>CAVPVK010000007.1:0-2710864 GCA_963709175.1 uncultured Planctomycetia bacterium
AACCTGATCCAACTGCCCCTGCCCGCCCTGTGCATCCGCTTCCCCAAGGACTCAGCCGAGAAACCCGCTCAAGTTCGATTGGAAGGGGGACGAGGTTGCCGTCCGCTGCATCATGCTGGGTGAGATCAATCGAGGGAACGGGACTATCGGTTCTTGGAGGACATCGGGGAAGTGATGGGCGAGTTCGGCGTGCCGATTTACACTTACCGTAATTTTCCCCGCAGGCCGGGCCTGACCGTGGAAAAGTCCCTCGCTGATCTGGTGGCGAAGGGACTATTTGCCGAGATCGGAATCGTGGTGCCGGATTCCCTCATGGATCGGACTGTATTCGGCTGTGCTGCTCCCTGTGCCTGCTGGAAAACGATCCCGAAATCATTTCTCCCGATGTTTTGGCCGACGACCGGGCCAAATTCGAGGCCAGCGGCGACCAGAAGTTCGTCGACAAGGCCCATCGCCGTGGAAAAGTCGGCTGGGACGTGGGCAAGCATATCGAGGTCATCCCGCATTTCCGCCGCCCGCACATGATGTTGGTTTGGACCGGCCGGGCCGGGCGGTGCCGAAGATCGTGCCGCGGCGGGGCAGCATCGTGCATCGGGAGGCCGTGGAAAAGTTGCCAAGCGGGTTTGGGGAGCGGATGAGGGTTTTTGATCGAGAGGAACAGCGTGGTCCGAAGAGTGTAGAGTCACGGGTAATTTCACCATCCAGGTTTCCAAAATGGTCTTTGGTTTGGACAAGGGAGATGATTATCGGCGGTAGTGACGAATAGCATCCGAAGCAAAGGAAACCCGATGCCTAGAAAACACAAACAAGACGCCACCCCAAGCAAGGGAACCGGCCAGAAAACTTCCTGAAAAGCCCAAATAGCGAACGGATGAGAGTAAGCGACCTCGGAAACCACACGACCGCTA
The DNA here is from genome assembly GCA_963709175.1 of uncultured Planctomycetia bacterium. Lineage (GTDB taxonomy): Bacteria > Planctomycetota > Planctomycetia > Pirellulales > Thermoguttaceae > JANXQG01. The sequence goes on from CAVPVK010000007.1 coordinate 909, forward strand.
CAGCTATGCGTACTCGTGGGATCATGGCGAAAAGTGGTCACTTCATCTTGCTATCGAACCACAGAACCTACGAAGATGTGAAGTTTACTCAGGGCTTTCCTGAACTGTTCGGGCAACCGAATGTTTTATGGTTTACGCCGCCGATGACAGCAGGACTACGATAAGGCAGCGGCTAACTTGGCGGCAGGATTGTGGGGAGGCTGTGTTAACCGCATGATTCGAGCGTTACTCGAAGAGATTAAGCAAGGCTTGGTGTTGAAAGATGGTCTAATCGTGACCATCTTGGGAGCGGAGATCAAGTTGACTAGATATTGAATGGAACAACTTACAACTGATGGAAATGGTGCCCATCGCTCCAATGGTGCGAGCACCGTGGGAATTGGTCGTCTTGACCAAACGATGGAACCCAATGGCTGGAAAAGGACGACAGTCACCCCGCAAACCGGCGACCAAGTTCGCCCACCTGCGGAAGAAGATGGAAAAGAATCGGATCATGGCGAAGATCAGAAAGCAGAAGGGAGGTCGCCGCCCATAGTGCGGCGGCGGCGTTGATATGCAAGAACAAACGACGACTTCGCTGGTATCACTACATCGCTTGGTTCTTCGGCGGGGCTTTCCTCGCAAACACGATCCCGCATCTGGTGAGCGGCATTTCGGGCAGCCCATTCCAAAGCCCGTTCGCATCGCCGCCCGGCGAGGGCTTGTCATCGGCAACGGTCAACGTCCTGTGGGGAATGTTCAACTTGGTCGTCGGTTACGTCCTGGTGGCCCGCGTTGGCCGGTTCGAGCTGCGGCAGACGAAGCATGTGGCTGTCCTGGGGCTCGGGGTATTGGTCATGGCACTCATGCTTGCACAGGCATTTGGGAAGTTCCATGGGGCAACCTCTGATGGCAGAACACAATGGACGATCCTTTTCTCGACGCGGTGGCCGAACATTGGGAAAACATCGTCGCTGGCTACAAGCAGTTCGAGGACAAGCGGCCCGTGGTCCTCTACGACATTCAGGAGCAGCGGGTTTACCTGTACCCCTACGAGGATTTCAGAACGATATGTCGCCAAAGTCCCAGGTGTCCCTGACAGAACAGTACGAATTCGCGGGGAACTTGGGCCAGATGGTCATGTTCGTCCGAGACAACGAGGCCGAGAAGCTCGTATCCTTCATATTGGACTACAAGTGACGGAATAGGATCAATCGCATGAACGTGCATCCCGATGACGGTCGGCTGTTTTACAAGCTGTTCTCGGCCCTGCTCGGCTACGTGAACCGAAAGCTGGAATCGTTCCGGAGCAGTTCTCCGAATCGAGACGAGTACACGTCGCTGCCGCCACAGACCAGGGGCAAGGTCCGGGATGCCTTGTATGCACACCGGGAACTGATCGACCAGTTCGTTGCCGAGAACCCTGCTGGGCTATCGCCAGAGGAACTGGAAATCGTCGCCAGTTGGAAACATGCCCTGGTCGGCAGATTCTACATCCTCCGCTACTTGAAGAAATACACGATCTTCCTCAGTGCCACCGACAAACCCTACAAAGCCTACGGAGTTCTCGGTCTGGCCGATCCGATCGAGGAAGTCGTCGGCCCCGCCTGCCGGTCTTGGCGAACGCCGTGCTTCTGCCGTTCAAGGGGCAGATCATCTACGACGGCCTCATTGCTCCGTACTCGATCTACTTTGGGGGAGGCGTTCGCAGGAACTTGAACGAAGACTACAACCGGGCGAAAGAGGAGTTTGGCATTATCACGTCGCTTGGGGATCAGGCGGCACCATTGCCTCCGAAGCCGAAGAAAGCCACAAAACTGCCAAAAACGATTGTGCGGCTTGTCGGCCTTCCATCGGCTTCCGGCTCCGGCGAGGCCAAAGTCCATTGCCGGGGAACTGATCGAAATGACGGATGCCTTCTGCAAGGAGTTCCTCAACGAAGAATATGCCGAGCTTTGCCGCAAGTTGGCGACGGCCCTGGCGAGGAAACGTCCGTCGCCGCTCCTGCAAGGGAAACTGGAAACCTGGGCCTGCGGCGTCGTGAGGACCATCGGCTGGGTCAATTACCTGGACGACCGAAGCCAGAAGCCCCACCTGAAACTGCCGTTCATCGACAAGGCTTTTGGCGTGGCGGAAAGCACGGGGCAAGGCAAGTCCAAGTTGATTCGCAAGATGCTCAAGATTCGTAATTTCGACCCCAAGTGGACTCTGCCCAGCAAAATGGAAGACAATCCGCTGGTATGGATGCTGACCGTAAACGGCTTCATGATGGATATTCGCAATGCCCCACGGGAAGCCCAGGTGGTTGCGTTCGAGAAGGGATTGATTCCCTACATTCCCGCAGATCGGGCGGGTGAAGCGAGTGACGGTGAACAGGCCGATTGAACTACCAGAAAGTGACGGATCATACAAATAACGGCGGACGAAGAGTGACGGGTTCAGAAAAACGACCACAGGCGTCCTTCCCCCTCACCACCCGCGTCTGCCCGCCAAGGGAAAATCGGCGTAAGGAGGGGTCGCCCCTACCACGGCAATGGAAACTCTTGGAGCAACTTTCGACAAGGAAAGCCACGATCAAAGAACTGGTGAAGGCCACGGGCATGAGCGAGAAGACGGTGCGGAGAGACATCATCACGCTCCGCGAAGTCGGCTTCGATGTCGTGGAAACCATTGGGGAGTTTGGGCGTAAATACTGGTCGTTGCGGAATCCGTTCGACAGGCTGTGGACGAAGCGGGAGCAGTACGAGTCCATTCGGGAATCGATATTCCTGCTAATCGATCAGGCGAAGGCCATTGGCGATCATCGGCTTGATGCCGCGTTGGAAGTGGTTTGTGGCTGGCTAAACGAGAAATGCCGGTGAGAACGCTGGCCGTAAGACGTGAGGAACCAAATGCCAAAAGACGCCCCCGAATCGAACAAAGAAGCATCTCGGGAACTGACCCGAATTCTTGAAGAGACCGTCACGGCGGGGGCGGATTGCCTCGAATTGGAAAGGGAAAACCAAGAGTTGGTGGCCTACCAATACCTTGGGAACACGGGCGTTGGTGCCGTGGCTATTCCCGAGAAGCTCCAAAAGGCCGTCGTCAAGGAAATCGTCAATCGGGCCAGTCTTCATCGCAAGCCTACGGGGAAGTTCCTGCTCACGCTGCTGGGCAAGGAATACGAGGTTTTTGCCAAGGAATACGACAGCTTTGGCGAAGCGGCGTTTACCTTGCGATTGAGCAGGGCCAGAAAGGGCGGCAAGTGAACGCGCCAAAAGTGGCCATGTGGGAATTGTCCGACAAGCTGAAACTCGGCAAGTCATCGCCTATCACCAAGCGGGACATTCGGGCCTTGCCGCAGACCGAAGCTGAATTCGAGGCGGATTTCTTTCTCGACCCGGAGTTCTCGACCGAAGGCGAGGAAGCATGGACGGGTCTGGTGGTCGAGAGGGAACACGGTGCCGTGCTTGCTGTGGAAGACGTGCGATTTCCGCCACCCACGGTCAATTATCTTGCGAGTCTGCTGGACCACGCCATGTGCCGTCCACCGTCCTACGAAGATCGCCAGCGGCCACGCACCATTTACCTTCGAGATCGTCCCCAATGGCAGGAACTCATTGCCCCATCTTCGGCAACTGGGCATCGAGGTCACTCTATCCGAGGACTTACCCAGGTTCGATGAGGCGGTCATTGAGTGGATGCAGGAGACGAAGAAGCCGCCCTCTGCCGACAAGATCAAGGCCATGCTGCGGGAGCCGTTTCCGCAGCGAAAACGGAGTTCGTTTACCGATACGATGGAACTCATGGAATGGTCGGATGCGATGTTCAAGGCGGCATTTCCGTCCCGCAAGAATCCTGATCCACCTTATGACCCGGATACTTCCGTGGCGATTTCTCTGACGGCGGAAGAACTGGAAGCGATCCTAACCAAGACGAGAATCGCCAAGACGAAAAAGCTCCGTCCCCGGATGGAGGCGATGGCAGCGATGGCAGCCGAGGGGGCAACCATCGAATTGGAGATCACAGAATGGAGCGACATCATACTGGCTCTTTGCGGATCAGGCACGGATGAAGAACCCACTGCCGGGCGATTACAAGGAATCGCTAGGAAGATCGCCGGGCAACTGGCCCAGGCATTGGGGATTGATCCGCCGCCCGAAGAACATCTCGACGACTAGGAAATCCGCACAGGATTGAAAAGGACTGACTCATGGCAAAGCATAGTTGGCGAGACCTCCTCTGCCCCAGAGTGTCACCAGCTTAAAACCACCTGCACTTGCCAAAACGAGCCACCGGCCCCGAGCAAGTCCACCGTCGTCCGAGTGGGCCGGGAGACCAAGGGCAGGCAAGGAAAGGGAGTGACAATCATTTCCGATGTGCCGTTGAATGGGGATGATCTCACGGAGCTTGCCGCAAAGTTGAAGCAGCGGCTCGGCACTGGCGGGACGGTCAAGGAAGGGCGAATCGAGATTCAGGGCGACCATCGGGATCGGATCGTTCAAGAACTTGAGGGCCTGGGCTATCAAGTGAAACGGGCTGGGGGGTGAGCCGGATTCCATGCCCGAAACCCTCACCGGCCTCATCGAACGTGTGACCTACCACAACCCCGAGAACGGGTTCGCCGTTCTCAGGGTTGTCGTCAAAGGCCGACAGGACTTGGTGACGGTCATGGGCAGCACGACCTCGGTTTCTGCGGGCGAGCATCTGGAAGCCACCGGCAAATGGGTCGTTGACCGGGAACACGGCCAGCAATTCAAGGCCGACGAACTCAAGACCACCCACCCGGCCTCGGCGGAAGGCATCGAAAAGTATCTGGCCTCCGGGGCGATCCGCAGCATCGGGCCGAAGATCGCCGCCAAGATCGTCGCCATCTACAAGGAACGCACGCTCGAAATCTTCGAGACGGCCCCGGACTTCCTCCTCCACATCAAGGGCATCGGCCACGAGCGGGTCAAGCAGATCAGCCAAAGTTGGAAGGAGCAGAAGGAAGTCCGCAAAATCATGCTGTTCCTGGCCGAGCATGGTATTAGTTCAGGCCGGGCCATCCGCATCTATCGGACCTACGGCCAGGAATCCATCGCCAAGATCAAGGAGAACCCCTACCGGCTGGCCGACGACATCCGGGGTATCGGTTTCAAGACCGCCGATGAACTCGCCGCCAAGATGGGGATCGACCGCAATAGTCCCTACCGGGCCAGGGCCGCCGTCCAGTACACGCTCCAAGATTTGGCCAGCAAGGGGCACGTCGGCTACCCAGAGCCGGGCGTCGTCGAACATACCACCAAATTGGTCGAGATCGACCAACTGATCGTCGAAGACGCGGTGAAATCGGCGGTGGCCGAGAAAACGGTCATCAGGGAAACGGTCGAAGGCGAATCCTGGCTTTACCTTGCTGCACTTTACCGGGCCGAGGTCGGCCTCGCCCAATCGGTTCACCGGATCGCATCGGCCACGCCGCATCCCATGCCGATGATTGACGTGGAAAAGGCCATTGCCTGGGTCGAGGGAAAGCTGGGGATCAAGTTGGCTGCCGGGCAGCAGGAGGCGATTCGGCAGGCCACGCAGCAGAAAATGCTCGTTATCACTGGCGGGCCCGGCGTTGGCAAAACCACGTTGGTCCGCAGCATCCTCGAAATCTTCGCCGCCAAGAAGCTGAAATGCGTGCTGGCGGCACCAACGGGCCGGGCGACAAAGCGGCTGGCAGAATCGACCGGCCAGACGGCCAAGACCATCCACCGGCTCTTGGAGTTCGACCCGGCCACCGGCGACTTCAAGCGAAACCAGCAGCACCCGCTCACCGGCGATCTGTTCGTTCTGGACGAGGTTTCGATGGTCGATGTCGTCCTGGGCCATCAATTCCTGCGGGCCGTGCCGTCCAACGCCTGCGTGATCCTGGTGGGCGACGTGGATCAGCTTCCCTCGGTCGGCCCCGGCTCCGTCCTGGCCGACCTGATTGCCTCGGGCGTCGTGCCGGTCGTCCGTTTGACTGAAATCTTCCGGCAAGCCGCCGAAAGCGAGATCGTGACCAACGCTTACGCGATCAATCAGGGCCGGATGCCGAACTTGAAAGCCCCCGATGAAGGCTTGTCCGACTTCTATTTCATCGAGGCCGAAGAACCCGAGGCCATCCAAGACCTGATCGTGCGGCTGGTCAAGGAACGGATTCCCAAGCGGTTCGGCTTCGATCCGAAGAAGGATATCCAAGTGCTTACGCCGATGAATCGGTCGGTGCTGGGTGCCCGGAATCTGAACCAAGTCCTGCAAACGGCCCTCAATCCCGGCGACGGTGGCCCGGAAACTCAGCGGTTTGGCTGGACGTTTCGCCTCGGGGACCGGGTAATTCAGACCGAGAACGACTATAATCGGGATGTTTTCAACGGCGATCTCGGCGTGATCGAGTCGATCAACCGGATCGAGCAGGAAATGGTCGTCAATTTCGAGGGTCGGTCAGGTGGCCTACGATTTTGGCGACCTGGACGAAATCGCCCTGGCCTACGTCCTTTCGATCCACAAAAGCCAGGGGTCGGAGTTTCCCTGCGTCGTGATTCCCCTGCACACCCAGCATTACATGATGCTCCAACGGAACTTGCTCTATACGGCGGTTACGCGGGGGAAGAAGCTGGTCGTCCTGGTCGGCACGAAGAAGGCGTTGGGCATGGCGGTCGGCGGCAGGATACGTCGCAGAGATTCACGGCGTTGAGGAAGAGGTTGCGGGGAGAATGATTGAATGTGATTCCGTTGCTCAGGAAGAGTCGCAAAAACGTCCTGTCGTGCCGGTTCTTCAAACAAACGAACTCGTCAATGCGGTCACTCACGGGATCGGCTTGGTACTGAGCATTGTGGGTGCAATCGTCTTGATCGCCCGCTCGCATTCTCATGGAGACGCATATCTTGTTGCAGGCTGCACGGTCTTCTCGTTGAGCCTGATTGCCGTGTACGCCGCCTCCACGCTTGTCGCACATCCCCTTTGGGCCACGACTGACGCATTTGTTTAGACAACTGGATCAGGCGTCGATTTACTTGCTGATCGCAGGATCGTGTATGCCACTTGCCCTGGTCTACCTGCGTACCGGATGGTGGTTCCTATTCTTTGGCGTCATGTGGACCGTGGCCTTGTGCGGCTTCGTCTCTAAGATTCTGTTCTCGCACAGATTGTATGGTGTGGCGATTTGGCTCTATGTTCTGCTGGGGTGGATGCCAGTTGTCACGGCCCCCTCGCTCATCGAAGTCGTTCCCGCAGCCGTATTATGGTGGATGTTGGTCGGTGGACTGTGCTATACGTGCGGGACGCTGTTCCTGGTCTACGACAAAGGCATCCCCTTTTCCACGGAGTCTGGCACATGTTCGTCATTGCAGGTAGCACTTGCCACTTCTTGACCATCTTCTTCTTCGTGGGTAATCCATGAAACGCAAGAAGAAGCGACGACGACCGAGCGAGGATGCCACCTACGTCTGCGATGCTTGCGGCGAGGAGATCGTGGTCCCGGTGGACCTATCGGCGGGCGAAAGCCAGGAGTACGTCGAGGATTGTCCGGTCTGCTGCCGCCCGAATATGATCCATGTGGAGATCGATGAGGGCGGCGACGTGCGAGTGTGGGCCGAAGCGGAATAGGAACATCGACGCGAAACCGAACAACAGATAGCCTTTTCGGAAAAGAAGTGGATTACTTATGGACCCTCAACGATTCGAGCAAGCCTACCAGGGCCAAGCCCCGTGGGACACAGGACGGCCACAGCCTGCGATCATCAAGTTGGCCGAGGCCGGCCAGATTCGTGGCAGCGTTCTCGACGTGGGCTGCGGCACCGGCGAGAACCTCCTGTATCTGGCCGCCCGAGGCCACGAAGCCTGGGGACTCGATTTCGTGCCGGTCGCCATCGAGCGGGCCAAGGCCAAAGCCGCCCAACGAGGCATCAATGCCCATTTCATCGTCGGCAACGCCCTGGAATTGAAGAAGCTCGGGCGGAAGTTCGACACGGTGATCGACTGCGGGCTGTTCCACACCTTTGCTGACGAGGAACGCCCGGTTTTCATCAAGGGGCTTGCCGACGTGCTTGGGCCTGGGGGATCGCTCTATATCCTGTGCTTCTCGAACGAGGAACCCGGAACCGAGGGGCCAAGGCGAATCAGCCAGCAGGAAATCCGAGATTCCTTCCACGATGGCTGGACGGTCAAGCGGATCGAGGCCACCCAATTCGAGGCGATTCCACGACCGGATGGGCCGAAGTTCACCCCTGGTGGCCCAAAGGCATGGCTGGCGACGATTGAGCGGAATTAAAATCGAACAAAAGGAAATTGCATAAAATGATTCGTAGGTTCTTTCATCGTAGACTGTTCCTACTCGCCTGTCTGCTCCTCGTCCCCGGCTGGGTAACGACCCACGCGGAAACCCACGCGGGCGAGCCGCCGCTGAAAGTGCTTTTCATCGGCAACAGCTACACCTACGTCAACGATCTGCCGTCGCTGGTCGTGGGCCTTGCCGAATGCTGCGTGCGTGGCCGGAAGATTCAGGCCGACCAATACGTGGTCGGCGGCTATACGCTTGAGCAACAGGCCAAGGACAAGAAGGCCATTGCCAAGATTCGGGAACGCAAGTGGGATATTGTGGTCCTCCAAGAGAACAGCCTGCAACCGATCCTCAATCGGGAGTCGATGCACAAGTACGCCCGAGTGCTCGATGCCGAGATCAAGCGGCAGGGTGCAAAGACGGTCTTCTACCTGACCTGGGCGAGACAGAACATTCCGCAAATGCAGGAAGGGGCCGAATCACCGGACTATGCCAAGCCAATTTACCAGATGACCGGGGCGGCGGGACGAATTTCCTTCGAGCAGTGGTGCCAACAACGCAAGAGCGGTCTGGCCGGTGGGCTGAACGGGGCGTATTTCGACATCGCCAAGGAATTGCACGCCCAAGTTGCCCCGGTCGGCATGGCTTGGAAGAAAGCGTTGGCCCAGAATCCCAAACTTGTGCTTCACCAGGGCGACAAGAGCCATCCTGCATTCAAAGGCTCGTACTTGGCGGCTTGCGTGTTCTATGCCACGCTGCTCGGCAAGAGTCCGGTCGGATTGCCGGGTGAGCTTACGAAGGGCGGCAAGGTGCTCGGCCGAGTTGAACCCGGTGAAGCAAGGATGCTCCAAGAGATCGCATGGCAGACCGTGCAAGAGGCAAAGAAGCGATAGACCATGATTTCTCGACGGACTTTGCTCATTGGTGCCGGTGGTCTGGTCGCTGGCCGATTTGTTCTGGCCGCTGATTCTCCATCTCCCGACCACCTCAAGGAATCCGCCGCGAGGGGCCGCCAGTTCTTGGTTGGGCTATTCGATCCCGCCCTGGACCTTCTGCCCGAGTTTCGCGGGTCTTCGGTCTACTGGCTCTACCACGACAACTATCTTGCCGCCAAGGTCTTGGAGAAAAGCCATCCCGACATGGCCCGGAAGATCGTTAAGGCGATCCACGTCTTCGGCGTCACCGAATCCGGCAAGATCGAGATTGTCTTTGGCGAGGCGAAGCGGCCATTGCCTTTTCGGCATTACCAGCTTGTCGATGTACGACAGCAGGGCGGCAAGATCATCAAAACGGAGATCGTGACCGACAAGGAAATGGGCGGTTGGGAAGGTTACGCCGATCTGCTCTTGCTTGCCGCTTTGGCCGAGAAGGATATCCCGAAGGCGAAACAGCATTTCCAGCGTGCTTTGGAGATGTGGGACGGCAAGGGCTTCAAGGACCGTGCGGCCCAGGCAGGCAGTGTCTACGCCACCTACAAGTTGGCCCTGGCGGTGCTCGCTGCCCGTAAGCTCAACGAGCGGCCCGCAGCCATCGGGGCCATTGTGGAGCGGTTGCTGGCCCAGCAGGCGAAGGACGGCGGTTGGATCACGGACTATGACAAGACCGGCAAGCCGGTCGGCTTGGCGAACGTGGAAACGACCTCGCTGGCGATCTTGGCCGTGGAAGCCGCGACGAAATGAACGAGGGTGAATCCATGTTTCCGCATACGATTTATTCGGGAGGTCAAACAGGAGTTGACCGTGCGGCACTGGATATCGCCCTGGAACTCGGCATTGTCATCGGCGGACATTTGCCAAAGGGACGGAAGGACGAGAACGGCGACGTTCTGCCCGATAACTACACCGGGATGCAGGAGACGGACAACGACGACGTGAACGTGCGGACGGAACTGAACGTGCAAAACTCGGACGCCACGCTGATTCTGAGCCACGGAGAACTCTTCGGCGGGTCCGCGTACACGGAAAACATGGCTCGGAAACACGGGAAACCCTGCCTGCATATCGACTTTGCAGAGCAGGACTTGGATCGGGCCGTGCTGCTGGTCCGGGCGTGGTTGTCAGACACACAGCCTCGGGTGCTGAACATTGCCGGGCCTCGGGCGAGTGATGACCCAGCGGCGTATTCCAAGGTCAAGTGCGTACTTGCCGATGCCTTGGCCGCTGACCGGCATTGCCCCGCCAGAAAATACGAGAACGATGAAAGCGAGGGATGAAACAATGAGACGAGTTATTACATTGCTCCTTGCCATTTGTTGCCTGGGGCAGCAGACTTCGGCTGCGGAACCAACAGAGCCTACGGTCCGAGAACGAATCCAGGCACGGCGATTTCCCTCGGTTTTCCAGGCATGGAACCCAGCGACGAATCTGCACGACGAATCATCGTCGCATACCTTGACCCGCCATGATCTGGTCTGGCACGACCCGCAGTTCTTCCGGCTCAAGTGGAACAATTCCCACATCGGGCTTGCAGACGGTTTCGACAAGCAGAGTATCGCGGCGGCCAAGGCATATCGCCAGAAGCTCTTGGCCCTGAATCCAAACCTCATTCTCATTGCTGAAATACGTTATCGGGATGCCCACAAGAGCTACTTGCCCGATGGGCATTCCTGGTGGCTGCGGGATAAGCAAGGGCGAATTGTCCCTGGCTGGGAAGAAGGCGGATATTACTGCCTCGACTTTCATAACCCGGAGTTTCGCCGCCGTGTTGCCCAGCAGGCCAAGGCGGCGGTGAACTCGGGGGTAGTCGATGGTGTGCTCCTAGATTGGTGGATGGACGACGCAAGCAGACTCGCCTTGATTAAGGAACTGCGGACGGCCATTGGCGACGATGCCTTGATTATTTGCAATGCCAACGACCACACGACACCGCAGACGGCTCCGTACATCAACGGTTACTTCATGGAGTGCTACCGTAGCAAGACTGCCGAAGACTGGAAGCGGATTGCCGATACGCTGGCCTGGGCAGAAAAGAACCTGCGTTCGCCTCGGGTAAACTGCCTAGAGACGTGGTTTCACAAATCGAGGGATGATTTCCACCTGATGCGGGCGACAACAACTCTGGCCCTGACGTATTCCAACGGATACTGCCTGTTCTCTGATCCGAATCCGCTGCCCACCCCAGACCATCTCCACGACTGGTATTCATTCTGGAACAAAAGCCTGGGCAGGCCGGTTGCGGCAGGGAAAGCGGCTACCGATGGAACTGTGAGGCGGGAATACGAGGGCGGAACCGTCGTTTACAACCCAATGGGGAACAAGAACATCGAGTTGGTTTTTTCGCAGGCACGAACGAGTGTGGCGACTGGGCAAACCACAAAGGAACACCGGCTGGCAAGCCCTGATGGCGACATCTACTTGGTGCCGAAGGATCGATGAAAATACCCATGAAAGAATTCAAGGGCGAGAAATTGTACGTCGCTCTAGGGGCTTCCCAGGCCCGGCGACGGCTCAAAGGGCACGGGTTCGGTGTGCGGAAAGTCTACAGCGACGGCAAAAACCGGGCAGTCATCATCCACACCGCGACGGGCGAACATTTGCAAGAGCTTGAAGACTTCTTTCGGGACGTACTGACGACGCCACTCGACAATCCGCATCCATGTCTGGAAGAAGATTTGGAAAAGGAATGAACCATGTACGAAGACACTGCAATCTGGACCCAAAAGGGAGCGACCCTCAGCGACAAGTCCGCTCGGCAAGAGTTCGGGCTAACGCAGGAGGAAATCTATGCCGCGATGCGGGCGGGCAAGCTGCAATTCCGCGAAAGCAGCATGCATGGCAACCCGTGGTTTCGGCTGCTTCGGCACGAAGTCGAGGCCCTGGTCAAGAAGAGGAGCGGCTCGGACCACCTTCACAAGAAAAAGCTCGAAAAGGAATTGTCCGACATCAATAAGGAAACCCGAAAGTTGAAGGCCCGGTTGAAAGTGCTCGACCGGCGACGGGCCGAACTCACGAAGGAACTCGGCGGATGAAAGCAAACAATCAGACATGACATCCACCCCGATGCAACAATACCGCCCCTGGCGGTTCCTGATTCTGCTGGTCACGTTGATCCTGCTGCTGGTAATCCAGCCGATTGTGCGGGGGTTTTTCAGCCGAAGTCCGGCTTTTTCTATCTCGTCCTCGCTGGTTCTGGTGGCTGCAATTCTCTCGCTGTGTCAGGGACGATGGCCGACAAGGCTGGCTCTGATCCTTGGTGTTCCAACCCTCTTGGGAAGGTGGTTGGCGTACATGCTAGCCAGCAGCGGCGTTGATTTCATTGCCCTTACTGACCATTGCTTGGAAATCTTCTTCCTCGGGTTCGCGGCGGTGATGATCCTGCGGGCGGTCTTTACGCAGGGCAGCATTTCCCTCGACAGTATCTTTGGGGCCATCTGTGCTTACCTACTGCTCGGCATGGCTTGGGGATCGATTTACTCGCTGATCGAAGTCGCCCGGCCCGGTTCGTTTCACGCAACAGGCGAGATGGCCGATGCCTTGAAATCGACAGAATCACGGGGGCCAGTCCTCGTCTACTACAGCTTCGTCACGATGACGACGGTAGGATACGGTGATATAACCCCGGTCAGCCCACCGGCCCGAACGATGTCTTGGTTGGAGGCAATGATGGGGCAGTTCTACATCGCCGTCCTGGTAGCGGGACTCGTCGGCATCCGACTGACGCAGGGGCCGGTGAAAGGTAAGCAATGACTAGGCTTCTGGGCAGTTTCGTGTTCTCGGCAATCATTGTGACCGTTGCTTCTGCCCAGACGCCCGGGCCCCTTGAATTCCGCACGATTTCCATCAAAGGCGAAAAGGGCGGGATGCTGGCCGCTGTCGATGGGCAACCTCGGCTGGTCAATGCCCGCACGGCATGGACGGAGTGGACTCTGCGGGAAACCGATAAGGGGTGGACAGTCCAGGGTGGCCTCGGCCTATTCGGAAAGAAAGCCGACCCTCGATTCCTGAGCGTCGATGCGAAAGGGAAAGTGACTTTGGTTACGGAGCCGGGGGACGGGGCCTACTGGAAACTGACCCGCAAGGGCACCGGCCATAGTTTCGATGCCACCATTCAAGTGTCGGGTGGCAAGTTCGACGGCTGGTATTTTGGCTTCTTGGACAAGCAGGAACAGATTGAGAGGGGAAACACCAAGTACAAATCATACCGCCCGGACATATCGGAGAAGCCCGGCCCGAGGACGAACCTATACATTTTCATCGACGGGCCGTGAAAGTGCCGATGTTTTCCCTCTCCATCGCCCCCGAGTTCAAGGCCAAGATTCCTGCCGTGGTCGTTGGCTGGATCACAGCCAGCGTCCGCAATTCCCAGCACGATGAGGCCCTTTGGCGGGAGATCGAGCTTGCGGCAGCCAGATTCCGGGGCGTGAACATGGACGAGGCCCGCAAGTCCCCACCCATCAAGGCCCTGCGGGACGCCTACCGAGCATTGGGGAACGATCCCACCCGCTACCGTGGCTCCAACGAGGCCCTGGTGCGGCGGATCTCGCAGGGGAAGGACTTGTACCGGGTCAATACCATCGTGGACGTGAACAACCTGATCTCCCTGGAAACGCTCCATTCGGCGGGCACGTTCGACCTGGATCGGGTGCAACCGCCGATAATTTTCCGAGTTGGGCAACCGGGTGAAATCTACTCGGGGATCGGTCGCGGCGAGATCAAGATCGGGGGGCTGCCGGTGTTTGCCGATCAGCTTGGCCCGTTCGGCAGCACGACCAGCGATTCCGAGCGAACGATGGTCCAGTTGGAGACGACCAGGATCATGATGGTCATTATCTCGTTCCTCGGGGCCGAGAGGATGGAGGCCGTCGTCCAGCGGGCCAGGGAACTCTTGGAGATGTATGCGACGGCCAGCGAGATCGAGACTGGGGTAGTCTCGTGACCAGCTTCATTTTCACCATCGTCGCCACACGTCGGCATCTCGCTGTCGGGCGTGATGGCTCCCGGCCCGATCACGGCAGCCACGTTGGCGGCTGGCTCACGAAACGTCTTCGCCACCAGAACTCAGGCGTTCTCGGTGGAGTTCTCGAAGTTCCGTTCACTCATTTTCCACATCCACCGCCCGAGAAACAAGCCACCGATTGGGAAACCGATCAGGCCGAGAATGAGAAATATGGGCAACTGGCTCCATCCCTCTTCAAAGCCCATGAGAACGCCCCAAACTGCCCCGGTCGTCAGTCCCCATCCGAGAGTCCAGTACAACCGCACGAAACGGCTGCGGCCCATCTGGCGGGTCTTCGCCCATTTTTCAATTTGTTTCTGACTCATTCGCATCGATCTTCCTCCGTTGGAATTAAATGGCTTGCCCCTGCGGCCTTCCTGCAACCTAATACGTGGACACGACCTCGCTGTTACAATCATGACGAGGCAGAAATCAGAATAGAGATTGCTGCGTGACCAGCTTTATTTTCACCATCGTTGGCATTTCGCTTTCCGGCGTGATGGCCCCCGGCCCGATCACGGCGGCCACGTTGGCAGCCGGGGAACGAAACCGTCATGCCGGTGCCTGGATTTGTGGCGGCCACATCGCGGTGGAACTGCCCCTCATTCTCCTGCTGGCCGCTGGTCTTGGCACTTTCCTCGAATCCAAGAGAATTTGTGCAGGAATCGGGCTGGTCGGTGGCCTGATGTTGCTCTTGATGGGCCTGCAACTGCTGGCAAGCCTGCGAAAACTGGGAAACGGATCGGTGGCCTCGGTGGAACGCCATCCTTTTTGATCGGCGTCGTCCTGAGCGGAGCCAATCCCTACTTCATCCTCTGGTGACCGACGGTTGGCCTGACGCTGACGAGCCGAGCGATGGAGTTCGGCATCCTGGCCCCGGTCCTCATTGCCCTCGTTCATTGGCTTTGCGACCTGATGCTGCTGGGTTCGCCGAAAAGGTCGTCTATGATGTGGCAATCGCCATGAGCGTGTGATGGAGGAATGGCCAATGATCGGCGGCACTGACGAAGTCCAGCGGCTGCTTGAGGAAAAGTGGTCCACGGGCGGCCCGACCATCTTCCGGCCGGAGGCAAGCCAAGCTTGCGTTCAAGAAGGCCGCCAGTTTCGCGGCGGGTTGGCCCTAAGCGAAAATTAAACGCCCTTCGCAGTGATATGGATCAAAGCTGCGAAGGGCGATTGCTGAGGCAAAACCCGTGGGTTGAAGGGGGCTAGTTCCCAGCCTTGCCTTGAACCCGCAGTTTCATAGGAACTGCATATTGTCCATGGTAGAGCTTGTATCGGCTTTAGCTTTCTCAGCTTTCCGCTAATTGTCAAAACCGGGCAACTTCGGACGTGTACACGGCGTTATCGACTCACCATATTACCCGGGTCGAATGCCGATAAACACGACAAAGGAATATGACCATGCCCACGGACGATGGCAAATTCGACAAGGAAAAAGACGAAGCCCAGGATGCAGCCATTGACGACCATATCGTTTCCTTGCTGGAAGGGGGCCGGAAGATAGCCGCCATCAAGCTCTATCGCAGGCAGACTGGGGCAAGCCTCAAGGCCGCCAAGGATTTCGTCGAAGCGTTGGCAGCGAAGCACGGGATCAGTCCGAAGGCAGCGGGTTGTGCCGGGGTGTTCCTGCTGCTGGTCGTGGTCTCCACGATCCTCGTCGTCGGCATGTGGGCCGTTACCGCCTGACGGCTTTCCCGAGTCTGGCATTGAAGTTCGGGCGGGAGGATGTCGCCCACAGACTGTCGAAGCCGTGTAGCCGGAAGTGATCCACGCTTCGTGAAATAGGCCCTGCTTGTTTTCGCCAAGTGGGGCCTGTCGTGTCTCGCCTACTTTCCTCGTATCACGATCACCGGCCCTTGCAAGACGACCGCCCTCTCCCTGGTGACGGGTTTCGTGCTGGCCGCCATTTCCTGCAATCTCTGCTGAAGGGCGGCGAGATTGGCTGGCCGTTGCTCTTGGGAAGTCTGACAAGTGCTACTCATGGGTGTGGCCTCTGGGTGCAACTGGGCAGAGACCTTATCGGCATGGCTCCGGAATGGCTTTCAACAGGCCGCCTCCGCCGGCAAGGTTTTCCTGGGCGGCAAATTCGTCATGCTGGCCGGATTCGACTCGATTGCTAAAATATAACGTTGTCCCGGCCCTGGATATTGCCTATTGTTCCTCCGACGATTGGACTGCAACCTTGCATTGACGAAAGGAGGTGAGCGGTTAAACCCAGTAGATCATGCTCGCCCTGGCGAATTCCTTCCTATCAGGGCGAGTCTCTTGACAGATTTAGAGATCGAACATCACCCGCTCGACCGAGGTCGAGAGGGCTTATCGTGCCTGACGGCATGAAACATCTTCCGCCCTGACCGAGCTTTCGTTCAGGGCGGTTTTTGTTGGGATGAATCGGGAGCGGGATCTGCCGGGAGCGGCGACACCGAACTCGCAAGTCCATCTTCACGGTTATTTCTTGACGAGGAGGATAACGAGCAAGGGAATTGCAAGAGCAACCAATAAAGCACAGGCCACGATGACTGTAACGATGGCCCCCGATGAAGCTCCGACTTGAGAACGGTAGGGATCAAATCCGAGTTCCGCATCACCGGCCCGTGCGGCGATGGGACGCTTGAATCGGAGGCGTTGATTGTCGAACTTCTCCGCAAGGATCCAACCTGCCTTGGCCTCCTCGGCACAGACCTGTTGCAAGACCTCCGGTTTTCTGAAAGCGGCCAAATTGGATCGAACGATCTTGAACTCCCAATCCCCTTGCAGATCGGCATCGGTATACTTCGTCATTTCTTCTTCCTCCTGTCGCTGCATTTCAGCGGCAGCAGCAGCGGCGGCAGCAGCACCTGCACTCATAGTAACTCCCCTACACGATCTTCCTGATCTCTTCCGCGGCAGCTAGGGCCTGCTTTGCCGCCGACACGCTACCCACGGACTTGAGGAACGTCAGGGCCGCTTTGATCTCGGGGACGCCGATTCCAGTCGGGGCGGCAGCAGCTACTACCTGCTTGACTGCCTTCCGCCGCTTGTTGTGGCTGGACCTGACGGTGTTGACAAGGCCAGTAGTGACCGTGATGCCCTCTTTTGCCAAGGCTTCGACCACTTCCGAGGACTTGGCCTTCTTGTTGGCTTTGTAGTAGTCGCGGATCGCTTGGGATTTGCTGACTTCGGGCTTCTTGCCCGTGGTTTTGGCGGTCCCAGTAATCGGGCTTGTCGCCGTTGTCTTGGCTGCCTTCTTCGCCGCCCTCTTCGCAGCCTGCCTCTTGTTGTGCTTGCCCTTGACGGCGTAGACAAGGCCAGTAGTGACCGTGATACCTTCTTTTGCCAAGGCATCGACCACTTCTTTCGCCGTGGCCTTGGGGTTCGCCTTGTAGTAGTTGCGGATCGCTTCGGATCTGTTGACTTCGGGTTTCTCGGCATAGTTCTCTCCTTTTTGCTAAGCGTGTGTGGGACGAAGCGTAAGTTTGCGAGTCGTACTGCAAACGGTCAAGGGGCCAAGGTCTTGAATTCCCGGCAAAAAAAGGCTCTAATCTTCAATATCCTTTACGGATGAACAGTTTTTCAATATCTCACACGGAGGAAACACCTTCATGGCGAAAGCCACAACACCTGCAAAACCCCTTACCAAGACGGAACTACTTGCCAACATCGCTGCTGCCGCCGAACTGCCCAAGACGCAAGTGTCCGCCGTACTCGACGCCCTCAGTGCCGAGATTCAGAAGAGCCTCGGCAGCAAGGGCCCCGGTGCAATTACCATTTCCGGGTTGCTAAAGATCGAGAAGAAACGGGTCGAAGCCAAGCCCGCTCAGAAGGGAGTGCCGAACCCCTTCAAGCCCGGCGAATTCATGGATCGAGCTGCCAAGCCCGCCTACAACAAGGTCAAGGTGCGGGCGTTAAAGACCCTCAAGGAAATGGCCAAGTAACCGCAAATGCCCCGGCGACGAACCGGGGCATTTTTATTTCACGAATCATGACCAAACGCAACATTGTCCAGTCCATCGCCGAAGACCTCGGCCGCACGCAAATGGAAACCAAAGAGATCGTCCAGAAGACCCTCGACGCGATAATCGAGGTCCTAGTTGAAGAGGGCCGCGTCGAGTTGCGGAACTTCGGCGTCTTTGAGGTGAAGAAGCGAAATCCACGGCAGGCCCGTAATCCCAAGACGGGCGAGAAGGTCATGGTCGGTGAGAGGATGGCGGTCACGTTCAAGCCAGGACGAGTGGTGGAAGAGCGGGTGGCGAGCGAGTACGTCCGTGCAATTCCCGAGCAGAACGTAGTTGCCGATAATTGATTGCGTCGGCATGTCGAACTTTCATCTCGTTATCAAAATTGGCTGCTGAGGAATGCAGCGGAACTGCTAACAGCGGCGACGATTCACCGACGGCAGGACTTAAGGTTCGAAAATGGGAAGCTAGGAATAATGGATACACCAGACGACAAGCCCAGATTCTTCGATGATGACGGGAACGAGATAAATCCGGATCTCATCCCGAAGCCATCTCTATGCGTGTCGTGTGCCAAGGATGAAGATCCGAAAGAAGAAACACTCTGCAACCTCAACCGGCTTGACCAGCAGGGTGAAGCTGATTTCGAGTGTGGAGCATATCAGCCGAAGGCTCCGAGCTGATTCACGAAATTGCCGCAGAACACTGAGGCGAATGAACATTACCGGATAGCAGCGGAACAGGAAATGCCGATCTTCTCGCGAATGACCTTCGCCAACCCCTCCGCGTCGTCGGTCCCCACGCGGATGATCTTCCGGCCCAGCGTTAGCTTCACGCAGGCGAAGCCCCAGAGGTTGTAGGTCCAGCCGCGGCCAGGCATGAAATGGATGCCCCAGCCGTCTAGGATTGTGGTGCGGCCGATCTCGACGCCGGTGATGTCGGCGTAGCGAAAGGTCTTGCGTAGGACCGGCAGAGGCCCAAATCGAAGGGCCAGGTGGTCGCCTTCGTCGCGGATCGTCAGGGAGCCGAAGACCAGGCCGCAAAGGGCGAAGATGGCGGCAATGCCCAACACCGCGTTGAGAACCGCTAATTCCCGATGAGTCAGCCAGGCCACGAACACGCGGCGTGTCAGCCACACGGCAACGAGCATTGCCGCCGAGAGGGCGAGGAAGAGGTAATGCCAACGGCCATGCTGGGTGTGGTTGTAGGCCATAGGCTGATTGTAGCCGGAGGCGGAGGAAAAAGGTCATTCCCGGCAACGATGGCCCGCCCTACTTCTCTTTCCGCTTCAACTCGCTATCGTGGTCCTTGAGGAACTGCTTGATCTCGTCCGCAAAACCCAGCAGCCGCTCCCACTGCTCGACGTAGAGCGTGACCGGCATCCGTTGCAGGCCATAGACGCTGACGGCACCCTTTTCGCTGACCTTGCAGTACAGCGACCCTCGCTTGGGTTGCTCCAGTTCCGCCAACATTTTGGAAGCGACGTCGACTTCGAGTTCGCCGGCGGCGAGTTTCTTCAGAATTTCGTCCTTGGTCATGGCATTCCTCGCGGTGAAGGGGATTTCCTGAGAATTAGGATACCGCGGCCGCTGCCAATAACAAGGTGGCCTACTTGCCGCGGATAACCAGCACCGGCCCACCAGCCTGTCGATCCTGCGGCAGCGGTTTGCTGCGGGCGGTATTGTCGAGCAGTTCTTGGCGTAGGGAAGAGAGGTTGGCGGGCTGTTCCGGAGGCTTGGGCGGGTCGGTCATTGTAGGGGGTTCCTGGGTACTGACAGACAAGTAGATCGATGAAGCCGGTGGCGACGTTCTGGCGTCGGCGTTCGGCCGGCACAGTTTCGCTAGATTGCCTGGTTCCACAACGGCCCACTAAATCGAGCACAAATTCGGGAGCGGCCAGACCGTTGTCGAGTCGCGCTGTGTCGCAGGGTAAATCTGCCACGACTATCGAATCAGCAAACCTAGTGGCGAATTAGCGAACGTAGTGCGAAAGAAATCTGGCACAAATCTGGCACCATACGGGCAATACACGACCCATTTGAGGCCAATGCTGGACCAATGAGGAATCATCGCTAAGATGGGCTCGGGAAAGGGTTTGCCGTCTTAGTGTCCTGTGACGCCCGTACAAAATACACACGATTCTTTCAGGCTCAGGACCTGGTGCCCTTTACCGGGCGTGGAGGTTCAAATCCTCTCTCGCGCACCTTGCAGCATAAGGACTTACGGCGATCGATCGTGGGTCCTTTTTGCGTTCTTGGCCGAGCAATGCTGAGTTAAATCCGGCTCACCATTGGGCTTGCATGGGTGTTGCGTCGCTGGACTAATCGGCCGATCATATAATGAATCCCGAGCCGTCGAGGAGGGACATGCGGACGATCTCGACGCCGATGATATACTACGGTGGACGAACCGTCTTCCCCCGAACCAGGAACCCTCATGGCCCCGCCTCGTGCCCTCATCTTCGATTGCGACGGAACGCTCGCCGACACGATGCCATCCCACTATCAGGCGTGGGTGGCAACCCTGACGCCGCTTGGAGCAATCTTCACGGAGGAACAGTTCTACGCAATGGGTGGTTGGCCGACGCAGCGGGTTGCGGAGTGGATGGTTCGCGAACATCGAATGGCCGTTGCTGCGGACGTCATTACGCGAGAGAAAGAGGTTCGTTTCGAGCAGATGCTGTACATGGTCGAGCCGGTGGAGGCGGTAATGGCTATCGCCCAGCAAGGGCGAGGCCGGCGGCCAATGGCGGTCGCCACCGGCGGCATGCGACGGATCTGCGAGGCAATCCTGCATCACCTGGGCTGCATCGAGTGGTTCGACACGATCGTCTGTTGCGAAGACGTGCCACGTCACAAGCCGGCCCCCGATATCTTCCTCGAAGCGGCCCGCCGGCTCGACGTCTCGCCCGCCGAGTGCCTGGTCTACGAAGACGCGGACCCCGGCATCGAAGCGGCCCAGGCCGCAGGTATGGCCGTCATCGACGTCCGAGGGATGGGGAGTTCGTCGAAGTGAAGAATGCCTATCTCGAACGGAAGAGCCTGGCGATTCTCAGACGCTTACGTGGTTGCGAATCGTTCCTAGCTGGAGGATGATGGACCAAGAGAGGGCCAATGCGACACTGGATCATAAGGTTGTTGCCGATCGCGGTAGCCCTTGCTCTTCTCGTTGCGATGGCTCCGGGAATCGAGGAGCAACGGTTCTCTTGCCACAAGTGCCGCAATTTGAAGTACGTCACGACGCGTAGTTTCCTTTTCGTTCGCGGAACACCGACACAGCGAGAGGAGATTCGTGTTGCCGTTCCAAACGGGCACATTCACGAGTGGTGGCTCTACTCGACTTTCAAGTCGCAAGGAATCGGTGGTTGGCTGGACACGTCAGTTGGCTGCCAGCCGACCATGTTCAAGGATGCAAACCAGGCGAAGTAGTCTTCCGCAGTACCTCAGATGTCGAGACTTGACAAAGACCGCCGCAAGCAGGTTCTCCGTGAAGTCGAGCTTCGTGAAAGGGCGCTCATGCCGTC
Organism: uncultured Planctomycetia bacterium; assembly: GCA_963709175.1. Taxonomy (GTDB): domain Bacteria; phylum Planctomycetota; class Planctomycetia; order Pirellulales; family Thermoguttaceae; genus JANXQG01. The sequence goes on from CAVPVK010000007.1 coordinate 22,550, forward strand.
GCAGATTCTTGTTCGTGGGCCGGTTGGTACTTCCCGGGGATAGCACGGAAAGCGATGGAAAAGCGGTTCCACCCGTTGATGGCCACGACCGCAAGCGTGAGCTTCGCCAGCTCGTCATCCGTGAAATGCTGCCGAGCCTGCTCGTAGACTTCGTCCGGCACATGCGTTTCGGCAATCAGAGTTACTGCCTCGGTCCATGCCAACGCAGCCCGCTCGCGGTCAGAGTAGAAAGGTGCCTCACGCCAGGCATCCAACAGATAAAGCCGTTCCTCGCTCTCACCGGCGGCCCGCAAGTCCTTGCTGTGCATGTCGATGCAAAATGCACACCGGTTGATCTGCGACGCACGGAGTTTAATCAAGTCCAGCAGATTGCTCTGCAATCCGCTGGATTTGACCGCAGACTCCAACGCCAACATCGCCCGGTAAACTTGGGGTGCAATCGTTCTCGGATCTAAACGCGTTTCCATAATTGTCTCCTTTATGCCTTAAAATCCGCAGACTATTGTCCTTCCGGCGAGTTAGTGGTTGCTCCTCGCACAACACCCGGGGAACTGACCTGAGTAATGATACTCAGGCGGAATTGCAGAGGAAACAGAGCATGCCAAATTGCGGCAATGATCGAGTTGCTGGAAGTGATCACCTTTGAGCGGTTCGCCAGGGATTTCGCGGGGACTGAGGATGAAGCGTTGGAAAAGAACCGGGAACCGGCAGTCTATTTGACCCTCCCGACCATCCATCGTTCGAGCCGACCGAGAATTGTGAGAATAATAAGAGCCAGGATTGCCCCCACGGCCGCCAGAACAAGTCGCCCCGCCCCTGCCGCAATGCCAACGGTTGCCGTCAACCAGATACTCGCCGCCGTCGTGACTCCCACGATTTGATGTTCCTCGCTCATTTTAAGAATGACTCCACCACCGACGAAGCCGATCCCTGTCACAATCCCCTGAATGACTCGGCTCAAATCCGCACTGGTCATACCGGTCAATAGCGGCAAGAGCGTTGCCAGGGCAGTCCCAAGGGTCACGAGCATGTAAGTTCGCATTCCCGCCGCCTTACCGGCCTCGGCCCTTTGGAAGCCGATGACGCCGCCGAGAATAACGGCGGCCAGGAGACGCACGACAATGCGAGCCATTTCGATGCTGTCGGGAATACCGGCAACCAACTCCTGCCACAAAGCCGCTCCGAAGTTCATGATTCACTCGCTTGGTTACAATGGACCGCCCGATCTAGTTCATCAGTCGGCGGAGGCGCCGCGCCATGCAATTCGTGGCCTGGCTCCCAGGAATGAATTGCCCTCGTCTCAAGAATTATAGCGGCACATCCAACCGGGAGTCTGCCCATGTGCCGAGTGCCGCCACAAAAGGGCGACGATGATGCAGGCCCCGTTGGCGATAATCAGGTTTCTTAGCGGCTCTGCCGCATGGCCCACCGGCGAGAGGTTTATGACCGGATCAAGCCACCCGGTGAGGGAGGCCAACCTCCTCAAGATCAGACCACTCCCGTCACTTGACCGGACGGATCCTGGGCCATGGCACGATCATCCCAATCGCCGTTACCCACGGCTTGGCCCGATCAACGCATCCAGTTCCTCAATCAACCCTTCCTGCCCCATCTTGATCTTCGTCCTGGCCGTCGCCAGATCGAACCACTCGGCTCGGTCGATTTCGGGGAACTCCTGCTTCTTCCCGGACTTCGGAGGCCACTCGATCTTGAACGTGTTGCTTGTCGTGGCCGCCGCATCACAATCGCCCTGAAATGCCCAGGCGTGGACGACCTTGCCGCCCTTTTGTTTGATGGGTTTCAGCGGGATGAACGGGCCGGTCGGTTTCAGGCCTGTTTCTTCCTCGAACTCCCTTTGGGCAGTGACGAGCAATTCGTCGTCGCCATCCGGCTCGCCCTTGGGAATTGACCACGCCCCGTCGTCCTTGTTGACGAAATAGGGACCGCCCGGATGGGCCAGGAGAACTTGAAGGACTCCATCCTTGATACGGTACATCAGCAATCCGGCAGCCAGGCGGGGCATTTTCAACAACTGACCTTCAACATCTGGTTTCCGCCGTGCTGAAACCTATAGTCTACAGACTCGACCACGAATCGGCCACCATGCTCCTCGATCACATTGCAGACCGGCTCAATATGCGGGGACGGTTGGCCGCCGTGGTCAAGCAGCGGGAAGATTCGCACTTCTTTGGCAACGCGGCACATTTCCAACACGGCCTCGGCGTGGAACTCTGCCGACAACTGCCCCGAGTAGGTAAAGAGAAGGTGGGAACAGAGCGCCAGATCAAATTCGCCATTGGCAAAGGACAATTTGGGAAGCTCATGCGGCAGATACCGGCCCTCGGTTTTTCCACCCTCGAAGTCCCGAAGGAACGCTTCCATTGATTTCATGCGGATACGGCCCAGGTCTTGCGGCGAACGGATTGTGGTCCAGGTATACGCAGACCGATTGGCCTCAAGTTGCTCCATGATGGTGCGGTATGCTTCCTGTACTCGCCCCCGAATCTGTTTTCCGGAGAACTGGTAGAGCGGGTCAGCAGAAATGACCTTCTTGCCCCGCCGACGCATCGCGGCGTTGAAGCTTGCCGGGCCGTCACCACAACCGAGGATTTTCTTCCCCAGGTCGGTGTCCGTCAGCGAGAACATGCGGACATATTCTTGGAACGACCGGCCCCACGGCACGATTTGGTCAAGGGTGAAACGCATGAATTAACCTCGCGGGGTTCGTGGATATGGGGTCAATTCTTTCGCGGCCAATCGCGGTAGATGACGGTCATTCCATCTCCCTTTTCAGCCGTTGCTCGGATGCTGGCGGTCTGGCATCGTGAGTAGTTTTGAACGGCATTCAGAAGGTCCTGCATTTCACTCGCGAAATGGATCACTTATCGGCTACGACAACGGCCTTGAGCTTCGGCGCGACGGCCCGAAAGTACCCGATGTAGTCACTTTACTTGGCGCCGATGTAGACGAAATCGAAAGAACCATCGAGCGTGGAGATGACTTTCAACTTCTCGCCCTCTACCACGGTCACGAGACCGTTCCAGCATGGCTACCCTCCAGACCTTCGCCTCGGCCATCCAATTTCGCTGTTAATGCTTAAGGAGAAATGCGAGTGCGATGATCACAATAGGCAGCAATAAGGCACAAGCAACGATGATTGCAACGATGGCTCCCGAAGAAGTTCCGTATTGAGAACGGTAGGGATCAAAGCCCAGTTCCGCATCGCCTGCCCTTGCACTAATGGGACGCTTGAATCGCAGGCGTTGATTATCGAACTTCTCCACTAGGATCCAACCCGCCCTGGCCTCCTCGGCACAAACCTGTTGCAAGACCTCCGGTTTTCTGAAAGCGGCCAAATTGGATCGAACGATCTTGAACTCCCAATCCCCTTGCAGATCGGCATCGGTATACTTCGTCATTTCTTCTTCCTCTTGTCGCAGCATTTCTGCCGCAGCGGCGGCGGCTGCCGCAGCCCCACTACTCATGGAAAACTCCCGTAACTTGATTCACGATGCGCAGGCTTGACCTCTATCGATTCCTCATCGGGGACAAACGCGGATGGAGCGGATGCTTAGGGGCGTTCGGCCGCGTGAATTCGGAAAGTAATAGTCTCCCCAGCCCTGACCCGCCTGTCAAGGGTTCAGCCCTGGGCCTGGTGTATGGACTGGACCAAGCCTCATACGGCGAAAGGTGGGCCGTGCGACACGGCTCGTAGGAGTTCATCATTACGCCGAAGCACCCGCACGCGATGTGCTGCCACCAGAGTTGGAGAAGGTTTCAAGGTTGAGTACGACGGCATTCTTGGACATCGCGGAGCTTCCTTGGACATGGTTGCGGCTGGCAAGTAATGGCGGTATTCTACATCGAATACGACTTCATTGCAAAAACAATGGAACACCGACATCGATCGGCGACAATTCCTGGGCACGATGACAGTGGGCGCGGCCTGCACTCAGGTTTCGAGAATTTGCGGGGCAGAGCCGCCGCCCAAAGATTACCAGCAGGCCAGCGCGGACTGGCTGGCGAAAAATCGGTACACGCCTCATTTCCGCACCACTGATACAAGCAAATCGTAATCGTAAGATTTCCGTCATGCGCAGCGGCGATTCACCTACTGGCCGGTTGGGAGCTGGGAACGAGGGTTTGACGCAGCTTGCCCTGCTCTCGCTGCTGGTCGGTGCTGCTACCGGCCTGGTTGGCGCATCCTTCCGTCTTGTATTGCTCCAGGGAGACCACCTGCGCGACTTGCTCATCGGGCGGGCACACGAGGCGCACGTCGCGGGCTTCGTGCTTCTCGTGGTCGCGTGCATGACGGCCGCGGCGATTGCTGCCTGGCTTGTACGTCGATTCTCTCCCCAGGCCGCTGGGAGCGGAATTCCCCATGTCGAGGCTGTGCTCAATAACGAACTGCCGCCCGCGTCGTTCTGGCTGGTGCCGATGAAGTTTGTTGGGGGCGTATTGGCGATCGCTTCCGGTCTGGCTCTCGGCCGCGAGGGGCCGAGCGTACAGATGGGAGCCGGCATCGCCTTTCTGCTGGGGCGAATCTTCCGCCGCACCTTTTCGGATTGTCAGGTGTTGCTGGCGGCCGGCGCTGGCGCCGGACTTGCAGCGGCGTTCAACGCGCCGATCGCCGGGGGCGTCTTCGTGCTGGAAGAGCTCGTACGTCGATTCGATACTCGAATTGCGATCGCGACCTTCGGAACGTCGGCCGGGGCGATCGCCGTCAGCAGACTTTTCCTCGGTGTAGATCCGGACTTCACCGTCGCGGCCCAGCCGTACCCCGGTTTGGCCACGGTCCCCATCCATCTGCTTTTCGGAGTGATCGCCGGGCTGCTGGGAATCGCCTATAACCGCGTCATTCTCGATATGTTCACCAGGGCAGACCGTTGGTCGAGATGCCCCGTGGAGGTTCGAGCGGCAATCATTGGAGCGATCGTGGCCATGATCGCCTGGTTTGCACCAGGTATCGTTGGTGGTGGGGATTCCATCACCCAGGGAACACTTTCAGGGGCTCAACCCTTGGGCATAATGGCGGTCGTATTCCTGGTGCGCTTCGCGCTAGGGCCTTTGAGCTACGCGACCAGAACGCCGGGCGGACTGTTCGCGCCGCTCTTGGTGCTGGGAGCCCAAAGCGGTTTTCTCTTTGGAAGCACCTTTTCCTGGCTTCCCGTTGCCGTGACAGATCCCACGGCGATGGCGATCGTTGGCATGGCCGCGTTCTTCACGGCCACGGTTCGAGCACCGTTGGCCGGCATCGTCCTGGTCATCGAAATGACGGGCAGCTTCACCCTGCTTCTGCCCATGTTGTCGGCCTGTTTCACCGCCATGCTGATTCCGACGCTCATGGGAAACGAGCCGATCTATGACTCACTTCGTGAGGCAACGTTACACGAGAGGCCGACCAATTAACGCGCATCCACCAACGGATCGCCAATCCGCATTTTGAGTCGGCCTGGCAGCACACGCAATCTGCGGGAGTCCTTGTACTATTGGCACGCTGCCGAGAAGTCGACCCGCAGGTTTCGACGTCAACCTCCCTTTGGGTTCTGTCGGCAAGCCGGCGGCTGGCTGGAAAATTGCTCTCAACGGAGCTACTATAAGAGTTCGGCGTACCGCACCATGTCTTGAGCGGTCCTGTTCAGTTGCCTCCAGCGAGTAATTTATGAGAATCATGTCGCATCTGCTTGGCACCGTGTCGGTATCCATACTGTTTTCCGCGCCTTTGTGGGCAGGAGAGACGTCATGGCCCGAAGTAACACTGCCGCCGGCCAAAACGGTGTCGCTCGGCGGCGCGCTGGGCGACGCCCTCGAGCGTGGTGTAGCTCGGTTGGCCCGCGCCCCGTACACCGAGTCGTGGCTCCGGGCCGACGTTTCCTTCGAGGCGGACCGCATCTTCACGAACTACAGTGGCGACGTGACCGGAAGGTTTCTTGAATTGGCGTCGATCACAAGCCGGCCGGGCCGGCCGCTGCCGGCGACCTTGTTGCCGCTGGCCAACACGATAACGCGGTATCAGAAAGCCGATGGCCACTTTGGCGTCGAGGTCGACTTGAGCAAGCCACTGCCCAGAAACGCGCCGCCGATTCCCATGCTTTGGGGAAATGCCCGACTGCTCGTCGGGCTGATCACCGCCTCGGGCGAGCTTTCCGACGCAAGGCTGTTGGCCGCCGCGCGCCGATTGGGCGATTTCTACGTCAACTCGGCCGACCGGCTCTGCGCGCCGACTCGCGAGGCCGACTATCGCTCCAGCGGTACTGGAGGCGATGGCTACACCTGCTGCTACTTCCCGGCCATCGAGGGTCTCGTCATGCTTTATGACGTTACTTACGACAAGCGCTATCTGAAACAGGCCGAACGAATGGCCGAATTCTTCCTGAAGTTCGATGTCTTGCCGATCGACCATAGCCACGGCAACCTGTGCGCGTGGCGCGGCATCCTTATGCTCTACGAGGTCACACACGATCACCGTTGGCTGGATCGGGCTCGGGCCAAATGGGACGCCGCCATGTCGGGCGGCTTCGTCTGGTCGCTGGGCGGCGTGGGCGAACATTGGTTCGTGTCGTTCGGCGGCGACGAGGGGTGTAGCGAATCGGATTGGCTCCGGTTCAACCTGGAACTCTGGCGATTTACGGGCGAGAGCCGTTATCTCGACATCGCGGAGCGTCTCTTGCAGAATCAGTACGCGACAAACCAATGCCCCAACGGCGGCTTCGGCATGTGCCATCTGGACGCTGACGCGGCCGGCCCGTTTGCCGCCAGCGGACAGCTCGACGAATGGCCCTTCTGTTGCAGCTTCCATGGTCCGTTGGGACTCCACTTTCTCAAGAGCTATTTGGCCGTGGGCTCCGAGCGTGGTATCTTTGTGAATTTCCCCTTGAACTTCTCGTCGGGAGTGCAGTCCGGGGGTCGCGATTGGCTCGTAACGGTTCGCAGCCAGCCGGGAATGAGCGGCAAGCAAACGCTCGACGCGCCGCGAAAGGTCGAGATCGAGCTTTCGCCGCGATCCGGTGGTTCGGCGCCGACGACGCTGTGGGTGCGCGTGCCGGATTGGGCGGCCAGCAACAGCGTTCGCGCAGGCGGTGCTGTTGTGGCGGTACCCTGCGAGAAAAGCTACTTGCGCATTCGTCGCGATTTCAAGGCTGGCGAGAAGATCGTCGTCACCCTGGAGAAAGCGATTATTGCTGAGGGGCGGCGATTCCAGAAACCAAAGATCGAGCCGGGCCGGATTACTCGGCTACGTGACGTAACCGTACTTTCCGGGCCAGATGTGTTGTTCGCCACGCCGACCGAGTCGTCGCGCCCGGTGCTGCTGGCGACCGTCGATGCCGCGGGACGATTGGGCTTTCCCCTGGCGAGTGCCAGCGGATTCGCCACCGTAGCGCTGCCCGGCTTGGACGCCACCGACGCCGCAATTGCCCTCGCCATCGAGCATTCAAACCCCGTATTGCTCCGTCCCTGGACCGGTGCGATATCCCATCGGCGCGAAGCGGCCGAATTCACTTCCGCCGTGGCAATGTCGGACTTGGGGCGCGGCAGCGGCGTCCCGCCGCGCCACCTAGCCTTCGCCGTGCATTTGGTCGTCGCGCCGGCCGAATCGATCGCCGCTCGAATCGACGGATTCGCGCAACGCGCGAAGCAATGGGAGAACAGCCTGGCGGGACCGTTCTTCGGCGCGAGCCTTGAGAAACGACCGGAAATATGGCTCACCAAGCCCGGATGGAAATTCACGCCGGACGGGCTGCGGGTCGCCGGAGGCGACGTCGGACTACTCGACGGCGACGATTACCGCGACTACCGTCTGGAGTTCGAACTGGTGATTTCCAAGGACGGCCAAGGAATTGCAGGCTGGGTCGTCCGCGCTGCCGATATGGACAACTGCCAGATGTTCCAGCTTCAGACTGCCGATAGCACCGCCGACATGCCACAGTACAGGACCCGGCCCAATACCCTACGACCTCACCTTCGCTCGGGCGGCGTCTGGGAAGTTGCCGATCCCGTGCCGCTGCCCAGGCCGATCCGGCGCGGCGAGACCCATAAGGTTGCCGTCGAGTGCCGCCAGGGAACTGTCGAGGTATTCCTCGACGGCCAGAGCATCTACAAGCAATCGGGCCTGGCACGGCGCGGCGGCACGATCGGATTCCGCGCCTCGGGACCCGCCGAGGATGCCACCTATCGGCATATCACGCTGACGCCCCTGAATTAAAATGCCGCGCAGGAGTAATGCGGCAGACGGGGTGGCACTCCCAAGCTGAAGTGACAATCGCGGCTCAGCGCTTCCGAACCAGCTGGTCATATCGCCGAACCAACGGTTCAGGACGACGGCGGACCGTCCTCGTGAGCGATGCTTCCCACCAGCCTGTGAAAGTACGGCGGCACTTTGGCGGCAAGCGTCAGTTGCTTGCCGCTGAATGGATGCTCGAAGGAGATCGCCCTGGCGTGAAGTGCGAGACTAGCGTAGGATTCCTTCGCGTTGCCATACTTTCTGTCGCCCACGATGGGATGCCCGATCCCGGCCAGATGCACGCGGATCTGGTTCTTCCTGCCCGTCAACAAGGACACTTCCAGCAAAGCAAATGCCTTCGTTTGTTTGAGGACTTTGTAAGCCGTAATGGATAGCTTTCCCTTGGTGGCGTCGGATGTGGAGTACATGACGTGCGCTTTATTCTCTGCAAGGTAAGTGGCAATGGTCTCCTCGCGCTTCCGGCATTGGCCGTGAACGACCGCAAGATACGTTTTTTCCGTCTTGCCCCATTCGCCCTGCAACCGGTACTTCGCCTCTTCACTCTTGGCAAGGATCAAGACCCCGGAAGTTTCTCGGTCCAACCGATGCACGATGAACACGCGGTTTCGGGAGCGGAACGAGCCCTTGCGAACGTAATCCATCAGGATAAAGTAGGCCGTATTTGACTTCTCGTTCTCCGTGCCGATGGTCAAGAGTCCGGCTGGTTTGTCCACTACAAGAACATCGCGGTCTTCGTAAAGGATCACGAGTCCGTGCGGCAGAGAACCTGGACGGCAGCGTTTACCCACGGCTATCCCTTTGTGTCTCGAACACTTCCAGCAACTGCACCGTCGCCCGGCGCGCATTGGATACCTGCACGTCCTGCGACTGGCCGAGCGTCGGGGCCGTGGGCCACAACTGCGGCTCCAGGGTTAGTTTGGGTGGATCGGCCCGCGTATCCGCGGAAATCCTCAGCAAAACCCGGGTCGTGATCCAGGCGCGGTAGAGCACGGTGAAATCTCCTTCAGTCCAGATTATATCAAGTAAACACCGCTTCTTCGCCATTAAATTTCTGCGCGGGCTTGATCCAAATCAATGCCCCGTCGTCACGCGCCGAGTAGGATTTCAGTAGAATGAACCGCCAAGAATTACTCGACCCATGGCGGCGCCCGGTCCGCGGTGCCCGGCGAGAGCAACATCGAATTCCCAACGCAAGGACAATGCCACAATGGCTCAACGCAAGATCATCGAAATTGACGAAGAAAAGTGCGACGGTTGCGGGCAGTGCGTGCCGGCTTGTGCTGAGGGAGCGATCGAAATCCGCGACGGCAAGGCCCGTCTCGTCTCCGAGACCTACTGCGATGGCCTGGGGGCCTGCCTCGGCGAGTGCCCGCAGGGCGCGATCCGTATCATCGAGCGCGATGCGGCGACGTTCAGTGAAGAGTCGGTGCGCGAGCGTCTTGCCGGTCTGGACGCGAAGCGTAGCCTGCCGGCGCCGCCCGTTCCGTGTCCGGGCCTGGCCGAACAGTCCCTGTCCCAATTGTACGCGATGGCTCCGCTCCGCAGCGCCTCCGAGGCAACTGCCGTCGGCGAACGTCAAGCAGAATTGTCCGCCCTGGGAAACTGGCCGATTCAACTCCGTCTGGTGCCGCCGAATGCCCCGTACCTGCGCGGCGCCGATCTGCTCTTGGTGGCCGACTGCGTGCCCTTTGCGATGGCCGATTTCCACCGGCGGCTGTTGCGCGGCCGGCCAGTCGTGATCGGCTGCCCGAAACTCGATGACGGGCGAGCCTACGTCGAGAAGCTGGTTTCCATGCTGGCCGCGTCCGACGTGCGGAGCGTGACCGTCGTCCACATGGAAGTGCCCTGTTGTACCGGCCTGGTGAGGATTGTAAAGGCAGCCGTACAGCAATCGGGCTGCAACGTACCCCTAAAGGAAGTGACCGTTTCCATCCGCGGCCGGTTCATCGGGCCGGAAGCCTTGACGGAGCAATAGGGGTGCTGGGCACACCACCACAATGACCAGAGATTTCTAATGGCGCAAAACATAGGACATTTCTAATGGCGCATGACCGACAGTGAGTTGCCTATTGTGGCGAGCCGGCAAGCAGTTCGTTACAATCAAACGTACGTTTTTTGACGTTTCTTTGCTGGAAGGAGTTTTGCTATGCGATCGAAGGTGACTCGTCGTCGATTTCTTGGAAGCACCGGGACCACGGCTGTGTTCGGCGCCGGGACCGCCATCGCAGCTGACCTCGGGCCGGGGAAGACCGCCGTCAGTCCGCGGCCTATCAAGGTTCTCGGCATCTGTTGTAGCCCGCGAAAGGGCAAGACCACGGCCACCGCTCTCCGCATCTGTCTCGACGCGGTTAAGACTGCTTACGGGCAAATCGAGGTGGAATTCATCGAGCTGGCTGGACTGAGAATTCCCGGCGAAGTGGCGGCCGGAGTCGCTTTGGACCCCGGCGAGCGCGATGACTTCCCTGCACTTGTGCCAAAACTGTCTGATCCGGCCGTCGCAGCGATCATCCTTGGCACGCCGGTGTACTTCGGGAACATGTCGTTCCTCTGCAAGGCGTTCCTCGACCGCTGGATCGTGTTTCATAAGGACATGCGGCTTGCTAATAAGGTGGGCGGCGTGCTGGCCGTGGGCGGTGGACGAAACTGTGGTCTGGAATTGACGATCCGCTCGGTCCAGGTGGCCTTGATGTCGCAGCAGATGATCGTGGTCGGCGACGCCCCGCCTACGGGCCACTGGGGCGGTACGGTCTGGGCCGGCAACCCTACGGTCGGCGGCGGCCCGACCCCCGACATCGCGCGCGACGAATCAGGCATCGCCACGGTCAAGAACCTCGGTCGCCGCGTAGCAGAGATCGCTGTACGGTTGCAAATACAGAAATAGATTTTGGATGGAGTTGGCCGTGATGAGGCGACGATTCGCCCTTGCCCGCTTCTCTTTGTGCCCAGAATGGCAAAGGACCACGTAGGCATGCCACGGTGGAAAAGGGCTCCACTACGACGGTTACCACAAATAGCTCCAGTCACCCGGACCAACCGGGCGGGGGAGAGCTTGCGCCATTGTGCTGTTCGACGGCGAGTCTCCCAGTTGTCGCTTGATCTCCCCGAAACTTCGTGGACGTTTTTTGCATGAGGCTTGCGGATACAGTATATTCGGGCCGCCGTGCGGATCAGCAGCCGGTCTCCGACCATGGCGGGCGTAGCCAGGCACATGTCATCGTCGGCCAATTTGTTCGTGCCCAGTAAATCGAATTTGTCACCCGCGCGCACTACGAAAGTCACGCCGTCCTCGTTAAGGCAGAACACGCGACCGTTGCAAGCCCAGGGGGATGCCGTAAAATGCTTGCCCTCTGGCAGTCGCTGCGGCCCAAACAGCGGCTTGCCCGTTCGGGAGTCGAAAGCCCCCAGCAGTCCCCGATCGTAAAGGGCGTAAAGCCGCCCCTGATAGACCAGCGTTGTCGGGTTGTACGGTGCAGCGGTCGGATTGCTCCACGCGATGGCCGTGTTGCTCGTCTGATCGGGCGCGAGCGAAATGTCTCCGCTGGCGCCCGGTCGAATCGCGTACAGGGGCCGCAGCTTGTCTGCCACGAAACCCGAACTGACGTACAGCAATCCCTGGTCCGCATACGGCGTGGCGATAGTGATGCCCGACATCCCCTTGAACCACCAGAGTAGTTTTCCATCCGGATCATAAGCCCGGACCTTGTCCGTACCGGGAGTGACGATCTCTGTTCGCTGCCCGTTCTCCCAGACGAAAGGCGTGGACCAGTTGCTTTTCTCATCCCGATCCGACGCGCCACGCCTCGTTGCCGGTGCGCTTGTCCAACGCCAGGAGGTAAGACTGCTCGTCATTGTCATTGACCAGATATAGCCGGTCCCGATAAAGCACCGGTGAGGCGGCAGTGCCCCAGCCGTGTCGCGTAGCGTGCGGCGGCAATGGCTTCGACCACACCGGGCGGCCTTCCATATCGAGACAGAATACGCCCACGTTTCCGAAGCAGGCGTACACTCGCTCGCCGTCCGTGACCGGCGTCTCCGAAGCGTAGCTGTTCTTGGAATGCTTCGGACCGGGCGACTCACCGTGATGGACGACTTGCTCCCAGAGTACCTTGCCGGAAAGCAGGTCCAGGCAGAGCACCTTCCATTGCTGTTCTGAAGGTTTTACGTCCGGGCGTTCGCCGCCGCGATAGAGCCCTTTTTGCGGCAGCTCTGCGTCGTCCCCTCCGACCACGGTCGTGAGGAAGACACGTCCTCCCCAGGCAATAGGCGACGACCAGCCCCGTCCCGGAATCTGAGTCTTCCAGGCGACGTTCTCCGTGGCGGACCAGCGATCCGGCAGGTTGGCGTTGCTAGACAACGCCCGCGAGCCAGGTCCGAGGAACTGTGGCCAGACGGCGTCCGACGCCAGTGTGACCGGCGGATTTAGCCCGGCGAGAGCTATCGCCACGATCAATAGATCCGTTTTTGTTTTCTTTAGCATTGGTGATTTTCTTGGTTAAATGTCCGTGCGAGGACGACGCGCGTTCGTTGACATAGTTGCCTCACGCGAAGTTGCGGTACTCCGGTTTGTAAACCTGGTCGCGAATGAACGCCTCGCAGTCGGCCGGACGGGCGACACGGGCGAGGTTGCTCTCGAACACCATCCGCGCCACGCGGACCGCCGTCCTGATCTCGGTTTCCAGGATGTTCGACTGCGGCGGGAAGAGCATACCTAGCTTCAACTGCTCGGCCGTCACCTGGTCCGCGACAGCGTGTGCGGCCTCGATGAACATCTCGTCCGTGACACGCTTTGCGTTCGTGGCGTGAATGGCCATGCCGACGGCGGGAAAGACGTACAGGTTGTTGGCCTGAGAAGGCAGGAACGTCTGCCCGTCCAGGTGAACTGGCGGAAATGGCACCCCGCCTGCGTAGACTGCCTTGCCACCGGACCAGGCATAGGCCTGCTCCGGCAGACACTCGTGGTGGTCGGTCGGGTTGGACAGGGCAAAGATAATTGGCCGTGCGTTGAGGCGCGTCATCGCTTCGACGACATCGCGGGAGAAGAGCCTGCCCGCCGGTCGGCCCGCGGAAATGGGAATCGCGTTCCCACTGACGCCGATGAGGGCCGTCGGCTTGAAATCCTCGATAGCGGCGATGATCTGCGGGCACTCGCTTGCGGGGTCGAGATGATTGAAGGGCTTGCTGGGTGGGAGTTTGTGCGCGTACGGCAGCTTGTGTGCAGCCAGCCCTGGACGTCCCTCGACCACAAGTCCCTGGGTGTCGAACATTCGGACTTGATTCCGCGCCGTTTCGGGTGCAACGCCCTGCTGCCCAAGCGCGGAGACAAACAGGTCGGCGAGGCCAATGGCGGCCGAGCCGGCGCCGAGAAAGAGAATGCGTTGCTCCTTGAGCTGCCCGCCGTTGATCTTGAGGCCGTTGATCAGCCCGGCGAGCACGACGCCTGCCGTCCCCTGAATGTCATCGTTGTAGCAGCAGACCTCGTCGCGATAGCGAGCCAACAGGGCAATGGCATCGACCCCGGTCCAATCCTCGAAATGGAGACAACAATCCGGGAATACCTCCTGCACCGCGTCCACGAACTCGTCCACAAAGGCGTACATCTCCTCGGTCGTAGGCCGCGGCCGTCGCAGCCCGAAGTAGAGGGGGTCGTCCAGGCAGGCCTGGTTGTTGGTGCCCGCATCGAGGTACAAGGGCAGCAGGCCCTGCGGCGGGACGCCGGCGGCTGCGGTGTAGAGTTGGAGTTTGCCGATAGGGATGCCCATGCCGTTGGCGCCCAGGTCGCCCAGGCCGAGAATGCGGCCGCCATTGGTGACGCAGATGACGCGCACGTCCTTGACCGGCCAGTTGCGCAGAACCTCCTTGACATGCCCTTTGCGCGTGATGGAAAGGTACATGCCGCGAGTCCGGCGGTAAATGTGGCCGAATTTCAGGCAGGCTTCGGCGATGGTCGGGTCGTATACGATCGGCAGGAAACGCGCCGGGTCCGACATTAGTGTGCGGTAGAAGAGGGTTTCGTCGTTGTCCAGCAGGTTGATCAGGTAGATATAGCGATCCAGGTCGGTGGTCTTGTGGCCCAGCTGCTGGAGGACGCGGCGGAGTTGGATGTCCTCTGACTCCGTCGCGTCCGGGACAAGACCCACCAGGCCAAGGGCCTGGCGCTCCGCCTCGGTGTAGGCCGTGGCCTTATTGAGCACTGGGTCGTGGAGGAGTTCGATGCCGCGTTTGCCATCAACGGCGGGCGCCATGTACTCGTAGTCGCCCCCGGGTTGCTGTTTCACTTTCGCGGTCTCAGCGGATCCCGCGCTTTGCTTTCTGTGCATTGTGGTTGAGGTGGTCATGGGATTTCTCTCCTTAAGGTTAGTGGATGCCGGGTGATTTCCCATTCAATTCCCGGCAACGTAGGGTTGAACCATTTTTCTTGGATCGACGACCCGATCGAATTCCGTCGCGCTGACCGCGTTCAATTCGAGCGCGGCTTCCTTGAGCGTCAGGTCGTGATCCAGCGCGTAATGCGCGACCTTGGAAGCCTTGTCGTAGCCGATCACCGGGCTGAGGGCCGTGACCAGCATCAACGACCGCTCAACGAAGTTGTTGATCTGTTTGAGGTTCGGCTCAATGCCCTCGACCAGGAACTTGCGGAAGTTGGTGCAGCCGTCGGTCATGAGCCGGACCGACTTGGCGACATTGAAGATCAGGAGCGGCTTGTAGACGTTCATCTCCAGATAGCCGCTGGCACCGCCAAGCGCGGCCGCGACGTCGTTGGCCATCACCTGGGCCGCAATCATCGCCAGCGCCTCGCACTGCGTCGGGTTGACCTTGCCCGGCATGATTGACGAACCCGGTTCGTTGGCGGGGATATTCAGCTCGGCGAAGCCGTCGCGCGGGCCGCAGGACAAGAGGCGAATGTCGTTGGCGATCTTGAAGAGGGACACGGCCAACGTTTTCAACGTGCCGCTCAATTGCACCAGGTCGTCGTGTGCCCCCTGGACGGCGAACTTGTTCGGCGCCGTGACGAATGGCAGCCCGGTGAGTTGGGCGATCTCGCCGGCGACGGCCTTGTCAAACCCCGGCAGCGAGTTCAGTCCGGTGCCGACGGCCGTGCCGCCCAGAGCCAGCCGGTAGACGCCGCCTAGCGCCAGTGCAAGCCGATCGAGGTCGTCTTGCAACATGCCGACGTAGCCGGAGAATTCCTGGCCGAGTGTCAGCGGCGTAGCGTCCTGCAAGTGGGTGCGCCCGATCTTGACGACATCCGACCAGGCGCGGGATTTGGCGTCGAGCGCCTCGCGCAGGGCCTTTACGGCAGGCATCAACCGTTGCTTGACGCCCAGCGCCGCGGCCACGTTCATCGCGGTTGGGAACGAATCGTTGGACGATTGCGACATGTTGACGTGGTCGTTGGGATGGACCGGCTTGTGGCTGCCCAACGGCTGGCCGGCGATCTGCGAAGAGCGATTGCTGATCACCTCGTTGACGTTCATGTTGAACTGGGTACCGCTGCCGGTCATCCAAACGTGGAGCGGGAACTGGTCCTGGTGCCGGCCTTCCAATATCTCATCGCAGACGCGGACGATGAGGTCCTTCTGCGGGTCGCCGAGCCGGCCGGCCTTCTCGTTAGCCAACGCGGCCCCTTTCTTCACGATGGCATAAGCGGGGATCATCTCCCGGGGGATCAGGTCATCGCCGATGCTGAAATGTTCCAGGGAACGCTGCGTCTGCGCGCCCCAGAGCTTGTCACCGGGGACGTTGACCGGACCCAGGCTGTCATTCTCAATGCGAACAGCCGTCATGGTTGAGTTTGCAGTCATAGCAGAAGCTCCTTCAATTACCAGCGGCCCAGATGGGCGCCGCCGTCGACGTAGAGAATGTGTCCCGTGACCGTCGCGGCGTCGGTCAGAAACATAACCGCATCCGCGATGTCCTGCACCGTCGAAGGGCGACCCATCGGCGAAAGACCCTCCAACACGTCCTTCGGCGTGTTGCGGTGCAGCGGTGTGATCACGACGCCGGGCGCGACCGCGTTTACGCGGATGCCGTCTTTCGCGTACTCCATGGCAAGTTGCTGCGTGACCGTATCCAGACCGCCTTTGGTGGTCATCGGCACCGCCGCCGACACGCCCCGGATGGGGTTGTGGGCGAGGGCGGCCGTGATCGTGACGATGCTCCCGCCGGTCTTCTGGGCCAACATCTGCTTGATGGCGAGTTGGGTGACGTAGAAGAAGCCCCCGACGTTCGTCGAGACGATCGCCTTGAAGTCCTCGGCCGTGTAGTCGGTAAATGCCTTAGTGAAAAAGATGCCCGCGTTATTCACCAGCACGTCGATCGACTGGAAGCGAGCCAGCGCCGTCTCGACGATCGCCGCGGCGGTGGCCGGTTCACCGATGTCGCCGGCCACGACGGCAACCTGGTCGGAGTCCGCGACCTCGGTAGCTGGCGTCATTTTCCGCACATTGGCGATGACATTGAAACCGCGCTGCACAAAGGCCCTCACGACGCCAGCGCCGATGCCCTGCGACGCTCCGGTCACGATGGCCGTCTTGGGTTGGCTTGCGGACATAATCAGTCTCCTTCGTGGAAAAACGAGATTGGCTGCTTGTCAAACGGTCACTTCGGCGTTATTGCCGTTGCCATTTCAATCCCCGTATTAGAAAGCGTGGCGGGTGGACACCCAGAGCTGTTACCGCGAGGACATGCAAGATCGATTTTTTGCCGCCGCGAGCGGCGAGGGCCGCGACGGCCTTGGATTGCTTGGCGCTGGTCGTCGAGAGTACGATTCGAATCGAGGATTTTCTACAGCGCGTCCGAGCAGCGCTCCGCGACCGCCGTTGTCTGTTCTTCGCTGATGATGAACAATCCGTTGGCTGGAGTGCAACCCCGTCGCTAGGATTATAGGGCGTCCGCTGTCCACAGGCAACGCTTTCTGATCTTGGCAAGCAGAGAGGGAGCTTTTTCCGTCTCCGCGGATATCAATCGTGGTTATTCAAACCAAGGAGGTTTACCAATGTTCCAACAGATCAACCATCCGCGCCGCCGCTTTCTTGGCACGGCGGCCATGACCCTGGCGGCTGCCCCGCTAGGCATGGTCGCTTCTGCGAAAGCCGATACCGACAAATCAAGACCGCCAGATCTGCCGGCAGTCAAGCCGGGAACGAACGCGCACCGCATCATCACGGGAGGCGTTGGGCACAATCTGCCCCAAGAGGCGCCGCAGGCATTTGCCAAAGCAATCGTCGATGTCGACGGTTATTGACGGGCGTTGCAAAAAGCTGCGGACGAGACTTAGCACGCTCGACTACAGCGATCCGATATTTCGCTTAGACGAGGTTAATTGCGACATCCACATTGCCGCGTATGGCTTTCGAGTACGGACAAGCCTGGTCCGCGCCGCTCACCAGGGCCTCGGCGACGTCGCGCTCCAAACCCGGCAGACTAATGCTGAGGCGAGCTTGGATGAAGTGGCCGCTGTCATTCAGGCAAAGATCCACTTCCGCGTCGATGGCCGTTTCAACCGGGAGAGCGATTCGCATCTTACGGGCGACAAGCCCCAACGCCCCTTCGAAGCACGCCGACCAACCCGCGGCGAAAAGCTGTTCCGGGTTGGTGCCGGTTCCAGCAGCGCCGGGGGGCGAAAGCTTGATATCCAGGCGGCCGTCCGAGCTGCGGGCCGCGCCGTTTTCCCGACCGCCCGTGGTGTGCGTCTTCGCAGTATACAACACCTTTCCGCCTTTGGTCGCGGTGTCAACCTTATTAGAAGATAAAGTGGTTTGCATCTTTCGCCTCCGTAAAAAGATTGCTTGGGCGAAGGCTGTGCCCGACAAGTAACTACAGCGCTACCCAAATGTTTTTCAAATCTCAAGGGCTTCGCTAGCCAACGCTAGTCGCCAAACTAGCGGACACCGGACCAATTTTTCTCGCGACAAGACAAGAAGTCAAGGCAAGTGAGGTCCACGGTCCACCGGTCCAACACCCTCGATTATCGATAAACGAAGATCCAAGACCTAAGACCTAAGACCTAAGACCGTTGACTTCCGCCAATACGTACGGGCCTTTGGGAATGGCGACAATCTCAGCCCCCGACCCGTGGCGCTGGATCGCCTCGTCAACGGCCGCTTCCACCGTCGCCGCGCTATCGACCCGCAGTCGCCGCAAGGTCGTTTCCGACAATCCGCCGCTCACCATGCAGACCCGGGCGTGCCGGTGCACGTGGACGAACTCCTCCAACTGCCATTGGTCGAGGCGGAAATACCGGCCATCGGCAATCGCCGCCATGAAGTCGTCGAGCGAGGGATGGTCGTCGTAAACCTGCTGGAAGTCGCGGCTGCCGATCCCTTCGTTCAAGGCGGCGGCAATGATAATAGTCCCGCCCGGCTTGACGACGGGCAGGGCGGCCACCATCCCCTTAATCGATTGGTAGAAGGTCGAATCGAGGGGGTAGCCGGCACCGCTGGTGACGACGATATCGACCGGCGCCGATACGCCGTCGCGCAGCATCTCGGTGGCGGCGGACACGCCCTCCTGAAAGGCGGCCTCCATCTCGCCCGCCACCACCGATACCACCTGGCGGTGGTCGTCGATCACGACGTTGACGATCATGTCGCAGCCTGCCATACGGGCGATGCGAGTGTTTTCCTCGTGGACCGGGTTGCCCTGCAGACAGCCTGCCCGGGCGTTGGGGTGCTCGAGGATGGCGGGGCTATGCCAAAGCTTGACCGTCTCGAGGGCGGCCAGTCCGGGACAGATGAGCTTCCGCCCACCCGAAAATCCGGCCATGAAATGCGGCTCGATCAGCCCGACGGTGATTTTCAAGTCGGCATTGACATAGCGGGAATCGATCCAGGCCGGAATGCCGCGGGGAGTGGCGCCGAGCAAGGTGTGTGCGGCCAGATCGTGGCCGTCATGATCGGCGACGGTGTAGCGTTGGGCGATGGTTGGCCCGAGGAGTTCCAGCTTCTCGGCCACCGTGCTCGGCCGGTGCATGCCGGTGGCGACCAGGATGAGGATCGATTCCCGCGGCAGGCCGCCGGCTTCGAGGGTCTCCAGCAGCGGCTCGAGGATGAGGCGGTTGGGGACCGGCCGCGTGGCGTCGCAGATGGCGATGCAAGCGGTGCGTTTCCCGCGGGCCAGCTCGGCCAGCGGCGGAGTGCCTGTGGGATGCGCCAGGACGCGGCGAATGGCCGCACTCGGATCTTCGATCGGCGGCAAGGGCCGAAAGCCGAGGCATTTGACTACGCGCTCGTCGGGCAACTCGACTTCCAGCCCGGTCCGGCCATACTCAAGACACACACGCATGAAAGCTGTCTCCCTGCCAGGAAACGAGGAGCGACCTCGCCAGTGAAGACCATTATATCACTGCTGCGGGGGCGCTGGTAGTCCCGGCGTATGCCGAAAAGTCGCCGCGATGCCGGCTGAAGCCGGGTCTACGAACGCCCTCTACGCGATGGCGGCGAACGTTGCCGTGAAAGGCCGCAAGATAGCCGGTTCCTCGAGGCGGCCGATTACGATGCGCATGCGCCTACGGCTTGCGGCCCCAGCGGCTTTACCATGGCCCAGTGCGGAATTGTGACTTCCTCAAAGCGCTCCCCCACTCGCATGTAGCCCAGCTTCTCATAAAAGGGTGTCGCCGATTCTCGGGCGTGAAGGACAATGCGGCGATGACCCAGCTCGCGGGCGAGAGTTTCGAAGTACTCGACAAGCGCCGTGCCGATCCCCTGCCCTTGCAAATCGGCAACGACCACGACCTGCCGCATGCGGGCATCATCTCCCTCGGGACGCAACACCAGGCAGCCGATCAGCCGGCCGCCGCGGTAGCAGGCGATGTGCCGCGAATCGCTCTCGGCGGCGAGCTCCTCGGGGGAAAAGTCGAGTCCCAGGGGCACACGCAGAATCCATTGGCGAAGGTGCACCGTTGCCCAATAATCGGGCGAGCCATGCGGAACTTCGCAAATAATCGGTTCGTCGTCCATGGGGCGAAAACGGCCCTTCTTGATGGGGGCGGGGTTAGGTATACTATACTTTCATAGCACGCCCGCGAGAGCGCCCAGAGCACACCTTTCTCGTACCAGGGTTTGTCGAACCTAGGGATCGACCATGGCCGACCACACCATCCGCAAGGTATCGCAATCGGGCGTCGGGTATTCCATCGTCGATCTGAATGACGTGCGGCACGTCTTTGCCGCCGCTACCCCGCAGGCCGGGGCGACCTTCGATCAGCAGGCCCGCGACGCCCTGCGGACGATACAGGCCGTGGTTGGCGAACAGGGTAGATTGGGATCGATTGTCCATCAGGCTGTCTTCCTGGCCGATATGTCGCACGCCGCCCGGTGCCGGCAGCTTATGCGAGATTTTTACGGCCCCCATTTGCCGGCGACCAGCTACATCGCCCAACCGCCTTGCGGAGGCAAATTGCTGGCCGTCGAGGCCCTTGGCGTGGGGCAGGGCCGCGGAGAAGTGGATATCGAGCGCTTCGGCGAGGAAATGGTCGTCGCTCGGCACAACGGCATCGCTTGGGCCCACTGCGCGAAAACGGCGTCCCACGGCGACCAGTCATCGGTTTATGACGAAACCTTGGCGGTGTTGGAACAAGTTTGCAAGAACCTCGCTAGCGTCAACGTGCGTTTCGACCGAGTAATCCGCACGTGGTTCTATCTGGGGGGAATCGTCGATTGCGACGGCCCGAACCAGCGATACCAAGAACTAAACCGGGCAAGAACCGACTTTTTCCGCAACATTCATTTCCTCGACGGCTGCTTGCCGCGGAAAATGGATGCGGAAATGGGCACAGGGGGGGGAATGGGGACAGGTCCAATTTGTGATCAGCACCCTCCGGGCCATTCCGACAAATTGGACCCGTCCCCATTTTCTGTCCGACGAATCTACCCGGCCAGCACGGGGATCGGGGCCACCGGCCGCGGTATTGTGCTCAGTGCTATCGCGCTAGTATCCGATCGTAGCGATATTCGGGCTGTTCCCTTGGAGAATCCGCGGCAAACGGCAGCCTACGATTATGCAGCCACTTATAGCCCGCAAAGCCCCAAGTTCTCCCGGGCAATGGTCCTCTCCTGCGGCACTTACACCACGATCTTCATTTCCGGAACGGCAAGCATTACCGATTCACAGACCATGCATCCGGGCGATGTGGTCAAACAGACCGAGGAAACGCTGGACAACATCGCCGCCCTGATTGCCGAAGAGAACGTCGGGCGGCACGGCCTGCCTGGTCTGGGGACGTCGCTTACCAGCCTAGGCTTCGCCCGCGTATACATTAAACGGCCGGAAGATTACGCGGCGGTCCGCGAAGTCTGCGAGCGAAGGTTGGGAATGCTGCCGACCATATACGCGGTTGCCGATATTTGCCGGCCCGAATTGTTGGTCGAAATCGAGGGCGTGGCTTTTTCCCGTTTGGAGCAATAGGGGTGTTCGCATCATCGCTAGCCGCAGTCTTGATGGCCGCCACAATGGCGGCGGACGCGGTCCCGCCCGGCGCCGCTGCGGCCCCGATCGTTGCCGGTTCGAACGCTGTGGCACTTGTGCGGCCGTTCGAGAATACCAGCAGTCTAAAGCCAGCGGGCAAGATCGACGAGTTGGTTTTCGCGCGGCTGAGAAGTTTGGGGTTGCAGCCGTCGCCGCTTTGTTCGGATGCGGTTTTTCTCCGCCGCGCCTACCTCGACGTGATCGGCACCCTGCCTACGGCGAACGAGGCGAGGGACTTCTTGCTGGACCGCGATCCGCAGAAACGCAGCGCATTGATCGATCACCTGCTGGAGCGCGAGGAGCGGGCCGACTTCGAGGCCATGAGGTGGAGCGACCTGTTGCGGATCAAGGCGGAGTTTCCCATTAACCTCTGGCCCGATGCGGCCCAGGCCTATTACCATTGGTTGCGGACTTCGATCCGGCAAAACAGGTCTTACGACCGCTTCGCGCGGGAGTTGCTGACCGCCAGCGGCAGCAATTTCCGCGTGCCGCCGGTGAACTTCTATCGCGCCGTGCAGAATCGGCAGCCCGCCGGAATTGCCCAGTCTGTAGCCCTGGTGCTGATGGGCGCACGTGCGGAAAAGTGGCCGAAAGAGCACTGGGCGGGAATGTCGGCCTTCTTCGCGAAGATCGGCTACAAGGGGACGGACCAGTGGAAAGAGGAGATCGTTTTTTTCGACCCCAATGCGTCGGCCGCTTTGCCCTCCACGCCTGTTTTCCCGGACGGCAGCGCTGCCCGAATCCCCCCCGATCGCGATCCTCGCGAGGTCTTCGCCGATTGGCTGATTGATGCCAGGAATCCGTGGTTTGCGCGGAATATTGTCAATCGCACGTGGTACTGGCTGCTGGGCCGCGGCATCATTCACGAGCCCGACGACATTCGCCCCGACAACCCACCGAGCAATCCCGAGTTGTTGGCGTACCTTCAGCGCGAGTTGATCGCTTCGCACTATAACTTGAAACACGTTGAACGGCTAATCCTGAACTCAAAGACCTATCAGCTTTCCTGCCTGGCTCACGGGCAAGGCGCGAAGGGCGAGGCATATTTCGCCTCCTATCCACTGCGGCGGTTGGAGGCCGAAGTCCTGATCGATGCCATCTGCCAGATCACCGGCACGACGGAAAAATACTCCAGCGCGATTCCAGAGCCGTACACGTTCCTGCCCGAGGGACGGCGCTCAATCGCCCTGCCCGACGGGAGCATCACCAGTCCCTTCCTGGAGGAGTTCGGGCGGCCGCCGCGGGACACGGGTTTTGCGGCGGAGCGGAACAATCGTGTCACACCGGGGCAGCGACTGGAGATGTTGAACTCCACTCATATCCAGCAAAAGCTGGAGCAAGGCCCGGGCCTGCGTGCGTTGATGCTGGCCGCGGGGAACGGTCGGCAGTTGGTGGCCAGCCTGTATTTGACGATCCTCTCCCGCTTTCCCACCGACGTGGAGGTGAACATTGCCTTGCGGCATGTAGCGGCGGCCAAGCGAGGCCGCCGCGAGGCCGTGATCGATCTGGCCTGGGCCCTGCTCAATAGCGCGGAGTTTTTATACCGGCATTAAGAGCAATCCAATGGCATGTTCGATACTAGCCCGAAGCGCAAGCGAGGCAACCACTCGCGGCTCTCGCTTGCCCTTCAGGTTAGCAGTATTCTCGGCCGCTCAGCTAAAACCGTCAGCAGAAAGGTTTTGATCGTGAGCAACACTTATGAATCGACCGCCGCCATGTTCTCGCGGCGCGAGGCGGCCTGCCGCATGTTGGCGGGCACCGCTGGCCTCGTGATCGGCAGCCAGTTGGAGCTGGCCGGCATGGCCGCCGCGCCGGCGCCACATCCCCGGGCGAAGGCCAAAGCGGTGATCCAGATCTGGATGTGGGGCGGTCCACCCCATACCGACACTTTCGACCCCAAGCCGGCGGCCGGCTACGATTATCGTGGTCCCTTCGAGAAGCCGATCGCCACCAACGTGCCCGGCATCCAGATCAACGAGCTGCTGCCCAACCTCGCCAGGCAGGCCGATAAATACTCCATCCTTCGCGGCATGACGCATGGAATTTTCGCCCACGAAACGGCGTCGTATGCCACGCAGACGGGCCGCATGCCGGGTGGTCGCGAGGTCTATCCGGGCGTCGGGGCAGTGGTTTCACTCTTCCGCGGATACGCCGCTGGCTACAAGGGCCTGGTACCGCCGTATATTGTGCTCACGGTGCCGCAGGGCCGCTTTTCCGAGGCCGGTTTCCTGGGAATTCGCTACAAGCCCTTCGCCACCGGCGGCGATCCTTCGCAGGCCCGCTTCGTTGTAGAAGGAGTTGTCGCGCAGAATATCTCCGATGAGCGGCAGAAATATCGCCGCGAGTTGTTAAAGGAACTCAATTCGTTACAGCATGCCGCGCCCCACGATCCACGGCTGGTTGACCTGCAGGATTCGGAGAACCAGGCGTATGACTTGATCCTCGGCGACGCCGGAAAGGTCTTCGATCTCTCGCAGGAAAAAGACGACGTTCGCGAGCGGTACGGCCGCAACAAGTTCGGGCAGTCGTGCCTGATGGCCCGGCGGCTCGTGGAGCGCGGCGTCCGCTATATCACGATCAACGATCCGGGCTGGGACACGCATAAGCAGAATTTCCAGACCATGCGGCGGAAGCTGCCCGTCTTGGACAAGGGTATGTCGAGCCTCCTGCAGGACCTGGCCGATCGCGGCCTGCTGGAGAGCACCATCGTCTGGTGGACGGGCGAGTTCGGCCGCAAGCCAAAGGTCGATTGGGACGCCCCTTGGAACGGCGGCCGCAATCATTGGGGAAACGTCTTTTCTGCCGTCGTGGCCGGTGGCGGATTCAAGGGCGGCCACGTGATCGGCGCCTCCGACGCCAAAGGCGAGGAGCTCAAGGAGCGGCCGGTTTATCCGTGTGACGTCATTGGCAGCATCTACGATCAGTTGGGCATCGACACCGAGGCCCGCCTGCCGCACCCGATGGGACTGGTGGCCCGTGTGACGCCGTCGCCCGCCGACGGCATACTCTCGGGCGGGCGATTGCGAGAGATCATGTGAATGCAGGAATCCACACCGCCATGAATAAACGCCAAATCGTCATCGCCGCCCTATTGGCGGTCCTTCCGGTCTGTGGGTTGACGGCCCAAGCCCAGCAAACCCCACACATCGGCTATGTTTTTCCGGCCGGCGGGCAGCAAGGCAAAGAGTTTGAAGTCCGCGTAGGCGGACAGTTCCTCGACGGAGTGGCCAAGGCCCGCATTACTGGGCCGGGCATTCACGTCGAGGTCGCGGAACTCGTCAAGCCGATGACGCAAAAGGATGCCAATGACCTTCGCGACAAGCTCAAGGTCCTCATGGACCGCGTGCAGGGCAAGATCGGCAAGAGCGATGGCGCGGCGGCGAATAAGGCCGTGGAGAAGAACGACGCAAAAGGCGATAACGCGGGCAAGAATCCCGCCAAACAGGCAGGCACTTCGTCGCGCGGACAGCTCCGGGCAGCGATGCAGAACGGCGGGCCCTTGACGGCGGCGGAACGGCAGACGGTCCTCGATATCCGCAAGAAGCTGCAGAAGTTCTATAACCGCCCACCCAACCCGGCCATTGCCCAGACCGCCGTGCTTCGTGTTGCGACATCGCCCGATGCCCTGCCCGGCGTGCGGGAATTGCGGTTGGAGACGCCGTTGGGATTAACGAACCCGTTGGTTTTTGAAGTGGGCCGATTGTCGGAAATCGTAAAAAAGCCGGTCGAGGACGATGATATGCCCGGCCAGCGGCCGTACCGCAAGTTGCGGGGGGATGGCGGCTCATCGCAGGGTGAGCAACCGATCGTCGACGTGCAAATGCCGGTGCTCGTCAATGGGCAGATTCTTCCGGGGCAGGTCGACCGTTACCGATTCGCTGCGAAAAAAGGTCAGCAGTTGATCATCGCCGTCAGCGCCCAGCAGTTGGTGCCCTATATTGCCGATGCTGTGCCGGGCTGGTTCCAGGCGGCGATCTCGCTCCGCGACGAACAAGGCAGCGAACTGGCCTACGCGGACAATTTCCGCTTCCATCCCGACCCCGTGCTGCACTATGAAATCCCCCGCGATGGCCACTATATCGTCGCGATCAACGATTCGTGCTACCGCGGCCGCGAGGATTTTGTCTATCGTTTGGCGCTGGGCGAGTTGCCCTTCGTCACCGACATTTTCCCCCTGGGCGGCAAGACGGGCGAGCAACAACACGTTACTTTGCGGGGCTGGAACCTGCCCTGCCGGACTCTAACGGAGGACGCCGTTAGCAAACCGGCTGGGATCGATTGGCTGCAGGCGCGCTCTGACGTCGCGCCGCTGAACCGCTTGCCCTTCGCTCTGGACTCGCTGCCGGAGTGTGTCGAGCAGGAGCCGAACGACTCGCCGGAGAATGCCCAGCGGGTGACGCTGCCAATCGTCGTCAATGGCCGCATTGATCGGCCCGGCGATCGCGATGTATTCCGCTTCGAGGGCAAGGCGGGGCAGGCGGTCGTGGCCGAGGTCTATGCCCGGCGGCTCGATTCGCCGCTGGATTCCGTGCTCAAGTTGACCAACGCGGCGGGCCGGCAACTGGCCTTCAACGACGATTTCGAGGATAGAGCGTGCGGCCTTGTCACGCACCAGGCCGACAGTTGGTTGCGGACTGTGCTGCCGACCGACGGCACGTATTATGTCCATGTTTACGATGCCCAACATGAAGGCGGCCCGGAATACGGCTACCGCCTGCGGATCAGCCCGCCCCGGCCCGATTTCGAGTTGCGCGTCGTGCCTTCCAGCGTCAACATCCGGGCGGGGAGTTCGGAGGTGATCACTGTGCACGCAGTCCGCCGCGACGGTTTCAACGGGCCGATCACCTTGGCGCTGAAGGACGTCCCGGCGGGCTTTCGCCTCAGCGGCGGCGCGATTGCCAACGGACAGCGAAGCGTGCGGTTGACACTGACAGCGCCGCTGCAACCGGGGCTTGGCCCGGCGGAGCTTCATTTGGAGGGTCGGGCCACGATCGACGGTAAGGACGTTCGCCACCCGGCCGTCCCGGCGGATGATCGGATGCAGGCCTTTTTCAACCGCCATCTCGTTCCCGCGGAGGAGTGGCTGGTTGATATTGTCGGCCGCGGACGGGGCCCGCTGCCATTCAAGCTTCGGGTTGGGCAACAAGAGATAAGGTTGATTTCGGGCGGGACGACGGCCGTGCATTTCATCGGGCCGCACGGACCGATGATCAAGATGGTTCGCTTGGCATTGAGCGAACCGCCCGAAGGCTTATCGATCCAGAACTTCGTCGTCAATGGTGAGGGCGTGGATGTCGTACTTCGCGCCGATGCGGCTAATCTCAAGCCCGGTTGGCGGGGCAATGCCATCATTGAGGCATCGGTGGATCGTCCGGCGCAAGGGCCAAAAGCGAAGCCCAACGCCCCCAAGCGGCAAGTTGCATTAGGCGTGTTGCCCGCTGTGCCGCTGGAGATTGTGGGGAAACCGTAGTGGTCTTGTTCAGCTTCGTACGCCGTGAAGGTATCGCCGGCGCGGCGGTTCGCTGCGAACACGGTATTCACTCCCGCCGAACCCGAGTGTGTCGGAGTTCTTCAGGGTGGCGCGGCGGACGCGCGAGCCGTTGACATAGGTGCCGCTCTTGCCGCCCAAGTCAAGCACTATCAATTCGCCGTCGATCTGGCTGATGAGGCAAAGGTGGCTGGGATCGGCCTCCTTTTTTAGCGACCGGTCCAGTGTCTCAGGTCCGATCAACGCGGGCAATTCGGGCAAAACCATCGTGTAGGCGCTGCCCGTTCCAACCAATTCAACACTCATTTTTGTCTTCCTTCGCTAATCGTGTAACCAAGATGTCCCACAGACCTTGGGGGAGCCAAGCGATTCTGCAACGCTGCCAGAAGGCCGATCGGCCCGTCTTGCGGCGGTCTACCTCTTGGATTCGAGCAAAGTTGCTACTGTTAGTAAAGCAACTGCAGTGCCAAAGATTTAGCAGCGGAGAAAATGCGGGGCCGTCCGCCTGTTCAATTGCTGCCAGACCTCGAGAAAACAGGGACGAAAACCGTGGCTACGATCTTGCGGGTTGGAAGGCAATCGAGAGAACTCTAACAAGGATGCGCGACAATACTGTAAAATCACGCGTGCAGCCGTGACAAAACTGTTACGTTTTCAGCCGGTGGCTTCGCCAAAAAACGACGGGGCCGCGATTTCTCGCGGCCCCGTCTCCAACTGTCAATTGCAAGGTGGCGGCACTGCGCAGGCGAGACGCCCGCACCGCGGCCACAGCGGGGATCATGGCTTGCTAATCTGCTCGCCGAGCACCCAGCCGGTCTTGTCGGTGCCATCGACGCGGACGCCGATCCAGGCGCCGCGGATCTCAAGAACCTTGAGCTTCGTCCCCTTCGGCACGAACTCGCCCGGAACACCCTTTACGCCCACTTCTACCTTGTCGTCGACCGTAACGACGAAGTCGCCGGGCCTTGGTTGCATCGCGGTGTCTGGCGTGGGCGTGGGGGCGGGCTTGGCAACCGCTGGCGCAGCGGATGCAGGGGCCGGGCGTTCGACCGACTTCAATGCCTTGGCGGACTCTTCCTGAACGTCCTTGCTCTCGTCCGTCGCGGCCTTCTTCAACGCTTCGGCCGCACTCTTGGCCAGCGGGCCAAAATCGCCTAGGGCGTCGGCGGCAAGGACGCGGTCTTCTGGCATCGGGCAGGCCAGCCCAGCAGTCAAAACGGGCACGGCCTTCGCCGCTACGTCAGCCCCGGTTGGGTCGATCTGCGACAAGGCCCAGGCACTAAGCAGGCGGACGTTGTCGTCCTTGCTATCAAGGCGCTGGAGCAAGGCCGACTCGGCCGAGGCCGCTTCCGGCCCGATCTTTCCAAGGGCGAATTCCACTGCCCCGAAATTCATGTTCCGATCGTCAGCTTGCTCCAAGGCATGGGTCAGAGCCGGCACGGCGTTCTTGGCCCCGGGGCCGATGTCGCCCAGGGTGATGATCGCTTCGTGGGCCACGCGGGAGTCCTTGTCGTCGACGAGCTTGGCCAGTTCCTCCGTCGCGGGAGAGGCGGCCGGTCCCATGCGGCCGAGGGTATAAATGATGGCGGCGCGGAACTTCTCGTACTTCAAGGCGTCGATCAACCTTGGCACCGCCGTGCGCCGAGTTCCGCCAAGGCGTCCATGGCATGGCGTATCGTCGTTTCGTCGGCGTCCTTGAGTGCCTTTTCCCAAATCGGCGCCATAATCTCGGCGCTGGCGGCAAGGCGGCCAAGGCCCGCGCCGCCGCGACACGCGCAAACGGATCTTTGTCTTTTAATCGCTCCACAAGCTTCTCGGCCGTATCCCGTCGCAACTCCTTGTCGTCGGGATGGACGCGGGCCAGAGCCCAAAGGCTCGTGGTACTGAGCATTTCATTATTGCTCTTGGCGTTGGAACGAATGGTCGCTTCGGCATCCTTGGGAATCTGTCCCATTTTGCCGAGCACAAACGTGGCGGCTGTAGCAGCGTCCTTGTCGTTCAGAAGCTCCACGAGTTGCGGCACGGCCGTCTCAGCCGCGTTGCCCATCGCGCCGAGGGTGAGCACTGCCTCGCGGCGAATATCGGGCCGTTTGTCCTTGAGTTTCTCCGCAATCGCCGGGACCGCGTCCTTGGCTGCCGGGCCGATGTCGCGAAGGACGATCAGGGCCCAGAAGGCGGCCTTTTCGTTCTTCAGGGCCTCCATAAGGCCGGGCACTGCGTCGGCGCCGCCTTCGGCGATGGCATTCAAGATCCGCGCCGCATGGCTGGATCGGCAGCCTCGATCATCTTGACGCAAAGAGGGACCATCATCTTCGGTCCGGGATGGATCTTCCGGATGGCCCGCAGCGCTGTGCGGCGAACGATTGCGTCGGGATCCTTGAGCAATTCGGCCAGGGCCGGCGTCGAATCCTTCGCAGCGGGACCGATCGACCCCAGGGCCATCGCCGCGTGGGCACGGACGTTGGCTGACTTGGCCTTGAACAGCGCCTCGATTTCGGCGATCTTGGCGCTATCGACCGCGGCCGCGCCGGGGGCAGTCAAGCTGTCGAGCGATTTGATTTGCTCGACCTCCTTCGGATCGCTCGCTTTCGCCTTATCGGCGGCACGGGCCTTCAGTCCGACGCAGGCTATGCAGCCGCACATCGCCAGGCCTAAAATCATGTATTTGGTTTTCATCGGCAAACTCCCGTCGTTGATATTCTCAGTTAGAAAGTGGTTCGAGTGGTGGCGTAAAGAAGACTTTGCAGGAACGAGCGGCTCGCCACGTAATCTTGCGGCGGGATCGACGCGATCCGTGACTTCAACGTGTCAAAAAGAGAATTCACGTTATCGCGGACTTGCGTCTGATCGGGGTATTCAAGCGTGCCGTATTTCACCCACCTGGCCGTGAGCTCGTCCAGCGCGGTGCGTTGCGTCTCAAAGCTCGGATCCTGCAGCACGGAAGGCCAAAATAAGACGCCGCTGACCGGATCCATTTGGCTGGCACTCAGGCTGCGCGGAGCGCCGTCGTGGGCGATACGGGCAATCTGTTCGGGCGTGAGGCGGGGACCGCGTTCCTTCTCCCGCTCCGCGCGGCCGATATCCCGCATCTGCCAGAACGTCTGCACGCCCTGAACCTGGTTGTGCAATTCATTGCTTTGGGCCTCAGTCAGGTTAATGGCGGCGGCAGACGTGGCCAGATTGTATTGGCCCTGGGCACTGATGACCTGCGACATGCCTTGAAGGGCGGCCCCCTCGGCCGTCTGTGCCTGGCCATAGCCAAAACCGCCACCCGCGTAGACTGTGGTGGAAGGCGGAGGCACGATCGGCTCCAACCGCTGCCGTTGATTGTTCGGTTGTTGATTGCGCTGTTGCAGCGCGGATCCTCCGGGCGAGTTGCCCGTTGTTTCCGCGTTGCCCTGCCCGTAAGCCATTACCGGGCAGGCGCTCAGAATAAGGAATACCCCAAGGCGTTTCATAACGATTTCTCCAGTGGATGTGGAATTGCGAGTTCAGAATGATATTTTACAACGTTTGACGCATGAATGGAATCAGCCCCCTCCGCGCTCGGCTCGTTCACCGGGTTTTCCCGCTGACGGGAGTAGATTTCAGATCCGAAAACTGAGGTTTTAGACCTGGAATTCGAGGTTTGATGGCCGGAAACTGCAGCTTTACTCGCGCTGGGTGCACCAGAAAGAAACGCGAGGCGGTTGGGCAACGACGGCGCAACGGGTGCATCGGTACTACCCAGATGGTCTGAGGAACCTCAGGCCATTAGCGTCACAGTGAAGGTGCTGCCGACGTCCGACTGGCTCTTGACCATTACGTCACCCCCATAAAGGAGGGCCAACTTCTTGATGATCGAAAGGCCCAATCCGCTTCCCAGGATATGGCTGGTCTTTTCGTTTCGGATCCTCACGAACTCGCCAAAGAGCCGCTGGACTTCTTCCTCGCTCATGCCGATGCCGGTGTCGCTGACGGTGATCTCGGCCTGCTTGCCCGTCCGCTGCAAGGTCACGTCCACGCGCCCTCCATCGCGATTGTACTTGATGGCGTTGGTCAGCAGATTGTTGCAGATGATATCGATCTCGCGGGCGTCGGCGGAGACCACCAGCGGGCCCGTGGAGTGGAGATTCACGCTAATGCCTCGCGCGGCCGCCTGCGCGGCGACGGCCTCGATGGCGGCAGTAGCGGCCGCGGCCAGGTCAACCTCGGTGAGCTCGCGGTTTTTCTCGCCCGACTCAATTTGGGTAAGATCAAGCAGGTCGGCAATCAGCTTCCGCATGCCATCCATCCGCGCCAGGCTGCGCGCGATCAGTTCATCGTAGGCGGCCAGATCGCTGCCTAGTTGATGGTTTTGCAGGATGTCGAGGTAGCCTGCCACGGCATTCAAGGGAGCCTTGAGTTCGTGGCCCAGAACGCGGATGAACTCGAAACGAACGCGGCGTTTTTCTTCGGCGAGTTGCCGAGCCTGCTTGGCCAGGATCAACCGCGCCGCCGCCTTGCGGATCGTGCTCTTCAGTTCGTCGGGCGTGAATGGCTTGGCCAGGAAGTCGTAGGCCCCGCGTTTGGTCGCCGCCACTGCGGTCTCGATCGAGGCATAGGCCGTGATCATGATCGTCAGCATATCGCTTTCGCGATTGGCCAACCGGTCGAGAACTTCCAGCCCGCTAATACCGGGCATCTTGTGGTCCAGCAGCAGGATATCGGGAGGGCTGCGCTCGATCTTCTCCAGGGCCTCCTCGCCCGACTCGGCTTGATCGACGGCGAAAGTCACAGCGCCGTTGACGTCGGGCACCCGCACGGAGAAATCGCGAAGCGTGCGACTGACGCCCAGCCGCATGCCCATTTCGTCGTCAGTCACCAGGACCTTGAGTGTATCCATAATAATGCCACGGCCGGCACGTACATCAATTGCGGTGCACCAGGTTATGCCGCGGGCTGGCTCAGCACGCGGTCGATCTCCCGCTTGAGCTGCTCGAATCGTATCGGCTTGGATAAGAGGGCGTCGGCCTTGATCCAGGACCGCTGTTCGTCGGTCGACAGGGCGAAGTCCAGGCCGGTTTCACTATTGACCGACGTGACCAGTATAACCGGAATCGAGGGGTCTTGCTTGCGGATGCGATGGCAGAGCGTGAAGCCGGCGTCCGGGTTCTCCATCATCACGTCGATGACCGCCAGGTCGGGCCGCTGCTGGGCCAGCAAGGCCTCGGCCTCTTTCGATCCGTGGGCCACGAGCACGCTAAAACCCGCAGTTTCCAGGTGCAAACGGTGCTGGAAGAGGAAATCGTCGTCGTCGTCGACGAGCAATACGGTTCGTTTCACTTCGTTTTCACTCATGGTTTTCTATTCCTTTCGCGGCAAAGTTACCGTAAATGTGGTGCCGGTGGGACCCGCCGCCGGATCGGCCTGTGACTGCACGCGGATGTCGCCGCTGTGCATCTTAACGATGCCGTAGGTGATCGCCAACCCCAAGCCCGTCCCCTTGCCCATCTGCTTGGTGGTGAAGAACGGATCGAACACCCTCTTGATGTTTTCCGGTGGGATGCCCACGCCGGTGTCTTGTACGCTGAGGCGGACGAACTGCTCATCACCCGCGGTGGAAATCGAAAGCGTGCCGCCCTTTTCCATGGCGGCCACCGCGTTGCTGACCAGATTGGTCAGGACTTGCACGATCTGATCACGATCGACCTCCGCCAGCGGATCGGCCAGGCCATGCTTGATGTTCACGGTGATCCCTTCGGGCACGGGGATCGCCAGCATGGCGCGGCTGATCAATTCGCGGAGATCGTTGGGGATGCGGACGACCTTATTCTGCCGGGCGAAATGCAACAAGCCGGCGACGATTTTCTTGCAGCGATCAGCCTGTTCGGCGATCATCACCAGGTCCTCGCGCATCTTCGACTGCGGGTCGCAATCGTCCAGCAGGAGGTGCGCGTACATCAGCACGACTCCCAGCGGATTGTTTACTTCGTGGGCGATCCCCGCGGCCAACTGGCCCATTGACGCCAGCTTTTCCGACTGCACGAGTGCCTCTTGGGTGGCCGCCAACTGCACGTGCGACGTCTCGACCTCCCGCAGGGCCATACGGAGCTGGTCGATCGTGTGCGGCAGACACATTTCCGTCTCCGCCAGGCGCTTGTGGATCGCCACGGCGTGCTCACGGCAGGTGTCGTAGCCGCAGGCGCCGCAGTTCAGCTCGTCGGCAGGGAATCGCTTTCCCATGCGAAGCATGATCGCCTCGATCTCGCCATGCTCCGGCGCAGGGAGGCGCTGGTCGTTCGCCTGGTAGCGGCGGCTCAAGTCCAACCGGGACATCTCTTCCATGTCATGTTGCCAGCGTTCGTGATCGCAGGTCTTCATTTGCTGGTTGACGTAGGTCCGCACCCGCCGACGGCGATTGAACAGGGGCAGGTTGTTCGTCAGGCCCGCCCCCATGATGCAGCCTTCGCAACAGAGCACCTCCAGCAGTTTGGCGCCGAGGTCGCCGTCGGCGAACTCGCGGATCGCCTCCAACACGTGGGTGCGGCCTTGCGTGGCCACGATCTCTCCGGTGAGGAGGTCTTCGCGGAGGTTCGCCGCCTGGAGTACGCCGCGGCTGATGGGAAAAAGTCCCCCGGCGGAGCCCCGGGGCGGATCGAAGTCGCTGGGCTCGACGTTGGCGGCATGCAAGTCCGCGGCGTCGAACAGCCCCCGCAACTCGGAAAAGGTGATCGCGGCGTTGATCTCTCCGGGGACTCTCTCGCTACGGGCCTCCATCTTCTTGGCTATGCACGGTCCGATGAACACGACCTTAAGGTCTTTGCCGTGCAAATGCCGCAAAGCCCGTGCAGTGGCGATCATCGGCGAGACGATCGGAGCCAGCATGGGGACCAATTCAGGGTAATACCGCTCGACGACGTTGATGATCGCCGGGCAGGTCGTGGAGATGTAGCGGTTGCCGTTGCAGGTTAAGAGCAGCTCCCAATATTGCCGGGCCACGAGGTCAGCCCCAAAAGCCACCTCGACGACGAGGTTGAAACCAAGCGACCGCAGCATGCCGACCATCTGGGTGTAGTCCATGTCGATGAACTCGGCGGGAAAGCTCGGAGCCACGCAGGCGGCCACGCGCTCGCCGGTGGCCAGCAGTTCCAGCACCTCGTCGGCCGTGTTGCGGAGCAGTTTGGCGTTTTGCGAACAGACCTTCACACAGTTACCGCAAGCTATGCAACGCTCGGCCTCGACCTTGGCCTGGCCTTCCGTAATGCGGATCGCCTTGACGGGGCACTCCCGCACGCACGTGTAGCACATGCGGCAGCGTTCCTCGACAGTGGTGATATACGCTAGGTTCGACACGGATTCAAAGTCTCATCAAGTGTGAGGACGCAGGGTGGGACCCGATCGCGGAGCGATTGTAGTTCCACCGCCTAAATCAGCGCTTCCCGCGGCGCGTACGTCGTATGCAAGAGGTGGTGACTCTTCTCGCCCAGCGGCGCGCCGAGAAACTCCGCGTAGAGCCGTTTGATCGACTCGTTCTGGTGCGACCGCCGCACCGCTTCCTGCGAATCGATATGGTACAGCGCCTGCATCCGCGCGCGCACGGCCGCGCGTCGGGCGGTCATCGGTTGTCCGCCTCCGCCAACACAGCCACCCGGACAGGTCATGACTTCGATAAAGTGCAGATCGTTGCGCTTCCCAGCCCGCAAGTCGTCCAGCAAGCGGCAGGCATTGCCCAGGCCATTGACCACGGCCACGCCCAGCTCGATGCCGTTGATGTTCACGCGGGCCTCTTTGCTCCCTTCCAGGCCGCGGACGGCCTCCACTTCCAGTTTTTCCAGCTCGCGGCCAGTGACGAGGAAGTGAGCGGTGCGAATAGCCGCCTCCATCACTCCGCCGCTGGTCCCGAAGAGCTTGCCGGCCGTCGTTCGCTCGCCCAGCGGCGTGTCGGCCGTGTCGGAGGGCAACTCGGCCAGGTCGATCCCCCGCATGCGGATCAGCCGCGCCAGCTCCCGCGTGGTAAGAACGGCGTCGATGTCGGGCAGGCCGTCGCGAGACATCTCCGGCCGGGCCGCCTCGAACTTCTTCGCCGTGCAGGGCATGATGCTCACGCTGTAGATCCGCGATGGGTTGATACCGCACTGCTGGGCGAAATGGCTCTTGATCACCGCGCCCATCATCTGTTGCGGACTCTTGCACGACGATAGATTGCCAAGGAAGTCGGGATAGTAAGTCTCGATAAACTTGATCCAGCCTGGCGAGCAACTGGTGAGCATTGGCAGCTTGCCGCCCTGCGTCAGGCGGTGGACCAATTCGGAGCCTTCCTCCATGATGGTCAGATCGGCGCCAAACGAGGTGTCAAACACCCGATCGAAGCCTAGCCAGCGGAGGGCCGTGGTCATGGCCCCCGCCACGTCCGTGCCCAGCGGCAGGTTGAACTCCTCGCCGAGGGCCACCGAGACGGCCGGGGCGTGTTGCACCACCACCAATTTGTCCTTGTCATGCAGGGCGTCGATGACCTCCTGGATCTGGCTTTTCTCGGCCAAAGCGCCCGTGGGGCAGACGCAAATGCACTGGCCGCAGTTCACGCAACTCGATACATTCAGCCCTTCGTCGAAGGCCGTGCCGATCTTCGCCCGCGAGCCGCGGCCGATAAAGTCGATGGCCGAAACGTGTTGGACCTCTTCGCAGATCCGCACGCACTTGCTGCAGAGAATGCACTTGCCCGGATCGCGAACGATCGAGGGGCTGGAAGCGTCCAGAGCGTAGCGGGTGCGGTCGCCGGCAAAGCGGCGACCGCGGACTCCCAGCTCCTCGGCCAGGTCCTGGAGCTCGCAGTTGCCGTTGCGGACGCAATACAGACAGTCGTCGGGATGGTTGGCCAGCAACAGCTCGATGATCGTCTTGCGGGCTTGCACGGCGCGGGCCGAATGGGTGCGGATCTTCATGCCGTCGGCCGCTGGAAACGCGCAGCTCGGCACGAGGTTACGCTGTCCTTCGACCTCCACTACGCACATGCGGCAGGCCCCGGTGGGCGTCAATCCGTCTATGTGACAGAGCGTGGGGACTTTGACACCGGCCCGCCGTAAAGCGGTGAGCAGCATCTCGCCTTTTTCCGCCCAAACCGTTCGTCCGTTGACTTCAATGTTGATCATATTCTCCCTTTGGAGTGCGGGGATTTATCCCCGTTTTGCGGCCGTTTTGCCGCCGTCTTATTGTTAAAAAACGGTTGCCGTGAACTAGGAGCGGCGATAAATCGCCGCAGTCCAAATTCATACCTTGCTGATGGCGTCCATGCGGCAGGCGTCGAGGCAACTGCCGCAACCGATGCACTTCTCCACGATGATGTGGTGGGGCGTCTTCATCGCCCCCACGATGGCCTCCGCCGGGCACTTTTTCAAGCACAGCGTGCAGCCCTTGCACTTCTCGACATCGATCGAGTACGTGACCAGCTCCGCGCAGGCGGCGGCCGGACAATGACGGTCGTAAATGTGGGCCTCGTACTCGTCACGGAACCATCGCAGGGTGCTCAACACGGGGTTGGGCGCCGTTTGACCGAGGCCGCATAGGCTCGTGTCGCGGATGGTCTCCGCCAGGCTTTGCAAGTGCAACACGCTCTGGAATCGCTCCAGGGCCTCGATGCCTCTCTCTTTTCTCCGGCCCCGCGTGATCCGCTGCAGGATCTCCAGCATCCGCCTCGTTCCTTCGCGGCACGGGATGCACTTGCCGCAACTTTCCCGCTGGATGAAGTCCATGAAGAATTTCGCCACATCAACCATGCACGTCTCTTCGTCCATCACCACCAGACCGCCGGAGCCCATCATCGCGCCCACGGTCTTGAGCGATTCGTAGTCGATGTCGATATCCAGGTGCTGCGTGGGGATGCAGCCACCGGAGGGACCGCCGATCTGCGCGGCCTTGTAGGCCTTGCCGTTGGGAATTCCACCGCCGATGTCGAAAATGATGCTCCGCATTCGCGTGCCCATCGCGACCTCGACCAGGCCGGTCCGAGAGACCTTGCCCGACAAGGCGAAGACCTTCGTCCCCTTGCTGGTCTTGGTGCCCAGGGCGCTGAACCAGGCGGCACCGCGCTCGGCCAGCATCGGCAGATTGGCCAAGGTCTCGACGTTGTTGATGATCGTCGGCTTGGCGAATAGCCCGCTGATGGCGGGGAACGGCGGCCGGGGCCGGGGCATGCCCCGCCTGCCCTCGATGCTGTTGATGAGAGCGGTCTCTTCGCCGCAGACGAAGGCCCCCGCACCCATCTTAATGACGACCTTGAGGGAAAAACCGCTTCCCAGGATGTTCTCGCCCAGCAACCGCTTGGCCTCGGCCTGGGCAATGGCCGCCTTCAGCCGCTTGATCGCCAGGGGATACTCGGCGCGGATGTAGATGTAGGCCTTGGAGCAGCCGATCGCGTAGGCCGCGACGGCCATGCCTTCCAACAGGCGATGGGGATCGCTTTCGATCACTGCCCGGTCCATGAACGCCCCCGGGTCGCCTTCGTCGGCATTGCAAATCAGGTACTTCTGCTCTCCCTGGGCCTTGCGGGCGAACTTCCACTTCGTGCCGGTGGGAAAGCCTCCTCCCCCTCTGCCCCGCAGGCCGCTTGCCTCTACCATTTCGCAGATCTCGTCGGGCGTCTTCGCCTTCAAGACATTCCATAAAGCCCCATAGCCGCCGCGGGCGATGTATTCGTCGATCTCAGCCGGGTCGATGAGTCCGCAGTTGGCCAAGACCCAACGGGTCTGCGGGGCAAAAAAGGGATGCTCGTCGAGGTAGAGCACATCATCCCACGGGGTCAATGTAGCATGGCGGTGCTGGCCCAACACCATCTTTTCCGGCAGGCGGCCAGCGAGGACGTCGTCGAGCAACTGCGGCAACTTGGCCGCCGACACCTGCTGGAACGAGACCCGCGTGCGGCCGGGCAACTGAATGTCGACCAGCGGCTCCATGGAACACAGCCCGATGCAACCGGTCTTGACCACGTCGGCCTGGATCTCATGGGCGTCGAGATAGGCCCGGACTGCGTCGATCGTCGCTCGGGCCCCTGCCCCGAGTCCGCACGTGCCGGCGCCGACGTAGATGGCCGGCCGTACCACGCGGTCCCGCCGCAGTTCCGCCAATCGCAGTTGGCGTAGTCGCTGGGCCTCCGCGTCCGCGGGAACCGAGTCGGGCTCGACCAGCCAGCGGAGCAGTTCCGGGCACGCGTCCAACGAGGGAGCGTGAGTGCCAGTATCAAGCAGACTCGTCACTTGTTTTTGCCTTTCGATAGGAAGCGATGATTTTGCCGACGGTCTTGGTGGAAACTCCGGCGTGGAATTCGCCGTTCACGCAGATCACAGGCGCCAGTCCACAGGCCCCGATGCAGGCCACGACTTCGAGGCTGAACTGGCCGTCGCGTGTGGTCTGGCCGGCGTCGATCTTTAATTCCCGCTTGACGGCCTCAAGGATGGCCGCCGATCCCTTGACGTGGCAGGCCGTGCCGCGACAGACTTGGATATGATTCAAACCCTGCGGCTGGAAGCGGAACTGGTTGTAGAACGTGGCCACGCCGTAGATCTTGCTGGCCGGCAGGCGGAGATGCTTGCCGATGCGTATGACGGCATCGCGCGAGAGGTAACCGTGCGCCTGTTGCACGTCCTGTAAAATGGGAATGAGCGAATCGCGTGAGGCGTTCGGATAACGAGTCAGTACCAAGTCGATGTCGGCCGCTACCACAATGCACCTTAGAGCCAAGCCTAGGTTACGGAAATTTCGCGTCCCTGGCGCGGTGGCCTCATCTGTGATGGGAGACCAAGAAGCTGCCACACGGCCAGGGACGCGATCGTGAACGCCGAATTCTAATGCAACAAGCGTGCCACGCCCCAAAGTCGGGTTTGAAGCATGATTTGTTGCGTAAATTGACCGGCCGTTGATGCCGATGCTGCGACACGGGCCAAATGGTAACGAGGCCATAAACTCGGGGACAAGCAGTGCTTTCTTGTGGTGGTTTGGGGGCGGTTGCACGTGATGAGAAGGTCAAACTAGGATGTATGGCCCGGCCATACACTGTATTGGTCTCACCCGACCATCGTTGCCACCCAGTCGGCCTGTTTTAGGGACGGCGGCAATTCCCCAGGGGACCCGGTAATCGAGGGAATGGTTACATAGGCTCGTATGATAGGAAATGATGGACGATGCCTTTCAGCCCGCTACAATTCATGGTAGATTGCCATTGGGAGGGGTGAGAGACCTCCACTTGTCCCTAATGTCTCGGGCGCCACACTCCATGAATGACGATCGAATCGAGTCTCAGACTGGAAATCCTCACCATGCTTATTCGCTCTTTTGTCGCATGCTTGCGATGGGGCCTGTTTCTCGGCGTGCTGGCCGCAACTGCCTGTTGGATTCTCGCTGGTTATCAACTGACAGGAAAACTCGGCGGCTCCGCGTCGCCCACGGCAGACGAAATGACCAAGGAGATCATCAAGAGGCTCCAATTGGAAAATCCCCAGGCGGCTGCCGAGCTGACGCGGATTCGTGAGAACAACGATATCAACGCCGTCGCCGCTGCTCTTAGCGATGCCGAGGCACGCGGCGAGACGGCGGCGGTTGAGGACCTAGTGGACCGCAAGATCAAGACTGGCAAGACCCCGGCCGAAATCCGCCTGGCGTCCTTGGCCGTCGATCCCAATTTGCTGCCCACTAAGGCAAGCCGTGACGAATTTTTGTGGGCCCACGCCAGCGCAGTGCAGGTGCTCGACCAAGACTCCAACGGTGCGGCCGCCGACGCCTACCTGAACCGCCTGGAGCAATCGGCCCAATCGCCGGAATCGTGGCGGATTGCCAAGGCCAACCCAATGGCGATGCTCGTGGTGGAGTGCGTTACCGCGACAGACCTCCGCGAGTACTACGAACAGGACCAGGTGTGGCTGGATCCCGTGATTGTGGGCGTTGCCGCCCGCGCCGATATGAGCGATTCCGAAAAAAAAGCACTTGTATCCGACGTGGTGCGGGTGGCCTACGACAATCGCCCCTATTTCAAGCAGGCCGTCACCGAGCAGAAGCTCGATGCCGGGGCCTTCTTTCTCTTCGCCCAGTTTGGCCCGGTGATTCGTCTCATGGCGGGTTCGGGCAACGTTCCCTTGAACGAAACGTTGGACGTCATCTTCGCCAATAGCGACTTCCTCCAGCGATTCAAGGCCGACGCGCCGGAAAAGCTAGCCGCGCGCTTGCTCAAAATCCGCGTTCAAAAGCCGGCGGTCTGGCGGGCGGCGCGAAAGACGTTCCTCGCCCTGCGGCTCAATGAGGACGCACCGAACGTGGCCGACAGGCTTTTTGAGAAGTACGCGGTGGACGACATAGCCGCCCTGCTCTACGCCGGATATGAAGGTGAAGTCGTTTACGCCGCTCAAGCCGTAGACAAGTTCGGCGACCTGGCCATTTATATCCTGAATCGCTACGTGCGGTCCCGACGGTTTCACGAGGCGCTGAGAGCGAACTTCGGGCCGCGCCTGATTCCGTACGTCGCAAGGTTTGGCGACCAGGGCATCGAACGCCTCGGCGACAACCAGGGCTGGCTCGACAAGTACTTCCAGCGCGACGGGACGCCCAAGGAAGACGAGTGGTGGACGCAAATCCCCGGCGGCGGAGCGCTGAACGTTGCCCGAAATTGGGCCAAGGGTTATCCCAATGAATGGAGCGAGCTGGGCTGGGGCGCCCTAGACGTCGCCGACGCGGCCCTGGCGGTCGCCAGTTTTGGAGCGTCCGAAGCCGTGACGGAAACGGCGCAGGAGGGTGCGGAAATTGTCGTCAAGGCCGAGGTCAAAGACGAGATTCTGCGCGCGGGCGAATCTCGGGCATCCGCGAATTGAAAGGCGCGCGGGGCATCGCCCGGGAGGAATCACAGTCGCTCTTGCGGCGGGCTGTGGCCCAGGGTGTTCGCTTGGCGCGGACCGTCACGGGGCCGGCCGGAAAGGTCTGGCGTTTCACCGCCTCCGCCGGCCGCATGGCACTCGTCCCGGCCGAAAAGGTCCTGGAGGCGGCTGGCGAACTAAACAAGGCCTGGCGAGCAGTGCCGGCCGTCTATCGCAAGATCGTCTACCGCTCGCTCCTGGCAGTCGGCCTGCTGGTAACGATCAGCGAGCGGACCATTCCCGCCCTTGGCAAGATCGGCGAGGCGGCAGGCAAGTTCGTGGGGGAAGTTGCCAAGAACACCGCCTCCGCCATGGCCGAGGGATTGCGAGCAGCCGTGGAGAAGGTCCTCGATCTGCCGCATGGCCACTCTGGCCGCTGGCTGCCCTGGACGATCTATCTCGCGGTTTTGGCGTTACTGGGTATCATGTCCTGGAAACTGCTTCCCATCGGCAAGAGGAAACTCCGCTATGTCTGAGGGCGCCGCCAAGACTCCCCGCGGGCGCCGCAGTGCCGTGCGGGTCTGCCTGTTGGGCTCGGAGGGATCGGGCAAGACTTGCTTCCTCGCCGGACTAGCTATCCTCGCCGAGCCGAACCGCCATACCCGCATCACGGTCAGCCCCACCGACACGCCCAGTGTCGACTACTTCGACGAGTTGCGCGGACCCTGCGCCGCCAGCAGTGGCCGCCCCCGACCAGCATGACCACGATCCTCAAGATGAAAATCGGATTGGACGGCTTGGCGATCGACGTCCTGATGGTCGATTATCCGGGCGAGGACTTCCGCAATGCGCTGAGAAAGCTCGCCCGAGAAGATGTCAAGGATCTCTACGAGCACTATGCCGGTTCGGAGGCGGCGCTGCTGCTGTTCGATCCGGAGCGCGATATTCGCGCCGGCGGCGATCCGGCCCGGCGGGAGGAGCAGATCGAGCGGCAAACGGCGCACCTCAGCGCCATCGCCTTGGAATGGGCCGAACGATCGGGACAACGGACCTTGCAAAGCCGGCCGCTCGACGTGGCGATAATCGTGACCAAGAGCGACAAAGAACCCGGCCTTGCAACGTCTGCGGCGGCGCGGCGATTTTTCCGGCAGTACGCCGTGCCGTTGGATGACAAAATCCGGCGGCAGGCCGATGCTGTGCAGTACTTCCCGCTATCGGCAATCGGACAGGCGGCCACCATTGAGCGCGACGGGAAATCCGAGCTTGTCCCCGGCAAAGATCTGGATCCAAAAGGCTACGAAGCGATCATGGGCTGGATCCTGCAGCGGCGGCGATGGCGGCGGCGGCGGCCGTGGGCGGTTGCCGCCGGCGCGGTGGCATGCGTAATCGTTTTGGCATTCGCCGCCTCGTTCGGCTGGTTTCAGCTAAATCGCTCCGCGGACCTCGCCACGCTCGATAGCCCGAGGCTTTCCCTAGTCGAAAAGTTGGAACGTAGCCAGGCGTGTACCGACTCTGCAGTCCTTCAGCAGCGGACCGCCATCTTCAGGGAAGAGCTGGAATTACTTGCGAAGGAACTCGACGCGGCGAGCGGCGAGCAGTCTGTCGCGGAAGTTGCCGCGAAGGCCGCCCATCTTTCCGCTTTGAAGCCGGGGGGAATGCAGGGCCGCGTGGACGCCCTGGTGCACGATTGCCGCCAGAAGGAGGAAGATTTGCTGCTGAAAAAAATCGCTGCCGCATTCGACAGCCACGCGGCGGACTTCCGCGAGTTGTGCGATCGTTTCCTCCGCGAGCACCCTTCGTCGCCGCAGTCCGACAAAGTTCGGGAGATGACTTCGCGGCGCCACGGCGACGATGAAAAAGCCGAGCGCGAGAGGATCAAGCAGATCCGCGTCTCCACCGCCGCAAACCTGGCCGCCAAGGGAGAGGAGATAGGCAAGTTCGTTGCGAAATACCGGGCCGACCTTGCTCCATCTGAGATCGCACGCATGCGCCGCGCGGCCGAACTGGCCCGCCGCTTCTCGGAGGTAAACAGTTACACCGTCACGCTCAAACAGTCCGGCGGGCTGACGGCGGCGTACTATCAGGCCGTGGTCCTGTATGTCAATGAGAAAGAATGCAAGGATTATCGCTCGCCTACCGCGTCGACTGAAGTGAACTGGGACAACGGCGACGTTCGCCTCCAGTGGGCTGCCGGCCAGTCGGTGCGGATCGTTTGGCGGAAGGTCGGGACTTGGGGGAGTTGGGGAGGCTCCGACATCGCCACCCTTCGCGACGACGGCCCCGCCGCCCTGCGGTTGCTAGGCGGGCAGCAGCCACTGACGCAGATTGAAAGGCGTTGGGAAGCATGGTGCAACAACCCGTTCATCCGCTTCGACGTCGAGGGCATCAGCGAAGATGATTGGAAGTCGTTTGATCTCTACGCGTTTCCAGGAGACGGCTGGTGATGCAGACTTTTCCCTCCGCCAGCTTCGGCAGAAGCCTGGAGTCGTCTGAATCGGCAGTCGATTCGTACCAGGTCTTATTCGAGACGGCCGGTTTCCCACCATCCGCGCGGAAGGCACTGGAGCAGCTTGCCGCGTCCGTGCAATGGACTGGCGGCGGCCTGGCCGAGCGGTACGGCGACTGTTTCGCCCTATGGCCGGTCTTCGGACACGGCGGCGTTCTTGCGGCGCGATTGATCGATGCCGGACGCGATCGCCTGGGACGGCCGCATGCCTTGCGAGTGGACGCAGTGTACCTTGACGATCCGGAATTGCTCGGGTCTTTCGCTCAATTGGCAAACACGACGCACGCGGACGCGTGGCCTGCTGGGGCGTGGCAGGGGCCACCCGATGGCATCCAACTCGAGGTTAGTCGTGTCGAATCGGCCCTTGCGGCTGCCCTCGAAAGCTCGGCGGCGGAGGGTCGCGGATTGCCGCGGGTGTTGGTGGCCGGCCATGCGAATTTTCGCGCAACCGGATTCGACGTGGTTCATGACGCCCGGGCGGCAACCGACCTGCAATCGCAGCTTCCGCCAAGTCTCGAAACGTTTCGCTGCGCCGACGAAGAGGCCCAGCGTTGCTTCGAACAGATCGACAAGACGATACGAGCCTTGCAAGAGGCCAAACGGGAATTGGAGAGTTATCTCGACCGAAAAACGGCGGGAGGCCGGCGAGTCCTTCCCCTCAATCCACCAGGTGGAATGAAGCCAGGTAGCGACGATTACTGGAACACCACCTCATAATACATCGTCTTGTCCCGCATCCCGTCGATCGTGAACGAACCGTCCGCCGCGTCGAGTGTGCGGCCAGTCCGCTTGCCACCGTGGTCAAGCACGTAGACTGCTGCGATCGGCCGGCCGGCGATGGCGATAGTGGCCTTCACTGGCTCCATGAGGATCGGGGCCTTACCGTTTTCCAGCACCCGCTCGTCCAACGTCGAGAGCTGGAAGCCCGTGTTGCAGTTCCGCGCTACGGCTGAGACCAACACAGTGCGGGCGTTGGCCAGCGTCTCGTGCTTGCCGGCAGCGGTGGCGATCAGCGAGGCATAGGGGCAATGTAA
The DNA here is from genome assembly GCA_963709175.1 of uncultured Planctomycetia bacterium. GTDB lineage: Bacteria > Planctomycetota > Planctomycetia > Pirellulales > Thermoguttaceae > JANXQG01. The sequence goes on from CAVPVK010000007.1 coordinate 67,077, forward strand.
TGTCATCGTCACGTTGCCCAACCGCTGCTTTTTTCCTTCGGCGAAACCTACTACCGCCTTAGTCCCCGGCGTGTCGATGGTGAAGAAACCCTTCTGGGAAAAGTCCCAGTGGAGCTGCCCTGTCTGCGACGTCATGGCCCGGCCCTTCGTAAACCGCCGCATGTCGGGCAGCGTGGACGGCTCAGGCTTGTTGGTGAACTCGACTACCACTCGCCCAGCGGCCAGTGCCTCTGGGGGGACCGTGCCGCCGAAATCCTTGACGTCACCGCGGAGTTGGATCTTGTCGCTGAAGTTGAAACGGCCTTCGCGCAACTCGGCCGGGCTGAGGCGGCGGGTGGAAATGACTTCCCCTTCTTCGACGTCGCCCCGCATTACCATCCGCGCGAGGAGCGGATACTGGCCGACCTGGGTGGGAGTGTCGGCGTTCCAGACGCCCCAGGGGAAATTCCCCGCGATGTCGCTCCAGGCCCCGCGGCTGGACGAAGATTGGAACTCGTATGATGAGCTCCAGCCTTGTAGGCCCATGCCGTAGGCCGCGTAGATCGCCGGGCCCTCGGCACTGTAGAGCGAGGGATAGACGTGGATCCATTCTGAGATCCCGAAGGGCCGGTCGGCTACCTGCTGCATGCCGCTGCCCAGGTAGCCGCTGCCGGGCTGGGAGAGCATCGTATCGGCAATGCCGCCGCCAAAGTAATTGTGCCGGTCGATCCAGCCCACCATGTAGTCGGAAAGAAGGTTGTAATAGTGCGGCACCATCGCCGGGGCCTGCCAGGGCGAGCCACAGAGCGGTCCGCGGTAGCCGGTTGCCCGAATCGCCGCAACGAAGCGGCCGTAAAAGCGGTTTTGCACGTCGTGGAGAAAAGCGGCGTTGTCCAGGAGCCGCGTCCGCTGCCCGCCGGGCGATTGCGGCAGACCGTCGCTTTCGAACCAGGGATTGCCTTGGACGGCGACGTTGCCCGCCGCGAGCGTCTCTTCCGATCCGATCGCCCCCTGCCAGGCCTTGGCCAGCGCCGCCTGCGTCCCGTACTTGGCCGCGAGCCAGCGGGCGAACCGCCGCATGAGGTCCTTGCGGTAGGTCGGGCAGCGGGCAAGGACGTTGTCGGTGCTGTAGAAGAAAATGTCGTCTTCGTTCTGCAGTTCGATATAGGCCAGCGCCGGATCGTTGGCCCACGTCTGGCCCGTGTAGGCGTTGCGGTGCCGCAGGGCGCCGATGACCGACTCGATCATGAGGTCCTGCACGTCCTCGGCGAAATTCATCAGCCCGTAAGTGTTTCCGCCCAGGCCGCGGGAAATCTCGTCGTAGGCCAGGTAGCGGGCCTTGTTGCCCGGCCGGATGCGATATCCGTAGGTATGCGACAGCCCATAATAGATGCCGTGCTCTTTGAGCTTGGCCATGAAGTAGTCCATGTTGTTGAGCCCCTGAGGCGTGAGCCGCGTGCCGTCGATCTCGTCCCCGATGCCTTCCCAGCCGGGCCCAAAGGGCTTGTGCAGCCGCACGGCGTTGATTCCCCACTTGGCGAAGCGGGCGGCGGTGAAGTCGGCGTTGGGCTTCTCGGGGGCGCCGTCGCGATAGGAGAGATTGACGCCCCAAAACTTGACCGGCGTGCCGTCCTCGAAGACAAAGCCGTGGCCCTTCATCCGCACGCCCCCGTGCTTGCCGGCGGGCTTTTCCAACCAATCCTCGAAGCCGATGGCGCTGGGAGAGACGTCGTTGGATCCCTTGAAGGGGAACCAGTCCGGGCCGGCGACGGTGGCGACGAACCTGTTTTGCAGTTCCGCTGAGCCGCAGAAGGTCACCGGCTCGGGAAAGTGGATCGCGATGGTCTGCGCGGTCTTGCCAGCCTTAAGCAGGTCGTAGGCCAATTGCAGGCGGGTGGCCCCGTTTTCCGGCTGCACGCCGCAGGGCGGATCGAGCGAGACGACGACGTCGCCCGCACCCTTCAAGCGAAAAACGACCTGCTTGGCGTCGCTGGCGCCTCCCGTAAGCCTCTGGGGAATTGGCAGTTTTAACTGTTTGCCGTCGGACGAGGTAACGATGATTTCACCCGACATCGTATTGCTGACGCCCAACGCCGTGACGAGCATGGTCACGGGCAGGTCCTTTTTGGCGGTCAGTTCGTACCTGTAGACCACCGTTTGCGGGCCAGTTTGACTGGCCTGGCAAGCGACCTGCACGGGCTGTCCGGAGATTTCCCAAGGAGCGTGGATTTTCAATTCGCCCCCTACGGCCTTCTCCTGGGAGGAAGGCGAACCGGCCCAGCCCCAGTTCGGTCCCCAACCGATCATCTGGGCCGTGAGTGCCACCTTGCCGTTCCTGGCGAAGAGGATGTCGAAGGAGTTGCTGGGCGAAACGACGGCGGCCCAAGGGGTGTCGGCGCGGGGCGGTGCGTCGGCCGCCCAGGCCAGGGCCGTGGAGATCAGTAGCGTTGATGTTAGCAAAAACACCGTTGTCAGCCGAGTCGTCATGTTCTTCCTCTTTTGAGTGCGGGGATTAATCGCCGCTTTGGTTTGGGCGCCGGGTTGGGCGCCATGTACTCATAGTCGTGGTCGGCGGAGCGGCTTTGGCCTGGCACTGCGGCCGTGTCCGCCGAATTCCCGCATTGTGGCTAGCCGCAGGGGCGTTGTCAAATAACTAGTGTAGTGTCTAGTGTCTGAATTACCGTACCTGTTGGATTTCCGACTTTAGCTGGGAAAAGCCGCCTAAAGCCGGAACTCCAGCGCGGCGCACAAATGCCAATCCGCGTGAGCCATCTACGAGTGGCGGTTTGGAGACGTAATATGGCAACAGATATCAACTATTGGCCAGCTTTCGATAACCTTCATCGCCGGGCCTGTGGATCGCGCGATCGCTACTAGCCGCACGCTTTAGAGTAAGAGGACCCTTGTGGGCCTGCGTTTCCGTGTGTATGATACGACTATACACCATAGGAAGTGCCCGCAGATTTCACAATGACGATTCGCTTCAAACTAATCATGGCGGCCATCGCCATCGTCGTTGTGGCCAACCTCTTCCATACGCTGCTCGCGGTCAATTACTTTGAACAACGCTGGCTCGATGACGTCCAAAACCGCGTGCGGTTGGACCTGAATTCTGCCGCGGGTCGCGTACGACAACTATCTCTTGGGTATGTCGCAGTTTCTGGAAGGCGTGGCCGTCGATCGGGATCTCGCTCGTGAACTGGGGAAAACGCCGGGGAAAACGCCGTCGGAGGCCTCGCAAGCACGGTTGCGCAGGGCCATTAAGACAGAGCAAATGGATTTCCTGATCGTGACCGATGCCAAGGGGACGGTGGTCGACCGTTGTCAGAATCCCGGACAGCATGGTGACAGCCTTGCCGAAAATCCTTTGGTGGCTAAAGCCATTCGGGTGAAGCGGCCAGTAAAAGGAAGCCTTTGTATTCCCGTTGCGGAGCTCGCCCTCGAAGGACAGAAACTGGTCGAAAAAGCGCGTATCGAGGTGGTTCCCACGGTGGCCAGTCGCACGACCGACGACAAGGTTCGCCAAGACGGTATGATTGCCGCCGCCGCTGTTCCGCTCCTGGACGACGACGGTCGATTGCTGGGCGTGCTCTACGGCGGCAACCTGCTTAATCGTTGCGACACCCTCGTCGATTCGATCCGCGAGGCGGTGTTCTCCTCGCCGGCGGATTCTGACAAACCGATCGGCACGGTGACCATTTTTGAAGGCGATCTCCGCATCGCCACCAACGTGCTTGCGGACGACGGCACACGGGCCGTCGGTACACGACTCAGCGAGGCCGTCTACCAAGCGGTGCTCGATCGCGGAGGCACCTGGGCGGCGCCCGCCTTCGTGGTCAACGATTGGTACATCACGGCGTATGAACCGATCCGTGACCCTCGACAGCGAATTATCGGAGCCTTATACGTCGGTTTGCTCCGAGCGCCCTTTGAGGCGTCGCGAAGCGCTACGGAGTTACATTTCCTCTTGCTGATGCTGGCTGCCACGCTGGTCAGCCTGGGGCTGATCTACACAGTTGCGATGCTGGTCCTTCGGCCCGTGGGGCGGATTGTGGCCATGGCGCGGAAGGTGATCTCGGGAGACATGACGGCCCGCGTCGGCATCCGTCCGCCCGGCGAGCTGGGCGTGCTCTGCCAGGCCATCGATGCCATGGCTGAGGCCATCGCCCGGCGAGAGACGCAACTCACCCAGGCTGTGCGGCAACAGGTCAGCCGAGCGGAAAAGCTGGCCTCTATCGGAAGGCTGGCGGCCGGCGTGGCCCACGAAATCAATAATCCGCTCACCGGCGTGCTGACCTTTGCCCACCTCCTGCGAGCCAAGCCCAACATGAGCGAAGAAGACCAGCAGGACCTCGACCTGATCATTCACGAGACGAGTCGGGCGGCCGACATCGTCCGCGGCCTACTGGATTTTGCCCGTGAACGCCCGACTCTCATGGAGCCGCTGGATCTCAACGACGTCGTGCGGCGGACCGTGAAGCTGATCGTCAATCAAAAGAAGTTCGAACACATAACCATCGAAGAAGCCTTGCAGGACAACCTGCCCGCGGTCTGCGGCGACATGAATCACTTGCAGCAGGTGCTCTTGAACCTGGCCCTGAACGCCTGCACGGCCATGCCCACAGGCGGCCGCCTCACGATTTCCACCTCCGTCTCCAGTACGACCGGCGACGGCCGCGTGCTGCTCCACGTGAGCGACACGGGGTGTGGGATCAAGGAAGATCTACTGGAAAAAATCTTCGAGCCTTTTTTCACCACACAGCCGGTCGGCAAAGGGACGGGCCTGGGATTGAGTGTCACCTTCGGCATTGTCGAGCAACACCACGGCACAATCGAAGTCCACAGCGAAGAAGGTAAAGGCAGCACGTTCACTATCAGCCTGCCGCCGCTGGACCAATCGGCGATTGGGTGAAGAAAGTACCTCAGTCGCGCTTATCAATCGACCGGAGCAGTTTCTCGATGAATGCCGAAAACCCCGACTCTGTTTCCCTTCGCGTGGCCGTGATCGACGACGAGGCGGTCATCGGCGCGAGCTGCCGTCGGGCCTTGGGCGCGGCGGGCCACGACGTCCAATACTTCAACGACCCTGGCGTCGGCCTGGCGTCGGTCCTTACCGGCCAGTTCGACGTCGTGCTGCTCGACCTGATGATGCCGGGCGTTTCCGGGCTTGATATCCTGCGGCAGATCAAGGCCGCCGGGATCCCAGCCGAAGTGGTGATGATCACCGGACATGCGACGATTGAGACAGCCGTCGAGGCCATGAAGGCGGGGGCCCACGATTACATCGCCAAGCCGTTTTCGCCCAACCAGTTGAACATGGCCGTCGTCAAGGCATGGGAGCACTCAGCCCTGCTTCGCGAAAACGTGGCCTTGCGGCAGGAATTAGAAATCCGCCAAGGCTTCGAGGGAATAATTGGCGAAAGCCGGCCCATGGAGCAGGTCTTTGCCCTGGCCCGACGGGTCGCTCCCACCGATGGTACAGTGCTTTTGACGGGCGAGAGCGGGACGGGCAAGGAGTTGTTTGTGCGGGCGATCCATCGCCTCAGCCGGCGCAAGGAAAATCCGCTGTTGGCCTGTGATTGCAGCGCCCTGGCCCCGACGCTTTTGGAAAGCGAGCTGTTCGGCCACGTGAAGGGCTCGTTCAGCGGGGCCATCGCCACCAAACAGGGGCTGTTTGAGGCCGCCCACCAGGGCACGCTTTTCCTCGACGAAGTGGGCAATTTGAGCATGGAGACCCAAAGCAAGCTGCTTCGCGTGCTGGAAACCAAGCGGGTAAAGAAGGTGGGTGACACGACTGAGCGCGAGGTCGATATCCGCTTGATTTCGGCCACCAACCGCGACCTGGGCGAGATGGTCCGCGAGGGAGATTTCCGCGAAGATCTATACTACCGGCTCAACGTCGTGCCAATCTATTTGCCGCCCTTGCGCGACCGGCAAGGTGACATTCCCCGGCTGGCGGTCTCTTTCCTGGAGCGGTTTTGCAAGAAGAACCAGGTCAACGCCAAGGGCTTCAGCACGGAGGCCATGTGCCTGATGGAGAGCTACAATTGGCCCGGTAACGTCCGCGAGCTTCGGAACATTGTCGAACGGTTGGCGATCCTTTGCGAACAGGACCGGATCGAGCCGCAGCACCTGCCGGAAGAGATCCGCAAGGCGGTCCCGCGGACGACAATCAGCCAGTTGCCCCGTAACTGGGAGGATTTTAAGCGGCTCAAGCAGCAGGTTCGCGACACGGCCGTTGAGCAGTTGGAGCGGCGGTTCGTCTCCGAAACCTTGGAGCGTTGCGAGGGGAACGTCAGCCGGGCGGCTGACGAAATCGGCATTCAGCGTACGAACTTGCACGCATTGATGCGGAAGTACGGACTATAACTTGCCGACTCCAAATTGACGTACACTGTATGCCTGCCGCATACAGTCTCCGCACCCCTTTTCCGGCAAAAACCGCGATTCCACGCAGTTTTCCCCTTTGGCACAGTTGTTGCAAAGCCTCTTGTCCCAAGTCACGAGGCAAAGGTCAATCCATCCGCCAAACAAGGACCGAATGTCATGTTGGACGATCCAAAACTACTGGTTGTCGATGACGAGGAAGTGATTTGCGAGGGCTGTCGCCGCATCTTCAGCCGCCAAGGTTTCGAGGTTGAAAAGTGCAGCGATGCCTGCCAGGGCTTGGCCCTGGCCCGGCAAAACGACTACAGCGCCATCCTCTTGGACATCAAGATGCCGACCATGGATGGAATCGCCTTCTTGGAAGCCCTGCGAAAGCAAAAGGCCGATGTGCCCGTGGTCCTCATGACCGGTTATCCGAGCATTCCTAACGCGGCCTCGGCGATCCGCTTGGGTGCCTCCGACTACGTCACCAAGCCCTTCACGCCCGAGGAAATCACCCAGGCCGTGCATCGCCTGTTACACCATGACGCCAAGCCCGGCAAGTCCATGCCGCCGGTCGAAGCAGCGGTTCCCAGCGAACCGCTCCGCTTCTGGCATCGGGCCTGGTTCCAGCCGGGCGACCAGCGGGCGACGCGGATCGGCGCCGTGCTTACGTGTCCCACGAGTTCCAAGATCGAAGCGGTCCGCCTGCCGCGGATCGGCGAAGTCGTCTACCAGGGGCTGCCGCTGGCCGCAGTGACCCTGGCTGACAAGTCCCCACAATTGATCCCGTCGCCGCTTTCGGGCGTGGTGGTTGCGGTCAATGAGAACCTGAAGCAGGACCCGTCGCTGTTGCTGAGCGATCCCTGCGATAAGGGATGGATCGTCTGCCTCAGCGCTACGCGGGCCGACGACGAAGCGACCAGTTGCGTGTCGCGGCGGGTGATCCTTTACAATGCCGATGTCTCGTCCGCGAGTCTTCAGGCCGAGAAGCTTCGCTCTCTGGGCTGCGACGTGCATCTGTCCGCCGATTGGTCCAAACTGTCGGCTGCCCTGGCCGCCGCCGACGCCCCGATCGTGATCTTGGACGATGCGGCAATCGGCGACGAAGGGCCCGTCACGGTCGGGCTGATCAACGGCGCCTGCCCGACGGCCAAGGTCGTCGTAGTAGCCTCGGCCGACGCAAGCCGCGAGGCCGCGTACCGGTTGCGGCACATTTTCTACTACGGCGTCGAGCCGTTTGCGGACAACGAAATGGCCGAGATCCTCGAGGCTGCCTTCTGCCGCCCTGCCGCTGGTCCGCGGAACGACCGCCACCGTGAGATCGCCCAGCCGCTGAACAGGATTTCCATCACCAATCGCAACGGCACGCGGGTATGCTTTCAGATCGCCCCGGGTCTGCTTCGCCGCGAGGAAGGGCTGGGGCGGCTGATCCACCAGAAGCTCGTCGCCCGGCTGTTTCCCATGGAGAGTTCGCCCGAAGAGGTCGCCATATCGCCGATGAACCTCGTGACGATCGCCCAGCGCTGCGACCGCGTGATCGTGCTTATGACCGGTGACCAGGGTCGCCTGCCGGGCAGCTTGCTCCGCGACACCAAGGGCGAATTTGTATCGCTTTCCGGCAAGGGCGGCGACAAGGTCCTGGCATTGGTCGTGCAGCCCGCCACGGGCGAAGGCGGTCCCTTGTGCTTCGATCCGGAGACCAACGATGCATTGGCCACGCACCTGGTCCGAGAGATGGCCAGTTGTTGATGCTAGCCAAAAATACAGCCATGACTTCCTCCACTGACGATCTCGCTATCGAACACCTCTCGGCGACGAACCTTCGCGAGTGTTACCAATGCGGCAAGTGCTCGGCGGGCTGCCCTGTGGGCGATTTTATGGACATTCTGCCGAACCGGCTGATCCGACTCGTGCAAGTGGGCCAGGCGGAAAAGGCGATAGCGTCGACGGCGATCTGGAAGTGCGTATCGTGCATGACATGTACTGCCCGCTGCCCGAAGTCGGTTGATTGCGCCGGCGTGATGGATGCCCTGCGGCAGATCGCCTTCGAGCGAGATCTCGCCCCGGAATCGCGGCGGCGGACGGTGCTCTTCCAGGAGGCGTTCCTGGCAAACATTCGCCGTAACGGCCGGCTGCGGGAACTGGAGCTCGTGGGGGCCTTCAAGCTGCAGACGTTTCTTCGCGACCGCAGCCTGCGAGGCCTAATGAAAGACACTTTTCTGGCGCCTCAGCTCATGCGGCGGGGCAAGCTGCACTTGGGCGGCCAACGCGTCAAGGATCGCGGAGTGGTCGATCGCATCTTCCAACGGTGCATGGCTAACGGGCAAAAGTAAATCATGGAAATCGGCTATTATCCCGGCTGTGCCTTGCACGGTTCGTCCAACGATTACGAGACTTCGGTCCGCGCCTGCCTGGAGAAGTTGGGAGTGGCGCTGCGGGAACTGGACGACTGGATTTGCTGCGGGGCCACGGCCGCCCATTCGCTAAACCACAAGTTGGCGGTCGCCCTCCCGGCTCGGAACCTAGCGCTTGCCAAGCGAGGCGGCCTGAACGAACTCCTGGCACCCTGCCCCATGTGCTCTATGGAACTGTTGCGGGCCAATCGGGCCATCGCGGCCTGCCCGCAGCTGCGGGAGGAGATTTCCACGATCGTGGAACTCGAGGTCGACGGCAGCACGCAGGTCTTGAACCTCATCCAGGTCATCCAGAAGGTCGGCCTGGAAGCGATCTGCCGGGCGGTGGTGCGGCCGCTCGCGGAGATTCGCCCGGCCTGTTACTACGGTTGCCTGCTGACGCGCCCGCCGCGGGACGTCCAGTTCGACGACTGCGAACAGCCCCGTAGCATGGAGACCATCCTGGCGGCGTTGGGCGCGGAGCCGGTCGATTGGAACTTTAGAACCGAGTGCTGCGGCGCCGGCATGACGATGGCCGACGAGGACACCGTGCTCGATCTCTCCCACAAAATTCTCAGCGACGCCGTGGCGCACAAGGCCTCGTGCATCGTTGTCGCCTGTCCGATGTGCCACGTAAATCTCGACATGAAGCAGGCCGATATCGAGCGGCGTTTCGGCGTGCGGCACGACCTGGTGGTCTATTATCTCTCCGACCTGATCGGCCTGGCACTGGGGATCGGCGAGAAGAGCTTGGGTATCGACAGGCATTTTATAGTCAAGTAGGTAGAACGGGATTTATTCCGCTTACAGGACATAAACACGGCAACGGAATGAATTCCGTTCTGCGAAGGTGAAACAGTAAACCATGGCCCGAATCGGCGTGTTCGTTTGTTGGTGCGGCGAGAACATCGCCCGCAACGTGGATGTCGAGCAGGTGGCATCGCTGGCGGGCGAGTTGCCGGGCGTGGCCTGCGCGATGAGTTGCAAGTACATGTGCTCGGAGCCGGGGCAGGCCACGATACGCAGGAAAATCGCCGAGGAGCACCTCACCGGCATCGTCATCGCCTCCTGCTCGCCGCACATGCACCTCCGCACCTTCCGCAAGGCGGCCGAAAAGGAAGGGCTGAACCCTTATCTCGTGGAAATGGCCAATATTCGCGAGCAATGCTCGTGGGTCCATCACGACCGCGCTGCGGCTACGGCCAAGGCCATCGACCTGGTCGGCATGTCGGTGGCCAAGACCCGCTTTAACCACGCCCTGGCGCCGATCGAGATTCCCCTCACCCGCCGGGCCCTGGTGATCGGCGGCGGTGTAGCCGGCATCCAGGCGGCCTTGGACATCGCCGATGCCGGTTACCAGGTGGTGCTTGTGGAGCGCGAGCCTTCCATCGGCGGCAAGATGGCCGGTTTGAGCGAGACCTTTCCCACGCTCGATTGCTCGCAGTGCATCCTCACGCCGCGGATGGTCGAGGCGGGCCAGCATCCCAACATCACGCTGCACACCTATTCCGAGGTAGAGTCGGTCGAGGGCTTTGTTGGCAGCTTCCGCGTCACAGTCCGGAAGAAGGCGCGCTACATCGACATGACCAAATGCACCGGCTGCGGCCAGTGCTGGAACGCCTGCCCCTCGAAGAAGAACCCCAGCGCGTTCGACTATGGGCTGGGGCAGCGGACGGCCATCTTTATCCCCTTCCCCCAGGCGGTTCCCGCGCGGCCGGTGATCGACGCCTCGGTCTGCCTGAAGCTGACCAAGGGCAAGTGCGGCATCTGCGCCAAGAAGTGCCAGCCGGGCGCTATTTGCTTCGAGGACGAAGACCGACTGGTGACCGAGGAGGTGGGGGCGATCGTGGTGGCCACCGGCTACAAGCTCTACAGCGTGGGCTTGGAGCAGGGCAACCAGCGGCTCAGCGGCTACGGCGAGTACGGCTACGGCCGCTATGCCGACGTGATCGACTCGCTGCAATTCGAGCGGCTGCTCTCGGCCTCCGGCCCCACCGGCGGCGAGGTCCGCCGACCGTCCGACGGCCAAGTGCCCAAGAGCGTAGTCTTCATTAGTTGCGTCGGATCGCGCGATAACGCCAAGGGCATCTCCTACTGTTCGAAGATTTGCTGCATGTACAACGCCAAACACACCATGCTCTACAAGCATAAAGTGCACGAGGGCGAGGCGCACGTCTTCTACATGGATATCCGCTCCGGCGGCAAAAACTACGATGAATTCGTCCGCCGGGCGATCGAGCAGGACGGGGCCCACTATCACCGCGGCCGCGTCTCGAAGATCGTTGAGCAAGACGGTCGCCTGGTGGTCCGCGGCGTCGATACGTTGGCCGGCGAGCCGGTGACTATCCACGCCGACATGGTTGTCCTGGCTGCGGCCATGTGCCCCTCCGACGGCGCGACTTCGCTGGCCCAGAAACTCAACGTCGGCTACGACGAGAACGGTTTTCTCTCCGAGTCGCATCCCAAGCTGCGGCCGGTCGAGACCAACGCCGCGGGCGTCTTTGTCTGTGGGGCGTGCCAGGGTCCCAAGGACATCCCCGAGTCCGTCGCCCAGGCCACGGCCGCCGCCGGCAAGGTGCTGGTGATGTTCAGCCGGCAGCAACTGGTCCGCGAGCCGGAGGTGGCGCGGGTCGATGAGACGTCCTGCGCGGCCTGTTTCGCCTGTGCGCGTTCATGCCCGTACCACGCGATCGACCACGCCGAGATCCGCGACCGCAAGGGCCAATTAATCAAGCGCACGGCGCGGGTCAACCCGGGATTGTGTATGGGCTGCGGCACGTGTGTCGCCGTGTGCCCCTCGAAGTCGGCCGATCTGGCCGGCTTTTCCGAACAACAGATCTACGCCATGGTGGAGAGCCTGGTATGAGCGAACCCGACGCCTTCGAACCGAAGATCATCGCCTACGTCTGCAACTGGTGCACGTATCTTGGAGCGGACCTGGCGGGCACGAACCGGTTGGAATACCCGGCCAACGTTCGCATCGTGCGGCTGCCCTGCACCGGCCGCATCGATTTCAACCTGCTCATCAAGGCCTTCGAGATGGGGGCCGACGCCGTGTTGGTCTCCGGTTGCCATCCCGGCGACTGCCACTATACGGCGGGCAACTACCACGCCAGGCGGCGTTGGATGCTCTTCCGCGAGTTGTTGGAGGCGGTGGGCATCGAGACCGAGCGGGTGCAGTTCACCTGGATCTCGGCCGCTGAGGGCAAGAAGTGGCAGCATGTTGTGGGCGAACTGACCGAAAAGGCCCGCAAGCTCGGTCCTTACACCGGTTACCGCGAAGTCTGTGAGGCAAACGTATGATAGCGGCACTTCGCGAAACCTGTGAGAAACTGCTCCGCGACAAGACCGTCGATGTGGTGATCGGCTACGGCCAGGAGTCGGCCGATTGCGCTGACGACGGACCGGTCTTTCCCGTTTTCATCCGGCAGCCGGAAGATGCCCGTCAAATGGTCTGGAACGACCGTTGCCATGCCAACCTGGCCGTCTATCTCAAGCGGCCGGAGATTCGCGCCTTGGGACGGCCGGCGCTGGTAGTTAAGGGTTGCGATCAACGCACGCTAGTTGTGCTGGAGAAGGAATCGCAGTTGGACCGCTCGGCGATCTATGTGATCGGCATGGCCTGTGCGGGCATGAACCGGCCGAAATGCTCGACGTGCGACGTGCATCAACCGCGCGGGGCCGACGTCGTTATCGGCCAGGCGGAGAATCCCGCCACGGCCACAGCCGAGCAGCGCTATGCGGCAATCAATGCCTTCCTGGCGCGGCCCGCTGCGGAGCGGCTGGCCTACTGGCGGCAGGAGCTGGCCCGTTGCGTGAAATGCTATGCCTGCCGGCAGGTCTGCCCGATGTGCTACTGCCCGCGATGTATCGTCGACAAGAATCGGCCGCAAGCGATCAGCACTTCGGCCACACTCAAGGGGAACTTCGCCTGGCACATTACGCGGGCTTTCCACCTGGCGGCGCGGTGCGTAGGCTGCGAGGAGTGCACGCGGGTCTGCCCGGCGGCCATCGACCTGCGGTTGCTCAATCTGTCGCTGGCTCAGGCGGCGGAGACGAGGTTTGCGTTCCGCGCCGGCGAAGACCCGCAGGCGGAGCCTTTGATCGGCGCCTACGCCGCTCCAAGACAAGGAAGACTTCATCCAATGAGCGAGATTCTCTCCCTAACGACGCTTCGCAGCCTGGTCGGCGCCTGGATCACCGAAGGCCGCCGCGTGGCCGGCCCGCAGATGGTCGCCGACCGGCTGCTTTATGGCTGGCTGGCGGCCGGCGCCGATTTGGCCGTCGATAGTAAGACCCGACCGCGGAACTCGATCAAGGAATTTCTCTTTCCTCGCCACGAAATGCTCTTTGGCTATAAGCTGGGGCGAAAGAGCGTGGAGTTGACTGAGGCCCAGCCGCTGCCGGCCGAGCAGATTGTGCTCGCCGCGCGGCCGTGTGACGCGGCATTGGGGCCGATCCTCGATCACGTCTTCAATTGGGACTACGCCGACGCCGCCTACAATCGCCGTCGCGAGTTGACGACCATCGTTACCCTGGCCTGCCAGGGGTTCGACTCGCAGTGCTTCTGCACGTCCGTCGGTTCCGGTCCCGACGACCCGCGGGGCTCCGACGCCATGCTCCATCTGCTCGACGAAGGGATTCTCGAAGTCCGCTGCATGACGGAAAAGGGCCGACGTTTGTTTGCCGGGAGGACCGAAGCGTCTGAGCGGACGGCTGCGGCCGCCGCCGGACCGGCTCAGCAGTTCGATCTGGCAAAGGTAGGTGAATTCCTGGCCGGCGGCTTTGAAGACCCTCACTGGGCCGAGTTCGCCCGTCGATGTCTTGGCTGCGGGGCCTGCGCCTATACGTGCCCCACCTGCCACTGCTTCGACATCGTGGACGAAGGGGCCGGCGGCAAGGGCGAACGGGCGAGGAACTGGGATGCTTGCCAGTTCGGCATGTTCACGCTGCACGCCGCGGGGCATAACCCCCGCGGCCAGCAATCGCAGCGGCAACGGCAACGGATCTACCACAAGTTCCGCATCTATCCGGAAAAGTTTGGAACGCTGCTTTGCACCGGCTGTGGCAACTGTGCGCGTAACTGCCCGGTCGGGCTCGGTGTCCGCCCGGTGTTGGGGGCGATTTCGCGGAAGATGCAGACTAACGAACCATGAGACTCCCATGACCACCAACATTTACGAGCCCGACCTGATGGAAGTCGTTCAGGTTCGCCAGCAGACGTCCGACGTGAAATCGGTGCGGATCCGTTTTCGCGACGAGGAGCGGGCCCGCGGCTTCAGCTTTCGCGTCGGGCAGTTCGGCATTTTCTCCGCCTTTGGGGCCGGCGAGTCGCCGTTCAATCTTTGCTCAAGCTCGAACTGGCAAGACTTCATCGAGTTTTGTTTCCGCCGCACGGGCCGCGTGACGGAGGCCCTCTGGAACATTGACGAGGGCGATATCGTCGGCTTTCGCGGGCCCTACGGCAACGCCTATCCCATGGACAAGTGGCGAGGCAAGAACCTCATCTTCATCGGCGGCGGGATCGCCATGCCGCCCATCCGCTGTGCCATCTGGTACGCCCTGGAGAATCGCGAGCATTACGGCCAGATCACCATCGTCTACGGCGCGAGGAAGGTGGGCGACCTGGTTTTCCGCAACGAGCTGGACCGCTGGGCCGAATACGAAAACGTGCGGGTGGTCGGCTGCGTCGACCCCGGGGGCGAGACTCCCGACTGGAAGGGCGAGGTCGGTTTCGTGCCGACTGTGGTGGAACGGGCCGGGATTTCCGCGCAAGAAGCCGTGGCCCTGGTGATCGGGCCGCCGATCATGATCCAGTTCACTCTGCCTGTCTTGAGCAAGATGGGCCTGGCCGACAGCGACATTTACACGAGCCTGGAGAACCGCATGAAATGTGGCGTAGGCAAGTGCGGCCGCTGCAACTGCGGCCCGGCCTACGTCTGTAAAGAAGGGCCGGTTTTCACGCTGGAACAGATCAAGAGGCTGCCCAAGGATTTTTGATGCGAAAAAGCAACGCCCCTCGTAGACCGGAATTGTCACCGTAGTCTGCCGTGATTAATTCGATTAAAAGGAACGGATGCCCCACGGTCGCGTCGGTGCTCGTGCCCTAGCCGGCCATCCGCTTGCCGATCTTCGAAATCGGGACGTCGGCGACTACAGATACTTTTGATACGCGGCCACGGCCAGCGTGTCACAGCGTTCGTTCTCCGTGTGGCCGCGATGCCCGCGGACGTGTGTGAAGCGGAACTGGTGCCGCGAAAGCAACTCGTCCAACTGCCGCCATAGCTCCTCGTTAGCGATCGGCTTGAGCTGATTCCCTTCCCGCCGCCGCCAACCGTTGAGTTTCCACTTGGGCAGCCATTCGGAAAGCCCCTTGCCGACGTAAATGCTGTCGGTGACGATCTCCACGCGGGCGGGCCGCTTCAGGGCTTCAAGGCCGCGAATGACAGCCGTCATTTCCATGCGGTTGTTGGTCGTCTCCGGCAGTCCACCGGATGACTGCAGCTCCTTGCCCGTCGCCTGGTGGCGGAGGATGAAGGCCCAGCCGCCCGGGCCCGGGTTTCCGCTGCAGGCCCCGTCGGCGAAGAGCTGCACTTCGGGCAATTCGTCGGAAAGTGGTGGCATTCGCGGTTGGCCTCTCTAAGCCGCTATTTCAAAATCGGGCGCTTAGGGTGGATGCCTGCGCTACGGCTCGATTTTTGAAATAGCTTCTACAGCCGTGCGGGGGCAAACTGGTCGAAATCGCTCAGCGGCGCGTCGCTCTCGGCCGGTTCGCTGAGCGTCCAAGGGAGACGCACGGTGAAAGTGCTGCCCTTGCCCAACTCGCTGGTGACCGAAATCTCGCCGCCCAATAGCTTACACAATTCCTTGACGATGGAAAGCCCCAGCCCGCTGCCGGAGTATTCACGGGTCATGGCGTCGCCGCTGGGCACTCCCACCCGCCCCTGCCGGAACTTCTCGAAGATCACCTGCTGGTCCTCCTCGGCGATGCCCACGCCCGTGTCGATGACCCGCATCACCAGGCAATTGTCTGCGTCCCGGAGGGCCACGACCGAAACCCGCCCGCCCTCGGGCGTGAACTTGATGGCGTTGGACAGCAGGTTGTTCAGGATCTGCTGCACCCGAGCCTGGTCCTGTCGCATGGGCGGAAGTTCCGGGTCGATCTCGATCTCCAGGTCGATGTTCTTCTTCTCGGCCAGCGGGCGGGCCATGTCGGCCTGGGCGCCGACGATCTGCTGCACGCGAAACTCGGTGACGCGGAACGCCATCTTGCCGCTTTCCATCTTCGCCAAGTCGAGGATGTCGTTGATCATTTCCAGCAGCGTCTTGCCCGACTTCTGGATGTTCTGCACGTAGCGCTTTTGCTTGTCGTCCAGCGAGTTAATGCCGGCCAGGACCTCGCTGAAGCCGAGGATGCTATTCAGCGGCGTGCGCAGCTCGTGGCTCATGGTGGCAAGGAAGTCGCTCTTGAGCAGGTTCATCTCGTACAGCCGCATGTTCATTTGCGCCAGCTCGTCCACCTTGCCGTCGAGATTGACGTTTGCCTGCCGCAACTCGTCCTGGATGGTGATCAGCGTCCGCAGCATGCGGTTGAAGGCCGTGGAGAGTTGCTCGAACTCGTCGCCGGTGTGGATCTCGGCCCGCAGGGCCGTGTTGCCGCGAGTCACGGCGTCGCTCACGTCGCGAAGGTGCCGCAAGGGCTTGACGATCACATACCGTACGATGGCATACGAAGTAAGCATGCCCAGGAAGACGGTGCAGATGGCATAGACCCAGAGCATGGCGTAATTGTCGGCCAGTTTCCGCTGCGTCTCGCCGATGGGATAGGTCACCTTGGCGATCCCCATGACTTCGCCGTCCTGTAGGCCGGGCTTGCCGGCCATGGGAACGCCGGATCCGTAGGCGTCAATCGCCGAGCCGCCCAGCGGCGAAGCGTGGCACATGGCAAGGCAACTCGGTTTGGCGCGGATTGGTTCGAAGTACTGGTATTGCTGTCCGTCGGCCAGCAACCTCTCGGCGAATTCGCCTGGCGTGCTGGACGCGGTCTCATCTTCCGGCGGCGGAGCGCTGGCGAGGTATTTTTCGCAGACCTTGCGCTCGAAATCGTCCTTCGGCGCACCGGGGCCTTCCTTGCGGCTTGGTCGAATCAGCTCGGGCTTGAACTTCTCTTTGCTCAGCGAGTCGATCCACGTCTGGACGAACTGATCGGTTTTATCCTGTTGCTCCTGCTCTTGCTGCGGCGAGAGTTTGATGAACGGCAGGCGGTTGTTCGTCAGGGCGTCCGGATCCAGGGCCCGCCAATGGAGCGTGATTATGTACTGGTCGACCAGCAGGTGGGCCGTAGTCCGATTGTGTTCCTTGACGAGCTTCGCGTTGCTGGCGCCGTACCAGTAAAAGCCCGTGGCGATGATCACCAACAGGCCGACGCCGAACAGCAGCAGGAGCTTCAGTTCCAGCCTGGTCTCGCCGAAGATGCGTTTGAGGGAGTTGTAAGCCATAAATGACTATTTTACAGCATATTGATGGGGTCCACATCCACAATCCACTCGACTCCGCCGGGCGTCGGAACTCGTTTCTCGGCTTCCCGGATGGCGGCCCGCATTCGCTCGCCGTCGGATCCCTGAATCTGTACTTGATAGCGGTACTTGCCCCGAATCCGCGGCGTGGCTGCCGGAGCCGGCCCCAAAATGCGGAAGTCGCCGTCGCCGCCCGACTGGCCCGACCCCGTCGACAGCGCCGCCGCAATGCCGCCGGTCAACTGTCGGGCGAATTCTTTCACCGAGGGTTCTGCCTCGCCGCGGAGCACTATGCGTATCATCGCCGCAAATGGAGGATAACGCAACATCTGCCGCAAGGGCAGTTCCTCCGCCGCGAACGCCGCGTAGTCGTGACGCACGGCTGCACGGATCGCCGCATGATCGGGGCTGAAGGTCTGCACCAGCACTCGCCCGCCTTTGTCACCCCGCCCGGTCCGCCCCGCCACCTGCGTTACCAATTGGAAGGTCCTTTCTCCCGCACGGAAGTCGGGCAAGTGCAAGGCGGTATCGGCCTGGATCACGCCTACCAGCGTCACGTTGGGAAAATCCAGCCCCTTGGCGATCATCTGCGTACCCAGCAGGATTCGGGCCCTGCCCGAACGGAATTCCGCCAGGGCCTTTTCGTGCGCCCCTCGGGCCCGCATCGTATCGGCGTCCATGCGGATGAGGGGAACGTTGGGGAATCGGGCCCGCACCTCAGCCTCCAGCTTCTGCGTGCCGATGCCCCAATAGCGGATCTCGCCTGAGTCGCAGGAGGGGCACTTCGTGGGTGCCGGGGTGCGGTAGTCGCACAAGTGGCAGAGGGCCTCGTCGCTCGGCTTGTGGTATGTCAGCGCGATATCGCAATCGGGACAACGGACGACCTCGCCGCAGGCCGGGCACTGAATGTGCGTCGAATAGCCGCGGCGATTCAGGAGCAAGATCACCTGGCCATCGCCATGCAAGGCGGCGACTATCGCCTGGTGCAGCAGGCGGCTGATGCTCCCCCGACTCAGAGTACCGGGTACGCCGCCGCTTCTCTGGTCCTCGCTCCGCAGATCGATCGTGCCGACTTCCGGCAGCGGCCGGTTCATGACCCGTCGTGGCATCTCGACCAGGTCGTATTGGCCCGTGCGGGCGCGGTTCCAGCTTTCCAGCGAAGGCGTGGCCGAGCCGAGGACCAGCGGCACGTTCTCGGCCGCCGCTCGCGCTATGGCCACGTCGCGGGCATGGTAGCGGGGCGCGGTTCCTGCTTGAAGGTCGATTCATGCTCCTCGTCGAGCACGATCAGCCCCAGGTGCGGCGTCGGGGCGAAGATCGCGCTGCGTGCGCCCACCACTACTTGCACTCCGCCGGAGACGATTCGTTGCCATTGCCCATGACGGTCGGCGTCGCTCAGGTGGCTGTGCAGCACGGCCACCGCGCCGAAGCGGCGGCGAAAGCGCTCGACAGTTTGCGGGGTGAGGCTGATCTCCGGCACCAACACAATCGCTTGGCGGCCGTAGCGCACCACCTCTTCGATGGCCTGGATATAGACTTCGGTCTTGCCGCTGCCGGTCACACCGTGGATCAGGAGCGTGCGATGCCGCTGCCCGCGGAGCGCGGCGAGCACAGCGTCCAGAGCGTTTTGCTGGTCTGGATTGAGCGTGAGGCGCCCCTCGCGCGGCAGGGGTGTTTCCGCCGGTCGCCGAGCCGATACCCGCGCGGTCTGGCGCGGATGAGCCCTTTGCGGCGGAGCGTAGCGATGGGGCCCGGCGAGCACTTCGCGCGGCGGGCAAGCTCTTGTGGCGTGAGCGGCTCGGCCGCGGCCGCCAACTCGCGGAGGACGGCGGCGTGCTTCTCTAGGACTTTGCCCGCGGCCAAGAGTTGCTGCCCGCGGGGGTCGAGTGTTAAGAGCGTGGCTAGGCGCGTGCCCGCCTGTCCGCGGACACCCGCCGGCAGGACCGTCTCGAGGACTTGGCCCCAGGGGCAGAGATAATAGTCGGCGATCCAGTGAGTGAGCCGCAACATGGCAGGCGAGAGCAGGCTCTGGCGGTCGACCAGCCCGACAAGCGGCTTCAGCGGACGCGAACCGGTCGTGCGGCTTTCCACTCGCACACAATAGCCGAGCACTTGCCTATTGCCCTTGCCCAGCGGAACGAGCACGCGCCGCCCCGCCTCGACGTCTTCGCGGAGGGCGCCGGGCACCAGGTAGTCGAATTCCTGGGCTGGCCCGGTAGCGAGGACCACGGTTGCCACGAGTTGCTCCGCCTGGTCGTCGGTCTCCCACGGTTCGGGAGCGGTTTCGAAGAGACTACGTTGTTCGGGAAGCATGACCGGGGTAAACTATAAATCCGAAATGCGAATAGCGAAATCCCAGACAAATTCAAAAGACATAATTCGAAGGTCGAAAACGTCCCAGGGTAACCACTCCAAGATACGCAGCATGAGAAACCACCCAGGCGTTCCGATCCGCAGTTTTGTTCATCGGCACTCTATATTTCGAATTTGTCTGGGATTTCGCTATTCGCATTTCGGATTTCCTTCTTCCAGTAACTATCCCATTTTCGGTCAGTAGCCACAAGATGCGTATTGGAATCTTCGGCGGCAGTTTTGATCCCGTCCATTTCGGCCATTTGCTTTTGGCGGAATGCTGCCGCGAGCAAGGCCAATTGGACGCCGTGTGGTTCGTGCCGGCCGCGATTCCTCCCCACAAGCAGCAACGGGAGTTGAGTCCGGCCCAAACCCGGATCGAAATGTTGGAGCTTGCCGTTGGCGGGCACCCGGCCTTCTGCGTCAACCGCTATGAAACGGACCGCGGGAGCGTGAATTACACGGCCGATACCCTGGCGCATTTCTGTGCCGACGATCCGGCCAGCGAGTTCTTTTTCCTCTTGGGGGCCGACATGTTTCACGATCTATCCCATTGGCGGCAGCCTGCGGAGGTCTGCCGGCTGGCGATGCCGATGGCCGTCCGCCGCTGGGGCCAGCCGCCGCCCGACTACGCCGCCCTGGCTGGCATAGCTTCGCCCGAGCGGATCGCGGCTATGGCTCGGCACGAGGTGCTGATGCCGGAGATCGGCCTGAGTTCCTCCGACCTTCGCCAGCGCGTGGCGGCCGGGCTGAGCATTCGCTACCGCACGCCGCGGGCGGTGGAGAAGTACATTGAGAGCCACGGACTCTACCGAGGAACGCTATAGTGCAACAAGAAAGTTCGAGGGGCAGCACATCGACCAGGAGATCGACACGCTGACCGGAAATCCAAGAGGCTACCTTTTGCTTTGGTGACGAGCAGCTATCCTATGATGACCCGCGATCATCGACAAGACGGGGAAACGCTCGTGACTTCAGGAACTGGGAAGATTACACCTACTTCCGGAGTGCTGCGCCAAAATAAGGACAGCATAGCGGGTCGCCAACGACTACATCCTCCCAGCCGACGAAATGCGACGCCGCATAAAAGCTCTCGGCCATCGTGTAGCCCGAGGTATACCGATCCATGGCAATCGTGGGCGAGGCAATTGCCTGGAGGAGCGGCTCATCGACATACCCTTTCCCGCAGGTGAGTCCATGGGCAATCAAGTCCACCAGTAGCGATTGGCCGCCTTGGGTGGGCAAGAACGTCCGAGCGCTGGTAGACACGGCCGTGTCGCTCAACGACCCGGCCGCAAAAGAAAGCGTCTGGTAGGCGTGCGGCGAATACCGAGCGTCATTGCTCCCCCAGGAAAAATAGCCCAGCAAGCCGGTACGCTGACCGATGAAGGTCTCCGTCAGATCCAACTCCACGGGTATGCCTCGCTTGGTCAGCACATCGGCCGCGTGACGCATGTCGGCGTTGAACTCGCTCCATGGCGATTCGCTCTTGATGACGGTCTCAGCGATTGGCCCGGGTTGGGTGGCCTTGTCACCCAGGGCAAATCTCGGTTGAACGTCCAATAACACTTTCCCCCGTGCGAGGAGCTCAGGAAGCTCCCGTTCGGCCTCCAACGCCCGGCTTGTCAGCGCCTTGGCGTCGGCTTCCGTATAGCCGTCCAGCCGGCTCACGAGATACCCGCCAAATTTCGCGTGCGAGAATGGTTCCATCGCGTTCCAGTAGCGGTTGGCATAGGCCACCCCGATGGCGCCACTGCCGCGGATATTGAACTTCCGCGTACCGGGCATTGTGGAGTAGTCCATGGCGGCCAGATAGCTGTCAACTGACGGTCGCCCCCGGGTGTCTTGCGGCTCCTTGGTATTTTCGTCACTGCTTCCTAATGTGGCGCCAACAATCCGGATAGGGATGCCCTTGGTGAGCACGATAAAATCGATGCCGGCACGTCTCGCCAGATACTCCCGGATTGGGTGCTCGATCTGCTCTGTATAGGCGGCAAGGGTTATGGTCTCATTCTTCGTGCTCAGCGCCGAATCCTGGCAGTGGATCGAGAGACGGTGTTGGATATGTCGCTCGTGAGCATAGGCACCGGCGATGGCCCGCGAGGTCGGGCTGTCGGTGTTGCAGACCAGAAGCACCTGGTCTGGACTTCTCCTTGCCGGCGCGCTGCCTGCAGGTCCCTTGGCGACGAGCACGGCCGGCGACCAACAGCACGGCAGACAAAACATGACGACAACAAGTCGAACGAAATGCGCGGTTGTCATGGTGTGACGTTGGTACTTTCTTGTCTTCCGAGACAATGCCCCGTAGGAAACAACTGCTGACGTCGGACATCATCGGGGCGCGATGCGTATTCGCTGATCTCATAGACTTCCGCCGCCTCGATTTCCGCTCCGCGCTGCGGGCCGAAGGCGGCGCACAGCTCGCGGCGAAACCACTGCAGCCGCTGGCGCATATGCTTGACGTACCAACCGCGAAGCCACACGAGCTTGCCCGTGTCGTCCGCCGGAACCTCACTGAGCACGCCTTCTTCGTAGGGCAACCACTCGAAGACCTGTGTGCGATGGCAAGCCAACATGGCGATGATCGTGTCGAGCCGGTCGGTCACATCCAACACTACGTCGGCCGTCATCCGGTTGGGTTTGCTGAAAGTGTCGGCCATGTAGGCGACTACCGGGTCTTTCCGTAGGGCAGGCACGTCGGGAAGCACGTTGGGCACCGTCACCAGGTACGATGCGTCTTGGACGACCTGGCCGGCGGCCCGATGGTCGGGGTGATAGTCGCAGGTACGGTGGGTGAGCACCAGGTCCGGTACGAACGTACGAATCTCGCGGATCACCCGCAATCGAACCTCAAGGGTCGGCATCAACTGGCCGTCGGGGATATCCCACGTTTCATAGGCGGCGCCGATGACGTGCCCTGCGGCCGCGGCCTCTGCCCGGCGGAGTTGGCCCAGCGTCGCCGGGGACCGTTGAAAATGCCCAGCAGATCCATCGGTCAGCGAAACGATCTTTACCGTGCCCCCCGACTGGCGATAGGCCGCCGCCAGCCCGCCAGCATGGTATTCGGCATCGTCGGGGTGCGCACCGAGTATCAGTAATCGCAGCGGCTCTTGCGGCATGGCAGGGTCCTAAAGGCAGTTGAGTTCTCCGTATCAATAACGCCATGCGCTCCCGCTGTCAAGATGCCGGACGGAGAACTGCGGAGAACTGCAAAGTGGCTTCGTAGCGCGGCATCTATTCTGTTCTGCATAAGCACGCCGGATCGCGTGCACCTTGATTTGCCCCGGTGATTGGAGGAGAATGATCGCGCTTGCCCGTTGCCCCGTTCCCATCAAGGAGTCTATCGCGATGTCTGCGACGCCGGTCCGCACGAAGGTCCACCTGGGCGCCATGATGTTCCTGCAGTACGCCATCAACAGCATGTGGGTGGTGCCGCTGGTAACTTGCCTGGACAAGGTCGGCTACGGAAACATCGAAATCGGTCAAACGGGGGCCGTGAGCAGGTTGATTAGCTGGGTGGGCTGGATCGGCTGGGAGTACACGCCGTTAGCCTGGGCCGCCATTATCTCGCCGCTGTTTGTCGGTATGATCGCCGATCGCTTCTTCGCGTCGGAAAAAGTCATGGCGGTGCTCAACGTACTGGGCGGAATCTTCCTCTTCCTCGCGGCACTGGCGGTCGTCGGACCGGACGGCAAGCCGCAGCCGTGGCTGCTGTTCTGGCTGCTCTTGATGCATTGCCTTTGCTACATGCCCACCTGGTCGCTGACCTATTCGATCACATTCGCCCATTTGCAGGATCCGGCCAGGGAGTTTCCCATCATTCGCACGATGAGCGTCTTAGGGTGGATTGCGGCCAGCCTGATCAGTCCGATAGGATTCTACGCCTTTGGCATCGACAAGATCGAAGAGACCACGTGGCCGCTGAAGATCGCGGCCGCACTCTGCATTTTCACGGGGATCTACAATCTTTTCCTGCCGCGCACGCCTCCGCCGGCCGCAGGCAAGAAGGTCACGATCGGTGAACTACTGGGACTCAACGCATTAGGGCTGTTAAAGGACCCGAATTTCACGGTCTTTATGGCCGCGTCGCTGCTGATCATGATTCCGGGGTGTTTCTATTGGAATTACTATAACGATTTCCTCGTCGACATCAAAATGCCGTTTCCCCAGCTTGTCCAGAGTCTTGCACAGGCCTCGGAGTTGATCGTCACGATGTGCTTGCCGATTTTCTTGCTCCGCATGAGATTCAAGAGCATGGTTTGCCTCGGCCTGCTCGCCTGGTGCGCACGGTACCTGTGTTTTGCGTGTGGCGTCTTCCCGGCGTACCAGTGGACCAACTTCGTCGCCCTGGCAATGCACGGTGTTGCCTTCGCCTTCATTTTTACGATTGGCGCGGCGTATGTCGACAAGAAGGCCCCGAAACAATTGCAGGCTACGCGCCAGGGTCTGTTCGCGCTGGTGACCTTCGGTTTGGGACAACTCGGTGGCACGCTGCTGGGCGGCAAGATGCTCGATCACTTTACGCTTAGGTACGACGACCAGGTTACGCATCAATGGCTTCCGTATTGGCTTTGGCCGGCGCTGATGTCGGGCGTGATCCTGATCTTTTTCTTCGTCGCGTTCCGCGAGCGAATCGATTTGCGGCCGGAAACGACAGGTTAGGGGTAAGCAAGGAATTCCGTCCTCTGCTGGTTGACTTCCCGAATTGCCCCAAGTAATCTGAGTACGTCCACTACCCAGGCGAACGCGGATGGAAGCATTGCCAGGAAGGGCCACCATAACGTTTTCCAGCCTGCTGCCAAAGACCCTTTGCCTCCGCGACCAGGAGTTGAGCTATGAGCATCCCTCGGCACGTTATCCTACCCGTGCTCGTGTTGCTGCTGGCACTGGCGTCGCTGGCGTCGCTGGCAGGCGAGCCCGTGGCTCCGGAAAAGCCCATCCGGCTTTTCAACGGCAAAGACCTGGCCGGCTTCACCACGTGGCTCAAGGCGACGGGTCGCGAGGATCCGCACCACGTATTCAGCGTGGTGGACGGGGTCATTCGAATTTCCGGCGAGGGACTGGGCTATCTGGCCACCGACAAAGCCTACAAGAACTACCATCTCCAACTGGAGTACAAGTGGGGCAAATACATCACGGACCCGGCGTCGGTGCGCAACTCGGGGGCCCTCTTGAACGGTATCGGTCCCGACGGCGGCGCCGGCGCATGGATGACTTGCCTGGAGTGCCAGATCGCCCAAGGCTGCGAGGGAGACCTGATCGTCATCCGTGGCAAGGATGCCGCCGGCCGATTGATTCCCGCCACCGTCACCAGCGAAACGGAAGTGGCTGCGGACGGCAACACCCGCTGGAAGAAAGGGGGCCGCAAAACGGTCTACTCCGGCAAACAGTTCTGGTGGTCGAAACACCAGCCGTTCTTTGTGGAGCGGCTCGACAACCGTGGCAAAGACGACGTTGCCAGCCCCCTGGGCGAATGGACCCGCGTGGATTGCCTTATGGACGGCAGCCATCTGACGATCAAAATCAATGGCATTACGGTCAACGAATTCATCGACGTGATGCCCGCCGGCGGCAAGATCCTGCTGCAGGATGAGGGCAGCGAGATTTTCTATCGCAACGTCGAATTATACCCTTTGACAAAGTAGCACGGCTAGAATTTGCCCGAATACTGCCGGAAATCCGCAAGCTTGTTCCTACCTACGCTTCACTGCCTCTGAAAAAGTAGAAATGGAGGATCTGTCGTGAACAAACCTGATTCTGTAGAACGCGGGCGACGTGATTTCCTCAAGGCCACCGCTTTGGCCGGCGGTGGAATCTTGGCCAACGGTGTCTTGGGCGCGCAGCCGCTTGCCCTCGGCGCCCACGTCGGCGGCAGCGATATCTTGCGCATCGGGCTGGTCGGCTGTGGCGGCCGCGGCACCGGGGCGGCCGCCGATGCCCTTCAGGCCGACCCCAACGTCCGCCTCGTCGCCATGGCCGATCTCTTTGAAGACCGGCTCAAAAGTAGCCTCGCAAGCCTGCAGAAAGAGGAAGAAATCGGCAGGAAAGTTGCCGTGACCCCCGAGCGGCAGTTCGTCGGCTTCGACGCCTATAAGGAATTGATTGCCAGCGGACTGGACCTGGTGCTTCTGGCCACGCCGCCGCATTTCCGTCCGATGCACCTGAAGGCGGCCGTCGCGGCCGGGCTGCACGTCTTCGCCGAAAAACCGGTGGCCGTCGATGCCCCCGGCGTGCGGAGCGTCCTGGCCACGTGCGCGGAGGCGAAGAAGAAAAACCTCTCAATCGTCTCCGGACTCTGCCTGCGATGCTCTTATGGCTTCCGCGAACTCGTCCACCGCATTCACGACGGCGCCCTGGGTGAGATCCATACGCTCCAGGCCAACGATTATCGCGGGGCAATCTGGACTAAGACCCGTTTGCCGGGCGAAGACGACATGCACTGGCAGACCCGCAACTGGTACTACTATACCTGGCTCTCCGGCGACTTCAACGTCGAGCAACACGTCCACTTTCTCGACGTCTGCTCATGGATCATGAAGGGACAATATCCCGTCAAGGCGATCGGCATGGGTGGCCGGCAGGTCCGTAGCGGCCCGCAGTTCGGCAACATCTTCGACCACCACAGCGTGGTCTACGAATATGCCGACGGCGCGAGGCTCTTCAGCAATACGCGGCAGTTGTCCGGATGTGAAGGCGACATGAGCGCCTGGGCCATCGGCAGCAAGGGCCGGGCGGAATTTCGCGAAAGCAAAAACGGCACGAACCTCACTAGCGGCGATAAGAGGTGGATCTACCGAGGCCCGGAAAACAACATCTACCACACGGAGCATGACGAGATGTTCGCTGCCATTCGCAAGGGCCAGACAATCAACGAAGGCGAGTACATGGCCAAAAGCACCTTGCTGGGAATCCTGGGGCGGATGGTCACCTATACGGGGCAGTCCATCACCTGGGAGCAAGCGATGAGTTCGAAGGAGGACCTCGCGCCGCCGAAGTACGAGTGGGGCCCGCTGCCGGAGCCACGAGTGGCCATGCCCGGCATCACGCCGTTTGTTTGACATTTAGATGGAGATCCAATGATGTCCGCACAGATCCCGAGGCGGTCGTTCTTGCATTTCGCAACGGCGGCAGCCGCCGGAGCCGCACTGACGCGGCCCTCAGAAACCCGGGCTGCCGAGCCGCCAAAACCGGCCAATCCCGCCAGTCCCACCCAGTTCCAAATCGCCTGCATGACGTTGCCCTACGCGCAGTTTCCCTTGGAGCGGGCGCTTTCGGGCATTCGCGCTGCCGGCTATTGCTACGTGGCCTGGGGCACTACGCACAACGGGCCGGATGGCCCGCAGACGCCGGTGATGGCCGCCGACGCTCCACCGCAAAAGGCCCGCCAGTTGGGCAAGCGCTGCCGTGACTTGGGCTTGGAGCCGCTCATGATGTTCTCGATGATCTACCCCGAGGAGCGTAAAGGCCTGGAAGTCCTCACCCAGCGGCTCAAGCAGGCCCAAGCGGCCGGTATACCCCAGGTACTCACTTTCGGCCACACCGAAGGCGGCAGCCGTCCCGTTTGGATCGAGCGTTTCAAGAAGCTCGGCCCCATCGCCCGGGACCTGGGCGTGCTGCTGATCGTCAAGCAGCACGGCGGCACAACGGGCACCGGTGCGGCCTGCGCCGAGATCATTCGGGAAGTGAACGATCCGGGCGTTATGGTCGGTTATGATGCTGGGAACGTGCTGGACTACTTGCACCTCGATCCGATCCCCGACATCCGCAAGTGTGCCGACGTGGTCCGCAGTTTCTGCATCAAGGACCACCGCAACTGGCCGAAGAGCCAGGATTGCGGGCCTGGCTTCGGCGAGATTGACCACTATAAACTGCTCGACACGGTGGCCTTCAAGCCCTTGAATATGCCGCTGTGCTGCGAGAACATCTCGGCGCCTCTGCTGCCGTATCCGAAGGAGCCGGAGGGCGTCGACCGCTTGGCCCGCCGTGCGCGGGAGTTCCTTGAGACGGTCATCCAGGGATTGCAGGGCGCTGGGCGAAAAAACGCTTGAGTAGATCATGGAAACCAGAAATTCCATTTCGCGGCGTCATTTCCTCGAACTGACGGGGGCGGCTGCCGCCGTGAATGCGAGCCAGCTTCTCTTCGGCCGCGAGTTGGGCGGCCTGGCCAAGCAGGTTGTGATGCCGCCCGTGGCTGTATTCGGCAAGATCTTCCAGGAGCTGAATCTCGATTTCGAGCAGTCGGCCCAGACTGTCGCCGAGGCTGGATTGGACGGCGTCGACTGTGCCGTGCGACCCAAGGGTGAGGTCTTTCCCGAGCACGCCGCCGAGCAGTTGCCGCGCTATTCCGACGCGCTGGCCAGGCACAAGCTTCGCCTGCTATTGATGACGACCGATATCCACGGCGTCGATTCGCCGCATGCCCGCGAAATCCTCAGCACGGGCAAGAAGCTTGGCGCTCCGAACTATCGGCTGGGCTATTGGCTGCACCAGCCCGAAGTTCCGGCCAAAAAACTCTGTGCCGAGATCCGCGCGCGGCTGAAGGAACTTGCCGCCATGAACGGGGAATTGGGCGTCTGCGCCCTGGTGCAGAATCACTCTTCATGGGCCGGCGAGGGCAAGGGGCCGGCTGGCGGCGATCTCGACGAGCTCTACGACCTGGTGAAGGATTTCGACCCGCGGCAGATAGCCGTGGCCTTCGACTTGGGGCACGCGATCATCGCCCACGGCGGCGATTGGCGGGGGCGATTCGAGAAGCTCAAGCCGCACATCCGCGTGGTCTACGTGAAGGACGTGAAGCGGCCCGCCCAATTTGTGCCGTTCGGCCAGGGGGAGTTTGGCCGAAGCGGTTTCTTTCCCATGCTGGCCAAAATGAACTATCGTGCCCCGCTCTCGCTGCACGTCGAATACCCGTGGGCCCCCGAGGGGAAGAAGAAGCGAGCGGCGCTTGCCGCGGTCTTGAAAGAGAATCGCCGCCTCATGGGACAATGGTGGACGGGCGCGCCTACGTAACCAATCTCGTCATGAACAAACAATATTCCAGCGGGCGGCGCAGTTTTCTCAAGGCCAGGGCCGTGGCGAGTGGCGGAATCCTGGCGGGCACACGCCCGCTTGCCTCCGGCGTACACTCCCACGGCAGCGATATCTTGCGTCTCGGGCTGGTCGGCTGCGGCGGACGGGGTACGGGCGCGGCCGCCGAAGCCCTGTACGCCGACGCCAACGTGCAGCTCGTCGCCATGGCCGACGTCTTCGCAGACCGGCTGCAAAGCAGTCTGGCAATCCTGCAAAAGGACGAGAAGGCCGGCAAGAAAGTGGTCGTGCCTCGCGAGCGGCGATTCGTCGGTTTCGAGGCTTACAAGCAACTGATCGCCAGCGGGGTAGACGTCGTGCTCCTGGCCGCGCCGCCCCATTTCCGTCCCACCCACCTCAAGGCGGCCGTCGATGCCGGACTGCACGTCTTCGCCGAGAAGCCCGTTGCCGTCGACGCCCCCGGCATTCGCTCCGTTATTGCCACTTGCGAAGAGGCCAAAAGGAAGAACCTCTCCTTGGTGTCCGGCCTGTGCATGCGTTGCTACTACGGCTTTCGCGAACTGGTGGGGCGCATTCATGACGGGGCCCTGGGCGACATCCACACGCTCCAGGCCAGCGACTTCCGCGGCCCGGTCTGGATGCGAAAACGCGAACCGGGCTGGAGCGACTTGGAGTGGCAACTCCGCAATTGGTTGTACTTCACCTGGCTTTCGGGCGATTGCATCGTCGAGCAGCACATCCACTTTCTCGACGTTTGCGCCTGGATCATGAACGGCCAGTATCCGGTGGCGGCAATCGGCATGGGCGGGCGGCAGGTCCGTACCGGGCCCGAATACGGCCACATCTACGACCATCACTCCGTGGTTTTCGAGTACGCCGGCGGTGCCAGGCTATTCAGCAACATCCGCCAAATCGGCGGCTGCGCGAACGACTCCTCCGCGTGGGCTGTGGGCAGCAAGGGACGGGCTGAGTTCCACGAGCGCCGCGGGGGCATGAACATCGTCGCAGGCCACAACAAGTGGGTCTATCGCGGCGAGATCAACAATATCTACCAGACTGAGCACGACGAAATGTTCGCCGGCATCCGCAAGGGCAAGCCGGTTTACAACGGCGACTACATGACGAAGAGCACGATGCTGGCCATCATGGGCCGCATGGCTGCTTACACCGGGCAGAAGATCAGTTGGGAGCAGGCGCTCGACTCGCAAGAAGTCCTCGGCCCATTCAAGTACGAGTGGGGCCCGCTGGCCGTGCCGCCGGTGGCCATGCCGGGGATCACCAGGTTTGCCTGAAAGCTCAGCAAAGAAAGCCACAGGATGTTTGCTGGTGCGAAGGAATGTCGTCCTACTCGCTTCTTTGCCACTGAAACGCGCCGACATCGAGCGCACCGGTCACCGGGCGTGGTTCGCTCTTGCAGGGGTGGACGTATTGCTCGGTGGGCGTCAGGTCGAAATCGCCGAGCTTCCCGGCCGCCACGCCTTTGCCAATGCACGGCGAGTCGGCCGTAAGGTGGTAATCGTACATCGCCGGATCTACCAGCCGTGCCGCTGCGGCGGTCTTGAAGAGCAGGTTGCCGGTCGCTTCGGCACTGGGCCAATTCGTAAGCGGCACCTTGCCGATGCAGAGGTTATTGCGAATGATGGGCACGAGGTCCTTGGGACCATTCTCGACGTGTACGAAGAAGGCGTTAGTGTGGCGGTGTTCATAGACCATCGTGTTGTTGACCACACACAACGCGTTCCGCTGGTGCTTGATGCCCTCGAACCCGTAGGCGATCACGCGGCTGTTATTGCCGTGGGGGCCCTTGTGCATCACGTTGCCGATAATGACCACCACGCCGCCGTTGGGAAAATCGGCAACGGCGCTGCCTGTGCCGTTCTCGTCGCTAAGGCGGTTGTAGAGCAGCCAGCTTTCTTTGGCCCGGCTCTTCAAGAGGTGCCCCTGGATCACGTCGGTCGAGTAGTTGTGACGGAAGACGAGCTTGGTGCAGCGCTCGCCAATGTAAAGGGAATGCGTGGCCGGACTGGCGACGGGGCCGCAGTGCTCGAACGAGCAGCTTTCGAAGAGGATCTCGCCATTGCCGCCCAGGACGCCGTTCTCGCAGTCGTAGAAGCGGCAATTGCGGACCGTGAGGTTCTTCCCTTCCGGCCGAATGCCGGCGCCGTTACGGTCGCGGACGCGGGCCCCGGAGAACTCAATGTTCTCCACGGTGAGGTCGCTGCCCGTCACCACCCAAATGCCCTTCCCACCGGCTTCATGGCCGCGGGCCGGGAGCTTGGCGCGGCCGTTGCCGACGCCGCGAATGGTGAGGTGGTTGGCGCGGACCGTGGCCACGTCGCCAGGGTAAACACCAGCGTCGATATCGATGGTGTCGCCGTCCTGGGCGGCCTGGATCGCCTGTGACGGTTTGGTGAATTTCTTATTCGGCCCCACTTTCAGCGTTGCGGCCGGGGCGGCGGTGGACAAACTAAAGGACACGAAGGCTAGAACGGCAGAGATGATGGATCGCTTCATGATTATCTAGTTCGGGTTGGATTCACTTCTCGGAGTACGTGGCAATTTCCAATTCGGCTGGCTTTTCTTCGGATGGTGTGAAGTGGACCGTCCAACCGTCGTCCACTCCGCGATTGGGCACGATGCGCACCGCCAGGCCGTGGCACTTGGCGCCGCTGGCCCAGGCTCGTACCGCGCGGGTCACGTCGATCTCGTAGCGCCGCGGCGGCGAAATGGCCGCGCCGCTGCCCCTCTGCACGATCGTGGTCCCCACGTTCTGGCCTAGATTGGCAAAATCATAGGGCTGGTCCACGTCGAATGGCGCATCGAGCATCAGGGCTGCGACCTGCATCGGCGCCTTGTCGTGGGCCTCCTCGACGTATAGCACGAGTTTGGCTGCGGCCAGGTTATAGAGCTTGGGCAGCTTGCCGGCGTTGAAATCCAGGAGCATCACCCACGCATCAGAGCCGTCCTTTAACCACTTGACGAATCGATGCTTGAACACCTGCCCTTTTTTGGTCACGTAGGAGACCTTTTTCATCGGCAGCACCGCACCCTGCGTGGCCCGTGGGGGCCCAGCCGGCGGCAATTGCGTGCCGATAAGCCATGGGCTGGGCAGCGTCGCCAGATCCTCGCTTGCCCGGACGCCGGGCGTCGTTGCCGGCGCGGGCAGCGGCGCCGGCGACTGGCCCGGCGCCAGTATCTCGCGGCGCACGAACAGCATGCGCGGATAGACCGGGTATTGGCCCTTGGGTGTGGGGCAATCGATCTCGAACGTTGCCGGCAAATCGCCGCCGCGGAACGACCTCTGTATGCAGGTGACCGCATCGTCCCACGTTGCGTCGTGCGCCTTGGCGATCTCCTTGTCTTCGTCGTACATCTGCTCGAACGATTTGCGGCGGCTTCCCAGCCGATAGGCGTACGTGACCACCAACCGGTTGTCTCCCAGCGACTTGGGATCCGCTACGGAAACCGTGACCAGGTTTTTGCCCGGCGAAAGATATGGCAGGGCGCCGAATTGTTCTGCACGACGGCTTCGAGTTTCAACGCCTTCAGCGCTGTCTTGAAAGATAACTTGATCTGTGCCGCCACCTGGCCGCGGACGGCGGCGGTAAGGTCCGTCAGGTCGACGGCCCGGAACGTCTTGCCGCCGTCGATAGAGACTTCGACCGCATCAGCGCCGCTGGCCTCGCCGTGGGCCTTGGTCAAAAGGTAGGGGCTGGCCAGATCGACCACCACCGTGCCTGGCCTGCCGCTCTCGGCGGGAACCAGCGAGTTGCCGGCATACTTCACATTCTCCACCGCGGCAAACGACTTGAGCACGGCCTCGCTGGAGAAGTCGGCAGCAAAGGTGAGCATGCCGCTGGCGTAGCTGCGGGCTGGCTTGCTCGTGATATACGGCTCCAGCACCAGCCCGATGCCCGGGTCGTTCCGCGTGTCCTTGTGACCGCCGCAGGTGTGCGCGGGCGGATTCTTGCTGTCGTTCCAGTACCAGGCGCCGGGCAGAGGATCCCAGGTATTGGTAAGCGAAAAACCCGGGGCAAGGTTAACATTGGCCGAGTAGCCCCTGTCGGCGTGGACAATACCCGCCCAGCCCTCGTCGGGCCCGCCGCGATGGTGCGTCTTCAACCCGCCGATCACACCGTCCAATTCGTCGCCGCAGGAGAGGAATGCCGGGGCCAGCCAGTAGACCTTGTTGCCGTAGCGGCCGAACTGGTTGTTCTTCGCATAGACGCACTTGCGGGCCTGGTCGAGCACAAAGGCGTTCCTGATGAGTTCTTCACTGCGTTTCGTCAATTCGTCCTCGCCGGCGATGGTTCGTCCGCCCGGTGCGCTGGGGTCGGGCTTCCAGGCATAGAACTTTAGAAAGACGTCGAGGTAGTGCCACTTGCCGTCGTAGTTGGCCTCGACCGTGGTGTGTCCGTCCCAGCCGACGAAGCGCCAGCCCCAGCCGAGTTGCCGCCACAAGGCCGATTCTTCGGAGTGCAGGCCGCCGCAGAGGCTCCAGCCGTAGCAGTTGATTTCCTTGAGCACGGGCAGCCCACCCGGCTCGCCCGGATAGGCAAAATGATAATGGCTCAGCTGCATGAAGTTGTAGATGGCGATGGCCTTTTCGTCATTGGTCTTGCACTCGCGCGTGATCGATGCAACGATCGACTTGAGGCTGGAACAGTCGGGGGCCTTGTCCGGCAGGATCTTGATTGCCGCTACCAATCCCCGGGCCTTGGCGGCACTCGCGGCCGCCGGCGCGGCCACGAAGGCAATACCGGACAAGACAGCGGCCATTGCGGCCCAACGAGTAATTTGAGGTGACATTGCATCTTTCCTTTACTGCGGTGGAAACCACCCAGGGGCTAAATGGTTCGACAAACTGTCCTTATCAATAACTCAGTGCTCGTTCGTTGTCAAGGAACGATGAATTCTGATGGTGGTTCTCCCCGCGAAGTAATAGGCTCAATCACTTCCGCAGCACCTGAAGCGGCACCACTGCGCCCTTGCGATCTTTGCTCATTTGGGCGGCCGTCATGAATTCGAAGATCTCGATGGTTTCCGCCGCGTCGACCGGCGATCGCCCGGTTTGGAAGAATTCTGCAATCGCCCGCACCAAGCCCTCGTAATCCTCAGGGCCGACGGCGGCGGTGGCGCCTTCCGTGCCCCAGATGCGGATCACGGGCTGTTTCTCCTTGGAAAGCACGCCGTAATAGACGCCAACGCGCCCGTCTTTCCATTTTCCGGTGGTGATGTCCGCACTTCCCTCCATTTTTCTCGAAACGCTCACGCAGCCCGTTCCCATCACCGCATACAGGGGTTCAACACCGTGGATCCCATAAAAAAACAGGTCGGGATGGAATGCGAGCCTGTTCAGCAGCGAACTGCCTTGGACCTTGACGACCTTCCCCACTCCGGGATCTTTGCGCAGGCGGGGAATGTCGGGGTGAAACCGCGCCGAGGAAGCGCTGAACATCGGCGTGCGCGTTTCCTCCGCGAGTTTGACAATCCGGCGGACATCGTCCAGGCTGGCGGCCAGCGGCTTGTCGATGAACAGGCGTTTGCCGGCCTTAAGCACAGGCCTGGCCTGGGCGAGGTGCGGCCGGCCGTCCACGCTCTCCAAAAGGACTACGTCCACCTTTGGCAACAGTTCTTCGATGCTGCCGACCAACTCGACGCCATCCTTGTCGTGAATCGTCTTGGCGAAGCCCTCGACGCGGCTGGCGCTCAAGGGCAGATCTGGGCTGCCCGCTTTGAACGCCGTCGTGACCTTGATCTTCCATTCGGGATGCAATCGGAACAACTCGGTGAATGCCGGCACGTGGGACGTGTCGGTGCCGATGATGCCGGCACGAAGATCCTTGGTCGCCCACGATGGCGACTCGACGGCATAAGCTGCTGTGGGCAGAGTCGAGGCTAACAAGAGTGCACAGATCCTCACGATTCTTTCCTTTCATGGCATATCATGCCGCCGTACATGACTGCACGATCGGCAAGGACCTGCCCTTAAGTCTGGGGGCAGCCTCGTTGTGGGAGATAGGTCCCATTATGAACATATCAGGGCACGAATTGCAACTGAACCACCACCGCCTTTCAGGCGGTGGTGGTTCAGTCGTGACCTTTGTGCAAGCGCCTAGTTGCCTGCCACATCTCGACGCAGCCCACGCTTTACCCCGTTAACGAGAGATCGTACGACGTGCGGTAGTTCAGCGACCCGAGCAACTATTCGTTGGCCTGGCAGCGCGACGGAGCCACGGTAGTCGCCGGGCTGGCGCGGGTGGGCCAACTCGAAGATCCCGGTGCGATCCAGCACCCGGAGTAGACTTTAAGCCTTGCAAATACCGGGAAACTCTTCTTCGTTTATGAGATAGTGCGGAAATACGCCCTTCAACCGGTCAATGTTCGCACCAAAGTGCCTGGCGCACACCTCGGCAAACACCGCTCGGAAGTCGGTGGTCACGGCCAGGTCCCGTTGTTCAAACAACTTATCCGGCGCGAGGCCCGGCCATTGTCCTAGGACACGGCCGCCGTTGACGCCGCCACCCAGGGCGAAGAAACACGTGCCGTGCCCGTGGTCGGTGCCGCGGTTCCCGTTCTGTCGAGCGGCGCGGCCGAACTCGCTCATGGTCAAGAGCAGGACGTCGCTCATCCGATCGCCCAGGTCGCTGTGCAGGGCGGCGATCGCTTGCGAAAAATCGTGCAGCCTGCCGGCGAGTTGACCGTTGGTGGCGCCCTGGTTGTTGTGCGTATCCCAGCCATCAAGTTCTACGAAAGCGACTTCAAGCCCGACGTTGGCCTTGATGAGTTGCGCGACCTGGAGCATCGCCTGGCCAAACGGGCCTCGCGGGTAGACCGCTCCGTGTGCTGGCGAATATTGGGTTGGGTTGGCCTTCTTCAGCATGGCAATGGCATTGAACGACTCCTTGCCGGCGCCATGCAGGACGCCATCGACGGCGGTATCGTACATCCCCTCGAAGCCAGAGGCGACGTTGCCCGCCGCGCCCGAAGCGGTGACCCCGAAAGTCGCCAGGTCGCGTATCGCAATGGCCTCGTAGTCGCCTTGCAGCGTTCGCGGGATAAGCGGAGCCATCGCCACGGCCCGGAAGGTCGTCGCATCGGCTTCAACCTTGGCCTGAAGCAAGCGGTTGAGCCAGCCGGTGTGAACGCTCTTGTCGTCAGGAACGCCGGATTCCATGAAATCCTGCATGTCGAAGTGCGATCGCGACGCGTTGTGCGATCCGCAGGCGTGAACGACCGCCAAATGCCCGGCTTTATAGAGGGGCAGGAAGGCATCCAGCGCCGGATGGAGGGCGAAGAAACCATCGAGATCGAGCGAGGATCCGGTTGCACGCGAACGGCTGGGGCGCGGCAGCGCGATCTCCTGGCGGTGCTGGTAATAGAACCGGTCACCGTGCGGCACGACCATGGAAAGGCCGTCAGCCGCCCCGCGCTGGAAGACGCAGATCAGAACCTTCCGCGAATTGGCCCGGCGCGCTGCACCGGCGGCAAGCGCGATCCGCCCGAACCATCCAGGTTTCCAAAGCGACGACGCGCCGATGGCGGCCAGGGCGACTCCACCGTTCTTGAGAAACAGGCGACGAGAGGTGTTCATCGGCATTCCTTGTCATTTACCTAAAGGGGTTCGTCACCGCCCGCACGGCGATTCCGTGGTGTTTGTTTCCTTATCGCCGCTGGAACTCCGGCGAGCCCAGAATCAGCGCCGTCACCTTCTCGACGTTGACTGTTGCTCCGGCATTCTGCGGGAATGCCTTCGTGAGGAGCGTCCGACGCGTTGCCGCGGTCATGCTCCCTTGCAGCAGCACATCGGCGAGCCGATCCAACACCGCCCGCGGCTGATCGATATCGACGCCTTTGACGATCGCCGCCGGGTCGAACTGCACGTCGCTCACGTTCTGCTCGGTGAGAGCGACGGCGAAGTTCAGCCGGTCGATCAGAGCGCCGGGGTTTACCCATTTGGACGATACCTCAGAATACCCCGTGGGGGCCGCATAGGCCAGCAGCGGCTCTCCCATTTCGTAGACGGACCAGTTGAGGGTTTTCCGCTTGAGCTTCGCCAGTTTTTCGTTGCCGTAACCGAGCGTCGCTGCCCCTTCGATCGTTCCGCGGGCCTTGTCCATGGGAGGTGAGCTGGGAAGGAGATGCGCACCCGTCGCCCGGACTGCTGAGACTGCGTACTCAAAGGGCGACTTGATCTTTGCTCGAAAAGCTTGCGGGGAGAAGAACTCCGAACTGGTGACAATCGATTCCACAACCCGGCGGATATCGCCGTCGCTCTCGACAAACACGTTGGACGCGCGGTCGACCAACTCCGCAGGAGGATCGTCGCTGACAAACCGCTGACAGAGTTTGCGGGAAATAAACCTGGCCGTTGAGGGATGGCGGGCAAGGAGATCGAGCACTTTCTCGCCGTCATCAATGCCGCCGCCGGCAGGAATTGCCATCCCCAGTACGATCTTCGCCGCCGTTGTCATGGCGGACCGGGCGGAACTCGAAGACGCCAAGTGCCCCGGCCACACCCCAGCCGGTGAAGCAGCGGGCGACTTCCTGGACGTCTTTCTGCGTGTATCCGCCGTCGACGCCCAGAGTATGGAGTTCCAGAATCTCCCGGCCGTAGTTCTCGTTAAGCCCCTCTTTGGCCGGCACCAGGCCCGCACCTGAGATGCCGATCTTCTGCTTGATATACGTTTCGATCATCATCTGCTCGACAGCCGATCGCTCCCGTGCGACGGAGTTCTCGGCGTTGTCGAGGTAGTAGAGCATCGCCGGGCTGTGGGCGCTGGCGCCCAGCAGGTCGCGGAATTTGCCCAGGACGTGCGGCCGAATGACGTCGCGGTCGTCGGCGACTTTCAATGCCCGGCACTGATTCTTGCGGATGTCGATATTGAAGTGATTGCTCCAGAAGTCGACGAGGACTTCCTGGAGTTGCCGTTTGGAAAGGGTGGCCCGCAGAATCTTTGCTTGCTGAAGTTCGCCGATGCAACGCAGCGCAGTCGCGCCGGCCAAGCTCAGCCAGATTGGGCTCGGCCGGTTTGTGCGGGCCCTTGTGCATTGTTCGTTCCTTAGGAACGTCGATGCCATATCGCATCTTCAGGTCCGCCGCGTCGCCGCTGCTTTGCTGCCGTTCCAGGAATCGCCGAATGTCCGCGAAGTACTCCTCCATTAAGTGCGGCGAATCCATCGTGAGGGTATCGAGCGCGGCGACGGCTTTCTCGGCGGCCACGTCGTCGATGGTCTTGGGACGGAGCTGCTCGCGGATGTACGCGTCGATACCCATCTTCTCGACCCGCTCGACGTCGCCGGGCCGAGGCCCGAAACCGAGTCGGTTAAGGACGTGGGCGGCCTTCTGGCGTTCGCTGAGACCATCCGTGGACGGTGGGTTGGCTTTGCCCGTATGCGGCAGAAGCAACAGTATCTCCAACGCGGCCAGAAGGCCGCCGATCCGCGCACAATTCGGTCCGAACATGGACTGATTCCTATGCCATAAGTTGTGAGATAATTCATTCTACCTGGAAACGCTTGAACTATTCTACGCTCGTGGCGGTCCCGAGAGTCAAGAAACTACACAAGCCCATGAGACGCAGTCGGGCATTGAGCTGGACCGCTTCGGCGCCCTTTGTCGCGCGTTTCTTTCGGCTGCCCGGTTGCAACCTTGCCGCCTGGGACCTAAAATCCCAGTAAACCCATACTTAGCTCCCCAAACTATCCGGGAACCTCTGTCGTGCCCAGCAAAACCACTCGAATCTTCCTGGTTCGTCACGGCGCCACTACGCTAACGGCGGAAGACCGTTTTGCCGGCGCCAC
Source organism: uncultured Planctomycetia bacterium (assembly GCA_963709175.1). GTDB lineage: Bacteria > Planctomycetota > Planctomycetia > Pirellulales > Thermoguttaceae > JANXQG01. The sequence goes on from CAVPVK010000007.1 coordinate 105,517, forward strand.
CGACGTGTTGCTTTCCGACGATGGCCGCGAGCAAGCGCGGCGACTCGGCCTGCGGTTGAGCGGTGAAAATATCGCCGCAGCTTACGCTTCGCCACTTGCGCGAACTATGGAAACCGCGAAGCTCATATGTGAACCCCACCACTTAGCGGTACAAAGCCGTGATGGACTCCGCGAAATCTCGCATGGGCATTGGGAGGGGCTTACTCGCGGCGAAGTCGAATCGAAGTATCCCGACGAGGCTGCTGCCTGGGATGAGGATCCCTTCACTTTTGCCCCCATTCATGGTGAGAGTGGTCTTGCCGTCACGGCCAGGGCCCTCCCAGCTTTGCTGGAAATCGTCCGCGATAACCTGGGCTCGAAGGTTCTCGTGGTCTCGCATAAAGCGACGATCCGGCTACTGTTGAGCTCGCTTTTGGGATTCGATCCCCGCCGATACCGCGATAACCTTGACCAGAGTCCAGCGGCCCTCAATATTGTTGACTTCCGCGATGAAGTCCGGGCCAGACTTACGCTTTTCAACGATACATCGCATTACACGGCAGCCGGCCTGGCGATTCCGTCGATCCCCGCGGCGCACCTTTCAAAATGGTGGGGTGAGAAGGCCAACCAAGACTAACTCCTTGCGAGCGGGACGGACGGGCTGATCGGTGCAATCTCCATCCACGAGCCAAGCGGCGCCATGCGGGGGCGGGCCGCCGTAGGCCAATGGTTTAGAAACTGCCGTCGCGGCGCAAGACCATGACCGGTCGAATACGATTCGATCGCTGCTACTACTAAATAAAGCGGGCACGCAGCGATTGCCAACAAACCGGCTGCGCCCACGTTTTTGTAAGGTTGCGAGCCTCCGACCCTCAGCCACCATCGGGCCGCCCACGCCCGTCCTTTTCTCCTCCTCTGCGCAGCGGCGGTCCACTGACCGCGCAGGAAAAACCGATCCCATCTCTGCCCTCGGATGCCTGGCCGCTCTGGAGGATGGAATTGTCGATCGTGAGCCAGGCCAGCGTGCCACCAGCGACGGAAACGGCTGCGCACAGCAGCATTGCGACGTGGAATCCGCGCGTCATGAGGTCGGGCACGTAGAAGCGGTTTCCGGTCAGGCCGGCGATAGGAGGGAGCAACGCGACCGCGAGCAGGCTCGCGACCCTCGCGACAGCGTTGTTGACGCCCGAGGCTATCCCGGAATGACGCTCGCTGGCACTCGCGAGGACCGTTGCGGTAATCGGCGATACCACCAGCGTGAGACCCGCGCCGAAGACGAGTACCGCCGGCAGCACGCTAGCGGCATAGCCGTCGCCGGGGGTAATCCTGGCCATCAGCACGAGGCCTGCCGCGATCAGCAACGGTCCCGCAGTGAGGTGCCAGCGCGGCCCGATCTTCTGCGCCAGCGAACCCGACCATGACGAAAACAGCAACATCAGCGCCGTCACCGGCAAGGATGCCGCGCCGGCTGCCAGCGGCGTGTATCCCAGCGAGATCTGCAGGAACGACACGAGCAGGAAGAAGACGCCGCCCAGCGCGGCGTAGACCACGAACGTGATCAGGTTCGCGGCGGTGAACTGCCGCGTGAAGATGCCGAGCGGCAGCATCGGAGCGGAGCTCAATCGCTCCACGGCGATGAACGCGAGGAGCGCGGCCAGCGCGCAGCGCCGCGGCCAACCCCACCGCCGCCGGCGGGCCGCCGTTCGGCGCTTCGATCAGCGCATAGGTAGAGCCGGCGAGGGCGAGGAACGCGAGCGCCGCGCCAGCGACATCGAGCCTGCCGTTGTTGCACGGATCGCGCGTTTCCGGCACATGTCTCGCGAACAGCACGACGAATGCGCCGAGTGGCAGGTTGATGTAGAAGGCGGCGCGCCACGACACCGCTTCCACCAGATAACCGCCCAGCAGCGGGCCCAGCGCTGTCGCCACGCCTGTCATCCCAGACCACGCGCCGATCGCACGCGGCCGGTCTTGCCGGCAAAAGCTCGCTTCGATCATCGCGAGGCTGCCCGGCGTCAGAAGCGCGCCTCCGATGCCCTGCAACAGTCGGGCCGCGATCAGCGCGGCAATCGTGGGCGGCAGGGCGACACAGCAGCGACGCACAGCTGAACATCGCTGCGCCGATCACGAACACGCGGCGGCGCCCGAAGCGGTCGCCGAGCGAACCGCCCAGCAAGATCAGCGACGCGAGCGTCAACAGGTAGCCGTTGAGCACCCACTGCAGCTCGCTCGTCGAGGCATGCAGGTCGCGGCCGATTGACGGCAGCGCCACATTTACGACGGTCGCGTCCAGAAACGCCATGCCCGAACCAAGCACCGCCACCGCCAGCAGCCAGTGCCCTTGTGCACTCGCCAGCGTCAGCGACGGGCGCAGGGCGTCAGCGTCGCTTCCGATCGGCGTCGTTGTCACTTCGTCCTCCGTGGAATATCGCGGAACATCTTTCGGCAAGGCGGTCGTCGCCGATGGCATAGCGGCTGGCGCTCATCAGGCGAAGCTTGGTCGCGTCGTCGTGCACGTCATAGGCTACGAAGTGTGCATGCCTATTATACCAAGGATTCCGATTTGTCGAGCAGGAAGCTCGCTGCTTTCGCCGGTTTCTCCTCGCCTGCCCGCTAGGCGCTTGTGTCGAGTTTGGCGCCACCCGAAAGCTGCATATCTGTGGGCTCGGGCTGTCGTGCTGCCGGCACGCGGCTTTGACCGTCATTCTAGCCCTGTTGAGCCGCGACGTGATCAGCCGATATGGAAAGAAGACGGAAGAGAGTCCTTGTTTGCCCGATGAGTGGGGCCGTACCCTGGACCGTTCGAGCGACTATGGGCGGTCTCGACTCTTGCGACTGGGGAGATGCCATAGGCGTGTTCCAGATAATGGAGCCTTCTCAACCTCCGAGCCGCCTCGACCACGTCAATCTGCTTGATAAAGTCCAGCCGCTTCTCACCTAGCCACGCAAAGAAGCCCGGCGTGGCATCCAGTTCGTCCTCTGGCTCGTCGGCCAGTTCGTCCAGCCAATGCGCTAACTCGATGCCGTTGTCGCCAAGTCGCAGGTAATCGAGAAACCGTTGTGTTATTTCGTTCATCTGAGAACTCCGGGGTTTGTCAACCATACTTTGCCGGACTGAGTTGTCAATTTACCACGGGTTTTTAACATGAATCTAACAAAACACTAGCCGGCTGCCTTGGATGAGATAGAATGCCACTTTCACCGCGACGACTCCTACGGCGGGCTAAAGGTCCTCGGCGAGGCTATTGGTTCGGAATGCACGCGGCGGCTGAAACGGGTTGGGTGGCGTGTCGTGGGACGTGAAGGGATTTTGATATTAAGATGAACTTCAGGCGGCTTGCGCCGCTGCCGCGCCGAATGGCTAGCGGCTGCTCAACGAGGTCAGGCAGCTCGCGGAAGTAGCGAAGATCGCGAACTTCACGTCGCATAGCGCGGCCAGTCCGATCAAGTGTCGGGTCTGCCAATCGAGTTGAATCGCCTGTTCGCCCTGCCAGTCCAGCGGGCCTCCCGGCGTAGCGGCAAAATATCGGTGAAATCGACCTCGACTGCCGCTTGCTACTCGCCGCCAAAAGTCAGCCCAGTCGGCCGGTCTGCCAAAGGGCAAGAAAATCCATGGACATCGCCACGGCGACGTGCAGGCACGCGCCGAGCCAGATCGACCGCGTCTTCAAGCTCATCAGCCCGAGCACGACCCCAGCCCCGATAGCGCCGCAGGTCTCGGCCATCGGCTTGCCGAAATGGATCATGCAATAGGGGACAGTCATAACAAAGACGGCATAGATCCCCAACCGCGGCCGCAAACCGTGCAGCATGAAACCGCGGAAGAAGAACTCCAGGGCGAAGAACTGGCTGACATAAGCCGCCTCCCAAGTCCAGAGCCTCGGCCAGAGTGGCTCGCCCCACAGCGGGTGATAAAAGGGATACTTCGCCTGGAACGCCGCGGTGTACGAGACTAACACCAACGGCCCGACCATGAAAAGGAACATCACCAAATAGACCCAACTGCTACCCAATATTCCCCGGTATTTCAGCCCATAGTCGGCTATCCGCTCTCGCAGGATGATCTTGATCACCGCCGCAGGAATGAGCACATAGGCGGCGACGGTGCCCGCCGCCCAGAAAAGCAACTGGGTCAATTGCCGGTCTTGGCTATCCAGAATGCGTTCGTTGATCCAATGTGCCAATTGGTCCGCGCCGAGGCATGGCAGCAGGTCGAGTAACCCCTGAAGATTGCCCGCGCGAAAGCCATAGTACTGGATCGTGAGGACCACGCACGCGGTCAGGAGCACGGTGACCGCCTTGAAGTCCAGTTCGGGGTGTTCGGCGGCGTGGCGGCGCGATTCCGCCTGGGCTTGGTCGAATATCGATTTTAGCGAACGGGGCGTGAATGGATTGTCCATAGGAGGATATTGTCGCAGTTTCCCTAGCTTGCAGGAATCCCCGCAAGTAATGTAAAATGCCGGCGCGAGTCTGTTTTTCTGAAATTGGGGCCCCTAAGCAAAGGAAGTGTGCCATGCTGGAAAACGAGGGAGTCGCGCTGCGAGCGATTCGTTGGTCAGAAATCTGCCCGTGGTTGAGCATTGTCAAATGCATTCGGCTGGCAGTCGGTTTTCGCCTGCTAATTTTGGGGGGGCTCGCTGCGTTCTTGACCCTGCTGGGGTGGTGGACCATCGCCTCGGTTTTTTCCCACGACGGTGTGGCCAACGCCAGTTGGACAAAGGTCTTCGCAGAACGCTCGGCGTGGGGGGTGATTGATGAATCGGTGCCAAACAAACCCTTTTCGTTCGACAGTTACTTTATTCGTTATTGGGCCGGCGGCCTGGATATTGGTGACAAGGGCCCGATGATACGCGTTTGGGGTCTCCTGATTGAGCCCGTCTGGCGGTTCTTGCGGTTACCGCTTGACCAATCGCTCACACCGGGCGACTTCTGTTCGCTGTTGCTCACGGCCATTTGGAGCCTGGCGGTTTGGGCATTTTTCGGCGCGGCCATCAGCCGCGTCGCGGCCGTGCAGTTGGCCAGCGGCGAGCAGGTGGGCTGGGCCGCCGCGATGCGTTGGGCGGGGGCAAAATGGGCCGCCTATCTCGCCGCGCCCGTGCTGCCGATGGTGGCAGTTGGACTGGTAGTCGTGCCGATCTGGCTCTTGGGCCTCCTGATGAAAGCCAATTTCTTTGCGTTTTTGGCGGGCTTGATCTGGCCGCTAGTGCTTATCGGCGGATTTGTCATGACCGTCCTCCTGGCAGGCGTGCTGCTGGGATGGCCGTTGATGTGGGCCACGATCAGTGTCGAGGGGACCGACAGTTTCGACGCCTTGAACCGGACCTATGCGTACGTCTTCCAGCGCCCCTTGCGTTATCTCTTTTACATCGTAGTGGCCGCGGTGATCGGTTGGCTGGGTTGGATTGTCGTGGAGGAATTTGCCGCCGCGGTAATATGGCTGGCCGCCTGGGCCGCCAGTTCGGGCGCGGGCGGGCTTCGTCTTGAATCTTTGATGGCTCGCACCGACGATTCATCGCTGGCCCATGCCGCCGCCGCGCTGATCGTCTTCTGGAATGGGTGGGTGAAACTGCTGGCAATCGGTTATGCCTTCAGCTATTTCGCGGTGGCTTCCACGGCCATTTACTACCTTTTGCGGCGAGATGTCGATGCCCGAGAGACCGACGAGGTTTTCCTGGATGCTGACGGCAGCGAGCAGAAGTTCGGCTTGCCCCGCTTGCAGAAGGATGCGGCCGGCGCCCCGGAGATCGTGGAAAGCACCGCCGTGGGAACCGAATCGGGCAACGACAAGGAGCCGAGTGCGAAAACGTCCCAATAAACTGCCGTGAGACGTACCTCCATGAACCAGGCCACTGTTGACCCGCAGGCCGTCGATCGTGTTGTCGAGGTGCTGGCTCGCAGCCGCAATCTGTTGTTCATCACCGGGGCCGGAATTTCCGCGGATTCGGGCTTGCCCACGTATCGCGGCATCGGCGGCTTGTACAATGCCACAGAACCCGCGGAGGGCTTCGCTATCGAGACCATCCTTTCCGGCGAGATGATCCAGGTCCGGCCTGAGTTGACCTGGAAGTACCTGGGACAGATCGAGCAGGCTGCCCGCGGGGCCACTTGCAACCGCGGCCACGACGTAATCGCCGAAATGGAGCGGCATTTTCCCAGGGTTTGGACGCTGACCCAGAACGTCGATGGTTTCCATCGCCGGGCGGGTTCGAAGAATGTGCTGGAGATTCACGGCAGTCTGCTGGCGTTGCGCTGCACGCGCTGCGACTTTCGCCGCCAGGTGCCGAACTACAGCGACCTGGAGATGCCCCCGCACTGCTCGGCCTGCGGATCATTGCTACGACCGGACGTTGTCCTCTTTGGTGAAGAACTGCCTCAGGAAACCGTCGAGAAGCTCCATGCGGAACTTGAAATGGGATTCGACGCGATCTTCACCATCGGCACGACGAGTGTCTTTGGGTATATCGCCGGGCCCATACATCTGGCGAAGCGACGCGGCTGGCCGACCGTGGAAATCAATCCTGGCCGCAGCCAGGTCTCAAGTATGGTTGATATACGACTGTCCGCCGGCGCGGCGGCAGCGCTCGACGCCATTTGGCGGCAATACCAGCTACGGCAGGTCGAACGCCTATGAGCAGGCAACGGTTCCTCGACGCGATAACGCGCCGCAACACTTCCGGCCAGCCCGTGTTCGGCACGGGAACGTCGATCGTCTGCCAGGAATTGATGGAGGCTGCGCATGCGTGGTTTCCGGAGGTCCACCTGGACGCCGAGAAGATGGCGGCGCTGGCGATCGCCGGCCACAGCGTGCTAGGGCTGGACGCCGTTATGCCGCTGTTCTCGGTATCCCATGAGGCCGCCGCCATGGGCTGCAACGTCAACTGGGGTGGGCCATCGACTATGCCGGAGTGCGGCAAGCCCATTTTTAGGAATGAAGGCGATATATGCATCCCCTCCGATTTGCTGGAACGACCAGGCTGCGCGGTGCCGCTAGCGGCCATCGCCCTTTTGAAGAAGCGACTGGGCGACACGGCCGCGGTTTGCGGCAAGGTGATGGGCAGTTGGACCCAGGCCTATCACTATTTCGGCGTAGAGAACTTTTTGATCGGCACGCTGGACGACCCGGCCGGCACGCGGCGGATTCTCGACCGTCTCCTGCCGGTGACGTTGCAATTCGCCCAGGCCCAGATCGACGCGGGCGCCGACTGCATCGTCCTCGCCGACCATGCCACGCGCGACCTGTGCGGTCCGGCGACGTATCGTGACTTTCTTCTACCGATCCATCGGCGGTTGGCTGCCGGGATCAAGGCCCCGGTGATTCTCCATATCTGCGGCTATACCGCCGATCGCATTGGCCTGGTGGCCGAGACTGGCCTGAGTTGTTTCCACTGGGACACGAAAACAGGGCGGCCCGACGAGGTTCGCGCCCTGGCCGGCCCGCGGTTGGCGCTAATGGGCGGAGTCAATAACTTCACCTTGCTCCGCGGCACGGTGGACGAAATTGCCTCGCAGGTCGACGCAGCCCTACGCGGCGACATCGATGTTGTTGGCCCGGAATGCGCAATCCCGCTGACCACGCCGCTGGTCAACCTCAAGGCCGTCGCGGCACATCGATAGTTCCACCGGGCCCCTACTTCTTCGCCGCGACCCCAGCGCGATAGCGGTACATCGCCTCGCCAATATCCCGGCTGGCGGCAATGGTTTCGACGTACGGCGTGTCGCAGACGTCGACGAATCCGATCTGGTAGTTCTCGCCATCGCCGCGGCCGGTCACCGGTTCGTCGCCGAACTCGAACCAATGCGTGCCGACGATCTGTGGATGCCTCAACGCGCTGCGAACATAACTCCGATAGGCATCGGCCCGGTCGTCTTGGCTGGCCGTCGCCACCAACCCGGTATGGAACATGCCGCGATCGAGCGCGCCGAAATGAAACTCGCCGATGACGACGGGCAGATCAACGCCGTTGGGCAATCGCAGTCCATCGAGCGTCTTCTGATAGCGATTGAAGCTGATCAGGTCGCAGAACTTTCCTGCCGCCCGCACAGCGCGATCGTTCACCCAGGCAAAGCGGCACCCCAGGTAAAGCGTGTGCGGGGCCGACCGCTTCACCTCTTCGCGACAGACGCGGAAGTACTGCTCTGCCGTCTTGGTGGCGAAGGCAGCCAGGTCGTCATAGGCCTTTCTGGCGTCGGGTACGGTGCGACTTGCCTGGAGGGCTTCCCACGATGCGTGACGCGTTCCCCAGGCCGCGTTGAGACTCTCAATCGAGGAATACTTCGACCGCAGGTCGGCGACGAATGTCCGCTTGGCGGGCTGATCGGCGGGCGAAGCCAAAGCCGCTTCGGCCAGCGACAATTCGGTGCCCCAGCCCAATTCGTTGTCGACGAAGCAGCCCAGGCACCATGGGTCGTCGGCCGAGGCAGCGCGCTGCCGAGCCGCGTCGGCCCGAATGCTGGCAGCGAATCCGGAATCAAAGACGTCGGCGAATTTGCCCCAGTATCCCTGGCTGCCCTCCAGCGTCCGTCCGCTGCTGTGGATGGTGACAACATAAGGCGTCTTCCGCACTTGACAAATCGAAGGCTCCGACCAGTTGCCGATGGTGTTCAAGCCCCAGCTTCGCAGCCGGCGGTGTAGCAACGCATGAAATTGCCGCCCCCAATCGTTGCCGTACTTCCGTTGGAGGTTGGCGGCCGAGAAGTCGTAGGTCTCGTAGGACTTGCCTTCGTAGTAATTGTGGGGTGCCCAATTCCCGCGGCCGTAGAACTTGCCGTACGGTGAATCTTTGGCAGGCAGCCTGGTGAACCACCGCTCGCGGTCGGTAATGGGTGTCGTGGACCAACCGGTGTGGACGCTGTCGATGCCGTGCGACCAGAACAGGCGGCCCACAGGATCGACGAGCCACCATTTGCCGTTTAGCTTTTCCGTACGGAAGCGGCCAGTCGCCGCAAGTTGCGGCCCGGCTTGCCATCCTCCGTAGATGTCCCAGTCCGTTGGTCCCGGATGATGTTCCAACTCGTCGGCCTCGGCAGCCTTTTGTTGGGCGAGATCGTCCGCACAATGGATCTTTCCCGGCCAGTCGGCGTGGCGATACTGTCCAAATTCGTCGATCAGCGGAAAGAACTGCGATTCGGTCATGCCGGGAGGAATTCCCGGATATCCCCGCATGCCGAAAAGTTTCGCATTCCAGGGCGATGACAACGCGTGGGTTTGAGGCGGATCTTTGAGCGAGACGTGGTGAACGGCGTCCTTGATCCCAGCTTTCTGCTTGATGCGATCGATATCGAGGTCGTTGACGAACTGGACCAGATCTTGCCACGCCCCGTGAAAGCCGTACCCGCCATCTTGCATCTCGCGGAGCGCTTGCTCTTTGCTCCAGCCCTGGACGGCGATGCGGTAGATGGCGCACATGGTACCCGTGCGGTCCGCCCCCTGCTGGCAATGCACCAGCACGGGCACGCACTTGGGGTCGGTCACGATGCGCAGGAAGCGAACTACATCCTCTTCCTCGGGATGCCATGCCTTCATGGCAATGTGCTCGTAACGGAAATGTTGGTCGATTTTCCCTTCATCCGTGTGGAACGACCGCAGATTGACCACCGTCTTGACGCCTAGCGAACCAAGTTGCTTGAAACCTTCGGCCGTTGGCTGGGCACCTCGGTAGAGATCGTCCGACACCTTGTGCAGGTTGGGAAGACCCGATACCTGGCGGGGCTGCGCCCAGTTGCCCGGCGCGGGGCATTCGCGTTTGCTGCACTCGTCGGCGGCTGCTGTGCCGAGGCGGCAGCGCAGAACAACAACACTATGAGCAGCAGCGTCGAAATAGCCTTCATGATGCGACAACCCGGGTCCAAGGAATTGCAAAAAAGTTGGGTAAACCGCACAGATTATAAAAAACGGATTTGCTTGCGTAAATGGTGGTTCCTGCTATACTCATTATTGACGGTATTACCCCGACGGAAAATACCGTCACAGTAACCCGACGCGTAAGCGAGGGGGCCTCGTTGATCATGGGTGCATGCCGCCAGCGTCAGGTTACGATTGATCAACTTCCTTGCCGCTCGCTAGTTGCCGAATGTTGGGAGAAGTCTCCATGCTCAAACATGTGCTGGTACTGGGGCTGATGGCGACTGTTTTCACGGTCCAACTGTCCCGCCTCCAAGGTCAGGAAGGATGTGGCTGCGGCGCCGCTGCCGCTCACGATAAGAAGTGGACCTTCGACAAAGCGGAGGAATTGGGCGGTTGGACGCTTACCGGCGATGTGGGAATCGACACGGGCAAAAGCCGCGAAGGCAAAGGCCATGCGCTTCGCGTGGGACCGGGTGGCATGGCCCTTCTGAAGCTCCGCGGCGAAGACGCGTCGGGCAAAGTCGAGATGTGGATCTACGACGATGGAACAGTCCCAACAAACGCCAAGCGCATCGCGTTGGCCCGCGCTGGGGGCTGCTCCAGGGCGACGGCAGGCTTTTGGCCGTGGGTGCCCTGTATGCCAGTTATCTCGGCGGCGATGAAGGTTATACGGCCACTGCCAGCAACGGCAAAGACTGGTACGACCAGTTGTTTTGGTTGGGTGTCGATCGCAGGCCGCCTGGCTGGCACAAGTGGACCTTCGACTTCGATGCTGAAGAAGGCATCCAATTGCTGCACAACGGCAGGGATGTCAATACCGGAGGTCTGCGCGTTGACCCCCGGAAAACAGGGCTGAAGGGTTTCAATGCCATCGCCCTTTGGGGCGATAGCGGCAAAGACCGCCCGCAGACGATTTGGGTAAGCGATCTGTCAGTCACCCTGGGCGGCCCAGTGAAGACGGTGCCCATTCACGAGGCCGATCCCTACGACGAGAAGACCGTGGCGGCCACGCCGACCCGGCCGATCGTTGTTTACACGCGAGACAATACGCCTGCGACGCCGACACTGGAAGAGCTTCCGCTGCTGAAGAGCGTCTCGCAATACGGCATCACGTGGACCTTCGACCAGCCGGTCCGGGCGGGGCGATTCGTCAACGGCGACTGGTACGTGGTCGGTGCCGCTACGGTCGCGGAGATCGCTCCGCGGCCGCAGTACGGCAAGGACATTCCCGAGCGCCAATTGGACCCGATGGACAGGGAGCGTCCGGAGGGCCAGAGGGTACGCAACGGTTTCATGCTCAACCCGCCGGCGGCGATGAAAGTGGCCTATGACAGCGGCGTGCGAAACTGGTTCGACCCGGCGCTGATCCAGAAGTTGCCGGTGGAGATGAAGCCCGGCGATTCACTGGTATCGACGATCAGTATGCCCAAGGGACTGGTATTGCATGCCCCGTTGCGGAACAAGATCGAGCGGGGTGTCGACGACAGCAGTCCCATCCGCACGGCCGCCGTACTGACGTGTGTCGGCAAGCCCCAACCGGCCGACGCCTTTCGGCCCGCTTTTTGCGATCGCCGGGCGAAGATCTACCTGGCTCGCGATCTGAAACGTGAGCTGCTGCCCACGGCGGCGGCAACCAAGGCCCTCCCCAACTTCAAGCAATATATCCGCTTCACGCAACGCCCTTGGGTAGGAACCGGCTTCTTCGGCTTTGAGGAACCGGTGGAGAACATGCCGCAATATGGCCTGGAATACGGCCGTGTTTCGGGCATCTCGGCATTACTGCTCTGTACCGACCGTGCGCCCGGGCAGAAGGAGCCGCTGCTGCTGAACTACGTGCAGATCGGCATTGATCTGGGCGGGATGGTCCGCGCTGGCCATCCCGGCTGGACGGGTTGGGGTGGCCATGGCAGCGGGCGGAAACTGCCCATCATCTTCGCCGGCCTGCTGCTGGGCGACGACCAGCTTGCCCATATCAACCGATCGTTTCCCCGAGCAAGCTTCGGCGAAGACGAGCAGACCGCCTATGCCGATTGCTGGACCGGGGCCAAGGTCGTTTTCGCAGGTCATTCGGGCATCGACGCCGCAACCGGCGTAGGTCGTAATCGCGGACGAGGCAATCCCTGGGGTCCCTACGAGCATACCCCTCCGGCCCAGTGGGGTGATGGCCAGAAGACTAGCGAGTCGTATCGCCGCTGCTGCACGAGCGTCGGTTGGGTGGCCCAGGCACTGGCCATACGCCTGATGCACGCCGAACACGCCTGGGCCCACGACGCCTTCCTGGATTACGTGGACCGCTGGATGTCTGAGAACGACGCCGCCTTTGTGGGCACGATCAAGCGAGCGACGGGATTGGACTTTGACAAGGATTGGGCGCGGCAGGGCCAGACGTGGGACCCCTTCACCAATGAAATGTGGGCCCGGCATCGGCCAGCGCTTGCCGCGCCGATCGACGGCTGGAAACGGCAACACGACGACAGCTACTATCGCAAGGCGATTCGGGCAGCGATTTAATCAGTCGGTGTGAAGAAACAAACTTTGGCAGGTCTTGGCACAGCTGTGTAGCACGGAGTCTATTCTGTTCCACGCAGGGATGTGCCGCCCAGTAGTCAAAGTTGTCCTTTCTCCGAGACGGGAGCACAGCATGAAAGACACGATTAATGTCACGCGGCGTGATTTTGTCGGACTGAGCGCGGCAACGGTTCTGACGGGCGCGGCCGCCGTAGCTGGAGAACTCCATGCCGCCGAGCGACTTGCGAAAGGCCGGCCGCGGATTAGCTCCGTCAGTTGGAATTTTCACAACCTCGGCGCGGGCAACACCCGCCCGGAGGAAGCCATCGAACGCATCGGCGAGTTGGGCTTCGAGGGCATCGAGTTGATCCTCACGGGGCGGGCGGAAATCACCGCGTATTGGACCGAGGCCACCATCAGCAGAATTCGCAAGCGGCTGGACCATTTCAAGCTTCAAGTGGCACAGTTCGCCATTTTTCAGCCGGTGGTCGAAGAGTTGACCAGCCGCAGCCCAGACGAGCGGGCAAAAGCCCTCGATCGTTTTGAAGCGGGCTGCCGCATCGCTGCCGGGCTGGGCGCCCCGATCGTGAACATCGTTGCCCCGTGGGCCCGCGAGCTGACAGCCCCGGCAGCCGGCTACTACCTGCCGCGCTACTACGAGGTTGCCGACGCAAGGCCGGGCGCGAAATTCCATATCGATATTGCCCCCGGCTTCGATTGGGACGAGCTGTGGAACACGTTCGTGGGCACGGTGCAGGGCTGTCTTCAGCGGGCCAAGGCCCACGGGCTGCGGTTCTCGATCGAGAACCACACGCATACCATGATGGCCGAGACCAACGCCTTCTTGCGGCTTTGGGACTCCGTCCGCGATCCGGCCCTGGGCATCAATCTTGACGCCGGCTGGATCGCGCTGGACCGCGAGTATCCGCCGGTCTCGGTCTACAAGACTGGGAAGCACCTGATGAACGTCCACGCCCGCGACATCGACGGCCTCATGCGGCGGTTCGTACATGCAGGTCAAGGTGTGATGGACTTCAAGGCGATAGCCGACGCCTTGAAGGCCGTCGGATTTCAAGGCTTTATTTCCCTGGAACAAGACGGCCAACCGGGCGACCAGCCCGACGCCATGCAAGCCACGTGCAAGCGGTATTTGGCCATGATGAAGGAGTACTTGGGGTAGTTATGAAAAGCTTCAAGAGCATACTTCTGCTAGCCTGTGCTCTTGGCCTGGCCCGTAATCAGGCCCGGGCGGACTCCAACCAATGGCCATGGTCCGACGCCGTGCCGCCGGCCGGGGGCAAGATCGGTTACATCGCGCCCAATGCCACTCTGTTTCCCGTCGCGCCCCTGCCGGGCAAGACGTACGACGATGTCGTTCCCGACACTACGGACATCGCCGAGATGTCCAAGCTGGCGATCAACGTCCTGACTTGCGGCACCGACCGGCGGCAAGACCACGAGCAGTACTTCGCCGTCTACATGGGTAATCCGCTGCGCATGGCCCACAACTTCAGCGATTGGTGCACGCCGAAATACATGGAAGCCCTGCCCCTCTTGCGCCGTCAGCGGGAGTCGCTACATGACTCAGGTAGATCAGACCTGGCAAGATGTGATTCTGAAGTCGATCGGCCCGGACGGCCTTTACTACTTCCCGATCCAAGGCAAACCGTGGTATGGCAAGGAGATCTGGTGGGCCCACGCCATCGCTCGTGCCGACGGCACATTGTTCCTTGTGGAAAAACCCGATCCCAAGAGACTCCAGGATTTGGATGCCTTCGCCAAGGCGAACGCCAGTTCGCTAGTTGAGGAATCGGGCATTACGCAGTTCGCCCATCCCCAGGCAGACGGCCGCATCATCAACGTCCTCGATATCTATTACCAGCGCGACGGCAATCCATTATGGAAGGCGCTGATGAAGCACATCATCGCACGCATGGACGAGTTGGCGATAAGGAAGGGCGGCTACGCCTACTTCCCCGCCTACCTCTTCGAGCCTAACGCCACGTTCGATCCGAAGCACCCCAAGGCCGCTGAGCCGTCGGGAACCGAGGGAGGCGAAATCAACGGCCGCTTTATTCGCGGCTGCGCCCTGGCGTACAGGCTGACGGGTGACAAGAAAGCCCTGGAATTGGGACGGTTGTTGACCCGTTTCATGCGTTACCACGACGGGAACTACTGGGGCCCACAGGGAGAATTCGGCGGCGATCACCACTTCCATTCCCACACCAACTACCTGATCGGCATGCTGGAATACGCCGACGCCGCCAAAGACAAGGAATTATTGGATTTCTGCCGCAAGAGTTTTGAGTGGGCCAAGTCCCCTGCCGCGGCCTTCGGGCCCGTCACGGGGTTTGCCCCCGAGTTCGCGGATGTCACTTACGCCACTTCCGAGGGCTGCGCCGTGGGCGACATGGAGGTCCTCGCCTGCAATCTTTCCGCCTTTGGCGCAGGAGACTACTACGAGGACGCCGAGCGCTGGGCCCGCAACTACTTTTCCGAAATACAGCTCACGCGAGCCAAAGCCGACGACCTGGTCCGCTATGGCCGCACGATGCAGCCCAAGACCCCGCTCCACAACGAATGCATCGACCACGTCGCCCAGCGCAACCTGGGGTCTTTCTCCAGTTGGGCGTTGGGCAACGAGTGGTGGCGGAGCCCCAATGAGAAGCTGCTCATGCAGTGCTGCACCGCCAACTGCACCCGGGCGCTATGGTTCCTCTGGAGCCGCACCTTGGACTTCAAGGACGGCGAGTTGAAGGTAAACATGCTCTTGAACCGTGCTTCACCTTGGGCCGAAATCTACAGCTTCATACCGTATCAGGGCCGCGTCGAGATCAAGACGCACCAGGCCTGCAAGTCCGTTCTGGTGCATGCGCCCGAGTGGATCGCCGCGGGCAGCAACGAGATCACCGTGCAGATCAATGGCCAGCCCCGACCGTTCAGCTGGCAGGCGCGCTATTTGGATCTTGGCGCGGTCGGCGCCGGCGAACGAATCGTGCTGCAATGTCCGATCGGCGAGCGCACGGTCCGCGAGAAGATGGGCCTCATCACGTACACGCTGTTGGTCCGCGGCAACACGGTCGTTTCCATCGATCCGCCCGGGCGCCTCTGCCCGCTCTTCCAGCGCGAGTACCTCCGCGAAAGCGAGCCGCGCTGGCGGAAGGTCCAGCGCTTCGTCACCGATAAAGCGATCAACTACTGAAGTGCATGATGAGACCTGCCTGCGGGATCGCCGCGCGGTGCTCGCCAATGCGTGGGTCGCGAAAGCTGACGATCTGGCCGAATTGAGACAAGCTGTCGCTCAAAACCTGAGGCGTCCGGTTTCCGAAGACCGCGCATCGCGCCGACTCGGGCTGCCGTCTTTTCCCGCCAAATTGGAACTCGCCTGATGGCCGCGAGACGCGCGGCCGCTGCACGGCCGATCAATCGTGATTATAATATCAGCTTTGACTATCAAACAACCAGAGTTGACTCCCATGCCCACCTTTCCCGTCGTGCCCCCTGGCCGTTCTTTTCGCACGATATGCCTCTGTTGCATCTGCCTCGTCGCCGGGCTGCTGCTCGGACCGACGGGCCTTCAGCTTGCGTCGTCGCGGCAGCCAGCCGCAACGAAAGCGGCTAATCTGTTGTCCATGCAGGAGCGGCTGGGGGCGAACCTCTACATCCAAACCGCAGCCGAGTATCGAGCCTGTTGTCTTCAAGTCTACGGGACGGCGGAACGACGGCTCGAAGTGCTTCTGGCAACGGCAAACCCCAAGCTCCCCATGCCCGCTGTGGTAATGGACCTGGACGAGACGATCTTCGACAATTCCGCCTTCGAGTCCTTCTTGCACGAGAATAACCTGGACTATTCGAACGACCTCTGGGAAGTCTACGAACGAGATTATCCGGGCGAAGTGCGTCTGGTTCCTGGAGCCAAGGAGTTCATCGCGAAGGCCGAAGATCGCGGCGTGACGGTGATTTTTATTTCGAACCGCTTTGAGGAGAACCGCGGGTCAACGATCAACGCCTTGGGCCGGCTGGGGATTAACACGAAGGGCATCGCGCAACGACTCCTCTTGAAGAAGAAGAACGACCCGTCCTCGGACAAGACCGGCCGCCGGGAGACAGTGGCGGCCCAGTATAATGTCCTGCTGGTCTTTGGCGACAATCTGCGAGATTTCTCCGAGACCTTTGTCGCCAGGAAGCTGAGCGCCAGCGACGGCGCCGACGCCTACGACAAGGCGATCGCGTCCAGGTTCAAGTCGGTTGACAGCGCCGCTTGCCACTGGGGGATCGACTGGTTCATTTTGCCCAATCCCGGATACGGAGAATGGGAGAAGCTGATTCGTAATGACCCAATGAAGCGATTGCGTCCGTCGAGGATGAAATCGCTCGCAGGGCCCAAGGGATGATCGGCGCATGGGAGCCATTGACAGACGGCCGCCGAATGATAGGCTGACAGGCAGGTACTGGCGCCAGGTGTAAACTCATGAATACCAATCCAGATCAGCTCACGACAGCCCGTGGCGTCTTGTTGACGACCAACCTGCTTTTCTCCACCATGGTGACCGGTACGGCGTCGGCCCTGGGTCAGCAAGTCGCCGTTGCGGCCGATGTGGCCGAGGCGGTCGAACTGTGCCGGGCCAGGCCGGCCGCCTACGTCATCATTGACCTCGGGATGGCGGAGATCGAGATCGAAGAGGCGGTGGCCCGGCTTCGCGAGGCGGCCGGTTCGGTTCCCATCATCGCCTATGGATCGCATGTGGACAAGGTTCGTCTCGATGCGGCCCGGGCCGCCGGTTGTAACGACGTAATGCCCCGGAGCAGGTTCAGCGCGGAGCTGCCCGCCTTGTTGCGCCGGTATTCTCGGGGAGACCCGCCGGCGAAATAGGCGCAGGGGGTGTTGACTGTCTCGATTGGCGCGGCAAGAATTCTGAAAAGGCATGACCGCGCTGTATCCGGCCAACTCAAGGACCTCCGATGGCACTATCCTATACGATTGTCGCGAACCAGTGTGAAGGACTCGGCGACTGCCTTGCGGTCTGCCCGGTGGAATGTATCCACTGGGTGAACGGTCGCACGAACACCAAGGGCACGAAGTTTGTTTACATCGACGCGTCGGTCTGCATCGATTGCGGTGCTTGCCTGGGCATTTGCCCGATCGAAGGCGCGATCCTGGACGAGTGGAAGCCGGAACTCCAGCAACTGAATTCCATTGCCGAATCGTACAGCCAATTCAATGCCAAGTGGCGAACTGAGAAGGTCGTGGCTCTTGCCCAGCAGTTGCTGAATGGCGATGCGATTGAGATCCTGCCGAAACTGGCCGATGCCCTGAAACAGGCCCGCTGCAGCGACAGCAAGTTGCTCGACTACTGCCGCGAAAACCCGACCGCTGCCGCGGGCCGCTGGGTTGCCCAGGTCATTCTCGGAGAAGCGGGAGAATAGTGCTATCCCGGTCGGCAGAGTGTTGGCACACGCTCCCAGTACCTCACGCTGGGACGCGCTGGAATCTGCCGCGGCGGCCGGTTTATTCTCGCTGCGCGTGATCGCCCACAATAAAATCGTTGACGAGCCGCATTGTCCTGGCTATTATTATTTTCACAACCCCACCTGACAATACACTAAACGAAAGCGAGCCATAATGAAGCTTCTGGCCCCCGCCCGCGTGGTTCCCACCCTGTTGCTGATGCTACCCGTCGCCATCGTGGTGATTGTGCTAACGGGCACCTATTTTCTGATGCCTGACCCGCCAGCCCATCTAATGGCCGCCTCGCCATCGCCGTCCCTGCCGTCCCTGCCGCCGCGGGTTGCTTATCACCACACGGCCACAGTCCCCGTCGTGGCCCTAAAGGAAAACGACGTGATCTGTGAAATCGGCAATGGGCTGGCCGACCGGATGCAGCACGACGGATGGGTCGAAACCCTCATCCAAAGCAAGCTGCCGGACAAGAAGCTCGTCTTCCGCAACCTCGCCTTCAGCGGCGACACCGTGGCCGATCGTCCGCGGCAAGAGGGCTTCGCCTCCCCCGAGGATTACCTCAAACTATGCAAGGCGGATGTGATTTTCGCCTTCTTCGGCTACAACGAATCGTTCGCCGGCGAAGGCGGCATCGCGAAGTTCAAAAACGACCTGGGCGCGATGATCGACAAGTACCGCGGTATCCAGTTCAACGGCAAATCCGCGCCCCGCATCGTGCTGTTCTCTCCCATTGCCCACGAGAACCTCAAGAGCCCGAACCTTCCCAACGGCGCCGCCGACAACGTGAACCTCGCCCTGTACACGGCCGCGATGCAACAGGTGGCCCGGGAAAAACGGGTGGGTTTCGTCGATCTTTTCTCCGGCTCTCAGGCTTATTACGCGCTGGCCACGAGCCCGCTCACCCTGAACGGCGTGCACCTCTTGCCGGAAGGAGACCGGCAGATCTCCGAGATCATCGCCAGCGAGGTCGTCGGCCAGAGCGTCGTCGCCGACGCGAGCCTGGAACCCCTCCGCCAGGCGGTCCTCGACAAGAACTACCATTGGCACTGCCGTTACCGCGCTCCGGACGGCAACGACATTTGGGGCAGCCGTTCCGGCCTCCGCTACGTCAACGGCCAGTCGAATGCCGAAGTCCTGAAGCAAGAACTCAAGATGCTCGACGTGATGACCGCCAACCGCGATCCCAAGATCTGGGCCGTCGCCGCCGGCCGCGACTACACAGTTTCCGACGCCAACGTGCCCCCATCGTTAGAGGTCATTTCCAACCTCGACAACAAGACGAAGAGCAGCGATCCCAAGCGGGATTTCATAGAGTACCTCAGCCCGCAGGAGAGCCTTGCCAAGATCAAGGTCCCCGAAGGCTTTGAGATCACGCTGTTCGCCGATGAAACCCGCTTTCCCGAATTGGTCAACCCGGTGCAGATGCAGGTCGACGCCAAGGGCCGCCTGTGGGTCGCTTGTTGGGGAACCTATCCCAAGTGGGAACCGCTCAAGCCGATGAACGACAGATTGTTGATCCTGACCGACAGCAAGGGCAGCGGGGTGGCCGACAAGGCCGTGGAGTTTGCCAAGGTGAACAACCCGTTGGGCTTCGAGTTCTGGAACGGCGGGGTAGTAGTCACCTCGATGCCGGACCTGCTGTTCCTCAAGGACACCCATGGCGGCGACAAGGCGGATATGCGACACGTCCTGCTGCAGGGTATCGACTCGGCCGATACGCACCATTCGGCCAACAACCTGATCTACGGCCCGGACGGGGCCATCTACTGGCAGAGCGGCATTTTCATGCACAACGCCTTCGAGCACCCCTGGGGGCCGGCCCTGCATAGCGGCGCCGCCGGGATGTACCGTTTCGACCCCCGCTGCTACACCATCTCCTTCCACGCCGACAACGGCCCAAACGCCCATGGCATTGCTTTCGACTACTGGGGCTACCAGTTCGCCAACGACGGCACCGGCGGGGCTTCGTTCCAGGTCCGCCCTGAAGGCGATGGTTTTCGCATGCACCCGCTGGTCAACACCGAGTGCCGCCCCGTGCCTGGCGACGCCATCATTTCCAGCGACAACTTCCCCCCCGAGATGCAGCAGGATTTCCTCGTCCTCAACGTCATCGGTTACTTGGGAATCAAGCGCTATCACCTCCATCGCGACGGCTTCAGGGTGAACGGCAAGAACTTCGAGCGCGGCCAGATCTGGGGCACTCCCACGGCGGATTTCCTTCGTAGCGACGATAGGAATTTCCGTCCCACCAGCGCCGTGTTCGGCGCAGACGGCGCGCTATACGTTTCCGACTGGAGCAACGCCATCATTGGGCACATGCAGCACAGCATCCGCGATCCCTACCGGGACCATTCGCACGGCCGTATCTACCGCATGGTCTACAAGGGCCGCCCCTTGCAGAAGAAAGTCGCCATCGCCGGCCAGCCTATCCCGGCGCTGCTGGAGAATCTCAAGAATCCGGTGGACGGCATCCGCCACCGGACCCGCGTCGAGCTCAGCGGCCGCGATACCAAGGAGGTCATCGCCGCCGCTCGCCAATGGATGAAACAGTTCGATCCGGAGAAACTCGAGGACGCCCACCATCTGCTCGAGTCGCTTTGGCTTCACCAGCAGCACAACGTGCGGGACCAAGCGCTGTTGGATATCGTCCTCAATTCGCCGGACCCTCACGCCCGGATCGCTGCCGCCACCGTGAAGCATCTCTGGGGACCTGCCGATCCCACCAAGGGCAAGATGGCCAAGATCGTCGAGAATGCGCAGGCCAAGGTCGTGGTCAACGTTCCCGCACACTTGACGGGAGATGCCGCCAGGCTCTATACCCTTGGGGCGCAGGTTTTCGCCCGCGACGCTCACTGTGCCACTTGCCATCAACCCAGCGGGGCCGGTCTCTCAATGATCTACCCCCCGCTTGACGGTAGCCCCTGGGCCGTCGGCAACCAGGAACGCCTCATCAAGTTGGCCCTCGATGGCCTCTGGGGTCCCATCACGGTCAAAGGCCAGGCATACGATCCCGCCAGGGGGATTCCGCCCATGACGCCCTTCCGCTTCATCCTCAACGACGACGAGCTTGCCGGCGTGTTGACTTACGTGCGCAACTCCTGGAGCAATAAAGCCTCGCCCATCCTGCCGGCGACGGTGGCCAAGATCCGCGAGGCCACCAAGAACCACACTATCTTTTGGAAGCCCGAAGAGCTCCTCAAGGCCCACCCGATGGAATAGGGATTAACTCGTGTCCACTTCGATAGTTGCGCTGCGGGCGGATGTTTCCCCATGTGCCCGAAGATCGGATGCAAGCGTGTTTACCAATGATTGCCGTCATTATTCACGCCAACTATAATTCACGCGAGTCGAATTCCGGTAGATGCTCTATGTGTTAGGCAAACACGCGATGGTCAACCCCTTGATTTAGAAACAATAGGGGCTTTTCTGCATGGGGCCATTATGGGAGATTCGGGCAAACGTTTACCCAGGATGGCAACCTGTGCTCCCGACGGTTCGCCGCCCGCGACTCTTCCTCAGAGACGGCAATCGCACGCGGGGCTATTAGGCCGATATCGGCTTCCGTTCGATGCGGTCCTCCGCACCTGCCTGGCATTGGGCGGTCTGGCGTTGGCCTGGACCATTTCCTGCGGCAGTTCCGAGGCGTGGTCTGCTACTTTCGCCTGGAGCGGTGCAGCCGGCTCGGACTGGAACACGGCTTCCAACTGGGGCGGCACGCTGCCCGGCAGCGGGGATACGGGCCTGTTCTCGGCCGCTGCGTACACTTCGCAGCCCTCCCTTGCTTCCCCGTCTTCCATCGGCGGTCTTTGGGACACCGGGGCCGGCGCCGTTGCGATTGGCGGAACGAGCGTCTTGAGTTTGTGGGGAACGACCATCAATGGCAGTCCGGGCACGGCGATCGAGATCGACGCTGGCGCGGGGCCGCTCACCGTAAACGCCCCGTTGGTCTTGCAGAACGACCAGCAATGGATCAACAACTCGGCCAGCCGCGTTCACTGCCAACGGCAACCTGAGCGGGCCTGGCAATCTGACGCTGGCCGGGTCGGGCACGCTGACCATGGCGGGGGTGGACACCTGCACGGGTACCTTGAACATCAACGGCGGCACGCTTGTGCTCAATACGGAGAACATCATCCAAAACAGAGGCGGTGTTACGATCACGAACGCCACCGTGCAGACGGGCTATTACGATCCTTTTGTCTATCCGCCGAACACTGTTGCGCCGATCACGATCAATGCTGGCGGCCTGCTCACGCAGACGGCGCCGGACAATGTGAATCTCAACGCGCTGACGCTCAACGGCGGCACGCTTTCCAGCAACGGCTTGTTCGATCCGGTTTTTGGAAGCTACTACCTGCAGCCGGGTGTCACGGTAACCGTAGCCGGCTCGGCCACATCCACGATCAGCGCCTTGGCGATTACTGCGGGTGGGCCGGTGAACTTCAATGTCGCCGCCGGCAGCACGCTGAACGTCACGGGCTACTTTTCCAGCCTGTTCGGCAACTTCGGTCTCATCAAAATGGGCCCCGGAACGATGATTCTCAATGGGGCGAACACCTACACCGGCAACACGGCGGTCGACGGAGGGACGCTGTTGCTGGCCAACAGCGGCGCCCTATCGGAAAGCACGCTGGATACCAGCGGGGCCGGGCGCTCAGTTTCGGTACACTCAGCAGCGCGGCGTTCGGCGGATTGCAGGGATCCGGAAGCTTGTCGCTCAACAACACAACCGCGGCGGCCGTATCGTTGAGCGTGGGCCGCAATTACGCCAGCACGACGTTCTCCGGCCGGCTCAGCGGCAGCGGCAGCCTGACCAAAATCGGCTCGGGAATGCTCACCCTGACTGGGGTGAATGCCTACAACGGCGCCACCACGGTCGATGGCGGAACCCTGCAGATGCCGAGCGGCTCGCTGGCTTCGCCCAACCAGTATATCGGCTATTCGGCCACCGGCAGCTTCACGCAGTCGGGCGGGACCAACTCGTTGTCCAACAACCTGTTCCTGGGATACAACGCCGGCAGCAACGGAACCTACAGCCTCAGCGGGGGCAGCCTGTTTTGCGGGAACAACGAAATCATCGCTAGTAGTGGAACCGGCATTTTCACGCAGTCGGGCGGGACCAATTCGTTGCCATACTACATGTACATCGGATACAACCCCGGCAGCAGCGGGACGTACAGCCTAAGCGGCAGCGGCCTGCTCTCGGCAGCCTATGAGCGCATCGGCTGCTTTTCCGGAACCGGCAGCTTCACGCAGTCGGGAGGGACCAATTCCGTGCTGACTATTGGTATCTTGATCGGAGCCGACTCCGGCAGCAGCGGAACGTATAGCCTCAGCGGCAGCGGCCTGCTGTCGGCCGCTAGCGAGACCATTGGCTACTATGGAACCGGGAGTTTCACACAGTCGGGCGGCACCAATTCACTATCGGGCATTCTAACCCTCGGGCTGGGCACCGGCAACATCGGCGCCGGCGCCTATCGCTTGAGTGGCAGCGGCCTGCTCTCGGCGCCAAGCGAGTTTGTCGGCTACTCCACCAGCGGCAGTTTCGCACAATTGGGCGGGACGAATTCAGTTGGCAGCCTCGTCCTCGCTCAAAGCACGGGCTCCATGGGGAGCTACAATCTCGACGGTGGCTTGCTGAGCCTCTCAGGATTGACGCAAGGGAGCGGCAGCGCAGAGTTCAACTTCAGCGGTGGAACCTTGCAGGCCGCGTCGACCTTTTCGACCAGTGTGCCCATCACTCTGAGTGCGGCCGGAAGCAATGGCGTACTGGATACGGCGAGTTCTTCGCTGACGTTGACAGGCCAGATCAGCGGTTCGGGGGGCTTGATCAAGGCGGGAACCGCAACCCTGGTGCTGGCCGGTAGCAACACCTATTCCGGCGGCACGACCATCGCCGGTGGTACGCTCATGCTCAGTTTCAGCCAGTCGGCGCGCCAAGGACCAACATCATCAACCATGCGACTAATGCCTCTTCCTTGTCCTTGGCCGGCGGCGTCCTGGCGATCCAGGGCAGCGCCAACTCGACCAACAGTCAAACGTTCAACGGCCTGATAGTCAATCCGGCGCTTCGGCCATCGTGCTGACAAGCGCGGGCACGGCGAATTCGCTGCTCTTGAGCCTGGGAAGCATCAGCCGCAATCCGGGCGGCACCGTCGATTTCACGCTCCCCAGCGGCACGCAATCCGCCACCAATGGCATCACCACCACCACCCCCGATGTTCCAACCGGCATTCTCGGCGGCTATGCGACGGTCAACGGCGGCACCGATTGGGCCAGCTCCGCGGGAAGCAGCGGCACTCCAGGCAACATTACGGCCTATCGCGCCTACACCGGCGGCGATCTGGGCGCGCTGATGTCCAATGGGACGCTCAATGTCAAGCCTTTCGGATCGCAAACCACCGTCACCACCGCCGACTCCTTCAACACGCTGAACTTGACCGGCACCGTGGGAGTCGCAATGAGTGGCTCCGGTTCGCTCTCGCTGCTGAGCGGCGGCCTGATCGGCAATACGTCCGGTTCGATCAGCGGCGGCACGCTGGCAGGCTCGGCCAGCGGGGAATTGATTGTCATTTTGCCGGCCAACCTCACCATCTCAAGCGTCATTGCCGCCACGGCGATCACTGTGGCTGGGACCGGAACTTTGACCGTGACCAGCCCCAACGCCTACACGGGCAATACCGTGATTGACGGCGGTGCGCTGGTTCTGGCCAATTCCAACGCCGCGCAAACGGCGACGGTGGGCATTAACGTCAATAACGGCCTGCAATTTGCCAGCGGCATCGGCACTTTTAATATCGGTTCGCTGGGAGGCAGCGGAAACCTGGTGCTCGCTAATACGGCCGGCGGTGCAATTACCGTGGTTACCGGCGAAAACAACGCCAATACGACCTGTAGTGGCGTCATTAGCGGTCCCGGCACACTGGTTCACAACGGCTCCGGAACGATGGTGCTGGCGGCCGCGAATACCTTTTCCGGCGGATTGATCCTTGGAGCGGATGCCCTTGTCATCACCAACAGCGCCAGCGCCGGCACCGGATCGATCTCGTTCGCCGGCAGCAGCACTATCTCGGTCACCGCTAACATGACTGTTCCCAACGCCTTTGTCATAGAAAGCAACACGACGGGAACGATCAATACTGCAGATTACACGGTCGCGCTTGCCGGCCCGATTACCGGCCCTGGCAGCCTGAATAAGATCGGCTCCGGGACGTTGATTGTCGCAGCTTCCAACAGCTATTCCGGCGGAACATCGATCAGTCAGGGCGCGCTGCAATTGGCAAACGCTGCGGCCATCCAGAACAGCACCGTCAGCATCAATACCGACAACGGCCTGCTGTTCAGCCCTGACATCGGCACATTCAACGTGGGCGGACTTGCCGGCAGCAATGCCTTGGCGCTGAACGACACCAGCGGCACTCCGATCATGCTCGTAGCCGGCGGCAACAACCAGGATACAACTTTCGGCGGCGCGATCAGCGGCAGCGGCACACTGATCAAGGCGGGCACCGGCTCGCTCGACTTGACCGGGAGCAGTTCGTCGTGGACGGGCGGAATGATTCTCGACCCGGGCTCGGTGACCGTAAGTAGCGATGCCGCCTTGGGGGCACCCTCAAACTCGATTACTTTCGACGGCAACAGCACCTTGCAGGCGGATGCTTCATTCGCCTTGTCGCCAAGCCGCAATATGGCCATCAGTTCCAGCACAACGGCCACGTTCGACACTAAGCGCAATACCCTCGCGATCGCCGGCGCTATCAGCGGCTCTGGGGCCTTGGCGGTTGTGGGAGGCGGCACGCTCGTGCTCAGCGGCAGCAACGATTACAGCGGCGGAACGGTTGTCGATGCCGGCACTCTGCTTGTGACCATTGGCGTCGCCTTGCCGGCGGCAGCGAGGTTGACCATCGGCGCGGGCGGGACCTTCGTGTTTGATCCCTCGGCCAGCGCCATGTCGGCCGCCAGCTCGGTTTCGCCCAGCCTGGCCGCAGTTCCCGAGCCAGGAACGTTGTTGCTCTTGGCCGCGGCCCTCGGCCTGTGGGGCGGTTATTGCCACCGCAAGAAAGACCATCAAGAGCACAGGCCGGAACGAGCTTGCGCGGTTCCCGCGACCAATTCCATTCGTTCCTTTGCCAGAACTGCGCAAGCTTGTTCCGGCCTATGTGAGGATCTTTCACGCCGCGGTAATTTCGTCGGTCACCGTGTATGCCCCCCAACGCGCAAGATCTAAGATCTACTGTAAGACCTGCTATAAAACCCAAGCCCGCTCAAATCCCATGGCCGACGCCGATCAAGTCAATGTAACGCGCGTGTTCGAGCGAAAGGGCCCTGCGGCCGAAAGCGACATCCTGGTTAATGGCCAGATCGGCCGCTATGGGATCGAGCGGGTCTTGGGCCAAGGCGGCTTCGGAATTGTTTACTTGGCCCACGACGATCAATTGGCCCGTTCCGTAGCGATCAAGGTGCCGCACGCCGGGCTGGTTACTTGTCCGGAGGATGCCGAAATCTACCTGCAGGAAGCCCGCACCGCGGCCAATTTGGACCATCCGAACATCGTACCCGTGTACGACGTGGGCAGCAGCGAGCAATTCCCCTGTTTCGTCGTATCCAAGTTCATTGACGGCTGCGACCTTGCCGCACGGCTGAAGAATTCCCGGCCGTCGCCGCGAGATGCCGTGCATCTGGTGGCAACGGTAGCCGAGGCCCTGCATTACGCCCATAAGCAGGGGCTGGTCCATCGGGACGTCAAGCCGGGCAACATCCTGCTCGATAAAAGCGGCAAGCCGTTCGTGGTCGATTTCGGACTGGCCCTCCGTGAACGGGACCTGGGCAAAGGGCCATGCTTCGTGGGAACTCCGGCCTACATGAGCCCGGAACAGGCTCGTGGCGAAGGGCATCGAGTCGATTCCCGCTCGGACATATTCAGCCTGGGCATCGTTTTCTATGAACTGCTCACCGGCAGGCGCCCCTTTCAGGCAGATACGAAACAGGACCTGCTGGAAATGATCACGACTTTCGAAGTCCGTCCACCTCGTCAATGGGACGATACCATTCCCAGGGAATTGGAACGCATCTGCCTCCGGTCGCTCTCGAAACGAGCTGCGGAGCGCTATACGACAGCTAAGGACGTTGCGGACGACCTGCGCTACTGGTTTTTGCTTCCTTCCTATGGGAATCGCGATCCGGCCGGGGTCTGGACCGCTCCGTGGATAGAGAGCTTGGCGGACCGTTTTCCCCACGGTGAATCGCCGCGGACGCCGTGTCCAGGCAGAGGCAGCGATCCTACGGCTCCTTGCACACAAGCCCAGCCGCCAGTCACGCCATCGTCCGAGCGGCAGATCCTCAAAGTCATTCCCAAGGGTCTTCGGTCGTTCGATGCCCGCGACGCCGAGTTCTTCCTCGAACTTCTCGCTGGGCCGCGCGATCGCCACGGAACTCCCGAGAGCATTCTCTTCTGGAAGTCGCAGATCGAGTGCCGCGAGCCCGACAAGACATTTTCCGTGGGCCTGATCTATGGTCCATCGGGCTGCGGCAAGTCGTCGCTGGTCAAGGCGGGCTTGTTGCCTCGGCTCGACGCGTCGGTAGCAAGCCTCTATGTGGAAGCATCGGCGGACGAGACGGAAGGGCGGTTGCTGCGGAATCTTCAGCGACGGTTGCCAGGACTAAGCGAAAAGCTCGACCTGGTGGAGGTCCTGTCGCGGCTCCGCCGCGGAAATGGCGCGGCAGCGGGTGACAAGGTGCTTCTGGTCATCGACCATTTCGAGCAATGGCTGCACGCCCACGGCGGCGAAAAGGACGCCGAATTGATTCGGGCCTTGCGGCAATGCGACGGCGTCCACGCGCAATGCCTGGTCATGGTCCGCGACGACTTCTGGTTGGCCGTGAGTCGCTTCATGCAGGCCCTTGAGATTCGCCTCGTCGAGGGGGAGAATTCGCGGCTGGTCGACCTCTTCGACCAGCGCCACGCCCGCAAGGTGCTCGCAGCGATGGGACATGCCTTCGGGGCGATTCCGGATTCAGACCGCAGCAAAGAGCAGGACGCCTTCCTCGACCAGGCCGTTGCCGCGCTGGCCCAGGACGGCAAGGTGGTTCCGGTGCGGCTGTCGTTGTTTGCCGAGATGGTCAAGAGCCGTCCTTGGACGCCCGCCGCCCTGCATGAGATTGGTGGGGCTGATGGTGTCGGTGTGGCATTTCTCGAGGAGACTTTTTCTTCTCCAAGCGCGCCGCCGCACCACCGTTTGCACCAGAAGACCGCGCAATCGGTTCTCGCCGCCCTGCTGCCGGACGCAGGGACCGAAATCAAGGGCCACATGCGCTCGCGCGATGACTTGTTGCGGGCCTCCGGTTGCCAAAACTCGCCGCGCCAATTCGATGAGGTCATAGCCCTTTTGGATGGTGAATTGCGTTTGGTGACTCCTGCGGATGCCGAAAGTCTTGAAGCCGACGGAGAAACGTCGGCGGCCAGGAGCAAGAATTACCAACTGACGCACGATTACCTCGTTCCTTCGCTGCGGACATGGCTGACGCGGAAACAAAAGGCCACGCGCCGTGGCAGGGCGGAACGCCGACTCGCCGATTTCGCCTCCCTGTGGACTGCGCGGCCGGAAAAACGCTTCCTGCCGTCGATCTACGAGTTTCTCCAGGTTCGCTTCCACACGTCGTCCAGAGCGTGGAACGATCCGCAGCGGAAGATGATGGCCGCCGCCACTCGATACCACGCACTCCGCGGGCTGGCCGCGCTGGTCATGGTTGCCTTGATCGCCGCTGCGGCGTACCAGTACCACGCCCGCTTCAAGGCCCACGACTTGCACGATCAGCTTTTCCGCGCGGAATTCAACCAAGTCCCGTTGCTTGCCGACGAACTGGCGAATTATCGATGGTGGGTCGAGCCGCTGCTCAGACATGAGGAGGCCGAGGCGCGAGCGAGCGGCGACGACGCCCGCCGCCTCCGCGCCCTTCTCGCCCTGCCGCCCGGCGACAAAAGCCAGATCGACTTCCTTTATGACCGCTTGATCAACGGCAGTAACGAGCAATTTGGCGTGGTCTTTCCCTGCTTGTCGCGGCTTGGCCCGCCGCCGCTGCCTTTGCTCGAAGCGAATCTGGATCGCGCGGCGGCCGATGCCCCGGCCGGTCCGCAAGCCGAGTTGGCGGCGCAGCGCAAAGCCCGATCGGCCGTAGCCTTGCTCCGGCTAAACCAGCCTCTTAAGGTCTGGCCGCTCTTCAAGAGGGCGCCCGATGAACGTGTTCGCAGTTACCTGATTCACTGGAGCCGGCCGCTGGGGGTCGAACCGCAAATCGTCGTCCAACGTTGGGCCGTAGAGACCGACGTCGGCGCACGCAGCGGGCTGTTGCTTTTGCTGGGCGAATTCCCCGAAACCGTGTGGCCTGACAGTCAACGGCAGCGACTCATTGAAGAGCTTGCGGCGATCTTCGAAAACCAACCGGATCCCGGACTGCACGCTGCGGCCGAGTGGCTCTTGTGCAAGTGGAAGTGCTACGGCGTTTTGCAGGCCGCCATCGAACGCATCGGGAGGAACCGGTCCCAGCGCCGCGGCGAGCGGGCCGACAATCGACAACCATGGAGAATCAACGGGCAAGGGCAGACCTTTGTCGTTATCGACGCCGATCAGCAATTCCTGATGGGATCGTCCGCAAGCGAACATGGGCCAGATGTCCGTATTGAGGGACAGCACCTGCGGAAAGTCGGCCGACGTTATGCGATCGCCGCCACTCCCGTGACGATCGGACAGTACCACCGCTTCCTTGCCGACCCCGAGTTCCGCCAATTTCTTACCGGGTTGCCTGAAGACGCCGCGAAGCCGGCGGCAAACCCTGCCGCGACCGACGATTGCCCGCAGACGGACATGACCTGGTACGAAGCGGCCCTGTATTGCAACTGGCTGAGCAAGAAGGAAGGAATACCGCCCGATCAATGGTGCTACGTGCCCAATTCACAGGGCAAGTTCGACGTGGGAATGCGAACGAAAGAAAAGTACCTCGCGTTGGACGGCTTTCGACTGCCAACCGAAGCCGAGTGGGAGTTTGCCTGCCGTGCCGGGACAACGACGCGATTCTATTTCGGGGAGAACGATGCCTTGCTTGCCGATTACGCCTGGTACCACGAAAACAGCGAAGGTCGCAAGCGGTCTGTGGCAAGTTTGAATCCAAACGACTTCGGCTTGTTCGACATGCACGGAAATGTATGGCAGTGGTGCGAATATCCGTCGTTGGCATATCCGCCGCCGGGTCTTGGGCCCGCCGCGGACGCCGGCATATCGGTGACGGTCAACACTAACCTGCCCAGCGCAACGCGCGGCGGGGCCTACAACAATCTGCCGGACCACCTCCGCAGCGCTTGTCGAGGGCGCCAGCCTCCCAACAACCGCCAGACATCCATCGGCTTCCGTCCCGCCCGCACGATCAACTTCTAATCCAATGTTCTCGAATGAAGATGGGCGTTTATAGTCGTAATACTTTATTTCAAACATCACTATTTTCTACGGCCGAGCATGTGCTGAAGATCCGACCTTCCGCCTTTATAGGTTTCCAAGTTCTTGAGATCGATATGCGCGTACGGACGCCGATAAGCTTCCTGGTCGCCCTTGGCGTAGGAAACCCATAGTTGCAGGGCGGTTGCGTCATAGACCACGTTGACGACGTTTCCGCCGCGAATCGGGATGTGATTGGCGATGCCGATCATTTTGTCGGCATTCAACGATCCGTAATCCCGCTTCAGCAACGGGAAAGCGCCCCTTCCTTCGTCGTTGTAGACCACCTGTTCCAAAACACGTGGGGCAAATTCGTCATCGGGATCGTTGTCCTTCCAGATTACGATGCGGCGGTCGGGCGGCGCAAGGCTGTGGGCGCGGATTTTGACGGCACGATGCTCTCCTTTACCGTCGCCGAACACGTAATGGTAGCGTTTCGTGTGCCTTAGGCCCTTGAACATCTCAATCGCGCCGCTGAGCGACTCGGCATCGTAAAGAAACGAGCGGAAGAACACCATAAAATGAGGGGCGTCCAGATCGTAGGGGGCTTCTCTTGCCGGCGAATCGCCCATTTCCGCCAGGACGATGCCACGGGCGTTCATTCCGGTGTGTGCGCCGATGACTCCCGCAAAAGTGGGCAGGACATGCGGGATTCCGCGCTCGGGGAGGTAGACAACGACCACGGGAAAATCGTGCAGCCCAACACTCAACTTCCAATCGAGATTGCGTGTCTGGTAAAGGTGCCCGTCTTCCGTGGCCTTGCCCCAGGCGGCGACGCTGCTGCACGAATAAGGCATCAGCAAGGGAATGGCGTGAGCGGCTTGCAGAAGCGGCAGAGGCACTCCCGATCCGTCAGCCAGACCAGCCAGCTCCTGCTTGAAGCGGTCGTCGCTGAATACTGCGGTTTGCCTCCATGCTTCCTGAAGCTTCTCGTCGGTTACGTTCAGTGATTGCTTGAGGCGAGTCATCGCCTTAGGGAGGATCTGATTTATGTCGTCGCGGGTCAGTCGGCCGAGATGCCATCCCATTTCGTAGGGCGTGCCGTGAACGAGGACGACGGGAATCCGCGCGTCTCCTTCACCAACCAAGGTGCGATAGCCCGAGCCACTGACGATGGCCGCTGAAGCAGCGTGTCCCGCAGAGTCTCTTGCGAGGGATTTGTCCGCAGCGGGTGCCCCGCAGGCAAAGATGATAGACGATGCGAGCACCAAAGCGTGTGTACTGTGGCCGGGTTTCATCAGAATGTGCCTCCGTTTCGCAGGTTGACCGGGGTTTTCGCCATGTGAGAATCTACCGGAGTGCTGACGATCCATCAAGCCGATTGGCCGGCATGTCCAAATTGCAGCCGGGTGGCTTATCCAGTTTGTGGCCCTCCACTAATAAGGTGAAATAAAAAAGCCGCCTATTGACAAAACCGAAGGGTGCGAATTATCGTATAGGCACCCTCCTAAGTGGAGTGGTAGGCGTCCAAATACGGCCAACCTCTTGACCGAAGCGGCGTCTCTCGTCAATCTGGCAGAGCCGTTGCCAAGATAGGGGATCCTTGGGGTATTTGGTAGGATTCGCAAGACGGTCACATGCGCGCGAAGCACAGGAAAAAACGCCCTGACTCGGTCTCTGCCGCCCGGCAATCTGCTCCGCGACAAGCAACTACGGCCCGAATCGCGGAGAAAAATGCCGTCCGGCCGATGCTCTTCACGTGCCTCGTGTTTGCGCTTTTCTACATGCACGTGGCTTGGGCCGTCGAGCCGCGGCTTCTCTATTACGCTCAGGATTTACCCCTGCGTTCCGGTCAATTGCTCACGCTGCCGCTTTTCGCGAAAGGCTGGGCTATCGACGGATCAAACCCTTGCACAACACGTTCACGAACATGGGTACCTACCAGCGGAGGTTGGACAGGCATGAAGAATCGCCGATTCTCCTGAGCCAACCCGGGTCTGGCCGGTGTGTCAATTGCCATGCATTTGCCAATTACCAGCCTGATCGCATGCTGCTGCACCTTCGCGGCGCGCAAGGCACCGGCATGCTGCTGGTCCACGATGGGGTCGTAACGCGGATCGACACAAGGACGGCGGCCCTGCCGGGGCCAGCCTCCTACTCGACGTGGCACCCCAATGGGCAATTGGTGGCGTTCTCCGTCAACAGCCCGATGCTCCTGGAACACGCGGTGGGCGATTGCCGCGATGTGTTCGATTATGGCGCGGGTCTGGGTGTTTACGACCTGCGCCGCAACTGCGTGCTCACCGTACCGCAAATCGCCGATCCGCAATACTTGCAGACGTTTCCTGCCTGGTCGCCGGATGGCAAGTATCTATATTTCTGCCGGGCGCGGAGTTCTTGGCCGGCCGAAGCCAAGAAGCGGAATATTCTGCCCACGGGCTTCGACCGGATCCGCTATGACTTGTGCCGCATTGCCTATGATGACGATCACGCGTCCTGGGGAACGGTGGAAACTTTGCTGGCTGCCCAGGACGCCGGGCGAAGCATTTCCGAACCGCGGGTCTCGCCGGACGGCCGCTGGCTGCTGTTCTGCATGCACCAGTACGGTTCGTTCCCGGTCTATCAATCCAGCAGCGACCTGTACATGATGGATCTTCGGAACCGGCGTCAATGGCGGCTGGAAATTAATAGCGATCGCAGCGACTCCTGGCACTGCTGGTCGAGCAACAGTCGCTGGATCGTTTTTGCCAGCAAGCGTCGTGACGGGCTGTTCGGCCGTCTGTATTTCAGCTACGTTGAGGGTGATGGCTCCGTTCACAAGCCGTTCTTGTTGCCACAACAAGATCCGGCGTTTTACGACAGCTTCCTGGAGAACTTTAACGCGCCGGAGCTCATTCGGTCGGCTGTGCTCGCCGACCAGAGGGCGTTGTTGGAAGCCATCGGTCCGGCTGCGGCGCCGCAGGCCATTGGCGCCCAGACCACCAATTCTTCCAACTAGAGACCATAGGAAGCCGGGCACGAGTCGACAGTGCAGACTGGCTTGGCTACGCGGGCTGCCATGTCGCCTTGAATGGATCGCGGACTTCCGCGCGGCCTGCTGCTCTTGAACGCCGGCCCTACTTGCGGGCGTTGATCCCAGATAGATCCGTTGGTTCGCCGTCACTGCGATGCCCAAGTTGACTATGGACCAGGGGGTCGATACTGAAGTTGATCAGCCGCACCACGCCGTCGCAGAAAGCCATATTGAATCCGGCCTCATGGGCGCTGCCGAAGGTGATCATGCAGCCGCAGAGGCCGGGACGGTCCTGCGACGGCGGGTCCATTGTGCCGCGGACCGTGTCGTAGTCGTAGCCCTGGTCCCATCCCTGGTCGTTGTCGCAGTAGCTGCCGACAAAGTAGGCATCCGGACAAAGATAGCGCTCGCCAATCATGTAGGTATTGGATACGCCGTCCTTAATCATGGCCGTGGTGCACTCGCTGGCGCGGAAGATCACGCCCGTCGAGGCTTCGGAGGTCGAGTTGACGCTGCCGGGCACTGTCGACCAATCGAAGGTGGGCGAGTAGCTCGAATTCGCGTTGCCCGGGTCGACGCCTGCGGTCGTATACAGGCTTCCCGCATTGGCCGCGTAGTCGCTGCGGGCAATAACCGGGTAGGGGTTGATGTTGACGAGGTCGTTCGGGTAGTCGTCGGGGTAGATTTGCACCCTCCGTCGCGTGGGACAAATAAAGACGGCCACTACCGTCTCGGCCATCGTGGTGCCGGCGTTGAAGCGGGCCGTGTTGCTCGTCACGGTGTCCCCCGCTTTACCCAGGCCTTTGCCCATGTCGTGCAAGTCGACCTGGTCGATAAAGGGCAGAATGTTAAAATGCCAGCCGCCGGGTTGCAGCCGGCCAAACCCGCGGTCGGGCTCGCCGCCCCACTGGTACCCCCAGCCGCCGCTGGGAAGGCACTTATACTTGCTTTCATGGCTGAGGCAGCCCAACGCCATTTGGCGGAGATTGCTGGCACATTGAGCTCGCCGACCCGATTCCTGGGCCGACTGCACCGCCGGCATGAGCAAGGAAATGAGAATACCGATAATCGAAATCACGATCAGCAGCTCCACAAGAGTGAAGGCCCTATGCCGATCGAGCGGCCCAGCGGGATGGATCGCGCGTCCTTCGCAAGGAATTCCGATCGCATCGGAAGATCTTTTCTCTCGGAGCGATTCTGCATGCATGGCGGCCAGCTTCAATACTTGAGGTCGAATATCAAACCGTGGCGAGGGTCCTCGCTGGAGATCTCCGCGCCGAACGTAGTCTTCGAATTATACCGGGTGGGGATATTCTCGCCCGGCTTAGTGATTTCCACGCGGTAGAAACCAGGCGACAGCCCCCGCACCGAGACATCGGCAGCGTACGGGGCGGTGATGTTCGCATAGCCCTCGGGCGAGGTGGCACCGGAGCCGGATTGGAGCGTGCCGCCGAGGAATTTTTCCGGCACGAACGCCACCTTGGCGCCTGCCAGCGGCTTGCCGTTGCGGGTCACGCGGCAGTGAACCGGCGTCCGCCCAGTGCCGGAATCTGTCCAGCGTTTGATCCGATCGGCAATCTGTTGCGCGGAAATCTTGCCCTGATGGTTGACGTCAATCCGTTCCATGGCTGCCCTCAACCCGGGGGCCTTTTCCAGCTCCTGGGCGTCCAGGAAGCCATCGTGGTTAGCGTCGTAAAGCTCCATGGCCCGGCTGGCCGCCTCGGGGTCGGGTCGATCGGCCTCGACCCGCGGCGGAAGGCGATTCCCACAGCCCGGCAGGCCGGCAATCAGTGAAAGTCCCCCGAGAACGTAGGCTTGCAGAGCATTTCGCATAGTTTTGTCCACGTCGGAACGCAAGCGGGAGATTAGTTTAGATCAAGCTTAGCAAATTCCTCCCACGTTGCAAACTAAAGGGCAAAATGGGACTTCGATCGAAGGGCAGAATTCACGGCGACAGTGACAATCTTGCCGCGTTATCGTCCTAACGTTGAGGCAAGGCGGGCCGGATAACGGAGCGAGCCATGTACTATTCGCTCCCTCGAGGAGAAGCTCTGATGTTGATGTTCACACGTTCTTTACGATTGGCGACGTACGCGGCGATTGGCACCATGACGCTGTCTTTCGGTACATCGGCCATGGCGCAAGGCTGTCGCGGTGGCAATATCGCTGGCGGTCCCATGGGCGGCTCGATGGGAGGCGGCTATATTGGTGGTGGCCCCATGAGTGGGTATTTAGGCAGCGGTTTCATGGGCGGTGGCTACATGGGCGGCATGGGGTCGTCCGGCGGCATGTCCGGCTACTATGGCGGACAAGGCTACTACGCAGGACCAGGTTACTACGGAGGACAAGGCTACAATTTGGGCCAGGGCCAAAACAACCCCTTGCTCTTCAATTCGGCTGCCACACAACCGGCCGCAACGAACAGCTCGGCCACGAGCGTCAATAATCCAAGCACTGTGCTGGCACGTGCCGACGATCTGTCACTTACCAGCAAGCAGAGGCAATTATTGGAGAAAATGGAAAAAGCCGGAAAGCAACATGCCGCGCTCGTATTGACCAAAATCCAAAGGAAACAGCTTGCCGAAATTCTCGGCGCAACACGAAAGACCAGTTCCATCTGAAGGCCAGCCGCAAACGTCAACGACCGCCGGGCGTCTTGCGGCCGTCGTCGCAAGAGAAAAACATCAGGTGTTGCCAGGGAAGCTTGTCGAACTGATCGGCGAGCTTTAGCCCATTGGCCGGAAACTCTTTGAGGATCTGCTTCTTGCTCATTTTGTGCTCGGGCTTGATGGGCACGTTGGGGTCTTCCGCGCGAAACTCCACCAGGGCAATGCGGCCGGACGGTTTGAGCGATTTGCGGATCGCCTTGAGCATTGCCTCGGGCTGCGAGAACTCGTGGTAGACATCAACCATGAGGACCAGGTCGACGCCGTTTGCCGGCAAGCGGGGATCCGTATCGGTGCCCAGCAGGAGGGTGATGTTCTCCAGCTTCGCCTTCCGGGCCCGCTGCTTAAGCATGTCGAGCATCTCTTGCTGGATATCGACTGCATAGACGCGGCCAGCTGCACCGGTCAATCGGGCCAGTTTCAACGTATAGAACCCGTTGCCGCAACCCATGTCGCAAATTACTTGCCCTGGTTGGACGTGGAGTTCCTTCAGCAGCGTCTTGCAGTCTTCTTCCCGCTGGCGGGATTCTCGCGTGAGCCAATCGGCGCCGCTGTAGTGCATCGTCGTGGCGATCTCGCGGCCCATGTAACGGGGCGGCGCGGCCGGCGCATCTCCAAGCAGGGCTGCCGGCGGCCAAAGAATGAGGGCTGCCAGCAGCGGGAGGGCCGGAGCGACGGCCGCTTGCCGTGACGTAGAACCGATCGGCGCGTTGGCCCAGGCGAAAGAAGGAAGTTGCATGGTGCTGAGTGTCCTCTTTATAATGACGGCGTTTAGCCTATTAATCGCCAGAAATCTTAGCGCTTTTTTTGTCAGTGTCAACTTTACGGAGTCACCCCTGTGCCCGATCGTTCCCGAATTTCGCTCGCACGCGATCTGTTGTTATTTACGCCCGGCCCTCTGACCACCAGCAAGACGGTCAAACAAGCCATGCTCCGGGACGTGGGATCGTGGGACCGCGAGTTCAGCGACGTCGTCGCCCGCGTGCGGCATTCGTTGCTGGAAGTGGGGGGTGTATCCCGGCAAAAGGGTTACGAGGCGATCCTTATGCGGGGCAGCGGATCGTTCGGGCTGGAGGCCGTAGTGACTTCGGTCACGCCCCCCCATGGCAAGCTCCTCGTCCTGGCCAATGGGGCCTACGGCGAGCGGATCGCCAAAATGGCCGCCATGCAGTCGATCGCCATAAGTACGCTCAAGTATCCGGAATCGCAGTCGCCGGCCGCCGAAGACGTGCGGAGGGCGCTGGCGGCCGATGGGTCGATCACGCACGTTGTCGTTGTGCATTGCGAGACCACCAGCGGCATCCTTAACCCCATCGAGGCCATCGGCGCCGCGGCCAAGGAGTTCGGCAAGACCTTCATCGTCGATGCCATGAGCTCCTTTGGGGCGATCCCCATCGACTTGCCGGGCATCGGCATCGATTATCTCATTTCGTCGGCAAACAAGTGCATTGAAGGCGTGCCCGGCTTTTCTTTCGTCCTCTGTCGCCGCGAGGCCCTGGAGGCCACCGAGGGGTGGGCACGCTCGTGGTGCTTCAATCTGCTTGATCAATGGCGCTACATGGAGAAAACGGGGTTGTTCCGCTGCACGCCGCCCACGCACGTAGTGCTGGCGTTCGCCCAGGCTCTGGCCGAACTGGAGGCCGAGGGTGGTGTGGCGACCCGCGGCGAGCGCTACCGGGCCAACCACCAGCGACTGGTCTGCGGTATGCGGCGGTTGGGGTTCCGCGAGTACCTGCCGCCCGAGTTGCAAAGCCCAATCATCACGACTTTCCTGGCCCCGCCGCATCCGCGTTTCGATTTCCCCAAGTTCTACGACCGCCTGAACGAGCAGGGCCACGTGATCTATTTCGGCAAGGTGACCAGCGCCAACTGCTTCCGCATCGGCAACATTGGCCGAATTTTTCTCTCTGATATCGATGACCTGCTGGGGGCCATCGGCCGGACCTTGCTGGAAATGGAGGTGACGCTATAGAGGTATGTTCTGGTAAGGTCTCTGAGGTGCCGGGTTCAGCAACCTTCTCCCCACAACCTTTCCGCGGGGTGTCCAAGATCTCCGTTTCCGGGAATAATGTAACGGCCAGAGAACAAATCCTAATTGCTTACGTAATATGGATGTCCGCACGCGTCTCATAAGGGCGTGACACGTTGCCGGTCTCATCCTTCGGGCAAGACGTGGCGCGGGCAGGAACAGAAACTCTAGCGAACATGCGGAAGTTATCGATGAAAGCCCTTAGCTTCTCAGGGCTTTGCGCGCTTGCTTCTTCATGATTCCAGGAAGACGCGCCACGGACGGTCTTTTTTTTCGAGGAGGCAGCAATGGAGGAATATGAGCCTGGTTCTATCCGCACCTACTTGATGCAAATGGGGGACATTCCTCTCCTGAGCCGACGCCAGGAATTGGCCACGGCCCGACGCATCGAACGAACTCGGCGGAATTTGCGGCTTGCGATTCTGGAGAGCGACTACATCCTGCAGGCATCGCTCTGTATCTTTGACGAGGTACTGACGGGCAGTATGCGAATCGAGCAGGCCGTGGGAATATCGCTTAGCGATCCGAGGATGGCCGGCGGCCTCTTGCGCCGGATTGAGGCCAACCGGCGGACTTTGGAGGAGCTTCTGGAGCGGAACCAGCAGGACTTTCACTTGGCCATGGACCGCCGCCGGCCCGATGCGTGCCGTCGCCAGGCCTACGGGAGGCTGTGCCGCCGCCGCCGCCGGGCTGCCCGCCTGACGGAGGAAATCGGCCTGCGGATGGAACGCCTGCAACATACTTACCAGGGCCTCTGCAAGCTGGGCGAGCGGATGGCAGCCATCCGTGAGGAGCTTGCTCATGACCATACTGCGGCCCGGCCGCACCATGCCACGGCAGCCGCGGCGTCTCCGAACGAGTTGCGGATCGAATTCCGCCGCTTGCGAGGAATGACGCTGGACACCCCGCGGGGGCTGAAGCGGCGGATGGCGCGGATCGCGGTGTTGAGCAAGGCCCACGAGGCGGCCCGCCGCGACCTTGTCTCCGGCAATCTTCGTCTGGTCGTTTCCATCGCCAAACGCTACCGAAACCGCGGTCTGAGTTTCCTGGACCTGATCCAGGAGGGCAACACGGGGTTGATGCGGGCCGTGGACAAGTTCGAGTACTCCCGTGGCTTCCGTTTCTCGACCTATGCCACGTGGTGGATCCGCCAGGCCATCAGTCGAGCCATCGCCGATCAAAGCCGCACGATCCGCGTGCCGGTGCACATGATCGAAAAGATGGGCAAGGTCCGCGACATCAATCGCGATCTGGTGCACAACGAGGGCCGCGAGCCGACGCTGGAAGAGGTAGCGCAACTGAGCGGCCTCTCGATCGACGACACGCAACGGGCCTTGAAGATGAGCCGGCAGCCCCTTTCCCTCGACCAGCCGGTGGGGCACCAGGAGGAGAACTACCTTGGCGATCTGCTCTACGATCACCGCGAGAACGATCCGCTGGCCGGCATGAACATGTCGATGCTCCGCACCAGCATTGCCGATGTGTTGCAGTCGTTGGATTACCGCGAGCGGGAGATTTTGCGGCTCCGCTACGGACTTGTCGATGGCTACACCTACACCTTGCAGGAGATCGGCCGAATATTCTCCATTACGCGGGAACGGGTGCGGCAGATCGAGACGGAGGCGATCCGCAAGCTACAGTATCCCGGTTCGACGCGGAAGCTGGCCGCTTTTGTCGATTACGCCCTGCCAGCCGTCGATGCTACTGCCTTGGGCGTGTCGCCGGTCATGCAATAAACGACTATCCGGCATTTTATCGCCCCAGCAGGCTGAAGAGCGTGTCCACCGCTGCCGGCTCGAGTCGCAGCGCCGGCGTGGAATTCGTCTTGCTGCTCGCGGGGCTGGCGGTAACAACAATTGCCGCAGCGGCCGGATTTGAGGGTGTGGCCGGCTTGCTGGCTGAAAGCGTAAAGGTTCCACCCGGCGACCCGGAGAATGTGCCCACGGCCAGATAGAAGGCGCCGCTTTGCGTCGCAGACCAGGTGATGCTCGCAGTCCGGTTGCCCGACGCCAGCGCGACGCTTTGCCCGAGCACCGTCTGACCGTTGCTGGCCAGAAGCGTGAGCACGAGATTGTTGATCGAACCCAGGACGGCCTGGAAAGTGTACTTTTGCCCGGCCGCGACCTGGACCTTGAAGTAATCCGTGCTGCCGGTGGTGGTGAGACTGCCTTGCACCGAGGAGCCGAATTCCAGAGCTACCGCTGTCGCCACGTTCGTTCCTGCCAACGTCGCTGGCGGCGTCGCGGCCACCGTAGGTGAGGATGAGGACGTAGTGGCCGGCTTAGCGGAAGCGGTGGACGCGGGCGTGGACACGGCTGGCGACGTGGTGGCAGTGGCAACGGTCGAGCCGACGAGCAGCTTCAAGGTGTTGTAGACATTGAGGCATCCGCCGCTGGAGACCTTACCGGCCAGGAAGGACACTGGGGTGACGCCCTGCAGCAAGGCGCTGCGGACCTGGGCCACGGTGGCGCCCGGATCGACTGCCCAGGCCAAAGCTGCCGCGCCGGAAACCAGTGGCGCCGCCATGCTGGTGCCGGACAAGTAACCGTACTTGCCGCTCGGCAGCGTGCCGTAGATATCGACGCCCGGCGCCGCCAGGTTCACGGTGTTGGGCCCGTAGTCGCTGAACGAGGCGAGTTGGTCGCTGGACGTGCTTGCCGCCACGGAAACGACGTTCGCTAGTCCGGAGCTGGCGGGATACTGCGGCGTGGCGTCGTTGTTGGCGGCGTAGTTCCCCGCGGCGGCTACGACGAGGATTCCGGCGTTGCCCGCCGCAGTTATCGCGGCGTCCAGCCCGGGATCGTTCACGCTGCTCGACCAGCTGGCATTGATCACCCGCACGTTCACGCCGTATTCGGTCTTCTCCATGACGGCGTAGTTGATCGCGCGGATGGCGTCGGATGTGTAGCCGTTTCCGTTGGCGTCGAGGAACTTCAGCGGCATGATCGTGACGTTCCAATCGACGCCCGCAACGCCCAGGCCGTTGTTGCCCACGGCGCCAATCTCACCAGCCACAAAGGTCCCGTGGCCGTTGTCGTCCGTGGGGTTGCCGGTGTTGTTGACAAAATTATAGCCGTGCACGTCCCCGCTAAAACCGTCTTGGCCAGCGTTGGGATTGGTCCAGATGTTCGTCGCCAGGTCGGGGTCGGTGTAATCGACGCCCGAGTCGATGACTGCCACCACGACGTTGCGGCTTCCGGTAGTGATGTTCCAGGCGGCAGTCGCGTCGATATCGTCGCCCGAAGCGCCGCTGTCTTGGCCGGTATTGTCCAGGTCCCACTGCTGCGAGAACTCGCTGTCATTGGGCACCGCGGCGTCGATCTGCTTGAGCGAATCGGCCTCGAACCAGGAAATCTGCCGGTCCGCCTGCAAGGCCGCGGTAGCCTGTGCTGTAGTCAAACCGTAGGAACGCGCTAGTAGTTCCCCCACTGCGCCCAGGCCCTCGATAACTTGAAACTGCTTGCCGGCCTGAGGCAGCAGGGCCGCAGCCCCAGCGGCACTGGAAACTCCTTTGTCCGCCGCAGGCGCGATCTGCACGATCCAGTCCAACTGACCGCTGGCGTTAATGCCACTTGCAGGGGCTGCTGAGGTCGATGTGGCACTGGCCGTGATCGTGGGGCCCTGCGCATGCAGCGACTGGCCGTCGGCATAGGCGCCGAACCAGGCGGCAGACGCCACGCCCGAAACTGGGCTTCCGGCCAGCACCCGTCGAGGTTCCAGCGATTCTAAACGGAGACGGCGAATCGCGGGCCGCGCCCGTCGAATACTGTGCCTCGGTATCGCATGGTGTCTCGGGGGATAGAAACGCGACCTTCGTAGTTCCGGTTTTAGCCGAAATCCGGATTCCGGCTAAAGCCGGGACTAAAAGTCGCTGCTACGGGAAAAGGTAGCGAATCCAGCGAATGGGAGCAAGAGGAGAAACTGATGTCTTCCTACTCCCCTACCAAAACCGTCGATCCACCCTGGGGGATAACTTTCTTCATGGTTTTTTGTCCGTAGCGCACCGTGCAGGGTTCGCCGAGGAGGCTGTGAATCGTGGCCTGGACAAGCTTGCCGTCGCGCCAGCGGATGTCGATCTCGAATCCGCCGCGGGCCCGCAGCCCTCTGACGGAGCCGCTGGGCCAGGCCTTGGGCAAGCCGGGCAGAAGCTCGATCTCGCCGGCGTGGCTTTGCAGCAGCATCTCGGCGATGCCGCAAGCGCCGCCGAAGTTGCCGTCGATCTGGAAGGGCGGATGCGCGTCGAACATGTTGGGATAGGTCCGGTCAGGCCGCAGCAAGAGCTTGAGGATGCGGTAGGTGTGCTCCGCGTCCTGCTGACGGGCCCACAGGTTCAATCGCCAGCCGAGGCCCCAGCCCGTGGCGTCGTCGCCACGAATCTCCAGCGAGCGGCGGACGGCGGCCGCCAGCTCCGGCGTGCCGCGAAGCGAAATCTGGGCACTGGGGAAGAATCCATAGAGGTGCGAAACGTGGCGATGGTGCAGGTCGCCGGCCTGCATGTCCCAGTCGTCCAGCCATTCCTGGAGTTGCCCGGCATGACCAATCTGGCAGGGAGCAAGCCTGGCGACCGCCGCGGCGATCTGCCGTCGAAGGTCCTCGTCCACGCCGAGAATCGCCGCCGCGCGGTCCGTGTGATGGAACAGGTCGCGGATGATTTCCATGTCCATCGTCGGGCCAGCACAAACAGACGCCCCTTTCGGATGGGTGT
This sequence comes from uncultured Planctomycetia bacterium, assembly GCA_963709175.1. Taxonomy (GTDB): domain Bacteria; phylum Planctomycetota; class Planctomycetia; order Pirellulales; family Thermoguttaceae; genus JANXQG01. Next base: position 148,147 of record CAVPVK010000007.1, read on the forward strand.
TTTCCGGCGACGCCGACGGACAGGTTACAAGCCACTTGTGCCGCGGCTCCTCCACCAGTGTGTCGAGGAAGAACTGGCTGGCCCCCTTCAGCGCGGGATAAAGCCGGGCGAGGAATTGCCGGTCCCCGCTGAACTCGTAATGTTCCCAAAGGTTCTGGCAAAGCCACGCTCCGCCCGTGGGCCAAAAGCCCCATGGGCCGTCGATCGGAGCCGCAGCCCGCCAGAGATCGGTGTTGTGGTGAGCCACCCAACCGCGGGCGCCCCATTGCACCTTGGCGGTGCGCGCCGCCCGTGTGCGTCAGGTCCTCGACCATGGACATGAGCGGCTCGACGCATTCGCCGAGGTTGGCGGGCTCGGCAGGCCAGTAGTTCATTTCCGTATTGATGTTGATGGTGTACTTGCTGCCCCAGGGCGGATTCAGGCTGTCGTTCCACAGGCCCTGGAGCGTGGCCGGCTGGCCGCCCGGCCGCGAGCAACTGATGAGCAGATAGCGGCCGAACTGAAAATAGAGGGCCGCCAATTGCGGGTCCTTTCCGTTGGCAAAGTCCCTGATCCGCTCGTCGGTTGGCCGCTTTGCCGGCTCGCTTGTACCGAGGTTGAGGGTCACGCGGCGAAAGAGCCGCTGGTGCTCGGTCACGTGGGCCTGCCGGAGTTCGTCGAACGACTTGCTCGCGGCCGCCTTCAGACGCCCCTGGACCAGGGCCGCCGGATCGCCACTGGTGTCGTCGTACTTCTTGTAGCTCGTGGCCGCGTCGATCAACAGCAGGGCCGAATCCGCGCCCCGCACCGCGATGGAGTCGTCAGCGGCCTCGGTCTTCCCGCCGCTGGCAACAATTTGTACGCGGGCCTCGAACTTCAAGGCACCGGCGATGCCCTCCGACGACCCATTGACGCCCCGCAGCACGAGCGTGTCGCCGTGTTGGACAGCGTGCGTGGCCTTGTGCGGCGTTTTCAACGTTGCAGTGAAGGAGATTCGCGCCGGCTGATCGGCGGTGAGGCGGATGACCATTACGCCATCGACGCCGCTGACGGCAAATACCTCGCGTGTGAAGCGGACGCCGCCGGCCTGGTAAGCGACTGTGGCTGTCGCCGTGTCGAGATTCAGGTCGCGGCGGTAGTTCCCTACCTCGCGGGCCTCCGGGAACTGGAGCATCAGATCGCCGAGCGTTTGATATTGCAACTGTCCCAGCGGTCGTGCCATCATCTGCGATCCGACCAGGTTATTCGCCTCGCCATACTTGCCCGCGAAGATCAGCCGCCGCGCTTCGGGCAGCAGGGCCGGGGCGCGGGGATTGTCGGGCTGATACGGACCACCTGCCCAGAGCGTTCCTTCGTTGAGCTGAATCCGCTCGCCGTCAATGCCGCCGAAGACCATTCCGCCCAGCCGGCCATTACCGATGGGCAGGGCCTCCGTCCATTGCGTGGCCGGGCGGCGATACCAGATCGCCAAGGGCTCTTGCGGTGGTGCGGCCTCTCCCTCAAGCCGTCCCTCGAAGGCCGTGCCCAGGCCGAGGCTGGCATTCTGCAGCGCCAATTTACCGGCAATTGGGGCAATCTTGCGGCCGGGATGATCTGTCAGCAGCCATTCACCCAGCACGCCCCTTGCCGCGGCGGGCACGGGCAACGGCAGCCCGGCTGGCGATCTCCGCGGCGGAAAGGGCACGGCGATAAATGGCCGCTCGGAGGATGCGGCCATGAAAGCGATTGCCGCCGTCCGGGTCGGCGCCCAGGCAGAGTGGGACGGTCGTCATGCTCATGAGCGGATACTGCCCTCCGCTGCCGGCGCTGGCAACTTCGTGGCCGTCGAGATAGAGTTTCTGCATCTTGCTTGACGCGCTGTAAACGGCAGCCACGTAGTACCAGTGGTCGGCCGTCAGGCGGGCGTCGTACAGGATATGGCCATTGAGCGTTCCGAAGCGGAGCGAGTTGCCTGGATAGGTGTCGAGTGTGAATGCCTCGGAAGTGCCCGGCGGAGCCTTATCGAGGATGCGGCCTCCGCCGCCATCCATGGCGTCGGCGCGGAGCCATGCCTCCAGCGTGACCTCGTCGCTAAGATCGAGGGCCGGTTGCGGCGGGACGACATACAAAGGCGAATTGCCGCTCAGGCGGTAACCGTCTGCCGCGCTGACCTTCATGGGAAGCGAGAGCGCCAGCGCGCACAACGTGGTGAGAAGCGAGCTTTTCATGGTGAATGGACGTGGGTGACTTGTTATTTTGGACTCAGGAACAGACCAAACTCGGAAATCGCCGGGCAGGCGGCAGCCTTGGTCACCCGCAGCCGGACCTTGCTGGTGGTGACGTTTTTTCCCCGCAGCAAGCGCTGATTGCCGACGCTGGTGGCGGCGGCGAAGGGCTGCCAATGGCTGCCGTCCCACGTCTCAACGGCAATCGCGTCGATCCGTTGCCCCAGCGGCAGATACTCGCGCACGCGAGCGACATTGAAGGTAACAGGTTCGTCCCACTGGAGCACCAACTCGGGCGTGGTCACGGCGTCGTCGGTCGCCCAATACGTGTCCGGCTTGCCGTCGATGGCGTTGGCCGGGGAGAATCGGGCGTCGCCGCCGCGGATGTTTGAGGCTACGGCCTTGGCACCTTGTGCCAGGTCCTTGGCGAAGGTGGCGTCCAGGATCTTGCCCCAGGCCCGGAGCGACTTTACGTCGTTCTCGTGGATCCGCCCTCGACGGTCCGGCGGAACGTTCAAGATCAGGTTCGCCCCGCGGCCAACCGACTCGTAGTAGATCTTCAGCAAGTTCTCCGGCGACCGGACCCGCCCGTCCTCGCTGGCGTGATAGAACCAGCCCGGCCGGATGGAGACATCGACTTCACCGGGCAGCCAGTCGGCGCCATGGCGGAGTCCCTGCACGAGGACGCTGCCATCGGCTCGGCCGGGCAGGGTGCCGGCACGATTTACCGTGGCCCAGCAGGTTTCACCGGCAAAGCCCGACTCGTTGCCAATCCAGCGGACGTCCGGCCCGCCATCGCTGAACATGCAGGCCATGGGTTGCAGTTGGCGGACGATCTTCCAGGTATTGTCCCAATCGTAGTAGGTGCGGTTGTCGATGTTCCGTTGCTCGCGGGCCCCGCCGTAGTAGCCGGTGCCGCCGTTGGCCCCGTCGAACCAGACCTCGAAAATCGGCCCGTAGTTAGTGAGCAGCTCGCTAAGCTGATTGCGGTAATAGGTGATGTATTCGGGCCGGGCGTAGTCCTTGTGATTGCGGTCCCAGGGCGAGAGGTAGACGCCGAACTTCAGTCCGTGGCGGTGGCAGGCCGCGGAGATCTCCTTGACGACGTCGCCCTTGCCGCCGCGCCAGGGGCTGTTTTTCACGGAGTGCGCCGTGTACTTGCTCGGCCAAAGACAGAAGCCGTCGTGATGCTTGCAGGTGAGGACGATGCCCCGCAGCCCGGCGGCCTGAATCGTGCTGACAATCTGCTCCGCGTCGAAATCCGTGGGATTGAAGACCGACTCCGGCTCGTCGCCCTCGCCCCATTCACGATCGGTGAAGGTATTGACCGTGAAGTGCAGGAAGGCGTAGCGCTGGAGTTGGTGCCAGGCCAGTTGCCGGGCGGAGGGAACCGCGCCGTACGGCGCCGGCGGTTCAGCGGCGGCGGCCAATCCGCACGAGAGAAGCGGAATCAAGACGGTAAGAACGTGCGTTTTCATGGAGATTCTCCTTTTCGCGGGATGGACTTCAGCCCCCCGAGGGACGGGACGGGTTTCTAGTGTAGTTCACTGGCGGACGCCTCGCAACGGAGCGCCAGGTTAGTTCCTGGCGTGATTTGTTCCCAGCTTTGGAAGCCAATTCCGATTGGCGCACGCTGCTCGGTCGCCCGGATGAGCAGTACGCCGATCTGCATCCGCGTAACACCTCGGTTCAAGACGTGGAAAACCATTCCGGCCGCGAGCCATTCTTGCAATACTCAGCATACCGGCAAGCTAACATAGACTTCCCAGATTATCGAAATCGAACCTGACCCGTTTTCCGTTTCCGACGTGCGCGACATCGGTTCGTCAAAGACCGATGGACCAAGACAGCAAGACAGTCTCCTCATCTATTGAGGCCTGTCCCCCTATGGGTGACGTTGGCTCGGCGCCAAGCGTCTCCTGGCTCATTTTGCGGCTCTCGGCACGGATATCGGCGTGTCGCGGTACGACGTCGCCTTTTCCCTATTGGAGCTTTTTCGGCCCGGTGACGTAATCAGCACGTCGCAGAACGTCAGCGCGGCGATGCCGTTGCTTCCGAACAGCAGGTTCTCCTGGCTCCAATTTCGTTCCTTGAGATAGGTTATCTTTTCCGCGGCCGCAGGTCCATTCAGCTTCAGCGTGACAACGTTGCCCGACGCGGCGCCGGTTGCGACAAGTCCTGTCTGCCCGTCCAGGTAGAACTGGCTCTCCAATCCCTTGTGCCAAACCAATGGCTGGTCGAACTCCAAATTGATTTCGTCCCGCGCGGCGGTGGTGTAGCAGGCGCGGCACAGATTTGCCGCTGTGATCGGCCCGGCGGGGATCTTGCCATAGAAGTCGCGCTCGATGAGCGGTTGGAGCAATCGGGCGAATTCCGCCCAGCCGACAAGCGGATAGTGGCAACCTCCGGGGGGCTTGATCCCCAGCGTCGACATGATGTCCATCTTCGAGTACAGTCGTGGCATGGTCCGCTGCACCTCACGAAGACGGTCGCCCGAGCCATAGGCCCCGCCCATGGAACAGGCATTGGGCCAAATCTGGAATAGGTAGTAGTGCTGGATGTTGGGATAATCCTCTTTCCAGGCCGCCGACATATCAATGAAGTATTGCTGGTAGGTTTCCCAACCGTAGCCGCCGGTGGGGCCGTCGGAGCCTTGGTCGTTTTCGCCCTGATGCCAGATGACGGCGCGAATGCCATGCGTCAATTTGGCCTGTCGCACCCTCCACAATGTGCGGCCGTAAATCGTTTCCAAGTCCGCATGGTCCGCGGGCGAGGGCTGGTGCTGGTCGATGCGGGTACCGCCCACGGCCCCGTTGATCATGAAGATGGGAATCTTGTCGGTGGCCACCAATCGCTTGGCCAGTTCCATTCCCCAATAGCCGAGTTCGGCCTTCTCGCCGTGCTCGGCCTTCCAGACGGGATTGCACCACAGGTTGCCGCGATGGGAGGCATCCCCCTCGGGCCTGCCGTAGCTGCGGATCCAGTCGGAGGTTTCCGGCGGGGATTTCTCGCCCGTATCGGTGGCCAGGGCGTTGGATTGCCCGTCGATGAGGTACGCGTCGCCGCAGACCAGGTTGCTGACCGTGCGCAGGACTTTTTCCACGCCGCCGGTCTTCGTCCCAAACTCCACGCGATACTTGATCAATCCCGGCTTGAGCTTCACGGTGAAGGAATAGGTCTTGTCGGCGCCGAGCAGTTGTTCTTCGCTCTGGAGATGCTTCTCACCGGCATAGACGTTCAAGAACACGGCGTCCGCCGCCTGGTTGAGCATGCCGTTGTAGTACAGCGTGCCTTCGTTCTTGTCGTCACGGGCAAAGAACTGGTTGTCCTCGGGCTTCTCGTCTTTGGCCGGCATCCTAGCCACCCAGGGATCGGTCTTGGGCTCCGCCACGTCGATTTGTGTCGATGCGACGGTCGCAGCGCCGCCGTTGTCGATCTCCGCATTGACGGTGATCGGGCCGGTGTATTGCGAACGGGTGAGAATCAACCGGTCGTGCGCAACGTGCTTGATCACCGCGCCTCCAGAGACGCTCCAGCGGTAGTGCAACGAGCCCGCGCCGGCCGTTTTCATCGCTTCCAGGTTCTTGATCTCCGCCGTCACCTCGATGGAATCGCGGCCGTTCCACTGCCGCGGGGCCGCAAGCGTAAAGTCCGGTTCGGGTACCGTATCCTTAATGGTTACGGGAATGTTCTGGATGTTCACGCCATTGGGGTAGATGGCCTTAAAGCAGAGTACGCAAGGTGTGTCGGCCACGACGCGGCCTGCCTCCAACGTGTAGGCAAAGCGGTCGACCGCGACCGTCTTCTCCCGGCCGCCGCGACAAAGAATCCAATAAACTTTCTCCGCGCCGCCCGCCTGGGCCGTGAAGGCGGCGCTGCGGCCTTCGTCGATCGACGCTTTCTTGGGCGAAACGGCAAACGTCTTGCCGGCCGGTGGCAGGATGCCCACCAGCGTTTGCAGCGGCTTCTGGTTCTCGTACTCCAGCCGCACCCAGTCGGAAGAGCGGGCGACGGCGGAGATCCGCAGTTCGTCCACGTCGCCGACGAAGCGGTAGTTGCCGTACCAACCGCCGATCCACATCCGCGCCGGATTGCGGATATTCAACGGGGAACCCTCGCTGCGACTGACGCCGGCCCGGCGGCCGTTGATATAGATCCGCGAATCGCCGCGCTGGCAGGAGTGGACGACGTGCACCCACTGTCCCATCGGCAAGCGGCCGTCGCTCGCCACGTTCTCGCCGGAAAAGTAGCAATCCATCGACACGTGCGGCGGGCTCCGAACTTCCATCACCACTTTGCCCTGTGCCTGTTCGTTGCCCCAGCCCACCACGGTCGTATTGGATTGTTCGGCTCGGAACCAGGCCTCGGTGGTGTGGGGACCAAGGCCCGACGGCAATCCAGTAATATCCTCTCCACCGGCGATTCCCTGGCCGGGCTCGAAATGCCGGGCCTGACCGATGACGCCGGCACAAGACGTCGTACCGCTGTTTTTGGGCGAAAGCGTGCCCGTCGCGTCTCTGACCGGGTTCCGCGTGCCGCTCATGTGCATGACCGTCACGAAGCCATTGGACGCGTTGAAGACTGCCGCTCCGTTGGACTCACTCTTAGCGTCAGCTTTTCCCCAGTGCAGCGTGATCGTTCGGCGGGCATTGCCTTCGATAACTGGGATACGGACCCAAATGCAAGCAGTCCCTGGGACCGGGTCCCACTGTTCGATTTCGTAGGCCAGAGGCTTTCCCTGGGCCGAGAATCGAATATCGGCGCCGTCCGGCAGCGCCTGGCTGAAATCGAACCATTCTCGGCGGAGCCGTACGAGGATCGGGAACCCTTTTTCCCTTGCCGAAGCGGGAAGATCTGCTCCGTCCGGCGTCGTGAGGATAGCAAGCACGCCCGAATGTTGCCAATCAGGGTACGGCGCGGTCGCCGTTGGGGAACCGTCGTTGGCGGTTGCAGGAAGGTTAAGCGAAAAGAGGGCGAAAATGAGCAGCAAGCGCGCAGTTCGTTTCATCGGAGTTGCTTTCACGACATCGGTTTTCGAGGGCAGGACGGGCGTTCGTTGGTTTACGCCCTCGCCATTCTGGCATGGCTCGTTGCTCGCGTCAAGAAACTCTGCAAATCAGACGTGCGCGTCCGAATGGGCTGTGCCGAGTTCGACGAGTCCCACCATCTTTGATCCCTCGATTTGGCAAGTGCGTGGTGGGACTCGTAGAACCCGGCACAGCCTACTCGCATCCTGTAGATTGACACAGCGTTCGGCGCAAGTACAATGAGGCAGCACAATGAGCGCTTGCCTCGATGCCGCTCTTCCAGAGGTCTGCGTCATCCGCCGCATGTCGACAAGCGTCAATGGCAGGTATCAAATGGGAATGCTCGCAGCGGCGGTATTATTGTTTGGTGTGGCGCCGTCTGAGGCGTCCACCGTCACAAAGACTCGTCCGGCCTTCGGTTTATGGTACACTGCCTGGTGGACACAGGATGACCGCTATCAGCACTGGGGCCATTGCCAGCGACTGCCGCTGCGGGGCAAGTACACGGCAGGCGATCCTGCCGTCATCGCGGCGCATTACGCCCAATTTCGTGAGTTGGGAGTCGATTTCCTCATCATGGACGACACCAACGGCGCGGACAACGATGGCGGCCGCATCAAAGACAATATTCGCGCTTGGTTCGAGTTCATGGATGCCAGGACAGCGACCGAGCGGATTCCCATCTGCATCGCCGGCGGCGGCGAGATGCGAAGCGAAGGCAGGGCGGGCCAACAACGGGCGGCCGATTTCTATTGGGCGTCGTGCGCGAGGCGGCCCAGCTATTTCCGCCTGCAAGGCAGGCCGTTGCTGCTGGTCGATACGGACAAGAATTACGGACCCGGCGATTTCCACGACGAGCGGTTCACCGTCCGCTGGGTCTACAACGGCGACAACCATGCGGCCATGGAAAAACGCCAGACCTGGGGATGGGGCGCTTACGAACCGGCGCCGGCGCTCAAGGAGTGTATGAGCATCTGGCCGGGACACAGGTTTCCGATCCAGGTGGCAGCGCTGGGCCAGGACCCAGTGGAAGCGCCCCGCGAAGGCGGCCAGTTGTACATTCGCGAGTGGCTTCGCGTGCTCAAAACGCGTCCCCAATTCGTGACCGTGGCCGACTGGAACAACTTCGAGGAGGAAACGGCTCTGGAGGACAGTTGCGGCTGGGAAGACCCCCGCGGATACGTGGTTCCCGACCTCTATCGCCGCATTACCCGCGCCTACTCGCGGCTCCGTAACGAAACCCTGGTCAAAGGTGAATACTTCAGGTCCGAAACCGACCCCAAGGTCTTCCTCTTCGATGGCCAAGCGCTGGTCTATCAGGCCGCCATGCCGAGGCGGGCGGCGGTAATCCTTGTGCCCGACGCACTTTTCCAGGCATTGCTGCAGCGTTGGCCCGAGCAAGGCCGCTGATAGTTCAGAGCCGGTCTAAGGCTCTAAAGCAACCGAACCGTTTCCAGTCCAGGTCCGGTCGGATGGGAGAATGATGTCCTAGTCGTTCTTATTCGGTCGTGAATTGGCTTACCAGGTCGCGGAGCACTTGGGCCTGGGCACCCAATTCTTCGCTGGAAGATGCCATGTCTTGGCTGCCGGTCGCGGTCTGCTCGGTCACTCGGGAAATGCCTTGGATGGCCTTGACTACCTTGTCCGAGTTGGAGGCCTGCCGTACTGTGGCCGTGGCAATCGCGGCGATTTTGCCGGCGGTGGCCTCTACGCCGGAGACGATCTTCTTCAGGGCCTCTTCCGTCTCTTGGCTCAGCTTGGCCCCTTCGTTGACCCGATTGCCGGACTCCTTGATTAACTCGGTGATCTCGCCAGCCGCCCGATTGGAGCGGTCGGCAAGCTGCCGGACCTCGTCGGCCACGACAGCAAAGCCCGCGCCGTGCTCGCCTGCTCGGGCCGCCTCGATTGCCGCATTGAGGGCGAGCAAATTCGTTTGGCCGGCGATATCGGAAATCACCTGGATGATTTCGGCAATGTGCTGCGAGCTGGCTTTGATCTTCTCCATGGCCTCGACTGACTTGCGGACGGCCAGCCCGCCCCGCTCGGCCAAGAGGCTGCTTTCCTGGAAGGCCAGATCGGCATCGCGGGCGTTGTCCTTCACCCCCAAGACGGAGTGGCTCAGCTCTTCGATCGACGCGGTGACCTGTTGCACGCTGGAACTCTGGTCATGGGAGCCCGAGGCCAGCGATTGCGAATTCTCGGCGACAACCCGCGAGCCTTCGGCGAACTGCTGCGCGCTCTCGGCGATCTGTTTGATGGTGCTGCGGATTGTGTTCACCACGCGATTTACGTTGTCGCGAAGCCTGCCATAGGCGCCGGGTAGTCTCGCTCCACGCCGTGTGAAAAGTCCATCGCGGCGAGGCGATCGAGGACCTCGCCGATATCGCGCATCGGCGCCGCAAAGCCTTCCAGGGTTTTGTTCATGCCCTGAATGATCTGTCGCCAAGCGCCCGTGTACTTGCCTTCGTCCGCGCGGGCATCCAACTGGCCTTTGACCGCTGCATCGGCCAGGGCGATGCCTTCCGCCGCCACGTACTTCAGATTCCCGCGAACCCGCTCGACAGTATCGTTGATGAACGCCTTCTTGCCGGGGAACTTTTCCAGCGGGGCCTCAAAGTTACCTCTACCGAACTCGGCCACACAGGCCATCGTCTCATTCATCAGGGCGAGATGGCCGCCCACCATGTCATTGACGCCTTGGGCCATGGTCCGATAGGCGCCTTCGAACTTGTCGGCGCGGATGACTACGTCGATGTCGCCGCGGATGTGCTCGTCGGCCATGCATCGCATCTCGGCGACGAAGCTTCGAATATTGCCGCGGAGCCGCTCGATAGTCTCATTAATGGATGCCTTTTTGCCGGGAAACTTCTCCAACTGGGCCTCGAAGTTACCCTTGCCGAACTCGGCCATGCAGGCCATCGTCTCATTCATCAGAGCGAGATGGCCGGCCACCATGTTGTTGACGCCCTGGGCCATGGTCTGATAGGCGCCCTCGAACCTCGCGGTTGGAATCACCACGTCGATGTCACCGCGATCATGCGCGTCCGCCATGCGGTGCATCTCGGCCACGAAATTCTGAATGTTGCCGCGGAGCCGCTCAATGGTCTCGTTGATGGAGGCCTTCTTGCCGGGGAACTGCTTCAGAGGGGCTTCGAAGTTGCCCCTGCCGAACTCGGCCATGCAGGCCATCGTCTCGTTCATCAGGGCAAGATGGCCAGCCACCATGTCGTTGACGCCTTGGGCCATGGTCCGGTAAGCCCCCTCGAATCTGTCGACTGGAATTACTACGTCGATATCACCGCGATCATGCGCGTCCGCCATGCGGTGCATCTCGGCCACGAAATTCTGAATGTTGCCGCGGAGCCGCTCAATGGTCTCGTTGATGGAGGCCTTCTTGCCGGGGAACTGCTTCAGAGGGGCCTCGAAGTTGCCCCTGCCGAACTCGGCCACGCAGGCCATCGTCTCGTTCATCAGGTCGACATGGCCGGCCACCATGTCATTGACACCTTGTGCCATGGTCCGGTATGCGCCCTCGAAGTTGCCGGCGGGGATGACTACGTCGATGTCGCCGCGGCGTGTGTTCGTCCGCCATGCGGTGCATCTCGGCCACGAAGCTGCGGATGTTGCCACGGAGCCGTTCAATGGTCTCGTTGATGGACGCTTTGTCGCCAGGGAACTTCTCCAAGGGGGCCTCGAAGTTGCCCCTGCTGAACTCGGCCATGCAGGTCATGGTCTTTTCATTCATGGAGACGTAGCCGCCGACCATGTCGTTGACGCCTTGGGCCATGGTTCGGAAGGCGCCCTCGAAGCTCTCGGCGGAGATCGTGGCGTGAATTTCCCCGCGATCGTGCGCATCGGCCATGCGTCGCATTTCGCCGATCAGCCCGGCAAGGGCGTCGATGCAGCGGTTCAGATTGGTCTTGATCGCGTTGAAATCGCCCCGACAGGCGTCGGTGATTTTGGCCGGGATATCGCCTCTGGAAATGTGGTCGATGTAAACGGCGGCCGCATTGAGTGGTCCGATTACGGCATCCAGTGTCGCATTGAATCCTTTCACAATCGGCCGAAACTCCTGGCTGACGGATGCGGGGTTGCCGCGCGTCTGGAGCTTGCCGTCCACCGCGGCGGTGGTCAGCCGTGCGGCCTCGCCGATCAGCCCCTGGATGGCGGTGTTGAGCTGCCGGCCCGTCCACATTGCGATGCCGCCGCAAACCGCTAGGGCCACGACGGCCCCCAGGACGGTCCATGCCACGAGCCGATCCAGGGCAGCGTTGATGCGAGTCACGCTGTCGTGGAAGTCATCCAATCGCGCGGTGGCGCAAATCACCCAATCCCAAGGCGCGAAAGTATGTGACCGCGGCCAATTGGGACTGGGGTGCTTCCGCTTCGGTGTCGCCGCAGCGGTATTGTTCGAAGTCACACTGGCCTTGCTGCGCGGCCAGGGCTTTGCGGACCGCACTTTGCACGAACAGGTTCCCGTCGGCGTCGGCCGTTTCCCAGGCATTGCGGCCGTCGAGTTCCCCCTTGGGCGAAATGACGTACTTGCCTCGCTGGGGTCCGGAGCCGTATAGCACCGTGACATGGCCTGTCTTGCCGACGACCGCGTCCATGATGCCCTTTCGCAGTTCGGGAACGCTCTCTTGCTTGACCCCAACGTACAGCACGCCAACTACTTGCCGGCTCTCATTGCAGAGCGGCGCGTAGGCAGTAAGATACCAATCCTTGACGACATAGGCGCGGCCCACGTACGTTTCGCCGCGCAAGACGGCCGCGATCACCGGGTTGCGACTTCCGTCGGGATTGGAGGCGGCAATGTAAGTGCCGATCGCCCGATGACCGTCTGTCGTTTCTACATTGGTGCACACGCGAAGCATGTCACCGGCCGCGTTCATCCGCTGGAATACCGTGCAGGTGCCGCCGACCAGGGACCGCACCTTATCGACTACGGCTGATTCCGTCTGCAGTTCATGGTTCTTCCCCAGCCAGCGGTCGCCAACCGTCAGCTTGGGAAGGGTTAAGGTCTGCTCGCGCCGAGTCAATTGGTCGATGGCCTGCCAGGTCACTGTGTCACCGGAGATCGCGACCTTGCCCAGTCCGTCCATAACGTGTTTGGCTACACGCAAGTCGGCTTCGAGTTTTTTCTGCAAGGTTTCGTGCTCGACCTGCAACATCAGGTAGATGCCGCGGGCAATCTTGCCACACTGTTCCCGCGCCACCTGGTTCATTTCCTCGGTGACCTCTCGTTTCAGTGCGCACTTCTCCATAAGGGCAGTCAAGACCAAGGTTGTTCCCGTGACGATGATGCCCGCCACGCTTACCAGCACGAATTTGGTGCGAAGCTTCATGATTTGTCCTCAATTTCTTGGGCTGCACTAGGATACCTTACAGAAACGCATGGCAAGCGTAGAGCATAACACGTGCTGGGGGTGCTTGCTGATAAGACGTTAGCGTGTCAGGAATTGACTTGATAGAATTGTCGCAATTGAACGCGCGATGCATTGTCATGCTGCTGGGAAAACTATCGCCGGCGATGTATCATGTCGCTTTGAAGCTCACCAACACTACTATGTCAAGGAGACCAATCCGATGAATCGCAACTTGAAATGGACCGCCGCCGTGGCGGCTTTGGTCGCGGCGGCATTTTTCGCCGGGGCGGCAGGCCGGCCCAAGCCGATCAAGCGCGTGGGCATGGTCGTTGGCATCAAGCCCGAAAAACTCGCTGAGTACAAGCGGCTGCACGCCGATTCCAATGCGGGAGTCCGCGACCTGCTGGACAAGTACCACATGCATAATTTCTCGATTTACCTGCAGCAGATCGAGGGAAAGTGGTATGAGTTCGGTTATTACGAATACACGGGCGACGACTTCGACGGCGACATGGCCGAAATGGCCAAGGAGCCGCGAAACATCGCGTGGCTCAAGGTCTGCGACGCGATGCAGATCCCCTTGCCGGGCGAAAAGAGCTGGACAAAGATGCAGCGAGTCTATTTCAATCCGTAACACGTCAATCCGCAACATCGGCGGGACAAAATCGAAATCTCTCTTCACCGGGAGCAAACTCCATGCGACACCTCGTTTGTGTGTTACTGCCCGTCGTTGCCTGCGCCCTCGGCCCTGCCAATGCCGCCGAGATGACCGCCGAAAAACACCAGGCCGTGCTCGACAAGCTGATGGCCACGATGGGCAAGGTCGTTCACGACGGCCCCTACAAGCCGACGGAGGACTCGCTCAACGCCTACACGGCGCCGCAGTGGTATGCCGACGCCAAGCTCGGCATTTTCATGCACTACGGGCTCTTCTCCGTGCCCGGTTATTCCGGGGTTGGCTGCTGGTATGGCAACAACATGTACGATGCGAAAAGCGGGGCCTTCAAGTTCCATCGCGAGACGTTTGGGCCCCAGGACCAGTTTGGCTACAAGGACTTCGCCCCGCACCTGACTGCCAGCCGCTTTGACGCCGACCAATGGGTCGCGCTTTTCAAAGAGGCCGGGGCACGGTTCGTCGTGCCGGTCTCCTGCTTCCACGATGGTTTCGCCATGTGGGATTCGAAGCTCACCGACTGGAACGCGGTCCAAAAAGGCCCCAAGCGCGACTACGATGGCCTTCTAGCCGCCGCCTCCCGCAAGCAAGGACTAAAATTCGGCGTCGCCTGGCACGCCTTCTTCCGCCCCGACTTTTTCCGCCCCGGGCGTCGGCCGGGCACCGACATGCGGCCGCCTTATGCCGGCACCCCTTGGTCGATTTACGGGCCCGGCGAGGTGCCGGTTTCACGGGAGTTTATCGACGATTCGCTCGGCCGTTTAGTGGAACTTATCGACGGCTATCGGCCCGATTTGATCTGGTTCGACTTCGACACGCAGTACATCCCGCCCCAGGACCTGCGGCGGATCATGACGTTCTATTTCAACCGCGCCGCCCAGTGGAAGAAGGGGGTGGCCGTTAACGACAAGCATGAACACCTCTTTCCCTCGCATGCGATCGTGCTCGATTTCGAGCGCGGCAAGACGTCGGGCATGCGATCCGAGCTGTGGCAGACCGATACCTCGGTGAGCTGGCGAGACTGGAGCTACATGCGGAACGATTCCTTCAAAACGGTCGACGAACTGGCTCGCGAGTTGGTGGATATCGTCAGCAAGAACGGCGTGCTCTTGTTGGACATCGGTCCGCGTCCCGATGGCAGCATCCCGCCGGAACCGCAGGCGATCCTACGCGGCGTCGGGGCCTGGCTGAAGGTCAACGGCGAGGCCATCTACGGGACTCGTCCCTGTCTCGCCCTGGGCTTCGGCGAAGGCCCGCACAACTCCGGCGGCGGGGGCTTTTCCGATCGGCAAGTCGATTTCAACCATCACGATTTCCGCTTTACGCAAAAGGGCAGCGCACTCTACGCCATTGCCATGGATTGGCCCGACGTAGACGACCACTTCCTCATCACTTCGCTCTCCAGCCGCTCAAACCTGGCGACGGGCGGCATTTCCGCGGTGTCGCTCCTCGGTTCGACCGCGCCGCTGGCCTGGAAACTCACCGACGCCGGCCTGTGGCTTAACAAGCCGGACGTGCGGCCCAGCGACGGGCCCGTGGCGTTCAAGATCGAGTTGCGCGGCGTTTCGGTGGAAAAGCTCTCGGCCGAGCGCGTCGACCAGCGGCAGATCCGCGTGGAGATCCACGTTCGTAATCTCGAGTCGCAACCGCTACAGCAAAAGATCGGCCTCCAGGACAATGGCCGCACGATTGGCAACGAGACCTTTACGCTGGAACCTTGCCAAGCGCAGCATCGCGCGCTTGTCCTCGACGTTCCCCAGCAGGACGCCGTGGAGATAATCACCGCCACCGCGCCGGGCGGCTTGCCGCTCTCGGCCCATGACGAAGTCGTCAGTCCGCCGATTCTTGCCGCGTCCCGCCGTTTCGACGGCAGGCATAAGGTGGCGGTTTCCGGGCTCGGCAAGCATCCGCGCTTGACGATATCCCTTTGGACCCGCGTCGAAGCCTTGAAAGAGCCATTCGCTGCGCTTTTGAACACCAGCGGCTGGTCGCCCGGCGGGATGCACCTGCAGTACCTGGCGGATGGCAATCTGCAGGTCGCGCTGCATGGCGCCGAGGCCGTGGCGGAGTGCGTCTCCAATGCCCTGGCGGCAAAAGCGGCCGGTTGGCAGATGGTCGCGGTCACGTACGACGCGCGGGCCCGGCGAGTGGAAATCTATGTCAACGGGAAGCTCGACGCGCACACCAACCTGGCCAGCGCCGTTCCCATTAACCTAGATTCCTTTGCCTTGGGCGGTTGGGACAGCGAGCCGCGGCGGTTTGTCGGCCAGATGGCGGACGTGCAGATCTACGACCGAGTGCTTTCCGCGGCGGAGATCGCCACCCTCCTTCGCGGGCGGCCCAGCCACGAAGGGCTGCTCGCCGCTTGGGACTTCGCCCAGCCCGATGGCAAGGTGATCCGGGACGTCTCCGGCCACGGGCACAAGGGCGCCGTGGTCCAGTGAGTGCCATAGCCCGGGATCACGTAATACGGGATCGAAGCCATGCACATCGATTCGCACCAGCATTTCTGGCGTTATCTCGACGATGCGTGTGGTCATCGATTATATTGAGCAGTTTCCCGCCGAGGCCCGCGAGGGTATTCTCGGCGACGACTGTGCCCGGTTTTGCGGGCTGGACGCGCAAGCCGGAACAAGCTTTCGCAGTTCCTTCAAGCCAGGGGCAACTCCTTGGCGGAACCGACGCGGCTGGCGGGTGCCCTCAAAGCTTGTTCCGGCCAACAAGCGACCGTGTTTTTCGACCTTAAGGAGACCCTGTCATGTCCATGCTTCGTTCTGCCCTGTGCCTGACGGTACTTGCGTTCGCGGCCGCGTCGCTTGCCGCTGAAAAGCCCTATTGGGTCGAGCCGATGAAGGCCGCGCACGCGGGTTTCCACGGCCAAGCGGGCTACGTGGCCCAGTTTGGTGATTCGATCACGTACTCGATGGCCTTTTGGACTCCCATTGGTTGGGACGAACCCGACACCTATTTGACGGAGGACGATGGACTACCCAAGCGACCCAAGGAACAACGCTGGCGCGACACACTCCAAGGCTTCCGGGCCAAAGGCGGCGAACAGGGCAACTATTCGGGCTGGCGCGTAGGCGACGTGCTGGGTGTGATCGACGCCGTGCTCAGGCGCGAGCGGCCTGCGGCTGCCATCATCATGATCGGCACCAACGACATTTCCGGAGGCAGCGTGCCGGCCGATTATCGCACGGGGCTCAAGAAGATTGTCGAGAAGTGCATCGACGCCCATTGTGTGCCGATCCTCAACACGATCCCGCCGCGTGTCGGGCAGGATCGAGCGGTTGACGAGGCCAATCACATCATTCGTGGCGTAAGTCGCGAGTGCCACGTGCCGCTGGCCGACTTCCATGCCGAATGCCTGCGGCTCCGCCCTGGGCAATCTTGGCAAAAGACGATCATTAGTGACGACGGCGTTCATCCCAGCGGCGGGAAGAACAACGTATACACGGAAGAAAACATGAAGGTCTGCGGCTATGCCCTGCGGAACTGGGTCAATTTCCTGGCAGTGCGGGAGGTCTATTTCCGTGTGCTCGCGGCGAAATAGTGCAGCGAGAGATTGTTCTTTGCGAACCCGATGGAGGAATCATGAAAGACACGATTTTGGCCGGCGTGCTGCACGGCAACAGGGACCTGCGGGTCTCGAAGAACTCCCCGTCTCCGCACGGGCGCCGGGCACTGTGTTGTTGCGGATTCGCCGCGGGGCCTCTGCGGGACTGACGTGAATTACTTCGAGGAAGGCCGCATCGGCACTTTCGTTGTCACCGCCCCCTTTATCCTCGACCCGGAGATAACCGGCGAAGTTGTGGCCGTGGGTAAAGGAGTAGATCGACCGAGCATCGGCCGGCGCGTGGTCGTGAATCCCTCGCGCCAAAGCGGCATGTGCGATTACTGCCGCAGTGGACGTGGAGATCTTTGCCGCCGCATCAAGATGCTGGGCAGCGCCAGCACCAAGCCGCCTACCCGCGGATTTTGTCAGTACCTGGCCGGAGTGGCGGAGCAGTGTTTTGCCATCGGCCTGGAGCTTGACGACTCCCCGTTTTTAATAAGGAATGGGACTACTGATGGACCTTTTTCGACTTGACGGCCGACTCGCCCTGGTCACTGGCGCGGGCCGGGGAATTGGGCTGGGCATCGCTCGGGCGATGGCGGCTGCGGGCGCGGACGTGATTCTCTCCGCCCGCAGTCGTAATGAACTGGAGATTGCCGCCGCCGAGCTGCGGCAGTCGGGCCGTCAGGCGCAAATCGCGCCCGTCGATCTCCGCCGGACGGAAGGCCTCTCCTCTTGGTACGATCGGTTAGTCGCAGAATGCGGCCGCCCAAACCTGTTGATCAACGCCGCCGGTATTGCTCGCCGCGGACCGGCGGAAAGCCTCTCAACAGCCGACTGGGACGACACGCTCGCCGTCAATCTCACGGCCGTCTTCCTGCTCTCCCAGGCGTTCGCCCGCAACCTGATTGACGCCGGGGAGCCGGGCCGGATCATCAACATTGCTTCGTTGATGACTGCGGCCGCGCGAAAGACCACGGCGGCCTACACTGCTTCCAAGGGGGGCATCGGCCAGTTGACCAAGGCGCTTGCCGTCGATTGGGCCGACAAGGGAATTCTTGTCAATGCGATTGCGCCGGGGTATATTACCACGAAGCTGACGGAGCCTTTGTGGACGGACGTGGCGTTCGACGCTTGGGTGAAGAGTCGATGTCCGCTGGGCCGCTGGGCGCGCCTGAGGACATCGCCTGGCCGGCGGTTTTTTTGGCCTCGCCTGCCGCCGGTTATATCACCGGTCAAATCCTCTACGTGGACGGTGGATGGATGGCCACGTTTTGAGGCGCTCGATCCGATGAGTAACAACATCAATCCGTATCAAAGTCCGATTTCCATTTCTCCAGGCGAGGCGGCCCCGGAAGTTGAATCGGTTGACCAGCGCGACCGCCGCTGGCTCGCCGAAGTCTACCGCGGCGATAAGGAGCCGGACCTGACTCCTCGTGCCGTAGTGGCCGGCATGGTATTTGGCGGGCTGATGTCGCTCTCGAACTTGTACGTGGGGCTGAAATCCGGCTGGGGCCTGGGAGTAGACATTGCCGCAGTGATCGTCATCTTTGCTGTCTGCAAGGCCCTCCGCAGCGCCGAGATTATGAAGCGGGAATTTGGGCTGATGGAGACCACGATGACCATGACCGTCGCCGTGGCTGCGAGCTGGATTTCCTCGGCCGGTCTCGTCTCCGCCGTGCCCGCCTTGACCATGCTCACGGGCAAACAGTTCGTACCGTGGCAGCTCACGCTCTTCATCGCCGTCATTCTGTATCTTGGGGTCTTCATGGCCATCCCCCTGAAACGGCAGATGATCCAGGTCGATTCCCTTCGCTTTCCCGCTAACATTCCCACGGGCGAGACTCTCCTGGTCATGTACGCGCACGGCAGCGAGGCTATCAAGAAGGCCATTGCCCTCGGACTCGCCGGGCTGGCCGGCGTGCTCGTGGCCGGATTGCGCGACGGCCTGGGCTGGATCCCCGACCAAATCGCCTTTCCCTTCCGCTTGCAACGGATCAGCCTGGCCAAGCTCACCCTCAGCATCGAGCCCAGCCTGATTTTTATCGGCATTGGGGCCTTGTTCGGCATGAAAGTTGGCTTGAGCATGTTGCTTGGTCTGGTGGTCAACTATGGAATCCTTGCCCCGCGACTTATCGAGGACCATGTCATCAAGCACGAACCGCCGCAGATCACCGCCCCCGCCGGCCCGCAAATGCCGCTTACGGTAAAAGCCGGGCAAACCTTTGCGGTAGAACTTGAGCAGGCTGTGTCCCAACCAGAGTTTCCCTCGCCGGCGGAGCTGAAGGCCGATCCCGAGCTGGCTAAGACCACGAGTACGCAACGCTGTGTTTACACCTGGTCTGGGCCGAAGGTCTATCAGGATCTGGCCGCATTGGAAAAAGACTTGAACGCCCCTTCCCTGCTGGACAGTTCACCCAATCCGCTGCACGATATCATCGCAGTGGGCGAAGGGCTCAATAAGAGGAAAGACTCCAAAGTGCTCGTCGTCACGGCCCCGGCCGCCAGGGATTGGGAAGCCCGACTTCGGTTAGGCAGCGACCAAGCAGAGACGTTGCATCTGCTTGGATTCGAGACCGAAGGCGACGTGACGGAGGCCAAAGACAAAGTCGCCAAGGCCGATGGCCAGAACGCCAAAATCGCCGCCGAGACGGCGCTAGCCGACGCCAAAAAGGCCCTGGCCGATCAGGATAAGAAGGCAACCCAAAAAGTCGGCGGCTTCCGCAACATCAGCGCCTGGTCGCTCTGGCCGGGAGCCACCGTGCTGGTGGTCGGCGGTCTGCTGGTATTGGCTTTGCAGTGGCGGGCCCTGGCGCGGACGTTCGCGAGCATCTTTGCCGGACTGGGCAGAAAGGATGATGCCGACCGCGACCCGCTGGAACACATCGAAGTTCCCATGACCTGGTTCATCGTCGGCACCGTCCTCATCGGCGCCGCGGCGATAGGGCTGCTGGCGTGGCTCTTTGCCATACATTGGTGGATGGGCGTAATTGCCGTGATTTTGAGCTTCTTCCTGGCTGCAGTGGCAGCCCGTGCCGGGGCAGAGATCGGCATCAATCCCATCGGCGCCTTGGGAAAGGTGACGCAACTCACGTACGGTGCTATTGCCCCAGGCAATATTCCGGCCAACCTCATGACAGCCGGCCTTACCGCCGGCGCCGCCTGCAGTTGCAGCGACACCGTCGGGAACCTCAAGGTCGGGCACATGGTGGGCGCTTCGCCTCGCAGGCAATTCATCGCCCAGCTTTTCGGGGTCTTTGCCGGGGCGATGTTGGCGGTGCCGGCCTATTTCATTCTCGTGAGGGACGCGAACGACCTGGGCGGCGAACAGTTCCCCGCGCCCTGGCGCTGGTCTGGATGGGAGTGGCCAAGGTCCTCTCCCAAGGCTTGCACACCTTGCCGCCCAGCGCACTGGTCGCTATGGCGGTGGCGCTGGTGGTCGGTGTGGCGGTCGTGCTAGTCGATCATTTCTTTCCCAAAGCCAAGCCGTATACCCCCTCGCCGGCCGCCCTGGGCATCGCCTTCACGATCCCCGCATCGACCAGTTTCGCCATGTTCCTAGGCGCCCTCATCGCCTGGATCCTGGAGAAGAAGGCTCGGCGTTGGAACGACATGTATACCATTCCGATCGCCTCCGGTTGCATCGCCGGCGAGAGCATCATGGGTGTGGTCATCGCGGCCCTCCTGGCGCTGGGGCTCAAGCAATAAATCTGCTATCTTGGAATTCTTTTCCGATCTATTGACGCCTTTTTCCGCTATGGTATAATCATTCTCCAGGATACCGGAGAAACCGTAGTGACTAGGCCGCGCCGCAAATTAAACCCCGGACGTACCGCGCCGCCCGCGGTCGGGGAAAGCGTGGGCGAAGTGCTTTGCAGCCGCGTCCGCGCCCTGCGCAACAAGAGGGGCTGGACCTTGGAGGAAATGTCGGCGGCGTGCGGGGTCAGCCGTTCGATGCTCAGCGAGATCGAGCGGGGCCACGCCAACCCCACGCTGGCCGTGGCCTACCGTATCGCCCATGCCTTCGGCATGTCGCTGGGCGAGCTAGTTGAGCTGCCCAACGTCACCCACCGTCTGGATGTGATACGTGCCAGCGACCAGGCCTACACTTTCCGCGCCGACCGTTATTGCCGCATCCGCACGCTCTCGCCCTTGCACCTGGAAAAATCGGTCGAGTTCTACGAGATCGTGCTTCATGGCGGCGGAACTCTGAAGAGCGAGCCGCACTTCGAAGGGGCCAAGGAACTGCTCACCGTTCAGCAGGGCGCCGTCCGCGTCCGGTCGGCCGAGGAGTCGGTGGAACTCAGCACGGGCGACTCAGCCCATTACCCGGCTGATGTCATGCATTCCATTGAAAACCTCCGCAGCGACGACGCCGTCCTGTTTCTCGTGGTCACCTATCTGCGCAATTGAAGGACGGCCGCACGCTAAGGATCAAGCAACCCATCCCATCTCAAGGAGAAACGTATGAGAACCATGAAGGCCCTGGTCAAGAGCAAGCCCGAAGAGGGCCTCTGGCTGGAAGACGTACCCGTACCGGAGGCGGGCATCAACGACGTACTGATCGAGATCCTCCGCACCGGCATTTGCGGCACCGACGTGCATATTTACAACTGGGACGCTTGGGCCCAGAAGACGGTACCGGTGCCCCTGGTCGTGGGCCACGAGTTCGTCGGTCGCATCGTCGAGACCGGCAGCAACGTCAAGGACTTCCACCCCGGCGACATCGTCAGCGGAGAAGGCCACGTGGTCTGCGGGCGCTGCCGGAATTGCCTGGCTGGCCGCCGCCACCTCTGCAAAGACACTCAGGGCATCGGCGTCAACCGCCCGGGGGCCTACGCCGAGTATCTTGCCCTGCCGATGACCAACGTCTGGGCCCACGATCCCTCGATCCCCCGCGATCTGCAGGCCATCTTCGACCCCTTCGGCAACGCCGTCCATACGGCCCTGCAATTCCCCGTGCTGGGCGAGGATGTGCTGGTCACCGGCGCCGGACCTATCGGGATCATGGCCGCCGCTGTTGCTCGGCACGCCGGGGCGCGGCACGTGGTCGTCACCGACGTCAATCCTTACCGCCTGGCCCTGGCCCAGCGCCTGGGAGCCACGCTCACAGTCGACGTCCGCACGAATTCCGTCGCCTGGGCCCAGGAGCAACTGGGCATGCGGGAAGGGTTCGACGTGGGGCTGGAAATGTCGGGCAACTCGCAGGCCTTTTGCGACATGCTGACCAACATGTGCCACGGCGGCAAGATCGCCATGCTCGGCATCCCCAACCACGAAATGGCCATCGACTGGCGGACGGTGATTTTCAACATGCTCACCATCAAGGGCATCTATGGCCGCGAAATGTACGAGACCTGGTACAAAATGACCGTCATGCTCCAATCGGGTCTCAACTTGAGCCCCATCGTCACTCACCGGTTCGCCTTTGCGGATTTCGAAAAGGGCTTCGCCGCCATGCGGTCGGGGCAGTCGGGCAAAGTGGTCCTCACCTGGAAGGAAGGATAGTCGCATGTCTTATACCCGCATAAAGGAATTCCTCGATGGCCAGATCGCCGAAATTCGCTCGGCCGGCCTCTACAAGGGCGAGCGCGTGTTGACCTCGCCGCAGCGGGCCCACGTGGGCCTTGCCGGCCGCGAGGACCTGCTCAATATGTGCGCCAACAACTATCTCGGCCTGGCGGACCATCCTGAGGTCCGCGCCGCGGTGGACGAGGCACTCGATCGTTGGGGCTACGGCATGGCCAGCGTCCGCTTCATTTGCGGTACGCAGCAATTGCACAAGCAGTTGGAACGGGCGCTCGCCGATTTCCTCGGTACGGACGACACGATCCTGTACTCGTCCTGCTGGGACGCCAATGGCGGGCTGTTCGAGACGTTGCTCTCGGCCGAAGACGCCGTGATCTCCGACGAGCTGAACCACGCTTCGATCATCGACGGCGTGCGGCTCTGCAAGGCGCAGCGGTTCCGGTACCGCAACAATGACATGGCCGACCTCGCGGCCAAGCTCAAAGAGGCCCAAGGGGCTCGTTTCCGCCTCGTCGCCACCGACGGCGTCTTCTCGATGGACGGGACCATCGCCAACTTGCCGGACATTTGCGAATTGGCCGACCGGCACGACGCCCTGGTGGTGGTCGATGACTCGCACGCCGTGGGATTCCTCGGGCCGCGCGGCCGCGGAACGCCCGACTATTACGGCCTGGCCGGCCGGATCGATATTCTGACCGGTACGTTGGGCAAGGCTTTGGGCGGGGGCAGCGGGGGCTATACCAGCGCCCGCCGCGAGATCGTGGAGATTCTGCGGCAACGATCGCGGCCGTATCTGTTTTCCAACTCGTTGCCGCCGCCCATCGTGGCCGCCTCGCTGAAGGCATTGGAGATCTTGACCCGCTCGACCGAACTCCGCGATCGCCTGGACCAGAACGCGGCCTGGTTTCGCCGGGCGATGACCGAGGCCGGATTCCAGATCGTGCCCGGCGTGCATCCGATCGTGCCCATCATGCTGGGCGACGCCGTTCTGGCATCGCGGATGGCGGAGATGCTTTTGGCTGAGGGGATTTACGTGATCGGATTTTCCTACCCGGTGGTGCCGCACGGCAAGGCCCGCATCCGCACGCAGGTCTCGGCGGTGCACAGCCGCGAGGACCTAGAGTTCGCCGTGGCGGCGTTTTCCCGCGTCAAGGCGGCCATCGCATAACCTGCACGCGGATGATTATGGGGCATTCTCGTAGCAACCCCGATCGCTACAACGCTGGAAAGAGCGAACCTTCGGCGGGACTTTACGGCTTCCACGCACCGGCAGCAGGGCGAGGACGGGCGGGCCATGCCGATTCCGGCCAACATGGTCCGCTGGTGCGCAGGCGGCGAGCACCCCGACGACGCGATTGCCGATCTCGACCAGGCGTTGACGGGCGTTGACGGGCGGCGGCCGCGGCGCATAGGGGTGGGCCGTCTTTTCTGTCAGGAGAAGCAGAAGAAAACTTAAGAAGCGCTGGATTTACAGATTTACGAGGCGCAGGCGTCCGCGGCATGATGTATATTTAATGTGGGGAGTTCAACTATGGACGACCAATTTTCCACACCTGCCAAAAACGACTTCGCCACTACCGCCACACCGCTTGACAGAGTTCGACTCGCCTGCGACGGTCCCCATACCAATGATCGGCCGTCGCCCTCCGCAAACGCCTTCGTCAAACTCAACCGTCGGATTCTTTTGGCAGAAGACGACCCCGACAGCCAGCGATGGATCGCGTTCCAACTCCGCAAGACAGGCGCCCGGGTCACCATCGCGGAGAATGGCCAGATCGCGTTCGTCGTTACCCTGACCGAAGAACGGGCGGGAAGGGGTTTCGCCTTGATTCTCATGGAGATGCAAATGACGGTCATGGATGGCTACGAGGCTACCCAGAGGCTGCGGAAAGCGAACTGCACAACACCAATTATCGCCATGATCGACAACGCCATGTCGGGCGACGGCCAGAAGTTTATCCACGCGGGCGGTGACGACTACATCAGCAAGCCTATCGAGCCGAACCGCTTGTTGGAGTTGCTGCAAACGTGGGTGGGGCGAACGCACCATCCCATTGTGCCGCGTCCTGCCATGCAAAAAGCAGAAGCGTGAGTCGCAGTATGGCTAAATGTGCAAGTACTGCAGGAGCTGGCGAATCAGTTGCTGGCCGTTCTCGCAGACCTTCAAGAAGACGCCCATCAACGACCCACCGGCAATGACACCGGAGGCCACGGGGAACATGAATTCGTCGGACTGCCGGGGCAACTTCTTTTGCCAGCCATAGGCAATCACGGCGCCGAGGAAGAAGGAAAACGCATTTTGCCACGGGAACACCCACGCCAGGCCGACTCCCGCGGCTGACGGAATCCACTTCTCGTGCCTGGGGAATGCCTTGGCTAACAGTGGCAGGATGATTCCCACTATTCCGCCGATGACAATAGACCAGGTTTTTATCGGGCCCAACGAACTGATGCCGTTGCTCAGCAACTTGGCCACGGCCATCCAGGCCATTGCCGACGGGGCCTTGAACTTGTCGCCCAGCACCGAGGCCGTTGGAACCAGGAGGCGAAAGCAAAGCACGGTGACCAGTGTTCCGGAGAAGATTCCCGCAAACTGCGCCAGGAACTGCTTCCGCGGGTTGGCGCCCAGCAGGTAGCCGCTTTTCAGGTCCGTAAGCAAGTCCGCAGCGGAGCCCGCCGCCCCCGCCGTGATATTGGCGCTCATGAGATTGACGTTCATTCTGGCCGGCGCCAGAACGGCGAAGGCGAGCTGCGTGATCTTTCCCATGGCGCCGATCGGCGTCGTGTCGGTCTCGCCGGTGATGCGGCAAGCCACGAGCGAGAGCACAAACGTCATCAGAACGGCCACCGTGCTCTGCCAGTAGGGCATGTCGAAGCTCGTCTTGGCCATGACGGCGAGCCCAATCAACGAAAACAGTTGGCCGCTGAAGAACCACCATGTCGGCACCTCGATGGCGTCCATCTCCGCGGTCCGCGTGCTGGCGCGGCGCGAAAACAGTTGCCCCAGGCCGCGGACTGCACGAAAAATGCTCCGCCACTGCATGCCGACGGAAACGAGACTTGAGGTGATCATGCACGCCGCGCCGCCCCATACGGTCCAGAGCACGATATCCTTGAACTCGCTGCCCTCGATAATGTTCTGGGCTTGAAGTATTGGCACGAACACCGCCCAACACAACGTTCCCCCCAGCAACATGCTAGCCGAAGCCCGCAGACCTGTGAGGGCCCCGGCCGCGATGAAAAGCGGATCAAACTCGAACATAACGGTGCGATCGATCGAGGCCTGGCCGAGAGCGGAAACGTTCAGCCGCTCCACAACGTGCGACAGCGAGCATTGCTTGAGCCAGTATGCCAGGTGCCCACAGGAGCCCAGGGAATGTGGCCAGCTTGTCGCCGATGAGATCCAAGCCGTCGGCCCAGAACTCGATACAGGCCGCCGCGATTCCTGCGATGCCCAATGCCTTGGCCGCGCGCATGCCTCGATCACCGTGCGAGTGCAGGGCCCGCAGCGTTTCGGCGGCCGCGATTCCACTGGGAAATCGCAATTGTTCCACGTTGACCATCTGCCGCTTCATGGGAATCGCCATCGTCACACCGAGCACCGCCAGGAAGAAGACCCAGCCCAGCATGACGGGCAACGACAACGGATCGTTGGGATTGAGAATCATGTAAGCGGCGAAGGCCGAGATCAACGTTCCGCCCGTCGAATAGCCGGCGGAACTGGCGGTCGACTGCATGCAGTTGTTTTCCAGGATAGACATGTTCGATTTGACCAGTCCCATCCGGAACAGCGCCGTCCAGAGCGCATAGGAGAGAATGCAGGCGGTAATGGCCACTCCGAAACTCCAACCGGCCTTAAGTCCGATGTAGAGATTGGTGAGCGAGAGCACGCTCCCCAGCAGCGAGCCCATGATCACCGCCCGCCAGGTCAACTGCAGCATCGAATCGCCACGGCCGCGGTAGACCTGCTCGAACCATTGCCGCTCGATCTCGTCGGGCGTGCCCTCAAAGCCGCCTACCGGCAACTCGAAGTCGTCATTGGGCGGGGCGGTTTCCGTCGTCGCCATGCGTCAGACAAGCTCCTTGCGAACCGCCCATACGGCGGCCTGCGTACGATCGGTCAGGCCCGTCTTGCGGAGGATGTGCTGGACGTGTTCCTTGACGGTCTCATAGCTGATGTGCAGGGTCTGGGCGATCTCCTTGTTGGTCAGGCCGAGGGCCATCTGCCGCAAAATATCGCCCTCGCGCTCGCTCAGCGCGACCTCCAACTCGCTGCTTGGACGCGGCGTGCGGAGTGAAGTGCTGGCGCGGCGGAGTTCCTCAGGGGTCCAGATGCTCTTGCCTGCCGCGGCCGCCCGGATGGCGGCGATCAACTCATCCCGCGTGCAACTCTTCAACAGCGACCCCACGGCGCCCAGGGTGACGCCGCGGGCCGCATAAAGCGAATTCTCAAAGGCCGAAATCAGGAGAACTGCCAGGTGTGGCTTCTCCTGCTTGATGCGTGACAAGGCGCTGAGTCCGTCGCCGTCAGGCATGCGGACGTCCATCAGCACGACGTCGATATCGTTCTCCAAGGCGCAGCGGATCGCGCCCTGACCGCAAGCGGCTTCAGCAACCACCTTGATTTCGGTCCCCTCCAGCAGCGCCTTCACACCACAGCGAACGGCCTCATGATCGTCGGCGACCAGCAAGCGAATCCCTTTTTCTTCGGACATCGACAAGTCCTTTATGGTTTGGGGGAGAAGATTCATTTACGCGGTTGAGGAGGAACTCCGGGCGATAGCTCCTATTATGGGCAGCCAAACCGCCGTTTGGCAAGTACAAGTGAAATCCGCGGCACCGAACAGGTCAATCGCAGGTAAGTTGTCGCGGTCCGAACGACGTTCGATCATACTTCATACAACTCGCCGTATTTCGCCTTCAGATGCGCCACCAGCGGCGCCGACGAAAGCTCCTGTCCGGCGACGCGTTTGACCAGTTCCGCGGCGGAGTAGCGCTGTCCGTGGCGATGGATCTTCTCGCGGAGCCAATCCCGCAACGGCTGGAATTCGCCCCGCGCGAACTGTGCGTACAGGCCACCCAGGTCCCGCTCGGCAGCGACGAAGAACTGGGCCGCGTAGAGATTGCCCAAGGTGTAGGTGGGGAAGTAGCCAACCAACCCGGCGCTCCAATGGACGTCCTGCAACACGCCGTCGGCGTCGCGGTCGGCGGCGACGCCGAGATACTGCCGGTACTTCTCGTTCCAGGCCCCGGGTGCGTCGGCGGCCGTAAGGTCGCCGCCCAAGAGGGCCTGTTCCAGTTCGAAGCGAATCAAGATGTGCAGGTTGTACGTTGCCTCATCGGCCTCGACGCGGATGAGCGACGGCCGCACGTCGTTGACGGCAAAGTAGAAGGCGTTCAGATCGACGCTGCCCAGCGCGGCAGGGAACCGCTTCTGGGCCGCCGAGAAGAAATGTTGCCAGAAGGCCCGGCTGCGGCCTACGAGGTTCTCCCACATCCGCGACTGCGATTCGTGAACGCCCAGGGAAACGGCCTCGCCCAGCGGCAGCCCGAAGCGATCCGGCGGCAGGCCCTGCTCGTAAATGCCGTGCCCCGCTTCGTGCAGAATGCCGAAGAAAGCCGCGTTGAAAAAGTTTTGATCGTAGCGAGTGGTAATGCGGCAGTCGTGCGGCCCCAACGTGGTGCAAAAGGGATGGGCCGTCACGTCCAACCGCCCGCGAGCAAAGTCAAAGCCGATAGCACCCGCTGCCTCCTTGCCAAACGATTCCTGTACACCTACCGGATAATCGCGGCTCAAGAGCGAAGTGTCCGGGCGGCGCGGGCTTTCGGCAATGGCCGCCACCAGGCCCACAAGCTGGCCGCGAAGGTCAGCCAGCACGCGGCCAACGTTGGACGTTAGTTCTTCCGGCTCGTAGTCGTCAAGCAGGGCGTCGTAACGGGTCTGCCGGTAGCCTAGGGCATCGGCCTGCTGCCGCTTGAGTTCGAAGGTCTTGGCCAACCAAGGCTGGAAATTGGCAAAGTTGCTGTCGCGGCGGGCCTGCTCCCAGGCGCTTTGGCCAAGGACCGCCGTGCGGGCGAGTTCCTCGACCAGGCTGCGGGGCAGCTTCATTTTCTTGTCGACCAGCCGCTTGAGGCGGCGAATGGTCACAGCCGAATCGCTATCGTTTTCCGCGGCGAGCGGACCGACAGCCAGTTCGGAGACCTTGTCCACAAAGGCTGCGTCCGTCCACCGCTGGTGGATCATGCCGGAAAGCAGCGTCGTCTGCTCGGCACGGTATTCGGCATTGGTGGCGGGCATCATCGTCCGCTCGTCCCAATCCAGCACGTAGCTCACAGACGACAGAAGGGCCGATTGGCGGACATATTGACAGACTTCGTCGAAGAGGGCATTCGTTGTGTTGCTCATGCCCGCTATTCTACTGAAACCCTAAGTCCCTTTCAACGTCCCGCGATTTGTCGGAAAGCCCGGTACCCTCTTCGGGACTGGAGTTCGCCCGCAATTGCCGGGCCTGTCGGGCGAGCGATTCATCGACGGCCTTCGGCTTGGACGAATCATCGGCGGTGGACGACTTCCTGGGTGCCGGGTCGGTGGCGCAGCCGGTCGCCAGGACAAGTAAGGCGGCCAGGACGGCTGTGAGGCAACGCGTCCAGAACTTCATGGGGCAGAACCTCGAAGGACAAGAAGTAATGGCGGAAATTTCCCATAAAGCGGGATTGACGTCCAGAGCAATTCTTGACTGCGCAGCGTGCTCGATTGACGGCCGGCGTATATACTATACCGTTGGTAGTCCCGCTCTTAGGTAGTCTTCGGCGGTTCCCGGCGAGACCGGCTAGAGCCGGGACTGCGAGCGGCTGAATCTCAATACGTGGAATCGAAACAAGCACGCCAAAATGCTCGATGTTCTTGTTGTTGCGCCCCATCCGGATGATGCGGAACTGGGAATGGCCGGTGCCATCATGAAATTCAAAGACGACGGCTGGCGGGTTGGGATTCTCGACCTGACCAACGGCGAGCCGACGCCTTTAGGCACCCCGGAGATCCGAGTCCGGGAGACGGCGGCGGCGACCGCCGTCCTGGGTATCGATTGGCGCGAGAACCTGGGCCTGCCCAATCGCACACTCGAAGCCACGCTGGAAGCGCGGGCGCGGTTGGCCTCGGTTTTTCGGCTCCAGCGGCCGCGCTGGATTTTCGCCCCCTACTGGGTCGACGCCCATCCCGACCACGTGGCCGCGACGGAATTGATCGAGGCGGCCCGCTTCTGGTCGAAACTCACGAAGACCGATATGCCGGGCGAGCCGTACCATCCGCAACGGATCTTTTATTATTATTGCGTCCACCTGCGGATCATCCCGCAGCCGGCCTTCGTGCTTGACATCAGCCCTTATTGGCAGCGGAAACGCTCGGCCCTGGAATGTTACCGCAGCCAGTTCTTGGATGGCAGGCCGCAGGAACCGCCTACGTTCATCGATCGCCTCCGCGATCAGGCGGCGACTTGGGGATATGTGATCGGCGCGGAGTACGGCGAGGCCTTTGCCAGCCGCGAGCCCGTGGGGTTGAAGACGCTGACCGCGTTGATGTAGTACCGCCTTATTTCGGCGGGGCGGGCAGGCTGGGCGGTGCTTGATTGCGAGCCGTGGCAGTCGAGGCGGCGACGTAACGCGTCAGCCAGTCGTGCGCAGCACGAAATTCGACGCGTTGCGCTAAAAGACCATAGCGCGGATCGGCGGCCACGCCGTCATAGCGAGCAAGCGCCTGCTGAAGACTGGGAATGCTCGGCGCCCGGTCGCCTGCGTAAACTTCAGGCGGCACGGCCAGATAGGTCTGCCAATTGGCATCGAGAATGGCATGCAGCCGCAGCGCGGCAGTCGCCAATTGCTGCCGCGTGACCTGGAGCTCGGCAACGCCCGGCGCTGCAGGCGCGGGGGCTGCTCCGCTTGCAGGAGCGGGCGTGCCAGGCCGAGGCGCGGGAGTCGGCACACCCGCCCCAGGCGTTGCAGAAAGCGCTTCGCCGGGCGTTCCTGTATAGTATCCGACAAGCCGCATCAGGGCGATGCCGGAGGCAGGCACGGGGATGGCCTGATTCGGGTCCGTGACGTTCGCTCCAGCGTAGAATGCAGTATTGGCCGACTGATCGATATTCAGAGCGGAACCGTCCAGCGACACGCCGGCGAATAGCCCGCGGCTCCGCGACCAGGTGAAGATTTCAGCCATAAGTTGCGCGTCGGTGGCCGCCGAGGCCTCGCGGCCCACGGGACCAGCCGCCGCCGCCGCGTCGGCTCCAAGCGTGAACTTGCCGTTCAGCAAATTGTGGACGCTGCCGCGGGTCTTGAAAACTAGGACGATGTCGGTAACCTGCAGTCCGGCCTGCCAACCCACGCTGCCGCCGGTGAGCGTCACGAAACATGGCGGCCGCCAAGCCCCACGGTCGTCGCGGACCATGGCGATACCGCGACCGTGCCGCACGCCGAGCACGAAGCCGCCCTTCACCAGGTCGGGGATGATGACGATGCCTTGGGCATTGTGCAACAACGAGGCGGGGATCTCACTGGCCGGAATGGCCATGATCTCCTTGAGGACTGCCCGCGAATCTTCGACGATGACCGTCTCGCGATAGGGGGCCTGGGCCCACGCAGGCACGACGGCCAGAATCGCCAGACCAGCAACCGTGCATCCGCAAGCGATGGAGTGTCTCATAGGGCCGGGATTGTAACGATCGGCCTAAGGCAGGGCAACGGCAATTTCTGTGTACGTCAGGCTTTCACGCTTTAGCCTGACCGTGAGACTGGAAAGCCTGACTTGCTGGATATTCTGGCGGGTGGCGATTCACTTTTTCGGCTCCGCGGCTGCGACGGACTCCGACAAATCGAAGGGCACAGGACCGATTACCGTTGCCACGGCCGTTGCCGCGTCGCGATCGAGCCCGGCCCATTGGTTGTCGTCCACGGTAGTCTTCATCCAGTCTCCCAGCCCCGACGCGGTGTTTTCCACCATATCCGCGGCGTCATTAAGATCGTCAGACGGCGGTTGGCCGGTTGCCTGGTGGACTCGTTCCGCGAGATCGGGCCGGGTGAGCTTCTCGGTTATCCTCTCCTCTCTTGCCCCGGGCCGTTGCCGCGGGGCCTGCCAAATGAGCAAGCCAATGATCGCTACGGCGACCAACGCGGCCGCGGCGAGTGCCCAGCGGAGGCCCTGGCCGCCGCGTTTGCGCCGCTCACTTGTCGGCAGTGCGGAAGGCCCAGCCGCGCGGACCGCAGCTCGCAGCCGCACGTCCAGCGACGCGGAGAACTCCGGACGCGTGGACTGTGCCTCGCGCCGCATCTGTTCGGCCAATGGGTCCGACGACTCGATCCATTTATGATAATTATCCATGAGAGGTCTCCACGGGACTCGCCGGCCGTGCACGTCGCCCTTCCGGCTCCAGTGCGGCCACTAATGGACGGAGCTTTTTGCGGGCGCAAAACATCATCGTCTTGACCGCGGCGGAGGAACGGTCTAATACTTGTGCGATCTCTTCCACCGGTATTTGTTCCACGTAATGCAGCCACAAGGCTGTCTGCTCCTCCTCGCCTAAAACGCGGGCAGCGGCGGCCCAGAGGCGTTGGCGGTCTTCGGCTGCGACCGCAAGCTGCTCGGGTCCAGCCGCCGGCGACACCGCCTGTCGCAACGCTTCGCGATTGGCGGCCGCCGCCGAGGCACCCGGTACTCGGGGTCGCCGGTGAAAATTGATGCTCATTCGCCGGGCAATGGTGAATAGCCAGGTCGAGAAGCGCCACCGGCAGCGGTAGCGACCCAACTGCGAGTACGCCCGCAGGAAGGTCTCCTGCAAAACGTCTTCCGCATCGAAGTCAGGCCCGACTCGCCGCAGGAAATGCAACAGCGGAACCTGGAATCGCCGCATCAGTTCTTCGAAACTGCTTAGGCAACCGGCCTGGGCTCGCGCGGCGAGGTCTTCATTGCTCGGCGAAGTGTCGAACGGTGCTTGCATGATCAGCGGTTTTCCAGGGCTTTTTTCACGAGTCGGCTCACGTCGGCAGCCGGCCCATGAAAATCCAGCGAGACGCGAGATCCCTCCCTGCGAAGCTTGACACCGTCCAAAAGGCGGCCCGCCTCGGGATCGCCCGCTGCTTGTAGCCGCGCAACGGCCAGCAACCCCTGGGCGAATTGCATGACCTGTTCGGCCGTCTCGGCCGATTTCGCCAGCAGCGCGCCCGAAATAAAACACTCACGGTCGTTCTCTCCACAAAGCAACTCGATCCGCTCGGTCCGTTTCAACAGGGGCGACTCGACCGGCAGGCTGTCGCCAACGCGGACCATCCGCACGGTCAGGACCGTTCCCGCCGGCACTTCCGCCGCCAGTGAACTGGAATCGGAAAGGCCCGGCTGTTTGCCGTCAAACACCTCCAGGGTCGTTTTCACGTCGTCGCTGGAAGGCCCAAAGACAAACGTTCCTGGCTTCCATAAGGCAGCGGCTATGGGCAGGACGCGGCCGCGCTCAGTTTTTGTGACGCGGTGGATCTCGTACGGGCCGTCCGCGACGATCGAGTGATTGGCGGCGCCGGCCAGTTTCTCGCGGAACGTCTCCGCGGCCCAATTCGCGCGCATCACAAGCACCGCACCGTCCGGAAACGACCGCGGATTGAAAATAGTCATACTGTGCACATCTTTGGCAAGATCCAGGCCGTATCGCCGCCGGGCGGCGTCCGTTTGACGGGCTAGCACAGGCCAGCGGTCAAGGGCCCGGTTATAGGCCGCTCGAAAGACCGTGGAGCGCTGCAAGCCGTCGAAATCGAGGTGCACAAGCCAGTTGATCTCTGCCGGCACCTGAGAAAAATCGGGCGGAGCGGCGAATCCAAGGGGCACGCCCGTCACGAAGAGCCATGCGAAGAACAGGCCTGTCAGTCGTTGGCAATAGGAGGAAAGGAGTGACATTTTTGCCCGAGCCGCGGAATATGCTCTTAGGTCGTGGATTTCAAATCTCAAATCTCGGGTCGTGGGCCATCCGATTTGGTCCTGAGCTCAAAGGGCTAGATCCACGACCCGAGACCGGAGCCCCCTAACTATACACCCTTCGCCGCCCGTTGGTTACTCGACTGGTCGCATCATGACTATGCAAACGGGCATGGGAATAGTCGCCGAAACACCAGTCGGCTGGAGCATGCCTGATTGCGAATCGATGCGAAAAACGACGACATTCCCGCCCTCCTGGTTCGCGGCCAGCAGGTAGTGTCCACTGGGATCGATGGCAAAGTGCCGGGGGCTTTTGCCAAAGGTCGATTGGTGGCCCAGGCAGCGGAGGGTTCCGGTACCGGGATCGACGGCAAAGATCGCGATGCTATCGTGTCCGCGGTTCGAGGCGTACAGGAAACGGCCCGACGGATGAACCTGAATCTCGGCGGCGGTGCTCGCGCCCGCAAAGCCGCGCGGTAGTGTGGATACCCGCTGTACCGCTTGCAACCTGCCTTGAGCGCCGTCGTAACGGAAAACGCCGATGGTGGAGTCCAGTTCGTTGACGACGAAGACGAACTGCCCGTTGGGATGGAACGCGATGTGCCGCGGGCCAGCGCCGCGGGCCGTGTCCACGTTGGCCGGTTGATTCGGTGCGAGGCTGCCCGTCGCGGCATCGAGTCGATAGATCATCACCTTGTCGATTCCCAGGTCGGCGGAAAGCACGAAGCGGTTGGCCGGATCGACCTCGACGCAGTGCGCGAAGGGCCCGGTCTGCCGCGACGGGTTCACGCTCGAGCCGTGGTGGTGGTCGATCGTGGCGGCCGGCGCGAGGCTGCCGTCCGGCCGCAGCGGGAAACTGGCCACCGAGCCGCCGCTGTAATTGGCCACCAGGACCGTACGGCCGGTTTGATCGACATTCACATGGCAAGGTCCCGGACCACCGCTGTACTGTTGATTGAGAATCGCAAGTTGGCCGGATTTCGGCTGCACGGCATACGCACGGACGACGCCGCCCGGTCTTCCTGCAAGTTCCGAGACCTCGTTGATCGCGTACAGGACTGGCTTTCGACGATTCAGGGCCAAGAACGACGGGTTCGGCGTCGGGGCGACAACGACGGGCTGAGTGAGCTTTCCTGTGGCCAGATCAAATGCAAGGAAGTTAATGCCCGCGTCGGGCGTTTTGGTATAGGTTCCCACGTAGACCCAGACCACGCCGTCGTTGGACGTTGGCCTTTCTGCCGCCACACCGGTGTGAGGAATGGTAAGAGTCAAAGGCAAGCCGATTAGCAGCAAAGCAAGCGTTGGCTGGGCCATATGCATGGCGGAGTCCCCTGGGTCAGCGGTTGGGCAGGTGAGAATTCTCCCATTATAATCCGCCAGCCCAGCAAGATGTCAGGCCCGGATTAGACGCTGGTTAGAGAATGGTTAGTCGACGAATCTACCCGCCATGCAGGCTGCTAGGGGATAGGGGCGTCGCGAATTGACGTGGATCATTTACTTCCTTAGGATATCGGTAAGGGAGTTGCAAGGCTATGGTTGCAATGGCAATTGCAAGTTTCGTGTCGGCGTGCGCGCTCAGTGCGATCCTGACGGCGTTGGCGATTCGGCTCTCGCCTCATATCGGCCTGCTGGATCGTCCCGATCAACAGCGAAAGCTGCAATCTCGTGCCGTCCCGCTGGGCGGAGGGGCCGCCGTTTTCCTGGCATCGGCAGCAGTGCTGGGAGGTTTGATCGCGACCGGCAGCCCTTGGCACATGCAGGTCAACGAGGCATGGGGGAATCTTCTTGGGGCAAGCGTCGCCGGCACCTGGATCGTGGCCCTGGGCCTGTTGGACGATCGATTCGGTCTGCGGGGCCGGCAGAAGTTGGCCGGCCAGGTCTTGGCCGCGGCGGTGCTGATCGCCAGCGGCGTGCTGATCCGGAACATAGGGCTATTCGGCATGGAAATCGACTTGGGCATTCTCGCCATTCCCGTCACCATTTTCTGGCTCACCGGCGCCATCAATGCACTCAATCTTCTGGATGGCATGGACGGGATGGCGACCGTCATCGGGCTAATTCTCAGCCTGGCAATCTGCGCTTTGGCGCACTTGACCGGCCACGCGGCGGTGGCCACCGTGGCATTGGTATTTGCGGGGGCCTTGCTCGGCTTCTTGCCTTTCAATCTCTCGCCGGCGAAGATCTATCTGGGAGACGCGGGCAGCATGCTGATCGGGATCGTTGTCGGGTGTCTTTCTATTCGCGCCACGGTCAAGGGGGCGGGCACCGTGCTGCTGGCCGCTCCGCTGGCGGTGATGACCATTCCCATGCTCGACTCTTTTGCCGCCATACTGCGGCGGCGGCTGGCAGGGCAGAGCATTTTTGCCGCTGATCGCGGCCATTTGCATCATCGGCTCCTGGCCCACTTCGGAAACAAGGACTCGGTCCTGGTTTGCGTCGCGGTCTGCTCAACCATCACCTGCGGGTTCGCCCTGGTGAGCACCGCGCTGAAGAACGATGCGGTCGCCTTGGTGGCCTCGCTGGCGGTGGTTGCGACCCTCGCCGTCAACGGCTGGTTCGGGCGGGGCGAATTCGTGTTGCTCTCCTCGCGGATTTGGAATGCGGTCCGCTCGCTCGTGCGCCGCTCCGACGCGAACGACGCCGCGGGCCACGAGAGCACGGCCCGCATCCAAGGTTCGCGGAAATGGGAGACTCTATGGGTAACCCTCAAGGAATCCGCCAGCAAGTTGGACCTGACGATGATCCATCTACACGTTAACGCCCCGGCGATCGAGGAGGCATTCAGCGGCGCATGGGAGAGTCCCATGCAGTACGAACCGGGAAATCGTTGGGAAATGAGATTGCCGCTGCTGGTTGCCGGCCACGCGGTCGGTTTTCTGGAAATCGCCGGAGAGAACAACAGTGATTCCAATGCCGTGACGATAGAACTGGTGCAAGACATCCTGGAGCCCTTTGAGCTGCGGCTCAAGAATTTTGCGGAAAAGGCCATCGTGGCCAGCGTGGGAGAGCATTGCAGGGCCAAGAAACGCGCCGCACCGCCGCCGCCTCTCGAAGTTGACGGGAGGTTGAGTCTCTATGCCCGCAAGTGTTGCCCCGGCAAGGGAGTTTATCAAAACCCGACGCGTGAGCAAGGAAAACTCGCTTAGGCGTCGGCTTACCATGAGGATGTTTCGCACCGACGACAAGACGTATTCGAACGCAGATGCCCAGTGGAGTCTTCTCTTGGCCTGTCGAGGATGCCCCGTTCACCCGCCGATCGTCAAGGTCATGTTGCACACGACGGCGTTTAATGCCGAGGACGCTGAAGAGCCCCTCACGTCGCTGGCTGGCGAGATCTTTGCTTGGTCGCGGCGTTTCCCTTGACCGTTGGAGTACGGTAATTGAAGATCCTGCTTCTCAATCAGTGTTTCTATCCCGACGTCGTTTCCACGGCCCAGCACTTGACCGACCTGGCCGTGCAGCTTGCCGCGGAGGGACACTCCGTAACCGTGATGGCCAGCCGCCGCGGTTACGACGATCCGGCGATACACTATCCCGCCCAGGAGACGTGGAAAGGCATTTCCATCGTCCGCATTGCGAGTCTGGGCCTGGGCAAGCGATCCAAATGGCGGCGTATCGCGAACTTCGCCAGCTACTGGGTGAGCTGCGTGTTGCGGCTTGCATGGCTCGGCCGTTTCGACGTGGTGGTGGCCCTGACTTCTCCGCCGCTGATTTCCTTCCTGGGCGCGGTCTTCGCCCGCCTGAAGGGCGCGCGATTCGTCTTCTGGGCGATGGATCTCAATCCAGACGAAGCCATCGCCGCGGGCTGGCTGCGGGAAAAGGCGCCGATCGCCAGGCTGCTCGCCTTTTTGTTACGGTACAGTCTGCGGCGGTCGGACCGCATCGTGGCGTTGGATCGGTTCATGAAAGACCGCATTGTGACCAAAGGGGTCAGCGCGGAAAAGGTTGTCGTGATTCCGCCTTGGACGCACGACGACGAAGTCCGTTACGACGGGCCCGGCGCTGATCGCTTTCGCCGGCGGCACGGCCTGGGTGGGAAGTTCGTGGTAATGTACTCGGGAAACCACAGTCCCTGCCACCCGCTGGACACTTTGTTGGAGGCGGCCAGACGGCTCGCCGACCATCCCCGACTCGTATTCTGCTTTGTGGGCGGCGGAAAGGAATTCACGAAGGTGCAGCGATTTGCCCAGCGGGAGCAGTTGAACAACATCCTCTGCCTGCCCTACCAACCGCTCGAGGAGTTGTCTGCTTCGCTCTCGGCGGCAGACCTGCACGTTATCGTATTAGGCGACCCGTTCGTGGGCATCGTACATCCTTGCAAGATCTACAACGTCATGCGGATCGGCGCGCCATTTCTGGCCATCGGTCCGAGAACGTCGCATCTGACCGACCTTCTCTTGGAAAACGACGTGGGCCAACAGGGCACGGCGGCCCGGCACGGCGACGTGGATCTGGTGGTGGACTGCCTGGTCAAGGCGGCCCGCAGTGAATGGAGGAGTGCGCGACGGCGGATCCTTAGTGCCGCGTGGTATTCCAAGGCGGCGCTGCTTGCCGCGCTTGATCGACCTGCTTACGGGCGATGCAACGATGGCCCCGGACGCCGCCGACTTGGAAGTCGAGCAGACGGCGCCCGTGGCTGCGAAAACGCGCATTGCGCAGACTGTTTCGCGCCCCTAACGGCCTTGGTGGATGACGGTACAAGGTTTAAAAAGCGGTGTCGCAAGCTGTTTTATTGCCGCGACGCATGGCTCTGCTGGGTGCGACGTGTATTCTTCGCTTCGGAAAGATAACCCCGTCGCGGGAAGCAAACTTGTTTCCGTCCGCGTGTCATGTCGGACACTTGACGAAATCGTTGCGTCACTCGACTTGAAACGAATTGACCTGATAAAACTCGATATCGAAGGGGGAGAACTCGATGTGCTCCGTTCCGCGTCCCGCATCATGCAAGAAATGCCGGCGGTGGTCTAAACCTATCCGACAACCGTTGCACCCTTTCACTGGCCGCTGCCAGGAATCGCCAGGCTTCAGTTTGTCCACTAAATGACCATAGGGGATTCCGGAAACACGGTAAGCCGTACGGCTCGGTGAATTACCGTCGCGTTAACGCGCAGGCTATCCGGCGTTCGATTCGGCCTCGACCTTTATTCCGCGAGTAGTGGCCGCGACGTTGGCGGTTCTGCTGGCACTGACGGTCGGTCCATAGCAGGCTGCCAGGGTCAACTGCATCGCATGCCGGGCTGGCGCGGGCAGCATGCAGGCGACAATCTCCAGGGCATGGGCGGCGGAGATGTGATTTTCAGCGTGTGTGACGAATTCATCCCGCAGAACGTCAGTGACCAGGCCGAAGGGCCCAAGCCTGCCGAAACGGCTCAGGCTGTCCAAGCAGGCCAACGCATGTTGGGTCATGCCTAATTCGTGATACCCGACAGCAGCCTTCAGTCTGCTTAGCACCCTTACGATCTTGCCAGCCTTGGATTCCATCGTAGCGCCCTTTCGTTGCTCAAGTCTTCGACGTTGGCAACCCCTTTGGCAGCCATCCGCCGCACCACAATCATGAGCAACTGGCGTGCCGATGTTTTGCTTCGCGGGAGGGAGTCCGAAAAAATCCACTTTCCCCGGAACGCGGCTCTCGGAATGCCGCTTTAGTAGCCGGAATTCTTTGGGGTTCGGGCTAAAGCCGTGACTCCGAGCTTGGATTCCGGTATCGTCGGATTGACCAGCGACGTGTCCTCAAAACGATACTTCTTGTGCCAAATCGCAACACCTGCGGCGTTTCCGCGGGCTTCAGATCTGATAATAAAAGGCCTCGTTGGCCGGCTCAGGGGGATTGCGACGCGGGCAATGGGAGCAAATGTCTTCCCCCAGCAACGCGTAGGCATGGCGGACCGCGGCCAGCGTCGCCGAGCCCAGCCGCGCGGGGTCTTCCATGAAAACGTCGCTGGGCGGCAGGAACTCCTCAAAACGCAGGTTGTTCATTGCCTGGGCAAAGTCAGCCCGCACACCGCAGAGCATCACCTTTACCCCTTTAGCCTGCATTTCGACAATGAAGTGGTGCAGCCGTTCCATGCAAACGATGTCAGGATTTCGTGTCCGCTTCACTCGCAACACGATAATCTGCAATTCGGGCCGCTCGCGGAGCTCGTCGAAGTAGCGGTCCAGTTCCGGCGCAGCGCCGAAAAAGAACTCTCCCTCCAGGTCCAACACTACCATTCGTTCGCAGCAAGGATCGTTGGACTGGCGATCGCGGATCACGCGGTCGGCGCCTACGGTCAATTCGCCGGCCTTCAGTCGGGCGGCGCGGGAACGAACATCGCGACCGACAGCCCGACACCAATGAGGATGGAGAATTCGACGCCGATGATCACCGCTGACAGAGCGGTCGCCAAGACTAGCAAGGCGTCAAAGCGGCTCGCCCGCACCGCATGGCGGATTCTCTCCACGTCGATCAGGCCGGCCGCGGTCACCAGCAGGATGCCGGCCAGGGCGGCCTTGGGAATATACTGAGCTAGCGGTCCCAACACGAGAACCACCAGGGCCACTGCGGCAGCGGCAAAGACGCCCGACCAACGGGTCACTGCGCCGGCCTGGTAGTTGATGGCCGAGCGGGTCAACGAACCGGAGCCCGGCAGGCACTGGAAGAAACCGCCGCAAAGATTGGCCACGCCCTCTGCCAGGCATTGCCGGTTGTAGTCTAGTGGTTGTCGCGTCTGGTGGGCGATGGCCTCGGCGATCGACAGGGCTTCTAACAGACCCAGGCAGGCGACGGCCAAGGCGCTGCCCCAAATCTCGTGTAGCCATTGGTATTGGCGATGCCAGTCGAACCAAAAGAAGAAGGGAACGTGGAACATGGGCGTCCCGGCGCGGATCTTTTCGACCACTGCGATCGCCGATCGACCATCGACGCCCGGTTGCGACCATCCCAACACGGCTGCCACGGTCGTCGCGATTGCCAAGGCCAGGAGCATATCGAAGCGCGGTAATTTGAACCGCCGCGTAAAGGTTCGCAGCACGACTACACCCAGGGCTGTTCCCAGGCCAATGGCAAGGGCCCGTCCGTTCACGTCTCCCCCCTGCGTAAGCGTAAGCCAGAGCCGCACAAGAAGGTGCTGGTGGCCATTGCCCAGCTCCCTCAAGCCGAGGAGATTGCCAATCTGGGTCAGCGCGATGAGCAGCCCGGCCCCGGCCATGAAACCAACCACGACAGAGGCAGAGATGTAGCGCGTCAGATCGCCGAGGCGAAACAGCGCGACAAGGATCTGGATTCCGCCCGCCAGTATCGCCAAGAGAAACATGGCTTCCACGGCATCGGAGTGGTTCGCGGCAGCGAAGGCTAATGCGCTGAAGGTAACCAATGAGATGGCGTTGGTAGGGCCGTTGATCAGGTGACGCGACGAACCGAAGATCGACGCCACCGCCGTGACGACGATTGCCGAGTAGAGACCGTATCGCGGATCGACCCCCGCGATAAGGGCGTAAGCCATCGCCTGAGGAACTGCGATAGCC
Organism: uncultured Planctomycetia bacterium; assembly: GCA_963709175.1. Classification (GTDB taxonomy): domain Bacteria; phylum Planctomycetota; class Planctomycetia; order Pirellulales; family Thermoguttaceae; genus JANXQG01. The sequence continues at coordinate 188,933 of CAVPVK010000007.1, forward strand.
GCGACGGTCAATCCGGCGACCAGGTCGAGTCGCAAATAGCTCCAAGAGTAGCGGTGCGGCAATGGCAGCGTGGCGGCGGACATAAAACCCAGAATAATCATCTCTGCAAGCATGCCCGCCGACGCCGGCTTAACGCAATCACGTAATATCCAAACGGGTGGGCGGGCGTCTCAACGCATGGCAATCTTAGCAAAAAGACATGCCGATGCAAACACGGATGCGGAGAAACGAATAATAAAAAACATTATTTACTACTTATTTTCCTTTCCGCTATTTCCGTCACAATCGGATCTTTATTCTTGTGAAAGTCGGTTCATTCCCTATTTTCTTCCAAGATCATCCCCTTGGCGGCGAATCACCCTCAGAAGCACTGTCAACACCGTGCCTGTGGCGACGTAGCTTCCCCGGTTTCACCCCAATAGGTATTACATTTCCATTAACGGAGGGTCCCCATCATGATCAGAAAAACCATCATTACTTCGGCAGCCATTCTCCTGGCCGCTGTCGTCCTTTTCGGGCGGAACACGCTCGGATATCTCCGCACCTCGTGGGGATATGTCCACGATTCCGTCCAAAACGCCGTGCCAGTCGGCTTTGAAATCGATCACGCCCGGCAGATGATCCAGGATTTGGCCCCGGAGGTCCGGCGCAATATGCACGTCATCGCCAAGGAAGAAGTCGAAGTGAATCGGCTCGACGAGCAGATCGCCGGGGCTGAAGCGAACTTGGCCAAGGACAAGCAGCAGATCCTGCAATTGAAAACCGATTTGTCGACAAACAAGGAGAGCTATCAGTACGGCGGCCGCGCCTACACGATCGCCGAGGTCAAGACCGACCTGGCCAACCGTTTTGAGCGCTACAAGACGAGCGAAGCGACGCTCGTCAACCTCAAGCAGATTCGCGACGCTCGTGTGAAGGGTCTGGCCGCCGCCCGGCAGAAGCTGGATGGCATGCTTGCTCAAAAGCGGCAGTTGCAGGTTGAGGTTGAGAACCTGGAGGCCCGCAACCAGATGGTAGCCGCGGCTCAGGCATCGAGCAACTACCAATTTGACGACAGCCGCCTTGGACGCGCTAAGGAACTGGTCCAGAACCTCAAGACGCGGCTTGAAGTCAACGAAAAGTTGGTCAGCGCCGAAAACGAGTTCCAGGGTGAAATTCCCCTCGATAAGGCCACGCCGCAGAATATCGTCGATCAGGTAGGGGATTATTTCGGGGCCAAGAAGCCAGACTCCAAGACGGTAGCCACCGCGGAAAAGTGAAAACTCAACCCTACAATTAAGGGTCCGAGATATCCGAAATCTGAGATTTGAGATCCGATATCTGAGATCCGAGAAGGCCCAGGACCCACAATCATGCCCATTGCCGCTGCCAAGCTCGCGGATAGATTCATGCTATGGGTCGATGCCGTCGGCGGATACTGGGTGTGCCTGGCCGAGGAGCTGGTTGTCGGCCAGCCGGGCGGCCCGGATGGCGCCGATATTCCCATCCTGGCCGACATCTCCTCACGACACGCCCGAATTCGCCGCGACGGCGAAGGTTACGTTATTGACGCGTTCCGCGACGTTCGCGTTGGAGGGCGACGAGTTGAGGCGACGTCCTGGTTGGCCGACGGCGCTTGTATCGAGATTGGCCCAAGCGTCAAGCTGGCCTTGCGCCGAGCCCACCCCTTGAGCCTGACAGCACGACTGGACTTCGTCAGCCGGCACCGTACACAGCCGCCGGCGGACGCCATATTGCTGGTGGCCGATTCCTGCGTGCTCGGCCCAAAACCCCAAAGCCACGTGGTTTGCCGCAACTGGAGCACGGAGGTAATCCTCTTCCGGCAGGAGAGTAAGTTTTATTGCCAGTCGGCCGGCCGCTTCGAAATCGACGGCGCGCGCCTGCAGGGACCGCGGGGTGCTCCAGGCAAATTCGCACGTCCGCGGAGACGGTTTTTCCTTCAGCTTGGAAGTGTTGTAACCTTCGCGGGGTGGAACGAGAGTTGGCTCAGTGACTACAATGTTAGGTGGATGGGAGGCTGATAATCATGTCCTCACAGGGAATTGCTGTGCAAGACCAATTGGGCGAAACCACCGAGCATGCCAGGCCTCCCGGCGAATCGCCAGGGCAGCGTGGCGGCGGTCTGTTCCTGTATGCCAGCGGGGCGCGACCGCTTGACGGTTACACCATCAAGCGGGGCGTGGGCAGCGGAGGCTTCGGCGAGGTCTATTACGCCGTCAGTGATGCCGGCAAGGAAGTCGCCCTGAAGCTGATCCGCCGCAATCTCGACACCGAGCTCCGCGGCATGCGGCAATGCCTCAATCTCAAACATCCTAACCTCCTCAGCCTGTACGATATCCGCCGCGACCAAAGCGGCGACACCTGGGTGGTGATGGAGTATATGTCGGGCAGGTCGTTGGAGAGCGAGATGGCCGATCATCCCCAGGGGCTGGCGCCGCAAGAGGCATTGAAATGGTTCCGGGGCATTGCGGCAGGCGTGGCCTGTTTGCACGATCACGGCATCGTTCACCGCGACCTCAAGCCGGGAAATATCTTTTGCGACGAGGGGGCGGTGAAAGTGGGCGACTACGGCCTCTCCAAGTTCATTTCGTGTAGCCGGCGCAGCGGTCACACTGAGAGCATCGGTACGGTGCATTACATGGCGCCCGAGGTGGCCCATGGCCGTTATGGCAAAGAACTGGATATCTACGCTTTGGGTGCAGTTCTTTACGAGTTGCTCACCGGGCGAGTTCCCTTCGAGGGCGAGAGCGTAGGGGAAGTGCTCATGAAGCACCTCACGGCGCAGCCCGACGTGTCAAAACTGGCCGAGCCCTACCGTAGCGTGGTGCGGCGGGCACTGGAGAAAGACCCAGCCCGACGGTTTGCCACGGTGGCAGAGATGCTGGCGTCGCTGCCGGGAGCATCGGCATCGGCGATTCCTTTGGGTTGCGCGGTTCCGCCTCCCCCCAAGGCCAGGAACGCCCAGCCCGCGAAGGCCGAAGCACACCCGTCGGCGGTGATCGAAGACGATTATGCCGACCACGAGCCCATCGCGCGCTTCTGCAGCCGGCAATGGCAGAGGGTCCGACAGAGTTGGCGGTCCGACCTGTCGCCTTTATCGCGGGTGCTAATCGTCGTGCCCCTGTTTGTGTTTCTGATCTTGACGTGTTCCGTCACAATTCCGTTGTCATTGGGGCTGTTGTTTCTCTATGGCGTCTACCGCATGCTGCGATTCGTTTACCGGCTAAATATGCGTCCGGCCCCGTCGGCCCGATTTACCGCGATGCCCGCAGTAGCCCCCGGCGTGCCGCGGCGTCTGCTTGACGAGTCGATCGCGCCAGCGTTAGTGCTTAAACCGCTGGCGGCACGGGCAGCAGACCTCATCGGATCGATGCTGGCGGCGGCAGCGGTCACGGCCGCCATGTGCGTGGTGATGCGGCTGATCGCCGGCTATCGCGGCACGCTCCTGCATATCGAGCAAGTCGCGTGGCTCTACCTGGTCAGTCTCGCCGGCGCGTGGATGGTGCTCGCGGTCTCCAAGTTCTGGGAAGGCACACGGGGCGAACGGATGCTACGGCACTTTGTCCTAATGATCGGCGGGTTGGGGCTGGGGCTGGCGGCGTTCGGCGTTGCCGAAGCCTTTCTGGTGCAATTGCCCATCGATCAGGAGATGACCCACCGCGCCGCCTCGCGAATGATCCCGCCGGCCTTGTTCCAGGACGGCAGGCCGACGGCCATGGCCTACATGGCGACCTTCGCCGCACTGATGGGAGCGCTCCGCTGGTGGTTCGACGCCGACCCGATGCGGGCTACGCGGCTGAGCCTGTGGTCGCTGGTGGTAACTGCCTTCTGCGCGTACTTCATCGCCTTAGCCTGCTGCTTCCCCGCGGCGTGGCTGGTGATGGTGGCGGCCTGCATTTCCGTGGCGGTGCAACTGTCGAGTCCTTGGGTGCCGATCTATGCGCGGTTGCGGCCGCAAAGAAAGAAAACGATCTAGCGGAGCGACTATCATGGAAATGGAAGTGCCCTTCTCCCCGTTGGCCGTCGTGGCGTTAACAGTCCTGGTGTTTGTGGTCATCATGGCGCTAGCCAACCCCCGCACGCGCCCCTTGGTGATCGGCCTGGCGGTCATGCTAGGCATTGGCGTCGTCGGCGCAAGTTTAATGTGGGTGCGGAGTTTCCCCCCGCCGCCGATGCCGCCGCGTCACGTTATTACCGAGCAGCCAGCCGTGCGAATCACGACGTCGACCGCACCCATACCGGCAAGAGGCTCTACCGCTCAGGGCAAATGGCCGCGGATGACGGTTATTGACGCCTTGCGCCAAGCAGCCTTCCAGGCGTGGACCGGCCGAGCCCCCGCACCCATCGTCGTGGCGCCGTCGGAAGTGCCCGCGGTGCGGGCGCCGATCGCACCTCCGCCGCCTCAACCAATGGTGGCGGAGCAGGCCGAAGTTTCGATGGCGCCAAAGCCGCCCACTTGGGTCAACGCGCCGGCGCGAATTGACGATGGTTGCTATTTGACGAGCGTACAAGTGGGTCCCTTTACCACGCCCCTGGAATGCCAAAGGGAACTTCCCAAGGCGGTCCAACAGGCGGTGGGCGACTATGCCGAACTGTCGCAAGCGGCCGAAAGTGGGACCGTGCGATTGGCGGACAATGAATTGAAAACCCTGGTCCGCGACCAATGGTCCGAAGTCCGGCCAATGGAGATCGGCGGCGGCCGGCAGGATATGTACTCCCTGCACGCCCTGGTGGCTTTTGATGCCCGCGCACAACAGGCGGTCAAGGACGAGGTCCAACGTTTGACGGTTGCGCGGCGGTTGCAGGCTGGCGGCGTGCTCTTGGGCGGCCTGCTGGGACTGTTGGCCGTGGTCTGGAGCGGATTGAAGCTGGCAACCCGACGACCCGGGCGGGATCCTGGCATTATTACGCCGGCTAGCGGATGATCAATACCAACCCGAATCGCCACCGAGGGCGTCTCGCTTGTGCTTCGGGCTGGTGTGCGGATCTTCTATGCCGGTATAATAGTTCTAAAACTTGTCACCCCAGCCCATCGCAAAACCCGGCGAGCAGCAACGCGACCGACGTGGCCCCCGGATCGACATGACCGACCGAGCGCGGGCCGAGATTCCGGCGCGGCCGAATCGCGCCTGAAGCGTGGCGGTCTGCTCCGCTCCCCGCTGGGCTGCGGCGGCCGCTCGGGCTAGCAGCACGGCCGGTTCCCCTTGGGCTTCAGCCGCCTCGCGCATTGCCTCGACCGCCGGCACGAGGGCGTCAATCATCGTCTTGTCGCCCGGCTGGGCCGCGGTTTGGGCCCGCAGCTTTGCCAGGCCGGCTTCAAACGCAGCGGCCAATCCGGGGCCGTCAAGCGCATGGCTGCCGCCGACAGCTTCCGACATCCCCAAGAAAAAAGAGCCCAGAAGCGGACTCGTCGAGCCACCGTCCACCGACAAGACGTTCCAGCCGACTTGCTCCAGGAGCGGGCCAACGTCTGGCGACGGATCTTCGGCCACAGACTCCATGATTGCCGCGGCCACTCGCTTCATGGTCACGCCGTGATCGCCGTCGCCCGTAGCCGCGTCGAGTTGCGAGAGCCATTCGTGGTTCTGGCTGACGCGGGCTGCCCCGCCTTGGAGCATTCGAGCTAAATCGGCGGAAGTGAGATGGGGCATCGTCGATCCTCTTGTTGCAGTCTACCGCACCGTCAAATAGGGCGTGTCGCAGGGCGCCTGCCAAAGGCGGATCAACTCGTCATCCATCTTGGCCACGAACATCTGGAAGCCGGCCATCTCCTGCACGGTGAGGTACTCGCCGATCCGCGGAAAGACCGGCGCGATGCCTCGCTGCTGCAAGCAGTCGTGCACAGCGCGATAGACGATGAACAGTTCCATGAGCGTCGTAGCCCCGGAACCGTTGAGGACCACCAGCAGGCGATCGCCGCGACGGGCATCGACAGCAGCCAGCAAGCGATCGAGCATAACGTGAGCCGTTTCGTCGGCGGTCATCAACCGCGAGGGGCCCGTGCCGGGCTCGCCGTGCTGGCCCATGCCGACTTCCATCTGGTCGTCAGCCAGCTCGAAGATCGACGCGCCGGTCGAAGGGTGCGTGGCGGTCTTGAGGGCAACGGCAAGCGTCGCCATCCGGGAGCTGAACCGCTCGGCGATGGCACACACCTGCTCGAGCGTCTGGCCTTCTTCGGCCGCGGCCCCAGCGATCTTGTAAGTCGGAATGCAGCCAACCAGCCCGCGACGCTCGGCAGCCGGGGCGTTGGCCCCCGGGGCGATGTCCTCGGCGGTCACCACCGTGCGGACGTTCAGGCCCTGTCTCTTGGCCATCTCCATGGCGATATTCGCGCTCATCACGTCACCGGCATGGTTCAGGATGACCAACAGCACGCCCGCCGGGCGGTTGGCCTTCTTCAGGGCCTCGAAGACCTTGGGGGCGGCTGGGGCGGCGAAGATGTCGCCCACCACGCTAATATCGAGCATGCCCTCGCCCACGAATCCGCTCAGGGCGGGTTCGTGACCGGCGCCGCCCAGGGTGACCAGGGCGACCTTGTTCGCCGCCTTGGGTCGCGCACGGACGACAAGCTTCCCTGATTCTAGCCGTACCTTGTCGGCATAAGCCAGGGTGTACCCTTGCAAAAGTTCAGTCGTGAGATTGGCCGGATCGTTAATGAGTTTTTTCATCATGGGAGTTGATTATCTCCTGGCGGCGATTGGAGATCAAGGGCCGCCGTCCGAGCTATGCTGCAAATCCCAGCGTAAGGGGCATGGACTGTGGTCATTGACTTGCGGCCCGCCGAACGCTAGGCTAATAGTAGTTCCCTGGGATTCGCGACCGACAATTGCCGGTCGTGTGCGACGCGTCACCACTTCATCTCGACGAGGTGCGGTATGTCGATCAAGGTCACTTGCCCCAATGGGCACGCGCTTCAAGTGCGGAATGATTTTGCTGGGAAGACTGGTCTTTGCCCCCATTGCAAGGCCCAGATCGTCGTGCCGCCGCTGGAAGTAAAGCCCGTTTCTGAAGATGCCGTTATGGCGGCTCTCAGGCCGCCGCCCACGATCCAGCGCGCGGCGGCGACAATCGCGCCGCAGCCACAAGGACAGTCGCCCGCTCCGGGCGGGGAGGCCAAGCAAGACGCTGCGGCCAAGCCCCGCTCCGCGACGCCACTGCGGCGAACCAAGGTCTGTCCGAAATGCTGCGAGTTCATTTCCATGTCGCACGCCCATTGTCCGCACTGCCAAAAGGCGCTTTCTGACTGGACGTTTCCGCTGCCGCAGGAAGGCGCTGTTGACGTGGGCGGCCAATCGCCCAACGTGTTGGGAGTCCACAAACAGGGCAAGGTGACGGTGGTTCGTTGCGGCGTCAATCGCATTCTTGACGAATTGACCATCAAACGGTTCGGCGATGAGTTGTTCAGGGCGGCCGACCGGCCCGACTGCCGTAACCTTCTCTTGGACTTTGAGGGCGTGGTCGGACTATCCAGTGCGATGTTGGGCGTGCTGCTCTTGCTGCGGAGGAAGGTCGGGGAAAAACAGGGCTCCGTCAAGCTTTGCCGAGTCGGCCCCGAGATCATGGACGTCTTTCACGCCACGAAGCTGGGGCAGCTTTTTGACATCCTCGATGAAGAAGAGGACGGTGTGAGGGCATTCAAGTAACTTGCTTCCGCCGCGTGAAACGGGAGCCATCGGCGACGTTTGCGGCGGCCGAAATGCGTGACTACGGATCGCCTCTTCTCTTGTCTGCCTATTCTCCCTAAATCGCCTCTTCCGATGGGGCAACGAGCGTTCGACGCGTGCCTAAATTCCCTAGTGGGAACGTGTACGGTTGCCAGAAGATTTTGCCGCGCACACTTCGACCGCCTTCGTTTGGACCGACGCCACGCGTCAGTGCGTTTCACACCGGATATGATGGGAGTATAATTGCGCCGGCTGGGGCCGTATCGGCCCCAATTCTCCAACACTTTTGTCACTTTTCACAAAAAGGAATGCCCCATGACATCCCTGGCCACCGACTTGAAATGGACAACGGGACACAGCGACTTGTCGGCGGAGGAAACTCCGCTTTCCGACGAGGAGTTGCGCAAAATGCATGCATACTGGCGGGCGGCGAATTACCTGTCCGTCGGCCAGATCTACTTGATGGACAACCCGCTCCTTAAGGAGCCGTTGCAACTGGGGCACGTCAAGCCGCGCCTGCTTGGGCACTGGGGAACGACTTCAGGTCAGAACTTTCTCTACGTTCACCTGAACCGGGTCATCAAGGAGCACGACTTGAACATGTTTTACATCTCCGGCCCCGGACACGGAGGGCCGGCAATAGTGGCCAATGCGTATCTTGAAGGGACCTATAGCGAAGTCTACCCCAACATTGCCCAGAACGAAGCGGGTTTGAAACGGCTCTTCACGCAGTTCTCGTTCCCGGGCGGAATTCCCAGCCACGTCGCCCCGGAGACTCCCGGCTCAATCCACGAAGGAGGAGAGTTGGGTTATGCCCTTTCACATGCCTACGGCGCAGTCTTCGACAACCCCGATTTGATAGTTGCCTGTGTCGTGGGTGACGGTGAGGCCGAGACAGGGCCGCTGGCCACCGGTTGGCACGGCAACAAGTTCGTCAACCCGGTGCGCGATGGCTGTGTACTACCCATCCTTCACCTCAACGGCTATAAGATCGCCAATCCCACGGTTCTGGCCCGAATCAGCCACGAGGAGCTGGAGTCCCTGATGCGCGGCTATGGTTACACGCCGCACTTTGTTGAGGGAGAGGACCCAGCCACGATGCATCAACTTCTGGCCCGCACGTTGGACGAGGTGATCGGCGAGATAAAGGCCATTCAGGCGGAGGCACGCACGAACGGATTCTCGACTCGGCCCCGCTGGCCAATGATCGTATTCCGCAGCCCCAAGGGCTGGACGGGACCGAAGGAGGTCGACGGTTTGAGGACGGAAGGTTACTGGCGCTCGCACCAGGTGCCGATGGCGGACATGGCCAAGCCCGGGCACGTGCAGATCCTGGAAACCTGGATGAAGAGCTACAAGCCCGAAGAACTGTTCGACGCGACGGGCCGCCTCATCCCCGAACTGGCCGAGTTGCCACCCCGGGGCGAAAAGCGGATGAGCGCGAACCCGCATACCAACGGCGGCGTGCTGCTCAAAGATTTGAAGATGCCCGACTTCCGGGACTACGCCGTCGACGTGCCCAACCCGGGCGCTAAGGACGTGGAATCCACTCGCGTCATGGGCCGGTTTTTACGCGACGTCATGAAGGCCAATCTAGACAGCAAGAACTTCCGCCTGGTCAGTCCGGACGAGTTCAACTCCAACCGCTGGCAGGATGTACTGGAAGTGACGGACCGCGCCTGGGTCGCCGAGACGGTGCCCTACGACGACCATCTGAACCCGGAGGGCCGGGTCATGGAAATGCTCAGCGAGCACCAGTGCCAGGGATGGCTGGAGGGCTATCTGCTGACGGGCCGGCACGGTTTTTTCTCGTGCTACGAGGCGTTCATCCACATTATCGATTCGATGTTCAACCAGCACGCCAAGTGGCTCAAGGTGACGCGGCACATTCCCTGGCGGCGGCCCATCGCGTCGCTCAATTACCTTCTGTCCTCGCTGGTGTGGCGGCAGGACCACAACGGTTTCAGCCATCAGGATCCGGGCTTCATCGATCACGTTGTGAACAAGAAGGCGGAGGTCATCCGCGTTTACTTGCCGCCTGACGCCAACACCCTGCTGAGCGTGACGGACCACTGCCTGCGGAGCCGGAACTACGTGAACCTGGTTGTGGCCGGCAAGCAACTGGCGCCACAATGGCTGACGATGGACCAGGCGATCAAGCACTGCTCGGCCGGCATCGGCATCTGGGAATTCGCCAGCAACGACGAAGGCACTGAGCCGGATGTCGTGATGGCCTGCTGCGGCGACGTGCCAACACTGGAGTGCATGGCGGCGGTCGGATTGCTGCACGTGCATCTCCCCGAACTCAAGATCCGCGTCATCAATGTTGTTGATCTCATGAAGCTCCAACCGGCAAGCGAGCACCCGCACGGCCTGACCGACAAGGACTTCGATAGCCTCTTTACCACGGACAAGCCGGTTATATTTGCCTTCCACGGATACCCCTGGCTAATCCACCGCCTGACTTATCGTCGCACGAACCACAGGAACCTGCATGTCCGCGGCTACAAGGAGGAGGGTACGACCACAACTCCCTTCGACATGGTGGTCCTGAACGACTTGGATCGCTTCCATCTGGTCATGGATGTGATCGACCGACTTCCGCAATTGGGCGCTCGGGCGGCCTACCTCAAGCAGAGGCTGCGAGACAAGCTGATCGAGCACAAACTGTACATCGACAAGCACGGCGACGACATGCCGGAAATCGCTGGTTGGCGGTGGGGCGTGAAAGGCCATTTCGCGGCGCGAGCAACATCGACGGAGGGCGACAACGTCTAGGTGTCTGTTTCGAAAGATGCAGGCATAGCGTGGGCCGAGAGAAACGAGTCCCACCGTTGAAAGCCGCGAAATTCGTGGGACTCGTTTCACTCGGCCCACGGGGAACTCCGAACCGTTACTATTGATTTGTCGTCAGATTCGGCGTCCAGTTCCGCCACTGGCAATGCAGGCAGTCGGCGAATTGGTTGGGCGTGCCCGTATAGAATGGCGGCTCGGCCGCAACGATAGTTTTGAAGCGGTCCCGACGGCAATCGAAAACCAGGGTCCAGCGGATGAGAGACAGCGGGTGAGAACTTCGGTCATTGTCGGCTGCGCTTGGCTTTCTCCTGCATTATCCGCTTGGCCTTCTCCAATTCCTCCCGCTGCTCCTTCGGCAAGTTCTTACCAGCCCGGTTGATGAAGAATTGAACCATGCGGATACCCGACCCAATCCCTTTTGGACTCACTTTCTTGCTACCCATGGTCCGTGCGATGGTCTTGGCATCTTTGGTAAACACTCCTTCCGGAGGGTACGTGGAAACCGTCTTTACGTCATGACTCCAGCGATTGGCGGCTTTTTTCGTCATTGGGTCGTTTCTCGTTGGTAAAGTGACGCGTTGCCCTCCCCTTGGTTCGGAAGATGCCAGGTCGCGATTTAACCTCACTTGTTACTTGCTCTTGGTCTGGTTTCGCTTCCGTGTACGAGCAGCCTTCTTGGCCGACGCAGAACGCTCGGCGGGGCTTCGGGCGGCAGAGTGCGCACCACCGATGCGTCCGCCTTTCTTAGCGGGGGCCTTGTTCATTTCTTTTCCCATGCCGGAACCGCCCCGCTTTCCGCCACCGGTCATTTTGTTCACGGTCGCCCAGGAGCGACGCTCGGCCTCTTCCTCGGGAACGCCTCGATTTTCGTAACCTTGATCGATATGTTCGGCCATTCGCTTCTGCTTTTCCGAATACTTTGATTTGTCGCCGCGCGGCATAAATAGGTCTCCTATTTTTTCTAATCTAGCCTTCAGAATGTACCACCTACCCAGAGGTTGAGCGTTACAGAGAGGCAGCAAATAATGGACCGATCGATTCGACGACGGGCGGAGATTGCCGATGATTCATTGACCAAAGTACACGACCAAGAGAATTGTTTATTGCACGACTTGTTGGGCTTTCACCGGCCAAGGTGCTCGTGGAACGACCGCCATGTTTCGCACGGTCGCGACATTATGGTCTTCGACCATTTCGAATTACGCACAGCCGATGGCCAGCACAAACGGCGCGGCAGTTGCATAACTCGAAGATACCCTTTACGAGCCCCAACACGACGACTGCGGTTCAACGTGAAAACAAATGATCGAAGGCGGTTCGACACGGCCGTTTTCGCATGAATCACATGGAACAGTTGACCCGAGTACACGAATTTGGTCGCCTCCACCGACTTACCGAAAACGATTGTCTGCCCGCGATCGCGCCGCATGCCTCTGCCTCGCTGGCAGTGGCTCTCAAGCGACAGATTGACGGCGAAGTTCGCTTTGATGATGGAACTCGGGCGCTCTATGCGACCGACGGGTCCAATTATCGCCAGGCGCCGATCGGCGTGGTTATTCCCTGGCACGGCCGGGACGTGGAAACCGCCGTTCGCCTCGCGCCAGTACGGGGCGCCGCTGCTCGCTCGGGGGGCCGGCACGAGTCTCGCCGGCCAGTGCTGCAACGTGGCCGTCGTCATCGACTTTTCGAAGTATATGCACGAAGTCGTGAGAATCGACCCCGAAAAGCGGTTGGGCGTCGTACAACCGGGATGCGTGCTCGATCAGTTTCGCGCGATCGCCAAGGAGCGAGCCGGTCTGTACTTCGGCCCCGATCCGGCGACGCATAGCCGCTGCACGATCGGCGGCATGCTGGGCAATAACTCTTGCGGAAGTCATTCGTTGCTGAGCAAGAACCACGGTTTGGGCGTGCGGATGAGCGACAATACCCATGCCCTCGAAATACTGCTCTACGATGGCACGCGGATGCGCGTCGGCCCAACGCCGCCCGACGAGTTGGATGCCGTCATCCGCAACGGCGGCCGGCGCGGTGAAATCTACGCGGCGCTCAAGGCCTTCGTTGACCGCTACGGGGAGACGATCAGGACGAGGTTTCCGCGATTGGAACGCCGCGTGTCGGGCTACAATCTCGATGATCTTCTTCCCGAAAACGGCTTTCACGTCGCCCGTGCGCTGGTCGGTTCGGAATCGACCCTGGTGACGATCTTGGAAGCGACACTGCACCTTGTCCCCGCCCCAGCAGCGCGGAGCGTGACGATGCTGGGCTTCAAGGACATTTTCACCGCCGCCGAATGCGGCCTGGAAGTGCTGAAATTCAACCCGATCGCGTGCGAGGGGCTCGATGAATTGCTTTTCGAGTACGTGAAAAAGAAGGGAGACGAGAACGCCAGCCTTGCGATCCTGCCCCGCGGCCCGGCGTTTCTGCTCGTGGAGTTCGGCGGTGATTCTCGACGCGAGACCGATGACGTGGCGCGGCAAATGATGGCGCACGTGAAACAATTGGGCGACCGCGCACCGGTCGACATGAAACTTTACGACGATCCCAAGCAGGAAGAGATGATCTGGAGCGTCCGCGAGGGCGGCCTCGGCAGTACGGCTTGGGTGCCGGGCCAGCCGGACACATGGCCCGGTTGGGAGGATTCGGCGGTGCCGGTCGACGCCATGCCGCAGTACTTGCGACAATTGCGGGCATTGTTCGACAAGTTCGACTATCACCCTTCGCTTTACGGCCATATCGGCCAAGGATGCGTTCATTGCCGTGTTCCGTTCGATCTCTACACGCAACCGGGCATCGACAAATATCGGTCCTTCATGAATGAGGCGGTCGACCTGGTGACCAGTTTCGGCGGCGTCGCTTCCGGCGAACATGGCGATGGCCAGGCACGGGGACAGTTCTTGCCGCAGATGTTTGGGCCCGAACTGGCCGAGGCCTTCAAGGAATTCAAACGGATCTGGGACCCCGATAACCGCATGAATACGGGCAAATTGGTGAATCTTGTCGGTCCGGCGTACGGCATCACCGACAATATGCGAATCGGCCCGGACTACGCCCCACCGCAGCCAAAAACCTATTTCTCCTTTGCCGGCGACCGCCATAGCTTTGCCAGGGCGGCGCTGCGCTGCGTGGGAGTTGGCGCCTGCCGGCGGCATGGGGGCGGAACCATGTGTCCGTCCTACATGGTGACCCGTGAAGAAAAAGACTCCACCCGCGGACGGGCGCGGATGCTGTTCGAGATGATGAACGGGGAGGTCATCCAAGACGGTTGGAAGAGCGACGCGGTCAAGGACGCCCTGGACCTCTGTTTTGCCTGCAAAGGCTGCAAGGGCGATTGCCCCGTGAACGTCGACATGGCGACGTACAAGGCCGAATTTCTCAGCCATTATTATGCCGGCCGGCTACGGCCGAGACACGCCTATGCGTTTGGTTGGATCCACATTTGGGCAAGGCTTGCGTCCCTGGCCCCTTCGCTGGCGAATCTCTTCACGCAGACACCAGGACTGAGCCGGATCGCGAAGTTGCTGGCCGGGGTCCATCCCAAGCGGAGAATTCCCGCCTTTGCCCCGCAAACCTTTCAGGCTTGGTTTCGATCGCGGCAAAAAAGCCGCCGCGATGGGCCTCCCGTGGTGCTCTTCGCCGATACGTTCAACAACCACTTTCACCCCGACGTGGCCATTGCGGCGACCGAGGCCCTGGAAGACGCGGGCTTCCGGGTGGAAGTGCCCATGGCCGACGTCTGCTGCGGCCGGCCGCTTTACGACTACGGCTTTCTGGGCATGGCGCGGCGCTGGTGGTTCGATCTGCTGGACAAGCTGCGGCCGTATTACCAGGCCGGGATTCCCATGGTGGTGCTCGAACCGAGTTGCTGGGCCGCGTTCCGCGATGAGTTGCCGAACATGTTGCCCAACCAGGAAGACGCCGAGCGGCTTAGGGGATTGACGTTCACTCTCAGCGACTTTCTCCGTACCAAGGCGCCGCACTACTCTCTGCCGAGGCTGAAACGCAAGGCGCTCGTGCACGGCCATTGCCATCAAAAGGCGCTCGACACGCTCAACGACAAAGAGTTCGGAAAGCTGTTCGCGGAGAAGAAGATCTTCGAGGCCATGGGGCTCCAGCAGCGGCATCCGGAAGCCGGCTGCTGCGGCATGGCGGGTGCGTTCGGTTACGAGGAGGCGGGCGGACATTACGAGGTCGGGCTCGCTGCCGGAGAACGGGTGTTGCTGCCGGAAGTCCGTAGCGCCGATAGCGAAGAGATCATCGTCGCCGACGGGTTTAGCTGCCAAGAGCAGATTGAACAGCAGACCGATCGCGTAGCGTTGCAGATCGCGCAAGTCCTGCAATTGGCCAGGCAAAACTCTGGCACCCTTCCCCCGGGCCGACCCGAAGCGAAAATCGTGGCCGCTCGCCGCGGCAAGCAGCGGTTGGGCATGGCCAAGGCGGCCCTGCTGCTGGGCGCGGGGGTGCTCGCGGCCGGATGGATTTGGGCGGCGAATCGCAGAGACCGGGTGGCGTTGCGCAGAGATTAGCAGCCGGTATTTTCAAGTGATTTCTTAGGCACGGGCACGTTACCCGGGCGGCGTTTTCGTAGCAACACGGAAGTCATTTATCGTTCCGACCTTGGGAGTTATTGCATGCGCGTTGATGAAAATACTGTCGTTGTGATCACCGGGGCGTCGGGCGGCGTTGGCCGCGCCACGGCACGGTTGCTAGCCGAGCGCCACGCGAACATTGTGCTGCTGGCCCGCGGCCGCGACGGACTGGAAGCGGCCAAAGGCGAGGTTGAGGCGCGCGGCGGCCAGGCGCTGGCGGTGCCGACCGATGTATCAAACTTCGAACAGGTGAAGGCCGCCGCAGATGCCGCGCTGCGGACCTTCGGACCGGTTGACGTATGGATCAACAACGCCATGGTGTCGATGTACAGTCCCTTCGATAAGATGGCGGCCGACGAGTTCCGGCACATCGTCGAGGTAACATTTCTGGGGAATGTCTACGGAACGAAGTGCGCGTTGGAGCAGATGTGGCCTGCGCAATCGCGGCGTGATCCTCCAGGTGGGATCGGCCCTGGCCTTCCGTTCGATACCGTTGCAAAGCGCTTACTGCGCGAGCAAGCACGCGATTGAGGGCTTTAGCGAATCGGTCCGTTGCGAGTTGCTTCATCAGAAGAGCGATGTCCGTATTTCCGTTGTGAACATGCCGGCGCTGAACACGACGCAATTCATCTGGACCAAGAACAAGATGCAGCACAAGGCCCGCCCGACGGGAACCATCTTTCAGCCGGAGGTCGCGGCGGATGCGATTCTCTTTGCCGTGGAGAACGACCGGCGCGAGGTCATGGTCGGTTATACGACCGTCGAGGCCACGCTGGGCGAAAAAGTCTTTCCTGGCCTGCTGGATCACTACCTGGCCACCGCGGCTTGGGAAGGCTCTCTGCTGCCGGAACGGGTCGATCCCCAGCAGCCGGACAATTTCTGGGAGCCCCTGCCGGGCGATCATGGCGCCCACGGGCAGTTTGACGACCTCGCACAGAACTTCAGCCCGCAACTGTGGGCCACGAAACACCGCGCGGAGCTCCTGGCGGGCCTCTTGGCTTTGGGGGCGGGGGCGGCGGTTTACTTGATGAAAAAGTCACCAAACAAGGAGATTAATCATGTCCGTGAGCGTCGGTGAGTATGTTATGCAGCGGATGCAGCAGTGGGGAATTGAGCGGATTTACGCGTTTCCCGGCGACGGCATCAACGGCCTCCTGGCCGGGCAGCGGAAGAACGGCGACAAGCCCCGTTTCATCCAAGTCCGCCACGAGGAATTGGCCGCTTTCATGGCTTCCGCGCACGCCAAATTCACGGGCACGGTGGGCGTATGCATGGCAACCAGCGGTCCCGGTGCTATACACCTCCTGAATGGCCTTTATGACGCCCGCATGGACCACCAGCCGGTCGTCGCCCTAGTCGGCCAGTCCGCCACCACGGCAATCGGCAGCCAATACCAGCAGGAGGTGGACCTGCAATCGCTGTTCAAGGACGTCGCCAGCGAATATTGCGTGACCGTGATGAGCCCGGCCGCCGTGCGGCATTGTGTCGATCGGGCAATTCGCATCGCGTTGGACCGACGCAGCGTGACGTGCGTGATTTTCCCCAAGGACCTGCAGGAGGAAGCGGCTGTGCCCGAGCCGCCGCAACGGCACGACCATGCTCTCAGCGGAATAGGCTGCCCCGTGCCGAACGTAGTCCCGCACGAGACGGACCTGAAGGCCGCGGCCAAGATCCTCAATCAGGGCAAGAAAGTCGCCATGCTCGTCGGCGCCGGCGCCCTTTCGGCCCAGGACGAAGTCCTCCAAGTTGCAGAGTTGCTGGGCGCCGGCGTGGCCAAGAGTTGGCTCGGCAAGGCCGTCGTACCCGAGGATGTGCCTTATTGCACGGGGCACATCGGCCTCCTGGGCAGCAAGCCGAGCTGGGACTTGATGCAGCAGTGCGACACGCTCCTGGTTGTGGGTTGCAGTTTCCCCTATGGCGAGTTCTATCCCAAGGCCGGCCAGGCCAAGGCGGTGCAAATCGACATCGATGGCCGGCTGCTGAGCCTCCGCTATCCTATGGACGTCAACCTCAAGGGCGACGCCCGGCAGACGCTCGCCGCGCTCATTCCAATATTGGAGCGCAAGACCGACCGCGCCTGGCAGGAGACGATCTCCGCCGAGGTGCAGCGCTGGTGGAAGGTGGTTGAGGGCCGGGCCATGACGGACGGCAACAACGGTTTGCTCAATCCGGAACGCGTCTTCTGGGAGCTCAGCCCCAAGCTGCCCGATCGCTGCATTCTCTCGGCCGACAGTGGTACTAGCGCCAATTGGTACGCGCGCGACTTGAAGATCCGCCGCGGCATGCTGGCCAGCGGCAGCGGCAACCTGGCGTCGATGGGGGCGGCCGTGCCCTATGCCGTGGGGGCGAAGTTCTGTTTTCCCGATCGTGTGTGCATCGCTGTCACTGGTGACGGTGCGATGCAGATGAACGGTCTGAACGCTTGCATCACCGTGGCCAAATACTGGAAGGAATGGCCCGACCCCCGTTGGATCACGTTGGTGCTGAACAATCGTGATCTCAACCAGGTGACGTGGGAGCAGCGGATTATGATGGGCGATATCCGTTTCGTCGCCAGCCAGGACCTGCCCGACTTTCCCTACGCGAACTTCGCCGAATCGCTCGGAATGCGGGGCATCCGCGTGGAACGGGCTGAAGATCTCGGCACCGCTTGGGACCGCGCGTTGGCCAGCGATCGACCCGTCGTTCTGGAGGCGATCACAGATCCCGATACGCCAACCCTGCCGCCGCACATTACCTGGCAAATGGCGAAGAACTTTACGGAGACGTTGCTCCGCGTCGACCCCGAGGAGCGTGGCATCGTCAAGCAGGCGATCAAAGGCATGGTGCAAAGCCTGATGCCTCAGGGGGCGTGAGGCAGCTTAGCTTAGCTTAGTCGTCAGAGGCGAAAGGGGGTGGCATCGGCGGCTTTCAAGGCCATCCCATGCCCGAGTCGGCCGCGATCGGGACGCAGCATGCCCTCGGTGGGATCCAGCGCACCGCTGAACAAGAGCCGATCGATGCGGTTGTGGTCGTGAAAATACTCCACGTGCCGCAAGCAAGATACAGCACAAGCGACGTGGGCGTGCAACTGCGGCGCACAATGAGCGGAAAGCGGCATCTGGAATGCCTCGCACAGCGCGGCCACCTTGAGGAAGCCCGTGTATCCGCCGCAACGCGTCGCATCGGCCTGTAAGCAGTCCACGGCTTCGGCCTGGAGCATCCGCCGAAAGTACTCAGGCCGATCGCCGTATTCACCAGCGGCGATGTCCATCCCCGCAGGTCCCCGATCGCGCAGCAATCGGAGACCGTCGAGATCGTCAGATGGCCGCGGCTCTTCGAACCAGGATACCTGGCATTCTTCAAAACGCCGGGCCATGAGCAGAGCCTGCTTGCGGCTGTAACCGCCATTGGCGTCGACAAACAGCTCAATACGGTTGCCGATCGCCTGCCGTGCGGCGCGGACCCGTGCGGGGTCGGCAGCTGAGTCCCGGCCGACTTTCATCTTCACGCGGCCGATTCCGTCGGCCGCCCAACCTGCGAGTTGCTCCGCGAGCCGCTTCTCCGTATAACTGGTGAAACCGCCGCTTCCATAGATGGGGACCGCGTCCCGGACGAAGCCAAACAAGTCGACCAGCGACGTATCGAGCAGCTTGGCCTTAAGGTCCCAGAGAGCGATGTCCACCGCTGCGATGGCCATCGACCCGGCTCCCGGCACGCCGGCGTTGCGAAGACGCCTCGTCATGGCGCTCCAAGCTGCTTCCACAGCCAGCCCCGACTGCCCGACGACCACGTCGCGCAGAATCCCCCCGATCAACCCCGCGACGGCGGAGGCGGCATAGGTCCAACCGACGCCGGTTGCGTCTCCGGCAGTCGCCTCCACCACCACCACATCGGTGTGGTCCCAGGCCAGAGTTCCGTCGGATTCGGGCTCGTCTGTGGGGACGCGAAAAGCGGTCACGTCCAGCCGCTGGATTCGCGGAGCATGCAACATGCGACCATCCTCTATTGGGCTGCGGCGGCTACTTCGATGCTAAAATTCCGGCCTTCCCAGCGGTCGGATTCCGTCCAGTAAAAGGTGAAGCAGACCCGCGCCCCTCTGGGCAGCGCCGCCGTGGGCAAGTCGGTGACGAACATTCCCACTCCCGAGTCGCGGGCAACGCTGTCGGCCGAATTCTGCCAGCCGTCAGTCGACCAATGGACACGGGCTGTCGCCCTCGTTTCAATTCGCAAGGTGCTGCCGTGCGGGATGATCGCCACCTGTGCGTCAAATCGCCAGGGCGCGAAGGCCGCGCGGCGGTGGTCGACGAGATAGCGAGCTACCGGCTGGGGCGGTGTGTCGAAGACCGCCTGGTCGCGAAGCGAGCGAAGCAATTTGAGATGCTCTGCGTGGGCCCAGACTAGTGGCCGCGCCGAGCCGCTGGGCCGCCCGGGAAAGAGATTCTTGGCGGGAATCGGATCCGCGTTCCAGATTTGCTCGGGCAGCAGTCCGGAATCGCACGCCATGCTTTCCATGGCTGCCAGCAGCCGGTACGCCTCGGCGGCTCGTCCCGCGGCGATTTCGAAGTGCTGCGCGTTCGCCTACGAACAGCGGCCACACGCGGCCGATGCCGCTGCCGTCGAAGGGGCTGCCGTCGGCATGTTCACCGTACCCATCGTGGTTATAGCGATGCCAACAGGGTCCGCGGGGCGTCTCGACTTTCAAAACCGCGTCGATCGCGCGAACGGTATTGACGATTCGTGGATCATCGGCGGCGCGGAGGCCAAAACGGACTAAGGCCAGGGCGTCGACGGAAACAATGTCAGTTGCGGGAAACCACTCCTCGCCGGATGAAACGTTGGCGATCCTGATTATTTTGTCGGCAAGGGGTGTTGGTATTGGGCCGCATAACTCGGAGGGCGGGGCCAAACGCAGGTAATAGCCGCTAACACCAATCCTGCGAGCAAGCTCCGTCCCCTCCACGTAGGTCCAACGCTCGATCGAGTCGTTCCAGGCGTCCGCCGTCTCACGAAGATAGCTAGCGAGCGGATCTTCATGATGTGCATCGGCCACGTCTGCGGCCACGAGCAGGGCCGCGATTATGGTCGCCAGCGTGTAGGCGGTAAGTCCTGCATCTTCTTCCCAGCGGTCTTCCGGCGAGGACGGTCCGTGCTGGACGATAAAAGCCGCCGCCTGGCGGACCATCGGCCAGAACCGCTGGAATTCCGCCGGCGCGATCTTTCCGCTCCGCCGCGCCAAATCAAAGAGAAGAATCGGGGCCGCGGTCTCATCGAGTTGGGTGCCCGTCCAAAATTGACTGCCGTCCAGCCACATGTTTTGCGGCCAATGCCCGTCGGCTTCCTGCGTGACGGCAAAATAAGTCAGAACCCGAAGCACCTCGTCGGTGGCGCCGGCCGCCAACAGCGCACTTGCACTCTCGTAAGCGTCGCGGGGCCACACGAGGTGATAACCTCCTTGGTCCTCGTCGCCATGGATTTCCCCCCAGGGAAACGACAGGCTGGCGATCTCGCCCCCCTGAAAATCCTTCGATTCATGGGTCGCCAGCACTGCTGTGCTGACGCGATAAGCGGTGCCGTGAGGCTCGCCCGTCGATTCCATCTCGCATAAGGAGTTTTGCCACCCGGTCCACTCCTGCTCGTAAAGTCGACGGCAGGCGTCGAAACCTTCGGCCAGGCTTGCCCGCATTCGATGCCCGGCCTCGCTGGCGCCGCGACCGAAGCCTACGGCCAGAACGAATTCCGCCGCATCGGAAAGATCGATCTCACCGGTCAGTGATACGTAGCCGTTTTCGGCAAGATCGTACTGCCGGGTCAGTCGTTTGTGGGCATGCAAATCGTGCCATGCGTCGGAACTTCCCACGTAGCCCACCGTGCGGGCTTGCCAGGGCAAAGAGCAGGCCAGCGCCAAGGCGGCTTGACCGTTTTCCGCAATCAGCATTGGTATGCCCTTGAAATCCCCCAAGCGGGCTGAGTTTCCGCTGCCTCTATTGCCTAAATGCGGCGTAAGCAGGACAAAAAGGCGATAATCTCCGACCGCGCCCTTGCGGACGGTGAACCGCGTTCGCTGCAACAAGACATGCCGCCGTGGGTCGGTCAATACGACCTTTTCCAGCACGTAAACGCCCTGCCGGCACGTGTTCGTCACTGAGAAGCCGGGAACGCCATCTTTGACCCAGGACACTCGTGAGTCGGTGCAAACTTTCTCGTCCGAAAAGAAATCGAGCCCGTCGGTGATGAGCATTCCCATCTCCTTGACAGCCGCTCGATCGATGCGGGGATAGTAGATTTCCCCAACTATTCCGCGGGTTATCGCAAACCAGACGTGGCTTGCAGCGCTGCGCGCGGTCCCTACGCCGTCTTTCTGACTTGTCGTCCAATCCGGAGTAACCCTCGGTGCTCCTGGCGCTCGCTCTAATTTGCTCATGGACGATACTGCGCGAGCAAGCGCCGTGCCAAGCAAGGCAAGCGCGACGATATATTTGGCGCGGCAATTGCAAGATGCTTAGCAATTCCCATTACACTTTGAAACGACGGAGCAAAACCCAATGACTGATTTAACCGATTTTCGCGTTGCCGTTGTCGCCACCGACGGATTTGAGGAAGCCGAACTGATCGAACCGGTAAAAGCGCTGCGGGATGCAGAGGCCGAAGCCTTGATCGTCGCACCGCGCCGCGGCGAAATTCAAGGGTTCAAGCATCACGACAAAGGTCTGGCAATCGAAGTCGATGTGCTGTTGCGGGATATCGAAGCCGACAATTTCGATGCCGTCGTGTTGCCGGGCGGCGCGCTCAACGCCGATGCCATGCGGATGTTGCCTGATATGCATAACTTTCTGCGGGCAATGCAGGCTGCCGGCAAGCCGTTTGCCGCAATTTGCCACGCGCCTTGGGAGTTGATCTCTGCCGGCCTGGTGCAGGGCCGCACCTTAACCAGCTATTACACGATCCAAGACGACATTCGCAACGCAGGCGGCACTTGGGTCGACCGCGAGACCGTGGAGGATGCCAATTGGCTCACAAGCCGCCAGCCGGACGATCTTCCCGCCTTCATTGCGGCTATGTTCAACCTGTTCGCCAGGTACAAGCCAGCGCGTCCGTCATTCGCCAGCATGCCGAAATGATCGTTCATCAGCCACACTGGTCGGCCCTTCAGTCAGGCGGCAAACGCGCGGCGGGTTGCGCCTGAGTGCAACAGCTTCCTTGCGCCGGCCATGCTTCAATTGGGTTAACGCCATCGTAAGCCAAGGCTGGGGCGGGTTTTCCTGTGATTAGTTGCCAGTCACTCCGCGCTGGGCGATGCCACGCTGGCCGCGCGCTAATCGAGAACTGACCTCGCCCGCTGCACCACCGCTAGCGAGTTTGTGCGAGTTACTTACACAACCGGTCGGCGAAGCCCCCGGCGGGCGATCGTTATCGCAAAAATCAGCAGGCCCAAGAGGCACAGGCAGGTTGCCGGAATGGTTGTGGCGGCCGGTCCACGAAAAGCCACCACCGCCAATGCCATACATATTGAAAACAGAGACATCAGTTGAATTGACATACCATTGTGATCCCGAGGCGTTCAATAAGCTCTCACCTCTGCCAGCGATTAGCGTGCCAGGGCGGCTTCTTGGATTGGAACAGTGTTTGCGATAGCCATGGCTCAAACCCACAACTTGCCGTTGGACAAGCCCGTTGGACAATGTTCACCAATTCACTTTTACTGGAAGACACTTCAGCATCTGGCCCAAGCGGCACCGAGACGCCGTCGCCGGTCATCGAACTCGATACCGACGTCGATCTGAGCGGTAGAGCTTCTCCGCAACGGTTGACGGTCGAAGGATCGAGATTGCTCGTCCAGACCCTTTCCCCGGCTCACAGCCAGGAGTGGCCGCTAGATCGGATAACCGCTTTTCGGATCGACGACTCGGTGGGTTCTTGTTTTCTGCAAGCTCAATACGAGGGTTCCTGGGTGGATCTGCTGCGGCTGCCGGGCGACGGGGAGAACGGCTTGCGGCGCGTCATCGAGGAACTGAACGCCCTGGCTGGCAGCCGGCTTCAATTGGCTGACGATCCGAAAGGGGCGGCGAGAACAGCACTGAATTCCCGTGTCGATCGTTCCGGCGAGGCAGCGGACGGTCGAAGCCGTTCCAAGACCGTAGCTCAAGTCATGGCCTTGGTTAAACCGTTTTGGCCAAGTATGGGCCTGCTCCTCGCGCTCTCGGTGGGAGCGGTAACGATCGACGTGCTGCCGCCCATGCTACAGCGAGTGCTCGTGGACGACGTGCTCCAGGTGAAGACGCCCGCGAACAGTTCGCAACGGTTGCTGGTTCTCCTGCTGGCGGTCGTGGGCGGCTTGTTGCTGCTTCGTCTCTCGGCCGCGTCGGTGGCCATCGGTAAAGGATGGGTTTCCAGCCGCGTGGGCGCCGACATGACGGCAAAATTGCGGATGACACTTGTCGAGAAACTCAGCCAGTTGCCCCTGGCTTTCTACGACCGCAATCAGGTGGGGAAGTTGATGAGCCAGGTCGCGTATGACACGGAAACGTTGCACACACTGGTCTACCATCTGACCGGCGGCTTTCTCTTGCAATTGTTGCAACTGGTCGGAATTGGCGTGATGCTCTGCTTCCTGAACGTGAAACTGGCCGTGATTACGCTCCTGCCGATGCCCCTGATTGTCGCCGGCGGCTGGTATTTCACCCGTTCCCTTCATCCGATGAACCAGCGTTATTGGGAGGCCGTGGGAAGGCAGGCTGCGGCACTGATGGGGATATTGTCTGGGATCCAGGTTGTCAAGGCCTTCGTGCAAGAAGAGCGTGAGATGCGCCGATTTCGCGAATCGAGCGGGCGGCTTCGCGACTCGCGGGTCACGGTCGATGCCTCCCTTTCGACCTTCACAGCCGCGATGGGATTGCTCTTCGCGCTGGGGACGCTTGCCGTATGGTACGTGGGCGGCAGAGACGTCCTGGTCGCGAAAATGACCTTGGGTTCGCTGGTGGCTTTCCTCGCCTACCTGGCCATGTTCTACACGCCGCTGACGGCGATCGCCGAATCGACGAGTTGGTTTGCCAGTTTCTACACGACGATGCATCGGATGTCCAACCTCATGGAAGCCCCAAGCGAAGCGGCGGGCTCCGCGGGCGGCAATACCCCGCCGCGCTTTCGCGGGCACGTCGAATTTCGCAACGTGAACTTTGCCTACGACAAAAACCATCCCGTCCTGAAGAATGTCACTTTATCAATTGCCCCCGGCGAAATGGTGGGGGTGGTCGGTCGCAGCGGATCAGGCAAATCGACGCTCGTCAATTTGATCTGCCGCCTTTACGAAGTCGATGCGGGCAACGTGCTGATTGACGGCATCGACGTGCGGGAACTCGATCCGCATGCCATGCGCCGTCAAATCGGCATGGTGCCCCAAGCCCCCTTCCTTTTCCGGGGATCGGTCGCCGAGAACATCATTTACGGCAACCCGGCGGCGACGCCGGAGCACATCCTTCTGGCGGCGCAGGATGCCGACGCCCATGAATTCATCATGCGGATGCCGCTGGCCTACGATAGCGAATTGGGCGACGGCGGTACTGGCCTCTCGGGCGGCGAGCGCCAGCGATTATCCATTGCCCGTGCGCTGCTGTTCGACCCGGCCATCTTGATCCTGGATGAGGCCACGGCGAGCGTCGATGCGGAGTCCGAGAGGGCAATTTGCAACGCCATCCGGCGGTGGGCAAAACAGCGCACCACAATTCTCATTGCGCACCGCCTGTCTACCCTGCAAGACGCCGACCGCCTGTTTGTCTTCGACCACGGACGACTGGCCGAAGAGGGGAAGCATGAAGAACTGATACACGACCAGGGACTCTATAACAATCTTGCCCAACTCCAGGGGCTTCATGGTGGTCCGCGCGTGGAAAATGAGCCCGCCGTCGATCGCCGCGTCCGCTGGATTGATCCGGCCGACTCGACGATTGAGGAACAGAGTGGTGGTCTATTACGGGTTGACACCAACGGCTGCTCCTGGGATGGCGTTTTCGCTGTGCGGGCTTTTCCCGCAACCCACAAAGATAATTACCTTTCCTTGCGTCGCCGCAAGCCCGACGGCCACGATCAGGAACTAGGAATGATCCACAGTCTGGATGCCTGGCCGACAGTCGCTCGAGTCGCGGTGCAACGTGCAATGGCCCGCCGGTACTTGCTCCAGCCCATTGATGATATTCGCCAGATTCGCAGCCACGGTAACCAGATTACCTTGCTGGTTTCGAGCAACGGCGCCGTCAAAGAAGTTCGCTTGGACAATCGGGGCGACGGGTTTCAGCGGTTTGGCTCCAAGGCGGTATTGTTGCTCGATTCCCGAGGAAGTTACTACGTGATCGCTGATCGTAGTACTCTGCCCAAACGCCAACGAAATCTGCTGGAGTTGTACTTTGGAGATTGATCGTTCAGACCCGCAGTTACCTTTTGTATGGACACTTAATCGCATGGACGGAAAATGTGCTCAAATCGATTCCCGCGACTCGCTATTGAAACCGCTTCGAGAGGCGCACGAGTTCCCGTTCGCGGATGGATCCTTGGCTTCGCGGCTCAAACGCTGCGCGGACGTTCTCGACAAGTCGCAACGGCACCTTGCCCGCTTGACGAGCACCGAGTGCGCGATTTCACCCGTAGGCGAATGGCTTCTCGATAATGGCTGCTTGATACGTGAACAGCTCCGCACTGCGCGGAAAGAGTTGCGGAGCGACTGCCTGAAGCGACTGCCCCGTTCGGAAGGCCAAGGCAGGACCACGCCGCATGTCGGCGATTTAGCGCGAGAATTCCTCATCCGCTCCAATTACACACTGGAAGCTGCCCACTTGCGGGACTTCGTCAACACACGCCAAATTGAACGCGCTTTGACAAGCGATGAACTAGCGGCCGTGCCCTTAATGCTGCGCCTGGTGTTGATCGAAAAGCTCAGCGCGCTGGCCACAGTAGCGTGCCAATGCGAAAGTTCGCAACCTCAGGCCATGGACGGAAGCCAAGCCGAAGTTCGCGCCGGCGAGGCGGAGCGACCGGCGATCGGTAAGGTGATCACGAGTCTGCGGGCACTGCAATTCGTCGACTGGAAGGAGTTTGTCGAATCGACAAATATTGTCGAACGAGTTTTGTGTCAGGATCCGGCTGCTGTCTACAGCCAAATGACGTTCGACAGCCGCAATCGTTATTGGCAGGTGGTGGCAGGCCTCGCGCGGGGCAGCAAACTCTTGGAGGAGCAAGTGGCGGAGCGCGCGGTCCAACTGGCGCTGGAAAGTCAATCGACGTCAGTCGCCTCGCCGCACGCGGGCATTCCATCGGCGCCAGCCGAACGTCACGTCGGCCATTATCTGCTTGGCCGCGGGCGGCCGTCTCTGGAAAAGGCGATCGGATATCGCCTTCCGCTAGTGGACAAAGTCCGCAGGTTCATCGACCGGCGGGCGGCCGCGTTCTACTTCGGCGGACTTTTTTGTGGATGGTTGCTCGGGCTTGGGATCGTGGGTTGCCTGGCGTGGCGGCTGGGCGTAACCGCGGCGGGACCTGTTGGTTGCCTTGTGTTGCTCTTGCTGACCGCAGGCGGAGCGGCCCATTTCACTGTCTGGTTGGTAGACTGGCTATGCAGTTTGTTCGTAGCCCCCCAGCCGATGATGCGCATGGACTTTGGGAAGGGCATCCCGGCGGAGCATCGCACCTTGGTGGCCGTCCCTACGATGCTGACCAACGACCAAGGCGTTTCTTTGCTCCTGCATCAACTCGAACTGCGTTATCTGGCCAACCGCGACGACAACCTGTCCTTTGCGCTGGTTACCGACTTCCCCGACGCCAATTGCGAGACGCTTCCCGAGGATTCCGCGCTCTTGGACCTGGCAAGGCAAGGAGTCGAGCGTCTCAACCGCCGACACCACAATGCCTTTTACCTCTTGCATCGGCCGCGGACATGGAATGCCCAGGAAGGTGTTTGGATGGGACATGAGCGGAAACGCGGCAAGCTCTCGGCCTTGAACGGGCTGCTGTTAAGGGGCGATGCGTCCGCGTTCCAGGTTACCGTTGGGGATCTTGCTCGGCTGGCATCGGTCCGTTATGTCATTACTCTGGATACCGATACGCGGTTGCCCCGCGACGCCGGTCGCGAACTGGTGGGCTGCATGGCCCATCCGTTGAACCGGCCGCAAATCGATCCGCATACGCGGATCGTGACCGTTGGGCACGCCGTCCTTCAGCCTAAAGTGACGCCGACCTTCGTCGATGCCCAGCGCAGCCCTTTCGCGCGACTCTTCGCCGGCGACGCCGGGATCGACCCCTACACGCGCCATACCAGCCAGGTTTATCAAGACCTCTTCGATGAAGGGAGTTTCATCGGCAAAGGGATCTACGACGTGCGGGCGTGGGAGACCGTGATGGAAGGGCGATTTCCCGGCCAATCGCGTCTTGAGCCACGACTTGATCGAGGGGTGTTTCGCGCGGAGCGGATTCGTCAACAACGTGGAATTGTTCGAAGGAGTCCCATCGCAAGCGTTGGCTGACGCCAGCCGACGGCATCGCTGGATTCGCGGCGACTGGCAAATTGCCGCCTGGCTGTTTCCCGCTGCACCCGCGGCGACCCAAGATTCGGCGAACTACTTGTCATGGCTCTCACGCTGGAAGATCGCCGACAATCTGCGGCGGAGCTTGACACCGGTTTTGCTCTGCGCCCTGTTGTTGCTGGGCTGGGCGTCGACCCCGTCCTTGGCCGCCGCCTGGTCGCTGTTGGTTGCAATGATCCTGCTTGGCCCGGCGCTTTTCACCAGCGGGCTGTGCATGCTGCGGAAATGCCCCGAGAAGCCGTGGAAACTGCACGCGATCGACGAAGTGCGATCGTGTTTTCGCAGCGTGGCGGCGGAAACCGTGTCCTGGTGCATGCTGCCCTACGCGGCTTATTATCATTTGGACGCCATCGTGCGATCGCTCTTCCGCATGCATGTTTCCGGGCGGTTGCTGCTGGAGTGGACCACGGCCAGCGACGCGGAGGCACGCGCACGGACGAACTGCCGCGACCACTATGAAACGATGTGGGCTTGTCCCATCGTCTCCGTTGCCGTGGCGGCCTGTTTGCTGATCGTGAATCCCGTCGCCCTTTTCGGCGCCGGCCCCGTCTTGTTGATGTGGCTGCTAGCGCCGATGATCGCCTGGACCCTGTCGCAACCGACACGAACCAAACTGCCGCAATTCAGCGAGGAGGAAAAGCTGTGTTTGGGGCGATGGGCCCGCCAGACGTGGCACTTTTTCGAGACACACGTGGGCCGGCAAACACATTGGCTGCCGCCGGACAACTTCCAAGAGGGTTCGCGGCCGATGGTGGTCTCGCGCACCAGTCCCACCAACATTGGCATGGGACTCTTGGCGAACCTGACCGCCTGCGATTTGGGCTACCTGCCGCCTTCGGCAATGCTCGACCGCAGTGCGCGGATGCTGCGTAGCATGCTTCACATGGAACAGTTCCGTGGCCACTTCTACAACTGGTACGATACTGCAACCCTCCGACCGGCGGAGCCGCGTTACGTCTCGAGCGTCGATAGCGGCAACCTCTGGGCGGCGTTGATTGTCTTGCAGGCCGCGGCGCAAGAGTTCCGCGACCGGCCGTTGTTGCCGCCTCGGCTCTTCGTCGCGATCCGCGAGACATTGGCCGTGATCGCTTCGCTCCGCGAGCGGTTACCGCCGGCGTCAGGCGGCCAGCGCTTCGAAGAGACATTCACCGCGCTGCAAGCCAATTGCCACGGTGAGTTTAGCACAGCACGGCAGGCCTATTGCGCACTCCGCCGCGTCCACCGTCAGGCGAGGGAACTGGTTCTTGCCGTGCCGCGGGAATCTCCCGAGCTAAGAGAATGGACACAGACTTTGCTTCGCCAGTGCGACGCGGCCCGTCGTGCTCTCCGTAGGCTCGCCTTTTGGGTCAGCTTCCCCGAGATCGGGGGCCGTCGCTGGGAGTTGTTCCGCAATCGCCTCCCTGTGGAGCGGCAAAAGAAAGTGCTGGAGCGATTAATTCTGGCAGTTGAGGACTTGAATAACCATTGCACGCTTTCCCAATTGCCGGCCGCTGCCACGCGGATCGCAGAACACGCTGAAAGCTTGCTCGAGGTTGAGCGGCGCTCCTCGGGCTCCGGCGCGCATCTTCCGGAGAAGTTCGCCCTGATTCTGTCGCAACTCGCCCGAAAAGCCCGCCGCGCCTGCGGGGCTGCCAACGCCGAAATGCGACAGATCGCACGAGTGCGCGATCTGTGCCGCCAATTCTGCGCAATGGATTTCGGCTTTCTCTATAATGCATCGCGAAAGCTGCTGGCGATCGGCTTCAACGTGAGTCAGCAGCGCCGCGACGAGGGTTGCTACGATCTGCTGGCATCGGAATCCCGCATGACGAGTTTTCTCGCGGTGAGCCACGGCCAGCTTCCCCTTGAGCACTGGTTTGCCCTCGGACGCGTCGTGACCTTGGCCGCGAACCGTCCGGTGCTGGTGAGCTGGTCGGGCTCGATGTTCGAGCACCTCATGCCGGCGTTGATCATGCCTTCGTATCGGGGAACCTTCTTGGACGCCAGTTGCCGCGGCGCGGTGCGGCGGCAGATCGAGTACGGCAGGCGACTGCGGATACCGTGGGGCATCTCGGAGAGCTCCTATAACGCCATCAACGACGACGGAGCGTACGCTTATCGCGCCTTCGGCGTGCCCGGTTTGGGTCTCGAACGCGGGCTGGCCCAGAACCGGGTAATTGCCCCCTATGCGTCGGCGTTGGCTATCACGATCGCGCCGCGCGAAAGCCTCGATAATCTGACGTACCTCGAAGAACTCGGTTACCTCGGCACCTACGGGTTCTACGATGCCATCGACTACACGCCGGGCCGGGACCGGGCAGGCCTCCCTGCTCCTTGCCGCATCGTGATGGCACACCACAGTGGAATGACGCTCTTGGCCCTGGTCGACAGCTTGTTGGGCAGGCTCATGGAACGACGATTTTTCCGCGATGGCCCGTGCGAAGCCCACGAATTATTGCTCCAAGAGCGAATTCCCAAGGCGATTCTGCCAGTGCATCCCGAGCAAATGGATGTTCCGCTCCTTTCGCTTGAGACCAAGGCCAAACTCAAGGACAGGCGAAGTGAGGAAAGACGGTCCCTAGCAGCAGAGACGCCTCCCCGGGTGCCGAAATTCCCCCTGGACCACCGGCAGGCCGAGAGGGATCACGGTCGGAACGATACGGGCCGCATTAAGGCGGCACGACTTGCCGGCAGGGAGTGAAAAACCCGGTCCAGCGCCAGGCGGACTTCCGGCAACTCCGCAAACGATTTGCTTTGCCGAGCGTCGCTGTCGAGGAACTCCAGCAAGGCGATGGTGGCCAGACCGGTATTCCAGAAATCCTGGCGCACGGCAACGGCGTAAGGGGCGGGCGCTCCGGTGGACCACTTGGCCGAATCGGCCAGTCCAAAGGGGCCGTAAAGCCCGCCGCGGAGCAGATGCCGCAGGGCGTTCTCGGCACCATCCGCACCCGCCAAGAGCGCAAACGACACGCTCCACGGCATGAACAGGTCACCCTGCCCGAAGTTCTCGTACGTGCTAAACTGCCGATAACAGCCCAAACTGCCGTCATCGCCAGCATCCGGTTGAACAAGTCCGGCCCTGCCTTCCTGGGCCAAGAAGTTCATGACATTTTGCTCGTAACAGACAAAATTGTCCCACGGATTGACGGCCAGCCGGTTATCGGGATATTCGTCAGGGCCGCGACCGCGAACATCGACGAACAGGTTCCACAGAGCCTGGGTGAACGGCGCGCGAAATTCCGTCAGGCTATGAACGACGGGCATCCGCGCGGGGGCAGTTCCCTGAGCCCGGACTCGGTTGGCACTGGCATTCCAGTAGGTCTCGATGGGCACGTGGCGGCGATCGGCTAGGTGCGCGGCCAATGATACCACATTGCCCTCGTTAGTATAGCCATCATATGTGTAGGGAGTGAAACAGCCCTCACGATGATCGGGCTTCGTATAGCGAAATGCCATCCGCCAACCGCTCGGCGAGCCGAAGGCGGCGAAATCAAAGCGGTTTTCAACTGAATCAATCACCTTGCGAAGCGGCAGAGAGGTGGAAGACAGGGTCTTGTAGCGGTGCATCGCCAAGGCAAGAAAGGCTGCATCTACCGACGATTCTTCAGGCAGCAGCGATGGCTGCAACGTAACCCAGTCGACATTGCGGGGCGGTAGATACTTGGCGCGATCGAGCAGAGCACCAACCGTCTGCATCAGCAGACCGACATACTCGTCGGCGCCTGCCTGCGTAACCCAGTGATGTCGGATCGCTGCTGGCAGCGCCCATAGCATGGCAGCCGTGCTGTTGATGCCGGCGTCGGTGGACTGGTAGGAATTATTGGGAATCAGGCCATGAATGCGGCTCCTCGCAGCCCACACGGCTTGCCATTGGCGGTGTGTCAGTCGCTCCACGAGAGTCGGCAGCGGTGCGCTGTCGATGCTTAGTGGTCCCTCATGATCCACAAGCTCCACGTCTTCCAAGTAAACATCGCCCGACGCTGGGAGGCTCTTCGCCGCAAAAACAAAATTGATCGCCAGGACCTGGCCTAGGTCGGGGTGGCCGTTCTGCGTCCAGTGCGGCCCGGCGACGTCCAAGGGAATGACGACCCGTATCCAATCGACGCCGGCCGGCAAAGAGAACGCGTAGCTTGCCTGGTTCCGGTCGCTGTCGCGGTAATCCCTGATCTGCAAGCGGCACACGAGGGGAACGCCGGTTCCATTGCGGGCCCAGAACTCAAGTCGCTCGTAGCAAGACAGATCGCGTGTTTGATAATAGCCCTTCGCCGGTCCAAAGCCTGAGCTGAAGCACTGAAAGTAACGAGACTCGCCCGCCTTGATTAAGCCGAGATCGAAAGCCAGGGCTCGCGGGCTCGAATGGACATAGCGGGACTGCAGCCGGATCGAGCTTAGTGGTCCGGCCGCCAGCGAGCCGCCCCACGTGTCAAGGAGACCAGCGCGGCCGTCAAAAAAGGGCGTAACGGCCAAGTCGGAAGCGCCCTTCACGTTGTTCTTGAGCGCGGGAGGGCTCCCGAGCGCGACGGAATTAACGAGCGCGAGGGGGAAAACAGTCAACAGCAATGTCGCGGCAAGACGAGGCATAGGGCTCACGGGATTGCAAGTCACCACTTCCGCAAGTATATCGGTTGCCGCCCTCCATAGCTAGGCCGATTCCTTGGCTTCCGCAAGCCAAATCCTTACCTCCCCCGAGTATTTGTCTTCAATGTTTCGCAATCACCTTTTTTTGGGGCACCGTAGCAGGTTTTAGTGATTCACCCGATGGGTTTCGCGGTTTCCCACGGAAACAATTCCTTAGTGGCCGCGACCGTCGGCCGGAGTCTTCAGTTTTTTAGGAGTAGTAGGAGTAGATCGATGAAAGTACAGGATTGGGCGGCACGCGCCGCATTCATTGGAATATTTTGCATGAGCATGGGAAGCTGGCTCGCCGTGGGTCAAGCTTCCGACAAACCGATGTCCTCCGAGAAGCCGGCATCCGCAGCCGCAGTGGAGAAATCCAAAACAGCGGAAGCAGCCGAGCGCCCGTTTTTGGGGATTCGCGTCGAGCCCGTCAACCCGGCCTTCGTGAGCCACTTGGCCGAAGCACAGCGCAACGGGCAAGGACTGCTAGTCGTTGGCGTATTGAAAGGTTCTCCGGCCGACAAGGCCGGGATCAAAGTTCACGACATCGTGATGTGCTACGGCGACCAGAAGCTATTTTCCCCTCGGCAATTGGCGGCACTCGTCCGCGAGGGGAAGTCCGGCGAGAAAGTCCACTTGACGGTCTTGCGGGAAGGTAAATCTGAGACGCTCAAGGTGACCGTCGGCGAACACCAGCGGTTAGCCCGCGGGGAAAGCGAAAAGCCCGAGCAGCGCCTGACCCCCGGGTCTGAGCAGCAGGCCGCGTCTGGAAATCGCCAGGCCCAATCTTCGCGACCCGGCGATTGGGAGAGCTTCGATTCGATGACCATCAAGAAGCTCGGCAAGGATAAGTTCAATGCGGAAATCGAGTATCTGAGTAAAGATGGCAAGATTGATCACAAGACCTTTGAAGGCAGCCGGGAAGAGATCGAGAGGCAGATCGGCAACCAGAAGGACCTTCCGAAGGGCGAAGCACACCAACTGCTTCGCAGCTTGGATTTGCCCATGGCCGGTTTCGGGGCGGCCGACTTACCATCATCCGCGGCCGACTCTCAAGCCGAGAACTACTGAGCGCCCTTTGTATTAGCGTTTCGGGATGTTAATTCACCTGGCCGCCGCGTGTTGGAAAAGTGTCCAACACGCGGTGTGCCAGCAATTTCAAAACTGGCAGCGCGAAAATCAGATACGGCCGGATCAAGCTTGCGCAGTTCTGGCGGGTTTGCTCGAATTTGTTGGAACTCCGCAAAGCTTGGACCCGGCCTGCGTCAAATCGGTGCGAAAGCAAAACGCTAGGGTTTTCTCCGTCGATGGTCAGCCCTATACTATACTGAGTGCGAAAAAGTGAGTGGCATGACGTCGAGAAGCCGCTCTTCCGAGGGTTAATTGTGGCCTTTTTCAATCGCGAAATCCAACGGGACGTTTTTCAAAGGACTTGTTTATGTCGACGCTCTTGATCGTCGATGATGACCGGAGCATCATTCGCGTTTTTCAGCGCTGCTTTGAGAATTCGGATATCGCCGTCGTCTCGGCCACCTCGGGGGCCGAGGCCGTAAAGGCCACGGCCGAATTGCGTCCCGACGTTGTGGTTCTGGACATCGTCTTGCCCGACCAGAGCGGCTTGTCGGCATACGAACAAATTCGCCGTCAGAATCCGGCAATCCCGATCGTCTTCATTACCGCTTCCGGGTCGAGCGACACCGCGATTGAATCGATGCGGCTAGGCGCCATGGACTACCTCAGCAAGCCCCTGGACATGGCCAGAATTCGGGAAGTTGTCGGCCAAGCACTGGCGATCAGCAATCTGATCCGGGCTACGGTGGCCGGCAACGACTTGGAGAATTCCGATGCCATCAGCCGGGCGGGGACAACCTCCTCCGACGCCCTGATCGGGCACTGCCTGGCAATGCAAGAGGTATACAAGGCAATCGGCCGTGTCGCCGGCCAGAACATCAACGTCCTGATTCGGGGAGAAAGCGGCACGGGCAAGGAGCTTGTCGCACGGGCCATTCATCAACACAGTAACCGCGTGGGAAAGAAATTTTTGGCAGTCAACTGCGCGGCGATTCCCGAATCGCTCTTGGAGAGCGAGCTTTTCGGTCATGAAAAGGGGTCCTTTACCGGGGCCGCGAGCCAACGGATCGGAAAATTCGAGGAATGCGACGGCGGTACCCTCTTCCTTGACGAAGTGGGCGATATGCCGCTGCTCATGCAGAGCAAGGTTCTGCGGGCGATCCAGGAGAAGGAATTCCAGCGCGTCGGAGGCAATCAGACAATCCAATCCGATGCCTGCATTGTGGCCGCTACCAATCGCGATCTCGATGCCATGGTCGCCAGCGGCGAGTTCCGCGCGGACTTGTCCTATCGTCTCAACGGTTATACGATCGTCTTGCCGCCCTTGCGCGAGCGGCGCGACGACATCCCGTTGCTGGTGGACTATTACCTTCGCCGCTTCAATTCCGAGATCGGCAAAGTCGATAATAGGCGTCGCGCCGGAAGCGATGGAACGACTTAAGGCGTTATTCCTGGCCGGGAAATATCCGCGAATTGCAGACCGTTCTCAAGCATGCCATGTTGCATGCGATCGGACCTATCCTGGTGCCGGAGTTCCTCCCGCTGGAGCTGCGCGAGGACAGTCCGCTTGCTTTCGCCCGGCCGTCCTTAGCCGCCGCGGGCAGCGAGCGCCAGCCCGGCAACGAGGAAACCGCCAGAGATCCGGACGAGGGCCATGGCGATGTTGCTTTCCGCTCGTTCATCGCGAACCAACTTCGCAGCGGTACTCGCTCCCTCTACGCCGATAGCATCAAGTACATGGAACGCATTCTTCTGACCGACGTGCTGAGCTACACCAACGGCAATCAATCGCAGGCGGCGTTGCTCCTGGGGATAACCCGCGGTTGCCTCCGCAGCAAGCTCCGCATGCACGGCATGATGATCAGTTCGTCGGTTGCCGTGCAGAGTTCGGCCAGGTGAGTCTCGCCCGATCGGCGTAAGGAGACGGTATCCCGCCAGATCGGCGCCTACTCCGACCTGATCGTGCCCCTGACGCGAGACCTGGAAAAATCCGCGGTGTACAAGGAAGCCCGCATGAGCCCGGAATCGCTGATCCGCATGGAATGGGGCATGCGGATGGTCCACGAGATCGCGCGCTGGGGTTACCCGTTTGGGAGCGTGGCCAGCGCGGAACCTGCCCGCCGCTTGGAGAAAGCCGTCCGGAACTTCGGTTACGGTCTGCCCAATTGCCGCGTGCAGAACTATTGGAGTGACGCCGCCGTCGTTAAGGGTCCCGCCGGCCTGCGCTGGCTGGCGCTGGTTTGCGAAAACGACCGGCGGCTCATGTTGGTGGTGCAGAGCTACCAGGCCAAGCCCCTAGAGGCCAGGCTGGACTTCGACGCCCAGCGGCTGGGCTTCGTGCCCTCGCGGACGATCACCGATTTGGAGACCGGCAAGAGCCTGGGTCAAGCGGGTTCGAATGCCATCATCTCCATGGATCGGCCCTTTGATACGCGCGTAATTGTCTGTGCCGGTGGATCGACGGCAGAGAGGCGTTGAGACCGAGTCCTCGGGTGCAAAAGCCGGATGTAGTCCAATTAAGGCTGGGCGACAGCGGGCGCTCGCCCCGTTGTCGCTTCAGCCCGGCTCCTCGGTCTTGGCATAGGCCCGCAGGACCTCCGCCACGCTCCACGCCTGGGCGATGCAGCCCCGTGGAGTATGGGGTGGCTCGGCATCGAAGATTTCGCTGATCGTGCCGAGGCAGGCCTCGCCCATGTGATGTTCGAAGCCCCGCAACATTTCCCGCGCACCGCGGCGGTCGCCGGGATTGACGCGGAGCCAGGCATCGATGAATGGCCCGATGAGCCATGCCCACACCGTCCCTTGATGATAGGCCGCGTCGCGGGCGAGCAGGTTGCCGTCGTATCGAGCGCGATAATCGGGATGGCCGGGCGCCAGAGAGCGCAGACCCACCGGCGTCAGCAGACGCCGCTGCACCACGCCCAGCACGGGCTCCCAATAGTCGCGCTGGAGGACGGGATATTCGAGGGAAAAACTGAGAATTTGGTTGGGACGACAGGAAGCATCGTCGCCCGCCGGACCGTCGACGACGTCGTACAGATATCCTCCTACCGCGTACCAGAATCGGCGGTTGAATGATTTTTCCGCCAGGACGGCCTGTTCGCCAAACGGCCGCGCGGCTTCATCCCCTTCCTCGGCCCGAGTCCATTGTTCCATGAGCCGCAAGGCGTTGTACCAGAGGGCGTTGAGTTCGACGGCCTTGCCGCGACGGGGCGTCACCACCCAGTCGCCCACCTTGGCGTCCATCCAGGTAAGCTGATAGCCCTCGGCCCCTTGCCGCAACAGGCCGTCGGCCGGGTCGACGCCGATGCCGAACGAAGTGCCCCGCAAGTGATGCTCGATGACGTCTCGAAGCTGCGGCAAGAGAAGCTGCAATGAGGTGCGATCGCCGCTATAGTCCAGGTAGCGGGAGAGCGCGTGAAAGAACCACAAGGTGGCGTCGGCCGTATGGTAGAGCCCCTCCTTTTTCCCTTCCGGAAAGAGGTTCGGAATCAGACCGTTGCGGATGTAGTGGGCAAAGGTCCGCAAAATGTAGCCTGCTTCGACGAGGCGGCCCGTGATCAGGGCCAGCCCTTCCAGGCTGATCATGGTGTCGCGGCCCCAGTCAGTGAACCAATGGTAGCCGGCAATGACGGTCCGCGCTTCGTCGCCGGAGGCCTGCACGCGGGCCGCATCTTGAACGCGACCTGTCGGCGCGATGATGAATTGGTCCGCGGCAAGCACTAATTCGCCGGCCGGCGATGAATGGGTGACCGCCTGCGCCGCGCCGAGCAGGCGAATGCGGCGTTCGCTCTCCGCCCGAACCACTTCGTCCGCCGTCAGGGCCAGGATGGTCTCCCAGTTTTCGGTGGACGCAACCAGGGCAACGTTTTTCTCCCGCGCAAGATCCACGCGAAAATAACCGGGACTCCACAGGTCGCCTTGCGAATCGTACCCGCGACTTTCCTCTATGCGATACAGGAGTTGAGTGAGCCGCTGAGGTTCCGACGTAAAGGCCGGCCGCTGCCCGAACAATCTCATCCGCAAGACAGGAAGATCGGGCCCTGCCGAGACCTCGTAGCGATCCTCCTCGCTGACCAGGCGAAAGCTCTTCGGCAGCGGTGTATTCACTGGTCCGTCGTGGGAACGAAAATGGACGGAAGGCAGGAGCTTGAGGCGAACGCAGTCGGCTCCACCTAGCAGGCGATAGACTACATAGACGGTGTTTTGCCGGTGCGGCAGCAAGACGCGCTTTTCCAGGACGACTTCGCCCACGCGATATTGCCAAACGGGTAAGCCCGTTTCCAGGCGAAACTCGCTCAAGTAGTCTGCGACATGAACGGCCAAGGGGCTGCCAGTCCGCTGCTCGCCGCTAAATCGGACGTTCTCGCCGTCGGGCAGACGTATTTGCTCGGAAAGGTGGGGCAGTAGCAGCATCCGTCCCATGGGCGCCGGCAGGGCGGCGATCAATAGCCCGTGGTAACGGCGGGTGACGACGCCGGCCACGGTGCCTGACGCATACCCGCCCAGGCCATTGGTGATGAGCCACTCCCGCGTGAGCAGCGGTTCCAGGCGATCGACCTGGGCCTCACCCGAAGGCATTTTCCGAATGACTTCTCTCACGCGGTTAACTCCCGAGATGGCTGCGGTCTTCCATCGGGACCGAGGACGAGTGCAGCGCAGCCGGGGATCACCCAGTCCGCGTCCGTTTCCAAGGGTGGCGTGCCGTTGCCGCCGTATCGCGGATCTTCGCTCGACCAGAGCAGCCGCCAGCGACATTCGTTCGGCGGCGCCAGCAACGGTTCGGGGGCGGGGCTCAGCGAAAAATCGATGCCAAAATTGACGATCAGCAACCGGTCGTCATTCCGGGCGTCAAAATACCGCAGGACAAACGCAGCAGGCCCTAGCACCGCTCCGTCCAAAGCCGCCGCGCTCCGATCCACAGAGCGCGGAGATCGCGCGACGCAGCCGCGCTAGGTCACGGTGCAGGGCGTAAATCCCCGCATGCGACACCCGCTGGGAAAAATCGAGCTTGCAGCCTTGGAAGGTGTCCACGCTGGCAGGATCGGGAAAACTATCCTGTGCATCAGCGCCGGATAGACTGGGAAACTGAGCCAGGAATTTCTCGCGGCCCGTGCGTGTCGCGGCCCTTTGCTCGGGCCCGAGATCGGCGAAGTAGCGGAATGGACTCGAGGCGGCAAACTCCTGGCCTTGGAACAGCATCGGTGTCCCTGGCGACAAGAGCAACAGGGCGGTCATGGCTCGATAACAGCCGGAACTGCTGAACAAGTGGCAGCGCTCTCCGCGGATGGAATTGGCCACCTGGTCGTGGTTTTGGATATAGGTGACGAAGGCGCTCGGAGGCAAATCGAGCCCCGGTGTGCCGCGTCGCTTGTTCTGCCATTTATACCATTGCCCCTGGTAGAGGTAGCCATATTTGGCCGCCGAGACGAATTCTTGGGGCGTGCCGCGATAGTCCCAGTAGTAGGCCTCGCTGCGCCCGACAACAGCACATGCGCACTGTGGTGGAAATCGTCGTTCCAGAGAGCATCGATGCCAAAGCCACCCTGGCTTGGCAGTCGGACTAACCGCGTTTCCTGCGGTTCGTTCTCAGCTACCAGAAATGTGGCTCGGCTGCCGGCCGAAGTGCGGACCTGACGGGCAATGGCCGCCAAGATATGCTCCTCCGAGGAGTCGTGAACGTCCTGCGTCGCGTCGAATCGCAGACCGTCAAAATGGAATTCCTCGATCCAATACGCTGAATTGTCAAGATAGAACTGACGTACTTCCGTTGCCGCCGGCCCATCGAAGTTCACGGCCTTGCCCCAATCGGTGTTGTGGCGCTCGGATAAATAGTAGTCAGAGAACGACTCCAAATACTGCCCCACGGGGCCCAAATGGTTGTAAACGACATCGAGAATTACGCCCAGACCGCAACCGTGAGCCTGGTCAATGAAGTGCCGGAGACCATCGGGGTTGCCATAAAGCCGAGTTGCGCAAATAAGCACACGCCATCGTACCCCCAGCCGAAGCGGCCGGGAAACTCCGCCAAGGGCATCACTTCCAGCAATGTCACGCCCAAATCGGCCAACTCGTGCAACTGTTCGCTGGCGGCAGAGTATGTCCCTTCCGGCGTGAATGTGCCGAAATGCATTTCGTAGATTATTTGACCTTCGCGAGAAACGCCTTTCCAACCGGCGTCGGACCAATGGAATCGGTCGGGATCAATCACCTGAGACGGGCCTGTTGGCCCATACGGTTGATAGCGCGAAGCCGGGTCGGGAAGGAGTTGCGAGCTCTCATTAATGAGAAATCCGTAGAGCGCATCGACCTGGGCCTCGGCAACCCAACCGGCGAAATAGCCCTTCTCCTCAGGTTCCAAAGTGATCCCGCCTAAGTGCGTCTGATGTTCGTCACATAGCACGACCCTAATGCGATCCTTGCCGGGGGCCCAGACCCGAAAATGCGTTCCACCCTGCGGTTGGTTTTCCGCACCGATGGCGCGTCGACGACGAATCGACTCGCTCAAAGTAGCATTTGGTCGCGTCATGACTGGCCGGGCAGTTGGTTACCGGTGTAGGCGGCCCTGGTGTCAGTGGTCAGTGACCCATTAGTGGCGAGCGGAAGACGCCGCCGCACGCGAAGTGTATGCGTGCATCTTGTCGCACAACGACTGAATTTGACCTTCAAGATGCGCTACAGCCGGGGGGATCAGTTGCAACTCCCCCTTGGAGGCCATTTTTTCGATCGCGCCGGCGGCGGTCATGGCCTGTTCCGCATCGAAATTCGCCGCCAGCCCTCGCAAACTGTGGGCAGCCCGATGCACGCGTTCCGCGCTTTCGGTACCTAGTCCATCTCGGATTGCTTGCAGCAGTCGGGGGGCATCCTCCATAAAGAAGTTCACCAGCTCCTGCAGGAGTTCTTCGTCTCCCCCCAATCGTCTCAATGCACCGGCAAATTGACCATCGGCCATATCCATGAACAATTCCTCTATGTTAGACCGCGAACAACCCGCGTTTGTCCCTAACCGAGTCTGGATTGGGGGCGAATTTTGTCGCTAATCTCCCTCGCGGGGAAATCCCTGTCGAAACACGACCCGTATGCAAAGTTTCTTCGCGTAGCCGCCCGGTTCCGGTTGATGCCTCCTTGCCGGGTAACACCTGCTCTCCGACAACAATTCATCACGTAAAGCTGCAATATATGTGCCAAAGCGATGACCGTCGCTAGTTTCTCCGCATTGCGATGGCTTCGGCCTGTTTGCCAGAGGCGGCTGCCCGCGCTAATTCGTTGGCGAAGCGACCAAACGTCCATCGTGCGAAAGCCTGGGTAAGACCTACGGGAAGACCGAGATTTTGGCACAAACCCGACGTCCTCAGCCTTCGATAATTCCCAGCGGCGGATTGGTTTTCCATTTGCCGCGGGTGAAATCGGGAATGGCGACCGGCTTGCTGCGGTTGGCCACGCTCTCAATGCTCGCGCCCACAATGGCACTCCAGGCCGCCGCGTCATAAACGTCCTCGTCGAGCGGCTCGCCGCGCTGCAAGGAACTCACCAGCCGGTAATCCTCGATGAAGTCCATGCCGCCGTGGCCGCGGCCTTCGCCCCGCTTTGCGACAGCCTTCCATAGTGGATGTTCGTACTCGGCGGCGTACTTGTCGAAATTTTCCCAATCGTCATTCGACTTCCCTTCGATGCAAATCTTGTCGGGGTACTTGTGGGCAACGCCTTTCGTGCCCTGCACCAGATCGATGCGGCTGTAAGGCCGCGGCAGGCTCGTGTCGTGGATGAGCGTGATCGTCTTGCCGAGTTTCGTCCTGATAAGGCTGGTGTTCACGTCGCCAAGGGCGTACTTCTCCTTTGCATATGGCGAATCGGGGCCAAAACGCTTGACTGCGTATTCATGCAGCCCGCGGGCCGGACTGCTCATCGACACCAGAAAGTCAAGCGCGTCGCCGCGATTGATGTTCATGCACTGTGCGACTGGCCCCAGACCGTGCGTCGGATAGAGATTGCCATTGAACTTTTCCGACCATGCCCGGCGCCAGAGGCCCTCGCCCCCCATGTCGAACTTGACTCCCCGCAGATCGTGCAGGTACCCGGCCTCGGCATGAAGGACCTCGCCCAGCAGACCTTTACGGACCATGTTCAGCATCATCAGCTCGATGCGGTCGTAGCAGCAATTCTCCATCATCTGACAGTGCTTTTCGAACTTTTCGGCGGTCTCGACCAGTTGCCAGCAGTCGTCGAGGGTCATCGCTGCAGGAACTTCGGTCGCTGCGTGTTTGCCATTCTTCATCGCCGCGACACAAACGGGGACGTGCCACTCCCAAGGCGTGGCGGTGAAGACCAGATCGAGATCCTCCGTTTCACACATCCGCTGGAAATCGGTCGGGCCCTTCGAGTAGCCGGTCGGCTTTGCTTGCCCCTTGGCGACGACCGCCGCCTGGGCCCGTTCGACTTTGGCGGGCACGATGTCGCAAACGGCCTTGATCTCGACGCCCGCGAGGTCCAGGTAGTTGCCAAAGTGATTCATACCCATGCCACCAACACCCACGAAGCCCACGCGGACCTGTGCGAGAGGCTTAACCTTGAACTGCGAGCGGGCTTCGCCGGGGCTGCGTTCATTGGCGGCGTTCGCGGTATTCAGCGCCGTTAATGCGGCGCCAAAGCCCGCCGCGGCCCCGGCTTTTAGAAACGCACGACGTTCGGGCTGAAATTGGTCGCGAGAAGAATCACTCATGGCGTTTTCCTTTGTAAGCATGTATTCCCCGTTTGCCGCGAGCCTGGAACCGATCCAGGCGCATTTAGTCATCCATTGTACCAGAGCACCACACCAACTGCGACTAGGGATCACCGCATTCGTCCGTGTCTTGTCATTTTCGCATAGTCCTCTGCCGTTTGCCAGTAGGCCTCATAAGGCCCTCAGGATCGCCGCTGCCGCACGCAAGGGCAGGACAAAGCGCCAGACGCCCTGTCCCGTCGGCTGTTGTGGCGGCAAAACTACTCTTGCCGTCGCGTCTGTCCGACCGTGCGACATTGGCGGCCACGCAATCGACTTGGTCGCGCACTTCGCACGCGTCGCCTTCCGCGTAGCAGTGGCCTGCTCCCAGCAACGTCTGATGGGAAGCACGCTCGCAATGGCCCGCGGTGTTAGTCGAAGCATCACACCATTTCAAAAATTCTCGGGCGAAGATTGCCGCGTCGCGATAACTCAGAAATGAAGCACCATGGCTGCCTTCGGCCCGGGTGTGTTACCAATGACGTGATTCCGCAAGTTACATTGCCACTTGATCCTAGGAGCGTCCATGACACTTTCTCGCCTCATTGCCTGTTCCTTGACTCTCGCCCTGATGGCGCCGTGTGCGGCCGTGGGGCAATCGGCCGATAATAGCCT
This sequence comes from uncultured Planctomycetia bacterium, assembly GCA_963709175.1. Lineage (GTDB taxonomy): Bacteria > Planctomycetota > Planctomycetia > Pirellulales > Thermoguttaceae > JANXQG01. Next base: position 231,567 of record CAVPVK010000007.1, read on the forward strand.
AGTCAAGAAAACTCTGGTTATTGGCATCGACGGCTGCCGGCCGGATGCCCTGCTGACAGCCCAGGCGCCGCATTTAAAGGAACTGATCAAGAGCGGGGCCTTCAGCGACAAGGCGCAGGCCAGCGAGTATACAGTTAGCGGCCCCGGCTGGTCGTCTATATTGACGGGCGTATGGTGGCAGAAACATGGGGTCCGCGACAACAGCTTCCGCGGGGCGAGTTTCGGCAAATTCCCGACGTTCCTTACGCGCTATAAGGCGGCCCGGCCGAGCGGTTACACGGCCTCGATTGCCCAGTGGTCTGGCATTACCCAGATCGTGAAGGACGCCGACTACGCATCGAATCCCCAGACTGGCGAGGAGACTGCCGCCCAGACTTGCCGGATCCTGGCCGAGAAGGACCCAGATGTCGTTTTCATCCATTTCGACGACGTTGACGGCGCCGGTCATCATTTCGGTTTCAGCCCCAAACAACCGCAATACCTCGCGGCTATCACCCAGGTCGACTCCCTGATCGGCAAGATTCTCACCGCCGTGCGGGCCCGCAAGACGTTTGACCGCGAAGACTGGCTGATAATCGTCACTACCGACCATGGCGGCTCCGGCAAAGGCCACGGGCCGAACACTCCAGAATGTCGCACGATCTTCTTCATCGTCAACGGCAAAGCGGCGACCGCCGGCACGATCACCCCTCCACCGACCCAGGTCGATGTCGCACCCACGGTGCTCAGCCATATGGGCATCGCCATTAACCCCGCCTGGAAACTGGATGGCACTCCGGTCGGGTTGAGGCAGCCGGCTGGCGAGGCCGCACTGGCGCGTCCTGCACGGAAGAAAGTGCTAATTCTCGGCATCGACGGCTGCCGCCCCGACGCCATCCCCGCGGCCAAGGAGGCCTATAACCTGCACGCTCTCGTCGCACAAGGGGCCTTCTGCGACCATTGCGACATACTGGGCGATCGCCCCACAAAGGCCTTCACGATCACCGGACCGGGCTGGAGCACTATCTTGACGGGAGCCTGGTCCGACAAGCACGGCGTGATGGACAATGACTTCCACAACAACCATTTGGCCCAGTTTCCTTCGCTCTTCCATCGGCTCAAGATAGCCCGGCCCGAGGCGACGGTGGCGGCCTTCGTCACGTGGAAACCGTTTGTCGACTATATTATTGCGCCGGCGGACGGGGCGGAGCTGGTTTTCGACGGCGATAAGGGTGGTTACGAAGAAGGCGACCGAAGGATAACGACCACCGCGGTGCGGTACCTTAAGGAAAAAGACCCGGACCTGGTTTTCGTCTACTTCGGTACGGTGGATATCACGGGCCACGGCTACGGCTTCCACCCCAAGTCTCCCAAGTATACCAAGGCCATCGAAGTAGTCGACGAACAAATCGGCCGCATCCTCGCGGCGGTGCGGCAACGGCCCACGTACACGAGCGAGGACTGGCTGACCATCGTTTGCACCGACCACGGAGGCAAGGGCCGGGAGCACGGCTTCGGCCGAGACGTGCCGGACATCCGCAACGGACTGTTGATCCTCCACGGCCCCTCGGTGGACCGCAGCCGGCTGCCGGCCAAGACGAGCAACGCCGATGTCACCGTCACAGCCCTGACGCACCTCGGCGTTCGCATTCAGCCCGAGTGGCAACTCGACGGCCGGGCGGTCGGCTTGCGGGAATTGCCTTAAGCCAGACTGCCATATCGCCTGGCCGGCGGTTGTCCCACGCATAAAAAGGGACAGCCGTGAAGTCGATTGGCCGTTGGCGGAGTTCTTGGCCCGGATCACCCGTACCTGTGCCTTCATCGGCCAGGACGGCATGGCCCCGTAGAACCGTTAGGCCACCGAGAAAGCCCGGCAGGTGCTCGGCGCAGAGGGCGCTCTCTGCTGGAAGGATGATACGGGTCGCATGGCTCTCCGCGTCAACGCCCTCAACGCAATACAAAACGGGACCCCGCATCAAGGCCACGCGCCCGCGGGTGCTAGCTACCTGTGAATCGGCCGTGACCCGTCGTATGGCCATCGGCAGCAGCAGTTCAACGCGGTCGCCTCGTTGCCAGGATCGGCGGATCTCCGCGTATCCGTCGTGAATTTTCGCAGATTCCATGGCCGTGCCATTGAGCGTGATCGTGGGCTTCTCGGCGAAGTGGTCCGAGCGATAGAGGCCGCCGGGAAATTCATCGCCCGAGGCCCAGCCGGGGAGCCGCAAGAACAGGCTGAAGCGTTGCGGTTGCGAAGGGCGGAGTTCAATGCCGATTCGCCCGTCCCACGGATAGCCGGTATCGACGACGATTTCCATAGGCATGTTGCCGACGCGCACCTTCGCCGTGCCGGGCAGGAACTGGTCGACATACAGTCGGTCGTCTCGAACGGCGTACGCATATCCACCAATGACGGGGAGGATTCTCGGCAGATTCGTGGGACAGCATACGCAGCGAAACCACTTCGGCCGAGTATGCTGGGCATTGCATTGAGCATCGGGACCGCGATCGAACGTGCCCGGCCCCCGGCTTTCCAAGGGACATCCGTAGAAAAACCTCGTGCCGTCGAGCGAGACGCCGGCCAACAATCGGTTATAGAGGATCCGCTCGATAACATCGCCGTAGCGTCCGTCAGGGTGCAGCAGGTTCATGCGGTGCAACCAGAAAACCAGCCCAATGACCGAGCAGGTATCGACGTCGGGTTGATCGACGGGCAGACGCCAGGGATCGGTAAAGCTCTCATAAGTATGGCCTCTTTGCAAGAGGCCGACGCCGCCGGAAATGAACATCTTGCCTTGCATGAGATCGCAAAAGACGTGCTCCAGCGGGGCTTCGTAATCTGGCCGTTGGCTGCGGAGGGCCAACTCGGCCATGGCGGCGTACATGTAGGAGGCGCGGACGGAGTGCCCCACGGCCTCGGTCTGCTCGACGACCGGACGATGGTCCTGGGCATAGACTCCGTAGGATCTTCGATCGACGGCGTGCCCGCGGAGGTCGAGGAAGTAGCCGGCGAGGTCGGCATAGCGGCGCTGGCCGGTCGCCCGCCAAAGTCGCAAGAGGCCAAGTTCCACCTCTTGGTGTTCGGGCGGATAGTGAAACTGCCCTGGGGCCGGTCCGAACGTCGTGGTCAAGTGGTCGGCCAAACGGCAAGCGACGCGCAGCAAATCTTGTTTGCCGGTCGCTTCGTAATGGGCCACTGCCGCCTCCAGCAAATGCCCTGCGCAGTAGAGTTCGTGCCTTTGCGGGCTTTTCCACCGCTGCTTCGGGTCGCGTAGCACGGAGGCCGTGTGCAAATAGCCATCGGGCTGTTGCGCGGCGGCGATCTTGCGGATCAGCCGGTCAAGGGCAGAAGCGAGTTCCGGACAGGGCTCGGTTCCAAGGCAATAGGAGCCCCTTCGACGAGCTTGTAAACGTCGGAATCATAGTAAATTTCCCCGACGCTTGGGCCGCTTGCCGCACCGGCCGCCTTGGCAAAATTCTCGATATGGCCGTCCTGCTCCAAGCGGCACATTACATAAGGAACGATCGCCTTGCGGTTGGTCTCTTGCCAACTCTTCCAGAACCCTGCGAAAACATGGACGTCGCGGTAAGAAACGGGATTGAGCGGCCGCATTTCGACGGCTCGCAGGTTTAGCGAAGCGGCAGCCGCAACGGCCCCAAAGACCAGCGATCGGATACAGTCAGCCAGGCGACCCATATTCCACTCCGGATTTCAGGGAACTACATCCCCCAACGCCTCGTCAAGAATGCCGATCGCCCGGTCGAGTTCTTCCGTGGTGATCACCAGGGGAATAGTGAGCGTGAGGATGTTTCCCTCCGATACCTTAAAGCTCAGTCCGCGTCGCAGACAGCCGTACATAACTTGCTCTGCTTCGTCGATCGCCCTTGCGCCATCTTGCGCACGAGATCGATTGCCAACAACAGGCCCAGGCCGCGGACCTCGCGAACCAACGGATGGCGAGCCTGGAGGGCGCGGAGTCGCTCCAGGGCCAGTCGGCCGAGCCCACGCACGTTTTCCAGGAAGCCTGTTTCCTGCAGACAGCGGATCGTCGCCAGGCCCACCGCTGCCCCCAAGGGGTTCTTCTCATGGGTATAATGGCCCAGCGCTCTGTCGGCGGCAACGTCCAAGTCCTCGCGGGCAATAACGGCGGCCATGGGAAACAAGCCGCCTCCCAGGCCCTTGCCGATGACGAGGATGTCGGGCTCGACGCCAAAATGTTCGCAGCAGAACATGCGGCCCGTCCAGCCCAGACCCGTCGGAATCTCGTCCATCACCAGCAGGGCCCCGTGGCGGTCGCAGGCCGTCCGCACCCGCTGCCAATACTCGGCGGGTGGCACGACCACCGTCGTTGCACGTACGGGCTCCGCAATTACGGCAGCGACGTCTCCCTCTTTCTCCAAGACGTACTCGATGTAGTCCGCGCAGCGCAGATTGCAGTATCCACCGCATCCGAAAGGGCACTGCGCGGGCGACGGCGGCGGGACGTGCTCCACTCCCGGCAGCAGCGGTCCCGCATCTCGCCGGAACAGGGCCTCCCCACCGACCGATATCGCATCCAGCGACGCCCCGTGGAACGAATCCCACATGCTGACCATTTTGAATCGCCTGGTGGAATGGCGAACCAGCTTCAGGGCAATGCCCACGGCCGTGGTCCCACCAGGCGCGAACAATACTTTGTTGAGCCGTCCCGGCGCCAGGTGGCCGAGTGCCTCAGCCAATTCGATTGCCGGACGGTTCGTATAGCGGCGAGGACAGAACGGCAAGTCGTCAAGTTGTTGCTTCAACGCTTCCACGACGCGCGGGTGACCGTAACCCAACTGGTGAGCGCTGTTGCCATGAAAATCGATGATCTGGCGGCCTTCCACGTCAGTGAGATAGATCCCCTGAGCCCGCTGCGCGATGTTCAGGCACGGTGTCGAAAGCGACTGGCGGAGGAAGACTTGCTCGTCGCGGGCCAAGAGCCGCATGGTGTCTTCACCAAGGTGCGTCTCGGCCCATCGCCGCCGCTGGGGCGAAACGTTGACGTCGCCTTCGGTGCGCAAAAGCTCGGGCGGGATGGAATGTTCAAAGATATCGTGCTTCATGCCCCTCCCCAGTGGTTGTTGAGTATTGTCATCAGCACATAAACGGCCGACGAGGAACTCGCGATCAACTGCCGGACCATTGGTAACAGCCGACTTAGGCCCTTGACGAACGGGGAAACGAGGAAACCTCTGAGGGATTATCGCTCCGCGTGAAAATAGGCTGTCGTCGGCACCTCCCTCTTGGCAATTCCCGGCCCTTCATACCATAGCGAGAGGGCGGAACCGCCCCAACTTTCGTGATAGGTGATCATGAGCGGGTGCTTGCCGGCGGTCAATTTCAACGGTTCGCTCTTTTTTCCAACGGGCCCATGCTGACCGTCGTCGTCGATGCAAAGCTTGCCGTCGAGAAAGAACCTCCCGCCGTCATCCGATATCAGCAAGAAGCGATATTCTCCCGTGGTCGGAATGTCCAGGTAACCGTGGAACCGCAAAGCCAGCAAAGTGCTCACCGGGGCAGCCGTAATCGTCAGCGAGTCCACCGTGCCCGTGGACTCCGGCCGCAACGAGTCAAAGTCGGGCAACGCACACCACTTGCCGAAATAGAACTCGTAGTCCAGCCCGGGAGCGAGAGTTTTGTCGCCGTCGGGAGTCGGAGCGACTTGTGTATACGTGGCCCGCGTCGTCAGACTTCGTCGGCCGTCAGCCGCGAACAGCCGGGCGCTGACCACGGTCGTGCGGCGGATCTCGATCGGTCCTGTGTATGCCGTGGAGCCTTCGGTGGGGGTGGAGCCGTCGAGCGTGTAGCGGATCGCCGCCGCGACGGGGTCCGCTGAGAGTTGCACCAGCGTGCGGCGGACAAACCGGCTCCCCGAGGTGAACTTCACGGGACCACAGTCCGTGCGGAAGGGCGAAGCCGGCAGGCCCTCCTTGTTGATCAGGTTCGCCCTGGCCGTGTTCTTCCAGGCGAATCGCACGAACTCCGGCTTTTGCACCCTGGGGCTGTGCACGACCACCGAACCACCATCGATTGTCGCGTCCGCGTCCTCAAAACCGTCCGCAGTGCCGATCTGGAAGCTATCGGGGGCCTTGCCGTCGCGGGTCGCCAGGCCGCTGCCCACCTGGTCGAAGTCAATGCGAATCCGGTCGCCAAGGACAGTTGCCGAGCGGAAAAGCGGCCCAGAAAAAACCAGGTTGTGCTGGCCGTAGGTCTTTGCCAGGGCCCAGCGGGCCAAGCGCTGGCCAACCTCCATCTTCTGCGGCGGATGGATGTTGTTGATGTCCGGGACAAGGTCCGTAGTGACGGCCATCCCCGTCTGCGGAATCGAGAGGGCGGCAAGTTGGGCCTCCCAGATTCCTTCCACGTTGCCTACGGGGTACCGTGACCAAGGCGCTATTTGCACGTAGAGGAAAGGGAAGTCCCCTTCGCCCCAGGCATCCCGCCAGGCATGGATCAGCGTCTGCATCTTCTCCAGGTACCACATGCCGTCGCCGTTGTTCGCCTCGCCTTGGTACCAGACAACTCCCCGTATCGCGTAAGGAATCAGCGGCTGGATGCCGCCGTTGAAAATTCCCGTCGGGAGCCAGCCCCGTTGAATGATCTTGGGGTCCGCGGGCACGAAGGGCGGAGGGTCGCTGTCGGTGGCGATCGCCTTGCGGGCGACGGCGATCCAAGCATCCAGGTTCCGCTCGGATTCCTTGCGATAATCGGCATTTACTTGCTCGACAAGGCGATCGATCCTCGCCAGCGAAGGGACCTGCCGGCAACTGGCGGCCGGCATCCAAGTTTCGATCGACGTTCCGCCGGCCGAACAGAGGATCAGTCCCACGGGCACGTTTAGTTTTTCCCGCAATTCCCGGCCGAAGTAATAAGCGACGGCCGAGAATCGGGCGGCATCGCCTGGGGAACTCGCCACCCAGTTTGCCGCCCCTTCAAACCGCGGCCGGCTGGCGACGGCCGGCGGCACGCTGCAAAGTCGCAGTTGTGGATCACCGGCCTTGGGAATGTCGCGCCGGGCAAACTGCGTGCTGGCAAGCCGCAATTCCATGTTGGACTGCCCGGCGCAGAGCCAGACCTCGCCGACGAGGACGTCCCGCAAGGTAATCGTATTCTGACCGGTCACGGTGAGCGCGAACGGGCCTCCCGCGGCCATTGTGGGCAGCGTCACCCGCCACACGCCGTTCTCGTCCGCCTTGGCGGCGACGGCACGATCGCCAATCTTCGCCGTGACCGATTCGCCCGGCGCCGCCCAGCCCCAAACGGGAATGGGCCGGTCGCGCTGCAACACCATTCGGTCTGAAAAGATCTTGGGCAGGCGAACGTTGGCACGCAACGCGCCGGGATGAAGGATTACCAGGCTTGCCAGAACCAGGGCAAGCATCGCAGTGAGCGAACGTAGTTTCATCGTGGAGATCATCTTGGGGTGAGAGTAACGAAACATTCTTCAGTTATCGCTGCGGAAGGAAACGGCCGGCAGTCCCGCACGATTCGAGAGATTCGGCTCCGCCAGTTTGTGCCAGGCGAAACGCACGGCTGACGGCTTGGGGATCGACGGCGCGCGGACGAGGACGGTCTCGCCGTCGATGTCCGCCTCCGCATCGTGGAAGACATGGTCCGCACCGGCAATCTGGAACCAGGTGAGCGGCCGACCATCGCGCGAGATCAAACCACCTTTGGCATGCCGAAAGTAGACTCGCACTCGGTCGCCCTCGAGGAGAAAATGGCTGAAAAGCGGCCCGCAGCAATCTACGTTCTTACGGCCGTACGTGTCGCGCAACGCCCAGAGAGCAAGTCGCAATCCCACGTCCTGCTTGTTCGCGGGATGAATATTGCGGACCTCGCTGATATCGGTCGTCACAGCCATACCCGTGTTGGGAATAGAGAGGGCGGCGGTCTGCGCCTCCCAGAGGGCCGGAAGGAGATAGGGATCCTTGGGGCCCTTGTACATGCCGTAGTCATAGGGGGCCAACTGCACGTAAAGGAAAGGAAACTGCCCTTCTCCCCAGGCTTGGCGCCAGCCGCCGATGAGAGCCCGCATCTTGCGGTAATAGAGCATTCCGTCGCCGACGTTGCCCTCGCCCTGATACCAAATCGCGCCGCGGATGGCAAAGGGCGTGAGCCGCTGGATCATGCCGTTGAACAGGGCCGAGGGGATGTGCTGATGGGCTGCGGGGGGCGATGTACTGGCGGCTACGGCTTTATCGTACGGGGCGAAGGCATCCGTCATGCGTTTCGCCGTGTCACCCAATTCCGGAGAGGAACGGATCGCCGCCGCCGGGGTCCAGGGCTCAATGTAGGTCGCGCCCAGGAGGCGTCGATCAGGCCGATCGGCGTCTTGAGGTCTGCGTTGAGCTTCCGCGCGAAGAAGTAAGCCACAGCGGAAAAGCCCCCCACGGTCTGCGGCGTGCAGACCTGCCATTGGCCGCCCGTATCGTCCTTCGCTTCGTAGGACGCCACGCGCGGCAGGAAGAAAAGCCGGATCTGGGGATGATCGCCGCGGGCGACTTCCTCTTTCGCGTGCGCAACGCCGTCGTAACGACTCGGCCACCAACGCACGTCGACCGGCATTTCCATGTTCGATTGCCCCGAGGCCACCCAAACTTCGCCCACGAGCACGTCGCGAATCAGGTAGGAGCCGGCCGCCGAGTGCACGCGGATCTCGCCTGGGGGACCAACCTCGGGGGCCGGAAGTTCGACGCTCCATTTCCCGGCCGCCGCCACATCGGTCGCCTCGATGCCGCGATACGATACCGCCACGCGCTCGCCGTCGGCCGCCGTGCCCCATACTCGCAACGGGCGGCCGCGCTGGATCACCAGATGATCGTCGAACAGCGAGTTCACGCGGAATCGAAGCACACGGGCAAGCTGGGTTTCGCTCAGACGTGCCGGGAACAAGAAAATTTCCGCTGCGCCGGGGTTCGCCCCGCCGTAGGAGCTAAGGAAGCGGATGGTCAGCGACCGCGTCTGCACCGGCGAAAAGACCACGTGCTGAGGCCCGTCCTTTTTTTCAAAGGCCCCTTTCGCCACGGGCTTCGCCTGGTTGTCGGCGAGGATTTCGTACTCCTTGAACACTTCGCCGGTGCTCCAAGCCGTTCGGCCGAAGTAAATGAGGCAGCCGACAGTGACCGGTTGGGACCAGCGGAAAATGATGTGGCCGCGGCCATGGGCCTTGTCGCCCTGGACGGCCCACGATCCAACTTCGCCCAGGCCGGCCCCGGCCTCAGAAATACGGCCGTCGGCCACGTTGGCCGCTGCAAGTCCGTCATTGCTTACGCTGGACGCCTCAATCGTCGCGCTGCGAGCGAGGTTCGCGGGGAGGTCGTCAACCGCGCCCCAGCCGGATGGGCAAGCAAGCAGGGCAAAGACCAGGCATAATACTGCACCGCCGAGGTTCTTCGGCACATTCATTTGAATTCTCCCTGGTCACTGGCTGTTGATCGCATCGATGTTCTGCAACTGGGTCGGGCCGCCGTCGTTGCGAACCCCCAGACTCAAGTGCGTCGGGGGGTCAATATTGTAGTTGATCTTCTTGACCGATCCATCGCAGAAGGCCATGTTGAATCCAGCCGGATGGGAACTACCGAAGAGAGTCATGCAGCCGCCATAGCCGGGTTGGTCTTGCATCGGCGGCAGGTCGGTCCAACGATTGACGTCGAAGTCGTAACCGAGGTCCCAACCTTGATCGTTGTCGCAGTTGGTAGTGTAGTAGTTGTCGGGGCAAAGGTAACGCTCGCCGAGCAAGTAGGTAAAACTCGCTCCGTCCTTGATCGCCGCCATCGACGTGGCGCTGGCGCGGTAGATGACGCCGTTCAAGGGACTGCCGTCCACGGAAGGCCAATTATAGTTGAGGTCGTAATTGGGATTCGGTCCGCCATTGTCCGGATCGCCCTCGATGCTGCCGCCGTTGGCCGCATAGTCGCTGCGGGCGATGATCCGTGGATTCGGATCGGAAATGTTGAGAAAGCGAACCGGATGATCGCGGGGATAGACCTGCACCTTGCGCCGCGTGGGACAGATGAAGAGGGCCACCGGCGTCTCGTTCCGCAGCAAGCCCTGATACTCGCGGTTCGCCTGGCTGCTGGCCTTGCCCATGTCGTGGAGATCCTGCTGGTCGATGTAGGGCAGGATATTGTAGTGCCAGCCGCCCGGCTGCAGGGAGCCGCAACCGCGGTCGGGATCCCCGGCCCATTGCCAGCCCCATCCGCCGCCGGGAAGGAACTGGTACTTCGATTCCAAGAGCAAACACGCCTTGGCCATTTGTGCGACGTTGCTGGCGCACTGGGCCCGCCGGCCGGATTCGCGGGCCGAATTCACGGCGGGCATCAATAATGCGACGAGTATGCCGATGATCGAGATCACGATCAACAATTCGACGAGCGTAAAGCCCGACTTGTTGCCGGCGCTCATCGGTTTCACACAAGAGCGGTAGGTTTTCATCCCAGGTTTTCCTTCACGTCAGGAATTCGCGGCCGCGTTGGCCGCGGCCAGCCACTGCCATTCATTGGCCGGGCTTTCAATACTGCAAATCAAAGTGCGGTGGATGATATTGGACCTCGGGATCTGCGGCCACTTCGAGCCCGAGAGTGGTCTCCGTGTTGTATTTCGACGGTATCTGCTCGCCGCTTTTCGTTATTTGCACCCGGTAAAAGCCAGGCGACATGCCCATGGGGCCGGGCTGGGCGCTGTCGGCCACAGATGGCCGCACCTTACCCGTGCGATCGGTCACGCCGGCGCCTTCGTGATAAGCACTGCCGAGAAACGGCTCAGGGACAAGCTTGACTTGTGCGCCCGCGAGCGGTTGGCCCTTGTGGGTCACGGTGCAGGTCAGTGGCAACCGCCCCATCTTGGACTCTTGCCATTGCGCGATCCGCGCCTTGATTTCGTCGGCTGAGATCTTGCCGTCTTTGTTCGTGTCGAGTTGCTTAAGTGCAGCCTTCAGGCCAGGCGCCTTTTCCAACTCCGTGGCGTCGAGCAGACCGTCGTGGTCCGTGTCGTAGAGTTCCACGGCCCGGGCCGCGGCGCTGCTGTCGGGACTGTCGGGCAAGATTCGCGGCGGCGTCGATACGCCGCAACCGGCGGGAAATGTCAGAGCAACACACGCGGCTAGCAGTAGCGAACAACGCGAAGAGACGGGCGCCGCAATCGGCAGGTTTGGCTTGGACGGAACTCGTTTCATAATTCACCCAGGCATTTTCCTAGCACATCGAGGAACTCGTCGCAGGCCGCCCGGGTGTGCGCCAGAGAGAGGTAGAGCTTCGTTCCCATGGGATTAAGGAATATTCCGTTGCGGAACAAGGCGAGCATCAAACATCTCTGCCGGGCCTTGTCCGCACGCAGACACGATCGATAGTCGCGCGGCGGCGTCGAAGTTATCAGGCATTGCGCCAGCGGTCCCGCCCCATGGGCTGCAGGGACACCCCCGATTCCGCACCGCAGCGGCGAATGCCTTCACGGAGATAGTCGCCCAACTCGTACAGCCGCTCATAGACACCCTCGGCACGAAGCACGCCGAGCGCGGCCAGGGAAGCAGCGGCCGAAAGCGGGTTTCCGCCCAGTGTCGATGCCGTCCAAAGATAAGTGTCCCGACCGAGACGGTCCTCGCGAACGATCTCCATGATGTCTTCGCGACCGCCATATGCGCCGATCGGCATGCCGCCGCCCAATGCCTTGCCGTACGCGATCAAGTCGGGCACCACCCCGTAGCACTCCTGCGCGCCTCCGTAGGCCAGGCGAAATCCCGTCACGACCTCGTCGAAAATCAACAGGACGCCCTGTTCCGCGGTCACGCGCCGCAAACCCTCCAAGAAACCTGGCTCGGGCGGCAGACAGCGCTGCAGCGGTTCCACGATCACTGCCGCCAAGGCGCCGGCGTGTTGTTCAATGAGCGTGGCGGTCGTATCCAGATCATTAAAGGGCGCAACCAGGACCTGGCCGCCAAAGGCCACTCGCAATTCGCTGCTGGAAGTGGTGTCGGGACAAGGGAACGGCGGCGGGCTGACGGGAAAGAGGCTGGTTACGCCGATCTCGCTCGCACCGTGGTACGCCCCTTCGAATTTGAGGATCGCCGGTTTGCCGGTGTATGCTCGCGCCAATCGCACACAGTATAGATTCGCCTCGGTTCCCGAGGCACAAAGCGGATCCGTTGGCAGGCCGGACTGATACGGATAATCTCTTCGGCCAACCGCAACGACGACTCGGTGACATAGGCGAAGTTCAATCCACGGTCAAGCTGGCTTCTGATCGCTTCGACAACTTCTTCCCGGGCATGTCCCACCAAGGCCGAACCCCAGCCCATGGAAAAGTCGAGGAATCGGCGTCCCTGCATATCATAAATTTCACACCCGCGGCCATTGCGGATGACGGTTGCCAGTTCGGCGGGCAGATTGAACTCGCCATTGGAAGCTGCAGGGAAAGTCCGTGCCGAGCGTTCCGCCCAGGGGCAATCAGTTGCCGGAAAAATCATGACACTACACACTGAAAACCAACTTGTTGCCGTTGAGATTCCTCGCAATTTGAGTTATCACGGCAAACACTGCTTCGCCCCGGAAATGCCCGGCCGAGCGGCTTTCTAACATTTGTCTCATAATTGGGCCGCCGCCGCCCCCGCTGCGACCACGGCCCAGCGGGGGTGAGTTACAAACAACCTACCGAGCCTAGCCTATTGTCGCGGATTGCCAGGCGGCGCCGGCTTGCCCGCAGTACGCAGGCTAACGGTCGGTTGTCCCAAAAGGCGTTCACCGCGGAAACTCAGGACCTCGGTCGTTCCTTTGGGTACGTCGGCTGATACCTCAACAAACTTGTCACATATGAGCTGGGCATTCTGCGCGCCATGGAGCCACTCGACCACCCGCACGCGATGCGGCCATAAGACGAAACGGTTGACCCGTCCCGGAACAGCCGATTTGACATCGATCGTGTACGTATTCCCGCGAACAAGAACTGACCATTGCGCCATGCCGACTGCCGGCTTGATGCGCGCATCCCAGGCTGGATCGCCGTAGAAAACCAAGGCGTCACGGTCCCAGACGCCAGCCAACTCGGCTCCTCCCGGATATTGCGAGTCGTCCAACTTGAGCATCTTCGCGATTTCCCCCAGCTTCTCTTGTTGATATTGGTCGGCAGAGGGCATGCAGGCCTGCGCACGGGGCGAAAGCCCGCGCATTAACATCTGTTGGTTGAAATAGAACGCCTCGCTGAAGGTGTACTCGCCCGGTCTATCGAAGAGCCATTTGCGAATGCCGTTGCCGGCCGCTCCATTCCATGTCGGCACGATATAACCGGCCATCTGCTTCACGCCCGCCGATCCCATCCAACCCAGGGCCAACGAGTCGCGATCCTGCACGAGTCCCACAAGACAATTCCGATACGGCAGGTAGATTTTGGACCCCGGCGAGTGCACCGCCAGTTCGTGCCCCGCCCGGTCAACGCCGTACAGGACGCCGTTGCGGGCCATGAAGTGACCTCGATCGCAGCCGTAGCCAATGTTCCAGCGGCGAGGGTTGGCGTGGCCGGAAGTCTGCACGTACTGGGGATCGAAGCTGTTGAGCAAGTCGACGATTTGCCGCGCATTGTCCAAAGTGCACGGCAACGGAGACTCGCGGCCGCCGGCAAGTTTTCGCTGGGCGACCGCATCGGCCCCCTCGTAGAACCAGACGCCCTCATCAAAGGGAGCGAGGTCCATGCGATTGCCCGCAAGTCCACGGCAGGCTACGAGCGGCTGGGAAACATCGGCCAGCTTCCGTGCCTCCTCGGCCGAGCTTCCCGTGACGATACCCCAGACAACGTCCGTGTACGGGTCGTCGTCCAATTGTCGCGTCTGCCGCTGGATAGCCAACAACGATTCAAGCCCCAATTCCTCCGGTCGAGCCACGAAGCAGGCGTATTTCGGAAACACCGCCCGTAGCGGCGCCAACCAGTCCCGCTGACCTCCGGAATAGGCGATGACAGTCCCATGGTGCTTCTCTTTGAGAATCTCCACGACCTTGGCCCAGCCGGGGTCGGCAAGGGTCCGCGACGACACTACGATGGCGTAGGCCTCGACCTCTTGGTCGCGCGGTGGTTCCGCCATGCGGGAGAGATCGGCGGCAGATACAACCGTCGCCGCGGCGCCAAGAACCAGGCCAATTATCCGCGAAAAGGTCGTTGGCGCAGTTTTTCATGAAGCTCGATGAAACTCGACGTTAGTCGGCAGGCAACTGCCCGAGGAGTTCGGCATCCTCCAACGGGCGGGCGGCAATGCGGATTTCGTCGAGCAAACCGTTGAAATGGGCCTTCGGTTTCTGACTGGCCAGGTACTGCTGACGACCGATCAAGAGCGGACGACTGGAACAGGCGATGCGAAATCCAGCGGGCAATTGCAGGGTTTCCGAATAGTGATGGCCGGCCTGGTCCACCACGTCGACCTTCAGCGCATCGCGCCCGGCTTGTGGATATTTGACGTATCGGGCGGCGAAGTAATGCCAGGTACCATCCGCGAAGTTCTTGTTCGCCAGCGCCAGTTCCGGCATGCACGTGGACGTCTTCACCTGCCCGAAAACGAAAAAGGTGAAGGTGCCACAGCCGCTCTTGTTCAGTCCGATAAGGTAGGTATAGTACTTCTCGCCTTGATAGATAATGGTCATCGGCTTGGCGTGCGAGAGATCGTCGTGCGTCTTGAAAAAGCCTTCCACGGTGAAACCGCCGCCGACCGCCTCCAAGGCGCCGTGATTGCCCGCGCAGATTGCCACCCCGGGCGCATCGCTGGGCAAAGCGCCGCAATCAAAGGAACGCTGGCCTCCATCGTAACCTGGCCGAAACATGCCGGCCGGCGGTACGTCGCTGCTGCTCCGATAGCGCCCCACGCCCGAACGGCCGCCGGGCCAAAAGTCGAGGCGACTGGAGTTGCCGGAACTGTCGCTGATGGCGTTGATTTGTGTCGCCAGGCCATCGTCCGTCGGGGCCAGGGGCTCTTCCTCGAACCGCCAATAGGCGCGGATGCCGAAAGGGACAATTCGCCACCTTGGGAAAGGACTCGCTCAAGGCATCGAGGTCCGTCAGCGACTGGACTGCCTTGGCATCTACGCGGGCCGCCTGACCCTCGATCAACTGGGCGCGGTCGACGCAGGCGCCGGTTTTGTCCATGGCAAAGCATTCGACCTTGCCCTTGAACACGCCGACATCGCTGAAGCCCTTCTCGCTGGCCATCACGCCAAACTCGGTTCCCTGGTCGATCACTTCGGCGAAGGGAGTGCTCAAGCGGAACCCGCGATTCGGCGGCGGGACTTTTGCCACGCATTTGCCGTGGTCGAGCTTCGCCTTGGTTGACGAAACAAGGGTCAGCCGTGCGGGACCTTCCAGCAACAGGCAAATGCCGTTGGCGTAGCGCACCGTTGCTGCACCCTCCAGCAATTCCAAGGTTTTGCCGCGGTCCAGGGCCATCCCCGGCAGGGGCGAAAAGTCGCATTTCCCCCAGCGGCACCCATCGTTGAAGGCCAGCCGGGCAAATGCTGCGGAACTTGCCGGCGCGCCGCCTGCCGGCGACTTTGCCGAGGCCGTGCCTGCCACGCCATCGGCCGTATCGCGGTGCAGTTGATGCGTTTGTCGCGATGTACCAACGCCAGGCCAACGCCAGGCGATGCCGGCGAACACCAGAATCACCACCGTCGTGATCGAGACCACCAACGCGGACCCGAAATACACGGGACCGGTTCTCATGATTGGCGCCTCTGATGGCGTCACCGCCGAACCCCGACCTGCGGAATTCTGTTCCGCTGCATCATCTTCCGCCAGCTTGGCGATCGGACTATCGGTCGAGGAGTGGTACTTGAATTGCAAGGCAACATGCAAGGCGATCATCTCTCGATAGGCGCGGCGGCACTCAGCGTCATGAACGAGCAACAAATCGAGCCGCGACATTTCTTCGGCTGATATGGTCTCGTCGCACAACGCGCTGAGCAGCATGGCAACTTCTGCCTTCGTAGCAGGAATGATTGCCGGTCTCCTTTCCGGATCGTTCATGGTGTGGAACTTCCTAATTTCCGCCGGATGCATTCCCCAACCAACTCGCGAATTCGCCGCAGCCGTTTGTAAAGTCTTGCCGCAACCCGTTGGTCGTCGCCGGCCATTTCGTGGACCGAATGCTCCTTCGAGTACCGATAGCGGAGAAGTTGCTGGTCCTTCACCCCCAATTGTGATACGCAGCCCGTCAGTGCCTGCTGCAAATGATTCTCGCTTACCCAATCGAACTCGTCTTGATTGGCGACGGCCAAGAATGCCGCATCGGTCAACGCCACAGTTCGAGCCCGGTGGCGGGCGCTGTATTTGCGGTACTTCATCGCCTGAAACTTCGCAAAGGTCATGGACCAATTCAAGAACGGCTGCGTGGGATCGTAGTCCGCCATTCGCTCCCAAAGGATGGCCGCCGTCTCTTGCATCACGTCGTCGGCGTCGGCCACGTTGGGAATAAGCGAGAGAATGTAGGAATAGAGCGAACGTTGGACGCCGGCATACTGCCAGGCAAACTCAACCTCAGCCGGTCGCTCTCGATGCACAACGGGAATTGCTTGGTCTAGGATGGGACTCATGTTTTCTTCGATGGTATTAGCGCAAACTGCACAACTTGGAAGGAAATCTCTATGATTGTTCTGCGCCTCGCGTTGGCCGTCAAGTGACATTGACCGCGTTCATTCCGCTCCTGGAAGTCCGTAGCGTACCTGGACTCCTGGTGGAAAAGTGCCTATATCCTTTGGGGGGATTGGGCCGTCGTCTCTACAATAAAACCAATTAGCTCTGTTAAAATCCTGTTAGATCGAATCCAAGTTTTTCAGCCTCGGCTAATACAGGTACATGACCGTGGCGCACCGACAGGTGCGGCCGAAGAATACATGCATTACCTTGGCTTCAACACCAGTTTTTTGGAATCAGGCGCTGTGATTCGATGTTCGTTTGAGTCGAAGTCTGAAATCGGTTCTAACACAAACCTAACATTCGTTTCATTCGCGGCTAACCAACATCGGGTTGAATAGGTTTTGCGAGAGCCTCCTCCTTTCACGCAGCGATAAGTTGCAGGCCGGGGGAGTCAGGCGGGGCGTGGGCAGGGTCCACGTAGGACGCTCGCAAGTGTTATGAATCATTTCTAAGAACCCCATAGCAGGCAGCGTTGTTCTCGGGCGAGAGAAGCGAATCCAGGCCAGGAGGTCTGGGGTCCGCTCCTACGTCCCCGACGGTCTCTCACTTGCTTAGCAGCGCGGCGTCCTGGAGAGTTGGCCGTTGCGCGCGTGTTTGAGAGGCCGTAAGCCAACAGCAAGCTGCCGATTCTGATTGTGCTTCGTTGGGAGGGGTATGTGGGTCGCGGACGCGGGTGGAAGGATTTGCCGCAGATGTCAGTCACAGCGATTTCACATTACTTAGTTGGAGAACGCACATGCAGCGAGTTACTTTGAGTTTGCTGGCCGCGGCCGGTATGGTTGCTCTTGCACCCCCGCAAGGGCGGCGGCACCAGGGTCGCCCTACTACAATGCCATTTTGGCGACGAGTCCGGCCCACTATTACCCGCTCACGGAGGCCTACGGCAGCAATCCGCTGACAACCACGGTTACCGATCTGGGCAGCCTGGCCAGCAGTTCCACCGCCCAATATATTGGGCTTACCGCCAACAGCAACGCTGGCTTTAACTTGTCGACGACGGCCAACGACGCCACCGGCTATAACACCACCGCATTCATCGGTGGAAATGTTGGCCCTACCGTGCTCAACAATCCGTACGTCACGGATCTTGGCAACAATGCCACGGCGGTGGCCAACCAATTGCCCGGCTTCTACCCGAATTACGGTTACAGCGGTTCGGCCAGCAATACCGCGACGGGCGTCAATCGAGTCTTCGAGCCGAACATGAAGGCAGCACTCGATTTGGGAAGCAACGCCACGTTCACCGGCAACACGACCAGCGGCGCGTTTACCTTCGCGGGTTGGGTTTCCCTGGCGCAAGGCAAGGCCCAAACAGACGACTCCGGGACTTGGGATAACGGCGCGACGATATTTGACGCCGGCAATTCCGGCAATAACGTGAGGGACATGCAAGTCGTCGACGCGGGGTATGGCGGAATCCAGATCCAGTACGGAACTTCTCAGAATTGTCTTAGCCAGACTGCCTGGTATCCATCGGGCACCCCGCAGCCCAGCAACGGAGCGGACCGCGGCCCGGCTTACGGGAACTGGGAATTTGTTCTTGTCAGCACCTCCGGTACCAGCGATGCGCAGCGTTACGCAAACACCCAGGTGTGGATCAACGGCTACCTGGCCACCACCAGTTTCAATCAGAACGCGGGAGGCTCCGCTTACCCGTTGGCGCCCACCAACGGCGATGGCGCGACGGGTGGTTTGGGCATCGCGAAGGTCGGTTATCTCGCCGCAAGCACCGCGGGCGGCCTGACGCCCTCGCCGGGTAATGCGAGCAACGTCAACGGAACTGAGCTCATCGGCAACAAGATCGGAGACGTTGCCACTTGGAACAGCGCACTATCGTACGATGCGATGGAGTCACTCTACGTCGCCGCCGTCACTCCGCTCTCCGGCGGCAGCGCGAATTCCGGTACGCCCGTCCCGCCGACGGACATCACGACAGCGGACGGCGGTTGGGGCAATTCCTCCCTATGGACAGCGCAGACTGTCGCCAATGGGGTTACGTCGGGCACTGCCAACATCTATCCGTTGCAACACGGCCAGAACATGCCCCTCTACTACGACGTCCAGATCAACAACAACATCACGGCGGGCGGGACCGGACAGGGCGGCTACGGCATTACTAGCACGTATTCTTTCCGCTCCGACATGTACCGCCTGACCGTAAGCGCCGCAAGCTCCGCCTCGTTGACGCTGCAGCCGGGCACCACGCTGCGGACCTACGAGAACATGAACCTGCTGGGCACGATCAATATGAACGGTGATGGCGGGACCATGGCTCCCGATAACTGGACGGCCTCATCCAAGTTGGACTGCGGCCAGAACGCCACGATCGGTTCGGCGGCGGTAATTACCATGAACGCGGCTCCGGCCGGCGGCACTGCCGGTGTCCAAGCGGCACCAGCGGGTGATACGCCCATCGGCGCCAACGCCATCGTGGCCGAGGGCAACCTGACCATCCAGCCCGGCGCGGCGTTGGTCGTCAACGCCAGCAACTACCTGCAGACACAATCCTTGGGGCCGCAGTTGTTCACCGTCGCGCAGGCCAATTCCGCCTTGGGCGATGGGGCCAGCGGGCTGGGCCGCAGCGGCAGCCTGAGCGGGACCTTCAACGTGACGCTGAACCAACCGAGCACGCTCCGCCAGTTGTTCGTTCTTTATGAGAACGGCGGGACCAGCGGCGTGGGCACGGTGGACAGCGTGAAGATCGGCTTCGCTGTTCCCGGCGACGCCAACCTCGATGGCAGCATCGACATCAACGACGTCTTCCAGATTGCCCCTCACTTCAACACGGGACCGGAATACAGCGGTACGTCCCACGTCACCACCAACAACTGGCGGACCGGCGACTTCATCGGCGACGGCAATGTCGATGTCCGCGACATCAACCTGCTCCGCGAGAATTATGGCTTGAACTACAGTACGAGCCCGGCGATTTCGCCGGTCAAGCCGGCCGTGTTGGCGATCGGCGGTCCTACAGTCTTGCAGTACAATCCGGTCAACGGCGACGTGGTGGTCGTCGCACCCGGACCGATCGACGGGTTGACGCTGGAGTCAGCCGGCGACCAGTTGAACCCGTCCGGTTGGACCGGTCCGAACGGGGCGAGCGATTTCGTCACCTTGCGGGACGACTTGATCGGCTTCAACGGCTTCCTCTCGGGCGACAGCGTCAGCGCGGGGTCGAACCTCGGCGACATCCTTCCTGCGGGACTGAACCAGTCGCAATTGAACAGCGACCTGACGTTCCAGTACTTCAACCAGGGGAGCAACACGCCGCAGAACAGCGGCTTTGTCGCCGTGCCCGAACCGTCGTCGATTGCACTGCTCCTTGCCGGCGCCGGAATGGCCGTCGCGTGTGCGCTGCGAAGGCGTTGCTTGTCCCGCAGCGCTTGATAGTTCATTTCGTTTTCTTAGGGAAGCTACAGGGCTTATCCAGGCGTGTCCCGAGCTGTCAATCAATTCTTCGTTGACGGACGGGCCGGCCTGGGCGCTGCGTGCTTGTTGCGCGGAGTCGAGGCTTGTCTCGCTCCGCTTGATAGTTTGGTCGGTTTTACGTTTTGCATCAATGGTTTTTTTGGAGAAAGCACATGAAGCGAGTTTTTTTGGGTTCGCTTGCCTTAGCAAGCATGGTTGTTTTCGCGCCGAACGTTTTCGGCCAAGAGCCTACGTCGCCCTACAATACGGCGATTTCGGCACTCAATCCGGTACACTATTTCCCGTTCAACGATCCTTACGCCAGCAATCCGGACTCGGTCGTTGCGGCTGACTACGGCTCCAGCGGCGGTAGCGGCGTCGGCGGCGGAGCGGTGAGCATTGGGGGGAGCCAGATCGGGAACAATGGTACCTATGTCACGACCAACGGCAGCGCTAATACCAATAACTTTCTGACCAATCCTGCGCTTGGGCAACTGTCGAGCATGGGCGGTTCGAACAAAGGGATCATCGGCTCCAATATCGGAGTCTCGGTCATCAGCCAGTATGTGAATTACACCTCTGGCTCAGCGGCCGTCATTTCGTCTCAACTTCCTGGTTTCAATCCGAACTACAACTACGACAACACCCAGGCCAACAACAGTACGTCCGTTAATGGCGGCGCTTTCTACGCCGACCAAAGGGGAGGGGTGGTCTTGTCGTCTACCAATTCCTCTTTCCTGGGCGACCCGAACACGGGGGCGTTTACCATCGTGGGTTGGTTCTTGAGCGCCGGACAAGGTACTACCTCCCCCAATACTCGCTTTTTCGACGCCGGCCAGGCCGCGAGTTCCACAACGGATCGCTTCTTCCAGATAGTCGGCCCCGGTTCAAGTAGTGGCGGGCCGAATATTACCTTCGAGGGCAATGTTGGCACGTATTCGTCCGGCCTGGCGGCTTGGTATCCTTCGGGAACTCCCCCAACCGGGACGGGAGGCGACTCCAATCTCTATAACGGCGGCCAGTGGCACTTCATGGCGGTGACTTTCACCGGTACCGACGCCGCAAGCCGGTATGCCAGCGTCCAAATGTGGTACAACGGCTACAACGCGACAAACGGGCTGCTGCCAGGACTCGGCGGCTCCGACGGCGCATCGTCGGGCGGACTTGGGCTTCCCAAGACTATGTTCCGCGACTATACCGCCAGTACGGTCACGGCGGGTGCATCGCAAGTCGGGGCGGGCGTGGCCGACCTCTCCACTTGGAAC
Organism: uncultured Planctomycetia bacterium; assembly: GCA_963709175.1. GTDB lineage: Bacteria > Planctomycetota > Planctomycetia > Pirellulales > Thermoguttaceae > JANXQG01. The sequence goes on from CAVPVK010000007.1 coordinate 252,903, forward strand.
CGCGTGCTTGCGTACGATGAAATTGAGTCGTTGTACGTGGCCGGCGTCACCCCCACGGCCGGCCCTCCGGTCGATTCCACTTTGGCCGATGGCGGCTGGGGAAATTCGAACACTTGGGAGGCCCAAACGATCTCCAACGGGGTAACCTCGGGAACCGCCAATATTTATCCAATGCAGCACGGCGGAAACAACCTGCCCTACTACGACGTGCAGATCAACAACAATATCACGGCGGGCGGGACCGGACAGGGCGGCTACGGCATTACTAGCACGTATTCTTTCCGCTCCGACATGTACCGCCTGACCGTAAGCGCCGCAAGCTCCGCCTCGTTGACGCTGCAGCCGGGCACCACGCTGCGGACCTACGAGAACATGAACCTGCTGGGCACGATCAATATGAACGGTGATGGCGGGACCATGGCTCCCGATAACTGGACGGCCTCATCCAAGTTGGACTGCGGCCAGAACGCCACGATCGGTTCGGCGGCGGTAATTACCATGAACGCGGCTCCGGCCGGCGGCACCGCCGGTGTCCAAGCGGCACCAGCGGGTGATACGCCCATCGGCGCCAACGCCATCGTGGCCGAGGGCAACCTGACCATCCAGCCCGGCGCGGCGTTGGTCGTCAACGCCAGCAACTACCTGCAGACACAATCCTTGGGGCCGCAGTTGTTCACCGTCGCGCAGGCCAATTCCGCCTTGGGCGATGGGGCCAGCGGGCTGGGCCGCAGCGGCAGCCTGAGCGGGACCTTCAACGTGACGCTGAACCAACCGAGCACGCTCCGCCAGTTGTTCGTTCTTTATGAGAACGGCGGGACCAGCGGCGTGGGCACGGTGGACAGCGTGAAGATCGGCTTCGCTGTTCCCGGCGACGCCAACCTCGATGGCAGCATCGACATCAACGACGTCTTCCAGATTGCCCCTCACTTCAACACGGGACCGGAATACAGCGGTACGTCCCACGTCACCACCAACAACTGGCGGACCGGCGACTTCATCGGCGACGGCAATGTCGATGTCCGCGACATCAACTTGCTCCGCGAGAATTATGGCTTGAACTACAGTACGAGCCCGGCGATTTCGCCGGTCAAGCCGGCCGTGTTGGCGATCGGCGGTCCAACAGTCTTGCAGTACAATCCGGTCAACGGCGACGTGGTGGTCGTCGCACCCGGACCGATCGACGGGTTGACGCTGGAGTCAGCCGGCGACCAGTTGAACCCGTCCGGTTGGACCGGTCCGAACGGGGCGAGCGATTTCGTCACCTTGCGGGACGACTTGATCGGCTTCAACGGCTTCCTCTCGGGCGACAGCGTCGGCGCGGGGTCGAACCTCGGCGACATCCTGCCTGCGGGACTGAACCAGTCGCAATTGAACAGCGACCTGACATTCCAGTATTTCAACCAGGGGAGCAACGCGCCGCAGAACAGCGGCTTTGTCGCCGTGCCCGAACCGTCGTCGATTGCACTGCTCCTTGCCGGCGCCGGAATGGCCGTCGCGTGTGCGCTGCGAACGTATACTCGGCGCCGGGCAAGCTAGCCCGAGCGACCCGTGGGGCGTAATCCACTGGGACGCCCGATTGAATCGCGGGAGGGGCCTGGCCCAGGCCCCTCCCGATCATGACTTGGCATAAAGGTCATTTGATGAAGTTATCGGTTATCGTACATCGGCCTGAAGCACTGGCTCCGGCGATTGCCTTTGTCGGAGCCTTCGGCGGAAGGTCTTCTCGCCGCGGCGCAGGGGCAATCTCGCCGCATCGTTCTCCTTCCCCCATCCTTCCGATGGGATGTTCTAGACCCATGATATCTTTGCGATTGTCGGCTGTTGCGGTCCTTGCCGCTAGTCTTTCGTTGACGTTGGGATTGGGCACGCCGGTCTGCCGCGCCGCGACGACACTTGGCTCGAGTGCTAGCGTTAGCGCGGGCACGGCCTGCTTGGTGTACGATGCTGGCACGGGGATCCTCTCGGTAGCTACCAGCGGGTACACCCTGGGCGCGCTGGCAATTAATTCTGTCGGGGACAATCTGATTCCGGGGAACTGGCTCCCCGGAGGCTGGACAATTAGCCCAAGCAACACTGCGGCCAAGGCAAACTGGTTTTCGGCCACGACCGGTGTGGTCGGCTTTTATGGCCTTCCGCCAATCGGCGGGGGTGGTACGGTCAGCAACTCCGAGTCGCTCGGCGCACTGCTGCCCCCGGGATTGCCAGCGAGCGCAATTCTCAGCGACCTCACTATCCAGTATTACACGTCGTCGTCCTTGTCGGAGTACTATGGCCAACTGATTTACCAGGCGGCAAACAACAACTTCACGTGGCTGGGCAGCAGCGACTCGAACTGGTCGAACGCGAGCAACTGGAGCCCGGCCAATGCTCCCGGCGGTCCTGGCCAGACAATCGCCGTAGGCGGCCCCGGCGCCAATAGTCTGCTCGATTTAGCCACGCCCGGCACCCAAGTGGTGGGAAACGTGACCTTTTCGGCCAACGTTCCCACCACAATCGTAAACAGCGGCGGGGGACAGCTCGAGTTCAACGGCGGCACCGCCGTGAGCTACGTCAATGTTTTGGGCAATCATTCCATTAGTTCCGGACTCTTGCTGGACAACAACCTCAATGTATTCTTGCTCACGAGTACTTCGTCGCTCACAATTTCCGGCGTGATTGCGGACTCGGGCGGATACCCCGATGTTTCGATCAACGGCAGCGGTACGCTCATACTGACGGCTGCCAACACGACCTCGGGCGACATGTACGTCAACGGTGGCGTGCTCCAACTCGGCAACAACACGGCGACCGGCTCGCTTAATGTGGGCAGCAATCTTTACCTCAGCGGCAGCAACAGCACGCTGGCCTTCCACCGCCGCAACACCGCGACCCAAGGGATTGATTTCACCAGTTATCCCATCACCGGCCCGGGGGCACTTCTGCAGATGGGTCCTGGAACGCTCGTGCTCAACGCGGCCAATACCTACACGGGCGGAACGAACATTACTGGCGGCGTGCTCATGACTTCCGCGCCTGGCGCGCTGCCCTCTACCTCGCGGTTGACTGTCAGTGGCGGCGGTGTCCTCGACCTCGACGGCCAGAACCAGAGCGTCGCCAGCATCACGCTCGGCGACGGCGGCATCCAGAGTTCCAACTCCCCGGCGGCGTTGACCGTCACGGGCGCCACGGCGGCGTTGACCTACACGGGCACAGGATCGTCTGGCAGCACAATTTCCGGTGGCACGCTGGACCTCGCCCCGCCTGGGGCCGCCTCAACCCAGCACTTCTTTGCCGTCAATCTTGACGCGGGTCAACAGCCGGGTGTCGTCGGTGTCAATATCTTCTCCACGATTGCCGACGGCTCGGCCAACAGCCAGTCGATTGTCAAGACCGGCGCGGGCGGCATCTTGGAGCTGTCGGGGGCGAATACCTACAGCGGCACGACAACCATCGCCAGCGGAATCCTCCAGGCGAACAACGCCTCGGCTTTGGGCAACGGCGGGAACATCACCTTCAGCGGCGGCACGCTGCAGATCGTTTCCCCCGCCGCTGCCACCCAGGATTGGGGGGCGCGGATCAAGAGTTCGACCGCATCGATTCGCCTCGATCCCCACGGCAACATTCTCACCTGGTACGGAGGCATCGACAGCACGAATACCGCCGGACTGACGGTCATCAGTTCCACTAACGCGGCTTCAACGCTGATCCTTGCCGGCAGCAACAACTACAGCGGGACGACCACCTTCGGCGGCACGGGCAACGTCACGCTTCAGTTGGGCAACGGCGGTGCGACGGGCTCGCTTTCGACCAGCAGCCCGATCGCCTTCGGCAACACCTACCAACTCGCGCCTACGCTGGCCTTCAGCCGTAACAATACGATTACTCAAGGAACGGACTTCAGCGGCAGCGGCATCACCGGCGCGGGCAACGTGAACCAACTGGGCCCGGGCCTGCTGGTCCTGACAGCCAGCAATTCGTATACGGGCAACACGACGATCAGCGGCGGATCGGTGCAATTGAACAACGCCAACGCCGTCGCCGCAAGCACGGTCGTCGATTACGTGGCCAGCAACGGCCTGGTGTTCAACGGGGGAATTGGCTCATTCACTGCCGGCGGACTCGCAGGAACCGGGTCGTTCGCCCTGGCGGATACAGCGGGCAATTCGGTTGCCCTATCGGTCGGCGGAAACTCCCCTCACGCATTCAGCGGCACGATGAGCGGTTCAGGCAGTCTGGCGAAGATTAACGGCGGCACGCTGATTCTCAGCGGCTCCAATAGCTTCACTGGCAATACGTCGATCTTCCAAGGCACGCTGCAGCTCGGCAGCGGCGGCACGACCGGGTCGCTTGCCACGCTCAGCGCTGTCTCCTTCACTGGCGGCACCGCAGCCACGCTGGCCTTCAACCGCGACAATACGGTAAACCAAGGGATTGATTTCAGCGGCGGCGCCATCGCCGGTCCGGGCAACCTGTCGCAAGAGGGCCCCGGCGCCGTGGTTCTGACCGCTAATAACACCTACACCGGCGGTACGACGATCAGCGGGGGAACGCTGGTCGTGGCCAATTCAGCCGGCTCCGCCACAGGGCCCGGCACCGTCACGCTCAGCGGTGGCGTTCTCGCTAGCGGGCCGACGGGCGCCATTGGCGGGACCGTGGTAACAGGCGCCAACAGTAGCTATCAGATTGCGCCCGGCGACTTCAGTTCCATTGGCACGCTATCCGTCGCCGGAAGCGTCAACCTCAAGAACAACAACACTACGCTCGATTTTTACCTGTCCGGGGGCGGCAACAGTTCGCTCTCCATCAATGGCCCGCTGGCGATCAGCGGCAGTGCCACCGTCAATTTCACGACAAACGGCGCTCTGGCCAATTCCTATACGCTTGCCAATTTCGCCAGCACGAACGCCAACCTGGGTGATTTTTCCGTCACCAATATGCCCGCCGGCTACAGCTTGGTGTTGGACCCGACCGATTTGAGGCTCCTGGAAACTGGTCCCGCAACGGCTGCGTGGCGGGCTGCCGTCGACGGGAACTGGAGTAATGGCGCCAACTGGACCACGGGAGCGTCGCCCAACGGCGCCGGCCAGACCGCCGTGCTCAATGCCTCGACGACCGCCGCCGTGACCGTTACGCTCGACATCCCCGAGACGATCGGCACGCTGGAATTCGGCAACTCTGGCGGCAATCTCGGGCTGGGCTACACGGTTAGCGGGACCGACGCCCTCACATTGAACAACAGCAACAGCGCCGCCGTGCTTTCAGTGAGCGAGGGTCAACATGCGATCGCTACCCCTGTCCTCTTGACGAGCGATCTTGTCGTGTCCCCCTCTGCCGGTTCCCAGTTGGAGATCAGCGGCGATGTCCAGCAATCGACACCGGGGTTGTCGCTTGCGCTGGACAACTTGGGCACCCTGATTCTCAGCGGCAGCAACGATTACACCGGCGGCACGACGGTCGCCAAGGGATCGCTCCTCCTCGACTCTGGACAGGCGCTTGGCAATGGCCCGCTCATTATCGGCGCTGGGGGGACCATGCTCTTTGACGGATCGGGGGGTGGTGCAGGAACGCCGGTTTCCGCCGGCGTTGTGGCTGTTCCTGAACCGGCCACAGGCGGCCTCCTTGCAGTTGTGCTGCTCGCCGGACTTATCACCATTTCACGTCACCGCCGCCCCCGCTGGGACAAGTCCGGCGGGGGCGTCTGCTTTCGCGTGGTTCTCTTGGCACTGACTGGCTGCTGGCTGGGCGCAGTTGGTCTGGCAGTCCGACCGGCGCATGCCCAATCGGTCAATTGGTACTATTGGGACGCCATCGGAAGCACGCCGCCGGGCGCCGGCGGCAGCGGCGATTGGATCTCGCCCAATGCCTGGCTTCAAGATTCACCGATGGGAACGCTGGGGAACTGGAGCGACGGCAACGATGCGATCTTCACCGGCACGGCAGGCACCGTCGCGCTAACGGGTGAGTCGGTCACCTTGGGCGGGATCGGCGATCTGACCAATGCCCTGCGCGTTGAATCGGATGGCTACGTTATTTCCGGCGGCACGATCAATTTGCAGGGCGGAGCGGCAATCAACGACCCGGTGATTTATGTCGGCGGATCGCTGACAACCAATAGTATCTTTACCTCCCCGAGCACCTTTCCCTGGCCGCCGGCAAGCGGTTGGCCGCCGAGCGTCGTGGGAAACATCCACAAGACAGGCGTAGGGACCCTGACGCTGACGGGCACGGATCAGATGCAAGCCGCGGGCGATATCTATCTGACCGACGGCTTTATGGACGTCGGCCCCAACCAGGTCGCCATCACCCAGCAGAGCACGGGCGTCATGCATAACGTCGTATTCGATGGCGGCGTGACGACTTACGGCGTCCTGCAAACCTCGGGCAACGCCATCAACTCCCAGTACCCCGGCTCGAACGGCTACGGCAACGGCTTTTCCTGGACCGGCAATGGCGGTTTTGCCGCCAGCAACGGCACGCTCAACGTGAGCGGAGGCGGCGGTGCGAGTTTCAATACGGCCGCGGGCCATTATCGCCTGACCTTCGGGTCACCAACCGCCACGGGAGTGGTTAATTATTCCTTCGGCCTGTTGGACCTGGACCAGAACCCCACGTATGCCACTCCAGCCGCAGGCGGTGTCGCGGACACTATCTTTGTGGTCGACAATCCCAATAGCACGACCGATATGGCCGTGCTTGCAGGGTTGATCGAGGATCAGGGGCAAGGAGGGCCAGGGAACATCAAGGCCGCGCCGCCCTCCGGCGGATCGTTGCTGAAAAACGGTGCAGGCACACTGCTCATCACGGGCAGCAGCGGTCAGTTCCAGTCGTACAACCTCTATACGGGCAACACCATCATTCGCGCGGGAACGCTGATGGTGGGCTCAAATGTCCCTGGTCCCAATGCCAACGGTTCGACGAGCCCTGGGGCCCTGGGGAATACCGCTTCCACAATCCAGTTGGGCGACCCGGCGCCGCTGGTGGCTGGGGGTGTCGTGGCCGTGGCCAACTACAACATCCCCAGCCTTTCCGGCACGATGACTATTGCCGATGGCTCAGCGAATGTGCCCTTGTCCGACGGCAGCCAGGTCTTGCTCATGGGCCAGAGCGATCCCATGCTAAACGGCATTTACATTGTAAACGCGGCGGGAGGCTGGACGCCGACGGCCGACGTCGGCTCGGCCATGCCTTACGGACTGCGGACCTGGGTGCAGTCTGGCGACAACTTCGGCGGGCGCTATCTCTACCTGGCCTCGCCGGGAACGATGAGCACCAGCAATTGGGTGCTCGACGCCGACGGGCCAGCTAACGTTAATGTCGCCTTGTTGACCAATGGCGGACAGACCATCGGCCGCAACATCAATGTCGTGGCCAACAGCAGCACGGGCACGAGCACCCTGGGGGGGGCGGCGACGCAGACCGTCTCATCGGCCTTTACCGGCGGCATCACGCTTAACCGCAATCTAGTGTTGACTTCTTCAACGACCGGCACAAACGCGATCACGTTTTCGGGCAATATTTCCGAGAGCAACGGGCCCTGGCAGGTCGCCAAGGTGGGCAACGGCAACGTTATCCTCAGTGGAAACAACAGTTACAGCGGCGGCACCGTCGTTTCGCAGGGAATGCTTACGTTTACCAGCCTGGCTTCAATCCCCGAAAATGCGCAGTTGGTCGTGCAGACGGGCGGCTGCATTGACACCGACTTCCCCATTGCCGCCACCACGTTCCTGAACGACTTCGCCGATAGCGCCGGCAATCCCGGCAGCAGCCAGGGGGTGATTTGCTTCGAATATCAGCCGCCGGATCCGATTAATCTGACGAATTTCGGCGCCAACATCCGCTTGAGCACAGCGACGGCCCTCACCTTGGATAACAGCAACTTTATCACGCTTCCGGCGGGTAGCAAGACCTACCGATTCGGCGGTGGAGGTGGCACGCTGACGGAAAACGCCAACATCGTGCTGAGCGCCGGTACTGTGGAAATGGGCACTAGCGGCAACCTGCCGGCCGGCACCTTGATCCTGGGCGGAACTAATAGCTATTACGGGGGCACCAACGTCCTAGCCGGGTGCCTGGTCTTTGCCAATAGCTACGCCTTGCCGCTGAAGGGCCAAATCTCCTTGAGTAGCGGCGCTTACGTGGGCGCGGCCTACTCCATTGCCTCCGCCACGTTCTTCAGCGGGTTGTCAAGCCACGGCGGGTTCAACGAGTCCACGGCCGAAGGTGTGATCGGCTTCGAGGGCGGCGTGACGGACGCCATCAATCTCACCGGCTTCAACGACGCCGTGCGCTGGGCGCCCGCCGGCACCACGGTCACGCTCACCGCCAGCAACGTCATCACTCCGCCCGGCACGACGTATCGTCTGGGGGGCGGGGGCGGCACGATCAGCGTCCAGAGCGTGCTCAGCGACTCCAACTCGGGGGCCCGGAACGTCGACGTGGGCACCAGCGGCAACCTGGCCGCGGGCCTGGTCGTCCTGGCCGGGGCAAACACCTATTCCGGCACGGCCACCGTTTCGGCCGGCACACTGGAAGTGGGTAGCAACAGCGGGCTGGGGTCGGCCGGCGCCTCAGTCGTCGTTACCAACGGTGCGACCCTCGATCTGCAGACCTATTCGCCCACGCTTTCGCTGGTTCAGTTGACCAACGGCACAATCACAGGCACTGCGGGTGGCACCATCACGGCGTCGCAGTTTAATCTCGGCCAGGGCACAATCGTTGGCGCGCTAGCCGGAAGCGGAAACCTCACCAAGTCCACCACCGGCGCCGTGACCCTCGCCGGGCTGAGCACATACACGGGGATCACCACGCTCAGCGGCGGCACGCTGGCGGTGACGAGCATGGCGGACGGCGGAGAGCCCAGCACGATCGGCGCCGCCTCGGCCGCCGCCGGAAACCTGGTGTTCGACGGTGGAATCCTCGACTATGTCAGCAGCACTCCGGCCAGCAGCGACCGCCTCTTCACCCTCACGCCCAACGGCGGAACGATTCTGGTTACCGGCAATGGCGGGCTGAATCTCACCGGCACGGGGGCCGTCGGGTTGACTGGCCCAGGCCCGCGGCAATTGACGCTCTTCGGCTCCAACACCGGTTCCAACACCTTCGCCGCCTCGCTGGGCGACGTCGATGTAGACGATCCCACGAGCCTCACGATTACCGGGTCGGTTAACTGGGCGATGTCCGGCAACTCCTACTCCAATATGTCCATCACGGGCGGGGCGCCCTGGATCTTTACCGGTTCCAATACATACACCGGTCCGACCAACGTCCTGGTCGGCACGCTCCAGATCGGCAACGGCGGCACGACCGGTTCCATCGCCAGCGCGGTCAACCTGAGCAGTTCGGCCGTTCTCGCCTTCGATCGGGGCGGCTCGCTGACCTACGGCGGCGCGATCTCGGGCAACGGCTCACTCATCAACCAAGGGTCGGGGTTGCTGACCTTGACCGGCTCGAACACCTTCTCCCTTGGGGCTACGCTCAGCAACGGCACGACCGCCATCGTGGGCGGCGCCAGCCTGGGCGCCGGAACCGTAAGCCTTCAATCGGCAGCCACGCTGCAGTTGGGGGGCAACACCGCGTATACGGTCCCCAATACTATGACGATCAGCGACACGAGCAGTTGTGCCTTGAACCTTGCCAACACCGCTGGCGTAACGTTCTCCGGGCCCTTCTCCGGTTTCGGCGGCGCTGGCGGTGGCCGGCAGCGGACTGCTCACCGTGGGCGGCCCGATGGCCGTTTCCGGCGGCTTGACGATTTCCTCCGGCACGGTCCAGGTCGGCGCCGGCGGCAGCATCGGCGGCTCGATCGTGAACAACGGCGCACTGGTTTTCAACCGTCCCGACAACGTCACCTTCACGGGCGACGTGACGGGCAGCGGCAGCCTGACGAAGACCGGGGCCGGCGTGCTTTCCATCAGTTCGACCCAAGGTTTTTCGGGGCCGGTAACGATCTCCCAGGGCACTTTGCGGCTCACGCCCGTCGCCACGCCCAGCGGCATGAGCCTCTGGCTGAACGCCGGTACCGGCGTTTTGACTGCTGGCACCGCCAACAGCGTGTACCAGTGGACCGATCAGAGCGGTTTCGGCAACAACGCCACGCAATCGAGTCAGGGGTTGGCGCCAACCTATGGTACAAATGCCGTCTTGGGCGGCCTGCCCGTCGTAACGTTCAATGGGAGCAGCCAATTGAACATCAACTTGAAATCGATCACGCACGGCGTGTCCTACACGATTTTCACCATCGAGGGCAACACGGCCCCATCCGGCGTGGGCTACATCCTCGGTTCGGGCGGACCGGGAACCTACGACACCCTGAGTCCTTCTCCTTTTCCCAACCGAACCCTGTATTTCGGTTACGGGCAGCCAGGTCAACTTACGATAGGCCAGTTCGACAACAATGACTTGTCCCTGTCCGTTCCGCCCACGCCCACAGAGACGTTCAACGTATCGGCCGGAGGCATCAACACCACCGGACATTTCCTCTATAGCGATGGAAACACGACGTCCGATAGCAACACTCAAGGGATATCTAGTTTTTACTCGAACACGACGATCGGCGTGGCCGGGCCCGACCACATCGAGCTTTCCAATGGCAAGAATATTGCGCCGCCGCTTTATTACCAGGGCGACATGGCGGAAATCCTGGTCTTCAATTTCGCCATGGATAGCACGCAGGTCGCCGCGGTGGCCAATTATCTCAGCAACAAGTGGCTGGGCACTACGCCGGTTGCCTCGGTCACCAACCTCCTCCCAGCGACGACGCCCTTGGTGCTCAACGCGGGCGGCGCTCTCGACCTCTCCGCCGCCAACCAGACGCTGGCCTCGCTTGCCGACGGTCCACAGGGCGGCGGAACGATCACCAACAGCGGCCAGACGGACGCAACGCTGACAATTTCCGGCACCAGCAGCACGACTTTCTCGGGCTCGATCCAGAATGGCCCCACGAACCAGATTTTCCTCGTCCAGAGCGGCTCCGGGACTTTGACGCTGAGCGGCGGTTCGAGCACTTATACGGGCTCCACCTCGATTCTCGGCGGGGAGCTGACTGTCAGGCAACTGGTCAACGGCGGCCAGGCAAGCTCAATCGGCGCCGCCAGCAACTCGTCGTCGCAGTTAGTGTTGGACGGCGGTGCGCTCCGCTACACGGGCTCCGGCTCGACGACGGACCGCTTGTTCACGATCGGCGCCCTTACCAACTCGGCGACGCTCGACGCCTCGGGTTCGGGGCCGTTGGTCTTCTCCAACACCGGCGCAATCGCGCTTGCCGGGAGCAGCAGCCTCCCGCCCGTCACTCCCACCTTGACGCTCATCGGCACGAGCACCGCGGCCAACACCTTCATGCCGCAACTGGCGGATCCGCCGAACGGTTTGCTATTTGTGGTCAAGGATGGGCCGGGGACCTGGGTATTCAACTCGCCGCAGAACTTCCACGGCGCTCTGAACGTCAACGGCGGCCGGCTTGTGCTCGGTCCTCGCGGTTCTATTGATGAAACCAATATCGAAGTAGCCGGCGGCGCTACCTTTGCTGTGCAGACTGGCGGGGGCACCGTCAGCACGACGCAAAACATAAACGACGGATCTGCCGGGACGGTTCTCACCATGGATGCCGGCTCGGTGTTTGACATGACCGACGGCACTGTCGGCCGCTTCAATTTGTTGCAAGAGTCCGGGTTCAACAATTACGGCTTGATTCTCCAGGGCGCCACGCTCAAATTCGATCTCGCCGCGGCGCGCGCCGACTTGCTCGCCGTGAGCGACACGGTGGAGGCGCTCGCCACGAACTTTATCAGCATTACCGGCATCGGCACGGCGCTCACGCCCGGCAACTACACGCTGATTACCGCCCAGGGCGGCCTGGACACGAGCAGTCTGGCGCTCGCCACGACTGCCGTCACGGTCGGCGCCACAACTTATGGCCTCACCTTGTCGCACTCCACACCGACGTCCGAGATTCTCACCGTGACGGGCTCCCTGGCCGTTTCGAGCGGAACCTGGGCCGCGGCCGGCGGTGGCAGTTGGACCAGCGCGGCAAACTGGACGAGCGGCCACATGCCTGCCGGAGGGACCGTCCTCTTCACCGATAACACCGCGGCCAATAGCGTCGTCGTCACACTCGACGCGGCTCAAGCCGCTGCCAACATTACCTTCGGCAATTTGGGAGCCACCGGCGGTTTCGCGCTGGAGCCGGGCGATAACGGTTCGCTGACGCTTGCCGGCTCGGGCGGGACGGCAACCGTCAAAATCGTCCGCGGCACGGATGCGATCGACACCCCGGTCACGCTCTTGGCCAACCTCTTAGTGACGCCTTCGGCCGGCAGCACGCTGGACATTGCCGGTGACATCGATCAGTCGGGCGGGAGCCGGTCGCTCGCCCTTTCCGGTTCCGGCGAACTGATCCTCAGCGGCGACAACACTTTTTCCGGAGGCGTTGACGTGCGGACGGGTTTGCTCGACATCACATCGGCCGGCTCGTTGCCTAATGACAGCAGCCTCGTGATCGGCGCCGGCGGCGCATTCGACTTTAACCCTGAGGTTGCTTCCGGCCCTGTAACTTCGGCTGGCACGGTTGCCGTCGTGCCCGAGCCGTCCACACTCGCGCTTAGCATCGCCGGTCTTCTGGCCATCGCGTTCGCGACGGCGCAGAAAGCGAGACGCCGGCGGCGAGATTCATGCAGGCCGGAACAAGCGCCGGGCGCCGGCCAAGCGGGTCGGTTCCGGCAACAGACTTGGCCCCTAGCTTGCCTGCGCGTTTGGTATTTTTTCCTGCCGCCGTAATACTGGCCGTCTTCATCTCGTCTATCGCTCTGCCAGCGGTTGCCGAGGTCCGCTTGCCGCAGTTGATTTCCGATCACATGGTCTTCCAATGCGGCATGCCGCTGCGAGTTTGGGGATGGGCGTCGGAAGGTGAGCAGGTCCGAGTACACATTGGCCGGAACGCGGCCCAGGCTTCGGCAGACCACTCGGGAACATGGCGGGTCGAGCTTGCCGCCATGCCCGCTGGCGGTCCCCACGAGCTCGTGGTCGAGGGCAAGAATCGTCTCGTCATTCGCGACGTGCTGGTGGGCGAGGTCTGGGTCGGTTCCGGCCAGTCGAACATGGAGTGGATTCTCGCCAAGAGCAGCGGTGGCGATCGTGACGTCCGCGAGGCGAACCATCCGGAAATCCGCCTGTTCAATGTGCCGCGGCGGTTGGCCAGGGAGCCCGAAAGCGACGTCGCGGCCCGATGGAATCCCTGCTCACCACAAACGGTGGGCTACTTTTCGGCGGTGGCATTTTATTTTGGCCGTGAGCTTCACCGCGAGTTGAAAGTCCCCGTTGGCTTGATCGCCTCTGCCTACGGCGGCACGCGGATCGAACCCTGGACCCCGGCAGTGGGTGTCGTGTCGGTTCCGGAACTTCGCGGCAAGGACCGCCCCGAGGACGGCGAGCTCTACAACGGCATGATCCGGCCGCTCGCACCCTTGAGGATTCGCGGCGTGATCTGGTATCAGGGCGAGGGGAATGTCGGCGATGGCATGCTCTATGCCCATCGCATGCGGGCTCTGGTCCAGGGCTGGCGGACGGTCTGGGATGAAGGCGAATTTCCTTTCTTCTATGTGCAGGTCGCGCCCTTGAACTGGGGCGGCAAGCCCAAAGACCTGCTGCCACAGCTTTGGGAGGCGCAGACCGCCGCCATGAAGCTGCCCGGCACTGGCATGGTGGTCACCAATGACATAGGCAACGTAGGCGATCCTCACCCGCGGAACAAACGGGATGTCGGCAAGCGACTGGCCATCTGGGCACTCGCCAAGACTTACGGAAGGAAGGGCCTGGTCTGCTGCGGTCCCCTGTATCGGTCGATGCGGGTGGAAGGCGGCCGGATCCGCATCCTGTTTGACGGGACAGCCGGAGGCCTAGCCTCTCGCGACGGCAAACCGCTAAGCTGGTTTACGATTGCCGGCAGCGATCGAAAATTCCTGCCAGCTCGGGCGGAGATCGACGGCGATTCGGTGCTCGTTTCCAGCGATGCCGTTAGCAGTCCCGTTGCCGTGCGTTTCGCCTGGCATCAGATCGCCGAGCCCAATTTGATGAACAAGGCGGCCTTGCCCGCTCCGGCCTTCCGGACGGACACCTGGTGACATTGGCTCCAGCGCGCTTGGCGAGCAGCGCACCCGGCGGGCGTACGGAACCGGATGAACGGCCCTTGCGACGGGGGGCCGGGTTGCCGGGCATCGGGCGCAGGTTATTTCATCGGTGCAGACTTGCCTTGACGCAGGGCCTGGCTCCAGGCCTTAGATCGTGCGTGGTAAGGGCCATGTGAGCCTTTCTTCTCGCCATGTTCGCCGAAGGGCAGCACGACGATCTCTTTGGGACCTTGGATTTGGTTGTAGGCGGCAAACACACCCGGCGGAGGACATACGGTGTCGATCAGGCCAACGCCGATGAGCACCGGACACTTCACCCGCGAGGCGAAGTTGACGACATCGAAGTAGCCGGCGGCGCGGCGGACCTTGGCCGTCGTCCTTGCCTTGGGTTTTCCAGTACCACATCGGCCAACCAGGCAAGCGACTGGCCACCGGACCATTCAGATCGCAGCCGGCGGGCACCTCGGCCATCACCGCCGTGATCTTCGGGTGCAGCGCGGCTGTGACGATCGATTGCAAGCCGCCCTGGCTGCCGCCTGCGACGACCAGCGTATGGCCATCCCAGTCGGGGCGTTCCGCCAGGTACTGCGCAGCGCGGAAGCATGACAGATACATCCGCAGGAAGTAGCTGGTCTCACGGTCGTCGTTGTCGATGGCCGGATAATCCTTCAGCGGTCCTGCGGCCTGGTCGGTGTAGAACTGCTGCGACTCGTCAATGGGCAGATCATGGGCGTTGATGTTCAGCACGAGCCAGCCTTCGGCGGCCCGATCGGTCGCCCAGCTCTTTTGCAGCGGATAGACGCCGGCCCATTGAACGATGAGCATAGCCGGGAACTTATCGCCCTGCTTTGGGCGAGCGATCTGGCCGCGGATATGGGAGCCGCGGATGTTGTCTAACGTGACCTTGAAGTAATCGACGTTGGGCTTGCCGCCGTCGGCGACTTCGAGTTTCGGGTTCATCGCCACGGCCGCAAGATCCCTGAGTTTGGCGTCCCAGAAGGCGTCGAAGTCCTCCGGGCGAGGCAAGGCGGGCTGGATTTTCTCCGGCGACACCAGGGCACCACCCAACGCCGTGGCCTTCTTGCCATTGGCGGCCTTAATGCTTACCTCTGCCAGCAGCCAGCCCGGCTCGTCGAGCTTTGTTTCGATTTCTCCCTGGCCGCCTGAGAGGGCAATCTTGCCTTTGGTCAATTCGGTCAAGCCGCCTTTCTTGATGACGAAGGCGGCCTCGGAGACGTCAATGTCCTTGACCCGGACTTTCCAGAGAATGGTCTGGCCAGGCTGGTAGATGCCCTGGGCGCTGTCCGGGGTGACAAGGACTTCCTGGCCGACAGAAACGGTCGGGAGCAAGAAGCAGATTGCGACGGCAATCAACGAGTGCTGGGTACGCGGGTGTCGAGTAGACATAATATGGTCTTTCAGTTAGGTTTGCTTTGTATTCCCTGTTGCTCCGCTCTTTCGATCAGCGGAGTGTCACAATATTCAACCATGTGAGAAGACTTCAATGCCCCTCACAGAACCGGACTTGTAGATTTCCCACATCCGGCTCTTCAGTAAAGTTCACCTCCCAGGCGAGAGGGTGTTGAGTTTGTGGACTATCCGCGGCGTCGGCAGGGGATAGTGCTTCAGGTACACCCAAAAGCCTTCCCAGGAAAACGACTGCTTCTGGCTGCGGCGGTTAAGCCACTTCATGGCCAGTTGGACTACCCGCCGGTAGTAGCGAGCCAGCGAGCGCATATTGCCGCTGATCCCATAATACTGGTAGTGTCCCGTCAGCTTGGCCTTCAAAACCGACCACCATTCCTTGACCGGATAGCGATTCCGCACCGCCTTGAGCCAATCGTTCAACTCACGGCACTTCTTGCGAAACTTCTTCTGGCTGGTCTGGCGGCCGACCTTGAACTTCCCCCACCGACTGCTGTCGCAGTAGTGAGTGAAGCCCAGGAAATCGAAGGTATTGGGCCGTCGTTTCTGCCGTTGGGCGTTCTGTCGTTCATACCGCCCAAAGCTGATCACGCGAGTTTTCTCTGGATGCAACACCAGATCAAACTGCGTGAACCGCTCACGCAGTGCCTCCAAAATGTGCTGCGCATCGTCCTGATACTGGACCAGGCAGACAAAATCGTCCGCATAGCGCACCAGAAAGCACGCGCCCCGAACCTGACGTTTGACACGTTTTTCAAACCACAGGTCAAGCACATAATGCAGGAAGATATTCGAAAGCATCGGGCTCAGATTGCCCCCTTGCGGTGTTCCTTGCTCGGTGGCCACGACCTGGCCCGCCTCAAAATACCCTGCCTTCAGAAACCGCTGAATCAGCAGCAGAAAGCTCGGGTCCTTGATGCGGACTTGCAGGCATTTCATCAACCCGGGGTGCGACACGCTGTCAAAGAAAGCTTTGAGATCCGCATCGATCACATGGTTGATGGGCTGCGTCATGATTGTCGTGCTCACCGCGTGGACGCCTGGTGGCACCCTCGCCCCGGTCGAAAACCGTACGAGCAGCCGAGGAAGTCCGCTTCGTAGATCGACTCCAGAATCTCGGCGATCCCTTTCTGCACGATCTTGTCTTCAAGAGCGGGCAGTCCCAGCGGCCTCTGCGAGTGCTCGTCCTTGGGAATGTAGACCCGTTTGGCAGGCAGCGGCTTGTACCGCTTCGCCTTCATCCGTGTCACCAGGTCCCGCAGGTTCTCGTCCAGATGCTCTCCGTACTCCTTCCACGTCACACCATCCACGCCACTGGCCCGGTCCCTGCCGAGCCGGTGGTAACATGCCGCCAGGAACTGCTCGTCCAGCAAATGAGCTAAGCTCGTGTACTGGCATTGCGGCTCCTCGCGAGCCCGTTTGGCTATGAGGATTAGTTTTGTCCACGTAGTGACTTCCAGTTCTGTGTCTGGCATACGCTTCCTCATTCCTCTACACTCTACTGCCAACCCCTTCGAGTGGGCCATCGACCCGCGCCGGGCATTGCCCCGACTACGCCTCTACTATGAGTTGGTCCGACTGCCATGCAGTCATACTTCCGCCTCACCTCTTCGGCTTCGTTGGAAGCTTCCTTTTGGGAACGGCATGGCTCTCCCAAGTTCCGATGTAAACCGTTAGATGACCTGCCATGGACTCAGACCCCGGCACGGCGTGCCGCACTCACCGTATCGCGCGTCACGCTGCTGGCTTCCAGACCATGAAACCCTTGGCCCTGTGCAACAAGGAGAATTTCGGGGCTCAATACCTTCACTTGCGTTATGGCCGATCATCCGCCCTCCCTTTGGCCTCACGTGATTTGTTGTCTCCTCACGTGCAAAGTTCAGTTCCGGCCTGATGGTTAGTCTTTGGCCGGGTTGGATTGTCCAACTGATTCACATCAGCTTTTCTTGGCACACTCATGGGGTGTTCCTTCTTGTACGGACAAATGGGGTCAGCGCGTGGGCCACTTTCGGCATGCCAGGGGAGATTATAGAGCCCGCAGCCGGTAGCAGCCAAGGCCGACCGCACCGTGAAATCCCGGACATCATTTCCGGCGCGAACGGGGATCAAAAAGCAAATATGGTACCGGGAGCGCGTAGCACGACGGCTTGACTGCCAACTTTGGACAGTCAACTCCTTGCGGGATTTCCGTCTGCAAGGAGTTGGCCATGATCGAAGCGCTGGCCCGCTGCTTTACGCGATTCCGGTAACCCTATGCGGAAGTATCGAAGTCGGCTTTGTTTTTCCGGCCGACTGGTCGTTTTGACGGGCGAACAGAGGAAAGTCTGCCGAGGGCTTCACAAGTCGCGGGGGCTTGTTGTCGGCGGTTTTTGTGGTATCCTTACCTAGGTTGTTCTTTGCTATGGGATAGTTCATTTCGTGAATGCCGTCTCTGGGCGCCCGCAGGTGTCGGAACCCGGTGTCGTTAGCGCGATCAGTAGGTGCATTGAGGATTAACGTGCGTCGTGAAAAGTTAATAACCTCTATGCCATAAGGACTTGGAGAGGTGGCAGAGTGGTCGAATGCGCGGGTTTGCTAAATCCGTGACTTCCTATAAGGGGGTCCGAGGGTTCGAATCCCTCCCTCTCCGCTTAGTTTGAAAACGCCTTTCGTAAGTAGCTTTTATATAAGCACTTACGGAAGGCGTTTTGCGTTTGTTCCAGTCCATGGGACAAACACTGGGACAAACCCGATCGATTTTGGCCGTGGTAGCCATCGCCAACACTAGGGTAGCGATGGCCGCGGCGACCGTCGAACTGATCCCAACCGCTCTGATCATGATTCTCACCACCTTGCCCCGGGCCGTTGCACATGCCGGGTTCAAGAGTCTCGAGCAGGACGGTTCTCCTCCCCAGTCCGCGCCTGCTCGTTGGCGGCCGGGGTCACGAAAGTGATTTGTTCCATTTTCGCCACGGCATCCTTGCGGCCGAGGTGGCGGTAGTGCTCGACCATCTTGCTGTCGGCATGGCCGACCCACTTGCGGATCTCACCCTCGGAGGCGCCGCCGAGAAAGCATTGGCTGACGAAGAAGTGGCGGAAGCTGTGCAACAGCCCATGCTCGAAGCCGATCTCGCCCTCCGGCGTGGGGAATTCGTCCTTGAGCTTGTCGATCACGTCGCGGATGAACACGCTGAGGACATTCCGCGGCCGGATCTGGCCGCCGCGCTCAGCATGGCAGACCCGCCCGTCCGGCTCCCGTTTCATCTTCCGGAGCACCTCGCGAAGCTGTGGGAGGATGGGGATCTTGCGGGACCGCTTGCCCTTGGTCGTCCTCATCGTGCCAGCCAGTCGCTTGCGGCGGCTGGCCCGCTCATTGGCGATGGTGATCACGCTGTTGTCGAGATCGACGTCCGACCACCGCAGGCCGGCCAACTCCCCGAAGCGGCACGTTGGTACAATTGGCAGTCGCTGGGCCTGGGCAGCAATCTCCGCATCTGCGGCGGGATCTGGATCATGTTGCAAAGACGCCGAAGACGGGCTACTTGACGCCGACCGCCAAGGACGGCACCGAATACATGGAGGTTATACGGCGAGGAAACTACGTTCCAAGAAACAAAGAAGCCCGCTCAGTAAAGGCGGGCTTCTGTAGGGAGCGGCGACACGCCAACTTTGGCCACCTGTTGCCCATTTTATGTCGGGCGAGCGGTGATACCTGGTGTGTCGGCCCTCCCACCTCGCTGATCGATCTGCTGCTACTATTGTAGCGTCAGACTGCAAGAAGGCAAACGGTTCTTACGCCGGAAGGATATTCCTTCCCCTAGGACAGAACTATGCCAGCAGCTTGACGTTCTCGGCACACGGGCCTTTCGGACCACGGCCCTCCGTGTAGGACACCTTCTGGCCTTCCTGCAGTGCCTCGTAACTGACGCCCTGTAGGCTCTTTGAGTGGAAGAACAAGTCTTTCGCTCCGCCTGTGTTGATGAATCCGAAACCCTTGTCCGTCAATTTCTTGATACTGCCTTCAGCCATTTGATACGTCTTCTACTAAATGCTTGACGTTGCCCAGCTTGCGAATTGCCGACTGGTCAGCGTCGATTGGTTGACACGAGTATACCCGGTCACGCTGCCAAAGGCAAGTGGGGCGATAATCCCCGCTCTAGCATCTCTCGCACGCCTCCAGCATCTTCGCCAGCGACTCGGCATCAGCCGGCCGGTGGTTCATACACGATGAACGATGACGATCAACGATTCCGAGAGCAGGCCGCTGTTTCGCACCCGGTCTACACTGTCGGCAAACGGCACCACATCATCAGCACCGGAATACAAGATGACCGTGCCGGGCTTGACCGCAGTAACCGTTCCCTACTTCTTCCGCGCCGGGCAGACGTTGACAATCATTGCGACGGCTCCACCCCGGTTGGAACCAAACACGACATCGGGAAAATGCCGGTCGAACTCAGCCTGGACGATGCGAACGGCGTCATCGAAATCGTCGGGCAGGGTCGGGTTCGGGACTTCGTGGCTGTCGTCCTTGAGGCAGGTCGGTTTGACGCCGCCCGGAGTTCAATGCCAGCCGTGGAGAAAGAGGATTCTCATGGGGCTTGTTGCCGAGCTTCTTGCCCTGAACAAAATCTCCTGCCGCGTTGGTCTCGT
Source organism: uncultured Planctomycetia bacterium (assembly GCA_963709175.1). GTDB lineage: Bacteria > Planctomycetota > Planctomycetia > Pirellulales > Thermoguttaceae > JANXQG01. The sequence continues at coordinate 273,059 of CAVPVK010000007.1, forward strand.
CGCCAATTTGCCTGCAAGCCAAGCCCCGGTTGAAATATTCCTGGACAAACTTTGGGCCTGCCGAATGGCCTCAGTATGGTCGGCTATCGCCTTGTCGCAGCCGATAGAACCGATGCAGCAGCCCGGCGAACTCAAATTCCCGCTCGTACCGAAACCCCAGCTTCTCCATCACCCGCTGGGACGCCAGATTGATCGGCAGCGTCCATGAACCGATTTCGGGGAATCCCAGATACCCGAAGCCGACATCCAAGCTGGCCTGGGCAATCTCGGTGGCAAAGCCCCGATTCCAGTAGGCGGGCATGACGGCGTAGGCCAGCCCGATTACCTCTTTGCCATCGATCTCGTACGTCTTTAGCCCGCCTCGCCCAATGAATTGACCATCCGATTTACGGTGAAAGACCCAAAATCCAAACCCGTGCTGCTGCCAATGGTCCACGGCCTGCCGGATGGTTTCTGCAATCCTTTCATCTGAGAGCGGCTTGCCGTCTGCGGATAGTGTGTTCATTACGAGCGGATCGGTGAGCAGGCGGTGAAGCTCGGGCGCGTGCAAGGGCGTGATGGCTTCGGCAATCATGCGAGAAGTAGTGATGCTGGCGATCGCGCTGGGCATGGTATCTTTACTCGTCCTTCCGCCGTTCATGATCCTCCACCACAGCTTCCAAGAGGGCAACCGCTGCGTTCGCCATCGTTTCATTCGTGGGGCGTGGGGGTTTCAGGGGCAATTCCTTCCGGTCCGGACGGCGAATGAGATCGGCAATCGGCCTTGCGTTCTTCTTGCAGCTTGCGGACAAACCTGGGGTCCGTTGAGGCTTCCGTTTGATTCTAGCGAAGGCGGTCCGGGCAGACATTGTATCTGAGTCGCCAAGCAACGAGTCATCAATATCACGGTTGCGGTGGCGGCAGGCTGGAATTCTCGGGCGGCACGAACCGTAGGCTTTGCCGGCCTTGACCCTTGACCGGCACTAACTCTTTGCCACGGTGGACCTTATTGCCCGCCGTTGTATTGCGAGTGGCCCGAAACGGGGATAAGATTAGGTTTCAGCAATTGCCGAATTTACTTCAATGCCATTCCGTTAATGATTTAAGACAGCCGTTGATCGCCAATCTGCGGTTCAAATCCGAGGCAACACGACGACGTAATGCCAACTACCTTACCAGTTGGTTCTTCCCAAATTGTGGGCGGAAGGTGATATTGCTGTGGGACGATTGAATTTAGCCGACATTCAGAAAGCACGCCGCCATCTCCGGGCAGCCGATCCCATGATGAAGGCGGCGATCGACGCCGTAGGTCCATTCACGCTGCGGCTTGAGCGTGACCGCTTCGGGATGCTCGTTCGGTCTATCATTTCCCAACAGATTTCGACCAGTGCTGCCCGCTCCATTCGCAGGCGATTGCAGGAACTTGCCGGGCCCGACGGCCTGAAACCAGCGACTCTTGCCACGTTCACCGTGGACCAACTGCGGTCTGTCGGCTTGTCGCCGCAGAAAGCATCGTATGTTGTTGACTTGGCATGCAAAGTGAACGACGGCATGGTTGATCTTCGGCAGATCGGGCGGTTGTCGGACGAACGGATCGTGGAACAACTTACCCGCGTAAAGGGCATTGGCCGTTGGTCGGCCCAAATGTTCCTGATCTTCTCCCTGGGGCGGCTCGACGTATTCCCTCATGACGACCTGGGCGTGCGGACGGCTATCCGTAACCGCTATGGTCTTGCCGATCTGCCGGACAAGCAGACGGCACACGCGATTGCCGCACCCTGGCGACCCTACGCCACGGTGGCAAGCTGGTATTGTTGGCGAACGCTGGATTTGGCCCGGAAGACGGACACCGTGACGAAAGGCTATCCGACGTAGCGATCGAGGAGAAACTCCAATGGCTGGAAAAGAACGACAAACGGCCCGCAAACCGGCGACCAAGTTCGCGCACTTGCGGAAGAAGATGGAAAAGAACCGGATCATGGCAAAGATCGGAAAGAGCAAGAAGGGAGGTCGCCGCCCGTAGTGTGGCGGCGGCCATGACATGCAAGATCAGACGCCGACTCGCTGGTATCACTACTTCGCCTGGTTCTTCGGTGGGGCTTTCCTCGCGAACACGATCCCGCATCTGGTGAGCGGTATTTCGGGCAGCCCGTTTCAAAGTCCGTTCGCCTCGCCGCCCGGAGAGGGCCTGTCGTCATCGACCGTCAACGTCCTGTGGGGGATGTTCAATCTGGCTGTGGCCTACGTGCTCGTCGCTCGTGTTGGCCGGTTCGAACTGCGGAAGACAAAGCATGTGGTTGTCCTGGGACTCGGGGTATTGCTCATGGCACTCGTGGCGGCACGAACATTTGCAAAATTCCATGGCGGCAACTTCTGACCAAAAACCAGAACCGGGGAAATTCGTCGAGGTTGTCCAAGGCGAACTTCTCGACCAGGACGTTGACGTGATCGTCAATGCCTGGAACTGGAACATTATCCCCTGGTGGCTATTGCTCCCGCAGCGTGTTTCCGGTCCGATCAAGCGGCGAGGCGGCACCGGCCCTTTCAAGGAACTGGCCAAGCACGGCTCGATCCGGCTGGGTGAGACCGTCCTGACGTCGGCGGGCCGACTTCCCTTCAAAGTCATCATCCACGTCGCCGGAATCAACATGCTCTGGCGGGCATCCGAGTGGTCGATCTGCCGGACTGGGAGTTGTAATGGGTGGTCTCCGGACCGTCCCGGATTTGCACAGTTTCCACAAGGGATCACCACATGGACCATCAACGATTCGAACAAGCCTATCAGGGCCAAGCGCCGTGGGATACCGGACGGCCACAGCCAGCGATCGTGAAATTGGCCGAAAAAGGCCAGATTGGCGGCAGTGTGCTCGATGTGGGTTGCGGCACCGGCGAGAACCTCCTGTATCTGGCAACCAGAGGCCACGAAGTCTTGGGACTCGACTTCGTGCCGGTCGCTATTGAGCGGGCCAAGGCCAAAGCCGCCCAGCGAGGCATTAACGCCCATTTCATCGTTAGAAACGCCCTGGAATTGCAGAAACTCGGGCGGCAATTCGACACGGTGATCGACTGCGGGCTGTTCCACACCTTCTCTGACAACGAACGACCGATGTTCGTCCAGGGGCTTGGCGACGTGCTTGGGCACGGAGGAGTGCTATATATCCTCTGCTTCTCAGACGAAGAACCGGGGACCGAGGGGCCAAGGCGGATTAGCCAGCGGGAAATCCGAGATTCCTTCCAAGATGGCTGGATAGTTCATCGGATTGAACCGACCCACTTCGAGTCGATCCCACGCCCGAATGGACCGAAGTTCACCCCTGGTGGCCCAAAGGCATGGCTGGCGACGATTGGGCAGGCTTGAGACGCTTGCGGCTTTGATACAGAGGTTGCAGGAAGGTTGAATCCACGTTCCCGCATAAGGTCATCTCGGGCGGTCAATCCGGGGCCGACCGAGCGGCACTGGATGTCGCCCTGGACCTCGGCATTCCCGTCGGCGGCCATTTGCCAATAGGACGTAGCGGATGATGGAGAACAAGGTGAACATGATGTCTTGCCTTTCTGTTGCGAATGCCGGCGAGCCACCATAGAAAGCGTCTGCCAAGGAGTCGTACTCTCCGGCCCTGAAAGTCTTTCTAAGCCGGGTCCGACATTAGTCTCACCTCCGGGATAGTATTCAATAGCTTCAGAAATCGGTCGTGGCACATCTGCGAACTGTACACCACGCGGAAGGTACAGCAGGGGAAGCATTCGTTTTCATTTACCGGTTCGCTGCCCTTGAAGACGAAGAGCCGGCTGAGGCGATTGATGAGCCACGTGGCAATTGGCATATTTTCGACTCGAATCTTGCCGTCCGTGCCCAAAGGGCGAATCCACACGGAAAATGGTTTCATTGTCTTGATCCCGTTTTAAGCTGTTACCCGGCTGCCTGAGGCCGATTTATGAGTCAAGCCTTCGCCGCTACCGAAACTCGCGGGCCCCAAATCATCAGGGCCGATTTTAGCTTACCTCCCAGGCTCTGAATTTCCGCGGCCGTTCGGCCGAACGTGTCGGCAATCTGCATTCTGCCCCGCAGCGTCCTTGGCGGCGGAGGTATCCCCGCCTCGGGCATCATGATCGACTCGATAAGGCATCGATAACGCTTGGCCTCTTCCGTGGCGATGCAGTCGGTCGCAAAGGGACGCTCAAGGTAGGAATTGATCGCCGCAAGTTCGCATCGGCCACTTGGGACAGTGCCGCCCGTGAAGACGAACACGCTGTACCAATTCAGCAACCCCTCCAAAACGGTCTGATTGGCTTGCAACTCCAATCTCATCCCGGCTGACTGTTGCCACCTGGCCGACGACTCGCTGGGAACTGTTTCACAAAGGTGCGTTGCGTCATCCATGGGGATGTCCTTTCACTGCTTGCGAGGACGAAGCGGCGTTTGGCCAGCGAAGCCTTTTTGTCTAGATTCCGATCGTCTTGCATCATAGGAAACAAAATAGCCGACATGGCAGAACACCCGAAGGTATCCAGACACGTCGGCTTACTCGTCAACGAGCCTCCCGGCAAAAGCCGAGTTGCTCTTCATCTAGTCATCCGGCCAAGACTTGCTCTAACCCGAACAAATAAACTCATCGGGCTACATTTCCATTCTACGCTTTTCCTGCTCGATTGTTATAACCCCAATGGTGGCGAGTTCCGAATACTCGGCGTACGCAGCCGCTTTCTCCCCATTTCCTGACTTACTTTCGTTCATTGAATGGAGCCTTTGGTGTCGCCTTGCGAATTGTTCATTGTGCATCCAATCGGTAACCCCAAATCGGAGATAAAAAGATGGCCAAGAAAGCGACGCTCAACAAGACCCAAGCGGTGCGTGATTACCTAGCGGCCCACGCCGCTGCCATGCCCAAAGATGTCATTGCGGCATTGGCCGAGCAAGGCACATCAAGGAGCTGGGCGGCGTGAAAAAGTTCAAGGACCTGGCAGAGGCGATGACGGTCACCGGGACGGAAGACGTTCCGTTCTGACCTGCCTGTAACCCTGAAAAGATCAAAGGGCCCTGGAAGCAACGCCAGGGCTTTTTCGTTTCGCTTACGGACCCTGGTATTCTTCGTGTTGCGATGCACAGCGGACGCACTGTGCGGCATAGGGGATGGCGTCCAAGCGGGTCTTGGGGATCTTTCCACCGCACTTCTCGCAGCGGCCATAGCTGCCATCCTCGATCCGCCCGATTGCCAACTCGATCTGGTCGAGGGCGTCTTTGTCGCTTCCTAACTGACCGAGCGTGAGTTCCTGATCCGCACTGTCACTCGCAAACTCTTCCATGTCGGTCGGCATGCCGGTGGTGCTGGTGAGGTCCGTCAAAGCACCATCTTCCATCTGGGTCATGTCGCCCAAAAGTCTTGCCCGCAGAGCCAGAAGTCTTTCCCGATAAAGCGGCAGGTCGGTGTTGGTCATTTCATAGAGCCTATTAGTAAGCAAGGCAACATAGGAGGTCCGCCGATTTTGGCAAGCGATGGCTTCGAGGCAGGATTTCGTGATCTTCCCACCGTAGTTTTCGCACCGGCCGAGAATACTGGCAACGCTTCCTGCAACACTTCTCGGAGCCGCGGCGTCACGGGCGTGCAACGTAGCTGCCATGGTACGTTTTCCGCCGCATCCTGACCCAGTAATCCGTCCGGGTTTTGTAGTCGGAAGACCGGGTGGCAGGCCGCTTATTGAAGATCAGTCCGCCCTTCCGGGCGAAATCACGATAAAGCCCGGCTGAGAAGCTCATAGGTGTCTCCTCTAGTGCATTCGCCGCAGCCAAAAAGGCTCGATGGCGAGGGAGAAACCCGGGCGATAGGGCTATTCAGAGCGGTTACGTCTAGATTATACGCCAGCCCAGATGGGCGGCCATAACCCGAATGGCAATAACGCTGCGGGGGTCGAACAGGCAAATTGGCCATCCGTGCTATGGCCGTCCTCGGTGATGCGTATACAATGAACATGTCAGCCAGATAGCCCGGTTGCTTGGGCGTTCCCCGCTCGCCATTGAGCCGTTTGGTCGTGGCACTATGAAAGAAGGGGATTCCCATGAGCTTCCGTTTTCCAGTCAATCTGTATTTGCACGCTACCCGGCAGGGCCGAATCACGTTTCACAAATTTCTCGTCGAACACTCTTCCGACTTCACCTGCGAACCAGTAGGTTTACTCGTTTTCAACGAAGCAAGAGAACTCTTGCGACAAATACGCCTGGCCCCATTGTCTGAGACAGGGGTGATTGGCAAATTCACCTGGCAGGTGTAAAAAAGTCCGAGCATTGGGACTCTCGCATCGGCTACACGTAGACTCTGCGTTTGACCTGATGGATCGGGATAACCCCGAGTGGCGGCGGGGACGTCGTCCTCTCGTCTCCAAACTCCCTTGCGGCATCAACGAGTCGGGCACGAATCTCCTGAAAAACTCACTTGCCCTACGCTTCCTCTTGCCGCCACACGTATTTGCCGACCACTCCCCGACAAATCACGGCCGTGTGGCGTAGCTGCCATGATACGTGTTCCGCCTCTTCCTGACTAAGTATTCCCTCTGGATTACAAACGTAGTCGGAAGGATGAATGGCGGGAACGACGCGGAACGTGATTCGGCCTCGGCGGGCGAAATCACGATAAAGCCCAACTGCAAAGCTCATGGGCATCCCCGTGGGTGCATTTGCCGCAGCCAAAAGGCTCGATGGCGGGGGAAAAACCCGGGCAATAGGGCAATTCAGAGCGGTTACAGTTAGATTGTACGCTTAACCAGGCAGGAGACCATAACCCGAATGGCAATAACGCTGGGTGCGACGAACCTTCGCGACACGGTCAGGCCAGCTGACCTGCAGCATTGCCCCGCGAGCAGGGCCACCCAATGGGCCGCAGGTCCCAGTCCTCGGTCAAGGCTTCTTGCCCTCGGTCAATCGCTCCAGCCTGCCCGGCTCTTTCGTGTTCCAGAGGCTGTCGCCCGCTCCCGCAACAAAGCGGGCAAGGTTATCGCCGGTGTCGGTGAACTCGGCAAGAGTGCTCTTCACAGTCCCCTTCACCTTGCCGCTTTGGATCGCCTTCTGCTTGGCGTCTTCGTCGATTATCCACACCGTCAGCTTGTCGCCATCGACCTGGTACCTGAGCAGCGTGTAGCTGTCGACGTCTACGGCTTTCCAGCCCTTCTCATCCAGACCCTTGACCAGCTTCTCGTCACCGTCGCGAATGACATTCAGGTAGGTCTTGCCGCCGATGGCTGTCGGGAAGGTGAGGTATTCTTCCGGTGGGTCGAACTTTCCGGCCCTGCGGTTGACTACTACGATTCGCAGCACGTTGTTCGGAAATTTCTCGCCGGCATGACCGACGTGGTAGTATTCGTCGCCACCTCGCCAGACGCCAACCAACCGCTCATCGGGCCTGGCGGTTTTCGCATCGGAAAGAGGGTTCTTCGAGTCGTCGCAGCCGCTCGCCGTCAGGCAAAGGACTACGCCAAGGAGAAACGCCGGTTTCAAGGCTTGCCTCCGATGTTGGGGAGTTCCAATTTCATCTTATGAACACAATCGAGCGGCTGAGTCTTGAGTGCCTAGCAGGCAGGCTTCGATTGGGCTTTGGGCATCGCACCGCGAGCACAAGCCCTGCTGTTGGCTGCCAGGGCTGTGTCGTTGGCCTGCCCGTAGCAGGCGGCCAAAGTCATCTCCATTGCCTGCCGGCCAGGCGTCGGCAGCATGCAGGCGACCGTCTCCTAGGCCCTGGCCGCAGAGACATGACTCTCGGCCTGCTTGACGAACTCGCCCCGCAGGACCTCGGCGACCAGGCCAAACGGTCCAATTCCGCCCAGTGACGCCAGGCTTTTGAGACAACGCAAGGCGTGCTGCGTCATACCCAGCTCCTGATAGCCGACGGCGACCTTCAGCCGTTTCAGCACCCGTACGATCTTGCTTGTCTTGGATCCCATGGCAGCACCATTTTCGTGTTCGGAACGCGGCGAGGTTGCCCATTTGGCAGCCACTTTGCCGCACTGGAATAATATGCAATTGTCGTGCCGACGTATCCGGCCATCGCCTTGCACCAATCCTTATACGGCGAACGATGGGCGGTGTGACGTGAAATCATCATGACGCCACGGTATTCCCACGCGAAGTGCTGCCGCTAGCGTTGGAGAAGCCCAAGAAGAACGAAGGCCCGCGGTTCAAGCCAGTTGACCGTGGCAACTTTGATCCTGTGCCAGCGGGCGGGCCTTCTGCTTGAATTGCGGGCCAGGGCAGCAGGGCAATGCAGCCAGAGGGGCATACGGAGATGCCCCATTATTCTTATGCTGCGCTGAAGTCACGGTCGGCTCGACAGCGCGATCTTCTCACTCAGGAACTTCGCCAACCCCTCCACGTCGTCGGTCCCCTCGCGGATGATCTTCCGGCCCAGCGTCAGCGGCACACAGGCGAAGCCCCAGAGGTTGCAGGTCCAGCCGCGACCGGGCACGCAGGGGATGCCCCGGCCGTCGTCGGCGTAGCGGATAGCCTTGCGTCGGACCGGCAGCGGCGCGAAGGGGAGGGCCAGGCTGTCGCTTTCGTCGCAGATCGTGAGCGAGCCGAATACCAGGCCACAAACGGCGAAAATGGCAATCGACCCCATCTGGGACTCTGGGTGGTCGGCTAATAGAATACTGCTTGTGAGCGACCGATGATTTCGCCTATCCCCAGAGCCTGTCCCAATGCCGATTACCGAGACTTTCATCTTCCGCTGGCTTCTGATCCCATACTCACCACGGCCCGACGCGAGGGGATTCCTCGATTCAGCCCGTACCCAGGTGCGAGATGACCTCGAAGTCCGTGTGGCGGTGCTAGATGACGCGGAAAGCCGGAAGTTTTTTGGCGTTCCTATGGCTCGACGGAGTATTCAGCCGGTCTGGGTTCACGTCGTCAATCGGAGCAAGCAGCCGTACCGGCTCCAGTTTGTCGCACTCGATCCGAACCACTTCTCTCCGCTGGAAGCGGCTGCCCTCAATCATTACAAGGGCGTAAGGCGACTGCTCGGTTTCGGCTTCCTGGCGTGGCTGTTTCTTCCGCTGCTGATACTTCTGCCGATCAAGTTATTCGCTGTTCGTCGGGCAAACAGGACAATCGATGCATTCTTCCTGGAGCATGCCTTCCGCATGCGTCCGATTTCGGCTGGTGGAGAGCAGGCTGGGTTCGTGTACACCAATCTTTCGGAAGGGAACAAGATCGTCCTCGTGCGATTGCTTGGCCCGGGCGGCTTTCAGGACTTCGAGTTCTCGGTGCAAGTCGAGGGGCTCCGCACCGATTACCTGCGACGCGAGTTCGACACCGTTCACGCAGCCGACGAGTTGACCGAAGTGGACATTCCGGCACTTCGTCAGTATCTGGTTGCCGCGCCGCAGGCTACTAACAACCGCGGCGGCCGGCGGACCGGTGATCCGGTCAACCTCGTCGTCGTCGGCGATTTTCCCATAGTGCTCGCGGCCTTCGGTGCCCGCTGGGACGAGACGGAAGTGATCAGTCTGGCGACGTGCTGGAAAACCACTCGGGCGTTTCTCACGGGTGCCGAGTACCGTTACTCCCCTGTTAGCGGACTGTTTTTGTTCAATCGTTGCCAGGATTTTGCTTTACAGCGGATTCGTAGCTCAATCAACGAACGCCTGCACTTGCGATTATGGGCCACGTCCTTGCAATTTCAGGGACAAAGGGTATGGATTGGGCAAGTGAGCCGTGACATCGGCGTCCGGTTTACTTGGCAAACCTGGAATCTGACGACTCATCGAATCGATCCCGACGTGGACGAAGCACGGGATTATGTCGTCGAGGATCTGATGCACGTCGAGCGACTGGAGATGACCGGGTACGTCGATGGCGTCTGCCCGTGCGACCAGGCGAAACCACGACACAACTTGACCGGCGATCCGTATTATACCGATGGCAAGCGGGCCGTGGTATTCCTTTCGAAATCACGGACGACGGCGAAGTACATCGCCCTTTCCTGAACCAGCCTGGATTCCCACGGTTCCGCATTCAAGCAAACGCCTGGCGCAACTTCTGCTCTTGCTCTTTGGGGAGGTTCGTGGCCACGATCTCAAACTTCGGCAGCGTCTTCATCGCATCGAGCACGCGATCGACCACTGCCCCGTGCGTCAGGAGGAAGAGGGCCGAGGTCCCTTCGGTGATCTTGCCGCGGACTTCCTTGATGAAGTTGTCGTCGATACCATAGTCGGTGAAGTGGCCCGCCAAAAGGCCCATCAACCCGCCAACCGCCGCGCCGAAGAAGGGAACGAAGAAGATCAAGCCGAAGAGCATGCCCCAGAAGGCCCCGTCCCAGGCGGCGGCGCAGGCCAGGTCGTAAAGTTGCCGCGTCTTGGGCTTTTTCGCCCCCACCGGCCAGGTGACGATCGCGGCGTCCTCGAGCGTGATCAGGGCTTGCTTTTGAAGTTCCTTCATCAGCGTGAGTCCCTTCTCCGCCGCGTCGGCGGAGTCGAATTTCAGTACCGAGAGTGTTGCCATGGTAATGCTCCTAGATTTGTTGGTGACGCTTGTATTAAGTAGTTATCCGCGACGTGAAGTCAACGACTCGACCACGAACTCGATGCCGTGGATCTTTTCAATCAAGTCGAACTCAACCTCCGGCGGCTCCACCGACATATCATTCCAGTCTTGACCATCGCCCTCCAGAACGGTGACATCCTGCTTGCCTGAGCGACGACGAGTGTTGACGGACTGGCGATCCGGGGGCGGCACGATTTCCATGACCGAATTCTCGTCGTCGTCAAATGCGACCCCTCCGAGTGGTGATTCGGACATGCTTCGTTTCCGATTTTGAGTTGGTGATACACTGAGTGCGAAACCAGGCCCCCTGTGGGCCAACTGGGATTGTAAACAGTCGCAAGCCCGGCAGCAAATGGGGGATTGTTAGCATCTGGTAAAAAAACTCCGAAATTTCGGAGGACTTTTGGCCGGGAAATTACACCGCTTCGGAAATCGACCCCTCGCCTGTGCGCCGATCACCAAAACATTCTCGTACTGATGGTCCCCAACTGGATTGACAACGTACTGGACCCTTGACGGAACATATCTCATCAGATTCTCCACTGTAATTCAGATAAATCATACAAATTTGAAAGAAAGCCAGTTGCCGCATTGCCTTTGCCCCTTGCCGGCTTACAATATAGGCGTTGGAAGAGTCGGGACGCACTTGATCGCGATTCTCCAATGAAAATGAAGTTGTCGGTTGACTAGATGGAGAGCAACTCGGCCGTGCCGAGGGGCTTATTAGCGAGTAAGCCGACGTGGTCGAATACCTCCGGGTGTTCCGCCACGTCGGCTTTTTTCATTCTTGACCGTACTGCGGACGTGGAGGGCCGTCTGCCATGGAAAACCTCAATTCGAGTGCGGCTCAGCAGATTGCGCGAGCGGCAACCGCATTCCAGCAGCAGCTGACAGGCCACGAGCCCAAATCGGTGGCCGTAGTTCTCAGTGGCAACACGCTGATGATCACGCTGCACGGGGCTCTGTCACGTGCCGAGAAGGCCCTGGCCCAGAGCCCAGCGGGCGCCGCCCAAGTCCAGGAGTTTCACCGGCAGTTGTTCGCCAACTCCGCCGACGAGTTGCGACAGGAGATCAAACGGATTACCGGAGTCGAAGTGCGAGAAGCGACTACGGAAGTTGAAACGACGACGGGCACCGTCGTGCAGGTCTTCACGACCGGGACCATGGTGCAGGTGTTCTTGCTCGCCCAGGGCGTACCTGCGGACAGTTGGAGCGGGAATGGCCTAGATTGCCGGTCAGAAAAAAAGGACGTTTTGCCATTTAGTTCTATCTAGGAAAACTCAAGAAGCGGCGATCATTGGCGGGGCAAATGGAGGTGGGCTAGATCCGTGAGGTGCTCCAGACCCGCGTCCGTGATCCGCTTCGGCCGGGGCTCGAACAGGGATGGCATCCAATCCCGGCTTCGTACGGGCTCTTACACGTTTACTCATACGGACCACGGTTGGGAACTGTACCATAGCGGGTTGCCGTTGCCTTTGCGCTATTCCGGCGTATAATAGTGGTGTTGGAAGAGTCCCGGGGCACTTCTCCGCGACTCTTCATGCAGCTGTCGGATGACTAGATAGAGAGCAACTCGGCCCTGCCAAGAGGCTCGTTAGCGCGTAAGCCGACGTGGTCGAATTCCTTCGGGTGTTCAGCCACGTCGGCTTTTTTTGTTTTCGTGAGGTAACTCCTAATGTTCGACCTTGACGCCATCGTTTTGAACCACCTGGACCGCATGACCGACTCAACCGGTTTGATTCAACATGCTATTTTCAGCCTCCCCCGCCGTGAGAGCGGCTACACGACCGACGACAACGCCCGGGCCTTGCGGCTCTGCGTTCGTCTCTGGAGCCAGCATCCCGAGGAGAGAATGTTGCGGCGGGTGACCAACTACCTGAGCTTTCTCGAGTTTGCGCGCGCCATCGGCCGTGGATTCCACAATTTCCTCAGCTACGATCGGCGTTGGCTGGATGCCGAAGGCTGCGGTGATTGCCAAGGCCAGGCGGTCCGCGCCCTGGCGGAAGTGCTCGGCAGCAACCTGCCGGACGGCTACCGGGCGTTGGCCCGCGAGTTGATCGATGCGGTTCTGTCCACCCTCGCCGACCTGCGAAGCCTGCGTGCCCAATCCTACGTGATTCTGGCTTACGGGCATTTGTGGAGCAAGGGCGCAGAAGACATCGAACCTTTGGAAAGCGTAGCCTGGTCGGCGGCGCGACGGTTGGCCGAATGCTACGGCCACGCCCAGCGGCCGGACTGGCAGTGGTTTGAGTCGCGCATGACCTATGCCAACGCCGTATTACCGCACGCTTTGTTCGTCGCTGCCAGGCGTTGGCCACACGAGGATTTCCTGGACATCGCGCGGGCATCGTTTGCCTTCCTCGACCAAAAGACGACCGCCGAGGGCGTCTTCTGGCCGGTTGGGAACGAGGGTTGGCATCCTCGCGGCGAGGAAAAGGCGCCCTATGATCAACAGCCCGTAGAAGCGGTCACAATGGCCGAAACGGCGCTGGCCGCGCTGGATTTGCTTGGCGACGGGGAGTATCTGGCATGCTTCCGCCGCGCTTATGGCTGGTTCCATGGCGGCAATAGCCTGAATCGGCCGCTGGTCGATGTCCGGTCCGGTGCCTGCTACGACGGCCTGCAGGCCTCGGGCGTGAATTACAACCAAGGGGCCGAATCGACGCTGGCCTATTTGTGGGCGGAAATGAGCAACAGCGAAGTCCGCCACTTGCTTGGCGACCACCATCGCCAACTCGCCAGCGCAGAGGCATGAGATTATCCGCGTGTACACCAATCCCTACGATCATGGCAGCAAACCAGAAAGTCAGAGCAACCTGTCCAGCCCTTTCGACGACATCCGCCGTGTTGACGTTCGGTCCGGGTGACGAGTTTCACCAGGAGCTTCGACGCCGCATCGATCGGTACTTCATACGCACTGGGCGACGACGCCGCGACTCCGCGCAGATGTACGTGAAGACGGCGGTTGTTTTCGGCTGGCTCTTGACGTCCGTATGTGCTGTTGGTGTTTTTTGCAGGATCATGGTGGTTGGCCGTGCCGCTGGCGATTTCGCTGGGCCTGGCGATGGCCGCGGTTGGATTCGATATCCAGCACGATGGCGGACATCATGCTTACTCGGACCGTCCTTGGATCAACCGGCTCACGGCGAGATCCCTTGACTTGCTGGGAGGCAGTTCGTATTTCTGGGCCAGGAAGCACAACGCCATGCATCACAGCAATACCAACATCACCGGCCACGACGACGACATCGACCTCGGCTATTTCGGCCGGCTTTCGCCGCACCAGAAGCGTCTCCCATTTCACCGGTTCCAGCAATATTACCTCTGGTTGTTGTATGGTTTTCTGCCTCTGAAGTGGCAACTCTACGACGACTTCCATGACTGGGTCGTCGGCCAGATCGGCGGGCGCAGGTTCGCGCGGCCCAAGGGGTGGGATCTTGCAGTGTTTCTCGGCGGCAAGGCGATTTTCTTTTCGCTTACGCTGCTCCCACTGCTCATGCATTCGTTTTGGGTTGTACTGCTGTTTTACTTCACAGCATCGCTGGTTCAAGGCTTAACGCTCAGTGTCGTGTTTCAGTTGGCGCATTGCGTGGAGGAGGCTGCTTTTCCCCTGCCCCGGCAAGACACGGGCCGGATGGAGAAGGGCTGGGCCGAACACCAGGTCGAAACGACCGTTGATTTCGCCCGCCGCAACCGGCTGCTCTCCTGGTTCATCGGCGGGCTGAACTTCCAGATCGAACACCATCTTTTCCCCCGCATTTGCCACGTCCATTACCCGGCCCTGGCGCCGCTGGTGGAAGAGACCTGCCGGGAGTTCGGGCTACCCTACATGGCGCACGCGACCTTCCGGGCGGGAGTTGGTTCCCATTTCCGTTGGCTGCGGCGTATGGGTGCTCCAAACCCCGTGTTGGGTTGAAGGGAGAGCATCTTGAGCGACGCCCCTGGCCAGGATCCTGCGCTGCGATCGAAAAATCGAATAGGAAGCGTCGGCACGCTGAAAGTCCGCCGTTTGCCGGTCACCTTCCGCAGTGATTTTCGCCGTGTCATTACCCGTTTCTTCAATCCCGGCGGGAAGGAGCGGATCCGCCACGTCGTCGACCGCGTGCGCGCCCTGAGCGACGAACAGGTTGACCGTCTGCTGGACGACGTGTTCATGAAGTTCCGCACCCGCCACGGCAGCATCGCCTCGGTGCTCGACGAGAACTACCGGTCGGCCTTGGAAATCGCCGGCCAGCCCGATGACTGCCCGCACAACCGCCAGATGCTGATCGGGGCCTACTTGACCGCGGAATACTCGCTCGAATCCGCGGCGCTCTTCAATCCGTCGATTGTTCCGCATCACAACCAGCGCAACATACCCACAGGCGCGGTGCGGATCATCATGAGTCTGCGTGCGACCGGCGAGGGGCATGTGTCCTCCATCGTCTTTCGCACCGGCGTCATCTACTCCGACCACCAGATCCAAATCGACCCCTGCAGCCGCTTTACCAAGCCCGTCCGACTCGTGCCGGACAAGCTATTTGAAAAAACTTTATTCCACCGCAAGCTCAAGGACATCGGCGTTAACGATACGGTAATGGAACTCGTATTGGGGCACCTCGGCGACTCGTTCACCGCGGCCCAACTCGAACAGGCCATGGTGGAAGCGAAAGCTGCCTCGAGCGAAACGCCACACCTCGAGGAATCGCTCCAGGAAATCGGTTGGTTGGCCCACTCGAACTACCAGTTGCAGCTTTCGCGAGAAGCGGAGGCTTCCGAACTGGTGATTTTTCCCCAGAGCATGAGCGAAAGCCACGGCATCGAGGACCTTCGCATGGTCCGTTTCGTGGAGGACGATGGCACGGTCACCTATTACGGCACCTACACTGCCTTCGACGGCTATCACGTGCTTCCGCAACTGATCGAGACCCGCGACTTCCTGCAGATCGGCGTACACACGATCAACGGCGCCCTGCGCGGAATAAGGGGATGGCGCTCTTTCCGCGGCGGATTGGCGGGCACTACGTGATGTGCTCGCGGATCGACGGTGAGAACCTGTACATCATGTATTCCGACATCGTCCACTTCTGGGAGACCGCCGAGTTGCTGCAGACGCCGCACTATCCCTGGGGTTTGGTGCAGATCGGCAACTGCGGCTCGCCCCTGGAAACGCCGGAAGGCTGGCTCTTGCTGACGCACGGCGTCGGCCCCATGCGCACTTACTGCATCGGCGCCATGCTGCTGGACCTGAACGATCCGCTGAAGGTCATCGGCTGCCTCGACGAACCGCTGATCGCGCCCACTGAAAAGGAACGCGACGGCTATGTGCCTAACGTCGTCTACTCCTGCGGAGCGATGATCCACAACGGGGATCTCTACCTCCCCTTCGCCACGTCCGACATGATTACCCGCTTTGCCGTCGTGTCGCTCGAGTCCCTGTTGAACCGACTGATTGGCTAGAGTGGATGCTCCGTTTCCCGCCCGACGCTACACTTTCTTTTTAGCATGCTTTCAGCGCTACCAGCGGCAGAGGCAGACTTAGGCGCGCGGCCGAACGTAGGTTTTCCCATCGTCGGCATCGGCGCGTCGGCCGGAGGCTTAGCGGCGTTTGTAGCTTTCTTTTCCGGCATGCCTGCTGGGACCGATCCCGGCATGGCCTTTGTCCTGGTGCAGCACCTGGCCTCAGACCGCAAAAGCATCCTTTCGGACCTGGTCAAGCGCTATACCCGCCTGCAGGTCTTCGACGTTGAAGAAGCCCCTTCTCCACGACATCGTGCTGGTGGCCGTGACTGGGTATCGGACAGGCGGCAGACCTGCCAATTGAGGATGGGGGCAAGAGGGTTGCGCAGTTCATGAACCTTGAGGTAATCAAGGCGGTGTGGACTCCATTGGTGGCCGCCAGGCATGCGTGGGCGACTGTAAGCAAGTCCAGCGCCATGTATGCCCGATTCGAAGTGGTTCGTTTCTTTGCCAAGTCTGTGATGGCTGCCTCAATGGAGCGTTTCCGGATCCACCGGACAGACGTTCCGCGGCACGCGCTCCTGCAGCAGGATATCGTGCGCAGCGCAGTGCGGGTCCCGCAGAAAGCGCTGCGGCATCGTCGGGCCCAATAGTGCGTGGGACAGCGCCAAGAGGGTCATACCGCTGTGATGCGCCATCACGATCTTGCACGGCCGACCATGAGTACATGGTGCCCGCGGACCGGCCGGCCGGCTCAGTTCCGCCGTGTAGTCGATCGCATCGTAGAAACCATGGGAACTGAGATAGCCCAACTGCTCCAGCCGAGCCAAGTTAGCGCAGGCCTCGCGCGGCGCCACGACCAGTGCCAAGGCCGCGGCATAGGGGGCAATCACCAGATGCTCGCCAAGGTACGGCGCCAGGCCCAGCCCCGGCACCCCGAAAGCCCGATATCCGTAGTCGTCGCCCGCGGCGAGGGTGCTGGAACAGCTTTCGGAAATCCCCCAGGGAACGCCGCGCCGGCGGGCATAGCCGATCTGATGTTTCACCGCCGCGCGGCACGTCGCATCCAAGTGCGTCGCCCGGTAGGAAGGCATGAGCAGCATCGGCAACAGGTACTCGAACATCGAGCCCGACCAACTCAAAAGCGTGGGAGTGCCGCTCACCAGGTTGACCATCCGGCCCAGGGCGAACCAATGCTCCAGCGGAAGCTGGCCGTGACTGACGGCCAGGAAACTGGCCAGGCGGGCCTCCGAGGCCAGCAGGTCGTAATAGCTTTCGTCGCAACGGTGATCGTTCACGTTGAAACCCACGGCCAACAGCTTCCGCTGCGGGTGAAAAAGAAATCGAAAATCCATCGCGGAGAATCGCCGGCAAAGCCCGGTAAGAAAGGAGATTTGCTGCAATTCGTGGCGGGCAGCCAAGGCGGCCCGGCGGGCCGCCTGCTGCACGCTCCCGGGCATCGTCTGGTATTCGCGGCGAGTATCCCCCCCGGCGCCGGCATCTTCCTCCGCCGCTTCCAATTTCCATGAATGGTCTTCAGCAATCTTTTCGGCCGCCTGGAGTACCTGCTCCAACGTGCAGCCGGCATCGAGTTGCTCGAACCATGCGTGCAGTTTTTCGAAGTCTGCGCGTTCCGCGGCGGAGCCGTTCTTCGGTTGGGCAAACTGCAACCAAAACGCCAGTCGTGACAAATGTTGATGGGCTTGGGCGCTTTGTCGCACCAGTGCTAACGTCCATTGTCCTAAGACCGGTTGATCGACCGAAACCTGCATCGCCAAGTCCTCCGCCCGCCGGCAAATGCGGAGCAAGCGCTCACACGTTCGCCGTGCGCCCCCAAAAGGCGCGTCAAAGCATTCCTCGCGCAAATCGGCGATGCAAACGTCCAATGCGTCGTTCCACATCGCGGGGGCGGCCTGGGCACGCGGGCACCGCGCAATGGTTGGCGGTCGGCGGATATTCGCGATCACCTCCACCGTATCCTGAAGCCCTTGGAACAAACGCGGAGGAATCAATGGGCGACTGCGTAACTCCTCCAGACCAGCGCTCAGCACGGTGAGCGTACCCCACAGGTTGCCGCTGTCGACGCTCGATACGTAACGCGGCTCGGCCGGTTGCAAAGTGCGGGTATTGTACCAATTGTAAAAATGCCCCCGGTGTCGTTCCAGCAGCAGCATGCTTTGCAGCATGTGGCCGGTGCGATCCAGCAAGGCCGCGGCGGGCAAGTATCCCAGATCGTAGGCCGTCAGGCCCGACACCAATGCCAATCCGATATTCGTAGGGCTGGTGCGGGAAGCCACGGTCGTCGGCGGGTCGCCTTGCACATGGTCCGGCGGCAGCCAGTGGTCCGCCTCCCCCACGAAGTTATCGAAGTAATGCCAGGTTTGCCGAGCCCAGCGGCCAAGTTGCCGTTGTTCGGCGCCCGTCACCGAGGCCGCTTTGCACGGATAGGGCAAGGAGATCCACCAGGCGATCAGCGGTCCGGCGAGCCACGCCAGCAGCACCGGTCCGGCGACCAATAGGGTCGTCGGCTGGACAACCAGCAGCAAGACGGCTGCCAGGATGCTCGATACCGCGCAAGCCCCCATGATTTTGTAATGATCGCGCAATTTCCCGCTACAAGATGCCTCCGCTTCACTGGCGGTGGTCCATTCCAACAAGTGTCTCCGTGAAATGCCTAAACGATACAGCGTGCGGACGATGGCATCAATGTGACTATGTACCGTATAAGGCAGAATACACCAGCCGACGGCCTCGGCCAGCCAGGTCCGCAGGTATTGCCGTATCTCGTACCGGACGTGCAGCATCCGGGGCTTTCCCTCCGGCCGGCGAAACACCCCGGGCAGCGCCGCAATACTGGCCGGGCCAAAGACGAGCGCGAGGGCCAACAGCGTGCAGAGACCGGCCAAAGCCGGGGCCAGCAGCCAACCAAGCACCAGAAAGCCCAACAACAGCACCGGCGTGAGGCTCCGCCGCAAGTTGTCCAGGATTTTCCACCGCGACAGCCCGGAGAGTGGATTGGAACCGTTTCCCTGCAGCGTGGGAACACGATCACCCAACCAGGAGGCAATTTGCCAGTCGCCGCGTATCCAACGGTGGCGGCGGTTCATATCGACCAATAGCCGCGAGGGAACTCCTTCGAACAGTTCCACGTCGTTGACCAGGCCGCTACGGGTGAAGCAGCCTTCGATCAGGTCGTGGCTCAACAGGCGGTTTTCGGGAAAACGGCCTGCGCAGGCCGACTCGAACGCCGCCACATCGTAGATCCCTTTGCCGATGAAACTGCCTTGCCCAAACAGGTCGTGATAGAGATCGCTGGTCTGGAGCGTATAGGGATCGATTCCCGCATCGCCCGCTGCCAGACGGCTGAAGCGGCTGCGATGCGCCCGGAGATCGTCGCGGTTACGCGCGGCTGGAGTACGGCGTAGCCCGCAACCACCACGCACGAATGCGGATCGCCAGCTTCGCTTTGGTCTTGAAAACGCGCCCGGTTCAACGGATGGGCCGCACAACCGACCAACTTCCGTCCCGCGTCGCGCGGCAGTTGCGTGTCGCTGTCCAGCGTGATCACGTAGCGAACCGAGCGGAGTTGCGGCAAGTCGCCGATCGTGGCACTAAAGGCCTCTGCCTCGCCGCTTTGCAGCAGCCGGTTGAGGGCCGCCAACTTGCCCCGTTTTCGTTCTTCTCCCATCCATGCGCCCTGTTGCCGATTCCACTTTCGCGGCCGATGCAGGAGGTAGAAGACCCCGGGTCGATCGGCGCAATACGCGCTCGTTGAGCCGCTGAATCTCCGTGCGGGCCAGTTCCAGCAAGCGCGAGTCGCCGTTTAATGCCTCGCGATTGGCATCGGGAAAATCGCTCAGCAGGGCGAACCATAAATTGTCGTCCTGATTGGCCAGATAGCGAAGTTCGAGCTGCTCCACGAGACCCCGCACGGTTTGCTCGGAGGTCAATAGCGACGGCACGGCCACCAGGGTGCGATGCTCGGCGGGAATTCCTGCCGAGAAATCCAACCGCATCATCGGCCGCGGCGGAACCAAGAGGGTGCATAGCCAGTTCACCAGGCTCACCGCACATTGTCCCGCCGCTCCGGCGTAGAGCGCCAGCAGCAACAGCGCGGCCGCCGACCCTGAGTACAAGGTGCCCGCGGCAATCCGCACGACTTCCAGTCTTGCGCCCAGGGCCGCCGCGGCAAGCACGGTGAGCAACCACACGAACAGGATTGCTCCCAAGTAAGAGGCCAGCGGAGCCCGCCCAATGAATCGCTCCAGGGCCACAAGCCATGTGGGTCGGTAACCGATGCTGGCTTCCAACGCGGCTCGGCCCCGATCGACCAGGTAGTAGCCCACGTGTTGCTGGACGGTCGCCCGGTCACCGGCTTGCGCAGGCGCCGCAGCCGTTGCGGCCTTCCTCGCATGCTCGATCGCGGCGCGAGCCACCTGCTCTTCGCCCAATGGGCTGCGGCGGGCAAGCCGCTGGACGATCCGGCGGTAGTGATCGCGGCTGGCAAAGCTCATTCGTTGGTGGATGCCGGCCGGATCCTCGCGCAAGATATGCTCTACCACACTCTCGCGCTCCACGAATTCCTTCCAGTCCAGCATCGCCAGGTCGCGCAGACTAAGAATGCCATGCTTCATCGAGAGTTCGTCAGCCGCCTCCTGCCGGGCATCGTGCGCAATCGCCGAGCGGTTCAGCTCCCGGTCGCTCTGCGATGGTGCAACGCGGAGCGCCACTTGGCAAAGGAATTCAATCAGGCCCAGTCGCAACATACCGCAAACCGACCACAGTTCCGCAAGACTCAGCGGCGCCACGGTCTGGTAGGCGCTGAAAAACTGGTGCAGACTCTCCTGGTCGAGTTGCGCGTCGAGATGAGCGATCAGTTCCCGCGACATAACGTAGACTCGCGGCAGGCATCTCCCGGCGGCGTCGCAAAGATGGGGCAACTCGCGGTGCAGCCCCTTGCGGAGATCCCGCCGGGCCGATCGCATCAACTCTTGAACCCGGTTGAAGTTCTCGACGAACCACGAGCCCGCGGGAGGAATCATCCCTTGCTCGGCCGCCCACCTCAGCCGACGGTATGCCCCCTGTAAAACACGCTCGCTTTCCTTGAGCCGGACGAGCAGCCGATCGCGGCCCGGCCGGGCTGCCAACGCATGCGAATGAGCCGCGTCAAGGGCCAGCTCTGCAAGCTGCTCGGGCTTGATCTCAGGGTACGTCGATGTGTCGAGCGATGGTGTGTCGGATGACAACGTATCGGGCGACGAAGGTCGCGAAGGCAATTGCCCTTGGTCCAACTCCGGGAACGGAGGCTTCCCCGTCCGCAACAGGCGTTGGCGGGTCTGACCGGTCATGGTAGGCATGGGCGAAATCTCCGTATTAGTCTCCGAAATAAAGTGCCAGCAGTCGTTGCTGGCGGCGGGGCAAGGCGCGGCGATCCGGGATCGCGTAGTAGTTGCCTTCGGGATCGGTGAGCAACAGGCCGTGGGCGCCAAATTCCTGGCACCCTTCGCCCGGTTTCTCCAATCGCAGCTTGGCCGGCCCGCGGTCGGTAAGCACCGACATCGAAAGTTGGTTGCCGCTGGTGCGGACCTGGCGGATTTCCTGAATGCGGCGTATCAAGTAGCGACGGGCAAGCGATCGGCGAACCGCCTCCTGCGCTGCCTGGGGCCAGGCGGCAAGAGTGTGGATCATACCCACCTCGATTTCTCGGCCCGACGGTTCGCAATGACGCAGACTGATAAATCGCCCCGGCTCGCTGGCCGGAAAGGCCCACACTGCCTGTACGTACTCGTTGCGCTTCTGGCCCCTTGTGATCTGCAACATGCCGTGGTCGCCGTCTTCGATCGTGACGCCGGCCGGATCGAGCTTGGCGATTTCAGGCTCGTAAAATTCGTCGCGGACATCCGCCTTGGCGTGCGCCGCCTGCGGGCACCCCCTACTCGTGGTCAGCGAGTCCTCCCCGCCGCATGCCGCAGCCGCTTCCGCTATACCCAGCGCAGCGTCGGAACTCGCGGCCGATTCGAGGCGCCGGTGGCTCTCGCTGAGGTTGTACTGGATGCTGGCCAGGGTGCTGTATAATCCGCCCTGGTCCAACAGTTCCGCCGGACTCCCCTGTTCGACCAGTCGCCCTTGATCGAATACCAACAGGCGGTCGGCCCCTTGTAGCGTGGAGAGCCGATGTGCGATCACGATTGTGGTCCGTCGGCGTGCCAGACGGCGTATGGCCCTGCAGATCGCCCGCTCTGATTCGGCATCGACGCTGGCTGTGGCTTCATCGAGAATCAGGATCGCCGGATCGTATAACAAGGCCCGGGCGATGGAAAGCCGCTGCCGTTCTCCGCCGGACAGGCCGGAGCCTCCTTCGCCCAGTTGCGTTTCGTAGGCGAAAGGCATGCGCATGATGAATTCGTGGGAATCGGCATTCCGGGCGGCCAAAAGGATCTGGTCCGGCGTGGCTTGTTCGTTGCCATAGGTGATGTTCGCCGCCACCAGGCCGCGGAACAAGAACGGTTCCTGGGGAACCATGCCGATTTGCCGGCGAAGCTGGCGGGGATCCGCCTGCCGCACGTCGATCCCATCGATGCGGATCTGCCCGGCATCGCACGCGTACAGCCGTCCGATGAGACTCACCAGCGTCGACTTGCCCGAGCCGCTGCGGCCTACCACGCCCACCATCTCACCCGGCTCGACGGAAAAGCTGATGTCTTTCAGCACGGGCCGGCTGCGATCGTAAGCAAACGACACGTGTTGGAACTCGACGCCTCCCTGGAACCGGTCCAAGGGTACGGTCGGCTGGGCTGGTTCGCTTTCGCCAGGCACGTCCAGTAGTGCGCAAATCCGGCGGCTCGTGCTGAAAAAGCTGGCAAACCAGGTGGTGGACTCAGCAATCGTGGTCAACGGCGCGTAAAACATCGCCAGGTAGGCGAGGAAGGCCATCAGCGAGCCGAAAGTCATGGCGCCAAAGAGCACGTCGCGGCTGCCGAGATACCATACCACCAGGCCGCCCAGCGCAAAAAGCAAGCCCATTGCAGCCGTAAAGGTAACGGCGGCATTGTCGACGGTCAGTCGAGAGTCGCGAAGTCGGCGGCTGGACTCGGCGAAGCGGCGAATTTCGCGGTCCTCTTGCACAAAGGCCTTGACGACTCGAATCCCCGCGAGCATTCCCAGCAAGGCTGAAGCCTGCTTGCCAACGGCGGCCCAATAGTGCTGGTGCCGCGGCTGTAGATAGCGCGTGAAGTACCAACTTCCGGCGACAATCAACGGCATCGGCAGCAGGGTGACCAAGGCAAGTTTGGCATTCAGATAAAGAAGCATGACGCTGATGCCCACCAGCTGCAGCGACTGCATGAGGAAACCGCTGGTCACGTGGTAGACCAGCGTGTGCAGCGTTTCCGTATCATAGGCCACTTGGCTCATGAGCACCCCCACCTGGTTCCGATCGTAGAAGGCTAACGGCAATCCGTTCAGCTTCACCACCAGCTCCTTGCGCAGATCGGAGGTAAGCGTCGTACCGACTCGACTGGAAACCCATCCCTTCCAAACGGCCACGAGCGTGGCAGCCAGGCGGGCCAACAACAGGCCGGCAACGATGGCCAGCAGGAGTTGCAGCAATTGTCCCAGGGGGTTTTGCGCCGATCGGCCAGCAATACCCGGTCGACCAGGAGCTTCAGCAAGATCGGGGGAGTCATGTCGATGGCTACCGCGCCCAGTGACAACGCCAACAGGAGCACCACGCTGCCCCAGAAAGGGCGAAGCAAGGCCCACAACCGCGCAGTCATTCGCGACCGTGGGGGCGATTTCGTTTCTCGGCGGCTATCGTACGGCCAGCCGTCCAGATTCCGCCGTCGTGCCCCGTTTTCCGCCCCGCCAGGCGTAGCGCGGAAGTCCTGGCGGCAGCGTACGTTGAGACGGGGCACCAGATCGGTCAATTCCCGCGCCACGTCTCCCGGCCGGCGCAAGACGTCAATCCACTGCCCATCGACCTGCACTTGAAGGAAATGCGAGCCAACGGCCGTTCCCACACGGAAGGCTTCGATTTGCTCCCAGCGCCACTGCCGCCGACGCTCGGGCCGTCGATTGCCGGCCAGAGTGTCAACCATCAATTGCCGCACGTTTATCGTCAGTCGCTCGGGACACGGATTGCCCGCCAGATCAATGCTCGTGTCGAGCACATATACGGCCGCCTGTTCCGCGATCAGATCATTTGGAGATCCTCCCTCCCTGGCAGTCGATTTCTCTCGGGCGACTGCCTCGCAAAGCGCATCCTTCATGCATCTATCCTGGTTCAATCCTGATCGGGGAAGCCTTCGTTGTTGTTTGCCATCAAGAACGAAAAAAGCCGACGTGGCCGAACACCCGCAGGTATTCGGCTACGTCGGCTTACTCGTCAACGAGCCCCCCGGCACGCCCGGGTCGCTCTTTATCTAGTCATCCGACCATTTCAAATCGATTTTGCCGGAGCCCCGTTCAAGACTACGGCAACTCTACAAACATTATATGCCGAGCACATGAGAAAGCAAGGCATTTGGCGCCTGCGGCCTGCCTACGGCAAGGTGATTTCCACGTTCGCACAAGAAAACGCGATCCGATCGTTTTCCAATCGTCTCCACCAAGTATCTCTACCGATTGTCCTTATTGCCAGTCTCCAGATCATTGTTGGGGCTACCGATAAACGTCGATCTCGAAAATCGACCAATGGTACTTGTCGCTCCTCCCAGTCTGCATTATGCGAATATACCGCGCAGTCTGTTCTGGCAAAACTATGTTGGTGATGCCCAATTCTCCGTGCCCCGCGGCGATCGGCGGGCTCCAGTTCGTGCCGTCGTTGGAGACCGAAACCGAGTAGCCGACCGGCGAGTCCCAAAGGGCCCAGGTGTTGTCGAGAACGATACGATGAAAGGACTGGGCCCGCTTCATATCGACCTGGAACCATTGTCCGGGATACTGCGTGTTGGTCATGTCGCGCCAGCCCGTCCAGTGATCGCCGTCCAGGGCGTTCGCCGCCGAGGCGTCGATCGGGGTCTTGATGCCGCCGATCTGGTAGACACCGTCGGGAACGGAGGCCGTCGCGGTCCACGACTTCTTGTCGAGCGCGACATCCTTGGGCGGCGCGGGTGGCAAGGACTTGGGCGAGACCAGCGGCAGAGAGCCCCGGCCGACGAATTTCCAATGCCCGGGGGTGGCGATGAATTTGACGTAGGCGGCATCCTCGCCGCCCCAAGCAATGCCATCCACTCCGCCCGTATATGCGCCGTTCCAGATGACGGTCCCATTGACGGAGATGGAGCTCAACGTGGAAAACGGCCGTTTCGGCATGCCGACAACTGCCTTCGTCGCGGCGGGCGACGTCAGTTCCAACGAATACTCCAATGCGGTCTTCCTCAAGTCCATGGCGATCGGGCCCTTGATCGAAGGCACGACGCACCGAATCGACGTGAGGAACGCCTCCTTGGGCAGCACATGGTAGGTGCTCCAACTGGGCGATTCCGGCGCAATGCCCGCGATCGTCTGCGAAAGGAGCAAAGCGGGCGGGTTCCAACCGTGGTTCAGCGACGAGCCGGCGTCGAAGGCGTCGATATGGGAGGCCCACCAGCGATCGTAGTGTTCCCAAAGCGTGGTGAAACTACACGGGATCATCGTCCGGTATCGGCGGTCCATGCGGAGCAGGGCATACTCCTCTCTCCCCATCTTGCAAAGGGCCTCGAACACCCAGCGGTCGAAGAAACAACTGGCATACTCCTTCCTGGTCAACACGTTCTTATAGATGGCGTTCCACTTGGAAGGGCCGGCCAGTCCGGCGTTGACGGCCATGGCGTTCGCCCGATCGTCGGGCGTGGAGACCTGGCCCGACATGTAGCAGTCTCCCTTCCAGTACTTGCGGTCGAATGCCTCTTCGACGGCGCGGAGCTTCGCGTCGATGGCCGGCACATCACCCTCGTGCCCCGTGGCCAGTGCCATCTTCCGCAGGGCCTTCAGGTCGATGTAATAGAAGCACTCCTCGATCACCGCCGTGTCCTTGACTTCCTTTCCCCAGTCGAACCAGGTATGCGGGTTGCCGAAGCGGTAGGTCTCGAAGAGGAACTGCCTGGCTGGCTCGTAAGCGACGCGGAGCGAGTCCAGATCGCCGCTGTGGAGGTAGTAGAACCACAGGCCGTACTCGCCGAGGAACTCCAGATGCTGCCCCGGGTAGAACTGCGGTTCGAGCTTTCGCCGCACAAGATCCCGGCACAAGCGGTGGGAGGCCGAGTCGAAAAGATAGAAGCACTGGTCGAGTTCCGCCGTGCCGTCGCCCCAGAACCCGACCCGCTCGCGGTCGGGGCAGTCGTAGAAGTGGTCGCGCATGCAGAGGTAGCAGGTCCGGGCCGCCTTCTTCCAGAGAACGTTGTAGTCTTCGTCGTTGCAGTGGAACGAGCCGGCAAAGGCGGTATCATAGCCCGTTTCGCGGTACTGGACGGACTTCACGGTCACACCAGCGGGAATCGTGTAGACGGCGCCTTCGCCACTGATCCAGTTCTTTGCCTCGTAGGCATGTTCGCCGGCCTCCGTCGTGCAGGTTTCCGTCGGCCGCAGAAAGAGGACCAAGGGATTGCTGGAGTTGAAGCGGATGACTTTGCCCGCCGGCGCATCGGCCACGATTGCCGGCTGGAAGTGGCAGTTGTAGGGCATCGTACAAACCAGTTTCCACGGGGCGTCTTCCGCGTGCGGCAGATCCTTCGAGAGGCGGACGTAGTCCTTCAGCCCGTAATCCTTGATGCCTGCCGGGGGATCGAAGAAGATCCCGCTCAGCGTGACGAGGTCGCCCCGCACCTTATTGAACCGGAATTTCGCCGACCGATTGTAACGATAAACCAGGTAAACGCCGCCGGCATGGTTCTTGACCACCTTGACCGGCGCCACCTGGTCGAGCGTCGCGGCATCCATCATTTCCACGGCCTCGCTGCGGCCTTGGTTGGACCAGTCGACGAAGTACAGTGCTACCCGGTAGTCCCGCGTGCCGTCAATCCCGATCGTCAGCGACATCGTCTGGTCCACGTTGGAATATGCCGCGGCGTTTCGCGGCTCCTCGTTGCCGGGACCCGGGGCCAGGGCGCTGGCATTGGACGTGTCCTTTTCCCACATCGTCGCATCCGGCCGGCCGCTCTTTGGGAATGCCCTGTAATAGTCCAGAGAGGTCACATAAGCCGGCAGCGACCGTTCATCCTTGCCGTCCCCGTGGTAGTTGCAAAGAACGTAGCCGTCTTTTCCATAGACGCTGCCCCAATTGCCGCGGGTGGCCGTGTCTTGTTTGATAAATCTCGCGGCATACCGTTCGGGCGGTTCCCGATAAAGGGGTGTCTGTCCGCTGGAGGAGACCGATACGGCATAGGTGCCCGGCCGCACCGAGGTGAAATAGACGAATTCCGAATCCTGGTTCGCCCCGCCGACGCCCGCGACGGCGTGCCCGGCGCCGTCCCAGGCGAGCTTGCCGTTGATCAATATCCGCGTAAGCGTCCTTTCGGCCTTGGGAATACCGATTCGGCCAACGGTCCCCACCGGGGCCGACACGAGACAAGTCCCGGCCGACACGTCGAAGGCGGCGGAGATCGGCCCCAAGGGCGTCGGCGTCTTGCCGGACACTCTCGTTAGCGTTCGGCCCAAGTGCGGCAGCACGTCGTAGGTCTTGAAGCCGGGCGACGTGGGCATGATGCCGAGCACTTCTTCGCTGAGCCATCTGGCCGGCCCGGCCCCCCAGGGACAGCAGAGGCACACAATCCCGGACTGGCTGTTGGGAACGGGATCGTTCGCGCCGATCGCGGCGTTCCACGACGGACGATAAACCTCGAACGTCGTTGTACCGCCGTAGCGGATCATGCCGCCCCACATATCCCGCAGGGAGCTTAACGCATCGTCGATCTTGTGCATGCGGGCCATGGCGCGGATAATGAAATACTGGTTGAAAGGGGACAGGGAGACGCGGTTCACACGGTCTTGAAACAGCCGCGTGAAGAGCGCGGCCTGTTCATCACCGCTGAGAAGCCCCGTGTTCACCGCGTCCGCCGCCGCATGGAGTCCGTAATGTGCGAGCCAGCGGGGGGACTTCTTTTGCTCGGCCATTTTCTCGGCGGCATAGCCGTTGTATTTGTCGCGCAAGTCGCCGCGGCCGATTTGGTCCATCGTCCGGGCAAAGTCGCGCCAAACGCCAATCGAGAGCATCTTGTAGGCATTCTGCGCTTCCTGGGCCTCCGGACCGCCGCGGAACCAGATTTCAAAGCCCGCGCAAAGCCGGTCATCCCATCCATAGAATCTGAGTCCGGGATTCGTTCCGAACACTTGGTAGGCGTCGTCGAGTTTCGCGCAGGCATTCGGGATATACTTCGTCAAGGTCGTGTTGTCGCCGGTGTAGTTATAGTAGTCCAGGAGACTCAAGACCCAGTAGAGGGAATAACTGCGGATGCCGTTGCTGTCTTTCGCGGTGTTCTCGAGATTCCGCTTGATGAAATCATAGTTGCCGAAGGCCACCAGCGAGGCGCCTTGCGATATGTGTGCGTCGCCGGTCCAGGAGATCCGGTCGCCGCGTTCCATGAGGATGGCCCCAAAATAGTCTTTGCAGTAGGCCGCGCGGACGCTGTAGGCGGCACGTGTACCAGATCCGCGTCAGCAGCGGATCACTGCACGAGAAACTGCCGTTGTAATTGACCGGCTTGGCATGGCAAACGGCCCGGATGCCCGTGATGTGCCACGGAGTGCTTGGCGACTTCACCTTGATCCAGGCGAACCGCACACCTTCGTACAGCTCCTTGTTGATTTCCAACCGGTACGTGTTGCCGTGCTTGACCGGCGCCCGGGTCTTGCCGGGAAACGGCGCCCGGTACTCACTGATACTCATTTCCACGTTGCCGGGGCAATCGGGACTGTCGAACTCCACCCACGCGGGGCTTTCCCGGCCGAAATCCAAAGTGATGACACCGGCGCCGTTCACCGTTGCGTCCGCGCTGTCGCCGAGCAGCGACTCCAGATTCTCGAACGCACCCGGCACATCGGCCGATGCGCTCTTTGGCTTGAGCAGGTAGATTTCCAGCGGATCGGCCGCTTTGGGGTCGTGCCAGCGATACGCCACCAGCGGGTCGGGCGACTCGGGAACCTCCGGGCCGCTGAAGCCGTCGGCGCCGACATAGGAATACGGCTCGGCAATTGGCGACTTGCCCCGGATGGCCTGGGACTGGGCGCCGGCTACCGCCGCTTGCAAAGCAATCGTGCAAGACAACAGGAAAAGCAGTGTTCGTCGCATGATCGGTCTCCTGTATTACGTTGGGACTGGAATAATCTCTGGCCCGAGCGGGTGGAAATGAGCTGTTGGAGTTCCCCTTTAAGCGACAAGCGCACGGAAGAGCCGGCTAAATCTGCAACTCCAACGGCTCATTTCGCCCCGCTGGCAGTATAGCGTTCGGCCGTTCTCGTGTTCCGTGCAGTTTGTCATGGCCATTGTCTTTCGTGATGCCTCACTCTCATGGAGAGTCTTTCTTTGACGTGGCTGGGGCCGGCCGCGAGTCGGCGTGTGAGTCCTCAGTGCCGCGCGGATTGCGCGACAAGGCGTAGGCCAGGTGCATGAGCAGTTCGGTCTTCATCTGCTCCCGCACGGCCGCATACCGGGCGTCGGCATAGAGGTTCGTCCATTCGTGGGGATCGTTTTTCAAGTCGTACAGTTCACCCTGGACCTGCCCGACGCGCTCCGCGGCATCGTTCATCCGACCGGGTAGGAACAGAATCAGTTTCCAACCCTGCTTCCGCCACATATAGGCCGGGGCGTGCGGCGGACGCTCCGTCGTGCCGCCGTGGAATTCGGCGAAGCTGCCCGGCCGACTTCGCGAGCCCAGCAGGTCGAGCCCCGGCAGGGCGCTGGTGACCGGCTGACGAGCCGCGTGGACCAGCGTCGGCACCAGATCGACATGCTCAACGGGACGGTCGTCGATCGTTCCCCGCTTCTCCTGGGGAACGGTCGAGCCGGCAACAATCAGCGGTACCCGGATGCTGCTGTCGAACAGGCAGTATTTGCTGAAGCGGAAGTTGCGCTCGGAGAGCATCTCGCCGTGATCGGAAGTGAAAACGATCAGGGCGTTTTTGAGGCGGCCTGCCTTTTCCAGCTTGTCGAGGACGCGGCCGAAATAGGCGTCGAGCCAAGAACAATTGGCGTAGTAGCGGAGCGTCGTGCGGCGGCGCTGCAGGGGCGTCAGCTTTTCCCACGCCGCACGCCATTGCTGATAGCGGCGATCACCGGCCGGGCCCTCGATCACGGCCACGTGGGTGCCCGGCTCTTCCTTCCAGGGAGGCTGCGGAATGTCGGCGATTTGCTCGATGTCATAAAGATCCGCGAATTCCTTCGGCACATTGAGGCCGGCATGCGGCTTTAGGAACGACAGATAGAGGAACAGCGGACGATGCGGATCGAGGCCCCGATCGAGGAACTTCAGGCACTGCTCGGCCACCCAACCATCTCGGTGGTCTTCCGGCGGCACGCGGCTTACATCGCCGAGATAACCGCGGACGCCTTCTTCACCGGGGCCATAGCCGGCCACTTCGGCCTCGTAGCGGCGGAACCCTTCGCGGTTGTCGTCGGTGATGAAGCTCGCCCCCTTCTCGAACGCCAAGCTTTCGCGCGGTTCGCCGATCGCCCGAAACTCGAAGCCCCGGGTTGACTGCAGCGGGCGTCGCCAGTGGGTCTTGCCAAAGCCGGCAGTCTGGTAGCCGGCCCGCCGCAGGATCTCGGGCAGCAGCGGCATGGGCAGGGCCTCGTCGGCCAGGCTGTCGCTGTTGGTAAAGACGCCCGACTGGAACGGATAAAGCCCCAACATCATGGCATAGCGGCTGGGCACGCACATCGGCGCCTGGCAGACGGCCTGGCGGAAAAGGACGCCCTGGCGGGCAAGCCGGTCGAGGTTCGGCGTCTTGATCTGCGGATTGAGTCTCCCAAGGCAGTCCCACCGCTGCTGGTCGGTCATGAAGAAGACGATGTTCGGTCTGGCTGGTGGATCGTCTGCCTGAGCGGCGACGGCCGGGATGAAGGTCGTCAAGCAAGCGACGACCGCCCACAAGGCATGATAATTGGCACAACTCATTGTCTTGTAATCCTTATCGCTTCACCTACCGACGCGCGTCGGTGGGGTGCCTCCGCGGGGAATGTTGAACACATCGCCCGTCGTATCGTTGTAGGCATCAAACCCGCTGATCGCCGGACTGCCCTTGGCGGTCCGCAGGACTATGAGCCGCGCCTTGGACGTGGTCCGGCTGACGATCGGGGCGATGAAATCGTAGCCAATCGCCCGACCGTTGAAGCAGCCTACCCATGTCGACTGCTTGTCATCCCAGCACTGGACCGTGTATCGCTCGATCGAGGAGCCGGGGGCCTCAGCGATGCGGAACTCATTGAGTGCGACCGGTTTGCCGAAGTCAAGTTCCACCAGGGCGCTTCGAGAAGTCGAGGAGTTAGTCGACTTCGCAGGCAGCCTGCTTGTGCCGCACGCCGCACTGAGGTCCTTGAGTGTGCAGTCGACGAACAGCGCCCGCTTGTCCTTTTCGGGGTCCATCGTCCGCATCAGGACTTCGCCCCTGGAAAGATAGAAACGGCAGCCTTTCCAGGTTGTTTCGTTCCAGTCGGTGGTGTTGACGATCTCGCAGCGGGGCAGGCGGATCGGGCGCTTCGCCTTGCCGTTGAAAACGCAATTCTCTATGCGTACGTCGCGGTTGGGGTTGCCGTCCGAGGCGTAGCAGCAGAGCAGGAAGCCGGGACCGTCGGTGTCATGGAAGAGGCAGTTTCGCATGCTCATGTGGTCGCAGTTGCCTTCGAAGTCGAATGCCTCGCCGTCGCCACTACCCAACCCGATATCGATGAAGCCCCATTGGCTGTCTTCAAAAAGCCAGTTCTTGCAGCGGAAGATCATGGCCCCGGCTACACCGTTGAAGGAGCGGAACCCGCGGCCAATGTCGTGGGTCACGCAGTTCCGCACTACCCCGCCGTCGATCCCACGGAGGCCCAGCGGCCACTGGTAGCCTTCCTCGAACAAACAGCCGTCGAACGTCATGTTGGCAAAGTTATAAACGAAAGAGGCGTTCTCGTTGAAATTGTCCGGATTGTTGGTCCAGACCCCGGACGCCAGGCGGCGGAACACACAGTCCTTGATCGTGATGTCGCTCAGCACAATCCTCTTACCGCGTTCAAACGTGAAAAAACAGATGCCCAGGCCGATCTTTCGCTTCGGATAGTTCTCATAATGCCCATACAGCTTCGAATCATGGAAGTAGCAATCCTCGATCCAGATGAATTTGCGCGAAGGTGCGCCGGCGGCAAACTCCGCGTAAATGCCCGTCATGCACCGGGAGAATTCAATTCCTTCGATCTTGAAGCCTTCCTGATCGGCAAGGTGAATACCGAACAGGTCCTTCTTATCATCTTTGCGGTCGATCAGCGGCTTGCCGCCGGTGCCGTAGGCGCCGATGACGATGGGGTTTTTGGGCGTTCCGTTGCATCGGGGACGAAGCTCCTCATCCCAGGCGTCACCACGTTTCAGAAGGATGCGGTCGCCCGGTTGCAGTGGGGCGGCCGAGGCCCGATGGAGCGTCTTCCATGGCCCGGCGCTGCCGTCCGGCGCAAAGGCTTGGCCTGTCCAAGCGTCATTTCCTGCGGACTGGCTGACGTAGTAGGTTGTCGCTTGGGCGCCATTGGCGAACGCCAAGAGCGCGGAAAGAACGAACAGCGCGAAAATGGCATTGGTTGGTTTCATGTTCCTTCTCGCTAATCCTTGGCTTTCAATTCAAACCACCTCATCGCGATGTTCCGCTTCCGTTCCGTGGTCGGAGTCTGAACCCGCAGGGTCTGCACGCCCTTTGCGAGCTTCCGTTTCACAGGCGCCGTCGCCGGCCACAGGCCGTGACTCAATGGAACCGGAATCGTGGCGATCACTTGGCCGCCAAGACAAACTTCGAGAGTCTGGTCGGCGTTGATGCAGGCGGCTCTCATGGTGATGGCCTAGGTTGAACCGGCTGTCTTGCCAGGCCGATCTGAAACCGCTTGTCGAAGTCACGCGTGCCTTGGAAGTAAAACCAGTACTCACCGCCCTGCTCGATAATATCGCCGTGGCTCAAACTCTGCGCCGCGAATTTCGGCGTGTTGATCCTGATGCGGCCTTGGTCCGTGAACGGTTTGGCGAGGCTTTGCGACGTGTACGCCTTGTCCACCTGGATGGAGCAAAGGGAGGAATCGTCGCGGGCGCGGCGTCCGGCAATTGACTTGGCAACGCATCGTTCCAGGCCATGGGCTGATCGAATTCCTCACAGCTTTTCGGATTGCATAACCTTGGTTTCGCCCCGGATGCGAACCTTGACTTCACGCGGCTCGGCAGAGGCGATGCGGTAGGACGCGACCTTTCCGTCCTTCCATGCGATGTCCACCTCGAACCCGCCGCGGGCACGGAGCCCCTTGACGCTGCCCGCAGGCCACGCCTTGGGCAGCGCCGGCAGCAACTCGATCTCGCCATCGCCGCTCTGCAGGAGCATTTCGGCGATACCCGCGCAGCCGCCGAAGTTGCCGTCGATCTGGAACGGCGGGCAACTGTCGAACATGTTGGGCAGCGTCCGGGGCGGCGTCATCAACATCGTCAGCAGCCGGTAGGCGTGATCGCCGTCGAGCAACCGGGCCCAGAGGTTGATCCACCAGCCCACGCCCCAACCGGTGGCGTCGTCGCCGCGAATCTCTAGTGATTTGCGCACCGCGGCCGCCAACTCGGGCGTACCACGGGGCGATATCTGGCCGCTGGGGTACAGGCCGTACAGATGCGAGACGTGGCGATGATGAATCTCCGGCGCTTGCAGGTCCCAGTCGTCGAGCCATTCCTGCAGTTGGCCCGCCTTGCCAATCTGATTCGGCGCCAGCCGCGCCTGCGCGGCTACGAGCTTCTCGCGGAAGTCGGCGTCCACGCCCAGAATCTCCGCCGCATGGATGCAGTTGGTGAACAAGTCGCGGATGATTTGGCTGTCCATCGTGGGGCCGGCGCAGACGCTCGCGCCGCCGGGATGCGTGTTCTCCGGTGAGAGCGACGGACAGGTCACCAGCCACTTGTGCTTCGGCTCTTCCACGAGCGTGTCGAGGAAGAACTGTGCGGCGCCCTTCATGACCGGATAGACTTTCGCCAGGTAGCGCTTGTCGCGGCCGAAATCGTAGCGGTCCCAGAGGTTCTTGCAGAGCCACGCCCCGCCCGTCGGCCAGAAGCCCCAGGTCGGGCCGTCGATCGGCGCCGTCGCCCGCCACAAGTCGGTGTTGTGGTGACACACCCAGCCGCCCGCGCCCCAGTTCACCTTGGCCGTGCGGCTGCCCGGCTCGACCAACTCGGTGACCATCCGGATCAGCGGGGCGGTGCATTCGCCGAGGTTGGTCGGTTCCGCTGGCCAGTAGTTCATCTCCGTATTGATGTTGATCGTGTACTTGCTGTCCCACGGCGGATTCATGCTCTCGTTCCAAAGCCCCTGCAAAGTCGCCGGCTGACCACTTGCACGCGAGCAGGAAATCAGCAGGTACCGGCCGAATTGAAAATAGAGCGCTGCCAACTGCGGGTCGTTGCCCTCGGCAAATCGGGCGATGCGCTGGTCGGTCGGCAGTTTGGCCTTATCCGTCGCGCCCAGATCAAGCGACACTCGCCGGAAAAGCCTTTGATGCTCCGCGACGTGGTTTCGCCGCAGGATGTCGAATGGTTTGCGAACCGCTTTGGCCAGGCACGCCTGGGTCAGTGCCGCCGGGTCGCCGCTGACA
This sequence comes from uncultured Planctomycetia bacterium, assembly GCA_963709175.1. Lineage (GTDB taxonomy): Bacteria > Planctomycetota > Planctomycetia > Pirellulales > Thermoguttaceae > JANXQG01. The sequence goes on from CAVPVK010000007.1 coordinate 307,774, forward strand.
TCCTTGAAACTCTTGTAGCTCGTGGCGGCGGCAATCAGCAAGACGGCCGAATCCGCGCCGCTGACAGAAACGCTGTCTTTTCCGGCGGTCGTCGTGCCTCCTTGCGCGAGGACGCGGACGCGGGCCTGGAACTTCAGCGCCCCGGGGATGCCCCTGGCTTCGGCGTTCACGCCGCGCATGACGAGCGTGGCCGGCGACTCCGCCTCGATCGTCGCTTTTTGCGGCGTGGCCATCGCCGCCGCGAAGTCGATGCGGCCCGGCTTGTCGGCGGTAAGGTGGACGACAATCACCTGATCGGTCGGGCTCGAGAAAACTTCGCGAACGAATCTCACCCCGGCGACCGTGTAAGACACACGGGCGATGGCCTTATCTAGATCGAGTTCGCGGCGGTACTTGACTACGTCGCCATGTCGTGGAAAGCTCAGCTTCAGGTCGCCCACCGGCTCGTAGGGCATTTGCTGCAGCGGCCGCGCCATCATCTTTCCGCCGATCAGGTCATGCGCCTCGGCGTACTTGCCTGCGAAAATCAGCCGCCGCGCCTCGGGCAGCGCTTTCAAGGCCTGCGCACAGCTCGGGTCATAGGGGCCGCCTGCCCACAGCGTGCATTCGTTGAGTTGCAATCGTTCAAGATCCATGCCCCCAAACACCATGGCGCCGAGCCGTCCGTTCCCCACAGGCAGGGCCTCGACCCACTCCCCGGCGGGCCGGTCGTACCACAACTTCAAGTCCTGCGCCGTTGTGGCGCTGGTCTGCGGCGCGGGCGTGCCGTCATCGGCGGCCCGCGAAACTGTACACACTGGCAACAGACCGACAATCAACAGCAGGTTCTTCATCTGCATAGACCTTCTTCTTAGCGGGAGAGTAGCAGAATTGCAATTCGTCGCATGATACGGTTTCCTTCCATTGCCGGTCGGCGCCAAGCGGGGCTTCCATCCGCCGTCATCGGAGCCTCACTTCATTGCGGATGCAATTTCCACTTCGCAGAACCTGAGCGCGGCGATGCGGTTGGCCCCGATCAACGATTGTTTCTTGACTCCAATTCATTTCTTTTAGATACGTGATTCTCATCGCTGCCGAGCCCGGCGTCAACCTGCCGGTCGAAAAATCGGCCACGGAGGTATCGTCGCACGATACGCAGGCGACGTCGCACACCTGCCGTACCAACTGAAAATCCTCGACCAGGCGGACATTGTCGGCCGCGGATAGTCCGAAACCGCCAGCATCCGTTTCCCCCGCATCGCGCATAAACAGGAGCTTGGCTCAAGCTGACGGGTTGAACCGCAGGCAGGGCGGCTGCGGGATCACGTGGAGCGTTTTCACCTGCTCGTTACGGCCATACCGCTGGAACACTGGCTTTGGCGGCGGCCGAAGCTCAATGCCTTCAAGCTGGTGTTTATGCTCGCTGAAGCCGACACGTCCAGGCTGCATCCGGCTTTTGAATTGCCGCTACCGTACTCGGGCCGGTTGAAATGCCCGCCGGCGAGGATTATGATAGCATTTTCACATGTCCCCTCACCCTGGGTCTTGGAGGTACCGCAATGCGATGGCTAGCCTGCTTGGTTATTGTTTTTTGGTTCACGAGTTTTGATTCGGCGCGGGCCGAAGCCCTCCAGGCCGGCGATTTGCGTTGCGAATACCTGGTATGCCCCATGGGCGTTGATTCCACTCGGCCGCGATTGACGTGGATCGTCGAGTCGCGCGAACGCGGACAACGCCAAACGGCCTATCAACTGCTTGTGGCCTCCTCGCCGGAAATCCTCGCTCGCGATGAAGGCGACCTCTGGGATACCGGCAAGGTGGACTCTGACAAGACCGCAAATATCGTCTACGGCGGCAAACCACTGCACTCACGGCAGATCTGCCATTGGAAGGTGCGCGCGTGGGACCGCGATGGCCAGCCCGGCGCCTGGAGTACGCCGGCCCGCTGGGAAATGGGCCTGCTGGAGCCCGCCGATTGGTCGGCAAAGTGGATCGAGGCCGACGTGCAGTCACAATCGGCCGCCGATTCCTTGGCGGGCGCCAAGTGGATCTGGTGCGCGGAACCGGGCGTTGATTTGAGAAGGGCGGCGCCCGCCGGCGATCGCTACTTCCGCTGCCGGGTGGATGTGCCCGCGGGCGAGAAACCCCAGTCGGCCCAACTGCTTCTGACCGTGGACGACCAGTTCACGCTCTTCGTCAACGGCAAGCAGATCGGCGATTTCGCGCAGATCGACGGCTGGAAGCATCCCCAGCGCTACGACCTTCTGCCGCACTTGCAATCGGGCGAGAATATCATCGCCGTCGCGGCCAAGAACATCGAATCCCTGGCGGGCGTCTGCGCGAAGATCACGATCAAGCTCGCGGGCAAACAACAGGCAATTGTCAGCGATCGACATTGGAAGGCTTTCAAGCAGCCGGCCAACGGCTGGAACAAGGTGGGGTTCGATGATTCCGCCTGGCACGACGCGTTCGAGGTCGCCGCCTTCGGCGAGGGCGTATGGGGCAATGCGGCAAGCAACGCGGCAAACGGCCCGGTACCCATGCTCCGCAAGTCGTTCAACCTGGGCAAGACAATTGCCTCAGCCCGGCTGTACGCGACCGCGCTGGGTCTTTATGAGCTGCGGATCAACGGTGGCCGCGTGGGCGACTACGCGCTCGCGCCGGAATGGACCGATTATCGCAAGCGGTCCCGCTACCAGGTCTACGACGTGGCCGCGATGCTCAAAGAGGGCGACAATGTGCTCGCCGGCCTATTGGCCAACGGCTGGTATAGCGGCCATATCGGCAACGGCGGCTTCCAGTACTTCGGCAAGGCGCCGGCCCTGTTGGCACAACTTGAAGTGACCTATTCCGACGGCAGCACCGAGCGGATCGTCAGCGATGCCAGTTGGAAGATCCATGCCAGCCCGATACTGGCTTCCGACTTTATGTTGGGCGAGTCTTACGACGCCACGAAGGAGCTAACCGGCTGGGATGCGCCCGGCCTGGACGACTCTGCCTGGCCGACAGCGACGGTGCGCCACGAGGCGAAGCGGCCGCTGGAAGGCCAAGACGTCCAGCCCGTGCGGCAAACGGGCGAGTTGAAGCCTAAGTCCATCAAAGAGCCGAAGCCCGGCAAGTGGACCTTCGACCTGGGACAGAATATGGTAGGCGTGGTTCGGCTGAAGGTCTCGGCGCCAGCTGGCACCAAGATTACCCTGCGTCACGCCGAGATGCTGAATCCCGACGGCACGATCTACACCACGAATCTCCGCAGCGCATCCTCGATCGATACCTATGTTTGCAAGGGCGGCGGCGAAGAAGTGTGGCAGCCCAAGTTCACGTTCCATGGATTCCGCTATGTCGAGCTGACCGGCCTGCCTGTCAAGCCGCAAATGGACGCCGTGACGGGCGTCGTGCTGGGCAGCGACCTGCCCCGCGTGGGCCAGTTCGCTTGCTCCGATCCACGCATCAACCAACTCCAGTCGAACATCTCCTGGGGGCAACGCGGCAACTACCTGAGCATTCCCACCGATTGCCCGCAGCGCGACGAGCGGCTGGGCTGGATGGGTGACGCCCAAGTCTTTGTCCGCACGGCGACGTTCAACGCCGACGTGGCCGCATTCTTCACCAAGTGGCTGGTCGACGTCGACGACGGCCAGACGCCCGACGGGGCCTTCAGCGACGTAAATCCCAACACCATGGGCTGCGGCAGCGTGCCGGCCTGGGGCGACGCCGGCGTGATCTGCCCTTGGACGATCTACCAGGTGTACGGCGACCGCCGCATTCTGGTGCGGCACCTGCCGGCGATGACCCGCTGGGTGGAATGGTGCCGGACGCACAGCACTGGATTAATCCGCGACAAGGACCGCGGCAACGACTACGGCGATTGGCTTTCCATCGGCGCTGACACGCCGAAAGACCTCATTGGAACGGCCTATTTCGCCTACTCCGCGAACCTTGTGGCCAAGTCCTACAAGGCCATCGGCGACGACGTCCGCGCGGCCAAGTACGATAAGCTCTTCCGCGATATCAAGGCCGCGTTCAACAAGCGGTATGTGAAGCCCGACGGCCGCATTTTCGGCGATACCCAGAGCTGTTATGCCATGGCCGTGAAGTTCGATCTCCTGCCCCAGGATCTGCGGGCCAAAGCGGTCCAGTACCTTGAGGACGACATCAAGGCCAAGGGATGGCACGTCTCGACTGGTTTTGTGGGCGTTAGTTACTTGCTGCCCGTCCTCACTGCGGCGGGCAAGGTGGATACGGCTTATCGACTGCTCATGCAAGACACGTTCCCCTCGTGGCTGTTTTCGGTGAAGCACGGTGCTACGACGATTTGGGAGCGGTGGGACGGCTGGACGCCAGAACGAGGTTTCCAAGACCCCGGCATGAATTCCTTCAACCATTACTCGCTAGGCTCTTGCGGCCAGTGGTTGTTCGAAAGCGCCGCGGGAATCGGGCTCGACTCGGCTGCACCGGGCTTCCGGCATATCCTCATCCACCCGCACGTCGGCGGTGGGCTGACCTCGGCCAGCGCGAGTCTCCGCTCGATCCGCGGTTTGATCGCCAGTTCCTGGACGCTGAAGGACGGCACTTTCACCCTGAGCATCAAGATTCCTACGAACACGACGGCCACGGTCTACGTGCCCGCCGCAGACGCAGCGACCGTGCAGGAGTCCGGAAAGCCCGCGGCCGACGCCGAGGGCGTGAAGCCGCTCCGTAGCGAGAACGGCGAGGCGGTCTTTGAGGTGCAGTCGGGCGAGTACCAGTTCACCGCAAAGTGAGCATCGCCCGGGATGCCGCCGGCTTACTTTGGCGTGGCACGTCCCTTCGTAGAACGGAATCTACTCCGTTCTACGACGGACGTGCCAAGTGTATTATCGCGCAAATCTACATTCAGGTCCAACGCCCGCCCTGCCGCACTATCCCCAATGCGAGTTCGCCGACGGCGCCCCTGCTGGAAAGCAGGCGGTGCAGGTCATCGACGCTGTTTAGAAGGCGTCCGTTGGCAGAAACAATCAAATCGCCAGCCCGAACGCCGGCCCGTGCCGCCGCTCCGCCCGATTCGACGCCGACGACTTCCAACCCGCGGTCGTTGAGCAGGTCGAGGTCGAGCATCACCCGTCGCGGCAGGGCCACCAGTGCGGCGGTAATGCCCAACTGCAAGCGGCGGACGCGCCCGTGCGTTAACAGTTCGCCGATGACCCAGCGGGCCGAATTGGCAGGTACGGCAAAGCCCATCCCCTGGGCCATGGCTATGATCGCCGTATTGACGCCGACTACGCGGCCCCGAGAATCGACGAGCGGCCCGCCGGAATTGCCCGGATTCAGGGGCGCCGAATGTTGAACGATGTTCTCGATCAAGCGACCGGCCTCGCCGCGCATCGTTCGGTTTAGTGCGCTGACCACTCCGGTGGAAACAGTGGATTGAAAACCAAAAGGACTGCCGATGGCGATCACCAGTTGACCGGCCCGCAGGGCGTCGGAATCTCCGAGCGGCGCGAAGGGCAGATCACGGGCAGCCAAACGGACCAGGGCCAGATCCGTGGCGGGATCGTCGCCCACCACTTCCAGGTCCAGGCGATCGCCGTCGGCCGTGGTTGCCACCAGGTCGTCGCGTCCGCCCGCCACGTGGCTATTTGTCAGCGCGTAGCCGTCGGGGGTGACCAGGAAGCCCGATCCTGAACCACGTCTGCCATCTTCGCCGGCCGTGAGGCCGATGACTGCCGGCGAGACGGTTTCGACCACGCCGATTACCGCTTGGGAATAGGCATCCAGGAGGTCTCCATCGGATAGATTCTCCGGGCGAGGCGGACTATCGCGGCCACCCCGATCCTCCGACGGCGACGAACCGTTTTGCACCAGCTTGAAAATGGGGTCCTCTTCTCGTGATGAATGGGTCATGTTCCAACTCCTTACAATCTACTATACACGTATATATCCTATTCAGCGGCCGATAGGGGGCAAGGGCGCGGCAACGTTTGTAGTTCCGCCTTCAGCCGGTTCCCCAAGCACCCACCTCGCCGACCACCAGTACGTGGTACCCGGGCGGGACTACAAACGGTATGTTATAATGGCCCGCAAAGGAGCACACACCATGCAATCGCAAATCCCAACAGAACCCTGTCCCGTCGTTCGAATTCTCATCGCCGTTTCCTTTACAGTCTTTATATTGCTGGTCGCCGCGCGGATCGATGCTCGCCCTCCGGAGGGAACGGTGAAGGGATTCGCTTTTTCCCAAAGTCGCATTTTTCCGGGAACGCGGCGGCAAGGCTGGGTCTTTGTCCCCGCGCAATACGATTCGGCCAGGCCGGCATGCGTCTACGTGCGGCAGGATGGCTACAACGCCGCCGAGAAAGGCATGTTGGAGACACTGATCGCCGCCGGCGACATGCCCGTCACCGTGGGCGTGTTCATTACTTCGGGCGACCTGCCCCCCGCCAAACCTGGCACTATGGGGCGGCGGAATCGCTCCTTCGAGTACGACGCGGTCGACGACGCCTATGTCCGCTTTCTCGTCGAGGAACTACTGCCGTTTGTGGCAAAGGAGTTCCACCTCAACCTTTCGGACAAGGGCAACGACCGCTGCATTGCCGGCGGCAGCAGCGGCGGCATCGCCGCCTTCAATGCGGCCTGGCAGCGGCCCGACGCCTTTTCCCGGGTGTACGCCAACAGCGGCAGTTTCGTCGCCTTCCGCGGCGGCCACGAATTCCCCACGCTGGTCCGCAAGGTGGAGGCCAAGCCGATCCGCACCTACCTGACCACCGGCACGCACGACATGGTGAACTGTGCCGGCGACTGGTATCTGCTCGACCAGGAAATGGACCAAGCGCTGAAGTTCTCCGGCTACGACTACTTCTTCCGCGCCATCGAGGGGCCGCACGTCGCGGGCTGGAACGAGTATTTTCCCGAGGCCATGCGGTTCATCTGGAAAGGTTGGCCGGCAGCAGTCAAGGCCGGTCCCAGCGCCCCTCGCGTCCGCGACGTGATTCGGTCCGATGAAGGTTGGACGCTGGCCGCCGACGGTTTTGCTGCGGCGCGGGCTCCGCCAGCAACGCCAAGGGCGAGGTATTGTTCGCCGATCCTGCGGCCGACAAAATATATCGCCTCGGGCTGGATGGCAAGACGAGCCTCCTTTTCGCCGATACCGGGCATGCTGGAGCGGTGGCGATGGGGCCGAAGGGCGAGATCTACGCTGTCTCGGAGTCAACCGGGCGGATCCTCTGCCTTGACGCAATGGGCTCGCGGCATGTGATCGCCGAGGGCGTTCCCGGCCGCCACGTCGTTGCCTGCCCCGATGGTTCGCTCTATGTCGCCGGTCCGGCTGCCGCGCCCGCAACCGGCAGCCGCATCTGCGCGTGGCCGACGGCCACGCAGCGGTGGTCGATACCGGGTTGAAACGCGCGACCGGACTGGCCTGCCGCCCCGACCAATGGCTGCTCTCTGTCGCCGACGGCGGCTCGAAATGGGTCTATAGCTACCAGATCAAGGACGATGGCGGGCTGACCAATAAGGAACGCTATTTCTGGTTGCACGTGCAGGATTGGGACGACGACGCCGGGGCCGAGTCGGTGTGTTACGCAAGGGAAGGGCAGATGCTTGTCGCCACCCGCTTCGGCATTCAGGTCTGTGCCGACGACGGGCCGACACAGGTCATTCTGCCCATGCCGGACCGCAGTCGCGTCTGGGGCGTTTGCCTGGGCGGCGCCGATGGCAACACGCTTTTTGCCTTGTGCGGCAAAAAGATCTGGAAACGCAAGGTGAAGTTGCACGCCGTTGGCGCTTTCTCGCCGCGGATCCCGGTCAATGGTACGCCGCTCTAGGGACTGAGAACTGGTTATGAACCGCGCAAGTATCGTCATAACAACTGTCCTTTACGCCGCCTTGGTGACGGCTCTTTCGGCAGGCACGTCGCGCGGACAGCCGTCCACCCCAGCGGCGGCCGCGAAATCGACGGTCTGGATGATCCCGCCTTCGATCGACGGCGGACGCTGCTTCCGCGAATTGTTCGAGCAGCCAAAGGCCTGGCAGCAAACCCGCGCGGCAATCGACGTGCTAGGCTATTCCGACCTCAATTTGCAAAAGCAATTCAGCGACGACCAACTCCGGGCCTGGTTCCCACTGCTTCGGCGGTGGAAAATCGAGTTTGCCCTGGAAGTCGGGGCGTTGAAGCCATGGGGACCTACCGCGGAGAAGACCTTTAGCATCGAGCGTCCCATTTGGAGCCGCGTGGAGCGGTTGGGCGGCAGCCTGCATGCCGTTGCCATGGACGAGCCGCTCTGCTGCGCACGGAAGGAGATCCACCGGTCCGATGAGTATGCCGTCGCCGAAACGGCCCGATACATCGCACTGGTTCGGCGGCACTTTCCGCGGGTCCTGATCGGCGACATTGAGCCCTACCCATTTATCTCCCTGCCGGACTTAATGCGATGGATCGAAGCCCTGGAAAAACGGCTGGCGGAAATGCACGTCAAAGGGCTGGACTTTTTCCGGCTGGACGTGGACTGGATGTGCTTCACCACCGCCAATCAAGGTTCGTGGCGGGAGGTCAAGCGCCTGGAAGATTATTGCCGCAATCGGCGACAGCCGTTCAGCTTGATCTACTGGGCAGCCGACTACCCGGCCATGGAACGGCGGGGTTTGGCCGACGATGCGACCTGGTACGTATCCACCCTGCAGCAAGGGTACGACTATGCGGCGGTCGGCGGCACGCCCGAGCAATTTGTGGTGGAGAGTTGGATCATGGCCCCGCGATGCTGCCTGCCGGAAACGGCCGACTTCAGCTTTACGCGCTCGGTGCTCGATTTCAGTCGCAAATTCGCCGGAAGAAAATAGAGCTTTTGGAGTGCGGCGACCTGTCGCCGCACTTCAAAAGGCCGTCGTATGCTGTGGGCCGCCGCAACGGGTCCAAGCTCGGGAAAGCCCGTTGCGGCGGCCACTGACGAATGACGTTTACCTGCGACGGCGGCACCGCCATAGCCCACCCAATAGCATCAGCGCCCCCGGCAAGCAGCATGGTCGCAGCGGCCGGCTCGGGCACGGCCGCCACACCCGCAGCGGGGGAGGCTGTATTCGCCGCAGCGGCGGTGGCCGTCGGATCGAACACGAATGTTCCATCTGCCGCCACGGTCAAACTCGTTCCGGCCGGCAAGGCTCTGGCGGCGGTTACTACCAGCGTGCCCGCCGAAACCACCGTCCCGCCTGTATAGCCGTTGTCGCCGCTGAGGATCAACTCGCCGCCGTCCATGAGGCTGAGCGTAGTGCCAGGCACGTTTTCGCTGATATTGCCGCTGATAGTCAGCACGGAGCCGGCGGTGGGAGAGACCTGGACACTTCCGTTCAAACCAACGGGCACGGCAATCGTGTGCGTGCCCTCGGTGACTTCGATCACCGCCGGGTTGCCGGCGTTATCCAACGTCAGGGTGTTATTACCAGTAATCGCATAGCCGGCGTTCGGGTTGCCGCCGGGATTGCCGAACTCCAGCGTCCCCAACGTTACCGGCTGGTCGAGGAGTACGGTGAGCGCGGCGGTCGTTGTGGCGTTGAGTACAGCCGCCTGACCGGCACCGCCGGGCGCACTTCCCGTGGACCAGTTCGAGCCCGCACTCCAGTGGCCGCTGACGGGCGCGGCCCAGCTCGCCAAGGCGCCCGTGGGCACCAGATCGAGCTGCGTGGCGTTATAGGCCAACTGGTAGCCAAAGGGAAGGTTCGCGACAGCAAATTGGCCAGTCTCGGACTGGTAGCTCATCAATTCCTCGCTGCCGCTGACGATGCCGAGGACGTTGAGAGTGCCAAAAAGGCTAGCCCCATTGCTGCCGGTCACAGTGAGCACGTTACCGACCATGAGACTCAGCACGCCGGAGGAACCGATGGTGAGCGACTGGATCGTCTGCGGCGAATTGGTCGCGTCCAGCGTACCGCCGTTGACCGTAAAGGCCGAACTGGCGGAAAGCACGTTGGGGGCCCCGGCCGCCAGCAAGCCGCCGTTGACGGTCGTAGGACCGCTATAGGCGCAGGTGCCCGTGAGCCTAAGGCTGCCAGGCCCGGCCATGGTCAGGCCCAGCCCACCGGCGCCGTCCAACAGCGCGCCGGAAAAGACCTGCGAAGTACCGTCGCCGCCGGTCGTGAGCACGGCGGGCAAATTGGGAAATGTGTTCGTCACCGTGCCTGAGCCATTGAAGGAGCCGACCGTTTCGTTCCCGCCGTACAGGTCGACGGTCGCGCTCTTGGCGATCGAAAGCGCGGTCGTCGGAGGAAGTATGCTGTTGTTGGTGGTATTTCCATAATAGACGAACTGGCTGATCGTCTGCGTGGATATGTCGCTGCCGTCGGCGCCGGAAAACCCGACGTAGGCCGTGTTGCCGCCCAAGAGCGCGGAGAGATTGCCGACGGAGTACGTGGTGCTGTAGGTGGAGCCGTAGGTAAGGTCGTCCAGTGTCACCGAGAGGTTGTTCGCGCCGTCATAGGCGAGCGTGACATGGACTGGGTCGCCATCCGTCAGGTATACGGGAGCAGTCGCCGAAGTGCTTTGCACGAGCCCGTTAGCCAGCGCGTAGAGGCCGTTGCCGCTGTTCGCGCCCGAGTAGATGTTCAGGCCGATGCCGGCGCTGGGCTGGATCTGCGTGCCACTGTTGGCCGTGCCGTATCCCAGTCCGCCGCCGTAGCCTCCCAGGGCATTAAGTCCGCGGGGATCGTCCTGCAACATAAAGGCCACCCCATCGGCCTCCAGGTTCCCTGCCGCCTGATAGACGAAACTCGCGCTGAACGCGCCGACGGTGACGGGCACGTTGAAGAACGCGCTGCGGGCCTGGTTGCCCGTGCTGGTGTTGTCGGTCAGGGTTAGCACGTCGCTGCTGACGGGCGCAAGAACATTGCTATAGGTGCCAACCTGGTTTAGCGTCCAGCCCGTGCCGCTGCCGCCGAAGCCGGAAATGAGCGATCCGGAGACCAGTTGCAGGGTGCCGGCGGCGACGGCGGTGGAGCCGGAATACGTTTGCGGCGTGCTGAGCGAAAGCAGGCCCACCCCCGTCTTGGTGACCGAACCGCTACCACTGATGACGCCCCCGTAGACCTGGGCGGCGGGATTGGCGAAGACCAGCGCAGCGTTGTTGACGATGTTGCCGGCCACGCTGCCGTTGTTCGCCACGCCGTCGCCCAGTTGCAGCGTGCCGCCGCTGATCGTGGTGCCCCCGCTATAAGTGCTGGACCCGGTGAAGATCGTGACGCCATTGCCCCGCACCGTCAGGGCGGAGCTGCCGTTAAAATCGGTCAGCGCCGAGCTGACGACCAGATCGGCCGCCGGCAGCGCGCTGCCGCGGGTAACATTCAGCACCGTGTTGCTGTTTTCCAGGCCCACCTGCGTGGCACTGACCATCGCCGGATTGCCGCGGGAATCGGACGTGGCGTTCAGTTGGCCGTTGAGCGAGTAGTTTCCGCTGCCGTCGCCGTTTCCCGCAGCAGAGGTCAGGGTGCCCCCGGTCATGTTGACCGCGTTCCACAGCGTAACCCGGTAGCCGGCGGTCACGTTAACCGTGCCGTCATTGACGGCGAGATTCGCCGCACCACTGCTGTTTCCCATCGCGTCGGCCGCGTTCAAGAGCACTATACCGCCGTTGCTCACGCTGACCGTGGCGTCTGGCGCCACGGCGCCCGTGGAGTTGAGGAGCAATGTGCCACCCGTGCCTACACTGACCGTCGTGTTGCTTGGCACGGCGCCGGCGGCGGACAGTTCCAGCGTGCCGCCGCTGACGACCGCGTTGCCCGTGTAGCTATTGGCGCTGGCCAGCGCGAGCAGGCCGCTGCCCGTCTGCACCAGGCTGCCGGCACCGGTGATCGGCGCTGCCAGAGTCGCGGCGTCGGAGTGATTGAAGACCAGGACCGTGTTTGCTGCCAGGGTCACGCCGCTGGTGCCGCCCAGCGCGGCCCCGCCGCCGCCGTTGCCGATCTCGAGCGTCCCGCCGCTGACCACTGTGGGACCAGAATAACTGCTGCTGCCGGTGAGCACCAGCAGGCCCGCCCCGTCCTGTTCAAGGCCATAGGCGTTGCCGGAGATGCCGCCGCCGACCGTTAGCGTGCCGCTGGCGACGGTGACGGCGACGGAACTGTTGGAGCCGCCCAGGGTCACCGCGCCCGCACCGAGGTTCAAGAAACTACCGCCCGCGAACACGAAGTTGCCGTTCCAGCTCATGGGATAGTTGGGCAGCGTCAGCGGACCGGCAACGGCATCGGCAATCGTGCCTCCGTCGATCGTGAAAGTGCCGTAGACCCCGCTGGGCGCCGCTCCCCCCAACGCCGCAGAATTGGCGAGGTTCAGCCGCCCCGCGTTGATCGTGGTTCCGCCGTAGTAGCTGTTGGAATTGGCGATCGTCACGGATCTGCTGCCGTTCATGGTGAGCGCAGCCGCGCCCGCGATGCCATAGGCCCCCGTCAGCGTGTAATTCAACTCGTTGTTGTTGAAAGTCACGCTCGCCGGACTCACCGAACCGCTGCCAATGACCGCCGTCGTCCCCGCCGCCGCAGCCGTATCGTTGAAGACCACCGTGTTGTTGTTCTCAAAGTTCGTGGCGCTGCCGCTGGTGGCCAGGTACCAGTTCGCCGGCGCTTGCGTGGCGGTGCTCCAAACACCATTGCCGCTGCCGCTCCAGACGAGATGGTCCGCGTAATAGATCAAGTTGATGTAGCCCGCCTGCGTCGCCGAAAGTTGGAACACGTCCTGGTTGCTGACATTGGCAATACCCGAATCGTTCAGCCCGGGGGTGCTTAGCCCTGCACCCTGGATCGCGCCGCTGTAGGCGACGAGGTGCGCCGTTTGCGGCACGGTGTTCGTGGGCGCGGCGCCGGTGAGATAGAAGGTCACCGAGTTGCCGCCGCCTGCCGCCGTCAAGCCATTGCTGCCCGTCACCGCGAGGGCCGCCGCCGAGCCGTAACTGGAAAGGTTGGAGACATAGACCTTGGCGGCCCCTTGAAAATCCAGGCCCGCCAGGGTCAGGCCGCCCGCACCCGGCTCGAGTATTGAGTTGGGAAAGACCGTAGCCGTTGCCGCTGGTGCGATGCCCGAGCCCCCCAGCACCCCTACCTTGCTCCCCAGCCCTACGGTGATCGCGGTGCTGGCATTGGCGCCGTTGATCACAAGCGTACCGCCGCTGATCGCGGTGGCGCCTGTGTATACGTCCCGCCCGTTCAGTGTCAGCGACCCTGAGCCGGTCTTAGTCAGGCCGACGCTGCCGGCCAGGACCGAGTCGATCGTCGCCGAGGTAGAGGCCGCCGCCAAATTGACGGAACCGGCCGTGAGGGCGAGCGTACCGCCAGAGAGCACGTAGCCGGAAGTGTTAAAGAAGAGGTTATTGGGGCTGACGCTGCCGCTAATCGAGACGGTTCCCGGCGTGGGACCGCCGAAGTACGCATCGCTGCTGTCGTTCCAAGTGACGTCGGCACCCAAGGTGACGCTCCACCAACTGGCGGTGCTCCAAACGCCCGTCCCGCCGCCGCTGCTGCCGCCAGTGGCACCAGGGTCCCAATACAAGGCGGGCCCGGCATAGCCCGGCACGGCAAGCGCCGCCGAGAAGCCGGCCAGCCCAACAACGATGAGGAGTCTCAAACTTCGTAGGCGATAAGCTATCGAGTTCATGGCGTACTCCGTGTAGAGGTTACGGATTCGCCAGCGCTGACGGCTGGCGAGGTGGGTTGTGCGGCTTTCACGCCGGGTTGCGCCTCTTCTCGCCCCGCGAAAAGTGTGGAAGGGGGGCAACACGCCCTTCGCGAGACTCAGGGCGTGCACCCTTTTTTCCGTGTCAAGGTTCAGAAAACGGGCAACGCGAGCGGCCGAGCAACAGCGGCAGTTCGACCACCGCTGCTGCCCCGATCCGTTTTTCGAATTGACACGTAATCACATGTATCCGGCATTCTCCGCGTGCCACTCGCCGCCGGCACGCGTAGTGTGCCGGATACGCGCGGTTCAGCCGGCATTTTGCCGCCTGGCGCGGCACAAGCCGCCCGCGGCAACGCCGAGCAACGCGACGACAATCATCGCCAAGCTCCCGGGCTCGGGCACAGCCTCCACTGCGCCGGCCGATGCCGGGGCAGCGGACACGGGGGCCGCAGTCGCCGTGGGATCGAAGATGAACGTCCCACCCGCGCCCACCGCCAAGCTCGATCCGCTGGGCAGTGCGGCCGCCGTCGTGATCAACAGGCTGCCGGACTCGACCGTCGTGCCGCCGCTATATTCGTCGCTGCCCGAAAGGATCAGCGTACCCGGCCCCTGAACGACGAGGCCGAGCGATCCGCCGCCGTCCATTAGCTCGCCAGAGAAGCTCGATGTCGCCCCAATGCCACCCACCGTAAGGATTCCCAGCGTACCGACATTCGTATTGGTCACCGTGCCGGCCCCGGCAAGCGAACCCACTGCCTGAGTGCCGCCGTTGAGGTCAAAGGCGCCGCTGGAGGAAATCGACAGCGCCGTCGTGGCCGGCAGAATATTATTGCCCGCCCCGGTCGATAAAGCAAAGTTGCTGATAGTCTGGATGCTGGCAAAGTAGCCGTTGCGCCCGAGAAACCAATATAGGCGCTCGAGCCACCTGTCACGTTTTGCAGGTTGACCCCCGATTGTGACTCGCTGAACGTCAGCCCCGCAGCAACATCCGTCCCACTCCACGAGAGGACGTTCGCCGCGGCGTTGTACGTCACTGACATATTGATCGGGTCGCCGGGAACATAGCTATTGCCGCCGAAAATGGTGAGGTTGGTATTGGTGCCGCCTCCGGTGTTATAACCGGTTGCCGCGCCAGCGGGCTGACCGTATCCCGGATTACCCTGAAATACATCGTAATCGATCTCGGCGTTAGGAGTGATCGGTGAGCTGCCGAAGTAACCTTCGGGATCGTTGCCGACACCAAAACCACGGCCAGCCTGGCCAAAGGCCGAAACCCCTCGGCTGTCGTTTTGCAGGATGAAGGCAAACCCGTTGTCATAGTTCGCACCACTGCTGGTGGGCGTGTAGGTAAACGTCACGTTGAACGAGCTATTGACGGAAACAGGCGTGTTGTAGAACGCACTGCGGGCTTCGCCGTTGCCGGGGCTGGTGCCGCCGGCCTGAGTGCCGTCGGTCAGGGTAAGAACGTTGTTGGTTATCGGCGTATCATTAAAGCCATAGTTGTAACTATAGCTATTGGCCGTCCACGTGCCGTTGGTTACGGTTGTGTAGCTCGTCGTCCCGCCGGCGGTATTTGCACCGAAACCGCTGACGACAACCGGACTTCCCAACTGAACCGTCCCCGTGTTAATGAACGTGGGGCCGGAATAGGTATGGTTCCCGGTCAACTGCAATGTGCCCGGACCATTCATGACGAGCGAACCGCTGCCGGTGATTACTCCGCCATAGACCTGCACTTGGCTGGCCGGCGTGGCGAAGACCAGTGCAGCGTTGTTGACGATATTGCCGGCCACGCTGCCGATGTTGGCGACGCCGTCGCCCAATTGCAACGTGCCGTTGCTGACCGTCGTCCCGCCCGAGTAGGTGTTGTTGGCGGTGAGCACCACAGTCCCGTGACCGACGGTCGCCAGGTTGCCGCTTCCGCTGATGGTATAAGCGGCTGTTTGCGTCCCGGCGATGTTGTAGACCAAAGCCGCATTGTTGACGACCGTCGCGCCGCCGATCGAGCCGTCCTGGCCGCTGACGCCGGTGCCCAATTGCAACGTGCCGCCGCTGATCGTAGTACCGCCGGAGTAGGTATTGGCGGCGGTCAGCACAAGGGCATTGCCGCCTAGCTTGGCCAGTCCCAAGGGGCCCGCCGGCGTGTCGGCGATCACGCCGGAATAAACCAGCCCGCCGCTGGCATTGCTGGTATCGATGCCAAGGATTGAGCCGGCGCTCCAGTTGACCGGCGCGCCCTGCCCGCCAACGCCTGCCAGCAGGCCGCCAAGGGTGCCCGGACCGGATCCGGCGGCTGTGAACTCATTCGGGCCACCGGCGTTTACCGCCAGGGTAGCGCTGGAGGCCACGTTCACCGCGCCCGACGACGGCATGGCAAGAGGATTGGCGAATTGCAGCGTGCCGGCGGCGATCGTGGTGCCGCCACTGTACGAATTGGGGCCCGAGAAGAGCAGTATGCCGTCGCCCGCGCTTACCACGGCCCCGCTGCCGCCGATCGCGTAGGAAGCGGTCTGGCTGCCGGCGATGGCGTAGGCCAACACGGCGTTATCAGTCACGCCGCTGGTGCCGGCCAGAGCGCCGTCACTGCCGGCCGCGCCGGTGCCCAACTGCAGCGTGCCGTTGCTGATCGTCGTCGCACCGGTGTACGTATTGCTTGCAGTAAGCACCACCAGGCCGGGACCGACCATGGCGACGCTGCCATTGCCGCTAATCGCGTAGGCCGCCGTCTGGCTGCCGGCGATGGCGTAGACCAAGGCCGCATTGTCGACGACGGTCGCCCCGCCGATCGAACCGTCCTGGCCGAAAGAGCCGGTGCCCAACTGCAGCGTGCCGCCGCTGATGGTCGTGCCGCCGCTGTAGACGTTGGTGCCAACGAGCGTCAGGTTGCCGCTGCCGACCTTGATTAGGCCCAGGCTCCCCGCGCCGTCCTGGAGGACACCGTAGTAGATCTGCGACGAGTTGTCGCCGCCAGTGGTCAGCGTGGCAGTCGTGTAAGGGTTGTTGTTCGTCACTGCACCGTTACCGGAAAGCGACGCAACGGTCTGGTTTGTCCCGAACAGGTCCAGCGTCCCGCCCGAAAGCGATAAAGCGCTCGTCACAGGGAGGATGTTCATAGTGTTGCTGCCCGGCAGGCTAAAGCTGAAGTCACTGATGGTCTGTGTCGAGGCTACGCCGCCATCGGCCCCCGTGAAGCCGACCCAGGCGCTCGAGCCGCCCAGCATGCTCGCCAGGTTGACGCCCGACTCCGAGGTGCTGAACGACTCGTTCTGGAGCGGGTCGGTCAGGGTCACTCCCAGGATCTGCGACGCCGCGTAATAGCTCACGGAGACATCGATCGGATCGCCCGAGTGCAGATTCACATTACCCGTAGCATTGGCCGCGCCAACCGTGCCGCCCGAGACAAACCCGACCTGGTTCACTGAATTGTAAAGGTTCAGGTAGATGCCGACGCTGGGAGTTATGGCAACGCCGTTGGGACCGTAGCCAAAACTGCCGCCATTGCCACCCAGAGCGCTGAGTCCCTGGTTCTGCAGGATGAAAGTCACGCCGTCCGCCCCACCCTCATTCGCGTCAGTGTAGACGAAATTCGCGGTGAACGACGCACTGGCGGGGACCGGCGTGTTGTAGAACGCGCTGCGGCCTTGCGAGCCGCTATTGTCCGTGAGAGTGAGCACGTTGCTCGTGATTGGTGTGGGCACACTGGGATAGAGGCCGCTTTGGTTCGTCGTCCAGCCGGTACCGTTTCCGCCGAACCCAGACAACAGGGGCGTCGCTGGCACGGCGAGGCGAATCGTACCGCTGACGAGGGATGTGGGACCGGAATAGGCCTGGGAAGCAGCAAGTGTGAGCATCCCGGAGCCGATCATCGTAAGCGAGCCGGCGCCGCTCATCGTGCCAGTATAGGTTGAATTGCTATTGTTGCCGCCGACCGAAAGGGCCGTCGCGCCGAGATTAAAGCTACCCGGACCCGAAAGCCCGCCAATCGTCGCCGCCGGCACGCTAAAGGCCAGGCCATTGTTGACGTTGACGTTCACTGTGCTGTTTTGCAGGGCCACCCCCGCGGGGTCGGCGACCACCAGGGTGCCGCCGACGATGCTCGTGGGACCGGTATAACTGTTGGGAACGGTCAACGCGAGCGTGCCAGCGCCCGCCTTGGTCACGCCACCGCTACCGCTCAGGCCGGTAGCGAAGCTGACGCTGTTGCCGTTGGTGTCGATGCCGGCCTGGACCCCGCTGGGGATCGGCGCAATTGCGGCCGAAACGTCCTCCGTGTTGCCAGCCGCCCATTGCAGCGTACCGCCGCCGAACGTAATGCTGGAGGAGTTCGCACTGGGCAAGGCCGAGGGCACAAAGTTCAGCACGCCGCCGTTGAGTTGCGTGCCGCCGGAGTAAGTGTTCGTGCCGGTGAGGTACTGCGTGCCCGAACCGGCCGTGGCGAGGGTCAACGCGCCCGACGTGTTCTGGATCGTTCCGGAGAACGTGCCGCTGGCAGTCCCGTTGCCGATGGTCAACACGGGCGTCCCCCCGGCCGTAACATTGTCGATCACGCCGTTGCCGTTCAAGACGCCAATCGACGGGCTGGAGCCGTTGACATCGACCAGAGCGCCGGCCGATACGGCGAGGCCGCCGGTGCCTAAGGCGGCGTTATTGTTCAACTGCAGCGTACCGCCAGTGACGGAGGTGCCGCCATCGTACGTATTGGCGCCGGTGAACACCGTGAGGCCGTTGCCTTGAAGGATCAATCCGTTGCCCGACGGCAAGCTCGAGATTTCGGAAGTCACAACCAGGTCGGGTGCCGGCGTGTTCCCGCGTGTGATGTTGAACACCGTGGTGTTCAGCAGGCTGACCTGCGCCGCGGCAATGTTTGAAGGGCCGTTGACGCCGGTAGCATTGATCTGTCCGCTGAGCGAGTAGTTGCCGTTGCCATCGCCATTCCCCCCCTCCGAGACCAGCACACCGCCATTCAAGTTGACAGTGTTCCAGAGCGGGGTGCGGTAACCGGGGAGGGCGACGACCACGCCACCGCTATTGACGGTCAGGCTGCCGGTGCCTGGGCTGGCGCCGAAGCCTGCAGAGGCGTTCAGCAGCAACGCGCCGCCTGCGTTGACTGTGACGGCCGAATTTGGGGACAAGGCGCCGCTCTGGCTGAGTTCCAGTGCCCCGCCGTTGACCGTCGTGCGGCCGGAATAACTGTTGCTGGCCGTGAGGTTCAACTGGCCGGTGCCCGAAAGGGCAACGACAACATTGCCGGCGCCGCTGATCGGCGCGCCCAACGCCTGGCTATCGGCGAAGTTGAATAGAAGGGTTCCGTTGGCCCCCAGGGTCACGCCGCTCGTGGCGCCGATCGAGGCCCCCGTGCCGCCGTTGCCCACGCTGATGGTGCCGCCGTTGACGACGGTCGGGCCCGTGTAACTATTGCTCGCCGTGAGGATAAGCATGCCGGCACCCGTCTGGGTCAGGCCGAAGGGGCCCGAAATGGGGCCGTCCACCTCGAGCGTGCTGGCCGCGATATTGACGGTGGAATTGGCGGCCAGCGTCACGCCCCCGTTGCCCAGGTTCAAGGGATTGCTGCCGCGGAAGGTGAAATTGCCGTTCCACGTCATGGGATAGTTGTCCGTTGTCAGCGGACCGCCACTGGTGTTGTCGATGGTGCCGCCATTGATGGTCAACGTCGCGCCGTATGAGGCGAAGCCCAGGGCTTCCGAATTGGCGATGTTCAGCCCGCCGCTGTTGACCGTCGTTCCACCGTAATAGGAATTCGCGTTGGCGATCGTCAACGTGCCGCTGCCGTTCTTGGTGAGGATGGCGTTGCCGGCGATGGCGTTGGTCCCCGTCAGGGTATAGCTGAGCACGTTGTTGTTGAAGGTGATGCTTGCCGGGGTGACGTCACCGTTGCTGATGTTGACGACCGTCGTGCCCTTGGCGCTGTCGTCGAAGACTACGGCGTCGCCGTTCTCGAAGTCGGTGCCACTGCCGTTGGAGGCCAGCTTCCAATTGTAGTTCGGGGACTGCGTTGAAAGGGTCCACACACCGTTGCCGGCGCCTGTCCAAATGGGATAGTCAACGCTGAACTGGACGTCGATGTAGCCGGGATCTGTCGTGACCAGATTAATGATGGCGCGGGAACTGAGTCCGGCAATTCCCGACGTGACCAGGTTGTTATTGGTCAGATCGGCCAGCGCGGGGTACTGTTGGATGGAACCGCTGTACTGGATCAGATGGGCCGTCTCGGTGACGAAGTTGGTGGGCGCCGCGCCGCCGAGATTGATAGTAAGGGAATTGGCGTTGCCGTAGGCCGCCAGTCCGTTGCTGCCGGTCACGTCGATGGCCGCCGCCGAGGTGTAGGCGGCAATGCTGTTCACGCTCACGGTGGCCGTGTTCTGCAAGACCAGGCCGGCCACCGCCAGACTGCCCTTGCCGTTGTAGCCGGCCTCGATGGCGCCGCCGTCGTTGACGGTGACGGCGCCCGCCGGGGCGCTTCCCTTTCCGCCCAGCGTGGTACCGGGACCGACCGCGATGGCAGTTGTGGCGTTGACGTTGTTGAGGTAGAGATTGCCGGCGACCACGTTCGTCGGACCCGTGTAACTGTTCGATCCGGAGAGGACGGCGGTGCCGCCGCCGACCTGGTAAAGGGCGCCCGTGCCGCTTATGGCGTTGGGCACGGCGAATGCCGCGTCGCTGCGATTTAGCAGCAGGTTGCCATTGTTCGCCACGGGTCCGCCGCCCAGGCTGCCGGCAACGCCGCCGTTGCCCACCTGCAGGGTGCCGTTGTTGATGAACGTCCCGCCGCTGTAGCTGTTATTGGCCAGGAGGGTCGCGGTTCCGGCGCCGATCTGGTACAAGGAGCCGCTGCCGCCAATGGCCAGCGGCAACGTCAGGCCCGCATCGTTGCGGTCGAGGACCACGGCGCCGTTATCCGTCAGGACGCCCGATCCCAGTGCGCCGGTAGCGCCGCCGTTGCCCACCTGCAATGTGCCCGAACCGACGCTGACTGGCGCCGTCCACACGCTGCTGGATCCGGTAACGACCAGTTGCCCGGAACCGATGGTGACCGGTCCGGTAGAGAAGTTGTTGCCGGAGATTGTCGCCAGCCCTCCGTTGACGTTGATCGAACCGCTAGACACGTTGCTGCCGAGGACGGTCAGTTGCCCGGGGCCATTGACGGTGATGGGCGAGCTGGCGGCGCTGCCGAAAAGTGCCAGTTGTCCACCGTTGACGCTGATCGGCGCGCTAGAGGTGATGCTGCCGGAAACAGTCAGTTGTCCGGCGTTGACATTGATCGGCCCGCCAGCCGAGTCCTGTCCCGAGAGGGTGAGCTGGCCGCCTACGACGTTCAGACCCAACGTGCCGCTGCCATTGGACAGCGAGCCGCCGTAAGTCGTCGCTGCGCCGAGGCCGCCCACGGATATCGTCGATAGCGTCGAGGCGACGCCGTTGCTGATCGTTCCGGTGTTGCCGGCCAGGGCGCCGAGGCTGACCGTGCCGCCGCCCGGGATCTTGAGCGTGAAGCCCTGTCCGTTGGCAACCCAAGTCGCGTTGGGGCTGCCGGCCGCGGGACTGGTAAAAGTTGTCGCCGCGTTGGTGGAAAGCCACGTGCCCGCGAAACCGCTGTTGGCGCCGCTGAGCGTCACGACCGTGGTGCCCGTCGTTGTAGCGGTCCCCGAGCCCTGGAGGTTGCCGCTGATGTCGATCAGACCCGAGCTGCCCGAGTAGTCGCCGATAGCGGAACTCGTGCCGCTGCCGATCGTGACCGGTCCGCCGTACGTCACGTTCACGCCTTGCGTCGACAGCGTGCCGCCGGCCAGCACGAAGGGGTTTACTAGTGTGTTGAGGCTATTGCCGTTGTAGCCGTTGTCGTTGGAAAAAATGCCGCCGGCTTCGATGTAGACCGTGGCGGTGGTTCCAAACGCATTCTGTGCAGTCGTGCGGTATTGAATATTGCCGCCCTTGCCGAGGATGATATTTCCTGTGAAACTGGGGCTGGCGTTGCTGGTCGTGGTGTTGAAGAACACCTGCTCGCCGGGACCACCGGTGGTGTCGGCCGTGTCGAGGATTGTGAGGTTGCCGGATCCTGAGAGCGTGCCTGTGAACGAGACGAATCCGGCGGTGGTGTTCAACGTTCCCCCGCCGCTGCTAAGCGCCACACTGGGGTTGAACCCTTGGCTGTTCGCGCTGGGGTTCGGTTGACTCATGTTGCCGCCGGTGTAAGTCAGCATGCCGCCGTTGAAAATCAAGTTCGCCGTCTGTCCCAAGAGCGACGAGGAGCTGCCCATGTTGGTTGGCATGGTACCTATGCTGATGACGCCCCCCGCGAAGGTGGTGGGACCGGTGAAAGTACTGTAATTGCTGAGGGTTAACGTACCCGAGCCGGCCTTTGTCAGACTGGCGCCAGATCCGCTCAAGACTCCCGAATAGGCCGTCGACTGCGCCGTTGCCGCCTACGGTCAGGGCGACGGCGTTGGAACCCGCGTCCACGAGCGTCAGGTTGCTGCTGCCGGCCAGACCGCCCAACGTCACTGCGGTGGTGCCGAGGGTAAAGCCCAAGCCGTTCGTCGAGCCCACGTTCACCGTACTGTTAGCCAGCGCGCCGCCGGAGGCCAATTGCAGCGTCCCGGAACTGATCGTCGTCGGGCCGCTGATGCTACTGGCCGGATTGCTGAGAATCACCGCTCCCGAGATCACCAAGGCGTTGGTGCCCGTCAGGGCGGAAGCAAGGTTCAGCGTGCCACCACCGCCGCCAAGGAAGTATGTGGGTTCGGAAGTCGTCAAACTGCCGCTATAGGTGTTGTTGCCGATGGAACCCAGCGAGAGGCTGTTGCTGAACGCCAGGGTTTCACTGTCGTTGCTGGTGATGGCCAGGACGCCGGCCGAGGCCGTGGTGGTCACACCCAGCAATCCCGCTACGTAGGGAGAGCCGACTTCGGCCACTGCTCCGGCGCTGACGGCGATGGCGCCGTTGGCAGGAGCCCCGTACTGGAAGAGCACCGCACCGGCATTGATCGCCGTGCCGCCGCTGTAGGAGTTGTTCGAACTGGCCAACGTGAGGACGCCGGCCCCGAACTTGGCCAGGCCGCCGGCGCCGCTCAGGGCAGAGGCAAAAGTCACGCTATTGCCATTGGTGTCGATGCCCGCCGAGATTCCGCCCGGTATGGGCGCAAGGGCCGCTGAAATATCAAGGGTGTTGCCACTAGCGTACTGCAGGGTTCCACCGCCGAACGAGATGTTGGAAAGCGGCAGGGCGCCGGGTTTGAAATTAAGGATTCCACTGTTAATTTGCGTGCCGCCACCGTACGTGTTCGCGCCAGCGAGGTACTGAGCTCCGCTGCCGGTCTTGACGAGCGTCAACGTGCCGCTGGTGTTCTGGATGATGCCGGAAAAAGTGCCGCTTCCATTGCCATTGCCGACTGTCAACACGGGAGCGCCTCCCGCGCTGACGTTGTCGATCAGCCCCGCGCCGCTCAGTGCGCCCACAGTGGGGCTGGCGCCATTTACATCCAGCAATGCCCCGCTGGAGACTGTCAGCCCGCCCGTACCAGCGCCCAGTGCGGCGTTGTTGCCCAATTGCAACGTACCACCGCTGACAGTTGTGGATCCGGTATAAGTGTTCGAGCCCGTCAGAGCGGTCATGCCCGACCCGCTGATGACCAGGCTGACGCTGCCCAAAGTCCCGCCGCCGGAAATCACGCCGGAAAAGGTGCTCGAACCGCTGGCTGGTGCAATGGTGAAGACGGACGCGGTGGCGGCGGCGCTATTGAGCACAGTGCCGGCCCCGCTAAGCGAGCCAACCTGCTGGTTGGCGGAATTCAAATCGAGCGTGGAGTTGGCGGCCACCGTAAGGGCCGTCGTACTCGGCAACGAACCGGCTTGACCGGGAAGTGCCCAACCATTGGCCCACGAGTCGTTGCTGGTAGGAGTGCTGCCGGCCCCTGTTTGGGTGCCGAGGACCGTCCAGGTGCTATCGTTGTTGCTTCCCAGGAGCTGCCAGTTATTCGGATTGCGGTAGGGAGTGGTGTCCTGCTGCGCCGAATCGTATCCGGCAAACACCTGCGGCGTGCCGAAATCAAAAGTCAGCGTGATCGGCGTCGAAGTCGAGGGGGAAGACCCGGACTCGAACTTGGTGGTGACGTTATTGTCCTCCAGACTTGACAGTACGCTTCCATAGGCCGGGGTCACACTTGACGTTATGGCCGTCGGGTAAACCCGGGTGCCGGCGGGCGCTGCTCCGCCCACGGAATTAAAGGACGGGCTGGAGTAGAAACCAAATTCGCTCAACTGGAGCTCGTACCCGCTTCCGTAAGAGGCGGTGCAGGAGAACTCGTAATAGCGAAAGGCCGGGTTTTGCAGTCCGGGTTGCAGTTGGACTGTGCCGCCGTTGATGACCGTGGGACCACTATAGGTGTTGACATTGGCAAGCGTAAGCGTGCCGGGGCCTGACTTGGTCAATCCACCAGCGCCGCTGATGATGTAGCCGGCCGTCTGATTGGCAGCAAGGTTGTAGGCGAGAGTGCCGTTATTCGTGACGCCGCCGGCGCCGCTGATCGAACCGTCCTGGCCGCTGACGCCGGTGCCCAACTGCAAAGTGCCGCTGCCCACGGTGGCCTGACCACTGAACAAATTAGTATTGGTAAGGATCAGCGTGCCCGAGCCGAGCTTGGTCAGCCCCACCGCGCCGCCAAGCTGGGAAGAGATTACGTCGGTGCCGGTGCCCGTTGTGATATTGCCGCCCGCTCCCGTGAGCGTGATCGAGCCGCCCGAAAGTGTGTAGCCGTCAACGCTAAAGTTCAGTGAGTTGACCGAAGCAATGGTGTTTTGCACGGAAACAACGCCGGCCGTGCCCTCGAAGTAGGCGTCAGAGCCATCGGTCCAAAACTGGCTGTATGGTCCGCCGGAGACCGTAGACCAATTGGCGTTGACCGCCGAATCATCCCAGACGGTGCCGGCAGCGGAACTGAAGTAAAGTCCCGCGGCGCGAACCGCCCCCGTAAAGCTTGCAAAGATAATTCCAAGAACAACGATCGCCCCCAAATTCCGCAGTCTTGCAGTCTTCATAAGTACCCCGTTTCAGTTGTTAGCCGGCGATTCTTCGCCGGCGCGGACCCAAATATCAGTTTTTCTATCCATTACGAATCACCCAGTTCCTCTCTTGTCTTGCCGCCTAGACCCGAGTCCATCCTCTTCTAGGCCGATTCACGCACCAGCAACTTCGGCTTGACGAGGATCGAAGACGGCCGCTCTTCCTCCGGCCTCTCAATCATCTCGCCCAGCAGATCCAGCGCCTTGGCCAGGATCTCTTCGAAGTTGAAATCGACTGTGGTCAACGAGGGATCCATGCCCCGAGCTAGCATTTCGCCCCCCCAGCCAATCAAGGCCACGTCGTCACCGACGCGGTAGCCTAAGTCGTTCCAGCCCCGGACCAAGCCCGGGGCGCTAAAATCGCTCTCCGTCAACACGGCATCTGCCCGCCGGACAGCAACCAATTCGCGAGCCAACTCGCGGAATTTCTCATAGTCCTCGACCGCCCAACCGGCCGTGGCAATGCAGACCTGGTCGTCGTCGGGCTCTCCGTAAAAGCGGCGGTGGGCCTCCAGAAAGGCCTCAAAACGCCGGATATCGATCTGGGCGTCGCGGCCTTCGAGTACCTGCACGATCCGCCGCCGACCCTTCTTGAAGCAATGCTCCACGCACTGCCACACCCCATCAGCCACGTCAACTTCCACGCTCAGCCCGCCGGGAACGCCCGGATTGCCCAAGACGGAAACGACCCGCGGCAACCGAGATGCCGCACGGGCTACTTCTGGCCAGATCGCGTCATATTTGTATGCGAAAAATATCAACCCGTCAATATTCCAGCCCAGGCAATCATCAACCGTCTGATCGAGCCCCTCGGGCTGTCCCTCAACCTGCCACCCCAGTATTTTGAATCGCCGCTCCGAGGCCAACTGCGTCATCCATCCCAACGCCCGTGCCTCGGTCGCCAGCGCCCATGTCTTGGCCAAGGCACCGATTATCCCGCTCCGCTTGCCGGCCAGTTGCCGCGCAGCGTGGTTGGGATGAAATCGCTGCTGCTCGGCAATCTGGCGGATCCGAGCGACTGTTTCCGCACTCAAACGGACATTTCCCGTCTGGTTGCCATTAAGGACATGGGACACTGCCGCACGCGAAACGCCGGCTTCCCGGGCGATATCGATCATCCGCGGGCGGGCCGATCGCTGAAGGACCTTGTTTGGTGGGTGAAATGCCATGCAGGAAACGTCGCACTTGCTCTGCTGTCTCGCCAAACCGCGCATGTCGTTGATTGCGCGAGTTATCTTTCTGATTGCGCGAGTCATGTTAAACCGGATTATAGTCAGCAGCAAAAGCGTCGTCAAGCATTTTGTTGAAACCAAATGTATGCAGCGCGTCACTTGCTGCTTATTTAGGCAATTGGAGCCCAACTTCTAGCGGTCTTGGGGCATATCAGTGACCGGCGTCGTGACTCTGTCATTTGACGGGAAGGAATAAAAAAATGGATGGGAAGGAAGGAAGTCTCGCGGTCGCAAGCCCGCTACGCAACTCGTGTACCGTCGCTAAGAAGCGTCCAGCGAAAGCAGGAGGCCGGCTACCGCAAAATCCGCAAAATCCGCCGAAATCGACGCTGAAATCAGGGTCCCAGAGTCCTGCACAAAAATGCAACGTGGTTTGTCGCTGGCGGCAACCCACCAAACTTTCCCGCGAAATTTGCTGTGCTAGCAAATGTGATGGAGCCGATTAGAAATCCGCGCCATACGTGACGCCTTGACCCGCCTTACCTGATTTGAGCTGGGCGAAGACCGCGTCGATTTTTGCTCAATCAGGGCCTTCCTGAGAATTGGCAAGCCTATTGGAAGATGGTATCGCGAGATGCCAAGGAATCAGATTGCCGCCACCCGAGATCAACCGAACGTGAATGAAAAGGCCTCCACACCCGGATCGAGAAACTCGATCTCGAACTGCC
This sequence comes from uncultured Planctomycetia bacterium, assembly GCA_963709175.1. Lineage (GTDB taxonomy): Bacteria > Planctomycetota > Planctomycetia > Pirellulales > Thermoguttaceae > JANXQG01. The sequence continues at coordinate 334,353 of CAVPVK010000007.1, forward strand.
GGTCAACGATAGGCTTCGGTTGGCGGATCAACTGATAAAGCCGTTGTTCGGTAACCGTACCGTTGCCTCGGTCGTCTACGTCACTTCCGTGAGCGGTGCCCGGCGGTCGTCCGTCGATGAGGACGCGAAATCGCACAGACTTGCCACGTGTTGCAGGCCCCATCACCAGATGAAGATCGCGGGCGTGAAAGCGGAACCCAATTCGCCCGTTGGCCTTGTTCAATACGGTGGACGGTTTTTCCACGGTCCAAACGCCCGAAAGAGCCCATTCGTTGAGATTCCATTCCGCGGGGGCAACATAGATATGGCGCTTGCCCAAGACGGCGCCGCCAGGCGAGGCAAAGTTTGTGCCGCGCTCATAGCCGACATAGGTTTCCGGAGACTTTAGGTTGCCCCAATCGGGGGCTGCTTCGGCGCCGCGGGGATCGATCGATACCAGATCATGAGTAACGCCGCCCGTCCCGGTCTCCGCGAGTAGCTGTTGGATAGTCGTTTCCGACTTATCGTACTCGCCCTCGCCGAGGTGATGATGTCGAATACGCCCTTTGGCATCGACGAAGTACAGGGCCGGCCAAAAGTCATTCTTGAACGCACGCCATATCGCATGGTCGCTATCGATCGCGACGGGATAGTCGATTCGCATGTCTTTCACGGCTCGACGAACGTTATCAGCGCTTTTCTCAAAGGCGAATTCCGGTGTGTGCACGCCGATCACCGCCAATCCCTTGTCGCGGTATTTCTCCGACCATGCGCGGACGTAGGGAAGTGCGCGGTCCGAATTGATACAGGTGTAGGTCCAGAAATTGACCAGAACGACTTTTCCGCGGAGATCGGCTGCCGTCAATGGCTTCGAATTGAGCCAACCGGTCGCCCCGCCAAGAGAAGGCAGTTTGCCTTCAATGGATAATGGGGTCGTCGTGGGCGCAAGGCTGTTGTCGTCGGCCAAGCATTCGACGGCAACCGCGATGGCAGTGACGAGTGTCGCGGCAAGCAGGATTTGATTCGCTTTCATGACAGACAGTTGCTTCCCATGGATTAGGCCTATCAACAGTTCGGCTGCGGTCCTTAGACCGATGTAATCAGCAGCCAAACTGCAAAAAGCGTTTTTTTAATATCGAAGTCTCCGATTTCCGAATCAGGGGCGAGTTGCAACAATCGATCAAATCCTTCGCGCGGCATAGCAAGAAGTCAAGGACGCGATTTCTATGGAGAAACCCGCCACACAGGCCTTGCAGATGCCGATGGCTACCATAACGACGCCAGCCTCGATTTCTGATGACGTACAAGCCGATGAGCCCTGGACGCATCACCAGGGGACCCTCAGGTCAAGACGTATGAAATCACGTCGAAACCTGGGTTTATCTCCCGGATCCTGCGGGGCGCCGTCTTGTGTCAGCGGTGGTGCTTGTGCCAGGGTAACAAGGTCGCCGAGCCAGGGCCTTCGCTGCGGAGTGGGGTGACATTGGGGTGACCGCCACAGGACACGAAGGGGTGAGCGAGGGCGACTTTGCGGCGAGAATACGTGGTTGCGGTCCAGTACTGATTCGTGGTTCAATAGACCCATACGTCAGGCCGACCATGGCCACGCGGTGCCGGAACCTGACCATCGGTCTGGCAGGAAAGCCCGGCGTACTTCCCCAGAGAGAGCATCCTCCCATGAGCACATCCTCGTTAGGCGTCCTTGTCTTGGGGGCGGGCTGGGTCTCGGCACAGCACGTAGCCGCGTACCAGGCCAATCCGCACACTCGCGTGCTGGCGATCTGCGATCGCACGCTGGAAACGGCCCGGCAGCGCGTAAGCGCGGCAGGTCTGACCGGCGTGACCTGCTACGACGACGTTGAGCGGGCCTTAGCCCATCCCGGCGTAGATATCGTTTCGATCTGCACTCCGCAGCACCTCCATTGCCAACATACCGTGGCCGCGGTCGGCGCCGGCAAGCATATCTTGCTGGAGAAACCCGCCGGCATCAGCCTGGAACAAATCGACACGATCCGCCAGGCAGTCCGCGCGGCCGGCGTGCGGACGGTGGTCGGCTTCGTGCTCCGCTGGAACCCGCTGTTCATTATGCTCAAGGCAATGCTTGCCGACGGCGCGATCGGGCGGCCCTACTATGTCGAAGCCGATTATCTGAGCCACAACGGGAGCTGGTGGCCGGGCTGGAACGACGCCCGTACCCTGGTAAAAGGCGTTAGCGCCTTCCTGGTAGGCGGCTGCCATGCGATCGATGCCCTGCGGTGGTTTGCCGCGGCAGGCGAGTTCGAAGCAGCGACGCCCGTGGAAGTCCATGCCGTGGCAGGCGGCTACCGCAAAGGCCAAGACCGCGAGTACAACCCGGTTTCCAACACCTGGATCGAGGGCGCCGCCCATGGAATACGACGGGCTGGAAGTGGCCCTGGTGAAGTTCGACAACGGGGCGGTGGGAAAGGTCTCGGTGAACGCCGATTGCATCATGCCCTATCGCTTCCCGCTACGGATATTCGGCAACCTGGGCACCGTGATGGACAACCACGTCTGGTCGCACAAGTACCCTGGCCAGACCGACTGGGTCGAACTGCCGGCGATCCTGCCCGATTCGAGCAACGTGGCGCACCATCCGTTTCAGGCCGAGATCGATCACCTGGTCGAGTGCGTGCGGTCGGGCCGCGAGTCGCACTGCAACCTGGAAGACGCAGTCAAGACGCACGAAATTGCTTTTGCGGCCTTGCGGTCGCAGCAGACCGGCCAACCCGTGCGGCTGCCGTTGGCGTAGAGTTGGTTTTCAGACTGTCGAGCCCGAGCTAATAAAGGAAATTGATCATGCCGCGAACAATTCTGACGATGCTCGCCCTGCTTCCGCTGATGGCCGGCCTGGCCCGCGCTCAACCGCAGGCTGCGAAGAGCCGGTCGCCTATGGGCGTCCGCAAGCTGGCCCCGGCCGGACCGTGGGAAATTGTCGAGGGCGATCGGCCCGTGTTACGCTACAACTACCAGAGCGTGTCGATGCCCGATACCGTCAAACCGCGGATTGCCCTGGCAATCAGAAATACGCAGTGCCGCGGTCCGATTACATCCACCCGCTCTACGGATTGCACGGCGAGATCCTGACCGACGACTGGGTTCCCGATCATCCGCACCACCGCGGTATCTATTGGGCGTGGCCCGAGGTCGATTGGCAAAACAAGCGCGGTGACCTTCACGCATTGCAGGACGTATTCGCCCGGCCGACCGGCAAGATCGAATCTTCACAAGGCGCGGACTTCGCGCAGATCGAGGCCGAGAACAAATGGCACTTCGGCGATGGTCCGGCGATCGTCCGCGAAATCGCCATCCTTCGCGCATGGCGGCGGACCGAGGTGGGCCGGGCGATCGACCTGGATCTCCGCTTTGTAGCCCTGGACGCTGACGTGCAAATAGCGCGGCGCGACCAGTCGCACTACGGCGGCCTGAACATCCGCCTTTCGCCCGTGGTCGATCAGAAGATCGTGCCCTACACCGATCCACCCGGGGCCGCGCCCCGCATTGCTTGGGCTCATCGCAGCGGCACCCCTCGCGGCGGCTCTTGGCCCACGGCCCTCACGATCCTGCAGAGTCCCAGTAATCCCGACTATCCGGGCGACTGGGTCCAGTATCCGGAAATCTTCTGGATTCAGCCGACGTTTCCCGCGTCGGGCACGCGTTTTACCCTCCATAAAGACCGGCCGCTAGTACTCCGCTACCGCCTTTGGATTGGCGACAAGCCGCTTGCCGCCGAGGCGATCCGGAAACTGGTGACCGCCGCCCCTTCCCTCCCTCCTGGAGCCATGCCATGAATCCGACCGATCTTCCCCGTCGCGAGTTTCTCCGCCGGGAACTGGTTTCCAGGACGTTGGCCGGACAAAGCGTGCCGCGGGCCGTCGTGGGACCGTTGGCCGTACATGCGTGCGCACGGCTGGCCGGCGTTTCCCTGCGGGACTACACCCTGAATCCGCGGTCGCTGGCCGATTCCGTCATCCGCTATTACGAGCAGTTCCGTCCGGATGCCGTGTGGTTGTCGGCCGATACCTGGGTGACAGCCGAGGCCATGGGCGCTGAAGTGTCGTTTCCTGGGCCGGAGCAACCGCTGGCCGGCATCGGCGAACCGTGCGTACGCTCGATGGCTGACATCGAGCGCATCGGCCCACCCAATCCACAAACGCAAGGCCGCTGGCCGCTGATGCTGGAGGCATTACGGCGGATCGAGGCGGCGATTGGCAAGGAAGTGTTCATCGTCGCCTGTTTCGATCAGTATCCTTTTTCAGTCGCATGCGCATTGATGGGAATTCAACAGGTGATGACGCTGATTATCGACGATCCGCCGGTGATCCAATCGCTAATGGCCAAATGCAGCGAATATACGATCGCCTATGCCCGCGCCCTGGCGGCGGCGGGCGCGGACATGCTCAGCGGCGGTGATTCGCCAGCGGGATTGATTGGCCCCAGGCTCTATCGCGAAGTGGCCCTGCCGTTTGAAAAGCGGGTCATCGCGGCACTGAAATCGCATCTTTCCATCCCCCTTTCGCTGCACATCTGCGGTAGCACAATGCCGATCCTGGCCGACATGGTGACCTGTGGCGCCGACGTACTGGAGCTCGATCACCTAGTCGATATCGAGGCCGCCTGTAAGATCGTGCCGGCAGAGATTGCTATCTGGGGGAACCTCGATCCGGTTCGACTGTTGGCCCAAGGTTCGCCCGAAAAGGTGCGCAGTGAGACGGAAGGCTTGATCCGTACCGTCAGGCGAAGTGGGCACGAACGATTCGTGGTCAGTTCCGGCTGCACGCTCGCGCCAGATACTCCGCAAGAAAATCTTCGAGCCCTGATCGAAGCCGCGCGGAATTCGGTAGTTGGCCAGGATTAGGTTGGCAAGGGTTCAGCCTTCGTTGTACGGATGGCGCAACTCCGCGGTGCCGCTAACCACGGAAATCCGACGTCGACGACGACTCAAAAGTCTGAATAGCCAACAGAACTGGGGCGTTCCCAGGACGACCGCGGCAGGATTCCGGGCCAGAATGTGTTGAGCAGGAGGGCAGTCTCGGACTCGGTTTGTCTCCAAAGTCAGGCGGGAGTGTCATTCCTGAGAGAGCTTTTCGTGCCAGGGGCCCCCGGGCGGAGATTTGCGCACGCTCCACGGCAAAGCCGTCTTAGGCTTTGTCGCGGTGAGGTTGGTACAAAAGGACTTAGCGGATGGGGAGGGATTCGAACCCCCGGTGGACTTTCGCCCACTTCGGTTTTCAAGTCAGTAGGATACTGCCGTATACCATGACGATACCCCGAGAATAGCCGATTTTCACGGATAACGAAACAACGGTTGGGTGTCGTGAATGCCAATCGAAAGCCGCGGTCGTCAACACAAATGGCAACAGCGGCGGCATGGTAGAATGAGACAACGGGCCGGCGGGGGTCGCTCCCCATGCCGGAAAGCCTTGACCGGTGGCCGGCCCGTTCTTTTTCCTTCAAGGCAGAGTCACCACAAGGCGGTGAATCGTGAAAATAGATTGGACACAACGGCCGGCGATTATCGCCGACATCGACCTTTACACTTACGTTTGGACGGAGGAAGCCCACTGGGAAACCGGCAGGCGGGCGGCCGTCAATCTGCTACGCGGCGTTGTCCCTGAGCATGGCATTGTCGAGGTTTGCAAGGGGCGGTTCTTCAATGCGAATGCACACGACTTTGCGAAAGCGGTCAGCGACCTGGCAACTCTCTGGCTGCTAGCAAACCCAGGCGGCAGCAAACCCCCGACAACGACCCCCGAGCCCCAGGCCGCCCCTGCGGATTCGCCGTGGGTTCCGTCGTCCCCGGCTATTTGGAGCAGCCGGCTTAAGAGCAACAAGGAACTAAGCGAGTTTCGGAAGCAACACAAGTATATGTTCCGAAATCCAAGCCCGCGGCGTTTAGAGATTCACGCGGCGAAGTGGGCGGCATATTGGGCGGCCCGCGACAGGGCTGGATTCGAGGCCCTCGACGGCGATCCGCAATCCGTGGCCGATGACCCCGCCGTCCAAGATGAGGTCATTGCGGGGGCCATGCAACGCATGGCGGAAAGCCGAGGAGGAAAAGAGGCGGCAAAAACAGTAGCCTTGTTTCCCGTTCAGTTTCCCGGTTTTCTCAATAACCCTCGCATTTTGCGGGGGTTTTCTGCTTTCTTGTTTCCCACTTTGTGCAAAGCTTTTGGCTTTGCCTGAAAATCGTGGGCATGAGCGAGAAAGAAACGCAACGCGAGCCCCGTCCGAAAATCCGGCGGGCGATTGTTGACCTGTTGGCGGCCGTCGATAAGTCGATTGCGGCGGCCGACGAAGCCAAGAAGGCCCGCCGCGAACTGGTCAAGCTTGCCGAGCATATGGAGCAACGACTTTCCATCGCGGAAGAAGCGGCCGACGGCGACGGAGGGAAGCAATGAAGCCCCTCCCCAGGAAACCCACCAAGAGCCCCACCGGCGTTATCCGCCGCGGCGTTGCCTATTCGTTGCGGCGATTTTCCCGCGTGACAGGTTACCGCGAGCATGGCTTACGACAACTCCGGTCCCTTGGCTTGCGTATGCCCTATGTCGGCCGCGAGCGTTGGATTCTCGGGGATGACTTCCTCGACCTGCTAAAGCATCTTGAAGACCGCGGCGGCCGCAATTCTGATACGTCAACCGAAGTCGAGGGAGGCCGATAGCGTGACTTCCCCGACGAAAAACGGACATGCGGCCGCGGGTGTTGCCGAGACTGTTGCCCCCGACCTGCAAACCCTGGCCCTGGCCTATCTTGCTGGCGGCGTTTCGTTGGTTCCTTGTAGCTCCAAGACAAAGCAACCTGACTTTAACCTGTTGCCGAAGGATGAAGACCGGCAAGGCAACGTGGAAACCTTACCAGGCGGAGCCGAGCGACACCGGCGACGGTTGCCCGTTGGTTCAAGCGGGGCTGTCAGAGCGTGGCGGCCATCGGCGGCAAGGTCTCCGGCGGTTTGCTGATCATCGATTTTGACGATGCCCGGTTCTATGAAGCGTGGAAGGTCCAAGTTGGAAGCCTTGCCGATGGCTTGCCCGTCCAACGGACAGGCCGAGAGGGCGGCGGCTATCAAGTTGCCTTACGTTGCCCCGAGCCGGGCCAGAATGACAAAGCTGGCATGGGTTCCCGACGAAACCGAAGAGACCGGCCGGAAGTGTGCAATCGAGACACGGGCGAGGGCGGTTATGCGGTCATGCCCGGCAGTCTTCACCCGAGCGGCCGGCGATACGAAGCAATCAGCGGCGACTTTGCCAGCGATACCCACCGTGCCCCAGGCCGTTGCCGATGCGCTGTTGGAAGCGGCCCGGAAGCTTGGACGAAGCCCCATTGACCCGGCAAGCAAATGGAAGCCCGGCGAAAAGGCGGCCGAGACAAGCGAGAAACACAGGGCCGGATCCAACGGTCAGGCAAGCGTTATCGACGAGTACAATCAGCGCGATCACCATTGAAGCCGAATTGAAGGCCCGCGGATACATCCAAACGGCGACCGATGGAAGCGGCCCGGCGGCAAGAGCCTGTCTGTCTTCGTCAGTGAGGGGCGGTCGTTCCACCATTCGCAGCAACGACCCGTTAAGCGACGGTTATTGGCATCGGCCTTTTGACGTGTTCTGTCGAGTTTGAACACGGCGGCGACTGCAAAGAGGCGGTCAAGGCCGCGGCCGAGTTGCTTGGAATCAAGTCGAGTAAGAAAAAGAAAACCAGTGGTCATAAGAACACAAGTGAATCATTCCCCCTTACTGACACTGGCCTTGCCGAGCGGTTTGCAAACCAGCACGGCGGAGCGGTTCGCTACTGTCACGCGTGGGGCAAGTCTCTCTGTTGGGACAAGCAACGATGGAAGATTGACGATCAAGGAGCGATTGACCAATTGGCAAAGCAAACGGCCCGGTCGATTCTGGCCGAAGCGGCCAACGAGCCCGACGACGACGACCGTAAGGCCCTGGTGAGTTTCGCCCATAGTGCGGAATCCGCCCACAAGCGAGAGGCCATGTTGAAGCTTGCACGGAGCGAGCCGCCTATTCCAATCGTGCCGGCGGCCCTCGACAAAGACCCTTGGATTTTCAATTGTCCAAACGGCAGCATCGACCTGCACACCGGCAAGTTATGCGAACACCGCCGCGAAGACTACATCACCAAACTCTGCCCGGTCGAATACCAGCCCGACGCCCCATGCCCGACTTGGCTGAAGACTCTTGACCGGATATTTGACGGCGACCACGACGTTACCGGCTACCTGCAACGGTTCATCGGCTATTGCCTCACCGGCGACGTATCGGAGCAGATTTTCAATATCTGGCATGGCGTGGGGGCCAACGGCAAAAGCACGGTAGCAAACGCCCTAATGGAAATGTTGGGCCCTGACTACGCCATGAAAGCCGCGGCTGATTTGCTCCTACAAAAGTATGGCAACGAACACCCTACCGCCCTGACCGACCTGCACGGCAAACGCTTTGTCGCGTGCATCGAAACGGACGACGGGCGGCGAATGGCGGAATCACTGGTCAAAGAACTGACCGGCGGCGACATAATCCGAGCCCGACGAATGAGAGAAGACTACTGGGAGTTTTCCCCGACCCACAAGGTTGTACTTGCGTGCAACCATCGGCCGACGGTTCGCGGCACGGACCATGCGATATGGCGACGGCTAAGGCTGGTCCCTTTTAGCGTGGTCATCCCGCCGCACGAGCGAGACAAGCACCTGCCCGCGAAGCTTCGGGCGGAACTGGCGGGCATCCTGGCATGGGCGGTCCGCGGTTGTCTCGATTGGCAGCGGCAGGGTTTGGGCGAGCCAAAGGCGGTTGTCGAGGCCACCGCGGAATACCAGACCGCCGAGGATACGTTGCGGAACTTCATCCAAGATTGTTGCACCACCGGGCCCGGGGCCAGAGTCAAGGCCGCGGCCCTGTTGGATTCCTACCGCGAGTGGTCAGGCGATCGGCATATTACGGTCAGGAAGTTGACGGGGATACTAACCGAAGTGGGTATCCAGAAATATACAAACAACGGTCTTTGGTATCGCGGCGTGGGGCTGTTGGACAACGGAACAACGGAACAACGGAACGATTTTTAGGTATAAGCAGCTGCTATTAGCCTCGCGAAGAGGGTTAACCAGTAGTTTCCTTCCGTTGTTCCGTTCTTCCGTAACAATGGATAAATCAGGAAGGCATGGAAAGGATATATGGCAAGACGCAAGACAAAGCGGCCGATTTCGGAAAGCTGGATCCCCGCCGAGGCCATGCTCCCCGACAGCATTGAAGAAATCGAGGCCGGCAAGCCCGACCGGTCCGCAAGAGTAGCGAGCGATTTGCAATCCCCGCCGATGATTCAACGCGAGTTATTCACCTATCGGCCGGCGTCGTGGGAACTGCCTTTTATTGCCCCGATGACAACAACCGCGGCAACACCGGCGACGAACAGCCCCGCAAACTTCGGGGAATGACCCTTGCAACATCGGAACGATTATCAGAAGCAACCAGAAAACAATGGCAACCACCTTCCGAACCAAAAACCGAAGCCTGGCCGACGCAGCGGCGACAACGCTTGAAGCCGAACGGCCGATGACGTTGCGGCAGTTGTTCTACCGGCTGGTATCGGCCGGCGAGATTCGCAACAGGCCCGCCGAGTATGGCCGGTTGGGGAAGGTCATGACTCGATTGCGTGAAGCCGGCGACGTGCCGCGGTCGTGGCTGGTTGACCATACCCGGGCGACGTTGAAGCCGTCAAGCTGGTCCGGGCTGGCCGACTATGCCGATTCCGTGCGAGCCTGTTACCGGCGGAACTTTTGGGCGAGCCTGTCTCACCATGTTGAAATCTTTGTCAAGAAAGACGCGGTTGCCGGCACGATTCAACCCGTCACGGAGGAATACGATATTGCCTTGCGGGTGTGCCGCGGCTATTCGTCCATTTCGTTTGCGGAGGAGATTGCGGACTTATGGCGAGGAATCGAAAAGCCGATTTTCGCCTTTTACCTTGGGGATTTTGACCCGAGCGGTTTCGACCTGGAAAGGGACTTGCAGAAAAACTTGAACGCTATAGCGGGCTGTCTGACTTTGTTTGGTAGCGGTTGGGGGTCATCGAAACAGATTTTGACGACCATGACCTAGTACGGTTGCCCTTGAAGCGGAACAAGTCAGGGGAGTTATCAGACAAGCGAGCGGCCGGTTTCATCCGGCAGTATGGCAGCGATTGTGCCGAGATTGACGCGATACCGCCTACGGAACTGCGGCGACGGGTTGAAGAGGCAATCTTGCGGCACGTGCCCGCGGTCGAGTGGAGCAAGCTGCAAGGCATCGAACGATTGGAACAGGAAAAACCTGACAAGCATCCTTGGGGCCCTGCAAGCCGCGGGATAGAAAGCGTATCTAGGTTCGGTTTCGCAACACCCCCGGCAACATCGGGGCAGAAAACGATAGAAACCATCGGGGAATGACCACTAAGCAATCGGATTACTAATCGGAAACCCGCCCGCCCGCGGCCGCACGGGTGGGGGCGGATAACCACACCTGCGGCAGCTATGAGGAGTTTTGAAGTGAACGAGAACGAGAAATTGGAAGCGATTGTCCGGCAGAATCCAAAACGCACTGAGCGCCGTGGTGAAGCTTTTGCCCTTGCCCAAACCGAGTCCGGCGGACGGCTAAATACGATCCCGCCCGGCGTGACGGCCCTCGACAGCCCGGCCGGCGTTTTCTATGACCGAAGTTCCGTCATTTTAGGCGCACGTGCACGCCATGGGCTTGGCGGCCCGTGACGAACACCTGAATTTCATTCGATAACCAGCCAACCAAGGAGAAATTTGAAATGTCGAAATTGAGAGACTTTGTTGCCGGCCGTGGCGGTCTGGCATCGCGGCATCACGTATGGAGACAGCCCCGATTTTTGGGAAGCGGAAGAGGGCGACAGAAGAGAAGACAACGGCCGCGGAGGGCCAGACAATGGCCGACTTTGTCCGAAGTGGCTGGGTGGACCATCGCCAACGGACTGGCCCATGAAACGACTGGGGCTTTCGTTTCTGACCAAGTCCGCGGGTTGTTCTCCCCGCCCGACTCCTCGGCCCCGCCCCCCGTACCTGATAACTTGTGCCTTGTCGAGAACGTGACGGAGTTTTTGCGGAGCGAAAGCACCGCAAGAGGCTTCCTGTGGGCACCGTCCGCGAGCGTGATTACGGACTGGTGTCGGCCGGCAAGCCCGTTCAATATCCAGGGCCTAGCCCTGGTGCGGCTCTGGCCCGAGGGCAGCGGCGGCGAATATCGGGTTGCCGTTGAAAAGACAGCCCTGGTGCGACTGGTGGAAATCCAGCGGCGCCAATGCCAAGCCCAGCAACCCGCCCAGCAACCCGCGGCGGCCCCGCCCCCGCGGCCAAGCGAGGCCGAGCAAGAGCAAGCAAGGGCGGCCCTTGCATCGGCACGAAGAACACCGGGCCAAATTTTGTCGATGGAAAACGCGAAGTATTTCGAGGGCTTGCGAAAGGCGGAGGCCGAAGTGGCGGCACAGGCGGCCCAGGCGGCCGAGGCCAACGGAAAGTAAGAAAATGTCAGAAAAAGTGAGCGTGCCGACGAAAAGGCGATGGCATCCTGATAACCGCGTTGGCGGCCGGCCGGACGATACGCCAGTCTGCCGCGGCCGCCGGCGTGAATGAACAAACGGTTTATCGGCGGTTGAAGGATGAGGCTTTCTCCGCCGAGGTGTCGCGGATTCGCGGCGAAACGATTAGCCGTGCGGCCGCGAAGCTGGCGGCGGCATCGACGCGAGCCGTTGACCGACTGGTCAAGCTGCTCAAAGGTCAATCCGAATCGGTCCAGCGGTCCGCCGCGGCGACGATCCTGGATGCTTCAATCAAGATGCGGACTGCCGACGAATTCGAGGCGAGACTACAAGCTTTGGAAAACGCAATTCTGAAAGAGGAAAGATATGGCCGTTAATAGCAGATTACGGAAACTGGAAGCATTCATAGCCAACCGACAGGGCCGCATCACGGTCATGCGATTGGCCTTGCGGCATCAAGGGCGGCTCTTTGACTCGGGCACCTCGCTTGCGGACTGGCATATTCTGGACCCAGGCGAAGATGGGTCGAAACGTCGGGCCGCATGCGACCTGACACTGACCTACACTGAAGCGGAAATTTGGGAGAGGGCCGAAAGGGCGGGCTTGACTCGAAGAACTGAAAAGCTTTTTAGGCCGCGGCCCGATGACCGCGGGCGAGCTGGCGGAGGCCGAACGTGAGCTTGCTTTTCCGTTGTCGGCGGAAGAGTTTGCCGCGAAGGTTGCGGCCGAAAGGCTTGTCGAGTTGCGGCAAGCGATTGTTGACGCGGCGGCAACGGCCGGCGTTGACGTGCCGGGCATGGCTGGACAAGCTGGACGACTTGACGCCCGAGCAAGAGGCCGAGGCCGAGGCATGGCTTGCGGCCCACATGCCCGCCGTCGAGCAAGAGCCGGCGAGTGAGCTGGCCCCGACTGCGGAGGTTATCGAACAGGATTGACGCCGGAGCGGGTCATTCTCCGGCGTGGCCGTGTGGCCCGCGGCGTCGTCCGCCGCGGCCCGCGGCCGGTTTTTGGAAGGAGAACGAAATGCAAGCGATAACATGGAAACTGCTCTTGCGGGACTGTCCGGAGATTGCCGCACTGGTCACCGACTGCGAAAGCATCATCCGACACGAGCGTTGGCCGTGGTATTCCCGTTGGCTTGGCGATTCGCGTGAGTTTCGCCGTGCGGTCGATGCGGCGGCGTGGCAGTTGGGTTGCGACGCGGGCGATGTTCGCCGCGTAGCCTTGCCCGGGCTGTTGAATCACTATAGGACGACCAAAGAGCGATTGGGACGCAATCCTAGGGGGGTTCGTGCCGGATGAGCAAAAGTACACCCAAGCCCGAGAAGTTGCAACAGGTGCAATCCTCCGCAACGCGTTTTGAGTTTCGGACGGTTTGCCCGTACATTTGCCCGACGTGTCGGCATTTTGTGACCGTTCGCCCCTGCCCGGGTTGCCTTGCCCGGCAGGACGCCCCAGCGGGTTGACGGCGGTTGACCTGGCAGCGACGGCGGCAAGACGCAACGAGCAACAGGCGGCCGCGGTTCAACGAATGGCCGAGCATGGGTAAGGAAAACCCCTGCCGACTGATTGGGATACCGAAGACAAGCCGACGGCGGCCCCGCGTTTTTGCGGTCCCCAAGGGCAGCGGCGAAAATCTGTTGTTCCGGTTGTTGACAATCGAGGGCAACAATACGAAAATGGTTCTTGTCGGCTAACTACATCCGAGCCGGCAAGGGCTTCACAACCCTACGCAAGATTCTCCGATGGTTTCCAAAACAGGCTTCGGGCCCGGTTATCTGTGTGCATCTTCAAGCGTTGACCTGGCAAAGGCCAGCGAGCAAGACTTGCACGGCAACTTGCGTTGCTTGTGAAACAGGTAGCCGGGCCCGTGGTCTTTTCTGAAAGGAAAGAATCGTGTCCGATTCAATCAAGGTAACGGTTGTCAGCGGCGGCCCGGGCAGGGCCCTGTTGCTGAAGTGGCTGGACCCCGAAACAGGGCAGCGGCGGTTCAAGTCGGCCAAGACGACGAAACGCAGCTTGAGGCCAACCAGAACAGCCGGGCTGCCTGGCAAAGGAACTGACGGAGGGCAAGTATGCCGGCGGCCGGAACACCTTTGTGGTTTGATTTCACCTACGAAACACGCGATGAAGTCTTGACCGGACTTGCCCACAAGACGCGGAATCAACTCGCGACCGTCTTTGGGACCGTCGAACGGCTATTGTCCCCTGCCCGTATTGGCGACGTGACGGCGGCCCGCCTAAGCAAGCTGGTGGGGGCCTTGCGTGAAGAGGGCAAGAGCCCTTACACGATCCGCAACTATCATGGCCCACTTCCGGGCGGCGTTGAATTGGGCAGTCCGTTGGCATGTTGGCGGCGGTCCCCGTATTCCCGGTTATTGCACGGGCCAAGAACCAAAAGAGTATGAAGGGCCGGCCAATCAGCGAGAAGGAATTTCAGGCCATGCTTGACGCGACGGCCGGCGTTGTCGGGGAGGCCGCGGCCGAATCCTGGCGGTACTATCTTGCGGTCCCTGTGGTTCAACGGACTTGCGGTTGCGGGAATCCTTGGAAGTCTATTGGGACCGACCGGACAAGCTTTGTGTTGACCTGTGAGGGCCCCTTCCCGATGCTGCGGATCCCCGCCGAGTTACAAAAGAACAACAACGACACCCTTTGGCCAATTGCCCCCGAATGGGGCGATATGCTCATGGCGGTCCCCGCGGCCGAGAGGCACGGCCCGGTCTTTCCCCACCCAGGCGGCCATAGAGTCGCCGGATTACGTTTGTCACACCGTTTGCATGATCGGCAAGGCGGCCGACGTGGTCGTCAACCGAGCAACCAAGTTGAAGCTAAACAAGGCCACCGGCAAACGCGAGCCCGTGGAAGTCGTCAAATATGCCTCCTGCCACGACTTGCGGCGGTCGTTCGGTTTCCGTTGGGCGGATCGTATCGACACGTTCAAACTGCAAGAGCTGATGCGGCATTCAAGCATCGAGACAACCCGGCGATTCTACGTTGGGCGGAATGCTCAAAACACGGCGGCCAACCTGTGGGCGGCCCGCGACAGGGCAACAGCCGACGAACAGCCCGCGGGGCGCAACACTTCTGACAACAAAGCGGCCGCGAAAGAAATTCCAGCGGCCGAGGAAACGGCGGAAACTGTTGCGTTGTAAGCGGATGGGGAGGGATTCGAACCCCCGGTGGACTTTCGCCCACTTCGGTTTTCAAGACCGACGCAATAGACCACTCTGCCACCCATCCTAGTCTATTAATCACGGGCTATCCAAAAGGCCGCCTGCGGCCACACGCCTCCTTTTTTACCACGTAACCGCCCTGATGGGAAGGATATCGCAAAAACTGCAGAAAGGCCCGTCAGGCGGGCAATCCCAAGTTTCGATTAAATAAACTGACAGGGTAAACTTTGCACCGTGAGTGCTATACAAACAAATATGGCATTCAAAATAGACTGTCGCCTATGCTGGCATGACCGCATGGGCACCTTTCGTCGCTGAAGCTTCGAACACACATTCGAGCTTTCTCGAAAAAGGCATTTCAATGGCCCGTTTCGTGGCTGCATTCTGGTTTCAGTTCTTGGTCTGGTTGCGGGCTTCGTCTCGTCCGCCCGAGCGCAGACCACGATCGACACATGGAACGGCACGGCCGGTTTCTTTGCAAATCCGGGCAACTGGAGCGCCGCCTGTCGCGGCGGGCTTTCCCGAGCTTGGACCTGCCGCGGCAGCCGGTTTTTTGGGCCGCCGCCGTGGATCGCACCATGTGTGCCTTGACTGGACAAGAAACTATTTCAAAATAGGGGGATGGCCTAGGTGTCTGCCTGGGAGTTCAGTTTCGTTGAAATAGTTTCGAAGGAGTCCTTTCGTGTCCACAGATGCAAGTCCACCGTCCGGCCCAACTCCCCAGGAACTCAAATCGGCCCTCAAGGCATTCCGCAAGCGGCTGAAACTGACCCAACTCGACGATCAATCGCGCATCGGCCGCGGACCGATGAGCGGCGGACATACGTCGAGTATCGTGGCAATCACACCACCCGACCAGTTTCCCGCCGCTGTGTGGGAGGAACTCGCCAACCAAGGCAAGCTCAAGCGATCCGGTACTGGGATGTATGCCCTCGGGCAACCGTAGGGCGACACTCGCTGAAATCGTACAACGCCAGTGGCGCTGCTTGGCTTCTCGGCCGAGGTGTTCGCCCGAGCTATTTTGCCGGGCTTGCCGGTTTCGACTTGATCGTGAACCCGATGACCAGGGGATAGTTCTGGCCAGAGGTAAATATCCCGGTATAAGCGGTCGTGGTGGGCACGAGCGATTCCGGGCTGTACTCATAGGCCCCCCGGTCATAAGCCTTGCCCTGGGGCCGAGGAATGCCGTCGTGGTCGCTACGGACCTCCGGAATCGCCGCACCCGTATCAACGGCGGGCGAGTCCGGCAGCAGGTGGAAGTCGTCGCTGGCCAGGTCGCGAAACCGCGGGTTGCCGTCCAAGAGATTGTGATCGATCCTGGTCGTCTTCGATTCGCAGAAGAGATTCGGGTCGGGGTTGGTGACGATGATGTTGTTGCGGACCTCGTTGCCGCTGGTCAGCTTATCGTCAGGGATACGGACGCCGGGACCACGATTGCGACAGATGGTGTTGTTGTAGACCCGCGCTTCGCTGCCGCCAGCAATGATGACGCCGAAGAGATTTCCCCAAATGACGTTGTCGTACAACAGGCTCTTGCGGCCGGCTCTGAGCACGATCCCGGCCCCGCCCGTGCGGATGTAGTCGTTGTCATGGATGCGGTTGCCGCAGATCACGTTGTCGTTCGAGGTCGGCTCCTCAACCGCGGTGACAGCGCCGGGTTCGTTGCCGATGACGATCCCGGAACTGGCGTTCTGGTAGATGTCGCATCCTTGGATGTAGCTGTGCGCCCCGGTGATCAATAGACCGTGATCGTCGCGAGTCTGGCCGCTGTCGTGGATGCGGCAATGGATGATCTGATGGTTGTCGCCGGCCAGGCTGACAACCGATCCGCTGGAGTTCTTCACTTCGCAATTGATCAAGCGAATATGGCTCGGCGGCGGCTCCTTGCCGTCCTTCTTCGCTCCCACCGGCATGGCGGTACCCTCGCCGTCCAGCACCAGGTTGTCGAACACCAGGTACTGCTGCCGCTGTCGCGATAGTCCGATGAGTTGATCGGTGCCCAAGGAATCGGGCGGCCGGATCACGACCGTTTCGCCTGGCATACCGGCCACGACGATCGGCAAGTCCCAGCCCTTGCCGCCCCCGATCGGACTTTCCAGGGGGGAGATAAATTCCCGGTACTCGCCCTGGCGGATGTAAAGCAGGTCGCCAGGCGCAAGTGCGGGCACTGCCCGTCCGATCGTGCGGAACGGCCGTTGCAGCGTGCCCGGCCCTTGATCGTCACCACCCTTGGCGGCGGTATAGAAGGTGCGCCGCGGACGGTAGTGAGTAGGCATCGCGGCGGCCATCGGGGTCCCACCGGTTGAGACCGTGAAACTGCTGCCGTCGCCGATTAGCGCGCCATTGAAGGCGAACCGGCCTTCGCTGTCGGTGACCGTGGTCATGTAGAACGGACGCTGGTCGACCCTCTTGCCGAAAATGGCGACAACAACTCCAGAAAAGCCCGGCTCATCGTTTTGACGGACACCATCGCCATTCTTGTCGAAGAATACCACGCCCTTGATGCTGCCAGCGCCCTGTGCGGCGGCGGACGAGGCATGAAGACAACCGAGACCGCCCAAGGCGATCGCCGCGGAGGCGAATCTCAAAAAATGGAATCGGCAAGAGACCATGAAAATAATTGATAAGGTACGATGGAGATGCCCACTCTAGTATAGATCATCGCGGCCGCGGCTCCTAGTCCCCGGCCAAACCATCGGGCCATGAGGCGACGCCGGATATCGCGGCAAGATATGCGAGCGGGCGGCAACCTCTATGTGGTTGTGCCGGTTATTTGCGCAGGGCGGTGGCCCGCGCCGCACTGGAGGATCGAGTCGTGCCAGTAACTCCCGCCCATGCCGCCGCTGTGATTCCGCTTCGCCGCTGGAAGCCCTATTTCTGGCTTTCGCCGCTGGTCGTGGGGAGCATGGCCCCGGACTTTCCCTACTACGCGTTCGTGCCCGAGCCGTTACACCACTTGGGACACACGTCCTGGGGAATGGTGGCAATCTGCATTCCCGCCGGGCTGGCGGTGCTTTATGCCTATCACCAGTTCTTCAAGTGGCCGCTCGTGCTGCTTGCGCCAGGTCCGCTGCGGGCGCGGCTTTGGCGGCACTGCGGTCCCTTTCCGTTCTTGCCGCTGCGCCGACTGGCCTGGATCTCCGTTCTCATTTATCTGGGAGCGGCGACCCACGTCGCCTGGGATGGATTGACGCACGAAGGCGGCTGGGCCCTGCGAGATGACCGTCCTCTCAGCGAGGTGATGGTGACGGTAGCAGGCCAGCCATTGCACGGGGTGGGCCTCTTGCAGTACGGCAGCAGTGCGTTAGGCCTAGGGCTGATCGCCTGGTGGTCGTGGCAATGGTATCGGCGGGCGCCTGCGGATTGCCTTCCCGGCGACACAGCCTTCATGCGGCGGGCCCGTGCGGCAATCGTTGGGGCCATGTTCGCTTTCGCCGCGTTAACGGGCGTCCTTTGCGGCCTGCGTTACGCGACAAGCCTGGTCGGTCCCTTTAGGCTTATGGAGTTCTTGCGGGCCGGCTTCATCATCGGGGCAGACGCCTTCCTGCTCGCCTTGGTGCTCTTCGCCGCCGCGGTGCATTGGCTTCGTGGTCCATGGGTGGGCTGCTTGTCTCGCACCTCAGTCCGATTATGATAGCACCTGTTGCTCGCGATTGGTCGCCTGCCGCATCGAGCATAACGTGCCCGCCAACGGGTTCGGACCGGGCGTCTACTGGGAATCGTGTATTGCGCTAAATGATATTTCGTGATTCCGGGATGACCTCACGACCACGGGTCTCCTGCGGGCCGAGTCTTACCGTGCCACCCTGCTCCCAGCCTTCGATAGGCATGCCGGCCCCTGAACCCCCTGGAAATCGGCCGGTCATCGGTATAAACTCTACCAATGAACGAAATTGTCCCGATCCCTGCCAATATTCGGTTGCGCGACCTTCTCGCCCGCCGCATCGCCATCCTCGACGGCGCCATGGGCACCATGATCCAGCAGCGCAACCTCGGCGAGGCCGACTATCGCGGCAGGCAGTTTGCCGACCATCCGCGCGACCTCAAGGGCTGCAACGACCTGCTGACAATCACCCAGCCCGAGGCTATCACCGCCATCCACCGCGGCTACCTCGAGGCCGGGGCCGACATCCTCTCGACGAACACGTTCAATGCCAACAGCATCTCGATGGCCGACTACGACCTGGTCGATCAGGTCCGGGCCATCAACCTTGCCGGCGTGGCATGTGCAAAAAAGGCCGTCGATGAGTTTCGTGCCGCACGGTCGGCGACCACACAGCCCTTACCCTCTGCCCCTCTCCCAAATTGCGAGGGGAGTTCAGGCCCCTTCGTTGCCGGTTCCATCGGCCCCACGAATCGCACCGCCTCGCTCTCGCCGGACGTGAACAATCCGGGCTATCGGGCCGTGTACTTCGACCAACTGGCTGCAGCCTACTTCGAGCAGGCCGAGGCCCTCGTTGACGGCGGGGCCGACGTCTTGCTGGTCGAGACCGTCTTCGACACGCTCAACCTCAAGGCGTGTCTCTTCGCCATCGACGACCTCTTTACCCGGCGGCGGATGAGGCTTCCCGTGATGGCCTCCGTGACGATCACCGATCGCAGCGGCCGCACGCTCTCCGGGCAGACGCTGGCCGCGTTCCTGGCCTCGATCGAGCATGCCGACCTGTTGAGCGTGGGTATCAACTGCGCCCTGGGACCGTCGTTGATGCGACCCTACGTCGAAGAGCTTTCGCAACTCTGCCCGGTGTGGACAAGCTGCCATCCCAACGCCGGATTGCCGAACGAGTTCGGCGGCTACGACGAAACACCCGCGCAAATGACCGCGGTGCTGGGTGAATTCGCCGCCAACGGCTGGGTGAACATCGTCGGCGGCTGTTGCGGCACGACTCCGGCCCACATCGCCGCGATTGCGGGCTGCATGCAAAGCAGACCGCCCCGCCGTCCGCCGCCGCCGCGGCATGACACGGTCCTCAGCGGCCTGGAACCGCTAGTGATCCGCCCCGACAGCACCTTCATTATGATCGGCGAGCGGACGAATGTCTCCGGCTCGAAGAAGTTCGCCAGGCTGGTCCGCGAGGGCAAGCTGGCCGATGCCGTGTCCGTTGCCCGGCAACAGGTCGAGGGTGGAGCGAACATCATCGACGTCAACATGGACGAGGGCCTGTTGGACGGTCCCAAGGTGATGAGCGAGTTCCTCAACCTGCTGGCCGCCGAGCCCGACGTGGCCCGCGTGCCCGTAATGATCGACAGTTCCAACTGGGCCGTCTTGGAGGCCGGGCTGAAGTGCGTGCAGGGCAAGTCGATTGTCAACTCGATCAGCCTCAAGGAGGGGGAAGAGCAATTCCTGACACATGCCCGGCTGGTGCGACAGTACGGCGCTGCCTGCGTGGTGATGATGTTCGACGAAGTGGGCCAGGCCGTGACCGTGGAGGAAAAGATCCGCATCGCCCGGCGGGCCTACAAGCTGCTCACGGAACGGGCTGGCATGAAAGCGGCCGACATCATCTTCGATCCGAACATCCTGGCCATCGGCACCGGCATCGAGGAGCACGCCCGCTACGGCGTGAACTTTCTCGAGGCCACGCGGAAGATCAAAGAGATCCTGCCCGATGTGAAGATTTCCGGCGGTGTGAGCAATGTCTCCTTCGCCTTCCGCGGCAACGATCGAGTCCGAGAGGCGTTCAATGCCGCCTTCCTGTACCATGCCATCCACGCCGGCCTGGATATGGGGATCGTCAATGCCGGTCAGTTGGCCGTATACGAGGACATCGAGCCGGCCCTGCGTGAGCGGGTGGAAGACGTGATCTTTGACCGCCGCCCCGACGCCACCGAGCGGCTGGTTGCCTACGGGGCGACGCTCGAAGGCAATGCCGTCGAGGACGACAAGGCCGATCCGGTCTGGCGGCGCGGCACGGTTGAAGAGCGGCTCAAGCACTCGCTGGTGCACGGCGTCGTCGACTATATCGATTCCGACGTGGAAGAGGCCCGGCGGAAATACCCCGGCTGCCTGGACATTATCGAGGGGCCGCTCATGGCAGGCATCCAGGTGGTTGGCGATCTCTTCGGCGATGGCAAGATGTTCCTGCCGCAGGTCGTCAAGAGCGCCCGGGTCATGAAGAAGGCGGTGGCTTACCTCATGCCGTTCATGGAGGCCGAGAAAAAGGCCGGTGGCGGCGCGGCCAGCGCTGGACCTTCCACCCGCGGCACGATCGTGCTGGCGACGGTCAAGGGGGATGTCCACGACATCGGCAAGAACATCGTGGGCATCGTGCTGGGCTGCAACAACTACCGGATCCTTGATTTGGGCGTGATGGTCCCGTGCGAGAAGATCCTGCAAACGGCGCGCGAGGCGAAGGCCGACATGATCGGTCTGAGCGGCCTCATCACTCCCAGCCTCGAGGAGATGGTTCATGTCGCCCGCGAAATGCAGCGGCTGGGCATGGATGTCCCCCTTCTGATCGGCGGGGCCACCACCAGTCCCAAGCACACGGCCGTGAAGATCGCTCCGGCCTACGTGCGCGAAGTAGTTCACGTGAAAGACGCTTCGCGCTGCGCTCCGGTCTGCGAGCGCCTGCTTTCGGCGGAAAAGCGGCCGCAGTTCGACGCCGAGAACCGCGCCTTCCAGGCCCAGATGGTCGCGTCCTACCAGCGCAAGCAGGAGCTGAAATTGGTCTCGTACAGCGAGGCGGTCGAGGGTGGCTTCCACACCGACTGGGCGTCGCACGACATCCCCGTGCCCTCGTTCCACGGCGTGCGAACGCTGCCAGATTATCCACTGGAGGATCTGGTGCCGTATATTGATTGGGCCCAGTTCTTCGCCGCCTGGGAGATGCGCGGCAAGTTCCCCGAGATCCTCGACCATCCGCAGCGGGGCGACGAGGCCCGTAAGCTCTACGATGACGCCCGCAAGTTCCTCGACCGCATCATCGAGAACCGCTGGCTGCGGGCCAACGGCGTCCATGCCTTCTGGCCCGCGGCCTCGGCGGGCGATGACGTCATCCTCTACGAAGACGACGAACGCCGCGACGAGCTGGCTCGGTTGCACTTCTTGCGGCAGCAGTGGCTGAGCGAAGCGCGGCGGTGCTATTACTCCAACGCCGACTTCGTGGCGCCGGCCGATAGCGGCCGCAAGGACTACGTGGGCGGCTTTGCCGTGACCGGCGGCATCGGCGCCGATGAGCTCGTCCGCCGCTGCGAGGCCGACCATGACGACTATAGCGCGATCATGGCCAAGGTCTTCGCCGACCGCTTTGCCGAGGCCTTCGCCGAGCGGCTGCACGAGATCGTTCGCCGCGAGTGGGGTTATGGGCGAGATGAGAACCTCTCGGTTGCCGACATGCTGGAGGAAAAATATCGCGGCATTCGCCCGGCGCCCGGCTATCCGTCGCTGCCCGACCATACGGAGAAGCGGATCCTCTTCGACCTGCTGGGGGCCGAGCCGTCTGCAGGAATCGAACTCACCGAGAGTTTCATGATGCTGCCCGCCGGTTCCGTGAGCGGATTTTACTTCGCGCATCCCGGCTCGCGCTACTTCGCCATCGACCGCGTCACCCGCGACCAGGTGGAAGAATACGCCCGGCGCAAGGGCTGGAGACTCAAAGAGGCCGAGAAATGGCTGGCCCCGGTGCTGGCGTACGACGCGGACTGAGGGTATCCTAAATGACCTTGGAGGGAAGAAGGTGGCAGGCGCCATTCGCCCGAAACGGCCCGTAGGTGTTGCGCATAAGCGGTGCCTGTCAGCTTTTTCCCAGAGTCCCGCCTCGCCTTCACCCCCTGCCCGCCTCGAAGGAGTCCGCCATGAAAACGATCCTCGCTACCGCTCTGTTTTTTGCTGCCGCAACCACATCAGCTGTTGACTTTCAGGTCGCCCCCAACGGTAATGACGCCAACGCCGGCACAGCCGACAAGCCGCTTGCCTCGCTCCGCGGGGTGCGAGATGCGATCCGAGCCCTGAAGGCCAAAGGTCCGCTGCAGGGGCCTGTGACCGTAACCATTGCCCAGGGAACATATGCCATTACGGCGCCGCTGATGCTCGAAGCCGTTGACAGTGGCACGGCGGACTCCCCCATCGTCTACCAGGCAGCCGCCGGCGCCCACCCCGTCTTCAGCGGCGGACGCGTTATCACCGGTTGGCAACCGCACGCGAACGGCATCTGGAAGACGCGGATCGCCGACGTGGCATCCGGCCACTGGTACTTCGAGCAGTTGTTCGTCAACGGCAAACGGGCCACGCGAGCACGCACCCCCAACAAATTCTTCTTCTACATGCAGGGCCTGGGCGAGAAGCCGCTCCCTGCAGGCGGCCGTCGCCGCGGCGAGGCGGAGCAGACCGTCCGCATGCGGGCTGACGACGCCCGGCAGGCATTCCAGACTTGCGCTCCGGGCGAAGACCTCCGCGATATGAACCTGGTGGTCTACCACAATTGGGACAACACACGGCGGTTCCTGGACACGATCGACACGCGGCACGGCCTGTTGACCACGATCGGCGAACCGATGAAGCCGTGGAATCCCTGGAAGCCCGATTCGCACTACATCCTGGAAAACTACCTTGGGGCCCTCGACTCGCCCGGCGAATGGTTCCTGGCCCGCGACGGCTGGCTATATTATATGCCGCGACCCGGAGTACCGGGTGCCCCGGGCGAAGACATGTCCAAGGCCGAGGTCGTTGCCCCTGTCGCGGAGAAGTTCCTCGTGATCAAGGGCGATGCCGCGTCGGGGCGGTTCGTCGAGCATATTTCCTTCCGTGGTCTGGCCTTCCGCCACGGCCAATGGCTCACACCGCGAGGCGGATTCGAGCCGATGCAAGCCGCCGCACAGATCGAGGCCCCCGTCATGGCCGACGCCGCCAGGGACGTCGCTATCGAGGACTGCGAGGTCGGGCATGTCGGCACCTATGCCGTCTGGTTCCGCAACGCGTGCCAGAATTGCTCCCTGCGGCATTGCTACGTCCACGATTTCGGTGCGGGCGCCGTGCGGATCGGCATCACGGGCATCGTTGGCGATTTGGCCCAGCGAACGGGCCACATCACGATCGACAACAACATCCTGGTCCACGGCGGGTCGATCTTTCCCTGCGCGGTGGGCCTTTGGATCGGGCAAAGCGGCGACAACGTGATTACGCACAACGAGATCGCCGACCTTTTCTACACCGGCATTTCTGCGGGATGGACATGGGGTTACGGCGAGGGATTGGCTAAGCGGAACACCTTCGCCTTCAACCACGTGCACCACCTGGGCTACGGCCTGATGACCGACATGGGCGGCATCTACACGCTCGGCCCTTCGGAAGGCACCGTGGTCCGCAACAATATCTTCCATGACATCTATTCCCATTCCTATGGCGGCTGGGGCATGTATACCGACGAGGGCAGCACCGGCATCCTCTTCGAGAACAACCTGGTCTACCGCACCAGGACGGGCAGCTTCCATCAGCACTACGGCAAGCAAAACGTCCTCCGCAACAACATCCTGGCCGAGAGCATCGAGCAGCAGCTTCAAGCCACGCGGCTGGAAGACCACCTTTCGTTCACGCTGGAGAACAATATCATCTACTGGGAGACCGGAACGCTCATGGCCGGTCCCTGGGATCGGCTCCAGTATGTCTCGCGCAAGAACCTCTACTGGCAGGCCCGGCACGAGCCGATTTCTTTTGCCGGGCAATCGCTGACGGCGTGGCAGGCCCGGGGTCACGAGCAAGGCTCGCAGATCGCCGATCCCCGCTTCGTCGATCCGCTCCGCGACGACTACCGCCTCGCCCCCGATTCGCCGGCCTTGCGGCTGGGTTTCAAACCGTTCGACTACACGCAAGCGGGCGTTTACGGCGATGCCGCGTGGAAGGCGAAGGCCCGGGCAGAGAAGTGTCCGGCGTTGGAGATCCCGCCAGGGCCGCCGCCCACGGAGATCGGCGACGACTTCGAGGATCAGCCGGTGGGCAGCCGGCCGAGCGGCGCAGTCTCGCACGTCGAAGGGCGCGGTGACGCGATCGTCATCACCGACGAGACCGCGGCCAGCGGCCGACACAGCGTGAAAATCGTCGATGCCCCGGGGCTGCTCAACGAGTTCGATCCGCATCTTACCTACGAGAACCTGGGCTATACCGGCGGTCGGGTTCACGATGCATTCGACCTCCGCGTGGCTAAAGATACTCGCCTGAGTTTCGAATGGCGCGACTACGGTCCGCCGGCCTACGCAACTGGGCCGCACTTCGCTTTGTACGACACGTGGCTGTCGTTCGGGAACCGGCGGCTGGCGATGCCCGCCGATACGTGGATTCATTTTGAAATTGATGCTGGCCTCGGCGAGGCGGCCAAGGAGGGCTGGACACTCCGCGTGACCGTGCCGGGCCAGCCGCTCCGCGAGTTCCGTCATCTGCCGATGGCAAATTCGCGATTCCAGAAGCTCGACTGGGTCGGCTTCAGCAGCCACGCGACCTACAAAACAGCGTTTTACCTCGATAACATGGTAGTGAAGCCATGACTCATCGGCTTTCCACCACCACCCGGTTCTGTCGCGCGTTGTGCCCCTGGTGGGTCACGACTTCGTATTCAAGATCCGTCTTGACCCCCGCCGCGACTGCCGCCGTGTATTCCACGGTTTGATAATCGAAATTCTTCGCCGCCAGACCGCTGCGAAAGACCGCGTCGCCGGGAAACGACCGTCGGATCTCCACCTCAATCGGCTTCGCGGTGTAGTTGCGCATTCGCTGGCCGAAGAGCGTGCGGTCGTCCCAACCGGCGACCGAGCTATTCACGTCGATCTGCACGCCCGGCTGATCGACGCGGCGATAGATGTCGGCGCCGTTGATCTGCATCCAGATCGTGTCGCGCCAGGTCCGCAGCTTGACCAGTTCGAAGATCACCTCGGGATCGGTGCCAAGGTTCAACTCGATCTTGTCGCCGATGGGCACGTACTTGATCGGTCTGCGCGGCAAGGAAGCTCAGCCCATGACCGCCGTTCTGCCGGAAAACGCGAAAAGCTCCGTCGGGCAGAGGCGTCGTGCCGAGCTTCGAATCCTTGTCGTTGGTGAGAAGGTACAATCGCACGAGCTGCTCGCCGTATTCGGCCGGGCGATAGCGGTACTGGACCTTCAGCGGCACTTTGGCCGCCTCCAAGCTCCGCAGCCGCTTGGCCCAGGCGTTGGGAATCGTTTCCGTTCCCTCGATCGTGTAGATGAAATACTCGCCAAGGCCCTCCTTGGCCACCTGTTTCGGGCGTTCAGGCATGCGGCCGCCCACGCCACGGCCGCCGAAGGCGGAGAGATTGTCCCACTCGGCCTTGGCATCTTCCTTCTTCGCGAATCTCATCCCGCAGGGCCCTGAGCTTCAAAACCTGACCCGCGGAGCGTTCCAACTGGTCGGCCTCCTTCCCCATGGCCTGGGCCAACTGGGCGATCTTCTCGACCAGGTTGATGCGACCCACAACCAGGCGGACCTGGGCGTCTTCGTACTCCTCGCCAGAATGATTATCGACCCGCACGAATCCTTCCAGGTTCACGTGAGCCTCGTCGGCATCGGCGATGCCCGTGTAATCGGCCGACCAACTGATGCCGCTGGTGAAGTAGGTGATCTCGACCGTGGCCTCGCCGTCGAGCTCGCTCTGGACGTTCCAGTAGAGCATCTGCGGCTTGGCGTGGGGGAAGGTCGTGTCCAGGAGCGTGAGTTTCTCCGGGTGCGTAAGGAATCGCAGTTCCACCGAAGTCGGATCGATGAGCGTGTTGGCCCAACTGAACTGCAGCGGATTGGCCCCCGGCTTGAAACTCACCTTGCGGGTCTCGCGGACGAGCGTAAGGTCTTCCGAGTTGTAGATCGTCAGTTGCACCGTAGCACGGCTGGGGACCGTCGAGAGATCGATGTTCTCGCCATCTCGCCGCGGGCGGCCCGGGCGAAGATACCGCAGGCGACGAGCAAGGCAACGGTAGGAAACGGCCTGGTTTTCATGATCGGGATCCCTACGGCTTGACCGCGGCTTGCTCCACGGTCACGTTGTTCTGCTTGGCGTTGTGGCCCTGGCGCTGGATGATCTCGTAGAGCAGATCCGCCTTCTCGCCCGGCTTGACCGCCGCCGTGTACTCGACCGTCTGGAAATCGTGGTTCTTGGCCTCCAGTTCGCTGCGGAAGATCACGTCGCCGCCGTAGGATCGCCGGACTTCCACTTGGATCGGCTTCTTGGTGTAGTTCCGCACCCGCTGGCAGTAGAGCGTGCGATCGTCCCAGCCGGCGACCGAGCTATTCAGCTCGATCTGTACGCCCGGCTGATCGACGCGGCGATAGAGGTTGGCGCCGTTGACCTGCATCCAGATCGTGTCCCGCCAGGTCCGCAGCTTAACGAGCTCGAAGACCACCTCGGGATCGGGGCCCAGGTTCAACTCGATCTTGTCGCCGATGGGCACGTACTTGATCGACTGGGCCACGAGGAAGCTCAGCCCGTCGCGACCAGGTACGGGGCCCCGTTGTGGCGAAAGATCCGTACGGCGCCGTCGGGCAGGGGCGTAGTGCCGAGTTTCGATTCCTTGTCGTTGGTAAGCAGGTACAGCCGCACGAGCTCATCGCCGTACTCGGCGGGGCGGTAGCGGTACTGGACTTTCAGCGGCACTTTGGCCGCTTCCAGGCTCCGCAGCCGCTTCGACCAACCGTTGCGGATGGTTTCGGTGCCCTCGATGGTATAGATGAAGTATTCGCCCAGGCCCTCCTTGGCGACTTCCTTGGGCGCTTCCGGGGCTTTGGCCGCGCCCATGGGCATGGGCACTGCCGCGTCTCGGCCGGCGCGTTCATGGCCTTCCTCAGGACCTCGCCCCGGAAGCGGGTTCTGGCCGCTTCTTCCAACTGCTGGACCTGGTTGACCGGAATGCGGGCCAGTTCGGCGATCTTCTCGACAAGGTTGATCCGCCCTACGACGAGGCGGACCTGGGCGTCCTCGTATTCCTCGCCCGAGTTGTTGGTGACTCGCACGAAGCCTTCGAGGTTCAAGTGCGATTCGTCCGGGTCGGCGATGCCGACGTAATCGGCCGACCAACTAATGCCGCTGGTGAAGTAGGTGATTTCGATCGTCGCCTCGCCGTCCATTTCGCTCTGTACGTTCCAGTAGAGCATCTGCGGCTTGTCGTGGGGAAAGGTCGTGTCGGCCACGGTCAGCTTGTCGGGCCGGGTCAGGAACCGCAACTCGACCGACGTGGGATCGATCAGCGTATTGGCCCAACTGAATTGCAGCGGATTGGAGCCCGGCTTGAACGTCACCTTGCGGGTTTCGCGGACGAGCGTAAGGTCTTCCGAGTTGTAGATCGTCAATTGCACGGTATTGCGGCTGGGCACCGTGGAGAGATCGATATTCTGCCCATTCTCGCCGCGGACGACCGCCGTCAGCATGGCATTTCCCAAAACCACGCTTCCCAATGCCAGCAACGCTTGAATCAGTTTATTTCGCATAGTCATATTCCCTTTCATCGCCAATAGTAGTTCCACGTGTACTTCAGCTCCACGCTTTCGCCGGCCGGCACTTCGAGCTTCCAGGTGATCTTGGACATGCCGTTGAAGTGCGTCCACCAGGCGGCCAGTCGTACCAGCCCCACCACGATGGATAGCCGCTGACCGGCTGCAGCGAGTCGTCCTCGAAGACGTTCTGCATCTCGACCTTGCCGTCGTGGTCGGCCTCGGTGGCGTTGCCCAGCACGTTGCGCGTGACCTCCAGGTCGGCGAGCGACGTGCAGGCGGTTCGTGAGCTTGATCGTCCCTTCGAGGTTGACCTTGGCGTAAACCCCGTTCTCCCAGTTGGTCGCATTGTGCTCCCGCCCGGTCTCCTTGTCCGATTTCTTCACCAGGATGTCCACCGCCGTAGTAATGGGCAGGTCGAGGCTGCCGCCGACGGGAGTGTAGGTCGTCATGCCCTGTCCCAGCACCTGGTCGCCCTTGAGGATCAACGCCGGGGCCGTGGTGATGGGGTACTTGCTACTGTTGGTCAGGCGGATCTTGTGCATGGCCTTGGGGGCCAGAAAGAGCTTGGCGATCTCGGCCTGCTGCTGGTTGTTGAAATTCCGCCAGACCTCGCGGGGCGGCGTGAAGCCGATGTCGACCGTGAACACGTCCTGGTACTTCAGGTCGAACGACGCCACGGGCACGACCATCCGCTGGCCCTTTTTCAGCGTGACGTGCCGGAGCGTGTAGACGAACAGGTCCTCGTTCTTCTCCGAGCCGCCGATTTCCGGGCCAAGGTCACGGGCTCGGGCTGACCGCGGTCGACCCGCTCGGCCCATGCGGCCGGCCACCTGGCTCATGATCGCGTTGGAAAAGGCATATTGCGTCTGCGTGTCCTGCTGGAAATAGGGCGAGAGCTGGGCCACCGTCTGGCCCATGCCGATCGGGTCGGCCGTGTCGGCAAAGGCGAAGGTCGGCACGCCGACGACCAGGTTGGCCGTCACGTCGTCGAGGTCGGCCAATTCGTTGATCAGCGTGGCTTCGAGTTGCACGCTCACGCCGCCCTTGCCGTCGATGACGAACTTGTAGGCGGGAATCCAGCGAATGCCTTTTTGC
Source organism: uncultured Planctomycetia bacterium (assembly GCA_963709175.1). Lineage (GTDB taxonomy): Bacteria > Planctomycetota > Planctomycetia > Pirellulales > Thermoguttaceae > JANXQG01. Next base: position 363,586 of record CAVPVK010000007.1, read on the forward strand.
AGATACAGCAGGCCCATGTCGGCTTCCTTGGCGGGCTTGCGATCGCCCCAGTCGAGCTTGAGCCGCAGCAGGTTGCGGAACTCTTCGCTGGCGACGGTCGCCTTGTGCGGACCGCGGAAGGTGACCTGCTGGATGCGATCGATGCCGACGGCCCGCACGCCCTCGGCCGTCTTCAGCAGGATGATGTTGCCCTTCTGCGGGAGCTTCTCGCCTTCGCCCGGCGGGGCCGTTGCCTCCAACTCCTTCGCACTTCGCTCCGGCAGGCCGACGATCGTGGCCGGGTACGTGAGGCCCTCGGGCTTGGTCGCGGCGCCGGCCAGCGGCGTTTCGTTGACGATCACCTCCGCGCCGACGTTGCCTTCCAGCAGCTCGCGGAGGCTCAGCGAGGTCCGCTCCACCAGCACCTTCCGCTGCCCGGCCACCACGGCGGTCAATTTGACGTCTTTGTCGGCCGAGTAGGGCCAGAACGTGCCCAGCACCGGCGCCGGCAGGTAGTCCATCAGCACGTCGCCGGAAGCGTCGACTGGCATCTTGCCCCGATGCAGCATCAGGGCGTGGCCGTCTTTGAAGACGGTCACCTCGCGAACCGGCATCTTGGCCAAGGCGCTGAGCGGCGCGGCCTCATCGGCCCGCGCCGTGCGGCAAGCCCAGCAAGAGGGCCACGATCGTAAGAAGCTCGGTTCGTTGCAACATGTTTTGTCTTTCAATTTGCAATGCGGGAATTCATTACCGCTTTGGCCCCTTCGCGGCCTTTTCCCGCTTTGTACCGCCGCTCAAGTTGCCTGCTGTCCTTCCGGCAATTCCCTACCATTCATTCTTGAGGACAAGGTGGAGCTTCTCAACGATCTTCTCCGCCTTGCCGTCGGCGCCGCGGGCGGGCAGGGGCACGTGGAAGAGCAAGTGCTCGAACGTGCTCTTTTCCTTGTCGGGCTTTGTCGTGAAGGTCGTTCCCTTGCCCAGTTCCCACTGCACGTCGCGGCCGTTGTCGCCGTACAGTTCATTGCGGATGGCGCGGACGTTCTCGGCAACGTCCAGCACGACGGCCTTGTCCTTGAAGTTCTCGATCTCGAACTTCACGACCACTTCGCGGTCGAACAGGTTGCCCGCTACGCGATGCTGCTCGTTCTTGTCGATGGTGCGTTTGACGACCACGTCCTGGGCGACGCCGACGTAGAGTCGCCATTTCGTCGTCCAGCGGCGTGAACTTGCCCCAGTCCTCGCCGACGAATGCCGTGCCGCCGTGGCCGTCTTCCTGGAAGATGCGGGCCTTGCCGTATTGCAGCGGGGCGGCGCCGAGGTGGTTGGCCTTGTCGTTCTTCAGAACATAGTGCATCGGCACCAAGAGCTTGTTCTGCGGCCGGTCGAGGTAGCCGTAGGCCTGCGGATCGCAGGTATAGGTCTTCTTGACCGGCACCTCGCTGAACTTCTCGACCAGCATCTCCTTGGTCTCGTTCAGGCCGATCGGCTTGTGGAACCGCGGCCCAAAACCGGCCCACAGCTCGGTGGCGCGGTACGATTCGTTGGCCATGTTCTGGATGCGGATGTACTCGGAGAGGACGAGCGTCTTTTCGTCATTGGCGGCGACCGCCCGATAGTTGAAGCTCTTGGTCATGTTGCCCAGGATATAGCTGATCCGTACGCGGGCCGAGCCCGAGCCGCTGGAGGAAACTTGCCAGACCAACGAAGCCTCGTTGGGCGGATAGCTGACCGAGAGGACTTTTACGTCCAGAACTGGCGTATCTTTTGCACCTTCTTTTTCGGGTTCCTTTCCGGGTTCCTTCGGGGTGGCCTTCGCTTCGCCGTCGATGCCGCCGAGCACGCGGAAAACGATGCTGTTGGGGTCGATCTGCGTGTTGGTCCAGGAGAAGTCGACCTGGTTGACGCCCCGCACCAGGGGCACGATCCGTTCCTCTTCCACGAGCGTGGCCGAGGGGTTGTCGAGTTGGATTTCCACCCGTTCCCGTACCGGCAGCGTGATGAGCTTGATGCGTGCCAGGGCAGTGGACGGCAAAGCGGCCGCCACGGCGGCCGACCAGCCAAAAGAGGACAATTCGATATCGCATGGTAGGTCTCCGGAGGTTGTGCTGTAGCGTGGGCATCCTGCCCGGGTGGCCCGATCTTGAAATAGCTTCTTAATACTAGGTCAAGAGTCCCCTCTTCGGGCGGCCGGCCGAATATTCACGATCTTCGCCACACACGGAAGAGAGGCTTGAACCAGGGGGGGTTTCCAGTCAATCGCAGATATAGACGTATTCCGCGGGGAGGAAGTTCCGCAGGTGGCGATTTTTCGTGGTCGTTCATCCTTATTTTGGTTTTCCTACCACCGCGAATCCAAAGCGACTAAGCGGGAGGACAGAGCGCCTTTGGCCAAGCTGGCCCAAACCGAACGATCTTTCATGTTATTTGGCGATTTCCTACCACCGATAGGTGGAACGCTCGTAACGACCAGAAGTCTATCACGTTGAAAAAAACATAGAGAACCCCCCGATAACCGGAAATTTATGCCCCGCGGGGTGGCACCGTCCGGCCCGTCTTCCCACGCGCACCGGCCTTTCACGGTTACGCCGCGGTCGCTGTTCAGCGGTGCGACAGGCCCATTGGATTGCAACGGTAACCGGCTTCTTCCATTCCGAACGGCCGAACGCCCGGATCTTCGGCACACCGACTTTCGTATCACCGCCGGCGTAGACCACCTGGATGCTGTTGATGTCGTTCTGGAAAGAAAAGAAAGGTGAATCGCGTGCCGCCCTGCGGCGTCGCCACTGGATCGCCAGCGGGCTTGAGAGTGAATTCCGGTTGGGCCTCGAGCCCCATACCGGGCACCGAGGCGTCTTCGAACGGGGCGAACGCGCCGCGGGTTACAAGCCCCAGTTCTTTGGCGGCAGGGACCATGGCCGACTGCCGGCGGGAATTCGAGTTCGATCCGCCGGATCGTCCGGCGTTCTTCCCACAACAGGCCGCAGAGCACGTCGGACTTGGGATTAAGCCATTGGGTCTCCACCGGATTATCGGCGGCCCCCTTGCGATAGGCGTAGGCAAATGGCCCCATGTCCACCGGACCGCTATAACGAACGTCGTCGCCATAACCGGACAACGTTGCCGCGAGCAATCCGCAGAACAGCGTTGCGACAATCGCTGCCCTCACGGGGATATTTGGCAAGGGATAACGGTACCGCTCGCACGTATCTGTTTTCTGGCCATTCCGACATTATACACCTAGACCGGCTGCGGGGTTCCGGCTGCCCTCCACCCGATCAAGAAACAGCGTGACGTCAACAATTGCGAAAACGAACTTGGCGGTGGATATGTCCTGGTTCGTGTGCTAGGATAGCAGTTCCACCAACCTCCAGGAGATCATTCCATGGGACTATCACCTGACTTCACCGGTGCGAAGCGCGGTGGGAGCCGCCGCAGTTTTCTCAAGCGTGTTGCGGCTGTGGGCGGCGCCGCGTTTGCCGTGCCCGGCATTCTGACCACGCCCGTGTTCGGCGCCGCTGCGCCAAGCAATCGCGTCAACGTCGGCCAGATCGGCTGCGGGAACATTGCTTGTAACTATCACTTTAACATTCTCGGCGGCATGCCGGACGTGCGGATCGTTGCCGTGGCGGACGCCTACAGGTCCCGCCGGGACGCCGCTGCGGCGAGGTTGAACCAGCAGTACGGCGGAAGCGGCATTGTCAAGGCCCACGCCGATTTTCGGGAAATCCTCGCCCGTCCGGACGTGGACGCAGTTATCGTTGCCGCTCACGACAATTGGCACGTGCCGATGTCGGTCGCCGCGATCCAGGCCGGCAAGGACGTTTACTGCCAGAAACCCTTGGGCCTAGATTTTGGCCTTACCGCCATGCTGCGGAAGGTGGTGCGGGAAAAGCAACGGATCTTCCAGTTCGGAACACAATACCGCTCCATGGGAAGATACCGGCAGATGGTTCAACTCGTGCGCAACGGCTACATCGGAAAACTCCAGCGGATTGACGTTTGGAGCCGCGATATGTCGGAGGGCAGGGACCAATTCGTCGTCAAGCCCTATGGCTCGACCGCCGAAATCCCGGTGCCCGCGGATCTCGACTTCGACGCCTGGCAAGGGCCTTCCCCCATGGTCCCATACACCGCGGACCGCGCCACGAACTGGGGCGGATACCATTGTCCCGAGACCTCGCTGGGCTTCATTGCCGGCTGCGCGATCCACGAACTGGGGATCGCCCAATGGGGCAACAGGAGCGATGGCACGAGCCCGATCCGCTACGTGGGCTCCGGCAGCGTGCCCGACGAGGGTATCTACCGGACCCTCGAGAGTTGGGACGTGCACTGTGACTACGCCAACGGAGTACAACTTCGCTTGATGGACTTCCGCACCGCCAAAGCGGCAGCCATGAAATATCTCCGCAGTTGGCATCCCTACGACGGCACGACCTTCCACGGGAGCGAAGGATGGATCAGCGATGCGGAAGGGTTCTGCGCCAGCAATCAATCGCTTTGGAAACTTAAGTTCAAGCCCGGCGACGAGCAACTCCCAGTCTCGCCGGAACACAACCGTAACTTCATCGACTGTGTCAAGTCACGGCAGGAGCCGATCTGCCCGGTGGAGATGGCGATTCGTTGCGACGCCATCTGCCAATTGGCGAACATCGCTGCACGGACCGGACGCCCGATCCAATGGGACCCAGAAAAGGAGCAGATCGTCAACGACACTGAAGCGGCCAGGATGCTCGTCCGCCCTTACCGCGAGAAGTGGAAAGTGTGGTGAACCAAATCTCAAATCTCAAATCTGAGGAGGTCTTTCCATGACTACGTCCGACCCCAAAGAAGTAACGATTTCCCGGCGCGAGCTGCTGGGCGGCGCGGCCGCGGCGGCATCTGCCAGCTTGTTGGGAGGTATGAATGTCCTGGCCGCCGACGCTACAGGCCCTGCGGCGCCGAAGCGGAAAATCAAGCTGGGCTGGATCGGCTGCGGCGGCCGCGGCAATTGGCTCGTGCCGCTGATGCTCCAGCACGGCGGCTACGAGATTCATGCCCTGGCCGACTACTTCCCCCAGGTCGCCGAGGAGGCCGGCAACAAGTTCAACGTCGTCAAGGCGCGCCGCTTCAGCGGGCTTTCGGGCTACCAGAAGCTCATCGCCAGCGGTGTCGAGGCCGTGCTCATCGTGGACGTGCCCTACTTCTATCCCGAGCAGGCCAGGGCCGCGGTCGAGGCGGGCCTGCACGTCTATATGGCCAAGCCGGTCGCCGTCGACGTGCCTGGTTGCCTCGCCATCGGGGCGGCCGCCAGGCAGGCCACGCAGAAACAACGTTGCTTCCTCGTCGATTACCAGTTGCCGCATGACCCGGCCTGCATCGAGGTGGCCGCCCGCGTCCGCGAAGGCGGCCTAGGCACGCTCGCCCACGTCGCTTCCTTTGGCATCGGCTGGCATGCCTGGCCCGATCCGCCGCTGGGAAAGAATATCGAAAGCCGGCTCCGCGACGAGATTTGGCTTTCCGACACGGCCTTGAGCGGCGATACCATCGTTTCTTATGACATCCACATCATCGACGGCCTCGTGTGGGCCTTGGGGCAGCAACCCACGAGCGCTTGTGGGCGTTCGCGGACCTGCCGGCCCGACCCGCACGGCGACCGCACCGATGCCGCGGCCGTGATCTATGAATTGCCCGGCGGCACGATCTGGACGCACGTCACGCAGAGCATCGACAACAACTTCGACATCACGACCCTTTCGGCCAGCATATTCGGCATGCAAGCCACGGCGCACATGGTCTACGGCGGCAAGAGCTACGTCCGCGGCGGCCCGAAACACTATTCCGGCGCCAACAGCGACATCTACAAGGACGGCGCGGTCAAGAACATTGCCGCCTTCCACAAGGAGATTGTGGAGGGCCATTTTGAAAACCTCTCGCCCCAACGCGCCGTGGACGGCACGCTGACGGCCATCCTCGGACGCGAGGCCGCTGCCCGGCAGGCCTTCCTGACCATGGACGCGCTGATCAAGGAAAACAAGCGGCTGGAGGTGAACCTCGAGGGGATGACGGCCTGACAAGGTGGAACCCCATGCATCCATTACGCTGTATTCTCCTCTCCACCATCCCCACGATTTTGTTTGCGGCCGCATGCCGCTCCGCCGCCGAGGATCGCCTGCCGCCCAAACTTGCGTTCACTCGCGCGGCCAAGGAGCTGCGGTTCGACACCGGCGTTCTCAAGGGCGCGTTGGGCGAGGAGGGCAAGTCGCTGGGCCTGCGGCCGTTGACGCACCTGGCCACCGGCGCGCAGATTGCCGGCGCCTTTGGCATCCTTTCGCCCTATCGCCTGCTGACTTCCCACGCGCGTTTTGGAACGGCCGCCTGGGACTGGCCAAGGACATGCGAAGTGCAGGCCGACGGCGCGGCGCGGGTCCGCTGGTCAGCCGACAAGGAGCATCCGCTGGACTTGACCGGCGTCTATCGTTGGTCCGCCCCCGATACCTTGGACGTCGAACTGCTGGTCAAGCCCCAGCGCGATCTCGACGTGTTCGAGTTGTTCCTGGCCAGTTACTTCAACGGATTTCCGCAAGCGCTGGCCCCCGTGACGTTGCAAGGTCCGGGTTTGCTTAGCGGCGCCGGGACTTTTGTTGAAGCAGTCAAAGCTGACGGCGATTGGCTGACGTTTCCGCGCAACAGGACCGCCGCGGCCATCTTTGGCGACGGCCGCTGGACCCGCCCGCCGAATCCGGTGACGTGGAAAATCCGGCCGGCCGTTGCCGCTCCGATGGCCTTACGGCGCGACGCCAAGAGCGGGCTGACCGCAGTGCTCATGTCGCGGCCCGCCGATTGCTTTGCCGTCTCGATGCCTTATGGGGAAGACCCGCATCGCTCGGTCTATTTGTCGCTTTTCGGTCGCGATTTGAAGGCGGGCAAAGCAGCCTCGGCCGGGGCCCGACTCGTGATCGGCAAGGACCTCACCGAAGACCGAGCGATGGAGCTTTATCGGAACTACGCCCACCGATAGCGACTTTCGATCTGAGTATCGCTGGCCGGACATGCACAGTATACTTGGGCTCGGTCCATTACGCAAATCAAGGAGCATCAACCATGATCAGACAAGGCACAACGGTTCCGAAACTCCATCCCTGTGGCCGCTTCACGGCAAGCCGGGTAGTCTTGGCAGCGGTGATCCTGCTTTCTGCCGCCGCGGCGCCGCCGGGCACCATGCTTGCACGGTCGGCATCGGCCGCCGAAGACGGTTTTGCAACGGTGGACCTGCGGCCCATCGTCAATATGGATTGGCGCGACGAACGTTGGGGCGACGGCAAAGGCTGGACTAACCAGGGCGACAACGACATGCGCGGCATCGAAACCGGCCGCCGCGAGTTGCTCGGTATTCCTTTCGACCTGATCGATGCCGGGAAAAACAGCCATAAGGCGGTGCTCGTGCTGGGATCGAAGCAGTTCCGCCTCGGCCCTCAAACGGCCACCGCCACCTTAGGCCGCAAGGCCCGCAGCCTCTACTTCCTTCACGCCGCCGCCTGGTCGGGCAGCCACATGGCCGACTACATCGTTCACTATGACGACGGATCGAAGATCGAAATCCCCATCCGGGACCAAGAGGAGATAATGAATTGGTGGGGTCCGACGCACGGGCCAAAGTACCGCGCCGCGCTCCATATACCCAATGCGCAGTGCGACGACGTTGGACTGCTGCTCTTCGGTTGGGACAATCCCAATCCGGAGAAGGTCATCAAGTCGATCGAGTTCAAGAGCCGCATGACCGACGGGGTGGTGGTGGTGACGGCCGTGACGACTTCCGACAAGCCGGTGCGGCTGCCCGATCCCAAGGACATCCCCGTGCCTGACTACCTGAGGAGCGACCTGGAGACGTTGGACAAGAGCCAGTGGTTTCCCGTCGACGTCGTGGAAGACAAGTTCGAGGCGACGCCCATCGACCAGTCGGCGGGCCTCGACGCTCCTGCGGGAAAGCATGGTTTCATGAAGACCGTGAACGGCCGTTGGGCCTTCGACGACGGCACACCCGTTCGCCTGGTGGCCACCATGCAAGGCACGCCGGGCAACAAGCAGGAATCGGAGAAAATGGCCCGCTGGCTGGCCAAGTACGGCTTCAACATGGTTCGCATCGGCCACCTGGTGACGGGGCCTGGCGGCGACTCGGCCGTCGATTGGAGCCAAGCTGACAGCGGGCACCTCAACCCCAAGGTGATGGACCAGCTCGACTACTTCGTGGCGGAGCTGGCCAAGCGCGGCATCTACAGCCGCCTGACCATGCTCTGGTACCGCAAGCTCAAGAAGGCCGACGGCGCCGAGGCCTTTGATGAATCGGTCGCCTTTGCCGACCAGCGGGAGCATCGTACGCGCAAGCCGGGTGAAGAAGGCGTCCTGGACTCCGTCGGCATCACCTTCTTCGACCGCAAGGTCATGCAGGCCAATATCGACCTGGAAAAGGCGATCATGACGCACCAAAACCCCTACCGCGGCAACAAACCGTACGGCGCGGACCCGGCCATTTGCCAGATCGAGGTGACCAATGAAGACGGTGTTTTCTTCTACACCATCGATGGCATCGCGCCGCATTATGCCAAGGAGCTGGACCGCCTGTGGGCCGAGTGGCTTTTAAAAAAGTACGGCTCCCGCGAGAAACTGGCCATGGCTTGGGGCAAAGACCTGGCTGGCGACGAACGCCTTGATACCGCGGCCGTGAAACGACTTCCGATCTGGCAGTTCAACAAGGTGCCGGACAAATTAGCGGCACGCGCCGGCGACCAGTTGCGGTTTTACTGCGAACTGAACAACGGCTACTTCAACCGCACCAAGGAGGCGCTGCGGGCGGCCGGCGTGAAGCAGCCGATCTGCGGGTCCGGTTGGTTCGGCGTGGGCCTGGGCTTCTATCCCGAACTCTACTCCAATGTGCCGCGGAATGGACTACATCGATCGCCACCACTACTACGGCGGCGGGCCGGGCGGCTGGCAGATCTTGCCGGGGCTGATGTTCAACGACGAGTGCGCCTTGAAGGAGCCCAAGCACCTCTTGAAACTCAGCCAGGAGCGGGTGCTGGGCATGCCGTACACGATTTCGGAATGGGCCAACGTGCTGCCAAACCAGTGGCGTCTAGAGGCGCCGCCGCTGATGGCCTTCTACGGCAACTGCCTCAACGGCTGGGACGCTCCCATCCACTTTGCCCTGGAGGGAGGGCCTGGAGGTTTCACGCGGTTCCTCAAATGGATGTGGCCGGTCAACGAGCCCTCGACAGCCTGCCAGTATCCGGCCCTGTCGCAGGTCATCCGCCGCGGCGACGTCAAGGAAGGCGATTTGGTGTTCGTCCGCAAGCTCTCGGAGAACAAGATCTTCAGCGGCCGGCCCTTGCAGGACGTGGCGATCAAGTTCGACATCTCGGGCCCCTATGAAATGTCAGCCGAGCAGGGCCTCAACGCCCGCAGCCTGGCCGCTTATTACGCGGCCGCGGTGGGGAAGACGGGCGTCCGTTTCCTGCCTGATGATCAGCCCGACTTCTCCGTCGACCTGAGTCGGTACCTCAACGTGCAGAAGCAGGAAATCCGCTCGGCCACCGGCGAGCTTTACTGGAATTACGGCCAGGGCTACGTGACAGCCAACACTCCGCGCACGCAGGCGGCCGTCGGGTTCCTCGGCCCAGCGTCTGTGAAACTCGCCGACTGCGAGATCCGAGTTTCGAACCTCATCGCCTCGGTGCTGGTGGTCTCGTGGGACGGCTTGCCCCTGAAGCAAAGCCGGCACATCCTCATAACGGCGGTAGGACGCAGCCGGAATACCGACATGGCCTACAGCCGCGGGGGCCGGCGGCTGTTGGCGATCGGAAAGCCACCGGTGCTGTTGGAAGGAGTGGGCGGGGAAGTGGCCCTCGGCCGCGATCCGCATCCTGGAATACAGGGTACTTGCCGCTGCATCGTCAGCGCCTTGTCGCCCTACGGCTATAAGACGGCCGATGTGCAACCGGTCATCCAGACGCAGGCGATCGTGGTCCCCATGGACGGCCGAAACAAGGCCGCCTATTACGACGTGCGATTCGAATAGGAGTGGAGATTCTCAGCCGCCTGGCTTGCCAAAGCGGCTTGGATACTGCTTAGCGGAGTCTCCCCGGCCGTGCTAGGCTGCCGCTTGGAATCGATGTTCGCCTGCGGTTGATCGGCAGGAATTGCGATATTGGCAATACCCGCCTGGGCGCCATCGCTTACGGTAGCCGCGTCACGCCCGCGTAAGGATAGGTTCTCACTGTCTCCCAGGCGATTTTCTTGTAGACCGCGTCCTGTTGTGGAGTGAGTTTGGTCATGCTCTCGGGCAACTTCACCTTGTCGGGCGGTTCCTTGTAGAAGCAACAGTAGAGCACCAACGAAACGAAGTAGCGGCCTGGTTCTGTCAGGTGCACCGCGACGCCCTGCCCTTTCTCGTTCTTCTCGGCCGAATGCACATCGAAGAATCGCTCGCGGGCGGCCCCCGGCACCTCGCCGGCTTCGTACGCCCTCTTCAGGTTTGCCAGGGCCAGCCCCGCCGGCACGATCAGGATCGGCTTGCCCGGAAACTGCGTTTGGAGCTTTTCGCGCAGGGCCTCGAAATAGGCGAGATGGTTGGCCACAGCCTGTTCCCAGGTCCGAGCCGGCTTCAAGCCGCGGCGCTTTGCAATGGCCTTCATATAGTCCAACGAAAGCATGGCCCACGTGTCGTTGTCGGCGAAAAACTGCCCGGGCCACTGCTGGTAGAGATAGAGCTGCACGTTGGGACTGCTCTCTCGGGCCAGGGAATAGAACTTGCCGGTAAATTCCGCCTCACGGTCAATTGACTCTGCCAGCACGTGAAACGGCTGAGTAGTCATGATGTCGATCGGCGCGAGTTTTTGGAACTGATCCAGATAACTACTCTGCCACGCCATGGCCGGTTTGTTCCAGATCGTATCGGTAGGCACGCCCATCCAGGTGTGCAGATATTCTTTGTGATCGTAACCGGCGCTGCGGGCTGCAGCCTCCAGGTAGTTGGCGAATGTGTCCGTGAGGCTGTTGCCGAGGCTGAAGGTCACCAGGCCCTTGGGCGGCGGGACATCGCCAATGCTGTAGGTGGCGCTGACGAGCATGCTGGGGAATTTACCGTTCTCCAGGGCCACCGATGTAACCGGAATAAAGCGCTTTTCCAGAGGAATCGGTCCCACGTAGGCACGGCCGGCCGTGGCGGTGGGAAGACTGCCGTCGGTCGTATAGCGGATCTGGGCGGCCACGTCCGCAACGCTCAGCGTGAGCCGTTGTGAGACCGCATAGCGACCCGGTTGCGGTGATAGGGAAGGCGGGCCCGAGATGTTCGCCGGCGTGCCCAGATCCAGACCCACGTAGGCGCTCGTCTCCAGGCTCGCCTCGTACCAGGTGTCGGTGCGGCCATCAAACGCCTGTTCACAACTGCGGCTCTCTGTCTTGCCGGGGATGCCGAAGGGCCGACCATTGAGCTTCCGCGCCTCCCTCGTAGAGTTCAATCTCGCCGACCATGCACGCCGCTTTTTCCGGGCCTTCGTACTTGATCCAGCGGTAGGGGACCTTGTTCTCGAAGCGGAGTTCGACCCACTGATCGTCAGCAGGGGCCGCGGTGACTTTGGCTAACTCGACGAAGCCGACCGTCTGGCCGCTGTTGGAGCCGATAATCCGCCCTCCGGCAAGTCGCTCGGCAAAGCCAGGCGCCGGGAAGAGGCGCACGCGGTTCACCACAGGTGCGCGCGCGGCCCGCGCCGGATCTTTGGGCTGCAGTGATTCGCTCTGCCGCGGTAAGGTCTTTTGCGGTGCAGTTAAGGCGACGGACGGGCGGCGATTCCGGGCCGGGACGTGCGTGGCCACACCGCCCGCCGGGATCGTCAACTCCGTCGCGCCCACCAAGGGCTTGTAGCCTCTATCCATGAGCCGCACCACCGCGCCCCAGCCACCACAGTCCTGCGTTATCTTCAGCAGCACCAGGTTCACACCTTTGCGGAAGCGCACCAGCACCAGGTCGTCATCCACCGTGGCGCCGCGGAACACCTGCCGGGCGGCAACGAACTCTCCGTTGATCCAGAGCTTGAACCCGTCGTTCGAACCGATGGAGACAATCGCGGTCTTCTCTGCATCGAAGTTGAGATAACACGCCAGATAGGCAAGCATGTGCTCGGGGATCTTACCACCCTCCTTGAAATGCTCGCCCAGGTCGATTTGTCGAGTGTCGGCGGCCGCGGTGATGGGCTGCCAGACGTACGTCTTGCCACCTTCACCCGTGACGCGTTCACCGAGCCATGGTTGGACTTCTTTTTCTCCGCCGCCCGCGGCCAGCATGTCCTTGCGGAAGTTCACCTCCCGCCGGAACAGTTCGGGGGTGACCGGTTCCTGCCAGATCTTGCGGCCGCCGGGATTGGGGAAGGCGCCGAGCACGAGCCAATCGCAGACAAATCCGCTGCGTCCATCCTTGTCTTTGGCAAGGGCCTCGGCAAGCGGCGGGGCATCGTACTGCCGCAACGACTTCTCGGGATGCCCCGATTCGGGACCGCTCGATGCGGGAGCGACGGCCTCAGCAGCCCATAATTGGGCGACGTGGCAGGCGGCGATCTGGAGGGCAACGACGCCGGCACGCGTCAACAACAAAGCAAATCTCGGCGGCATGTTCATAGGAGTGGGAGTGGGAGTTGGGTTGGGCGACCAATGGCCGCGGTTCCGTAGGCTTCACACGCGATCGTTTGAATGATGACGCGTTTTTCAGACCTCCGCCAGCACGGCCTGGAGATGCTTCAGGCTGTCGGCTGCCTGACACTCCGTGCCGCATTCTGCCGAAAGCACGCCGTGATAATCCACGCTGCGGAGGATCCCCACGATCCGCCGCCAGTCGATCACGCCGTCGCCGCAGGCGCAGCCGACGGCAGTGCCGGTCACCTTGCCGCGCTGGGAATCGCTTTGGGTGATCGAGATGTCCTTGGCGTGTACGTGAACGACCTTGTCTTTCACGGCCTCCAAGAAACCATACGGATCTTCGCCGGCCAGGTAGGAGTTGCCGGTATCGAAATTTACCTTCAACCAGGGCGAATCATAAAGCCCCAAGATCCGCAACATGTACTTGGCGTGGGCCGTGTACGGTCCGTGGGGCTCGACTCCCAGGCAGACGCCGTTGTCGGCGCAGCACTCCAGGATCGGGCGAAGGTTCAGCTTCATCACGGCAAAGGCTTCTTCGGGCCCCATCCACGCCGGCGGGTACATCGTCTCGCAAATTTGCACCACGGGCGGCGTGTCGAACAGCCCGCGATCGGCCAGGCGCGGGCGTACATAATTCCTTTGCGGGCGTACTCGACGCCGATCCGCGTGTCCAACAGGTCGGAGTGCGAGCTCAGCCCGGAGATCTTCAACTGGTGCTGTTGGCAGAAGTCCTTGAAGTACTGCGGATCGATGTCCAAGGAGCGGATGTGACAGTAGCCCGCTGCGCTCAGCAGACAGGTCCCCATCGAGAAGCAGGGCTCGATGTAGCGGTAGCCTATCTCGGCCGCTCGCTGCCCACCATACTCGAACGATTTATCCGCGTGGCGGACGAATTCCAAATTGATGCCAATGCGTATGTCGGTCATGAGGTCTCCAGGGCAGGCGGATGGCGGAAGGGTGGAAGGCTGGCCGGTTCTCTGGCCCGTCCACGGTTATCGTAATCGGTTCCCGCGTCAGGTTCAACCTACGTTGCACTTTGAGGTTCCACACACTACAGTTGGGAAAGGCATTAACAACCTATATCCGAAAACCCCAGAATGGCCCCCAAGTTACGTTGAACCCAATTTGGTTCTCGGATGGGTTCTAAGGAGATTCAGCCATGTCGAGAGTCAGCCGTCGGTTCACGAGTTTGACGGCAATTGCCGTGACTGCTCGTCGGTTCAAACATGTCGTCTACCGGCCACCGCAGCGGTGGAAGAGGTCGTCGTGGTCTTCAAGACCCACTTCGACATCGGATACACTGATCTGGCGCGGAACGTGGTTGACGAGGTACCGCACCTCGATGATCGACAACGCCTTGACGGTGTGCGACGAGCGCCAAGGCCATGCCGCCCGAACACCGCTTCGTCTGGACGCTCTCCGGCTGGCCGATGAAACAAGTCCTCTGGTCCGGGACAAACGCCTCAGCGGCGGGCAGCGGGTCGCCGCAGGCGATCCGCGACGGCCGCCTGGTGTGGCACGCCCTGCCGGCCAGCCTGCACACCGAGTCGCTCGACCTGGAAGACCTGGTCCGCGGCATGGTGTTTTCGTCGCAGTCTGTCGCGGCAGTTCGACATGCCGCTGCCGCGCGACGCGAAAATGACCGACGTGCCCGCTCACACCTGGGTGCTGGCCACGATCCTGAAGCAGGCCGGGGTTGACTTCATGCACATCGGCTGCAACGGGGGCAGCGCCACGGTCGAAGTGCCGCCGCTGTTCTGGTGGGAAGGCCCCGACGGCTCGCGCGTGCTGACCATGTATTCCGGCGACTACGGCACCGGCCTGAAGCCGCCGGGCGATTGGCCCTACAAGACCTGGCTGGCCCTGATCCATGAAGGCGACAATCACGGGCCGCCCACGGCGGACGAAGTCAAGCGGTTGCTGCGATCAGGCCGCCCGCGAAATGCCCGGCGTGAAGATCCGCATGGGCCGGCTCTCCGATTTCAGCGACGCCATCCTCAAGGAGAACCCCACGCTTGCCGGTCGTGCGGGCCGACCTGGCCGACACCTGGATCAAGGGCATCATGTCGATGCCCATCGAGACCAAGCTGGCCCGCAACGTCCGTCCCGCAGATCGCCGCGCTGGACGCGCTCGGATACGCTGCTTCCCGACCTGGGGCGTCCGCGTGCCGTCGAACCGCCGAAACACGGTTGCCGCGGCTTACGAGGGCAGCCTGATGTTCGGCGAGCACACTTGGGGATTCGACGCCAAGCAAACTGTCCCCGCCTGTACGGCAAGGCCTGGGAGCAGGCCCGTGCCGCCGGCAAGTACGCAGTCCTTGAGGAGTCCTGGGGCGAGAAGGCCGCCTACATCCGCAAGGCCGCGGACGCGACCCGTGCCGCCACCACAGTCCGACCTGAAGGCCCTGGCCCGCGCCGTAACGTGAAGGGGCCGCGGATCGTCGTGTTCAATCCCTTGCCCTGGCCGCGCGACGGCATGGTTATGGTGCAGGTCCCCTGGGGATCCGCTTTCCGGGCTGAAAGACGCAGCCACCGGCCAGGTGGTTCCTTGTCAGCAGGAGGCGCAAGTCGCTTTGCTTCCTGGCCCGCAACGTGCCGGCGATGGGCTATCGCACCTACGTGCCCGGGCCAAGCACTTCCGTCGAATTGGGAGTCCGCCATCGACGATGGCTCCGGGGTGAGCAGGGCTCGCCGCCAACGCTGGAGAACGCCTTCTTCCGCCTGCGGCTCGATCCGGCCCGCGGCGTCGTGTCCTCGCTGGTGGACAAGCGATCGGGCCGTGAGTCGGTCGATCCGGCGTCGGAGTACGGGCTGGGCCAATACGTCTACGAGCGTTTCGACGCCGACGAAGCGGCCGCCTACGTCAAGGCGTATTGCAGAAACCTCGCGCCATGGGTGCTTCCAGGATTTCGCCAAGTTCAACCTGCCGCCCGCCAAGGACATCCCCCATGTCACCGAGCCTCGCCCGCCAACTTCCGGTTAAACATCAGCCGCGGCCGGGCTGCGTACGGTTGCCACCATGCGGGCTGTGGCCGGCAAGGAGGTGCCGCACGACGTGACCCTGCGCGTGACGCTCGTCGGCCGACCAGCCCTATGTCGATCTCGAGTGGCAGGTGACCGGACAAGAAGCCCGATCCCTGGCCGGAGGCCGGCTGGCTCTGTTTCCCCTTGAAGATCGACCAGCCCCGTTTCCGCCTCGGCCGGCTGGGCTCGGTCACTGATCCGGCCAAGGACATCGTGCGAGGCGGCAACTTCGACATGTTTCTGCCTGAACACGGGCCTGAACGTGTTGGGCAGCGACTCTACGGGCGTCGGGCTGTGCCCGATCGATTCGCCGTTGGTGAGCCTGGGATATCCCGGGGCTTATCGTTATTCGCGGACGTTCGAGCCGCGAAAGCCACTGGTGTTGGTGAACCTTTTCGCCAACGTCTACGGCACGAACTTCCAGCAGTGGATCGGCGGCACGTGGTCGTCGCGGGTGCGGCTCTGGCCGGTCGGCGGCAAAGGGCTGGAAGCGGACCTGATCACGCCCGCCTGGGAGGCCCGCCGCCCCTTGCAAGCCGTCATGCTATACGCGCCGGGCGGTGGGCTGCCGCCGGCGCAGGCGGGCATCGAGCTTTCTCGCAAAGGTGTACTGGTGACCGCATTGGGGCCGAACCCGGACGGCTGCGGTATCCTCTTGCGACTTTGGGAGCAAGCTGGGGAAGGCGGCGTTTGCCGAGTCCGCTTGCCCAGGCCGCTGTGCCACGAGGCCATGCAACCCTGCGACCTTCGCGGCCGGCCCCTTGGCGAACCGATTTTGCCGCACGACGGCCGCCACGAGATCGCCTTGGCGCCGTTCGCGCCGGCGAGCTTTCTGCTAGAGGCAAACCATGGTCCGTGATGTTTCGAAGATCGTCGCAGTATTGAGGACTGCCCGCCGCGTGGTAGAATGGCCAACAGCCGGATTGCCGCTAGTCGCCCGGCAGCGGAATGCAGGATCGTTCCCAACCATCGCGCTCGACCAGTGACGGCGCTGCTTCGCGGCAATACGACCGGCTGATCGGCAACATCACTTCGGTCAAAACCTCATGTGCTGGGACATCGTGGTCGCGGCTGCTGCTGCTCTCGCGCTAGGCTCGGTTATTCTGCTCGTTGCCTATCGGCGCCGGCGGGCCGAGGCCTATGCCCGAATGGTTAGTCAACGGCGGGATCTGGTCAGAGGGCTGTCGCCCGACATCACCGCAACGGATCCTGCGCCGCTCGCGCGGAATTTCAACAACGACGCCTCGCGCGAATTCCCAATTTCTTGGCGGCCGGATCCCTGCGCAGACTCCGCGACGAAGCAGAGAACAGCATCCCGCGAATGGTCGCCAGCTATATTCCGACCCACAAGAAGGGCCGGACCTTGTCCTACGAAGAGATCTACGGGCATGCGCCGGGCTGCCTCGCGTTCTACCATTCCGCTGAGGTCCAGAACTGGATTTCGGCGGTCGTAGGAGAGAGGGTGTACGCAACTCCGGAGCAGGATCAGAGTTCACTGTCGATGCTCTGTTACAGCGAGCCCGGCGATCACATCCAATGGCACTACGACCACAATTTCTACCGAGGACGGCACTTCACCGTTCTCCTGTCGCTGTATAACGCGTCTGCCGACGGCGGCCTCTCCACCAGCCGTTTAGTATACCGGGGCGAATGCGGATCAGAAATTGAAGTGGACACTTCGCCGAACGTGCTGGTGGTATTCGAGGGCGCTCGGGTTCTGCACAAGGCGACCCCCACGGCAGCCGGCGACCTGCGATTGTTGTTAAGCATGACCTATTCCTGCGACCCCCGGAACCGCTGGTGGCAGGAGCTTGGCCGCCGAATCAAGGACACAGCCTTTTTCGGACTCAAAGCCGTTTGGCGATAGCGAGTCAAACTGGCGACCGTTGCCCGATAGTCGGATTGTACGCCTCTCACCGCACGATTCTCGGTTCACACGCTTTTTGCTTGCCCGAAAGCACGGACGACTTGATGCGGTCGGCCGCGCCGACTATGCTGGACCGAAACCTGTACCCACCGTTGCCAACAAGAAGAACCACCATGCAACTGCGATCGGTCCACTTTGGTCTTACAACTTTGCTCTGCGTCGCCACGACGGCAACGATCGACGCTGCGCAGTCGCCGCAAGAGGATCACTCCGGGAAGCAAGAGGCGGTCCGCCCGGGCTGGAAACTGGTATGGGCCGACGAGTTCGATTATACGGGCCTGCCGGACCCGACAAAATGGGATTACGAGGAGGGCTATCTCCGCAACAACGAGGCGCAATACTACACGCGGGCCCGCAAGGAGAACGCCTGGGTCGAGGGAGGCCTGCTGACCATCACCGGCCGCAAAGAGAAATTCCCCATCCCGCCGGGCCGCCGCGGCAGAGGGAGAGCGGAAGCCGACTACACTGCCGCCAGCCTGACCACGCGCGGCAAGGCCTCGTGGACATTCGGCCGAATCGAAATGCGGGCCAAGTTGCCCAAGGGCCGCGGCGTCTGGCCGGCCTTCTGGACCGTCGGCGCCTTCGGCGAGTGGCCGCGCGGCGGCGAGATTGACATCATGGAGTACGTCGGCAAAGAACCTCACGACGTCCACAGCAACCTCCACTATGCCATCAGAGACCAACATACGTCGAGCGGCGGGTCCGTTAAGCTCGACAATCCGTGGGACGAATTCCATGTCTACGCCGTGGACTGGAACTCGCAGCGGATGGAGTTCTCCTGCGACCAGATCAAGTGCTTCACCTTCAATTTGTCGAAGGCCGATGACAAGGGGACCAACCCCTATCGGAAACCGCAGTACCTTATCCTCAATCTCGCCTTGGGGGGCGGGTACGGCGGGCCAATCGACGACGGCAACCTGCCGCAGAAGTTCGTGATCGATTACGTCCGCGTGTACCAGCCCGCCGTGGCGAAGGACCTGCTTCAAGGACCATCGCCATGAGCATCAACCCCTACGAATCTCCCAAGGCCGATTCGGGTTTCGCCGCCCAACGGGGCTTCGCCGAACAACTGCCCATCCGCATGGACGGCGTCTGCATCGTGGTGCCCTCGGGGACGGTCTTACCCGCCCGTCTGGATCGCTTGGACCAAGCCTGCCGCGGTCTGGTGATTACGGGCTGCTTCGACGAGATTTTCTTCCACGGCAAGCCGGTTTTAGTGGGCGTCGAACCGCACAGCATGGCGTGGGTCTTGGGAACGCATGCTGCGGATCGCAGTGCTTCGACGTGGACTGGGGCGTTGCAAGGTTTCAACGCCTTGGAGCAGGCGGTGGTTGACGGCGGCCGAGGCATGCAGCGTGGTCTGGCGGATTTTCAGACGCAGCGAAAAAACGCCGGAAACGCCACTCCTTTGCAGGTCAGCTTGGATGTCTTCCATACGAAGCAGGAAGCGCAGCGTGTACTGCGAAAACTGTGGAGCCGCGTGGATCAACCTGAGAGTGAAATTGCCGCCAGTCGTAACGTGCACGAGGCAGGGCGCCATGTCGTGGTTTCGCCGAGCGCAGCCTAACAGGTGGCAACAGCATGTCAATAACTCTCTATTTTTTCTGCACTTGGCAAACGCTGCAGGAATCTGGGCCAATCGCCCGATTGCGTGAACGACGACCTTCCTTCTTCGGCCGCAATCGCCTAAACTGAGCGATTGAATCAAACACGCCGCTCGCAAACAAAGCTCATGCTACAAATCCCGGAACTGCAATTCCAGAAATTCACGCTCGCCAATGGCCTGGACGTTATCCTCCATGAAGACCACTCCACGCCCATCGTGGGCGTGAATGTCTGGTACCACGTCGGCTCCAAGAACGAGCGACCGGGCAGGACAGGGTTCGCCCACCTGTTCGAACACATGATGTTCCAGGGCTCGCAGCACTTCGACAAGGTCTACTTCGGCCCCATCCAGGCGGTCGGCGGACGGCTGAACGGCTCGACAGCCATGGACCGCACCAACTACTGGGAGACCGTACCCTCGAACTACCTCGAATTGGCCCTCTGGATGGAGTCCGACCGGATGGGCTACCTGCTGCCGGCCATGACCCAGGCCAAGCTCGACAATCAACGTGACGTGGTCATGAACGAGCGGCGGCAAAGCTACGAAAATCGCCCTTACGGTCTGGTGCACGAAACCATCTTGGCCGCTCTCTACCCGCCCGATCATCCCTATAGCTGGCCCACTATCGGCTCGATGCAGGACATCGGTGCGGCTTCACGGGCGGATATCGCCGAGTTCTTCCGCCGCTTTTATCACCCTGCCAACGCCAGCCTTTCGATCGCCGGCGACTTTCATCCGGCCGAGGCCATGCGCCTGGTGGACAAATACTTCGGCCCCATTCCCGCCGGACTCCAAGTCACACCGCCCGCGGAGCGAACGCCCGTGCTGACCGCGGAAACGCGAATCCACATGACCGATCGCGTCGGCCTGGCCCGGCTATATATTGTTTGGCCGACGCCGCGGCATTTCTCCGCCGAAGACGCCGCGCTGGACGTGCTGGGCCACGTGCTCGCTGGGAGCAAAACATCGCGGTTGCACCGCGCGCTGGTCCGCGGCCAGCAGATCGCCCAGGACGTGCAGGCCTATCAGGACGGCCAGGAGCTGACCAGCGAGTTCGCCATCGTGGCCACGGTCTCGCCCGGCCACACGATCGCCGAGGTCGAGGCGGCGGCAAATGCGGAACTTGAGCGGCTCAAGGTCGAACCGCCCACGCCGGAGGAAGTGGAGCGGGCCCAGAACACGTTCGAAGCCCGCCTCATGCGGTCGCTCGAATCGATCAGCGAGTTCGGCGGTCGCGCTGATCGCCTGAACCTCTACAATATCTACACGGGCAACCCCGGCTTTATGTCCGAGGATTACGGCCGCTATGCCGGCGTCGATACGGCCGCCGTCAGCAACGCTGCCCGACGGTTCTTAGGAACCGGCCGGGTGGTCGTGGAGCTCGTGCCGGGGGCCGAGGTTTCGATTGAGCCCAACCCGGTCATCGCGGCTGAAGCGGCCAGGGCACGTTTGGCGCGACAAATTCCGGCTTCCTCCGCCAGCGGGGATGGAGCCCAGGATGAAACGAATTCGCGGGCCAGGACGGCCGAAGTGCACGACGGGCGAGAGTCGTTGCCGCCCGCCGCCGCGGAGCCGACGTTCTACCTGCCGCCCATTCAGCGGGCCAGGCTTTCCAACGGCATGCAACTGCTGCTGGTCGAAAAGCACGATTTGCCGATGGTCAATCTGCACGTCGTTTTTCCAGCCGGCCGCGGCCATGACGGCGCGTCATCGCCGGGGCTGGCGGAAATGACGGCTGCGGTTTGGGATGAGGGCACCGCCCGGCGCTCGGCCGAGGATATTGCCTCCGAGTTGGGCATTCTGGGGGCGTACCTGAGCGTGTCGGTCGATTGGGACACGACCAGCGTGCGGCTCTTTACGCTCAAGCGGCACCTGCCCAAGGCGTTGGATATAACCGCCGACGTTCTTCGCGAACCGACGTTCCCCGAAGAGGAACTCCAGCGGCAGCGCGTCATCGCGCTGGGCCGCCTGGAGCAGATCCGCAACGAGCCGACGGCCCTGGCCTCGCTGGCCGCCGCGCAACTCCTCTATGGATTCGATCATCCCTACGGCCATCCGGCCTGGGGCAATGCAGCGGCCATCGAGAAATTGGAACCGGCAGACCTGAAGCGGTTTCACGCCGCGTACATGTGGCCCGAGACGGCGGCCGTAATCGTCGTCGGCGACGTGGCGCTGGCAGAGGTCGAGGAACAACTGAATGCCGCGCTGAGGCGCTGGCAGGCGGCCGCACCCCCGCCGGCCGCTTTGGATTTCACCGTGCCCAAGCCAAAGCCGACTCGCCTGGTGCTGATCGACAAGCCGCAGGCGGCCCAGTCTGTGATTTATCTTGCCCTGGTTGGCGAGCGGCGGAACACGCCCGATTTTTTCGCCCAGAACGTGATGAATGCCGTCTTGGGCGGGCAGTTCTCCAGCCGCCTGAACATGAACCTGCGGGAGCAGAAGGGCTACACCTATGGCGCCCGCACTGTCTGGGATTGGCGGGTCAACGAGCGGGGACCGCTCTTGGCCACGGCGAGCGTGCAGACGGCGGTGACCGCCGCCGCCCTAAGCGAGTTTCTCAAGGAGTTTCAAGGCATGGTCGCTGAGCGGCCCATCGACGAAGAGGAGCTCGATTTCTGCAAAAAGTTCCTCGCCCGCGGCTACAGTTCCGGATTTGAGAGCCCCTCGCGGATCGCCATGCAACTAGAGACGCTCTTTGCCTACGGTTTGCCCGACGACTATTTCAACACCGTGGTGCCGGGCGTTCGCGCGGTGACGGTGGAAGGCGCCATGCGCGTGGCCAAAAAGTATCTCGCGTTGGACTGCCTGGCGATCGTCGTAGTAGGCGATCGTGCGGCGATCGAGCCGCAGTTGCGCGAGTTGCCGGTCGGCCGGAACCTGGCGGTTTATTCGTTCGACGACGATTTCCGATTGAATCTCGGTTGAAGCGCCTTCCCCGTCTGCGACGTGGTTGATTCGCCGCCCGAGTTGTGGGTAACAACAAGAAAGAAGGGCCGCGGCGGCCCGTCACCAAGCCATCAAGTGATATACTCTGTTAGGCTATGTGCGAATCACAACGTTGTGCGCCCGGCTGACCCACAACAAAAAATCGCTAACCCGCAGAGCCTTACGAGGAAATGACTTACGCCGACGGGACGGGACATTTTCTAGTGACACACGTTCACAACAAAGAGGCTCCGGCGGGCCACAAATTGACATCGTAAGTCACTACGGACAAGCACTTTACCATTACCGGCCCGAGACGTTTCTCAGGCCGCGGTCGTTGTGGAACAAAGTCTCGAGGCAGGGTCACGGCCGTCGTCGCAACCCGCCGTGTACAAGCGACTTACGGCGACCGACCAGCGGACCACAACGGCCTCCGGCTCGCCTAACGAATGCATGACTCTTTAGGTCCGAGCGGACAAAGGTGAGAACGGAAGCTCGCATGCCATCCCGCGCACTTCTGCACTGCATATTGTCTCCCCGCCCGCTCGGCCAGCGGGCCAAGGGTTTCGGAAAGCGGCCCGGGTGCGCACTCAGGGCCTTGCGCCCCGGCGGGCTGAGCCGGGGCGCCTACATAGATCCAGATTGTCAAACAGCAAGCTTCTACCGTAATATTACGCCAGGCGAGCGGCAGTTTTTCAAAGGCGCTGTCGTAAGTCCTTGCTATGCGACATGCTGGGAATGGTTTTCCCAGTAGGTCGCAACGCGTTTGCTAGTACAAGGGTACAAGGTATCAAGCTTGACAACGCCATGCTCGGCCGCAAAAATTCGGCAGGGCTCTAGCGTACTTCGGCGGTCGAACACCTGTTAGATGGACTCACGGTAAACGCAATGCGGATGAAGATACTCACGATAACGTTAATGGCGGTTGCTTTCGGACGGGCTCAATCCGAGCCACCACAGTCGATGCCAGCGGATGTCGGTCCTGGGCGCGTTGCGTGGTTCGACATTACGACGACCGATCTTTCAAAGTCGAAGGAGTTCTACGGCAAGCTCTTCGACTGGACCTTCGACCCCGTTCAAGGAACCGATCAGGCGGTTGAAATTGTCGCAGGTGGATCGGCGATCGGAACGATTCGAGTTGCGGAAGGAAAGATCAGTTCCTTCAACGGCGTGGTCTACATTCAGGTGCCGAGCATCCAGAAGAGCTGCAAGAAGGCGAAAGACCTAGGTGGAAAACTCGTTCCCGGATTTCCCCTCAACCTCCCAAACGGCACTGGAGCCATCGGGCTTGTCAGTGATCCAACCGGGCACCCGATGGGAATGTACTCGAGGACGCCGCTGATTCCACGGAAGCCGGCGCCCAAATGACCAGTTCGCGGTGGAACACACGTTGCTCTCGTTTTGGCATTGCCGCGCGACAAACTACTCGCTTCGACCTTCGCCATCGAGCCAGCCTCCCATCAACTCAGCGATTCGAGACGTACCAGGATTTGACCGTATTCTCGGAAACACAATTCCGTCGATCCCAATCGTAACCTGCGTCCGTCACCCCCTCTGCAGGTAAACGGCGCGGCCGACGTCGAAAATTCGGGAAACGTCTGGTTTTTCTTTGCCGGCAGGCGATTTGAATCGCAGCATTTTCCAACCGATCTTATTTACTTCAGTCCCTCGCGGGCGTAGCCGTCGAGGGGTATGGGGTGACACCTACTGAATCCCTTGCAGGAAAATGTCAAGAGTTTCAGCAGTCGCCACTGGCGTGCGAGGCTCGATTCGTCGTCGATGGGATGAATTCGTGCGGTGAGGAGGGGAAGCTGGGTGGTCATGGTGCTTCGTCAGGTGGTGTTCCCTTGATCTGATCCACGAGGCCTAATAAGGTTCTGCCCGTGACGGTCGGCCTTCCTGCCTAATCCACTTTTGCTCTTCATAACTCAATGACTTGAACGGAATGACAATCTCGCTGCCGTCATGTTTTTTCAGACAAACAACCAGTTGCTTCTGCTCTCGATCATATACCGTTTGCTCGAACTCGGCTTCGATTTGCTTCCCCCCAATGCTCCACACTCGCCATCGCCTCTTGTCAATCTGCGGCTCGCCTTTCTCTTCCCCTTGATCCGCTCGCGGTTGTCGTTCCACCGATAACTGTTGTTGATTTTCCTGAACCGCTTGCTGCTCATGTTCTTGAGGTTTCGTCGCTATGGCTTCTTGGTCTAGCTTCTGTGAATCCTGCTTTAGCTTAATTTTCGCAAACTCGGCATTCTCAGCCAACTGCTGTTGTTCCGCCTTATTTCGGCAATAATTAAGTATTGCTATCGATACAACAAAAGCGATTCCTGATACCAGCAAACAAAGGCATACCCATTTCCATTTGCGATGACGAATTGGCACGGAAACGTGGTTGTCCAGTTGGTATTTCGTAACGTCGATTTCCGCATCACCGGACAGCAGTACGACATGGCAAGGACCATTATCGACACGTCGCAGGTCCAGGTACTGACGACAATGTTTGCACTTATCGACATTGGGAAGGTTCCTACGGCGGAAGTTATTGACCTTGCCACAAATGGGACAGGTGAATGATAAAGTAACCGCCCCGATCCATGTAACCACGTACACGGAATCGTGGAGCCATTGCGATTTGAATTGTGCCCAAGGGTCAGAATCCTTCAATACAATTGGCTCAACATTGTGAACGGGCGGCGGTGCTGGAGGCAACGTATGTCGTGTTTCGGCAGCGACAATCAGCTTCTCCAAAAGCAGTTTAATCTCCGCATCGCTTACTCCTGCCAAGGCCGCGGGCAATGGAGGTGGTGAAGACCGCATTTCCTTGGGTCGATTCAACCAAGCATAATATGTCCTAAGCTCGTCTAACGTCGGCGGCGAACTGATAGGCGGCGGCATTTGCATTTCCTTCCACAAATAAATTTATTTATTCTCGTTTGGAAATGGGACAATCGCATCGTTCAAAATTGAATTCTTAATTTCCGTCTGGGCGGCGGCAGTAATTGTCTGCCGCGTATCGGTCCGCAAGTGAGCGACACGATGGTGGCGGCTTGTTGATGAATGACGCCACTCAAACACCCGTTTCGACACTACTCAAGCACTCCATTCTCCTCACTTGCCCATCCGAGCACGAGTCTACAATGGCACACAACCGGATGCTGAGCAACCGCTCTCGCGGACTTCCCGCCCAAGATCGTGCTTTTGGCGGGATGACAAAATCCTAGTTCAGAAAATCTAATTTTAGTCCTGACGAGTAACGTTCGCAACAAGGCCGCTGTCAAGCCGGATCAAGCCGGCAAGGAGCAGATTGACGAGATCGAAATCCTCTAACTGGCCTGGCCCAAATGCAGGAAATCTACGAGTAGAAAGGGCATCCCAACGAGTGGATCGACAATCGTCTGCGCGGCATCGTCAACCGGCAGGATTTGACCGATGAATGGAAGAACCGAGGAGCACCAACCACACTTGAATTGGCCATCCTGACCAACGGGATCATGCAGATGCCTTCGGTGCGAAAGTGGAGGAATGCCGTTTAACCTGAAACCTAGAGTAGCTTCCACTAAACTCGATCGACCACCACGAGCTTGCCCGCCGCGCGGAGCTTGTCGGCGATCAGCGGCAGGATCCGCTCGCGGGCAAGAATCCCTTGCTGACGAAAACTGATATCGCCATTTGCCCGATTGTGGGCGGTGCCCATGAGGATATTCACGCGATCGGCAAGCTGCAGGAAAGTACAAAGCTCGGTGACGCCGCTATCCTCGATGAGACGCTCCAGCGGTTCCTCCAACAGATGGTAGACCTGATTCAACGTGACCACGCCCTCGGTAACCAGATCGACGCCCTCGATCTCATAGCGGGGCGGCGCGACGAGACTCTCGGACTCCTGATCGACACTCACACGCCGGCCAAGGGCGCGGGCGACGAGCTCCGCCGTCGTGCCGCCGCAGACGATTTTGAGGCCCTTCGATTTGAGGAAACGGGCAGCTACCTCGCGATCGCGGGTTTGATCCTGCGGCGGACCAGAAAGGATATTGACAACCTGGCCGCGGCGGCATTGGGCCAGTAGCACCGTGCAGTCGTCGCCGCCACGCGGCGAAAGCCGCCGCGCCTCGCCGTCCACCATCGCCGGGACTTCGGGCAATACGGCCCCGTTGGTCAGGCAGTGGTTGATGTAACCGGCAGCGCCTTCCGAACCCCAACCTTCAGGCAGCCCGTTGCCCAAGCCGGCCTGGGTAACGCCGTCGCTCATCAGCATCAGCCCGTCGCCCGGTTCCAGCCAGCAGTCCGCCTCCGCGACCAGCGTGGCGTTCATGGCGACCGATCGCGCCGGCAACACGGCGGCATGGTGACGGCTGACGAGGATCGCCGGCGGCGCGTCGTAGCCGAGGATGGTGGCCGTGCCGTCGTTGAGCACGCGGGCTACAGAAAAGGCCGCAAACGGGCGGCTGGGATCGCGATTTTGCTGCATCGTACGAACCACCGCAGCCGTGGCCTTGCGAAGCGAGAAACCGAGCTTGACCAGTTCCAGCAGGCGGCTTGCGCACATCTGCGCCGCAATCCGAGCACGGATGCCGGAACCGATGCCGTCGGCGCAGACGATGGTCGTGGCCACAGCAGTCCGCTCGCAGGCGAAGACGTCACCACAGGGTGAGCCCGCCCGCTTCGACGATTGGGCGGTTTCCAGTTCGATGTGGGCATAGGTGCCGGGCATGCTACTTTCGTCCGTAGGTCTGCCGCAGCCATTGGCTGGTCGGCTGGCTGTTGCTTTCGCCTTCCTCGTCCGCCAAAAGCATCAGCTTCTCCACAAGGTCCTCGCCCTTGGCGGTGTTCTCACCCAGGAGCTGGGCGAGCCGCTGGGCCATTTCGATCTGGTGTTCGAGCAGTTCGCGGGCCTGAATGACGGTCTGCGCCCGCAAGTGATCGAGCTTCTGCTGGCTCGCGCGGCTGTGCGTGATGTTGACAAAGATGCCGACATACTGGCCCTCTTCCTGCAAGGGGTAGAGGATCTGGTGGCAGACAATGCCATATTTCCTATGGTCGGCCGTCATCTCGACAAGCGTTTCCTTGCCAAACGCCAGCCGCTCGAAGGGCTGGGGATCAATGAGGTAGCCGATCGGCTGGCCGCAGAGGGCCTCCGAACACATGAAGTATTTCTGGAACGCCGGATTCATGTGCAGGATCCGCAAATGCTCGTCCAGAATGACGATGCCGTTGGGACTCGTTTCGATGATGCGATCGACCCGCTGTTCGGCCAGCCGTTTCATGTGGGGAATGCACATGTCAGGTTCGGCCATGCCGGCGATCACGGCGATCGCCTTGTCGCGGCACGAGGCGTAACCGCACGATCCGCAATTGAGCTGATCCTCCTCGCGGGCTTTGCCGGTAACTTGCAGGACGCGGCGGATTTGCTCCTCGCTGACGGGCTCTGCGGTGATTGTGGTTGTCGGGGCAAAGGCCGTCATCAGCCCGCGCGGTGCAGGCGTCTCGCCTGCGACACTGGCAGGCGAGACGCCTGCACCATGGGCGTAATCGAGCACATCGCGGCGGCAATGGAACAAGTTGCGATCGCCGGGCATCGCGGGGCCGTTTACGCAACCCTGCGGACAAAACAGCGGCTCGACGACTCGCGGCGTCCCTGCTGCGGCCATGTCGTCCAGCGCCGTGCAGAGCTCCACAAAGCCGCTGGCGGCGATGATCGCGCCGTCGAGCAGGTCCGTGCTCCAACCAGAGGTGCGGACACTGCCGCCTTCGAGCGGGAAGAGTCGCGCGTGTCCCTGAGGAACCTCGTCAAAGTCGCTTTCTTCGCACGACGCCAGATCGATGCCATCTTGCCGCAGCCACTCCTCCAACTCGCCAAAGGTGAGCGCGCAGTCGATCAGGCCTTCGTGCTCCGGCCGATCGGCCTCCGCCTTCTTCGCGATGCACGGGCCGATGAACACCACGCGAACCTCCGAGGCATCGACCAACCGGCGGCGGATATGCCGGGCGTGGGCCAGCATGGGAGAAACGACGGGAACCAGGCAATCGGCGAGATTCGGGCGATATAGCTCTACGTAGCGGACCACGGCCGGGCAGGCCGTACAAAGGTAAGCGGCGTCGGGATGTCCGGCGACTATCTCGGCCGTGGCCTGGGCAACCTGGTAGGCCCCGATCGCCGTTTCGCCCACGTAGCCAAAGCCCAAGCGACGGAGCGCCGACGGCAACCGGCGGCGGAGCGAGGGGGGGAATACGGCGGCAAACGAAGGCGCCAGGCTGGCGGCCACCACGACCCCCGGCTGGAACAGCTCCTTTGCCCGGCCAAGGTCGTGGCGGTACGACTTGGCTCCCTGCGGGCACTCGCGAACGCAGGTGCCGCAACTTATGCAGCGGCTTTCCACGACGTTCGCCTGGCCGTCGTGCATGCGGATGGCCTTGACGGGGCAGACACGCACGCAACGGTAGCAGTCGCGGCAACGAGCCTTGTTCGTGAAGACGACTTGTCGGGTGCATCCTGGGGCAATGCTCATCGTGGCAACTCCTTAAAGGCGCGTACCCCTTACACCGGCGCCAGCCCGCTTCGAGCCAACTCGGCCTGGATGGCGGTCTGGGCCATTTCCAGCGTGCAGTGGTGCAAGGTTTCTTGGCCGACGTGTATCGTGGGACCGCAATCGCACTTCTCGAAGCAGAAAGTTGCCTCGACGGCAACGATTCCGTCCAAACCCTGCCCCTCGATGAAATTCACCAGCGACCGCATCAGCGTCTGCGCACCGCGGACGAAGCAACTTGTGCCGACGCAAACGGTGACTTCAAGTTTCTGCTTGTGGTCGTTGTCGAGCACCACAATTTCCTCACCGGAAATCCGCCGCCGGTTCTGGTAGGTCGTGTGCAATAACTTGTGCGCGGTGTGGCTGCCCGGTTTTTCCAGGTACTTGGCATAGCAGTCCGAGACCAGGTAGTTGTCCTGCGACTTGTGGAGTTGCATCATCTTGTCGGCCGAGTAAAGGCCTTTGGCCCGAAGCCGCCGGGCATCGGTGTCGCGGGTGACCGGTTGCCCGGCGCCGCAGACGCAGCCGCCGGGGCAGGCCATGACCTCGATCAAGTCATAGCTGCACTTGCCGCTGCGGATTTTCTCGACCACGTCGATGGCGTTTTTCAGCCCGTGGACGACGGCCAGTTTCAATTCTACACCGCCGGCCGAGATGCTGGCCTCGCGGACGCCCTCTTCGCCGCGGACTTCGAGGAAGTCGGCCGAGTCCAGGGCGACGCCTTGCAATTTCTCGACCGCATAGCGCAGCACGGCCTCGGTCACGCCGCCGGTCGTGCCGAAAATGACCCCCGCCCCCGTCTTGAAACCCAACGGCATGTCGAGCGACTGCGGTTCAAGCTCGGGGAAACGGAGGCCGGCCTCTTCGATCATGCGAGCCAGTTCCTGGGTCGTCAGCACGTGGTCGACTTCAGGCCGGCCGTTGCTCGTAAACTTGGGCAGCTTGGCCTCGTACTTTTTGGCCGTGCAAGGCATGATCGAGACGACGACGAGGTCCTCGGCAGCGATTCCCAACCGCTCGGGCAAGATCTTCTTTGCCAGCGATCCGAACATTTGCTGCGGCGAGCGGCAGGTCGAGAGGTTGTCCAAAAGGTCGGGGCAGAACTGCTCGGCGAACTTGACCCAGCCCGGGCAGCAGGAGGTGAACTGCGGCAGCTTCTCGCCCTTGGTCTTCCGCTCGATGAACTCGTTGGCCTCTTCGATCACGGTCAAGTCGGCGGCAAAGCTCGTATCGTAGACGGCCTTAAAGCCTAAAGCCCGCAACGCGGCGACGATTCGCCCAATTTCCACATTGCCCGTGGGCAGCCCAAAAGACTCGCCCAGGGCCACGCGGACAGCGGGCGCGATCTGGGCCACCACGGTCTTGCGCGGGTCGTTGAGGGCCTGCCAAACCTCTTCGGTTTCGAAGCGGGGAGTCAGGGCGCCGGTCGGGCAGACCGCGGCGCACAGGCCGCAATTGACGCACTCAACATCCTTGAGATTCTTGCCGAAGGCCGGCATGACCGTCGCCGCCGCGCCACGGAAGGCGAAATCGATCACGCCCACCCCTTGAATCTCCTCGCAGGCGCGGACGCAGTCGCCGCACAAGATGCACTTGTTCGGATTGCGCACCAGCGACACGCTCGAGCGATCGACGGGCTGAGGCTTGTAGGTCGGCCGGAAGCGGACCTGGCCGACACCCAGCCGGCGAGTGAGATCCTGAAGCTGGCAGGCCGCGCTCTTAGGACAGGTCGGGCAGTTCTGCTCGTGGTTGGCCAGGATCAACTCCAGGGAGATTTTCCGCATCTGGCGGATTTCTTCGGTGTGCGTCCGCACCTTCATGCCTGGCTCCGGCGGCGTGGAGCAGCTTGCCACGATCCCGCGGCCTTCGACATCCACCAGGCAAAGCCGGCACGCGCCGTAGATGCTCAGTTGCGAATGGTAGCAAAAGGTCGGGATATCGATGCCGGCCTTGCGGGCTAAGTCCAACAGATTCCGCTCCCCATTGACGGGGACGACGAGGTGATCGATCGTTAACGTTTGTCTGGTATCCATAGTTTAGTTTCTCGCAGTATGGCAGGCCGGAACAAGCTTGCGCGGCTCCGGCCTGGGTCTATGTCTTACACTCCCAATACGGCGCCGAACTTGCAGGCGGTGGCGCACGCGCCGCACTTGATGCACTTTTCGCCCACAATATGATGGGGCTGCTTGCGCTCTCCTTCGATCGCGCCCACCGGGCACTTCTTCGCGCAGACCGTGCAGCCTTTGCACAAGGTGGCGTCGATCGTGGGCGAGACCAGGGCCTTGCAGCGCCCCGCCGGGCAGCGCTTCTGAAATACGTGGGCCTCGACCTCGGCGCGGAAGAACCGCAGTGTCGAAAGCACGGGGTTGGGGGCCGTCTTGCCCAATCCGCAGAGAGAGCCCTTGCGGACCGCTTTGGCCAATTGCTCCAGCAGTTCGAGCGTGTGGGCGTCAGCCCGGCCCTCGATAATGTCGTCCAGGAGGGCCAGCATCTGCCGCGTCCCTTCGCGACAGAGCACGCACTTTCCGCACGATTCGTTCTGGGTGAACTGCATGAAGAAGCGGGCCACGCTCACCATGCACGTGTGCTGGTTCATGACGACCAGGCCGCCAGAGCCGACCATGGCCCCCACGCCCTGGAGTGAATCGAAATCCATCGCCAGATCGAGATGGTCCGGAGTCAAGCAACCGCCGGACGGGCCGCCAATCTGCACGGCTTTGAAACAATCGTCGGTCAATTCGCCCGTATCGTCGATCACGCCGCCGCCGATGTCGAAGACAATTTGTCGCAGCGTGGCTCCAAAGGGAACTTCGATCAGGCCGGTATTGGCCACGTGGCCGGTGAGGGCAAAGGTCTTGGTGCCGGGCGATTTCTCGCTGCCGATTTGCCGGAATTCGCCCGCGCCATGGCGGATTATCAAGGGAACCGTGGCCAGCGTCTCCACGTTGTTGATCACGGTGGGCTTGCCCCAAAGCCCGCTCTGGGCGGGAAAGGGCGGCTTGGGCCGCGGCATGCCGCGTCGTCCCTCAATCGACGACATCAGCGCCGTCTCCTCGCCGCAGACGAACGCGCCCGCTCCCTCCATGACCTGCAAGCGGAAGCTGTGGCCGGTGCCGAAGAGCTTGTCGCCCAACAGCCCGATTTCTTCGGCCGCGCGGACCGCACTGCGGACCCGCTTCACCGCCAGGGGATACTCCGCGCGGACATAGACATAGCCCTCGTCGGCGCCGATCGCCCGGGCGGCGATCATCATGCCTTCGACGACGCTGTGCGGGTTGCCTTCCATCACGCTCCGATCCATAAAGGCGCCCGGATCGCCTTCGTCGCCGTTGCAGATAACGTACTTCTTCTCGCCCGGCTGCCGGCGGGCGAGATCCCACTTTCGGCCAGTGGGGAAACCGCCGCCGCCGCGGCCGCGGAGTCCGCTGCGGGACATCTCTTCGCAGATCAACTCGGCCGTCATCTCACGATAGGCCTTGCGGGCCGCCTCGTAGCCGCCGTCGTGAATATATTCGCGAATGTCTTCAGGATCGATCTTCCCGCAGGCTTTGAGCACCGTGCGGCGTTGCTGCGTGTAGAAGGGAATCTCCTGCGGGCCCCGGCAACGACTGCCGCGGTTGGGATCTTCGTAGAGCAACCGCTCGACCACGCCGTGGCCCTTGAGCGATACTTCCAGGATCTCCGCCACGTCGCCGGCCTTAACCCGCGTGTACAGGATTCCGTCGGGTTCGATCGTCACTAGTGGACCCATCTGGCAGAAACCCTGACAGCCGCTCTTGGAGACGTACGTCCCTGCGGGGTGATGGCTGTCGCTATCGTCGAGGCTGACGGTCACCGGCAGGCCGGCTGCGGCGATTCCCGCCACGAACTCGTGATAGACCTTCAAGGCGCCGCTGGCCATGCAGCCCGTGCCGGCGCAAATTATCACGCGGCGTGTGATTTTCTCCATAACGGCCGTGTATTCGCGGCGAATCGCGGGGAGATCGACAACTTCCGGAAGGAGATTTATCGCGCGGATCATCGGACTGCCTCCTTGGCAACAATCGCGTCGACCAGTTCAAGGGTCTTTTGGGGATTCATTAGGCCGTGGACCTCGTCGTTGATCACGACGACGGGAGCCAGGCCGCAGGCACCTAGGCAGGACACGGTCTCGACGGTAAAGAGCATGTCGGGCGTGGTGTTGTGGGCCGCATCGACCTTCAGCCGCTTGTAGAGGGCTTCCAGGATCGGGATCGAGTTCCGTACGTGGCAGGCCGTGCCGTCGCAAAGCCGGATCGTGTACTTACCGCGAGGCTTGAGCGTGAAGTGCGAATAGAAAGTCGCCACGCCATAGACCCGCGCCGGCGGCAGGCCGAGCAAGGTCGCCACGAACGTCAGGACCTCTTCCGGCAGGTAGCGATACTCCTCTTGGACGGCCTGTAAAATCGGGATAAGCCGCGCCGGGTTGCGACCGTGGTGCTCGAGGATTTCGCACACTCGGGCGAACGGTCGGTGTTTGCTGGCCGGCGCGGCAGCCGCTTGATCGAGAACTGGGACTTGAGTTTCCATATCGGGGTACTCCATTTGGACTGAAGAGGTTAAGAATCAGGGATGCTCGCCGATGCACTTAGTGGACGGGCTGCTCGAGTCGTTCGGCGGCGGTTGCCATCGGTTCAACCTTGACGAGATCGACTGGCTTTACGGGGGTTTTTCTGAGAGCGGCGGCCAATCGGCTGGAGAGCACCGCCAGACTGGCCGCGAGTTTTACGTCTTCGACGATGACCGTTTCCGGCACTTCCAGAACCGTGGTGGTATAGTTCCAAATAGCACGAATGCCGGAGAGAATCATGAGGTTGGCCACGTCCTGTGCCGCGGCAGCCGGAACTGTGAGGATGCCGATCAGGACGTGCATCCGCTCCGCCAGATCGGGTAGCTTTTCCAGCGAGAATATTGCTTTGCCATGGATCTCCGTGCCGACCTTGATCGGATTGATATCGAAACCGGCAACGATGTTCAAGTTGAACTCTTGAAAGCCTTCGTAGCCCAGCAAGGCCCCGCCCAGACAACCGGCGCCGACAAGGAAGGCGTCACTGGTGTTGTTCAGACCCAGAAAACTGTTAATGCCCGCAATGAGCGTGGGAATTTCGTAGCCGACTTTCGGCTTGCCGACGACGCCCGTGGCTGCCAAATCCTTGCGAACCTGGATGCTGACGAGTCCCAGCTCCTCGGCAATTCGGGTACACGATATCACTTCGCGACCGCGGGCTTGAAAGGAACGCAGCACGCGAAGATAAGCCGGCAACCTTCGAATGGTGGGCAACGGCACGGCTCTGATAGTCTCGTCGGTCATAAGACACTCCATATGTCGATCACAATATATCGATATAGCAGTATCGATAATTAATTATCTATTAGTTTAGTTGATTTGGGCCTAGTGTCAAGAGCTATTTTGAGGAATCGGCGGACAGAAGGCAGCGTCCCAAAACGGTGTTTTTGAGGCGAGAGCAGGTTTACACTCTTGGAATTCGGCGAATTTTGGGTAAGATGCGGGATTGCCGATAATTCCGTGCCAGGAGCGAGGTTGTCCAAAAACGGAACCCCGCCAAACTCGACGTAAGAATTGTCAAGTTCAGGAGTTGCGATCTGAGACGGTGCCGGACAGAAAGCACTTGAAGATTCACAAAGTCATACAGAATAATGACTTGCGATGCTGAGAGTGCCGATATTGGACGGCTTTGCTAGGCGACCGAACTTGCGCTTCTCATCGCCCGGCTAACGTGTTCACCACCGCGATTTCAACGACGCGCACGTTCTTCTGGTCGGCCGGTTCGATTCCCCGCTGCCGCACAACAGTCTCAAAAAGATGGAGGCGCGGGTCGCCGCCCGTTGCCACCAAGATCCGCTTTGTGGCCGTGTCATACCTGAACCGAGTCCAAGGCCGGCCATCGCGAAGAATCCTCTTGGGCTCGGGCACCAGCGCAGCCGACCAACTTCCGTCGGCGGTCCGCTGCCAACCCTCGATCACGTCGGCGCCGCTGATCGTCACCGGCTCCCCCCTCATTGCCCGCACCGTCACGCCGTCGCTGCCGGGTCGGAGGGTCTCGCGATAGACGCCGCCGCGAAGGACCACGGTCTCGCCGGACCGGGCCGTTTGCATGGCCTTGGCCAGCGTCTTCAGTGGCACCGCCGGATAGCCCCAAGCCGGCTCGTCGCTCGCGGCCGGATGGCGGGGGTCCACATAGTAGACATTGGGATATTCCAGGGCCCCCGCCGTGGCGCAGTCCTTGCCTGCCGCAATCGCCGGGCTGCCCTTGCGCAAGCGGAAGTTCCGTCGCGGGGCATCGACGAAAAGCGGATCCCTGCCGTTGACGTTTGTGTTGCCCGCCAGTGCCGCCGTCTTAAACGTCAGGTTGTACTCGATCAGCGGACGAGCGGGCGAGAAGGTTTCGTCGCCGTCGACCACGGCCCGTTCCGCATCGCAGAGAATGTTGTTGCGTATTTGCCCGTTGACCGACTCCTTGTCCCGCAGGCCGATCGTAGACCAATTCACTGTCGAGAGGGTGTTGTTTTCCAGCGTCACGTCGGCGGTGCGAATGATGTCCGGGCCCCAGCCCCCGCGCATCGTCGGCGCGTTGGTCGAAGCGATATTGCCGCGGAAGGTCCAACGCCGCAGATCGGCATTGGGGCCAAGTTTCTCCACCATGCACATCTGATGGAAGTCGAAACAGACGTTGTTCTCGAAGAGCACGTCCAGCGCGGCCCCCCCGTTGCCCGGAAACGTCTGGAGACAATCGACGTGGGCGGTTTTGATCTCCGGCTGGCGGCTGCCGTGATAGTAGTTGCCGCGCTGGACGCAGCACTTGCCGAAAAACCGCGTGTAGTCGCAGTCGTCGAATCCCCTGCCCGGAGCATACATGAAGAGTCGCTCGACCTCGTTGTTCTCAACCAGCCAGTCCTCGCCCAAGAGGAGGAAGCCGTATTCGCAGTGGTAGACCCTGTTGAAAGCAATGCGGTGATGCGCCACGGTCGAGTAGTCCGTGCGGCCGGAAGGAGACCGTTTGTCGCCGCCGGTCCCCACGACACCTTCCATCATGTCGTGAATATAGTTATCCAACACTTCGCAGTGGCTGCCGCCGAGGCGGATCGCCGTAACCGGTTTATCGGCCGTAATCTCAAAACCTTCGACGCGGACGTAGCTGGCGTTCAACTCGAAGCCGCCGATGCTAGCGGAGCGCCGGGGCATCGCCCGGAAAACAATCGACCGGCCTTCCGACCCGCCGGTCTTCACCACAACGCGTTCGTTATAGCGACCAGCCATGACACAGACCGTGTCGCCCGCTCGGGCAACTTCGGCGGCGCGCTGGACGGTCTTGAAGGGCTGTTGCTCCGAGCCCGGATTCTCATCGGCGGCACCCGGGGCCGCCGGATCGACTACAAGAACGGCCGCCCGCGTCTGCCCGAGGCAACATACCGCCATGAAACTGACGATCAGGAGGACGTATTCTCGTGGGGACATTTTAGAATCCTCGTGTAGTGTTACAAACCACGCTACGGCACTCGCTGCCCGAAAATCACCTGTCCCTCGGCGTTGCGGCCAACAAACGAGCGGCCCTCGGGCTCCAGGAAGAGCTTCTCGAGACCTCGCCCTTTCGCATCGATAGTCAACATACAACCTGCCTGTCGCCACGATCCCCGGCCATCGCCAGAAATCCGCCCGTCTGCCTCCAGGGTGATCGACTGCTGCGAGCCGTAATCGGCCCATAGCTTCCACGTGCCAACAGGGGAGCCTGGCTTATCATTGCCGCGATCGAAGTTCACCGGGGCGGCAAGGGCCTCACCCGCCACAGGCCAACCGCCTTCAGGCCAATACATGCGGCGGATCTGCAGCACACGACCGCGACGCAGGTTCGTGGCGTCGAACCCGGCCAGCACCAGCCAATCGCCGTGGGACGTCGACAAAGCGCTGTTATGGCCCGGTCCGCGCCACTTGCCATAGCTGGCCAGAACGAGCGTACCACCGCCTTCGCACATAGTTTGGCCGGCGGAATCGACGTAGGGCCCCAGAATCGATTTCGACCGGCCCACGACCACTTTGTAGGTACTGCGATCTTGATCGCAACACGAATCCCAGGAAACGAAAAGGTAGTAATAACCGTCGTGACGGAGCACGTAGGCCGCCTCGATGGCTGGGGGTTCGACGCCGGGGGCGCGGGCGGCAACCGCGGTAATATCCGCTTTGCCAGCCGGTAATTTGCCCGTCGCCGGATCGAGCCTGGCGGCCTTGATTCCGCTCCAATAGGAACCCCAGAAAAGGTACGGCTGGCCGTCGGCGGCCACGAACATGGCCGGGTCGATGGCATTGAAATCGCACTTGCCCGGCACGGATTCGACGACCAAACCGCGATCTTCCCAGCGATACTCGGCGGCGGCAGGATCGAGGGTCTTGTTGACCGCCAGGCCGATCACCGAGCGCTGGCTGCCGAAAGTGGAAACCGCGTAGTAGAGCCAATAGCGGCCGCTGAACCAGCGGATGTCGGGGGCCCAAATGCCGCGGGCGCCGGGCACCGCCTGCTTGGCCCAGGCCGGGGCATCGCGATCGAAGACGCTGCCCAGCGGCTTCCAATGGTACAGGTCGTCGCTGCGGAAGATCGGCACGCCGGGGCCCGTGGAGAAGACGTAGATCGGCCCCTCCGCCCGCGGCTGGATCACCGCCGGATCGGGGCAGTTGAATAGCACGTCGCGAGGCGGACGGGCCAGTTCGGCCGCCGCGGCGGCAGATGCGGTCGCAGCAATTGCGCCTATCGTGATCAGTTTCCGGAGCGATCCCATCGCATGGGCTCCTATTCTGCACCGCGACTCTTCCAATACTGCTCGATCTGCTCCAGGGTCCGACCTTTTGTCTCGGGTATGAACAGCATGACGAAGACAAAAGAGAACAGGCTCACGGCCCCGTAGATCCAAAAGGTCTTCGCCGGCCCAACTACGGCGCTCTTTCTCAAAATAGGAAAAGTCAAGGAGACGATGTAACAGGAGATCCAGACACTCATGGCGGCCACAGACATAGCCCGGCCGCGGACGCGGTTGGGAAATACTTCTGAGCAGAAGAGCCAGCCGATCGGCCCGATGGACACGGCAAAGGCCGCGGTGAAAGTGATGATACAACCGAAAAGGGCCGCCTGTGCCGGATCGACCATCGAGCCGATGAATTGGAATAACCTCACCAGACCTGCGGGGATAGCCGTATCGGAAGCCCTGGCCCAAAACATCCAGCCGATCATTCCCAAGGCAAACGTTTGCACCACCGCGCCAAACATCAGCAACGGGCGACGGCCAAGTTTATCGACACAGGCGATCGCCACAAACGTTGCAATCAGGTTGATGACGCCTATCCAAGCCGTCGCTGCGAAGGCAGCGGCATTGTCGGCCCCGGCCGTTTTGAAAATATCCGTAGAGTAGTAGAGGATGGCGTTGATGCCGCAGAACTGCGAACATAGCATGAGTACGACCGCAAGCACCAGTGGACGGGCATAGGCGCCTCTGAGGAGTTCTGAGAAACGGCCCTCCTCTTGACCGATCGCTGCGCGGATTTCAGTCATTTGCTTCTCGGCGTCGGCGGCCCCTGCCGCCCTGGAAAGGATCTGCCGCGCCTCTTCCTCACGGTTGTTCTGGGCCAGCCAGCGCGGGCTCTCGGGAACGCCCAGCAACATGACTATGAAGAGCACTGCCGGCACGGCCCCAATTCCAAGCATCCAGCGCCAGCCTACTGAGGCATTCCATTCCAGGGCAAGAGCTCGTTGGAGGGATTCTTCGGCCAGTTTCGGGTCATTCAACTTCTCTAGAGCCGTGGTGACCGCGGTGTTCTGTTCTTCGGCTGTCTTGCCCGCCGCCTTGGCTTCTCTCCTGGCCGCTTCTCGCACAGCCGTAGCGGCGGCCGATTTGTCATCCAACATCTTTCGGGCCTCGTTCTTAACCGCCAAGTTGGCAGCAAACTCCTGGACGGTCTTGTTCAGGAACAGAGTGACGAAAATGCCGACCACGATTCCCAATTGAAAAAGCGTCCCCAGGCGACCGCGCAATCTTTCCGGCGCCAACTCGGCGATGTACACCGGGCAGATCATTGACGAGGCCCCGATGCCAAGCCCGCAGATAAACCGCGCAACGAGGAATTGATTGGGGTTCGGTGAGAGGGCGGGTAGAAGGAGCACGGCCGACAAACCATATAACAGGGCGCAGAGGAACAACATTCGCCTGCGACCGAAACGATCGCTGAGCAAGCCCGCGAACATGGCCCCCGGGATACAGCCCAGGATGGCGCTGGCGCCGACGAGCCCCTCTTGATAGGGCATGAGATCCCAGTGCATACCAATAAAGGAATTGGCTCCGTTGATGACCGCCGTGTCGTAGCCGAAGAGAAAACCGCCCATGGCTGTGACGCACGTGGCAAAGAGCACAAACAACAAGGAACCGC
Organism: uncultured Planctomycetia bacterium; assembly: GCA_963709175.1. Taxonomy (GTDB): domain Bacteria; phylum Planctomycetota; class Planctomycetia; order Pirellulales; family Thermoguttaceae; genus JANXQG01. Next base: position 402,681 of record CAVPVK010000007.1, read on the forward strand.
GATCGGAATTCGACATAGCACCATCCCAGCATTGGCTTGTCAGACTCCACCTCGCTTGTTGACGTGGTGAAGAAGGCCGAACGGCTAGGCGTGCCGGGTTCTGCGTCCTTAGCTGTTCAGCCTCTTTCACCACCCGGACAACCCGGGTGGGGTCAAGGGTCGTTGTCTTGTGCGCAGTCTTAGCTGTTCAGCCTCTTTCACCACCCGGACAACCCGGGTGGGGTCGAAAGTCGTTGTCTTACGCGCGTCTTAGCTGTTCAGCCTCTTTCACCACCCGGACAAGCCGGGCGGGGTCAACGGTCGTTGTCTTATGCGCGTCTTAGCTGTTCAGCCTCCTTCACCACCCGGACAAGCCGGGCGGGGTCAAGGGTCGTTGTCTTGTGCGTCTTAGCTGTTCAGCCTCTTCACCACCCGGACAACCCGGGTGGGGTTGTTCGCGAACCCAAGGTTCTCGAAACGGGGACTATTTTCCCAGCCGCGAAGGTTGTCGTCAAGGGCGGAGATCGACCGCGACCTTAATCGGGTAGACGAGTCCCCAGTCGCGGCGGCGCTCGTAGGATTCCAAGAGCGTGGCCAGCGACGGCGCAACGCGCCCTTGGAACCTGACCTTTCCATCCGCCACGATCGTCACGGGCCGGGTAACATCGACCATGCGGGGATGCAGCCAGACGGTGAAGCGGGCCACGTTTCGCGTGGCGACGGCGATCGTGTTGTCGTGCCGATTGACGGCATCGACGGCCGCTCCGCGATGCATCGTCTGGCGATAATCCAAACGCCAACTGGCGAAGGTGCCGTCGTCGTGCGGCACGAGCTCCTCATACTGCAACTCGCCCCTGAGGGTCTCGTCGAGCGACAGCCAGCGATTATCCTTCGCCGCGGAGGAGAACGACTGGCGGTAACCCGCCGGCGACGCCAGCCCGATATGATCGTAGAACGGGTCGCGGCGCAATTCCCGCGCGGACCGCAGGTAGGCAAATACGTTCTTTCGGCCGCAGGGGAAAGCGTGCTGGCCGTTGTGCTCCAGATAGACGTGATCGAGCCGCCAGCGGTCGAGGATTTGATCGGTCAACCGGCCATACTGTACGTCGGTGTAGTGCCAGCGCGCGCCGGGCGGGCGTCGTTCTTGCCGTTGACAATGCACAGCGGAGTGCCGCGGATGGCCGGCCAATAGGCCATGTTCCACGAGCCGGAATTGACCACCACCGCCGCGAAGCGATCGGGCTGCCGCAGGACGTGTTGATAGGCCCCAAAACCTCCCATGGAGTGCCCCAGCAGGAAGACGCGGTCGGGATCGATGTTGAAACGGCGTTTGCACTCGAGGATGACGTCGGCCAGGTAGTCGTCGGCCTCGGGCAGGCACCAGCGGCAATACGACGGCTGGTTGGGCGACGAAGGTCCCACGGTGATCATGCCGGTGGCGGCGAACTGGTCGCCCGACGAGTGGCTCGTAGCACCGCCGCCGCCCGGAAAGCTGAGCGTCGCCCCGGCGCCCGCGGCGAGGTGTGCTTTCCGCCGCCATGAAGGAAAACAATCAGGCCCGTCGGCCGGTCGCGGCGATAATCCTCGGGCACGACGAAGTAGAGCAAGTCGGCGGGATGTTTCTTGCGGAGCGCCGCTGTGGAAAAATGCTCCGCGGGGTTGTAGCCCGGTTCTACCGAAGGATACGACCGTGCGGCCAGCCGCTGGACGATTGGCTCCAGCGAACCGTGGTAGTCGGCCAACTGCTGGAGGATGTCCTGCCGTTGGCTGCGGCGGGAGCTGGCGAGATACCGCCGGCATAAGGTGGTCGCCTCTTGCTGGTCGAGCGACCAGCCACTGCCGGTCCAAGCCAGCAGGCCGAGAAGAACGGCGAGCGTGAGCGATCGAGGGGCGATGCCGGATCGCGACCGCAAACGTGAGCCAGTTCCCATGTCATCGCCCATTACGGTCGAGCGCGGCGCCGTCGAACGGAACAACGATAATCTTGCTTCCGTGTCCATTGCTGCCTTGTTGCGATTCCTTGGGGGTATCGAGCACGGCAAAAGTCATGGCGACCACATGGCCATTTTCAATGAACACCCCGGGGCGTTCCATTTTGTGCCAATGATTGACGGTGCCATCGGTGTAGCGGACACAATCCGTGGTCGGATCGTACGCCAGGCCGCGGTTGACCCAGTGAGTCTTGCCGTCCTTGGACGTAAGGTGATAGGCCTTGCGCGTGCTCCAGGAATTGACGACGATGTGATAGAGGCCGCCGGAATAGAAGACCGCGGGATCTTCAAGATTTGGGATGCCCTTGGGGTAGGCCGATGGCCCCGCCGATCGGTACGGCCCGAGGATACCGTCGGCGGCCTTGCTGATAAAGACCTGTCCTTCGCGCGGCACGATCATATAGTCGCCGTCCGGCCGCACCATGATGCTGATGTTGGATGCATGCAGCCCGTCCCCCTTGATGGTCCCCAGGTGTTCCCACGGCCCATCCAGGGACCTGGAGACAAACACGTCGCCCGGCCTGGTCTCGCTGACCACCACGGCATAACGGCCGTCCGGCAAGACCAGCGCCGTCACATTGTGGCCCTTGCCACCCTGGTTGTTCGGCCAGCAAAGCCCCTTGTCGATGTAGGGCCCGGTGAGTTTGTCGCTGACTGCATGCACGGCCTTCGATCCGAACCATCCGCTGTGACCTCTGGCCTGGTCCCAGCGGCTGGCGAACATGTGATACTTGCCATCCGGCCCCTTGATGATCTGCCCGTCCCAATAATCCCAGTGGGTCATGGTCGCGTCCTCCAGACCATTTTTCTGGTCGCGAGCGCCAACCTCCGTTGCTCCCCATGCATCGCGGGATAGAGAACCGTTGATGGGCATGGGCAGAAAATAATCGATGAACGATCGTTTTGCAGTATTCGTTGTCTGCTTGGGCTGCACCGCCGCGATGCTCCGCAATTCGGGCTGGGTGGTTGCGGATTCAATGGCCTTGATGGCCGCCGTGACGGCGCCGGTCCTGCGGTCATTCAGTTCGCCGGCGGGAAACTCGCCCCGCTCGCATTGGGCATTGAGATCGACGATCAGTTCCCGCAGAGCCGGCACGGCTTCGCGGGCGGCCGAGCCATAGCCCACGATCTCCTTCATGATTTCCCCCGTCCTGCTCTCGCTGCCGTGGCCCCCTTGCGTTTTCGCAAAGATGACGGCGGCTTCGATCCCTTCCCGGTAGTGATATCTCGTCAAGGCCTTGAGTGCCCCCATGCGAATCTCGGAGCCGAACATGGTGTCTGCCGGGCAGCGAGTTCTGACGGCGGCAAGCAGATCCGGCGCCAGCGTTTGAACGTCCTTGAGGGTCAATTTATGCTCGAAAAAGCCCCTCAGCCGGGCCCGCGCCATTCCATCCGCGTTGCGGGACATGATTCCAATCACCGGGTAAAGCAGTTTCGGATCGGCCTCCTTGAGGTAGTCCGTCAAGCCCCCTTCAAACAACGCGGCGGCCAACTGGCCATGGGTGAGCTGAACGGCATCTTCCCAGTCGATCGGCTGCAGCGGCTCGGCGGTTTCAACGACGGCCTTGAGAATATCGGGGATGGCCGCTTTCGCCTCGCCGCCCATTTTCTTGATGGCCTCGGCCGCCTTGAAGCGCAGCCAGCGATCTTTGTGGGAAAGCTGGCGGACCAATACCGGAAGGGCCTGTTGGCTCCTGAGGTCGCCAAGGACCTGACAGGCGGATTGAGCGACATGCACGTCTTGGCATTCGGCCATTTCAATCAGTTTGGGCACCATGGCTTTTGCCTCGGGACGCTTGGCAAGTTCTTCGGCAGCCCAGCCGCGAACAATCGGCGACCAATCGTCGAACGCCGCCACGAGCTCGTCCACGTTTTCGTGCTTGCGGTCGAGATCGAAGCGGCCGGACACAATGGCCTCGTCCACGTCTTCCTTGCTGAGCCAGTTGGCCCGATTCGCGTCCCTGCCGGTGATGAAGAGCTTCCTGAGCGGCAAGGAATAGGTGAGCACGTAAGAAGCCGTGGGACTCAGGCCGTAATAACTGCTGGCGCCGTAGTAGGTATCGTCATCGGTCTTACCGGGCCCGTACTGCTCCCCGCCGTCATAGGTGAACGAACCGTCGCAGCGGCGCACGAGGTCGAAGTGCCATGAGGCCTGCTTGAAAAAGGCCGCCAGCGCGGCTGGTCCGCCGGTATTGGCGCCCAGGGCGCCCCATAGATAACTGAAGCCCTGGCCGGTGTGTCCATATTCGCGGTTCTTATAGGATGCCGTGACCATCTTTGCGAAGAACTGCGTCTCCGTCGTCCGGTTTCCCTGGGTGGCGAACAGCACCGCAGTCATGGCGTTCTTGCCGTTGTTGTCGTGGTAAGGCCAAGGCTCATGCTCGCCGTAGGGAATAGCTCCCTTGTCGACGTAGTAGCCGAAAAACCGTGAGGCCCTCTCGATGGCCGCATCGACCTCCGGGTCCTCCACGCCGCACTTCTTGCCCATCACGATCGCCAGGTTGCTCACCAATCCCGTGGCGTTCACCGGGCCGTAGGGCGGAATCGAGCCGTGGAGCTTGCCCTCGTCAGTCGGCGGCGCGATGCCATGCCCGTACGTGCCGTACATGCTCTGCCCCTTGGCGAGAGAAAGCGTGTACTCGCGGATGGCGTGAAGCACTTCCTTGTCGCCGGTGAGGAGATAATACTCGCTGAGGAAAAGGTTCCGGTACCCCCAGTCCCACGTCACCATGCCGTCCTTCAACTCCAGCTTGAGCGTCTTCGGCGCCATTCTGCGGGCAAGCTGCTGGACGCGGGACAGGTAATGGGGATTGCCGGTGGCCATCAGCGCCAGCCCGTTCACAGCTCCAAAAAGGCTGTCTTCGAGGGGTTCCTTTTCCAGCACTTTGCAGGCCTCGTCGAGGATTCGCTTGGACTTGGGGCAATCGTACGGCGCGGTGTCACTGTAGGTCCCCAGCACGCGGAGCTTGAGTTGCACCTCGTCGGTCTTGCCGTTCCGCCAGCGGGTCAACTTCAGAATGCCGCCGTTGGCTTCCTTCTCGGCTTCCTGAATCGCCACAGCGAAGCTCTTGCGGGCATCGTCGCTGAAGGGTTTGCCGCCGACGCCGAGGATCACGTCGTCGACTTGCATCACGCCGTCGGCCGGCGACTCCTTGCCGACGTGCGTGACCAGGATCTGCCGGCTGGCCGTCGTGGTGCGGCCCTGACAGCTCTCGAAGAAGTTCGCTGGCCTGGTGTAAATCCAGCCGCGGAGCCCCGTAGCGCCGAGATTGTAGGTCCGCTCGCGATCGACATTCCGGCTCTGCGTGAGGTCCGGCGGAAACGGCCCTGGTTCCCCGGCGGGTAGACTGGGCCCAACGATCAATACGGCCGTAAGCGTGACCAGGAAAACGGTACTTCCAATTCGCATGAGATATTCCTTTCACAATTTCCCGTCAGCCGCCGGCGCATCGAGCGTCAGCGCAAACACGGTAAAGATCGGATCCCGGCGGTCGGCCGCCAGCGCGAGCTCAATCCCCTTTTCCGTCTGCTGGAATGCCACCGCATCTCCGCCGACGATCTTCTTGACAGCCTTGACTTTCTGCGGCAGCGCCGGCAGGTGGAGCGTGTCGCCCTGCCAGTTCCGGGCGAAAACATAGACCGTGTTTCCGCGATGCGTCGATCCGCCCCACGCGCCGTTGCGGAACGGGCCGCCGCGGGTGCCGTAAATGGCCGCGGCGCGGGGCTTGATCCAATCGCCAACCTGCTTGAGGCGCTCAACCTGCCGCGCTTCGATCTCGCCCGTAGGCATCGGACCGATATTCAAGAGCAGATTGCCGCCGCCGCTCACGCAACTGACGAGCATACGCAAGGTTTCATCGAGAGTATACATCCCGCCGTTGGGCTGATAGGACCACTGGCCGCCGACAAGCGTCATGCAGGATTCCCAGTCATGCGCCAGATCCATGCGGCCGATCGACTGCTCCGGCGTCTCGAAATCGCCGTCGGTCATTTTCTTGATCTCCGGCGTCGCCGGGCCGCGGTCCTCCGGCGTGCGCGGTCCGCAGAACCGTGCCGATCGGTTATTGACAATCAGGCCCGGCTGGAGGCGGTACATCATGGAAAAGAGGTCGTCGAACTTCCATTTCCCCCAGTCCTGGCCGCCTACATGGTCGAACCACACGACGTCCACCTTGCCGTAGTTGCTCAGCAGCTCCTCAACCTGGCCCCGGTACCATTTGTCGTACTTGGCGTTGTCGCCCACCAGGTAATCCGGGTTGTACCAGTCGCGGGTCGAATAGTATAGCCCGAGTCGCATGCCGGCCTTGTGGCAGGCGTCGGCGAATTGCTTGATGATGTCCCTGCCGTAAGGCGTGGCCATGATATCGTATGTCGTCAGCTTGGAATCGAACATGGAGAAGCCGTCATGGTGCTTGCAGATGATCACCATGTACTTCATGCCGGCGTCCTGCGCGATTTTGACCCACTGGTCGGCATTGAACTTCACGGGGTTGAACTTCTTGTAGAGGTTGTCGTACACGGGGTCCTCGGTGCGCGGCGCCTGGATGCCGCTGATGTCCCAGGGGCGGTGGGCATTGCGGCTCCAACTCAATTCCTTGCCGGAAAGCGATACTGGCCCCCAGTGCAGGAACATGCCGAACTTGGCGTCGCGCCACCACCGCATCCGCGCATTGCGCTGCTGCTGGGTTTCTGTAACTTGCGGGATATCGAGGATCTCGACGGTCCGCGGTTTTTGCTTGCCGATGAGAGAGAGGGTCAACATCTGGCCGACGGCATTCGTGCGCAACGTGTACAGGTCCTTCGTGGTCCGCACCGGCTGGCCGTTGCCGGCGACGATCACGTCGTCCTGTTGCAGCCCGATCCGGGCGGCAGCGCTGCCGGCGGGTACGTTGACGACCAGCACCCCGGACTCGTCGGGCAGGCCATAGGCCGACCGCTCGCCCAGGCCGGCGATGTCGCGGACCTCGGCCTGCAAGAAGTAGTGCCTGGCCTTGGGCGTGTGCTTCTCAGCGGCACTGACCGGCCTGCGAGCCGCGCCGGCAATTGCCGGTATTTCCGGTGTGCGGGCGATGGCCTTTAGTTCCGGCTTCTGCACGCCGAACTGGTCCATGGGGAAGTTCACAAAACCCAGCTTCAGCGCCGGCGAGCCTTCCCGAACGCGGAAGTCGCCGTCGGCCGGGTCAATAAACATCGCATCCGCGATAATCGAATGCTGATCGCGGCCGCTCTGTTTCTGCAATTCGGGCGCCGGCTCGGCATCCTTGACGCCGGCCCTGTGGAGGAGGTTGAAGTCGACCTCCTTGCCCCAGGGCTGCGGCACCCCGATGGGCCTGTATTCGGTAAACACGATGTTGTGCCGGAAGATGTCCTGGCTGTGCTTGTACCACACGTGCGGGTGGAACGAGTTGTTGACGATGATGTTGTTCTCCACCACGCGATAGAACCCCTCGCGGTTTTTCAGACCGCCGTGCAGGCAGAGGTTGTTGCGGAGTTCGTAGTTCGAGGAGCCGTCGTCCAGGTCGATGTCCCAGCCGTGATCGCACCGCCAGCGGTTGTTGCGGAGAATCGTGGTCTTGCGGGCGTCGAGCAGGACGAGGTCCTTATTGGCTTGCCAGGCCTGGTCGTTGTTCAGGTCCAGCCCCGACAATCCCCAGTAGCGATCGCGGCCCCAGGAATTGAACGACCCGTGGTCGCCGGTTTCCTTGACCGTATCGAAGATATCGCAGAACTCGATCACGTGGCCGCCCCAGCAGCCGTCGCCAATGTTGATGCCGGCCCGCGGCACGTCGTAGATCGAGCAGTGGCGAACGGTAATGCCCTGCGACAACTCGATCTCGACGGGGGCCGTCTGTTTCTCCACGCGGCCGGTCAGGTAGATCAGGCAATCATCCACGAGGCAATCGGCCGGATAATTGGCCGTCTTGGGGCCCGGCGTGCGGTCGAGCGTGGCAAGCGACTGGGTATGATCGTTCCAATCGCGGGGGACGCGGGCCGCATCGCGATCGCCCACAAACGCCACGCCATTGGCGCCGGCCTTGGCGATGTGGCAGCCGCGGACCGTCATGCGGCGGTTATAGTTGTTCACAAACACGGCGTTGCCGCCCACCTGGTCGATGAAACAATCGTCCAGCAGGCAATCTTCCGTGCCGTTATAGAAAAGCGCCCCGCCGCGATAGGTGGTCCAGTCGCTGCGGACCAGCGGCTCCTTGTTCTCCATGAAGGTCCGCGCGGCGTGGCGGAAGGTCAGCCCTTGGAGAGTGACGAACCGCACCGGGGAGTCCTGCGTGCCGCGGAACTCGACAATGTGGCGCAGGCGGACGGCCTCGATCTTCGCCTTGGCCAGATCCACGCCGGCCGGCGGATAGTAGTAGAGGATGCTGGTCTTGGTGTTGAGGAACCACTCGCCGGGAGCGTCGAGCTCCTCGAAGATGTTCTCCACAAAGCGGTGCTGCGAATGCATTCCCATCGGGCGGTTGTTCTGCCATCCGCCTTCGTAGGTGAGCTTGTTGTCCGGCCCCTTGCCCGTAATGAGGTAATGCATGCCGCCCCACTCGGCGGCGTGCATGGCATGCATGAACCCGCCGGCCGGGTCTTTCCAGCGGGCAGCCCTTTCGGGACTGAAGGCATCCGCTGCGTAACCGTTGAAGATCCGCTCTTTGGGATCGAAGTTCGGATAGCGGGCCATGGGTTGGCGCTGGCCATTGACGAACAACTGGTCGGTGGCAAAGCCCGCCGGAACCTTGGTTTGCATAATGCCGTTCTTGTAGGGCTGCCACTGGAGATTTGTCAGCAAAACACCACCGCTGACCACCGGCTTTTCCTCGGGATAAGCCCGGTAGACGACCGGTGCGTCGCTGGTTCCGGAATCCGCGGCGGTGAAAATCAAAGCCTCGGGCAAGTAATACGAGCCTTCGCGGAGATAGACAGTGACGCCCGCCGCCTTTTGCATCCTCGCTTCCTGCTGCGCCCGTTGCAGTGTCGCGAACGGTTTTGCCAGGGTGCCCGGATTTGCGTCGCTCCCGCGCGGGGCGACATAAAAAGTACCGGCCTGCGCCGCGCCGCCCCAGGCGAAACACGAAAGCACAGCCATAAGCGGCAACACTACGGATCGCACTGTCATTACTTTCTCCATGTCTGAACAGGAATGTGCATCTGTGGCCAAACGATCTAATCCACAAGCAAAGCGAGGTCGATGAACTGTCCACGGCCTCCCTCGTGCGAGTGGACCGCGATGGTATTCTCACCCTTTTTCAACGCCTTTTTCAATTTCTCGGTTACGAGGATCATATAGTAACCCTTGGATCCCCTGACGCCAACGATTTTCTCACCGTTGATATAGATTTCCGTGTTGTCGTTGTGACGAATCACGACGGCGCCGTGTTTCAACGCCCCGCCGTCATAGGTGAAGGTCTGCCGGAAGTATATTTCCGGGGTTTTCCATTCCGTTCGGGCTTCCCCACCACTGGCGAACGGGGCAAGGCCGGTCTTCCACGTTTGGTCATCAAAGCCTTCCTTGATCCATTCGTTGGCAGGTTTTTCCATGACGTAGCGGTACGGCCTGCTAAGTTTCCCGTCCGGCACTGCGCCGATCAGCACTTTCCATTTGGCGTCGATCATTTTCAAGGAAGGCTGGGGCGCCGTCAGCTCGCCGCGTTCATACGCGGCCTGCCGGGAAGTGATGGCATGCAGCCTCTTCACATCGAACTTCGGCCTGCGATCATAGAAGTACAGCCCGTTCCTCTCCTGTTCGATGTCGGTCAACTGCGTATAGCAGAAGCCGAAGAGGTTGGGGTTGTCGAGCATGGCGTCGATGGTTCCTTGGTAGCGGGCGTAGAATTCGTCGGGCGTCTTGGGACCCGATCCGTAACTCCAGCCGCCCTCGGTTGCCCAGCCGATGCCGCCGATTTCGCTGACCATGAACGGGATGCCGCGGTCGGCCTGCGAGGCGGAAGGGTTGAAATAACGCGCGGGCGGATAAGGCCCTTCCGGCGGGGCGGAGAAGTAACTCATCCAGCGCTTGCGGAGGTTTTCGGGCTCGCCCGTGTAATCGTGGGCGTCCATGACTTCCGGATGCGGCAAAGTGTGCATCCAGCCGCTCGCCTCTAGTGCCGGCCGCGTCGGATCGACGGCCTTGGTGATCTTCCAAACCATCTGCTGCAGCGTCCCTTTGTCCTCGAAGTTCTCGTTGAATGCGCACCAGCCGACGATTGCAGGATGGTTTCTGTCGCGCAGCAGGACCTCGGTCCATTCGTTGACGTAGGGGGCGTAGCCCTCTGGGCTGTTGTTATAGCCGGCATTGGGAAACTCGCCCCAAACCATGTATCCGAGCTTGTCGGCCCAATACAGGAACCGCGGTTCGAAGACCTTCTGGTGCAGTCGTGCACCGTTGTAACCGCAGGCCATCGACCTTTCGATGTCCTTCTTCAGCTCCTCGTCGGAGGGCGCGGTCCAGATTCCCTCGGGGTAAAAGCCCTGATCGAGGATCAGCCGCTGGAAGACCGGTTTGCCGTTGATAAGGATCTTCCGCCCGTCGATGGTGATCTTGCGCAGACCGAAGTAACTCTTCAGCTCGTCGATCTTGGTCTTGCCGCTGTAGAGCGCGAGCTTCAGATCGTACAGGAACGGGGCGCCGGGCTCCCAGAGTTTTTTCTTTTTGAGGTTCAGCACCAGCCGATCCTGCCAAGGGCCTACGGTTGTCGTCCGAGCCCGTCAGTTCGCCGTTGGCAAAGGCCTCCGCCTTGAGCGAGAGGTCCTTGTCGGCGCCGTTGATCTTGGCCTCGATCAGCACCCGCGAGTTGTCCGGATCGGGAACGACGGAAATACACTCGACAAACGACGAGCCGACGGCTTCCAGCCAAACGGGTTGCCAGATGCCGGTGGTGCGGGTGTAGAAACAACTCCAACTCTTATCATAAGATTGCTTGCCGCAGGGCTGGAGGCCCGACCACATATCGTCCAGGACTTTGACGACGACCTCGTTCGCGCCAGCCTTGACGAGTTTGGTTATCTCAAAACTGAAAGCGGCATTTTCGCCGACGTGTATGCCGGCAAGCTGGCCGTTAATATAGACCCAGGATTTGTAATCCACGCCGCCGAAGTGAATTCTCAGCCGCTTGCCTTGCATGGCCGGCGGCACCTCGAAGAAGCGGCGGTACCAGACATCCTTCAGATGTTCCGTGTTGCTCAACCCGATGCCAGAAAGCTTGCTTTCGGGGCAGAAGGGGACGATGATCCGGGCCCTGAGGTCGTTTCCGTACGTCAGGCCACGGGATTCTCCGTCCGCCGCCTTGTCGATCTCAAACTGCCATTGGCCGTTAAGCGAGATCCAGTTATCGCGGCACAGGTCGGGCCGCGGATGCTCCGGGCGGGGCACTTCGGCCAATGCGTCGAATGCTCTCGCAGCTAGGACACCTAGTACGGCCGCCACAGCGGCCAGAATTCGCTTGGGCTTCATCGTCGTCATGGTTCTTGGACTTGTGGGTCTTGCGACCGTCACGGGTTCGGCCTTGCCGGCTCTAGCGGCACGTCGCAAAAGGTCAACGCGGCAATTCCGTTGACGCCGACAAGCAGCTTATCCTGGTTCCAGTTCATTTCTTTGAGATACGTGATACTCTTGGCCGGCGAGGTCTCTTTCAACTTGAGGGTGACCACGTTCCCGGAAACCGCCCCGGTAATACCGCTCTCGGGGAACCCATCCAAATAGAACTGGCTGGCCAGCGAATTGTTCCAGACCACCGGCTGGTCGAATTCCAGGGCAATCGCAATCCGCGCGCTGCTGGTATAGTACGCCCGCTTGAGGTTCGGCGCGGTAATCGAGGCCGTGGGCGACTTGCCGTAGATATCCCGCTCGATCAGGGGTTGCATCAAACGGGCAAACTCCGCCCAGCCGGTGAGCGGATAGTGGCAGGACCCGCCCGGTCTGATGCCCAGCGTCGGCATGACGTCCAGGTTCGAGTAGAGCCGCGGAAGGGTCCGTTGCACTTCGCGCAACATGTCGCCATGCCCACCGCCCTGGCCGCAGGCATTGGGCCAGATCTGGAAGATATAGTAGTGCTGGATATTGGGGAAATCGTGTTTCCATGCCGCTTGCATTTCGAGGAAATACTGCTGGTACGTGTCGGAACCGTAACCGTCGGTGGGACCGTCCGAGCCTTGGTCGGCTTCGCCCTGATGCCAAAGGACGGCGCGAATGCCGTGCGTCAGCCGGGCCTGCCGCACGCGCCAGAGCATGCGGCCGTACATGGTCTTCAAATCGCCATGATTCGCCGGCGCAGGCGAGTGTTCGTCGATGCGCGTGCCGCCGACCGCCGCGTTGATGATGAAAATCGGCATCTTCTCACTTGCCACGAGTCGCTTGGCAAGCTCCATGCCCCAGTAGCCGAGTTCCGCCGTTTCGCCCCTTTCCGCCTTCCAGACCGGGTTGCACCAGAGGTTGGGCCACGGGTGCGAAGGGTCGCTAGGCTTGCCGAAGCGGTCGCGGACCCAATCGGTGGCATCGCCCCGCCCGGTGGGGCCGCCGTAACTCCGGATCCAATCGCTCGTCTCGGGAGGGGACCTTTCGCCGGTATCGGTCGCCAGGGCGTTGGACTGCCCATCGATAAGATAGGCGTCGCCGCACACCAGATTGCCGACCGTCCGCAGCACTTTTTCCTCGCCGCCCGTCTTCGCGCCGAACTCCACGCGGTACTTGATCAGCCCCGGCTTGAGCTTGACGGTGAAGGCGTAGGACCGGTCGGCCGCGAGTTGCTGGGTTTCGGTCTTGAAGGGCTTGCCGTCCGCATCGACCCTTAAGAATACGGCGTCCACGGGCTGGTCGAGTCTCCCGCGGTAATAGAGCGTGCCTTCGTTCTTGTCGTCGCGGGCATAGAATTGGTTGTCCTCGGGCTTCTCGTCCTTTTCCGCAGTGCGCTCGACCCACGCGTCTTTCGCGGGCTCGTGCACCGCGATCTGAACCGACTGCGTGACGGGCTTGCCGCCGTTGCTCAGGGCCAAGCTCACGATCAGCTTCCCGCTGTTCCGCGCGCGTTTGAGGATCAGTTTATCGGGCGTGATCTGCTTGGCCTCAACGAGTGGGGGAACGGTCCACTCATACTTAAGCTTGCCGGCATTCTTGGCCTGCATCGCCGTCGAGGTTGGCTATCCGTGGCACGACCTCGATCGTCTCGCGGCCGTCCCATGCGGCCGGCGCTTGCAACGTGAATACCGGGTCGGGAATGTCTTCGCGGATGGTGACCGGAATGTCGAGGGTCTTCACCCCGTCGGCGTAGACCGCCTTGAATTGGAGGGTGTACGATTGGTCTCCCGTTACCCGGCCAGCATCGACAGTGAAATGGAACCGGTCCACGTCGGCAATGGTTTCCGCGGTGTCGCTCTTGACGATCCAATAGACTTTCTCTGCGCCGCCGGCCCTGGCGGTAAGCGTTGCACTTCTGCCTTCCAATAGATCCAGCGCCTTCTCTGATATCGCGAACGCAGTCCCCCGCTGAACTAGCGGACCGACCAGGGTCTGCATAGGCTTCTGGTTCTCGTATTGCAGTTTCACCCAGTCGGCGGAACGGGCTACGTTCGAGATCCGCACCTCGTCCAGGTCGCCGAGGAAACCGGCGCCGATCTGCATGCGGACCGGCGTCAGGATCTCAAGCGTGGAAGATGGGAGGGCAGGCACGGGCGCGTCGAGCCGGCCATTCAGATAGAGCCGGTCACGTTGGCCGTCGTACGTGTAGACAACCTGAATCCACTCCGACTTGGAAAACCGGCTCGGCGCGCGAATGGTTTGTCTGCCATTATTGACGATAATGTGTCCCGGCGTGCAAGACAGCCGTACATCCACCACATCCTGCTTTCCCCAGCTAAGGATGCTAGAATTCAACTTTCCGGCTTGATCCACGCCTCGGTGGTGTGGGGGCTGGAGGCGAACGGGTATTGGGTGATTCCCCCGCCGCAGTCGATCCCTTTGCCGCCGGCAAAATGCCGGCACGGGCCGATCATTCCCGTAGAAGACATGGTTCCGAAGTCCAGCGACTCGACCGTGCCGGCGTCATCCTTGACGGGCTCGTTCATGTGCCACACGCTCAGATAGCCGTTGGATCTATTGAATACGGCGGGCCCGCTGGACTCGCTCTCGGCATCGGCCTTGCCCCAGTAGATCTTCATCGCCTGGTGGGCATTGCCCTTGATCACTGGCACGCGGACCCAGATGCAGGCCGAACCGGCCGCGGCGTCCCACTGGTCAATCTGGTAGGCCAGCGGCACGCCGCGGCTTGTGGCAAAGCGGATGTCCTCGCCCTGGGTTTTCGCCTCGCTGAAAGGGAACCAGTCCTGGCTGAGCCGCACAAGCACGGGAAAACTCTCTTCCACGGCCGTTGCCGGCAGGCTCGCCCCTTCCGGCGTGGTGAGCAACCAGAGAGAACCGCAGTGCTGCCAGCCCTGGTACTTGACCGCGGCCATTTCGCTCGGCGCAGGTTCCCTCGCCTTGGCCGGTGGAAGCGGCGGATAGGCCGTTTCGATCCCGTACTTGGCCGCCAGATAGCCGCCGACCAATGCCTCGTCCGCGGGCGATAGCATGGACTGGTAACCGAGGATCTCGGCGACGTCAAAATCGCAAGCAGCCAGTCCGTCGTTGTTCCCGATCGCGTAACTTGCCTTGGTCGCGTCGTGATCGTTCACGATGATCTTGAGGACCATGAAGCGGGTCAGCGGCGAGCAGTCGAAGGCCGGTCCGGGGAGCACGGTGCCGTTCCTGGAAACAGCCGCCGGGGGCTGGTCCTGCCAGAACCCGGTGTCATTGCCCCAGGTGTTGTAGCTCGAGCCGCGGCCTTTGAGCCGGCCGAGCAGGCCGCCGGCGCCGCTCCAGCTACGAGCAGGAGAACGGATCACAAAATAGTGTTCTTGGGCGTAGAACTTTCCGTCCAGGGCAAGCCAACCTTTCCGGAATTGGACCGCAGGCCGGGAGTTGATCTGGTTGGGGACAAGCACCGGGGCCACGCCGCCGCCGGTCGTGGCATGATGACCCTTGCCGGACAGGTCTTTCCAAATCCGCACGGCGCCTTTTTTGTCGGCCGTGACGCCGACCGCCGCATCGAACCAACAGGCCAGGCCCTTGGTCACGGAAAGCTTGGGCGCCGGCGAAGTGGTCGCGGCCCTTCCGGCCCGTGATCTCGGCGATTTTTCCGACCGAAGACTGTCCACGGCGTTAGTGCCGCGGAATCTATAGCTCGTAGCGATGCCATACTTGGCTGCCAGGTAGCTGCCCACCCGTCCTTCATCCGCTGGCGACAGGGCAGTCTGGTAACCGAGGATCTCGGCAATGTCGCAGTCGCACGAGGCCCCGTCCGCCATCCCGATTTGATAGGTGTTGTTGCTCATGTCCCCATCATTAACGTCGATCTTCAAGAGCATGTAGTCGGTGATGGGCCCGAGGTCAAAGGGCTGCTCGGGGAGCCTTTTGCCGTTCTTTGACACGGCTTTCGGGTATTGGTCGCCCCAAAATCGCGTGGTATTCCGGCTCAGGCGATAGCTCGAAGCCCGCTTCCAGCGGCGGCCGAGGAAACAGCCGTCGTTGTTCCACGGCGGCATGCGGCGAACGCACGACCACGAACTGCTGTTCCGCGAAGAACGGCCCGTCCAGGTTGAGTCCGCAAGGGCCGGAAGTCGTGCGGAACTGGACCGCCGGTTTCCCGTGGATCTGATTCGCTGCCAGCACCGTGCGCCGGCGGCCAGGGTTCCGTCATGGCCGTTGCCCGACAGGTCTTTCCATACCTGCACGACACCCTTGGCATCCGTGGTGACACCGACCGCCGCATCGTACCAGCAGGCCAAGCCGGCCTTGACGGGCAGCACCGGGCGGTTATTGCTATCGGTAGCGGCCCGGCCGATCGCCGCAGTCGCACAATTGACCGCCACCGCCACAACCAGAATCGCTGCCCGACATTTCATGCACGGTTTCTCCCTCGACAAGCAGGCGAGATCAAATCTGCCTGGCGAACCACTTACTTGCGCCGACCTTGACGCTGATGATGCCGACGTCGATGTACTGGCCGCCGGTCGTCTGGTGGCAGTGGACGGCCATGATGTTCTTGCCGGGCCTCAAGGCGGCACGGCCTTCGGGCAGCATCGACATCTCTTCGTAATCCGTGAGGTATCCACTCGCCTTGCCGGCCAAGACACCGTTGATGTAGATCTCAACATCCTCGTCGTGATGGACCAGCAATTCCGGGTTGGTTGCGGCGTTGCTCGGCCAGTCGAATTGCCGCCGCAACCAGATGTCGTCGGTATGCCACTCGGTGCGGACCACGGCCCCAGGCGTGCCAGGCGAGCCGAATCCGCCCGGGCCTTCTTTCCAAGCGGAATCGTCGAAGTCGGGTCGGGTCCAATCAGCGGCCGGCTTTTGCAGCGTGAACCGCCAGTCGATGCCTTGTCGCTGCGAAGTCGGCACCACTTCGCGAACCACGGGCTGCGGGGGCAATTTGCCGGTATTCACGGCGGCGGCCCGGTCGAGGAGCACCTTGTGCACCTCGCGGTCGTAAGTCAGCAAACCGTTACACTCGGTCTCCACGTCGGTGAGCTGGGTGTAGATACAAGCAGAGAGGCCGGGTTTGTCCTTCAACGCCCAGGCCTTGACGAGCAGCTTTTCGTAACCGCGGGTCAGGTCTTCAATGCCTTGCGTGCCCCTGTAGCCCCAGGTCTGCTTGCTCCAGGTATGCCCATCCACCGCAAGGCCCAGGCCGCCAAACTCGCCCAGCACCGCCGCGCGATTCGCTTCCGGCGCGGGCGAGCCAGGACCGGGATAATTGTGCATGTCGATGACGTCGCCGCACTTCGTGTCGGTCCAACCGCTGGCATTATCGACTAACCGGCTGGGGTCCATTTGCTTGACCCACTTCGTCAGGCGTTGCGTGTCGTGCTGCCCCCATCCTTCGTTGAAAACCACCCACATAATGATGGCCGGATGGTCGCGGCGGCCTTCGATCAGCCGTTGCAGCTCCACCTCGAATTGTTCCGTGGACTCGGGGGTCCTATTGTCGCCGGCCGGCATGTCCTGCCAGACCAGCAGGCCGAGCTTGTCGCACCAGTAATACCAGCGGTCGGGCTCGACCTTGACGTGCTTGCGGGCGCAGTTGAAACCGAGCTTCCGCATCGTCGCGACGTCCCAGCGGAGGGCCTCGTCGGTAGGCGCGGTGTAGATGCCGTCCGGCCAGAAGCCCTGGTCCAAGGGCCCGACCTGGAAGACGAACTTGCCGTTGAGCATCATCCGCGTGATCCCCTTGTCGTCCTTGCCCAGCGCGATCTTGCGCATGCCGAAGTAGCTGGTCACTTCGTCCACCGTCTTGCCGCCCGATTTCAGGGAGACGCGGAGATCATACAAATGCGGCGAGTCGGGCGACCAGAGCTTGGGCTCAGGAATCGGCAGCTTGAGTTCGCTGCCGGCGGCCCCGCTGACTTGGGCGACCTGCCGGCCGTCGTCGGTCGCAACGGCCTCTACCGTACCCGTGCCGCCAACCGTCAAGCGCAGGCAGCCCGCATCCACGTCCGGAACGAGCAGCAACGACTTGACGTGCGTCTCCGCCACCGGCTCGAGCCAGACCGTTTGCCAGATGCCGGACGTCGGCGTGTACATGATGCCGCCCGGATGCAGGACCTGCTTGCCCCGCGGCTGACTGCCGGCGTCGGTGGGGTCAAAGACCTCGACCACGATTTCCTGTTCGCCCGACGTCTTCAGGGCATCGGTGATGTCAAAACTGAAATCGTCATACCCGCCGCAGTGAACACCGAGCTTCTTGCCGTTAACGGTCACTTTCGCCTCCCAATCCACGGCGCCGAAGTGCAGCAAGACATGCCGCCCGTTCCAGCCCTGCGGGACCTGGAAACGGCGGCGGTAGGTCATGCGGTCGGCATGTTTCATCACGCCCGACAAGGCCGATTCGACGGGGTAAGGCACGAGGATCTTGGACCGTGTGCCGTCGGCGAGCTTGATGTCCCAGAGACCGTTCAAGTTCAGCCAGTCCTTTCGCACCAGTTGCGGCCGGGGATACTCCGGCAGGGCGTTTTCAGGCGAGACGTCTTTGGCCCAGCGCGTCACCAAGTGACCGGGAACGGGTTTCCAATCCGCGGCCGGAGCCAGCGGCAAGAATAGGAGCGAGAACCAAGCGGCAAAGATAACGGTCAAACGTTGCATGAGAGGGCTCCTTGAGGTGGGATGGAATGGCGTCGCCTCTCAAGCATAAACAAGTTTGCGCGATAATCAAGTACTAAAGAAAAACGGCCGCAGAGCTGGCCGACGCCGAACGCCGCCACAACGATTCTCCTGCCAGTCGCACAACCGACAGGCCGCCCGTCGAACTACACGGCCTTCACGGAGATCCGGTTGCCTTTGGCCGCCTCTCCCTTGGGCAGGTGACGAGGCCGGTTCCGCAGCCACTGCCGTCTACCCCGCGACGTTTTCCAGAAAATCCAGATGCATCTTGCCGCCGCGGCGTTCCACGGTCGCCCAAGTCTTCGAGACGATGTCAATCCGGCCGGTTCCGCGCACATCGGCCGCGTGCACTTCATGCCCGCCCAGTTTGGCGCCGAGGATAATTCTCCTTGGCTGGAGGTGCCGTCGAACCGCGTACGATCAGGGTGCCAGGCAGAACCAATTGCTGTGGCCCCCGGGCAGTCCCGGCCATGCGGTTCAATAGGAATTCCAGCGCCCGGTCGATGATTTCGCGATAGGGAAACAGCACGGTCGTCAGCGGCGGATCGAGATACTCGGCTGCCCATGCGTCGTCAAATCCGACCAGCGATACTTCCTGCGGCACACGAATGTCCATGTCGCGCAGACCTCGAAAAGCGCCAAAGGCCATTACATCGTTGTGACAAAAGATCGCCGTAGGCCGCTGTGGGCCTGCGAACAGTTCACGCATTGCCGCCCGAGCCTCTTCGGCGGTTTCGTGCGGACACTCATGAACCGTAGGCGCCGGAAGATTCGCAGCCTGCAGGGCGTCGGCAAGGGCCTTCGTCCTGGCACTATGGATCGACGCCTGGCGGCTGAGGTGCGCGATCCGCCGATGCCCAAGGTCTATCAAGTGCGCAGCGGCCATCCGCGAGCGCCGTAGTCATCGAGCACCACGCAATCCGCACTGTCGTTGGGCGCGGCCGAACCGAAGTAAACCGCCGGCGACTCCGGCCTGCTCGCCACGTTCTGCCCATAGGCCTCGTTCCACCAATGCAACAGCCCGTCCACGTTCCAGTCGAGCAGCGATTCCACCGCCCGGGCGGGAACATCGGCGGAGGCCCCGAGTTCGGTAATCTGAAACAGCGCCTGAAAACCACGTTCGGCCACACGCCGGTTCAAGTAGGCGGCCAAGCTGGCAAAGAACGGGTTGTCCACGTATTCGATGACTACCCCGATCATGTCGCTGCGCCGCCGCACCAGGTTTCTGGCCAGGCGGTTGGCCCGGTACCCCAACCGTCTCGCCGCGTCGTACACCCGCTCGCGGGTAACCAACGGGAAGCTGTCGTGCCGACCATTGAGAATCATCGACGCCGTGGTCGGCGAAATACCCGCGGCAGCAGCGACATCGCGCATTGATACGCGCCGGTGTGGCATAGCGTCAGCGTCTCTTTTCATGTTTCGGGCAGGCGACGGTAAACGTGGAGTAAAGTTCGACTCCCGTTGCATTTTAGGCTAAATCCCTGGGCAGCCTCTTGTAATTAGTGATTCGATTTAGTAAAACGTATCAGATACAGCCTGCATCGTCAAGCCGGCTGCCCCCAAAACCTTCCCTACCCTATCTCTTCTACCTCGAGGAACACCGATGAAAAACCGCCAATCGATCAGAAGAAACAAAACGCGACTCTTGACCGTGGCATTCATCCTCATGGCGGCGGCATCCCTTTCTCTCCGTGGCCGCCGCGGAACTGCCGACGACGACACAAAACCGAATCCCTATGCCGCAGCACAACCCGGCACAGCGAGTCAGTTTGGCATCGTTGAGGCGTCGGGACTGCGTTGGTTGCACTTGAGCAGTCGCCACGGCGATTTGCCCGTGCCGACCACTTCCCGGCAACAAACCGCCGCGGTCGTGGCGGACCTCGACAAGGACGGACGGAATGACTTCGTGCTCGCCTTCCGCGAGAGGGGGCCGGCCCTGGTATGGTATCGCCGAACCAAGACCGGATGGGACCGGTACGTGATCGAGAAAGAGTTTCTGCCGATTGAAGCGGGCGGAGCCGTCTGCGACATCGACGGTGACGGATACCCAGACCTGGTCTTCGGCGGCGACTGGCAAAGCAACAAGGTCTGGTGGTGGCGGAATCCAGGCAAGAATTGGAAGCCGGATGTGCCCTGGGAGCGCCATACGATCAAAATCAGCGGCGCTACGCAGCACCACGATCAGTGCATTGCCGACTTCAAGGGAACCGGCAAACCGCAACTGGCCTATTGGAATCAGAATGCCAGAACCTTGTTTGTCGCCGATATCCCCAATAGCCCGCGAGAGGTCGATGTGTGGCCCGCCGAAAAAGTCTTCTCCGGCGCCACAGCGGCTTCGGGTCCCTATCCGGAAGGCATGTCGGCCTTCGATATTGACGGCGACGGCCGGCCCGAGCTGCTGGCGGGAAATTCCATGTTCAAGTACATGCCCAACGGCAAATGGTCGGTCACAAAGATCGGCGACATTGGTGGTCTGATCTTCGCCGGCCGATTCATCAAGGCTGCCAAGTATCCGCAGATCGTTATTGCTCCAGGTGACGGCGTGGGCCCAGTGAAGTGGTACGAGTGCAAAGGCAGTCCGCTGGACTCCAAGAGCTGGATCGGGCACGATTTGGTCGGGCGGACGATGATTCATCCGCACTCTCTCCAAGTGGCCGATATCGACGGCGACGGCAATCTCGACATCTTCGTCGCGGAAATGGCCAAGTGGAGCGAAGGCAAGAACGAACCGGACAACCCCAAGGCCCAGGCTTTCATCTTCTACGGCGATGGGAGGGGCCACTTCCGCAAAACCGTTTTCACGACGGGCATGGGCTTTCACGAAGCGCAGTTGGCGGACTTGGATGGCGATGGAAGACTCGATATCCTCAGCAAACCGTATAACTGGGACGCGCCGCGGGTTGACGTATGGCTTAACCAGGGGCCAGCACGGGCTGCCAAGGCCGTCGGCGTCAGTGCCAGTTTCAGAGGTCCTGTGGGCCTGCAGCTTTACAGCCTTCGGGACATGTTGGGTAAGGATATCGTCGCGGGACTGAAAACGGCCCGCGGTTTCGGATTCAGCGAAGTCGAGTTAGCCGGCACATACGGCCTGCCGCCCGTGCAATTCCGACGGAGTTTGGAGAACCGGGGGCTCAAGGCTGTGTCGGCGATCGTGGACTACGGGCTTGTGGAAAGGGATACTGAGGCGGTGGCGCGGCAAGCCGAGGAACTAGGCGTGTCGTACGTCGGCGTGGGCTGGATCCCGCACCAAGGCCAGTTCGACGAGGCGGTGGCTCGCCGGGCGGCGGTTGTGTTCAATAGGGCGGGAAAGGTCCTGGCAAAGCATGGCATCAAGTTCTTCTACCATAACCACGGTTACGAATTCGTGCCGTATGGCGATGGGACCCTGTTTGATGTCCTGGCGGAACAGACCGATCCCAGATTCGTCAAGTTCGAGATGGACGTTTTCTGGACGGTGCATCCCGGCCAGGATCCTGTGAAACTGCTGCGCAAGTATGCCGGCCGATGGGAGCTTTTCCACCTCAAGGACATGAAGAAGTCGGTCAAGACGGGCCAACTGACAGGCTCCGAGGATGTGAACAACGACGTTGCGCTGGGCACCGGGCAGATCGACCTGCCTTCAGTTCTTCAAGCGGCCCAAGCGCAGGCGCGAAGTACTATTTCATCGAGGACGAGTCGCCCAATTCGACGGCACAGATCCCGCGGAGTCTCCGCTTCCTGGAATCTCTGTCGTGGTAGATCACCGGCAGCGACAAAGAGACGGATGCCATTTCCGACAACTGGCCGATCGTCACGGCTTCCTATATTAAGAACCCGACCGGCCTGACAGCCCGGACCAGTGGCTCGTGCATTGGTCTTTCCTGGCAGAGCCATTCGCGCAATCAAGCTGGCTTCACGGAGGAAGCAGCGCCCCGTGGGGAAGCCACTACGAGCGCCTCACTGCCCGTAATACGCCCCCGGCCCGTGCTTCCGCTGATAATGCTTCTCCAGCACCCACGGCTCCAATTCCGGCGCGGAGCGGTCGATGGACCACGAGCCCAGGACCATTTCCGCCACCGCCTCCAGGGCCACAGAATTGTCCAGGGCCTTCTCGGGTCCGGACCCCCAGGTGAACGGGGCATGCCCCGCCACCAGCACGGCCGGCATGGCCTCGGCATCCAGCCCACCGAACCGCTCGACGATCACCCGTCCCGTATGCCGCTCGTAGTCCTCCTCCACTTCCTGGCGGCTCAATGGTCGGGTGACGGGCACGGGACCGTGGAAGTGGTCGGCGTGCGTCGTGCCCAGGCAGGGAATCTCGCGCCGCGCCTGGGCAAACATCGTGGCATGGCGGCTGTGGGTGTGCACCACCCCTCCGACCCGGCCGAAAGCCCGATACAGGACCAGGTGTGTCGGCGTGTCGCTGGAGGGTCTTAGCGTTCCTTCCACCAGGCGGCCATCGAGATCTACCACGACCATGCACTCCGGCCGCAACTCGTCGTAGGACACGCCGCTGGGCTTGATCACGACCAGTCCCGAGGGACGATCGATACCACTGACGTTGCCCCAGGTCAGCGTCACCAGTCCCGTGGCTACCAGGTCGCGGTTGGTATCGCAGACCCGCCGCTTGAGGTCCTCGAGCATCAGCGACTCTCCCGCCGCACGCGGTCGCGGATGGCAATCAGTTCCTTCATCACGCCGCCCAACGGCTTGCGAGCCGCGGGTGTGCCGAACGCGTCGTGCAGCGTGCGATATATGCCATAAAGCTCGGCATAGACCGCGGCGGCCGCCCGGTTCGGCTTGTACGATACGGACTTGACGCCGGTCATCTTTCGCTGCGCCGCCTCAACCGTCTTGTGGCCCCCGCCAGCCACCGCCCCGAAAATCGCCGCGCCCAAAGCACAGGTCTGTGCCGAACGGCTAATCTTCATCGGGCGGTTGCAAACGTCGGCATAGACCTGCATCACCAACGGGTTCTTCTCGGCGATGCCGCC
The DNA here is from genome assembly GCA_963709175.1 of uncultured Planctomycetia bacterium. Taxonomy (GTDB): domain Bacteria; phylum Planctomycetota; class Planctomycetia; order Pirellulales; family Thermoguttaceae; genus JANXQG01. The sequence goes on from CAVPVK010000007.1 coordinate 425,816, forward strand.
GCAGTTGACCACCTCCTTGACCTGCACGCCGTATTCCTCGAAGCGATTGATGATCGTCAACGCGCCGAAGGCGGTGGCCTCGATCAAGGTACGGTAGATTTCCGCCGCCGTGGTGTGCAGCGTCTGGCCGACCAGCAGGCCCGTCAACAACGGATCGACCAGGATCGTGCGGTTGCCGTTGTTCCAATCGAGGGCGACCAGACCGCTGGACCCGGGACGAAGCCGTTCGGCGTCGCGGGTCAGGGCAGCGTGCATGTCGCCGTCGCCCGAGTAGGCCGTCGGCGCCAACGACTTGACGAACCAGTTGAAAATGTCGCCTACCGCCGATTGGCCCGCCTCCAGCCCGTACATCTTCGGCAGGATCGAACCGGGCACGATGCCGCAGAGACCAGGGATGTCGGGCAGGGGCTTGTCCAAGGGGGCGACCATCATGTCGCAGGTGCTCGTGCCGATGATCTTCACGAGCGTGCCTGGCTTGATCCCGGCGCCGACTGCGCCCATGTGGGCGTCAAACGCCCCCACGGCCACGGCCACGCCCGCGGGAAGCCCTACCTTGGCCGCGACATCCGCCGCGAGCGATCCGGCCTTTTGATCGGCGGTCATGGCCCGCGCGGCGTAGCGATCGCGGAGGGCCGCCAGGGCCGGATCGAGACTTGCCAGGAACTTGGCGCTGGGCAGCCCGCCCCAGGACTCGTGAAACATGGCCTTGTGGCCGGCCGCGCAGATGCCGCGGGGGAGAGTGTCGGGATCGAGATTGCCGGTGATGAAAGCCGGAATGAAGTCGGCCAGTTCCACCCACGAGTAGGCGGCCTCGAAGACCTTGGGCGACGATCGCTTGCAGTGCAGGATCTTGGACCAGTACCACTCGCTGCTATAGGCCCCGCCGCACTTGTTGAGATACTTGTCGCGGACTCGCTTGGCCTTCTCGGTGACCTCGGCCGCCTCGGCGTGGCCCGTGTGGTCCTTCCACAACCACGCCTGGGCGGCGAGCTCGTGGGCGAATTCGGGCAGCATGGCCAGCGGCCGACCGCTACGATCGACCGGGATGGGCGTCGAGCCGGTCGTGTCGATCCCGATTCCTATGACGCGGTCCGGGGAGAAGCCTGGCGATGCACCGGCCGCTTGAAGGGCGCAACCAACGCTGCAATAGAAGCCTTCGATATAGTCGGCGGGATTCTGCCGCGCCGTGTGCGGGCTGGCCGGGTCGAGGATGACACCCGCCTCGCCGCTGGGATAATCGTAAACGTGCGTAGCCACTTCGCGGCCGTCGGCGATATCGACGACCAGCGCCCGCACGCTATTGGTACCGTAATCGACGCCGATAGCAAACGACGGTTGATTGGAATTGGCCATGGGGGATTGGGGGTTGGTGTCCGGGAAAAAGGCGTAGAATGGACGTCCGCATCCAGAGGGGAGAACCCCACGGATGTAGAGGCCCATCCTACACCAAGATGGCGACGGAGGGTAGGGTGGGACGGTGGGACCAGCGCCGTACGCCAGGTTCTCCAGCCTGACAATCGGTCAGGCCGGGCACCATGTACGGATGGTCGGCCTGACGTACAGCGAGCGCGGGTCCGCCAGGGACCGCGTTACAGCCACTTCGTGCGCACTGGCAGGTGCACGATGTCGTCGGCCTGAGGCACGCCCTTGACCTTCAATGCCTCGCTGTCCCACTCGATCGTGGAAAACTCGTTCGGCTTCGGATGGAGCCGGATGGCAAGCATGCCGACCATGGCGATTTCGGCAACCATGGCCCCGGTCTCAAAGCCCTGGAACGTTTTGGGTCCGCCCTTGCAGGCCGCGATCCATTCGCCGATATGGAACTCGCCAGGCGCACGCGGCACCGTGACGGGCACCGGCTTGCAGGCATGATGGTCCATCACGCCTCGGCACTTGGGCTCGCCCTTGAGTTTCACTACGCCGTTCACGCCCCAGCAATCGGAGCAGAGAATGCCCTTCTCGCCCGCGAAGAGAACGCCGTTGCCCGGCACGCGGTTGTAGGTCGAGACCAACTCATTGCCCAGTTCTGGCGGCGGCCCCTTGCCGCCGTCGTGCCACCATACCTTCACCGCCGGCATGTCGCCACGGGCGGCAAAGTCCCAGTTGATGTCGGTGGACGACGGGTAGCTGTCCTTGACCGGTTCGGGAACGTTGATCGAGCAGTTCAGCGGGGCGCCGAGTTTCAGCGCCCGCCACGGCAGGTTCATGCCGTGGGCCCCCATGTCGGCCAGGTGGCCGTCGCCGAAGTCCAGCCATGGTCCCCAATTCAAGCAGAAGTTGAGGTAGCTGTTCTTGAACGGCAAAACCTTCGAAGGACCGCACCAGAAGTCCCAATTCAACTCCGGGGGAATAGGGTCGGCATGCGTGTCGTATGACTGGCTGGGCGAGCAACCGCGGTCCATCCATACGTGGACCTCGCGGATCTGCCCGAGCACGCCCGCCTGGATGACCTCCATGCTGCGGCGGAAGGTGTTGGTAGCCCCACCCTGCGACCCGACCTGGGTGGCCTGCTTGGGATACTGGCCGGCGAGGTCGCGAATCTCGCGGGCCTGGGCACAGCTATGGGCCAGGGGTTTTTCGCAGAAGACGTGCTTGCCGGCCTGCAAGGCCCGCTTGCTCATGGGGACGTGCCAGCGCTGGCCGGCGCGATCAGGACGGCGTCGAGCAACTTCTCCTCGTCGAGGAGCTTGCGGTAGTCTTCGTAGACCTTGGTCTTCTCGCCCGCCCCGCCGAGATCTTTCTTGGCCTGGGCGATCTGGCGCTTGTCGACGTCGCAGATGGCGACGATGTTCTCGCTCATGCAGCCGTGCATATCGTCGCGGGCACGCTCGCCGCAGGCCAGAATTCCGATGTTAAGCTTGTTGCTGGGCGGGTTTGCGCCAGCACGCTGGCTGGCACGATGTGCGGCAGGGCCATCGCGCCGACACCCGCCACAGCAGCCTGCTGCAACAAGGTCCGCCGAGTAATTGTGGTCGTTTTTTTCATGAAGTGGGCTCCAAGGGAAGGAATTGTAGGGATGCTTCCGTTCTTGCCGTCGCGGGGAGGACACCCGCACGGTCTGCACAATGCTAGCTTGGCAACGAAGATGATTAATCGTAACCCGAAGCGTGAGCGAGGCATTCTCGCCTACGCGTCGGGTTATGATAAGGATATCCCCTGCCAGCGTAATACGATCATAACAAGGCACGCGGCGAGTTTCCAGCAACTCTGGAATTTCGTGTCTGGGTGTGCTAAATTGATACGTTCGACCTGGGAGGAGTGCGGCTATCTTGGCGGGGGCTATGGAACGATTGTTGTTGAGCGGAAACGAGGCGGTCGCGCTGGCGGCCTTGGACCATAGAATCACCCTCGGCACGGGCTATCCGGGCACCCCTTCTACAGAGATTCTCGAGCATTTCTCTGCCCGCGGCGGTCGCGCCCAGTGGGCCCCCAACGAAAAGGTGGCGTTGGAGGTCGGCCTCGGCGTGGCCCTGGCGGGCGGGGCGGCTTTGGTGACGATGAAACACGTCGGTCTGAATGTGGCGGCCGATCCACTTTTCACGGCAGCCTATACGGGCACAAGCGGTTCGCTGGTGGTCGTCTCGGCCGATGATCCGGGAATGGCCTCCAGTCAGAACGAGCAGGACAATCGCCGTTTTGCCGTGGCCGCGGCAGTGCCGATGCTCGAGCCGGCCGACGCCCAGGAGTCGTACGATTTCACGCGGCTCGCGCTGGAGCTATCCGCGCGCTGGCGTCTGCCTTTCATCCTCCGAACGACAACCCGCGTCTGCCACTCGAAGACCGTAGTTAGCCGCCAGCCGCCACAGCGGGACGCCTCCGCGGCCCATTTCGAGCACGATATAACCGCGCGGGTCATGATTCCCGGCAACGCCCGGCCGGCACATCGCCGCTTGCGGCAGAAATTGGCCGAGCTGGCCCAGTGGAATGAAGAGCAGGGTCCCAACGAGCAAGTCAGCGGCGAGAGCCGCCTGGGGATCATCACTTCAGGCGTCAGCTTTATGCACGTCCGCGAGGCCGCGCCCGAGGCCAGCCTGCTGAAGTTGGGTCTCACCTATCCATTGCCGCTGGAACGGATCCGGCGGTTCGTTGCTTCCGTCCAGCGTTGCCTGGTCGTCGAGGAGGGCGATCCATATCTCGTCGAGCAACTACGCACCGCCGGCATCGCCGTCGATGGCAAGGCCGAGATGTATCGCTTCGGTGAGTTGAACGTGGCGCGGGTGCGGCGGATCATTTGCGGCGACACTTCCCCGGAGCCCGTCGCAACTCCCGGCAAACCGCCGACCTTGTGCCCGGGCTGCCCGCATCGGGCCGTTTTCAGCCTGCTGAGAAAGCTCGATTGCATTGTGGCGGGCGACATCGGCTGCTATTCGCTGGGCGCATTGCCGCCTTGGGAGGCGATGGACTCGCTGGTCTGCATGGGCGCCAGCATCGGCATGGGCCTGGGGCTTCGCCATGCATTGCCCTGCGATGAAGGCCGGCGGGTCGTCAGCGTCATCGGCGACAGCACGTTCGTGCACAGCGGCATACCGGGGATCGTAGAGATGGTCTATAATCCGCCGCGCAGGGGGCATGTCGTGCTGATTCTCGACAATAGCACCACGGCGATGACCGGCCTGCAAGAGCACCCAGGCACGGGGCGGGCCCTGGACCACAGTTCCACCGGCAAGCTCGTGCTGGAAATCGTGCTCCGCGGTCTGGGAGTCGACAACGTGATCGTCGTCGATCCGGTTTCAGCGGCCGATAGGTTCGAGCAGGCCCTAGTGGAATGCCTGTGCGCGACGACCTTAGTGTGATTATCGCGCGGCGAACCTGCTTGTTGGCCGTGGGAAAGATCAAGCAGTACGATCTGCTCGCGGCGCCGCCTCCCGGCGAGAATTGCCAGACGGCACAGCCAGACGGCGGCCAGATTTCACGCGCTGAGGAAGGCTAGCGTCATGTCTTGCGGAGTGGTAAATATCGTTATTGCCGGCCTGGGCGGCCAAGGGGTGCTCAAGGCCGCCGACATCCTGGCGACGGCCGCCTTCGCCGCCGGCTGGGATGTAAAACAGGCCGACGTGCACGGCATGAGCCAGCGAGGCGGATCGGTCCGTAGCGACGTCCGTTTCGGCCCGCGGGTCTTCAGCCCCATGGTGACGGCCGGCGAGGCACATTTCCTCGTCGTGCTGGCCGACGACCAGGTCGCGCCGCATGGCGACGTGCTGCGGTGGGGTGGGACGCTGTTGACGCCCGCGTCAATTGAAGCCGATAAACTCCCCAGCCGCCGCAGCGTCAACGTGGCGCTATTGGGCGCGTTAAGCCGGCGACTGGACATCGCGCGGCCATTCTGGGACGACGCCGTGCGGAGCAACTTCCGCGCAGACCTGCATGCCGGCAATCTCCAGGCCTTCGAACTCGGACGGGAAACGGTACCATGACACCGACGACACCGACCGCTCGTTTCCATCCTGCCAGCAGCCCCGACTTCGTGCCGCCAGCGCAGCTCCGCGCGCTGCAGTCGCAAAGGCTTCGCGAAGTGGTCCGCCGGGTGTACGACCATACGGAACTCTATCGCCGCCGGTTCGACGAGAAGGGACTGCGGCCGGAGTGCATCGAGGGCATTGACGATATCGCCCGGCTGCCTTTCACCGTGAAGAGCGATCTCCGCGACACCTATCCTTTCGGGCTCTTCGCCATTCCCATGAACGAGATCGTCCGCTTGCACGCCTCCAGCGGCACAACGGGCAAGCCGATCGTCGTAGCCTATAACCGCCACGATTTGGAAGTCTGGGCCGAAGTCATCCAACGGGCCTTGGCCTCTTTCGATCTTCACGAGGGCGACGTCCTGCAAAATTCCTACGGCTATGGATTGTTCACCGGCGGCCTAGGAATCCATTACGGCGGCGAGCGGCTGGGCGCCACCGTGGTTCCCACTTCGGGCGGCAACACCGACCGCCAGATCATGATCATGAAGGACTTCGGCGTCTCCGCCGTGAGTTGCACGCCCAGTTATTTCCTGCATATCCTCGACCGCGCCGCGGAACTTGGGGTCGATCTTCGCGGACTTCCCTTGCGGGTCGGCGTTTTCGGGGCCGAGCCCTGGACCGACGCCATGCGGCGGCACATCGAGCAGGCCGCTGGCATCAAGGCATACGACATCTACGGACTGACCGAAATCACCGGGCCCGGCGTGGGTGCCGAATGCCGCTGCCAAAATGGCATTCACATCTACGAAGACCATTTCTATCCCGAGATCGTCGACCCCAACGATGGCCGGCCGCTGCCCGACGGCGAGAGCGGCGAGTTGGTGCTCACCACTCTCAGCAAGCAGGCCATGCCGCTGCTGCGTTTCCGCACGCGCGATGTTACCGCGCTGGTCAGCGATCCGTGCGAGTGCGGGCGGACGATCCGCCGCATTCGCCGCATCCTGCATCGCAGCGACGACATGTTCATCGTCCGCGGAGTGAACGTCTTTCCCTCGCAAATCGAAGCCGCGTTGCTCGAGGTCGAGGGAGCCTTGCCGCACTACCAAATCGTGCTCACGCGGTCCCGGGGGCTCGATCGCATGGAAGTGCAGATCGAGGTCGAGGGACGGATGTTGAGCGACCGCATCGGCGCCATGGAAGAGCTTCAGGCCCGCTTCGCCCGGCAGATCGAGCACCTCGTGGGAGTGCACGTCGCGGTGGCCCTGGTCGAGCCCCGCACGTTGCCGCGGAGCGAAGGCAAGCTCCGCCGCGTCGTCGATCAACGAGACCTGTGAGAACCTTTAACAGAACCCCGTTTTGCCCCTCACACGACTCGGACAAATCGGCTTGTGTCAGGGGTTCTAAAGGATCCGAACGATGAAAATCCATCAGCTTTCGATCTTCGTGGAAAACCGGCGGGGGCGGCTGCGGGCGCCCTGCGAGGCACTCGCCGAAGCGGGGGTCAATATCATCACCCTCAGCCTGGCTGATACGCATCTTTATGGCATCTTGCGGCTGATCGTGTCCGATTGGCAGGAAGGCAAGGCGGTCATGGAACGGGCCGGCTTCGTCGTCAATGTAACCGAGGTTCTGGCCGTCGAGGTGCCTGACCATCCCGGTGGCCTGGCCCACGTGCTGCGGGCAATCGAAGAAGCAGGGATTAACGTCGAGTACATGTATGCCTTTTCGGAAAGGCTTAACGACAAGGCAATTCTCGTCTTTCGTTTCGAAAATGCGGATACCGCCCTGGCCGCCCTCAGCGGCTGCGAATTGAAGCTAGTCGGCAATGTCGAGTTGTTTGGCACAAAGTAGCAACAAGCACGGTAGCACGGTAGGCCGAAACAAGCTTGCGCAGTTCCGGCAAGCAGTTGCTCGAATCCTGCCCGAACTGCGCGAGTTTGTTCCGGCCTACGCTATACGGCTATGTTCCGCGCGTCTGCAAAGGACCTTTTTGCGCGGCATGATAGTTTCCACCGCTACAGCTTCAGCAGTCGCTCTGCCGCGCAATTGTGCTAGATTCCGAGAATCCCCTTGAAGCCGCAGGGGGACGCTCCGAAATTGCCTTTCCCAACGTAGTTATGACATGTTCCGATAATGTCAGCCCATTCAAGCCAACCGATAGATAGTCGTGGTGTGGGAAGGGTCCCAAGCCGTGCGCGGCACGAGGCCCAAGCGTCGATCGGCGCCGCGATACCACGGCAGCGACGCAACAGGATGGAATCGTACTATCGCCAGGGGAGGAAGCATGATGAAATTGTCGCTTGTTACGGTTGGAGCTGCATTGCTGGGTTTGTTGGCGGCCACGCCAGCTATGTATGGTGCAGCGGATATTGCCAGTGCCCCGTTGGCGCCGGCCGACGTTGGTCCGGCGATTAGTCCTAGCAACAGCGAAGCCGTTCCATCCACTACTTCCGGCTCTGTTGCGCGCGGAACCGATCAGGCATCGGACGATGCTGCGCCGGTCGCGCCCCAGCCCCCGGCGGCCGCACCCGCCCCGCCCCGGCCCTGGACCCTTCCCGAGCCGGAAACCCTGAAGCAAATGGGAATCCAGCAGTACGGCTGGTTGGAACAGGGCATGACCTTCAATTCGCTCAGTCCCGTGAACCGCTGGAACGGACCGGTCATGACCAACGATCGCAGCAACGAGTATGAAATGAATCAGCTCTGGATGGGCTGGGAACGCAAGGTCAAGACCGATGGCTGCGGCGTGGACATAGGCGGCCGTGTCGATCTGATGTACGGCTCCGACTGGCGCTACGGCGAGAGCTATGGGCTCGAAACCCAGATCGACGCGCCAAACCACCTTTACGGCTTCGTCATTCCCCAGTTTTACCTCGAGGTCGGCTACAACAACCTCACGGTGCGGATGGGCCACTATGCCCCCTCGATAGGATACGAAGTAGTCGCGGCGCCGGGCAACTTCTTCTATTCGCATTCCTATGCGCTGGGCTATTCGGAGCCCGTGCTCGTCACCGGGCTGCAAGCCGACTACCGCCTCAACGACTACTGGAATTTTATCGGCGGCTTCCACGACGGCTTCAACGCCTTCGAGGACCCCAACGGTATGCTGCATTTCCTCGGCGGGGCGAAGTGGCACAACGACGAGCAGAAGACCAGCGTATCGCTGATGACCGACATCGGTCCACAGGCGGCCGCAGAGGACCAGCAGTGGCTGTACAGCCTGGTCTTCAAGAAGCAACTTACGGGGAAACTGCTCTATGCCTTTGAGCAGGTGATGGGCGGGACGGAGAACGGCGATCCCCGCGTGCCCGGCGGATACGCCAAGTGGTACGGTCTGGACGAGTACCTGATTTACACGATCAATCCCCACTGGTCCGCGGGGGCCCGTGCGGAATGGTTCCGCGACCAGGACGGCTCGCGGGTGGCCGGCATCGGCAACGTGAACTACGGCTGGCCGGCCGCACCAGGATTTGCAGGCACGTTCACGGAGGTGACCTTGGGATTGAACTGGCATCCTCTGCCGAACTTCATCGTCCGTCCCGAGGCCCGCTGGGACTGCTATTCCGGTACGACGAACCTCCAGGGGCAGCTCCCTTTCGGCGACGGCACGCGGAGCAGCCAATTCCTCTTCGCGACCGATCTGATATTCACTTTTTAGCTGGACGGTTTGGGGGAGATTTATGCGGTCAAAGAACGGCCGGCGCAAGCCGGCCGTTGCCGCTCGCCGGGATTGAGGCGGCGGAGCCTCTGGTCCCTGGGTCGGCCATCTTGCCCAACGTCAACCAGCGAGAACAGGGCATCGTCGAAGACATCCTTGATCGGGACGTCGTCGAAGACTTGGGACTAAGCGCGGACGCCGCTCACAGACTAAAACAACTGAACGAACAGATTCAACGGGAAGTCGACGTAGAACGCCGCCAACCATCAAGAGACGATCCGAACAAGCGCCGCCTGATAAGCAGCCGTTACGTCAACACGACCACTTGGTACGGACGGACAGATGGAATAACGAAATCTTGCACGCAGTTCGAAACCGCCATATCAAGGAGCTCAATGAACTGCTCACATCACAACAGCAAGCGAGACTGTATCAGATCCACGTCCAGAAGCAAAGACAGCCCACCGACGCACTTAGTGATTCGAGCATCGCGAAGGCGCTTGGGTTGACCGATTCGCAGCGCTCTCAGATCTATCAGATACATTGGAAAGTTACCAGGGCAGAGATGGATGAGATAAAATCGGGCGACGAGAGCCCCGTCGTGCCGGGCTCCGACGCTTCGTACGAGGCGTGCCCAGAGAAGATCATGAAAATCCTCAGCGACGACCAACGGCAGAAGTTCGAAAAGCTTAGGGGTACACCGTTACTGTGCTGCTAAAGGGAAGCCCAAGTTCACTCCCGAAGCGGTTCCCCTCTTCCGATTCGTGAACATTGGCGAGTACAAAGGCAAGACCATCCGGCTGGAAAGCAGCCCCGACAGTGAAGACGGAAAGCAAATCGTCGTTTCCGCCCGTCGATATCAGATCGATGGTCCGTGAACTTTGTTCCCCGTGGAGTCGCTCTTGGTGCCTGAAATACACCGGTCACTCGATCTTCAGTTTCTTAATCGCATCGGTGTCATACAGCTTTGCCGAGAATTCCGCTAGCAAGGCCCGGTCTTCCATGGTGTACGTGAGATCGCCGGAGAGAATCTTGAGGTTGGCATCGATTTCTTCCGTCAGGCGCATGCCGATGTTCAGGAGGTGAACTCGCTGGTCCTGCAGCACGTAGCGAATGGCGGCCCCGGGCAGTTGCTTGAGGCGTTGCTTGTCGAATCCGGGCACGATGTATCCCGACCAGGCCCCAAGCATCCCCGCGCCGATGACTTTCATGGCGACGATTCCCATGTCAAGTTCATGGGCCTTGGCCAGGCAGGCATCGCGCAGGGCGGTCGTGCGGGCCGTCCAGATCTGATCGTAGCCCCGCGGGATGTAGCCGTAAGACAGCATGCACAGGTCGAACCCACCCGACGCGATCAGGGCCAGCGCCTTGTCGAAGTAGCCATGCGCGGAGAACCCGACAAACCGGGTGATTCGCTCATCGCGGAGCCTGGCCAGTTGGGCCTGGATCTTCATCGCCTGGGCGACGCTCATTTGCTGAAGTCCCGGCGTGCCGTGGATAAGGAGAATGTCCAGGTAATCGGTGTGGAGCGTTTTCAGCGACGACTCGACCAACTTCCGCACGTCTTCCGGCTTGGTGCTCTCGACCTTCGTCACCAGGCACACTTTGCGACGCCGGTCGTTGAGCGCCTCGCCGAGGATCGCCTCGCTCTCCATGTACACTGGCGATGTATCGAAGTAGCGAACTCCATGATCGTATGCGTAACGGACCAGTGCCACGCGGTCCTCTTGCGATAGCGGATTGAGCCAGACCTTGGGAAGGGCAGCGCCGCCGTAGCCGAGGATGGGCAGTTTCAAGCCGGTCTTGCCGAGCGTGCGGGTGGGGATTGCGGTGGCGGACTGCTCCGGCGTTCCCGCCTGGACCTGGCCAGGCATTATGCAATCGCAGACCGCCACCGTGGCAGCCACCCGGGTCGCCTGCTTCAGGAATTCGCGTCTTCCGAGTGTTTTTTTCGTCGTCATGGGCCCTCGCCTTGCTTCAGCACAGGACAGCTTCTCCATGCGGATACCGGTAGTCGGCGCCTGCGTTGGTGGAGACGCGCTTGGTCGAACGGTCCGCCAATCGGTGGACGTAGAGCTGTCACGTGGCATTCTTCGGCGTCAAGCAAAAAAACAGGCTGTTTGCGAAGTACCGCAAATGCCCCATCATTGTAATGGCTGCGAACACCGGTGCAATAATGGTTCCTTTCCTGGCGCTCGGACAATGGTCTGCTGGCCACGGCAAGCTCTCTGGCCATGGCTGGACCGGTTGTAGAACGCCCTGCTCAAGATTACCCGCTTTATGACGTGCAGTTCGACAATGCTTCTGTACAATCTGCACCGCATTCGTTCACAGCAGGTGCTTTTTCGCCCTTGATCTTCCCCCGCAGAAGGCGGAAAATAGACCTACCATTGCTTGCCCGCTAGCCGTGCGCCAGGAAATTTAATCACGCTTATGGATTGTTGCAAACCGGCCCATCAAACCAACCCGGCACCCGCAACGCTTGCCTGGACTGCCAGCGTGCTGGTTCTTTGGACAGTAACGGCCCAGGGCCAGTCGTCACGAGCGGCAGGACTCGCCGGGCGGGACGTTGGCCAAACGAGTGGGGAGATTTCCTGGATCCTAGCGTCGGAGGAGCAGCCCTGGAGCCTGGCCTTGGCGGCCCCCGTGGCGGCGCACCTGCGGCGAACAGGGTCTTGCCCGTTGGTAATGGCAATCAGCAGCCCGCCGACGCGCGAAGCGGAATGGCTGCTCTCGCTATCGCCTGGCCGTCCACCGATGGTAATGGCGACCTCGACGGCGATGAATTTGGGAACTGCCCTGAAAAAGCGACTGCCTGAGGTTATTCAGATTGGCAGCGACCCTATTGCGGCTAGCGCAAAAGTGGCCAACCGCTTTTGGAGGCGTTGCCGCGATGTCGTCGTTGCAGTCGCCGATGATCCGGAGGCTATTATCCTGGGCAGCGCGCTGGCCGCCGGCCGCGGCGAGCCGATGCTACTTTGTGGACGAGAGGAGCTTGAAGTTGGGGTCTCGACTGCCCTCACGAATCTATCGGCCCAGCGGCTGCTGGTGGCCGTGAGCGACGTCAAGACCGCGCCTCACTGGCTAGCCTCCGTGGGCGCCGCGTACGAAATCCTGCCGCCGCGGCTCCTCATGCGCCGCGTGATTGCCGCCATGGGCGCCGACAAAATCCGCAACGTCGTTGTGGCACGGGCGCCCGACGCTCGGGCAAGCGTGGGGAATTCGGCATGGCTGGCGCCGTATGCGAGTTTCGCTCGCGGCGCAGCCGTGGTCCTCACGCATGGCCCTGGCGCAGCGGTCGCGGAAAGCGACGTGCGGGAGTTGATCCGCGACAATTCGATCCAGCCCCGCACGGTGACCCTCCTGGCCGACTACGCGTCGATCGGGTGCCGCAGCGTGGAACTCGACGTGGTGAATCAAGCGGTTGGGCGGGAAAGGCCGCCTGTAGCCGAGCCGCCAGTCGTTCCAGGCAGTCCGGCCGCACGTGCCCCGCCCGCACCCTACGTCGTACGCACGGAACCGTTCCTGCCGATCCAGCCCAATTGCCTGGCCCCGTTCGGCGTAGGTCGCATACCGCTGGATTCGTTGGGCGACGCCTCCGTGTTCTTTGCTCGCGGGCTGCTGCGGGAGCGGCTGCTGGCCGAGCGAACGCCGCGGTTGCTGATGATTGCCAACTCGGGCGTCCTCCGCCGCCCGTTGCCGCTGTGCGAAACGATCAGCCGGCTGACGGCCGCCGAATTCAAGAACTTCGGCATCCATGTCGACGAGTTCTATGGCAAGCCAAGTGACTCGCCGGAGGTTCTCTCCGCAGCCCGCAGCGCTCAGTTGATTCTTTACGAGGGCCATGTCTCCTATCAGGAAGTGATCGACGAACCGATTCTCAAGCGCATCCAGGGGGAATACTATCCGTGGGAAGAGGATGAGGCCGAGGAATCGGCAGGCGCCGCCGATGGCGCGGCGGCCGGCAATCCTGCCACAGCTCCGCGGGTTCTGGCCGCCGATCCCATCGGGGGTCACCTCCAAGGTCCTTTGGACGGGCTGCCCATCGTCGTCTTGCAAAGCTGCGAATCGCTCGACGACGCGGTGCTTTGGCGTCTGGACGAGTTAGGCGGCGCAGCCTTGATCGGCAGCATGACCCCAATCCACAGCGGTTGCGGCAGCGCACTGCTGAACGCGGCTATGAGTTCCATGCTGTATCGAGGCAGCACGCTGGGCGAGGCCCTCTGCGACGCCGAGAATTACATGTTTTGCGTGGAGGAGCTGAAAGCCCGCCGCGGGCACACGGAAATGGCCAAAGGCGTCCGCGTTGCCCTCAGCTTCAGGCTTTGGGGAGATCCTGAACTGCAAGTTTTGCCAATGTCGCTGGGCCGTCCGCGGCAGGCCCCCGTGCGGGCCCAATGGATCGCCGACGACGCCGTCCGTATCGATTTACCCGAGTCGCGGCTCCCGCCGATCCGCAACGATAAGTACGCGGCGCACCTCTTTCCCGACAGCCAGGTGGCAGGATTGCTGAAAACCACCGAGGGCGAGCCGGTGAAAACACTCTCGCCTTTCTACTATTTCTGCTTGCCGCTGCCCGCGGCATTGGCCCGCAACGAAGTCGCGGCGATCCAGGTCTCCCGCAGCGAGGCTCGGCGGGTCGACGCGCGGATCGATCGCGATCGCGGAGTGCTTTCGCTGGTCTATTTTCCCGAGCGAGAGAATCCGGGCGGATCGATCATCGTCCGGCTCCGCGGGGCGCGGGACCAGTCCCGGAGGCCGGCCAAGTGAAGGGCAAATCGAGCGCCGCCTGGACGGTTATGGTTCTTGCCGTCCTGGGAGTCAGTTTCGTCGTCCTGCGGTGGAACCTCAAGCCGGGCGTCGGAGACGGGGATTATCGCTTGACCTATACGGCTGAGTTCCACGTGCGGAAGCCCGACGGCCGCGCCATCGCCCGCGATGCCCGGTTGCTGGCGGCCTTTCCCGAGACGACTCGCTTTTGCCGCGTCATGGAACCGGAGATCGACGCGCCGGAGATGGAAGTGGTGCGGAGTCGCGTTCATTCCGCGGCCGCCCGCAAAGACCTTGTACTTCGCACTACCAAGGCGGGGCAGCTCAACTGCAAGATCTCCTTCCACCTCCAGTTGGACCGCAAGGGCGGCGTACCGTCGGCTGCCAATGAACCTCCGCTCACGCCTCGCGAGCGGGCAACGCATCTGGCCAACGCCAAGGGCATGACGGCTAGCAGCGCTACGGCCCAGGAAATGATCAAACGCCTCCGCGACAACCATCCCGGGCCTCAGGAGCTGATCGAGCGGATTTTCCGCGAATGCATCCGCTCCATCGAACCGGCCGGCGAACAGGGCCCCGACACGGGGGATGAGGCCCTCCTGTACCAGAAAGGATCGCCGCTGGGCCGTGCCCAGGCCTTCGCCACGTTGTGCCGGGCGGCCAGGTTCCCCGCCCGGCTGGTGACGGGATTCGAGATCAAAAAGGGCAACGACGTGCGTCCCCGAACCTGGGTCGAAGTTTATGCCGTCAATCGCTGGGAGCCCTACGATCCGGAAAACGGTTTCCTCAGAGAATTGGATTACAACGTCGTGCCGGTGCGGCGCGACGGCGTCGAGTTGATCCGCGTCACAAATTCGACGGACTTGAGGCCCTCATACTCGATTGAGAGTATTCCGCCGACGGTCCGTTCCGCCTTGGACTTTCTCGACCTTCGCCGCCTGCCGGCCAAGCTGCAGGAACCGATCAAGGTGGTCCTGATCCTGCCGATCGGTGCATTGTTCACCGCCGTGATGCGGACCGTGATCGGCCTCCGCAGCTTCGGCACCTTTTCTCCACACTCCTGGCCTTGGCGTTCGTCTACAACGACTGGCGCGGCGGCCTGGTGATCTTCTTCGTGGTCCTGGCCACGGGCTTCATCAGCCGCTCAGTCTTGGACCGGCTCAAGCTCCTGTTGGTTCCCCGCTTGGGCATTATCCTCACCCTGGTCGTTATGCTCATGGTGCTGGGCATCGCGGTGATGAACCAGTTCGATTTGGCGCCGGGCGGCAAGACGGTGCTGCTGCCGATGGTCATCCTGACAAACCTCGTAGAGCGGTTCTACGTGACCACCGAGGAGGACTCGATCTTCGAGGCCCTCCGCTTGCTGGCGGGCAGTGCATTCATGGCCTTGGTGATATACCTGTTGCTTAGTTGGCCGAGCCTTGGCACGCTGCTGTTCAACTATCCCGAACTACATTTTTTCACGGTTGCCGTACTGATCCTGATCGGGCGTATACGGGTTACCGCCTTACGGAGTTGGTCCGCTTCCGGGATTTGGTACGCCCTCGCTCCGACAGTGGAGAATCGTCATAGCTATAGGTAATGTCGAAAATTGGCCGTAGGGTGGGGCCAGATCGCGTAGCGAGCGCCGGCCCACCGTTATGTGCTTGCCAGTTGCTCGTAATGGGCCTGTGCTCGCTACGCGATCCGGTCGATCCGGTCCCACCCTGCGTGACTTGGCTCGCCCCCGCTCCGACGGTGGAGGCGAATGATCCAGACGAGCAGGTGGCAACGAAGAAGGAGACTGCCCCATGATCAAGAGTTCCTGGCGATTCTGGGCGTGGCCGAGCGAACTGCGCCGCGCGGGCATTGTGGGCATCAATCGCCGCAACGGAGATTTTGTGCTGCCTGCAAACCCGCGAAGCTACTTTCCGCGGGTCGATCAAAAGCATCTTACCAAGAAAATATGCCAGGCCGTGGGCATTGCCGTTCCCGAGACCTATGCCTTGATCGAAAGCTACGGCGACGTGCGGAAGTTTCTGGAGCTTTCGGGCAATCGGCCGGAGTTTGTCATCAAGCCCGCCGCCGGCAGCGCGGGGCGGGGCATCGTGGTTGTGGCGCGGCACGACGGCGCCAAATTCCTCACCTCCAGCGGACAGTCGTATACGCTTCCGGACCTGCGGTACCACATATCGGCAGTTCTTTCCGGGCTGTATTCGCTGGGCGGAAAGCCCGATCTGACGATCATCGAGCGAAGGATCGTCTGCCACGAGGCCTTTGCCAGAATCAGTGAGGGCGGCACGCCCGACGTCCGCGTGGTGCTCTATCGCTGCGTCCCGGTGATGGCCATGGTGCGGTTGCCGACACGGGCCTCGCGCGGCAAAGCCAATTTGCACCAGGGGGCGGCGGGAGCGGGCATCGATCTGCGGAGCGGCCGGACCTTTGGCGGCGTCTGCATGGACCGTGCGATCGGCCGGCACCCCGACACGGGCTATCTGATCGACGGCATACAAGTGCCCTTTTGGCCGGCCCTGTTGCAATCCGCGATGAAGCTGGCCGACGGCTTGGACTTGGGCTATATCGGCGTCGACTTCGTCGTCGATGCCGGTCTCGGGCCGGTCGTCCTGGAGGCAAACGCCCGCCCCGGATTGAACATCCAGGTTGCAAACCGCCGCGGGCTGGGGCCACGACTGGATTATCTTGATTCACTGCCTCCCGAACGGCTTCAAGCCACTGCACGGGAAGAACTGATCGAAGCTATTGCGCGCTGCTGAATCCATAGATCTTCTCCAGCCGCTTCTCAAGACGGGGGCCTCGAACGTCCAGATCCAGGACGTTGCCGTTTCCGTCGACGAGGATCATTTGGGGAATGGTGAATATGCCGTAGTACGTGGCCATCGATTTGTCGGTGCCGCGGGCATCGTTGCGGTCGAGAAGCACGGTCCATGGATATTTTTCGGTGGCCAGGAAATCCTCGATGCGATTCCGATCGCGATCGATGCTAATGCTCACCACGTCGAAACCGCGGGGATGATAAGCTCGATAACACCGAGTGATATTCGGAATTTCCGCCCGGCATGGCCCGCACCAGGTGGCGAAGAAATTGACAAGCACGACTTTACCCCGATATTTCTTCCAATCGAAGCGATTTCCTGCCACGGTCGATCCTTCCAAAGTCAACGGCTTGCCAACGAGGTGCAATCGCCGCATCGCCCCGCGCATCGAGGCGGCCACGCCGGCTATGGCCGGCTCCTTGCTCGCGCCCAGTACGGGGGCCAGCTCACCGTAGGACTTTTCGGCCAGGGCAGCCCGGCCCGACTGTTCCGCCGCCACGGCCACACGCAGGGCCAGATCGGCCGAGGCAGCATCGAGCGGACCTTGTGCGAGATAGTCCTTAATCCGCTGCAGAAGTTTTCCGTACCCCACGTCGTCGAGCGATTGCGCCCTCTCGCCGCGGCTGACCAATGCCGCCAACTGAACCTCCCCGACCATCTCCTTCAGCCCGAGTTTCTCGACCTCGACCGGCATGGCGTCAAGGCTCTCTTGGGCCGCCGTGTCGCCCAGCCTGGCCAACACCACCAAGGCGGCGACCTTTGTTCGCACGGCTGCCTGGATTTGCGGGGCAGTCGGTCTGGCCGCCAGGATTTTCTCGCTGGCCTTCAGTTTCGCAGCGGCCAGCTTCCGGCGAAGTTCGGCACTGCCCGGCCGGAGACTCGACGACGGCTGGACGCTGCTGAGTCCGTCGATAAATCTTTGCAGGTCGTCGATTGTGCCGTCGGGCACGACGAACGGGTCAATTGCGACCGATTGCCTTCCTTGGGAAGATGCGGGGGGCGGTTTCTGGTGGTTTTCCTGGTTTTCCCCCGCCGTGGCAAACGATAAGAACAGCGACAGCAAGGCAACAGGGATTACGCTGGCCAGGAGGCAAAGACGAAGTGAAGAGCTCATGACCGTTAGTATCGGCGAAGCGGCCAGGAGATGTCAACGTCGGTCGATCAGCCACTTCTGAATGACCGCAATTAGCTCCTTGGCCACGCGAAGCTTGCTTCCAGCGGCAGTCGCGATGATCTCGCCGCGACCGTCGATCACCTCGACCTTCGTGGCGATTGCCTGCATGGCGGCAGGACCGTTCGCGACGATCAGGTCGCATCTCTTACGTTCCAGTTTTTGCATGGCTCGCAGCCGCCGATCTTCGCTTTCCAGAGCGAAAGCAACCATCCACTGGGAAGTCTTGATCGTTCCCAATCTGGCGACAATATCCGGCGTTTCGACGAACTGAACATCGAGCGGACTGCCAGTCTTACGGATTTTTTGGGGGGAGACGACCTTCGGCCGGTAGTCGCAGGGCGCTGCGGCGGCAATCAGGCCGTCGCACTGTGGAAATAACTTGAGGCACTCCGCGAGCATTTCCTCCGTGGAAACGACCGAAACTACGCGGGCGGCCCGCGGATAACGAATTCCCACCGGCCCGCTGACGACCAGGACTTCATGACCGGCATCAAGGGCGGCTTGGGCCAAGGCCTTGCCCATTCGGCCGCTGGAACCGTTGCTGAGATACCGCACCGGATCGAGGTACTGACGGGTCGGGCCGGAGGTGAGGAGGATGCGGGACACGAGGGGAAGAGGTCTTAGTTCTTGGGTCCTGAAAGGCGTAGCCGAAACAAGAATCGCAGGACGGAACAAGCCGGCGCAGTTCCGGCCTGCTGTACTTCGTTTTCAAGATTCAGATCTCAGATCTCCGCCTCTTTTCCTCACCTTTTCCAGTTGTTCTTCTATGACCTTGAAGATTTTTTCCGGTTCTGACATTCTTCCTGGCCCGACGTCGCCGCAACTCAAATACCCGGCCTCGGGACCGACAATCACCATGCCGTCGGCCTGTAGCTGGGCGACGTTGCGGATCGTGGGCGGCTTGCACCACATCAGGCAGTTCATGGCAGGGGCGACGATGATCGGGCCGTCGAAGGCCAGCATCACGGTGGTCACCAGGCAGTCGGCCAGTCCGAGGGCAGCCTTGGCGATGATGTTGGCCGTGGCGGGGGCCACGCACATCACATCGGCCTGGCGAGCTGTCTCAATATGGGGATGGGCGCCGCGGCCGAAAACGGCGGTGGCCACGGGACGTCCGCTGAGGGCCTCGAACGTCTTGGGGGCCACCAGCTTCGTCGCCGCGCGGGTCATGATCACGGACACGCCCGCCCCCGCCTGCCGCAACTGGCTAACCAGGGCGGCCGTCTTGTAGGCGGCGATGCCGCCGGTCACAGCAATCAGAACTTCGCGGCCTTTCATGGCATCGACTCACGGGTAAAACGGAATTCACTCCGTTAAGACGGACAGAACTCCCTTCTGCAAACGACTTACAAAGCGCGAAAGTCAAAGTCGAGTGCGCCGCCGGTCGCCGCGCCCGTCACTTGCACGTTCATCTGCGAGTCGAGGAATATCTTGTCTTGCATGATCTCCTGGATCACGACCTCCATCTTGTTGGGAAACTTCGTGGCGTCTACCAGCGGCCGTGCGCCGGCGTTGAGGGCCACTAGCCGCTTCTGAATCAATGTTGAGAGCTTGAAACGGCCCCCGACCTTGTTCACAATCGCTTCTTCGCGGAGTTCATCAATCATTTCGCTTGTTCTCCTGTGCCTGGGTAAGAATGGTGCATATTTCATTGACCGCCCGATCCAGGTCGTCGTTGACAACCTGGTAGCGGTAGTGGTGGGCCTGACTCTCTTCGTATTGGGCCCGCTCAAGTCGATTTTCAATTTCCTCGGGTCTGTCCGTCGTGCGCAGCTCAAGGCGGCGGCGGAGTTCGGCCAGCGACGCCGGACGGACGAAAACCGTGACCGCGTCTTTGAACTGTTCCATTACGGCCCGCGCGCCGAGGACGTCAATATTCAATACGACCCATTTTCCGGCTCCAATAGCAGACCGAACCTCGCTCCACAAGGTTCCGTACCAGTAGCCGCGGCCGAAGACCTCATAACATTCCAAAAACCGTCCCTCGTTCCGCCACTTCTGAAACTCATTAAATCCGACGAAATGGTAATCGACGCCGTCAACCTCGTCGCCCCGCGGCGACCGAGTGGTCGCGGAGACGCTTCGCACCAGCGGCAGCGGACAGGTCTGGAACAGCCGCGCGACGAGCGTCGTCTTTCCGACCCCCGAAGGCCCTGAAACCACCACGACTCGCCCGCAGGGTGCGCCTTCCATTATTCAATGTTCTGGATCATCTCGCGGATGCGTTCAATGGCAGTCTTGATCTCAATGACATGTTTGGCAATCTCCACGTCGCTGACCTTCGAGCCAATGGTATTGGCCTCGCGAAACATTTCCTGCGTGAGGAATTCCAGTTTACGCCCGGAACTTTCCGGCAGTTGCATGATGGCGTCGAACTGGTCCAGATGACTTTTCAGTCGAACGATTTCCTCAGAAATGTCGCCACGCTCGGCAAAAAGGCAGACTTCGCGAACGATATCCGCGGGATCGAGCGTCACCTGGTAATCTGCGAGGACCTTGTTCAGGCGCTCCTCCAATCGCCCACGGTAGGCGTCGACGACCGTGGTGGCCCGCTGCTGGATCTGCTCCACGCCAGAGGCGATGGTACGGCAGTTCAACGAAAGGTCGTCGGCCATGGCCTGCCCTTCGCGGCGCCGCATCTCGGCCAGGTTCCGCATCGCCGCTTCCAGCACTTTGGCGATCGCCGGCCAATCGTCGTCGGGGCTGAAAAACGCCAACGATTGATCCTCCACCACGCCAGGCAACGGCAGCAAGGATTCCAGCGGTATGCTCGTGGCTCCGCCCCACTTGCGGTTAAGTTCCTGGAGCTGGTCGCGGTAGCCGTTGAGCACATCGGTGTTAATGCGATAATCCTGACACGATCGCATGCGATCGACGCGAAGGTTCACCTGCACGGTCCCGCGGCGGATGCTTCGCCGCGTGATTTCTTCGATGTGCGGCTCCAGTGAGGAATAGCCTTCCGTAGCCCGCACCGTGAGTTTGAAGAAACGGCTGTTGATCGCGCGAACCTCCACGCCAACGGCCAGACCATCTTCCTGGCTATGGGCTTCGCCGAATCCGGTCATGCTCAAGAGCACGTAGGGTAGTCTCCAATTCGCTGCTGGCGGGGAAAAGACCTCACGGCCGAACCCATCGACCTCGCCGGCCCGATGGACGTGTCCGATTCGCTCGTTTACTTGGCCGGATTTGCCGGCGCAGGGACGGCGGGTACTTTCGCCGAGGTCGATGGATTTGCTGACGGAGCTGAAGGTCTCTCCGCCGGCTTGGTTGCACCATCGCCCGCGCTGCCGCCCTTTTGCAGGGAACCGGGTGAAGCCGAGGTGCCGCCCGTCAAGCCCTTGCTGGATCCACTTTCTACCGACTTTCCGCTGGTAGCAGGCGCGTGGGACGACGATGGCGGCGGCCCCTGCTGGGCCTGGGGATTCTTATTGACGACGATCTGACCGCCGCCCGCCCAGTAAGGCGCCTCGATCGCCGCGAAGATGCAGATCACGATCCAGACGAAGGCCACACCGACGGTGATCTTGGTGAACAAGTCGCCCGCCTTCGTGCCAAACGCGCTTTGACCGCCCGCGCCGCCCAGGGCACCGGCTAAGCCGCCACCTTTGCCCCGCTGCAACATGACGATGACAATCATGATAACGGCTAGCACCGTCATCAAAAATTTAAGTAAAAACCCCATTGTTTATCCTTGCACTTGAAAACGGGCCTCTATGCCCCTTCGACTAGGCGCCGGCCACGATACCCATGAACTGCTCCGCCTTGAGACTTGCTCCACCGACGAGGGCACCATCAATATCGGGCTGCCCAAGAAGTTCCTTGGCGTTCTCTGGCTTCACGCTGCCCCCGTATTGGATGGGTACGATTTCGCCAACCCCATCATTATATCGTGCCGAGATGATCTTGCGAAGGGCATGATGGACCTCTTCCGCTTGTTGCGGTGTCGCTACCTTGCCGGTACCAATAGCCCACACTGGCTCGTAGGCAACGACGACCTTCTTGATTTGTTCCGCCGAAATGTTAGCCAGGGAACCATCGAATTGACTTTGCACGACCTCCAAAGTCCTCCCCGCCTCCCGCTCGGCGAGTAGTTCACCAATGCAAAGAATCGGCAATAAGCCCGCCTCAAGGGTGGCGTGCACCTTCTTGTTGATCTCGACGTCGGTCTCGCCGAGAATATGACGCCGCTCGCTATGCCCGAGAATCACGTACTTAACCCCCAAATCGCAAAGCATGGACGTGCTGATTTCGCCGGTAAACGCACCATTAGGCTGGTGGTAAACATTTTGCGCCCCCAGGGCCACTTTCGATCCCTTGATGACCTGACCGACGATTTCCAAGTAACATGCGGGCGGGCAAACGGCGAGATCGACCGCGCCTGCCTTGTCCGCCTGGCGGGCTACGGCCTCTGCCAAAGCGACCGCGGTCTTGCGATCCAGGTTCATTTTCCAATTGCCCGCGATGAATTTGCGTCGCATGTAAATTACTCCTTAATTTTTGGTTTTTCGGTCTTAAGTCTTGGGTCTTCGGAGCGGAGGCCTTGGAGTGCGGCCACAGGTCGCCCTCCAAAAGGCCAGTAATTAAACGGCGTGCGCACTGGACCTCATCTACGGACTCTACCCCACTGGTGGTGTAACAGGGAAAGCCCCCAAAATCTCCAGTCTCAGCGCCTTTCGTTCCAGGGCCGACATGGCGCGGCGGAAACGGATCTCGGTGGGGTGGGTCTCGATCTCGGCAAAGAACATATAGGCGCGATCGCTACCGGGCACGGGGAACGATTCGATCCAGGTAAGATTCAGCTTGTTCCGTTTGAACACGTTCATGGCGTCGGCCAGCGTGCCGGGACGATGGGCCATTTGGAACAGTATCGCCGTGCGATCGTTGCCGGTGCGACCAGGGATCTGCCCTCCGATTACCGCAAAACGTGTGGCGTTGTTGGGGTTGTCTTCGATGTTTTCGGCGAGGACTTGCAAGTGGTACTCGACGCCCGCTTGCTGGCTGGCGATGGCCGCCGCACCGGCCTTTTCGGCGGCCAACTGGGCGGCCGCCGTGGTGCTGGTGACCTCGATCATTCGCGCGCGGGCAGATGCTTCGCCAGCCAGTTCCGACACTGGCTGAGGGCCTGCGGCCGGCTGTAAACCTCGCGGACCTCGTTGCGCGGACACTTGCCCAGCAACGCATGGTGAATTTGCATTTCTACCTGACCGCAAATTCGTACGGGCAGGCGGGCAAACATATCCAGCGTATCGGCGATTCGCCCATCCGTCGAATTCTCGACGGGCACCAGTCCAAAGTCGGAAGTCCGTTGGTCGATTTCTTCAAAGACGGCTGGGATGGTTGCGACGGGCACGAATTCCACGGATCGTCCAAAGCGATGAATGGCGGCCAGGTGGCTGTAGCTGTAGACGGGCCCCAAGAGGGCGATTCGCAGCGGCCGCACCAAGGCCCGGCAGCCGCTGGTGATTTCCCGAAAGACGGCTCGCAAAGAAGGACAAGGAAGCGGCCCGGGAGCATTTTCCACGATTTTGGCCACCGCCAATTCGTCAAGCCCAGACGCGCAGGAGTCGGCACCCGGCGGCGAGGAGACCGCTCTCACCGCCTCCGCTCGCTGCTGGAGCAGAGCAGCAATCTGGCGGTCGATCACCTCGACATCGGCCGGACCGGCGGACTGCTTTTTCTTGCTCGCGGATGCTTTGGCCATGGGCGTGCCGGGATGGGTCGAAAGTAAACTCTCTATTTTTGGTGGCGCGGCCCAAAGTGTCAATGGGGTGGGCCGCTCGTAGTTCCGGCTTTAGCCGGTGATTCCGCTCGAGCCGAGACCACAAGCTTTGGCCGGAGTCCGGCGTAAGCCGGGACTTCGAGCGCCGCGTTTTTCTTCCGGGGATACGAGAATTGCCGAGCCTCGGAGGAAATGCTATTATGCACCCTGCCACGTGGACACGGTTGCTAACAACAGAGGGTGCAATCATGGCGAAGAAACACCGGTCGAGTGTCTTGAACCGGCTCGCGGGGAAGAAGGTGGTATTCAGCGGGAAATTCGGGTACGGGGCGGAGGAATCGCTGAAGGCAATGGCCGAAGCGCAGCAAGCGACGGTCCTCGACGATCTCAGCGATAAGACGAACTATCTTGTCCTGGCGGACTTGACTGCCGGCAAGACGATTCAGAAAAAGGCGATGTCCCTCAACGGCAAGGGAGCGGCAATCCAGGTCATGGATGCGGTCGCCTTTCGCGACTTCGTTAAGCCGACTCAGGATGAACTGCTAGGGCTGCTGAAGGACGGCAATCGCGAGGCGTTCGCAAGCGCCGTGCCCTCCGTCGGGCACAGCTACCAAGGCCTCCCACCGGACTGCCCGCGCCTTGTGGGAGCCCGGTTGGACGGGCTGGATCTGTTGGGATTTGACTTTGGAGGCATTGCCTTCGAGAATTGCAGTTTCATCGGCGCGAATCTGAGCGGCTTGCACATTGTCGAAGCAATCGACTGCGATTTCAGCAAAACGACCGGCAATTCTCCGCACTTTGCCAAGTTTGACCGCAGTTGCTTCGTGGGCGCCAATTTCAATGGAGCCGAGTTTTACTGCCAGCTTGCGGGTTGTGACTTCACCTCGGCAAGGCTCGACAACAGCCGGTTTTCCGATCAACTTTGGCACGCCCGGGTTGTGAAAAAGCCATCCGATGAAGGACCTCGGTTTACGAGGGCCAGTTTGTGCAACTGCCTGTTCGACGGGGTCTGCGTTGATTGCGCCAACTTCGACGAGGCCGACCTGACGGGTGCCGCTTTCAACGGCTGCCGCTTCGGTCGCGCGAGCCTTCGGAAAGTGACGGCACCCGCTGCGTTCTTTGTTGACGCCTACTTGCATGACGCCGACCTTTCGAATGCCTCGCTTGTCGGCGCGAACCTGGCAGAGGCCGACCTCACCGGCGCTACGCTCGATGGGGCCGATTTGACCGACGCGAACTTGCGAGGCGCAGTGCTTAAGTCGAGTGCGCTTAATGCAGCCAAAGGCGTCACTTCCGACGCGACATCGGCCATCGGCGCTGGTCCCGCACTTACGGAACTCGATTCCGTCTTCAGCAAAGCCAGGAAGGCCGAAATCACGTTTCGCCTCGGCAAGGATCCCGATAAGGACGACTACGAACTAAAGATCATGACCTATTCAACGGGAAAGGGTCCCCACTTCACTCATTCGTACGTTGGGCAGTTAAATGAAAAGGTCGTACCCAAGTCAATGGGAAGGGGGGTCTTCTCCCAGGTAGCTTTGCACGCGGGACGGGTATTCGGCCAATGTCACGTCCGTTTTGAGTCGGTGGACGTCAGCAGCACAAAATCGCCCGTAAGCGGCAAGGAGCTCCGCGACCTGGTGATGCGGGGAATCGCCGAGGCCTTTGCACAAGACCTGCCGGCGGAAGATGTCCTGGCAGCGGCGACGAAGAGCTATCGCGACGCACAGCGCGAAAAAGGGGCCGCCGACCGTCAACGTCGCGAACAGGCGAAGGCCGAGGCCGAGAAGCAGAAGGAAAAGGCCAAGAAGCAAATCGCCAAGAAGGTGGAGAAAGCCGTGGGCAAAGTAACCGACATCGCTACCTTTCTCAAGGCCCTCGAGGTACGGATCGAAAGGCCCAAAATCGACAAGGCTACCAAGATGCTCAAGGCCTCGGGCTTCAAGCTCTTCAATGATGTCACCGATCAATCGGTCAGCGGCGTCGTCAAGAGCCAGACCGACCCCGACCTCGTGTACGCCTGCCGCGTCGATCACGAAGGCCATTACGCCTGCTGCACGCAAAACCTCAACATCTGCGGCGGACTCCGCGGCTCGATCTGCAAACACCTGCTCGTGCTCATCGTCGGCCTGGTACAGGCGGGCGAACTCGATCCCAAGACGATTGACGCCTGGATCGCCAAGACGCATACGGCCAAGCCCGAACTGGACAAGGAAAACATGGGGGCGATTTTCATCAAGTACAAAGGCGCGGAGGCCGGCGAAGTGGACTGGCGCCCCACCGAAACCGTCCCCGAAGATTACTACGCGTTGTGACAGAAACAAGACACCAAACCACGAATTGCACGAATTGAACGACTGTCGAATGTCGAAACGATAGCCCTATTCGTGTGAATCGTGGTATCCTCTTGTTGGATTTCAATCAAGATGCAAATCCCCGACGAGTTGGAAGAGCTGCGTGTCAGCATCGAGCGGATCCGCACCTTGTTGGAGAACCTCGTCGTCCGCGGCTTGCGGGCTTGCGGGCCAGACGAGCTTGCGCAGCTCAATTCGTTCTCCGAGCACCTGGAACAGACGGGCGCCGGTCACCTGGCGTCGGCGCTTGCGGAATTGCGGCGGCAGATCGAGCAGGATGATCGCCGTTGCGCTCGGACGTTGCTCGAGACGCAGACCAATGTCCGCCTGCTGGAGCGGCTGCTCACCCTGCGGGTCGTCAAAGGCCAATACGCAGCCGCCATTGCGCTGCTGGAGTGTCCGGAGACTGTCGGCGAAACCAGCCCGGACGAGGAATAAGCCTTGCTCGCTTACGAGAAGAGACAACTAGTTCCGCTGCTCGACGAGCTTGGCAAAGCCGTTGAGGAGCTGCTCATGGCGGGGCTCACCGCGGCCTCACAATCGACCATCGAGCGTCTGGACGTGAGCTTCAAGGAAGCCTCGCGGATGAAACTACTGCGACTTGGATCGACCCTCCGCATCGCCAAGGAGGAGATATCCCGATTCACGACCGGTTCGACGCAATTCTCTCCGCGGCGTCTCGCCTTCTTCCTGGGGCGGGCCTGGCTGCTGGCGGCGGCGATGCGGCGGGCAATCGACTCGGATGACCAGGAAGCTCTCGATTGCCTCTTGGTCACCCCGGCGGCGCAGCCCGTCGAAAAGCTCACCGTGGCGACATTGGGCATCTCCAAACGCGTCGTGCCCGGGGCATTTGCCAGCTTTGATTTTCGTTTGCGATCAGTTGGCGACACCGGTCCCGTGGCTAATGGTGAACCATTGCTTTGGTCTTGCGTTTTTCCGCTGCGAAAGGACCTCGACCTGCCGACCGAGGCCTTTCTGCACCTGCCGCAGAAGCAGAAATTCAAACCGTCGATCCTGCTGGCGAAGAAGTCGGTCGACGTGGCGCAATGCGCCGTCAGCGCGCAGCCCGGAGGCCCGGCGCGATTGGTGTTGGGCGAAAGCAGCACAATGACGACCGGCGCCGAGTTTGACGATTGGGCCGCGCTGCTCAGTTGGGATATGCGGCAAGCGGCCGAGCGGTTGGAGCGGCACCGCCCGACCCCCATGGATCTGGAGATCGAGCTTCAGGAAGAAGTATTTGTCTCCGGCTGGCGCCCTGGCGAACGGCGCGAGACCGAGGAGGGATACGATCTGCTGCCGGTCCAGGCAAACAACCTGGCCTTCGAGGTACGGCTGGATCGCGGGCCGTCGGGCGTCCCTTACGCGATGTGATGCTCAAGCTGGCCGCGAAGAAGAAACCTCCTCCGATCTACGGGGTCGTGCATTACGAATCGTGCCGCCTGATTCTGCAACCCTTGTCGGCGCTGGGCGACAAGGGAATTGACTATCTGACCGTTTCGCAGGATAAGATCAACCAGGCGGATCTTGTGAAGGCGATGAAATTTACCTGAGGAATTGAAACCATGGCCAAGAAAAACGGCAAGACCAACGAAGCGCCAATCGCCGCGACTACTCCAGAGAAAGACCGCAATGGAGACGTGCTGCGGCTGCCGGCCGAGGTGCTCTTCGCGGATCAACTCGAGGCGCTCCGCCAAAATGAGACGGACACCGCGCCCTATCGTGGAAATTGGCGCCCCGCTCGGTGCTCGCGTACGTTATCGGCGGCAAGACGCTCGAGGCGACCATCGCCGGCAACCGGCAAAAGGTGGAGGTTACGCGAAAGTTCTATGGCGACACCGCGATCGTCGAGCGGGCGATTGTCACTCTCGCCTCCGACCGCGCCTTGTTGTTGGTAGGGGATCCGGGGACCGGCAAGAGCTGGCTCAGCGAGCATCTCGCGGCCGCCATTTCCGGCAATTCCACGCTTGCCATCCAGGGTACGGCGGGCACCACCGAAGAACACGTCAAGTATTCGTGGAATATCGCTCGGGTCATCGCGGAGGGACCGAATCCCGGAAATCTG
The DNA here is from genome assembly GCA_963709175.1 of uncultured Planctomycetia bacterium. Lineage (GTDB taxonomy): Bacteria > Planctomycetota > Planctomycetia > Pirellulales > Thermoguttaceae > JANXQG01. The sequence continues at coordinate 453,768 of CAVPVK010000007.1, forward strand.
ATCCCGTCGCCCACGATGATGGCCATGCGGACGGGCGGATTGCTCCGTTTTGAGGAGATTACCCGCTGCGTTCCCGACGTGCAGGACGCGCTGGTCTCGATCATCTCGGACAAGAACATCTCCATCCCCGAACTGCCGGACGCCAACACCGTGTTTGCCAGGCCCGGATTCAATATCATCGCCACGGCGAACTCACGCGATCAGGGCGTCAACGACCTCTCCGCCGCGTTGAAGCGCCGCTTCAATTACGTCCATATTCCCATCGTCTCAGACCGGAAGACCGAGATTGAGATCGTTCGCCAGCGTTCGGCCGATTTGCTCTCGCGCTACGACATTCCAGCCGTCATCGAGCCGAGCATTCTGGAGTTGCTGGTGACCGCCTTCCGCGAGCTCCGCGACGGCAAGACGGGCGAAGGCGTCAGCGTCAAATCGCCCAGCACGACTCTCTCGACGGCCGAGGCGATTGGCACGGCAGTGGATGCCGTCCTGCATTGCCGCTACTTCGGCGATGGAAAGGTGACCGCCGGGGCGATCGCGCGGAACCTGGTGGGGTCGATCGTCAAGGAGGATCCCCAGGATTTGGCCGCTTTGAAGGAATACGTGGCCATTGTCGCCAAGAAGCGCGGCATTTCGGACAAGCACTGGCAGGGGTTTCACGACGAGGCGCAGAAAACGCTGAAGTAGATTCCATGGGCAACAAAGCGGCCACGAAAAAATCCCCGGTCGTCGACGCCGTGCGCCTTGCGGCGTTGGATCTCGACGCACTCACTGCACGAGTGGAGAATGTCCTGAGCGAGGCGCTTTATTGGTTTCCCGTGCGGCACCATTCTCCGGCGATCGCCGGACAGATTGCGGACAGCATCCACCAGCGTCGGCCGAAGGTCGTGTTTATCGAAGGCCCGCACGAAGCCCAGGATATGATCGAGTTCCTGGTCGATCCCAAGACTCGCCCGCCAGTGGCCATTTACTCCAGCTTCCGCGACGACGCCGCGGTCACCCCGGCAGGCAACGGGCTGGCCGCCAATCCGCCGAGGTATTCGGCCTGGTATCCGCTGGTCAGCTACTCACCCGAATTGGTCGCGATGCGGGCGGCCAAGGAGGTGGGTGCCCAGACCGTTTTCATGGACCTCCCACACTATGCCATCGAGCCGCCGGAGCCGGCGGCGGAGGCGATTCCGTCGCCCGCAGGCCAGCCTGGTCCCAGGGCCGTGCCGCCGCGCCGTCGCCGCGATCTGTACGAAATAGCCCTGGGCAGCGAGTTTTATCGGCTGTTGGCCAAGGCGGCCGGATATCGAAGCTGGGATGAAACTTGGGACTGCCTGTTCGAGACGCCGCGGATCGAGCGGACCTACGAAGGGCTCCGCCGCGACGTGGCCCTCTTTTGTGCCGCGGTCCGTGCCACCGTCGATCCGGCTTCCCTGCTCGCCGACGGCACGCTGGCTCGCGAACGCTTCATGTGGAAGACCATCTGCCAAACGCTGCAGACGCTCCGGCTCGACCCGAATGACGCGTTGGTCGTTTGCGGCGGGTTTCATATCTATCTGGATCGCGACGATCCTGAACCGCACCCGCCCATTCCCGCCGGGACCCTGAGCGTGACGGTCGCGCCCTATTCCTACTTCCGCATCTCGGAACTGTCGGGCTATGGCGCGGGCAACCGGGCGCCGCGGTACTACGAAATGTGCTTCGAGAGCCATGCGGCCGCCGGCGACCAGGTCCAGGTCGTCATCGATTACGTGACCGACGTCATTAAGGAAGCCCGCAAACGTGGCGAGCGGCTCTCTCCGGCCGACGCGATCGCTGCGACGCAGCACGCTCTGATGCTCGCTCGCCTCCGCGGCCGCCGGGCGCCGGTCCTCGACGACGTCCTCGACGCGCTGATTACTTGCTGCTGCAAAGGAAATCCGCAGACCGAGGCCACTCACCTCTACGAAGCCATCGACGAAGTCAACATCGGCACGCGGCTTGGCCGGGTGACCGACCGCATCGGCCGTTTGCCCATCATCAACGATTTCTACGAGCAACTCGACCGGCTGGAGCTGGACGAAGTGGTCGCGCGGGAAAAGGTCTGCACGTACACTCTCGACAAGCGCCAGCCGACGGATGCCGCCCGCTCGGCGTTTTTGCACCGCCTGGTTTTCCTGGGGCTTGAGATCGGCGCGGCCGAGCGCGAAGCGGCCCCTTTCGGGCAATCGATCTTCAAGGAGCATTGGCGGCTGAAGTGGAGCCCGAAGCTGGAGGCCACGCTGATTGAGCGGAATCTTCACGGCGACACGATCGAAACGGCCGCCACAACATTGCTTGCCGAGAGTCTGGGCGTCAACGCCTACGAGGCGGGCCCGGCCTGCCGCCGTCTCGTGCAGGCGGTCGACATGGACTTGCCGCGGTTGATCGCCCAGGCCGAGCTAATGACCGGTCACGCCATCGACCACGACGACCGTTTCCATTCGCTCGCCGACTCGCTCACTTCGCTGATGCTGCTGGAACGCTATGCGGCGTACCGAAGCATGGACCGCGATCGATTGAAAGACCTTTTGGCGCGTTGTTTCGATCGTGCTTGCTTCGCCCTGCCCGAGGTGGCGTCGGTCCCGCCGGAGGACTGGGAAAACGTGATCAATGGTTTGCTCGCACTGGCCGAACCGGTCGTGCAGCGGTCCGATCTCGACGCCGATCTGTTTGCGGCGCACGTCCAGCGGGCGGCGGCCGTCTCGACGATGCCGCTGTTGCGCGGTGCATTCCTGGGCGTGCTCACGGAGATGAGGCGGATGAAGCCCGAAGCACTGACCGCCGAGCTTTCCGCCTACGCCCGCGGCGGTGTGGAGCAACAGGTGGTCGCCGGCGATTTTTTGCAGGGCGTGCTCCGCGTATCGAAGACGGCGATCCTGCTCGGCGCAACGTCCTTGGTCGCGGCGGTCGACGAATTGCTGCGGACGGCACAGGGCGATACGTTCCTCTGCGTCGTGCCGCGCCTCCGGGCTGCGTTTGAAACGCTGCACGAGCGGCAGCGCAACAGCCTGGCCATGCACGTCGCCGAGCTGTATGGTCTCAAGGAAAGCGACGCGCCGCGGACCCTGGCAACCAGCGTCGGCGCGGCTCGGCTCATGGCCGAGCTGGACGCGGAGGCTGCCTCGATTCTTTACCTGTGGCTTGAGGAGAAGGAATAAGACGCCGCAGGCCGAAACAGGCTTGCGAAGCTCCGATACGGACTTGCTCGTATTTTGCCGGAATCGCGCAAGCTTGTTCCGGCCTACACCTCCGCTTTACCGCAAAAGGATGAACAGATGGCCGATCCGACGCTCACGCCAACGCAAATGCTCACCCGCTGGCGGCTGGTGCTTGGGGCAACTGCCGAGCAACATGGCATCTGTCTTGAAGGTCACGATGAGGAGGCCCATCGGATTGATGCCCTCGTCGGCTTCCTCTTTGCCCCGAATGGCAGCGGCAAGCAGTCCAAGGACCGCAGCGGCGGCACGGGTCCTGGCCACGCAATGAACGTCCCCCGCTGGGTTGACGAGGTCGGCCAACTCTTCCCGCGCGAGGCAAAGGAAGTGATGGAACGCGAGTTGGTCAAACGCAAAGGCCTCCGCGAGCTGATGGAAAAGCCCGAGATTCTCGAGCGCATCGAACCGAACCAGGAGTTGGTCAAGACGTTGTTGACCCACCGCGACCTTATGAATGAGAAAACGAGGACCTTGGCCAGGAAGATCATCGCCAAGGTCGTCGATGAACTGAAGAAGAAGCTCAAAGTGCAGATCGAGCCCGCGATCACCGGCGCCATTCGCCGCGACAAGCATTCGCCCCGCCGGGTCTATCGCAATCTCGATCTTCAGCGGACGGTTCGCCGCAACCTGCACCGCTTCGACGCCGCTTCCGGCAAGCTGCTGGTCGACCAACTTTACTTCCATGCCGCCGAGCGCCGGAGCCGGCCGTGGCACGTGATCGTTGCCGTCGATCAATCCGGCTCGATGCTCGATTCGGCCATCTACTCGGCGATCATGGCCTCTATCTTCGTCGAACTTCCGGCGGTGCGCACGAGCCTCTTCCTCTTCGACACCGACATCGCCGACCTGACCGATCAGGTGGGCCAGCCGGTCGATGTGCTGCTGGCGATCCAGTTGGGCGGCGGCACCGACATCACCCGCGCGCTCCAGTATGCCTACCAACTCACCCGGCAGCCCGCCCGAACGATCGTAGTTCTGGTCACCGACTTTTATGAAGGCCGCGCCGAGCGAGATCTCGTCAACCAGGTCAAGGAGATGGCCCAGGCCGGCATCCGCATGATCGGCCTGGGCGCTTTGGGCTACGAAGCTCGACCAGAATACAACAAGACCACCGCCGCCAAGTGTCGCAAAGTGGGCATGGACATTCTCTCCTGCACGCCTGAAAAGCTGGCCGAGGCGATGGCCCATATTATCCGCGGCTGATAGGCGACCGTACGCGGGGTAACTGGTGGTAAAAGGGTTTCCAGCTGCGATCCAACTATCCCTGCCATTTTGGCAGCAAGCGATTTGTCCCGGCTGGGCGGACGGTGCGATATTGGCAGTTTTCCGGGCGATAAATGCGCCAGACAACCGTCCCTGCCTGACTTCATATACGCAACCTATTGTCTGACAACCGCTTACGTCGCAGGGACCATCTTACGTACCCTGCGGCATAACCTTTGCATATTCCCTTGGGAACGTCGATGGCTGTTTGGGCTTGAGACCATCCCTACAATACATAAGCACTTAGCGTCGGCGCGGGTCCAAATTAAGGTTCAGAAAAGGAGCATAGCAGCATGGCTCAAGGTGAAAAGATCATCGGCATCGATCTGGGAACGACGAACTCTGTTGTCGCCGTCATGGAGGGCAAAGAAGCCAAGGTCATTCCCAACCAAGAAGGCAACCGGCTGACCCCCAGCGTCGTGGCCTTCAACGATAAGGGCGAGACCCTCGTTGGCGAGCCGGCCAAGCGGCAGGCGATCACCAACTCGCGGCGGACCATCTACTCGATCAAGCGTTTCATGGGCCGCCGACACAACGAGGTCGCCTCCGAGGAAAAGATCGTGCCCTACAAGATCGTCGGCGGTCCGGACGAGTACGTCAAGGTCCAGATCGACAATCGCCAGTACACGCCGCCGGAAATCTCTGCCATGATTCTCCGCAAGCTCAAGGAGTCCGCCGAAGCCTACTTGGGCCACAAGGTCAACAAGGCCGTCATCACGGTCCCAGCCTATTTCAACGACGCCCAGCGCCAGGCGACCAAGGATGCCGGGCAGATCGCCGGCCTGGAGGTGATGCGGATCATCAACGAGCCCACGGCGGCCTCGCTGGCCTATGGATTGGAGCGGAAGGCCCAAGAGAAAATCTGCGTCTTCGACCTCGGCGGCGGCACATTCGACGTTTCCGTCCTGGAGGTAGCCGAAGGCGTTTTCCGCGTGATCAGTACCAATGGCGATACGCATCTCGGCGGCGATGATTTCGACCGGGTGCTGGTGGATTACTGCGCCGAAGAGTTCAAGCGGAGCAACGGCATTGACCTCCGCAACGATCCCATGGCCTTGCAGCGGCTGCAAGAGGCCTGCGAAAAGGCCAAGAAGGAGTTGAGTTCGTTGCAGACCACCGACATCAACCTGCCGTTTATCACGGCGGACGCGTCGGGACCCAAGCACTTGCAAATATCGCTGAGCCGGTCGAAGTTCGAGCAGCTCTGCGATCAATTGTTCGAGCGCTGCCGCGGCCCGGTACAGCAGGCCATGAAGGACGCGCACCTCAACTACAACGAAATCGACGAAGTGGTGCTGGTCGGCGGTTCCACCCGCATTCCCAAGGTCCAGGAGATCGTCAAGTCGATGTTCGGCAAGGAGCCGCACAAAGGCGTCAATCCGGACGAGGTTGTGGCAGTCGGTGCGGCAATCCAGGGCGGCGTTCTCGCTGGCGAGGTCAAGGACATCCTGCTCTTGGACGTCACGCCGCTCTCGTTGGGGATCGAAACCCTGGGCGGCATCATGACGAAGCTCGTCGAGCGGAATACCACCATACCCGCCGAGCGGAAAAACGTCTTCAGCACCGCCGACGACAACCAGAGCGCGGTTACCGTCAAAGTCTACCAGGGTGAGCGGGCCATGGCCGCAGACAACCGCCTGCTGGGCCAGTTCAACCTGGAAGGCCTGCCGCCCGCTCCCCGCGGCGTGCCGCAGATCGAGGTCAAGTTCGACATCGACCAGAACGGCATCCTGCACGTCTCAGCCAAGGATCTGGGGACGGGGAAGGAGCAGACCGTGCGGATCGAGCAAAGCGCCGGGCTCTCGGAAGATGAGATCGAGCGCCGCCGCCGCGAGGCCGACTCGCATGCCGACGAAGACAAGAAGAAGCGGACTCTGGCCGAACTCCGCAACCAGGCCGATACTCTGACTTGGCAACTCGAAAAGCTCTTGCAAGAGCACGACACCAAGCTGGGGGCGGGCGACAAGGAAGCGGTGAGCAAGGCCATTGAAAAGACCCGCACAGCGGCCAAGGGCGAGGATGTCGATGCGATCAAGTCGGCCCTGCACGAATTGGAGCAGGCCTCACACGCCTTGAGTAAGACGCTGTATGCGAAGACGGGCCAGCAGCCCGGCGGGCCGAGTGCTCCTGGCGGAGCGGCCCCCGGTGCGGACGGCGGCCCGCAGCCCGCGGCCGGCCAACAAGGCGGCGGCGAGGATGAACCAATCGACGCTGAGTTCGAAGTGAAGTAGCCTCCGGTCCCCTCTCCCTCCGGGAGAGGGTTCGGACGAGGGCTTTCCGCGCGGCTCTTCCATGGGGAGAGCGTTAGCTGGAGGAAGTAGCTCGTGGCCAAACACGGTTGCGCTTCGAAGCACACGATCCGCCGTGCCGGTGATTTTCGTCGTGAAGAGACTCCGCCCGAACGACTTTATGGTTGGCCCTGCGCAACGGACAGATCGGCGCATTGAAGTTCCGTCGCCCACATCCAATTGCCCTCTCCCAAGGGAGAGGGGACCATCATGGCATTCCACTTCGAAAAACTCACGATCAAAGGCCAGGAAGCAGTCACCAACGCGCAGTCCTTGGCCACCGAACAGGGCCATGCCCAGATCGAGCCGCTCCATCTGCTCCAGGCCCTCCTGAACGAAAACGACGGCGTGGTCGCTCCCCTGCTGGAGCGGATCGGCGCGAATCGCGGGCAACTGGAAGGCATCGTCCGCTCCGAGCTGCAGCGGATTCCCAAGGTCAGTGGCGGCTCGCCTCCGCAGCCAAGTAGCGAGTTGGTCCGCGTGCTGGAGGCCGCCCAGCGCGAGGCCGACGCCATGAAGGACGAGTTCGTTTCCACCGAGCACCTCCTCTTGGCGCTGACCCGGGTTGATTCCAAGGCCAAGAACATCCTCAAGCTCAATGCCCTGACCGACAAGGAAATCCTCCAGGCTATGCAGGGGATCCGCGGCAGCCAGCGGGTAACGGATCAGAACCCCGAGGCCAAGTTTCAGGCCTTGGAGCGCTACGGCATCGACCTGGTCGAACGTGCGCGGCAGGGCAAGCTCGACCCAGTAATCGGGCGCGATCAGGAAATCCGCCGCGTAATCCAGGTCCTCTCGCGGCGGACCAAGAACAATCCCGTTCTTATCGGCGAGCCGGGCGTGGGCAAGACCGCCATCGTCGAGGGACTGGCCCTGCGGATCGTGGCCGCCGATGTACCGGAATCGCTCAAGAATCGCCGCGTCGTCGCCCTTGACATGGGGGCACTCGTGGCCGGCACCAAGTTCCGCGGCGAGTTCGAGGAGCGGCTCAAGGCAGTCCTCAAGGAAGTCTCCTCGGCGGGAAACGTGGTGCTCTTCATCGATGAGCTTCACACGGTTATCGGGGCCGGCCGTGCCGAGGGTGGCAGCGATGCCGCGAATCTGCTCAAGCCGGCCCTGGCCCGCGGCGAACTCCGCTGCATCGGCGCTACGACGCTGGACGAATATCGAAAGTACGTGGAAAAAGACGCCGCCTTGGAGCGACGTTTCCAGCCAGTCACGGTCAGCGAGCCCAACGTCGAGGATACGATTGCCATTCTTCGCGGACTGAAGCCTCGCTACGAGGCCCATCACCGCGGCGTGAAGATCAAGGACTCGGCCCTGGTGGCCGCCGCCAACCTTTCACACCGCTACATTGCCGACCGCTTCCTGCCCGACAAGGCCATCGACCTGATGGACGAGGCTGCCAGCCGGCTGGCGATGGAACTGCAAAGCGTGCCGCAAGAGATCGACGAGGTCCAGCGCCGCCTCGTGCAACTCGAGTTGGCGGAGCGGCAGTTGGCCGAGGAAACCGAGGAACACGCCTTGCAGCGCCGCGAGGAGATCCAAGCCGAGATGCAGGACCTCCGCCGCCGCCTGGCCGACCTCCGCAAGCAATGGGAATTGGAGAAGAGCGGCCTGGGCGACGTGCACCAGATCCGCAGCAAGCTCGACGAGGCCGAGTTGCAGTTCAATCAACTGGCCGCGGCCATCAAGGAAAAGCAATCGGCCGGGCTGCCGGTCAACGAGGCCGAGTATCAGAAGCTGTATGAGTTGGATATGCAGCGAAAACGCCTCTCGGAGCAGCTTGAGGCCAGCGACAAGCCGCAGGTCCCGGTGAGCGGCCGCCGCTTGCTGCGCCGTGAGGTCGGTCCGGAGGAAATCGCCGAGGTGGTCAGCGCCTGGACCGGGATCCCCGTCAGCCGAATGATGGAGACCGAGCGGGCAAAGCTGCTCGTGATGGAAGACCGCATCCACCAGCGACTCATCGATCAGGCAGAGGCCGTGGCCGCCGTTTCCAACGCCGTTCGCCGCAACCGCAGCGGGCTGCAGGACCCCAACCGGCCCATCGGCTCGTTCATCTTCCTCGGCCCGACAGGAGTGGGCAAGACCGAACTCTGCAAGGCCCTGGCGGAGGTCATGTTCGACGACGAGAATGCCATGGTCCGCCTCGACATGAGCGAGTTCATGGAGCGGCACACGGTGAGCCGCCTGATCGGGGCCCCGCCGGGCTACGTCGGCTACGAGGAGGGCGGTATGTTGACCGAAGCCGTCCGCCGCCGGCCCTACGCCGTCGTGCTTCTGGACGAGATTGAAAAAGCCCATCACGACGTCTTCAACATTCTCTTGCAGATCCTCGACGACGGCCGCTTGAGCGACAGCCTCGGCCACACGGTCGATTTCACCAATACGATCGTGGTCATGACGTCGAATATCGGCAGCCAGGTCATCCAGGAAATCACCCGCGAGCGCGGCACGGAAGAGCAGATGCGCGAGGCGGTCATGGAAACCCTCCGCGCACGGTTCCTGCCCGAGTTCCTCAATCGCGTCGACGAGATCTTGATCTTCCATCCGCTCTCGGCCGAGGCGATCCATAAGATCGTTGGCCTGCAGGTCGAGCGATTAAAGAAGATGGTTGCCGAAAACGGCATCGAGCTGGAGGTCACGGATCGCGCGGTCAGCGCCATCGCGTTGGAGGGCTACGATCCGACCTACGGTGCCCGGCCGTTGAAGCGCGTGATCCAACAGCGAGTGCAAAATCCGCTGGCCGTGGAGTTGCTCAAGCACGAGTCGGCGGCTGGGACTCGCGTACGTATCGATTATGTCGATGGCGACTTCACCTTCGATCGTATCGAGCAAGCCGATTCCGCGCGATAACTAAGGAAGAGATTGCCGCTGTCGGCAGTCTCCACCCGTCCCATGCTGCCTGGAAACCGTGTACGCGCACCCAGGTGGATTCGGCGCGTGGACCGGCGATTGGCTGCCCGCCCAGCCAGAAGTGTACAGCTGGCCGGGCCAGCAATTCGCGACGGGCATTGCTGTCGGCGCGGAAGGAATATCGCTAGACGAGGCGTTCCAGCCTGAGTTTGCAGAATGTCAGGTTGGAATGCCTGACGTGCCCTCATCGGCGTCGCTGTTCAACTCGGTCGTCTCGCGCGGACCGAACAGCGACCGTATTGAAGTCGTCGGCGAATTCCTCCCAGAAGTCGGCGTGGCGAAAACGGACGGCCGCGACCGGTCGGCCCTGGGCCAAGTCATGCAGCGAGCGACGTAGGCGAAACATCGGGCCGGTGAATCGACCGCTCAATCTGACCAGGTCGAATATCACTGCCGGCAGCAGCAACAGCGATGCGATTGCGGCCGGCCCGTAAACTCTTGCAATACTTGCCAGATGGGCGGCAATCGACTCGCCGGGAACCGCGACGACATGCCAAACCAGCAGAATCGCGGTGATGGCCGCCAGGCACGTCATCCAATAGAGTGCGATGCGAACCGCCAGCGCACCGTGAATCCGATAGTCAAGCGCGTTTCGCTTGGAACGCCCGTGTATTGCCGCCATGGAACCAACCTAGCCGAGAAAGAGCTTCCAAGGAAAGGATAGCTTACTCTCGGATACATTGTCATTTCATGGCGATGGTGCGCGCCAGCGGATTAAGCACATGCTCGATGACGTGGTTCTCCAGCATGTCTTCGCAGATTTGCCGCAGATGGCGGACCGTCTCGACGTAAGTCCTTTCAGCAGCAAGGCTTCCGTACTGCCTTGCAGTGACGTAGACGCTCAGTTGCTCCTCGGGATACTCCCCCGTGCGGACGTGGTAGGCCGTGCTGCGGGTCTCCATGCTCAGCCGGAACTGCACGCGACATTCCTCGTCCAAGGCCACCGTTATCGACGGCTCGCAATTGATCACCGTGGCTCCCGGCACTTCGAGGATTCGATCCATCGCCGACCCCACTCCCAACGCCTCGGCAATCAGTTCGTTGTGGTTGCCGCGATAGGTGAAGTCGAAACCATAAAGCAAGTCGAGCGCCTCGCAATCCAAGGGGCTGACAGAAAGCATATAGGGCGCTAGATCGAGGACCAATTCGTGCTGCCGCATCGCATCGTCGATCTCGTCCGGATTGACGTAGCCCGAACAGACCCGGCGGGGTTCGATGGTGCTCCAACGGTAATTTCCGCCGTCCTTGTCTTCCTCCAGGATGAAGTCGCCCCGGTCCCGGGAATAGAAATTCCTCATGGTGGGGTAGGTTTTCTGGACCCGCTCAAAGAAGTGCAGTACGGTTTCGCGATTGGCCGGAAGGTCCATCTCCGTGCTGAGGTTCATGTTCACGTAGAAGTCATCGCATAATGAGTTGTAGCGATTCATTCGATTGCGTTTCCAGGAGAGATTTATGGCACCCCACCGCCAACGACTGCGACCCTAAATTCTTGGACAAGCATTCACCGGCCCATCGCCCTAAGTATAAGATGGAAGAGAAGTGATTGTCAAAGCCCCATACAATTGGGGGTTATGGTATCCCACGGAGATGGTGCAATGTGGTATGAAGCGAAGGATGATCGATTTCTGGTGTTTCCTAGCGAGTTGGGCTGGATGTCGCTGAGGATGCGGTACGGCGTCATCTGTCAACTGGCGTTTGGCCACTCCTCGGCCGCGATGGCCATAAACGCGATTACCCAAGACCCGGTTGCTCGTCGAAAGCTCAAACATGGTTGCAAGACAGCATTCAGCCGCTGCCCCGCCCTCCAAATCGGGGAAATTTTGAGCCATATTCCCGACGCGGCTGCCCGGAAGGCGGTCGATCAACTGCTTCGCTACGCGGCCGGCGAGCCCGTCGATTTCTGCGAGCTTGAGGTGGATCCCAGTCCGGCCACCAGGTTTCAAGCCGACGTTCTAAACGCTTGCCGAACCATCCCTTACGGTCAGACCCTTAGCTACGGCGAGTTGGCCGCCCGGGTCGGTGTTCCAGGCGCCAGCCGGGCTGTGGGAAGCGTTATGTCCGGCAATCGGGTGCCGCTGATTGTGCCATGTCATCGGGTGGTACGATCGGCCGCCAAGAATCGCATTGCATCGGTCCCGGACGAGCCAACAGCACTGGAGCGAACGATCGGTCATTTTTCGGCCCCCGGTGGCTCTGCCATGAAATATCGCCTCCTGAAAATGGAATCGCTCGCCTGATCGTACAATCCGGTTCTCGATTTGGCTCGCTTTTTTTTGGCTGAATTGCCCTAAAGGTCTCGACAAACCCCCACCGGCTAAGCTACACTATCAGCAGAGGTGGAGAGGTTCGCGTTCCAAGGGATCGCGTCCATACGGGATTTTGGGCATAGCTGAGATTTGACATCCATGGCGCTTGACGCTTGTGACGTGGAACGCTATAGCGACGGGACGGTACTAGTCCGCGTCCATTCCTGTGATCGAAACGGTCGGAAGTTGCCGGACGCCGTATTCACATTTCGCTTCGGCGATCCCCAATATACCTATTGGGCATCTCGTGCCGTACCCGTGGAAACTTGGGCCGAACCGGCGCTTAGTCATTAGCGACACGTGACCGCAATTGCCGTCAGCGCCGCTGTCTTGTGCCCGATCGGTCTTTCTTCTGCAGCGGGAACGACTTTCCTGGGAGGGTGGCTTAGTTACCTCCCAAATATCGCGTGAACCCACCCAGGCAATGGTTCGTCGGCTTATTTTAACGCGTGTCTTAATTGTGAATTCTCAGTGTACGTGATCTTGTCAAGAATATTGCCGCGCCGCTATATTACCGCTGGCAGCCACGGGTCAAATCCCTGGAAAGAGCCCGTGGTGAAGTTCCCACCGTCACGCACTTGCCACGACCACCACAATGGGATACCTGAATCTCGACGCTCTTGACGCCTTGTCCGTCGCCACCTTCCGGCAGCAACGCCCCTACCCTTGGGTCGATATCCACAATACCTTGAACGCGGACAGCTATGAACGGCTGCGGGCGGATCTGCCCGACACGTCGGCGTTCAAACGGATAGTGTTCAAGAAGTCGGCCAGGGGCGGAGTTGGACACGACCGCCTCTCGCTCCACTATCAGCAGGGCATGCCGATCGGAACGGCCTGGGAGGAGTTTCTCGCCGAGCTGCGTGGACCGGCGTATACGACGTTCATGCGCCGCATGTGCGGCATTCCCTCCCGGCAGCCGATGTTGTTTACCTTCGAATGGTACTATGCCTGGCAAGGCTGCGCGGTCGCGCCGCATTGCGACGCCCGTCGCAAGCTCTGCACGCATATTTTCTACTTCAATACGGAAAGCGACTGGAACCCGGCCTGGGGAGGGCGAATCCTCATCTTAGACGACGAGGGTCGGCTCCACCGCCGCAGCCATCCGCGTTTCGAGGACTTGAAGGTTGCCGCCACGCTTGAGGCCCAGGGCAACGGCAGCCTCCTCTTCCAGCGAACACCCCATTCCTGGCACGGTGTGCACCCCCTGCGTTCCTCCCCGGGGAACTTGCGGAAGATCTTTATCTGCACCGTCAACATGCCGACCTTGCAGGTCGTGTGGCGGCATCTCCGTGGCAAAGATCCAGACGGTTATCGCCGGACCTATCGCGCGGCGGGCTGAACTTGCGCGGCACCGAATATCGTCTCAATATTTCCGCTGACGAATACACTCCTGATCGTCGTCGCTGAGCTTTTCCAGCGCAAGGGTGATGATGCGGCCGTCTTCCAACTCGAGTCTGACCACGCCGTTGGCCATACCGCGGAATTTTGCGGTGACCTGAAACTTGCCGGTGGCGTCGGTCCAGGTTCGCGGCTGGCGGGCGCTGGCCTCTTTAGCGGCCTGTTCGCGCCTTTCCTTGAGTGCGGCCTGTTCCTCGGCCCTCTTCTGCTCTCTGGCCTTCTTGGCGTCAGTCTTTGCACTACTCTTGTCCGCCTTCGCGCCGCTCTTTGTGTCGGCCTTCGCGGATTTTTCCGGCACAAGGTCGTCCGCAGTCACCTCGCCGCCACCCGCAGCCAGGGCCTTTACCACGGCGGGCTCCAGCGCCGGTCCACGGGCGTTGAGCGTAACCACGTTGCCGTCGCGACCCACGAGAATCAACTGCGGGATGCCGTTGATGCCGTAGTACTCGGCCATGTTCTGCGGTGAATCGGCGTCGCGGCAGATCGTCCAAGGAACGTCCTCCTTCTTGACGAAGTCCGCCAGCTCCTGGCTGCTCATGCGGTCGAGACTAATGCCGATGACCTCGAAGCCTTTGCCGTGGAATTTCTCGTAGGCGGCCTTGATGTTGGGGATTTCCGCACGGCACGGGCCGCACCATGTGGCCCAGAAATCAATGAGCACGACCTTGCCGCGGAACTTGGGCCAGTCGAGGAGTTTGCCGTCGAGCGTCTTGCCCTCCAGGTGCATGGCGTTGCCCACGAGTTTCAGGCGGCGGGCGCTGGCCTGTAACTGACGGACTGCGGCGGCGAACTTCGGCTCGGCGCCCAATAGCTTGGCAAGGCCCTCGCAGGTGTCGCCGGCGAAACGTCCGCCGGCCCTCTCGGCGGAACTGGCGACCTCTATTGCCGCCTGGTCGTCTCCCGGCTGAAGCGGACCGGCGGCAAGGAACTTCTTGAACTCGTTGATCTGATCGGTCAGTGCCGCCTCGGTGCTCGCCTTCTGAACCTGGAGCACGAGCAGCCGCACATGGACTATCTGGGCCGCCGCCTTCTGGCCGGATTTCTTCAGTTTCTTCTCAAAGGCCGCTAACTCCTCGGGATCTTGCAGCATTGCCGCCTTCACTCCCACGGCAAACGCCAACTGGTCATCGCTGGGTTTGGCCTCCAGAATCTTGTCGGCCGCCTTGATCAGCGCCTGGCGAGTTTTCTGCATCGACTCGGCATCGTGCGGCTGCTCGCGCATCAGCCCCTGCATGAACGCAACCAATTCCTTGGGGCTACCGTCCGGCACATCCGGCGGATCTGCCCGACCGATCGCCGCCCCCAACAAGACCACCCCTATCGCTGCCCAAGCACACTGCCACCTTCGCATCATGCCAGCACCTGTATTCTCTTGTTAGAATGAATGTATCGATCGCCTGGCGACGGCCAACGTCAACCGAGGGATTGCCCTCGCGGCCAACAAACTTCGTCAACCATTATCATTGCCCGGCAAGGATGCTGCAAGCCGTGACCGAAACTGTGTGCGGCCAGATGCTGGGGCTTCGCCGACCATGAGTATATGATGCTTGCTCGGCCGCCAGCAGCCGGTGGAGTTGTTAGAGAATCTTGCCGCGCACGCGGCTCTTTATGACACCCCTTTCTGAATTACTGTCACTAGCCCTGCAGCACCATCGCGGCGGCCGCCTTAAGGCAGCGGAGTTAGCGTACCGCGAGATCCTTGCCGCAGCTCCGGATCAGGCTGAGGTGCTGAGCAATCTGGGCATGGCCTTGCGGGAGCAGGGCAACCTCGAAGAAGCGGTGGCATGCTGCCGTCGTGCGTTAGCGCTGCAGCCCAATATCGCCGAGGCCCACAACAACCTGGGCGTGGCATTAAAGGACCAAGGCCGTCTCGACGAAGCCCTCACCTGTTTCACCCGGGCCCTCAAGTTGGAGCCCCGTTTCGTCGAAGCCCAAAATAACCGCGGCGCCGCCTTGAAGGCTCAGGGAAAGTTGGGCGAGGCCCTCGACAGTTATCGCCTTGCCCTGGAGCTGGACCCAAATTGCGCCGAGGTCTTGTGTAATGCCGGCAACGTCTTGAAGGACCTGGGAAAGCTCGAGGAATCGGTGGTCTGCCATCGCCGGGCATTGCAGTTGCGGCCCGGCTTGGCCGAGGCCCACACCAACCTGGGCAATGTCCTGAAGGATCTGGGCAGACTAGACGAAGCGCTAGCCTGCCATCGCCGATCGCTGGAATTGAAGCCCGATTGCCCGGAGGTCCATAGCAACCTCGCCAGCACCCTGAAGAAGCAAGGAAAGTTGGACGAGGCAGTTGCCTGTTGCCGCCGGGCACTGGAATTGAGGCCGCACTTCGCCGAAGCCCACCTCAACCTTGGCGCAGTGTTGAAGGACCAAGGACGGCTGGATGAGGCGATGGCCTGTTTTCGCCGGGCGTTGGAAGCTCGAGCCGGGTTACGCCGAGGCCCATAGCAACCTGCTCTACACGCAAATCTATTCTCCTGCCTGCGATGCCGCCGCGATTGGCGAGCGCACCGCCACTGGGCCCAACGGCACGCCACGCCGCTGGCCCAATGCATCGAGCCGCATCCCAATGACCGCTCCACCGATCGCCGCTTGCGACTGGGCTACATCTCGCCCGATTTCCGCAGCCATGCGGCGGCCTTCTTTACGGCACCCCTTTTCGCCGCCCACGATCGCACGGGTTTCGAGATCTTCTGCTACTCCGATGTAATCCGCCCTGACGACACCACAGCGCGGCTGCGATCGTTGGTCGATGGTTGGCGCGAGATCACCGGCCTGGGCCACGCCGAGGTCGCCCGGCAGATTCGGCAGGACCGAATCGATATCCTCGTCGACCTGACCATGCACATGGCCCACCATCGGCTCCTGGTATTCGCGCGCAAACCGGCCCCGGTGCAGGCCTGCTGGCTGGCCTATCCGGGCACGACGGGGCTTTCCACGATCGACTACCGTATCACCGACGTTCATCTCGATCCGACCGACGCCGACGATCGCTGCTATGCGGAGCAATCGATTCGTCTGCCGGAGACGTTTTGGTGCTACGACCCGCTCGATCGCAATCCGGCGGTCAACGCGCTGCCGGCGGCCGGGAACGGTTACGTCACCTTCGGCTGCCTGAACAATTTCTGCAAGATCAACCCCGGCGTTTTGCGGCTTTGGGCGGGCGTTCTCCGGGCAGTCGATCGTTCTCGGCTGACGATCCTGGCCGCGGAAGGGTCGCACCGCCGACAGGTCCTGGACTTGCTGGCGGAAGAAGGCGTGGACCGCCAGCGCGTAGCGTTTGTCGGCCACCGGCCACGACCGCTGTACCTGGAGTACTACCATGAGATCGACATCGGGCTGGATACCGTCCCTTACAATGGTCACACAACGAGCCTCGACTCGTTTTGGATGGGGGTGCCAGTCGTAACCCTCGTTGGGTCAACGGTGGTTGGGCGGGCCGGCTTGTGCCAATTGACCAATCTTGGCCTGCCGGAACTCATCGCCTTCAATCCCGAGCAGTATATGCGGATCGCCGCGGAACTGGCCCAAGACCTTCCCCGCCTGGCCGCCATGCGTACCGGACTACGAGCCCGGTTGCAGGCCTCGCCCCTGATGGACGCCCCGCGTTTCGCCCGCCATCTGGAAGCAGCGTACCGGAAAATGTGGCGGCGGTGGTGCGCGCGGTAGCCGACCATGGGCACATGCCGCCCGGGAAGAGGGACAGCGGGCGATGGCTTCCCCGGGCCAGGCTTGCGAGTCGCGGTCCTCCGCTACCGTCGCACAACCACGGCTTGGATACTGCGCATCGGCCAGCAGCAATCCCTGGATGACCACCTCGATGAACTCTCCGGCGCGGCCAGCCTGGCGGATCACGCCCTCTGGCTTCCTGGGATAATGCCTGGTCGCCTCATTCGGGGCCCCCACGTTCTACCGCCGATGCTTCGCCACGGCCGCTCGCAACCTGGCCGGATCGAGCACGAGCGTCGGCTCCAACCAGTCGGCGTGATCGCCAATGTCCAACCCCAGGGCGCCAGGTCCGCGGGCATCGCCGCCATCCACCATGACCAGCAGCAGTTGCCGATCGGCGCCGTTTCCGGCAGGAATCGCCACGTCACCCGTGGAAATTGCCCTAAGCGAACCATTCAACGGCCGGCTCTGGAACACCGGCGTCCCCGTCAAATCGTTGATATAGATCTTCGCCACGACACTGCCCGCATCGCCCATGGACTGGTCGATTCCCAGGCCGCTACGGAAGGTCTGCGCGGAATCGGGAAGGGGAAACACCATCGCGTTGGGGGCATGGACGCCGAAGCCCCAAAGGCAATGCACGCCGCCGCAACATAATTCGCCGCCGGCCACGTTACGGTCGGTCTGCCACTTCCAACTGCCTCCCAACGGGCCGCCTTGCATGATCTGCCCCGGCGCCAGCAACGAAAGCGGCACAACGTTGGCGGCCGCCTGCCACCTCTTGCCGCACGGCCGACCAGGCCAGGGCAATGGGCGTGCCACTCCAGCCGGGCTGGATGCGAATGGTCGATGCCGCAGGTTCCGCTTCCCCGCGGAACGGCTCGACACGGCTCGTTGGCGCGGTGAGAACCATCCCCCCTCCCGTCACCAGACGCACCAGGCCCGCTTCAAGGTCGGGGTCGGTCGCCGCAAGCTGGCGATAGTAGGCTTCCCACGGGTCCATCGGCTGCATGGCGATTTCCGCAAGTTCGCGGTATGGCACGCGGAGGAGGCCGCGATCGGTAAGCAGGCTTACCGCTTCGCCGTTGAACCGCAGGGCGCGAAAGCCAAGCACCCGTCCGTCACGGCAAACCAACGACTGTGGCGGGCAGCGGCCCGACGAGACTGCCCGCATCGAACACGATCCGCCGCAGCCACTGGATATCCACTGCGATCGGCGTCCCCTGACCCTCCACTGCCTTGCCGAACTCCTGGGAAGGCTGCACCAGCACGAAGGGCCCGGCGTTTTTTCCCGCCACCGCCGAAGCGGCCTTGTAGCCGCACAAAATCCCCCGAATGCGGTCGCCGTTATGCAACTCCAGCAAGGCATCAGTCATTGAGGCCGGATCGGAAGGCAGACAGTCCAGCTTCAGGCAACGAACCCGCGGCCGCACGCCGCCTTCTCGGGCAATGTGCACGCCGCTGCACCGCCAGCCCGACACGAGATCGCCCTCGATGCGACGACCATCGTCGAAAACCGCCATAACCTGCCCAGGACTCGGTGTGCGCCGCAGCCGCTGGGCCAAAGCACAGAATTCCTCCACGCCGGCCTCGGTGGCAACGGTGGAACTTATCAGCACGGCGTCGCATTCCTTGTCGCCGGGGCCCTCGCCGCGGACAACGATCTCGGTTTCGCCGGCCGGCAGGTCTGTTTGGCCCGCCAGTTCCCAGCGCATGGCCATGGGACCCCTGATATGCGTGAGACCCAGCGGTCTGCCACCGATGCTCGTCCTCAGCCCACTTTCCCTGCCGTAGGCAATCGCCCGCACCCAGACCGAATACTTGCCCGGCTGGGTTATGAGAACCGACCGCTTGATTCCCTCGGTGGTCTTGGGAAAGTTGGCGATGACGTGCCGATGGCCGAGACAAAGAAAATTTCTGAAATCCCAGGGGGAGCTAAGTTGCCACGGTCCGTCGAAATCCTCGGCCTGCATGAGTTGAGTGCCAGCCGGTTGCAAGGCGTCGAGGACGTCCAGATCATACTTGCGGCGGAGGTAGCTCACCAGCACTCGCCGCTCGGCGGAAGTGAGAGTGCGGTCATAGACCATGACCTCGGCGATTTGTCCGTCGTACCAAGCCCCTTGCGAGTCGTCCGGTCGTGCTCCGCCCAAGTAATAGCCGTGGCCGCACTGGCTGCTCACGGGATAATGCCCGGTGCCGCCGACCCCGCGCTCCGCCCCCATGGCGTCGCCCAAGCCGTCCTGCACCTCCATCGAGGAGCTCTCGCCGGATGAACGGAGGATGACGATGGCAAAGCGGCCGTCGGCGGCGATGTGCAACGGGTCGCCCACATTGAATTCGCCGATCGACCATTTGCAATAGCCCATATTCGGATCGAAGTCCTGATTGTGCTCGAACGCGAGCGAGTCTCGCGTGCCGCCAGGATCGCCGGCGCTGAAACACGACGTTGCCTTCCTCGCGACCGCGCTGCATCTGCAGGACCAGCAGCGTGGTCGAGTTCACGTGGTCGTGCAGGGCGTCCCTGGTGCGCACGAGCATCCGCCCCGAGCCGAAGGCCACCGTAGGCCGATTGCCCGCCCCCGGCTGCCGTGCGACATAGGCTGGCGCCGCGCCGGCGGCGCGGCCACGTCGAATTGCCTCGGGGACTGGTCGCTCCAGACCGCCACGGCGCCGCTGAAGCCCGCATCGCCAGGGCCATACCCGGCCGCGTCGTGGATGCCGGCATCGGCCCGAAGCCAAAGCCGCAAGTCCGGGCAGCGGGAGTCGGGGTCGCCGCTGGGAAGAACAACGTCAGCACGAACGGGCCCGCGGCCCACCACGCAAAACGCCACCAGTGCGACGGCGATTAAGCGACAATATGATGCAAGTAACGAATAGGCCGGAACAAGTCTGCGCAGTTCCGGCGAGGATTTGCTCGCGTTTTGCCGGAACTGCGCAAGCCTGTTCCGGCCTACCGTGCTACAAGACCGACGACCCGGAGTACCGGGCACCCGACGACCCAACGCGGATTCGACATCTTTTGCTTACGGCTCCTCCTCGACCGCCGGCTTGACGGCCCGCAGTTCCAGGATCCGTTTCACACTGGTCGACTCGCCTTTTGCCGAGTAGCCGAAACAGCACCAGATATGCCCGCCACCGGCCGCCATCGGTCCAAACACCATGGGCTGGTTCTGCTCCAGCGGTATTTGGCTATGGGCCCGCGTCCGCCCCGTGGCGGCATCGATCCAAAGAAACTCCAGAAACGCCTTGTCGCCGACCGATCCATGCCGGGTCGCGAGGATCATGCCGGAAGTCGTGCGGGCCAGGGCCGGCTGCATTTCGGGGTACTCGTGCTGCCAAAGCAGTTTGCCGCTCGTTTTGTTCAAAACGGCCAGCCCCCTCGCGGATTTCGCCAGGAGCCGATCGCCTGCCAGGTCGTAAATCGCTTGCAGGCCGGTGATCCCGCATCGCCAACGAAGTTCGCCCGTTTCCAAATCGAGGCAATCGATCGCACAACTGCCGGGCTGCTGGACAAAGATCCGCCCCTCGGTTTCAATCGCGGGCTGATTCTGCTGCTGGCTGAAGTTGGGATCGGCGGGCCAGGGCAGCGGCATTTCTTCGCGGAGCCAGGCGATGCGTCCCTGCATGTCCGTGGCGAAGATGTTTCCCGCCAGGAGCACAATGAGCCGGTTGGCTGCCCAAGAGACCTGGCATTCCGGCAGCCACTTCTCGCGCTGAGTGGCCTCCACGATTTGCCGTCGGGAAATCGCCTCGCCGCTCTCGGGCTGCAACTCGACCAGGCATAACGGCGCCGCAAACTCCCCGCCCGTCGGTCCGAGGGCGAGGACGAAGATCCGTCCACCGCAGGCCAGCGGATCGCAAACCGCTGCGCCGCCGCAGTCGGCCATCCAGAGCCTGTGGCCGGTCTTGGCGTCGAGGCATAGAATCCCGGCGCGACCGGGCGAGATCGCGGAACGAAGATAAACGCGCCCGCGCGGACCAATGGCCGCACGGGGCAAAACGCCCAAGCGTTATTGAGCCGAGCATCCCAGCGCATTCTTCCGTCCGACAACTCGAAGGCCGCGATCCGCGGACGCTCGACGGCCAGCAGGCAATCGCCGCCGCTTTGCAGGACGAGGTGCCGCCAGGACCAATCGACGTCGCCATAGTCCCAGGGCAATTCCTCTCGTTGAAAGCCGCGCCAGGCTGGATCCTGCAGTTCGCCCCTGGCGCTGCCTGGAAATCCACGGGCTTTTCGACGGCAACCACGGGAAGGGAATCGACCTCAGCAACCGCTTCCCCACGTACCCGGCGGGCTAGCTGGCCGCGGATCCAGGATTCAAACTTGTCAGGCGGAACCGTGACCTTGCCGAAGGTAACGGGCTGCGTGACCGGCTGCCCCACGAGCGATCCGAGCATGGCCGCGACCAGGCGTTTCCTCGGCGCCAAGTCCGCACGCTCGGCGCCGTCGGCCAGACGGAGCCCTTCGTCATACCACCACACCGCCTGGGCCAGATCGGCGGCGGCCAGCGCGCGATCGCCCAGCCACTGACAAGGGCGGACCGCGGCCGACGTGCCGCCGTACTGCACCGTCAATGTCTCCACGGCCGCCGGATCGCCAGCGGCCATAACTTGATCGATCTTGAGCTGGTCGGCGGCCCCGATGCGACGCACCAAGGCCTCGCGGAGTTCCCGGTTCCGCTCCATGAGCAACCGCAAAGCAATTCGGTACGAATGGTAGAGCTGGCCATCGCGTGTAGCGGCAACGAGCCCTTCCCCCTGCGGCGACTCGCTGGAGACTAGAATCCGAGCCGCGTCGGCGTACTGTTTGCCCTCCACGGCCCCTAGCAGTTCCGAGAGCATATTGCTCGCCGCGCGATTCAGCGGCGGGGATACGACGGGCGCCGCGTCGGCGGAGCGGATCCGCCCCCGCCCTCGTAGCTTTGCCCGCGGCACGACATTCAAGGCTTTCAGCAAGTTGTCGAGCTGGACGCTAATTGGCCATGGGCACCCCCCACTCTGCGGGTCAGAAGCTCGCCAATAGGCAACCATACTCTCCATGCGGCTCAATTCGGCCTCGCGATGCTCCGCGAAAAACAGCAGCAAGGCGTCACGGGCGAGTTCCCAGGAAACTGGTCCGATGTGAGTCTGCACCTCGGCCAAGGAACAGTTCATGAAGGCCTGCTGGTAAAGCTCGAAATCCGCGGAGGACCCCGCCTGAAGCGTTGCGCGTCCCAGCGTCTCCCAAAGGTCCCATAGCGCATGTTGGCCATTCCAACCGCAGCGCCAGATCAGCGCCGCATCAAGCAACAGATCGGTCCTTTCCCGCATCGTGTGCAGCGCGTTCAATCGCCGGAAAAGCGCGTTTTGCAGCAGCAATTCGGCCGCATCGCTCCGTACTTCGTCGCCCACGGCCTGAAGCGTGCAGGCATAGCGCCACTCCTCCAGAATGCATCCGGCCGGCGCCAACCGGCTGATGCGCCGCGTCCAATCCTGCGGTGACTCGTTCTGAACAACCCGCATGGCCACGCCGGCGCCCGCCGCCTTGGTCCGCAGATCTTCGGCGACCGCGCCGGTCAGCCCGCTCAATTCGCGAACCTCGACGCTCCGCAAACGGATGTGCCGGGCGGCGTTGTCCGGATTTCCACGGTCACGGGTGTCGCGGACGAACAGCGCGATCGACTGCCAGCAACTGCCGCGTTCTCGAGCGTCGAAGAGTCGGCCCCAATGGACGCCGTCGCCGCTCAACCAGCAGCGCGAGGCGGCGCTGGCGAGAACGAGCCGCAGCCATTGCCCCGGCCCAGCGATGGGCGCGGGTCGCTCCACGAAGTCAAAGCCGCCCAGGCCGAGCTGCTCGCGAGGATTGCCGAAGCCGAAACCAAGTGTCTTGTTGCCCTCGCGGCCAAACTCGATGCCTTCCAACGGCTCGCCCTTGGCGTTAAGCAGGGCCAGCCCGGTGCCGGGGGTTGCCTCGTCAATCTGGAAGACGACCTCATACAGGCCCGGCTTGGCGGCGGCCACCGTGGCCAGGGCCATATCGGCGGAGTTTTCGGCCGCGAGTTCTACGCAACCGTCGCCCCGCCGCTCCAGCCGTACTCCTTTCATGGCCGGGCTTTTCCAGGGCAGGTCGGCCGGACGCCTGCCATCGAGCACGAGCCGATGGGCCGGCGCGATTTCCTCTGGGGCCGGTCCACCGCGAAAGACGGCTATGTCCTGCAACGTGGCGTCGTTGGGCACTTCCACGTAGAAGCTCTGGGGGGCGCCCTGCATGGGGACCGTCATCACCGGCGCGTTCCCCCTGGTCAGGACGACGGTTCCGTCCTGACAGCGGATCTGGTAGGCGCCGGCCAGCAGCCGCACGCCGCGATGGTCGTCGGTCGCCACCAAGGCCCCGAGGCTCAGCCGCAGGTCCTGTTTCGACATGGCCTCGCTGGGCTGCTGCTTGATGCGGTAGGCCGCGCCGCGCGGGGCACAAAGAGTGAAACACCCTGTCCGTCGCCCCAGACGTGAATCCGGAATTGCTGGTTGGCATCTTCCATGCGGAATTGCACGACGCTCTGCGGAGTCCAATCGCGCACGCGAAACAAGCCTCGCATCCGCGCCTTTTGCTGATCGGCAGGAGACAGCCGGCTTTCCGGTCCCATGCTCTCCAGCAGCCGTTGGGCCTCGGCCAGGGAGACATAGCTGCCGGCAGGACGGCCACGGAAGCAGGTCTCCGCAAAAGACGGCAGCGGAACTACCGCTTCGGCTGCAGCCGCCAGGCCCGTCAAAGGGAGGCAAATCGCAAGAGTGAGTACTACTCCGACGCGAAAAATCCCCGTAATAACCCGACGCGGGCACCACGCAACCCTGGTCGGCGAAGCTTCCTCGCTTATGCGTCGGGTTTCGATAGACAGGTCCCGCTTGCTTCCAGCGGGCAATCCTCGCGCGGGCTCGTGGCTTTTCATCGTCGTCGGTGCAAGCGGCTGCGTTGGTTGAGATAGTCGATCAGCACCTCACCCATGTCGCGGCTCGTATCCACCAGCACACGCTCGATGCGGTTCCGCTGGCAAATCTCCGCCAGGCGACTGTTGAACGTCTCCACCGCCGTGAGATAGCGGCGGCGGATGGCCTCCGGGTTGGCCAACAACTCCTCCGAAACCTCCAACCCGACAAACTTGGTCATGCGGTCGAATTCGAAGGCCAGTTCGTCGTGGTGCATGACCTGGAAGATCACGACTTCGTGCAAGCGGTAGCGCATCAACTGCAAGACGGGCTCCAGTGCATCGAGGTCGGTGAAGAAGTCGCTGAAGATCATGACGATCTCCCGCCTTTTCGTGCGGCTGCACAGTTCGCTGAGACATTCGGCCATCCGCGTCTTGTTGACTGGCGTCAGCCCGTCGAGCAACTCGGCCATGCGGATAATCTGGGCCATCGAGCTATTGGGCGTCACCGTGCCGAGCACTTTCTCGTCGAAGGCGGCCAGCGAGATCTTGTCGCCCTGATGGACGATGGCGTGGCTCAGGGCGGCGATCATCTGCGCGGAGTAGGCAAGTTTCTGCTGCCCATCCTCACCGTAACGCATCGAGGCGCTGGCGTCGAGCAGGCAGTGGCAAACGAAGTTCGTCTCCATCTCGTACTGCTTGACGAAGAGCATATCGCGGGTGAAAAAAAGCCGCCAATCGATGTGCTTGGGATCGTCGCCCCAGGCATATTCCCGGTGGCCGGCAAACTCAACGGCGAAGCCCGACAAGGGCGACTTATGCGATCCGGCCAGGTTGCCGAGCACCAGCCCGCGGGGATCGATCCGCCGGCCGACCATTCGATTGAGCACGTCGGGATTCAGATAACGGGAGAGGACGGAGCGGGCCATGGCGGGAGGTGGGTTGGGGAGGTGGGATAATCGTTTATTGTAAACGGAAATCCCGCAATTGCAAACTGGACAAGTAAATAGTCTGGGGCCGGATTTTGTGAGGGTAGCATCGGTCACTCTGCTTGCCTTTTCGACCATTCCGGATACCATTCTACGGGGAAGGGGATTCGTATGTGAAAAAGGAGTATGGCTGTGAAAAACAACCCTTTACGGCAATTGGCGGCACTTGGCCAATCTGTCTGGCTGGACTACATCAGCCGCCGCCTCATCGTCAGCGGCGAATTGCGTGGCCTGATCGACGATGACGGACTGAGCGGCATCACGTCGAACCCGGCGATCTTCGAGAAAGCCATCGGCGAGGGCCACGATTACGACGAGGAAATTCGCACGCTCGCCCAGACGGGAAAAGAGCCCGCCGAAATCTATGAGCTCTTGAGTGTGGCAGACGTGCAAAGTGCAGCCGACGCCTTCCGCCCCGTCCACGAAGAGACCGCCGGACGGGACGGATACGTAAGCCTGGAGGTCAATCCCCATTTGGCCCTCGATACCGACGGTACGATCGACGAGGCCCATCGCTTGTGGGCCGCCTTGGACCGGCCTAACGTCTTTATCAAGGTGCCGGCGACCGACGCCGGGCTGCCGGCGATCTCGCAACTCATTGGCGAAGGGATCAACGTCAACGTGACCTTGCTTTTCAGCCTGCCGCGCTATCGCATGGTGGCGGAAGCCTACCTGACCGGTCTTGAGACACTGGCGAAAGAGGGAAAGCCCCTCGATCGCGTGGCTTCGGTGGCCAGCTTCTTCGTCAGCCGCATCGATACGCTCGTCGATCCGATGTTGGAAAAGCGGGTTGCGGCGGGCGGCAAGGATGGGGTGATCGCCGAGCAACTGCGGGGACAAGTGGCCGTCGCCAGCGCGAAGCAGGCGCACGTCATTTATGAGGAACTCTTCACCAGTCCGCGCTTTGAGCGGCTGGCAAAAGTGGGCGCACGCCCGCAGCGACTGCTGTGGGCCAGTACGGGCACCAAGAACCCCGACTATAGCGACGTGAAATACGTCGAGGCCCTGATCGGCCGCGAAACGGTTAACACGATGCCGCGGGAAACTCTCGACGCCTACCGCGACCACGGTCATCCCCAGCCTCGGTTGAGCGACGATGTTGAGCGGGCCGCCTGGGTGCTGGAGCGGTTGGCCGATCTCGGCCTGCACATCGACGACTTGACGCAGCAGTTGGAGAACGAGGGGGTGGCGAAATTCAACCAGCCGTTCGACAAACTGCTGCAAACCCTGGAACGGGCCGTGCCACGGCACGTGAGCGCATGAACTCCAGCGAGCATTTCGAGCCGACGATTTTTGCGATCTTCGGCGGTGGCGGCGATCTGACCTGGCGCAAGCTCGCGCCCGCCTTGTTCGATTTGTCTTGCGACCGCAGCATGCCGGAGCGGTTCGCCGTAATCGGCGTGGACCGTGTCGATTTGAGCGACGAGGAGTATCGCCGCCGTCTGCACCAGGGCGTGAACAAGTTCTCGCGGAATGGCAAGGCGCAGGCCGCCGCGTGGGGTGACTTCGCGGCCAATGTCTTCTACCAGCAGGGCGATTTCCAGAAGCCGCAAACCTACAAGGCCCTGGCCGAGCAATGCGCGAAGTTTGAGAAGCAGTGGAACGCCAAGGTCCAGCGGGTCTTCTACATGGCCACGCCGCCGATCATGTTCGGCGAGATCGCCAAGCGACTGGGCGAGGCCGCCCTCTCCGCCGATCGGGAACGGACGCGGCTGGTCGTGGAGAAACCCATCGGCTACGACCTGCAGTCCGCGCTGGATCTGAACGCCGTGCTTGCCGGCAGCTTCCAGGAGTCGCAGATCTTCCGCATCGACCATTACTTGGGCAAGGAGACGGTGCAGAACATCCTCGCGTTTCGCTTCGCCAACCCCATTTTCGAGCCCCTCTGGAACCGCCGCTACGTTGACTGCGTGACCATAACCGTCGCCGAGGAGGTAGGCGTAGAACACCGTGGCGGCTATTACGACCGGGCCGGCGCCCTCCGCGACATGGTGCAGAACCACCTCATGCAATTGCTCTGCCTGGTCGCCATGGAGCCAATGGTCTCCTTCGACGCTGACGAAATCCGCAACAAGAAGGCTGACGTGCTGCATGCCGTCCGACCGATCCACCACGACCAACTCCACCAGTTCGTCGTCCGCGGCCAATATGGCAAGGGATGGATCGGCGGCAAGGCCGTGCCCGGCTATCGTGAAGAGGAAGGCGTCGCGCCGGTGTCCGAGACCGAGACCTTCGTGGCCCTGAAATTGTTCATTGACAACTGGCGCTGGCAGGGCGTGCCATTCTATCTTCGTACGGGCAAGCGACTCGGCCGGCAGGTGTCGGAGGTCGTGATCCAGTTCTGCGGCGTGCCGCACCAGGCATTTCCGCCCGAGGTGGCCTTGG
Organism: uncultured Planctomycetia bacterium; assembly: GCA_963709175.1. GTDB lineage: Bacteria > Planctomycetota > Planctomycetia > Pirellulales > Thermoguttaceae > JANXQG01. The sequence goes on from CAVPVK010000007.1 coordinate 481,108, forward strand.
ATTGGCAACCGGGCCGGCTGGTGATGTCCATCCAGCCCGACGAAGGCATTGTCCTTCGTTTCCGTGCCAAGCATCCGGGCGCAAAGCTCAGCCTGCGAACGGTGGACATGCGGTTCGGCTACCAGGAGGCTTTTGGCACGCGGTCGCCCGAAGCCTATGAAACCTTGCTTTGGGACGTGATGAAAAACGACGCTACGCTTTTCATGCGAGCAGACCAGGTGGAAGCGGCCTGGCGGCTGCTGATGCCGGTGCTGGACGTGTGGGCGGTGGCCCCGCCGAGCGACTTCCCCAATTACGCCGCGGGAACGTGGGGTCCCGAGGCCGCCCAGGGCCTGCTCGCCCAGCAAGGGCACAGTTGGCCGCTTCCCATCGACCTCGCCGGTCCCAATGCCGTTGAAGGACAGCGAGGATGAGCCAGGTCACGACCTTGTTCCTCGATGTCGGGGGAGTCTTGCTGACCAACGGCTGGGACCACCACTCGCGGCAATTGGCCGCCACGACTTTCGACCTCGACCCCGACGAGATGCAGCAGCGGCACCACCTGACCTTCGACACCTACGAAGTGGGCAAGCTCACGCTGAATGAGTACCTGGATCGCACGGTTTTTTATGAGAAGCGGCCGTTCACGCGCGACGAGTTCCGGCAGTTCATGTTTGCCCAATCCCAGCCGCACGACGAGATGATGGAACTGGTCCGCGGCCTCAAGGAACGGCATGGGCTGAAGATCGCGGTCGTCAACAACGAGGGCCGCGAGCTGAACGCGCATCGCATTCGGACCTTCAAGCTGGGTGCCTTCGTCGATTTCTTCATCTCCTCGTGTTTTGTCCACTTTCGCAAGCCCGACATCGACATTTTCCGCCTCGCCCTGGACACTGCCCAGGTGTCGGCCGAAAACGTGGTCTACATCGATGACCAGGCGATGTTCGTCCAGGTGGCGCGGGGCTTGGGGATTGGCGGTATCCGCCATGCGGACTTCGCTTCGACGCGGGCGGAACTTGCGGCCCTGGGACTCGGCTAAAGCGAAAAGATCAAAGAAAGGCGTCGTTTCGGAATTGAAGAGCACAGTTATGCCGCGTTGCATTTTCCGACTAATTGGCGTCGTCACAGTCTTCTCGCTTGCGATTCCCGCCGTCGCGGCCCTAGCCGCTGAGGCCGATCAAGGCGGCATACCCACCGCGGCGCCGCCGGTGAAATCTCCCGGGGCCCCGCCGGAGAAGCCCGCCGCGCAAGAGGTCCGCATCGGGTTTTATCCCAACGACATCTTCGACCTGGACCTGAGGCGATGTTGCTACGTGACCGACGGCTACGTTTGGCTGCGATGGCGCGGCGACGTCAAGCCGGATGAATTCGAGTTCATGAACGGCAAGATGGACGTCAAGGAGCATCCCGACGCCAAAGAGGTGGGCGGCGTCAAGTACGTCTCCTATCACTGCCGCGGGAGCTTTCACACCTGCTTGGATTTTCACAAGTACCCGTTGGATTCGCACACCTTGGAGGTCGACGTCGAAGATGCCTTGCACGACACCAAGGAACTTCAATATGTAGTCGATAGCGCGAACCTGCGTCATTCGCACCCCATTCAAATCACCGGCTGGGAATGCAGTCCGCCCCGCTTCGAGGTGCGGAACTTCACCTACGAGACGAACTATGGCGATCCGACCCAGTCCGATTCACAGACGGCGGTCTACTCCCGCTTTTACGTGCTTTTTGACATTACGCACGCCGACGCATCCAACTATTTCAAGACATTCCTCGGGCTCTTCATTTCGGTGGGCATTGCGTTTCTCGCATTCCTGATCGATCCGCATCACACGGAGCCGCGCTTTGGCGTTGGCATCGCCGCGGTCTTCGGGGCCGTAACGTCCGAAATGGTCATCGCCGGCAACCTCCCGGATATGCCTTATTTTACGCTTGCCGACTACGTTCACTTCGTCAGTCTCTTTTTCATCTTCCTCTCCCTCCTGCAATCGTGCCTTTTTCTGCGGCTTGGGGCCCGTTATAAGGAGGCTGGATGGCACAGGCTCGATGCAAGCTGCATCGTGATATTTCCCCTTTGCTACGCCTTGACAATCGGGCTGATAACCTGGGCCGTCATGGCTCACTGAACGAGTTTCCCGCTGGCGGCCTTCTGGAAATGGACCTCCAAGTCCAGGTTGACCTCCAGCACGTTCACCAGCTTCTCGCCAATGAGGCCGCCCAAGGGGGCCGAACTCTTTTCGCGAAGAATCTGGCGGATCTCCTCGCGAACCTTCGCTTCCTCTTTACCGGAAGCCTTGGCCCAGGCGGCGGCAATGGGAAAGTGGTCGAGCTGCCAGTTCGCATTGGCGAGCGTGATGTGCGGATCGAGCCCTGAGCCGGATGCCATCACCATGTCGGCGGGAACCTTCTCCAGCTCCTCGGCGGCTTCGGGGTGCTCGGTGAGCCACATGTCGAAAAACGCCCGGCGGATCTCGTCGCCGCTGTCGGTCAACTCCAAGGCCTTGCCGTCAGCCGTCTTGCGGAGAAACTTCCCCGGATGCGTCTTGGAAAAGTCGCCGAAGAATAGCTGGGCGAGATCTTCCGGCTTGGGCTCGGGAGTATCGGGATTGTCCTTGATCCAGGCCCTCACGGCCTCCGCGTTCGACTTCTGCCAGTCGGCGACGTAGGCCTTGTTGAGATCGTCGGCCTTGACCCAATTTTGAGCAACCTGAGAATGCAGCTTGGCCCATTGGGCTACGATGCCGGGGCCCTTCCCCGTCTTGTCGGCCTGGAACCAGCGATCGATGTCGGGCCCAACGAGCCCGCCGCGCTTGTAGCAGACGATCGGGCCCAATTGCTCCGCCACACGGTCTCGCAGCAGGTAATTGTTGGCCGCCCAGTTGGTCGCGCCGGAGGCCGCGGCATTGTAGGCCGGTGTTGTCGCCGAGGGCCGCGGCTGGAAGTACTTCTCCGCCGTGAACGGCTGGCCGATCAGCCGCGAGCCGACCGTAGTGCCGTTGCGCTCGATCAAGCTGCCTTCGGCCTGCCGAGAGAAGAGCGGCGTCTTCCCCAGGCCCCAGAGCACCGCCGGGTAGATGACGCAACAGAGCAGCACGGAAACCAATAGCAACCAGAGACACGCACGAAGATGCTGGAACATGGAAATCGCTTCTTGGGTTGGTTTGGGATGGTTCTTAGACCTTGCTTGCAAGCTCAGAGCTCTAAGCTCTAGGTTCGTTCTTTACCCCGCCAGGTTCAGCGCCATGAGGATCATGTCGATGATCTTGATGCCGATAAACGGGGCGACTACGCCGCCCAGCCCCCACACCAGGAGATTGCGGCGGAGCAGGGCGTCGGCCCCAATGGGTCGATACTTCACACCCTTCAGCGCGATGGGGATCAACAGCGGGATGATGATTGCATTGAAAATAACCGCGGAAAGGATCGCTGAGGTGGCCGAGTGCAAGTGCATGATGTCCAGCGGTTTCAGCCACGGCAGCGTCGCCGCGAACAAGGCCGGCACAATGGCGAAATACTTGGCCAGGTCGTTGGCTATGGAAAAGGTCGTCAGCGAGCCGCGGGTCATGAGCAACTGCTTGCCGATCTCCACTGTCTCGATGAGCTTGGTGGGGTCGCTGTCCAGGTCCACCATGTTGCCGGCCTCCTTGGCGGCCTGCGTGCCAGAGTTCATAGCCACTCCCACGTCGGCCTGGGCCAGGGCGGGGGCGTCGTTGGTGCCGTCGCCCATCATGGCCACCAGTTTGCCGCCTTGCTGCTCTTTGCGGATATAGGCGAGCTTGGCCTCGGGCGTGGCCTCGGCGATAAAGTCGTCGACGCCGGCCTGCTGGGCAATCGCCTTGGCCGTGAGCGGGTTGTCGCCCGTTACCATCACGGTCCGCAGGCCCATGCGGCGGAGCCGCTCGAAACGCTCGGCGATGCCCGGTTTGAGGATGTCTTCCAGCACTACCATGCCAGCAATGCGATGCCCGTCGCTGACCAGCAGCGGCGTGGCGCCTTTATTTGCCACCGCGGCCACGCTGCTTTCGGCGTTATCGGGCACTACGCCGTTCATGCCGCGGACGTAGCGAAGCATCGAGTCGGGGCGCCTTTGCGGATCTGCCGGCCGTCGGGCAGGTCGATGCCGCTCATGCGGGTCTGGGCGGTGAAGGGAATAAAGCGGGCAGCGTCAGGCACGGCGGCCCGGACCGCCGCCGCCTTGCCGGCCGCGGCGGTATCGGCCATGGCGGTCTGCTTGAAGTGGAGTTCGACAATGCTCTTTCCCTCGGGCGTTTCGTCGGCGCCGGAAGCCAGGGCGGCGATCTGGCCGAGCTCATCGGCCGTGCATTGGCCGAAGGGCACGAACTGCGTCGCCCGGCGATTGCCGATGGTGATCGTGCCGGTCTTGTCCAGTAGCAAGGTGTCGACGTCGCCGGCAACCTCGACCGCTTTGCCGCTCTTGGCGATAATGTTCGCCCGCAAGGCGCGATCCATGCCGGCAATGCCGATGGCGGCCAGCAAGGCCCCAATCGTCGTGGGAATGAGGCAGACCAGCAGGGCCACCAGGGTCGGCACGTCGGTGCCCAGGCTGTGCAGCGGTTGCGGGAGTCCGTTGAACTGCGCCATGTAGATCTCGACGTTGTAAGCCATGGGCCATAGCGCGGCGGTGACGATGAGGAAGATCAAGGTGAAGGCGGCCAATACAATCGACAGCGCAATTTCATTGGGGGTCCGCTGCCGGATGGCCCCTTCCACGAGGGCGATCATGCGGTCGAGGAACGATTGGCCCGCACTGGCGGTGATTTCGACGACGATGCGATCAGAAAGGACCCGTGTGCCGCCCGTCACGCCGGAGCGGTCGCCGCCGGCCTCGCGGATCACGGGAGCCGACTCGCCGGTTATGGCCGATTCGTCGATAGAAGCCACGCCCTCGATGATTTCGCCGTCGCTGGGGATCACTTCGCCCGCCACGACCTCCACCTTGTCGCCCGATTTCAGGGCCGTGGAAACGGTTTCTTCGAATTCGCCATCAGCCCTGCGTCGCCGGGCTGGAGTGGCGCGGCGGGTCTTTCGCAGGGCGTCGGCCTGGGCCTTGCCGCGAGCCTCGGCGATGGACGAGGCGAAGTTCGCGAACAAGAGCGTCGCCACCAGCCAGAAATCCAGCGCCACAAGGTAGCCCAGCGATGCCGCGCTTTGCACTCCGCAGAGCTTGGCCACGGTGTAGACGAGCGTCAACACCGTGCCGATCTCGACCACGAACATCACCGGATTGGTCCACTGGATGTCGGGCCGGAGCATCACCAGCGACTGCCAGAAGGCGGTCTTCATGAGCTGCGGGTCGAAAAGGCCCGACTTGCGACTCTGCCGCCGAGCGAGTTTCATTTCCTGCGGCGACGGGCCGGAGGACTGCGGTTCAAGGGTTGCGGTGGACATAATAGCTGATTGTGATTTGATGATTTGGGGTAGGGTGGAACAAGATCGCGTAACAAGCGCCGGCCCACCACAATCGATTGGAAAAACGATGGTGGGCCTGCGCTCGCTACGCGATCTGGTACCACCCTACGTCTACGGTGCTATCCTCCAAACGGCAAGGGGCCAAAATGCTCGGCGATGGGGCCCAGGGCCGCCACCGGCAGAAACAACAGTGCGCCGACAAGCAGGATTGTTCCCAGTAGTACGCAGGCAAAAGTGAAGGTGTCGGTCCGCATGGTTCCTACCGTAAAGGGCGTCGGCTTTTTCACTGCCAGGCTGGCGGCCAAGGCCATGGGGGCGATCACGGGCAAGAACCGGCCGAAGAGCATCACCAGAGCAGTGCCTATGTCCCAGGGGGTGTTTTCCGGGGCAGGTGTGTCTTTATAGGAACCCCAGGCAGTGGTCAATCCGCCAAACTCCGACCCGTTGTTGGCAGAGGCCGAGCTGAATTCGTAGAGCGCCTCGGAAAAGCCGTGGGCGCCGGGATTGTTCATCGCTTTGAGTCCCCAATCCGTGGCGCCGTAGTAGCCGGTCGGCATGAGGATCAGGATCGGATGAACCAGCAAGGCGATCATGGCCAACTTCATTTCGCGGGCCTCCACCTTCTTGCCGAGGTATTCGGGCGTCCGACCGACCATCAGCCCGGCGATGAACACGCCGATGATGAGGTAGATCAGCATGTTGATCATTCCCACGCCTTTGCCGCCAAAAATGCAGTTCAGCCACATGCCGGTCATGGGAGAGAGGCCCGCCAGGGGGTTGAGGCTGTCGTGCGTGCAGTTCACCGAGCCGCAGGTGATACAGGTCGTGGCGGCGGCAAAGGTCGCTCCCGCCGAAGTGCCGAAGCGGAGCTCCTTGCCTTCCAGGTTGCCCAGCGACTGGTCGACCGGCAGTGCGGGCACGAAGCCCGCTTGCGGCTTTTCGGCCTGATCGAAGATTTCCGCCGGGCAGCCGCTGCGGGCGACGACCCACACATTCGTCGGCTTGCCGTCCTTTCCGGGCAGGACTTGCGGATAGACCAGGTCGGCATGGGCCTCAAGACTCGGATTGGGCCGCAGGCTGTCCCAGCCGACTGCCCAGACGATCATGACGACCATCATCGACATCATGACGCCGAAGATCACCCAGGCGTGCCGCATCTGTTTGAGCATCCGCCCGAACATGAGCACCAGCGTGAAGGGAAAGAGGCACATGTTCATCACGGTAAGGATGTTGCTCACCGCGCTGGGGTTCTCGAACGGATGGGCCGAGTTGGCGCCGAAGAAGCCGCCGCCGTTGGTTCCCAGGTGCTTGATGGGAATGATGGCGGCCACGGGGCCGCGGCAGATTTGTTGAGGCAGCGCCTGACCGTTGTCGCCGTTGCCCATCGCGCCCGACTCGAGCGTCGTCGCGTTGGCCGCAGGCTCGAAAGTCATGGGCACGCCGTCGGCCAAGAGGATGATGCCCATCACCAGGCTGATGGGAAGGAACATGTAGACGATGACCCTCCACATGTCGAGATAGAAGTTGCCCATATTCGCGTCACCGCGGAGGCCACGGATGATCGCCGCCAAGGCGCAGAAGCCGACGCTGGCGGAGACGAACATATTCCAGCAGACGAAGAAGATCTGGCTGAAATACGAGAAGCTCACCTCACCCGAATAATGCTGCAGGTTCGTGTTGGTGAGGAAGGACACCACCGAGTTGAAGATGGTCGTGGGGGCCACCATGGTCTTGCCGTCCGGGTTCAGGGGCATGGCCGGCTGGCTGGAAAGCACGACGAACCCGAAGACGAACATCACCAGGTTGAAGAGCATCAGGGCAATGGCATACTGTTTCCAATTCTGCCCGCCCGTGTTGCAAAAGCTCTCCAGCCAGCGGAGGAATGTCGGCGCGCGGTACTTGCCGTCCATGATCCAGGCAAAGTAGCGGCTCAGCGGTATGGCCAGCGCGACCGTCAGGGCCAGGATCAGCAGCGGCAGGAACCAGACGTGAAATAGTTGCATCGAGCGGAACCTTTTATTGGGAGGACACAATGGTAGGCCGGAACAAGCATGCGAGGTTCCGGCAGGTATTTCGCCGCGGCCGCAGTTATAAATGCCGGAACTGTGTAAGCCGGTTCCGGCCTGCGTGACTCGCGGCAAGGTTGCCTAAAACCACTCGGGACGAATCAAGGCGGCAAACAGGTAGACCAGCAGGAGAGCCGTAACGATCGCAGTCATCCAAGTCAGGATTTCCATGGTGGTGGCCCCTTCAAACCTTGTCGCAGGCGGGAATGAACGCGATAAGCAGCGCAAAAACCACCAGTCCCAGCGCAAAAAGCGTAATTAACCAAGTCGTCAAGCTCATGAATGTCTCATTTCCATATCAGTAAAATACGGCGCTTATAAACCCGGCTTTAGCCGGAACTCTCAACGTTCGTAGTCCCGGCTTCAGCCGGAATTCTCAGACCGGCCAAAGCCGGAACTATGAGCGCCGCGGATACTCTCCTGCATGCAAGCGTAAGGACCGGCCTCGATATGCACGTGGCGTGCCATAGATGGAAGCAAATGCGTAAGTTTCGATGACACAATAGCTTGCGTGGTTCTTGGCTTTGCTACGGAGCCGAAATAGCATGCATATTGCACGACATAATTGCAAAATGCCCGAAGTCCCCTTGTCGTGCCATCTGCACGACCCTAGAATGGTCCGTTGGTAGCCAAATCGTTGGAGGAGTATCCGACGAGCGGGGGAACCAAAGAGGCGGCGTTTAAGTCCCGCCTCTGGGGCGAAGGCGTGGCGCAGCCAGGCCGGAGTACTTTCAAGCTCTAGCCCGTCAGCTAACCTCGTCGGCAAATTGAAAGGGCCTTCGTTCCCAGCGCGCGAGGGGCCCCCCCATCTTGCGCTGCGAGGCAATTCGCCCCATGTCCAACCATCCTTCCGGAAATCTATCCGGAACTTCTTCGGCTACCGCGGCAAATCCGTTGCGCCGTTCAATCCAAGTCATCGTCGTCAGCAGCGTGATGTTCACGTTCATCTCCTACTGGCGGACGGCGGCCGTGGTCCTCTGCGACCTGGCCAGCACGGCCTATTACATCGGCGGCATTGTCGAAGGGGCGATTGGTCCGGCGGCGCCGTGGTTCATCCTGGCCGTGATGATCTTCAGCTACGGCGTGCGCTCGATCTATATCGAAAGCTGCTCGCTCTTTGTCCGTGGCGGAGTCTACCGCGTGGTGAAAGAAGCCATGGGCGGTTTCCTTGCCAAGCTCTCGGTCTCGGCGCTGATGTTCGATTACGTTCTTACGGGGCCGATCAGCGGTGTTTCGGCCGGCCAGTACATCATGGGCCTGATTATCGCCGCGGTTCGCTACCAATACAAGGACTTCTTAAGCAGCGGCGCCGCCGAGGTCAGTTTCACCAATTGGGGGTCGGTCTTCATCGCGGTTGCGATCACGCTTTATTTCTTCCGCCAGAACATCATCGGCATCCATGAATCGAGCGGGAAAGCCCTGAAGATCATGATCGCCACGACGGTCATGGCCGTCGTGATTCTGGTCTGGTGCGGCATAACGCTCTGCCTCCGCGGCGGGCCGGTCAATCACCTCCCCTTCGCCCCCGACCTTAGCCCGAAGGTCCAATACCACGAAGTGACGCGCGAGGATCGCGTTACGCACGAGAAGGACGTCTCGATGTGGCAGCGCGACGAAAAGACCGGCGAACTCGTACCCGAGTACAAGGACGACAAGGGCAACACGGTCAAGGACGAAAACGGCAACCTCGTCCCGCAACCGTTGAAAAACAGCATCACGGAAAAGCAGCAAGACCCGCTGGGGGCAATCCCCCGCTGGTTCCCCGGGCTGGCCGCCCAACTGCGACAGCCGGGCAACTGGATGAGCATCATCGGCGTGCTCGGCCTGCTGATCGCCTTCGGGCATTCGATCCTGGCGATGAGCGGCGAAGAGACGCTGGCCCAGGTCTACCGCGAGGTGGAATCGCCCAAAATGAAGAACTTCGAGAAGGCCGCTTTCATCGTCTTTATCTACAGCCTCGTGCTCACGGCCGGGATTTCCTTCCTGGCGGTGATGTTGATACCCGACGAGGTGCGCATGAAGACGTATAGCGGCAATCTGATCGGCGGATTGGCCATGTACATGGCCGGCCCTTTTGTTGCGCGGTTGCTGTTGAACGCCTTCGTCGTGGTCATCGGGTTTCTGATTCTGGCCGGTGCCGTGAATACGGCCATCATCGGCTCTAACGGCGTGTTGAACCGCGTCGCCGAAGACGGGGTCATGCCCGACTGGTTCCTCAAACCGCACGGCCGCTATGGCACGACGCACCGCATTCTGTACCTGATCGTCGGGCTGCAACTGGCCACGATCCTCCTGTCGGGCGGGAACATGGATATGCTGGGAGAGGCCTATGCTTTCGGCGTCGTTTGGAGTTTCGTTTTCAAGGCCCTGGCGATGGTCGTACTGCGTTTCAAGGACCGCACTCCCCGCGAGTTCAAGGTGCCATTGAACCTCCATATCGGCGGCGTGGAGATCCCCTTCGGTCTGATTCTGCTGTTCCTCGTTCTGCTGTTCACCGCATTGCTGAACCTCTTGACCAAAGAGGTCGCCACGATCGCCGGCTCGGCCTTCACCGCGGCGTTTCTCACCGTATTCATGATTTCCGAAAGGATACACGAGCGGCGGCGGGGGGAGGACATCACAAGCACGTCGAGCAGTTCAACCAGAAGACGGCCGAGCAGATCGATCCCAAGGCACTGGACCTCGACAAACCGTACCGCAAGCTGGTGGCGATCCGTTCCACGAACAATCTCTTCATGCTCGAGAAGACGCTGGCCGAGACCGACCCCGAAACCACCGACGTGGCCGTAATGACGGCCCAGGTGGCCCAACGCGGTGACACCTCCGGCGGCGGACCGGAACTCGACGATTATGCCCGCACCTTGATGTCGGCCGTCGTGGACCGGGCCGAAAAGGCGGGCAAGCACGTTCAGCCGATGATCGTGCGGACCAACAACCCATTGTTCGCCGTCATCAACGCTGCCCGGGACCTTGGCGCCCAGGAGTTGATCATGGGCGCGTCGAACGTCTATTCTGCCGACGAGCAGATCGAGCAGATCGCCTTCTACTGGTTCAACCTCCACGACGGCGCCCCCCAACCGCTTACGATCCGCATTCTCGGCCCCAATCGCGACCTGTACTTCGACCTGGGCGGCGGCAACCGCATTCCCAAGCTCGGCGAACGCCGGGCCCGGTCGGTGGCGGAACTCCGCGGGTCCGGAATCGGCATCAGCCACGTGCTACTGTTGCACGACCGGACAACGGTCGGCAGCGACCTCTTCGCCGACGTCGTGACGATGCTCGACCCGCTGGTGGCTTTAACCGTAGTCGGCTTGCCCGCCAAGGCGGAAGGGCTGCCCGAAGGAGTGGCCGAGACCGACTGGCTGGAGCAGGATCTGTCGCGGGCCAGGCAGTTGCGCCGGCCAGTCGGCTGCCAGGAATTGCCGTCCGGTCCGCTTGCCGAGAAGTTGGCCGAGCTGGCGACGCAGCTCCGCTGCGATATGATCATCGTCGGAAAGCCGGAATCCTCCGAGCATCAGTCGTGCGTGGACACCGACGCGATCGTCCGTGAGGCCGGTTGCGCGGTGTGTGTTGTTACACCGCCGCTAATTCCGCAGGAGGCGGGAGAATAGAACGCAGAACGCCAAGGGCCCAGTTCAACCTGCCCAGGGCTTAGCAACGCCCGTCGACGCCCATTCTGCCGCCGAGGTGTGAGGGTTAGGTCCTTGCGCCCGCTGCCCGCGTACGCTGCAAGACCGGTCGCTGGGTGCTGCCGGGACAAACGTCCGACGTGCGGGCCACGAGGATCGGCTGCGACTCCAATATTCCCTTGGCGTCGAACCGGCGGTCGCTGCGATCCAACCACTGGCAGGTCCACGCGAAGCCAATTAACGCGCCCGACACGACCGCGCCCCTCAGTGGCACGGAAATCAGTGTGGCGAGCACTGAGTCATGTGGCAACAGTGCTCCAGCGCATGCCCAACCGCAGGTCAGAACGCCGCTTGCGGTCAGGGCCATCGCGGCGGTCAACCATCGTTCTCGGCAAGAAAAGGTCATGATGAAGATTCCCCGGGGTTTCTTCGCAGGTGCTGGCTGACATCGCCAACTGTCGCGATACAATAGGGCGCAGTAATTCTTGATCGAGCACCTTACGCGGTATCGAATATGCACAAACTCTCAAGCACACAATGTGCCAGAGTGCGGTAAATGCGCGTAAGTGATTATTTGGCAATGGGTTATGCAGCCACGATCGCTTCCCGCCAAGCGATTGCGGCCGGTAGAATGCACGACAACCAATGCAAATTGCACGAAACAACGGGCCTTGCCGAGCGACTATGAATATTCTTGTAATCGATGACGACGCCAGCCTTCGCCGCACGATGCGGATGTCGCTGGAAGTGCTCGGCCACCATCCCACGGAGGCCCGCGACAGCACGCAGGCCCTGGAGTTGCTGAGCCATCGGCCGTTTGATGCTGCCCTGTTGGATCTGCGTCTTGCACAGGAACTGGGGCTCGATTTGCTGCCTCGGTTATTGAACGCATCCCCGCACTTGCACGTCGTCGTAGTCACGGCCTATGCGACCATCGAAACGGCCGTTGAGGCAATGCGCCGCGGGGCCTTCGACTACTTGCCAAAGCCCTTCACCCCGGACCAACTCCGCATTGTGCTGGAGCGGATTTCCAAGGCGCGGCGGCTACAATCGCATGTCGAAGAACTGGAGGAGCAGATACACAATGTGGTGCCGGAGGTCGATCTGCAGACGACCGAAACGAAAATGCGCGAGGCCCTCGATGTGGCCTTCATGACAGCCGCCACGGAGGCCACGATCCTGCTTCGCGGGGAAAGCGGCACGGGCAAGGGCGTGCTGGCCCGAGCCATCCACGCCCGCAGCCAGCGCGCCGCCGGCCCCTTCGTCACGGTCCACTGCCCCAGTCTTTCCGCCGAGTTGCTGGAAAGCGAACTGTTCGGGCACGTCCTGGGCGCTTTTACCGGGGCCGTCCGCGACACGACGGGTAAGGTCGCCGCGGCGGAGGGGGGAACACTCTTCCTCGACGAAATCGGCGACCTGCCGCTGCCGTTGCAGCCGAAGCTTCTGCGGCTACTGCAAGAGCGCTGCTACGAGCGGGTGGGCGAAACGCAGACGCGAACCAGCAACGTCCGCATCCTCGCCGCCACGAACCGCGACCTGGAGACGGCCATTGCCACCGGCCGGTTCCGCGAAGATTTGTTCTACCGCCTCAACGTCATCGAAGTGACCGTACCGGCGCTGCGGGAGCGGCGATCTGATATTTTTCCCTTGGCCGAGCACCTGCTACAGTTCTTCGCGCGGCAAAACGGCAAGCACGTCGCCGGCTTCAGCGAGCCGGTGCGGCAGGCGATTGCCAATTACCCCTGGCCCGGAAACGTCCGCGAACTGCGGAACGCGGTGGAACGGGCGGTGATTCTGGCAACCGATACGCTGATTTCCCCGGCGAACTTGCCCGCCCAGATCTTTCGCGATCCGCAATCCGGCGCCCCACGGCCGCCGGCGGCCGAGACGATGACGCTGGAGCAACTGGAGGCCGAGCACATCCGCCGTATTCTTACGGCCGCCGAAACCATGGAAGAAGCGGCCGTCAAGCTCGGCATTGACCCCAGTACGCTCTACCGCAAGAGGAAGAAATACAACATCTGAGATTTGAGATTTCAGATTGTGATCGTCCACTGCCAAGGACCGTCTGCCGCATGACCTTTCGATACCGCATCCTCATCGCCATGCTCCCGCTCGTCATCCTCTTGGTCGCCCTGGGGGTGACGGGGATGGTCTTGATCTATTACCTGGGCGATCAGGTGGGCAAGATCCTTACGGAAAACTACAACAGCGTGGTCTTCATGCGCGACTTGAATGAGGCCCTGGAACGCATCGACTCGTCGTTCCAGTTCGCCCTGGCGGGGCAAGAAGCGCTGTCGGTCGAGCAGTTTCACGATAATTGGAAGCGCTACGACGCCAGCCTTGTCGGCGAAAGCCACAACATCACCTTGGACGGTGAAAAGGAACTGGACGACCGCCTGGTCGAACTCTCCGACGCCTACCGCAAGCTCGGCCGGGAATTCTATGAGCATCCCGATGGTGATCGCAAGGCCCTTTACTTCGGCGCGGAAAAAAAGATCGGGCTGTACGGCCTTTTCAAGGAAATCAAGGCCGTCTCGAGTGACATCCTGCATATGAACGAGCAGAACATGAAAGATGTCGACAGTGCGACGAAGCGTCTCGCCCGCGACTCGCTGATCTGGTACGGGGCCGGGCTGGCAGGCGGGATTGTGCTGGCGGCGCTGCTGGTTGCCAGCACCATTCGCACCATCATCTACCCCGTTCGCGCCGCGACGGAATCGGCCGTGGCCATCGGGGCGGGCAATCTCAACCAGGTCGTGCCGATCACTTCCGACGACGAACTCGGGCAGCTAGCTGCGGCCTTCAACACCATGGCTCGCCAACTCCGCGAGTACCGGCAGACCCACAAGGCCCAGTTGATCCGCGCAGCGGACCAGCCAGGCCACGATCGATTCCTTCCCCGAACCGGTGTTGGTGGTCGATCTGGAGCGTCGCGTGGAGATGGCCAACCCGGCCGCCCGCCGCCTTTTCGGCTTGCCGCAGCCGGGCGGCGGCAATGTCACCACGGCCGTTTGGGAGCCGCCCGAAGCCCTGGTGCTGCCCTTGACGGAAGCCCTTTACCAGCAACGGGCCTACGTGCCCGAAGGCTTCGACAAGGTCATCTCGCTGCAGCAGGGAGAAAAGCCTTTCTCGTATTTGCCGCGCGTGCTTCCAATCCGCGATGCCGCCGCGGCCACGTTGGGGGCCGCCGTATTGCTGGAGGACGTGACTCGCTTCCGGCTCCTCGACGAGGTGAAGAGCAACATGGTGGCCACGGTCAGCCACGAGCTGAAGACTCCCTTGACGAGCATTCGTCTCGTGCTGCATCTTCTGCTCCAGGAGGACGTGGGGCCGCTATTGCCGAAGCAACTGGAGTTGCTGGTCGACGCCCGCGACAATGCCGAAAGGCTATTGGCCATGATCAATAACTTGCTGGATCTTGCCCGACTCGAACAAGGCGGCAGCCAACTCCGCTTGCAGCCGGAATCGCCCACGAACGTGCTGCGCCAGGCATTCGAGTCCTTCCGGCCGCGGGCCCAGGACCGGGGCGTGGAACTGGTGCTCGAGGATCCGGGCCTGACAGAGCAGATGATGGTCGACAAAGAGCAGTTGCAGCATGCCTTGCAGAACCTCCTGGAGAACGCCTTGGCCCATACGCCCGCCGGCGGTCGCATCACGTTGGCGGCCGCCGCCGCCGGCGGTCGCGTCGTCCTATCGGTGGCCGACACCGGCAGCGGCATTCCTGCCGAGTTCATGCCTTATATATTCCAGCGGCACTTCCGCGTCCCCGGCGATACGGCGCCCGGCGGCAGCGGCCTCGGGCTGGCAATCGTCCGCGAGATTATCACCGCTCACGGCGGCGGCGTCGATTGCGAAAGCAAGCCCGGCGAAAGGACCGTTTTCCGTTTGTCGATGCCGGTGCAGGAGGGAGGCGGTCTTAGATCTTAGGTCTTGGATCTCAGTTTCAATTCTCAGATTTCAAGTCCGAATCCCGAAGTTCCAAGCTCTAAGCCCCTAATTGAGACCAAAGACCCAACCCAAGATTATACCCATGCCCAACGACCCCGAGCGATTCCTGGAGTTGATCCGCCGCCAACAGCGCGGCAAGTTGAAGATCTACCTGGGCTTCGCCGCCGGAGTGGGCAAGACCTATGAGATGCTCCAGGAAGGCAACCGTCTCCGCAAGCAGGGCGTCGATGTCGTCATCGGCTACGTGGAAACTCATGGACGAGCCGAGACTATCGCCCAAGTTGGCGAGCTTGAGCAGGTGGCCCGCCGCAAAATCGAGTATCGTGGCATCCTCTTGGAGGAAATGGATCTCGACGCCGTCATTGCCCGGCGGCCGACCATTGCCCTGGTCGACGAGCTGGCCCACACAAACGCCCCCGGCAGCCGCAACTCCAAACGCTATCTCGACGTGGAGGAGATCCTGCGGGCGGGCATCAGCGTCATTACCACGCTCAACATCCAACACCTGGAGAGCCTGCACGACATCGTCGAGCGGGCGACGGGCGTCCGCGTCAAGGAGCGGCTGCCCGACTATGTCGTCACGATGGCCGATCAGATCGTCAACGTCGATCTCTCGGCGGAAGACCTTCGCGAGCGCTTGCAGGCGGGGAAGATCTATCCCAGCGAACGGATCCAAACGGCCATGGACAACTTCTTCGCCCCCGAGAAGCTGACGCAATTGCGCGAGTTGGCCATGGAGGAGATTGCCTTCCGCTTGGACCGCGCCGGCGGGAGAGCCAGCGCGGCGGCAGCGAGACAGCCTCCGGTTCCGAGCGGGTGATGGTGTGCCTCAGTTCACGCAGCCCGCATGCGGCGGTCATGCTCCGCAAGGCCTCGCGAATAGCCGACCGCATGGGGGCGCCGTGGTTCGCGGTGTACGTGCAGACGCCGGGGGAATCGATGGAGAAGATCGACGCCGCCACGCAGCGCGAGATCCACAACAATCTCGACCTGAGCACGCAATTGGGGGGCACGTCTTTTCCCATGAAGGGGACGAATCTGGTGAGAACCATCGCCACTTTCGTGGCGGAGTATGGCATCACGCACATCATCCTCGGCCGCAGCCGTCAGCCCTGGTATCGCCGCTGGTTCGGCCGCTCGCTCCTGGACCGGCTGCTGCAAACGGTGCCGAGCGTCGACGTGATCGTGATCGACGTGCGGTCGTCGGCCGAGAGATGAGGGACGGTTGATACGGCTCGTCGGTATACACGGGGCTCCCCCGGAGGGGAGCGAAGCCTCGGATGCGCCAACTATGCTCACAAAATATGCCCAACGACGTTGAGTCTTGCCCGCCGCCGCTCAGCTAAACTCTCCGCGGATGTACTCTTGCGTGTGCTTTTCCCTGGGGTTCTCGAAGATCTGCTTCGAGTCGCCGAACTCGACGAGGTAGCCGGTGCGGCCGCCCTGCGTGGTGTCGACGTAGAGGAAGCCGGTCTTGTCGGCCACGCGCTGGGCCTGCTGCAGGTTGTGCGTGACGATGGCGATGGTGAACCGCTTCTTGAGTTCCAGCATCAATTCTTCGATCTTCCGCGTGGCGATCGGATCCAGCGCCGAGCAGGGCTCGTCCATCAAGAGCACGGCCGGTTCGGTGGCGATGGCCCGGGCGATGCAGAGCCGCTGCTGCTGGCCGCCGGAGAGGGCCAGGGCCGACTTGTGCAGCTTGTCCTTGACTTCGTCCCAGAGGGCCGCGCCGCGGAGGGCCTGCTTCGACCTTCTCGGCCTTGTTGCCCTTGTAAGCCGTTGAGCCTCAGGCCGAAACTCACGTTGCGATAGACGCTCATGGCAAACGGATTGGGCTGCTGGAAGACCATGCCGATATGGCGGCGGACGGCGACGGGGTCGATGGCCGGGTCGTAGATGTCCTGCGCCGTGGAAAGTGCACGTGTCCCTTGAAGCGGAAGCCGCGCACCAGGTCGTTCATGCGGTTCAGGCAGCGGAGCACGGTGCTCTTGCCGCAGCCCGAGGGGCCGATGAAGGCCGTGATGCTGTTCTTCTGGATGGGGATCTTGCGTATCGCGGACGGCCTTGAAGGTGCCGTAATACAACTCGCTGATGTCGCAATCGATGACGACGTCCTTAGCCGAGCCGTCGGTCGGGGTGCAGTGGACTGGCCAGCCTCGGTTGCGGATTTATCGGACTTGGATCATGGCAAGAAACTCCTACTATTTGTTGCGCTGCGAAAGCGCCTGGCCGATGAGATTGAAGGTCAGCACGAGCAACACCAGGACCAGGGCGGCCGCCCAAGCCACTTCCATCTGGTTATCGAAAGGCGAACTGGAGAACTTGTAGATCAACACGGCCAGCGAGGCCGTGTTCTGCGTCAAGGCTGAAGTGGTCGTTCGCATCGTAGTTCCAGGAGTTGCAGAACAGGGCCGTGAACAGCAGCGGCGCGGTTTCGCCGGCGGCCCGCGCAATCGCCAGCATCACGCCGGTGAGGATACCGGGCATGGCCGTGGGAAGCAGGACGTACCAGATGACTTGGGTCCGCGTGGCCCCCATGCCGATGGCCGCTTCGCGAATCTTGGCCGGCACCATGCGGATGGCGTCTTCGGCCGTGAGCATCACGGTGGGCAGCATGAGGACGGAAAGGGCCACCGCGCCGGCGTAGGCCGACCAGCCGCAAGCCCCGCACCAGCACGCCGTAGGCCAGCACGCCGGCCAGAATCGAAGGAAAGCCGCTGAGCATCTTGGCGCCGAAGCGGACCACTTGCGCCAAGCGGGTGTCGGGCCCGGTCTCGGCCAGGAAGACGGCCGCCAGGATTCCAAAGGGAATGCTGATCAGCCCGGCCAGTCCCACCATGATCAAGGTTCCGACGATGGCGTTGCCGAAGCCGCCGCCCTCGGCATTGGCCGTCGGCGGCAGCGAGGTGAAGGCTTGCCAATTGAGCCGGTGCAAGCCCCTTTGCCAGCGAGCATGTAGACCACGGAAAACAACGGCGCCAGGGCCGCAAGCGTCAGAGCGGCGGTGACGGTCGTGCCGAGGAAACTAAGTAAAGTCCGCGGACGGCGGAGCGACTTTTGCAACTCCGTCAGGAGAAATGTCCTGGCCGGCCTCGAGCGCGGCGGCCATCGCCTGGCTGCGAACGACAGGGTCTTCCATCATCGGCCTCCCTTCTGATCCCGCGACGAGCTCTGCAGGATCAAGGCGCCGAGGATATTGACCAGCAAAGTAATCGCCAGGAGAACCAGGGCGGCGTACATCAAGGCGCCGACCAGTTGAGCGTTGCTGCCCGCCTCCGGAAAGCTGCTTGCCAGCAGCGCCGCCAGGGTGTCGGCCGGTGAGAAAAGCGAAGGACTGATGACGTTCCGCCCGCCCACCAGCATGGCCAGGGCCATGGTCTCGCCCAGGGCCCGGCCGAAGGCCAGGAGGATCGCCCCGAAGATGCCGGTCTTGGCAGTCGGCAGGATCACCGGCAAGCAGGGCCTCCCAGCGGGTGGCGCCGAGGCCATAGGCCGCTTCCCGCAACTTTGGCGGCACGCTTACCAGGGCGTCGCGGCTGATGGCCGAGACCGTGGGCACGATCATGATGGCCAGCACGATAGCCGCGGGCAACATGCCGCCGCTCCCCAGGGTCGTGGAGAACAGCGGAATGATCTTGAGATTGTCGTGCAGCCAGTCGCAGCCTGGCCGGATCATGGGAATGATGACGAAGATTCCCCACAGCCCGTATACCACGCTGGGGATGGCCGCCAGCAATTCCACAAGGTTCTTCAACAAAGCTTCCAGGCCGTCCGGCAGGCCCTTCCAAAACGGATTGAATTGCAGGCCAAACAGCTTCAGAATCTGAAAGACAAACGACGACAGAAAACGCTCGCTGAGGAAGATCGCCACGGCCAGCCCCAGGATCGACCCCAACACCAGGGCCAGAACGGAACTATAGAACGTGCCCCAAATTTGCGGCAAGATGCCGTAAACGTTCTTGTTCTGATCCCAGGTCGTGCCCTTGAGGAAGCCCAGCCCGTACTTTCTGCATGGCCGGCCAGGCCGGCACGGCGATTTCATAGACGATGAACACCACCAGCGCAACCGTGAGCCAGGCGACAATATAGCTCAGCGATCGGAAAGCGACGTCACAGACCCTTTCGTATGCCGTCGGCGGCCGCGAGATCTCGGACGTCGTATCGACGAGTTGCGTCATTTGGC
Organism: uncultured Planctomycetia bacterium; assembly: GCA_963709175.1. GTDB lineage: Bacteria > Planctomycetota > Planctomycetia > Pirellulales > Thermoguttaceae > JANXQG01. Next base: position 500,346 of record CAVPVK010000007.1, read on the forward strand.
GTTCTTCACATAGCCGTACTCGAGGTAGCCGATCGAGCCGGGGGTCGACTTGATCGCCGCGGCCACGCCTTCGTTGCCCTTGGCCTTGCGTGCCGACCGGCCAGTTGGGTTGCTTGTCGGTCCCGGGGCTCTTGGCAAACTCCTCGCTGATGGCGCTGAGGTGCTTGGTGAAGACGAAGGTCGTGCCGCTGCCATCGGAGCGGACGACGACGTTGATGTCGCGATCGGGCAGCTTGGCGCCCGGGTTGGCGTCGGCAATCGCCTTGTCGTTCCACTTCGTGATCTTGCCGAGGAAAATGCCCACGTAGGCATCGCGCGTGAGTTTCAGGTTCTCGACGCCGGGGAGGTTATAGGCCAGGACGATGCTGCCCGCGGTCATCGGCAGAAGTTGCACGCCGCCGTCCACCTTGGCCATGTCTTCTTTGCTCATGGCGGCGTCGCTGGCGCCGAAATCGCCCGTCTTGTCGATCACCGCCGTCACGCCCGCGGCACTGCCCAGCGATTGATAGTCGATCTGGACATCGGGATGCGATTTGGCGTAGTCGGCTTGAACCACTTCGTATACAACGGCGCGGGGAAGCTTGCGCCGACACCCTTGAGTTGCATATTGCCCGCCTTCGGCCTCGCCCTCGCCCTTAATGTTCTCCAAGGCCGCCTTGACCTTATCGCTCACCTCAGCCGGCAAGGGAAGGTAGCCCAGCGATTCACTGATCTTCTGGCCGTCGGTCAGGCAGTAGGCCAGCACTTTTTTCAGGGCGTCGGCCTTTGCCGCGTCGGCATATTTCTTGTAGGCGATGATCCAGGTGTACGTGACGATCGGATAGGAGCTGTCACCCTCGGGATCGGACACCCAAACGATCAGGTCCTCGGGCATTTTGGCCGCGGCTAACGCCTTTTGTCCGGATGCGATGGACGGCTCGATGAACTTGCCGGCCTTGTTTTGCAGCCAGGCCATTTGCATCTTGCTGCTGCTGGCTCCGCTTCCACTTCCGCCGCCGCCGGACGAACAACCAATTCCCCCACACACCAGGACAAGCACGGAGAAAATCCACAGAGACGATCGGAAAGCTGCTCATGATGAATTCCTTGGGGGAAAAGAGTTTGGAGCTAGCATTCCAATTAACCTTAACGCGGGAGAACACGGATGAATAGAGCCTGTTTGAGTATTAGCCAAAAGCTAACACGTTCCTAACACTTCTCTAACAATCTGGCGTGTTGATAAACTCTCTTGGGGGGTATTTCCTGGCCAGCTTTATTTGCGATGAACCACCATGGATGTTATAATCCGTTCTTCCGCCCCTTCCCCCATTTGGAGCCCACCTATGCAATCCGCTCGTCAAGTTGCCCTTTCCCGCCGCAACTTTCTGAAAAACACGGGCCGCGTCGCCGCCGCCACCACCCTGGCTGCGTCGATGGTCCCCGCGGTTCATGCCGCCGAGAACAACACCATCCAATTGGCACTGATTGGTTGTGGCGGCCGGGGCGGCGGCGCCGTCGGCGACGCCGTGTCGGTCAATCGGGGTCCGGTCAAACTGGTGGCCATGGCCGATGTCTTCGAGGATCGCCTGAACGGCAGCTTACAATTACCTCAAGCGGGATTTCGGCGATCGGATCGACGTGCCCCAGGACCGCCACTTCGTCGGCTTCGACGCCTACCGCAAGGCGATGGACTGTCTCAAGCCGGGCGACATCGCCATCTTCGCCACGCCGCTGGCCTTCCGTTGGATCCACTTCGCCTACGCCATCGAGAAGAAGCTCAACGTCTTCATGGAGAAGCCGCTCACCGCCGACGGCCCGACGTCCCGCAAGATGTTCAAGCTGGCGGAAGAGGCGACCGCCAAGAACCTCAAGGTGGGCGTGGGATTGATGTCGCGGCACAGCCGCGCGATGCAACAACTGGCCGAACGGATCCACGGCGGCGAGATCGGCGAGATCGTGCTTATGCGCGGCTATCGCATGCACGGTCCCGGCGGTTCGATGCTCTCGCAGCCGCAAGCCCGACGGCACGCCCGAACTGGAGTACCAGATCCGCCGCTTCCACAGCTTTCTCTGGGCCAGCGGCGGCTGCTTCAGCGACTTCCACATCCACATCATCGACCATTGCTGCTGGATGAAGAACGCCTGGCCGGTCCAGGCCATGGGGCTGGGCGGCCGCCACTACCGCGGCGATTACGTCGACCAGAACTTCGACATCTACGCCGTGGAATACACGTTCCCCGACGAGACCAAGTTCATCATGGACGGTCGTTACATGCCGGGCTGCGCCGACGAGTATCACAGTTTCGCCCACGGCACTAAGGGAACTGCGATCATCTCGCACAACTCCGACTGCGGAGCCCCTTCCGCCACGTTCAAGGGCCTCGGCTCGTCGCCGGCCAGCCGGATCTGGGTTTCCAAGCTCCGTGGAAACGAGTCGAATCCCTACCAGAACGAATGGAACGATCTGGTCGAAGCCGTCCGCAACGACAAGCCGTACAACGAGGTGAAGCGGGGTGTCGAGGCCAGCCTGACGACTTCGATGGGCCGCATGGCCGCCCACACCGGCCGCGTCGTGACGTTCAACGACATGCTTAACTGCTCGCACGAGTTTGCACCGGGCCTGGACAAGGTCGTCGATATCCATGAGCCGGCCCCCCTGCGATCCGGACCCGACAAGCGCTATCCGGTCCCGCAACCGGGCATCGTGACCCACCGCGAGTACGCCTGAGCAGGGCTCGTCTCATCGCGCAACAAAAAACAGCCAGACCCCGCGAGGGGTCTGGCTGCAACGGCAACGGTGGGCCGTCAAGGAGGATACGCGTGGCTTCTCAATGGCCGGCTGAACCCGACGACTTGCCGGAGAGGGCCTGGTGAAGGTCTTGGCGATCCGTGCCCGCCGTCTGGCGATCGGACTGGGCTTGGTTCCGCTCTGCGCCCAGGGTTTGCCGGTCCTGCTTGAACTGTTGCAGGTCCTGTTGCAGTTGGGTAGAGTTGCCCGAGGCCATGTCGGCGCGGATCTTCTGCCAATCGGCCCGCAGTTGCTCGCGGTCGGCCCGCAGGGCCTTGTCGTCGTTCCGCACGCTCTGGCGGGCGCTGGCCAGATTGCTCATGTCCTGCTGAATCGCCGATCCCTGGTTGCCGCCGGGCGAGCCTTGGCTGCTGCCGGAGGAGGCCTGGTTGCCGCCTGACGAGGCCTGTCCACCCTCAGAGGACCCTTGGTCGCCAGACGATCCCTGGCTGCTGCCCGAGGAATCGTCTTGTACACTTGTGGGCTGTTTGCCCTGAGAATTGCCCTGAGAATTGCCCTGCTTGTTGCCGTTGTTGGCCTGTTGGTTGTTGCTGGGGTTGGAATTGGAATGTCCGTGCGAGTTTGCCAGGTCACGGTCGAGGCGGTGCCTGTCGAAGCGGAGATCCTGGCGATCTTCGGCCTCCTTGTGCAAATCGCTCCGCTCCTCCTGCCGCGCCTCTCCTAACTGCTCTTTGTCCTCGCGAAGTTGCTGGAGGTCCTGTTTAGCCTGGGCCGTGTTGCCTGACGCGCGGGCGGTTTTCAGGTTGCTAAGATCATTGTGGACGTTTTGGCGGTCCTGCTGCACGTTCTTCTGGTCGTTGTGCAGGTTCTGCCGGTCGTGGTGCAGATTGCGATGGTCTTGAGCGAGATTGTGCAGGTCGTGGTGGATCGGGTGCTGGCCCGGCTTGGACTGCGGGTGGTCGTTGGCCTGCGCCGAGACGGCCAAGCCAACAAGGAGGACGAATGCCATAGCCACGAGCGAAAGGGTCTTCATTGTGTGCTCCTGAGAAAAGGGATGGGCGTCGGGCGAATCAGCCCCTGGTAGCTCCCCGTGCTAGGAAAAGACAGATACGAGACACCGCTACGGCCAACGCGAGCGACGGCGGCAACAAGGACGATCACTTTGCTCCCGCACTGAAAACTTAGGTTTTTTTCCGCTGCCGGTCCAGAATTATTGCGTTCTTGCGGTATGAAAACGGATTCTTCGGGCGCCGGCCGCCGCTAGAACCGCTACGTCCGTCGCGTCTGGCATCGGTTGTGGAAAGTACGTCGGGCTTTCTCGGCCGACAGCGGCACGTCAAGCTGGAAAGCGCTGGAAAGCCTGACGCACGTGAGCTTGTTTCGCGCAGGCGCTAGCCGCCGCGAGTCCCGCCGGATAGAATTGCCGCATGCTTTATATTGCGACACAACACTTGCACGTACTGGTCTGGTGGATCATACTTTGCTCGGGGTTTTGGGCGGTGTTCCGGGCCTGGCGGGGATTTCTGGGCAGCTTGCCGTGGCGGCGGCACGAGAGGATCGCCGGGTTGGCGTTTTCCAGTGCCTTGGCCACGCAATTGCTGATTGGGCTGGCGCTCTATTTTCAGAGTCCGCTCAAGGATCCCCTCTTTGCCGGCGGTGCCGTGGGGGCCGAGCGAACCCTCTCGCTGTTTTTCGGCCTGATTCATCCCCTGGCGATGTTCACCGCGGTGATTTTCGGCCAGGTCGGCTTTTCGGTTTCGAAGCGGCTTGCCGACGACCGCGAAAAGTACCGCGCTGCGGTGGTCTGCTACACGGCCGCGCTAGCGATTGTGCTCATATGCGTGCCCTGGCCCTGGCTCAGTTACGGAAGGTCGTTGATGCCATAGGAAACGGTCATGCCCATACCTGCCATTGGTGAACCAGCTCCGCCTTTCACGGCAACCGCGCACACGGGCCAAAGCGTGTCGCTGGCGGATTATGAAGGCAAGCAGGTTGTCGTGCTCTATTTCTATCCCCGCGACGGTACCTCGGTGTGTACGACGGAGGCCTGTGCCTTCCGCGATGCCTACGCCGAGTTCACGGCGGCCGGGGCGGCCGTCATCGGTGTCAGCGACAACTCGATCGAGCAGCACCGCCGCTTTGTCGACCAACGCCAACTGCCCTTCCTGCTGGTAAGCGACGATGCCGGCGCCCTGCGCAAAGCCTACGGAGTGCCGAAACTTCTTGGCTTCCTCCCTGGACGGACGACTTTCGTAATCGACAAAGCGGGGATCGTCCGCCTCGTTTTCACGTCACACTTTTCCGCCAGCCGGCATATCGACGAGGCCCTCCGCGTCGTCCACGAATTGGCGGTTACATGAGCTGGGCAGGCCGGAACAAGCTTGGGCAGTTCCGGCAGGGAGTTGATAATATATTGCCGGAGCCAACCTGCCGTGCGACTACCACGAAGCTCGTTCCGGCCTGCCATTTACCATTCTACTGCACAGGAAGCTTACCTATATGATCCTTGCCCGACTTGAACAAGCGGACTGCTGTCTGCCTCTCCATGGCGATTTTCCCGCTGCGATAGCCTTCCTCCGCGGCCAACAGCTCAGCGACTTGCCCCAGGGGCGGATCGAGATTGCGGGGGCCATGCATGCCGTGGTTACCCGGTCGCCGCTGCGCCCGCGCTCCGAGGCCCACCTGGAGGCCCATCGCCGGTTCATCGACATCCAGTGCGTGATCGCTGGCGTCGAGGAGATGGGCTGGAAATCGCGCCCACAGTGCCGCGATCTGCATAGCCCCTACGATGCGGGCAAGGACATCGAATTCTTCAGCGACACGCCCGACAGCTACGTCACGGTGCATGCCGGGGAGTTCGTCATCTTCTTTCCCAGCGATGCGCACGCCCCGCTGATCGGCTCGGGCGAAGTGCACAAGGTTGTCGTCAAGGTGCCGCTGCAGTAGCACCCGTTGATTGTCCGCGGCGCTGCCGTGATAATATCTCATAATATGCGGTCTACGTGCCAATCGGCTTGGACTGAATCCAAAGAAGGAGGAGAACCGATCCATGAATGCCATCGAACTATTGATCAAGGGCATTGAGTTTGCCAGGGCCCGCACGCTGGGATTCCTCGATGGCATCGAGAAGGAACCCGATCCGCAAGCCCTATTGGCATGGCGGCCGGGCCCAGGCCGGGCACACGTCGGCTGGCAATTGATGCACATCGCTGTCACCGAAGAGATCTTTGCCACCGAACGCCTGGCGCACCAAAAGGAATCGCAATGGAAAGAGCTCTTGCCGCGATTTCGCGGCGGCAGCACGCCGGATGACGACGTGCCATCGGTCGTCATGATCCGCGAGGTGTTGACGGGCACCCGCGAGCATTTGCTGGGCACGCTGCGCACGATCGGCGAAGACCGGATTGACGAGATCCCCGAAGCCCTGCGGGAACGCAAATTCACGTTCCGCGACGTGTTCTTCCTCATCGCCTGGCACGAGGGGCACCACCAGGGGCAGGCGCACCTGACCGCGAACCTTTACAAGGCCAGCCGTTAAAGAACCAAGCCATGACACGCCACTGTTTCTTTCTGGTCTGCGCCTCAATTACGGTCGCTTGGTATTCAATCGTTTCGGCCGACGACGCGACGATCACGATCAAGGGAATAGTGCTCAACGAAGTCCATACGGGAGAACGGGAGCAAAGCGTCTTCGTCTATGCCTTGGACGGCACGCCGGAGATCCGGGCGGAAGTGGAAAAGCTGGTAGCCGAATACTATCCCGACAAGGGATTGGACGCGGAAGCCGCACGAAAGTTACAGGATCAGTTCACGGCCAAGCTGAAGTACTTTATCGACGGCGCCATTGCCGGCGAACTGCATCAGAAGGCGACCTACGGCGCCCGGCAGCCCACGGCCTTGACGGGGACGGTCAGCGAGAAGGACGGCAGGCGGTGGATCACTGTCGGCAAGGCCGCGGACACCACACTGCACTATCCGGCCAAGATGCTCGCGCCCGACAAGCCGTGGGTCATGCCGGACCGTCCACCGTTTGTGGTCCGCATCAACGATCGGTTGTCGCTGCGATGCATCTGGGTGGCGCCGGGCAAGTTTTTCATGGGCGAGCCCTATTACCAGTGTCCGCACTGGCAGGAGGATCCGCCCCACATGGTGACGCTTACCAAGGGCTTCTATATGGCCGAACAACCGATCACCCAGGAGATGTTCGCGGCGGTCGTGGGCGGCACTCTGGGCAATGAAAAGGCGGCCAAGGCCCCGGTCAATAGCTCATGCGCGCAAATGTACGAGTTTTGCCGGGCCTTATCGCGAAGGACAGGAAAAAAGGTCCGCGTGCCGACCGCCGCGGAGTGGGAATACGCGGCTCGCGTGGGCACGTCCAACCCGACGTTTAAGGAGAAGTACAAGGACCAGGATAGCAGCAACGTACGACCGATGGCGGTCAAATCGAAGCCGCCCAATGCCTGGGGATTCTACGACATGTTCAGCAGCGGATGGGAAAGAGTGAGCGACGGCTCCGACCAGCTCGATCGCCAGGACATGGTCGATCCACGGCATATTCCGCCCGAAGACCAGGGCCATGGCGACCCAAACCGACGCCATGGGCACTTCGGCAAGGGCAATGCCGCATATGCGATCAGCGAGATCGAGTATATCCAGAGCGACCCTGGCCCGGAAAAGTCATATCCGGGCGTCATCCGCTTCCGGGTGGTGGTGCAATAACTCACCTCAGCCCTGGACGGCCCCTCTGATGCGCTGGACCAGGGCATTGTCTTCCTCGCCCGAGCCGCGCAACTGAAGTGTACTGGCCGCCAGAAAACGGTCGCGCCACTTGGGCGAGACATGGTAGTAGTCTTCCAGGGCCGCCACGCTGAACTTGTAGTCGTGCGGATCCTTGCCTTTGAGCAGAATCAACCGCCGCGCCGTGCCCATCACATCCTCCGCCGACCCCTTGGCCTGGAGATAAGCCAGCGTCTTGCCCACGGCGACCTGTCGATCCCGGCCTATCTCAGCAAAGACCTCCGCGACGGCCTTCGAGACGTCGCCGGCAAGCGGGATCGCTTCCAGGCGATCGATGGGCAGCTCGCGTAAATGGCCTCGCCCTTGCATCGCCGCGCGGAACATGGGCAGGAACGCCGCGTTTTGCAAAAGCAGCAAGCGGCGGGTCCGGTCGTCGCCGCTGGTCTGGTAGGCGCGGTGCAGGGCGTTGGTCGTGGTCACGGCGTGCAGGGCGACAATGCCCGGCTGGCGAAGGAGCAACTCCGCCGCCCCGCAGAAAATCGCGTCCCAGAGCGACTGCGGCGCTGTCCCACGCCTAAGCAGTTGAATCACCACGTCGCATGCTGCATCATTTGTGCCCTGCCGCAGAGCGGCCAGCAGTTCCACGGTGGCCTCGCCGTTTGGCTTGCCCGAATGCCAATCGCCGGGGATCTGGGCCGCCAACTCCTGGTTGCGCCGCCAAGAATGATCGGCCGAGGCATCCCGCTTGGCCGGGTTGTCGCCCTCGTGCGCCAGCAGGGCATAGGCCAGCGACCGCAGGACTGGCTCAGCATGCCGCCAGCCGACTTGCCCCAGCACTCGCTGCGTGTTGGCGACGAAGATCGCCTTGTGGCCGATGTCGCGAAAATCCCGAGCCCCGTACCGATAGAGCAACTCAAAAACCTGATCGGCCCCCGCTGTGCGGGCGAGCCTGGCGGCGGCCTCATCCGCTCCCGACTCATCCCAACTTTCCATCGCCTGGCAGAACGCTTGCTGGGCTTTGGCGGCCTCGGGCAGCCGCGATTCGTCTACGGGCTTCATCCGCCAGCCGCTTTCCTGCGCGTTGCGGGCTTGCGACGCCTTGAAATAGTCGAGGGCCCAGAAGAGGGCCAACCAGCGATCCGCATCGGCGGCCGCCAGGCTGGCCTGGTACACCGAGTTGACTGCCAGGACGGAATGGAATTTAAATCCGACCGAAGGCCGCGGCTGGATGTTCCGCACTCCAGCCAGAAGCAAGGCAGCGAGAAGTTGCGGGTAACTGAGACCTCGTCCCACCCGAGCGCCGACAACCTCCAGCAGCCGCTCGCGCGGGGTGTCTTCCAGCAGCTGGACCAGGGGCTCCATGTCCGGCTGCAAGGGGACCGTGCCGGCGGCCAGTCTCGCCTCGGCCGCAGAAATCGGCGGCAGGCTGGACAGGAACGAAAGCCTGCCCAGTCCCAGGATCGTGCCGCCGCTGGCGGCCTCACGCAGAAAGCCTCTCCTGGGGATAGGTTGACTCATGGCCGGATCTCCTTCTCTGGGTTGGGTATAATGACACGGCGGTCTGCCACTGTTATTGTTGCCGTCCAGCCCGCCGGGTCAAATGTGCCGTGCCACGAGGAATCGCCTATGAACCGTCACCAACACATTGAATCGCGGTGGACGAAGATCGTCGCGGATAAAGTGCATTACCTTGTTGCCGGATCGGAAAGTGGCAAGCCCATCGTCCTGCTCCACGGCGCCAGTTTCTCGTCGGCAACCTGGCAGGAGATCGGCACGCTGGACGCCTTGGCATCTGCCGGGTATCGCGTCTTCGCCATCGATCTGCCGGGCTATGGACAAACTCCACCGAGCCAGCGATTGCCCGAAGTCTGGCTGGGCACGCTTCTCGACCAGCTAGTAGTGGAACCGCCCGTGTTGCTGGTGGCATCCATGAGCGGCGGTTTTGCCCTGCCGCTGCTTGCCGAGCATCCCGGACGTGTTGCCGGCCTGGTCGCCGTCGCGCCCGTCGGCATAAGGACCTACCAGGATCGCCTGCCGCGAATCGCGGTCCCAGTGCTAGCCCTGTGGGGCGAAAACGACCGGACGATCCCCTTGACCGACGGCGAGCTGCTGGTACGTTCCGTGTCGAACGGCCGGCTGACGGTCATTGCTGGCGGCAGCCACGCGCCGTACATGAACGATCCAGCGAAATTCCACGAGGAGCTGTTGAGATTTCTGGCCGAGTGTTTCGCGCGACTTGATCCTCAATGAGGGAGCATTAGAATCGTGGTCGTTACTAAGCGTCTTTTCCAACCTTGTCCCATTTTAAATTTCAAGAGGAGGAACTTCCATGCGAGTGGTTTATAGTCTTCTGCTCTTTTGCCTCGTAATCACCGAGGGCCGCGAAATGTCCGCCGAACAAATCAAACCGTCCGAAAACGCCGTCGTCCAAGGCGACAATCAGTTCGCCGTGGACTTGTACCTCCAGTTGGACCGGGAGCAATCGGACAAGAACCTCTTCTTTTCGCCTACCAGCGTTTCCCTAGCCATGGCGATGGCAGCCGCCGGGGCCCACGGTCAAACCCAGGCCGAGATGGCGAAAACGCTGCACCTTGACGAAGACCTGTCGCAGAGCCACGCCTACTACCGACGGCTCCTCGGCCAGTGGAATGCGGGGGGAATCAAGCGACCGTACCAGCTTCGCGTGGCCAACCGACTGTGGGGAGAGAGAGGCTTCCCGATCCGTCCCGAGTTCCTGGAGCTCACCCGCCAGGAATACGGCGCGGAGATGGGGCTGGTGGACTTCTCGCAACCGCAGGCCGCGAGCCGCGAGATCAACGCCTGGGTGGAGAAGCAGACCAGCGACAAGATCAAGGATCTCATTCCGCCCCAGGCGCTCGATGCCCGGACTCGCCTGGTGCTGACCAACGCCATCTATTTTAAAGGCGACTGGGTCAGCCCATTCAACAAGAGAGGCACGCAGGATCAAGATTTCTCCGTCTCTGCCCAGCGGAAGGTGAATACGCCGCTGATGCAGCAGAAAGCCAGCTTCGGCTATGGCGAAGAGGAAACGCTGCAAGCGCTGGAGATGCCCTATGCGGGGCGGGATCTGTCGATGGTCGTGCTCCTGCCCAAGAAGATCGACGGCCTGCCGGAGTTGGAAAAGGCGCTCACCCTCGAAAGGCTCGAAGCGCTGCTGGCAAAGCTCCGCAACCGCGAGGTAATCGCTTATATCCCCAAGTTCAAGCTCGAAACCGCCTTTGGCCTAAAGACCACCTTGGAAGCGTTGGGCATGAAGCAAGCGTTCTCCCGGCAGGCCGATTTCTCGGGCATCAGCACGGAAGAGAATTTATATATCTCTGCCGTGATCCACAAAGCGTACGTAGACGTCAACGAGGAAGGGACGGAGGCTGCCGCCGCCACAGGCGTGGTGATGAAGGCCATGCTAGCTCGGCGGCCCGTGCCCACCCCGGTCTTCCGTGCGGATCATCCTTTTCTTGTTCTTGATCCGCGATACTCGAAGCGGAAGCATCCTTTTCCTGGGTCGTGTGATAGACCCGACGAAATGATTGGATTGCAAACGCCAAAATGATATCGGCTTGCGCCTTCCTCCGTATTGGCTGCCGGCCATCTGCCTGCTGGCAGCCGGATTACCGGCCACCGCAGCCGGACCGGATCGGTCGCATCGCAACGGCCCGTTGGCGGAGTTGCCCAGCGCACGGGCGAGACGATTACCGGGCTCAAGGGCCTGGGTAACAAGGAGTGGCTCGTGTTGGGTCCGCCTGCCGCCGACCGCCAATGCGGCCGTGCGCGATGGCCTTCGCGCCGGATCTGCACGCGGCGTTCCACTTCGGCGAGGGAGTTCACGGATGGTGGAATCGGAAAACCGGGCGTTGCATGGACGACCGCCGGTTTTACGGCGTGCCGTGCCATCGGTGGATCCGCGTCTATCCCGGCACAGAAGTCAAAGCCTACCGCCGAACCCCGACCGCCGACGGTATCGAGGCGGGCGCCGACGGCCGCCCCGTTCCTGTGGCGTCACATGGTCACGCTTACGAAATGATAATCTCGTTTCCGTATTTGAGTCCCAAGGGCACAAGCAGGTATACTGGAAGACGAGGGCGAGGTTGAAGTGAAGGCGCACGCCATGTCGTTCAGGCACCACGTGAAATCCGTCTCGTTGCTCCTGCTTGTCCTGGGGCTTCCGTCGCTGGGCGGCGTCGGTGGATACCTGGCATATCTGCGACACAGCATCGCTGCGGCCCGCCAGCCGTATCTGCCGCAGTCGGGTGGGTCGTTGGTCATTTGCGGCGGCGGTTCCGTGCCCGAAGATGTCCGCCAATGTTTTGTGGACCTCGCCGGCGGAAGCCAGGCACGGCTGGCGGTCATTCCGTCCTTCGACCCGTCACTGAAGGAAACGGCGAAGTTGATGGAAGCCTGGCGGAATCGTGGTGTGGCGTCGGTTGTCGTCCTGCATGCCACGTCGCGCCGCCAGTGCGATGACCCGGATTTTGTCAGGCCGCTGACCGAAGCGACCGGGGTATGGCTCAGTGGCGGCCAGCAGTCGCATTTATCAGCGCGATACGTCGACACGGAAGTGGAACGCCAGCTCAAGGCGCTCCTGGCACGAAACGGCGTGATTGGCGGTTCGTCGGCGGGAGCCGCTGCCATGAGCCGCGTGATGATTGGCAGCGGAATCGGCGAAGCGGTCGAGCAGCAAGGATTCGACCTCGTGCCGGGAATGGTCATCGACCAACACGTCCTCAACCGCAACCGCATGCAACGGTTGCTGGGCATCCTCAAGGTGCATCCGGGCCTGATTGGCCTGGGCGTCGATGAGCGCACCGCAGTGCTCGTGCAACGAAAAGGTCGGGACTGCACCGTGCTTGGCGATTCCTACGCGGTCGTCTGCCTGCCGCAGGAACAAGCACTGCCGCGCATTGAAGTCTTGAAGGCGTTCGATCACACGGACTTGGAGATCCTCAAAAAGGAGCCGGGTGCCTACGCGATCAGTTCTCCGGCCGCCATGGATAGGCTGTTGGAGCGGGGAACAGTGGCGCATTGACCGGCGCCGCGGTCCGGCCTCAAGAGCCTTGGTCGCTGATTGCTGGCGTCCCGCTCTGGGAGTAAGATGCAGGCAGCGATCAAGGGTTCTAAGGAACGAGAAAGTCTGCCCGCGCTTCCGCGGGGTGCCGAACATTTCGAAGCATAGCCGTCGCGGTTCGTCCCATTCGAGGATTCGCTGCTTGATGCTGCCCTTATCGAAAACGCACTCTCGGGCCTCGCCGACACGGCCGGTGCCTGGTGGAAGGCGGCATAATTTGGGTCGCGGAATTCCAAGCACAAAGTGGAGCGGAGGCGGCAATTCCATTTTCGAATTGCGGAGAAGTGGCCATACGGCTTCTGGGAAAGCGCCAAATGTGTCGCTCGTGCGAACTATCATGCCTGTATCTGGCGGTTTTTGGAGCGGTTGCCGGAGCCGCCTTATCACGGCATCCAGCCAGACCAATTATGCGCTGCGATGGCGGCCTGAACAAGCGGGCGGCGTGCGTGTGCTTATAGCACTATCGTTCATGGTGACAAAATCTGCGTTTCGTCAGTCGATGCCGGTGACGCCTGCTACTTTCCATTCGACGATGTCAACGAAGTAGCCCATGAAGTCTTCCTCTCCGGTTTTTTCAAATTGGCACGTCCACTTGTCGGATTGCGGGTCAGCGGGGATTTCGATGTCGCAAAGCTCGAAGTGCCAATCTTGTTTGACGTAATCGGCGAGCGATCTGGAAATCGCTGGCAGAAGTTCGTCGTACTTCTGCTCGATTCGCCTGAACAGCGATCTTTGCCCGTCCGTCGGACCGGCGGCGGCGGCGTCAATAGAAACCACGACGCATTGTTGGGTCGGCGTAAACACGACCTCGCCTGTCCACTCAGAATTCGCGATCCGTCGCAGCTCACCGAATGTTGGATCGACGATCCGAGCTTCAAGCGGTCGTCTCAGCTTGATCGCCCAGTGGATTGCACCGATTCCGCCCGCAGCTGCGACCACCATACTACTCGTGGACAACCACATCGAAATCGTTACCAGGCTCGCGTTGCCTTTGACCGCTCCTGAGGCAAGCTTGCCATCGGGATACATCCAGGCCAGTTGCCCGGCAATCGCGCCGAGTGCCATCAGGAGCGTGCCAGTCGCAAGTGCGAGCAGGCACCAATGTCGCGTTCGTTGCCAATGAAGGAGAGCAGCGACGATAAAAACGGCCAAGCAGACCGTTTGCAGCCAAGGCAGGAAACTCAAGACATAGTACTTCCACTCGGACAGCGCGATAAGAGTTGAAGCTGCCATCGAATTCAATCTCCTCGAAGCGGACGGAACGTATCCGTCATTGCCCCTGATTCTACTCCAGCACGCCCGCCTGCACAGCCCCGGGGAAATTCCCAGACGAATGAGCGGGAGACGGCATAGGCTTGGCTGCGATTTCCTTCCTCGGAATGACCAGGACAGCAGTGCCGTAACAATGGCCAACGGCAGGAAGACGCCGGCGTTCGCCTTGGCGTGAAACTCGGGCCTTAGGCGTAGTGCAAGCCTGCAAGAAGCAGAAGCAAGCCGATCACACCGGCCAGAATTCGCCATTTGTGGCTCAGCGATCTCATTGTTTACGCCGAGCGGTCCGATCCCCTCCCCCACCCCTGCCAAGGCACTCGGCAACGGGCCACTTCAAGTATCTGCCGCCAAGGCGGACTGCACAAGCGGGCGGCGTGCAAAGCGACCAGTGGTTACCTGCAATGTCGGCAACGAATAGGCCGGCGGTCAAGGCATGCGAGGCCAAAGGAAGAGATACACGCCGATAGCGAACAGCCCGGCGATCAGCAGCCACCGCAGCCAGTGCGGCCATCCCGAAATTCGATATTCGCACGACGGCGCCGCCTGCCAACCGTATCGGATGCCAAGGCCGAGGAGCACCGCCGATGCGAGCCACAACCCATTGAGTGCTTGGTAGCCGTAGTGAAACCGCCACAACAGCCAGGTCGCCGCACCGGCCGCATGTCCGAATGTCACTGCGATGCTAAGAATCAGGGCCAGTACATCCGGCGACAGCAGGATAATTCCCACGAAGACCGCGATCCAGGCCACGATGCCTACGACGAAGGCTAGTGGGTGAATCTGAAGCAGATGGTTGAACGTCGGGGAGCCCTCGTTGACTCGAAGGTAATCACCAGCCCAATATTCGGCCGATTGGCCCAATAGGGTCGCCGTGACGTCGAGAGCACAAAGCAATAGCGGCGGCAAACAAAGGCCCAGCAGGCGATTTCTAAATCCAGTCATCGATGTGACTCCTTTTTACCGAGGATAGTCAACCCGCGGCCCCGAAGTCCAGCCAGCGGGTGGCGGACCGCTCGGCTTACGTGCCGTCTTGGGCAGCGAGGTTATGGCGATCGCTCCCAATACTTCTTCAGCAGCAGATGAAGGTCTTCGTCGCGTGAATAGAACTGTTCTTCCAGGTCGCGGAGAGCCTCAAGCTGGTCCAGAGTAAACTTGTCGAGTTGCAACCTGCGCCCTTTCAAATCCAAGGCTGGCTTGCCGCCCGGAAATAAACGGCATGCCGATTCCATCATTGAGGCCGTCTTGCTGGCGCCGATGGTGCGGAGGTCTATGGCAGTCTGGACCGCATTGTCGCCGCTCGAATTGAAAAGGAACTGATGGAAGCCTCCGTTGTCCACCTCCGTTATCAGCCAGGAAATATTCCATACGACTCGACGCTTTTCTGACTCGTTGCCGGTTATGTTCCGCATCAGGTTATCGACGAACGTCTCGGCGTCTTTATCGGGTTTATGGTGCGGGAGCGGCTCCTTGGGAGGACCAAATTCACGCACCAGCAATTCCTTGAGTTCGGCGTCGGTGAGTCTTGAGTCTGTAACCGAGCAACGGCTCAGGACCGTCAAAGTGCGTAGATCGCCCCACTTTGTCTCGAACTCCGTTGGACGGGGCTGGTCGAGCAAAAAGACGCTTTGGCAGACTCGCATGTCTTGGCCATGGATCTCGTAGATGCCGGTTGAATCGAAATGCTTGGGGGACTGGGACGCATCGACTAGGAGCTGGGATTCGCTAATGTTGTCATCGCGGACGACAGTGAGGCGGTCAGGGCGGACTGCCCACAGTTCGCGATCGCGGTGTTTCGGTTGGCCATTCGTCTGCCTCCATACCACCTTCCAGACCCCGAGAATCTCATTATCCGGCTTTCCTCGTCGATACGCATACAAAGCCAGGACGACACCGACCACGATCAGGATCAACCAAGATGGTCGCTTCATAGTCCCAGTCGCTCCAGCGGCTTTCCGGTCGAGAGCGAGCAATCTCGCCACTGTCCGTAGTATAACGTCCCGCCGATACCCCTGGCAATCATCCGGCCAGACCCCGCTGGGGCACGGCGTCGCCAACGGCCCGGGAGCGGTACCAGGCTGGTAACGGACGTCACAAATCTGGCCCGGAGACCGACCTCTGCTAAAATACACGCGGTACCGATTCAATGGGGCTATGCCATGTGCTACATTCGAAGCGCGATGCTGTGCGGAATTCTGACGGCTGCTGTAAATCACCTGCCGGACACGATGGCTGCTGAAACGCTCCCCGCGAAGATCGATTTGACTCCAGAGTACGAGCGGCTCGGCATCCTTCCGGAATTGCAGGGAGACCGCGACGTCTGTTCGCTGTTCGCAATAACCGGGGTCGCCGATTTTGAAGCTGCTCGACATTCGCTTGGCCCGCAGCCACGCCTCTCGGAGGAGTTCCTGATCTGGGCCGCCAAAGCTGCAACGGGCAAGACTCGTGAGCAGGCGATGTTCTATGAAGCTGCCTGCGGCCTGAACACGCGAGGAATATGCGATCGGTCGTTGATGCCTTACCTCATGTCGAGCCATCCACAGCAGCAACCCTCACGCAAGGCAATCGCCGACGCCAGGCAGCGGGCCGAGCGGTGGCAGGTCCAGTGGATTCGACGTTGGGACGTGAGTCGCCCCCTGAGCGACGGGCAGTTCTTTGGACTGAAACGGGCCTTGGCCAACGGTCACCCGGTCGCGTGCGGCCTTCGTTGGCCCAAGTCGTTGAAGGGATCTGCGATTCTATCGGACAACCCGCCGGGAGGCGTATTTGACGGTCATAGCATCGTGCTTGTCGGCTATGTTGACGACGCGGCGGCTCCGGGTGGTGACATTTTTCGCTTCCGCAACAGTTTCGGACCCAACTGGGGCGAACACGGTTACGGAACGATGTCGTACGCCTACATCCGCAAGTGTGCCAATGACGCCCTTTGGCTAGGGTTCGGCAAACCGGGCTCGGAGCGGCCCGTTGAACGCTTCGAAGCCGAGTCGTTGCCGATTGTGCATTACCAGAACTGCAACGCCATTCCCCAGAGCATGGGTGATTTTGAAGGGAATCTCTGGAGCCGAGGCAAGCAGCTTTTCTGCATGGCAAAACGAGGCGGCTACGTGGAGCTAGCCTTTAACGTGCATCAGGCGGGATACTATCGCGTGCGATTGCTGGCCACAGCAGCGCCCGACTACGGCAAGATCGGCGTGGAATTGGACGGAGCGACCGCGGGCGCAGACTTCGATCTGTACTCTGGCCGTGTCTGCCCAACGGGTTCCCTGGAACTTGGCCAACACGATCTGGCTGCGGGCAAGCACCGCCTACGATGCACCGCAGTTGGAAAGAACCCAGCCTCCGGCAATTTCTTATTTGGCCTTGATGCCATTGACTTGTTGGTAAAGCAATGAACCCGGGTACGGGGGCCGGCTCCCCGCTTGCGGTTTACGGCCGTCAGGCCGAATCCAAAGGCGGGCTGCCTCGTTGTTCTTTTCGGCCTCCTTCTTCGCATCGCCCTATGATTCTAACCGCCGGATTCGCTCACGGGCTCTCCTGGACCGCCTCAACAGCCCAGTTGTTTTCCAGTTCAATACCGCGACGGAATACGCCAACCTCACCTGCCTCCAAAAGACGTGTAGAGCGAGGGGCACTTCAATCGAAAACGAGATCTGCTGCCAGCCACGCCCTGCGGCCTGCTTGCCAGGACCAGGAAAGAACGCATTTACGACTTCCCGATAGGTAAAGTAACCATAGCACGGCGTGAGAAGTACCACGAGAAGGACGGCTAACATCCACAAGCCAGGTTCACTCCGCCATCGCCTCAGACCTATGCTGAATGCACCGAGTCCGAAGAGTGCGAAGCCGAGAATACCGCCAAATCGCGGCCACGCTGGTGGCATGGCGAAAGACAGAACCATTAAGGCAAGTCCGCCGAGAAAACACCGAGCCCAACGACTAACGATGCGGTCGGTCTCGTATTCAGAAAGGCGGAACATGTGCTCTTTCTAAACCAGTTTACACGCGTCATCGCAGGCAGCGGTAAAAACGGTCATGGACCTCCAGATAGCCGACGTGTTCCGATCCCATATCCAGGTCTCCCTACGGTATCGTGATCGTATGAGGCTGGTGATACTGGTATATGTACAGCGACACGAGAACAACAAGTCCCAAAGCCAGCCATGCTGGACGAGCAGCCTCGGAATCCTCTCGTCGTTTCGGTCGAGAAACCCTAATCAGTCGAAATTCGACGCGGGGCTCGACAACGGCGATTGTCGGGAACCAGTGGTCGTCTGCGGCGGAGATCATCGGGCTATCCTCGAAGATCGGCGGCAACTGCCGCAGTTCCACAAGCGGAAGTACGCATAGAATGCCAGCCGCAACGAAACTGACCAGCTCACGAATAAACTGAGGAACCATGGCAGCGTCTCTTCAACAGCTAGGCAGTCTACACTCGCCAACCCAGCTTGGCAACCAGCCCAGCCCACGATCCGATCCACCGCAAGGCGTACGCAGCCCGCCGGGCGGCTTGCACGATCGGCTGCAAAGGCAGGGAGCCTGGTGCTGGCTGGCGGTTGCTTGCGAGACCTGCGGGATCTACACGCAATGCCGAGTTCTTTCGCTCAGACCGTCCGTGGGGGACAATCCAAATCGGCTCCCGCGACAATTTCCTTAGGCCCGATTTGCAGGCCGCGAATCCCGATGCCATAATCTTCGATAACCGACGCAACCATCGCTAGCAATCCACAAGGAGCCCAGCTATGTCGTCGCGTACCACGAAGCCCATTCTCGTCCTCACAACGCTCTCACTGCCGATGCTGGCAGCCTGGCTGTACGCCGCCGATCCGATCGTCGCCAGCGTCAGCAACGTCTCGCCTCGCCGCGACACCGCGGGGAACATCCTGGACGCCCATGATGGTTGCCTCCAGAAGTTCGGCGACCGATATTACCTCTACGGCACGGCCTACGGCAAGGCCGATGGCTTTGGCAAGGCCAACCGTTATCGGTGCTACAGCTCGCGTGACCTGATGGCATGGACGGCAGAAGGCGACCTACTTAAAGACCCGCCGGCAGGCGTCTACTACCGCCCCTACGTCGTCTATAACGGGGCGACCCGAAAGTACGTGTGCTGGTATAACTGGTATCCGACGCTCTGGAACGGCCAGTTCGGCGTAGCCGTCAGCGACACAGCTCAGGGGCCGTTCGTGATCCATAACGCAAACGTGCGAGTATCGCAGCCCAGCCCGGGCGACCTTGGGTTGTTCGTCGATGCCGACGGGGCGGGCTACGTCATCTACACGTCCATCGCCAAGAACCACGCTATCTCCATCGAGCGACTTACGGACGATTACCTTGCGTCCACGCAGGCGAACAGCGGCGTGCTTGGCACAGGCTGCGAAGCCCCGGTGCTCTTCAAGCGGCAGGGCACATACTATGCCCTGTTCGACAACTGCTGTTGTTTCTGCCCCGAGGGCAGCGGTGTCCGCGTCTACACGGCCTCGAGGCCTTTGGGACCATACACCACCAAAAAACCTCTGAACATCAACCGCGACGCCAAAGGCGCGCCGATCATTCACGCCCAGCAGACGCATGTCGCCCAGATTCCGACGCCCGCCGGTATTGCTTGTATCTGGATGGGCGATCGCTGGCAGTCGGCGGCGGACAAGATCAAGGGCCACGACTTTCAGTATTGGACTCCGCTGGATTTCACGCCGGATGGCGGTATCGTGCCGA
This sequence comes from uncultured Planctomycetia bacterium, assembly GCA_963709175.1. Lineage (GTDB taxonomy): Bacteria > Planctomycetota > Planctomycetia > Pirellulales > Thermoguttaceae > JANXQG01. The sequence continues at coordinate 519,875 of CAVPVK010000007.1, forward strand.
TGAAGCGAGCCGATGACTGGAAGATTGAGTTGCTCAGATGAATCGCCGCTAAAGTCTGTTGAGCAAATGCTCTCCATTGAGGCCCCGGTTTGGCAGCCTTCGTTGCGGATGCCCGCCCGTTATCCGTCACCTAGTCCATGTGTTCTAGGGCATCATTCCGATAAACGCCGTTCACGAGGATGGTAGCCCCCCAGCCGACGACCCGCCGATTGCCCGTATCTACGTCATGCCACCGCTCACAAAGTTCTTCGTCGCCCAGCCAAGTTCGGCTGAAGCTAGCTGGGTCTTCAAAAATGATCCGGTTCTCGTCATGTCCGATCGCTACAACCCAGTGCCCGTCATTCCATAGCTTGCTATAGTGACGATTCGAGTTACGATAGGCTTGCAGCGTGACGATCGTGGGATGGCCGGCGTCGATCGCCCGCCGCAGGTCGTCAGGCTGCATGCGGCGATTGACCCTGTGCGGAATGCCGTAGTAGCGGAGCACACGGACGACGTCCGTCGTATCGGTACCATTCTTGTTCGTGCAGGCGAGAATTACCACGCGGTCCTCCCTCTCCCGCACTCCCGCATAGACGAGCACGGACACGAGGGCGTTTGCTCCGCAATCGAAGTTGAAAACCTGTCGTGTCTCGGGATAGGGGAGTATTTTCATTTGTGGCTTCCCGGTAGGAAGTTGTCGGTGAAGCGATCCGTCAGGAAGGCGTCATGGAAAGTATAGATCGCGTCCAGCGGGTGCTGGTCAACCCCGGCTTCTACGGCCTTCCTGGCCAAAACCGATGAATCTTCTGCGATCGCCAGGCGTCCCCACGCAGCCACCACGTTGCTACGCCAGGCAAATCCGGCAGCCCTTTCCTGCCGGTGGAGGGCTTTTTCGTTGGCATTACCACCAAAGGCGGAAAACGGGCGTGCCGTTTGAAAGCCAAGGTAGCTTTCGTGAATGCAAGCCTATCATGGGATTGGCGGAATCATTTCTCGCCGCCAAACGTCTATTCCAGGGCCTGGCGGACTCGCGGGGCCTGAAGTACGATAGATCATAACACTAGTGAGGTAATTATCATGCTTAGTCGTCTGTTCTGGCCTTCTCTGGGGCTGTTTGTAGTTTTTTTGGCACCTGCCCAAGCTGCCGTCGATCTGGTCACATTGCCTACCCGGGAAGGCACGCAGCTTACGATTTACAATTCTGAAGACATTACCATGGTCCGCGAGCACCGCTTGCTGACCGTGAAGGAAGGCGTAAACCGCATCCAGTTTTCCTGGGCCAATACGCTCATCGACCCGACTTCCATCGAATTCCGCATCCTCGATCAGCAGGACAAGGTCGACCTGGTCGATACCACCTTCCCGGCGGGTCGTAATGAAGCTTTGCAGTGGAACATCAAGAGCCAGATTTCCGGCAAAATACCGGTCGAGATTCGTTACTTCACCAGCGGCATCACGTGGGCCGCAGATTACGTGGGCGTCGCCAATGAAGACGAAACCAAGCTCAACGTGACCGGTTACGTTCGCGTCTTCAACAACTCGGGCGAACTCTACGACAATGCCCAGACCCGGATGGTGGTGGGTAATATCAACCTGGTCGAGAAGATCGCCGACCTGGCGAGAAGACCGCCGCCGGGCCAGCCTGTCCCCACCGCAGCCCCAGCAGCTCCTGCACCGGCGATGCCAAAAGCGGCCGCCAAGGAACGTGCCTTTAGTGACTCGATCCTGGAGGCGGAGCAACCTGCAAGAAAACCGGAGGCACCAAAGGAAGTCGTGAAGCAGGGCCTTTCCGAGTATTTCCTCTTTACGATCGAGGGCCGGGAGGACATCAAAGACAAGGAACCCAAGCGACTCATAGCCCTTAAAGCGGCTGAGGTGCCTTTGGAATGTCTCTACAAGCTCACCGATCGCGACGGGGACACGCAGCAGTTCACCAAATTCTATCGCTTCAAGAACGTCAAGCTGCTCGACGAGAAGGGCAAGGAGAAGAAACTCTCCGCCATGGAGAATCTTGGTCTGTCGCCTTTGCCCAACGGCATAGTGCGGCTCTTCTCGGAGTACATGAACAAGGACCTGGCCTACGTCGGCGGTACGGAAACAAAGTATGTTCCCATCGGCGACCGGGTCGAGGTAAACGTGGGTCCCGACAAGGACATCACCGTTCACCGCCGACTCAAGGACCAGCAGACCTCGAATGTCGTGGTCCGGCAGTATAAGCGGCGACTGGACGACAACTTCGTGCTTTACTACGATCTTACGGACTTTGATGAGACGTACTACTTCGAGGAGGAACTGGTCTCGGGCAAGCCGGTCGATGCCAAAGTGGAGTTGGAACGGAAGTTTGACGCCAATGTCGTGCTATGGGGCCCCGACGGGCAACCGAAAGGCTGGGACTCCAATGCCGAAGGGGCCTACGTCGATTTGCACCAGGTCCCCGGTCGAGTCGAGCGGGTGGACCAGAACCACGTAAAGTATTTCCTCGATCTTAAGCCCGGCAAAAAGCAGCTTGTGGACTACAAGGTCACCTATAAGCGTCGCAAGCAGGGGCCGGAACTCAACACGGAGCGAAAGCGAGAGCCGCTGTAGTGCAACCGTTTGACATTTCCGCCCGTTGCCGCTTAACAGAACACGAGAATTCTGAACGGACCAAAGCTATGAAGATCACGCTTACGATCGTCCTCGCCGGCACGCTGCTGCTAGCCGCCATCCCTGCCCAAGCCCGTATCAAGCTCACAACCCTGCCGGAACGGGCCGGCTCCACGACTAGCTTCCTACCCGATTGCCTGATAACGGTTTTGCTTCGCTGGTCGGGTTGGTTTCTCACACACGTGCTGATTCGACACCTTTTTCGCGATCCACCCGGATCACCGGACTTTTTCCCAACGGGCGGATATCACGCTCGGCTCGATATTGATTCGCGACATTAGGTCTTCCATGGCCCGGTCGTTGCGAACCAGGGAGTAAATGTCGGCGATGACGTGAGCCCGGTCCGGCCGGTCGTTGTCCTCGGTTGCAAGTCCTTGGAGGATCATCGATGGATGGGAGTTGATGTGCCGCATGACGATTGTGCGGATCATGCCCTCCTGGTCCAGATGACATACGACCTTCATCTGGTAGTACATCTCGATGTCTGTGGCCGTTTTCAATCTTCGATCGATCCATCGGCTTACCGGCCGAAGCGACAGATTGAGCAGGAGGATTGTGCCCGCGCCGAGAAATCCCTGCAAGGGAAAGCCCGCTCCGGCGAGTGTGCCCACGGCGGCACTGCACCAGAGGGTCGCGGCCGTGTTGATTCCTTTGACATTCATCCCTTCCCGCAAGATCACGCCGCCGCCGAGAAAGCCGATGCCGCTTATGACGTAGGCGGCGATGCGGCTGGTGGCGGTGTTGTCGTTGGTAACCATGCCGGCAAGTGAGACGAACAAGGCTGCGCCCACGCACACCAGGGCATTGATCCGCAGGCCTCCCGGGTGCTGGCGAAATTGTCGCTCTATGCCGATGGCGACCCCCATCAGCAACGCGGCTCCGACACGCGTTACGAACGTGGTTAGTTCCACGAGAGTCACGGCAGTTCTCCTTTTTTTCTATTCCGGATTGCGATGCTTCAGGTTCATCCCGTCGCGACAGGGAACGATGCCCAAGAACTTGTCCTCTTCTTCAGTCACGGGAAGCGCACGGAAACCGTGCCACAAAGACATTCTTGCGGCGTCCTTGAGCGTGCCGCCGGCGGCCAGCGCGATAACCTTCTTCATGATTCGTCCAGCACCTTGATAAGATCGGTCGTTCCTGCAACGCCCAGCAACTTGTCTTCGGCCTTCGCCACGTAGAGATAGGCGACTGCATCTCGGGCCGGCGCCAGCTGACCACGTAAACACACAGTTTTTGCAGCACGCCTTCGTTCATGACAATTCCGCCAACTGAATGCGGTTGTTCGGCGGCGAGAGATTACCACTTCCTGCTTCCGTTTGCCACCCTCGGTAGCCCGCTCTATCGACCAGTCGATGGTGCAGCGGCATTCGCCACCGGTCATTCGCCGCCGTGCCCACTTTTCTCGCGAATATATTCCCTGGGTAGGTCCTCCCAAATCCCAATGGGTGTAAACTCGGAAGCACCGTCGCCTATCCGTTTTCTCAGATAGGCGGTTTCGCCAGGGGGACCCGCAGCAGCATAAAAGTTCAGGGAAAATGCTGATTCTAACCCCGCTGTGGCGGAGGATCAACAAGTCAAGCTCAATCGTCCCATTTCCGCCTCCGCAAAGGATTAGGTCGGGCCGGGTAGTTTTGGCAAAGCCGATAGTCAGGCCATGCGCAGAAATCCGCTCGATTGCCGCGCGATGCCCCATCATCGCGGCCATGGCCGACTGGCGGGCGGAATTCATTTGCGATCCAAACCCGCAAACAATATATTCAATACCGTAGTCGTCCTGGGCCCGTTTTCGCAATCGACACAACCAAGAGGTTCCTTCATGTCCGCGGCCAAGCTGCATCCATCGGTTCTCTTCGCTATTTTCCTCGCCCTTTGCCCGGCCTTGTTTTTCTTGGCTGCCAGCGGACGGGCCAACCCTGCCCGCGCCGCAAACCTCATCGACGATCCCTCTTTCGAAATCCCCAAGGAAAGGGACCAGTTCGGCCTGGTCTTCGCCAAGTGGGGAGGATGGAAGTACGAGGGCGATTGCTCGTTCGCCGTCGGCCAGGTGGCCCACTCGGGCCGGCATTCCTGCCTGCTAGTGGGCGGCGCCGGGGCCAAAATCCGCGTCCGCCAGGCGCACGACCTCGTGCCGGGCAGATACAAGATCACCGCCTGGCTGCGGGGTCTCGATATCGGCGTCGGCACCTGGAACGCCACCACCGAGTTCATGTTCAATGACAAATACATGCAGTTGAGCAAGAACGGCACCTTCGGTTGGACCCGGCTGACCTACGTCGCCGACATCAAGGCCAAAACCAATGCGGGACCGTCGTTCGGCCTGATGGCCCCGGGCTATTTCTGGATCGATGACGTGGCCATGGAAAAGGTCGACGACCGCGTGCCCTTGACAGAAAAACCGCTGCTGGGCAAGGAGGATTCGCCCATTGCTCCGCCGGGCGAAATCGGGCCCGGGGCGATACGCTGCCCCGAATGCGGATACCGCAACATGCCTGCCTGGAAAACCTGCTATGCCTGCGGCGCTTCGTTGGAGCAGGCCCCGGCGGTCACAACCGGCACGCCCGTCAAGTCGATCGTCTCACTGGCCGGGACGAACCCCTTCAGCGGCGGCAGACTCGTCGTAGACGGCAAGGTGCGCGGCGGTATGGCCTTGCAAATCGACAAGTCATACGTTTCGCTCGACCGCCCGCAGGACTGGAGCGGCTATGACTTCCTCAAGGCCGATCTCGACACAGAGGCCCTTGACCCGACCGAACTCTACGTCGAGATGCACGACACGGCGACCCGCGATTATTGGACCCGCGTGAACTACTCTACGGTCGTGCCGCCGGGCCATAGCACGCTGGTGCTGCCGCTGAAACAGTTGTACGTGGGAGAAAAATCCCGCCCGGGGCGGCCGCTCATCCTCAGCAGCATTACCCGCCTGGTGCTCAGCATCAATGACAAGCCGCCCGCGCCGCTGCGGGTCAGCAACCTGCGGCTGGAGCGCGACGACTCGCTGCGGAATGCCGCCTTCGATGGCCTCTATGCCTTCGACTTCGGCACCGGCGCCAGCCCCGTCATGGACGCCTTCACACCGATCGCGCCCGGCACGCTCTATAGCAAGGGCCGCGGCTACGGACTGAAAAATGCCCATATCTGGCGGGCCTTCGACGTGCTTCAGCCCGACCCGCTCTATCAGGACTTCATCTGCATCGAGTCGGGCGGCCTGGCCGTCGACGTGCCCAACGGCCGTTATCGCGTCTTCGTGAACATCGACAACCCCTCGGGCTTCTGGGGCGAATACCAGGTCTATCGCCACAGGGCAATCCTGGCGCAGGGCAAGCCGGTCGTCAACGAAACGATGGACTTCGACGCGTTCCAGCGGAAATACTATCGTTTTTGGAACGTGGAGGACTTGCCCAGCGACAACACCTTCGACAAGTATCAGAAGGCGTACTTCAAGGAGAAGACTTTCGACGTGGACGTCGACAACGGGCAGTTGGATCTCGATTTTCAGGGCGAGAACTGGGCCTGCAGCGTCTCGGCGGTGGTGATTTATCCGGTTGCCAAGGCGGCCGAGGGCCAAGAGTTTCTCAAGGCGGTCGAGGCCCGGCGGCGATTCTACTTCGACAATTACTTCAAGCGGATTCTCCACCGGGACAGCGGCGATCGCTTGCAGCCCACGGCCGAAGACCGTAGCCGCGGCTATGTCGTCTTCCATCGCGACGTAATGCAGGAAGTTTACTACAACGACACGCCGCGCAAAGGCGAGGTCAGCGGGCCGCTCCACGGCTCCGCCTTCGCCGGGGAGTACGGGCCGCTGACGATGTCGCTGTGCCCGTTGGCCGACCTGGGCGAGGTGAAGGTCGCGGCGAGTGATCTTGCCGGGCCGGGCGGAACGATTCCCGCGGCGGCGATTCGTGCCGGATATGTCTCGTACCGCATTAGCCGCGTGACGCCGGAAGGCAGCGTCTACACGATTGGCCCTCGCCTGGTAATGCCCGGCGGCACGGTGCGGATGCCCCAAGACATCACTCGCCGCTTTTGGTTTACAGTCAAGACGCCGGCCAGTGCCGCGGCGGGTTTGTACAAGGGCTTTCTTACGATCAACGCGCAGCACGGCGGCGCCGCGCAGATTCCCGTCGAGTTCCTCGTCCGCAAGGGGACCCTGGACCCGGTCGACGTGCCTGCCGGTCCTTGGGGTTGCACGATCAACACGCCCTGGGACGGCAGCGACCCGGCGGCCGCGGCGCACAACCGGGTGATGTACCGCAAGTGCCTGAAGAAGATCCGCGAGTACGGCTTCACGACGTGCAGCGGCATTCCTTCCATCGCCTATCGAGGCTTCCAGAACGGCCGGCCGGTGCTGGACTTCACGCAGGCCGACGAGCAGATGAAGACCGCCAAGGAGCTGGGGTTCCTGGCCGTAGTCAGTTACGGAGCGGGCGTTTCCGGCTTCGACCCGTACTATCAAGATACGGCGCAGATGGCCGCGGCGGGTTTTAAGGAGTATTCGGAGTTCGTCAAGGCCGTTTACAGCGCGGTGCAGAAACACGCCGATCAAGAGGGTTGGATCCCCGTGTATTACAACCTGGGCGACGAACCGCTGGGCGACGATCTTCGCCGCGCGGCGGAGAACGCGGAAGCCTATCGCCGCGCGTTTCCCAAGGGACCGCCTTACTTCACCGCCGCCAGCAGCTTTGCTGGCAGCGATCGCCAAGACCCGCACCTACGGCTGTCACGTGCCCTGCACGTTGCCGATTGGAACGACCACGACGAGGCCTCGGTGAACTTGCTGCACGCGGCGGGCAGCGATTGGGCCTTCTACAACGGCGGCGACCGCTGGACCTTTGGCACTTACATGTTCAAGGCCGTACGGCAATTCGGCATGAAATTCCGCATCGCCTGGCATTGGAACGCCGCGGCCGGCGATCCCTACTATGCCCTCGATTGCCGCGAGGACGACTACGCCTGGTGCAACTCATCACCTGGCGGCGAGTTGATCCCATCGTTGGAGTTCGAGCGGAACCGTTTGGGTCTGGGCGATTACTGTCGCCTGCTCACGCTGGAGCGGTTGGTGCGGCAAGCGGCAGGCACGCCGGAGGCCGCTGCCGGCCAGAAGTTGATCGATTCTCGCATGGCGGCCTTCCACCTTGGCCAGCGAGATCACAAAGCCATATTTCCTGCGAGCGATTGGGCCGATTTTCGCCGCCAGTTGGACAAGGCGATCGAAGCGCTGCGGTAAACCGTGCCTTCGTGACAAATCCCGTTCACCCTCGTCCTAAGAAGCTGAGGCAAGAGCTACGGGGAATTACGCCATGTCAACGACGTTCTGTTATTCGGATGCTGAATTCACATCGCTCACGGCGGCTCTGGCTGTCATGCCCGACGTCCGCCAGGAAGCTCGAATCAAGACGGCCTTGGGAATCGGCGGCCAGCGGGCCGTGCCCCAGGTCGACGAAAAAACGCATGCCAGATATTTTGCTTATCTTGCGGCGAATTTGGCGATGCCGTTCGAGGCCCATCATCCGCTGCCGTCGAATCCGCAAGAGCAGCGCGAGTTCCGTTGCCAGGTACTGGACATTCTAGATCCGCGGACTGAACAAGACGATGAATTCGACGGCATTCTCTGCATGGTCCGCAAGGAGGATTCCGCCTCGGTCCTGCCGTTGATCGAGTTGGCCGTCTCGCCGCGAAGTCGGAACTTTCAGTTGATCGAGGACTACTGGTACTGGATCTGGAACTGGCGGTGAACCTGTTCGATTCAATGAGGAGGGATCTGAGTTAATTCGCTGCGGTCGTAGACCATGTGCGAAGCCAGGAACTGCGGCACGCGCGACTCCAGCCAAAACCGCGGGGCCCAAGGCCACCGGCCGCTGACAAATCCCAGATGTCCGCCGCCGCGAGTCACCTCCAGTGTAACCTTGTGGGAAAGTTCGCCGGGACCTGGAATGAGGTGCAACGGCACGAGCGGATCGTTGTCGGCGTTGACGATCAGCGTGGGGACGGCCACGTGTTTCAGCAGCACGTCGGACCGCGTGCGGGCGTAGTAGTCCTCCGCCCCTGCGAATCCGTTCCACGGCCCGCTGATGCGGTCGTCGAATTTAAAGAAAGTATTGAGCCGGCGGAGTTCCGCGGCGGAGAGCCCGAAGTCGTCGTCGTGGGCCGCCATTTTGCGAACCACGTCGCGCCGCAGGCTCTGCAGCAGGTGCCATTGGTAGATGCGGGAGAAGCCGCGGGTGATCTTCTTGGCGACCGCGCCCAAATGGAAGGGCGCCGAAACGCCTACGGCAGAGGCGACGGGCAGCGACTGGCCCCGCCGCCCGCACTCACCCAGCCACTTCAGGCAGATATTCGCCCCCAGCGAGAAGCCGACGACCCCGATGGGCACGCCCGGCTCGCGCTCAGCCAGGCGATGGACCAGGTAGTCGAGGTCGCAGGTCATGCCGCAGTGATAACTGTTCCGGAGACGGTTGGGCGCCACGCGGCCACGATAATTCAGCAGCACGCCTCGCCAGCCCCGCGACCGGCAGGCGACGAGGAGGCCGCGGACATAGTTCGATTGCAGGTCGCCCTGCAAGCCCGGCAGCACGACTACTATGGGTCCGCTCGTGCCGATCCAGTCCAGCGGCACGAAATCGCCATCGGGCAGGTCCAAATCTTCTCGCCGCGTTTGCAGTCGGACCCGCCGCGCGAAGACCGGCCAGAGCGTCTGGGCGTGACCTGCCGGGAGCCACCAACTGGGTTTGAAGCGATCGACCAGCGGCGGGTTCTCGGCGAGAGCCGCTCTAACACTCGTCTTACTCAGGTTCACCCGGCTCATCCTCTTCTTCGGACTTTCCTGATTTCTTCTCCGTCGACAAGACAATGGTCTTTCCGCTGGCTGCCGGCGTCACGTCCAGGACGCGAAAGAGCCACTTGCCGTCGCGGCAGACGGAGTAAACGTGAACGTGGGCGGTGCCTTTAGGCCCTCCCACCATGAAGTCGAAGCGGGCTCTGCCGGAACCAAGGCCGCTGTTATTGTTGTAAGAGAAACTGCCCACTGGCATCCAACTCCGCTCCTCGATCGGTTCGCCGAGTTGCTCGATCACGCGGTGATCGCTGCGGACTCGCTGTAAAGCCGTCTGGTAGGGTTCGCTCGACTTGAGTATGCCGATTGCCCACCAGAGGATTCCGCCGCAGCATCCGCAGGGCATGGCTACGGCCAGCAGGCCCACCGGCAGCAGCCAACCCCAGTTCCGCGCCAGCCAGCCCCGCTGTCGGGACGGTGTTGGTTGGCCGGGCGGCGGCCGGTTCGTCGGATCGTCGGGCAGGCCAAACCTGGCGTATTCGTTTTCCATTGGTCGCTCCTCGATGTGCTATTGCGCCTTCCCGGCACACCGTGGTATAATACCACCCTGCAATAACTTACGAAAGGAGTACGGTCATGCGGCGATTGTTCTATTGCGATTCCGTGGGATCGATCGGTTCTGTGGGACTTCTGGTGCTGCGTATCGTTGTTGGGGCAGCATTCATGCACCACGGTTGGGGTAAGATCCAAGATCCGTCGGGGTGGACGGGATGGATGGGACCGAACATGCCTGCGGTCTTGCAGGCCCTGGCGGTCAGTGCGGAGTTTGGCGGCGGCGCGGCATTGATCCTCGGCGTCATGACCCGGCTGGCCTGCCTGGGGATTGCCACAGTCATGATTGTCGCCTTGGCGATGGTCCACCTGCCCATGCACCATCCGTTCGTGAACACGAACAAAGGGGGAGGACCTTCCTACGAGCTGGCGGCCAACTACCTGGCTTGCGCCGTGTTGTTTTTTATCGTCGGTCCGGGACGGCTTTCCATCGACGCTTTTCTTTTTAGCACGCCGGAGGAAGGCAAGCCGTTACGGGGCAGTTAGACCTCGTCCTATTTGGTAGAATCAATGTTTGTGCTTGGTGAAATTCGAACGCGAAAGTCCTCGGAGCCTTCCTTTGGTAAGCGAGATCGATCAGCATTTGACCCAAACCTGGACCGGCGCGTTGGTCGCGGGCGGCAACGAGGAATTGGCTGCACAGTATCAGGCGATTCTCAAGCAGGCAAGCATGGCTTGGGTCGCCCGGCACCAGTTGATCCAGTTGCTGGGTTCCGGCAGCCAGGGAATGGTCTACCTCAGTTCGCGGCAAGGCGCCGACAACTTCTGTTTCCCCGTGGCCGTCAAGGTCTTCGCGCCCCAGCGCTATCCCGACAAGGCGGCCTACGAGGAGGCCACGTTGTACATGGGCCGCATCGCCATGCAAGTCGCCCGAATCCAACAGGACAACCTCCTCAACGTGCAGAACTGGGTGGAGCACTGCGGCATCCGCTGCATGGTCATGGAGTGGGTGGAGGGTTTCGACCTGAAGTTTCTCACCTCGGCCGGCGCCCTGGATCTGCTGCGGACGGAAGTTAGCGAGCAGCGCTGGCAGTATCTCAACGAGGTTGTAGTCACCGGCGGGCCCGATCAGGGCCGTCTCAAGGCGGGCATTGCCCTGGCCGTGATCCGCGATTGTCTGGCCGGGCTATCCGCACTGCACCGCAACGATATCGTCCATGGCGACCTCAAGCCAGCCAACGTCATGCTCAAGCGGACAGGCCGCGCCAAGCTCATCGATCTCGGCTCGGCCTTTCTCACGCAAGACCTTCCGCCGCAGCGGACGTGGACGCCTGCCTACGCCGCGCCCGAAGTCCATCGCGGGGAACCGGCGGCACCGCAATCGGACCTGGTCAGCCTGGGTTACGTTCTCGTGGAGCTTCTGGTTGGCCAATCGCCCTTTGCCGGCCTCGAGAACCATAGACAGTATCTTGATGCCAAGCGGACGCTGCCCGACCGGTTGCCGCAACTGTTGCCGGCCGAGCTCGCGGAAAATGAAATGTTGATGACGTTCTGCCGTCGCCTGGTTGCTTGGGAGATGCATGATCGCTTTGCTACCGCGGAAGAGGCCGATCTAAGCGACGGCGGCGCAGCGGCCATCCAGCGGCAATTGGTCAAGATGGACCTGGCCAGTGAGTACGCCAACGAGATCCGGCTGTGGCTGCAGGACCTCGTGTAGGTCCCAGATCAGAACCCTTCGGCCAGTTGGCGAAACACGCGGCAGTTCTCCACCAGGTCGGGACCGTGCTTGAAAAGCCCCCCGCCAACGAGAATCACTAACTCGCGACCGTAGACCTGCTGGACCTCGGCCACGCGTGCGAGGCTCAGGCCGCCGGCCGGCGCGGGGAAGATCGGCCTCAAGGAGTCCAGCGGGGCCTCCGCCGCCGCGGCAATCTCGCAACACTGCTTGCGAGTAAACGAGAACCGGCCGCCGAAGTTGGGAAAGATCGTCGCGTCGGCCCCGGCCAGCCGGGCGATCATGCCAAAGATCAGGCCGTGGGAAAAGCCCTCTTCAGCCCTCACGACAAAGCTCCCTTGAAATGCCGGATGCGCCATGATAGGCAGGGCCACCGCGTCGTCGTCGGCCAACTCGCGCATCGCATCCAGGCCGCAGATGCCCGGACAGACCAACATCCCCCCTGCCCCAGCCTGCCGGGCGAGGCGGCCGCGGGCGATCATTTCCGCCGGCGCGGCGGTGACATTGGGCAGATACATACAGTTCATGCCAGTCTCGCGGTTCGCGCGGGCGACCGCTTCGGTACAACGCGCCAGCCGTTCTTCGAATCGACAGAACGTCTGGTTCGTCAGGCCATGGTCATCTTTGATGAGGTCGATGCCGCCTAACGCGAAGCGGTAGGCCAACTCGGCCAGGTCGGCCGCCGCCAAGCCCATCGGCTTTAACGCCGTGGAAACCAGCGGCCGCCGATCGATACCTGTCAATTGGCGAAGCCCAGGCCGACCGAATCGGGGACCGCGAAATCGGCCAAGCAGGCTGGACGGCAATTGCAAGTCTTCTGCCCGGATTGACGGTTTGAGGCTGATGTTGCCCAGCACCACGTTCAGCAGTTGCCCCAGGTCATCGCCCGCCGCTTCCACGGGGAAGCTGATGACGGCCCGATAGCCGCCATCGCCGTGGGTCTTGAATGCTTCCAGCCGGCCGACGACATGCTCGCGAATCGGCCCGTCCGGCACGAGCTCGTCGGGGAACTCGACGGTCTGCTCGAGACAGATGTCGTGGGCCCTTGCGCGGGCGTCGTCTTCTGTGCCACCGAGGCGATAAGCGATCGAGAATCGCTCGTCGGAAAGGTGGAGCGGAACGGTTTGCGGGATAAGAGCGCACGTCATAGGGCCTCGGCCTTTGCGTCGCTGTGCACAGCCTCGATCCGCACGGCGGCCAGATCGTCTTCACTGATATCGAAACGGGTATCCAACACGGTTTCGGTCTGGCGGACCAGGGCCGAGGCGTCGAGGCCGTACTCCTTCATCAGATAGGAGCGGCTGGCCCCGTGCACGAAGGTATCGCGGAGACCAATCCGCACCAACCGCTTGCCGATGCCGGACTCCGAAAGAACCTCGGCCACGGCACTGCCTAGCCCGCCAGTGACAACATGGTTTTCCATGGTGATCACGCCTCGCTGGGCGGTGGCCACGGCGGCGAGCACCGCCTCGCCGTCCAGCGGCTTGTGGGTGGATACGTGCAAGTGCCGGATGGCGACGCCGCGGTTTCGCAGGGCCTGGGTCGCCCGCATCGCCTCCTCGGTGCAGATGCCTGCGGAAAAGATCGCCAGATCGACATCGCCGCTCGGATTGTCATTGACCACGGTGCGGAGTTTGCCTAACCGCATCGGCTCAGCCGGGTCAAACAGCCGAGGCACTTCTCCTCGCAGCATCCGCACGTAAACCGGCCCGGGCACGCCGTCGATGGCGTCCAGCACGGTCTCGATCTCGGTGGCGTCGCCCACCTCGACGACGGTCATGTTCGGCAGGCTCCGCATCAGCGACACGTCCTCGATCGCCTGGTGGCTGGCCCCGCCGGGACTGGTAATGCCCGGCAGGAAGCCGAACATCCGCACGGGCAGATGCGGGTAGGCCACCGACATGGCGATCTGATCGTAGGCCCGGCGATAGATGAACACGGCGAAGGTATGGATCATCGGCAGAAATCCTTCGCGGGCCAGTCCGCCGGCGAAGCTGAGCATGTTCTGTTCGGCAACCCCCATCGAAAGGAAACGGTCGGGGTAGGTCTCCTTGAAAAGGTCGATCTCGGTCGAACTGGTCAGATCGGCCGAGAGGACCAGCACCTTGGGCCGATCCTTCGCCCAGCGAACCAGGTTCTTCGCATGTACACGGGAGAGGATTTGCATCGTTACAGTCGTTCCAACAGATCCCGATAGCGTGCAATTTCCGCCTCGTCAGTGAAGCGGAAATAATGGAACTTGGGAGCGCGAGACCGCAGAATCTCCATCCCGCGGCAGGTATCGGTGACGGCCAAGACGACAGTCGGACGGTCGTCGGGCGGCAAGGCAGCCGGCGCGGCCAGGGCCTCGAAGTCGTGGCCGTCGACGCGGAACGCGCGACAACCGAACGCCTCGATGCGATTCTCCAACGGTTCAACGTTCATGGTCTGGTCCATGCGACCGTCGCATTGGTGGGCGTTCAGATCGACATAGATCCCCAAGTTGTCAATCTTATGGAAGGCAGCCGCCTGGAGCGTTTCCCAAGTCTGGCCGGACTGGAATTCTCCGTCGGACATCAGCACCCAAACGCGGCCCGTGTCGCCGTTGCGCTTGCGGGCCCAGGCGATACCTGACGCCTGGCTGAGCCCCTGCCCCAGCGATCCGGACATCAATTCGTGGCCAGGCGAGTGTTCGGCCCCGATCATCTCGACCGTGCCACCATCGCGATTGAAGTCGAGCAAGCCCTCTGGGGCCATGCGGCCGACCTCGACCAGGGCTGCATAGAGAATCAGTGCGTACTGCGAGGGCGACAGGATGAATCGATCGTAGTGCGGAGCGCGGAGCCCGTGAAAAGCAGCGCCTGGAGACAGGCCGCCATTGTCCGGCCCCGGCACTCCCGGAAAAGCCCCCGGCAGCAACTGCTCGATGCGGCCGAGCTTCAAGACCTTCACATAGAGCGTGGCGAGAATCTCTGCGGCTGAACACGCCTGGCTCAGGTACCCCCCCTTATTTCGAATGACATGCTCCAACACGCGGCGGCGGATCCCTCGGGCAATCCGCCGGGCCTCATCGTGCCAACAGGCCGCGGGCCCCCGCTCGACTTCGTCCACCACCTTGCCAGGTATTGCCATCGAACGCAATAGTGAGTTTGTTGATTCGCAAACAGAACATTGTGGGACGAATGCGGCCAGTTGTCAAGGCGGCACTGGAGTTCCGGAGTTCCGACTTTAGCCGGTCAAGTTCTACACCCGCCGGCACGCGTTATAGTGCGCGTGGTATGCGGTCGGCATTTCCAATTCCTCGTGCTTCGGATTGAACGGATAGAGGGCGTCTTTCAACGCCAAGCCGCGAACCTCGATCTTCTTGGGATCGATCTCGCCCACGCCCACGCAGTGCAGCAAACGCAGGTGATTTTCGGATGCAAAGGGAAAGGCAAAATGTTCTGCCAACGGGTCATAGCCCATCGCGGCAGTCGCCACGGCGTCGGTGCAGAGCGGATGGCGGCCGACCAGCAGCAATCCCGGTTGGATGGGTCGGGCTTGCGTAGCCCAGGGCCCCTCGCCGGCGCGGACCGTTTCAATACCGTCGATCACCGCCAAGTGAATTGGTCGGGCGCCGAGACAATCGGCTGTCACGCGCGGCACGCGATATTTCCACGCGACCGGCACGTTGCCGCGATTTCCCTAGGAACTCCGTTCGGCACGGCTTTCTTGCCATTATGAAGCACCAGACCACGATTGCTGAGCGAGTTTTCGTTCGGACCGTCGGCCCCGTAGAGCGACGTGGGCGTCATGCCGAAAAGGTTCTTGATGGAAAGCGTGACGCCCGCGGAAAGATGGTCCTTGAGCTTTGCCAGTGAAATGAAGACGTCGGTCTTTTCGTACGATGCGTTGACGTCAAGAGCCGGAAAGAGGTACCCGCCCCAGGGCACGGTCAGGCGGCTATACTGCGGCCAGTTGCCGCGATTGCGGGTGTCCTGGAAAGTAACATGGTTGCCGCCCGCCGACTCGATCGCACGGATGTCCCAGCCCGCGCCGCCGAGGACTTCCACCGGCGGCTTGGGGGAATACTGGCTTTCCAGCACGACGATCCGCCGCGCCCCGGCGTCGTTCAGCGCGGCGCACAACGCGGCCAAGACATTGGGATGGACCTGATAGGTCCGATAGCCGGGCAGATTCGCCAGTTTGTTGTCCGGTCCGCCGGTAACGTTGATCTTGATGCTGACAGTCTTGTTGGCGACGAGTTTCTCCAGCCCGCCGACAAGATCCAAAGCAGCGTCGAGTTTTTCCCGCAGGGGAACTGGCTCGTAGGTGCGGCAGCGCTGGATGGCCACAGGTGACGTGGGGAGCGAGGACGGCACGCGGACCGGGGGATAGTAGACCTTTTCGGCCGACGGCTGAAAGGCAGCCGCCGAGCGCGTGAAGCCGCCTGCGGCAAGGACCCCGGCGGCTCCGAGGCCGGAAGCGAGAAAGTCACGTCGCGAACAATGCTTGCTCATATAAGTATCCTTTCGGAGAAATATACGACCACGGCAAGCCGCGAGCAATAAGGGACGGGCAAAAATAATTAACGCATAGTGCGGCCGCAGGGAAATCAACTCTATCAAATGGCAGCCGCGCATTTGGCGCCCGTTCCGGATCGTATTGCATCAGGAGAGCTATCCGGCAGGCTTGCTTTTCCCCGGCCGCCAATTAGCATGGGAGTCGATGATCATGTCGCCAGTCCTTGATGCGGATCGCTCTGGGCGGCAATGGCGTTGAAACTCCGGCAAAAGCAGTAGCGAATGACGCGTACAAACCTCATACAGCTCCGGGCCTCGTTCACAATATTTCCCGCGATCTTCGTGGCCGGCGTCATCGCCGCCGCGTCGCACGCGGCCGATGATCTCAAGCTCTGGTACGACAAGCCGGCGGCCAATTGGGAGCAGCAGGCACTGCCCATTGGCAATGGACGACTGGGTGCAATGATCTTCGGCGGCGGTCTCGAGGAACACATCCAATTCAATGAGGCAAGTCTCTGGATCGGCGACGAACAGGATACTGGGGCCTATCAGAACTTCGGAGACGTTTTCGTCACGTTCCATCACGGCCCGGTGAGCAATTATCGCCGTGCGTTGAATATCTCCCGCGCGGTGCACGCAGTCGATTACAAGAGCGACGGAATCGCATTCCATCGCGAAGCGTTTGCCAGTTCTCCCGCTGGGGTGATGATCTTCCATTTTTCCGCCGATAAGCCCGGTTCCCTTTCCGGTAGTGTCCGGCTGGCCGATGCGCACAACGGCCGTGTTACGGCCACAGGTGATCGCCTGGTCGCCAGCGGAAATCTCGCCGGCTACAAGTACGAAGGCAATCGGCCGTACAACATTATCTTGAACTACGAAGCCCAGGTCGTCATTTGCCACAAGGGCGGCAGCGCCGCCGTTGACGGGCAACAAATCACCTTCACGGATGTCGACGACTTGACCCTGCTCGTGGATGCCGCGACCGACTTCGTCCAGGATCGCAGCAAAGCTTGGCACGGCGAATTGCCGCACGCAGCCGTCGTGCGGCGACTGGACGCTGCCAAGCAGGCTTCTTTGGCTGCCTTGCAGAGGGAACATACCCGCGTCTTCCAGTCACTTTTCAACCGCGTTTCGCTCGATCTCGGACAAGACCCACAAAAATCGCGGCTGCCCACCGACCGGCGCCTGGTTGATTTGAAGACCAAGGGCCCAGACCATGGCCTCGAAGCCCTGCTGTTCCAGTACGGGCGCTACCTGCTGATTTCTTCGTCCCGCCCGGGCAGCCTGCCGGCCAACCTGCAAGGCCGCTGGAACAACAGCAATACGCCGCCCTGGCGGAGCGACTACCATACCGATATCAACGTGCAGATGAACTACTGGCTCGCCGACCAGGCCAACCTGGGCGATTGCTTTCTGCCTTATGCCGACTGGCTGAACTCGATCCACGGCGTCCGCCGTGACGAGACGGCGGCGGCCTTCCATAGCCGAGGTTGGACGATGCACGCCGAGAACGGCGTCTTCGGCGGATCGACCTGGGCCTGGGTCGAGTCGGGCAGCGCCTGGTGCGCCCAGAACCTGTGGGAGCATTATGCCTTCACTGGCGACAAGGAGTACCTCCGCACGAAGGCATATCCCCTTATGAAGGAGATCTGCGAGTTCTGGCTCGATCGCTTGAAGGCCCTTCCCGACGGCGCACTGGTTGCTCCCAATGGTTACTCGCCTGAGCACGGCCCGCGTGAGGATGGCGTGTCGCACGATCAGCAGCTAATTTGGGATGTCTTCACCAATACGATCGAGGCGGCCGACGCCCTGCAAACCGACATAGTGTTCCGCGACCTGCTGGCGGAGAAACGGGCGAAGCTCCTGGGGCCCAAGATTGGCCGCTGGGGACAACTCCAGGAGTGGATGGTCGACCGCGACGATCCCCACGACACGCATCGCCATCTGTCGCACCTGGTGGCCGTTTATCCCGGCCGTCAGATCACGACCCGCGGCACGCCCAAGTTGGCCGAGGCCGCTCGAGTCTCCCTCAACGCCCGCGGCGACGTCAGCACCGGTTGGAGCACCGCCTGGAAGATCAACCTCTGGGCCCGCCTGCACGACGGCGATCGGGCCTACAAGTTGATCGGCAACCTGCTGCACCTGGTGGGCGATTCGCGAGTGAACTACAGTGACGGCGGCGGTGTGTATGCCAACCTCTTCGACGCCCATCCGCCGTTCCAGATCGACGGCAACTTTGGCTATACGGCGGGTGTCTGCGAGATGCTCTTGCAATCGCACGCCGGCGAGATCGAACTACTGCCCGCTTTGCCCCGGGCGTGGGCTAGCGGCAGCGTGAAAGGTTTGCGGGCCCGCGGCGGGTTCGAGGTTGACATCGCCTGGAGAGACGGCAAGCTGGCGACGGCGGAGATTCGCTCCGTCGGTGGAGTGGACGCGACGCTGCGGTACGGTGGGCAGACGCGAAAAATCAACTTGCACAAGGGGGAAAAGACCCGCTTGGGAAGCGATCTGCGCGATCAAGGCTGACACGGATTCCATGAATAAAAAACTCTCGAGCCTCACACTTCTATTGAGCCTGGCGGCTGGCGTCTACCCAGTAATGGTCAACGTCGCTCGTGCGAGTCCGCCGACCCGCGATCCAAACACGCCGGGATACGTCGCGGCCAAGGAACTGCCCGACGGCGCTGTGCCGCCGGTGGATGCCGACGGCAATTTCATTATTGGTCCGACTCACCACCGCGCAGCGGAAATGGCAGTGCAACAAGGCATTCCGCAAGGGGTGGTCCATAGTTTCACGATGAATTCCGGCGACAGCAAGTTTTATCCCGGGATTGCACGGGAGAAAAATACGTTTGGGACGCTTGATCCCGCCGATCCGGCCAAACTCGTGGTGACCACCAGCCATCCCGCTCCCTACACTCGCCGCATCGCGGTGTACGTGCCAAAACAATACGTGCCCGGCACAGCCGCGCCCTTCATTGTCGGGGCGGACGGCCCCGACCGCATCTTGTTCACAGCTTTGGACAATCTCATCGCCCAGCATCGGGTGCCCGCGATAGTTGCCATCTCCATCGGCAATGGCGGCGGCGACGCCCAAGGCAGCCAGCGCGGATTGGAATACGACACCATGTCCGGCCGCTACGCGGAATTCGTCGAGAATGAGGTGCTGCCGCGCGTAGAAAGGCAATGCCATGTGAAGTTGACCACAGATCCGGAAGGCCGGGCAACGATGGGTTGCAGTTCCGGCGGCGCGTGCGCGTTGATCATGGCCTGGTATCGCCCTGACCTATATCATCGCGTCCTTGCTTACTCGGGGACCTTCGTGAACCAGCAATGGCCCCATAATGGGGTGACGCCCCACGGGGCGTGGGAATTCCACGAACATCTGATCTCCAACAGCCCGGCCAAGCCGTTACGAATCTGGCTGGAAGTTGGCGACCGCGACCTCTTGAATCCGAATGTCATGCGCGACAACATGCACGACTGGGTTCTCGCGAATGAACTCATGGCTAAAGCATTGGCCGCGAAAGGCTACCATTACCAGTTCGTGTTTGCGCAGCGCCGGGCATTGCGAAGCCAGTGTGAAAGAGCAGACGCTGCCCGCCGCTTTGCAATGGTTGTGGCAGGGCTATCCGATCACTGGTGCGGCAAAGCGATCCTAGCCGTCGAGGGCGAACAAGCCCGGTGAAAACGCTGCTTCGGGTCACGCATCTATACCGGCTGACGGCGATTCGCAGCACTTCGCGCCGGCGCCAGTCAGACCGGATTTACAGCTCATACAGCGTTTCGTCCACTTTGGGCGGTCGTTTCCTCGCGAGCCTCCGCAGGCGGCCGACGGGCGGCTCCGATCCATCCGGCTCCGCCCCTTCGTCTCCGAAGAGATCGCCCATTTCTTCCTCAATCTTGTCGGGCGACTCCCCGGCCTCCATTCTGCGGATCGCCTCTTCCATCCGTCCGTCCATGGGCATGCCGGCCGTCTGGTGCATCTTGCGCATCATTCGGGCGATCTGCCGCGGGTCATTCTCATCGAGCCCCTCCGCCTCGCGCATGAGCGACTCCATGGCTTGCTCCATGCGCGGATCGTCCAGGCCGGCCGGGTCGTCTCCCGGCCCTTCGGCGCCGCCTTCGCTCCGCTTGCGGGCCACCGCGAATCGCGAGACGCGGCGCTGGAGTTTTGGCCGGCGGCAACTTGGGCAGGCAGGCCGCGTCGCGGTGTCCACCTTGCGCGACAAGAAGTTATAGATTGTGTGGCAATCGGCACAATAGAACTCGTAAATCGGCACGTGCGTTCTCCCCAATCGTGTCGTGGGCCGGGCTCGTAATCACCGCCTAAGAATATAGCCCGAGGCCGGCGATAGGGGAAGTGGTTGGCCGCGCATGACGTGAATTACGACCTAGACTTTATCCGAGAAATTGTCGGGATATCGGACTGGGGAATCTCTGAAAGGAATAGGCATGTCGCGGTGGCGGCTTTCCGATTGGACTTTGGGCCTTCTAACGGCATTGACGATCATGGCGATCTGGGAGACGGTCATGGTGAACGACTGGCCGGCTACCCACGGCATGGGGGGCGATTTTCCACAATACTATGTCGCCGGCACGCTCGTCCGCACCGGCCAGGTGGCACGGTTGTACGATCAGCCCTATTTTCGCAGCCTGCAGGTGGCGATGCGCGACGAGCCGCTCCGATCACTCTATCCGCCTACGCTGGCCCTGCTCGTTGCCCCCTTGTCGCACTTCTCGTATCGCACCGCTCTGGCCGTCTGGTGGGCCATTCAGGCCGTTTGCATCCTCGCCGCGGGGGCGATTTTCTATTGCACGACGCCGCAACCACGCCCGTGGCGGATCAACATGCTCGTCGCCCTCACCGCCCTGGCGCCCCTCTGGCTGGCCGTCGGCATAGCTCAGGTGTCGCCCATGATCCTCTTGGTCGTGGCCGGCGGATTGACGCTCCACCGCCGCGAACACCGCGGTTGGGCCGGCGTGCTGCTGGCGCTCTTGGCCCTGAAGCCGCAGATGGCCGTGGGACTGGTGCTGTGGATGCTCCTGCGCCGCGATCTCCGCACGTTGGCCGGCCTGGCGGCGGGTTTCGCCATTCAGTTCTTCGCGGTAGCCACCCTCCTGGGGCCAGGAGTCTGGCTCGATTATTTCCACGCCATGCCCGCGATTTCCGCCGTAACCCGCTCCGCGCACTTCTCACCACTGATGGAGGCGTCGCTGACGGGCATGGCGAGCAACCTCCTCTTTGCGGCCGGTTTGCCTGCCTGGGAGACCCCCGCGATGAAGTTGACCTATGCGGTGACCGTCAGCGCCGCGGCGATCATGCTTTGCCGCGTGGTTTGGATGCGGCAGCCGTTATCGCCGGCCAAACGGCCCGCGCCACCTCGCGAGACCGAGAATTACGAGTATGCCTGCGGTGTGCTCTTCATGATGCTCGTGCCGCCCTATTTCATCGCCTACGACCAGACGCTGATGGCGGTGCCGCTGGTCCTGCTCTGGCCGACGCCGTCCTGGCGATGGGGCGTGGCCCTCTTCGCCGTCTTGACCGTTCCTATGCTCAATCTGGCGCTGACGCTTGGTTTCAGCCTCGCCGGCCCCACAACCCTCGCCGCGTTGTTTTACCTGGCCCGTGCCGTTTGCACCGGAGAGTACCGCCCGCCGCTAGCCAACGATGTCGGTTGGGCCGACTTGAGAAAATCCGAATTTCTTAATCGCAGTTTTTGACTTCTTGAGAAATCGACCTAGGTTTACATTGTAGGACTAATCGCGTGCAGGGAAGTGAAGTGGCTTTGAACCAAGTTTCATTCCGAAGCCCAAGGGCCGTCGGAAAAGGGGAGATGAGATGAATACGTTTGCTGCCAAGTTGCGTCGGTTTTTGGTGTCGGAAGACGGTCCAACGGCCGTCGAGTACGCGGTCATGCTCTCGTTGATCGTCGTGGTGTGTCTCACCGCGATCCAATCGATCGGCACGAAGGCCAATGCCGTGTTCAACAGCGTCGCCAGCTCGATCTAATGCCGGGAGTCGGCGAGCATCGGACAACTCAAGGGGCCGGCTCGTTATCGAGCCGGCAACTGGACGGGTCCGGTATTGGATGGTCGAATCACTTGCCGAGTGATTGCCCGCCAATACCGGACCTGTCCGCGCGCTTGAAGGGAAAGGCGAGCTTGCCGCACGGTAGGCCGGAACAAGCGTGCCGGCATACGCTCCGCTTTGTTGCGGTGCTACTTATCCCCGCGCAGGGCGGCAGCGGCGCTGATCAGGCATTCCGGAGGTGCGGCGAGGAACTGCACGAACTGCGCGGCCCGCCGTGGTTGTCGCAGCTTCGACATCGCCCCTTCCTCGATCTGCCTGATTCGCTCTTTACTCAGCCGCAACAGCTTGCCGATGTCGGCAAGGCTCAGCGGCAGCTCGCCTTGCAGCCCGTAACGCATCCGCAAGACCTGCCGCTCGCGGTATTCCAAATCGCCGAGGACCTCGTTCATCCGCTCTTCCAACGTGTTTTGGTCGAGCCGGTCACAGTACGGTTGCCGACGATCTGCAATCACGTTGGCCAGCGATCCTTCCTCATCGCCGCCGCCGTCGATCGACAGCGGCGCGGCGTGAGAGACGGAGCAAGCTCTCAGTTTCGCTCGCGGCGATCCCGGCGGCCTCCGCCAGGTCTTCCGCGCACGGAATCGTGCCGCGGCTTTGCAGATGATGCTGCATAGCCCGCTGAATCCGATCGAGTTTCCGGGTCATGACGTAGGAGGTCCGAAAACCATTGCGGTGCAGCGAAAGGAACCGGCGGATCGCCTGCCGGATCCACCACCAGGCGCACGTCGAAAAACGGTGTCCCCTTGTGGGATCGAACTTGTCAATCGCTCGCATCAGGCCGATATTTCCCTCCTGGATCAACTCCAGCAGGTCGTCTTGCCCCAAGGTATGTTGCTTGGCAATCGAGACGACGAGCCGCAAGTTGGGCAGCATGAGAGCCTCGCAGGCCTGATTGTGATCGCGGCGGAGTTGCTCGACGGCGGCCAGTCGCCGTGACAGCGATCGCGGCGTCTCGCCGCAGAACCGCACGAGACGGCACAGCGCGCGACGGGCCGCGCGGTGCGCCCCGCCGTTTGCCGGCGCTGCGTCGCCGCTCCCCGGCGGCACCGCGGCCTCGGCCATTCGCGCGGCGGTCCGCGCAAGTCCGGCCAACGGCTTCTTCAAGAGGAAGCCTTGGAAGCCAAGCTTCTGGATTCCTCGCGCAACTGCCCTGCGGCGGCGCCGCAACGACTGCCGGGCGACCTTCCGCGCTTCAGCCGGCTGGCGTCGGTCACCCGCGATCCGCATATCCCTCCGGTTCCTGCGGAGGGTCCGTCGCAGCAGTTTTATGCCCGCCTCGAGACGCTTGAACGCCTCTTGTCGCGCGGCCACGTCGATCCCTTGTACGTCAATAACGTAATCGATGCGGAGTTTGTGCGCAGCGGCCTTGCGGGCAGCCGCCAGGACGACCCGCAGCGCATAATCGTTCGCCATGATCCGCGTGAGCAGGGCGACTCGCGTGTGGCAGATTCTCTCCGCCAGCAGCAGTTCGCACTGCGGATTCAGCAGGGGCGTCTTGGCAATTCGCCGCAAGTACATCCCGGTTTCGTCGAGGGGTTCTTTGTTGAGCATGGCTTGTTCTCCGTTTGGCGTTGGGGTTGCGTCCGGCTTTATGCACAGACCATGCCAAAGCGGGCGCCAAGGGCGACTTTGAGGTTCTGCAGTACCAACTTGCCGGCAAAGCGCTTACAATGGAGTCGCATGCAAGAGACAAGGGGCCCCGCTGGCGCGGCGGAATTCCCCACTGGGGCAATCTGCCACGGTCCAATCACCAACTGATTCACGATGCGCATCACGCTCAAGCTGGTCTTGGCCATCCTGCTGGCCAATACGCCCTGGCCGCCCTCTTTGGGTACTGGTCCGTCCGCCGAGAAGCGGACCACTTCCGCCAGCAAACGGCCGCGGAGGCCGACGAGGTCGGACCCGTCTTGGAAAGCGTCGTGGAACAAGCCTGGCAGACCGCCGGTGACCGCGGCATGCGGGAGTCGCTCCAGCGATTCGCCGCGGCCGAGCACAAGGCCCTGCTCATCCGCTGGGTGTGGTTCGACGCCGAGGCGCCGGCGGACGTTCGCCCCGCCGCGTCGCCCGAGCAACTGACTACGGTCGTCATCCAAGAGCACAAGGTCGTCGAAACCGATCGGCCGGGCGGCATTTCCTCCTTCTGCGTCTACTGGCCGGTGGCAGTGGACGCTCGGCGACAGGGCGGGCTGGAACTCGCCCGCCCCCTGACCGAGTTGGAGTCGGACGAGCACGAGATCATCCTCCGCACCGCCATGTTGATCGGCGGCATGCTCTTGATCAGTGCGATCTTGGCCGTGGTGCTGGGGATTCACCTGGTGGGGCGGCCGCTGGAGCAGTTGGTGGCCAAGGCCCGCCGCATCGGCGAAGGTGACCTGCAGACGCCTGTGCATTTCGGTCGCGGCGGCGAGTTGGCGGAACTGGCCGAGAGCCTCAACGGCATGTGCGCCAAACTGGCCGAATCACAGAACCGGCTAGGGCGCGAGACCGCCGCCCGGATTGCCGCCCTCGAGCAACTTCGCCATGCCGATCGGCTGAGGACGGTCGGCCGCCTGGCGGCAGGCATCGCCCATGAGCTTGGCACGCCCTTGAACGTTGTCGCCGGGCGGGCAGGCTTGATAGGCTCCGGCCGGCTCGACGCCGAGCAGATAACCGCCAGCGCTGTTGCCATCAAGGCCGAAGCCGACAAGATGACGCGCATCATTCGTCAACTCCTCGATTTCGCTCGGGCCTCCACACCAAGCAAATCGCTCGTCGATCTGCGGACCGTCGTGCGGCGCACGATCGATATGATCGCCAACATGGCCGAAAAGCAGAACGTCGTGCTGGAGTTCACCCCCGATGCGGAAGAGGTCTTGGCCGAGGTCGATGCCGGACAGATCGAGCAGGTGCTGACCAACCTTGCCGTCAACGCGGTGCAGGCAATGCCGCAAGGCGGCCGCGTACGGTTCGTTATAGGCCGGCGGTGCGGCCCTTCATCCCTCGTTGCCAATAGCGCCACCGCGGTAGCCCCGCCGGTAGTCTGGGAAATCGAGGTCCGCGACCAAGGCGTGGGTATATCAGAGGAGAACATGCAGCATATTTTCGAGCCGTTTTTCACGACCAAAGAAGTCGGCGCCGGCACGGGCCTGGGGCTTTCCATCGCCTACGGCATCGTCGAGGAGCATGGAGGCCGCATCGAGGTAACCAGCCGAGTCGGCGAAGGTAGCTGCTTTATAGTTTGCCTGCCTCAAGGAGCAGCAACCATGAAGCCGCGGATACTGATCGTCGATGACGAGCGGGCCATGTGCGACCTGCTGGAAACCGATTTGCGGCTACGGGACTTCGACCCGCTCTGCTTCACCTCGGCCAGCGAGGCCGTCGATGCCTCCTGCCGCCAGGAATTCGATGCCGTGCTCACTGATCTGAGGATGCCGGGCCTGGACGGGCTGCAATTCTGCGCCCGTCTGGCGGCCAACCGTCCCGACGTGCCGGTCGTCGTGATGACAGCCTTCGGCAGCCTGGAAACGGCGATCGCGGCCATCCGCGCCGGGGCCTACGACTTTGTCACCAAGCCAATCGAAATGGAGCTGCTGGCGGTGATCCTCCGCCGCGCGGTGGAACGGCGGCAACTCCAGCGGCAAATCCATTCGCTCCGCGAGGCGGTCGAACAGGCCGAGCACTTCGAAGACTTGCTCGGCCAGAGTCCTCCCATGCGCAAGCTCTACGATCAGTTGGCCCGCATCGCCGATTCCGAGGCCTCGGTGCTGATCCTTGGCGAAAGCGGCGCCGGCAAGGAGGTCGTCGCCCGGGCGATCCATCAGCATGGCCCGCGGCGCGAGAAGGCATTCATCGCGGTGAATCTGGCGGCCCTTCCCGACACGCTCCTGGAAAGCGAGCTGTTCGGGCACGTCAAAGGAGCTTTCACCGATGCCCGCAACGACCGCAAGGGACTTTTTGCGCTGGCCCAGGGAGGGACGCTGTTTCTCGACGAAATCGGCGAGATGCCGCTGGCGATGCAGCCCAAGTTGTTGCGGGCCCTGGAGGAGGGCAAAGTCCGGCCTATCGGCAGCGAAAAGGAACTCGCCGTCGACGTTCGCGTGCTGGCCGCCACCAACCGCGACCTGGAGACCGCTGTCGAGGAGGGGCGTTTCCGCAAGGATCTCTACTACCGCATCGACGTCATTCAAGTCGATCTGCCGCCCTTGCGGGCACGGGGGACCGATGTCCTCCTCCTGGCGCAGCACTTCATCGACCATTACGCCGCCCGAGCAAAGAAGCAAGTCGGCCGCATCGCGGAGGGCGCCGCGGAAAAACTGCTGGCCTACGATTGGCCGGGCAACGTCCGCGAGTTGCGCAACGTGATCGAACGGGCGGTGGCCCTCACGCGGCTGGATCACTTGACGCTCGAAGACTTGCCGGAAAAGATCCGCGATTTTCGCGGCGAGCACGTGGTGATCGGCGGCAGCGATCCGACCGAGCTTGTGCCGCTGGAGGATGTCGAGCGCCGCTATATTCTGCACGTGCTCCAGTGCGTACAGGGCAATCGCTCCCTGGCGGCCAGGCGGCTAGGGCTCGATCGCAAGACGCTCTATCGCAAGCTGCGGCAATACGGGGTGCTGAAGGAGGGCGAAGACACCTAGCGCCTCATTGAGTGCAATCGCAGAAAATCGGGCACCCCGCGGCGGAACGGCTGGCGGCCATGGAAAATATGTTGGAGTAGCAAGAACATCAGGCGCGAATAGGGGCCACGATTGCGGAAGGGCAGATCCGTTCGCCATTTGAGGCCGGAATACCTGCCACAGTGTCGATCACTCCGCCAGCACTTTGCAGTGCGGCAATGCGGCCCGCAGCTCCTTGAGCCCCTTGCCGTCGATCTGCGTGTTGTTCAGGTCGAGACTCTTCAACTGCTTGAAGTTCTTGAGCACTTCGATCGAGTCGTTGCCGATCGGATTGAGCTTGAGCTTGAGCGACTGCAATCGCTTGAGGGCGACAAGCTGCTTAACGCCCTCGTCGGTAATGTTGTCATCTTCCAGGCTGAGCGTTGTGAGCTTTGTCAGACCGGCGAGGTTCTTTAGGCCCGCGTCGCTGATCCGCGTGTGCCAAAGATCGAGATACTCCAAACCCACCATGTCCTTGACGTTTGCCAGCCCGTCATCGTCGATACTGGTCTCGGCCAATTCCAGCCGCTTCAGCCCCTGGGCGGCTTTGAGCTGTGCCAGGCCCGATCCGTTGATCGAAGTGCCGCGGAGAATCAACCGCGCCAGATGGGCCATACCGGCGAAGTTCACCAGCCCGTCGTCGGTCACAGCATTGCAGCGCAAGAGATCGATTTGCTCCATGTCCTTGCCCTTCAGCGCGGCCAAGCCGGAATCGGTCACCACGCTGTCCTCGATGGCCAGTACCTTCAACTTCGCCATGCCCGCCAGGGCTTTCATGCCCTGGTCGGTCACGGAGGCGCTGCGGAGCTTGAGGTCCTTCACGTTGGGCAGTGTCGCCAGGGCCTCCAGGCCAACATCGGTGATCTTCGAGCCTCGCACGTCGATGGCCCGCAGTTGTTTCATTGCCGCCAGCCGGGCGATGCCGGCATCGCCGATGCGGTTGTAAAGGAGCTTGAGGTTGTCGAGCTTCGGCATGCGGGCCAGGTATTCCATGGCCTTGTCGGTCATGCGGTCGGTCTTGCGAAGGTTGAGCACGCGGATTTCCCGCAAATGTGAGAGTTCCTCGACGCCCGCATCGGTGACGGCGGTGTTCTCCAGGGCCAGTTCGCGGAGCTTCGGAAAACGCGCGAGGGCCGGAAGGCCGGCATCGCTGATTTCGGCGCCGAAAAGGTCAAGTTTCACCACGTCCTTGAGGGCCGTGAGCACTAGAATGTCGCCATTGGTGGTCGCCCGCGGGTTGAGGTCCACCGTCACGATCGTCTTGCCGGGGCCATATTCGACCTTGCCGCCGAGAGCGTGAATGCGCGCCAGGGCCGCGGCCGCGGTCGGCTCTTCGGCCCGGGCAAGAGCGGGAACGGCGAGATAGCCGAGGACGAGAGCCAACAAGGTGATTTTCCGCGTAGACATTGTGCGATCTCCTAATAAGGCGGGAACGTTAGGCGGGCGGGCACGGTTCATTGCGCAGTCTTCCAGTGTAATTTCCCAAGGTGGAAATTGCCAAGCCTCGGAAAGGCCTTGGGCGGGGTCATTCGCTTGTGCCGCTTTGACATACTCGATGGTCTGGAGTCGTTTGACCTGTCGAAGTCGACTTGCGAGACCGTGGCTGCGTGCGAGTACCAGTCCGTGGAGATCGCCGATTCAGCGGAACCGTCAGTCCGCGCGGAGCGGCACTGGCATAATTCTTGCTCCGCGGTCGTGGAAGCCAATCCACTCGGCGCGAGCCCCAACGGCCCTTCCTTTCTCGGCAATTTCCGCACGACTTGAAAAGCGGCGGCCGGGATATTACGCTAGAACTACACGCGTTTCCCTTGGACGGTTTTCCGCTCCAACCAGCCGCCTTCCATTTCCCGCCTTTTTCATCCTCCCCCTCAATTCCACGGAGTCTTAGTCATGCCAAATCGTCGTGAATTCTTGTCAACCACGGCTGCCGCCGCAATGGGCTACTGGGTAGCCGCCGGCGCCGAAGCCGCCCCAAGCCGATCTCCCAATGAGCGAATTGCCTTCGCCAGCATCGGCATCAATGGCAAGGGGGAAAGCGATTCGGAAGATGCCGGCCGCTCCGGCGACATGGTGGCCATCTGCGATGTCGACGACCAGAAACTGGGCGTTGCCGGCGATCGGCGATTCAAGAAGGCAAAGCGATTCAACGATTTTCGCAAGATGCTGGACGAGATGGGCAAGAGCATCGATGCCGTGACCGTGAGCACGCCCGATCACATCCACGCCGTGGCCGCCGCCATGGCATTGAGAATGAAGAAGCACTGCTTCGTGCAGAAGCCGCTGACCCATTCCATCAACGAGGCCCGCATGCTCGGTCATTTGGCCCGCGAGAACGGCGTGGCCACACAGATGGGCAACCAGGGCACGGCCAACGCCGGCCTGCGGAAGGCCGCCGCCGCGGTCCAGGCCGGCGTGCTGGGGACCGTCAAGGAGGTCCATGTCTGGACGAATCGGCCAATCTGGCCGCAAGGCGGACCACGGCCCGCGCCCGCGACGCCGCCAGCCTACCTGCATTGGGACCTTTGGCTCGGCCCGGCCCCAGCGCGGCCGTTTGGCAACGACGCCTACCATCCTTTCAAGTGGCGCGGCTGGTGGGATTTCGGTTGCGGTGCCCTGGGCGACATGGCGTGCCACACCTTCAACATGCCCTTTGCCGCGCTGAATCTTCGCGACCCGATTTCGGTGCAAGCCGAGTCTTCCGGCCACAACCACGACAGCTATCCCCAGTGGTCGGTGATCGCCTTTGATTTCCCCGCGTTGGGTAATCGGGGGACCGTGAAAGCCTTCTGGTACGACGGCGGTAAGCGTCCGCCCACGGACCTGTTCGAAGGCCGCGATCCGGGTATCGCCGGCGCCTTGCTGGTGGGCGAGAAGGGCAAGATCTTCGCCCCTGGCGATTACTGCGACGATTTCCAGTACATCGGCAACGCGAAAGCCCCCGAGGTTGATTTCGTGCGTTCGCCCGGCCACTTCCAGGAATGGGTGCGGGCGATCAAGGGTGGAAAGCCCGCCATGTCGAACTTTCCCGACTATGCCGGGCCGCTCACAGAGACCATCCTGCTGGGCAACCTGGCCGTCTGGGTCGCGGCGTCGGGCAAGGGCGAAAAGGTCGAGTGGGATCCGCAGAACCTGAAGGTCAAGAACATCAGCGGCCTCGAGCCGATCGTGCAGCCCATTTACCGCAAGGGGTATTCGCTGTAAGAGTGGCCGGTAAGGTGGGACCAGATTGCAGTCTTCACGTTCAACCAGGGCCAGAACGATTCCGGCAGTCGTTCTGGCCCGCCGTTATTCCGCCGCCGATGGGGACGACAGTTCATACGAAGAGCCTTATAATAGATGTCTTTCCGTCCCTCGCAACGAAGTTTTCCACTTTGCAGCAGAATTTTATTGAAACGTGTGGCCTGTCGCGGCAATACCGCGTCGGCCCGACGGAAATCCGGGCACTGACCGACGTGAACCTTCGCGTTCCGGAGGGCCAGTTCGTGGCCGTCCTCGGCGTAAGCGGCTCGGGCAAGTCGACCTTGCTGCATCTTTTGGGTGGCCTTGACTCACCCAATGCGGGCAGCGTCCGAGTCAACGATCAGGACCTGTCGGCCATGACCCGGCAGCAACGGACCATTTACCGCCGGACCATGGTCGGTTTCATCTTCCAGTCGTACTATCTCGTCGCCAGCCTCACCGCCGCCGAGAACGTCGCCCTAGCGCTTACTTTCCAAGGCATCTACGGGGCCGAGCGGGCGCGACTCGCGGCGGAGGCCCTGAAGCGCGTCGGTCTGGAAAAACGCGCCGCGCACCGGCCCAGCGAACTAAGCGGCGGCGAGCAGCAACGCGTGGCCATCGCCCGGGCCATCGTGCACCATCCCCGCCTGCTGCTGGCCGATGAGCCGACCGGCAACCTCGATCGGTCGACGGCCAACGAGGTGATGGGACTGGTCGATGAAATCCACCGCGAGCGCGGCACGACCGTCGTCATGGTCTCGCACGACGAGGAAATGGCGAAACGGGTGGCCGATCGCGTGCTCCGCATTCGCGACGGGCAACTACAAGGTGAAGGGGGCGGCGCGGCGTGAGAGCCCTAAAGATCGCTTTGCTGGCGCTAAACGGGCTGCGTCGTTCGCCCCTGCGGGTGACGCTAACCACGCTGGGCGTGACCTTTGCCACGGGCGCCTTGGTGACCATGATCGCCTTGGCCCTGGGCGTGCAGCGGCAAGTGGAAACTCCTTTCCGCGCCCTGGCCTTGCTAAACAACATCCAAGTCAAGGCAGAGGAAGGCAAGGCCCACGATGGCAAGAGCGCCTCCAACGTGCCGCCGCTGGGCGACAAAGCCCTGGAGCGTCTGGAAAAACTGCCAGGCGTGGCCTCCGCCTATCCCGACGCCCACGTCAAGGGCATCAAGATCCGCTATGGCAAGAAGGAGGCCACGGCCGTCGGCCTGGCCCTGCCTGCCGAGGCCTCGCTGGTGGGCGTGGCCGACGAGTTTCTCGTTGCCGGCCGCCTGTTCGAGGAGGGCAACAGCCAGCCCGAGGCCATCTTGGGATTGCAGGTTGCTGAGAACTTGGGGTTCAAGTCGGGTGCGGAGGCCATCGGCAAGCAGATTACAGTGGAGGCCTCCGGACTGATGCACGACGGGGACAGTGATTTCAGTTATCGCCGCAAACTGCTCACGGTCACGATCGTGGGCGTCTACCGCGCCCCGGCCCTGATGCCTGCCTCGGCCCAGCAGAGCATCTTCCTGCCTGTGGAACTGATGAAAGAAATCCCGGGCATGTATTTCGAATCGGCCATCAACCAACTGAAAGCGGGGGGCAATCCCGACGCGGCCGGCTATGCCAGCGTAACGGTGCGGGTCCGCGATCCGGCCGATTTGGATGGAGTGGAAAAGGCAATCCAAGCGATGGGCTACCATACGCAGACCATTCTCAGCAAACTCCGCGACATGCGGCGGTTCTTCTTGGCCGTTCAATTGCTGCTAACAGTCGTCGGCAGCGTGGCCCTGGGAATCGCCGCCTTGGGCATCGTGAACACCCTCTTGATGGCGGTGCTGGAACGCTTCCAGGAGATCGGCCTGTGCAAGGCGATTGGGGCCTCCGACGGCGATCTTTTCGTACTCTTTCTCACTGAGGCCGGCATCATCGGCCTGCTCGGCGGGCTGACGGGCATTGCCCTCGGATGGCTGATGTCATGCGGCATGGAGGCGGTGGCTACGGTCTATGCCCACCGGCAAGGGATCACCGGCAACCTCGATCTGTTCGCCTTTCCGCTGTGGTTGCTGGCGGCTTCAATCGGTTTTGCCGTAGTCGTAAGCGTGGTGGCGGGCATTTATCCGGCCCTGCGTGCGGCACGCATCGACCCCATACGTGCGCTGCGGTCGCATTAGCACAGGGGTGGGACCGATAGCCGCGCAAGAGAAACGCCCACGTCAGACGGCCTGTCGTGGGCGTGTAGAGAATCCCGTTAGCGACGACGGTTTACTTGTCGCTCTTAGCGGCATTCGCCTTGCATGCCGGACACTGGCATCCATCGGCCTGCACGCTGGTCTTGACCTGCGCTGCCTTAGCCTTGCATGCCGGGCACTCGCAGCCGGCCGTGTGGACACTGGTCTTGGTCTGCGACTTGGAATGAGCATCCTTTTCGGCCTTGTGGGCCTTCATTTGCTCAGCGGCCTTCTTGGCGAATTTCTCCACCACCGTCCAAACGTCGTCGGCTGAGGCTTCCCAGGTCACGCGCACGGTCTTTTCGTTCGTCGTGGTCTTCAGGCCGTCAACGAGCTTCATGACGTCGGCGTCGTCGGAGAACTTCAACGAGACAACCGCCTTGATGCCTTCGTTGATAGTCTTGATCTGGGTGGCGGCCTCGGGAGTTTTCATCACCAGCCGGGCGCGATAGAATGACTTGCCATCGTTTTCACCCATGGCCACACGGAACGACTCGGCCTGCTTAAGGACCGGGCATTTCGTTTTTTCCGGAATGGCGATCGATCGTGCCAGCACGGTCGTGCCAGGACGAATGCGACCGGCTAGCGGGCCGCTGGTTATGCCGGGCGACTTGCCGTCCAGCACATCCAGGGCAGCGGTCACGCGGTCCGCATTGGCGGCGAAGACGAGCACGTCCGGCTTGAAAAAGGCGCCCGCCGCAGGATGCGTCTTATCGCCGTGCTTCATCGTCCAGGAGTGGATTTCGATTTCTCCGTGCTTGGTAACCTTGTGGTTGGCGGCATTTTTGGCCTTCTCCAGCAGGAGTTTCTCGTTGACGGTGGAGAAGACGATCGCAACGGCATGGTCTTTGTCGGTATCGGGACCGTAAAGGGTAATGCCATGGAGGTCCGTGCGAAGATCAATCCCGATCTTGTCGCGGATTGTGTCGAAATGCTTGCCCGCATCATTCTTCAATATGGGGCAGCTTTCAAAGGCTTTTTGAACGACGTGCGATTCGCGGATGGCGTCAACATCGACGTGGACGACCCATTTGGCGTCGGCGGCGACGTTCTTCACATCGAGCGGCGCGGCCTGCCCGACCGAGGCCCAAAGGGCCAGGGCGGCCATGGTGGAAACCAGGCATTTCATCGAGGGCTCCTCATTGTAGGGGGTGTGAAGTTAGTGCAAAACTCCGCACAGTATACACGGAGGCTGGCGGAATGGTTACACCAGTTTTTGACGGCCGGCTCAGAAGAACCCGCCGCCCATTCCGCCGCCCGTGCCGCCCTGGCCCGCCTCCTGGCGTTGCTTGAGGTGCTGGACCTTGGCGTTCTGGTTCGCTTCGTTTGCGCTCTTCAGGCCTCCCAACAGGTCAGCGTCGCCGCCCGGAGCGGCTGCGGACATGCCACCCATGCCACCGCCCATGTTGCCACCCATGCCATTGCCCATGCCGCCACCCATGCCACCCATGCCGCCCGTGGGCCGTGGCTGGAGACGCATCGCTGGAGCATTGGGCGCAGTGCCTCCGCCAATCACGGGAATAACGCTGATGACAAAGGGCGATTGAGACTGACTTAGTGCCATGTTGCCGTTCCCATCTTGCCCTACGGCCTTCAGCCCGCCAGCTTTTCGGAGCATGGCGAGCATGTCCTCGACTTGGTCGTGGACCTCCTGAGTTTGCGAGAGAACGAGCAGGACGCGATTGCCGACGATGATATGCGACAGCGTGCCGGTGCCACCGTTGTCGGACCAAGTCTTGGTAGCCACATTGTTGGTGAGCAAGTCCTCCAACGGCTGCGCATTGATCTTACTGGGGTCGGCACCGACAGGCAGGACCAGGTCGTTCACCGGATAGACTTTGGTCACCATATACTCATCGCTTTCGGCCTTGGCCGGCGTGGTGACCAGGAGCACCTCGTTGTGGATGACCCATTTCAATTGCAATTCGTCCAGCATTAGCTTCAAGGCCGAGCGGAGCGTCAGGCCCTTGAGGTTCTTGGTCACCGGTGCCGCTTCGTCGACTCCCGCCTCTTTCAGCGCCGAGGTGTCGAGTTGGATCTCGATGTGATGCAAGTCCTTGAGATAGTCGATCACGTCTTTCAATGGGGTCTCGACGAACTCGATTTGCGTCGGCTGATTGAGCGCTTCGCGGATCTTCCGTTCCGCCGGGCTCTCGTCGCCGGAAAGCACGGTCGACGACGGTCGTTCCAGCGAAGCCGTCTGCGGCACGGGCAGCGGCTGGCCCGTTGAGCGGACAGGTCGCCGGAGCCCCTCGGCCGCTGCTTGCTGCCTGATCAGCGCCGTTAACCCTGCGTCCTCGGGCCGTCGTTCGCGCATGAAGGGAGCCGTCGGATCGTCTTCGGCACGTTCGGCGGCCGCGACCGCCCCGCGGGTGTCGCTAGCCGGCGGCAAGGTCGCGAAATAGGCGTAGCGCCCGCCGGCGGCCTGGGCCACGATGGTCGCGGCGACCGCCGGGCAATTGCCTGCGAAAACGCCGCGAAAGTCAGTCGTGCCGGTCAAGTTGGCGACGCCGAGGCCGAGCCGCGGCATGATCCTGATCTGCGCATCGCCCACATACTGGCCCGTCGAGGCATCCTTGACGAAGACGCGGATCTGGCCGGCGACCGAATCGAATCGCGACTCGATCTCCAAGGGACTGATTAACACTAGCCCGCTGGCATAGAGGTCGTCGCCGCGGCAGACAACCAGGTAGGCCCCCTCCTTCTTCAGCGGCAGGGCCAGTTTCTGCATGTGATCGCAGTAATCCTTGCCACCGACGAGGGCAACGGTATCGGCGTAGAGCGGACGGATGCCCGCCAGGTTGACCTGGGAAAGGTCGCCCTGGGCCTGCGCCGCCTCACAGAACTTCATCAGGTCGACGCGATAGACGTTGACATGGCAGGCGGAGATGTTGCGGAACCCCAGTTCCACTTCCGCCGCCTTCCCAGGCTGCAGCGTGGTGCAGTTGGGTAGCGAGATCTGCTTGCGGAGGAAGTAGCTCGCCGACGATTTCGCGTCGGCGATGCGGTCCTCCACGCGGCGATACTCCCGGATGGCGTTACCCCGCTGGCCGAGGCTTTGGTAGATTTGGCCGAGGATGTAGATCGCCCGGTTCTTGTTCGGGCTATCGACCATCCGGCCCGACTCCTTGTCGAGGTGCTGGGCCTGGGCCACCTTGCGGCACATGTCGATGGCCGAGGCGTGCCGCCCCGCGGCGAAGTCGCAATAGGCCATAATGTACCAATAGGAGTCCAGGAGGTCACTCTTGGGATAGCGGCGGGCGTAGTCGCCCGCGGCCTGGCCCGCATCGGCATACCGCTTGAGGTCCAAAAGGGCGTTGGCTGCCGCGAAGGCGGCCTGGTCGGCGGCTGCATCGGTCGGGAAGCCGGCCAGGAAGGAATCGAGCTTCTGCCATGCGCGAGCGATGAGTGCCTCTCGCTGCAGCTTGGACGGGCGGCTGCACGTCGGCGATTGCGTAGGCGACGCCGTGGACTGGACCTCGCCGGCCTTGGCGTAGACCCGCTGTGCCAACTCCATCTCGGCCTCGGCCACGTAGGGCTCCGGCGGATAGTCGCGGAGCAAACGGCCCATGTGACCGACGCTACGGAGGAATTCACCCTGTTTGTCGAGGAACCCGGCCACGCCGCTCTCGCGGGTGAAGGAGCCCTCGACCGCCGCCCGGCAGGCCATATAGCTCCGCTCAAGTTCGCCGATCTGGCGATAGGCCCCCGCGGCCGTCAGCAGTTGGTCTAGGGTTACGGGATCCGTCGGCCATTTCTCTTTGATGATCTCGCAGTATTGGACCAGCTTGGCTGGGGCCGCCCGGCTCATGCCCAGTTCCATCAGGGCGAAGATCGTCTGATGGTAGGCCGCGTCGGAAAGGCCGAAGCCCGGCTGGTTGTGCCACGACTCCAGGAGTTCGGTATAGTATCGCGTGGCCCCGGCGACGTCGCCTCTGCCCTTGGCGATCGCGCCTAGCGCCAGCAGTTCGTCGGGTGAAAGGCGATAGGGGTCGGTGCTCCGCGAGCCTTGCGGCAGTACGACCAGCGACTTGGGTTTGGCAACGGCCAGCGGCGCATCGCAGCCAACGAAGCGAAGGGTCGTGGGACTGATGAGATTGCTCCCGGGTAAAACGCCTTCCAACTGGTAGCGGATCGAGCCGGAACGATCGCGGCTGACGAAGAACACGATCTGGCCCGGCACGATCTGGGCACGCTCGAAACAGCCGCTCAGCGAGCCGGGTACGACCCGCGCGCCGCTGGGAAGGGGCTCAATGAGCAGCAAACCACCCGCATCCCCTGCCCCTCTCCCGGAAGGAGAGGGGAGTGCTTTACCCTCGACCGCTGAGTTCCCAACCTCGGAATGGGACGCACAATGGACTTCAAGCAACACGTTGCCGCGGCTGGCGGCGGGCAGTTGCGTCATACGATTGGTGAACGCTGCCCGAGCACAATCGTCGGCAAGGGCGCTGAAACCGCGCGGGATCGGCTTTTCGTCGATTTCCATTGCACCAGGCTCATAGTTTCTCCGCACGCTCCAGCCGGCCGAGGTCCCCTGCACGAACTCGGCCGGATCGACACCGTCGAGCGTGCAGCAATAGACTAATCGCGCGGCATTGCCGGCGCGGAGGGCGATTTGCTGCTTGCCTTTGACGAGCATGGCCAGGGGCACGTCAACCATTTGCGTCGGCCCATGCGGGCCGAGGCGCAGCGTTGTCAGCGGCTTGCCGTTGACGGTGATCTCCACGGCAAGTGGCACCTGTCCCAGTTCCGCAATAGCTCGTTCCGCCGCCAACCAGGCGCTAGCGGCCAAAACAACCGGTCCGGTGGCCTTCTCCGGGTTCCAGCGAAGACCGCTACGCTGGCTGAGGAGGTTTTCAACTAATGGCTGGATGCGGATCGACTTGGGGTCAACGCTAAGCAACGCCAGGACGGTTAGAGCCTGGGCCTCGACGGCGGGCCTCTCGCCTTTGCGTAGCAATGGTTCCGTTTGCCGGCTCGAATCGCTGCTTGTGCTATCACCGGCGAGCACTTCGGCCGCGGTCTCTTTGCGATCCATTTCGATCAGGGCCAGGGCCAGATAGGCGCGAGCCAGCGGCGAAAGCAGCTTGCGATCGCGCAAGAGGTGATTGGCCAAGGCGAAGTCGCCTTGGCCGCGGATCGCCAAGGAGTGCAAAGCTATCGCCTTGGCGTCAAAATCGCTCTGCTGGTCGCTGCCGCTGCTGCCGCGGAGCCGCCGCAGGCTGGCGTCGAGCGCCTCTTGCGGCACGTCGTAACCGGCCCGCTGGGCCAGCACGAGCGACCAATGCGCCAGGGCCGTCGTCTCGACCGTGCTCTCGCCGTCGTCGTGGTGGTGGATTGCTGCCTGCGCATCGATCGGCCATGCGCCGTCCCGCTGGGTGGCGATCAGCAGGCTCAAGAGCGTGCGGATCCGCTGGTCGAGCATGCGGCCTTCGGGACTTTCCGAAGGGTAGAGTTTGGCCAGGGCGAGGGCGGCCATCAGATCGCTGGCCGGCGGAATGCCCTCGGTGCCGAGATACCTGTCCTTCGCGGCATCGGCGAAGGCGTTGTTTGCAGAGGCACCGGCCGCAGGCGGCGCCAGCAAATCTAGCAGGCTTCGCTCGATATTCGGGCTGACCGCGATGCGGAGCGTTGGGGCCGACCAGTGGGCGTGCCCGGGCGCGATGCTGACCTTGGCCTCGCCGCTGGCAACGCCCGTCGCCGTCACGCGGCAGGGCATGCCGTAAGGCAGGATCGGGACTGTGCGTCGGCAAACGTCGCTCTGCCCGCCGGCCTTTACCGTCACGGTGAATATTGCCTCCGGTCGCGGCGACAGCGAACCGCTTTCTTTGAGGGGCCGCTGCAATTGGCGAACGGTCGTCTTGAAACTCGTCTCCACCGGGCCGCGAGATTTCACTTCGATGGTCTTCTTCTCGTTCCACTCGTCGCCATCGACGTTCATGTTGAGCGCTACCTCCAGCGAGCCCCGGTCGAGGACCTGATTGTCGACGATGACGGGCAACTCCACTTCGTCGCCGTCGGTGAAGGCGGCCGGGAGCTGGATCGTGGCCCGCAGGTTTTTGTTCAACGCCAGTTTCTTTACCGCCTGGCCCGCCAGCGTGTCGGCGGTGATCGCCTTGGCAACGATGGACACGTTTGCCGTATCGTCGGGCATGGTCAACTGGACCGTCGCGCGGCCGTCCGGCCCGGTGGCGACCGATGGATTCCAGTAACCGGGCCACGCTGCGCGGGCAGACTCGCGCGGCCGCCGGACTGACGATTTCCACTGCTTGCTCGCTCCCCACAGGCTGCACCACCGGCGCATTGGCAAACGGATTGACTGAAGCCAATAGCGTGGGCCGCTGGGGGCGGGCTTGGCCAAAGGGATTATTGTCGACAGGCGGCGCGACTGCCGGTGGGCGGCCAAAGGGATTGTCGTTGTCCGGCCGTGCGGCTGGTGGGTGGCCGAAGGGATTGTCGTTGTCCGGCGGCGCAATTGCCGCTGGATTGTTAGCAGGGCTGCGCCGCGGCGATGGCCCCGGCGCCGGCGCAGGCTCGTTTTCCCCAGGCTGGTCCGTCCCAATGTAGCGACTGGCCGGCCGATAATGGAAATCGACGCTGGAGGCCGTCTGGAAGTCGGCCGCAGGGCCGGCATGGCTGCGGAAGAAGGTTGTCAGCGATTGGTCGGCGCAAGTGAGTTGAATTCGGCGTCGTAAGGCAACACGGCCAAGCCGACCTCCGCGGCCACCGGCTTGCCCTGGGCGTTACATGTTGTAACGGTTATGTCGGCCGGTTCGCCCGGTTGGGGCGACGCGGCCGCATCGCCGTGACGATGGCACTCGATCTTCACCTGTAAGTCGGGATCGACGCTCAAGGAGCAAGTAGCCTCGTGCAAGTAGTCCTCACGCTCGCTGTGAGGCAATGCGTGCTGGTCCGCCTGCGATGGCTTGCGTCCGTCGTGCCGAACCTGAATGGCACGGTCGTCCATCACGCTCACGGCGAGCGTAAAGCCCGGCGCCATTGCCGCCGTTACGGGCATCGACAAGCGATTCAGTCCCGTTTTCAGCGCGATCTGCCGTCGCTCGACGAGCCGATCGTAGTGGCAGGCTACAACGCCCACGGCCGGCTTGCCGCGCCACACGACCTCCGCCTCGGCCGTGTCACCGGCCTTGAGTTCCGGGCGATCGACCAACAGCAACAAGCGTCGCGGATCGTCGTCGCCGGAGACCGTCCAAGACAAGTCCGCGGCAATGGCATTGCCGAAGCGATCCGTCCCGCTGGCCCGGGCGACGTATGCTCCGCCTTTGGCCAGCTTCAGCGTGTGACGGGCCGTGCCGTCGTCCGCCGTGGCAAGTGGGCACTCCGCCGCGAGCTCCTCGTGCTCCATCTGGCCGACGCGTTCTTTGCGGAAGACTTTCAGTGACACCTTCTCCGCGCAGGGCCGAGACGCGGCGTTCGTCGTCTTGACGCGGATTTCGAAGGCTTCGTCGGCCAGGTAGAGATCGCGGTTCGCTTCCAGCTCGATCGAATAGCTTTGGGTGGCGACCGTCAGCGGGCGCTGGACCGACACCGATCGCGACGGAATGGACGCTGCGAACGTCAGGGTGCCGTAAGAATCCAACTCGCCCGTGGGGATGGCAAAATGGACCTCGCCGCGGGCGTCGGTCTTGGCGGTGATCGCCGCCGTGGAAGGGGCGTCGTTCAGCTTGTACTGCACCTTCACGCCGGCCAAGGGCAGGTCTTGGGGTAGCACGGCGCGAAGCGAGCCCTCGATGGTCTCGCCACGATAGTAAACGCTTCTGGGTAGGTCCAGAAGCAGTCGCAAGTGCTCGTCTGCCGCGGCCACGACGTGGAAGTCCGTCGTCTGTCGATGGCCGGCCTGGTCGATTACGCGGATCTTGTAGCTCCCTTCGGGCATCTCCGCCGGGAGAAAGAAATCGGAGGCGAAGGTACCCCCGGCCGAAAGCGCGACCTCATTTCGCCGCAGCCGCCGGTCGGATTCTCCCACGACTTCGATGGCTCAACCTCTTGCCGGGCTCGATCGCGAAATGGTCGCCGTCGGCATGTCGGGCGCAGCCGCGGACATGGACGGTCTCGCCGGCATGGTAGTTGGCGCGGTCGGTTTCGACAAAGATCCGGTCCTCCAGCCCGCGGGCGACCGCGGCGCCAGCAAGACGCACTGCGGTGGAGGCCACGTGCCCACCCTCGGCCACCGCGAATACCCGCAAGCACTGCGTGTCTTTCAAGTCGGGACAGTGCCGTCGGAAAAAGCCGTCGTCGCCCGTCTTTCCCTCCGCGAAGACGTTGCGGCCATCGGAAAGCAGCAGACGAACCCCCGGCCAGGGCTGGCCGCTACGGGCGTTCTCGGCGAACACCAGTGCCTCGTCCCGCGAACTCTTCACCAGGATTTGCAGGTCGCTCTGGATCAGCAAGGTGGTGGCCTCGATTGTCGGGCTGCTGACCGTGACTGCCGCCACACCGGCTTTTAGGGCGTCGGGCAACGGCACGGCGATGGAACTGGTGCAGGGCTTGTACCTGGCATAATCGGGAACGGTAAACTCGAAGGTCGTATCGGGGTCAATCAGCGAGACATCCAGCCGCTGGATGCCGGCGACGGAGTGCATCTTGCGGAAATAAGTTTCCAGGTCGATCTTGTAGAGACGGACCTTGACGGCCGGCACGTTGCGGCTGGTGAGTCTCAGTTGCGGCCCTTCGTCGGAACGAAAAACCCGCTCGGTTTCGACCTGCATGTCCTTGGCGTCGATGGCCGTTGCCGCCGCCAGGGCCTCGGCCGTGTCGTGCCCTGTGACCAGGCGATAGTGTTCCTGCGCCTCTTCGTAGCGGCCGAGTTTCTCTTCGAGCGTCCGGGCGATCATGAACTGGGAATGCGAGGCCTGCTCCGCGTGCGGATACTTGGCCGCCAGACGCTGCCAATCGGCGATCGCCGCTTCCCACTGTTTCTGGCGATGGTGCATTTCCCCGAAGTGGAAGAGAATCGCCGGGTTGCGGGGGTCGAGGGGATAGCGGTCGACGAACTCGGCGAAGAGCCTGGCCGCCGCGACGTTGTCGCCCGCCTCGAACCGCTCCACGGCGATGAGATACTCGGTGTCGATGATCGCCTGTTGGGCGGCGCTCCAGTTCTCGCTCGCCGCGTGACGCGCGAGGTATTCACGCCACACGGCGAGGGCCTCGGCGTATTTCTTCTGACGCTGGTAGATCTGGCCCAATACCCAGCGGGCCTGAGGTTGCTCTGTGTCGTCTTTCCAGCGGGCGTCTTGCAGGAAACGCTGGAGCGTGGCCGCGGCCTCGTCGTTGCAGTCCAAATGGAGCTGGCTCTGAGCGATTTCCAACCAGGCCGCTCCCGCCAACTTGTGTTTGGGGAACCGCTTGATGAAATCGTCGATCGCGGCAACACCTTGGCGAAGGTCGTCGCTGTTGCGGGGCTGAGGACAGCGCCAGAGTCTCAGCCAGATGAAATGCCGCTTCGGCCGGCCACTCTTGCTCGGCGCTCGCCTTGGGTCCGACGGGGAGGGCAGTCGCCATCTTCGCCAACTCCCGCCAGGCCTTTCGTGCTTCGGGCAGGTTCCCGGCGATCAGGAGGCACTCGCCCAACCGGTAACGGGCTTCCATCTGCCGCGAGTTGTCGGCGTGCGCCTCAATCCATTTCTGATATGCCTTTGCCGCGTCTGCCGGATCGCCGAGATTCTGCAGGCAATAACCCACGCGGAACTCGACTTCCGCCCGCTGTTGCAGCTCTAATCCCGCATCCAGGGCGAGGGTATAGAATTGCCGCGCCCCCTTGTAGTCGGGCTGTTGGCGGGCACCCGGTACTCCCGGTTGGCAGGGCGGTTGGAAGCTGGCGTCGGCGAACTCGCGGTAGACGGCCGCCGATTGCTGCCGCCGCGACGCCGAAAGCAGATACTTTGCCTCTTGCTCGTAGATCGCCTGGGCCCCTCCGAAGTCGCCCCTGGCGACCATGGCTTGGGCCTTGGCAAAGCGGGCGCGGCGGAGCCACGAGCTTTGGGGAAAATCCTTCTCGAACTTTTCCAGCGCGGCGATTGCCCGATCGTGTTGCTTCTCCAAGACTAGCGACCAGGCTTGCAGGTAGGCAAGGTAA
Organism: uncultured Planctomycetia bacterium; assembly: GCA_963709175.1. Taxonomy (GTDB): domain Bacteria; phylum Planctomycetota; class Planctomycetia; order Pirellulales; family Thermoguttaceae; genus JANXQG01. The sequence continues at coordinate 562,304 of CAVPVK010000007.1, forward strand.
TCGTCGGGGGAATCCTTAGTCTTGGTGGCCTGGTGGATCGCCTTGCGGGCAGCAGGGAAATCGCGATCTTGCATCGCCTGCCGCACCGCCGCCGGCGCGAGCGGCACGTCGCTCGGATCTTGCGGTGGAAGATCCGCGGCGGTCGAGAGGTTGAAGGAAGGGGCCAACGGGCCCAAGAAAAGAACGACGGACAGGCAGTACCTGCGCATAGCGACACTCCTCTGCGGTTCTTTAGCGGGCATGGCAGGGCGTATGACTGGCCCGCCTGCCATGGCCTCATGTTGTGGCCCGCATGGCGGGGCCGATTGCCTCTGTTCCTCGGCCAGAATCGGCCAAGAGCCCGGTCGATGGTCCGAGATGCCATGCGCTAGCTAGAATACACCAGCGAGAGAGAGAAGTAAAACGGCGGTTCAAGAAAAAAGAATGCCGGCCGCGTTTTTGCGCCGGCATATTAACTCTATGCCCGACGATTGCACTTCTAACACCGCAACAGGTAGAATCCTCTACAGCAGGTCTACAGCCCTGTGCCTGTTGCCGGAGCCGGCGGTGGCGGCGGCAAAGAAGGTGCGGTAGTCGGAGCGGCCGGCGGCGGAACTACCGTAGGCGATCCGTTGCTAGGTGACCCATAGTAGTATTGCTGAGACGTGGGTTGGTACGTAGGCGTGGGTTGGTACGTGGGCGTGGGCTGGTACGTGGGCGTGGGCTGGTACGTGGGCGTGGGCTGGTATGCAGGCGCCGCCGGAGCGGGCGCATACGTCTGACCCGGCTGAACATAGACAGGGGGCGGCGCGGGCGGATAATAATACACGGGCCGCGGGTAGTAATACGGATATCCATAAGGATAGCCGTAATAATACGGGTAGGGGTACGCCGGCCCCACCCCAACGCCGATAGGGACGCCAATACCAATACGGATGCCTACCCCCGCTTGGGCTGGCGTCCACGACAAGGCCACCGTCGCCAGAAACACACCAATTACCAATGCAGTTTTTGCTCGCATGATATAACCTCCTCAAGAACCTCTCTTAAAGCTTACTACGTTCCGTCGAGGAATTGGATCGTACCGAAGATTTTAGAATGGGTGAACCCCAATTCTCTATTTTCTATTATCGGCATGAACTACCGCGCATAATAATGATTCCAAACTAAGTAGCCATACAATGCACGGAGTATCATGTTTCGCACCTTGAAATTCGAGCGACTCGAGTCGCGCCGGCTGCTTACCGCCACCTGGACGGGTGGGAGCAGCGGCAACTGGGACGTTCCCGGCAATTGGAGCACTGGCGTCGTGCCCGACTCATCCACTCCCGTGGCGATCGACACCAGTCGGCGCAACCGTCACCATCCAGCCAGGCGAAACGGAAAACGCGCAAAGCTTGACGCTCGGTGCCGGAGCCACGCTGGCATTGCCCGGGGCTTTGAATGCCACATTTCCCACAGCGAACTGGCTGGCCAATTCGGATTTCGAGTCGCCGGTCGCGACCAACAGCACGACCGCGCCGGCCATGTGGTGGTCGTGGGGCTCCGCCTATCTCAGCCAGGAGTACGCGTATACCGGGTCGCAATCGTTGGTGGTTAGCGGCGAGAATTCCGGCGTCACCGAGCAGCCATCCGCGGTAACGCCGGGGAACTCGTATACGGCATCGGTGTACGCGATGGACTCTGCGGACTTGACCGGCAGCGCGACGGGCTACATCCTCTTGCTGTTCTTCGACTCTTCGAAAAACCTGATCAGCTCTTACACCGCGCCGAACTCGGTGGCGGTTCTCACGGCATCGAGCGCCACGGGTGGTTCGCTGACGGGCAGCGTTGGCAGCGAGGGCTGGAATCACTTCTCCACGACGGCGGTTGCCCCCTCGAATGCCGCCTATGCCGAGGCCATGGTGGAAATTTATGGGGGCACGGCGAGTAATTTCGTCTACTTCGATGACCTCACATTGGGGCCCGCCGCCCCGGGGCCTTCCACGCTCGACGTGGGCACACTATCCAACAGCGGCACGCTGAGCGTAGGCGCTGCGAACACGGTCAACGTCAGCGACGGGTTCACGCAAACATCGACGGGCACGCTCGACATTCAACTCGGCGGCCGTCCCTCCACGGGGGGTTTTGGCCTTGTCGACATTTCTGGCGCCGCCGCGCTGGCCGGCACGCTCAAGGCCGACGTCCTCAGCGGCTATGCGCCCGCGACGACCGACACCTTCACGCCCATTGAATTCTCTAGCGAAACAGGCGGTTTTTCCGGCGAGACCATGCCCAGCGGATCGGGCTACCAGTTCGAGGCCGCGACAACCTTCACGAACGTGGTCATCAGCGCGGCTCCTTCCACGACGGTGACCGCGACCGTCAGCGCATCAACCAGCCTGCACGCCGTCACGACGAACTTGCTGGGCATCAACATGGTCTACTGGGATCCGGACACGGGCACTGCGCAAACGCAGCAGATGCTGACGACAGCGGGGCTGGACATCTACCGTTTCCCCGGCGGCTCGGCCTCCGATGTCTACCATTTCAACGTGGCCAACAACTATTACGACGGCTCTCAGACCTTGCCGGACTTCGTCCAGGCCGTCACCGCCAATGGCGGCACGGGCCTCGTCACGCTCGACTACGGTTCGGGTAGCCCTCAAGAGGCCGAAGCCGAACTGGCCTACTTGGAAGGCTCGCCCACGGATACCACGCCGATTGCCAATGGAACCGAGTGGGTCGGGACTCCACCGAACCAGACCGAGCAGACTTTCATCGGGCATACGGTCGGCTATTGGGCCGGCCTCCGCGCGGCACAACCGCTGGCGACGGATGACGGCCTGAATTTTCTCCGCCTCAACCACCCCACCCCCTTCACCGACATCAAGTATTGGGAGGTCGGCAACGAAGAGTACGGAAGTTGGGAGACCAACCATTATGCTACGAACGCCAGCACGGACGCTGCCAACCCGGCCACTTACGCGGCTTTCGCCGCGCAGTTCGCTGCTTTGGCCAGCACGGTTCTGACTGATGCCGGCCTGCCGCAAAGCACGATCTCCATCGGCATCGACAGCGGCGATCCCACCGGCGCCAGTGATGATGATTGGACGAAGAACGTGCTCAGCGATGGGCTGGCCGCCGGTTTCGTGCCCGGCTTCATTTCCGACCACAGCTACATGCAGGCCCCCGGCGCGGAAAGCGATTCATTCCTTCTGAATGACACGGTTTCCGACAGCGGCAGCGTGTTGGATTGGGACACGCGCTACGCTGACTACCAGGCCGTGCTCGACGAAACGCTCGGCAGCCAGGCGGCCGGCGTCCAGGTCATGGCCACCGAGTACAATTCGGTCTACACCGACCCCGGCAAACAATCGACGAGCCTCGTCAACGGGTTGTTCGTTGCCGAGTCGCTGGGAAGCCTCCTGGACAGCGGCTACAGTGGCGGATTCGTCTGGGACCTGCGAAACTCCTTCGACTCCAGTTCGGACCAGAACAGCAGCAACCTGCTCTACGGCTGGCGCGAGGGCGGCGACTATGGGCAACTGGGCGACCCGAACACCAACAGCCCGCCGACCACCGGCCCTTACATCGCCTATCCGGGCTATTACGCGTTGGAGTTGGCCTCGAAGATCATTCAAAGCGGAGGCGAGGTAGTGCCGGCAACAAGCAGCTACGGCGATCTGGACGTCTACGCCGTTATGGAGTCCGGTGGCGACCTCGAACTGTTGGTCATCAATACTAATCCGGCCGCCGCCGTCACCAGCCAATTCGACGTCACCGGTTTCCAGCCAGCCGGTCCGGCAGAGGTCTGGCAGTATGGCAAGACGCAGGACGCGGCACAAAGCCAATCGAGCAACGGGGTCTCGGCCTTGGCGGAGTCCAGTGCGATCTTGAGCCTGAGCGGGGCCGATTTCAACTACACCTTCCCGGCCTATTCGATGACGGTCCTCGACCTGGCGCCTTCGCAGACGCTGACGAGCATTGCCGTCACGCTGGCTGCCAACAAGCTTGCCGCCAGCGGTACGGAGCAATTTTCGGCCACTGCGTATGACCAGTTCGACCGGGCGCTAATAACGCAGCCCGCATTTGCCTGGTCGGTCTCGGGCGGCGGAAAAATCGACGCCAGCGGCGAGTACAGTCCGCCCTACGCCGCCGGTTCCGCCACGATCCGCGCAACGGCCGGTGGCGTAACCGGCTCGACGACTGTAACCTTACCTGGCGCCGCCCAATGGACTTCGACGGCGGCCGCATGGTGGACGGAGGGAAACTGGACTGGATCGACTTCGGGAACGGCTATTTCACCGCCGGGGCTCCGGGGTGTAGTCGGGGACATGGCACTCTTCGCCTCGGCCGGAGTGACGGTTAGTCTTGACGGAGCTGAGCCTGTCCTGGCCGGAATCACGTTCGACAGCCCCACCAGCTATAGCATCGATGCTGGAACTGGTGGATTCATTCAATTGAACGACGGCTCAAGCCCTGCCACGCTGACCGTCGACAGCGGAAGCCATACAATCGACGCGCCGCTGCAACTGGCCAGCAGGGTGATAGTCGACCCCGCCGCGGGAAGCAGTCTTTCCATCACCCAGGCCATTAGCGGCGACGGGGGCTCGCTGACACTGGACGGAGCGGGCGAACTTGTCCTGAGTGGGGATAACACCTACAGCGGTGGTACGCGCGTCGTCGCCGGACGACTCACGGTGACTGTCGCGGCGTCCCTACCCACGGGGAAGAGTCTGATCGTCGGGGCCGACGGCCTTCTGATGTTCGATCCGACGGCGTGAAGTTCCTTAAATGCCTTCGACTCTCGCCGCTGCTGGCCCGCTGGCGAGCGAGAGTCTCTTGTTTTTGATCCGCTCGGCTACTTCTTGTTCTTCTCCTTAGCCGGCGCGGTCGCCGATTTCTTGGGTATTGAGTGTTTCCATTCCATGGTCTTTTCAAAATGACCATGCCTCATGGTGGCAAACATCTTCAAATGCTCGTGGATCGATTGCACGATCTTGGGCATAACGGAGGTAACCGTGGCTACCGGCTGGTTAAACGATGCATCAACGGAATTTCCTTCCACGTTGAGCTTCGCCTTGTCGAGTAGGTCGATGAACCACGGGGCCTTGTGGGCGTGCAGCAAGAGCCAACCCTTGAAACCCTTGAAGAGCAGGGCCACATTTTGTGCAGCCGAGTTGGAATCGGCCGTCACTTTCAAGTCCCAAAACCAATGGCCGTCGTGTTCGCCTTTGTCGTAACTGAAGCTATCAATGACCTGAATCGCCGGGTGCCAGTTGGCGGCAAGGGCGTCTTTGAGGTCCATCATCCGCAGCAGAGCGATCGTCCCTCTGGGGACCTTGGCGGCAAGCGGCGACTTGCCAGCCGATAGATTCGCGGTTTTGCCGTCGAGCACGTCGAGGGCCGATTTCACAAGCTCGACTTTCGGTGCAAGGATCAGTAAGTGGGGGTTGGCCAATATCCCCGCCACTTTTTGGTGACCGTGGTGTTCAGCCGCATTATGATGGCCCCAGTGGTGACGCCAACCGTGACCGTGGCAACCGTGTCGCCCACGATGGAGAGTCCAAGTGTAGATTTTGTATTTTCCATATTCCACGACCTTAGAGTGCGTCTTTTCAGCCTTCTCCAAGAGGGTTTTGGCGTTCCAGTTCGCATCTACCAACAACACTCCACTGTGCGGAGCTAATTTGCTTGAGTAGATCGTTAGACCATGCAGATCCTTCCAGTGCTCGAAGCCCAGTTTTTCCCGAAGTTTACCGAGCCTTTCCTTGGCGTGTGGCAACTCCTTGGCGGCCTGCTGCAGGAAACTCTGTACAACCTGCGACGAATGCGCGGCATCTGCATCAAAGTGCGCTACCAGCTTAGCTTCGGCAGGCACCTGCTTGAACTCTAACGGACTACCCCGGGCGACAACCGCCCAAGCGGAGACAAGGGACGTAAGAGCTATCAAAATCCTTTTCATAACGGAACTCCGAATAAATACCAGTGAAAGACGAGTAATTGCCCCACGACGTGCGAAAAAACCAATTAATTAGAGAAAAGATGCTTGAAATTGGTTTCGCAGAAGGGTTGCTTAATCATACAGCAAAGCGTATGCCTGATCGCCGCTAGGATCTCAACGAGGTTCTGCCCGCAAATTTGGTTTTGTAATGAATCTATTGACAGAACGGAGAATTCGATCCATAGTAGACAATAGGACTGACCGGTCCGTCCTCCCTAAACACGACCCACCCTGCCTCCCGCGATAGTAGTTCCTGCTTTATCCGGTTTTTTTCCCGTTATCGATGCAGCCGGTTAAAGCGGGAATTCGTACGGCTCGCTTCTGCCCGCGCAAACCTCTTGTTCCGTTACGTCGAAATGAAAGTCGCTTCATCTCCCCCTATTCGCACCCCTGCTCAGCAGGAGGCCTATTGTCGCCGCCAGGAAGAAATCCTCGAAAAGGCCATTTTGCTCTTTGCTGCCCACGGCTACGCCGACACCGATACCCAATTCCTGGCCGACCAGCTCCAGGTCGGAAAGGGCACGTTGTACCGCTATTTCCGCAGCAAAGAAGAGATCTTTCTCGCCGCAGTTGATTTCGGCGTGCGAAAACTCCATGAACAAGTCTGTGTTCGGGTGGCGGCCGCTGTGGACTCCATGGACACCATTCGCCAGGGCGTTCGCGGTTACTTGGCCTTCTTTGTCGAACATCCCGAGGTCGTCGAATTGATGATTCAGGAACGGGCGATTTTCCGCGACGAGCGGAAATCGACCTACTTCAAACGCCGCGACGAGTTCGCCAAGCAATGGCAGGCCCTCTACGCCCAATTGATCGCCGACGGCGTGTTTCGCGACATTCCGCCTGAGAGAATCAGCAATATCATTAGCGAACTGCTGGATGGCGCCATGTTCACCAACTTCTTTTCCGGCCGCGTGCCCGATTTCGAGTTGCAGACGGAGGAAATCATGGACGTGGTTATGGAGGGGGTGCTCAGTGATGGCGAAAGGCAGAAACGCCGATCCGGAACATCGAAAGAGAAGCGATTGGCTGCTGTCGTTGAGGAGGCATAGCTTTATGAAGAAACAACCTTTCCGTACAACCGGCGCATCGTGCCTGGCCCTGCTCTTCTTGGCTTTGCTGCCAATTCTGAGTGGTTGCGGCGGCGCGCAGGCAGAGGTCGGCGACCCGTCCCCGCCGGACATCCAGGTGAGTACGCCCGTCAGCCGCGAAACCACCGACAAGGTCGAGTTCATCGGACACACCGAATCGCTCCGCACGATCACCGTGCGGGCGATGGTCACCGGCTACCTCGACCAGGTGCTGTTCAAGGAGGGTGACGAGGTAGTGCAGAACCAGCCGCTATTTAAGATCGACCCGCGGATCTACCAGGCCGAGTACGACCAGGCCAAAGCGAATCTCATGCAGGCCCAGGCCCATCTCAAGAGATTGGAAGCCGATCTGTTGCGAGCCAAGAAGCTCTTGCCCCTGAAAGCCGTGAGCCAGGAGGACTACGACAAGTCCGAGGGAGACCGCAACGAGGCTGCGGCGGCCGTCGAGGTGGCGGAAGCGACGACCACTTACGCCAAGCAAAATCTCGACTACACCTCTATCGCCGCACAGATCAGCGGGCGCGTCAGCCGGCAGATGATCGATCCGGGGAACATGGTCAAGGCCAACGACACGGCACTGACGACGATCGTCTCCATGGACCCGATGTACGCGTATTTCGACGTTGACGAGCGGACTATGTTGCAAATCCGGCGGCTGGTGGAGTCGGGAAAGATCAGCTTGGCGCCGGGCGGAAACGCCAAGGTCTACATGGGGCTGGCCGACGAGGAAGGCTATCCGCACGAAGGAACGATCAATTTTATCGACAACCAGGTCGACGCCCCCACCGGCACGATGAGGTTCCGCGGCGTATTTCCCAATCGGCACCACCTCCTCACGCCGGGGCTTTTCGTGCGAATCCAAATGCCCATCGGCCAGCCGCATCCGTCGCTGTTGGTATCCGAGCGGGCCTTGGGCTCCGACCAGGGGCAGAAGTTCCTTTATGTCCTGAATAACGATGACGAGGTAACTTACCGCCACGTCGAAATCGGCGCCCTCAGCGATGGACTGCGGGTCATCGAGAAGGGGCTGAAGCCGGCTGATCGGGTAGTCGTCAATGGACTGCAGCGGGTGCGGCCGGGAATGAAGGTCGCCGCCAAGAATGTCGCCATGACGGCCGAGGACTCGCCCGGGGCCGACCTCGCGGAGGAGGTTCCGCCTTCGGGTCGCAAAGGGCCGCAAGTCAACGCGGTCAACACGGTCAAGGCGGCCAACTCCAGGCCGGCCGAGAAAGCGCGGCCCGGGATGAAATCGGCGGCGATCTTTTAATAGCCCCCATGTTCTCCCGTTTCTTCATTGACCGACCGATCTTCGCCACGGTGCTGTCGATCGTGATCACGCTTGCCGGCGGCCTGGCGATGCTGAACCTGCCCCTGGCGCAGTATCCGCAAGTCACGCCGCCGACCGTGCAGGTCAGTTGCACCTATCCGGGCGCCAGCGCCGAAGTGGTTGCGGAGACAGTGGCCTCGCCCATCGAGCAGCAGGTCAACGGCGTGGAACGAATGCTCTACATGGAGTCGGCGTCGGCCAACGATGGTTCCTACAATCTCGCGGTGACTTTCGAGCAGGGGATCGATCTGAACCTGGCCCAGGTGCTGGTGCAAAACCGGGTGAACCTGGCCTTGCCCATGTTGCCAGACGTGATCAAGCAGACCGGCGTGACGACGCGAAAGCGGGTGCCCGACATCCTCATGTGCGTCAACGTCATCTCGCCCCACGGCCGCTACGACCAACTCTACCTGAGCAATTATGCGCTGATGTACATCCGCGACGAATTGCTCCGCTTGCCGGGGATCAGCGACATCTTCATCGCCGGGCAGCGCGATTACAGCATGCGGATCTGGGTCGACCCCAAGAAGCTCGCCGCGCGGGGGCTCACGGCCGGGGACGTAGTGGCCGCGCTGCGGGATCAGAACGCCGAGGTGGCCTGCGGACAGATCGGCGGCCCGCCGGTACCCGTTGGGCAGGAGACGCAGATCACGCTTACCACGCTCGGCCGGCTGAAGGATCCTGAACAGTTCGCAAACGTAATCATTCGCACCACGCCGGAGGGCCGAGTCGTTCGCATCCGCGACGTGGGCCGCGTGGTCTTGGGGGCCAAGAATGAGGACCTGAGCTGCCGCTGCATCGGCCTGGGTTCGGCGGGGTTGATTATCTTTCAATTACCCGACGCTAATGCCCTGGAAGTGGGCGACGCCATCCGCGCGAAAATGGCAGAGCTGTCGAAGAACTTCCCCGACGACCTGACGTACATCATTCGTTACGATACCACGCCCTTTACACGGCAGTGCATCGAGGAAGTGGTCAAGGCCTTGCGCGACGCCATTATTTTGGTGGCGATGGTCGTGCTGTTGTTCCTGCAGAACTGGCGCTCGGCCCTGATTCCCCTGATCGCTGTGCCCGTGGCTATTGTCGGCACCTTCGCCGTGATGTACGTGATGGGTTTCAGCCTCAATAACCTCACGCTCTTCGGCCTGGTACTGGCCATCGGCATCGTGGTCGACGACGCGATTGTGGTGGTCGAGGCGGTGGAGCACCACATTGAAAACGGCATGCTGCCGCGGGATGCCACGCTCAAGGCCATGAGCCAGGTTTCCGGGCCGGTAATCGCCGTTGGGCTGGTCTTGAGCGCGGTTTTCGTCCCGTGCGCGTTTATCACGGGCATTACTGGCCAGTTCTTCCGCCAGTTCGCCTTGACGATCGCCGCCTCCACGGTCATCTCAGCCTTCAATTCCTTGACGTTCAGCCCGGCGTTGTCGGCCTTGCTGCTGCGGGCGCCATGTACTCCCGGTCGGCGAGAGAAGGGCAATGGCGAAGTGCTTCCCCGCCTGGCCTACGCGGCATTGGGTGGCGGGGCGGCCTGGGCCTTCGTGGGGCCGTTCGCGGCCGCCCGGCTGGCAGGCCTCCAGGGGCTACCGCCGGCGATGGTAGCGGCCGGGGTGGCGGCAATTCCTTGGCTCGCCGCCTTGATGGGCGCTGTGGCCGGTTGGCTGATTGGGCGGGCGTTAGATTACCTGCTGGGCCGCGCCTTCCGGCTCTTCAACGACGCCTTCGCGAGGGCCACCAGCGTCTATCTCCGCGGCGTGGGGATGCTGCTCCGTACCAGCGGGCTGGTGTTGCTGGTGTACTGCGGAATGCTGGCGATGACCTACTGGAGCTACGTGCACACGCCCAAGGGTTTCGTCCCGACTCAGGACATGGGGTATCTGCTGCTGGCCATGCAACTGCCGGATGCGGCCTCGGTCGAGCGCACGGCGGCACTGGCCCATCGCGTGGAGAAGATTTGTGCGAGTGTGCCGGGCGTCACAAACGCCGTGACCTACAACGGCCAGTCGTTCCTGCTAAGCGTCAATGGCTCCAATTTCAGCTCGATGTTCGTAGGACTCGACGACTTCGACAAGCGGCAGACCCCGGACCTTTATGCCGACGAGATCGCCAACCAATTGCGGCAGAAGCTCGCGCAAGAGGTGCCCGAGGCCAAGATCGCCATCGTCGGGGCGCCGCCGATCCGAGGTGTGGGCCGAACCGGCGGTTTTAAATTCGTGGTGGAGGACCGGGGAGACCTCGGCTTAAGGTCGCTGGAGCAACAGACCGCCAACCTCGTAGCCAAGGGAAACGAGCTCCCGGGACCGGACGGTCATCCGCAGTTGACCGGCCTGGCCAGCGTGTTCCGCGCCAATGCTCCGCAGATCTACGTGGATGTAAACCGACAGCAGTGCATGACGATGGGCGTGCCCTTGGGAGACCTGTTCGACACATTGCAGATCTACCTCGGCTCGCTCTACGTCAACGACTTCAACCTCTATGGCCGCACCTGGCAGGTGATCGTTCAAGCCGACGCGCCCTTCCGCACCGAGGAGGAGATGGTAGCGGGACTGAAGGTCCGCAACGCCGCCGGCGGCATGGTTCCCGTGGGGACCATCGCCTCGACCAAGAACGTCAATGGGCCCCTGTTGATCAGCCGCTACAATACGCACGCGGCGGCCTCCATCAATGGCAATTGCGCGCCCGGCGTCAGCTCCCGGCAGGGAATCGATCTCATGGCCCACCTGGCCGACAAGGAATTGCCCAAGGGCATGGCCTACGAGTGGACCGAGATGGCGTTCTTTGAGGTGCAGGCGGGCAGCACGGCAATGACCGTCTTCGCCATCGCCGTGCTTATGGTCTTCCTTGTGTTGGCCGCGCAGTACGAAAGTTGGTCGCTTCCCTTGGCCGTGATCCTTGTGGTGCCGATGTGCCTGCTGTGCGCCATCGTCGGCGTCTCCGCGATGCCCTTGTTGCTGCCCAAGTCGCTGTCCGGCGGCGGTTCGGCCGACATTAATATATTTACACAGATCGGCTTTGTGGTGCTTGTGGGGCTGGCCAGCAAGAACGCCATCCTGATCGTGGAGTTCGCCAAGCACCAGCGCGAGGAGGGCGCGGGGCGGCACGCGGCCACGCTGGCGGCCTGTCAGCTCCGTCTGCGGCCAATCGTCATGACTTCCGCGGCGTTCATTCTCGGCGCACTGCCGCTGTTGATCGCCCACGGCGCCGGGGCCGAGATGCGGCGGACACTGGGCACGGCCGTTTTTTGCGGCATGCTGGGGGTAACCCTTTTTGGCATCTTCCTCACGCCGGTCTTTTTCAACGTGATCGATTGGCTGGGCACCACCTCCGTCTTCCGCTCGCCCGGCGTCCGCGCCGCGGGGCGAGTCGCCGCGTTAATCTTGAGCTTTGGATGGATTCGGACGCTGATCAGAAGGGAGAGGGGAGGCGAGAGGGTAGATGAGGACGGAAACGCAAGTAAAGATACAAATGCAGACACACAAACACACATGGAGATAGGACATGGCAGCGATTCGATCGTTCAAAGCACTGCGAGTTTGGCAGAATGCGATGGATCTGACAATGCTCATCTTCGCGTTGAGTAAGAAATACCCGACTGAAGAGCGGTACTCGCTCACGGACCAAGTCCGCCGCGCATGGCGCTCGGTGGCAAGCAATACGGCCGAGGCCTGGCGGAAGTGGCGCTGTCCCGCAGCATTCGTGGCAAAACTGAGTGTTGCCGAGACAGTGGCGGCCGAAACGCAGACTTGGGTCGAGATCGCGCGCCGCAGCTGCTACCTCAAGCCACAAGTTGCAGACAACCTCGACCGGCGCGGCGAAGAAATTCTCGGCCAGCTCGTAAGAATGGCGGAACACCCCGAGGACTGGATGATTCGCGATCACACACCCCGTGCGTAACAAGACTGACCGTCCGCTCTCCCCTCCCCCTCACCCCTCACCGCGTCTCCCCTCTCGCTACCCCAAATGTTCTCCCGCTTCTTCATCCATCGCCCGATCTTCGCCTCGGTGTTGTCGATCATCGTCACCCTGGGCGGGCTGATCGCGGTGTTCACGCTGCCGGTGGCCCAATACCCGGAGATAACGCCGCCCACGGTCGAGGTCGCGGCCTTCTACCCGGGCGCTGACGCCCAGGTTGTCGCCGATACGGTAGCCGCCCCCATCGAGCAGCAGGTCAACGGCGTGGAAGGCATGATGTACATGTCGTCGCAGTGCACCAACGACGGCGCCTATACGCTCACGGTGACCTTCAAGTTGGGCATCGACCTGAACATGGCTCAGGTGCTCGTGCAAAACCGCGTGGCTATGGCCTTGCCGATCCTGCCCGATCTGGTGAATCGCAAGGGGGTGGCGGTCAAGAAGAAGTCGCCCAACGTGTTAATGATCGTCAACCTGTACTCGCCCGACAAGAGCCGCGACAACCTCTACTTGAGCAACTACGCCACGATCCAGTTGCGCGACGAGCTGGCCCGGCTGCCAGGCGTGGGCGACATCACCTACCTGGGTCAACGCGACTATAGCATGCGGCTTTGGCTGGACCCGAAGAAGATGGCCAAGCTGGGCCTGTCGGCCAGCGACGTCGTCTCGACCATCCAGCAGCAGAACGCACAGGTGGCGGCCGGGCAGATCGGCCAGCCCCCGGTGCCCCACGGCCAGGTCTTCCAATACACCATGACCACGCTCGGCCGCCTGATCGACGCCGATCAGTTCGCCGACATGATGGTCAAGACCGACGCCCAGGGGCGGATCGTCCGCGTCCGCGACGTGGCACGCATCGAGCTGGGCGCTCAGGGCTACGACCAGACCTGCACGCTGGACGGCCGCCCCTCGGTGGCCCTCTCCGTCTACCAGTTGCCCGGCACGAACGCCCTGAAGACAGCCAACCTGGTGAAGGCCAAGATGGACGAGCTCAAGCAGCGCTTTCCCGAGGGGCTGGATTACAAGATCGTCTACGATACGACGCCCTTCATCACCGAATCGATCCTTGAGGTCTTCGTCACCCTGCGCGATGCCGTGCTGCTAGTGGCTTTCGTAGTGCTTTTGTTCTTACAGAATTGGCGGTCAGCTGTGATTCCCTTGGTCGCCGTGCCGGTGGCCATTATCGGCACCTTCGCGGTCATGGCAGCGATGGGTTTCAGCCTCAACAACCTCACGCTATTCGGGCTGGTGCTGGCCATCGGCATCGTGGTGGACGACGCCATCGTGGTCGTCGAGGCGGTGGAGCACCACATCCAGACCGGTCTGCCGCCGAGAGAGGCCACGATCAAGGCCATGAGCCAGGTTTCCGGGCCGGTGATCGCCGTAGGGCTGGTCTTAAGCGCGGTGTTCGTGCCCTGCGCGTTCATCAGCGGCATCACGGGGCAGTTCTTCCGCCAATTCGCCCTGACGATCGCCGTTTCGACGGTTATCTCGGCATTCAACTCGCTGACCCTCAGTCCCGCCCTGGCGGCATTGCTTCTGCAGCCCAAGGAGCGGCAACGGCACGACGAAGTCCTGCCGCTGCCAGCCTTCCCGCTGATCGGAGCGTGGCTAGGCTACGCGATCTTGTCGCCGCAGCTGGCCCATGGGTTGGCCGAGATCCACCTGCCGGCGCTGGAAAACTCTCTGGCCAAACTGCCGGGAATCGTGCCGGTATTCTCCGTTGTCTTGGGGGCGGCCCTGCTCGGGATTTTTGCCCGGCCGCTGAACCGCTTCACGGCACGCTGCTTCCGTGCGTTCAATGTCGGTTTCGACTTTTCCACCAAGGTCTACACGCAACTGGTTGGCACGTCGCTGAGGGTAAGCGTGCTGGTGCTGCTGGTTTATGGCGGCCTGCTCTACCTGACCTATTGGGGCTTCATGAAGACGCCAACGGGCTTCATTCCCATGCAGGACAAGGGCTATCTGTTGGTAAATATCCAACTGCCTGACGCGGCCTCGGTCGAGCGGACCGAGCGGATCATGCGCCGCATCGAGCAGATGGCCGGCAAGACCGACGGCGTCAAGCACACGGTGGCCATCGCCGGCCAGTCAATCCTCCTGGGGGCCAATGCCCCGAACTTCGGCGCGATGTATGTCATGCTCGACGACTTCCACGAGCGGGCCGTCCGCGGACTCACCGGCGAAGTGATCGCCGCCACACTGCAGAGCCGCATCCAGGAAGAGATCAGCGACGGCGTCGTGGGTGTCTTTGGGGCCCCGCCCGTCGACGGCCTGGGCACGGCAGGCGGGTTCAAAATCATCCTCGAGGACCGCAGCGAAGTGGGCATGAAATCGCTTCAGGCGGCGGCCGAGCGGGTCGTCGACCGCTGCCGGCACGAGGTCCACGGGCTGACGGCCCTGTTCAGCAGCTTCCGCGCCGACACGCCTTGGCTTTACCTCGATATCAATCGCGACCAGGTGAAGGTCATGGGCGTCTCGATGGCCGACGTCTTCAACACGCTGCAGGTTTATCTGGGGTCGCTGTACGTTAACGATTTCAACCGTTTCGGCCGCACCTGGCAGGTGAACGTTCAGGCGGACGCCCCCTACCGACGGCAGGTCGAGGACCTCAAGCAATACCAGGTCCGCAACGCCGCGGGAGCGATGGTGCCGCTGAGTACGTTCGCCAGCACGCGCGGCATCAGCGGCCCGGTGATGATCTATCGCTACAACATGTACCCGGCGGCCCCCATCAACGGTGCGCCAGCGGCCGGCGTAAGCACGGGCGATGGAATACGCCTGATGGAAGGGATTGCCCGGCAAGAGACGAAACGCGTGCAGGGTCTCCGCGACGAGTGGACGGAGTTGGCGATGCTGCAGTTGCAGACCGGCAACACGGCGATGTACGTCTTCGTGTTGGCTGTGGTGCTGGTTTTCCTCGTGTTGGCCGCACAATACGAGAGCTGGTCGTTGCCGCTGGCGGTGATCCTCGTGGTGCCCATGTGCCTACTGTGCTCGATCGCGGGCGTAACGATCGCGCGGATGGACGTCAACATCTTCACTCAGATTGGCTTCGTGGTGCTCGTGGGCCTGGCCTGCAAGAACGCGATTTTGATCGTGGAGTACGCGAAGCTGCAGTCCCAGGCCGGCGAGCCGCGCTACCAGGCGACGTTGGAGGCCTGCAAGCTCCGCTTGCGGCCGATCATGATGACCTCCTTCGCCTTCATCCTCGGCGTCTTGCCGCTAGTGGTCGCGGTGGGAGCGGGGGCGGAAATGCGGCGGACGCTGGGCACGGCCGTGTTTTCCGGCATGCTGGGCGTGACGCTCTTCGGCATCTTCCTGACGCCCGTGTTCTTCTACGTCATCCAGTGGTTCGCGGAACGACGGGCGGCGAAGTGGGCAACGAAAGAGGCTGCGGCGCCGCTCGCAGACGGACGTCGACGGGCTCAGCGGATTCCATAATTCCATACTTTCAGGATGATTGGAGCTGACTTGAATGATAGGATCGGCGTTGGCGAGACAGCGACTCAGGTCCGGTTCTCGCCGTCACCCGGGCTTCCCCTCGTCTCAAGCCCCCTGCCATAAGGGAGCCTTTGTACGAGACCTGGAAAGCACTTCAGGTGTCAATTTGCCGCAGTTTTCACCCTGTACGCGACATGATATTATACGGGAGCATTACAGGAGGCGGACCGTATGGCCACAGTTCATTTGAAGTGGCCAACACGAGCGAGAGCTACGACTTGCACGACAAGCTGCGGGCTTATCAGCGCAACGCGGTCTGCGAGTACGTCGTGTGGCGTGTGGCCGACGCGGCTATCGATTGGTTCGTGCTCCGTAACGATCGTTACGAGCCACTAGAGTTGGACTCGGACGGCCGCTATCGCAGCCGGGTATTTCCAGGGCTTTGGCTCGATCCGGCCGCACTTGTCCGGGGCGATATGGCTCGCCACGCAGCGGCGTGGCAAGCCGGCCTCGCCTCGGTGGAACACACTGAGTTCGTAGCGGAATTAGCTCGACGGCGCCAGCAGCGGGACGAGTGATCCCGTTCTTGGTTCACCCCCCCTGCTGCGCAGCATTTCCACTGACCAGGCCGCCTCGTCGATCCAAGGGAGGGTTGGGGCCGTTGGTGTAACAACGGTCCACCATTGACTGAAAATCCAATCGTGCGTCAGTGCCCGTCGGCCGCAGGAACCCGGATCGACGGCAGGCGACGCATGAGCGGCGCACGGTAGACCTCAAATTGGCCCGCCGGATGCCGCGCCAGACGCATAGATTGGTAACAACCGCTGAGAGGACTCATAGGTCCCATGACTTTCATGACTCCTATTGTTAGCCAGCACCCAGCCCTGCCGTTCGTGCCGATTCTACCTTCTTTTCCGGCCCTCCCTTTCACGTTGTCTCTTCCGGGAACCGATTTCCCCTTGACTTCGCCACCCCTCCCGCGCCGATAATAAGAGTGACAACCTAGGATATCGAATTGGGCATGGATGCGCCAGGATCCACCGGCTAGTGATGGCCATGGGGCCCAGCGCCCCTGTCCGCGCGCCTCATGCTCGAAAAACGTGACCTGAAAAAGGACCTGCTGGCCCTCGGCCTGCTCGCGCTCGCCGTGTTTCTGGTCGCTGCGCTGGTGAGCTACGACCCGGCCGATCCGCCCAGCAAGCTCGTTTATCCCGAACGGGCCGAAGTCCTCAATGTCTGCGGTCGCTCTGGGGCCTTCGTCAGCCGCTGGTTGTTCACCGCCTTGGGGCTGGGCGCTTACTACCTCGTCTTCTCGCTGGCCGCGCTAGATGCCATGCTCCTTGCCCGCCGGCCGCTCAACCAGCCTATCATTCGTCTAAGCGGCTGGCTGATCTCGTTGGCCGGTGTGACGACCATCGTCGCCATGGCTGCGCCCGAGTTTTCGCCTGGGCCGGTAATCGGCGCAGGCGGCTACCTCGGCGCGGCCGGTCGCGGCCTGCTGGAACTGAACTTCGCCACGGTGGGGGCGTATATCCTCACGACCAGCCTACTCTTGGGCGGGCTGCTGCTCTCGACCGATTACCTGCTCTTGCATGTCGTCGCCTTCATCGGCCGCTTCGTCATCGGCAAGCCGGCGCAGGGCATTGGGCAGGGCATGCTTCAGGTCGGCGCTGCTGCCGCCAAGCGTTTGCGGCGGAAGTCCGACCTCGATGGCTATGAGCCTGCTGAAGATGAGGCCGACGGCAAGGCTAAGGTCCTCTCGGTCCGCGTCAAAGGACGACCGGCTGAAGATGCCAAGCCGAACACACCGGCCGATGCTCCGCCCGTAACGATCCCCGAGAAGGTTGACCCCCAGCCGGAAGTCGCCGCCATGCCGCAAGCGGAAGCCGCGGCTGCCGAGCCGGCCGGCGGCATCGCTTCGCTGCTGCGGATTCGCAAGCCGAAGGCATCCAAGACCGACGCAGAACTGTCGCTCGACGAACCACCCCAGAACGCGGCCGACTACGAGTTACCGAGCATCGAACTGCTCCTTCCCAGCGAGACTTTTAACTTCGACGAGCAGGAGAAAGACGTCCGCCGCAAGGCCAAGATCCTCGAGCAGACCTTCCGCGACTTCGGCTTCAATATCCGTGTCGTAGAAATCCAGACCGGCCCGGTCATCGCCCAATTCGAAGTCGAGCTCGAGGCCGGGTTGCGGCTGAGCAAGATCACCAGCCTGGCCGACGACCTGGCCATCGCCCTGCGTGTGCCGAGCGTCCGCATCGTCGCCCCCATTCCCGGCAAGAATACCGTCGGCATCGAGGTGCCCAACGCCACGCGGCAGATCGTCCGCCTCCGCGAGGTCATCGAGGAGGCCAACGGCAAGGTCCAGAAGATGCGCATACCGATCTACCTGGGCAAGGACGTCTCCGGGAACCCGATGACCGTCGATCTCTCCACGCTGCCGCACCTCTTGATCGCCGGCCGCACGGGCACCGGCAAGAGCGTCTGCCTGAACTCGATCATCGCGTCGATGGTCATGTCCCGGCGGCCCGACGAAGTCCGCATGCTAATGATCGATCCCAAGATGGTCGAACTCAGCCCCTACAAGAGCCTGCCGCACCTCATGCACCCCGTGGTCACCGACATGAAGAAGGCGGAGGCGATCCTGGCCTGGGCGGTGGAGAAGATGGAGGAGCGGTATCATCTGCTCGCCCGAGCTGGCGTGCGGCATCTCAGCGGCTACAACCAGTTGGGCGAGGCGGAATTGATGGAGCGGATCCGCCCGGAGAACGACGACGAGCGCCGTCAGATCCCCACGCATATGCCCTACATCGTCATCGTGGCCGATGAGCTGGCCGACCTGATGATGACCTCCGCCAAGGAGGTAGAAACGCACATCATCCGCCTGGCCCAGAAGAGCCGGGCGGTCGGCATCCACCTCGTGCTGGCCACACAGAAGCCGACGGTCGACGTAATCACGGGGCTGATCAAATCGAACCTGCCCGCACGAATCTGCTTCCAGGTGGCCAGCCGCACGGATAGCCGGGTGGTGCTCGATGAAATGGGGGCCGACAAACTGCTAGGGAACGGCGACATGCTCTTCCTCTGGCCGGGCACAAGCACGCTCCTCCGCGGCCAGGGGACTTATTTGAGCGATGACGAGATCAATCGCGTGATTGCCGCCGTGGCCACCAGTGAGCCGCAATTCGTCAAGGAGCTGGTGCAACTGAAGGCCACAACGAGTGAGAGCGAGAGCCAGGGCGGCGCCAAGAAGTTCGCCGATCGTGACGAGCTGTACGAGGCGGCCATCGACGTAGTGGTTCGCGAGGGCGCGGCAGCGTTTCGCTCTTGCAGCGGTCTTTGGGCATCGGTTACGGCCGCGCCGCCCGGCTGATCGACTTCATGGCGGAGGACGGCATCGTCGGCCAGTACAACGGTTCGCAGGCCCGCGAGGTGATTATCTCTCTGGAACAGTGGGCCGAGATGAGCGGCAGCGGTACCGTGAAGCCCGTGCCGGCTGAGCCGCCGAAGCGGACCAACACCATCCTGCTGGCGCCCCCGGCGGAGCGGCGGACTACCGAGCCGTCGGCCGATTCGGCGGTCAGCGTCGCCAGGGATGATCAAGAACCCGACGACCAGGATGAAGACGCGGACGACGAAGACGACCTCGACGAAGAGGATGACGACTTCGAAGATGAAGATGAAGATGAAGATGGCGACGATGAAGACGAAGATGAATACGATCGCGCCGACGGCGAGCCTTCGGATGCTAAACCCGAAGTGAAGGTCAAGGCGGGCGCCGATTCGTCGGGCGTGCCGCAGCGAGGTTGTGCGTAACGGTGCCCATCGCGCTCCGCCCTCTTGGACGGCCTGAAAGAGCGGGTTGGAGCGGGTTTTTCCGTCGAAAGCCCCCTTGACGCGCTCTGGCCCAGGGGATAGAGTTTATAGTTTAGCTAGCCAGTTGCGAACCGATGTTTGCCCGTCCCTTCAGCCCGAAGTCCCGCCCGACCGTCGCAAAGAGCGACGTCGTTGTAGGGATTATTATCGGGAAGGTGGGGGCCTAGGGCTTTCGGTTTTGCCGAGAAAAATCAAAAGGCCCAAGGCCCGACGCGGCCTGAGGGCCTTTTTCGTTGAAACACACACGGAAACGTCCCCGCCGACCCCGTGTCGGTGGTAGGATGATTGACCAGCCATGACCCGCATCCAAATCTACGACACGACCCTCCGCGACGGCTCGCAGGCCGAAGGAATCAGTTTCTCTTTGCAGGACAAGCTGGCTATCACGCAACGGCTGGACGACCTCGGCGTCGACTATGTCGAAGGCGGGTATCCCGCCTCTAACGAGAAGGACGCGCAGTACTTCCAGCGCGTGTGCGAATTGCCCCTGAAGCATGCCCGCGTCTGCGCCTTCGGCATGACCCGCCGCAAGGGCATCGAGGCCGCCGCGGACGAGGGCCTGCGGGCCCTCTTGGCGTCGCAGGCCAAGACGATCACCATCGTCGGCAAGAGCTCTCGTTTCCAAGTCACGGAAGTCCTGCGGGCCAATCCCGAAGAGAACCTGGCGATGGTTCGCGACAGCGTCGCCTATCTCGCGGCTGCCGGCCGCGAGGTGATTTTCGACGCCGAGCACTTCTTCGACGGCTGGAAGGCCGACGCCGGCTACTCGCTCGCGGTGCTGCGGGCGGCCGCCGAGGCCGGAGCACGAATGGTCGTCCTCTGCGACACCAACGGCGGCAGCATGCCCGAAGATATCGCCCGCGCGACGCGGGAAGTCGTGGGATCGGTCCAGGTACCCGTGGGCATCCATTGCCACAACGACTGCGAGCTGGCGGTGGCCAACTCGCTGGCCGCCGTCGACGCGGGGGCCGTCCAGGTCCAGGGTACGATCAACGGCTTCGGCGAGCGCTGCGGCAACGTCGATCTGATCTCCGTGATCGCCAACCTTGCGCTGAAGAAAAAGGGTTACGACTTGCTCCTACCCGGCGGCGTGGAGCATCTCACGGAGATGTCGCGGTTCGTGTACGAGATGCTGAACATGAACTTCCGCTCGCACCAGCCGTTCGTGGGCAAGAGCGCCTTCGCCCACAAGGGAGGCATGCACGTCAGCGGCATCGCCCGCAACACGGCCGCCTACGAGCACATCGAGCCGGAGCGGGTGGGCAACGAGCGCCGCGTGCTGGTCAGCGAGCTCTCGGGCAGATCGAACCTCGTGGCCATGACTCAGCGGCACAAGATTCCCAACGACGCGGAGGTGATGGACGCGGTCCTCTCGCAGGTGGCTTCGCTGGAGAATGCCGGTTATCAATTCGAGGCGGCCGACGGCTCGTTCGATCTCTTGGTCCGCAAGTGCCTGGGTACATTCCGCCCGCATTTCGAGCGGTTGAGCTACCACGTGAACGTGGAGACGAACGCCCTGGGCGAGATCCGCACCGAGGCGACGGTGAAGATCCGCATTGGCGACGAGGTGCGGCACGAGGTGGCCGAGGGAGACGGCCCAGTGAACGCCCTGGACGCGGCCATGCGGAAGGCCCTCAACGGCCATTTCCCCGCCTTGCGAAAGCTGCACCTGGTGGACTACAAGGTCCGCGTGATCAACTCCGAGGCCGCCACCGCGGCGGGCGTCCGAGTGGTCATCGAGAGCCAGGACGAGACGACGTCTGGGGCACCGTGGGCGTGAGCGAGAACGTGATCGAGGCCAGTTGGATCGCGCTGGTCGATAGTTTCGAGTACAAGCTGTACAAGGACGAAGAGCAGACGGCGATGTCGACTGCCGTTGAACGAAAGGCTGAAGTGAAGGCGGCCTCCACTCGCGAAATAGATCTGTATGTCAGCGAAGACATGCAGCACGGTGCCGACTTCGGCGGCGTGGCAAATCCGATCAAGCCCTTATTCCACTGAGCTATTCATGCCCGAACTCCCCAAACAATACAACCCTGACGACGCCCAGAACCGCTGGTATCCTTACTGGGAATACAAGGGCTACTTCCACAGCGAGCCCAATCCCGGCCAAGAAGCCTTACTGCATCGTCATCCCGCCGCCCAACGTCACCGGCGCCCTGCACCTGGGCCACGCCCTGAACAACACGCTGCAGGACATCCTCATCCGCCAGAAGCGAATGCAGGGCTTCGAAACGCTCTGGATGCCGGGCACCGATCACGCCGGCATCGCCACGCAGGCCATCGTCGAGCGCCGCTTGCTCCAAGAGGAGAAGCTCAGCCGGCACGAACTCGGCCGCGATGGGCTCGTCGCCCGCATCTGGCAATGGAAGAACGACTACGAAAAGCGGATCCTCGGCCAACTCAAGGCGATGGGCTGTAGCTGCGATTGGCAGCGAACCCGCTTCACGCTCGATCCGCCAATGCGCCCGGGCCGTGCGGCACACGTTCTTCAAGATGTTCCGCGACGGACTGATCTATCGCGGCAAGCGGTTGGTCAACTGGGATACGATGCTGCAAACGGCTGTCAGCGACGACGAGGTCTTCCACGAGACCGTGGCGGGCAGTTTCTGGTATCTCAACTACCCCGTCATTGATGCCCAGCCCGGCGAGCCGAGTTGCGTGACCCTGGCGACAACGCGGCCGGAGACGATGCTCGGCGATACGGCCGTGGCTGTGCATCCCCAGCCAGCCGCCGCGCTCGACAAGGCCGAGGCGGAACTCAATGCCCGGCTGGAGGCGGCCTCGGCAAGGGAGAAGCCCGACCTCGAAAAGCAAATCGACGACCTGCGGGAGCGCCGCCACACCATGCTGCCCGCAATGGAGACCCTGGCCCGCATGGCCCGCGACGGTCGCAAAGTGAGACTGCCGCTTCTGGACCGCGAGATTCCCCTGGTGGCCGACGTTTGGGCCAAGCCCGAACTGGGCACCGGCTGCGTGAAGATCACTCCCGCCCACGACCCCAACGATTACGAGGTCGGGCTGCGGCAGGATCTCGCCGATGATCAACATTCTGAACTTTGACGGTACGCTAAACGAGAACGCCGGCCCGTACAAGGGTCTAAGCGTTCAGATCCGCCCGGAAGGCCGTGGTGGCCGACCTGGAGGTGCTGGGTCTCGTGGCCAAGACCGAAGACCGCGAGATCGAGTTGGCCCATAGCGACCGCTCGAAGACTCCGATCGAGCCGCTCTTGACCGACCAGTGGTTCGTCAAAATGGACCATCTGGCCCAAACGGCCATGGACGCCGTGAGCGATGGCCGCGTGCAGATCATTCCCGAGCGTTACGCCAAGAGCTATCTCGACTGGCTCGGCGAGAAGCGCGATTGGCCGATCAGCCGGCAACTGTGGTGGGGACACCAGATTCCGATCTGGTACTGCAAGACGGCGACCGAGGCCGATTTGCAAATCGCCTTTGCCGGCCGCGACGACGTGGTCTGGCATCGCGACGAGCAATACGGTCAATGGCTGATTTGTGCCCAAGAGGCAGACCTCGACGAATCCGCCGTACCCGGACATACGCTTATCCGCGAGCGGGACGTGCTCGATACCTGGTTCAGCTCGGCCCTGTGGCCGCACTCGACCCTCGGCTGGCCGATCCGAGACGCCCGAACTGGCGTACTATTATCCCACGAGCGTTCTGATCACCAGCCGCGACATCATCACTCTCTGGGTCGCCCGGATGGTGATTACGGGCCTGTACAACGTCGGCCAGATCCCCTTCCACGAAGTGTTCATCCATCCCAAGATTCTCGACGGCTACGGCGAAGGGATGTCGAAATCGAAGGGCAACGGCGTCGATCCCATCGACATCATCGAGAAGTTCGGGGCCGACGCTTTGCGTTTCGGCATCGCTTATCATGACCACCGAGACGCAAGACATCCGCATGCCGGTCGAGTTCGAGTGTCCGCACTGCCAGAAGCTGATCGAGCAGACCAAGGAGAACCGTATTCGCCCGCGGATCAAGTGTAAGCACTGCGGCAAGGAGTTTTGCACTCAATGGGCCGAAAAGGACGCCGACAAGGCATTGCCTCGCGGGGCGGTGGTGAGCGAGCGGTTCGAACTGGGCGCGGAATTTCTGCAACAAGCTCTGGAACGCCTCGCGGTTCGGCCTGATGAACTTCGATGGCTTTACGCCCGGCGCGGTGGCCGATGCCGATCTGCTGGTTGAAGACCGCTGGATACTCAGCCGCCTGGCGACGGTCACGCAGGGTACCACCGCCGCCTTGGCCGACTACCGCTATGCCGACGCAGCAAAGTGTCTCTACGACTTCGCCTGGAACGAGTTCTGCAGCTTCTACGTGGAGATGGTCAAGGCCCGGCTCAGCGACGCGTCCGCCCGGGCCACGGCCCAGCGGGTCTTGGCGCACACGCTCGACACGCTGCTGCGGCTATTGCATCCCATGATTCCCTTCGTGACGGAGGAGGTCTGGCACTTGTTGGCTAAGGCCGCGCCCCAACGCGGCATCGCCACTCACCCCACTCCCGCCGGGAACGGCGCGGGCGGTGAGGACTTGCCTGCCGAGAGCATTATGATCGCCCCCTGGCCAGAGGCTGACCTCGCGCGGCAGGATACGGAAATCGAGGCCCGATTCGCCCGTTTCCAGGAGGTGCTGCGGGGTGTCCGCGACATTCGCAACCGGCAGAACGTGCCGCAGCGAAAGGAGATCGATTTCGCCGTCCGCTGCGACGCGGCCACGACTGAGTTGCTCAGGCCGATGGAGCCCTATTTTCTTTCCATGGCTGCAGCCCGGGCGACCGGTTGGGGTCCCGACGTGACCGTACCGCAGTTATCGGCCAACGTGGCCTTGGCCGGCATGGAGGTCTTCGTCGACCTGGCCGACCTGATCGACGTCGATGCCGAACGCAAGCGGAATGAGCAGGAGAAGGTTCGCCTAGAGGGGCTCATCGCGGCGAAGCACAAGAAGCTGGAGAACGCGAGCTTTGTCCAGCGCGCCCCGGCTGCGGTCGTGGAGAGTGAGCGAGCGGCCTTGAAGGAGCTGGAAGACCAATACGCCGCAGTTAATGCGGTGATCGAGCGGTTGAAACAGCAGTAGATACTCATGCATCGTCTCGCGATTTCCCTCTTGGTGATGGTGTCCCTCATCGCTGTCGCGGCTACCGCCGACGAGCCTTTTGGCAAGCAGCCGGTTTCGGTAAGGGTTGTAAGGAGAGATCTCACGGACAAGAATCAGCGCACGAGTGTCCAAAACCGTTGAGATCCAACACGACCCCATAAAGACACGCATCGCCGCAAAGTCTGCTGCGGATATGCCAAGGCCGTTCAGTGATCCAACCGTGATGGACTTGGTTTGGCCCGATAAAGACGAGCGCTCCGCCGAGCATGACGTTTCCAAGCTTGGTGCCGATCAGGCGTTCGGCGATGCTGCTCCCAAGAAGCCCGAGACGGCGGCCATCGGCAAAACTATCCGTGCGCGAGTTGACCAGGAAATCAAGAATGTCAAACTAGACGTAATGCGCCGCCACGTGATTCCGCTGCCGGAATAACCGGGCCGGCGCATACAAATCCCTCTCGGCAAGAGGGGCCTACTCGACTACCGCTTCTTTTCCAGTTCCCACGCGTCGATGATGACCTCGCACCCCGGTGTGAGGCGGCGGATCTTTTCGGCGATAACTGTCTTTTCAGAGACCGTGGCAGCCCCCATTTTCCGGGCATAGACCTTCAATTTCTTCTGGCGATGACGACGACGCTTCAATTCCTGCTTCCGCTCGCTAAGTGACACGTATAGGCTCCTATTGCTCAAAACCTCCATCCGACACCGCGTCGGTGGGATAGTGTATGACAGGCTAAGAAACCCCTATTTTTATCATAAACCGCCGCCACGGTCAACATGGGCCGAGGCAAAGCGCCAACCGTTAGCGGCTACCCCCAATTATACCTTGAACTCTGCGGCCACGGCCTCGATGGCTGCCGCAACGTCAGCGGCCGTTACGTCGAGATGGGTCACCGCGCGGATCGAGCGGGGTCCGGTTTCATGCATGAGAATGCCGCGGCCGCGAAGCCGCGCGACCAGTTCCACCGCGGTGATCGGTCCCGGATCGAGATGGAAATAGACCAGGTTGGTGTCGATGACCTCTGGCGCTACGCGGATGCCGGGGATTTGCCGCAGGCCGGCGGCCAGCTTCCGAGCGTTGCCGTGGTCCTCGGCCAGGCGGTCGACGTGGTGATCGAGGGCGTGGAGTGCCGCGGCGGCCAAAACGCCGGCCTGCCGCATGCCGCCGCCAAAGACCTTCCGGTGCCGCAGGGCCTCGCGGATCAGATCGCGCGGACCGGCCAAGGCCGAACCGACCGGCGCGCCCAGCCCCTTGCTGAAGCAAACGTTCACGGTGTCGAAATGCTGCGACCACCGGGCCAACGGAATGCCGCTCGCCACGGCGGCGTTCCAGAGCCGTGCACCGTCGAGGTGCGTTCGCAAGCCCCGCTGCCGCGCCCAGGCACAGAGGGATTCCACGTTGCCGTATGGCTGGATCCGTCCGCCACCACGATTGTGGGTGTTTTCCAGGCAGAGCAGTCGGGTCCGAGGAAAGTGCGGATCGTCGCATTCCGGCAAGCACTCCAGTTGCTCCAACCGCAGCACTCCGTTCTGGCCTTGGAGCGGCCGAGCGATGACGCCGTTGATCTGAGCGTAACCGCCCTGCTCGTAGTAGTAAACGTGCGACTCGGCCTCGCAGATCATGGCCTCGCCCGGTCGGCAATGGACGCGCACGCCGATGAGGTTTGACATCGTGCCCGAGGCGACAAAGAGGGCCGCCTCCTTGCCGAGCATCTCGGCCAGGCGCTGCTGAAGCCCGATGACGGTGGGGTCTTCACCCCAGACGTCGTCGCCCACGTCGGCGGCGGCCATGGCGGCCCGCATTGCCGCAGTAGGACGGGTCACCGTGTCGCTGCGGAAGTCTTTGGGAGTAAGTGACATGAACGTACGTCAGGCCAATGGTCCGCGATGCCTGCGCCACGGCGTCAGCACCCCGCTTTTTCCCGTTACGGACCTATGAGTTATATGGACGCTCTAATACGTCGCGCAGTTTCGCCAGTTGTTCGGGTCCAAGACCGGCCACGAATTCTCTCGACGTCACTACACGCAGCACGTCTTCCGGCGGAAGCCCGCGGAGCCGCTCTTCCGGCGGAAGCCCGCGGAGCCGCTCTTCCGGCGGAAGCCCGCGGAGCCGCTCTTCCGCCGTAAGGCCGCGGAGCCGTTCCTCCACTGTCGCCCGCGCGATCATTCTCGCGCGGATCTCGTCCATAGATTCCACATCAGCGTATTGCACGGCAAAATCCTCCCTCGACCGGAGCCACTCCATCTGCTGCATCACATAGCTCACCAGACGCACATGACCAGTATCTTCCAACCCCTCTATTATACGCCGGCTGTCATTGCGGAAAAGACGGCTTACCAGTGAGAGAACGGGCTGGAGGCGAGCGGCCATCACATCGGTTTCCACCAACCACGTGGCAAAGGGAAGGCCCGACACGCGAAAAATCCCCACCTCCTGCTGGTAGGCGTCGCAACACAGGACCCGTAATTCTTCGCGGAGCGACTCGGTCACCGTCGGTGCCAGAACTATGAGCGACACATCTTCTTTGGGGATGAGTTCTCTTTGTTGGCTATGCCAGAGGTAAGCACAACCGACGAGTTGCGCGAAATCGCCCTGCTGCATCGAGTCGATCGGGCTCTTGAATTCGATAAGCGTGAAACGATTCAAGAGCGGTAACAGCACGGAAAGTTCGCGGCTCCTGGATTCCGAAAGCCGCCCGCCCTCGCGGCGAAGCAGCAAAATGTCGACGCGGAGCGGCATCTTGCCGACGGAGACCTCCTCATCAACCTTATAGACGTCGCCCACCGTATAATCGAACATCCGCGCCAGGATGGGATGCCACCACGTGCGGACCTTGCCCGGTCCAGAAGCTTCGGGTTGCTCGGATTGGCTCATGTCAGGAGTGTACGGTAATTCATCACTGATTGCTAGCTGGCGGTGGTACTTGATTTCACCGCTGAAAAAACGCGGCGGATTTACCACACCTCTCGATGCGAAAACCCGCGTTTTCCCGCTGTGGGATTGACATTGTGAATGCCGTACATTATGAAAGAGAGAACCCACCGCGAGACGCGCTGCTCATGTCCACCCTTTCCTCCTCATGGCTGCTGAAACACGGCAGCAATCTGTTTCCGGTGCTGCTGGCCGTCATGGGGCTGCTGCTCGTTGTCCGCTGGGTCCGCTCCGGTCCCGCTGTGACCATCACCCCTCGCGTGCCGGGCCTCGATGGGGCGCCTGCGGAAACGGCAGGCCCCGTGGCTGTGCGGCCTGAGCCGGGCGAGCCAATTCCCGGGCCGGGCCATCCTTCCACGATCACGGCCGCCTGGCCCTGGTTCCGCGGGCCCGATCGCGATGCGATCAGCAAAGAAGCCGTTCGCCTGGCACGGAGTTGGCCCGCCGCCGGGCCCAAGCGTCTTTGGACCGTGCCGCTGGGTGACGGCTACGCGGCCGCAGCCGTTCGCGACGGACGCGTTTTCGTGCTCGACTACGACGTCGACCGCTCGGCCGACACGCTCCGCTGTCTCTCGCTTGATGACGGCCGCGAAATCTGGCGAAACGGCTACCACGTGGTCATCGCCAATAGTCACGGCATGTCGCGGACCATCCCGGCCGTAACGAGCGACTGTGTTATTACGCTCGGTCCAAAGTGCCAACTGGCCTGCTGGGACGTGGCCACGGGAAAGGCCCGCTGGCTCAACGACCTGGTGCTGGAATGCGGCGCCACCGTGCCGCCCTGGTACGCCGCGCAATGCCCCTTGATCGATACGACCACCGATCGGCTGATCGTGGCCCCCGCTGGGAAGGCGCTGGTCATGGCGATCGACTATCGCTCGGGCAAGGTCCTCTGGGAGAGCCCAAACCCGCGGAACTGGACGATGACCCACGTCTCAATCGTGCCCATGGAGTTCGCCGGGCGGCGGATGTATGTCTATTGCGGCAAGGGCGGCGTGGCGGGCGTGGCCGCCGACACCGGCGAGTTGCTCTGGGATTCCGACGAATGGCAGATCGCCATGGCCACCTGCCCCTCGCCCGTCGTCGTCGGCCCCGGGCGGATTTTCTTCTGCGGTGGCTACAACTCCGGCGCTCTCATGCTGCAGCTCGAGGAGCGGCAGGGCCGCATCATGCCGCGGACGGTTTTTCGCCTCGATGCGCGGCACTTCGGCTCCGAGCAGCAAACACCGGTCGTCTGGCAGCAACACCTGTACGCCGTGCGGCAGAAAGACCGGCAACTGGTCTGCATGGATCTGGATGGCAAGGAGCTATGGAACAGTGGGCGGGAAAAGTTCGGCTCGGGCCCGTATCTGATCGCTGACGGGTTGATCTTCGTCCTGGACGACGACGGCGTGCTCTCGATCGCCGAGGCCACGCCAGCCGCCTATCACCGCCTGGCCCGTGCACGGGTGATTGAGGACGGCTCCGGCAGTTGGGGCCCGATGGCGCTGGTGGCAGGAAGACTCATCGTCCGCGATACTACACGAATGGTCTGCATCGACGTGGCGGAGCACGGCTCATGAAAAGAACCACGCAAGGGGTCATCGCCCTGACCAGTCTGATCGTGATGGCAGTCTGCCTCGGTTGCAAGGATGCGGAGCGGCAGCGCACGAGATGTTTCGGCGTCCACGGTTGCAACAACCGAGGCCGACGAACAGGCGGCTCTCAAGGCGGCCCAACCGATCGACGCGGCGATGATCACCTACCACGAATCGGGCTCGTTCCCCGTAGCCCTCCGCGAACCGCGGGCCTTGGCCGTCGATTCGGACCTGCAGATCTACGTCGGCGGCGACCGGTCCGTTATCCGCTACTCCAGCGACGGCGAGAAACTGCGCGAGATAACGCTGCAAAAAGAACCCTCATGCCTGGCAGTCGGGGCTTTCGATCACGTACACCCCGGCCAACTCTACGTGGGCCTAGGGGACCACATCGAAGTCTTCGACCGCAACGGCCTGAACGTCATGTCGTGGAAGACGCCCGGCCCCAACACCATGCTCACTTCCATCGCCACGACCGAACGCGAGATCTGGGCGGCCGACGTGGGTGATCGCGTCGTCTGGCAGTTCGATGCCTTGGGGCGAGTCCTGAATTCGTTCGGAAAGCCGAATCCCGTAACGACTCAACCGGGGTTCCTGGTCACCAATCACTATTTCGATCTGGCCGCGGGAACCGACGATCTGATTTATGTTGTCAATCCTCGTCTGCTCCACGTCGAAGGATACACTCGTAGCGGCGAACTGGAATGCCAGTGGGGCGAGGGGTCACCCGCGGTGTCGGGTTTCTTCGGTTGCTGCAATCCGGCGCAGTTGGCGGTGCTGCCCGACGGTCGCTTCGCCACGGCGGAAAAAGGTCTGCCGCGGGTTAAAATCTACTCCCGCGACGGCAAGTTCCAGACCGTCGTAGCCGGCCCTTCCGAATTGAGTAACACACCGGCCGATCTGGCCGTCGATCGCCACGGCCGCATTCTGGTGCTTGACGGCCGCGCGGCAAAGGTACGTGTCTTCGTTAAGAACCCAGGCCCCAAGGACACTGCTTCCCCAGACAAGGAGGCAGCGAAGAAGCCATGAGCAGCGAAGATGCCAACGGCAGCGAGCAAACGCCGATCAGCCGTCGCCGCCTGATGTGCGATATCACCCGTTTTGCGGCCTTGGGCGGCATCGGCGGGCTGTCGCTCTGGCTGTTTCACAAGCAATCGGGCCAGGCGGCGGCCAACTGTCCGGACTCCATCGCCGACTGCGGCCAATGTAGCCAGGCCGCCGATTGCCGTCTGCCTCAGGTCTGGCAGATCGATCCCAATCGTTGCATCGCTTGTGGACTCTGCCAAGTGAACTGTGTGCTCGACCAGTCGGCTGTCAAGGCGGTGAATTGCTTCTCGTTGTGCGGATATTGCGACAACTGTACGGGCTACTTTCCCACCAAGGACTACATCCTGGAGACGGGCGCCGAGAACCAACTTTGCCCCACCGGCGCGATTGTCCGCAAGTTCATTGAGAAGCAAAGCGGCGTACGATATTTCGAGTACACGGTGGACGATCGGTTGTGCATCGCCTGCGGAAAGTGCGTCGTCGGTTGCCGCTTGATGAACGGATCGCTTTCTCTGCAAATCCGTCACGACCGCTGCCTGAATTGCAACGAGTGCTCGATCGCCATTCACTGCCCGGCGGAGGCGTTTCGCCGCGTGCCGGCCTCGGCGCCGCGATTGATGACCCACGCGGCCCAAGCGGCGGAAGACGCCATGAAGAAGAAACGTCGGCATGCGTGACGCAGGAAACAGATTGACCTGGTTGCCGACCGCACTGTCGCTTCTGGCTGCGCTTGTGTGGTGTTGCACCGCGCCGACAGTCCGTGCCGCCGATCTGTTTCCAACACCGGAATTTAGCAACCATCCCATTCCCGACGTGGACACGCCAGCCGCGACTTCGTTGTCCGAGCAGCGGCAGCGGCTTGATCTGGGTTTCCTCATCGCCGCCTTGACGCTCGCATCGTTGTTTGCGGTTCGACGGCGGTCGAGAGCGGGCCTGTTTGTGCTTTCGATTGTTTCGCTTGCGTGGCTCGGTTTCTGGCGGAAGGGTTGCGTCTGTCCGATCGGTGCGATCCAGAACGTCACCCAAGCGGCTTTCGACAGTCAGTATTCAGCCGGCACGTTCGTGATTCTGGTCTTTGTGCTGCCGCTGGTGTGCACGCTGTTCTGGGGCCGCTCCTTCTGCGCGGCGGTCTGCCCGTTGGGGGCCGTTCAGGAACTGGTTGCCTTGCGGCCCGTGCAGGTGCCCAAGTGGATCGATCACGCCTTGGGACTGTTGTCTATGGTCTACCTTGGGGCGGCTGTGCTCTTCGCCGCGACCGGCTCCGCCTGGATCATCTGCCGTTACGACCCCTTCGTGGGCCTGTTCCGCTTGACTTCCAGCGCGCCGATGTTGGCCCTGAGCGCGGGCTTTCTCCTCGTGGGATTGTTCATTGGTCGCCCCTACTGCCGCTGGCTCTGTCCGTATGGGGCGATCCTGGGGTTGCTCTCGCGAGTGTCGTGGCGGCACCTGCGAATCCCGCCGCAGCAATGTGTGCAGTGCCGGCTCTGCGAGGACGCCTGCCCCTACGGCGCTATCGTCCGCCCGACAACGGCCCTTTCCACCGAAGAGCGAACCTCGGCCCGGCGGTCGTTAATCGTCGTGCTCGCGGCGGCGCCGATCCTGGTTGCCCTGGCGGCGCTGCTGGGCTTCACCGCGCGATCGACCTTGGCCAGCCTGGACCCGACTATTCAACTTGCCGAGCAGATCCGAGCTGAGGAATCAGGGCAAGTCAAGCAGCGGACGGACGCCATGGACGCATTCCGCGCGACGGGCGAATCGGCGGAGTCATTGTATGGGCCGCGCGGACGCTGTCGCGGCGAAGTTCGCCTGGGGTGCGACTCTCTTCGGTGGCTGGGTCGGGCTGGTCTTTGCCGTCAAGCTGGTGAGGCTTTCCATTCGCCGTCGCCGTACCGATTACGAACCTGACCGTGGCGCGTGTGTATCCTGCGGCCGTTGCTTCTGGTATTGCCCCGAAGAGCACGAGCGACAAGAATTCATCCAGATAACACAATCATGATCGAACAGCCTCAAACCATCGAACCCGTTTCCTACCGAATCGCCGTCCGCACGGCCATCGTGGCGGCGATCTTCTCGCTCGTCGTGGCGGCCGTGATGCTCTACGCCTTTTTCGGCCGCTCGATGAAAGATCCTTTCTCGATGCAGGATCCGGCCCAGCTTTCGGCCCGTGATGCGCTCAAGGCCGTTTTGGCCCAGCAACCAGGCAATGAGCAGATCAAGGAAGAACTCCGCAACCTCGACCAGCAGTCGCGCGAAGACTTTTTTCGCATGCGGGCCCTGGCCTATTCGGGCGCCGCGCTGTTGTTTGGCGGCATCGTCGTATCCTTGGCCGCCGCCAAGTGGGCCGCGACCTTGCGGCGCCAGCATCCCCAGCCGCAGGCAACTGCCGCCGAGCGCGATTGGGAGGCAAGTTGGACGCCCGCGGCACGATGGACCGTCGGCGGCCTGTTCGGCGTGTTCGCGGTAACTGCCGTTACCTTAAGTCTGCCCTTACGGGCCGCTCTGCCGGAAAAGCCCGTGCAAACGTCGATAGTGACAGCGTCGTCTGTGGAAGTGCCGAATCGGGTGGCGGAAACCAGGGCGTCGACCACCGTGCCGAAACCGGTCTCGCCGACACCTAACGCGACGAAACCATCGGCCTCGTCCGTCCCTGTGGCGGTGGCGACAAACACGGTTGCCCCGGTGAAGGCGCCGGCTGCCGCACCGGCCGCTGCAAGCTTGAACGTGCCCGCCCTTACCGATGCCGAACTGGCCCGCGCCTGGCCCTGTTTTCGCGGCCGCGGCGGCTCGGGAATCTCGCCCTACACCAACGTGCCCGACGACTGGGATGGTCCCTCCCACAAGAACATCGTCTGGACGTCACCGGTGCCCCTGACCGGTAACAGCTCACCGATCATTATTGCCGATCGCATTTTTATCACCGGCGCCGACGAGAACAAGCGGCAGGTCTTCTGCTACGATGTCAAGGCCGGCAAGCTACTCTGGACCCGCGACGTGCCGTCCAACCCTGCCAGCAACAAGGCGCTGAGCCTCAAGGACACCGGCGCCGAATATCCCGGCTACGCGGCCTGCACGATGGCCAGCGACGGCCGCTTTGTGGCCGCGATCTTTGCCAACGGCGACCTGGCCGCCTACGATCGCGACGGCAATCTCGCCTGGTCGCAGGCGCTCGGCGTTCCGGAGAATCCCTACGGCCACGCCGCCTCGCTCACGGTCTACAAAAACCTGCTGCTGGTGCCTTTTGATCAGGCCACTCCCAAGGCGGCCCGCTCGAAGCTGCGAGCTTTGGATTTCGCCACGGGCCACACGGTCTGGGAACAGGTTCGCCCGGTGCAGAGCTCCTGGACGACGCCGATTGTCGTCCGCGTCGCCGGGCGCGAGCAACTGATAACCGTTGCTTGTCCTTGGATCATCGCCTACGATCCGCCAACGGGCAAGGAACTCTGGCGGGTCAAAAGCTCCCAAGGCGATCCAGCCCCTTCGCCGGTTGTTTCGGGCGACATCGTGGTGGCGTGTATTAACGACGGCGCACCGGTCCTGGGCATCCGTGCGGACGGCAGCGGCGACGTCACCGCCACCCGCGTGCTCTGGAAGGCCGAGGACAACACGCCCGACATTTGCAGCCCTTTGGCCACCGATGAGTTTCTTTTCCTGCTCAACTCGGAAGGCATGGTCACTTGCTACGACGTGCACAAGGGCGACAAGCTTTGGGAGGAGGACCTGGGCGACTTCAAATGCAAAGCCTCGCCCAGCATGGTGGGCAAGGAGCTATTCGTCTTTGGCGAGTCAGGCAAGTGCTGGATCCTCGCGCCTTCGCGGTCCGGCTTGAAGCGGGTGCGGCAGACCAACCTGGGCGAGGGATGCGCCACCAGTGCCGCCTTCCAGGACGGGCGGATGTATGTCCGCGGCATGAAGAATCTGTTTTGCATCGGGCAGAAGTAAATCTGCAAGCCGTTTTGGTATATGATGGAAGTATCGTACCCTCCTGCCGGGAGTTGCCATCATGTCACTTCCCCCGTCCAATCTTCCCCCAGTCCTGCTGGCGGGTGGCCCTTCGGCCCGGCTGGACCGCCGCCGCGAAAAGCGTCTGCAATACGTGACCGACGCCGGGATCGCCCTGCTGCTCTTGTTGACCCTGGGCATTGTTTTCCTTAGCGACCGCCATTCGCCCGCCGCCGACGCCCTCTATGCCCACAGCGCTAGCTCCGAGCGGTTCCTCTTCGACCCCCTTCGCGCCCGATCGCCGAGGTCCGCGAGAACGAGCAGCGATCGGAGTGGATCGGGGCTTACGGGGCTACGCCGGAGTCGGAATTGGCCGTCCGCCGCGGCCTCGATTGGCTGGCCCGGCACCAGTCCGCCGACGGCCACTGGGGGCCCGATGCACTCCGGGCTCAGCCTGCCGGTCGCTGCAAGCCGGGCGATGTCTGCCCCGAAGGGGGCGCGGAGCACCGCGTGGCCTTGACGGGGCTGGCCGTTCTCGCGTTTCAAGCCGGCGGGCACTACGACTTCAACAACCGCGAATATTCGCAGTGCGTCCGCCACGGCCTGGATTGGCTCGTGGCCCACCAGCGATCCGACGGCTGCTTTCTCGATCCCGATCATGGCACGCGCTCGTGCAACATGTACGAGCATGGCATTGCCGCCTTCGCTTTGGCCGATGCCTGCGAGATGTCGCTCTCGCTTCACCAAGAGCCCTTCGACCCATACCGGCAGGCGGCGGAAAAGGCGGTCCAGTTCATTCATTATGCGCAGCACGACGACGGCGGCTGGCGCTACACGGAAGATGATTTGCACGGCACGAGCGATGTTTCCGTTT
Organism: uncultured Planctomycetia bacterium; assembly: GCA_963709175.1. GTDB lineage: Bacteria > Planctomycetota > Planctomycetia > Pirellulales > Thermoguttaceae > JANXQG01. The sequence goes on from CAVPVK010000007.1 coordinate 597,402, forward strand.
CGGGCTGGCAGGTCCTGGCCCTGAAGACGGCGCACCAGGCCGGGATTAGCGAAATCAGTTCCGAGTGTGCCGCCCGCATGCAAGACTTCTTTCAGCGATGCGAAGACCGCGCCTCGGGCCGGACCTACTACCAACCGGGTCACAACCTGCCCAGCGACGCCCCCACCGCAATCGGCATGCTCGTCAAGCTGTTTGTCCTTGAACAACCGGACGTCGCCCATGGTTGCCAGCGGGGCGAACTACCTGGCGGATGAGGCCCAGAAGTCGTTCAAGCTCGGCCGCCAACAGAGGAGACGGCAATTCGCCGCGGCGCCCGGCGACTACTACACCTTCTACAACGGAACGCTGGCCATGTTCCAGGCCGGTGGCGAGGCGTGGAAGCGATGGAACGACGTTGTTCGCGACCGCCTGGTGGACAGCCAGTGCGCGCGATGACGAAAGCTGCCGCCGCGGCAGTTGGGACCCCACTGGCCGCTGGAGTCCCGAAGGAGGCCGCGTGTATAGTACGGCCCTCGCGGTGTTGACGCTGGAAGTCTATTACCGCTACAAGAGCGCGCGGGCGAAGGTCTACACTCGAGCCGAAGGCCGAAGAACGAAGGATGAAGGATGAGTCTGCTTCGCCTCGTTTACTACAGTGCGATGATCTCCGCCTGGGCCGCCTTCCTCGGCTGGGGCGTGGCCGAGATCGCCCGGGTCCTAACCGACGTTGACCCGGGGACAACATCCAAATGGACGGTCGTCCTCCTCGGGTTTATTAACGTGGCCGTCACGTCAGCTACGATCGGGGCGACGATCGGGCTGGGCCTCAACGTGCTGGGCGGTATGGCCAACGGCCGCTGGCGGGAGCTATCGCGTCGGGCCCTGCCGGGTTTGTTGGGTGGATCCATCGGCGGCGTGGCGGGCGGGATGGTCGGCGAGTTGATGTTCTACGGCGGCCTTTCTCGAGCTATCGGCTGGACGGTCCTCGGCCTCGGTGTCGGCGTGGTCGAAGGCGTCTATGACCGTTCCTTCCGCAAGATCCGCAACGGACTGATCGGCGGCGCAATTGGCGGGCTGGTGGGAGGGTTGCTCTTCGACTGGATCTGCACGCTCGAGCTTGACGGCCTCCGGCCGATCGAGTCGGGCAGCCGCCTTCGTGGTGTTGGGACTTTCCATCGGGACGGCCATCGGATTGGCCCACTACGTTTTTCGCGTGGCGTGGGTCACGGTGGTCGATGGTTTCCGCACCGGCCGGCAATTGAACCTCACGCAGCCCGTCACCAAGCTGGGCCGGGGAGACCATCTGCCATTGCCCTTCTTGGGGCCGGCTAACAAGGACCTGGACAACGAGCACCTGATCATTCGCCGCATGCCCGACGGCAGCTTCTGCCTGGAAGACAACCGTTCCAAGCTGGGAACGCGTCTGAACGGCCGCCCGGTTACCGGGCCGATGCCGCTTAAGGATGGCGATATCATTCGACTGGGGACGAATCTGGTCTGTTTCAACGAGCGGCGGCGGCGACGGTCCGACGAGTTGGAGCCGGCCGCGGAGAACGCCGCTTTACCGCCCGCTGCGCCACCGCCGCCTGCGTCGCCCCTTCCGTCGCCACCGCGCCCGCCGGGTTCGGCGGAAAAGGCTTTTGCGCCGGCCCCGAGGCCATGGACGATCGCGCAGAGGCCGCCGCCCCCGCCGTCTTAACGGCGATTCCGTTAAAGTAGTGGCCCTTTGGATTGCGGCGACCTGTCGCCGCTTTCGCTATTCCAACGCTACTGGTCCTAACCGTCACAATCCATTGCAATCATGACTCCCACGTCCAGAACTTGCCTCATCGCCGTTTGCCTGCTCATCGCCCCGTGGACCCATGCCGCGGACGTGCCGGCGACGACCGGAAGCAAGTATTCGTTCGATGGAACCATCTCCCGAGCGGTCCTGGAGAATTTCCTCTCCCGCTCGATAACTGTTGAAGGGCTCTTCAACGGCAGGGGTAACTTCGATGACAACCTCCGCATGCTCAAAACCCTCGGCGCAAAGTACGCCGGCCGGAGCTTGTGCCTGTGGGGCGCCGAGAACCATTTCTTAACGGATATCGAACGGGCGAAAACGCTGGTCCCCCGGGCCGTCCGAGCCGACCCGGAGATGATTCTGGAGGCATGCGTCTTTGAGACGGTGGGGCCGCGCGTCGGACGCATTGCCGTGCCCGACTGGGTGTTCACTGCCTTCGGCCTGCCGGTGGCAAAGCGGAATTTCATCTATGAGCAGATCATCTACCCAGCCGGCCAGCGGCGGGCAATCGGCAACGCACAGGTGCCCGACGTTAGCCGCCAGGAGACACAGCTCTGGTTTTACTACCAGGCGGCCTCATATATCGACCTCGGTTTCGAGGCCATCCATTTCGGTCAGGTGGAGATCATGAACCACAACGACCGCGACAACGCCCATTGGGAGCGTCTACTGACGCTGGTCCGAGCGTATGCGGCCAGGCACGCCCGCCGGCACATGGTCCTCTGCAACGGCCATACGCCCAGCGGCGGCCTGCTGCACAAGGGAAAGCTGCTGTTGGACTTTCACGCCTTCCCCCTGCGGATCAAGGAGAATCCCCCGCGCGCCCAGGAGGCGGTTCTGCAGGTGGGTTTTTCCGATGGCATTTATAACCACAGCAAGGGCGGCAAGACCTTCAGCGGCTGGAGTTGCGAACACCTGCCTTATCTCGTGGAACTCGACAACTGGGGTTCCAGCCGAATGCCTGGAAAGCCGGGCGCCGGCGGCATTTGGGTCTGGGGCTATGACGAGATCACGTGGTTCGCGCATCAAAGCAAGCCGTATCGCGCGGAATGGTTGAAATACGCCTGGAACTGGGTGCGAACGACGGACAGCAACGCCTATCTGGAGATGCCCGGCAGTCGCACGGCGACCTCGCCCGATATCCACTGGTACTTCGCCAACAGTCCCAGCATGGCGTGCCCCGGCGGGTTTGGCGACGAGGAGGCAATCCGTGAGGTATGGATGGTCGACAAGAAGGAAAAGGAGGTGGAACACTAATATCTGCTGATTACCGCTAATAAACTACAATTAGCGTTAATTAGTGGAAATCAGCGTTCCCCCCCACGGCCATTAATACCTTAATATATAACGTGCGGGCAGACCATACGAATCCCCTTGCAGCGCCAGTCGGCTCGGACGGCTGCTGCCCTTTGCCTTCTTTCCGCAGGGGTGATAGAATTGGTTCTGGATTCAGCGGATCATAGAGCATAGGTTGTTCCAACGGAGGATTTGCAATGCGGCTGAAAAGTGTTTTACTCGTCGGCGTACTATTTCTGGTGGCGGTCTGCTTGCCGTCGTCTTCGGCTCAGGCTAGGGTGAGGGTCGGGGTAGTGGTCGGCGCTCCGATCTATGCTCCCTATCCATATATATATCCCCGCCATTATTATCCGCGGTACTATCCCTACCCGTACCCATACGCGTACCGGGCATATGCAATCCCCGCGCCAGTTTATGCATTGCCCGCCCCTGCCTACTATTATTCGCAACCATTTCTAGCGCCGTCGGTTCAGCAGGACTACTACAGCGGGCCGTCGCTGGCTCCGCCGCCCGCTGCAACAATCGCACCTTCAACGGTCGTTCCGCCGCCAGCCCCGCAGCCGATGATGCCGGCGCCGGATGCGGTGCCTCTTGCTCCCAGCTCACCCGCCGGCTCGGAGCTCTGATGGCGTTCATTGGACGAAAACCCAGCGATAGACGATATACATCACTAGCAACGCTCCGATGATGATCCACCAGGGCTTGCGTCGCGGCGGAGCGTCCTCACCGGAGATGTAGTTGCCACAATAGGGACAGCGTTGCGACTCCTCGTGGATCCCGCGACGGCAATGCGGGCAGGGAATGGTTGGTTCCTCGTCGTCATCTTCCCACTCGTCACCCTCCCACTCGCCATCCTCCCACTCGTCGTCATCCACGGTTGGCTCCCTATTTCAGAATTCATCGAAGGCGATGTGGTCGTCGTCCACGCCAAGTCCTAAGAGCATTTGCCGGCAGGCACGTATCATCAGCGGCGGCCCGCAAAGATAATACTCCACGGCGCGGGGGTTGGCATGCTGTGCCAGATAGTTCCGGAACGCAACGTCGTGGACCAAGCCTCGAGGGCCCGTCCAGCCATCTTCCGGCAGCGGCGCGGAAAGTGCTAGTTGGAAGCGGAAGTTGGCGTGCCGCGCAGCCAGGGCCTCAAAGTATTCCTGATAGTAAAGCTCCTGACGCGATCGGGCGCCGTACCAGAAGTTCACGCGGCGGGCCGTATGCTCTGTTTCCATCAAATGCGCAATGTGTGACCGCAGCGGCGCCATGCCCGAGCCGCCGCCGATATACACCATCTCCTTTTGCGTGGGCCGGATGTGGAAGTCGCCAAAGGGGCCGACCGCCGTCACCGTGTCGCCCGGTTTGAGGCTAAACATATAGGCGGAACCGACGCCGGGCGGGCAAGCCTGACCGGGCGGCGGAGTGGCGATCCGCACGTTCAGCCGCACAATAGACTCGGTTTGCGGGTTACACGCCAGCGAGTAGTTGTTGTGCCGTCCCGCCATCGGATTGGCGGCCACCAGGTCGAATACGTGCTGCGCCTCCCAGACGGCGGCGAATGGAGGCGGGATCACAAAATCACGAAATCTGATCCGCTCGTACGTGGGAATCTCGAATTGCAGGTAGTCGCCTGCCGTAAACGAAAGTTGCTCGCCATTCACACCAGCATTGACGGGTTCAAAGACCAGTTCCTTGATAAATGTGGCCACGCTACGACTACTCACCAGGCGGAGGAGAAACTTCCTGGCAGGTCGGGCCCCGGCGCCTCCCGCTTGCGTAAGATTCACGAACAGCCGGCCGTCGCGACTCTCGATCCGGTACGTACGCAGGCCGCGGCAGATGGGTGCTCGCGCAGGCGAGCCGTCGGCAAGACGGTAACGGCCGTTGTGCTTGGCGCACTCGATCAGGCCACCGGTTACCAGGCCGTCGGCCAGGTGGGTGTTTCCGTGCGTGCAGATGCCGTCGATGGCGAAAAAATCGCCGGCGGCATCGCGGCACAAAGCATAGGTCGCGCGGCCGTGATCGAAGCGGACGACCTCTTCCCGCCCCAGCCGCGCCGCCTCGCAGACTTCCAGCCAGCCATCGGAGTCGGGCGGACCTTCGACCGAAATAACTGGATCGTCGCGCTTCGTCGCCAGCGGAGGCAGTTGCCGTCTTACATACCAGCCAGGGTCCTTCCGTTGCCGCAACACCGTCGCCACGATCTCGCGCCAGGCTTCCCAGATGCTGCCGTAGGGCCGCGGCATATCGGCCTTGACCAGTTCGTGCAGGCGTGGCAAGGCATGGTAGGGAACGAGCGGAAACATGTGGTGCTCCACATGATAGTTCATGTTCCAGTACAGGTAGCGGTGGAGCGGATTCATATAGACGGTGCGGCAATTCAGCCGATGGTCGAGCACGTTCTCGGCCAGGCCGGCGTGCTGCGTGTATCCGTAAATCGGCATCAGCCACGCCCCGTAAAGGTTCGGCAGCCCAATGTACATCAGCGGCAGAATCGTGTGATAGTGGATTGCCAGCCCGATCACGCCCAGGTAGATGCACGCCGAGAGGCGGGCCCGCCAGATGACCTTGCCATACTCCGAAACGGGAATGAACGTCTTTTCAGCCGCCGTGAGCCGGCCGGTACAGTGGATGATCAGGGTCTTGAAATAGGCAATGGCGGCCCGGATGCCGAAGAAAGTCAGAATGAAGTTCCGCATATTCGGCGGCCGCGGCACGGCGATTTCAGGGTCTCGCCCCACGACGATCGTATCACTGTGATGGCGATTGTGGCTCCAGCGCCAGACCGTCGATTCCCGCATGACCATGAACGAGGCAATCTCGTACAGCCAGTTGTTCAGCCAATCGGTCTTAAAAGCCGTGCCGTGACCCGATTCGTGCCAGCGGCTGTCCGAAGTCGAGCCGTAGATTACGCCGTAGAGCAAGAAGGGGATGGTGGCCCAAGGACTTCCCCAGCAGGCGTAGCCCCAGGCGCCGAACCCGCCCAGTAAGGCAAACCAAAGGAGCGTGTCGCGGATAGCCGGCCCGTCGCGGCGGACCAGCAGTTTGTGCATTTCGGCCCGAGGCACGGGGCAGGTGTACCACTCGGCCTCAGCCAGCCCTTGTTCGATGGCGAGGGAGGAATTCGTCGCGTTAAGCGTGTAATCGTGTACGGCGACTTGGCTCACGGCTGAAGAACTCTTTCTTGGTCACCCACGTAATTCCCGTAAGTCATCAGCAAGATCGCGGCCGTCAGCGCGGTCAGCGCCAGGGAGATGGCCGCGCGTGCCGGCCATCGGCACCCTTTCCATTCACGAAAAGCCAGGGCCACCAGGTTGCTGAAGAGCACGAGCATGATCATGTGAATGGCCCAACTCGTGTCGGCGTTGCTCATCCTCACATGCCCAAGATTGTAGAAGAAGAACTGCCCGTACCAGAGCGTACCCGTGAGCATGGCAAGCAGGTAATTGCCGCCGAGGCTCCCGCCGCTGCCCGGCGCCAGACGCGTCAACTGGCCGAGCGTGCGGTTTCGCCGCGCCAGGTAAAGGCTGTAAAGCAGCGCCGTGACGAAGGCCCCGCTGTTGACGAACGGATAGGCGATATTTCCCTTCCAGTAACCGGCGCCATGCTGGTAGGCTAAATCGACGATGGGACGGGCAACGTCTTCCATGGCGATGCCGTAAACGGCAGAGAGCACGCCGGCGACCAGAGAGAAAAACAGCCCCTTGAGCAGATTGAACTCGTTATCGCTTTCACCGCGGCTGTGAAGATCACGTTCCTTCAGCCGGCCGGCGACGCCGCAGAGGGCAATGCCCACGATGCCGATCGCCACGCCTGCCACGATCAGGCTCGAACCCTTTTTGTCGAGGATCTCTGAGAGCGTGCCCTTGATGAGCGGCATGGCCACCGTCTTGGTCAGGGCCGAAAGCCCGACGGCGATAGCGTAGGTGAGCGAGAAGCCGATATAGCGAATGGAGATATTGAAGGCCGTGCCGCCGACTCCGTAGGCCATTCCCATCAGGAACGCCTGGAGCATGACCGCCTTGGGGGCCTCGGATAGTACGGCGGTAATCTCGGGAATCGTCAGCAGGGCCCCGACGACTGGCCAGATCAACCAGCACCAGGCGGCCTGGGTCATCCAGAAGATTTCCCAGGCCCAGCGGCGAACGTATTTCTGCGGCGCGTAACAGTTCGCCGATAGGAAGGCTCCCACGGAATGGTAGCCAACGCCTTCCAGCGAGTTGGTCGGAATGGGAATCATGGTCGTTCCAATTGACGGGTTCGCGGTCGGCTCAGGGGGCTTCGTTCAGGACCTCAAGCGCGAGCGGGTACTGGCCGAATTCACGTACGAGCTTGACGATGTAGTCGTAGGTGAGGCCGGAGACGGCGCTGGACACGGAATGATCCGATTGGAAGATCAGGCCCCCGCCCTGGCCCGCGCGGAGCTTGCGGAATACGTCCCGGCGAATCGCCCCGCGATCGCCGGCCTCCCAGACCTGGATGTCGCTGTTGCCGCAAAAACCCATGCGGTGGCCGTAGCGCCGTCGCAAATCGAGGACGTCCATGCCCGCCTTCACTTCGAGCGGATTGTAGGCGTCGATGCCTGTCTCGATGTAATCCTCGAAGATCGCCTGCACATTGCCGCAACCGTGATATATGACCGGTAGACCGCGGGAATGGGCTAAGTCAACAATCGCCTTGACCCACGGCTTATAGTGGGCTCGCCAGTAGTCGGGCCGCATGAACGTGCCCTTCTTATAAGCCACGTCGCCCCAGACGACAAAGCCGTCCAGCCAGCCCACGGCGGCGTCCATGGCCGCCCGGCGCAGTCCAGATAAAATTGCCCGACCCGCTCCAGCACGGCGGCAAAGCGGACCGGTTCCTCCGCCATCCACATCATGTGGCTCTGCGGGCCGATAAGCCGCGTCATGCACTCGGAGCACTCGATCATGCTGCCGTAGACGGGAAAATCGGGCCAAAGCGACCGGACGGTCTCGACCCAGGCCGGCGAGTTGCGCTCGAAACCGTCGCCCACACCGGCGATTTGGTTGTCGCCGGAGGAAAAGAAGCGGCGGCGGTCATCCGGCGGATCGAAACGGGTCGCCTCCAGCTTCTCCAAGGTGTCCGTCTCCCAGCCGATGAACTCGGGCATGGGGCAGTCGAACACCTTGCGCATGACCGCGCCGAAGCCGGTCTTGACGACCACCTCATCCCGGGTCTCCCGAATGGTTTCAAAAGACCGGATCCAGGGATCCATGTTGGGAACGGTGGCGATCCAATCCAAGTCGTAATGATAGTAGGGGTTGGCGTCGTCGGCCAGTTGCAGTTCTTGCCGCCAGCGCCGCGTGAACCCGCCCCAGAAGAAATCGCTGATGGGCACGCGGTCGGGCTCCACGTGCCGCAGGGCCTTGTTCATGCGATCGAGCTTGTGGCAGGTGTTCTCCTTGCGAACGCCCGTGGATGGCGTGCCCACCGTATCGAACATTCCCATGACGGAAAACCTCCAGTACCGCGACCTATTGCTCCAACTCGACAGAGGCCGTAGGGCTTTGGTGGGCCTACGCCCGCCGACCCGCAAGCGGGTGCCCCGGCGAGCTTATCCCACCGGCTCCAGCGCCATTCCGGCCAAGGCAATACCCAATCGAAGTCGCCACGCCATTATAATGCGCCAAGCCCACCGGTCCAGGCAGGTTCATTGACGGGCGTAAAAAACCAGATTATTTTCAACGGCCGGGTAATTCTCGTCCGCCTCGTGCGTCTAAGATGACGGACTTACACAGAAAGCCATTCGTGTTCGATTGGGACCGCTTCGTGGCCGACCACGGCCCGCCGACGCTGCGGCTCGCATGCCGGATCCTGGGCCGTGGCCCGGACGCTGAGGATGCGGTCCAAGAGGCTTTCTTGCAGGTCTTCGTCGCCTGCCAGACCGAGGTAGTGGACCGCCCGGCGGGACTGCTGCATCGCGCGACGTTGCACCGCTCTCTCGATCGATTGCGACGGCGGCGAACAGACATTTCGCTGGCCGAGGAGCCTCCAAGTCGCGAGGACGATCCTCAGGAGACGGCCGCCGCGCGGGAATTGGCCGTCCGGTTGCGGCAGGCCGTCGCCCGGCTGCCGCAGCAACAGGCGGCTGCTTTTTGCCTTCGTTACTTTGATGACCAGCCTTACGACCAGATCGCTCACCATCTGGGCGTAGCCGTAGGGGCCGTGGCCGCCGCGCTATTCAAGGCGCGGGAAAAACTGAAATCGATGCTCGCTGTAACCCTGAAAGAGGACTAACAATGGACGACCAACCCCGCGGCGGCGATAACCCGCTCGACCGGGCGGAATTGTCCGGTCCTGTTCACGACGCCGTCGAACTTATCCGCCACCAAGAGCCGTCTTCGGCTATGCTTGGCCGGGTACTGGAGCGGGCCCGGCAAATCGGGACCGCAACACAGGAGGCAGTCGGAACGGCTGCACCACGGATACCACCCACAAGGAGATCTCGCATGTTGACCTATGCATTCCGCGGGCTGGCCGCTTCGGTGGCCGCAGCCGCCTTGGCCGGGGCCTGGCTCCATATTCAAGTTCCTTCTACCGCGGCGGCCGACCTGGGCTCCGTGCTCACCCGCACCGCGGCCGCCGAAAGTCTGACGCTCAAGATCACTTCGGACGGCAAGACCAGCGATGTTTGGATTCGTGGCCGGAAGCTTCGTCAAAACCTGCCCAACGGCGAATACCAGATCGTCCGTGACGACCAAAGGTGGTTGGTGGATGAAAAGGCCAATCGAGCGAGCATGAAGCCCGCCGCGGCGTTCCTCAAGAAGACCGACGGGGTGGATCGAGTGAATCTGCTTGCCGTGGCCGGCTTTTCCGGAGGAGGCCTCGGCGACAAGGAAAAGGACCTGTTGGCGGCCGCTCCTGCCGAGCGCGCCACACGCGATGGCCAGGCGGTGGAACTTTACCGCTGGGAAACGGCTGACAAGCAAGGCACGTTGCGAATCGAGGCCGTGGTCGATGCCAAAACCCAATTGCTCCAGTCGATCGAAAGCCTTCGGGTCCGCGGCGGACGGACCGAACCGATTTGCAAAATGGCCGTCATTGCACGGAATAAGCCGGTCGATGAGGACCTTTTTGTCGTGGGCGATACGCTCACGGAAGACGGCCGTATCGGCAAGGTGACCGACGTCCAGGGCCTGGTTACGGTCCGGCCAGTCATGCGCGAGAGATGGAGCCCGCTCGCCGAACGGATGCCGCTCGCACTGGGCGACTGGATCCAGACCGATCCCCATGGTGCCAATGCCGTATCGGTCCGCCTCGTGCCCACGACCGAACTGGTGATCGGGCCAGGCAGCACGGTCAAACTTGCCTCGCCAAGGCAGGTCCGCATCTCCGCGGGTGAACTCAAGATCAACGTCGAGGGAAAATCGCCCGTCGAGCTCGTGGGGCCAAACAACCAGAAGGTCGCGGTGACGGGCACTTCAATCTATCGGGCCGATCGCGGCAAGCTGCTCAAGTTCGAAAAGCCGCCCCGCTGGCTTTTGAGCTATGAGGGCAAACTGGTGGGCGATTCCATTGGATCGCTCTTGGCCAAGATCGATGGTCGAAACGTGCCGCTCACGGTCGGCTATCACAAAGTCACGGTCGATATTCGCGACCAGATCGCGCGGACCACAATCGAGGAATCGTTCGCCAATCACACCTCGGCCACACTGGAAGGCACGTTCTACTTCCCCCTGCCCCAGGACGCCTCGATCGCCGGCTTCGGCATGTGGATCGGCGATAAGCTGGTCGAGGCCGACATCGTGGAAAAGCAGCGAGCGCGGGAAATCTACGAGACGATCCTCCGCGAACGCCGCGATCCGGGCCTGCTGGAATGGTCGGGCGGCAACCTTTTCAAGGCCCGCGTCTTTCCCATCCCGCCGGATGCGGAAAAACGAATCACCATCACCTATACCCAGGTCTTGCCGCTGCGGGGTAATCGTTTTCGCTACCAATACGCCCTGCAAAGCGACTTGCTGCGTCAGCATCCGCTGCGTCAATTGGAGATCGATGTGAAGATCGCGTCGGCCCGGCGGCTGAAAGCCGTTACGTCGCCGACGCACCCGACGCGAAATGAACTGACGCCCCACGCGGCCCACGTCGAGTTCAGTGCCCAAGAATACACGCCCTCGCAGGATTTCGAGACCGTGGTGGAGCTCGAAGGTCAGCAGCCCAGTGTCGTGCTGATCCCGCACCGCCGCGGCGATGACGGCTACTTCATGGTACAACTCATGCCCACTATCGCGCCTCTCCCTGTCGGAGAGGGGATAAATTCCATGCAGAGCGACCTCCTGCCCGACGGCCAACCCCTTGAGTTGGTCTTGTTGGCCGATACTTCGGCCTCGATCGATGCCGCCAGTCGCCAGCAGCAGGCCGAGTTGACGGCCGCGCTGCTATCGGCATTGACGCCGAAGGACAAATTCAACCTGGGGGCATGCGACGTCCAATGCCATTGGGTCTTTGCCAAACCGGCGGCGGCAACGACCAAGAACATTGAGCTAGCCCGGCAAACGCTGGCGGTGCGGCGGTCGCTGGGCTGGACCGATCTGGACAAAGCCTTTCGATCGGTCCTGGACCAGTGCGGCCCGCAGACTCAGGTCATCTACATGGGCGACGGGATCGTCACCACCGGCGACGCCGACCCCGTGGCCTTCGTCAAACGGCTGCGGCGAATGGTAGGGGACCATCCAAGTTCCCGTTCTTCGAAAACGGGACCGTCTCCTTCTAGCGATTGCCCTACATTCCATTCCGTGGCTCTCGGCAGCAGCTTTGAGCCCGGCGTGATGAAGTCCATAGCGGCGATCGGCGGCGGCTCGTTCCAGCAATTGGGTGGATCGCGGAGCCCCTCTGTCGTCGCCAGGGAACTGCTGGAGGAAATCACGCAACCGGTCCTGCGGGACGCGCACGTCGAAATCCGCGGACTACAGACGGCGCGGGTCTATCCCGATCCCTTGCCCAACCTGGCCATCGGCACGCAGCAGATCATCCTCGGCCGCTACCTGCCCCCTGGTCCTGGCGTCCCGCCTGCGAACGAGCAGTCCGGCGAGGTCATCGTCAGTGGTACACTGGCTGGCCGGCAGGTCAAGTATTCGGCACAAGTCTCACTCAACGATGCCGAGAATGGCAATTCCTTTATTCCAAGGCTTTGGGCCCGCATGTACCTCGATACGTTGCTGGAGCAAGGCGATTCCCCGGCCGTCAAGGATGAAATCATCGCCCTGTCCGAAGAATACCACATCATCACGCCCCATACGTCGCTTTTGGTTTTGGAAAGCGATGCGGATCGCGAGCGGTTCGGCGTGAAACGGCGATTCCAAATGCGCGACGGCGAGAAGTTTTTCGCCCAGGGCCGCGAGAACGCCAACTGGGAGTTGATCCAGCAGCAGATGAAACGTGCTGGCACTTGGCGGTTGGGGCTGAGGAGGCAGGTATTACAGCAACTCAGCGGATTGGGCCGCGAAATGTCCGTGATGCAAGGTAATTGGGATAACCACTTGCCTATGAGCGGAACGAGCGGCGGAATGATGGGCCGTATGGGAGGAATCGGTGGCGGCGGAATGAATCTTGGAATGGTTCTCAGCACGTACGGTGGCGAGACGACGCTTAGCGCCGATGGTATTATTCTCAGCGATGACAGCCGAACCGTCGACAGCGAACGTGCTGCGAATAAGCGGGGTCAATTGGAATCGGACCAGTTCGCTGGCGACCTGCCGGTAGATGCACCATTCGCTCCGCCTGGCACTCCACCCTCGATGAGTGGGCTTGAAGCAGGCGGCGAGCCGATGAATGGTGAGGTGGATGCTGCTAAGACCCCTCCGTCACCAGCTCCCCCCGAATCGGATTTCGACTTGGCACCGTCGACCCCCGAAACTGGCAAAGACCTTACGCCGCCCGACCCATTGGCGGATTCCACGGCGATTTCACTCTATTCCGACCAGGTCTCCCTCGCCACAGAAGGCGAGAGGTACAGCGTGTATGGGCCGGTTGCTGGCAGGCCGATAGGCATGTTCTGGCGCAATCGTTGGGGCCGCCCCACAGTTGATTATTCCTGGCTCAACAATGTCTTCCCCGCTCTTCCCGCTCCGCCCACGCCACCGCGGGAGCCCAAGCAACCTTGGTCCGCCGAGGCCCGGAAAATCGCCCGCAGCCTGTTGCGGACTGAGCAGTTGACGGGCGCGAAGGACGGCCTGCAGATCGAAATCGCCACGCAAATCTTCGATCCCCGCTGGGATTCGCTCACCAGCCGGTCGGAAACCAAGGCGATCATCGCTCCCCACCGCTGGCTCACTGTTCTCACCGGTGACGTCGCCGAGACTAGCATCGCCTGGGCCGATGCTCATGAGCGCGGCATTTTGAACCGAGCCATGCTCTTAGGACGCGTGCGGGACTCCCAACCGGTCGACCTCCGCCAGCCCCCGATCGATCTGGGTATCGGCACCGTGTGGCCGTTGGACGCCTTCTACTACGCGAACTATGACGCGGAATTGGGCCTCGAAAGCGAGCATCGGTCCCTCTTGACCCTCAAGAATCGATATTCGCCGCAAAATGAAGTCCGCATCCTTGTCGATACGACCCGAAACGCGGTCTTGAGCGTCCGCACGTTCCAGAACGGCAAGCTCGCCGTGAAGACGACGTTCGACGACTTTCTCGAGGTCGCCGGGGCCTGGTACGCCGGCCGCATCGAGACGGTGGACGCCGATGGCCGCCGCAGTTCGATCACGACGCAAAAACTGATGTCCCTGCCCGCCGGCCAGTTCGAGCGGGAGTGGAAGCAGGAGTCGGCCGTCCGCGAGCGGACGCAATTGCTCCGTGAACCCCTGATCCGGTTGGCCGATGCCAAGAAAGCGCTGGCAGCTGGCAAGGCTGGTTTTGACGACCAGATCGCCATGCTCCTCCACTTCCAGGGCGCGCAACAATGGGACCGCGTCCTTGGCCACCTGGCTGAAGCGGAGAAGCTTTCGGGCAAGCCAGGCATGCGCTGGGTACGATTATCGCTGCTGCCGATTGCCCGCAAGGCTGAAGAAGCGAAGAAAGCGTTCGTTGAAGAGGCAACGACGTTGGCCAGGCAGCCGCAGGCCGAAGGCAACCAAGTCGCCCTGGCAGACTTCCTATTCAACCTTTCCAGTAGCATCCTGGAAGCCAACGAGCAACTGCAACTGCTAGTTGTCTTGCAGCCAATTTACGCGCGCCAGCCGGAATACCTTCAGTCCATGAAGCGCTGGACCGAGTGGCGGTGCAACATCCTGGAGCGGACCGGGCAAAGCCAGGAGGTGGTCAAGCTCCGCAGACAGCTTGCCGCGGACTACCCGCACGACTGTGCCTTGCAGCAGCAATACGCCCAGGCCCTGGCCAATGTTGGCGACTACCCGGCAGCCTACAACTGGTTGGACGGCGTGCTCGTACCGGCGTCGAAATGGCTGCCCGACGAAGAGGAAATCCTGGTCACGAACTATGCCGATCTGCTCCAGCAGCAGGGTCGCTACGACGACATGGTCGAGTACTTGGCCGGCTGGGTGAAACGCAATCCGCCTTCGCAAGGCATCTATGCCCATTACCTCAGCGCCCTGGTGTGGAGCGACCATGAGAAGCAGGCCGACGAGCGCATCGCCCAGTGGATCCGCGACGCGGAGGAAGCCGTCCGGGCGCGCGTAGACACCGATGTGCCGGACGAACTGCCGCCCGACGTCATGGGACGGCTTCAAGCGGCCGTGTCGCAGGCGATTGGACAAGGCTACAACCTATATACCAATCGCGTCGACCCGCAGTGGTTCAAGACGCTGGCCGATGCGGCGATCGCATTCGCCCGTCATCCTGGCGCGGGTGCCGTGGCTGACCAGATCATGAACAACTATAATAACTTCCGCGAATCCGACGAGTGCCGCCACTTGCGCAAGACCGCGCTGCGGAAACTCTTGGATGAGATGAGCAAGCTACGGTCCAGTGAAGTCGTGCGGCTGCTAGGCTGGATTTCGGTCAACGATCCGGTCGTTGAAAAGCCGGCGTGGGAGAAGATCGCCGCGGGCTTGCAGCACCGCTGGGAGGCCGAGTCCGACTGGCAAATGAAAGACCGGTTTGGCAATATGCTGGCCGGCGTGCTCCGCGACCATCTCGGTGCGGAGAGTTGGCTCGCCTTCCTGCGAACGCAGCTCAAGGGCTCGCCGGATGAGTCTCGTGCCGGCCACGCAAAGCAGCTTTTCGAAGCCCTGCTCGGCCAACCATGGAAACAGCAGTACGAGGACGAAGTTTTCCGGCTGTTGCCGCAAATCCCCGAGGCAGAAGACGCATCGCAACGATTAGCCCAGGAAGTCGCCGCGCTCTGCCGCATGACCGATTCCTTCGTGCGGGCCCGTTTCCAGTCCAGTATGAAGGCCGTCGAACATCCCGAAAAGCTCACGCGGACGGAACTTCGTGCCAAGCAGGAAGAGAACCTTCGTCTGGCGCGGCAAGGCTACGCTGCGCAATTGCACAAGGAGGCGTCTGGCGAGTTTGGCCGACTCGCGTCTTGGATGAACCTCGAACGGCTGTATCTCGACGTGCAGTTGGGGCGCGATTTGGATAAAGTTGCGGACGAGTGCTTCGAAATGTTGACCTCGAGCAGGTCCGCTCCGCCGGGAAGGACCAGCGTGCGCGGACCCATCGACCTAGACCACTCCGATGAACTGGCACAACGCCTGGGTCAGATCATGCAGCATCGCTGCCTCGTCACGCTGATGAACCTGGCGGCCCGCAAGGCCGCCAGGCCGGGCCTGGCCGACCGCGTGTTGGCACATCTTGCGGCGCGTGAAAAGGCCGAACCCGAAGAGTCCCGCTGGAAGGTCGCGCAATATCAATTACTCGTCGCGCTGGATCGACCCAAGGAGCTTGCCTCGCGGTTGCGGGCGTGGATCGCGGCCGGCGACGCCGACAACGGTTGGAAGCTTATTCTCGGCTATCTCGAGGCCGAGAGCGGGCACATCCCCGCGGCAATCCACCTTTTCGAAACCGTCCGCGGCAGCGATGAGCTCGCTGGGGCCGATTACCGCACCCTGGCAGATTGGTACATCGTGGTCGGTCACCGCGCGGACTACGATCGGGCCCGCGTCAACTCGTACCAGGCAACCGATGACTGGCGGTTGAGCAACTGGCTCCAGCAGAAGCTACGACCTTGGCAGTACGCCAACCCCCAGCAGCCTCCGCCCCGCGAGCTGAACATCGAGGTTGTATACGCGCTGACGGCCCTGTTCGAAAAAGCCAGTCAGCCCCAGAATTACGCCTACCAGCTTCAGCAGTTCTACGCCGCCACTCGCGACTTCCGCCTGCTGGCTGCTCTGGCCGACTCGGTCATCGGCCACACGGCCGAGCAAGTCTATCCGTTCCTGCAAGGTATGGGTGGCGCGTTGGGCGAAATCCACGATGAGGCCACTGCCGACGCCATTGTCGAGCGTATCGCGGCCGCCCGTTCGCGGGCCAAGACCGATGTCGATCGCCGGGCCCTTGATCTCCTGGAATTGCTGGTCGAGCGCCACGCGGCGGAGTTGCAAAATCAGCCTGGTCCGCATGTCCAGCGGGCACTGGCTGCCATGCGGAATGCATGGAAGCGCAAATGGTCGACCGGCGAACCGCGGCTGGTCGCCGAATTATTGGCCGCGCTGGGGAAAATCTCCGCGCAACCGTTGGCCGATGAACAGCTTCGCGAATTAGAAAGCCTTCTTCACGACGCGGGACCCGGCACGGCCGACCGTTTGAGAATCGGCACCTGCATCGCGCAGACCTGCTGGGTCTACGCCCGCGCGGACCGCGCGATCGACCTGTTGAGCGAATCGTTGGACGAATACCAGGCGGCCTGCGGTGGTACATTGCCCCAATCGGCCGACGAATCGCTGGGCACCCTGATCGGTTACCTTGAGGCTCGCACGCAGCACGCCCGCGGCGAAAAGGTCTTGCTGGGACAGCTCAAGCACCCGATCAACCAGCAGCAAAGCTATTGGCTCATCGAGCGGCTCTATCAACTCTACGACAGCGCCGTCGGCAACGACGGCGAGGTATCGCTGGGACACGGCCTGGAGCTCTATCGGGCCATCGAGAAGAAGATCCGCCACGACCTCGATACCTCTGACCAGAACCACCGCTATAGTCTGGTCAATCGGTTGATCAACATTTATCGGACGGCTTGCAACAAGAAGCTGGCAGGCGTCGCCGACGACCTCCGCGACTTCGCCTTCCATCACCTACCGGAAGTGCTTAAGCGGCAGACGAACAATTACACGTCGATGGTTTCCGAGACGGCCAACGTTCTGCACGATATCGCCGGTCCACGCGACGCACTGGCTTTCCTCATTGAGCGGATCGCCGTCGAGCCTGCCTGGTTCCGATTCAACAACCAGGACGGCTGGAGCCAATACTCTTGGACGCTTGCGCAGTGGCGGACCGAGGTAAAAGACCTGGGCGACCTGGAGAAGCCGCTCTTAACGCTGGTGCTCAAGGAGCTTCGCCGTGACCTGCAAACCCGGCAGCAACGAAACCGCGTTTTTTATTGGAAGCGCAACCAGTACTACTGGGGTGAAAAGGAGGCCGATTTCGCGCGCACCGCCGAGGAAGCTTGGGCCCAGGAAAAGCAATCCGGCGCGGCCTGTCAATATATCGCGGAGTACCTGTACGGCGGCCTGGACCACTATGGCCGGGCGATTGAGATCCTCATGGACGCCCATCGCCGCAAGGTGCTCGCCGAGGACGGGCTGTCGGAACTCGTTGGATACCTGCGAGCCCAGAACCGCTTCGTCGAAACCATTCCCCTTCTCGAACCGCTCGTCCAGCGGCGGCCCGACAATTTGCAGTATCGCGTGTGGCTCATGAACGCGTATTTCAAGACGAATCATCCCGAATTGTTGACCGCGCTCCTCAACGAGACCCACGGCTACTTCCATCGGGACGACCGCTGGAACGAGAACGCGATGGCCATGCTGGGCCGCAGTTGCCTGGAGAACGCGATCTATCGCAAGGCGGCTGACTATCTGGCCGAGGCAATCGCGCATCGCCAGCAAACGGCCTCACGCCGCGGTATGGGCGACAGCGTGCTCTCGGGCTATTACGGCGATCAGGCCCGAGCGTTTGCCGGTTTGAAGAAGACGCCCGAGGCTGTCGACGCGGCGGCAGCGGCCGTCGTGGCGTGGGGCCCGGACATCAACAACCGCAGGAACGCCCTGGAGGCCCTACATGCCGTCCTCTGGTCCGCGCCCGACCTGGAAGGCTACGTCGCACGACTGGACAAGCAGGCCGCCGATTCGGGCGAAGAGAACCCCATCCTCCGCAAGGCGATCGGCCAGGTCTACCGGGACCGCGGACGATGGGGTAAGGCGATCGCCCAATTGCAGATCGCCGCCGAAGTGCAGCCCAACGACGCGGAAACCTATCAGGCGCTGCTGGCATGTTATGATCGGCAGGACGACCGGCAAGGGGCGATCGAAGCGATCCTTGCCTGGCGGCAGTTCGCACCCCGCGACATCAAGCTCTATGAGGACCTCGGCAAGCGGCTGGAGCAGATCGGACAGGCCAGCGAGTCGGAGCGGGCATATACTTCTATCGTCGAGACCTTGCCAATGGAAGCGGAGAGCCACGGGCTTCTCGCGGACGTATTCCAGCGGCAGGATCGCTGGGAAAATGCCGTCGAGCAATGGCGGCAAGTCGCGCGGATCCGCTCCCTGGAACCGACCGGGCTGGTAGGGTTGGCACGGGCCTTGATCCACCAGCGGCAGTTCCAGGCGGCCGCCGAGGTGGTGACGAAGCTCAACAAGACCAGTTGGCCGTCACGATTCGAGACCGGACCGGAGAATCTGCCTGAAAAGATACGCGCCCTGGAACGGGATCTGACGGCGGGCCGGCCATAGGGTCCGACGGTTCCGGCCGTTGCCGCGCAGTGTGTCAGTTCCAGCAATCGCCCTAGTCCGGGACCGATTTCGGCGCAGCCGCCCTTACTGATGGGAACCGCCTGGCGCCAAGAGCGGTCTCAATGCGTCGGCCCAGATCGTGTAACCCGCCTCACTGGGGTGACAGAAGTCCGGCATCAGCGACCTGGGCAGCGTGCCATCAGGCCGGAGAAACATGGGCGCTAAATCGAGCAGATCCAAGTGGTTCGCCCGAGCATATCCTACGAGTAATCGATTGATTTCGGCGATTTGAGCGCGGCGGGGATTGTCGGGCCTTTCCTCGCGCGGCATGACCTGCATGAGGATGATTTTCGCCCCCGGCGTTTTCGCACGCACGCGGCCGCAAATGGCTGCAATGCCTTCGACAATCTCGGCCGGCGTGTTCTGGCGAGCGTGCTCGGTCTGGCTGGTGTTGTTCGTGCCGATGTGGATGACCACGATCCGCGGATGCAAGCCGTCAAGCTCGCCATGGTCGAGCCGCCACAGGACGTTCTGCGTGCGATCCCAGCCAAAACCGAGATTCAACACGCGATAGGGGGCGAAGACCGAGGCATACGCCTTCGGACCGTTGGCATGATTCGCCGTTGGCTCTCCGCCCCAGAATGCGTGATCGAGTCGCCGATTAGCACGATCTCAGGATTGACTTTGTCTTTCACCCGCAAAACGGCCGCGTGTCGCCCGTACCAATCGTACGAGTCGTTTTCCAACTTGGGAACCGGCACGATGGAGGTGTTTTTCTCGGCCGGTGCAGGAGGCGAGAGCACACGGAAGGCATCAATCACTACATAGTCCCCGCTGGTGCTTACCATGCGTATCGTGTGCCAGCCGGAGGGCAAATCGTCGGCGCGAAAGGCGACGACTTGCGAAATCCGCGGAAAGTTCTGCATTGCAAGGTTGACATGGGCCCGCATTCCGCCGTCGATAAAAATATCGACCTTGCCCAGATCGCGGTACTTCTCAGTGATGTACTCGATGCCCGTCCCGTTAAAGGCGAATTCCAGCGAGTCGCCGGCCTGCGTCGTGGAGTGCAGATCGTCATGATAGTAACCGCAGCCGCGCCGAGGCACGTATTTCCATTGGCCGCGATAAACGATCGCCGGGTCGTCGTCGTTGATGATCGCCGATCGTTGCACGGGCGTGGTCGTTAAGACCAACGGGATCTGCCACATCTTGTATATCCCCTGGGGAACATCGTCGAACGGGCAACCTGAGGTGAAGAGCGATATTTTCACGTCGCTGCCGCTTTGCTCCTGGAACCTCGCGCAAAGAGAGGGGCCGTACATGTGACCGCCAACGAGGAAGTTGTCGCTCCGGCTGCGGATTCGCGTCCAAGGGCCCCAGGGATGCTCGGCCTGGTAGAAGTCGTATTTCATTCCGCCTGGGCTCGAACCACTTCTCGAGCTTCGTGGGGATGTACCAGGCGACGAGCACATAGACTTTCAACGCCGGCACGTAACAGGCCGGGCCGGAACCGCACCGGCCGGGCAGGGTCGAGGATCGGCCGCGCCGTTCGATCTTGGCGGCCCAGTCGCTGGAATCCAGCCCGTCACCGCCAGTCCAGTAGGTCCAATCGCCGGCGCGGAGGTCGGGAAGCCTCTTGCGATCGATCCGCGCGAGGATATAGTCGTCGCCGTTGTTCCAGAATCCATTGTTGGAAAGCGCGTAGACGTAGCGATCGGCCGCATCCTGGGTCACTTGGCCCCCGTTGCGGCCGTAGTGGATAAAGTACGGCGCGCCGAACCGTGGACCCGGCCACATCGGCGACTGATAGTTCTCGGCTGCGGACCGGTTCCAGGTCAGCCCGCGGTCGATCGACTTGATCAGGCTGGCGTTGACGGCGGTCTGCCGCAAGAGCGGATCGTGGCTTTCGTTGCCGTAGGTATGGCGAGAGACAAACGCGTAAAAGGTGCCGTCGATGCACTCCTGACCGAGTGCTTTCCAGGTTGCGCCGTCGGGTTGCTTTTCACTCGCCTTGCCGTAAGCGTCCATGCTATTGACGAGGGAGCCGACTGAGCCGGTGCGGACTGATCGCCGGTGAGGCGATGGAAGGCCAGGTTCCGTGGCTGCGTGCCGAAGCCGCGGCCATCGCAATTGAATGCATAGAGGCTATCGTCATCGGCCCAGAACGGGTCCCAGGTATCGCCGTTGGAATTGTCCCATTTGTGAATGTGGGCCAGATCCATTTGGATATCGGTGATGGGGATTGCGGCACTTGTGGAGTGGGGCGAAACAAGCCACGCCACAATTAGGGGCCAAGCCAGAGAACATTCGATTGGACGCATGGTGGATCCTGGTTGGGAGACCGAAAGCGATTATCGCCGACGGCGAGTCAAGGACATCAAGTATCATCGGCGACTGGCAAAAATCAAGTCTTACCTTCTCGCGAAGTAGATACCTCTTGCTGAGAGTAATAATCGCGTCTTCGGCTGTGGGACAACCGGATTGTTTTCTTCGAATTCTCCACAACATTCCCTTCCAGCACAACGGGAACGCTTCCAGCCGTTGCCTTTTTCGCAAAATTCGCTCATAATAGGCGTCGGGGCGAAATAGCAATGCAGGTCAATCGCTGGGAGGCATAAACCCATGAGATATACGCGACCGATTATTGGTCGCACGGCTTTTACGCTCGTCGAATTGCTCGTAGTGATCGTAATCATCGGTATTTTGGTGGGGTTGCTGCTGCCCGCCGTCAACCAGGCCCGTGAGTCGGGTCGCCGGGCCCAGTGCAGCAACAACATCCGGCAGATCAGCCTTGCCTGCCTGGCCTATGCCGAGGCGAAGGCCGACGAACTCCCGTTCGCGCGAAAATACGACATCTGGGACAGTTGGTGCTGGAGCGAGTTGATCCTCCCCAACATTGACCAAAACGACGTCTTCCAAGGCTTTGCCAAGTACATCTATGCCACGCCCTACGTGGAGAACTACTCCGGGCCGAATGGGCCAATCGGCACCGATCCGCAGGAGATGCAATCTCGCCGCACGCCCATTCCCACCTTCTATTGCCCCAGCGACATTACCCAGCCACGCTGGGATGAATTGTATGCGGGAAGCCCATACTGTTATTACAAGGGCAGCTATCGGGCCTGCATTGGCAGCGGAGACATGTACGGCGCCGCAGTGGATTCCACCAACGGCCCGTGGGGCGTAGGGGCATTCGGCGTCGCCCACGGTCAGAGTTTCGACCTCACGCAGAACGGACTGGGCACGGTTACAGCCAAAATCACTGATGGTTGCACGCAGACCCTAATGTTTTCCGAAGGGGTAGCGGGCAGTAGTACGATGAATTGGGGAGGAGTCATGGCCGAGATCGTCTACGGCAACATGGGAGGATCGCTATTTTCAGCGAGCCTTACACCCAACTCGTCGTCGCCTGACCGCCCGATTGGCCCCTGCCCCCAGGACGCGGGCGACTCGTACTACCAGGCCCCATGCGTCTCGCTGGGCTCGAACGCGTGGTGGACGCCCAGCGGCCAAGGGGCTTATGCGGCGGCGCGGAGCAAGCATCCCACTGGCGTTAACGCCTCAATGGCTGACGGATCCGTGCGTTTCTTTAGCAATTCCGTCGACCTGATTACGTGGCGCAGCATGGCGACGCGGGCTGGCAACGACGCGGTCAATATCCCTCAATGATTTTCTCTACGGGCAAAGTACATGAAGGCGCAACTGGTTCGAAATCCGTTTCTTGCCGTCAGTTTGCTTTTGGCGCTGGGCTGCGGGAAGCCGCTCTCGACGGTCAGCGGAACCGTTTCCTACGAAGGGCAGCCGGTCGATAAGGGCTTGATCACATTTATTCCCTCCGACGGCAAAGGGCCGACTTGTGGCGGCCCAATCGCCCAAGGCGCATTCCGCGTGCCAGACGTCGCCCCTGGAAAGAAGATGGTGCAGATCGTCGGGCTCAAGACGGTGAACTTCCCCGGCCTGTCGCGGAAGGAAACGACCAAGGGGGACCACGAGGCCGCCAAGGTGGCCGATCCCAGCGGCATGATTGACCGCACCGACTCCATTCCCGCCAATGCCGTGGGAAACAACAAGGTCATCGACGTGCCCGCCGGCAGTTCGGAAATAAATTTCACGCTGAAGAAGCCGGCAACCGCCGCGACGGGCAAGTAAGGCGGTTCGTAGAACGGAATTTATTCCGTTTTGAGCGAACGGATGTAATTCCGTTCTACGAAGAAACGTGCCAGCCTGCGCGACTCTCTCACCGCCCCAGCGAAATCAAGCGATGGGCGCATGTCACCGCCAAAGACCCGTCGCCCACGGCAAACCCAACCCTCTTGGTTGAACCCGAGCGGATGTCGCCGGCGGCCAACACGCCGGGAATGCTCGTTTCCAGGCGCAGGGGGCTCGTTCCGCCACAGGCCACGTCCCCGCCGCCGCCACGTCGGAGCCGGTCAAGAGATAACCAGCCGGGTCGCGGGCAAGTTGTCCTGGCAGCCAGTGTGCCGTCGGCTCCGCGCCGATAAAAACGAAGACGGCCGCGCAGGGCAAGCGACAGGACTCGCCGTTGCGGCTGTCGCGGAGCATGATCGATTCGATGCGGTCCTTGCCGCAGAGCGACTCGATCTCGGTCTGCTCGTGAACGACCACGTTGGCGGTTGCCCGGATGCGGTGGGCCAGGTAATCGGACATGCCTGGTCCCAGATTGTGGCGAATGAGCAGATGGACCTTGCGGTTGCGACAGCACTCGGCAAGGAACATCACGGCCTGCCCGGCCGAGTTGCCGCCGCCGACGACCGCCACGTCGGCATCGCGGTAACTATCGGCCTCAACCGTAGTGCAGACGTAATAGACGCCAGCACCCGTGAATCGCTCCGCGCCCGCGGCCTCCAGCCGCCGCCAGTGCACGCCCAGGGCTAAGAGTGCCACGCGGCAGCGAATCTCCGCCCCGCAATCGAGCGCCAACACGTGCCTTTCACCAGGCGACCTGGCCGGAATCAACCTCTGCACCTCGACGGGGGCAACGATCCGCGCGCCAAACTTGAGCATCTGCAGGACTCCCCGGGTGGCGAGTTCCGCCCCGCTGAGCCCGGCCGGAAAGCCGATGAAGTTTTCGATCCGCGACGAGCCACCCGCCTGGCCGCCGGGCCCGAGCCGGTCGAGCATCAAGGTATTAAGGCCCTCCGAAGCGGCATAGACAGCCGCCGTAATTCCGGCCGGGCCACCCCCGACAATTGCAAAATCAACGTCTTGGGAGGGGCAGTGTTGCCAGATGCCGGCCTCGTCGGCCAGCTCCTGTAAGGATGGGTTAACAAGCACCCGCCCGTCGCTGCATTCAACCACCGGCATGGCCCTTACGGAACCAAGCGCGGCGCAGACCTCACGGCCTTGGGGGCTATCTGCATCGAACCATGCGAACGGGACAAAGTTCTTGTAAAGGAATTCGCAGATGGTGTTCGTTTCCCGACAGCGGGCTGGGCCCACGACACGCAGGCCGGCCGAACCCGACTGGGCAAGCAGTTCGCGACGGCTTGTAAAGGCCTCGATCAGCTTTTCGCCCAGGCTGGGTACGCGATTGAGCAATCCCCTGAGTTGGCTTCCTGGAACCCGCAAGACGCGGGTTTTCCCCTGCGCCACCGCGGTCACGATCACCGGCCGCCCCGTCAAGAGATCGATATCGCCGACGAAGTCCCCGGGCTCATAAACGATCAATATCCGCTGGCGGTCCGTTGGATTGTGAATTTCGACACGCCCGCTTTCCACGATAACCAGATCGATATCCGCTTCTCCCGCCCGAAATATGATCTCGCCGTCGTCATAATCGCTGCGTGTCGCCAAAGGCCTGACGTGGGCCAATTCGGCGTTCGTCAACCGCTGGGACACTGCCTCTTGAATGGAAACCATCGTCACTTCCTAGCGGTGGCGTTGCAAACTGCACAGGAAATAAGCTGTAGCTGAGATAAATTGCTTGCGCACGCTCTTTGAAAAATACCTCTGTCTCATCGTATTCCGCATGCGAGCCAGTGATATGTAATAGCCCGATGGCTATTCCGCCCGCGATTCACACTTTTTCGGGCGATTGTCCTTGGTCTGAATGAAAGCATTGCAATTCCCGCGCCAATACTGGCTTGTGCATCGGCGGCCGCATCCATTACACTCATACGGAAGGAGTTTCCAACCGTGTCACGCGAAGCAAGCAAGAACGCATTTTCCCGGGCCATGCGGATCATGCCCGGTGGAGTCAACAGTCCTGCGCGGGCCTTCGGCGGCGTAGGCGGAGACCCGATCTTCATCCGCGAGGCCCAAGGCCCATGGCTGATCGACATCGACGGCAACCACTACCTCGATTTTATCGGGTCTTGGGGTCCGATGATCCTCGGCCACGGGCATCCGGCGGTCGTCTCTGCTTTGGAGGCCGCCATTCGTCGCGGCACAAGCTACGGTGCCCCGACGTTGCAGGAGACCGAACTGGCCGAGCTAATCATCGAGGCCGTTCCTTCCGTGGAGAAGGTCCGCCTGGTGAACTCGGGCACCGAGGCCACGATGAGCGCCATCCGGTTGGCTCGCGGCTATACCAGCCGGCCGATCGTCATCAAATTCGCCGGCAATTACCACGGCCACGTCGATAGCCTGCTGGTGGCGGCCGGCAGTTCGGCGGCCACCTTGGGCGTACCCAACTCGCCCGGGGTAACCGAAGGTACAGTCCGCGACACGCTGGTCCTGCCCTACAACGATCCTGAGGCGTTGGCTGATGCCTTCGCCCAATCGGGCGACCAGATCGCGGCGGTGATCTTCGAGCCGGTGGTGGGAAACATGGGTTGCGTGGTGCCCAGCGAGGAATACCTTTTCGCCCTCCGCGATCTCACACACCGTTACGGGGCCGTACTGATTTGCGATGAGGTCATGACCGGATTCCGCGTGGCCTATGGCGGGGCGCAGTCGCTCTGGCAGATCAAACCCGACCTGACGACGCTCGGCAAGGTGATCGGCGGCGGGCTGCCCGTGGGAGCCTATGGCGGCACGGCGAGGATCATGGATCATGTTTTGCCGGCGGGCAAGGTCTTTCAAGCCGGTACACTCAGCGGCAATCCGCTGGCCACGGCGGCGGGCATCGCCACGTTGAAGGTCCTTCGCGACGGCGCCGCCTATCCTCGATTGGAACAAGCATCAAGCCGTCTGGCAGCCGGACTGGCCAGCGCGGCAAGTGCGTCGGGTATTCCGCACACGCTGACCCGCGTGGGCTCGATGATGACCCTCTTTTTCCATCCAGGGCCGGTGACCGATTGGGAGTCGGCTGGCCAAAGCGACACGCAGCGCTACGCGCGGTATTTCTGGGGAATGATCGATCGCGGCATCTACCTGCCTTGCAGCCAGTTCGAGGCATTGTTCGTCTCGACGGCACACAGCGATGAGCACATCGAGGCCACGATTGCCGCGGCGGTCGAGACGTTCACAACGCTGTAACGGGGGCAATGTCGGAGTTTTTTCCCCCACCTTCGCGCACCCCTGGCACCGGTGTTCTCTCTTGCCGACCACAAGGCTCCGTGCTAAAGCAACCGCGTGCCTTGGGACGACGTGCTCGCGAGCCAAGTCGTTCAAGCGATTCCCGGGTTATCCGTCGTCGATGTCACGCGGCGAAAATGATCGGCCTCAAGAGCTTCCATGAGCCTCTTGGCAATCCATTCGGCTCGTTCCCGATCATCAAACTCTTGGGCGGCGAACGTAAAGCGGTCATCCGGGCCGTCATATACGCCAAAGACCTGGAAGCGGGGGCAGCCCTGATTGGGGTGAGCTAGAACGATCGTGGTCATGCAGGAAAAGTTGTCTGTGGAATCGGCCAATCATCACTCCTCCATTTACATTCAAGGGCAGCGGCAAGTCAAGCATCGGCTATGGGCATGCGGCCTGCCATCGACACTCGGACGCCGACGATCAAAGTGCGGTTATAACCGCACCCGCACCATGGCACAGGCGCGCATTAGCGGCACGGGGATCTCCAGTACGCCATGGTGGTAACTTGCCTTGACAGGAACTGGCGTGTCGAGGCCCGGATACAGGACGTCGCAGCGGGCCGCTTCGAGCCTCGGAAGATTGCGGAGGCGAACCGCCGCCGACTGTGCCTTGCCCCCGAACGTCACGGGCAGCGCGTATCCACCCGGCACCGCAAAGAGATTGACTTTGATGTCGGCCGGCGCGGCCTCGACGCAATGGGCCGCGAGCACCCATTTCTTGCCGCGCAAGGCGTCCAACAAAGGGCCGTAGTCGAGGTATTGCCGCTCGACCCACGCCTCGGGGCCGATACAATGGTTGTTCCACGGATACGGCGCCGTAGGATAGACGCCCAGATGCAGATGTCGCTGGAAGAAGGAGTCCGCGTCGGGCTGGCGAAGCGTATCGTTGCAGGTCCAGGCCAGCACCGGCTTGCGCAGGCCCATCAGCGCGGAGGCGTTCAGCGAGCGGCCGTCCTGGCCGAACTCCGTGTAGATGCCGTCCACGTGGCGCAAGAGATCCAAGCGCGAGTAGATCGGATTCACGAAGATGACTTTGCCCGCCGCGTGCATCATCGGGCCCAGTCGCGCAAGCAACCGGTTCCAGGAAAGGCACAGCGCACGGACGGGCCCCTGGTCGCCCGCTGTGCCGCCATACCAGCTTATCCCGTCGTCGGCATGGTGGTTGACCTGTTCCAGCCAATCCATTCGATCGATGCAAATGCCGACGGTCTCCGGCAGGAGGCGGTTGTGCCGCGCGGCCTGCTCGAGGATGAACTCCTGAAAGGCCGGATCGCCGGGGTCAACGACGCTGGCCCGGTAACACGTGGCATCGCCCTTGATCAATACCGCGCCGGGAAGCCGATAGGCAAGGAAGCCACGGGGATCTTTCCAAAGCTCGACGTCGTCAGGCGCGCGAACCGGTTTCCCATCCATGTTCTTGCCGAATTCCGTGACGTTGAAATAGTTCAATACATAGAAGCCGTTGGCCTTCATGTAGCAGGCGTAGTCGTTCAAGCGGCGGCAGTTCGTCGTCCGCGGCTTGTCCGGCGGCGCGGTCTCGTCGCACGATCGTTCCCACGATTCCTCGGCGTCCTTCACCGGCGGGAGAAACATGCCCATGTAAGGAAAGTCGTCCGACAGCTTCCAATTGATGCGGAAGGCCATCTTCCGCAGCTTCGCCGCGTCGATCGGGCTTTCGTCGCCGGAATAGGCCCCGCAACCGGCCAGGCCGTCGGCGAGCGGATTGGGCGGTTCGACGAACTGCGGATAGCGAGCCACAAGCCAGCGCAGGCCGCCACGCCAGTCGGCCTCATGGGCGATCAAGTCCATGGCGAAGCAGATCGGCCGGCTGCCGATGCGGAAGTTGACTCGCGAAAAGCGGATCGCCCCCGTTGGGCTCGTTGCCAGCCGAGCCCCAACCAGGTATGTGTCTTCGGGCGAGAAAACGACGCTCAATGCCGTGTTCCGGGCCGGCTCGGCGATGGTGGCCAGCGGCAGGGCGGTGTAATCGCCGCGCGTGGTGGAACCGCCGAAGGTCCAAGCCGCGCCGCCCAGCGGCCGCAGCACCAGCGGATCGCGCCACGCACCGCCCTGGTTTTCCGGATCGGACCATGCCGTCCAGAAACGCGTTGCCGGAGTAGCGGGGTAGTTCACGCACGTTTCGATGACGGTTGTCCAAGGCGATCCGCCACCGACGATTTCCACCTCCCAGCGTATGCTGTCCTTGGCGGGAAGGAAGCGGTCCGTCACCGTGCAGCGGCGGCGCCCAGCGGCCGTTCCACCGCCGGCATCGGCCCATTGCCGCGTGAAGGCATACCCGCCGCCGGCAAGACGGGTCGTTGCAACCGGCCCCGTACTGCGGCAGCCCTGCAGCCGGGTGCAGCCGCCCAGCGCCCCGGTGATTTCGCCGTCGGCGGACAGGTCGATCTTCATCGTCGCGGACGACACGGAGTACTTGGCCGCTTTCGGAACCGGCACTTTGCCATCGAGGAAGATGGCGTCGGCCCAGTCGGCGTGATCGCAGTCAATGCCATCGCCTGCGTCGGTCACCACGAGTTTCAGTTCATCGACGCCGGAGACACTGACGTTCACAGGCATCGCGGCGTCGCCGATCCGCATCACTTTGCTAGCGAAGAGTTTCCGGCCGTCGCCGAAGACCAGGAACACGACACTGCTTTTCGTATATCCTTTCATTTCGTCATCCACGCCGACCCAAGCGCGAAAGCGGCCGTAAGCACGGTCGAGGTCGTAGATGATCTCGCTAACAGCATGCGTGCCCAAACCATGGGAGAATCGTTTGCCTCCCACGGAGAGCGAATTGCCCTGCACGGACTTGCCGGTTTGCAACGTACCCCAACCCTGGCGCGCGGTGGACGGAAGCAGGTCGTCGAGGCGAATGTCTTCGCTTAAGGCCGTGGCAACAGTTATGAAGAACGCCAGCGAGAAAGTGGTTATCCAAAGTGTGGCAATTCGCGGCATGGGTCTGAACCTTCATTTCGAACTATTATCGTCTTGCCTGGCGGGGTGACTCGCCGATGGGCCAGACGCGGATCGCCTGCTTCCCATTAACAGGAAGCTCAAACGGCCCCGGGAAAGGACTCGCGGCGTTCCGCGGGTTGCCAAAATAATCGGTGGCGACATGGAGCGGCGTGCCGTCGGCGTTCTCATAGGACAACTGGGGAATTGCGGCCTTGCCCAGTAACTCCGTGGTCACCGTCTTTCGCTGGGCGGCCGTCCGCCAG
Source organism: uncultured Planctomycetia bacterium (assembly GCA_963709175.1). GTDB lineage: Bacteria > Planctomycetota > Planctomycetia > Pirellulales > Thermoguttaceae > JANXQG01. Next base: position 627,025 of record CAVPVK010000007.1, read on the forward strand.
GCAGGGTCTTCGGCGATTGTCAGATACCAGCCGCCGGGTGTCTGCAGCAGTTTCATGCCGGTGGCGAAGTCCGCTTTCACGAGTGATTGCACGTCGAACTTCGAGGGTTGCGAATTCTCGACAAACACGTTGCCCGCGGCAAAACAGGGGAGCATCGAGTCACCAAGGGTGCGGAGATCGCAATGTTGGAAGACGTTGTTGTAGAAGCGATGGTCGCCGCTGGGCGCGTTGTGCAGCCCGGCGATTTCCGTCGAGTGTGCCCGGTGGAACGGCGTGTCCCGCCCGTCGAAGTGCGTAAACGCCGCGGGACCCGCGATGAGGTTGTGGGCGACGGCGATGCCTTGGGAATTGAACAAAATGGTCTGGCCGCGAGAGAGAAGAGGTTGTTGGCGATGAGCAGCGGGCCGTGCTGCATCTCGCAAAAGATGTCTCTGGCGTTGTCGTGCAGCAAGTTGCCTTTCACCTGCGCGCCCTGGGCCATCCAGTCCAGCCAGATGCCGCCGACGTCGCCGCAGCGGTAGATGTGGTTGCCCGCGATCACGACGTCGATGGCCCCGTGGAACTTGATGCCGGCCATTTCGGCCCCGCCAAAAAGACCGCGGACGTGGATGTCGTGGATCTCGTTGCCGGTCACGGTGCTGAACGAGCAGCCGAGGCTGCCGACGACGCCCGTCTGCTCGCAGTGGTGGATGTGGTTGTTGCGCACCGTGTGACCGCCGACCGTGTTCTTGTTCCAGCCGTTCTTGAGTGCCCGCGTCAGTGTGCCGACATAGCCCTCGGCCGACTCGGCGCGATTGTCCCACTCGTCGCCGTACTTGCCCAGTGCGATCCCGCAGCAGGTGGAGTAGCCGATGTCGTTGTTCTCGATGATCCAGCCTTTGCACCAGTAAGCGGAAACCATGCCGATCTGCCCGGCGGTGGGCGGGGCCCAGTTCGTGGCGGCGTTGCGAAGCGTGAAACCGCGGAGGGTGATAAAGTTGACGCCGCTGTTTTTCGGGCGAGAAGACCGTCTTGCGGACGTTGATCTCCACCTCGGCCCGATTGGGGTCCACGCCCGGAAACTGTGCCCAAATGGTCGTGCCGGCGCCATCGACCGTGGCGTGCCAAAGCGGAAGCTTGCCGATGGTTTTTGATAGGACATCGTCCAGCGCCGGGGTTTCCAGCAGCCAATCGCCATTGAGGTAGACCGCGCCGGTATGGTTGGGGCGGCTCGAGCCGTACCAGTCGCCGTGGATCAAATCCGCATAGGGATTGAAGTCGCCGAAGAACTTGTTAGGGAGCGTCAGCTTCCACGCGTCGCCCTGGACCTTTTGCCAGTGTTTTACGACTTCGGAGCCGGTGACGACGACGTTTTCGCCGGGAGCGGACTGGTAGACGATTCGTTTCGTGTCGGACTCGCCGCCGCGGGGCGGGGCGACGCGCTCGCGATAGACGCCTTCGTGCACGGTGACGACGTCGCCCGGTTGGGCCAGCCTGGCCGCGGCCGAGATCGTGCGGAGCATGTGCGTCTTGGTCCCGTCTCCAGCGTCGTTGCCGCTCACGGAGACATGGAACTCCGCCGCCGTGAGGGCGGCTGGCATAAGGGCAAGGGCCGAGAGCACGGCGAGCGGACTTGCGATCGAAATTTTGCGGTTCATGAGATTCCCTGCTTGTTTTCCAATTTTTCCTCCGCTGCGCTGCGACGCGAGTAGAGCGGTAACAACTTCCAAATATCATCACGCCGGCCAGCTCGATAATCGCGGTAGGCCAGCCGCGCCACGTTAGCCGCCCTGGGGCTCCATAGGGCCGGATCGAGCCGGGTCACACCCTCTGGAATCTCGCCGTTCCATTTTTTCAGCGCCGGCCCGGAAACGGCGAAACCCGGCGGCACGGCGGCAAGCCACTGATCCAACGGGAGCAAATGGGGTTCGCTTTGTGGTTCCAACCAGTCGGACGCGGCGCGGTGGAATTGCTGAGCGACGACATCGCCCCGCTGGGCGTCAACAGCGACGGCAAGCGACTGGATCTCCGGCGGGGCGGCGGCGGCGATGGTCTCCAGGGTTCCCATCCCGACTATCTCGCTGCCGACGGCATAGGCAAAGACCTTGGCCATGCCTACACCCACGCGCAAGCCGGTGAATGACCCGGGCCCCACCGTCACCGCCAACAGGCCGATTTCGCGAGGCTGCCAGCCAACTTGCTCCAGCAGACGGCGGATCGCCGGAGCAAGCGACTGTGCGCTGCGTTGCCCGCGATCTAACTCCAATTCGGTCAATACCTTACCATCCGCGGCCGCGGCCACGCTTCCGGTCAGTTCGCTCGTCTCCAAGGCAAGGGTGCGGAGCATACGGTCAATTGATATTCATAGATTTATTCGTTGGCTTTCTTGCTCAACGAGTGAAGACAGAAATCGACCCTTAAGAGGGTCTCGACTTGATTGTACCAATATGTAACAATATAATGTCTGCCTTATTCGACGGGTAGCACACTCCACCCGAAGGTTATCCAGCGTGAAACGTGCCCTTATCAGCGATATCCATAGCAACATTGAGGCCTTGGAGGCCGTCTTCGCCGACATCCGCAGCCAGGGGATCTCCGAAGTCTACTGCCTCGGCGACCTGGTAGGCTATGGTCCCAACCCCCGCGAATGTATCGACCGCGTCATGCAATGTAAGGTCTGCCTGTTAGGCAATCACGACCAGGGGGCCTTGTTTGACCCTGAAGGTTTTAATTCCGGCGCGGAACGGGCGATTTTTTGGACCCGCATGCAACTGGAAGACGGCGGCAGCGCGATCGAGCGGCAGAAACGCTGGGATTTTCTCGGCGAGTTGCCCTGCAACCACCAGGAAGACAAGTTCCTCTTCGTGCATGGCTCCGCCCGCAACCCGCTGAATGAGTACGTTTTTCCGGAGGACATTTACAACCGTCGGAAACTCGAGAAGATATTCGCCTTGATCCCCCGGTACTCGTTTCAGGGCCACACGCATGTCCCGGGGGTTTTTACGGAGCAGTTCCAGTTCCTCAGCCCGGAGGAGATCAACCACGAATACCGGCTTGGCGACGGTAAGGCCATGATTAACGTGGGCTCTGTGGGTCAGCCCCGCGACGGCAACCCGAAGGCCTGCTACGTCGTACTGGAAGACAATGTCGTTCACTTTCGCCGCGTGGATTATCCCTTCGAGAAGACGATCGCCAAAATCTACGACATACCCGATCTGGACAATTTCCTTGGCGATCGCTTGCGGGACGGGCGGTAAATTATGCGGCTCGCGGCTGCGGGTGACACTAACCGGAAGCGGCAGCAAGGACCGTACGTCGTTACCTCGCTTGCGCTTCGGGTTAGTATGAAATGTGACGCTCTCAACCACGTGCAGTAAAATCCCAAGACCCGGCCCTGCAATCGAAAGCATAGCGCATGCAAGAACGCTCTCCGTCGCCCCCGTTTCGCGACATCCTGATTTTCGCCGTCATCTGCATCCTGGCCCTGGTAGTCTATCCGTTGGTCATGCGGAAAGTCTTGCCGCCGGCCAACGTGGCCAACGCGCCAGCCGAGCAGGAGAAGAAAAATGAGCAGGGCGGTGAAGCCAAGAAGGAGGAAAAAGCCAAGCCTGGCGAGCCCCCCAAAGCCGCTAACAGCGAAAAGTCCGCGAATCCTAAAGAGGTGAAACCGGCGCCGGGCAAAGAGGAGAAGCCGGCCGCCGGGCCCGCCAAGGCCCCAGCCGCAAAACCGGCTGTTCCGCCGGCCAAGAAGATCGAGGAGCCGATCGCGTGGGCCACGCTCGGCTCGGCCGATCCCGACCTCAAGAAAAATCCCTACCGCATGCTGGTCACCGTGAGCAGCCAGGGCGCTTCGGTCGCACGCATCGAATTGAGCAACGAACGTTATCGCGACCTGGACGATCGCAGCGGCTATCTCGGCCACTTGGTGATGGACGACTCGACCGAGGCCAACAAGGGCCCAGGCTGCCTGGTGCAAGTGGTGGGGCCGGGCACCCCGGCGGCGAACGCTGGCGTGAGGGCCGGCGATCGCATTCTCAAAGTCACTTGTCAGGGCAAGAGCACGGAAATCAAGGGCGCCAAAAGGCCGGCCGAGGCCCTGGAACTGGCCTTCCGCAAGACCAAGCCGGGCCAGACAGCCGAACTGGAGATCCAGCGCGGCAAAGAAGCCCCTTTCACCGTCACGGTCGGACTGATCGGTCGTCCCTTGGAAGTGGTCCGCCCGGAGCGCAAGCAGCCGAACACGGAATGGATCGAGAACGGCCCGCTGGACGCCATCGACCTCAAGGACAACTGCCCCTTCTCCTTCCTTATGACTTTGCAGGGCGTCGACGACAAGAGCCTTCCGACCATCGATGCCGACGCAAAATGGAACGACGCGAACTGGGCGGAGGTGCTGAACGAGCAACTGGCCGGCGTGGAACTGCGGCAGGCGAATTGGCACATCGAAAGTCAGACCGACTCGAAAGTCGTCTTCAGTTGCCCGGTGCCCCAATACCATTTGACCATCACCAAGACCTATGAACTGTCGAAGATCGAGGGTAAGGAGAAGGCATCGGATGACCCCGCCTACCACTTGACGTTGAGCCTGCAGTTGACCAACGACGACACGCAGAAGCACGAGGTGGCCTACCGCATCGACGGGCCCAACGGACTGCCTGTGGAAGGCTCGTGGTACGTGACCACCAAGGTCGGCCGGGGCTGGAGTGGCGAGGGTCTGCGCGACGTCGACTACCAGTTGGCCGGCGAAAACGTGGACGTGGCGACGGCCTCGCAGCTTTCACAAAAAGACAAGTTCTTCAAGGTCATCGGCGAAGCCACGCAGTTCAAGGACCATCTTCCCGATTTCTTCGGCGTGGACGCCCAATATTTCAACGTCTCGATGATCCTCCGCGGCGAGGGCGAAAGGGCGACCGCCGCCAACCTCGATCGGGCGGTCGCGCTTCGCATGGGCGACGTGGTCGAACGCCGCTTCACGCTCACCAACACTTCCTGCCGACTGATCAGCAAGCCGCTGGCGCTGGAGGCCAAACAGTCGTCGCCGCCCCAGCGGTTCGTGGTCTTCGCGGGCCCCAAGCGGCCCGAATTGCTGGCCCAACCGGAATACCACCTTTCGGGCGTTATTACCTACGGCTGGCCGATTTTCGAGTGGGTGGCCAAGCCGCTCACGGCCGTTCTGGAGTTCTTCTACAGCATCGTCCATAACTACGGCGTGGCGATCATCTTGTTGACTATGTGCGTCCGCCTGGCGATGTTTCCGATCAGCCGCCATCAGGTGCAAAGCGCCCAGATGATGCAGAAAATCCAGCCGGAGATCAAGGAGATCCAGAAGCGATTCAAGAAGGACCCCGAGGGAGCCCGCAAGGCCCAGCAAGAGCTCTTTGCCAAGCACAACTATAATCCGCTGGGCGGCTGCTTGCCAATGTTCATCCAGATCCCGATTTTCATCGGCCTTTATCGGGCGTTACAGATCGATGTGGAGCTCCGCGGGGCGCCGCTGATCTCGGACTCCATTCGCTGGTGTTCCAATCTGGCCGCGCCGGACATGCTCTTCGACTGGAGTTCGTTCATGCCGGCCTTTGTGAACAACGGGCAAGGCATGCCGGGATTGCCGATTCTCGGACCGATGCTGGGACTGGGGCCCTACTTCAACTTGTTCCCGGCGATTTGCCTGGTTTTGTATCTGGTGCAGCAAAAAGTGATGATGCCGCCACCGGCCGACGAACAGGCGGCACAGCAACAGAAGATCATGAAGTACGTCATGTTCGTGATTGGCTTGATGCTCTTCAAGATTGCCGCCGGCCTCTGCCTGTACTTCATCGTCCAGACCGTCTGGGGCCTGCTGGAGCGGCGGTTCCTGCCTACGACCGCCACGAGCAATGGTGCGGCGAGTGACGAAGTGCCGAGTCGTCTCCCACCCAAGCCCGATCGGCCCAGCAACGCCGAGCGCGAGGCCATTCGCCGCAAAAAGAATCGCAAGCGGTAATCAGCCCACGACCCGCTTCCAACGCGCAAGATTCCAGGCGACCTTCTCCGCCTGGCTCATTTTCGTGAAATCGGGTGCGGGTTCGCTCGCACCAGGCTTGCCCGCCGCAGGCCGCGCGGCTGGCGATGCCGGAGCGACGGGTTTGGCGTCGCCGTAAGCGCCGGCCCGCAACGTCGCTTGCAAATCGTCATCCAGCTTCCGGTACGGCCGAATCCCCAGACGCGCCAGTGCCGCGTGATACGACCGCACGGCTTCGACCGGCTGCAACTGGCCGTCGGCCAAGCCCCGCAAGTGCTCAATGAAGGTCAACTGGTGCTCGGCGTTGTTGATCATACGGCCGTAAAGCGCCGCACGAGCGCCGTACCGTTTCGCCTCCCAAAGTTGATGGAAGGCGTCGAGCGTCGTGCCCGACGCCCCGCCCAGAATGCCGACCACCAACCGCGAGTCGTAGGAAACAAGCTGTTCCATCGCCGCCGGCCCATGGTACGCCACCTTGAGGAAGATCGGCCGCTCCTTGCCCGCCGCGCCGGCCAGCGTCCGCACAATCATGTCGTTGATATAGCGGGCCAGGTCGGGCACTGGGTTACGCAGGGCATTGGGATCAAAAACCTCCAGGAAATGGCGAAAGCCTTTGGCCGCCGCCTCCTGGCGAAAGGCCGCGTAGGCCGTCAGCGTCTGGTGGTCCAGGCTAAGGTCGTTGTTGAGCGTGATCGAGTACAGCCCCAGGTCCGCGCCCTGCCGCCGCTCCTCCGGCCGGCAGTCAGGCTTGCCGCACATGGCCTGGTTGAGCGAGGCCGAGCGGAACGGGCGAGCGGGCTCGCGGAGGTACGCCCCGCCCTGCGCGGCCCAAACATCGGTCGCATCGTTGGCCCGAATGGCCGGCGTGACGTGGCTCGTGTCGAACAGCCGCTCCTGGAGCGTGAGCACGGCGTTGCTGCTGCCGCTCATGAGCATGATGTCCACCAGACCTTGCCTCACGTTCTGGCGGATCAGCTCGCGGTATTCATCGAGCGTGCGGAAGCGGCCTTCCTGGACATGCTGCTCCGGGCTGCGGCCGGGCGAGGCGATGCCGTAAGCCATGTCGGCGTCTTTGGCATCGGCCAGGATGAAATCCGGGCAGGAGGAGTCGGCCAGAATCCGCGCCAGTTTTGCGTCGAGCGATTTTTGCATGAGGATTGCGTTAGGGGATTTTACGACCCTTCGGCCGCGCGCCGTAGGCCGAACCTTGCGCAGTTCCGGCAAAGCACGAGGAATTCTTGCGGGAACTGCGCAAGCGTGTTCCGGCCTACCGCGATTGATCCGGTCTACTGGGCAAGCGCTTACGGCTTGAGATTAAAGTATAGTTCCCCGGCGGCGAATCGCAACTCGACTACCGCCCTTCCACCCGCGCCCGCAGCCGTTTGGCCAGTCGCTCCAGGGCCTGGCTGGCGTCGTCGCGCCCCAGATGCACATGGATCAGGCTGAAGCCGGAGCGATCAGCCAAGGCACGGAGCAGGGCCTGGTCGAACTCGCCTTCGCAGCGGACGTTGTAGCCCGTGCCACCGCCCAGCAGTTCCGGCAGCTTGTGGTAATTCCAGTGCTGGACCTCGTTGAAGGCGTGGTCGCCGGGCTGGAGCCACCTCTCGGTGCCGTAGCCGTGGTTGTCCAACACGATGACGATGGGACAAAAACCATAGCGCACGACGCTCGAAAGTTCCATGCCCGTCATCTGGAAGGCGCCGTCGCCCACCAGCACAATCGGCCGCAAGTCCGGCCGCGCCACCATCACCCCCAAGGCCGCCGGCACGGCGAAACCCATCGACGTGTAATAGGCCGGCGCAATATACTCAGTCTGCCGATGGATCACCAGGTCGCTGGAGGCAAAGAGGGCGTCGCCCGGGTCGGCGATGACCACGATCGAAGCGTCCAGCGATTGGTTCAGCCGCGCGATCAGTCGTCGGATCGTCATCGGGGCCTCCGGCCGCAGTTGGTAGACTTCGTCATAGACCCCGGGCCGCGCGGGAATCGCCCGCGGCGGGGTCTTCAGGCCGGCGACGATCAGCCCGTCGAGGAAATCTGCCAGCACCACACCCTCGTACTGGTGGCGGCTGATTCGCAGCCGCTCGCTCGTGGCCTCGATGCACCGCGCCGGGTCAAGCCGTGCAGTGTAAATGCCCAGGTTGATGTCGGTCATGAAGGCCCCAAGCAGAATGACGCAGTCGCTCGACTCGACGAACTCCGTGACCTCCTCGCGGCCCATCGCCCCTTCATAGAGTCCGGCGAAAAGCGGATGCCGCTCACTCACGACGCTCTTGCCCAGGATCGTACTGACCATGGGAATGCCAGCCCCCTCGGCCAAAGCCAGCAACTTGTCCTGGAGGCCGAAGCGGTGGATTTCGACGTCGGCCACGATCACGGGAAAGCGCGCGGCGGCAATCCGTGCGGCCGCCTCCGCCACCGCCTCGGCCAACACGTCCGGGTCGCTTTTTGCCGGGCGAGCCGCCGTTGTATAGGGTCCCTCGGGGACCACGCCCACCATATCCCGGGGCAGCTCGATATAGCCGGGCTGCTTGTAACGCGATACGTGTTGCAGAACGCGGTCAATGCGGCGGAAGGCGGCGCCCGGATCGGTCAATTGCACCTCGATGCCACAAAGCCGACGGAAGACCTCGGCCTGGGTCTGGAAATCCTTGACCTTGTGATGCAAAAGCGGGTTATTCACTCGCTCGCCAAGTCCCGGCGAGCCGCTGATCACTACGACCGGCGATTTCTCGGCATAGGCCCCTGCTATGGAGTTGCAAAGGCTCAGACCGCCCACGCAATAGGTGACGCAGACGGCGCCGATACCATTAATGCGGGCGTAGGCGTCGGCCGCAAAGCCTGCGCAGTCTTCGCGAGTGTTGCCAATCAGCGCAAGGGGCTTTTCTCCAGCATGTCGTAAAAGCCGAGGACGTAGTCGCCCGGAATGCCAAAAACGTCGCGCACTCCATAATCGCACAAGCGACGGATGAGATACTGGCCAATGGAAAGGCCGGTAAGGGTTGCTTCGCCGCAAGGGGAAGTATGTGTCATGCGTGTTACCGTGGCCAATGGTTAGAATCCGTTTTTGATTATTATAGCGATTTAGACCGCGGGGACTTCCAAGCGTCTTCCGTTTTGCGGCGGCGCGATTTTCCGCTAAACTAATAGGTAGGCCGGAACAAACATGCGCAGTTCCGGAAAAAAAGCACGAGCCAGCTCTTGCCGAAACTGCGCAAGCTTGTTCCGGGCTGCGGTGCCGTACGTTTGCCTTTCCGTGATGAAAGCCTTCCTATGCCGTCGATCCAAGTGCTCGGCCCTGGCTGCCCGGAATGCCGGCAGCTGAAGACCGATGTGGAAACCGCCCTGCAGGGCCTTGGCATCGCGGCCGCCGTTGAGCACGTCACAGAAATCAGCCGCATCATCGCCATGGACGCCCTGCTGACACCGGCCCTGGCAATCGACGGCCAGGTCTGCCTGGTGGGCCGGCATCAGTCGGTCGAACAACTGGAAGAGATCCTGCGATGCTGGGTGGACCCGAAATCGGCCGAGAAATGAATCTCAAGGCATTCGTCACCACCGGACTACTGCTTTTTGTCGTCGCCAGCCTTGCAGCCCCCATCGTGCGCCACGTAAGAACGGCAACTTTGGCGACCAGCGATGATCCAAAGCCTACGGGAGCCGATGCCATCGTCGTTTACTACTTTCGTGCCAACGTGCGTTGCCCCGCCTGCCGAACGCTGGAGGCTTGTTCGCGCGATGTTGTCCGCGAGCAGTTTGCCGCCGATGGCCGCATTCAATGGCGGGCCGTTGATTACCAGAAAGCGGGCAACGAGCATTACATGGCCGATTTCCAATTAGTCACCGGCGGAGTCGTACTCGTGGAATTTCGCGACGGGCAGCCGCAACGATGGAAAGCCCTCACGGAAACATGGAACATGACCGGCGATCCCAGGGCCCTTGCCCGCTACCTTGAAGCGCAATTGTTGCCTTTCGGGATCGTCGCGCGGGCGTCTCGCCTGTTCGTCCCGCCACGACCGCCGCGGCAGAGGGCATCGGCCGATGAATTTCCCCGAGCCCTCCGTCGCCGCCGCCTTCGGCCTGGGCCTGTGGACGGCGATGCAGCCTTGCCCGTTGACGGCAAACCTGGCGGCAGTGGCTTACCTGGGTCGGCGGGCCGGTTCGTCCGGCGGCGCAGTTGCCGCCGCGCTGCTTTATGCCGCCGGGCAATTGATCGCGTATGTCGCACTTGCCGTCCTCATCCTCAGAGGCATGGCTTCGACCTGGCGAGTATCGGAGATGTTGCAGCAGCACGTCAGCCTGCTGCTCGGTCCAATCTGGATCCTTGCCGGCATGGTTTTGCTGGGCCTGGTCCATTTTCGCCTTCCAGGCTTGGGCGTCAGTCCACGCTGGCACGCTCGCATCGACGCCTGGGGGGCGTGGAGCGGTTTGCCGCTGGGCGTCGTACTGGCCTTGAATTTCTGTCCCGTATCGGCAACGATCTTCTTCATGGACCTGTTGGCGATTTCCGAAAGCGGCAGATCCCATTTCATCTATCCGGCAATTTATGCCTCGGGCGCGGCGCTGCCGGTGCTCTTGCTGGCCGCGGCCCTGGGCGCCGGCTCGCGCTGGCTTGGCGCGGCTATCCATCGGACGCAGCAGGTTCAACGATGGCTCAATCTCGCCGCCGGCGGACTGCTGCTGGCGCTCGGCGTCTACTACGCCCTGAAATACAACTTCCAGGTATGGACCCCGGCATAATCGGGCGGGCCACCATGACGCAACTAACTGCCTTGGTTGGGGAACAACCGCCAGATGCTCCAGCAGATGGCCAGCGTCGGCAGCACGATGGTCACCAAGAACAACGACGGGCTGCCGTCGTGGCGCGGCACGTAATCGATGCCGAACACAACGGCGGCGGTCATGAGCAACAAAATGATGGCGGCCGCGATTCGCATGGCAGACCACTCATTCCACGGCCACGTGGTCGGATTGTCCCGCGACTGACCGGCGCATCAGAAAGACCAAGGGAAGGACAAAGAAGGCGGCCATTGAAAAGAACCAGAATACGTCGAAATACGACATCGCCGTGGCCTGTTGCTGCACGGTCTGGTAAATCTGCTGAAGCGCCATCTGCCCCGAGGCGACCGGATCATAACCCGAGCCTTGCAGTTGCTGCGCCAGGGCGTTGCGGGCGTCGGTCATAGGTTGGTCCAATGGAGACATTCGCTCCACGAATCGGCTTTGATGGAACTGGCCTCGTTGCGCGAGCATGACGTTGACCACTTATACCCGCCCGTCGCCAAGGACCTCGTCCGTGTAGCGATAAATGTCGCGGCATAGCGATACGTGCGAGCCACCTGCGATTCCTGGCGGGCTGAGCCCATGTTTACGATAGAGCCGGGCAAACTCACGTCGGGCCGCTCTATAGTAATTGAGACCTGGCGGCTGGTGTTCGGCACCGGTCGTCCCGGGTGGCGGCATCCAAACGCTGAACGCCGGCACGATGCCACGCGAAGCCAGATACTCGGCTCCCTCAATCATCGAGTCCAACGGCTCGATACCGGCGACAAACGCGCTGAACGCCCGGTTGGGTCCGAACTTTCCAGCTATGTGCTCCAGCGCCCGCAGTTGGGCGTCACGACCGACATGACGGGCATGGCCGGGCGCAAGCTTGGCGTGCAGTTTGCGATCCCAAACGTGCAGATCGTGGGCGACGTGATCCGCCCCGGCTTGCAGAATCTGGTCCACTGCGGCGGGGCTTTTGGGCGCCGTCACGTAGCAATAGATTCCCGAGGGAATTCGCTCCAGTCCAACCTCCCGATCGATCGCCTCCAACAGGCGCGCATCGCGCCGACACTCATCGCCCGCAATGAACTTCGTCCCGGCGGTAAGTTGCACTTGTCGGACCCCGGCGTGCCCGATTCCCCAGGCGACGATCTCGGCGACCTCCTCTTCGGACGGGCTGGGCAGGTCGAAGCCGGCCATTTCCGCCCGCACCTGGAAACAGAATTCGCAAGTCTCCTTGGTGTCGATGTATTGGCACCGCCAGAGGTAGAAGAACGCCATTAGACCGACGCCTTCCAGCACGGCGACCGCACCAAACGGCCGGCCCTCGCGGGTCCGCTGGCCGTAGTAATCCGTCGCCGGCGGGAACGAAACTTCGGTCAATCGCGTTCCACGATGAAACAGGCAGGTGCGCCCTTCTTCGTCGAGGTCCAAGGCAAACGGCGAAGCCTCGTTGACCGTCAAGTGGACTGCAACCTCCCCGGGGAGGATGATGCAGTTGCATGCGTGGGGGTTGCTCGGGGGTTCCAGTCTCGCCGATCCCGCAACTGCATCATACACCCGAGAGGGATATTGCAGACCAGTGCCGATAAGCAGACACTTGAGATCCAGCGCATCGGCCGGTTGCCCATCAAGTTCGAAAGTGGCGAGCATCTACCAGGACTCCATTTTCCCTATTGTAACAGCGCATAAAGCGAGGGCGTGTCTCAACAATGGAGCGGATTCCCGGCGGCATGGCAATAGGCTATCAAGACACGCCTTCTTGTCAATATTCAGGGCCCACCGCGTTTTCCGGTCAACCCCCTCGGGTCTGCGCTTACCGGTCGCCCGCAACCAGCCCGCCCAAAGGTCGGCGGTTTCTGCGATTGCTCCGAGGAAAAGACCGTCTCGCTATAATAAGAAGTTTGCAACTGCCAGTGCGGCGCCGTAATCTGGGTGCGGGCGTCCCATTAACTCGAGTACCGAGTGGGCCGGTGATTCGCGGAGACGGTGCCAGGCCAACCGGGTACGGGAGCCATTGATTGATGTCATCGCTTTTTAGCCGTCTTCTCAGCCAATACCGCCCCCGCAACGATGGGCTTAGCCGCCGCCAGTTGCTGAAGGAATCGCTAGCGGCGTCGGCCGGTTTGCTTCTGAGTCATCAAGTGTGCCGCTTTTCCGCCGCGGGCGCGGTGGCGGCGTCGGGCATGCGCATCGTCGTGGTCGGGGCTGGCTTCGCCGGACTGGCCTGCGGCTACGAGTTGAGGGCCGCGGGCTACGATGTCACGCTTCGGGAAGCCCGCAACCGCTACGGCGGGAGGGTCGTCAGCTTTGGCAATTTTGTGAAGGAGAAGAACGTCGAAGGCGGCGGCGAATTGATCGGCGCCAATCACCCGACCTGGGTCGCCTACGCCCATCGCTTCGGCCTGGAATTCCTGCCCGTTTCCAAAGACGACAAGGCCGACGTGCCAATTATCCTGGACGGCCGGAAAATCGACGTCAAGCGGGCCAATGAGCTGCTCGATGAAATGGACGCGGCTTACAATACACTGAATGCCGACGCGGTTCTGGTCAATGAAGACGAGCCTTGGAAGACCCGCGGCGCCGCGGCTTGGGACCGCCGAAATATGGGTCGATGGCTTGCGGCACTGAAAGTTTCGGACGAATGCCGCAGCTTGATCAGATCGGATCTGGCGGGCAACAACGGTGTAGCGGTGGAAAGGCAGAGTTACCTGGGCAATCTAGCCCAGATCAAAGGCGGCGGTGTGGAAAAATACTGGACCGATACCGAGGTCTATCGCTGCAAGGGGGGCAATCAGCGGCTCGCCGACCGCCTCGTCAAAGCAATTGGCCGCGAGCGCATCCGCTTGTCTGCCCCCGTGCTGCGCAATCCGCGTCGAGGCATCCGGCGTTCACGTCACCTGCGCGGACGGCGAAGTCGTGGCGGGCGACGACGTGGTCCTGGCGGTCCCGCCGAGCGTTTGGGAGAAGATCAAGATCGACCCGCCGCTGCCCAAGGGCCTGAGGCCGCAAATGGGGACCAATGTCAAGTACCTTGCCGCCGTGAGCGGCCAATTCTGGAAGCCGGCGACTCCCGTGGCCCATACCAACGGCCAAATCAGCATGACTTGGGAAGGCACTGATGCCCAGCCTGGCGAGCAGGGCGCTGAGCTGACAAGTTTCTCCGGCGGCCCCGCTGCGGAAGCCTGCCGCGGCAGTCTGCGAGGACCGCGCGCGGCCGCCTACGCCGCGCTGCTCGAACGTCTTTATGCGGGGTTCGGTAAGAGCTTCGTCCAGTCCCGCTTCATGGATTGGCCGGCGGACCCCTTTACCCGCGCCGGCTATTCCTTCCCCGCGCCTGGCGAAATCACGACGCTGGGGCCGACGCTCCGCGCAGGAATCGGTCGCCTGCACTTCGCCGGCGAGCACGCCTGCTACAAGTTCGTCGGGTATATGGAAGGGGCCCTTAACTCCGGCGCGTCCCTGGCGCGGCGGATCGCCGAGCGGGACGGTGTTGTCAGGCGAGGCCCTCAGCACGGCAGCGCGAGCCGCGGTGCGAAGTAATCCGGCCGTTCCCGCTTCGAATCCAGAACTACTGCCATCGAAGCGGAATTGTTGACGAAGATTCCACGAGATGGGATACTTTGAACGTCGGTCCTGGACATCGCGATAGTATTCGTCTCGGAAGGAGGTTTGGCATGATCTTCCGCTTTTCATCAGCGGGGTGCTCGAATAACCCCAGTTCGCGCATGCGTATGCATTTACTGCCTAGAATAGCCACGCTCGCACTTGTCACTGCCACAATTGGTTTGACGGTATGCTGGGCAAAAAAAGGGGGGTGCGAGGTAAAACGCAGTGTACCTAACTTTGTTGTCATCCTCATCGACGACATGGGCTACGGCGACATCGGGCCGTTCGGTTCGAAGCTCAACCGTACGCCCAATCTCGATCGCATGGCGGCAGGCGGCATGAAACTCACCAGCTTTTACGCCGCGCCGGTCTGTACGCCCTCGCGGGCGCAGATGATGACGGGCTGCTACGCCAAGCGGGTCTCCATGCCCAACGTCATCGGGCCGGTCTGCCCAACGGGAATTAGCGCCAAGGAGCAAACGGTTGCCGAGTTGCTCAAGGCCCGCGGCTATGCCACCATGGCCATCGGCAAGTGGCACCTGGGCGACCAACCCGAGTTCCTCCCCACACGGCATGGCTTCGACCGTTACCTTGGGCTGCCGTACTCTAATGACATGGGCGGGCCAGTCGTCCGGAAGAACGCTGCCAAGAGGAATGCCGCGAAGAAGAATGCCGCGCCGCCGTTGCCACTGGTTGAGGACATGAAGGTCATCGAGGCGCCGGCCAACCAAGACAAGCTCACCAAGCTCTACACCGATGAGGCGGTGAAGTTCATCACGGCGAACAAGGACCGGCCGTTCTTCCTCTACCTGCCGCACACCGCCGTGCACGTGCCGTTGCATCCCGGCGCGGACTTCAAGGGCAAGTCGCACAACGGCACCTATGGCGATTGGGTGGAAGAGGTTGACTGGAGCGTCGGCCGCGTGCTGGACACGTTGCGGGAATTGCACCTCGATACGAACACGCTGGTCCTTTTCACTAGCGATAACGGTCCTTGGCTGGTCCAGGGCAAGAATGCGGGTGTGGCAGGCCCCCTGCGCGGCGGCAAGGCGACAACATGGGAAGGCGGCGTCCGCGAGCCGACTATCGCCTGGTGGCCGGGCAAAATCGCCGCCGGCGCGGTATGCGATGCCGCAATGAGCGAGATGGACGTGCTGCCGACGCTGGTGGCGCTCGCCGGCGGTCAACCGCCAAGCGATCGGGTGATCGACGGCAAGGACATCTGGCCGATCCTTTCGGGCAAGACCCGGCAATCGCCGCACCAGGCCCTTTTCTATTTCCACAGTAATCGCCTGCAGGCCGTGCGCTCCGGTCCGTGGAAGCTGGCCATTGTCAACCAAGGGAATGCCTACGGCGCCGGCATGTCCGATAGGAATGGCCGCGGGCAATCGTTCGAACCGCTTTTGTTCAATCTCGACGTCGACATCGGCGAGACGACCGACGTGGCCGCGCGGCATCCGGACGTGGTAAAACGACTCCTGGGATACGTCCGCGAGATGGATGGCGATCTGGGCGTCAAGGGCCTCGGTCCCGGCGTGCGGCCCTGCGACCGCGTGCCGGACCCGCAACCGCTGCTGATGCGCAGCGGCTTGGAATACGATTGAGGTCGTTCGTAGTCCCGGCTTTAGCCGATTAGCGCTTCCGCCTGAAGGCGGGCCTACGATGCTACGATCGCGGCGGTTTCTTGCCCCTTGGAATCTCCGCTGTCCTCTGCTATGCTGGACCGGCCGTCCTGTCCTGGGAGACAAAGATCATGCCCCCCCACCGCCAACTGCTCCACGCCCGCGATGAAATCATGCAGACGATGGAGCGGATCTATCGTTACCGCATGACCACTACTTCGGGCGGGAACATCTCCCTCCGCGACGAAAACGGCGATACCTGGATCACGCCCACCCGCGTCGATAAAGGCAGCCTCCGCCGAGAGGACATTGTCCGCGTCGGTGCCGATGGCGTGGTCGAGGGCCTCCATCAGCCGTCGTCGGAATATCCGTTCCACAAGGCCATTTACGAGGCACGGCCCGATATCCACGGCATTGTCCACGCCCACAGCGTGGCCCTGGTGGCCCAAAGCATGGTGGGACGCGCCCCTGACACGCGGCTTTTCCACCGCGCCCGCGAGGTCTGCGGCGAGGTGGGCTTTGCCCGCTACGCCCTGCCGGGCAGCGAACGCTTAGGGGCGAATATTGCCGAGACCTTCCAGCGGGGCTTTCACTGTGTGATCCTGGAAAATCACGGAGTCGTCGTGGGCGGCGGCGGCCTGCAAAATGCCTTCCAACGTTTCGAGACCCTGGAATTCACCGCCAAGACCATCATAAAGGCCTCGATGCTAGGCGAGGTCCGCTACCTGAGCGATGAGCAGCTCGACCTGGCCCGCCGCATGGGCGATACGCTGCCGGTCGTCGACCCACCGCTGGCCACGAGCGAAGAGAAGGAGCTCCGCCGACAGCTTTGCGCATTCCTCCGCCGCGGCTACCACAATCGCCTCATGATCAGCACCGAGGGGACCTTCTCGGCCCGGCTCGACGCCGAGAGCTTTCTCATTACGCCCCGCCACCTCGATCGCCATACGGTTGAAGCGGATGACCTCGTGCTCGTATTTCGCGGCCGTTGCGAGTCGGGCAAGGTCGCCAGCCGCGCCGCCCGCCTCCACCAGGCCATTTACGACCGCCATCCGCGCATCCGCGGCGTGGTCAACGCCTACACGGTCAACGCCACGGCCTTCAGCGTGACGGGGACGGCTTTGGACGCCCGCACCATTCCCGAAAGCTTCATTCTGCTGGGCGACGTGCAGCGGATGCCGTTTGGTCCGCAGTTCAGCGACCCGGCGGCGGTCGCCGCGTGCGTCTCGCCGCAGCGGCCAATTTTGATCCAGGAGAACGACGGCGTGTTGATCTGCGGCACGAGCGTGCTGGACGCCTTCGACCGCCTTGAGGTGCTGGAAGCGACTGCCGAGGCACTGATCAATTGCCGGCCGCTGGGACCCGTACAACCGATGTCGGCCGCCGCGATCGAGGAGATCACGGCGGCGTTCTTAAGTAAGTGATGCCATTCCGATGCACTCTAGCGCATTTGAAGTCCTCGACTATGTGGTAATCGCCGCCTACCTGCTGGGAATAACCCTGATCGGCATTTGGGCCGGGTTCCGGCGGCATGCCTCCAGCGAGCAGTATTTCCTAGCCAGCAAGTCGCTGGGCTGGTTCACGGTGGGCGCGGCGGTCTTCGCCTCGAACATTTCCACGATCCACCTTGTAGGGTTGGCAGCCTCCGGCGCAGACGAAGGCCTGGTGGTGGGCAACTTCGAATGGATGGCCTGCTATACCCTGATTCTCCTGGCCCTGGTCTTTGCGCCGTATTACCTGCGGACGCGGATCACGACCCTGCCTGAATTCCTGGAAAAGCGCTTCGGACCGCCCGCGCAAACTATCCTGGCCGTGATCGGCATCCTGGCCGCGCTGTTGATCCACATCGGCATCAGCATGTTCACGGCGGCCAAGCTTTTCGAGAGTTTTTTGGGCGTTCCTATGCTGTACTCAATCCTGGCCATCTCGCTCCTGACCGTCACCTACACGGCCTTGGGCGGGCTGAAGGCCGTCGTGGTCACCGAGACGATCCAGGTCTTCCTGCTGATAGGCAGCGCGATCCTGGTAACGGCCCTTTCGGTGGCGCACCTGCCTTCGCTGGGCATCCACGACGTAGCCGGCTTTCGCGACGCGATGAAGCCCGAGCAACTCAACATGGTGCAGTCGATCGTCGGCCAGGACGGCCATTTCCGCAAGCTCTCGTGGCTGGGCGTAGTCCTCGGATTTCCGATCCTGGGAATCTGGTATTGGTGCACCGATCAGACGCACGTACAGCGGGTGCTGGGGGCCCGCAGCGAGAAAGATGGCCAGAACGGGGCCCTCTTCGCCGGTTTCCTCAAGCTGTTGCCGGTCTTTCTCATGGTCTTCCCCGGCACGGTGGGCTATATCATGTTCCGCCATCACGAAGTGAATATCATCAATGAGGCGGGCAAGACCGATTACAACTTGCTGCTGGCGGAGATGATCCGGCATCTTGTGCCCGTGGGGCTGAAGGGACTGGTGGCGGCCGGCATGGTGGCAGCCTTGATGAGCTGCATGGCTGCGGCCCTGAATAGCTGTGCCACGCTGATTTCCGTCGACATCGTCAAACGCGTGCGGCCCCGCATGGCCGACACCCGCGTGGTGACTATCGGACGCGTCACTACGGGAGTCATCATGCTTCTGGCCATGGCCTGGTCGACTCAAGGCGGGCAATTCGGCACGATCTTTGAGGCGATCAACAAGATTCCCATGACCTTTGCCCCTTCCGTGACCACGATCTTCCTCTTCGGACTTCTCTGGAAACGTGGCGATCTGCGGGCGGCCTTGGCGACTTTCGGCGTTGGCTGCACACTGGGAATCCTCTACTTCGTCGTTGACCTTCCCAGCATGAGCCAGATGCTCATGGAGAGGTTCCAGCCGGAACGGTTCGGGGAACTGACAGCCTATTTGGCCGCCGATTCGAGCCACGATTTTCAAGGACTAGTCACCGATCCGCGCTTCGGACTGGGAATTCCCTTCATGCTCTTTGGGGCGATGCTCTGGGCAGTGTGCATCACGATCTACGTTGCCACGAGCCTCCTTACTTCGCGACCGCCGCGGGAAAAGGTTGACGGCGTCTGCTGGGATCATCCGTTGGGATTTCTCCGTGGCCGGATCGCGGGATGGGGCGATCCGCGAGTGATTGCCGCAGTGCTGTTTGTCGTGGTGACGGGATTGTATATACTGGATCGCATTTACTGCGCGTGAGGACGAGCGAATACCATGGGATTTCTTTCCGGGCCGATATCTTTCCAGTGTTTCCAAATCGAGGGCGACGGCAAGCGGCAGTTTGGCCCCGCGGACGTCAAGATCCTGGAGAAGTTTGCCATCAGCGAGATCGCCGCATCGGCCGAACAGCCGGGCGTCGGCTTCCTGGCGGGCGAGCACCTGCTGGACCTGAAGTTCTGCCTGGAGAAGAACGTCATCGGCGAGGCACTCAACTGTGCCATCCGCATCGATACGCACCAGATTCCCGCAGCCGTCCGCAAGGCCTGGTTCCAGCTTGAATTGGCCGCGCTGACGACCGACGATCCCGACAGCCGTCCCACCAAAGCCCAGCGGCAGGAGGCCCGCGAGGCCATGCAGGCCCGTTGCGAAGACGAGATCCGCAGCGGCCGCTTCCTGCGGATGCAGCAGTTTCCCCTGCTCTGGGACGGCCGCGACGGCATCCTCTATTTCGGTGGGGCGAGCAACACCGCGGCCGATCTCTGCTGCGATCTCTTCTCGCAGGCATTCGGAGTGGAGTTGCAGCGGATGACGGCCAGCCGCCGAGCGCGTAACTGGGCCACGGAGGCCAAACGCCGCAAATCGCTGGAGCAGACGATCCCGTCGGCCTTTCATACGAACAACGCCAGTGCCGAGATTTCTTGGTGGAATCAGCAGGAGGGTAACTGCGACTTCCTGGGCAACGAGTTCCTGCTCTGGCTCTGGTGGCGGTGGGAGACAATCAGCGACACCATCGCCTTGGGCGACCAGTCGGAGGTCACCGGCATGTTCGCCCGCACGCTCAGCCTGCAATGCCCGCGCGATGAGTCCGGCAAGGAAACGATCACGGCTGAGGGGCCGACGGGACTGCCGGAAACGATGCAGGCCATCCGCAGCGGAAAGCTGCCGCGAAAGGCGGGCATGACGATTGTCCGCCATGGTCAACAGTACGATTTGACGATCCAGCCGGAAACTTTCCTGGTTTCCGGAGCGAAGATTCACGTCGACGACACGTCTGAGGGCCGGGGTCTGCTGGAGGACCGCATCGAGAACCTGCGGGGTTTGCACGAGACGGTGGATCTCCTGTTCCGGACGTTTTGCGAATTGCGAGTGGGCAAAGCATGGAACGCGGAGTTGGAACAGATCGGACGCTGGCTGAAGTCCGACGCTGCCCGGCGGAAAAATCCGGCGGCATGATTTGGAATGCGGCGCGGGCACCGTGCGCAGCATGGTTGTCACCGCATTTTAGCGTGGATCGGCCAAGCTGTTGAGCGCTATCCACCGCGCCTCCAAACGCAAATCGAAGAAACGCGGCGATGAGTCGCCGCACTCCAAATGAGGAAAGCCACTGATGAAATCCTTCCTGATTGCTACGCGCATGTCTCGCGGCGATAGTTGCAGTTCGGACGTTGGCCAACGAAACCATGTCCTCGCTTAAGGCGCTGGAGGATCTTGGGATCGCGGTAAAGCTCGACGAACATGGGTTGCCGATCGCTGTCGACGCGGCGAAGGCGAAGATTACGGATGCGGATCTGGAGAAGATCGCGGCCCTGCCTGACCTGCGGGCGGTTAAGCTTTCGAAACAACCGATCACCGATGCCGGTTTGAAAAAACTAGTGGTGCTCCGGAAACTCAAATCGCTGGGCCTAGATGAAACTCGGGCTACCGACGCCGGCATGGCCCTGCTGCAAAGGCTGCCGGCACTGGAGGAATTGCTGCTGGCCAACACGCAAATCGGCGATGCCGGCATCGAGCATCTGACAAAACTCCCCAAGCTCCGGCGGTTGCGGCTGGCAGACTCCAAGGTCACCGACGCCGGCGCGGTCCGCCTTGCGACGCTCGAGATTCTGGAGGACCTGGACGTGAGCAAGACGGCAATCGGGAACGTGGGCCTCGCCGGGCTGGCCGGCCTACCCAAGCTGGCGAAGCTCAACCTGTACACGACGCGGATAACCGACGATGGGCTGGCGTCGCTGGCGTCGCACGGAAAGCTGAGGTGGCTCAATCTCGACAAGACGGTCGTTAGTGACGCGGGCCTGGCAAAGCTCCAGGGCTTGACCAACCTCGAATTCTTGCACTTGGGCCGCACGCGAATCACCGATGCCGGTCTGCCCCAATTGGCCGGCCTGGGCAAGCTCAAGGAACTGCACGTGACGCACACAAAGGTCACGAAAGAAGGCGTGAAGCGGCTGCAACAAGCACTGCCGAAGTGTAAGATCATGTACTGAGAGCGTAGTGCGTAGGCCGGAACAGGTTTGCGCAGCTCCGGCAGCCGGAATGCCGGAACTGCGCAAGCTTGTTCTGGCCTGCCGTACTATGTTATACTGAAGGCACCGCGCTCCCTGCCCCCCGCCCTTCCCACCTCGAACCTGCCCATGTCTTCCCTGCGACTTCGGCTTCTGTCCATTTTGGTAATCCTTGCTTTTGTGGCGATGGCCGCATCCCTGCCTGCCGCCGACTGGCCGCGGTGGGGCGGGCGCGACGATTGCAACATGGTATCGACGGAAAAAGGGCTGCCAGCGTCGTTCCTGCCGGGCAAGAAGGGTTCTGGCGGCGATGGCATCGATATGCGCACCACGGAAAACGTGAAGTGGATCGCGCGGCTGGGCACGCAGACGCTGGGCAACCCGACCATTGCTAACGGACGGATCTATATCGGAACCAACGATGAGGACTTGCGCGATCCGCGAGTTCGCTCGAGTCGCGGCGGCCTGGTGATGTGCCTTGATGAAGCGAGCGGGAAGTTACTTTGGCAGCTAATCGTGCCGCGGTTCCAGACGAACCTGCCCAATTTCAATTTCGACAACATGGGGCTGGGCGTCTGCTCCTCGCCCACCGTTGACGGCAATCGCGTCTACCTGACGACCAATCGCTGCGAGGTCGTCTGTCTTGACGTCCACGGCCTGGCCGATGGCAACGACGGTCCCTTCACCGACGAGGGTCGCTTCATCGCTGGTCCGGGGCAACGACCCGTGTCGCTGTGCCCCACGGACGCCGACATTCTTTGGAAAGTCGATATCATCCATGACCTGGACGTTTGGTGCCAGGACGCGGCCAACTGCTCGATCCTGGTCCACGGCGATTTTCTTTACGTGTGCACATCGAACGGAGTGGATCTCTCGCACGTCCGCGTGCCGCGGCCGCTGGCCCCTAGTCTGATCGCGCTGGACAAGCGAACCGGCCGCCTGGTTGCCGCCGACGACGAGCGGATCGGCACCCGCTTGTTCCACGGGCAGTGGTCGTCGCCCTCGCTCGGCGTGGTCAACGGCAAACCTCAGATATTCTTTGGCGCTGGCGACGGTGTGCTGTATGCCTTCGAGCCGCTGAGCTCGATGCCCAATCGCCCGGTAAAGCTCAAGAAAACCTGGTCGTTCGACTGCAATCCGCCGGAGTACAAGGTGGTCAACGGGCGGAAGGTGGAGTACTTTGACGGCGATATTCGCAAGCACCGCAAGAACAACAACGACGGCACGTTTGTCGGCTTCAGCGAGATCATCGGCACGCCCGTCTTCTACAAGGACCGCGTCTACGTGACGATCGGCCAGGATCCGTCGCACGGCCGGGGCGTGGGTATGCTCACCTGCATCGACGCCACCAGGACAGGCGATGTGACCGGCACGGGTAAGGTCTGGTCGTACAAGATCGGCCGCAGTCTCTCCTCACCGTCGATCGTCGACGGCCTGCTGTACGTCGCCGACACGTTTGAGGGCTTGTATTGCTTCGACGCGGCGACGGGCGAGAAGTACTGGTTCTATCCCACGGGATCGGAAGTCTGGGGCTCGACGATGGTCGCGGACGGCAAGATCTACCTGGGCACGAAGAAGGGCCTGCTGGTGCTGGCCGCGGGCAAGAAGCCAAAACTGCTGGCCAGCATTCACCTGGGCACGCCGGTCTACTGCACCCCCGTGGCGGCCAACGGAGTTCTGTACGTGGCCTCGCAACGATACCTGTGGGCCGTGCAGACCAGGGGAAAACAAGTAGCCAATTGAGGCTCGCGCCGCTTTCCTCTGTTGCCATTGCCCGCCCCGTGGTAAAATGCAACTTGTTATTGGCATTATATCCGCATCACCCGGCCTTTTCGCCGCGCTACCTTGAACGACATCGATCTTGACTTCGTCGATCAGACCGTCGATCGCTTGGGACGGCGCACCGAAGCGGTAATCCCCATTCTGCAGGCCATTCAAGCGCGTTTTCGCTACCTGCCTCGTGAGGCCATGGAGCGCGTGTGCAGATTGACGGAAATCACGCCAGCGACCATCGCGGGCGTTTCCACATTTTACACACAGTTTCGCCACCGGCCGGTCGGGAAGCACATCATCAGCGTCTGCCACGGCACGGCCTGCCACGTCAAGGGCTCGGAACTGGTGCAAGATGCCTTGGAACGCCGCTTGGGCATTGCCGGCGGCTGCGATACCGATCCCCAGGGCTTGTTCACCGTGGAGAAGGTCGCCTGCCTGGGTTGCTGCACCCTGGCCCCCGTCATCCAGATCGACGACGTAACCTACGGCCATCTCAATTGGCGGCGGACGGGCGAAGTGATCGAAGCCTTTCTTGCCGAGGACAGTGAAGGCCGTACGTCGCCCCTTACCGCGAAGGTTCACGAGGGCCCGGTCGGCGAGATCCGCGTCGGCCTCGGCTCGTGCTGCGTCGCCTTGGGCAGCGGCAAGGTGCATGATGAGATACGCCGGACTCTCGCCGTCAGCGGGGCGAAGGCCGTGGTGAAACAGGTCGGCTGTGTCGGCATGTGCCACCAGACGCCACTGGTGGAATTCGTCCCGCCCGGTGGCGGTCCATCGAAGCTCTTCGCCCGCGTGCAGTCCGATCAGGCCCGCGCGATCGTGCTGGCGCAGTGCAAGCCCGACGGACTTTGGAATAGAATGGCCCATGGGGCAACCAGCTTGCTCGATCGTTTCTTCAGCGACGAGACGAGTGATCCCGTGGTCGATCGGGCGATCGACGTCCGCGACGGGGCGGTCTGCGCATTCCTGGGGCCGCAGCGGCACCTGGCCACCGAGTATTGCGGGCAGATCGATCCCACGGATCTCGACGAATATCTCCGTCACGACGGCTTCAAAGCCCTTCGCCATTGCCTGGAAGAACTTTCGCCCGAGCAGGTCATCGAACAGGTGCAGGCAAGCGGCTTGCGGGGCCGGGGCGGGGCCGGCTTTCCCACGGGGCGAAAATGGGCGGCCGTCCGAGCCGCCGCAGGCGAGAAGAAGTATGTCGTCTGCAACGGCGACGAGGGCGATCCCGGCGCCTTCATGGACCGTATGCTGCTGGAGTCGTTTCCCTATCGCATCATCGAGGGCATGGTGATCGCCGCTCGGGCCGTGGGAGCGGACGAAGGCATCTTTTACATCCGTGCCGAATATCCCTTGGCGGTGAAGCGGATTCGCGAGGCCTTGCGCAAGCTGGAGGATCGCGGCCTGCTGGGCGACCGCGTCCTCAGCACCGACTTCCGCCTGCATCTTTCGGTGAAGGAAGGGGCGGGGGCCTTCGTCTGCGGGGAGGAGACGGCCCTCCTGGCCTCACTGGAAGGCCGCCGCGGCATGCCCCGGCTCCGCCCGCCCTACCCGGCCGAGTCGGGCCTGTGGGGCTGCCCCACGAGTGTGAACAACGTGGAAACGTACGCCATGGTCCCCTGGATTTTCCGCAATGGCGCGGCGGCCTTCGCCCGGCTCGGGACGCAGACAAGCAAGGGGACAAAGGTCTTCGCGCTAGCCGGAAAGATCGCCCGCGGCGGCCTGATCGAGGTGCCGATGGGCATCACCGTCCGCCAGATCGTCGAGGACATCGGCGGTGGCGTGGCGGGCGGCAGAGCTTTCAAGGCGGTGCAGATCGGCGGTCCGTCGGGTGGGTGCGTGCCGGCCGATTTGGCCGATACGCCCGTCGATTTCGAGGCCCTGCAAGCGGCAGGGGCGATCATGGGCTCCGGCGGCATGGTCGTGCTGGATGATCGCGACTGCATGGTCGACATGGCCCGTTATTTTCTCCGCTTCACGCAGGACCAATCGTGCGGCAAGTGTACGCTCTGCCGCGTCGGCACGCGACGGATGCGGGAGATCCTCGATCGCATTTGCTGCGGCAAAGGACAAAAGGGCGACATCGAGGCCCTGGAGCAACTCAGCCGCACCGTGGGCGCGGGCAGCATTTGCGGCCTGGGCCGCACCGCGCCCAACCCGGTTCTCTCCACGCTCCGCTATTTCCGCGCGGAGTATGAGGCCCACCTGGCCGGCCGCTGCCCGGCGGGCAAGTGCAAGGACCTGATCGCCTATAAGGTGAACGACGCCTGCATCGGTTGCACGCTCTGCGCTCAGAAGTGTCCGGTCGGCGCGATCCCCATGACGACGTTCGCCCTGCATACGATCGACATGCAGAAGTGCACCCGCTGCGACACCTGCCGGCAGATTTGTCCGACGAAAGCGGTGTATGTAGAATAAATGCCTCACCTCACCATCGACCACCGCGAAATCGATGTTCCGATCGAAACGACGATCCTCGACGCCGCCGAGCGTCTGGGCATTGAAATTCCCACGCTCTGCTTTGCGCGGCAATGCGAGCCCTCCACCTCCTGCCTAGTTTGTCTCGTGAAGCTGCTGCCGGGCGGACGTCTCGTGCCGGCCTGCGCCACGCCGGTGGCTGAGGGCATGCAGGTCGCGAGCGACACTGACGAGATCCACGCCATCCGCCGTACCACGCTGGAACTGCTCTTGAGCGACCACCTGGGCGATTGCGTGGCCCCCTGCTCGTTTGGCTGTCCCGCGCAGATGAACATTCCGCAGATGCTCCGGCAGATTGCCGCTGGCGACTTCCGCGCGGCCCTGGTCACGGTGAAGGCCGATATTGCCCTGCCCGCCGTGCTGGGGCGAATCTGTCCGGCTCCGTGCGAGAAAGTCTGCCGCCGCGGCGGTCTCGACTCGCCAGTGGCCATCTGCCAACTCAAGCGGCTCGTGGCCGACATTGACCTCGATGCGGCGGAGTCCTATCTGCCACTCTGTCGCGCGGCGTCGGGCAAGCGCGTGGCGATCGTCGGTGGCGGTCCGGCGGGACTGGCAGCGGCGTACTACTTGACTCAAGTCGGCCACGCCTGCTCGATCTTCGACGACAGCGATGCCCTGGGCGGGATGCTTGGCCGCGAGATCCCGCCGGAAAAACTGCCCCGCGAGGTGCTCGATCGCGAAATCGCACAAATCGTGAGCCTGGGAATTGAAGCCCGATTGAACACGCGGGTCGGCCGCGACGTTTCCTTCGCCGCGATTCGGGCGCAATACGATGCCGTGATCGTAACTGTCGGCTGGACCGCGGCCGAGCAAGCCCCGCAGTGGGGCATCGGCGTTTCCGGCGGCGGAATTGCCGTCAAACGGCGGACCTACGAGACGAACCTGCCAGGGGTGTTTGCCGCGGGAAACGCCTTGCGTGGGCAGGGAACCACATGCATCCGCAGCGTGGCCGACGCCAAAGAGGCGGCAATCGCGGTCGACCAGTACCTTTCCGGTCAAACGGCGACCGGCACAAGCCCGCCTTTTACTATGCGGATCGGAAAGATGGGCCGCGATGAACTAGTGCAACTCTCGACCGCCACGGCGCAAGTTCCGCGTCGTGAAGTTGGAAGCGGCATCGACCTGGCAGTGGCGTCCGAGCAGGCGGCGCGATGTCTGCATTGCGATTGCCGAGCGGTCGCGACTTGCCGGCTGCGGAAGTATTCGGCCCAGTACGGCGCCGATCCGCGCCGCTACAAGGCCGAGCGGCGGAAGTATGAGCAAGACCTTCATCATGCGGACGTCCTTTTCGAGCCCGGCAAGTGCATCGATTGCGGGTTGTGCGTGCAGATCACGGCAGCGGGCGGGGAGTCTTTCGGGCTGACGTACATCGGGCGCGGGTTCGACGTGCGGATCGGTGTGCCTTTGGGTCATTCGGCGGCTGAGGCATTGAAGAATGTCGCGGCGGAATGCGTGGCGGTTTGCCCCACGGCGGCGATTGCGTGGAAGAAGGACTGATCATTCGAACCCTCTCACCGCATGCGGCTGATAAGGCGATTCCAGTTCCCCAATCTCGTCCGCGCTCAACGTCACATCCACCGCCGCAATGGCCGTTTCCAGGTGGTTGATCTTCGTTGCGCCGATGATCGGCGCGGTCACAGCGGGCTTCGACAAGAGCCAGGCGATGGCCACATGGGCGGGCGGAACGCGGCGGCGTTCCGCCAATGCCTGGCAAGCCCGCATCACGTCGACGTCGGCAGGATGGTCGTAGAGCTTCCAGGCGAACTCATCGCTGGCGGAGCGGGCCGTCGGGCTCTTGTCGTCGGGCGTCTTCCGCGTGCCCGCCAACAGGCCGCGGGCCAGGGGTGACCAGGGGATCACAGCCACACTTTCGGCCGCGCACAGCGGGAGCATTTCCCGCTCTTCCTCGCGATAGATCAGGTTGTAGTGGTTCTGCATACTCACAAACCGCGCCCAGCCGTTCCGCTCGGAAAGCGAAAGAGCCTGCGCGAATCGCCAGGCCGCCATGGAACTGGCCCCGATGTATCGAACCTTGCCCTGGTGCACGAGCAGGTCCAAGGCGCCGAGGACCTCGTCGATTGGCGTGCGGCGGTCAAAACGATGGATCTGGTAGAGGTCGATCGTCTCCACACCCAATCGCCGCAGGCTGGCTTCGCAGGCCTGCTGGACGTGCTTCCGCGAGAGGCCTTCCATGTTCGGTCCGTCGCCCATGCGGCTAAAGACCTTGGTGGCCAGCACGATCTCTTCCAACCGGGCAAATTCCCGCAGGGCCTTGCCGGTGATCTGTTCGCTGGCGCCCAGCGAGTAGACGTCGGCCGTGTCGAAGAAGTTGATCCCCGCCTCGATAGCCTTGCGGAAAAAGGGCATTGCCGCCTCTTCTTCCAGGACCCACGGCCGCCAACTGGTACTGCCATAGCTCATGCAGCCCAGGCAGAGCCGCGAAACTTTCATGCCGGTTCGGCCGAGATATGTGTATTGCACGATGAACGGTCCTTTTACTGTAGGGAGAAAAAAGCACGTAGCAAATCGGTCGGGCGTAAACCTGCAGCGTCAGTCAGCAAAGATTGTAGCCGTTGCGGTCAAGGGGTCGTCTTCTTTGGCTCCGGACGCTGCACAGCCGGAGAACCTACCCTGGTCCAGTTCTCCGCCGCGCCAACCAAAGTCGGATCGGTCCGCGGTCGGCGCTCGAAGTCCTTCGGCACTTCCGCCAACCGCGGTACGAGCCAGACGTTCGGCGCGCTCCCGATAATGCCGAGCAGCGGCCCCGCACTGGCGGCGATGCGCAGGTCTCCCATTGCTTCGCTATGGAATACGCCCCCGACACTGCCGCAAGTCGGGTTCTTTTCGATCTTCATTCGGCTGTGCGTCTCGATGCGGATGGCCGGTCCGTCGATGAGATTGTTGGCCACCCACAAGCCGTCGTTGTCGTCGACCAGGCGAATCAAGCGGCCTAAGCGCGACTTGGGATCGTAGACCGTGTTGTGCAGAATCCGGCAATCACGGGTGTAGTCGGCCATGATGCCGTTCTCCTGGCAACGGACGACAAAGTTGTTTTGTACCGTACAATGCGTGCAATGAATTTTTGTCTCCGGTCCGCGATAGGAATTGCCCAGGCAGATTCCCGCGTCACAATCGACGATCGCGTTCCGCTCGATCAGGCAGTCCCGGCTGTCGTGCCAGAGGAAGATCGCCCCGCGAGCTTCGCGGGTCTGGCCTCGGATGCCCACGAACAGGTTGTCGCTGATCGTCCAGTTCTGGGCATGCATGGCGTCGATGCCGCCAATGTAATTGCCGTTGAACGTATCGGGGCGGTCGGCCGGATCGTCGCCGAAGGCCTTAGGACGATCATTGTAGAAGAGGCAGAATTGGATGCGGCAATCTGTGGGGCGGCCACGGTCCCGCTTTTCCTTGGGCACGGCTGGGCCCTTGATGCCCCTCTGCCAGACGTCGTGGATCACGCAGTTATAGATTGTCACGCGGGTGGCGCCTTGATCGGAGTTGACCTTAAAGCCGTTCCAGCGCGCGTTCTCGATGGTCAAGTCGGCGATCGTTACGCCCGAGCAGCCGCCGATCGATACCAGCTCGCCCAATTGTTGTGGGCCGCCGTCCAAGACAACCGCATCGCGGTGGCCGGAGACGCCGCGGAGTGTGACTCGATCGGTGTTGATCTCGATCCGTCGCGGCAGCGTATAGCGCCCGGCGGCAAGGCGGATCGTACCGCCCGGCTTAACCCGTTGCGCGGCAACCAGCAACTGGTCGACGCTGTGAACGCAAATCACCTCGCCTTCGGCCGATGGAACATTGGCTGCCGGAAGTGGCGGGGCTTTGGGAAACCATTGGAATTGGCTTGGGTCGCGAGCATCGGCCAAGGTGGCGGCGGCCAACACCCACATGGCCACGGCCCCACCGCACGCCCAGTGGCAATCGCGAATCGACTTCATGTCAGTTCCCCTTTTTCCTAGCGGCTCCTCGAATTGTCCCGTAGTTTCTCCGCGCTTAGGGTTCAATCTTGGTTCCCAAGACCTCGAGGAACTTCCGAATCCACTCCGGGTGTCCCGGCCAGGCCGCGGCAGTGACGAGATTGCCATCCACCACGGCATTGGAAAACGTCTCGTTGACGTCCCGCCAGACGGCCCCCGAGCGTACCAATTCGGGCTTGACGGCCGGGTAGGCCGTCATGCGGCGACCCGTCACCACTCCCGCTGCGACGAGGATCTGCGGCCCGTGGCATACGGCGGCCAGGGGCTTGCTCGTCTGGGCGAAATGGCGGACGATCTGCAGCACCCGCTCGTCGAGGCGGAGGTATTCCGGGGCGCGGCCGCCGGGGATCAACAGGGCATCATATTGCGCCGGCTCCACAGCGTCGAAGTCGGCATTGAGCTTGAAGTTGTGCCCTCGCTTTTCGCTGTACGTCTGGTCGCCCTCGAAGTCGTGGACGGCCGTTCGCACGAACTCGCCCGACCTCTTGCCGGGACATACGGCGTCGACCTGGTGTCCGACCATGAGAAGCATCTGGTAGGGAACCATCACTTCATAGTCCTCTACGAAATCGCCGACGAGCATCAGGATCTTCTTGGCGGCCATTGGTTGTCTCCCAGAATTACGCGGAATGATGGGTGTCGTATGCCGCCATCGTATCGAATGGGCAAAGTTCCCGCAACTCGCTATCGAGGCATCTGCCGCGGTTTGATTTCGTCGATCCAAATGATCTCGGAGGCCCGGTCGCCCACCATGCCTGAGACCCTGACGCCACGATCCATGAGCTCGCTTCCGGTCATGAGGCAATTGGAGTTCGAGCGGTCCTCAAAGACCAGTGAGTACGACTCCTTCCGATCAAGGCCCTTGAGCCGGATAACTTTGGAATCGCCGTCGGTGGCATTCTTGGATGGCTTAAAAAGGAAAACTGAGCCCTTGCGCAGAGCCGAGTTGAAGAATTCCAGGCCGTCCCAGTTGATTCCATCGGGCATGGGGAGTATGTGGCAGACGTCGGCGCCGCGGAGAATGGGGCGCTGCTTGCTCTTGTACAAGGCGATATGTTTTCGGTAGACGGGATTGTCGGCGGCCCATGTGAGTATCGCCCCCAGCATGTCGGTCCGCATATCGAAGGCGGTCGTCGGCGGTCCCAGATCGGACTTGAGCTGGACGGGGTTGATCGCGTACGAATTCGAAAAGTAAGTCGACCTGGTAACGTTCGCATCGCTTTCCGAGTCGTTCATCGTGCAGAACGTCATCCTGCGGCAGATGGCGAAACCCTTGTACTTCCCGCCATTGCAACAGTTCTCATAACGGTAGCCCGGCCGACTTGCGATCATGTGGTCCTGGACGTACAGGAAATTGGAAACGCCTTGAAAGGTCTGGGGCATCGGTTCGCGGGGAGCCGTGTACAGGTCGGTTCGCCACATGTCGAACCAACCCAGGTCGTACCGCTTCAGGACCGCGGCCAACTCAGCGTCCCTGCCCGCGGTTGTCGTCAGGTCGCAGTCCTTGTAGGTGCCGCCCATGTACAGCGACGCCTTCAGTCCAGCCTTGTGGGCCTTGGCCGCGTAATCGAAGCCGTTGGGCCAAATGTCGGAATGGAACATCCAGTCCCGGTCGGTGTACCAGCACTTGCCGCTTCCGTCCCAGAAATCGAACTTCACCAACTCGACGCCCGTTGCCGCAAGGGCATCGTAAACGCTTTGCGGCGTCTTGCCCGTTACGCTCGAGCTGCCGCGGCCGCCAAACTCCTGCATGCAGACTTCGGTCCACGGTTCATCGGCATGGTCGTGCAAGCTGCGGGTAATCTTGTAGTTCCAGAACCACCGTTTGAAGCGGTTGCTACCGTCGTCGATGTCGCCCCGGTAGGTCCCATAATAGACGCTGGGAATAGTGAATGTCTCGTGAGGGCTGGACGTCACATCATCGGTCAAGGGCAGCGCCGAGACGACAATATCGAGCGGATCGGGGCCGGCGGCAGCGCTGAAGCCGCCGAGTTCCCATTCGAATCCCCAATAGGCTCCGTGCATGGTGCCGGCGTCGAGCATCACGAGCGGAATGCTGTCGCTGCCGGTGCGAAACGTGGCGTTGGGTCCAATCCCGTCGTACTGCGCCCTTCCCTTGCCTACTGCGGTCTTCTCGATACGGAGCAGGCTCGCTGCACGGTCTACCCGGACCCGCATCCTCCCGGCTGCGATGCTGGCATGAAAAGTCACCGGGGCAGCCGACTGGTTTTCGATCGTGATCCAATTCTCCACTGGGCCCGGTCCGTCTTGTGCCCGCCATATCGACTTCAATTCGAGATCGGGCTTTGCACTGGTGAACCGCAGCGTCAACGTGTAACCGTCGGAACGATCTTCTGTGGCCCCGCGAAATTTCCAATGGGGAGTATAATCCGTGGCTCCTGCGCGGACGCTGCTCTTGCCCGGCAAAGGGACTTCGGACGGTGCAGGCGTCCAGTTCCAGCCTTGGGCTTGATTCTTGAACGTCTCAACACGGATCGTGTCATCGGACACGGCCAGCTCGATGCAGGTATCATCGGTGGACAAGGTCCAGCGTGCGCCGGCCGTAGGGGCCGTTCCAAGCCAGACCAGCAGCGGAACGAGCAACAGGCGGGGAATCTTCATAATGTCACCGGGTTGGATTATGGCGGGCGGTCATGAGTATTCTTGCGGCTCTAACCACAAACCGGCGCGCCTGGCAAACGAACGACCTTGCGAATGCGGATGCACTGCACCGGGCAGACGTCGGCACATTCGCCGCAGCGAACGCACTGATCCTGATCGATCGCCAGCCGGGCGCGGTCCTGGAAAAACTCGGCCAATGTGGGCGCGGTCGATCCCGCCGCTTTGCGGATCGGGCCCCAGACGGGCACGATACAGCGGTCCGTTGCCCGGATATCCAAGCACGCGCCGCAATGGATGCACTGGGCCGTATCGAGATCCAACAGGTGACTGCAAAGGTAGCAGCGCGAGGCCTCCGCGCAGGCCGCCTTGACGGAAAAACCCTGCTCGACCTCGGCGTCGAGACGGCGCTGGAGGATCGGCAACGACGGCATCGCCTGCCGCGGCGCGTGATTCGCGCCGGGTTCGTGGCTCGTGCCCACAACCTGCTCGACCACCGCCGCCTCGCCCCAGCGATCGCGGCCACAAAGGAAGGTGTCGACCTCGCGGGCACAACGCTTGGCGTGACCGATGGCATCGATCAGGCTCATGGCCCCCTGCGCGAAGTCGCCGGCGGCAAACAGCTTCTCGCGGGCTGTGCGAACGGCTCGTCCGCTCTTTAGCCAACGATCCTCGCCGACCAGTTGATCGCGGAGCGCGTCGTCGATCCAATGCGTGTCCGGGAACTGGCCCGTCGCCAGGATCACGTTGTCGGCGGCCCAGATCGATTCGCTGCCCGGAATGGGAACGGGACGGCGGCGGCCGCTGGCGTCGGGCTCGCCCAGGGCGGTTCGCACGAAGCGGACGCCCTGGACCTTCCCGCCGCTGCCCTCATAGCCCGTCGGCGCCAGCATCTCTTCAAGCGGTATGCCCTCGTGATGCAGTTCTTCCAGTTCGCCGGGCGTTACGAACATCTCCTGGCGGGAGCGACGGTAGCAGACGGTCACCGCTTCAGCGGAGAGCCGTTTGGCCGCGCGGGCACAGTCCATGGCGGTGAATCCGCCGCCGATCACGATCGTTGGGCCGGACAGCGCGGTAAGGCGATGCTCGTTGACGTCGAGGAGGAAATCGAGCCCATGCCGAATACCGGCCATGTCCTTGCCCGGCAGATCGAGGAGGTTCCGCCGCAGGGTGCCGGCCGCCAGGACCACGGCATCGTGCCGGGCCAGCAACTCGACGAGGTTCACATCTTTGCCGACCTCGACGCCACTGCGGATTTCCACGCCGCAGCGGCGAACCTGTTCGATCTCGCGGTCGACGATGTCGCGCGGCAGGCGGAAGGCGGGAATGCCCTGATTCATCATACCGCCCGGCCGGACGTGTTTTTCCAGCACGACGACCGTGTGGCCGCAACGTGCCAGTTCCCGCGCCACGGTCATGCCGGCCACGCCCGCTCCGACGACTGCAATTCGCTTGCCCGTCGGCTGGTTGAAAAGCGGCGGCAGCGTGATGGGCTCGCCGGAAGCGAAGTCGGCAGCCGCCCGCTTGCTGAAGCAAATGGCCAACGAATCGCCCCGCTCGCCGCCATGGCGGCAGGCCGCTTCGCAAGGCCGGGCACAGACCCGCCCCAGCACGGCTGAAAAGACGTTGTCTTGTAAATTGATCCGGTAAGCGGTATCAAAATCGCCGCGGGCAATGGCCGCCAGGTATTCCGGTATGCGTGTGTGGGCGGGGCAGGCTGACTGGCAAGGGATGACGGGCTCGATCCAATCGACGTCGCGGCTCGTTGGGCCCTGCGATGAACCATCGACTTCGTCCGCCCCGATTGAAAATTCACTGGCAGGAGTTCCGGCTTCAGCGGGTGCATGCGGGAAAACCCGGCTAAAGCCGGAACTCCTG
Source organism: uncultured Planctomycetia bacterium (assembly GCA_963709175.1). GTDB lineage: Bacteria > Planctomycetota > Planctomycetia > Pirellulales > Thermoguttaceae > JANXQG01. The sequence goes on from CAVPVK010000007.1 coordinate 661,166, forward strand.
CGGGCGAAATCTTCGACCAAATCGCTTTCTTGTTTCAACGACAGGGCGGCCGTGGGGCAGACGTCAATACACTCTCTCCCCGCCCGCTCCAGGGCTACGGAGAGGGAATCGTTGAGCGGGACGGTAAGCCGTGCGTCGTACCCCCGCCCGACGAAGGTCAGGCCCAACGGTTCGCCCTCTCGCTCCGCTATGCGGATGCAGTTGCCGCAGCGAATGCACTTGCCCGATTCGAAGATGACCGCAGCGTGATCCGTGCGGGCCTCGAACGGACGCCGCGGCGCGGAATAGCGGTGGCGACGGGCCCCCAGTTCCCGGGCGGCATCGCGGAGCCGGCAGTTGTCGGCCTTGCGGCAGTCGCAGCGGCAACAGCGGCCGGCCTCGCGAACGGCCTCGTCGGTAGTCAGGCCCCGGCGCTCGCTTGTCAAAATGCGGGGCGCATTGTCGGCCATTACCATGAACTGCGGCATCTCTTCCGGCCTGAGACACTTGACCTGGCTGGAGAACGGCTGGATCTGGGGAACCAACGTATTGCCGCGCAGGAACTGATCGAGGTAGATTGCCGCCATCTGCCCACCGGCGACGGAATGGATCCGGCGGCCGCTGCGGCGAGCAGCCTGGCCGGCGGCGAATACGCCCAGCCGACTGGTCTGGAGGAAGCGGTTGACACCTATTCCCCGCAGCCCTGAGGCAAGACCGAGTTCGGCGATCTCCGGACTATTGACCCGCCCAACCGCGCACAACACGGCGTCGAACTCAGTCAAGAGTGTTTCCAGGCAAGCGGCATCGATCCGCGGCACGCCGAGTTCAAAAGTTGCCCCCAGGCTTCGGACCCGCTCCACCTCGGCGGCTACAACCTCTGGCGGCAGCACGTCCGGCGGAAACTCGTCGCACAGACTGCCGCCGCCAATTGCCCGCTGGTCGAAGAGGGTGCACTCATGGCCCAGCAGCAAGAGATGCCAGGCGGCCGAAAGCCCGGTCGGACCGGCACCGACGATTGCCACGCTACGGCCGGAGGACGCGGCCTTCTCTGGCAGATACGCTGACGGTGAAGCGAGGTCCGTGTCGGCGACGAAGCGTTCCACCAGACCGATGGCGACCGGTTCGTCAAAAGTCTTGCGGCGGCAGGGTCGTTCGCAAGGCCGATGACATACGCGGCCCAGGATTGCCGGCAGGGCGAGGTGCCGCTTGACGGTGGCGACCGCCCCCACAAAGTCGCCGGCGTGAACCTGCCGCAACATGGTCGCGATTTCCATGTGGGCCGGACAACTCTGGGAACAGAGTGAAAGGCAATCGCCCACGTGGTCGCTGAGAATCAGTTCCACGGCTGCGCGGCGGATCCCCTCGACCGCAGCCGTCTGCGATTCGATTTCCAGCCCGTCGGCCGCCTGCAAGGAGCAGGAAGGGACCATCTGCCCGGTCCGCAGCACCTTGACCACGCAAACCATGCACGAAGCCGAAGGCGGGCAGCCGTTGTCGGCGAAGCAGATCGTGGGTATGTGCACGCCGATCTGCCGCGCGGCGGCCAGCACCGTTGTGCCCTCGGCAACGTCAATCGCTCGTCCATCGATCTTGATCGTCGGCATGCTCAGTTGACCTTCACGGCGTTGACCGGGCAGACCTGGCGGCAGGCGTCGCAGCGCGTGCAGATGGTCGAATCGATGCTGTGCTTCGCATAGGGCGCCCAGCCGATGGCATCCACAGGGCAGTGCTGGGCGCATACCGTGCAACCGGTGCAGTTGTCCTGGATCTCATAGCGTATCAAGTTCTTGCACACACCCGCCGGGCAACGGCCCTCGATGTGGGCCTCGTATTCCTCGCGAAAGTACCGCAGGGTGGTGATTACGGGGTTGGGAGCCGTCTTTCCCAGCCCGCAGAGGCTCGCCGACTTCACCATGCCGCAAAGCTCTTCGAGCTCGTCGAGGTCGCCCGGCTGTCCGGCCCCTTCCGTGATCCGTTCGAGGATGTCTTGCAGCCGCCTCGTGCCCACGCAGCAGAAGGTGCAGCGCCCGCATGATTCGTACTGGCAGAAGCTGAGGAAATACCTGGCGATGTCGACCATGCAGTCGCCTTCGTCGAGCACGACCAGCCCGCCGGACCCCATGATCGCGCCCTTTTCCACGAGCGACTCGTAGTCGATGGGCGTGTCGATCAGCGCTTCGGGCAGGCAGCCGCCGGACGGCCCGCCGATGAGCACGGCCTTGAAGCGGCGGCCGCCGGCGATGCCGCCGCCGATGTCTTCGACGACGCGGCGGACCGTGATGCCCATCGGGACCTCGATCAGCCCACCGCGGACCGTCTTGCCGGCCAGGGCGAAGACCTTGGTGCCCTTGCTCTTGGCCGTGCCGTAGTGGGCGAAGGCGGCGGCCCCGTTGCGGAAGATCCACGGCACATTCGCGTAGGTCTCGACGTTGTTGATGAGCGTTGGGCAGCCATACAGGCCGCTTTGGGCCGGATAGGGCGGACGCAGGCGGGGAATGCCGCGGCGGCCCTCGATCGATTCCAGCAGTGCCGTCTCCTCGCCGCAAACAAAGGCCCCCGCCGCCCTCGAAAACGTCGAACTCCAGCTCCAGGGGATGACCCGGCGCGATGTTGCCGGGCAGGCCTCGGCGGCGGAGGCGATCAATCGCCTCGCGCACCCGCTGCACGGCGAACGGGTATTCCGCCCGCACGTAGACTATGGCCTTCGCCGCGCCGATGGCATAGGCCGCGATCGACATGCCCTCGATAATCCGATACGGGAACGACTCCATGAGCATGCGGTCCATGAAGGCCCCCGGATCGCCTTCGTCGCCGTTGCAAAGCACGTATTTGGCGCTGCCCGGGGCCTGCCGCACGAAGCCCCATTTGGTCCCCGTGGGAAAGCCGGCCCCGCCTCGGCCCCGCAGCCCGCTCTGACGGACTTCCTCGACCACGTCGGCCGGCTGCATCGTTTCCAGGCATCGCCGCAAGGCCGTGAAGCCGCCGCGGGCCAGGTACTCGTCAAGGTCCAGCGGATCGCTGCTGCCGAAATGCTCGGTGGCGATATGGACCTGCGGCCCGAAGAAGGCCGCCACGTCCGGTTGCTGCGGCCTCACGGGATGGGTCTGCGGCGACATTCTTGGCGTATCGTCAAAGAGACGATCGAACGTCCGGGCGACAAAGCCGCGGAGGCGCGTGCCGACGCGGCGGGGCCGAAAATGCCGCGTGACCAGGGCCTCAGCGGCCGTGGCGGTGACGTTCGAGTAGACCTCGTTCGCCCGCCCGGGGATTTCGATCTCGATGGCTGGGGCCTGTTCGCACATTAGGCCGCAGGCCACGCGTTTGATGCCGACCGGCACGTCGGTCTTCCGGAGGGCCTCTTCGACGGAGCGGAGGGCGCGGTCGCAGCCCCGCGCCAGGCAGCAGGAATCGAGGCAGATCTTGATTTGGCCGTGTGACCGGTCGCCGGCCGGCGCTGCCAGGAGTGGCTGGCCGTGCACCTGACGAACCTCGAGCTGGCGGATCAAGTTCGTGATGCCGTCGGTGGTTTGGGGACCGAAGACTGCCTCTCCGCACTTCACCACCGGGGCCAGGGTGCAGCAGCCGATGCAGAAGACCTTTTCCACCGTATAGAGGCCGTCGGCGCTGGTATCGTTGCTCCCGCGGATCTCCAGGTAGTCGCGGAGGGAGTCGTAGACCCGTTCGGCACCCTTGACGTGACAAGCCGTGCCGTTGCAAACACTGATGAGATTCTGGCCTACGGGGCGGTGTCGAAATTGCGAATAAAACGTCGAGACGCTCGCGATCTGGGCAAGCGTGATCTCGCTCTGCTGGGCCACGCGCCGCAGGGCCTCGACGGGCAGATAGCGGTAATGCCGCTGCAAGACCTGCAGGACGGGCAGAACCCTGTCCGGCTTGCGACCCACACGGTCGAGGGTTTGATCGACGAAGGCGAGATCGAGTTCCATAGGCACGCACTCAGCGGACTTGGCGCGAACGGGCGAACGGAATCGATTTTAGACAATGGGAATGCGAGTGTAAAGCTGAGGGGCATCTCCAGTGGCGTAGCGCCGTCAAGAACTCTTGCAAAAAACCGCTTAAACCACTCCTTCGGCCATATCGCTTTGAGCCATCCAGGGCGGCCACTTTTGGATTGTTGTGGCCCGCAGGAAAAGCTTCGCAATCGGACTTGAGAATCGCGACGACCAGGGTTCGCTGCCCGTAAGGCTTGCATGTCGCTTCCCGCGTTCATCGTCGTGGCAAGCACATGCAGATCAGCCGCCAGCTTTCTCCATGGCGGTCGTCGCCGCCGGCCCCGCGTTGGACTTCCTCGCCGGGCTCGGCGTGCCAGCCGGGGCCGATAATCCACTGCCCCCGGCTGCTGTCGGTGACTTGCCCTTTTCGGAGACGCCGTGGTTGAAGACCATGCTCACGTCGAACCAGTAGGTGTTGCCGTCCGTGGCCAGGATCTTGTCGCGGGGTTTGTCGCCGCGAAAGACTAGCTCCTGGTCGTCGATACGCGTGTTGAATTTCATCTTCAGCACGTCGATCTCGTCGGTCAAACGGACGATGGGGAAGGGCTTTGACTCGCTGCCGTCGCCGGCGGCCGTGATTCCGTCCAGGCAGGCGACACCCATGCGGATTTCGTGCGCGGCAAACTCCTTCTGGCCCACGGCCGTCGCCGCCTCCGAGGCAAGGTAATGGGCTCGCACGCTGAGCACGAGATTGGGAAGCGATCGGGCGTAGACGTTCAAGGCCGGACGAAAGCACCCCGACTCCACGAGATCGGCAAGCCGGTCCAGATCGTCGGAATAGGGATTGTAGCGGGAATCGGCGGCCAACGACCGGCGGACGGCTTGAAGACTGTCCGCCTTGGGCCTGAGGACGAGGGCCTTGAGGGCATCCATCATCTTGTCGTCCAGCGCGAAAACCTCATCATCGGCCCAACCGCGGGAAAAGCCGAACAAGCCCAATGCGACCAAGGTCAAGACCGCGGTCCACGTGCGAACCGAAGGGCGAAATGGAAGCAACATCGGCAAGACTCCTCATGGCGTTTATCGCTGGCGCGGAAAATCGATCATAGCGCGCCTGAAGAAGTCTAGCTTATTTTTCAACCAACCGGCGAAGTTGGAGTTTCGGCTTTGGCCCTTCGTACAACGGAATTCAATCCGATGCCGACTCAAACGAACGGAATGAACTCCGAATGTTCAAGCCGCCCGCAGAGCTGCCGTCACGATCGCTACCACGGCTGGGATTCGACCTTGAAGGCGAAGGCCTGGCGGCAGGGCAGCCGGGCGGCGTCCTGAAGCGCCTGGGAAGTCTCGATGACCAGGCTGTCGCCGTCCTGCCGCCACGCCAGGTCGCGATCCAGCCCAAGCATGCGAATCTTCGATCCCGGCTTGGCCTTGACCAGCTTCGTCGTCAAGGTCTCGCCCGGCCACTTGAGGCTGATGACATAAACGACGCTCTTGTCCTTCGTGCGGGTGAAGCGGAGGTCCTTTCCCTCATGATAGCGGAAGTAGGGCCGCGTGGCGTAAATACAATCGCCGTTGACCTTGAGCCAGTCGCCCACGTAGGAAACGCGCTCGATCATCTCTCGCGGCCACTTGCCGTTGGGATCCGGGCCGAAACCGACCTGGAAATTGCCGCCCTTGGCGACGATATCGATCAGGCTCTCCAAGGCCCACTCCCGCGACTTGTAGGTGTCGTGCTTCTTGTACGAGAAACCAGTGCCGCAGGGATAGATGACCTGCCATGGCCGCTTGATCTGGTTGGGGTTTTCCGGGATCTGGGCCTCAGGCGTTTCGTAATCTCCATAATCGCCGATGCCGCGGTTGCGGAGCAATATGTTCGGCTGCAAGCTGCGGGCCAGCCGGGCCACGCCGTTGCAGTCCTCTTGCGCCTCCTTGGGCCAATTAATGTCGAGGCTAACGCCGTCGATGGGGCCGTACCAGGTCAAAAGTTCCGTGATCTGCCGCCGCTCTTTCTCGATGAACGCGGACCAGCGTTGCGGCTGCGACTGCCGCGTGAACTGCGGGTCGAACCAGAAGTTGCGGTTGTCCCAGGCGAAATCCCAGTCGTGCCAATCGATATGCGAGTAGTAGAGGATCACGCCCAGGCCGTGGGTCCTGCCAGCCTTCGCCAGTTCGCCGATGACGTCCCGCTTGAAGGGCGTCTCGGCGATGCTAAAGTGGTCGGTCACGTCCTCATAGGCGCCGTCGGCCTTCTGGCGAAAGCCCCGCTGCAAAGTTTTGGTGGGCCACATGCAGAAGCCTTCGTGGTGTTTGCTGGTGAAGGAGAAGTACTTCATGCCAGCCCGTTCCATGATCCGCATCCACTCGTCGGCGTCGAAGCCTTGGGGATTGAACCGCTGGTACGAAGCGTAGTAGTTCCGCAGCCACTGCTTGTCCTTGAGGTGCCGCGTGATGATCCACGACTCCTGACCGTCGAACATGCAGTACAGGCCCCAGTGGATCCGCAGGCCCCATTTCCAATCCATCCAACGTTCCAGGGCCGCCTCGCCCGCATGGCGGTAGTTGGCATCGACCTTGCGGTAAGCGGCATAGCGTGCTTGCAGTGACTTTTCCTCGTCTTGGGAAATCAGTCCTTGCGAAGGCGTTGCAAGCCCTTCCGCCGAGGCCCGAACGCCGACAAGGAGAAACAGACAAACGAGCGGACGGAACCAATGCTGCGCGGGCATGGCTGAGCTCCTCATGACGGGCATGGGTCTATACTGGTCTACACTTCCCAACCAGGGCGATACTCCCGCTTGACGAAGCGGTTGAGCTCGGGGTGGTTGAGGCACTGCATCTTCTCGACGTCCCAATCAACCTTGCCGCCGATGCCGGCATACTGGGCCAGGTGGCCGGTGAGGGCCAAGGCCGTCAGCGGGCCTGAGGCGTCGACGAAGTTGGAAACCGGGGTCCCGCCGCCGCGGATGCAGGCATACAGGTCTTCGATAGGGCCGCCCGCCTTGGCGCGCACGAGCGTTTTGGGCGGGACGGGGAACTTGCGGTGCTCGGACTCGGGAATGATCCGTGAGTTGCTGCCCAGAAAGCCCTTGTCGCCCACGAAAAGCGTGTCCTCACCCCAGTGGACACCGTGTTTCCGCTCCAGTTCCTTCATCACCTCGGGCCGCAACTCCTGATGGTCGTAGACGTAGCACTTGCATGCCGGGAAGGCTTGGCGAGCCGGAATGTGGTAGCAGACGATATTGTCCTGCGGATACTTCTCGTCGCTGCCGTTTTTCGTGTTGATGCATTCGACGGTAAACCGCTTGACCTCCCAAAGCTTCAAGGCCATGAAGGGGAAGGCCACGTGATGGCAGGCCATGTCGCCGATGGTGCCGGTGCCAAAAGCCTTCCAGTCGCGCCACGAGAAGGGGTGCAGCCCGTCGTGGTAGTCGCGATAGGGAGCCGCGCCGATCCATTCGTCCCAGTGCAATCCGGCCGGAATGGGCTTTGAGGGCGGGCGGCCGCCCGAACCACCGAAGTTGCGGCCCAGCAGCGTGTGGGTCTCGGTGACGTGACCGATCGCCCCGGCGGCGATGTATTCGGCCACGCGGCGGATGCCCTCGCCGCAGTAACCTTGATTGCCCATCTGAGTCAAGACCTTCTGTTCGCGCACGGCGTCGGCGAGGGCCCGGCATTCGGCGATATTATGGGCCAATGGCTTTTGGCAGAAGACATGCTTGCCATAATGGATGGCGCGGATGGCGGCCGGGGCGTGGTGGTGATCGGGCGTGGCCACAAGGACGACGTCGAGATCCTTGTGGCACTCGTCGAGCATCTTGCGGTAATCGTGGAAGATCTTGGGCCGGGCGCGGTCCTTTACGCTGTCGCGCATGACATTGGCGATCGTCTTCTCATCGACATCGACCAGGGCGACGAGTTCTTCCTGGAGGGCGCAGCCCACGCTATAGCCGCCCATGCCTCCCGCACCGATGACGGCCACCCGTAACTTGTCTTTGCCGGTCGGCCCGGCCAACACCAGGGGGCCGCTGGAAACGCCAGCTACCGCGGCGGCGCCGGCAACCGCGAGAGATCCTCTGAGGAATTTGCGACGCGAGAATCTTTGGGACATGATTGCGATTTCCTTTCCACGGAGATTGGCAGTTTGCAGATCGCCCAAGCGTGTGGTCTCGGACAAGAGCCATTGTAGTTGGAGGCGTGGCGGCCCGCAATAAAGTCCGCTTGCGCTTTCGTCCCGGGCACAGCGATCGGCGCCTTTTGTAGTAGAACGGACTCCGTGCCATTCCCGGCTCGGAACCGAGTCGGTTCCCTACAGTATGCCACCGACGGAGTGTTATCGAACCTTACACCATGCCGGAAATCCACCAGTATCTGATTGACTTCCAGCAATAAGGTGGTATTTCTCAGCGCTGCCAATTGGGCGGCGTGGAGGCAAGATCCCGGCTTATTGCGCTTTTACCGCCGCATGTTCCAGCTTCGCGCTCTCCAGCCCGATCTTGGCCAGAATGATGTAGAGCACGAAGCCGACAATGTACGCCGCAACCGGCGGGCAAGGCATTCGGGAACTGGGGATGTGGAGGATGCCTATGAACAGATCGTTCCAGGTTCCAACAACAAAACCGGCGGCCCAGGAGATCCAACCGGCCAGATTAAAACCGGCCCGCGGCCCGGGCCACTTGCAACCGGCCAACAGATAGTCGGCGGTCATGGCCCCGCAAATCGGCCCGAACGATGCGCCGATGATGCCGAATACTGTTGCGGCGTCGCCCGCCTTGCCAGAGACCACCAGGGCAATCGAAGCCGCCGTACCGATACCGCACGAGATGAACGGATTGACCTTCGGGAGCGTATTCTTGAAACTCGCGGCCGCGATGAGAGAACTGAAGCAGGCCGGCGGGAATGCGGCCACAGCCAACAGCAGGCCGAAGATCTTCCCCGTCTTTTCCCCCATGATCGCACCCATCAGCTCCGTCGGCTTGAGCACCACTGGCGTTCCTGTCGCCAGGTGCGCGCCGTAAGCCCCGGCTACAATCAACAGCGCCGCGCAACCGGTAAAAATCGTCGCGAGCGCGATGCCGGATAAACCACCGAGTTGCACGTCTTTCGCGTTGCGATTGCTTGAGGCAATGTCGACTCCCGCCGCCCCTGCCGTGGCAAAGAAGCCTACGATATTGGCCATTGCGAAGAGCATAAGGTCCATGCTGGCAGGTCCCTCGGTTCCAGCGTTGACCATCTCAGGTTTGAACGCTCCAACGCCCGACAACGTCTTGGTCAAGAGAACGAGGAGAATCACCAAGGGGATCAACGGCAAGTAGGTGGCGACCTTTGCCACGTAATGGATGCCTTTCAGACCGACCAGCGCCGCGGCGATCGCCCAAATGATCCCGATAGTCAAGTGCAGAGTCGATTTCTCCGGGGAATCCCAAAACGCGGCGAGGACTTTGGAGGAAAAATAAGCGTTGACCGCCAACCAACCAAACTGCAGGACGCCCATGAAGAACCCCGGCATGAGGAACCCGCCCTGAACACCGTACGTCGACGTCCCGACGACTGCCAACGGCAAGCCGGTCTTCATTCCCAGCAAGCCTGGCGCTAGAAAAAGAGGAAGTGGCAGATCAACGCCGCGATTATGACGCCGATAATCGCTGTCCCGATGCCTTGCGCCAGGATTCCACCCGAACCCGGCTGCGCCGCTGGTGGGCACCGATTCCCAAAACACGAACCAGAGCATGATCCCCGCGTAGGTTTGTGCCGTGGTTTTGAACCAGGGGGCACGTTTATCCTTGGGAACCGGTTGGGCGGCAGCAACATAGGACGGTAACGAGGCCATGGACTTTCTCTCCTGAAAAAAACGCAATCACTCGGCAAAGACGCTTGGGTATCACGCGACAAACCCTCCGGCCCAGATCAGAACGCCAAGGGAGGGACAATAAAAGTATAATTACTTCCTCCGCACTGTGAAATGGACGCGGCGTGATAATCTGGAGAATATTAGCGATCGCCCGCGGAAAAACTGCACGCATTGCAGCACTTTGCGCATACTGCCCATATTGCCGTTCAGGTCCGCCGTTTCTTTATTGACCTTGCCGCCCTCACGCGAGTACCATACCCGCCTTGTTTTGTCGGCGTAGCGCAACCGTAGGAGGTGAAGAGCTTTCGCCTGCCGCCGGTTGCCCCACGGTTTGGTCGCCCCATGCGAGATTTTGGCTGGAAACAGGTCGCCTGGTTGCTCCTCCTGGCGGGAATCGTCCGCTTGGGAGCCGCCGTCTATTGGCAGCGGTATTGGCATGGTCAATTTGTCTTCGGCGACAGCCGCGGCTACTTTGACTTGGCCAATGCTATCGCGCATGGGCAACCTTATCAGCTTCCGACGGGCGAACAGGTGTTCCGCACGCCCGGCTATCCACTTCTTCTATCTCCGTTGCTTCGGCTTTTTCAGGGACCGGAGGCCGTTTGGGCGGCGCGGATCGAGGGCTGCCTCTTTGGTTCGCTGACCGTGGTGGCAGTGGCCTGGTGGGCGGGACAACTCTTCGGCCCGCGGGCGGCCTGCATCGCTGGACTAATTACGTCGGCGTATCCGGAAGCCGTTGCCGTGAGTGTTCCCGCGCTCAGCGAGGCCTCATTCTGCCTGCTAGTGGCCGTGAATTTGGCGACGTGGACGGCGGTATGGAAACGATGGGTAGTTTCCGACACGCGGAGTGTGCCGCATACATTTTGCATTCGCGCTCTGGCGGCCGGTCTCACAGCCGGCGCGGCCGCGCTCGTGCGGCCGACTTGGATGCTTTTCCTGCCCTTTGCCCTCGCGTGCGGGCTGGTCTATCCCCGGCGGCGCAAGCAGTTGCAACTGGCCGCAATGACGCTCGCTGGCTTCATCGTGATGCTGTTGCCCTGGTGGATAAGGAACTATCGCGTCACTGGCCATTTCGTTCCCACGACGCTGCAGGTGGGCGCGAGCCTCTATGATGGTTGGAACCCGCAGGCCACAGGCGCAAGCGATATGCGCTTTGTATCGCGATTTGAGGAGGAGCAGCGAATGAGCGATGCAAAGCGGGCCGCCGGCCCGGGCTTCGAATACCGGCTCGACCGCCGCTTGCGCCAGGCGGCCTGGGAATGGGCCATCGCAAACCCCAGCCGCGTCGCGCAGCTCGCCGCGATCAAGTTCCTGCGGTTCTGGAACGTTTGGCCAAACGAACAGTCCTTTTCGATCTGGCCGGTGCGGTTGGCGGTAGCGGCGACGTACGTGCCACTGCTGCTGGCGGCGGCCATGGGTCTGTGGGGCGCCGGGTCCACCCTACGATCGGCAGGCGGCTTTCCCATTGCCTTGTGCTGGTTGCCGGCGATTTATTTCACGCTCCTGCACATGGTCTTTGTCAGCTCGATTCGCTACCGGCAGCCGGCCTTGTTGGGTCTGATCGTTATGGCTGCCGGTTATTTTGCCCAGCCCCGGAAGTCCATTCCACAAACCCCAACGTAGAGCCGCCGCCATTTTCCTCAAGCGCCTGATCAACTTCTGTTGGTACTGGTTCAAGTGGGGCCTGATCGCCTGCGTGATCGGGGCCGCGCTGGCGGTGACTTATTTCTACAACCGCATGGACCGGGAAATCTGTTGCCGCGTGCACGACCTGCTTGCCAGGCAGTACCCGGGTCTGGAGATCCGCATCCATTCGGCCGTGCTGATGAAGGGCGAAGGGATAGCCCTCCGCGGCATGACGATCATCGATCCAAGCGCGCCAGGACCGGGCGGCGAGCTTTTAAGCTTCGACGAGTGTTTCCTGGCCTGCTCAACCGATCTGGCCGACCTGTGCGGCGGCACTCTGCGGCTGAAGCGCGTGATTCTCCGCCGGCCGACGCTGCGAATGACCCGCCGTCCCGACGGTTCCTGGAGCATAGCCCACTTGGCGCCGCTGCCCAAGCTGGACGACGACGCCCTGCCGGAAATCCGCTTCGAGAACGGAACCATCGAGATCTTCGATCCTACCAAAGCGGTGGCCTGCGCGTTGACGCTTCGCGACGTCAACGTGGCCTTGGCGCCGCTGGCGGATCCGAAGACAGACGGCACGGTGAGCATGCCGTCCACCACGACCCGCCGCTTGCGGGTCGAAGGGTCGGCCAGCGGCGACTACTTTCACCAGGTGAGCTTCAATGGCGAGATCGATCCCGACCGCCCCGACCTGAACGTCCGCGGTAAGATCGATGGCGTAGAGATTTCGCCGGAGATGCGCAACGTGCTGCCCGACGGCGTTGGCACGAACCTCTCCGTGCTGGGTGCTCTGCGCGGGGAGACCGAAGTCGGATTCTGGGTCAAGTACGATCCACAGGCGATGGAGCGGTGGACCTTCGACTTCACCGGCCAATTGACCCGCGGACGCATCGACGACCCTCGCTTGCCGCACGCCCTTACCGAGATCCGGGCGACGGCGCACGTCGATAACGGCGGCTTCAGCATCCAGGAATTCAAGGCCCGCAGCAACCAGGCTGTCCTCTCCTTGACCTGCAAGGGCGGCTTCCGGCCCTCCAGCCCCATGACCATCAACGCCGATGTCAGCCAGTTGGCGCTCGACGAACAGTTCCAGGCGATCTTGCCGCACAAGTTCCAGGAGGCCTGGCACAAGCTGCGGCCCGAGGGTGTGATCGACGCCAGTGTCACTCTTCGCTACGACGGCCACGACTGGCAGCCGCAGGTGCGGATCGCGTGCCGCGACGTCTCATTCGCCCCCCACAAATTCCCCTATCGCCTGGAACACACCACGGGCCTCCTGGAAGTGAAAGACGACCTCCTGCACATGGACCTGGCGACCGTCAGCGAGAACCATCCTCTTCACATTGTGGGCGAGTTCCGCAATCCGACGGGCGATTCCACGGGCTGGCTGCATGTCGCCAGCGACGCCCTGCCCATCGACGAGAAACTAATCAAGGCCCTGCCCGTTCCCGCCCAGACGCTGGTCCGCTCCCTCGATCTGAAGGGGAATATCGGATTTCAGTTTGAGGCGGTCCGCGATGCGGTCGGCAAGCCCTTCCATCAGCACCTGCTGCTTCGCGCCAGCGAATGCGGGCTGCGCTACGATCGCTTCCGCTACGCTCTTTCCAAGGTCCGCGGCGACGTGGAAATGATCGACGGCGACTGGCGTTTCCGCAATTTGGAAGGGTTCAACGGCACCAGCCGTGTGACGGGAGACGGCGCCTTGCTGGCGACTCCCCGCGGCGACGAGCTGTCACTGCGGCTAACGGCGGTCAACGTACCGCTGGAGGGCGAGCTCCGCGAGGCCTTGCAGCCGGGCATGAGACAGGTCTGGGCCCTGCTACAACCGCACGGGATCATCGATCTCACGGCCAACATCCACTACCTCGGCCAACCGGAACTGGTGGAAGTAGCCGTCCGCGCCGAGCCGCGGAGCGATACCTGTTCGTTCGAACCGGTACGATTTCCTTACCGGTTGGAAAATGTGCAGGGCATCTTCAGCTTTGGCGACGGACGGCTGAAGTTTGAGCGGTGCAGCGCCTGGCACGGTCCCGTGAAGATGGCCTGCAACGGGGCATGCACATTCCAGCCCGACGGCAGTTGGCAACTCCGCCTCGACCGCGTTTCCGTCGACCGGCTGCGGATGGATCGGGAGTTGATGCAGGCCCTGCCGCCGCAACTAAAGAAGCGCCTGGGTGAGTTGAATCTCACGGGTCCCATGAGCCTGCAAGGGAGCGTCGTGCACATCCGCAGCGCCAACGCGGCCGAACCGATGACGTCTCTTTGGAATCTCAGTGTGGGGATGAACCAGGTGGGTGTTGATTGCGGACTGCGCTTGGAGAATATCTACGGCAAGGTCGCCGTTTCCGGCTGGTCAGACGGGACCCGTTTTCAGACCCGCGGTGAATTGGACCTCGATTCCCTGACTTGCCAAGACCATCAATTCACCCAGATGCTGGGGCCGTTCAAAATCGATGACCAGGAGGCAATATTCGGCTCCGGCGTGGCCCAGCGCGACAACCAGAATCTGCCGCCCGGCCAGCCCCGCGCCCAGCCGCGTCCCCTGACGGCCAAGATCTTCGGCGGGACCGTTTATGGCGATGGCTGGGCGTTGTTGGGCCCGCAGCCGCAGTTCGGCCTTCAGGCGAGCCTTGTCAACGCCGATCTGGCGACGTGCGCCCGCGAGTTGGGCAGCAGCGACCGCAACTTGCGCGGCCGTGTGAACGGCGGCGTGGCCCTGGGCGGGTTCGGCCGCAACCGCACCTCGCTCCGCGGCGAAGGCGGTCTACAGCTCCGCGACGCCAATATCTACGAACTGCCGGTGATGATTTCCATGCTCAAGATTCTCAACTTTCGCGTGCCCGATCCCAACGCCTTCAGCAAGAGCGACGCCGCTTTCCGCGTCGAGGGCGAGCACATCTACTTCAATAAGCTAGACTTTAACGGCGACGCCATTAGCCTGGTAGGCAAAGGCGAAATGAACTTTCAGGGCGATGCCCGGTTGGTCTTCACCGCGGTTGTCGGCCGCGCCGACTCCGGCCTGCCGGTGTTGCGAAACTTTTTCACAGGCGCGAGCCAACAATTCATGCAGATCCGCGTCGATGGCAATCTGCGGAATCCCGATATTCGCCAGGAAGCGTTTCCCGGCGTGAACCAGGCTTTGAAGAATCTGGACATCTCGAAAGCGGGACCATAATCGATGAGCATCGGACTTCTTTCCAACATTGGCGGCAGCGCGGCGGGAACGTCTCTGGCCCAGACGCGGGGATCGGATGTTGACCGCGCCCAACAAGAGAGCAAATCACGGCAACTGCAGGCGCAGACCGAGCAAAGCGCCGACGAGGCGGCCGGCGTTGGCCAAACCGACGGTGAGAATCACGAAACGGCCGATCGCGATGCCGATGGCCGGCGGCTCTGGGAGATTCCGCAGCGGAAGGGCCCCGAAGATTCAGTTGCTGCCGAATCGCATAGCCCGGCGGTACCGGATCCCAGCGGCCAGTGCGGCGGCCTGCTGGACCTGACCGGGTGACGCGGTCGTTTAAGCCAGCGGGGCTTATTGCCTTGCCTCGGACCACCGATCTACCACGTAGACGGCACTGGGTATGCACTCAACGGGCATTACTTTCTGAAATTCGGGACCATTCTTCAAATTCAGGCCATGCTGGCCACCTAGGTCCCAAAGTCCCGGTCGGCTGTCGTTGAACGTCTCGCCGTAGTATCCGCCGACTTTCAGGCGGAAGTCGTCCAGAGACGATTTCGCATTGACGCCGGAGATGACTGGCCGCTAGGAACGATCCGCACCCTGGATTCGTGCTTGTCGGACTTGCCGGTGCGGTGGCGCATAACCAAATCGGAGGAGGGAATCTGCAATGTCTGTGAGCTACTGGATTGCCCTCAACAACCGGTCCACCGGCCGGCCATCGCTACGTCATTGACAGCCTCGATAAAACCAAGGAGAGCTTCAAATCGAAGCAGTTGGCTGAATTGCGGACGAAGCTCGAGCAGCTTTTGGGAATTCAGTAGATTTTTCGCCTTTCGTGCAAAGCGCATGCTAGAGTATCGTTGGATACCTTAGCGGGCAGGAGCAAGACCTGTTGGTTGAAGGCACAACCTCGTGCGCTGCCGGACAATATGGCAGGCAAGCTTGGTTGTGCCTTTTTTTGTGCATACCCGCAAGTGGAGGAGCAAAATGCAGGACGGCACGCGGAAAATTCTCATCGTTGACGACGACGTGACGATTCTCCGCCTCTTGCGCCGTCTGCTCGGACAGGAGTACGCTCTGGCCGAGGCAACCAGCGCGGAGCAAGCCCTGGCCATGCTGGCTCGCACCGCGCCCGACATGGTCATGCTCGACATTATGCTGCCGGGAATCGATGGCTACGAAGCTTGCCGACGAATTCGTTCCAGTCCGGGGGGCAGAGCTATCCAAGTCTTGATGATCTCGGCAAGGTCGTCCCGCGGCGAGCAGGTTCGGGCGTATGCAGCCGGCGCCGACGATTACGTCGTGAAACCATTCGATCCCTACGAGCTCTATTCGCGGGTTCGCCTGCATTTCCGGCTTCACGGCGCCTTGGAATCGGTGGCCATGGGCGGAAGCGGATCGATGGTGGACAGTGCTGCGGCCGCCGATGTCCGACACGCCCAGTTCATGGCCCACGTCCACGACGTGACCGCCGCGGCCTTGACCAAGGTGGCTCAACTGCGCGATACGGAAACCGGCGAACACCTGGTCCGCATGCAATCGTATACGCAAATCGTCGCCGATGAGCTCAGCCGTCACGGTCCCTACACCGAACAGATCGATGAGCAATTCCTGGAAGATATCTATCGCGCCAGTCCGTTGCATGACATCGGCAAAGTGGGAATCAGCGATGCGATCCTGCTCAAGCCGGGACGACTTACGCCCGCCGAATTCGAGACCATGAAACAACATACCACGATCGGCGCGAACATCCTCGATCACCTGGCGATGGGCGCGCCGGAAGCCACGTTCCTGGACATGGCGGCGTCGATTGCCCGGTTCCACCACGAGCGCTTCGACGGCGGGGGTTATCCGGCGGGCCTGGCCGGCACAGAGATTCCCCTGGCGGCACGGATCGTGACCGTCGCCGACGCCTACGACGCCATCACGTCTTCGCGGCCGTACAAGTCGGCAGAGTCTTCATACGCGGCGAAAGACATCATCCAGCGTGACTCTGGCGGCCACTTTGACCCGGCCATAGTTAGGGCCTTCGTGCGACGTTTCGAGGCCCTGGCGAGCGTGCAGCAACATACGCTGGACCAGGCCCCGGTCGTGACAGGCGCAAATTCCTTCCTTTCCGAGCACTTAGTCGCCACAGCGGCACAAATATAGATTCTGGGACCAACATGACCGAAGACCTTGCAACCGTTGGATGTCCGTTTCCTTCACCTGTTGTCCCGCCGACTTGTTGCGCGGACATCTCGCGGCAGCCCAGGGGAGATTCTGTTGCGAGAAACGGGTCCGCGGAAGCCCCTCTCTACTCGCGATTGGGCGCCGATCCCATGCTGGGCGAGTTGGTTGAGATGTTCGTTCAAGAGATGCCCGACCGAATCGCCTCGCTGGTCAACCAGGCCGCGGAAAGGGATTGGGCCCAGTTGGCCCGGACCGCGCATCAGCTCAAGGGAGCGGCCGGCAGCTATGGGTTCAACGAGATCACGCCATCGGCCGCCAAATTGGAAGCGATGGCTCGCAACGGCGAGCAAGAGGAGGCCATTCTTGCAGCATGCCAGGATCTCCTGGGCCTTTGTCGCCGCATTCGCGCAGGTACGGCAGGTTAGCATTCTCGACGGGGCCGCCGGCGCAAAGCCCTAGACTGAACTAATCTATTCGGCCAGGGGCCCCGGCCAGCGCGCCGTGAAAATCGGGCCAGATGTCCGGGGCCTCCAGGTACGGTTCCATGCCGGGAAACGGCGATGGCATCGCTTGACTCCAAGGGTGAGGTTCTCGACCTATCCCGCATTCTACCCGAGAAATCCCGCGCGTAGAAAGGAAGCTTGCACCTCCGGGCGACGGTCTTTTCTCCCGTCCCGCCAGCCGCTGGATCGAGCGGCCGTGCTGGATCAGTCACAATCGCTGCTCTTGTCGTAGGGTTGGTGTTCGCATTCGGCCGCTTATCGTGCCCCCGGCTTTCATTCTTCCGGTCTAGACAGAATCCCCATGAGAGGGGAACCTCCGCGCGACCGCGAGGCGTTGTTTTATCGCAACTTATTTTTTAATCTATTGACCGCCGGCGGCTTGGCCTTTATTATTGACAGGTAACTTAGTCATTAATTGACGCCCCACCCACCTAGCCCGCCGCTGAAGCATGGCCGAGTCGCACTGAGTGCACCTTCCATCGGCCGCGGCGACCCTTCACAACATCCGCGTGGATTCAGCAATCCGGCCCATCCTCGACTTCCAGCCCCGCACCCGCATCGTCTTCGGCGCTGGAGTTGTCGGGCAGCTTGGCGAGATCGTCCGGCAGTACGCTGGAACCCGCGTGCTGCTAGTCACCGACCCTGGAATTGTAGCCGCCGGCCACGCGCAACGGGCCGAGGAATCGTTGGCGGCCGCGGGACTTCACGTCGCCCGTTTCGATCGCGTAACCGAGAATCCCACGACGGAGGTGGTCGCCAATTGCATGGCCGTTGCCCGGCGGGAGGAGACCGATCTGATCGTGGGTCTCGGAGGCGGCAGCAGCATGGACACGGCCAAGGGCTGCAATTTCCTCCTCACCAACGGCGGACGGATGGAAGACTATTGGGGCGTCGGCAAGGCCGCCCGGCCCATGCTGCCCCTCGTCGCCGTGCCGACCACGGCCGGGACGGGCAGCGAGTGCCAGTCTTTCGCCCTGATCACCCAGCCGGAAACGCACGTGAAAATGGCCTGCGGCGATCCCAAGGCAGCGGCGCGGGCGGCTATCCTCGATCCCGAATTGACGCTCACGCAACCGCCCGCCGTGGCCGCCGCCACAGGAATGGACGCCCTTTCGCACGCCATCGAGACGGCCGTGACGCTGCGGCGCAACCCGATCTCGGAAATGCTCTCCCGCGAGGCATTTCGTCTTTGCGTGCGAGGATTGCGTCGAATCTTCTGGCGCGTCGATGCCGTGGAGCATGCCGCCGCCACGGGGGACGTTGAAGCTAGGGCCGATGTGCTCCTTGGAGCAGCATTGGCCGGCATGGCCATCGAGCACAGCATGCTCGGCGCGGCCCACGCCGCCGCCAATCCCCTCACGGCCCGCTTCGGCCTCGTCCACGGACATGCGGTCGGCCTGATGCTACCGGCCGTAGTGCGATTTAACGCCCAGGATCCACAGGCGGCCCCGCTTTATCACCAATTGGCCGCGCAGGGCGGACTGCTGGATAGTGAGTCCGCCAATGGCGTCCCCGCCGGGGAAAAGATCGCCCGCTTCCTGCGTTGCTTCCAACAGAAAACCGGTCTGCCGCAGTCCTTGACCAGCATCGGAGTGGCCGATGGCGATATCGACCTTCTGGCCGAGGACGCGGCCCGGCAATGGACAAGAACCTTCAATCCTCGACCTGTCGGCGCTAAGGAATTTGCTGATTTCTATCGCCAAGTGCTGTCGGCGGGCGAAAAGGCCAGTTAATGAATATTGAACCGTCAAGTCTTTGCGAGACCCATTCATGACCACCGCCGTGGAAGACCTCTCTCCGGAGAGTCAGATCAAGACTACCGCCGGCAATTATTTCGTCGGCAATTATCCACCTTTCTCGTTCTGGAATGCGGAAGGGGCCCGGCACGCTCTGACCGCACTGGAGCAGCCGCCGCTCGACGCCACGCCGATGGGTATCTACGTCCATTTGCCCTTCTGCCGCCGCCGCTGCCATTTTTGCTATTTCCGCGTCTACACGGGCCGCGACGCGCGGCAAGATCGCGTTGGCGTGTACCTCGACGCCGTGCTGCAGGAAGCGGCCCTTTATAGCCATACAACTCTTCTGGCCGGACGGCGGCCGCGCTATGTCTATTTCGGCGGCGGCACCCCCTCGTTCCTTTCCATCGAGCAGCTCACCCAGCTTTTCACGGGCTTGCAGCGGCACTTTCCCTGGGAGGAAATTGAAGAAGTTGCCTTCGAATCGGAGCCTGGTACGCTCACCGACGAAAAGCTGCATGCCCTCCGCGAGCTGGGCGTTACGCGGCTGAGCATCGGCGTGGAGAACTTCAATGACGAGGTCCTTCGCAGCAACGGCCGGGCGCACCTTTCCAAGGAGATCTATCGCGCTTACGAGGTTTCGCGGGCGGCGGGTTTTCCCCAGATCAACATCGACCTGATCGCGGGAATGCTCAATGAGACCGAAGACAACTGGAAGGAATGCGTCCGTAAGGCCATCGAGTTGGGACCGGAGTGCGTGACCGTCTACCAGCTAGAGGTTCCCTTCAACACGAATATCTATAAGGAGATGCGCGAGAAAGGCGAAATCGTCGCCCCGGTGGCCGACTGGCCCACCAAGCGGGCCTGGGTCGATTATGCCTTCTCCGAACTGGAGGCCGCCGGCTACACGATTACCAGCGGTTACACGGCGATTCGCAATCCCGCCGTCAACCGCTTCCAGTATCGCGAGTACCTGTGGCGGGGCGCCGACATGTTGGCCCTAGGTGTGGCCTCTTTCGGTCACTTGCGCGGTACGCACTACCAGAACGAGAAGGACTTCGGTCCCTATACAGACCGCGCCGCCCGCGGCGAACTGCCCATCGCCCGTGGCCTGGCCCTTAGCGATGACGATCGCCTGATTCGCGAGTTCATTCTCCTGCTGAAGCTTGGGCAGGTCGAGGCGGGCTACTTTAAGAAGAAGTTCGGCGTCGATATTCTCGCCCGTTTTGCCGAGCCGCTGCGGCGGCATGCCGCCTGCGGCTACCTCTCGCTCTCCGACGGCGGCGTGACGCTCACCCGCCAGGGGCTGTTGCGGGTCGATGAGTTGCTGCACGACTTTTTCCGTCCCGAGCATCATAGTGCCCGCTATACCTGATAGTTGATGGAGGAATGATGGATTTGCCGAACTATTTGCCGCTACGGACGTTTTCGGATACTGCGTCTTTGGGAAGCGACTCCATGGCGGTCTCGACTCCACAGGATGGACGCGGAGTCGCCCACCATTTGCGGCCTGAGCATTGCGACCGTTTCTTCGACTTGCTGGGCCAGTTTTACGAAGACCTGCCCGAGCCCCCGGCGATTGAGGCGACCTTCCTTCCCCCGGACTCGATTCCGCAGCCGCAGCGCGGTCTGCTGGTGCATTTTAGCGACATGACGTCGACGCTTGGCCGTTTCCACGGCGAGCCGATGGCCCTTAGAGTGCTCCATCGCCACGAGGGCCCCCAGTGGTATCGGCGGCATATCGTGCTGGAGACAGAGACTTCACGGAAGCCCGTCGAGTACGGGGCCATGCGGATCCTCTTGCCGCTTTTGAGCGAAGCCGCCCGCCGCGACGTCCTGGCCGCCCGCGCTCCGCTGGGAGCGGTACTGGCCTGTCACGGGTTGGGCTATCGCCACTGTCCCGGCGGATTTTTCCAGATCCGCTCCAACGGCGTGATCGAACAATCCCTCGGCCTGGCCGGGCCCCAATGGCTCTATGGCCGCTGCAACTGCCTGAGCGACCGCGTGGGGCGGACGGTCGCCGAAGTCGTGGAAATCCTGCCGCCAGCTCAACTGGACAAGTGACGGAAACATGGACCCAACCAACGGACAAATAAACCAATACGATGTCGTAGTTGTGGGCGGCGGGCCGGGCGGCTCGACCGCGTCGACCGTTCTGGCCATGCTTGGGCACAAAGTGTTGCTGCTGGAAAAGGAGAAATTCCCGCGGTATCACATCGGCGAGTCGCTGCTGCCCTACGGCTTCTTTCCGCTCAAGCGGATCGGTATGGTCGAAAAGCTGAACGCCTCACACTTCCCGCGGAAATACGCTGTGCAGTTCGCCGGTCAGGACGGTCGCGTCTCGGCGCCGTTCTATTTTCACAAGCACCTGCAGCACGAAGCGGCCGTCACCTGGCAGGTCCTCCGCAGCGAATTCGACCACATGTTGCTGGAGAACGCCCGTGAAAAGGGCGTCGAAGTTCGCGAGGAGACCAAGGCCACGGGCGTCCTTCGGGAGGACGGGCGGGTCGCGGGCATTGTGGCCGTCGGCAAGGATGGCCGCGAGTACGAAGTCCGCGCTGCCGCGACCATCGATGCCAGCGGGCGCGAAATATTCACTCTAAGCAAGACCAATGGACGCAAGTGGGATCCGGCGCTCAACAAGATGGCCGTCTGGACCTACTATCGCGGCGCGCTCCGCGACCCCGATATTGACGCCGGTTCCACCACCGTGGCCTTTATTCCCGAACGCGGCTGGTTCTGGTACATTCCCCTGCCCGACGACATGGTGAGCGTGGGCGTGGTGGCCGATAAGGATTATCTGTTCGCCCAGCCCCGCGACCTGGCTGAGGTATTTCAGGGCGAGGTCGAAAAGAACCTCTGGATCAAGCAGCACCTGGTCCAGGGCCAGCAATGCGGCAAATACCACACCACTCGCGAATACTCCTACCGCGGCGAGTATTCTGCCGAGGACGGCCTGGTGCGGGTGGGCGATGCCTTCGCCTTTCTCGATCCGGTCTTTTCGTCCGGCGTCTACCTGGCGCTGAAGAGCGGCGAGATGGCCGCCGACGCGGTACACGAGGCGTTGCGGGCGGGCGACGTCTCGGCCGCCCGTTTTGTGCCGTACGCCGAGCGGATTTGCGGCGAGATCGAGTCGATGCGGAAGCTGGTTTACGTCTTCTACCACAAGAGTTTCAGTTTTGGAAAACTGATCCGGTCCAACCCCGACATCCGCGGCGACCTGACCGACTGCCTGATCGGCAATCTTGACAAGGACTTCGGGCAGTTGTTCCAGGCCGTCGAGGAGCAGACGGCTATTCCGGAACCGCTCAAGCACGGAAGACCCTTGTTGAAAGCCTGAATCCGAAACCAGAGCCCCGAAAATAAATCTGAGATTTGGGATTTCTCCTTTTTTGCCCCCGGAGCCATCCGTGCCTTACGAGTTCCGCTGCCGAGTGCGTGTGGATTTTGCCGACACCGACATGGCCGGGATCGTCCACTTTTCGAACTTTTTTCGCTACATGGAACGCGTCGAGCACGAGTTCTTGCGTTCGCTCGGCCTTTCCGTGCACGCAGATGATGGTCAGGATATCGTCTCGTGGCCGCGGGTGCACGCCGATTGCAAGTACCGCGCACCGTTGAAGTTCGAGGACGAAGTGGACGTACACTTGCTGGTCCAAAAGAAGAAATCGAAGTCGATCACCTACGAATTCCGGTTTCGCAGGTGCGGCGACGCGGACCTCGCGGCCGTCGGTTCGATAACCGTGGTTTGCGTTTCGATCGATCGCACCAGCGGACAGATGACCTCGATTCCCATTCCCGACGTGATCGACCACCTGATCGACGCCGCGCCGCCGGAGTTGTGGGAGCCTCAAAATCAGACGTAATCACATTATGGAGTAAATCCAAACCATGTCTAAACCATCGAATCTTGCCTGGAACCTCTACGCTTTGTTGACCGTCGGCGCCTGGGGCGTCTACGGCATTTTTCTGCAGATGGGGCAGATGGGAATGAACGACCGCGCCCTGGGTGGCTATAAGGCATTCCTGTTTGTCGGCATCGCTTATTTTCTGATTGCCGTGCTCGCCCCCCTGGCACTGCTCTGGATGCGGGGCGCTAAGTGGCGATTTCCGGCAGCCGGCGCCTGGATTTCGCTCCTGGCGGGGATTGTGGGCGCGGTGGGTGCTTTCGCCGTGCTCCTGGCTTTTGGGGCGGGCGGCCAGCCGGCTGTCGTGATGACCATCGTTTTTGCCGGAGCGCCCATCGTCAATGCGGTCGTTGGTCTGCTGAAGGATCCGCCCAAAGACGGTTGGAGTTCCATCCATAGGCTCTTCTATGGGGGAATGGCCCTGGCGATTTTCGGCGCGGCGCTGGTGACGATGTTTAAGCCGGGGCCGGCCGGGCACCAGGCTGTCCAGGCCAGCGCGGCCGCTTGGATGACCTACGCCCTGATTACCGTGGCCGCCTGGGGCGTCTATGGCATTTTCCTGCACATGGGCCAGATCGGCATGAAAGATCCGGTCTTGGGCCGCTACAAGGCATTCCTCTTCGTCGGCATCGCCTACTTTCTCACCGCCGTGTTGGCGCCGCTGGTGCTGCTGTGGATGAAAGGCTGCCAATGGAACTTCACGCCCGCCGGTTCGTGGCTTTCGCTCGTGGCGGGCATCGTGGGGGCGGTTGGCGCTTTTGCCGTCCTGCTGGCATTCGGAGCTGGCGGAAAGCCGCCCGTGGTGATGACCATCGTTTTCGCCGGAGCCCCCATCGTGAATGCGGTGATCGGTTTGCTGAAGGCCCCGCCGGCGAATGGCTGGGGTTCGATTGCCCTGCCATTCTACCTGGGCATAGGGCTGGCGATTGTCGGCGCGGCGCTGGTAACCACGTTCAAGCCCAACCAGGCTTCCGCAGCGCACGCCGCTACGCGCACAAATCACCAATCCGGCCGCCGCGCACGCATGACGCTCGAGGGTTTTCCCAGCCGCGAGGCCATTGCCGCCCACCAATTGCGACAGCTCCGCAAGCTGCTTGCCGCACTGGTTCCCGGCAACCGCTTTTACGCCCCGCGGATTTGCCAGGCGGGCTTGGGCGGCGAACTTCGCGGGCTGGACGACTTTTTCCTCAATATGCCTTTCACGCGGAAGGAGGAAATCGCCGCGGACCAGCAAGCCCATCCGCCCTACGGCACGAACCTCAGCTTTCCCCTTGCCGCCTACACTCGCTTCACGCAGACTAGTGCCACCAGCGGTTTTCCCTTGCGCTGGCTCGACACGCCAGTAAGCTGGCAATGGATGCTCGACAACTGGAAGCAAGTCCTAGCTGCCGCCGAGGTCACCGCGGGCGACGCCGTCTACTTCGCCTTTTCCTTCGGGCCGTTTCTCGGATTCTGGACGGCCTTTGAGGCTGCCTGCCAGATGGGCTGCCGCTGTCTGCCTGGCGGCGGGCTGAGCAGCCTCGCCCGCTTGCAGGCCATTCGCGACAACGCGGTCGAGGTCCTCTGCTGTACGCCCACCTACGCCATCCATCTCGGGCAAGCCGCGGTCGAGGCCGGCATCGATCCGCTTGATTTCGCCCTGCGGACAATCATCGTTGCCGGCGAGCCGGGCGGCAGCGTGCCCACGACTCGCGAGCAAATGGAACGTGTCTGGCCCCAGGCGACCGTATTTGATCACCATGGCATGACGGAAGTCGGGCCGGTCACCTATCAGTGCCCGGGCCGGCCCTGCACGTTGCTGGTCATCGAGTCGTCGTACATCGCCGAGGTCATCGATCCCCGCGGCGATCGGCCGGTCTCGCGAGGCGAAGTGGGCGAACTGGTCCTCACCACGCTGGGCCGCATCGGGTCGCCGCTGCTCCGCTACCGCACGGGCGACCTCGTGCGGGAGAACCTCGACGTTTCCTTGCACGATGGACGGCACGAAATGGCCCTGCGGGGCGGCATCCTCGGCCGAGCCGACGACATGGTCCTCGTCCGCGGCGTGAACCTCTATCCGGCAGCCGTGGAGAATCTCATGCTCTCGCTGCCGGAGGTGGCCGTCTACCAGGTGGAGGTCGATGCCCGCAGCGCGATGGTCGAATTGCACCTTCAAGTCGAACCCGCGGTTCCACTCGCCGACGACGCGGAGTTTGCCGCCCGCGTGCAATCGCAATTCCGCGCGGCCTTCAATCTTCGCGTGCCCGTCACCGTCTGCCCGCCCGGCGTGCTGCCGCGTGGGGAGATGAAATCGCGGCGATGGGTACGACGCGGTGTCTAGCGAGAGAAGGGCCAATGGAAGACACTACCGCCAATAGCAATTCGACGTGTGAGCGACGTTTCCTCGCTTAGTGGTCGGTTTCATAAGTCATGTCACAGTTCCGGGGCAATCCCGTTCTGGTACACTGCTTGGGGTAGATTCCTCTTCGGCACGAGGTTTTTCATCCGAGGCACTGGAGGTTCTTGCCGCTAAACTGGCAACCAATACAAAGCCGCCAATCCCTCCGGCGATTGCTCCGACCCCGGCGAGCAGCATTATCCCACCAATCTCACCAAGGCCGTTTTCAATGTTTTGAATGTCTTGAAAAGGGCCTGGTGGTGCCTTGGGCGTAAAGATCGGACAAATAAGTGACGCAACGACGCCTACGATGAAACCGCCAACAACCGCGCCAGCCAGGACGCCCAAACAACCCATTCCCATTGTCTTCATTGTCTTCGTCCGCTCAGACATGACGTATCCCTCCGGCAAAGGCGATTCTCGTATTCCGTGACGCGACAAGCAGGACATGCCAGTGGCTCAATGGTCTGGCATCCTGGTGTGTCAGTCAACACGGCGACAAAGACCTGGAATTATAACGCCAAATACCGGGCAGGCCACTCCCTGCTTGTTCCACCCACCCGCTCTCACATCCCCAATTCAAAGAGAGCTACCATGCTCAACGGCCCAACCGAATCTACACGTCCCGAGTCGAGGGCGATAATCAATGCCAACATCGGCCGCGTCGCCGCAGTAGTTGGCGAGGACTTGGCACGCAAGCTCATCGAGCCCGACAGAGGGGTCAGACCGCGGGGTCCCGCGACAGTGGGGGCGGAAGTCCGTAGCGCTTCAGCAGCCGGCTGAATCGTTCCCAGTTCATATCGCGCCGTCGATTGCGGCGGGAAAGCCGCCGTCGCCATCCGAAAGTTGCCGGTGATCCCGTAGTACGCGTAATGGTGGCCGCTCGGCCAATTGGGCCGAACGGCAAGAAGCGGCGCGCGGACTGGCGGAGTCGGTACCCAGTACCCAGCACGCGGTCACTGGTCCCGAGTGCCTAAGACCTGAGATCTAAGACCTAAGACCCGGTAGGCGTGGATCGTCTGCCGTTTGCCGCGAAGCTCTTTTTCGCCCAGCGATTCACAGACGAAATCGTCTCGCACCTGCTCGTAGGTCGCCGGACCAATTACAATCTGACCGGGCTGGGCGACCGAGGTCTCCAGGCGGCTGGCCACGTTCACCGCGTCGCCGATAACCGTGTACGACTTGTGCAGCGGCGAACCGATGTCTCCGGCGATCACGCAGCCCGAATTGATCCCCACCCGCATCCGCAAGGCTGGCTCCTCTGGCCGCAGGCGATTCAGGTCGTCGAGAGTCTGCTGCATGGCCAGGGCTGTGGCCACCGCCCGCCGGGCATGATCGGCCTGCCGCAACGGCGCTCCGAAGACCGCCATCACGGCGTCTCCGATATATTTGTCTAACGTACCGTCGCACTGGAAGACATTGGCCGTCCAGCGCTCGAAGACCAGATTCAACGCCCGCACCGCTTCCGCCGCGGTCCAGTTCTCGGCCAGCGCCGTGAAGCCCGCCAGGTCGGCGAACAACACGCTGACCTCGTATTCGTCGGCCAGCATCTGGTCTTCCTGCCGCGGGGCGAGCTTCATGATCTGCTCGACGACTTGCGGCGAGTTGTATCGGGCCAGGCGGTCGCGCATCGCCCGTTCCCGCGCCACGTCGCCGCGGAGCGCCATCTGGGCGATGCCCGCCGCGACCATCAACCCCAGCACAGTCAGGACCTCCAGGTCCTGCCCGTTCAACGGCCGGGCTTCGCCTTGCGAATCGACATAGACAACGCCCGTCACGTGCCCTTGATAGTAAAGCGGCACGCAGACGGCCGAGCGGATTCCCATCTGGTGCACGCTGGCGGCGGCACGAAACCGGGGATCGTCAGCGGCGCTTGCGACGAGCATGGCCCGCTCGTGGCGAACCGCCTCTTGCAGGATGCTGGAGCTGATGGAAAATGGCCGCGCAGCTCCGCCCTTGCCGTCTTGGCCCGCGCCGAAACAGGAGGGCTCGATCGCGCCTGAAGCCGGGTCTACCATGCAGACCGCGCCGCGGCGGCCCGGCAGATGGGCAACAATCAGATCGACCACCCGTTGCAGCATTCCCGCCAGGTCCTGGTCGCCCAGGAGGATTTCGCCGGCCGATTTAAAGAGACCCAGGATCGGGAGTTGCGACGCGCTGCCGATGAACGTGCCGCCCGACTCATCATCGGCCGTTTCCTTTTGTCCGGCGCCACCCGCCCGAAGGTCGATCTTCGCCGTTTGTGCGCGGCCCGATTGGTCGAGCACCTGCGATAATTGGCGGAGATCGATGCTGGCGACAACGCTTGTCGGTCCCGATTCGTCGCCGACCTGCGACGCCGTTTCCCCAAGTGCCGAACGCGGACCAGAAGCCACGGACGCCTGCACTGCCGGTCGAGCGCCGGGACCGGGCAGACGAAATTCCAGCAGGGTCGGCGCGGGGAATCCGGGGCCAGAGTAATCCGATCTCCCGGAGCGAGCCGCTGCCTGGCGACCCGCTGGCCGTTGACGGTGAGCCCTTGCCGGCTGTGGAGGTCCTGGATGACCCAGCCGCCACCCTCGCGAACGATTTCCGCGTGCTTGCGGGAGAGGTGCGGCGAATCGAAGGCAAGATTGCAGACCATGCTACGGCCGAGAACGATCCGCACCTCGTCGAAACGGCGAACGGCGGGGCCTGCGGCAGTCTGGTACGCGAGTTCGAAGGCTTTGCCCAAGTTGAAGCTCCTTGAACGGGCATTGTAGCACGATTCGCCCGCCATCGGCTAGCGCGATCAATGCAGCAGGGCTACGGCGAACTTGAGGCCGTAGGGTGGGACCAGACGACCAGACTCACGGTACCCGTGCAGCGGGTCGGCAGGCGCAGGCCCAACGTAGGCCGCCGGCAAGCAGGTTATGGCGGGCCCGCGCTCGCCATCGAAGGCGAGCTTGTCCCACCCGATCTACGGTCTACGAAGGGTGCGACGGCCTGCGCCGCCGGAGCAGCAGGGCCAGAGCGAACTTGTAGAGGAATCGCGAGTTCGTGGTCAAGTATCTTCGCCAGAGACGGCCGGGTTCGTGGGCCAGGCGGTGCAGCCATTCCAAACCCCAATCTTGCATCCACCGCGGCGCGGAGACCTTCTTGCCGGCGTGAAAATCAAAGGCGGCGCCCACATTGACCAGCACGGCATGCAGACGTCCCCGCACGGCATCGGCAAAATGGTCTTGCTTGGGAAAGCCCAGCCCCACGAAGACGATGCCCGCCCCGCTGCTTTCGATGCGCCGCACGACGTCGGCCTCCTCGTCAGCGGTGAGGGGACGATATGGCGGAGAATAGGAACCGGCCACGATCAAGCCCGGAAACCAGGACTTCAAACGGGCGCAAAGCGGCGAGAGCACCTCCGGCGAGCTGCCGTAGAGGAAGATCGGCACCTGTTCCCGCGCCGCGCGTCCGCAAGCACGCAGCATCAGTTCGGAGCCGCGCACGCGGTCGCGAAGGCCTGCGCGGTGCAAGACGTTCAGCGCCCAGCGAACGGGCTGACCGTCTGGGGCAATGATATCGAAGCGGTTAACCTTGGCCAGCAATTCGGGGTCGTCGCTCGCCGTAATCACGGCATGCACGGCCTGGGCCGAGACTACAGCCGGCCATCGTCGCCGCGCGGCCTCGAGGATGAACTCCGTCGCTTCCTCGTAGGTCGTTGCGCTGACCTGCACGCCAAAGAGATCGTATTTCTTTGGCAGGCGAGGCGCGCGCGGCGCCGCCGACGCGGTCTTGGAATCGACTCTCAACATGGCAGGCCCCTGGCTGTGGAAAGCGGAGCCGGGCAAGCAGCAATCGTTTCGCCGGGCATGCCGGCATCGCTCCGGCCGAGGGCACGGCGGTAGATTTCCATCAAGGCAGTGTAATTCCCCTCGCACGAATATCTTCGCTCGTAACAGCTCCGCGCTGCCCGGCGCATCGACGGCAGCGCGGCGGTGTCAGCCGTCAAGCCGTCGATGGTGTGTGCCAGATCCTCGGCATCGCCGGCCGCGAAAAGCATGCCCGTGCGGCCATGCTCCACCATCTCTCCCATGGCGCCGAGGCGCGAGGCGACTACGGGCGTGCCCCTGGAGTAGGCCTCGATAAGCGTCTTAGGGCAGTTCTCATAGCAGACCGACGGCAGGACCAGGCACTGGGCCTCGCCCAGCAGCGAGACGACTTCGCCGGGTTGACGGCGACCGAGGAACTCCACGGTCGAGTCAGCAGCGGCCGTGCGGACGTGATCGGCCAGCGGACCGTCGCCCACAATTTTCAGCGGCAGCGGTCGTTTCAAGCGTCGCCAGGCGGCAAGCAGCGTTTCCACGCCCTTCTCCGGCGCGAGTCGGCCGGCAAAGACCGCATAGTTCCCAGCGCCGCTGCCGCAACCCGGATCGTGCCGCATGAAGTTGGCCTTCACGGCGACCTTCGCCGCGGGCAGGCCGCCTTCGATGAACTTGCCGCGGGAGAACTCCGAGAGGGCAATAAACTGCCGAACGCGACGGACCCACGTGCCGCGCAGGTGATGCACCGCCAACATGGCGGCAACCACGGCGGTCGCCGCGCGATTCCCACGATAGCATGCGTGTACGATGCCCGGCCACGGCAGCAGTTTGCCCAGGCAATCCTCGCAGGGGCGGCCGTTGCGCAAGAACGAGGCCGATGGACAGATTAGTCGATAGTTATGCAGCGTCTGCACTACCGGCACGCCAGCCTCGTTCGCGGCCTGGTAGATCGAGGGTGAAATCAGCGGAAAGGTATTGTGGCAATGCAGCACGTCGGGCCGCTCCTGGCGGATCAGCCGGCGAACCTCGTCGCGAGTCTGCCGGTTTCCAAGCGTCTTGCGGGCGGCCTGCCAGCGGCCCATTTGCTCCACTTCATCGTTGTGGCGCGTATAGCGGACCACTTCGTGACCGTGCGATTCCATGAGCCAGCCTTCATCGGCGAAAACCTGGTCTTCGCCGCCCGGTTCGCAGTAGAAGTTATGGCAGAGGAGGATTCGCATGACTAAGCCACGGGGTTTGCATGGTGATTGCTGGCGGCGCGGATCAGTGGACGGCCGGTAACGAAACGCTTGATGCAGGCGGCCCAGGTGTACCAACCGTCGAGCTTGGCGGTCAGCGTGGCAGCAGTGTCCCAGGAAAACGCATTGATTCGTCCCCACTCGAACGGGTCGCTTCCCGACTCGATGAGCGCGCAATCCGTGGTCAGCCCGCACTTCACGCCCGTCAGCTTTGCGGCCGCCACCAACTCCGGTCCAGCTATGCCAAAGGGAAATGAAAACAGGACTTCTTCACTTCCCAGCGCGTGCAGACAATCCGCGGAGATTTGCAAGTCTTTGCGAAAACTGGCCGGGCTGCCGCGATAATTGCAGTGCGTATGCGTGTGGGCGCCCAGGTCGATCAATCCATCGGCAGCCAACTCGCGGCACTGTTGGGTCGTCATCGGCCGGTAGGCGGTGGGGAGCAGGGCATCGCGGTGGGCTAGCCCCCAACTGTCGAAGGGAAAGGGCGCCGGACTGTCCAGATAGGCCGTGGCCAGAAACACCGTGGCCGGCACGCGGAATTCTCGCAGCACCGGCCAGACCTCGGTGTAGACCGATTGGAATCCGTCGTCGAACGTCAAGGCGATCGTGCGCGGCGGCGTCAGCTTTGCCTGGGCGTTATAGCGAAGCAACTCGCGCAAGGGCCAGATGGTAAAGCCTCGGTGCAACAAGCCCGTCACTTGCTCGCGGAAACGGCTTGGGGCGACGTTGATCGTGGGCGGCGGGAGACCCGGGACAGGCGCCGTCACGCGATGATAGGTCAAGATGCCCATGCGACCGCGCGATCGCGAGCCAAGCAGACGGGCAAGCCCAATCGCCATTCCTCCGGCAGCGCGCATGGCCACGCGGTTGGCGGCTTCGAGCAAGGGGGATACTTGCGGGTCCATCGAGGAAAAGGGAATCGCCGTTGCCGCCAGGCCGTCGGCGCTGGCCAGGCGATTCACCGCCGAGCCGTCAAATGCAGTGGAGATTTCAGGGGTGGAATTCATGGTGTGCTCCGTGGAAGAAAAGCCCCCTGACTCCCCGGTAGACCGACCGCGCCCGGAGGTGGAAGCAGGAAGCTTGCAACCAGTGTTTGGAAAAAAGCCGCATGCGATGCACGGATGTCGCCAGCGTGCCAAATCCTACGGCGCCCTCGGCCACTTGCGTGCCGAAAGAGCGGAAGCTGGTCTTGAAAGGTTCGTTTCCGGCGCCGAAATCGGCGCGGCGGATGCCCATGGCCTCGGCGGCGCGGGCCTGCTCGACGAAGAAAATGTTGCCCGGCGAGTATTTTGCCAGGTCCTCGTCGTAGGCCGGGAACCAGAAGTGCAGGACGTCGCCACAGCGGATTCCCAGATGCACGGCCGCCACGCGGTCGCCAAAATAGATCGCCGAAAGCACGCCGCGGAACTCGTCGTCGCGAAAAGCCAGCAGGCGTTCCAGGAATTGGCGAACGCCAGGCCGCTCCAGCACATTGGCGGCTCGGATCCGCCGATACTGCCGCGACTTCCAGCCGATGAGCAGGTCGAGCATCTGCGGACCGCCGGCATCGGCCTCGAATCGCAGCGGCCCAACATCGCGCATGGCGCGATGAACTTTTTCCGGGTCCGCGCGATGAGCGTGCTGCCCGCCTTGCGGCGCTGATCGGCGTAGACGTCGAAGCCTCGCGCGAGGTCCATCGAGGGCGAATCGGCCGTGAACCAGCGATAAGGTTGGAAAGGCTGCTGCACGGCCAACAACTGAGTGAATCGCCAACTGGACAGGCCGCATTCGCGGACCAGTCCCGCCGCATCGCAAGCAAACACTGGCGCAGCAATAAGCCCTTGAAAATCGTTGAGCGATCCGCCCACGGGAATTCCGCGATTCCCGCTCGTTCGCTGGAAGGGAAAGAACCCCACTGCTTCGCCCCCGTCCCCCAGGACCGCCACCTCCACATTGCCGAAAGCGGCAGCCGCCGCAACTGTGTAGTGCGGATGGAAAAAGGGGCTCCGCAAGTCCGGGTTGGCGGCCTGGATCTGCGACCAACGCTGGATGTTTGCAGCGGTCAGGCTGCCAGCCGCAAGCACGTGGATTTGCACGTTGTTTTCGTTGCGCGTCTGGTTCATGATTGACTCCTCATCGCGACATGACTTCCGCGACGGCTGCCCGCAACCGCGCCACCACGTTTTCAATGCTCATCCGCTCGGCCGCTTGCCGGGCACGGTCGCCCATGGCCTCGCGACGATCGCGGGCCGCCCATGCCAGCGACAGCTTGCTCGCCAGGTCGCCGATATCCAACGGATTGGCGACCCAACCGTTCTCCCCCTCGACGATCAACTCGCTGCCGCCGTTATACCGCGAGTCGATCACGGGCAGCCCGGAGGCCATGGCCTCTTCCGCCGCCAGGCTCCAACAGTCCTCCAGGCTGGGAAGGACATAGAAGTCGGCCGCGCGATAAAGCTCCGGCATTTGTGCCGGCTGGACGAAGCCGTGAAAGATCACGTTCCGCAGGGCGGCGCGGGCCGCTTGCCCTTGGAGGCTGGCCCGCATTTCGCCGTCGCCCACCAGCAGCAAAGTTGCCTCGACGCGCTCCTGCTGCGTGAACCGACCCCATGCCTCTAGCAGGCGATCGAGGCCTTTCAACGGGATCAATCGTCCCGTGAACAAAAAGCAAAGCCCCGAAATGCCAAGGGTTTTGCGGAAGCCCTGGCGTTGCGATTCGGTCCAAGGCCGTTGATAGGGACTGGCGTCAAGGGCCTGGCCGATCTCGAAGATGTCGCGCGGCGGCACTCCCAAGAGCTCGAGGTAACGCCGTGACTCTCGGCCATTGCAGAGGTAGCCGTGGGGGCGGCGGGCGAGGAAACGGCGGAGCAGGCGCTGAGCTGCCGTCAAGTCCCGGCTTGTATGGCCGGTAGCTTCGCAGGCCAGAAGAAACTTTGCCCGAAAAAGCCGGGCATAGGCCATGGCAATCAGGCTGCGAAGTCCGAACTCGGCGGAGATCACCACGTCGGCCCGAAAGCGGCAGAGATCGGCGAAATGGCCGATGGGCATGTGGACTTGGACCGGCTCCTCATAGGCCGCCACGGACATCCTCCGCCGCCGCGCAACATAAGAAAACGAAAAACTTCGCTGGTGATGGAATGGCAGGTCGTTAGCCACGTCCCACTGGCGGTTTGCCTCCCGTTCGACACAAGTGAAAACACGAAACTCCCAGCCCGGAGTTCGGCCCAGTGCGCTGAACTTCGGAATCCGGTAGGGCGGGATCTGGTTAGTCAAGTAGGCAACGCGAAGCGGCATCGCGGCGGGGTTCCGCTGATGCGACTCCGATGCCGCGACGGAGGAACCAATTTCTTCCGTAACATTCATGGCGGATCATCTCCGGGCATACGCATCGCCGCTGGCGAAGTGATTCCGGCGGACGGCGCGTCGAGATTTCGCCACAGCATCGCCACGATCCAGGCAATGGTCAGTACACTGGGCATAGGCGTCAGCAGGACCGGTTCGGTAAGGCCGGCGATAAACACGAGGACTAAGATATAATCGGGCAGGGCGTCGGGACGGCGCCAAAAAGCCAGCGCTTGCTGGAGCAGCATGGCCGCAAGCAGCAAACCCCCGAACCAGCCCGTGCAGAGGACCACGTTGAGAAGCTCACTGTGTGCGTGCCGCAACGGCTGCAGCTCGTCGACGACGTAGAGGTCTCCCAAGGTAACTCCCGAACAGCCATAGCCGTAGCCCAGCACTGGCGAGCGAGCGATCTTGCCGAACACAAGGGGCCAGATTTCCAAACGTCCGGAGGCGTTCCAGATTTCATCCGAGTCCCCTGTCCTGGCAAGTGCGGAGGCGACCTCATCGCCGTGCTCCCCGAACCAACTGCCGCCGACCACCACCATAACCAAGGACGCGAGTGCGGCGGCCCCCAGCACCACGGCGCGCCGGCCTCGACGGTCCATCTGCCGCAGCAGCAGCAAGCCGGACGCGACGATCGTCGCCAACACGGCCGTGCGACTCCTCGCGCCCGCCAACGTGACTACCGCCACGGCCAAGATCAGCCACCGTGGGCGAGGCGAAAGGCGACGCCCGAGCACGAGCGTCAGCCCGACGAGAAGGGCGGCGTAAAAGGCCAATGCCTGCGAGTCGGAGCCGAGACGAAGGACCTCGCCGGCTTCGGAAACTTCCACGTTCGAGCCGAGCTCGGAACCGGCCAGGAACAGGGCCCATTGCCCTACAACATAGAGCATGCTCGATGCAAGGAGGACTAGCAAAGTCCGCTCCTTGCCTAGTTGCGATACTATCGCTGGCAGGAACACAAGCACGCACCAATACACGCCGCACGCGACCGTCCCCACTCGAAGATCGGCCGCCCCGAGCAAGCTGAACATACTCCAGACGCCGAAGAGCACGCACCAGGCCAGGGGAAACTTTTCCAACCGCCTCGACGACCGCGCAACATGTCGCAAGCCATAGATCCCGCAGGCCGCGCAAACCACCAGGCGGAGGCAAAGCTCAAAGCTGACGCCAGTTCCAATGGCGTAGTTGGTGGCTTGGAGGGGGAAATGCGGCAAGACGACCAGCGCCGCCAGCAGTCCGGCGCCCAGCACGGTCGTGCGATCCAACACCTCCGCCTCCGCGGGAGCGCGCAACACGTTTCCCAAGCTCGATGCATGCTCGGTCATGCGACAATCGGCTCCACGGTTAGCCGATCGCGCCCAGCCGGGAACCGGATTTCGCGGACGAGGGCAACGGTCATCCAGACACTGCTGATCAGGGCGGCAGTGGATGCTGCCAACGGGATGCTCAACTCACGATAGAGCGGGAACAGACCCATGGCGGTTACTACCAGCACGACGGCGGCAAGGATCCGCGCACGCACGCCAGCCCCAGCCCGATTTCTTCCCCGCAGATAGCCGTCGGCCAAGGTCGTACAGCCCTGGCATACCTGGGCGGGAAGCAATGCCAGCGCCAGGGGCACCGCGTCTTGAAAGCGCGCGCCAAAGACAAGCAGAATCAACGTCTTCATGAGGACTGCCAGCACCAAGGCCGAGATCAGTTGCAGCGCGAGGACCGCCGCGGCCGCGGCCAGCAGTCCCCGCGGCGTCACTGGACGATCGTGCCTGGCCCCCGCGTTGAAGGCAAACAACGCCAGCGCATTGGGGGCCACCAGCAGCAAGGCTGCGGCAGGCACTGCGACGGCATAGCAACCTTGCACCGAGATGGCTGCCAGCCAAAGCATCAATAGTCCGTCCAGGCGCCCGACCATGTCGGCGACAGCCACGGAAAGGGCGAACGACCGCCCCTCTTTCAGAAGCGACGTGGGCGCCGGACAGCAAGCTCCCAGCGGGTTCCATCGGCCGCCAAGAACCCAAAGAAAGGCCAGGCCCGCCAGGGGCGTTGCAATCGTCGCCAGGGCCGCGGTGGCTACCGACCCGTTGCCGGTTGTCCACAAGGTCACCAATAGCAAGGGGAAAATACACGCGTTCCAGAGCAGACAGCTATTGTACCGCGCGAATCGGCCCGAGCCCTGATCAATGGCCATCAGTCCCAGCCGCACGTGCTCGAAAGGCAGGGCAAGGGCGCAAACAACGCACAAGGGGGCGAGAAACCGCTTGTCCGCCGGCAAGGCAGTCCAGCCCAGAACCGCAACGACGGCCAGCGTTAACATCCCCGTGAGCAAGCCCGTTCGCAGCGATGCCCGTCGCAGTTCCACAAATGAGCCGCGATGTCGAGCTGCGCGGCGGGCTACGGCCAGGTGCGTTCCCATCAGGCCGATATAGGTCAGCAGCGTCGTGTAGAGAATGACTGAGGCGTACTCGCCGCGTCCCCTGGGGCCGAGCATTCTCGCAAGGACGAGAGCCTGCACGGTCTGCAGCAGCAGCACGGCGAAGGAAGAACCCACGGTGCTTAACACTGTGACATGATGGCGGACGGCCCCGGCAAGCAAGCGGGCTAAATCGGCAACTCGCCCAGGGCTTGCGGTCTCGACAGCCTGCCATCGCTCGGGCATCGTCGAACTCGCCGTTTCCGACTCCATGGCTTCCTCATGGTGTTTCGCGGCAATTCGCCCAGGTAGAGACTTCAGCATGCCCCTCGGCCGGTAACAAGAGCGGGGACAGTCTCCGCCAACAAGCGGGCATCGCACCATGGCGAACACCGCGCGATGTACTGCATGTCCAATCGCATCCATTGCGTGAACGATATCTTCGAACGGCCGCGAACCTGCCACAGGCAGGTCAACCCGGGCGTGACGTCGAGGCGGCGGCGCTGCCAGACCTCGTATGCGACGACTTCTCCGGGCAGCGGCGGGCGCGGACCAACGAGCGACATCTCGCCTTTGAGCACATTCCACATCTGCGGGAACTCGTCGAAGCTAAACCTCCTCAGAAACCTCCCGAAGGCGGTGATTCGTGGGTCGTTTTTAATTTTGAAGACCGGGCCATCCTGCTCATTGCGGTCGCGGAGTTGTTCCTTGAGCAGCTCCGCGCTTGCCACCATGGTACGGAATTTATAGAGCGTAAAGAGGCGGCCGCCCAGCCCTACGCGAGTCTGGCGGAAAAAGGCGGGCCCCGGCGACGTGGCCCGGACAAGCGCCGCCAAGACCAACAGCAAGGGCGCATGAACCAGCAGGAACAGGCTGGCGCCAATGACGTCGATGGCTCGCTTCCAACGCGGCAACGCGCGAAAGAACAACGGCTCCATGGCTTCCGTCATGCCATCCGCAACGGGTGCATCGGCCTCATCGCTTTGCCGCTGACCAACATTCAGGAACCAGTCCGATGGATAGCAATATACCCTGCATTGCGGCAAGGGAACCGCCTCGGGGAACTCCAGAAAGATCTCGTCCGCCAGCGTCCAGGCGCCCCAGCCGGCCGTGTTCGGCATGAGGATGCCAATGTGCTGGCGGTCGATCCATCCCGCCTCGTCGGTCAAACGCATTCGTCGGGCGAGAATGCGGGCAATTTGTCGCAAAGTCCTGCGGCCCGTGCGGAGGTCGGCGACCCCCAACGATAACAGCGCCAAGGGTTGCCCCCAACGATCGGAGCGTGCCCGCTCGCGATCCATGGCCTCGCGAAATCGTTCCGGCGCGTAGAGGCGGCGAAAGTCGTGCGTTTCTCCGGCATTGCGGAAAAGGCTGCCAAACCGCATAGTCGTTTCCTGGTGTAGACTGAATTTCTCGTTCAGGCAAGGGTCCGGGGTGATCGGCTGAGACGTGATTCCAGCGATAGGGCTCAGGCGGGCTTGCGCCGCTTGTTCAAGATCGCTCCGACAATCTTCGCGCCTGCGCGATACAGTATTTCCTTCACCCGCAGCGCCGCTTCCCACGAGACTGACTCCGCCTCGACCACTAACACCACGCCGTCTAGAGCCGCACTCAAGCGGTTGGCGCAACTTCACCTGGCGAACTGGCGGCAAGTCAAAAACTGTCAAGGCAGAAACCGCGGTCAGATCGGCCACCACGTCCAAGAGGTTCTCAGCGTCGTAGACTCGCGCCGGGCTGCCGCGGAGCTTGCCCGCCGGCAAAATGTGCAAGTTCTCCAACTCGGTGGCGTGCAGAGCGTCGGTCACGGGCTCGTTTTCAAGGACGCATTCGACCAGGCCCGGCAAACTGACCGCAGCGAAGCGCTTCGACAAAGCCGGCCGGGACAGGTTGGCATCCACGAGGATCACTTTGCCGTCCTGACGAGCGGCCGCGGACATTGCCAAATGGGCCGCCACCGTGGTCACTCCCTCGCCCTCACGGCAGCTCGTAATCCCGAGCGTGCGCAACGCCGACCTGCCTTGCTTGCTCGGCCAACCCAGCTCCTTCCAAACCAGTTGGCAATGATCGTCGAGCATCCCCTCCAGCGTCCAAGACGCCGCGGACCTTCCCTTCATCGCTCCATTGGTGAATCCAGATATCAAGGCTTACGACCTCCTCCTGACGGCAGCCAAAGGTTCTGCCGCGTGGTAATCCGGGATCGTGGCCAAGACCATAATCCCCAGCCGTCGTTGAATGTCTTCTGGCCCGCGGAACGAATGGTTGCGGACCTCGGCCCAAAAGGCCACAGCCATGGCCGCGACCAACCCGAATAGGACCCCGAATTCCATGCACATCGTACGATTGGGAAAGACAATCTCGGGCTCCAAGGTTGCCGGTTGGGCCACGGCGATGTTAGAAATCCGGGCAGTTTCCCGGGCCTGATCAATCTTGGCCTGCTCCATGCCCGCCGCATACTTGCGGTAAGTGGCGTCGCACACCTCGATGTCGCCCTCCAGGGCGGCAACGGCCAACTCCTGTTGATTGAAGTCCTTGACCTGGCCGCGCAGCGCGGCCAACTGAGAATCGAGAACGTTATCCTTGGTCCGCGAACCGGCCAACAACGCCTGCTCCTGGAGCAAAGCGGCCTGGGTTTCCTGATGGATCCGGCTCTGCCCCGTGGCCACGTGCGTCCGCGTCGGCGCCTGCTTCTCAGCAATGGCTCGGCTGGCCTGCAGTTGTTCGTCTAGGGCCTGCTTGGCCGGATGGGCGTCGGTATACTTCGCCGCAGCCTCTTTTTGGCGAACCTCCAGTTGATACAACTGTCCCCGCATCTGGTCGGTTCCCTCGTTGCCGATTCCGGTGGTCACCGATTCCACTTGCTCCGCAGGCAAGGAATCCAACTGCTGGCGAAGCGCGGCGACACGAGTTTCCGACATCTTGCTCGCGGCCTGGCTCTGCAAGCGCTCCTCTTCCAACCGGCTGAGACGTGCCGCGAAGTTTTGCCGCTGGTCGGCCGGCGAAAAAACAACACTGGCCGTTTTCAAATCACGGAGCCGCTCGCGTTTCTCCAGAAGTTCGCGGCGGGTACGCTCCGTCTGCGCTGCAAAAAACTCCAGCGATTGATTCGGCCGATTCAACCGCATATGCTCGGCTTGACAAACCTCCGTCAACGCGGCGACAACCTTCTGGCACCACTGCGGCGAGGGACCCTTACAGTCGATTTGTATCAACTCCGATTTCCGCAGCGGCGCCGCGCTTGACCGCGACAGCACTTCGAGAACTGCCAACTCGCGATCGGGCAGCGCAGCGGTTCCTTCCAGTCGGCGGAATTGCTCCTTGCACTGGCTCCATGTTCGCCGGAGTTGACTGCCGCATTGTGCTATCCAGCCCTCCGGCTGGGCTGTGTTTTCGGTGGCCACTGAACGCCCGAGAATGAAGTCGACCCCCAGGGCGTCAACGACCTTTTCCGCAGTCGCGCGACTCTTGACGATTTCGACGATCGAATTCAACTCGCCTTCCCGCGAAGCGGGAACCGCTACGACCGGCTCCGGCCCAAGCGTAACGGTGGGGTCGAGTGTGGCATTTTCCTTGCCCAGCCGAACCAGCAGCAACGATCCCGAATGGTACCGCTTGGGAGCTAGCACAGCGACTGCGGCGGCCACGATGACAATCAGGCAAAAGGTCGCGAATGCCTTTTTCTTGTGGCGCACCACAGCCAACCGCAGGTCGGATAGTCCTAAGGTTGAGTCGTTGGTCGCCATAACTGGTTGCCTCTAAATTGCGTACCTATAGTTAAAATAGGTAGTATGCAACGAATAGTCTGCCTTAATCTACTTATAGTCACTACGGCCATGGCTGTCTAGACTCCAATGGCCACGAATACAGGAATGATAGCGAGCAAGTCAAGTCGTCAAGTGGTTATTCACAGTTTTGAAAGTACTTCGCCCTATACATCCGGAAAGATCATCGCGTCGGCGAACGCCGTCGCAAAATCCGGGTCTCGCGAGAGATCGACGTGCGTAGTTCGCGCGGCCAAGACCTCGCATGTCTCTCGGCAACTTCTCGACAAACCGGCCAAGCGGGCCCCAGCCAAAGAGGTATTACCATGGTAGCGGATCCGTTGATGTTCGATACCCGGCGGCAAGAGCCCAATCCGCTGGGCGTTGCCCCGGCGGATATAGTTGCCGAAACCACCCGCTAAGAACACGCGATCGAGATCCTCGGATCTCAGCCCGTGGTGCTTCAGCAGCAGTTCGATGCCAGCGCGGATGGCCCCGGAAGCCAATTGGACCTCGCGGATGTCGCGCTGGGTGAGCACCACCTTCTTGCCGCCCACCGCCGCGGCTCCGTCGGCGAGCACAAAGACCAAGTCCCGCTCGCGCTGTTCGACACGTCTGGCAAGGTCGGGCAGCAGCTCGGCGGGCAACTCGTCACGCGCGAGGAGGCGGCCTTGCGGCGACACGACTCCATGCCGCAGGAGTTCGGCCGTGGCATCAATCAAGGCTGAACCGCACAATCCCAGTGGCGGAACATGGCCGATGACGTGGACCTGCAACGTCTCGTCGACTACCACCTTTTCGATGGCTCCGTGACAGGCACGCATGCCCTGGGCGATCCGCGCCCCCTCGAAGGCCGGTCCTGCCGCGGTGGAAGTGGCCGTGAGTTGGCCGTCGGCAGCCAAGACAATTTCGCCATTGGTACCAATGTCGATCAAGAGCGTCGGCGCCGCGCAACCGGCCAATCCGGTGGCCAGGATTCCGCCCACGATGTCGCCACCCACGAACGCCCCTATGATCGGCAGTACGTAAACGCGGCCGCGGGGATGGACGCGCAAACCGCATTCAACGGCCGGTATGGATTGCCCTCGTTGGATAGCAGGAACGAAAGGCACCTCGCCCAACGGTCCGGGATCGATGCCGCAAAAAAGCTGTTGCATCGTGGTGTTGCCGGCCAGTGTCACTTCGTAGACTTGCTGCCGGCCAATGCCCGAGGCATCACACAACTCGCCGATCATGGCATCAATGGCCTCAGCCGCGGCCCGATGTAGTTGCTCCAGGCCGTCATCCTGGGTTCGAGCCAAAAGAATCCGCGTCAACACGTCGTCGCCGAAGCGGGTTTGGGGATTGAGCCGCGAAACGACGCGGACCTGCCGTCCGGTGGCCAGATCGAGCAGAGCGGCCACGAGGGTGGTCGTGCCCAGGTCAACCGCCACGCCGTACGACTCCCACTCGGTGTTTCCCGGCTCGAAATCGATGAGGCGGTCGCCGTCCAGCACGGCGGTACCGCGGAAATGGGCCTCCCGCAGGCGGCGGGGCAGAATGCGCAGCAGGCTCGCTTCGGCTTCGATGGGACCGAGGCTGCGCTGAAGACGGGTCAGGTCGGGCACGTCGTCACCTCGGTCTGGGGCGGCAAGCTCGATATAGCGTTTGCGGATCGTCGCCGCACCGTCGGTCTCCACGGTCTCCTCGGCATGGACGAGGATCTGGTAGGGCCGATCGACGAGCGAAACTGCCGGGACCAGTACGCTCATAGGGCACTGGACCGTTGCCTGGCAAGCCAGCCGGCAACCGGCACGAAGTTCCTCATCTGTGAGCAAGCGGGCCTCGTCAGGTGTGGGCCGACCGGCCCCCTCGCTCACAATCACACGGCACTTACCGCATGTACCCTCGCCGCCACAAGGCGCGTCAAGCACCAGATCGGCAGCCGTGGCCGCCTCTTGCAGCCGCGTCCCAGCGAGCACGTGGACCTTCTGGTCGCCCGGCTGGAATGTGACCGGAAACTCTTCCTGCCTCATGTCTTCCTTCCTATCCGGCGGTCGTGCACTACGGCGACTCCTCCGGTTCCTGTAACTGGACCTCCTTGAGCAACTCCACGAACTTGGCCGCCGTGGGCGTGAAAACCTTCCGCTGGCGGTGGATGATGCCGATCGGACGGTACAATTCCGGAGCGATCAGGCGAATCGCCGCAAGGCTGCCATTTCGGCAAGACTCCAACACCGGCGGCGCCGGCAAGATGCTGATGCCCGCTCCAATCTCCACGGCCTGCTTGATCGTCTCGATGTTATCGAACTCCATCACGATTCTGATATTCACCGAGCGTTGCCGCAAGTACCGGTCGACCTCCTTGCGGATGCTCAGGTCGCGGTCAAACGCCACGAAGTCCTCGCCTTGCAGGTGCTCGGCCGTCACTGCAGGCTCTTTGGCCAAGCGGTGCCGCGGGCTGCAGACCAGTACCATCCGTTCGCTCCGCAGGGGGATGACGTCGATGTCGGGCGATGCGGTCGGATACGAGATAATACCCAGGTCAACCTCGGCATTGCATACGGCGTCGTAGACCTTGTTGGGCCGAAGATACTCCAGCCGCACCTTGGCCTTTGGGTAGCGGCGCATGAAATCCTGCATGCAGCGCCGCATGTCGTGCAGCCCCACGGAGTATATGGCCGCCACGCGGACTAGCCCGCTGATATCCATCCGCAACGAGCGAACGCGGGCCTCGACAGAGTCATACAGTTCCAGGACTTCGCGAAAACCTTCGTAACAAGCCTGGCCCTCGGGCGTCAAGACGAACGGACGTTTGGTACGATCGACTAATTGCACGGCAAAATGTTCCTCCACACGGTGTACCGATTGGGTCGCCGCCGATTGGCTGACGCCATTGATCACCGCGCCGCGGGAGAAACTCTGATGCTGGACAACATCACAAAAGATGCGCAACGTCTCTATGTTCATAAGCTTATCTTATCATAAGCAGCGCTTATTTCAAGGGCGCTAGCATTTCATACGGAAGATACTACAATGATCGCATGAAAATCCACACGGTCGGCGTCATCATGAACGGCGTCACGGGGCGGATGGGTGCTAACCAGCATCTGCTGCGCTCCATTCTCGCCATTCGAAAGCAAGGCGGCGTAAAGCTGGCAAACGATGCGGTCATCGTACCGGAGCCGATCCTCCTGGGCCGCAACATCGACAAGCTGCGAGCCTTGGCGCAGGACTACGGCATCCAGCAATATACGACCGACCTCGACGCTGCCCTGGCCGACAAGCGTTTTGGAGTCTACTTCGACGCCACAACGACCGACCGGCGCGTCGAGGGCGTCCGCCGGGCAATCGCCGCCGGCAAGCACATCTACGTCGAGAAGCCGATCGCCACGAATCTCGCCGATGCCCTGGCGATTTTTCGCGAAGCGCGGGCGGCGGGCGTCAAGCACGGCGTGGTGCAAGACAAGCTCTGGCTGCCCGGCCTCTTGAAGCTCAAGTACCTTATCGACCGAGGCTTCTTTGGCCGGATACTTTCCGTCCGCGGCGAATTCGGCTACTGGGTTTTCGACGGTTTCGATCAGCCCTGCCAACGACCGAGCTGGAATTATCGTCGGGAAGACGGCGGTGGGATCATGGTCGATATGTTCAGCCACTGGCGGTACGTCATTGACAATCTCTTCGGTGAGATCAAGTCGCTGGTGGCGTTGGGGGCAATCCACATCGACCGTCGCGGGGACGAGCAGGGCCGCGTCTACCCGTCCACGGCCGACGACGCCGCCTACGCCATCTTCCAGTTGCGCGACGGCACCCCACTTCAATTCAACTCGTCGTGGTGCGTCCGCGTCCGTCGGGACGACCTCTTGACTTTGCAGGTCGACGGCACGCTGGGCAGCGCCGTGGCCGGTTTGCGCCGCTGCCGCGTGCAGCACCACACGGTCACGCCTCGGCCCATTTGGAATCCGGACATCGAGCAGCCGATCGATTTCTACGCCGGATGGGACGAGGTGCCAACCAACCTGCCTTACGAGAACGCCTTCAAGGCCCAGTGGGAATTGTTCCTCCGGCATGTGGCCGGTGACGACGCCCCGTTTCGTTGGTCGCTTTTGGAGGGGGCAAAGGGCGTTCAGTTGGCCGAGCTTGGCCTGCAGTCGTGGAAGGAGCGCCGCTGGGTCGACGTATCGCCGCTGGACGGGGATTAGAATTGCAAAATACAGATTGCATATTTATGGATTCATGCGCGGCTGGCCGGCACTTTGCCACCCGGCTCCGAGAAGAAGCTTTTCATATGACTTGCGGCCCACGCCGCCGCCAACCATAATACGGGCGTATTCCCTCCCTGGGCCCGCTGCAATTGGAAAGGCTATCGATGTCCCTCGCAAAAATCTCGGCGTTTGGCTGCCTCGCACTTCTGCTTTCGATCACAAGTGGGCCGGCGGCTGTCGCGGCAGGCGACCGTACTACCCTCAACTTCGACCGCGACTGGCGGTTCCATCTGGGCGACGTCAAGAACGGCCAAAAACCCGACTTCGATGATTCCGCCTGGCGAAAACTCGACGTGCCCCACGACTGGGCTATCGAAGGCGGCCAGGTCGCCGAAAGGCAGAACCTGCCCATTTTGAACGTCGTGCAAGGCAAGTGGCTGTTCCACCGCGGTGACGACCCGAATTGGAGAAAGCCCGAGCTCCCCACCAACGGCTGGGAGACTGTACAACTGCCGGCCTGGTGGAACGACCACTCGAACTACAACGACGAGCACTGTTTCGGCTGGTACCGCCGCACCATCGACGTTCCCGCAGCGATGCAGGGCAAGACGATTCTCTTGAATCTCGGCAAGATCGACGACTGCGACCAGACCTTTTTCAACGGCGAGCGGATCGGCGCGACGGGCCGCATGCCGCCCCACTATGCCACGGCCTGGGAAACGCAGCGGCTCTATAAGCTCGATCCCAAGCTCGTCCGCGCCGGGCAGAACGTCGTCGCCGTGCGGGTCTACAACGGCGAAAGCAAAGGCG
Organism: uncultured Planctomycetia bacterium; assembly: GCA_963709175.1. Classification (GTDB taxonomy): domain Bacteria; phylum Planctomycetota; class Planctomycetia; order Pirellulales; family Thermoguttaceae; genus JANXQG01. The sequence continues at coordinate 705,952 of CAVPVK010000007.1, forward strand.
GCATGTACGACGCGGGCGAAACGACCGTGGCATGCGAAGGTCCCTTCGATCCGCTCTCGCCGGCAGGCGCCGGCGGCGGATATCTCGACGGCGGGATCGGTTGGTATCGCAAAACGTTCACCTCGCCCATGCTGCCGAATGACGGCCGCGTCTGGATCGAGTTCGACGGAGCCTACATGGACAGCCAGGTCTGGCTCAACGGCAAGCTCCTCGGCCGCCACCCCTATGGCTACACGAGCTTCCGCTACGATATGACGGCGGCACTGAAGCCCCACGAACCGAATTTCCTGGCGGTGCGGTTGAACGTTTCCCAGCCTTGCAGCCGATGGTACTCCGGGGCGGGCATTTTCCGGCACGTCCGCTTGCAGGTCCTCCAGCCAGTCCACATAGCCCCCTGGGGAACGTATATCACTACGCCCACCGTCACGCCCGACGCGGCGGACGTGAAAATCGCCACGCGCGTGCAAAACCAGGGCCCGGCGGCAGTCGACGTTCAGCTATGGACCGAGATCATCGGGCCCGACGGCAAGGTCCAGCGAGCCAGTGCGGAACCGCCACGGCGGACCATCGCCGCCGGCGAGGAGACGACGTTCCTGCAGACGGTGTCCGTGGGCGCGCCGAAACTCTGGTCTACTGATTCCCCCCAGTTGTATTGCGCAACCTCGCAAGTAACAGTCGGCGGCGAGACGGCCGATTTCGTTACGACCCGCTTCGGTATCCGCACAGTCGAGTTCACCAAAGACCGCGGCATGCTGATCAACGGCCGCCGGGTGCCCGTCAACGGCGTCTGCGACCACCACGACTTAGGCTGCCTGGGCTCGGCGGTGCATGCCCGCGCCATCCAACGGCAACTGGCGATCCTCAAGGGCATGGGCTGCAATGCCATTCGCACCAGCCACAATCCGCCCGATCCGGCCTTGCTGGACCTCTGCGACGCCATGGGCTTCGTGGTCATGGACGAGGCATTCGACGAGTGGAAGGCGGGCAAGACGCCACTGGGCTACGGCCGCTTCTTCGACGAGTGGAGCGAGCGCGACCTGGTGAGCATGCTCCAGCGCGACCGCAATCACCCCAGCATCGTGCTCTGGAGCATCGGTAACGAGATTCCCGAGCAAGGGGCCCACGACGGTTATGCAATGTCCAAGCGGCTGGCGGACATCTGCCACCGCGAGGATCCGACCCGGCCCACGACTTCCGCCTGCAACGACCCCTACGGCGCCGATCGCACCGGCTTCGCCCGGCCGCTGGGCGTGGTGGGCATCAATTACAATATCGGTGCATACCAGCACTTCAAAGGCAAGTACTACCTCATCGGCTCGGAGACCGCCTCAGCCCTGAGCACCCGTGGCGAATACGGGCTAAAACCCGGCAAGGATGGCAAGCTGCAAATCCAGCGGGAATTCGATCACCAAGTGACCTCGTACGACCTCTCCGCGCCCGGCTGGGGCTATATTGCCCAGACCGATCTTTTGGCCTTGCGGCACGCGCCGTGGGTGGCAGGCGAGTTCGTCTGGACCGGCTTCGACTATATCGGCGAGCCGACGCCCTATTCATGGCCGTCGCGAAGCTCCTACTTCGGCATCGTCGATCTAGCCGGCTTCCCTAAGGACCGTTACTATTTCTATCGGAGTGAATGGCGCCCGAACGAGCCGTTGGTCCACCTCCTGCCGCACTGGAACTGGCCCGGCTTGGAAGGCAAGGCGGTTCCGGTCTGGGCCGTGACGAATTGCGACAGCGTCGAGTTGTTCCTCAATGGCAAGTCGCTGGGCGAGAAAAAACTCGATCGCGAGAGATCGTTGCACGTCGAGTGGTCGGTCCCTTATGAGGCCGGCGAGCTTCGAGCTGTGGCGCACAACAACGGCCGTGAGGCGACCCACGACGAAGTCCGCACGGCCGGCGAGCCGCGGCGGTTGGTGCTGCGGCCTGACCGTGTGAAATTCCACGCCGATGGCGACGACCTTTCTTTCGTCGAAGTTCGCGTGGTTGATGACCGCGGCACGGTTTGCCCCGCGGCGAGCCACCTCGTGCAGTTCCATCTTTCCGGCCCGGCGAAGATTGCCGGCGTGGACAATGGCGATCCGATCAATCACGAGCCCTTCCAGGCCGACAAGCATACTGTGTTCCACGGCCTAGGCCTCGTCGTGGTCGCCGCGGGCCGCAAACCCGGCAAGATTACGCTTCGTGCCGAGGCCGCTGGCCTGCAGCCTGCCGAGGCGACGCTCGAGGCCAGGTAGACCTATGATGAAACCGATACCCAAGTGGCTACGTGTCTTAACGATCTCCGCTGCCATGCTTTCGGCGTGGCTGCCGAGGGTATTCTCGGCCGACGCAAAACCCCCGTTCCAGGTCTCTTCACCCTTCCTGAACGTCGCGTTGTCGCGTCAGCAACCCGCCATTGAATCGCTGGAGGTCGATAGCCTCGGACTGGGCAAATGCGCAGGCAACCTGCTGCATGCTTGTTCCCAATCCGCGGCGTACAAAATCCGTGCCGGTCATGGCGATGCGGCAAGCGTGGAATACCGGCGGCTTGCGACGCCTGAGGACGCGGCGCCGGGATGGACAATAAAGACCAACGGTCGTGCGATCGAATTGGTTTCGCAGTATTCCGCCAGCGAGAAGCCCGAGCCGGTAGTTATCAACTTCGACACCGGACGCTGCCACGCCACGCTGCTGGGCCTTTCGCAGCCCGACGGCAGTGTGCGCTTGCCGGCCATCTTGCATTTGCCGGGGCACGGCACGCTGCGGGTCACGGGGCCGGGATTGCTGGGATACCAATCGGGCACGGGCTTCGTGAAAGTCGTCTTTCCAGCTGCCACGGCGACCCGGCCGTGCGTGGAGTACCGCCTCGAAGTAACCACGATTTACCCGGCGGTAGCTGGCATCGACAAGGATCCGCGATTTAACGGCTTCCGTCGCAACTGGCTGAACGTGCTGCAAATTAACCCCTACCGCCGCATGCTTTCGAACCACGCGGCCAGCGACACCTGCGGATTCTGTTACTACGAGTATGCCGACATCGCCCTGCATACGCCGCCCCTGGCCAAGGATCTTACAGCGCTGGACATCATGCGGCAGACCTTGGAACAGGTTCTCGGCGGGGCCAAGACCTACGGCATGCCCGGCTATGGTGATTTTCCCGAAATGTCTGCCGACATGTATCCCTCGCTGCTCATTGCCGCCTATGACTGCACGTGCGAGGGCAAAGACCAGCCGTGGCTGGAAAAGAACTACACCGGCATCAAGCAGTGGGCGGACAAGATGCTGGCCACCGACCGCCAAGGAAACGGCCTGATCAAGTACGATTCCGTCACCGGCAATTCCGGCTCATGGAACGAGGGCTGGCCCAAGCACCGCCCTGCCAATTGGTGGGACACAATCGGCTTTGGCCATGAGGATGCCTACGCCAACGCCCTGGCGTATCGCGCCTTGATCGGCATGGAAAGCATGGCTCGCGCCGCGCACAAACCTGACGATGCAATCCGCTACCAAGAAGCTGCCCGGAAGTTGCGCGCGGCCTATTTCGACGCCTTCTACAACCCTGCCACCGGCGTGCTAGCTGGGTGGCGTAGTGCGGACGGCCAACTCCACGACTACGACTTCCTCTTTGTCAACGGCATCGCCATCCATTATGGCCTAGTCCCGAAAGACAAGGCCAACGCCATCATGGACCGCCTCATGGCCAAGATGCGAAAGGTCGGCTATGCGCGTTTCGACTTGGGTCTGCCGGGCAACCTGACTTCCGTGGCCCGCAAGGACTACGCGCACAAAGAGCCGCGTTTCGGCGGTGGACACCGCGAGGACAACGCCGACGGCTTCCAGATCTACGAGAACGGCGGCGCAACCGCTTGTTTCGCCTATTTCACGCTGGCAGCCCTGTACGACCTCGGGCGTCGCGAAGAGGCCGATCGCATGCTCATGCCGATCTTGCAAGCCTTCGAGCAAGGAGGTTTTGAAGGAAAGGGAGCCAATGGCCTGAGCAACGATTGGCGGGCATGGGACGGCACGGCCTGGGGCTACGAAGGCTTTCTCGTCGACAATTACTATACCTTGCTGGCCGTTTTGGCCCGTGAAAAGGCTGCCAAGCCGCGCAGCACCTCAACCGACATTGGGCTGCCCGCCATCATCAGCCCACTGGCACCCTCCTTCGCCGAGAGACTTGCGGCCAAGGAAGTTCGCCGCTTTATCTATCTTCGCACCGGCCAGCTCCCGCCCATTCACGAAGGGCTACACGTCGATAAGGCGTCCGACCTCATCGTGATAGGCAATCAAGGCCAGGCGCTCGTGCAGGAACTGTGCGCCGAGGCGAGAAAACGGCAGCCAGAGGCGGAACCCACGCTGGCTGCCGGCCAATACCTGCTGAAAACGATACATCGCCCCGACGGCAGCCGAGTTTTATTGGTCGCCGGCGGCGATTCGATCGGCACGCTTTACGGGGCTTATCGGCTGGCCGAGCATCTCGGCGTTCGCTTCTACCTGCACGGCGACGTGGTGCCGGACGAACAGTCCCCCTCGGATCTTCCCACGTCTGGATGAGGTCGGCAAGCCGCTGTTCGCCCTCCGCGGCATTCAGCCGTTCCACGATTTCCCCGAAGGGCCCGACTGGTGGAACCGCGACGACTACATGGCGGTCCTCGGCCAGCTTCCCAAGCTGCGGATGAATTTCTTCGGGCTGCACACCTATCCGCAGGGCGGAGTGGGGCCGGAACCGCTGGTGTGGATCGGCCGGCCCGGCGACATCGGCCCGGACGGCAAGGTCAAGGCCAGCTATGCCTCGCGGCATTTCACCACCGGCAACGTGACAGGGGCCTGGGGCTATCGCCCGATGAAAACCGGCGATTATGTCTTCGGCGCGGCCGCGTTCTTCGATCGCGACGACTACGCCGCCGACTATATGAACGGCACGTATCCCTGGAACCGTATGTCGCCCGAGCAGTGCAACCGCCTTTTCGATCGGATGGGCGAAACGCTCCGCGACGCGTTTTCCTTCGCCCGATCGGTCGGCGTCAAGACCTGCGTGGGCACCGAAACGCCGCTGGTAATTCCCGACCAGGTGACGCGAGCGACTGAGGGCGGCGGGCAAGAATCCCGCCGACCCGGCCGTCGTGCAGGGCCTTTATGAAGGCATTTTCCAGCGGATCGCCCAGACCGCACCCGGTCGATTACTATTGGCTCTGGACGCCCGAAGGTTGGACCTGGAGCGGCTGCAGCGAGGCCGAGATTCGGGCCACCCAGGCCGACTTCCGCGCGGCCCTGGCGGCGATGGAAAAGGTGAAACCGCCGTTCACGTTGGCCACCTGCGGCTGGGTCCTTGGACCGCCGCAGAGCCCCGCCTTGTTCGACGACTCGCTGCCCAAGATCATGCCCATGAGCTGCATCAGCCGCACGGTGGGCAATTCGCCGGTCGAACCCGGTTTTTGCCGCGTTTCGGGCCGGCCGAAGTGGTCGATCCCGTGGATGGAAGACGATCCGGGCCTGACCATGCCGCAGCTTTGGGCGGGCCGCATGCGCCGCGACGCCGCCGACTCGCTGGCCTACGGCTGCACGGGCCTGATGGGCATCCACTGGCGGACCCGAATTCTCGGCCCGAATGTCTCGGCCTTGGCCCAGGCCGCCTGGGATCAAGGCGGCTGGAATCCTGACTTCACCAAGGGCAAGGCCGATTTGCCCGCTGGCAGCGGCAAACCGCGCTATTTGCCCACAGCCGATTTCTACGCCGACTGGGCCAGGGCCCAGTTCGGACCGCGGGCCACTGACGAAATCGCGGCGATCTTTGCGCGACTGGACGGCCATTTGCCTCGACCGGCGGACTGGGTCACCGGTCCCGGCAGCCTCCGACCTGACGCCGCCGCCTGGGAATCGGTGAGAGGATCTTACGCCTTCGTCGACGAACTGGCTGCACTGCGATCGCAAATCGTGGGGGCGGGCAACCTGGAGCGTTTTGATTACTGGCTCAATAACTTCCGCTGCCTGCGTTCCATTGCCGAGGTCCGCTGCGTATGGGCCCGATTCAACGCCGCCATGGCGAAAGTCCGCGCGGAAAAGACCCGGGAACTGCGAAACCGGCTTGCCCGAGAGTCGGCATTGCCTTTGCGCAAGCAGCTCGTCGCAGTCTTCGGCGAAATGCAAAGCTATTTGTTGGCGACGGTCAGCAACGCGGGCGAGTTGGGCAACGTCTGCAACTGGCAGCAGCAGACTGTGCCGGCCATCTTGACCGAGCCGGGCCTGGAGCTAACATCGTTTTTGGGTGAGCCGTTGCCGGCCGACGCCCAGCCATACCGTGATTATGCCGGTCCGCCGCGGATAATCGTGCCGACGGTGCGGACGGGCTTGATGGCAGGCGAGACGCTCAAGCTGACGGTCCTGCTGCCGGGGATTGAACCTCGCGAGGCGGCGCTCTACTGGCGCCGGCTAGGTCGCGGCGACTTTGTCAGTCTGCCGTTGGTGCATGGCCGGCGCAACACGTACCACGTAGCTTTGCCGCCGGATGCCACTCGGGATGACCTGGAATACTATATTCGCGTCGATGACGGCAGGGGTCGCCTGCTGCACTATCCAGCGGGCGCGCCGAACCTCAATCAGACGGTGGTTGTTCAACAATCGCCATGAGCCCGGTTGAGCGAATGGAAGACCACGAAAAGACCAAGGCTTATCTCCTCAGCGAGGAACGCTACCGCTCCTTGTTCGAGCAGATGACCGAAGGATTTGCCCTTCACGAAATCATCTGTGACGAGCAGGGTCAACCATGCGATTATCGCTTTCTGGATATCAACCCGGCTTTCGAGCAACTGACGGGCCTGAAACGGAGCGAAGTGATTGGCAAGACCGTACGCGAGATCTTGCCTGGCGAAGACCCTCGTTGGATCGAGGTTTATGGTGCCGTGGCACTCACCGGCCAATCCACCCGTTTCGAGAGCCAATCCATCGCCTTGCATAAGCACTACGACGTTTTTGCCTACCGCCCCGCGCCGCGCCAGTTCGCGGTCATGTTCACCGATGTCACCGAGCGCAAGCGAACCGAAACGGCGCTGCAGGAGAGCGAAGAGAGACTGCGCCTGGCTGCACAGGCCGGACAATTCGGCACGTACGATTACGACTTTGTGGCGAACCGATTGCGATGGTCGCCAGAACTAAAAGCCATCTGGGGGCTTCGGCCAGATGATCCATGTCCCAGCGCGGAGGACTTTGTCCATGCGGGGGTCCATCCTGATGACCGCGCCACTGTGGCAAAAACGCTCAAGGAATCGCTCAGTCCTCAAGGAAGCGGCATGCTGCGGATTGAGCATCGCATCGTCCGTCCCGATGGTTCCGTTCGCTGGGTGTTAGCGCGAGGCCAGGTCTTTTTCTCTGCGGAGGGCGAGGCCCGGCGCGCTGTCCGCGCTGTCGGGATCTTTTCAGACATCACCGACCGCAAGCGCGCCGAGCAGGAAAGGCTGGAAATGGAGCGTCGTCTGCTTCATGCCCAGAAGCTCGAAAGCATTGGCGTCCTGGCTGGAGGGATCGCTCACGACTTCAACAACATCCTGGCCGGAATTATGGGTTACGCCGAACTGCTAAAGCGATCCCTGCCGCCTTCCGAACCCGCGCAGGCCGATATTGACGTGATCAAGAACTCCGTCCAGCGGGCTGCGGACCTGACGCGGCAAATGCTGGCATATTCAGGCAAGGGCAAGATTGTCGTTGAATCGGTGGATCTTTCGCGGGTTGTGGAAGACACGAAGAAGATGCTGGCCATATCCGTCTCGAAGAAGGCCACTTTGACCTATGACCTGGCCGCTGACTTGCCGATGATTCAGGCCGACGCATCCCAGATGTACCAGGTGGTAATGAACCTCGTGATCAATGCCTCGGAGGCCCTCGGCGAGCAAGGTGGACTGATCGCAGTTTCGAGTAACGCGATCCGGTACGACGTGAAGGATCGGGTTGGAATGATACTGGGCGAAGACCTGCCGGAAGGTCTTTGTGTCTGTTTGGAGATCGCCGATTCGGGTTGTGGCATGGATCGCGAGACCGTGGCAAGGATTTTCGATCCATTCTTTACCACCAAGTTCACGGGCCGGGGATTAGGCCTGGCGGCAGTCCATGGTATCGTGCGCGGCCACAAGGGGGCCATCCAGGTGCTCAGTGAACCTGGCGAGGGAACGAGATTTCGCGTATTGTTCCCTGCCCGCGGCACTGCCCGGTCTGCCGCAGGCAGCGATTCGACGGCGGGAGCCTGGCATGGCAGCGGCATGGTCCTGGTTGTGGACGACGAAGAGATCGTTCGCAACCTGGCAAACAGAATGATTGAACAGGCCGGATTCTCGGTCCTGACGGCGCACGACGGCGAAGAGGCGATTCGATTGTACCGCAAACATCGGGACGAGATTGACTGCGTGGTCCTTGATCTGACGATGCCGAAAATGAATGGCGAGGAGACCTTTCGCGCACTGCGCGAGATTCGCCCGGACGTCCGTGTCATCCTTTCCAGCGGCTATCCCGAGGCGGAGGCGACTGAACGTTTTGCGGGCCACGGGCTGGCAGGCTTCATCCAGAAGCCCTATCGGTTCGACACGCTGATGGCGAAGATTCGGGAGGCTGTGGGCGGGCGGAAAGCCGAACCGAAGCGGAAACCGCTGTAGTGCTTGCACGCCGAATCAATTCACGTTCGTAACGGTATAGTCTGACTACTCGACGCGGCTCCAGTGACGTTCCGCGGCCAGCACGACCAGTTCCAAAGCAGCCGGCCCTAGCCGACCGCTATTGACCGTAATGTGATATTCCAACGGATTAGCCCAATCGATGCCGAAGTTGCTTTCGTAGAAGCTGCGCCGCCGGGTATCGCTCCCGGCGATAAGCCTCTTGGCGAAGCTCTCGCGGACCCAGCGGTATTCCATCACGCGTCGCAGGCGAACTGGCATGGGAGCAACGAGGCGGACGTGGAAGGCCCGCGGATCATCTTGCAAAATACGGCTGCCGCCGCGGCCGACCAGGATCACGTCGCCGCGATCGGACAACTCGTGCATGAGTTGCGTCAGCGCCTCGAAATAACGCTGATAGATGCTTCCGGGGTGAAACCTCTTGAATACCCCGGCCGGCCGTTCGTCGATCTTCTCGATCTCCGTCTCGGGAACGCCCAAGCGAACCGCTTCCTGCTCCAGCAGCTCGCGGTCGTAAACCTGCATCTTCAGCATTTCCGCCAAAGTCACGGCAAAGCCCGTTTCTCCCGCCCCCAATTCCCGCGAAAGGGTCAGGACACGATTGTGTGCGGGACTGCTGCTTGCCTCGGCAGCCGCAGGGCGAACTGTTGCGGTAACTAGGCACGCGACCTCCTCGAGCGGCACACGGGCCGTATTGACCACGAAGTCATACTGCGCCGGTTGCACTGCTGCATCGCCAAAGAAGTACCGCGAGAATAGCCCGCGGACACGGTCCATTTCGAGACACCGCGCGCGGGCTTGTTCCAATGACCAGCCTTCCAGGTTCGCCATACGCTCGGCGCGCCACTCGCGCGGGGCGACGAGCCGGAGATGGAACGCGTCGGGCATCTCGCCCAAGAGTTGCCGCGCCACGGCCGACCAGCACCACGTTGCCTCGCTGGGCTGCCTGGCGGGCAGCCGCGGTCAGGCCGTGCAGGTACTTCTGATGCGGCGGGTGCAAGTGGAAGCGGTCGGCAATGCTGATGGTTTTCTCGTCTAGCCGCTCCAAGTCCGCGTCAGGTACGTGCTCGATTTGGGCGGCCTGATGCAGCAGTTCGCGGTCGAGCAGTTCCCAGCCCAGCCTTGCCGCCAGTTTCCCTGCGACCTCACCGCCGCCGGCTCCGTACTCGCGAGTGATGGTAATGGCTTTCATCGCAGCCGCTCTCAAGTTCATCGAGCCGAACAGGTACGCATGGTCGGCCCGACGCACACAAAAAAGCCTCACCAGGGATAGCGGTCACCAGCCTCGCCCAGGGGAACACAGCGGTTTTTGGGGAACTCCATCCCGGTCAACCCATCAAGCTATCCTCGCGCCACCGGGCCTGCAAGGGGCTTGCTGTGAGTTGGTCGCTCTAACCGACTTCTCGGCGCGGTTGCGCCGGCGGCCGTCGCATACGTTCGCTGGGGGCCATCCGGGCCGCCGAAGGTTCGACCAACTCGACCCTCGCTTCGCTGCGGCCGAGAACTTCTTGCAGACGCCGCTGGCGGTGCCTGCCCACGTCGACCTTGACGAAATCGGTCCGCCATACGTCGTCCACCCGCAACAGGTCTTCTCGAGCGTCGTCGTGGATCACCAGATCCAGCCAGGCGCAGACCCAAAGGGAGAAACGGGCCTCGTCGCCGCTGTCTCCGGCAAGCCATTGGTCGATCGCCTGTTTGACCCGCAGCAGCCGCTTAGAAGGCACCGCGGGGGCGTCGAAGTAGCAAAGCATTTCGCGGACGCAGTCGCACAGTGTCGTGCAGCCGATGCGCTGATCGATGGCGTGGCCTTCCCGAGCGTCGACGACCCAGCCGGTCGCCCGTGCCGCCTCCAGGACCTCGTCGAGCGTGAAACCCGCGGGCAATTGGAACCCGCCGCGGGCATGATCGCTCGGCGGCCGGTCGGGCCGCAGAAACGTGATCCAACGCATGTCCTGGTCGATCTCGACGATTAGTCGATCGCTTGGCAGTCGATCGTGTGGCATGGCCGTGCGGCCCTCATAAGTTTCGCAATCGGCAGCGACCCCGAGAACGAATGCCGGCGGCAAGTCCGGCGCGCCGATCCCACCGGGAATCCCTAATGCATTGCCTACGATTGGCTAATTGTCAAGTATACTTCAGCAGACCTTGCAATCGTCGTCCGCAAAAGGATCGCGCCATGGGAAAACCCCTGGTCTTCACCTTCGCTAACGCCAATCATTCCTTCGATCCGGTCAAGATCGACCGCAGCGTTCTGTACGGATTCAAGGAATTGGAGGTCCTCGATGAACAGGGCGGGCGGTGCGAACTCGCTACCTTGGCCGACGACGGCAAGACGGTCGTGGGCCGCGGCGGCGTGACCTACGCCTATTTATCGCCCGACGGCGCCTGGTGCGACAAGAGCGGGCTGAAGCCCGTCGATCTCGACGGCCGCGAGATCCAGCCCGTGGCGTCGTCGTTCAGCGCCCCTGTGGCACTGGTAGAGAAGGCGACGTTGGAGGAGTATCTCTCGCACAACGTCCGCAGCGTCTACCTCATGCAGAGCGAAGGCGATCCTGCGGGGCTTCTCGCCGAGCTCCGCGGCGGCGACGATCTTCAAGTTCCCTTACAGCTTCCGCGGCGGCCTGGAGGCCGACGCCGGCTTCTTGCTCGCCGGCGCCGACGGCAACATCTTCCTCGCCGTGGCCAACCCGACCAAGATCGAGTTCGTCGGCCTGCAGCAGGCGGCCGCGGCGGCGGAAGAGGAAGGCGAGGAGGAAGAGGCCGACCTGCTGGATTTCGACATGATATGAGCGCTTGTAGTCCCGGCTTTAGCCGGACTTCCGGCTAAAGCCGGGACTACAAGCGCTGGAAGGGGGTTATTTGTGGCAGAGATCAATATCGCCAACAGCGCCGGGCGCGACGCGGTCGTCGCCATGCGCAGCGTGAGGTCGTCGCGGCAGGTCCGCTGGCTCGACGCGGAAAACCGCCCGGCACAGAGCGTCCGCCTGCTAAAGTCGCCCATCGACCGCGATGCGAGTGCCTTGCAGGCCCAAGGCGGCAGCCTGGCTAAAGTCAGCGAAGCCCTCGTCGCGGGCGACCCGGAGATCGACGCCGAACTGATCGGCAAGTACCTCCGCGACACGTCGCGGGTGTACGTCAATCAGCAGCGGCAGATCGTCCACAAGGCGCAGGAGTGGGAGATCGTCCGCAATCCCGACGGCTCGCAGCGCGAGCGGCGGCCGCGCAAGCTAGCCACCCCCAACGTCGGACCCGACTCGCCCCTCCGCTGGTCGGGCGTCTTCATCAACAAGGACGAGGCCTGCCGCAAGTTCGTCTTCGTGGGAAAGCAGCAGATAGTGCACGTCAACGGGCTGACCTACGATTTTCTGTACGGCATGGCCAAGGAGTTGGAATCCAAGGGCAGCCTGATGCTGATCGGCGCCGGGCCGAAATCGAACCAGCCGCTGATCTTCCGCCGCGGCGGCTCGCCCTACCGCGGTTTTCTCGAAGGCCGCACGCAAGGTGACGAGTACTGCCTGCTGTTGCACTTTTCCAATCTCGAGCTGAAGGCCCCCGCCGAGGCGTCGGCCAAGGAGTCATGATCGCCATGGTCGCTTTGATCGATCGCGGACGAGTGGACATCAAGCTGGGCGGGTACGGCACGGCCTCGGCCGCAGCGCTTGTCGACCCGAGCATGCTTCCCCGCGTGCAGGACTATCGACGCCAGGCCGCGGCGCGGATGGTCGCGCTGGAGCCGCGCGACATCCCCGTCCGCGTTCCCGCCGCGCCCTACCACGTCAGCCGCAAGGTCGACGGCGAATTCACCGTCTTGGTCTATCGCGACGGGCAGGCCCTGAGCATCAATCCGGGCGGAACCGTCCGCGTGGGACTTCCCTGGATGGAAGAGGCGGCAGGCCTGCTCTCGCAGGCCGGGATTCGCGAGGCCATGGTGGCCGGCGAGCTGTACGTCGCCCGGCCCGACAGCCGGCCCCGCGTCCACGACGTGATCTCCGTGGCCCGTCAGCCCTCCTCGCCCGATGATTTGCGGAACCTGCGCTTCGCCGCATTCGACCTGATCTCGGTGGAAGGGAAGTCGCTGGTCGAGCCGCTTTGCCGACACCTGGCGGCGAATCGAGCGGATCTTCGGCAAGGGGCAGTCGGTCCATCCGGTTCAGGCGGAGCTCGTCAACGACGTCGAAGGCATCCAGAGGCTAGCTCGAGCAGTGGGTGGAAGCCGAAGGAGCGGAGGGCCTGGTGGCGAGGAGCGACACGGCAGGGACCTTCAAGATCAAGCTGCGGCAGACCTCGACGCCGCCGTCATCGGCTTCAGCGAGGCCATCGACGAGCGGCAGGGCATGCTGCACGATCTGCTGGTGGCCGTGATGCGCGGTGACGAAACTCTGCAGGTGCTGACCCGCGTCGGCGGCGGCTTCAGCGACAACCAGCGGCGGACGATGCTCGCCGACCTAAAAGACATGGCGGCGCACAGCGAGTACGCCGAAGTCAACGCCGATCACGTGGCCTACCAGATGGTCGAGCCGCAGTGGGTGATCGAGATCAGTTGCCTCGACCTGATTTCGCAGACGACCAGCGGCGGTCCGATCCTGCGTATGGCCCTCGATTGGGACCGCGGCGAGCATAGCTACCACGTGGTCCGCCGGTTGCCGCTGGCCAGCGTCATTTCGCCGCAGTTCGTCCGCCAGCGCGACGACAAGACCGTCTGCCCCAGCGACGTGCGGATCCGCCAGGTGACGGACCTCGTCGAGGTGCCGCTGGCCGATCGCGATGCGCGGCAGATCGCCCTGCCCGCCAGCGAGATCCTGCGGCGGGAAGTCTACACCAAGCAGATGAAGGGCGAGACCATGGTCCGCAAGTTCGTCCTCTGGAAGACGAACAAGGAGCAGAGCGAGGATTATCCGGCCTTCGTGGTCCATTTTACCGACTTCAGCCCGAACCGCAAGACGGCGCTGGAGCGCGAGCTGCGGGTCTCGCACTCCCTCGAGCAGATCGACGCCCTCTGGGAAGGGCTCAAGGGCAGCAACCTGGCCAAGGGCTGGGAATTGCGAGCGGAGCCGACGGTCACCGAGCCGCTTAAAATCGCGGCCGCGGCTCCTGTGGAAACGGCGGCGATCGAAGAGGCCCCGAAGATGGCGCCCTCCGAGCGAACGAAGCGGACGCGGCCCGCCAAGAAAGCCGAGGGAGCCACAGAGCAGGAATCGGCCCCGGCGGAAGAGGCCGCGCCCAAGATGGCCCCGTCCGAGCGGACGACCAAGAAGCCCTCGCGGAAGAAGAAGAGCGGATGACAGGCATTCCCGGCTCGCCATATTTCAGGCCGTCTCCCCGCCTTGCCATTCCCTCCCGCCGCGTGTCTAATGCCATTTGTGGAAACGGAATATCCCAATGATGCAATCCGCGGCGGCGGTCAGCTAGATGTCGCCGCCACTGCCCCTTTGCTTAACGGGCAAAAAGTCTGTGTGATCGGCCGCTTCCTGGCGATGACCCAGGCCGACGTGGTCGAAGTCGTTCGCCGCCACGGCGGACTGTTGGTCGGTTACCCTTCGCCCGATACCTCACTGGTCGTCGTGGGTGGCGACGGCTGGCCCTGCCTTCGCGACGGCTCGCCCTCGCCGCTGGCCCTCCGCGTGCAGGAACTCCGCCGGGCTGAAGCAGGTCTCGCCGTCATCTCCGAAGAGGAGCTGTTCGCGCGGCTGGGACTGGTTGAGCCCGGCGAGTGCATTTGCCGCGAGCTGACCGTCGCGGAGTTGGGCCGCGTGCTGGGTTTGCGGGCCAGCCAGGTTCGCCGTTGGGCCCGCCTGGGTTTGGTCACGCCGCGGCGGACCGTACATCGGCTAGCCTTCTTCGACCTCGCCCAAGTGGCCAGCGCCAAGCGGATCTGCGAGTTGATCGTCCAGGGAGTTTCGCTGGCAAATATCCGGCGGGGCCTGGAGCAGATCGATCGCTGGCTGCCGCAACACGAAACGCCTTTATCCCAACTGGCCCTGCTGGAGCACGACGGGCAGATCCTCGTGCGGCTCAACGGCACGCTCGCCGAGACCAACGGCCAATTGCGATTCAATTTCGATCCGCCCGGCGACATGCCGACGGTGGCTCCCGCACGGGAAGACTCCGAATCACTGTTCGACGAAGCCCTGGCGGCGGAAGACGCCCAGGACCTCCCTGGGGCGGTCGAGCTCTACGGGCGGGCCGTCCGCCTCGATCCGGCCGATCCGATCCTGCACTTCAATCTCGGCAACGTCCTTTTCGGATTGTCGCGGTACCGCGAGGCCGCCGACAGTTACCAGCGCGATCGGGCTGGACGCCGGCTACGCCGAAGCCTGGAACAACCTGGGCAACGCCTTGGCCGCCCTCGAAGAATGGCGGCAGGCGATTACCGCCTTCCGCCGCGCACTGCAACTCGTGCCACAGTACGAGGACGCGCAGTACAACCTCGATCGCGTGGCGGTGCGGATGCCGGTCAAGCGCATGGCCCCGCTCGGGGACGTTCCCCGGTAGGGGCTTCCCCCTTGACATTCCAAATCCGCCGGAACGGCACAGAGTCCGGCCGCAAAATGGCCCATGCTTCGGAGCGTGGCAATTCTCGCTCTACTTCGTCTCTGGCTCTTGCGACGGGTCCGGCAGTACTTGGGCCAGGCGATCCTTCAGAGGCGGCAGCGGGGGGAACGGAGCGTGCGGAAAGGTCTGATACCAGTACGCGACCGATGCCACGTCATCCGAGAGCTTTTTGTACTTGCTGCCCTGCCAACCCAATGCTTGAATGGTGACCCGCAGGTCTTGCTGGAAGCAGATTGGGTCCATGATGTGCCAGCGGTACAAGCTCCAGAAATTAGGCGGCGGGGCGTTTTCATTGGCCAGAAGCGTCGTGCCCGTGTAGGGACCACTGAAAGGACGCGGGAAACCATAACTGCCGCAGAAGTAGTCTTCGGTCCCTGTGCCGCAGATCGTGGGGAACTCCTTGTCGCCGTCGATGTAGAACTTGATCTCCCCTTCGCCGAACCAGCCCTGCGAGCGCTGCGTCCAGGCTAGAAAGGTGCCTACGTATCGCCCCTGGCCTCGGATTCCGTCGAGGATCACGTAGGGGTTCTGCCGGTCCGTGCGGGCCCGCCGGAACTGGGCATGGAAATAGGCGGCATTGGCTGCAACCTCCGTTTCCACGTAGTCGATCTGGTAGGCTAGCAACGTCAGATCCTGGTCGGGCGACTCGTTGCTGAGGGTTACGCGGGCATGCTTGCGGAAGGGCATCGGCCAGTAGCAGTTCAGGGCGTTGCTCGGGTTGACCACCACGGCCAGCGAGTTGACCGTAGCGAACTTGCCGTGGCCCACCGCGAAGAAGTCGGGGGCGGGAACTTCGATCGAGGGCGTTGTCTCGCCGTCCCAGTAGAAGCGAAGGATGTTCGCGCGGCTCAGCCCCTCCACCATCCAGATGTGCTCGATCAGGCCCGGCCCGTCCACGTCCATGAGCGTGGCCGTCTGTCCTCGGTTGACCCGTAGGAAGGGGCGGACCTTCCAGCCCTGCCCAAGGTCGTCAGCCGCGCGGGCTGAAGCCGCCGGAGTGGGATCGGACGGATTGGGCACGGCCATGCCTCCCTTGCCCTTGGCGCCGGTCGGGTTCTCGGCACAAACAGAGCGGGACCGGGCACGGTTCAAGTACGGGAGCATCGCCAGCCCCTGATGCAGTTCTATCGGCTGCTGGGCCACGCGGCTGCCATTTGTCGCTTCGGCAGTGGCCGGTGGAACGGGAAGATTGCGCGCCTGGGAAGACGGCAGGACGGAGGGCGACGAACCGTAAATAGCTACGGCGACGACCAGGGCGGTCAGTCCGCTCAGCAGGCAGAATGGCTTGGACATTCGGAGTTCTCCTTCGAGCCACTAACACCACCGGGGTTTTCCGAGTCGTGTCAAGGGCAAAACGGGGTTGTGTTGGGGACCAGGCGGCCTATTGCGGCGGGTGGTCGGATAACCGAACCCGCCACAGCATTGCTTCCGAGCCACTGATAACAAGGCCGGCTCGAAATGGCGGGTAGCCGTAACAGAACCCTCGGAACCGCACTTCATTCCAACCGGCTTTTAATCTTACGGCGCGAATGCCTTCCATGCGATCTGTGTCGGGAATCTCCTTGAGCTTGACGTCAATACGTCGCCCGTTGACGAACCAGCGAAACGGTGTCATGAGATGTCCCTGGAACCCGAGCTCCAAGACCATGTCGTCGGGCACGTGGATCCAGGTAGCGCCGTAATACACCTGTCCGCCCATCCCGCCGACCACACGAACATCCTGGGGCTCGATCGTCGCCGACCGCCAGCGCACTTCCGTGAGCTTGTCCCAATAGCCATGAATCTGCTCCCCAGTAAACGACGAACTCAGATCGACCAAACGGTCCGGTGGGTAGGCCGCGGCCTCACACAGCTCCCGCGTCACTTCCTTCCAATCGCGGCGAGTGCCCGGCATCAGGCCGTTCGGATCAGTTGTGAGCTTCTCGAAGCCTGGCCCACCGAAGGGTCCGCACAATTGCCAACTCCGCACGGCGATTCCATGATCGAGGCCAACGAACTCTGCCGGCGACCAGGATCGCGGATACAAGTTGGCTTCCGACGGTTCATCGTACGTGTCGCGCGAGGCCGAGCCATCGGCGTTGGACCACCAGAACTTGTTGTGACCGGCAAAAGTCGCCTCGAAGTTCACCATCGTCCGCAATCCGCCATGCAGCTCCGGGATTGGCGAAACAGACGTGCGCGGGATGGCGGCGACGAGCACGAACCCCTTGTTGTCATGATCCGCCTTCCAATTCAGTCTGGCCGTCTCAATCAGCGCCACATGGCCGAGTTCGACCGTATTCACGGGCGTCTTGTAGCGGACGGGCCGAGGCGTCACACCGGTCGGCGCAACTGCGTACATCCCCAATGCCACGGGTTTCACCGTGGCCCCATCCTTATAAACGCCAAACACGATTCGCACATCGCCCGCACGGCCGCTGTTGCCCGACGCCGGCGGCGCAGCCGGGTCTCCCTGGAGATAAAGGCTCAGCGTGTCGGCAAGGCGATCGTGGGCGAAGAGGCGGTTCACCGGCTCCAAGGCTTTGGGATCCAAAGGCGCGGCCGCGGCGCATGCCAGCGTACGTAGAGATTGTCCCGATCGTAAAGGAGTCGGGCTTCGACTTTTCGTTCCCTGTCGGCTGCAAAGGTAACCGGATCGCACGACTCCCAGCCGGCAAGCGTGGTATCGAAGTTTGCGCCGCCAATGGCCGGAGCCAAGCGGGCGAGTCTGGCCGATCCCGCTCCGCCGCGGAGCGTAATCGCCGTTTCCGGCGGGTGCCCAATCTGGTTCGCCGTGAGCACTACCCGGCGCTCAACGTCCGTCAATTCATGGACAGGATTCTCGCGCAAGGACCAGCCGACCGCCTCAAATAGTTGCGGGGAGACCTTGCCCATCCCAAGGTAAATCTTGCCGTTGTCCGGATTCGCGTAGACCATCCCAGCGAAGAATTCGCTGGGCTGCGGATAAAGGCCGTACTTGTCCGGCGCGTAGCGGCGGCCATCCGGGAAGAGGGACTCGACGTACAGCCCGCTGTCGGTGTAAAGCAGCACACCGCAACGCGAATTGTCGATAACGCTAACCAGCCCATTGATCGGTCGATAGACGTGGATGGAACCGTAAATGTCGCCGGGCTGGGCGATACCGCGGATGGCGGCGCGGCCGACACGCCACTTGATCCGGTAACCGCCTTGGCCGTCGGGCACGTAGCGGGAGAGCTTGGCCTGCCCGCCCTCATTCGCATTGAAGCTGTGTCCTCCGCGGGCATTGACGTAGAACCCCGCAGAAGCCGTGCCGTCCGCCTGGGCCCAGTCGCTGTCGTAACTTTCGGCAAGCTCGTTGGCGCCAAAGAGCGCAGTCGTCGAGCCCTTTCTTCGAGCCTGGAAAACGGGATCGCTCAGCACCAGCTTGCCTTGGCGAAAAACCGGATTACCGCGGGCGTCGAACTCCGCGGGCGAGATCTCCCAGACGCTTCCGTCGCCTTGCGCCGGGGCGATGTACGAAAGATCGCCGAGCCAGTTGCCGCCGTGGTACCGGAACATGCCTGGCGGGAGCTTCAGCTTGACTTTCTCGTCCTCCTGCATTTGTCCGTCGCCGCTGGCGTCGTGCCATGCCGTCCACTCGCCCGGCTTGTCGCCGGCGGCACGAAAGATCGTCGCGGATTTTAACCAGCGGTCGCCATCGAGCCGGTAGACGGTCGCGGTAAGCTTGCAGGCGAGGTACGTGTGGCCGTCACGCCGAATCAGAACGGGCCGGCGGAGGTTCGGTATGTCGGGCCAAACGGCATCGATGGTCCAACGATGCCTCGCGTAATCAACCTTGAATCGCGTCAACCAATCCTGTTGTCCCTGCATATATACGTAGTCGACATGCTCGGGATCGATCGTCCATCCGTCGTTCGCTCGGGTCTGCGGGGTGAGGAACTCCCGAATGAACGTGCCGTCTGCGCTCCACTCCGTGACCCGGTTCGGACCGCCATTTTCCACGACCAGCAACCGACATTGGCCCGTTTCGTCGGTCCAGGTAGCCAGCTTGCCGGGGGCAATGAACGACTGGGAATCAAAACGACCCGGCTGTTGGGCCGACAGCCGCCCAAAGATATGCGTGATCTTTCCCTGCGAATCGAGCTGGTATATATGGTTCGCGGCCGTATCGCTCACGTAATAGCGCTGGTGAGCGTCCACTTCGAGATCGGCCGGAGTGACTTTGACGGGCAAGGCAAACAGCGTTTTCAGTTCACCTTTTGGTTTCCCGCCGTGATTGAGCGCCGAGGCGGCGACGATCCATCTTCCGCCCGCATCCTGCTCCAAAACGAAGAGCTTTCCATGCCGCGCTACGAGGCCTTGCGGCTTGCGAACGGACATCTCGCCAAGGACGGCGCCGTCGTCGCCGTTGTGGATGGTGATCTTGTCCACGCGGTCGGCAGCGCTTTCGGCGAAAAACGGGAACTCCTTGATTTTCACGATGCGTCCGCCTTGGGCCACGTAGACGTACGACTTGCCGGCTGTGTCGCGATAGCAGGCCATGGCGTGGACCCAGCCTTGTGGGAGGTAGACATCCGGCCGATTTGCGCGGCCGGGGCCGAACGGCTTGCCATCGGCGCGATAGACGTATTTTTCACCGCCATCGGTACTGAAGCTCCACACATTCGTGCCGTCGGTGCAGGTGCTGGTGCCGCCACCCGCGCCGCCGGAGGGAAAGGCGCCCAGGAACTGCCCATAGCCGATCGGCCGATGAAGGTCGAACATCGGTTGATTCGTGCCGTTCTCCAGGTAGCTCCAGTAGAACACGGCGTGGCCATTCAAGCCGACATCCAGAGCGGCCAGCGGCGCACCGCATGGGTCGCCGCCGAAGGGCTCCAGTGTTTTCACCTGCTGCGGGGCTGGCAACCAGCACGACGGTCCGCCCGCAAACCGGGGCGCGACGCTGTGATACTCTCCATCCACAGCCCACTTGGACGCCGTCATGTAGATGCCCTTCACGCCGTATGAGCCCGGCGGAAGCGGCATGAAGTTCTCGTCCAATCCATCCCAATACTCGACGAACCGGCCCTGGTTGGCGACAGTCACCGTTCGCGGCTGCCCGGCAAGGAAGGTGCTGAGAATCCAATCGGGGTTCTTGGGGTCGATTATCGCCAGAGTCACGCGATAGGTCTGCGGAAGCGGTCCGGCAGACGGCAGCGTATACCGTACGTCGACACCGCTTCCGTCCGCGCCGTCGGCTGTTGACAATAGACCGCAAACCACGGCGAGACTAAATAGAAAACTGGCCCTTCGAAACACCATTATCCTCGCAATGCCCTGACGAAAGCAACTTTGCCGGTCACTCAAAGTCGAACTCTCCCCAAAGTGACGGCTGCATTCTCAATTCCTCGACTTCATCCGCAACGATTCCCGTGGCCTTGTTGCTCCAATAGACTCTCAAATTCGTGCGTTTACCCGCGGGATCTCCGTAGGTCACACCGAGGTCGCCCCGCAGTTTTAGTCCCGGCTCCAGACGCACATCGAGCTCTCTCAATGGGATCGCGACCTCGACAAAGTACTGCCGGTCGCCGATGGGCTTGCCTTCGATTTTGACGTCGTCGAGCTTCTTTACGAATTCCATCGTGTAGCCGCCGCGGCTGGTTCCGGAGTAGAAATCTCTGGGGGCCTTCCGGTCGGAAACTCTGCGGTAGAGAACTGCAGTATTCTTGCCTTGCAGCTGACCGATGGACAATCGCAGGTCGCCCCCCACGGCTTCGCTACGATTCTTGTCGGCCCGGGGGTTGGCGCCCAGTTGCAAGTCGACCGTATCACCGCGGGCATACATGTTCTCGAACCCCGTGGCGCCATTGATCCAAGGGGTGTTGTCGTCGACCTGCCAGGCGGCATACAAAAACTCTGCATCGTGTGCCAGCCAAGCCTGAATTCTAGCGAAATCGGAGCCGAAGGCGATTGGTTGCGCGGCGAAATCTTCGTTGGGCCTGCCGGTGAACACGACCGATTTCTTCTTCACGGCGGCGATTTTCTTGGAATCCGACACTCGCAGGTACTTGATCATAAACTGCTGGGCCGTCAGCATGTCGGCCGGAGAAATCTGCAACGAGCCCGAGGCGAGGACCTTTATAGTGTCGAGGCCGCTTACCTTGCAGTTGATAAAGGCCGTCTTGCCGGCCTGGACATACAGGGCACCGTCGTTGGCCCGGATTATTGAGCCGCCAAAGTCTTCGCCCCCCATGCCAGGCGGCGCCATGCTCATGTCGGCGCCAGGAATTGCCTCGCCCGGCCACTTGATCTTCATGGGATCGCCTTGGAAAAGGCTGCTGACGTAATAGCCCGACGAGGACAGAAGATGCCATTCGCCCTTATCGGTTGCGATCACAAAGAGATTATCCAGCGGGGGCGCCATCTTTACCGTTCCGACAATATCGTACGCCGCGCGGATCAGGCCCGATCGGCCCGGCGGAGCAAGATGCCCTCCATGCACACCCACGTAGTTGTTGGGGTAGGTGAAAACCACTTTTCCGGTCCGCACGTCGTAGCAGGGAAAGTCGCTGTGCTCGACGCCATAGTGTCCATTGTACAGGACGAAATTCCTGTCTTCGGAAACCAGTCCCTTCTGTGCGCCGATTCCGCCGCGGAAGGCAACGTCGCCGGGAGCTGGCAGCTTCACGGCCCTCGAAAGGTCGTATTCCGGCGCGCCGCAAGGAGTCCAGCCCGTTACGTCGATGCGGTATCGGGTACCGGAAAACGTCATGGCCTGGTTGAAATACAGGTACCAGCCATCGATCCAACCGCCCAGGGGCAGATCGAATTTCCGTACTTCGTC
Source organism: uncultured Planctomycetia bacterium (assembly GCA_963709175.1). Taxonomy (GTDB): domain Bacteria; phylum Planctomycetota; class Planctomycetia; order Pirellulales; family Thermoguttaceae; genus JANXQG01. The sequence continues at coordinate 727,924 of CAVPVK010000007.1, forward strand.
CACTTGCTGCTGCTCATCGTCATTGCGATCGGACCATACGGTGATGTGCCGCGGCTGCTTGCCATCGCTCTCTTCGTCGGTGGCAACGACCGTCCTGAGCTTCCAATTGCCAGCGGAAACCCTCTCGAAGATCTTCACCGGAAAATGCGGCGGCCAGGCCCCGCCGATGGCAGCATAGACCCGCCCATCCTTGCCAGTTCCGAACCGAGCATTTCTCCACTCGCCGCGGTAGATGACGGCCACGCACTGGGCTTTGCCGGTCTGCGGCGAGATCTTCCACTCGCAGCCGTGGCCGATCAAAGTATAGGGATCGCTCGGACAAATCGCGCCGCCGCAGGCGCCGTAATCGGTGGGGCCAAACAACTCCTTTACCAAGGCGCCGCTTTGGGCATCCCAAATGGAGATCCTTCGAGGCTTGCTATCGTTCTCCATGACCCACATCTTGCCTTGGCCATCGACCTTGAGGGCCGTCATAAAGCGAATGCCAGCCTTGTCCCAGCGGCCAAGCAGGTTACGCCCGCCGGGCTTGCCGATAGTGCGGACGAGCTTGCCGGTCTTGTCGAGGACCTTCACCTGGTTCTCCGGTTCGCCGAGGCCGGCGTAAATGCTTCCTTCTTTGTCGGCCGCGACGCAGCGGATGTTCTGCAAACCGTCGACAACCGTAGTGAGGGCGGCCGTCTCGGGGTCAACGGTGACGATCTTCGTTGTCCCGCAGACCATGTAGAGCTTTCCGTCTGCCCCCAGCTTGAGGTCGCCGGGATTCTCGCAGGGCACATGCTTCAGCAACTTCCCGGAGGCGGCGTCCATCACGAGCATCGTATTGCCCGAGGGTTGCCGCTGGTTGTTGGCCGCGTTGAGGCCGCCGTAGCTGACGAAAACTCTGCCCTCACTGGCAGCCAGACCGCTGGCGGCGGGCTCCTGCTTGATGCCGGCCGGCTTGAACTGCGCCAAGATCTTTCCTAACTCCAGCGTTGCCTCGGCGGCACCCTGCCAGTTGGAGTATTCGCCTTTTGCAGCGTCGAGCCGATAAAGGACGTTGCCTTGGCCCGCATCGTACACGAAGACGATGCCCTTGTGGGCAGCAACCAGGGCAGCGCCGCCGAAACCGCCGCGTTTGTGCCGCCACTTCACCTTGCCGTCGAAATCCGTGCAGACCAGCGCCTGCCCGGCTTCGGCGGCCGACCAGCCCAGATACATTCGTTCGTTGTCGGAATCGACGGCGGCGGGCCCCCCCATATCGCCGCCCCAATTGCCGCCCGGTGAATCGAAGGGTGCACTGCCCGCGTTGCATGCCCAGCCGACCAGGCTCAGGCCGATGCCCTTGTGCCAGATCGCTTCCCAGGTGTAGTCGCCTGACGGAACCGGTGCTCCGGGCCTGCGGTCGCTCGGTGTGCTCAAACCGTCCCAGAGCACCTCCTGCGGACCTTTGCTTAAGAATTTCGCGTTCAGCAGGTTCCGGACAACCTGCCCTTCAGCGTTTTTGACGATCAACGAGACGAAGCCGTCTTCCGGCATTTGCAACTTGATCTTCGCGAAGCCTTCGAGTTTGTCCTCTCGGTAAAGCCCCTTCCACTCCACTACGGGGATGCCTTGCTCTAGTCTTACGGGGAAGGTCCGCCCATCGGATAGCCGCAATGGCAGCGGAGCCATTTTTCCGGATGCCTCCAGCTTCGCCAAACCCCAGCGGTCGCTCGTCATGAACGCAAAGACGCGATCCGGCGTAACGCCGGCACGAAAGAGGTCCTTCGTCGAAATCCGCATCTTCGAAACCGTGCTGAAGTTTGGTTCGTACGTCATTATGATCGTATCCCCGGCCTTCGGGGCCTGGCCAGTTCTGGTCAGCAGCTTCCAGGGGATGGCAATTTCCTGGACATAGCCTTTGCCGTCGGGGTTGATGACGAATGCCTGCCGGCCACCCTCGATCTTGGCGTCCTTCACTGCTCCTTCATTGAGTTGCTTCCCGTACGCCAATTCGATCACATCGCGGCCATCCCTGCCTCTCCAAGCTGTGATGTGGGTTGTCCTTTGGCCGGCCCGAGCGTCGTCGACCTTGGCATCGGGCCTTCCGGAGGAGCTTGTGATAATGCGCACCTGCAAGCAATCACCTGCAAATCCCATATCCGACCCACAGAGGCCGGGGTTGTTCAGCGGAGTCGTGTCGATCCAGCGCGAAAGAAGATAGAGGTTCTGCGCATCATACATTGCACTTTGCCAGGACGCGTATTGCTCGCGACAGTTCTCGACGTCGGAGCAGATGAACAGGGAGCCCGATAGATCCCAGTCATCTAATTTGCCGTCGATGTCCACCTTCCCGGGCGCCGGCAAAATGCGGAAGTCGACGTTCTCCGTTTCGGTGGCCGCGGCGTTGCCCACGTAGGCCGCAAAGGTCGCACCGCACAACATCGCGTAAAGAGTGGATTTTTGCATGCTGAACAAACCCATTGATTGTAACCGGCAAACTTATTCGCACTGTTGGCCTTCACAGCGTCCAACCCGGCCGGTACGTCTGCCGGAGGAATTGGTCCGCCTCGGGACAATCGATCGCCTTGAGACTTGCCGCATCCCACTCGAACTTCTTGCCGGTCCGCAGCGCGACGTTGCAGAGCAATGCCGCCTCCGTCAAGGCGCCGGCGTAATCGAAGTTGCAGGTTGTCGGGCTGCCGGTCTTACACGCTTGGATCCACTCCGCATGGTGGCCAATGGAATCTGGAATCGTCTTCGCCGGGCGCCGGTAATCCTTGAATTTCTCTTCCGGAAGAAGCTGGTGCCGGTCATAGTCCGCAATGAGCATCCCATCAGCCCCAATAAACAACACGGCATTGCCCCACTGCGGGACCTTTTTTTCCTTGACCCACTCCGGATGCGCGCCGCCGTGATACCAGGTGAGCGAAGTCGGCGGCAAGTCGCCGCGCGCCGGAAACTCCTCGCGAGCAATCGTCCAATGCGCGGTGCTCTCGGGGTGGACCGGCCCTTCAGCCTCAACCGTCGTGGGATGGCGGAGCTTCAATGCCCAGAAAGCCAGGTCGCAGTAGTGGCAAAAGAAATCGCCCAGGATGCCGTTGCCGAAGGCCCACCAGTAACGCCACTGAAACGGTACGTAGGTCCCATGATACGGCCGAAACGGCGCCGGTCCCAGCCAAAGGTCCCAATCGAGGGTTTTAGGTACGGGCAGCCCTACCTTGGGAGCATCGGACTGCCGCACGCCGACCGGTTTGGCTGGACCATCGAAATTCGCTCCCAGCCAGACGTGGACTTCGCCGATCGGGCCGATCGCGCCGGCTTGGACTAATTCCACGACCCGCCGGTAATTTGGCCCGGCGTGGATCTGCGTGCCCATTTGAGTGGCCAGATTCTTCTCACGCGCGATGGTGGCCAACACGCGAGCTTCGTAGACCGTGTGCGTCAGCGGTTTCTCGCAGTAACAATGTTTGCCCAGGCGCATGGCCATGGCGGCCGCGGGCGCATGGGTGTGATCGGGAGTGCCTACGACCACCGCGTCAATCTGCTTGCCCATCTCATCGAACATCTTGCGGAAATCACGATAGCGCTTCGCTTTAGGAAACCTCTGCACTGAGGCTTCACATCGGCGGTCGTCCACATCGCAGAGGGCGATGATGTTTTCGCTGGCGCAATTGCCGATGTCCCAGCCGCCCTGGCCTCCCGCGCCGATCCCGGCAATCGAGAGCTTCTCATTGGGCGACTTCTGCTGGGCAATTGCCGGGAAGGCAAACACAGCGGCGGCCCCAGCAGCAGCCGATGCCCCAAGTAAATCACGACGACGAATACGCAGGCTGGATCGCATTATCGCCCCTCCTCGGGCTGAAGCAGCGGGGGTGCCATTCAGGGCCGGGTCCACGCCGGAACGACCGGTCTAACGGCACGGGCACAATTCTGACTGGATGGCCAGGTGAAGTCAAGCGAATCATGAATTTGCCAAATCGAGGAGTTAACTATGGCAGGGCTCGTAGAACTCAACCGCCATCGGAGCGTGTTTTCTTTGCTCGCCCCGTTGACAGCCGTTGGCCATTGAATTACCTTGGCCCTTGGATTGAGGGACGTACCTACTCTCCCCAACCACGCCCCGCCGCCAGGAGAATACTATGCGACATAAAAAACTTACACGACGTGAACTGCTCAAGACCGCGGCCCAGGCGGGCGCGGTGCTCGCCCTGCCAGCGATCGTTCCAGCAAGCGTGCTCGGCAAAAATGGAGCCGTGCCTCCGAGTGATAAGATCCTCGTGGGAGGCATCGGCATCCAGCACCGCGGCCTGAGCGATCTGGATTGGATCATGAGCCTGCCAGAAGTCCGCTTCGTCGCCATCTGCGACCTGCAGAAAACCCAGCGGCTGAACATCAAACGCTTTGTCGACGCCCACTACGGGGCCAGCGACTGCGCCATGTACCCGGAAATCAACGGTTTCCTGGCGGACCGGCCCGACATCGACGCCGTGCTTATCGCTACGGGAGACCATTGGCACGCCCTGGCCTCGATCGTGGCCATGCGGGCGGGCAAGGACGTTTACACCGAAAAACCGTCCTGCATGACGATCGCCGAGGGCCGCGCCGTAGTCGAGACCGCCCGCCGCTACGGCCGCGTCTACCAGACCGGCACGCAGCGGCTGAGCGAGCCCAATCACGTCTTTGCGATCGAGATGGCCCGCACTGGCCGCCTTGGCAAGATCCACACGGCTTACGCCCACATTGCTCCCTGGGACGCCGCCGAGATGCGCCACGACTGGCTGCCGGGCGAGGCCGTGCCGCCCAAGGAAGAGGTCGATTGGGATGCCTGGCTAGGCGCTTGCCCCTGGCGGCCCTACAACCCCAGTTACGTGGCCGGCGGCTGGCGAGGGTTTTACGATTTCCATACCAGTTGCATCGGCGAGTGGGGCGCCCATACCTTCGCCCAGGCCCAGGCGGGTCTGGATTGCGGGGAGACCTCGCCGGTGGAATATGAGTACGTGGCCAACGACTCGGGCGACGGCATGGTCACCCATTTCGCCAACGGCGTGCGGATGATCCTCTCCCGCGGTGACAAGTACTGGCACGGCTCGTGCGGCGAACGGTTCGACGGCACCGAGGGTTGGGCCGCGGCCGCCGACGGCTACGCCAAGCCCGACGTCTCCAGCCCTGCCCTGCTGGGCGAGTTCAAGCGGGTCGTCGGCGATTACGTGGCGCGGACTGGCCGGTCGTTGAACCACATGCAGAACTACATTGACTGCGTGAAGAACCGTCAGTTGACGGTCGCCAACCCGGAAGTGATGCACCACTCCATGACCACCGTGCACGCCGCCAACATCTGCATGTGGCTGAAGCGCAGCCTGAAATACGACCCAGTGAAGGAGGAGTTCGTCAACGACGAAGAGGCCAATACCCTCCGCAGCCGCGCGATGCGAGAACCGTACATTTACTGAGAATCCCAAAAACAACCCCTCTGTTGCCCCTGAAACAAGCCGAAAAATCCCGGTTGTGTCAGGGGCTCTAAGAAGGACCCACCGCCATGTTGAAAAACCACTCCCGCCTTGTCTTACTCGTCATCCTGCTTTCCGCCGCCGCGCCCTCGATCGCCCAGGAGGAGGCGAAGCTGATCGGCGTGCTCAAGTCCAACGCGAGCCAGTATGAAAAGGTCGCGGCCTGTCGCCAACTCGCCCGCATCGGCACTAAAGAGGCCGTCCCCGCGCTGTCCGAGTTGCTGGGCGACGAGAAGCTGGCGCACATGGCCCGTTATGCCTTGGAGCCGATTCGCGATCCGGCCGTGGACGCCGCCCTCCGCACGGCCCTGGGAACTCTCCAGGGCAGACTTCGGCTGGGGGTGATCGGCAGTCTCGGTGTCCGCCGCGACGCCCAGGCCGTTGCCCTGCTTGCCAAATTGCTGACGGAAACGGATACTGCAACCGCCCAGGCAGCCGCCCGGGCTTTGGGCAATATCGGCAGCCTCCAGGCCGCCGAGGCCCTTGAGGCCGCCTTGCCTGCCGCATCCGGCGCCAACCATAACGCGCTGTGCGAAGGGCTCTTCCGTTGCGCCGAAAAGCTGCCGGCCGAGGGGCAGACCGCCCAGGCACAGGCCATTTACGACCACCTGATGAGGTTGCCGCAAGCCGCGCGGCACGTCCGTGCCGCAGCCCTCCGCGGGGCGATCGTCATCCGTGGCAAGGGGGGCGTTCCGCTCATGCTGGAGGCCATTCGCGGATCGGATCGCATCCAAACCGAGGCGGCCGTGCGGGCTGCCATGGAACTGCCCTGTGCGGAAGTCACCGCGGCGCTCGCCGAGGAACTGCCAAAGTTGCATGTTGACCGGCAACTGCTGGTGATCAACACCCTGGGGTATCGAGGCGACGCCTCCGCCGGTGCCGCGCTCTTGGCGATGGCCTCCAAAGGCCCCGCCGCGGTCCGTGTGGCTGCTGTCGAGAACCTTACGCACCTGGGCTATGCCCCGGCCCTGCCGGTGCTGGCCAAGCTGTCGCTTGCGGGCGAGGGTGAGTTGTCCGCCGCCGCGCGAGCTTGCCTGAGCAACTTTCCCGGTCAAGCGGCCGACTCCGCAATCCAGGCAATGCTGGGGCATAAAGACGCCGCGGTCCGCAGCCTGGCTATTCAGATGATCGCGCAGCGAAACATCGCCGGCTCGGCCGCCAGGTTGTTGCAAGCCGCCAAGGACCCCGAAGACATTGTCCGCCTCGCCGCATTGAAGGCCCTTCGCGAGCGGGCCGGCGGCAAGGAACTATCCGCCGTGTTGGACCTGTTGACGGCCGCCCGTTCAGCGGCGGAGAGGCAGGAGGCCGAGGGAGTGCTCTTGGCCGTATGCGCCCGCGAAAGCAAGCCGTCCGGCGGCAGCGTGAAGATCGTCAAGGCCGAGTATGGCGACCTTGGGGGGGGCAGCGTCGCCGATGTCACGAGCAAAACGGCCGCCTTGGTCAAAGCCGGCACGCTGGCAATCGACGCCTCGAACGATAATTTTGGCGACCCGGCCCAAGGTCATACCAAGCAGTTCCGCATCACGTACCGCGTCAACGGCGCGACGATCAGCAAGACCGTCCATGAGGGTGAGACGCTGACCTTCGGCGCCGCTTCGGCGCCGCCGGAAATTGTCGAGGCGATCTGCGGGGCGACGGCGGCTGCACAGGGCGAGAACAAGCTTGCCTTGCTTCGCTCGCTGCGGACGGCCGGCGGCCCCAAGGCGCTGGAAACGATTCGCACCGCGCTGGCCGACGGCGACAACGGCATAAAGGATGCCGCCCGGCGTATTCTCTGCGACTGGCCCTCGCCCGACGCCCTGCCCCTGATCGTCGATCTGGCCACCTCGTCGCCGGATGAGACGGTCAAGATCCTGGCTCTACGGGGAGTGGTGAGATTGGCGCCGCAGGCGGATTTGCCCGACGGAAAAAAACTCGAGGTCTTGAAGCAGGCGATGAAACTGGCCAAGCGCGACGAGGAGCGGAAGCTCGTGCTCAGCGCGTTGGGCAATGTCCCCACGCCGGATGCCCTTGATTCGGCTGCGTCTTATGTGGACGACCCCGCCGTGAAAGAAGAGGCGTGCATCGCCGCGGTGGCTATCGCGGAAAAACTGCCGTCGCGGCACGATGCCCGCGTGGCGAACGTGATGAGCAAGGTGGCCAAGGCAACGGCCGACAAAGCGCTGGCGGAACGAGCGAGTGCCCTGGCTCGGCCATGAGTCGGTAAAACGCAAGCCGGAACAAGCTTCGGCCTTCGGCTACCGTACTATGCCTTTGGGCATCCGCTCCCACCCTGATTGCACGTTGGCGGCAGCAGCGGGAGGCTGCCGGGTCCCATGCCCTTGACGGCGCCCCCACAGGGCGCCTTGCTGGGGCCGCAGGCCTTCGAGCCACACGCACACTGGTTCTTGCCCGTGGCCATTCGTCGCAAACGGACGAGCATGTAAACCGCCGCCATGGCCACGACGATCAGAACGAGGATGTCTTGCAGTGCGGATGCCAAGATGATTCTCCTATAATCCTAACCATGTCCCAACCTGGTAGGTCACCAGTGCGCCAACATAGGCCAGCATCGTCATATAGCTGAATGCGAAGACCGGCCAACGCCAACTATTCGTCTCGCGCCGGATCACGGCCAGCGTGGCAGCGCACTGCGCGCATAGCGCGAAAAAAACCATCAGCGAAAGGGCGGTCGGCAGGGTGAAGACGGGGCGGTCGGTGCCGTCCCAGCGAGCTTGCTGGAGCCGCGCGCCGAGGGCCTGGCGGTCTTCGTCAGAGTCCGAGTCGACGTCCTTTCCCAGCCCGTAGATGACGCCCAGCGTGGCCACCACGACTTCTCGCGCCGGAAACGACGCAATCGCCGCGCAGCCAATCCGCCAGTCCCACCCCAAGGGACGGACAACCGGCTCGATTGCCTTGCCCATCAGGCCCAGCGCACTGTGCTGCTGGTACTTGACGGCAATCTGGTTGTCCAACTCGGACACCTGGCCTTCGATTTCCGTCCGCTGGGGGCTGTTCTCTGGCATCGCTTCCGCCTGGGCCGTAAGTTTCTCTTTCTGTTGGACCTCGGTTTGAACGACGCGGGAATCGTGGGGGTAGTAGGCGGCCGCCCAGACCAGGACGGAAATGGCGAGGATCAACGATCCGGCGGTCCGCAGGAAGATCCATCCCCGCTCCAGGACCCGCATGACTACGGTCTGTGGCGAAGGCCACTTATAGCTGGGCATCTCCATAACGAACGGCGGCGTGGCTCCGCGAAGAATCGTCCGCTTCAACACCAGGGCCACGGTCACGGCGGCCACGATGCCCAGAACGTAGAGCGAGGCCAGAGTCAGCCCTTGCAGGCCGATCCAGCCGTGCAGATAAGTTGCCGACGGAACGAAGGCCGCGATCAGCAAGGCGTAGACCGGCAGCCGGGCCGAGCAGGTCAAGAGCGGAGCCACGAGGATGGTCGTCAGCCGATCGCGTTCGTTCTCGATGACTCGCGCGGCCATAATTCCAGGCACCGCGCAGGCGAACGATGAGAGCATGGGAATGAATGACCGGCCGCTCAGGCCAGCACGAACCATGACGCGGTCCATCAAATAGGCCGCCCGGGCCATGTAGCCGCAGTCCTCTAGCAATGCGATGAAGCCAAAGAGGATGAGAATCTGCGGCAGGAATTGCAACACGCCTCCCACTCCGCGGATGACGCCCACGGCCAACAGGCTGCGGAACGCGCCCTCGGGCAGGTGGGCCTCGACCGCCGCGGCCAGCCAACTGAAAGCCGCGCCGATGGCATCCATCAACGGCCTCGCCCAGACGAAGACCGATTGAAAAACCATGAGCATCACCCCGGCAAAAAAAACCAGGCCCCAGACGCGATGCGTGAGCACGCGATCGATGCGATCGGTCACGGTGACGGGAAAATTCTTCGGCTCCGAGACGACGCCTTGGAGCATCGAACGAGCCCAGGCGTAGCGAACGGTGGTTTCCACGGCCGGGATCGGACAACCCCCGGCCTCCGCGCGGATTCGGGCAGATCGCAATCGACCACGAAACTGCTCGTCGGCGTTGGGCAACAGGGCGCTCTCGAAGTAGCCGCTGGCGTCCAACAATAAGCGACGCACCAGCGCGGTTGGCAAAGGCGAGGGAACATCCGCGTTGTTTTCCGGTAGCGGCCGGGCCGTTTCGCACTCACCTACCAGGTGAGGTTCGGGCTGGGGCGCATTGGCTCTAGTGTTCCCTTTGCCCGTCAATGCCGGGCCTGGCCGGTTGCAACTGCATGAAGTCGCGTGGCAACCTTGAGTATTCAGAAGGAGCTGCAGGTCGCGAACCTCTTTCTCAAACGCCTCGGGAAAGAGCGTGGTCTCCGCCCGCGGGCCGCGACGGGTGGCGTCGAGCAAGGCACACTTCAAATCGGGCAAACCGTGTCCGCGGTTGGCCTGTATGGGAATCACGGGCACTCCGAGTCGGCTTTGCAAATGTCGCAACTCGAGCTTCACCCCTCGACTGGCGGCAATGTCGAGCATATTCACAGCTACGACCGTGGGCAGGCCCAATTCCAGAACTTGGCTCACCAGATAAAGGTGCCGCTCGAGGTTCGATCCATCGACGATGCAAATGACGACGTCGATGGGCCCGACGTCCGACTGCCGCTCGAGGAGGACCTCGACCGCGACCATTTCGTCGCGCGATCGGGCCGCAAGGCTATAAAGACCCGGCAGATCAACCAACTCGAACCGCTGCCCCTGGAATTCCATCCGGCCGGTCTTTTTTTCGACCGTCACGCCAGGATAGTTACCCACGTGCTGATGGATACCGACGAGGGCCCCGAAAAGCGTCGATTTACCGGTATTGGGATTACCGATCAGGGCAACAGTAAGGGTTGCCCCCTCGTTGGGACCCGGCATTTTTCAAACATCGCCAAGAGGGACCGGAATGACGGAAATACTCAGCCCGTCATCCGCACGAAAACAAATCTTGTTACCGGCCATGCGGATGATACAGGGGTTACCCGGCCGAAACATCTCAATGCAGGTCCCTCCCCGCAAGCCAAATTCTTCAAGACGGTGGACATGGTCAGCGGGGCCATGAACGCGGTTGATCCGCGCTTTCTGGCCGGTCCGCAATTCATTCAGCGGGATAGGGCGGTTTTGCATCTGCTTAAGTATAGAAGTTTCGCTCCGAAGAATCAAGTTAAGAAGGATTCGAAGCCGGTTGGAGACAGCCTGGTTGGGGTTCTGGGAGGGATTCGCAGCGAAATATGTTCAAAGTTCTTGCAAAGCTGATCCGTTTAGCGGAAAATAAAAGCTCTTACTTCTCGGGTTTCTATCTTCTTCTTCATCGTCTTTCCGGCGCATTTCTAACCATTCTTTCATTTGACTCGTGGATGCGCACAAATTAGGCTGGAATCTATGAACGGCGACGATTCTTTTGATCTGCAACCGTGCAGTGGTGGCGAAGCGGTCAACGATGGCCAGGCAGGCGATAATGGTCAGTCGTGCAATGGCGACGTCGTGGAGTTGAGTTCGTCCTCCGCGCGAGTCGTCCTGCACCGTCTGACTGCGGTCTGTCGCGAGAAAAAAATTGCCCGCCGTGTGCTTGCTCAGCGACTGGGAGTCAGCATGCAGGAGCTTCGCCAGGAGGCGGAGTCGGACAATCTCTCCATCGGCACTCTCAGCCGTTGGGCCCTCGCGCTGGGCGTGCCTGTTACCGAGTTGATTGTCGAGCCTAAAGGAGAGTTCGCCCCGACAAGCATGGCCCCGACCCAAGCCGCTCGCTTGATGGCAGTGGCCACAAGGCTCCGCCAGCGAACGCGGCGGCGAAGCGTACAGCGACTGGCGCAAACGTTCGTCGACCAGTTGGCCGAGATCCTGCCTGCCCTGGAGCAACTTGTCCAACATACTCCTTCCCGCTTCCGAAGTGCCACGCGACGCGTTGGTCGCAGCGCGTTGCGTCCCCTGCCGGACGACATCTTCCTCCGCCGCCGCGAGCCGGGCGAACGATAGATCGGCGTCTGCTTACACGGCATATTCCCGGAGTCTGGGCCGCAGCCCCAGGAAGGCTAGCACGCTGACCGACAAGGCCAGCCCCAAGGGCACCGGCAGGTCGAGTCCCATCACGTGACTTTCCGCGTCATCCAGGCTCGACTTGAAGTGCGAACCGTTGATATCGATGGTCTTCTGGATCGCCCGGTCGAATTGCTCGAAGGCCCAATCCGACTCGCCGGGCTGGGTGCCCAAGCACAAGACCACCGCGGCCCGCTCGTCGGGCGTTTCGCGAATCCGCCGGTCGATCGCGAGGTAGTCGAGGAAGGTCCGGAGAGTTTCGGTGGCTGCCTGTATTTCACCTGCGAACGTTACGTTGTTGAGCTCATCGGCCAGCAAGCCGCGCGAGCCGACCGGCGCCTTCTGCGTGCGACGGATATCGGCCAGCAACTCGGCCTCAGTCGCATATTCGGGGACCGTCACGATGGCCGCGGCCTTTTCACGAAAGGCATCAGCGTAGAGCTTCGTTTCATCCGCCGCGCCCCGATGGATCTTCAACAGCAGCCAGCGGCTTTCGTCGCCGTTGGCGTCGAACGCCAGGGCACGGGCCCTTTCCAGGACCTTGATGCTGTCGAAGGCGTCTTGCTTGGCCGATTTGATGTCGGCGCTCGACTGCCATAAAGCGACGAGCGCCCACAGCCAAATAGCGGCCACGACCGCGGCGGCTGCGGCCAACGGCAGATTGACGATGCGGCGCATCCGCTTGAAGAGCAGGAATTTCAGGCCGACAATTGCCGCCAGTAGGCCGGCCCCGCTCCACAGCACGCCTTGCCAAGCAAGTGTCGCCGCCGTCGCGTCGGACTGGTAGGCCGTGTCCAGTTCTTTCTGATTGACACCGATCAGCTCGTCGATCGCCGGCAGCAGCGAATTCCGCATGATTTTGTCGGCGGCCTGGTGCTCGTCGAGAAACTTCACGTTGGCCTGGTCGTGCAGGACGCGGGTCCGGCCCGCATGCTCTTCGTACCGCGGCAGTTCCTGCAATACGGTCCGTACCGGCTGTACCTCACCAGGGTAGGTGATGTTCCGCGCGGCGGCGAGAAGCTCCCCAACTCCCGCCTCGCGGCGGTCGAAAAAGGCTTTCGCGGCCGCCTCTTTCTCCTTGGGAGTGTAAGCCAGCAGTTCGTTGGCCAGGTCGCTGTGCATGTCGGCAAATTTGGCCCGCATGCCTTGCCCGGCCACAATGCTCGGCGCGGAATCGTCGCGGATGGTCTTGATTGTCTGCCATTGCTCCCGAGATGCATGCCGGATCGCCAGGGCGAAGACCACTGAGAGAAGGGCAATCGCCGCAACCGCCGCGCGGAGCCAATTGGGCGTGACGCTAAGCCAGGCCCGCAGTTGTGCGGGATCGGTCCCAAGCAACAAGATTTCATCGAAGCGGGTCTTGCCGCGGGGCAAAGCGTTAGGCGGTGTGACAAGGCTTGTGGGCATGTGCGTTTCCGGCTGTGTGTACTACCCTCTCCCTCCGGGGGGTGGCCAGGGACGAGGGCGTTTTCAGGCGTCGTTGTACTACCGTAATTCAATCAGGTGGGGATTTCTTGATGCTGAATCGGCCCTTACCCTTCGCCGACCGCTCGAACGACGATCGACGTCCAGGCCCCGATGCCAATCACCGAACCGTCGCGAAGGGCCGTGTCGACGCCGGGAGCGATGTCGGCGCCGTCGACCCGCGTGCCGTTGGCCGAGTTCAAGTCGCGCAGCAGCAATATGCCGTCAGTGCCCTGGATTACCAGCGCGTGCCGCCGCGAAACCCCCGCATCGCCGTGGACCGGCACCTGCACGCGAACCTCCGTGCCGCTGCGGCCAATCATCGTCTCGCGATCGAATAGCCGGAACTTCCGCGGCGGCTGAGACGTGGGCGCTTGGGGATTGGGCGTTCCATACAGGTTCGCGTCGACCGATACAACTAATTCCCAACGAGCCGCCGCGGGAACGGCCGTCGCCGTCGTCTCGGCTGGAAGGCTGTCGGTGGGACCCTTCGCCGGAGAGGGGGTCTGAGCCGCAACCGGCTCCGCCGTGGCGATTTTGTTCGCGGGCGCCGCCATGCATGATGGCGGCGGGCCGGAACCCGCTGTGCCAGTGGTGAAGTTAAATCCGCAGACTTCGCAGAATACCTGCTGGTCGCTCTCCCGCCGCGCACCGCAATCGGGGCATGCGTTGCCTGCGGTCGCTGCAGCGCCGGGGGGAACAAGCACCGTCGGCGTGGCCATGGCCGTCTTCGCCGGTGACTTCGCCGACCCCGTCGCCGCCGGGCTAGCGGTGATCTCCAAGCCGCACACCGAGCAGAATTCGGGCGTCGAGGACTCGTGATTTGCAGGACACGTAAACATGTTCAGGTTGGTTTCTGCTCAGGTCTCTGCACACGTGCGGTCTTCGTGGAGCGGGTATCCAGCGCGAACTCGTCTTCCTTCGCCACGTCGCGGCGAAGCTTGACCGTGCCTTGCCGCTCGTCCTGCACTTCGACGACCTTGCGCAAGAGCTTCATCGTGTCGGGATTCGAGGCGGCGGCAATCTGCACGGCCCGACCCAGCAACTGCGTCGCCTGGGCCTCGTCGCCCCGTTCGCGGGCCTTCAGACCTTGCTGAATGGCGGTTGCCAATTCTGTCTGTCCAGTATAATGGGCCACCGCGGGATTGATCAATGCAGACTGCGATTCGTCATCGGTCCAAACGGCGAGAATCATCGACTCGGCGACCTTCGTCTCCTGCCCGCCCTGGTTGACTACCAGGCTCAAGCGGCCGGCGCACATCCGCTGGCCGACCTTGCCGGGCGTGACGCGGATCGCCAGGTGGTAATCGCGTTTCTCCTCGCCCCAGGCCCCGGTGGGATAGTCGCGGACTTGCGGGTTTTGGGGATCGACTACCGCGCGGGCAGTCAGATCGAACTGCTCGGGATAGACGAGGCGGCAGAACTCGACCTTGGCGCCCAGCGGCGTCCACAACCGCAGCGAGACGTTGCTTACGGACTTGCCCAAAGCGCCTTCGATCACGCGGCGGAAATCGGCCTCGATCTCGCTGGGATTCGGAATGATATCGAGCGTCCCGAGCAGCCTGGTGGAAATCTTCCGCAATTGGTCGGGCTGCCAATCGGTGCCCACGCCACGGGCATCGCACTGGAAGTGGCCTTCGCACTCCGCCAGCGCGGCGTCGAGCGTTGTCTCGCGTTCGCCTTCGTCCTTGCCGTCGGTCAGCAGCAGGGCGTGGTGGATGCCGTCGGGCATTTTGCGGAACTCAGCCAGCGCGGTTCGCAGCCAGGTTGCCATGGCCGTGCCGCCGGAGGCCGCCAGGTGCCGCACGGCCTTCTGCGCGGCCTCGCGGTTCTGCGCGGTTGCCCGGGCCAGCGGCGCCAGCAACTTCCCAGCGGCCGAACCGGCGATCACGCAGAACCAGGCGTCGTCGTGCAGCAGATCGATGGCCTTATTGACGGCTTGCCTCGTCTGCATGATTTTCTCGCCATCCATCGAGCCGGAACAGTCGACGATCAGGGCTTCAACGAGCGTCTGCTGCACCGGCCGGGCATGACCGGCGGGCCCAGGTGCGGCACCCACGGCGCCCGCGGAACCCGCCGTGACACTCATCACGGCGTGCACCAGGTCGCTCCCCTGGGCCAGATACTGATTCTGAGAAATTTGCGCTGAAAACGTGGTCATAGTATTTAGTCCGACGGAGATTCGAAAATCGCCACAGCGGCTGTAATATTATCGTGTCCCCCGCGATCTCGTGCAAACTCCACCAGGGCGCGGGCCCGCGCTAAGGCGTCGGCCTCTGCCGGCTGAGCGTGAACGAGGGCGGCCAACGAAGCCGGATCGGCCAGGTAATTCCACAACCCGTCCGAGCAAAGCACCAGGCAGCTTTGGCCCGGCGGCAGCGCAAGATCGATTTGAGACGGCTCTTCGGAACTGCCCGGCGGTCCGCCCAGCGACCGCGTCAAAGCGTGGGCCAAAGGCGATTCCAAGGCCTCGGCAAGCGACCTTTCACCGGCGGCAACGGTCTCATTCACCCAGGAATGATCGACGGTGCATTGCCGCGGGCCATCGGCGGCCAGGAGGTACGCGCGAGGCTGTCGCCAACCCAGCCGAGACTTACGCCTCGGCCGCGACGGAGGGCCACAACGATCGTCGACTCCGGCGGGTCGGCGTTCACGGTGGGCGCGATGGGAACCGCCCGCACCGCCAGCCGGGCGGCCTCCAGGGCGGCGGTGACCAGGTCGCGGCTATGGTTGGACGATGGAGCGGCAATCGCGCGGCGGAAGACCTCCAGGGCCGCTTGGGCCGCGGCGGCAGAAGCCATGTCCGGGTTCTGCGCGAAGAAACCCCATCGCATACGATCAAGGCTTCGCCGCCCGGCCCGCCGTCCAAGGCTAAGGCGTCTTCGTTGCGGAAGTGCCGCAAGCCAATGTCGCTCACGCCCGCCACCTGCGGCGAAAGAGCGATCTCGACGTGGTGGCGGCTGGCGTCAATCCGCTCCTGGCCGCAACGCGTGCAAAAACCATCGTCCCCGATCGACCCCGGCCCGCCGCCGCATTGCGAGCACGCGGAAGGATCGGCGGCCGCCGCGCCGCTGACCGCGGGCGCGGTCAGTGCGGCGCCGCAGTCTTCGCAGAAGCGTGCCTCGCTGCGTTGATCGATTTTGCAGGTGGGGCAAAGCATGGGGGACGGTTTCAGCGTTCAGTTTCAAATCTCGGATCTCAGGCTTTAAGTATACCATCCGTGCTTCCCAAGCGGGAACTCCCCGTAGCGGGGAGCAATTGGGGAGAAGTCATCGCCTTTTCGACGGGTTCTCTTGCCGGGTTGTTTCGGCTATACTTCGTGCAGACGCAGTTTCGTCCCGAGGAGGTCATTCGATGGCAACGGTAGAGTCCAGTGTGCCCGGACCGGCAATTCCGGCGGCAGTCGCGGGGGTTCCCGAATTGCAGACGGGAGACCACTTGACGCGCGCGGAGTTCGAACGGCGCTATTCGGCAATGCCGCACGTCAAGAAAGCCGAACTTGTCGAGGGGGTCGTGTATATGCCGTCGCCTGTTTCTCACCAGAATCATTCCCGCCCTCACGCTATGCTGGCGACCTGGCTTGGGACCTATTGGTATGCAACGCCCGGCACCGATGCCGGCGACAACGGCACGGTTCGCTTGGACTGGGAAAATGAGCCGCAACCCGATCTCATGCTCCGCATCCTGCCCGATCGTGGCGGTCAATCCCGGGATGAAGACAAGTACATCGCCGGCCCGCCGGAACTGGTGGCTGAAGTCGCCGCCAGCAGTGAAAGTTACGATCTCCACGAGAAGCTCCGCGCGTACCAGCGGAACGGTGTACGGGAGTACCTGGTGTGGCGCGTCTTGGATTCGGCCATTGACTGGTTTGCCCTGCGCGATGGTCGCTTTGAGCGAATTCCGCTGACCGCGGCCGGCCATTGCCGGAGCGAAGTTTTTGCCGGTCTTTGGCTCGACGTGGACGCGATGCTTCGCGGCGATCGCGCCGGCGTCATGGCCGTGCTTCAGCAGGGGCTCGCCTCGCCCGAGCATGCTGCCTTCGTCGCCAAGCTCGAGGCGGCCTGAGCTGCGCGTCGCCCTGCCTCTGTCCAACCGGGAGTTGACGGGAAGGACAGGATGGCCGGACCATCGTCTTGGCTGGACTCGGTCGTCTCCGTTGCGGTCCGTCCTTTTCCTCGCCGCCCGAACCTCACTAGCACGATGGCGCCGGCAGCGAGCAGGACGAGAGCGGAGACAAAGGTGTCGTAAACGCCGGTTGCTGTTAATAATCGCTAAACCCACGTTACCGGCCGCACGGCGTTCGCCCGATCAATCAACTTGATCTGTTGCTTCCGATCGGTCTCCCATCGCGCCAAACCCCGGAGCGATTCCTCCAATCCACGCCGCAGATCGCCCTCCTCCAATGGCCGGTCGAGCAGTCGCACGCTCGCATCGCGCTGGATGTCTCGCCCCCGCAGCAGCCGCAGGGCGTTCTCAAAAAGCTCAGTCCGCAATTGGGCCGCCTCGTGGGCTTCGGCGGCCATGGCCTCGATGGCTACCGATGCCCGGCACAACTCCTCCAGGCTGGGCGCGCCGTTGTGCAGATCGATCAGGGCGCGGGCCAACCCGATCTGCGCCCGCGGGTATAGGCTGGAACTGGCCGGCACGCGTTGATAGGCGGCGACCGTCTCCACGCGCTTGCCCGCGCGTTTCAGGCAACGGGCCAGACCGAACGATGCCGTGACATAGCTTGGGTCAGTCGTCGAGACCAGGTCGTACAGTCGCGCGGCAGTGGCGTCGTCGCCGGCGGCCTCGGCCGCCATGGCCACCGCCAGCTTTACGGCCAACTCGCCCGGCAGCTCATTATAGACCTGGTCGAAAGCAGTGTAGGCCTCGGCAGCACGGCCTTGGGCAAGGAACGAATAGCCTCGATACCAGGCGGCGCGCCAATCGAAGGGGTCCTCCTTGGCGGACTGGTCGAGCAACTCTGCGGCCTCGGAATACGATTCCAGCTCGATCAGGGCCTGCGCCAAGCGGAGTTCCAATTCCCTGGAATCGAGCAATTTCTCGATCCGCTCGCGAAGCGTTGCCGCCCGTCGGCGAACGTTGTTCACGGTGGAGATCGAGAGCAGAAAGGCGGCGCCCGGATCGTCGGGCCGCACTTTCAAGTCCGGAAGCAGTTTGGGACTAGGGGCGTCAAGTTCCTCGTGCATCGCCAGGGCATCGCCCTGAAAATGCGCACTTTCGGCGGGCCGGGGCGAACCGGGGGCAGCCACCACCTCGCGGAGGACACCGGCCAATTGATCGGCCATTTCGTCGGCTGACTGGAATCGCAAGTTCGGGTCGCGCTGCGTGGCCTTGAGCAAGAAACGATAGAGCGACTCGTGCCGGGCGAGCACTTCTTGCTCTTCCGGCGGCGGCAGATCGAACTCGTACGCGCTCTGGAAACGGAATTCCATCAGTAATACTGCCAGCGTGCGGCCGATCGTGTACAGGTCGGAGGCCACCGTGGGGCCCTCGCCTGCTTCGGGGCGCTGTAGCCCCGCGTGCCATACACATCGCCGCTGGGGTCGTCCAACCGTCGCACGCCCCCCATGTCGATTAGCTTCACATCCGGCGGCGTGCCCTCGAGCATGAAGTTGTCGGGCTTCATGTCGCAATACACCATGCCGGCAGCGTGCAGATAGGAGAAGGCCCCGAGGATGCGATGCACGTAGGCGATGGCCTCGGCCGGCGGCAGCGGACCGCGCTCTTTGCGGAGCGTCTTGACCGTCGTGCCGTTGACGAACTCCATCACGATAAAGCCTTCCGCGCCCCGGCTGACAAAGTTGTAAATTCCGACGATGTTCGCATGCTTCACCGCCGCCAGGAATTGCCGCTCGGCCACCGCCGCGGCTGCGGCCGCCTCATCCTTGGTGTTCAGCAGGCCCTTGAGCACCACCCAGCGATTCAGCACGTTGTCTTTGCCGAGGTACAGCCAACCCAATCCGCCGAAGGCAAGGCATCCCTTGACCTCGTACTGGTCGGCCACGACATCGCCGGGCTTGAGCGTGGGAACGAAGGAATACGGCGTTCCGCAGGCTGGACAAAAGCCCGCCTCGCGGCGAGTCAAAGCCGTCGGGTTACCCTGGGCGTCGTGGCAGTCGGGATTGCTACAGAACCGCCGGTGCGGTGGCACCTGGGGGTTAGCCATGATCACCTTTTCGGGATCGATTGCTGGCAACTCGGGCACGGCCACCATTCCCAGCCCGAGGTGTTTCCGCGAGCTGGACCGGGCACTGCCGGTATTTCGCCGCGTGGAACCGGCGCCCAGGCGAGCGGACGTTGGCCGCGAGCCCGATCGAGAACTGCCCAGCGCCGCCGAACCCGCCCCGAGCAGGCCGGAGGCCCCAGTCGCGGCGGGGCCGCCGTCGGCCGGTTCCAGCCCGCAGCGGTTGCAGAATCCGCCTTCAATTGTTCCGCCGCAGCCCGGTTGGGTGCATCGCGCGCCGTCCATATCGATCGCTCCGTTACAGTAATCTCTGTTGATAATCGGCCACCATGCGTTGCAGCGTCTCCAGGGGAGTCGGCCGGTGGGCTAGCAACTCCTTGGCTTCGTGCTCGATTTCGGCGAGTGCCGGATCCTCGGCGCGGCCGTTGGCGATGGCCTTAGCTTTCAGCGCGCCGAGCAGCCCGCGCAAATCCCGCCTCTGGTTGAGCAGTGATTCGGAGGCCTCTTGCGACTGTCGATCGGCGGCCTGGTATTGGTGGGCCGCCACGTTCCAATGCACCAAGCCGATGCGCACCGGCTGCCAGCGCCCGGCGGCAACTTCCGCCTCAAGCCGGACTAGCCACTTCTCCAAGGCGGCAACCAGATCGTCGTCGGCCGGGCAAGGAGAGGCCGCCGATCCCTCGGAACTGACTTTCAGGCGGCATTGGCCGAACGATTGCATGGCCTGGCGATGGGAATCGGTCACCTCCGCCAGCAGCCGCCGCGCGGCGAACAAGTCATCGCATACGCGTTGCCGATCGACGGCAAGCTGCTCGGAGCGTCGCCGTATGCTCTCGATTTGAGCGGCCAGCGCCGCGCAGCCCTCCGCGGCAGCCAAGGGATCGGCGTCGAATTGCCGCTGCAGCCGGGCAAGGTCTTGGCGGGCAGCCTCGATTTCATGCGGAAGTACACCTTGCTCAGCGACGAGCTTCGACAACAGGGCCTCGAAGTCTGTGAACTGTTGCGGCAAGCGGTCCCAGGCCGCGGCAATCGCCGTCACCACGTCGCGCCCTTTTTGGAAGAGATCGTGCATCATTGCCAGCAGAGGCTCCGGCGCGATCGATCGAGTGGTTTCCGCGGCGGCCAACAGACCTCGTTGCTCCAGCGGCGTCGCCACCGCCAGCAAGGCGATCGACGGCCCATGCAGGATGCCGTCGATCTCGCCGATGGCGTTGCCGGCGGGCAATAGCGGAATGATCGACTCCCGCAGCTTCTTGGCTCGGGCGATCGTGTCGCGAAGCAGCGAGTAGTACGTCCAGAGAGTGTGCAGGCCGTCGATTGCCGGCTGGGCCCGAGCGGCGGTTGCCCCGGCAAGCTGGGCCTTCGGCCAATGCCCCTCGCCCAAAAGACGTTGGTAGCCGACCGAGTCGCTCAGTTCCAGCATGTTGTCGCTGGCCACGCGCAGCTTCCGGTCCCACTCGCGCAACTCCGAATCGATTCGCTCCAACGTCATTACGCTCATAGGACTCCCATTTCCGCAAAGAACCTCCATTATGTCAAAACCGCCGGCCCGTGGCAATCACCGGCTCGATTATCACGATTTCGCTTTTGAGTGCGGTGATTTATCACCGCTGTGGAACGCCGCCGACTGTAAGTAGATGGTGCCCGGATTAAAGCGGCGATAAATCCCCGCACTCCAAAAGGCCGGGGCGTGACATGGCGTGACGGGCCTGCGCCTGATAAGATTACTCCATCATGAGGACCTGTGGTGGATGCCACGTCTGCTGCACGATCTTTCCCTTGCCGGTGCTCGGCAAGGCCGCGGACGTACCGTGCCGGTTGCTGTGTGCCGCCGGATGCAGTGTTCACGGCTGCGGGCAGCCGCAGGTCTGCCGGGAATACGCTTGCTTCTGGCTCGAACATGAGGAGCTGCCCGATGCGTTCCGACCTGATAAGATCGGCCTGGTCGTAACGGAGTCGGGCACGATCGCCATCGGGGGCAAAGTCCTGTCCGTCTTCGTGCTCAACGAAACGGTGGCGGACGCTCATCGCGGCCCCGTGGCCGCGGCGCTAATTGACGACATGCTGGCCCAAGGCCACGTGCTGTTGCTCATTTTCGGCCTGGACATGCAGATACTTTACGATCGCCGCCGCTGGATGAGCATTTCCCCGGAGCAGATCGAAGCGGCCTACCGCCAGGAGCGGCTCCGCGACGCGGAAGAGCTCAAGCGTTTGGGGGCCGTGAGCGACGATTTCTGCCATTGAACGCGACGTTCAAGTCGACCGTCCCACGACCAGGATCATGAAAGAATCTGGCCTGGCTATGGGTCGCGACCGGGCTTCCTTCTGTCGGCCGAACTCCGCCGTGGGCAGGTAAAGCGTGTGCGTTTTCACATCGCAACCCATGGTCTTCGCGCCGTCGCGGGTGTGCACCGTCTGAACGATCGCGAACTTGCCCGGCGAGGTTTCGCAGACGACGGCGAGCGTGCCGTCTCGGCAACTGACAAAGGCATCGCCGTCGAATTGTGTGGCGTCAGCGCCCGCGCCAATGGGCAGATCGGCCAGCACCGTGCCGTCTTCGCTGTTCATAACAATCAATTTCTGCGGCTTGCGGCAAGCGATAAACAGGCGATGATGCGCGGTGTCGATCGCCATTCCGACCGGGCCGCCGCCGGGGGCAGTGGGCCATTTATGGATCACCTTCGCCGTCCGGATGTCGATCGCGGCAACTTGATTTTTGTCGACGAGATTGACGTAGGCCTTGCCGTCCGCGGCGACGAGCGACTCAGGCTTGCCGCCCAAGACGACCGCCGCGTCGGCCGTGCCCGTCGCCGGATCAATGTCGGCCGGAATTGGGACGATTGCGCCGGCGCCGCCGCACGACACCAGGACCTTGCGGCTCTCCGGGTCATAAATGATAGCATCGGCATCGGCGGCAGCCTTGACCTTGCCGAGGACGCGGTTCGTTTTGATATCGAAGACGACTACGGAACCGTCGCCGCCGTCGGAGATGAACCCTCGCGAGAGACTCCCGGCGATGGCAACTCCATGATTGTGCCGCTGCCCGGGAATATCGGCGGTCACCTTGCCGGTTGCCGCCTCCACAACCATCGTGTGCGTAGTGCGGGGAACATAAAGCAGGCCGCGCTGGGAATCGACGGTCAGGTAGTCGAAACCGCCCGTCCCGCCAATGCGGAAAACTCGCCGCACCTGCCAAGGACCATCGGAAGCGATCACCCCCGGGTCGTCGTGCGCCAACTTGAATGTGCTGAAGATCGTCAGGCTCGACGGCGGCAGCGCGTCGCGGAGCGTCTTTTCGTGCGGACCCAGTGAGAATTCCTTCTGGGGATCGATCCTTAGATCCGCCTTGCCATGGCAGGTCTCGTCGTAGCGGTAACGGTAGAACCGGGCCGGTTTTGCCAGGCCGTCCACGGCGAGTTCAAGGTCGTAGCCTCGCGAGGCGTCGTTCACGACGGCCACCGTAAGATCTCCGCCAGGGCTGCGGAGCGCCACGGCGAAGACCCGCTGCCAGGGGTCGATCCGTCCGCCGTTGACGCGGCTGCCGAGCACCGTGGAGTGTTTTGCGATGAAACGAGGCAGCAGGCCCAGGCAAAAGTAACTGTCCGCGTGGGGCGTGAACTCCTTCAGGAGCCGCTTCGTCTTGCGGTCCCAGGTGTCGACGAGCTGCCACTGGCCGTCCAGGTCGCCGCGATTGAGGAAGCTCCAGCGGTTCATGCCGTCGACGCCGCAATTCAGCATCCGCACGACGAACTCGGCCCCGGCCAGGGCCGCTTGGGGGCAACTTGGACCGGGCATATCGGGGACCCATCCATAGGCCATCGTGCCGAACTCGGAAAGGAAGAGCGGCTTGCCCTCAGCGTGAGCCTGCCGGGTCCACAAGGCGGCGTTGCGCTCTTGCTGGGTTATATGCCCATGGGCCCGGAAATCGAAATCCGCGTCGTAGTCGTGGAAATCGTAGGCCCCGAGGATTGGCAAAAAATCGACGCCTGCCGGATACGTGACCGGAAAACCGCCGTTGGTGTAGTCGGGCCCCGACAAGGGCAGGCCCTTCAGTCCCCGCCGGTCAAGAGCTTTTCGAACGGCTTCCAGTCCAGGCTTGATCGAAAGCGGCCGGTTCGGCGGGGCGTTCCACCAAGAAAAGCCCGCGCCGGGTTCATTGTTGATGCACAGATACTTGATGCACGTGTAACCCCGCTGTTTCACGAGGTGCTCCATGAGGGCGGCCAGCCCGTCGGCAAAGGCATCGATGTCGGCTGGGGCGCTATGGACCCGGCCCACGGGATCGTTGCGAAACTCGGGATAGGCCAACCAGGCGGTGTTGCACCACATCTGCTGGAAGAAGACGTCGGCGTGATTCCTTTCGTTCCAGTCGAGTATTCGGTACAGGATCCGCATCTCCGGGCTATCGAAGGTGAATTTTCCGCGCTCGGGCTCGTAGATCCGCTGTTCGATCTCCACGCGGTTCCAATCCAGCCCCAGCCAACGCGCGTGCCGGTAGATCTGCTGCCACGCATGCTCATCGTCAGCGGCCGGATAGGCGCCCCAACCGCTGCCGCCGTGGCTGTAGCCGTCAAAGTACGGGTGTTTGACGCCGTAGGGGATTGTCGCTTCGATGGCGTGCCACGATGCCCCCAGGCCGCCGCGCATGGTATTGATCGCTTGACCGCAGTCGACCTGGATCGTCACCTGGTTGCCGTCGAGCTGTCCACTCGCATCTGCCGCGTGCTCTTCGGCGGCGGCAGCAGCAGCCGTCGAGAGAATCGCTGCCAACGGCAGGGCAAGGCCGAAAATCGCCGCCACAATTCGGATGGTTTTGTCGGACATTGAATAACCTCTGCGAGAGTTGATGCTGCGTCCAGGACTGATCTTACCATACTATTCGTGCCACAACCAAGCCGCCGGGATCGGTTGCTTGGAGACTCCGGGACCGGAAATAAGCAGATCGGGCCGCTGGCCGCTCCAGACGCAGTCGCGAACGCCTTCGATGCGGTTCATCCGCTTCGCGGCGTCGGTGCGAAAATCGATAAAGACGATCTTGATCTCATGGAAACCTTTGTTGAGCGGAACGCTCCAGGTGCCCAAGCCGTGCTGGCGGGTCGCCGGATACCAGAAGCTCAGGTCGGTCTCGCGCTTGACGCGGTTGCCGTCTGGGACGACGGCATGCCCTAAGTAAACCTGCAGCTCATAGCCGGCGATCGAGTCGCAATGGGTGTACTCGCGCGGGGCATGGATCGTATAGACGCCGTCCTCGGGCACCTTCAGATAGCCTATATACTTGAACGCGTATGCCCGCTGGCAAGGGGTGCGCCCATTGCCGACGGGCCCATTGTCGTCGGGGATGACCGTCGTGTCGAAGGGCCCTGCCACGGCCCCTTTCCGCCGCGGCTGGAGCGTATCCATCGAAAGCCAAAGGTCCCGCCAGAAACCTTCGAAGTACTCGTACCGCAGCCCGTGTTGACGGGGCGCGACGTCGTCGCCTGGCGCGGCCAGCCGGCGGGTGAAGAGGGCACGGCTGGTTGGCGTCGCGTGGGTCCCGCTCGTTTGTGGCGGATTCTCTCGGACACCCGGCCGATAGGCGCGGGCCTTGACCACCCGCGTGCGATCGATTGTAAACGGCCCCCGGTATGACGTTGACTGCGGAGTGGGTTCCGTGCCGTCCAGCGTGTACGTGATCGTCACGCCCGGCGTTTCACAGCGGAGCGACAATTCCTGCTCACCGACAAAAACGTCCGCCTCCGGCAATATCCGCACCGGGCTGATCGGGCGGTAGATCGGCGTGCACGTCACGCGACTGCCGGCCCCAGCCGCAGGCAGCGCGAATTCGAAGTCCGGATAGTGGACGCCAATCGCGACGCCGCCGCACTCCATGCTGCGGCAGCCCAATGCCATGCCGGTCACCGGTTCGCCGGCTGCCGGGCCGCGGACCAAGAGCAGGGCCTCGCCGTTGATCCTGACGCCTTCCGCCTCGAGAGCGGCATTGCGGTTCGCAGCCGCGAGATAGGCGACCCGCACGCCTTCCGGCGTCGTGGCTTCAAACCCCATGGTCCCCCGCGGCGACGGCAGTGATCGAACGGTCGCCAGATCGTTCTCGGTTCCGTCAGGCGGTTTATTACTTCGCGTGGGCCGCCTCGGGAATAGCGCAGTGACGACCTGCTGGTCGCCCGTCCCCTGCCAGCGGACGTCGACACGCCGCCAATCGTACATTTCCGCATTGTCCTTTCGCGTGCTCGTCACGTATCGCAAGGAGGCATCGCTGAACTGGTACATCGACAAATTGACGTTGCCGACGGTGATGTCCCGCATCTGGTCCCAACTCCACCATGTGTCGCTCGCGGTGCGGCGAGTCTTTATCGAGCGGGCCGCTGGATCGATGACAATCTCTTCGGGCCGGAAGGCGGCCGCCTGGTTTCGCTTCAGTGGCAGCCACCAGATCTGGTCGTAGTCGTGCCGTGCGATTGAGAGCATGCGGTCAGTCAAGATCCACAGCCCCGCCCGACGCGCGCAGAGGGCCAGCCGCTGGTGCGATACGCCGTCGACGAAGTCCTTGCGATTGTGGAAATCGTTGGCGTAAACGCCTGCATACACGCCTTCCATCAGGTTGAAACGCTCTGAGGCGTGCCAGCGCCAGGGCGCGGGCTCGCACCAACCTTCCACCAAGTCGCCCCGGTGGCCCGTCGGCCAGGTGGTCTTGGGCACGTAGAAATCGAACTGCTGGCGCTTGCCGTCGACCTCAACCGGCGAGGTTGGGCGGACGTAGGCGTGCACGAGGTCGTCAGCGATGAGGTCCATGCCGTAGGCCGCCAGGCCGAAGATGTTGTTCTTGCAGCCGCTGCCAACGCCGCCGCACCCCGGTTGCGGCGAGCAGAACATGGCGGCATACCCGTCGTCGTATTTCCAGCCGGCACGCGCGATGTTGTAGCCCCCGTAGGGAAACCATTCCGACGTGTAGCCGGGCGTGCCACTGGAACCGTCGCCGTAGAGCGTCGAGTGGATCTTGGAGTTGGTCGGATCGTCGAGCATGCTGGGCAGCCGGTTGTAGGCCTCGCGGAGCTTCCCCTTCTTCTCGCTGGGCGGCTCTTGGTGCGTCACCAGCGGATATTCGCCGCTGGGCGTGCCCCAGTGCAGTACGTAGCTGGCTCGCCGCTGGAGGGCCTCGGTCAACTCCCGCTGCCAGAGAGGATCGTGCAGCTCCCGCTCCCACGCGGGTTGGGCCCAAGGCGGCAAGCCGTCGCGGGCCTCCGTCAGCCTTAGCGCGCCCGCGTTGACCAGTAGAAGGAAATTGTAGCCCGGCCACTGGTGGCTCTCCGTGCCGTCGGGCAGCTCCTGCAGGACGTTGATGTCCTCGATATTGCGGCGACGCACCTCGCGGAAGTAGATCGGCGCCACCTTGAACTCGTCGATGAGCATGGCAAACAACATCTGCCCGGCGCCGGGCGTCCAGGCGTTGGGGTTCGAGCGGAAGTAAACGGCGCTCGTCAGGGGCGATTCGAGGACCAACTTTTTCATAATTCGGGCGAATGCCTGCGGTGAAACAGCCTCGCTTCCGAAGGGCAAAGTGTTGGCCACCAGCGCGAGCATCCGCAGCGTGCCCATCACGGGATAGAGCGAATTGTCGTGGTTGATGACCGGATGAAGCTCGCCGATGAACGTGTCGTTCATCGCCCAATCGTCCATGTAGGCAATCCATCGCTTGAGATATTTCTCGTCTTTGGTGACCATGTAGGCTGCGATCAGCGGCTGCAATCCGCTGCCCCACCACAGTTCGCGGTAGGGATACATGGCGTGGGTCTTCGTGGTGTAACCGTAGGGCGGCGCGGGGGCCTGCCAATCGACGCTTCCTGGCTCGCCGATCGAGACCTTCGCGCCGTCGCCCAGCGTGAGGCGGCCTTCGAGCAGTTCGGCGGCAACGGCGAGGAGCTTCGTCTGGCCGTCGCTGTCGAGATTCTTGTCCACGGCGCCCTGGGGAAAGTCGCCGATGCCCGCGTAGCCGGTCCCGTATGGATGGACGTCGTTGGCACGGATCCCAAAGGCCTGCGGGCGGCGGAGCTTGTCGAAGTAGTATTCGCGGAAGACCTTCAAGGCCTCGCAGTAGCGGCCGGCGGCCTTGAGCTTGCCAAGCTGCTCGAGCTTGGGCCGATTGCGGAGGTTCGAGCGATTGATGTCGTCGGGCGTACAAAAGAGCATGTCGAGCAACTCGCGGCCGAGGGCATCGGCAGCCCGGTCGGAGTTTCGCTGCTGCCAGGCGGCCGTCCGTGTGGCAACCTGGGTGGCATGCGCAGTGCGGTGGCGGCGAACCGCCTCGGCCGTAATGAGGCTCAACTCGCGGAGGCAAACTTCCTTCGTGGCGTTAGGCCGGGCTACGGCCTTGAGCGTCACATAGCGGCCCCGGACGGTGGGGAATTCCGCCACCGTTTCTTTTCCTTCTTCGCCATCAAAGGGCCTCGCGTCCGCCAGGCGGCCGGGCTCGCCTTTCGAGTCGCTGACGAAGAGCTCGTAGCGGGCCATGCGGCTGTCGATGGCGTTGTTGGGACGGCCAAGCGTGAGGATCGTCAGGGCCCCCAGCTCATAGCTCGCACCCAAATCGATGACGACCTCGTAAGAACTCTTGCCGTTGGGATAGTAGAACGTATTCGCATCATCATCGATCAGGTTCTGTGCCTTCCACGGTTCTGCGCCCTCATGGCTTACCGAGACGATCTTCCAGTCGCGCTTGGGTAGATAATCGTCGCCGAACTCCCAATAGCCCCAGAGGGCTTCGTTGCCCCAGAAGCGGCGGACCTGAGAGTCCGCCCTGGAAGTGGACGAACTCATGGCGATCGAGAGGATTGCCACGACGACGGCTGCGGGCAGCATGGCCGCGCGGGCGGCGATCATGACGGTAGCATGGGTGGAACACCTGATTCATGGCGTCGGGTCCAGGCGAGGTTCTAGTGGGCGGGAGCGGCAGGCGGGCGGCCGGGATGGGCAACGCCAGGCAACGAGGCCGCGAGGGTGGGAATCGGCACGCGCAAACGATCGGGTCCATCTTACTTGCACGTTTTCCAATGTCCAGCGCACGGGCTGTGGCCGGCGCTAGAGTGGTCTAGAGTCCTAGAGTGCAGGCCAGCCAAACCCCCGTTGACCATCCCACCCCAACGAAGCATAATATGGGGTTTTGCGTATCGCCTGTAGCGAGTTCGTTCCTAAGACCCCGATTTTCCCTTTCTCGCCCCCATGTCCGTCATCGTCCAAAAGTTCGGCGGGTCCAGCGTGGCCGATAGCCAGAAAATTCTGGCCGCCGCCCGCAAAGCGATCCGCGCCCAGCAACAAGGCAACCAAGTCGTAGTCGTCGTCAGCGCGATGGGCGACAATACCGATCTGCTCATCGACCTGGCCCGGCAGATCACCGACCAGCCGCCGGCCCGCGAGATGGATATGCTCCTTTCCACCGGCGAGCAGGTTAGCGTGGCCCTCATGGCCATGGCCATCCATTCCTTGGGGCATAAGGCGATCAGCCTCACGGGAGCGCAGATCGGCATCGTCACCGACAGCACGCACACGAAGGCCCGCATCCAGTCGATCTCGACGGAGCGGCTCCGCAAGGCCCTCGATGAAGGCAATATCGCTATTGCCGCGGGATTCCAGGGGATCGACGAACGCCGCGACATCACCACCCTGGGCCGTGGCGGCAGCGACACGACCGCCGTGGCCCTGGCCGCCGTGCTCCACGCCGACGCTTGCGAAATCTATACGGACGTCGATGGTGTCTATACGACCGATCCCCGCGTCGTGCCCGAAGCCCGGCAACTCCGCCAGATCAGCTACGATGAAATGCTCGAGCTGGCCACCGCGGGGGCAGGCGTGATGCACAACCGCTCCATCGAGTTCGCCAAGAAATTCTGCGTGCCGGTCCACGTCCGCAGCAGCTTCAGCGACAAGAACGGCACGATGATCGTCAGCGAGCCGGAAGTTGTCGGGCTGCCCGTCTGCGGGGCGGCAATGATCAAGAACGAGGCCCGCGTCACGGTGTTAGGTGTGCCAGACAGGCCTGGGGCGGCAATTACGATTTTCGCCAAGGTCACAGCCAAGAGCGTCCCCATGGACATGATCGCCCAGAACGTCGCCGCCGACGGCCGGGCCGACATTTCCTTCTCGGTTCCCCGCGACGAACTGCCGCACACGATCCGCGCCGTGGAAGAGGCGGTCAAGGAACTCGGCGCCGAAGGCCATACTTGCGATGACGAGGTGGCCAAGATCTCGATCGTGGGGCTGGGAATGGCCACACAGCCGGGCGTGGCCGAGCGGATGTTCCGCGCCCTGGCCGAAAAAGGCATTAACATCCAGATGATCACCACCAGCGAAATCAAGATCTCGGTGCTGGTGGCCCGCCAATACGCCCAAGAGGCCCTGCGCACGGTTCATGCCGAGTTTGCCCTGGGCAAGGAGCCGGAAGGACTTGCGGTGCGCTCGACCGCCGCGTCCTCGGGCAACCGGGTCAACGACGTCGTCGCCCGCATGGAAAAGATGGAAAAGTTGATCATCGAAGACATCAGCCTCGATGAGTCGCAGGCCCGCGTGACCATCAACGCCGTTCCCGATATCCCCGGTCTCGCCGCCCAGGTCTTCGACGAGGTTGCCCAGTCCGGCGTAGTCGTCGACATGATCGTGCAGAACGTAGGCCGGGAGGGCCGCACCAATATTTCCTTTACGATGCCCCAGCGGGACTTGGAGAAATCACTCCACGTGATTCGCGAGCAAGCCGAGGGACTGGGCTGCCCCGCGCCCGACAGCTCTCCGCGTGTGGCGAAGCTCTCGGTCTTTGGCGTGGGCATGAAGAGCCACACGAGCGTGGCCAGTCGTCTGTTTTCGGCCTTGGCCGCAGAAGGAATCAACGTCGAGTTGATTAGCACGACCGAGGTCCGTGTGAACGTAATTGTCGACGGGGCCCACGGCGAAAGGGGCAGAGCCACCCTGCTTAAAGAGTTTGCTGACGCGATGGGGTAGGAGTCCGCAGAAGTATAGGACCCCGATAGGTCCGATCTATGGCTATTTGGTGCACTCGATGCGCCGAACCAGTAGTCCCGGTAATCCCTACTCCCCCAGGACGTCGTTGAGCACATCCTCGTTGACGTATATCGGCAGCGGCGGATTGCAGGTCACTGCCACGGCTATGGCGTCCGACGGCCGGGCATCGACCTCCACCAACTCGCCCTGGTGACGGATTCGTAGTCGCGCAAAATACGTGTGTTCCTTTAATTCGCTGATCACCACGTCCTGGAGCTCGCCGCCCAGGTTCTCGGCCACGCCTACGATAAGGTCATGCGTCAGCGGCCGCGGATACTCTTCACCTTTTACGCGGCGATTGATGCTCATCGCCTCGAACAGCCCAATCAGAATGGGAAACGTCCGTTCGCCCCCAATCTCCTTCAAATAGATGACCTGCTGGTCATTGACCTCGCTGATAATGATCCGCGACAACTGCATGGCAACCGGCATAATCCTGTTCCTTCCAAACCTCCATTATAACGGGCGGGCCAAAAAAATCGCTAGTAGCGCAGGATCGTTCGGAAATACGCCAGCTCGGCTCTGAGCGTGAAAACGAGGAGCGGAGCGGCCAACGTCTAAACTATAATTGCTCGAAGCACACACGTGGTAACGGCTCGTGCCCGCGTCGGATTAGTGCTATTTCCGTCGCACGGAGTGTAAGACTTGGGATTTGACATGGCCGCCCAATCTGCTACAATCAGCCTGCATTGCCCGGCTAACCCGGAATACCGGGTGCGCCGGTCAACCTAGCCCGCTTGCCATGCCCCCTCTCATGGCTAATTCCGCAATGAACCCCTTGCCAAACCATTCCGAGCACCCCGCCGATGGCTTGAGAGAGGCTTATTTCCGTCATACGCAGGCCCTGTTGATGGCCAACGACAACCGCGACGACGGCTGGCGGGCGGCCCGGAGCTGCCTCCATCAGCGCGGGTTTGACTTGCGGAAGCTCGAGCAATTGCCGTTCGGATATTTCCCATCAGCCGAGCCGATCTGGCACGGCCTGCTGCGTGACGGCTTTTCGGCCGATGAGATTCGGGCTTCAAACCTCCTTGCCGATTCGCGTTTGCCCGGCCGCCTGGTCGGGCCCATCCGCGATGCCGGCCGGCGGATCATCAGCTTTTGGGCCAAGTTGCCCAAGCAGCTTGACCGCAGTTTATATCTCAGCAGTGATTGGAAGGAGGAGGCGGGCGTATTCGGCTTGGACGAGGCCTATCCGGCCATCGCCCACGGTCGGCAGGACTTGCTCTTAGTTGAGGACCTATGGGACGCTATTCTCCTACAGGCCCACGGCTATCAGGGCGTAGGGGCGATCGGCAACAGCCCCGCCGAAATCGCCCCGCGACGGTGGGAACGGCTGGACGAGTTGGCCATTCATCGCGTAACGCTGGTGGTGGATAGTTTTCACGATTCGCACGAGGCGGCGGTGGCGGCCATCCGCCAGGCGGCCTTTTCGCGGCGGGGGCCGGCCATCTATGTCTTGCCGCCGACGACGGTGCATGGGGCCTGGCAATCGTGGCAGCAGGGGCGCGCGGCCGGCCCGGAGACCCTGGAAAGGCTTCTCGCCGCGCACCGCCTCCATGGCTTCCACTATTTGGCTTTGAGCCTGATTGCCCTGCACAAGGGAGAGGCCGAGTGGACCGAATCGGCGCGACGCACGGCCCTCACCGAGGCGCGGGACTTCTATGCCACAGTCCACCAGCGGAACGTGCCGCAGTTGGACGCGTTTTTCCTACCGCCGCTGTTGGAGGCCCTCGGACTGGGCTGGGGCGATCGCTCCGCCTGGCACGATTCCTGGCTGGAAGACCTGCCGTCGTCCAACGGCAGCTCACCGCCCGACGTTGCCTCGCCGCCACACCTACCGGGAAGCAGCGAGCCCACGTCGAGCGATGCTTCCGAGTCGAAACCGGACCGGCCGGCCGAAACGGCTAGCGACCCTGCAACCGGAGGAACCGTAGACGAGGCCGCGGAAACGGACGTCGCCGCCCCGCGCGGGGCATCCCGATTCCGGCGACTATTGTGACTTCCACCAGTGTGACCGAATCGTGTGTCTCTGCTGGGATTGAGCCGCAAAGGACCGTCCTGCAGCTACAACCGGTCGTACTTCTGCGCCGTTCCGCGCGACTTTTCAACCGAATACCGCTGGGAGTTGATTTCCATCTTCTCCGCAACGGCCTGCGACATGTCGATACCGGTCACGTTGGCGAACTCGGCCAGCAAGAGCAAGACGTCGGCCACCTCATGGCGGATTTCCTGCAGCGACTGCGGATCATTCAGCAGAGACGCATCGTGCCCGTCTGCACTCCAACGAAAGTGGGCCATTAACTCGGCCGCTTCGGAAACCAGGGCCATGGCCACGTTCTTGGCGCTATGAAACTGCTGCCAGTCGCGCTGGGCGGTGAACTTAGCAATCGTATCCTTGACGGCTTGTAATGTGGTGTCGCCGTCGCTGCGTTTGATCATGCTGAGGACTGCGAATTACTGTGGGTTCCGCAGCTTACACTTTGGCAACCTTGGGAACCGCCTTGGGCACGCCGTTCGTCGGCGCCTCGGACGTGTCGGCGGTATCTTCGATCACCGGCTCCGGCGCGATGGCTTCCAGGTAGCTGCGGATGAAACTCACGGTCTCATCCACCGTATCGGCTTGGACCAAGAGCAAGTCGCCGGGCTTGGCGCCGCGAAGGGCCAATTCCACCGCGGCATCGGCGCCGCGGATTTCCACAATGTGCCGCACCCGCTGGCCCTTTTCCGCACCACTACGAAAGAGGCGAGTGATCTCTCCCTCGGCGCGGCCGCGGAGGTAATGGTCCTCGTAGAGAATTACCTGGTCGAAGGCCTCGCCCAGCAACTCTCCTTGGCGAACCAAGTCGCTGTCGCGGCGGTCGCCCGCCGCACTGTAGACACACGTCCGCCGCTGGTGAGGAAACTTGTCCATTACCGGGATCAGCGCTGCCAGGGCATCGGCATTGTGGCCATAGTCCACGATCACCGTAGCTCCTTGGATATCCAGGACGTTGAAACGGGCCGGCACTTTGTCCATGTCGGCTGCAAAGGTCTCGGCACGGGCGCGGATCACGTCGTCGGGCACTTTCAGGGCCCGCGCCGCGGCGATGGCCGCCAACGTATTTTCCACGTGGAATGAGACCTTGCCGTCGCGCGTCAAGGGCACGCGTGCCAGCGGCATGAAGACCTCCTCGTGCGTTCCCTCGGCCACGACGATCGCGTTGTCTCGCACGAAGACGGCTTGCCCGCCGACGCTGCGATGCCGCACGATTACCGGGTGATTGCCGTCCAGGGCGAAGTAGCAGATCCTGCCGGCCGAATAGGGGGCCATGGCCACGCAATGCGGGTCGTTGGCGTTCAAGACGGACATGCCGTTAGGCGGCACGACGTCGACGATGCAACGCTTCACCTTGGCCAGTGCCTCCGCCGTGTGTATCTCGTTCAGACCGAGGTGATCACCCTCGCCGACGTTGGTCACGACCGCGACGTCGCAACGATCGAAGGCCAGACCTTCGCGAAGGACTCCGCCGCGGGCCGTTTCGAACACGGCCGCTTCCACCGCCGGGTTCATCAGCACCGCGCGGGCGCTCCGCGGGCCGGCGCAGTCGCCGTTATCGATGCGGCGGTTGTCGATGTAAATGCCGTCGGTGCAGGTCATGCCCACACGCAGTCCCATGCCGCGGAGGATGTGGGCCAGGAATC
Organism: uncultured Planctomycetia bacterium; assembly: GCA_963709175.1. Lineage (GTDB taxonomy): Bacteria > Planctomycetota > Planctomycetia > Pirellulales > Thermoguttaceae > JANXQG01. The sequence continues at coordinate 761,802 of CAVPVK010000007.1, forward strand.
GCGTCGTGGTCGTCTTGCCGTTGGTGCCCGTTACCGCAGCGATCGGAATCCGTCCGTCGTTGCTGCCCGGAAAGAGCGTGGCGACGATAGCCTCGCCTACGGGCCGGGAAATCCCCACCGAGGGCTGCAAATGCATCCGCAAACCCGGGGCCGCATTGACTTCCACGACCACGGCATTCTGCTCTTCCAGCGGGGCGCTGATGTCGGTCGCCACCACGTCGACGCCCGCGATGTCCAGGCCGATCACCTGCGCCGCTTCCACAGCCCGGGCAGCCACCTGAGGGTGGACCCGCTCGGTCACGTCGATGGCCGTACCGCCCGTGCTCAGGTTGCCATTGCGGCGAATGAGCACTGCCGTCCCGGCAGGAACGACCGTCTCGGGAGTGTAGCCTTGATCCGCCAGGACTCCCATGGCGATGGCGTCGAGCTTGATCTTGCTCAGCACGGTGGCATGATGTTCGCCGCGGCGGGGATCGAGGTTGGCCGCGTCGACCAGTTCGCGGATCGAACGAAGCCCGTCGCCTAGCACTTGGGCCGGCTCGCGGCGGGCTGCGGCTACGACCTTGCTGCCCACGACCAAAAGGCGATAATCGTGACCGGGAGCGAATTTCTCCACGATCACCTGCTTGCTCTCGGCCAAGGCGGCCTGAAAGGCGGCCAGAATCTGCTCACGGGTGGTGAGGTTCGTCGCCACACCGCGACCCTGGTTGCCGTCGCGCGGTTTGACGACCACCGGTACGCCGATGTCGCAGGCCGCCGCCCAGGCATCGTCGGCATCAGTGACCGGCCGGCCTTCCGGCACGGGCACGCCGACCGCTTTCAAGAGCGTCCGCGTCAGCTCCTTGTCCTGGGCGATCATCTCGGCGATGGCGCCGGTACGGTCAGTCTCGGCCGCCTGAATCCGGCGAAGCCTCGCTCCGAAGCCGAACTGCACCATGCTGTCGGCGTTCAAACGCCGCACGGGGATGTCGCGGGCCTTGGCCGCCTCGACAATCGCGCTGGTGCTCGGTCCCAGACATACCTCGTGGGAAAAGTCCCGCAACCGCTGGATTTCGCCCTTGACGTCGAAAGGCCGATCGTGAATCGCCGCGAGCACCAATTCTCGAGCCGCATGAAGGCATTTCAGGGCCAGTTGCTCGTCGTAGTACTTTATCACTACGCGGTACACGCCAGGCTCAGACGTCTCACGGGCTCGGCCGAAACCAACTTCCGGTCCGGCCAGCGATTGCAGTTCCAGGGTTACGTGCTCGAGAATGTGTCCGGGATAGGTTCCATCCCGCAGTCTCTGAAAAAATCCACCCCGTTGGCCAATACTACACCGGTGCTCGATCATCGTGGGCAGCCAGTTCATCAGCCGATCGCTGAACCCGGGGAAGTCGGTGGACGGGCGGTCGAGAGCCTTCAAATCCACCCAGACCTCAATTACGGGTGCGTTGGTCCAGATATTCGGACCACGCAAAACCAGCACTTTGCGAAATTCCATGGTTTAATTCTTACCGCGGGAAGTAATGAAGACATGGCCGTCGGAAAAACGTCGTAGCCTTCGAAAGATTCCTTCTGTTACGCCGGAAGCAGCGCAAAGGTTTCATCGGCATTCTCAAAAATCCGGAGTAAATTTCCAATTGCGATCTTCGGTCATCGCCGCGAGACAGCGCATTCTTTGATTGAAACGTCTCGATTCCGGAAAGGCAATAGGCCAACGTCCAATTTTTCGGAAATCCCCTATTTCCTCTATTTTCCGCATGTGGCTCGCCCTCGAATGGACTGGAAACCCTCTTACTTTTGGCTCCAGAGTTGGTTTTGGTGTTCCCGATCTAAATACTGCACTTGTTCGGATCACATTCAAGGAGCATCGTGAGCGACTTGAAAATTCTACGTTACAAAAATGGCGACAGTCAGCAATTTGTGGCCTAGCGGCTTCCGATGGCGCGATACACCCCCTCTTACGGCTGGTCGTGTCGCCAGGCGTTATAATCGATAAAATCTGCACGGTCTGCCACGGCCGCCTTTCTGCGGCCTTTCTCAGACCGCCTGACCGATGTTACAATCTATTCTGTTCGCCACCGAGACTGACACCCAGTCTGGCCGCTTTTGGATCCCGTTGCCCAGTGTCCGTTCGCTCCCCTGAACCCGTTGACATCCGCCAGGAACTTCCCCCACGCTTGCGAGCCACTGCTGAGTCGGTGCTCAATGCCGACGAGGCACTCCTGGCGTGGTTTGAGCCCGACCTCGATGCCCAACTGAATTTCTCCCCAGGTTTACTCCTGCTCACCGATGCACGGCTCGTTGGTCTGGACGATGCCAGGACAGCCGACAACCGTTTACAGGGCGAGCACCATCCGGCGATTACGGCCTGGAACCTATCGCCGGAAATCACTTTGCAGGCCAAGGAGAAGGGCGGTGCCTCCTCGCTGGAGTTGGTCGATTGCCGGGGACTTTTGACCCAATGGCGGCATACACCGGCAAGGGCCAAGGCCGCCCATCATTTCGTCGACCGCTGGAAATTGTTTCGCAGCGGACCGTCAACCAATGGCGAGCTAGCCGAGGTCGCCGACGCGTTCTGCCCAAGTTGCGGTGCCCCGGTCAAGGGAGACCAAGGTTTCTGCGAGACCTGTGCCTCATTGTCGGGGCCGAAGCCGGTTGGTTCACTCCTGCGTCTGCTCCGTTTTGCCCGCAAGCGCAGCGGCGTGGTCGCGCTAGGCATTTTCTTGACGATCTCCAGCACGGCCGCCAGTATGGTGCCGCCCTATTTGACCAAGCCCATGCTCGACGACGTGCTTATTCCTTATTCCCAGCCGGGGCACGGCAATGCGCAGCTTTTTCTCATCCCCTGGTTGCTCGCGGGACTGTTCGGGGCGTCCATCCTCTCGTGGCTGTTGGGTTGGGGCCGAACCTACGTCGTCGCCTGGGTCAGCGAACGGATCGCTTCGGACCTCCGCAACCAGACCTATTCCCACTTGCAGCGGATGTCGCTGGAGTTTTTCGGCGGAAAGCGGACGGGCGACCTGATTTCGCGGGTGAGCACCGATACGGATCGCATCTGCTATTTCCTCTCGGTGAACCTGTTGGACTTTGTCAATGACCTCTTGATGATCCTTATGACGGCCATGATCCTGCTCTGGCTGGATCTGAACCTGGCCTTGGCCACCCTCGTGCCGCTGCCGCTGATCGCCTACCTCGTGCACAAGGTTCGCAGCCGACTTCGGGGCGGATTCCAGTTGGGCAGCCGGGCCTGGGCCGGCATGACTAGCGTCCTGGCCGACACGATTCCCGGTATCCGCGTGGTCAAGGCATTCGCCCAGGAGCGTCGCGAGATCGATCGCTTTCGCCGCGCCAACGATCGCGTTTTGCATGCCAACGACCGCGTCAACCGCCTCTGGTCGTTTTTCGGGCCGATGATTACACTGCTGACCGACGGCGGCCTGCTGATCGTTTGGATCGTCGGTGTTTGGCAAGTCTACAACCACCGGCTGACGGTCGGCACTTTGACGCTCTTTCTGGCCTACATCAGCCGCTTCTACATCCGCCTGGACTCGATGAGCCGCATGCTCTCGGCCACACAGCGGGCTGCCGCCTCGGCGCAGCGGATCTTCGGTGTGATGGACCGCGAGGCCACCGTTGCCGAGCCGGTCCACCCTACGCATCCCGGCCGGCTCCAGGGCAGGATCGAGTTCCGCGACGTTGCCTTTCGCTACGGCACCCGTTCCGTGGTGGAAGGCATCGACTTGGTAATCGAGCCCGGTGAGATGATCGGGCTGGTCGGCCCCAGCGGCTCCGGCAAGACCACGCTGGTGAACCTGGCCTGCCGCTTCTACGACGTGGCCGAAGGCGCGATTCTCGTCGACGGCGTTGATGTGCGCTCGTTCCCCATCGAAGAGTATCGCCGTCACATCGGCCTGGTCCTTCAGGAGCCCTTCCTCTTTTACGGCACCATCGCCGAGAACATCGCCTACGGCCGACCCGAGGCCACGCGCCGCGAAATCATTGAAGCGGCCAAGGCCGCCCGCGCTCACGAGTTCATTCTCCGCCTGCCCGACGGCTACGACTCGCTCGTCGGCGAGCGGGGCCAATCACTCTCCGGCGGCGAGCGGCAGCGAATCAGCATCGCCCGGGCCCTGCTGATCGATCCCCGCATCCTGATTCTCGACGAGGCCACTTCGTCGGTCGATACGGAAACGGAGCGCGAAATCCAGTTGGCCCTGGATAACCTCATTCGCGGCCGCACGACGATTGCCATCGCCCACCGTTTGAGCACGCTGAGCTGCGCCAACCGTCTGGTGGTCATGCAGCGCGGCCAAATCGTGGAAGTGGGTCGCCACCAAGACTTGTTGGACCGCGACGGTCTGTACGCCCGGCTATATCGCGCCCAGTCGGAATCGCCGGAGGACCGTCGCCTATGATATCGCCCCAGCCCGCCTCGCTCCGCCCCATTCGCTTGGATCTCGATCCTTGGGGCCAGCTCGTCCTGGAAACCGACGACGGCGGTACGTTCATCGGCGTTGTGCCGGTCCGCGCCTTTCCCGTTACGGAGCCCGATCGCTGGATCTCGATTTGCGACACCCACGGCCGGGAGATCCTCCGCATCGACCATATTCGCGACGTTCCGCCGCAAGTACGGCAAACCCTGGAGACAGAACTCTCCTACCGTGAGTTCGTGCCGGTGATTCGCAAGATCCTCTCGGCCACGCAACAAGAGCCTTCGCAGTGGCATGTCGAGACAGACCGCGGAACGACCACCTTTCAGCTCAACAGCGAGGACGATGTGCGGTGGATCGAGCCCGATCAGGCGTCGGTTGTCGACACGCATGGCATTCGCTATCTGATCACCAGCGTGCGCGGGTTGGACGGCGGCAGCCGGCGGATTCTCGAGCACTTTCTATAAATGTCTATAGGCGTCCGAAAGCGGCAGGTTTTGCCGGGCATCTTAGGTTCCGGCCTATTGATCTGTCTTCGTCCCAGCGTGATAATGTCGTTGGATTCGACGTATTCATGAACCCGAGGACTGATACCATGAGACGCCCCACTGCTATTTTCTGGCTCTTGGCTCTCGCCTGTTGCGGACGAAACGCCGCCTCGGCTGAGCCGGCGAAGCTAGCCTTCGATACCTATTCGGGCTACTTTGTCTCCAACAAGTTCGAGCCGAAGAATTCGCAGTCGTTCGTCGTCCTCCGCGATCAGAAACAGTTCAACAAGGTCTTCGGCGCCGGATTCGTCATGCACGACACCCATCACCGCCTGCCGAAGGACGCTTTCAAGTCGCTCGCGGTCGTTGCGGCAATCAAGCGAGGCGGCGCCCTCGTCGACTACAAGGTGGAGGGCGTCACCGAATCGGCCGGCGTAATCGAACTCCGTTACACCACGACCGAAAAGAAAAGCGACACCGCCACCTTCGCCTGCCCGCTGATCGTGTCGATACCCAAGGCGTCCTACGAGTCGATCGAGTTTGTGGAAAACGGCAAGCTCGTGAAGCGCTTAGCGCTGTCGGCCCCGTTCATTCTTTCGCTGGACAAGGCTGTGGTCGGGGAATTGCCCAAGGACTGGTCGGCCGCCAAGACCGGCGAAGGCTGCGGCAGTGCCTGGAAGGTCCTGGAGGATAAAGACGGCAAGAAGGTCCTGGCCCAGACCTCCGACCAGGGCGGCAACCATTGCTTCAATCTTTGCATAGCCGACAAGACCAGCTTCACCGACATCGACTTCTCCGTGGCATTCAAGGCGACTGCGGGGACACTGGACCGCGGCGGGGGGCCGGTCTGGCGTTACAAGGACGAAGACAATTACTACGTCGCCCGCATGAATCCCCTGGAAGACAACTACCGCGTCTACAAGGTGGTGGCCGGCAAGCGGATCCAACTTGGCACTGCGGATGTGAAGGTGCCGTCGGGCGAGTGGCACACCATCCGCGTGGTGCAGAGGGGCAGCCGCATGCAATGCTACCTCGACGGCAAATCCCTGCTGGACGTGAAGGACGATACCTTCGCAGATGCTGGGAAGATCGGCCTCTGGACCAAGGCCGACGCCCGGACCTATTTTGCCAACCTAAGGGTGAAAGAGCTCAAATAGTCGGGTGAGGAACTGCGCAAGCTTGTTCCCGCCTATCGTTTAGTCTACTGTCGTACTGAAGTTGTCTGCGGTGGCGGCTGGCCGAGGTCGGTGTTGCGCGGAAACGCCGTCTCGGCGTCGGTCGCCGGTATTTCCAGGCGGTAGTTCAGCACGCGCGGCCCGTCAACCTCTTCCGCGCGAAGCCAGATTGCCTTGCCCCGGAGCTGCTCGCCGCCGGGCAGCCGATACGTCATTTCGCTCTTGGCCGACGGCCCGACGACGGTGTCGCTCGATTGCCGGCGGCGATCGGGCGCCATCAGATCGCAGCGGAATCCAACCGTCTTCGCGCCCTCGTTGGTCAGGGTCTGGCGAACCTCCAGTTCACCGCGATCGTTCAGCACCGCGTCGCCTGCAAGCCTGAGGTCGCCCCAGGTCACGTCCAGCGGTCGGCAGACCGTGAAGTGATAGGTGCGGTCGGCCTGGACCTCAAAGTCTAGCCGCACGGTTTGCGGTCCGCCGAGGACGTCGTTTGGCAGCGCGACGTCCAATTGCTGAGTCCAGGGAGCGCCGGCCTCAAGCGAAAACGTGGCCGCACGCGGCGCGATCTGCCAGCCCTGCGGCCCGCGTATCGTGACCCGGCCGCTGATCGTCTGAAAGAACGTGTTCCGTAGCTTCAACGTCAGCGATTTGATGTCGCCGGGAACGCTCGTCAAGCGATCGGGCGCAAAGACGGCTGCCACCTGCCAGGCGATGATCGAACCATCGAGCCCGGTCAAAAAAGTCGGCAGTTCGTCGACGGGAATTGCCGACTGCGGCGGGGAAATGAGGGCCGTCGGGCCCTCTTCGCGGACTATTGTCGGCGGACATGGCCGGCTGTTGCCCCAAAGGTCATGCACTCGCAGATCTTGACCGAGATAGGCTGTTTCCGTACGAGGCCTGCCGCCCGGCAGTACGGCGACAAACCGTCCCTGCCCACAGAAACAGTGAACCGGTGTGCCTTGAGGCAGTTCTATGTCGCCGACGTATGCTGCGCCGCCAAGCATGAGGGCCGTGGTCCGCCAGGGCAGGAACAACTCGCTCGGCCCGCCGTCGCGATCGACCAGTCCCCGCTCGGGCTCCAACGGACGGGAAATAAAGATCGCCTCCGCCCCGTGCATCTTGGCAGTCAGCATGCGATTGACCAGATGCGCGACGCGCTGCCGCGCCGTATGACCCTTGGCGGGCAGGGCATCCAGCGCTACCCAACGCGCCGTACCCGCCGACTTTGTCTCCTCCAATCGCTGCACCAGCACCTCGTCGCGCAGCCCGGCCTCGCAGGGCAGGGCTAGGAATCGCAAGGGCGCTTTCCGCCGCAACGCTGCCTGATCAACAGCCGTGCGCGGTGACGGCGCCGCTTGCTCGCTGGCGCTGCGGGGCGACGTCTCGGCGTTGCGCAGGGCTGCCCTTGACCAGCGGAAATGGCTCGGCGAGGTTCCAGGCGATGCCTATCTGCAAGTCCTGGCCGATCTGGTCCAACTGGCCTTTCGTTCGTGTGACGATCTCTGGCATTTCCTTATTGCCCACCCAGCCCGAATCGCGGTCTTCGCCAATCTGCCAAAAGCGGATCTGGGTTGCCAAGCGAGAAAGGATAGGCTCGATCGATCCATACCAGGTGCTGGGATCGCGGGAAAAAACCTCCGCGGCGAGCAAGGGATATCGCGCGAGGCCGTTGTCGCCGTTGACCTGCGGCGGTTGCAGCAGCCCGACCATGCTCATACCCTCCGAATTGAGCAGATCACTGAAGTTCACCAGTGCCTCAATTGACCGGTCTGAGGTGTCTTGCGACGGGGAATTCGTCGCCGGGCGGGACCCGTCGCCAGCCGCAGCCTTGGCCAAGTGCATAACAGAGCCCTCTGCCTTCGGCGCTCTGCCCTCCGCCCTCTGCCCTCCGCTCCCTGCCCTCCGATCGCTTGCGGCGGCCTTGGCCAAGTGGATGGCAAATGGGAATTTCACCCAGCGAACTCCGGACTGGCAAAGCAATTCGCCCAACGGAGCCAAACCCACCCCCACGTCTTCAGGGCGTAGACTCCAGCCGAACTCGCTGCCCGGCCGCAGCGTTTGTGGCTCAACCACTACAAAGTTCAGGTGGGCTTCCGTGGGAGTTGCTCCGCTCGCTCCCAAAGACACAACCGTTGCGCGGACACGATAGAACCCCAAAGCGTCAACGGGGAGTCGCCACGTATCGCCGTTGCCCGACGACGTTAAGGGTTTCTTGGCCTTGTTGCCGTGGGGCACTTGACTGTCGTATGTCGCGCCTTTCCTTCGTGCTGCCGGGGCATGCGAGCGATCGGCAGGTCTATCTGGGGTGGCTCCGTTTTTCGCGGCTCGTGCCGCCACGGGATCTTGCCGGTGCTCCGCCAGCGTGCGGCCATCGCGGTCGAGCAGTTGCAGGCAGGTCTGATAGTCGGGCGTTGCGAATCCCGAGACGACGCACGCCACCTCGATCGATTGGCCGCGGAAGAATACCGGGAACGAGGCATCGTCGACATTCCGCAGCGGGACTGGCCGGTTGTCCGATTGGCCGTCGGCGGACTGATCCGGCTGTCGCGACTTGCCCTCGGTAGCTTGAGCAGTCAGGACAATGGTCGGCAGTTGCCCCAGCCAAATGCCGCCAAATGACGCCGACCCGCGGAGATCCTGGCTCACACCCTGTGGCTCCACGTGCACGCCTGTGAGCAATATCGTGGCCCCCGCGGGCGGCGCAACCGGCCCCACCTGGACCTTCTGCCAGGAAGTAGTGCCGCCGACCTTGATGGAGTCAGCGCTACTGAGCCTGGTTCGTGTGGAATCGAGGAAGATCAGCGACAGATAAGCCGCGTTGTTCCGCAGACCGGCCGTCTGCACGTATCCTTCCAGCACATAGCGGACGTTGGGGACGACGGAGATGGACGGGCTGTAGGCAATGGCCGCGCCGCCATTGAGTTCGGTCCGCAGGCAGCGACCACCTGAAGGCGGTTGCTCGTTGTTCAACCGCATGTGGATGTATCTCGGGAAACCGGGCCCAAGCCGGCGGGTCCAGCCCGACGGCCATCCGTAGATTTCCTCGTCTTGCGACTCAAACTGCGCACTGGTAGACGGTGGTTGCCCCCGGAAAATGGGTTTCAACGTGGCGCTCAACGGGCGGCTCAGCGCCCAGGGCAAGCAGCAATAGGGCAGTCAGCGGCGTCATTGGCGGTAGTTTGGAAAAGCCTGAGAGACAAGGCAATTAACTGCGCCATGAAATCCCATCGTTGGCGTTGCTGCTCGGTGAGCACTTGCAGCGCCGCTTCACGAGCGCAATCCAGGAGCATTTCTCGTCTCCGCGCAGATTCCAATCGACCGTCAGTTTGCCAATACTTGTCCAATTCCTTGAGAGCTTCTTGGCTCGCTCGTCCCAAACGTGTAAAGCTACCCATCTGCGTGGGGGTTAGCTCCAGGGCCCTAATTACTTCAGGCCGCAAGAATGGCTCTGCGCCTGGTAGTCGAAGGACCTCGCCTGGCACTCTGGGCTCTTCAGGGTCACGCCGACGTTGCGGAACCGGATTGGCCGCCGACATTGCCGGCGAATTCTCGTCGGCAACGGACGCCGCGAAGCTACCGCCGCGGGAGTCATGGAATCTCCATGCCAGGGCAGCCACAACCACTAGCGCAGCAAGCATGCCCAGCGCCTGCCTGCTCACCATCAGGAGGTGGAATCGCCTGACAACAACTGGTAAGCGTGGCTTTGCTTCCGTCTTCGCTTCTGGCGCCGGCCGCGGCCGCAACTTCACCGGCGGGTTCTCGAGTTGATCGAGGCCGATGCGAAAGACCGGTTGGCTCGATTCAAGGTCTTCGTCCTCTTCCTCGATCCGCACAATGTTGCAAACGCGGACCTCGATATCGGCCTCCGGGGTTTGCAACATGCCGGTATCGTCCGCCCAGAATGCGGGGCTCCCCAGTACCAGCACGTGCACGGACGAGTCATCGCGTTCCTCTTCGCCCGAAATCGCGGCCGCCAGGCTCTGCGAACCGACCATCAGGATGGAATCGGGCTGGAAGGGCGACGGCTGTTTTGCGGCGGATTTGGGTGCGGCCGGAATTTCGTCACAAGTTTCCATAGTCAAATCTAGCACGTTTGGCGGCGCAAAGCGACTGGGCCACATAGGCGGGGTCTTGGGTGTTAGCCGTTAGATCAAGTTAGGTCGCACGGGTCTTATGGATCGTATGGGCAAGGCCCCAGTAGGAGTAAACGGCGGAACTCAGATCTGCTAGACTAAAGGGTGAGAAAACGACCGAAAGCCGCAAGGAGACGTCTCATAAACGCGATAGTGCTGATCGGGGCGATGGCGTGTTCGTTTGCCGCGGGAGACAAGCTGGTCCAACGGCTGGATGCCGATTTTGAGGCATTGCTGGACAAGGACCTGACCGTCGATTGGTCGCGAACTCTGGGAGTCAAGATGGGCAGATGACGCGAAGATGCAAGAATCGCCTGCCGCCGAGTTTCCGCAACGGCAGTTGCTCACATTCGTCCGCCTCTGGTGCGGTCGACTGCCTCGCATCGAGTTCCTCACTCCAAACGCGGCGGCCCTATTGCCTGCTAACCGTGTGCGGCTTGCTCGTGCTGGCGGTGATCGTCGTCTTTGGCCAAACGGTCGGCCACGACATCGTCAACTTCGACGACTATGACTACGTCTTCAACAACGCACACGTCCAGAACGGCTTGACCTGTGAGGCAGTCACCTGGGCAATCACCGCGCGCCAATCGTTCAACTGGCACCCGCTGACCTGGCTCTCGCACATGCTGGACTGCAATCTCTACGGATTGAAGCCCGGTGGCCACCACCTGACCAACGTGTTCTTGCACGCCGCCGCCGCGGTCATCCTGTTCCTGGCGTTGCGGCGGATGACGGGATCGCTCTGGCCCAGCGCGTGGGTGGCGGCGGTTGTCGCCATCCATCCCCTGAGGGCCGAATCCGTTGCCTGGGTGGCCGAGCGCAAGGACGTACTGAGCGGCCTGTTCTTCATGTTGACGCTTTGGCTCTATGCCCGCTACGTGGAACTCCCGATGTCGTGGGGTCGGTACTTGCTGGTGATAGCCTCGTTCGCCCTGGGGTTGACTGCCAAGCCGATGCTGGTGACGTTGCCCTTTGTGCTGCTGCTGCTTGACTATTGGCCGCTACGGAGGTGGCGCGGAGCAGGCGGCAGGGGGCAAGGAGCGGAGAAGAGGGAGCGGGAAGCCGCGAGCCACCCGGCTCGCAGCTTCACCAATCCGAACTCGTTATCCCCTGCTTCCCGCTCCTCGCTGCAAGCTACCCATGCTGCCCGGTTGGTGGTTGAGAAGGCCCCCTTGTTCGTCCTGACGGCAGCCTCGTGCCTGGTTACGCTCGTCGCGCAGCGTGACGTGATGATGTCTTTGGAGCAACTGGCGTTTCCTCGGCGGGTCGCCCTTGCCGCGGTGGCTTACTTCGCGTACCTCGGAAAAATATTTTGCCCGACTGGGTTGGCAGTCTTCTATCCTATTGCCAGGGAACCGCTGCCGGCGTGGGAAGTGGTTGCAGCGGTCGCCACGCTGTTAGCGATTTCGGCAGCCGTCTTCGTGGCGAGACGGAAGTGCCCTTACTTGCTGGTCGGGTGGTTCTGGTATCTGGGAACGCTGGTGCCGATGATCGGATTGGTGCAGGTAGGCGCCCAGGTAATGGCCGACCGCTACACCTATGTGGCGCAAATTGGGATATGCCTGGCATTGGCTTGGGGAGCGATGCATGTCGCCAGACTATCGTCCTGTGGTCGTCGCGCGTGCAGCATTCTGTCGTCCATTGTGCTGGCAATCCTGGCGAGCTATGCGTGGCAACAGACATCGTATTGGAAAGACAGTGAGACACTTTGGAAGCATACGCTCGCCTGCACGTCCGGGAATTGGCTGGCCCACTACAGCCTTGCCAAGGCATTGGCGGACCATGGACAGCTTGATCACGCCATCGCCGAATTCCAGCGGGCACTGGAAATCGAGCCCAACGGTTTTGAGACCCACTACTACCTGGGCCTCGCCCTGGCGCACCGCGGACGGGCCGATGAGGCCGTCGTTCAATACAATACGGCACTGGAAATCAAGCCCAACTACGCCAACGCCCACAACGGCCTGGGAAATGTCCTGAAGGACCGCGGTCAGCTTGACGACGCGATCGCCCAATTCCGCTGGGCGCTGGAAATCGAGCCCGACGCTCCCGAGATCCACTTCAACCTTGCCGTCACTATGGCCCGCCGCGGACGAATCGATGAGGCGATTGAACAATACCAGAGCGCTCTCGACTTGGCTTCCGCCAAGAACCATCGGGCCCTGGCCGACGTCATCCGGGCTCAACTCGCGCGCCTTCAGTCGCGTGCTTCCGCCAGCAGCCGGCGGAAATAAGTCAAAGTCAGGGTCGGGCCAGCGACGCTGAATACTCATGAGTCCTCGGCGACTCATTGGTAGAATGCCCTCCGCAACGCGCTCCTTTTTATGTTACGGGCTGGCCGAGTCCGTCAGATCGAAGGGCGGCAAGTTGGTGGCTTTGGCCTCGACCGTGGCGTGCAAGAGCGGGCGTCTCGGGTTGGCATAGCGACCTTTGAGCTTGTCGGAGCCCGGCTGCCGACGCCCCTTGCTCTGGTCGGCTGGCTTCCATTCGATCAGGACGTCGTACGCGCCGGGCGGGCGCCTTTGCCCGAACCGCAGACGAGTTCAAAGGAGCCGTCCTCCTGCACGATGCCCATGATCGTGTGGTCGTTCATCGTGTCGCCGCCCAGATGATGGAAAAAGACGGTGGCGCCTGATGCCGGGGAACCTCGGTACGTCACCTTGCCCGACACCGGATACAACTTATTCTTGCTGCTGCACGAGGCACAGGCCAGTGCCAGTACCGCCGTAAGGCAGAGGACGAGTTTCTTCATGCCGCGACTCATCCTCAATAATCGAAGTTGATGGTCTCGCCCCCGGCCCGGCTGAGCAGAGCCTGCATCTGGTTCATCGTCAGCCCGTTCTTGACGAACTGAACGGATCCGTCTCCGAACGCCACGTTGCTCCCTGCCGGGTGGAAGGCGAAGATTTCGCTGTCGTTGGAGCAGCCGTTGGCGCAGGTCCACGGTGCCGCGGGAATGCCCATGAACCCGCCGCCCGCAGCGATGCCGGAGCCGCCCGGATCGCTGCCGTTGGTGGCGATGTAGTTGAGCGGGTCGGCCCAAGCTCCCCCGCCTTGCGGGGCCGTTCCGGCGGCGCCCGTATAGCCGGCCACCGACGCTGCGCCCATGCTTCCGTACCACGTCGGCCGCCCTGCGTCTTCCTCGACCATCATCGTATGGGACATGCCGTCGGTAATTTGGGCGGTGCGCACCGGGCCGTCCGGGGGTTCGGCAATGATCGAGGCGCCGGCATTGATGCTGATGCCCGGCAAGTCCGCTTGCATGCCGGCGTCGGGGGCGTAGTCGGAACGCCCGAAGATCAGGCCGGGCGGAAGACTCACGCTGATGCCGAAGTTGTTGAAGCTGTTGGACAACTCGGCCGAGTAATTGACCGTGGGGCTGCCCGGAGCGGACGGGCAAATGAACGTGGGGATGGCGGTCGAGTAGGCCGGGTTGTTGGGCGGCATGTTCACGGGGTTGAGGGCCGCCCTGGCAAGGTTGATTTGCCCGTACAAACCCTTTTGTTCCAGGTAGGGCAGGATCATCACGAAGGCCGACGGGCCGAACGTACCCGCTCCGCTCGGTGCCGCGGGGTCATTGGGCAAGGGCCTGAAGGCGCCGGGGAAGGAGCCGTTGTCGTTCTCGAAGGCCAAGAGGGCCAGGCCGATCTGCTTGAGGTTGCCGGCGCATTGCGTGCGGCGGCCCGCCTCCCGCGCCGCGTTGACCGCCGGCAGAAGCAGGCCGATGAGGACGCCGATAATCGCGATAACTACCAGAAGCTCGACCAGCGTAAAACCAGTAGACTGCGAGCGTTGCATAGGGTTATTCCTGATTCTTCGGACTAGTTATTGGGTTGTAAAAATAAATATTTTGGCATGCCAAAATATCATTCGAGAGTAAGTGTAGAGACAGGGGGCGCGGAAGTCAATGGTGGCGCAAGTGCCGGTTGCCAGTTACGTCTGCCCGACAAGGCGGAAGGTGCAAGTTTATCCCTAGGCACTCCCCCTCCCATGTCGACTTTTCGCACAGGCCGCCGTTCTCGGTCATCGGGTGTGCGGATTACGCCTGCAATGCGGAGAGCACGCCGCTTGATCGCCGCGCATCTCATCGACGTCACGGGCGAGTCGTTCGGCACGGACGCCGATGCCTGGCAGAAGTGCGGGAAGTGCTGGGATCAGCAGGGCGGCAAACCAGCCGTAACAAACACGGCGCTGAGGTACGCCCATAAAATCACGAACAGTACGTGGACCGTGGTCTCGAATGCCTTTCCCCTCCAGAGCTTCGACGAGTACCCGAACCATTGGATGACCAGGCGTGCGGTCCAAAAGACCGCAAGGCCGAATGCAACTTTTCTTCCCAGCGGCGTGCCCGTAATCTCCCTCGCGGACGTCAAGCACAATAGACCCATCAGGAAGACCATCAGGGCAATGAAGAAGGTGTGAACGTACATCATCTGGCGGTTGATCAGCGTCAGCCCGGCCAGATCGTTGCGCCACTGGAAATATCTGGGAAAGACGCCATGCAGCAGGGCCAGCCCGATCAGCAAGCCCCCGACGATTTTAAGATGCAGCTCCATGCTTCTCCAGGATAAGGGTGGTGATGAAGGGAGTGGTTTTCTTTTCGGCGGCAATTTTCAGGCCCGCCGCGTGAAAGGTCTTGTCCCACGCGGATCGAGGAAGAAAATGAAAAAAGCCCATGTTATACGCCAGGAAGTTGGGCAGATCCCGGAGGTGCTCGGTGACCAAGATCTGCCCCGCGGGTTTCAAGGACCGCTGCAGTGCCTGGAAAAGGGCAATACGTTCGTCGCTGTCGCGAATCTCGTGCGCCGAGAGGGTGAGGAAGATCTTATCGGCGGAGTCGTCGGGCAGGAGGACGTTCGCGGCGCTGATGGACCGCGTGCCGGGGAAGGGCCGGCAGGTCCTTCGCGCCCGTCGGATGGAGGCCTCCGTGTGCCTGGCCGGGTCGTAAAAATCAAGCACGATCAATTCGGCAGCGGGGAATCTCTCCTGCAACAAGACGCTCGTTTCGTCGAAGCCCGCATGGATATTGACGATGCACGCGCCGGCCGCGGGTGCCCCGCACCAATCCATGCGGTACAGGCCGGATAGATCGTAAACGAAAAACGTGACGAGCAAGGAAACCAGCGCGGGTGCCATCAACAGCAGGCTCGCGACGTCGAGACCCCAACGATATGGCCGATCCAGAAGGCGACTCAAGGAGAGAAGGACCAGCGCCGGTCCCAGCGACAAGAGGTAGAGCGGCCAGTTGAAGCGAACGACGTTCCAGACGCCTTGAAAAGGTCTTCTCACCCGTTCCATGGCTCGGTTCGCCCCTTTTTCCACAAATAGGGAACCTTCTCGACGACGAACGCATTGGCCAGCACCACCGCCTTCAGCGGAAGCGTATCCAAGAAAGGAACGCGATAATCGATTACTTGCACCGGCCTTGGCGTCCAGTTTTCCCGCACGCCCTCGATGATCAGGACTTTTTTTGCGTGCCGGTTGTATGTAAAGGTAAAGGGCATCGGCCCAGCGAACTTCCGGGCTTCTGTCCAGTCTGCGAAAGGTGAATGCTCGGGAAGTGGAACGTCGTTGCCCGCGGTTTTGACCGCGATGCGAAAATCGGATTTTACGGACCGCACTTCGAGCTCATGGTCGTGCTGAATCTGGCGGACATCGGTCGTCGTATACCGGTAGTGCGTGAAGACGTTACCGAAAAACTCCATCCTCCGGCTGTCGGTCTCGGACTTGAGAATGTACAGTCCTCGCACTCGTCTGCCGGCGGAGTTTGTGTATCGCACGAAAACCCGATACCCGATGAGGAAAAAATCGTGGCCCAGCAGTCTGGGAAAACCTCGGGGACGGAGGCCGGTTGTCTGTACCATGGCCACGGCGACGAAGGCCCAGCGGTCGCCAAAGACGTCCAGCGCCAGGCATTCGGGGATGAGCGGTTGGAGATCTTCCTTGGCGACGGCAAAGGCCAATACGAGCGACCGCTGGAAAAACGCCTCGACCGCAAACGGATGGTTTTTTAGGAAGGAAAACATGCTATTTTGGCCGGACAACCGGACCCAGCGCAAACTCATTGTAACCAATCAGGATCATGAACAGGATCGCAAAGACGGAATTGAGCCTGCCCCATAGCAACAAGTCGGGCGCGAGGATGAACTCCAGGACGTTCATAGCCCCGATCACCGCTATTTGCGTCACTGCATTGAAGCGGGCCGCGATCCCGCTTAAAACCCATACGGCCATCAGGATCTCGGCGGCCCCGATGGCCTCGGTCAGTGTCCGTGCGCAGGCCCGCGCCTAGGATTCGTGCGACAATTTGTTCGTGCCGCGGCACGAAATTCAGCACTTTGCAAAAAAGACCCATCGCAATCCAAACGGCGGCAATGCAATAAGTCAGGATTCGACGAACGGCAATTCGGTTCATGGGCGGAGGCTCGGGCGGGGTTGCGCACGTCATGCTATCCGTTGGCGGCGTCTGGGGCAAGAAAGCGGGAGAGAACTATTTGACTCACGCGTTTGGCGCCATTTCGGAAACGCAACACTTCGTTGCTATTCTTCTAATCCTCGTTCGACATTGCCGCGTTTGGCCGCCAAGGGGCAGGCGGCGTATTCCGCTGAAAGACCAGGGGGCCCATGTGTAGGAAAAATATCAGGGTGCCTCCAGCGGTCGTCGAGGTGACTGTCGCCGGTTTTTTTCAAATCACAGTTTTGAAAAAACGGGAGAATGGGTAAAATGGCTGGGAGTGTGAGGGCGACCAATGCCTAAGACTTAGGCCCTGAGACCTTAACTCCCCCCGATACCGATGCCCGATCGATCATTCCGTTTCCTGCACGCCAGCGATTTTCGCCTCGAAGCGGCGCCGCATGGATTGACGGAAGTGCCTGACTCACTTAGAGATGCGCTGCTGGAAGCGCCGTACACCGCCGCTCGGCGAGTGTTCGACGCCGCACTGGCGGAACGGGTCGCCTTCGTAGTCCTGGCCGGCAATATTGTCGACGCCGAACTGGCCGGGCCGCGGGGAACCGTCTTCCTCCACGAGCAGTTCCAGCGATTGGCCGAGGCGAAAATCGAGGTCTACTGGTCCGGCGGCCCGTCCGATCCGCCCGAAGCGTGGCCGCCTGCTCTGCCTTTGCCGGAAAACGTGCGGGTCTTTCCCAAGGACCGCGTCGACGACTTCCTGCACCCCAAAGACGGCCCACCCTTGGCCCGGATTGTCGGCACCAGTCATGGAGCGGAGGATTTCCATGCCGAGGAATTCTCGCCCGATCCGGTGGGGCTATTCTCTATCGGCATTTTCGCGGGCAACGTGGACGCGGCGAGCCTGCCGGCGAGCGAGGGCGGGCGAGAGGAAATCGACAAGGCTCGTGGCAGCGGCGCCAAGGTATCCGGCACGGCGCACGGCGTGCATTCTCTCCCCTCACCCCTCTCCCCTCACCCGTCTCTTGTGCCGGACACTGTCGCGACGGCGCACGGGATGCACTACTGGGCCCTCGGTGGCCGCGCCGAACCGGAGACCTTTTTCCGCGCACCGGGCATCGCCCATTATCCGGGCACGCCGCAAGGTCGCGGCCCGGCCGAGACGGGGGCTCACGGCTGCACGGTGGTTTCGGTCGATGGCCAGGGCCGCCCGCGGATGACTTTTATTCCAACCAGCGCGCTGGAATGGCGGCGCGAAAGCCTGTCGATCGATACCGCCACAGCCCGCGAAGGGCTTGAGGCGATGTTCAAGCAGCGAATCCGCAGCCTCAACCAGGGGTCAAAGTGCGACATGCTGGTCAGTTGGTCGATCGGCGGTCATGGGCCGCTGGCGGGCGAACTTCGCCGGGGCAAACTCCGCGGCGAATTGCTGGAATGGCTGCGGATCGAGTTCGGCCTGGCGTCGCCCGCCGTTTGGACCGTGGGAATCGACTTGGATCCGCAGGACGCCTTGCCGGCGCCGCTGTACGAGCAGGAGACAATACTGGGGGATTTCCTCCGCGGCTTGCGGGAATTGGAACTCGATGCCGCGCAGCCGTTGGAGTTGGAATCGCTGCTGACCGACGCGCATGCGGCGGAGTTGTTCGCAGGGGCGGTGGCCATCGCCGACGGCGCGGCACGGACGCGGGTGCTCAAGGAAGCGGCCTTGCTTGGATTGGAGTTGTTGGGCGGGGAGCCGACTGCCACATGAAACTGCTTGCCCTGGAGATCGAAGGCTACGGCGTCTGGAGTGGACTGAAGCTCCAGCGGATGAGCGAGTCGTTGAACGTCGTCTACGGCCCCAACGAGGCGGGCAAGTCGACGTTGCTGCACTTCATCCGCTCGGTGCTGTACGGTTTCGCTCACGATCGCCGCCGCTATCTGCCTCCCGTGCACGGCGGGCGGGCCGGCGGCTGGCTGGAGGTGAGCGGGCCGAGCGGGCAGTGCCAGATTGCCCGCTACCCCTCAGCCGACGGCAATCCGCGGCTGGACGAAGCGACAGTCACCGCGGCCGACGGCGCCCGGCACGGCGACCAGCTCGTGAAGACTTTGCTCGCCAACGTCGACGAAGCGACGTTCAACAACGTCTTCGCCGTCAGCCTCAGCGAGATGCAGGAGCTGGCGACGCTCGGCGACACCCAGGCCGCCGACTTGCTCTACAACATCACGGCGGGGCTGGACCGCGTCTCGCTGATCGAGGTGACGCGGGAACTGGAAGCGACGCGGAGCCAAATCATCGATCCGCAGGCCGGCCCTTGCCAGATGACGCAACTCATGACACAGCGGGAGCAAGTTCGGCGGCAGATCGCGGACCAGCAATCGCATCTGCAAATCTACTACCGTCTTGCCGGCGATTGCGACGTGCTGACCCGCGAGCTGGCGCGATTGCAAGAGGAGAAAGAGGAACTCTCGCGGCAGCTCGACGTCCGCGATCTGGCCGCGACACTACGCGAGCGATGGCATCGGCGATCGCGCGCTGGGCGAGGAGCTGGCCGGGCTGGAACCGGGGATCGCGCTGCCCGCCGACGCCATCGAGCGGTTGGAGGCGATCAAGCAGCAGACAAGCAAGCGCCAGACGGCCATGCAGGAGTTGCAGCACCGTCACCGGGCGCTCCGCCGCGAGGCCGAGGAACTGAACGTGAACGAGGCCCTGGGCCGCCACGGGGCCCGGATTGCGGCGACGTTGGAGCAGGAGCCGTGGCTCCGCGCGGTCGAGAGCCAGATCGCGGAACTGGAGAAGCAACGCCAGGACCTCAACGCCACGATGTTCGCCGAGTACGAGAAGATGGGGCTGGGCAAATCGGCCAAGCCCGACCGCTTGCCCCATTTTTCGCCGCAGGCCCTGACGCGGCTACGCGGGCCCGGCCGCGTGCTGCGGGAATGCATCGAGAAGTGCAATGCCTTCCGCCGCGAGGCCGAAGAGGCGGGGCAGGCGGCGGCCAGCGTCCAGGAACAGGTGACGGCCGCCTTGAGCCAGCGCCAGGCCAGCGATTTGACTTCCGCCACCGAGCAGGCCGGGAACCTGGTCAACCAGCTCCGCCGCCGGATGCAGCTCGACGAGCGCCTGGAACAGATGTCGCGAAACGAGAAAGAGTTGCAGGAGCAGGCCCAGTCGCTCATGGAGAAGCAGGTGCCCGCCGGCAACACCACGATTGCGCTGGGCGTCATTTTCGTTGTCGGGGTGCTGATCGTGGCCCTGGCGGTGCTCGTATTTCCCAATTGGGCGGGCACGGGGTTTTGGACGTTGACGGCCGTGGGGCTGGTGATCGCCACCGGCGGCGTTTTGATCCGCTACACGATGCTGCGGACCAACGATCAGCAGCTCGAAGAGGCCCAGAACCAGTTGCGGTTGCTGGAAATGCAGATAAAGCAAAGCAAAGACGAGCGGGCCGTGCTGGACGATCAACTGCCGCGGGGCGGCGGACCGATGGCCGCGCGGTTGGCCGCCGCCGAGCGAGAACTGGCGGCGCTGGAGGAGCTGGCGCCGCTGGATTCGCGGCACGCAGCGGCCCGGCAAGATGCCTCGGCGACCGCTCGCCGCGCCGAGCAGGCCGAAGAGGACCTTCGCGCCGCCCGCCGGGCCTGGCGCGAAGGGCTGGAGAAGGCCGGCTTGCCGGAGAAGTTTTCGCCCCGCAACGTCCGCCTGGTGGCACGGCTGGCGGGCCGCATCCGCGACATGCAGTCCCGCCTGGCCCTGCTGGACGAGGAACTTGGCCAGCGGCGACGGGAGCGCGACATGCTCCACAGCCGCGTGGCCCAATTGGTGGCCGATTGCGGTGTGAAGGTCGAGTCCGAGCATCCCATGGAAAAGGTCCTGGAACTATCCGAGGCCCTCACGCAGCAGGAGGCGCAGATCGCGCGTCGCAAGGTGATTCAGCGCCGCTTGCGCAAGCTTCGCCACCTGCGGAGCAAGGTCGACGAGTCGATCGGCAAGTTGAATCAGCGCCGCAAGCAGTTACTGCGGCAATGCGGCGCGGAAAGCGAAGAGCATCTCGGCCGCATGGCGGCTGAGGCCGCCCGGATCGCCAATCTGCGGCGGGAACACGAACACCTGGAGCACGACCTGGCCGCGACGATGGGCAGCCGCGTCCCCCAAGGCGACATAAAGCAGTTGCTCGAAGGGCCGGCTGCCGCGCAACTCGATGCCAGCCGCGATGACCTTCGCGCCCGGCTGGCGGGGATTGAGCGCGAAATGCTCCAGCGCGTGGAAAAACGCGGCCAGTTGGTCGCACAAATGAAGGGCCTGGCCGAGGATCGTCATCTGGCGGCACTGCAAATCGATCTGGCAGTGCTGGAACAGAGGATCCAGGAGGCCATCGGCCGCTGGCAAGTTCTAGCCGTCACCGGGCAGGTGCTGGAGGCTATTCGGGCATCCTACGAAACCGATCGCCAGCCCGAAACGCTTCAGGAGGCATCGCGCTATTTCAACCAGATGACACAAGGACGCTATCGTCGCGTTTGGACGCCGGTGGGCGATCGTACCCTGCGTGTCGAGGACGCGCAGGGGCACGGTCTGCCGGTGGAAGTATTAAGCCGCGGGGTCCGCGAGCAGTTGTTCCTCAGTCTTCGTTTGGCCCTGGCAGCGTACTACGCTCGCCGCGGCGCCCCGTTACCGTTGATCCTCGACGACGTGCTGGTGAATTTCGATATGGAGCGGGCGAAGGCCGCAGCCCAGGTATTGCGCGACTTCTCGGCTGCGGGACACCAGATGCTGATTTTTACCTGTCACGAACACATTGCCACACTGTTTCGCGGGCTGAAGGCCCCGGTGAACGAGTTGCCAAGCAACTCCGATCAGAACCCCCCGCCGTTGATTTTCGACGACAGTCCACCGGAAAAGCCCAAGAAACCGGCCCGATTGCCGGCAGGGCGCAAGGCCATCGCGAAGCCGCGTCCCGCTCGAGGCGGAGGAACCACCCGAAGTGGTGGAAGTAATGGCTGCCGAGCCCCAACCCGTGGTGGCCACGGAGGAACCGCCTTGGGAAGCGTCTGAACCGCAATTTGAGGAAGGCGGCGAGGTTTGGGAGGAGGAGTAGAGAAAAAATTGGGGCGCAAAATCGTTGACAGGCGTTCCGCGGTGTGATAGTCTGAGTGGAAGTCTATTGGTTGAGATTCTCTGCTAACCCCTCTATTGGAAGATCCGGGATGCGGTCTCGAGGCCCGCTTATCGCAGTGGTTTTCTTCCTAGTGGCAGGCGTGATAGCCGTTCCCGCCCAGGCGATTGTCGTGCGCGACACCCAGGACGATTCTCTCTACCGTTCCCTGGGAAGCAGCAGTCCCTACAACAGTGTGGGGCGTTTCACCGGAACCACCAATAACTCGTGCTTCCTGGCCTCGGGAACGCTGATCGCCCCGGATTGGGTGCTTACGGCCGCCCACGTTGTAGACAACGCCAAGAACCTGACATTCAGCATTGGCGGCGAGGTCTATCAGGTTGATCGCAAAGTGGTCTATCCGGGCTGGAACGGCGATCTTTGGGCCGGTTGCGATATTGGCATGGTGCATCTGGCCAAGCCGGTCGATAACGTCAAGCCCGCTCAGCTTTATACGGGCTGCGGCGAGTTGAATCATGCGGATACCGTGGTCGGTTTTGGCAAGACGGGGACCGGCCTTATTGGCGACACCACGAGCGACGGCGTAAAACGCGGAGCACAAAACGTTGTCACCGAAATCGACAACCAACGTGTGCTTCTGGCCGATTTCAGCAAACCTCTCCCCGCCGGTGCGGTACCGTTAGGTTTTTCGCATGCCCTACCCCTGGAGGGTCTCATCGCCCCTGGCGACAGTGGCGGCGGTCTGTTCATCACGACGCCCACCGGCGTCTTTCTGGCCGGAGTGAATTCGTTTATCGGCTCGGATTTCGGCCAGCCGCGATCGGTTTACGGCAATTTCTCCGGGCACACGCGGGTTTCAGCCTTCAGCGATTGGATTGAGTCGCGAATCCGCGGGGAGGAAGATCGGGCGGTCGTCGCTGTCAAGGACGAGAAAAAAGTGCCGCAGCGATCAACAGTCTTTCCGGCGCCGGAACCTGGTTCGGTCGCCTTGCTTTTGGCCGCGGCCGGGATGCTGGGAATTTCTCGCTATTTGCTGCGGCGGCCGGCGGCAGGGTAGTTTTTGCCCTGCGTAGAACGGAATTAATTCCGTTCGCTCAACACGGAATATATTCCGTACTACGCATGTACTGTCATCCCCCGCCTTTCGTCATCGCGCATCCCCCACGTTTCGTCATCGTGGACTCTTGAAATCGCTCGCCTAAAATAAGGGAGCGAGTGGGGGTTGATACCGCACATCTCAATATTGCTCATCCCGCTTGGAAAGGCATGACCGTGAACGCCCAGGAAACTACCACTCTTTGTTCGGCGGCGGCCGAGGAATTCAACCGCCATGAAAATCGTTGCGATGGATTGCGTGTTTTGGAAAGTCTCGCGGGGGGACTGACCCTGAGTCGTGACGCCTTATACGCCCGGATTCACGCCGACGTGGAACGCCGCGTGGGCATGGACTCGATGATTTTCCCGCTCTCCGAAGAGAAATCGGAGCGGACGACAAAGCTGGAGATCGAGATTTATCAGATCGTGGTCGCGGCCGGAACGGCGCGATGCCGCGACTATGTGTCCGACGAATCCTGGTTCCGCGACTGGCTGGTTCAGTTTCGCATGGGCCGAGTCGAGACCGACAGCCGAGCGGCTCGCCGCATCGGTTATTATGCCAGCAAGTCTGGCGACGAACAGCGATTGGCGTTCAGCAACGTGCTGACGACGACCCAACCGGAGGCGGCTGACGCGCCGTTGATCCTGTTGCGATTGGCGCCGTGCGCGGTGCAGATTGCCACCGCGCTGGCCTTCGGCAAGTCGGCCGACGCACAGCGATGGCGGCACGAGCAGGTCGAGATGCTGCCCTCAATCCTCGATTGCCATCGTTGTCACGGCAAGCTGCTGGAAAACGGCGAGCAATGCCCAATGTGCGGCAATCCGCTCTGGACCTACGAGTGGCTCACGGCTGCCGACGAATGACGTTTCCCGGCAGCACCACCTATATGTGAAACGGACCACTTGGAACGCTTGTGGACGGCATACAAACTGGGTCTGCCGCGCCGTCCATACCAATTTCCAACGGGTTTTTCCCGGTGATTTTGGAAAAAATACTTGACGAATTGTCCATTGTCGATAAAATGCCGGTTAGATCGCCCCTGGGAGTCGTCAACATTTGCTGGGGCATCAGACACGGGGAAGGAAATCGCGCGGCCCTATCGCGGCTGCACGTCTCCTGAATTGCCCTGTTAAATCACCTGGTGGGGCGTGCGCCCAGATCACCCCAATTGACTTCGTCTTCTTGGAATTCGCCAACGGGCAAAGGGTAATGGCTATGAACACTATGAGAACAGTTTCTCGCAGTCTTGTGGGTCTAATCGCGATATGTTGGGCTGGCTTGGCCGCCGCGCAAAACACTCCAATTCCTGGTATCGGTTATAACGAGAACATCGTGGTCGGTGTGGGTGAGAGTTTTGCCAACGCTCCTATCACCGCTACGATGGATAATGGCACGACCCCATATGGCGGGAATACTTGGTACGCCATGGGCCAGAACACGACTGCTCTCGCCACGGGGCTACCGATGGGTACCCAGTTCACCGTAGCGGACGCCACCACCGGAGGCGACACATTCCAATTCCAAGGGACCGACATGAACAATGCGATCTTCCTGGCAGGCAACGGTTCTGGCCCCACAACTGCCACGTATACGCTGGCCCTCGCAGGGACCTGCAGCTCCTTGTCGTTTCTCGCGGCGTCGGGCAACGGAAACGGCACCATCGGTGTGACACTTAACTACTCCGACGGCAGCACTGTCAACGAATCGATAACAACGGGGGATTGGTTTGGTAACACACCGGTCGCTTATAACGCCAGTGGACGGATCAATCCTGGAGGTTATGACTCGGTGAATACCACGAATCCCAATCTCTATTACTACGACCTTACGGCCCTCCCCACCTCGGCAAACCTACAAGGCATTACGTTCACGTTTACAAGCGGAGCCAACGCAAATACTCACACGGCGATTATGGGAGTCAGTGGAAACTTGATTGCATCGGCGCCCATCACATGGACCGGCGGGTCGACAGCCATGTGGAGCCTAGCCACGAGCGATACGAACTGGAATAGTCCTTCGCAGGCATATACCGACGGCGCGAACGTGATCTTCGACAACACCGGAACGAATACCAACATTACCATCGCCAGCGCCGTCCAGCCCTCCACGGTGGTATTCAACAACAGCACGAACCCCTACTCGTTCTCGGGCGCGGGTATTGCCGGTGGAGGCTCAGTCCTCCTCAGCAGTTCGGCGGGCAGCGTGACGTTCTCCAACAACAACACGTACACCGGCCCAACCACGATCAACGGCGGCACTCTGACCATCGCCGCAAACGGCTCCCTGGCACCAGCCAGCAATGTCTCTGTCGGCCCCGCCGGGACCCTTGTCGCGGCCGGCTTGGTGGGCGGCAATGCCACACTCACTGGCGGCGTTATCAGTCTTTCCGGTGGGACCCTCGGCGGCACGCTGGGCATGAGCGGCGGAACCTTGGCCGGATCGGGCCTGGTGGCGGGCAATACCACGCTCGCCGGCAACGGCGTGATCAACCTCTCCGGCGGGACCGTCGGCGGCACGCTGACCGTGAACGGCGGCGTGTGGAGCGGCACTGGCACTGTGGCTGGCCAGATTACTTCCAGCATCCCGCTGTACCCTTCCGGCAACGGCCTGTTCTCCATCGCCAGCGGTGGGGTCCTGAACTCCACCAGCCCCAACGGCGTCACGATTGCCTCCGGCAGCATGGTGGTCGGCGGCTCCTTGGTCGCCAGCGGCTCGTTGGCAGTCAACGGCGGCACGCTGCAAGTGGCGCCGGCGGCGGCAGCGGCACGCTTTCGCCCGGCACACCGATCACAAACAACGGGACGCTTATCTTCAACCGTAGCAATACGGTGACGCAGGGGACGGACTTCAGTACGGCCGGCATCGTCGGCACGGGCTCTCTCGTGCAGGCCGGCCCCGGCCTGCTGGTGCTCACCGCCTCCAACAGCTATACGGGCGGCACGACGATTGGCGGCGGCACCCTGCAACTCGGCACCGGCGCCGCCAACCAGGACGGTTCGATCGGCTTCACCAGCGGGGTCACGAACAACGGTACGTTGGCCTATAACCTCGCCGGCAGTCAAACCGCCGGTTATGTCATTAGCGGTAGCGGCGGACTGACCAAGTCGGGGCCCGGCACGCTCGCAGTCGCCGCACCCAACACCTACGGCGGTCCCACTGTCATCAACGGCGGTACGATCCGGCTAAAGCCATCGTCCGTCGCCGCCTATAGTTACTACGAGTTCTCCTGCACCGCGGTCAGCGGTGGTACTGGCTACGAGGAGCAGTTGAGCGAATTTGGCTTTTATTCCGCCGGTTCCTTCAATTCCGTTGGAGGGGTGGCGCCTGCCGGCACTCGCGTCTACCCGAACCCGACTGACGTCAGCGGCGCTACAAACAACAACATCACTTTCGCTGTCAACGGCACGACTACGAGCCCGGGGTACGGGAGCTCTCTGCAGAGTCTCGAAGACAACAATACGGGCACCAAGTTCGAGTCCGGCGGGCCCCCGCCTTCTCCTACACCTGCGGCGCCGTTTACGCTGGTTTTCGGTTTCTCCACGCCGCAGGTCTTTACTGGTTACGATTGGGCGCAGCAGGATAGCACGCCCAACCGCAATCCGAATAATTGGCAACTCTTGGGCGGCAACAGTCCCACAGGGCCTTGGACGGTCCTTGATAGCGAGACTGGTGCAGGCAATTCTACTACCACCAACGACACGTGGGCCCCCGGCTGGTCGATCTCTAGTTCTGCGCCTGGCAGCCTGCCGACAGGTACGGCCCTTTCGATTGCCGCTAGTTCCACGTTGGACATGAACGGCGCCAGCCAGCAGGTCACCTCCTTGAGCGACGTCATCGGCGCCGGCGGCGGCAGCATCATCAACGGCGCCAGTGGCACTACATCGCTCTTGACGCTCACTCCCACAAGCGGTTCGACCACCTTCAGTGGCGTGATCGCCGGCGGCGGCACGCTGGGCACGATTGGTCTGACGATGAATGGTCCCGGTGGAATGATTGTCCTTGCCGGCCCCAACACCTACACCGGCGCGACCACGCTCACCGCCGGCACCCTGGCCGTGAATGGCTCGCTGGCAGCCGCCAGCATTGTCTCGGTGGGTACGGCCGCGACCCTCGCTGGATCGGGACTAGTGGCCGGTAATACCACGCTCACCGGCGGCGTGATCAACCTCTCGGGCGGAACCCTCGGCGGCACACTGGGCGTGACCGGTGGGCAATGGAACGGCACGGGCGTCGTGGCCGGCGAGGTTACTTCCAACGGTCAATTTACGATCGCCAGCGGCGCCAATCTGAACGCCGCCAACGTAGCCTCAGGCATGACCGTCAACAGCGGGACTTTGGCGATCAACGGCAACTTGGCCAGTAGCGGGCCGGTGACCCTTGCGGCTGGCGCCCTCACGACGATAGCTAGCGGCGGAATCCTGAACGCCACCAATACTTCCGCAGGCGTGAGCGTTAACGGCGGGACCTTGGCGGTCAACGGCACCTTGGCCAGCACGGGCCCGGTGAACCTCGGCACTACCGCGAGTCCCGTCCTGGCGACCATCCCCAGCGGAGGAACCCTGAATTGCACCAATGTGGCGGGCGTCAACGTCGACGGCGGCACCTTGGCGGTCAACGGATTGCTATCCAGCGCGGCCGGATTATCGATCAACAGTGCCACTCTCGCGGGTACGGGCATTATTTCCGGCACCGGCGGCGTGGTGTTGAACAATACGACCGGCACATTTCCCGTCGTTTCTCCCGGTACCTCGGGGATGGCGGGGAGCGTCGGCACGCTGACGGTTGGCGGATTTGCGTCGTTCGGCCAGGCGAACGTCAATTTCGACCTCTCCAACAGCATCTCGGCCGGCAACGACCTGATCGTTGTCAACGGCGCGTTGATCCTCTTTGGCCAGACGACGGTTGTTGTCAACAAAACCGCCGGCATCCTGGCCACGGGCAATTACCCGCTTTTCGACTATACGGGACAACTCACCGATAGCGGGCAGTCGTCACTTGTCTTCAGCGCCGGGTGCACTGACGTCGCGGCAGACTGCCACTTTCGATTACGGCACCACGACCCCGGGCGTCGTATCGCTGGATGTTGCAGGGAATCCTGCCAATCTTACTTGGGTCGGCGGAACCGCGCACGGCTACACGAACACATGGAACCAGAATAACCCGCTCAACACGGTCTGGAACCCGGCCAGCGCGGGAAACTACTTCGCATTGGGTGACAACGTCACGTTCGACGCCACGAGCAGCAACAATACCGTCACGCTTAGCGGCGGGCTCAGTCCGACCACTGTGACGGTGACCGGCTCGAACAACTACACGTTCACTGGACCTGGCAATATCACTGGGCCGGCCATGTTGATAGTGCAAGGCCCCGGAGCGCTGACGGTGGCCAATAGCGGTGTCAACAGTTATTCGTTCGGAACCTTCGTCAATGGCGGCACGCTGGTCTTGGGCGTCAACAATGGCCTGCCCGTCGCAGGCTCATTGAGCCTGGGGGCCGCGGGCAGCAGCGGCACCTTCGACATGGCCGGATTTAACCAGACCGTGGGAGATCTGGTAGTTGGCAGCGGGGCAACGGCTGCCGACCAGATCGTGGGCAACAGCGTGCCGTCAACTATTTCCACTCTGACGTGGAACGACACGGGCTCCACCACCTTCGGCGGAACCATTCAGAACGGCATCCATGGCAGCGGCGGCCAGGTCGCCCTGACGGTTGTGGGCGGCATGCTGAACCTCAGTGGCAGCAACACCTATAGCGGCCAGACCACAGTCAGCAGCGGCACTTTGCAATTGGGCAGCAGCACTGCCCTCTATAGCGGCGCCGCTGTGGGCAATGCCACGGTCAACGGCGTTCTAGACCTCGGCGGCTACAATGCGGTCGTCGGGGCCTTAAACGGGACGGGGACGGTTACCAACTCGGGCACCTCCGCCACTTTGACCGTCGGCAACGACAACGCCAACGGCACGTTCGCGGGTGCAATCCAGGACGGAACGGGTTCCGTAGCCCTCACCAAAGCCGGCACCGGCACGCAATTGCTAACGGGAGTCAATGCCTACAGCGGCGGGACGACGGTCAATGGGGGAATGTTGACGGCCCCGTCCAACCAGCAAATCCCGCCCGGAACCATTACCGTCACGCCGGGTGCGACCATCAATTTTGCCCCGACAAGCGAGAACAATCGAAGCCTGACCGGCAGGAACTTTGTCATTGCTGGTGCAGGCAGCAACGGGGAGGGAGCAATTCAAGTCAACGTGGCCACAAGCACTGCCTTTGCCGACATGCAGATTGGCAACATAACGCTGGCGGGAAACGCGACGATCGGCGCGTTCGGCGCCACCTACCAGAGCGGTCAGAATTCCGGGATCCACCTCGATGAAGGCGGCGCACCCGGCACGTTGACTCTCAACGGTTACACGCTGAGCTTCGTCGGTGATTCCCAGACCATGACCTACCTGTATGGCGCCAATTACATCACGGGCTCGGGCAATATCGCGGTCAACAGCGGCAATCTGGCGGTTTGGGCCTCCCAGAATTGGACCAGCGGCACGCTGACGCTGAACCCCGGCGCCACGCTGGGCGAGTTCAATAACAGCACTTTTGCCGCCCCGCTCGTCTTGAACGGTGGTACCGTCAGCTCGGGCAACGGCACTTTCGGCGTGACCGGAAACGTATCGCTCGGCGGCAATGTCGTGCTGAACAATAATTTACTGACCTGGATTGGCACCGGCATAGCGATTAGCGGCGCCGTTTCCGGCAGCGGTGGATTCACCAATGCCGGCGGCGCGAACAACTTGTCCGGCGCCAACACTTATACTGGCCCGACGATCATCGCAGCGGGCACTTTGCAGGCCGGCGTGGCCACGGTGGGCGGCGCCACTCCCACCTCGGGGGCTTTTGGCGTCAACTCCGCCGTCACGGTTCAAAGCGGAGCTACGTTGGACTTGAATGGCTACAGTGAAACGATCGGTTCCCTTACCGATGGGGGTGTCGCTCCCGGCGGCACGATTACCAGCAGTGTGGCGGGCACGCCCGTCTTGACCGTTGGCGGTCTAGGCACGAGCACTACGTTCTCGGGCGCGATCCAAAACGGCTCGGCGACGGTGGCCCTGGCGAAAGTCGGCAACGGCATGTTGACGCTGACGGGCAACAACACCTATTCCGGCGGCACGGTCGTCAGCGGCGGCACGTTGCAACTGGGTGACGGGGTCTCCACCAACGGCAGCGTGGCCGGCAACGTCAACATCAACAACCACGCGACAGTCGTATTCGCCAATCCGGCCGCCCAGGTTTACAACGGCGTTGTCAGCGGCACGGGTTCAGTGACGAAGACGGGTGCCGGCCTGCTGACGCTGACCTCGCCGCAGACCTATACGGGGCCCACCATGGTCGCAAACGGCACGCTGCGATTAGGAGCTCCCGTTCAGTCGCCGATTACGAACTTCGCCGCTTTCGGCACTTCTGTCAACGGTTACCAGGACTTCTTCAACTCCGCCAGCCTGAATCCGGCCTGGGTCAGCAACGTTGCCGGCGTTTTCAGCCTGGTTACTTCCGGCGGTCTCACGCCCGCGAGCGGCTATCTGAGCGTCAACGGCAGCGGCTCGGATCCCGACCACCTTATTTACGCGCCTGCCGGTCTGGCTCCCAGCGGCAACATGGAAATTCTCGCCTTGGTCCAGCTCAACTCGATTAGCAGCGGCCAAGATCTTTCGCGTGCCGGTGTCGCGGTCGCCGTCAACACGGCTAATTACCAGGGAGTCAACGAGTTATTCCATGGTACCGATCCCACGAACATCGACACGCTCAATGACGACTCGGCGTGGGAAAACACGTTGTCCTACGCCTACTCGACAGGTACGACGTACTGGATGGATTTGACGATAGCCAACAGCACGAACTATACCGCAGCGTTCTGGCCCGCCGACGGAACGACGCCCGAGTCGTCGGCGGTAACGACATCCGGTGTGTTGACGGGCGGAGTTACCAGTCGAACTGGCTTTGCCGGCATAACGGGCCCGTCCGGACAAGCGACCAGCATGAACGTCTACTACGCGCTGATCGAAAACAGCCAGTTGCCCACCATCACGGCGGGGCAAGTCCCGGCCGGGTCGCTGCCTAGCGGCACGGCACTTTCGCTCGCCGCCAGCGCCACCATCGACTTGTACGGCAACAACCAGACGGTCGGTTCTCTCAACGGGGCCGGCGTGGTGACGAACTCCAATACAGGCACGCTTTCCATTCTAACGGCCGGCGGCGATGGCACATCGCAGACCTTCTCCGGCACGCTCCAGGACGGGGCAGGCTTATTCGGCCTGACGATGGCGGGGCCAGGCAGCCTCACGCTCATCGGCACCAACGCCTACAGTGGTCCCACGAGGATTAGCGGCGGAGTGCTCCAGGCCATTGATGGCATCGGCTTACCAACTACGTCAAACCTGGTGTTCAGCGGCAGCGTGGCGCAAAGCGGCTACGGCGCTGTCTTTCAAAGCAATGGTACCTTCACCCGCGCCTTGGGCCCGGATCCCGGCCAAGTGCAGTGGACGGGCGACGGCGGCTTTGCAGCCAGCGGCGGCAGCCTGATGGTCAGCGTCAACGGCGGCGATACGCTCGTCTGGACCAACAGCGGCAACATCAACGGCACGCCGGGCTTCCTGCCGGACGGCGCCGTGCTGACTCTCGGCTCTCCCACGGCCAACAGCCGGGTAGATATTGCCAATAGCATCGACCTGAACGGCGAGCCCCGCCAGATTTACGTGTCGCAAGGGACAGGCGGCGATAGCGCCCTGATTTCCGGCGACATCATGGACGAGGTCGGGGGGGCCGGCCTCTCGAAGACCGGAGCCGGCCTTTTGATCTTGTCGGGCACGAATAGCTATGACGGCGGCACGACCGTAGCCGATGGTACATTGGCAATCACCGCCGCTTCGGCCTTGCCTGCCGGCGCCAGCCTGGCCGTAGGCGCCAACGGGACGTTCATTTTCGATCCCACGGCAATCGCAGCCCCATTGGGTGGAGCGGCGGGATCGTCCGCCTCGGAGGTCGCGGCCGTGCCAGAGCCTTCGGTCGTCGCGCTACTGTTGGCTGCGGGCTTGATGCTCGCCTGCCGAGGCTGGCGGCGAGGGGTGTGACAACGGCTGGACGAGAAGTTTGATATCCGCCACTGAAACCGATTCTGCCGACCGCCGCAATGGGCTTTCTCGAGCTTGGTCCTGTTGCGGCGGTCGGCCGTTTATGCCCTGGACATCAGGCAACCCACGAGAATTCATAACCAAACTCACTTCTCACTTCCCGCGCAAGATGCTCAGGAAGGTCCCTTTCGGACCGTCCGAGCAGGATCTGGTCGAAAGCCGCGCCTCCGCCCTTCGCGCCCAAAGCCAGGCTGCGGAGCCGCCAGGGTTTCTTGGCCGCCGTCCAAAGGTCGACACGAACGGTCTGCCAAGCGGCAGGCGGCGCGTCAATCTTCCTGGCAACAGTCATGCCTTCCCACACCGTAGGCTCGCCGGCAGCGATCGAATACCCGCCATATCCACCGTCGCTCAGCTTGAGCGATATACCCCTGGTCTGAGGCGACAGCGTCTTCCAGGCGAACTGGAGCCAGCGGTACTGGCCGGGCTGAGGGTTCTCGACGATCTCGAAATCCCAGTTGCGGACGGTTTCGCCGAACTGTTGCCGCCACGGCTGTCCCGCAGTGGCCTGGCCGCCGTCCCGCGGTGTAAGCGTCAAACACCGCTCGCCGTTATAGGCGCATTCCAGCGACATCGCCAATCCGTTGTCCGAGTACAGGTCGTGAAGGATGTCCTCCTGCTCGTCGAAGAGCGTTGCCAACGGACGCCGAGCCACTACGTCCGGATGTGAGCAGCCCAACAGCTTGCCGTGAAAGACGATTTCCGCCAGCCTCGTGTTGCCGCAGACGCCCCAAGGGAGCACAAGCCGGAATCGCGCCGCACGCACCGGTTGCGCAAACATGTGCGTGTGGATTGCCGCATCGGACCGCAGCGGCTGGATCGGCATCCACAACTCCTTCGCCGCGTCCCAGTAATCGATCGATGCGTCGCGGAGCCAACTCTCGGGATGGGCTGCATCCTCGACGAGCGTCACGCCCGTAACCTCCATCTGCGTGCGATAGGCGTCGATGAGGATAAAGTTCAACGGGGAGGTCTCGGCGAACGTGCCGACCATTTCCCAGGGAATCCAGGGCTCCGCTGGAGCCGAGGTCTTGCCGTCGTAGAGCATGCCGACCCTCTGTGCAGGCGTTTCCGTCAACGAAGTCTCGCCTTGCGACGTGACGAGGCGCATCAGCGGCGTGGTCTTGGCAAGCAGATTCGCAGTGACGTCGCCGGGCTTTTCCGCAGCATTGCCCCAGCCGCTAACCGACGAGGTGGGCACACTGTCTTCAGCCAGGATTTTCCCGCGCATGTCCACTGCCTGGGGAGTCAGACGGGTTTGCCACAGCGGTACATAGCGCTTGTCGAGCCTCGATACTGCCCCTTCCCAGGTGGCCAGCAACAGGCTCCCATCGGCCAGCCAGGCGGGCACGGAGAGGGCCTTCATGTCCTTCTCCAGCAGGACGTGGCCGTCGAGATCGGTTACATAAACAGTGCCCAGGTTGCTGGCGACAGCCAGTCGCCCATTGCCGGAGAATCGCGGGAAGTGCAGCAGGTCGTCGCCATGGACGATCCACTCCAATCCGTCGGCGACGGAATACAGCTTGAGCAGGTTCTCGGTCACTACGGCAATCAGCTGGCCGTCTGCGGAAATACCGAGATCCTCAGCAGCGGTGGGGATCGCCCGAACGATTTTGCCATCGCGGAGCACGAACATCTTTCCGCCGTCAGCGATGTTGTAAAGCACGCACGTCTTGGCATCGGCGCTGGTGCGGGCGATGCGGACCTCGCCGCTGCGGCCGATCGCTTGCCGCCATTTTGGCTTCCCGTCGGTCGCCCCATAGGCAGTGGCAACCGTGCCTTCGATCACCAAGAGCGTGGTAGCGTCCAGGGCCAGCACCTTGCCGGAATGGCGTTGCTGCCGATACCAATCGTACTGCCATAGGACTTTGCCGTCGGCCGACCAGACTACGACGCCCAGGTCGCCGGCACTGGCCACCCACCTGCCGCCGTTGCCGACGGCGAAACTGTTGATGTGGTCATGAACCAGGGCCGGAACGAAGCGGTGCGGTAGGCGCTGCGGCAGTCCGTAGAGTGCAAACCGCCGCTGCATCCCGCCATCGGCGCCAACCAGGTACAGATGGTAACCCTGGGCACTCTTCAGGTCGAAGCCCTGCACGGCTACGCCGCCAGGGAGGGCCGTCGGATCGAAGGCGAAGTAATGCCCGGCCCGCTGCCGCCAGCGGATTTTGCCGCTGGCGACGTCCACGCCGTAGAGGTTGTGGTCCCAGTTCATCGTGTTCAGCACGGCCAGTCGGCCGCCATCGGTGACGACCATGTCGCGGACGTGCGGGCCGAACGACTCGTCGGCCGGCGAGAAGTCCCGGGTGGGAGCAGTGGAGACGGACGTGCTGATCGGCGAACTTGGATGGCTCGTGTTCTTCAAGTTGCGAATGCCCCATTCCTTAAGCTGGGGAGCAGTGTCGATGTTTCTGAGGTCTAATGGGCTCGATTCAGGGTTGGCAACGGCAAGTTTCAGCGTCGCGGCCATCCCGCTAAGCAATTCAACGGCTTCGAGAGTTACGCGGCTTTCGGGCATGTTGATCGGAAGGATGAATTCGCCGCTCACTCCTTGTGATGCCGCCGAGACATATTGCTCTTCGAGAATACCACCGTCGGCCGCAAGTAGACGGACGCGTACGGGCACCGCGGCGTGGATCGACTTGCCACTAGCGTCTTGAACCCGGACAGCCCACCTCACGGAATCACCGCGCGCGAGGCCGTTGAGTCCCTGGATCTCGACCCGGGCGACGGCGGCGGGGAGAATTGCAAAAACGCGGGCCGGCATGTTGCGGCAGTCGGCTTGCAGGCTACCGCCGGCCGGAAGGACCTGCTTTCCCGCGAAGACATCGTAAATGGCCCGACCCTCGATGTTTTCGACTTTCAAGGGCACGATCTGCGGCACGAGGCTGGCGCAGGACAACGATACCCGCCAGAGCAGCCCCGGGTCCACATCGCCGAAAGTGCTGTTGTTGACCACGAATAGATAGCGGCCTTCCTCAGCCCGGCGTTCGCTTACAAAAACCTCGGGATTCTCCACCTCCGCGGCCGGCCGCACGCGGGCCAGCACCTTGGCGAGTTGCGGCGCGGCGGCCTTGGCATAGCCGGCGATTCGCCACCAGGCATGGTCGTCGGCGGCAGGGCTGGGGTCCTTTTCCAGATGATTGAACGACAACCCCAGCGGGATGAAATCCTTGACCAACGCGGCGCGGCAAGTTTCATCGAAGAAAACACTCACGCCGGATTGTCGGGCGGCCTTGAGCGCCGCAGCCAAACCCGGCTCCATCTGGACGGTCTGATCGACCACCAATACCGCCTCGTACTGCTTGAGCGTGTCGGGCTTGACGTCTTCGGAAAAAACGATGCTCGCCGGACGGTGCGCGTGCAGGCAGGCGACATAGGCCTCCATCACGCGGGCGAAATGCCGCCCCATGACTCCCGCCCAATCGTCGATCTTGTACATCCGCCCGCTGGCCACAATGGCCACCTTGTCGTGGTTTCGCATGGAAACGAACCACGGGCCATAGCGCTTGAGCACGGCGTTGAGGCCGCGGTAGACGCTGCACGTGCCATTCCAGGACATGCGCGGGTCATCCGTGTTGCCCTTCAACGCGAAGTGCCACGGCGGCACGGGGTCGGAGCAACCGACGCCGTCGGCGCCGCGCATCACCATTTGCCAGAGCGTGGTGAGGATCTGGTCGCCGGTGCCAGCGTCGTTCCAGA
The DNA here is from genome assembly GCA_963709175.1 of uncultured Planctomycetia bacterium. Classification (GTDB taxonomy): domain Bacteria; phylum Planctomycetota; class Planctomycetia; order Pirellulales; family Thermoguttaceae; genus JANXQG01. The sequence goes on from CAVPVK010000007.1 coordinate 797,493, forward strand.
TCTCCGGATGGCCCCAGGCCTTCTTTCCCGGCCGCTTGTAAAAATCGACGCCGAACGGGGCATGGTAGGGCAGCTCGATCTGTTCCCACTGGGCCTGCAGGTCGCTTTCATCGACGTTGCAAAGCGAAATGGGCGGATAGGACTCGACGTTGCGGTAGGGACACGCCGAGGCGGTCACCAGGTCCGGCGCCAAGCTCGCGGAGCTTCTTGTTAAATAGTGCCTGGGCGTCCACGGCGAACGACAACCGATACCCGGCTACCTTGTCGAGAACGTCGTCCCACGTCCCCACGTCAGCAGCCTTCTTCAACGCCGCCGTCCAAGCCGCCTTTCCTTCGGCCGTCTTGGCCGCCGCCGCGCCGCGGTCGCCGAAGACCCACCAATTCGACGCCCAGCTCCAGCCACGGAAGGCCGGGTAACCTTTCAGAGCCTCGGTAGTCGCGGTCAGGTCCTTGACGTCTTGCTCTGGCGTGCGCCCATCGAAGCCGGGGCCGCCCAACGGCAGCCCAGCGTCGTTACCCATGAGGATGGCCATCTGGCTGATTCCGCAGGCACTGTATCCGCTCATGGCTTGCAGCAGCGTCGGCGCGGTCACGAGCTTCTGGGGCGAGACGGCGCGGGGATCGGCGTCCAGCGCCTTTATGAAGTCCGCTACCTCGGCGCGGGGCGGTCCGAGGGCAAAGTCGCCCATCTCCAAGGGATGGCCAAGGCGGTCCACCATCAAGTTGAAACCCAATCGCTCCGCGCGGCCGCAAGAGGCCGTAACGATGTCCGCGGCATCCCAAGCGTTCGCCGCCGGGTAGGTGGAGCGGTAGTCGCCGTATATCGTCGTCAGCAGCGACACGGGCCGCGTGCCTGGACCGATCACCAAAGGCTGATCAACGCAGGTCATGCCCTTGGCAGTAATGCCGAGCACATAGTTGCCCGGCCGCAGTCGTGCGGTCAGCGATTTGGGAAGCGTGAAGCGGAATACGCCGCTCGTAGTGCCGTCTTCAGGCGGAATGCGGCCCAAAGACGGTACTACGTGCGCGTTCAACGCGGTCTTGGCGATTGTTTTCTTGCCGTCCCTCAACGTGACGGTCAATTCCCCGTCTCTTGAAGCATTGCCGCGCAGGTAAATTGTCACCGGGATTTCCTCACCCCGACTAAACCGCACTCGCCCCAGCGGCGTCGCCACCGCAGCGCTGCCTTGGGCGTCCGCCGTCCGGATTTCCACCACAGTTTGCACCTTGTACTCGCTCGCTGTCGAGCCCTGCTGCCACGGTGTGGATTCGGGTGTCACCTTGATCTGGTAGAGGCCGGCAAGGCCGTTGGGAAGGAGCAGCTTGCCATCGATAAGCTCCAACTCGCGATAGTCCAGGACGCCGAAGGGCCGGGCCCACACCCGCCACTTGGGCCTGATCGAGCGACGGCCGCCGTCGAATTCGATCTTGAACGCGGCCGGTTGCCCGGCGATCCACGGGCCGCTTTGGGCCGTCACGGTCAACCGTTCGTGATCGCTGTTCACTGACCGCTTGAACTGGCCGCTGCCCAAGTCGTAAACCTGGAACAACTCGCTGGGGTGCCGGCCCCGCAGGATGGCCTCACCACCCCAGATACGCAGGCCGCGGATGCCATCGGGCAATTTCCGCTCGGGCGGGATGGTCAGCTTGATCTCACCGGCCGGCTTGCCGTCTAACCCCGTCTTGCGGACGACGTTATCTTGCGAGCCGATCGAGTACAGCACGCCGTCCTGATCCACGTCGAAGCCGCCGTTGTCACCCTCATAGGTATCGGCGATAACACCCAGCGGCCGCTCCCATTTCACCTTGCCGTCGAACCCCCGGCACTGCACTTCCGGCCGGCCCCAACGAACGATGTAGAAAGCCTGCGCTTTCTCGCACACGCGGAACGCGGTCGCCGGGCACTTAACGATTGGCGGCAGGGCATAGGCCTTGATCAGCTTGCCCACGGCATTGAGTTGGAGAATGCGGTCGCGATGTTGGTCCAGCCCGTAGAAGTCGCCGCTGGCCCCCGCCTCGACGCTGGCGGGGGCATCCCAACCGGCCTGATCGCTGACGAGAAAATCGGTCACGACGCGGGTCTTTTGAAACTCCTTGTCGTAGATCGCGATAAGGTGAGAAAAATGAGCATGGGAAGCGGCGATCAGACCGCTGGCATCGGCCGTGGCATTGTGGATTGCCGGCAGCGACGCCGCCCCCAGCTTGTCCTGGCCATCGCGGCTGACGCGGAGGATGTAACCGGTGTCGTGACCGACCGAAGTAAGATACACCATGCCGTCGCGTCCGATGGTGAGACGGGCGTGCGTGCAATCGAACGTGGGGTCCTCACGCGAGATGATCTGCTCGAGTTTCAACGGCGCAGGCGCGACGGGCTTGTCCTCTGCGGCAAGAAATCGCGACAAGACCAGGTAACACGCAACAACAGCCAGTATTTGCCGTTTCATGGAAACCTCCTTCACGCGTTAAAAACCAGCAAATCCAAATAACAGCAACCGGGCAAACATCAGGCAGAAGAAAATCGTGACGATATTGAGAAAGAAAGCCGTCCATACGCGCAAACTATCAGCCCAGCTCAAGGGCGTGTCCCGCTGTCCCAATTTCCAGAGTAGCCGCATCGAATAGAAGCCTAGCGGCGGGAAGCCGAGGGCAATTACCAGCAGCTTGCCACGCCCGTTGCACAATCGCTCGGCTGACCGCACTCGGCGTCCGTGAAATGCCTTGGTCGGGTATATCGCTCAAATCATCCGTGACTTGTGCTTGAGACGGGTCACCTGGGGAACGCTCGAATTGCAGAAGCAAGTACACGACGATGCACGTCGCCGGGAAAACATACATTACAGGCAAGATCAGGCGATGTCTCAATAGCCATATAGTCAATACGGCGCCTGCCGTCGCCATGAAAAACGCGATCAAGTTCTTCCAGGCGCCAGTCTGATCATTGCCTTCTGGTCTGGTAACCCGTTCTTCGCCCAGGGAATCGCTCGGCGTGCCGTCCGCAATAGAGCCACACCGCCAACAGGCGTCCCACTGCCCGGCGATCCGTTGGCCACATGACGGACACGTCCAAGGCCGAAGGCTTTCCGAGGGCTTGGCACGGGCCGTCGCTAGTACCTTGCGGGCCAGCCTGGCGTCACCGCGACGGACATGAACCGTCACTCCGCCCACGGCGTTGCTGTGATCCCAGGACCAATACAGGTAGTTGGCGTTTCCGAGTGAAGCCGGAATCCCCTCCCTCGCCAGGGCCATTCGGGCCAGATCGGCACGCGGCAAGTCCAGATAGGAAGCAACCCTGACGAGTTCGTCCGGCGAAACTGTCTCGTCAGCTTTGACTGGCTCCTGAAAGAACTGCAGGCCAATCTCATAACGCCTGGCGAACTCATCGCCGTCCATCCTGTACAAATCGGCAATTGCCCGCTCGCCAAAGGCCTCGAGTTTTCTGATGAAGATATCGTCCCAGGCATCCTGGTACTTTTGTGATAGTTCTTCGTATTCTTCTGGGACCTGGTCCTCCGGCCAGGGTTCGTCGTCCTGCAATCCGTTTTCCTGCTCTATGGCCTCCATGCGATTGACCAGGTCTTTCAACTTCGTTTCCGCTTCCAAATCGGTCATGGCTTCGATGTGCCTGGAAACGAAATAAAATCCTTCCTCTTCAGACAGGTAGCCGGAGTCTCGGATCGCCTGATATACCGCCAAACTCTCTTCATCGGTCGATTCGGCGCTCAATCGCCTCCAAGCGTCGTGCCATGGAGGCAAGACGGACGAGCCGGCAACGATGTCCGCCAGCTTGAGATTGACCTCAGGGAGATCGTTTTGGCTGCTCATGTGCTAAAGCTTCCAGCTTGCGCGGTAATCACGGTGCAATAACGGGTTTGCCTCGGGGCAATTGACGATCGTGCCGCTGAGCGGGTCGTACTCTATGGGCCGACGGGCCAGTGAAGCCACGTGCACCAGTTGGACAATCTCGGCCGTGGGACCGCCAATCTCGAAATTCGAGAAAGGCTTCGGCCCGCCCTTGCAAGCGAGGATCCACTCAGCGTGATGACCGGGCGAACGGGCGATCGTGGGCGAGGGTCCCTTGAAGCCCTGGAACTTGGCCTTGGGTAATAGCTCCAGGCGGGTGTTCCACGGGCACGACGTGAAGATCGCCCCTTGAGTGCCCTTCACCAGGCAACCCCATTCGGTCATGATGTGTCCCAGCAGCACGTCCTTGGGCGGCTTGGGTCCGCCGTTATACCAGGTCAACTTCACTGGCGGCATGCTGCCGCGCGCGGGGAAATCGAACTTGGCGACGATCCGCCGAGGATAGGTCTCCGCATTGATCTCCGACGGCTCAGCTTCCACGCGGATGACAACCGGTGATGCAGGCTTGGCCACCACATCCGTTTTCCACAACAAGTCGAGCTTCAGCGCGCGGACGGCCATGTTGATCGTGTGGCAGCCCATGTCTCCGCCGGAGCCGCTGCCGAAAGGCCGCCACGCCCGCCACGATCCCGGCACGTAGGCCGGGTTATACGGCCGCACCGGCGCCGGGCCGAGCCAGAGGTCCCAGTGGAGTCCGTCGGGTACGGGCGGCACATCCTTGGGACGTTCCCGCGGGCCATCGCCGTTGGCTAGCCAAACGTAGGCCTCGCGCATCTCGCCCATGACGCCGTCCCAGGCCAGTTCCACTCCGCGTCGCAGATCCTCGGTGGCAGAGCCTTGGTTGCCCATCTGCGTGACGACCTTTTGCTCGATGGCCGTCTGGCGCATAACCCGCACTTCGTGGACGGTGCGTGCCAGGGGCTTCTCGCAATACACGTGTTTCCCCAGCTTCATGGCCGCCACGGAGGCCACGGCGTGGGTATGGTCGGGCGTGCTGACCACGACGGCGTCGATCTGGCCGTGCATGTCGTCGAGCATCCGGCGGAAATCCGCGTATCGCTTGGCATTGGGAAACCTCTTGGCGATCGCATCCGCCCGGCGCTCATCTGCGTCGCACAAGGCGACGATATTCTCTCCACCCACGTTGCCGAGGTTCGACTCACCTTGGCCACAGACTCCGATGCTGGCGATACTGAGCTTCTCGTTGGACCAATAACCCCGCAGGGAGCGGCTGTCTTTCAGAATAACGATACCGGCGGCTCCGAGGGCCGAAGCCTGCATGAATTTGCGTCTACTAAGCATGGCAGTCCTCATATTGGGGAAGGAGTATGGGAAGGTGCGGCGCACACGCACATACATAAGTTAGTCGATGCGGGCCCGCTCCGCAAATCATCCGTCGAAAGTTCAGCCGGCTAGGTTGGTGTCCGACAAATAACGACTCGCTTTGTCGCCATTTCCCGCTCTCAGGGCAACTACCGGTTGCCAATCGTTCGCGGCAGGTGATACACTGAGAAGTGGAAGTGGCGGCATGCGCTGCCGCGGCTTGCGTTTGGAGGTTGTGCCATGAGCGAGACCCCGGCCCCGCGCCCGCGCGGGGGAAGATCCTGAACTTTGCCTGGCGTGCCGCTCGTATCCTCGTAATCGTCTACCTGTTGCTGCTAATGGCGATGATGGCGTTCGAGAACTCGTTGATTTTCCTTCCCGGGAACTACCCCGAGGACAATTGGTCCCCCAGCGGCATCCCTGCGGAGGAAGCCCACTTCACGGCGGCCGACGGAGTGAAGCTCCACGGTTGGTACGTGCCGCACTCAAATCCCCAAGCGGTCGTCCTCTTCTGTCACGGCAATGGCGGCAATATCACGCACCGCGCCAACGCGCTCCGCATGCTGCACGATCGCGCAGGGGTTACGGTGCTGATTTTCGACTATCGCGGCTACGGCAAGAGCGAGGGCACGCCGAACGAGGCCGGCGTGCTGGCCGACGCCCGCGCGGCAAGGGCCTGGCTTGCCAGGAAGGCCGGCGTGGCGGAAAGCCGGATCGTGCTGATGGGCGAATCGCTGGGCGGGGCGGTGGCGGTCGATCTGGCCACAGACGGGGCCCGAGCCTTGGTCCTGGAAAACACCTTCAGCTCCCTGCCCGACGTGGGCGCCTACCACTATCCCTGGGCACCGGTGCGGCTGCTCATGCGAACGCGCTTCGATTCAGTGCGGAAGATCGCCGCCTACCATGGCCCATTGTTCCAGAGCCACGGCGACCGCGACACGGTCGTCCCGCTCGACCTGGCCCGTCGACTGTTCGACGCGGCCAACGAACCGAAGCATTTCCTCGTCATTCCAGGGCGCGACCACAACGGGGGTCGCAGCCCGGCATATTATGACAAACTGCGGGAATTCCTCGCGGAAGTGCCGTGAGCGTGGGAGGAAATGCGCGAATTAGCAGCCCTGGGGGGAAGGGATGCAATCGCCGGCCCGTCTGTGCAGGCCCAGCTAGTTTAGTGTCTCAATTACATTGTGCATTAATTATGAAAAATCGATCTAAGTCCGACGCGCAAGCGAGGTCGTGGGGGCTTTGCTCGCTCGCGCATCCCGCTTCAATCGCGTCGATAAAGCACGTTATTCGCCAGACGCTGCACTAGGAACCAATCTCGTGAAAACCTACCGCATCGCGCTCTATCCGGGTGATGGGATCGGACCGGAAGTCGTCGACGCCGCGCTCGAGGTGCTGGCAGTGGCCGAGCAGACCAATGGCGGCTTCCACCTCGATTTCCATCGCTTTGACTGGGGAATGGACCATTATGATCGTCACGGCCGAGTCGCGCCGGAGAACTTCCTGGCCATACTCCAAGCCTTCGACGCGATCCTGCTGGGAGCGGTCGGCTGGCCCGCGCGGCTCCCTGACAGCATTACGCTGGCGCCGTTGGTACAAATGCGTCAGGCGTTCGATCTATACGCCAACGTGCGGCCGGCGCAGACTTTCCTGGCGTACCCGGTCCCTTGCGAGACGACCGGCCGATCGATCTGGTCGTGGTGCGGGAGAACTCCGAAGGGGAATACGTGAACAACGGGGGAGTGCTGGCGGCCGGCACGCCCGGCGAGTTGGCCTTGCAGACGGCCGTCCACACCCGCCGGGGCATTGAGCGGATACTCCGCTTTGCCTTTGACCTAGCCCGGACCCGACGCGGCAGGCTGGCTATGATCACCAAGTCCAACGCCCAGCACTATGGCTACGGTCTGTGGGACCGCGTGCTCGCCGAAATGACACCCGAATTCGCCGATGTCGCCGTCGAGAAGCTGCACATCGACGCCGCGACATTGCACCTCGTCAGGCGTCCCCGCACCTTCGACGTGATTGTTGGCTCGAATCTCTTCGGCGATATTCTCAGCGATCTGACCGGCGGCATCACGGGCAGCCTGGGGCTCAACCCGTCAGCCAATCTCGACCCCCAGCGGCGGTTTCCCTCGCTCTTCGAGCCCGTGCACGGCTCCGCGCCGGACATCGCCGGCAAGGGGATCGCCAATCCCGTGGGGGCGATACTCAGTGCCGCCATGATGCTCCAGTGGCTCGGCCAGGGTCAGGCCGCGGCCGTAATCCGCCGGGCCGTGGAGCGGTCGCTCGCTGCGGGCAACCTGACTCCGGACATGGGCGGGACACTGACCACGGCCGAGTTGACACGAAGCATTGTTCAGTGGAAGTGGTAAGCCGGGTTGTGCGTATCGAAGTCGGCGTCGGTCAGGCCGACGTTGAGCTTCATATTGAGGTAGGTGTAGGCCTCGATCAGTTCGGGCTGGCCGCCGGGTGTCTTCGGCCAATCGTAGGCCTCGTAGCGGACCGGCACGTTGAGATTGTCATCCACGAATATCCGCGCGACGTTGAAAAGGAAGTTCTTCCGCGGCACGGGATGGAAGACCTGGATGCAAGTGCACACGCGGTCGTTGATCTTCGCGCCTTTGAAATACTTGACTTCGCACTCGCCGTACTTGACGTCCTCGCTGGCCACCTCGATCAGCCGCCGCGTCAGGTTCAAAATGCCGATTTGCGTCAACGGATAGCGCTGCCCGCGCATGGCCATGTTGCTATCCGGCGAAAGCGAGACCGTGCCGAAGGCCGCCTGCATGCCGGTGCCGTGCGCCACATCTTGCCATTGTTGGCGCCGTCGATGTACATGCACTCTTGGCCCCGCAAGGAATTGGGCTTGAGGAAACCCAGATAGACGCTGAACGGCTGGTGCCGGACCCGGAGGGAGATGTACTGGTCTTCGCCAAGCGTGGCGCCAATCCGCTCCTGCTTGATCAACGTAGCCGTGTAGTCTTGAATCCTCTCGATCCCAGGCAGCCCCTGCCGAGCCCAACGCAAGGCGGGCATCAGCGGATGCTCGTTCGGATTGCCGGGCTGCAACTGCGACGTGGCAAGAGGAGCCTCAGGACCCTGCTGGCCTTGGCCAGCGGGGACCTGGGCGGCCACGGTCGAGATGGCCAGCCCTGCAAGAAAGGCTGCCAGGCAGCCACGCATATTCCATTGCCGAATACACATCGAGATTACCCTCCTTGGTCGTTTTGCGCCGGAGTTCTCCGGCGACTTGGGACCATTCGGCGTCTGGCGGGCTGTCGAGCCAGGCGGTTTCCCGACCTCGCTTGCCGCCAACGCGGTCCCTATCGAGCTTATCGCATCTTCCGAGCGTCGGGATTACAATGTTTTCACGAACGACACGCCTTCTCCGCAAATTGCCACCGCTGCGACTAGCGGCAACAGAATTCGCGGCACAGTTTATCACGAAACGTCAACAACAGGGAGAGCAGTTTATGGACGAGCCGAAGTTTGACCTCGCTCGGGTGGTTTCCGCGCCCTTCGACGAAAACACCTATCTTTTGCGGCTGAAAAGCCGCAACGACTGCCTCGTTATCGATCCGGGGTTCGAGCCCGACCAAATCCTTGCCTGGCTCGACACCCAACGGGTCGTGCCAAGCGCGATTCTCAACACCCACGGTCACAGCGACCACATTGCTGGCAATGCCGCCCTGAAACAACGATGGCCGGACTGCCCGCTGGTCATCGGCGACGCGGACGCGGCCAAACTCACAGATGCTGAACTAAATCTCTCGGCTCGCTACGGCCGGCCGGTAATGAGTCCTCCCCCTGATCGTACGGTCCGCGGAGGAGAAAGCATTTCCTACGGCGGTTTCGATTTGGAGGTCCGCGAGATTCCCGGGCATTCGGCCGGGCACGTGATCTATGTCTGGGCAGACAATACCCCTCCGATAGCCTTTGTCGGCGATGTCATTTTTCTCGGGAGTGTGGGGCGAACTGACTTTTACGACGGCGATTTCGAGCAGTTGGCCGCAGGGATTCGGGCGAAAGTATTCACTTTACCCGACGAAACGGTTCTTTTCAGCGGTCATGGGCCGGCCACTACGGTGGGCCGGGAGAAAGCCGAGAATCCGTACCTTCGGGTATAGCACACCGCCTGCCCTTGTTCGCGGCGCGGCACTTGCCAATCGGGGCTTATTCTTCGGTTGCCGCTTGTCGTGGAAAGCACAGCTCATCCGGTTTTCGGTGCAACCTGCTCAGGAGTTCCGCGTTTAGGCGGGCATTCCACCGCCTAGAACTCCGACAGCTCGGCTCTTATGGCAATTTTGCGCCCACGGAAAGCGTTACCTGGAACTGATGCACTTTGCCGTTGGAAATGGCCCCGCGCTGCTCGAGCACCTCGAACCATGTCGGATCCTTGATGACTTCTGCAGCCTTGGCCACGGCCACAGAAATGGCATCGCTGAGCGACTTGCTGGAGGTACCGACGACTTGGATCTTTTGATACACCGTTTCTGACATGGGGGGTCCTTTTCGCTTGCTCTGTCTGGATGTCCTGAATGCCGACTATTTTAAGCCACTTTCGCTGTTCGGAAAAGCGGTGCGCGGAAAATACTCCTTTGTCTCCCCTGCCCCTTCCCTTTTCTCCCTCCCGCCTCTTCCGCTAGGGCCCGACGCGTCGGCTACCCAATGGAGAACATCGCCCGGCGTACCTGCCAGGGCCGCAGCGCCGTTAGAGAGCAGCTCCTCGGCCGTGCGAAATCCCCACAGGGCGCCGACCGGGAACATCCCCGCCGCGACGGCCGTCTGCATGTCGGTGTTCGTGTCTCCCAAATAGAGCACGTCGGCCGGCGCGACGAGGATTTCCGCCGCGATCGCCAAGGCCCCGCCAGGGTGCGGCTTCCGCGGCAGATTATCGCTGGCGCCTTGGACAACCTGGAACTGCCAGTTGGGCAACAACCGCTCCACGCAAAGCCGGGTGAATTCGTCCGGCTTGTTGGAAAGCACAGCCATGGGAATCCTCCGCGTCGTGAGGGCGTCGAGGAGTTCGGCAATCCCCGGATAGGGCCGGGTCTTTTCGGCCCAGCGACGGGCGTATTGCCCCCGCGCCAGTTCGATGCCGCGGGCGAGCAGGGCATCGTCCGGCCGCTCCTGCCGCAGGGCGCGGCGGATCAGGTTCTCGATGCCATCACCCACGAACTGCTTGTAGTCTTCCAAGGGATGCGGGGGAAGGCCCAACTCGCCCAGCGCCGCGTTCGTGGCGTCGGCAAGATCCTCGAGTGTATCCAGGAGCGTACCATCGAGATCGAATAGAACGGCCAAGTGCGAGTTCATGATTTAACTGTTGAGTTCGCTCACTGGGTGGCGATCATGATCCGCTCGAAAGCCGGGTAGTCGGCTCCCTTGCGGAACAGTAGCAGTCCCGCCACCGACCGATTGAGGGAGTGGTATACGTATCCGCCGGGAGTTGCTCGCGCTCGTTTTAGCATGCCCACAGTCTACTCCGATGCCACCGTCAATACCAGCTGCCTTCGCGATCCAAATACTGGCCGCGTCCTGATTTCCTGCTCCGGAAGGGCCCGATTAATAGCCATCCCCCAAATGGCCGGAGCAGATAGACCCATTTTCCCGGCGATTCTTTAGGGGGCCGACACTACTAACAACTGGTGGTAGAGAATGGCCCACATTCCCAATAAAACGACCGCCGGCTGGGATGCCGCGAAAAGCGCGTAGTCCGAGACTTCGCAGGTCTGACGAGGTCGTCATTCTCGAAGACGCGCGCGAAGGCGGAATAATGGTTGTTCCAAACCATAGTAAGAGATCATCGCGACGGTGAAAACGGGAATCAACCAACAAGGGAACGACATCCACCAGACATCGCCCAAGCCGAACACATGCGGGTCGGTGCAGAATATCTGTTGCCAGATGTAGAGGGAATACGACAATACTCCAATTTGACAAACGACTATGTGGTTTAAGAACGGATAGAATCCGAGTTGAGGGCAGATCACACTTTGCATCAGAATCATGGCGATGCCGATCCCTTCACAAGTAGGGCGCAAGGGCACGGTAAATATCCCCAAGATTGGCCAATGGGCCAAAGTGTAAGGAATGATGATCAGCGTAAATGCTACGAGAACAACCAGCCGAGGCCGAGTCGTCGTCCAGTCTCGCAAATCATTCCGCCTGCGAGCCAAGAGAATGGCACAAGCACAACCAATTGCCAGCGAGTCAAAATAGTTCAAGAACGAAAAATCGGAGAAAAGCGGGCGGATAAAGGCCGGCGATGCCTTTAGATACGAGGTTACACGAGCAATTGGAGCGATGCAGATGGGCAATGACACTATCCACAAAGAGCTCCATAGGTTCTTTGCAACGCCGAATAATACAAACACGCTCGGCCACAGGAGATAGAACTGTTCTTCCACAGCCAGCGACCACAAGTGGCCGCTCGCAGACTTCCCGTCCCAAACGAAGTTCGTGGTAAAGGTGCCGCTTCCGATCCAAACGCAAACTGTTTGCCGAAACGGCGTGAAGATCTCGAGCACCGCTAGTACGCAGAGAAAGGCAAGGTAAACGGGCAGAACACGCAGCGCACGTCGCGCATAAAATCGCCATAAGCTCACCCCACCGCGGCGGTCGTGTTCCATAAGCATCAACCACGTAATGAGAAACCCGCTGATGATGAAAAAGACCCTGACTCCGAGATTGCCGTCAAACGCCCACCTGAACACTGGAATGAGGCTACTTGGAAAATTCGCACATTTCAGACAATGACTTCCCAGAACCAGGATTATGCTGACGGCCCGCCATCCATCCAGCGATGGCAATCGCGAAGACGGCTTGAAAGTCAACCTCTGCAGATCCTGCTCCGGCATTGGGGTATAGCCCGGATCGATCACTTGACTATCTGGGTGATGAGGAAGCACATACCCAGGATCAAGGCCGACAAGACGACGGCAACCGCCATATTGCCATTCTTCAATTCGTCGTGCAGGCTCACCTTGGCGATCGAGACCTTATCGAAAAGGGCGATCGCCAGCAGGACGAGGACAATCCCCAGCAAGCCGAAGACGCTGGTGGAAACGAGGTTGTACCAGAAGTGCTCGGGGAAAAAACCTTCGGGCGGCGCGAGCGGCAGTGTCGCCGTGTCGGCGGCCCCGGCAAGCAAGACAGACGAGAGATTTCCGGAGAAAAGCTGGGCGAACAACATTGGGCAACCTCCTATAGTATGAAAAATGGTGGTTCTCGAACGTTCCGCGTCGATTTTCCGACCGAGACCAAGCCAACGCGCGGACGCGAAGGCATCGCGTCCCTTTGGTCCCGACATCACTCACTTCTTGGCAAACTCGGCCAGAATCGCTGCGGCCTTGGCCTGTTCCGCCGCGGCGTGTTCCTTGGCTTCCGCCAGCGACGGTTGATTCAAGTCATCCGATACGGCCGTCTTGGCCTTGTTGACGTCGATCGTTTCTTGCAGCTTGGACATGGCGCCGCGCATCCGATCGGCCGTCTCGCCGCCGATGTCCTCGGCGAACCGCGATAGCTTGGCCTCGCGTTCCGATTCCTGCGCGGCAAGTCCCAGATCCCGGGCCTTTTGCTTCGCCTCCAAGACCTGTCTTTGGCCGATTTCCACTTTCTGGGCGAATGCCTCATAGTTCGCCTTGTGCCGCGCCAATTGCTCGCTGTTGGAAGCTAACTGTTCCCGGACGCGCACAGCGAGAGGGCATATTCCTTGCTGGCCCCCTGGGGATCACCGTCGCTCAGCGCCGCCTTGATGCGATTGGTCAAGCGGTCCGCCTCGGCGGTATCCTGGTCCACGCGGCGCTGCGAACTAATGACCAGTTCCTTCTCCGCCTCCAGATCCGCCTTGGCCTTGGCAATCGCGTCCAGCCCGGCGGCGAGCATCTGATCGAGCTGGGCATGGGCATCGGACTTGCCCTGGGTGAAGACTTCCACGCACTCGGGGCTGATCTCTTCGCCATGCCAAATCGTGACATAGCCGTTGGCAGAGAGCATCTCGACATACACGTATTGCTCCGTTTGCACGCCGTCGCTCTCGGCAGCGCGGGAATAGTCCCAGTATTTTAAGTCGAACGTCTCGCCACGGAGGGTCTTGACCGCGGCTTGGTAGGCCAGCCTTGCGCCTCCGCAGCGGGTGTACTCCTCGTGGACATTCTGACCCTTGTCGTCCTGGTAGTCGATGTTGAACAACAGCGATGGATCGTTGAGCACGTCCCGCTCGAAGCCCGCGTCGTACTCCATCTCGTCGCTTTTCCTCAAGAGCATGGCCTTGGGTCCGGCGACGATCCTCAATTTGATACGATCCTCGGTCCCGTGCAAGTCCTTGGAGGCGAGGAGGTAGTCGGCCAGGAAATAGCGATTGCCGCCGAGGTCCGTCTCGTATTGCTGGACGTCTTCAACAAACCAGTCTTTTCCGCGGCAGTCGAGATAGTCGATCGACAGCGGGCATTGGAGCGCAGCGCCCAAAGGGTTGAAGAATTCAACCTTCGACGCGGGATGGTGGAAGAACCCCAGTTTTTCGCCCAATATTTGATAGAGCTTGGCCATGTTCGTCTCCTTCGACAAGTATTATAGAGGATGTTTCAAAATTGGATAAGCGGGCAGGATGCCCTCCGATCGCTGGTCTCTGGTAGCTGTGTTTCTTAAGTTAGCCGCCAGCCGGCCAAAAGTCACTGCTTACCACATGCCGGGAATCAACCTGTAGCGAACGCGACGAGCGTATTCCTTGTAGCCCGGCAATTCGTGCTGGAGCGTCCGGTCTTCCCAGACCGTCCGCAGGACGAGGACCAACGACGTCATTGCCGTGGGAATCAAAGCCCAATACGATCCTAAGGCCAAGGGAATGCCAAAGAAAAGGAAGCATCCCGCAAGGTAGAATGGATGCCGCACAAGGGCGTACGGACCGGAATCGACAACGGCGTGTCCGCGGTCCGTCTGGATGCGGACACTCATTTCCGCGAACTTATTGACCCGCATCACCCAAGCGACGCCCGCCATACCGACGCTCAGAAGGACGTATCCGACAGTAAAGACCCACCAGGAGGCCGACGATCCGTGAAACCGCTCGTCGCATCCCGCCACCGGAAAAACTGCCAGGATGAGGACTTGAAGCACACAGAAAAGCAGGCGGTCCCACCACTTCGTCCCTTTCTGAATCCTGCTGCGGGCGGCAAAAAGCTCCGGGTTCCTACACCAGATATACGCTGCCAGCGAAACCATCTGAATGGCGAACACGGCCAGGAAAAGCCAGCCTTGCCACCATCCGATCCCGGCGGGCAGGAACAGGGCCGCGGCCAGGAGGAGAAAAAAGGCAGTGAGTGAAAGGATCGCTCGAGGGACCAGGGCGGCAGCAGGCCCAGGTCGCCCGGCCTCTTCTGCACCGGAATCATCACGAGACATGGATTGCTCTCCGCGGCATTGCGGAATCGATTTCCCGGCAGGCCGACTCGCCGCCCGGCCTATGGCTCGGCGCCAACCCGAAGGACAAGGAGGACAATTCGACAAGACCGGTTTGGCCGCATTCTACCGTCAACGCCGACGTTGACGCAACAGTCTGCACTTCCGATCTGCTTCGACAATCTTGACAGCGGGATTAGCGGGCGCGTTAAGGGAGCTTTGCTGTCGTAAACAGCCGGCGTCCAAAATCTACTTTCCTTTGCGATTCGTAAGGGACGAAATGTGTGGTGCTCGTAGTCCCGGCTTTAGCCGGCACCTTTGGCCGAACGGCGGGACCACGAGCATCGCTTTACTTTCGGCGGAGAGCACACAGCCGAAAATTCTCCCGCCCGTCTGGGCGCTCTTGACCTTGAAGGCAAGATACCGCACTATGACATAAACCACCCAAAACAAGGATGTAAACCATGAACCGCAAATACTTCCTTCTCGCCGCCTGCTTGCCCTCGGCTGCCGCACTCTGTTGCTCGGCTCCCGACTCGGCCGCAGGCGCGACTATCACCCAGGTCTTACAGGTAACCCCCAGCCAGGAGGGCGTTGATTACGACCGTCCCAAGCCCGAAGACATAGCCCGCTGCAAGCTCTCCGTCAAGTCGTTTAACGGCCACGTAGGATGGATTGTCGAGAGTCCGGACGGCATCCTCCTGCGAAAGTTCCTCGACACCAAGGGCGACCACGTCGTCGATCAGTGGAGCTATTACAAGGACGGCGTGGAGGTCTATCGCGAAACGGCCAGCAAGGGATCCGGCAAGAAGGACGAGTTCCGCTGGCTCAATACGGCGGGCACGCGCTGGGGTGTCGATACGGGGGGTGATGGCCACATCACAGCATGGAAAGCGATCTCCGCCGAGGAGGTCACCGCGGAAATCGCTGCCGCCATCGCCAATCGCGACAGCGATCGCTTCGCTCGCGTGCTGCTCACAGAGGACGAACTCCAATCGCTCGGGCTGGGCAGTGCGAAGCGCGAGGCCGTCGCCGCGAAGATCACCAAGGCCGTGGCCGCTTTCCGAGACCTGGCCGATCGGCAAAAGACACTTACCCCCACATCTAAGTGGGTCCAGTTCAGCGGCGGCCGCCCCGGGACCGTGCCCAGCGGCAGCGAAGATTCCACGCGCGACCTAGAGGTCTATGAAAATGCCGTGGCAATTGTCGAGACGGGCGACAAGCAGACCCAAGTCCAGATTGGTACGCTGATCCGAGTAGGCAAGGTCTGGAAGACAATTGACGCCCCGCAGGTCAGCGGCGAGGGACAGCCGGCCCTGGCCGCGGCCGGTTTCTTCTTCCAGACGGCCCAGGCGGTGCGGGCGGCGTCGGCCACAGCAGCTGTTGGCCCTAGCGAGGAATCGCAAAAAATGATCGCCGAAATGGAAGGTATGGAACCGGGCGATCCGCGGCGGCTGGACATCATTCAGCGGCTCGCCGACCACGCCAAGACGCCAGACGAACGCGTCATGTGGGTGCGGAGCCTCGCTGATACCCTCAGCGCGGGCGTAACTTCGGGCAAGCTCCCGGACGGCGAAAAACGGCTACAGGATCTTTGGGAAAACGCCCAGAAGGATATCGACAAGAACCTGGCGGCCTACATCAAGATTCGCATGCTGACCGCCGCCTACGCCCGGGCAATTTCAGCCCCCAAGGCCGACGTGGCAAAGATCCAGGCCGACTGGCCGAAGAGCCTGGAACAATTCATCGCCGACTACCCGACGAGTCCCGACGCGGCCGAGGCTATGCTGCAGTTGGGCATGGCGCGGGAATACGCCGGACAGGACGACGAGGCCAAGAAATGCTACGAGCGGATCGGCCGCGAATTCGCCGACGCTCCGCAGGCGAGGAAGGCGGCCGGGGCAGTCCGCCGCATCGATTCCGTGGGCACGGTGCTGAATCTCAGCGGCAAGGGGCTCAACGGCGAGGCGGTTAATCTGGCCTCATATCGCGGCAAGGCGGTAATCGTGCAGTACTGGGCCACGTGGTCCGATTCAGCCAAAACTGACATGGCGACACTCAAGAAGCTCTTGGACAAGTACCGCGCCTCGTTCGACGTACTCGGCGTGAGCGTCGACAGCGAACCCAAGGCCCTCAAAGCCTTCCTGGCCGAGAACCCCCTGCCCTGGGCGGAGATTTACGAGGAGGGCGGCCAGGACAGCCGTCCCGCAACCGCCCTGGGCATCATCACGGTACCGACGATGATACTCGTCGATCCGCGAGGCAAGGTTGTGAACCGGAGCATCCAGGCCAACGAGATCGAAGCGGAGTTAAAGAAGTTGCCTCACTGACGGTTTGGCGTTTGGCATGCCCGGCCTTGCCGCGGCGAATCTACCTCACCGTGCCGAATTATCGGGATTGCTGGGGTAATAGGATCCGTAGTTCATGAAGACCCGCGGATAGGCAGGCGCCGGTTGATCGCTGCCATTGTCCGCGCTGCCGCCTCGTTCAATCTCCCGATTGGCCTGCTCTTGCTCCTGGGCCGGTCGAACGTAGGCCATGTAGGGGCTGATCGTTCCATTGGCGCTGGGACTGTCCAGTAGCAGGTAAGGGCTGGTGCCCGGCCCGCCGGTAAATCGCTCGAAAGGCTTCTGGGATACCGTGCGGCGAGCGTTCCCGTCACTTGGTCCCTGCGGATCGCGCCGCGCTGCCGAACCGGTAATATCCACCGTTGCCGGCGTGCCAGTCCCGTTCATTGTGGGCGGAAGCGGGAGAAAGCCGCCGGTGAACGCGCGGGGATCGGTGGGCGGCAATGGCATGCGCGGTTGCGACGCAACGCCCGCGCCCGCCGAAGCCGCCGGACTCGCAGGGCGACGTAAAGCGGAATTGGACGGGGGCTGGTGCGAGAATGCCTGCCGCAGAGGCGGATTAGCCGCCGACGGCGATTGGGGCTGCACCCCATCTCCTTCGCCCCATCCTAATATGATCACAGCACAAAGTGCGAAGGTGGTACTCACTGGACTTGCTCCTAGAGATTCGTGACGAGGGTGGTTCACCGTTTGTGCGGCACAAAGATCGAAAGACGCCGACTTCCGGATATGCCGATTATATCGGCCCAAGGGGGCCGCAAACTTTACCGTGCCTTCCCACTTTCACGACAAAGTAGTCGTAAAAGCGATCACCAGATGGCTTGCAAGCCGATCGAGAGGCCATCGTAGCAGACGTTTCCGCCGTGGCCGAGGCTACCTAGTTGCCGCGGTCCCAGTGCGAGACCGGTGATGTCGTAAACCTGGTAGCCCAAGCGGAGCCAGAGACTGTTGGTGAGGCGATAGCGGGTACCGAGGGTCAACTCGAAGAGGCCGGAAAGATCGCTGCCGCTGTTGCTGATGCTGTAGGGAGCGAATCCCGCCGGAATCGCCGACGTGGCCGTGCTGGCGTTGTCGGTCTTGTCCTGATGGTAGATATTGGCCATCAACCCGGCCTTCAGCCCGAGATCCCACTGAAAGCGCGCCCAACCGTGGGTGATGAGCAGGCCCGCCTGGGCGCCGACGAGGTTATTGGTTGTATTGGACGTGAGTTGTTCGCTGTAACCACTGAGAGAATCGATGCCGGTGAGAGTGAAATTGTCGGAAAGATAGATGTATCGGGCACCAGCAAGCAGGTTGACTTCCCAATAGGGATCAGCGGGATTCAGGCGGAATAGGGCATTTAGTTCGACGTTCTGAATCTGGCTGCCATAAGTGTAGCTGAGCGAGTTGTCCAAGCCCCTTAGGAGCGTTGGCAATTGCAGATAGGGCGAATAGGCCAGTACGGTGTCGCCATAGGGATCGCCATAAATCGTGTCGCCGACCGACCACTTTTGCAGCCCCCAGTAGGTTGCCGCCAGGGCGAAGTTGTCGAACTTCCGGCTGATTTCCAGGCGAAGCCCGGCCTCGAGCGGAAAAGGCGTGTCGTCACTATATAGACCGCCCGTGGACAGGGCAGCCGGGCGCCGGACCCAGGATTGTAGTAGCTATAGCCCAGCGGAATGCTGCCGCCCGAACTGCGTTCGAGGAAGAGCGCGTCGATAATCGCACTCCATTGATAGGCGGGCAAGGGCGGCGCCGGTTCTAGCACCATCACCGGCGGCGCGACCACTGCCCCCGGATAGGGATTGGGAGGATACGGATAGGGCTGGCCCGGCGCAATAATAACGGCCCCCGGCGACGGATAGTATGGGCCGGCTGGCGGTGCATACGCGCCAGGCGGGGGATAGGGGGGCTGCGGCGGTTGGAGAGGCACCATAGGGCCCACCGGCCCCTGCGGATTGTCCGAGGGCGACCCCGGTAACGCCGATGCGCCTGGCGGCATGGGCGGCGGTGGCGGCACGTCCTGCGACCAAACCGACACAAAGCAGAGCGACACGATCAGCGGTGAGAGAAAAGCAATCCGCAACACCATGGGGGGCGAATTTAAGCATTTTTTGACCGCCGCGGGAATAGCAATTTCCGCAATCTACTTGCTCGTCGCTTCAAATCGGGCCAGCTGCTTGTGAAAGTGCTCGCCGCTGGGCTCCATTTCCAGGCAGCGCTGGGCCAACCGAACGGCTTCGTTCTTGCTTCCACGGCGAAACTGGACTTCGGCCAAGGTGTCCAGTATGCCTGGTGCCTGGGGCTCAAGTTCAACCGCGCGCTGGGCGTGGGCAAGGGCCTTATCGAGATCGCGATCGAGATTGGCCGCCAGCCAGGCGAGATCGTTGTGGAACGTGGCGCTCCGGGGAAAATCACGGCATAAGGCCTCGTGCCTCTCCAGCATGCGCCGATAGAGGGCGTCGGCCTCGTTGACCGCCCCATGCTTTCGGAGGTCAGCGTCAAGATCCAGCGCCAATTGCAGGTTCGTGGGCTCGACCGCCTCGGCCCGATGGAGTTCTTCAATGGCCTCGGCTGTCTTGCCGTCCCCAAGCAACTCGCGGACGCGGGCCGCGTGGGCCGCCACGGGCCAATGCAAGTAGTATCGCGGCTCGATCAGGAACACGCTATTGGTGAGCAGTATTTCTGCGGAAAATCGCTGCCAGGCAACCGCCGCACCGGCGGCTCCCGGTTTCTCGGCAGCGGCGTCGCCAATGTCGCCCAGGGTCTGCACGATGGCTGCGTCGTGCGGGATAGCCAGTCGCAACACCCATTGCCGTTGCTGGGCCGCTTCGACGTTTCGGTGCAAACGATCTAGGGCCTTGGCCAAGTCGCGGCGGCTCTCGCCGTCGGCCAGAGGCACGCTCAGCGCCAGTTCCATTTTTTGGCGGCCATCCTCTCCCTTGCCCGACTGCGATTCTGCCCAGCCCAGCAAATACAAGGCGACCGCGCTGCGGTGGTCTTGCGTCCATGCTGCTTCGTAGGCCTTGGCGGCCTCGCCGAAAAGCTTCTCGTCCGCGTACAGGTTACCCTCGTCGATCAGAGTCCGCGCTGCGATACCCGAGCCGATCAGACTGAGATACTTGGCAACCAGCTTACTTTGGCCATAGCGGTGGAAGAGTGTTGCCAGAGCCAGCAGACGGCGGCCGCGAGGATCGGAAGTTTCATCGTCGGTCGCAGCGTCAACACGCGCAGCATCGAGTTGCCTTTCAATGCGGGCTGCCAGTACACGAAGCTCTTCCGTTGACTTGGCGTCCGGCTTGGCGGTTAAGAGCCGTCGCAGGCGCTTCAAAGCCGCCGAGCGGTCCTCGCTGGGAAACTGCTTGCGAATCGCCTTCCAAAGGGTCACTGAGAGCATGTCGTGGTCGCGGTACAGTCGGGCGATCACGCCCTCCGGATTCTCCAGGTCCAAGGCGAGCAACTTTGCGGCCAAGGCGTCGCTGTGTTCCGGACGGTCTCGGTCTACTTCCACCTCCATCAATGCCTGAGCTTCGGTCTCCCATGCATTGTCCGGGAGCTTCTCTTTGATCAAGGCCACGAGGGCATCCGTCAGGGCGCTGGCCTGTGCATCTTCGCCCGCCAGTCGCAGCGATCGAAGGAGATAGCGGGCAAGCCAGCGGCGATGCTCAGCGACTTCCGCCTGGCCGTTTTTCAGCCAGGCAGTCCAATCAATCTTGGCGGCTGGCGGCACGTCAATTTTCGCTAACTGGAATGCCTCTTTCAACCGGCTTTCGGCGGTCAGCAGGTCCACGGCGATGCGAGGGGCCTGCGATGGGCAGGCTTTGATGAGCTGTTCGACGCGCTCATTCAGCACCAAGGCATTGACGAGATATCCGTTGCGGTATTGCCCTTGTTTCCAAAGTTTCAGGACCGCCCCAGCAGCGGCGTCGCACTCCTTGTCGTCGCCCGCCAGGTTGCGGAAGGTCATCAGCGCCACCAGTCGCCGACCTCCGTCCTGCCGGGCGGCCAAGGCATCGAGGTCGGCCTTGGCCTCGATCTTCGCCAGTTCCTTCCAATCGGCGGATTCGCCCAGCAAATCTACGACCAGTCCGTCATCGCCTGCCAACCTGGCCGCAGCCACGGCGCCGGTCAGGTCGCCGTTGGCCCGCAACATCCAGGCCAGCCGCCGCTGCCCTGTCGCGTTGTTCTTGGCAACGCCGCGAAGGACCTTGATTTCCGCATCTAGCTTGTTGCGGCTCAGGAGCAAGGCGGCAAGGTCCCGCAGCGACTCATCGCTGCTTCCGCGGCGAAGCTGCCGCTCGGCTCGATCGAACTGGCTGCGGCCGATTTCCATCCGTGCCACTCGGGCAAGCTCAGATGCATCGATGAGACGGGCGTCTCGCGCAGTGGCAATACCATAAGCATTCACATAACCGGCAGGCGCCGAGCCCGTCGCGACCTGGGTCAACTGGTCGCGGACGAAGGGACTGGTCTCCTGGGCAATCAGCCGCGTCAGCAGATCGTTCTTCTCCTTCGCTTTCAGAATACGGATGACATTCTGCTTGGCCAGCAAATTTCCGAGACGAAATTGCTTGATCAGAGCGACAATATCGTCCGGCGTGTCGGGATAGATTCCCACCTCGAACAACTGCAGCAATTGCCGGGCACGAAAGACAGTCTCGAAGTCATCGGCTTGGCGAACGAGCTTCTTCAAGGCAGGTTCCGCGGCGACCCCGGCGGTCCAGAGCGTTTGCGACGCCCGTTCCCGCGCGGTGTAGTCAGAACTTCCCAAATCGGTCAAAGCCCGCTCAATCTCAGCCGGAGAGACCGGCAAAGCCGTGAAGGACGGCAGTGCAAGCGTCTTTACGCCTGGCACTTTACCCGATGGCCGCTGGGGCGGCGTGGCTTGTTGGCCCCGGCAAATCGCGGCCGTCTGGAGGAGAAGAACGGCGGCAGCTATCGCCATGCCGACCGCCGAGAGTGTTAAGGGGGAAGCCCCGTGCTTCAATCTAGCCCGCCGGAACATGTTGGTCTCTCCGATGCCACCGATTACCGTCGACCACGACTATGGGTACCCGGTGCCCGACATGGTACTCGGCCGAGGCCGAAAAACGGCCGCGGCAAGGAATGATTCAAACACTCATTATACCCTGCGTCTCGAACTTCATTTAGGTAAGCGCGAGGCGCTAACGCAGAGATTTTTTCTGCGAACTTGTACGATCGGCATCGATGTGTTATAAATAGGAGTGTTGTCAGGCGGTCGCGGCAAATTTCTCGACACCCATTAATGAGGCAGCGCTCTTGTCGGCATAAATCCGAAGGCTTTTTTCCAGGAGTCATTTAAATAACATTTGGAAATGCGCGTTTTCCTGTTATTCTCTTGTATTTTCGCATAGGCTCTTGAGACCGCCGCCGCCGAATTTTCTCAGCCGACATCTTCTCCCCTACGTTCGCCCGCCGACGCGACATCTTTGCCGCTGGAGTTGAATTCAACGCCGCCGCGCGAGGGTTCCGGATATGGTTGGGCTTTCGTAACGATTCCCAGAAGGCAGATCCTTTGGCGTGCGGCGGGGGCAGCATATACCCACAGTGCCCCCGCCGCACGCCAAAGGACACTTACCGAATTTCATGACGACTTGAACATCGCGAGAGGAGACCGTGACAATGAAAGTGAAACGCGCATTTTGGCCGTTGCTGCTACTGGCGGCATCCGGACTAGGACTGCCGTTCGCCTCGTCCTCGGCCCCGGCCCAAACTTTGAATCCGACTTTCCAAGCGGCGGAAATCAGCACATTGGACCTCGGCGACCCCAGTATCAGTCAGGGGCCGGGCGGCTTGATCGAACTCAACAACACGGGCCTTGTCATCACCAACGTTCTCGATTCGACGTATTGGCACAACAATGGCGATGGCACGACAGCGGAGTATACGGGTCTTCCTGCGATTGTGAAGGCCGTGCTCGACGGCCGAAACAACGGCACCTGGCAGGGCATCCAGGGCATTACGGGCATGAACGCCGCGCAAAACCCAAGTACTTACTGCATCGCCTTTGCCACCGTCGATCAGTTGGGCTATGAGAACACGACCTGGGGAGGGGTCGCTTTGGCCGCTTCCGACACCACGACTAACGGCGGGCAGGGCGACCTGTTAATCCGCGAAACTTACGTAGGCGACGCCATGCTGGATGGCACCGTCGACGTGGCCCACGACTACATGGCCTGGCTTAGCTCGTATGGAGAGACGCCGGCATTGCCCGGTCCGGTCGGTCCGGCGGCAGGCGACTTCGACTACTATAGCCTTACCACGGGCAATCCTGTCGACGTGGCCCACGATTACATGGCATGGTTAGCAAACTACGGCGCCCCACCGCTGGGAGGCGACGTGCCCGGCCTCGATGTCTCGCCTGCGGGTGTTCCCGTCCCCGAGCCGGCATCGTTGGCCATGCTGGCTGCCGCGGGCATCTTGGGTCTGATGCTCATTCGCCGTTCCAAGAAATCGGCCCTGGCGGCGATTATGTTGCTGTCTTTCGCGGCCAGCATCGCGCCGATTTAGTCTACTTCCTCCGTCCTGTGACGGGTGATCCCAATTACGAGGACAATGACGGCAACAACGCCACGCAAGGCAACTACACGATTACGGGCAACGGCGTCACCACGCCCTTCTCCGTTTCGATCAACGCCTTGCCGGCGACCGGCAAGACGAACTTTATCAGCTTCGAACTGTATGCCCTCATTTATGCCGGAAATACTGCGCCCTTTTACGATTCACCCATGGGAGCGGGCAACATCACGGTCCAGCAGACAGGAACCAATCCGCTGAACTTGCAACCGGACGTCGACGACACGAATTTTATCGGTCCTTACCAGAACAGCGGTTTCAGCTCCGCGGGCGTCGTGGAAGGCGGCAACATCGGGCAACTCGTCGGCAACGGCGGCGCGGATGCTAGCAACCAGATCCTCGCCATTCCCGGCGCGGGCTTTGTCTATCCATCGATGACGAGTCCGTCTACCCGGAACCTGGCCACGTTGGGCCCCGGCTACAGCAACTCGCCGGCCACCAACCTCACGCTGTCCAGAGGCACGCTGGGAGCGGTGAAGATTGCCGACATTTTCTACGAGTACGGCAGCGGCCTCGCCGCCGGCGCATCAACGCTGCAGGCTCTGGCCTATTCCTCCACTGCCGCCAGGGTCGTCTCCGCCGTCTGGTACGAGGACTCAGCCGATTGGGTGAACACCGCATCTAACGCCGGGCCGGTGTCGGGCGGAACGAGCTATACCTGGTATGCCAACGGCAGCTCCTCGAACAGCCCCAGCAGCGCGAGCAACACCATCCAGACCGGGCTGAATTTCGACGGCCTGGGCGGCGTCAGCAACACCGACGTAACTGTAAAGTACGCCGGCGTCGGTCCGGCGACGTGGCTGTACCCAGTCAGCGGCAGTTGGAACCTGCCCGGCAACTGGACCACTGGCACGGTGCCCAGCGGGGTGGGGGTCGCGGCCGTCGTCGACGCAGCCACCTCGGGCCCCTTGACGATTACGCTGGGAGCCCCGCAGACCGTCGGCAGCCTGGTCCTGGGGGCGAGCGGCATGGGCGGCGGCTATACGATCCAGGACACGGGGGCCAACACCCTGACCTTCAATAACTCCGGCAGCGGGGCGTCGATCACCGTCAACGACGGCAACCACGTCATCGACGCCCCTGTGGTCCTAGCGGACAGTCTTTGCATCAACGGCAGCGGGAGCGGCTGGACGCTGACGTTCTCCAACTCCAGCACTATTACAGACAACGGGGCGGCAAGAGGCCTGACGATGAACGGCAGCGGGGGGACTCTGGTGCTGCGCGGCAGCAACAACTACAGCGGGGGCACGACGCTGACCGCGGGAGTATTGCAAGCAGGCAACAACGCCGCCCTGGGCGCAACGACGGCGCCCCTGGCAGTCAACGGCGGCACGCTCGACGTCCACGGCTACAATCTCAATGTCGGAGGTCTCAGCGGCGGGGGGACGATCGACAACCTGGCTGGCAGCGGCAGCCTGACTGTGGGCAACGGCGGTGGATCGTCCACTTTCAGCGGCATTCTGCAATGCACGACCGGCCAGCTTTCGTTGGCCAAGGTCGGCGCCGGCATGCTCACCTTGGGCGGCGCGAGCACCTACGCCGGTCCCACAACCGTCAGCGCAGGGACGTTGCAGATCGCGCCCGCCGCCGTGCTGACTTCGCCCTCCGTCAGCGTCGCCGCCGGCGCCGTCCTGGCGGTCGCTGGCTCGACGAACTTTACCGGCAGTTCGATCGCCATCGCGCCGGGCGGACTGCTCGATACGACCAGGGCCTGCGGCGGCTTCGGCCTGGCCGCCGGAGACCTGCTCACCGCCGGCCGTCCTGGCGGAGGGGGCATCGACATCAACGGTGACCTTACGCTGGCCGGCGGAACGCTGAACGTGGGCGGCACGGGGACCGCGGCAACGCTCACCGAGGCCGGCAATCTCACGCTTGCCGGCGGCGAAGTGGCCTTGAACATCGCTTGCACGGGGGCCGGAAGCCTGGTCTCGGCAGTCAACCTCAACCTCGGTGGGCCGACAACCGTCGACATCAATATGCTGGCGGGCAGCCTGGCCAACGGTGACTATCCGTTGATCGACTACAGCGGCAGCCTCAGCGGCAATCTGTCGACGCTTGCACTGCAGGGAGTCGCCGCCGGCGCGGCGCGACAGGCCTTCGTCCTCGTCGCCTCCTCGTCGTCCGCTGGGGTTTTGGAATTGCAAGTCTCGACCGCCTCGGCGTCGCTGATATGGAGCGGATCGGGCAACATCGTTTGGAATACATCGAACGTCAACTGGATCAACAGTGGCGTGGCCGATAGGTTCTACAACGGCGACGCCGTGACTTTCGATGACTCGGCCGCAACGTCCACGGTTGTCGTGGGTAGCGCCGTGGAACCGCAGAGCGTATTGTTCAACAACAGCGCCCTTAGCTACACGCTCAGCGGCGGTGGGGGCATCGCCGGCAGCGGCAGCCTGACCGTCCGCGGCGGCGGCCTCGTGACGCTCGCCAACAACAACGCCTACACCGGCGGCACGACCATCGACGCCGGGGTCCTGCAAGTGGGAAATAGCGCCGCCCTAGGCGCCGCTAGTGGATTGCTGGCGGTCAACGGTGGCACGCTCGACGTCCACGGTTACAGCCTCAACGTCGGCGCCCTCAACGGCGGCGGCACGATCGACAACCTGGCCGGCAGCGGCAGCCTGACGGCGGGCAACGGCGACGCTTCTTCCACTTTCTCCGGCACGATCCAAAACACCGCCGGACAACTCTCGCTGACGAAGGCCGGCACGGGAACCCTGCTGCTCTCGGGAGCGGAGACGTATGCGGGCCCGACGATCGTCAGCGCCGGCGAACTGGTGCTGGCCGGCAGCGGAAACAACTCGGCGACCTTTGCGGCCAACGGCGGCACGCTGCAGTTCAACGGCACGACCCTGGCGCTGGGCACGCGATACGTGCAGGCCGGCGCGGGCGGCAACGTGCAGTACGTCAACGCCACGGTCAACGGCGGCTTCCTTTTCGGGCCCGGAACGCATACTTTTCCCGCCGGCGCGGCCAGCGTCTTGAACGCCACCACGATCAATCCCGGAACGGTCGTCCAACAGAACGGCGCCGACAGGTTCATCGATGTCAGCAATGGCGGCAACGTGACCAACAACGGAAACCTGACCATCATGGGCGGCATCAACGAGGGCGCGGGCAGTTTGAGCGTCAACGGCACCGTCAACGTCAGCGCGTGGAGCAACGCTGGGGTGATCACAGTCAATAGCGGCGGCGCGCTGAATAACCAGTCCAGCGACCTGACGAGCTCCGGCGGCGGCCAGATCACGGTCAACAGCGGCGGAACGCTCAACGTCGACGGTGCGGGCCAGGGCACGGCTTTGGACCTCCGGGGCAGCCTGTTGGTGAACAACGGCACGCTCATCGGCGCCACGAACGTCCTCTACGGGGCCACCGTCCAGGGCGATGGCACGTTCGGCCCGATCAACGTTTACGAGGGAGGCACGCTGGCCGTCACGTCCAGCGCCAGCCTCGCCGCGACGAGCCTGCTCGTTTCCAGCGGAAGCATTGGCGGCGCCGGACAGTTGACCCAACCGCTCACGATCCAGTCCGCGGTACTGATTGGCCCCAATCAAGGCAGCCGTCTGGTTCTGTCGGGCGACCTCGGCGGGGACGGCGCCATCGCCGCGGTTGGCGGCGGAACGGTGGTGCTATCCGGCAGCGACAGCTATCTTGCAGGCACGACCGCCGCAAGCGGGACACTGATCATCGCCGCCGCAGACGCGATCCCGACGGACACAAGCCTGAGCGTGGGCGGGGACGGCACGCTGATTTTCGATCCGACGGCATCCGCCGCGCTGTCCGGCGAGGCACCGGCCGCGGCCACGGCGGTGCAAGCTGTTCCGGAGCCTGGTGGTCTGGTTCTACTGGCTGTCGGAGCGGCCTGCGCGCTGGTTCGCCGGATGTGGGTAAACGTCAATAAATCGCCAGCCTTGCGGGCCGTGGCAGGCTGAATGTCGGTTAGGATTAATCCACAGACATTCGGAGGACCAAGCGATGGCGAGGGCCAGGAGTGCGGATCGGCAGCGGGTGCGCGCGGGCATGTCAGTACTCAACATGGCAGCCGGGTAAGACCTGTTGAAAGGCCGCCACGCCAGCGGCGGTAATCCGGGTTCCTTTGACCTCCAGGTTTCGGAGCTGCCTCAAGGCCGCAAGCTGTCTCAGACCGGCGTTGGTGATTTGTGTCCGGCATAGCTGCAGGTCGTCGAGTTGTGCAAGCGTCCTGACATGAACTAATCCTGCATCCGTTACCACCGTGTCGTTGAGGTGAAGACTCGTTAGGGCGCTCAAGTGCTCAAGGTGTCGCAGCCCGGCGTCGGTGACCCGTGTCTTGCTAAGGCCCAAGGTCCCCAGACGCGTCAAGGGTATGAGGTGCTCCAGTCCTCGATCGGAAACCGCGGTGAAGCTGATGTCCAACCAGTACAAACGCGTTAAACCAGCGATCTGCTCGAGCCCGCGGTCGCTGATCCTCGTTCCACTGAGATGAAGGCCGGCAAGCTGCGTCCAGCCCTTCATGTGTTTCAGTCCCTCGTCTGTGACCGCAACGCTGCCGTTAAGCAGAATGTCTTGAAGCTCGGCCAGACCTTCGATTCTCTCCAGTCCCTGGTCACTGACGCGGGTCGAGCCGAGGCTCAACGTCTTGAGCCGTGTAAGACTTTTGACATGTTGCAAAGCGGCGTCGGTTATGTGCGTCTTGTCGAGAGCCAAAAACTCGAGTTGGCCGAGGCCCTCGATGTGCTCGATTTCCGTATCGTTCACGCTGGTTTCTCGAAGATCCAAGAATTCTAGCCGAGCAAGGTCCTGGAGAGGCCCCAATCGCGTAACAGTGGAGCCCCTGAGTGCCAGCATTTCGAGTTGCTTGAAGCATGCAATGTGCTGTAGGCCAACTTCCGTAATCTTCGCGTCATCGAGGTTCAAGGAGCGGAGTTGGGGCAGGCCGCCTCTTAGGCGTTCTAGCCCGGCGTCGCTAATCGGGACAAATGCGAGATTGAGGTCAAGAACCGTCCCGAAGAAATCGTCTCCCAGCAGTTTCCTGAGCCAGACGGGTTCGACTGGCTTATCATAAAGCAAGGGTTCGTGCTTTGCTCCAACCTGCCAACGAGACACCGAACATCCCAACCTGACGAGCTCATCCATGGCCTCTTTCTGCTGCTTTGCCTTTTCCATTTCCACCGCCAGCCAGCTACATGGCAAAGCGACCGCCACGACTAGTACCAATAGCGACCGGATGCTAAACTGGAACCGCCACCGGAAGACTGTGGCGACCACGAACCACAGCAGCATCGACGCCAAGAGCATGCCCACCGCCGCCACCGCAATCAGCACCGTCCAGCCCTTGTGCTCGTTGAACGGGAACCAACGCCAGCGTTCCGACAGGAACAGCAAGACCGTCACCGCCATCGAGCCGAAGACCAGCCACCCAGGCATAGGGCAATACCAGCGGCGTTTCTCGGGCGTGTCCATGCCACCAATATACCGCGCCCCCAGCGGCCCTACCAGAATGGACCCTGAGCACAGCCACCCTTGCAGGCCCGCGTTCCGGCCGCCCTTTGCCCATCGCACGAAGGGTGCTGCTGGGGCGGGGTTGGACGCTGGAATTGGGGTTTGCGACCCTTGTGGTGAAGGATATCGCGGCGCGGTAGAGTAAGAAGTTGTTCGACGTCCGCGTTAGGACCCGCATCAATCTGATGGACGAGCGAACCGAACACCGAATTGACTTGGTTTGGGCGTTTTGTCCGAAGTGCCGAAGCGCGATGGGCCAAACGGACGTCGTTTGCCCGAACTGCGGCTACAATTTCCCGCCGGATCCGCCGCCGTCCGACGTTGACGCCATAACGTATCAGTTCGACATCCGCTTGCTCTTCTACCTTATGGCGCTGACGGCGTTGATCGGCTCCACGTGTCGCCTATTGGGGCGAGGCGCCCTCCTTGCAGGGCCGATGTTCGTCTCCGGGGTTTTGATCTGGCGGACGCGCAAGGTACGGTACGCCGCCTTGCCAGGGCTCGCGCTCGGCTTTGTAACTGGAGCGATCTTGACACTTTCGCGAGATCCGCTCGACAGGATCGAAGTCGGAATCTATCTCGCAACAGCTATCGGATGCCCGATCAATGCCTGGCTCAGGGGTTTTCCAAAATCGGGCTGCCTGGCCATTGTCCTGAGCATCGCTTCCGTGTTCATCGCAGCGTGGTTAATCGCCACACTGGGCAAATAGCTATCACTGGGGTTCCGCTCGGATACCGACGCATGCCCAACATCGCCGCCCTGGCCGCGTGGCTGCTCTCGGTCGGGCTGCTGCTGGTCGGCGCTCTGCGGAGCAGGAACGGGTGGGCGGCTAACGCGCTTGCCTGAGGTGTTTTGCGCGTCCGTTAGGCGGTAGAATGAATCGGAGTTCATAGCAAGCACCGTCGATCCGACGGTAAGAGGTGAGTTTCCCGGCTTCGCGGAGACGACGTGTGATTACAGAACCATTAGTGGAATCGCAGGTGGAAGTGGTAGTGATCGCCGGCCCCGTAGGGGGCAATGTCTTGCACCTATTCCTGTTTTGAGAAGGGGAACACGTAATGAGTAGCCCAGAAGATGAAGCAACACAGCAAGGCAATTTGCTGCAAGACAAAGGCGATTTCGATGGAGCGATAGCTATGTACACCGAGGCCATTCGTCTCAATCCACAAAACGTTCAACCGTACTCCAGCCGGGGGCAAGCTTACTTGCGAAAAGGCGATTTCGACAAAGCCATCGCCGACTGTAACAAGGCCATACAGCTTGATCCGATGATGGCCGAGGCGTATTGCACGCGGGGTAGTTGCCACGCCAGGAACGGCGACTTCGACAAGGCTATGGCTGACTGCACGGAGGCTGTTCGTCTCGACCCGCACGGTGCCGAGGCATACCATGTTCGAGGAATCGTCTATGGGCTGAGAGGTGATTTTGATCCGGCGATTGCTGATTTTACAGAGGCTATTCGCCTCGCCCCGAAGTTGCCCAATGAATACCACAACCGGGGTGGCGCATACTTGGAAAAGGGCGACCTAGACAAGGCCATTGCGGACTACACGGAGTCGATTCGCCTCGGTTCACGACGTCCCGACACATACCTGCGGCGGGCGTATGCTTATGGTAAAAAGGGTGGCTACGACAAGGCCATTGCGGACTACACCGAGGCCATTCGACTCAACCCGCAGGATGTCAACGCGCACTACAATCGTGGGATCAACCATCAAAAGAAGGGCGACCACGACAAGGCGATTGCTGACTTCACCGAGGCCATTCGGCTCAATCCCAAGGATGCCGAGGCGTACTACAGCCGTGGCGGCTCCTACGGCGATAAGGGTGATCACGCCAAGGCGATCGCCGACTGTACAGCGGCGATTCAGATCAATCCGAAGGATGGGCGCGCATTCTATTCTAGGGGCTATTCCTATTGGCAGAAAGGCGACGAAGCTAAAGAAGGCGACGCCGATCTCGCCAGAGCCGAAGAACTCGGGTACAAACGTTAGGATACATTAAGAATGAAAATCGGGGCCGCCGCTCACGGCCCGCACATACTCGGTTCGCACCACGAAATCGCCAAAATGTTCGCCGGGCTGCCGTTCTTGGGCGTAGCGCTGAAAGATCGGCCGCAGCGAGGCGAGGATCTCCTCCTCGTTGATGTTCTCGCGATAGAGGCGATTGAGCCGCGTGCCGGTGAAGTCGGCCCCCAGGTACAGGTTGTACTTGCCCAGAGCCTTGCCCACCAGGCCGATCTCAGCCAGGTACGGCCGGGCACAACCGTTGGGACAGCCGGTCATGCGGATCACGATCTCGTCTTCGGCCAGCCCCGCCTCGGCAAGTATGGCTTCCAGTTTCGTGATCAGCGAAGGCAGGTAGCGCTCCGACTCGGCCATAGCCAGGCCGCAGGTCGGCAGCGACACGCAGGCCATGGCGTTCCGCCGCAGGGCCGAAGGGGCGCCCGATACGCCGGATCGCCGCCCATCGCTGAGTTTGTAAGCCTCGATGAGCTGCCCAATCCGCGGGCGATTTTCTTCCGAGACGTTGCCGACGATCAGGTTCTGATTGGCAGTGAGGCGGAAGTCGCCGTCGTGCGACTGGGCAATCGTCCGCAGACCAGTCATGAGCGGATAATCTTCCCAATCGTGGATGCGGCCGTTCTCGATGAAGAGCGTGAGATGCCACTTGCCGTTGGTCCCCTTGACCCAGCCGTAACGGTCGCCGTGGTGCTCGAAACGGAACGGCCGCTCGGGCTCCAACTGCCACCCCAGGCGGCGATGCAGCTCCTCCTTGAACCACTCCACGCCGCGGTCGAGGATCGTGTACTTGAGCCGGGCATGCTTGCGGTTGGTGCGATCGCCAAAGTCTCGCTGCGTGGTCAGGATCTTCTCGGCCAGGTCAAGGACCTGCTCGGGGCGGCAGAAGCCCAGGATCGACCCCAGGTTGGGAAAGGTGGCGGGCTCGCCGTGGGTCATGCCCAGGCCGCCGCCGGCTGAGACGTTGAAACCGGCCAGCCGCCCGTCGTCGACGATGGCGATCAGCCCGATGTCGTGGGCCGTCACGTCGACGTCGTTGGAGGGAGGCACGGCGAGGGCGACCTTGAACTTCCGCGGCAGGTACGTCGCTCCGTACATCGGCTCTTCGTCCTGCGGCGGGGGCACGATCGCTTCCTCGCCCAGCCAGATTTCGTGATAGGCGCGAGTCCGCGGGGCCAAATGCAGGCTGATCCGCTTGGCCCACTCGTAGACCTCGCCGTGCACTTCCGACTGGTACGGGTTGGGATTGCACATTACGTTGCGGTTCACGTCGCCACAGGCGGCCAAGGTATCGAGCAAGGTCTGGTTGATATCGTGGATCGTCTGGCGGAGGTTCCACTTCAGCACGCCGTGGAACTGGAACGACTGCCGCGTGGTGAGGCGGATGTCGCCACTGGCGTACTTGCGGGCGAGGTCGTCCAAGGCCAGCCACTGTCCCGGCGTGACGACGCCTCCGGCCGCGCGAATGCGAACCATGAAATCGAAGGCCGGCTCCAACCGCTGCCGCGCCCGCTCATCGCGGATGTCGCGGTTATCCTGCATGTAGGTGCCGTGGAACTTCAGCAGGTAGTTTTCGCTCTCGGGAACGGAGGCGGTGACGCGGTTCTCGAACGAGTGCAGGATCGAACCGCGGAGAAAGTTGCTGGCCGACTTGATGTTCTCTTGCTCGGCCGGTTTCTTGGGGGAGTCTGGCATAATGAAGTTCAATATACGTCGCGCTGGTACCGCCCTTGCTCGCGGAGGCCGACTACGTAGGCCTCGGCCTCTTCCTTGCTCTTGCCGCCCTCACTCTGTACGATGCCCACGAGCGTGGCGTGAACATCGGCAGCCATGGGATTGACGCTGCCACAGACGTAAAAATGCGCCCCTTCCTGAAGCCAGGCGTATAGTTCCCGGCTCTTTTCCCGCATACGGTGCTGCACGTAGACCTTGGACCCCTGGTCGCGGGAAAAAGCTACGTCCAATCGCGTCAACACGCCCAGCTTCAGCCAACGGAGCCATTCGACCTGGTACAGAAAGTCGACGCGGAAGCGGCGGTCGCCGAAAAACAGCCAGGTCTTTCCCCCGGCCCCGCTTTCCTCGCGATCTTCGATGAAGGCCCGGAACGGGGCCACTCCCGTGCCGGGGCCGACCATGACGATCGGCGTGTCCGGGTCGGCCGGGAGACGAAAGTTTGGATTAGAATGCACGAAGACCTGCAAGCGGTCGCCCAGATCGACCCGCTCGGCACAGTGGACCGAGCAAGTGCCGAGACGATCGCGATTGTGGGCCTGGTACCGCAGCGCCGCAATCAGCAGATCGACCTCGTCCGAGTTCGATCGGAAGCTGCTGGCGATCGAATACAGCCTAGCTGGCAGCTTGCGGAGCATGGGCACGAACTCGCGGGGCGGCACGCTCTGGATCGAGAAGTCGCGGACCAGATCCAGCAGGTCGCGGCCACGGGTGTAGGACTTCAGTTTCTCGTTGGCCTCGGCGTGCACCAGATCCTGCAAGCCATCCGTGGAAAAAGTGGCCGCCTGCTTGAGCAACTGCTTGCTCAAGAGGGTAATTTCGTAGTGCTGGATCAGAGCGTCGCGTAGCGGCAGCTCCTGCTTGCCCGCCGGAACCACTTCCTGCGGGTTCCAGCCCATTTGCCCGATCACTTCGTCGACCAACTGCGGATCGTTGTGCGGATAGATTCCCAACGAGTCGCCCGGCTCGAAGGACAATCCCGATCCCTCGATCGCCAACTTCAAATGGCGAGTCTCCTTGTCCGATCCGCGGCCATTGAGGTCGATGTTTTCCAAGACCTCGGCAGCAAAAGGATTCGTGCGACTGTGCGCAGGGCGCGGCGACGGCGGCAACTGCGGTCGCCGTCGCGATGGCAAGACCGCCCTCACCTGCCGACAGGGGGCTGGCGACGGGGGCGATGACGCTTGCCGTCACGTGCTGAGTTGGCTCGCCTCCAACCGCTCCTCCGACGGCTGGGCCGCCCGGTTGCTCAAGGGCCTTTAGCACGCCTTCCATCCAAGTCTTGGCCGGTTCGTCAAAGTCGACGTCGCAATCGACGCGCGGATAGATCCGTTTGCCGCCGAGTTCCTCCAACCGCGCGTCGAAATCCTTGCCCGTCTTGCAGAAATGGTCGTAGAGTTGGTCTCCTAGCGAGAGAACCGAAAAACGCGTGCCTTCCAGCCGAGGCGCCCGCTTGCCGTGGACAAACTCATGGAAGAGCACCGCCTTGTCGGGCGGGTCGCCCTCGCCGTAGGTGCTGACGATGATTAAGAGTTGCTTGACTTTCTTGAGGTTATTCGTGCGGAACTCGCTCATGCAGGAAAGAGTAACCGCGAAGCCTTTTTCCTCCAGTTTTTTCTTCATTTCGGTCGCCAGGCGCTGGGCGTTGCCGGTCTGTGAGCCGAAAAGAACGGTTACCTCGCGCTCGACGGCACTCCCCTGCCCCTCCGGACCATGGCTGGCATGAGGCACGCTTCTCTCGCCTTGCTGAAGGTCGCCCGCAACGCTACCGCGCAGGCCAGCCAGATAGCCGCTCAGCCAGACCATCTGGTCGGGCGTAAGCGTGCCCAGCAACTGGTTGAGGGCTTCCGCCTGCTGCTGGTTGAAAGGGCTGTTTTCGGATCGGAAAAAAGGTCCGCTCATCAACGACGTCCCCGGGGATTCAATCGATTGCCGACGATTATACTCAAGATACCCCGGCTAAGGCTACGCGGAGTTCAAGCGGTTCCAGCCTCGGGGCGGCAATCATGACAAAATCAATTGCTTCAGTAATTATTGTATTTTTCAGGCCACCGGTCAAGCTCGGTTGTTCGCAGTTCGCAGGTCCACCCTCGGGCAGTGTCTCCCGGGGGTTTCCGGCTAAAGTCGGCACTGCGAGCGCCGTCATTCCACCACCAGCACCACCAGCCGCTTCGGTCCATGCACGCCGAGGATCAGAATCTTCTCAATATCGGCCGTGCGGCTTGGTCCGGTGATCAGCACAATCTCGCCCCGCGAATCCTTGGCGGCGCAGACCTGGGAAATCGGCCCCCAGGCAGCGGGCAAGTGCTCGACGAGTTGCCCCATGCGGGCTACCACCACGCAGGCCGGCGGAAGATAACACATCAGCCGCTCCGTCGCCGTCGCACAATGAATGACACACGACCCCGTGTCGGCCAGCAAGGCCTCGGCGGTGATCACGCCCACCGGAAGTTGCTCGATCTGCTGCGGTGTCCAGTCGGCCGTCACCCAATTGAGGCGATCGGCGGGAAGATCGGCCGTCAATTCCCGCGTCAACGGGCGGTCCAAACAGCCCGCACGATCCCAGGGCGCGGTGTCCATGAGCCCGGCAAGCTGGGCTTTTGCATCGGCCATGGTCGGGCAATGGATAGCCTCACCTTTGAGGACCTCCAGTTCCGCGCGGAACTGGGAAATCAGTGCCGACGGCCCCGGGTTAACTCGAGGCCATACCTGGCTGACGGGCGGTTCGCACACATCGGCAAATCCGGCAGCCTTGGCGTTGGTCAATCCGCTGCGAATCCGCTGAAGAATAACGTCGCGGCTGCTCATGGCTTGTTCCCTCGCTTGTTCTCTTTCTGCGCCCGTTGCTGCCACCAACTGCGGAAGGAATGCGAGGGGACCTTGGGCAATTCCCGTCCCCGCGTCCATGCGCCCAGTTTGTCCGGATGCCAGGGCAGGTACTTCGCCATCCGCACGCCGGCGCGGATCGCCCACATCGCCAGCCCATAGCGCCGCGGGCCGCCCATCGCCCAGGCCCATAGCCTCCATTGCAGGCGCTCGAAGGCCGAGTTCATGGGCGATGGCTCGTTCACCGCGCGATGGCGGAGATGGACCAGTTGGTGAGGAATGTCGATCTTCACCGGGCAGACCTCGCCGCAGGCCCCGCAGAGCGACGAGGCGAAGGGCAGCTTGGCCGCCTTCTCCAGCCCTATGAGTTGCGGCGTCAGCACCGAGCCGATTGGCCCCGGATAGATCCAACCGTAGGACCAGCCGCCCACGCGGCGGTAGACCGGGCAGGCGTTCAGGCAGGCCCCGCAACGGATACAAAACAGCGATTGCCAGGCGTGCGGATCCTGCAAGACTTTTGTCCGCCCGTTGTCCAGAAAGATGATGTACAGC
This sequence comes from uncultured Planctomycetia bacterium, assembly GCA_963709175.1. Lineage (GTDB taxonomy): Bacteria > Planctomycetota > Planctomycetia > Pirellulales > Thermoguttaceae > JANXQG01. The sequence goes on from CAVPVK010000007.1 coordinate 833,615, forward strand.
TTCTTGCCCGGCACCGGACCGTGGATCAAATGGGTATACGTCGTCAGCTTCTGGCCGGTGCCGCTGCGGGCCAAGAGATTGAGGAACAAGGGCAGGTCGTCGATCCTGGGGATGACCTTTTCGATGCCCACCAAGGCGATGTGAACCGGTGGCGTGGCGGTGGAGAGGCCGGCGTTGCCCTCGTTCTCCACGACGACCAGCGTGCCCGAATCGGCGACGGCGAAATTGCAACCCGAAATTCCCATGCCCGCGGCCAGGTAGTCGGCCCGCAGGTGCTTGCGGGCGATAGCCGTCAGCGCGGCGTGCTCGGCGCTGTAGGGCTCGCCCAGCTTCTGCTGGAATAACTGCCCCACTTCCGCGGCCGAAAAGTGCATGGCGGGCGTGACGAGGTGGATTGGCCGCTGCTGGGCAAGCTGGACGATGTATTCGCCAAGGTCGGTTTCGATCGCGCGAATGCCCGCGTCCGCCAGCACGTGGTTCAGCTCCATCTCCTCGGTGACCATCGACTTCGACTTGACCACGCTCTTGACGTCGTGCTCTCGGGCAATTTCCAAGACAAGGCGGTTGGCCTCGGCGGCGTCCTGGGCAAAAAGGACCTCAGTGCCGCGAGCTTTCATGGCGCACTCAAACTGCACGAGCAGTTTGTCAAGATTCGCGATGGAGAACCGCTTGACCTGGTGGGCAGCTTCCCGCCATTCCTGAAAGCTGGGAATCGCCGTGGTCACGCCCGTGTTGGTCTTGTAGGAGTAGTCACAGACCTTGGTGAGGTTCTTGAACCGCGGCGACGGCTCGTAGAGCCCACGATTTTCATCTTTCAGGAAGGAGGCGCCTTCCAAGTGGCTGGGATGTTCGGACATGCGGAACTAAGGGGTCAGAGGTCGGAGGTCGGAGGTCAGGCGGCGATGCCGGAGTCGAGGATTTCGGCCAGGTGCATAATGCGGATGTGTCGCGTGGCGGGGTCGCGCTGAAGCATTCCCCCGATGTGCATCAGGCAACTGATGTCGCCCGAAACCACCACATCGGCCCCGCTCCGCACGATATTTTCTTTCTTGCTCTGCCCCATGGCCAGCGAAGTGCCCGGCATCTTCACGCTGAAGGTGCCGCCGAAGCCGCAACACTCCTCGATATTCGGCAGTTCACAATACGTCAGGCCGCGGACCGATTTCAGCAACTTCAGCGGATGGTCGAAAACGCCCAGTTCCCGCCGCCCATGGCAGCCGATGTGCATGGTTACCTTGTGCGGAAAGCTGGCCCCCGTGTCGGTCACGCCCAGAATGTCAACGAGAAACTCGCTGAATTCGAAGACCCGCCGGCTGACGGCGACCACTTCCTCGCTGGCATCGACGTGCGGGAAGAAGACCCGGCACATGGCCGTACACGAGCCCGACGGACTGATGATCCAGCGGTAGGGTGCGAATACCTTGCAGAACTGCCGGATCACCGGCCGGGACTCTTCCCAGTAGCCGGAGTTGAACGCCGGCTGCCCGCAGCAGGTCTGCTCGGCGGGAAACACCAGCGTGACGCCCAGGCGCTCGAGGATATGGACCATGGCCTCGCCGATGCCGGGATAGAACTGGTCGACGTAGCAGGGAATGAACATCGCCACAGGATCGCCCGGCCGGTAGGCGGGGGTGTCCTGCCGCGGGGCGGGTTTATACGAGAATCCAGTCATAGTCATGCCTTCGCTTCAACTTAGCCGATCGATCACCGCATCGGCAAAGCCATCGGTGGATAGGTCTCCGCCGAGGTCGCGGGTCTTTTTGCCGGCGGCCAGTGCGGAGTCGTATGCAGTCTTGATCCGTTGGGCCGCCGCTTGCGAGGCCTCGCAGTGGCGAGTTTCGGCCAGGTGGTTGAGCATCATCACAGCCGACATGGTCAGCGCCAACGGGTTGGCAATTCCCTTGCCGGCGATGTCGGGGGCCGAACCGTGCACGGCCTCGAAGACCGCCGCGTCGTCGCCGATGTTCGCTCCGGGTGTTACCCCCAGGCCACCCACCATCCCGGCGCACAGATCGCTAATGATGTCGCCGTATAAGTTTTCCAGCAGGAGCACGTCGAACTGCGTCGGATCCTGCACCAGTTTCGCGCAGCCCGCGTCGACGATCACTTCGCGGAACGGCACTTGCGGAAACTCCCGGTCGTGGACTAGCCGGGCACAGCGAAGGAAGAGGCCGTCGGTCAATTTCATGATGTTGGCCTTGTGCATCGCCGTGACGCTCTTGCGGTTCCGCCGCACGGCGAACTGGAAGGCCCAACGGGCGATTCGCAGGCAGGCGGCTTCCGTGGCCACCTTCATGCTCATCACCACGCCTTCAGTCACGTGGTTCTCTACGCCGCTGTACAGTCCTTCTGTGTTCTCGCGGACGATCACCAGATCGACGTTCTGGAATCGTGTCGTCACACCATCAAGGCTCCGTACCGGACGGACCGCGGCATACAGGTTCAGCCGCTTCCGCATCGAGACGTTGATTGAAGTATACCCCTCGCCGACCGGCGTGGTGCACGGTCCTTTGAGGGCCACTCGGTGGGTGCGAATGGCGTCCAGGGCCTCGCCGGGCAGGAGTTCCTTGCCCGCCTTCAGCGCCGTCAGGCCGGCCCGGAATTCCAGCCATTCGATAGGGGCCCGGGCGGCAACCAGAATGCGTTTAACGGCCTCGGTCACCTCGGGGCCAATGCCGTCGCCGGGAATCAGTACTACGGGGTGCATGGTCATGGAAAAGTATTATAATGGCCTTAAGCCCATCCGCCCAGGGGACTTTGACATGTCGAACGATCCATCCCTGAATTCCCTCGACCGCTTCACCAAGCAATCCCCTCGTCTCGTCTTGGAGACGCACGGTCACTGCGAGGCCCCGGCCGGGTGCGTCGGCGTCGTGCTGCGCTGGAGAAATCCCCGCCGTGGCGTACCCGCCGTCATTAGCGTCGCCCCCGTCGGCGAAATCGCGCTGTGGATCGACGGAAAGGCCTGCAGCAGCGGTAGAACAATACTGCCTTTCGGCGACTCCGTGCTTGCGCTGCACCTCAGACAGGTCTCCCTTCCAGATCCGCTGCTACTGACTGTAGGCCGCCGCGATATGGGCGTCGGCCAAAACGAGCCACGGATCATTGCTTTGCTGACCACGGCCGCGGACGGAACATGGCGGGCGACGACCAACGCGCCGGGCGACGACTGGGTGCAGACCGGTTTCGACGATCGCGCATGGTCCCGCTTGCCGCAGGCGGCATTCGATGAAGCACGTGTTCCCCAACGGCTGCGCTGGCACTGGCAATCGCTCGTCCGCCACGGCGGCGTCGCCCTGGCCCTGCCGCAAGCTGCTGAAATCTGGGTCCGCAAGCGGTTCCGCCTGGAGGAAACGCCTTGAGAGATGATGCCGCGAAAGACGAGAGAATCGCCTGCACCATTCACCGGCCGCTGGTTGTCGTTCCGCAGCACTTCGGCTGCCTGGTCTTTGACCGCCGCACCGCCCAGTATTACCCGTTCGACGCCCCAACAACGCGCGTGCTCTTGGCGCTGATGGGCTCGCCGATCGTCGACGTCGTAGAATCCGAGGCGGATTACGGGAAGCGGACGGCCCTTCGGGAGTTTTTCCATCATTTCTATGGTCTCGGATTTTTCACGGTGACCGGCCGCCTGGCCGCCGAGGTGCTGGCGATCGAGCCTCCGGCGGACCACCTTGCCGGTCCGCTGGCGGTTCATCTGGAAATCGTCGCCGAGTGTAATCTGCGGTGCTCGCACTGTTTTGCCGGTGAACTACCCAAAGAAGCCGCTTCGCTGACCACGGAACAACTATGCCGGCTCTTCAGCGAACTGGCGGCCATGGGAAGTTTCCGCCTGGGCCTGACCGGCGGCGAACCGCTCATGCGGCGCGACTTGTTCGACGTGATCGATGCCGCGCACGATTATGGGCTGCATCCGTGCTTGACGACCAACGGCCTGTTGATCGACGAGCATGTCGCGCGGCAACTCGGCCGGCGGCGACCGCTTCGTTTGAGCGTCAGCCTGGAGGGCGCCACGGCGTCCACCAACGACGCGGTGCGCGGAACAGGCACCTTCGACCGCGTTTTGGCCAACGTGGGAATTCTCGGCCGCCATGCTCCTTTCAGCCTGGCCATGACGGTGATGCGGACGAACCTCGACGAAATCGAGGACTTCGCGGCGCTGGCCCGCGAAGTCGGCGCTGAAGCGGCGGTGTTTCGGCCGCTCTATCCCGTCGGCCGCGCACGGCAGCACATCGAATCGATGACGACCTGGCGGCAGTACGCCGAGGCCATTGACAGGCTAGCGGGGTCCCTGCCGGCAGACGCCTGTATGCACAGCGTCGGCCCCGCCGGCTCGGCGCGGAGGACCGCCCGCGGCCCGGCGTCGATCGGCGGCTGCGGCGCGGGCGAAACCACTGCCAGCATTTCCGCCGATGGCGACGTCAGCCCGTGCAGTTTTCTCGGCTCTGAATTCGTTTCGGGCAATCTGCGGCAGCGGTCGTTCGCGGAAATATGGCATACAGGCCGCCACTTTGTCGATTTCCGCCAGCCTGGCAACCATCAGAGCGGCGAGAGCCAGGCGGCCGTGGTTTCCGGCGGATGCCGCGCTCGCGCCCTGGCGCTGTCCGGAAGCGCCGAGGGCCACGATCCATGGTTCGATGAGGTTTACGATGCATAGCAAACAAGAGACTACGGACTTTGCCGAAGCGGTCCTCTCGGCAAGCGGAAGCGGTGAGGGTCCCGAATTTGCCCTCGTGGCGGCCGATTTCTTTCTCGAACACGGAGATTTGCCCCTCGCCGCCAGCGCGTTTGGACCGCGCTTTCGGCCTGTGCCCGGAAGACGACATGCTCGACCGGCGGCGGCAAGTGCTCCTCGATCAGCTCGCCGTCGTCGAGCACGGCATCCGCTTCTGCTACGTGCCAGCGGGCACTTTTCTCATGGGCTCCAACGATGGCGATCCCGACGAACAACCGGTCCATGCCGTGCGTCTTGGCGAGTACTGGATGTCGGAGACTCCGGTTACGTGGGCTGCCTATTGTGACTTAATGGGTTGGTCGCCGCCGCCAGAAGGCTATCCACGTGAGGAACTGACCAACCCTGGCGCAAGTTTCGCGGCTCGCGAGGAAAACAAGATTCGCTTGCAGTATTGTGAGTCCGAAACCAAGCGGGCCCGCGATTGGCACGCGCACGCGGTAGACCAAAGGCGGCAAACGGGCGGCCGCACGGAGCCGGATCAACTCTTTGGGCCCGTCGAACGCGAGGACCCTTCGCGGCCCTACCGTTATGATGAGAAGCCGATGGTCGCCGTCGCCTGGCAAGACGCCCTAGCTATGTGCGAGCGAATCTCCACCGAGACCGTTCGTTACACACTTCCAAGCGAGGCCCAATGGGAAAAGGCGGCTCGCGGCGGACGCATCGGCCAACCCTATCCATGGGGCTTCGACGAACCGGATCCGTCGCGTTGTGATTTCGGTCATTTCGGGGAGTTTGCCGTCCGTCCGCCCAGGACGCTGCCGTCCAACGGTCACGGGCTCTTCGGCATGAGCGGCGGCGTATGGGAATGGACCGCCGATGTGTACGACAGTCTGGCGTATGCCGGCAACACGCCGCCGCGGCAAAGCGACGAGAATCTGCCGCGGGCGCTGCGCGGCGGCTCTTGGGCCGATTGCGCCGAGGCGGTGACGGTCTCGTTCCGTACCGCTCGCGTCGCCTCGTCCTGGACGGTTCGGCAAAGAGGTATAAGAGACGGCGTACAGCACCGATGTCCGAATATCGGTTTTCGCCTCTGTCGGATCAACGTCGCGTTGCCCGAAACGGCCGCAGCAACACCGGCACCCGGTTGGGGACGGCCGAAGCGGACTTTCTCCATGTGAGCGGGTTAGTTTGCCTCCGCGATATCCGTCGTGCTGGCCAGCCGCAAACGCCCGAACGGATTGTGCATGGGGCTTTCGGCGAGTCGCCGGTTTAGCCACACGTTAGTTTATTATAGGCGCCATGGTTCGACCGCACGAGAAACCAGCCACGAATCCACTACCGCGTCGCCAACCGCCGCACCGTCTCTTCAAACCTCCGGCCCACGGCGCGGATCTCGAATCGCCGCGAATCCGCGCCGGTGACTTCCACGCGAATCTCCACGTGCTCGCGGGGCAGCGAGCCCTCCACGCGATCGGCCCACTCGATGAGCACCAGGCCGTCGCTTTCGAAATACTCGTCGGGCCCAAGTTGCTGGAACTCGTCGTCGTCGCGAAGACGATAGGCGTCTATGTGGTAGATCATCCGCCGGCCGGAATACTCTTGGATGAGAACGAACGTGGGACTGACGACGTCGCGGCGATTGACCCCCAGGCCTTCGGCAATCGCCTGCACTAGCCGGGTTTTGCCGGCACCCAGGGTTCCGTACAAGGCGACCGTCGTCCCCGGCGGCAGGACGTCGGCCAAGGCGTGGCCCAGAATGCCTGTGGCGGCTTCGCTGTCGGCGTTGAAGATCACGGGCGGCATCTAATAAAACGTATGCTCCCAGCCCGATGGCGTCAATGGGCGGACCGTACCACCGGCGTCTCGCTGCCAGAGCCCGGCCGCGGCGGTAAAACAGCCGATATCGGTCAGCGGCACGTCCAGCGGCTGCTGATCGATCATCCTCCGCGCCTCGCCGGGCGGCACCGCCAAGAGCAACTCGAAGTCTTCGCCGTCGCCCAGGGCGTGTTCCAGAGGCGTGCGGCCATCGCCGGCCCGGCCGGCCAGTCGCCGGGCATCGTCGTGGATTGGTACGTTATCCGTATCCACGATCGCCCCCACGCGGCTTTCTCCGGCCAGTCGTCCCAGGTCGATCGCCAATCCGTCGCTGACGTCCATACCGGCATGCAGCGTGTAGCGGCCGTTGAGCACGAGGGCCTCGGCGATCCGCGGTTCGAAGTCGAATTGCCGTTGGAGAATGCTCCCGCCAAAAGACCCGGTGACGACGATCCGGTCTCCCGCCACCGCGCCGCTGCGGAGCAAGGGACCGCGGGACGTGACCTGGCCCAACAGCGTAGCCGTAATGACCAGCGGGCCGTCCCAACTATTGGTATCGCCGCCAGCGATGGCCAGATCATATTTCTCAGCCAAAGGCAGGATGCCCTCGTAGAGGGCGACGGCCAACTCGCGGCCGCCGACCCGCGGCAAAGCAACCGCCACCACGGCCGCCATCGGACGAGCGGCCATCGCCGCCACATCGCTGAGGTTTACCGCCAGCGCCTTTCGCCCCACGCGTCGCGGATCGACGTCGGCCAAAAGGAAGTCCACTCCTTCGGTGAGCAGATCGACCGTGATTACGCACTCCGTCACACCACCCATCCGCAGCACGGCGGCGTCGTCGCCGGGTCCCAGCCGCAGCAGCGGATGAGGGGGAAGTCGTTCGCGAAGCCAGGCAATGAATTGCTGTTCCAAACTAACTCACTACTGCCTCTGAGTCGAGTCCGCCGAACCCGTGCCTGCCACTTTCAGGCTGACGGGCATGAAACCGTAGAGCGTCTCATTGCCGCGGAGAATGAAGAACTTGACGGGTGTGATGCTGCCGAAATCAGGCCGCTTGAGAATATAGGCCACGTTCTCAAGAGTAATGGTTTCCCAAATATGCATGCCCACCAGTACATCGCCGCTGCGAATGCCCTGTTCGGCGGCGGGACTGCTCTGGCGAACGTCGATCACCAGCAGGCCGCCGCGATAATGCGTGCCGTGGAATTTCTGCTTGAACTGGGCAACGGGCATGGGCCGCAACTCCAGTCCCAGGGCGTCCCAAGCAGCGGGACCGGTCGCGGGCGCCGCGTCCGGCGCGTTGCGAAAGCGCCAGGCTGACGTTCAGGGGTTTGCCGTCGCGGCGCACGGCCAGCGTCAAGGTCTCGCCCGACTTGCGATCGAGCAGCTCGCGCTCGAAGTCGAGCGCCCGGTGGACTTCCACGCTGCCGACGGCGACGACGACGTCGCCTTCCTTCAGGCCGGCATCGGCCGCGGGGCTCTTTTTCTCGATCGTCGCCAGCTTCATTCCCGAGAGCACTGCGGGCACGTCGGGGGCGGCCACGATTCCGTTCCACGATGCCGAGCCGCTGGATGCCAGCAGGCTGGCGGCCACGCTTACGGCTTTATCGACCGGAATGGCAAAGCCAATTCCCTGAGCACCGGCCCGCACCGCCACGTTGACTCCGATCATTTCCCCGTCGATGTTCAGCAAGGGCCCGCCCGAATTGCCGGGATTGATCGGTGCGTCGGTTTGAATCAGGTCGTCATAGTATTGGGCGTCGTTGATCTGTACCGCCCGGTGCAGGGCGCTGACGATGCCGCGGGTGACGGTGAAGTTATAGCCAAAGGCATTGCCGACGGCGATTACGGTCTCACCCTGCATGAGATCGGAGGAAGTGCCCAGGGTGATCGGCTCGAGTTTTTCGACCGGATTGATTTTGACCACCGCCAGATCGGTGTCCGAATCGTGGGCGATCACCTGTCCGACATATTTTTTGGTCGGCTCGTTGGCCGTGGTGACCTGGATCTCGCGGACCCCGTCGACCACATGATAATTGGTGAGGATGTAACCCCGGGGATCGATGACCACGCCGGTTCCCATGCCGTTGACGCGGCGCGGTGCGTCATTGCCCGAGCTTTGCGCGGCCGGCAGCACCGTCTTTTCGCCGCAAATGCTGACAACGGACCGCCGGGCGCTTGCGCCGCCTTGACGATCGGCGTCAGGCGCTGAGTCGAGGCCCCGGCAACGCCGGGCAGGGTCAGGAAGATGCCGACGCCCGCCAGCACAGCAAGATGCCATCCGGCAGACCGTAGGGTATTTCGAGCCGTCCGATCGAACATGGTTGTCCTGTATCGTCCAAAGGTGTGGCGAGTCGAACACCTTTGCAAGATCGGACGGCCAGTAGCGGAGCCTTGACGGCCATCCTTACCACCGGAACAGACTGCCTAGATTGCCAGTTTCGGCACTAATCAGATTAAAAATCACGAGCCTGGGTGTTATTTACCGGCTGATCGTCCATCGATGGTGGGCATCGCGTCACCCGCTGTCGCGCTGGTCGCATCGGGCAGCGACTGGCCGGAAATCGGCTGTGGCAGCGAGCCAGGCGGTTCGTACCCCTCGGGCCAGAAGACGGGCCGAGTTGGCACCGGATGGAACCGCGGATAATCCAAAGCGCCAGGAACCGCTTGCGGCGCTACCGATTCTGGCGACGCCTGAGCCGGCTGAGCGGGCACGGCCTGGTCACAGGACGCCCGGTGTGCGCAGCAACCGGAAAGCCCGATTGTGACCAGGCAACCGAGCAACCAAGCGGTTGCAGCGTCATTTCCTTTCTCTCGCACGCCTCTGGACTCCCAAAAACGGCAACCAGGACATGGTCGCATGTTTTAAGAAATCGGCGGCACCATGCGCGGAACATTAGGAATAATCGGCAGAGTTTGCCCAGTTCGCCGCGACGTACCGGAGTATCATCCAAGGCGTCCGGCACTCCCCACGTGCCGCCAGGCGGGCCGAGAAATCGACCAGATTTATTGCCTCAGAACTGGGCATTTGCCCTGGTGCCGTCGAACTGCGGTGTCAGGGCGTTATCGACAAGTTGGGACTTAGCTCCGGGCTTGAACCGATGAGGTTTGCCCTAACGGCCATACGGGAATACGGCGATTATCCATCTCCCGCAGAATTGTAAGCCGACTTGGTCTGACGTATTTGTCGGCTGGCGTTTCCCGCGTCAGGCGTTTCCCGCGTCAACCGGGTGAACCCGGGACTCCGACAACTACTTGCACCTTCCCAGGCTCATCAGCGCAAAGGCCGTCCCGTATTGCTGGTGATAGTCGTACATGGGGAAGTCCCACCAACTGCCGTCCGACAAGGACCATCGTGTAACGCCTGGCCGTATAAGAGGTTGCGACGATGTATCGCACCGCGACTCGAAACAGTCGGACGGTCAAAGTTGAGCGGGGGGTTTGAACGTTCTCGGCTGTCCGGGGAGGTTTTAGCTTCGGTGCCACGCCCTCTCATCGGACGGGAGTAGCGTGAAAGGCCGCATAGCTGAATACCCAAACGCCGATAGCCACCGATCGACGGACCGCCAAGGACCGCGATCCGCCCGATCGAAGTGCGAGGCGATCGAACTGATCCAGGAGAGCATCCAACGGGATGCGGGCACGAATTGAGCCGGAATTGCACCGCTATTTCAGGGGGGCTTCGTGCCCTGGTAAATCGTGCTTACGCACGTTCTGCGATTCTGCATTGCAAATTGTTTCTGTCTATAATTCGGGATATTTGGAAGGTGGCCGTTGCTGGCCGCCATTATCCTCACTGAGGCAGCGCCCCGCAATCCCGACACGTCGGCTGGTTTGGCTCCAGCGGGCGTCTTCGGACTGCACTTCTGACAAATCGGCTCCGATCGAAGGGCTGCTCCACGTGGCGCGGTGGGGGAACTGCTTATGCCCAGGATCTGATGTTCTTTCGATCGGAATCCGTTGATGCGGAAGTTGTGGTCGTTTCGGATTTGCCGTTTGCCAATCGAGATCACGGTCGTCGGCGTGCCCTTGAGAGTTTTCAGGCATGGCGAAGAATCCCATGAACGACTGCGACTGAGGTTTGCATGATCGAGGAGACTACAGTTGTCCAACAAGAACCTTTGGAGCGTTGCCACGTCTCGTACCAGTGCGTTGGGCATCGTCGCCTTGATGGTTGCGGCCTTCCAGCAGGCCGCTGGCAGTAATCTTGTTGTCGACGGGAGTTTCGAGACTCCAGCCGTAAGCGCTTTTCAATACGGCCCGTCGGCTCCTGGCTGGGTTTTTCGGCCCTCGCTGGAATTTCCGACAATGTGAACCCCGGATACGGAGGCTTTTGCACGGCAGGGTCGATTCCAGACGGCAATCAGTTCGCTTTTCTTCAGGAGCAGGGAACCTACCTCTACCAATCAATCGACTTCCCGCAATCGGGAATGTACTCGCTGGACTATTATGCCGGCGGACGTCTTGGTAGCTGGGCAGCATGGCCCTATGGCCCCTTCGGTGGCGATACAAGCTATGAAGTGCTTCTGGATTCAACGGTGATCCAGACCCGAGCGACAACGACGAATCAGCGCGATGCTTCCCTGCCAAGCGACCTTTGAGGCGACCGCGGGCGTGCATACGCTCGAATTTCCATCACGTCGGTTTCGACAGCGACGGTGCCGACAACCGACCAATCGGCCCTGATTGACAACGTGGGCGTCTACTCGGTCTCCTCCTGGTCTGCGGCCGTGGGCGGCGGCGTGGAGCAACGCGGGTGACTGGACCGCAGGATCGCCCAACGGCCCTGGCACGGGTGCCATATTCAACGCCTCGACCGCGGTCCCGGTGACAATCACGCTGGACGCCCCGCAAACGGTCGGCACGCTCCTGCTGGGAAACTCGGCTGCCGCCGGGGCCGGCTATACGCTCAGCGGAACGGGTGGCAATAGCCTGATCTTCGACAATGCCGGCATGGTCGCCACTATCACGCTGAATGGCGGCTCGCATGCCGTCAACGCGCCCGTGGTGCTGAACGACAACCTGACCGTCGGCGGCAGCGGGTCGCTGGCCTTCGGCCGTGCGATCGCCAATGGCACCAACGGCCGCCTGGGCATCACTCTCACCGGCGGCCTGCTGACGCTTGCCGGCGGTAACACCTATAGCGGTGGTACGACAATCGACGGCGGAACTTTGAATATGGCCCATCCCCTGGCCGTGCAAAACAGCACCGTCACTATCGCTTCCGGCGGCGGCTCTTGCATTCGTGGCGGGAAACACTAGCCCGACCGTTGGCGGCCTGGCGGGCGGCGGCAATATCACCCTGGCCACCGCTGCCACAGAGCCCGTCACGCTGAATGTGGGTGGCAACGGGCAGAGCACGGTCTACGCCGGTGTCCTGAGCGGTGCGGGCGGTTTGACCAAGGCCGGGAGCGGCACGCTCGTGCTGGCAGGCACGGCGAATACCTACAGCGGCTCCACCACGATCGGCGGCGGCGTGCTGCAAACGGGCGACCTACGCCTATGTTCCCGCGTTGCAGAACGGCAGCTTCGAGGTCCCGGTCATCGCCAGCAACTCTTACCAATACTACGGCGCCAGCGGGTCTAATCCCATGAGCGCCGCGCAGCAGGCGGCGTTCGTTTGGACCAGCGGCGGCAACGGCGGCGACGGCGGCGGCGCTGGTCAATAACAGCAGTGCCTGGGCTTACACGATTCCCTATCCGAACGGCAACCAGGCGTTCACCCTGCAAAGAGACAGCAGCCTCAGCCAGTCCGTTTACTTGCCGGCGGGCACGTACACGATCACCTGGTCACAGGACAACCGGCCCAACTTCGCCACGAACCCCTACTACTTTCAACTCAACGGAGTGAGTCAGGGGGCTGCGTTCTCGGCGGGCGGCACGTCGTGGACCACGACCGGCGCCAGCTTCACGATATCCTCGCCCGGCACATACTCCGTCGGCTTCCTGGGAACGGTGACCTCGTCCGACGCCGACGTGGCGCTGGACGGCATCGCCGTCACCGGGTTGGTAGACGGAGTGAACCAGTTGCCGACGACTACCGCCGTGAACATCGTCTCTCCGAGCGCCGCCTGGGACCTCACTGGCGGCAGCCAAACCATCGCTTCGTTGGCCGGCGTCGCCGGGACCAGCCTGGTAAATAACGTCGCCTTGACGACTGCCGGCAGCAACGCCAGTACAGTATTCGCCGGCACGATATCCGGCAGCGGCAGCCTGACCGCCGCGGGCCCCGGCAGCGCACTGACTCTCACGGGCAGCAACACTTATTCTGGTTCCACCACGGTCAACGCTGAGAAACTCGTCGTCAACGGTTCGCTGGTCAGCCCGGTGACAGTCAACAGCGGCGGCACGCTCGCCGGTTTTGGCTATCTCAGCACGGTTACGGTAAGTCGCAGCGGCGCAATTTCCCCGGGCGATCCGCTGGACGTCATGAGCATCAGCGGGAACCTGGATCTGGCGACTGGCGCCATGATGGATTACGACCTCGACACGCCTTTGACGAGCGAAACGATAGACTGCGGCCGCCTGGCGCTCGGCAGCCCGCTGGGATTCTCCAATTTTCATTTCGACCACACGTCGAACTTTGGTCCAGGCGCTTACGACTTGATCCAGTCCACTACTACGCTTCCCAGCGGCGTCTTGCTGAGCGGCGACACCAGCGGCTCGGTCGATGGAATGCCGGCGCAGCTTTCCGTCTCGGGCAACGAACTGGTGCTCACCGTCGTGCCCGAGCCGGGAACGCTGGTGCTGCTTGTTAGCGGTGCGATCGGCCTCGCCGGCTATGGTTGGCGTAGGCGAAGGGCAGCGAGAACTTCGAAGCCCGTGACCTTCGACCAACAAGACGCTGCAGCCATACCGGTTTTGCTGCTTGCTGCCACCTTGGCAGTCCTCGTAGCGGCAGACTTGGCATGGGCAGGTCCCATCGATTTCACTGCTCCGATGAATATTAGTGGCGACAGCAACGTGGCAACGGTTGGAAGCATGAATTATGCGTACGACTGGGGTACGGCGACCACATGTAACGGTGTGGCATTTACAAGCCAGACCGCCTATAGTGGCACGATCGGTAACATTGTGCTCAGTGGGTTGGACAGTGGGGTGGCAGGCCAAAGCGCCAACGCCTTCGGTGGTGGGGGCATGTCGGCGGCCTACACCGATGTCATCGAGGGTGGGGCCTATGGCGACAATAGTGTTGGGACGGCAACCCTCAATAGTCTATCTTCTGGACATCAATATCTTCTCCAGTTCTGGGTGAACGACACGCGGACCACGGAGGCGGGCGCACCGAAGCCATCACGAGTGCCGGCGGCGACACCCAAACCCTGAAATACAACATCTCCAGCGGTAGCGTCGGCCAATTCGTGGTTGGATATTTCACCGCCAGCGGCGTGAGCCAGAATTTCACGTTCAGCGGAAACGCTGGCGAGTACGTGGGCGGCAGCAGCCAAGTGAACGCTCTGCAAGTCCGCGATGTAACGAACATCGGCTATTGGCAGGGCATCAGCAGCAATTGGGACGCCAGCACTACACGGAATTTCAGCACGACAACCGGCGGGTCAGCGGGCACGTTTGCCGCCGCCGCGGCTATCCTTCCTACCGTGTACTTTGCCGACACCAAGACCTACGGCGGTGCCGCGGTCGGAACGTCCACTGTCAATATCGCGGCCGGCGGTGTCACGGGGGCAGATGTCTTCTTCATCAACAACAGCGTTCCCTATACTCTCACCGGCTCCGGCACGGCGGGGATCACCGGGGCGGCTTCGGTGTACGTTCAGGGAGGCGGGCTCGTCACGTTTGCCGGAGGAAACAGCTATAGCGGCGGCACGACCATTAGCGGCGGAACGCTCCAAGTGGCAAACGCCGCCGCCGTGCAAAACAGCACGGTCATGGTGAACGTCAATAACGGCCTTGGGCTGGCAGCCAACACTCTTTCGATCGGCGGCTTGGCGGGCAGCGGCGGCGTGACCTTGAATAATGGCGTCACTCCCGTAAGCCTCACGGTCGGCAGCAACGGTGCCAGCACCACCTATTCCGGTGTGCTCGGCGGTTCCGGCAGGTTGACCATGGCCGGCACAGGCGCTTTGACGTTGACGAATTCAAGCACGTATACCGGCCCCACCGCGGTCAATGCGGGAACTCTCGTGGTCAATGGGTCGATTGTGAGCCCGGTGACCATCAATAATGGCGGCACGCTCGTGGCCGGTAGCGCGACGGCCTTCGGCGGCAGCCTGCTCACGCTTAACGGCGGCACGTTGCAATCCACGATCGGCGGAAGCAATCCCATGCCGCCGATTCCGAACAGGATCCAGATCAACGCGGTCCCCGGCAACACGCTCAACGCGCCGACGAACTACAATTTGGATCTATCGGGAAACTTGATCGGTTCCGGCACGGTGACCAAGACCGGCGCCTATTCGGTGGATCTCAGCGGCAACAATGGGGCATTTGCAGGCACCTATATTAACGCTGCGAGCAACACCTATTTTTCTGGTCCCAATGCCGGCAGCGCTCTGGCTGCCTGGATGCTTTTCGGTGGCAATCTCGTGAGCGCGGTAACGGGTTCTCAAGGCATTAGCCTCGGCGCCTTGCAGGGAACCAGCGGACAACTTGCCAGCGACACCGGTGGCTCAGGCGTGACCTTTACGATCGGCGACCTTGGCACCAGCACGACGTTCAGCGGCACGATTGTCGATGCATACGGCGGCAGCGGCACGACGGCGGTGGTCAAGACCGGCAGCGGAATGCTGACACTCGGCGGATTGAACACCTATAGCGGCGGTACGACGATTAACGGCGGAACTCTTGCCTTCGCCTACGGCGGTTTGGCCTCCAACGGCAGTATTACTTTCGCCAATCCAGGTTCCGGCGCCACACTCATGTACGCCCCCGGAAATACGCAAGACATCTCTGCACGACTCAAGAACAGTACGGCCCAAATAATCATCGACACCAATGGGCAAGACGTCATTTTCGAGAGCGCCATCGACAATACCAACTCGGCGGGCATGCTTATTGAGAACAGCGCACGCAATTACTACACCGGCAACAATTCTGCACCCACGGTTGGGCTCTCATTAGCCAACAACTTTACGGGCGGGTTGACGATCGGCGCGGCACCGCCGCGGGTGGAAGCGTGATTTGGTCCAACGATAATCAGTTGGGTGCAAGCGGGGGATTGATTACGCTCGATAACGGCGATCTGAAAGCAGACGGTGGAGATTACACGATCGCCGCCGCCCGTACGATCGCGGTTACGGCTAACGGTGGGTTCTTTCAACAGGGCTCCAACAGCGGCGGCACAACCGTTGCGTCCAAGATTACTGGGCGCGGGGTTCGTGGGGATCAACTTTGATAACCCCGGAACAGTTGTTTTCAGCAACTCTGGGAATAACTATGCGGGCGATACCTGTATCGGTACCGAGGGCCCAGCTTACTGGGTCGGCAGCGGCCGCCGCAGCTATACTGCAACTCGGTGCAAACAACGCCATTCCCTATGGCCCCTCGAAGCCTGGCAATGTCGTGGTGGGCTACGCGTACACAGGTTATCCTTGTACGCTTGATCTCCACGGCTACAGTGCCAATATCAACGGCTTGACTACGACGTTTACGGGCAGTCAGACAATCTACTCCATCGTCGACAATCTCGGCACGACCCCAGGCACGCTAACGGTAGGTAATGACGACGCGACTAGCACTTTTGCGGGCGTGATCCAGAACACTTTCGGGACGCTCGCCTTGACCAAGGCTGGAAGTGGTACACAAGTGCTTTCTGGCAGCAATACCTACACCGGCCCCACCACTATCAACACTGGAGAACTGGTGATCGACGGTTCGCTGGCCAGCCCGGTTACGGTCAACAGTGACGGCACCTTGGGTGGCACGGGCCATCTGAGCAGCGTTACTGTCTATTCAGGCGGACACATCGCTCCGGGCGACTTCAACACCTCGCTCATCCTGGCGGCCAATATGGACTTTGAAGGTGGCGACCTCGACATCGTCGGTGCGGGCAATTCCATTACCAGCCTGTCCATCGCGGGCAACTTGATTTTGAACGGCGACCCGACGCTCAATTTCAGCGGAAGCCTTGCCCCTGGAACGTACACCATCGCCAGCTACGGCGGGACCCTCAGTGGAGACTTGGAGTTCAACACACTGAACATCCCCACCGGCGATACCGTCAGCTACGGCACAGGCAGCGACAGCTCGGTTTCCCTTACCGTGGTCCCCGAACCTTCCACCCTGGCCATGCTCGGTGTCGGTGCCATGGGGCTGATCGCTTACGGTTGGCGACGGCGGCAATACCAGCTGCCACAGTATTACTCGAGTCCTGGCAACACGGCTTTGGGAACCATCGGATTGATGGAGAGGGCAAGGGCCGCGAAGCGAACGGCCGTTGCGGCGACTGGGAACGAAGCCCAAGAGCGTCAAGACCTGTTCGATCGAGACCTGCGATCGTAACATGGCAAGGTCGATGGCTGGCATGACCAAGGCGTCCCGCAGTCAAAGCCGAACAGAGAAGAGGATCGGGTAATTATCCCTTGGCCCTCCGTGGTGGTTTCGGTTGTACCGCTTCGGCAGGCACTGGCGCAACGTTGGTCACCATGGCCGTGGATCGTTTTGGACCGCGGCTATCGACCACCTTGTAGAGCAGACTGGCCGCCTGACCGGACTCGGCGCACTCAATCCGATCGAAGCCGAATTCAATGGCCAAGAGGTCGAAGTTGCTGTAGTAACGTAGCCGCTCGTGCAGCGTGTGGTCGGCCAGCGAAGCGGTCAAGTCGTGCAACAACTCGGCGCTGGTGGTGTAGCGAACGCGGTAACCCTGGCACATGCGGCTCGTCCCACCGATTGGACGATTCGACTCTTGCCCACGCCACTTTGGCCCGCGATGACGAGGTTGTCCCCGCGGCGAATGAACTCTCCCGTAGCCAAGGTCTCGATCTGCATGCGGTCGATGGCCTGGGCGTTGAAGGCCCAATCAAAGCCTTCCAGGGTCATTGGCTCGTGAAAGCGGGCCTCCCGAATCCTGCGATCGATCGCCCGCTGTCGGCGAAGGTCGGCCTGGGGGCCGAGCAGGTGCGAGAGCAGTTCCAGCGGGCTCCACCGCTGCTTCTCCGCCTCCGCCAACGCAGCGTCCAGTTCGTCTGCCGACATGGGGTTTTTCGTTGACTGGACAACGAACGACGATCAGCGTAACATAACCCGTGGCATTAAATCTGGCATAAAACGGGCATTAAAAAAAGGACGATTTTCGAGGGTCGTTATGGGACGTGTGGTTGCCGAGTTGGGTGGTCGAAGGTCAAAGAACCCTTGTTTTCCCGCTATTTCGTAGCGTGCTTGCATCTCCCCAGGCTCATCAATGCAAACGCCGTCCCGTACTGCTGGTGATAGTCGTACATGGGGAAGTCCCACCAACTGCCGTCCGGCTGCTCGAGCCGCAAAAGGACGTGGGCCAGCTGATCCTGCAGCGGCGGCCGCTTTTCCGCCGGCAAGAGCTCGATGCAACGGGCCGCATAGTAATGGCCGTAGTAGAAAAAATAGGCCGCCACCTGGAACCATGATTCGTGCGGGATCGGTCGCTTCCGCCCCAGGTCGAGCCACAACTCGCGGGCGAAAAGGCGGTCCAGCCAGGTCTCGACCAGGGAGTCGGTCACCTGCTTGTCGCCCCAGAGCCGCATCGCCAGATTGCATGCCTGCGAACGGCCGAGGCTGCCGCCCGGCCGGTTGATCGGCAGCATGGGGTGATATTTCAGGTACTCGCCGTAATCGTAGCTGAAGTCGGGCTTCCGCTGCCGCCGAATCGAGGCCACGGCGCGATCGACGATCTTCTGCGGAATTTTGACGCCGGCCTGGCGGGCCTCGTCCAGGACGACCAGCACCGTGGCCGTCACGAAGCTGATCGTGGAGCCGCTGGGACGCTGGGTCTGCCAGTCGAAGTCGTCGTAGTAACACCAGCCGCCGTCGATGCACTCGTAACGGACGAGCATGCCGATCTGCTGCTCGATCAGGGCGCGGAGCTTGCCGCAGCGGGCATCGTCCTTGGGGTAGCGCCGCAACATGTGGACGAAGGCATCAATGGAATAGGCATGGCACCAGTTATTGTACAGGGCGTCTTCCGAATTGCGACGAACCTTGGGCACGTTCTCCATCAACCAGGCCTCGCCACGATCGATCGAGCGCTGGACCTCGGGGCTGTTGCCGCCGACCTCCAGCATGGCCGAGACGCACAGCGAGGTCACCGCCCCGCGAAACGACTCGTGGGCGCCGGGCACGGGGGCGTAGATTTCGCCCGGTCGGCTGCTCCGCTCGGAGCCCCACGAACCGTTGGCGTTCTGCCGCCTGAGCAAGAACGCCACGCCGCGGTGGATGGCAGCGTCAATCTGGCGCGGATCGACCTTCGGGACCGGATTGGGCTTGGGACCTATAAGGGCCAGCGCAGGCGGCTTGTCGCCGGCATCGCCAGGCTGGACCGAAGCCGGGGCGGCGGTTTCCACGGCAAGGCCGGCAGGCGTATATGCGACAAACATGCTGGTCGCCATGATCGCCGCGCAAAAACGACCGCTCCACCAAGAGTGTTGCATTGCCACCGTCAAAGTCACTCGTCCTTGTCCTTGTCCTTGGGCTTGTCCAAGAGGATTTCGTCGCCCTCGGCCAATCCCTTGAGGACCTCAACCTGTTTGTCGTTCCGCTGGCCGAGCGTGACGACCCGCTTCTGCGGCTTTCCGTCCTTTCCGACCAGGTAGACGTACTCGATGGCAGGGTCAAAATCCTCGCTGAAAACGGCCTTGGTCGGCACGGTCAGGTCGTCGGTCTTCTTGTAGGGAACCAGTTTCAAGTCGCAATTCATGCCCGGCACGATGGCACTGCTCAGCCCATCGGCGGAAACCGTAAGCTGGCAATCGAAACCACCGCCGCCCATGGGAACCGCGGCCACTCGCTGGACGATGGCGGTGAGCTTCAGGTCAGCGAAGCCGGTGGGCTCGACAACGGCCCGCACGCCTGCTCGCACCTGTTGCGCGTGGCTTTCCGGCACACTGGTATGAATGATCAGCGGTCGGGTCTGGACTATGGTCATAAAGACATCGTTGGGCATGATCGGCGACCCGCGGCGAAGGGTTTCCGTACTGGGGGCTGACCACTTTCCCCGCACCGGCCGGCCGTAGTAGACAATGCCGTCGATGGGGGCCTTGACGAACATTGCGTCGCGATCGGCGATCAGCTTTTTTAGCCTGTCTTCGTTCTGCTTGTGCGCGACCTGGAGCTTCTCCACTTCGAGACGATGTTTGCTCATCAGCAGCGGCAGATCGACCTTGGCGAACTCGGCGTCAATCCGCGCCCGCTCGGTCTGGTCCTTGGTCCGTTCTTCCATCCGCGGCAACGAGAGCTTGACGGCTTCGTCGTGTGATGCCTTGGCGAATTCCACTTCGAGCTTGGCCCGATCGACGCCGTTCTTGGCCCGCCGCAGGACGATCCGCTCGGTCTCTTCCTTCAGGTCATCGGCCTTGTACATCTTTTCAAGCTGGCGATATTCCTCCTCGGCGTAGGTCAGTCCCTCCTGGGCCATCCGCAGGCGGAAGTCGGTGAGCTTGAGCGTGAGCGGCTTATCCACCTCCTGGTATTGCTTCCAGTCTTCCTCGTTCATGCGGCGGTTCCGCTCGTTCAACTGGGCGTCCAACGGTGCGATTTTCTCCATCGAGGCCAACTGCTGGCCCGACTCCTTGAGGGCCACTTCGTTAAGTTGCAGCTCACATCGCAGGTCGGCGATGGCGCGGTCGATTTTTTCCGTGTCCAGGGCCAGCACCAGGTCGCCTTGCTTGACCGCCGCGCCGTGCTCGACGGCGTTGAGGACTGTGAGGGGAAGGGCCCATTCTTGTGGGCGGATGTAGAGTTCCGCCTGATTCTGGGCCTCGAACACGCCTTCCAGATCGACCTCGATATGGAAGGGACCTTTCTTGAGCTTTCGCTTGGCCGGCTTGTCGGCCGCCTCCTTGGTGGCGTCCTCCTTGTCGGCGACCGGTTTGCCGCTGCCCTTCTTCCCGCCGTCTTTCTTGCTGGCGCCCTTGTCGTCGGGCTTCTTGGCGTCGGGCTTCTTGGCGTCGGGCTTCTTGGCGTCGGTCTTCTTGTCGCCCGACTTTTTCTGGTCCGCCGGCTTCTCGGCGGAGACTTTATTCTTGTCGGCAGCGGGCTTTTTCTCGCCTTGTTGAGCGGGTTTCTTGGCCGCCTTTTCGGTGTCCGCGGCCTGTCCGATCGCAACACACGCCGCAAAGAGGCAGGCCAGTATCAGCCTTCCACGGGCAACTCGACTCATGGAGAACAGCTCCTAACTCGGGGGTATATTCGGGCTAATCCCCCTATTTTCGCATCGATCGAGCAACAATTCAAGACGGCGGCTTCTGCGGAGGGGTGTCACGGGCGTAAAACTTGGCCAGATTGATGCCGCCCCGAAGTTCCTCTTCCATGAGTTTCAGGCGGCTTTCCATCCGTTCGATCCGCCGTTGCAAGGTCGGGATGAGCATGCGATTGCTGTCCTCAGGAACGGCGCGGGGGACAGTTGGATAGCCGAGGTGCCGGGCGAGGGCGGCAAAGAGGTAAAGCGGGTCTTTCTTCCGGTTGGCTAGGGCGATGCGACCCTCTTTTTCGCCAAAGAGTACTGGTTTTTCCGCCTCGCCGCGGGTCTTCCGATAGTGCTCGCTGCGGACATATAGCATGTCACCCAGATCGATGAGGCCAACCTGCCGCCGGACGTTGAGGATCCATTCTCGCCAGTTTGCGTCGTAGATTTCGTCGCCGGCTATCGCTTCCAGACCTCGATCGTAGCCCAGCCGATTGCGGCAAAGGGTCTCGAATTGGAACAGGAAGAGTCCCTGGGGCGTAGGGGACTGAGCGCGGTATTCGGCCTCGCGCTGGAGGATTTCCAGCCCCACACGGAAGTCGAATTTGCCCTGTGCCTTCTCGGCCTCGGCCACGACAAATGCCTGAAAGGGCGTAAAGTAATGCGGCAGTTTGGCCATCGCCGTGGCAAAGCCGCCGGTGAGGCGGAGCTCGCTCGACATGAATTCCAAGGCGTAGGGCAACTGCGCCGTGGAAAGGATCTCTTGCCTGAGGGACTCTAGCAGATCCTGCGTGGACGTGCTCTGTTGCATCCGCTCCCGAAGGGTGCGGAAGAAATAGGCTTGCTCGATGTATTCTTCTCGCGGCAGTGGCATCGTAGAATAGACCCCTGGTTCCCATTCTACTCCCAGTTGCATCCTACCGTGAATCCCCCCGACGACAGCCTTATCGCCGCCCTTGCCCGACACAACATTCAACTTCCGGACCGCCGGATCGCCCAGCTCGACGAGTATTGCCGCCTGCTTTGGGACTGGAACGACAAGATCAACCTCACGCGGCACACCGATTTCGAGAAGTTCGTCAGCCGCGACCTGGTCGACAGCCAAGCGTTTGCCCGCTACCTTACGGCGGGCGAGACGGTGCTGGACGTCGGCACCGGCGGTGGGGTTCCGGGGGTCGTTATCGCCATATTGCGCGACGACCTGAAGATCACGCTATGCGAATCGGTGGGGAAGAAAGCCCGAGTCGTTACGGATATTACCAAGAAACTCGGTCTGACGCTGCCGACGTTCAATGCCCGGGCTGAGGATGTCCTCAGCGGACAGCGTTTCGACACGCTGGCGATCCGCGCGGTGGCCCGCTTGAAGAAACTCCTGGAATGGTTCAACCCGCATTGGAAGGCGATGGGGCGGATGCTCGTGCTGAAGGGGCCCAGTTGGCTCGACGAACGGGGCGAGGCGCGGCACGTCGGTCTTCTCCGCGGTCTCGCCCTGAGGAAGCTGGAGTCGTACCCATTGCCGGGCACGGAATCCGAAAGCGTCTTACTGCAAGTCTCACCCGAAGTGGACGCTTCGTAGAACGGAATTTATTCCGTTTTGAGCGAACGCGTGAACGGAATGAATTCCGTTTGACGAAAGCCCCGCCTCAAGAGACCTCCATGGAAATCAAGTACAGGATGGCGAATACCAGTAGCATGAAACCGGCGATCCAGACAGCGACGCGTAAGGCGTGCGATAGAATCGGCCCAAGTTCCTCGTGACGGGTGGCGGCATAGACGAGACTGACCGCTACCAACAGCGGCACGGCAAACCAGAAGCTATTGATCACGACTTTTTCTCCGTACTTTCACTCTCCGTTTTATCCCTGCCGACTTCAGGCAACTCCTGGGGTTTCTCCTCCTGGTTCGATTCGGCTGGAACCGGTCCGCAGCAGGCATCGTAAATGGCCAGCATATTGAGCAGACCGGCTATCATCGTGTAGACCGTGCCCATTTCAAAATAGCGAGGCAGCAACTTGTTGATCCAGGCCAGCGACATCTCGTCCGGCGACGGAGGGCGACGCAGTCCCCCATTATCGTCAGGCTCGGGCGACTTCAGAGATGGCGGCGCCATGAATCCATTGAGAATCGGCTTGTCCTGCGTCCATTGCAAGAGCGTCATTGGAACTGTCGGCAAGCCAATACCAATCTGGCACAGCCATTGGAGTCGGTAATCGTTGGGCCGAAAGGAGAAATAGACCGCTCGACCCCAGCCGACCTGGTCGCTGCCGCCGAGATAAAGTCCATAAATGAATGTCCCCAAGATACAAACCATGAAGATCGTCCCTTTGACGATCCTCCCCTGATAAAAGTGGCCCAGCCCAGGAATTAGCCAAGCGAGGACCCCCGCGATAAAGGGATCCTTGAGCTGAACGGGGTGGTCGTTATTAGGGTCAATTGGGTCTGTCACGACCAACTCCTGGGAGTGCGACGCTCGTAAACTGCAATTGTAACCCCCCGCGACGATTTTACCAAGGGGAGATCAACATGTTACGGGAAGGGCGATCAGCCATTGCTCGAAGAAAGTCGCAATGCTTTGCAGGGGAATATGGCCGCCCCAAGCGATCTGGCTGATCACGCCGCCAGCCCCATAATCGACGGCCTTGCGGACGCGAAAAACGGCCTCGCGGATGTCGTCGCATTGACAGGGCGGTTCGACCTTCTTCCGCTCTACGCCGCCCCAAAATGTGACCCGGTTGCGATACCTTGCCGCATGTTTCGCAAATTCTTCGTGCGGCCATTCGGCATGGACGGCGTCGACACCGATTTCCACCAGATCGTCGAATGCCTCGCCAGTCGTCCCCTCGGAGAGAAAAAAGACGAACTTGTCGTGCCGGTGCAGCACCTCGCAGTATTCATGAAGCAACGGTTTCAACAGCGTCCGCCAGGCCTTGAGGTGAGCCCGCGAGGAGGCTACCCAACCGAGATCGTCGCCGAGAACTACGCCATCGACCTGCGTTCCCGACCAAAGCTCGATCTCCTGGCGGAAAAATTCATGCAGTTTGCCCAGCAAGCGGCGCAGTTCTTTGTTGCCGCTGCATAGCCCGCTGGTGGCTGGTTCCATACCGCACAACTGGCGCAACCGGTCCAGCGGCCAAGCCTGGCTGCGGACGAGGGTGAAGCGTCCCGTTGCCTCGCAAATTGGATTTGCCTCAGTGAATCGAGCCGGATCGAGCAGTTCTTCCGGGGACGAATAGTTCGCCTGAAGTGTTGCATCCGCGAGAGGGGGATCCAATAGTCGAATCGGCTCGCCATGCCCACCAGGTTGCCATTGGCATCCCCAGGCATCGGTATACGATCCTAGCTTATCGGTGGGGTCTCGCTTCCGCTTATCCGTCGCTGCCACGGTGTCGAGGTGCAAGACATCGCTGGGGAAGCGGAGATTCATCTCCGTCACATCGTCCGGCCGGCCGTTCTCCAACTCCGGCAGGAGCCAGAGATCGCGCGGCGCGCGATCAATAGACTGGTGGTTCAATGCCCGAATGACACGATCTCGCGAGATCATTGAATCTTCCCGGAAATATAAAATATTAACGTATGCTTTATAACCAGTTTCTTGAGATTACACGACGAAACGCGATTTGGCCAGCGTGCCCATACCTTTTAGAAGCGAATTCAAATTGGGCAAGCCGGCAGGATGGCGACGCTACGGCCCCTTGAAGCAAATTCTCAGGTACGCTCGCGCGACCCGCTCCCCTAAACACCATTGCGTCCTGCCCAGCGGCTGACCTTATAAGGCGCCGCTGGAAAGTATATCCTAACGTGGTCAAGCTCGAAGAATCAAATGCCGTTGTTTACCCGAAGAAAAGACTCGGCCGTTCAGAACTTTGTCGTCTCCTTGTTGAATAACCACTGTCCGGCGCTGCGAGAACAGGCCGATGGCCCGCGTCTCGAAGGACGAGTAAACCTGACGATGGTCGTGGTGGTAGTGCCTGTGGAGTGCAAGAAACCCCTCATATGTCGGGCGTTCGCGGCAACCAGCAAGGAGTTCTCGAGTTCTGGCGTGGCGCTAGTGGTCGATAGTCCCGTGGGGGTCGACGAGGTTTTCTTGGGATTCCGTTGGCAAGGCGCCATAACCTGGGTTCGGGCCCGGGCCAAACATCTGCATCCCATGGGAGCCGGTTTTTTTCAACTCGGCCTCCGCATGAGCGAAATGCTAACGGCGGCGGACTATCCGGAATTGGCGATGCTGATCTTCTAAGACCGAAGACGCGAGATCGAAAAACCGATTTTTCTTCCTTGTCAGCTCTGCCCCGAAGGTTTATCATCGAACTGGACAGGGTACGAGGCCGTCTCATCCGTAGCGTTTTTCTCATCACTCCCCTAGGCACGGTTCAGCGCCGGTTGCCCTAGCGCCTTTTGTGTGACGACGGGCAGCAACCTTGCGCGGTGTCGCGCCGCATCTTTCGCCTTGCGCGAGGAGGTGTGCTATGGACGAAGAGTCCGTTTTCGGTTCCACCCCAATCCCACGACCGCCTGAGGTGTCCGCTCCCCGGCCGCCCGATCCTGTTGCGGTCCAGTCCACGAGACGCCCACCGCGAGCGGGCGGCGGTAATCTTTGCAACTTGCTGCGGTTCGTGTATTGTCACAATCCGTTCTATTGCGTCAGCGCTTTCCTCGTCCTTTGGGGACTAGGAAAGTCGTTCCACTTCCAGGGAGGGCAGCCGCAGCCCGAACTGCTGATGGCTGGGCTGGCCGGATATGCCCTGCTGCTGGCTGCGGTGGCCTGGCTGTTGATCCGCGCGGGACAACTTTGGGAAGACATTCGAACCATTCTGCTCTTGATCGTCCTCATTTTTCTGGCGATTTCGATGTCTTTCGACGAAGTCCTTTCTGCGGACCTGAACGTTGGACGCATCTATTTCCTGGGCGGGCTTGCCTTTGCCGTGGTCCTTAGCGAATCGGTCCTCCGTGGCGTACGCCTGCGTTTGCCGGTCTTGTTTCGCCTGCCCTACTACGCTCTGTTGGCCCTGTTTTTCCTCTATCCGCTTTTTCTCGGGCCGTGGCAGGACCAGGAAAATGACCCGCATATTCGTTGGCTCCTGGCGGCGTTTTCGCCGTTGGCGGGACTGGCGACCCTGACGTTGCTGCCCGCGGTCCGCCGCGGGGCAAACTACGTTCGTGACAACGGCTCTCCCTGGCAATGGCCCTGGTATCCATGGCCGCTATTCGTGTTCCTGGGGCTGGGCGTTGGGGTACGAACCTACGCCCTATGCGTCTCCTTCCATCCCTCGCGGGGACCGGCGACGATGTTCGAGCCCTATTTCCTTGTGCCCTGGTTGTTCGCCGTGAACGTGGTGCTCTTGGAGATTGGCATTGTCTCCCGGCGACCAGGCCTGCTGCGGTGGATGATGGCCATGCCGCTGGCACTGCTCGCGCTGTCGACCTGGACTTTCGCAGTGCCGGAGCCGATTAATCTGCGACAGATGCTGCTGGCCGCCTGCGGTTGCTCGCCCTTTTTCCTGACCATCCTTGGGGCAACGGCACTGTACGCCATTGCCCTGCTCCGCCGCGTGGCCCATGCCTTCCATTGGTTGACGGTGGCTGTCGCGCTGTTGGTCATGGTCGGGCCGACGACAGGCAGTTTCCACGGCCCGCTGTGCTTGCATGCGTGGCCGCTAGCCTTGCTGGCGGCGATACAGTTTTTTGCCGCGATCCGTTACCGCAGCGGATTGAACGCCCTGCTCACCGCCGTCTGTGCGATCGCGGCCCTCTGCATCGCCTGGCCGGACGCGATCTGGGCCCGCTGGTTTGGAGCGATTCCCGCACATCTGTTCCTCTTCGCCATGCTGTTGATCGGAGCCTTGATACGGGACCGCGTGTCGAGGTTCTTGCAAGGGGTGGCGATCGCGGAAGTACTGATCGCTTGCGGCTTCGTCCTCTCGGGCGAGGCCGATCGCTGGTCGATCGCCCCCTCTGCCGTGTTAATGCTTTATCCGGGCTTCCTCTTCGTGCTTGCTGCGGCCTACAGCCTTTGCGTCCCATGGCGATGGTATCGAGCCATTCCGCTGGGAATTCTGATCGCCTGGATGACGGTCTTGTGCGAGACCGCTTATGGCCATTTGCATCCAAAAGTTGCCGGCCTCGATGAGATTGCCTTGGGCCTGGCTTGTCTGCTTTTTGGGCTGACGATGAGTCTTTGGAAGATAGGCCTGCCACAGGTTTGGTGGCAGCGGTTCATCCGGCAACCGCCGGTTGCCGTCGTGCCGTCGAGGAAGTGATCCATAGAATGCCACCAGCGCACAGTACGTCAGGCCGGAAATCCTGACGTACTGCGTGCAGGTCCGTACAGGCTAGGTATCCGGCGCCTTCGAGCGCCGTGTCCGTTCTCGCGGACGTCAACCCGCCGCGGCTGGCCGGAAGGCGGCCCGGCACGGTGACCCAGGTCCATGTTTTCGCCGAAGTAATACTCCCTCGCCTCCGGGTGGCTCAGGACCTCTTGCGGGGAGCCGTGACAGAGCACCTCGCCCGCATGAATCACGTAGCTGCGATCAGTGATTTGCAGGGTCTCGCGAACCTGGTGGTCGGTAATCAAGATGGCGATTCCGTCGTTCTTCAGGCCCTTGATAATGTTTTGAATGCTGGCAATCGTCACCGGGTCGATGCCGGTAAATGGCTCGTCGAGCAGGATAATCTTGGGATTGGAGACCAGTGCACGGGCGATCTCCAGCCGCCGCCGCTCGCCGCCGGAAAGCGAGAGGGCGATCGACTTGCGCAGCCGCTTGATGTCGAACTGGTCCAACAATTCGTCGCAGCGGACGTAGCGGGTCTTGCGGTCCATCCCCAAAAGCTCCATCACGCCCAAGAGATTCTTTTCCACGCTGAGCTTGCGGAAGACGCTCGATTCCTGGGCCAGGTAGCCCATCCCGCCCTCGCGGGCACGGCGGTACATGGGCCAATGGGTAATGTCGATGTTGTTGAGGACCACCTTGCCTTGGTTGGGCTCGATCATGCCGCAAGTCATGCGGAAACTGGTGGTCTTGCCGGCGCCGTTGGCGCCCAGCAGGCCCACGATCTCGCCCTGATCGACGCGGAAATCAACACCGTTGACCACGCACCGCGCACCGTAGTACTTCACCAATCCTTGGACTTCCAGCATGGGAACCGCTCCTTCGGTTATCGCACCAGGCGCATCCTCGGAAAATTCGGCACGGGGTTGAAAGGCAAGGGCACGTAGGGAATTGGCCAGCCGTGTGGCCAATAGATGAAAAGGGCCTTGCCGATGAGCAAGTCACGATCGACCCACCACTCGCCCTTCCAAAGCCGGCCGTCGCTGCTTTGCGCTGTTGTCGCCCAGCACGAAAAAGCGATCCTTGCCCGGCCGCTTGGAGTTGGGACCTGCGATAACAATTGTCTCGCTCCGCATGTTATTCCTAGCGAAGGCCATCGGCCATGTCTTGGGGTCGGCCAGGTCCGGTTTGTACGCCTTGAAGTCGGTCAGGGTGGGCTGGGAAGGGCGGCCCGAATAAAACTCCGCAATGTAGTAGATGTCGCGCATGACCTTGATATGGCTGACCTTGACCGCTGCCCCGTCCGCGGCAATTCCCGCCGGGCTGAGGTCGGCTACGGTCGGTACATGGTCGTTCAACAGGGTCGAGTTGTATCCGTTGGGATGCTGCTCCGCCGATGAAGCAAGCTTCCCGCCAGCGGCCGGATTCGTGAAGGTCGCAACCTTGCCGTCGACCCAGAGCGTCAACTCGTCGTCAACGTTGGCGAAGACAATATCATGGTGGCCGGTCCCCACAACGGTCGTTTTGCCGGTGCGATGATAGCCGACGGCCTCCGCGCCGTCGCCGCCGATTGAGAATTCGGCATCTCCGTTGGCCAGATCGATGCGGCAACGGAAGGGACGGCCGCCCTTGATCAATTCCACGCTCACCTTGCCGGAGGTCGAGCGGGCGTCCAACTCGAATCCCAGAGCGAGGTCTCCCACCCAGTTCCGACCGTAACCGCGCTCAATCACCGACTCGAAGCCCGCGTCCGACATGTCGTTAAAGCTCGTATTGTAGGCGGTAAAATCGGCGATCAACTGGGGCGGCACGTCGTCGGGGTTCGGCTTCCAAGCGCTCAAGGCCTTGATCGCCTGGTCACGGGTCATTTGCCAGCCCACCCGCTTACCGGCATCGGCGGCAACCCGCTGCCACAGTTCCGGTGTCGGCACCCGATTGCGGTAGCGGATCCATGCCTCGCCTGGGGCGGCCGTGGGAATCTCAAAGGAAGAAAGGTCGCCGTTGGGTTGGTCCTTTGCGCTAGGGTTGCTCCACGGACTCTTGCCGCCATCCGTCTCGGCCGTCCAGCGCGCAGGCCAGTGCATGGTTCCCGTGATCTTCGGCGCTAAGTCGTTGTCGTAGACGGGCTGCAGCATGGCCCGGATCTTCTCGGGCGGCTTGCGGGCGATTTCGAAATGGCCATCTGGCTGGCGGAGCCACAAATCGCCGCTGTCAATGCTGATCGTTTCGCCCGGCAGCCCCACGAGCCGCTTGATATAATTCTGCGTGGCATCGTTGGGGTACTTGAAGACGATCACGTCCCAACGTTTCGGTTCGGCAAGGTCGTAGGGGAACTTGGCCACCAGTATGCGGTCGCCGTCGAAGCTAGGATACGATTCTCCCTGCGGGTTGCCGCGTTCGAGGTCCGCCGTGAATCGGCACATCGGGCAAGTCGAACGATAGACGTGCGACGGGACGTCATTACGATCACTGGCGCTGACCGGGTAGCGATAGCCGCACATCGGGCAGTCGACGTCTTTGTGCTTGCCCATCAGGGTCGGGGCCATTGATCCCGTGGGGATCACGAAGGCCTCGGCCTCAAAGGTACGAAAAAGAAATGCCAGGACGAAGGCCACAATCACCGACTCGACCGTTTCGCGAATGGCGGCCGGCGTCAGCCAGGAAGGGGTCTCATTCCCAGCGACGGATTCAACTCGTGCGACTGGCGAGGAGGAACGACGGTTCTTGAAATCGGACTTTCGTTTTGGCATGATTGCTAGGTTTGTTATCGAATATATCGGATCCGCATCAGATCGGGAACTTGGACTTGCATCCCCCACAGCGATATTTGGCAGGAAGGATCGATGACGACGAACGGCTTGCCCGCCAACGAAGCGCGCTTGACGCCGCGATCTTGGCTCCAACTTCGGCTGTCTTCAGAAACCGGGCTGTTATCGCCGAGCACGAAGTATTCATCCGCCCCCAAATGCCACGATGTCACCGCTCGGGGTGGAGCGGCGAAGCGCGGTTCCACATAGTATACGTCCCGGTATACTCGCAGCCGATCGATCGCCAGGCCAAGACCTTCCGCGCCGATGGCAAGCGGCTGATCTGCCAGAGGAGGGGCTGACGGGTTGTCGATGTCCACCCTGACCAAGGTTCGGCCGCCGATCGCAAAAAGAAACCGCCGGTCGAAGAGCGAGACATCGATAGTTTGGCCGCGCAAGGGACCGGGCAGCTCGCCAGCCGCGTTTTCGACTGCCTGGCGGTTTCGTTCTACTTTGTATTTTCCGGCTTGGGGATTGATGGCGACCATGAATTCTTCGCGGCCGTTGGTCGCCTCCAACCACAGCAGTCCGCGGCCGTGGATGTCTTCAATGTGGAACGACATCGCCACGTCGGCCATGGCGTGGAGGTCTTCGTTCCGCTGAAAACGGCCGCGATTATAGTCGACGTAGTCGGTAATTCTCGCCGCATTGGAGGAATCGCCGCTGCGCGAAGCGGTCTGGTTATACACTATCCAGCCGATATCATCGCCCGTATTCTCCATATGCGTGCGCCGCCCATGCTCGCGGTTCCAGTTGCTGCCCGCCTCTTGAGGCTGCCAGCGGGGTGTCGCGCCGGCATGATCGTCGTCGTGCACGAGGATCCGCATCGCCCTTTGCTGGCGCAGGTCCTTGCGCTGGATCTGGCCGTTGGCGTAAATGTCGCCGTTCCTGATCTCGATCATCTCATCCGGCAGGCCAACGACCCGCTTCACGAGAAGGTCCGGCCCGACCTGCCATCGATGGAAAGCAACGACTTCCCACCGCTGCGGTCGCCGTATCTCAAAGGCAGTGCGATCGATCAAGACGCAGTCGCCCGATAGTGGCCGGCAAGCTGTTGTCTGCTCGAATTTATCCCCACAATTGGGGCACACTATGTCCGGCAGCCCATCGGGATCGTCCGCATCGCGGAAAAACCGCGATTGGCACTTTGGGCAAGTTACGTCGAGGTGGTTGCCGAGCAAGGTCGTTGCCATCGATCCGCCCTGCACCATGAAAAAGATAGGAAAGCCCCCGACAAACCAAGTGCAGAGCACGAGCAGGGCCACAAAAAACAGGACTATTCGTTCCGTCAGGCGGCGTATTTTTCGGCAAACCAGGTTTGTTGGCACGGCACTCTCGCAGGCGGGTTTAGTTCATTGTATCAATTTGCCGCGGCCGTCTCTATACGGTAGTTGCTCTTCGTTCCCTTGGATTCCCTTGGACGACAAGTCAATTGGCCGGTATTGTGACGATAGTGACAGGCCAATTGTCCGACGCGGAGGAAAATCAAACGCTGGATCATGAGTTTCGGCCCAAGACTGCCATTTCCGAGCCAACGACCTTCTGCATCCAGGCGGAGAACGTGAATACCGGAGCCTTAAGCACAAAGGGCATCGTCCATCTATCGGGCTCCAGGATCTCGATCCGGTACCCGCGGGCCGCGCTCAACGAATCCAGGGCGTAGATCAGGACCGCCGCCCAAATGCAGCCGAAGCACAGCATTTGCGTCGTGGAAAATCGCTCCCCGAAAGCCAAAACCGCCAGCAGGAATTGCAGGGTCGGCGAGAGGAACTGAAGGAAGCCCGTGGTGAAAAGCCGCAACCGCCGGGCCGCCGCGCCGAAGAAAGAACAAAACCAGTACGGTCACCCGGCCCGTCCCGCAGCATGATGGGCGTCTGCACGCCGGGCAAGTCGGCAAATCATCGATCGGCTTGTCGGTCGGCCGACGAGTGCCCGCAGCGAGTGTCGACGCGGAGTTCCAATACGGCCAGCTCTCAATGGACGGCCGCAACGTACGGGAAGGTCGTCGATGGCTTTGCAGTGACCGAGTCCCTGCCAATTCCAAGACGAACCGGCGTGTTCGCCGCTATCGAGAACATCACATCGGGCGCGTTGTCTGTCAGGGAGCGACCGTTCCACTCCGCGAAGCCAAACACGGCGGGCGTGCCGACCTCGTAAGGGAGGATGTTGGGGCAGAACCGGTGGGCGACTATCTCCCCATAGGCCGCGGGGTCCTGCGCGGTTCGATTAGCACAAACAACGCCGGCGACTGCCTTGGCGATGGTCGCGCCGTAAATCGTGAAGTCATCGGACGGACTCCCGGCATTCAGGCGATTGCCCAGATCTTCGTTGTACTGCGTGAACAGCGGATGAATCATGGGAAGTCCCACACGATTGATCGAACGCCATCCGCCTGCGTCGGTCGCGAGCGTTGCAACCGCCCAGACTCCGACTCGACGCTTGCTGTCTGCACCGGCAAGCAACTCACCATCGGGAACCTCCAGCACAATCGAATACACCGTGTGGCCGGCAAACAGGTTCTTAGCGCGACTTGGATCCCATGCCGAGAGATCGATGCAGGTGCCGTCCTGGAAGGCGTGGCCAACGGCGTGGAGCACATCGGGCTCAATCCAAAATGGGTCTCCCGCCTTTCCGGCCCAAACGCGCAGCCCCGTCGCCATAGTGACGATTTCGCCCGTTTCGCCTGTCGCAGCCACTGTGCCGACTGCATCTGGATTGCGCGCGTCCGTTCCGCGAAGGCACCGCACGACGTATTTCTGCTGCCCGCGCTCATCGCGCTCCTTGAACGTAACGCGGTAGGTAATATCTTCGACCGCGTCACCGTTGAGATCTACTTTGAACTCGTACATTCCCTCCGGATGGTATCCGGGCGCGGGAATGGGACCGAAAATGGAGTGGCAAACATTGATCACAAACGCGGTGCCCATTTCACCGCGGAATACGTACAGGTCGGTTATATCCAGACGGATGTCTTGCCGAGCGAGTGGTGAGTCGAGGTGGTGTGACATGATTTCGTTATTTCTCCTTTGCCAATTGTAGTTTGAGTATCTATACGTTCACCATCGTGGTTGGATTCGGCAACTGCTCAACGCGCTTCCGCGGCTTCGTAGAGGAACCAGATCCTCCGTTCGGTCTCGTCGATCCAGTTCTCGAGCAGGCTCGCCGTGGCCACGTCGTTGTGTTCATCACACACGGCGTGCGCACTGCGGAGGAACCGCGCGAGTTGCTGGTTGTCGGCGCTCAACTCGGCCAGCATTGCTCGCGGAGCAACGAACCCCTCGTTGTTGTCCTGAAGCCGCTGGTGCCGCGCAATGTCGCCGATCGACCGCAAACTCGTGCCACCGATCTTCCGGGCTCGCTCCGCCAGGTCGTCGGTCATGGCGAAAATCTGCTCCGACTGCTCGTCCAGGAGCAGGTGGTAATCGCGAAACTGCGGACCGCTCATGTGCCAATGAAAGTTCTTGGTCTTCACGTAGAGCACGAAGACATCGGCAAGCAGTCCTCGTAGCTGTTCGGAGACTTCGACGACGCCTTCTGCCGCCAGGTCCGTCGGCGTTGCCAGCCGCGAATCAACCTGCGAGCTCTTGGGTGTTGTCTGTGTGGAAAGCATGACTCGTCCTTTCGTTTTAATTCGGGGAATGTTTTGATGTTCTCTCAATTGTCGATACTGGTCTTGATACTGCGATCAGCGAAGCCGCCGTTTGAGTTCTTCCGCGACTTGCAAGAGCGAAGCCCGCGTCGCCGGGACTTGGCTGATGGGGTTCAACAGCCCCCAATCGTGTATCATGCTGCTGTACGCGCACTGCGATGACGTCGACGCCGGCCGCGTCCAGCTTGCGAGCGTACTCCTCGCCTTCATCACGGAGTACGTCGTTTCCGTCCGTCTGGACCAAAGCGGGCGGCAACCCGCGAAGCTCTTCCGTCATTGCTCGCAGGGGCGAAGCGTAGATTTCCGCCCGCTGGTTCGGGTCGGTCGTATAGTTGTCCCACATCCACATCATCATGTTGCGGGTCAAAAAACGGCCTTCGGCGAACTCGTGATACGAGGTGGTGTCGAAATTTGCGTCGGTGACCGGCCAAAGCAAGGCCTGAAAGCGGATAGCTGGGCCTTCGCGATCCTTGGCCATCAGCGACACGACTGCGGCCATATTGCCGCCGACGCTGTTGCCGACGACCGCGAGCCGGCTTCCGTCGACGCTGATCTCGTGACCGCGCTCGGAGACCCATCGGGTGGCCGCATACGCCTGGTTGATCGCCACCGGATATTGAGCTTCAGGCGACCGTGTGTAGTTAACGAACACTGCGGCCATTCCCGAATACGCCACCAGGTCGCGGACCAATCGCTCATGGGTCGGAAAGTCGCCCAGAATCCATCCGCCGCCATGGAAGTACATGAAGACAGGGACAACCTTGTCCGTGCCGGCTGGACGAACGATCGTCAAATCAACCTGCTGTCCATCCTGGGTAATCGTCTTGGTCGAGACCTCCGCCGGCGGCAAGTCGATCTCGACGGAGGCTTGGAGACTAACCAGCACCTGGCGAGCATCGTGCGGCGAAAGCTCCTCAATCGGAGTTCCACCGGGGGCATTCAGCTTTTTCAAGAAAGCTCGGACGCGATGGTCAACCGCATCATCAACTGCGGGATCTACGGTTTGCATGGCAACATCCTTTCAATTTGGGTGGATAGAAATTGCTTGTGTTTTGGCTCTTCTCGTCTAGTATTCAAAACCGGCTGGCCCACGCCTGGCGGGCTAACCCGTTGCCTTCGTCTGCTGTCCAATCTAATAAGCGTGGCGGGTGGACAACCTGAACGCTCATTTTCTTTCGCCGAAAGAGACGAGGGTGCGTTCCACTTCCGCGCGGAGCACGTTCGCTTCCAGCCAGTTGTGCAAGTGCAGAGCCAACTCTGCGCCGCTGGCGGCCTGCGGGTTGCGCAAGGAGTCGAGCCATGCGGTAGACTGATCGAGCCAGCGATGGGCCTCGTCGCGTTCGCCCAACTCCTGGTGGGCTATCGCCAGCCAGAGCCAATTTACGACGGCACACCCGCGCTTCGCTTCCGCCTGCAAGCTCCGGCAAAACATCGGCAGCGCTTCACGCCGGCGCTGCGCTCGGCAAGATAGCGCGCGCGCTGGGTCAGCGACCAGAATCGACTGCGGCTGCGCGTCAACTCTTCGTCGCACAACTTCATCGCCAGCGCCACGTCATCCGCCGAGTCGGCGGCCAGCGTGCAGGCTCGGGCCACGAGATACGGCCGCGGCTTGCGAGCGCCCGGCGGCGGCGCCAGCATCCGCCGACATGTCGCGCGATAGCCGCGGGCGTCTCCCGCCAGTAATTGGACGGCCGCATATTCGTACCAGACTTCGGTGTCGTATAGCGGAACGCGGGGCATCAGCCGGGCATAAGCATCGGCTGCTTTGGTCCATTGCTTCCCCCAGGCATATCCTTGCGATTGAAGCAGCGTGTCCATCGGATCATCCGCGACCAGCACATCGATCTCGGACCACAAGCCCTGCCAAGTTTTCGCCTCCGTGGCCGGCAGTCTCGCCAGTTCGTCCCGATCGCGCAGGCAAGCCAGTTCTTTGTTTTGCCGCCAGGCGGCGAGGGCCCGTGCAGCCCTATACTGCTCGAATATGGTTCCGCTTTTTAGGACTCGTCCGTGGGCGTCGCGATCGGCCTTCAACCAGCCAAGGGCTTGCCTCCGCAGTTCAGCTTTCACAGCCCCGTCGAGTTTGGCAGCGTCCTCGCCAAGTCCACAACCGGCCAGTGCAGCCGCGCAGGCCGCCATAAAGCGATTCCCCGATTCCAGATCGCCGACCAGCGACGGTTGCACGGCGAAGGCTGACTCGTACAGCCGAGCCGCCGCGTAGGGGCGGCGTCTGTCTTTTTGCAGCCACCGGGC
The DNA here is from genome assembly GCA_963709175.1 of uncultured Planctomycetia bacterium. Lineage (GTDB taxonomy): Bacteria > Planctomycetota > Planctomycetia > Pirellulales > Thermoguttaceae > JANXQG01. Next base: position 869,412 of record CAVPVK010000007.1, read on the forward strand.
CAGCTCAATCCGGGTGGCAACGTCCGTAGGTAAGTCCTTTCCGGCCAGGATCGCCGGAAGTCGGGGCTCGACGGCAGCGAGCCGGCTGTAGCGCGCGAGTTGCCGCCGAGCGTCGCCGCGCCGCGACTCGTCCATGCCCGGCAGGTCGACGGCGCGCTGCGCCGCGTCGCGTGCTGCGGCAAAGCGCCCCAGGCATGACAGCGATTCGGCCAAAGCCGGCCATGCCTCGCGGTAGAGACCGTCTGGATCCATGGCGTAATCGGCTAGCACCGTGGTCTTGTCTCGATCCAATCGACGAATGATCCACTGAAACTCACTTGCCGCTGTTTCGTACTTCCCCAGCCGCAATGACACACGGGCCAAACCGACGTGTGCCGGCAAGTGAGTCGTATCAAGTCGGACGGCCCTGGCAAACGCCGGGGCCGCTTCGTCGAAGCGTTCGAGATCCAGCAAGTTCAAACCGAGGTAATACCAGGCGAGAGCGATATTGGGGTCGACCTCGATAAGTCGGCGATAAATCGGGATCGATTCCGCGTGCCGGCCGGACAACATGTACGTGCCGGCTAACCCCAAGCAAGCAAAACGATCCTTGGGGTCCGTTTCGAGGATGCGCTCGCACTCCTTCCGCGCCTCGTCGAATCGCTTGAGATTGAGCAACGAGACAGCGAAGTTGTAGCGCAGCATGGCGCTCGACGGTTCCAGGTCAACGGCGCGGCGCGAATCCGCGACCGCCTCGTCGAACTGACCGGCCGCGGCGAGCGCAAGGCTCAAGCGGTCCAGGGTCCAGGGATTTTTCGGGCGGAGGGCTAGGGCGATGCGAAAATACGTCACGGCTTCCTGGTACTTTGTGTCGCGATACAGGGCATCGCCCAATTCCCAATTGAGCCAAAAATCTTCCGGACGGCGGCGCAGCGCATTCGCGCATCAATCGGGCCCTGTCCGCACGCGCGTTGAAGCTGAAAAGAAGCATGCCGACGATCGCCAACTGATGCGCCGGCGGCTCCGCCTTAGCTGCGTCGCCAGCGAGCTTAATGAGCTTCTGCCTGTCGCGCCAGACGTCCGGGTCGCGGAAGCGGTCGCGCCAGGCTGGGTCCGGGTCCGCCATTTTCGCGATGTGCAACAGCTTCCTGGGCAAGGAATCGCGACTCTTGTCCGGTACGAAGAGCGCCTGCAGGTCGATGCCGGCGATTCGCGACAATTGGCTGTGCGAAGACCCCAGATTCTCATCCAAGGCGACTAGCGCCCACAGATCAAGGGCCGTGAGGACTTGCGCGCGGACTTCCGATGCCCTGATGGTCGCGACCGTGCTCTCCGCGCTATCGACGTCGATTTGCGCCCGGGCAAATGCCTCGGCGTACTCCTTCGCACACTCCCGGTCATTCGTCAACCAGCGAGACTGGTCTTCCATGGCGGTAAACATGTGGCGATGCCGAATTCGTTCCAGTTGTTCCGCGAATCGCAAATCCGCAATTGCCCTCGCAGCTCGTCCGCTTAGCTCAGCGGAATCGGAAAAATCGAGGTTATTCTGCACGTTGGTGAGGATCCGCGCGGCGTCCCGCCAGTTTTCTTCTTGCGCCAATTCGTACACCCTGGGGATTTCGTTGGCGATGAGGCCGCGGGTAACTGCCTGCCGCGAGCTTCTTTCGCGTTGCAGCCACGCACCGGCGCCGACAGCCGTTCCCAACAGTGCCAGCACAGCGCCAACCAGCACGGCCAGCGCCGGACGCCGCCGCGCCCACTTGAGCATGCGCTCGACAAGGCCCACGGGCCTGGCAAGGACCGGCCTGCCGTCGAGAAAGCGATGCAGGTCATCGGCCAGGTCCTGCGCGCTGGCGTAGCGCCGGGCGGGATTCTTTTCCAGGCACTTCAGACAAATCGTCTCCAAGTCTCGCGGCACTTTGGCGTTCAATCGCGACGGTGGCGGCGGTTCCTTGCCGACCACCTGGCGTTCGAGTTCGGCCGCAGACTCCGCCGCAAACGGGGGACGCCCGGTGAGCATCTCGTAAAGCACCACTCCCAAGGCATAGATATCCACGGCAGGGCCGATGGCATGCGTCTGTCCCAGCGCCTGCTCCGGCGCCATGTAGCTGGGCGTGCCGATCCGCGCCGCTGAAGGTGTACTCCGGACCGCTTTGAATCGGTCGCACCAGGCCGAAGTCGGCGATCTTGGGGAAGCCGCCGACCGTGAAGAGGATATTCGACGGTTTTAGGTCACGGTGAATGAAACCGCTTTGGTGCGCGAACTGCACGGCGCTGGCCAGGGTGGCGATCAATTCGGCGGCCTGCCGCGCGGGTTGCGGTTTTCCGGCGAGTTTCTCGGCGAGACTTCGCCCCTCCAAAAGCTCCATCGTAAAGTACTGCGACCCGGGCGAGTCGCCGACATCGTGGATCTCCACGATGTTCGGATGACGGATCGCGGCCACCGCTTCCGCTTCGCGCCGAAAACGCGCCCGCTGCGTCGGATCCGCATAGCTGCCCGCCCGCATCATCTTGATGGCCACGAAGCGATTGAGCTTGTGATGCCGCGCTTTGAAGACGACGCCCATTCCGCCGCGGCCCAGGATCGCTTCCACATCGTAGCCATCGATGCGCGGCAACTCGTTCTCTGCCTGGACCGCGTCGCAATCGTCTCGGTTTGCAGGGCGGTCCGTCGGAAAAAGATCGTCAATTCGGTCGGTGACTTGTCGCATGAGCCGCCAACGCGTCCGGACTTCGTCCAGCAATTCTGGATCGCGGGCGCAGATCACTTCGGGGGTGCTGTTGGAGTCAAAGAGTTTCTCCAAGAGTTCCTCGATGCGAGATTCGTTGCGCATGACCTTGGGTTTTCCGACCGGTTACTCTGGCTGTCGTGCGCTCGACGTTAACGGAGGCGTCACTTCCTTGGGACGCCCCCCATTCATCGATCGCTTTGCCGGCTTCCCTAAGTCTCTCCTCTCGCTGTCTGGTTCATGGACGCTGCGCCGGAGATCGAACGATGACTGGCTTGTCTTTGGACAGAGCGGCCATCGCCTGCGCGTCCAGGTTGAGATGGTTCTGCACAAGTTCCGGCGTGGTCAGCGCCATCCACTGGTTCAGCGACACGTCGGCGAAGTACGAACTGCGGAACATTTCGAGAAATCGCAAGGGCTCGTCGCCGGTGTTCTCGACGTAGTGTCCCATGGCGAACGGCACGTAGCCCACGTCCCCTGCCTGGTAGTCGAACGTCCGTGCCTTTCCGCTTGAGGCGAATACGGTCATGCGCCCGCGGCCGCTGAGGTAATATTGCCACTCATCCGCGTTGGGGTGCCAATGCAACTCCCGCAAGCAGCCAGGCTCGATCTCGACGAGTGCCGCCGCGATGGTTTTCGCGGCCGGGAAGTTCGAGGAGTCGACGATCCGCACCTGGCCTCCCGCCACCCGCATCGGCTTCTGGGCGTGCAACCGATAGCTGTACGACACGGGCACAGGCCCCGCCGGCGATTGGACCGTGTCGTCCGCCAGGGGACCAGGCACTTTTCCCGCCAGAATCCACCGCGTGTGTTCGATGTCCTGCGGAAGATTGGCAAAAGCAGCAGCGGGGATTCCAAAGTTCTTGGCCAGCACTTCCCGCGGCGTGTGCGCGAACCAGTCGGAGATGAGGAACGTCTCGTTTTCCGAAAAGTTGCCGTCGTCGAACACGAGCAGGAATTCACAACCCTCTTCGAGTCCCTGGATCGAGTGCGGAATGCCTGCGGGGAAGTTCCAGAGATCGCCAATGGCGACGTCATCGATGAAGTTGCGGCCCTGGGGATCAATCGCGGTAAGCCGGGCGCGGCCGGCGAGCATGTACGCCCACTCGGCCTCCTTGTGCCAATGCAACTCGCGGATGCCGCCGGGCTTCAGCGCCATGTTCACTGCGGCAAGCTCCGTGGCGACCGGCAGTTCGCGTACCGTCACTTCCCGCGCCCAACCGCCTGGGGCGAGGCGGTTGGCGCCGCGGCGAACGAGAACTTGAGGTTGGGGATGGTGCCAGCGTCGGTATAGGGCGAGGCCAGCAGGTCCGGGTTCTCGCCCTCTAGAGGCAGGTTTCGCGGCCCCCGGATGGGGCCGCCCAGGTCGCCCCGGACCGGCTGGGGTCCATTGTCACTAGTCGTAGGATATGTTGCCGTCGTTATCATGAAAAAACTCCTTTCAAGAATGGTCATTTGGACTGCAATGACGCGCGATCGAATCTCTTGGTTTCCCGTGGCGTAGAGTGGGTTGTCGCGTGTAAAAATTTCACGGCATGATTCGCCAGTTCCCAGCAACGGTATCGAGGACATCGTCAAGTTCGCCGGCGAACGCCATTTTGGTCATGGCCATCGCAAAACCCGCGGCCTGCCGGATCGTTGCCTTGGGCGGCATCGAGAGCACATTCGGGTCGGTCACGACGTCAACCAGAACCGGCCCCTTTGCCGCTAGAGCCTTTTCCAGCGCAGGGCGGACCTCAGCCGGGTCCTCGACCCGCATGCCCGTCAGCCCGGCGGCCTGTGCGAGTAGTGCGAAATTGGGATTCGTCCGCTCGCACCCGTAGTGAGGCAGCCCGGCAGCCTCCATTTCCAGTTGCACCATGCCTAAACGGTGGTTGTCGAAGAGGACGATTTTGATGGGAAGCTGGTGCTGGACAATCGTCAACAGCTCGCCCAGCATCATGCCCAGGCCGCCGTCGCCGGAAAACGATATCACCTGCCGGCCGGGAAACGCCATCTGCGCGCCGATGGCCTGCACGAGGGCGTTGGCCATCGACCCGTGATTGAACGAGCCCAAAATCCGCCTGGCCGGCGAGGCGCTGAGGTAGCGAGCCCCCCAAACCGCGCACATACCGGTGTCAATGGTAAAGATGGCGTCCGCGTGGGCAAATTCGCTCACCGCCGCGGCGGCGTACTCGGGGTGAATCGGCCGCCGCGTGCTGACTTGATCGGCGTAGGCGCGGAGTTTCCGCTGCGCGGCGGCATGTTCTTCGCGAAGATGATCGAGGAACCCCCGATCTGACCTGGGCCGCAACCGCGGCAGCAGGCAGTCGATCGTGGCCTTGACGTCGCCGCACAAGCCCACATCGAGCTTGGATCGCCGGCCAAGCCGCTCGGGGCGGAGGTCGATCTGCACGATTTGGGGCGTCAAGGGCATGAAGCTTTCGTAGGGGAAGTCGGTCCCCAGCAGCAGCAAGACGTCGCATTCGTGCATCGCCTTGAAAGCAGCGCCCCAGCCCAACAGGCCAGTCATGCCTACGGCATAAGGGTTGTCGTATTCCAGCCATTCTTTGCCGCGAAAACTGAAGCCGACCGGGGCATGAAGCGTCTTGGCCAGAGCCATAACTTCATTGTGCGCGCCGGCACATCCGATGCCGCCGAAGATCGTCACCCGCGGGGCGTCGTTAAGGAGCGCTGCCAGGCGGTCGAGGTCAGAATCCGCCGGGCGGACCACCGGCTGCGCGGTCACAATCCCGCGCGAATGCTTCCGGCGGCGACTCCATGGCCGCGACATCGCCGGACAACACAATGACCGAGACGCCGCGCTTGCTGACCGCATGCTGCATGGCAGATTGCAGCACGCGCGGCAATTGCATTGGATTTGAAATGATCTCACAATAGTGGCTGCACTCGTTGAAGAGTTGTTGCGGATGAGTTTCCTGAAAGTAGCCGGTGCCGACCTCCGAGCTTGGAATGTGGGCGGCGATCGCCAGCACGGGCGCCATGCTGCGGTGGGCGTCGAACAGACCGTTGATCAAATGCAGGTTTCCGGGCCCGCAGCTTCCCGCGCAGACCGCCAGTTGGCCGGTCAACTGGGCCTCTGCGCCGGCCGCGAAGGCCGCCGCTTCTTCGTGGCGGACGTCCACCCATCGCACCGTGTCGCTGCGGCGGATGGCGTCGGTCACGGGGTTGAGGCTGTCGCCGACGATGCCATAAATCCTCTCGACGCCTGCCTGGGCAAGGGCATTTACCAGGTATTCTGCCACAGTCTGAGGCATATATTATCTCCGTCTCCAGTTCGTATGTGAAATTGCTCTGACCATCCGCGATAAACCAATGTGTCCAGTGACGTCAGCCGCCTCCATTCATTCGAGCAGCGGTGCAAGCAATAGGACTGTCAAACTTCGCGCGCCTGGGCGCCATGAATAATCACACCTTCGATATCGCCCGTGGCCGACGGCCCCGCCAGGAAGACTCCGTACGGGCTGGCGGCAAGGTCAAGCCGCGCGTAGGCGTCGTGCATCGTGCACACGATGGCCGAGGGGTCGAGCAGCACGATAAGATGCTGTGATAGCACCCCCAGGGCATTCACAACCAACGAGTCCTGCGAAAGCCAAATCGCCCCCGCTTCCGCGACCCCCAGCGAACTGCGGACGACTCCCACGTCGACGTCGTTCAAATCGTGGGGGTCGCGGACGTCCTGGACCCGCCGCGTGCCCGGCATTTCCGGCACGGCCGAGCAGACAACGGTGGCGGCAGGGAAAAGCTCGGCCACCTTCGCCCGCGCCGCTTCAGCTCCCTCTATCTCGAAGGACGTTCCCCCCATCGCATCCAACTGCTTGCGGAAATAAGGGAGGCTGGGCTCGCCTTCATTTGGGAATCCCGGGACCTCCGGCAGCCTGTTAAAATGCTCCTTGTACCCGAACCCGGTCCTGGTCCCCTTCCGGTCGGTGCGCGGAATCTCGGGCAGGGACACGGCGGGTCGCGGCAGGTTCTTACGCACTGCTGCGAGGATCGCGTCACGTGGGCTCATGTCTTCCTCCGATTCTCGAGGTACCACTGGCGAAACGTCTGCTTGGGAACGGCCGGCAGGTCACGGTGTTTGCCCCAGGGATTGAGCGGGTTGTAGAGCAGGAACCGCGGCAGGTACGTAAGGGCGGAATCTCCGACAGACTCAGCGGCACGAAAGGCCGCTGGGTGCGCGAGCGTCGTTCCCAGCGCCGCCATGCCGACCTTCTTGGTGAGCGGAAGCAGCCGTTTGGCGGCGACGACGCGGCGCCACTTGTAGATCTGGTCCGAGATGTCGATCTTGACCGGACAAACCTCAGAGCACGACCCGCAGAGCGAGGAATGGTAGGGCAACTCACGGTATTTTTCGATATCGAACCCGGGGTCGAGAATAACCCCGATCGGGCCGGAGTAGGTCGCACCGTAACTTAAGCCGCCCGCCCGGCGGTAAACGGGGCAGGTGTTCATGCACGCACCGCAACGGATGCACTTCAGGGCGTGCCAGAAGTCGGGCTCGCCGAGCCGGGTGCTCCGCGTGTTGTCCACGAGCACCACGTGCAGTTCCCCGCCGCGCCGTGGGCCGTGAAAGTGGGAGGTGTATTGCGTGATCGCCGAACCGAGGGCGCTGCGCGAGAGCATGCGGATGAAGACGCCCAGGTCGCGGGCGCGGGGAATCAATTTCTCGATGCCGACGCTGGCGATGTGCAGCGGCGGTACGCTGGCGCCGATGTCGGCGTTGCCCTCGTTGGTGCACACGACGAAGCCGCCGGTTTCCGCTATGGCGAAATTGGCGCCGGTCATCCCTGCGTCGGCGGCCATGAACCGGGGCCGGGCGTTATTGCGCATCGCCTCGGCCAGGTCATGCGGGTCGGAATCCTTCGGGTCGGTGCCGATGTTTTCGGCAAATAGCTCGGCCACGTCTCCGCGGAGCTTGTGGATGGCTGGCACCACAATATGACTTGGCGGCTCGTTGGAGAGCTGCTGGATCCGTTCGCCGAGATCCGATTCGGTCACTTCGATGCCGCGTGTTTGCAAGAACGGCGTCATGCCGCATTCCTCCTGGAGCATCGACTTGCTCTTGATTACCGACCTGGCGCCGTGCGATTGGAGGATGTCGTAGACTGTTGTATTATGTTCCTCGGCGTCTCGCGCCCAGTGGACGTGCGTGCCGAGCCTGGTCGCGTTCGCTTCAAACTGCTCAAGGTACTCGTCCAGGTGAGTAAGCGTGTGCTCCTTGATCTGTGATGCCAGTTTGCGGAGGGTTTCCCACTCCGGCACGCCGGCGACCGCAGCGTCGCGGTTCTGGCGCATTCCCCAGACTAGCCGGTCGTGGGTCGCCTCGTGCAGTTCCAGTGCGATGAACCGTGCGGCTCGTTTTTCTGGATCAACGGGACGGGTCATAGCGGCCCTCCGTTGAGCACCTGAGCGATGTGGATCACCTTCAACGGCAGCTTGAGGCGGTCGATTACGCCCTTGAGGTGAAGCAAACAGGACATATCGGCCGAAACGACGCACTCGGCCCCGTGACGGTGGAAGTCTTGGACGCGGTCATAGCCCATCTTGGCCGACACCGCTTCGTCCGTGACACAAAAGCTTCCGCCGAATCCGCAACATTCATCCGGCCGGTCGATCTCCACCAGCTCGATTCCCTGCACTTTGCCCAGCAAATCGCGGGTTTTTGAGAAGCTCGCAGTATTGGGCAATTCAGACGGCCGGGCGTGACCCAGCCCGCGCACGGCGGAACAACTATTGTGAATTCCCACGCGGCGAGGGAAGGCCGCCCAGGGGAAGGCATCGACCTTCAGATCATCGTGCAGGAACTCGACGAGCTCTACGTGTTGCGGCCCGCACTTTTTGGACCGGAGGCGTTTGCTCCACGGCGTCCAGGTGGAATCGGACGTGGTGGACACAACTGCCCGACGGTCCCACGACCAGGTCGAATTCCTGGAAGCACTCGACGAAATGGGCTTCGGTGGCAGCGGCATCCGTCTGGCAGCCGCCGTTGGCCATCGGCTGCCCGCAGCAGGTTTGCTCGAGCGGGTACGCGACCGAACAGCCGAGCCTTTCGAGAAGCTGCAGAGTGGCGATCGCTACTTCCGGGAAAAACGCATCAACGTAACAGGGAACGAAAAGTGCGACTTTCACCAGCGGGTCCCTCCCACGCGTGCGTTTTCCGGCGGCTTTCTAACGGTTCGCAACATGTTAACAAAGCCCGTGAACATTTTTGGTTTAAGTTCCATCCGTCATCTACCATTAATGAAGCGTAACCAGTGGACATCGATTTAAGACACCTTCCGGCTCCCGCGCATCATTCGCTTGAGACGCGGGGAACGTAGATACAATAGGCTCGGCCCGCCGTCGCACTCATGTCTCCGTGATGGTCGTTACTTTCCTCGGCGCGATGTGCCGATTGCCAGTTCTGCCTCCTTGCGCAGCACGTTAGCCTCCAGCCAGTCGTGCATGTGCAGTTTCAACCCTGCGTCGTTGGTCGGACTCTCGTTGCCCAAAGAATCGAGCCACGCGACGGCCTGATCGAGCCTGCGAACGCGCCTCATCGCGTTCGCCAAGTTGTTGGTGAGCGACCGCCAGCCAGAGCCAATTCAAGACGGCGCAGCCAGGCTTCGATTCCGCCTGCAGGCTCCGCTCAAACAAAGCCACGGCCTCACCCTCGCGCTTTGCGCGGCAGCAGACTGCGCCGCGTTCCGTGAGCGACCAGAAAGCATTGGCCGATCGGTTCAATTCTTCGCTGCTTATGCTCATGGGCTGGGCCGGATCGTCGACCGAGTCGGAGGCCAGCGTGCAGGCGCGGGCCACTAGATATGGACGCAGCCTTGAGGCGCCAGGCGGACGCTTCAGCATCTGCCGGCAAGTCGCGCGATAGCCTTGGGTGTCTCCCGCCAGCAATTGCACGGCCGCACACTCAAACCAGACTTCCGCGTCGTCACTGGGTTCTGTGCTCACGAGCCCGGCATAAACTTCAGCGGCCTTGGCCCATGCCTTGTGGCGAGCGTACTCGTAGCCCCGAAGCCGTTGGACGACCGGATCGCCCGCGGCAATCGCATTGACCTCCGCCCACATGCCTTGCCATTCTTTTGATTCCGACGCGGGCAGTTTCGCCAGATCGGCCTGGTTGCAAAGGCAAGCAAGGTCCTTATTGCGACTCCACCCGGCAAAGGTCCTGGCGGCTTTGGATCGCTCGGCGCTGGACCCACTTTGGAGACGTTGTTTCCAGGCATCGCGGTCGGCTTCCAACCAGGCAAGGGCCTGCTTCCGCAATTTGGCCTTTACGGCTTGGCTGAGCCCGGTGGCATCCTCGCCAATCCCGCATCCCGCTTGCCCCGCTGCGCAGGCCGCCCGAAGGCGATCCTGCGATTCTAAATCATCAGCCAGCGACGGTTGCTGCGCGAAGACCGCCCAGTAAAGCCGCGCGGATGCATAGTTGAATTGTCTATCTTCATAGAGCCATTCGGCCAACGCTCGCCGGGTGGCAACGTCGGCGGGCGCCTCTTTTCCGGCGAGAACGGCCGGTAGCCGGGATTCAACGGCGAGCAACTGCCGGCAGCGCCTCCAATCGCCGCTGCACTTCGCCGCGTTGCGACTCATCGATGCGATCGAGGGCCTTTTGCGCCGCCTGCCGGGCTTCCGCGAAACGTCCCAGGCAAGACAGCGATTGAGCAAGCCCCCGCCAGACGTCGCGGTAGACAGTTTCCATATCTACGCCGTAATCGCTGGCCACAGTCTTGTCTCGATCCAATCGCTGCAGGACCCATTGAAACTCGGCAACCGCCTTTTCGTGTTTCCCCAGTCGCAAAGAGGTTAGCGCCAAGCCGATGTGTGCCGGAAAGTACGCCGGGTCAACGGTGACGGCCCCCTCGAAGGCCGTTGCCGCTTCCTCGGTCCGCCCTAGAGCGAGCAGGCTGAACCCGAGATTGTACCGGGCGGCAACGCTCTTGGGATCGCTTTCGATGACACGGCGATAAATGGGGATTGCTTCCGCACGCCGATTGCTGTAGGCGTACGCCGTCGCGATTGCCAAAGTCGCCAAGGTATTCGCGGGATCGGTCTCGAGGATTCGCTCGTACTGGGCCCGCGACTCGTCGAAACGCCGGGCGTGGAATAACTTCACAGCGAAGTTGTAGCGCAGCAAGTTGCTGTGCGGTTCCAAATCCACAGCCTTTCGACCGATGGCAACGGCCTCGTCCACTTGACCGGCGCCGTCCAGCGCGCCGCTCAAGCGGTCCAAGGTCCAAGGATTCTCCGGGCGAATGGCCAGCGCGATGCGAAAATAGGTCACCGCTTCCTGTCGCCGCTTGCCGCGATCGAGGGCATCGCCCATCTCCCAATTAAGCCAATAATCTCCCGGGCGGACACGCAGCGCCTCGCGCATCAACCGGGCGATGTCTACTCTCGGGTCCGCGCTGGAGAGAAGCCGTCCGGTGATCGCCAATTGATGCGCCGGCGGGGGTACCGGCATCTTGGCCGCGTCGTCTGCAAGCCTGGCGAGCTTTTCCTTGTCGCGCCAGGCATTCGCGTCGCGGAACCGATCCCGCCAGGCGTCGGGGTCCGCCAATCTGGCGATTCGCAGCAATTGCCTTTGCAAGGACTCGTTCTTCGCATCCAAGGCGAGGAACGCCCACAGGTCGAGGGCGGCAACGATTTGCGGGCGGAGAGGCGTCGCCTGAATTCTCGCGACCGCACTCTCCGCCCTGTCGAGGTCGAGGTGCGCCTGGGCAAAAGCCTCGGCATACTCCTTGGCACATTCCTGGTTGTTCGCCAGCCGCCGAGAGCGGGTGTACGCCTCGGCAAAGACGTGGCGCTGTCGAATGCGCTCAAGCCCTTCCACGAATTGCAAATCCGCACGGGCGCTAGCGACTCGTCCGCCCAGTTCGTCGGAATCGGCGAAGTCAAGATTGTGCTGCGCGTCCGTCAGTATTCCGGTCGCGTCTTGCCATTTTTCCTCTTCCGCCGATTTATACGCCCTGGGGATTTCAGCCAAAATGAGATTGCGGGCAATCTCCTGACGCGAGCATCTTTCGCGTCGCAGCCAAATGCCAGTCCCGACCGCGGTCCCACTTAGCGACAGAAAAGCGACGAGCAGCACGGCAATCGCCGGCCGCCGCCGCGCCCATTTCCACACGCGCTGGGCAACGCCGACGGGTCGGGCAAGGACCGGCTTGCCGTCGAGAAAGCGGTACAGATCATCGGCCAGGTCCTGAGCACTGGCGTAGCGCCCGCGCCGGGTTCTTTTCCAGGCACTTCAAGCAGACTGTCTCCAAGTCGCGCGGCACTTTCGCATTCAGGCGCGAAGGCGGCGGCGGCTCATTGCCGATCGTCTGGCGCTCGATTTCCGCCGCCGACTCGGCCGCAAACGGAGGACGTCCGGTGAGCATCTCGTAGAGAACCACCCCCAGCGCGTAGATGTCCACGGCCGGGCCAATGGCGCTCGCCTTTCCCAGCGCCTGTTCGGGAGCCATGTAGCTGGGCGTGCCGACCCGCGCGCCGCTAAGGGTAAATTCGGGACCATCCCGGATCGATCGCGCCAGGCCGAAATCGGTGATTTTCGGGATGCCTTCGGCCGTGAATAGAATATTGGAGGGCTTCAGGTCTCGGTGAATGAATCCGCTCTGGTGCGCGAATTGCACGGCGCCGGCAAGCGTGGCGACCAGTTCGGCGGCCTGCCGCGCGGATTGAGGTTTGCCCGCGAGCTTCTGGGCGAGACTTCCCCCCTCAAGGAACTCCATTGTGAAGTAGCCTGCCCCGACCAGATCGCCGACGTCGAAAATCTCCACGATGTTGGGATGCCGGATCGCAGCCACGGCCTCCGCTTCGCGTTGGAATTGCGCTCGTTCGATCGAATTTGCGTAGCGGCCCGAGCGCATCGTCTTCAACGCCACGCGGCGATTTAGCTTGTGATGCCGCGCCTTGAAGACGACGCCCATGCCGCCGCGGCCCAGGATCGATTCGAAGTCATAGCCATTGATGCGCGGCAATTCGCTCTCCGCCTGTACCGCCTCCGGATCGTCGCAAGTTTGCGGACGGTCGCCCGGAAAAAGATCCTCGAGTTGGCTGTTGACGCGTCGCATGAGCCGCCAACGTTTATCAACTTCGTCGAGCAGCTCGGGGCTATCGGCGCAGACTACTTCGGGGGTGCTGTTGGAGTCAAAGATCTCCTCCAAGAGTTCCTTGATGCGAGATTCCTTGAGCATAACCTTGCCCCTACGGCCGCCAGCAACTTACGAAATCTCGGCAATGTCGGACAACTCCTTGGTCAGCAGCATGATGCTGCGGGTGAGACGCCGCTGGATGGTTTTTGCGGAAACCCCGAGCAACTCAGCCGCCTCAGATTGACCCATGCCTTGAATTCGCACCATGTCGAAGACTTCCCGCTCATCGTCCGGAAGGCGCTCGATCGCCGCCAACATCCGCCGCGCGTTCGGACTCAACTCGGATCCGCTGCTTTCGGGAGCGGGGATCAGCGATTCGGGCATACACGATGCGGGCGCCATCTTATCTAAGCGTCGGGCCAGGTCATTCAATTCCCAGCGGATATGCTGATTGGCCAAGGCGAAGAATTGCCGCGCGGTTTGCGGACGCGCCTCCCGCAAGGCTTTGAGCAACCTTTCCACTACGGCGGCAAGCAGATCCTCCGCCTCAAGGTTCAGGGGAGGTCGCGCTAATCTCGGATAGCTCCGGTGCAGGAGGTTCATGCACAGCACATTCAGCCGACGGACCGCCCGATCCAGTAGCGGACGGATAATCGGTTCGGCGGGGGCAGCGCCGTGGAGCGAGTCCAAGTAGCGCTGCACAACCGCGGTGGTTTGTTCCTCGATCATGGTCATAGTCCATGGGGTGGAATGCAACCAGCTTTAGCAGAATTGTAGCGCGGCGGCGTCCACTGGCAACGCTTTATAGGTTCGGGCGAAGAAAAATAGAAACGGTTTCTGAGCGACGGTCGGCCCTGCGCCGCGTCTAGAAGATTGGCGCACTAAGGGCTCGCTGCCGCTACGGCCGTTTTTCAAATAGATTATGAAAGCGAATCAATAAACTGCGCCGTCCCGGGACCGGGCTACCAATGGAGAAACGAATGTGTACTGAAGTCATAAGTTGCGAGACGAGCTGTCTGGCTGGTCTTTCCTTTAGCGGGAGCGCTGCGAATCGCTGTGAGATCGGTTCGAGTGCCGGACACGTCATGACCATGACGCACGGCCCGCGATCCAGCGCTTCGCTAAGAGTCAACACGGACCAGGAATCGATTCCTCGGAGGATCCGCATGGATGGGGACGACCACGGCATCGCTGCCCACTTGCTTCTCATCGAAGGCGGCTCGGACCTGATGTCGCAGCAGTTGCGCCGCGCCTTCCCCGAACCGATGCACCGCGTGCAGGTCGCCCGCGCCGGCTATATCGAGTTGGAGCAACTCTTTGCCGATTCGCCGGACATCGTTGTTCTCGACATGGGTTTGCCCGACCAGTTCGGGCTAGAGGTCCTAAAGCAGATCCGCCAGATCGATGCCCGGATCCCGGTTATCTTCATAACTCTAGCCAAGGCGGCAGACGCAGCCATCGAGGCGATGAAGCAGGGGGCATACGATTACCTGTTCAAGCCGCTCGACTTGCGCCATTTGCAACGAGTGGTTGGCGAGGCACTGGAGGTTGCCTGGCGAATCCGGGAGCCAGGGATAATCACCGAATACCCCATGGACGAGGGTAGCACTTGTGCCATCGTCGGCACCTGCCCGGCCATGCGGGAGGTGTACAAAGAGGTCGGTCGGGGCGCCGCCCAGGACGTTCCCGTCCTGATCACCGGAGAGAGCGGGACCGGGAAGGAAGTCGTCGCCCGGGCGATCTACCAGCACTCCAGGCGGGCGACGAAACCCTTTCTTGCCCTTAACTGCGCGGCCATCCCGGAGACTCTCCTGGAGAGCGAGTTGTTCGGCCACGAGAAGGGGGCGTTCACTGGGGCCGACCGCAGAAGGATCGGCCGATTCGAGCAGTGCAACGGCGGCACTCTGTTCCTCGATGAGATCGGGGACATGCCGCTGACGCTTCAGGCGAAGCTGCTTCGGGTTCTTCAGGAGCAAACGTTCGAGCGGGTCGGCGGAGCCGAGACGGTCACGACGGATGTACGGATCATCTCGGCCACTCACCGGGATCTGGTGGCCCGGGTGTCGGAAGGAACATTCCGGGCCGATCTGTTCTATCGGCTCGCGGTGTTCAACATCCACCTGCCCCCGCTCCGCGACCGCGGTGACGATCTGCCTCTCTTGGTTCGATACTACCTGCAAAGGTTTGCCAGAGAACTCGGGCGAGACGTGGCGCGGTAAGTCCGGAGGCGATGGACAGGCTGCGGGCGTACTCTTGGCCGGGCAACCTTCGGGAACTCCAGAACGTGTTGAAGCAGGCTTTGATGCGGGCGGCTGGCGCGGTGCTTCTGCCCGCCATGCTCCCATCTCTCTCCACAAAGACACCGGCCGGCCTTCTATCCCTCGCCCCGACTGCGGGGCTGGCCGGGTTCATCAGCCAGCGCTTGGCTGCGGGATCGGAAGTGTTGCACGAAGAAGTCCATCGTGAAATTGATCGAGTCCTCATCCCGCTCGTGATGGAACACACTCGAGGCAACCGGTATCAGGCGGCCAAAGTACTGGGGATTGCTCGCCAGACCTTGCGGCGGCGGCTCCGCGAATTCCATACCGAGCCGTGGCTCAACGACGCGGCGGATGACACACCTTGAATGCCGGAGGGCACCAGGCCTGAAAAGCAAGGAGAAGCCCATGACCCGCCGACCAGCTTCTTGGTGTTGGTGGGGCTGGCCAACAAGAACGCCATCCTCATTGTCGAGTTCGCCAGGCAGCGACAGGGGGCCGGTGCGGCGCGTTGGGAAGCCACGCTGGAGGCTTGCCAGATGCGGCTGCGGCCGATCCTGATGACTTCGTTCGCGTTCATCCTCGGCGTATTGCCACTGGTCGCCGCCGGGGCCGGGGCTGAGATGCGACGGGCCCTGGGCCTGGCAGTGTTCAGCGGCATGCTCGGGGTGACCATGTTCGGAGTCTTCTTGACGCCAGTATTTTTCTACGTCATCCGCAGGTTCAGCCAAACGCGCCGGCCCCAGCCCCTATCGGCGGTCCAGCCTACGTCGAACTCGTAACGGGGGCTTATGCATCCCTGCGAAGCAACCGTGGCACATAGCTGCGGTCCATGGTCCATGGCGCCCACAGTGCCCGTGTTCTGGCTATCGTTCTTCCGGTATATTAAGCTGGGTAGAGTCAATAGTTCATTCTTCACCAAGGTGGAACAACATCATGCTGCGATTCACTGGACGGACGCTCCTGCTGACACTGATTGTCCTGGAACAGCTCTTGGGCTCAACCCTGGCGGCCCAGACGCGGTTCGAGCCCAAATGGGAATCGCTCGACAAGCGCCCCTGCCCGCAATGGTTCTCCGACGCGAAATTCGGCATCTTCATCCACTGGGGCCTGTACTCGGTGCCGGCGTGGGGCAAGACCGGAGAGTACGCCGAGTGGTATTGGAACCGCATACAGGACAAGAATCCGGGCAATACCTGGTGGCAATTCCACAAAAAGAACTATGGCGAAAGGTTCGAGTACCGCGACTTCGCCCCGAAGTTCCGCGCGGAGCTTTTCGACGCCGATCATTGGGCCGATATCTTCGCCCGCTCCGGCGCTCGCTACATCGTGCCAACCTCGAAGCACCACGAGGGCTTTTGCCTCTGGCCGAGCGCCGAGGCTAGCCGTGATTGGGGCCGGCCCTGGAATGCCGTCGCGACCGGGCCACACCGCGATCTCATGGCCGAACTGGCGGCGGCCACGCGCAAACGCGGCTTGAAGTTCGGCTTCTATTATTCGCTCTACGAGTGGTACAACCCCCTCTGGCTCAGCGACCGCAAGCGCTTCGTCGATGCAGCACCTCTTCCCGCAGTTCAAGGACGTCGTAACACGCTACCAGCCGGCCATCATCTTCAGCGACGGCGAATGGGACATGGACTCCAAACGGATGGAAAAGCGAGAAGTTGCTGGCCTGGCTGTTCAACGAATCGGGCTGCAGGAACGAGGTCGTGGTGAACGACCGCTGGGGCAAGGACTGCCGGCACAAGCACGGCGGCTACTGGACTACCGAATACGCGGCTGGCCTGAAGGATGGCAGCCATCCCTGGGAAGAGAGCCGCGGCATGGGCTATTCGTACGGCTACAATCGAGCCGAGCGGATCGACGATTACAAGTCGGCACGCGAATTCATCCTCGTGCTCTGCGACCTGGTTAGCCGCGGTGGCAATCTGCTCCTGGACATCGGCCCGAACGGCGATGGCACGATTCCAGTCATCATGGAGCAGCGGCTTTTGGAGATCGGCGATTGGCTGCGCGTAAACGGCGAGGCGATCTACGGCACGCGATTCGCCGGGCGCAGTTGCCAGTGGAGTGAGGGTAAACGTCCCGGCCAGCAGTTTGGGGAATTCATGGTGAAGTACAACCTCATGGACCAGGTGGGCCAGCATCCGCATGGCGAGACAGCGGTAAAGCAGGCATTCTTCACCAAGAAGCCCGGCGTGCTTTACGCGATTACGCCGGGCTGGCCAGGCAAAACTCTCTGTCTCCGCGACATTCGCGTACCGGCCGGCACCGCAGTCACCATGCTTGGGGTACCGGGCGAACTCGCCCATAAGGTCGAAAAAGACGTGTTGAGGGTCACGATGCCTGACGTCGGGCCCGACGGAGCGCCCTGCCGCCATGCCTACGTAATCAAGATCGCCGGCGCGGAAGTCGTACCTGAGCGATAGACTGGCAATCATGAGTGAAGTATCGGCTCAAGCAAGGATCAGAACCATCAGTTAGAGTGAATGGCCGCAGGCATCCTTTCTCGCTTACCCTCCGGTCAACCGTTTCTTTCTACGGAGTTCAACGATGACGCAAACGATTTGTCGATGGGGGATCTTGGGCACGGCAGGGATCGCGCAAGAATTGGCTGGCGATCCGCAATGCGGAGAACTGCACGTTGACGGCCGTCGCCAGTCGCGACCCCGAGCGCTGCCGGCGTTTCATTGCCGATTGTCAGCAGTATGCACCTTTCGACCCGCTGCCGCAGGCCTGCGGCAGCTACGAGGAGCTTCTGGCCAGCAACCTGGTGGATGCCGTGTATGTTCCCCTGCCGACTGCCATCCGCAAGGCATGGTTGATCCGTGCGGCCGAAGCGGGAAAACACGTGTTGTCTGAAAAACCTGTCGGAGCCACCGCCAATGACGTACGCGAGATTCTCGCCGCTTGCCGGCGCAACGGCATCCAATTCATGGACGGGGTGATGTTCGCGCACAGTCAACGGATGGACCGTATCCGCGAGGTCCTTAACGACGGCCAAAGCGTCGGGCAGATCCGGCGGATCGTCTCACACTTCTGCTTTGGCGGATCGCCGGAGTTCTTCCAAGACAACATCCGTCTCCACAGCGGCCTCGAGCCGCTGGGTTGCCTGGGCGACCTGGGCTGGTACTGCATCCGCTTCACGCTGTGCATGCTCGACGAAAAGTTGCCGACGCGGGTCTGCGGCCACCTGCTGGCCAGCCACCAACGACCGGACAGCCCGGCCTCGGTCCCGACCGAATTCTCGGCCGAACTGTTCTTTCCCGAGGGGGTGTCGGCCAGTTTCTTCTGCTCCTTCCTGGCTGAGATCCAGCAATGGGCCAACGTCGGGGGGGCTAAGGGATTCGTCCACGTCCCGGACTTCGTGCTGCCCCGGTACGGCGCCGAGGCGGCCTTCGAGGTCTCCAACCCCGTTTTTCATGTTAGGGGCTGCGATTTCAATATGGAGGACCACCGGCGGCGGGTGGCCGTCCACGAGTACAGCAACAGCGCGCCAAACTCGCAGGAAGCGAATATGTTTCGCAATTTCGCGGCGTTGGTGCTGTCGCGCAGGCCAGACGACTCCTGGGACCGCATGGTGCTGAAGACCCAACAGGTTTTGGATGCGTGCCTTCAGTCGGCCAGGGCTGACGGACAGATGGTCGAAATCAAGTGAGCAATAACTGGAAATGACAATAACTGGAAATTGGAATACTTGTCGCCCGACGAGCCAAGCCTTCATGTCGGTATCGACTGCCGGTTGCGGACTATCCGAAGAACATCGGGCTTGAAGATGGAATCGAGTCGTTGGAAGCGAAGTGGCTCTCGCTTGCGGAGGCGGGCCGCCTGCCGCTCCGTGGGCCGGAAGTTCTCAAAGTGCTCACGTATGTCAGTGGCGGTGGCTAAGTCTGCCCGCTGTCGGTGATCGCACGGGAACGGGCAAACTGGAGGACCAATGATGGACATTGAGCAAGCCTACCAGCAAGCAGCCGACGCCATCCTCGGCGCCGACGCCCTCTTGATCGGTGCGGGGGCCGGCATGGGCGTGGACTCCGGCCTGCCTGACTTCCGTGGACCCGAGGGGTTCTGGCGGGCCTACCCGGCCTTTCACGGCCGGCGTTTCGAAGAGATGTCCAACCCCGTCTGGTTCCGACGGGACCCGGAACAGGCATGGGGTTTCTTTGGGCACCGCCTCAATCTCTACCGCGCCACGGCCCCGCACGCCGGCTTCCAGATCCTGCGCCGCTGGGGCGAAAGCCGGCCGCTGGGCTACTTCGTCTTTACCAGCAACGTCGATGGGCATTTTCACCGCGCAGCCTTCGCGCCTGATCACATCCTTGAATGTCACGGTTCGATCAACTTTCTCCAGTGCACGGAAAGCTGTACGGACGCGATCTGGCCGGCAGAGGAGTCCACCGTCCAGGTCGATGAGAACAACATCCGTGCCCGGCCGCCTTTGCCCAAGTGCATCCATTGTGGCGGCCTGGCCCGCCCCAACATACTCATGTTCGGCGACGGGGACTGGATATCGCACCGCTCCGACGAGCAACAGCAACGTTATCGTGACTGGGTGGAGCAGCTTGCCGATAAACGACTGGCCGTCATCGAGTTGGGGGCCGGCACGGGAGTGCCCACAGTGCGGTGGGAATGTGAAAGCCACGGCAGCTCGCTTATCCGCGTGAACCCCCGGGACAGCGAGGCCCCGCCGGACAGCGTTGTTTTGCCGGTGGGCGCGTTGCAGGCGATCCAGGCCGTGGATAGGATGATCGATAAGATCAAATCGTCCAAAGACCAGGAAGTGAGGATGGGTGTGGAACCGGAGCATTTGCCATGAGCGAGACTCCAGCCCGCTCCCGCGAACCGTGGTGGCGCGAATGGCCGTTCGCCGTCGCCGTACTTACCTTGGCGCTGGCTTTGCTAGGCAAGGGATGGATTGCGACCGCGCTGGATCAGCCGGTGTGGCTGGTCGCGCTGCTGGCCATCATTTGCAGTGTCATCCTCGTGGCGGCAGTCGCGATCGTGCGGCACACAGATGTGCTGGCACATCGCTTGGGGGAACCAGCGGGCACGCTGCTCCTCACGCTTGCGATTACCGGGCTGGAGGTAGCGATGGTGGCGTTCGTGATGTCCACCGGGGTGGTCAAGCCGACGTTGGCGCACGATACCATGTTTGCCGTGGTCATGTTGGTGCTCAATGGCTTCATGGGCCTTGCGCTCGTGCTCGGCGGACTCCGCCACCGCGAGCAACCCTACAATCTCCAGAGTGCCAATGCCTTTTTAGTGATGATCCTTCCGCTCACGGTGCTCGGCCTCGTCCTGCCGAACTACACGCGTGCCACGCCCGGCGGCACGCTTTCACCCTTTCAAATGATATTCCTTTCCCTGATGTCCGTGGGAATCTATGCCATTTTCCTCTTCATCCAGAATTGCCGGCATCGCGGTTTCTTCATGATGCCCGAGGAGCCGGCAAATGCGGAGACGGAACACGACTCCCCGCGTTCGACGCTTTACCATGTCGCGATGCTGGCCGGTTACGGTCTGCCGCTCGTGCTCCTGGCCAAACAAATGGCCGCGCCGCTGGATGCCATGGTGGAAAAGCTGGGGGCACCGCCCGCCCTCGGCGGCTTCGTCATGGCGGTACTGGTGCTCACGCCGGAGTCCATGGCCGCCATTCAGGCCGCGCGGGCCAATCGGCTCCAGCGTTCGGTGAACATCCTGCTTGGCTCGGTCCTTGCGTCCATCGGCCTGACCATTCCATTAGTCATCGCGGTGTCGTTGGCCACGAGCCGTGAACTGGTGCTCGGAGTGGATGCCGCCGCGACGGTCATGCTCACGCTCACACTGATCACCAGTACGCTAACCTTCTCTCTGCCCCGGACGAACATTCTGCTGGGCTGCGTTCATCTGCTGCTTTTCGGCGCGTATCTGCTGCTGATGTTTGATCGTTGAATGTTTGTTCATCGCGACTAACGATGAGGCCGACAAGTTGCTCAAAAGAACCGAGCGCGGGCATGGCAGTCGGAGGATGAGCGCCTTGTGGACTTAGTACCAAATTTCCAGCGAACCCCAACCCGCCCCGAAGCACTCAGCCGATAAAATCCTCAGGGCACTTGACAACGCCGCAACTCGCAGCGAAACTGAACGGCGTTGCTCGATCGCTGTGGGATCCGGGAGACTACGACAACCCGATGGCGAAACCGGCACGCCAGACAGCCCCGTCCTGGGAAGACATTTGGCTATTTGCGGCTGGCCTTGGCGGACGAATTTCAGAATGAGATTTTGCTTCAAGGAGATTGTTCGATGATCAAGTTGTCAAGGCGACAGTTGCTGAAGCTTGGTGCCGCAGGTGCGATGGCGAGCCCCTATTTCATTCCCTCCGGTGTCTTGGCGGCCAACGGCAAAGCGGGCGCCGAACGAGCGCGTTGCCGTCGGTGCGATCGGTGTCGGCGGTCGTGCGACCCTGTTGCTCCAGCAACTGCCCGAGGATGGGCAGCTTATTGCCCTCTGCGACTGCAACGTGCCGCGGGCGGAGAAGTTCAAGGCAGACCATAAGGGTAACTGGCCGATCTACCAGAACTATCACCGGATCCTCGAACGCAAGGACATTGACGCGGTCATCATCGCCACCCAGGAATGGCAGCGCGTTATTCCCAGCATTCACGCCTGTCAGGCAGGGAAAGATGTCTATGCCGAAAAGCCGTTGACGCTCTGTATTCGCGAGGGCCGCGTACTGGTCAATGCCGTACGAAAACACGATCGCATCTTTCAGGTCGGTTCCCAACAGCGGTCAATGGCCTTGAACCGGATCGCGTGCGAAGCCGTCCGCACGGGGGCCTTGGGCAAGCTCATCGAAGTGCGGGCTCCTTGCTATCCGGGCTCCGGCCCTTCGACCACCGACGTGGGGCCGGCAGAACCAACACCGGCCGGATTGGATTGGAATGTGTGGTTGAATCAAGCGGCGTGGCGGCCGTTCAACGGAAGATGGGGTGGCGGCGGGCGCGACTTCAACGGCGGCGAAATGACCAACTGGGGCGCCCACGGTGTTGACCAGATCCAATGGGGCACCGGCATGGATGGAACCGGCCCCGTGGAAATGTGGCCCACTTCGCCCGGAATTAACGGCAAAGTCGAGATGCGCTATGCCAATGGCCTGCCGATCAATTTCTCGCTCGATCACGGTCCTTGGGGCGGGGCCATCTTCATCTGTGAGAAAGGGAAGCTCGAGGTCAACCGCAATAAGTTCACGTCGAACCCGAAAGAGATTGCCCTGGAGTTGCTCAAGAAGGTCGACGAGGTGCAGGAAGAGAAGAAGTGGAGCGATCAGACGGCGCTCTGGCAGGCCAGGTGGCACATGCAGAACTGGATCGACTGCATTCGGACGCGGAAAAAACCTGTTGCCGATGTCGAAATTGGCCATCGGTCGATTAGCGTCTGCCATCTGGCGAACATCACCCGCTGGATCGGAGAGCGTCTGAATTGGGATCCGGTCAAAGAAGAGTTCATCGGCAACGATGCGGCCAACAAGTTTGTTCACCGCCCCCGTCGCAAGGGCTTCGAGTTGCCCGAAACCGTGTGACGCGGCAATTCGGCGATCAAGGATCGGCGAACGGATTGTTGTTGCAAGTCCGGTCTGGGGCGGCCCGCCATCCGCCGTACTCAGCGCAGGCATGTTTCAGAGGCTGCGGGCCAACATGCCATTCCCAAGTCCATGACGTTCAATCGTTTGCTGCCAGGTTGACTTGCGTCGATTGCGCTAGCATACTTGGAGGGTTGTCGCAGGTCACGTTCCCGAATCTCTCAGAGGAGTCTGTTGTGGAAGTCAAGCTCTCCGGTGGAAAAGTCATTCCCATCGAAATGCACAAGATAAAGATCGTCCAGAAGGCCTTCCTGGTCCCCATTCGGGAACGGTTGCGAGCGATCACCGAAGCCGGCTTCAATACCTTTCTGCTCCGCACGCGGGACGTCTTCATCGACATGCTCACGGACAGCGGCACCAATGCCATGAGCGATAACCAGTTGGCCTCGATGATGGTTTCCGACGATGCCTACGCCGGCGGGGAGAGCTATTACAAGCTCCTGGACGCGGTCAAGGAAATTTTGGGGTTCGAGTACTGCGTGCCGGCGCATCAGGGCCGCGCCGCAGAGCACCTGCTGACCAAGATCTTCGTCAAGCCGGGCGACGTGGTGCCGATGAACTACCACTTCACGACCACCAAGGCCCATTTCGAGATGGGCGGTGCCAAGGTCCTTGAGCTTTATGGCGACGACGCCTTGCAGACCGAGAGCACCAATCCCTTCAAGGGCAATATCGACCTGGAGAAACTCCAGGCCGTCATCGCCGAATATGGCCCCCAGCGCATTTCCTTCATCCGCATGGAGGCCACCACGAACCTGATCGGCGGGCAGCCCTTCTCCATGGCCAACCTCCAGGCGGTCCGGAAACTGGCCTCGCAACATGGCATCCCCGTGATCGTCGATTGCAGCCTCATTTCCGAGAATGCCTATTTCATCAAGCGCCGTGAATCGCGCTACAAGGACTGCACCATCCGGCAGATCGTCCGGGAAATGATGAGCTGTGCAGACTTAATCTACCTTTCCGGTCGCAAGAGCACCTGCGTTCGCGGCGGCCTGATCGCGACCAACAACCCCAAGTATTTCGAATCTCTGAAGGCCTGGCTGCCGGTCTACGAGGGCTTCATCACCTACGGCGGCATGTCGTCCAAGGAAATCGAGGCCATGGCGGTCGGTCTGCGCGAAATGACCGATCTGGAAGTGGCCAGCAGCTCGGCCGACTTGATCGCCTATTTCGTAGGCGAGATGGTCAAGCAGGGCGTTCCCGCCGTGACTCCGCCGGGCGGTCTGGCCGGCCATGTGGATGCCATGAAGTTCATTCCCCACGTGCCTCAGTCTGCGTATCCGGCCGGCGCACTGACCGCAGCCATTTACCTTGTCAGTGGCGCCCGCGGCATGGAACGCGGCTCGATTTCCATGGACCGCGATGCCCAGGGCAACGACGTGCCTTCGGACGTCGAACTCTGCCGGCTGGCCGTTCCGCGGCGAGTCTACACGGTCTCGCATATCGACTATGTCACAGACCGCGTCGCCTGGCTACTGGCCCATCGCGATCTGATCGAGGGACTCAGGTTCATCCACGAACCGCCCGTCTTGCGCTTCTTCACGGGCCGGCTTGAGGCCCTGAACGATTGGGGAACGAGGCTGGCAGCGGCCTACCAGGCCGATTTCGGCGCGGAGAGCTGAGCAACAGCCGCTCGGCTTCGCTTAGATTCTCGATTAGGGGAGGCGGGCCGTACGCTGCAGGTGCTCAAACGCCTTGCTCATCAGATTAAGGGCCAGGGAAGCGCCAGCGCCGGGGAAAGCTCGTTCGTGCGCTGGCATCTGGTTAGCTCTTCTGGCCGCCTACGAGGTAAGTGTACCCTTCCAGGCCATCGCGGTAGAATCGCATGATGCGGCCGGCCTGCTGCTCGTCGATGCAGTTGCGGCGGACCGCCGCCTCAATGGCGGCGTGCAAGCTGTGCGCCAGCACGTCCGGGTCGAACTGCATGTAGCGGAGCACCTTGCGCACCGTATCGCCGCGGACCACCTCCTCGATCACCAGGTTCCCTTGCGCATCGCCGCTGACGTGGACGGCGTTCGTGTCGCCGAAGAGGTTGTGCAGGTCGCCGAGGACCTCCTGGTAGGCCCCAACCAGGAAGGCCGCCAGGTAATAGGGCTGACCGTCGAAAGCGTGCAGCAGAAGCGTTCGCTTCACGTCGCGGCGGTCGATGAATCGCTCCACCTTGCCGTCCGAATCGCAGGTGACGTCGCCCAGCACGGCATGGTGCGTGGGTCGCTCGTTGAGGCGGTGGATTGGCATGATGGGGAAAAGCTGCTTCACCGCCCAACTGTCCGGAATCGACTGGAACAGCGAGAAATTGCAGAAGTAGGTTTCGGCCAGCAAGGCGTCCAGGCCGTCCAGCTCCTCGGGCACCTCTTCCGCCTGCCGCAGCATGCGGCTGATCTTCCAGCAGATCGCCCAGAACAGGTTCTCGGCCTGGCTCCGTTGCTCCAGCGACATATAACCGCTGCCGAAAAGCTGCAGTGTCATATCGAGCGCCTCCTGGGCGTCGTGATAGGCCTCCAGCATGTTCCGCTGCGAGATGTCCTTGTAGGTTTCCAGCAGGGTCCACAGCGGTTGCTCGGCGCTTTCGGGCAGTTCCGTAGGCACGTTGTTCTCGCCCTGGCCGACCGTGCCCAGCACGTTGAATACCAGCACGCTATGGTAGGCCACGATGGCCCGCCCGCTTTCGGAGAGGATTTTGGGATGGGGAATCTGGGCTTCGTCGCAGACGCTTTGAATGTGGAACACGACGTCGTTGGCGTACTCCTGGAGGGTGTAGTTCACGCTGGACTCGAAATTGGTCTGCGAGCCGTCGTAATCGATGCCGAGCCCACCGCCCACGTCGAGGTATTCCAGACCGGCGCCGTGCCGTGCGAGGTCGACGTAGATTCGCGCCGCCTCGTTCAACGCCAGTTTGATCGTGCGGATGTTGGTGATCTGGCTGCCCAGGTGGAAGTGCAGGAGCCGCAAGCAGCCTTCCAGGCTTTGGGCTTTCAACTCGGTAAGGAGGCGCAGCACTTCGCTGACCGTGAGGCCGAACTTGGAGCGGTAGCCTCCTGAACCCTGCCAGCGCCCCGATCCCAACGTGGCCACCTTTACGCGCACGCCGAGCATTGGCTGCACGCCGACCTTGGCCGCCATGCGCAGCACCAGTGCCAGCTCCGTGTACTTTTCAATGACGATGAACACCTGGCGGCCGATCTTCTGGGCCAGCAGGGCCATCTCAATGAACTCCTCGTCCTTGAAACCGTTGCAAATGATCGGCGAGGTGTCGCTGGCGATGGCCACCACGGCCAGCAACTCGGGCTTGCTGCCCGCTTCCAGGCCATACTCGTATTCTTGCGCGAAACGGGCGATCTCCTCGACGACTTGCCGCTGCTGGTTGACCTTGATCGGGTAGATGCACTGATAGGTGCCCTGGTACTTCTGTTCCATGATGGCCGCCCGAAACGCGGCATGGATTTCACCCAAACGCTGTTTGAGCACGCCGCAAAACCGGACCAAGACCGGTAATTCGATCTGGCGGGCCTGTAAGTGGTCCACGAGCTGCTTGAGGTCGATCTTCTGCTGCACGTCTTTTTCCGGGTGGACGCAGACATTTCCCGCCTCGTTGACGGAAAAATAGCCCTTTCCCCAGTCGCTCACTTCGTACGCTTCCGCCGCATCAACCGCCGTCCAGCGGCGCGTTTCCTGCTCATTCATCTGTTATAATCCCTTTCATCCAAAATACAGTAGTGGTTCAAGCCCTGATTATCCCCGCCCTCCCAGCAGCCCTTGCAGGGCCTGCTCGATCATCTCCTTCCTGGCCAGCCCATCCCGCCATTCCTCGGGAATCCCCGATTGGCCCCAGTACGCCCCGGCAAGCTGCCCGCAGACGGCCCCGGTCGTGTCGGCGTCGTCGCCCAGGTTCACGGCCCGCAGCACTGCCTCCCGGAAGTCCGCGGCGTCGTGGAACGCCCAGAGGGCTGCTTCCAGGCTGTTGACCACGTAGCCGCTGCCGACGATCTCAGGGGGCTTCTTTCGGCGGAAGCTCCCCTCGGCCACATCGGCAATTTCGCGATGGAAAATGTGGACTTCCCGCAGGTCCCGCAATCCCTTCCAATTCGCATCCAGAACTATTTCACGGTTTACTCCCTGAATCAGCGCCGCCAGAACCGTCCCCATGTATGCACATGCCGACTGGCACTGCGGGCTCGCGTGGGTCGATACGCTTGACTGCGTAAGCAGCAGGACCAGTTCAAGCAGCCGGTCGGGGTACAAGTGGGCATAGCGTATTGGTACGGGAGCCAAACGCATGATCGAGCCGTTGCCGCTGGCATGCTCAGAGGGGTCGCCGGAGGTCTTGGCGTCCGCCGTCCTGGAGAAACGACTGAGGGCACTGCGGCATGTGATGCCGATGTCGAAGCATCGACCATTTACCGAGTACCATCCTTTTTGGTACCATGCCAGATAACGACGGGCCTGGTCTTCGAGATCCCAGCCAACGCTGCCGATGCTGTCGGCCAGGGCCAGCGCCATGCTCGTATCGTCCGTCCATTCCCCAGCGGCTAGGTCGTGGGGACCGCCGCCGCGGAAGCCGATTACCGGCGGAAACTCGCCAGCCGGCTCGAATTCAACGGCGGCGCCCAGGGCATCGCCTATGGCGAGGCCGAGAAGGGTTCCGCGTTGGCGATCGACTGTGACCATGACGACTATTCTACCTTACGCGACGGCATTTGCGACCTACCGCATGCCGGATCGAAAACGGAGGTGTTCGGCCGCGGATGAGCCGATTATCCGCGACGTTGCATCTTCGCGCCCCGGCTCGCCCGTGTTTTCGACGGCGCCAGCGGCTTAGGCACGGCAATTGCATCCCGTTTGCCAGAGGAGATTCTGGCTCGATCGAGATCGTGGACAAAGATCTCGACACGAACCGCCTTCGGCCATGACTGAGTGACGAAGATATTCGAGACCGAGCATTAAAGTCGGTCCGATGGTAGATGTTCCAACTAGCGCGGTAAAGCTGTTACCACGTCAATGGCATTTAGGCTCAGGAGCGAATAGCTATGACCGTTGGTTTTGACAGGCCCTTATACCTGTTGCCGTTTGACCAGCGCGCCTCGTTCTCGAAGGAGCTTTTCGGTTGGCAGGGAGAGTTAACCCCTGAACAGACCACGGGAATTGTTGAAGTTAAAGGGATCATCTTCGACGCGGTACGTGAGGCAGTGGCCAAGGGAGTGCCAGAGCAACGTGCCGGCGTCCTTGTGGACGAGCGCTTTGGCGCGGGCATCCTCCGCGACGCCCGAAAGGAAGGGCTGATTACTGCCTGCCCCGCTGAGAAAAGCGGTCAGGACGAATTCGAATTCGAGTACGGCGCCGATTTCGCCCGCCACATCGAGGACGTCGACCCGACCTTTTGCAAGGTGCTGGTGCGCTACAATCCCGGAGGTGACAGGGCCCTGAATCGGCGCCAGACGGCCCGCTTGAGACAACTATCGGACTACCTACAGGCCAGCGGCCGATTATACATGATTGAGTTGCTAGTGCCTGCGGTTCCCGCTCAGCTTCAGCGCCTTGGCAACGACAAGAACGCCTATGACCTCCAGCTGCGACCCACGCTGATGGTCCAGGCCATCCACGAACTTCAAGATGCCGGGGTCGAGGCGAATGTCTGGAAGATCGATGGCCTGGATCGCAGCGAGGATTGCGGTAGGATCGTTGCAGCCGTGCGGCGGGCCGGCCGCAACAAGGTCGGATGCATTATCCTGGGTCGCCACGAAGACGACCAAAAGGTCCGCCACTGGCTTACAACCGCCGCGGTGGTTCCAGGGTTCATCGGCTTCGCCATTGGCCGGACGGTCTTTTGGGATCCGCTGGTAAAGTACCTCGCCCAAGAGATAAATCGCGAGACGGCCGTGGAACGAATCGCCGCATCCTACACGGCTTGGGTCGAGCTATTCGAAGCGGCGAAGCAGAGGAGTGAGGCGGCGTCAGCTGTCCTGGCCGAGCACCGATAATGACGGCGCCCGGCATTTAGGGCCATTCTCTACTCGATAAGAAAGAACGTACCAATGTCAACGATTTTCGCATCCGTTCATACCGAACCGAACTCATCTGTCGACGTCGCAGCGCCGGCGGTCAGCCAAAAACCGCTGGTGCAACCGGCGGTGCTCGTGATCTTCGGCGCTACCGGCGACCTAACTGCTCGCAAGCTGCTGCCCGCGTTGTTCGGGCTGGATATTGGCGGTTATCTGCCCGCAGAGTTGGTCATCATCGGCGTCGCCCGGCGGACAAACTCCGACGAGCAGTTTCGCGAGGACGTCCGGAAAGCTCTGACGAAGTTCCGGCCCGATTCGGCGGCAAAGCCGGATATCGTGGAGCGGTTCATCGCACGTGTGTTCTATCATTGTGCCGATTTCGGCAAGAGCGAAGGCATGCTTGGGCTGCGGCAACGGATCGAAGGCATGGAGCAAGCGCGTCGGCTGCCTGGCAACCGGCTCTTTTACTTGGCAACCGATTACGCATTCTTCGCCCCAATTACTGATAGTATCTCGGACGCCGGAATGATGGCCGACACCGAGAACGGAACGTGGAGACGTGCTGTTATCGAGAAGCCATTCGGTCGTGATTTGACAACCGCGCGGGCATTAAACGTCCACGTATTGAAACACCTCCACGAGGACCAGATCTACCGAATCGACCATTACCTGGGCAAGGAAACGGTACAGAATCTGTTGGCCTTCCGTTTCGGCAACGCGATCTTCGAGCCCTTGCTGAACCGGCAATTCGTCGATCACGTCCAGATCACGGCCGCCGAGACGGTAGGCATGGAAGGGCGCCGAGGCGCCTTCTACGACCGCGCCGGGGCTCTGCGCGACGTCATCCAGAATCACTTGTTGCAGGTCCTCGCGCTGGTGGCCATGGAACCGCCCGCCACGATGAAATCTCGCGACACCAGCGACGCCAAGCTGAAAGTCCTGCGACAATTGCCCGTCTGGAGCGATTCGCAGGTCGCCGGCAACGTTGTGCGCGCCCAGTACACAGCCGGCTCGGTCGAGGGAAAGCCGGCGGTCGGTTATCTTGAGGAAGAAGGTGTGGCCGCGGATTCCGCCACCGAGACCTTTGTGGCGATCCGCACCAAGATCGACAACTGGCGATGGTCCGGCGTTCCTTTCCTGTTGCGGACTGGCAAGTGTTTGCCACGGCGCGTGACGGAGGTCGCCATCCATTTCAAGCAACCGCCGCTGAG
This sequence comes from uncultured Planctomycetia bacterium, assembly GCA_963709175.1. GTDB lineage: Bacteria > Planctomycetota > Planctomycetia > Pirellulales > Thermoguttaceae > JANXQG01. Next base: position 899,297 of record CAVPVK010000007.1, read on the forward strand.
CCTTTTCCACAGCGTAGAGTGCGAGGGCGACGCGTGCGATTTGGCGGCCGCTCGACCCAATGTGATCGCCTTCCGCATCCAGCCCAATGAAGGCATTCATATCACCTTTTCCACGATGCGGCCGGGCATGAACATCGATTTGCAGGCCGTGCAGATGGAATTCGAATACGGCCATTCGTTCCGCAGGCCGTTGCCCGAGGCGTACGAGCGCCTGCTGTTGGATGCCTTGCGCGGCGACCGCACGCTTTTCATGAACGCCGACGAAGTTGAGGCGGCCTGGGAGTTCGCTACGCCGATTCTGACTGCCTGGGCAAATGCCAAGCACAACGGCCTGGCAACCTATGCGGCCGGAACTTGGGGTCCGCGCGAGGCCGACCGACTGACCGACGGATGTTGCGCCCCGTGGCGGCAGCCTTGAAGATTCGTCTCGCGTCAAAGCGCTGGCAGTGCATGTGGTCATCGGCTATTATACCCGTGCATGTCGCCGTGCGGCCCCAGTGGCCGTCCGGAGATGTGCGCATAGCGCCCTATAGGTACAAAGGATGAACTCAGTATTTTCCGATGCCGCCGCCTGGAGCCGTATTCAGTTCGCGTTCACGTTGATCTACCATTATCTTTATCCGCAGCTCACCATGGGGCTGGCATGGTTCCTGGTTTACTGGAAGTGGCGCGCCCTGCGGACGGGTGATGAAAAATACAACCAGGCCGCGCGATTCTGGGCCAAGATCTTCGGCCTGAATTTCGCCATTGGGGTGGTGACTGGCATTCCGATGGAGTTTCAGTTCGGGACGAACTGGGCAGGCTTCTCCAAATATGCTGGCGGCGTCATCGGACAGACGCTGGCAATGGAGGGCATGTTCGCGTTCTTTTTGGAAAGTGCCTTCGTCGGCGCGCTCATCTGGGGCGAAAGGCGATTGGGTCCCCGATATCACTTCCTAGCCGCGCTGGCGGTCGCGCTGGGAAGCTGGATCTCCGGCTATTTCATCATTGTGACGAACGCCTTCATGCAGCATCCCGTGGGTCATCGCGCCGAAGCGGACGGCTTGCTGGGCCTTGACAGTCTCAGCGCGTACCTGCTCAATCCATGGGCGTGGATCCAGTTCGCCCACAATCAAATGGCCGCACTTGTAACAGGTTCATTCGTGGTCTCGTCAGTGGGCGCGTTATACGCCTTGCGCGGGCTCCATCGGGCGCAGGCGCGATTGTATCTTCGCGCGGGAACATTCACGGGACTGATTGCCTCCCTGCTTGTGGCATTCCCGACCGGCGACCAGCAGGCTAAGATGGTTGGCAACCACCAGCCGGTGACATTGGCGGCCATGGAGGGCCGATTCGTCGGCGGTCCCATGGCCGGCGTCGCGCTGATCGGGCAGCCCAATATTCCGGCCCGGCGGCTCGACAATCCGATCGAGGTCCCCGGCGCCCTTAGCTTTCTCGCCTACGGCCACTTTGGCAGCTTTGTACATGGATTGGACGACTTTCCCAAGGAGTCGTGGCCCGATAATATCGAGTTGCTCTATTACTCATTTCACCTCATGATCACGCTGGGAACGATTTTTATCGTTCTGATGGCCTATGCCGGAATCCAGAACCTGCGCGGACGACTCGATTCGACCCGCTGGCTGCTCTGGGCGTTGATGCTCGCGTTTCCATTTCCCTACATTGCCAACACGCTGGGGTGGATGACGGCGGAGTTGGGGCGCCAACCCTGGTTGATCTACGGTCTTTATCGCACGTCTGACGGCTATAGCAAAGTTGTGAGCAGCGGCGACACGGTGTTCACGGTGATCGGCTTCGTCGGCCTTTACTTTGTACTCGGTCTGCTGTTTCTCTTCTTGGTCGGTCGCGAGATCAGTCGCGGACCCCATGAGGCCCTGCCGGCCGAACCGGGAAAGGGGCAATTCGTATGATCGCGGCATGGTACTCCATCGTCGGCTTCATGCTCATCGTCTACGTGGTGTTGGACGGCCGGAACTTCGGCGCCGGGATGCTTCACTGGCTCGTGGCGAAGACCCCGGAGGAGCGCCGCCAGGTCGTCGCGGCAATCGGTCCGCTCTGGTCCTGGCACGAAGTGTGGCTAGTCGGTTTCGGCGGCACCACGCTCGCGGTCTTCCCCAAACTTCTGGCATCCGCCTTTGCCGGTTATTACCTCGCGCTCTTTCTCATCTTATGGTGCTTGATATTACGCGGCATCTCGCTGGAGGTCGGCGGCCACATCAACGATTACATGTGGCAGGGGTTTTGGGATTTCGTGTTCGTAGTTGCCAGCGCGCTTCTGGCTATCCTCTTCGGCGCCGCGGCGGGCAACATGGCCCGCGGTGTGCCGTTGGCTTCCGATGGCACGTTCTCCATGGCCTTCTTCACAGATTTCACGCCGCGCGGCAACGTGGGTCTGCTCGACTGGTATACGGTATCGGTTGCGCTCTTCGCCACTGTCGCGCTCGCGGCGCACGGCGCCGCCTATCTTACGCTCAAGACCGAAGGCCTCGTGCATGATCGCAGCGAGCGCTGCGCGGGTGCTCTGGACGGCGGCTGCGCCATTGCTGTTGGTCGTCTCCGTCGAATCCGGCATGGTGCGCCCGGAATTGGTCGGGCACGTAGTTCACGAGCCATTTTGTTGGCTCGGTCTGTTCTTGGTCTGCTCCGCGGCGATCGCGCTGATATCCGGGCTGGCGACGCGGAACGAAATGCGTGCCTTCATCGGGTCGAACCTGCTGCTTGCCGGCCTGCTGGCCACCGGGGCGGCGGCCATTTTTCCGGTCATTTTACATTCAACGCTGGCGCCGGAAGACTCCCTGACCGCCTACGATGTCGCCGCCGGCCCCAAATCGCTGGCGTACGCCGCGGTTTGGTGGCCGATCGGTTTCGCTTTGGCGGCCGCATATTTTGTTTTCGTCTCGCGCCGATACGCGGGAAAGGTCAGCGTCCCGCGTGACAATCAGGGTTTCTACTGAAGTCCAGGTCACTTAGGCGATTTGCTCTTTCGCAGCCGCCACAACCTCGCTAGGCTCAAAACCGAACTTTCGTTGCAGCTCCTTGAGCGGGGCCGAGGCCCCAAACGTCTTCATGCCGATGATGCGGCCCGACCCGCCAACGTAGCGTTCCCACCCCAGCGTCGAGGCTTGCTCGACGGCGACGCGGGCCTTGATGCCCGGGGGCAGAATGCTCTCCCGGTACTCGCGCGACTGGTGATCGAAGATCTCCCAGGATGGCATCGAGACCACACGCGAGCGGATGCCCTCGCCGTTGAGCGTCTCGTGCGCCGCTACGACAAGGCCGACTTCACTTCCCGAGGCAATGAGGATCACTTGGGGGCTTCCACCTGGGGTCTCGGCAAGCACGTAGGCGCCGTGCGCCACCCCGGAGGCCGACGCGTACTTGCTGCGGTCCAGCGTCGGCAATGCCTGGCGCGAGAGGACCAGAACCGCCGGCTGATGGCGAAGTTGGAGGATATAACGGTAAGCCTCCACCACTTCGTTGGCATCGCCTGGCCGCAGCACGACAAGCCCAGGAACGGCGCGGAGCGACACGAGTTGCTCGACCGGTTGATGGGTCGGACCGTCCTCGCCGTCGCCCATGGCGTCGTGTGTGAAGATCATGATCGTGGGCAGCTCCATCAGGGCCGAGAGACGGATGGCGGGCCGCGCATAGTCGCTGAAGATAAAGAACGTCGCGCCGAACGGTCGGAGCTTAGACAAGGAGAGGCCGTTCACGATCGCCGCCATCGCGTGTTCGCGAATACCGAAGTGCAAGTTCTTTCCTCCGGGGCTGTCCGCCTGGAAATCGCCCGCGCCCTCGAATTTCAGGGTGGTCTTGTTCGAGGGGGCCAGGTCTGCCGATCCCCCCAGAAACCAGGGGATGTTCTGCGCCAGCACGTTGAGAACCTTGCCGGAGGCATCTCGTCCGGCGAGGCCCTTTGCGTCGGCCGGGAAAACAGGAAGGTCTCGATGCCAACCGGATGGGAGATCGCGGCACTGCATTTGATTGATCTCGGTGGCAAGCTCAGGGTATTTCGCCCGATAAGCGGCAAAAAGCTCCGTCCAAAGCCGCCGTGCCTCCTCGCCGCGCTTGCCTATGCCCGCCGCAAAATGTTCTCGTACCCCGTCGGGCACCAGGAATTTCGCATCCTCGGGCCATCCGTAGCAGCGTTTCGAGAGGCGGATCTCCTCCTCGCCGAGCGGTTCGCCGTGCGCCGCGGCGGTATCCTGCCTGTGCGGAGAACCGTAGCCGATGTGGCTGTCCAGAATGATGAAGGTTGGACGCCCCTTTGTCTGCTGGAAGACCTTCAAGGCGTGCTCGATGCGGTCGATGTCGTTGGCGTCGCCCACCTTCAATACGTTCCACCCGTAACCTTGAAATCGGGCGGCAACGTCCTCGGTGAAGGTAATCCGCGTGTTCCCCTCGATCGTGATATGGTTATTGTCGTAGACCCAGCAGAGGTTGTCCAAGCCCAAGTGGCCCGCCAGTGAAGCCGCCTCGGCCGAGACGCCTTCCATCAGGCAGCCATCGCCGCAAACGGCATAGTGGCGGTAGTCGAAGATGTCAAAGCCGGGCCGGTTGTAGCGGTCGGCGAGCCACTTTTGCGCAATGGCCATGCCCACGCTCGTCGCAATCCCCTGCCCAAGCGGACCGGTGGTTGTCTCGACGCCCGAAACCCAGTGGTATTCCGGGTGCCCCGGCGCTTTGCTGTCGAGTTGACGGAAACGGCGGATGTCATCGAGGGAAACCGACAACTGCCCGAGACATTCGTAGTCCGCGTTCACCGCCCGCGTTCCCGTGAGATGGAGCACCGACCACAGCAGCATGGAGGCATGACCGTTCGAGAGCACGAAACGATCGCGGTTGGGCCAAATCGGGTCTTGCGGATCAAAGTGCATGACGCGATTCCAGATCGTGAAGACCAGGGGCGCAAGCGCCATGGGCGTACCGGGGTGCCCGGAATTGGCCTGCTGGACCGCGTCCATCGACAAGGTGCGGATGGTATTGATCGACAATTGATCCAGTTGTTCGCTGGTCATAACTCCTCCTTCAATCCAAACCTGCCACGACCGGGATCGCTGCCCGCGCGCATATCGTTTCCTTTCCCAGAAACGCTACTTGTCGGCGTGCTTTTCCAGGTGTCCGCCAAACTGGAATCGCATGGCCGACAAGAGTTTGTCTTGGAAATCCGCTTCGCCGCGCGAGGTGAAGCGCCGTACAGCGCGGCAGTCAGAACGGGAACCGGCACCGCTTCGTCAATGGCGGCCTTGATCGTCCACCGGCCCTCCCCCGAGTCCGAAACCCGGCCGGTAAAGGACGAGAGCCGTGCGTCTTTGGTGAGGGCTGCCGACGTCAAGTCCAGCAGCCATGAGGCGATCACGCTGCCGCGCCGCCAGACCTCCGTGATGTCCCGCAGATTGAGGTCGTACTGGTAGTGCTCGGCGTTGCGCAGCGGCGTCGTTTCCGCATCGATTTCGTTGGCGTGCGTGCCGATGTTGGCGTCGCGCAACACACCAAGACCTTCGGCATAGGCGGCCATGATTCCGTATTCGATGCCGTTGTGCACCATTTTGACGAAATGGCCCGCGCCGGAGGGCCCGCAGTGCAGGTAGCCCCGCTCGGCGGTGCCGTCGATGCCTTCGCGCCGGGAGTGCGCGGTATCTCGCCCATGCCGGGCGCGAGCGTGTTGAAGACCGGGTCGAGTCGCTCGACCGCATCCGTGGGGCCGCCGATCATCATGCAGTAGCCGCGTTCCAGTCCCCAGACGCCGCCGCTGGTCCCCACGTCCACGTAGTGAATCCCCTTCGGCGCCAGCTCCTTGGCGCGGCGGATGTCGTCCACGTAATAGGAATTGCCGCCGTCGACAAGGATGTCGCCGGCCTCGAGACACGGCAAGAGATCGGCGATGGTTCCATCCACGGCGGCCGCAGGCACCATCAACCAGACTGCCCGCGGCTTGTCGAGCATCTTCACGAAATCCGGCAGCGCGGAGGCTCCCCGCGCGTTCGCCTTGACTAGTTCCTCCACCGCTTTGGGTGACCTGTCGAAGACGACGCACTGGTGGCCTTCCTTAAGCAGACGTCTCACCATGTTGGCGCCCATCCTCCCCAGCCCGATCATTCCAAGTTGCATAGCAGACTCCTTGCCGCGAGATATTCTTCCCGGGCATTGAATGTGTTTGAAGTGGTTTCGATCCTGGTTGCCATCACGTCTCCTTGAACTTCCGGCATCGACGGATGAGGCAATTCGTTGACGTATCGTGATTGAGCTTGGGCTCCGCTTTACCTTCGAGCTCCGGGATAATTCGCTGGGCCAGCACCTTGCCCAGTTCGACACCCCATTGATCGAACGAGTCGATATTCCAGATCGAGCCCTGGGTAAAGACCGAATGTTCGTATAGGGCGACGAGTTTGCCGAGTGTTTCCGGCGAGAGGCGCTCGGCGAGGATCGTGTTCGACGGACGGTTGCCTTCGAACACCCGATGAGGCGCCAACCAGTCCGGCGTACCTTCCGCCCTGACCTCCTGGAGCGTCTTGCCGAAGGCCAGTGCCTCGGCCTGCGCCAGGACGTTCGCCAGGAGCATATCGTGGTGGGGGCCGAGCGGGTTGAGCGGTTTACCGAAGGCAATGAAGTCGCAGGGGATGAGCCGCGTGCCCTGATGGATCAATTGGTAAAAAGAATGCTGGCCATTGGTCCCCGGCTCGCCCCAGTAGACGGGGCCGGTATCGTAGTCAACGCTGGTCCCCTGGACCGTGACATGCTTGCCGTTGCTTTCCATCGTCAGTTGCTGCAGATAGGCCGGGAATCGTTTCAGGTACTGTTCGTACGGCAGAACGGCCACGGTCGGCGCCGCGAAGAAGTTGTTGTACCACATAGCCAACAGGCCCAGGAGCACGGGCAAATTGCGCTCGAACGGGGCGGTACGGAAGTGCTCGTCCATCTCGTGGAAACCACCGAGCATTGCGCGGAAGTTCTCCGCTCCGACGGCCAGCATCGTCGAGAGGCCGATCGCCGAGTCCATGGAATACCGCCCGCCGACCCAGTCCCAAAACCCGAACATGTTGTCGGTGTCAATGCCGAACTCCGATACCTTCGCGGCATTCGTGGAAACTGCCACGAAATGCCGGGCCACGGCCTTTGCGTCGCCACCAAGACCTTGGAGCGACCAATCGCGTGCGCTGCGGGCGTTGGTCATCGTCTCCAAGGTCGTAAACGTCTTGGAGGAAATGACAAACAGAGTTTCCGCCGCATCGAGGTCGCGCGTTGCCTCGGCCAGATCGGTGCCGTCGACGTTGGAGACGAAGCGGAAGTTCATTGAACGCTCGCTGTAGAACTTGAGCGCTTCATAGGCCATCACCGGTCCGAGATCGGAGCCACCGATGCCGATGTTGATCACGTTGCGAATGCGTTTGCCGGTGTGGCCCTTCCAGTCGCCGCTCCGAAGCCGATGGGAAAAGTCCGCCATCCGGTCGAGTACGGCATGAACCTGGGGCACCACGTTTTCACCGTCGACGATGATGCTTGTCCCCATCGGCGCACGCAAGGCGACGTGCAGAACGGCCCGCTTCTCCGTGAGGTTGATTTTCTCGCCGCGGAACATGGCGTCGATCCGAGTTCGCAGGCCGACTTCCTCCGCCAGTTGAAGCAGGAGCTTAATGGTTTCATCGGTGATCCGATTCTTCGAATAATCGAAGTAGAGCCCGACAGCCTCTGCCGTCATCCGCTCGCCTCGGCTCGGATCGTCCTTGAAGAGCGTCCGCATGTGCAGGTCGCGGATTTCCTGATAATGGGCTTCGAGACGATTCCAGGCCGGCCGGGCAGTGAGCGATTGTGCCGATGGCCGGGCAGCGAGTGTAGCGGTTGACATTTTTTGCATTCCTTTCCTTGCAGAGGGTCAGTGATGCTGGCCGGGCTCCCTAGGCTGCTTTCCTGAGGGTGGCGCTCTTGGCGGCGATCACGCTCATGAGTTCGTTCCACGACTTCACAAACGACTTGGCCCCTTCATCCTGAAGTTGGATGGCCAGGGCCTCAACGTCGATGCCGGCCTGCGAGAACTTCGTCATAGTGATCTCGCTGTCGCCACCGTCTGAGGGGAGCGTTTGACCGATCTCGCCGTGGTCAGCCAGGGCTTTCAGAGTGCCCTCCGGCATCGTGTTCACCGTATACGGGGCGGCCAAAGCCTTAATGTATAGAATATCAGAGGCCTTGGGGTCCTTGGTGCCCGTACTGGCCCAAAGCAGACGTTGCGGACGGCCACCGGAGTTGAATACCCGCTGCCAGTGGGCGCGGCCAGCAGGTGCAGGTATGCCTGATAACAACGATTGGCGACGGCAATGCCCAGCTTATTGTGCAGTGGCTCGCTGACCTTGGCCGCGACCGCGCCATCCCAACGACTGACGAATACCGAGGCCACGGAAGCGACATTGGGCTTGAGGCCTGCGTCGATTCGTCGTTCGATGCCGCGAAGGTACGCCTCAGCAGCCGCCAAGTAATGCTCGCGCGAAAACAACAGCGTCACGTTTACCGCTATGCCGGCGAACACCGCCTCTTCGATGGCCGGGAGCCCTTCCTGGGTGCCAGGGATCTTGATGAAGACGTTGGGACGCCCCGTGCGGGAATGCAGATCCTTGGCCGCCGATAGGGTGCTTTGGGTGTCGTGGGCCAACAGGGGTGAAACTTCCAGCGACACCCATCCGTCCACGCCCTCGGTCCTCTCCCAAATCGTCCGAAACAAGTCCGCAGCCTGAGTGATGTCCTCGAGCGCAAGTTCGAAAAAAAGTTGCTCCCCCGACTTGCCTTCCGCGAGCTTCTTTAGGATCGCGGAGTCGTAGGACGCGCTATTCTTGATGGCATGGTCGAAAATTGTCGGATTCGAGGTCAGCCCCGTCACGGAGAGCTCGTCAATGTAGCGCCGCAGCGTCCCGCTGGTGAGCAGGTCGCGCGTGATATTGTCAAGCCAGAGACTTTGGCCCAGGCTGTGAAGGATCTGAGTCGCTTTCATACGGTTATCTCGATAGCTTGGGAAAGGGCAACGCCGTGAGATGCAGCCGCAGTCCCGAGGCGCGGTAGCCCGCCACGAACGGGGACAGAATCGTTGGCTGGCTGCGATGGTTCATAATGGTCTTTCCGCCGGCCGAGGAGAATGGTCGGAAGAGTTCAGCGCGTCGTTCATGATTCGATAGGGGCAAAAGCAATTGCTATACCGATGCGGAAAGAGGTGGTTTTTCGGCCAGGGCGACGCCTACAAAGATGAGAGTATTAGGATTCTTGCCGTACGTCTACCCGGGGGACTGTGTCAATAATCCCAATTTATCAATTGGACGGGCGTTGCCTGGTTGGTGGCCGAATTGAACTCACTGAACTGGCAGTTGTTTTGCCGGGCTCGCTGGAATATCTGCCACCATGCCGTGGCCCCCAGAAGTGACTCGATGTGCTCGTGGCCCCCGATGGCAATGTGATTGGATGGACAATCTAGCTCACCCACCCCGGGCCGAACTTTATCCCGTGCGCGACCGGCAGAGAGTACCTGAATGAAGTGCTGGCCGGAATCGGCAAGAAGCCCGCGCGGCGTACCTTGCCCGACAACGTCTTCGGCAAATTCTTTTTCTTCTGGCGGTTGACGCGGGCAGACTCGACTACTCCGTTTCTGTAGCCCAGAATGCGAACGCCTTGCCGTTTGTAATTTGGGATGACATCGAGAAAAGCAACAATTGGCTCAGAAATGGAGGAAACTCATGATTCCACGGGTACGCTACTGCATTTTGGCCCTGTTTGCAGCGGTTTGTTTGGCGACCAGCCAGGCCCGGTCCGATTACATCCAGACAAATCTGGTTTCCGACACTTCCGGCATGGCGCCGATCACCGACGCGAACTTGTTAGACCCATGGGGCGTCGCCTTCTCTATGACCAGCCCGCTTTGGGTCTCCGATCAGACATCAGCGAAAGCGACGGTGTACAACTTCTCGGGCCCCTCCCCCACTGGGCCTTCCTTGACCGTGAATGTTATGAACGTGGGTGGCGCTCCGCCCAGCCCGGCGAACGGCCCAACGGGGCAGGTGAGTACTTCAGCGCCGGGGATCACAACGAGTTCGACGGACTTTCAGGTGAGCGGCGGCAAGGCCTCGTTCATTTTCGACAACCTGGACGGTTCGATCTCGGCGTGGCGTGGAGGGCTGACCAGTTCGGCCATCGTGGCCACGGTACCAGGCGCATCCTTCACCGGGTTGGCGATCGGTAACCCTTCGGCCGGCGTGTCGCAGATCTATGCGGCCGATCAGAACAGCGGCAACGTTGATGTTTTTAACAATGCCTGGCAGCAGGTCGGTGCACTCACCGATCCCAGCCTCCCCAGCGGCTTCACGGCATTCAATGTCCAGAACATCGGCGGCACCCTGTTCGTCACCTACGCGAACCCCAATGTCGCCTTGGGTGGAATCGTCGATGAATTCAGCACCAGCGGCACGTTTGTCGGACGGCTGATCACCGATCCGACCGGCGAGGTTCTTCAGTCGCCCTGGGGCGTTGCCCTTGCACCCGCGGGTTGGGGACAGTTCGGCGGCGACCTGCTCATCGGAAATGACGCCGGCGACGGCACGATCAACGCCTATTCTCTCGCCGGCGTGCATGAGGGGCAAATCATGCTCAACACGGGTTCGCCGTTCAGTGAAGGCAATCTGTGGAGCCTGTACTTCGGTAACGGCGGAAGCGCCGGTTCGGCCAACACCCTTTACTTCTCTGCCGGCCTTGCGAGCGGGACGGATGGACTGATCGGCGCAATCTCCGTCCCCGAACCTAGCGGCGCCATGCTTGGGCTGGTCGCCGCAGTCGTGCTCGCCGTAGGCCAGCGGTTGAGGAACTGCCGTCGCGTCGCAAGATCATGACCGGTGGTGACGGAGGATGACGTACTGCTGTCGCGAGGCTGGATGGCGGCCCTGCGATGCGCCCAGCACGAGGTGGGGGCGACAGACTACGCGCTCTCGCTGTACACGGCATGGTCGGACCTGAATCGGCCACTCGGAAAGCACTACCGAGAGTACCCCGGACGGATATTCTACCAGAACTGCACGCCGGCAAAGCCAAGCTGCAAGCTGCGTCGGGCGGAGCCATCGAACAACCGAGCACCGGCGGAAATGAGCAAAGAAGCAGGGCGATAGTCTTTCGCTCTGCTCCACGCCTCTAAGAAACGACGGCAACAAGTCTCGCCGGGAGCTGTTTCGAGAGAAATTCCCGCCTCATCGTGTCACATTTCGGCGAATCGGACGTATGAGGCATTGGAAGGAATAACAAACCTCTTTCTCCGCAGAAACAAGCAAACCGAAAACCGCAAATCCGGCAGGGAAAATTGTCATGTACCGTATTATTGCAACCCTGGGAATCTTGATGGCGTCCACGTCCGCAGCCAACGCTTTGGATTATTACGCAGCCATTGCCTTTTCGCCAACTACTGGCAACACGGGCTGGAGCTACGGCTATTCGAGCCAAGAGTCGGCGCAAGCCATGGCCTTGCAGAAATGCAACGCCTCGGACGCCCGAATCGCAGTGAGCGTGCGAAACGGCTATTGTGCGTTGGCAAAGGGCAATGGTCCCGGCTACTTCTACGGATGGGGCAGCACAAAAGCTGAGGCCGAACTTAACGCCGTGACCCGGTCTGCGGCGAAAATGACCGGGGCCCACGTCGTGACTTGGGCTTTTTCCGGCCTCGACAACGCGCCCAGCGGGTCCTATTGGTACTACTGGTACTACTGGTAGAAAGTGGATGTCCCGCCCTTACGCCGTTCCTGTTGGGCTTGGGGGTAAAGACAGCGCGGGCGCCTACCGCTTGACGGGCCGTGGGTCCAGACACTTGAGCAATTTCTTCGTCTCAAAGAGAGACTCTGCTGGTCGCCGCCGTCGCCACGATGATTGTTGCGTAAACCGCTGCCTGGAAATGAGACGGCATCGTGGGCGTTCTGACCTCGGCTTGCGACGAGGACGAATATCGACTTCTCCGCGATATGACCACATCTTTCCAAAACTGTTCAATGCGCGCTTGATTCACCGGACGGCCAAACAACTTGGTCGCGTCTTCTTGGGGAACCCGCAGACAGATGGGATTGCCTTCGGAGTCGTTTGCAAAAAGCTGGAAATCCTCAGAGAACGCGATGGGAACATCATTGGCGATCAATTTGCAATCCCAATTCTGGGATCGTCCTCCACTGCGGCGTTCGTTTTATAGGCATTGTCGCTCGGCCCCCTGTTTTTCCATTGCCTTCAGGCCGGACCCCGGCGGCACCTTGCCGGCATTGACGAGGAACTGGTGAACGACAAAGAGCGATATTACCAGCAGCGGCCAACCCACCCATGGCAACATGGTTAGCGCTTGCGGCAAAGGCTCGGCGGCCTCCACGTCGAAACGAACGTGCGTCGCTCCCAGGGCGCCGAGGATAGACACTTCGACCGAGTACCAGCCGGGCTCAGGCAGATCGAGTGTCGCGGCGTAATACAGCTTATTGGTCGCTGCTTCGGCCGTCGCGGGACGAGCGACGGCCTCGGACTTGCCTTGCCTCTGCACCTTGATCGTCGCCTGCACTCCTGGCGCCAACTCTCCCGTGGCGGCATCTTGCACAAGCACACTGAAATCGACCGGGCCGGCCCGCAAAGGGGTTGGCATAGTGAAGACCGCAATCCGATAGCCGCCCGTCTCTTGCGATAGACGCAGCGCGCCGCCGTCCGCCCCTGCCGAGGAAGGGAAAAGGAGAAGCACGGAGACAGGAAATAGGAGAAGCGGTCGCAGCCCGATAATCCCATCCACCCGTCCCTTTCTTTTCTCCATCTGCTTTCTCTACATCTGCACCGTACCACGCATCTGCATTGGCTGAAACACAAGCCAAATGCCTGCTGTGAACAGCAGCGTGATCAACACAGCCCAAGGCACCAGTGCCCAAAAGGCCCGCGACATTGGGGGCGACTGGGCCAAGGCAATGCGGTAACCCGTGTACAGCGACAGCAGCAGTCCCATGTCGAGAAAGACCACCTCCAGCCGCGGCAGCCAGTCCGCCACGCGGCGGCAGCAACCGGCCACCCAGTGCGGTGGTCCGAGGGCAGTCCAGCCGAGGTCAACGGCGAAACGCTGGACCGTGGGAACCACCGTGTCGTAACTCGTCAAGAAATGAAAACTGTAGTGCGACAGCCACATACTGAACCCTAAGGGGACCAAGGCATACGAGTATTGCGACGCGACCTCGGACCAATGGGCGGTAAGTCGGCCCCATCGGCGGCTCAAAACCGATGCGGCAACCACGGCCGCCAAGGGCAGGAAGAGAAGGCCGAAGAGGTAAAACAGGCTGGTTGCCAGCAGAGGCGCCGGCTGTCTCAAGAAGCCGCCCAGCCGATCTTGCCACGCCAATACCGGGGCGACCATCCCCGCCGCGTTAACGAAAGCGCCGAACACCAGAATTACTATGAGGACCGCCAGGTCGGGCCGGTTGCGGCGTGCGGAAAAGGGGACAGTCCCCATTTGCCGGAACGGCCCGGAGGCGAGGTCCCTGTACTCATGGTCGGCGCACAGATGAGGACTGTCCCCTTTTCCGCACGCGCCGTGCCAGAGCTCGCTGCCAAGCGGTCTGGCTAGTATCCCCACGTTTTCGTGGGGGCAGGCGTGGATGCAGTCGAGACAAAAGGTGCAATCCATATTGCCGGATTTGCGCGGCTGGAAAAGGTGCAACTCGCAACCGGCCGCTTTCCCCAATGGAGATCGGCCGTCCCGGCCGCGGATGCAGTCTTTTGTCCGGCAGGTCGCGCAGACGGCCGCATCCCGGACTTTCACTTCCAACGGTGAAACCAGCGACTGTACGAAGTTGAACTGGCCGATCGGGCAAACGTACTTGCAAAAGGCGGCGTCGCGAAAGAAGCCGTCAACGACAAAGGCCGCGACGAAGTACCCCACCGCGGTCCATGCCGTCCACCACGGACTGTCCCACAGACTAAATGCCTCGTAGGCCCAGAGGAAGAGCACGAGCAGTGCCACCGAGAGCCACTTGCTCCGTAGCCAATTCGGCCAGTGACGGCCTCTCGACCATGGGTACTTGGCGCCCGGCCAGTGGCGAGCCAAGGTTCGGGGCAGCAGAAACGGACAAGCCATGCAAAAGAAATTGCCCGCTGCCAAGAAGCTGAAGATCAGCAGGCCACGCCAGTGAATCCAGGGGAGGACGCCGGCAAGGTTCATCGCGCCGACTTGCGGCCCGCGCAATCCGTCAAAGATCAAAAGGGCGGCCAGCGCCGCCATGGGTAATTGGGCAACGACTCGGGCATGACGCCATTTCAAGAATCGACCCACCAGCGGGGTGGCGCAAGAGGTCGAAAACGGCGGACCGAGCATGCGAGTTGTCGGTCGGCAATGAGGGTAACAAAGGCAGGGAAAGCACCGCGGCCTTTGATTTTGCCGCCATTTGCCCCGATCCCGACCTATCGAGAATGCTTGCTGTTCCCGCACGCGTCGCGTTTGGCTCTTCACCGTATAGCACCCGGAAGCCGATCCAGAAAAGGGGCAAGAGAAAAGCCAGGGAACCGGGTACCCACATGATAACTCCGGCGGCCGATTGATCCTCCAGGGCGGAGAGTCGTCCCAGCCGCGGCATTTGCAGATAATAGGGATAAAGGACGTGGTCCGAAAACGTCAGCAGGGCCGATAGGATGGTGTTTTGCACGTCCGCCAGGATCAAGTAAGGCAGCAGAAGCCAGAGCGACCAGCGGGGGCGACTGGGATAGGGCCGGACAACAGGATACCAAAAAAGCAGGCCCGCGACAAAGAAACAGGCATGCTGGAGATAGTGCCAGCCGCTAGACCGCAGGGCGAGTTCGTATGCTGCCGGCGCGTGCCAGAGCCAGGTGGCCGCAACCAACAGGAACAAGGACGCTGCTGGATGCGTCAGCCGCGCAAAGAACGCATGGAGCGCCGGGGAACGCAGCAGCGGCACGGCCCAGTACGCCCGCACTGGCTGTGGCAGACCCCTGAGCATTGGCAACATCGGTTCTCCCAGCCAACACAAAGGCGGCGCAGCCATCATCAGCAGCATGTGCTGAAGCATGTGGACTTGCAACAACAGCGCGGCGAAGGGCTCGATCGGCGACGCCAGGGACAGATAGACGGCCGCCAATCCTCCCAAAAAAGCGCAGGGCTGGCCGGTGTGCCAACGTCGCGAATTCTGCCGGTGTAGCGCCAGCCAGCCACGGAGGTAAATCGCCGCGGTCAGAGCTAGACCTGAAAGGAGCCATGGTTCGAACGGCCACGTGCGCAGAAAGGCATCGAGCGTGGGACTCAAGGCGGATGCCTTTCAGAGGCGACGGCGGCGGAGGAGCCGGCCTTCGGCTGACCTGGCGGTCGTAAGTTCGCCAGGAAATCGACGAGCGCCGTCATCTCGTCGGGGTTAATTTGCTTGCCGTACGCCGGCATGTTGCCGCCGCCGGGCGTGCCATTGCTAACCTGGTCGATGAGTTGGCCGGACGTCAGTCGTGCACCGACGCTTGTCAGGTCTGGCCCGCGTTTTCCGCCGCTGCCTTCCAGGGCATGACAGTTGCGGCAGTCCTTGTTCTGGAACACGACGGCACCCTGCAATTGCTGGGGGCTGCACCTGCGCACGATCTTCACCGGGACCGGGTCTCCGCTCCAACCAGTCATTTGCGGTGACCAAGGCGAAGTAGCTCCCTGGTAAGTCAAGGCGCTGACGACGGTATAGAGCACGACGACGGCAAGAACGGCCACTGGGCGACGAACAGGAGCGGCGTTGGCCCCGATTGGATATCAGCGGTACGAGAAACAAGGCGAGGATCAAGAGCAATGGGAACACGAGGATGATAAATGTCTCCGCCCCGGCTGGGCTGAGGGACAAAAGGGCAAACAGCCAAAGAAACGGCCATTCGGGCCGAGGGTTCGCGCCCCCCAATGTCGGATCCGGCGGAGCAGTGGGGCCCTTGGGGCCGACCAACGCGGCAATGACCACAACCAAGATCACTGCCAAGGCAGAGAAGAAAACATCCTTTAGCATAGCGTCGCCCAGGAAAGGCACGCCGGCTTTAAGTTCCTGCTGATACTCAGCGTCGTAAGTCTTCGGATCGACGGGTTCGCCGGAAACGGGCGGCGCGCTGATTCCTTTCTTGATCACCAGCCAGAGGTGAATGGCGACGAAGATCAGCAGCACCGCGGGAGTGGCAAAAACGTGCACGGTAAAGAAGCGGCTCAAGGCGCTGCCGCCGATCGTTTCCCCGCCCAGGAGCAACTTCACCAGCCATGGCCCCAAGGCTGGCACTCTTCCGGCCATCGAGCCGGCGACGGCCAGGCCCCAGTAGGCGTCCGGATCCCAGCGAAGAACCTGCCCCGAGAAGAACATCCCCAGGGTAAACAGCAACAAACAAACGCCCGCGATCCAAGTCAGTTCACGGGGGTACTTATAGGCCCCGTGCAGGAAGACCTGGGTCATGTGTGCCAGGACCAGGACGACCATGCCAGATCCGGCGTAGTAGTGCAGCGCCCGCAGGAACCACCCGAGCGGTTGTTCGTAATTCAAGTAAAGGAGACTTTCATAGGCCTTGTCGGCGGCTGGCACGTAGACCAGCGCCAAACCGATTCCCGTGACGATCTGCAGCATGAACAGAGTTAGCGACGCACTGCCAAGAACGTAGAACCATCCCTCCGTGCCCGCAACCGACTTGGGGACGGGATGGTTCAACAGGGGCCCCAAACTCGAGCGCAGGCCCAAACGGGCATCGAACCAGTCTACGAGTGCATACAGCCAGTTCTTCATGTTGCGCCCTTTTTCATCACCAAAGGGTCCTGTAAGGTCGGGTAATGAGGCGACTGGACCTCCAGTCGGCCGTCGCGCACCTGCCACGTACAGTGGAACAGACCGCGGGGGGGAGGGCCCGAAGCTCGCTCGCCGTCGGCGTAGTAGACACCGCCATGGCATGGGCACATGAATAAGCCGGACTCCGGGAACCACGAGACAGGGCAGCCCAGATGCGCACAATTCATGGAGAAAACCAGGAACTGCCAATTGCCTTGCTCGTCCAGACCCAGGTTGCGGACGTAAACGCCTGTCAGTGCGGTCACGCCGTCCCACGGCAGGGAAAGCGGATTAGCGAAGTTCTTCAGCCGTGTTTCGTTGACTGGAAACGCGTCCACCGGCCCCAGCTCAACCCAGGTCTCGCTTCTTTTCCGCACGCCGACAAAGTAGCCGATCAAGGGAATGCCCGCAGCAGCCAGAGCCACGGCGGACAGTCCATAGGTTACCCATTGGAAGAACGTGCGACGCCCGATAACGTTTTCACAAGGCTTTTCAGAAACTGCAACTGGCGTTGGTCCCATCATTTGTTTCTCCTCCAGGAGGCCAGCAGGGCAACCAGGTCAGTAACCTCCTGATCGGTCAACGGCATGAGCTTTGAACTGTCGGGACGCGCTTCGGCGTAGCTCGGCATGCCCAGGTCTGGTCGTCCGGTAATTACGTAGCGGCGAAGGGCCTGATTGCTGACCAAGGCCAGGAAAGCAGGATCGTGAATTGTGCGGACGATCTCACCTTCCTCGTGGATGCCCTGTCCATGTTCTCCATGACAAGCCTGCGCAGGCCCTGGCAAAGACCACTGCTCCCTTCTCTCTGTTGCTCCCACTGGAGCTTATCGATTGCTCGCGGTAGGCGGGCACGCCCGACGGCGGCGTTCCGGTCGTCCCCCACGTCGGACGGATCCCGCCAGCATCCGACACGACTTCGACACTCTCGCCTTTTTTGACGATCGTGTAGGGGACGCCTTTGATTTCCTTCACCAGCACTTGGATTTGCGACTCCGTCAAACTTCCGCCGTTCTCCAGGGCGAACGCTGGCATAAGGGCATTTTTGCGTCCCTTGGTGAGAACGTTTTGCAACTCCTCTTCCGGTACGATGGCTCGAAACAGCGGGTCGTTCAAAGGAGGTGCTGGACCGAGTTTTCCGTCGCTTCCATGGCACCCGGCGCAGTTCTGTCCGTACAAGACGCTGAATTCCAGAACCTGGTCCGCCGACCGCCGCACGGTGCCCGCCGGCCGGTCAGCGGGGTTGGGAGCGCCGGGAAGGTTACACCCGCAGACCAGGCAGGATAAAGACAAGACGATGCAGGGTACTGAAGTGATGAAAGACCACTCCGCCCGCCTCGCCGGCAGCAGCTTTGTCCTGTCCGATTCAAATTGTGTCATGCGATAGGTGCTTTCGCTCGGCTTAGGCAACCGCCCTGCTTGGCGTTACGACGGTCCGCGGCCCGCGGCCGGAACAGGTATCTTTTCGCTGCGGTCCACAACGATCGCGGCGACCACTCCGAACACAAACTGGGAAACAATAAACCAAGGCCAGTTCACTCGTTGCTGCAGGAGAGGGTTGACCAGTCCCATGAGGCTGTAGGCGACGCTTGACCAGAGTATCGGGAAGATCAGGCCGCCCCAAACCAGCGACGTCGGTACGGACGGCAGCGTAGGCAATAACACTCCGTAGAGCAGACCAAGGACAACGGACATGATGGAATGGATGACAATGCCCGTTAGCAGCATGGACAAGCTGAAGTGCTCCAGTTGGGGCCCGGTCATGCTGCCGATCCCTGGCAGGACCATGCCAGCCAAGAGGTTGACCGGATACCAGATGCCGTGGCCACTCAAGAGACCGTAGAGCAAGGCGGGCAGCGGCATCACCAGGCCGCCGATTACGCCGCCCTTGATTCCGGCCGACGTAGGATGCACCGCTTCCGGGAGTCGCACTCGGTACCCTGGCACTCCGGGCCGCAGTTGCTCAACCGTCTCCCGCTGAGTCGCCACTGGCCTCGGGCGGCGTGCCGGCTCGACCCAGGCTTCGTGGAAATGGCCCCGACCAGGAAGTAGTGCCGAAACCCATAGACCTAGGCCAGTAATCAAGATCACAGACCCCGCCGCCAGGAAAGCCAGGCCCAGCATTGTCCCGGCGGCCAGAAGCGTTAGGCCCAGGCACAGAATGAGAGGGCCTGCAGTCGGCCGCGGCATCTCGACCGAGTTCTGATTCGCTGCCGAGTCCGAAGGTGCGGACGTTTCCGGTTCGCTTGCCATTGCCGCTCGCCTACCTTCCCACCAGGTATACCACGGTGAAGACTATCACCCACACACAATCGACAAAGTGCCAGTACCAGGACACTAGTTCGACCCCAACGTGGTTACCGGCCGTGATCCGATAGTTGGGCATCAGCATCAGCGCGAGCAGGATCAGCATGACAATCAGGCCGACCGTTACGTGGAGGGCGTGGAAGCCGACCAGAGTAAAATAGGTGGTCCCAAACAGATTGCGACTTATGGTTAGACCGAATTGGCTGACGAGAGTGGTCCATTCGTACCCGGTGCCCGCCAGAAACGCGATTCCAAGCAAGATCGTGGCCAACCACCAGCGCACGAAGGCCGATTTGGCCCCGGACCGCAGCGACTGCTCCGCCAAGTGGACGGTGACGCTGCTCAGCAACAGGCACACGGTCATGCCGCTCACCAATCGCAGCGACAGCACTGCCGGTGTTGGTCCGCGACCCAGGGTACCGGATGCCCCGGCCGCCCCGACAAAGGCCAGGTAGACCACAATCAACGTGCAGAAAAACGCCGCTTCGGACACCAGGAAACAGATCATCCCCCACTCGCCCGAGGTCAGGGCAAGTTCGGTAGCCG
Organism: uncultured Planctomycetia bacterium; assembly: GCA_963709175.1. Classification (GTDB taxonomy): domain Bacteria; phylum Planctomycetota; class Planctomycetia; order Pirellulales; family Thermoguttaceae; genus JANXQG01. Next base: position 918,945 of record CAVPVK010000007.1, read on the forward strand.
ACCCGGAGTACTGGTTGCCCCGCAGAGTCAACGACTGCGAACCGCCAGCCGAGGGCTCATTGGAAAGGCTGATGTCGCTCATGAATGACATTTCCTCATTCGTATTTCCAGTCCGGATCGTCCGGGTGCTTCAGATCCCAAAGCGGGCGGCGACTACGCACTATCGGAACCTCTTCGAAATTGTACGGTGGCGGCGGTGAGGTTGTCGCCCACTCCAGCGTCCATGCATCCCAGGGATCGTCCCCGGCTTGCCGGCCCTTCCATAGCGAAGCGATCAGGTTGTAAACGAAGATCGCGAAACTCGGAACCTGGATTATGGCGCCGATGGTTGCCAACTGATTCCATAAGGTCCAGTGCAGGCCGCCGTCGTAAGTGTAAATTCGCCGCGGCATGCCCAGCATCCCCGAGATGTGCATCGGCCCAAAGGTTAAGATGAAGCCGATGTACAGGAGCCAAAACTGCCACTTGGCCAGCCGGGCGGAGAGCATCCGGCCGGTCACCTTGGGATACCAGTAGTGTATGCCCGCAAAAGTGCCGAACAGGGTGCCCCCGATCAACACCCAGTGAAAGTGACCGACGACGAAGTAGGTGTCGGTAAGCTGAAGGTCAAACGGAACGACTGCCAACATGATGCCCGTCAGGCCGCCGATGAGAAACATTGAGAGGAAGCCGAAAGCGAAAAGCATAGGCGGCGCGAAGGATATCTTGCCACCGTACATCGTGGCCAGCCAATTGAAGAACTTGATTCCCGTGGGAATCGAAATGAGCAGGCTTGACGCGGTGAAGAAGAGGTCCGCCATCCGGCTCATGCCCACGGCGAACATATGGTGCGCCCAGACTCCCAGACTGATGAACGTGATTGCCGCAGTGGCCACGGCCATAAACTCGTAGCCGAACAGCACCTTGCGCGAGAAGACCGGGATCACCTCCGACACCATGCCGAACACCGGCAGAATAAGAATGTATACTTCCGGATGCCCGAAGAACCAGAACAGGTGCTGCCAAAGGATCGCCGACCCGCCATTCTGTACGTCGAAGAAGTGGGCCCCCAGGTTTCGGTCGAGCAGGATCATGACCAGGGTCGCCGTCAGGGGCGGCAGGGCGAAGAGTATGAGCACGGAAGTCCAGAGAATTGTCCAGACGAAGAAAGGAACTGTGCGGACGGTCATGCCCCGCGCGCGCATCCCCATGATCGTCGCAATAAAGTTGATGGCCGCCGCCACCGTGCCGACACCGCTGACGAGCAGGCCGAGGGCCCAAAAATCCGTGGCCGAGCCTCGCGCGAAGGCGTGTTCGGTCATGGGTGCGTATGCGAACCAGCCCACAAACGGTGCGGCGCCCGTGGCGAAACTGAAATATACGAGAAGGCCGCCGAAGAGAGTTGCCCAGAAGCCCAAGGCGTTCAGTCGCGGGAAGGCCATATCCCGCGCACCGATCATCAGCGGCACCAGGTAGTTGGCAATCCCGATCAGGATCGGCATGCCCACGAAAAAGACCATCGTGGTGCCGTGCATGGTAAACAGCCCGTTGAACGTGTCCGGCCCGATGAGCTTGCTGTGCGGCCAGTATAGTTGTAATCGCATCAAAACGGCCTCACAGCCCCCGATGACCAGAAAGATCACAGCCATAAGAACGTACATGACCCCGATCTTCTTGTGATCGACCGAAGTTACCCAGGCGTGCAGAACGGCGGGTACACTGTACTCAGGGTCGCGGGACGAGGGGGCCGGCTCGGGTACTAACTCTTGCAAGGGTGCGACGGCATCCATATCCGGTTGCCCTATCGGTTCGAGGTGGTCAGTGGAGGGTCACGAGGTAATCGACGATTGCGTCACGATCGCGGTCACTCAGGCCGAAGGCAGGCATCAGGCACCCCGGCTTGATCGTCTGTGGGTCGGCAATCCATTGGCGGAGGTTCTCGGCCGTGTTCGGGATCATCCCCGCGGCCAGCGTCTGACGGCTCATCAGGTGCGTCAGGTCCGGGGCATAGGTGCCCTGGGCGGCAGTGCCGGACACTCGGTGGCAGTTTACGCACGATTGCCCTAGAAAAACCTTCCGGCCGTTGGCGACGGCCGCGGAATCGTTGCCCTTGGCGGACTGGTCCTTTTGCTCGCCGGTTAACCAGCGATTGAAGTCCTCGGCAGGCTGAGCGACTATGCGAATCAGCATGTTGGCGTGTTGCGTGCCGCAGAACTCGGCGCACTGGCCCAGATACAGATCGGGGCGATCGGTCTGAAACCACGCGTGGTTGGTGCGGCCGGGAATCATATCGGTCTTTCCCGCCAGCCGCGGCACCCAGAAGCTGTGACACACGTCCGCCGATTTGAGGGTCAGATAAACCGGATGGGTTACTCCATTCGCCCCCGCCGGAATGCACAGTTCGTTGGCGGTGATAAAACCGAGTTGCTTGCCGTCGTAATGATCGTAGCGGTATTCCCACCACCACTGGTGCCCAATGGCTGTGACGAAGAGGGCTTGATCTCCGGCCTTCGGTGCAGGTGGCGTGGGGTCAACCTCCCACAAAGTTCGGATGGTGACCATGATGAGGAGGAACACGATCAGGGCTGGAGCAGCCGTCCAGGCGATTTCGATCGGCTTGCTCCCGTAGACTTGAGGCGGCTCCGTTTGGCCCCCGCCGGCAACCATGGATAAACGGCGCCCGAAGCGGAAGATCGCGTAAAACAGTACTCCTTCGACCAGGATAAAAATGAACCCGGTAATTACCAGCACCAGGATGGAGACGTTGCGGATCGACTCGGCCCCCGGAGAAGCCGGGTCGAACATCGATTGGTTCTGCGCAAAGAGTATCGGAAATGTCATCGCTTGGAGCTTATTTAGCGAATATCCTCGAAAGAACTTCCCCTTGGAATACCCATCAGTAACCGATCATCCTTTCGGAAATGACATCCAGCACCATCAGCAGAAACTGGGCGGGCAGGAACAACAAGGACATGCGGAGCACCTGGCGCGCCTGATGCGCGCCTCCGGTGCGCGCAAAGAGAAGTTCGCTGTAAAGGAAGAGCGCACCAAGAATAACGGCGCCCGATGCAGTAAGCCAGCCGCCGATACCCAGGATGCAAGGCATCAAGCTGGCGAAGATTAGTGCGACGGTGTAGCGGATCATCTGCTTGCCCGTCGCCTCGCCGCGTGGATCAAGCACCGGAAGCACACGGAAGCCGGCGCGGGCATACTGCTCCCGGTAGATCCAGCCGATGGCCAAGAAATGGGGGATCTGCCAGAGAAAGACGATCAAGAACAACGCCATGGCCCCAAGTTCGAGGCTGCCGCGGGCCGCGGCCCAGCCAATCAGCGACGGCATGGCGCCGGGCACGGCGCCGACCAAGGTGCTGAGCGGCGTGCGCACTTTCAGCGGCGTGTACACGAGGACGTAGGTGACAAGGGCGAAGGCCCCCAGCACCCCGGCCAAAGGCTGGTAGAATGCCAGCAGATACACCAGGCCGCCCGCGCTGAGAATGCTTCCCAGGGCCAGTACCTCGACGGTCTGAAGCCGGCCAGCGGGCAGCGGCCGGTTGGCGGTGCGCGGCATCAACGCGTCGCGGCGCCGCTCAAGTAACTGGTTAAAGGCACTGGCCCCGGCGAACAGCAGCGCTGTGCCCACTAAGACGTGTATCGGAGAGGACGTGTGCGTTGTCCCGTCTGCCGCCAGGAGCCAACCGCCGCCCGCGGTGGCGAGCACCAGCAGTGCCAAGCGCGGCCGCGCCAGTTGGAGGTAATCAGCCACACGGGTATGCGTCAAAGACGGCACGTATGGCAAAGCGACGCCGACTTTCATACGCTCCCTCCCGTGACCTGAGAGCTACCGGAGGCCGCCGGATAGCTACGCGCCGAGTGAAACCTCCGACGGCCGCCCGCGTTGATCGTGTTTGGCGCCAACGTCGTTCCGGTCTGCTCCCTCTTCCAACTCACGCACGAGCATGGCTCTTTCACTGTCCACGCTGATCTTGACAATGTCTGGCCGAAACAACCGCGCAGAGATCCAGTCGATCATGATACGCAGCCGCCGGCTCACACCCGGCATGTGCGACAGGTAATAGGCGCGCCGCACAAAAAACGCCGCGAAACCGTGAATCCGCACCTTGAGCATCTGGCCGAACGCCTTGCCGTGTCCCAGGGAACCCATCATTCCCATCGTATCGTAGATGAACGGCTGAGGTTGCTGACCGTTGAGAACAGCAAAAACATTCCTGGCCAGTACCTTGGCCTCACGCAAAGCGTGCTGGGCCAGGGGCGGATAGGACTTGCCTTCGGGGCCGGGAATGAATGCACAATCGCCTATCGCCCAAACTTCGGGGTGGCTTTTGCACCGCATGGTCCCATCGACAACGATGTGTCCGCGCTTGTCCTTCTCAACAGGGAGGTCGGCCACGATTGGATTGGGGACAATTCCCGCCGCCAGGATAATCGTCCCGGCTTCGATCGTTTCATTTGTCAAGTGAACCTTGCCCGGCTCGATGGCCCGTACGCGCGTGTTGGTCCGGATATCGGTCCCGATCTGCTCACCGAGCATCCGGCTTGCGTAATCCGCCAGCTTCGGGTCGATCTCCGGCATGATTCTTTCGCCGCCCTGAAGCAGGACGAAATGAACCTCGCGGCGATTGACGTTCTTGTAAAAGGAAACGATCCCATCGCCAAACGCGGTCAACTCGCCGAATAATTCGATTCCAACCAATCCGCCACCGACGATCACAAACGTGAGCAGGCTGCGTTTCCGCTCGGCCACGGTCTCCACATCGGCTCGTTCAAAGCGCTCGATGATGTGGTTACGCAACAGGACGGCGTCGGCCAGGTTCTTGAACGTAAAAGCGTGCTCCGAACCGGGAATCATGACTCGGTTCGTCCTTGCCCCCAGGGCAAGGACGAGCTGATCGTAGGTCAATTCATCTTTTTCCCCTGCTGCGGCGACGCGGACTACACGGCTTTCCAAGTCGATGCCCTGCACGGTAGCCTCGATGAAGCGAGTAGCTCGCAGGAAAACGCGGAGGGGAAAGGCACAATGGCGGAAATCGAGCGCCCCCGAACAAACCTCAAACAGCAACGGCGTCATGAGCAGGAAATTATCCCGACTCACCAGAACGATCTCGACGTCCGAGCGGTGCTTGAATAGCCGTTCCAAATGGCGGGCCGTGTAGACTCCGCCAAAGCCGCCGCCCAGGATCAAAGTGCGTTTCATCTCGTCACTCCGCGGCTCACTAACGTAATTCTGGTGCAAGTCCGTCCAGGGCGTATCTCCAAGCTGGGCAAAATAGAACTGTTACAAACTCGGATGACATCGATTTCTTCATTAGTTCGGTATAGATTACTCTCGTCGGTATCGCACACCACGCGATCGCTCGCCGGCCGGCATTACCTCGACTCGCCACGAGCCTGCCCGAGATTGCATACGCCGTGCCATACCCGTGCTGCCGACAGCGAAAGAGCTAGGCAGCCGCCGCTCAAAAGGGTTGCTGGTGCTGTTACGCGGCATTTTTAAGCCGAAAAGCGGTACGGGCTCAATCTCGCGACCCTCGCCAGAGCACGGAAGAGAGCCTGTCGCAGCATTCGCAGACGACTGCCAGTGATACACACTTAGACCAAGTGAGCCAAATATCGATGCCTTAGTAGCCGATTTACCGGCAAGGTGGAACATCTACCACTGCTGAGGCGATCCGCTCGGATTCGTGGCTCAGACGCCGGCCGGAAGATGCTCGACTGGGTCGTCTTCGACTGCTTTGGTGGAACGGGCGACGTACAATCCCAGTTCGCGGAGTTTGAGCCGGAGAGTTTGCCGAGCGATCCCCAGCAGGAGGGCAGCCTGCTGCAGATTCCCATGCGTATATTCCACGACACGGGAAAGCAAAAGCCGGTCCACTTCCAGGTGCGTTTCCGCGTACATGTCGCGGACATCGGATGCGAGCCGTTGACGTATCACAAAAGTCTCCACATCGCATTTTTGCTCGGTTGGCGACGACAGGTCGTTTTCGCCAGGCCTTCCCAGAGCTTCGGGCAGGAACGAGGGGAGCAAGACCGAGCCGCTGGCCTGGAGCAGGGCCTGCTTGAGGATGCTCTGCAACTCCCGAATGTTGCCGGGCCAGGAGTAGCGACGGAGTCGCTCCAGCGCCTCCGGAGCAACCTGGACTACCGTGCGCCCCATCTCTCGGCTGAATCGCCGCAGATAGTGTTGCACTAGCAGCGTCAGGTCGTCGCCCCGCTCGCGCAATGGCGGCAGATGGATGGTGAAAACGTTGAGCCGGTAATGCAGGTCCGGCCGAAATCTCCCCTCAGCGGACCACGCCTTCAGGTCGCGGTGTGTGGCTGCGATCAGTCGGACGTCCGTGCGGATCGTCTCGTTGCCGCCCACGCGTTCGAACGCCTGCTCCTGCAGCAGTCGCAGAATCTTGGCCTGGAGCGCCAGCGGCATGTCGCCGATCTCGTCGAGAAAGATCGTGCCGCCGTGACACTGTTCAAACTTGCCGACACGGCGACGATCAGCGCCGGTGAAGGCGCCTTTCTCGTGTCCGAATAACTCGCTCTCCAGTAGCTGCTCCGGGATAGCGGCACAGTTGAGAGCCAGAAACTGGGCATTGGCTCTGGGGCCGTGCTGATAGACGGCACGGGCAACCAACTCCTTTCCGGTGCCGCTCTCCCCGGTGATCAGCACGGGGAAATCCTGGTCGGCGACGCGGCCAATGGCCTTATACGTGTCCTGCATGCCAGGGCAGCACCCCACAATGACCTCTCCTGCCAGATCGTCGACAAGCGGCGCCTCCGCGACAATGGCCGGCTCGCGCATCAACCGGGCAACATTCACGCGCCTCACCGATCACCTGGCGGAGCTTTTGCAAGTCCAGGGGCTTGAGCAGATAATCGTAAGCCCCAAACCGCATCGCGTCGATGGCCGCATCGGCCGACCGGGACAAGGTGACAAAAACGACGGGGATGCGGGCGTCTATGGCGCGGATCTGCATCAGAACTTCCAGGCCGGACTGGTCGGGAAGTCGTAGATCAAGGAGGATTACATCGGGGAGCGCGGCGGCGATGCGCTCTAGTCCCTCTGCACCCGTCCGTGCAAATTCGACTCGGTATTCAGGGGCGGGGAAGACGTGGCGCACCATTCCCGGGAGCAACTCCATGTCGTCATCGATGAGCAACAGGTGAGCCATGGTTGACTCACTAACCAAGCATCTATGATATGCCAAGGTGGGGAACTCTAAAGTCAGGACCGATGAATCGACTGTGGCAGCAATCGCTCCATTCTATGGGTCGAGTTAGCCAGCGGGAATCTTTACCGCGCCGCTGTAAAATCAGCCCTATAGCTACCGTCTTGTCTATTTTGCCATTGCCTCCCATCTTCCACTAGCGTAGCCGTCGATTTTACCGGCTTTTTGGTCACAACTTAGTGATCACGGCTGGCCGGCAGGCACAATGCGGGAAGAATAATCTCTTAGATGAGAACCACTCTTGCGTTGGAGGTTGCCATGCACGAAAGAACACGCTCGCGACTGATGCCCCTCCGCTTCTCTAGAAGCACCGTGACCCTTGTACGGGACATCACCGAGCGAAAGCGGACCGAGGAGGCGCTGCGCGAAAGTGAGGAACGATTCCGCGGCACTTTTGAGAATGCAGCCGTGGGCATTACCCACCTGGACGCGGAAGGCCGTTGCTTGCGCCAACGAGAAATTGTCCGATATCACGGGTTATCCGCCGCTGGACCTGCTGGGGATGACGCTCGCGGACGTCGTACATCCCGCTGATCTGGCGGAAATCCTCGCAATGTTCCGCCCACTTATGAACGGCGACATTCCTAGCTTTACGATGGAGAAACGGTTCGTGCGCAAGGATGGCTCCTTCGTGTGGGCCTACCTGACCGTCTCGCTCCAGCGCGATGCGGCGGGAAGACCCGAATACTTCATCGCGATCGTGCAAAACATCTCGGACCGCAAACGCCTGGAGGCGGAACTGCTCCAAGCAAAAGAGGCGGCGGAGGCTGCCAATCGGGCCAAGGACGAGTTCCTGGCGAACGTCAGCCACGAGATACGGACGCCGATGAACGCTATCCTCGGCATGACCGAGTTGGTCCTGGGAACCCCAATGAGCGAGGACCAGCGGCAATGCCTCCAGACGGTCAAGTCGGCGGCCAACAACCTGCTGGGCATCCTCAATGACCTGTTGGACTTCTCCAAAATCGAGGCCGGCAAATTGGAGTTGGACCCGGTTGAGTTCTCCCTGCGGACAGCGTCGGGGACACACTGCGGGCGATGGCGCTGCGGGCCCACACGAAGGGACTGGAGTTGGTCGGCCACGTGCAGCCGGACTTGTCCGACGCGGTTGTGGGCGACGCCGGCCGGCTGCGACAGGTATTGCTCAACCTGATTGGCAACGCCATCAAGTTCACGGAAGAGGGTGAGGTGGTCGTACGCGTGGAATCAGCCAACCACGCACCGGAGGGGAAGATCGGGCTTCGCTTTACGGTGAGCGATACCGGCATCGGTATCTCGAAGGACAAACAGGAGAAAATCTTCAGGGCTTTCGAGCAGGAGGACACGTCGACCACGCGCAAGTACGGCGGTACTGGCCTGGGCCTGACTATCGCCAGCCGTCTGGTGGCCTTGATGGGCGGCGCGATCAGCGTCCAGAGCGAACCGGGGCGGGGCAGCAAGTTTACTTTCGTGGCGTACTTTGCCGGCCAGCCGTACACCCCCCTGCCGATTGCCACGCTTCTGCCACCCTTGCTCAACAATCCGCCCGTCGTCGTTGGACCTACGGACGATGGACTGAATACGCTGCCGACCGCGCCCCGCCAGTCAAGCGCCATGGTACACGTCCCTCCTGCGACAACGCTGCAAATCCTTGTGGCGGAAGACGACGAGTTGAGCCGCAAGGTCCTGGAGCAAGCACTCATCCGGCACGGCCACCGTGTTTGGCTGGCGAGCAACGGTCGGGAAGCATTGGCCATGGCCGAGGAGGGTGGATTTGACTTGTTGCTGCTGGACCTTCACATGCCGGAACTGGACGGCTTTCAGGTCGTGCAGGCGATTCGGGCGCAGGAGCTGACCACAACGGGACATTTGCCGGTCATGGCCTTGACGGCGCGCTCACGCAAAGAGGATGGCGAGCGCTGCCTCGCTGCCGGCATGGATTACTTCCTGACCAAGCCGGTTCGATCCGGCGACCTCGATGCAGCCATCGAGCGCGTGCGGAGAACCCGTTCGCCGCGCCACCCCGTCGGTAGCAACTTGATCGACGCCCCTGTGCTGTTGGCGGCCTGCGGCGGCGATGCTACTCTGCTCAGAACTATATGCCAATCGCTCCAGGCGCGACTCCCTGAGTACTTGGTCGCGATTCGAGATGCCTTGCGCGAGCAAGACGCGCCGCTCCTTCGCGAAGCTGTTCACAAATGTTGCGGCATGCTTTCGACGGTTACGACAGTTGCCGGCGATCTCGCGGGCGATCTTGAGGATCTCGCGGCAAGCGCGCAACTTGACAAAGCCTCGCCGATCCTCGAACAACTCGAAACGATAGCCCGGGAACTCCTCAAGCAAGTAGAGGGTCTCTCCATCGACGACCTGCAATACCAGGTCAGGGGTTCCTGCGACCGCGCCGGACCGCTGGCCCGTAAAACGACGGGTGTCGCGCAGTTGTTTTAATAACCACGGCGCGCCGCTTTGATTGGATGTACTCGCCCGATACAAGCTAAGTCGCCATTTGAAGACAATGGTCTGGCTTCAATGGAGATCTCGAAACACCGCCCCAATCCGTACAGCCCCTCCGAGTTTCGCGCCAGAGGTTTTTGAAACCAGGGCTTCACGATTCTGCCCCGGGGTCGGACTCGTCACTACCGGCGATTTGAGGCGCGGGTCGGCTGTTTTTCGTGGGAACCCTTCCCCGAGGTTTTTCTAACATTCAACTTATTCTTCAGCCACGAATTCTCGTAATAAGGGCTTGACTGTTGTGTCGTCGCGGGAAGAATTCACTCGACGATAACTCGGAGGCGCGCATCCGAAGGTGGAGCCGTTGATGTTTGAAATCGAACTCGACCAGGACTGCAATTCGGTATCCGGGACGCGCTTTGCCCAATCTATCCTAGTGCGTTAGTTCGTCCTCTTTAGCATTCTGGTAACCACAGCGAGGAATTCTCATGTCCACCCTGACTCAAACCCGCGACTTGCCAGCCAGCGGCTTGACGCAAAAGCAGTCGGCGTCCGATTCCGCAGCACCGGACAACCTTCGCTATACGAAGATGGCCCTCAACAATGGGTCAGGCGCTATTCCCGCGCTCGGCTTCGGCACGCTGATTCCCGACCCCATCGCGACCAGAGTCGCGACTAAGGCGGCGCTGGAGGCGGGATTTCGCCAGCTCGACGCCTCCGAACGGTACCGAAATGAGAAGGAGGTCGGCGAAGCGATCCAAGACGTATTCAAGGCCGGGAAGATCAAGCGAGAGGACGTGTTTATCGCCACGAAGGTCTGGAACAACAATCATCGTCCTGAACGCGTCAAGCCCGCCTTTGAGGCCAGCCTCAAGAGACTCCAACTCGACTACGTCGATCTCTATCTCATCCATACTCCCTTCGCCTTCCAACCGGGAGAGGAGCAAGATCCGCGGGATGCCAGCGGCAACGTGATCTATGACCAAGGGGTGACGCTGCTGGATACGTGGAACGCGCTCGAGCGCCTGGTGGATGAGGGCAATTGCAAGGCTATCGGATTATCCGACGTCAACCTCGACCAGACACGGGAGATCTTTGAGGCGGCGAGGATCAAGCCCGCCGTTGTTCACGTCGAATCCCATCCGTATCTCCCGCAATGGGACCTCTTGGACTATTGCAAAAAGACCGGCATCGTGCTGCAAGCATTCGCAGCGCTGGGACATAGCAGCGAGCCCAGCTTGCTGAAAGATCCTGTCGTTACGGCAATCGCCGGGCGAGTCAATAAAACGCCCGCGCAGGTCTTGCTCGCTTGGGCCATCCAGCGCGGAACAGCCCTCCTAACCACATCGAAGACCGCCAGCCGGATCAAGGAGAACTTTGAAGTCTCCGCCCTCCCTGAAGAGGCCGTGCGGGAGATTAGCGAAGGAGTCAAGTTGCGGGTCAGGTTTAACGCGGTCGTGGAGACTGGTGTCCCCGGGTTCATTCCGAGAGGAAAGTGAGGCTGAAACAGCAATCACTCCGACCGAACCCCTGTTGGTGCTCTAAAGCGAGCACTGTCCGCGGCAGAGAAACAGAGCCAATTTACGATGAGCCTCGCGTCGCCGATTGATGAGGGTGGAACAGGATTGACCATAAAGCGGGCGGCCACCACGCGGGCACCATGTACTCGTGGTCGGTGGTCGGCGGTCCTGGATGGCAGTTCCATCACAGCGGACGGCGCTAACCCGGACGGGCTATATCGAACGGTCCGCCGCAGCACAGAAGCCTTGTGCGAACCGCTGGCGTCGGACGACTACGTGGTCCAGTCGATGCCGGACGCCAGTCCAGTGAAGTGGCACCTGGCCCACACGACCTGGTTCTTTGAGACGTTTGTCCTCGAGCGGTACCTACCAGATTACCGACCGTTCCATCCCGTCTTCCGGTCGCTTTTCAACTCCTATTACGAGAGCGTGGGGTCGCGCTGGCCGCGGTCGCAGCGGGGACTTCTCTCCCGGCCTACCATTGTGGACGTCTATCGGTACCGCGCGCATGTCGACGACCACGTTGCCCGGCTGCTGCGGACCGCGGCTCATCCGGCGCTGGAGCAGATCACAGCGACGGTTTTGTTGGGCCTGCATCACGAGCAGCAGCACCAGGAATTGATACTCACCGACCTCAAACACGCCTGGGCCGCGAACCCGCTCCATCCCGTCTACCGTGAGACGATACCGGCGGCTTATTCAAATCGGGCAAATGCAGAAGACGCGGCTTGTTCAAATCGGGCAAATGCGGAAGCCGCGGAGGTTGCTCCGCCGCCTGACAACTGGATCGATTACGCAGAAGGGCTGCGCTTGATCGGACACGACGGGCACGGTTTCGCCTTCGACAACGAGTCGCCGCAACACCGCACCTTCGTGCAGGCATTTCGACTGGCCAGCCGGTTGGTGACCAATGCCGAGTACCTGGCCTTCGTCAACGACGGTGGTTACGACCGGCCCGATCTGTGGTTGTCCGAAGGCTGGGCAACCCAGCAGACCCGGGGATGGCGCGCTCCTCTCTATTGGGAAGAGCAGGGTGGCGCGTGGTCCATCACGACGTTGGCAGGACCGCGACTACTCGACAATAACGAACCGGTTTGTCATGTCAGTTATTACGAGGCCGACGCTTTTGCCCGCTGGGCCCGCGCCCGGCTGCCCACAGAGGCCGAGTGGGAAACTGCAGCCTGCGGCATACGATTGGCGGGACACTTCTTGGAGGGAGGCAACTTTCATCCGGCAGCTATAACGGCGGCAGATGACACAGGACCTCTCTACCAGCTTTACGGCGATGTTTGGCAATGGTCCGCCAGTCCCTATGTCGGCTACCCCGGCTATTACCCGCCCGCCGGTGCGCTGGGCGAGTACAACGGCAAATTCATGTGCAACCAATTCGTTTTGCGAGGTGCGTCCTGCGCTACGCCGCGCAGCCATGCGCGGCGGACGTACCGCAATTTCTTCCCTCCAGACGCCCGCTGGCAATTCAGCGGCATCCGCCTGGCCAAGGAGTTTCCATGAGCAACGCTCTTGAGCGGTCGCCCGTTTGCAATAATTACAAGACTCGCGCTAGCCAGTTCCGCGCCGACGTGCTTCGTGGCCTGTGCGCCGCGAAGAAGGAACTGCCGTGCAAGTACTTCTATGACGAAGTTGGATCGGACCTTTTCGAGCAGATCACGGCGTTAGAGGAGTACTACCCGACGCGCACAGAAATGGGAATCATGGAGCAACATGCCGCCGACATGGCCCGCCAGTTGGGTCCGCGCTGCGCTCTTATCGAATATGGCAGTGGCAGCAGCATCAAGACGAGGCTCCTGCTCGACTGCTTGTCCGACCTCGCCGGTTACGTTCCGATCGACGTTTCGGACGAACACTTGCGCCGCTCGGCCCGAGCATTGAGAGAGGAATATCCACGGATCGAAGTGCTGCCGATGTGCGCCGACTTCACGCAGTCGCTGGAGCTGCCGGCGTGTCGCAAGCCCTCCGCACGACGCGTGGTTTACTTCCCTGGCTCGACGCTCGGCAATTTCGCGCCAGAGAAAGCGATCGCCTTGCTGCAACAGACTGCACAACTGTGTGGCCGCGGCGGCGGGCTTCTGCTCGGCATCGATCTCCGGAAGGACCCGCGAGTGATCGAGGCTGCCTACAACGACCGCCGGGGCGTCACGGCCGCGTTCAACTGCAATATTCTGGTGCGGATCAACCGGGAGTTGGACGCCAATTTCGACGTCGAGCAGTTCGCTCATCGCGCTTTCTACAACGCCGCCAAGGGCCGCATCGAAATGCACCTGGTCAGCCGCGGCGACCAGATCGTCCGCGTCGGCGGCACGCGGTTCTTCTTCACCGCTGGCGAGTCGATCCACACTGAAAACTGTTACAAATACAGCCTCCCTGCCCTGGCCGACGTGGCCGAGGCCGGCGGCTTTGACGTGGAGCAGGTGTGGACCGATGAACGCCAGTACTTTAGCGTGTCATATCTTACGGTTCGGCGATTGGCGGCACGTCGATTTCCCGCCACATGGCCGAGAACGTCATCCGTTAGCCTCCCAACAGATCGTAAACACCGAGAGTACGACGGCAAGGAGTAATGCCGATGCTGCGTTACGATGCCATCGTGATAGGCTCCGGCCAGGCCGGGAACCCTCTGTCGCAGAAGTTGGCGGACCACGGCTGGAGCGTGGCCCTGATCGAAAGAGACCACTTAGGCGGGACCTGCGTCAACACCGGCTGCACGCCGACCAAGACGATGATGGCCTCCGCGCAGGTCGCGCACTACGCACGCAACGCCGACAGATGGGGCGTTTGCGCCGGAGCGGTCAGCGTAGACCTGTCCAAGGTCGTCGCCCGCAAGGACCGGGTCGTTGACCAATGGCGCGCCGGACAGGAGCGAAAAGTCGAGGAGCGAAAGACCCTGCACCTTTACCGGGGACAGGCCAGGTTCGTCGGCCCGCACCAGGTCCGCGCCGGTGAAGAACTGCTCGAAAGCGAACGCATCTTCATTGACACCGGGGCCAGGCCGGCCGTGCCGCACCTGGAAGGCCTCGGCGAGATTGACTACCTGGACAACGCCAGCATGATGAGGTTGACCGAACTGCCCGAGCACTTGCTCGTTCTCGGCGGCGGTTACATTGGCCTGGAGTTCGGACAAATGTTCCGCCGCTTCGGCAGCCGGGTGACGGTCATCCACCGCGAAGAGCAACTCCTCCCGCGTGAGGACACAGATGTCGCGGAGGCCCTGCAAGAGGCCCTGGAGAGCGAAGGGATTCGCTTCGTCCTGGGCGCCACGACGACGCGCGCCAGAAGCAGGATGGTGCAGTGGCCTTGAGTGTGGAAAGCGAACATAAAACGGAATCGGTGCGCGGTTCCCACCTGCTGATCGCCACGGGAAGGAAGCCCAATACGGACGACTTGGGATTACAAGATGCCGGGGTGCAGACCGATCAACAGGGGTTCGTCCGGGTGAACAACCGCCTCGAGACTAACGTGCCGGGCGTCTGGGCCCTAGGGGATGTCAAGGGCGGTCCGGCTTTCACCCACATCTCCTTCAACGACTACCAGATCGTCCACGCCAATCTCATCGAGGGCAAAGCCCTTACCACCGAGAACCGCCCGGTTCCCTATGCCGTCTTCACCGACCCCCAATTGGGCCGCGTTGGACAGACCGAGAGGGAGGCTCGGGCGGCAGGACGACGGCTCAAGGTCGGCAAGATTCCCATGGCCTGGGTCGCGCGTGCCATCGAAATTGGAGAGACGGCCGGTCTGATGAAGCTCGTGGTCGATGCCGACACCGACCACATCCTCGGCGCGGCCATCCTGGGCTCGGAAGGTGGCGAGTTGGTACAGATCCTCCACGCCGTGATGCTCGCCGGCGCCCCTACACGCTCCTTAAGGGGGCGATTTACATTCACCCCACGCTGGCCGAAGGACTCTGGACCTTGATGGAAGCGGTTACGACGGTTTGACGATCGGCATCCAGTCTGAAGCCGGCCTTGAATTTTTGTGTTGAACAGATTCTCTAGCCTCTGGAGGACTTCATGAGCACTATTACTGGCCGTGATCGGCCGCCTGCATTAACCGCGCGTTCGGCTTCCGCGCTGAACCTGATCGGCGGAACCTGGGCTGTGGGCAGCGGGTTTACGAACCGCGACATCTGCAATCCTGCCGACGCGGCCGAGGTGCTGGCACTGGTGCGCGAGGCCGCGCCGGAGCAGGTGGACGAGGCCTGCGCTTCCGCCGCCCGTGCCTTCCCTGGCTGGCGAGCCACTCCGGCGCCGGAGCGGGCTCACGTCCTGTTCAGGTTTCGCGAGCTGCTGGAAAAGAACTGGGAGGACCTGGCACACGGCATCGTCCGCGAAAACGGCAAGCTGTTGAGCGAGGCGCCGGCTCGTTGCGGCGAGGGCTTGACGTCGTCGAATTTGCCTGCGGCATTCCTTCCCAGATGATGGGACAGACTCTGACCGACATTTCGCGGGATTTCGACTGCCATACGATCCGCGAGCCCGTGGGCGTGGTGGTCGGCATTCCGCCGTTCAATTTCCCGGCCTTGATTCCGCTGTGGATGATGTCGGTCGCCGTGGCCTGCGGGAACACGTTCATCCTCAAGCCTGCCGAGAAGGCGCCGCTCACGGGCACCCGACTCGTGGAAATCTTCGCCGATGCCGGCTTGCCGCCGGGTGTCGTGGGCGTGGTGCAGGGCAGCAAGGATGTAAGCGAACGGCTCATTGCCAACCCGCATGTCCAGGCAGTTTCCTTCGTCGGCTCGTCGGCTGTGGCGGAGTCTGTCTACCGTACCGCAGCAGCTCACGGCAAGCGCGTTCAGGCACACGGCGGAGCGAAGAACCATCTGATCGTCCTGCCCGACGCCGATCTCGAGCGCTGTCTGCCCGACCTGATCGGATCGTGCTTCGGTTCAGCGGGACAGCGCTGTCTTGCTGGAAGCGTGCTGGTGGCCGTCGGCGATCGAACGCGGCAGGACGCCATCGTCGATGCCTTCATCCGCTCGGCGGGTGAACTCAAACTGGGGGACGGCCTGGACGCCGCGGCGACGCTCTGTCCCGTGGTGAACTCAGGCGAGGAAAAACGGATCCGGGCTGCGATCGAGCGCGGGGTGGCGGAAGGAGCCCGGCTTCGCCTCGACGGCCGTTCCCAAACCGTCCCCCGCAGGCCGCGCGGCTGCTTCATCGGGCCGACGGTCTTCGACGACGTGACACCGGAGATGTTCGTCGGCCGGGAGGAGATTTTTGGCCCGGTGGTGAGCGTGATGCGCGCCCCGGACCTGGACGCGGCGATCGCGTTGACGAACCGCAGCCGATACGGCAACACGGTCTCGCTGTTCACGCAATCCGGCGCGGCGGCCCGCACATTCCGCGAACGCATCCAGGTCGGAATGCTCGGCATCAATCTCGCCGTGCCGGCGCCGATGGCGTTCTTTCCGTTCGGCGGCTGGAAGAATTCGCTTTATGGCGATCTCTTTGCGCAGGGTGGTGACTCCGTTGCTTTCTACACGCGCAAGAAAGTGATCACGGAACGCTGGTTCGGCGCCGAGGGGCCGAAGAATGGATGGGTTTGATCATGATGGGAGACGGGGAAATCCGTGCCGCCTTGGAGCGGCATTGGGCCGCTTCCACGGCGGGCGATCAGGTCGTCGAACACGAGATCTACCACGACGACGTCATCGTCGACTATCCCCAGTCGGGCGAACGCATCCGCGGGCGCGTTAACATCCAAGCCCTCCGCAGCAAGCACCCGGCTCGGCCGTCGGGCTTTATTGTCCGTCGGATCGTCGGTGAAGGCGACCTCTGGGTTACCGAGTACGTGATCACGTACAACGGGCGTCCGACGTACACGGTCAGTATTATGGAGTTTCGAGCGGGGAAAGTGACGCGTGAGACACAGTATTTTGCCGACCCTTTCGAGCCTCCAGCCTGGCGGACCCAGTGGGTGGAACAAATGCCTTTGGGAAACTGACGGAAAAGGCTACGGCCGGGTGCTCTGGTCGCAAGTACTTTCCAGGAAGATCTGCGGTAGATATTCCTCTCGCTGGGCAAAGCAGTCGTTTTGGTGACCCACACTTAAAGGGGTGGCAGATGCGTCCCACGTGCTGATTGACTGCGAGGTTATTTTGTGCCGGGGTACTTGTGCCGAGCCGAGCGACCGTGGCGAAAGGAAAATCCTCACTCAACCAGCCCGGCCGACTCCGCCGTCGGCGGCCGGCGGCGCAACACGCAGTACAGCACGGGCGTGAGATAGCGGTTCAGCAGCAGGGCCATTAGCATGCCGCCGATCACCACGATCGCCAGCGGCCGCTGCGTTTGGGCGCCGATGCGGGTGGAAAACGCCGCCGGCAACAGCCCGAACACCGCCGTCAGCGCGGTCATCATGATGGGCCGCAAGCGGAGCAGGGAACCGTAGACAACCGCCTCTTCCAGAGGCTTGCCTTCCAATCGCGCGCGGTGGAATGAAGACACCTGCAAAATGGCATCCATTACCGCCACGCCAAAGATCGATATGAAGCCGACTGCGGCAGAGATGCTGAAATTGGTCTGCGTCAACAGCAGTGCCCACACGCCGCCGCAGGCCAGGGCCACGACATTGGAGAGCACGATCAGCACGTCGACCAGTGAACCGAACATCATGTACAGCAACACGGCCACGAGGGCAACGGCCAGGGGGATGACGATGCTCATTCGCGATTCGGCCTGCTCCATCTCTCGGAACTCGCCGCCCCAAGTGAGCCGGCAGGGGGCGTGCACAAGGTCCTTGGTGGCCTCCTTGGCCTTGGCCACGGCGCCGGCCAGGTCGCAGTTGTGGATGTCGAACTTGACGACGATCATCCGTTCGCCCTGCTCGCGGTAGATATCCGAGGCCCCGCGCCGCAAGAACGAACCGTGCTCGTCGAGCTGGCCGTCCGGGCCAAGCGGCGTCACCAGGTCGCCCAGCGGGCGGCGCGGGGTGCGGCTGAGATCGTTCATAGGAGCATTGGAGGTCGAACCGGTCAGCGGCGGCAGCGCGGCGATGGAACCGGTGGGCGAAGGGCCGTTCGTGGGGCCGCTGACGGGCGTATTCCCCTGCCCGTTCGACTGGCTGTTGACCACCGCGTTCTTGCTGACCTCCACCGGGAGTTTGAGGATGGCGTCCAGGTTCGATCGCAGCTCGCTGGGATAGCGCAAGGTGATATCGAAGCTCCGTTCGCCCTCGATCATCTGGCTGAATGCCTTGCCGCCGACGGCCGTATCGATGACCGCTTGGACGTCGCCGACGTTGAGGTTCCACCGCGCGCACTTGTCGCGATCGACGGGAATATTCAGGTTAGACTGGCCGAGAATGCGGATCGCGCCGACGTTCGCCAAGCCGGGAACTTTCTGCAGGGCGCGGACTACGCGGTCGGCGGTGTTCTCCAACTCCACCAGGTCGGGCCCGATGATCTTCACGGAGTTGTCGCCGCGAACGCCAGCGAGCGTTTCATTGACATTGTTGCGGATGTTCTGCGAGAAGTTCCAGTCCACCGACACTAACGTCTGAGAGATCTCGCGATTCAGTACCTCGACCAGTTCGTCCTTGGTGCGAGGGCGAGTCTGGCCGGGGGGAATCGGCCACTCCTCGTGCGGCTTCAGCGGCACGTAGCTTTCCGTGCCGTAAAAGCCCGACGGATCGGTGCCGTCGTCGGGGCGGCCGACCTCGCTGATCATTTGTTCGCACTCCGGGTACCGTTGGACGATTTTACGAACGATCTTGACTCCCTCGCAGACCTCGTCCAGCGACGTTTTCAGCGGGAAGGTACCGGCGATCCACATGTTGCCCTCCTCCAGTTCGGGCAGGAACTCGCGGCCCAGCATGGGGACCACTGCGGCGGTGGCCGCCACGACCAGGACAAACACCCCCAGCGTCAGCACGCGATGCCGCAGGCAGCGGCGCAACTGCTGCAAGTAGGCAGTCTGCAACGTGCGCACCAGCCAGTTGTCGGGCCGGGGCTTGACATTTGACAGCAACAGTTCGCAGAGCACGGGCGAGAGGAACAGCGCCAACAACAAGGCCCCGCCCAGGGCGAAGGCGTAGGTGTCGGCCATGGGACCGAAGATCTGCCCTTCTGGGCCAGCCATGGTAAACAGCGGCAGGAAGGCGCAGACCATGACGGCCGTGGAAAACGCCAGGCTCCGCTGCACTTCGCTCGAGGCGCGGAGAATCCGCTGATCGATGGGAAGATGGGCATTCTCCCCGCGGCTTAGGTGGCGGTAGATATTCTCCACGATGATCACGGAAGAGTCGACGATGATTCCAAAGTCAACCGCGCCGATGGAGAGCAAATTGGCGGACTTGCCGCGCACGAAGATCACGGCCAGGGCGAACAACAGCGCCAACGGCACGTTGATGGCCACGATCAGCGCAGTGCGAACGTTGCTGAGGAACAGCAGCAGCACCACCGCGACCAAGCCCATGCCGGCCAACAGGTTTTCCCGGACCGTGCTGGTAGTGACGCCGATCAGGTCGGTGCGGTCGTAATAAGGCTCGATCTTCACGCCCGGCAGCAGCCGACCGGGAGATTCATTGAGCTGCTTGACCAGGGAGTGGATATCGGCCAAAGCGGGCAGTGATTGGTCGCCCTTGCGCAACAGGACGATGCCTTCGACGACTTCGTCCTCGTCGTGCCAAACGCGCTGGCCTTGGGCGTCGAGCACGTCGCGGCCTTGGGCATCGCGCAGCGCGACGCTCCGCATCACGCGTCCGAGACGGGTCTGGTGGCCCATCACCACGCCCTGCCGACCGGGAGTACCGGGTTCCCCTGACGGCAAACTGCCCCGCAGCGGTCCGCCTTCGACCACGTCGTCGACGCGCACCGGGACGTTGTTGGTGGCGCTGAGCACGATCTGGCGGATCTCACGGAGGCGGCGATTTTCCTCTGCCCGCAGGTAATTGCGTGCGGCGACGGGGTCTGCCATGCCCATCGCGGTTTCGATGGGGTCTTGGCCCATGCCTAGAAGTCCCAGCGAGCGGACCACGTGGGCGGCGCCGCCCTGGATGATGTAGTCGCCTCCGACGTTGGAATTGTTCGAGGCGATCGCGTCTTTGAGCTGCTGCAAGGTGATGCCGTAGCGCTGCATCCGCGCCGGGTCGGGATGGATCTCGTAGCGTTTCACGGTCCCACCGTAGCTGGTCACGTCGACCACGCGTGGAATGCGGCGGAAGAGCCGCTCCAACGTGCTGTCCTGCAGCGACTTCAGGTCGTTGGGATCGTAGATGTCGCGTCCCGCGGAGTCCTTGGGGGCAACCAGCACGTAGCGGAAGATCTCGCCAGTGGGCGACCGCGGCGAGATATCCGGGGCTACCCCGGCCGGCAATTGCGCCATTTGGAGACGGTTGAGAATCTCTTGCCGCGCTGCCTGTTGATCAACGCCATATTCGAACTGGTTGCTGATGTGGCACAACTCGAACAACGACTGCGTACGGGTGATGGTCAGCCCGGGCATGCCGGCCAGGGCCACTTCCAGCGGGATCGTCACCTGCCGCTCGACCTCCTCGGCCGACGCGCCGGGAAAGCGAGCCACGACTTCGACAATAGCTGGCGCCGGATCGGGATAGGCCTCGACGTTAACTTCTCGAAAGGCATAGATGCCGTAAGCCAACAGCCCGGCGGCGAGCAGGAGTACGACCGCCCGGTTATGCACGGCCCAGAAAATCAGACGATGGATCATCGGTACCTCGGATCTTTCAGGGTGCGCCGCCGTTCTGCCGTAGACTGTCGAGGCTGGCAGCCAGCTCGACGACCCGCGCCACGACCACCTGCTCGCCCGGTGCCAGTGGCTCCAGCCCACGACGCGTTTCCTCGGGTTTGGGCTGGCTGCGGATGTACACCTTGTCGCCGCGGCGGCGGGTGACGGCAACGCTGCGGCGGACATACGTCGCTTTGCCATCCAATTGTACGAAGACGCAAGTGCGGTCGCTCTCTTCACACAAGGCGGACGCGGGAACCACGACTTCGCCCGGTGGCGGCGGAATCTCCAGCCGCGTGGTGACGAACTGGCCCACGCGAAGTTTTCCGTCGGGGTTGTCGACCCAACCCATCACCAGGGCTGTGTGCTGGTTGGGATCAATGATGCAGCCCACCTGGTCGAAACGGCCGATCCGCGTGGTGGCGTCTCCGCCGGAGCCCACGGTCACCGACCACGCCCGCTGGCGGGCCGGCAGGCCATCCAACGTGGGCAGGTCCTCTTCGTAGGCGTAGGCCAGCACTCCCAGCCGCGAAAGGTCGGCGACCTTGAATAGGTCGCTCGCGGTGTCAACCAGCTCGCCGAGGACCACGTTGCGCTCAATGATCACGCCGTCCAGCGGAGAGACCACGTCGAGCTTAGCCCACTGCGCGACCATCTCGTCGCGGTCCGGCGTCTTCTCGCGCGAGAGCCGAGTGGCTTCGGACCGCACGTGGTCGATCTCCTCCTTGGAGATCCGCCAACTTTGCAGGATCCGCACCGCCCGCGACACGGCGATGCGGTCGGCCTCGACCTTCCGCTCGGTGTCGCGAAGAATGCGCTCGGGCACGGCCCCCTCGGCCGCGGCCTTGGAAATCCGCGCGAGGCTGTCTTCATCCACGCGAAGTTGCGACAAGGCGTCGATCAGGTCGCTCTTCTTCTCGCCGAGGTCGCGGCTCCAGATCACGGCCAGCAACTGCCCCTTGCGAACATGCTGCCCGAAAGCGATCGGCCGCGTCCCGTTGCCCGCGTTGCCCAACGCGACGACCTCGCCGGGGAACCGGGCATGGACGTGCGCCAGCCGGTCGGAATCCAGAATCAGCGAGCCCGAAAGCTCCAGTGTGCTAGGCAGGATCGATAGCTGTGCCGGCCCGGTCCGCACTTCCAGCCGTTTGGCAACGCCCGCAGGCAAGGCCAGTGCGTCCTTCCCCTCGGCCAACTCGGGCGCAGCGACTGGCGACGTATCGGCCGCGGCCCCTGTCGTAACCCCGATCCACCAGGACATCAGGCTCGCGCGATTCGCGATCCCTGCGCCAACCACCGCCGCCAGCACCACCAGCACCATGACCGGTACGGTGGCCTTCAATCTGCGATCGACGGATGTCATCGACAATCCCCTTCGTTTTTTGGATGATGTAACTCAAATCCGGCCAAGGCCGAACCAGGACCAAGGCTCGGCAATAGAATCGATCACGCAGGCCGGGCACCATGTACCGTCCGGCCACTCTGAGCAAAGTGTGCCGGTCGAGCGGCTAGTCGCTTCAAGCCATCTTTACAGCCGAGAAATACCGACCGGCATGGCGACCCGGCTCGGGTACTTGTCTACGCGACGTACCCTAAGAGCCTTCTCAACGTGGAACGGGCGTCCGGTACCGCAGCGAGCCAATCGAGCGCTATATGGTCCGCGAGCGGGATACGCGTCACGCAATCACGCGGCGCATGTGTCGCCTCGTCCCAGTCTGCGCAAGCTCCTTCAGTAAAAACCCCGAGGCAACTCAGACCGTGGGCGGGGCACGGCTCAGGAAAGACGAGCCAACACTGCGAGAGTTGTTTGGTTTCGAGAACCAAATCAAATTGCAGAGAATCAGCACGGCGGACGCGGGGGTGGCAGTTGAACCACCGTAAACCGGCGTTGAGCCGAGCTTGCAAATCGGGCAACCGTCGGCATCATGGGCCGAATGCGATGGGCACATCGCACGGACGAGAACGTCGTGCAAGCATCTGGAAACATGGTGGTCACCCACCGATGCCGCCCAAGTTAGCCGCCCGCCGGGCAATTGCACCGCGTGGCCACATCCGGGTATTCGATGCAATCCCTCGCCGGCGCAAACGTTCGTCGCATATAGCACTATGACGAGCCAGGCCGTCTTTCGCTTGCCGCGTGTCATACAAAAATCAACTACGGTGGAAACCTAGATCGAGGAGATCGTAGCGGGCCAATATACCTACCATTCCAGGATACTTCTGCCGACTGCTCATGTCAATTCCCGAAATGCGACAGGGGATTATCGCCAAACCAGCGAGCAACGGTGATAGCCGACAAGACCTTGGGGTGAAGTGTGCGATCAGGTCAGACTCCCAATTACAAGCTGCTTGCAACGGGGAGAAATAAACCACGTTTTCGCATGGCCAGATCGTTGGGCTTCTAAATCCTCTGCATCCGTTACAATCGATACTTCCGTACCTTCCACGACTGTCGCGGCGCGTGTTGCCACCGTTGCGAACGACACAATCGTTACCACTCCCCTCCGTCTTATCATCACGTTTGTCACGCCCGATAAAACCCATAGCACAGGAATTTCAGTTTCAATCGTTACGACGCTTTACGAGGTCTTCCATGCCGGGCTTGAACGGACGTCGACTTGCTCTTTCGACACTCATGTGCGCAGTTCCTGGCCGGTTGTCATTATGACACGCAATGCCAGGTAGATAGCCGGGTGGGATCATTGAACGGCTGCCCAATGGATGCGACCCCGCCGCCTTCCCCTGCGACTACCGAAAGCAACGGCGGGACCATTCCCGATTCCATCCGTGCGCCGCTGCCGGAACCGGCGGCGAGCCCTGTTTCGCTCGACGACCAGAACGCCGTTGGGGACCGGCTGCATAATTCGCCCAAGCAAGCCTGCGAATGCCGGCCCGCCGCTTACGAAGCCCCGGCAACGCCGCGACCCGCGCGGACCGTTCAGCCGTTGGATATTCCCAGCGCGATCCCCGGCAGCGCGGCGCCGCCGCTGCGCCTGCCGCCGCTGCGCCCGGGGGAAACGCCCGCCCAACAGCGCAGCGAGATTGAAGCCCTGTTTGCCGATTTGCAGGTCATCCCGGCCGCGCCGGAACCGGTGCCCGCGGCGGGCCAAGCACCGTTGACGCTCGCCCAGTTGCAAGCCATGGCGGTAACCCGCAATCCTCTGATTCGCCAGGCCGCGTCCGACGTGGAAGCCGCCCGCGGCGCTTTAATCCAGGCCGGCGCCTATCCCAACCCACACGTCGGCTACCAGGCAGACGACATCAATACCGGCAATACCAGGGGCTACCAGGGCGGCAACCTCAGCCAGACGATCGTCACTGGCGGCAAGCTGCGCTTGGCCAAGGCCTCGGCCCACGTCGATCTGCAAAACGCGGAGTTGGCCTTGCGCCGAGCCCGTTACGATTTGGCCACGCAGGTGCGCACGAACTACCTGGACGTGCTGGTGGCGCGGGAGCGCATCACGGTAAACGGCGGCCCTGGCCGAGTTCGCCAACCGCGTCTACCGCCTGCAAGCCAGGCGCGTGGCCGCCGGCGAGGCCGCCGCTTACGAGCCGCTGCAGATCCGTGTGCTCGCCGTGCAGGCGCAGACGCAACTCATCCAATCGAACCACGATTACGAAGCCGCCTGGCGCAAGCTGGCTATCACGCTCAATGCGCCGGATATGGCCCCGGCCCCGCTGGCCGGACGCATCGACGGGCCCGTGCCGCTGATCAGCTACGAGACGGCCCGCGAGCAGATCCTGCGCGTACACACCGACCTGCTCACCGCCCAGAACGCGGTGGCCAAGCGCAATACCAACTTCGCCTGGCGCGGGTCACGCCGATCTGCCCGAACATCGACACCACGACCGTCATCGAAAAGGACTACACCACGCCGCCCTTTAATACGGCCCTAAGCCTGCAGGTGGGCGTTCCGGTCCCCATTTTCGATACCAACCGCGGCAACATCATCGCGGCCGAGGCCGCACTGGTGCGGGCCTGCAGCGAATACGAACGGGCCCGCAACGACCTGTTCACCACCTTGGCCGATACGTTCTCCCGTTACGACACGAACCGACAGACGGCCGAGCAGTATCGCAACAGTATTCTCGTCGACCAGGTGCGGGCCTATCGCGGCATGTACCAACGCTACCAGGTCGATCCGGACGCCGATTTCAACGACGTGGTCACGTCGCAGCAAACACTGGCCAGCACGATTTCCACTTATATCCAGCTCATGGGCGACCAATGGCAGGCGGTCGCCGACCTGGCGGGGCTGATGCAAATCGATGACATTTTTGCGATGGGCCAGATGCGCGAGGATGCACGTGGCGATGCGGCAGTGGCGACAGTCGCCGAATAATTCGTTGCGGATTCTGATTCCGTTGACGCACTACAAGGCATCGTGGGCCAACTGGAACAAGACCTGGCCCAAGCCCGCCTGGCCGCGAGGTCCAGGTGGCGGGCAATTTGCGGGTCGTGATCGACCTAGCCCGTTCTCTCGGCCGTGAACCTGGGCGATGACGCCGACACTACCGGGGCCGTCTGCGACCAACTGGCTGGGGCGTATTGGGGCGAGTCGGGGATTCCAGTAGAATGGCGGGATGGGCTGGCCACGCCGGAGATGATCGACAAGGATCTTCAGGGGCTGTTGGGCAGGCAGTATTTCGGGCGTAACAGATCAACAAAAGAAACGAACTCAGAGGAAAAATGGCAACCTACATCGTCTTCACTCGCGAAAGCACTCGCGACGCATCAGAACTTGCGGCCTATTCACGACAGGTCGGCGACACATTGACGGGGCATCCGGTCACGGTTCTGGCCGCCTACGGTCGCCAAGAGGTCATCGAAGGACCGGACGTGGAAGGCGTCGTCATCCTGGAATTCCCGACCTTCGAGGCGGCGAAGGCATGGTACGAAAGCCCCGCCTATCGGGAGGTCCGCGAGCATCGCTTTCGAGGTGCTGACTATCGGGCGGTCATCGTGGAGGGGGTATGACGAGCCGATGGTTGTGGGTCTTGGGCGTGCTGGGCATCGTGGTCCAAGTGGCGTGGGCGGCAGAATCGCCGTCCATCGACCGCGAGACTCTGGACCGCTGGTCCGCGCCGTACCGCGGCTGGCATTACTGGCCGGACCCGGTCATTCCTGCCGAGCCGAAGATTCCCGGGCACGAGGCGTTCCACAACACGGACTGCCCCTGCGTCTACCAACTGCCCGGCCAGCCGGGCAATTGGTACATGAGCTTCATCGGCTTTAATGGCAAGGGCTACAACAGCTTCGTGGCTGAGAGCGACGACCTGATCCACTGGAAACGGCCCCGCCTCGCCATGGGGTTCGGCAAGCCGGGCGAGTTCGATCACGGCGGCTGCGTCATCGGGGCGTTTCTCTACGACTCCTACGACATCCGCGCCCCGCGGGAACTGAAACGTCGCGACAGCAAGTTCTGGACGCTCTACGGCTGCTATCCCCGACAGGGTGGATACGAAATGCGCCCCGGCTATGAAGGGGTAGCCGTAAGTGACGATGGTCTGACTTGGCGGCGGGCCAAGGACCAGCCGACCCTGGCGGTCTCAGACGCCGACTGTGGTGCATGGGAGAAAAGCTGCATCTACCAGCCCTGGCTGGTGGAATGCGACGGCCAATTCTACGACTTCTACAACGCTGCCGAGGGCGGCAGGGAGCAGACCGGCCTGGCCTTTTCAAGCGACCTTCTGTCCTGGAAGCGGTACTCCGGCAACCCGGTCGTCCGCGTCCGGCCCAAGGGCTACGACGAGCAGTTCGCATCCGATCCCAAGGTGTTCCGCGACGGCGATCACTGGGTGATGTTCTATTTCGGAGTCGGGCGGGGTGGGGCGCACGTCATGGCCGCCTTATCCCGCGACCTGCTACATTGGACGGCGCATCCCGAGCCGCTCTACAAGGCGGCCGGGCATCCGGGGGGCCTGGACAGGAATTACGCCCACAAGATATCGTTGGTTTACGAGCCGAAGAGCGACACCTTCTACCTTTACTATTGCGCCGTAGGAAACCGGGGGCGTTGTATCGGGCTGATTACCAGTAAGCGGTTGGACCGTGACGCCAAGGGGGGCGACAACCAGGCGCCCAAGGGTAATTACCCAACGGTCGTCAAGCGGGCGACGGTCGCAGGTCAGCCAGATCTGAAGGTCCAAGCGACCAGCGGCCTGCCCAGCGCGCAAGTCGGCCTGGGTATTGCTTACCGGGACGGCAAGGAGGTGGCTCGTGACTACGCAAAGGCCTTGGTGTGGTTTCGCGCCGCGGCGAAGAAAGACGACGCGGCAGCCCTGGACAATCTAGGCTGGATGTACGAACACGGACTCGGGATGACCGCCGACTTCCCACAGGCCGCCAGGTATTACCGGGCATCGGCTGACAAAGGACACTCCCAAGGCCAGTGGAACCTTGGGCGGATGTACGCGGAAACCGCTTGGGGCCGCTACGACAACGCGGAAGCAGCCCGCTGGTATCGCCGTGCCGCCGACTCCGGGCACGTCTGGGCGCAGTACCGGCTTGGGCTGGCATACCTTCAGGGTATAGGGATTGCAGCCGACGACGATCAAGCCCGCCAGTGGTTCGGCGAATCCGCCGGTCAGGGTAATGCCGAGGCCATGCTGGCGCTGGGGACCATGTGCTGCCTCGGCAGCGGCGTGGACCGAAGCGACGAGCAGGCCCGCACTTGGTTCGCCAAGGCCGCAGGCCAGCACGATGAACGGGCGGCAGACGCCCTGAAATGGCTCGATCTGCGTCGGAAGCCTGCGATCCCCGGCAAGTCGATCTGCCTGAAGGTCCCGCACATCTCCCAGGGATGGAATATGTGTGGCGTGGCGTCAGCCACAATGGCGACCGCCTTTCACGGCAAGACGGGCGATCAATACGAGCTGAAAAGGCTGTGCGGCAGCCGGATGGGCGACGGCACCGATTGGATGGACCTCATTTCCGCTGCCGCCAAGCTGGGGTCTCACTGGGAGCTGAAGACCTTTCCATACGACCAGGCGGGACTTCGCGAAGGGCGAAAACAGATGATGGCATGGCTCGACGCCGGGCATCCGGTCTTGCTGGACATCACGGTGGAGCCGCCAGGCCGATCACCCACAGGCCACACGGTCGTGGTGGTGGGCTATGACGGGGCGGGGGAACGGTGGATCATCGACAATCCGGCGATGGGGCCGCCCGGAATTCAGATATACGATGTGCCGACGCTCGACAAGTTGTGGCACTCGCGGTGGTATTCATCCAAGTCGCCGGGAACATCACGACCGATCATTCTGACGCACTGACGCACCTCCCCCCGATACTGGTGTACAGCGCGGGATTGTGGGAGAATGACAGGACACGATGGCACACGGTAATCGCGTCGGCGAAGAAAGGAAACCCGGTCCAGCGGCAGCGGCCAGGTCATGGATGTCCACAGGGTGTGAAGCATGCGCCGGCCCCCTCTATTGCTGCCCGAGCCGCAATCCTACCAGCAACTCGTTGACCGGCTTCCGATCCCGGTCCTCCGGCAGCTTCGATTCCTGGAAAGCCTGATCGAGCGCGGCCTCCAGTTCCGTCAGCTTCAACTCGTGGAAGGGCCAGTCGAGATCTCCGACCCCGATGTTCTCGCCGCCGACCTTCCGAGTGATCAGCTCGTCGAGGAACGTAAAGTCAAAATGCTCGTTGAGCCGCAGCAGGTTGGCCTCAACTTCGCCGGTCCGCAGCAGGTGGATACCGGTCATCAGCACGCGGTAGGCGTAGAGCACCGGCTTGGCCTGCTTCGGCTCCTCCTTGGCGATCAACTTTCGCTGCGTGGCATAGAAGCCCCGGTAATGATGATAGTGGTGCCGGGTGATGCAGCGCTGGGCCAGCGGGCGCAGCTCATCGAGGAACTCCCGGCCCAGGACCACGATGGGCGAGAATATCTGCTCCAAGATGTAACCGTTGTTTCGTACCAGTAGCCGCAGATACTTGCCCACGTCGTGGCTGACCAGTTCCACTTCGGTGCCGTCGTCGATGGTCTTGTGCTCCAGCGTCTGATTCGGCGCGTGCAGGCCCACCACGTCACGCAGTGGCAGAAGGTGGCAGCCGCGCAGGTCCACGTCGCTATCAGACGACGGGAATCCGTAGAGGTGCGCCCGCTAACGGTAACGAACAACGGCTTGAAGTCCAGCCCTTCGACGAGCCGCCGCATCGCCGCCAGGTTCACGTCAAGCATCGACCATCCTCCTTCTCGCCCGGACCAGGAACTCGTCCACGCGCCGAAAGTCCGGCTGCTCCGGCAGTGCTGTCCGCTCGAACGCCTGTTGGAACCGCTCGTCCAACTCCAGCGCCCGCCGCTTCACCTCATCGAACGGCAGCCCGTCATTGCGGATGTGCAATAGTTCGTCGCGTCGTTCGGCCACGTCGATGCGGATCTCGCCGGTCTCCAGGGCCGCGATCCCCGAGTGGAGCAGGCGGACCAGGTGCATGGCGTGCTTGGGCTTGTAGGTGCCCTTGTCCTTGAAGGCGTTGGCCATGCGGCGAAACTGGCTCAGCACGTAGCCCGAGTAAGTCTTGTAGACATGCTTCGACAGGAACGCAAGACGGATAGCCCGCAACTCCTGGGCCGTCTCGTCGGCCTGGAGGACCAAGTGTGTCCAGAGCGTCTCCAGCACGTTGGGGTTGGCCTTCAGGGCCAGCCGCAGGAATTTTTCCAATTCCCAGTAGACCTCATCCCGCTCCTGTTCCATGAACTCCAGTTGTTCCGGCAGTCGCCGCAGTGACCAGTGCAGCCGGGCAGGCGGTAGATAGATGCCACGCAGGTCGTCGTCAGAGTCCTCGGAGGCCAGCCCAAACGCCTTGGAGCCAACCTGGCAGCGATAAATGATCCAGGGCCGCAGGTCATCTGCCACTTCGCCCAACTCGTCCTCGACTTCACGCCGCCGCAGGGCCAACTCGTCGAAATACGCGGTTACCGTTTCGTCATCTGTGAACCGAACCAGGTAGGGATGCTGATTGTCCCGTGGGCACTCAAGCACTATGCCCACGCTGCCTGACGGCTTGAAGCGTTCGCCACCCGGCAACACCTTCGCGGCCTTCAGCACGACCTGGGTGCCTGCCGGGATGACGAAGCCGGGCAATAGTTTGCGGAATGAATGTTCATCGGCAGACATGATGCTGCTTGCCCTGGGGCCGACCTTCAAATATCTGCGTATTGGCACATATTGCTGGTTTCATGGACAGCCGCCGTTATCGTGGCCGTGGTGCCGTCCATTGTCGTCCATCCGACCGGCAGGTCAAGGACCAACCCAGATGCCGTACGAAACCGAACGACTCCCGGCCCAGATATTCTGAGCAGGGGGCGTTTTCGCTTTATAACTCGACCTTCTCGACCTCGACCTCGGCCACGAAAAGGCCGTTTTCGTCGGCCAGGAACGCAGCCACTACACTGAAGACGGCGCCACTGAAGCCGCCGACGTTCAGGATGTCGCTCAGCTCTGGGGCGACTCATCATCGTCCGCAGGGTCCGGCCCCATGCGTATCATCGAGGGCGCCGGGCGGGAATCGAACCTGCTAAACCATGTACTCCACCACGGCAGTCGAGCGTGTTTCGTAATGTTTCAAACGGACCGACGAAGTTATGGCCAGAGGGTTTACGTGCTCTGCCATTGAGCTACGGCGCATCACTTGCCAGTAGCGCCGGTGGGACTCGAACCCACAACCACGGCATCCGTAGTGCATGTACTCCGAACCGGCAGTCGGCCTGTCTCGAATATGCTTATAATGGCCCAACGAAGTTGCGCCACGAGTGTTTTTTTTGCGGCCGTCCGTATCAGACGTGCTTGTCGCGCCTCTGACCGTTGACTGGCTCCTTCGTCTGCGAGAGACTCCGGGGCCTTTCACTAGCCGGTCGCCCGGCATCGTTACCTTAGGGCCGTCATGTACTCCTGATCGGCAGTTGGGCCGCCGATAAAGACCATCCAACGAAATAAAAGGTTCAGACTTGGTCAACGTCGGACTAGATGTAGTCCGAACCGGGCAGTTGGGCGATCAGAAGCGCCGGTGGGAGTCGAACCCACTTCGTAACCGCTTTGCAGGCGGTCGCCGTGCCGTCTGGCTCCAGCGCCATATCTCTTCTCTGTTTATGCCACGTCCACTTCCGCAAGTTCCTCGCGGACTTCCATGAGGATCTTGCCAAGCCAATTCTGGCCTTTTCCCTTGCAAACTCCCCAGAACGTGTCATTCCAGGTGTTTCCTTCGATCAGCTCAGCCTCGCCGGTCTCCAGCAACCGCTCACGCAGCTCCTGGTGCGTTGAGAACTTGAGCCGAACCAGGGTCCGCATGATGTCCGTCTTGACTTCTTCCCAGTCAGCGCGAAGCGGGACTTTCCGTCCTATCCGCTTGGCTGCTCCAGGGGAAGGAGCAGCGGCCACGGTCAGCTTCAACGCCCGATCGTCCGTCTTGGCGGCCTGGAAGGCATGTTCGACGGTCGGATACTCGATACGTCCATAGACAATCGCCGCCGGGACAAAGTTCGACAGAAATCGCTGCTCTCGGTCGAATCGGTCAATGACTTGCATGGCTCTGCTCCTTGCAACCTCAGCGTCCTCGCCAGTACTCGAACCTGGTCTTCGACCTTCGCAGAGTCGCGTGCGATCCGCAACACTCCGAAGTCATTCAATCAAGCCCCACCGAGGAATCGAACCTCGTCTAACAGATTCGTAGTCTGTCGTGCGATCCGCTACACTTGCAGGGCGTATCGGGGCCAGCCTTGCGGTCAGCCCCTTCTATCAGTCACGGCCCCCGGCATTGCGACCGGGGATCGTCGGCGTAACAACTACTCCTTCAGCGTCACGTTCCAGTACGCTTCGCTGATGAACTTCGACCAGCTTTCCATCCGCATGGTGTGGTCCGCGTAAAGCGGCTTCCACGCCGGACGGACCGGCTTCTTCCGAATCCGCATCTTGGCTTGCTCGGGCGTGCGGTCGGCCTTCCGCTTGTTGCAGGCCATGCAGGCCAGCACACAGTTCTCCCAGCTCGACACACCGCCTTGCGCACGAGGTACGACGTGGTCGATGGTCAACTCCTCGCTGCCCGGCTGGGCACCGCAGTATTGGCAAGCGTAATGGTCGCGCTTGAAAATGTTCCGGCGGCTGAAGGTGACGTGGGCCACCGGTAGCCGGTCATATTCGCTCAGCGCAACCACCTCCGGCACGCGCAGCTTGAACCGCACCGCCTGGATGTGGTCCTCGCCGTCCCGCGGCCGCAGCTTGGCCCAGTCTTCCCAGGTGTAAAGCTGGAAGTCCTTGGGGTCCACGACGCGGGCCGACTCGTTCCACAACAGCACCAGCGCCCGAGCCACGGTGGCCACGTTCACCGGCTGCCAGTTGCGGTTCAAGATCAGCGTGGGCCGCTGAAGTACCTTTGTCATGGTTAAAGTCCTTTCCATTCAGGGGTATCTGACCGGAGTCGAACCGGCACCTTCTGGTTCACAGCCAGGCGTGCAGAAACCGCTACACCACAGACACCATGTGCGGGCCACCGTCCTACGAGGCCGACGGCCCGCTTGAAAAATCAGTCGAGAAACACGACGTGCCGCTTGGAGGCCGCCTGGCTCTCGGTGTTCATCAACACCCGGTGCCAACCGTTGAGCTTCACGGTCTTGTGGTCCGGGTGACGAACCTTGCCCTGGACCCACACGCCGGGGTTCCGACGCATCACGGTCCAGTGCTCGCGCTTCGCGCTGGGCTTGCGGGCCAGCAGTTGCTTGTACTCCGGCTCCGTCAATCCCTGCGGATAGTCGCGGCTCACATACACCGTCTCGCCGCCGCTGCGGTAGAGGAACTCGGCCCAGTGGGGCTTTCCTCCAGCCCGCGCCAGCGGCTCGTTCCGCAGCACCAGCTTCTTGTCCACGACCAGCCCCGGTTCGGGAATGAAAAACCACTCCCCCTGCCGGATGAAGGCCGCGTTGTGTCGCCGGTTGCGGTGCCGTGCCTTCAGTCCCTTGCGGGCCTGGGCCGCCTGCACTTCCTGGGGCTTGAGGGCCTCCATGGCCGTGCGGACGGTCGAGCCTTGCGGCACAGCGGCAACAAACCAATCCCGCTCATCGTGGCCGCAGAGGAACTTGTGCTTCTCCTCCTTGCGGCCGGCCTGCTGACGAATCATCAGCAACAGGTGACGATCGCGGGCCTCGACATCGATCACTTCCAACTCCTCCTGGAGTTCAGGGGTGGCAATGATGTCGAAGAAGGCGCCGTTCCGGTCGCGTCCGACATCCACGGAGAATCCGATTTCGCGGGTTCGCCAGGGCATCGGCCCATCACGGACCTTCAGCCGTGCGCCCATGCGGGCGAACTGCTTCTGCAATACACTCGAATCCATAAACTGTCCTTTGCGTTATCTGAAATTCAGGGCGGGCCACGGTGGCACCGCCGACATGGCCTGACACACTCGGCACATGGCAGATTTTGGGACTTCAGCATCGGACACTCCTCGTGTTTCACGTTTCGCTAACTCGACACACCTCGCTCCAGCACCCCGACCAGGAGTCGAACCCGGAACGGCTCGTTAGAAGCGAGTCATGATTTCCATTTCACCATCGGGGCACAGGTCATTCAGCACACCAAGCGGAAGGCATGGGATTTGAACCCACATCCCTGTTACGGGGCACGGTTTAGCAAACCGGCTCGGCCAACCGTATCCGACTACCTTCCAATCACAGGACACACGAACCCGTTTAACGGTACAACGAAAAATACTTGAAATTCTTTGGCCACTCCTCGCGGGGCTTGAAGGCGATGGCCACCTCCTGGCCGTCTAGGGCCGACTCGCTCAGCACGACATGGTCCTCGACGGCCTTGGCTTTCTCGAAATCCTCTGGGCTCACCCGGCAGACCGCCTTGCGGAACGGACCGGCCAGCCATTGCTTCACTTCCTCGCAGTCTTGGAACTTCAAATACGCGGCCAGCGAGGCATGGGCCGCCGCCACCAACGCATTGCCCAGCGGCACCGAGTCCTTGATCAGGATGTACATCTTCATGGCTCGCGCCCTTTCATGTTCCCAAGTGCTATCAGTGGACCGACCGAGAATCGAACTCGGATCTCCGCCACGCCAGGGCGGTGTCGTGCCTTTGGACCATCAGCCCGTTTACGTCAGTGGACCGGACGAGAGTCGAACTCGCCACACCGACCTTGCAAAGGTCAGTCGCCTCCTGGGAACATGCCAGCCCGATAATTCCAGAGGTCGGGTAAGGAACAGGGCGATTGCACCATAACTCACGTTCCTGTAAGGACTTTCTCCAGGTAGGTGTCATCCAAGGCGGCAGCGAGACGTTTGTTCTTGATGCCGACCTTTCTCGTTAACTCGTTCTTCAGCAAGCTGAGCGCCGTGCGCCGGAGGATACTGAGGTTCGTATCCGCGTGACCTTTGCGGACCCGGCACTGGTCTTCCTGAAACGTCACGTCGAGTTGCCAATGCAAACGGTTCTCGATACCCCAGTGGTCGCGTACCGCCCCGGCGAAGCGACGACCCGATAGATACTTGCTGAGGATGTAGTAGCGCACCTCACAACAGTTCTTGCCGTCACGCTGCGTTTCACTGATGGCGATTCCGATTGCCTTCAGTTTTGCCCAGCGTGAACCATCGGGCAGATCCTCCGGTACAGGACAGACAATGTAAGAACGAAGCTCTTCCCGGCCATGTCCCTTTTCCTGCGTTTCATGGCGACGTGCTTTCGTTCGAACGAAATCGTCTTCGAGGTGGTCGTCGAAAAACGCTTCGATCCCTTTATGCAACGTTGGTTGGTTTCCCTTCACGGCCAAAACGTAGTCTGCCCCAGCGTTAACGATTTCTTGCGCGATCTCGGTTTGACAACCCATGGCGTCGATAGTCACCAAACAGCCGGAAATCTCCAGTATTTGCAACAATTTCGGAATGGCTGTGATTTCGTTGCTCTTCGCGTCCACCACCACTTGTCCCAGGCTGATGTGATTGGCTGTCGCCCACGCGCTGACCATGTGGATCGCCGCCTTGCCGCTGGCCGTGTCGAAGCTCCGGCGAAGTGTCTTGCCATCAATGGCGACTACTTGCCCGTCGGTGATTTCATGCAACGCCGTGATCAAACTGAGCAAACACTTCTCGAACTCCGCCGGCTTGATCGCCGCCAAGATCGCGTTGAAGCGATCGTGTGACGGAATGCCCTTTTGCAGATCGAGAAAACGCGACAGCCACTCACGCTTCATCCTGCCAAACTCAGCAATGGCCACAAAATCGTCGGCACCGCAGATCACCGCGCATATAGCAATCACAACGACATTGATCAGGGGGTAAACAACCTCGCGGCAACGGGGATCGGTGAGATCGGCGAAGTGGTCCTGAATCCTTGCTGACTTCATCTGCGGCATGCGTCTCTACTCCTTTGGTCTTAAACGATTCCTCTAACCCTCGCTGTTCGTCAGCAAGCGGTTGGAATCGCACTCGCCCAATCGTAGCAGATTGCCTAGATTCGCGCAATCGCCCTGGGGTAAGGAAGCAGCGTTACCGCTGCTCCCTCCCCTAAGAACCGTGCGTGCAAGTTTCCCCGCACACGGCTCAAGCAAGCCGCCGCTGCTATCTCGTGTTCGTCAACCAGCCATCGCTGTCCCATGCTTACGGTTACCTTTTCACATGGATCAATGATTTAGCGAGCTTCGCGCCTTGACTCACCAGTCGGAAGTCAGCTCCCTTTCGGGCTGGGCATAGGCCCTATCCAGCCGATTATGGATTCTCGTTGCCTTTCGGCTGCTGGCTTTCGCTTATTCCAACATCCCATACCCCCGGAGGATTTCCGTTTCACTTACGATCCACCTACCGAGCCGCTACAAGCAGTTCGGACCTCATGGGGCTTACCACGTTCCGCAATAGCAGGAGATACGATTGGTTTAGGCGTCCTCTCTACCGCGTGAGCATTGGGTATCCACAGCCGTCAAACGGACAATTGCGGTTTCCTGCCCAAAGCCTTGGGTATCAGCCAATTCACCCAAAGTCTCCGTAACGCGACTTCAACCAAGGATTCACTTTCATTCGCCATGCCAACCTTTCCCTGGCCCCGGCGCTCCATTTGGCTTGGGGCAACCGTTGGGCTTCTGCCTCATGCTTCATACCCTGCCGAAACCAGCAACGCATGTGAGGCCCAGGAACAGATGGGATACTCATCTGTCGTCTATCGACGCACTCCTTTCTTGCAGCATCGTGTCGCACGTCCGTCCCGGAGTTGAACCGGGTCTTCCTCCTTACCACGGAGGTGTGCTGCCAAAACACCTACCGACCATTCTTCTTGTAGTGATCGCGGCTGGAATCGAACCAGCACTTTCCTGGTTGTCACCCAGGCGTCTTTGCCGTTGGACCACGCGATCGCAAGTGACCGAGGTGGGCGTCGAACCCACAAAATCACGAGGCTCTCGACCTCGTCGCTTTGCCAGTTTGCGTACCCGGTCAAAAAGTGGCGGGTCCGGGAGTTGAACCCGGCCTGCTGAGCATATGAAACTCTGCTGGGCACCAGCCCACCCGCGTCAGTTGCAGGCCCCGGTATTGATCCGGGCCCACCGGCCGTATGAAAGCCAGTTGGACACCTGTCCGCCTGCAATAATCAAGTGACCATGGGGAGAGTCGAACTCCCATGCCTCATTCGGCACGACGTTCTGAGCGTCGCGTGTCTGCCATTCCACCACATGGTCATGCTTTAGCAGCCCGTGCGGGAATCGAACCCGCCTTTCCGGCTTGAGGGGCCAGCGTCCTGAACCGATAGACGAACGAGCCATGAGTGGGTTGTGAAGGAATTGAACCTCTCGTCATCCACCTCACTTCTTTCTTGACAACGGCTTTACAGGCCGCCGTGAGGAGCACAACCCGTTTTCAGTGGCGCAGGCGGGAGTCGAACCCGCAGTCACCAAGGTTTGAGCTTGGTCGCTTTGCCGATTTGCGTACCACGCCATGTTCCAAGCGACCTCGATGGGATTTGAACCCACGATCTCCTGCGTGACAGGCAGGCGAGCACTCCAGGCTGCTCCACGAGGCCATTGATCGTTCGTAGTGGCTCAGGTGGGAGTCGAACCCACAGCATCCCTGGTTCTAAGCCAAGGTGGTCGGCCAGTTGCCTACCGAGCCGCAGTGGTCCCGGATGGAATCGAACCATCGTTTCCTGGGTGTGGGCCAAGTGTCGTTGCCATTGGACCACGGGACCGTGTGTTTCAAGTGGAGTCACCGGGAGTCGCACCGGGATCTCCAGCGTGCGGAGCTGGCGTCATCCTGTTGGACCATGACCCCGAAGCGGAAGCCGTGGGGCTCGAACCCACAAGCGGCATGTCTGCCGCCGCCTGCTTTCCAAGCAGGTTCCTCACCAGTTCGGATGACTTCCGTAATGAATCTCACCAAAGCGGAAGCAGACCAACGCTGCGCGTCGGTGCCCTGACTCAAACTCACAAGCGGCTGTTCGCCGCCACCTGTTTTCAAGACAGGGTCCTGATCCAGCCGGTTGGCTTCCATCAATCAAGAGCTGCGGAGGCTGGGATCGAACCAGCGTGAAGACGTTCAGAGCGTCTCATCCTACCGCTAGATGACTCCGCAAAATGTTTCCTTCGAGACACGGCTCGACGGAAGAAGGCTCGGGGAGAAGGGTTCGAACCTTCGTCGCCTGGTTCAAAGCCAGGAAGCCTACCGCTAGCCGATCCCCGATCATATTTCTTAGAGCGCCTTGTGGGAGTCGAACCCACCTCGCCAGCTTGGAAGGCTGGAGCCTTTGCCGCTCGGCTAAAGGCGCACGTAAGGCGGAAGGTGAGGGAGTTGAACCCTGGGCACCGCGCGAAGCGTGGTCAACTCATCGCTCGACCCGCTTCGAACGGGCTGCCATCGCCAATTGGCTTGACCTTCCAATCTGCAAGCTGCGGCGGCTGGAATCGAACCAGCGTCTGGGCGGTTAACAGCCGCCTACCCGTACCAACACGGGTCCCACCGCAAGGCAAAGTCAGGATGGCCGGATTTGAACCGGCGGTCTCGTGCTCCCGAAACACGCGGAATACCAGGCTTTCCTACATCCTGCCTGCGAGCCCGATGCAAGTCGCTCCGCTGGCCAGCGTTTTCACGCTGCCCCGCGTACCGACGTGCTCGGGACTCTGAAGAGCGCCCAGCGGGAGTCGAACCCGCACTTCCGCCATGGCAAGGCGACAGGCTGCCGCCGACCAACCTTCGGTCGGTGCCCGCATGGGCGCGTTCTGGTGTGCCGAATTGTCATCCCTGAAAGAGTCTTCGGTGTCAAGGGTCGAACCTGGTGATTTTTTGGGTTTACGGTTTCGTAGGGTGAAACAGGTCTTATCGGTCGCCCATGAGGGCTCCGTTTTTGTTGATTCGTTGGAAGGTAACGTCGGTGCTCGAGTTGTTCCGGTCTTATTTGCGGAGTTGTCGAGCCGATCTTTTCTCGTGCGGCTGCACCCCATATCCATCCCTTCGTGAATCCGTCTGCTGGTAACAGCAGCCGATCGGGGCCATGTGGTCCCGACACCGATTATTCTGGTTCGACCGTCTCGCGGACGCAGGCCGTCTCAATCAAAGAAACGTTCGGCATGTGAGGCCGAGCGATTGACAATTTCAGACTGGCCTTGGCGTCCGCGAGCGCCTCTTCTTCCGAAGAAAAAGGGCGGACGCAACCGTATCTCCCGTTGTTATCTTCTCCTTGTGTTATAATTGGTTTGCTTGGTGAAACGGAGCCGGGCTCTGCTGGCGAGCAACTCGGCAAGGGACAACCAGGTCAAGGGCGCGTCAAAGGCGTCTGGCTGCTGGGAGCCTTAGGGTCCGAGCAGCCTTTTTCATTTCCATCCTTTGAACGCCCTTGCTTTGCCTTGAAAAACGCATTGCGGTCCGCCGGCACGACACAGCATTCTCCAACGTGGTCGCTTGCACGCGTGCTGCATAGCTTGTAGGGTTGCTGCCGTTTGATCATGTACCAGATGACGGTTGCCAGACGCCGCATCACGGCCACCCGCGCGATCTTCGAACCGCGGCGTTTTCTGATCCGCTGATACCATTGCTTCATCACCGCATCCTTTCGCAACACGTGCATCACCATCTGTCCGAGGACGCATCGCGCCAGCGGACTGCCTTCTTTGCTGATCGAGCCCAGGCGATGGTTGTTGTCGCCGGAGTTGTTCGACCGGGGCGTCAGGCCCCAATACTTGGCCAGGCTTCCTCGCTGCGGGAAACGCTCGATCGAGCCGATCCGGCAGGCCAATGCCAGGCTGCCGCGAGCTCCGGCGCCGGGGATCGAAGCAATGAGCCGCGCGTTGGCGTTCTCCACGTGGCGTTCGGTGATCTTCAGTTCCAGTTCCTCAATTTGCTTGCCCAACCGTTCCCATTCGGCCAGGAGATGGTCCAGTTCCAGGCGGTCGATCACCTCTAGCGGCAGCGTTTTCAGCCACTTCACGGCGGTCTTCGTCTTCAGCATCTTGGTTGGACACTCCTGCTGCAAGTTGTGTTTCAAGAGCAGGTGATGCACTCGATTGATCGTTCGTGTTAGCTGTTGGCTCAAGCGCTGCCGCACGGCCGTCAGTTGGCGGTCTTCGCCGTCGCGCTGACAAGGCGGAACCACTTGGCGGACGTTCTGGATATTTTTGCCGGCCAGCAGACGGTGACGGCTGGTCCACAGGAGTTCGCCCAGGGTATTCGCATCGCGGCGGTCCGTCTTGTGTCTATTGCGTTTCTCCGGCTGAACGAGGACCGTCTGCTGGCAGCCGTATTCAGTCAAGAGCTTCAAGAGCCAGCTGTTAAAGCCGCAGACTTCCACAATCGTTATAAACCCGCCGTCCGGCGCACTCCGATTTTGCATGTCTTCAAGAAATTCCCGCACAAGCTTCCATTCCGTGCTAACCTGACGCTTGAGGGTCACGTCTCCGGCCTCGTTACGAAGATTTACGGTCAACTGCTTGCGGTGTTGGTCGATGGCAAGGTACAACATGAGGGGGTTCTCCTGTCTTGCTATTGGTGAGTTTTAAGACACTACACCGTGTATAGCACCAGGAGAACCCTTTCTCTTTCACGGAATCAATGAACAAGAGCACCGAGAGGGAGTCGAACCCTCGTCACCGCATTACGAAAGCGGTATCTTCGCCACTGGACTATCGGTGCCATCAATCTCATCAGTGGGACCAGAGGGACTTGAACCCTCACCTGGCGGATTAAGAGTCCGCTGTGCTGCCGTCGACCAAGCTGCGCTCGGTGCCCGCCTTGATCCCGTGTCTCGTTTCATTTCCAGTAGGCGCGGAAGGAATCGAACCTTCGGCCGGGTCCTTATAAGAGACCTGCTCTCACCACTGAGCTACGCGCCAAACAGTGGGGTCGAAGGGACTTGAACCCTTACGTGCCGGATTAAAAGTCCGGTGTGCTGCCGTTACACCACGACCCCGAAATGCTGGTCGGGCGTATGCGTTTCAACCGGATTGGTTCCATGCTTGTGCTCCTTGTTTCCAGTGGTAGCCCTGAGAGTCGAACTCAGCACTACGCGGTTATCAGCCGTGTTCGGGCGACCGGCCCTCGACTACCATTTGCCAACGTCGTTATCGCACCAGTCGGGATGGCAGGACTCGAACCTGCGTCTCCGTGCTCCCAAAGCACGTGGGTTCGCCGCTACCCTACATCCCGTCACTCAGTCAGAACGGGCAGAGTTGAACTGCCGATCTCCTGGTCCCCCACCCACTTCGCGGGTACCCGGGCGCGATACCAGGCTTCGCTACGTTCTGATTGTCAGTAGCCCGTGCGGGAGTCGAACCCGCCTCTGCGCCTTGAAAGGGCGCTATCCTCAAACCGATAGACGAACGAGCCATCTGTAGGCGCAGTACCTTCCACGCAGAAAAACCTGGGGCTGGCGCGGAATTCACGCAGTGGACTGGGCGGTGCTCGAATCCGCGTCTCCTGGTTTTCAGCCAGGTGCTAAACCGTCTCAGCTACCAGTCCAACAAAAAAAGCCCGATGTCCTTGTGACACCGGGCTTTCGGTATTCTTGGCGAATAGGTACGGCCGAGTGTCACGTGCGCAATGGATAGAACGGGAGCATATTCGCCGATTGATCGGCGACGCCCGTCCCCCTTCGCGTTTCGCAACTCAGTCGTATCGAAGTCATGGCTCTTTCTCTTCTCTGGGCGGCTCGACGAGAGCTGCCTTGTGTGTATCTATCGTTTAGACGCCGCCGGTTCTGAAATGGTTCACGAAATTTTTCGCGATTCGGCGGTCCTATATAGAAGACGCAGAAGACGGCCGTTTTATTCCCGGCGGGCCAGATCTTTCCAAGAATGACCGCGCCCGGCTGGGCGACTGGCATAGCAAATCCAAGCGTGAACCCAACCTTCACACCCTCTGTCTTCTACTCCAAGGTCCGGTGGTATTATGCCTCGGACCGAGTCGGGAAGCGTTTAGCTGCACCTTGCAGGCGCAGGTTGTCCCTGGCAAGGACGTGCCTGCCGCCGCAAGGACCGCAGTTTTTCTGTTTCGTGTCTCCGTTTTTCTTTAACCTCTTGAAAGGAGGAAGTAATGGCCAAGGAGACTTATGTACGTGACAAGGTGAACGTGAATGTCGGAACGATCGGTCACATCGACCACGGCAAGACCACGCTGACGGCGGCGATCCTCAAGGTGCAGTCGCTTCGGGGGTTGGCCGAGTACAAAACTTATGCGCAGATCGCCAAGGGCGGCATCGTCCGCGACAAGTCGAAGACCGTGACGATCACGGTCTCGCACGTCGAGTACGAGACCGAGCAGCGTCGCTATGCCCACATCGACTGCCCCGGCCACGCCGACTACATCAAGAACATGATCAGCGGCGCGGCCCAGATGGACGCAGCAGTGCTCTTGGTGTCGGCGGCCGAAGGCCCGATGCCGCAGACCCGCGAGCACGTCCTGCTGGCCCGGCAGGTCGGCGTGCCGAAGGTCGTCGTGTTCCTCAACAAGTGCGACCTCGTGGACGACGTCGAGCTGATCGAGCTGGTCGAGATGGAACTGCGCGAGCTGCTCACGCGGTACGGATTCCCCGGCGACGAAGTCCCGTTTGTCCGCGGCTCGGCGATGCAGGCCCTGCAGAACCCAGGTGATGCTGAGGCCAGCCGCTGCATCCATGAGTTGCTCGCCGCCCTGGACAGCTACGTCTTGGACCCGATCCGTGCCCTGGACCAGCCGTTCCTGATGCCCATTGAGAAGGTCTTCTCGATCGAGGGCCGTGGAACGGTTGTCACTGGCAAGTTCGAGCAGGGCGTGGTGCAGGCCAGCGACGAGGTCGAGATCGTCGGCTTGGCCGACCGGCCGCGAAAGGTCGTCTGTACGAGCGTCGAATCGTTCAGCCGTATTCTCGATCGCGGCCAAGCGGGCGACGACGTGGGCTGCCTGCTGCGCGGAGTTCGCCACGATGAGGTCGAGCGGGGGCAGGTCCTGGCCCTTCCCGGTTCGATCACGCCGAAGAGCGAGTTCGAAGCCAAGGTGTACGTGTTGGGCAAGGAGGAAGGCGGGCGGCACACGCCCTTCTTCGCGGGCTACACTCCGCAGTTCTTCTTCCGCCTGGCCGACGTGACTGGAGTGACCCGGCCGTTGGACGACATCGACATGTGCATGCCCGGTGAAGGCGTGAAGCTGGCCGTGGCCCTGCAACGGCCGGTGGCGCTCGACACCGGCTCGCGGTTTGCCATCCGCGAGGGCGGCAAGACCGTGGGCTCCGGTGTCGTGTCAAAGGTGTTGAGGTAGGCGTTTTGTAGATTCTGCCGAAATAGGGGGCTGGGAATCGCTTAAGCGGCGGTTCCCGGCCCCGTTTCGTTGCCAGTTGTTGCTCCCCGTGGCGCGAACCTCGTGCTGCTTGGTTTGTCGATACTGATATACGAGGCGCGCCGCAACGACGGATACTTTATTCTTCCGCAGCCCGACGCGCCTTCCTTCTGACGTGCAGGGCAACCATGCAAGCCCTGAACCTCACTGTTGCATCGTTGAGCCCCGCCTTGCGCCGGGAATAGCACTTCTGCTGGCCCAGCCGGGGCCAGGCTCTCACCACTCACCTGCGTTCTTTGTTTCCCGTTCGGCATGCGTCGCGTGTGCCGACATGCTTCCATTCGCGAGAACGAACATAACGTCCCATTCTTGCACGCCGCGACGGCTTGCCGGAGAATAGGGGGCGAACCACACCACAAATCACCGCAGATCCAGACAATGTCACCTCTTCCCGAAGGCCTTTATGAGTCGTTGCTTGACGAGCAGCTGAGGGCGATCCTCGAAAGCCGCCCTGAGGTACGTGCAGATCTGGGGAAACTCGAACCGGAGGAAGAACCGACCCGCTATGCGGCGTTTCTGGCGAAACTCCTGGAGAAGGCCCTCCGGCTCGACGGCCAGCCTGACTCTCGGAGAAATCTATGCAATGAGATTATTGAGCGTCTAGCGGCGTCCCGTGGCGCGGAGTTCCTGCGGTCGAACCGGCTGGTTGCCGCTGAGAAAGCACTCCTTCTGGAAGTCACCCCTCCCCACTACGAGCAAGGGGTTATGCCCCGGCCAGAGACGAGTCTCGCTGAGAGCAGCCTTTTCACCGGCTCGCCCGTCGACCCACAACTTGTGCACGAATTGGCCCGAGAGATGCGATCGGCAGATTCGGTTGACGTCCTGGTCTCGTTCATCAAGTGGTCAGGGCTCCGTCTCTTGATGCCAGCGTTCGAGGAAATATCGGCCCGCGGCGACCAAGTGCGCCTCATTACGACATCGTACATGGGTGCCTCGGATGCCGAGGCAGTCGAATGGCTGGCGAAGTTGCCAGGTGTTGACGTTCGCGTGTCCTACGATACCGAGCGGACACGCCTCCACGCCAAGGCCTATCATTTCCGTCGTCACAGCGGCTATTCCACTGCTTACATTGGCTCCGCGAACATGTCCCACGCGGCGATGACCAGCGGACTGGAATGGAATTTGAAAATCACGGCGCAGGACATGCCCCGCATCCTCGACAAGTTCCTTGCAGAGTTTGAAACCTATTGGAACAGTCAGGAATTCATCCCCTTCGACCCCGGTAAGCCCTCCGCGTTTCGGGAAGCCATCAAGCACGCCCGAACTCGACAAGGCGCGGCGATGGTTCTTTTCGACATTCGCCCCCATCCCTTCCAGGAGCGAATCCTCGATGCCTTGGCCGCTGAGCGGCAGGTGCATCACCAATGGCGCAACCTTGTTGTGGCCGCAACCGGGACCGGGAAAACAGTCGTCGCGGCATTTGATTTCAAGCGGTTCTATGAGGATCGCAAGCGCCAGGCCCGCCTCCTCTTCGTCGCCCACCGCAAGGAGATTCTCGAACAAGCGGTCGGCACATTTCGGGCAGTACTTCGGGTTCCCGACTTTGGCGAACTTCTCGTCGGACCATACACCCCGACCCGGCTCGACCAACTCTTCTGCTCTGTGGACATGCTAGGTACGCGGCGCCTGTGGGAGCAAGTCGGGCAAAAGTTCTATGATTTCATTATTGTTGACGAGG
This sequence comes from uncultured Planctomycetia bacterium, assembly GCA_963709175.1. Classification (GTDB taxonomy): domain Bacteria; phylum Planctomycetota; class Planctomycetia; order Pirellulales; family Thermoguttaceae; genus JANXQG01. Next base: position 963,270 of record CAVPVK010000007.1, read on the forward strand.
TTCATCACGGCCCAGCCGCAAGCTACCGGTCGATTTTCGAGCAATTCTCCCCAGAGATTCTCTTGGGGCTCACGGCTACGCCCGAGCGGATGGATGGCGCCAGTGTTGCTGCGGATTTCGGCAATCGCTTTGCCGCGGAAATCCGACTACCTGAAGCGCTGGAAGAAAAACTCCTGTGTCCGTTTCACTACTTCGGTGTTGCCGACCCCGTATCCTTGGCTGCCGACAAGTTCTGGCGTGCTGGGAAATATGATATTGGGGCGTTGGAAGACGAGTACACGGGCGACCATGTAGCAGCCAAACAGAGAGTGGACGTCATTGTTAGCTCCCTCTTGCGTTACGAACCCGATTTGGAGCGAGTTCGCGGCATCGCGTTCTGTGTCTCCATCCGACATGCGGAGTTCATGGCCAAAAAGTTCAACCAGCGGGGAATTCTCTCAGCCGTTCTCGTGGGCGAGACCTCTGGTGGGGAGCGGACCAGGCTGCTTAACGAGTTCCGAGCTGGAAAGATTTGCTTCCTGTTCACACGCGATGTGCTCAACGAGGGTCTTGATGTCCCCGAAGTGAACACGGTTCTTTTCCTGCGTCCCACGGAAAGCATGACTGTTTTTCTCCAGCAGCTTGGCCGCGGGCTGCGACATGCCGCCGAAAAGGACTGCCTCACCGTCCTTGACTTCGTTGGCCAGGCACATCGCCGCTATCGCATCGACCGTAAGTTGAAAGCCCTCCTTTCCAAGCGCCGATTCAATATTCAGCGCGAGGTTGAGTTGGATTTTCCGCATCTCCCGGCTGGCTGTAATATCCAACTCGACCGGATTGCGCGAACACGTATTGGCCAATATCCGTGAGAACCTGCGGAACCTCGCCGAGCAAGTGCCCGATCGCCTGGAATCGTTTGAACACGAGGCGGGACAACCGTTGACGTTCGGCAACTTTGTTCGGTTTCATGACTATGAGCCGGAAGCCCTGCTGGCACGCTACACCTGGTCGCAGTGGAAGGCGAAAGCACGCTTGTCGATAGTGCCCGCCGACCCGGACCTCCAGCGGTTGCGGTTTGCCCTGATTGCTGCCGCGCAAACCAGTGGTCCAAGAGAGCTCTCGCGGCTGAAGCAAGTCGTTGGGCATTTGCGAGCGGGCGACGCAGCCACGGCCTTGGCGGAAGCAGGGGATTCCGCCTTGGTTACCCACTACCGCATCTGGGGCCAACCAGGTCCGAAACTGGGGATAGCGAGCATCGAGGAGTCGTATCAGAGAGCAGCCCAGAATCGTTCCGTGCTCAGCGATATGGAAGAAATCTTGGACTGGGCCGATGGCGAGTCACGCGTTGGCAGTTCGCCGGTTGCGCTGCCTTTCGATTGCCTGCTGGAACTCCACGCAACTTATGGGAGTGACGAAATCAAGGCCACACTGGGAGGGGCATCCTTCGAGTCCGCCGGAGTCACCGGCGTCGGCTGGCTACATTTTCCGAAAATCAAGACTTTTGCTTCGTTGGTCACATTCCAGAAGACCGAGAAGGAGTTTTCTCCTAGCACGATGTATCAGGACTATCCGATAAGCCGTGATTTGTTGCACTGGGAATCCCAGTCGCAGACCAGCCAGGGCAGTGAAACCGGACAGAACCTCATCCATCACCTTGAGCGCGGGTACACGATGTTGTTCTTTGCCCGCTCTCGCAAGAAGCTGAGTGGTGCTACCGCTCCGTTCACCTACCTTGGGCCAGCGGCACATGTAAGTCACCAGTCCGAACGGCCGATCCAGATGATTTGGAAACTCACCCACCCCATGCCCGTTGAGATGTTTGAAGAGAATCGTCGGGGTGGATAATGGAAATCGATGGGCCCAAAGCCGCTGGGACTCGTTCCAAACGTTCTACTGGAGCGTAGTGTCTAGAACCGGCACGGGATATAACGCCCGAGAAAATGTTTCAAAAGCAGTGGGCCTTCGCGGTATTGGAGCAAGTCTTGTTGCGTCTGCGCGACGAAATGGCGGCCGATGGCAACCCTGTCTTCGAAGCCTTGGAGGAGAAACTGAACGGCAGCCGCCCGAGCCAAAATGCGGTCGTCGCTGCCGAACTGGGCACGAGCGAAGGAGCGGTCAAGACGGCCGCGCACCGTCTTCGTCGTCGTTATGGGCTAATTCTGCGCGACGAAATCGCCCAAACCGTACCCGCGCCTGACGAAATCGATGACGAAATCCGCTTCCTAAGATAGTGTTTCTAGGCACTGCGAGGCCGGCTCAAAAAAAAGAAGACTTATTGCGGCACATCTGGAAAATCGACCCTTTTCCGGGAACCTCGACCGCCGCCTAACCTGCAACGGTCACCCCCACTCCACAGCGAAGCGGCGGGGCCGGCGGCAAAAGTCAATAAACCTCCGGTTTTTCTTGACCAGCAGGCGACTTTAGACTCGCCCGTGATTTCCTGGAAAGCCCGTTTCTACGAGCGCTCCAGTAATCACGTTTCAAATGATCGTGTTCTAACCTGTGTCGATCACCGAACGTCACCCCACCCACCGCGTCCAAACGCTAGAAGAGGGGCGCGGCTTGTCTCCAAAAATCAGGAACCGTCGGGGTTTTCTTGGCTGGCAGATGATTTGACAACCATTGCCGTCACCATGCCCCCCCTGTGTCAACATGCTATGGGATGTGGTATCGAGCGACCAGCACGGTAACATTGTCCTTGCCCCCGCGCTGCAAAGCCATATCAACAAGTGCCTTGCACACCTGGTCTGACCCCTCGATTTGGCCGAAGATTTCAAGGATCTCGTCGTCATGGACCATTTCCGTCAAACCGTCTGTACATAGCAGGACTCGATCGCCGTCCAATAGGCGTACTTGCAACATCTCAACGTGAAGTTGCCCGGTCTGCGATCCCATGACGTTCGTCAAAACGTGACGCATACGATGCGAGGCCACCTCCTCGGCTCCGATCTCGCCGGCATCGGCCAGTGCTTGAGCCACGGTGTGATCGCGAGTGAGTCGCCGAAGACATCTGCCGCGGTACAAATAGGCACGCGAATCGCCCACGTGAAAGCGGAATAAATCATCACCCACGCTGTACGTAATGGTCAGGGTCGTCCCCATCCTGTGCAGGGCAGGGTCGGATCGAGCCTTCTTAGCCAATGCCTCGTCAATCCGATGGATCATCCGGCAGGATCGGTCCATTAGGTCCCTCGCCTCCTGCTCATTGATCTTCAGGTTCCACTTGACGTCGTTGAGCCGCAGATTTACGCCGATCGTGATAGCCATCATGCTGGCAACCTCGCCGGCAGCCTCACCGCCCATGCCATCCGCCACAACCATGCTGTAGGCAACGTCCTCGAAGTAGTCTGGCACTTGGCCTGGTGGCAGGTTGCTTATCAGCGTTTCCATCGTCCGGCTGGTCCGTGCAATCCGGAAGTGGTCCTCGTTGTTTGCCCGCAGCTTGCCGACGTCGGATATGGCCTCGAAGTCGACCCGAACCAAAGACGAGAAAGGTCGTGGCCGCTCCGTGCCGGAAACCCGGGCGTCTTGTGCAAATTCCACCGTGTCGATCTCGTTTTGAGGACCCATGTTCCGCTCCTATTACGCCCATCCGCTTGCCAACTAGCCTAATTGTCGAGGCCACCGAAGTGCGGTCAAGAGCCTTTCCTGCAAATCACTGGAAAGCAGACCAGAAATCGGCTACCGGAAACATGCTGACCCGCTCTGCGGACCGCGACGGGAACGTGGAGTTCCGCCCCGGCGGTGCTCAAACCTCTTCCGGAACCTGAGCCCGCGTTACGACCCGTGCGGAATTCGGCATCTGGCCCCCCGGCCCCGATACCGGCAACACTCCGTTTTATCTCCCCCCGAGGGTGGAGCCGCCCTGGGTCTTATCCGGGCTATAGAACCCTCCGGCAAGACTTTACTATGGCAGCCATCGTTGCCGCACCCTTGCTCATACTCCTGACCATGGGTCTGCTCAATTTGCTTTTTGGTCGCTAGTTACGGCAGAAGTTGGCTGTCCTGGCCCAGGTCGGCACCGCTTTTCTCTGCAAGGATCAGCCCGTGCCCCGACTCACCGGCCGCCGCAGGGCTAGGGACCATTGCACCATGCCGATCTTTGGTGTAGGGTAACGAGTTCCAATTGGCTCGAAGAAAAGACATACCGTCGGGAATCGTGAAATGTTGCCCTTGAGCTTGTTTCGAGTTTTCACAATCACTGCCGGATTACTGAGTTCGGTGACGTTATCAGCTTGGGCGGCCGATGATGCTGCGACGTCCGTTCCCAACCCAATTTACGGCGACCCCAAGGCGCCTATCAAAATGAAGTACTTGCGGGAGAGAATGCAAACTATGCTGCAAAGCCAGCGGGCGGCCGACTACTTCACCCGCTTTCAGGGGTATCTCGCAGAAAGGCTGCAACAGTCGGCCGGGAGCAATACGGGCTCGGAACTAACCGGCAACGGTCGATTGAGTGCGTACGAACACATGCTCCGCGATCCATTGCAGGCCCCCGTTGAAGCCGAACAGTTCACCCGGCAATTGCACAGGGCAATCGTGGACGACCCGTCCGGCTTGGGGCCGGCGCTGGCCACGGCCTCGCAGGGCCTCGATCTCGGCAAGCGCCCGGCCAGGGCCTTTGTGAAGGTCTCATCGCCCGAGCAAGCCCTGGATGTGGTGAAAAAGGCCCTCGAAGAAGCGCCCATGGCTCACGCGAGGGCGTTGGCGCCGCTGAATAAAGCTGAGACGAACACGATGGTTAGTGAACTCTATCCGGTCCTGGTGTCGGGGAACCAAGAAGGCCATACGCTTAACGACCGCGCACGTGGCCGGGCGCTGGTCGACCTGATGGACAAGATGGACCGCCGGGCTCTCATCGAGGCCGCTGAAGCGGTCGTTCCCTTGACTGATCCCAAGTTGCTGGACCAACTCAAGCAGATTCCCGCCGACGGCAACATTGCCGTCGCGGGGGTCAGCGGCCGCGTTGCAGCCAAGATCGATACTCCGGCGGGCGCTATCGTCATCGGTGGAAAGGAACCGAAGACCTACAAGCTGGATGAAATGAAAGACGTCGCGGTGGTGATCGACCTGGGCCACGGCAACACGTACGAAGAGGGAACGACTTCGCTGGATCGGCCGGTCCTCATCGTTTTGAATCTGGGCGGTGGTAATATTTTCCGCGGCAAGAGACCCGGAATCCAAGGCGGCGCCATGCTGGGTGTTTCCCTGGTGGTGAATCGGGAGGGGAACAACTCCTACCAGGCAGACGACCTCGCCCAGGCTTCGGCAATCGCCGGTGTCGGCATTATCGTCGAGCATGGCGGGAAGAATACGTATCGGGGCGTGCGTCGCGTGCAGGGACAGGCGTTAGGCGGCGTGGGCATCCTTATTGGCCGCGGCGGCGAGAACGATTATCACGCAGCCATGTGGGCCCAGGGCTTTGGGGCCCCGTTGGGTTTTGGATTGCTGGAGGACACCGTGGGCCACGATCACTACTATTGCGGCGGCCTCTACATCACTTCCTACAAGAAGTCCACGAGTTCCCGCATTCCCAAGACGCCAGGTTACGAAGGTTTTGGACAAGGCGTGGGCGCGGGTATCCGCCAGGTGGGCGACGGCGGCATCGGCATCATCCTCAACGGGGGCGGCCATAACGTCTACGAATTTGATTATCTCTCCCACGGCGGAGGTTACTGGTGCGGCATGGGCTTCGCCCGCGACTTTGGCGGCAACAGCCAGCGGCTTATCGCGCGAACGGCCTGGGACGGCGGTCCGCGCCCGAGCCGCTCTTTCAACGCTTTGGCTGCGGCTGGGGATGCCATTATTCGGTCGGCTTCCTGTTCGACGATGGCGGCAACAGCCTTTATGAAGGCACGATCATGGGGGCCGGAATGGGATGGGATTGTTCCGTCGGCGCGCTTTGCAGCTTTGGCGAAAAAGACCACTTTAAGACGACGGGCGGTCTGACCCAAGGCTGCGGCGCACAGGCCAGCCTCGGTGTTCTTTACCATTATGGCAACGATGCTGTTTACGAAGGCGGCAGTCCAGCGTACGCTCCGCCAGGAATCAGCTACCACAAGTGGCCCGAGTGCGGCGGCAATTTCAGCTTCGTGATCAACGAGAAGGGCAACAGTACTTTTAGCTTTGGCGGCCAGCAGCCCACGCGCCTCGAGCCAGAAGCGGGCGGTCCCCCCGATCGGCCTGAGCGGCGGTTTTTTGGTCGTCGATTCGACGCCCAATGAAGCGCCGGCGCCTGTGAGTAACGCAACCGCGAACTCCGTTCGTACTTGAAGATTGACAACCCGGTGATCATCAACGACAGTAATTTGCAAGCTGCCGTCACACAGACCGCGAGCCTCGGCGCGGGCTGGCACGCCATCGACCGCCGCTTTGGCCAAGGCGGCGGCGTAGGCCCGCAAGGGCAGTTCGGCGACTACGGAATCGCTTACGAGGCCCCCGGCCGTTCGACGTGGACCCAATTCCCGGACCCAGGTAACGGAAGCGTATTCGCCACCAGTTACCTCCCTAACGGCAACAGCTTCGACAAGAACGGCAACTATCGAATTGACTGGACGAGCGTCTTTATCGCTGCCGACAAGCCGGTCAAGCTCGACCGCACGCCACCCGGCCAGACAATGGGTGCTTATGCCGGGCTCTCGTTGCGATTCCCGAAGGGGCCGGAAGGCCGGCGGTTTCTGACCGGCGAAAACGCCACCACCACACAAGGCGGCGGCAAGAAATCGCAGTGGGCCGACTTCTCCGGCCCCACGGCCGGTAAAAACGACGATGAAATCAAGGACTGCAACCATGAAACGAACCCCCCAATCAGCACATTCTTGCTTGGTTTCAAGATCTGCGAGATGGGCACATGGGGCCCGACGCATGAATTCGTGGCCGTGTGGCGCGAAGGAACCGAATCCTGCAACACGGGATCGCGACGCAAGATCAAGATGAAGGAAAAACTATGAGAACCAGACTTCTGCCCTGCTTCGGCATGGCCCTCCTGGCCTGGAACTGTGCCGCACAAGAGAACCAGGCGAACGACGTCGAGACAGCCGGAACCGCCAAGGTCACCGCCCATTCCGACGGGCTGCACGGCTATATCGGTTTCAGCGCGACCCGCCCGCCCGCCCAATCCGAGTTCAGTGCGGGCATGGGGTTCTACTCCGCGGTCTGGCCGCTGATCGACCAGCCGCTGGCCGGCTTTCAGATTGGCCTGGCCGGCTCGTGGATCACGCCGGACAACTCCGACAACAAGGACAAGCCGCTCGCGCCCGAAGGCACGCTGGCCAGAACTTGGCGGGAGCGCGGTCCCACCTGGAGCAGCGTGTTTCAAACTGTCGAGGGCGGTTTGGGCTACTGGGCGGGCAACCACTTCCGATACGGCCCGCCCAAGTTCAGCATGAACGCCACGCCGCAATGCTACGATTACGAGATCGGATCGCCGGGCTGGTCTTTCTTTTACAGCAACAAAGCTTTGCCGGACCATCGTTTGGGCATCGCGCAAGCTGAGCAACCGGCTGTTGATTCCTCCCGATGCGCTACCGTTTCAGGGAAATCCCAACGGCCAATTCCTGGGCTACACGTGGATGGCCTTGCCCTTTACCGATCCCACCACGGGCGATCCGCCCACGGGCGACCAGAGTTGGACGTGCTTCCTGAGCGCGGCCAACTTCAAGGGCCCGATCGCCTATTACATTCCGGAGACCTGGAGCAAGATCGGCAAGCTGTTCAACTATCCGTTCATTTATGGACGCGGACTCGATGCTCGGCCGGGCGAGATGGGCGGCGGCGCCATGGAGATCAACACCGTGCCCTGTTTCGAGGCCAAGGATGCGCCACGGGGTGGTTTATTCGAAGATCCCCAAATTGCAGTTCCCGGTGGACGAGCGGGGGAGAAGCTTCCTTGTGCAGGACGTGACCTACTATTCCAAAGCCGCCCTGTACGATGCCTTCAAGGCATGGCGGAACGGCGGCCCGACCTGCTCCGGGCGATTCGACGAGAAGGGCGCGTGGAAATCCAAGCTGACGACTGCGCACCACGCGCTACAGCCAATCCGGCAAGCAACTAGCCGGCGTTGAACACGTTTTCGACACCAAGGTGTTCGAGGGCGACGTGTGGGGCCTGCAGTGGTCCAAGAGCAAAATCAGTCCCCGGGGCGTGTTCCCACGGTATTACCAGCTGATCGGCGACAAGCGCGTCGCGATCTCGGCCGCGGACGTGCCCGCCGAGACGCGGTTGCCGGCGCAGGAGTTCGAACTGGCCCCACAGGGCCCGCCGTACACGTCGCCCGCAACGGGCGCCTGGAGCCGGCCCGGTCCGACACGCGGACCGTTTACGGTCAAGCTCGTTGACGGTTCCGTAGTAACGTATTCTTGGTACCGCTTCGTCGATCAGCCGTCATTTCAGCAGTACCATTGGAGCGCCGAGAAGAAGGCCGCGTTACAGGCCTTCGTGACAAAACTCCACGCGACGTGGCCCATAGACCGGGACTACATGGCTCCGCCCAGTCGCGGCAAGCTGGCGACGCTCGATCCGGCGCTGCTGGTGACGCCGCCCAAAGGCCTGGAGGTGGGTTATGTCCCCATCGTAACGCATCAAGCCGTGCGATGATGATCGCACTAGGCAAAAAACAAGGGATACAAACCATGAACGCATTCGGTGCTCTAATAAGAGTTGCTAGCTCCGTATTGCCGTTGTCCGTCCTGCTGATTGGGAACACCTGTGTCCCGGCTGCCGCGGAAGAAAAGCCGTACACCGCCGACTGGGCCTCGTTGAAAACGCACCCGGTCCCACGATGGCTTCGCGAGGGCAAATTCGGCATATACACGCATTGGGGCGTCTACTCGGTGCCAGCCCAGGGGCCGAACGCCACCTGGTATGCCAACATCGTCTATTGGGAACCCGGTTCCCCCGAGCGAAAACATTGGGAGCAAGCCTATGGCCCGCTGGAACAGTTTGGCTACAAGGATCTCATCCCCAGGTTTACCGGTGAGAAGTTCAATGCCGAAGAATGGGCCGACCTGTTCCAAAAAGCCGGGGCCCGATTTGCCGGCCCCGTGGCCGAGCACCACGATGGCTTCGCCATGTGGGACACGAAGTACTCGCCCTGGAATGCCGCGAAGATGGGCCCCAAGCGGGACGTGGTGGGTGAACTTGCCAAGGCGATCAAGAAACGCAATATGAAATTCGTCGCCGCCTTTCACCATGCGGAAAGCTGGCTGTACTTCCCAACGTTCGACAAGCGCTACGATTGCGGTGACCCGCGCTACTCCGGCCTGTACGGCTTCATCCACGAAAAGAACGCCCTGCCGAGCAAGGCTTTTTGCGAGCAGTGGAAGGGCAAGGTCGTCGAAGTCATCGACAAGTACGATCCGGATCTGGTCTGGTTCGACAACGGCTTGGAACTGATCACCGACTCCTATAAACAGGACATGATTGCCTATTACTACAACCACGCGGCAGCGCGTAGGAAAGAGGTGGTGGTAACCTACAAGCGCAACACCCTGCCGCCGGGCACCGGCCTGCTCGACCTGGAACGCGGACAGGAAGCGGACCTGACTTACTACGAATGGATCACTGACTCAACCGTGGACGTGGGAAGAGGCTGGGGATACGTCAAGGGCCTGGGGTTCAAGACGGTCGGCAACCTCATCGTGAACCTCGTCGACCGCGTGAGCAAGAACGGCTACCTGCTGTTGAACGTCGGCCCCAAGCCCGACGGCACCATCCCGGACGAGGCCAAGAAGTTGTTGCTGGGCATGGGAAAGTGGCTCCGTGTCAACGGCGAGGCGATTTACGGCACGACCCCCTGGGTAATGGGCGGCGAGGGGCCAACGCGGCTGACGACGCGCGGCGATTTCAACGAGCAAAACAACCTCCGCTACACTGGCCGCGATATCCGCTTCACGGTGAAGGGCAACAACCTCTACGCGATAGCCCTGGCCTGGCCCGGCGATCGCCTGCTGATCACTAGCCTCGCTCCCCATTGGGAGTCGTGGACCGGCTGGTGCGGGCTCTATCCGTCGGAAATCGTCTCGATCACAATGCTCGGCGACGGCAAGCCGCTTCATTGGGAGATGACCGCCCGCGGGCTCTCTGTCGAGACGCCCAGCAAGAAGCCCTGCGAGCACGCTTTCGTCTTCAAAATCGAGCGGCGGAAACCCTTTTGAGCCGATCCTCTGCCGCAGACCGCAGGAATGAACGATCGTAGTAACCGAGATGCGTTGCACGGATACCAAGACGTTCACGCTGCGCCCATCCGGCCGTGGTGCCGGCCGGTAAACCCGCTTGGACCCCGGTCTCCGACGCGGGCGACCGGTGGTATATTGAGCGGCCGGGCAAACATGACTGGAACGAGGAAGAACTGATGCATCTGAATTCGATTGACTTCGCTGTCATCGTTGTGTACCTGGTCGGCATCACCACCTTTGGGATCTGGGTGGGATTCCGCCGGCATGCCTCCACGAACCAGTATTTCCTCGCCAGCAAGTCGCTGGGTTGGTTTACGGTAGGGGCGGCAGTTTTCACCTCGAATATATCGACCATTCACCTTGTAGGGCTTGCCGCGGGAGGCGCCAAGGACGGCATGGTCATCGGAAATTTCGAATGGATGGCGTGCTTTACGCTGATTCTTCTGGCGTTGCTGTTCACGCCCTTCTACATCAATTCCCGCGTCTCCACCCTGCCGGAATTCATGGAACGGCGATACTGCCCGCAGGCACGCACGATTTTGGCGTTCATAGGGATAATCGGCGCACTGCTGATCCATATCGGCATCAGCCTCTTTGCCGCCGCGAAGCTATTCGAGAGTTTCTTGGGCGTGCCGATGCTGTATACCATTGTTGTGCTTTCGGCCTTTACCGTGACCTATACGGCACTCGGCGGTCTGAAAGCCGTCGTGATGACCGAGAACATCCAGGTCTGCCTGCTGCTGGGCGGAGCCGTTTTGATAACGGTGTTGGGCCTGCAGGCATTGCCGGCGGTCGGCGTGCACGACGTGGCCGCGTTCAAAGAGACGCTTAAGCCCGAGCAACTGAACATGCTGCACCCCGTGATCAACGCCAACGGTCATCTGAGCGAGTATTCCTGGCTGGCGGTGCTGCTGGGCTATCCGATTCTCGGCATCTGGTATTGGTGCGCCGATCAAACCCACGTGCAGCGCGTGCTCGGCGCGAGGAGCCTGCGGGACGGCCAGAACGGCGCCATCTTTGCCGGCTTCCTCAAAATCACCCCCGTGTTCCTCATGGTCTTTCCGGGAGTGATCGGGTACGTGCTTTGGCAAAAAGGCGCGTTCCAACTTCTCCATGTGGAATGCTCCAACCGGGTCGACTATAACACGATGCTGCCGTCGCTGATCAACTACCTGGTCCCCGTGGGCCTCAAGGGGTTGCTCGCCGCCAGCATGGCCGCGGCGCTGATGAGTTGCATGGCCGCCGCGTTAAACAGTTGTGCTACGCTGATCTCGATGGACATCGTCAAGCGATGGAAGCCCAGTATGACCGATACCCGGGTGGTGACCATCGGCCGGATCACAACGGGCCTGATCATGGTTCTGGCCATGCTCTGGTCTACCCAAGGCGATCAATTCGGCACAATTTTCGAGGCCATCAACAAGATTCCCATGACCTTCGCACCAGCGGTGACGACGGTCTTCGTGCTGGGTGTAATGTGGAAACGGGGCACCAAGGAAGCGGCAATGACTACTTTGTACCTGGGCTCGCTGATCGGCATCGTTTATTTCGTGCTCGACCTGCCGAGCGTCGGCAAGTTGATCCTCGGCGCCACCCATACCTCCGCCGATTTTTCAGGCCTGGTCACCGACACCGTGCAGGGGTTGGGTATTCCATTCATGCTGGTCGGCCCGATCCTGGCGGGCGTTTGCGCCGTAATCTACGTCTTCACCAGTCTCGCCACTCCCGCCATGGACCCGGCCGAGGTCGCCAAGGTTTGCTGGGACCATCCCTTGGCTTTCCTGCGAGGCCCTATCCAGGGATGGAGCGATCCGCGATTGGTGGCCTGTCTTCTGCTGGCAACGGTGGTCATTCTGTATTGCGCCAACCGCTATTATTCCACGTGACGCGGAAGTTTCCCGAGGGGCGAGAATGCGGAATCGAATCCACACGATAAGGGCGTAAGATTGCGATGAAAGTCAGTATCTTCAACGATGTTATCGGCCCGGTCATGCGGGGACCTTCGAGTTCCCATTGCGCAGCGGCCTTGCGGATTGGCAGGTTGGCTCGCGACCTGATGGAGGCCGACTTTAACGAGGTCCTGGTCGAATTTGACCTGGGCGGTTCCCTGCCGACAACGCATGAGACGCAGGGCTCGGATATGGGGCTGTTCGGAGGACTGCTGGGCTGGGACGCTGCCGACGACCGACTACCGGACTCCCCGCGGGCTTTGCGGGAGTCCGGCGTCTGCATTCGGATCGACATTGTGGATACGGGAGATCCGCATCCTAACACGTACCGACTTACACTATCCAATTCCCGGGAGAGGCGCTCGCTGATCGCCGTCTCGACCGGCGGAGGTATGGTGGAGGTCATCGCGGTGGACGGGTTCCAGGTGTCGATCTGCGGCGATTCGTTCGAGACGTTGCTCTGGTTGGACGGCGCCGGGGCGGAAATTGCGCAAAAGCTTGCCGCACGGATGGATGCCGACGAGATCCTTCTGCATGAAGCCGGTGACCGACAACTGCTCGAGGTGAAAGCATCCCGCTTCGTCGGCGAGGCGGAACTCGCAGGGCTGTCCGGAGTACGCGCGGTGCGCCGACTCTCGCCGGTGCTACCGGTTCTTTCCCGCCGCGACATGAGCGTTCGGTTCACGACATGCGAGGAGATGCTGCAGCACAACACCGGCCGGAATCTGCCGTTGTGGAAGCTGGCCGTTGAGTACGAAATGGCACGAGGAGGGCTGGCGGAGTCGGAGGTGCTGAGCCGGATGGTGGATATCGTTCGAATTCTGCGGCGGTCGATCGGGCAGGGGCTTGCCGGTACGCAGCACGACGACCGCGTTCTCGGGTATCAATGCGGGCGATTCGAGGAATGCATGAAAGGCAGTCGGTTGCTGGATGCCGGCGCGTTAAATCGCATCGTGCTCTACGTCTCGGCACTGATGGAGGTGAAGTCCTCGATGGGCGTCATCGTGGCCGCACCCACGGCGGGCGCTTGCGCGGCACTGCCCGGCGCGGTGATCGCGATGGCGGAGAGCCTGGGGCATGACGAAGAGACGATGGCCAGGGCGCTTCTGGCGAGCGGGCTGATCGGCGTGTTCATTGCCGCGCGATGGACTTTCGCCGCCGAGGCCGGCGGCTGCCAGGCGGAAGGCGGATCGGCTTCCAGCATGGCCGCGGCCGCGCTGGTGACCCTGGCCGGCGGCACGCTCGCCGAATCGGTTGCTGCCGCGTCCATGGCGCTGCAGAACATGATCGGCCTGATCTGCGATCCGGTTGCCAACCGCGTGGAAGTGCCCTGCCTGGGCAAGAACGTCATGGCGGCAAGCAATGCGCTGGCCTGCGCGAACATGGCATTGGCTGGATACGATCCAGTCATTCCTCTCGACGAGGTGATCGAAACGGCGAGGCGCGTTGCCGGTCAGATGCCGCGCGAACTGCGATGCACGGCCCTGGGCGGGCTATCGATCACCGCGACGTCTCTCGCGATTGAGAAGAAGCTCCAACAGCGCAGGCCGGCGTGCGGCACCTGCACTCGGACCACGATACCAGGGACTGTACCATGAGCGGGAGCGAGATTCTCGCGTGAAGGGAACTTGCGAATACCGATTCGCCGGATAAGGGTGCGAAGGAAGAAAGGAATAGTCTCCAATGGGTCGTGCTACATGGTTTCGCGGCACCAAGCCTTCATTCCTGCTGATTCTGCTGGCAGGAGTCGCGTTGGCCGAAGGCTCCGAGCCGGGTGTCAAGGTTACTAGTCTCGGATCGAGTCGGTAAAATCGAATTTCGAGCTGGAGTCGGGGCAATACCACTTCCTTTTCAAATCTGGGACACAGCAGAGCAGAGTTGGAGATAATTGAATGGCAAAACAGTCAAGTGCGAAAACGGTTCTGGCACTCCCTTACCGAGTGGCGCTCGCCGGCGGGTGGGGAGACCACAACTTTGTGAATTTTCTTGCCGACGGATACGTGGTCGTCGTCCAGATCCAACCGACGGTCACTTTCCACGACCGATGCGGTATTTGCTCGAGCACTCGGCAGATCCTCATGCAAGAGTATCCTAACGGCGTTCCCGACAACATCGACAAGTACGAGCTGGCAACTGAGTTGTATTATTTGGAAAACCAGCGGAAGGTGCCGATCGGTGGATCCCAGGATGCCTGGGGATCCGTGTATCCGGGGATCAATCTCCTGCACTACGATTTCCGCCACCACAACGGCGTGCTACCGAAGACCGTTAGTTCTATCCTGGACCCGCGCATTGCGAAATGGTTCGAACGCAACTTCTGGATTGTGGATTGCGTGGGGCCGCGACCTGAGGGCTACAACCCTTTTGATAGCGGGCGTTTTGCCACCAAACGGGTCGTCGAACAGCTCGGAAAATCGGGCCAAGACTGCTTTGCCGCGGTCAAGGCCCGGGACGTCGAAGGACTAGGGACGTCGTTTAACCGCTGCTCGTCCGCTTGGAGAAAGATGCTCCCGGGTATTTTTGAGCATCCAACTATCCAGGTGCCTGTGATGAAGAAGCTGCGTTACTACCAGCGGAAATACGCGGGCGCCATGCCCTCGGGCTGTGGCGTCGGGTATATCTATGTCGCCTCCTCGGAACCCGTCGAGGGCGGATTTCAAGTCAAAGTCAACCTCGGGTAGTGGAAGAGCATGCTAAGCGACAATTGTTATGCCGTGGTCATGGCCGGCGGCGCCGGCACCCGTCTCTGGCCCCTGAGCAGCCGAGACAGACCCAAGCATTTTCTGAAGTTGTTTCGGGGCAAGTCGTTGATCGAGCTGACCGTCGACAAGCTGCGCGGACACGTACCCGATGATCGTATCCTGATCCTGACGAGCATCAAGTACAAGGCAGTCGCACAGGAGACCTTGCCACAAATCCCTCCGGAGAACTTCGTCTACGAGCCTTGTCTTCGCGACACAGCCAGTGCGATTGGGCTTGCGGCAACTGTCTTGAAGAGAAGATGTCCGGCGGCAATCATGATCGTCTTGACGGCGGACCAAATCATCGAGCCCGCGTATCAACTCAATACGGCCATTGCTAATGCGGCCACTTTCCTGGAATTGCACCCGGACCAGTTGGTGGCCTTCGGAATCGAGGCCGCCTCCCCCAGCACGCTGGTCGGTTGGCAGAAGTTGGGTGAGACGGTGGACTTTCCGGACTGCGAGGTGAAAAGGATCGCGGCCTTCACGGAAAAACCTCAGTTGGAGATCGCGCAGCGATATATCGACGAAGGCGGATACCGCTGGAATTCCGGACAATTCGCGTGGAAGGCAGAAACGATACTGAGGGAGATCAATGCCTACTTGCCGGAGGCAGGCCCCTTGCTTGCGCGGATCGGCGACGCGTGGGATACGGCCGAGCGCGATCGAGTCTTGGGTGAGCTGTTTCCCGGGATGCCGAAAGGCTCGATCGATTACAAGATCATGCAGAAGACACGCAATGCTTGCAGCATTCTACTGCCCTGCAGTTGGGAGGATATGGGAACCCACGCCGCGCTGGCAGGAAGGGTCGGTTCAAAAAGCAACGAGAACGTTGTGCATGGTAAGGCAGTTGTCTTGGGAATGGACAACATCGTTCTGGCAAATACAGACCAGTACGTGGTTATCGCATCTGACAGCCTGACGGTTGTTGTGACGAAGGACACCATCTTCGTTGGAGACCGTAATACGGACATGAAGGCCCTGGTCGAGGAGGTTGCCCGGCGGATACCTGAGATCGTTTGAGATCGTTTGGCGTCAGTTCTCACAATGACGCCACGCCGCAGTATCTTGTCACGCCAAAGTGTCGCAATGTATTCGACTTGCAAACCGACGCGGCATCGACATAGGCCATAGGCAGTACGATGATGGAATTAAGCGTGGTCGTGGACACGACCAGGCCGGATTCAATCGTGTCCTTCCGGCAGGCGAAAAACCTCTTGAATGGCGGGCCGCTACCAACAGGCAGGCGGGCAGGTCAACCGAAAACAACGAGGGAGGAAAGACGTGAAGTCTTACAATGTCATCATCGTCGGCGGAGGCCACAACGGCCTCGTCACCGCCGCCTACCTGGCCCGTGCCGGCCGTTCTGTGCTCGTGCTCGAACGCCGCGAGCTCGTCGGCGGTTGCGCCGTCACCGAGGAACTCTGGCCCGGCTTCAAAGTTTCGACGGCAGCGTACGTGAACAGCCTTTTCCGCCCCGAGATCATCCGCGACCTGGACCTGAAACGCCACGGCTTCGAGATGCTGCCGCGCAATCCATCGAGCTTCACCCCTTTCCCTGATGGCCGCTATCTCCTGATGGGGCCAGACAAGGAGATGACCCACCGGGAAGTTGCCAAGTTCTCGAACAAGGACGCCGAGGCGCTGCCGAAATACGAGGCGATGCTGGAGCGGGTGGCCGACTTCCTTGAGCCCATGCTGGTGCAGACTCCGCCCAATCCCTGGTCGCTGGCTCCCGGCAACCTGCTCAAACTAGCCAGGCTGGGTTTCGCCTTCCATAAGCTTGGCAGCGACGGGCAAAAGGCGATCGAGATCCTGACCGGCGCCGCCAACCCGATCCTCGACCGCTGGTTCGAGTCCGAGGAGGTCAAGGCGACGATCGCCACCGACTCGATCATCGGCGCCTTCGCAACGCCCTCGATGCCTGGGACGGCGTATGTCCTCTTCCACCACGTCATGGGCCAGTGTAACGGGGTCCGCGGCGTGTGGGGCTACGTGCGCGGCGGCATGGGTGGCCTGAGCAATGCAATCGCCGCAGCGGCCCAGGAGAAGGGCGCTGAGATTCGCGTGCGTGCGGAGGTATCGCGGATCGCGGTGAAGAACGGCCGGGCGACGGGCGTTGTCCTGGCCGACGGGACGGAACTCCGCGCGACGACGGTCGTGTCGGGTGTTGATGCCAATGTCACGTTTCTTAAGCTGATGGACGCGAACG
Source organism: uncultured Planctomycetia bacterium (assembly GCA_963709175.1). Lineage (GTDB taxonomy): Bacteria > Planctomycetota > Planctomycetia > Pirellulales > Thermoguttaceae > JANXQG01. The sequence goes on from CAVPVK010000007.1 coordinate 980,327, forward strand.
ATCTGCCGGCGGAGTTCGCCGACTCGATCCGCCACCTCGACTACGCCAGTGGCAGTTGCAAGGTGAATCTCGCGTTGAGCGAGGTGCCCGACTTCACCTGCCTCCGCGGCAACACTCCCGGTCCCCAGCACCGCGGCACGATCCACCTTTGTCCTACGCGGGACTACATCGAAAAGGCGTTCGACCCGGCGAAGTACGGCTACATCGCGCCTAACCCGATCATCGAGGCGACAATCCCCTCGTCGTTGGACGACACGGTGGCGCCGAAGGGCCACCACGTGATGTCGATGTTCACTCAGTATTTCCCCTACGATCTCGCCCAGGACGCCGGGACCCTTGAGGAGAACAAGCATCGGTACGCCGAGCGCTGCATCGAAATCATGAACGACTACGCGCCGAACTTCCGGCGATCTGTCCTCAACTGCCAGGTGCTGTCGCCGGCCGACCTGGAAGTCCGCTACGGCCTTACCGGCGGCAACATCATGCAGGGAACGATGTCGCTTTCGAGCCTCTCGTTCATGCGTCCGGTGCCCGGCTACGCCGATTACCGGACGCCGGTGAAGGGGCTCTACCTGTGCGGCGCCGCCACGCATCCCGGCGGTGGCGTGATGGGAGCGTGCGGGTACAACGCGGCGCGGGAAATACTGCGCGATCGAATCTGAACCTTACACCATCCCGACTGCCGCTGACGAGGCGGATGCCGACCGGCGAAACGATATCGTAACGGTCAGCGCCGCAACTAACTCGAGCCTTTTGATTTTCATGGTTTTGGTCTGGCACGATTGCGAAATCAACCCAATCATTATCCGCCGCAGAAAACACAAACGTTCGTCTGATTTCCGGGTGCTGGATGGCGCGGGCCGCATCAGCAACGCTTGCACCGATAAACAGCCGCTGGATGTCAAGGCCCTCGGAGCGATTGACCTTGCCGCTGGCAACCAATTCTGGTTCTCGTGGTAATCGATGTCGTTTGCGCCTTGTTTGTCATTTGGCAACGCGGTCATATGAGTAGGAAAGGGCCCGCATCGCGTCCCGCACGCTATCCTTATACACGCGTTTGCATTGCGCGGACAGCACCGAGCGATCGATCAGCGAGAATACCTCAGGCTCCTTGCTAATGGCAGATTGCATGAAGCGCTTGAAGCGACCTGGGTGCAGCCCCAGGCGGTTCGCAAGCTCTTGAAAGTCGTCGTAGGCATAGAAGGCATTGATTCGGTGACTTTCCGTCTCAAAATCATCCTTAAACAGATCCAGCGCGGTCCTCGTTTCGTCAGGTGCATGCAGCCGTGTGCATAGCAGGTCATATGCCGGCGACAAAGTGTAGTCACCACTCTCTTCGTTACGGATAAGTGAAAAGTTCTTGAGGTGTGCATCACCGTTGTGGACGAGGTAGTTGAACACGATCAGGTGCAGGAATTTCTCCATCTCCACCTGATAAGCGGCGACATGTTTTCGAATCAGGTCGCCGATCTCCTCGTAGGAAGAATCGTACTTGTAGTTCTTCCCGTGAGATTCCTCGGATCGCTCGGCGATTTGAGCGAAGTCCTCTTGCAAGTGCCGCGTGCCATCCTCTTGCACATCGAACCGGCGAACCAGATATGCCAATTCACCACCTTCAAACTCGACCAGCGCGTTCTCGGCGACGCGGAGGTCAAACACCTGCCTGGCAATCTGCATCGTCAGGTTCTCGTTCACCGGGACCGCGTCCAAATGCCGAAGCTCCCCATAGGGAACCGGCTTGAGAATGTACTGGCCGCCCGTCTCGGTCATCTCCAGCCGTCCGGCGCGCAAGACAAGCGACATCTTGGTCTGGACACCGGAGATCGAAAGTCTTTTCCCCGTCGTCGCCAGCTTGGTTTGATTGTAGACAGGCCGAGAAAACGGAAGTACATGGGAGACCTTCTTGCCGCCAAACAGCCGTTTTCGGCAAGGTCGGCAGTAGGTGGAATGTCCTTCCTTCAGGCAGCCTGGACAATTCGTCATGTGATTTCCTTGACAGTGATTCCGCCGATCGTTTCGGTCGTGCAAGTCCTCAGGAGGCGAGTGAAGTGGTCGTCCTCATCGATTCGCAGAAGACGGCATTGCAGCGACTTATTCTCTCCCTCCGCCAGTAACCCAAAAAAGAAGGGGAATAGCACGGGCGATTGAAAAACGGCCTCGCGCTTGGGGAGCGTCAGACTGATTGCCGGCAAGGCGGGATTTCCCAAGTAGCCGGGCAGATACTCAAAGACGTATCCTCCCAAGTCGTGACTTAGGATCCCTGCCATAGTATCACGATAATAGACGTTAGCTCGTGACATCTGGTGGTTTCTGCCTCAAAGTCACTTCCAGCCCCAGGACGCTTGCGATCTTGGAAAGCTGGTTGAGCGTCGGATTTGCCCGACCATTCTCGATGTCGGTCAGCCCACGCAACGTGACCCCCGCCAGTTCCGCCAGATCACGCTGACGGAGCTGGAGAAACTTCCGTCGAGAACGCACGAGCTGCCCGATCTTCTCGCTATACATCATCGTTGAGACGCATCGCAGTGCGCTTTTAGTTGATTTATGGACGAAGACCTGTCGAGAGTGTCTGAAATAGGCATTACAATGCGCTTCCGATGAAATAATACGCTGGTAAACCGAAGTTGTCAAGTTAAATGCGCATTACAGCTGCGCGTTTCGACGATCTTTGCCACCGTTGACTGACACGATGATGGTCCGATGAGTTCAGAATCCATCTTGCTACTCAAGATTCGGGCCGCGAGGGCTGGGCTGATTTCGCATTCCCTCAAATCACCCAGAGGCGCATTCCCAAGTCGCAATCCCACTTGCCGCAATGCCGACAAACGACTTGCGCGGCCGACGATTTCTGCCGCCGCGTTCTGTGGGACGCTTAACCGCCGCCACCCTCTCCGAGGCCCTTCAGATACTCGCTATCTGCGAGCCTTCCTGGCTTTGCAATGCGTTGCACGGAGTGGCAATAAAGGGACGGATCGCCGTGCGACCGATCACCTGACCCTTCTCGGTGTCGAATCCCCCTTCTTTGATGCCGGCGGCCTTCATGGCCTTCCGCAGTGCAGAAATGGCGAGGCGCGGCGATGGTCTAGCAGGCGGGCTGGCCGGGTTGGCGGCCCAGTCCTCGCGGCTCCAATGTCGGGTTCATTGCCACAACCGCGACTTGGCCTCGACCTTGTACCGCTGCGAGGGAGATTTGAGGGTAATGTCGGCAAAGATGCGGTCCGTCGCGGAATTCTGCGCATCAAAATAGCTCGGGCAAAGGACGCGCCCGCCGTGTACTACTGCCCCCAACGCGCTGTGATCCTCGCCACAGCCGACTCTTCTATCGCTCTTTGGAAGTATTGGATTCCGCGCTCCGCTCCCGGTGTTTTCCTTGATCGTCCGCAAGGATTCGGCGGCGAGAATGGAACCAAGCCTTGCTTGGTATTTGCGCAAGCCGCCTCTTTTTCGTCAAATTTTGACGTTTATACTTGTTAGGCTGGCCATGGCGGGGGCGTAACGCAATCCTTGAACCGAGCCGTATTAAGAACCATTGTTGGCATAGTCGATACCACCGCTAAAGGCCGTCGGCACAACTCCTACCGGCGGCTCGTTCGCCATGTTCGACAAACTCCCTTGCGGGCGGTTGACGTGAGTCTTGTGAGACCCGTAAATTGGCGCGGTTGACGATTCGCTATCGAGAGCCAAGGAAGTCCAACGTTCACAGAAATTGACGATGGAGACCAGAAAAGACAAGGCCTGGCTTTACTTGGGAATCCTCGCGCTGCTTTGGCTGACCACCGCCCCGGGCTGCAGCCACGACGCTCACAACATCCAAGCGGGGCCCACCGAGCGGATACTTCCGCCGGCGGGTGTCGCCGGTTTTCAAGGTTCCGCACAGCCCCCGGATCAAACAGCGGTTGAAGTACGACAGGTCTCCTTGGAGCAAGCCCAATCGCCGACGGAGATGCCGTCGCCGGCGGAAACAGTTGCCGCACCGACTCGAGACCGAGCGACCAACGGTGAATTCCATCAGGTTCTCAACCTGCCCGCCGCGATCGAGTTGGCGTTCCGCGTGCAGCCCAAGCTGCGGGTGGTGTTGGAGAGCATCCAACAGGCCCGAGCGAAAGAAGACATCGCCTTTTCGGCTTTCCTGCCGCTTCTCACCGCCGGCTATTCGGCAGGGAAATTCGACGAAAACGTGGGCGGGCCGGGCACCACTGTCGCCGGGACTCCCTACACCTTCCTGTCTCCTGGAGGCGTGCTGCCGGTCGGACTGAACGTACAGCCCGATTACACCTTGGCGGAAATGCGACTCCAGTGGCTGGTCTGCGACTTCGGCCGTCGGATGGGACATTACAATCAGGCAGGTCTCGCGGCGGACATCGCCGAACTTCAGACTGAGCGGGCCTACCAGACGATCGCCAACGAAGTGGCGACGGCATATTACCAGGTGCTGCGGGCCCGTTCGCTGCACCGCATCGCCACGGAGTCGGTCCGCCGCGCCGCGGACGACGTGGACGTGGCCGAGAAGCTGGCCAAGGGAGGCGTCATCGAGCGCGAGAAGCTCCTGCGAGCCAAGGTGGCCCTGGCCCAGGCCCAGCGGCTTCTCGATGCCGCCGAGGAAGGAGAGGCGATCGCGATCGCCGCGCTCAATCTGGCCATCGGATTGAACGCCAGCTCGTCTACCGAGGTGGTCGACACGACGGACGTCCCTCCCTTCACGATGAGCCTGGCCGATTGTCTGCAATCAGCCGTGGCCTGCCGCCGCGAGTTCCAGGTGGCGCGCAAGTCGGTGGCAATCGCCCAGGAAGGCTCGCGCGCTGCGCGTGCCGACTTTGCTCCGAAGATCGTGGCCGAAGGAGACCTGCTGAGATTCGATCAGACCAACTCCGGCGGTCATGCCGGCTTGGGCCTGGGCTTCATCAAACTGGAATGGGGATTGTTCGAAGGAGGCAGGCGGGTCGCCGAACTGCACGAGGAAGGGTCGCGGATTCGCGAGGCCATGGCCCAAACGGACTCGATTGCCGACACTATCGCCTTCGAGGTCAACCAGTCGTACCGCCACTTGATCGCCGCGCGGAAGGGCATTGAGCTCTCGCGCCCCGCCGTGGAGCAGACCTTGGAGACCTATCGCCTGGTCGTGGCCCGGGCCCGGCAGGGCGACGCGACTCCCGCCGAGCTCACGGACGCCCAGGCGGCGGTGACCCGTGCCCAGCAGGACTATTTCAACTCGATTTACGACTACCTGACAATCTTTGCGCGTTTGGAGTATGCGATGGGAACCGCGCCGATCACGGCGACGGCCGGATCGGGCCGTTAGACCGTTCGCAGAGGGGATTGAGTAATTTCCGCGAGCGGTTCAAAACTGTCTCTGCACGATCTCTAGTTCGTTGCGGCATATCTCGCTGAAGTCCTTCAGGGGATCGACTCCGTTCAGGGTCTCGTCGCGAATTTGCTCTGGGGTAAGATTCGGCTTGGAGTAGGTTTCGATGATGTGTTTCAGGACGTCTTCGGCCGCTGCCAAGACCCGCGGCGGCGAGAGGAGCCGAATGCGGCTTAAGAGGGCGTAGGCCGGTATCATATTCTTCGGGTCAATGACGTTGTTCTCCAGGGCATCGATCAGGAGTCCGCGCACTCTCGCTGATGAAATCGGAATACAGCGCCTCCCGGCGGGCAATCTGGTTGGCCAGCAAGTCTCGCCGATCGTGATGTCGCTGCGTAATCAAAGAGCCCACGAAAGTTCCCGTCGCACCCACGATCGAACCGCCAAGCGCGGACATCGCGGCAATCATTGTCGAATCCATGATTGACCTCCGGAAAAGGTTTTCAGGCCGCTGCGGCGGTTCGGCTTCGCATCAACAACCCCGTTACCAGCAATCCCATCGAGCCCACCGTCAGGCTCAGGAAACGCAGCCCGCTCTGGATGCCGTGGGCCGCCGCCTCCTCCTTGACCGTCGCGCCGAGCACGGTGGACGTCATGCGGGGCAGATCGGGCCGCCTCGACGCCATGCTGGCGATAATAATCGGCGATGCGAGCCGACGCTGCCTCGACTTCGGGGCGGTTCTCCTGCAGGTTCATCCGCTGGGCATCGAAGGCCCGGTCGGACCAGGCGGAAACGATCGTGCCGGTCATGGTCGGGATGACCACGATCGGCACAATCAGCGCGACGACTGCCAGGGCCCCGGCATAGAGGAAGTCGCGGCGATCCAGTCCTTCCACCTCGTCTTGCAGAAAGACTGGGGGAAAGAGCCCCACGAACAGCCCCCAGCAGCCGATCATCAAGGCCACTTCTCCCTTGCTGGTGAAGTTGTCCACGGAGGACATCCGCCACAGACAGCCCGCGCAGCCGACGACGCCGATCAACAGCCAGACGTGCCGCAAGGAGCGGCGGTGGAACCAGGTGGTCAGGATCGTCGAGGCCATCATCGTCAGCGAGGCCGGGGCCAGGATCCAGCCGGTCACGTCTCGGGGGTAGTCGCGGAGCTCGAGGCAGTAGTTGGCCATCAGGGTCAGTACCGCCAACAAGCTGCACGAGCATGAGCGTGCGGACGGACATTGCGAGCACGTAATGCGGACCTGAAGATGCGGCGGAAGTGTTCGCTCACCGACAGGCCCGCGCCAACCCAGACCGCAAGGAAACCGGCAAAGAATACTGGGGTCGACCAGGGCGGTTGCCGTGAAAGGCGAGGGACGTCCAACCGCCCCATTTCCGATACCAGCCAAAGGTGAAAGCCAGGCAGCACGACGCAAATCACGAACAACGTGACCGCCATCCAGTCGATCCGCAGCCTCATCGGCTGCGGCGGGCGGTCGGGCTTGATGCAACGCAGCACCAGGGGGACGGCTAAGATGGCCAGCGGCACGTTCAGCCAGAAGATCCACCGCCAGGATAGCTCTTCGTTCACAAGCGCAGTCAAGCAGCGGCGTGGTGGGACGAGTCGCGTAGGCGAACACTCCGTAGAAGCCGATGGCGATGATCACCGTACGTTCAAACTGGCGGTAAAGCAAGGAGCGGCAAAGCACAATCACCATCCCTTTACCTACGCCCTCCACCAGCTTCGCCAGGACGAGCGATCCCAGATCGATCGCCGCCCCGCAGAGCAGGTTGCCCGCCGCAAACCAGGCGAGTCCGACCAGCAGGGTAGTCCGAGCGCCGTAGCGGGCCATGGCCCAAATTCCGGCAAAGACCCCGTAGATCGTCGCTACGCCCCAGGAGACATTGGTCCAGATCATGCTGTAGTGTTCGGCGTCGATGCCCAGGCGGATCACGTCGTCCGTAACGTCGGTCAATACGAGCGTCTGGTAAACGGTGGCCAGAATGGGAATGATGGCCACGGCCGCCAGCCAGGGCGGGCTGCTCGCCAGAATCGGCGGATTGTCTTGGGGCGGCGGGGCCGGTGCTCTGGCGAGTTGCGTCACACGGTCACTCCTTCGTCCGGTTAAAACGCTCTTCAGCGTCCGCCATTTCCCGGGCGGTCTGCTCGGCCCAGTGCGGGTCCCCGGGGCCGTGACTGATCACGGCTTTCACCGAGAGCCCGGCCCGCAAGAGCGGCCAACGGTCATCCTTATCGATAGCGATGCGTACGGGAACCCGCTGCACGACCTTGGTGAACTCGCCGGCGACGACGTTCCGCGGCAGCAACGCGAACTGGGCCCCGGTCGATTTGTCGATCCAGACGACGCGTCCGTGGAAGGGCTCGGCGAAGGCGTCGGCCTGCAATTCCACCGGGTCGCCCGGCGCGACGCCGCGGAGCCGCGTCTCTTCGAGATTGGCCGTAACATACAGCAGATCGGTGTTGTACATGCTCAGGATCGGGACGCCCGCCGACGCGAAGTCGCCAAGATGGCGATAGCGTTTGACGACGATGCCCGGGCAGGGCGGCGGATCTGCGTGTAGTTGAGCTGGTGCTCGGCCGAGGTCAGCAGGGTGCGGGCTTCGGCCACGGCGACTTTCTTGAACTCCGTGAGCAACTCGACCTCGCGGATCTCGTCGTTGCCTGTTTCGGCGAGGTCGACGCCTTTGCTCGCTTTCTGAGTCGTCTTATCGGCCGCTTCCACGGTCCGCTGCGCCACGTCGATCTGCGTTCGATTGGCCCGGGCCGTAGCCAGCTTCGTGGCCGCCAGCTTGCGGTGTGCCTCCGCGCTGTCGCGGGCCTGGGTCGCTTCCTGGGCCTTGCGGAGAGGCACGGCTTCCTCTTTCTTGAGGTTGGTGAACCGCGTGTACTCCTGCTGCGCCAGGAGCAGATCCGCCGTCGCGGCTTCCAACCCGGCCTGGGCCTCTTCGATCCCATGATCGACCTCGTCCGCGGTGAGCTTCAGACCTGATTGGGCGCGGGCTTCATCGGCCTTGGCCGCCGCTAGGGTACGGCGGGCGATCTCGATTTGCAGGGGGATTTCCAGCCGCAGGCGGGCCAACGCGGCCTCTTGCCGCTTGAGTTCGGCCTCGGCCGCTTCCAATTTGCGCCGAGCGAGATTCACCTGGTCGCGGTACGGCTCCGAGTCGATCTCCGCCAGCAACTGGTCCTTTTCGACCCGATCATTCTCCTCGACGAAGAAGGAAACAACATGCCCCGATACGGCCTGCGGAGCCACGTTGATGATGTGCGCCTCCACAAAGGCGTCTTCGGTAACTGAATGCTTCGCACCGTACGACCACCAGACGAGGAAAAGAACCAACACCAGGGCAAGTGCGCCGAGCAAGCCCCAGAACTTCACGGATCGGAACCGGGATCGTTGTTCGGTCGGCGTCGCGACGGGTTGCGGCGGGGAGGCGGAATGCTGCGGCAGGGAGTTCGCTGTCGACGGAGTGGTCGTGGCCACGGAAGTGCTCCGAAATCCAGGATTTCAATCCGAACACACTCAATCATTATAGCGCTTGGTTGGCTGCGGCAATGTTCATTGCCGTCGGAAACGCATCATTCGATGACTGCGACAGCAGCTCAATAATAACCCCGATTTTCGCGGGAAGTGCTTGTCTTGCCAGCATAGCGTCGAGAGACGAAGCAGGAGGCGGCGAGGATAAAGGGAACCGGCCACCAGGCAAGCGCCGCCACAAGGGCGCCAGGACTGGGCGCGGCATCAAAGGCCCTTTCGAAATTCTCCGGGGCCAGCATGGAATAGAGCATCACCGGGAAAATGGCGGCGGCGCCCGTGGCGAGAAGGCCCGCGATCAAAAACGTCGAGCCGATAAGAGCCCTTAATTCCAGCCCCTTGGGCAGTCCGCCCAAAAGTGTGACGGCCGACGTTGCGACGAGCATCAGTCCCAACCATGAAACCGGGCTGTTGATCGCGTGGCTGAGGACATCGGGGCGGACGTATCACGTTTCAAAGGAGGCGATCACTCCAAGCGGGCATAGGACCGGCCACAATATCATGGCCTACGACGCGCTGCGTTCATGCACGGGGCCTTCCATTTTCAACGCCAGGTAAGTTGCTCCATGCGGTCAGTACGATGACCACAAAGAGGGCCACCGAAAGCGTATACCAGTCGAGAAGCCCAACATAACTACGAACGTCGAAGTCGGTAAAGAAGGCCATGGCAAAGTTGCCGTGGTCGTCCAGTGGACCTCCCCGTGCCAGGTTGCCTCCGGCGGCGCCGAACAAGACGGCGAGAAGCAGCCCTGCCAAAGCCAATCGTTGACGTGGCCAAGGCATTACCCGCAGACTATCCCTCCGACGCGGACGCTTCGCCGAAGTGCGCGATGCGGTCATGAATCTGGTGGGTGACTATTTGCAGAGAGTTCCCTTCGGGGATTTTCAATCTTCGGGCAACGTTTTCCGGAAACTCCAGTCGCATCGTCTGGTCTTTTCGGATCGTTGTCAGCTGGTCTGCCGGAACCCTAAATGTGCAGCCTCGCGCATTCTTCGCGTTGGGTCCGACTTCCCGTTCGATGGAGACCAGAAGCCGGTCGGTGAGCAGCTTCTCCCCCGAAAACAGTTGACAGTAGACAATTGCCATGGCAAAAAATCCTTCCACTTCCAGGTAGGCCGCCCGTCCTCCGGGCAAAGCCAGGGATCACTGCACGAAGATGAAGCCCGCTAGCAGTATCGACTTGCGGGGCCCGCGGCGGTCACAAGAAACGAAGACGCGGCAGCGGAAGGATCAAACGGCTAGCGACCTTAACGGCCATGCCGGGCCGGGGAAAACGCCGGCATCAAGCAGGCTTTGAGGCCGGCACCCTGGCGGCCATTTTCGCCCTGTACATCCCGTTGGTCGCTCGCGGGTCGCCACTTTTTGCTCACCTGAACGAAATCTACGGTCCAGCCAGTCAAGCACGGCCGCTCCGATCGGTCGTGGAGTGGATAACTTTGCCAACACGATTGAGCCGAGGTTTTGGCCGTTGTATCATGGAGGGTGCGCGTGGTCCTAGCCCCATTTTCCAAAGAGGCTCTCATGTTGGCAGAAGCGATACCTCCCATGAAACGACGATTTCCTGCGATTGCCGCCATTTGGGCGGCGGTCATTTCGATTGCGGTTGCCCCAGTACAGACGACCGGAGCGGAGGTAAAAACCGTCTTCGGAAGTGGCCAACCGGCCTTGAAGGACGGAACCGGGAGGATGGCCTCCTTCAACCAGCCATTTGGCATGTGCCTGGACGCCAAATGCAATCTCTATGTGGCCGACAGCGCGAACCATTGTGTTCGCAGGATTTCACCCGACGGCATTGTCAGCACTTTTGCCGGCAGCGGAGTAAAGGGGACCGTTGACGGCCCGGCCCATCAGGCCCGCTTCAACACCCCTTCGGGAGTCCTCAGCGACGGGAAAGGAAACCTCTATGTTTGCAGTTACGAGGAGAATAGCATTCGCGTGATCGGCAAGGACGGAACGGTTCGATCGCTGGTCAATTCTCGTGAGGAAGGCTACCGCGACGGGTCGCTCGCCGAGGCTCGCCTCCACTCGCCCCGAGGAATGGTATTCGACTCGAAAGGAAATCTCCTCTTCAGCGATTGCTGGAACCATCGCATCCGAAAGCTCACGCCGGAGGGAGTCGTCAGCACGTTGGCCGGTGGCGGGCCGACCGGCGAAGATGCCGCGGCGACCTGGCGCGACGGCGTTGGCACCGAGGCCCGGTTCTTCGCCCCCTGCGGGCTGGCAATCGACCGCTATGACAATCTCTTCGTGGCGGACCCTGAGAACCACCGCATCCGCAAAATCACGCCCCAAGGTGTCGTAACCACAATTGCCGGCAGCGGTCCTGCTGGCAAAACGGCAGGAGGCTTCGCCGACGGACCGGCCGCCCAGAGCCGGCTGAACAAGCCGACCGAACTGCTGGTAACCGCTGATGGAATTGTTTATTTCTCGGACACCTACGGGAACCGCATCCGCAAAATCACTCCCGATGGCATGGTCTCTACGATTGCCGGTACGGGAGAAGCGGGATTGCGGGACGGTCCGCTCGAAAAAGCCCACCTGAACTGGCCGCGGGGGATCGTGCTCAGGGACCGCACAATTCTATTCGTCGATTTCAACAACCATGTCGTGCGGAGCGTCCCTGTTCTCACAGCGAAGTTGCCGCCCAACCGCACCTAATACGGCCGCTGGCACTGAGGTCCTCTAGCCAAAGAACCGCAGGTATTTGGGCGGCGAGCCGTACACGGAGAACTGGACGCGGACCACGACCCATTAGTACGAGGCGGGAGCATTGGAAGGTTGGGAAGTTCCTGATCCCCTCGAACGCCGACTACTGCCGAGATCTGAAGACGCTCACGGCGGCCAAATGGAGGCAGGCACTCCGGAGCGAATGCAAGTCGAGTAACTCGATCGACTTTGCGCGATCCGAGCATTAACTCCGGCTTCGATTCCGTCATTTATATCATGGCCGGCACTGCATCCTTCGCGGCCGTTTTTTTGCCCTCCGCCCGGCCCTGGTCTCGGCCGGGCCGTCGATCATCTTCCGCAGTGGGTTTTTGGGGCGGGCTGCGCTAAACTCCGGCCTCGATCCTGACATCTATATCGGGCGGATGCTGCGTTCTCCTTTCCCTGGCCCGCAGTTTGGCTGATCAGCTCGCGATAGTCCAAAAGAGGGGAGGGTGGAAAACTTTGACGGCTGCCAGCCGAAGTCCCATTCCGGGCATCACTTCTGACCGATTACCCGACTGTCTGCCAGCCCCGAGGAGCCCCCGATGAATATCATCCCAGCAGCCCCGGCCGAAAGACCGGCCAATCTATCGTCCCTGCAACGCGAGCTTGCCGACTTGGCCCGCTGCCAGCAGGACCGCCCAAGGCAAGCCGGCCCCAAGAGTTGCGTGGTCCGGTGATCGTGATCCGCGGCAAGTAGTGTTGGCTCCGCGACCGTCAACCTGATCGTCGTAGAAAGCGCAGGCCGCGAGGGCGTGAAGCTCTCGTTCTGGGAGTATTGTAAGGTCGGGATCCCGCTGACGGTTCTCACGCTTGTACTGGGGATCGCCTGGCTGCAATTGAACCACCGCCGTCCATGTCGCAATGCTCAGCACCGAAAAACCCGGAATGCCGTGAACAAGACAGCCGGGATGCGGCCCAGCCTGTGCCGCTCGAGCCAATCGCACACCGAGCTGACCAGGAAACTCAGCAGCACGGCAAGCGCCAAGGGAACCAGTACTCCCTTGGCCAGATAAAGGGCGGCAACGACAACGGCGACCGCCCCCAACATCCGCGCCGATTCGACGTACTGGTCCAAGGACGCGATTGCCGTCATGGGTTCATCACCCGTCAGCCGCGTTTCCAAAAGCGACCGAGCAGCCAGCCGATGCCGGCCGCGATCAAGACGGACCGCAACGGACGCTCGCGGACGAATTGCTCGCAGGCGCAGGCCACGCCATGGACTTTGTCTCGCGCCTGCTCTCCGTATTCGGTGGCTTTTTCGACCGCCTGTCCAAGCCTCTCTTGAGCGGCGTCCCTTACGTTCCGTCCCATTTGCTGAAGGTCTTCCGTCACTTCTTGCGCCGTTTTCCCAACCTCATCACTTGTGTTCGACATGGTTCTTCCTCATTGGTTAAATGGTTAAATGGTAGCGGCAAGCATCAGCGAACTTGAGGCGGCCGCCCTTCGATCGGGGCCGACCGCTTCAAGACGCCCTTGATCCAAGTCATATTGCGGGTCAATTCTTCGCGGGAACGCGCAAACATGCGCACCGCTCCGTGGATATTGGACCACCCCACAACTCCCAGGGCAGCCGCTGTGATGAAGCCGCCCAGAGCAGCGATTGAAAAGGCCGCCGCCCGCGATAGGCCGACAACTTGCGCGAGGATCTCGGCAAGGACAATCAGCGCAACCGGTATCGTGCCGGCAGCCACAATCCCCGCCAACAGCAGCAGCGCGGCGGGGATCAGCAGTCGTTTAATGCCTTCGCGACAGTCGTTTCTGAACAGCTCGAACTGAAGCTCGGCAAGCGACGCGAGGTCGTGCGTCAATTCGCCCATGTCCTTCGCGACCCCGTTCGGCGGCGCTGGAGCTGATCCGTTGCGTTGATTCATAGTCGTTTCACCCACCACCCTAGCGTAATCCCGACGGATAGCGCCGCCCACAGGCATAGACCTGGCCGGTGGACCACAAAGCGCTCGATTGCCCGGACAATTCGTGACGGTTGCTTTCGGGCCATCTCGACACGCTCGTCATTCCCTGCCCCACGCGAGGATCGGCCGGAGCCGTCACTCGGCGACTGATGACGTGCAATTCGAATCATGATGGCTTGTCTCAGGGTCTTTAGTTATGCCCAATAATCTTCCGGCGATCGGGCCGAAGTAGGCGATTGCCTCGCGGACGGCGATGCTGACGACGGCAACCACGAGCGTGGCGGCCAACCCGCGCGTGGCGGCCGGCGCCGAATCCACGACCGGTTGGGCGGTCTTTGGCGGTTCCGCCAGAGTGGCCACCTCGGCGTTGATCGCAGATCGTTTGGGAACTATCACAAACCCCAGGGCGGCCGCCGCCCCCAAACAGACCCACGGATAGGTTTTCACGTAGTGCTTCCAGTCAACCATGCTGCGGGCGCTGGCCGACACGTCTTTCAGATCCTGGTCGATCTCGCAACGGATCCCTTGCATACGCGCTTTCACGGTGTCATCCAGCGGTGGTTCATTCATGATCGGTACCATTATGGGTTAATAAATCGTATGACTCGTCGTTGGGCGTTACCGCCGACGGCGGCCGGTTCAGCGTGGATCGCCGCCTCGGCATCAAGCCTGGCGGCGATTGCCTGCAAGACCATCGTTCGGCATCGTCGATGCTCGCTCGGGCGATCACGATGGCGATCCCGGCACAGTCCTCCGCTTTTTGGGCCCGTACGGCAAGCTTCTGCATCTCGCGGTTTTCAATCCATCGGTCGATCATGTCCTTCGCTTCGGTCTTCTTCTCCTTGAACCACTTTTCCAAACTGATCCGCGCTTCCGCAACAGCCTGCCCGTTCGCTCGTGCTGGCACTCTATTGCCGCTTGTGCAATCCGCTGCGCAACGCTCGTACCAAGCTACTCCATCGCACTCCCTCCGGGCAGTCATTGTGAACGCCTTGCACGACCAAGAACAAAAAAAGCCGACGTGGTGGAACACCCAAGGGTATTCGACCACATCGGCTTACTCATCAACGAGCCTCCCGGCGCAACCGGGCTGCTCTCTATCTAGTCATCCGACAACTTCACTGGAAAGTCGCGAACAAGTGTACCGCCACTCTCCTAGCACCATCATTGTATGCCGACTAGGGGCAAAGGCAATAGGACAGTTGCCATTCTTCCACATCCGGCCACCAATCGTCGTCGGGCCGCAGGCATCAAAGCAATCCCCTGTCCGTCACCTCGTCCGTCCATACCGTGAACCAATCGAGGGTATTTTTTCCGAACGAGGTCGTCATGGCCACGTCGCGCCCTCGTGCCTGTATTACAGGGCCGATCCGGGGAACATCGTGCCGGGCATCGAAGGCATCCGAAGCTCCCGGCGCACCGGGGTTGTTCTTCATCTCGTCATCCGATAACTTCGTTGAAAAACCTCGCGATCAAGTCGCCACCAGTCTTCCAGCACCATCGCATTATGCTGTATCAGGGAAAAGGCAAGGGACTGTTTTCCGATCTTCGCCAACACCTGGAATTGGAATCCGGCGGACCGAACCGCGCCCGCCTGCCTATCGAGCGTTCATGCCACCGCCCAAACGCCCGTTACTCGCGAGGGTCATTCATTAATGAACAATCTCGATCCCACGCCACCAACGATCACGGATGCAGACCGGCGGAAAGGGGGGTTATAACCTCGCCAAGCAACTCCCCGCACCGACACTGAATAGCTTTAACTGCCAGTCTCCGGCCTTCGTGGAACTCTTGTCTCCTCGCACGCGGATGCTCCGGCCAGCGCAAGCCCTACCATTTCTTTTGGCCGATTCGCCGGCCCCGCAAACCCTGCTCAACTGTCGCTTCCAGAACCCAAGAATGGCAAGCCAGTGAAACCTTGCCGGCCATAATCCCATGCCAAAACCTGCCCCGCTATCTTGCTGATTTACCGACTGTCCGCCTGCAACGAGGAACCTCAACTGATGACTACCGGGGCAACGCCAGCCGAAAAACCCGCCAACCTCACGGCCCTGCAACTTCAGCTTGCCGATCTGGCCGCTCGCTCGAAACAGGTGGACCGCCCGCCGCAATCGCGACCCCAAGAGTTGCATGGCCCGGTAATCGTGATTCGCGGCAAGTAGTGCTGGCTCGGCTGCACCAGGGAGCCAGGCGGTCATTCCCGCCCTGGGCATCCGATGGTCGTTCCCGATTCTCCACTTATTGTTCAGCCGAGCAAAATCCCAGCCGTCCAGCATGCCAGCACCGCTCCGATCACTCGACGATCGGGTCCACATTGGCCCGTTGGGCATTGTTGGAGCCCTTGGCGACTGAGATGGCACGAGGCACACCAGTCCGCCGAGGCCACCAGCGGGCTTCAAGAAATACCGGATTTGATCGTCACCCACAGACGCCGCCGCGACGCCTGGTAGAGGGCCTCCATGACTTTCACCCGGGCCGCCGCCTCTCTAGCTGTCACCAAAGGCAGGCCCTTGCTGCCACCGATTGCGCTGACGAACTGAAGCACGGGATGGTCTGGTCCCGGCGGCAGCTTTCCCCACGGCCGAGCCCCGTCGGCACCCACGATCTTCCTGGTCCGCAGGTACAGCCGCTCGTTGAACACGACGGCGTGGCCTTCGGTTCCGCAAACCTGAAGCGCTACGGGGTTCTCCGGTTCAATCCAGCCTGCCGACAACGATGCCGTCACTCCGTTACAAAACCGGAGCAGGGCCTGGCCCGTTTCGTCGCAACCGGCGTAACGATTCGTGACGGTTCGGATGTCGGCCGAAACCGCTTCAACGTCACCCATGAGCCACATGAGAGTATCCAGCGCATGAGTGCCCGTATCGGCGAAGCCGCCCAACGCTCCCCACTTGGGATCGACCGTCCACTTAAACTCTTTGTCGAACGCCCCCTGGAGCAAACAATCATTCGAGAAGGAACACTCCAGGCGAACGATTTTGCCGAAAGCGCCCTTGTCGATAAGTTGCTTGATGAAGATGTACTTCGGGATGGTGCGAAGGTGATAGCCAGTCGTAAACAGGATGCCTGCTTTCTCCACGACGTCAGCGATTTCCGAAGCGTCCTTGGCGCCAACGCCGATTGGTTTCTCGATGAACACATGCTTTCGGGCCTTTGCAGCCAGCGAGGCCAGTTCGGCGTGGAGGCTCGTTTCCGAGAGTATCACCACGCCCACAACCTCGGTGTCGCCAACCGCCTCCGCCGCCGAACGAGCCACCCTGGCCCCGCACGCTTCGGCCACTTTCCTCGCCCGCGCGGAGTCGTGATCCCACACGCACTTGACCTTCACGTCCTCGCGCGTCCCGAGGATCTGCAAATACATCGGCGTGTGCATGTGGGCTACGCCGAGCAAGGCCACCGAGATACTCTGGCCGCGGGCCGCCATGGCCGACGGACCGACCAGCACAGCACTGCTCGCAAGGCACGCCGTCTCGACGAACCGTCTGCGCATCATCGAGAATTGATCCATGGTCTGCTCTCCTCGTAAGTATGACGCCCGGACCCGCGGCTCTTGACCACGAAGAAGTCAGGGCATCCCCAGCATTATACGGTCTGAAACACCATGCACAACGTACCGACGTGGCATGTAGACTGCCGGGCTGGGCGCTACGCCCCGAAGCCCGGACGGACCCCAGACAGGCTCGCGACCCGCTGAGGCCGTCAACGGGGCTGCAAGGGGCGCCGAGGAGTGCTCGCGGATATGGCCTTGGTGGCTGGCGGCGTTCTGTTTGCTCAGCTGAGCAAAATCCTAGGCCGGCCAGCACCAACCGCTCCGATCACTCGACGATTGCGTCCGCGGCGTCCCCAGGACATCACTGTCGATGTCCCAAACTCCGCCGCGAAGTCCTGGACGCCCGCCATTGTCCCGAAGGCGTTTGATACCATCGTCAATCGCGAATGCTACTGCGCTTGCCTTCGCGGCCATCGTTCAGTAGCCGTAGCGCCCGCCATGCCGTCCCGATTATAGGCGTCACTTGCTGAGGTAGGTGTTATACCACTCGACGCACTCGCCAATTTCCTTTTCCAACGTCGGCGATGAGCGCTCGTATTCGCAGGTGATCGTACCGTTGAAACCCTGGCGTTTGAGTTCGTCGAGAACTCTCCCCAGTTGGTTTGCGCCCTGGCCGAACGGAACGATCTCCCCGCCACCACCGATCTTGCTCATATCCACCATATGCATCGTGAAGAAACGGCCGGCGAGCTTCTTCACACCATCCAGCGGAACAACCCCTGCCGCCGCCCAGTGCCCAATATCGGCGCCGGAGCCGATATAGGGATGGCCTTTCAACTGCCTGGCGACCGCGCCAGGAAAGCCGCCGGGCTGCGTGTGGTTATGCATCGCGACCTTGATGCCGTATTCCTTTGCGAGTTTGTTGACGAGGTCCAGCGTCTTCACGTTCTGGCCGGACTCGATCTGAATGATCTCGATGCCCATGTCCTTAGCAAAATCGAAAAGCTGTCGCCAACTCTTTTCGTCGCTTGCCCCCGTCACACCGTAACTGACGAGTTTCATTCCTTCTTCCGCCAGAAAGGCCTTCACCTTCTCGCGATTCTCGGCCGACATTGGAAAGGCCGTGGTTCCCTCCAGGCCTCCACCAAGGTTTTGTCCCGGATAGGCTTCCACGTACTTGAATCCGAGTGTTTTGGCCGTTTTCACCGCATCGGTAAAGGAACGATCACGGAACGAATACAATTGCAGTGCGAGCCGTGGCTTCCACTGCTCGGCCGCAAGACATGCGCCACTCATCAACACGATACCTGCAGCCAGCATCAGTTTTCTCATCATTTTTACCTTTCTGAAGTTGTGCGCGGGGTTCTTTCCCGCGCCCTTACGATTCGAATTGCCACGAGACAATTCCGGAGCGATAGTCATCGCAATCCCCGTTTCCCGACCTTTGTAAGGCACCGCTTGAACAAAATCAATACCCCGGCCGAAGGTGCCCACAATAGGGTTCCGGCGGCTCGGTCGAAGCTGGCTGAATCGTGTAATCGCGGCCTTTCTCCTGGCCTCGGTGGGTTTTGAGGCTTCGCTGCGATTAAGCCGGCGGCGATCCTGGCGGCCCAGCGAATGCGGGTGCCGCGTCTTTTTGAGGGCTACCGACCCTGCAGAGAGCCCCGGGCGAAACCGTAGAAATAGCGCAGAAGAGCGGTTATGATAATCCGAGCCTTGTCCATTTCCAGGGAGACGAGCCATGTCTGCCGAACAAAACCCGTATGAGTCGCCCAAGTCGGGCCTTTCGACGTTCTCAGAGGACCAGCAGGCTGAAGAGGGCTCTTCGCAAGCGGAGCAGATTCGCCGCAAGTATCTCAATCACGAAGCGTCGGTACAATCGGTTGGGCTTCTCTTTTATGTTAGCACGGGGTTGTCTGTCTTTGCCGGCATCGCAGCACTTCGCTACTCGCCAGCGTTAGCGATTCGCGACGTGGCGATAGGTATGGTCGCCGGTTTTGTGGGCTATGGACTCCACAGCTTGAAGAGTTGGGCCCGCATTCCCATAGCAATCCTAACCGGTCTGGGATTGGTGAACGTGCTTCGCGCTCTGGCAAGTTCTGCTGCAAATCCCATCGGCAACGTGGTGGCAATCGCAATCTATCTTTACGTTCTTTACTTGGTCTGGTGTGCGAAGGGCAAGTACGTCTGTTCCGATGAGTACCATGCGATTATTGCCCAGACGCCGCAAATCAAGTACAAAACGCCGATCTTCGTTAAGGTTTTTGGGGTTCTGCTGCTCGTGATCTTCGTGGTAGCGGTGTTGGAGTTCTTTTTCCTAAACGTTTTCCTCCCTAAACGTTGACCGATTGAGTGGCACCCGCGAGGCAGATCGGGCCGCTCGCCGAAGCGAACGTGGACATACCGGCGTGACAATGCCCGTAGACATCCTGCTCGGCACGGCTTTCGACTCAGGCTACGAAGCGGGCGCAGCAGACGCCGGAGCGGCGAACTGCTGGTCGAATCGCTGGATCTACGGTACGCATTGTTCGACCGGGACGGCAATACGAAGCGGGCCATCGCCCTGAATGATCTGGTAATGGCCGTGCAGGTGGAGACGATGGAGCACGAGGGGGATTGCAGGTGCGGGCTTTGCAGGGCGATTGACATGGTTGGTGGGTGAGCACGCCTGCGCGCTATAGCCCGACAGTGAATTGGGAGTCGGTTCTTTGCGATATCAAAGGCCGACGTCGCAAAAAGGCCGACGTCACCCCGCCGCGCGATCAAACTGCCCTTCGCGCCACAGTCGCCGAGGAAGAATGCGAGGCCCTTCGCCGCCGACCATAACCGACAAGGCCGATGGCGCCGGCGGCGAGAATCACGAGGGTCGAGGGCTCCGGCACGACGCTGATCGTGCCGTTCGTGTACAGGTCGCTGGTATCCCAACTTAGGCCATTGCCCAACGCGGGCAGCGACAGTTGGCTGAACGTCCCCGAGATATTGCCGTCGAAAACCTCGAAGGACTCGCCCACTTGCGGCGTGAAGCCGTCGATCAGTTCCACGTCGAGCAAGCCCGCAAGGACCAAACGCCCTGGTGGGTCGATGCGGTCGTACTCGGCTCCCGGCGTTGTACCGCCCAACTCCATGACCGTCGAGGTCGTTGACTCCAGATACCAGATACGCGTTGCCGCCGAAAAGCACCTCCGCGGGGGCATCGCCCGGTTGGAGGCCCGGCTATACCGGGGAGCCAGGCGGCCATTCCCGCCCTGCGTATCCGCTGGACGTTCCCCGCCCACGTATTGCTCACGTGAGCAAAGTCTCCAATCTGGCGGCAATTGTGTTTCGACCCGGTCGTCGTTAATGCATCTCGGTAGTCACCGTGCCGAGGCCATGCCGGTAAAAATTGAACTGGACGTTGGGATGATCGCCCAGGAGCGACATCGGCACTGACGCGTCGGGGAGTCGCTTGGAGATCATCAGTGTGGTGAGCCGCATGCCGAACGGGTTGTCGTGATTGCCGGCCTGCCAGATCGAAACTCTTTCGGCTTTCCACGTTTCGACGGGCCCAACCGTGGCCGCCCGGGTAGGCACCAGCGCAACTTGGCCGCCGCCAGAGGTCCGCGCATTTTGGATGATCGTCATCGGGTGCAAGTCGGTGACGCGGGTCTTGAGCCGGCGGTATTCTTCGGGCGTAGGCGGGACATCCTTGTAACGACCCTTGCGGCGTGGCGGATCGTTGAAAGCCCAGTGCTTCACCTCTCCCTGCCCACCTTGCATGACGACGCAACGGATCTCATCGTAGCTGGCCGAATAGGCATGCAGATCACCCGTCGGAAAACGCAGATGCGAGTCCGGCATCCGTAGTTCGCGGCGGACCCGCTGGAAACAGAGCTCGCGGTCGGCTCGGGCGAAGCTCAGCGGGTGGGTAACCGGCACGGGCACGCCCGCCTCGTCAACCCACTCGTCCATGCCCCAGAAATGCCCTTCCCGCACGTCGAGGTCAAGGTCGTTCACCAAGCGGGCCACCAGCGGCAACTGCTCCGTTGGGCCAATCGGCCCGCAAATGCCAGCCGGATTGCCGTCGGTGGATTGGCGCCAGGCGTTGACGTATTCCAGCGCCTCGGCAAGGTAGAACTCCTGGAGTGTATCGTACAGCACGACGCGAAAGCCGGGCCGTGAAAGGTTTTCGAGGTCCCGCACCGAGAGTTTTGCGGCGTCGGCGAGAATCTCAGGATCGAGCGTCGTGTAATCCCACCAATCCGGGGCAATCTTGCTCAAAGGGCGTGGCATGATCGGGGTTCCTTGTCAATTTCTGCGAGAATATCGTCTTTGGGATACGCATGTCCGCGATGCTGGACAAATGCCTCGGCCGCCGCGGCGCCGATCTCCCGGCCGCGCATCGCGGCATGCCGCTTCATCGATTCCAGGTACTCGTCGATGCCGTGATGGGCGAGAAGCCATGCCCGCTGGCTCGCGTGGCAGGCGAGCATCTGGGCCTTACGGTCAAGTTGTGCGGTGACGTCAACCCAGGTCGTCGGCTGGACAATGTTGCCGCGTGGATCAGTCGCTTCGAGCGGATCGCAGTAATAGAGGTACGGTACGCCGGAGGCTTCGCGGAGCGGATGAACCGAAATGTTCGGCGCCGCGTAGACGAAGCTGGCTGCGCGGGCCACCAGCGACGTCATCTCGTGGTCCATCATGTAGTCTTTCGGAGCATGAGTGAAAACTAGCGAAGGGCCGATCTCGCGGAACACGTCGAAAGCTTTGCGAAGCGTCGGCTTGTCGTAGACGACCAAGCCGTCATTTTCACCCAGGCACCAGTAGCGTCCTCCAAGGATGGCGGCGGCTTGCCGGGCTTCTTCCGTCCGCCGGGCGCTGATCGCCCAAGGGGTTGCCGTCATCGTACCGCAATCGCCCGCCGTCATGGTAGCGATATGAGTCTCCCAACCCAGATCAGCAAGTCGGATCAGCGTACCGGCACAGAGAAACTCAGCGTCGTCCGGATGGGCCATGAAAGCCATCGCGATTTTTCGATCAGAGGGACGGCTCATAGGCGTCGGCTCTCGGCATGCGTAGCAGGGAAAACTGCCCACGATTATCGTCGCTCGATCACCACGCGGCAAGTGGGCAGTGCCCGCCGTGCTCCAATAGTCGCCCTGTCCCGCTAATGCCGCCCGCGGGACATAAAAATCGCATGCGGGCTTCGACGTCGGTAGCCTCGCAGCCATCCTCGCCCAGGGCATCACGCCGGCCGCTCCCGATCACCGACATTTTGCGCCGCTGAGCACAATCACTAGCAATCCGGCACGTAGGGCAGCGAGAGATTCTCTGACTCTAACGGGCCGCAGCCGGCTCTTCAAGTAGCCGCCGTCGCAGCAGGTCAAACAGCGTGTGCGGCTCCGGCGGCTACTTCGCCATCTCCTTCAGCAGCTTGATCGCCTCAGCCGATCTATTGATCGCGACCATACTGCATACGCCACGACGCCCGCCGCGAGCATTGCCAGGGCTCCCAGAATGTAAGCGATGCCCGAGGTGGCAAAGATGTAGATCCAACCAACCAAGGCTATGAGACTGGGAAGCGGATACAACACCATGTGGAAGCCGGGGTTGCCGGCGCCCTGCCTGCGGAGCCTCGCCACGGCGCCGATCTGCGTGATGAACTGCACGAGGATCCTGATGGTGACGAAAACATTGATGACCGCGTCCAGAGAAAAGAAACTGGCGACCATGGCCACTGCTCCCAGCACCAGCAACGAGACGTGCGGGAAATCGGCCCGCGGATGCAAGCGGGCGAAGGCCGAGAAGAAGAATCCGTCCCGCGCCGCGGCATAGGGAATGCGTGAATATCCCAGCATCAGTGTGAACACCGAGGCAAACGCTGTCCAGCACACCAGCACGGTCATCAGGGCGCCCCCACGGGGCCGCAAAGCCGCGTCATGAACTCGGAGGCAATGTACTTCGACGACATGGCCTCTCGCCAGGGCACGACGCTGATGATCGAGACATTCATCAATAAGTAAATCGCCGCCACGGCGAACACGGAAATCAGGATCGAGCGGGGCATGGTCCGCGACGGCGATCGCACCTCGTCGCCGATATAGCAAACACTGTAGTAGCCCAGATAATCGTACATGGCCAGCAACATGGCCGAGCCCAGCCCCAGCAGGAACCCGCGGGAGAAACTGAATGCCCGCGGTGGAAAGTCAAACACGACACCGGCGCTGAAATGGGGCAATCCACAAACCAGCACCACCGCGATGGTCAGAATCACCCCCGCCCACAAGGCCACCATGAGTTTCGCCACGGATTCGATCTTGCGGTACAGCAGCACGATCGTCAGTACAGTAACTCCCACAGCCCCCGATTGCGTCAGCCATTGTTGCACTTGCGGCGGCGATGACGGCAGCAAATAGGTCAAGTACTGGGCAAAGCCGATGGTCCCGGAGGCGACTTCCAGCGGGCCGGACAAAATGAATTGCCAGATGAACAGGAAAGGGAGCAGCCGCCCCAGCCGAGTCCCCGCATAAGCCACCTTCAAGTATTCAAAGGTGCCGCCTGAGGATGGCACGGCCGCAGCCAACTCGGCCCAGACCATGCCGTCGCACACTGCCAGCAGGGCGCCGAGGATCCAACCAAGCATGGCCTGCGGTCCACCCATCGCGGTAAGAATGAGCGGGATCGTCAGGAACGGGCCCACACCGATCATGTTCGACATGTTCATGGCCGTGGCCTGCAACAGGCCCAGGCTGCGATGAAGCTGCCGATCCGCGACGGGCAAAGACGTGCCGTGCATTACCAATCGTGTCCCTTGAGATTAGGGGTTACTGGAATTCCAGCACGCCGAACTTGTTGAACTCGTGAAAACTGGGGCCGACTCGCGACCAGTCCCAAGCCGCGGCCTGGCCGCCGTCGTAGTCGACCCGGTAGAAATTCGCCCTCCAGCGGGTGTGGGGACGCGGTGCCAGGTTGCCTAACGGAGCGAGCAAAGCGTAGGGGACATACACTTCAGCCGTCCAAGCGGAGATGTCGGCGCCCGGCTTGGCGACTCCGCCCGAAACGGAGGTCGCTTTGCGGGTTTTTCGCGGGCCTTCGTAGTGCCAGGGGCGCCAGCCGAGTTGCCGGCCATAGAAGTTCGGCACAAGAATCGCCAACTCGCGGTTCAGCGGCGAAATCTCGTATTCGAAATAGACCGTCTGCCGTTCGTCAGGCCAGAGGAAGAACTCGAAGGCATCTTCATTCCAGAGATCGGCAAAATCGCTTTCGATGGTGGCCGTCAGCTTGCGATCGGCGCCGTTGAACAGCACGTACAGGCCGGTTGGCGAGTAGAGCACCTTGAATTGCGACTGGTGCGCCGGCCCGCCGCCGGGGCGTTTGTTGAGCGGCTCCCACGAAGTCTTTTGCCAGGCGGGAGAACGGCCGTCGCCGGTGATCTCGAAGTCGTCGGTAGACGGGACCTTGAGCACTTTGCTGGCGGGGGCCGACGTGCCCTGCCGGAGCCTTCGCTCCGAAGCATAAGATCCGCTCGGCGTTCTTCAAGTAAACCTTCTCCAGGACGTCTTTTGGCAGGAACAGGCCGTAGATCATCCAGAAACCCTGCAGATGGTGGCTCGGGGTAGAGTCGAAATACTCGTCGTCGCTCTCCAAGAAGCGATAGTACGTGCGAAACGCCACGCGTTGGCACGGCGTGTCGGTGCCGAGCATGATCCGGTCCTGATACTTCAGAAAAAACTTGCGAGCCGTGTACGGCTGCCGGCCGAGTTCGGAAATCCGGGCGGAGAATGTCGACGAACAAGTTGGGATACTGATCGAGCCATTTCGCCACGGTTGCCAGATCCTCGGCGTTGTTGTCGAAGTGGGCCCCGAGGAACGTCGTCTGGGGATGCCGGGCGACCAGGCGAATGAACTGGGCCAGCAGTTCCTTTTGGGTCGGATAATCCTTGCCGTAAAACAGCCAGTCGGGATGTTGGTTCAACTCGTGCCAGCGCTCGTTGTTACGATCCAAGGGCGTGAAGAACGCCGCCGGATCGGCCGTGTGGATCATCACGGGCCGATGATACTTGGCGCAAGTCTCGAAAATCGCATCGAGTTTGTGATCGTCGACTTTCAACAGCGTGCCATCTTTGTGGCGAACGCCTAGGCCAAACGATTTGTGGAATTTCAGGCCCTTGGCGCCGCTGCGAAAGCCGGCTTCGAGCCGTTCGGCCTCGCGGCGGCCCCAATCGGCATCGTCGATGCCGACAAAATTGATCTGCGCGAAGGTGAGGAAGCGGCCGGGATGGGCGTTGTCCAGGGCATCAAGGGTCTCCTGGAGCGTGTCGCCCCACATCCCGTCGAGGTTGACAACCGTTCGCACTCCCGCCGCGTCCATTTCGGCCAGGTAATGCGCCACTCGCTCGGGCGTCAGGAACTTCTTGCCCGCGCCGAGATGGTTGTGTACGTCGATGGCGGGAAACGCCGGCTTTTCCACTTGCGTCGTTTTCGTGACGAGCATCGACTTCGGCGACCAGTCCTTGAGTTTGAGTTCGCGGATATCGGACGGCGGCTCCGCGTCGGCGCAGGCGGGCGCCAACAGGTAAATTGTTGCTGCAGCGATGAGCAGATGCCTGGACATGATAGGGAAACTCCTTGTGGGATGTGGGAAATAGCGGCCGCTCGGATACGGGCCGGGCAGCGAACGGTCGTTATTTTTCCATTAGGATGTGCATGTGTCAACCGAGAGGGAACCGTGCGGCCAGCAGGCCCGAAGTTGGTCTGTATCGACCTCCGGCCCTACACGACCACGCAGTCCCCGGAGCGGAGCGACATCCTGGACGGCCCTTGTCGGATTCGCCTGGGTAGTCCACGATACGGATGGCGACTACCTTCCGCCGGCGTAGTACGCGGCCTTGTAGCATTCGAGTACGCCGACAAGCGGATCTTGTGCGGCATCACGAACCTGTTGCTGAAGCCGGCGGAATACTCGCAGATCTGACGCCGGCCATGTCGAACGATGGTCGCAGTGGCGTGCAACGCAAGCTGGGCCGGCGATTCGCTGCCAAGAAGGCGGCGATAAGCACCGCCGGTGGCGGCTACAACGACTTGTTCGGTCAACATGGCCGCCAACCTGCTCTTGCCGCGGCAGGCCGTCCAGGATCGCGGCTGGCGGCCCTCGCATGCCTTCGCGGTCTCTTTCTCTTGGCCGTGACTTCGCCAATTCCTGGCACGCGACCTTGCGTGCCGTGAGGTTGTTGTGTGGCGTGAGGTGGTTGCTGTCGTCGGCGGAAAGTGGTATGCTGACAACATCCGTGCTTGCCCTTTCGGAGAGTCGCTATGAAACGTCGCCAGTTGTTGAAGGCGGCTTCGGCCGCGGTTGTGGGGCTATCGACCTTTCCCTTGCGCTGGGTGGCCGCCGCACCACCGAAAAAGCAGAGAGTTCTTTACTTCACCCGTAGTGCAGGCTTCGTGCACTCCGTCGTTAACCGCAATGGCAGCCCGTTGAGCCACTCGGAAAAAGAACTGACGGCGATGGGCAAGTGGGCTGACATCGAAGTCGAATGCAGCCAGGACGGGACGGTATTCGACGGCAATCTCGACCAGTACGACGCCATCGCCTTTTTTACCAGCGGCGACCTCTGCAGCCCCGGCGGGACGGGCAAGCCGATGACTCCCTCCGGCAAGCAGAAACTGCTCGATGCGGTCGCGGCCGGCAAAGGTTTCGTCGGATTCCACGCCTGCACCGATTCGTTCCGCTCCAAGGGAGATGAGGTCGATCCCTACACGGCCATGGTCGGCGCGGAGTTCCTCGCGCACGGCCCGCAGCAGGAGGCATCGCTGATCATCACCTCGCAATTCCCCGGAACGAGCGATCTGTGCATGGCCGAGGGAATTTCGTTTACCGAGGAGTGGTACGCGCAGAAGAAATTCTCCCGCGATCTGCACGTGATCCTGGTCAGGAGACGAAGTACATGAAGGGCGAATGCTACCGCCGCCCCGACTTCCCCTGCACCTGGGCCGAAGGCAGGGGAAGGGCCGCGTGTTCTACACCTCGCTGGGGCATCGCGAGGATATTTGGACCAACCCGTTCTTCCGGGCGATTGTCATGGGCGGTTTTGCCTGGGTCTTGGGCAACGCCGACCACGACGCGGCGCCGAACATCAATCGGATAACCCCAAAAGCCAACCAGTTGCATGCTTACTAGTGCATGTTTCTCAGGAGATAACGTATGGATCAAGACGCTGTGACTCGACGTGAATTTGTGCGGCATACGGCAGCCCGGCGGCAGGCGCAGCCGTGGCCGGCGGCATCATGGGCCAGCCGGCTGTGGCGGCCCCCGCTGAGACAACCGATGTCAGGAAAACCCGCAGCTACCATGAGAACATGGAATACCGCCGCCTGGGCCGGACGGGCCTGATGGTTTCGGCGGTGGGCATCGGCGGGCATGTCAAGAAGATCCCCTTCGGCGGGGGAAGCCCTGAGTTCAAGAAGAACCGCCGCGAGGTGCTCGCGGCCTGCATCGACCACGGCATCAACTACGCCGACCCTTGCGGCGCGGGCGAGGTGCTGTTCGTGGCCGAGGCCCTGGGCAAGAACCGAGAGAAGATGTACCTCGGTTTCGACTGGCACGGTGCCCGCGACCCCAACCTGGCCGGTAACTTCAACAAGATGAAGGAGCAACTCGACACGGGCCTCCGCCAGGCGAAGCTGGAGTACGTCGACCTGTGGCGCGTGACCATGCGCGAGCAGACCAGTCGCAATAGCGAAAAAGAAATCGAGACCGTGGCCCGGACCTTGGAATGGGCCAAGAAGACCGGTAAGGCCCGCTTCACGGGTCTTTCAACTCATCATCGCCCATGGATCGCCGAGGCCGTGGCCAAGTACCCGCAGTTCGAGGTGATCGTGACGCCCTACAGCGCCGGCAGCAAGGAGAAGCCGGTGGGCAGCATGTTCGACGCCCTGCGCAAGTACGACGTGGGGCTGATCGGCATCAAGCCCTTCGCCAGCGGCACGATATTCAAGTCTGGCGGCACGCCGGATTCCGTGACGAAGCAGGAGGACGACGACCGGGCGCGGCTGGCGATTCGCTACGTACTCTCCTGCGACGTGATGCACTGTACCATCCCGGGACTGATCACGATCGACCAGGTGAACAACGCGGTCGCAGCGGTGAAAGAGCGGCGTCAGTTCGACCTGGCCGAGACGCAAAGGCTGGAGCAGATGGTCCAGCAGATGTGGGCCAACCTGCCAAATACCTACGAATGGTTGCGGGATTGGGAGTGGGTGTAGATTAGCAAAACGGGGCGCAACTTCTCTGGCGTGCGTCTTCACCCATGAGCCTTCAAGTCCGACGGTTCGCCCACCACCTACTGACTCTTCGTCCTCCCCTGGCGTTTCAACGCTTCCTCCCGCCGCCGCTTCCTCGCTGCCGCCACGTCCTCCGATCGCTCCCACGCCTTGTGCCGCTGCGGCAGCCGCGGGAAACACCGTGGACGGCATCTCCTCGTCATCGTCGCCAACCACCCAGGAGGCGTCTTCGGGATCGACGAGATCATCCATCCTGGCATTATCTCTTGGCGGCAATCTGCTTTCCGCCGCCTCAACCATTCCCAACCCGAGCCGACGCCACCGCCAAGGTCGATACGCCCTCCCCAGCTTTTTCGGTGATTGACCCCTGGTGGGCAGCAGTCGGCCGACCCTTGGCCGTACGCCTTAAGTGCGATCCCGTGATCTCTGCGTCGGTCGCGGCCAGGTGGATCGATCCATCGGTGGCCGGACCAAGGAACGAACTGACCTTCGCCCCCTCAATATCGAGTACCACCACGCTGGCGATCGGATCGGGTTTCTCCTTCGGCACCGTCACGCGAATCCCGTTCGGCTCGGCTTCGAATTTGAGCGCCTCGCTGGGCTGTGACAATAAGTAAGCCTTCGCGACCCGGCCGTTCACCGGCACCAGGAGCGAGCCGTCTTTCGGCCAATCGAATACGGTGAGGAAGAGTTTGCCCGGTTTTTGCGTCGCGCGGCCCCAGGCAAGCTGTTTCTTGAAGGGACCCGCGGTCGTGCCATAGAGCGATTCGCCGTTCTTCTTGAGCCAATCGCCCATCTCCTTCAACCGCTCGACCTCTGGCGCGGGGATGATGCCTTCGTCCGTTGGACCAACGTTGAGCAGATAATTCCCGCCCTTGCTGGCGATGTCGATCAGGTTGCGAAGCAGTTCTGTCGTCGATTTGAAATTATGATCGTTGGCAGAAAAGCCCCAATTGCCATTGATCGTCATGCAAGTCTCCCAGTCGCGGTTGAGCCCCGACGCGGGGATGCTTTGCTCGGGAGTGCCGAAGTCGCCCGACCCATTCGCCCGGTCGTTGACGATCAGTTGCGGATCGAGTTGATGGAGGTAGCCCACCAGGTCCTTCCCGTCTTCCGAGGTCCAGCCGATCCAGCCGCCGTCGAACCAGATGACGCCCGGATGGTACTGGGTGATCAGATCCTTGAGCTGCGCCTTCATGTACGACGTGTATTTGGCCTTCTGCTCGGCATTGGAGAACTTTGTCGGGTTGTAGTCGGGGTGTTTATCGTCGGGCTTGGCGGCCGTCTGGTAAGGCGTATGCCAATCCATGATCGAATAATAGCAGCAAAATCGCACGCCATGCCGTTTACACGCCGCGCTCAATTGGGCGAGCGGATCCTGATGCCAGGGCGTCGCGTCGACGATGTTGTATTTCGTGGTGCTCGTCTTGAACATGCAGAACCCGTCGTGATGCTTGGCGGTGATCACCAGGTATTTCATGCCTGCATCGTGCGCGACCCGGGCCCATTGTTCGGCGTCGAACTTCGCCGGATTGAATTTCTTGGCATACTTCTCGTACTGGGCCAGCGGGACATGGTTGTTGGTCATGTACCATTCGCCGTCGGCCGGCACGGCATAGACTCCCCAATGGATGAACATGCCAAATCGGGCCTCACGCCACCACCGCATGCGGGCGGCACGTTGCGAGAGCGTTTCGACGGCCGGTTTGACCGGTCCGCCCGTAGCCTGGGTTGGTGCGAAGGCCATGGTTCCAAGGACTAGAGTTATTGAGAACAGGCACGCAATGGCGATTTTCATGAGAGACCTCCTAGCGGTAGGTGCGAAGGTTGGCGAGAATTCAGACCGAACAGGTCATATATTGATCCATGGTTGCCAGAAAAGCAAGCACGTTGGGAAAGCACGCAGTGGCGTCCATTTCCAATTCTTGTTCTCCATTATCCGTGAGTATCTCGACGCCCTCGACGAGGGCCGGTTCAATTTCAGGCCCGGCTTTTGGTGCGGCATTTGCGACTTCCACGGCACCCATTGTTCCCGCCGGGATGGATAGGACGGCCCTCATTTTGCCGAATTGGCGCTGCTGGTCGCTCACGTCGGATTCGGCGATGCCCGGCACGCGGGCGGCCGTGGCTGGCCGCGATGTGACCTGTGGTTCGGCTACGTGGCGACAGGGAGAGTTGCTTGACGGCAAAGATCGGCGTAGACGCCGGCGGCGGCCCGCAGTCGATCGGGACGCCCCTGCTCCACGATCCGCCCGTGACGGAAGACGATGATGAGATCGGCATCGCGGACCGTACTCAGTCGATGGGCGACGACGAAGCTCGTTCGGCCGTCCAGCAGCCGCGATAGGGCCTCCTGAATCCGCTGCTCCGTGAAGACGTCGATCGAGCTGGTCGCCTCGTCCAAGAGGAGAATACTCGGATCGGCGAGCATCGCTCGGGCAAAACAGACAATTTGCCGTTGGCCCAGCGAAAGACGGCTGCCCGATTCGCCGACCTGCGTCTGAAGCCCTTGCGAAAGTGACTCGATAAGGTCGAGACAGCCAGGCCGGATGAGCGACTCGGCCACCTGGTCGTCGCTGGCGTCGGGACGGCCCAGGCGGATGTTGTCGGCCACGGTGCCGCTGAAGAGAAAGTTCTGCTGCAAGACAATGCCGATGTGGCGATGCAGCCAGCCCGAGTCGAGATCGCGAATGTCGTGGCCATCGACGAGCAGCCGGCCGGCGGTTGGCAGGTAGAACTTGGCCAGCAGATTCACCAGCGTCGACTTTCCGCTGCCGGTGAGGCCAACCAGGGCGACAGTCTGGCCAGGTCTGACCGAAAAGCTGATTTCGTCGAGCACCGGGTACTATGGCCGAGGAATAACCGTGATTGGTTGTGAAGCTCCGTGCTCCTGATTACTATAGTTCTAAATTCATCGGGAGCTGGAAGAATGAGACGATTGCAGCAAAACGCTGTATGCCAGTTTTCCTGGCTCAGGCTGTGGCTTGTGCTTGGAAGTGTCCTGGGAATCGCAAACCGGAGCAACGCTGAACCGCCGGTCCGGGACGATTTTAGTGATACTTGGGTCGCCACCGACGCCCTAGGACGAACGGTGGCGACGGCCGAGACCGCCGGTCCGCCGCGCCGCGATCGGACCGTGGCCATGTTCTATTTCCTCTGGCACGATCAGCTTGGCGCCGGCCACGGCCCGTTCGACGTCAGCAAGATCCTGGCCGCCGACCCGAAGGCCATACAGAAGGCCGCCGTCGCCGCCTTGGGGGCCATTGTACGCCGCGCATCACTGGGGCGAATCGATCTTCGGATACTACCTGGGCGACGATGCCTCCGTGCTGCGAAAACACGCCCAGATGCTTTCCGACGCGGGCGTCGATCTGATCATCTTCGACACCACCAATGGACCGACCTATCCTCGCAACTACCGAAACTGTTCGAGGTTTTCGGGGAGATGCGCCGGCTTGGGCAATCGCACGCCACAAGTGGCTTTCCTCTCGCCGTTTTGGAATCCTCGAGCGGTCGTCACCGACCCTTTACCGCGACGTGTACTCGAAACATCTTGGCGAGGAGTTGTGGTTCCGCTGGGAAGGCAAGCCCCTTATCCTGGCCGACCCCAACCAGGTGGACGCGGAGCCGCTCGCCTTCTTCACCTTCCGCAAACCGCAGCCGAGCTACTTTGTAGGCCCCGCCGCGCCGAACATGTGGAGTTGGCTGGAGGTCTATCCGCAGCACGTTTTCCGCAACGCCGCCGGTGAGAAGGAGCAGATGTCGGTCGGCGTCGCCCAGAACGCCGTGGGTAACCGGCTGGGATCGATGTCGGAACCAGGAGCCCGAGGGCGATCGTTCCACGGAGGCCGTCAGGCCAGTGAGCCTGACGCCGTACTTCACGGATACAACTTGGCCGAGCAATGTGGCCGAGCATTGAAAGAGGATCCGCGGGCCGTCTTCGTTACCGGCTGGAACGAATGGATCGCCGGCCGGTTCGACGAGTTCAACGGCATTCGCACGCCGCCGATGTTCGTGGACCAGTTTGACCAGGAACACAGCCGTGACATTGAGCCGATGCGCGGTGGACATGGCGACAACTACTACTACCAGGCGGTTGATTTCATCCGGCGTTACAAGGGGGTCCGGCAGATTCCGCCTGTCACTCCCAGATCGATCCGGATCGACGGCCGGTTCGAGGACTGGCGATCGGTCGAGCCCGAGTATCGCGATACGATCGGCGACCCTGTCCGACGGAATCATCCGGGCTGGGGCTCTGCCGGGCCGTACGTCAACACGACCGGCCGCAACGATCTGGTCGCCGCGAAAGTAAGTTTCGACGCAAAGAACGTCTACTTCTATGTTCGCACCCAAGACCCCATCACGCCCTCGACGGACCCGAACTGGATGATGCTGCTGATAGACGCCGATCATAATGCGGCCACGGGCTGGCTCGGCTATGACCTGATTGTCAACCGTACGGGTGTCCGTTCGCGGGTCACCACGGTGGAGCGATGCATTGGCAACGGCTACCACTGGGGCTCGCCAGTCGATGTGCCGTACCGCGTATCCGGTAACGAGTTGGAACTGGCGATTCCACGATCCGTGCTGGGCATTTCGAAACTCCCGGCCATGATCGATTTCAAATGGGCCGACAACATTCAGCAGACTGGCCAGGCCAGTGATTTCACGCTCAACGGCGACGTGGCTCCTAACGATCGGTTCAATTACCGGGCCCGACTGGTCGAGCCATCGGCGCGGTAGTCTGCTACGGCGACGACAAGGGGTGGATCTCCTCGATCGAGCCGCCTTCGCACTGAACCCAGCCGCATCCGCCTGTGACGATCAGCGTTTGCCCCAAGGGGATGGGTGTGCCATGCCGTGCGGGCTCCCGGCTCGAAGGTGACACAGCCGCCTGACGTGCGAGCCGGAGTCGGGACTTGAAACGGCGGATCGAACGCGCACTGTGCCGGTAAACCAATCAGCCGGTCCTTTCACGGAGGGCTAAGAGCCTATTCTTGTGATTCCATTGTACGAGAGCACATTCATGCTCCGTCCAATTCTCGCAATCATTGCTGCCGGCTTGGTCCTCGCTGCAATTGAAGCCTTATCTGCCGCCAACCGTGCGACCTTGCCGGAAACCACGGAACCGGCGCTGAACTACACGGTGTCCTGGCCGGGGAAAACCTTCGCCGAAGCGAACAAGTGGGTGCAGACGGACGCGTCGGCAATGTTTGTCGCAAACGATGGCACCGTCTCTCTGAACGTCTTCTGGGAAGAAGGTGGGAGGAACGTCAGCGTCTAGCGGCGCGAGCATTCCCTTCACCATCACGTCTCCTTTTAGGTTCGCAATATCTTTTGTTGAGTATCGCCGCTCATACGCACCACGGTTCCCGCATCGCACGAGACCTGAGACGATTGGCCTCAGGATCTCCCACGAATTCAGCCTTGAGCAGATCGAACTTCAGGTTTCGCTTCAACTGCTCGCAGATGTCGGCGGCAAGGCAGATGATCATGGACCTGTACATCACGTCGGGACCGGCCACCGTGCTCCGCCGCGACTTCACGCAGTTGAGAAAATCCCGCAGATGATGCATGGGGCGCTGCGTCCTGGCCATGTACTCATCCACGACCTTCTTGTATTCGGACAACAGCGCCGGCCGTGAGACGTCGGGTCTTGAATAACCATCGGCCGCCGCAACCCAGCCCTCGGGACCGTCGAACCGCTCGCCGCAAGACCCGTGCCAGTAATTGCAATCGCCGCCACGCGCCAGGACCATCTTCACGCCGTTGGAAAAACGAGTCACCATCGCCCCATCGGGTGAATCGTATTGGAACTCGATCGACGAGACGCTCGACATGTCGAGACCCGGCAAAACCTGGGCAACGGTGTGCGCGCCCCACATGGCGACATCGGTGGCGAAATCATAAAAGTGATACCACCCGCCGCCGTTCACATATCCGCGGTTGTAAGGCCGCCAAGGACAGGGGCCGAGCCAAGCCTCCCAGTTCATTTCATCCTTGGGCGGCTCCGGTTCTGCCGGCAGCCAGTCGCGACGCATCCCGTCGCGCCAACGACAGTCGGCATAGGCAGTATGGATCGGACCGAGGCGGCCGGTGCGGGCCATTTCGATGGCGAAGACGTGGTTTGCCTCACTGAGCCGCTGGGCTCCGGTCTGATAGACGCGGCCGTAATTCTGCGCCGTCTCGACCACCATCCGGCCTTGCGCCATAGTAAGACACGACGGCTTCTCGCAGAACACGTCCTTTCCCGCGCGCATGGCCATGATCGAGGCCGGCGCGTGCCAGCGGTCGCCGGTAGCAATCAGCACGGCGTCGACATCCGTTCGCTCGGCCAGGAACTGGCGAATGTCGTGATACGTGGCGCAATCTTTCGTGCCGTATCTACTGTCCACCATGTTTTTGATCGCGTCGCGCTGGCCCTTCCTGACGTCGCAGACCGCGACACACTGCACGTCGGGTTCGCCAATCAGCGAACTTAGGTCGCCGCTGCCCCGGCCACCAAGTCCGATGCCGCCGAGGATGATCCGCTCGCTGGGCGCCACCGTCCCGCCCTTGCCCAAGGCCGATGCCGGGATAGGACACGGAAGCGCAATCGCACCTGCCGCCACGGAAATTCCCTGGAGGAACTTCCGCCTGTTCAGCCGCCCGCCCGCACCGCTGATTTTCTCGACCGGAATAGCCATCTTCAATTCTCCTCTCGGGGTTCTTCTCACTTCTCATCGCCCATTTGCTTCAGCAATTCTTCCGCGCGTTTCCTGACGGCGGGATCGTCCGCGGCAACTTTCACGACCTTCTCCAGCGCCGTCCTGGCCGCGCCGGCATACTGGTTCTTCTGCCGCTTCTCCGCAATCGCCATAACGGCCACCACGGCTTCCGCCTTGACGGAAGAGTCATCAAGGTACGGAACGATCAAGCCAAGCGATTCGCCGCCGGCCACACTGCCCAGCGATCCCAGCAGCATCCGCTTCTCCTCTTCACGCTGGATGATCGGCGCCGCCTGGCGGCAGATGGCCAGCTTGTCCCGGGCAGCAACGTTCCCTTGCAGGGCTATTCCAAGATAACCGCGGAGGGCCAGGAGTTTATCCACCGGCTCGCTCGAATTCTTCGCCAGTTCCAGGAGAACGGGCGCCGCATCTGCGGACGTCCACCCGCTGAGCACGCGGACCGCCGTGGCGTGAACTTCCTTGTTGGCGTCATCAACGGCGCGGCGAACCGCTTTGACGGCATCCGGCCCGCCCGCCACGCGCAACGCCCTTAGCAAGGCCGGCTTCACGGCTGGCCTCGCTCTTGACAGAGCGTCTGCCAGGTTCCGCGTGCAAGCCTCTTTATCGCCTGCCATGGGGCAGACGGAGCCCAACATTCTCTCATAAAGGCCAATTTCTCCGCCATCGGCAGATTTCAACAGCATGTCGATCAGCACCGGGATCCCGCCCGCGCCCGTCAATTCAACGTAACTCTTGGCGGCAGCCGTCCTGATCGAGAGATCCCTGTCCGACATAGTTCTTAGAAGCGCCGGCACCGCACTGGCAACCCGTCGCTGCCCGGCAATCTCGAGCATCTTGAGCAGCAGGGCCGGTTCCGGGCTTTCCAGGATCTTGACGATTTTCGCGTCGACCTCGGGGCCGGGCAGATTGGCCACGACGGTGGCGGCAGCCCGACCGATTGCATCGTTCTTATCCTGCATAAGCTCGACGATCACGGGTACGGCCGACGCATCGCCTATCTCGCCCACGGACTGGATCGCCTCAAGACGAACGTCCTTTTCGCCCTTCTTCGCCATTTCCAGCAACAACGGCAATGCCGCCTTGTCACCGCGCTGGCCGAGTATCTTGACCACGGGAACGACCCGGTCTGCCGGCAGTTTGCCGGCTTCCGACACAAGCAAGCCGGTGACCTCGTGCTCTTTCATTCCGGCGGCAACGCGCAATGCCATTGCAAACACACAGAACTCGTTGTCGTGGAGCATGTTGCTTAGCACCTTCATGCCGCCGGCGCGATCACAAAGCACAGCACCGCGAAGGGCCGCGGCACGGAACCGCACCGGCAGATTCTGCGCCAGCATGCCGTCATAGATGTGCTTTGCCTCGCCTTGTTGACCCTGTGCAGCCAGGTTGGTCCCGCACGTCAACAGGCCGTCGCAGATCCTGCTGATGTTATCTCCCTTTGCGTCTTTCAGAGCATCAAGCAGCGCCTTGCCGGCTGCCGCAGTTCCGATCCGCCCCAGCGAGATTGCCGTCGTGCGAACGACGTCGCCATCGCGGTGACCTAGGTACTTTTCAAGCAACCCTACTGCTGTAGAATCGCGCCTTACCCCGATCGAGATGATTACTCCCGACAGAAGTTTGCCGCTGAGTTTGTCAAGCGCCGCTCGCAGCGCTTCATCGACGCTCTTGTCCGGGATCGCCTCAATCGCGTAACGTGCCCTGTGCGAGAGTTGCTCGTTTCCCAGCATTCCTGCCAGAACCGGCACACAGTCCTTGTCACCGACACGCACTAAATCTTCGCATGCCGCCGACTTCTGTTCGAAGGGAGCATCCGACTTCAGCACCGCCAATGCCTTGGCGCGAACGTCGGCGGCAGTGTCCCCGAGTACCGGCGCCGCGGTAAGCATGCCAACCACTAATGACAGCGGAACTGCAAACAACAAGTTCTTATTCATTTAACGCCCCTTTCAGGTATGCCTTGCCTTCTTGGTCCCCGCGAACACTGCCATTGTAACGTTCAAGAAACTGAATATCCAGCACCACTTTCGCATACCACAACACGATATTCGCGTGGCTCGCGCCTCTGACGACGACCGGTTCGACATGAAGATACTCGCGCGCGGCCCACTGCTCCCATTCCGGCCGAATCGTGTCGTCCTTTTCGCCGTAGATGTAGACGTCGGCATCGCGAGCAATTTATTCAAATTGTCTGCACTGTCTGACCGCCACGGCAGCCGGTCAGTTGCAATACTTAGTTGTCAGACGAAGTCTCTCCTGATCCGTTTCTTCCACTTCCAGACGCCGAAGGCCGCAGTCAGCCCGGTCGCCAAGAGCGCCAGCGTGTTGGGCTCGGGAACCGCCTCCACGCCGGTCGAGACGGCCCCGCCTGTCACCGGCGACCCGGACACCGTCGGATCGAAGACGAACGTCCCGCCCGCGCCGATGGCCAAGCTCGTTCCGGCGGGCAGGGCGGATGCGGCGGCAATGGCCAGCGTGCCGGCCTCGACGGTCGTGCCGCCGCTGTAGCTGTCCGTGCCGCCGAGGACCAGCGTGCCGTTGCCGTTCATGACAAGGGCCAAGGGAGCGGTCCCGCCATCGACCAGTGCGCCGCCGAAACTTGAGCTGCCCGATCCGGCGATGGTCAAGGTCGAGGCCGACGTGCCGAAGTTGCCCACCGCGCCCTCGCCGGCGGTGCTCGATAGCCCGCCGATCGTCTCGTTGAAGCCGTTCAACCTCAGATCGCCGCTTTGGGCAATGGTCACGGTCACCGCGGGGTTGATCTGCTCGTTGGCCTCCAAGACGACGTGGGCATAATCGCTGCCGTTGCCAATCGTTAGCGGCCCCGCAACGGCATTCACGCCATCGGGCTTGGCCAGCGCCAAAATGCCGTCCAGGACAATCGTGGGACCGCTGAGCGTGTTGGCCGCCGTGCCGCCAAGGACCAGCGGCGTGGACTGGGCCAATTGATCACCGCCGGCAGCTGTGACCAGCAAGGTCCCTTGGCCGCTGATGGGCCCATTGTAGTCGAAGCCGTTTCCA
Organism: uncultured Planctomycetia bacterium; assembly: GCA_963709175.1. Lineage (GTDB taxonomy): Bacteria > Planctomycetota > Planctomycetia > Pirellulales > Thermoguttaceae > JANXQG01. The sequence continues at coordinate 1,018,293 of CAVPVK010000007.1, forward strand.
CCGCCCGTATCGGCCTGGAAAGCGGCGCCCGAATCGATCGCCATGCCGCCCGCGAAGACCGGCGTGCCGCCCCAACTGGAAAACTCGGTAGTCCCGCTGGCAACGTGGAAGGTCTGGTTCGTGCTGTTGACAGCTCCCCAGTAAACATTATTGAGGGTCGCCGTGCCGGCCCCCGAACCGAATTCGCCTGTCGTCGTATCCGCATAGATCGTGCCGTTGTTGATGGTCATATTGCCGGTGAAGGCCGCATTGCTGGCCAGCATCGTCGTGGCGCCACCCGTCGTCGTCACGATGAACGTGCCCGGGCCCGTCAGCCCGTAAATATTGTTGTTGCCGTTAGCCGCGACATTCAAGGTCCCGCCGTTGGGCATGACGGCGCCGGTCGGGCTCTGAACGTTGAGCGAACCGATGGTCTGGTTGTCGCTGGCGGCATTGAGACCGAAGCTGCCGCCGGACCCGACGGTCACCCCCACGGTGCTGGCCAAGGCGCAACCGCCGCCGGCCAACAGGGTGCCCGAGCTGACGACTACTCCGCCCGTGAAGGTATTCGAGCCGGTCAAAAGCAGCGTGCCCGCGCCCGCCGCTATGTTCAGGACCCCGGTTCCCGGGACGGCTTCGCCGATGTTGCCGGAGATCGTCAAGGTGCTGGACGACGGCACGACCTTGACATCCAGCGCACCGTTCCCGCTCAGGATCAGCGGGGCGGCGATCACGTGGCTGCCGAGGTCCACCTCGATGGTCGAGTCGCTGCCGAGATTGTCGAAGGTAATCGCGTTGGTGCCGGTTGTGTCCAGCAGGGTGTACCGGCTAGTGCTGCCGAAGGCCATCGAGCCCAGCGTCACGGGCACGTCCACGGTCACGGTCCGCGACTGGGTGATCGCGGGGCCAAAATTGGCCACGCCCCCCTGGGAGTTGGGTATGCCCGTGGTCCAGTTGGCCGCGTTGTTCCAGTTGCTGCTGGCATCGACGTTCCAGAAGTAATTTGTCAGGGCGACCGCCTCGACCACGTTATTCACGTCTTCGAGGGTGAACCTGTTGGCCGAGCCGGGGGCGAGGAGCTTGTTGAGGGAACTGCTCGGCGGAACGAACGTCGCGCCGCCGGCGGAGAAGTCCAGCAGGTTGAACGGGGACCCGAAGGCGCTGAGGTTCGCCAGGTTCCACTGCATGCCGCCGGAGGCGTCGAAGGTCCCGCCGCCGTTGGCGAGGATTTCCTCGCCGGGGTTGAACGTGACCGTGCCGCTGCCGTTGAGCGTGCCGCCGTTGACGGTAATATTGGCGTGGCCCAGCGTTCCATTGACGGTCAGCATGCCGCTGTTGACGGTCGTGCCCCCGCTGTAGGCGTTGACGCCGCTGAGGACCTGTTGGCCGGCCCCGCTCAAGGCAAAAGACAGGGTGCCGTTGCCGGCGATGTCGCCGTCGCGAATCGTGCCGCTGAAATTATAGCTGCCCGCGCTGGGACTGACGGTCAGGGCACCGGCGGTGCCGGGATTCTCGTTGTCGACGAAGGCGGCGCCGCTGCTGCTGCTGGCCAGGCCGCCGATCGTGTTGGAATTCCCATTCAGCCGAAGGATGGCAGTCGCCGATGTGGGGCTCAGTGTGACGACGGAGCCGGCGTCGATCTGCTGGTTGTTCAGCAATTGCACGATCATGTTATCGCCGATCGTCAGCGGCCCCGCGACGGCATCAACGCCCGAGGGCTTTTGAAGGTACAGCGTCCCATTAACCTGGTACTGTCCGGTGAACGTGTTGGCGTCCATGCCGCCCAAGGTAATGCTCGGACCGCTGGCAATAAAGAGACCCGTGCCACTGAAAGCACCATTCCAAGTATGCGGGTTGCCACCCTGGTCGTCAAACAACGTGTTCCCATTGAAATCTATCGGGGAATTGATGGTGTAGGGATTCCAGTCCTCGGACGTGTAACCGATCAACTGGGCGCTCGTACCACGTCCGTCGCTTACGATCTGGTCGATACTGTTAAGGTCCCCCGTGCCGGGGTCAATATAGGACGGGTTGTTTGCATTGGACACCGGAACTACCTGTGCGGCCGCAGGAACCGCCAGGTAGTTCAGCCACGCCAAGACCGCCGCGGCCAAAACAGACAGGGGTGAGAGAACTCTATGTCGCATCGGATGACTCCTCACAATGTTGCAGCGCACGGACGGAGGAATTCTCCCCGTCCCCTTTTGCGCACCAAAGACCAAAACGAGGAAGGCTTACGCCAACCAAGCTTCCCTCATACAGTCGTAATGTGATTTTAGTTGGTGATCGATTTTTCGGCAACCAGATTTGTTTTTTAGTAGGAATGCGGCAGCCACCGCTTGCCCAACATCTGTCCGCGCAATGCTTTGTGACGTGAGCGCCAACCGAGTTTGCGGGGCCAGATGAGCCGACATCGGAGACCACTCCACAGTCTGCCAGTGGCCGCATCGCCTCCGAATCATTTCGCGAGTCCTTGCGTGCGGAGTAGGGGCACGGAGCAAACACTTTACGCCGAAGCCGGTAGCTTCGTTTGGAAGGCATTCATCGTTGCCTGCTGCTGGCAGGCTCTCCGAGGTAAAACCAGCGAACTAGTGGGTCGATTGCTCCAGGTCTTTTTACGGGTCCGGTGGCGTCGTTCTTGTCATCGCGACTGCACCCCAATGCATTCCTTCGTGCATCCTATCGGCGGAGCGGATGATTTTCATGTCGATAGTTGCCCTTTCACCGCGCCGGCCGGCTTTTCAATGCCTCGCTCAGGACGAGCGAAATCTGGTCCGCCAGAAGTTCGTTCCCCTTCTCGTTCATGTGCACTCCGTCGTAGGTCAGGTTGCCGGAGTGTCGGTTCGACGTATTGACCTTGGTCAGTTGCTCCACAAACGCCTTGTACAGGTCGCACAGCGCGAGTTTCTCCGTTTTATCTGCGGCGGCGATCTTCCGCACGATGTCGGCGTATTCGCCCAGCTTCTCGTTCAGCGCGTTCTTGCCATTCATCTCCTCGCCGATAACCGTCGGTGTGCAGAGCACCACCGTGGCGCCGGCCTTCTTGGCCATGGCAACCATCTTCCTCAGCCCGGCCTCGTAGTTGGGCTTGGTGGTGCCTTTCGCCCCGTGCCAAACGTCGTTGATGCCCAAGTAAATAACGACGACGGTGGGCTGCTCCTTGGCGATCAGCGACTCCATGCTTCCGCCCAGGTCGCCCCACGGGCACTTGCCCTCCAGGACGGTAGGCACGCGGCCCCCGTTCAGTCCATGCTGCAGGACCTGCACCTTCAGACCCTTGGTGTTCTCGCTGGCGCCGAGCGCCGCCCCGATCATCCGCAGGTATCCGCCCTGCATGGTGACCGAGTCGCCGAAAAAAGCGATCTTCTCGCCCGGCCGCAGCGGCGTGTCGCGGGCCGTGAGTTTCGCCAAGCCCGGCGAGAGGGTCGTGGCGTCCTTTTCGACGGATCTTCCCAGGCCACGCTGCGCCGCAAGCGTGAAGCACAAGGCAGCGATCAGGGCCAGGGAAACGCGGGCTGAAGCCTTCATGGAGTTCTTCCTTATCAAAGTAGGTAGTTGCACGATCAGGGCGCGGATGGGAAAGGGCTGGCGTCAGGGAATGTCGAAGTCGAACTGGTTGGGTCCCACGGCCGCGACGTCCGCCGTGAGTTTCGTATGGATGTTGAAATCCGGGCCGATGCGATCGATGCCCGGCCGCATGGCCCCGGGCGGGACGCCCGGCGGCAGCGGACTAGTGTCCTCGCGGCTGGAGTAAATCCGCACTTCGTACTTGCCGGGCGGCAGGCCCTGGGCGGCGGCGATCTCGTAGGCGCCGTCGGTGATCACCGCGCCGCTGCTGACGCTGTTGTTGCCCGCCACGGGCCGAAAATCGATGGTCCCCTTGTCCAAGGGCTTGCCCTGGAAACTGACCTTGCCGCTGATCGCCATGCGGCCAAGTCGGTTGCGGTTGCACCCTGCCGGCACGAGCATGGCTGCCGCAAGAAGCCACAGGCCCCACCGCGCGGGACGGAACCGCCTCATCTCGGCAACGCTTGACATGGTGGTCGGGTCCTTCATTAGAACGGGTTTCCCGTAATGACCTCGCCGCCTTGCGTCGTGCCCAGACCCTGCCAGACGTTCAAGAAAATATCGTTGGAGATGAAGTGCACGGCGCCATCGCAAAAGACCGTCTGCACGCCGCCCAAGTGCCGGCTGCGGGCGGCAAAGGTCGATGGTTGCGCGGCCGATTCGGACGTGGGGGCGCAAGGGAAGGTCGGATCGTTTTGGGCGCAGTAGCCAGAACTTTGGGCCACGTCGGGTTGCGCGGAATTGGGGGCCAGGTAGGTGGTGAAGAACGTGCCGGGGCCCCACCAGGTCATGCCGCGGTAGTCGCTCGAGCCGTTGGCCCCGTGGCGGATTTCCGCCGCCAACAGCGTGTTGCTCAACCCGTCGGTAATCGAGGCGAATTTTGTCACCATCGGCGCCTCAGGGTACTCGGACTCGCCCAATTCGGGCCCGCCCCCCGTCATGTAGAAGGGCGCCCCGCCGAACACCACTCCGTCGTAGTTGGACACCGGTGGGCTGGTGCTCCAACCGGCCGGCGTGTTCATATAGCCCGTGTTGCCGAAGTTGGCCGCGTAGTTGTGTTCTGTGATGCCCAGGTTGGAAGTGCTCGCCGGCGTATCGCTGGGGCACATGAAAACCGCCCAGTGCTGCGCCGTCACTTGCTGGTTTTGGCTGCTCCAGTAGCGGTCGTTGTTGTTGTACTTGATGACACTGTAGAGGTTGTAGGCGGGGCCCTGATCGAGATACGGGAAGATGGCAAGCTGCCAGGTGCCCCAACAGCAGTTATAGGCGCCCACCGGCAGCACCTCGTAGGCCTCATGGTAGGCGTGCAGCGCCAAGCCGATCTGCTTGAGGTTGTTGCCGCACTGCGTGAGCCGCGCCGATTCCCGCGCGGACTGCACGGCCGGCAGCAGCAGCCCGACCAGGATGCCGATGATCGTGATCACGACGAGCAACTCGATCAGCGTAAAACCGTCTCTATCCCCTCGTCTCATCAAACCATTCTCCCCGCCGCTATGCGGACGCTAGGTTACGCCCTGCAATAGGCATTAAACCTCTCGTAGCCAAAACGGTCAACAACAGACCGCACGATTTGCGACATGGAATGTCGCAATAATCGCCAAACTCGCAACTTTTTCGACATGGTCGAAACTGCCGTACTACACCGGTGGGTTCTACAAGGAATGGATCCCGATTCCGGAACAAGAAGCGGCTACGGCCCAAATCGCAAATCAATTCTCGCGGGCAGGCCCGGCCGTCGGCGGGCTCCCTTCCCGCTTCGCCTCCCGGTATGCCCGCGGCGTCATGCCGGTGTGCCGACGGAAGAACTCGCTGAAATTGCCCGTCCGCTCGAAACCGGCCAGCCCGGTCTCGTTCGCTTCGCAGAACGCTCGAATGTGGGTGGCCGCAATGATCTTGGGATACTGCCTTACCGCCAAGGCTAGCACGCCCTTCAAGTAAGCAGCCGCCTCGTCGCCCAAGGTTTGAAAGGCCAGTCGTAACGCAGGCTTGTCCAGCGTGTAGTGATCGCGCCGCGCTTGCTACGCCAACACCTCCTGAATCACGTTGCCGTGCACGTCGGTCAATCGGCGTTCGAGGCCGTTGTGGTAGTAGCTCAGTCGTTTGTAGTCGAGCCCCAGTGTATGGAGCACCGTGGCGTAAAGATCGTAAACCGTCGAGACCTTTTCCACGGCGCGGCGGCCAAATTCGTCCGTCGCTCCGTAGCTCACGCCCGATCGGACGCCGGCCCCCATCAGCCAAACAGTAAAGCCGTCGGGATTGTGATCGCGGCCCGAGGTGCCAGCTTGATGCGTCGGACGACGGCCGAACTCGGTGGTCCAGAGCACCAGAGTGTCGTGCAACAGTCCTCGCGCCTTCAAGTCGATCAACAACGCCGCCGTCGGCTGATCGAATATCGGACAATGCCGCTCGTAGTCGGCCTTGAGCGTCTTGTGGGCGTCCCAGTTCAACAGCCCGTCGGCCCCCGAGGCACGCGAGGCACAGTACAACGTCACGTAGCGGACGTTCCGCTCCAGTAGCCGCCGGGCCAACAGGCAGTTTTTGGCGTAGGCCGCCTTGAGCGGATTGGGGTCGTCGGTGCCGTAGTGCTGATGCGTGGCCTTCGATTCTTGCGTCAGATCGGAAATCTCCGGGGCCGATAGCTGCATCCGCGCCGCCAGATCGTAGGCCGCCATCCGGGCTTGCAGTTGCGGATTGCCGGGATGCTTCGCGGCATGCCGGGCGTTCAGGGCGTGGAGCATCTCTCGCGTATCTGACTCCGTGGCCGCGTCGATCGACGCAGGGGTCTTCAAGTTCCGCAGCGGCTGCTGAATCGACAGCGGAATGCCTTGATGCTCGGCCGGAAGGAAACCGCAGGTCCAGTTGGCCGCTCCCGAAGGCGGCTCGCCGCGAACGTCGGTGATCACCACGTAAGTGGGCAGGTTGTCGTTGAGACTGCCCAGCCCGTAGCTGACCCAAGCGCCGTTAGCGGGAAAACCTTCAGCCACGTATCCGGTGTTCATGAACGTGCAGCCGGGCCCGTGGGTGTTGCTCTTGGAGGTCATTGAATGGACGAAGGCCATGTCGTCGACCAGTGCGCCCATGTGCGGGAGCAGGTCGGTGACCATCTTGCCCGACTTCCCGCGGCGAGTGAAGCCCCAGGGACTCTTCATCAGGTTGCCGTTGGGCCCTTGGAACGACACGGCATGTTCTTCGCCGGGCATCGGCTGGCCGTGATATTTTTCCAGCGCCGGCTTGTAGTCCCACGTGTCCATGTGCGACACACCGCCGGGGCAGAAGATCTCCAGCACGCGCTTGGCCTTTGGAGCGAAGTGCGGTCCGCGAGCCGGCGCAGCCTTGGCTTCGAGTTCGCCCAGCAGGGTGCCCAGGGCGATGCCGGCCAGTCCGCTGCCGAAACTGCTCAACATCGCGCGGCGGTTGAAGAGCGATTCAGTCGACATAGATGAACTCGTTGAGGTTGAACATCGCCCGGCAAAAGGCGGCCAAGCCGTGCTTGGTAATCATCCGCACACACGTATCGATTTCATCGGGCTCCGGCGGGCGTGCCAGGGCCAACAGGAACCCCCGGCGCACGCGATCGGCCGGCGAGCCATTGGGAACGTCGTGTTCGAGACGCTCGGCCAAAAATCGCGACATGTCGAGGGTGAAAGCGTGGTTCTCCAGCGCCAACGCCTGAAGGGGCGAAACCGTGACGTCGCGCTTCGGCGTGGGGAGCGAAAAGTCGGGACAGTCGAACTGACCGAGCAAATCGACCCGCACCGAGCGCGGGTTCTGATGGTAGACCGACCGGCGATACGTCTCCGGCCCGAACTTATCGCGCGGCACATAAATCGCGACGTTGTCGACTCGATAGTCGTACAGCCGGAAACCCGGGCCGCCCATCGTGAGATCGAGCTTGCCGGCCACCGACAACATCGCATCGCGAATGGCTTCCGCTTCCAGCCGTCGCGGCGGGAATCGCCAAAGGTAGAGCGAGTCGGCGTCGCTTGCCGCCATCGACGCCTCGAAGCGGCTCGACTGCCGGTAGGTCTGCGACGTGACGATCAGCCGATGCAGCGGCTTCATCCGCCAGTCGTTGGCGTGCAACTGCCGGGCGAGCCAATCGAGCAACTGCGGATGGGTAGGACGAATTCCCTGGAAGCCGAAATCGCTGGGCGTGGCGACAATCCCACGGCCGAAATGGTAGTGCCAAAGGCGATTGACTAACACCCGCGGCGTGAGCGGGTTGGCCCGATCGACCAGCCACCGGGCCAAGGCCAAGCGGCGTTGACCTTCGGGAGCATCGACCGGCAGCGTGTACGTCGGCACAACCTTTTCCAACACACTCAAACTGGCCGGGGCGATCGTTTCGCCATGTTTCTGCGGGTCGCCCCCTTTCATCAGGTATGTCGGCTCGCCGGGCTGGTGGAAATGGCCAATCCATGCCTCTGGGAGCCGCGCCTGGCCAATCAGTCGGCGCGGCTTCTTCTTCCCCTTCTCGTCGGCCGCTTTGTTCTTCTGCCCCTCATCAAATTGCTTTCGATCGGCCGCGGACTTTTTCCATTGCTCGGTGGTGGCCAACGGCCGCGTCCCTTGGTTCACGCCGGCAAAGGCGCATTGCAGCCGGTAGTAGTCGGCCTGGGGAACGGGGTCGAACTTGTGGTCGTGGCAACGGGCACAGTTGATGGTCAGGCCGAGGAACGCGGTCGACGTGGCGGCTATGGTGTCGTCGAGCATGTTGGCGTGGATCTGCGCGGCGGCTACCGGATCACTGTTGCCGACGTCGTCGTAAGAGCCGGCCACAATAAATCCGGTGCCAACCTCAACGTCGGGATTGCCTGGCTCAAGTTGATCGCCAGCCAAATGCTCGGTCAGGAGGCGGTCGTAGGGCTTGTCGTCGTTAAACGAGCGGATGATGTAGTCGCGAAACGGCCAGGCGTTATCGTGCAGATGGTTCCGCTCGTATCCGTTCGACTCGCCGAAGCGGATCACGTCGAGCCAGTGCCGTCCCCAGCGTTCGCCGTAGCGGGGCGAGGCCAACAGACGGTCGACCAGCTTTTCATAGGCATCGCGCGAGCGATCGAGCAAGAAGGCATCGACTTCCTCGGGCGTCGGCGGCAATCCGATAAGATCGAACGTCAGGCGGCGGATCAGTGTGCGGCGATCAGCCTCGGGCGATGGCTTCAACTGGTGCTTGGCGAGTCCGTCGTAGATGAAACGGTCGATGGGATGCTTGGCCCAAACGTCGGGAATGCCCTGCGGCGACGGCGGCTCGGCCTTTGAGAGCGGCTGGAGCGACCACCAAAAGGCGTCGGCCCGGCGGTTGTCTTTGAGGATCAACCCCTGGGGCCAAACGGCCCCTTCGGCCACCCAGCGGCTAATCAAGGCCACCTGCTCTTTGCCTAGCGGCGGCTTGTCCTTGGGCATTTCCGGCTTGTCGCCCGAGATGTACTGGATCAACAGGCTTTCGTCGGGCTTGCCCGGCTTGACAGCCGCGCCGCTTTCCCCACCGGCAAGGGTCGATTCGGCCGCGACGAGCGAGAGTTTGCCCTTCGGCTGGCTAGGACCGTGACAGGAGATGCAGTTTTGGACTAACAGCGGCGCCACTTGATCGCGGAAGAGCGAGCCATCGTCGGCCGACGCGGTCAAGACGCTGAGTCCAAAGGTCGTCACACACCACGCGGCCATCGCCAATCGTCGAGCCATTCGATCTCCTGAAGCATCGCCAGCGACCAGAGATTTCCCTTACCTGCCGTCGGAATGAACCCGGCGGCGACGGCTATCTTATACTCCTGGCGAAAGAAAGGCAATTCACTGATCACAACTGTCCGGTTATAAGTCGAACCGTCTCAATTGGTTAGGACAAGCACTTTCCGGACTTAGGAGGGAAATCGTCGCAAGTACTTGGGTCCGCACCGCGTTGTCCGTGATGCCCCATAGAATGCCTTGCTTGATACGCAGCGGCGTCTTCAACGGGGCCGTCAGGGGCGTCAGGGGGCGTCAGAGTCACACCTTGGGGGGGCGTCAGGGTCACACCTAAAAACTAAAGAGTAAAGGCCGTGCCAATTCACGGGACGTCCGGTGAATTCGGCGGACACGAGGATCGGGCCCTGGAAGGCCATGGCAGTTTGCACCAGGGCGACCGCGTGCGAACTAGCGGGTGGGCCGTGTTAGCGGCTACCTTGTTATCTGGCGATCCCTACCGACGCTCTCAAGGAAACTTTGCCCCCATTTCTCAACCCCGCCCTCAAGCGACGGGTCATTCGTGTCGTAAAACACGCTCAGTCCTTCCGCTCTGCCATCGAGAAGTATGTGGCGAGCGACGACGTGGATTGCTTTTGGATGGTACTCGACCACCCCGATGAGCAGCGGCCACTCTTTCGGACCAGAAAACGTGGTGGCTGCTACCCTTCCCTTTTCGGAAATCGTTTCATGCCGAAGATTCCCAGAATCCAACCAGAACAATTCCGCTCTCGATGCCTCGTCAAAGTCATTTCGTGGGATCACCCGCATCACGGTACGTCCCCAACAATGGGAAATACCCAGATCAAGGGCATCCGTTTTCGAATCGATGACGCCTGGTCTAGCCTCGATGCGTGGGACATGCAAGGTGATTATGTTCCTCGACCACACACGCATCAATCCCAACACAAGAGCGACGACGGCAGTTACCGCCAGTAGCGATCTCAACGAAAACTGAAACCGGATGCGTCTCTTGATAATAGCGAAACATAGTCCTGCACCACACGCGAGAACCAAGAGAACTATAACAACGGTAAGAGGGGTAATCATCGTTGTGAACCTGTGCCGCCAACGGGATGGTCGACCGACGCCGTACCATCCGACGCCAGCCAGGCCCGAACTACGTTTCATTTTATCAAGGTCTGCAAGCCGGAACCACCGACAAGGCGTCCGCGCTGCGGCTCTGCGGGTGGGCGGCGTGGGCCGCTACGGTTCAATTGTGGCTGCGCATTCTTCGTAGAAAGGCGCAGTCAGCGAATCTTGAATACGGCTGCCCTTTTCCCTCACTTGCAATGTGCTTGTAAGCCCAAACAAGCTTCTTCAACGTCGACACGTCAAACGGATAAGCCCATAAAATAGCGATACAATTCCTGATGACCGCCAGCGAGTCACGACTTGCCATGGCCTCGTCGACGAGCCTTCGAAGCTCCGCCTCCTTGCTCTTGATGCCTGTGGTATATCGGGCGATTTGCTCATTGGCAGCGTTGCTTCGACTCCATCCATGAAGTTCTGGGCGTACATCGCGTTGCTGGATCTCGTAGAATGCAGCAGGCAAGCAGTCCGGCCGCTGTCTCGTACTCCCCGTGCTTGCAGCAGTCTTCGGCGATCAGAAAGAGAGGATCAAGGGGCTTTCGTTTCGGATCGATGGCTGTGTGGCTGCCCGCCTCGAACCAAAGCAATGTTCCGCAGTGCGGACATGGAGCATCGCCAGGCGGACGCGAAGGCTCGATTTGTAGCGCTTGCCGCAGACGGGACAGCGGTTAGGTTCGCCTTCTGGTGTGCGTGTCGATGGTTCCATTATTCGCTTTGGCCAACGGTTAGCACGGTCGTCGCCGGCCGCGCCATCGTTCTACAAGTTGAATCGCTTATCACGTTACCATGTTCCCACGGCCCACACCACCAGGCGGCGACCCGCCCTGCGGCTGCGGCTCGTTGGTTCTCTGAATCAATCGCCGCGCCTGTTGTCCTCCAAACCGTCTTCGACCCAGTTCCAGCCGTCGATATCCTCGAAAACGCCACCGCATGCACAGGCAGACTTTCGTTGAAAGACCCCATTGTGTGGCATTTGTTACATGTCGTGATCCGATCATGCGGAAGTCGCCAGCCGTAGAGCGCCTGGAACAAGAACAGAAGTATTGCCACAAACAAGCTGAAGAAAAGGCTGGCGTAGAGTGCTCGGGGCCAGGGGAGTGGGTCGTGCCAGTTCGGCTTTCCCCAGCCGATAATACCCAAAATAAAGAACAGGACGAACGTCCCAAGAAAACAGGATAGCGACCTGCGCAGCGAACGCCACCTACGACCGCAAATGACCTCTTTGTGCGTTAGACGTATCCACATGGAATCTGTCGCAGGCCAACGGCCGTGGTAACGAGTGCTTTAGGCGAGTGGCATGTTCGCGCCCGGGTCACGCGATTGGAGTTCGGGGCATTCGTCTTGCAACGCCTGCACTGGCTGTCGTTCCGTTTTCTGGTCCCGCCGGAGCATTCTACGATTGCTGGGCAGGGAACTAAACGCCAATCCCCCGCCAAGACCAATTATGGCGAACAAGAGAGCTTCGAAAACGCTGATCGCGGGCTCGGTCCATTCTGGGCTGTGCTTTGCGACATGTACGAGCCAGTCGCCATAGGCGATGGCGGTCGTTGTGACGCCGAGGACGAGCGACCGCCAGAAGACCGGACGGCCCTTTCGGTACGCTGAGGCAACGATCGCAACTAGCCCTGCTGCCAGGACAGGATTGAGCAGGCATGGCGTCCATACTGCAATGCCCAGCACGAACGCGCAGGCCGCCGTCAGCCAGAGCAGGAAGGCAATGCTGAACTGAAACGACGGCGGCTTGGCCTGGCCTTTGCTGCGAGCTTTGTGTTCGTCCACCTTTCGTCGCAAACTCGCTTCCATATCGGCCGCTGTTTCAGCTTTGAAGAGGAAATCGACAAGCGGCCACAGCAGACTGGCTAGCATGTTCCACATGACTTTACCCGCGGAGTTCCAACAAACATCACCTCGGAAACGGCCCGAGCCGAGGCGACCAGCGTCGAGTCGCCTCTCATTCTACTTCGCCGCGATACCCTGCACCAGAAGAGGCAGCTTCTATCCGCCAAAAGTCTGAATTGCCGGTCAGTTTACCATCTTTCCCGATTCTGCGTCACCAGGCGGCGACCCACTCTGCGGCTGCGGCGTGTTCGCCTGCGGAGGGCTGGTCGTCCGTTCGCCGTTTCGGTTCCCATGTGATCTTGCACGCGGGCAGGGATCGCCGAAGCTCTTCGACGGCGGTCGGGCTCAAACGCGAATTCTCCAAATCTAGGTCCCGGAGCGCGGTCAATCCCTCGGGTTGCCGCAGCCCAGTGTCCGTGATTTCCGGTCCGTCACACAGCCAGAGCTGTCCCAGTTCCTGGAACTGGCTAATAGCCGTAAGCGTGTTATCGTCGACCGACGAGAAGTTTCCGAACACGACAAAGTGAAGTTCTCCGAGCGGATCGTGATCTCCGACCAAGCGGTGCAGCCATCGGCTGTACCATGGCCATGCTGCATCCGCACCACCAGTAGTCTGAGGATTTGCCGCTTCATTACTGCGAACGCCTCGCGACGACGAGAGTCCCAACGACGCTCCCGAGTGAACTCGGCAAGGAAAAGACTTGCCAAGAGCAACAGCAGCAACAGGTGTCGCACGCTGAACTGATACCAATGGAGCTTGGGCTTCGGCACGGCGGGTTGTGGTTCTTCTACGCTCATGTCATGTTGTTTCGTCGCCGCCAACGGCGTTCTACTTGACGCTAAGTTCTACGCCACTTGCCATATTGTACATCCACACCCATACTTATGGCAATCAAGGGTCCAGATTCGCGTTTCGGGCTACCCGCCACACGAGGGTCTTTCCGTGCCGCGGCTACCTCCCGCGGCGACCTCAGGCGGGCCGCCGTGAACTGCGAACGACAGATAAACCGAAATTCTACCCTCTTTCGCCAGCGGGGAAACCCTGGCCCGATGCCGCTTTGAAGATCGTCCGAACGCTCGGATTTTCGGGCAACAAAGGCCGTGCCAATTTTCCGGACGTCCGGTGAATTCGGCGGGCACGAGGATTGGGCTGCGGAAGGCCATGGCAGTTTGCATCGACAGGGCCCCGCGCTGCGAACTAGCGGGTGGGCGTTGCTGGACGCTGGACGATGGATTGTCCTCTATTCGACACTCTTTCGATATACTCTTTCTAGCGTGCCATCCGTATTGAAGACGAGATGCCAACCAAGACTGGCAAGCCAGTCCAGGTGAAACTGCCACTGCTCTTCAACTGTAACGGGCTCGACATCAGTTCCATCTGCGAAAGTACCAACTCGGTCGTCCCTAGAGGCACGCCTTCCCAGCTGATTCTTGTAAACTTTTAAGCCTCGACCCATGTCCCGGCACATTCGCGAAGGGTATGCGCACCTGCTTGCTCCGTAGCATCGGGGACGTAGGCCCAGTAGTTCCAGGTGTCGGCGGATGTCACAGAGGCATGTGAAGAAGTCCGAGCCTTCCGCGTGCAATTCACGGCCTTCCCAGGTCAACAGCAGGTGACAGTCTCTTGCACGCCTGTCGAACTGGAAGACACCCGGCGTCGTGCTTCCATCTCGGCCTGCAAGGGAAACGGTGATTCGGTCCATTTGAAAACACCATGCCATCCAACGGGTCGCCCTGCCCGACGCCGCCCCAGTCGGAGCGCCTAGCGTCGAGCCACCTCCCATTCTACCGCGCCGCGGCGGCCTGCACCACGGTTAGCCGCAGCACCATAGGTCAAGGCGGGTCAAACGAATCGGTCCCTGGCCAGTCAAGTCCTGTGCTTCGTAAATCACCGACTGGATGGAAAGCGAACACCTCCCCGGACGCCGACACCAGCCGTTCCAGCGACTTCACGCCGCATCTCCCAACGGAAGTCATGCATCACTATAAGGAAGTGCCGGCTCACAAATTCCAGTCTGTCTCCGCGGCCCTGGGTGTACCCCTCCAAGCTGGAACAGGAAGTTGTGCTCCACGTCCAGCGGGAGTCGTCCAGCCAGCCCGTCGAGAAACGACTGTTCGGTAATCCCGCCCAGGTACGCGGCGAAGTCTAGGTCCGGGGTCGGGTGATACTTGCGGAGCCAGAGCCCGTCCTCGAATAGCTTGAGGTACGCGAAGTAGTCCTCACCATGTGGACCCGGCGTGCCAATGACTAGACCTGCCGGCCGGACAAATAGTAGCCATTGCATCGCGGCCTTATCAACGTACATCCTTTGGCCGATTTCTCGAGAAGTGTCGTCTCGGTCCATCCCGCCAGGAATTCTAGCAAGGCATTTGGCCATATCGACGGCCTTCCCACAAGTCGGCCAACGGAAGGCACAACTCGTCGCGCAGCCGATTGCCAAGCAACTCTGCGAGTGTGCCTTGTTCGCCCTTCCTCCTTCTAAACGATTGCGGTGTCAATTATTTCGAGCCCCCTGGCATGGCAGCGAGGGCAGAATGCGTCCGGCAAGGTTCGTTGCCGTGGCCAAACGGACATGGCGACAAGCAACGTCTCATCTTCGTTAATGTTCTCCGAAACCAGCACGGCGTACAAACCGTCATCGAGGGTCTGGTCAGCCTCCTTTGGCCCTACTGCCCGCCCAGTCGGGACCTCACCGAGCCCGCAGGCCCTCACGATGAACCAGCCGGAGGGCATGCCACACTGCTGCTGGAAGATCAGGGTTGTACAATCTCCTCCATACTGAACAAACGACTCAGTGCGATGCTGGCAGATGTTGCAGGTCAGGTGCATCACGATCATAAAGCCGGTACCTTTCCCGAATCCCAAACACGGCGGCGCAACAGATTCTCTGGCTGCCAGTGTCGGAATGAACGATCCTCTGTCCCGCCTCCGGTGTCGTGCGGTTTACGCAATCCATGGGGCAGGGCTGTCACCCCCATAATAAGCCCGACGCCGTGCCTCCGTCAACGGCGAGACGTGGGCTGTGCCCCATATGGGTGGCGAGTGTGCCCCGCGTAGATTGTCTCCCGACCTCGCCCTCCGCCAGTCCCGTGAACGCTCGCTTGGAGGGGCAATCCAGGGGCCTGCTGCCCGCGATGACCTCAGGCGGTCCACCGCTGACCAGCCCCGCAACCACGAGGCCGAAAGGGGCAGGTCGGGCCGCACCAAGCAGCACCACCAGGCGGCGGTCAGCGGGGGTGTCGTGTTGGCGGTCGCGTATTGATGTTCACTTCTCGGATTTTTTCACCGGTGCTACGTCCCAGAGTTTGACCGTGTTGTCCTCACAGCCAGCGGCCAGGATCGCACCATTTGGGCTGAACGCAACCTCAATGGCGTCTTCCTTGAGAGTCGCGGTGTTCCGGCCGGTGGCCATATCCCAGAGCTTTATTGTCTTATCAGCACTCACCGACGCTATGATCTTGCCGTCTGGGCTTAACGCTATGTGATGGACATAGCCTGTGTGCCCGGCAAGAGTGGCGGTGTTCCTGCCAGTCGCAACCTCCCACAGCTTGATCGTATTGTCGTCACTTACCGAAACCAGGGTCTTGCCATCAGGGCGAAACGCCAAGGAACAGACAAGCCCCGTATGTCCTTTGAACGTGCCAATATTCTTGTGGGTGCCCAAATCCCATAGCTTGATTGTGCCATCAACACCTCCCGAAGCCAGGGCCTTGCCGTCCGGGCTGAATGCCACACAAATCGCCTCTTCTGCAATCGTGGCCGTGTTTTTTCCCTTGGCTAGGTCCCATAGTCTGATATGTCCGTGATTGCCAGCACTGGCCAATAGTTTGCCGTTTGGAGAGAACTTTACCTCACCAATAGATTCATCCCAATCCTTCTTCCAGGTCTTCCATTTCAAAGTCTTGATATTCTTGCCGGTTGCCACGTCCCAGAGCTTTATTGTCCTGTCTTCGCTTCCCGAAACTAGGGTCTTACCGTCGGGACTAAATGCGAGAGAGTAAATATCGTTCTCATGCCCCCTCAATGTGCCGATACACTTGCCATTGGCCACTTGCCAAAGCTTGATTGTTTGGTCCTCTCTTTCTGCGGATTCAATCTCTTTATTCGGCCGGGGGTCCCAGGAGTAGTCGTGACCCTCACTCCCGGACGCCAGAATTCTGCCGTCAGGGCTGAAGGCGACTGCCAAAACCCATCCAGTATGCCCGTGAAACGTTTCCCGCAGTTTAAGTTCCTGGGCCGACAGCGGAACTACCACCGCCAGTGCCACACAAGCCAACGACAGCAAACACTTCATTGCTAATCTCGCTCACGCCAACGGGGTTCTACCTGACACCACGTTCTTCGCCGCTTGCCGTATTGTACATCCACGCCGATACCTACGGCAATCTCGGGGCCAGATTCGCGTTTCGGGCCACCCCGCCACACGAGGGGTCTTGCCGTGCCGCGACTGCCGCCCGCGGCGACCTCAGGCAGGCCCGGCCTTCCTGCTCCGCACAGCGCCGACCAGCAGCATGCCGACCGAGAGCAGCCACACGGCCAGAGCGGCGATGTTGGGCCAATTCAGATGCCGCACAGGCTCGTCGGGCACTCCCCGCCACTGTCCGGTCGGCTCTTTCTCGTCCCATCCGTAGACCTCCCCACCGCTCGACTCTAGCCTTTTCTTCCCCCGCCTTAATTCGCCCTTTGTTGCGTCATGACGAAAGCACGCCACTGCTGGGTGAGCTCGCTTCTCGTCCCATCCGTAGACTTCTTCGATGGCCTCCATTTCGGAAGTGCCTTTTCTCATCGCCAGAAGCACCTTTCCGAATTTAACGGGCTGCCTGTTCAAAAGCTCCACAAGCGTCCAGGCTTCGGCATATTGCGGCTGCGACATATCGGACGTACCCATTTTCAGCAGATCGGCCGGCGGCGTCGCGCGGTTCTTTGCCATTCGCTGCCGGACGAGGTCGCGCCATGCCTCCCGTTCTCTAGTTGGGATCTTGGTCTCATTGTGATAGACAATCCTGGCGGCCATGCAACTGGGGTAGCCGCAGGCGGCCATTTCCGCTTCGCTAATGAACCCAAGGTGCAGGGAAGTGTAGCGAGATTGCCGCCCTCTGCGCGACTAGCAACTGAAAATAGTACATGTCTCCAACTCCAGCCGCCACCTCGTGGTGTGCCACCTCAACGTCAAGGTCTCCTACGCAAATCGCACAGAAATACCCCCCATGAAAAGCCGGCAACTTAATGATCTCTTCGCGATAATGCTGGCTTGCGCCAGGATTATCCTTTCTCCTCTAAACTCCTTTCCCAAAAGTTGGAATACGGTGCGGCACCAAGCCTCGTACTCGTTATGGTTCTGTAGCAGGACAATGTGAGTCGACCGCTTGTCCAGACCGGAACGGATTGGTTCCGCGCACTTGGTATGGAAGAACTTCTCCAGCTTTCTCACGTCCGGCAAATAGGTGCGCTGAATTGCCGGGGCCGCCCAGAGCGTCACATGTTGCGACTGGACGGGTCGAATGGCTGTACCGCTTTTCTCGGCGACCTGCTGCATCGCTAGAAAAACCTTGTCTCGCCACATGTCGTCGAGCCGCGTGGGCAACCACTTCCCGGGCACGACACGGTCGGCAGGCGCAGCCTTGATGGCGTCGACCTGTGCGCTGCCGAATCCCAGGCGGTGGAGCTCGACGACCGCCTCGTCCGTGACCTCGAAGGCGGCGTCCTTGCTCGGCAAGACTGTCGGCCACTTGGGCGGGAGGGATGTGCTTTGTGCGCATCGCTCGGATGTCGTCGAGACTGAGGCGGGTGTCCTTTCCGTCGTCCTCTGTCAGCTTGCCCGGCACCGCCTTCGCGTTGGCCTCCGGCGGGTTTGCATCGTCCTTAAACTGCGCGGCGGTGTGCCCCGGTAGCAGCAGCCAGAAGGTCGCTAAAACGACGCATCCTCTCCAATGCACACCGCGACTGCGTTGCACCGTAGACTCGCGCTTGCAGCCGTTTTCGGGCCGCGGCAGGATATATTTTGGGTGGACCACTGCGGGAAAGTGCGCAGTTACTGTCCCTTCAACGCTGCTCGCGGCCGTTTGCCGCCGCCGTGGTGAGCTAGGAGGCGGCGTCTCTTTTACCTTGTTTCCACTGCAACAGGCGGGACCCAGCCGATAAGAAATCGCTTTCATGTGCCCAATCTCCAACGGTGACGTGGTGCAATGAAACACGGGGCGACGCTGCTGCAACCTGGAGCGTCCAGCGTCTGGCCTCTATTTCTACTGCGCGGCGACACCCTGCACCACAAGGACCACTTCTGGCATATTCCAGCACCCATGGCCTCACCAGCAACCTTCCTGACGGGCAAGCGGGGTCGAAACGCAAGCGTGCAGAGGCATCGCTCGGGCCCTATTCTGGCAGGGCCCCGGGCGGCGCGGTATACTGGCACGCATGGACGCCCCCGAGAAACGCCCCTGGTATTGCCCCACGCCTGGGTGGCTGGTGCTCGGCTCGCTGATGGTGACGGGCTTCTTGTTCTTCTCCGAGCGGTGGCGATGGTTTCCCTTCAACGAGCACAAGGGCTACGCGGTGCTTGCGGCGGTGGCGGGCTGCACCCTATCGGCGGCCGCGTCGTGGAGAAGTACTTGATCGTCCAGCGGCCGATCCGGGGCTAGGCGGTCGGTTGCCAAATCTCACACATCGGCTGCGGCGCCGATCCCGATGAAAACCGCAAGGGATGCCAGCGATGCGCCGAAGAGGAGTGTCATCAGCCAACCCTCAGGCGGTGCAAGTGTGAGGAAAAGCCCGGAGACGACGCCAAACACCACCGATCCCATCACTCCCATCTGAGCGAGATCGCGGGCCAACACCCAACCCAACGAGTTTGTCGCGACGCTGCGGCCACGGCGAAAAGTCGCTACGAAACGAGGCAAGAGCTTGGGAACCACCGCAAATGGCCAGAAGAGGTTCGAAGTCACCAGAGATGCGAGGCCCCAAAAGACGAGATAGCGCCGCATGCACCGCGGACAGCCCGCGAACCGCTCTCTGCGGGTCGAGAAATGGCCGAAGAACAACGTTATCCAATAAAACTCATATTGTTTGAGAGAGTCGGTCGGTTCGCGGCAGGTGGGGCACGGCAAGCAGCCAGCGGGTATTTCCGGCGCCGTCTCGGCGATCGGCCGGTCGAGTTGCGTGCCAATTCGCTTGAGGACAAGGTACGTGCCCGGCAGTGCGTTCGTTTCGTACGCGCGGACAGCCCCTAGCGGCCGTGCAGAGTCCTCGCCGAAGATGCAGAACGTGTCGTCCTGGGCG
The DNA here is from genome assembly GCA_963709175.1 of uncultured Planctomycetia bacterium. Lineage (GTDB taxonomy): Bacteria > Planctomycetota > Planctomycetia > Pirellulales > Thermoguttaceae > JANXQG01. The sequence goes on from CAVPVK010000007.1 coordinate 1,037,764, forward strand.
CCGACGTTGGTAATCTGATGCCACGGCACGAACTCCCTCGAACGGAAGCGGCCAACGATCTCGATTCCTTCGCGCAGCAGCCGAGCCTTGCGCGTCCAGGGAACGCAGCCTTCCGAGTCCAACCGAATTTCCATGCGTCGAACGACCAAGCCAGCGACGCGGTCGCGGATGCTCTCGAGCACGGTCGCGGGCAAGGGATCCGTCACGAGGTCGATTTTCTCACGCCGGCGCCAGGCGATCCTAACAGCTTTCCCGCCGCCTGCAGGCCATAATTCCAAAAGCCTGGTCGTCGAGTCACCACCTCCACGCGCGTCGTGCTCTCGACGAGTGGAGAAGCACATCGATTCTACGTCGTTGTATGGCAAGACTCTTGACGTCCAGCGAGTTGTTTCGATAACGCCGCGTTCGTGGCAATAGATGCGGAGGTGCCGTCTCGAGAAATAAATCGCCGCGCCCGAGGCAGGCCGCAGAGGCCATCGCCAGCAAGAGGCATAAGATTCGCTCGCCAATTTGCCGCGGATGTGTCAAACCGCCCACGCCCATCAGACCGAAGAGAACCCCAACAAGCCCCAGAGCCGAGGCGGCGAGGCGATCGGACGCCGCGACTTCTAGCCGAAGTGGCCCAAGTTTGGCGTCGAGGGAATCGGCCGCAAGGATTTCGTTATCTTGAGACATGCTCGGAACCTGACGTCGGCATGTGCCGATGCATCGAACAGCCAGGAGCTTGTTTTTTACTTCTTGACCTTGCAGTTCAAACCCGGATCAAAGCTTCCCGCATACGCTGGGCGCCGTTTTCCGGGGGGACGGGATTGATGAACCAGTCGGTGCCCAGCCTCGAACCCGCCTGGGCATGCAATGGTGGCTATGATTGAGAACGACGGGTCACATCTCCGTGCTTCCACGTCAAGTGCTTCGTCAACCTCGCGGATGTTTCGCGCGGTCGTCACTTTGTCGCCCTGGACTTCGAACATATTCAGATTGCTCGCCCAACAACTGCCCCAATGCCGCCTCGACCCAGACTGCCCCGCGTCGAGCCACCTCTATTCTACCGCGCCGCGACACCCTGCACCACAAGTGCCCGCCGGCAGTGTCACCTCCTCCGCAACGAAACGGCATAGCCGGCGTCAAAAAGTCATGAAACCGTCTTTTTTCTTGACCAGCAGGCGATTTGAATCACAGGATTCTGCCAATCTTTCTAATGGCGATTCCTCGCGGCGGCGTGCCCCACCGCCGTAGGCAAGGGCTCGCGAAATAACTCGCGTGCGGTAAGCCTGACTTGCCACGTGGCTTGAAACCGCTTGCGGGCGTGCTACATTTACAGTTGTGCGCGGCACTGGCTAGGCCGCCCGCATGTTCGCCAGTTTCTTTGACCGGAGGTATGCGTTGCAACACAGATTGGTTCTTTCCGTCGTTATTGTGACTTGCCTTCTTTCTCTTCGTTCGGTGCTTGCTCGCGAATGGACCGACAATTCCGGCACACACGAGGTCGAAGCCGAACTCGTGAAACTGGACGGCGATACCGTCTACCTGAAGAAGACCGATGGCGCGGTTACCAAGGTCCCGTTGAGCAAGCTCTGCGAGGACGACCGCAAATTTGTCCGCCAGCAGACGGCTGCCTCGGCCGCGACTGCGACTGTGGTGAAAATTCACCCTGGCGAGATCGTCGCTCCCCCGGACGCGCTGGTGAAAAGCGCTGCCGGAGCCGTTGGGCAGCGCGACAACGCCGAACTTAAGACCCTGACCGAAAAACTCGGTCTCGACGCCGATCAGCAGACCAAAATCAAGGCGATCTACGAAAAGAGCGACCAAAAGATGAAGGAGCTCCTCGGCAAGGGCCAGTGGAACCCGACAACTTACCGCGATTGGACCAAGGCCAAGAATGATGAAATCAACGCCGTCCTCACACCCGACCAACAGGATAAATTAAAAGAGTTGGCCGCGGCAGCGAAAGCCCGCCGCGGCCAACGTCCTTTGGGCATGCCAAGCCGCAGGAATGCCGGCGGGAATCCCGCCTCCGGCAAGCCTGCCGTCCCCGAGGGTGTCCACGTTTCCATCGACGCGATATCCAACGCGCATTACAGCACAGCCGGCAAAGTCGTGTTCTACCCCATCGTTCGCTTGAAAGTCATCGGCACCGGGCTAGCGGAAGCGAAGGCTATGCGGACAGTCTTCAAGGAGGCCAAAGACGATGCCGATGCGAGTCTTCTGCCGAACGAAAAACCATCGCGCAATCTATTCATGGCCTTCATGGAGACGCCTTGGCAGAGAGGGCCGGCCACGGTGTGTGACGTCAACCTGTCGCTTGCCCCGCCCAACAACAATGGGAAACTTTCGGAGCAAGGCAAGGTAAAGACCGTCAAGATTCTAGCGGGGAGCATCGAGTTAACCGGAGTGAAACAGCTTTAGCTGGCCAGGCAGAACCGGCGGAGTTAAGGGCTGGTTTGTCGTTGGAACTTCCTCAGGTTCATTTCAGTTGTTTGTTCTCGAACTTAAGCGAGCCCAGCGGTTTCCACGCCGCACGGCTGCCGTCCATGGCACATTGGTACCTCAACGGCTCGATCACGTGGGCCTCACGTCCGTCCGGGCGGATCACCCACACGGGCCGCTTGTCGCCCGGCTTGTCGAGATAGATTTGCTTCATGCGTGCCGGGTTGCTCCAGTACCGCTCATTGGTCAAGCGGAACGAAATCCACTTGCCGTCCGGCGACCACGCGGCCGGCGTAGCGACTTTGCCGAGATGCGTGAGTTGGCGGCGGTTCGATCCGTCCGCATCGATGAGAAACAACTCCAGCGCATCGCCTGCCTTGAAGGAATAGACGATTTGCTTTCCGTCGGGCGACCAAGCGGGGAAGATCGCGCCCCATGGGTTTGCTTCGCCGACGAGCTGCCGCTTGTTGCTTCCATCGGCATCCATGACGAAGACTGCCACTCCGCCGAGGACTTGTCCGGTGTAGACAATCCTCTTGCCGTCCGGCGAAAGACACGGATCGTGGCCTTCGCCGAGCATCTTCAAGTCGGTGCCGTCGTCACGCAAGCTGGCCATCTCAGGTTGCTGACCGTGCATGCCCATCACAATGCGATCGCCGACCCAGCTCGGCATATAGCATACCGCGGTTGTGTGCGTAAGCTGCTTCACGTTGCCGCCGTCGGCATCCATTACGAACAGGTTGGCGCCGCCGGCGCGATCGGAGATGAACGCGACCCGATTGCCGTCGGGCGACCAACAGGGATATCGATCTTCGGATTTGGGGCTTCGCGAAAGGTTCGTCGCGTCGCCGGTAGTGGGATCGACAAGAAACACCTCCGTATCGCCCGTTCGCACCGAGGTGACGAGGAATTTGTGCCCGGCCAGGTCGCCGGTTGCGGCACCGACGGGGTGGGAATACTCCGGGGGCTTGCCGGACAACAACGCCGTGTCATAGCCATGGTCATTTACCGCTCGTGAACAATTCTCGTAGCTCGTGCCACGGATGGCAAACGAGAAACTCCCGTTCAGATCGAACCCCACGGAGCTATTCTTGATTCGGTTTCCTTCGCAAAGCGTGGCGAATATGAGCGGTGTCTGGGGGGTGACTTTCGTCCACGACTGGTTGAAAGTGGCGATGGCGGCGTTTCCCGCCAGACGCTGGTTCTTGTTCGAGCAGGCGGCCCGATCGATTGTATTGTCGCGGATCTCCGTGCCGTAATCGCCGATGCCGCGGTAGCTCTTCGTCTCATTCTCGACGCGGAGCGTGATGCCCATGGTCGCGTACGTAGGTGAGAGCCCAGCAAATGTGCCTGCGCCGAAGTTGGTTGAAGTAGACCGGGCAATGCCATGCGCCTTGCTGCATCTCACCGATTCGCCCCCAATTGTACCATCCCTCGGTATTGTCGGACGTCGACTCGGCGTCGACGCAGTCGTAGCAACCGCCGTAATACATGTTGTACGGCGACTTGGAGCCGCGGGCCGTGTTTCGGTAGAAGACATTGTTCACGTGCCAGCTCCCGACAGTGATTACGCTCGTGGCGTCGGGCGGCACATCCCAGGGCGGACTGACGGTGCAACGCACGACAGCCGGGGAACCACCCAGGTTCCGGTGGGCCGACATCCGCCGAATCTGCCCCAATCCCTTCCCTCGAACGACGAGCAGTTCCATTTCGTGCGTGTCGAGCCCCTTGATATCGCTGCCGACGTCGACTCGTACGTCGGCCGAGTTCGCGCTTGCGCCGGTTACTACCCCGGCGAAGCATGACCAGGCGGAATCGGCGGCGTAGGGCTGGCAATCGCCAGGGCCGTTCAGGTCGTGGGCGTTGTTGCCGGCAATGTAGGCATTGTAGATATTCCAGCCCATCCAGCCTTCGTTGAGGAAGAAGCCATTCATTTGCCCGGCATAGGCCGCCGGATGGAAGGTGAGTTCGTTGTCCAGCAAAAGCAGCTTCTCGGCAGACATGCAGAGACCCAGGCCGTCATGCATGTCGATGAAGTTGTCGCGGAACGTCACCCGGTTCTTTACCGCGTGGTCCCAGAGATTCCGGCTGGAAAGATAGAACTGACAGCGCGCCACCAGCATCGGCCCGCTGCCGGAGAAGTAATACGGCGATTGCTGGACGGAAACGTCAGGCTTCCGGAGGAGATCGAACCGCGTGTTGTAGATGAACAGCTTGCAGGCGGTACCGGCAAGAAGCATGCCCTGGCTATGCGCCGGCACAGTGGGCTGATATTTCAGGGTCAATGTGGAAATCCCCAGCGCAGTCCCCTTAAGCACAATCTCGCCGTCGTCGCCAGACTTTGACACCATAACGATCGTCTTGTCGCGACTTTCCCCTTGGAGAATACACCGGCTGGGAATGACAAGGCTGCTGACGTTGTAGACCCCATTGGGCAGAAAGACCACGCCGCCGTCGTTCCGGCTGACATGCTCCAAGGCGTTCTGGATCGCCCGTGTGTCGTCGGTCACACCATCGCCATTGGCCTGGAAATCACGCTTGGCATCGGCAACATGACTCCAATTGAAATCGTTGGCCCATGCCACTTTCAAAGCCAAGGCCATCCGATCGGCGGGTGGGCGTTCCACTTGCACCGCCGTATCGCGGACGGTATCCGGAAACTCGCTGTGATCGTTCAGCCGCACCCAGTCGCGGCCGAATACGGCGGAATTCGTGCCGACTTCCACGTAGTACTTGCCGGCGGCAACGCCTGCCGGTACGGAGAAGTCGACGCAATATGGGTTGACGGCATCCGGTTCGAGGACGACCGGAACACCACCTTCGACCGGCACGAGGCGTACCTGCGTTCTCCGCCTTCCGCCATATTCTGCCGCGTCCAGGTTTCGCCCAATGAGCTTCAATGCCATGCCTGGATATGCCCGCTCCTCGGAGATCCAGCGGGGTTCTGCCCGGTTCACGCAGATTGCCTGCGTGGACCAGCCGTCGCCGTTACGCACAGCCAGTTGGTATGCACCCGGGGCTATCGACGGAAAGATCACTCGGCAGAAATGGCCGTCCCGGTCAGTCTGGACGGCCGCTTGGGTCGCGGCCACGGAGCCGTCGGCTTTGAGGAAGCGGACGCTCCGCACGCCGGTTAGGTATTCTCCGTGCAGCGACAGCACCGCGTCGGGCCGCACTCCTTCGGAAACCTTGAACACGACGGGCACTTGGGCCGCGGCCGTCAGGCCCAGCAACAGAAGCCCCAAGAAGAAGGCGATCGCGGTTGTATAGGGAAGTCCCGATTGCTGCCAACGGCACGGCACATAGGATGGGTTCATGCTATTTCTCGTTTTGTAGTTGTTGGAGATCTGCTTTCTGCCCAAGGAGGTAGAGGAACACTTCCGCCGCATGCCAGGTGTGTGGGGTCGCCAACCGCTGGCGGACAAACTCTTCCGCGATGACTTTCATGCCTTCGTATCGCCCTGGCTGGCCTCCTGTTCCCAGGTGAGCGGGTAGTCGCGGTTGCTAATGGGACTCGCTCGTGTGCCGTGGAAGTGGTCGCAGGCCCAGCCGAGATAGGGATAAGGGCCCCGGTCGTTCGCATCTTGCCCCTTGACGTAGGAATCTCTGTACGCCATCCAAAACAGCGGCGAGTACGCATCGGGAACGGCAGGTACCGCGTACGGGTCGGGAAGCCCCATGGAGGCAAGGCCGAACTTGGCCCATTTCGTCTGGTAGGCCGGGTGCGCCGCGAAATCGCATCGGCCCTGGATGTACTTGCCTCCCGGACCTTGCACTTCCCAGCGCGGCATCTCGCGGAGGATCCGTGACACCAGCGAGTGCTTACGATCCGAGACCAGCGAAATCAGGTAAAGGGCTTGGCCCAGGTTGTCCGCTTCACACTCGCCGCCATTATTGCGGTCGTATGGTTCCCTGAGACCCAGCACCCAGTTCTTGATCAGGCCCAGGTTCCCTGTGGCCTTGAGGCACATGGCCACCATCGCACCATCTCGATACCAGGGCCGGCGGTAAACGAAGTAATTTGGCACGGGCTTGCCGTCGATCACGTTGACCAGCAACTCCTGGTGCAGCACGCGGAGCACGCGCGGATAGCGGTACTCACCGAAAGTAGGAAGACGGATCGGCGCCTGGCTGTGCACGACGGGTTGTCGGCGGCCGTCTTCTTCAATCCAAATCGCCTGGTCGTCTTCGACGATCCGCACCGGCGAGTCGCCAGTCGTGGTGATGGATACGCAATACTCGGGCGGAACGATTGTCTCGGATTTCACCTGCCATTGTCGAAGCACCGTGCCGGTGGTCGGTTCCAACAGCGACCCGGACTTGTACACGAGCTTCGGTCGCGCTCCCATTCCGAAGAGGAAGAATGGCACATCCGGCATGGGACGGCTGCCACCGAACTGCCGCCGCAGTGCGTTCAATTCGGCACGATATTCCAGCAGCCTCTGCCTCGCCGGATAGGTCCGTTCTTCCGCGCAGAGCGCTAACACACGTGGCAAAGAGACCAGAGATCAACAAGACGTTCACAGGAACGAGTCGCGACCAGCTCATATTTCAGATCCTCGGTGTTGGCGTTCGCACTTCGGCGTCAAGGCAAGGGGTCCGCGGTCACCTCATCGTAACAATTGCCCGGCGACGAACAAGATCATGAAGGAGGTCAGTATCTTGTCGGCCTGATACTGGCCTTTGGTATCCTTGACATTGTGCTGCTTCAGGTAGTCGATACATTCCTTGCGGAGGTCGACCAGCGTGGCGCCGGTCTGGTGGGCAACGTCGCAAGTGAGTTGGGCATATTGGTCAAGTTTCTGATCAAACGGATTGGTCCCATCCGGCTTCTCGCCGATTACGGCAAGTGTCGCTAGCACGACCTTCGCCCCTCCGCCCTTGCACATGGCGACCATCTTCCCCAGTCCCGCCTGGAAGTCCTCTGGCGAGGTTCCCTTTTCCTTGTGCCAGACATCGTTGACTCCTAGGAAGATCACCACGACGTTCGGCTTTTCCTTGTCGAGCAACTCCTGCATCGTGCCACCGATCGTACCCCAGGGGCTTCTACCTTCCAGCACGGTGGGCACGCGGCCGCCGTTGAGCCCGTGCTGCAGCAGCTTTACCTTGAGGTCCTTCGTAGGCGGGCTTGTGATCAGAGCCTTCTTCATCGTCTCGATATAGCCGCCTTGCATGGTGATGGAATCACCGAAAAAGGCAATGGCGACGCCCTGCTTGAGCGGCGTGTCTTTGCCGGTCAAAGCGGCCAATCCTGGACTCTCCGCGGAATGGGCCGATGCGGCTATGACCAGGCACAATGCCAGGGACAATCCTGTTTGACGTATCACAAAGTTCTCCTTCTTCGATTGTTGCGAGTGGCGACACCTTCGTATCCTAATCCGGCTGAACGTGACCGTCCAGTCCGTACCGGGTTTCGTGGACTGAGGGACGTTCGCAGGAGCCTGATAGCGCGGGCCGCAGGCGCGTATACGCGCGGCTGATGCATTCTGGAGGCAGGACGGCATTGGGGTCGCCTTGGGTTGCGATCAGGCGTCTGGCGGGCCGGCGCATTCAGGGACACCGGATTTTATTTCCGGAAATACGCTCTCGCTCGTTAGGTATGGTTTCGCTTTTTCCCAGACACGAAATCGTGCCCGGACGGATACGCGCCATGCGTGTAAAACTGGTCACGCCTCAAGCCGCCAAGGCCCGCGCATGACCTTCCTGAGCAGCGCATTGCCTTCAGCATCCGAAGGAAACGTTTCGCTCTTCGGATCGAACTTCAGTTCACGCTTTAGCCGTGCCGCAATTGCTCCCAGGTGACAGCGGCTTGCGGCGCGATGTGCGGCCTCGACCGGCGCAGCCGTCTCTTGTCGCGAAATCACGCAATCGATGAAATTGCGGTGGTGGTTGGTCGAAACATGGAGATGCGTCTCGCTGGCCTTGATCTTCGTGCGCCGCAGCTCCGCCGGATCGGTCACCAGCCTGGTATTCTCGGTGACGCCCGCGTTCCGGCTGGTTGTCGATCGCATGACGGGTGCCGCCGGTCGTTTCGAGGCGGGATTGCTGGCCGTGGCCCCTTGTGGAACCGGTCGGAGCGGCGCGGTAAAGTAGAGGCCAGACGCCGGTGGCGTCGTACGCTTGGTCGTGCAGCCTGGAAATCGGCAAGGGCCGTTGATGAATTCATCCCGTCCTATCTGTTGCCCGTATTGCTCGACGCGAGTTGTGTTGACCGTCGAGGGAGAGTGCCCGGCGTGCCGGAAAGCCGTTTGCCAGCCGTGCAGGGCGATTGCGCGAATCTAGGCAATCTGCTACGATTGGGCGAGTGCGATTCCAACCGCTTGCTGACGAACAGCGAGGGTTAGAGGAATCGTTTAAGACCAAAGGAGTAGAGACGCATGCCGCAGATGAAGTCAGCAAGGATTCAGGACCACTTCGCCGATCTCACCGATCCCCGTTGCCGCGAGGTTGTTTACCCCCTGATCAATGTCGTTGTGATTGCTATATGCGCGGTGATCTGCGGTGCCGACGATTTTGTGGCCATTGCTGAGTTTGGCAGGATGAAGCGTGAGTGGCTGTCGCGTTTTCTCGATCTGCAAAAGGGCATTCCGTCACACGATCGCTTCAACGCGATCTTGGCGGCGATCAAGCCGGCGGAGTTCGAGAAGTGTTTGCTCAGTTTGATCACGGCGTTGCATGAAATCACCGACGGGCAAGTAGTCGCCATTGATGGCAAGACACTTCGCCGGAGCTTCGACACGGCCAGCGGCAAGGCGGCGATTTACATGGTCAGCGCGTGGGCGACAGCCAATCACATCAGCCTGGGACAAGTGGTGGTGGACGCGAAGAGCAACGAAATCACAGCCATTCCGAAATTGTTGCAAATACTGGAGATTTCCGGCTGTTTGGTGACTATCGACGCCATGGGTTGTCAAACCGAGATCGCGCAAGAAATCGTTAACGCTGGGGCAGACTACGTTTTGGCCGTGAAGGGAAACCAACCAACGTTGCATAAAGGGATCGAAGCGTTTTTCGACGACCACCTCGAAGACGATTTCGTGCGAACGAAAGCACGTCGCCATGAAACGCAGGAAAAGGGACATGGCCGGGAAGAGCTTCGTTCTTACATTGTCTGTCCTGTACCGGAGGATCTGCCCGATGGTTCACGCTGGGCAAAACTGAAGGCAATCGGAATCGCCATCAGTGAAACGCAGCGTGACGGCAAGAACTGTTGTGAGGTGCGCTATTACATCCTCAGCAAGTATCTATCGGGTCGTCGCTTCGCCGGGGCGGTACGCGACCACTGGGGTATCGAGAACCGTTTGCATTGGCAACTCGACGTGACGTTTCAGGAAGACCAGTGCCGGGTCCGCAAAGGTCACGCGGATACGAACCTCAGTATCCTCCGGCGCACGGCGCTCAGCTTGCTGAAGAACGAGTTAACGAGAAAGGTCGGCATCAAGAACAAACGTCTCGCTGCCGCCTTGGATGACACCTACCTGGAGAAAGTCCTTACAGGAACGTGAGTTATGGTGCAATCGCCCTGGCCAGCCGTGCGGTGGTGGGCGCGACGAAATGACTGCCGCAGACTTGCCACCAAATGTGATGGAAACCAATGACGACCGGAATCGGTTCCAGTTCTCTCTTCGGCAGCTCCTCACGGCGGTCACGTTGTTCGCGTGCGTCCTGGGTGGTGCGAGGTGGTTCTACGCTCGGCATGGCAAGGTAAAATGATACCCGTACCATTCGACCTGATTCCGTGGCGTGCGTCAGGAGTTGAGCGGCTACTTGCGAACACCATTTTGCGATGGCGATGGGTATGCCGAACTAATGCCGAGATATCCGGCTTTCCAGCCACAAGCGTGTTGACTTTGCGGATTGTTCTGCCATAAACAAAGGTATTACTGGGGGATGATTCCCGAAGGATCGGCCAGGAGTAACTGTCAAATGAGGCCAAACATTGCCAGCGTATTGATGGCGACGATCATTCTTATACTCGCGCTGCTTGCCGTGTGTCCAGTGGCCGCTCAGTCTGGCCCCAGGCCATGGGAGCAGGGGGACGCTGCAACAATCCAGGCGCTTTCTAAAATCCTGGGCTCCAGCCCCGACAAATGGAAGTTTGGCAGCAAAGGGAGAATTGCGGATGTGGACGGACGCAAGGCACTCGTCGTAGATGAACCGAGCAGCGTTCCCATGATGCTGACCAGTGCCACCACGTATGGTCCTAACACCGAGTTTATTCTGACCTTTCACTTCCTAGAGCCTGCCGAAGAAAGCGGCCGGATGTCATTCCAGTTCGGCGTTATGAATGTCAAACAAATGTATGACAATTCGCCCGGCGTGAGCATCGCAGGCAGCTCGTACCGCGGCATTCCGGTTCTTGGCCTTTCGGTTTATGGGCCCGGCAATACGCCAATCAGCCTGCTGAATTATGAACTCAAAGGCTCCTTCAGTCGCAGCTTGGGTTGGGACGAGACTTTGCGTAAGACTGTGGAACGCAATCTGGCGAGCTTGCCCGGAGTGACCGAGAAGTGGCTTACCTATCGGATTGTCGTCCGCAACCATTATCAGGAAACCTGGCTTGACGACCGATTGCAGAGCGTCCGTGCGGACAAGGAACTGAATGCCAACGGCCATCTCCGCATCAACCTCTTCCCTAAGACCGCCCTCGCATCGCTGCAAATCAAGCCACTGCCACCGTCGCCGCCGCTTCTTCGCCCGCTGCGCCTGTCGGGCTTCGTCAACGCCTCGCAATTCAATGGACATCCGTTGGATCGCAGCACGCTGCCCGCCGTTGGTCGGGAGATCATTCTGCACGGCATTCCTTTCCTTTTTCCGGAACCTGATAGCCACGGTCGCGACCAGCTCGCGCTCGCTGATAGCTGGGCGCAGTTCTCCGCGATGGAAGGCTATTTCGAGAGCAACAACGGTGAATTTGGCGGCCGCTGGCCTGGTGTCTTCGACGTCAACCCCGCACGCATCCACCTACGGGTTCCCTATGACTACTATACCAAGCTGCACCTCATCGCCGCGGCGGACGATTCCAAAGACAGCGTGTCGCTCGTTACGGTCCAGTTCTTCCGCCGGCAGGCAGGCTTTCCGAAGAACTACACGGCACGTATCCCGCTTTTCAGCGCCCGAGCCAACGGCGTTCGGGCGTTGCCGGTCAAGCTCCAGGGCGGCACGGCGGGATCGCTCTACCTGGTGTCCATCCCGCTGGACCCCGGCGAGCTTTCCAGTTTCGGTGACCTCAATGAGATTGAGATGGAGTTGACCAAGGAGGTCAAGCTGTACCGCAGTTACCCTGATCCCTGTTGTTACAGCTTCCACCAAGGCGGCCTGCCGAGCAGTGTGCATATCTTCGCAATGACGCTGGAACGTTCGCGCATCGCCATGGATTTCAAGCCTGACAAGTTCGGCCATGTCTGGACCGCACCGGCCAGACCCTCCTACACAGTCGCGTTGCGCAACCGAACGGCGGTTCCGCAAAAGGTGCAACTGGAGTTAGCCGCCGTCAGCCATGCCGGAACGGAGAAGACCCACCAGAACAAGGAAATCACGGTACCGCCCGGCGACATGGAAACGCCGGTTCCGTTTGCCATCGACCACTTGCAAGAGAACGGTTATCACGCCGTCTCCCTCACGATGAGAAATGGAGACCAGTCTTGGACAGAGCGACGGTCGCTTGCGCGATTGCACCCGGACACGCGTGAGCGAGGTAATTGGGACGATGGCCGAGGTGCCTTGTTAGGCATGTTTGACTGGGGAGGCGGGTTCAACACGCCAAAGCGGGCCCAGAGCCTGCCGCTGATGGCAGAAGCCGGCGTGGAAACCACCATCCTGGGGCCATCGGATTGGCCCGCCGACGAGCGAGCTATCGCCGAGAAGGCGGGAATGCTCTTCTTCGAGTTCGGCAGCATCAGCCAACGCGAGGAATGGGGCGATTCGGCCAAGAAGAAGTCCGAGTTGCTGGAGCACATGAAGACCTGGCGAAAGCCCAGCGCGATCGTTCGTCCGGTAGAAGTGGTTCTTTTCCTGGAGACCTTCTTGGGCAACGTCACCTGGGGGAACTTTCCGGAGTATTACGGTGAGCCCGAATACAAGCTCACTCCGGATGAGGAAACGAACTATCAGTTGCGCCTGCCCCAGGTCCTCCTTGTCGGCAAGCTGTTGCGCGAGCATTACCCGCCGGCAAAACTGATGCTGCCCTACGGGGATCCTTTGTACTGCGTTCCTTTCCTGCGCAGGAGCCCGGAGGTACGTAGTCTTGTTGACGGCGTGGCGCTGGACGTCCCCGGATTTGAGATCCTGCCCGAAAGGCAGCTTCACCAGATGTCCCCCCACCGCATGTTCGAGCTGGTGACGGAAGCTAAGAAAGTCGGGAAGACGTTGCGGCTTTCGTTCTATGAAGGACCTTGCGCGCCCCTTCAGCCAGGGGCGTTGACGCCCGATGAGTCTGCGGATGTTTTCATGCGCGATTTCCTCATCTACTTCGCGTACGGGGTTACCCGCTTCCCCAGCGGCCCGACAACCTTTTCGTGTTCTGACTATTGGGGAGAGGAGCATTATGGGGATGGGATCGTCTCAGGTATTCCCTATTGTTCGCCCAAGCCGGGCTACGCCGCGTTCGCTACCCTCTCACGGCACCTCAACCGGGCCAACTTCGTGAAGTGGCTTCCTACCGGAAGCCTTACCACGTTCTGCCTCCAGTTCAAGCATTACAAAACGGGGAAGCTGATCCACGTGATTTGGACCATCCGGGGTAAACGGCCTGTCACGCTGGCTGTTTCCCCTGGAGCAAGAGTCAGTCACTGGAACCGGGATGACAACGAGACCGTGCTGTCGGAGAAGCAGGGCAGAGTCACGTTCGTCTCGGATTCTTCCCCCTGTTACGTGGAAGGGCTCGACAGCGATGCGCACGTCGCCCTTGGCGAGCCGGACCACTCCGATTCCGCGCCCGGGCCAAATTCGATCATGATCTCCAATCCAGGAGACGGCACCTGGACCATGAGTTCCGAGCCTGACAAGGATTACGAGTTCGACCCCCTGCACTGTATCGCCCGCTTTCCGGGCAAGATGCGTGCCTGGCCGGTGGAAGCCCCGGCTTATTGCGGGGGCAAGGCGCTGGCCGTTCGGCTGGAGATCCAAGAGAAGGAGCGCAAGGTGATGCCGTGGTACACCACGCTGGCGCCAAAACGTCCCGTGGTCATTGACGGCAAGGCGAGCCATCTTGGCATCTGGGTGAAAGCCGCCAGCGATTGGGGCCGTGTCGTGTACTTCCTGCGGGATGCCAAGGGGGAGCGTTGGATCAACATCGGCACGAGGGAAGCTTGGAACTGCGACGACACGCACGCATGGAGCAGTTTCAACTTCGACGGTTGGCGTTTTTTGCGATTCGAGTTGCCGTCCAACATGCCGTACGACAACTTCCGTGAGGCCGGGAGCACATGGTGGGGGCATTACGGGGCCGGGGACGGAATCGTGGACCTGCCCCTTTCGATTGAGAAGATTGTTGTCGAGCACCGCAGCCATGTGATCTACGTGAACGATCCCCAGCCAGCGCGGCCAGACGACGTTCTACTCGGGGACCTCTACGCGGAATACGAGACGCCTTTCGACAAAACGCCGGAGGCAGTGCGCCAGTCGCGCATCCGGATGCCAGCGCCGGAAGGAGTCCCACCGATTGGCAATCCCATAAAGGATTTGAAGGCTCGCGGCGTCGGACCGATCCCGGCGGCCATTCAGCGGGTTGAACCACCTCTCCATGAGTACGACGGCACCCGCTGCCTGGTGCATTTTGCGAAGACTCCGACTGCCATCAGCTACAGCGTCTGGGTCAGTCCATACGAGGACGGCACTGGCGCCTTGGAACTGGGGCGGGACTGGACGGAGCCCGGCCAAATCATGACCGGTCTGCGCCCCGAAACAGACTTCTATCTCTTCCTCGTGTACACGGACAAAGACGGGAAAAAGTCCAAGCCTTCCGCGCCGCTCAAGATCCGGCTTCGTGATATGTTTGGTCTAAAATAAAGGTCGGACACAGCTCTTTCAACGCGGGGAGGTTCTCTATGCCAACCACACGTCGTCAGTTCATCGAGCGCCTTGGGCTCGGAGCGTCATCACTGCTTGCCACTTCAATCCTCGAGCCAGCAGCGGTTGCCATCTCGGCCGAGCCAGCCGACCAACTTGCGGGGCCCGGCCTGAGCACGACCGTCACCATCGGCCGGGACACTTATTTCCGCAACCTGCCGGCGCTAGTGTCCGGAGGACTGCGAGCTGCCGAGGGGATCGGTGCCGGCTGGGTTCCCTTTCAATACGACCTGGCGGACATCCAGGGCGTCGGCCTGGCCACCGGGGCGGGCAGTCCTGCCGGCGAGTTGGTCTTCGATCTGAAACTATCCGGCTGGCATGTGCTGCACTTTTGCCACACGCCGCTGTTGGAGATCTGGCTGGATGGGGAGCGCGGCTACTGCGAGCTGCCCGGTCCGCAGGACAACCGGCTCCGCGATTACCGCCTGCACGCAGCCGATCTCACCGGCCGGCGGCTGCACATTGCGCCCCGCCGCGGTACCGGCCCACGCGAGGCAATCCTCTTCTATGTCCGTGCCGAGCCTTGCGGCGGGCCACGTCCAAGCCGTCGCAACCTGGTGGCCACCAACGACGGCCACGACGTCTTTAGCGACGGCATGGACACGCCGCGCAACATTTCCAAGTGGTTCTCCCCCTTCCGTGACAGCGATTTCTATCGCATGCTCTGGGGTGTTTTTGGCGGCGGTGACCTCAGCGCCAACCCGGCCTTTAAGCACGCAACCATCCTCCCAGTCGCCCCCTGCCACCACTTCCAGACCTGGGACAAGACGTTTTCCGACTCGCTGCGGCGAGTGCAGTCGCAGGCCGACATCTTGGCTACCGTCGTAGCGTCCGCCCGGGACGTAGGAATGGAGATCCATTTCTATTTCCGCGTTGAAGGCTTCTACCAGCCGTTCCCACACTTAGGCAGCAGCTCACGGTTCTTCCACGAGAACCCGCAATTCCGTTGCCGCGATGAGCATGGCCGTGAAGTGAAACGCCTGAGCTACGCATTTCTGCAAGTGCAAGACCACTTGCTGGGCTACTTCGAGGAACTGATGCAGTATCAGCCCGACGGGCTTTGCCTGGCCTTCAACCGCGGGCTGCCCATGTTAATCTGCGAGGAACCCGTGTTGGCGGCGTTCCGTCGCCGCCACGGCCGGCCACCGCGTCTGCCGCAGGAGGTCGACAGTCCCGCGATGCTGGCCGTCCGGCATGAGTTGATAGCGAACTTCGTCGAACGGGTGCATCGCATGTTGGCCCAGCGCGGCAAGGCGATTTCGTGTATCGTCCCGCGCAATTTCGGCGAGAACTTGCTCCGTGGGCTCAATCTGGAACTTCTGATACGGCGCGGGCTGTTGGAATCGGTGATGGTGGGCGGCGGACACGAGGACAACCCGCGATACACGCAAAGCCATGGCCAGCCGCCGGTGCCCCAGGACGATCTGGAGACGGTGCGGCGTCTCAAGTCGCTCGGGGCGGCGAAGGTCTACCTGGGCGGCTGCAACAGCCATGGCACGTTCTGGCCGGCCCGTGACCCCATGACCCGCGCTCGCCGTATGCGGAGCATCCTGGACGCCGGCCTGGATGGCGCCTATTTTTGGGACTGTAACCAATGGTTTGCCCAGGACTGGGACGACATTCGCTACTACGGCGACCGAGAGCATTTGGAGTTCATTCTGAGAGGCAAGCGGCCGGCCGCCATGTTGCGTGACACGCGGAGCATCGACGACCTGACAGTGGATCGCTACAACCCTTGGAACGCCTATTGATTTCGACGTGCCGGTCTGGTCTAGCGGTCCCGGAGAACGGACATCCGTTTTTCGGCGTTTTGCTGGACCGGAACTGGGCCGAAAATCGGGGTACCAAGGTGAACTCGGCACACGGGCCAATGCGAACGCCCGTCGGTCAAGCACCCGCCGCCAAGTCGCTGTTGGTGGCCTGTGTCTCGCTAATTCCCGATCTGCTATCTGCTCGCCACGACGCTGTACTTGCCGTCGGCGGGCCCTATAATAACGCCCGACACGTGTGCCCCTCCTAGAAAAGGCACCGCTCTTTCTAGGGAAACAGCGTGGCGAAGACACGTTTCTATTACGCCTTGTGTTAGTGGTCCCGGGGCCAGGCTGGAACTGGGTTGAAGGTGCGACAAATGATGCATGATCATGATGGCGCAGGGGACGGTGACCCTAGCCTTCACCACAACTGCGCCAGGAGGCGTTATTCCACGCGTTTGATCACCACGTTGTCAAGCAGGTCCATGCCGCCTTCACCGAGGATAAATGCGAACGTGTGGGTACCCGCGGTGACGGCCAGGGCCGGCAAAGTGCAATGGCTCCAGGACTCGGCGATCCGCGAGGCCGGCAGCGTAAAGACGGTCACTCCGTCCAGCACAATGTTCAGGGCGCGGCTGTTGCTTCATAGCTGGTACGTTTAACCACGTCGAAGCTGACCGTGTAACGGCCGTTGTCGAACGTGACCGATTGAGCGATGCCATTGCCGGGACCTCGCATATAAGCCGCATAGAGGCCGCCGCCGGCAAGGACCGGGGCCGACGCACCGTGACCGCGGATGCCCACCTCGCCGTCATTCCGCGGTTGGATGAATCGCCACGTGGCGCCGCTTGCGTTCTTCGCCGTCACATTATTGTATCCCCTAAAAGCTTCAAACTTCTCAAAGCCATGGTCGGAGAAGCCAACCGCTCCAGGCGTTGGAGTGACCGTCACCACGTATTCCCTTGTGGTGCCATCCGGCGCCCTGACGGTGTACGTCTGTGGACTTGTGAAGTCCAGCGCAGTGCCAGAGGCCGGTTGGCCGGTTACCAGAGGCGAGCCGGTTCGATAAATCGGTGCGAGTTTCGTCAGATCGGTGGCCTGCGGCACCTGCACACGAACCTCGTTTCCCGAAATCAGAGCATCAGGCATCCCCGGGATAATAAAGTCCAGAATAGTCGCGATCGGTCCCTTTTGCAGTTCGGCAACGATCACCGTGGGGTCTTGGCCGAAAGCTCCGGCCGAGAATTCAGGCACGACGACGGTTTGTATGCCAGTGTCCGCCTTCACAATGTTCAACGCTTGCCTCTTCGGATCGGCGAGAAAACAGGCATGGGCAACGGGAATGGTCAAATCCGGCACGATCAGTTTGCGATCGGCCGGCAGCCTCTTCACACAGAGGTAGAGCAAATTGCCTTTGCGCGAAACTGAACCCCAGGCCGGGCTGGGCCCACCCCACGGTAGATCATGCGAAAACGACAGTAGCTGGGCTGCTTTCGCTGTATCGATATAGCCTGCCAGATCGCGCATCGCGATAGCGTTGTAATGGTTCTTCTCGAGATACTTCACATATTCCTCGAAGCGGGCCGGGGCGATGCCCACGGTCGGATGTTCCATATCGGGCACGCCGTGGAACGTGATAATGACGATCTGCCCGGCGGTTGCCTGCTTCACGGCCTTGTAGAAAACGTCACTCGCCCGCATCACGTCGCCATCGCTGACACTGAAGGATGGCGCGTCGAACGGGCAGTCGACCGTCGGCCGGTAGGGGCATCGCCGCCACCTCGGGCGAACAAGTAGCCCTTTTCGCGGAGCACGCCAAAAAATGAGTTATTCACGTTATAAAACGGCCAACAAAAGGTCGTCGGTTTGGGAACATTGTTCGCCCGGCACTCGTCCTCAATGCCCGTCGCGGCCGCGGTACAACCTTCCAAGCTGGTAGCGCCGAGGCTTCCATGTCCGATCGTGTGATTGCCGATCTCGAAGCCCATGCCGTCCAGGGCTTTAATCTGCTGCCAAGTCATGTACCAATCCTTGCGCGTTCGGAAAGCGAACGCATCGGAGACGTAAAACGTGCCGCCGAATCCATACTTCTTTAACAGCGGCCCGACGAACGTCGCATGGCTGGCACAGGAATCGTCAAACGTGAGAACCACAAGCTTTTCCGGAATCGGCTTCCGTGTGATTCCATACGGATCGCCTGGCTTGTCCACCTTGTCCGTCGTAGCCGCAGCCTGACTGATCGTCACACCTGCGACCATAATCGCCAATGCCAATACCATACGTGTCGTGTTCCTCATACTTACCCTACCTGTCTGATGTTGCGATTCGATCACCGTTCGCCGCCTCGCTTGCTCCATTGTACTTGATCAGGTCCCAGCCGCGCGTCCCGCGCCAATATGTCCCACGCGGACCGGATCGGACGTGGGCGATGCACCTCGCAGTACGGCCGGCGCCGCGATCTAAAGCCAGCGGCCGGATGGTGACATCCTTCAGGCGGGACGAAACCTTCATTTCGACGGTCACCTTGCCGAACATTGACCTTCATAGAAAGAGCAAGGCTTACGGGGTCGATGTTCACGCACCAGTAGGCTACAACCGTACCGGCGTGATTGGCGGGCTGGGAAGGCTGTACTGGAGTCGACGCGGGCGCATCCGCAGCGCGGAGGCTGGCCTGCGGCACCAGCAGCAGGGCAGCGAGGTTCAGGAGTGTGTCTTTCATTTCCTAGTTCCAGGCAAGGGCGGCGGCGTAAAGTTGACGCCTTTCCACTCTGCCACAATTCTCAGATAGAGGTAAGGATCGGCCCACGATGAGGACGGTTCGACAATTGTCGTCTCAGGCCACTCGTTGAAGCTGGTCAGCAGGACAACGTCCGCCCCGGCTTCGGTAGCAGCACGCAGGTAGCCTCGCAAAGTCGCGCTGTCTTCGCGGGGGATGATAAAGAAGTCGTTGGGCCGGAAACCGCTGTTGTCGTGACCGGGATGCGCGGGAAGAAACACCTTCTTGCCAGCGGCGTGCGCTTGGCGCACGAGGCGGGCATAGTCGGGTGCGAGGTCCGTGTATCTCCAGATCCGCTTGACGCTGAACGTGCCGTAGAAACCCAGCATCGGGATTTCCGAAGTCTTCAGCCATTCGTTCGGAAAGGTCAGTCCGCCTCCATTCGGGTTGGCAATCTTGTCCATCATCCAATACACCGGGCCCACCTCCGCCTCCACACCCTCGCGCAATTGCGCGAACGTCGCCGGCGTGAGCTTCGGCGCGAACGGCATCTGGTAGAGATAAACGAGCGGCTTGCCGTTCACGCGCAGGTAGGCCGGGCTGTCTTTGGTGCGGTGCAACACATCGGCCATTTGGCGGGCGAGTACCTTCACGTCATCATGGAACTGCGCCAACTCGCTGCACATGGCAACTTTGAAATGTTCCTCGGCCGCGACAGGCAAAATGGTTCTCTCGAACGCCGAGCCGCTGATGTTGGCGTCACCCCACCAGGATGAGAGGAACGCGTCGATGCCAGCGACCTTCGCCAGCCGAATGTGCCAGCGCACAACCCTCGGATCGTCGCTGTCGTAATAGCCGATCAGCGGCTGAGCCTTCGATTTGGGCTTGGGGTTAGACTTCGCGGACTTCTCATCGCTCCAATGGCTCCAGCGGCCGTGCGGCCCGGTGGCGATTTCATACCATGCGTAATACATCGCCCACAACAAAGGCTTCTTTTCAGCAGCATTTAGCACGGCCGGCGATGCCAGAAGAAGAGTTGCAGTGAGGGATATGACGGTTCTGTTCATTGAGGAATCTTCTCCGTACCTGGTTGACCAAGCATACGGCCCTTGGCATTCAGCCGATTCTAGCCCATTATAGCCACGGCGAACACCATGCGCCGCCGCCTACCACTTTCCCGGCCCGATTAACTCCGGGACTGCCCTCTCGTAACACGTTCGCACACAAGCCATTTTGTTCAGATGAGCAAAATCGGCGAAAGACACCTCTGCCCTCCCGGGCTCTCCAGCCCGCCCATGATCGCCGCTGCCGCATCGAGCTGGAAGCCGGACCAACTTCTCCAGGCTGCGAGCTGGCTTCGCCGCGTTGCGCAGTTGATGGCCCGAGCACTTAAGACGTTCCCGGGCTTGCATCAAAGGTCGTTTCTTGGGACATACGAACTCACTACGCCGGTCGCTGTCCGCCTTCACTTGCCTTTCGCCGGTGCCGTTGCCGAAGGCCGGTTTGGATCTGCCAAGGGCTTCCTGATTTCCGGGATCCTGACCGTGTAGCCGGTGTTGTTTTCCAGGCGGGCCTCGGCGCCGTTGACGATCACGCCAGGCCGCTCACCGACGTGGCGATTGCCCTTGACCAGGTTATTGGCCGCCGGGGCACCGATGATCGAAATGCCGCTGCCGGCAGTCGTGTTGTTTTCAATGCGGACGTTACGGAGATAGTGGCGGTCCCAATTGCGGTCGGAAACGACGAAGATCGAGGAGATCTGCGTGTCGGTTCCCGGTCCCTCCGGCCGGATGTCGTTGCCCTCGACCAGCAAGCCGTCGATGCCGGCGGTAAGGAAGATGCTCAGGTAGGAATTGCCCTTGTTGTTGATGATCCGGCTGTCTTTGATCGTGCTGTTGACGTGGCCTTCGTGCATCAGCCCCTCGCCGTCGTTGATGTAGACGAGTTCGTAATAGACGCGGTTGCGATAGACTTCGTAGTCGTTGCCCTCCACGGTATAGCGCCAACCTCGGATCGTCATGGCCCGATTGTCGTTGGTGCTCGATCCGGTAGCAACTACCAGGCCCGTGTTGGTGGGACGGACGACGTCGGGCTGGAAGCGGATCACGTTGAAGGAAGCAATCGTGCCGTCGCCGGTGAACTCGATGGCCGTGCGACCGGTCGAGTAGATGTAGTTGTCACGAATGACGATGCCTTTGCGGAAGCCGTGCGGATAGGTCTCCGGAGTCCCCTTGGGGTCCGCGCCTCCGCCTCCGCCAATTCCGTACGCATTGACGCAGATTGCAGCCCGGTTGTCGTAGTCGAACCAGACGCCTTCCTTGAGTTCCACGATCCCCTTGCCGCGCCGTGGCGTGTCTTTTAGCTTGTAGTTCGGCATGAGGAAGCTGTCGGTCGAGCGGACGAAGCGGTTGTTGGCCACCAGGGCGTTCTCGCCTGTATAGACATGGATCGCGGCCTGATGCCACTTCGTATAGCGCTGCCAGGCGTGTTGGCCCAACGTGGCATCGGGCACGTGTTCGTCGATCAAGGCAGCATTCTGCAGGATGCAGCCGCAGACGATACGATTCCTCCCAGCCCGGTGCTCGGCGTCCTCGCCAAAATGTACATGCCCTCGATTGATCGAGACGTTGACCACGCCGCAGTTGCTCGCTCTGCTCGGGTCGGCCAGGTGGATGCCTTTGAACGACGTCTCGTTGGGCGTGCCGCTGCCGCTGAACTTCGGCACGTAGCGGGGGAACTCCAAACGCGCACCGAGCGAGTACTTGGCATCTCGCGCGTCAGTCACGCCCCTCGGATCGGCCCCGCGAATTACCACTCCGCCCTCCAACTTCAGGTGATCGTGAAAGAAGTACTCGCCCGCCGGAAAGTACACCACGCCGCCTTCCTCACCCAGCTTCTTCTGGGCTGCCTCGAAGCGCTCATTGGAGGTGGCCCCGGGCATGGTCGTGATATCGACCACGTTGGTCCAGGCAATATCCTCGGTCCATTTCAGATCGTATTTCTTGAGCGGATTATCGGTTGGCACGGCAGCGACTGCCAGCGAAAGCCACGGCAGCCCGGCCAAAGCGCAAAAGGCCGCCAGGGCAATCGCTGGCCAGGAAATACGAAACGAACACGACATCATCGGCTCTCCTGAAACTGTTGGTCCTTCGCAAGCTCGAACTCGATCGCAGCGTTGCCGCGGCACATAGGAAGTCATGCAGGCCGAATCGTCCAGCGGCTTGCCAGTGGCCGAGGTCCGCACTGCCAGCCCCATAGGCTGGCACTTCCTATTCGTCGCATCCATTTTACCAAGGTGACCGCTTTCATGCCCACCATCAGACGGGCATGCCGTGGCCGATTCGGCGAGCAGGAATCCCGAAGCTCATGCCGAGCAGGCCAGATCGGGTTTTCTGGTTCGGCGTCACTCTGAGCTCCCGAAATTCGTTGACACGGGATAGGCTAGGTAGCTATTCTGGGAGGTGGTTTGGGTTCTCGGTCCCGCCTTGTTTTCCGCTGGATAAGGAAAGACCATCTCGAGCGGATCTTGTAAAGGTTGGAGCGGTTTATCCGATAACGATAAGTCGAATTGTGGTTTATTCATCGAGGAGATATCCCATGCGGTCGCGTTCGATACTGCTGTTGGTGGTTCTGGCGGGTTTGACGGCCTTACCCGTTGCCGGCCTGAAGGCCCGGGAGAACGAGAAAAAGGAACTTCAAGGCAGGACGCCGTATAAAGTCTATTTCATCGGGCACAGCCTGTATTCCTGCGGGAATGTCCCTGCCGCGGTGCAGTTCTTGTCGGAAGCGGCGAACGTCGACCGGCCGATCAAGGCCACCGTATACCTTCGAGGCGGCGGAACGCACCAGAATTACTGGGAGACTCCAGAAGTGATGAATCGTTTGCGGCAGGAACCGTGGGACATCGTCATTATCGCCGGAAATGTCAACGACATGGCGAACCCCGACAAAGTCAACCTGGAATATGCCAAGAAGCTCGACAACGAGGCCAAGAGAAGGAATATCCGGGTCCTGGAGTACCTTGCCTGGCCTTGGGTGAACGTGAGCGGCGATCATGTGTTCGAGAAGAGGATGAGGGCACAAGAAGCATTCAATCAACCGCTCATTCGCCTTGCCAAGGAAACGGGAGCTACCCTCATGCCATGCGGCCCGGGGCTGGTCAATGTCATCAAGAAGGATCGAAAATTCATGGCCGACTTCCACTACGGCGATGTCCATGTGTCCCTGCTGGGTTCGTATTTCACCGCCTGCGTGATCTTTGCCACAATCTATGACAAGAGTCCGGAGGGATTACCCAGCAGCTTCCAGGAGTACAAGATCGACAAAGAGACAGCCCGTATTCTTCAGGTCACCGCTTGGGAAACCGTTCAGGAATGGCAGAAAATCCAAGATCCTCGGAAATCCGGGACGTTCCATTCATCAAACAAGTCCCACACCGTAGACCATGGTTGGTACTCCTCGGGCAGATCGCGCCACGGCGAACCCGTCATCATTATCCAGAGGATGGCGTTTACGATGGTACGACGGTCACGTGGCGGCCGATCAGTTTGCGCAGGCTCTGGAAACAGATCCGCAATACATTCCCACTCCTCGTCCGTAAGCGGAGGCTAGATCATGTTTACCCGGTCCGCAGCTTCGAGTGGTCCAAGAATTGCATCACGTCCGAGTTGAAAAAAGACATGAGTGGCCGCGCCAGCCATGGGACTGCGAGAATACCGCCTAAAACGTAAATTCCGAAGGACGCCTGAGCCTCGTGGCGGCGCTGTGGTGCGGCACCCGCAGCTTGCCTTTGTCGTGCAGAAGCATGACGCCTCGCGTTTGCACTACGATTTTCGTCTGGAACTCGACGGGGTCCTCAAAAGTTGGGCAGTGCCCAAAGGGCCGGACTTGGACCCCGCGGTTAAGCGACTGGCAATGCAGGTCGAGGATCATCCCGTGGAGTATGGCGGCTTTGAAGGCATTATCCCCAAGGGTGAGTATGGCGGGGGCACCGTGATGCTCTGGGACCGCGGCACCTGGAACCCGATGGGCGACGCCAAGACGGGCCTGCAAGAGGGACGCCTGAAGTTCCAGCTCCACGGCGAAAAACTCCGCGGCGGCTGGATGCTGGTTCGTCGCCGTGCTGGGGCCGGTCGAACAGATGAACGACACTGGTTTCTCTTCAAAGAGCGCGACAAGTTTGCCATTCCCGGCAAGAACATCACCGCAGACCAGCCGCTGAGCGTGGCAACCGGCCGCGACCTGGGAACGATTTCCACCGAAGCCGACAAGGTACTGGCTCTGCATGGAGAGCAGGGTAATGGCCGCAATGCCGCAAACAAGAGCCGATCAACAAAGCGTTCAAGCTCCCCCGGCAAGGCCGGCGCAGCCGCGATCACTGCGAAGCTCAATAAGCTGCTCGATCGCACGGCGGCTAAACCGGCAAAGATGCCCGCTTCGCAGAAAGTGAAGCTGGCAGCGCTGGCCGCTGAGCCGCCGAGGACGAGCGACTGGCTCTATGAAATCAAGTTCGACGGCTACCGCATGCTCTGCTGTCTAGACGAGGCGAAGGTGCGGTTTATCAGCCGCAACGGCAACGACTGGACGGAGAAGTTCCCGAAGATTGCCAGTGCGGCCAGGGAGCTTCCAGTTAAACAGGCGATGCTCGACGGCGAGGTGGTCGCCCTTGATGACGAGGGAGTAAGCCAATTTCAGGCCCTGCAAAACGCCTTCGACGCCCGCCGCACCCACGAACTGGTCTACTACGCCTTTGACATCATCCATCTCAACGGCCGTGACCTGAAGCATGTACGGCTGGAACAACGGAAAGAGATCCTTCATGCGCTGCTTGCCGAGTTTCCACGAACGTCGATCCGCTTTAGTGAGCACCTCCAAGGCAGCGGAAGCGACATTATGACCCAAGCCTGCCGGATGCGACTGGAGGGCGTTATCGCCAAACGGCGCGAGAGTCTCTACCGACCCGGCCGCAACTCCGACTGGCTAAAGATCAAGTGTGGTCAGCGAGCGGAGTTCGTCATCGGTGGTTTCACGGCACCCCGCGGCCGGCGGCAGGACTTCGGTGCGATCCTGGTGGGTTACTATGACGCAAAAGGCCATTTCGTCTATGCCGGTCGCGTCGGCACCGGCTTTGACAACGACGCGCTCGCCCAGTTGCACGAGAAATTCACCCGTCTGGTGGTCGAGAAAACGCCCTTCGTGGTGAATGCAGAGGCGGTCGGCCCGAGACGGGGCGTGCACTGGCTCGCTCCGAAACTGGTCGCGGAAGTCGCCTTCGGGAATTGGACCGACGACGGGCTACTTCGGCATCCGTCGTTTCAGGGCTTGCGTGAAGACAAGGAGGCGCAGGACGTTCGGCGCGAACAGGCTGTCTCGCCGAGCGAAGTCCAGGAAGAACCCAGTCCGGCACGAGGCCGGTCCACAAGCGAACTTGGCGGCATCGTACTTACGCATGCCGACAAGGTGCTCTATCCTGAGGACGGAATCACAAAGCGCGACTTGGCGGACTACTACGCGGCCGTTGCCAAGTGGATGCTGCCGCACGTTGCCGGTCGTCCGTTGGCCCTCTTGCGGTGTCCCAACGGGCACGACAAATCCTGTTTCTTCCAGAAACACCCGGACAAAGGTACGTCCAAACACCTGCACCAGGTTAATGTGTCGCTCGGCGATACTCCCGAATACAACCTCGTGGTCAAGGATACGGCGGGGCTGTTCTCGTTGGTGCAGATGGGCGTGCTGGAGATTCACGCATGGGGCTGCCTGGCGGACAAAATCGAAATGCCGGATCGGCTGGTTTTCGACCTCGATCCCGATCCTGCGATGCCCTGGCCGGAAGTGATCGCGGCCGCTCGTGAGATCCGCGAGCTGTTGGAAGAACTGGGTTTCAAGTCGTTCCTCAAGACGACCGGCGGAAAAGGCCTGCATATTGTAATGCCGGTGCGACCACGGCTGGCGTGGGAAGAGGCTAAAGCTTTCTGTCGTGCAGTCGTCGATCTCATCGTCCGCGCTTCCCCGCAGCGCTACGTCGGCACGATGAGCAAAGCGGCCCGCAAGGGCAAGATCTTCATCGACTATCTTCGCAACGGACGGGGGGCAACGGCGGTCGCTGCCTACTCGACACGGGCCAGACCGGGGGCGCCGGTAAGTGTGCCCATCGCCTGGGAGGAGCTGACGCCGCAGCTGCGCTCGGACGCATTCAACGTCTCCAACGTGCCATCTCGACTGGAGCGGTTGAAGAAGGACCCGTGGGCAGAGCTTTTTGCGACCAAGCAATCGGTCACCAAGTCGATTATCAAGTGGGTGGCTGAAGCCAGCCAGGGCCTGACGCGGAAATGACCGTTACGGCGTCTTTTCGCTCACCCCAGGCATTGGCTCGCAACGATAGCAAGGCGTTTCCTAGCAATTTCTGCATGGCCGTCGCTTGGGCCCCGGCGTGATTTTAAGCAGGCGAAATCTATGGATGACCGGGCTTCCGCCTTCTCACGGCACGAGCAATGCTAGCATTGCTAGCTTTACCCAAAGGTAAGCGTCTTTTTGAGGAGACAACTATGGACCGTCCATCGTGGAAGGCGTATGTCCGGCTCGGAATGGTGTCCATTCCCATCCAGGCCTTCACCGCCGCCAAGCCGGAAAGGGAGCATATCTCCCTACACCAGTTGCACCAGGGCCACGCCAGAATCCAATACCACAAGTTCTGCCCCGAACATGGCGAGGTCCCCAACGACGAGATCGTTAAAGGTTTTGAGTACGCCAAAGGCGAGTACGTCGTCCTGGACCCCGAGGAGATCGAGAAGATTCAGACCGACGGCGACCGCTCGATCGATCTGCACTCGTTCGTGCCGCCGGAAGAAATCGACCCGCTCTACTTCTCTGGCAAGAGTTGGTACTTGATGCCCGATGGCCAAGCCGGGCGGAAGGCCTACGGCCTGCTGCAAGAAGCCATGGCGAAGCGTTCGGTTGTGGGCATTGGAACGATCGTGCTCGGCGGTCGGCAGCAACTCGTCGTGTTGCGGCCGGTGGACCACATCCTGACCATCAGCGGGCTGGAGTACCAATCCGAGCTACGGGACGCTTCGGAGTTTACCGGCGACCTTGACGACCAGGACTTATCCAGTAAGGAGCTGAAGCTCACCGAATCGTTGATCGAAGCCACGACCGACGAGCACTTTGACGCCGGGCAGTTCCACGACGATTACGAAGAAAAGCTGCACGAACTAATCGAAGCCAAGGTGGCTGGGAAGAACGTCGCCTTCATCCCGCACGAGAAGCTCCGACCGGTGATCAACATGATGGACGCCTTGCGGGAGAGCCTGGCCCAGGCAAAGCGCACCGGGCGAAGAAAACCGGACGCTGAAGTCGCTGCGGGCCGTGGCCGGCGGTCGTCTGCTGTGCCTCACAATCGACACGCGGCACGAAAGAAGGCGTAACGCGTGGCGGCCTCGAACAGGTCGACAGTCGAAGTGGCACTGAAGCGGATCGAAGAGGTTAACGGAACGTCAGCGGAACGTTTCCCGTCGCCGAGGACCGTGCGGGGGCAATTACGGCCGCCGGTATCCGCTGGGGCTCGAAGGGCGACGTCTAGTCCAGCTGGAGTCCGAGCACCGCAAGTCATCGCGATCCGCAGCCGAAATAGAATCCACGTCACCAGAGCGAAACGCGCGGCAGGCCGCCATCACGTTTGCAGCCTTGCGGTTGAGATATGCGACCCGTTCCCAACATGGCCAGCACAGAAGATTGCCCTCGAAATGCCATAACTTCAGTCCCGGCAGCTTGGCGCAGTCGATGCCAGACGCTGGCAAGGTTGCCAAGCGGTCACGCCGGTCGCATCAGCCTGCCGATGGTAGCCGCCAAAGGCTTTCTATTTCCGGAAATAGAATCAGAACAAGAGCAGGTCATCGTCACAGGCTATCAACCCGCCATCGACCGAATTCATGCCGAGGATTGGGATTTCTTGTGGAACTGAACCTGACCCGTTGCGTGGCATTGACCTGTGCCCGACGGCTCCCAGAGCGATTCCGCAGGCCGTTTGCGTGCCAGCCCAGCTCGACACGACTCATTTCGGCGGATCGGCAACTTCGATCGTTCCCACCCGATAACGGCGCTGGCCGTCATTGCCCGCCATGGGCAGGGCAATCTGCGGCGTGCCGTCCACGGTGCCCACCGATACGAACAGGCTGTAGCGTCCGGCCTTCATGGGCGGCGAGTGGGTGCCGAGCGATCCGACGTGTCGATAGGCCACCATGAATCGCGAGCGGTGTTCTTGGACTGGGGCCTGATCCGGTGTGCCAACCTTCAGATTCCGCACGTCGAAGCTCTCGTCCACCAGCACAGCGGCGATGCCGTCCTTCTCGTCCTTGAGCGTCAGTGCCCAGACCCCGCCGCAGTAGCAGGGTGCGACACCAGCATTGGCCCACGATGTTTCGACCGTAAATGGCTGGCCGGGGGCAATCGACGCGGTCCAGGTAATGCTCCTTAACTGGAGGCGGTAGCCGAGGCGGCGGTTGATTCGCTCGATCGTCTCGCGGTTCTCCTTGAGTTCCTCCCGCGGCCACCAGTGGATCGACATGTAGCTGGCATGGTAATCCTCGACGGATTTCAGCAAAAGATCGCCGCTCCAGGCATTGCGGGCCTTCGCACCTCCGTAGTGCTCGTGCTCCAGGATCACCGGCGTGCGGGGCCAGAACTCCTGGGCCATTTCGGCGTGGTACCAAGAGTGGGGCGGCGGCTCCACGAGAATGCTGTCGTCGCGGAGGGTGACACCCTTGGAGATCGCATAATCGGTCTCGGGGAAGTGCCGGCCAGGCCTGGTCGCCCCAGCCACGTCATCGCTGATGCAGAGCAGAGTGCGGCGGAAATGCTTCACGTACAGGTCGATATGCTTCTTCACCACCACGAACGTCTGGGCTTGGGTGAGCCGGCTGCTGAAGCCCG
This sequence comes from uncultured Planctomycetia bacterium, assembly GCA_963709175.1. Classification (GTDB taxonomy): domain Bacteria; phylum Planctomycetota; class Planctomycetia; order Pirellulales; family Thermoguttaceae; genus JANXQG01. Next base: position 1,066,654 of record CAVPVK010000007.1, read on the forward strand.
TATGTCCTTCGCCCCACATGCCGAACGAGCCGATGTCGATGAAGGCCACGTTCGGGTTGCCGTCGTAATGCCGGGCCAAAGCGGCGAGAAAGTGGTCCAATTTTGTCAGGAAGACAGGGTCAAGGTAGTCCGGCTCCCATAGGGGGCCACCGGCACGCGGACCTTTGCCGAACTCGAAGTCGACGCCCTTGGCACCGGCATCCTGCACCCATTGGGGCGTTGCGTACCGCCACCAGCTTTCGCAGCAGCTCACGCGGATGGCGATCTTCTTCCCCTTGGCGACCCAGCGCTGCGTGGGCGTATCGAACAAGGACCAGTTGAACCGTCCCTCTTTTGGCTCCAGGAACGACCAGGGCACTCGAAGATAGATCGTCGAGAGGCCCGGCCAGTCGTCGAGCGTGTCCGAGGGTTTCAGTTGCGAGCCGTAGTTCTCGATCAGGTTGGAGTAGAAATGGAGCGTCCAGCCCATGCCGGGATTCACCAGAGCCTGGCCATTGTCCTGTGGTTGGAAGGTGGCTTGTGGGACGGCGCCGTTGGCCGAGCCTTTCGACAACACGCGGGTCGAGAGCACGCAGAAAATCACGATCGAACGCGCACACCAACGATACCAAGATGCTTGCCGCATGATACCTCCCAGTCCGGAACCGCCTCACGAACACTCTCAACTAACGAACCGATTTCCTTCCAACCGCCAGCAAGTGCGACTCCGTTCGCAGGAAGAGGACACCACCGGATACCGCGGGCGTGCTCTGGCTGCCTTCCCCCAGTTTGGTCTCCCCGAGCAACTTGAACTTATCCGCGGCAGCGAGAACCACGACTTGCCCTTCGCGAGAAACGCCGTACAAGCGGTCCCGGATGCGAATGGGCGATCCGTAGTACTTGCCCGGCACCCGCTGCTGCCACAACTGCTTGCCCGTCCCGGTATCCAGGCAGGAGACTATGCCCTGATCGGTCCAGAGGAAGATCAGCGTCCCACGGGCCACGGGCGTGACCACGTAGGGCAGCTTGGCGTCGACCTTGTAAGCTACCCTGGCGGGCTGCTTTCTGGCCTTATCCGGTGGCTGAACGGCGAACATTTGCTTGCCGCCACCCCCTTCGCCACAGGCAGCAAAGATCAGCCCGCCGGCCACGATCGGCGAACCGACCGTCCGGTACGCCATCACAGGCAACTCCCAGTTCAGCTTCCCGGTGTACGGATCGAAGCTGGATATGCCGTGGGCATTGCTGGTAAGTATCAGCTCCGCAGCCCCAGCCTGTCCTGAATAGATGATTGGCGTTGAGTAGGCAGCCTTCGTGCTGCGGCGAGGAGCGGTCCAGCGCGTCCTGCCCGTTGCGCAGTCCAAGGCGATCAAGGAGCTCCCGCCATCCTGGTCGTTGGGCACAATGAGCAAGTCTTCGAAAACGATGGGCGACGCTCCGGAACCGTGCTGTGCGGTAAACAGCCCAAGGTTGCGTCGCCAGGCGTCTTTGCCGGTCTGTCGGTCGAGGGCAATGATCGTGTATTCCTCGGGCGTAGTCCAGGCGAGATAGAGATGGTCTTTGTCGAGGGCAGGCGTGGCATCGGCAAAGCCGTTCAAGGCGTTCTTCTGATAGGCTTTGCCCGGAAACCTCCACTTCCAGGCGTCGATTCCGTTGGCAGCGTTGAAGCAGGAAACGAACTTATTGGCATCATCGTCGGTCGAGGTGAGGTAGACGCGATTATCCCAGATGACGGGCGACGAGTGGCCAGCGCCGGGCAACTTCACCTTCCAGAGAAGATCCCTCTCGCCCCAAGTGACGGGGATACCGTCGGCCTCAGACTCCCCGGAGCCGTTCGGGCCGCGAAAGCGGATCCACTCTTGCGCCTCGAGCGCGCCAAAGGCAGCCCAGGCGAGTAGACATGTTAGGGAGGTTTTCAAAGAGCCGAATTGCTGCAATATCGACATGATGCTCTTTCTCCGGGTCGGTGTACGGAAGATGAATTTCGTCGCGGGGCTTCGTACTATCAACGCAACATCGACTTTATGCCCTGCTCATCGTGTTCCTGGCAGAGCCGAACGTCCAGGATGAGCTATCGTCAGCTTTCTTTCGGGCGGGTGCTTGATTTCAAGGTGCCGACCGCTGGGGGTGTGGTCGGTCACCTCGATTGTGTCGGTCGTGATTCGCAAGTCGAGCACGTGGTCGTGCAGGTGAACGCGAGTGATCGACAACTCCTTCCAATCGGAGGGTAGTCGCGGCGTAATGCTGAAGCCGTCGGCTGTCGGCTTCAGCCCGACGAACCCGTATAGCATCACCTGCGGCACCAGGATCGACTCAAAGAACTCCTTGTCGAGCCCGAGTCCGCCGGGCACGTTGCCGCCTTGCATGGTCCCGCGCGAGGGGTCTTTATAATACTCGCGGTAGCCGCCAGCCGACTGGACCTCGTCGAACCAGGTGAGGATCGATCGCAGCCGCTGCCAGGCATCGTCTGGGCCGGCGGTCTTCAAGCGGGCCATGAGGTCGTGATAGGAGAATCCCAACACGGCTCCGCCGTCTTGCACCTGGTATCCCCAGGGAACCGACTCGGGATTGCTCCAGCCCCAGAAATAGTAGTCGAGGTTGCGGCGGGTGGTCGATCGCGGCGAGAATCGCCAGCGATAGATGTCTTGGCCGGTCGCCGTATCGCCATCTACCACGCGCTGCCCGCTCAGCCAGGCATGAATCGAGCGGGCTTGCTCGGGCGTGGCGAAGTCGTAGTACACGGCCTCGTTATTGAGGAATGTGAAGCCGTAGTCGTGCAGGTTGCCGTCGAGATCGACCGTGCCGAACCGACCGGTCTTCGCGTTCCAGAAACGTTTCGTTCCGTAGTTCTTGACCTCCAGGGCGTGTTTGCGGAGGTCGGCCGGGTCGAAGGCGTCGGCGCCGGTGGCAACATTCCACTGTGGGTGAGCGGTGATCTGCTCTTCGAGCTCCGCCAGGTCGAGAACGGTGTTGTAGTAGTAGACGGTGGCCAGCGCGTCCTCGCCGCCAAAGGGCAGAAGGTCCCAATAGTTGCTGCCGATGCCCTCGCCGGCGACGATCACGGTCTTGCCGCCGACGCGCCGCACTCCGCTGCGTCCCTCGTGACCGGGCCAGCTCGTATAGACGCACTTGCGTGCCCGCGTGTCGAATTCCCGCATCATGAAACGCATGGCCGTGCGGATTCGCCCGATCTGGCCGCGGAGGAACGTCAAGTCGCCAGACCAGAGGAAATAGTCGTGGCAGCCGCGGATAAAGTTCGAGTTGTTGATGTTGTGCCGGGTATCGCAGGCCGTATGGAACGACTTGATGACGACCCGCGCCGGCCCCGGATTATCGAAGGCGATCCGCAGCCCCGTGATGACGCCTTTCCAGCCAGGGAGGCGGTACACGGGAAGCATGGTGCGGGTTTCGCCGCGAGCGAACTCCATCTTGCCATCGTTCCCACCCATGGGGAGGGAGGCATGTGCCTCCGCACCGTCAGCAGTTGGAGAAAAGTACACGCGGCGGTCGGCGCTGAATTCGGGCGAGTCGGTGGTGGTCCACTCCACGTAACCGTTAGCCCGCTCCAGGCCGCTTGCCCACCAGTTCAGACGAAGCCAGGGAGCCGCGCGGGCCTGGACGGTGAAGCCAGGTGGCTGAGCAGTCGCGCCCGCGGCCGTCAGTTCGATTGGCCAGCCCTTGCTGCTCAGTGTGCCGCTGCGTGCTGCGGTGAGCTTCCAGCCATCGGGTGTGGCGTGAGGAGCGTCATAGCCCGGCACGCCGGTGGAGGCGAAATGCCAGCCGATCCCTCCGGCCTGTGTCCAGAGGGGAAATGGCCAGCCTTCAGCATGGGCCGGTCCGTCGTGTTGATGCGTAAGCACATAGCCCTCGGCATTGATCCCGCGGCCGGCCAAGGCGCGCGGCCCAACGGCCGCGCATGGCATCGAGTTGCGGCCCCTCTCCGCGAGCGGGCCAGAGCGTACTCATCGGCATCCACTCGTCCCAAAGAGTGATCAAGGGGCCAGCGGGCTGATAGTGCAGCCAAAATAGCTCGCGCAGCAACGACATATCTTTCTCGTGCCCCGGCACGACGAATCGCGGAAAGTCATCTGGGATCGCCACCGCGACTCGTCGAACAGGTTGATCTGCTTGAACCGCCGGCGGCACGAATACCGGAACGAGCCAAAGGATTGTCCAACCCAGGGAACAAAGCGACAGTCGATTCATAGTCTTGAGCACTTCGCGCTTTCCATTGGTCAAGATTACACGCCGGGAACCCACGGCGGCTTCCTGACCAACATGAGTTTTATCGCCGGTCATCGCATTGTCAAGCAGTAGCGTTTTCCGTCAGCAGTTCCGCAACTTGGCATAGGTATTTTTGGCGTCGAGTTCATGCCGAGGAACGATATTGGTTCCCAGATGCCTTCCATGCCTTCTTGCGTCGATTCCGGGGGCTTCCAGTGCCTCCGTGGCCTCCAATGCGATCGAGAGGCTCTACGGGCTTCGTAGGGGCTCTGGGATGCTCCGAGGACTTCGCCGCCAAGCGGATCGATCAACTACCGTACGCCCGTAGCGAGAGTGAGCCGAGCAGAAAGAGAAAAGTGACGACGTGAGGTAACGCGACGTCGGGCGGTGCCGTTCGCTGCAGTGGCTTGGGCATTTATGGCCAAAACGACCGTATGCGACCGTCGAATTACTGACCTCATTCGCCATGCTTTAGAATAGCCCTACGCGTTCCGAGTTCCGTGTCAGTGAAGAATCTCGGGCCTTCAATTCTCCACTTGAAGCGTAACGACCCCGTAGGGCAATAGCACGACTCGGTTGTCGGTGACCAGCTTGCCGGCGGTCTCTCCAGCGAGGCAATGTCGAATGGATTTGGGTCGACCGGCAGGCCAGGCCAACGTGACGGTCTCGCTCTTCTCGGAAAGACAACGCAGACGCAGGATGACCGCCTTGCCGTCGGTGCCGGATTTGAGTATGGAGGCGCAGACGCGGGCGTTGTCCAACGTGACCAGCGGTTTGAGCCTGGGATCGTTGTTAGCGGCGACATGCGCCAGCGGTTGCGCTTGCTCCAGGCCAAACCGGTTGGCAGAGGCTGCGTCGTACGGACCGTGCTGCAGGATCCGGTAACGGAAGGTGACGGGGCCATCCTGGGTCAGCGGGAAATTGGTGAACCAGTGGTTGTTCATAACCCACGAGTAGACGGCGGAACTGGCCTCGAGTTTGCCGATCCAGGGCTTCCGTTCTCCGCCGACCCAACCGCCGGTCTGGTTGGCGGTCATGCTGCCGCTCTCAAAGAGCGGTGCGTCGAGCGAGCACCACGTGACGCCTTCCTTGTCATTGGAGATATCGAGCCAACGTTGCATGGCGATCCAGTTGCGGTTGCCGGCGGCCCACTGGTCCTTTTCCACCTCCATTACGCCCCAGGGGATGTCCACGCGAGTCGTGGCTTGCGGAATGTCGAAACCGAATCCGAAGTGGACGCCGTCCTTGGCGGGAAGCGGTAATTTGTCGACGACATTGCTAATTTCGACCCATGGCTGGCCTCGCACGAGCCGCACGGATCGAGTTACGGAGCGGCAGCCGGTCGCCTGGGAGGAAACTCGCAATTCGACAATCAGCGGACCGGATTCGACCGTGGAGATGGCGATGCGGGTGTCGGCCTGGGCGTTGTCGCTGTCGCCGGGCATCCAGTGGAAGGCGTTGAGGCCGCCATGCACTCTCGCGTCGGCCAAGTTGCGTCCCGTGGCGAGATTCACAAGTTGGGTTATATTACCGGTGACGGAGTCCAAGGTCACGCGCAACAGGCCGTTATTGAGCGTCGTACCGTCCACCTTGCAGCCGTCGGCGAGCGGACATTTGCCAGCTACGACGCGGTAATGCCGTGACCCGAAGGCGGGGACGTCGGACGCCAGAAAGGCAAGTTCCCCGGTCGAGAGCCGCTGCGCCGGCACATCCTTGCCCTGATCGCCGGTGACGCGATCGCCACGCGAGCTTTCGGCCTTGGACAGGGTCACCAGTCCGCCATGCTGCCAGGACTGGGTGTTGAAGACTGCCACGCCGCCTTGGGCAGGGCCCTCCGCCGGCCCCAAAGCACCGGTGGATCTGTCGGTCGCGGGAGCCATTGCGTCGTCGAACAGGACTTGCGTGCGATCGTCGGCCTCGCGGAAGTAGCTCTGCTTGACCTTCCAAATCGCATCCTGAAAGAACGGCTCACTGGGGTTTTCGGCACACCAGGTATGTTCGTCGCCGAGGATGACGTATCGCCACGCTTCGTCGAATTCCGTGCGAGGCGCGGGCTTGCCGGGCCGGAGCATCGTCCAAAGGGTTTCGGCCTGGACCAGTCGTTCTTTGGCGTTTCGATTCCTGGCGATCAGGCGAGCGGCGCTGCCCAAGCCATCCGTCCAATACTCGGTGAAGTCCCCGCGGACGACCGGCATCTTATCGCCGTAGTTTTTCTCGATGGCCTGCATGATCTCGTGCCCGCCGGCTATGATGATATGCGGGTATGCGTGTTGTTCGTTCCACGTCTTCACCGCGTCCGGTAGATCGGCATCCAAGGGGCAGTTGTCCCACAAGCACCAGGAGAGAACCTGAAAGTCGTATGGGTAATTCGCCTTTTCCAGATCAGCCAGACTATGCGTGAAATCGACGTTCGCGCTCCCGGTCCTGATGACCGCCGGGATCTTGTCGCGGTCGCGCTGGCCGAACCACGGGCGGCCGGTGGCCCCGCCCTTGCCCATGCTGCCGCTGTTGCCATAGCCGCCGGGCTGGAGAAAAAGCACTTTGGATTTGCCATCCGGCCCAACCCACCAGAAAGGCCGGCCATCGATGCCGTCATGGGCATGGCCGGCACGGCAACTGTTTGGCCAGGCCATGATGTAACGCACGCCCTCCTGCGCCAGGACCGGTACCAGACCCCATGACATGCCGGGGACATCCATCTGCTGGAATGTGTCCACCGGCACGCCCGTCCGTCTCTGCATCTCGCGGCTGAAGCGGAACACCTGAAACAGTTCTTCGTCGCAGCAAGCGCTGGTGTTGAGATTCACGTAACTGGCGTCGACGCACAGTTGCCCGTCGCGGATAGCTCGTTGCACTCGCTCTTTCTGCTCGGGCGTGGCGGTCTGCCAAAGACGTTCCAGCGGCCAAGTGACTTCCGGGTTCCAGCGGTAACGGGCGCCAACGGGGTAGTCCTTCGTCGCTTCGGCGAGTTTGATGCCTTCCTCGATGTTGCGTTTGTGGATGAACTCGGCGATTTCCTGGGGTGCGGTGTAGCCGATATCCACGTGCGAATGCGGATAGAGGTAAACCGTCCAATGGCGCATGGCCGGCACCGTGAAGGTCTTCTTCAACGACTTGGCACCTTGTCGCAGCGTCACGGTGACTTGCGACTCCCGTTTTATCGCGACATCGGAGGGCAAGAGCACTCGGCAAACGGAGTGGCCGCCGAGCAAGGGCAATACGTCGGCACTTTCGGTTTTTCCGTCCGCTGTCACTTCGAGCTGTGCATTGCCGAGGAGCTTCCCGCCTTGCAAATTGAGGGTGATCTCGCGGCCCGGTTTGCCATCAGGGCGAAGCCGATAGACCGCCTGTGGTACGCATTCCATGTTCCCGGGGAATGGCACATCAGCGGCTATTGGGTCGGTGACAACCGGCTTCATTCTGCTCAAACCGCCAAGCGGGCTGGCTCGATTTGGATCCGCGGTAACAACGACGGCCTTCAGTGGCTGACTCGCAGGCACCAGCAGCGGTCCGGCCAGTAATAACGAAAGGGCGAACCGAATCATGAACATCGTTGCAATTCCTTGTTACCGAAGCCCGTCTTGATTCCAGCGGCCAGGACCTCCAGCAAAACGGGTACTTGATCCTCTGGTTCGGATTCACGGCGTCGTGGCCCTTGCCGACCCGCGCGGCGGCCTGATGAAGATGAGTGTGGTTGCAAGGCTTCGCATTGTCAAGGAGCCGGCTTGCTCGTCCTCCGGCAAGTTGAGGTAATCGAAGTCGTCAGGTTCGAGCTTGTCAAAAGGTATCATGTGCTGGCCTCGTAGGTATTCGAGCCACTGAGAAACAAGCGGGCGGCTTGTGGAGTCACAGTTTGCGAGCTTTGCCAACTCTTCGTGGAAGATGGCATAGATCTCCTGCCACGACAGTCAGCAGACGACTGCCCTGCGCCAGACCGCCATCATCGCGATCATCGTGATACTACCCTTCCCACGTGACTTCTCGGAGCCGCTCAAGGTCGATCTTGGCACAGGACGCACATGGGCGGAGTGCAACGGGCAGGCTTGCATGGCTCCCGACATTTTGTTCAGCTGAGCAAAATCGTCTAGGCCCGAGTCACCCAACCCTGGCCTTCCCGACCGCTGTCGATCGAGGCCATCGCCTCGGCTTTATCCTCCGTACTGATTGAACCAAGCACGCTCGGCGAAGGGAAGTTTTTCTTTCTGCACGGCCGGCTCGGCGGGAACGCCCAGGGGGAGCAGAATTCGCACGCACTTGCCCTCCGGAACACCCAACAACCGGCTGACCCGGGCTGCCTTGTCGTCGCGGCGCAGCACGCCGTCGAGCCACACCGAGGCATAGCCCAAGGCCGTGATGGCCAGCAACATGTTCGCGACGCAGGCGGCACAGTCCTCAGCCGCGAAGGCCAGCTCTTCATACACAGGCCGCGGGTCGGCCACTCTGGAGCCCAACGCAGAACTACAAGATCGCCCCCGAGGTCTTGGACGCCTCGCTCCAGATGATCGAGGCTGCCCATTCGCTGTCGGTGGCTTCCGTCTCAACTATCAGCAATTCGAGTGGGGCAAGGTCCACTTCGACCGCCATACTTCCGAGGTCTCAGCCCTAGAAACAATAGCGAGCCCCGGAAAGATCGTGATGCTGGGCGCTTCGCGTAAAAACCCCATTTGGGGCTCGTGGGAAATGCCAGCCCCATTGGCTCCAAATGGGGACGGTGGGAAACGTCGTTCCCATTGGCTCCAAATGGGCTCACGGGAAAGTACCGATCCTAAGCCGAGCCGCTACGGCTGGAAAGGCCAATTCCTCATCATAGAGGTGGTCTATGTTGCCAAGCAAGGGGAATGGTACCCAATTTCTTGCCAGCGGAGGAGTGCCCTCCTTAGGTAAGCAGTCGCGAACTACTCCCGATTGGATACGGTCCCGAGGTTAGCATGGTACGTTGAAGACGCCGATGTGCGTCTGGGCGAGGTGGCGATTGCTGGCCCCATAGGTTTTGGTGCGTTCGATGCTGGAAACCTCAATCCGGACAGCGGTGCGCTACGCTTTGATCATCGAGATGGTGGTCTCGAACTCCCGAGATGCAAGGTCAGTCCTGTGATAGTATCACCACGCTGTAAGGACCGATGCCCACCTTGCCGCTAAAATCGAGATTGTCCTTTGGGCCGGGGTTCGCAGTGGCGTTAAAGCTGTCGCCGTTGTCGAAACTCGGGTCGTAGACTTTGGCACCGCTATTGAATCGCTTCGATAGGCATATTCGTCCTGCCCCACTCCGGTGACGGTAGCTCTGTTAAGAGACAGGTCAAAGGGGCTTCCGAACCGCCGACGCCGGGTTTTCTACCGAATTCCTGCTGCTGGTCTTGGCGTGTCGTTTTGATAAAATATCGTAATGGGGCGTTGCGCGTCGGGTTTAGCCAGAGGGCGACGGCCTTGAATTCCCCACTTTGTGGCCCCTTCTCCGCTCAAAAATTCATTCAGCGGCAACAACGAAAGCAGAAGCCGGGCAAGGACCGACGAGGCAAGCCGGCCACTCATGCGTCGAATCTTCCCGGCATAGCTGCACGTTCACCTGGATTAAACTGGCCGACATGCAACCGCCGGAGCATAAACAACATCGTGGTTCATTCGACCATTTCTATTTCTGGAAATTAAGTTTGGCCGCGGTCACCTCAACCCCGGCGCCGCCGTACCAGGCGGTTGTTGGGACGATCGTCAGAGGGGTGACATGGACGAGTATCTTCGCAAAACCTCCATTCCTCAGCTCGAAGAGATTCTTACGAAGTACGGAAAGATCTCGGGGTTGTGGTTCGACACTTCCTACGACATGGGTCGCCGTCGGGCCGACATGGTGCGTGCCGTGCTGAAGCTCCAACCGGGCATCATCATCATCAACGAGCGCCTCGGCGGCGATTGTCCGGGCGATGCCGCCTCGCCCGAAGGGTCCATTCCATCCAACGGCGTGCCGGGCCACTACCACCTGACCATCGACTCCACCAACGGCGACCCGATGCCGTCGGGTGGACTGGACTATAGCGGGGCCGGCGACCTGATCGTAACCGGTTCCGGAAGTGTGACCCTGTCCGGCACGAACATGCACATGGGCGGTACGACCGTCTCTGGCGGCACACTGGTTATCATCGCTGCCAGCGTCGTTCCAGGCGATGCTGTAGCCGGTGTAAGAGTTTCAGCCTATCGGCGGCGAAAAATACTCTTTCGGCACCGACGGCCCCACGAGGACCATTCCGTGCGACGGCGCGTGATCGAACTCCATCTTCCACTCAACCGACTTCGTGGCGGAAGGCACAATCCGCAGCGTCGCCGTTTCCGGCCGATTGCCGATTTCGACCTTCTCGCCTCCGACTTCGGCATGCGCAAGCCTGAACCCTTTAGGCAGGTGAACGGTCAGCACGTAGGGATCGCCGGCAATGACCGCGCTTCGGCCCCATAGGGTCTTGCCGGCGGCATCCCAGTGCTCCTCGAGCAGGTCAACGCCGCCCTGGGAGATATGCCGCGTGGTCGAGAGCACCCAGGGGTACGGGCGAGCTTCGCGAAGGGCGAAGACCTGCAGGGCATTGCCCGTATCTTGTGCCGGGGCCTTGAAGGAACCCTTGAACTTGCCCAGGAACCTTTGCGTCCAGAACTCGAACGCCAGGTATTCGCGTCCGGGGTCGAGGCCAAGGTCGGCAAACTTCACTTCCTGCTCCGGCGCCATTGCCCGCTTCCATTGCAAGTCCCTTTGCCGCCAGTTAAACCGCGCCAGCACCGACCAGTGCTCGAAGGGCCGGACGATCTCCTGCAGCCACCAGGTGCCGTTGCCGCCGCCGTCGTAGAGTTGGCCGGGCACGGTGAAAAGGACCGGGGAACTGCGTTTCATGCCCTCCAGGTTACCGTCATTCTCGTAGTCCGCTGCCTTGTCGCTCACCATGAGCACGCCGCCGGCCATCGCCACGACGCACGGTTGATCGATGGAATCGGACGTCGCCGCCGGAACGGCAAACGTCTTCATCGTCGTCTTATCCTTGGCCCCCGCGGCCATGATGTCGCAATGGTCCGGGTCACCGCGCCACAGTACACCATTGGTGGAACTGTTTCCCAACAGGGTATTCCACTGGAAACCGTCGCTGCCCAGGCGGCAGCCGTTCACCAGGCCAATCGAGCATCGTCCCGGTCCCACGCCCCAGCAGCTCAGAATGTAGATGTCGCGGCCCAGTTCCTCGCGAGCGACGCTGTCCCAGGTGCGGAGCGACTGCTCCGGCGTGCAGCCCACGCGCTTAAAGTGCTCGGCCGCGGGTTTTTCCATGTCGGAGTACAGCATGTCGCCCGCGCCGTCGATCTTCACGTATTCCCATCCCTGGCTCTTCAGCCCGCGGAAAAGCGGCCTCACCATCGCATCGATCGCCTCCTTGTTATGGGTGTTCAAAGTCCAGATCCCGTAGCCGCCCTGGTACACCGAGCCGTCTGGTTTTGTCACAAACCAATTCGGATGCTGCTTGCCAATGTCGGGCAAGTAGCGATCGACGTAGGAGCGGTAGACGCGGTGGACCCAGATGCCGCCCCGCATGCCGGCAGACTTGATTTTCTTTATAGCCTGCGCCGGGCCACCGGGAAACTTGGTTGCGTCCCATTCCAGGAACGACCGCGGTCCTCCAGCGCCGCCACAATAGCCGGCATCGATCTGGAAATACTTATAGCCGAAGTCGGGCAGGTGTTTTTTGGCAAACACTTCCAGAACCGCGTTCAGCGTATCCTGGCTGATCCCCTCGCGGTAGGCCCACCACGTGCAATACCCGGCGACCGATCCCTTCCAAACTCGATAATTCCAGGGCTCGAAGAAGGGAAGCTCCCGGTGCTGCTGGTAATAGCGGGGTTGGAACACCAGTTCAACCGTGCTGCCGCGGGTCTCAAAAGCAAACTCCGTTTGCCCATTCCTCCCGCTCGAGGGATCGCGGGTTGCGGCACCGGCTGGCCGGATCCGCGTCGCCCCGTCGGCCGGGCCGACCAGTACCCAGTCCCAGCGGCGATCGTAGACTGCGTTGTTGCGGAAATTGTGACTGAGTCCTACGCTGTTGCGGACCAACGGGAATCGCTTCTGTGCCTCTCCAGCGGTTTCGGCGGGAAATGCCTCTCCGCTACCGGTGACGGTGCCACGCAAGACCAGCTTCAAACCTTCCTGCAGTTTGTCCGAAACGAATTTCAGACGCTGCTCGAGCTTGTCACCGGGGATTACCGCCGGTTCCAGTTTGACCTCGACCCCGGCCACTGGGCGTCCCGTTGCGTCTTGGCTGCGAATGGTGGCATCGAGAATCACTCCGCCATGATAGCGGAGGCTCAGCTGCCCGTTCCCGGCATTCCAATCGACCGTGGCCGGGGCGTTGGGCGGGGCTTCGACGGGCTGCTGGGCAAGAGCCCCCGGTGCAAGGACCAGCATGGCCAAGACACTGAAGAGGGAAAAGAGTATCACGAATGCTTTGGCAGTCATCTTGATGTCCTTTCTCGTGGCGTCAGGGTTCTTCATATTCAGTTACAGGGTCACCGGCAGGAGTCCTTGTTCGGGCCTCGATCTTTTGCCATGTTACCGCCTGGCCTTTTCGCGGTCAAACCGCGCCTACCAGGCGCCTCGACACCACCATGCGAGTCCGACACCGCGGTTATCTGTATGAAAATGGATCTCTATTCCGGACCGAGAATCGGCGCCTACTGGATATCTATGCCGCCCGTGGCTAACATAGAGTAAAGTCGTGCTCTGGAGCGTGTCTAAGCGAGAGATGTTGGGGCAAGACGAACCACAATCGCAAGGTACCGACTATTACAAACTCGCAACTTGCTGATTATCTCTGCAAAGAGAACCTTGTTGACCTTGGTAGCGAGTGCGGTTTTGGGAGGAGGATTACAACGACAACGACGGGCGCGACACCCGAACTTGCCGGAAATGTAGACCTTCCGCGGCGGCTCGTGGTACGAACGGTCAATGCACGCCCGCTCGGCATCGCGGGTGTCCTATCGTCCATGGCAGGCGGGCCACAATGTTGGCTTCCGCGTGTTGATTTTCGGCGAGTGAGTCCCAAATGAACCAGAATCGCGACACGAAAACAAGAAACAGCATCTCCGAGAAGACCATAATCCAGATAGCGAAACCGGACGGTTGGCACATCCTGCTGACCGCCGTCGTTGCCGCCTACGTCTGCGCAGCCAGCGCGGCCGAATCGCAGTCCCCTAAAACCCCGTCGTCCGATGGCAATCAAATTGTCGGCAGGCATTCGATTGTCATCAATAGATCGGCAGGCGGGCCAACTGGCGGCATGGCCAGCGGACCCCTGGTCGGCAATGGCGACGTGGGCGTCATGCAGTACGGTCCGGCGGAGAATTTAATCTTCTCGATCGGCAAGAACGACTTCTGGTGCATCCGCACCCAGTCGGTGATGGCAGTCGGACAGGTGAGGATTTCCACGCCGGCGTTGCAGGGAGCAAGCGTAAAGACCACGGTTGACATGCAGCTTGCCGAAATCCGCGGCGAATACGCCAAAGGAGCCACCGCGCTCGCCTCCCGCGCTTGGGTCGACGCCAACCGCAATCTGCTCTGTGTCGAACTGGTAAATCGGGGAGCCGCTCCGCTCGCCATGAAAGTGCAGGATATCAAGGGCAACGGTGGGGCCGATGCCACGAAGCCGACCAGTGTGAAAGACAATGCCGTTCCGGTCCAGGTCGGTTGCGAACAGTACGGTGGCGGACGCTGGTTCTTCACTGGTGAAATGGCAGACGTCACAGTTCTCGACCGCGCAATGTCCGAAGAGGAAATCGCGAAGATTGTGCGGGGCGAACGCAAGACAGTCAAGGATTTTGACGGCAAGACCCGTCTGCCGCTGACCGTTCCCCGTATCTCCAGGGCGCTTACCATTTCCGCATGGATCAAAGCGTCCAAACGCTCGCGCGAAGCCGATTACATTGCCAGCAAGGGCGAATGGAACCAGGCTTACAGTCTCGGGCTTTCCAATGGCCACGTTCGTTTCGCCGTCGGTGGTTTCTACTTGCAGTGCGATGAGCAGGTCCCGCTTGGCCAGTGGGTACATGTGGCAGGCATTTTCGACAGCCAGCACATGGCACTGCTTGTGGACGGCAAAGTGAAGAAGACTGGTGGGGCGGTGGCCGATGCTGGTCTGGCGTTCGAGTATGCCCCGGATGCTCCCGATCGCGATGGCCGGAAGATCGGTGTCGTTACTCGCGTCGTCGGCGACACCAACGCCCTCGAACTTGAGTTGGAGCCCGGTAAGGCCGCCGTCGTCGCCACCGCCATCTTGAGTGACCTCGATGTCAAGGGCAAGGATCCGTTGGCCGAGGCCAAGTCACTGACCGCCGCACTAACGCCGGACAAGCTCGCTGAATATACAGCCGCGCACCGTCAATGGTGGCGTAGTTTCTGGGCCCGTTCGTTCATTGAGATTCCCGACAAGGTGATCGAGCAGCACTGGTATTCCTCCTGGTACATCATGGCCTCTTGCAGCCGTGCGGGCAAAGTGGCTCCCGGCCTGTGGGGTAACTGGATCACGGTGGACAATCCCGGTTGGCACGGCGACTTTCACCTCAACTACAATTTCCAGGCGCCGTTCTATGGGCTCTATTCCGCCAATCATCCCGAAACCACCTTGCCGTTCTATGACGCCATGAACCAATCCATCCCGCGCGGTCGGCGCATTGCCAAGGAACACGGGTGGACGGGCATTCATTTGCCGGTGTCCATTGGCCCTTGGGGCATGTGCCCAGAGGGCGACGGCAGCGACTGGGGGCAGCGCTCCAATACGGCTTATGCCGCATTGCTCTTCATCTGGCATTGGCAATACACCCAGGATGAACAGTGGCTCAAGAACACGGGTTACACCTACGTTCGCGAAACCGCGCTCTTCTGGGAGGATTACCTGAAGTTCGAAAATGGCCGCTACGTGATCTACAACGATTCCATCCACGAAGGTTCGGGCCCTGATGTCAACGGGCTTCTCTCGCTCGGACTGGTGCGGACACTCTTCACGAACGTCGTCCCGATGAGCGAAGCCCTGGGCGTGGATGCCGACAAGCGGGCGAAATGGAAAGACATCGCGGATAAGATCAGCCCATTTCCGCTACAGGAGAGAGATGGAAAGACGGTTTTTCGCTACACCGAAAAAGGCATGGCCTGGTGCGACGGCAATACACTTGGCATCCAGCACATCTACCCTGCCGGCGCCATCGGCCTCGATAGCGATCCGGAGCTCCTCGAGATTTCGCGGAACATGATCGATAGCATGAGTCGTTGGATCGACGGCAACGGTGCCTCCTCCTGGTACACCGCCTGCGCCCGCGTTGGCTATGACCCTGCGAAGATCCTCGCTGAGCTGCGCAACATGTACGACCACCACTCCATGCCCAACAAAGTCCTCGCCTTCGGCGGCGGCGGAATCGAAAATGTATCACCGTCGCTGGCTGTGAACGAGATGCTTCTGCAAAGCCATGAGCGCGCCATCCGTTTCTTCCCCTGCTGGCCAAAGGATCTCGACGCCAGTTTCGGCAGATTGCGTGCCGTTGGCGCATTCCTCGTTTCTGCCGAATTCAAGAACAATACAACGCGCGGAGTCTGCATCTTCAGCGAGAAAGGCCGCGACTGCACCGTTGTCAACCCCTGGCCAGGCAAGGCAGTGCGCGTCATGCGTGACGGGAAACCGGCTGAAACCGTCAATGGCAAACGATTCGTGCTCAAGACTGCATCCCGCGAAACCATCATGCTTGAACCCGAATAACCCAACATCATGAGACAGTTTCCGGCTTCAGTCCGTGGACAGCGTGAGAATGAACGTGAAACTCATTCCACCGTGGGGACCGTAGCCTCTCCGTCGTGTACCATTGTTTAATCTTCATTTCGCCTCGTTGACGATCACTTCCACGACGTGGACATAGGGGTTGGCGCTGTTGTGCAGCATGTTAATCCGCACGTAACGGGCATCGGTCGTGGGAAACATGCGCGAGTAGCCGGCCGCCGTGGCGGGAATCGTGTCTTTGAATTCGATCACCTTCTTCCAGGTCCTGCCGTCCACCGACACCTCGGCGTTGAGATGGTAATACCGGCTGCCGTCGTAGTACGTGATCACCTTGATATTGTTGATCGGGTAGACCTTCTCGAGGTCGATCCGCAGCCACTGCGGCGCCGGCCCCACCGAGGCCCAGTGGGCGTTGACGTCGTCCATCCGACCGTCCACGGCGTTTTTGGCGCCCCAGGCGTCGGTGCGGTCCGGGCTGGGGCCCACGGTTACTGGCTTCTTCGTGGCCAGGTTCGGCTTGACCGGGATCTGGCTTTTGAACCAGCTTCCCACCAGGTAACCCTGTTGCACGCCCAGGTTGTCGAACAGCCCTGCGCGGAGGTAGGCCGTTTGCTCCAGCATGATCGGCCCGGTGTAGACCTTCCATTTCTCATTGGGCAGGCTATTGTCGAGCGTGTACTTGATCGTCAGGCCCTTGCGCTTGGGGACCAGGGTAATGACGATCGGCTGGTCGAACGTGTTCTCATCACGAACAAACGTGCCCTGCACTTGAATTGCGATCGGGTTGACCAACTTCTCCAGGAGGGAATCGCTGTTGGCCCAGCGGGCCTTGAAATCGCCGAAACTGCCGCGGGGCCGCGGGTTCCATGCCTTCTCGGCCACCACGGCCAGGCGGTGGCGCATGCTTTGGATCTCGATCGACTCGGAGTTTTCCCACGAGCAGAGCTGCGTGCCGGCCAGTTTCTGCGTGTCCCTCAGGGTGAAGAAGTCGTTGGAACCTTCGCGTCCGAATTCTGGCAACTCCCAGTTGAAGAGGAACTCGAATGTCTTGCGGTTGTCGCGCACGATATACAGCGGCGTCCAGGTGGCATTGACCACGGAGTAGCCGTTTTTCACGATGTCCGCCGGATTGCGGCCCTGGCACCAGACCATGATCAGCGTGTCCTTGGGCAGCGGAAAGGGACCGTCGGGATTGCAGGCTTCCTCCCAGACGATCATCTTCTTGCCGCGCTTGGCGAACACGGCGTGCATGTCGCTCATAAACTTGCAGTACAGGTCATGGGCACTCTTGATCTGCGGATACCTCCTCTGAAGCTCCTTGTACTCGGCGGTGCTCTCCAGGCCGCCCAACCCCACCTCGTCGCCACCCAAGTGGACGTAGGGCGTGCCTTGGAAAATGTCCATCACCTCGTTCCAGAGCGCGGTGGCCGCTTCGAGTGTCTTGGGATTGGCGATGTTAAGCGTCGCGCCCGAGCCGGGGAATCCGAATACTTGCTGAGCGTCGCCGACTAGCCGGCCCACATGGCCAGGCATATCGATCTCGGGTACGATGTGGACACCCCGCTCTTGCGAGAACCGCTCCAGGTCCAGCAGCTCCTCACGTGTGTACGGCAAAACCTTGGGTTTCGACCCGGGCTCAAAACGGGCGAACTCCCAGTTTCCCTCGCCCAATTGCGGAAACTTTTTCGAGGGGAACATGAACAACTGGTCGTCGGAAAGGTGGACGTGCAGGTACCGGATCTTGTAAAGGCGGCAGAGTTCGATGACCTGCTTGATGCCGCCCGGGGAATGGTACTTGTGCGCCAGGTCGATCATGGCCGCGCGGTAAGGGTAGGCTGGCCGGTCCGACACGATCATGTGCGGTATGGTGGTCACCATGGCGTCGATTTTCATGGCCTGCAGTAGGGTGACGGTTCCGAAGGCCACGCTTTGGAAGTTGCCGCCCTTCACCACGGCGCAGCCCTTCACTTCAATGGTATACGCCTCGCCCTTCAGGGCGGGGTCAATCGCCAGCACCAAGTCCCCGGGCCCCGGTTCGTCAATGCCTGTGGCGAGTCGGCGTCCAGTAGCCAGATGGATTTCCTCGGAAAGGACCTTTGCCAACGGCAAGAGGTCCTGTCTGTCGGCCAGGACGCGAGTGGTTTCGCCGAGCGTCAGGAGTTCTTGGCCCATCGTTAGCGTCTTCGGCCAGGGGACGAGGCCCGGTTGGCTTTTCGCCGCCGGTTTGGCCGCCAAAGCGGCAAGCGAAAGTTGAGCGATGAAAAGGCTGGACAGCAGAAGCTGATAACAGGAACTACGCACGAGAACTCCCCGGGGACGTGAGGTAGACTTAACGCGACATTTCGATCACTGCCCGGGAACGCTCCGAGCAAGACGGTGCAGGGCACAGCGGCTTGGCTGCCGTAGCCGGGGCGTGGTCCCGGAGAACCGTGGTTCTCCGCGCGCACCGTATCCTCTCCCATAATACCGTCAGGCTGAGGCCAACGGAAGAAGATACTGGTGTTAGGATCGGCCGAGGGACATAATAGTGGACTCACCGTCGCGGCCGTTTCCCAATGGCGAAAGGGCTGCCAACTGCGTCCACCCAAGAGAGGTTTCCATGAGATTCGAGAAGAGAACCGTTATCTGCACTGCGGTCTTTTCCATGATGGCCGTGTTGATGCTTGCCGGGCCAGCGCGGGCTGGCCACGCCAAGAAAGGCCCGCCGAGAGTCTTCCTCCTCGCCGGCCAGTCGAACATGGAGGGGCATGCCGAACTGAGAACCATCGATTTCCTCGGTGAGGACCCGGACAAGGAAAGGGCCGCCTTGCTGAAGAAGTTCAAGCCCGACGGCAAGACGTTGGTCAAGCGAGACGATGTCTGGGTGGTAAGCAACGGAGCCGTGTTCGATAAACTCCAGCCTGGATTGGGTGCGCGAGGAGACCCCGCAAAACTCGGTAACAAGACCGGTCCCGAAAATTGGGCCATCGCCAGAGGCTGGCTCTCCGGGAATTCCACCTTGAATCAGATTTGCTTCGGTGTCGAACTCGTGTCGACGAACGACGCTGACTCCAGGTTTCAGGTCAGTGCCTTTTCGATCGACGCCAAGTTACGACCGAAGCTGAAGCCCACGGCGCCCGCACGCGACGCGGCGAACTTGGCCATCCCACCGAACATTGCCCCTCAACCCATTATTAGCCGTGGTGTCCCAGCTTACGCATCTGCCGGCATCGCAGCGTATGGCAATAACGCGACGTACGCGCAGGAGGGGAAATGGATCGCCGACTGCGAATGGACCGCGTTCAGTTCACCTGCCTGGCTAGCGTACGACCTATCCGGCGTTCCCGCGGCCGATCGGGCGAAGATCCTTGTGGTCTGGTACGGCGGAGGCCAAGCGTATGATTGTAGTATCATCAAGGGTGCAAGCTATCGCATGCCCGGCCCGTACGTCATTGAAGGGAATGCGGCGCCGGGCGCAAAGAGTCCACCCACGTCAGGTTGGGTGACCCTTGTTAGCGGCGACGATCCGCAGCTTTACCATTCCCGCCAGCATGTGATCGAATTCGCCGGCAATAACTGGCTGCGATTCCGCGTCCTGTCCGAAAACCCCAACAATAGGGGTGGCAATCCCGGGGTCTCGATCAAGCTGGACGTGTACAACGCGGCCAACGGAATCACCGACGACTGGATCATCTATGGCGACTCCATCACGATGATGACGTTCGTCACCAACTGCATTGGCCCGCTCGTACATGCGAAGTTGCCGACATACAATCCCGTGTGGGAAGGCGGCGGCCTTGGATTCATGACGGCACGCGACGGGGCCACCAAACTGCTGCCCAAGTGGCTGCCCCTTTTCCCAGGCAAGTATGTTTGCCTCGCTTACGGTACCAACGATGCCAATCTGGGGCGTTCGGCCAACGAGGACGACATCTCCGGCTTTTACAAGAACTATGAGTCGATGGTGAAGCAGATCCTGGCCGCGAACAAGGTCCCTGTCATCGGCACGATTATCTGGGCGAAGGACGATGGCTTTCGACAGAAGAACCTCGTGTTGTACAACGCCCAACTGCAGCGCCTCACGGCGAAGTACCCGCAGATCCTCGATGGCCCAGACCTCTACGGCAAGTTCAAGGGCCACCCCGAGTGGTATCAGGATGATTTGCACCCGAACCCCGCGGGTAGAGAGATCCTGCGCAGCACATGGGCACAGTGGGCCTTGGACAAGGTATTCAAGGTGAAGTATTGACGACCCCGACCCGTGTTCACAGGCATGCCATTTTTCTCAGCTGAGCAAATTCCTCCGTGCCCACGTCATCCAACCGAGCCTTTCAGATCACCCCGGATCGCGGCTGCTGCGTCGAGATGCCGGAACTCGGGCTGGAAGCCGGCCGAACCCCTTCTGGCGCCAGCGAGACTTGCCGCGTTACACGGTTGGTGGCCTGAGTGCCTGGCACGTTCCTGCGCGAAGTATGACGTGACTGCTGGCTGAGCAGAGTCGAGGTCGAGCGGAAAAGTGCGAGCCCTTTCGTCAACGAAAGCCGACTTGTGATGAGCGGTCTATATTCCTATGCCCGCCAAAGTCGTCATGACTTGGTTCAACATGCCCGTGATGGCCGGGTGTTGTGACTCGACCTCTTCGATCAATGTCGCAATCCGATCACGCATCGTAGCCCTGTGCCCGGAGTTGTCCAAATCCTGAAGCTGCTGCTCAAGATCGTTAATCAAGCTGTCGACGCGATCCTTGACCGGAGCAGCTTCTGGTCCGAGGGCGCTCAGCTCGCAGCGCAACCGTTCCAGGGTCTTGTGAAGATCTTCCCTACTCATAACCGTCAACGCCCGCGTTGGACTGCATTTTTCGGCTTCGTTTGTCGGCGTACTGCGAACCGTCCTTCCTTCACGTTCTTTCGACGGCCACTGTAGTTAGATTATTCTGGACTAACGGGATAGTCAATCGCCCTGCAAGCCCCTAATCGGCTTCCGGCACGATCGATCCGTTCGCCTGCGGTCACCACGACGCCCCTGGGTCAACATGCTCTGGAATATGGTATCGGGCGATTAACACAGTGACATTGTCCTTCCCCCCGTGCTGCAACGCCATATCGACAAGTGCCTGACACGCCTGGCCTGAATCTCCGATCCTGCGGAAGATTTCAAGGATCTCATCCTCGTGGACCATTTCCGTCAAGCCGTCCGTACAGAGAAGGACTCGATCACCGTCCAATAGGCGCACTTGCAGCATCTCAACGTGCAGCTGCCCGGTTTGCGATCCCATGACGTTCGTCAAAACGTGACGCATCCGGTGCGAGGCGACCTCCTCGGCTCCGATCTGACCGCTGTCCGCCAGTGCTTGAGCCACGGTGTGATCGCGAGTGAGTCGTCGAAGACCTCCGCCGCGGCACAGGTAGGCACGCGAATCGCCGACGTGAAAAACGAATAGGTCATCGCCCACGCTGTAGGTGACGGTTAGGGTCGTCCCCATCCTGTGTAGGGCAGGATCGGATCGAGCCCGTTCAGCCAATGCCTCGTCAATCTGACGAATCATCCGGCAGGCTCGGTCCATCAGGTCCTTCGCCTCCTGTTCATTGATCTTCAGGTTCCACTTGACGTCGTTGAGCCGCAGGTTGACGCCAATCGTGATAGCCATCATGCTGGCAACTTCGCCGGCGGCCTCACCGCCCATGCCATCCGCCACAACCATGCCGTAGGCAACGTCCTCGAAGTAGTCCGGCACCTGGCCTGGTGGCAGGTTGCTCATCAGAGTTTCCATCGTCCGGCTGGTTCGTGCAATCCGGAAGTGGTCCTCGTTGTTCGTCCGGACCTTGCCGACGTCGGATATGGCCCCGAAGTCGACCCGAACCAAGGAAGAGAAAGGTTCTGGCCGCTCCATGCCGGAAGCCCCAACGTCTTGCGCAAATTCCACCGTGTCGATCTCGTTTTGGGGACCCATGTTTCGCTCCTCTTGCCTAGTCCGCTTTCCGACGCGCTTAATTGTCGAGGCCACCGAAGTGTGGTCAAGAGGCTTTCCTGCAAATCTCTGGAATGCAGTCAAGAAGCTGGTTACCGGCAACATGCTGGCCTACTCTGCGACCGCGGGCCCCGTCATTCCCATCATCCCCAAAGGGGACTTGTGGCCAACGTCATTCCCACCGTCCCCATTTAGGACCGGTGGGAACTCTTTCTGTCGCCCAAAGGACCCAAGCAGGTTCGCCGGCGCCTAATTTTGTTCAGCTGAGCAAAATTGCCGGCGGGCACCTCGACCAAACCTGGTCACTTCCAGGCCGCCCTGCATCGCCTCGACGTGCCGGAGTTCGTCCTGGACGGCAACTCCCCAGACCTTTCCCGGGCCGCCAGCGGGCCGGTCGATCGCCTGAGGACCCGGGACGCGGCAGCGGTTGTCAAGAAAAACTGGGTCGCTAGGCAGCCTGTTTCGCCAAGCGAGGGGAATAGTACCCCACTTCCTTGCCTGCGGCAGATTTCCCACTGCCGTAGGTAAGCCTGGTTCCATCCAGAGGCAGGTAACCCCACCGATGATGCGATAGGCTCCCTGCCGAGAGTGCCTTGGTCGCATCCCATCACGAGTTCTCGGGACTATGATCGAGAGACGGCAATAGGGGGTACTGCCTTTCCGCAGCCATGGTGCCACCGGGGCGAACCCAGGGATCTGTGGCATGAAAGCAGCGATTCTTGGGCGGGCCGGCGCTGCGCGTTGGCTTGACTTCTTCGGGCCACCAGCAAAAATCTTAGAACTTCTCCGGGATCGCCTTGGTTGTATGCGGTGGCCTCCCCGTCTGTTGCCTTATGTCCGATGTTACCCACATTTTGCCGCAAATCGAGTCTGGCGGTAGCCATCGATGCGGATAGGTTCTACCAACTCGCTACGAATGAGCAAGACAAAAAATATTCTTATGGCCCTCACCGCCGCCCTAACGATTGCTCTGCCGGACGCGGCTGCCTCCGCCGAGATAAAGAAAGGCGAGATGGCGGGCTACCTGCTGGTCTCCACGGACAAAGTCCCCGACGCCTACAATGCCGGGTTCTCGCTCTACGCCGCAGCTTGGCCGCTGCTGCAGCATTATCCAGGGCATCTCTTCCAGACGGGCCTCTTCGGCACATGGATGCGTGCGCAGTATGAAGGAAGGCCACCTGCTAGTCTTTACTCTGACATCGAGGGCGGATTGGGCTGGTGGCACGACACGCGTTTCCCCACGGAGACGCCGAAGTTCATCATGGGCGGCGTGGCCGTGAACTTCAAAGAGATCGCCAATGGGCCCGCGCACGGTCGCGGGACCTGGGACAGGCCCCAAGGTCTTTATGGTGTGGCCCAGCTAAGCCCCTGGTTGCTGCTTCCGATCGACGGCCTGAACGTCAAGCAGGGCACCTGCGGCGACCTGTTCGGATATGGCTATCTGCCGCTGCCGCTGACGGCGGCCAAGGCGACGACTGGCGGAAAGAACGTCCCGACTGGCGACAACTGCTGGACCCTGTTCCTCAGCACCAAGAACTTCAAAGGCCCGGTGTGTTTCTTCACGCCCTACTTCTGGTCGCACTCCGCCGAGGTGAATCCGGAATATGCCGGCCTACTCCTCGACTCGCGTCCCTCGGCCCCAAACAAGCCTTTCCAGATGGAGACCCAGTATGTGCCAGCCGCGCTGTCTGTCGACGAAAGGGGTGGGACCTACGCCCGTGTTGCGCCGACTTCCTTCCCCGTGGGGCCGGATGGCAGTACCGTCGTCCTGCACCGCCTGACGTCTTACAACAAGAAAGCCCTCTGGGACGGTGTGAAAGCGTGGTTCGAGGGTGGCTCGGCGGTAAGCGCTGCGATCAATCCCGCCGGCGCCTATGTGCAGACTTTCCGTGCCAAGGGCGGCTCGACCTGGGAAATCTACGCGGAGCATACGCCGAGGGATAAGAAGATTGCGATGGCGTGGAGTTCGTTCGCCACGCCGATTGCGCCAGACCCCACGACCTACGGTTACCATTGGAACGAGCAACTCGTTAGGAAGGTCGACGCGCCGAACGGTGCCCGCGTGGTGCTCCCCGAATACTTCCACCTCCAGAACGACGGAAAGAAGCACCGGTGGGTCGTAGCCAAGCCCACCGAGGTACCGGTCACGTCGGGATTGGCCGAAATGCGTTTTGATCGGCCGAAAGAAAATCCCCCAGAACCCTACGACACTCCCGAAGCTCCAGATAGCTCTTTCAGGAAACCGGGTCCGGTCGCCGGGCCGTTCAAGGCGCACCTCGGCGATGGCAGC
The DNA here is from genome assembly GCA_963709175.1 of uncultured Planctomycetia bacterium. Taxonomy (GTDB): domain Bacteria; phylum Planctomycetota; class Planctomycetia; order Pirellulales; family Thermoguttaceae; genus JANXQG01. The sequence goes on from CAVPVK010000007.1 coordinate 1,090,871, forward strand.
GTGGTGACCTATTATTGGTATCGTTTCGCCGATCAGCCGGCGTTGCTGAATGCTGATCTGACCAAGGAGGATCGCGAGAAGATGCAGACGAAGGTTGAGAAACTGCACCGCGCCTGGACGAAAGACCGCGACTACCTCGCGCCGCCCACGGTCGGCAAACTCGCCGACGTCGACCCAGCTCAACTAGTCGCCCCCCCCAAGGGACTCGAAATCGGCTATGTGCCCATCGCCACACGACAGGAGCGGGACACCTCACGTTTCGCTAAGCGGGAGAACCACTGACTCCTCGCGCGTCCGAAAGGAATAATCATGTCTTTCGATAAGTCACCAAGGTCTCCTTGGTTTCCATGGTTCTTCAATCTGTCGGTTGCCACGATTTCTCCTTTGTTCGCGCAGGTCTGCCGATCATCGGCGACTCTTCTGCCAAACCCCTCGTTTGAAGAAAAGACGCCCGGCAGAGCAGGTCCGGCAGAACAACGAGAAGAACAAACGCAACGACCCGCTGCCGACGATGGACGACATCAAGAAGCCGTACGGTTCGTCGTACCGCAACATGCTGGCCGAGGTGAAAGAGACGTTCGACAAGTACGAGACGATGTTCCCTGCGTTGAAGGGCAACAAGCTCGAATTGGCCGGGTTCGCCTGGTTCCAGGGCTGGAACGACATGTACCGCGGCGCCGAGAAAGAGTACGCGTCGAACATGAAGCACTTCATCGAGGACGTGGGCAGGGACCTGGGCGTGCCGAACCTGCCGTTCGTGATTGCCGCGATGGGGCAGAGCGGCTCGAAGCCGGCTGGCGGCGCGATGCTGACGGTCCGCGAGGCGCAGATGTCGATGAACGACGCGCCGGAATTCAAGGGCAACGTGAAGGCGTTCCGCACAGACGTCCTGGTGGACAAGGAGGCCGAGGGCCTATGCGACGGCTGGCAAAAGCACATTGAAGAGTGGAAGAAGGTCGGATCGAACGGGGGGTACCACTATTACGGCAGCGCGATCTGGTACATGCGCATTGGACACGCGGCGGGCGAGGCAATGCTGGAGTTGCTGCCCAAGAAATAGCGCGAATAATTGGCGAGAGGGCTGCCGCCATGATGGTCTGCCCAAGGCGCGCGTTCATGGCGGCGCTCACGGGCCGTGGGTACATGATTGCCAGCACCCGACGTCCGGACGCCCGATACCCGACGACCCCCAAAAACCAACGAGAATACCATGCGACAGAGAGTGTTAGCTACGTTCCTCGTCTCTTTCCTCAGTTTTTTCATCGCCGGCCAATGGGCTGCGGGCGGTGCGCAGCCAGGAAAACCCAATGTGATCCTGGTAGTGACCGACGACCAGGGCTACGGCGACATGAGCTGCCACGGCAACAGGGTCCTCAAGACGCCGTCCATCGACACCCTGCACAGCGACGGCATTTGTCTGACCGACTTCCACGTCGACCCGTGTTGCTCGCCCACTCGTGCGGCGCTAATGACCGGCCGCTATGCCTCGCGGGTCGGCGTTTGGCACACCGTGCTAGGGCGATCGCTGCTCCGCGCCGGCGAGACGACCATGGCCGACGTCTTCGCGGCCAATGGATATCGGACCGGCATGTTCGGCAAGTGGCACCTGGGCGACAGCTATCCCTTCCGGCCCCAGGACCGGGGGTTCCAGGAGGCCCTCTACCACGGCGGCGGCGCTATCGGCAACAGCCCCGATTACTGGGGCAACCACTACTTCGACGACACCTACTTCCGCAACGGCAAGCCCGAGAAGTTTCAGGGCTACTGCACCGACGTGTGGTTCGACGAGGCGCTCAAGTTCATTCGTGCCAGCAAGGACCACCCCTTTTTCTGCTACCTTCCCACCAACGTGCCGCACTGGCCGCTCCTGGTGGCCGAGAAGTACGTCAAGCCGTTCGCCGGCAAAGTGCCCGACTCCATGGCCCACTACTATGGCATGCTGGTCAACTTCGACGAGAACCTCGGGCGGCTGCGGCGCGAACTGCGGCAGTTGGGACTGGAGGAGAACACGATTCTGATTTTTCTGAGCGACAACGGCACGTCCGACGGGGTGGAACTCGACAAGGACGGTTATCCCACGGCCGGTTTCAACGCCGGCATGAAGGGAGACAAGCTCTCGCAGTATGAAGGAGGACACCGGGTCCCGTGCCTCGTCTACTGGCCGGCCGGCGGCCTCCGCGGCGGGCGCGAGGTGACGCGACTGACGGCCCACATCGACCTGCTGCCGACCCTCATCGATCTCTGCGGTCTCACTCCGCCACCGCACGGGAAGTTCGACGGGGTAAGCCTTGCGCCGCTGCTGCGAAGACCCGTAACGGCGACTGCGGACTGGCCCGACCGCACGCTGTTCGTCCACAATCAACGGGTGATCGACCCCGTCAAAGGAAAGGACTATGCAGTGATGACCGATCATTGGCGGCTGGTCGACGGACACGAGCTTTACGAAATCAAGTCCGATCCCGGCCAGCATCGCAACGTGGCGGGTGCGCATCCCGACGTGGTGGCCGCGCTCGAGAAGGCCTACGATCGGTGGTGGGCCGACATCTCGACTGACTTCGACAAACCCGCGCGGATTGTCATCGGCTCGGACCGTGCCAACCCCACGGCGCTGAATCCCCACGACTGGATCGGGCAGCCCCACGAACTGTTTGACCAGTCCCAGGTTCGCCGCGGCCGCTACGGGCCGGCCAATCTAGAATACCGGGGGCGTTGGATGATCGAGGTCGCGCGCGACGGGCGGTACGAAATCGAGTTTCGCCGTTGGCCGCAGGAGTTGAACCGGCCGATAACCGCCGGCATCGAAGGCGGCGCGGCCCTGCCCGCGACCGAAGCCAAACTGAAGATCGCCGGCATCGAACAGACCCGGCCGGTCTCCGCGAATGCGGTTGCCGTGACTTTCTCCGTCGATCTGCAAGCTCGCCCCGCGACGTTGGAAGGACGGTTAATAGATGAGCGTACGGGTGCATGGCGAAGCCCTTTCTACGTCTACGTGCGGCGCGTTGGTCCCACCAAGGGAAAATGATCTCATTATGTTGAAAGGTTCTTGTATCATGAATCTGACGAATACGACATGGCGGGCCGCGCGGTGTGCTACCCTGCTGTTTGTGGCGCTAGGGCTGGCGCGGCCGGCCCGTGGGTTGGACAAGGTGCCCTGGGATCTGACCACCAAAGTCGGCCCCGACGCGGAGGTCCCCGGCTGGTACATCAACCTTGGGCTCACCGGCGCGCGGGCTAAACTCACCCAGGAAGATCCCAAGGTCCTGCTGGCGATGTTCGTGTTCCAGGACGCGCCCGCCCGAGGAAAACTGGAAAAGGGCGACAAGATTGTCGGCGCCAACGGCCGTCCCTTCGAGACGCCGCACAAGTTCGGCTATGGGATGGGCAAATTCGGCTACGAAGGGCCGATGATGGACTTGGGCAACGATCCTGGCGCTCAAGGAGAAGCGGCTCCAAATAACCGGTGCGAAGCCGATCGCGCTCAAAGCGGCCGAAAAAGATTATCAGCAATAATGCGAATCAGGGTCGCTGTCGCGTTTTCACGAAGGGCATCTCCATGACTTGGAAAAAGTTCTCGCCAAGGAGTAAATGAACGCATTCCCACTTTACACGAGGAGAAGAGAATTATGAATCTGCGATTGCTCTCAACAAGCGTAGCGTTGGTTCTGGTGGCGTCGGTCGCCGTTGCTCAAGACGCGCCCAAGGGCAAGGTCAAGGTCTTCATCCTTGCCGGCCAGTCGAACATGCAGGGCAAGGGCAACCTCGAGCACTTGAAGCAGCTCGTGCAGCAGGAACCGGCCAAGTACGGCCACTTGATGAAGGACGGCAAGTGGACCGAGCGCGACGATGTCTGGGTCTACTACGGCCAGTTGGGCGGCGGCATCAAGAAGTCGAAACGCGGCCACCTGACCGTCGGCTATACCTGGCCGCCTGGACACATCGGCCCCGAGCTCGGCTTCGGCAAGGTTGTGGGCGACGCCATCGACGAGCCCGTGCTGCTCATCAAGGCCTGTTGGGGCGGGCAGTCGCTGGCGGTCGATTTTCGCTCGCCCAGCGCGGGCCAAGGGGACAAGCCGGTTTCCCAGCTCCATGACGGCGTGCAAGGCAAGCCCGGTACGGTTGGCTGGGCCTATAAGCAGATCTTTACGGAGCTGCACCACTGCCTCGCCGACCTCGGTGCGACATTTCCCGAACTGAAGGGGCGCGAGTATGAGCTGGCCGGTTTCGTCTGGGTGCAAGGCTGGAACGACTACATCAACGGCGGCCGCCGCAAGGAGTATGCCGGCAACATGGCCCACTTCATTCGCGACATCCGCAAGGATCTCAACGCGCCGAACTTGCCGTTCGTCATTGGCGTGATGGGCCACGGAGGCGAAAAGACCGAGGCGCCCATGAAGGAGATGCGGGCCGCACAGTCGGCGGCCGCCGATCTCCCGGAGTTCAAGGGCAACGTGCTCGCCGTGCCCTTGGCGCCCTACTGGGACCCGGCGCCGCACGGCGAGGGCGGCTACCATTACAACGGCTCCGCGCGCTTTTATTACCAGGCCGGCGCGGCGCTGGGCAAGGGAATGCTCGAGCTGCTCAAGAAAAAGCCGTGAACATGTCGCAAGATCGACCTTCGATACATCTGGTTCCTCGTCACACTCACCCCCCTCTTGTTCTCCGCCGCCGCTTGGGCCGACGTGCGGCTGCCGCGGGTCTTTACTCCGCATATGGTCCTGCAGCGAGATCTGCCGCTGGCTATTTTTGGCTGGGCTGATCCGGGCGAAAAGGTCGCCGTGGAATTCAACGGCCATTCCGCCACCGCGACTGCCGGCGCGGACGGCCGCTGGGAGGTATCCCTGCCAGTGACGAAGTCCGACGGCGCCCCGCACAAGCTGACGATCCAGGGAAAGAACAAGATCGAGCTTGACGACGTCTTGTTGGGCGAGGTCTGGCTCGGCGTGGGACAGTCGAACATGAGCCGCGGATTACGCTTTGCCAAGGACCGCGCAGTCAAGGAGAAGATCGCCTTCCCCGACTACCGCCTTTTCCACGTCGCCTTGAGCCGGCGTCCCCACGAGCGCGACATCGCCGACAGTCGGGGCTGGGCGCCCGCCACGCACGAGTCGATGAAGGATATCTTCGTTCACCCTGCGGCTGGCCCATACGAATTCTCCGAGGTCACGTTCTACTTCGGCAAACGGTTGCACGAGGCGTTGAAAGTGCCGGTCGGCGCGATCTCGGCCTCCTTCCCCGGAAGCCTCGTCGCCGAGTGGACCCCGCTGGAGCATCCAGAGGTGAAATTCGACTTCAAGGCAGCCAAGGACCAGAGCGGGCTGGGCGTGATGTACTACTCGATGCTCCAGGGCATTCCGCCGCTGACAATCCGCGGCGTCGTCTGGTACCAGGGCGAGAGCGACGCCCGGGACAAGAACTACGGGCAGGACCTCACGCGGATGATCGAGGCTTGGCGGGCCCGTTTCCGCCGGCCCGACATGCCGTTCTACATGATCCAGATCGCGCAGACAACCTACATGGGCGGGATGCTCAATATGTGGCAGTGCGAAACGGACGTGATGGAACACGTTCCCCATACGGGCCTCGCGCCGAGCAACGATCTCTGGGATCGCGGCGACGCCAAGAAGCTCCGCAGGGACGCGCGGACCGGCTTCCCGCTTGCCGGCGGCGGCGATCCGCATCCCTCCAACAAGAATGTCGTCGCCCTCCGTGCGGCTGACATCGCCCTGAAGGAGACTTACGGCGTCTTGCAGCGCGAGGTATTCGGACCTGCGTATCTTTCGCACGAGATCCGCGACGACCGGATCGCCGTCAAGTTCCAACACGTCGGCGCGGGGCTGACGACCGACGATGGCCGGCCGCCCAATTGGTTCGAGATCTCCGCCGACGCGCCGCCGGCCGGCAGCACTCGGACGGCGTGGAAGTTCGTCCCGGCCCAGGCCCGCATTGTCGGAAACGACACGATCGAGGTCTGGTCCGACGCAGCGAAATCGCCCCACTCGATTCGCTTCGCCTGGCATCCCTTGGCCCGGCACAACCTCTATAATGCCGAGGGGCTTCCGGCCATGCCGTTCAATGCAAAGTAGGCAATATGCACCCAAACCACATGCAGTTTATTCGATCGTTTTTTGCCACTCGGCGCGCGTTCGCGGCGGGGCGAATGAGGAGAAGGGCGAATACGACAAGGCGATTGCCGACTATAACGAGGCTATCTGGTTCGAACCTATGTTACGGAGGATTATTCTGCCCGTGGGTGGGCATACACGCAGAAGGGTGAATACGACAAGGCGATTGCCGACCTTACCGAGGCCATCCGGCTCGATCCGAAAGATCCCTTGGCTTATCGCGCCCGCTGTTTAAGCGGACCATTGGCGGCACTCTTACGACCCTGGGCACAGTCAATGGCACGATCTATTGCCCACCACTGGCGAGGGCCTTAGCGGCGAGGTGCCCATCAACGTGCCGGTCAGCTACACGGGGCAGGTCTATTCCGGCCAGGCTGAATGGAATACCACGACGGGATACTGGAGAACGGCGGCCAATTGGAAGGATACGGTGGGCGGCGGACCATCTGGGGCACCAGGATTGTCGGGGTTTATCACCGACACTGCGACCTTCGGCCCAAATGAGTTCAGCGGCATTGTCGTCGTGGCTCTGAACTCAGCCGCACCCGTCCTCAGCAACCTTGTCTTCCGCAGTTCAAATGCGAGTTACTGGATTTTCGAGACGGGCACCACAGGGTTGACGTTGACAAGTTCGAACGGCATAACCCCTGCCGCCGTCACCGTGATTAGCGGAACACACTCGGTGGATGCTTCCATCTTGTTGCAGAGCAACGTGGTCGTCAGTTCCAGCGGTTGCCTGACGTTTAGCCAGACGATTAGCGAGAGCGGCGGCAGCCAATCATTGACCCTCGCCGGTGCCGGCGAATTGATCCGCAGCGGCAACGACACCTATACGGGCGGGACGAACGTCGCCGCTGGTACGCTGGTAATCACCAGCAATACCGCACTGCCCACGGGAACGCGTTTAGCCGTTGGTGCAGCCGGGACGTTCATCTTCGATCCCTCGGCGGCTGGATCATCGCTTACGAGTTCGGCTTCTGCGGTTGCCGTCCCCGAACCGTCCGCGCTAGTTCTGCTTGGTGTTGCCCTCGGTCTTGTCGGCTACACTTGGCGGCGAAGATCGGCGAGACGAACTGCGAAGTCGAGGACCTGCGACCATCAAGACGCCCCAGCCATCCTTTCCTTCCCAGCGCATTCATCCGCGGCGACTGCGGCACGAAGGGGAGCCTGATTTCGCGGCGGGCGGCCGGCGGCGTCGGGGGTAAGGACGTCGGATTGGTAAAGAAAAGCATCCGCGCTGACATCGGCCTGAGCGACTGGTGCTGCCTACGATCAACACTACCGTGACGGCGGCCACCTCGTGCTCGAACCAAATCGAAAACTGGCAAGATAGCCTTATCCACCCTAAAACCACTTTTAGGACTGCATAGGCAGGGCGTACTTGCCGGCTGCCTGTCGCGCATGCCGCCTGGCCTCACATGACAGCCGTTTAGCCCCCGCGGACGCCAGGGTGACCAAAAAGGGGCTGTCCGATCATCTGCCCCCATACGCGATCCTGGCGGCCTTCGCGGGCATGCCGCCCATTTTGACGACGGATTGGCCGCATGGGTAGAATCGGCGGCAGGCGCTGATCACCTAAACCCCTGGCGCGGCCGCGGCAGCTACCTGCCGAACATCTACTTTCGCCTGCCGATGCCGTCGTAGCCCGCCGCCAAGCAGTGAACACCGTAGTCCAGGGCACTTGCTTATTTCGGCGTGGAGCCGCCGGAGCCTTTGGAGTCGTCGAGCCTGTAGCGGAATAACTTGGGCATGAAGGGATCGGTCGTGTCGCCGCGCTCGGCGTCACTAGCGATGCCCTCGCCGATAACGACCTCCATGCCTTCGAGGACGCCTTTGCCATTCACCTCGGCCATTACGCCGTCGGTGGCGATGATCCTGACCGCGGCCGGACGGACGAAATTGCCGTCGTGCCGCTCAAAGTCGAGGTCAAGACGAGCAAGACGTGGGCGGGCTGCAAGCGAGCCTAGCGGAGCTGTCGACCGCTCATGCGGACATGGGCCCGCGATGATAGCCCTTGACGAGGTACGGATTTACGTATTGGGACTACGATTCCGCTCCACTTGCCCCACGTCGCGCACCTGTATATGCTCTGAAATGCTGTCAGCGGCGAAAATCGCCGTACCAAGCAGATTTGACGGGTGATATCAGGGGAGCGGAGTTGGATGGGCGCTCGGTTTCGTTTGATCGTGTCGAACGGTTCGACTTGGGCAATTGTGTGCTCTGCGTTGGTGATCGGTTCGACTTTCCTACCGTGGGACTATGTGCCGCTCTGGGGATTGCGTTTCCCGCTCAGCGGTTTTAATTCCTGGTGCGGCAAGACGGTCGCGGGCATCGCCTTGGCGTTCGGCCTCTTGCTTGTGGCGACATACACGAGCGGCCGTCCACCTCTCTGGAAACCGGTGGCCACCGGCTTGGCAGGAGCCGCATTGCTCGCGTTCGGCGTGTGGTATCAAAATGGCGGAGAAGCTCGGCAAGGAACGGAGACGACCACAAGTTCTATGGGGGAAAGCACTAAGGTAACCAAGCGGCAAGTGACAGTGTCGCCTGGCGAAGGCATCTATGTCGTTCAAGGGGCCGCCGTGGCATTCCTGCTTATCGCCACGTTCCAGTACCGCGAGTCGCGACGGACGATTGAACAGCCCCCCTCGAATGAATCGTTGGAGGCAACTGGACCGGTATGACGGTGTTCAGAGGGCAACTTGACCTTCGCCTTCTTCAGATCGGTGACTTGCGTGCGTGTCGGGCAGCTTTCAGGCCGCCGACCCTGGTCTTGCGGTCCCCGGCCAGCCCATCGATCCCGGACAATTTGTGCGGCTTGCGCCCGTGCCTGTGGCCTGCCCCAGCCCAAATCGCCGTGACAAGCGCGGCCAAGCGGTATGCCAAACGCGACTCCAGGATCGATGCGGCGAGGTGCCATGACTGTTTACAGTTGGGAACAGCCGGCCCCCGGCAGCAGATGTCAAGAAAAACCTGGCCAGTAGGCGGCCAATTTGCCATGCCAGAGGCAGTCTATGGTGCCAAGCGAGCGATATAGTACCCCACTTCCTTGTGCGCGGCGGTGTGATTCTATGAAAGAGGCACAAGGTAGGGTTTTCCTGGATTAGAACGACGAGCCAAGGGGGCTCGTCGAAAGTTACCACGATCGCGGCCTCGACGCCGCGTAACTAGGAGAATCGAGCATGTTATACCTCGGAATCGATCTGCATCGCGCCCAAATGACTGTCCCTACGCAACGAGAACGGCGACGTGATCCTTCGTCGTCAAGTCAGCACCCGCTGGGCGAAACTCGCGGAGTTTCGCGGCCAGTTGCAGCAGGCGGGAGCCGCTGGCGAGAAGTTCATCGCCACTACGCCACCATAAAACGTATCTGGGCCAAGGGCGACAAGGTAGAATTGAATTTCAAACTGGAGCCGCGGGTGATTGTCGGCGACCACAAGAACGAGGGGAAAATCGCTATCATGTATGGCCCGCTGGTATTGGCGGCGGATGAAGCCTTGCTGGGAACGAAACGCATGCCGATCCGCGCGGTTAGCATCGGCAAGCCGGATCTGGCTGCGCTGGCGGTCACGCCTGAGCCGGCGCCAGAGAAAGTGAAACGCTGGCCACATGCCCTGGAGTTCCGTTGCAACGTCCTCGTACGCGATCTGCCCCAAGAAATCCGACTCATTCCTTTTTCCGATGCGGGCACCTTGGGCGAGAGTTATAGGATCTGGCTGCCGCTGTGCCGCAATGTGCTCGCGGATGGTACGGAGAGCCGGTCGCGCAATGGGGATGCCAAAGGTTCGATTATCGATGATAATGAGAGTTCCTTTGTGAATACCAGTGATGGCACTTGGCCCAAGGAGGACTGGTATGCGGTTGCGTTGCCGGAAGCGAAGACCATAGCGCGCGTGGTCTTAATCCATGGCAAGACTCAGAACATAGGCGGTTGGTTCGATTCCAGCACCGACAAACCGCGCATCCAGATTCAGACCAGTTCTGGCGGGGCCTGGGAAGATGCCGGGAAAGTGAAGGATTATCCGGCCACCACCGGCAACAACGCGGGCCCACTTACGGAAGGCGAAAGCTTCACCTGCCACCTGGCGGCACCTGTGAAGGTGTTTGGCGTCCGGGTTATCGGTAAACCGGCTTTTGGCTGCAACCCGAATCAGGCGTTCTCGTCGTGCGCCGAATTGCAGGCGTTCGCGAAGTAGTCGCGGCTTTTGCTGACAAGAATCGAATTACGCTCAACGAATCAAGAAATAGAATCACATTACGTTCATGCCGGGGGAGATCACTTCCCAAGCACGTCGAGTTCTTCTGCAAACGCTTCGCCGCCGTGGCGCTGAAAAAGGCTATCGAAACCGAGTGAGAGAACCTGAAACACGATAGGATGGTAATTGTATGAAACGAATGGTGATTGGGGCGGTACTGGCATTGTTCTTTAGCAGAATGGCGCTGATGGCCGCCGACACGGAAAAAGCGGTCGAGAGCATGACGGCCGGCGAGCCGCTCTGGCGCTCCCAGGCGAGTGACAATGAGCCGGTTCTCTTCATCCAGGAGGAAGGCAAGCAATTGGCCACCGGCAGACTGCTGTTCATTCCCAGCGAAAAATTTAGGATCACCCATCCCGATCGGGTGATGCAATATGAAGAGGGAAGAGACTACACCTGGAAGCCGGGCACGAATATCATTGAGTTGACGTTTACCTCGCGGATACCGTTTAAGACGGCTGCGCAAATGGTTCCGCCGGCCGGCAATCCCAACATGTTTGCGACGGTCCTGCATTCCGAAGGCCGTTTCTTCCATGATCTGCAGGTGCAGGTGTCGTACTGGCACAAGACCGACCCCTGGCCCGTGCCGTATAAGCAACAGCCCAAGCAGTTGACGCGTGTTCTTGCCAAGCTCAGGGCCAAGCAGCCGATCAAGCTCGTGGCCCTGGGCGACAGCATCACGCAGGGATTCAACGCGTCAGGATTCAAGGATTCCCTGGCGGAACCCTATCAGCCCAGCTATCCGCAACTGGTCGCCAATACGCTCGGAAAGCGTTTCGGCGCGAAGGTGACGTTGGTCAATCTCGGCGTCGCCGGTACAGAAGCCGGCTGGGGTGTTGAGATGGTTCCCAAGGTGACTGAACAGAAGCCGGATCTGGTCTTCCTCGCCTTCGGGATGAATGACGGCGGCGGCTACGATAAGAAGATGACCAAAATGCGCGACGATCTCATGGCCGCCAATCCTGACGCCGATATCGTGCTGGTCTCACCCATGACCATGAATCCGCGCTTTGCCGGCGCCCAGGGCTTCCTCTGGAAAGCCAAGTTCTTGGGCGGGCTGGTGACTGAGAATGTGGCGCTGGCGGATGTGACGACGCCCTGGATAGAAATCCTCAAGAGGAAGAACTTCTCCGATCTGAGCGGCAACAACGTCAACCATCCCAACGATTTCGGGCACCGTCTCTATGCCAATGTCATCCTGGAGCTGTTCCCGCTCACGCCTGAAACGAATAAGTAAATAATCGAGAACCATGATGAACCGGAGAATGATTATGACGAAGCGGACGCGAGTGGCGTTGATCTGCCCGGTGCTTATTACGGGATTGATGATCGGGCGGGCACAGCCGGCAACGGTTAAGGATCCCACCGGGATTATCAAGAAACCGATTCCTGACAAGACCATTGTGTTCACTTTCGACGATGGCTGTGCCAGCGGTGCGACGGTCGCGGCTCCCGTCCTCAAGAAGCATGGTTTCGGCGGCACGTTCTATGTCTCGGACGCCTATGGGTTCCGCGATCGCAAGGATTGGTACATGACGTGGCGGCAGATCAGGAGCATGGCCGAGGATGGTTTTGAAATCGGCAATCATACTCGGGGACATGGGCAGTTATCGCTTACCGATGTGGGAGGTTGCCAGGCCTATGTGTGGACCCTGGAAGACGAGATGATCGCCAACAGAATTCCTAAGCCAACGACCTTTTGTTGGCCATTCTATGATACGAATCCGAAGTTCTATCATCTCCTGGGCAGTTGGGGGTATATCTTCGCCAGAGGTGGCCACGGTCGCACTTATCGACCCGCCGTGGATAACCCGTTTGATATCCCATCGTTTGCCGTTGGCGGCGTGGGCATGACCATGGAGGGTTTTATCAGCGCTGTTCAGCAGGCTACGGCCGGCAGGGTGGTGGTTCTCTGCTTCCATGGCGTGCCGGATATGGAGCATGCCGGGGTCGGAACCGATCCTGATCTGTTCGAAGACATGGTCGATTACCTGAAGGACAACCATTACAAGGTCATCGCCATGCGCGACCTGGCCGAGTACATCGATACGGCAAAGGCGGCGAAACTTCCGCCGACCAAGACGAAGCTCGATAATCCCGGTCCTGATCTGCGGGTCAAAGACGACAAACCCTTCGTCCCCAAAAAGCGTGTGCGCAGGGGCTATTCTTTCCCAGTTGAACTGACGGCTCCATGGACGGTGAAAGAGATCTATCGTTTGAACCTGCCGGGTTCCGTCCTTGGCGCGATCAATGGCTCCAAGATCACCCTCTATGTCCCCGCGTCTGCCAATGTGAAGACGCTCGCTCCCGTTTTTGAACTGGCGCGTTTCGCCAAAGCGACTCCGCCATCCGGCACGGTGAGGGACTTCAGCCAGCCGCAGACTTATACCATCACGGCCCAGGATGGCTCGACCAGGGGCTATACCGTTCACAGCAACTCCCGATAAATCGAGCGGCTAACAGCGTTAGGGCATCAAGTTTTGAGTGTGCGTATGTTAGACGAAAAGATGGGCGAGATACGGGCGATAGAGGGCGCCGTTGTTAGACGTGTGCGGAGCGGCGAAGGCCCTGGATTATCACAGAAACTCGTTGTCGCGCAGCGTGAGCGTGCCGACGTCGGGCTTCTCTGAGCTGGAGCAGCCGTATGCGAGCGGTGGAGGGAGCGCGGAAATACAGAGAGGCCAGGTTAACACGTATTCCGTGTCGGTGCGGGGAGTTGCTTGGCGAGGTCATAGAGGATGACCTCGTAAAGGTGACGCATCGAGTGGAAAACGAAGTGTCGGAAGTGAGAGCGCAGATTATCCCACAGTGCCCGCTTGCTCGTCAACTTCTTCCGCACGGCCTTAAATAGCGGGCAGCAGAGTTGTTGGACCTCATCGACCAGGAACGCCAACATCATCAACATGGCAAAGACTACCGACAGGTTCTTCTTGCCATGGCCATAATTGTGTTCGAAGTGGTAACCCTGATTCTTGAGCGTGTTGAACGTCTCGTTCTCGATTTTCCAGCGACAGCGGCCGCCTCTTACCAGGCAACGGGCATTCTGGCGAGAGATCTTCAGGTCCGTAACCCAGGTCCAGGTCCGTTCCTCGCCGTCAGGGCTGATCTCGTAGCAATGGAGCCAATTCACGCGCAAATCTTGGTTGGATTCGTTTAGCGGCACGTCGTTGATGAAGGAAATCTCGTGGTAGACATCCCCTTCAGTCCAGGAAATCGTCGTCACCCGGTCGACCTCCCAGGCGGCGAGCACCTGGTCCCAGAGAAAATCATGATCCCCCGGTTTGGCTCCCAGGATGAAGTGCATGTTCAGGCTCTGCAACTCGCGGATATGCGGGGCGTTGCTCGCCAACCCGTCCTCGACAACGATCAGCTTCAGATGGGGATGCTCTCCGCGGATTTTCTGCAGCAAGCGTTTGGCCGCGTTTCGCTCGCAATCGTTTTTGCGGGTGCCGTCTTGTTTCACAATGGGTTCGGGAGCGAAAGGAATCACCTCTCGGTGATCCGGGTGGATCATCACGGCTGCCAGCATCTGGTGCTGATAGGTAGTCTCTTGCGTCTGGCGATGCACTTTTTCCAGGCAGGAGTCGCAGTGGATGGCCGAAGAAGAGAAATACCCGGTGCCGTCCAAGGAGAGCAGGTAGCAGCCTTGATGGAAGACAAACGGCTCCAGGGCTTTTCCACGCTGGAGTTGGCGAAAGACAGCGTCGAACAAGGGTCGTATCGCCTGCGGCTCCACGGGGTCGAGGATCTCCCGCATGTGAGTGTCCGACGGAACACGCGCGATGCCGAACAGGTTCCCCATGTTCTCATCGTTGCGGCGCTCGTCAAATGCCAGCAGGGAAGGGTCTTTCAGCACAAACATGCTGAAAGCCGACATGAGCGCGTTCGTCAAGGAAATCGGGCACTCCCGCCCACGATGGTCCGCGATCTTATCACATTCCAGCCGCAAGAGTGCGTACAAGGCATCGGCCGAGAGATGCTTGCGCTTCGGCGGAGTGCGTTGTTTTGGTGGACGAGGCAGGATCACGACGACTCTTCTCACCCAGTACCGAATTACCATCCTGGCTGGCAAACCGCCATCCTACCCTCATTACGCTGGATGATATACCGCTGTTCACTGCTTTACGAAGCCTCCTGCTGTTCTTGCCCCTTTTTAGGCCACATTCAGCTTCAGCGGGAACTGCTGTACCGTTCAGGTGGTGCAGACCGCGGCGTCCATGCACTTCACGTGGATGACAGGTAATTCAGGCAACTTGAGCGATGGCTCGCAATGGAAGAACAACCTCGGCGTTGTCTCGGCGCCTGCTCCCGGCGGAGATTCCGACTACATTCTCAATTTTTATGCGCCGGGCAGATACACGGTGACGCGAGAGGACGCCGGCGATTTCGTGCTCAACCAGCTCAATTTCGGCAGCTCTGCCCTGACGCTGACTTCCAAAGGCACGCTGATATTCGCCAAGAGCAGATCGCATGGCGCCTCACCGTACATGAACAGTCAGAATCGCGCTGAGGTCACCATCAAATCGCCGCTCAGGCTCGATGCCGATTTCACGATTGATGGGCTGGAAACCGATGACACGCGAGTATTCCTGTCGGGCGTCATTTCCGGCGCCGGCGCCCTGATTAAGAACGGCCCGCACGCGGTCTACTTGACCAATGCGATCAACACGTACAGCGGCGGAACGACCGTCAATGACGGCTGCCTCTCCATGCACACTCAGGGACTGGGGGCGGGTCCTGTGACGGTGAATAATCGTGGGACCATCAGTTTCGACGGCGCTTCAATCACGAACGCGCTCACCTCCAACGGTGGGTGCATTTCCGGCGGCAACGACGCCCACTGGAACGGGCCGGTGAAGTTGAATGCAAATACCAAGGTCCATGCTTATGAATGCCTGGAATTCAATAACAAGGAAGGCGGCATCAGTGGATCCGGTGGCCTTACGCAGACCGGACATCCCATCGATCATGGGATCAGGAGCGGAACGATCAAGCTCTTTGGCCGCAACACCTACACAGGAGCCACCAAGATTGAGATGGGGCTCATGGAGATCATGTCGTCGCTCTACGACAATGACCCTGCCTGCTGGACCCCTGCAAATATCACCGTGAATGGCGCGGCGGGTGAACTGCGGCTGCATGTCGGCGGCGCAGGCGAATTCACCACAGCGCAGGCCGAAACCATGCTTAAGAACATCGCCGCCGCCGTCAACCAGAATGGCCTGATGGCCGGCGCTGACCTTCGGCCTGGATACAACCAAGGCCACGACGACGCAGGAGCTTTTCAGCACTATCGCTGATTCCCAAGGACCGGGCGGCGGCAGCGTGACTCTCAAGAAATGCGGCGCAGGAACGCTGAAGCTGTCAGGCGCCAACACCTACAGCGGCCAGACCATCATAACTGGCGGCGCCTTGAGCATCGATTCGTTCAACAGCGTGGCAAAACGCAAGGCTGGCAGCAGCCTGGGCGCTCCGAAAACCGATGCCGATGCTGAGATCATGATGAGTGGCGGCTGCAGTCTGATCTATACGGGCAAGGGCGAGACCACCGACCGAACGCTGAATCTTCCCGGCGGCAGGGACACCATCACCTTGGATCAATCCGGCACGGGCCTGCTGAAACTGACCAGCCCCTTGGTGTTGTCCGGCTTTGCGGAAAGCAAGACCATTATTCTTACCGGTTCAATCGCTGGTACCGGCGAACTCGCCTGCAATATCGACAACGTCTATGACCGTGCAGGTAGGGCGACGACAGCCATCACCAAAACCGGCCCCGGTGCCTGGACGCTCTCCGGCACCAACAGTTACACCGGCCCGACGACGATATCCAAGGGCACCCTCGTGCTCGCGAGCTCAGAGAGTCTTGGTGTGAACACCGACGTCGATGTTTTTGAAGGCGCTATACTTGGTCTAAACTTCAAAGGAGAAACGCGTATTCGTACGCTTTCTTTTGACGGGAAGGTTCAGCCTCCCGGTACGTACAGCGCAGTGAACGCGGCCAAGTACATTCGAGGAGCGGGCATTCTGAGAAGCCAGTGAACCTCTGCCACCACCGGAGCGGAGATTATTGGGAGGCGTATTATGACACGCGATGTCCGTGGACCGTGCTCAGCGCGGCGACTCATTTCGGCTCTCGAACGCGGACCCGAGGTTGAACCGGGTATTTCATCGCAGAAAGACAAGCGTGTTTTCAGACGTCCTAGACACCGACCTTCGGAGCGACGGCAGCCGATTGTATCCTGCGGCGGTCAGTGTGCCGTGAAAAGGCGTGTTGTTTCTAGCGGGTGCGAATCCCGTCCGGTAACTGGTCGCTCCAACCGGTAGCAGCTGGAGCGGTTCAAGGAGGTAACGAATTGGACTGAAGCACATCAGGAAATGGCTCCTTTAGGGAGTCAGCAAGCACGCAGGCCATAACGTGAGTGAACGCTGAGCAAGCCTCGAAACGGGTAATGCGGAAGCCGACCTGCTTGACCGCTGGGGAAGGCCGCTGCTGGTCGAGTCACGAGCGACAAGACTCGACTGGTTCCGCCGGGGTAGTGGCGTTGGCATGTGTGAAAGAGGAAACGACAGGCAACACGGGAAACCCCGGCGGTGAGGGCGCGTGACTCTCAACGAGCACTCGGTGACGAGCAGGCTCGGCCGTGCGGGGCGACGGATAGGCCCGTAGTAGTGATGACGCCGGGTAATGCCGGTCGAGCGAAGGGGCCTTAGTTCAAGGTCAACGCACAAAGCGACACGAGCAGGGCGATTGCACCATAACTCACGTTCCTGTAAGGACTTTCTCCAGGTAGGTGTCATCCAAGGCGGCAGCGAGACGTTTGTTCTTGATGCCGACCTTTCTCGTTAACTCGTTCTTCAGCAAGCTGAGCGCCGTGCGCCGGAGGATACTGAGGTTCGTATCCGCGTGACCTTTGCGGACCCGGCACTGGTCTTCCTGAAACGTCACGTCGAGTTGCCAATGCAAACGGTTCTCGATACCCCAGTGGTCGCGTACCGCCCCGGCGAAGCGACGACCCGATAGATACTTGCTGAGGATGTAGTAGCGCACCTCACAACAGTTCTTGCCGTCACGCTGCGTTTCACTGATGGCGATTCCGATTGCCTTCAGTTTTGCCCAGCGTGAACCATCGGGCAGATCCTCCGGTACAGGACAGACAATGTAAGAACGAAGCTCTTCCCGGCCATGTCCCTTTTCCTGCGTTTCATGGCGACGTGCTTTCGTTCGCACGAAATCGTCTTCGAGGTGGTCGTCGAAAAACGCTTCGATCCCTTTATGCAACGTTGGTTGGTTTCCCTTCACGGCCAAAACGTAGTCTGCCCCAGCGTTAACGATTTCCTGCGCGATCTCGGTTTGACAACCCATGGCGTCGATAGTCACCAAACAGCCGGAAATCTCCAGTATTTGCAACAATTTCGGAATGGCTGTGATTTCGTTGCTCTTCGCGTCCACCACCACTTGTCCCAGGCTGATGTGATTGGCTGTCGCCCACGCGCTGACCATGTAAATCGCCGCCTTGCCGCTGGCCGTGTCGAAGCTCCGGCGGAGTGTCTTGCCATCAATGGCGACTACTTGCCCGTCGGTGATTTCATGCAACGCCGTGATCAAACTGAGCAAACACTTCTCGAACTCCGCCGGCTTGATCGCCGCCAAGATCGCGTTGAAGCGATCGTGTGACGGAATGCCCTTTTGCAGATCGAGAAAACGCGACAGCCACTCACGCTTCATCCTGCCAAACTCAGCAATGGCCACAAAATCGTCGGCACCGCAGATCACCGCGCATATAGCAATCACAACGACATTGATCAGGGGGTAAACAACCTCGCGGCAACGGGGATCGGTGAGATCGGCGAAGTGGTCCTGAATCCTTGCTGACTTCATCTGCGGCATGCGTCTCTACTCCTTTGGTCTTAAACGATTCCTCTAACCCTCGCTGTTCGTCAGCAAGCGGTTGGAATCGCACTCGCCCAATCGTAGCAGATTGCCTAGATTCGCGCAATCGCCCTGGGGCTCGTCCACGGAGCACGTGGAAGGCTCGAAGAGACATAGCGAGTCATCGGGCAAGGATTCCCTCAGGATCTGGTAGCAAATCGTCGTGCCGCTCTTGGGCAAGGCGAGAATGAGTATTCTCGCCCCCTGGCAGCCCGATGCCCGGGTTGACGAAGTACGTCGTCGCTCGCACCAGACGGTGCGCGATCCGATCTCTCAGCGGTCCGCTGACCCACAATCAGTCTCTCGAATGTTTCGACAAACGGTGGTCGTACACTGCCCTCGCGACGGGGAATATAGATACCCGAATCTTGGGCGCAGGGAAACGGCGGCAACATGGGGGCCGCTCGTTTTCCCTAAAACGCAATGGTTCTCAGTTTGGCCGGGCAATGCGACCGTAAGATAATCCTTTTTCAAGACTGCGGCCAGACGAGAATCAATCGAGGTCTTGGATTTCGCCGTCCGACTTGGCCTCGGGGCCGCAGTCGGTCAATCCGCCCCGCCAGCATTGCCCCCCAGCAAACTTTCCCGGATAAGCTCGATCCCTTCGTTCTCGATCTGCCTGACGCGCTCCTTTCCAACGGGGGGAGAAAAGATCGCCGAATCCTGACCGATCTGTAAACGATTACGCCCCCGCGCTTCGGGTGCGGATGCCGAAGTAAGGTATTCACCGCTGGACTTTACCCTTTTCTTCTATTCATTAGTCAGCGAATAAGCCGGGTGGGTCACTGACTGTGCCGAGGTTGCGGGCACGGTAATCACCTTGGGACGAATCCCCTCTGAATTAGCGGCCCGTGCAATTCCGCGTCATTCCGTGCCCTCATCCCGCCGGATGCTCTCCCGGATCAGTGCGATCGCCTCGTTCTCGATCTGGCGAACGCGTTCCCTGCCAACGGGGGGAGAAAAGATCGCGGAATCCTGACCGATCTGCAAATGATTACGCCCCCGCGGCTTTGGCAACCATCCGGATGCCTGGGAAAAACAGCTCGTCCGCTACTTCGCCCACATCTGCCCTAGGCAAGCAATGCCAAAAAGAACCACGAACCACGGGTCACGATACAGTCGCATCCAGAAGAACTCTTGCTGGCCAAATGACCAAAAGCCGAGAGGGGTCATTGCATCTCGGAGAAGGATGAAGAGCGATAGATAGAGCACGATCCGGAGCTGCGCATTCCGCCGGGCTATGAACGGCATCATCCCCCAAGGATCGGCGCAGGCGCGATCCGAGCGATATAGTTCGTGATGGTTGCAAGAGTTGGATTCATGTGCCACCTGCATCACGAATTACTTTGTTGAGGCCAGTTGGCGGACATTCTTTCCGCCACCGGCGTGCCGCAGTTTCTCGGCGGCTTCCCGCAGGAAGGCGGCCCGCTGCGCGACTTGTTGATTGTGGATGTGGGCGAAAAGCGTAGCGAAGTCATCCAGCGCCTTAACAGCACCTTTTTTGTCGCCGGCCCTGAGCACCGCCTGTGCCGCTTCGTTGGCCACAAAGGAGGCCGTAATGTCGGCGCCATCTTCCTCCAGACAGAGGCAAACCGCCGCCAGATGTTCTTGCGCCGCTTTCAAGTGAATGGCCCCCGCGGCGCAACTTCTCGCCAAGGAGAACGCAGCGAACGGTCCGGACCAGATCCGCCTGGCCGGCCCGTTCCAGTTCCGAGGGCAGACTGTCCAGGCGGTCTTCGACGAGCGGGTCCCCTACGCGATAAAGCATTTTTATCGCCGAGATTTTGCCGATACAGGCCTTCCGCGCCTCGCTGGCGCTAGGCTTGGCGGCGAGAACACGTTCGGCCGCCTCCACAATCGCATATTCCTTCCGCTTCTCGAAGGTTGCCTTTTCCACGCCTGGCGCCGAACTCTTGAGATTAAGATTGTCGAT
Source organism: uncultured Planctomycetia bacterium (assembly GCA_963709175.1). Taxonomy (GTDB): domain Bacteria; phylum Planctomycetota; class Planctomycetia; order Pirellulales; family Thermoguttaceae; genus JANXQG01. The sequence goes on from CAVPVK010000007.1 coordinate 1,111,109, forward strand.
GAATTGCAGGAGCTTATCCGGCCCTCCTTCGGGCACGGCAAAGAGCAACTGGCCAGCCGACACGCCGCCGGCAGACAAAATCGGGCTCGCGGCAAGCGAGTTCGGGCGTGGGATGAGCGGCAGAGCGTCAGGCACCAGGACCGTAAATTCACTTCCGAGGCGGTAATAAACGCTCATGGCACGAACCCAGGTTGCGTCGGTTCCGAATTGGTTGTTGCCTCGGGCCATCCACATGAAGCCTTGTTCGCCCCATCGAGTTCCCCAGGAGTTCTTGATCTTCCAGGCGCCGCGAGCCCCGCGGGTGTCGTCCCAGCCGACCAGAAGCACGGCGTGGGGATTGGTGCATCCCTTCGCGTCCGCGACTGTCTTTTCCTCGAATAGCCCGCCACGGTAACCGTTAAAGTTCGGCGTATCCGAGACGTAGATGACCAGCGGACCATGGCGGAGCAACGCCTCTTTGAGCTGTTCCGTCGTCGGTGGATGGCCATCGACCCGCACGTATCCCCAGGCCACGGCGCGATACGGCAACGGCGTGTCGCGAGGTGTGCTCGGCTCGCCCGTATAAGGATAGTTCTGAATCGAGGCGGTGCCGATCTTGAGAAAGAAATTGAGCGCCGTAGCGGGTGCTCCCCCCCTGTTTTTGTCGTCGGTTCCCAGTTTCAGCGTATCCAACAGCGGCTGCACGGAAAGGGTCAACCGGCGGTCATTGCGAATCAGGTAATTGCACTCCAGGGCCTCCGTCGCCGCGTTCGCCCAGCAATCGCCGGTCAACTGCCGGCGCGGTTCGCAGACCTTGTTGAGATTGCACCAATCGAATTGCGCCGCATTGGCCTTCGGCAGAGAGAGTTTCAATTCCGGTAAGGTTCCCGGATGCTGGTGTTCGAACTCCTTCATGGCGGCCTTGTCCAGACGGATAAGTTTATCTGCCAAAGCGTTGGCCTTGGCTTCACTTTCCACAGCCAGGCTGGGAACCGCCGGATGTTTTGTCTGGGACGGTACAACTTCTTTGGACCGGCCTGGGGTCGCGTCGGCCAGGAGGAGATAAACCACGATTGCGGGGAGGAGGATGCTGGCAGACGTGAACCGAGTCGTCGCCACGCCCGTGGCTTGGACAATGGCACTCTCGTTCGGCCCCGGGAAGGAGAACCGAGGTTCCCGGCGCCGACAGACGCGGCCGAGAAACGACACTTCCAACTTGCCGATAAACCAAACTTTCAACTTGCCGATAAACCAACTTGGGAAAGGATGCACAATACGCCCTCCTACTTGATTAGCGCCCGGAATTCCGGCGTCTGCCGCACCGATGCAAAATCACGTTCCGTCGTCGCCCAGTTCTTGGCATAGTCCGCGTAATGGGACTTCAGAGCGAGCCGAAGCCAATGGAAGCAGGCGTCATTGTCGCCCTCGAGGGCGTAGCAGTACGCTATATCGTGGGCAACCATAAACGCTTCCGGATTCTTCGCGTAGGCTATTTTGTACAAGTAGATGGCCTTATTCACATCTTGATGCTGGACTATACCTCCTAGCAACGCATGACAGTAGCCAGTTGGGTATGCCACGATAATGGCCCCGCCAAACGCGGCAAGTATCCCCAAAGGGATGATCCGAATGTTTTTCATGAACAATCCAAATAATGTAATGCCGACAATGGCTCGGCGGTTCTTCATTGTCGCGGTCGAGCTGAGAATCGCCAAATCGGGCGTCCCACTGCGAGCGAAAGTCGCCCGCATGGACACCGCCCTGCGATCTGAATGCTCATGTGCATTCACATACGGACGCGATTTGCCACTGTTACAGGCTTTTCGTTGCCTCCGCGGCTCGAGACGTTTGAGCCGCGATTGGGACAGGGGCCCTCTTTCGGGCTTGCCCAGCGACCGAGAGCTTGGTCTGGTTCTGACACCGAGGTCTTGATTCCTGGAGAAAAGCTCGCTGGCTTGCCCCAGGGCTATTTCTTAAATAACCCCCACCTCGCGTGCGCTGGCTTTTACGGCCGCCGCGCTACTCGTTCCTGCGAATCACTCGAACGATCCCAATCGTTCTCCACCCAAGCAACGTTCCTACAGACGTTGTAACACTCGCTTACTCCTCACGTATAAGTCGTAGACAAGCACTTCTGCGACTACCGCCTTGTGAACCAGATAAGACGCCTTCGCGGCAATCGCCAAGTGTTCCCGAGCTCTTGTCGGCAGACGGGTTGCCGACTAGTATGAGGGCATAGGCTGGCGGTTCTTCTCCCGCCGAATCGGCGGGACGAAAGAATTAGCACAGCAGCAGGGCGGCGAGATAAATCCAAGTTCGCTTGAAGGAGTGTGCCATGTTTGGAAGGTTGGCAGGTGTGCTGTTGCTGGTGATGGTCTGCTGCGGCTTCGTCGTCGCCGAAGAGTTTGGCGCCACGATCACCAAGGTGGACGGCGATAACGTGACTTTCTACAAGACCCAGTTCAAGAATGGCAAGAAGCCGCAGAAAGGCGAGGTGACCACGCTCACCGCCAAGAATGCCAAGGTCTACGAGGCCAGGTTCCAATCCAACAAGGAAGAGAAGAAGGTCGAGATCGTACCTGGCGATGCCATCGAAGGGGGCCTGAAGAACGACATTTTCAAGCTCGTCGGCAAGGCCAGCATTGCCGCGCGCATCACAACTTCCGACGACAATAAGTCCATCACCAGGATTCTGTCGTTGAGGCCAGGTGTCAAGAAGAAGCCCGTGGATTAGTTTTGTCTCGGCGCGATTTATTGGTTCGTGTTCGCCGTTGCCGTGAAGGCAAGGGTAATTCCAATTCGTGTTGACGGCTGAGGGGCGAAACAGGGTGCTGAACTGGCGGTGACGGCAGCTAGCCGACGCCAAGGCCCAAGTGGCGCGTGATAGTGAGCAACTCCTTCTTTCGTGACCATGGATCCCGCTTGAGGAATCAACTCGCCGCGTTGTTCAACGCGATGGGGCTTCAGAACACTCGCGCAGGTACGCGGGAGTCCCCGGCCGTCGCCCCCGCACAGGCCACGACCCAGATGAATCTTGTGCTCCAGTCGCTCGCTAACCCGCGAGCGGTGCCCGGCATCCATCCGCAGGCGGTGCTGAAGCATCTCTGGGTACATCGACCGCGTGTAGGAGGAAAATATGACTCAAGGCATGCACTACATTATCAGCGAAACCACTGAGGACCGCTTCGACGAGTCTGATAGTCTCGAAGGGGCGCTCCGGGCCGCGCGGGATCTGGTGACGGAGCGCCAGGCCGGTGACCCGGTCTCGGTCGAGCATGCTGGGCGAATGATGCGTCGGTTCATGTTGACCCGGACGGGGAAGCCGAAAAAGAACCCGTCCAGTGATCCACCAGAACTCGCTCGGATTCATGAAGGTGCGGGGGGACAGAGGCGAACCAGATGCTCCAGCGGACGGGGGGAGGTTACTGTTGAATGCATGTGGTTACGATTGGAACTTACAGATGCGGCAAGACCAGGATTGCCACCGAGAACACGATGACCCACAGACAAAGAGCAATCGTCGCTCCGGCGATGATCACTTTGGTCCTACCGGCGGTCACGAAGAGGAACGACATCACGAACAGCATCGTCCCGTTGAAGATGCCCGAAAGACTGCCACAGGTGCGTAGGCTGTGCGGCCAGCCTTCGTGCAAGAACCTCGGCATCGCTGCGAACAGGGCTGTCACGCCGCAGATCCTAATGAACCACGATACTCTTTTGAACAGGTTTGCTTTGCCAGCGGTCACGCCGTCCGGTTTGGGGCTGCCAGAGCCGTTTGTTTCCTGAGCCAAGTTCTCTCGCATAATCGCACCGTCTGTCTTGATTGTCGTTGTTTCAAGAGCTGATTGCCCGCTGCGGGCTGAACGACCCGTTTGAGCCTTATACGGGAAGTGGCCGCCGGTGTTACAAGATTCTCCCTGTTCCTTCAATTTGTGGGCTATGACGCGAATTCCAAGGAAAGTCCGCGTTGACCGTAACACTTCCTTTCTGCCGCGTATAAGATTACGCAAACGACGGGGCCAAACCGCTTGGCCCATGGTCAACTCAGGCAATTCTCATATTATGAAAGGGGCAGAATCGTGAGTTCATGGAAGTCTTGTACAGCGTTCGTTGTCATGATCGGGGTCGCGGGTGTAGGAGCCGGCAACCCGCCCGTTTCACGGATGAACGCATCCCCAACAGTCACTCAAGCCAATAATCGATTTGCTCTGGATCTCTACGGCCAGTTGAGCAAAGAGCGGCCCGGGAAGAATCTATTCTTCTCGCCGACGAGTATTTCCGTCGCCTTAGCGATGACCGCTGCGGGAGCGAGAGGCCAAACCGCGGCCGAAATGGCCCAAACGCTTCACCTGACTGGCAACCTGCCGCAGGCTAACGTCGCATATCACAAATTATTGGAACGATGGAACTCCGACGGCGATGATCGCGGCTACCAACTGCGAGTAGCCAACCGACTCTGGGGACAGAAGGAGTTTCCTTTCCTGGCCGATTACCTGACGCTGACCCGGCAGAACTACTGGGCAGAGTTGGGCCTCGTGGACTACAAAGGCCAGGCGGAAGCCGCCCGAGAGGAGATCAACGCCTGGATCGAGACGCAGACGGCCGAAAAGATCAAGGACCTGCTTCCCCAAGGAGTGATCGACCGCATGACACGGCTGGTTCTGACTAATGCCATCTACTTCAAGGGCGACTGGGCTAATCAGTTCAAGAAGGACCAGACGCACGACGCGAACTTTATGGTTTCCACCGCCCAGAAGGTGAAAGTCCCCCTGATGCACAAGAAACAGAGCTATCCATTTGTGCAAGACGCCTTGCTTCAGGTTCTGGAACTTCCCTACAAGGGAAACGACCTGTCGATGCTTGTGCTGCTGCCAAAAGAAACCGAAGGTCTGGCCGATCTGGAGAGTTCTCTCTCAGCAAGCAAGATCGCCGAGTTGCGGGCCAAGCTCCGTTCGCGGCCGGTCGATGTCTACCTGCCAAAGTTCAAACTCGATGCCTCGTTTTCCTTGACGAAAACGTTGCAAGAACTGGGAATGAAACTCGCATTTGCCGAAACTGCTGACTTCTCGGGCATGGATGGCCGACGGGACCTTCACATTTCCGCAGTGATCCATAAGGCTTTCGTGAATGTTAATGAGGAGGGAACGGAGGCAGCGGCCGCCACCGGGGTGGTTAATCGAGTCATGGCCAGGCCTATCAGCAAGCCACCCGTTATCTTCCGTGCCGACCACCCCTTCGTGTTCGCAATTTGTGATAAGCGGGACGGGAGTATCTTGTTTCTCGGGCGAGTGGCGGATCCTGTGGGTGAATAGCAATGGGAGTCCATGATGCGGCCCCGGTCGGTTTCGGGGCCGCACTGGGCTTGCCAGTACGCGGCACTTTTTTGAGCACGAGGTTCCAGAGTTGACGCCGTCGCAACCGGCTGCGACAACGCCGATCAGCCGAACCATTGCCAGCATTCAATCATTTTGGGTAACTCCATGAAGAAGATTCGGATCGTCATCGTTGGAATACTTGTCGTGCTGGGCTTTCTTGCCGTAGGTGGCGGTTTCTGGGCGTACTCGAACGGTTACTATCACGCGTTGAGAGGCGGCTTGGTCGAAAACCAAGATCTGGATGAGGCAATCGCCTTTTACAAGATCGCTTACGACAAGAATCCGGAAGCGTTTATGGTTGCCCACGATATAGCATGTTGCTATGCCCGCAAAGGCGACAATGACGCCTGCTTCCATTGGCTTCGGCTCGCTCTGGAGTCCCATTACGCGGACTATGCAAAGGAGCACGCGAAGACGGAACGGGATTTTGCTTCGGTGCGGCAGACGCCGGAATTCCGGGCGCTGATTTATGATTCGCCGAAGTAGACGCTCCGGCTCTTGTCAGCCATACGATCCAGCGACCCCGCTATCATCGGCACGAGGGACAGGAAAGCCCTTTCATGCCTGATAAAGTACCACAAAGAAATAGTTCTTATGCACAAAGTCTGATGGAGGTGGTCGGGCTGCCCTTCTGGTTTCGTCCGTCATGCCGTTTGCCAGGGTGTTTCCCAAGTCCCGGCAGTCGACCTTCGGCTACATCTTCTTGGGGTACGACAAGTGCCGCACAGCTGGCTTGGCGATCTCGATCTTCGCCATTCTATCCGTCTGTTGGGGCACGGCGACTGGCCGCGTTCCCAGTTCTGGCGGCAATTTTCGGTGTTCCCAAGCCCGATTTTTCCGAACGACGGCAGTCTTCTATCCTGCGACGGTCACCCCTCCGCCGCGTCGAAACGGCACAGCCGGCGGCAAAAAGCTAGGAAACTGTTGGTTTTTCTTGACTGGCAGGCAATTTGAATTGCTGGGTTTTGCTGGTCCTTATGGCGATTGCACGCGGAGGTGTCCCACTGCCGCAGAAAAGGCTTCGCGAAATAACTCGGGTACGGTGTGGCCAGTCATCTGACTTGCCACGTGGCTTGAAACCGCTTGCGGGCGTGCGTACATTTGCAGTTGTGCGCGGCACTGGCTAGGCCGTCCGCATGTTCGCAAGTTTCTTTGACCGGAGGTATGCGTTGAAACACAGATTGGTTCTTTCCGTCGTTATTGTGACTTGCCTTCTTTCTCTTCGTCCGGCGCTTGCTCGCGAATGGACCGGCAAGCCGGCGGACCTGAGCAAGCCGGTCCAGGTGTTCATCCTGATGGGACAGTCCAACATGCTGGGCATGGGCAAAGTTACCGGCGGGGAGGGATCGCTGGAGAATGCAGTGAAAAACAAACATAAATATCCCTACCTTGTGGATGATGCGGGCAACTGGACCGTGCGGAAGGATGTCCGCAACGTGCGCGTCATGGTCGGTAGAGGTGGCGAAATGCAGCTTTTCAACAACGAATGGATGACCATCAAGGGCGGGAAGATCGGCCCGGAGATCGGCATCGGGCATGTTGTAGGCAATGCCATCGATGCGCCTGTCATGATCCTCAAGAGTTGCATCGGCAACCGCAGTTTGGGTTGGGATCTCCTGCCTCCGGGAAGCGAGCGGTTCGAGGCTGAAGTGAGCGACAAACAAGGGAAGAAAGCCACTATGGTGTTTGCCGGCTACAAGGACTCGCCGTCTTCGTGGATGAAAGGCAGGGAACCAGAGAAAATCGGCTGGTACGCCGGCAAGCAATACGACGACGACACGGCGAACGCGAAGAAGGTGCTTGCGGAGCTCGACAAGTACTACCCCGGGGCGAAGGGGTATGAAATCGCAGGCTTCTTCTTCTGGCAGGGCGACAAGGATCGCTACAATGCCGCACACGCCGGCCGCTACGAGCTGAATCTCGTTCATTTGATCAAGCAGTTGCGCAAGGACTTCAATGCCCCCGGCGCAAAGTTCGTCCTCGCCACCCTTGGCCAAACCAAAAAGGGCGACGGGGGCAATGACGGAAAGATCCTCGATGCCCAGCTCGCGGTGGACGGCAAGAGCGGCAAGCACCCGGAGTTCAAGGGCAATGTGGCCACCGTTTATTCCAACCCCTTGTTCCATGGCGGCGCCTCCAACAGCCACTACCGCGGCAACGCTGAGACCTATATGGACATCGGCGATGCCATGGGCAAGGCCATGGTCGAGCTGCTGGAGGACAAGAGATGAAAGAACCCATGTTCTTCATTCTCACGACGGACGTAGTTAGTTGTTTGATGAGACACCCGGGCAAACGGTTTAGCTGCTGGGACAACGGCGAGGGTAGCAATACGCTTCAGTTGCTCTATTTCGAGTCCCTCCCGGTCGGCGGGAACAGTTCGAACTCTTCGATCGTCGGTACCTCGCTGGCTTTGAGAATATGGAGACGGAATTGCCGTGCGATGACAGGCGCAAAGTCGAATCCCTTCTCGCCCGAGATTGTGGTGCCGCTAATTACGGGCCTCCACGCATCACCGTCTTTGTATTCGACAACGAACTCTTGAGTCCGCGGGTAAGCCAACTCCTTGATCACCGCGCGACCGACACGCATCGGCGTGCCCAGATCGACTTCCAGCCAGCCGCTCCGCCGCGGGCTCGGCGCCCCAGCGGCTGGCGTCGTCGCCATCCAACGCCTTGTCGGCTTCGTAACCCGGGCCCCAGCTACTTGATGCCTTTGCCGGCTTGCCCTCCGAGAGCGGAGTTGGTTCCGGTGGCAGTCCGTGCTTGATCATCTCGCCCACGGCGCACAGCGTTTTGACGTCGATCTTGCGCAGCCGGCCTTCGTAGTCGGGCCCGACGTCCAGCGAGAAGATATTGCCGTATTTCACCGCGCCGCGATAGTCCTTGTAGAGGGCCTTGGCCGATCGGCAAAGGCCGTCGTGCTTGGGAAGCGAGTAGAACCACTGCGCCCCGCCATCATGGTCCGGCAGAATCGGGTAGGTGAACTCGCCGACGAGGAAATCCTTGACCAGGCCTGGCCGTCCCATCTCGCCGGCACGGAGGTCGCCTGCTCCGCCGCCGTTGAAACCGACGAAGCAACCAGGCTGAAACCGCTTGACCCAGGCCATGATCTCCTTGCGATCCAGCCCACCGTTGCCCTGCGCACAATCCATCCAGAAGAACTCGATCGGCCCGTATTGGGTGCAGAGTTCCTTGATCTGGGCCTTCTGCATTTCCGGCGTGTAGCCGCCCGGGTGATAGTCCTTGTTGTCGGCGAATTCGCCCAGGGAGAAATAAAGGGCCAACTTGATGTCATATTTGTCACAGCTTTTGCGCAGTTCCGCCAGCACGTCGCGGCCCAGCGGTGCCCGGGTCACTTTGCGGTCGGTGGTCTTGGTGTCCCAGAGGCAGAAGCCGTCATGGTGCTTGGTCAGGAAGAGGATGTAGCCCATGCCCGCTTCCTTGGCGGTCCGGGCCCATTGGTCGGTGTCGCAGCCGCCGGCGCGAAAGGCGGCGATGTCTTTCACGCCGGGCGTCCATTCCTTGCCTGAAAAAGTGCTGAACGACCAGCAAATGAACATACCCCAGTGGAGGTTCTTCAACTCGACGGTCCGCTTCTGCATATCGATTGCCTTGGCGGCCCAGAGCATGTTGCTGGAAACAGCAGCGACACACGCTGCGATCGCAATAACGCGTTGTCGAGTAGACATAATATGGTCTTTCAGTTAGGTTTGCTTTGTATTCCCTGTTGCTCCGCTCTTTCGATCAGCGGAGTGTCACAATATTCAACCATGTGAGAAGACTTCAATGCCCCTCACAGAACCGGACTTGTAGATTTCCCACATCCGGCTCTTCAGTAAAGTTCACCTCCCAGGCGAGAGGGTGTTGAGTTTGTGGACTATCCGCGGCGTCGGCAGGGGATAGTGCTTCAGGTACACCCAAAAGCCTTCCCAGGAAAACGACTGCTTCTGGCTGCGGCGGTTAAGCCACTTCATGGCCAGTTGGACTACCCGCCGGTAGTAGCGACCCAGCGAGCGCATATTGCCGCTGATCCCATAATACTGGTAGTGTCCCGTCAGCTTGGCCTTCAAAACCGACCACCATTCCTTGACCGGATAGCGATTCCGCACCGCCTTGAGCCAATCGTTCAACTCACGGCACTTCTTGCGAAACTTCTTCTGGCTGGTCTGGCGGCCGACCTTGAACTTCCCCCACCGACTGCTGTCGCAGTAGTGAGTGAAGCCCAGGAAATCGAAGGTATTGGGCCGTCGTTTCTGCCGTTGGGCGTTCTGTCGTTCATACCGCCCAAAGCTGATCACGCGAGTTTTCTCTGGATGCAACACCAGATCAAACTGCGTGAACCGCTCACGCAGTGCCTCCAAAATGTGCTGCGCATCGTCCTGATACTGGACCAGGCAGACAAAATCGTCCGCATAGCGCACCAGAAAGCACGCGCCCCGAACCTGACGTTTGACACGTTTTTCAAACCACAGGTCAAGCACATAATGCAGGAAGATATTCGAAAGCATCGGGCTCAGATTGCCCCCTTGCGGTGTTCCTTGCTCGGTGGCCACGACCTGGCCCGCCTCAAAATACCCTGCCTTCAGAAACCGCTGAATCAGCAGCAGAAAGCTCGGGTCCTTGATGCGGACTTGCAGGCATTTCATCAACCCGGGGTGCGACACGCTGTCAAAGAAAGCTTTGAGATCCGCATCGATCACATGGTTGATGGGCTGCGTCATGATTGTCGTGCTCACCGCGTGGAGCGCCTGGTGGCACCCTCGCCCCGGTCGAAAACCGTACGAGCAGCCGAGGAAGTCCGCTTCGTAGATCGACTCCAGAATCTCGGCGATCCCTTTCTGCACGATCTTGTCTTCAAGAGCGGGCAGTCCCAGCGGCCTCTGCGAGTGCTCGTCCTTGGGAATGTAGACCCGTTTGGCAGGCAGCGGCTTGTACCGCTTCGCCTTCATCCGTGTCACCAGGTCCCGCAGGTTCTCGTCCAGATGCTCTCCGTACTCCTTCCACGTCACACCATCCACGCCACTGGCCCGGTCCCTGCCGAGCCGGTGGTAACATGCCGCCAGGAACTGCTCGTCCAGCAAATGAGCTAAGCTCGTGTACTGGCATTGCGGCTCCTCGCGAGCCCGTTTGGCTATGAGGATTAGTTTTGTCCACGTAGTGACTTCCAGTTCTGTGTCTGGCATACGCTTCCTCATTCCTCTACACTCTACTGCCAACCCCTTCGAGTGGGCCATCGACCCGCGCCGGGCATTGCCCCGACTACGCCTCTACTATGAGTTGGTCCGACTGCCATGCAGTCATACTTCCGCCTCACCTCTTCGGCTTCGTTGGAAGCTTCCTTTTGGGAACGGCATGGCTCTCCCAAGTTCCGATGTAAACCGTTAGATGACCTGCCATGGACTCAGACCCCGGCACGGCGTGCCGCACTCACCGTATCGCGCGTCACGCTGCTGGCTTCCAGACCATGAAACCCTTGGCCCTGTGCAACAAGGAGAATTTCGGGGCTCAATACCTTCACTTGCGTTATGGCCGATCATCCGCCCTCCCTTTGGCCTCACGTGATTTGTTGTCTCCTCACGTGCAAAGTTCAGTTCCGGCCTGATGGTTAGTCTTTGGCCGGGTTGGATTGTCCAACTGATTCACATCAGCTTTTCTTGGCACACTCATGGTTGACACTCCTCAAGATTCTCAGACGAATAGGAAAGGCCGGTAGTTTTTGATTTCAACTACGATTCGAGCCTCAATATGCCTCCCATGTTAATAATGTGCCTTACGACTTTCCAGTTGGCTTGCCGATTTTTCGGTCCAGAATTGAGTCCCTCGGCCATTCCTGACGCGGGCAGCGGTTGAACCCGGTCTTCCTACGAAGTTCTGGCCCGAAGCGGAGAACTATGATTTCGATGATCTAACTTCAAGCCCGACTCTTCGGCCGGGTCTTACCTCCGATCGCCAGATCCTTGGTGTACCACAGGCAAAGCGCAGCAGTGGCCCATAGGTGAAGCCGTGCTCTGACGCAGCCGCTGCCAGCGTCGGCTGAAAGCCGCAGGCCGCGGCAATCTTCGGCGTGGCTCAGTCCGTCTCGGGAGAAGAGTTGCTGTTGAAAATGGTCGTGAAGAGCTATGATTCACCTTAGGCGACCGGCCCACAAGTCCGTGTCAGACAGGGAAATACCTTCGAGCCCTAGCGAACGACTGCCGTCTATTTCAACTCGATAATCCGCAGGCCCGCCGTGCCGGTCGAGAAGAAGCCCAGGGAGCCGAAGGCGGCGTGGTGTGGGCGGTGGCCGCACATCGCTTTTTCGGCGTCCAGGCGCTCAACGATACCGCTTGAGCACTTCCTCGGAGCCAATCACCTTCTCGACCAGGTCTAACGGCAAGTAGTAGTACTGGTTCGACGCCTCAAAGCCGATCCGAGAGTCGATCCGCGCGAGCGTGAAGAGTTGCTTGGCCATGCGCATTTCATCCTCGACAACCCGGCGAAGCCGATCGATGGTTTGCTGCCGCTGGGCTTGCGGGAGCGGTCGGGCCACGTTGGCCAGGGCGTCGCGCAGCAGGATGAACCGTGCCTGGTTCGCCACGCTCTGAAAATGCAGCCGGGCGGCCTGCGCGAAACGCAACTCCGCCTCGACCTCGGGTCGCAGAGATGCAGGCGTCTGGGCCACCGCGGCCTGGAGTTCGGTTAACCCCCGCTGCCAGCCGGCGGCCACTTTCTCGAACTGGTTGGCAAAGACTTCGGCCGGATAGGGCCCGCGCCATGCATTCAGATCGTCGTACGGAAAGCCCACCATCGTGGCCCGATAGCCGGTGGCTACGGGGTAGAGGAGATTGGCCGGACCCATCTGTACAGGGCATTGATAGAGGACGGCACCGTGATACGGGTACTCGGTAAAGGCCCGGCTCATGGCAGTCCACGCTTTTCTAGCATGAGGCGCACCTTGGGGGCCAAAGCGGCGCTGGGCCAATCCGTCCAGTACTTCCTCGATCGACGGCACGGGCCAGCGGCAGAAGCTGGCCGCAATCTCCAGGTTCGGCGACGGGTAGCCGCCCAGGCTCCAACTGAGCATCATCCCGTCCACGCCGGCCGTGGCCAGGTTGTGGCAGTGCTGGGCTACCAGGTCCATCACCGGCAGGTAAGGCACCGCCGACAATTCCCATGTATTGTTCAGCTGGACCTTGGCCACGGTCTTCAGCCCGGCCTGTTTGGCAAGCTGCCAATGGCGGAGGGCGCACGGTCCCGGCCCGACCGCCGAGAGGCTGTATTCGCCCACTTCGCTTTTCACCCCGCCGCGTTCGATGGGTAGCGACCACTCGCTGACCGACATCAGCCAGGTGTGCTTGTCCAGCGCGGCGATGACGTCGGCGGCGTCGCCGTGCCCGCGCCAGCCCCAGTCCCATACAATCACTTTCGCCTGCGGATTTCCACGATGTACGCCTGCCTCGATCGCCGCGTTGACCTCGGCGAGGATCTGGGTATCCGTGCGGCTTTGGCATCGAGGGCACTGTCGCCAGGCCCCGTGCGAAGCGCAGTTCGTCAGGTTCTCTGAAGCCGTGATGGTGAACACGCCGGCCAGGTCCGGAACATTCCGGAACACATAGGCCAACGAGTCGGTCAGCCACTTTCGGACGGCTGGGTGCGAGGTACATAAGGCTACGTAGTCGCCCTCGCGCACGCCCGCCATCTCCGGGCGGCTGTGGAAGAACCCTGCCGGCATGGCCCGCGGCTCGTTGAGATAAAGATAGATGCCGATGCCGTGCCGCTTTGCCCGAGCAGCCAGTTTGCGGAGGTTCTCCAACCGGGTACGATGCTCGGCGCCGAACTCGGGAAAGGCCTCGCCGCCGGGGGCGAGGTTGCGGAGCACGACGTGCAGCCACACACCGTCGATGCCCACGTCGGCCAATCGCTGCAGCAGACCGTCGGGGTAGGGATCCAGTTCTGGATGGAGCAGCGGGTCGCCGTAAAGAGCGAAGTAGGAATAGATGTAGCGCAGGGTGAAGGGTGAGGGTTGTCTGTGACCTGCGAAGGTTTCGGCGGCGCGCGGCTCGCTCAATTTCCGTACGAAGGCGAATCGCGGTTCGGGGGGTTGACGGATCTCGTCGCCAAATTCGCGCTGGACCAGCGCCTTGATCGCCGCTGCACGTTGCCGGGTTGCCGCGTCGGGCACCCGGTAGCCGAGCGGCTCGCACCGTGGCTTCAGGCTGCCCAGTTTAACCGACAAGAAGTCGTCTTCCCGTAGTGCATAGGCAAGTTGCTCGGGCGTCATATCCAGCAGCACGAGCAGCTGGTCGTAGGGAAGCAGGTGCCAATTCCGCCGCAGCAAAGTGATATAACCCCGGAGTTTCTGCTCGGGCGGAATGGGCAAGGCCGGCGGCAGCCCCATCGATTCGGCCATGGCCGTGACGTTATTGACCGACGTGGCGAGCACTTGCGCCAGCCGTGCGGGCTCGACTGCATTCCAGTTTCGCCAGACGAAGGCGTGGATGCGATCAGGAAAATGCGACGTTGCCACAGGTGCCGGGGCTGAGCCAGTGGGCAGAACTGGTTCCGCAGTCACCAGGGCAGCAGCAAGGCATGTCATGTAAAGGATCATTGCCATTCTCCGTGAATCGGCTGTTGGTAACAACGAAACCAAGGGCCAAGGGGCTGGCTTGACTTGAGACGTGGGCATGGCGATCATCGCCTTTGCGCACGATCTACTTGTTCGCCGGTCTATTGCCAGCCGATCCGACAGGCGGGTCCTTTGGCGTGCGGCCGGCGGCCCAGTACATGGCCCGCACCACCAGGCGCTGGAACTGCGGGTTGGCCCACGAGCCTTGGTCGTTGCCGAAGCCGGTGGTGAATACGCGGCCTTTGCCGTGTTGCTGGACCCAGGCCATGCTCTGCCGCTCGTTGCCGCGGTCCATGCGGACCAGGCAGCGCATGCAGGCGTTCTTGTGATACAGGTGGGCGTAGGTCTCGTCGGCGATCTCGAAGTCGCTCAGGCCAGCCGTGATGGCGTGGTCCTGGTCGTAAATGTGGACGGTGTACTTGCCGCTGCCATGCCCGATGAACCGGCCGCCCAGCAGTTCCCAATAGACGTCCGACGCCTTGTTGGCGTCCGTGGCGTGGACGGCCACGATGCCGCCTCCCTGATGAACGAAGTTCCAGAGTCCCTGTTCCTGCTTGGCATCGCTGATCGTGCCGCCGGAGCCGTAGAACAGGACCAGGTCGTACTTACCGATGTTCTCGGCTTTCAGATCGTCACCGCTTTTGGCGGTCGTGAGCGTGAAGTCGCCGGTGCCTTCCAGCACCTTGCCCAGCAGGGCAATGAACGCCTTTCCGTCGTGGCCTCCGTTGAACACGTACAAGACCTTGATCTTGCCTACCGGTGCCGTTTCGGCCGCCAGTCCTGCGGCCAAGCAACCAAACACGGCACACACGGCCCAGAGAATACCCAAAGCAATCTTGCGGCAGCACATCGTTCGGTCCTCCAAGTGCAAAGTTCCCTGCAGCCCTTCAAAGTCCAGGCCACGCCGGACTCAACCTGACAGGCCTGCCACGACTCTAAATTGGCTGTCCAGGGAAGTCAAGCCGCTCGCATTTGCGATTGAGACGTTCTGGAAGATCCTGCCGCTTGACAATCAGCAACTCCCGATAAATCGAGCGGCTAACAGCGTTAGGGCATCAAGTTTTGAGTGTGCGTATGTTAGACGAAAAGATGGGCGAGATACGGGCGATAGAGGGCGCCGTTGTTAGACGTGTGCGGAGCGGCGAAGGCCCTGGATTATCACAGAAACTCGTTGTCGCGCAGCGTGAGCGTGCCGACGTCGGGCTTCTCTGAGCTGGAGCAGCCGTATGCGAGCGGTGGAGGGAGCGCGGAAATACAGAGAGGCCAGGTTAACACGTATTCCGTGTCGGTGCGGGGAGTTGCTTGGCGAGGTCATAGAGGATGACCTCGTAAAGGTGACGCATCGAGTGGAAAACGAAGTGTCGGAAGTGAGAGGCGCAGATTATCCCACAGTGCCCGCTTGCTCGTCAACTTCTTCCGCACGGCCTTAAATAGCGGGCAGCAGAGTTGTTGGACCTCATCGACCAGGAACGCCAACATCATCAACATGGCAAAGACTACCGACAGGTTCTTCTTGCCATGGCCATAATTGTGTTCGAAGTGGTAACCCTGATTCTTGAGCGTGTTGAACGTCTCGTTCTCGATTTTCCAGCGACAGCGGCCGCCTCTTACCAGGCAACGGGCATTCTGGCGAGAGATCTTCAGGTCCGTAACCCAGGTCCAGGTCCGTTCCTCGCCGTCAGGGCTGATCTCGTAGCAATGGAGCCAATTCACGCGCAAATCTTGGTTGGATTCGTTTAGCGGCACGTCGTTGATGAAGGAAATCTCGTGGTAGACATCCCCTTCAGTCCAGGAAATCGTCGTCACCCGGTCGACCTCCCAGGCGGCGAGCACCTGGTCCCAGAGAAAATCATGATCCCCCGGTTTGGCTCCCAGGATGAAGTGCATGTTCAGGCTCTGCAACTCGCGGATATGCGGGGCGTTGCTCGCCAACCCGTCCTCGACAACGATCAGCTTCAGATGGGGATGCTCTCCGCGGATTTTCTGCAGCAAGCGTTTGGCCGCGTTTCGCTCGCAATCGTTTTTGCGGGTGCCGTCTTGTTTCACAATGGGTTCGGGAGCGAAAGGAATCACCTCTCGGTGATCCGGGTGGATCATCACGGCTGCCAGCATCTGGTGCTGATAGGTAGTCTCTTGCGTCTGGCGATGCACTTTTTCCAGGCAGGAGTCGCAGTGGATGGCCGAAGAAGAGAAATACCCGGTGCCGTCCAAGGAGAGCAGGTAGCAGCCTTGATGGAAGACAAACGGCTCCAGGGCTTTTCCACGCTGGAGTTGGCGAAAGACAGCGTCGAACAAGGGTCGTATCGCCTGCGGCTCCACGGGGTCGAGGATCTCCCGCATGTGAGTGTCCGACGGAACACGCGCGATGCCGAACAGGTTCCCCATGTTCTCATCGTTGCGGCGCTCGTCAAATGCCAGCAGGGAAGGGTCTTTCAGCACAAACATGCTGAAAGCCGACATGAGCGCGTTCGTCAAGGAAATCGGGCACTCCCGCCCACGATGGTCCGCGATCTTATCACATTCCAGCCGCAAGAGTGCGTACAAGGCATCGGCCGAGAGATGCTTGCGCTTCGGCGGAGTGCGTTGTTTTGGTGGACGAGGCAGGATCACGACGACTCTTCTCACCCAGTACCGAATTACCATCCTGGCTGGCAAACCGCCATCCTACCCTCATTACGCTGGATGATATACCGCTGTTCACTGCTTTACGAAGCCTCCTGCTGTTCTTGCCCCTTTTTAGGCCACATTCAGCTTCAGCGGGAACTGCTGCTTGACAATCACTTCCGACTGCCGGCAGTAGTTACCTTCAGTCCTATTTCCGGAAATACGATTGCCTGAGGCCACTCCATCTCCAGAGGCTAAGTAAGTAAGAGCGTCCTTGGCCACATCCACAACAAGTCGCTGACCTTCAAGTTCAACGCCGACTGGAAGGTCCACGCCGCGCGTTCTGACGACCAGGAAGGCCGTGCCGACGCCACCGTGCAGTTCGATACCGCGCCAAGAAGCGCTATTGGCCGCTGCGAGCGCTTTGGCGGCCGATCGACACGGATGCCACCGCAAGCGATCCTGGGGCTTGCCAGCGGCCTTGGCGGGCCTGCGTGCCCGGCCTTGGCATTACCACCGTGCCGGCGGCACATAAGAGCGGCCCACGAAGTGCGCAATTGTTGCGCAGCACGGGCTCGAAATTCAGCTTGCTCAAAACGACGGGCACGAGGTCGATGTTTTTACAACGCGGGTCGGATGCTTGGGAGGACCGGTTCCGCTGGACTGCTGCCCGAGCAGGGTAAGCAGCTAGAGACGCCGGTAATCTTCCGTTGCTCACCATGTGCGGAAACTAGGCCCAATCACCGGCATCAGACCTTCCCTAGGCTGCCGGTAGGCCGTGCGATCGCCGCAGCACCGGGGCCGCGGCAGCAGGTGTCAAGAAAAACCGGGTCACCTGGCGGCCACTTCCCCATCACAGAGGCGATCTAGGCTGCCAAGCGATGGGGATAGTACCCCACTTCCTTGTCTGCGGCGGTGTGATTCTATGAAAGAGGCGCAAGGTAGGGTTTTCCTGGATTAGAAGGACGAGCCAAGGGGGCTCGTCGAAGGTTTCCACGAGTCGCGGCGGCGACGCCGCATAACCAGGAGAATCGAGACATGTGGTACCTCGGAATCGATCTGCATCGCGCACAAATGACCGTGTCCCTACGCAACGAGAACGGCGACGTGATCCTTCGTCGTCAAGTCAGCACCCGCTGGGCGAAACTCGAGGAGTTTCGCGGCCAGTTGCAGCAGGCGGGAGCCGCTGGCGAGAAGTTCATCGCCATCGTGGAGGTCTGCGGATTTCACGACTGGCTGGTGAAATGGCTGCAGCAGGATGATGGCTGCCACATGGTGCTGGTGGTCCAGCCGCTGGGGCGATCGGCCGCCAAGACCGACCGGCGCGACGCGAACGCCTTGAGCGAACTGCTGTGGGTCAATCGCGAGCGTCTGCTGCGCGGAGATCGAGTCCAAGGGGTACGGACCGTGCTTGTGCCGGGCGCGGAGGAACAAGCGGACCGGCATCTGACCCAACTGCGGGAACGGCTCGTGCGGAAACGGACGCAAACGATCTGAATCAGATCTGATGTGGAGCTCCACATCAGATCTGTTATGTGAAGCTCCGAATTATGTGAAGCTGGGCCGGTTTCTAGCCGTCGTGGCATCGTGATTCGCTGCACATAATCTCGGGGGCTTGGTCAGGCTGTCGAGCCACTCCAGGATGCCGGGTTTCCGCTACGGGGCAGCACGGTTCACCGCAGGCGATGGTGCCTTTTCCAGCATGCGTCGCTTCATCTCCATGTCGATCTCCACGTACGCGTGCGTGGTGTTGATGTCCGCGTGGCCCAACCAGTAGCTCACCATGTTGACCTCGTTAACTGCGGCGAGGCAGCCCAGAACCAGCGCCGGCACGGGAGAGCCGCCTATGACGAATAAATGCGTCGAAACCGCTTCGATCATGGTGCAGACAGAGGCGCTGCGCCCACCGGCGCCAGGCGAGGAATCAGGAGCAAGATTGCGGACGCGACTTCAATGCCGCCCGTGACATAGCGGAACCACTGGCCGATGCCGATCTTGTCGAACGTCTCGACCATCATCGGCTGGCCGGACAGCTTGGCGAAGCCCGCCATGAGAAATGCCGCCGCCGTGAGGACTTGCGGCACCCATAGCGCAATGTTCTTCGCCTTGGACTGGTTACCGTTGGATTGGTTGTTCACGCGTTTACCTGCAGTGATACAAGGTTTCCATCGCAATTGTCTGCCCGCTGCGGTTCCGTTTTCAATAGTCCGCCCACACGCCGATGCCGAGCAACTGTTCGCTCTTGGTGAAGAACTCGGTTTCGTCGCTCATGCCATTGAAGTAATACAGGCCGGTGCGGAACACATGGCCGGTCTGGCCCCGCCACAGCCACCCCGCTTCGGCGACGACATTCCCGCCGAAATTGTTTTCCTCCCGAAGATGCCCGTTGACGGCCACGAACGGCACGCCTTGCCAGCCGGTGGGGCCAGCCGGACTGTACTCGACGCCGAACTGGAACTCCCACGGTTCAGCGCCACCCCCGATTGCAAAGGCCCAGCCGGCTTCGGCGTACAATCGCCAGTCGGGGGTTGGCCGATAGGCACCGCCGACTACGAAGCCGGTGCGGGAATAATGGATCCGGTCCACGTCGGGGTTTTCGTAGAGGAATTGGTCGCCGAAATGGGAACTGAGATGATAACCGCCGAATTTCCATTCCCAGGGGCCTTGCCGCATCGTCAGCAGCACGCCGAAGCGGAAATCGTTCGCAACCATGTCGCGGTTTTCGTCCAGCGTGAGTCGTGGAAAAACGGCCCCTTCGATATCCAATTGCCCGCCCTGGGGGTTGAATGCACGGGGGCTGCCGTAGCGGATCAAGCCCAAATGTCCCCCCAGTGCGATGTCCCAAAGCGAGCTGTGATTCTTGTCATTCACGAATTCGGTGCCCAATCGCGATTCGCGGTTGCCGGCCAGGTAGGCGTTGTAGAGCAGTCCCTCGGGCATTAGTTGGCATGTCCACGGTTCTTCGTAAGTTCCGGCACTGGGGTCGGCCGCGGGCACTACCGACTGGGGTATGGGAGGAGGGGGACTGAGGTAATACGGGCCCGACGTTCGCGCCCGACGGCGCCGCACCCTGCCCCTCTCGAATTGCATTGCCTGCGATATTGGGCGGACTATCGCCGAAGGGATTATCCCAAGGCCCCGAAGGTTCTTGCAGTGGCGATAATCGCCCGGGCTCTTGGGCTAATACCGGTCGGACAAGGAGCACGCTCGAAAGCACTATCACAAGAGGCGGTAGCCGTGCGGCCTTGCCTTGCAGCAAGCGCCTCGGCGGGATCCTGCTTTCGGCTCGGTGTCCGAGGGAGACTCGCGCGTGCTGACCGTTCATTATCGCAGATCTCCTTCTCGGCAAAATCAGAAGCACATCCAGCGTAAACAAACGCGTTCGAGGTGTTTGCGGCCAAGAACCTATTGCAGCCGCTGAAAAGGAAGGTCAATCGGGACGCGCGTCCCTTTCCCCGGTTCTCTGTCGATGGTCGCTTCGCGCATCGTCCTGTGGAAGCGGAATCTCGACGACAATGCACGTCCCGTCCCCGGGCCGATTGTCGATGTCTACGGTCCCGCCCAGCCATTGAGCCGCTTGCTGAATTCCCTTCAATCCTCTTTTGTGCGGTTGAATCGTCTCACGGTCAAAGCCGACGCCCCAATCTTGAACCTGAATCGCGACCCGCTCCTCGTCTTGTGCAATTCCCACCAGCACATGCTTGCTCTTGCTATGGTGACAGGCGTTTAGCAGCAGCTCCCGGACGATGGAAAATACGACTGCCCGTACCTCCGGGGGAAGTTCGTCGACAGGAACGTCGTCATAAAACTCGATTTCCGGACCACCGACCGCCCGGCTATCCGCAATCAGCCGGTCAAGGGCGGCCGAGATACTGATCGTGCCTGGCTGCGCGGGCGCACTTCCTTCCTGACAAACGCGATGACGGTTGTTTCTTTCCATCGAGTTCTTTTTCTGCTCGCCCGCATCTGAAATCCGATGCAACACTGGGGTTCCCTCCTGACAAAAAAGATCACTGAATGTTCAAGGGCCGCGCACGTCGCGGTCGTATCAACACCGCCTCATCTCTCCCGACCCCGTTTGCAGTCTTATTGCTTTACGGAAACGCAGCTTCGCGAAGTTCCCGAGCCCCTTGGCTAACCGGATTTCGCTGCGGTCAACCGGAACGCTCTGCGGCGCCTCAACGGCCAGAAATGCCCGCTTGCCGGATAGCCTTACAACACGGACGATTACGTCTTTTCCGATGACGATCGACTGACCGGCTTTCCGCGAAAGGACTAACATGGCACATCCTCAGGTTGACGGATATGGATTTGACGGCCTCGGGCTTTCTTTGGCAGACCCCGGACTCTCGTCAGCACGAATGGAAAACCCTTTGAGAGTTGCGTCGATCAGCGTCTCAGCGAAACGGTTGACATCCTCATTCAACGCGCCCCCAGCCTGCATGTCGAATAACTCCGACAAACATGCAAGAATCATGCGGGCCGTATGAGTCGGATCATGGGGGCGAAAAGAACCCTCCTCGATACCTCGCTGGAAAATTGTCGTAAGAATCTGCAAGAGGCGCGGACGGGTTTCCCTTCTTATCTTGGAGTCGTAATCCATCCCCGCCATGAGTTTGATGAGTCCCTTGCGCTTGACGGCATATTCCAAAGCCGTGCGGAGAATCCTCTCCAGTTTTTGCGTCGCGGACACGTCCGCACGAGCCGCGTCCTCAATTGCTTGCAAACACGGTTCGACCAATCGGCAGTGGCAGAAATGCAGCAGGTCGTCTTTGTCCTCAAAGTAGTTGTACAGGCTCGCTGTCGCAAACCCGACTTTCGTCGCCACCTGGTTCATCGTTAGCGAGTCACTTCCGTGCTGCTCAAGCAGCGAACTCGCGGCCTCGAAGATCGTGTTCTTCATCATGGTCGTGACGCACGCTTTTCTCGCCTTGCTCAATCGCATATAGACCTCCATAGGTGAATTATGTTCTATTCTACTGAATACAATTCAGCAGTCAAGAGCAGAAATCAGTATCGTCTAAATACTTTCGGACTTTCTGGCCGGAATGAGACTAAGGCGAGCGGACCGCACCTCAGACTACGCCTCTTGTGAGGGTTGCCATGGCCAACTTATTCAAGAATTCCGCGGGAAATCGCCGTTTCAATAGACTATATGGGGGGTGGTTCCAGACCCTGCTGGCTTCTTCTGGTTGCTTGGCCTTTCGCTCGCGTTGGGCGTCGCCCCACTACTAGAAGACTCTTGCCGCAACAATGGTTTGGTCATCCTCGGCGGTTTCACTGTGCGTGTGCGCCGCACGGCTTCACGCAGCCGGTCGATGAGTTCCGCAGGTCGGTCGCCTCCGTCGCGAAACACGCGAGTGAGCCGATCAACGCCGAATAGCACTTCCGCCAAGCCTCGCGCCTCGGTGATCCCGTCGGTGTACAGCAGAAGGATGTCGTCTCGCTCAAGCTGCATGGCGGCTTCTTGGAAGGTCTCTGACTCATCGATTCCAAGCGGGCAGCCCCCGACGGCATCCAGTGCGCCGACCGACCTGTCCGCCGCACGCCTCAGCAACGGAGGCGGATGGCCGGCGCTGGCGTAGGTGAGCCGCCTTGACGCAGGTTCATAAATGCCGAGGAATGCCGTTACGAAACCGTTGATTCTTTTGGCGCACAGCTGTCGATTGGCGTGCATCAACAGGATCGCGGGCATGGCGATCTCGGCGGGATGTGCGTGCAGCACGGTCTGCACGATCGCCATGACGAGCGCAGCTGCCAAGCCGTGTCCTTCGACGTCACCGATGAAGATGCACCACCGGCTCGGTATCGTGGAAGTATCACCTCGATCATCCTGGCGTTCGTCGAGAGGGAATAAGTCGTAGAGGTCGCCGCCTGCCCGGCCCAAGGGCGCGTAACTCGCCGCGATCTCCAGACCGGCGATCCGCGGCAGAGATGCCGGCAGTAACGCCCGTTGGAGTTCGCCTACCCGCCGCGCGTCACGGTCAATCTGCTCGTTGGCCCGCGCCAGTTCGCTGGCGAGCATCTGGTTCTCCAGCAGCGCACAACCAACGCCACCCGCTCAACGGCCTCTTCCAATTCTGATGCGGTGAATCGTTGGGGGGGCTTCTTCAGCGCAATTCCCCAAGTCATCGGCAGACTCTCGCCGGCGAGCGGGATCGCCATGACCGACGTATACCCGGCGAACGAATCGCAGAAAAATGGGTCACGTGACCAATCGACATCCTGGACGAGTTGCGGCTCGCGACGCCTGATGATCTCACCCAGAATTCCACCGTGTCGCACAGGGGCTGGCTCCTCCTTCGCCAGGCTATGAAGATCGCCGAGCGGTTCATCTTTCAACTGGCTTCCAACGACGCGGTAATGGCCGGGGCTCAAACCACGAGTCGAAAGCAACAACGAGGCGACGAACCCATCGACCTCAGCAAATCCCCTTTCCAATTTCCGCAGAGTGTCTTCAGGAGTGCGGCTCTGTTCCAACTCTCGCGTGAGTTGGACAAGCCTTGAAATCCTTCGATTCTGGGAAAGGTCCTGCATGTGCATGGCGCTCTCGTAACCGGTGCGGTCAGCGGCAACGGCCGGCGGACGGCCAGGCGATTCGTGTGCAACCTTTTCCTCGATAGTCATGGTTCTCGCTGCTCATGTACGATTTGGTCTCCTTGGCATGTCTTCAAACGCCCATGGATCGCGTTTTCCGAAACGGTCTAATGCGCCGAGATGTGCTCGCCCTTCTCGGCCACCGAGCGCTTCATCAGCAGTACCAGAACGACGAGCGCCGCCGACAGGACGGCGCACAGCCAGAAGATATCAAAGAAGGCCAGCGACGCGGCCTGCTGCTGGCGGAGGTTGTCGAGCGACTGGACCGCCAACTGCTGCGAGCGGGCCGCGTCGCCGGTCCACTGCTGGAAGAACTCTCGGTTCTGCTCCAGAAACGACTGGACATGGGGATTCAGCGGGCCCAGGTTCTCGCCCAGGCGGGAGAGGTGGAACTGCTGGCGCGGATCCTGGATAGTCTGGCACATCGAAGTGCCGACGCTGCCCCCTTCGGTGCGGAGCAGGCTGAACAGTCCGACCGCCGCCCCGCGCAGATGCACCGGAATGTACTTGTACGCGGCCACGCTCGCCGGGGCGAAGATCAGTCCGAGGCCCAAGGTCAGCACCATCCGCGGCCAAATCACCTGCCAGAAGCTGATCTCGAGGTTCATCCGCGTCATCCAGTAGTTGCCGGCGGCCATGACCGCCAGGCCAATCGCGATCATCCAGCGGGCATCAAACTGCCGGCCCAGCAGGATGCCGGCGACCACCATCGCGGCCATCGAGGAGACGCCGGAGGGCGACATCGCCAGCCCGGAGACGAGGGCGTCGTAGCCATAAAGTGCCTGGAGCATCATCGGCAGCGCCATGCTGGCGCAGTACACCACGGCGAAGGCACAGAAGAAGATGACGCAGCACACGGCGAAATTCCGCTCGCCGAGAACCCGGAAGTTGATGATCGGGCTGGCACAGCGCATCTCCCGGACGATCAGCAAGCCCAGCCCCAGCACGAACAGGATCATGAGCGTCTGCACGCGCCAGAACGGGTCGCCCAGCCAGTCCCATTCCTGCCCCTTGCTGAGCATGATTTCCCAGCAGCACATGGCCAGCACCAGCAATCCCAGGCCGATGCTGTCGAAGTTCAGCGGCTTGCCGCGGAACCCGGCCCGCTCCTGCTTGAGATAGTCGGGGTCGTCGACCACGGCGTACGCGCCAACCAGTGCCACGAGACCCATCGGGACGTTAACCAGGAAGATCCACCGCCAGTTGTAATCGACGCAGAGCCAGCCGCCCAGCGTCGGCCCGACGACCGGCGCAATGATGGCAGCCAGCCCGAACAGCGTCATGGCCGTGCCCTGCTTCTCGGGCGGGAAGGAGTCCATCAGGATGCCCTGGCTGCACGGCTGAAGCCCGCCGCCGGATAGCCCCTGGATCACCCGGAACAGGATCATCTGCGGCAGGCTGGTGGCGAAGCCGCACATTGCCGAGGCGAGCGTAAAGACGCCGACCGACAGCAGGAAGTAGTTGCGGCGGCCAAGATGGGCCGACAGCCAGCCGGTGATCGGCAGGACGATGGCGTTGGCGGCCAGGTAGCTGGTGATAATCCACTCGGCGTCGTTCTGCGCGGTGGATAGGCCGCCGGCCATGTACCGCAGGGCCACGTTCGCGACCGTGGTGTCCAAGATCTCCATGAACGTGGGCACGACGACGATGCCGGCGACGAGCCAGGGATTGACCGCCGGATCGACTACTGACTGCCGTGGGGCTTAGTGCCATGGTACTCATGATATGTTTTCCGTTAAAGGGATGAGGGATGAGGGGAAACGAGTACAGAGTACCCAGTACGCAGTTGTCAGGATGGAATTCTTGCTACCGACGACTGAATACTGTGTACCCTCGCCGCCCGCATCTCTACCTCGGTTGCAGGACCTCCCCGGCGTGCGGCCCCGTGGGCGGTTCCTTGTAATACACGTAGGGCGTCACCGATACGCCGACGAACAGGGGCGCCTTTGCCGGGTCGTAGTCGGTCAACTCGACCCGCACCGGCAGCCGCTGGACGATCTTGACGAAGTTGCCGGTGGCGTTCTGCGGCGGCAGCAGGGAGAGCGTCTGGCCGGTCCCCATGGTGAACCCGGTGATCCGGCCCTCGAACTCCCGGCGGCTGCCGTACATGTCCACCTCGCACCGCACGCGCTGGCCGATCCGCAGGTCGGCCAGTTGCGTCTCCTTGAAATTCGCGTCGATCCAGATCTCCGTGAGCGAGCGGACGGCCATCAGGGCTTGCCCCGCCTGGACGTTGTTGCCGGGGTTCACGTTCCGGCCGACCACGACGCCGTCGATCTCGCTGACGACGTCGCAATAGCGGAGGTTCAACTCAGCCTGCTCCAGGTCGTGCCGCGCCTGCTCCAGTCCGGCCTTGGCCTGGAGCACGGCAGGCGCCTTGGGGACCAGATCCTGAAGGATCTGGTCGATGTTCCCTTTCTTGTCGAGCTGCCGAAACTTTTCGAGGGCCTTTTTGGGCGTCAGGTCGGTGGACGGCATCGGCTGTCCGAGCAGGGTCATCGTCTGCATGCAGGCGGCCAGGGCCGCTCGGACCGAGGAGAAGGTCTGGTTCAGGTCCGGCGGCACGTCGGTGAGGCTCTTGCCCGTTTCCGGTTGGGCCGCGAGGCCGAGGGAGACACGGGTCTGGGCGATCGCCTCCTGCGCCTGGGTGACGGAGGCTGCCGCGACCCGCAACTGCTGCTCAGACTGGTCGTAATCCGAATGGCTGACGGCATGCTCCGGCAACAACGCCTTGGCGCGGTTGTAATCGGCCCGGGCTCGGTCGAGAATCGCCTCCTGACTCCGCAGGGCGGCCACCTGGGACCGCAAGAGGGCGACCTGGGCATCGACCTGCTCGGAAGCGTTCTGGAGTTTCCAGCGTTGGGTGCCGAGCTGGGCCTCCAGGCCGCGGGCCGCGGACTCGGCCGCCGCCAGGTTCGCCTCCGCCACGCGGACGGCGGCGCGCTTCAGCGACACCAGCACCTGGAAAGGTTCCTTGTCGAGTTGGACGAGCAGATCTCCCTTCTTCACGCGCTGGTTGTCATCGACCAGCACTTTCATCACCTGCCCGGATACGCGCGGGGCGACAAGGGTCACGTGACCGTTGACGTAAGCGTCATCGGTACTCACCGTACTGAGTGCCGTATGGACCCACGGGACGAGGAAGTAACCGCCCACCGCCAGCGCGGCCACAGTTCCGGCCAGCAGCAACCACTTTCGGTAGCGATGCACGGGCGGTGCGCTGACGGGTGGTTGGGGCTGGGTGACGGGAAGCGAACCGTCTGTCGGCGTGGCAGGCGTGCCGGGATGCGAGGGCGGATCGGCCGTGGCGGGTGCGTCAGGGTGCGGGGGCGGATCAGCCAGCCGCCGACGTACCGCTGGGCACTCGCGTGAGCACCTTGTCGGCAGGGGCTAGCGCGGCTCCGGTCGACACGTGAGAGTCTTGAGAATTCTTCTCGGATATCGTGTTCATGATTGAACTCCTAGGTCAGATCGTATTAGTGTGAGGGAAAAGATAGTCCGTGCGGTCGCGCCAATGGCGGCGGCTTGGCAAAACAGGAAGTCAGTCTTGCTGTTCGAACCGACGTTGACGAATCTCGGCCACAATGTCCTTGGTCAGGCAGTCGGCGGCAACGAATTCGGCCCCCTGACGGTGCATGGCCGCCAGGCAGGTCTTGCCCGCGTCGTCGATGAAGGTCACCCCCGTGAGGTCAACGCGGAGGATTGATTTGCGCCGATGGGCCAGGGTGCTCTTCCAGCACTCCTCCAGCTCCCGCAGCCAGGGCCCTGCCACGCTGCCCTTCGAGCTGGAACGTGAGAGTCTGCGGATTGTCGTGGACTGTGATTCGCAACATTGCTTACACCTCGTAGTTCATTTCGCCGTGATGTGACGGATCACCATTGCCTTGCCAATAGTTCGTTCCGACAAGCGGTACTGAACTCCTTGAGCGGGTCGATGCCCCCGAAGTCATGGGCCTCGGCGGCTGCGCGGATGTGATCTGTCGTCAAATTTGGTCGCCCGTACAGTTCGATGATCCGATAACAACAAGCTTCGCCCTGGCGCACAACCTCTTCCCCGGACATGAGTCGAATGCAACTCAGAATCCCGTAAAAGGCCATGAGCTGATCCGGCCGTTCCAGCGAATGGGCCAGTGCATCAATGGTCAGGCGCGAAGCCTCCGTGATAAACTCCTTATATAAAGACTCTCGCTCCCGCAGCTTCCATTCTGAATTTGCGCGAATGGTCTGTGTGCGCTGTGTGATCCAAGTCGTAGCAATGGAAGCTGTGGCACCCACCAAGGAACCCAATGCCGCAGCCATTGCAGTAACTACTGTTGATTCCATCGTTCGCTCGTTCGTGCCTAGCCGGCACGGCTCTAAAGCAAGGGGCGTACCGGAGACATCCGCTTCAGCGAGTCGTCTCGTAAAGCGATCGCCAGCAAGGACTTGCGGTTCGGATGGGACGAGACGCCCGGTAGAAGGGCGAGAAAGTGTCAATGTTGGCGCGCCAGCGGGCGGGCGCATGCGCCAACGGGCGAGCGCTACTCGAGTCGAGAGATGCCGAGTTTTTTCATCTTCCAATACAGCATCGAACGCTTCATCCAATTCGGCCACTCACGCATCCAAAATTCCCGGCATGGCTGCATGTTCACCTGGGTGTAAGCTGGTCGACGGCGACCACCGAAGCATAGCAACATGGCCCGTTCGACCGACTCAAACCGCTGCTCTACCGCACTTGCCGAAATGCCCGTCAAACCGTCAAACGAGGCAGCCCATGAAATGCCCTCAGCAGCCCCACGGAGTGCCAAGCTCTAGCGACGGCCAAAGCTTGTGTTGATCCAACGGTTACGGCTACATCGCGGCGTCATACAAGTCCCTGGACCAGAACATTACGCTACGAAGGACTGTTGTCGGTTCCAGCCGTTTTGTCCACATCACGGGTTTGATAGGCCGCGAGGCAATCTCTCCGGGAGGCGAAGATGCGATGGACTCCAATCGCGTCGGTCAACTGCTGGCGATCCAGGTCTGCTCTTAGGCTCTCGCTGACCCGGGTCAAGACCAAGGCGACGCCTCTCTTCGCGCATTCACGCTGGAGTTCTTTGAGCGTCTTGCCAGCCGAATAATCAATGTCGGCAATGGCCCCTGCATCTACCACGAGCCATCGTACGGGCGACGGTGAATGGGCAACCAGATGCAACGCTTGCTCGGCGAAATAGTTCGCATTCGCGTAGTAGAGCTCGGCGCCAAACCAATACATCACAAGGCCCGGCTCGATCATTTGTCCCGGGACGACAGGCTGCCATCCGCCAGTGTTCCACGGGATCGGTGAGGATAATCGCCGTATGTGGCCGATAGCCTTGCCGCACATGGTCGAGCAGCGACAGCACGATCGCCGCCATAATTCCTTGCTTTGACGCCGATGAACAGCACGATGGCCGCGATGGCAAGAGCGACAACATACTCGTTCCAGCTTTTCTTGCGGATTTCGGCGAGCTCGCGAAGCTTGATCAGTTTGACGCCGATCACGAACACGATGGCGGCGAGCACCGCATTGGGCAGGTAGCTGAGCGGCTTCGTCAGGAAGAGCAGAACCAGGAGGACCGTCGCGGCGGTGGTGAGATGGGCTATCTGGCTGCGACCGCCCGCCGTATCGACCATGGCCGTCTTGGTTGGGCTGCCATTGACGACGAACGTGCCGCTCAGTCCTGCCGCCAGGTTGGCGAGCGGAAAGGCCCACGAGATCCGTGTCTTCACTGAATCGCTCGCCATAGCGAAACGCATACACGCGCGAAGTGGCGGCGCTTTGGGCCAAGATGACGATGCAGCAAGAAAAGGCGATGGGCAGAACCAGCGGAACATCGTTCCAAGCGACATTCGGCAGCCCGAGATTAGGCAATCCGCTCGGGACGTCGCCTACCAACTTTATGCCGTGATTTCCCCAGTGGAACATGGCGCTGGCCGCGATCATTCCTGCCACAGCCAACAGGGCGCCTGGAAAGCGGGGAGCGAAACGTTCGAATCCGACGATCATGGCGAGGACGCAAAGCGCAATGCAAACGGCTGGCGGGATCAATATCTTGGAGGTGCTTCGCCGTGAAGAATAAATGGCCCCAAAAGCCCTCGCCACCGTTTTCCAAACCAAGTACCCCGTGCAACTCCGCGAATGCGACCTGGGCGCCGACACCGGTGAGAAATCCGACCAGCACGGTACGCGACAGAAAATCGGCGAGAAAACCGAGACGGAGGCCACGCGCAAGAAGAAGTAATCCGCCCGCCACCAAGGCCACCAGGCTCGTCAGGGCGACGTACTTCGGGCCGCCGACATACGAGGCCAACGCGGCACTTACCATGGCTGCCGTGGCGGAGTCAGCCGCGACCACGAGATGCCGCGATGAGCCGAAGATGGCGAACACGAGCACCGGCAATAAGAGCGTGTAAAGCCCGGTGATCACCGGGGTGCCAATGATCTTGGTGTAGCCCATCACCTCGGGAATTCCCAGCGCGGCCAAGGTGATGCCTGCCACAATTTCCGGAACGAGCTTGGACCGGTCAAAGGGGCGGATTCCCTGCAACAAGGAGACTGGGGGAGCTGGCATCTCGATGCTCCAGTGGCCGATCGATAATCGCATGGTTATTTTGCTGCTTTGGGGTGCCGGGTTTCCAGCGGGAATCATTGATTCTCAATATTACCGTCTGGGTGAGGCCGACGGAATAAGCGGCCGAACCGTCTAAGAACCGCGAAGGAGTTCCTGGCCGCGAAACGGCTCGTTGCCGCTGGACTGTCGGAAATCCCTGACAGACCGTCAAGACATTCGTCGACAATGTGTTGCAGTGGACCGCCATGCCAGGAACTGGGCCCACAAGCACGGACCATTCGACCTGCTCAGGGCCGCCGCTCTGCCCGTCCAGCGAGGCAGCCCATAAGGCGCACTCGGCACCTCCGCTGATCGCCATGCCTTATAACCACTTCATTCGTTCTTTTCGTCGTCGCGGCGAACGCCGGTCGCATCAGACTGCCGATGGTAGCTGCCAAAGGCTTTCTATTTCCGGAAATAGAATCAGAATAAGAGCAGGCCATCGTCACAGGCTATCAACCCGCCATCGAGCGAATTCATGCCGAGGATTGGGATTTCGTGTGGACTGAACCTGACCCGTTGCGTGGCACTGACCTGCGCCGGGAGACCAGACCGGCCAAGGGGAGTTTCCAGGTGACCGGCATGTTCGGCAAAGCCGCGGTCCGCGCAGAATGGGGAACTCGGCTATTCTGGCTGCTGCCCGAGCAGGGAGAGCAGCTAGAGACGCTGGTAATCTTCCGTTATCACGGTACATGTTGGAAAACAAGGCCAGACGAGACCTTCGTCAGACCTTCCCCAGGCCGCCGGTGGGCAGGGGCTGACGTATGCCAAGGCGGCATACAATAGCATCAATGGCGAGATCGCGGTTCAGTGGGAGAAGAAACCGGACGGGACGATCGAGATGCGGGTCGCCGTTCCTGTCAACGCCACGGCCAAGTTTGGCGTGCCAACCTTGGGACGCCAGTCCGCCAGAATCCTTGAAGGCGGCAAGATAGTGTGGGAAAAGAACGCACCGGGCAAGCTTCCCAAGGGGATTATTATGCGAGCGCGGCGGCGGATGGGCAATGGATCGTTCTTGGCGCAGCTTCGGGAACCTATTGTTTTTCGGTGAAGTAGCGCGACGCGATACTGAAAGTTGGAAGAAAGGATAACAGCAGCATGACCATGAAATCTTATCGGCGACTCTTGGGAGCATTGGGCCATCGGCTCTTCATAGCGATTGTGGCGGCGGAGCCACTTCCGCTCCTCGCAGTGGATTCCGTTTCAGCGCCGGCCAGGAATTTGCCGGTGGGGACACAGTCCGGCGGCTTCAAATACTTCGTGGGAATCGTAGGCAATCCGTCCGTTCCCGATATCAGTTGGAGCGACGAGGAATTGGAGCAGATCAAGGCCCTCGGCGTGAACTGCGTACAACTCAGCATCGCTTGGGGAAACAAACGTGTCTTTCCGGTGGCTGTGAAAAGCTTTTTCGCCGCGGCAATCGCGAGGGCGGATAGTGGCCGATGATTAAGGGGTAGTCGCGGAAGAACCCGCGGCGGCCAGGGTCTGCCGGAAGTTCCAAGGCATCCAGTTCCCCGGATTCTCGGCGGCTTGTGCCGAGTGGCGTTCCAACTCGGTGAGGTAGTCAAGGGGATTTGCCTCGCAGAGCCTGCAGGTGTGGATCAGGCTCATGAAGATATCTCCCACGTGGGCGCCACGCGGAGTCTTGTAGAACAGGGAGTTTTTGCGATGCCGGATCGCCATCTTCAAAGCGCGTTCGCAGATGTTGTTGTCCAGCGGTGCTCCGGCCACGCGCAGGAAGAGCGTCAGCGGCTCCCAGTGCCGAAGCATGTAGGCAATGCTAGCACCCAGCGCAGGAATTGGGTTCCACACGCCGCTCATCGAATTGTCGGCCCAGCCAGGCATGGAGTTCCTCCATGACCGGGCCGCTTTGGGCCTGATGGAAGATCAGCCGTTCCTGGGGCGATATATTCCGCTCTTTGGCGATCGTATCGTTGCGATAAACCGCCGCAAGCGACTCCAACACACGGCGGCACTCCTCGGGAAAACGGTCCGCCACGTCGACGAACTTCCGCCGCCCGTGGGCCAAGCAGTTGGCCAGAATCGTCTTCAACTCCCCGGGCAGATTGCGCCAGAGCATCGCACATCTGAATCGGCGAGCCAAGCTCTGCCGCGCGGCGGGCCAGCACATCCGCCAAATTCTCGCCGGCGTGCTGCCGCCCGCTCAGAAACAGGACAATCTTATTTCCATCCCGGGTTTCCGAAACGATGCCCGTCGTGAACATCCCCTTGCGGGCGACCGCTTCCTTCGCGGGCGACGGCGGCTCGCTGCCCGTCCCCTCGGCCAGGTCGTCCTCAGAAGCGTCGCCCGACAATGGCTTCGCCACGGGGCATGCCGCGCCGGCGGCCTCCGGGGCGCTGCGCAGCCGGCACCTGCCGGCCCATCATCGCCAGGATCCTGACCGTGGTATCGTCGTTGTAGACCACGTCACCTTGGGCCGCCTGTCGAGCCATCTCATCGAAGACCGGCTCGGCGTGCTCGGCCTGGGCCGCAACAATGTCCCATTGCGTCGCGGCGGGCAGGGGAACGCCGACGTCCTGCTGGAACGTTTCGTTGCGGTTGAAAGGCATGCCCATCCCGTATTTCAGCAGAGCGATCATGCTCCCCACCGTGGCGTCGCGCTTTCCCTCGGCATCCACCCCTGCTGGCAGATCTGCGGTGATGACCACGCCGCACAGGCCGCAGCGCAGCTTCTGCAGATAATACACCTTGCCGCCCACCGGCGGCTGGCCCACCAGTCGCATCACCACGCCGGGGCGACCGGTGTCGTAGAGCGTGCCCTCCGCGCACTGTGGGCAGGGATCGCCCGGCTGGAACGACGAGTGGGGGACCTCGATCTTTTCCGCGGCGGTGTAGGCATCGGCTCCGTTGTGGCCGTGACCCTTGGCTCGAACGGGCTCTGTCGCTTGGGAATCGATCTTGACCTCGGGAGCGGCGGCCGACGTCGCGCTGGCCGGCGACATGCCTTGCGACGGGGAAGCGTCGCTCGCAGGCGACGCCGCAATCGCTGGACCTGGCGCAGCTCTCTGCTGGGCGCTGCCCGACCACTTTCGCGGTCTTCTCGGTCTTCATCCCGAAGAGCATTTTCCGCAACCGCGCGATGGTCGTATTCTTGTCGCCCACGGCAAAGAACAGACCCACATAGGACTCGATCACGGAGTGGAGCGTGCCGTAGTCTTCCGTATGGAGATCCTGGGCGTCGATGCGTTTCAGAAGGTCTTCCAGCTTGCCCATGTCCAGCTCGATAACGGTCGAATTGGCGAGGACCATGATAGCGTTCCACGACGCCCGGCAAAATCCCCCCGCGGCCTACTGGTGAAAGCGGCGGCGACTTTCCCGCCGCCGCCCGATTCCTAGGAACAGACCATACCCAGATCCGCAGAAATCAGGAAGATCAATTTGCTTAGGTTTGCCAGGAATACAGCCCCAACCACGTCCGCCAGGCAAACGTCGGCATGCTCTGCCGGCGCCCCGTTACGCCGCCCCCGGCTGTGCCGGGTAAGGGTTCTTGGAAACAGCAGCTAAGTTGACAGTCGTCTGCAGCATTCTCTTCGGCATCGCACGTCTGCCCGGCACCTCAGTTTTGATCGGGTCTTGTTGGTCTGCTTGAAACTTGGCCGTTGCCGCGGTCGGCAAATCGCGGAAACGGCGAGTGAAGACAAGGGAGGTCGGATTATGCCATCGCCAGGAAAATCCATCGGCAGCGATCCCCAGTGGATCCCCACCTCGCCCGATTCGCCGCCGGCCCCAGCGGCCAGTTTGATAATGCTGGGAATATGCGGCTTACCACCGTGCCTGGGGGCACCGTTACCACGAACGCGTGGGACGGCGAAAACCGGCTCGTCCAGGTTGCGCTGCCCGACGGAACCGTCGATACAAACGTTTACAACGGTGACGGCCTGCGGGTGGCGATTGCCGACTCAACGGGGACGCGGAGCATCGTCTGGGACGGGCAAGCCTACCTACTGGAGACGACGACGAGCGGGGTTACAAGCGTGGTCTATACCCAAGAGCCAACGTCCTTTGGAAGCCTGCTTAGCCAGTGGCAGCCTGATCAGCCGGTGGAGGAATGATTGATGGCTACTCGCTACTACCATTACGATGGCCTTGGTTCGACACAGTTGCTTACGGACGAAAACGGCAACGTAACCGACAGCTACGCCAACACCGCCTTCGGGGAGCCAGTGAGCACGGGGGCGGAGAACCCGACGACCAATCCGTTCCGGTTCGTAGGACAATTCGGCTACTATATTAACCGGGATGTGGGTGATTATTATGTACGGGCAAGGGCATTCAGCGATGTACTGGCAAGATGGCTGAGCCCCGATCCGATTGGACTGGTCGACCAACGGGAAAGCGCGTCGCTATATAAATACGCGAACAATAGCCCTACTGTCAACGTCGATCCAAGTGGGCAGGTCAGTTTACAGTTAGGTGCGTCAGGTCTTGCTCTCGCCCCGCTGTTTCCGTCCGGGCCGGTTTTCGTGCCATTGCCGTGCGCAACCCTTCAATCGCGGACTGACATAATGCGGCGCCCCCCGGCGTGCCGGCTGGGGTCATCTTAAAGGGCGATTGCCCGACAGGGCCAAGAGAAAGAGACTTCATCCGCAAAGCGCAACTTCAGATATTGCGGGCATGGGAGAATACACCACAGTTAAGCATTTATGTCCCCTGCTGCCCCTGGCAGACCTGCCTGACCATGATCCAGAGACCCGCGGGCGTGCGTCAATACTTGGCGAGAGTCACCTGGGGGTTTTGGTGGTTGCCATTGTTTGGCACCGGCGTGTTTCTTCAAAGCAAGCCGACCGACGCATCTCGAGTGTGTAACATCACCCTCGCTATGGCATTTCAAACTCAAACCACCTTTCAGTTGGATTTCGGCATTTGCGTCTGAAAGAAA
Source organism: uncultured Planctomycetia bacterium (assembly GCA_963709175.1). Lineage (GTDB taxonomy): Bacteria > Planctomycetota > Planctomycetia > Pirellulales > Thermoguttaceae > JANXQG01. Next base: position 1,145,786 of record CAVPVK010000007.1, read on the forward strand.
TATGCGAAGAGTATTGCTTATTACGTCGCTGCTGGGGCTGCTCGCGGTTGCACCGCGCCTCCTCCGGGCGGTGGAGACAGCCGCCTCGGATAAAGCCAGCTCGACTGCGCGTTTACAGCAATTAGACGTGGATATAGAATACCACCACAACGGCAATATAAAATCTGTCCAGTTCCGGGGCGAGCGTCTATCCGATGACGATCTCGCGTGTCTGACGGGTCTGCCGCAATTGGAACAACTCGTGATTTGTCAGCCGGTCACGAACCGGGGATTCAGGATCATCAAGGGGTTGCGGAGTCTAAGGTGGCTCGTCTTGTCTGGGAACGTCGTGCCGCGCGAAGGTTTCGAATGCGTAGTGCAGTTAACGAATCTCCGCGGTCTGAGCCTGGATGACGCAAGTTTCCGCGCATCGGACCTAAGAAAGTTATCGAAGGTCAAAACGTTAGAATGGATCGAAGTTGTCGGCGCAGATCGACGACGATTCGATCAGCGTGTTTCAATCAATCAAGAGCCTGAAGTGCTTGAACATCAGCAGCACAAGAATCGGCGATCGCGGGGCGACCTGTCTTTTCCAGCTTTCGGGTCTGACGTACCTTGACATTTCGCGCACAATGATCACCGAACGCGGCCTTGAGGGGCTGAAACAGCTAACCGAACTTCGAGAACTTACTCTTCCCTCCCGCGCTACAGATCGAACCATGAGTGTCCTGCGGGGCCTTGCGCACCTCGATTCGCTTTCTCTGGAGGATACGGCGATTACAGACGCCGGCTTGAAACAACTAACCGGTCTAAAAAGTCTTAGGCGACTTACAGTAGAGGGAACCGCGATAACCGACAGCGGCCTGGAAGCGTTGAAGGCAATTCGGAGTCTGAACGAATTGGAAGTCCTAGGAGAACCAGCCCTCCATGGGGGGGTCGGGCAACTGCGCGGCGCACTGCCAGCGGTCAACATCATTGCTATTGAAGAATGATAACGCTACGATCACCTGCGAGTGCTTTACCCACTAACCTACAATATGACTCCAAGAAACATCGCGCAATATGGGACAGTATTCTGAAACCGTGATGGATCATTTTCAATCGCCGCGGAATTTCGGCATGCTAAATGCTCCAAGCGCGGTGGGCACTGCGACCCGTCTGGCAACGTTAGCTACAACATCGTCGACAATAGCACACTGGTGGGAACTGATTGCACCAAGTATCTTGGGGATCAGCCGGCCGTATTGTACACGTTTGTGATGGACCAACAGAAGCACTGTGAAGGCTATGTAGTGCAGTGGAACCAGATGTACTGCAACACGAAAGGATGTGACTATGCGACGGATTGCCCCAACAAGGTGCCAGAGACTGCGGCGTACGCCTCCAAGCCTTTCTTGGAGGCTTGGTACGTGGCGGCGGATGCGCCAGGGCCAACGGGTCCGAACCAGGGGGTTATAGGGGGAAAAACGCACATTTACCACAACGATTCGATGGACTTGTACTTCCCCATCGGAACATGCGGCGCTATTGTAATTAGGGGTGAGATCAGGTTCATTTGCAAAGAGGACACCGGCGACCTAGGTTACTTGGGCCACGGGCGCGGCGGGTGGACGACCAACGCCACATACGGTCCACCTACATGCTCGCACGGGTCGGGCGCCGTTCCATCTACCGGCAGCATCCCGTCGTGGTGGAACAACCCGAAACACCCTTCCGGCGAACGGAAGGATCAACGATACTCAATTAGTTCATGGCAGTGTTGCGAAAGGGAAAAATGTCAACATACGAAGGCAATTGCTTTTCCTGTGTTCGGCAATCGACAGTAACGATGGGCGTTCTTGGTGCAGAGGAGCGCCATGTCGAGGCTGTTCCAAAGTTTGGGGCCCAACGAGGAATGAGGAGGATTTGCAGCTGCAAGGGCGGGCTGTTCCGATTCTCCGCTTACTTAGCGGTCGCTTGCCTCGCCGCGTCGGCCACCCCGGAGAGTGCGATAAGAGAAGCGAATGCGCAGGCAGTGGACCTTGAGCCTCGACGGCTGGATACGCCGACTTGGAGGGATAGGGCGCGGTGGGAAGCGCTGGATCGCAGGGTACGGAGCGCGACGGCGGAGGGATTGGACGCCCTCGTGGCGGACAAAGACACGTCGACCTCCCTCGCTGCGGGATGGGAAAAGGTCCGGCGAAGCATTGTCCCTCCAAATCCGACGGGGGCCGAACCGCCCGCACCAAACGAACGGGAGCTGCGTCGATTTGCTAGTCTGATCGAAAAGCGGGCTGGAGTGGTCGCTCCAAAGCCGTGGATGGACTCTCTGCTGTCGGCGACGGCCTGTGGCGGTCGTGACAATACGGTTGGGTTTGACGCTGGCGACTATTCCGTCAAGCGGGTGGTGACGCCGACGGGTGACATCCGGGTGGTCGCAGAAGACACGCGGTGGCTAATTCGAGGACAGCAACTCCCGATAAATCGAGCGGCTAACAGCGTTAGGGCATCAAGTTTTGAGTGTGCGTATGTTAGACGAAAAGATGGGCGAGATACGGGCGATAGAGGGCGCCGTTGTTAGACGTGTGCGGAGCGGCGAAGGCCCTGGATTATCACAGAAACTCGTTGTCGCGCAGCGTGAGCGTGCCGACGTCGGGCTTCTCTGAGCTGGAGCAGCCGTATGCGAGCGGTGGAGGGAGCGCGGAAATACAGAGAGGCCAGGTTAACACGTATTCCGTGTCGGTGCGGGGAGTTGCTTGGCGAGGTCATAGAGGATGACCTCGTAAAGGTGACGCATCGAGTGGAAAACGAAGTGTCGGAAGTGAGAGCGCAGATTATCCCACAGTGCCCGCTTGCTCGTCAACTTCTTCCGCACGGCCTTAAATAGCGGGCAGCAGAGTTGTTGGACCTCATCGACCAGGAACGCCAACATCATCAACATGGCAAAGACTACCGACAGGTTCTTCTTGCCATGGCCATAATTGTGTTCGAAGTGGTAACCCTGATTCTTGAGCGTGTTGAACGTCTCGTTCTCGATTTTCCAGCGACAGCGGCCGCCTCTTACCAGGCAACGGGCATTCTGGCGAGAGATCTTCAGGTCCGTAACCCAGGTCCAGGTCCGTTCCTCGCCGTCAGGGCTGATCTCGTAGCAATGGAGCCAATTCACGCGCAAATCTTGGTTGGATTCGTTTAGCGGCACGTCGTTGATGAAGGAAATCTCGTGGTAGACATCCCCTTCAGTCCAGGAAATCGTCGTCACCCGGTCGACCTCCCAGGCGGCGAGCACCTGGTCCCAGAGAAAATCATGATCCCCCGGTTTGGCTCCCAGGATGAAGTGCATGTTCAGGCTCTGCAACTCGCGGATATGCGGGGCGTTGCTCGCCAACCCGTCCTCGACAACGATCAGCTTCAGATGGGGATGCTCTCCGCGGATTTTCTGCAGCAAGCGTTTGGCCGCGTTTCGCTCGCAATCGTTTTTGCGGGTGCCGTCTTGTTTCACAATGGGTTCGGGAGCGAAAGGAATCACCTCTCGGTGATCCGGGTGGATCATCACGGCTGCCAGCATCTGGTGCTGATAGGTAGTCTCTTGCGTCTGGCGATGCACTTTTTCCAGGCAGGAGTCGCAGTGGATGGCCGAAGAAGAGAAATACCCGGTGCCGTCCAAGGAGAGCAGGTAGCAGCCTTGATGGAAGACAAACGGCTCCAGGGCTTTTCCACGCTGGAGTTGGCGAAAGACAGCGTCGAACAAGGGTCGTATCGCCTGCGGCTCCACGGGGTCGAGGATCTCCCGCATGTGAGTGTCCGACGGAACACGCGCGATGCCGAACAGGTTCCCCATGTTCTCATCGTTGCGGCGCTCGTCAAATGCCAGCAGGGAAGGGTCTTTCAGCACAAACATGCTGAAAGCCGACATGAGCGCGTTCGTCAAGGAAATCGGGCACTCCCGCCCACGATGGTCCGCGATCTTATCACATTCCAGCCGCAAGAGTGCGTACAAGGCATCGGCCGAGAGATGCTTGCGCTTCGGCGGAGTGCGTTGTTTTGGTGGACGAGGCAGGATCACGACGACTCTTCTCACCCAGTACCGAATTACCATCCTGGCTGGCAAACCGCCATCCTACCCTCATTACGCTGGATGATATACCGCTGTTCACTGCTTTACGAAGCCTCCTGCTGTTCTTGCCCCTTTTTAGGCCACATTCAGCTTCAGCGGGAACTGCTGTTTCGAGGAGACCACTTTGCCTGGTCGCCGGGCCGCGACGATTCGCCCCGATCCGACGTCAGCATCGCATGGGCGAAAGGTCGAGTCTATGTTGCTCTGTTCTATTCCGCGCCGCATCCCTATCGAGTTTTCTCGATTGACGACAAGAGTCAGAAAACCGTCTGGTGTGCCGGGGTGGCGGCGTCCGACGCCCTGCGGCATTACGCTAATCTTTCTATTCACAACGTCGCGATCATACCAGCAGACGATCGCGTTTTGGTCTTTGGCTCCGCAAACTCAGCGATTTACGTGGTTGCCCTGCGACTAGAGGACGGCGCAGAGCAATTCCATTTTAGCAGCGCGTTTATTGATCGCTATGTCATGCCGGCAGAAGAACGGAAAAGTGAGGCTAAGAAGCAGGGAATCTGCGCGCAAACGCGCGAGAGTGAGTCCAGTTTGAAGTCCCAATTTCAATGACCTTCACTAGACTAGCGCGTCGTCCAGACTAAAATCATCTTTCCACCGACGCGGGGTCGGTGGGGACGGCGGCGGGCAGGGCGCGAGGCGGAACCGCGACGGCCGCGGTGGACCCGTGCTGAAGCATGCTGAAGCACGGGCCAGAAAAAGGGGACATCACTGATATTGCCTCTTGGACGAGCCAAAACCAAAATGCAGACGATGAAGCCAAGAGACAATCAGCACAATTCCCGTCAAGCATTTTCCAACGTGGCAACGGTGCTGGGAAGCTGGCCGGATGCGACGGCCCTCGCCGCCGATCTCTCTCCCACGCAGGGGCGAGGGGATAACACCCCCGCCAAAGCCACGGCCATCACCCCGCGCCCGTCTCCCGAAGAGAGAGGGGAGTTGGCGTTTCCGCCGCTCTCAACGCAGGTCGCGAGTTTCCTCGGGGCGGTGGTGGCTTTCGTCGGCGACGGTTGTGTGCTGGTGAACGACACCGAGCACCGTCGGCGGCTGGACGTCTGCCGCACCTGCGACCGTCGCGCCGGCCGACGCTGCGCGGCCTGCGGCTGCTGGATCGCAATGAAAGCCCGCGGACGGGCCTTCAGTTGCCCCTTGGGACGATGGGAGGACGCCGGCGACAAAATGGTGGCGATGGGGAGAAAACGAGACGATAGCAGCAACGAGACGCCCTAATGATCGAACCAGCCGCCCACACCGAAAACAACCGCAAGCCCGGCGCACCAACGGAGCCGGGCCGTGGCCGTTTATCGCACGGATTTTGCAATCGCCTGAACTGGCATTCATCCAGCGGTCTGACCCCTCCGGGGAGAAGAAGCAGACGCCCGCGCCTGCACCAAAACCGTCCCCCAACACGTTACCTAGCAAGGGCATGCGACAACGCTTTAGAAAATTGCCGCTCGCCAGGCGTAATATCAAGGTAGTACGTTGCTGTTTGACAATTCAAATTCAGGCAAACGCCCCCGGCCCGGCTCGCCGGGGGCGAAAGGCCCGTGGTGCGCCCCAGGAAAACCGATGAATGTGGAAGGAAGAAGTAATGGAGGAATGGTAACGGCTACATGCACGTGCGTATCCGTTCCCCCGAGCGCATGGACTACAGCCTCGGGGGTTTTGATCAGGCAATCTTTAATGATGCGGTACGTCAGCGGCTCGACCTGAGGAGTGAGCATCGGCGCGCTGTCCTTGCAGTGCCAGGTAAGATGCAGATTGATCTCGGAATAATTGTTTCGGCTCATCGCGTGCGTCTGAAAGGAGGCCCGTGAACGGGCCTGACAACGGGACAAACGAAACACGAAAAAGTGATTATAGCCTCACCCAAACCCGGCATAAATGCCGGGCCGAATACCGGCTAAAGCCGACAACGGGCGTAAACGCCCGTCCCTCGCGGAGGGAAGAAAAGCGGCAGCACGCCTCGGCCTTCCGAGCAGGACTTTGCGCAGGCCCACTGTGATCGGGTGGAAAGCGCATTACGGTGGGCCTGCGCTCGCCGACCGCGAGCGGGTGCCCCGGATCTGGTCCCACCCGGTCCACCCTACGACCTATCTGCGACATCATTTATGAAACGGACCACTACGGCAGAGATACGCTCGTCCAATTTCAAATGCGGCGATTCGGCTCTAAAGGGTTATGTATTCGTCGCCCGAGCGGGAGGCCGTTGTGAGCCGCTGGCGTGTCGTCACAAGCCTTTTGTACACAAGTGGTTGCGACGACGCCCCTTGGGCCGGGCCGAGAATTTGTGTCACAGCGGCAGCGGGTCGAGAAATGACTCCGGCCCTCAGACGCAAGACGCTTATCCATAATTACTTGCGACGACAGTTTGCGGCCCGCCCGGGGCCTTTTGTCGTGAACCTGTGTCACAAGCAGATTTGCGGCCCCGTCGTCGCAAGTCGTTTTCTCGCAAAGGGTTCCTCGTTATCGATTTTTCGTGGTGAGACAGCCCGGCGCAGAACGTTGTGATTACCGCATAGCAGAAAAGAGTATCTCAGTGGATGGCTCGATCAGGAATGGCTCAATCAGGATTGTATGCTCATGATTCTTTCCCGGCGCAGAGAAAGGATTCGCCACCCGGCGGCCGACCGGTAGGGGCGTGGCGGCGGATGTCGCTTTATGCCTGTTTCCTTTATGTTCTAGGCTATCACCCCTCACAAGGCTTGCAGCAAGGGCGCGTACGCCGGGCTGCCAAATCCGCCCTGCTCACGCATTTCTAACGGAGCCCTAATTCTCCACTAATACTTGCCTGCTAGCATCATGTTGGGTGGAAGTCCCTCTTCATGGAGGATCAGGCATGTTGGTTCTGAAACGAAAGCCCGGTGAACGCGTTCTCGTTGGCGAGGACATCGAAGTAACGGTACTGGCGGTGGACGGAGATCAGGTAAAACTTGGTTTCCACGCCCCGCGCTACGTGCCGATCTTCCGGGCCGAAATTCATGAAGAATTGGCCGATGCGCTCGCTGGCACGATAAACTTCACGGTAGACGGAACGCAATAGCCGGCCCCCGCGTGCGAGCCCGAGCTTGAGGGTCTTCTTGTCCTTCCAGATGGCCCGCTGGGTAGTACTCATCAATTCCTAATCTCATCCTCGTCAACTTCTCACGCGTCTCGGTTATTGTATTCTACCTGGGGATACTAACCCTCGAAGGGCAGCATGAGGGGAGCCATCGAATGGAAACCTGGCCGGAAGTAATCAGTAACGAAGGACATGTGTACGCCGCGGTCGGCAAGGATTCTTCATCTGCGGATGTCGCGGCAAGGTCGCCCGATCTCTCCATGCCGGTTCTACCAGATCGCTTGGCCATGCCGGGAACGGAGGATCGCATCCGGGCAATTTTCGGACTAGGCCGCGGGGGGGCATTGCCTGCGGTCAATTCGGCTACGATGCTTACGTACTACCGCCACTTGTTGGACTGTCTCGCACTGCCTTGCGAAGCCGTCTATTCCTCCGACACCGGTGGCATCCATCCTGTAACAGTTACGGCCCTTGTTGATCCCCAGGCGACGCCGTCCGACGGGGCTGCACTCTGTTGCATTGCCGTTCATAGCAACAAGGTGGAGAGCTTGCCGCTGGTGGATATCGAAGTCGAGCCTGACAACCCGAACTTCCAGTCCTTCGAAGATTACTGGTTCTGGTATTGGAACCTGCGAGAAAGCCATTTATATCGACCGTCCAAGCCTTGGTGATCTTCCCGGCCATTCCAGGGTAACAGCCGACTATTCCTGGGCAACAGCGGTGAGAAGATCTTTCCTAACCCCTTTTCCATCAATCACTTGCAGCCGCCTGAAGGCGATAGTATACTATCCTATCCCTTCATACCAGGATTTGCCATGCCACAAGTGACACTGGACTCGATCGCCGCGGCGGGCGTGGTTGGTGCGGGCGGGGCCGGATTCCCCACCCACGTCAAACTCGCCGGAAAGGCCGATACCGTCCTGCTCAACGCCGCCGAGTGCGAACCGCTGCTCCATAAAGACAAGGAAGTCCTCCGCGATTACCTCGACGCCACCATCGAAGGCATGGCCGTCGCCATGCAACTCGTCGTGCGCCGCGGGCCATCGTCGGCATCAAGGAAAAATACCACGACGTCATCGACCTGCTCAGTGCCCGGCTGCCCCGCAACATGGAAGTTTGCCCCTTGCGCGACGCCTACCCGGCGGGCGATGAATTCATCCTCGTCTACGACACGCTCGGCCGCATCATCCCGCCCGGCGGCATTCCCCTGGCCGTCAACGCTGTGGTCATGAACGTGGAGACGGCCGTCAACGTGGCCGCCTCGGCCAGTCAACCGGTAACGGAAAAATTCCTCACGATCGCCGGGGCCGTTGCCGAGCCGGTGACCGTTCGAGTGCCCATTGGCGTAACGCTCTCGCAGTGCGTCGCGGCGGCCGGAGGGGCCACGATCCCTAATCCGAATTACATGGTCGGCGGCGTGATGATGGGCACGCTCCAGCCCGACCACGAGGCCCTCGTCGACAAGACGACCGGCGGCGTGATCGTCCTGCCCGACGAACACATCGTGATCCAGCGGCGGAACCAGACCTGGAAGCAGGTAGCCCGCATCGGGCAGAGCGCTTGCGACCAATGCAGCTACTGCACCGAGTTGTGCCCCCGCTGGCTGTTGGGTCATCCGATCGAGCCGCATCGGGCGATGCGCAGCCTGGGTTTCAACCTGGTGGGCGAGGCCAACACCATCGGCACGAGTTTCTGCTGCGAGTGCAACCTGTGCAGCCTCTATTCCTGCCCGGAAGACCTCGATCCCAAGCAGGTTTGCACGCAGAACAAGCGGCGTTTGGCCGCGGAGAAAAAACGCTGGGAGAATCCGCCGCTGAACGCCACTCGCGCCGAGACCCATCTCCGCAACCGCAAGGCCCCCATGGCCCGCTTGATCCAAAAGCTGGGGCTGCGGCAGTTCCGCAATGTCGGCCCGCTGAACAACGCCATCCTGCCCGCCGCCAAGGTCGGCATCAAGCTCAAGCGACACATCGGCGCCCCTTGCGACCCGGTGGTCGGGGCGGGCGATCGCGTGACCAAGGGGCAGGTGGTGGGGCGCCCGCCGGTCGCCAACGGCAAGCCCGCCCTGGGCGTGCCGGTGCATGCGTCGATTGACGGCACCGTGACCGCCGTCAGCGGCGGTGTAATTTGGATTGAAAAATAAAGGACCAACATCTCATGTCAAGCGGCAAAGCGATCGGCGCGATTGAATTTTCCAGCGTGGGTCTGGGCTACCTGGCCCAAGACGAAATGCTCAAAGCGGCCTCGGTCAACCAGATCATCGCCCGCACAATCTGCTCCGGCAAGTACCTGGTCGTGGTGGGCGGATCGGTCAGCGACGTCGAGACGTCGGTCGAGGCGGGCGTCAAGGTCGGTTCCAGCGCGGTAATCGATGAGTTGACGCTTGCCAACGTGCACGACGCGGTCTTTCCGGCCTTGGGGCAGTCGGTCGTCCTGCACGCCGACGAGGCCGGTGCATTAGGCGTGGTAGAAACCTTCAGCGGCGTGAGCATCCTGGCGGCCGCCGACCGCGCCGCCAAGGCGGCCCGCGTGACGCTCTTCCGCATCCACGTGGCGATGGCCCTGGGCGGCAAAGGGCTGTTGCTGATGACCGGCAACGTGTCGGACGTGCGGGCGGGGGTCGACGCGGCGGCCGACGAGGCCCGCGAACGTGGCCTGCTGGTATCCGAGATTGTCTTGCCGCGTCCCAGCAGGGAATTATTCGCCGATTATCTGTAGGTCTCGACTGCCATCAGCCCGCCCCCACACCGCGGTCCAACGCGTCCTGGTCGCGCTGGTACAGGGCCAGCACCGACTCGAATTCGCCTTGGTCGATCCGCCACGCCGGGTTGTCCTCGCTGTGGGCGTTGCAATGCGTGGTGAAAAGCCGGTACATGAACTTGAAGAGGTGCCGCGGCACCCGCAGCGTCCCCAGCCCGGCCTTCAGCCGCGGCGCGTCGATCGCTGGGTCCAAAAGGTTGGTGATCGTGGGCGTTTGACCGTCGCAGGCGCAGGCTTTGAGCCGGGCGTTGGCTAGATCGTAGAGCGATTGACCCGTCCAGGCCAGCGAACGGATGAGGTTCTGCTTGTCGAGCCGGGCCCGTTCGTGAAAATCGCGGTCCTGTCGATCGACCCGCCGCTCCAACTCGACCGGCAGGAGGAGCTTCAGGCCCAGCCCGGAATGCTTGAGGAACTTGTTGTCGAGCATCGGCCAGACAAGGGCCTGCATCAAGTCGGCGGAGCCGTTGATCAAATAGGGCTCGTCAACGCGATCAACAATAACCACGATGCCGTCGAATCGCAGCGTGCGGAGCGCCGACTGCAACTTTTCCAGAAGCTGGTAGCGCTGATCCGTTTGCTGCGATAGCGGCAAGGGCTGTCCCACGAGCTGCGCGGCAGGGAAATCCAGCAGTATCCGCCGCAAGGGCCGAATGGCATGGTTCAGCACCCGCGTGTTGCGGCGGATTTGCCAGGCCCTCCACGTGTACTTGACGAATCTGGCCAACCAGGGCACCCAGCCGGCAACCACTGCCGCCAGCATCCACGGCCACCACGACCGCCAGGAGGCGACCAGTTCCGCCCGACCGAAATAACCAAACAGTCCCAGCGTGGCTGCCGTGACCACGCCGCCGACCGCAAGGTCCCACTTCGACCTCCACGTGGAGAATCGCAGTTTCTTCCGCAGCCGCTGCCAGCGCTGGGCCGGATTCTCCGCCGTCGAGCGGTCGTAGACCGCCGCCAGCAGGGCCACGTCGCGGGCCTCGCCGGCATCGAGCCGGCCGATCGGCAGCGGTTCCTCGCGGGCAGCCGGATGGCGCGCCTGCTGCACCTCGAGGATACGGTCGACCAATTGCGTCACTGCCAGCGAAAGGATGGCGTCGATGTGGTCCCAGAGACGCCACTGAGCCAACGCCCGATCGATTCGCCGCCAGCGGCCGTGAAAACCCTCGCGAAAGCGGTCGATGAAGGGATTGAAGTCGTCATACTGGACCACGAACGCCTGGTGCTCGGGATGGTCGGCGTTATAGTCCGCCAACCGCCGCACGACCTGCAGCCGCATCGCCGTTTTGCCCGCCCCTTTTTCGCCGAACACCACCGACGTGGCCGGCTCGGTAGGATCGCCGTAGATCTTGTCCCAGGCCGGGTGAAAGACGCTGCGTATACAGGCCCCTTTAAACACGAGGTCCGTCTGCGCGTCCTCGTCGGCAAAAGGGTTGGAGGCCAGACCGTGATGCTCGAGAAACTGTTGTATCTTCATGACGGCCTCAGCAGTTCCCAAAGGAATACGAAGAAAAGCACGATCACCAGCAAGCCCAATCCCACCAGCAGCGCAATTTGCTTGTGATCGGAGGCACGCCGCGGCTTGGGACGATGAGCGTGCGCGACGGGTGCAGCGGCGGCGATCACGGGGGCCGCGTCGAGGAAGTCGATGATCTGGTTGCCACGAAGCTTGGGAAACACCTGGGCCGCCTCTTGCCAGTCGCGCCACCCTTCGCGCCAGACGAGCGAATCCGCACTAACGCGCCCCTCGCTGAGCCAGGTCTTCATCAACTCGCCGGGCGCCGGGCCAAATTGCCCGCCCGAGGCCGGCCGCACGTACCAGATCATATCCGGGGCCTCGGCAATGGGATCGGGTGGTTCTGCAGCTGCCGTCGGCGGCAGCGGCGGAGCAGCCGTAACGGGTCCTGCCATCGGCCCGCTTCCCGATGGGCGGGCGACCACAGGTGCCGGAGCGGGCGCTGCAGAGGACGCCACTGCGCCTGGTGCCGTTGCCGCGGCCGCTGGGGTTGAAGGCGCAGCAAGTGGCGAAACGCCCGCGTCTGCCGTCTTTGCTGACACCACCGCCGGTTGCGGTCTTGACGATGCGGCCGGCTGCGGACGGGCGGGGGCCGACGCGGCCGCGGCCGCCCCTCGCGCCACCGTGGAAGGGGAGGGCGGGGCGACAACCGGGCCGGCGGGCTCGGTCTCGATCTGCGTACTCGGCGCCAACATCCTGCCGCCTGTCGGATCGCCCGGCAAATTAGGCGGTTCCCCAGGAAGGATGTCTGGCGACGAATCGGAGCCCTGAGCGGCTTCCGGGTCGTCGTGTTCCATGGTCTGCGTGGCCGCGCCCCCCGCCCCTTGCCGGCCCGCAGATTTCGAGGCAGGACGAGTGCTTTGCGTTGGAATCAGCGTCCGTGCACCGCAGAACGGGCATATTCCCCGCCTGCCGGCCTGGAATTCCTTGACGTTCAGCTTGTGTCCGTTGGGACAGTAAAACCGTATGCCCATCGATGCCCTTTCCTCCTCCCAGAATTCTATTATAACCCCGCCGGGTTGTCTGTGAAGTTCGGCATATCGCGTACGTCAGCCTTGCCAGGCTGACAACTGAGAGTGTACGTCAGCGTTTTCAGGCTGACGATCGGGCCCGCGGCGCAGCCTAGGGACATCTTTGTCAGGCTCGAAAGCCTGACGTATGGCCCGCGCTGTTCACCAGATCGCCGGCCAGCTCTCCGCCGGTTTCGGGCAGCCAAAGGCACGGAGGAATTCGGGGAAATTCGCCACCGAGCCCAGCACCCGCCAGCGGACCGGGCTGTGCACGTCGCTACCCACGTGCAGCCGCACCAACTCCGGACGCTCGTTGGTCCGCCAACTCTGGCCGAAAGCGATGAAGAACCGCTGGTCGGGGGTAAAACCATCTGTCCGCGGCAACCGCTGCCCGCGGATCGCCCGCTGAAAGGCATCGTACGCCACTCGCAGGCCGCCGATATCGGCGATATTCTCGCCAAGCGTCTGATGGCCGTCGATGTGCAGCCCCGGCAGGACCTCGTAAGCATCGTACTGCCGCACGATCCGCTCGGCGCGGCCCTCGAAGGCCTTGGCGTCGTCGGGCGTCCACCAACTCTTGAGATTGCCTTGCCAGTCGTACTGCCGGCCTTCGTCGTCGAAGCCGTGCGTCAACTCGTGCCCAATCGTCGCGCCGATGGCACCGAAGTTGGAGGCGTCATCGGCCTTTTCGTCGAAAAACGGTGGCTGGAGGATGCCCGCCGGAAAACAGACCTCGTTGAGCGTCGGCTCGTAATAGGCGTTATTGGTCTGCGGCGTCATGAGCCATTCGCCGCGGTCCACCGGCTTGCCGAGCTTGGCCAGATCCCGCTGGAACTCAAAGGCATTGGCCGCCAGGGCGTTGAGCACGTAGGGCTGCCGCGAGATTCTCAACTTGCTGTAGTCGCGCCACTTGTCGGGATAGCCGATCTTGCTCCGCATGGTGTCGAGCTTCTTGTAGGCCTGCTCCTTGGTTGCCTGGCTCATCCAGCCGGCAGCCCGGATCCTGCCCCGCAAGGCCTCTTTGCAGAGATTGACCAGGGTCAAGGCGCGGGCCTTGGCGGCAGGACTGAAAGCCCTGGCCACGTAGAGTTGCCCCAGGTCCTCGCCGATGGCAACGTCCGCCGCCGCCAGCACCCGCTTCCACCGCGGCCGCAGCTCAGTGGCGCCGGAGAGCTTCTTGCCCATGAAGGCGAACCGTTCTTCGACGAAAGCCTTGCCCAAATAGTTGGCGCTCTGGGCCAACAGGTGCCAGCGAAGATAATCCCGCCAAACGGCCAGCGGCTCGCTAGTCACCAGCTTATCGAATGCCGTCAGGAATTCCGGCTGGCGGACCAGCATTTGGCCCTCGCCTGCGGGGAAGTCGATCTTAGCAAAGTAGCCGTTCCAATCGAGATCGGGGGCTAGCTTGGCCAGCGCGGTCCGCGGGTACTTGTGGTAGTTCTTTTCCGGATCGCGGAGCTCGACTAGCGTCCGCGAGGTTTTGGCCAGCTTGGTCTCGAAGGCCATGATCGAATTCGCGGCCGACTTCGCCGCCGCTGGGGCGTCGCCGGCTAGTTCCAGCATCCGGGCGACATGCTTGACATAGGCGGCGCGGATATCGTCGTCCGCCTTGCCCTTGCGGAAATAATAGTCCCGCTCCGGCAGGCCCAGGCCGCCCTGGCTGATGCCAGCGATCATGCGTGTCGTGTCCTTGTCGTCGATCTCGGCGCCGATATTGAAGCCGACATTCACGCCCTGGGTTTGCAGGCCGGCAATCACCGCCAACAGTTCCTTGCGGCTGTCGATCGCCCGAATGCGGTCCAGCCAAGGCTTCAGCGGCGTAAGCCCCGCCCGCTCGATCTCGGCCTCGTCCATGCCGGAGGCGTAGAAGTCGCCCACGCGTTGGACCACGCTCCCCTTGGGTCCACCAGTGCGGGCTGAGTTCTCGAGGATTTCCTTGAGGATGGTGAAGTTGCGTTCGTCGATTTCCTGGTTCACTCCGTACGCGGAATACTCGCCGGGAATCGGCTTCTTGTCGAAGGCCCCGTTGCAGTAGGCGTAAAAATCCTTGCACGGCGAAACGGACAGGTCCATATACGACCGGTCCACGGCGACGACGGGCGATTTGCCTTGATCCGCGACCCCGACCGAACCAACGACGGCCACCATGGCCGCCGCGGATAACCAAAAACGCATTGACATCTTGATCTCCAGGTGGAACTTGTTCATTAAAATAGTATACGTCTTTCTTGCCGACGTTTCCGGTGGCTACATCCCTGCCGGAAGCAGCACCAGGGCCTTGTCGTCATAATAGCGGTTGGCCGACTCGTACCGCCGCAGCAACAGCATCATGTCCGCCTCGGGAAACGGCCGCTTTGGCAGGCGGTTGGCCTGCTCGACGGTGCTGGCCGCGAGGGCAAAATTTCCCTGTTCAGCGTACGCGGCAGCCAACGCAACCAGGACCGGCGAACTTTGGCCGCGCGAGATTGTCTTCGCCCGTTGCGCCAGCGCCGCGGCCTTGCTTCCGTCGCGAACGGATGCGTCCGGATCGGTCGCGAGGACCCAGGCCGTCATGGTCAGCACGGGCAGCGAATCGGGAACCTCGTCGAGGTATCGCGCCCAGAATTCCAACGCCGTCCGCGGCTGCCGCTTCACGTAATAAAGATAACCGAGGGTCTCGGCCGCATCTCGGGCTGTTTCCGGCTGGCCCAGGAGTACACTATAACACTTGATCGCCTCGTCGCGACGTTGCGGATCGTTGGCCAGTGCCTGGCCTAGGGTCCGCCATGCCGGATAATAGGCGGGAGCGATCTTGATCGCGGTGCGAAGGACGTCGATACCCTGGTCGAGCCGCTTCTGCCGGCACAATAAGTCGCCCAGCTTCCAGTACGCCTCAAGGTAGCCCGGATCCAACGACAATGCTGTGCGAAAGTTGGCCTCGGCCGCGGCAAAATCGCCGCGGACGGCCAACGCCGTGCCCAGGTTCACATAGCTTTGCTCGAAGTCGGGCCGAATATCGATCGCCGTACGGTAGTGCTTGAGTGCCTCGTCCATCTGGTTCTTGAGCATGTACATGTTGCCCAGGTTGATATGGGCCTCGACGTATCGCGGACGGATCTGCACCGCGTGCTGGTATCGCCGGAACGCCTGCTCATAGCGGCCTTTCGTCTGATCGATATACCCCAGGTTGTTCTCGGCCAGGGCGATCTCGGGATTGGCCTTCAGGGCGGCGGTCCAGAAAACCTCGTTGTTTCTCCAAGTGGCGGTTTGCGCCGCCGTGGCCATCACCAGCGTCGGCGTCAATACCGCCAGCCCCGCCGTCCAAATCCAGCGGCGATAGGGAAGCCGGGCGGTCGATGCTTCGGCGGACCAGGCGAGCATGATATACAGCCCGACATGAGGCAGGTAAGTATAGCGGTCGGCCATCGCCTGCACGCCGACCTGCACCAACCCGATGACCGGCAGCATGGTCAGCAGATACCACAGCCAGCCCACGGCCAGCCACGGCCACGACCGCCAGCAACGAACCACCAGGGCGGTTATCGCCGCCAGCACGAGCACTGCCACGGCGATCTTTGGCCACGGTATGCCATGTTCGGGAAACGGATAGAGCGGGGCCAGGTTGACGGGATAGAAAATCTCGCCGATGTATGCGGCGTACGACACCACCGCGTTCTGCAAACGCATGGAAAACGTTATGGTGTCGATGACGAGCATACGCCCTTCTGGGCCACCATGGTTACCGCGCTGGAGGCCAGCGCCAGGACCACTAGCGGCAGTTTTTCCAGTACCAGCCAAAGTAGGTTAGAGTCTTCGGAGCACCCGGTACTCCGCGTCGTGGGTGTTAGGTCTTGGGTCTTAGGTCTTGGAACAGCCCTCTTGCTCCCCTCGTCCTCTGGGAGAGGGGCAAGGGGTGAGGGCAGCCTCACCCGCCCCAACGGCCAATAATCCAGTAGCAGCAGCAAAACCGGCAAGGTCACCAGCATCGGCTTGGCCATCAGCCCGAGGGCGAAAAGCACGACCACCAAGCCGTATCTTGCATATCTGACCCATGATCGGGCGCAGTCGGCATAAGCGGCGTAGGCCCATAGTGCGAGGAAGCAGAACAGGCCGCTCAATACGTCCTTCCGCTCGGAGAGCCAGGCTACGGATTCTGCCCGGAGGGGGTGAATTCCGAAGAGGATCGCCACCAGAAAGCTCGGCCAGAGCGCGGAAGTCATCCGCCGCAGGGCCATGAACAGTACCAGCACATTGGCGGCGTGGAGTAAGACGCTGGTAAGGTGGTGACCCCACGGATGCTGGATGCCTTCCGGTCCAAAGATCTGGACGTCGGTCATGTGCGACAGCCACGTCAGCGGATGCCAGTTGTCGTATTCCAGGCTGGTGAAGGCCCAGGCGATCGAGTCTCGCGTCAGGCCTTGCGTTACGTGGGAGTTATCGTAAATGTAGCGGTTGTCGTCGAGGTTGACGAAGCCGAACTCCATGTCGGACGATGGGGCCGACCAGGCGCTGCCGCCCGGCCAGACCATCTGGGCCGCACGGCGGAACGCCCCTTCCAGAGCCGGCTGGAAGGCCAGGATCACCAGCAGGACCAGGCAAGCAGCGAAGGCGGTCAAAGGGCCGCGGTTCGCGACCGCCGACTTGCCCTGTCCGCTGCGGGCGTTCGAGCGCGGCGCGGCGAACGGATTCTGCGCGAAGGTGCTTTTCGAGGATGTGTCGCGCTTGCGTTTTCGCCCCATTTGGTTATTTTCCTCGGCGAACGACCGCTTGTAAAGCGGCGGAGTGGCCACTGCGGCAAGCCCTCGAATTGGTAACTCTATTCGGTTATGTGTGAATCACAACGTTCTGCGCCGGGCTGGATATTTCGGATTTCAATTTTGAGATCCCGCGGCAGCCCAATGGTTAATGGTTTGCCATGACGGTGGACATTCGGGAGCCAGGAACTACAATTGTCCCGCTGGGTTTGGCGACCGGGCTCCGGCAACTTGTCGCGATCTCGCGCGGTCCGGCCGGACGTGAGAATATACGCGTGTTTGACACTGCAAAAACTCGCGTGGACGGCCCACTTGTTGTAACGAGGAATCCAAAATCGAACCCGGGCCGCATTTGGCTCGGACCCTAACGACCCGCCGCACCCTGAGACGGCGGAGTGGGCAAGACAGCCTGGTACGGAGTTTGACGCGACGTGAGCACGATCAACACGGAAATGGACGATTGGCTCGATCGCTTGGAGCGTGACGGCTATGCCATGCATTGCGGCGTGCTTGCCGAAAAGGACATCGAGGCCGCGCGGCAGGCGTGTGCCTGCGCGCTGGCCGCAAACGATGCCGCCGGCAGCGTGCTGACCGACGTCCGCGGGGCCGCCTACGGCGCGCGGAATCTCCTGCAAATCTGGCCCACCGTGATGGACCTCGTGCGGCGCACGCGATTGGCGGATTTGCTGCTGCGAATCCTTGGGCCGCAGGCGGCGCTGGTCCGCGGACTGTACTTCGATAAGCCGCCGGGCGCCAGTTGGTCGCTGCCTTGGCACCGCGACCAGACCATCGCCGTCAAGCAGCACGGCGACTTGGGCCAGTTCAAGAAACCGACGTTCAAAGCCGGCGTCCCGCACGTCGAAGCCCCCGTTGAGCTGCTCCGCGGCATGCTCACCGCGCGTGTGCATCTCGACGCCATGACCCTGCGGAACGGGCCGTTGCTAGTAATCCCCGCATCGCATCGCCTGGACGGCGCGGCCTGCCAAGACCCCGTGACATTGCAATGCGCCGCCGGCGACGTGTTGCTCATGCGCCCGCTGCTTTCCCATGCCAGCCTGCTCAGCGAAGGCGATTGCCGGGACCACCGGCGGATCGTGCACCTAGAGTTCAGTCCTAAGCCCGATCTGCCCGAAGGATACCAGTGGCACACTTGCCTGCCGGTAAGGAGAAACGACGGTTGAGCGGATCTTCTGGCTCCCCGCCGACCCCGCGTCGGTGCGGTGGCAGAGTTGTGGCGGCGTCCTGAACTGCTTAGTCACCACTTCCACCGACACGGGGTCGGCGGCGAGCCGTATCTTACCACTCGATCGAGATGGCCGCCGTCGTCAGACCGGCGCCTACCGAACAAAGGACGATCTTGTCGTCGGGCCGCAGGCTCCGTTGCACGTCGGTCAGAGCCAGCGGGATGCTGGCGCTGGACGTGTTGCCGATGTTCTCCATGTTGACGAAGAACCGGTCGAAAGGAATGCCGCTCCGCTTGGCGGCGGCTTTCAAAATGCGGCCGTTGGCCTGATGCGGTATGACCCAGCGCGTGTCGTCCGGCCGCCAGCCACTCTTCGACACCGCATCGTGAATCAGCGACGCGAAGCTCTCCGTGGCAAAGCGGAACATGGCATGACCGTCGATGCGAATCCACGGATCGCCGTGCCCGTTGGGCAGCAGGTAGCCAGGGGCCTCGCGGCGGGCCATGAGGATGCCGCGGGTGTCGCCGCCAATCTGCACGTGGCGGATGCGGTGGCCGGTCGTCCCGGCCGAAACTACCGCCGCCCCCGCGCCATCGCCAAAGAGGAAGTAGGCATTGCGGTCAGCCGCGTCCAACAGCCGCGACTGCATCTCCACGCCCACCGTCAGCACGTGCCGGGCCAGGCCCGAAACAATCATGCCCCGCGCCGTAGCTACGGCGTACAGCCAACCGCTGCAAGCTGCGTTCAAGTCGAAGGCTGGCACCGTGGGCAGACTCAGCCGCTCCTGTAAAATGGCCGCCGTGGAGGGAATGGCCATGTCGGGCGTGGTCGTGGCCACGATGATCGCGTCGATGTCGCGGGTGTCCACGCCCGAGTTGCGGATCGCCTCCAGCGCGGCCTTAAAGGCCATGCCCGAGGGCCGCTCGTCGTCGTCGGCCCACCGCCGCTGGCGAATGCCGGTAACCTCGAAGACGTATTGGTCCGTCAGTTCGGGAAAACCTTCCACCAACTCGGCGTTGGTCACGATGCGCGAGGGCAGATACCCGCCCACTCCCTGGAGAACCACGCTCTGGTTGCACGGGTCTTGCTCGTGCGCCGTCCGGGCGAAGGGCAGGATCGTCGTGCCGGGCGGCGGATCTCGCCGGGCCGGTGGAATCCACTGCCGCATGGCCGCGTCGGCGGTCTCGATCTCCAGCACGGCCTCCACCAGTGGCACGGTCTCGCCTTCCAAATGCATGATATGGATCACCTGCCCCGAGCATGGGGCCTCAAAATCGAAGACCGATTTCGCGCTATCGACCTGCGCCAGCACCTGGCCGCGCTGAAAATGATCCCCCTCGCCGACGCGCCATTCGATGATGGTCGCTTCGGTTTCGCTCGCCCCCTGGGCGGGCAAGTAGAGCGGCATGCGGAAGGGGGTCGCCTCCATGAAAGCCCGCCTTTATGGTATTCCCGAGTGATGAGTGGCCAGACGGGAAAAAGGTGACAGGCACCATTTGCCGGAACGCCCCCTAGGGTGCTTTGCACAAATGGTGCCTGTCACCTTTTTCCCTCCGAGTTGTTTCGTCGCGCGCGTCCGTTGGAGTTCCGGCGCTAGCCGGCAATTCGCCTTTCACCGGCCGATGCCGGAACTCCAACTGGCACATTTCTCGTCGCATGCAATATAGTATGTCAGGCGATTTTTCGCAACCGTTGGTCGGCCAGCATCGCCGTGATTTTGTCCCGTATCGCCTCCTGGCTCGGCCGGCAGGCGGTCTCCAGTTCGGCGCAAAGGGGATCGGCGAGTCGGGCGTGGAAATCAGCTCCGGCGCCGCCTTCAGCCACGAAAAGCACTCCCGCGCCAGCAGCGAGACGATGCGGTCGCCCAGTCCCCGCGTCTCGCCCGCTTCCTGTACGACCATCAAGCGGCCGGTCTTTTTGACCGATTCGACGATCGGCCCCAAGTCCAGCGGCTGCAGGACCAGGGGGTTCCAAACTTCGACGGAATGGCCAGCCTGGGTCGCAGCCGTGATCGACTGCTGGACCATCGCCCCCATAGCGACGAGCGTCAGGTCGGTTCCCTCGCAGTAGCGTCGCGGCCGCCAGACGGCCTGCAAGTCGCCGTCGAAATCGATGTCGCCGCTACGACTCCAGTACAGCAGCTTGTGCTCGAATACCAGACAGGGGTTGGGATCGTAAAACCCGGCCAGCAGGGCCTCGTACGTTTCCTGAGGCGTAGCCGGGTAAAGCAATTTCAGCCCCGGGAATCGCGCCCATAGGCCTTCGAACTCGCCCGAGTGGAACGCGCCCACGGTCAGGCCGCCGCCGCACGGCAGTCGCACGAGCATCGGTGCCGGGCAGCCCGTGCGGAAGTGCCATGTGCCGGCGTTCAATCCGAGCTGCGTGACGGCCTCGGTAGAAAAGTCGGCGAACTGGAACTCGATGATCGGCAGGGCTCCGGTTTGCGATGCCCCTAACGCGAAGCCCAGAATGCCCGACTCGGCCAGCGGCATGTCGATCACCCGCTGCGACCCGTAGCGCTCGACGAGGCCCTTGCAGGTCTTGAAGGCCGAGCCGTAGACGCCGACGTCCATGCCCGCGAGGAACGCTCCCGATTCGTTGGCCAGCAGGTAGTCGAGCGCCATGTTGACGGCATCGCCATTCTTGACGCCCTTGGCGCGTACGGCCTTGACGAAGTTGGTCGAGCGTGCCGTGCTCGCCGCCGGAGTATCGGGCAGAGTCCGTGTGCCGCCCGTCTCCGCACATACCGGCCACGCCCGCGGCGGCCGCGGTCTTTCCACGGCCAAAGCCCGGACGACGGCCTCGCGAACTACAGTTTCTACGGAGTCGTCAATAGCGGCGATCGACGCTTCCTCAAGCCCGCAAACCTCGGCGAGGCGGCGGCGGGTCTGGAGCACGGGATCGTCTTTCCGCCAGCGCTCCATCAACTCGCTGGGCACGTACTGGGCCTTGTCGTAGGCGGCGTGGCCACAGAGGCGGAGTGTCTCGCATTCAAGCAAAAACGGCAGCGACGACTCTTCCATTTCGTCCAGGGCGTCGCAGACGGCCGAGTAGACCGTCCAGGGATCGAGGCCGTCGATTGTGCGGCCGGAAATGCCGTACCCGACCGCTCGATCCGAGAGCCGCCGGCACCGGTATTGATCGTTGGTAGGCGTGGAGAAGGCGTAATGGTTGTTTTCGATGAGGAAAACGACGGGGACCTGGTGGACCGCGGCGATATTGAGCGACTCGTGGAACTCCCCCGTGCTGGTGCCGCCGTCGCCGATGACTGTCAGGCCGAAGACCTGCTCTCCCCTCCGCCGCGCTGCCCAAGTTCCGCCTACGACCACGCTCAACATTTTGCCCAGGTGGCTGATCATGGGAAAGCGTCGCGCCGCCGCGTCGCCGTGGTGGCAGTTGCCCTCGCAGGCCCGCGTCGGGCTGTCGGCATTGGCCAGATACTGGCAGAGGAGCTGGTAGGGGGTGGCGCCCATGAGGAGGTGGGCCACGAGGTCGCGGTGCAGCAACGAGAGGACGTCGCGACCGGGCCGCAACGGCAGGGCCATGCCGAAGGCCGTGGCCTCGTTGCCACTGCTCATGGTTACGGTGCCCTTGACGTAGCCTTTCTGGAACAACTCCAGCAGGCGCTCTTCCAGTCGCCGCGAGAGGAGCATCCGCGGATAGGCCGTCCGATAGAGCGATTCTCGACCCAGCCGTTGTGGCCAGCGCACCAAGTCGGCAGGGTCGTGCGTCGGGCTGCCTCGTTGCGCGGTAGCGGCAGACGAGGCCGCGTGCTCTCTCTCCGCGCTTGGGCAGTTCCCCTTATTCGCGTCGGGGGCCAAGGCATCCATGCCAGGGTTATAGATCCGTAATCCCACGAGTTGTTCCAATCTTTGCTCCAGGCGACCCCCTCATAGCGGAGTAGCGGATTGTAGCGAGACGAGTTCGCCGTGTCACGGTCAAGTTAGTCAAATTAGGGCGTCTGTAGTATCATCGGGGGGTGGGGCGGCAAACTTCATACAAAACTCGCGTTTATCGCCAGTCTAATATTTGGCATTATCGGCAGAATTGACACGATCCAAACAGCCGGCACAGCAAGTGGTGAATTAGGGCAACGGAGAAGTCTGGGAAAGCAATGGGCCGCCTGATTTGGTCGAAGACAGGACTTGCCAAGGCGGGAATCGGTCATTAATATAAGGATTCCGACATTTTCCTCGGTAGCTCAGTCGGTAGAGCAAGCGGCTGTTAACCGCTGGGTCGTAGGTTCGAGTCCTACCCGGGGAGCTAACCCGTTTGGGTTATTGTAGTAAATCCTAGAACATTCTGGCACAAGCCCATGATTCCGTCATGGGCTTGCGTCGTTTCTTGCCAGGATGTGCCAGAATGGCCCGTTGGTTGCTGCGTCGTCTTTTGCGTCGCGCGTGCGTCGTCTTTTGCGTCGCGCTGCGCAGCCCGGTCAAAGTCCTCGTCTCGCACCTGGAGGTAGTGCTTGGCCGCCACTGCCTGGGTGTTGCCGATCCAGGCGCAGACAACGTGCATGGGGAACCGCTCGGCCAGTTCCGTCTCGCGGGTGGACCGGCAGTTCTGGAAAGGCTTGGGCCATGGCTTCAGCCCCGCCCGCCGGATGATCCGCTCCAACTGGGTCCGCAGGTTGGCATTGCCCGACCGATACCGAGTAATGAGATACTCAGTCCCGGGGTGCGCGCTTGTCCCATACCTCTTCCAGGTAGGGGCGTAGTTCCGGGAAGATAGGTATCTGCCGGCTTTCCTTCCCTTCGTGGTGTTCGGTCTTGGGCGAGTGAACGGTGATGCGGTCCCGTTCCCAATCCACGTCGTCCCATCGCAAGGCAAGATGCTCTGAAGGACACCGCAGACCGCCGTAGCGACTCAGGGCGAACAGCAGCCGCCATTGGGCATCCGGGCAGGCCGCCAGCACCTTTTTGGCCACGTCCTGGGTGACGAAGTACATCCGATCCGTGGTCGCCTTCACGCCGCAGCCCTTCATGTCGGCGAAGGGGTTCTCGACGATCAGCTTCTTCCGGACTGCCGCCCGAAAAAACTGCTTCGCCCGGCCGCAGTTCCGACGAACCGTGTTTTCGCCCAGCTTGCCCAAGAGGTTCACCCGGAATTCATCCGCGTCGCCGGGGGTGATGCTTGCCAACAAGCGATCGGCGCCGAAGTAATCCACGAGGTTTCGCCGCACTTGCTCCAGGTTGCAACGCGTACTCGGCTTGACGTCGGTTCGGCCGCTGATGTACTGGTCGAGGAACTTGTCCAGAGTCGCCGCCTGATTCTCCGCCTGGACCGGTTCCCGAGGCTGCACGAGCCCAACCGCAGCCATTTTGCCATACATCACGTCATCGCGACTACCCACCCACTCCGATGTGTCGAGGTCCGGCGCGTGCCCGTGCAGCACCGCGGCCACCAGTTCCTCGACATGCACCTTGTAGGTCCGCGCCGTCTTCATCGGCACTGCGCCCAAATAGAGGATCTTGCGTTTACGGTTCCGAAGCGAGAAGAAGATTCTCCGGTTGCCGTTGCGATCGCTGGAAATACTCGCCATTATCTACTTGCCTTTCTTGGCTCGGGGCTTATCGCAGGTGATCCTGCACCCTAAGCAATTTGCGATGTTGTCCAAACCGTCCATCGACAGCCCGCCTTTACCGTGGATGAAGCGGGATATTGTGGCAATGTCGATGCCGCTCTCCCGCGCAATCTGCCCCATGCTCTTGTCGCTGGTTTGGATTGCCGACCGCAACTGGTCAGTCAGTCTTTCCGGTTCTTTTGCCATCGATCCTATCATACCAATGCCTTGATTATTGGTCAAGGCACCACATTCCCTAGCAACCGCTTGGAATCTCTCGCAAGCAACTGCTTTTCGGCCGCCAGTTGCTGCCGTAGGTATTGTTCCCGCAGCCGCGCCGCCTTCTCGGCCCAAGATCGGGACCGCCGTAATGCCGCGGCGTCACAATGTTGGCAACGCCAGTTTCCCACAATCGTCTGCCATAGGTCCAGTGATCCGCAGGCCGGGCAGGGGGCCAACGCACCAGGATCCTCGTCGCAATCGCCGGGGTCACCCTGATGATCCACTGAGGCCGCGACTGCCGGAACTTTGCTCACCGCCGGGGTTGCCAAAGCCCGCAGCACCTCCGCCTTGTGTTCCAGCAGTCGCTGGGCCACGGCGTGGGCGGACCGCGGACCGCGGATCACCAGCCGGTCACCGTCGACTAGCACCACTAGGCCGGCCGCACGGGCGTCGTTTAGCAGCATCAAGCAGTCCATTCGACCACCTCGTCTTCGCCTACCTTGGGTTGCGTTTTCTCATTGTCACTAGGTGGTAACGGAAACAGAATTGCCGTTTCCTCGGGGATTTCGCCATTTCTGTTACCGCTACCGCCCTGAATTAGTTGATAAACCGTGCCGGGTCGGCCTCGCCCACCGCCGTGGTTATCAATCCAAGGTTCCAATTTGTCGGCTGCAACCAGCCGGCCCAGCGCCGCTTCGGCATCCTCTGCTTTTCCACGATACCGCCGACATTTTTGCATAAGTCGCCGCACGGTGATTTGACCGCCGCATTCCTGTATAACCCGCAGCAACTCACGCTGCTCCCGGACCTCTGGGTCCTCGGCGCCGCCACCGATGATCCCATAAACGCGAGCTGCCTCATCGCCGAACCACCGGGATAGTGCTACTCCCGCTGCGATGCTCTGCTCGTCCACTGCACCGACATCGGCCAAGGTCGTGTCGCTAGATTCTGCACGGATCAGGTGGACCAGCAGGGCGAACCGGGCCGAATAGCCTTCCAGTTTGGACCATGCCGCTGCCAACTCGCCAGTCATTTCGGCTTGCTCGACAGCATGGGCATTGTAGAAGGCAATCCACGCCTGCTTGCCCTCAGGGGTCAGCGCTATGTCTACGGGCTGAGGCTGCCCCTTTTCATCCTCGACCATGTCGAGGGCGAGCAGTCGCCCCACAAGAGCTTCCAGGGCCGCTTCGGTGCCTGCGGGCAGTTCATCCTCCGTCCATCGTTTCGGCCGCCGCGGAGGCATGGTGAACAACAACCGGGCGGCCAAGCCGTTGTCGAAGTGTTCTTTGTCGGGTTTGCTCATCGCCTCGGGGCCACCATCCTGGGGCTGATATCTGCCGATCAGGGCCGCCGCCAGCGCCTTGGGTTGCACCCCACCCGCGATGCATACGGATGCCCGGGGAACGTGAATAATTCGCCGGCCAGTTTTGCGATCCACCGTCAGGGGGCCGGCGCGATGCATGGACAGCCAGTGGGCCACGTCGGCCCCCCGGCAACTCTTATACGCATCGAAGGAATTGACCCAGCCGGACAACTCATCGCGTGCCACAAGCAATCCTCGGGGGTGTTGCTCAAGCAACACAGCCAGCGCTTCGACAGTACAGTCGCTCACCAGATACCGCATGGCCACCGGTTCCGCCGGAGCTTCCGGCATGGGCTCGCACCTTTTCTTGCCGGATTTCTTCCATTCTGCCAGGTCGGCATCGTGACGGGCTTTGTCATCGTTGTAATCTTCAAGCTGGTCCCGGTACGCTTTTAGGGCCTCGTTCTGCACTTGATAAATGGGTTTCGTTGCCAGGTCGTGTGCAGGGCTCTTCAACGTGGGCCGGCGCTCGTCTTGTGCTGGTGCGGCCGCCGCGTCCCCGACGAATTGCCAGCCGGCCGCGTGGGACGAGTAGCGGCCCCAGAGAATATCCAGGGCTCGCAGCGTCACGCAATCGCGGCTGAAGATCTCATCGAAGCATTCAAAGCGGTTGCCGATCTTGTGGCACAGTTCCCAGCACATGGGGTCCATGTTGAAGTCCTGGCAGACAACGATGGGCAATTCCGGCCGGTACGGACAGGGCCGCTTGTTGTACTCGCCGGCCGGGCAGGGCGTGCCGTCCAGGTTGCGATTGAACATGTAGAATATCGCGCCGCCGGCATTCTCCCAGCAGGCTCCGACCTGCTCATTGAAGTCCTTGAGCTCCATCGTGCTCCGCATTTGCTCGATTTCCGCCGCGGGCAGGATGTCCCAGGCCGGCCAGGTGAAGGCCGCACCGTCCTCATACTCGCCCCGCCGGCAGCGTTCGACAAACTTTCGGAACCATGCGGCCCCAGGGCCTTTTCGGCTTGGCTTGCCGATGATCCAACACCAGCCGCGGCGATTGATTTCGTTTTCAATCCGGTCGAGTCCAGGGCGAATGTGCAAGTCAAAACAACCATCAGGTTGATCGACCGCCTCGTCGAGAATCCCGCCATCCCAAGGAACGCCCTCGAACCGGGCGGCATTGTCCATGCCCATGACCCACAATTCCGCGCCCCAACGGGTCGTCAGCATGAGGTCGCTGCGCGAGACGTTTCTGCCGAGCTTTCCGCCTTCGATCCACTCATCGGGAATGAGCTTCAAGAGGTCATTCCATCCGACGCGTTTTGCCTGCTGGTAGGTGGGAAGTCCGTAGAAATATCGCGGGTCGGGCCACGGCTTGGGCGGATTGTTGCGCAGGTGCGTGACGAGAAACCGCTTGGCAATGTCCGTCTTGCCGCTACCGCGGCCCGCGTCAAGGCCGACGAAACGAGCGCCGCAGGTGATCGCCTTCCATTGCTCGGCGTGATAGCGCAGCGGCCACCAGCGCGGAGTAGGACCGTATTGACGCTGCTGGTGACGCACGTCAGACGCTTCCGGTCCCGTCAGGTTTCCACCGTCGCTATCATGCTTGGTTTCGTCCGTCATTTCTCCGATGACCTTGCCCACCATCGCCGGCGGGAGCATCGAAGAATACATCGCCTTCAGTTGCTCGTCAGCCTTCGCATCGCCATTGACCACGGCGACTTGTTGGCTGAGGTTGATTTCCGTCTTCTCGCCTTCGTTCTGCCCGTGCATCTTCAAAATCAATTCTGCCGCCCGCAATCGTTCCCGCGTTCCCTCCTTCTTCTTTTCGAAGATCGCCAAGACTTGCTGCGGCAGCTTCTTGAATACCGCGGGCGGAATGTCCCATTTCTGCCGTATTGCCCTTTCAATCAAGCGGGCGTCTTGGCTCGGGGCCGCGGTGTTGCCGAGCAGGGTCTCGGGATGGCGCTCCGCCCCCCCATCCCCCGCCGCACGCTGTTCCAATCGCGATTGTCGCGCTCTCTTTCGTGCCCGGCTCATTCACGTTGTTCGCCTCAGTAGTTGTTCCCGCCCGAAATGCCGTAGTTCCCCAGGCCGTCCTGCTGTTGTCCGTACCGTCGCCGTGGCGTCTGCTGGGCCATGGGCGCCGTCGAGCTTCCTGCCGGCCGTTGGGCATCCCACCGGATTTTTCCGCTGCGGATTTCATCAAGCCGCTTGTTGGCCCAATCCTTCTTGAACTGGTAGCGGTGTTCCACACGGCCAGTCTCATGGTTGTAGTCGATCGTGCCGCGATTCTCGTAGAGGGCCACGCCGACGAGGGTTGCGCAGAGTCGCACCACGGAAATGGTTGATTCGTTGACCACCAGGGGCAGGGTGTAGCCGCCCTCACGGAGATGGTCGTCGATCTCGGCCGTCTGGGTCTGGATCTCCAACTGAATGCGGTTGGCGATTTCCGCAAGACCTGCCGCGCTGTTGGGGTCGTTGGTGGAAAGCAAGGCCCAGCTTGCCACGTTGGAAACTCCGAACACGTTTTCAACATCGGCACGGATGCAGTACGATCCGATCGGAGGGGGCGAAACAATGACATTACCACCCTGCGTAATCGCCGCCGCGATAGCAGAAAGCTCGCTCGCTTGCTCTTGCCACAGTGCCCCCGGGCTTCCCGCTGCCAGCGTGCCGGAGAGAGCGGCAGCGGTCCAGGTGGCGAGCGCGGCTCCGACATTGGACTCGGTGAGGACCGCTGTGCCCACCGTGTTGTCCGTCGCTACGTTATACGCCACGCTCTGCGGCGCAGGCACGGCCAGCGTGCCGGACCAACCGAACCCATACGTTAGGCCAGCGCGCACGTCGCTAGGCTGGGGATACGGGCCATAGCCGTCCAGCAGCGCGTCGAGCGTGCTCAGGGTGTCCTCATCGAGGGACATTTCGCAGATGTTGTCAAGGAGCATCACGCCCTCCGTGCCAGCCAGTTCAGTTCAGTTCGCCCAGGATTCTCCTCGTAGTAGCCTTTTTTCGCGAGGTTGCTCAGCCCGTAGAAATACTCCTCGTACATCGCTCCCACGCGCTCCAGCCCCCAGTTGGCCACGGCCCGCTCACGGATGTAGACCGGATCGAGCTTATGCACGTTGCGCACCGCCCAGCAGAACTGTTCGTGCGAACGGCAGCGGTAGCCGGTTCTGCCGTGTTCCACGGTCTCGGGAAACGCGCCCCAATCCGTGGTGATGACCGGCGTGCCGCAAAGCTGGGCCTCGACGTTGACGCCGCCAAAGGGTTCCAGGTACAGCGTGGGCACGAAGACGGCCTTGGCGTCTCCCATCAGGCTCGCCCGCCTGGCCACGTCCGCGAATCCCACGAATTCGAAGTTCCCCCGAAACTCCGCATCCGTGC
Organism: uncultured Planctomycetia bacterium; assembly: GCA_963709175.1. Classification (GTDB taxonomy): domain Bacteria; phylum Planctomycetota; class Planctomycetia; order Pirellulales; family Thermoguttaceae; genus JANXQG01. Next base: position 1,174,615 of record CAVPVK010000007.1, read on the forward strand.
CCTTGAGGTATGCCGGCTGGCCCCCGGCGGCCGGCGTGTACTCCAGCGCGCCCTGACCGGCAATCAGCAGCCGCGCGCCGATCGCGCTGCAGGTGTCGATCGCCACTTGAACGCCCTTGCGGATGATGATGCGGCCGACGTACAAATAGTAATCGCCGGCATGCTTCCCCAGAGGGAAATCGGCCGCGTCGTAGTAGTTCGGGATCACGGCGTCCGTGAACTTGCCGTTGGGATCATTGGTGCCGGCACGGTTGGCGGCATGGGCGTAGCTTTCGTAGACGCAAAAAGGTGCAAACGTGCCGGAATAGCCGACGCCGAACTCCACCACGAGAAGCTGTTGGGGGGCCAATTCGTCGGCGATCATTTTTTGACACGAGCCGCCGATCAGGCAGAGGAAATCGGTGGGCTTGCAGCGCCGCTTGATTTCGGCCGTGGCGCGGGCGTTGGCCAGGGCCCAGTAAGAGACCGCGGGGTCCCACTTCACGTCGTACATCTGCGTGCGGAAGTCCTTGTCGCCGTACAGCAGCCGTTGTTCCTCCGAGGTGATCGTGGTCACATGTTCGGCGCACTGCGGCAGCGAGCCTTCCGCGCCGTAGTGATATACGGTATGCCCCCGCTGGTGCATCATCTTGCAGAAGTTGAGCACTTTTTGGGTGTAGGCGCAGCCGCAGTGGGCCTTGGTGGTCTGCGTGTGCGGCAGGGCGACGACGTGGAACGTGTGCGGCATGCTTAGTTCACCTTGTTGATCCATGCCCCGGCGGTATAGGTCAGGCTCCCGGAGAAGACCAGGTTGATCGTGATGGCCGTATTGGCCTTGCACAAAAGCGACATGGAGTACAGCGTGTACTGGCCCACGGCGTTGAAGGATTGGGCAGCGGCCGAGGCCAGCCAGCCGGTGAACGTGGCCGTGCGCCTGGGTGTTCGTGGGATCGTAGTAGGTGACCTGCATCTGCACGCTGCCGCTGGTGAAAGCGGTGATGCCGATCCAGCCGCCCACCTCGTACAGGTGCAGGTTGCTGTCGTTGGGCGCACTGGAGGACACGGCGCCAGGGTTGGATCCCGTGATGCCCGTCATGCCGGTGGCGGAGGGAGACCATCCTGCGCGAGCAGGCCCTGTAGCCCCAGTGACACCTGAGTTGCCTTGCGGCCCCGTCGCCCCGGTGACGCCCGTGTTGCCTTGGACGCCTTGCGGCCCTGTAGCCCCAGTAACACCGGCATTACCTTGCGGCCCTGTCGGCCCAGTGACACCTGAACTCCCTTGGCACCTTGCGACCCTGTAGCCCCGATAGCACCCGTATTGCCCTGGATGCCTTGCGTGCCCTGCGGTCCCGTAGCCCCAGAAGGCCCCACAACACCCTGCGGCCCAGTGGCCCCAGTGGCACCCGGATTGCCTTGGACGCCTTGTATCCCATTGGGACCGGTGTAGCCTTGCGGTCCGACAGGTCCCGTAGCGCCGGTGTAGCCGGCGTTTCCTTGCACACCCTGCGCGCACGGTCGCGCCGGTCGCTCCTGTCGCGCCAAGAGTCGTGAACAACGAACAGATCGTCTGGAAATTGCCCAGGAGGCTGTCCATGGGCGTATTGCCGGGATTGCCCAGCGTGTAGATGGTCTGCCCGGCAACTGTTACCGACGCAACAGTGCGTGACATGGCATGGTCCTTTCGTTATTCGGATTTCCGCCCGTAGCCACTCCCTGCGTGTTGCATTTGCACTGCTGCAAGCGCTCCGCGGCCCGTTCCACGTCAGCCTCGGCGTAGTGTGCCACGCCGTTGAGCACAATCGCGGGTTCCGCTCCCACGTCGGCCAGCGCCCGCCGGATAGCGCCATAGGGCTTTTGGAGGGTGGCGCAGATTTGTCCGATGCTTTCAAGATGTTGCGTTTCTGTCGCCATATTCCCAGCCTACCCTTTTCCACCCATCCGCTTGCCAAAGATTGGCAAGCTACTCCACGATTACGAAGAACCGATGATCGCAATTCATGCACTTGGTCCGCTTGGCCCTTGTGCCGTCGCCCTGGTCTTGGCTGCGTAGCGTCTTCAGGTCGGTGCTATTGCATGCCGGGCATTGCACCACGACCCTTTCGACGAAAACGTATCGGAGCGAATCGTCTGCGGTGGGGTATTGGCCGGTCGCGCTCACGTTTTCTTCTCCTTCCCTGGTAACACAAATGGCTTTTTCCCCGTCGATTCGGTATTTCTGTTTCCGTTACCACGCAGAGAATTACCGAGCGGCGAATGTGCCCGTAATGGAATCACTTTCCCGCCTCCTGGCGAACGATCTCGAGAATCCCGGCGCGGACCGTGGGCGTCAGAGTTGGCCATGCCTGGAGCAATTCCACCAGATCGCGGTCGTCGAGAATGGAATCACCGGAAAGTGCGTCGGAAAATGCGTCGCGCCTATCGGCGAACCCCGGTTTTCCCGAGGAATTCGGCTCTTGTTCGGTTCCTACCCGGGGAGCTTTTTGTAAACCTAGCCGAAACTTGGAGTTAAGTTACCTGCCGACGGTCGGCAGTGCGGCCCGTAAATCAGAGCGAAGCGCGTAGATTACGCCGCGCCGTCTTTGAAAGGGTCTCAACGTGGCCACCGTCTCCAAGAACGCCCCCAAGTATTGCCTGCACAAACCCAGCGGCCGTGCGTACCTCCGTATTCGCGGCCGTGTTGTTTACTGGGGCAAGCACGCCACCGAGAGCTTGGGCCCATCACGGGGAAGTGACCGACCGGCTGTTCAAGCAGGGAAAGTTCGACCTGATCGGGGACCGGTTGAAGCGCATTCGCGACGCCGGGCTGCTGGTCGGCGTTCGCGCACACGCCTGCCGTGGTCGACGCCGTCGAGTCCAACGGCTGGGACCTCGACTATTACATGACGTGCGTCTACGAACGGAACCGTAGCGAGGCGGATCTCGTGAAGCTGATCGGGCGGGACGCCCTCCCGGTGGGCGAGCCGTTCCTTAAGAGCGATCCGCCACGGATGTTCCGGGCGATCCAACAGACGAAACGGCCCTGCCTGGCGTTCAAGATCATGGCCGCCGGGCGGCGGCATGACGTGGCCCGGGCGTTTCAGGAAACCTTCGTGGCGATCAAGGCCACGGATGCGATCATTGTCGGGATCTACGACCGATACACGGACCAGGCCGCCGAGAACACTGCCCTGGCGAGAAGGTGTGGCACGGCACCGAGGTGAGGTTCAGCAGAGACGCTCCGTTTTCCGCAAGGTGAAATATGGCTAAACTAAGGAACCATGTGCTGACGGCCGTGCGGATGGCTATCGGCTTGTCTTTGGGGTCGGCGGTTCCAGCCGAGGAGCCGATCGTGCTGGAAAAATCGCTGTTGCGGATCAAGGTTGTTTCGCAGAGCGGCGCAATCCTGGAGATTAGAAAGGATAAAGTGTGAATACAAGAAAGTTGACGCGACGTGTTTTTCTTCAGCGGACCGCACTGGGCGCAGGCTGCATGGTATCGCTGCCGTCGCTTGTTCCGAGTTCATCACTCGGCGCGGACAAGAAAATCGCCCCCAACAGCCGGATCAACCTTGCCTGCATCGGCGTGGGCGGACAAGGGACCGGTAATCTTCGATCGTTTCTCGGCGATGAACGCGTTCAGGTTGTCGCCGTTTGTGATGTGGACGAGGGCCACCTTGACCAAGCGCGGCAGGTCGCGAACCTCAAGTGGAATGCGGGTTACAGAGATTTTCGCGAGTTGTTGGCTCGCGGCGACGTCGACGCGGTAATGATCGCCACACCGGACCATTGGCATTCGCTGGTCACCGTGGCCGCGTGCCGGGCCGGGAAAGACATCTACTGCGAGAAACCGGTCACTGCCAGCATTGGCGAAGGTCGGTTCGTCAGCGATCTGATCCGGAAACAGAATCGCGTCTTTCAGTGCGGTACCTGGCGGCGATCGGGTATCTATACCCGCATGGCCTGCGAATTGGTTCGCAATGGCTACATCGGCCAGCTCAAAGAGATCGTGGTCGGCGTCCCGGCCACTTTCTACGTTATCGGCGGCTTCACCGGACTGGAAGCCCCGGCGCGGGTGCCCAAGGAGTTCGATTACGAAATGTGGCTGGGTCCCGCGCCGCGGGCGCCTTATACGCCCGCCCGTTGCCATTTCAACTTCCGTTGGATTCTGGATTACGCCCCCGGTTACATTACCGATTGGGGCGCCCATTTCATCGATGTCGCACAGTGGGGGAACGCCAGCGACGATACGACTCCGGTCGCCGTCAAAGCATCAGAGGTCCGCTGCCGTGAGAAAGGGATTTACGACGCACCGGAGCGTTTCCGCATCGAGTATCTGTACGGCAACGGAGTCCGCATGACGATGATCGCCACGTCCGACGGGTCCCAGCACGGCACGAAGTTCATCGGCACGAAAGGCTGGATTTTCACCGAGAATACCAGGCTGGTGACCGAGCCGGCGGAGCTGCGGCGCACGAAGATCAAGGCCAGCGAGAAGCATCTCTATGTTTCGACCAACCACCACCGCAATTTCATCGATTGCGTGATTTCGCGACAGGAGACGGCTGCGCCGGTCGAGGCCGCACATCGCGCCGCAAGCTGCTGTCATCTGGGAGCGATTGCGGCACGGCTAAAGCGTGAACTGAAGTTCGATCCGAAGAGCGAAACGTTTCCTTCGGATGCTGAAGCCAACGCGCTGCTCAGGAAGGTCATGCGTGGGCCTTGGCGGCTTGAGGCGTGACCAGTTTTGCACGCATGGAGGTACCCGTCCAGGCACGATTTCGTGTCTGGGAAAAAGCGAAACCATACCTAACGAGCGAGAGCGTATTTCCGGAAATAAAATCCGGTGTCCCTGAATGCGCCGGCGCCCGCCAGACGCCTGATCGCAACCCAAGGCGACCCCCAATGCCGTCCTGCCTCCAGAATGCATCAGCCGCGCGTATAGCGCGCCTGCGGCCCGCGCTATCAGGCTCCTGCGAACGTCCCTCAGTCCACGAAACCCGATACGGACTGGAAGGTCACGTTCAGCCGCGTTACGATAGGAAGGTGTCGCCACTCGCAACAATCGAAGAAGGAGAACTTTGTGATACGTCAAACAGGATTGTCCCTGGCATTGTGCCTGGTCATAGCCGCATCGGCCCATTCCGCGGAGAGTCCAGGATTGGCCGCTTTGACCGGCAAAGACACGCCGCTCAAGCAGGGCATCGCCATTGCCTTTTTCGGTGATTCCATCACCATGCAAGGCGGCTATATCGAGACGATGAAGAAGGCTCTGATCACAAGCCCGCCTACGAAGGACCTCAAGGTAAAGCTGCTGCAGCACGGGCTCAACGGCGGCCGCGTGCCCACCGTGCTGGAAGGTAGAAGCCCCTGGGGTACGATCGGTGGCACGATGCAGGAGTTGCTCGACAAGGAAAAGCCGAACGTCGTGGTGATCTTCCTGGGAGTCAACGATGTCTGGCACAAGGAAAAGGGAACCTCGCCAGAGGACTTCCAGGCGGGACTGGGGAAGATGGTCGCCATGTGCAAGGGCGGAGGGGCGAGGGTCGTGTTAGCGACACTTGCCGTAATCGGCGAGAAGCCGGATGGGACCAATCCGTTTGATCAGAAACTTGACCAATATGCCCAACTCACTTGCGACGTTGCCCACCAGACCGGCGCCACGCTGGTCGACCTCCGCAAGGAATGTATCGACTACCTGAAGCAGCACAATGTCAAGGATACCAAAGGCCAGTATCAGGCCAACAAGATACTGACCTACGACGGCGTTCATATGCTGCCATCGGGAAACGATCTCTTGGCCGACCATATTAGTCGTGGGATTGTCGCGGCGCTGAAGAAATAGTCTGCGATGTCCTGGTCGTCGTTTGGGAGACTGGGAAGCCCGCGACACAAGGCGAACCAGTGCAATTTCTCGCCAAACGGCTGGCGCTTGTGAGCCGGACAGCCCGTCAACCGACTTTGGGCGATCCCCTCAAATGCTTGGTCAAGTCCCTATGCTGCATCCAATACCCCCCATCGGCACTGCTGCTCCACCAGGCAAGTACCGCTAGGATGGCAGCCTAGTACCGGCGAGGACTGATACCAAACCCGGCCAATGCCTCGCCGAACCTGGGACAGCTGTGTCGGGGTTTCGCATCTACTCGGTGGACACCGCGTGGCGTCTTATCGGGTGGAGCAACCAAGCAGAGTTACCGTGTCGAATTGTACTTCCAATTTCGCGGGCGCTGGGAAGTATCGGGGTTCGCAGGCAGAGGCTATCGCCTGTGCTGCCAGGTAGGATCGACGTGCGGCCCAGCCCCCTTCCGTACGGGCCAGTCGCGATAAGTCCGCTGCGATTGCGAATCAGTCGGCCGTGACTGCTTTTTTGGGGCATCTCCGGCCCAATGTGGCAATCGGCGCCCTGCATCCGGAGACAACCGCCATGTTGGCAGCTACCTCCAATTCTATTTGGGGAAATAAATTTGCAAGCCTCGTACATTTCGTTACGCCGCGAATGTGACGTTTATCCAAGAATGACCTGAAACCTTTTGCCCGTGGGCCACGAGATCGAATCCATTGGCGCGAAAGTGGCGTCTCGGCATAGAATCATCAATCTGCGGGCTTTAGTCAAAACTACCATTTGGGGCTCGCGGACGGCGCAGTAAGCGGCCGCCCACTACGAGCGGTGGAGATCCGCTTCGAGTAATCGGCCCAGTTGTCCTCGGCGTATATCGTGAGGGTCTGGAACAACGGATGAGTACCAGGCCCCGGCAGCGGTTGTCAAGAAAAACTGGGTCGCCAGGCGGCCATCTCCCAACTGCAGAGGTAGTCTATGTTGCCACGCGAGGTGGCTAGTACCCCACTTAATTGCCTGCGGAGGAGTGCCCCTCCTCCGCAGGCAAGCAGTCGCGAATTGCTTCGAATGCGATAATTGGCCGGCCGAAGCCGCTTCGGTAAAAATTTACAGGTTTTTTGTCCGGAAACGGGTCCGCCGCGCCTATATTATTAGCGAGTCGCGATCCCTGGCCGACCAATCACCCTTTCCTGACATAGCACCCAATGCCCGAGAACCGTTCCAAATGCGGGCCTTGCTGTCCTTCTGACGAGAGAATGCGGCGGTTCATCGCGTTTCTGACGAAACATGAGAAGCACCTGAATAACTATATCCTCACGCTCGTGCCGAATCTGGCCGACGCCGAGCAGATTGCCCAGGAGACAAGCCTTCGGCTCTGGGAGCAATTCGAAGAGTACGACCCATCTGCGGCAGGGTTTATCGTTTGGGCACGAAGCATCGCATATTTCCAGGTGCTCACCTTCCGCAAGAAGGCGGGCCGCGAACGCTTGGTTTTCAACTCGGAACTCGTCGACGCCCTGGCCGATCGGGCAGCCGGCCGGTTCCATCGCCTTTCGGACCGCCACGAGGCCCTGATCGATTGCCTCGACAAGCTTCCCGAGCACAGCCGGGAGATTATTCGCCTCTACTATTTTGTGGGATTGAAGCTTCGTACGGCGGCCGAGCAGTTGGGCCGCTCGATTGCCGCCACGGAAAAGGCTGTCGTCCGAATTCGCCGCCTCCTCCACGGCTGCGTCGAAGACGTCCTGCGGAAGGAAGGTGCACGATGACGGATCGAAACGCCGTGCCCAAAGGGCTTTTCGAGGAATTGCACGCTCTGACCGCGGCAAGCCTTTCGGGCGAGACCACGCCAGAGCAGCGCGAACGTCTGGAAGCACTCCTGGAGGATCCCGTGGCGGTCGACCTCTACTTGGACGTGATGCACGAGACGAGCACGTTGCTGACCTGGGCCGACTATCCGGGGCTGATCGCCGGCGACACCATGTCCACAGTTGGTCCCCCGTGGAAACGGCAGGCCGACCGACCGCGCACGCCCGGTTTTCGGCCCCGCTTGAGGCGGTTGTGGCTGGCCGCCTCATTGTCGCTCGCCAGCGTGTTGGTGGTCGTACTCGTGTGGAAGACTGACTTGGGACGATGGCTCCTCCATGCAAACAAGCGGAACGAAGTGACCCGAAGCGATGAACCGGGGTCTCCTGCACCCTCCACCGCCCACGCCCCACACCCGACGTCCGTAGACCCGCGTCCAACTCCTCCCGCCTCGACGCCCGTCGCTCGGCTTGTCCGCACCTACGATTGTGTCTGGTCGGACACCGACAAATCGCTTGTGGATGGCGATCGCTTGGAGTCCGGCAAACACATAGAACTTCGCTCGGGTCTGATCGAGATTGTCTTCGACTGTGGTGCTCGGATGATCCTGCAAGGGCCGGCCTCGCTGGTACCCGAATCGGCCCGCAGCGCGTCGCTGTCTTCCGGCAAGGTCACGGTGCATGCCGAGAGCGCCGCGGCAAAGGGGTTCGCCATCCGCACGCCCGCGATGAAGACCATCGACCTGGGCACGGAGTTCGGCCTGGAGGTGTCGCCAGCCGGGATCGAGCAAGTCCACGTGTTCCGCGGGCAGGTCGAGGTGGCGGCGGCGTCCAAAGACGGGCCGTCCTCGCCCCCGCAACGGCTGACGGAAAAGGAAGGCATCGAAGTCAATCTCAATACCAAGGGCGTGAAGCTGGTGGCCAACAACGGTGAACGCTTCGCCCGCTCATTGGACGAGGCGCAGAACAAACGGCATGTCGTGGCGTACTGGCGGTTCGAAGACCATCCGGTAGGCGTCCTCGTACCCGAATCGCAACAGGGAAAAGCCCCGAGACGCGGCAGTCTGGACTCCAGCCTCAACGGCAACGACCTCTATTCGTGGGACCCAAGGACGCAGCCCCGTTTCTCCGGCGATGTTCCGGCTCGCTCGGTGCCCCAAAGCGGCGAATCGAACGGCGCTAGCCTCGACAATACCAATCCGCCCGTCGGTGGCGCACCGACGCGCGATTTATACACCATGTCGCCCTGGAGCCGGCCGTCGCCCGTCGATCTTCAGGCAATCACTCCCTCGCGCTGGACGATCGAGGCCTCGGTCAAGCTGGCCAGGCTGCGCGGGTGCATCAAGCATTTGTGACTCGCGACGGCGCCAACGTCAGCGACAGGGATCCGAAACTCCCGCCGCTGGCCTTCCATGTTACGCCGCAGAAACACCTTGAAATCCTCTTTTGCGACATTGACCGGCGCGTTCACGAGGCGACCGCCGAGGCGCTGACTGTCGAGGGAAATCACTGGTATCACGCCGCTGCGGTCAGCGACGGAAAGAACCTGAAGCTGTATGTCGACTCGCTGGATGGCAAGGGCTACTTGCTTTGGGCGGTGACACCCTTGCCTACTACCGGTTCCACGGCGCTGGCTAGAGGAGTCTGGTCCGAGAACCCGAAACCTCGGGCCGGTGATCCGTACATCTGGTCCGTCGGGCGCGGCTACTACGACGGCGAGGTGAACGGCTGGTTCCAAGGTTGGATCGACGAGGTGCGGATCTGCGACGTGGCTCTGGCGCCGGAGGATTTTTTATTTGCGAACAGACCGGAAAAGAGCCATCGGTGAGGCATGAAAAAAGGAGACAACGTTAATGCGTGGTTGTATTATCTGTCTGGCGTTGACTTCTACCGTCTTCGGGCAGCAAACGCCGCCTTCGTCTGCAACGCGGGGTGCCTCCGTTACCCTGCGGCAGGCTGGGGGTCCGCAAATGTTGATTGGCACCGCCGTTAGCTCGCGGAGCGTGGCCAACCCCAAGCTTGCATCGCTGATCGCCGAGCAATTCGACTGCTTGACGGCGGAGAACGAGATGAAGCCCGTCTCATTGCAGAGCATGCAAGCCTCCTTCTCCTTCGAGCGTGCTGACCGGATCGTCGCCTTTGCCAAGGCCCATAACATGCAGGTTATCGGACATAACCTCTGCTGGCACAGCCAGGCCCCCCGCTGGTTGTTTCAGGATGGTGACGGGCAGCCGCTGCCGCGGGAGGCGGCGCTGGCGAACTTGAAAGCTCATATCGAGGCGGTAGTCAAGCACTTCAAGGGCGAGGTGAAAGGGTGGGACGTAGTGAACGAAGCGGTCAACGACGGCCCCTCGCCGTACCTGCGGAACACGCCGGCGCGGCGGGCGATCGGTGACGACTTCGTCGTCAAGGCGTTCGAGTTTGCCCACCAGGCCGATCCGGACGTGGAACTGTACTATAACGACTACAACATCGAGCGGGGTGGCAAACGCGAGCGGGCGTTGCACTTGATTCGCCAGATCAAGGCGGCGGGCGCGCGGATCGACGCCGTAGGGATCCAAGGACATTGGCAGCTCGAATCGCCTGCCGTGGCGGAGATCGAGCGCGGTATCCGGGCCTTCGCGGGCGAGGGCCTGAAGGTGATGATTACGGAATTGGACGTCGATGTGCTACCCCGGGGGCGAGGATTCGGGGCCGACGTCAACGCAACCGAGCGGCAAGGTTCCGACTCCTACCGAGCAGGCCTTCCGGAGGCCGTGCAAAAGAAATTGGCCGACCGGTACGGCGCCCTGTTCTCGATGTTCATGCGGCATCCCGAGGTGACGCGTGTGACTTTTTGGGGCGTCACCGACGGCGACTCGTGGTTGAATGGCTTCCCGGTCCGGGGACGCACCAATTATCCGCTCCTGTTCGATCGCCAGATGCGGCCGAAGCCAGCTTTCGACGCGGTCATCAAAGCACTGCAGTCCAACAAGCCGTAAGGTGGCGCGGCCGTAATGAAGTGAGAAGAATCAGACGGATCGGCCCGATCGCTCCAATCAAACAAACCCTTTTCTTCCGATCTCCAAGGAGTCTCGTCATGAGAACTGCAATTCTAGCTTTCACACTCTTGGCTGGTCTTCCGGCCATGGCCCAGACAGATCAGGCAGTGGTCAACGATTTCAAGCCGTCGTCGCTGAATCAGCCCGGCAAGCAGTATCCGCAGGTCAACTCGGAACGGCGGGTTCGCGCCCGCGTTGTCGCGCCGCAGGCGCAGAACGTCACTCTCGACTTCCTCGGTGGCGCGAAGTATCCCCTGGCCAAAGGCGAGAACGGCGCCTGGGTCGGCGTTACGCGGCCACAAGATGAAGGTTTTCACTACTACCAACTCGTTATCGATGGTGCCCAGGTTCCGGATCCCGGTAGCTTGTATTTCTACGGCGGCAGTCGCTGGGGCAGCGGGCTTGAAGTTCCCGCCCAGGACCAGGATTTCTATGCCGTCAAGGATGTGCCTCACGGCCAACTGCGCGAGACCCTCTTCTATTCCAAGAGCGCGAAAGCCAATCTCCGCTGCTTCGTTTACACGCCGCCCGATTATGAAAAGGATCCGTCCAAGCGTTATCCGGTGTTGTATCTGCAACACGGCGGCGGGGAAGATGAAACCGGCTGGGGTAGCCAGGGGCACACCGGCCTGATCATGGATAACTTGATTGCCGCCGGCAAGGCCAGGCCGTTCATCATCGTCATGGCCAATAGCTATGTCCCCGGCGCTGCTGGACCAAGTCGCGGACCGGCTCCTGCGCCCCAAGCCGGCGCGGCGGCTCCTGCCGGCGCTGCGGGCGGCGCCTCCGGCCGCGGCGGCCGTCCCAGCGGACGCTTTGTTTTCAACTTCAGCGCTTTCGAACGGGTTCTCATCGACGACCTGATCCCCTTCATTGATGCCAACTACCGCAGCATCGCCGATCAACCCCATCGCGCGATGGCCGGCCTTTCGATGGGCGGCATGCAGACCCGCACAATCACCCGAGCCAACCTCGATAAGTTCTCGCATATTGGCATCTTCAGCGGCGGCAGCATCGCCCCTTCAGATATCACCGATATGACGGCCTTCAAGCAGAAGGTCAAGCTCGTCTTCGTCAGCTACGGAAGCCGCGAGAACGGCGCTGCCGGCAAGACCAACGTTGAGGCGCTGCAACAGGCCGGCATCAAGAGCGTCTTCTACGAATCGCCCAATACGGCTCATGAGTGGCAGACCTGGCGGCGGAGCCTGCATGAGTTTGCACCGCTGCTGTTCCAAGACCAGTCCCTTTCGGTCGCAGTGGCACAGAAGCCGGCCGACACTACGGCAGCGCCCGCTCCGGCGAATACTTTCAGCGCCGGCGACACCTGCCGCCGCAAAAGCGAGCGGCATTATCCGTATCAAGGCCGGCTCCACCGCTCCCTTCACCGATTCCAAGGGCAACGTGTGGAAGGCCGAGGAGGGATTCGAGCGTGGCAACACAATCGAGCGTCCAGACCTTGACATTGCCAACACGAAAGAGCCTGGGCTCTATCGTTCGGAGCATTACTCGATGGATTCCTTTTCGTACGACGTGCCCAACGGCAAGTACATTGCCAATCTGCACTTCGCCGAGACCTTTGAGGGCATCACGGGCGAGGGCCAGCGGGTGTTCTCCTTCAACGTCCAAGGCCACGAGTTCAAGGACTTCGACGTTTGGAAGAGGGCCGGCGGCGCGAATCGCGCCTATGTGGTGACAGTGCCGGTGGAGGTCACCGACGGGAAGTTCAAGATCGCCTTCACCAGCAACATCGAGAACCCGCAAATCAATGCGATTGAGATCGTTCCGCAAACAGCAGCCGGGGCAAAGTCGGAAGCACCGGCGAATCGTGCGGCGACCGGTGCGAGTCCTGGTCGACGTGGATTCGGCGGACCGATCGAGCTGGGGCCCGACGACAAGCCCGCCTTCGCCGATCCACCCGCCGGGTTCAGAGCCAAGCGAGCCAATATTCCTCACGGCGAGTTGAAGGTCGTTCAGTATGACTCCAAGACTCTTGGCACGCGACGACAGATGCGAGTCTACACGCCGCCTGGCTACTCGGCCGACCATAAGTACCCGTTGCTCATTCTGCTGCACGGCATTGGCGGCAACGACCGCGAATGGACGCGCGCGTGCCACGCCGACGACGTCATCGACAACCTGCTGGCCGACGGCAAGATCGAGCCGATGATCGTCGTCTTCCCCAATGGCAATTCCAGTGTGACGGCCGACGGCTCGGGCGCGTCGCCTGGGGCGGCAGCAGGAGTGCGGGGCGGCGGGTTTGGCGGCTGGGGAACACCGTTTGAGAACGACTTGCTCAAAGAGATCATCCCTTACATCGAGTCGCACTATTCCGTATATGCCGACCGCGAGCATCGCGCCTTGGCGGGACTTTCGATGGGCGGCGGCCAGACTTTGAACATTGGCCTCGCTCACGTTGAGACGTTTGCCTGGGTCGGCGGGTTCTCCTCGGCCCCGAACACCAAGCCGCCGGCCGATCTCGTGCCCGATCCGGCAGTGCCGAAGCAGTTGAAACTGCTCTGGCTTGCTTGCGGCAACAAGGATGGTCTGATCCGCATCAGTCAGGGCGTCCACGCCTATCTCAAGGCGAAAGGAGTGCCGCACGTCTGGCACGTCGATTCAAACGCTCACGACGACACCGAGTGGGCTAACAATCTGTATCTTTTCGCCCAGAACATTTTCAATCAGAGCAAGCAGCCTTGATTGCTTTCTTTCAACCTTCGTTTACACGCATCCAATTCGTTTGAGGAGAATTCTATGAAAGCCCCCCATAATTACAGATTCCATACACTTCTTACTATTGTTCGCACGGCGATCATGCCGATGGCATTGAGCCTTGTTGTGACCGCGGCCGCGCGGTCGCAGGGCGCGGAACAGCCCTCCACACCGCCACGCGGCTTCGACGCCGTCCGCGAGGGAATCGAAAAGGGCAAACTTGAAAAGGTCGAGTACGACTCGAAGACAGTTGGTGCAAAGCGTTGGATGGAGGTGTACACTCCGCCCGGCTACTCCAAGGACAAGAAGTATCCCGTGCTGTATCTGCTTCATGGCATTGGCGGCAATGAGAATCGGGAATGGACCAGGCAAGGCGTGGCGAATGTGATTCTCGATAATCTGATTGCCGAGAAGAAGATTGCGCCCGCGATCGTCGTGTTCCCTAACGGCAATGCCACGGCCGGCACAGGGCGTGGCGGCGCGGGTGGTGCTCCTGGCGGCGGCAATGCAGCGCCGGGCGGAGCGGCGCCCGGTCGCGGCGCTCCCGGCGGCATGCGTGGTGGGATGGGAGGCTGGGGAACACCCTTCGAGAATGATCTGCTCAAAGACGTCATTCCCTACATCGAGTCGCACTATTCCGTCTGCACCGACCGCGAACACCGCGCTCTGGCCGGCCTCTCCATGGGCGGCATGCAGACCCGACGAATATCCCTGGCCAACCTCGACAAGTTCTCCCATATCGGCATCTTCAGCGGCGGCACGCTCAGCCCGCAGGATATAACCGACATGGCCGCCTTCAAGCTGAAAGTCAAAGTCGTGTTCATGAGTTTCGGTAGCCGCGAGCGCGGCGCTGCCCGTCTTAAGCCTGCCTCCGACGCACTGGAACAAGCGGGAATCAAAAGCGTCTACTACGTCTCGCAGGACACGGCACACGATTTCACGACCTGGAAACGTAGCCTGTACTTGTTCGCGCCGCTGCTGTTCCAAGACCAGGCCCTTCCGATTGCGTCGGCGCAGAAGCCGGTTGAACCAAGCGCGGCAACACCCTCGCCAACCGCGAAGGCCCTCGTCGCCGACGTCACCGGCACTTGGACATCTGAATTCGACTCACAGATCGGCCGCCAGAAATACACCTTCACCTTCAAACAGGACGGCACGAAGCTGACCGGCAAAGCGAACTCCGAGGCCGGCGACCGGAAGCGCGAATCCGAACTGAAAGACGGCAAAGCGGACGGGGATTCGATTTCGTTTGCCGAGATGCTGAGTATCCAGGACCGAGAGATTCGAATCACCTACACCGGCAAGCTCTCGACCGCTGGCAACGAAATCAAGTTCACGCGCGAGGTCGGCGAGATTGCCAAGACGGAAATCGTCGCCAAGCGCGAGCAGACCGTACCAGCCGCTGGTGCGACCGCGGCGAAGGCAATCCGCATCAAAGCTGGAAAATCCGAGTCGGTCAAAGACGCGGACGGCAACATCTGGCTCGCCGACCAGGGCTTCGAAGGTGGCCAAACCATCGAAAGGCCCGACATCCAGATTGCCAACACGAAGAGTCCCGACCTCTACCGCTCGGAGCGCTACTCGATGGATTCGTTTTCGTGTGACGTGCCCAATGGCAAGTACATTGCCAATCTGCACTTCGCCGAGACCTTTGAGGGCATCACGGGCGAGGGCCAGCGGGTGTTCTCCTTCAACGTCCAAGGCCACGAGTTCAAGGACTTTGACGTTTGGAAGAAGGCCGGCGGCGCGAATCGCGCCTATGTGGTGACAGTGCCGGTGGAGGTCACCGAGGGGAAGTTCAAGATCGCCTTCACCAGCAACATCGAGAACCCGCAAATCAATGCGATTGAAATTACTCCCAAGACCGGCGTCCAACCAGGCGCAGCAACGCCCGCGCCGACAGCGCCAAGTCCTGCCGCGCCTGCGACCGAACCTGCGGCCCCCCAAGCGATGCCCTTTCTGCAAATCAATGCAGGCAAAGTCAGCGGCGCCGTTAGCCCCATGCTGTATGGACTGATGACCGAGGAGATTAATTACTCCTATGAAGGCGGAATCTACGGAGAATTGCTTCGCAATCGCACCTTCAAGGCCAGCCGGCAAAACCCGATCTTCTGGAGTACCGTGGGCAACACAACAATTGTACTCGACTCAAACCAGCCACTTAACACCGCATTGAACCTGAGTTTGAAACTCGACGCGAGTAAGGCGTCGGAAGCTTCTCCGGTAGGCATCGCCAACGGCGGCTACTGGGGAATTCCCGTCCGCCCGAACACAATCTATCGCGCCTCGTTCTTCGCCCGCGGCGAGAACTCGTCTGGGCCGCTGACGCTTTCGCTGGAAAGCGCCGATGGCAAAACCGTCTTCGCCAGCACGGCAATTTCGGCTATTTCCGGCGAGTGGAAGAAGTATGAAGCCACTTTGAAAACCGGAGATATACAGCCTTCAAAGGCGAACCGCTTCACCCTTACGACCACCAAGCCTGGAACAGTTTGGCTGCAGAACGTTTCGCTCTTCCCGCCGACCTATAACAATCGTCCGAACGGCACGCGGCCAGACATCATGCAACTGCTCGCAGACATGAAGCCGAAATTCTTGCGATTCCCCGGCGGCAATTATGTTGAGGGCGGCAGCATGCCTGATCGCTTCAACTGGAAAGAGACGATCGGCGACGTCTCTCAGCGCCCCGGTCACCGCAGTTGTTGGGGTTATTGGTCGACCGACGGTTTCGGCCTTCTCGAATTCTTGGACTGGTGCGAGGATCTGAAAATGGAGCCGGTGCTTGCCGTATTTGCCGGCTACACGCTGGACAAGAAATATGTCGAGCCGGGCCCTGCCCTCGAACCCTACGTGCAAGAGGCACTGGAGGAGATCGAATACGTCACCGGCGACGCAAGCACCACGTGGGGCGCTCAGCGGGCAAAGGATGGGCATCCCGCGCCGTTTGAGCTGACCTACGTTGAAATCGGCAATGAGGATTGGTTCGACCGCAGCGGCAGTTACGAGAAACGCTTCGCACAGTTCTACGACGCCATCAAGGCCAAGTATCCCAAACTGCAAGTCATTTCCACGATGGGTTACGAGCATCCCGCGCAGGTCGTGAAAAGCCGCGAGCCGGACCTGGTCGACGAGCATTATTACCGTTCGCAAGAAGACATGCAGGCCCACGCGCTCGACTACGACAAATACTCGCGCACAAACAAGACCAAGATATTCTGTGGCGAATGGGCAACGCGAGTTGGCTCGCCTACGCCCAACATGGCTGGTGCGCTGGGCGACTCGGCATGGATGACCGGCATGGAACGTAATTCCGACGTCGTGTTGATTTCTTGCTATGCTCCGCTTTTCGTGAACGTCAGTCAGCTCGGCGGGCAGAACCGTTCCATGCAATGGAGTTCGGATCTGATCGGCTACGACGCGCTGACGAGCTACGGATCGCCTTCGTATTATGCCCAGAAGATGTTCAGCACAATGCACGGCGATGAGATTCTCGCCACCGATTCGCAAGACATTCCGACCCGCGCATCGCAGCAACGACGAGCTAGCGGCGGAACAGCTTCGACCCGACAACTGCGCGAAGTCTTCTTTGATGCCACACGCGACAGCAAGAGCGGGATCATCTATTTGAAGGTGGTGAACGCCGCTGAGTCTGCGAAGCAGATGAATATCGAGATCAGCGGCGCAGCGAAGATCGAACCCGAAGGCGAAGCGATAACTTTGGCGGCTGGCAACCCGAACGACACGAATTCAATCGAAAACCCGCAGAAGATCGTTCCGCGCACCGAGAAAGTCGCGCAACTGAGCGCGAGTTTCACGCGCGAGTTTCCGCCTTATTCCATCACCGTGTTGAAACTGAAGACAGAACGGAGCAACTGATGCGCATCGGCATCGGCTTCACCGCGCTGGTCTCGGCAGCATTCACACTCGTGATTGCTGCCGGGCCGAGCCTTGCACCGGCGGTGCCGCCTGTCGCGGCCCATCATTGGACCGCCGACAATGGCAATGGCACCTACTCCAATCCATTGTTTTACGAGGAGTTCGAGGACCCGGACGTGATCCGTCGTCGGTGAGGACTACTACCTCGCCGGCACCACCATGCACATGAATCCCGCCGTGCAGTTGATGCACTCGAAAGACCTTGTGAACTGGGAACTCGTTGGCTACTGCGCGGACAGGCTTGACCTGGGCCCGGCCTACCGTTTGGAAGATGGCCGTGGCATCTATGGCCGTGGCATCTGGGCACCGTGCATTCGCTATCACAACGGCACGTTTTATGTCTTCTCCAACGTCAACGGCGCCCGCTTGCAGCTCTTTCGCTCCAAGTCGATTCACGGCCCTTGGTCCCGCGACGAACTGCCCGGAAGGCATGATCTTTCGGTCCTCTTCGACGACGACCTCCACAAGATATTCATCATATCCGGGGGCGGCAGCCCCTATCCAATCGAAGAGATCGCAGCCGATTTCAAGTCGTACGTTCCTGGCGTTCGCCACCTCTTGATCGTCCCACCCGGCGGCCCAAGGATGGGCGAAGGCCACCATCTCTACAAGATCAAGGGCAAGTACTACGACATCTCTGCCATCCCCGGTGGTCCGGTCAACCAGATGGTCGCCAAGGCAGACTCGATCGACGGTCCTTGGACCGTCACAACCATGGTCGAAGGCGAATCGCTCGGCGTGCCCTCGGTGGCGCCCGCGCGCGCCAACGCCCGCGACCGCGGTCTGTGGCTGCACCAGGGCGGCATGTGCGACACTCCGTCGGGCCAGTGGTGGAGCATCATCATGTCCGACCACGGCAGCGCCGGCCGCATGGTGTCCTTGGTGCCGATCACCTGGGACCATGGCTTCCCGATCATCGGCCTGCCAGGCAATCTTCGCAAGGCGCCCAACACCTGGATCAAGCCCAACGCCGGCTTCACGCAGGATCCCAAGCCGGCATTCATCCACGACGATAACTTCGACAGCGGCAAGCTCAATCCGCTATGGCAATGGAATCACGTGCCTGACGACTCGAAGTGGTCTCTTGCCGAGAAGCCCGGCGTGCTGCGTCTGCATTCGCTGCCCGCCGGCGACTTCTACTCGGCCCGGAATAGCATCTGCCAACGGCCGCCTGGACCTGAATCGATCATGACCGTCGAACTCGATGTCGTCGGGCTTGCGCGACGGAGACAACGCCGGCTTGGCATTGTTGAGTTCTCCCTACGCTTGGATCGGCGTGGTGAAAACCGCCGATGGCATGAAACTCCAGCTGATGAGCAGTAGCGGCAGTAGCGGTGGCGGCAATCGTGGTGGACGCCGAGGCGCGCCCACCACTCCAGTCAGCTCTAACTACATCGAATCGAGCACCCCTCCAAACCACCTCTGGTTGCGCGTTGCGTGCAACTTCGATACCGATCAGGCCATCTTCAGTTGGAGCGTCGACGGCAAGCAATTCATGCCTCTCGGCAGGCCATTCGTCATGACCTTCCAGCTCAGGACCTTCCAAGGAGTGCGTCCCTCTTTATTCGCCTTCAACACCTCCGGCAAGCCCGGCGGCTATGCCGACTTTGATAATTACACTGTCGAGGAACCACGGGCACGCGGCGTCGAACGTGAGATACCCATGGGTAAGACCATCACGCTTGCCGGTGGCGCCGATGGCAGCATCCTGGCCACCGGTGAGCACGACTCGAGCCTCCACAGTGTCAACAACCAGAGCCCGATCGCAGATACGCCGACCATCCGCTTCAAAGTCATTGATTGCGGCACAGGCCGCATTGCCCTGCAGACAACCAGCGGGAGCTTTGTTTCCGTGGCGGCCGACGGCAGCACGGTTGTGCTCAAGGAAGGCAAAGCGTTGGACCTCACCGATGCGGAGAAGTTCCAGTGGGTCAATCTCATGCGGGGCGACACGATGCTTATGTCGCTCACGAACCATCGCTACCTGACGACCTCGCCCGACAACCCCGGGCCGGTCACCGTCACGGCCACAGGGCCACGTGCCGATCGCAAGGACGGCGCGTGTTTCAAATGGAAACTTGCTGAATGAACGGTCGTCATCGTTTGGTTTCCCGGATCGCTACAACTGTTGTGAGACCGCAGAACGTTGTTCCGGAAAGGCAGTCATGAAGAAGCATCGGAAAGTGGCGGCGGTCCTCCTGGCGATCGCGACGGGGAGCAACATCCTCATCGCCGGCGCGTGGGTTGCACACGCCGCGACGCCAGTGTCCACGACCCCCACGTCCGTGAGTGCCGCCATTGATGCCGGCAAAACGTTCACTCCTATCAACCCTAACCTCTGCGGCATGTTCATCGAGCATGCCGGCGGCCTCGTCTACAAGCGTCAACATCTACGAGCTCCCAATCAGATAACCTCTTGTGATTAACGCCTTTATGCTGGAGAGTTTGAAATGAGCAAACAACTTCGCCGAGTACTGTCGTTTTCGACCGTCTTGATCCTTGTGGCAGCCTTGCCATGCTTTGCCTTGGATCAAGCCGAGAGCCCCCCGTCGCTTCCCACGCCCGCCGGCGTGCGTTTTTTCCGCTGCCCTATAGCCTGAATTGGTACGTTCCGGACATTCTTGCGCAGCTGGCCTCGGTATACGGGATCCAAGGCCACAAGCAGGTTGGACTGCAAAGCCTAGGCGCTTCGCGGACCATCCAACACTGGGAACTGAACGGCGGCAGGAACCGGGCGAGACAGGCGTTGGAGAAGGGCGACGTGGACGTGTTCACGATGTCGCCGATCCAATTCCCGGAGCCGGGCATTGAACACTTCGTCAAACTGGGTTTGGAGCACAACCCCAAGATGAGGTTCACGGTGCAAATCTCCTGGTCGGGAAACGACCGGGACAATCAGAAGTTCTCCATTGCGAGTATGATGTCGGCATCCATGGCTGACAGGGAAAAGACGGCGGAACAATTGAAGACGCTTAACCTGGATAACGTCAAGGCCGCCCGGGCGCAAGCTGAGAAGATCAACAAGGAGGTCGGCAGCTCGCGGCTTCACCGGCCATGTATTTCTTGCTCGGCGACCGAGGGTTTCGCAGGAACTTGCACGTTGTTGGAGCGTCGCAAGAATCCATCGGTTCTCGGAACCTCGGCCGACCGGCTTGCCTGCGGCGGTCACCCCCTCCTCCGCGCGCAAGCGGTATGGCCGGCGCCAAAATTCCGAAATCAGTCGGTTTTTCTTGACCGGCAGGCGATTTGACTCCAGCCATCCTATCCTTGCCCTCCCGCTTACCGAGATCAACGGCCGTGAACCGGAGCGCAGTTCCCCCTTGTCCAAAAAAGAAACGTATCTCGACACCAGATCGGCACCCGCTAGATTGAGGGGAACCGGTGCTTAAGGAGACTCCGCGGAAGATATCTTGAGACTGTGTATAATGCGTCCATGTCCGCAGATCCGTCCAGCATGCCGCCGGCAGAGGGGAAAAGGCTCTTCGCTACCACGCAATGGAGCGTCGTGCTGGCCGCTGGAGATATCGACCGGCACGAAGCGAGAATCGCACTGGCTCAGCTCTGCGAGGCCTATTGGTATCCGCTTTACGCGTATGTACGTCGTCGCGTTGACAACGTCCATGAAGCACAAGACCTGACACAGGCTTTCTTCGCCCATCTGCTCGAAAAACAAGCCATCGCCCGAGCGGATCACCATCGCGGGCGTTTTCGCGATTTCCTCGTTACGGCCCTCAAGAACTTCCTCAGCAACGAATGGGAGAAGACTCGGGCCGAGAAACGTGGTGCGGGGAAGGCGCCGTTGTCGTTGGATTTTGACTCGGGCGAATCGCGATACAAGATCGAACCATCCCACGAACTAACGGCGGAGAGGCTCTACGAGCGGCGCTGGGTGCTGACGCTGCTGGATCAGGTATTGGAAAGCCTGCGCATCGAGCTGGCTGAAGCCGGCAACGCCGAGCACTTCGAGCAGTTCAAAGCTACCCTGGCAGGCGAGGCAACCGTCGCAGACTACGACCAGGCGGCGGAAACCCTGGGGATAAGCTCCGCAGCGGCCAAGCAGGCGGCGTATCGGATGCGCAAGCGGTATCGCCAGCTTTTCCGAGAGGAGGTTGCCCGGACCGTTGCCCACGAAGCGGAAGTGGATGACGAGATCGGGAGGCTCTTGGCGACTTTGGGCGGATAATTGCAGGGAACCGTGTTACTGGTTCCAAGGAACCCTGTATTAAAAGATAGACGACCTTTCAGTTGAAGGAAAAAGCTATGAATAAGCCGCCTATCTGCCCAAAATGTGGTGCCCATTTTCCTGAAGATGCCCCCGCCGGGCTGTGCCCTAACTGCCTGGTACGAGCTGGCTTCGAGAGTGAAGACCAGGCGAAACCTCAAATTGCTCCGACGGGCCCAAGCCCAACTTCCTCTAGGTTCGAGCCGCCTTCGGTCGAAGAACTAGCCGGGCGATTTCCACAAGTGGAAATCCTCGAACTCCTCGGCGTAGGGGGCATGGGTGCAGTCTACAAGGCCCGGCAAAAGGGACTGGACCGGATGGTGGCCGTCAAAATCCTCCCACCCGAAGTCAGTACCGATCCGGCCTTCGCCGAGCGGTTCACCCGCGAGGCCCGCGCCTTGGCCCGGCTCAACCACCCGAACATTGTCGGGGTTTACGACTTTGGCAGAACGGGCGATGGCGTGTTTTACTTCGTCATGGAGTTCGTCGACGGCGTGAACTTGCGCCAGGCGATCCAGGCCGGCGGGATGGATCCCAAGCAGGCCCTGGCAATCGTACCACAGATTTGCGACGCCCTGCAATTCGCCCACGAAGAAGGTGTCGTTCACCGCGACGTCAAGCCCGAGAACATCCTGATCGACAAACGCGGTCGGGTGAAGATCGCCGATTTCGGCCTGGCCAAGTTGCTTGGGCAGGCGCCAGGCGACATCGCGCTGACGGCCACGCAACAGGTGATGGGCACGCTGCGCTACATGGCGCCGGAGCAGATGGAAGGGACGAAGGGCATCGACCACCGCGCCGATATCTATTCGTTGGGCGTGGTGTTCTACGAACTCTTGACCGGCGAGTTGCCGATCGGGCGCTTCGCCCCACCATCGAAGAAGGTCGAGATCGACGTGCGGCTGGACGAAGTTGTGCTGCGGGCCTTGGAGAAGGAGCCCGAGCAACGTTACCAACATGCCAGCGAAGTCAAGACCGACATGGAAACGATTGCCGGGAGCCATGCCCAGGCGCCGGTAGCGGAATCAGTTGCGGTCTTGAGCGGACCCACGCTTTTGCTTGACGAAACAGACCGTGCGGCGCGGCGATATCAGCATTTCCTTTTGCTCGGCGGCATGGCTTGGATTGTACTCGGTGTTATCTTGGCTTTGCTCCAAATGCCGGTGCTTTTGCCGATCTCACTTGTGCTCGGGATCGGTGGCATTGCATTGATGGTCGCAGCCAGCCGTAACCGGCAGCAGTGGGAGATCGATTACTTGGGACACAGCCTTCGCTTCGAGAACAGCGTTTACACTTCAGGACGTCTGATAATTGACGGCAAGACGATGGCCGCGGGCGGGGTCGGGTTGAGCACCGAGTTGAGCGCTCGAATTCCGCGTGGTCTGGGAGCGGGAGACCGAATTGTCGTGAAGACCAATGCGGGTTTCCTTTCCTTCCGTTGCCGGATTTTTGTTGAGCCGAAGGTGGCGGCGGCGCCAAAACCGGCCAGGGTGCCGGACGGCGGCTATCGGCAGCCCCACGTCGGGTTTGCAGCATCCGAGACTCCGTCCGGCGCATTGCCTTCCGTGCTGCCCGACGGAGTCGCTCCCTCGCCGCCGGCCGCACAAGACGCAGGACCGACCCCGCCGTCGCATCCGCCAGAACTCGCGTCGCGGTCCTATACCCCGAACCATGTCGAGACGATTGCGCATTGCGCGACGGTAGCCCCATATCCGCGATCTGCCGCGCCCCGGCTTGCCCCCTTGGCCATCATTGGAGCGGTTGTCGGCGTCCTTGTTCCGGCAGGCAGCCTGGCGCTGTTCATTGGAAGCGAGTTGCTGATAGAGTCGCTTGGCCGGGAACCAATGGGCAAAACCTGGCAAGTCCTTTTGGTTTCCGTTGTCGCGATCTCGCTTATCGTCATGACCTTGCTGGGCGCGATTGCGATCACGCAGATTCGCCACTCCAACGGAAAGCTTTACGGCGTAGAATTGGCGATCCTGGAAGCCTTTCTTTGTCCGGCGCTCACGGTCGACTTCGCCGTCTTCTACGTGCTGTTTTTCCTGTTCGTCTTCATCGGAAATACGTTCTTACGCATCCACGATCCTTCCCAATTAAGGCCATACAAGTGGCTGATCCCTGTGGCGTTTATTGTCCTATTTGCGGCCGATGTACTCATCTATCGGTGGCTGTCGAAGAAACTCAAATCCCCTCGAAATGTCACGCGGTCGATTGCCCTATAGGAACTGCGCGCGCCGGACCCTACGCTTGGGGCCGCCAACCAGGTCAGCCCGATCGGACGAATCAGCCTTTGGATGGCCATTGGCGGCCTGGTCGTGCCGCTACTGCTGGCGCTGATCGGGGCCCTGCTGACAGAGGTCTTGCATCCGTCGAGCGGCTATTTCATGCTCTGTGTTGTGCTGCTTTTCCTTGTGGAGTCCGCGGCGCTTGTGTGCGGGACCATTGCCAGGCGCACGGCGTCCGGCAAGGCGGGCATCGCGATATCAGTCATTTCGCTTGTGCCGGTCGGCTTTGCCATTTTGTACGTGATGCCTGTCGCTTCGGGACAGATGGGACAGATCAATACATCAAGCGTTCAGGACACGCCTGTCGCGACCAGCAGGCCGGCCGTCGAGGACTCGCGGGTGTTTGACCAATCCGACAGGCCCACGCCTGCTACACCGAAACCCACGCCCACGCCCGCGGCACCACCCGTTCAAAAGCCTGCTGCAAAGGATACGGTCGACCACGACGTTCCACGCCCTGCCGGAAAGCAAGTTCCTCCCACGCCCGCTGAACTGGCCCATATCGTCTCCGAACTGCCCAAGGAATTCACCAAGGGCTTGCTCGGCAGCGACGTCGAGAGAATCAGGGAGTTGGATACTTTCGTGCGCGAGATCGATTTCGACGACGGCCCGGCCGACTTCTGGATGCAAGCCTACGAGGTTAACCAGCCGAGGAGTTTCCCGGAACGCCTGCCCTCGCAGAGCGAGTGGGGCGTTTGGCACATTCCCAAGGCCAAGGCCCACATTTTGATGTGGATTCAGCCGCGTCAGTCGTTCGACACGAGCGATCGGTTCCGCGGTGCGCTGGCCGCCATACCGCCCGGCTGCTCGTTGGGAATCGACGTGGACGGAAAATCGGTGGCGCGAATGAATTACGACGTTCCGAAGGGCGTCCCAAGAATGCAGCCGCTCTGGTTTGGTTGGGATTCAAGAGAAATGCCAGAGCCGGATCCCGGCTTCGCTTCGAAGATGCGCGGCAAAGTGATCTGCTTCATTGTCCGTTGCAACAGCGCGAGAGACTTTATTTCCCATAGTTGCCAATTAGTGCCGTATCGCGCGCAACATCCCTGGCGGAAAACCCGAAAGGAATCAAGCCATGAGCCAACCGCGGATTCATCCCCACTGCGGCACTGCGACAAATCGTCAACTCTGCCCGTGACATCGGCCCTATTCTCTCGAAACGCTACCCTTTTCTCGGAACGATGTCAGGCCCACTTGCCTGCGGCGGTCACCCCCACCGCCGTAGCGATGGGGGTGTGCTTTCGGCGAGCGTGTGTGAGTTGTGTTGCGCTGCGTGGTATGGTTGATTGTCGGTTCACGGTGTTGTGGAGGGCGGTCAATGAATGCCAGAAAGACACGCGCGCTGCCAGTATCTCTGGAGAATGTCCAGCGGCGGTTTACGGAGTGGCGAAGAACACATAGAGCCCGCTCGCCACTGGCGAGTTCGCTCTGGGTAGCGGCAGTAAAGATGGCCGGCAAGTACGGGCTGAACTGCACGGCGCGGGCACTGCGAGTGGACTATTACTCGCTCAAGAAACGGATGGAGCAGCGATCCACTCCCGCGCGAAGAAGAGACAGATCGGGGCCAACAGCCACATTTGTGGAACTGCCTCCGCCTCTGCCGGCTGGCACGTGCGACTGCATCCTGGAGATGGAGGACGTGAGGGGAGTCACCATGCGGCTGCAGATGAAGACCATGGCGCCGCCCGATCTGGCCGTGCTCTGCCGCAGCTTCCGCACCTCGACCTCATGATCCAGATCACGCCACAAATGCGGATTCTGGTGGCTGTCGAACCGAGCGACTTTCGCCGCGGCATCGATGGCCTGGCCCGCGTCTGCAAGGAGGTTCTGCAGCGCGATCCGTTCAGCGGCTGCATGTTCGTGTTCCGCAACCGGCCGGCCACGGCCTTGAAGATCCTGGTCTATGACGGCCAAGGCTTTTGGCTTTGCCACAAACGCTTGTCCAAAGGGAAGTTCGCCTGGTGGCCGCGCGAGGGCGCAGCGGCACGGACCCTGGCGGCCCACGAACTGCAGGTCCTCTTGGCGGCCGGGAACCCGGAAGCCACGCGTGCGGCGCCCGTCTGGCGATCGGTCGGATACCCGGCACAGCCGGGGGCGGCGTAACGGGGCGCCGGCAGAGCATGCCGACGTTTGCCTGGCGGACGTGGTTGGGGCTGTATTCCTGGCAAACCTAAGCAGGCCAGGAAAAGGACCGGGTGGCCCCGGGCGGTTTCCCGCCCGGGGCTCCCACAGACCCGAACGTGCGCAATTAACGCATTCGGTTCCTCAAGTTATCCGTTCGCTACGCTTCGGTACACCGAGTGGACCGCCCGCAGGTAAGGCACGGGGTAGCGCTTCAGGAGCCGGCGAAACCAGTCCCAGGAAGCGCGCCACGCTCGCCGTCGCCGCATGAGCCACTTGCGCCAGACCTCTGAGCACCTCGTGGTGAAAACGGGCCAGCGCCGGGCTGTTGCCCGTGATCCCGTAATACCCCGCGTGCCCTCGGAGCTTCTGGCAGAGTACCGCGTGCTGCTCGCCAATCGGATCGTGGCGATGGAACCGGCACCACTGGGAGATCGTCCTGACCGCCCGCGTGAACCGGCTGGCCGCCGTCTTCCGCTTCAGGACCCAGTTTCCCTTCCGGGATCGCGCCCAAAAGTGCGTGAACCCCAGAAAGTCGAACGTCCCCGGGCCGTCCGCGTCCGGCCCCGTCCGCTCGCCTTGCGGCTTGCGGAACGGCACCAGCCGGGTCTTGTCCGGGTGGATCGTCAGGCCGTACTTGCCGAATCGCTTCGGCAGCACGTCCATGACTCGCCGGGCGTCCTCGCTCGTCGGTGAACCCGATCACGAAGTCGTCGGCATAGCGGACCACATACGCACGGCCCTTCAGGCGAGGTTGCACCTCCCGCGCGAACCACTGGTCCAGCACATAGTGCAGGTACACGTTGGCCAGTACGGGCGAGACCACCCCGCCCTGCGGGCTTCCGGCTTCCGGATGCGTCACCGCCCCGTCTTCCATCACGCCCGCATTGAGCCACTTCCCGATCAGTCGAAGCACCACACCATCGCGTATCCGTTGTTGGAGAAACGCCCGCAGATGGGCATGATCCAGCGTGTCGAAAAATTTTCGGATATCGACCTCCAAGAGACAGCTTACCCCGCTCCACATGGTCTGCTTCGAGAGACTATCCAGGGCGTCGTGCGCCGACCGCCGCGGCCGGAACCCGTACGAGCAGTCATAGAAGTCCTGCTCGTAGATCGGTTCCAGCAGCATGACGATCGCCCGCTGGAGGACTTTGTCCTCCAGCGTCGGAATGCCGATGGGGCGGGTCTCTCCGCCGGTGCCTTTCGGGATATGCACCCGTCGCACCGGCGGCGCCCAGTACGTGCCCGACTTCGCGCGTTCCAAGAGCGAGCGGAGGTTGCCCTCCAGGTCTCTGCTCGTAGTCCGCGGCCGTCTGGCCGTCGATCCCCACCGCGCCGTCCTTGCGCGTCCGCCGATAAGCCTCGCGCAGCCATGCCAGATCAAGGTGCTGGTTCAGGGAGGTCAATCCCTTCTCCGGCATCTGTTTCGCCAACTGTGCTATCCGTCGTTGTCGCGTAGACACGATTCCGGAGTCCGATGTCTCCGTCATGTTTCCCTCCAACGGTTTGATAACTCGACGCCCCGCTTCCCTCCCCCGGGTCCCCGACGGTGCGAGTTCCCCGGCTTCTGCGGTACTATCAGGGCGCTATGACTTCCTGCCGCCCGTTTCGCCGCACTTCGTTTCCTTCGCTTGGCGATACCACTCCAGCGCTCGTGTTTCGCCCGCTCCGCGGCCGAGCGCTGCCGCGGGCGGGTCTTCCTGGAGTTGGTCACCCGGTACCTCCGGCCGGGAATAGTCAGTGGAAACGGCAGGATCTCCTACGTTCCTGGGGAACCCCGATTGTGCTCTTGCCCTGCTCTCCGACCCCGGCAGGACCGACGCATCAGGCCATCGCGATGCGTCGGCGCGGCCCCCGCTGTGTCCACGACGAAGGCTCCCGCATTCGTACTTTCGAGGCTCAATCACACGGCTTCGGCACTGGCTGTCTACGCTTCGCAGGGCGGGTCGCCCCGACACCACGCAAGACTCGCTTCCGGCTGCTGGCCAAGACTCTTCCGGACGGGCTTGTTTACCCGCAGGGTTCCAACGAAAGGTTTCAAGGTGTATCCTACATCTCATCCTCCTTTCCCAAGTTCAACGTAGCGCAAGGACATCACTGATTGTTTTCTTTCGAGGCGCGTCAATATCAGTGATGTCCCCTTTTCCGGTCCTTTAGCGGTTGCAACTTTTCGCGGGGCTACGCTCGGGTGAGCCGCCGGCATGGCCGCTCGATCAAGCTGCCCTTCGTGCCGCAGTCGCGGGGGATAAAGGCGAGGGGAAGGCAAGGATGACTGGGGCGTCTTGTCGGTCGAAGGCAGTGGGCTTCCCAGTTCTTCTGGTTGTCCTTCGCCTCCGCCACCCGTAGCCGACAAGCCCGATAGCGCCGGCGGCGAGCATGGCGAATGTGGAAGGTTCGGGCGTGACGTTCAGCACGAGGTCCTGGTTGTTGCCGCTGCCTTGCACGGAAAGCGTTGCAGGCAGTCCGTCGATCGAGCCGCTGATGTTGCTCCCCAGGCCGCTGATCGATCCGGCATTGACCAGCGTATAGTTGCCCGGCCGGAAACCGGCCGACCAGGTGAAGCCGAAATCGGAGAACTGCTGGCCGCTGAAGGTCAAGCTGCCGGAGGGCATGGAGACCTCGTCGGCGGTCGAAACCCCATCGAGCTCGAAGTCCATCGCCCCACCCGCCGAGAACACAAGGTTTCCACTCAAGTGCAAGACCCCCAGCGGATCGCCCGGGGCCAGAGTTCCGCTGGGGCTGACCGTAACGCTGCCGAGATAGCCAGAACCGCCCAAGGTGCCGCCGCTGTCGACCGTCACCGGGCTGGCCAGCAAGCCATCGACGACCAGTTCGCCCTGGTTGATTGTCGTCGGGCCGGTAGAGTAGTTGCTTGCCGTGAGTTGCAGAATACCCTTGCCCGTCTTGGTCAATCCACCGTCCGAATTGCCCATGCTGACGGCGACCGTCAGGTCGCTCGTGGCATCCGTGCCGCGGGCCACGTTGAAGACGACGCCGGGACCGTTATTCAGATTCATCGCTGATAATCCGCTGATGACATCGCGTGCCCCGCCATTGGTCTGGAAGGTGTTGGTCGCGTCCCAAACCCAGTTCAGCCCCGACCCGGTGATGATCCTTCCGCCGCCCGCTGCATCGAAATTGAACGTCTGGTTGCCGAAGTCGTAACGGCCATATCCTCCGGACTGCGTAATCAGCAGCGTGCTGGCGCCGTCGATGTTGATTTGGCCGCCCTGGTACGTATTGAAGGTGGGGGTGTTCAACACAAGTGTGCCGCCGCTGACGGTGGTGTCGCCGGTAGCAAGAATGTTCCCGCTGAGGGTCAACGTGCCGACGCCAGCCTTCGTCAGCGCACCGCTTCCGCTGATCGAGTAATTGGCCGACTGGCTGCCGAACAAGTTGTAAACCAGGGCGGCGTTGTTCGTGATGCCGCTGGTGTTCAGCGAGCCGTCGTTGCCGCTGGCGCCGTTGCCCAATTGCAGCGTGCCGCCGCTGATGTCGGTGGCGCCGGTGTAGATGTTTGACGCGGTCAAGCAAAGCACGCCCGAGCCTTGCAGGTTCAAGGGCGTGGCCGTGGTGTTGGCATTCTGGCTGACCGGGACCGAAATGGTCAGCGAGCTGTTGGCCCCGAGATTGAAGTAGCAACTGCTGGTGCGCAAGGAAAAGTCCCCGATGCCGCTGATGTAGTTCGACGTGCCGGCGGCGGTGGCGATGTAATTTCCGAAGAAGTTCCAGGCGCCGCCGGGAGTGCCGGCGCCCACGGTCGTCGACGTCAAGGTCCCGCCCGAGAGTGTCATCGGGCGGAATAGCGTCTCTGACTGGGCGTTGGACTTCAGGAGCGTGCCGTAGACGGTGATCGGGAGGTTGACGGCGTAGCCCGTACCGTCGGTGACGTTGACGGCGAGTACTGCGCCGCGGGCCACGGTGATGGCCGAGTCGGGGTACTCCCCGTTGCCGCCGCTCACGCCCCCGTTGATCGTCAACGTTCCGGCGTTAACGAATAGGCCGCCGCTGAAGGTGTTGGCGGCGCCGGTTAGCAAAGTGCCCGAGCCGATTATGGTCAGGCTGCCCGAACCGGAAAGGGGGCCGGCCAGCGTCACGGCATAACCGGCCGTATCGAACGTCGCTCCACCGCCGCCATTGCTGAGGGTCATGGGAACGCTGCTGGACAAACCACTGCCGGCGCGAAGCGTCCCGCCGCTGAAGTTGAAGGCCGCCGCGCCGGGTCCGGCGGCGAGTCCGCCGAGGATCATCAGGCCGCCGCTCAGGCTGCAAGTGCCCGTGCAGGTCGTGGTGTCGGTGAGCTGCAGTGCACCGATGGAACTGCTTCCACCCGTTTGCGTAAAGTATCCTGCCGTGCCGTATCCCCGGCCGAATTGGGCCGTTCCGCTGACCGTCAAGATGCCCGAGCCGCTCAGCGTATAGGCGCCGGAAACCGCGACGCTGCTGCTGGCATAATAGGGCGGCAGGTAGCCCAGCCACAGCGCCCCGGTGGCATTGCTTCCGCCACTTTGCGTGAAAGCGCCGGTCCCGTCGTTGCCCACGAATTCCGCCGTCGCCGACAGGGACGCCGAGCCGAGAAGGCTGTAAGGCGCCGTTTCCCTCTCCGTTCGAATCGTATCCGACGGAGAGCGTGCCGGCCGAGTTGTTTCCTCCGCTGTGGGCCATGGTTCCGAGCGGCCCCAGGTTCTCCTGGCCCGCCGCGACGAGTCCGCCGCTGAACGTGAAAAGGCTGCCGCCGCCGATTCCGAGGAAGCTGCTGTTGTTGGTTCCGCCCGTCTGCGTGAAGTTCGGCCCGCTCAGATACTCGCTTGCGGCCGACAAGAGGCCCGAGCCGCCGAGAGTGTAGCCCAACGCGCCCGAATCCAGGCTCAGGCTATTTGAGACGTTGTTGGTTCCGCCCGTCTGCGTGATGCTCGAATCGGTGTTGACGTACTCGATCGCTGCGGACAAGAGGCCCGAGCCGCCGAGGCTGTAGGTCCCCGGTCCGCCGGAACTCGCGGTGCCTAGCGTGATGTTGCCGGCGACGGTGTGCGTTCCGCCGGTTTGCGTGAAACTGCTGTTCGCGAATTTCCCGCCGCCGGAGTAGTCGCCCACCTGCTCGTTGCCGCTCACGGACAACAGGCCCGAGCCGCTGAGGACGTAGCTGGCGTAGCCGTTATTGCCGAGCGTCAGGGCGTTTCCACTCTGGGAAACAGTATTGACCGTGTGGGTCCCGCCAGACTGCACGAAGGTCCCCGCCCCACCGATGTTGCCGATGGACTCGCCAGCGTTCACCAAGAGGTTGCCGGCCGTCATGTCCACGGACCCGCTGCTGCCATAGCCCAGCAGGAGAAAGCCGCAAACTCCTCCGGCCGAACTGACGGTGGCCGTTCCGCCGTTGTCGACATCGGCCTCGTCGCCGATCGCAGGAGCAATCCCACCCCAGTTGGAAGCGATCGACCAGTCCCCTGCGGAAACCTTCCAGCTATAGTCGGCTCCGCGGAGCGGCGCAGCCGCGAGCATGACCGCAGCGATAACGAAGGCCGCGAAACCCGTGGCCGACAACCTGGCCGCTCGGCAACTACTTCTCAGGGCAAGCTTGTCGAACATTCTTTTCTTCCTTGTGTACGAGACTTCGAACCTTTCGCATCCACGTCCAAACCGCGCACTCCAACCGCTACGCCAACCACGCGCAGCAACCCGGCACGGAAAACGCTCAAGGGAAACCAGACCCAGCCAAGAACGGGCGCAGTGCCAGACTCCCTTTGAGAGTCACCGTGTAGAACCACTGCTCGCAGACAGACTATAACGACTCACGCTGGGAGTCGCGCTGCTGCGGACGAAGGCTCGCGGGTTGCGCTGCCTGCTGCAAAAAATGGGTGCTGCGTTACGGGCTGCAAAACAGATTGCAGCCCGCTCGATGGCTAAGGGCCTGCACGACTGCAAGCTCTGCCACCGCAAGTACTCCTCATTCTAGCAGGTTTTCCATTCCGGCAAGTATCTTGCGAGGGAGGTCATCCAGGGGATTACGTTGGCGAGACTATTCGCACCCCCCGCAAAGCGATGATCGCCGGGCTTCGGGTCTTGGCGTCGGAGTTTTCGCACACTGAAGCCGATCTCCATCCCACGTCATGATCAGAATCAATAACCCGAAAGAGCGGAGACGCCATCGGTCGAGGACCATGACGTACCGTACGATGCCTGCCGCCATCGGGTGGCAGGCGATCGGATCTTCTTTTAGCCTTCATCGCCTTTCTCGCTGGTAACAGCGAACTCGCGGGCCGAGACTGCATTGAAAAGGCCTGAACACCCCGAACAGCCGGGCCACCCGGCGACCAGTGAATCTCGCTGCAAGACAAAGCACGACCCGCAATGTCTACGCATGTCGGCCTGGTCGGTCTTGCCGGCTTTCCGGATTCGGCCCATCAACGCCGCGTCCTCTTTTTCTGTTCCCGACGCGAGAGAGAATTTCGCCATCCCGAATCGTCCAATCGAGATTGGGATTGGCGGCTTGCGTCATAAGGTTCAGCGCGGAGCGGAGCGTGATTTGTCTCGCGTGAAGCGTAATCGGCTCATCCACCGTCAACCAATCCTCGGTCAACGACTTGGAGTCCATGCGGATTGGCACGCTCGACCGTCGCTTAATCTGCCGGACGGCGCGATTGTAGGGCACTTCGTCGAAATCGACCGAGACCAGCTCGTCCAGGGCTTTGCTGGCCTCAACGGAAACCCTGCCCGTCACTTCAGCGGAGGCGGCGCGTCCCGCTGCCACAGCGATGAGGCCGCCAATCGCGACCCAGGCCAGCACTCTTGAGGCTGGCCTCTGGAGAAGTGGCAACGCATAGGAGGTAGCTCGTGATCGCGCGTTTCGGAATCCGTCCATTGCGTCCTCTCGATAGGCAAATCAATGATTGGCCTGCACGCCGCCCAGGCCGCAGTGCCCGCCGCCTGGCCTGTATTCTACAGCGCCGCGGCACCCTGCACCACAACGCGACGTGCGGTCCGCGGACGAAGAAAAGGTCGCATCCACCAAATCCAGGGCATCTGGGTAATTTGAGAGCATCAGCCATCTTCCTTCCGCGTTCATCACCCGCGGGCCGGCGGGGGCACGTAGAGCTCGCTGGGAACCCGTTCCTCCCGCGGGGCCGTTTGCGGGGTCAGGAAACCTTGGGGCGACTGATTGAGCACGAAGCCAATTCCCACCGCGACAGCGGAGACCACGACGCCCGCCACGCACCACCGCAGACTCTGCGACCCGAAAAATGCCATCGCCAGGCCGATGATGCCAAAGGCCAGGCCGACAGCCCCCAAGGGAAGGCCCAGGACCGGCAGGAAGAAGAGCAACGTCCCCACGCTGCCCAGGATCACGGAGGCCAATCCCATACCCGGCTGGGGTTCAGAGTTTGACGAGATGTTGCTCATGTTGCACTCCTCGATCGCGCCGTCAATGTCCCGGCAGGCTGGGCAGCAGGTCCCGCGTGAGATAATCGGCCATCGTCAACGAGAAAAAGACGACCACCAACCAGAAAATCGTCACGGCGATCACTGCCCGCGTCGCCCCAGTGCTGTGCAGGGCGTGCATGAAGAAAAGCACCACCAGCGCGGCCTTGACCACGGCGATCGACTGCCCGGCAATAATATGCCCGGCAGGCGAAAACGGCGCGAAGGAAAGACCTACCGTGAGGATCGTCAAGGCAATCAGGATCAAGAGCACGATAATATACGTGGCGGGCGAAACCAGGCGTTCGGACATGATCTTTCTCCAGCGTGAAGCGGCGCGTCAGCCCCAGTGATGGGGACCCAACAGGTAGAGCGTCGGCAACAGGAATATCCAGACGATGTCGACAAAGTGCCAGTAAAGGGCTGTGACATCGACGGGCGAATAATAATCGGCGGAAAAATAGCCTTTTTGGGCCAACACCAGCATCACCAGCACCGCGCAGATCCCGATCGTCACGTGCACAGCGTGCAGGGCGGTCATGACCCAATACAGGAAAAAGAACAGCTTGACGTGCGGAACCTGGTCGGGGCGGAGGCCGTCGCGGATCCAATCGGCCGGATCAAACCGCCAGCCGGGAATCAGGTTGTCGCGGTAATCGAGGTAGTATTCCAATCCCTTGAGGCAGAGGAAACAGAGGCCCAGCACGGCCGTCGCCGCAAGAAACGCCACGATCTGCTTGCGCTTGCCGAGCTGGGCGGAATGCAGCGCCAGGACGATCGTTCCGCTGCTGACCAGCAGCACCAGCGTATTGATGCCGCCGATCTCCCATACAAGTTTCTCGCTGGCCTTCTCGAATTCCAGCGGGTAAACGTAGTGGTAGACCGCCACGGAGAGGAACAAGGCCCCGAAGAACATGACCTCGGTCGCCAGAAAGACCCACATGCCCAGCACGGCCGTCTTGTGCTGCTGATCGAGGTTCGCGTACTGCTCCTCGAGCACCCGGCGGTCGAAAAACGTGCCTTCCAGGGCCTCGACTTGCTCGGCGGTGAGGAGTGTCCGGTCAGGGTTCATTTTGGGCCTTTTGGGAATGGTATTGGTAAGGCGACTGATACACGACCGGCGTGCTCTCGAAGTTCTCTTTAGGCGGCGGGGATGCGGTCTGCCACTCAAGCCCCGTGGCCCGCCAGGGATTGGGGCCAGCCGGCCTGCCCCACCAGAGCGAGGCGATCATGTAGCACAGCGGCAGGACGTAACCCACGCCCAGGATCGAGGCCCCGGCCGTCGACAGCACGTTCCAGACCTGAAAGACGGGATCGTAGTTGTGCAAGCGCCGCACCATGCCGTTGAATCCCATGACGAACTGAGGCAGGAACGTGAGGAAGAAGCCGATGAAGGTGATGATCGCGGCCACCCGCGACCAACCGTCGGAATACATCCGTCCCGTGATCTTCGGCCACCAGAAGTGCAGCCCCGCCATGTAGCCCATGACCATGCCGCCGACCATGATGAAATGGAAATGCGCGACGACGAAATAGGTATCGTGGACGTGGATGTCCATGCCCAGGGCTGCCAGGAAGAGGCCCGTCAGCCCGCCGAAGGTGAACAGGCCGACGAAACCCAGGGCATAGAGCATGGGGGCCTCGAAGGTGATCGATCCCTTGTACAGCGTGGCCGTCCAGTTGAAGACCTTGATCGCTGAGGGCACCGCGACCATGAAGCTCAGAACGGAAAAGACCAGGGCCGCGTACAGGGAAATGCCCGCCACGAACATGTGGTGCGCCCAGACGAAGAAGGCCAGGGCGGCGATGCCGAACGAGGAATAGGCCACGAAGTGATATCCGTAAAGCTGCTTCCGCGCAAAACAGGGGATGACCTCGCTCACTACGCCCATGCCCGGCAGGATCATGATGTAGACCGCTGGGTGCGAATAGAACCAGAAGAGGTGCTGGAAGAGCAGAGGATCGCCCCCCAGCGCCGGATCGAAGATGCCCACCTGCCAAAGCCGCTCGACGACGACCAGGATCAGGGCCATGGCCAGCACGGGCACGGCGAGGAGGAAAATGAAGCTCGTGGCGTATATCGTCCAGACGAAGATCGGCAGACGGAACCACGTCAGCCCGGGGGCGCGCATCCAGTGTACCGTGACGATGAAGTTCAGGCCGGTGGCCAGCGACGAAAAGCCGGCGATCACCACGCCCACCAACGCGAGCACGACGTTGTAATGCGACGATTCCGTGCTGTAGGGCGTGTAGAAGGTCCAGCCGGTGTCCACCCCGCCGCAGAGCACGGCGATCAGGGTCCAGGCGGCCCCGAACATGAAGAGGTACCAGCTCAAGAGGTTCAAGCGGGGAAAGGCCAGGTCGCGGGCGCCGATCATCATTGGCAGCAGGAAGTTGCCCAGCACCGTGGGGATCACCGGCACGAGAAAGAAAAACACCATGAGCACGCCGTGCATCGTGAAGAGCCTGTTGTAGGTGTCGGCGGAAACCAGGCCCCCCTCCGGCGTGAGCAGGTTCAAGCGGTCGATGCCGATCGCCAGGCCGCCGAGAAAGAACACCGCCGTAATGGGAATCAGGTACAAAAGCGCGATCCGCTTGTGGTCCTTGGTGAAGAGCCACGAGATGACGCCGTGAGACTCGTTGAGATAGTTGGGCGGCTCGATCGGGGCGGAGATGCCGTTCGTGCTGGTGTCCTGGTAGCTCATCGGCGACTACTCCTTGCTGTTGATGGGCGGCGTCGTCGTGGGCTGCGGATAGCTCTCCACGCGGTTGGGCGTCTTTCCCGGTCGCAACGACTTGATGAAGGCGATCAACTGGTAGATTTCCTCCTCGCTCAATTGGCCCTTGAAGGTGGGCATGATGTTCTCGTAACCCGCCGGAATTTGGGCGCTGGGGTTCAGGAGCTTTTCGCGGATGTAAGTTTCGTCGGCCTTGACACTGCGGCCGTTGTCGAGGACGACGGTCTTGCCGAAGAGGTTTTCCAGCACGGGCGCACGGGCTTCCGCGTCGGCGCTATGGCAACTGACGCAGCGGTACTTGAGAAAGACCTTGCGTCCTTCCAAGGCCATCGATCCTTCGGCCCCCAACTGCAGCCAGCGGCCATAGTCGCCGGGCTCCATGGCGATCACGTTGCCCGTCATGCCCGCGTGGTTCGTGCCGCAATATTGCGAGCAGTACAGGCGATACGTCCCCGGTTGCGTGGCCTGGAACCAGACCGACGTGTAGCGGTCGGGCAAGACGTCCATGTGGATGCGGAAATCGGGAACGAAGAGGCTGTGGATCACGTCCTCCGAGGTCATCAACAATCGCACCGGCCGGCCGACGGGCACGTGCAGGGCGTTGATCTCGCGCTGCCCCTCAGGGTGCTGGAACTTCCACATCCACTGCTTGCCCATGACGTAGACCGTGGCGGCGTCGGCGGGCGGCTGGAAAGCGCCGAAATAGACCTTCGCCCCGAAGACAAAGATCACCATGAAGATGGCCAGCGGGACGAAAGTCCAGAACAGTTCCAGGGCCGTGGAGGACGGGGTCTCGGCCGGATTGCCCACCTCGCCGGGCCGGCGGCGGTAGCGGATGCAGAAGTACGTCATCAAGGTCGCCACGAGTAGAAGCACCGTGCCGCAGATGCAGACCAGCGATAAGAAGAGGAAGTCGACTTGCTGGGCGGTGGTCGAGGCGCCGGGAGGAAAGAGGGCGATTTCCGCGAGCATCATGGGACTCCTTCCCGTGGGCTGGCGGCCGCCGCATCCGCATTGCCGGCTGGCGCATTGCCGGCTGGCGAATTGTCGGACGGCGCAGCCGCATCAATCGCGAGGCTGCCGGCGGCGGGCCGTCGCGAGTGTCGCCTCGCAAGGAACCACACCATGCCGCCGAGCATGACGATCGTGCAAACCGCGCCCAAGCGGAGCAGCTTCAAGATGCTCGCCGTGTACTTTCCGCTGGCTGGATCGTAGTGGAAGCAGTAGAGAAACACCTCGTCGGTGGGCGAGCCGATCTTTTCGGCTGAGGCTTCCACCAGCGTCAGCCGCAGGTCGCGCGCCGGAAACTGGACGCCATAGAAATACCGGGAAATCTTGCCTTGGGGCGTAAGGACGACGATTCCGCTGGTGTGAATGAACTGGTCCTCCTTGGCGTCGTAGACGTAGCGAAAACCGATGGCACGGGCCAACTGCTTGATCGCGTCCGGCCTGCCGGTGAGGAAGTGCCAGCCCTCGTTCGCAGCGGGCCCCCCGTAAGCGGCCGCATAGTTCTTCTTCTTGGCCGCCGCCAGGTCGGGCGTCTCCCGCGGGTCAAAGCTGACCGTCACCACCTCGTAGTCTTTGCCGGGCGTGAATGACATGTCCCGCATGGCCTGCGTCAGTCCGTTGAGGACTAGCGTGCAGAGCATGCGGCAGCGATAGTAGGCCATCACGAGGATGACCGGCCGATCGCCGAAGTAATCGCCCAGCTTCACGGCCCTGCCGGCCTCGTCAGTGAATTTCAGGTCCAAGGGGACCTGCTCGTCGAGGCGCTGGTCGAAACCGACGTCGCGCAGCACGGCCGGAGCTTGCTGGGCCTGGCCAAAGGCGACCGCGGGGGCAAGGGCCAATGCCAGAAGGATGGCCCAGGGCCTGCACCAGCCCGCGAGCCCAGTGCAACGTTCGCCGATATCAATGGTCTCAAACTGCAAACGACGACGTGCTATTTGCGACATTCCAGTTTGGGTAACGGTGATTTTCATGGCGATGGTCCTCGGAACATGCGGCCGGAATTGGATTGCCCAGCGTCCAGCAGACCGTTGGCGTCCCGGCCCGGAGCCCCTTTCGCGTCGACCGGCAGATGGCCGGCCACCTCCTTGATGGCCTCTGCGATGGGAATGTGCACGAAGCCCTTTTCCGCCGTCGGGCCGTAATGGTTAAGCTGCGTTTCCTCATCCGCTAGTTGTTTGTCGGCGGCCGTGGCCTCGTCGGTCGTCATGGGCGTCATCCGTTGCCGGCGGTCCCGCTGCCCCAGTCCCGGCCCGCGGTCCAACTCCTCCAACCGCGGTTCTGGAGGCAAGGCCGTGGAAGGAACGGGCGCCATGGGATAGGGCGATCGTTTCGCCTTCTCCTCGGCGGCTTCCTGCGACCAGTAGAACCTCCAGACGGCGAAATACATAACGGCCCCAATTACGCAAGTCGCCACGATCAGGGCCAGGATGCAGCCCCAACGAATGTCTTTCTCTTCATACCGCACCTCCGGGTGCTCGAGAGGGCCGTTGGTATGGCACGTCTCCGCCGCCTCGTGGCCGTCGGGCCGCCCCAAGGGTCCGCCTGCGGAAATCCGGTCGCTATCCATGGGCCAATGCCTCCTCCCGTTCCGCATCTTCGGCGTCAAGGCTGCGGAGGTGCAAGGCGGTGACGCGGTTATAGTCGTGCAGCGCCACCAGCGGCAGACGCCGCAATTGCACGACGTAGTACGCCAGCCAAATTCCGCCCATGCCGATCGGCAGCAGAATATCCAGCCAGATCTGTTCCGTCGGCACGGCAACCTCGGGAAGCACCTGGTAGTAATCGAACACCAGTTGCATCAGCAGGAGCAGTCCGGCGATCCAAGCCACGGCCTTGCTGTTCCGCTTGATGGGCCGCATCAGCAGGAGAAAGAAGGGGACCGCGAAGTGCAAGACGACGATCGCCCAAATCACGCACAGCCAGGCCGTGTTCCCGCGAGGAAGGTACCAGATGACGTCCACCTTCATATTGGCGATCCAGATCAGCATGAACTGGAACCACTCCATGTAGGCCCAGAGGATGACAAAGACCAGCAGGAGACTGCCCAGATCGCGACGGACCTTATCGGAAACTACTTCAGCCAGCGGCGGCCGATCGACCAGCAGTGCCAGCACCACCAGCGCGAAGGCCAGCCCGGAAAGCAACTGTCCGGCGGCAAACAAGGGTCCCCAGATCGTCGAATGAAAAGTGGGATTGAGCGACATGACCCAGTCGACGGCCGCGAAGTGCAAGCTTACGCCGTAGACCACGGCCCCCAAGGCACTGAGCTGCTGGCTCATCCATGCCAGCCGCGGATGGCCCGTGTCGTCTTGTCGCCGCGACCACGCGCCGAGGAAGAAGGCCATCCCTATCCAGAGCGCAAAGTAGATCGCGGCGCGGATCCAGAACCACTTGGGAGCGAGATAAAACTGCTGGTATTGGAGTTTCGGAAAGTGTTCCACCATTTCGGGCTGCGCCCAGACGTAGAGATAACGGATTCCCCAGGCGATCGGTACGAAGAGCACCGCCAGCAGCGGCAGCGTTCGCA
Organism: uncultured Planctomycetia bacterium; assembly: GCA_963709175.1. Classification (GTDB taxonomy): domain Bacteria; phylum Planctomycetota; class Planctomycetia; order Pirellulales; family Thermoguttaceae; genus JANXQG01. Next base: position 1,214,222 of record CAVPVK010000007.1, read on the forward strand.
TCGCGGCCTCCAAGAACCGCCGGATCAGGAATCCCCAGCTTCCACTGGTCAGGTGATAGACCATCAAGAGGGCCATCGAGCCCAGCCCGATGCCCAGGAAGAAGACGAAGGACGCCAGGTAGGCGCGGAAGAACGACACCGCCATGTCCGGGCTGGATTGGCCGCCGATGGCGCACACAGCGATCGCGACGACGCCGATCCACAGCGGGTACCGCAGCCAGCGGCCGGTGTAGTAAAGTTCGCGCGTGTCGGTGTGGCTCATGGGGCCTTTCCTTCCGGCGGATTTTCAGTTTCCCCCGATGGATTTTCGGCGGCGCTCTTCTGCTCCTTGTCCTGTGCCGACATGGCCAGCCGCATTTGGTCGGTCATTTGTCCCTCGGGGAAATGCTGGCTGGCCTGCAACGCCCGCAGGTAGCCGACGATGGCCCAGCGATCGCGCACCGGGATCTGGGCGCCGTAAGAGGGCATCGAGCCGTAGCCTTCGGTGATCACGGCGAAGAGGTGGCCCACCGGGGCCTTTCGCAGCCGCTCGATGTGGTACGACGGCGGGGCGGTGTAGCCCCGCTGGACGATCTTGCCTTGTCCCGTTCCCAAGGGATCGTGGCAGACGACGCAGTAGATCATGAAGCGATCCTGCCCGTGGCGCAAAACCTCGTCAGTCATGGGAATGGGAAAGGCGTCGACGAAGTCGTCGTAGCGGGTCGCTTCCGCCTTCTTGGCCTGTGGCGTGCCCGGCTCGGGCTGAACGACCGTCGGCACGGCCACGCCCTGCGGCCGCCCCTCCTTGTCGGTCTTCCTGCCCGTGAAATAGGCGATATTGGTTCGCAGGTACCCGCGGGCCACGGTGCCTTCGACGGCGGGGCGTACCGATCGGCCATCGGGAAAGAAATTGGACGGCACCAGCGGCTTATAGCTCGGCTGGTCGGCCATCTTCTGCTGGCAGCCCGATATCGCCAGGGCGATAAGCAGGGCGATGGAGCTCGTAGTACCGCCTTTAGGCGGAATGCCGCAGGGTGTCCCGCCGTCGCGAGGAAACCCGGCTAAAGCCGGTACTACGATTGCGCCGCGGTTCTCATGGCGTCGCCCCCCTTGCCGGCTCTTGCGGCACCTCCACAACCTCTCCACAAGGCTGGAGCGTCGCCAGGAACTCGGCCGTGGCGCGGCGGTCGAACTGCGGGTCATCCGCTTCGATGCAGAGGAAAAATCGGTCCTGGCTCGATCGGGCGAAGCGCGGCACGTTGAACAGCGGATGATGCGGGTGCGGCAGTCCGTTGAGGAACAACATCCCCAAGAAAGCCGAGAACGACGCCACCAGGATCAACAACTCGAAAGCAATGGGGATGAAGACCGGCCAACTGTTGTGCGGCCGCCCGCCCACGTTGAACGGGTAGTTGATCGCCATGGAGTAGTACTGCATGAAGAAGCCCACCGCCGCGCCGATCAGTCCGCCCATCAACACCACGAAGGGAACGTGGGTCGCGCGCATCCCCAGTTCCATCGCCAGCCCCTCGACCGGATAGGGCGTATAGGCGTCCATGCGGCGGTAGCCGGCCTGCCGGGCGCGCCGCGTGGCGACGAGGATCTCCTCGGCCTTAGTGAACTCCGCGAGCAAACCGTAGATCGTGCGCTTGGGCCTCATCGTCCTACCTCCGGTCCGTGGCTGCCAGGCAGCAAGGCCCGGGTCTCGGACATCGAGAGCACGGGCAGGAAACGTGCGAACAAGAGGAACGCAACCAGGAAGACCCCCACCGAACCGAAGTAGACGAGCAGGTCCCAAAGCGTCGGCTTGAAGAATCCCCACGAGCTCGGCAGATAATCGCGGCTCAGGCTGGTAGTGATGATCATGTAGCGTTCCAGCCACATGCCCACCAGTACCATCGCCGAGACGATCACCAGCACCACTTCGTTGCGCCGCAAGGGCCTGATCCAGAGGATCTGCGGCAGGATCGTGTTGCAGAAGAACAGGAACCACGTGATGATTGCGTACTGACCAAAGCCCGATATGCGGAAAAAGTACGTGTACCATTCGACGGTGTCGTGGGCGTACCACGAAAGCGACTGTTCGCTGAGATAGCCGTAGGAGGTCAGCAGGCTGGTGGCCAGGACAAGCTTGGCCATCACGTCGAGATGATCGATGGTGATGAATTCCTTGAGATTGTAGAAGTGGCGGATCGGCACGCAGAGGAGGATCACCATGGCGAAGCCGGAGAAAATGGCCCCGGCTACGAAATAGGGCGGAAAGACCGTCTCGTGCCAGGCCGGCATCACCGAAATGGCAAAGTCCGAACTCACCACCGAGTGCACGGAAATCACCAGCGGGGTGGCCAAGCCGCCCAGCAGCAAATAGGCCATCTCGAAGCGCTGCCAGTGCCGGGCCGAGTTCCGCCAGCCGAGGGCCAGCAGGCCGTAGATAACCTGGGCGGGACGGCCTGTGGCCCGGTCGCGGAGGGTGGCCAGGTCCGGAATCATGCCCATGTACCAGAACAACAGCGAGACGGTAAAATAGGTGCTCACGGCGAAGACGTCCCAGACGAGCGCGCTGCGGAACTGGGGCCACAGCCCCATGGTGTTGGGATACGGCGCCAGCCAGTAGAAGAACCACGGGCGGCCAAGGTGCAGGAGGGGGAACAAGCCCGCACACATCACGGCAAAGATCGTCATCGCCTCGGCGATGCGGTTGATCGAGGTCCGCCACTTCTGGTGCATCAGCAGCAGGAAGGCCGAAATCAGCGTGCCCGCATGGCCGATCCCGATCCACCACACGAAGTCGGTGATGGCAAAGCCCCAGGCGTTGGGGATCTGGATGCCCCAAATGCCCACTCCCACGATGAGGAGATACCAGCACGGCAATAATGAACACCACAACCAGGAGATGGCTGAAACCCAGCGCCACCAGCCAGCCCATCCCCGTTGGCCGGGTAAGCACCAAAGCGCTGATCTTTTCCGTCACCGACGTGATGTCGTGACCGGCCGGAACGTAGTCGGGCCGATCGACGCCGATGTCCTCTTGGTGTCCTTCCATCACGATACCTCGGGCATCTCCGGGTTGGGGTTCCGCAGCTCGGCCAAGTACGTCGTTCGCGGATTGGTGTTGAGGTCTTCCAGCAGGGAATAGTGCAGCGGCAGGTCCTTCCATTGATGGACCTTGCTCTCGGGGCGGCCGTCCTTGCCGTCCTGGTTCATGTCGCCGAAGACGATGGCCTGGGTAGGGCAGGCCGCCTGGCAGGCCGTCACCACCTCGCCGTCGGCCAACGGCCGGCCCTCGGCCTGGGTATCGATCTCCGCACGGCGGATCCGCTGCACGCAATAAGAGCACTTCTCCATCACGCCCCGTGACCGCACCGTGACCTCGGGATTGTACTGCAGGCGGCGGCTGGGCGTGTCGAAATCGGCGAAGGCCAGGAAGTTGAACCGCCGCACCTTGTAGGGGCAATTGTTCGAGCAGAAACGCGTGCCCACACAGCGGTTGTAGATCATGTCGTTGAGCCCTTCGGCGCTGTGCACCGTGGCCTCCACCGGGCAGACATATTCGCAGGGGGCGTTCTCGCAGTGCATGCAGGGCACGGGCTGGAAATGGAAGCCGCTGGGGTTCTCCGCGGTCCCTTCCATGTAGCGATCGACCCGCAGCCAGTGCATTTCGCGACCGAACGACACCTGCTCTTTTCCCACGATGGGAATGTTGTTCTCGGACTGGCAGGCCACCATGCAGGCGTGGCAGCCAATGCATGTGGTCAGGTCGATCGCCATGCCCCACTTATGCTTCGGCGGCCCATAGTCGTACTCCCTTGCCGCCTCTTGGTACAAAGTCACTGGCGCGGGTGACTGCCGCGTATACTCGTCGTCGTGTTCCCGCTCCGCCGCGCGGGCGAAATCGGGCTGGTCATGGTATTGGTCCAGTGTGCCGGCGCGGACTGGATCGCGGCCCCCCATCGCCTGGTGCTCCTGCGTGCAGACAACCATTTCCGTGCTGCCCGTCTTCGTGATCGCCAGGCCCGAGGCAAACCAGGGCTGGTCGGCCGTGCGGAGCGGATAGACGTCGAAGCCCACGCTCTCGCCAACGGCGCCGCCGACCATGGGAATCAGGCGCTGGGAGGGCATGGCGTTGAAACCTACGGTGTTCATGCCGCCTCCGCCGACCCTGCCCGCTTGCTGGCGGCCATGGCCCAGGTAAACGGTCACCGAGCGATCGGCGTGGCCGGGCATGATCCACGCCGGCCCGCGAACCTTGCGCCCGCCAATCTCGAGTTCGACGACCGGCATGTAATACCCGCCGTGCTCTCCGCCGTGTGCGTAGCTGCCCAATGCGATGCCCAGTTCCGCTGCCGTAGTCGGGCTGAGAATCGCAGCATTGCCCCAGGCGAGCTTGGTGATCGGCTTGGGGCACTCCTGGAGCCACCCGTTATTGGCCCACGAACCGTCGTAGATCATCGGATCGGGCTGGAAGACGATTTCCAAGTCGCCCGTGCCATCATCCTTCGGCTCCGGCTTGGGCTGAGACGCTTTTGGCGCAGGGGTCGTCCCGGCTGGTTCGAGGGCCTTTTCCCACCCGTCTTGCAGCTTAACCGTCCGCGACGGGAAGGCGGTTCCGGGAATCTTGCCATCGTGCAGGGCCTGCTGCCAGAAGTGCTCGAAAAACCCCTTTTCCTCCCGGCCTTCCCATTGCTTTTTCCAGTAACCGCGGACGATTTCCCGCCCGGCCATTTCGTGCTCGCCGGCCAGCATGAACAATACTTCGTGGGCGGAACGGCCTTGATACAGGGGTTCGATGAGCGGCTGCACGATCGAGACCGTGCCGTCGTAGGCCCGCAGGTCGCTCCAGGCTTCCAGGTAATAGGCCTCGGGCAGATGCCAGTGGCACTGGTTCGAGGTCTCATCGACGAATAAACCATGGCGAAAGCGCAAGGTGACCTTTTGCAGGGCTTCCGTGAAGTTCAGGTCGGCGGGCGCGGAATAGACCGGGTTGCCGCCAAAGATCAGAAGCAACTCGATCTTGCCGCTGTTCATGTCCGCGGCAGAGTTCCCGCAGGGATTGCGTCCTGTCGCCCGGATGGGCATCGATCGGCGCGGTGTAGGTCACCGTCTCGCCGACGCTGCCCAGATGCTCGTTGATCGCATGCGCCAGCAGGTGCACTGCCGGGGGCTGACGGTCACCGGCCAACACCAGGCAACGACCGCGGCGTTCCTTCGTACCGAGGTCTTTCGTCGCGGCGGCGATCCATTGCTCCGCGGTAGGGGAGATCTTGCGGCTCGTCACCGCACTGGGCGCCGCGCCAAGTTTCGCCGCCAAGGCCCGGGCCACGTCCTCGATTTCTCCCGCGCGGAGTGCCAACCGGTGGTCGGCCTTGGCCCCCGTGCAAGTCACGGCGGTCTCGACCACATAGAGGCGGTTCATCGTCGCGCTTTGCGAGTCCTGCGGCCGCGTGTGCACCCGCCGCCGGTCCATGAAATCGGCCGCGTTGCGAAGGTTTCCCAGGCCGCACTGCAGGAAGTCGGCGTCCAGCGAGAACACGACATCGGCCTTGTCGAAGTGGTAGACGGGGTTGACCGCCGCGCCATAGGCCATCTGCGCGCCGCGCCAGGCCATGTCCCGATTCACCGGTTCCCAGACGTGCCACTTGGCCTCGGGCAGTCCTTTCAAGAGGTCCTCGATCTGCTGCCCCAGCGTCGGCGAGAGCACGGTTTCGCTCAACAGCCGCAGTCCCGCACCCCCTTTTTGACGCTGTTTTTGCATCGCAGAACGAATTGCGCGTCCGGGCATCGGACCAGGTTTGCGTTCTGCCCAAGTGGGTTACAGTCTGGGCGCGGTCCGGGTCGTACAGAGTCAACACGGACGCCTGATGGAAGGGATCGGTGCCGCCCAAGCTGGCGGGATGGTCCGGATTGCCCTCGATCTTGGTGGGACGTCCGGCGTTGCTTTCCACCAGCAGCCCCACGGCCGCGCCCGTGCAGGCCATGGCCGTGGCATAGAACAACGGCCTGTCTACCGGGTGGGCGCCCTCCGGCGGATGCACATAGGGAACCAACTCGCCCTGTGGCGCGGGCCTCACCGCGCAGCCCCCCACGCCTGCCAAGGCCAGCGAAGCGGCCATCAGCGTAAGGAACTGGCGGCGGCTTAGCCCGTCCGACCACACCACTCCCTGCTCGGGAAACTCCCGCGCGATGAGTTTTTGGAAGGCCTCGCTGCCGGCCAGTTCTTCCAGGCTCCGCCAGAACTTCCTGCCTTGCGGGCCTTGCAGGCCCTGGCTGGCCGAGGCCATTTCCGCGTCGAGGTTCTTTCGGTTGTTCATCGATGACATATTGTGCAACTCGTGAGGCTGGTGGGGTCTTTGACGCCATACTCCGCGACGAGCTTGCGGCCTTGCTCGAGTTGGTCGCTGGGATGGCGGTACTTGAGGTTGAAGACCTGCTCGCGCGGGCGGATGTGTTGTTCCGGGTTGCGGTGGCAGTCGATGCACCACTCCATGAGCAGCGACGGCGCCTGGTAGGTGAAGGGCATTTCGTCGATCCGCCCGTGGCACTCCGAGCAGCCGATGCCCTCCTGAACGTGAATGCTGTGATCGAAATAAACGAACCCTGGCAAGTTGTAGACCCGCTTCCAGTGGAGAGACTCGTTCGTCCTGTAGCTCTCTCGCACCGGTTGGAGCATCTCGCTGCCGACCCAAATCTGGCTGTGGCAGTTCATGCAGGTCTTGGTGGGCGGAATGCCGGCAAAGGCCGACCGCTCCACGGCCGTGTGGCAATAGCGGCAATCGATCCCCAGGATGCCCACGTGGTGCTGATGACTGAAGGGCACGTCCTGGACGACGCTCACGCCCATGCCAGTCCCGTAGGACGAACGCTCATAGGCAAGCCCCGCCCAGAGGGCCGCCACTACGCGCCCCGACACCGCCGACCACGCTCGCCCTGGCGATTACGTTCGACTTGGCGGAAAACACTTGCGGCACAGCGGAACTCCTGCGGGCTTATTGGGCGTCCTTGTTGTCAAATTTGGGCCGATCGCTTAAAAGTCTAGCGCGGTTGGCTAGCGGCAGTATCCGCAAACGCCGTAGAATGGGGAACGGAAAACCGAGGGGCCATGGTCAGGATTCGTATTACCATTAATGGAGGTTATGAATAGGCTCCGAGGAGTAATTTATCTGGTTTTTGAGACTCCCAAACCCCCTAAGCTGGTGAATCGGACGGCAGGGGGCGGATTTCTGCCGAGCGTCGCGGCTCAGATGAAGACGTTGCCGCCAAAGGCCCGCTACGAGGCGGGCATCTCTTCTCGGCAACCGTACAAACGGACCGAGACGATTCACACCGTTGGAAAATGGCCTTAGAATCGGTGGCCGCGAGGATTCGCGGCCAGTGCGAAATTGGCCGACCAGGTCACGCAAGGTGGTGGGCTGGGCCCCTAGCTCTTCGCTGGCCGAGGCCATATTTGCTCACTGCCGGCAGCCGCCCGCTCGGTTACGTGGGAGACCGACTGGATGGCGGCAGAAACCCCTTGACGTTTGAATCCCGTTGCACCGTGGCGGCGGCTACCTCGGCGATCTTGGCGGAAGTGATCTCAAGATCTCAACACCACCGATAATCTCATCGAGCGATTTGCCCGTCTCCGTGCTGAAGAAGAGTAACTTGCAAATCAAGCCTGCGTCGGAAGAGACCTATTTCCCGTCCCAGACGCTCAAATCTCGGCATCGTCGGCATACATGAAGACCGAGATGTTGGCCAAGCCTTCAACCTTACCGAGCGCGGATTGAAGTTCATCGATACGGTTCGGGTCTCGCAGCAATACGTGGTAGGCCATATCGACACTACCGTCGTTTACGCGTCGCTCACTGATTCGTCGAGCCTTCTTGGCATGGCACCTCAATAGGGACTTGAGATTCCGACCGGTAGCGGCCATATCGCCTCCAACGCGGAGTGTGACCACCGTGTCATAGCGAAGCCTGGTGCCGAAAGAAACCAATCGCAAATAGAGGAAAGCCGCACCAATGCCCAAAGCGCCGAGAACGGCGGTCGAAAACCGCATCGTGCCCACGGACATCCCTTCCACGATGGACCAGAGAATGAACACGGTTTGACGTATATCCTTGAGGACGTTGCGGAAGCGAATCACGCCGAAAACCGTCGCCAGGCCCAAGGCGATCAAGTACGTCCTGGAAATCACAACCATCATCACGGCGATGATCACGGGTAGAGCCGCGACCGAAACCACCATCATCCGCGAGTAGGAAACCGCCTCGTGCGACCACATGAAGACGTAGCCGATGAATCCCCCTATCGCGAACGAAAGGAGCATCATAAAAACGATGGTCGAGTGCACACCCTCGAAGGCAGGCCCATAATCGCTATTCAGCAGGATCGAAATCCAGTCGTTGTTAGTCACCAACAGGCTCGTCTTGCCACGGAGAAAAAAACTCGATCCGCAACGCCGAGGGGCCCCCGTGCCCCAGATTCCCCTCTTCCTATAATAGCCCTCGGAAATGGGTATTGCAAACGTTAGCACGCTTCAACGCCTCAACGCATCAACGCATTCTCCGACTTGCGCGTTGGACACTCGCGCGGGCGTCTTGGTAGAATAGATGGTCGCGGAGGCTGGATCGGTTCCAGGCCGCCGCAATGGGAAATACTGGCTCTTACAACGCACAACGTGCGAGGGGGAACGAAGAATGATCGCTCGAAACATCGCCCTGGTGGTTGCCGTTTACGTGCTCGTCTCGGCCTGCGCCGCCAACAAGGCCGTTGCCCGCCAGGAGGGTCTACTCAATGTCGGCCAGGGCCAAATTCCCAACGACACGGGTAGCGACGGCGCCACGACCATGACCATCGAGGAGTGTAAGGAACTGGGCGGCAAGGCGCTGAAGGTCGTCCTCGCCAAGGACGATAGCTTTGGCGACCGGCAGGCTCGTGTTAAGGACTGGAAGCAGTTTGCCACGATCCAGTTCAACGCCTTCAATCCCTCGCAGAAGAAGGTGCCGTTGATCCTCACGGTAAGACACAAACGCACGACGAGCTACCAGACCCGGATCGACTATCCCCTCGCGCTGAGTCCCGGCAAGAACGAGTTGAAGATCGGCATTGACGAATTGGCAAACGTGAACGGCTCGGCGCCAGACCTGTCGGCCGTGGGCAAATGGTATTTTTCCTGCCCGGAAGGGGCACCAACACTTTTCTTTGGCGACATCTGGCTCGTGGGCGATGACCTGCCAACTACATCGGCGGCCGCCTCAGCCGGGCCAGCACCGGTTTACCGCATCAAGGGGACAATCGGCTCCGTGACGGTCGATCTCACGGCGACGCCGGAAGGGGCCGCTGCGACCGCTCCGCTGAAGACCAGATCCATCGGCAGCGATCCCACTCGGCTGGCACGCATCCTTGCTGCGCCGATGCCGTCGATCACCAAACCCATTCTCTTCTGCACGCCCGAGGCCGATGCCATCTGTTCTGCCCTGGAGGTCTTTCCGCCGGACAACCCCTGGAATCAGGTGGTTTCGGATTGGCCGCTGCACCCGAACTCGAAGAACATCATTGCCTCGATCGGGGAGCAGAAGCCGCTTCGCTATAACGCCGACATGGGTTTCGTCCTGGTGCCGCCCAACCAGCCCCGCGTTGACGTGAAGGTCGTGGACTATGCCGGCGAATCGGACAAGGGCCCCTTCCCCGTGCCCGCGAACACGCCCATTGAAGGCTGGTCCGCTTTTTATCAACGGCAGGGGTCCGGCAGGTCGCTAACTCTGGACGACGTTCAGCGCGACGTGCTCAAGCAAGGTGGCGACCGGCATGCTAGCGTGGTTGATCCGGTCAATCGGATGCTCTACGAATTCTACGCGATGAAGAAGACCGACCGCGGCTGGCAGGCCGCACAGTGCTCGATCTTCGATCTCAAGTCGAACCAGCTCCGGCCCGACGGTTGGACCTCCACCGACGCCGCCGGGCTGCCGATCTTCCCAGCCACGGTGCGGTATGACGAAATCCAACGGGGCATCGTCGAGCACGCCATGCGCGTGACGGTGGTCAAAACCCGGCGGGCCTACGTGGCGCCCGCCACGCACTTTGCCAGCTCGCGTAACGACGAGAACTTGCCGCGGATGGGCGAGCGGATTCGACTCAAGCAGGATTTCGATATATCCGGCTTCTCGCCGGTGGCACAGGCGATCCTCAAAGGTCTGAAGAAATACGGCATGTTCGTGGCCGACAACGGCATCGACTGGGCGATTTCGGTCGCCCCTGACCCGCGGATACCTGTGCTCAACGAAGAGCTGCGCAAGATCAAGGGATCGGCCTTTGAGGTAGTTGTGTCCCCGCAGTGAGAACGGAGTCACTTGCCAGTGGCAGCAGGGCGGAGGGCCGCAAGGTGTTCCTCCAGCGCCTGCTGCGGGAGAACCGTGTCGTAGATGGCCACCGGGCCAATTTGCCCGTCCCAAGGATATGCGCTGGCCATCTCGCCATCAAAACCCTTGCCAATGCCCAACCGCCCCGCAGCGGGGGTACCGGGCACTACGCGATCACGAACAACGCAGTTCAAGCCGGAACTCTTGCCGCCCAACTCGGCGACGTAGGTGTTGATCTCCGTCTCCGTCCCATTGACGCGGAAGGTGCTGGCAACGTAGTACCAGCGTCCGGGCACAAGGTTGAAACCACTGCGAAGCCACTCGGCGCCGCCGTCCAATAGGCAACCGAGTTCGCCACCGCGGAGACCGGCCAACAAGAATCCGCACCGATCGCGATCGCACCGCGTTGCCACTGCAGCGGCAACGAACCCTTCCTGATCCTTGTCGCGGCCGGAAAGATACAACATTGTTTCCACGGTCATCGTGACGGGTGGTTGGAACATCGCCTTGGACTGCAATCCACAACCGTGGGTCGCCCCAAACCGCTCCGCGCGGAAGGGCACCAAAACGTTGAGGGAAGGATCTGGACCGGTGCGCGTGAAGGCCAAGTGACCGCCGCCGTTACCGTTACGCATGGCAACCTCCGATAAATCGAGGTCGCCTCGGCGGTCGCGGAGACGATCGGCACTCGTCTCACCCTCAAAGGTGTAGTAATGAATCAAATGGGGTTCGCTGCCCACAAGGGCCTGCATTGCGGCTGCCGAGCCGGTCATTGACTGCACAAAATTCTGACTTCCGGCCGCGATGGCTTCAACCTTGGCGGCTTGTGCGTCACCAGCGCCCGGCCCAGTAACGCGGACCGCGCTGCCGGCGGCCAGTTTTCGCTCGTTGCCACTGGGCCCCGCTCCCTTGGCCTGCACGAGCACCGTTCCGGCGAAGACCTCGACGTCGGTATGCCCTTTCTGAATGGCGACACCGAAACGAGTGCCAAGATCGACGATCGTGCAACTGGGGGTATGGAGAGTGAAACCGTGTGCCGGCGTACGCGCCTCCACGGTCACACAACCGCTCTCCAAGTCCGCGGCCGAATCCGATCGCAATCGGACCTCGGTGGGTCCCTGGAGGATCATGGTGGCGCCGTGGTCGAAACGCACTTCCAACAGACCTTTGTCGATGGCCAATTTGCCTTCCGCCCGCAGAAGACTGCCAGTCGCCGGGGCATTCTCACCGCAGCCGCGGGCCGCGCCGACCGAGGCAACTTGAACCCCAGGAAGCGACGACCGGTTCCCGAGGTGAGTGCTTCGCACGAGACCCCAAAGGCCGAGGGCAAATAAAGTCACGACCGCAACCGTTGCCAGAGCGCCCGGCCAGCGACCGAAGATTCCAGGTGCAAGGCCCGAACTGCGTGGAGCAGCCGGATGCAAGTCGGGAATATAGTTGACGAAATCTGGCGGCGCTAATTCAGCGGATTGCCCGACGTCCCGACTGACCTCCCATGCCAATTCGCAGTGCACCAGGAACGAGTCGCGGAGGTACTGGCGAGCCTCTGCCGACTCGCCGGCCAGGGCTTCCAATTGAGCGGCCTGTTGCGGCGACATCGTGCCATCGCAAAACAGGTCGACGAGTTCTTCGAATGCAGGGGTAAAGCGACTCATTCATCTTTCTCCTGAGCGAGCCGACTGCGGACGCAACGGGCAAGGGCCTCGCGAATCCGCTGTAGCGAACGGCGAGTGCCCTGTACGCTCCGATGGAGAGCCTCGGCCACACCGCGGGTCGATCCACCTTTGTGGTAGCGACGAACTACGAGTTCCCTGTCGGACGCCGGCAATTTCTTCATGCACTCCGCCAGTGCGGCGCGCCGCATCTCGAGCCTGGCAAGATAGGCGTCGTCGGTGGGGACGGCAAACATCGCCAGGAATTCGTTGCTGAATAGCTGCGGCCCGCGCAAGCGGCTCTGCCGCAACTTGAGGGCCTCGTAACGCGCGATTTGGCATGCCCAGCCGACGAAGTTCGTGCCCGGCCGATACTCGTGGAATTTCTCCCAAAGAATCACTCGGCACCGTTGCACAACTTCCTCGGCATCGGCCACGTTGCGGACCAGCGACATCGCAGAGAGAAACACGGGACGTTGGCAGCTTGCCAGCAGGGCCGTGAAATCGCCGTCGGGGGCATTTTGCGGCAGTTCCACTTCCAACGAGGTTACTCCATTGCAGGGAATCAGCGCCAGCAGAGATTTCGACATCCCTACGAAGCCACCCTTCGCCGCCAGCAACGACGGCCACGTCGGGGACACCCTTACAGTGGATAAATTTACTAGAACGCCGCAATAAAAGCAAGATGGGGCAACTAGCGGTTGTGCGATGGTTAGACCGCGTCTGCCAAGCCATATCTGACTCCCGAACCGCGCCGTTTCTCCTCGCCCACCTCTGTGCGAGGTGCCCTCAACAAAGGGCCAGCGCACAAGACCTAGTCTTGACCCAAGAACGGCGTATGTTGATCTATACATATACCCGCGTGCCGGGCGATTTGGTATTTGAAAAAAATGACTTTTCTTTGCGTGAAATTTTAAGAGCGATGTTCCTCGATGAGGGTCAACTTCATAACTGTTTGCAGAGAAACAACTTGCGCCAATCAGAATCACGTCGCGCATGGAAGAACGCGACTTTGGATTTCGCTTTTCGCAGACAGCTTGCGCATTTCGCGCGAGGGAACAATGTTCAAGCCGTTCCCTTCAAGAAGAGGTTGAGGGTCTTAAGCCCTCGACCGTGCCGTCCGCATCGCGGAACCGCCGCGGGCCTCCGACTTCGAGCCCTCAAAAATCCGCCCAAACTTCTCATGACCGAGCACCGCTAGACGGACAAGTTCCAGCGAGGAGTTCAAGCCTAGCTTTCTCATCACGCCATGTCGCCGCAATTCGACCGCCCGCGAAGAAATCGACAATTCTGCGGCGATGGCCTTGGTCGATTTGGCTGCGGCCAGCAGACCCACCAACTGGCGTTCCTTGTGGGTCAGCTTAGCGATGGATTCACAAACCTGACTCTTCTCAACCGCTTCACGCCGTTGTCGCTCGCCTAGGGCAAGAGCCTCCTGGATAGCATTGAACAACTCCATCGAGCGGAGAGGCTTCTCCAGCACATGCACGGCGCCTCCTCGCATGAGAATGACAGCCGTAGAAACATCGATACTTGATGTCACATAAATCTGCGGCAAGCAATGTTCTTGTTCTGCAAGTCGCCGTTGGATCTGCAGGCCACTTGTGTCGAAGATTCGCTGCTCCAAAACCAAACAACCCGGCTCCCCTGGACGATAGGCTGCAAAAAAATCTCGTGCACACGTAAATGATTGAACGTTCAATCGCGACCCTGCTAGCAGTTCCTTTACCGTCTTTTCCGTGGTCGAATCCGGATCGATCACAAATACGGTGGCGACCTCAACCTCCGATTCATCCTGAAGCGACGCGGTGGGAATCATTACATTTGCGATCATATTAACTCCACTTACTGCGTGATTGCACCAGCCATGTATCTTACTCTAAAGCAGCATTCGTTGCAAGTAAATGACGGGGCGTTTTCCTTATTTGTTTACCCGTCCGAACTAACAAATGGTAGGGCGAAATCGCCGATATCTTTGCGAATCTTACAGAAACTATTGCATGGAAATAAGTTATGCAGACTGTTTTTTCGTGAAAGTGGATTCGAAGTTTTTTTCATCACATCGTTTTTAAAATATGCTCTAAGGAGGTAATACAAGCTCAGGGGGCCACGGCGCGCTTGCTTGTCTTTTAAATCGCGCCAGGTCATAATATTTGGCAGGCTATGCATTCTCTTTTTCGCGAACGGCCTATCTCCGCTTGATTCCTGGCCGAGCTTTTTTGCAACAAACCCTAATCCAATCCGGTTTCCGATTCCCCTTGCCTCAATTGCAGTCGAACCCTCCTGGAGCGGCAAGATGACGCACTGGAAGAGTTTTGCGGTCGCTTCCGTCCTGGCACTTTGTTCTACGTCGCTTCGAGCACTGGTAATCAACGATTCTTCTGCTGCGAGTAACGATCGCTTCGCCTCGGGCTATCCAGCCGGTCCGCTGGTGGCGAATACCAGTCCCTCGTTCATGGGCCTGGGTTACGATTGGTCGGGAGTTGGCTGGCTGCAGCTTGACCAAGACCGGTCATTCGGCTTGATCACACCGCGACAGATGCTCGTCGCCAACCACTATGCTCCGGGCGTCGGCTACCAGATCGACTTCGCTTCCGCCAGTGGGCAAGTGACTACGGTAACCGTGCAAAGCCAGCCGGGTACGCACAGCATTTCCCCCACTTACGCGCCCGACATGGCCACGGCGCAGTTCACTAGCCCCATTCCGACAAGCGCCGGAATCACGACTTATTCGGTACTTTTTCAAGGCTACAATCCCAACAATTACGTGGGTTACAACCTGTTGCAATATGGCTGGACGGCGGAAATCGGCTGCAACCAGATTTCCACCGTCGATACGGGAACCGGCTTCCAGTTCGGCGGTTCCTTCACGCCCGACTCTGCGTATTACATGCAGTTTCTCTACGACTCGATCACGCCCGATCGCACGCAACTCGAGGGCGGCGATTCCGGGAGCCCGTCGTTCATTGTCACGGGCTCGCCGGGGATAATGTACCTTGCCGGCGGCCACTACGTGACCGAGGCCAATTTCTTCGGCATTGACACGTTTCTGCCGATGTCGTTGCCGGCCCTGATCGCCGACACTTCGCCGGCCGGCTATCTTCCCTCCGTCGTCACGCCGACGACTGCCCGCTGGAACGGTTCTCTTTCCGGCACCTGGAGCGCGGCCGCCAGCGGCAACTGGACACTCGCTTCCAGCGGGGCCACTTTCAATGACATACTCAGCGGCGGTTCGGTAATGACTTGCGCATCGGTGCTCTTCGATGGGCTGGTCGCTTCCCAGCACTCCATCACCCTCAGTGGCAGCCAGGTCGTAACCTCGCTGGCCTTCGATCTTACTCCCAGCACGAGCAGCGGGTTCACCTTTAGCGGCGACTCGCTGACGCTTGGCGAGGCCGGTCTGACGAACAACGACGTCCACGCTCAGACTTTCAACAACGCCGTCGCCCTGCGGGCCTCGCAGCAATGGCAAATCGGAGTCGGTGGGGTGACGATTTCCGCATCGGGAAGCCTATCGCTGGGCAGCAGCCAGTTGCTGTATCTCAACGGCGCCGGCACGGCTGATTTCTTGGGCCCCGTCAGCGGGGCGGACAGCAGCCTTGCCCTGAACGGCGGCGGAACGCTCATCCTTGGCAACTCGGGCAACAGTTTTTCCGGTCAGATCTTTGTCCACAACGGCACGCTCCAATTTGCCTCGATCACCAACGTGGGCGGCGGCGTTAGCGCCTTGGGCGCGCCGACTACGGCCGCCGCCGGCACAATCTACCTGGCGAGCACCCTGGCCTATAACGGCAGCGGCAGTTCCTCCAACCGCATCATCGACGTGGCCGACGGTCCCGGCGCTACCGGCGCCACGGGTGTCGTAGATTCCTCGGGCAGCGGTCCTTTGAACCTCACGGGGGGAGTGATCTGCGAAAGCACCAGCGGCACAAGTCTCTTGGTGCTGCAAGGCAGCGGCAGCGGATCGGAAAGCGGCGCCATCGTCAACGGCGGCGCAATCAACATCCTCTCTCTGGTCAAGACGGGCAGCGGGGTCTGGAACCTCTCCGGCCAGAACACCTACTCGGGAACCACAGGTATCAACGGGGGAATGCTTATTCTCTCGGGTTCCAGCGGCAGCATTGCCCAATCGGCCGCCTTGACCGTAAGCGGCGGCACGTTGCAACTGGACGATTCGGCTCTGGCCGCCAACTTCAGCAGCAGCCGCTTGGGCCGCCAGCCGATCACCTTGCACGGCGGCCTCTTGAGCCTCAACCTGGGCGGCGTCAGCGGCGGCACGGAGACGATCGGCTCGCTCGCAGCGGCGACTGGCGAGAACGAGCTGGCTATCGTCGGCAGCGGCGGCGGAGTTCTTAGCGCCGGCTCGCTGAGCCGCATGTCCGGCGCAACGCTGAACTTCAGCGGCTCCCTGAGCGCGACCAACGCCGTCACGCTTAGCATTGCATCCTCCGGCTCCACTTTCATCAACGCCGGGACCTTTGTCAATGGGGCGAATTACGCCGTTTACGACGCTTCCGGCTACGTGCGGGCGATGGTCGCGGGTTCCAATGCGTGGGACTACGCCTACGATCCCAGCACAGCAGGAATGGCCTCGCGACACGTGCTTCTGGACGTGGGGGGCTATTCGGCGGAATCCACGCTCACGATGCTGACCCTCAGCCTCAGCGGGGCGAGTACCGGCTTTTCGCTGGCCAGTTCCCAGACTCTTACGCTGACCGACGGCGGCATTCTCAAGACGGGCGGCGGGACTGCCGTGGTTGGCGGCGGGACCGGCCTGGCCACCGGCGTTGAATATGTCTTCCGTGCAGACACCACAAGCGACGTCTTGGCCATCAACGCGCCCATTACCGGCGGCACCGGGCTGACCAAGTCCGGGCTGGGCGTGCTCGTGCTGGGCTCGTCGGCCAATAGCTACGGCGGCCCCACGACCATCGCCGCTGGCACGCTGCAAACCGCAGTCGCCGGAGCGATTCCTTCCACATCGCCCCTGGTCATCGACAGCGCCGCCGCCCTCGACCTCGCTGGACACACCCAGACCCTGGCCGGCTTTATCCTCGACGACGGATCGATTATGAACTCCGGCCCAGCAGCCGTGTTGACGCTCGGCAGCAGCGCAGCCGGCGTAACGTATGCCGGCGTCGGCGGCGGCAGCTCGATCTCGGGCGGCACACTGAATCTGGCTGCGCCCCTTTCGCCGTCGGCAAGTATCGTATTCGCCATCGGCCGCGGGCAGGGCAACGTGGATCTGAACGTTGCGGCCGATATCGCCGACGGTTCGGTGCACGGCCAGACGCTGGTGAAGACCGGCAACGGCATTCTGGAACTTTCCGGCACGAACAGCTTTTCCGGTGGTATTCAAATCCTGGCCGGCGAAGTGACCCTGGGCAGTAATAGTGCGGTTCCGGCAGCCGCGGGGCTAACACTTTCCGCCGGTACGCTCAATTTGGGCGGGAATGCCAATACGGCGGCATCTCTGCTGGTCGAGGGGGGCTTGGTGGCCGGCAACGGCTCCCTGAGCGCCGCGACGTTCAATCTGCAAGGCGGCACTATCGCTGCCTGCCTTGCCGGCAGCGGTGCAGTGAGCGTAGCGACGACCGGCACGGTGACCGTCACCGGCTCCAACAGCTATAGCGGCGGGACGGCGCTCAGCAGCGGAGTGTTGGCCGTTACCGCCGACAACAGTCTCGGTGCGTCGGCCGGGGCATTGACCCTTAATGGCGGAACACTGGATGTGCTGGGAACGTCGTTCAACTCCACAAGCCGGTCCATCAACCTCACTGCCAACGGTGGCGGGATTGCGGTCGCCGACCCCGGCGACACCTTGACCCTGGCCTCGCAGGACCTTTCCGGCAGCGGGGCATTCAGCAAGGGCGGCCAAGGCTGCCTGAAACTGGGCGGCTCGATCGGCAGCGCAGCAATCACAGTGGAGGACGGCGTCTTGCAGCTCATCGGAACCGCAAGTCAATTGACCGCCCAGCCTTCCTTGAGTCTCTGGAACGTGGCTACCTTCGCCTTGGGCAGCAACAACGAGTCGGTCTCCATGATCACTCTCACCGGCGGTACGATCAATACTGGCACGGCCACGTTGAGTCTCAGCGGCAGCTTGAACTATGCCCAAACGATTTGGCCGGCGACGATTGCCGGCAACCTGGCCCTGGGTACCGCGGCAGGGCAATTCCAGATAAGCTACAATGCTTCATCGTGCCTGACCGTGGCGGCGAACCTCTCCGGCGCTCCGGTTGGCGGCCTGGTGAAATCGGACAGTGGAATCATGCTTCTCTCGGGCTCCAACACATATTCGGGCGGCACAACCGTCCTTGGCGGCGCACTAATGGCCGCGACGACTGCCTCCTTGCCCGGATACAGTTCTTCGGGCGCCGTCGCTGTCGCTCCTAATGCCGTCCTCGGCGTGCTGACCGGCAATGGCGCCACGGGCTGGAACACCAGCCAGATCAACACTCTGGTGGCGAGCGTTGACTGGGTCGAGCCTGCCTACCTGGGCATCGAGACCAGCAACGGCAATTTCACTTACGGCGGCACTCTGCCTGGGGCCCTGGGCCTTGTAAAGCTGGGCGACAACACATTGACCGTCAGCGCTTCCAACACGTACTCTGGCGCTACGGTCATCAGCGCTGGCACGCTGCAAGCCGGAGTCGCTGGGGCAATTCCTTCCACATCGCCTTTGGTCATCGAAAGCGGCGCCGCGCTCGACATCGCTGGCCACAACCAGACGCTGGCCGGAATTACGCTCGATGACGGGGTGATTGTGAATTCCAGCACGGCAGCCGTCTTGACGCTCGCCAACAGTGGAACTGCTGTAACCTATAACGGCGTCGGCAACGGCAGCTCGATCTCGGGCGGCACCTTGAATCTGGCCCGTCCCGGTTCGCCGTCTGCCAGGATCGGATTTGACATCACGCGAGGATCGGGGAACGCGGATCTGAACCTCGCGGTCGATATCGTCGATGGTTCGGCGAACAGCCAGACACTGCTGAAGACCGGCGACGGCATCCTGGAACTCTCCGGCACGGACAGCTACACGGGCGGCACCGCGGTCGCCGATGGCACCTTGGATCTCTTCAGCCCAGCGGCCTTGCCCGACAAGAGCAACCTGATCGTAGGCGCGGGAGGAACCTTCCTCTTCGACCCAACCATTGACGCCGCCCCATTGGCGGCGCCCGAACCCGGCGCATTGCCATTGCTGTTGGCGGTCTTGTCCGCGATGCTGACAAGGAATTGGGTCCGTCATCAGTGCCAAAAGCTTGTGAAAGTGGCGGGGGGAAGGTAGGATGAAGTTTCGCCTGGGTTCACCGGGAGCCCGTAGAGCGGCTCTCCGAACGCTCTTATACCACAACGCACACTCTCGATAGCCCTTCAATGGAAATTCGCAAAGCCGTGATCACCGCGGCGGGGCCGAGCCAGGACCGCCTGCCGCTGCAACGTTTTGTTGATTTGGACGGCGTGGAAAAGACCGCTTTGCAGATCATTCTGGAAGAGATCGTCTCTGCCGGCATTGAAGAGGTGGGCATCGTGGTCCGCCGCGGCAGCCAACAGGTCTATCGGGACGCGGCAGGCAGCTACGCGCGGCTGCTGGTCTTCATCGAGCAGCCTGCTCCCCGCGGCTATGGCGAGGCCCTCTTTCGCGCGGCGCCGCTGGTCGGCTCGCAGCCCTTCCTGCACCTGGTGAGCGACCATCTCTATATCAGCCGCCAGGCACGGCGTTGCACGCAGCAGTTGGTGGAGACGGCCCGCGCGGAGAACTGCGCCGTCTCTGCCGTGCAGCCGACCCGCGAGAGCATGCTGCGCTACTATGGGGCCATCGGCGGCTCGCCCATCGCCGGCCGCGGGGGACTGTACCGCATCGAGCGGGTGCTGGAAAAGCCTACCCCCACCTCGCCGAGCAGCAGTTGGTTGTGCCGGGGCTGCGGGCCGGTCATTACCTGTGCCTCTTCGGCATGCACGTACTTACGCCCCGGGCCATGGAGTTGCTGGGCGAGATCGTGGCTGATGCCCCGACGGGCGACGGCAGCCCGCCGATAATGCTCACCCCCGCCCTGGAGCGGCTGGCGCGGTGCGAGCGGTACTTAGCGCTGGAGTTGGACGGCGCGCGGTACAACATTGGCGTGAAGTACGGGCTGCTGATGGCGCAGCTCGCGTTGGCCCTCAGCGGCAGCGACCGGGAAGAGATCCTGGCGAAGCTCGTGGAACTCCTGGCGGCGCGGTGAACTGCAAATGCACGAACTTGTCACCCTGATCACCAGCAGCGACCCGGCCGTGCGCGACCGCTCGCTCGACGATTTCTGCCGCCCGGCCGACGCCGCCGCGCTGCTGGAGGCAACCCGCGCGCTGGACGCCTTCCGCCGCCAGAGCGAAAACCTCTATCAGCGGGTGCGGGCGACGTTCTTCCTGGCGGCCATCTATCGCTACCATCTGCCGTCCAAGCTGCCGCCGGGCGGGAAGGCCCTCGTTCCCTTTGACGGCTACTGCCGCCTGCTGGGCCGGCGGTTTGAAGAGGCCCTGTTAGAGTTCGTCGCCGTGCAAGAGCGGTTTGGACCCAGCGACGCCATCGCCAGCGCCATGGCCGCTGCCTACCAGGCCCTGGGCTTCCAGACCCTCGCCGACCAGGTTCGCCGCAGCGTGCGATCGGTCCGCGGCAACCAGTGGATGTTCCGCATGGGACACCCGGCCGACCATCCGCTGGAGATCCACCCGGCGCTGAAGCGGCGTGCGGCGCCGGACCAACCGTTCCCCATCCTCGTCGAGCGGACGGCCGTCCGCATGGACCTCTCGCACAGCGGTTGGAGCGACATTTTCTTTCTTGGCATGGACTTTCCCCAAGGGGCCCGCGTACTCAATGTATCCGTTGACTTGGCGGTTCGCGGCCGCGACGGGGCACCCGGTGCTTCGAGTCGGCCGCAGCCGCCGATCGAGGCCTGGCTCCGCGTTATCGACGAGCCCGTTCTCCGGCTGACGAGCATCGACCTGAAATGCAAGGCCGACATCACCTCCCTGGCCGATGTCTTCGACTTCGCCAAGGATTACCTTGGCCTGCTCAAGGCCGCCGTAATCGCCGCCGGCATAATACCTTCCGGACTGGAAGGATCGGGCCAACCTTTGAGCGAGGTCCTGACCGGTCTAATCGGACCGGGACTGGGACTGGAAATCGTCAGCAAGGTGAACGACATCCCCAAGGGCTCGCGCCTGGCCGTTTCCACCAATCTCCTTGCGGCCATCATTACCGTCTGCATGCGGGCGACCGGTCAGATCGAGTCGCTCACCGGTAGTCTCAGCGAGCCGGAACGCAAGCTGGTCGCCGCCCGGGCAATACTGGGCGAGTGGCTAGGCGGCTCCGGGGGCGGTTGGCAGGATTCCGGCGGAATCTGGCCGGGCATGAAGATGATCGAAGGCCGCACGGCGCAACCCGGTGACCCGGAATACGGTGTCAGCCTGGGACGATTGCTGCCCGACCATCATATCTACACTCAGAGCGAGGTCGCTCCGCGAACGCGGCAGTTGATTTGCGACAGCTTCGTGCTGGTGCACGGGGGCATGGCGCAGAACGTGGGGCCGGTGCTGGAGATGGTGACCGAGAAATACTTGCTCCGCTGCGGAGGGGAGTGGACGGCGCGTCAGGAGGCGATCGAGTTGCTCCGTGCGATTGAAAGGGCATTGAGCCCGGGTGACGTTCAGCAGATCGCGGAACTGACGACGCGGAACTTCTTCGGTCCCATCCAGACGATCATTCCCTGGGCGTCGAACCACTACACGGAGACGCTCATCGACCTCTTTCGCGGCAAGTTCGGCAGCGATTATTGGGGATTCCTCATGCTCGGCGGCATCTCGGGCGGCGGCATGGGGTTCATCGTCGATCCGCGCGCAAGGCCGAGGCCCAGGATTTCCTGCAGCGGGAAATGGTCGCCACAAAGCGGCGACTGGAAACTGCGTTGCCATTCGCCATGGACCCGGTGGTTTACGACTTTGCCATCAACGATCGGGGCACGGAGGCCGTACTGTATGCGGACGGCGAGGCGATGATGCCGGCGGCCTACTATGCGATCTGCGCCCCCGAGTGGCTGCGGCGAGAGACGCGGCAACTCAGCCCGGCCGTGCGCAACGAGATCACGCGGTTTGCGGGGGCATGCCGTACGCACCCGCGTCTCTCCGGTTCGACGGAAATGCTGCTGGGAGCCTTGTTTCCGCGGCCTGCCGAGGAGTCACGGGGCAATGGCGGCCTGAAAGCGATCCTCGAGGCCAACGGCTTCGACCACGAGCTGCACGAGCAAATCCGCTCCGACATGCGAACCGGGCGGATCGGTCTGGCCCAGAATCGCCTGCCGGCCAGTACTGTCATCGAGGACGTGTCTTGTGGCGACGTGGTGGACACCGTCGCCGCCGGCCCGGCTGGGGCCGAGCGACAGGCGGGAGAGGCGGCCCTGGCCGCCGGCGAGGTTGCCGTGCTGGCCCTGGCGGGCGGGGCGGGTAGCCGCTGGACGCGGGGGGCGGGCGTAGTCAAGGCGCCTCCATCCTTTTTGCCGCTTCGAGGGCAAGTACCGCAACTTTATTGAGATCCACCTGGCCAAAAGCGGCAAGACCGCCGCCCGTTTCGGTGCCCCGGTGCCCGTCGTTGTCTCCACGAGCTACCTCACGCACGCGCCCATCGAACAGTTCCTGCAATCGCCGCAGGGAAAGTCCTATCCGGGACCGTTGCTGGCGTCGCCCGGCCGCTCAATCGGGCTGAGAATGATTCCCATGTCCCGCGACCTACGTTTCGCCTGGGAGGAGATGCCGCAGCAGATGCTCGACGTGCAGGCCCAGAAAGTCCGTGAGAGCCTGCACGCCTCGCTGATCGGCTGGGCCGAGGCCGCCGGCGGGGGCAGTGACTACACCGACAACGTGCCGCTGCAATGTCTGCATCCCACCGGACACTGGTTCGAGGTGCCGAACCTGCTCCGCAACGGCACACTGGCGCGGCTGCTCGACGAGCGCCCCCAGTTGAAATACCTCCTCCTGCACAACATCGACACGCTGGGGGCCGATCTCGATCCGGGCATGCTGGGGCGGCACATTGGCAGCGGCGCCTGCTTGAGTTTCGAGGTCATTCCGCGGCGGATCGACGACCGCGGGGGCGGCTTGGCGCGGGTCAACGGCCGCGTCCGTCTCGTGGAGGGCCTGGCCATGCCTCGCGAGGAAGACGAGTTCCGCCTTAGCTACTACAACTCGCAAACGACGTGGATCTCGATTGCTCGGCTCTTGGAACTATTCTGCCTGACGACCAGCGATCTGGCCAACGAGCCGAAGGTGACAACCGCCATCCGCCGCCTGAGCATGCGGCTGCCAACCTATATTACGCTCAAAGACGTAAAAAAACGTTGGGGGCATGCCCAGGAGGACATCTTTCCCGTGGCCCAATTCGAGAAGCTATGGAGCGACATGACGGGCCTGGGCGAGGCGGCCTGCCGGTTCATGATCGTCTCGCGTCAGCGGGGGCAGCAACTGAAAGATCCCGCCCAGTTGGACGGATGGCTCCGCGACGGCTCGGCGGCCTACGTGGACGACCTGTGCGCATGGGGTTAACGATTACTGGAAACGCTGCGTCTTGTCCGCGGATGTACGTGACTCGCCTTTGAGGGACTGCGGCCCTTCGGCGGTAATCGCCACGCAAAACGGCGCTGACTTACTGCCTGTAGCAACGTAGTCGATGGTTTGCAGGCTCTTCTCGGGGTGGGGGTTGTCCCATCTCGAAAGATACAGGCGGAGATAGCCGTGATAACGAGCCACGCCTTTATTGCTGCCCACCCAACCCACCTGGCTGTGTTCGAGCGGCTCGTCTTCCAGCGTCCACCAATCCCGGACGTCCTGGCCGATCCTCACCGGGATGGTCGCCAACTCACCGTCGCAATAATGAACTCTGTACTCGGCAATCAACTCCCCTTCGCCAACACCTTGACTCTTTAACCCGTTTTGCGTGGCGTGCAGGACATACAGCCTCACCACCTGGCGATGCAATGAAATTCCGTTGACTGCGGTGGGCATCTGCGGTGTGGGTGGACCCGCGAGCTGGATAATGCCGTCGCCGATATGAAACTGCACGCCCGCCAGCAGCCGGTTGCCCGCCGCAAGATCGAGCGGATTGTCTTCCCCGACCCCGCGTTTGAGAGCCGTGTACTTACGGCTCAGATCGATCGTGACAAAACTGCCTCGAGGGCAGTGCCATGGACCGATCAGCTCCGCAGCGGCCAGGGGAACATCGCACGCACAGGCCGGCGCCAGTGGCTGCGAAGCTGCTATGGCGCTAGTCTTGAAAGACCATAACTCCGCCCGATTGGGCCGACGCACGACGACCGTCAGTTCCGTACCGTCGGGCGACCAGCGGGGAGAGGTAAACTGGCTTCCTCCCACGCGAAAGAGCAGGTCTTTCTCGATGTCCAAGACACCCAGGATATCGCCATGATCGCAACGAAATCCTGCGAAAGCCAAGAAACGACTGTCGCGTGACCAAACTGGCGAGTTCGCCGCTCTGACGATGGGCCATTCGCGGCCGATCTTCCCGGTCTTGCGATCGATGATCTGCAGGCGGTTTTCATTCACTCGGGCGCCATGGCGCCCGTCTTCCGCCACGAACTCCGCTTCTTTTCCGGGATCTCGAGACGGGGCGACCGGCATAGTGACCTTTTGTGCGTCGGCGCTGATCAGGCGACCATCGAGTCGATGGATATCCTCAGTCACTTGGGAGTCGGGCGATGGAGCGACCGCGGCCTGCGCGCCACCAGTGACACTGACTCCAGCGGCGGACGGCGCGGCGGATACCACCCCAAGTCCTAATCCCCAGGTGAGCAAAATCGCTAAGAGATTTGGCAAGATAGAATCGTTTCAGTGTGCTAGGCAATACAACGAAAATCAGACGTTACGCGCAAGATACGACAATTGTAGCACGTAGGTGGACCGCGTGAGCTATTCTACGTTCCGGTCGGCTGCCTGGTAAATACCTTCAGTGATTCCCTGCACTGCGAATCTCACATGACTTTCGCAAGACAAGTCATGAAGTAGCGACACCCTATATTGTATATTTACCGTCAAGCCCAACGATCACGTCCAGTGATACGGCAGTCCGTGTCCGACGAGCTTTGTTCCTATCACTGCCGCACCGACGACCACTAACACCATATAGAAGTACGGCCAATAGGCGATTTTGTTCGATGGAGAAGCATCGGCCATCCCTGATAATCGTGAGGCCCCGTCCACCAGATTCCAGTCGAGAATCCAAGCGGTGTACGCTGTGGCCATGGCCGGTGCAAGCCACAGCAGCTCGCCCGAGGCGATCACTCCCAACAAGACAACGATTTCAGCGATGAAAGCCCGCATCGGCTGTCGCGAGTATATTGGGACCGATAACAGCAGCAATAGAGCGCCGGCCGTGGACACGAAATTATCGCAACTCGTTCTGGGTGCCTGAGTCAAGTAGACCGCCGCTATGACGGCAACACCCATCACGGCCCGCGTCACGGGCCCCCGCATCGCGGCCGGCAGGATCCAGCAATGCTGGCGCTGGTGCCCGTGAAGTTCCCAAGCCAGCGCGTAAAGTGCGATCAAGCCGGTGAGACCGGTCAGATTCCAGCCGTCACCGAGCCATGCCAAGCCATGATTTCGCAGGCCCTGAACGATGAAGAACAAGAGTGGATAGGCCAGCAGTCGCACCGTTCGTGGCAGTTCTTCGCCGCCGGCGATGTTGCGGTTGCTCCAGCGAAATCCGTCTCCCGAATAAGGCAACGGCCGGCGCCAGGGAATCAAGCATGGCACGCGGCCCTGATAGTCGGGATACTCGTGGGGAAACCTCTCCGCCAAGTAGCGTTCCTCGCCGCGAATCACGGGCAGGTAGATGGCTAGCCACCAAGGCACGAGCAACACAGCCAGCGGCCACCAACCGGCCATTACCACCAGGGCGGCGTCCACCAGGGCGTTCGCCAGGTAGAAGGGATGCCGCACGAAACGATACGGCCCGATCGCGGCAACGACGCGGTTCTGTTGGAGACAGCCTTTGGCCCACGCATGCAGCCAGGCCCCTAGGAGAAGGCAGGGCAGGCCCGCCAGAATCGAGCGCGGCGTAGTAGTGCCGACGATCAGTGTGCCGGCGGCCAGTGCGGTAATGACGAGGTAGAACCGCAGTCCGCCTCGATCGAGCGGCGATTTCATGGGCGATAAGACCGCGCCTGCTGGTAAATCTCCAGCGCCCGCTCCGGCTTCTCGCCGTCGTGGACTACCGCCCGCACTGCCTGGAGCATGGCGATCGGGCATTCGGCCTGGAAAACGTTCCGCCCCATGTCTACGCCGGCGGCGCCCTGGTCGATTGCCTCGTAGGCCATTTGCAGGGCCTCGCGCTCGGGCAGTTTCTTGCCCCCGGCGATCACAATCGGCACCGGGCAGGCCGCCGTGACCTTCTCGAAGTCCGACGGGCAGTAGTAAGTCTTGATCACATGGGCCCCGTTCTCGGCGCAGACCCGCGTGGCCAGGCTCAAGTACCGGGCGTCGCGGACCAGCTCCTTGCCGACGGCCGTCACCCCCAGTACGGGCACGTTGTAGCGGCTGCCCTCATCGACCATCGTCGTCAGGTTGCGGATGGTGAGGGCCTCGAACTTGCTGCCGATGGCCACCATCACAGCGACCATCGAGGCGTTCAGCCGCAGGCATTCCTCGATGCCGAGGATGCACTCGTCGTTCAACTCGGTGAGCACGGTCGAACCGGCCGATGCGCGGAGCGAGATCGGCTTGTTGCAGGTCGGCGGCACGACCTGCCGCAAGGCCCCGCGGGTGCACATCAGGCAGTCGGCGTAGGGGATCAAGGGCACGATCGTCAGGTCCATCCGCTCCAGCCCGGAAGTCGGGCCCATGATGTATCCGTGATCGAAGGCCAGCATTACCGTATGGCCGCTTTTCGGGCTAAAGATGCGGGCCAGGCGGTCCTTCATGCCCCAGTCAAGATGGGCGAGGCCCTTCAAGAAAAAACCTTCGTTGCGTTGCGGGATGCCGATGCCGTAGTCTTTGGCGTCGAGATTGTGGATTGCGTCGGGCATGGTGCGGGAGCTAGCAAGCTGGCAGGAGGAAACGCGTATTATGCCGCTATTGCGAGGCAACCGCAAGATGTCCAGCGCCTTGACGGCATCTTTTATTCCGCCAATCGCAAATGAAGAAGCTCTTCGAAGCTCTCTTCACGACGAAGCCCGAACATGGGGCTGCACGATCATCGAAGCGCACGAAGGACGCCTGTGAGTCCGTGAGAATGAAGATCGCGGCCGTACCGCCACACTTCTGATCGCCACAAGAACTTGAACATATGCGAGAAATCGGTCGCCTGCGATTGCCGGTACAATGAATGGGTCGTCGGTCAGCTCGTCACTTTGGCGAACCTGAAGCCGTCGGCCTGTAAGCTGGCCACCAGATCGCCAGCCTTGCGATAATCAACAATCACGCTTCCGAACATCCGTTGCCACGGCTCCACCGCAATGCGGCTCTGGCAGGCTTTATGGGCCTTTTCAGACACCGGCGTTAGCGCGGTCCCATCGCCGCACTCACTAATGAGGAAATCGGTTTCTGGCATATGCAGAGCTTTTTCGAAAATGAGGACCCCAATATAGATACCTCCCATTTTTCGAATTCGGTAGGTCAGTCAAGATTTTTATGACCACTGAGCGGCGCGGTTTTAGTTCTGGACGCATTATTCCCTGCCTTTCTAGCTCTTTTTTTCCAATTTGCTTTGCAGCGATGATTCACCTACGAATTATCATTCACTAGCTTATGTTTCTATATCGCGACAGTGATACTCGATGGAGTTTCCGAGCGTCTGAGCTGTGGAGATAGGGCGACGTCCGCCCGGGCCAACGTTAGAAATCGCTGGCGTAGCTGCTGAATTCTTCGTAGGGTTTTTCAGCGAAATCGCGGAAGCGAGTATATTTTTCGCTCCATTGCAGCTTGACGTCGCCCGTCGGCCCGTTTCGTTGCTTGGCCAAGATCAATAGGCCCTGACCTGTGATTCCCAGTTCTTCGGCCTTCTCCTTCGTGTGGTAGTATTCTTCGCGATGGACGAACATCACCACGTCGGCGTCCTGCTCGATGGCACCCGATTCCCGCAAGTGGCTCAAGCGCGGGCGGTGCTCCTCCCGACCGCTGGCCTCGACCTGCCGGTTCAGCTGCGCCAGGCAGATGATCGGCACCGTCAACTCCCGCGCCAGGGCCTTAAGACGCCGGGCCATCTTGGCCACCTGCTCCTGCCGCGGGTCGCGAGGGTCGTCGGGCTGGATGAGTTGCAAGTAGTCGATCACGACAAGGCCGAGGCTTTCCCTCCGCTTCAGCCGTCGTGCGCAGGCCGCGATCTCGGTAACCGTGCGGCTGGGCGTATCGTCGATAAAGAGTGGCGATTGCGAGAGCTTGCCGGATGCCTCCATGAGTTTCTCCCGCTCGTCGGACGAAATAAAGCCGCTGCGGAATTTGCTGCCGTCGATGCTCCCCTGGGAGCAAAGCAGGCGCTGCGCCAATTCCAGCCGGGCCATTTCGAGGCTGACGAAGAGCACCGGCACGCGCGAGAGGATCGCCACGTTCTCGGCAATGTTCGTGGCAAGGGCCGTCTTGCCCATGCTCGGCCGCGCCGCCAGGACGATGAACTCGCCCGGGTGCAAGCCACCGGTGAGCACGTCCAGGTCGCGGAAGTGTGTGGGCGTCGCGTCGCCCTCGCCGCGAGCCAACCGGGCATCGATGCGGTCGAATGCCTCAATGAGCAGGTTCTCGATGTGCGTCACGCGGTCGGTGCTGCGGCGGTCATGCACTGCAAAGATCTTCTCTTCGGCGTGGCTAATCAGCTCCTTGGGCTCATACGTGGGGTCCCAGGCATCGCGAAGGATCTCGGTGCTGGCGTGGATCAACTCCCGCACGGTGGCCTTGTTGCGGACGATTTCCGCGTAGTGGATCGCATTGTGGGCATAGGGAACGGAACTGGCTACTTCGCCCAAGTAGGCATGTCCGCCGATCGCCTCGTACTCGCCTTCCTGCTTCAAGCGTTCGATGAGCAGCGTGGGGTCGATCCGCTTGCCCTCTTCGTGCATGGCCATGATCGCGCGGTACAGCCGCTGGTTGGCATCGGCGTAGAAATCGTCGGGCCGGAGCATCAGGGCTATTTCGTCGCAGATCTGCGGATCGATGAGCAGGCTGCCGAGCACGCCTTTTTCCGCCTCCAGGCTCTGCGGCGGCAGGCGGTCGAGGATTTCTGAACTAACGCGCGGGCCCGCGCGATTCCGTCCGTCGCCATTTTGGTCGGCCATGATCATCCTCCATGCACCCGCAGTGAAACACTCCAGCATACGACTTGCGGCAGCCTTCAGCAAGGACTCGTTGCGAGACAACGCCCCGTCAAGCAAGAACGGTAGTTGCAAGGCGTTCTGGAGAAACAAGTTACGGTCGGGCATCGCCGGGTCTTCGGTCTTTAGTCGTATAGTTGCAAGCCGCGCATCGCGCGGGTTGACAAACGGCCTCCCTGAGCTCAATATGGTGCGCACCGAGACCGTGACGTGCAATAAGGTGATCCGATGAAAGCCTATGGTGTTCTGTTTCTGGCCGCCTTGGGATCGATCTGCCATGGGGCGGACCTGCCGCGCAGCATTCCCGAGTCTGAGGGCGTTGCTTCGGCACAAGTCCTCGCCTTTGTCGAGGCGGCCGATAAAAATATCACCTCCATGAACAGCTTCATGCTGGTCCGCCACGGTCGCGTGGTCGCGGAGGGTTGGTGGGCGCCCTACGGGGCCCAGTCGCCCCATTCTTTGTATTCGCTGAGCAAGAGTTTCGCCTCCACGGCCGTGGGGCTGGCGATCTCCGAGGGCAAGCTCAGCGTGGACGACGAGGTGCTGAAGTTCTTTCCCGACGACGCCCCGCCACACCCTAGCGAAAACCTCAAGTCGATGCGAGTAAGCGATCTGCTGCGGATGTCGTCTGGCCAGCAAATCGAACCGGCCCGCACGTCCGGCGAGCCGTGGACCAGGACGTTCCTCGCCCAGCCCGTCCCCTTCAAGCCCGGCACCCATTTCCTCTACAACACCTCGGGCACCTACATGCTTTCGGCGATCGTTCAAAAGGTGACGGGCATGACCGTGCTGAACTACCTGCGGCCGCGGCTTTTCGATCCCCTGGGAATTCGCAATCCAACATGGGAAACCAGTCCGCAGGGCATTTCAGCGGGCGGTTTCGGCCTGAGCATCTGCACCGAGGACATCGCAAAATTCGGCCAGCTCTACCTGCAGCGAGGCAACTGGCAGGGCAAGCAGATCGTGCCCGCCGCCTGGGTCGACGCGGCGACGGCCCGGCAGACTTCCAACGGCAGCAATCCCAAGAGCGACTGGGACCTGGGCTACGGCTACCAATTCTGGCGCTGCCGGCATGGGGCGTTCCGTGGCGACGGGGCGTTCGGGCAGTATTGTATCGTGCTGCCCGAACAGGATGCGGTGATTGCCATCACCAGCGGCGTCAAAGACATGCAAGCGGTGCTGAACCTGGTGTGGGACAAACTGCTGCCGGCGATGAAGCCCGCGACGCTAGCCACCGATGATCAGGCCGCGGGAAAGCTTCGGCAAGTCCTTAAGGGGTTGTCGCTCCGTCCGCAAGAGGGTTCCGCCACCGCGGCAAACGTTTGGGGCAAGAAATACGTCTTTCCCGTTAACCGACGGAAGTTGGAATCGATCACGTTGGAGCAAGGCCAGGAAGGCGAAGTTATTCTCGTGCTACGGACCAGCGATAGGGAACAATCCGTCGTCTGCGGTCACGGCGCCTGGCACAAGGGTCAGACCGCCATCGGTCCGCTGCCGCTGCAGCCAGCGGCGGCCAGCGGCGCATGGACTGCGAAGGGCGTCTATGAGGCCCAACTCTGCTTCTATGAAACGCCGTTTATCGTCGCGCTCCACCTGAATTTTTCCGGCAGCGAGCTGCGCTTCAGCTCCGAGTTCAACGTAAGTTTCGGGCCGACCATGGATCCGGAGTTGGTGGGGAAGTGCAAGTAACCGGGCAAAACTAGCGATTGTTCCCTAGGGACGTGCCAAACTCAAATCGCCAAGTAATGCGCGCGAACCTGCCGGGCGTTTTAATCCCGATCCTCCTGGCCGTGAACGGGTATCTCGTTATGGCCGACGAGAGACCGCGGACCGGGCAGGGGCCGCCTTCAAGCGCATCCACCGTCTCGGATCATACCGAGACCGCGATTGGCGACCGGGCGAGCTGGATGGAAGTCCGTCTGCGCCGGCTCGGAGACCGGCCCTTGAAGCGGTTGGTGCTACCGGCGTCCCACGATTCGGCCATGTATCAAAGCGGTTTGCTAAAATCGCTGGCCCAAACTCAGGATCTGACAATCTATCAACAGTTGGCGCAAGGAATACGCTGGTTCGACCTGCGTCCGCAATCGTACAAGGGCAAGCTCTCCATCCATCACGGCCCGGTTACCGGCCCGGCGCTGGAGGAGGTCTTGACGGACGTGCGGCGATTCATGACGGAGGGACACCGCGAACTGGTGATCCTCAAGTTCTCCCATTACGAGGGGTTCGATGGCGAGGCGTTCGACCGCCTCGTGAAGCAGATCAACGCAAGCCTTGGTCCCTGGCTTTTTAAGTCGCTCCCCCGCGGCAAAATGCTGGCCGACACCAGCCTTGCCGAATATGTCGGAAAAACGGGGACCGTGCTCGTAGTTTGCGACGAGCTATACCCGCTCGACCGCCGCAGCAAAGGTATTTGGGTCTATCGGGACTGGGATTCCGCGCATCCAGAAGATGGAGACCTGCGGGTTTTCGACCAATACGCCAACACGGTTGTCTATGCGGCGATGAAGGCCGACCAATTCGACAAATTCGATCGCTACGACGCTCGGTGCAAGCGTCGCCATGACGTGCCCTGCGATTTGTTTCTCCTCTCGTGGACCTTGACACCCACAACCAACGTCCGCGGCTATGCCCCGGAGGCCAACCGCAACCTGGCCGCGGCGACCAAGGATCTCAAAATCCCCAATCGCCACGGATGCGTGGTTAATCTCGTCTATGCGGACTATGTTGAAATTGCGCATCAGCGACGTTGCCATCCGATGGAACGATCGCCGCTAATCTCCAAGTTCCTCATGCCTCGGCGCACCAGGCCTTGGCGGCGTCAAAATCGGCCGCGTCGAAGTAGCGGATCTTGGCCAGCGTGAACGGCTTGCATACCGCGGCCATCCACTTTTCCCAGGACTTCTCTCCAATCAAAGCGATCCGCTGGATCTTCGCACAATGCGTTGTGGCGAACTTGATGTCGTCCCACAACGCGTGGGCGTCCCAACCGTGGAAATCGTGGAATTGGGCCAGTACGTTGACCTTGCCATCCCTCGCAATTTCGGCGTCCACCAACGGCACGAACTGCCGGTAGTCCTCGTCGTGAAGCTTGCCGCTCAGTTTGAACCCGACTGTATGGTCGGGCAACCCGGTCAAAAACTCGATCATGTCGCGTACCTCCTTTGCACAGGTCTATGAGAATTGCTGTCCAAGCAATTATACCGACGAGGATCAAGATGTTTCGACCTGGCCCAGCCGATCCGGTTAATGCTTTTTAGATCAATGCTATTGACTTTTGTGTCGATAACCGGTAGTATGGTCGGCAAAGGAGAAGCGAACCATGCGCGGCAAGACACGCAAGGCAATCGACTATCGGGTCGTGGAACTCGACGGCGTCCGCTACGTTATCATGCGGGAAGCGGTATTTGACCGCCTTTGCGAGCGGGCGAACGTTTCAACCAACTCTGCGGCAGCGGCCGGCCCGTCTCCCGAGCCAGCGATGGACATCGACGGGGCCTCGCTGGCCGAGAAACTGACGCGGCGGAGGCTGGCCGCGCGGCTGTCGCAGGCAGAGTTGGCGCGGCGCGCGGGCGTGCGGGCGGAGACGCTCAACCGCATTGAGCGCGGCCACACCACGCCCGATTTCGCCACGATCCGCAAACTGGTTGTGGCCATGGACGCGGCCGAGCGGGAGTTCTTGGAAAAGTCCCTTTTCTGACCACTAAATTACCAAGGAGCAAGACTATGCAAACCAATCTGGAACGATCCGACAAACGCCGCCTCTCGCGGGAGCAAACACTCGATGGAGTCAAACAACTTGTGGCCGAGCAGGTGAGCCTACCCGTGGTCCAAATCCGCGAAGAGCAAGACCTAATTGCGGACCTCGGCTACGACAGCCTGGACGTGGTGGAATTGGCAATGGAACTAGAAGAACACTTCGATATTACCGTACCGGATGACATGAGCGATCGGGCGAAGACCGTCGGCCAAGTAGCCGATGGGGTGATGCAGTTGATTAGCTTGAGGTCCTAGTTCAATGCCATCGACGTCGTTGCCGCTGGCCGGCAATCGTGGTACACTAAAAGGAGTGTTTGCCGCCGCATATTGCGCCGACACAAGAAAGTTGATTCATGAAGCGAATTGTTCCCTGTCTGCTGGTATTTGGCCTGATCGGCATTTCAGGTTGCTCCGACAAGGCGAAAGTGGCGTTCGAGAAGGGTGTTGCGGCATCGCGGCAGGGCGATTTCGCCGCGGCTATTCTTGGATTTGACGAAGCGATCCGTCTTAATCCCCAGTTTACGGACGCCTACTACTGCCGGGCGCAGCCCAGGCCAATCTCCGCGATTACGACAAGGCTATCGCCGATTATGACGAGGTGATTCAACTCGACCCGCGGCGTTCCGAAGCGTATTACGTGCGGGCCTATGCCTTGGGCCAAAAGGGCGAATTCGAGAAGGCCGTCGCCGACTATACCAAGGTGATCGAGTTGGTCCCCAAGAACGTGAATGCCCTTATCAACCGCGGCATCGCCTACCGCCGATTGGGCCAACGCGAAAAGGCAATCGCCGATTACAACGAGGCGATGCGGCTCGATCCGCAGTACCCCCAACCGTATTTCAATCGGGGCAATACCTACCGGCACATGGGAGAGCTCGACAAGGCCGTTGCGGACTATGACGAAGCCCTGCGACTGGATCCAAAACTCGCCAAGGCCTATTGCAATCGCGGAGTTGCTTATCGCCACCAGGGCAACTTCGACAAGGCAATTGCCGATTCAAGCGAGGCTATCCGCCTGCAACCGGAGATGGCCGTGGCCTATTGCGGTCGTGGCAGCGCCTATTTGGAAAAGGCCGATTACGGCAAGGCCATTACCGACTTTAGCGAAGCCATTCGCCTGAATCCGAAGCTGGGGCGGGCTTACTATCACCGCGGCGAGGCTTACGATAAGCACGGTGAGAAGGCCAACGCGGAGTCCGACTTCGCCCAAGCCAAGAAGCTGGGCTTTAAGCCGAGACAGCCGGTGAGGAGCTCACCGGCTGAAGCCACCGAGGTTGAAAAAGCAAAGCCGTAGAGTGGAACACGCTGGCCGCGGCGCGGCTGTGCCCGGTCGCGGGTCGGCGCGCGCAGGCCCGCCCAACACTCTGGTTTTACACCCCGTTCTGAGGGTGTATCTACCCTTGATGCTCGCATAAGATATGTGCATAAAACTCCGTCCCCTCTCCTTCCGCCGCCAGGATGAAACGATGCGACACCTCTCCTTTTTGCCCTTCGCCCGCTTGCCCCTATCCCTTTTCCCCTTCTTGCTCTCCGCATCTATCGTTCCCGCCGCCGAGGTGAAACCGGCGATGCCGCAGTACACCAGTGTGCAGCAACTGCCGGAGAACGTCACGCTCGCCACTTTGGATAACGGTTTGACGGTTATTTTGCAGGAAAATCACGCCGCGCCCGTAGCCACCGTCCGCAGCTACGTCAAGAACACCGGCAGCGCCTTCGAGGGCCGTTACCTTGGCGCCGGGCTAAGCCACGTTCTGGAACACGTGGTCGCGGGCGGCACGACGGTGCACCACGGCGAAAAAGAAATCGAAAAAATCATCGCCCGCTTCGGCGGCGTCACCAACGCCTATACCACCCAAGATCATACGACCTTCTACATCGACTGCCCGTCCCGCAACGTCGCCACGGCCATCGAGCTCATGGCCGACGCCATGCAGTACATCACTTTTGAGCCCAAGGAGTTGCGCGGGAATTGAAGGTCGTTCGCCGCGAGTTGGCCGACGACGAAGACGACCGGGGGCACGTGATGGCCGACCTTCTCGACCGTACGGTCTACGCGGTCCATCCAGCGCGGAACCCGGTGATCGGCTATCTCCAGGTCCTCAATGGCACCACGAACCAGACGATCATCGACTTCTACCACGAGCGCTACGTGCCGAACAACCAGATCTTCGTGGTCGTCGGCGACGTCAAGACGAGCAACGTGCTGGACCGTGTGGCGCGGCATTGGGGCACGCCCCGCGGCGCGAGACCTTCATTGCCCTCCCTGAAGAGCCGGAGCAGGTCGCGCCGCGGGAGACGGTCCGCGAGATGGACGGGACGGTCTACGACTTCACCGTCGCCTGGCCGACGATCACCCTCTCACAGCGCGACATGTACCCCCTGGACCTCGCGGCCTACATCCTCGGCGAAGGTGAAAGCTCGCGCCTGGTGCGACAGTTGAAGTACGAAAATCCCCTGGTTTTGAGCGTAGCAGCCGAGAGCAATACGCCCTTTTTCGTCCGCGGCTATTTTGCGGTCGCGGCCACCGCCCGGCCCGAGACCTGGCGCCAGGCCGAAACCGAGATCGTCCGCCAGGTCTACCGCCTTCGCGACGAAGAAGTAGGCGAGGCCGAGTTGGCCAAGGCTAAGAAGCAAAAGGCGGCCGAGCTGGTCTTTCAGCACCAGACCGTGCAGCAGCAGGCAGAGAGCCTGGGGCTGAGCTACCTCGCCACGCGCGATCCGCTTTTCGACCGCACCTACACGGAGCGGATTCAAGCGGTCACAGCGGCGGAAATCCGCGCCGTGGCGCGAAAGTACTTCGTCCCTTCGCGCATCAACCGCGTTATCATCGCCCCGCCCGGCAGCGCCCCCAAGGGTGTGGCCGAGTCGCGGTCGGCGGGCACTATGTACTCATCGTCGGCGGGCGAGGTCCGCCTGACGCGGCTGGACAACGGCGTGCGAGTGCTGGTCCGCCGCGTACCCAACTTGCCGCTGGTGAACATTGGGGTCTGCGTGCTGGGTGGATCGTCTTGCGACGGTCCGAAGCTGGCCGGCCGCGCGACGCTGCTGGCCGCGATGCTCGACAAGGGAATCCAAAATGGCGCCAGCGGGGCGGAAGTCGCCCAGTACTTCGACTCGGTCGGCGGCGTGCTCGCTTTCAACGCCGGACGGTTCACGCTCTCCGGCGCCGCCACCTGCCTGCGGAAGGACTTTCCCAAGGCGGCCGGCCTGTTCGCCGACTCCTTCCTCCGCCCGGGACTGCCGGAAGACCAGTTCGAGAAGATCCGCGGGCTCTTGATGGCCGATATTGCCAATCGCAGCGCCGACCCGCAAGCGGAGATCAATGAGTTGTTCCATCAGGCGCTGCCCGCCGCGTCGCCCTACCATTTGGATCCCGAGGGCAGTGCCGAAACGGTCAAGGTCCTGACCGTGGCCGACCTCAAATCGTTCCACGACCAATGCATGGCGCCGGAGAACATGGTCGTCAGCGTCTTCGGCGACATCGATCCGGACGCCGGCATTGCCTTGGTACGGCAACATTTCGGCGGGCTGGCGGCAAACAACTGGAAGCCGCCCCAAGCGGCCGCCGACAGCAACGTCATTCCCGAGTCCAAGGTCGTCAACAAGGTCACCGGCAAGGATACGGCCATGCTGATGTTGGCCTTCGCCTGCGAGGGGATCTACGACCGGGCAGACCATTCCGCCATGACCGTATTGCGGGCGATCCTCAACGGCTACAGTACGCCGGGGGGCTGGCTGCACAACGAGCTCCGCGGGGCTGGGCTGGTCTACTATGTGCAGTCGAGTGAAATGACCGGGCCCGTGCCGGGCTATTTCGTCATCGCCTCGCAATGCCGGCCCGATAAGCTCGACGAAGTGGTCCAGCGGATCCGGCACAACCTCGACCGTGCCAAGGAAGGGACTATTTCCGAAGAAGAGTTCCAAACGGCGATCGACCAGATCGTGGGTCTGCACGCCCAGGAGAACGTGACCATCGGCCAACAGGCCGGCGTGGCCACGATCGACGAAATCTACGGCCTGGGTTACGACTACGACAAAAAGTTCGACGCCCAGATCCGGGCGGTCACCTTGAACGACGTGGTCCGCGTGGCGAAGAAGTATTTTACCAAGAGCATACTGGTGACGACATCGCCGGAAAAAAAGTAGTCACTTCCAATCCAGCCCTTCCTGCAGCTTGTTGAGGGTCTCGCAGCGATCCCCGTGGATGAGCACGATGTCCTCGACCCGCACCCCCCCAAAGCGGCGACAGTAAACGCCGGGCTCGATCGTTACCAACTCGCCTTCCAAAAGCTCCGGCCCCTTGAAGTCCAATAGCGGCGGCTCGTGGACATCCAGTCCCACGCCATGGCCGGTGCCGTGGGTCATGCCGCAATAATCGTCTCCGGCGTCGGCGGGCGGCAACCCGGTCTTATAGCCATGCCGCTCGATCGCTGCGATCGTCGCCTTATGAACGTCCTCGCCGGTCACCCCCGCCTGGGCGGCGGCCATCCCGCAGTGCTTGGCGTCGCAGACCGCCGCATGCATGCGGGCAACTTCGTCGGGCACGTCGCCGTGGACCACCGTGCGGGTACAATCACCGAAGTACAGCGTGCTTCCGTTGCGGGGGAAAATATCGACGATCACTGGTTCGCCCGTCCGCAGTTCGCCGTGGCCAAGGTCGTGGCAATCGGCCCCCACCGGCCCGCCGGCGACGATCGAGGGCGGGTTCACATAGTCCAGATCGATGAACCAATGGTTGATAAGGGCGCGAACCCGCTCGGAAGTCAACGGGCGGCCTTCTTCGAGCAACACACCGTCGCGCCGCGCGTCGGCGCGGGCAATCAGGCGGCAGGTCCGCTCGATGATCTGCTCGGTGGCCGCTTGCGACTGGCGGACGTGCCGGAGTTCCTCGGCATCCTTGCTGCGGCGGTCGGCGACGCCCATGGCCATGTCGCATTCGACACCGATTCCGGCCTCCCGAACGATTTCGGCGAAAATCAACGGCAGCGTGCGATCGGCCGTCACTCGCGTCACCCCAACGCGACGCAGGCATTCGGCAGCCGCTTGGGCCGTCGCCGTTTCGCGGTCCCCGGATAAGCCGGCCGCCGGCGTGAAATCGCGAGGGCAGGCCACTTCGTCCGCACGGGCGTGGCGGCGGGCCCGATCCATCTCGATGTCGCGAAGGATGAGGACCGATTTCCTGCCGCCGCCGACGGGAATCTGCAGGTAGGCCACCGGATCGCCCACGAGGAAGCGGATGCGGTGGTACAGGGCCGAATTGCTCTGCGGAATGCCTGCCATGAGCAGGGCTTCGGTATTAGTGAGTGACATTTATTCTCTCATTTGATTTTCGCCAGCACCGCGCGGAGCGGTTCCAGCTCTTCTTCAGTGGGCGGCAGCAACGGCCGCCGCGGAGGACCGGCATCGCGGTCCATCAGGCCGGCGCCGGCCTTGACCATCTGTGTGTACTTTCCACAGTTCTCCAAGAATGCGAAAAGCGGCTCCAGGCGATAGAAACTCTCCCGGGCTCGAGTGAAGTCCTGGCACCGCAGCAGGTCGTACAAGTGGACGTGCTCGGCCGCGCAGATATTTCCGACGCCCGCGACCCAGCCGACCGCGCCGAGCACAAAGCTCTCCAGCACCACGCAGTCGCACCCGCAGAAGACCTCGAGGCGGTCACCGCAGCGGCGGATGATTTCGCTGATCCGCGCCGTCTCGCCCGTGCTCTCCTTGACGTAGCGGACGTTCTTCAATTCGGCTAGGCGCTCGATGAGATCCGGCGTCATGTCAACGCCGGTCCGCCCGGGGAAATTGTAAAGCATGATGGGGATGCCCACGGCCCGATCGACCGCGCGGACGTGCTCGAGGACTTCGTCGGGACGCGGCAGCGAATAATACGGGGCAGCGACCAGCAACCCGGCCGTTCCCAGGGCCTCAGCCTCGCGTGCGTATTGCACGACGTCGCGGGTCGCCCCGGCGTTGATCCCCGCAACGACCGGTACGCGACCCCCCGCCGCCTGCACGACCGTTTTGACCACCTCGCGGCGCTCTGGCGGGCTAAGGGCATAGAACTCGCCCGTGCTGCCCAGGGGAATCAAACCGTGAACGCCCGCGCCGATCAAATACTCCACAAGGGCTTCGAGCTTGGGAAAATCGATGTCCTCGGCGGGCGTCATCGGTGTGAGCATGGCGGGAAAGACCCCGCGAAGATTGGTTGCCATCTTGTTCTTTCAATTGGGAGTGCGGTAATTGAGTCCCGCTTTCGCCGCTTTGCGGCCTTTTATCATTCTTTAATTGCCGGGTTTGGGCCAATTCTCAACAAGGAAATCTTCAATCCCCTTCCTTCCACGGCATGCTGGCCAGCGTTTCCACGCGCGCGGGAAAGATCGGCGGCCGGACCGAATCGGACGTCCAGCCAAAAACAAACTGCGCGGCGGCGCCGCAGACGCGGCCCTGGCAGGGGCCCATGCCGCAGCGAGTCTGCAGTTTGGCCGCTCGCCACGACTGGTAGCTTGCCAGCAGCTTGTGGGGCACGTCTTCGCAACGGCATATTAATGTATCGCCGTCGGCCAGGGTACGCAACTCCTCGCGGAGCGCGAAGGCGCGATTCAGCGCGGCGGCAAAACGCCTCTGTCCGTCACGATGCGCGGCAAGATAGTCCCTGCGTTCGGTTTTCCCCAGTGCCGAAGTCGCCGCCGTCCCGCCCTCGCAGAGGGCAAGTTCCGCCCCGCCGATACCGGTCAACTCGCCGGCGCAGTACACACCGGGCACAGTGGTTTCCTGAGCCGCGTCCACAACGACGGCCCCATCACGTATCGCGCACCCGACTAACATCGGCAATTCCAGGTTGGGCACGAGGCCGAAGCCGCAAGCCAGATAATCGCACCGCTCGGTCCATGTCCGCTCACCGGCGCAAAGGGCGACCGCCTCGACCTTGGCCGTGCCCCGTGCGGCCGTCGGCCAGCATCCGGTCTGGTAGCGCGTGCCGCGGAGAGCCCAGCGATAGGCTGCGCCTTGCAAGAGCTTTGCCGGGCCCAGCCAGGCCAGTTGCACGCCGAAGCCGGCAACGCGATTCCATTCCGCCTGCTCGGCCACCAGCGGCACGACTGCCCCCTGCCGGCGAAGGAAAGCCGCCACGGAAAGCAGCAAAGGCCCGCTGCCGGCGACGATCACCCGCTTGCCGGCAATTGGCAGTCCCGACTTGACCAGGGCCTGCAGTCCGCCTGCCCCGACCACGTTCGGCAATGTCCAGCCCGGAAAGGGAAGAAATCGCTCGCGGGCCCCGGTTGCCAGGATCAGTTTTTCGTAGCGAAATTCGACGGGGCGACCGTCGCGCTCAACCAGCAGCATGCCCGGCTCGGGCCGGGCGACGACCTGCGCTCCGTGGATCCGCGCGATCCCGGCCTGCTCGAAGCGTCTCAGCCACTCGGCGGCAAGCCGGTCGCCCGCCGGTGGCTTGCCGCCCCGCCAGATTTGACCGCCGGCAGCCGGATTGTCATCGACGACACCAATCGCTGTATTTTTGCTCGCCGACGACGCCGCCACGACGGCGGCCGCCATGCCGGCCGGCCCGGCGCCAACCACCAAGATCTGGAACCGCTCAGGCTTCGA
Source organism: uncultured Planctomycetia bacterium (assembly GCA_963709175.1). Classification (GTDB taxonomy): domain Bacteria; phylum Planctomycetota; class Planctomycetia; order Pirellulales; family Thermoguttaceae; genus JANXQG01. Next base: position 1,254,878 of record CAVPVK010000007.1, read on the forward strand.
CATCGGTGCGAATCTCCATTCCCGGACGACAAACCATCTGGCAGGTGCGCTGTCGGTACCCGTCGATCATCGCGCAACATTCGAAGCAGATTCCCATGCCGCACAGCGGACCGCGGGGAGTCCCGGTCACCGACTGCCGTGTGGCGTCGATGCCAGCCAACGCCAGCGCCGCCGCCGCCGTGCTCCCGGCGGGAACCTCGATCGCGCGACCGTTCACAGATACTTTAATCAGTTCATCCATTTACAGTGACTTCACGAATCTCTCCGGCAAGTATGGCTCTCGTGGGATACTCGACTTCCGTCCGATAAGCATATCCATCAGTAGTTCCGCGGTCCCCAATGCCATGGAGATTCCCAGGCCTTCGTGTCCAGCGGCCAGATACAAGCCGGCCAGAGGCGGCCAGGGACCAATTAGCGGCAGGTTGTCGTCGCTCGCGGCGCGAAAGCCGGTCCAAGTCCGCACCACGGTCAACCGCGCCAAACCGGGCAGGTATTCGATCGCCCGGCAGAGCATCCGCCGCAGGATCGGCGCTTCGATACCGCTCGATTCGCTGCTGAACTGCCGCGACGAGCCGATGAGCACCTGGCCCGTCCGCCGGGGCTGAACGTTCATCGCCACGGATTCGGCGGCATTTCCCGCTGCGCTCTTGATGTATCCGAGCTCAATGACCTCATGATGAAGAAAACCGGCGTACCGTTCGGTGATCGCCAGGTGACCTTTGCGGGGGCGGATGGGCACACCGGGAACAAGTTGCGGCACAGCGGCGCCTGCGGCATTGACCACCGTCCCGGCCGTCAGGCGGGTGCCGTCGGCTAGCTGGACATAATCGCCGCCCAGGGAGATGACCTTGCAACCCAGACGAACTTCGGCCCGCTGCTCGCGGGCTCGATCGATCAACCAGCGGGCGACACAGGGCGGGTATACGACCAGGTCGCCCGGCATGAGCAGGCCACCCGCCAGGCCGGGGCGCAACTGGGGCTCCGCCTCGGCCAGTTGCCTGGCGTCCAACAGTTCGGCGGCAACGCCATGGGCGCGGAGCGTCTGCTCTTTTTCGCGGGCAGCCGCCATTTCCTCTTCGTCGGCGGCCACCCAGAGCGTGCCGCAGGGATCGAACTGGCAATCGGCCGGCAGCGTGGGGGCCAACTCCTGCCAGAGTCGTGTGGAATAGGCGGTCAAGGCCAACTGGGCCGGGTTGTCTTCCATCACGGTGACGTGGCCCATGCCGGCCGCTGTCGCACCGTCGCCGATCGTCGTGGCGTCGACGATCGTCACGCGGATCCCCTCTCGCGCAGGGACCGCGCACAGGACGCCCCTACGATTCCGGCGCCTACGATTATAACATCACTGAGGGGATTCATTCGTGCCTCAAACCATGGATGGAATCCCATGCACGAACGGATCCTGGGGATCGAGCACCAACTTGGCCTCGCCCGTAATGTAGGCCGCGCCGCGGATACGCGGGTAGATGCGGCCTTCGCGGATTTCGACCGAGCCCTCGAAAATGCTGCCGACGATGCTCTCCTGCCGCCAGACCTGCCCTGGCTGAAGTTTGCCGTCGGCGACCAGACAGGCCAGCTTGGCGCTGGTGCCCGTGCCGCAGGGTGAGCGGTCGTAGGCCCGGCCGGGACAGAGGACAAAGTTCTTGCTGTCGGCCGCGGCGTGCTGCGGCGGGCCGAAAAGTTCGATATGGTCGATCTCCTGGCCATCGGCTCCGGTGACGCCCTGCCCGGCCAAGGCCTGGCGTATCTTCCAAGCGCAGCCGCTGAGGCGCTCCAGGTTCGCCCCGCTCACCGCCAACCCGTGGTCGTGCACGAGATAGAACCAGTTGCCGCCCCAGGCCACGTCACCGTGCACGCAATCGGACGGGAAACCCTCGACCCGGACTGCAACGTAGGCCGCATGACGGAAGCTGGCGACGTTCTCGATCGTGACCTGTCCGGACTCGTCGAGCCAGGCGGTAACGACGCCGACGGGCGTCTCGATAGCGTGCTCGCCGGGTCCGATGCGGCCCATGTGGGCCAGGGTCGCCACCAGCCCGATCGTCCCATGGCCGCACATATTCAAAAAACCGACGTTGTTGAAGAAGATCACGCCAGCCGTATTGCAGGGGTCGAGCGGGGGCAAGAGGATTGCGCCCACTAACACGTCCGACCCGCGGGGCTCATTGACGATGGCCGCGCGAAACCAATCGAACTGCGCGCGAAAGATATCGCGCCGCTCGCGCATGCTTCCGCTGCCAAGATCCGGTCCGCCGTCGATGACCACGCGCGTGGGCTCGCCGCCGGTATGGGAATCGATGACGGCGACGCGGGAATTATGGTTGCTGTTGGTCATGCCTAAGGATTATATTCCAAGAGGTCACACTCGTCGCCGATGCGATTGCGCCGCCGTCCATTCCGTTGCGGCCAGTCGGGCTCCGGCGAGGCGATCGGTCCCCCGGTAGAACCCCCTATTCTTGGTGGACGCAAGTTATGCTCCTACGCGATTTTTTTGAGCACCGCAGCGGGATCAAACTCCAAGCACTAACGGCTTAAGCCCAAGACCAAAATCCCTATACCGCGCCCGGGCCGCGGCTCCCGCCGCCCACCTGGATGGCATCGAGTGCTGGCATGACAAAAATCTTCCCGTCGCCAATTGTCCCTTCCGGCCCTGTGCGGGCGACGTTCACGATCGTGTTGACGGTCCGATCGAGGAAGTCGTCGTTGACCACGATTTCCAGGGCCACCTTGCGAAGCAGCGTGGTCGTGTACTCGTGGCCGCGGTACATTTCCGTCCGGCCACGTTGCCGTCCAAAGCCCTGAGCATCGCACACAGTGAGCCGCGTGACCTCGATTTTTTCGAGGGCCTCGCAGACCGCTTTGAGCTTGGTGGGCTGAATGATGGCAATCACCAGTTTCACGGAGAATACTCCTCTTCGACCATGCCGGATCTTACGATAAGATACTTGACTGGGCGGGAGAAGCAAGCCCCCCGTTGGCCGCGCAGCGCCAGGCTGCCTACAACACCCCGCTTATCCAGGCCCCGGAGTTCCTTGCATATTTCCCCCATCGTATATAATTGAGCGGTTAGCCGGGCATTGTTTGCTTATGACGGCTCATGGAAAGGGCAGACGGTTCATGCGAAATGATACTTTCCCAGTGCGAGTTTTCGGTTCGTTGAGCGGCGTTTGCGTCTTGCTGACGGCGGCTGTGGCATGCACGCAGCCGCCGGATTTGTCTTTGGGCAATGGGCAGGATAGCGCTGGTATTCCAAGTCCGTTCGGAGCGGGCGCGGGGCAGTTGGGCGAGGGCGATCGTGTTCCCAAGTTGGAGGCCGGCTTTACTTCGCCGGGGCCAGATCGCACGTCCCAATTGTTCATTACAGTGACGCTGCCCCTAGGCGCAAACACCTATTCCATTACCCAGGGGACTGGCGGCACGACGCGCACGACCATCAAAGTTGATGCGGCGTCCGACCGCCCGGAAATTGGCGCCTTCGCGGCAGTCACACCGCCGGAGATCAAGATTGATCCCAACTTCACAGCGCCGCTGGAAGAGCACTTCGGCACAGTGAAATGGGTTGCCCCAATTCGATTTGCGCCAGGCGCGCGACCCGAGGCCGTGAAGATTCATGGCAGCGTTCACATGCAGTTGTGCGACGCTGGCGGGTGTGTTTTTCCCAAGGATTATCCCTTTACGGCGGACTTGCGACCCGACGTGAAGCCGGTGACCGTTCCCAAGGCAAGCGGCTCGGCGGCGAAGCCGATGTCAGATTCGCCGTCAACGTCGCCGCCGGCGGCGGGGCAGCCGGCCAATCCGCCCCCTACGGGCGCCGCCGCCCACCCTTCGACAGCAGGCGGAAACGAGCCGCCGCCGGTTCCCGCGGCGACCAACCCTACCACGGTCGCTCCGGCGGTCGTGATCAGCACCGAAAAAACGACCAAGCCTTCCACGGCCATTAAGGGTGAAATCCGTTGGCTGCCGTTCACCAACGCCTCGGACCTCAAACAAATCGTCGGGCCTGATTTCAATTTAGAGAAGATCCGCGCGAACGTGCGCGAAAGCGTACGCCAGGAAAATGCGGGCATGGGGGTGTTGGGCGCAATCTTCGCCGGCTTTGTCGGCGGATTGCTCTTGAATATCATGCCGTGCGTGCTGCCGGTGATTGGGCTGAAGATCGTCTCTTTTGTCGAGCAGGCGGGACACAATCGCCGCAAGGCATTCATGCTCAACCTCTGGTACGCGGCGGGGCTGTTGACGGTCTTCCTGATTCTCGCCTCGCTGGCCGTCGGGCCGCAACGGCTGGGTTGGGGCGAGTTGTTCGGCCGGGCTTGGTTCTCGATCACGCTGACTTGCGTGGTCTTTGTCATGGCTTTGAGCTTCATGGGCGTGTGGGAGGTACCGCTGCCCACCTTCCTGGCCAGCGGCAAAGCGGGCTCGTTGGCGGCCCAAGAGGGCACGGTCGGGGCCTACTTCAAGGGTACTTTGACTACGTTCCTGGCCACCCCTTGCAGCGCCCCCTTCCTGGCGCCCGCCCTGGTTTGGGCCACAGCGCAACCGGCGTGGCTGACCTTCACCATTTTTATCTCGGTCGGGCTGGGTATGGCCAGCCCTTACCTGGTCGTCGGCGCGTTCCCCGAATTGCTCCGCTTCCTGCCCAAGCCCGGTGCGTGGATGGAGACGTTCAAGATCGTCATGGGCTTCGTGCTCATGGGCACTGTGGTCTATCTGCTCGCCGTGCTCCGGCAGGACTACGTCGTGCCCACCGTGGGCTTGCTCTTCAGCCTCTCGTTCATGTGCTGGTGGGTCGGACGCGCAGGGCTCGCGCAAGATTTCATGGCGCAGTTGCGGGCATGGGCTTTAGGGGCCATGGTTGTCGGCGTGGCATGGATCCTGATGTTCCCCGGCTTTGAGTTGGGAAAATTCCGTCTCTCCGGGCTCGCCGCGCAGATGGGCGATTCGTCCGCCACGGCGTCGCTGCCGGCTACCGTCGCATCGGCTCCGGGGCTCGCCGGTCCCAATACGGTTCTGGTTGACTTTACGGCCTCATGGTGTCCGAACTGCCACTTTTTTGAGAAGACGGTCATCAACACGAGTCCGGTGATCGACTCCCTGCGCCGCTTGGGCGTAGTGACGCTCAAGGCCGACTGGTCGGACGACTCGCCCGAAGTGACAGAGATGCTCGACGTCTTTCGCAGCCGGCAGATTCCGGTGATTGCCATCTTCTCGGCGAACGATCCCAATCATCCCAAGGTCTTCCGCGGAAAGTACACGCAGGAAGAGTTGCTCAAGGCCCTGGAGCAGGCGGGGCCGTCGCGCAGCGTTGCCGGCGTGGTACAGATGTGAGGCAATCTTCGCGTCCCCTCGTGGAACGGAATTCATTCCGTATTGAGTGGATCGCCCCGCAGCGACGGAAGTGCTTGAATTGCTCTGGCGTGCTGCTCGAATTCCAAGGGGATCGTATCATTGGTCGCGGGCAAGACGACCCGAGGACGGAACGGGTGCTCGCTCCGGGCTGATCATAAGCGCGGGTGGCGATCAAGTGCGGAATCATCCAGGGCACTATTGACTGATGGAAAGGGGTTGTCAACCAGCCACCGCCGCTACTTGACGGGCCGTAGTTCGCTCCCGGCCAACTTGAGCTTCTTGCGCCCTGCCGTCGAAACAAAATCGATCGTCGCCTCCCGCTGGCCGCCGCCGCCACCTAAAGCCACCACTTTGCCGATGCCGTAGGCGGGATGAAGGACTACCATTCCCTGGCGAAAAAGGTCGGGATCGAATTCCTTGCGTGCCTGTCCATCATTGACCATCTCCGCCGCCGTCCGCAAGCCCGAACTCGACGCCAGCGGCACCGACTGCCGAGGTTCGTCGCGACGATAGACTGGCTCCTCGTGCTCGCCCGGGCAGTCGGTGCCGGCGTCCATCTCCACGCGCCGCGCGGCCTGCAAATGCACGACCTCCATTTCGCCCCGCGGCAGCTCCATGAGAAACGAACTGGGAATCGCCGGCTTCCGCTCGCCGCGAAAGTCCCGATATTGAGCCAGGCTGATCTGCAGCCGCTGTTGGGCCCGCGTGATGCCGACGAACATCAATCGCCGCTCCTCTTCCAACTGTTCCGCTTTGTCGCGGCTCCGCTCGTGCGGCAACAGGCCCTCCTCCACGGCAACCAGATAAACGCAGGGAAACTCCAGGCCCTTGGAGGCGTGCAACGTCATCAGCGTGACCCGATCGAGCTGCGTCTCCCACTCGTCGGTGTCATTGACGAGGGCCGTCTCTTCGAGAAATGCCTCCAACCTCCCGCCCGCGGCCGCACCGAGCGCTGCGCTGCTCCGCTCGTCGAATTCCCGCCCGACGGTCAACAATTCCTGGATATTGGCCAGCCGTTCCTCGTCCTCTTCGTCTCCCGATGCCTTGAGCATTGCTTCGTAACCAGTTTCGGCGAGCACCAGGCCCAAGAGCTCCTCGATGGGGCCGTGCACGCCGGCGATGAGGCGATCGACGATCCGCACGAATTCCGCGACAAACCGGGCCGCCCGAGCAGAAATGGTCTTCAGGCCCTTGGCGCCGCGGGCCGCATCCAGCAGCGTCATCCGGTGCCCGGCCGCATGCTGCGCAAGCCGCTCGATTGTTGTCTTGCCGATGCCCCGCGTGGGCGTGTTGATGACGCGGAGAAGGGCCACCTCGTCGTGCGGGTTGTTGACCAGTTGCAGATAGGCCAGCACGTCCTTGATTTCCTTCCGCTGAAAAAACTCTACGCCGTTAACCATCTGGTAAGGCACGCCCGCCTCGCGCAGGGCCAACTCGAAAGATCGGCTCAGCGCGTTGGTACGATAAAAAACCGCGAAGTCGCGGGCGTGGTGGCGTCCCGCGGCGATCTCGGCGGCAACCTCGGCGGCGATCCCCGCGGCCTCGTCCCGGTGCGTGCCGTAGGTCACCATTCGGACTGGTTCGCCCGCCGCGTTCTCGGTGAAAAGGGCCTTCTTCTTCCGCCGCAGGTTGTGCGAGATCAACTCGTCGGCTACGCGGAGGATCCGCTTAGTGCTACGGTAATTCTGTTCCAGGCGAACGACGCAGACCTGGGGAAAATCCTTCTCGAACTCGAGGATGTTATTGAGATTGGCGCCTCGCCAGCCGTAAATCGACTGGTCCGGGTCTCCGGTGACGGCGAGGTTCGGGTAGTCGTTCGAGAGCGCGCGGGCGATGATGTACTGGGCCAGGTTGGTGTCCTGGTATTCGTCCACCAGAATGTAACGGTAGCGATCGTCCAACAATGCCCGGACCTCGTCATTGGCCCGTAGCATCGTGGCAACATGCAAGAGCAGATCATCAAAATCCACGGCGTTCGAGCCGGCTAGCTTGGCTTGGTAGGCGGGATAAACCTTTTGGACGATGCTTCCCAGGGAATGTCCGGCCCGCGGATGATACTGATCGTGAGTAATCAGGTTATTCTTGGCCCAACTAATTTCTCGCGCGATCGCCTCCGGTGAGGCAAAGGCCGCATCGACTTGCAACTGGCTCATCGCCCGACGCAGGGCCTGGGCACTATCGCCCGTGTCGTAGATGGTATAGTTCTCCGCCAGCCCGACGAGCCGCGCGTATTTACGCAGCAGTCGCGCAGAAACGGTGGAAGGTGCCGATCCAGACCTGGCTGCCGGGGGCAAGCCGCTGAACGCGGAGCCGCATTTCTTCCGCCGCCTTGTTCGTAAACGTCAAGGCGAGGACCTGCCGGTCAAACACGCCGTCGGCGAGCATGCGGGCAATGCGATGAGTAATCACCCGCGTTTTTCCACTTCCCGGCCCGGCCAGGATCAGCAATGGACCGTCGTGGTACAAAACGGCCTTGCGCTGGACTTCGGTCAGGTCTTGAAGCAAATGTTCCATCCAATCAATTTATAGCGGATTTCGACGCGTTGGAAAACGGCTCCGCGCCTAGGAAAGAAGTGGAACAGGCGGATTGTTGAAATTGGGCGGCATAGGTATAATTCCAGGACTACGGCAAGGGGCTGATCCCGTTGTCAGGGGATGGCAAAGGTTTTTTTCGCTCCTACGCAATCAACGCTCACGTGCCCCGCACCTTTCGCTATTACGAAAAAAAACGAGGGCACCGCACGACCGGTTCCCGGCTGTTCGGCAACCTTGGTGAGGCCGTCTTCTTCGCGGTCCTCCTTCTGTTCGGCTGCGCCGGTATTATGCTGGCCATCGTCTGGTGGATCATCCCCGAATGGCGGGTCAATCACGGCTTTGTCGAGATTCCCTGCAAGTTAGTGGAAAAGCGGATCGTGGAATTGCCGGGCGAAAAAGGGCCGCTTTTCCGTCCCGAAGTCAAAATCGAATATGACGTCCAGGGCGTCACCTACTCGCCCTGGAGAACCTACGAGATCCATGGGACGCCTTTGAGCACGCAAGATGAGGCTCAGGCCGCCATCGATAGATTTGCCAAGGGGCAGGTTTATCCCTGCTGGTACGATCCGGCCGACCCCGCGGTGGCCGTGCTCGTGCGGGGATATCAATGGTGGAGTTGGACGGCGTTGCTGATCCCGGTCTCGTTCGTGGCCATCGGCATCGGCGGCCTGGTCTTTACGGCGCTGCGCCTGGGCAAGTCGGAAGAACGCCGCGCGGCGGCCGCGCGGACCGTGCCCGCACCGGAATTGTTCGATCTATCACCGCCCGTTGACCCGAAGTATCCGTATGTTCCCGACGGCAGCGAGATCACCAGCAGCCCCGGTACGCGTCTGGCCTATCGTCTGCCGCTGACACATTCGCCGGGCTGGTCGCTCTTCGGTCTTGTGGTGGCCTGTTTCGCCTGGAACGGTGCGGTGTCGGTCTTCATCGTGATGGATGTCAGCAGCTTCCTCAACGGGCGTCCCGACTGGCTGATGACGCTTTTCATCGTGCCATTTCTCGGGGTTGGCGTGGCTCTGGTGCTGGTCTTCGCTCGGCTGTTGCGCCATACGGCGGCCATCGGTCCTACACTCGTGGAGATCAGCGATCATCCGCTCTTGCCCGGCTGCGACTACCGCTTGTTTCTCTCGCAGTCGGGCAACTTGCAATTGCAATCGCTGGAGATCGCATTGGTGTGCGAAGAGGAAGCCGTCTTCCGCCAAGGCACCAACGCCCGCACCGAAAGCCGCGAGGTCTTTCGCCGCCCGCTGTATGCCAACGGCGGGGCGCTGGTCCGGCCGGGCGATCCGCTGGAAGTCCAATGCGAGTTGCCAGTTCCGCCCGAGGCCATGCACTCCTTCCGCGCCAGCCATAACCAGGTCCAGTGGAAACTGGTCGTGCAAGCAGAGGTTGCCGGCCGGCGGGGATTCGAGCGGTCGTTCCCCATCGTCGTTCGGCCATCGTGTGTCGCGGCGGCCGCCAGGGAAGCCCGACCATGATCGAAACGGAGATCCTTATCCGCTTGGACGAAAACGGCCGGACGTACTCGCCTGGCGGCACGCTTTCCGGCGAGTATCGCATAGAGGCCGTTGACGGCCATGGGCTGCAGTCCGTCGAAGTCTCAGTGCTCTGGTATAGTGAAGGCAAAGGGGACGAAGATCTGGGCGTTCACGAGTTCTGGCGGAAAGACGTTAATCCCGGCGAAATCGCCGATTCTCATCGTCCCGAGCGCTTCAGCACATCGCTGCCGCAAAGCCCTTTGAGCTATGACGGTCAGATTGTGAAGATCCGCTGGTGCGTGCGGGTGCGAGCGATTTTCAAGCGCGGCCGAGACCTCGTGGCCCAGAAACCCTTTCGCTTGGGAAACGTTCCATCGGCCCTGTCGCCCCGCCCGGACCGCGCGGAGAAAACTCCTCCGCGCGATCGAGGGGAGCGGTCATCGGAGTTCTTGGGGTGAGTTTGGCGTTGCGATTTCATGCCCAAAGGTCCTCACACATTCCCTTGCAGCAATCCGTTTTGTGCGGCGCGACTACGGCCGGGCACGATCGATTTCATCTTCAAACAGGGGGAAGACGTTGAGAAACTTGTCGATGCCCTCGAGACGAACGGCTGGCAGGGGCAAATCACCGGCCCGCATGGCACTGGTAAATCGACCCTGCTGGCGGCACTGTCGGCCGCCATCGAGGCCCGCGGTCGAATGGTCTACGCGGTTGTCATTGTGGCCGGGCAGCGCCGCGTGCCACGGGATTTTGCCGCCTCGCTGCGGATCGCGTCGAGCCGGGGAGTGGCGGCGGTCGATGGCTTCGAACAACTCGGCTTTTGGAATCGCCTGCTTTTCAAGCGACATTGCCGAACGCTGAAGAGCGGACTTCTCGTCGCATCGCATCGTTCGGCGGGGCTGCCCGACCTCTACCAAACCGCCGTCGATGAGCGAATGGCCTGGCAGGTGGTCCAGCAGCTTCAAGCCGGTTTTCCATCACGAATCGAAGTCGTCGATGTCGCGGTGCGGCTAGCCCACCGGCAAGGCAACCTGCGGGAAGCGCTCTTCGATCTTTACGACCTCTACGAGGCACGCAAGTCCCAAGATCCAAGTGGTTCATTGCATAATTAATGTCGCAGATAGGCCTAAGACCCAACCTCAGCGCGAATCGTGAACTACACTTTCTCTGGGTGCTGCGGATTGGCGACTCGCCAAATCGCCCAACCGCCATAATCGTCATTTGCGGAAAACCCAACCAAATGTAGACGCGGCCGCGGCCGCATCTTGACGCTTCGACGAAAAGCGGATTTGATGAAGGGGTCGACCGAGTATCGACCCTCAAGGAGACTCGAACCATGTGCCGGACCAGTATCCGTTGTCTCATAACCACCTGCTGCGCCGCGAGCCTTCATGCTGCTGGCGCCGAGCCAAGGCCGCGCCGAATGCGCCCTGACCGATTGGTTGTTCGGAAACGGGCGAACTACATACGCTCCACCTTATTCCCCGCCGACCGTCTACGTCCCGCCTACTGCGTGCGGTTGCGCCCGGCGTGTGGCTGCGCTCCCGCGCAGCCGGCATGCCAGACTTGCGTGCCGGCCACGTCCTATCGTATCGCCTATCAGCCGGTAGCAACGGTGACCTACATGCCGGTTACCGGCGTTAATCCTTGCAGCGGCTGCCCGGTAACCACCTATCAACCCGCTACCGCTTGGACCTATCGAGCATCGCTGGTCCCCTACCAGGTCGGCTACGCACCGGTTGCCGCCAGCCCCTGCAGCACTTGTGGCGGCTGCGCCCCATGCAGTGGGTATTCGACCAGTTACGGCGGCTGCTCGTCGTGTGGCTGTGCATCCTATGGCGGCTGCTCGTCCTGCTACGGTGGCTGCTCGTCCTGCGGAGCTGGTTCCGCGTACGGTGGATGCTCCACGTGCGGCGGCTGTACCTCAGGCAGCGGCTGCTCGTCGTGCGGTGATGGCGGCGGTTGCGGACTCTCCAGCGGGTGTTCGTCCTGCGGTTCTGGCCAGCCCAGCTTGCCTGGTCCGAGTGATATGAGCCAGCCGCCGCTCAATCCGGCGCCGACGACGTTGCCTGCGGCGCCAGCGACAATCGGCCCCCCGACCGCGCCGCCGGTAATGCCCGCCGCTCCCGGCGAGACGCCACACACCTATGTCCCCGGCGCTAACGGCGCCCCGGTAGCCCCAGGCGCCCTGGGTGCACCGACCGGAATTCCGTCGCATTCGGGCGCGTCCTATGCAGTCCCTCCCACGACTGAGACGAACCGCGCCGAGCCCCCGCGGATTGACAATGTGCCGTCGCTCCCCAAGCCGCCTGAGGCGGGGCCAGCTCCCGCTTTTCAGGGTGAGAACCACAATCTCACTACCGCCCGACCGGTTCAGCAGGCCACCTACTTCCAGCTTCTCCCGTCGCCGCCCTCTGTGGTCCCGGCGCGCTTGATCTCCGCACCGGTTAAGGCCGCACCACCCATAGTCGACAGCGGCTGGCTGCCCGCCGACCGGTGACGCCGGAGGGTGGGCCTGGCCTGCGCCATAGTCAAGTCGGTTTTGTTGCTAAAGCACGGGCCTAATACCGGCTCCGCCGACAAATGGGTTTAAACGCCCATCGCGTTTGCCTCGGAACAAAACTGCTTCGAGAAACTCTATCCGCCCTTGGCAACTTTTGCGCGGGCCGGTCCAACCCTACGGCTCGCTCTGGCATCTAGCCGGCCGCGGGACAATTGGGTAGACTTAGGCGCCCCCATTTGAGTTTCTGTTCGCCGCGCCGCCATGCCAGCCAATCTCACCCAGCAATACCTCAAGGCCGAAGAGGAATACCGCCGGGCCGGGTCGCTTGAGGAAGAGTTGGCCTGCCTTCAGGTCATGCTCAAGGAGATCCCCAAGCATAAGGGGACCGACCACCTCCAGGCCGATCTGAAGAGCAAGATCGCCAATCTCAAGAAGGACGTCGCCGCCGAGAAGAGCAGCGGCAAGAAGGGCGGTCGCGGTCTGCGCATTCCGAGGCAGGGGGCTGGCACGGCGATTCTCTTGGGCGGTCCGAACGCCGGCAAGAGCCAGTTAATCTGCAGCATGACCCGAGCCACCCCCGAGGTCGCGCCCTACCCGTTTACGACACATGCCCCGACGCCGGCGATGATGGCCTTCGAGGACGTGACCGTGCAACTGATCGACACGCCGCCGGTCACCAAGGACTTCGTGGATCCGCACTTGCAAAACCTGGTCCGTTCCGCCGAGCTGGTCCTGCTGATGGTCGATTTGGGCAGCGACGACGGCGTCGAACAGTGCCAGGAGGTGCTCGACCGGCTGAATGCCACGAAGACCCGCTTGGCGGCACAATCGTCGCTAGACGAAAACGACGTGGGCCTTTCCTACACGCGTACCTTTACCGTGCCCAACAAGATCGATCTTCCCGAAGCCGCCGACCGCTTGGAATTGTTCCACGAGCTCTGTCCGCTTGACTACCCCGAATACGTCATTTCCGCCGCCAAGGGGACTGGCCTGGAGGTTCTCCGCGAGGCAATTTACCGCTCGCTGGACGTCATCCGCGTCTACAGCAAGCTGCCGACGGCCAAGGAGCCCGACCGCGACCGGCCGTTCACGGTGCGGCGCGGGAGTCCCTTGATCGATCTGGCCGGTCAGGTCCACAAGGATTTCATCACGGGGCTGAAGTTCGCCCGCGTGTGGGGTGAGGCGGTCCACGACGGCACGGTGGTCAAAGGCGATTACGAGCTGCACGACAAGGACGTGGTGGAGTTGCACATGTAGTTTCTCAGGAGGTGAATATGGAAACGCTTGCATCGAAATACTTCTGCTTCTTGCTCCTAACGGTCCTCGGCGGTGGATGGACCGTGCCTTTAGGCCTGCCGCCGGGCAAGGAGGAGCCTGCCGTCGCCCGCGCGGCACCGGAAAAATGCCTCTTCTACGCCGCATGGGTCGGGCCCTCTGCGGCCGATCCCAAAAGCAAAAATCAAACGGAGCAACTGCTGGCCGAACCGGAGGTCCAGCGGTCCTTCCCGGCCCTGGCGGCGTTCACATCGCAGACGCTCCTGCCGGGCATGCTCGGAGCCCCGGAATCCATCAACCCGCTCGTGCCGGGCGGTCCGCCATCGCCCGCCAACGCGGACCACGGTGACGCGATCCGGGAAATGGAAATCGAATTCACCCGCTTGGCGGCCGCCCACGCGGGGGCGGTCTTCATCTCCAACATCAAGACCGGCAAGGAGGGCGGACTCAAGGACCTTCGCGGCGGCATGCTCCTGGCGGCAGGGACCGACGCCGGAAAGCTTCGCGAAATCCTCGTGCAAGTTGTCAAGGAAGTGCAGGCCGCAAGCTCGGCTCCCGCGGTTGCGGCCCCTGCTCCGGTCGCTGGTCCGGCCCCTGCTCCAGTCTCTGCTCCGTGGCACGTTCGGACAGTCCAGATCGACGGCAAGCCCTGGTATCGTTTCTCCGGGACCGCGGGCGCCATGAGTATTGCGGCGATAACGTGCGGTTTCCATGACGGCAATTTCGTCGTGGGCGTGGGCGACGGCAGCGTCGAAGAAATCCTTCAGCGCCAACGGCGCGATCCACCCGGTTGGCTCACGGTCCTGCGCACGCAGTTGCCCGTCGAGCGGCCGTCAACGGTCGTCTATCTCAACCTCAAGCAGCTATTGGACCAGGTGCTTGAGGGCACGCCGATGCCCAAGGCCCGCAGCGCCATCCGCCAATTGGGGCTCGACAAGCTCTCGGCCTTGTGCTCGGTCTCCGGCCTGGAAGGCGAGACCTTCGTGAGCAAGCTCTTGCTGGCGACCGACGGCGAGCCGCAAGGCCCCTTGCTGGGCCTGTTTTCCGATCAACCCTTGCGGGCCGAGGACCTGCGCCCGATTCCGCGCGATGCCGCGCTCTCGCTGGCCATGCGATTGGACGCCAAGAAGGTCATCGACCAGATGACGGCCCTGGCGGCAGACGAAGGACGAGGCGACAACTCGACCGGCGAACGGCCGTGGGATGCGCTCGATTAGGGCCCTTCAAGTGGACTTTCGCAAAGACCTGCCCAAGGCCCTTGGCGATAGTTGCTGTATTTACAGCTCGCCCAGGGAAGGCGGACTGCTGCTGCTGGGCCTCACGGCCGTCGTGCCCATCCGCGACCGGGCGGCGTTGTCTGCCATTCAGGCCAAGATCGTCGGCGGCTCTCTGGCCCAGAGCTTCATGAGTCAATTAGCGCCCGATCGAGCTCTCAGCAAAAGCCTCCATGCCTTCACATACGCAGGCCAGAGGATTTTTTACTCCGCCGGCATGGGCTTTAGTCTGGCTTGGTGTGCGACCGAGCGCGAGTTGATCGTCGCCATGGCGCCGCAGAGCATAATGGCCTATCTCCAGCATAGCCCCAATTCCAGGTCGCTTACCAGCGTTCCACAGGTGGGCCGCTTGATCACTGCGGCTGACGGACCCTGGTTGCTGGCGCATATCGACACAGCCAATGCCTTCGAATTGTTGTATCCCTTCGTGCCGCTGGCCGCGTCATTTAATCTCGGTCCCATCGCCGGGAACGAGCAACCCTTGCCGCTGGATGCCATCCCTTCCGCCCCCGCCATCCGCCGGCACCTGGTGCCCGGCACTGCGACCCTCCGCCGCACCAGGCAAGGCCTGGAGTTGATCAGCCGACAACCGCTGCCCGGCACCGGGCTGATCTGGACAGCCGCGTTCATCATGGAGAATCCCCAAACGTTCGAGCAACAGTTGGTTTCCGCCGATCAGTATCGACACGGCGCGAATCCGATCGGACCGGTTGCAGTGCCCGCGGCAAGCGTGGGGCCAACGACCACGACGCCTGGTATAGCGACGGTGGGGCCCGCGCCACCCGTCGAAACTACGCCCGGTGCGGCGCCCGCTCAGGCGTATGCGCCCGCGCCCGGTTATGGGCTGCCGATCATCGGGCCTGGCGCCGGGCCAGTCTACGCGCCCATGCCGGCTGTTGACGGCCTCGGATCGATCGGGCAGGGGCTGAAGGCATACCGCTACAAGAACCACGCCCTGCCGCCTGCATGCTTGGCCGACAAGCGAGGCAAACCGCTGCTCAGTTGGCGCGTGGCCCTCTTGCCCTACTTGGGCCAAGGTGACCTGTATCAACGATTCCATCTCGACGAGCCTTGGGACGGCCCGCACAACCGGGAACTAGTCGCCCTCATGCCCAACCTCTACGAGGACCCCTGCGCCGCGCCGGCAACGGCCGTATCGACCGGCAAGACTCGGTTCCTGCTGCTCCGCGGACCGAAGACGTTCTATGCCGAGCCGGCGCCGCCGTTGCCCCGCATGTATGAAGAGTGGATGAAGATCGTTGTGGTTGTGGTCCGTCCGGATCGCGCAGTTCCATGGACCAAACCCGAGGACTACACCTACGATGCCAATGACCCATGTGCAGGCATCGACCAAAAGTCCAGTATGCTGGACGCCGGCAGCGGACACATTGCGCCTTTTCCCGCCGACGCAGGCAAAGAAGCAGCGCGACAAGTACTGCTGCAATTGTTCACGGGCGAGGAGCCAACGCCGACGCTGGTGCCTTTCAGTCCCACGCCGCCGGCTCACGCACCGCCGCCAAAGTGAGGCTATTTACAGGACCTATGGGACCCATAAGACCTATAGACCCCAAGACCTGAGTCCCAGGACCGATCTCCCGCCATGACTAATCCCGAAATCGCCGACGCCTTCGACCAGGTTGCCGATATCCTCGAATTTCAGGCGGCAAACCAGTTCCGCGTCCGTGCCTACCGCAACGCCGCCCGTACCATCCGCGACCTGCCGGAATCGATGAGCGAGATCGTCGCCGATCCCAGCCGCAAGCTGACCGACATCGAGGGCATCGGCAAGGATCTGGCCGAGAAGATCGACGCGCTTGTCAAGTCCGGCAAGCTTCAGCAGCTTGAGGAACTCCAGCGGCAGGTGCCGGAATCGGTCCTGGCGATGATGCGGGTGCCGGGCCTGGGCCCGAAGCGCGCCGCCCTGCTCTTCAAGGAGCTCAAGGTCACCTCGCTCGAGGAACTCCGCGCCGCCTGCGAGGCCCACACGGTTCGCGAACTCAAGGGTTTCGGGACCAAGACGGAAGAGTCGATCCTCGCCGGGCTGGAATTCGCCGCCGAGGCCGATAAGCGGGTCCTGTGGGCCGAGGCCGACAACTTCGTCCAGGAGATCCTCGCCCACATGCGGCGTTTTGCCGCCCTGGAGGAAATCGAGGCGGCCGGCAGCTACCGTCGCGGCCGCGACACCGTGGGCGATCTGGACCTGCTGGCCACCACGACCGATGCTGCCGCCGTGATGGACCATTTTGCCGCGTATGCCGGCTTGGCCCAAGTCGAATCCCGCGGCGAAACCAAGCTCACCGCCCGATTGCGGAGCGGCCTGCACGTGGATCTCCGCGTCGTGCCGGCCGAGTCGTTCGGCGCGGCGATGCAGTACTTCACCGGCTCGAAGGCCCACAACGTCATCGTCCGCGGCCGAGCCAAGGAACGCGGCCTGAAGATCAACGAGTACGGCGTCTTTCGCGGCGAGAAACAAATCGCCGGCCGCACGGAAGAGGAAGTTTACGCGGCCGTCGATCTGCCCTGGTTCCCGCCGGAAATCCGCGAGGCCCGCAAGGAATTCGAATGGGCAGCCGCTGGCAAACTGCCCCGCTTGATCGAGCTGAGCGATATTCGTGGCGATCTCCATATGCATAGCACGTGGACCGACGGCCAGGCCACGATCGAGCAGATGGCCGAAGCGGCCAAGGCCCGCGGGCTGAAATTTATCGCCATGACCGACCACTCCAAGCGGGTGACGATGGTCAACGGCCTGGACGAGGCCCGGATTCTCGAGCAATGGGAAGAGATCGACCGGCTCAATGAGCGGCTAAAGGGCATCACGGTCCTCAAGGGAGTGGAAGTCGATATTCTGGAACGGGGCGGTCTGGATCTGAGCGACGACGTGCTCAAGGAGGCCGATTGGGTCAACGCCAGCGTCCACTATGGCCAGAACCAGTCGCGCGAGCAGATCACCCGCCGCGTCGTGGATGCCTTGCAAAACCCCTATGTCCGCGCCTTCGCGCATCCGACGGGCCGCATGCTCAATCAGCGAAAGCCCTACGAGATCGACCTCTCGACCGTGATTCGCGTGGCGCGGGACGAGGGCAAGGCGCTTGAGCTGAACGCTCACCCCGTGCGGTTAGACCTGGACGACGTGGCCTGCGCCGAGGCAAAGAGCCAAGGGGTGCTGATCGTGATTTCAACCGACGCGCACCGCACCGACGGCCTGGCGGCCATGCGCGATGGCATCTTGCAGGCCCGCCGCGGCGGTCTGACCAAGGACGATGTCCTCAACACCCGCAGTTGGGCTCAGGTCAAGAAGCTGTTGGCCCGGTAGGAAGGTATCCGGCACACTCCGTATGCCGCTGGCAGGCCTACGTCCCGCCCCGGAACTTCTCGCGCTCCGCATGCGTCCAACGGGTGTGGTAACATAGTATTAACGTGGTAGGACAAAACCTGCCTCGTTCCCAAGGGGCTTGGCGCTACTCTGCTATAAGGGGCGGGAGTTTTCTGGGATTTTACCCCCCCATAGTACGTATCGACGTCCGCACACGTTGGCCCCGCTCATCACAGGACACACCATCATGACGCCCACAAATCGCAGCCCCCTTTGGGCCGTCGCCGGCTTGGCGATTGCTTTTCTTTCCGCTTTTTCTCCCCTTAGGGCGGCAGACGACAAGAGCAAAGCCGAGAAGCCGGCCGATCCGGCGGCCACCGCCGACTCGGCCAAGGTCGCGAAGGCCGCTGAGACTGACAAGTCTCCAGAGGCCGAGAAAGACGACCGCTCGCTCCGCCAGCAGGAGATCTACATCCCTTACGAAAAGCTTCGCGGGGTCTTTGAGAAGCATGGCCGCGGTGTCTTCCTGCCTTATGAGAAGTTCGAAGAGCTGTGGAAGGCGGCCCAGGACAAGACCCGCCCCGCCGCAGAGTCCCGGCCACCCGTTGCGGCCATGATCACGGCAATCGACAACGAGGCCGTGGTGGCCAAGGACGTCGTGCAGGTCACGGCCCACTTGAAGATCGACCTCTTGACCGAAGGCTGGCACGAAGTGCCCCTGCGGCTGGCCGATGCGGCAGTGGTCAGCGCCACAATCAACAACCAGCCCGCCCGACTGCTGGGCGGCGCCAATGAAGACCACCGTTTGCTGATCCAACACAAGGGCAAGCAGCCGGAGCAGATCGAATTGGTCCTGGAATACGCCCGGGCCATTCGGCGATCGCCGGGCCAGAATTCCGTCTCGTTTCAGGCCCCGCAGGCCGCCGTGAGCCGCTGGAAGGTCCGTATTCCACAGGCCGGCGTGAAGGTTAATCTGTACCCGTTGATTGCGGCAACGGAAGTTCCGAAGCCTGCGTCTCCTGTGGGCAGAGGGGCGAGTGATGCGAAAATCGCGCCCAACGGCCCTCACCCTAACCCTCTCCCGGAGGGCGAGGGGACGAAAGCGACCAACGCTCTCCCGGAGGGAGAGGGAGAAACGGTGGTTCTGGCCTTCGTTGGCGCTGCCCCCGAGGTTCGGATCGACTGGACGCCCAAGTCCGAAGGCGCTACCGGCCTCGCCGCCCTGGCTAGCGTGCAGTCGGAGCAACAGGTCTGGATCCAAGAGGGCATTACCCGCGTCCGCACGACCCTGGTCTATTCAATCAGCCGCGCCGAGCTGAATCAGCTTGCGATGGAGGTCCCCGCCGATTACAAGTTGGTCAATGTCTTTGATCCCAACGTGCGGCAGTGGTCGGTCGATCCGCCCGCCGCCGGAGCGACCACGCAAAAGATCACCGCGCAGTTGTTCGAGCCGGCCAAGTCCGCCCAGACCGTGGTCGTCGAATTGGAGAAGATCGCTGGACAGAAGAAACAAGATTCGCTCAAGACGCCGGTAGTCAAGGCACTGAACGTCGGCCGCCAGCAAGGTTTCGTCGTGGCTCAAGTCGGTGAAGGTCTCAAGGCTGAGGCCGCCAAGAGCAGCGGGCTACTCCAGGTCGATGCCGCCGAGCTGCCGCCCGACCTCCGTTCGGCCGCGTGGGCTTTCGCGTATCGCTATGCCTCAGTCCCCTACGAGCTGGAATTGACCATCGACGCCGTCTCGCCGCGGATCACGGTCGATTCGCTCGTCGAGGCCCGGCTGGAACCCCAAAAGCTCACGCTCGACCTGACGGCCTTCTACACTATCGAACGAGCGGGCGTTTTCAAGCTGGAACTCGACGTGCCCGAAGGTTTTGAGCTCCGCAACGTCAGCGGTATCTCCGCCGCCACGCGAACCGCGCCTGGGGGGCCGCCCATGGCCCGTGCGGCGGCCGAGGTCGATTCGTGGCATGCCGAGGGCGACAAGAAGAACCACCTCGTCGTCAACCTGGCCCGCAAGGCCCTGGGCACCGTCGGGCTGCACGTGCAGTTGCAGAAGGAATTGCACGATACCAATCTGCTCAAGCCCACCGGCAAGTCGACCGAGATCGACCTGCCTTTGCCGCAACCGGTCAAGAATAGCGTGGAACATCTTTCCGGAACGCTCGTGCTCCAGGCCCCGGAGAGCCTGCGGGTCAATCCGGCCAAGGCTGACGGGTTGCGGCCGATCTCCTTCCAAGAGGCCCTGGGGGGAACGGTGCTCGTGCCTGCCCCTCCCGCTCCGCCAATGGGCGGCAGTGCACCGCGGCCCGTGCTGGCCTTCGCCTTCACGCAAGAGCCCGTAACGCTCCATCTGGCGGTCGAACGACGCAAGCCGCAGGTCACGATCCGCCAGTTACTCGTGGCCCGGATCGAAGAAGGCGTCATCAAGTACCAGGCCAGCTTTTTCTACTCGATCCAATTCAGCGGCGTGAAATCGCTCCGCATCGACGTGCCCGCCGACGTGGCCCCGCTGCTGCACAACACCACAGCCGGCATCCACGAAAAGACCATCGACCCGCCGCCCCCGGAGCTGGACAAGAACATGGTCGCCTGGGGCCTCTCGGGCGAGGGCGAGTTGCTGGGCGACGGCCGCATCGATCTTAGCTGGGAAAAGAAACTCGACAAGCTCGACGTGGGCGAGAAGTTGGGCGTGACCATCCCCCGGCTCATGCCCCGCGACGTCGATCGGGCTTGGGGACAAATCGTGCTGGGCAAGGCCGAAACCCTCGATTTCCAGGAGGCCGAGGAAGGCGTGAAGGGACTCCGCCCCATCGACCCGCAGCTCAATCTGATGACACCCGTCAAGGACGCCGCGCGGGCCTTTGAGTTCCAGGACGATTGGACGCTGCCAGTGACCGTCGTTCGCTACGAGTTGGAAGCGGTCACACGGACGAGCGTGGACCGCGCGGTGCTGCGGATGGTGCTCACTCCGGCGGGCGAGATCGCCGCGCAGGGCGTATACCGCATCCGCACCGTCCGGCCGCGGTTGACGGTGACGCTGCCCAAGGACGCCACCCCAGACAGCGATCCGGTACGCGTCAACGGCCAGCCCGTCACCTTGCAAAAAGGCCAGGGCGACGAGCTCGTGGTGCCGCTGGTTTCGGCGGTCGCCGAGGAGCCGTTTGTGCTGGAGATTCGCTACACGCTGAAGGAGGGCGGAACAACGCTGGCGTTGCCTGCCTTTGTTGACGATACGGCAGTGCAGACGGTGTATCTTTGTGCCTTTGTGCCGCCCACGCAGGACGTGGTGGGCACCTCCGGTTCGTGGGCAGAGGATTTCCAATGGCAGATGGATCGCCAGGACCGCTGGGTGCCGAGCAATGCCGATTCGCACGAGCAGAAAGTGGCGTGGGTCTGCGAAGGCAACTCCAGCGCCTTGGGTGCGTCCAGGACCTTCCACATCGACGGAACTCCGCTGATCTTCTCCACCTTGCGGCCTAACGCCCAGAAAAGCGTTTCGCTCTGGACCGTCGATCACCTGGTTCTCAGCGGCTGGATCTTCGGCCTGGCGCTGCTGTGCGGAGTTCTACTCCTGGCCGTGAGCCTGCCGCGCCGCCTCATCGCCGCGATGGCGCTAGTCCTTGCCATAGTGGCCTTGGGCGTCTTCTGGCCGACGCTCTCTCTGCACATCGTCGGTGGCCCGCTGTTCGCCGCCGTACTGATCGTGCTGCTGGTTTGGCTCGTCGTGGGATTCGTTCGGGTCCGCCAACCGTTGACGGAGTGGTACACATCGGCAAGTTCGAGATGGGCCGCCAAGCCGGCAGTCCAGCCCGCCGCGCCACCGGAGGCAAAACCTGAGGCGCAACCCCAACAGAAACCCGCGGCCGGCGAGGGAGGTGCGAGCCATGAGTAAGTCAATTGGGAGTGCGGCGGAATATCGCCGCTTTCCGGCCACTTTGCGGCCTTTTGCCTTCTACGCGAAACCGTGGGATGACGTCGCGTTCACCCAAAATAAAATCAAGAGCGGCAATAAATGGCTGCACCCCAAATTGATACTTATCGCGGTCCTTGCTTTGTGGTCTACGACGGTGGTGGCTCAAACGTCTGAAACTGAACCGCTTGCACCGGAGACCAAAACCCGCGAGATCTATGTTCCTTCCTCCGACCTTAAAATCCTCTTGGAGAGCTCGCCCCAACGTGTGCTCTTGACGCGGAAGGAATACGATGAGCTCGTCAAAAAGGCCCAAAAAGCCCCAGAGACGCACGTCCCGCACCCAGCCGTGATCGTCTCCTCCGATTACGACATCACCATCGACGACGGCCGCGCCCGCTTGCACGGCACAATTACCATCGACGTGCTGGCGGAAGGCTTGCACGCCGTCTCGCTGGAATTCGCCGATGTGGGCTTGCTCTCGGCCAAGCTCGACGACAAGCCGGCGCCGATCGGCTACGCGCCTGACCATTCGCTGAACTTGCTGATCTCCGGGCTGGGGCGGCACCAGTTGAGCCTGGAGATGCTCGCTCCGCTGGAGATCGATTCCGCCCGGCAGTACCTGAAGTTCCGCGTGACCAACGCCCCGGTCGGGCACTGGCGGCTGACCGTGCCCGGCGACGTCGAGATCAAGGGCGGCGCCGACGTGATATCCCGTACTGTATCCGGCACGGGGCACCCGCCTGCGAATCGCGTGTCGGAAAGCGGCACGAGGAGCGTGCCTGATACGACCACCCGCTTCGAGCTATTGCCGCGACGGGGCGACTGCACGATCCTCATGTCGCTCAACAGCCACTTTCAGCGCCGCGAACAGGCAGTGGCCGCGCGGTGCGTGCTCTTCGACGAGGTGACCGCGGCCTACGAAAAGCTGCACGCCACAATCACGTGCTGGGTCCTGCACCGCGCGGTCGATCGCTTCCGCTTTGTCGTGCCGGACGGGTTCGAGATCGCCGAGATCAATTCACCGCAGTTGGCCCGCTGGGACGTGCATTCCGAAGGCGGCCGCAAGATCGCCAACGTGCAGCTCCGCGAGCAGACCAGCGACACCGTTGTGCTTTCGGTGGTGGCGGTCCGCACACCCAGCCAACTCAAGGCCTGGCGGATGCCGCGGCTGGAACTCCTGGATGTCGTCGGCCAGGTCACCGTGCTGGGCCTCTTGGTCGAAGACCAGCTCAAGGCCGAATCGCTCGCCGCGGGCGACCTGATCCCGGTCGATACGACGGTCCTTGCCGCGGCCCTGCCGGCGACCCTCCTGCGTCCCGAGCCTGGGGCGGTCGCTCTGCGCTATGTCGCCGCCTATTACGCCCCGCAAGGCGGTTACGATTTCCGGGCTGAATTCACCCGGCCCGCCGCGACCTTGGCTGTGACCACGGACCTGCTCCTGAAGATTCAGGAGCAGGGTTGCGAGGTCCAGGGGGGGTTCTCCCTGCTGCCTGCCGCCGAAAGGCGATTTGCCTTCGATTTCAGCGTGCCGCCGGGCTGGAAGGTACTGGATGTTACGGGCCCGGACCATGGCCCACTGGCGATTGAGCGAGAGCGGGGAAAAAATGCTGGTCAGCCTGGAAAGGCTGACGTACCGGGCCGACTCCACGTGAAGCTGCCTGCGGGAATTGCTCCCGGCCAGGTCTACGCGGTCAGTTTTCGCGCCGATTATTCGCCGCCGGGCTGGTTCGGCGACTGGACAACGCAATCGCTGGAATTTCCCATGTTCCGCGTGGCAGGGACCGAGCGGGACGAAGGCGCGGTGGCCGTTGTCCGCCGATGAGGACATGGACGTGCGGCCGGAAAAGGTCGATCGCCTCGTGCCCATCACGGCTGCCGAGATGTCGCGATTCGGCCTCACCGAGTCCGCGAACCTGGCCTATCGCTACGACGGCGCGGGGGCAAAGGCAACGATTGTCGTCGACCGCGCGAAGTCGCGTGCCAGCGCGCGGAGCTTTGCGTTTTTCCAGATCTTGCCGGAAGTGTTGAAGGCTCACTACGTTATTATCTATTCGATCGAGGACGCCAAGACGCGGCGACTGGCCCTCCTCCTGCCCGATTCCACGCCCGAGTCGGTCTCCATCCGCGGACTGGACGGCGTGAACGTCAAGGAATTCTCCAGCGAGCCTGCCGGAGCGATGCGTCGCTGGAAGGTCTTACTGGATGAGGCCCGCCGCGGCGAGGTTCGTCTGGAGGTCGATTTCGAGATGAGGGCGGACAAGAAAGATCTCGCCTTGCCGCTGCCAGTTGCCGACGCTGCCGTCTACCAATCCGGCATGGTGGCGATCGAAGGTGATTTGGAGCTGGGTGTCGACGTCAAGACGGCCGCCAGGCGGGCCGACGTTGGGCAATTGGCTGTCGCCAAGTATACCCCAGCGAGCCTGGAAACGAAGCAAACGCCCTTGCGGCTCTTGGGGACTTACGAATTCGTGGGCGATCCGCGCGTGGCAGACAACGGCAAACCGCTGGGCGTGACGGTCGATGTCAGCCGCAACCCGGCATACGCCTTGCCGCCTGCGATCGTGCAGCGGGCCCGGCTGGCGACCTTGCTTTCGGCCGACGGCACGAGCCAGACGCAGGCCACTTTCTTGCTCCGCACCAAAGTCCCGTACTTGGAGGTGGAGTTGCCGGAAAAGGCAACCCTGTGGTCCGCGGTCCTGGACAACACGCCGCTGAAGCCACAGAAGCGGGCCGGTTTCCGCCTGATCGGCCTGCCGCCCACCGTCCCCGGCGCAGTACGCAGCCTGCAACTGGTCTACGAAGCCCCGATCGAGGACGTGACTAACGGCGGCAAGCTGCATTTGGCCGCGCCGCGGTTGGCATATCGGTCCAGTGGGGCGGCGAAAGATCCGACACCGATTCCCTTGGTGAACATCGACTGGACCGTCACGCTGCCCGACGGCTACGAGGCCGTGGCCACCGATGGCACGCTGGAGGCACGGCCAATTGCCCGGCCCATCGCCGCGCCGCTGGCCGTGGCAAGGATGCTGTACAACTGGGGTGGTGGAGTACATGAATCGAGTCTTGGCATGGCGTTGGCGGAAAAGAGAGCGGCGAAAGTAAAAAACATACTCAGGCAGGACAACCTGATAAGTCAGCTAGAGCCGCGGGACGGGGAAGGAGAAACCCGTTCCAAAACGGTCGACGCGATGGACGAATCCAAGTCCATGGACGGTCGTCCCTCGGACCATGGAATCGGCACCACGTACGCCGAAATCCTCGCGGGCGTGGAAAAAACTGCCAGCCTTATGGAGAAACCTCAATCGTCGCTCGTGCAAGACAACGGCGAGCGTGCCGCCGACAAGGCGGAAAAAAGTAAGCAGGACGCAGCGAGCGGCTCACTAATTTATTTGCTAAAACCGGATGCTCAACCTCCTACATCCCCGTCGGCTCCGCCAGCTCCGGCAGCATCTGCGCCGATAAATCCCTCGGTCATGGCCGATATGGCTCCGCGTGAGGCGCCACCCGCACCATCGGCCCCCGCGCCTCCCCTGCCTCCCGCGCCGAAGCCCGAACCGGCCAAACCGGCTGATGCCTCGCAGCCCAGTGGTGGCTGGGGGACCAGTTACACGGTCGTCAAGCCGTCGTACCGGAAACAGGACCTTTCCGGTTTCCGCAGCCTGAAGATCGACGTGCAGCAAGCAGGAACGCCACAAGGACAGCTTGTAACCTTCAGCAGCCTGGGGGCCGCTCCGGAAATCGACCTCACGCTCGCCCGCCGAAACCGCGTCGATGCCTTGACTTGGGGCCTTGCTATTGCCATGTTCCTGCTGGGCATGGCCCTGACCAACCGGCCCCTGCGGCAGAAGGCGGCCCTCGTGCTGGGCCTCGCCCTGGTTTCCGCGGTCTTGCCCTTGGCTTGGGACACCCTGAGCATGGTGCAACTCTGCAACGGCGTCTTCTATGCCGCGTGCCTCTTGGCGCCCTATTACCTGGTCGCCGGTCTGGCTCGCTTGATCGTCGAGCGGTTGCGCACTCCCGTAGGCTCCGCGAGCAGCCTGACTGCGGCGTCAGTCACCGCGGCAATATTCTTGGCAGTGCTGATCTCGATCTCCGCCACCGCCCAGGCTCAGCCCGAGCCGCAGCCGGCGGCCGTCGAACCGCCGGTCGTCGTGCCCGACGACGCCCTTATCGTGCCCTACGACGCGAAGTCGAAATCGGGCATTGAGAACGCCGATCACGTGCTAGTCTCTCGCGACCGCTACATCGCGCTCTGGAATGCGGCCCATCCGGACGTACGTCAGCCTTTCCAGGCGGACAATCGACCAGGTCAGGCTGGAAAGGCCGACGTACCGCTGCCTTACGCCCTTTCCGATGCGTCTTATACGCGCCGTGCTTGATGGCGACGATACGCTGAACGTCGCCGGACGGATGCAAATCAACGTCCTGGCCGATGGCTACGTTTCGGTTCCGCTGGGGCTTCGGGGCGGCGTGCTGGCACGGGCGGAATTGGACGGCAAAGCGGCGGCAACTGAAGGTTGTCAGCAGCGGAAACGAACCGGCGGCCAGCGGCAAGGCCGGCAAGGCGCCGGCGGCCATGGATGCCACGATCCTCGTCTTGCAGGTTTCCGGCAAAGGAAAACACAAGCTGGAGTTCGAGGTTCGCCTGAAACTCCAGCGCGTCGGCGGCTGGCGGCACGCCATAGGGTCGCTGCCCGTCGCCCCGGCGGCGACCGTCTCCTTCCATGTGCCACAGGCCCAGACCGAGGTCCGTCTCGGCCAGGCCGCCGATCGCCGAACCCGCGAGACCGATCGGCCCGACGAAACCATCGAGACAGCCCTGGGGCCGGACGGGGCCCTGCAGGTGCAGTGGCGGCCCAAGGTCGCCGAGGGGCAAGTCGATCGCGGGCTTACCGTCGAAACGGCCGGCCTCCTGGACGTGCAGGAAGACGGCCTCCGTCTTGGCCTGCACCTGAGCCTGGAGTTCCGCCGCTCACAGCGCGACGCCTTCACGCTTTCGCTGCCCGCCGAATACCTGGTGGAAAAGGTGGCCGGGAACAACGTCCGCGGCTGGGAGGTCCGCCGCGGGAAGAACACAGAAAACACGCAAACAGTCGAGGTCAGCCTGCTGAAGACGGCCAAAGACGCGGAACAGTTCAATCTTTTCCTCTCGCGGAGCGGCAAGGTGGGGCAACCGCCCTTAGATGCCTTTGCCGTGCCCATGGTCGCGGTCCGGGACGCTGCTCTGACCAGCGGGCAGTTGACCATCCGCCGCAGTCCGCTCTTGGACCTCCGCGCCACGGAGCGTTGCGGCGTGATGCGGATCGATCTTGGCACCCTGCCCGACTTGAGCGGCGGGCCCGCCACCGACGAGAGCGTGCTGGCGATTCGACCGTTCGAGGCTTATCGCTACTCCGCCATGCCCTTCGTGCTGCGGCTGACCGCGGCGCCCAGCGTGGCCGAGGTGACCGCCGAGGCCCAGACGTGCGTGCGGCTCGATCCCACGTCGCCACGGCTGGAAAGCAAGATCATCTTCCACGTGGGCCAGCGGCGGATTTATGATTTGGGCGTGGTGGTGCCCGACGATCTGCTACTGCCCGAGGTGACGCTGCCATCGGCGGGCACGTGGTCGATCGAGCGCGGCGAGCCGCCAACGGGCGGTGCCGCGCCGGCCGCTGCCGGCAAAGCGCCCAGCGTGCTTCGCATCCACCTACAGCAGGGCCTGCTGGGCGATGCGGCGGTGATCCTCCGCGGCAAGCTGGCCCCCGGCGACGCCCGCGGCCAAATCCGGCTGCCGCGGCTGGAAGCGCTGGGCGTCAAGCGGCAGGAGGCCGACATCGCCGTCCAGGCCGATCCCGAGTTCACCGTCCAGTCCGCGGAGTTGCAAAACTGCCAGGAAACCGAGCCGGATCGCGTTGCCAGTTGGCTCGATCCCGCCTTGCGGGCCGCGACGCGGCTGGTTCTGCACGCCGCCGGCGGCCCGTCGGCCGGCAAGCTGCGGCTGGTCCCGCGGACGCCCGAGGTGACTTGCGACACGCTGACCAACGTCCGCATCACCGACCGCACGATCGAGGAGACGATTTTCCTCGACTACACGATCCGCAACGCGGGCATCCACGAATTGACGTTCCTGCTTCCGGCCTCGATGGCCGATGCGCGGATCTCCACGCCCATGCTGCGGCGAAAGCCAATGCCTGAGCCGGTCGGCAAGACTCCCGGCAGCCCCTTGCGAGTCCACCTGGAGCTGCAGGGCGACGCCATGAACGACCTGCGAGTCCTGGTGCAGAACGACCGGCTGCTGACTCCCGGCGCGCACACGGCGCCGCTGCCGGGCTTCGAGGCCGCGGCCGGCCGTGCGGCAGATTTCGTGCGGCGGCAGTATGTCGTTTTGCAGTCGAGCAGCCGCGACGAACTGGTCGTCGATCCGCTCGTCGGCCTGCAATCGCTCAGCCGTCAACAGCAGCAGTGGCAGGCCCTCAGCGAGCTGCTGGGCACGCGGCGGATCGACCAGGCCTACCTCATCGAGCCCGGCGCGGCGGTCCCCAAGCTGAGCTTCCATCTCGAGCGCCATATGGAGGTGGAGACATCTGGGCGCGGATCGACCTGGCCCAGACCACGATCGTGGTCGACGCCGCCGGGGCCTACCGCGCCCAACTGGAACTGAGCCTCGACAATTCCTCGGAGCAGTTTCTCGACGTCCAACTGCCCGAAGGCGCAACCCTTTGGACCGTGCACGTGGCGGGTGAACCGGTCAAGCCGGGCCGCGTGCCGGGGGCTTCCGGCGACCGGCACGTGCTTCTGCCGGTGCGGAAGACGGCCAAGGGCGACGTGAACTACCTGGTCGTCTTGAAGTACGGGGGCAAGATGCCGCCGCTGTCGGCCTTTTCAACGGTGGACTTCCCCCTGGTTCGCGACGTGAAGTCGTATTCGCGGCAGACGGCCATCGGCATCGAGCGAAGCCAGGTGAAGGTCTACGTTCCCAAGACCCGGCAGTGGTTCGACTTCGGCGGGACGATGCGCCGCAGCGAGGACGAGGCGGACCTCGAGGCGGGCCGCATGGCGGCCTTCAACAAGCAGGGCGAGCGACTCATCGAAGCCACCCAGGACAAGGACCCCTTCGCCCGCCTTCGCGCCACCAACAACCTCAAGAGCTGGGTTGCCGAGTCCCAGAAGACCCAGCAGGAGAACCCACGGGTGGCCAATTCGTACCTGCAAAGTCAGTACGCGGCCAACTACACCACGGCCCAGCAGGCCCAAGAGGCCCTCAAGTCGGTGGAAGGCAAGGAGCAAAAGGAGAAGTCGGCCGAAGATAACCGCGAGCGGCTCAACGATCTCTATCAACGGCAGGGGATCGTGAACGCCAAGGGCAGCCTGATTTTGACCGGCTCCAATACCTACAACGGCGGGACCGTAGTCAGCGGCGGCCAGCTCTCGATCGGCAATGGCGGCGAATTCAATGGAAACTGGATCGCGCGGAACAACCTCGCCAATAACGACATCACAGCGGCGCAGCAGCCGCCCAATGGACCGGCGGTTGGCGGGCAGACGTTGCCCAGTCCGTTTTATCTGCACGATGACGTGCAGTATTATCCCCAGGGCGGACAGGGCGCTGCAATTACTAAGTCCGGCGCCGGTACGGTGACGCCAGGGGGACCGAATAATATCACCGGCGCAACATCGATTAGCGCTGGCAGTGCAATTCAGCTCAATCAACCCAACGCCTATGCTGGCACAACGAACCTCAACGGCGCGATTGTCCAAAACGCCAATCCGAATTTCGGCAATGGCGGCCGGGTTATTCTCGGCAACGAGCAGCCGCCAGCCGGTCAAGTTATGGGCGGGAGCATGACCGGAGCCGGCGGGGGCGGCTTGGGGGGCATGCAACCGCTAGCGCCGGCCCCACCGCCGGCAAACTATGCCGCACCCTACGCTCCGCGGGGATACGCGCCGGCACAGCAGCCGGGCCCGCCCGTGACTGTAGATGAAAGCCCCACGCGCCGTAAGGCCGCAAAATACGATCAGAAGCAGGAGTTGGCCGAATACCAGGAAAAGCTGTCGAAGGACAACGCCGTGCAAGGCAGCTACACGATCGTGGGCAACGGCGTCACCACTCCCTTCTCCGTTTCCATTAACAATCCCGTACAGGCCGCCGATCAGACTGCTGGGGACCAGAAAAAAGTGACGCAGATTGGGGCCGGATTTCAGAACTATGCGTCAACTTTCGAGAAAAGAGGCTCGATCGCCGCCGGAGCCACTGGCGTTCCCGGCGGCCCGATCGCGCCGGGCGGCCTGGCAAGCCTCGATTTCGAAATGCCGATCGATGCGGAAGTCTACGGTCTTTATCGCTTCACAACTCCGTTGGGCGAGGCCGAGTTGACGGCTCGCAGCGTCGCCAACAGCACGCTCGGCCGGCTGGAGTTCCTCGTGGGTGTCGTTGCCGCCTGCCTGGCGATCTGGGTGGCCTGGCGGCTTGTTCGTAGCGGGGCCCTGAACTGGTTCCGCCGCCCCGTGGGCGCCACGTTGCTGACGGTAGTTGGCCTGGCCTCGCTTTGCAGCGGCCTGTTGCCCGTTGTCGGCCTGTTGGCCTTCTGCTTGGGCGTCGGCCTTTTGATCGCGCACTTTTGGAAGCGGCGGGCGGTTGCGTATCTTGCGCTAAAAGGAGTAGATCCGTAGCTGTCCATTCTCTGAAAGCTGGCGCTGCGGTGTTTTGCCCGATTGGCACGCCCCGCCAACGAACTCTTGTCTGAAAATACTTGCAAATTGCTTGACCAAGATTCCGATCTGCGTAGAATGGCTGCTAGAGGTTAAAAAATAACCCCAATCGACGCGTCGCTCGCAAGCTGACGACATACACCCCACTCGTAAGGGTCATTTGCCTTTTGGTTGCATTCGGCGGGATCCGCCGCAAATGAAGGCACACCGCCGGCGGATTCTCGGCTTGGGGATGCATTGATTTTTGGCTTTTCGCAACCTTCTCAATCCCATAGGCAACGTGAGATAGCACGCAAATGAAACCCATCGGAATCTTCGGCGCCGCCGTTCTCTTTACTCTGGTTACCTACAGTGGGTTCGGAACACACTCGGTCTTCGCAGCCGATCAGACTTACAATTTGGTTAGCCAACAGGGACAAAACGGATCTACACTGACGGGCACGATTACGACGGACGGAGTACAGGGACTGCTTGGCCTCGACGACCTTAAGACGTACGATGTGACGGTGCAGGATGGATCGTTGTCCTATACGGAGTCGGGATCGGACTTTTACGTCAATCAACCTTACACTCTCACGTCCGGTTCCACGGGCCTCAGTATCTCGAACGTTACCCCTGGATCATACGGATACTTTGGTTTTGCCGAAACCCCTTCTTACGAGAGTGGTTACGTTCCGGACCCGCCTTACCCCGTACTGATTGGCGCAGAGGCAACATATTTATCCGGCGATTTTCCTCAAATCGAATGGCACCAGCCCAGCGGGGCGAATGACATGTCATACGGCGTACTTATTCCCCCTCTCGGTATTCGCCCGCCCCTCCCGTATTTGTTTGCGACTCCAGCCCCCGTCCCCGCCCCTGAACCCGCGACGCTAACGCTCTTGGCTGCGGCACTCTTGGGACTTGGTGTAGTATATGTTCCGCGGCGTCGAGCAATGCGATAGAGATTCTACCTCTGCCTAATCCATAGGACTCTTCTGGAAGTCGCGTGAACAGCCGGCGGAAATCGTCTGCGCGCCCAGACCCCCATTGCCATTCGGGTTATGATCAGTCGGCAAGGGACCTTAGAATAGGGATGTAGCCGCTCTAAATTGCCCTATTGCTCGGGTCTTTCCCCCGCCGTCGAGCCCTTTGGCTGCGGAATAATGCGCCAGAGCGGACGCCCATGAGAAGGGGTCACGACAGGCAATCGACGTTGCGACCCAACTGAGTATGGAGCGTCATTGCTGGAAGCAAACTGGCGAACGAAGCCCTTTCCGGGCGTTTGAGCACCGATGGCCTCACCGGAGAGATCGTGCCGAAGGCCGCAACCACGGCGTCCTGGGCAGGTGAGGCACAGATGAGACTCGAAGCGAACGGTGTAGCGAACCGCAAACTGGAAGGCACACACAGCGATTGCCATTTGGACGTGCGAAAGAATGGCGACCTGATCGTGGTGCGCCTTGGCAAACACTTGGTCCTCGATGAACCGACCGTCAACAAGATTCACGATGAGTTACTCGGAGTGGCTGACCGGCCAGACTGCCATCGCCTCCTCTTGGATTTTTGCGGGGTGGCATATTTATCGAGTGCGATGCTGGCACAGTTAGTGAGACTTCACAGAAAGATGGTGGCCAAAGGGGAAAACCTCAGGTTGTGCGGCATTAGTTCGCACCTCCGGTCCGTTTTCGCTACCACAAAGCTGGATCGGCTTTTCACGATTACAGACAAAGCCGTTGGGCGAATAATTCAAGAACCACGACAGCCAACCGGCAAACTAGCCCGGAGCACCCTGAAGCCGCGGGGAGCGGGGCCAAGCCGAATGCTCCGAGTTTTGCCGGAGCGAAGGCCGCTGATGACCAAAGTCGGCACTTCCGCCTGAAGTTGCTTAGCCATCCCATGCCTGGAAAGCAAGTGGAATGGGCTGGAGGGGAACTTGGCTGGATGAAGACGACATCGAGCAGTCGCCTGGGGTGGTATGCGCGAGTCGTGCCCAGGTTCGGAATTAGTAAGTTTGCAGACCTGCTGGAATTCCAGGCGATTATTGGCTATCATAGCGAAAGTTATCCGGCGGCGCGTATCTGGGCAAACTTCCTTGCAATAGAACGGGTTAGAGCAACTCGACCATGGAGAGCGGCGTCGTCTTTAACCTGCAAAAGTACTCGATCCACGACGGCCCAGGCATTCGCACCACCGTGTTTCTGAAGGGCTGCCCGTTGGAGTGCTGGTGGTGCCACAATCCCGAAGGCATGTCGGGCGATCCGGAGATCGTGGTGGCCGAGGGCCGCTGCACGGCGTGTGGACAATGCCGCGCCGCGTGCCCGCAGTGCGATGCCGGCCTGGTCGCAACGAGGCTCAGCCGCCCGATCGGGCCGTCCTGCCAGCAATGCGGAGCGTGCCTTGAGGCCTGCCCCATGCAGGCCCGGCAGATTCTCGGCCGCCGCATGACCGTGGGCGAAGTGCTGGCCGAAATCAGCAAAGATCAAATTTTCTACGACGACTCCCACGGCGGAGTGACCTTTTCCGGCGGCGAGCCGTTCGCCCAGGCAGGATTCCTGCTGGAACTGCTGCGGGCATGCCGTCACCGGGAAATCCACACCGCGGTCGATACGACGGGCTATCGTCGGCCTGGATGCGGCTGCTGGCCGCGGCCCACTGGACCGACCTCTTCCTCTACGACATCAAGATTCTCGACGACGCCCGGCATCGCCAGCTACACGGGCGTCTCCAACGCGAAGATCCTGGAAAACCTGGAGGTCCTCGGCCGCGAGCACGGCAACATCTGGGTTCGCGTGCCGATCGTGCCAGGCTTGAACGATGCCGACAGCGACTTGGAGGCCACCGTCCGCTTCGCCGCCTCGGTGCCGGGGGTCAAACAAGTCAATCTGCTCACGTATCACCATACGGGGGCCTATAAGTTTTCACGCCTGGGCAAACCGTACCTGCGCAGAATCCGTCAAGCCGCCTGCTCCCGAGTTTTTCGGCCAGGCGGCCGCACGGCTCAAGGGACTCGGCGTGCCCATCATTGCAGGAGGTTAAATGATCATGACGCCACGAACCGCCCGATTGCGACAAGAGAGCCTCGCACGCGCAGCCTTCGCTGACCGCCGAGCACGCCAGCCTGCTGACCGACTTCTACCAGGCCAACGAAGGCAAGTACTCCGTGCCGGTGATGCGGGCCCGCTCGTTCCATTACCTTTGCCGGCACAAGACGATTTATCTCGGCGAGGGAGAGCTGATCGTCGGCGAACGCGGCCCGCAGCCCAAGGTCGTGCCGACCTACCCCGAGCTGACCTGTCACAGCCTGGAAGACCTCCGCATCCTCAATTCCCGGCCCAAGACCAGCTACGCGGTGCCGGAGGAGTGCCTGACGGTCTACGAGGAAAAGATCATTCCCTATTGGCGCGGCCGCAGCATGCGCGACAAGCTCTTCGCCGCCCTCTCGACCGAGTGGAAAGAGGCCTACGACGCCGGCCTGTTCACCGAATTCATGGAGCAGCGGGCCCCGGGCCATACGGTGCTGGACGACAAGATCTATCGCAAGGGACTGCTGGATTTCAAACGGGAGATTGCCGCGGCGATTGCCGCGCTCGACTTCCTCGGCGACCCGGAGGCCTACGCCCGGCGGGAGCAATTGCGGGCGATGGACATTTCCTGCGACGCCGTGATCCTTTTCGCCCAGCGGCACGCCGAACTGGCCCGGCAGGCGGCGGCCGTGGAAACCGACCCGGCCCGCAAGGCCGAGTTGGAGAAGATCGCCGCGGTCTGCACGCACGTGCCGGCCCATGCCCCGCGGGATTTTCACGAGGCCTTGCAAGCCTACTGGTTCTGCCACCTGGCGGTGATCACGGAGCTCAACGGCTGGGACTCGTTCAGCCCCGGCCATCTCGATCAGCACCTTCTGCCGTTCTACCGGCAGGGTTGGAGGCCGGCACGCTCACGCCACGAGCAGGCCCGCGAACTGCTGGAGGCTTTCTTCGTCAAGTTCAACAACCACCCGGCCCCGCCCAAGGTCGGCGTCACCGCCGAGGAGAGCGGCACTTACACGGACTTCGCCAATATCAATATCGGCGGGCTGCTGGCCGACGGCTCCGACGGCTCCAACGAACTGTCGCACCTGCTGCTGGAGATCATCGACGAGATGCATCTCTTGCAGCCCAGCAGCAATCTGCAGCTCTCGCGGAAGACGCCCGACGCCCTGTTGAAGCATGCCCTGCGGGTCGATCAGCAAGGGCTACGGGTTCCCCTCGATCTTCAACACCGACAGCGTGGTCGAGGAGCAGATTCGCCAAGGCAAGACGCTGGAAGACGCCCGGGCCGGCGGGTGCAGCGGTTGCGTGGAGACGGGGGCGTTCGGCAAAGAGGCATTCATCCTCACCGGCTATTTCAACCTGGTGAAGGTCTTGGAACTGACGCTGCACAACGGCGTCGATCCGCGGACCGGGCAGCTTCTCGGGCCTGCGGACCGGCGCGGCGGAGAGCTTCGGCACGTTCGACCAGTTGTTCGCAGCCTTCCGCCGGCAGTTGCACCATTTCATCGAGATCAAGATGCAGGGCAATCTGCTCATCGAGCAGATGTATGCGGCCCTCATGCCGGCCCCCTTCCTCTCAGTGATTACCGACGACTGCATCCGCAAGGGCAAGGACTACAACGCCGGCGGCGCCCGCTACAACAACAGCTACATTCAGTTCGTGGGCATCGGCAGCCTGACGGACAGCCTCGCCGCCCTCCAGCAACTGGTATTCGACAGCAAGAAGCTGACGCTCGCCGCCCTGGTCGACGCGTTGGACGGCGACTTCGCCGGCCACGAGTCGCTGCGGCAGGCGTTGCTCAACAAGACGCACAAGTACGGCAACGACGACGACTACGCCGACCAGATCATGGTGCGGGCCTTCGACGCCTTGGTCGAGGAGATCGACGGGCGGCCCAACGCCAAGGGCGGGCGGTTCCGGGTCGAGATGTTGCCCACCACCTGCCACGTCTATTTCGGCGCGATGACCGGCGCCATGCCGGACGGCCGCAAAGCAACGCTGCCGCTTTCCGAGGGCATCTCGCCCGTGCAGGGCGCCGACCGCCGGGGCCCGACCGCCGTGGTCAAATCGGCCGCCAAGATGGACCACATCAAGACCGGCGGCACGCTCTTGAACATGAAGTTCTCGCCCGCATTCCTGGCCGACGAGCGGAACCTCGACAAGGCGGCCCACCTCGTGCGGAGTTACTTCAAGATGGACGGACACCACGTGCAATTCAACATCGTCCGCGCGGAAACCCTTCGGGCGGCACAGGCCTGCCCGGAAGCCCATCGCGATCTCATCGTCCGCGTCGCCGGCTACAGCGACTACTTCTGCGATCTATCGAAGGAACTCCAGGAGGAGATCATCACCCGGACCGAACATACGGCGATTTGATTTGCCGTTTTAATTGCCGTCCGATGCCAGGCCTTCCAACTTGCCGCTGAAGAACTGCTCGAAGAGCGCGCATGCCTCCGGATCGTAAGCACGGAGCCCTTCGCGGCCGACGCCGGGTTTCTTCCCGGTCATACCGAGGTCGCCGTGCGTGCCGAAGTACCACATGGACAGCTCGGCAAAGTATTCTTGCTCGTTGCTGGCGGCGTAGCCGCCTTTCCAAAGGTCCTTGGCAAGCGAGCGGCGGTACTGGTCGCGAAATCGGGCACGGTCCGCATCCGTCATTCCATGATCCTGGATGCAGTGGGCAAATTCATGGATGCAGATGTCGCGGCCCCGGTAGCGATCCTGCGGGAGCTTGAGCAGGTTTTCCTCGCCGCAGGAGCTCAAGAGCCCGCCCATGCCGCGGGTCCGCTGGTCGATCGTCTGCTGGCCATCGAAGGGCTTGCCCTTGGCGTGCCGCCATTCCGGCAAGTCCGAAGTCCCCTGGTCGCGGCCGATGATGTGTAGCTCGGCCTTCGCCTCCCGCAGCCGGCGGCGAACCGCGGGCAGTTTGTCGAGCATCATCGCCAGGCGTTCGCGGGCCTGATACAAGGCCTCGTCCGCCACCTCCTTGGAGGCCTTGATGGCGATCCCTTGATAGTCCAGCCGCTTGGCGAAAAAGCCTTTCTCCGCCGGCGCGATCGCGGCGATTGGCTGCGGAACGTCCTTCATCAAGCGGCACGCGAAGACGCCGCCGGCCGTGCTGCCGTGGTGAGACTGGAATCGCACCGTGATCTGCTTCTTGCCCTGCGTGCCATCGGCAGGAAGCTGATAGACTTCGTCGAAAAACTCGTTGGGCCGGTTTTCCTGGAGTTTCTGGGTGCCAATCCTCTCGCCGTCGACCAGGACGTCGAAGACTCGACCGACGTCGCTCCCCCAGTAGGTCACGCGCAGATTCAAAGGTCCGTCGGCGGACTTCAAGTCCCAGGAGAACCAGCCGTCGGCCGCGTCGCGCCACTGCCGGCCGTTGAAAGTTCCCTGGCCGCTTTGCTTGCTCTGGAGATGGTGGTCTCGCTCGTTCTGCTCGTCGCCCGGCTTGACGAGATCAACGGTGCCGGCCGCCAGTTCCGCCTGCCGCGCGATTTCGGCACGGTGGCCGGCCTCTTTCGCCTGCCATTGGGCCGGGGTGAGAGCGTCGAAATAGACGACGTAATGCCGCTCGCCGTAGATCTTGTATAGCGGCTGAAGCGTTACGCCTTGGCTCCCGCCCGGAACGCGAAACACGCTGGCTGGCCCCGTGAACATCGAAGGACTTGCCGCGACCGGCCGGAGACTCGCGATCGCCTGGCCTTCCGCGGCGACCACCACCGGGATCGGCGCGCCCGCCTCCAGCGGCGCCGCGAGCACCAGTGGTCCGTTCATGAAAGCGAACCGCCGCGGGTTGTCGCGAAAGCTCTCGGTGCGCAGCGTAAAGGGCATGGAGATCTCGATGGCATCGCCGCTAGTCCAGGTTCGCGAGATCGTCAGGTAGCTGCCGGGCCCGCTGGAGGCCGGTTGCAGCGCGCCGTTGACGCGGACTTCGAACCCCGCGGTCGCCCACCAGGGACGGCGGATTTTCACCGTTAAATCCAAGGGCTTCTCGCAGGCCCACGTGAGCTTGGTACTCGGCTTGTCGGGATATTCGGTCTCCTGCCGCAGCACCAGGCCCCGGGATTTCCAATTGAGCTGCGAGGCGATGAACAGGTTCACATAGCAGCCCGCCGTGCTCGTCGCGGAAGTAGATGCTTCGCCGTACTTGGCGTGATTCTCCACGCCCGTGCCCGTGCAGCACCAGAAGCTGTCCAGCGGGCTGTTGTAGTTCTTGCTTGAACCCGGAGCGAAGCGGCAGGTAGTAGCACATCATGCCCGTCTCGGGATTCTGCGAGGCGAGAATATGGTTGTAGAGTGCCCGCTCGTAGTAGTCGGCGTAACGCGGCTGCGGGTCCCAGCAGAACAAGTGCCGCGTGAGCTTGAGCATGTTGTAGGTGTTGCAGGTCTCGGTCGTGCTCGGGCCGAGGGCCTCCGAGAGCTTTTCCTTGGGCGAGAACACTCGCCGTCGCTGTGGCCGCCGATGACGTAGGACCGCTCGCTGGACCACCGTGTCCCAGAAGAACGTCGCGACGCCGACTTGAACCAGTCCTCGCCGGTCAGTTCGTATTGCCGGGCGGGGCCGATGAATTTCGGAATCTGCGTGTTGGCGTGCAGGCCGGTAAGGCGATCCTGGCGGCCTGCGAGGCGGGCCCATCACCGCCATGTGGTTGAATCGCCGCGGCGATGGCCAAGTACTTTCGTCCGCCGGTCAAGCCGTAGAGGTTGGCCAGCGCTTCGTTCATGCCGCCGTGCTCGTTCCCCAGCATCTCCTGCATCTGCGCGTCCGTGAGCCGGGCGTTGCGGGCAATGGCCCAGTCGGCGAATTTCTTGCACACTTGCAAGGCCTGCCGGTTGTCGCAATAGTCGTACATATCCATCAGGCCCGCGAAGATCTTGTGCAGCGTGTAATACGGGGCCCAGACCTGCCGGCGCGACTCCACACGATCGAAGAACTCCTCGGGAAAGGCGCTCAGGTAGCCGCTGCCAAGCTTGGCCTGGCACTCGGCCAGGCCCCGGACCACGGCATCGCCCTTGGCTTTCACCTGTTCGTCGCCCGTGGCCGCGTACATCAACGCGCAGGCCGAGAGGTAATGGCCGACAAAGTGGCCCGCGCAGTTCGCATTTCGGCTCCTCCCAACCACCCAGCGGCTTGGCCGACGAAGGCAGCCCCGCATTGATTCGGAAGGTATGGAGCAAGCGGTCGGTGTCCAACGAGAGCAGGTACGCGCCGATCGAGTTCCTGGGCGTGCTTGAAGGGGCCGTCCAGCAGCCGCACGTCGCGGAGATCGAAGGCCCAGGCGCGGAGGGGAACCTTGTTGGCGACCTCCACCTTCGGGTCTTTCCTGCTCAAACCATCAGCCGTGGCGGGCCGGCAATACATGGCAGAAAACGTGAAGACCGCCAAAAAGAACGCGATAAGCACTTTATTCATGTATAAACTCCTCAAAAGCTAGCGGTGGGTCGGCACTTTGAACACATTCACCGAATACGCCGGCAAACCGACAGTGAACTTGGAGCCGCAACCGCGAAGGACTTGCGATTTGGGCTCGAATGCGCAGCGGCGTATCGAGCGAATTCTCCGCGTCGAGGCGGTTCGCACGGATGACGATCTGCTCCCCGCTGCTTCCAATTGCGTCGGCGCCGACCAGTTCAATTTCCGCGCGAACGGGCATCGCCTGGTAGTTCGTGGCCCGGAGCACGACGGATCGGCTCTTGCGATCATAGCCGGCCGTGGCGAAGAACTCAGGCAGCGGCAGTGCATCGATCTTGCCGACGCGCTTGCCGTCCAGGAGCATCTCGGCCGAGTTGTTTGTCAAGACCAGGCTGATATCGTACCAACGGTCCTTCTCGATCGGACCTTGGCGGTCGCCGCCGCCGTTGACGGCGACGCCTTCGGCAGCAGATCCTTGAATCGCAGAGAAGTGGTTTCCCGCCGCGCCATAATTACAGAACATATAGCGCTGCGGCCCGTCGCGCATGGAAGAACATCAGGAACCCCTCGTTGCCGCCCACGCGGCGGGCCTTGAGCGTAACGCGGCCCGTCCGCAGATTCTCTTTCAGGAACAGCATGGCGGGACCTTTGTCGAGGTCCTTCTGCTTCAAGCGTCCGTCCTCCGCGACCCATTGGCCAATGCCCGGCACGTCCCATTTCTCCAGCGAGCGAAAATCGTCGCTCTGAACCAGGTTTCCCCGTTCGTCGTATACGCGGAAGTCTTTGAACTCGTTCTGCGTGTTCCACGCCCCGAGGCCGAACCGCCCGGCCAGCAGCGGCCGGTTCGGATCCGGCTTCGGCGACACATCCACTACCGTGGCGAGATTCACATCGGGGCGGGTCTCGCGAAAAACTTTCTGCACGTAGTACGAGGGATGCGCAAAGCTCCGCGAGCCGTCGAACTCGACCAGGTTCACGCCCCAATCGCGCCGGTTCACGTTGGCGAACAACGGTGCGTAGCTGGCCATCTTCACAAGATCGCCGTTGCGTTCCAGCATCATCAAGTAGACCGAATCGTCCATCGCCGCACTCCAGTCGCCAGTACCGTGATGGTGGGCATACTCGCCCACGTAGATCTTCCACGGCTTGCGGGGATACTTGTCAAAGTAATCGAAATTCGTGCGGATCCAGCCCGACGGCCGGTAGGAGTGTTCGTCGACAATGTCGATCCGGTCATCGCCGGCGCGCTGGATGGCGGCCTGATTCAGCCCACTCCAGTACATGCTCATCACGACGCCGATGGCCGGGTACTTGGCACGGATTGCCGCGCGGAACCGCTTGTAGTAGTCGCCGTACAGCGCCGGCGGATGTTCGTTGCCGATCTCCACGTACTTCAGCGGGAAGGGCCCTGGGTGTCCCATCGCGGCCCGCACCGCGCCCCACTTGGAATCGGCCGGGCCGACGGCGTATTCGATGGCGTCCAGCGTCCGCTGAATGACCGGTTCCAGGCGATCCAAAGGCCAGTTATTGTCCGGGTGGCAAGTCATGCCGGCGAAGGAAACGTACATGGCATCGGCACCGATGTCCTCGCAGAACTGCAGGAACTCATGATAGCCGAAACCATCGCTCGAGCGATATTGCCAGTAGCCCCACATGCCCGGCCGCTGCTCCGGCGGGCAGACCATTTTCCGCCAGTCCGGCGCCATCTCCCAGGAGAGCGCCTCCACGTAGCAGCCGCCGGGATAGCGAATGAAGGCGGGCTTCAGGTCTTCGAGATACTTGGCCAGGTCGGGCCGCAGGCCGTTGGGCCGATTCTTGTAGGTCGGCGGGAATAGCGAAACCCAATCGATCTGCAAGGCGCCCTTGCCCTCAAAACGCAGCGCGAATCGTCCTTGCGGGTCGGTTCCCGTGGCCGTGATCGTCGCCGTATGCCCGCGCCATCCATCAGCCGGCTCGATGAGGCCGAATTCGTGGCGCCCCAAGGGTTTCCCCTCGCGGCTTTCCAAGAGAGCCGTGATCTTGCCGCGGAATGTCCCCGGACGAAGATAGAACTTCAAGTTGTACGATGTTTTCTCTTGAATATTCACTCCCCAGTAGCCGCTATTGATCAATTCCACGTAGCCGCCCGCAGCGCGGAGGTCCATCGCCAAGGACCGCGACGAAGCAGCGTTCATCGGATTTTGCTCGCTCAATTCCATCCGCGCCTCGGCGCCGCCATGTTTTTCCAGCGACCAGGCGGTCAGGGCCCGTTGCGGATCCCAGCCGCAATTCATCAGCCACGGCCAGGGCATGTCTTGCCTCTCCTTGGGTACGCCGGGCGGCAGCTTTTCAAGTTCCATTTTCAGCCCGCCGTCAGGCTTCTTGACCAGTTTCATTCCCGGCGGCAGCACGCCTTCCTCGAAGCTGCGGTTCTGGATCAACTCGGCGTAAATTCCGCCGTCGAATGCATGGCTGATCTCCTCCATGAAGATGCCATACAGCGTCGGCGGAACAGCGGCCTTTTCCTTTCGCAAGTCGATGCGGATGGCGACGGTGGCCGGCTTGGCATCCGCGGGCGTCGTTGTGCTCCCGTCGCCGGCAATCGCCCAGGTGGACGTGATCAGCAACATTGCCGGCGCCAGCGCGTGCCATTTCATGCTCGTACCTTGTCGGTTCTCCCCGTCCTTACCACCAGGCGCAATACGTTTCATCTCGGCCAATGCCAGCGCGATTCCAGTCGCTCGTTGCATGAGTTGCTTCTCCCGGTTTGTCTGAAAACCACCGTTACTGGACGCGCCAGCGAATAAGGCTGCCGCACCGGCCCGGCTGGAATTTGATCTCGATCTTCAACTCGGCCGTTTTCACAGGATCGAACACGACTTCGTTGTACTGATCGACGGCCGTGCCGTAGCCTCGGGCGTTGGACACCGGCTTCCAGGCGTCGCCGTGCTTGTAGAACAGTGTCCAGGAGGCAGGCGGCCGCACTCCGCCGAATTCGTAATGCTCCGTCCACCAATACGTCTTGGCGCGCGAAACGGTCCGCTCTCTCCCCAGCGGCATGCGAATCCACTGAGTGCTCCCGGCTATTGTCGGCGAGTACATCAGGAACATGCCCGCGCCGCCATCTTCGGAATTCTTCGGCTCGCGAGGATCGGAGAGTGTTTTCAGTATTGCTTCGTCTTCGCTCCAAGTGCTGATCGGCTCGCCGCACTTGATCCATGGCCTGGCGTCGGGACGTTCGCCGACGACCGGCAACGCCGACAACCGCAACCGCGCACAGCCCATGGGGACCATCGACACGAGCTCGATCGGCTCCTCCGACTTGATCGGTGACGGCTGGAGCTTGTCCACTACGCCGTAGTAGTTTTCGGTCCAGTTCGGGATTCGTCTTGCCGGGACCGCGAGTTGCACGGGGGCGTCGTCCAGACGGAACGGCTGATTGTCGGCCGGAAACGGCTTCTTCACCACCCGGACGCCGGCAAGCGGGTTGACCGCGTCCACCGCCAGTCCATAATTCCAGGGCGTGGTCGGCAGGATCTCGTAGGCCGGCCACTTGTCGTCCGTCTGCTCGGGATGTTGGCGGACATATTTCTCGCCGATCTTGACGGAATAGGTGAGCGGCCCGCGATTGATCGAAACGCTGTCCTTGTTTTTTTCCCAGCGGGTGAGCGTCACGGCCATCGGCAATTCCAAGGCCACGGTGTCGCCGTCGTCCCAGGTCCGCAAGATCCTGGCCAGGTCGCCTGGCCGCGGCTCAATGCCGGACGGTCGGCCATTGACGCTCAGCCTGGCTTGGGAACACCAACCGGGAATCCGCAGGTAGAGCGGGAAGGCGACGCTACGGGGACACGAAAGTCGCAAATCCACGTGCTCTTCGAACGGGTAACGCGTCGCCTGGGCAATCGAGACCTCCGTGCCGTCGCCCACCCGCGCCGTTACCGTGCAAGGGGCGTACATCATCGCCGCCAGTCCCCGATCGGGCGTGGCCTCGTACAGGCTCTCGGTGAAATACGGCCAGGCGCAGGCCAGGTTGTGCTGGCAGCAATGATGGTCGCGGGGGTTCATCACTTGCATGGGACCGTCGTCGGCCAGCGTGGGCGCCTTGCCGCGGGCGTCGGAATTGCACTGGTTGGGCGAAGTCAGATAGCGCAGCCCGCGGAGATCAGCGGTCGTCGTCGCCGGGAGCGTGTTGTAGGCGATGTTCTCGCAGCGGTCCATCCATTTCAGGTCGCCTGTAATCCGCAAGAGGATCTGGGCGGAGAACATCATTTCGACCGCGCCGCACGTCTCGATCGCCTGCTGGGGATCGGTGTGGCCGGGCCGGGCGAACTCGTCGCCGGCGAACATTCCGCCGGGCACCTGTCCGTAGACGTCGTAAATGTCGTTGTAGTTGCTCTCCATCTGGGCCAGGTATCGCGGGTCCCTGTTCTGTTGGTAGAACACGGCCGGCTTGCGAAAGCCCTGGCAGAACGCCACGTTG
This sequence comes from uncultured Planctomycetia bacterium, assembly GCA_963709175.1. Taxonomy (GTDB): domain Bacteria; phylum Planctomycetota; class Planctomycetia; order Pirellulales; family Thermoguttaceae; genus JANXQG01. The sequence continues at coordinate 1,298,096 of CAVPVK010000007.1, forward strand.
TGGCAGCCTCCCAGCCGATCCATCCAGCGCTCGCCGGTGCGCATCAACTTCTCTCCCAGTTCCAGGAGCTTGGGATCGCCGGTGCGATTGTAAAGCCAATAGACCATGTCCATGTTGTCGCTGTTCCGCGCGCGCCCCAGCCGCCGTTGAAGAACTTCCGGTCGTCGAGCGTCAGCTCCCAGTGGAAGTAACGGCTCATCAAATCCAGCACCCGCCGGTCGCCCGTGGCATCGTAGTAGGCTCGGTACGCGTAGAGCATGTTCTGATGGGGCATCAGGTCTGGGGCGTCCTTGCCGTTGCCGGCAATCGCTTCCGTGCCGAAGTAGCCATTGGACCGCTGCCCCACGATCGATGGCTCCAGCCAGAGCCTGGCTTCCCGAATCAGTTGGGGGTCCTCCAGCAGGAAGGCCATCGACGTGTAGCCGCGGAGCCAATAGGGCACCTCTTCCCAAAAACATCCGCCCTTGCCGGAGGGATTCAGCCAGGCGTTGTCGTTCTTGTTCAGGTTCCCGCTCACCTCGCCCATGTGGCCGATGTAGCCGGCCGCTTGAAGTTCCAATTGCTTGCGCAGCCATCCTTGAGGCTTCACCGCACCCGTCGGCAACCGGATGAAGGGGCTGGGGGCCAGCGGCGGACGATTGCCCGGATAGTGGGGATTCGATTGGGAAATGTCTGGACGAGGCACAACACTGGTTTCGGTATGCAGCGAAGCCTTCAGACCATGGAGCGCATTGCCGCCGGCCGTCTCGTTGAGTTCGGCCGTTAATTCGGCCTCCACGTTTTCCAGGAACACGCCCTGGAACTGACCGGGCTGGAGACCGTCGGGCAACTTCACCTCAAGCTCGTGCCGGGCATCCGGCTTGAGCTGCGAAATGTCGGCATAGAAGCCGGTGAAGGTCCTCTCGCGTCCCAGGGGAAAAACGTCGCTGTACGCTCGCCGCACCGCAACCGGCCGGCCGTCGATCTTCAATTCCACCGTCCACGTGTCTTTGGGATCGGCGATGTGTACATACAACAAGAGGCGATCCGAGCCCCGCCAGGTGGCCAGCAGTTCCTCGCTCGTGTAAGGAACCGGCCATGCCTTGCGGCGCTCAGCCAGTTGCGCGAAGACCTGCCGCGGGATGGAAAAGTCCGTCCGCACCACCGTGCCGGCAAAATCGCGCTGGCTCGCCAAGATTTGCGGACAGTGGTCCACGCGCACTCCGGCGAACGTCACCGGGACGGTAATGAGGTCGCCCTGCCGCAAGAAAGGCAAAGACCGGCGACCGTTCACGGACACCGTAGCGGGTTTCCGTCCCGGCGGCAGCAACACGCTCAACGATTCGACGCAGCCCGCCGCGCCTGTCACGTTGCTCAAGACAAGACTCTGGCCGTCAAGCCTTGCCTCGCCGGTGGCCCCCAGCAGCAAAGGGCGAGCCACGCTATCGGCCGGAATCACCTCAAGCACGAGGGCTTCAGGACCCTTGATGGGCAGGCTGGCCCGATCGCCCAACCGCCACAGACCGGCCCCCGACTTGCCCCAGCATCGACCTGCGCGAGGATAGAGTTCGCGGAGCAGGAACGTATCGCCGCGGGTCAGCCCAATGCTCGCGTCCAGGGTGAATTCGGCAGGTAGTTCGCGGTAATTGGGATTGAAGAGGAAGACAAAGCCGCGATCTCCGGCAATGGCTGCCGTGCCATCCACTCGGCCCAGGACCGGCGGGCCGATAATCGGCCGCAGTCTCCGCAGCGTGGCCCGGTTGGCGTCAGTCCAGTCGAGCCAATTTCGCAACCATTGCTGGTCTTGCGGCCGGAAATGGGCAAACTCGGTTTCATCGCGGGCCGGCAAGAGGTTCACGACATTGTTGAAGGGGGCTGTCCCGATCGACGAAATCACCGAGTACTTCCAGCCCAGCAGATCCCAGTCACGGGCCTGAAAAGCATGGTCCCGGACGCATTGCCCCTGGGCATCGCTGCGCGGCGTCTGGTGAGTCATATAGCCGGGCACGAGGTCCAGCGGCGTAAACTGCTCCATGCGATACCACGATGCGGCCCATCGCTGCCGGTCGGCCGAAACGCGGCTGAAATGCAGGTCGGGGAAGTTCTTGAAGCTGCCCGGCTGCTCGTCGGTCGTCGTCGGGTGGGGGTAGGAGCCGCCCAGCCAGGTCCAAGGGCCGAACCACTGGTATTGCTGGCGGCCGTCAATCACGACGTCGGGGATGCGGCGGCGGAGTTCCTCGAGGACGCGGCGGCAACCGTACCATTGGGCATATTTGCTTGTCGGCCGGAAACCTTCTTTCGTCGGCTCGTAGGCGATCCACCAATGATCGAAACTGTAGCCGCCGATGCCGGTCCGCTTCTGGAAGGCGACGAGCTGGTCGACGAACCAGTCCTGGAAGCTGCGCACGCCCGTGTCGGCGCCCACGTATCCGCCGGTCTTTCCGCCGCACCATGCGGTCCATGCGGGATTCTGTTTCCAACCCAGCGTGGGATAGACGTAGGCCACGAGTTTCACTTTCCTGGCCTTGGCGTAGTCGAGCATCTCCTGGATCGACGGCGGGATGGGATCCGTGGCGATGTGCCACTGGCCCTTGCGGATCTTCTGGCCCAGTCCCAGCCAGAGGCAGTTCTCCCAGCCCCAGGCATCGGCGTTGTCCTGCAAGGGGGCAAGCGTGCTGTTGGCGGGCGTGAACAGCGAATTCTCGATGCCTACGGCGGCGCACTGGTCGAGGATGCGTTTCCACTCGCCGCGGCCCCCCGGCGTGGACACGTCGATCTGGTAGTCGTTCTCGCACCAGGGCACGTGTACGCGGAGGGCCTTTTGCGGATGGCACAGAACGAAGGCATCGACGCAGCGGGCCAGGGCGTCAGTCTCGGCCCAGTCGAGCTTTTCCGCCCGATCGAAAACCCGGTCGGGCTCGCGCACATACTGCCATTCGCCCAGGTTGTGGGCGGGAAAGTCGACGCCGCTCATTTCGTAAAGACCCAGGCATACGCGGTCCGACTCGAAGGGCCCGTAGGCAGCCCGCCACTCCATCTCGGGCAGATAGGCCAAAGAAACATGCCCCTTGCGGCGGTTCCACTTCAAGAACGGGTTCTGCAAGGCAAGGAATATCCCGGTTTGCGGGCCGGAGGGCGATCCACCCAGGCGAAGGAAGACCGCCCCGCTGCTGCTGGCCGCCTTGTGCTCATGGATAATGGGTCGGTTCAACTCGGCCGAAAAAACCTCCGCCGCGTCCACGCGGCATTGGCCGCCGCCGGGCAGAGTGAGTTGAATCTGCTTGCTGACGAAGTGCCATTCGGGCTTCAGTTCGTAAATGACGCGGAATTGCATCTTGCCCAACTCGTACTGGAACGCGATGCTATGGTTCTTGCGCTGCGTGCCGATAAGCTTCATGCTTTGCGAGGCAAATCTCTGCCCGTCCACGGTCAGGGCGGCAGTGTCGCCCGCGATCTCGATGTCGCGGCGCAAGACGACATTTCCCAGTCGCACCAGCCCGCCAGCTTCGAATACGGCCTTCAGCGTGCCATTCTCGAGCGTGTCGCGCTGCACGGCCGCTGCGGGAGTCGGACTAAGGACGGCAAGGGAACCTAGTAGTAGGATGGCAAATTGGCAGGAAGCGCGGATAATTTGGAATAATCTCACGTTCATTCTTGGCATTCGAGGTTCGTATGCGTTAAGGCTTTCTCGAAGCCTCAACGTTGATTCCATGGTTATACTGCACGCTGCCGGAAATGGCACGTCGCAAACTAGCCCGAAGCTCTAGCGAGGAAGGGACTTGCGGTCCTCGCTGCCGATTGGGCTTAGTATCAATTCCGGCCGCGTGCAGTATAGAAGCGGCGAGACGCCAATGTCTAAACCGCAAGCGACGGTTTTACCTGCTTGCGCTTTGCGCTTCTATAGCTGCGTTCAAGTACGGGTTCTGCCTGCGAAGGGACCCCTAAGAGGGGCTATCGGCAAGTTGGCGTTTAGGATGGAATGAGGGGCGTCAGGGGCCATCGCTCGGCAAGGGTGTACCGGCGCCGTTCGATATCAGAGAGGAAAAGAAGGCAAAACCTTAGCACTGCTCCATGAATTTCAACGGACTTGGCGAAAAACCGTCTCTTGCCCCGCTGAAGGCCGCAATCGCTGGTACACACAATAATCGCCCGATCACAACATAGATCAAAATCATTATCAAGATCCTGCAGATCAGGAATCCAGGAATTTCGTAAGTTCGGTGCTAAGGTTCTTGGTTTTTCCACTCTCTGGGTGTATAAGGATCAAAGTCATGCGGCATACTGGGTCACAGCCGCGGGAAAGTAACCGCGACGCTGAGTTTCTGAGGTTGTTGGGGAGTCACGACGCTCGCTTAGCGGCCTGCGTTCATACGATTGTCCCTCGCTGGCAGGATGCCGAGGACATCCTGCAGGAAACTCGCCTTGCCCTTTGGCGGGAGTTTGAGACATTTCAGGCCGGCAGCAATTTCCTGGCCTGGGCTCGTACGGTGGCTCGTTACACGGCCCTGGCCCATTTCCAGAAAAAGAAAACCGAAGGCAGGGTTTTCAGTGACGAAGTAGTCGAAGCCCTAATGGCCCGTGCCGTCCAGACTCCAGAAGAGGAGAGCCGGCTTTGGACGGCGTTGCAGACGTGTTCCAGTAAATTGGGCTCCGCCGCGAGGGAACTCGTTCGCTTGGTTTACGTGGACAACAAGAAAATCAAGGCGGTCGCCGAACAAACCGGCCGCTCGGTGAACGGCACTTACGTGGCCCTCTGCCGGATTCGCCGCAAGCTCGCCGAATGCGTAGAACGTTGTTTGGAAGGGGACGGGCCATGAACGAAGAAAATATCCCCGTTAACGATGCCTTTGCTCTGGTGCATACCTTCCTCACCAGGAGCATTCAGGGTGAGCTGACCGACGCCGAAATAAGCGATTTCGAGCTTCTCTTGCGGGACAACGCCAAGGTCCGGCAGTGTTACATACGTTATATTGAAATGACGCGGCTCATGCCGCGACTGTTTGCCTCGCAAGAGGCGGGCGCCACGCACGCCGGCCCGCCGCAACAGACGCCGCCGGTCAGCGACTCGCCGCGATCCTCCGTGCCAGGATTCCTCGGTGACATCGGCAGGCAAGGCTGGGGTTATCTGTCGGACCATGCCTTGCTGTTCTCGCTGGCTGCCGTGGTGCTCGCCGCGGGCGTGGCTGGCCTCGTCGCCGTCGTGCGGCAGACACAGCGTGCGGCCATCGATCGCACCGCGCCCGCGCCGTACGCTAACCGGCCGGCGATCGCCTGGCTGACCAACGCCCACGACTGTTGCTGGACCGACAAGCCCGGCTTCTCGGGCAGCCTGCGGGCCGGGCAAAAGTGTTCCCTGGACAGTGGTCTGGCCGAGGTCCATTTCCAAAGCGGCGTTCGCGTGGTTCTCGAGGGTCCCCTCGTACTGGAACTGGTGTCGGAGAACAGCATCCGGCTTGTGCGCGGAAAGCTCACGGCCCATGTTCCGCCGGAGGCCAGGGGGTTCCAGATTCTCTCGACGCAGGGCAAGGTTGTCGATCTGGGCACCGAATTCGGCATGGCGGTAGCCGACGATGGCTCCGTCGAGGTCCACGTATTTGATGGAAGGGTCGAGGCCTATCCCGCCGCCACACCCGACAAGAAACTCGATCTCCGCCAGGGCCAAGCCGTGCAGATTTCCGCGGCGCAGGTGTCGTCCCTTTCGACTAAGCCCTCCGGCCAAAGCGACTTCGTGCGGGCGATCGTGCCGTCGCCAAGCGTTGCCCCGCGGACCCTGGAATTCGACTTCCGCCACCCCGCCGCCGGGACGATCCGCGATCGTGCGGGCAACGGTACGGGCTTGACCTATCGCCTTCCCGGCACCGGGTCGGCGCTGGCGGCGCAGGACAATAATCTCTTTCTCAACTGCAAATCCGGGCAGTTGGAATTGACCACGACCGAGACCGACCTGAACAGTCAATTCCGGCTTGACTGCGGCGAATACCTGGGCGTGCGGCTTGCCGACTTGGGATTCACCGGGGCAGAGGACTTCGAGATCAGCATGAAAGTCGGCGGCGTGCCGTTCATCGCGGGTTTGAGCCAGATCGGCCTGTATGTCGGCAACGGGGCGGACTGGAATATCCGCGGCGGCCTGATCGGCGGCGACCCCACGCACGCGGCCCAGTTCCTGGTGAACAATCGCCGCGGCTGGGACCACGACCTTAATTACGTGGGCCTGGTGGCTTTCGGTTCCGACCTCACACTCACTTTGCGCCGCAAGGACGGCCGCTACGTACTGGTGAGCGACAACCTCACCGAGCAGACCGCCGTTGCCCTCTCGACCAAGCATCCCGAGTTCCTGGACGGCGCCGGGAACTTGTATGGGGGGGTCTTCGGCGCCAGCCCGCGGACCACGCAGGCGACAACCTTGGTCATCAAATCGCTGAAAGTCACCGTGTGGACGAAACGCCGGCCTGACTTACCGGTCACGTCGGGCGGCAGGCAATTGCCATCCCAGTTTACGATCAACCCGACCAGAATTTACCAGAGCAGTGGAAAGATGAGACTATGAAGAATTCGGTGATGATTGTTTGTGCGGCGTTCGCACTGACGTGTTCGACCGCCTGGGCGCAGTTGGACCTGACCCACCAGTACATTTTTAACACCAATAACGGCGTGGGTGGAAGCTATAATGACCTCATCGGTTCGCTTAACGGCACGCCCGGGGCCGGCGTTACCCTCGACCCGACGCTGGGCGCCGTTTTCGACGGCAGTTCCGCACTCAATTCTGTGATCAATTTCGGCAGCAACGACATTGCGGCCACCGCGGGCGCCAATGGGACGAGCTCTGGCCTCTCCATCGAGTTCTGGGGACGGTTCAATTGGAATGGCGACGATGCCAACGTCTTCAACATCGGCAGCGGTGCGTCGGGCAATGGACTGACGCAGTGGGCCGGCAACGGCATTCACATCTATGCACAGGCCAGCGGCAGTAATGGCAGCTACGATAACTGGACCCCCACGGGCCTAGCTCCGCTAAGCAATTGGGGCTCCGGGCCAAACATTGATGTTGTCGACGTGTTCAACCAGGCAGACAATACCATCAAGATGTACCTCAACGGCTCACTCTATGAAACGGGCAGCTTGGGCGGCGTTTCGCTGGCTAATATCTCCAGCGTCATGTTCAACCTGGGCGGCGGCCCTGCCTTCCCGGATAACGGAAGCGGAGTATTAGAAGGTTCGATGACCGCGTTCCGCATTTACGCCACGGCCCTCAATTCATCCCAGATTACGGCACTTGATGCGGCCGGGCCCGATGTCGTGCCGACCATCAACGCTCGTTCCAGCGCTCAAAGCGGGTCTTGGCTCGCCGGTACGACCTGGACTCCCAGTTCCTCGCCCGACAGCACCTGCCTTGTCACCGTCTCGAATCCGGTAACGCTCAGCGCGGCGACCGGCAATGCCCTTGGCCTGACCGTCAACACCGGCGGTACGGTGACCATCACCACTGGCGGCACGTTGAACGTGGCCGGCGCGGTGAGCTTTAATGGCGGCGGAGTGAAGGTGGATGGCACTTCCACCCTGAACGTGGCGACCCTCGATGCGGCCACTTCCACTGGTCTCGTTGCCGCCTCCGGCGCAACGATCAATATCATCCAGACCTTGACTGCGGACGGCCCCTTGACGCTGACCGGCGTGAATCTCTCCACCAATGGGGTCTCTGTCCCCAGCGGCACCTTCAGCACCAGCAGCTTCGGCAGCTTCCAAATCACCGGCGGGCCTATGACTGTCGGCGCCGGCACCTTCAATCTCACCCAGGGCACGAGCACCGTGTCGGGCATCGCCTTCACCGGCAACGGCCAGCTCAATATCGAAGGTCCGGCCTCCTCGTCGCTTACCGTAACGGGCAATAATTCCGGCATTATCGACCTCAACAACCAGGGCAGCATCAGCCTCCTGGGCGGTTCGTTGAACGTCGCCGCGTGGACCCGCATCGGGCACGACGGAGGGAGCGGACAGTTGACCGTCAGCGGATCCAACGCCGCGTTCTCCAGCAACCAGGACGTGCAGATGGGCTTTAACGGGGCCTCGGGAAACCTCGTTGTCAGCAACGGCGCGACGTTCACTTCCGGCAGCATCACCGCCGGCACCGCCTGGATCTCCAACACCGAGATCCAGGTAAATAACGCCACGATGAACGTGGGTAACATCAGCCTTGGCGACTCGAACTTCGTAGGCAGCCAGATCGACTACAGCAGCCTGGTCGTTTCCAACAGCGCCTCGCTGACCTTAGGGGGTCTGACCGTGGGCAACCAGGTCGGCAGCCAGGGCATCCTGTTCGCCAAGGTCGAGCAGACGAGCGGCATCGTCAGCGTCGGCGGCAGCATGACACTCGCCAACTACAACGATAATACAGGCACGATGGTCGGCACCTACAACCTGCGCGGCGGCACCCTGGCCGTCAACCAGATCGTTGGCCCGCAGAGCGGCCAGAATACAGGCAGTTCGGCGGTCGTGAACTTCAACGGCGGCACGCTGCAAGCCACGACCTCCGGTAGCATCCTGCCCGCCAATGCGAATCTCACGGTCACGATCCAGGCCGGCGGGTTGACTGTCGATACGGCCGGCCAGAACATTTCGATCGACCAACCCTTGTTGGCCCCCAGCGGCTACGGCATCGGCAGCGTCACGGTGACCAACTTCGGCTCCTACCTTGTCGCCCCCTACGTGCAATTTGCGGGCGGTTCCGGCAGCGGCGCGACCGGCGAGGCCGTGCTCAACGCCGATGGAACGATTAATCATATCGACGTTACCAACCCTGGCAGCGGATTCCAGGCTGGCGATTCTGTGACCGTCAATTTGCTGACCAACCGAAATTACAGCCAAGGCGGCGGGTCTGCGACTGCCACAATTACGGCTGGCCCGCTGGTGGGCGGCGGCCTGACCACAACCGGATCGGGGACACTGACCCTCACGGCTTCCAATAGCTACACCGGCCCCACCAACGTGAATCTCGGCACTCTGGCCCTCGGCGCCGCGGGCTCGATCAATGCCACCTCGGCGATCAATGTGGCCGCAGGCGCCACCTTCGATGTCACGGCCCAGAACGCAAGTCCGTTTACGGTTCCCAGCGGGGCAACGCTGGCCAACAGCGGCACGGTGCTGGGCAGCGTTACCGTGCCGGCCGGCACGACCCTGGGCGGCGCCGGCAGCTTCCTCCAAGGCAGCGGCGGCGCGTGCAGCGTGACGGTGGGCGGCATACTTCAACCGGGCGGCGGCACCATGACGATCGGCGCCAACGGCAGCCCGGTCGCCCTCGATCTCCAGGCCGGCTCAAACTACGCCTGGGGCGCCACGTCGGCCGCCAGCGGTGACATGGTCCAGGTCAACGGCGATCTATCGATCACCGGCAGTGTCGTGGTGAACCCCGTCTCTTTGGGCTTCAACCCCACCGGCCACGCCTACACGATCATGACCTGGACCGGCAGCGCACCCAGTGGCACCCTGGTCGTCGGCGCGGGGATTCCCCCCAGCGGGCAGGCCCACTGGGTCGATGGTCCCACGGGAAATTGGGACGTTGCCGCGAACTGGAACCTTGCCACAGTGGGCGGCGGCACGATCACCGAGCACGTCAATGTCGGGGGCGGCGGCTACTTCCAGATCAGCAACCTCTCGATCGTGCAAAGCACCCCTGGGGCGGCCAACGACGTGGTCATCGACCGTAGCGACGGAGTGGCAGTGACGGGGCCTGCAGCAGCGACGACCGTGAACTCGCTGACCTTGGGCAATGGCACCGATGCCACGAGCCTGACCGTCCAAACAAGCGGCCCGTTGACGGTGACCAATGGCGTAACCATGAACAACAACTCGACTCTCGGCGGGCCCGGGGCTGTCGGTGCCGCGAGTTTCACCTCGACCGGCACGGCAAACTTGAACGGCGGGGTCACGGTGAACGCCAACACGGCCGCCATCAGCGGCACGCTCAATCTCAACACGGCCGCGCTGAACGCGGCGAATGGCGCGACGCTGGCCAATAACTCCACCCTGACCGGTCCCGGCACGCTCCTCTCCGGGACGTTGACCACCAATGGCCTGGCAACGCTAAACGGCGGGGTCACCGTCGCCGCCAACGCCTTCGCCCTCAGCGGCACGGTCGACTTCAACGGCGGTACGCTGCAGGCGACCGGCAGCAGTTCCAACTTCGCCAGCGGCGCGAACCTGGTTGTCCAGGCCGGCGGAGCGGCGATAAACACTAACGGCTACGCGGTCACCTTGAATCAGACCTTGAGCCACGATCCGACCCTTGCCGGCACGGACGGCGGCCTCACCAAATCCGGCGCGGGCACGCTTGTGGTGACCGCCTCGCAGGCATACAACGGTCCCACCATCGTCCGCGCCGGCACACTCCAACTGCCGGGGCCGGCTCCGGTGATTTCGTCCATGGACCTCAGTGTGGGCGGGGCGCCCGGCATAGCGGGCTCCTACGCGTTGACAGGCGACTCCCTGACGATCACCGGTGGTGGCAACGACATCTGGGGCGGGACTGAGCAAGGCCAATACGTCTATACGACCGTCCCCACCGACGCCAATTTCGACGTCGCCGTGCATGTCGCCAGCATGACCGGAGGCGACTCCGCTTGGGCGAAGGCGGGCATTCTGGCTCGTGCGGACAACAGCAGCAATCAGGTTCCCTGCGTCTTCGATTGCCAGACCACGGGAAACGGCGTTGCCATGCAAGAAGTCGATCAGGCGCAGTACGCGGCAGCCGGCGGCATCTCACCGAACTGGATCCGCATGACCTACACGGCCTCGACCGACACGTTCACCGGCTATTACAGCAACAGCAGTGGCCCGACCGTGCCGACCTCTTGGACGGAGATCCAGAGTTACCCGGCCGTGATGACGGGGACGTCGTTCCTGCTGGGAATTGCGGACACTGCGCACGACAATTCCACCACGGACACCGCGGTCTTCGACAACCTGGGCACTCTGGGTTCGCTGTTCGCAGCGCCGCCGGCCCCGTTGCCGGTGACAACGGCCCTGTCGATTGCCGCCGGCGCGACGCTCGACGTGAACGGCGTCAGCCAGCAAGTCGGCTCGCTCAGCGGCGCCGGCTTGTTGACCAACAGTTCCAACTCGCCCGCGGTGTTCACCGCGGGCAACTCGACATCGACCATTTTCTCGGGCAGCATTGCCGACAACGGGAACGGCGGCCTGAGCTTGGTAAAGGTCGGCGACGGCACCCTGGTCCTCGGCGGCAGCGACACTTACAGCGGCACGACGACCATTGAAGCCGGCACGCTCACCATCACCACGGCAACCGCCCTGCCCACCGGAACGAGCTTGACGGTGGGCGCGGGAGGGACGTTCGTGTTCGACCCCGAAGCCAGTGCATCGCCTCTGGCGAGCAATACCGCCATTGGAATGGCGTCGGGGGCGGCGATTGCGACGGTGCCGGAACCGGGAACTCTGTTACTGCTGCTCGCGGCGGCCCTCGTCGCCGCCTCGGCGATCTGGCGGAGGCGGAAGATGGCAAACTGACAGTTGCAGATTTGAGATCTCAATTTGAAACGTGAGATCTCGGCACCGCGTCGGAGCGGATGCACGGCTTTCCCGAGATTGAGCCGGGTATCCGCTCTCCACGACAGCTGATTGCCGGATTGGAGAGCCCATGAAGAAAGTTTTGGCATAAGAGATTGTCTTGTAAACCTCCCCTCTCCACGAGCCGCCGGAAGTACACCCCATGATTACCGTTCTACGACCTCTCGTTTTCCGAAAAGGAGATTGACCTCCATGTCTCGCCTCCCGAAATCCGTTACGGTTGCCTTTCTTGCCCTAGCGGCGCTGTTCGTCTTCGTCCTCCCGCGCGTTGTTCGGGCCCAGTCCACGTGGACGGGCTCCGGCGGCGACACCTTCTGGAACGATGCAGCAAACTGGAATGGGGGCGTGCCATTCTCTGGTTCAGCGCCGGTGTTCTCCGATCCGGGCGTCGTCCCTGGCGCGAACACGGTTACCTTGCCGTCTGGCGATACGTCCGTGTCAGGGTTGACGTTTAATACCAATCTCAACAATATCTCCCTGAATGACGAAGGCGACGGCAGCAGCGTTGTCGATTTCGGCAGCAGCGCGGGTACGATCAGCGTGGCGGGGCAGCACGCCATCAACGTCCCCGTGCAGTTGAACAGCGATTTGAGCGTCGTGACGACCAATGCCACCGACTCGCTGACGATCAGCGGCTCGCTTAACGGCCCGGCGAACAACGTGATCCAGAGCGGCCCCGGCATGCTGCTGTTCACGGGCGCGGGTAGTTCCGCGGGAACGCTGACGATCAGCGACTCGGGCACGATCCAGATTGGCGGCCCATCGTCGCCCGCGGCGTCAATGACCGTCAATAGCCTGATTAACGGAATCCAACACGGTGGGACACTGACTGTCATGAACGGCACGCTCACGGCCACCGCGGGCATCGACCTCGCTCACGACGGCGCCCTTGGGTCGATCGTCGTCGGCGGTTCCGGCACGTTGAATGTGAACGGCACATTGGAAATGGGTTACAACCAGGGTTCGGCCAGCCTCGTTGTTCAGGGCAACGGCGCCGTGAACGGCAGCGGGCAGACCTTGGACATGGGAGTCGCCAACGTCCGCGACAACTACGCGGCAATGCAGGGTTCCGCGAAGGCCGTCTTCGGAAACGTGATTGTTTTTGATACGAGCGGCTACGGCGAGGGAGGTCCGGGCAGCGGTTGCACCTTGGTGGTGGCCGATAGTTCCTCGCTCACGACTAACGCGCTCACTATTGCCAACCAGCTTCCGAACTATAGAAGTTCCGTGACCGTAAGGTATGGTGCCGGCCAGGTCTACCAGTCCGGCGGCACGGTGACCGTCAATGGACCGGTCGCCATGGCGCTGACCGAAAGCGAGGCAGCCGACACCTTGACGGGGACCTACAACCTCAATGGCGGCCTGCTCGAGACGAATCAGATCACCAATGGCTCGTCCACGCTGCCCGGCACGGCAAAAGTGAATTTCCATGGTGGTACGCTGGTCTACAACGGCGCCGGGCCGCAGTCTGACTTCATAAACCTGGGCGCCCAAGGCAGCGCATACCTCTGGCAGAACACGACAATCAATGATGGCGGCCAGGCGGTCACGATCAACCAGCCGCTCTTGTCTCCCAACACGGGCAGCGGCGTGAACGCGATCAAATTGGCCTCACCTATTGGGACCTTCGGCGTTACCCCAGAGGTGTACATCGCCTCCGCCGATGGCAACGGGTCGGGCGCCACCGCCGTCGCGAAGCTCAATAGCTCCGGCCAGGTGACCGGCATTACGGTCACCAATCCCGGTGTAGGTTACGACACTGCGCCGACGGTACAACTGTACTACCAGGGCAATGCGACGACCGTTCCCAGTGGCGACGTCATGATCGCCCCCAACGCCTACGATGGCGGCCTGACCAAGGCGGGCAGCGGGACCTTGACACTGACTGCCGCGAACACCTACAACGGCGGCACCAAGATTTCCACGGGCGTGTTGGCGGCGGGCAACAACAGTGCCTTGGGCACAGGCCCCGTGAACCTCGCCGGCGGGACGTTGCGGCTCACAGGTGTCGCCACCGCCTTTTCCAGCCCCGGAAGCATCGGCATCAAATTCGCCTCGGGCGAAGATGCTACGACCGGGCTGCCCGCCTCCACCAACGGCATCAATTACGGCATCGCCTCCAACGGCGTAGCGGGCATTGTTCAGCAGGCGAACTGGAACAACGTCTACAACAATGCCGGCAGCCAGGGCTCGCTGCTAAATAGTTCCGGGACGGCGACGTCCGCGCAGGTCTCTTGGAGCGCTCCTTCGACGTTTTCCGTCTGGGTGCCAGGCAACCAATGGATGGGAACGAACCTGTCCGCGCCGACCAATCCCAACGACCAGTTGACGAACTCGTACTTGTCCAACTACGCACCGCAAACGGTGTGGGACGGCACCTACACCGGCCTCGCTCCGCGGGCACCAGCCTTCCCATCGGTGAACGTCAATCTCTCGGGAATCCCCTACGCCAGCTACAAGGTCTATGTCTATTTCGACGGCGCACCGTGGGGAGGCCAGAAAACCTGGAATAACACTGCCAATTCGGGAGGCAACGACGCCGGCGGCGTAACGGTGGTGCAAGGCGCTAGCTCGACCACTTACTGGTACGAGAGCCTCACGGGTGCGAACGCCTACGCCAGCATCATGGCCAACGAAGGCGCCGGATTCGGCCCCACCTCACCAGCGGGGGGAGGTGGATTCTATTACCAGACCACGCAGACCGTTGACATCGACGGCGACCCTGGCGCCAACTTCGCCGAGTACGACGGCCTGAGCGGTGGCACGGTCCAGATATCGCAGTCCATTTCCGGCAACGTCGACAATGGCGGCGACGGAGTCCTCAACGATGACACAGGCATTGCGGCGGTGCAGATTGTCGGCAATCCGACTCCGATCGCCTTTAGCCCGACAGCCTTGGCCAATACGGTCAACGTGACTTCCAACTCGACCATCGACGTCACCGGCGCCAGCAGCGCCGCCGTGGGCAATCTGACCATCGGCAGCAACACCCTCTTTCTCACCGGCGGCGGCAGCGCAGCCAATAGCGGCTACTCCCTAACCGTCGGCCCGGTCGACCTCAGTGGGACCCCGACCTTCGACGTGGCCAACAACGGCACGGGTGCGGGAACGCTGATCCTGGGATCGCTCAATGACGGCGGCACGGCGTGCACCATCACCAAGGCCGACAACGGCCTGCTGGTCCTGAGTTCGTCGGCCACGAGCCTGGTCCAGGGGACGAAGGTCAACATCAGCGGCGGCACGCTGGCGGTCGCAGCCATCGGCGCCCTGGGCAGTTTCAGCCAGGTCACCGTCAGCCCCGGCGCGGACTTCAGCCTGGGCGCCGACCAGCAAATCAGTGCGCTGAACGGTTCCGGCGGCGTCGACCTGGGGAGCAGCGCGCTGACCGTCGGCAACAGCGACAACCTCAACAGCAGCTTCGCTGGCGCGATCAGCGACAGCGGCCGGCTGATTAAGACCGGCCGCGGTACGCTCATCCTTAGCGGCCAGAATACCTACAGCGGCGGCACGACCGTTGAAGCCGGCACACTCACCATCACCACGGCATCCGCCCTTCCCACCGGAACGAGCTTGACGGTGGGTGCGGGCGGGACGTTCATCTTCGACCCCGAAGCAAGTGGATCGCCTCTGGCGAACGGTTCGGCCATTGCGAGTGCGCCCGTGGCGGCGATCGCGACGGTGCCGGAACCGGGAACTCTGCTACTGCTGCTCGCGGCTGGAATGGTTTCCGCGGCAGCAGTTTGGCGACGAAGAAGAAATTGAGGCAACCAGCAACAGAGCACAACCCGGCTGCCGTGGCAGCGAGATCCACGCGCGGCACCTATGTTTCCCCGAGATTGGATCTGCCGCGGCAGCCATAGTGCTCGGCTCTCACGCTGAGACTTTGACATATTGCAGCATTGGCTGACGTTGCTCCGGCATTGAAGTTGATCGCTTCGATCTCGCCCAGCCGTTCGTCGTAATGCGTGGGCAGGCGGAACAGGCTGCCGAAGGGCGGTTTCGAACCGCGAGTTAGGCTGGTCAGTTCCAGGACTTCTTCCCGCGTGGCAAACCGCATTTTCTTCCAGCCCTTCTTACGGCGCACGGCGTGGCGGTCGAGCTTCCGGTCGGCCGGAACCGCGAACGTCACAGAGCCCTCTGCAACGTCACGATCGTCTCGGCAAATGCCTTGCCGATCGGTGACATGATTATGGCGGCGCCGAGATAATGGTAGCCGCCGTTGGAGGCAGCGTTCAGACGTTTCCGCTCCCCCGGCGTGAAATTCTCAGCCACGACCTTCATCTTGACTGCCTCAACCTCGGCCCCGGTGATCTTCGGATTCTTCTTGACCGCCTCAGCGGCCCTCGCGTCCATCTTCGGCCAGAGTGCCTCCAACCGCGTTCGCAGCTTTTCCAAATCATCGTCCCAGTAGGGTGCCGTCTGCACGGCGACCACGTTTCCTTGGAACTCAGGAAGCAACGTCGGTGCGACCTGGGCCTTGCGGAAATACTGCATGCCTCCAGGTTTCGTGCCTTCCCTCAGGCCGCCAATACCCATGACTCCAATCACAAAGGGCATCTTCGGCGCGTTCAGGTCCTTGCGAAGATCGCGTACAAGGTGCGTCAGCAGTTGCCCGTACATGTCGTAGCCGCCGGGCTGATTGCCTTTGTCATACGTCCAGCCAGAGACCAGGTCGTTGAATCCTTGGAACCAGACGAAACCGGCCAGCTCGTAGCCCTGCTTTGGGCCGTATCCCGGTACCACCCGACCAATATCTCCTAAGACCTTTCGCACATGCCCGAGCATCAGGCGGTAGTACACGCCCGTGGCTTTGATCTTATCGGCCTTTTCCTTTTCCATGTTATCGCCGCGTTCTTTGCGACGGGCCAACTCGAAGTCGCTCCACACGTATGGCCCGGCACTGGGTGGGCGGAAATCAGTGTGCAGATCCTTGCCGCCCCAGGAGGTCTTGATGATCAGGATGGGCTCCCCCAGCAGCTTCTCCATGTATATGCCGAACGTGAACTCGGGACCAATCTCCTCGGTCGAGGCGCCAAAGCCTGCGGTCAGTTTGCCTTTCTGCTCAGTCGTATCATCGCCGGCGCAGCCAATCGACGAAATCCACACCTTGTCGCATACGTGCAGTTTGCCGTCAGCATTGCGGATATCCTTGAGGAGCGGCGCCGTCTTCGGATCGTCGGCCATGGAATCGAACGTCGATACGTTTACATGCCCCTGCATGTTGGATTGCCCGGCGAGGATGAATACCTTCAACGGCTTCGCTTCCACCTGACCGGTGACGCCGAACATCAGGCCGACCATTGCTGCGAACTTAATTAACTTCATAATCTGTCCTTTCCTTCCATTACGTTCATTTCGTTCTATTATTCGAAGTATCTCACACCGGGTCAGGCCGCTTGTACTTTCCGCCGTTGCGGATCCGCACACGCGGCTGTCATCCTGTATCATTCGCCGGCTTTCTTGACCGTCTGTTTTGACGGTGCCAGGTGCCCGAACAGGCCGGCGCATTTCCAGTTCGGCGCCACGCCGCCCCATTTCTGCTTGTAGTCGTCGAGGATCTGGATCTCCGCCGAGTTGGGTGCCCAGTTGCCGGTGTCGGTGCAGTAGACAAGCACCCCGCTGTTTGCGCCGTCGCCTTGCGGTGGGACAGATTGCAACCTGCCCACATGATACAACATTACTTTCTATTGTGATTGTCTTGCCGGATCATTTCGCCGACCTTGCGGAGCGTCTTCACATCAATGTCGCGCAGCTTGCCGCTGTAGTCTGGGCCAACATCGAGCGAAAAGATGTTGCCGAACTTTACCGCGTCGGCGTAGTCCGCGTACAGCTTCTGAGCAGGCAGGCAGAGATTGTCGTGTTTTGGCAGCGAGTAGAACCACATCGCGCCGCCTTCGTGGCCGGGCAAAATCGGATACGTGAATTCGCTGACGAGGAAACCATCGGCCTTCCCCGGACGCCCCATTTCACCGGCGCGCAGGTCGCCCGCCTTGTCCCGGTCGTAATTATACCCAACGAAGCAACCGGGTTGAAAACTCTTTACCCAAGCCGTGATATCCTTCTGCGATGAACCGCCGATGCCTTGAGCGCAGTCCATCCAATAGAACTCGATGGGACCATACTGGGTGCAGAGTTCCTTGAGTTGGGCTTTTTGCATTGCGGGCGTGTAGCCGCCCGGATGGTAATTCTTATTGTCGTCAAACTCACCGAGCGAGAAGTACAAGGCGACCTTGATGCCATATTTTTCGCAAGACTTCCGCAGGTTTGCCAGCACATCCTGTTTCAATGGCGCATTAGTGATCTTGCGCTGCGTCGTCTTCGTGTCCCAGAGACAAAAGCCGTCATGGTGTTTCGTCAGAAACAAAATATAGCCCATGCCGGCCTCCTTGGCGGTGCGAGCCCACTGATCCGTGTCGGCCTGGGTGGCCTTAAAGAACGACACATCCTTGACGCCGGGCGACCATTCCTTGCCGGAGAAGGTGGAAAAACTCCAACAGATAAACATGCCCCAGTGGAGGTTCTTCAACTCGTCGGCGCGCTGGTCCATATCCACCGCCATCGACTCGGCGGCGGCTGCAAGAACGACGGCCATCAAGAGGCTCGTAATAATGAGTTTCTTCATCGAAAGGTTCCTGAAACTGAAAATGGGTCAGTTGGCGGCGAGCGGTTGTAAGCCACCCACTCGCCGCACGTTGCTTATCAAGGCGTTGCTTTCTTGGCGACATTGCCTTCCGCAGCCTCCGGGGCTGCGGTTGCCTTGGCGATCAGATGCCGAATATACCCCGACAGTCGCTCTTGATGTCTCGGCAGAAGCTGGGCAACTTCTGCACCGTGTTGATTTCCGTTCTTGCCCACGATCGTACGACTGAGACTATCTTGCGGCGGCCGCGCCACAAGTGCCTAATAGTATAACAAAAAAGGTCCCGGCACCGGAAAACTTCCCCACCAAAATGGGAGCCCCGGGAAAAAACGAGAAAACGGCCGATTCCGCCCTTGAGTGTTGTTCGACGCACAATGAAAGAAAGGGATTCTGGTAGCACGCCCGGCGCTGAAGGATGCGGCAGCAGGGCGCCGTCGTGCCGGCTGAACGCGGCAAAACGCCTTGGACAGCGCCCTGCCAAATCACCAGACGTTTTTCGTAATCTAGCTACCTGCCTCGCTGGCCAAAATGAGGGCCGGACCCCTCGGCTCTTCTGGCCGCGTCCAGCGCCGTACCCAGTGCCGAGAAGTCGCCAATACCGATGTTGCCGGGACGATACCCCTCCCGAGCAAGAAAAGACCGGCTGCCCCCGTTCAATATCGATCAACCCTCGGGAATGACTTCGCGGTCCTCGCCATTTACACGTACCTTCACTTTCGCACTTTTTTCCGGCGCCTTGTCGGCAATGATGTGGAAGGATGTCACTTTACCATCCCTCCAGGCGCAATCCACTCGATAGCCACCGCGTGCCCGCAGACCACTGAACGAACCCTTTTTGGCCCACGCCGCGGGACAGGCCGGCAACAAGGCAATCTCGCCGGCGTGGCTCTGCATCAGCATCTCGGGGATCGCACCGGTGATGCCGAAGTTGCCGTCCATCTGAAATGGAGGGTGATTGCAGAACAGGTTCGACATCGTATTGTGCGTGAGCAGTCCGCGGACCATGATTCCCGCCCTCTCCGCTTCGCCCAGCCGCGCCCAGATCGCACATCGCCAGGGCCAGGTCCACGAGCGCCGGCTATCGCCGATCGTCGTATCGACACCAAACGGCATGCCGGTCGTCTCCTCATGATCGTTGCTGCGGGCCTTGAGACTCGACCTGGCAGCTTTGGCCAGTGCCGGCGTACGCGCCGGCGTGATCTGTCGCCCCGGATAGACGGCAAACAGGTGCGACGTGTGGCGGTGCGTATCGTTCGCTTCGTCGCGATCAGTCTGCCATTCCTGGAGTTGACCCCAGCGCCCGATTTTGTTCGGCGCCAGGCGCGCCTGCATGTCGGCCACTTTTGCCTGGTAATCGGAATCGACGCCGAGTGCCTGCGCCAGCTCGCGGTAGTTCTGGAACAGGTCCCAGATAATTTGCTGATCCATCATCACTCCGTCCTCGTGCGGGCCGTGCTCGGGCGACCAGCCGTCGGGAGCGACGAGCGTACCGTCGGGACGCCGCTTGAGACGGTCCTCCCAATACTGGCAGATTTCCTTGACCATCGGATATGCCTGCTTCCGCAGAAACTCCTTGTCCTGCGTGAAAGCATAGTGTTCGGCCATATGCTGGGCATACCAGGCACTGGCGGGAATGTTCCATTGCCAGCCGTTGCCGCCAAAAATGCTCTGGCTGGTGCGTGCGGTCCAACCACGGGTCTTGTCACCGAATTCCTTGCGAGTGGCGATACGGCACGGCTCGGCGCAGGCCGAAACGAAATCCAGGAGCGGCACGTGGCACTCCGGCAGGGCCGTCGATTCGGCGCCCCAATAGTTCATCTGCAGATTGATATTGTTGTGATAATCGCTGGCCCACGGCGGAGCATTGCTGTCGTTCCACAAGCCCTGCAAGTTCGCCGGCAGGCCGCCGGGCCGCGAGCAACTCGCCAACAGATAACGTCCGTATTGGAACATCGTCTGCTCCAAGTCGGGATCGCTGCCGCCCTTGGCGTAGGCCGCCAGGCGAACGTCGGTGGGCAGGGCGAGCGTGGCGGAGTCGGACCGCCCCCACTCGACCCGCACACGGGCCAGCAATGGAGCGAAATCGTCGAGATGTGCTTTGCGCAGCTCGTCGAGCGACTTGCCTTCGGCCGCGGCTAACTCTTTGGCGATTATCGGCGCGGGCGGTTTGCCGCGCCAGCCGGCCGTGTACGACGGGGCATAATCCGTCCGCGCATCCAAGAGCAGCGTCAGGCTGTCACAGGCTGCGAAAACGAGGGTTTCGCCCTCTGCCTTTACGCTTCCGCCGGTATGGGCAACGCGGAGCGTGCAGGCGTGCCTGAGGGTGTTGGGCATCACGGCATCCCAGAAAAGTCCGCGCTCGTCGGCAACGACCGCGGTGTTCGGCTGCCCCGGTATCAGGCGCAACCGACCGGAAAGCGATCCGCACCTTTCACCCCGCCTGGTCGCCGTGTAGTGGAGCACGATCACCTGGTCCGGACGGCTGGCAAAGGCCTCGCGGGCAAAGGCCGCGCCGTCGTGGAAATAGGTCGTGCGATGGATGCCGGTCGAGATGTCCAACTCGCGCCGGTAATCCGCCGGCGCCGGACCGGCGCCGCCCGGTGCGAAACTGATGCCTTGCAGGGCGATTTCCGCCAGTTGGAAATGGCTAGCGCCGCTGGGAATGAAGGAAAGGCGATAGAAGCGACTCGCAACCGGCTTTTCGACGGTGAATCGCCGCGTTTGGTGCCGCGTCGCGAACGGCTTGCCAAGCTTGCGGCAGTCAAGTTCCTGCCAGGTCTTCCCGTCCATGGAGCCGGCCAAAGTCCATTGCTGCGGGTCGCGGGCCGGAATATCGTTAGCGCTGGTGATCGCATAGGACGCGATCGCCTTGGCCTTCGGCAGTTCGACTTGCCAGACCACAAGCTGACCGGGCTGGTCGATACACCACTTGGTATCCATTCGCCCATCGATCGAGTTATCGATCGAATTGCCGTCGCCTTTCTCGTGGCCGCTGGGCGAGGTCACGCGAACAATGTCGCGAGTTCCGAATTCGATGTATAGGTTGCCGAAATCGCGATAGGCGCCGAAACCATGGTCGCCGCACTCGTAATCGCCGTCCCAGTTGTTGTCGCCGGACCAGAGCGAGTTCTCATTGAACTGGATGCGCTCGACATTCACGCCACCGAAAAGCATGGCGCCCATGCGGCCGTTGCCGATTGGCAGTGCCTCGTCCGACCAACTCTCCGCCGGCTTGGCGTACCACAAAATGCGATGCCCGTTTGGCCGGGCATTCGCAGCCGCAGGCAATGTCGGCTTTGCACTGGCAGGGACGGCCGCAACACCTGGAAAAAATGCTAGCGCCAAAATACCGGCGATGGGACAAATGCTCAAGCTTGTTCTCATGGTTTCATTTCTGCTCGTCGGTTGGTTCCCTCTAATGTTAACAACGCGGCGAGTCAATGTCTAGCAGACGGAGGGGGCACTCCCAACTCCGCTGCCGGACCCAATTGCTCCCCGCCGGATCCGTTCGTCAGCTTAACGGATGCACGTTCATCGCCACGGGGGACCACGAAGAAAACGCACGGGCGGGCGTCGGCGGACTCACTTCGACAGGGTTAGTCTCCCGTCTGGGGTCTGCAACGCGAGCACACTGAAGCGACAAACTTCCCGTACTGCATCGCCATCACTGTTGTGGTGGTTGCTCTTGGATTTCCCAGGCATGCCCCTTAAAAACGTACTTCGTTCCGTCTCCTATCGCCCTTGTCACGCTGCCGACAGTGAAATTGGCCATCTGGTTCCCGACCTCGATCCACGAATTGCGGTAGAGAATATAGGTCCCCTGTTGTTTCGGCCCGACTTTGACCATGGTATCAAACACCGAATCGCCATCGATGTCAGTATAGACCGTCCACCGCGATTCGGGGAACGACGCCGCCTGTCCTCCGGGCGGCGCGGGCCGCAACTTTTCTGGCTCCGCTCGCAGAAGCACCCAGGCATTAGCCAAAGTGCCGCCGGGATCGGTTGTCAACCGGTACTGCAGCAACCGGCTGTCGTGCGATTCCCCCAGGGTTGCGTTGCCTTCGCCGGCAACGGCGGGGGCCTGTAGCACCGCCCTAGTGATGGCGGCGCCGATCAAGAGTGCCAAACCTAACAAACAGATTCTGACAGTCACAATTTTTCTCCTTAAAATCGATTTTGTGCCACGAAATCACAAAACAACACCGTACCCAAAGTTTGGGTGCGCTGCAGCAGACTTGTGCCAGATCGTGTTTCGTGGAACTGGTGATTTCTGTCGGCCACGAAGAACTCCCTTTAGACGCTTGAGTCCTGCGGTAAGTTCCCATAAGGTACCACTTCCCCGGTTTTCACTTGGAGGCAGTCCAGTTTCTTCAGGAGGAGCGGAGCTTCAAGGGGATCGCGGCTGATACCATAAGCCTTGATCCTGGCACGAGTGCGGAGTTTCCGGTCCATCACTATTGGCTCGACCGGCAGAAGTGGGGCGTGGAGAACATTGCCGGGCTGGGCCAACTTCCTGCACAGGGCTCGATCATCGTGGTAGGCGGTCCCAAGATCGCCGGCTGCACGGGTGGACCGAGCCGCGTGTTGGCACTGCTTTAGCGTCAACAACTGGGCCGGCCAGAAGCCCATGTCCGGATCTGCCTTAAGACGCTCTTGGCCCTCCGGCGAATGTGCGAACGCCCAGGCGTGCTGGTGGGCCTAGCGGCTTCGATGATTCAACTGTTATTTAGTCAGCCAGCCAGCCACGTCCTTTGCCCAATAGGTAAGAATAATCCCCGCGCCGGCGCGGCGGATTGCGGTGAGTGTTTCCAGGACAATCGCCCGCTCGTCGATCCAGCCGCAGGCGGCGGCCGCTTTCACCATGCTGAACTCGCCGGAGACATTGTAGGCAGCCAGGGGAACGCCGGGAAAATGGTCCGCGGCCAGGCGGATGATGTCGAGATAGGCCATGGCCGGCTTGACCATGATCATGTCGGCCCCTTCCTCCAGGTCCAACTCGATCTCGCGGAGGGCTAGACCCGGTGAAGAAGCGGCATCCATCTGGTAGCTGCGGCGGTCGCCCGACTTGGGCGCGCTTTCGGCAGCGTCACGGAAAGGCCCATAGAACGCGCTGGCATACTTGGCGGCGTAACTCATGATGGGAATGTGCCGCGAAGCCGGCTCCGTCCAACCCGCGACGGATCGCCCCTACCATGCCGTCCATCATGCCGCTGGGCGCCACCAGGTCGGCGCCCGCTTCGGCATGAACCACGGCCTGCCGGGCGAGCAGTTCCAACGTGGCGTCGTTTTCCACGGTCGTCCGGCCGCCGATCTCGCGCAAGGGGCCGCAATGGCCATGGTCCGTGTACTCGCAAAGACAGACGTCGGTGATGACCAGCATCTCCGGCACGGCCTGCTTGACCAGCCGCAGGGCCTTGGCGATGATCCCCTCGGAGCTGGTTGAGTCGCTGCCCACCGCGTCCTTGGCCGCGGGGATGCCGAAGAGGATCACGCCGCCGATGCCCAGATCCCGGAGGACCCGAACCTCGTCGACAAGCACCTCCGGCGACATCTGGTAGTTGCCCGGCATGGAGGCGATCTCTTGCTTGACACCGCTGCCCGGCCGCACGAAGAGCGGCATGACCAGGTTGGCCGGCGCCAGACGCGAATGCCGGACGAGTTCCCGCACGGCGGGATTGTAACGCAGACGGCGAAGGCGAGTCGTAGGGAACATGGCTAGCAATTCGGTTGGAGTTCGGCATCGGGCAGGCACCGTATTATTGAAACTGCACGCACTGCGGTGTTGTGCCATTATTATAGTCGCAACTGTGCTTGTCGCAAGCGCACTGGTAGTCCCGGCTTCAGCCGGAATCCAAAGCGGTTGAAGCCGGGACTACGAGCGCCGCCCTATTTGTTACTTGCGCATTATTGCCACGTGACAAATACATAGAGGGGTGGCCGCTGATCGAGACTAGCAAATAATTAAGGTGGAAGCGGCGCGCTGCCATATACGATCGCTTCAGCTCGCGGGGAGAGGCCGGTTTGCGGCCGCTCGCTTGGGCCGTGCGCGTACGGCTGCGGCGGTGACGAGAAAAAAACCCGCGTAAGGAAAGGTAAACAGATATGATTCGCCACTTGTATAACAAAAAGAACGTCAAAGACCATAATGGCAACAACAAGACCGTAGTCGGCAACAACGTCGTTGTGGAAGACCTCTTGGACGCCAGCGTTTCGCCCCTGCTAGCCGACCTGGTGGGTCCTGATCCGGCGATGCGCGAGAGGGCCCGCGAAGCCCTGGTCGCCCTCGGAGACGCGGTCGTGCCGGCCTTGATCCAGCTATTGGCGCACCACAAGCCACATGTCCGCTGGGAGGCGGCCAAGGCCCTCGGTGGAATCGCCGAGCCGATCTCCGCCACGGCCCTCGTAAATGCCCTGGACGATACCGACGGCGACGTCCGCTGGGTGGCGGCCGAGGCGTTGATCGCCTTGGGCCGCGGGGGTCTGCCGCCCTTGCTGGCAAGGCTGTTGGAGCCTGGGCAATCACGCTGGCTTTGTGAGGCAGCCCGCCATATTTGCCATGCCTTGGTGAAACGGCGAAGGCTGGCGCCGCTGCTGCGGCCTTTGCTGGAGGCTTACGATCAGTTCGAGCCACAGGTCTTCGTGCCACTAGCTGCCTTTACCGCATTATCCAAGCTACGCGAATTGGACTGAGTGGCTTCGCTGGTAGGTGGTAGGCCGAGACAAGCTTGCGGCTTAACCGACGACCGTCGCAGGCTCAGGCCAGCAGCACGGCGATCGCCCCGGTCAGGAAGACGCCGTCGGAGACACCTGCGCCGCCGATGGAGGCAATCGGGGCGCCGAGATCGCCGATGCGATGGAGATTGAGCACATCCGCCCCCAGCAGGCAGCCCATGCTACCGGCGATATAGGCCAGGGGCGCTGCGTAGCGGCGGGATATGAGCAGGGCAGCCGCAGCGGCGACTATCGGTGGCAGCAGCGGCGGAATGGCAATGCCGACGCCTCGCACGGGCTGAGCCAAAAGGTGCACGACAAACGTCACGATAGCCACGCCAATGGCCGACTCGATGAAGATTTTATGCCGGAAAAGCAGATAAACCGATAGACCGATAGGGACTAGGGCGCCGCCCAGGTTAATTGCAATGATCGTCCCGTCCCGGTCCTCGACCTGCGGCACGGCATAGTTCACTCCAAAGAAATTGACGGTCCTTTCCACGATGACCTTCTTGCCGGGCAGCTCGGCAACCGGAATATTGATTGCACTGCCCAACAAAGAAAGTAACAGGATGCCCAAAATCCAGTGGCGATTCACGCCCATCTTCTCATAGGCATAGCTGATGATCCCAAATTCGATGAGTGCCACTACGACCGCAAATGCTAGCAGCAGCAATCCCATGAAGGGCCTGGTGACCGGAAAATAATGCATCGGCGATTGTTGCAAGCACAGAATATCCATCTCTAATCCGCAATGGGGTGAGGTATACCACCGTTAATATTATTGTACGCGAGCGGGCAATGCACACTGCGCGGAGCAGAATTTTTAGCGCCGCCCGGCGCGGAAAAGGCCGGGGCGATCAGGGCCGCCAGCCCATCAAACAGGTCTCGTCCATCGGCCGGTGGAATCATCTCCCTCTTTTCCAGGCAACGTAGCCGGCGACCTGCGGATGGGCCAACAGTTTTTCCTTCGTTTCGTAGTATCGGCCCAAGTCCTTTTCGCTGGGGATCAGGTCGTGGATGGCATCGTGGCAGGACTTGCAGATCCGCAAACCCGCCTGCATCTGCTCCCGCGTATACCGCTTCTTGAACCACTTATTGCTGTGCAGCGTCCGCGGGATGAAATGGTGGAAGTTATAGACTTCCTCCGCCTCGCAAAGTTCGCAGAGCACGATGGGCTTCAGTTTCTTGGCCATAGACCACAGGCCCCGACCGCCGTTAGCAGCCAGGCGATGATGAAGGCCACTCCGCCCGCGGGAACCAGAAAAACAAACGGTCGCCGCCCGGTCGCTAGCCAGGCATAGAGCAGGCCGGAGAACAAGACGATACCGCAGAGCATCAGCCATCCGGCGGCGTCGAACCACCGGCTCGGCGATTGTTGCGCAAGAACACCGACGAGGATCAGCCCGATCGCGTGGTACATCTGGTACCGCACGGCCGTGCGGTAGGTGTCGAAGAGTTGGTCGGAAAGCTGCCCTTTAAGGGCGTGGTCGCCAATGGCGCCAAGACCCACGGCCAAGGCCGCAAGGAGGGCGCCGAGTACAATGTAGAAGGCGGACTGCATGGACTCGTTGTCGGAAAGAGGCGATGAACGGTCGAAATTCCGGGCCCGAGCGGCGACTGCGCCACCGTTCGAACTGGTCGCTGTATTATACCGTCGGCGGCCGTAAATGGGCCAGAATGAAGCAAGTCGCATCTTGAAACCAGGCTTGTGCCGCGGATACCATAGGTTTTATACGTCCCGCTCCCGATTTGGTCCCTGCCCATGATCGACACCCATTGCCATCTTGATGACGAGCAATTCGAGGCCGACCGTCCCGCGGTCATCGAGCGAGCCATTGCCGCCGACGTTCGCTCAATGATCTCCCTGGGCACCACGCTCGCCTCCAGCCGGGCGGCCGTCCGCCTGGCGGAAACCTTCCATTGTCTTTACGCCGCAGTGGGCATGCATCCGAACTCCTGTGCGGAAGCGGCGCCCGGCGACTGGGAGGCCCTCGTCGGTCTGGTGGATCATCCCCGCGTGGTCGCGATAGGCGAGACCGGGCTGGACCGCTATTGGGACTATGCCCCCATCGAGCTACAGCGAGACTGGTTCGACCGCCATCTCCGCCTCTCGCAGCAGCGCGATCGGGCAGTAGTCATCCATTGCCGCGACGCCGAGGCCGAAGTGATGCCCATGCTCCGCGCGGCGGCGGCCCGCGGTCCCTTGCGGGCAGTGATGCACGCCTTTTCGGGCGATGCCGCGCTGTCGGCCGAGTGCGTAAGCCTGGGGCTCTACGTTAGTTTCGCGGGCAACGTGACCTATACGAACAAGAAATTTCTGCCGCTCCGCGCGGCGGCAGCCACCGTGCCGGCTGATCGCATCCTGATCGAAACCGATAGCCCTTATCTCACCCCCGAACCGTTGCGAGGCAAGCAGAAGCGGAACGAACCGGCGCTAGTGGCCCACACGGCTGCCGCCCTGGCGGCGCTCCGCGGCGTTCCGCTGGACGAGTTCTCAAAGCAAACCGAAGCCAACGCCCGGCGACTATTCCAGCTTGACGGCGGCGTGTAGAATTGGCGGCTGGCGCCACCGAGCCCCAAAACCCAAGATCCAGACGCGAACGAGGAGAACTACCATGGCCTTGACCCCTAGCACCATGCGTTTGTCGCTGGGCGCCGCTGCGCCCGATTTTTCCCTGCCGGACCCCGACGGCAAGAGCCACGCCCTGGGCGATTTTGCCGGGCGGTCCGCCTTGCTCGTGGCTTTCATCTGCAACCACTGCCCATACGTCAAGCACGTCGCCCCGGCCTTCGCGCAGCTTGCCAGGGAATATCAGGGGCGTGGCGTCGGGGTCGTGGCGATCAATTCCAACGACTACGAGCACTACCCGGACGACTCGCCGACGAAAATGCAAGAGGAGATCGCGGCCCGGGGCTACACGTTCCCCTATCTCATCGACGAGTCACAGGACGTGGCCCGAGCCTATCATGCCGCCTGCACGCCCGACTTCTTTGTTTTCGATGCCGATCACAAACTGGTATATCGCGGCCAGATGGACGCAGCCCGGCCGGGGAATAGCACGCCAGTAACCGGCGAAGACCTTCGGGCGGCGCTCGACGCCGTTCTGAGCGGGCGGCCCGTCTCGGCGATGCAGAGGCCGAGCATGGGGTGCAATATTAAATGGCGGCCTGGAACTGATCCGCGCTAAAGTCCCGATATCAATCTTGCGACCCCGTAAGTCGCTTCAGATTAGTCTTCGTTAGTGCTGAATCAGGATGGTTCCGCAGGACGCGGCGATATTGCTCGATCGCCTCAGCCGTTCGTCCGGTCTTTTCCAGGAGAACGGCATAGTTGTGGCCGGCCTGCAGATGCGCCGGATCGAGTTGCAAGGCCGCCTGATAGGCCGCGCAGGCCTCGGTCAATTGGCCATATTGCTCCAGCAAGTTGCCAAGCAGGTACTGGGCCTCGGGATTGTCCGGCATAGTCTGCACGGCAAGGCGGAACTGCTCGATGGCCTTCTCGCGATCGTTCATTTTTCGATAGACGCGCACCATCTGACAATACGTTTCCAGGTTGGCGGGATCTGCCTCCTCCGCTTGCTCGTATTCCTTCAACGCCACCGATAGATTGCCCTGCTTCTCGATCAAGGAGGCCAGGTTGACGCGGGCCGAGACGAGGGTCGAGTCTATCTCCACGGCACGACGGAATGCCTGCTCAGCCTCAGCCGCCTTTCCCTGGTTGGCAAGGATTACTCCCAGGGCGTTCTCTGCCTTGGGCATCAAAGAGTTTGCTTCCAATGCCTCCCGGTACTGCTGCTCGGCCTCGGCGGTCTTGCCTTGCGCCATCAGGGCGTTGCCGGAACTGAAGCGGGCCGTCGCTCGTAAATACGGATTGAGCGCACCGGCCGCTTCGAATTGCGTGAGGGCCTGGGCCTCATCACCACTGGCACTGAGGACGACCCCGAGATTCACGTGCCAATCGGCCATTTCCGGGAACCGAGCCAGGAGACGCCGCCATTGATCGATCGCGCCGGGATAGTCCTTTCGCTCCAGCAACAAGCGGGCAAGACTTTGGCGCAGATCCAAATCGTCGGGGTTCAATTCGACCGCAGCTTGGTAGACATGCAGCGCGTCATCCAATGCAGCGGAAGTCATGTACTTCCCGCGAAGCCGGCGGATTTCCATGCGGCGGGCCACCTGCCGCCGGCGATGATCCACTTGCTGCGTGAACGGCGGCCGACTGGTCATCATTGCCATTTCCTCTTCCATCTGCACGCGATCCCAACCCGTGAGCGCGATGCGCTGGCAGCAAACCTCCAAGGACATCGGCTCTTCGGCGCCGGCCGCTCGCGTGCGCACCCATTCAGGGAGCGTTACGGAGAGTTGGCGAAACACCGTCGCCGCCAACAGGTAGTTGCCTTCGGGCCGGAAATGGACGTGTTCATAGAACCACTCGTCGCCCGGAAGCGAGTGCTCCGTCCCCTTGTTCTCTTCCAGCTCCTTCTCGAAATCGACCAGGGAAATGCCGCGCGTGGCCATTTCTGCGGCAACATCGCGAATCGTCTGATTAATCCGGGTATCGGCGCGAAAACGCAAGGCATCGAGGTCCCTTGCCCGGACAAAGTGCTTGCGGGCCTTCGCGAAGTCGCCTGTCCTCAGCAGCGATTGAGCCAGGCAGAAATGGGCGTCGGCAAAGCGGTCGTCAATCGCCAAGGCGCGTTCCAACGCAACGACAGCCTGGTCGTGCTTACCTTGGGCGGCTAGTTCCTGGCCGGCATGGCAATGCTTGTCGCACTCTTCGCACTGCGCAGGATCGAGACCTGTGCCATGCACAGATGCCAGCGGCGGAAAATCCTTCAGGTTGGTCGCGACGGTCGAGAGCACAACCTCCGCGCCGCAACTGCGGCCGAGGCCGCAAATCGAAGTGAGGTTGCTGCGAAAATGCTCGTAAACCGTTTCCAGACGAGGATCGTCGGCCGTAACATTGCGGCCGGCAAACGCCTCCATGCCCCGCCATTCCGCCGCCGATATGCTATGGGTCTCGTTCCTGTGGAGTACGTTTCGCAGCAATTGGCCGATTCGCCATGACTGGATCGCCATATTCGCGCGGATCATCCCCGGACTGGGAATGTAACGGCCCAGCACGGTCCCCGGCCCATAGGGACCGATGACCTCATTATTGCCCATATAGACGACCAACACGTCGGGCTTTTGCCGAGCGCAAGCCGTCGCGATCGGGACGAGCACATTGGAGTTAATTGCGGTCATTGCCGCGTTGACAACTTCGAATCGCACGCCCGGGTACCGCTGGCGAAGCATCGCTTCGAGCATGCGGCCGAAGCAAAAGGCCGGCTCAGGCGTCCCCATGGCCGCCGATTCGCCGATAACGAAGATGCGGCAACTGCCCTCAGCCTTCGCCGCCGGGAATTCGCATACCGCGGGCTCGCGGGCAATCGCCGGCGGAAAGAACTGCCAGCCGTAACGCTGGTTGGTGGTCCAGCCATCCCGACCGCGAACATTGACGAAAAAGGCGGTGGGATAACCGTATCCGAAGACCCGCAACCCTCCTTCCAGCAAACAAAAGCAAAGCGCCGGAACTAGGGTAGCGGACAGCAAACGAAACAGCCACAGGCGACGCCGGCTTAGCGGACGGCGGGACTTTTCCGCCGCAGTCAGGCGGACCGCGGCGGTTCCAACTGCCAACGGCGGAGACGGCGGAGAATTTCGCACTCGCGCCTTGCGTCGCTTGGACATAAAGCAGCCTTTCAGGCACCGATTCCGCGCGGTTTCAGCAACCAGTTTTCAGAACAAGGTATATATGAACGGCGCAACCGCGGTCGAGCTTACTGCGACGATGATCCCGATCAGCAGGAGGAAGATGACGATCGGCAACAACCACCACTTCTTATTGTGACGCAGGAAGTGCCAGAACTCGGAAATGAAGCCGGGCTGTGCCTCCTGGGCGGACTTTTGAAAAGCGGCGATCTCCGCCGAGCGGTCTTCAGGCAAGACCTTGCCTTTGTTGCTCATAGCGAGGTACCTTTACGGGAAAACAATCAGAACTGACGGAAATACTGATCAACTTTCGGCGGCTCCGGCTTGTCCGTCCAGTAACTCTCCGCATTTGGCTCGAACTTTCTGTGCATCGGATCGTATCCGCACAGACGCAGCAGCCAGCCCAAGGGCGACAAGACCAGAAAGTAGATCGCGGCCATCACGACGTGCATGACGACAACGCCTATAGGAAAGGCGGCGTAGGACATTCCCAGATAGACAATTCGCATGAAGGGAGGCCAGATCCACCCGACAACCGGCACGACAACGGACCACGCCAGCAGCAGCTCGGCGACCGTGGCCGACCGGCTGCGACGATAGACGGACCAGGCGATGGCCGCGAAGAACAGCAGCCAGATCAGCCCAAACCAAGCCAGATCGCGGCGGGACGGATGGCGGTTGATGCGAACAAGGCTCATGGTCGTCGCGGCGGGATCATCAAGGACAAGGCGTTAGGGTCAAATACACCAACAGCGTGGGCGTAGGCCGGATACATTCTAACCCGCTTCACGTTCCTAGTCGAGTTGGAATTGGGCGAGGTAATCCTCCGGGCGATGCTCCCTGCCCCGAGGTTGCTCCTCTTTCAGCAGCACGAACTTCTCCAGCACCAGTACGTCCATGTCCGTGGCCATGAAGCAGCGGTAGGCATCCTCCGGGGAACAAACGATCGGCTCGCCGCGGACGTTGAAACTGGTGTTGATCAGCAGCGGGCAACCTGTCGCAGCTTCAAAGGCCTTCAAAAGCTTGTGAAATCGGCCGTGCCGGACGGGGTCTACGGTCTGGACGCGGGCGGAATAGTCCACGTGGGTAATTGCCGGCACCACGGATCGCAGCTGCTTGAGCTTATCCAGCCCGCGCACGGCGCCGTCGCAAGAACAGCGCTTGTCGTCGCGCACGCCAACCGTCAAAAGCATGTACGGGCTTTCCTGGTCGCCACGGATCTCGAAGAATTCGCTGGCGCGATCGGCCAGCACGACCGGGGCAAAGGGGCGAAACGACTCGCGGAACTTGATCTTGAGATTCATCACCGACTGCATGCGGCTGCTGCGGGCGTCGCCCAGAATGCTGCGCGATCCCAAAGCCCGGGGGCCGAACTCAACGCGGCCGTGCAACCAGCCGATTACCTTCTCGGCCGCAATGAGGTCGGCCACGCGGCGGCAGAGTTCGTCCTCATCCGCATAAAAGCGGTATTTCGTCCCGCTGGACTGAAGAAACGCCAAGATCTCCTCGTCAGAGAATTGGGGACCGAGAAGCGAGCCCTGCTGACTGTCGGGCTCTTGGGGCTCGCGTCCATTCCCCAGAAGCTGGTGCCAGATGAACAGGGCCGTCCCCAGTGCGCCGCCGGCGTCTCCCGAGGCGGGCTGGATCCATATCTGCTCGAACGGTCCTTCGCGGAGCATGCGGCCGTTGGCGACGCAATTCAGCGCAACGCCGCCGGCCAGGCACAGTGCCTTCAACTTGGTTCGTTCATGCACGTGCCGCGCGGCACGCAGCATGGCATCTTCCGTGACGCGCTGGATCGAAGCCGCGATGTCCATTTCGCGCTGCCCGATCGGCGCTTCCGGCTTGCGCGGAGGACCGCCGAACAAGCGGTCGAATTTCGGCGAAGTCATCGTCAACCCCTGGCAGTAGTTGAAGTACGACAAATCCAGGCGGAATGAGCCGTCCGCTTTGAGGTCGATCAGCTTCTCGCGGAGGAGCGTCTCGTAGCGTGGCTCGCCGTACGGGGCGAGGCCCATTAACTTGTATTCTCCGGAGTTGACGCGGAATCCGCAAAAATACGTAAAGGCGGAATACAGCAAACCCAGGGAATGCGGGAAGCGGATTTCCTGGCTGAGGGCGATGCGATTGCCCTGGCCGGTCCCCCAACTCGCGGTAGCCCACTCGCCCACGCCGTCCATCGTCAGGATAGCCGCCGCGGAAAACGGCGAGGGAAAAAAGGCGCTGGCGGCATGCGATTCGTGATGCTCGGTGAACACGAAGCGCTTGCGGTAGCGGCCGCTCAATCCCTTCCGCATCTCTCGCGGCAGGTAGAGTTTTTCCCGCAACCACAGCGGCATTGCCGCGAGGAACGAGCGAAATCCCGCCGGCGCGAAGCTAAGGTACGTTTCCAGCAATCGCTCGAACTTCAACAACGGCTTGTCGTAAAAACCGACGTAGTCCAAGTCGCCCGGATCGAGACCGGCCGCACTGAGGCAATACTGCACCGCATGGACGGGAAATGCGGAGTCGTGTTTTTTGCGCGTAAACCGCTCTTCCTGAGCCGCAGCAACTATCTTGCCGTCCACCACCAACGCGGCAGCCGAGTCATGGTAGTAGGCGGAAATGCCGAGAATTGCTGTCATGCGGAACGACTTTTCCTGTCAGGCATGAGAGAGGCGGCGCCGATTTGGAGACTATGGCTATTCCCCAGACCGCCCAGCCGGCAACGAACTGACCTTGCCAAGCTTTCCGATGAGAACCATTGCAAGAGGCGAGCCACGGTCAGTTGTACCGCAGCCGGTCTTGGGGCTCTTGGATGGGTTCTAAGCCGCGCGGCTGACCGCCGGCATCCTAAGTCCAGCATTCAGCGATACTTAAGTTTAGTGGGCGCACCAAGATTCGAACTTGGGACCTCGTCCTTATCAGGGACGCGCTCTAACCAACTGAGCTATGCGCCCGCGACATCGTAAGTTATTGATTCCGTTCGACTTCCGTCACTCGCCGTAATGCGCTGAAAGTCGCCGTTTCGCACGTGCCGCCGGTTCTGACGCTTGGACCGGGTGCCTCGCTGCTCCCCAACTGCCGCTTCGCGACAGGCGACCTGACGATGTCTGCATTAAGAGATTCTACCACATTTCCTCGGGTCGCCAAGCCCGCCAAGGGAATGCCAATAAAGTTCCGATGGAGTGCACCGGAGGGGCAGAGACAAGAAGATCAGCCATGCGCGCACCGCTCGCTTGGCGACAATTGCCTTCCACCAACCTCGCCGGGGAATGAGGCCGAGGAGGCGTCTGGGACTGGCCCCTGGCGGGGCTGAAAACGGCCGACTTAGTCCCTGCTCAGAGGCGCTTAGGTATGGGAAAAGCTGAAATCTGCATGGGATCGGCAAGCCCTGGCGACTACCACTCCCGGATAAAAAGCAACCAGACGGCCGCCCCCAGCAGCGCAGCCCCAGTCAGGGTCCAAGCAGCGACAGACGCGACCGAGGGACCGTGGCTTCGGGCGGAAACGACGAAGTCTTTCGCATACATCAGGTCGGGGTCGTTGGCCATCGCCGGCAGGACATAATTGGGGTCCGGTTGGGTACCTTGTGCTTCCAACTGCTGCACGCGGGCGGCCAGCGCCCCGTCGTGCGCCAACAGATCTTGATAGCGATAATCGTCGATACTGTCGCGGTGATGATAGACCCACGCCGCGCGATCCATCGCACTAACCGCGGACGAAAGCAAGTAAGCGTTCAGGAAGGGAGACCAATAGTCGTTGTAATACGTTGGGCGGGAGTTGCCGTAGAAGATTACCGCGCGATGGTCGTAGTTCTGGTACCGCGGTTCATCCACGGTGCGGATGCGATCTGCTTTGACGCGATCGGCAGGGGTATAAGTCCTTATCGTCCCCGTAGGCGTGCTGTATTGCTTGTTAAAGGCGATCCGACTGTCTTCGCTTCTTCCCGCGGCGGTCAAGCCCGAGTTGAAACTCCCTTGCGGCGCCGCGGCCGATTTGCCGAAAAACGAATTGCCGCCCGCGGACGAATAGGACCTGGCGACGCGGCTGGGACCATTACCGCCCGATGCCGGAGCGCCGCCCGTCGAGGGATTGGAAAAGGACTTGCGACTGCCGCCCGACGGCGGCGACGCGGAGTAGGACCTCGCGGCCGGGCGAGGCGACGTAGCGCTAAAGGAATGGGACGTGCCCGGGAGCGAACTGGAGTATGACTTGGGACTGCTTCCCGCCGACGAATAGGAATGACTGCTGGTGGCATACGACTTGCCAAAGCTCGTAAAGCGGCCGCTGGAGGACGATGAGTGTCCAAAGGAAGATCCGCCTCCGGAGGAGTAGCTCCGGCCGCTGCTCCGGGCGAAAACCTCTCCCGGAATCAACAACACGAGCAAGACAATGGCGAGGACTTTCTTCGTCGGCATGGCAGTTTATCGGCACAGCGGCGAGATAGGCGTCTTTTCTACAGCTACCAGCCTAGCACGCGACGACAAGGTGCACAATGGAGCGCATGCCGCGGTTTCAAGTGATCCACTTCGTGCCGGGCTAAGCATTTGGGAAGAAATAACTTCCCGATTCAATGCCACCGGCGGGTACCCTCTGGGTACGGTGGAGCATCACGCTCGTTGCTACACACAGGACGCGCCCATTTTTTCGCTCCCCGCGTCCCCCGCGACGGCGTGCCGTCGCGGGGGACCGGGGAGCGACGCGGTGTGTAGCAACGAGCGTAAATATCCACTGGACAAGCCAGTGGCATTAAATGCGGAAGTTATTTCAAACCGTAGCTAAGCACTGTGTAATTCCATTGGGGACAGGCGGCAGGGCGGATGATGCGAATGGCGTTGAACTCGGTATTGCTGACTCGCTGACCGGTTGAGCAGGTTCGCTCGAGTAAACTACTCTATTCGGCTATGTGCGAATCACAACGTTCTGCGCCGGGCTGACTCACAACGAAAACTCGATAGCTCTCAAAACCATGCAGGCAAACGACTTGCGCCGACGGGACGCGAAATTTCGCAGTGACACATGTCCACAACAAAAGGCCTCGGCAGGCCGCAAGCTGTCGTCGTAAGTACTTATGCATATGCAGATTACATCGGACGGCCAGTGCCGTGTTTCGGCCCGTCGCCGTTGTGACGCGAATCGTCGACGCGGCACCAGAGGCGTCGTCGCAACGCCCTGTGGACGAAGGGCTTGCGCGTGACCGGCCGGCTGACCACAACGGCCTCCCGCTAGCGCGACGAATACATACCCCTGGAGGACTGAATCGCCACTTCTCTCCCCTGCCGCTTCATGCTTATCCTTCATCCCGCGGGACCCCAGGGCATAACAGTTTCTCCCTTACCGGTCGACCGGCGGGACAAGGGTTTCTGATTGGCCCAGAGGCGCATCGGCGCACCTCGGGCCTTGCGCCCCCGGCGGGCTCCCACCGGACCGGGGGCGGTTACCTAGATCCAGATTGTCAAGGAACGACCGACCGTGCCGCGACACGGTTCGCGGCGATGGCCCCGGTTATCGAGAATAACCAGAATTATCTATATCCACATTACGTTTCCGCGGCGGAGGAATTCAAAGCGATCGTCGCAAGCACAAACTGGATTGGAAGTTTCCCGCTCAGAGCCAGGATGCGACGAGAACGGCCAAGAGCATGCTTTAGTACGGGCAGCCGGAGCGTTACCAATGACCGTTCGTCCTTCGGCTCCGCCCGCCGCCCGCCGCCCGCCGCCAAATGGACGTAAACGCCCATCAGGTTTGCCTTGGAGCAAACTGCTTCAAGCAGCTCGATCCGCCCTTGGCAACTTTTACGCGGGCTAGGCGAAGTTCGCCAACACGCGATCGAGGGCGAGGTGCCCCAGCGTGGTTTTGGCGCTGATCTTGTCGAAAACGGGGCCCTCGCCTTCGGCCGGGAGCATGCCAAAGGCAAGCTTGCTCATATCCTGGCTGCTTGACGCAGGGATCGATACCGGCGCGATGCCGTTTGAAGCGGCAAGCCCGGCAAAGAGCAGGTCGCGGCTGTCCAGCGCGCCCTGGACACTTCCGCCGGCCACAATAGCAGTCCCTGAAACGGGAGGCGCGTCCACAGTGATTGCTGCCACAAAGCCCGCGGCCGGCGGCAGGGCAACCATTGCGGCGGCGTCTCGTTTCGCCGCATCGCCCGGCGAGGCCGCGGGCACGCTTCCGAGTCCTTTCCCATGCGTCACAGCGGCCCGCGAAGAGCCCGGCACGCCGATCGTCAGCGCGCTGAAGACGTTCATCACGTTCTCCGTGCTCGCGGTGGCGGTGCCTGGCAAGGCGGATTCCGTCAAGGCGGCCGCCGTGGCCGGTGCGACTTGCCCCGCCGCCGGGAAGTTGCCGGCGATCAGGTCCGGCACCAAGAGATTGGCCACGGGAGTGCCCAGCCCGGTCACCAGGTTGTAGCCGGCCGCGGCCGAGTAGCCGTTGCTGCCGCTGGTGATGGCGTGGTAGTCGTTCTGCGAGAGGCTGTAAACGGATTGCTGGGTCTGGGTGGGGCTGGCGCTGTTCAGCGCCGCCTGCCCGGCGGCCGCGCGGCCCTGGTCCACCAGGGCGATCAGGCCGGCCCAGGCGGGGGCCGAAAGGCTCGTGCCGCCCACCACCTCCCAGGGGTCGCTGGAGTCGAGATTATACGTGTCGGCGATCCAGACCCCCGTGGCCGGATCGGCTACGAAGGAAACGTCGGGCGTGGTGCGGCTGCCGGTGGACTGCACGCCTTCCTGGTATGCCGGCTCGGATTCGAATTGGCTCAGTCCGCCGCCGGAGCCGATGAACTCGCCGGCCGAGCTGGACAGATAGCCCCAGCCTGTCTCGCTGTTGTAGGAATTGTCGGCGTTGAGCGAGAGGCTCGTGCCGCCGACGGCCAGCACGTTGGGCGAGAAGGCCGGATAGACCGGATCGGCGGCGCCATAGTCGCCGGTGCTGGCCACGAAGGTCACGCCGGGCACGTCGAAGGTCTGGTCGTAGGCCGCCTCCTGGGCGGCGGAGACGCCCTGGCCTTCGGCGAAGCCCCAACTCATGGACACCGTGGACACGCCCGGCTGGCTGGCCGCCGTGGCCGCCGCGGTCATCAGGTCCGAAAGCGATTGGCTGTTGGCCTCGACGAGGATGATCTTGGCCCCTGGGGCGATAGCGTGGGTCCACTCCACGTCCATGGATTCTTCGACTTCCCAATTGTCGTTGCCCTGGCCCGCCGGATCGGTCGCCGGCAGCGACGTCGCCTGGCCGTTCTGGTTGAGCACCGTGAGGAACGACGTGGCCGGGCCGTATTGCTGGTAGAGCGTCGGGCCGGAACTCGTCAGGCCGAACTGGCCGTCGAACGCATCTAGGGCCTGGTAGATCTGCGGGTCATCGTAGGCATCGACGATGGCGATCGTCTGGCCCGTGCCGTCAAGCGAGAGGTTGTTGATGCCGTAGGCGGTGCGGATTTGTGCCGGGCTGAAGGCAGTTCCGCTATCGCTTGCGGTCAACTGGGCGATGGCGTTGCCGCTGATCGAGAGGGTATCGACGATGAGCGTATCGACCAGATTGGCATTGCCGCTGAGGACCAGTTCCGCGGCGGGGGCGTCGACCGTGCCCGCCAGGCCGGCCATGGCGTTGCCGCTCAGGGAGAGGGCCTTGCTGTTGGCGCTGGGCTGATAGATCAGGATCCCGGCGTCCGGTCCGGTAGTGGGGGCGCTGAGGCTGACCGTGCCGTTGCCGCTCAGGCTGATGCTGCCGGCAGTGCTGCCGCTCGTGGTATTGTCGATGAGCACGCTGGTTCCGCTGAGACCGGCGTTGCCGCTGACCGAGAAACCGCCGCCTTCGATGATGTAGGTGACGCCCGATCCGCTTAAGGTGGCGTTGCCGCTCAGCGTGATGCCACCGGTGCCGATGACATAAACGCCCGGATTGAGCGTCAGTTTGGCATTGCCTGAGACGTTGATCTGGCTATAAAGCCCCTGACTGATCGTCGCCGTGGAGTTGCCGCTCAGGGTCTCTGAGACGGGCGATCCGCTGTAGCTCGGGGTCGTGGGAGCGGGCAAGTTCGCCAACGGGTTGCCGGTCGTCGCGGGCGTCCCGGTCTTGGTGACCTTGGCATTGCCGCTCTTGCTGACCCCGCCCACGACCTGCACGCTGGCGGCGGTGACCTTGGCATTGCCGCTGGCCTCGACGGCGGCGGACGAATCGGAATCGACGGCCACGTTGCCCGTGGTGTCGATCTCGGCATTTCCCGAAAGTGAAAGCGCCCCGCCGGCCGTCGGATCGAGGATATAGATTGAGCCGGTGGCGATCGATACTTTGATCGTCACGCTGTCCGAGGCGGTGGTGTAGTCGGTGGAATCGGTCGGCGTGAACGTGACCGACAGGGTCTGCGTGCCCGCCGGCAGCACAGTACCCGCGGCTGGCGAATAGACGAAGGTCCCTGGCACGCTGGCGGTGGCATCGAGCTGCGTGCTGCTCAGGGCAGCGCCATACATGATGTTCGCTGGCGTAGCCCAAGTAATCGTCGGTGTGGCCTGTTTCACCAAAAGCTGCACGCTGCCGGTCGTCGTGGCGTAGTCGGTGGTATCGGTGGGCGTGAAGGTCACCGACAGGGTCTGCGTACCGGCCTTGAGGACGGTGCCGGCAGCCGGCGAATAGGCGAAGGTCCCCGCAACGCTGGCGGTGGCGTCGAGCTGCGTGCTGCTCAGGTAGGTGCCGTAGGTGATACTCGTCGGCGTAGTCCAAGTGATCGTTGGCGTGGCCTGCTTGACGATAAGCTGGACAGTGTCCGTGGTTGTGGTGTAGTCGGTGGTGTCGCTGGGGGTAAAGATCACCGAAAGGGTCTGTG
Source organism: uncultured Planctomycetia bacterium (assembly GCA_963709175.1). Classification (GTDB taxonomy): domain Bacteria; phylum Planctomycetota; class Planctomycetia; order Pirellulales; family Thermoguttaceae; genus JANXQG01. Next base: position 1,337,560 of record CAVPVK010000007.1, read on the forward strand.
TGCCGGCCTTGAGGACAGTGCCGGCAGCCGGCGAATAGGCGAAGGTCCCCGCAACGCCGGCGGTGGCGTCGAGCTGCGTGCTGCTCAGGGCGGTGCCGTAGGTGATACTCGTCGGCGTAGTCCAAGTGATCGTTGGCGTGGCCTGCTTGACGATAAGCTGGACAGTGTCCGTGGTTGTGGTGTAGTCGGTGGTGTCGCTGGGGGTAAAGATCACCGAAAGGGTCTGTGTGCCGGCCTTGAGGACAGTGCCAGCGGCCGGGGAGTATGCGAACGTCCCCGCCACGTTGGCCGTGGCATCCAGTTGGGTGCCGCTCAAGGCCGTGCCGTAGGTGATGCTCGCCGGGCTGGACCAGGTGATGACCGGTGTGGCCTTGTTCACCGTTACCTCCACCGTCGTGCTAGCGGTGGTGTAGTCGGTCGTGCTGCCGGGCGTGAAGGTCACGTTCTCCGTGTACGCCGTGCTGCTGGCGTTGAGCACCGCGCCCGCCGCCGTGGTATAGGTAAACGTGCCCGGAACGCTAACCTGGCTGCCGCCCACCGTCCAGGACGCCGCCCCGGTGAGTTGGCTGTTGGCCAAGGCCGTGCCGTAGGTCAGCGTCACCGGATTCACCGTGACATTCGCTGGCGTGGCCTTGTTCACCGTTACTTCTACGGTCGTGCTGGCCGTGGTGTAGTCGGTCGTATCATTGGGCGAAAAGGTCACGTTCTCCGTGTAGGCGGTGCTGCTGGCGCTAAGGACGGTGCCCGCCGCAGAGGTATAGATAAATGTGCCCGGAACGCTAACTTGGCTGCCGCCCACCGTCCAAGTCGCCGTGCCGCTGAGTTGGCTATTGGCCAAGGCCATGCCGTAGGTCAGCGTCACGGGATTGACCCTGACATTCGTCGGCGTGGCTTGGTTGATTGCCACCGCTGCGCCGCCGTTGCTTGCGCTGCCGAGATAATTGGCATCGCCCATGTAGGTGGCGGTGATCGTGTGATCGCCGATCGCCAGCGAGGAGGTACTGAACGTGGCCGTGCCGCTCATCAACGGCGCGGCGCCCAGCGTCGTGCTGCCGTCGGCGAAGGTGAGCAACTCCCCATCGGGCGGCGCCGGGCTCACCGTGGCGGTGAACGTTACGTAGTTGCCGTAGACCGCCGAGGCGCTCGCCGCGGCCAGCGTGGTGCTCGTCGTCAGCGCGTTGACGACCTGCGTCACCGGCCCGAAATCCAAGTTGCCGCCGCTCCCCTGAAACACCGCAGTGACCGTGTGCGTGCCCGCGGCAAGGTCCGCCGCCGGCAAAACAGCCTGGCCATTCTGGTTGATTGCTACCGCCTGGCCGTAACTGCTGCCATCAACATAGAATTGCACCGTGCCCCCGCCGGAGACGCCCTGCACCGTGGCGGTGAACGTGACCGTCTGACCGTAGACCGATGGACCAGGTGCGCTGGTGAGCTCGGCGAACACGGAGAGAACCGGGCTTCCGCCTCCTTCAGATGTGTTTCCGGAGAATGACACGGTCCCGCCGCCGGACGCCTGGATGAGGCTTGCCGCGCTGCCCGCGCTGGCGATGAACCTGTTGCCGCCCGGGACGGCCGAGGTACCCAGGTCGGCGCTCCCGCCGCTCACGTCAATGTCGGTCTCCGCGTCGCCCGTGCTCTGGACGGTGTCGTCCTGGAGCGTGAGGCTGCCGCCGGTCTCGGAAATGACCGTCTGGGCGGTTCCCGTATTCTCGACGTCATCGTTGCTGAGCGTCACGTCGCCACTATTGACGAGCACCGTTGGCGCCGCGGTGGGCGTGGTCAAAATGACGTTCTGGACTACGACGTTCCCCGAGCCGCCGACGGTGAGCGCCGGCGACCCGCCATAGATGGTCACGGCGTCGCCGCCGTCGACCACCGTGCCGTCGAGGTCGAGCGTCACGCCCGCCGGCGGAGCACAATACAAGTCCTGGTAGGCCCCGGGGGCCAAGGTCAACGTGACCGTGATCGGGGGGCTCTGGGAAGCAAGCGCGTTGACTGCCGCAACGGCGTTCAGCGCATCGCTTTCCGTATCGGCTTGCAGGGCCACGTTGGTCGTTGGGTTCGAGACCAGAATCGACGTGTCGACGGTATTGCCGGCGGCCGTGGCCTGGAAGTTGGGGTCACCGGAGTAACTGGCCTCAATCGTGTCGTTGCCCACTTCCAGCAGCGAGGTGGTGAGCATGGCCATGCCGCTGGAGAGAGATGCAGTTCCCAGGTTAACTCCGTCGGTCGTATAGAAATCGACCGTTCCGGCTGGCGTGCCGGCGCCGGGGGGCACCGCGGCTACCGTGGCCATCAATGTCACCGGCTGGCCAAACTGCGAAGAAGTGACGTTGGCGGTGACTTTCGTGGTCGTTGCGCCCAGGCCTTGCGTCGGTGAGGTCGTGGACGCTTGCACGGCGTAGGAGAACTCCGAAGTGCCCGTCGTGCCGTTGGTGGCCGTCGCGGTGATATACGGGTTGCTTACGGGAACATCCGTAACATTACTGAGGGCCTGGTTGAAGCACGCGTCGCCCGACAAATTGGTCGTCACAGTGATCTCGCCGAGGTAGCACTGACCCTGGCCGTAACCGGATGGACCGGGCGCCGGATTGGCGTAAAAGTCTAGGGTGTACTCCGTGTAAGGATTGCAGTTGTCGAGGGTTCCAACAACCTGCGTCGTCTGCGCCGTCTGGTCGAACTGTGCCGAGGTGATCGTGGGATAGGTCTGGAAGTTATTGGGCCCCGCGGTTGTTCCGACCAACGGGGAGACCTCGGTCGGCCCGCCCTCGGTATATTGCGTCGTGCCAAGGTTATAAGTGCCCCCCAAATCGATGCCGATGACGCCGTTTTGATAAATGGAATTCTGCTGGAATGTGTTTCCGGTGGAATAGTAACCGACGGGAAAGGCGTCGCCTGGCGGGGCGTAGATGGACGTGATGCCTGCCGTGAGATTGTAGGCGATCGTGTTGCGCACGATCTGGTTCGAAGTAGCCCCTGCGATAAATCCGACGCCGTACTCATTGTGAATGTCGCTGCTGCCACTATAGTCGGTCCCGATCAGGTTGCCTTCCACCAGGTTGTCGATCTCGTAACCTTCGGCGATAACAACACCTGTGATCGGGTGGCCGGAGACCACGTTTTGCTGGATGGTGTTGGATTGGTTCGTGCCGTAGGCGAGGAAGACCCCGACACCGGCCTGGGTGCCCGCAATGGCCTGCGTGCCCGAGGCGTCGGTGCCGATATAGTTGCCGACCACCGTGTTGTCGGCGGCATTCCACAAGCGAACGTCGGCGCCATAAACGGTGACGGAGGTCGAGCTGGTGTTTCCCGAAATGATATTTCGCGAGTCGGCGTCGCTTCCGCCGATGAGGTTGTAGCTGCCGTTCTCGATCAACACCCCATTCGAGGCGACGCCGGCCACGGAATCGCCAATCCCCGTAGTGCCCGAGGAGTCGGTGCCAAGGAAGTTGCCTGCCACGACGTTGTTGCTGGAAAAGATACAGACGCCTCCACCGCCATAGCCGCCAGAATTGCCCGAGATGACGTTGCGCTGGCCCACAGCAGTCAGGTTGACGGCGGACGGGGGCGGGCTGCCGTTGATTCCCGTAGTGTTGCCGCTGTCGTCGGTAAGAGTTAGTTGGCAACCGCTGCCGATCAGGTTGTCGTTTGCCCCTGACGCCAGCACGATCCCGTTGCCGTTGGGGCAAGCGGCAGTGCCGGCGGGATTGGTGCCAATGAAGTTGCCGGCGATCGTGTTGCCGCCCGCCCCCTCGATCTGGATGCCATCGCCGCCCGTGAACCCGTTGATGACCAGGCCCTGCACGACGCAGCCGCTGGCGTCGATCACCAGACCCGTGGCCCCCGCATCTGCCGGGTTGCTGCCACTGAGCTCGATCAGCAGTTTTGCGTTGTCGCAGGCTGCCATGGTATTTGGCGTGGCGCCGGGTTGGCTGTAACCGTCGATGATGACCGGGCTCATGATGGGAGGGAGCGGCGACGCGGGCTGAATCAGGAACGAACCCGTATTGGACTGGTAGCCCGGATCGGTCGTCGGGATGTCGAAATCGATCGTGTTGAGGACGCCGTCGCTGAAAGTGTTCAAAGCGGTGATGGCGTCGCGCAAGCTCACGGGGTCGCCCTCTGCCGCGGCGTTCTGCAGGTCGCTGAGATTGTCCGCGTAGCCGTGCAACACGTCGCATGCCGTGGTCACCGTAACGTTGACTCCGAAGGTCGACGAGGGCAAGGTGACCGGCGCTTCATCGACTTCGAAAGTGTCCCCGGAGGCGGAGATCGGGCTGGCCGTCGCGTTGTCCACGAACTGGCCTCCGTCGAGCGCGTCGATCGTGTCGCCGGCCGCGAGGTCGATCGAGCCGTCGCCGGTGACCTCGACGGCCGGCTCGGCGGCGCCGTGCTCGAGTCGATCGTGACGTTGTACATGGTGAGCGTTCCGCCGGTGACCAAGACCGTGGCGCGGCGCCCGATTCCGTGAGGGTCGAAGTGCCGTATATGGTATTGCCCGAGTCGGTCGTGGTCGCGTAACCACCCTCGAATATCACGTTGCCGGAAGTCACGGTAAGGGCGGGCGAATCGGGGTCGAGGGTTGACCCGTTGGCCGAAATCACCAGGGTTACGCCCGATGGCAGGTCGATCGTCTGCGCGGAGTACATGCTTCCAGGGGCCAAATCGACGGTGATCACCGGCGCGGCGTTGGCCGGCGGCGTAACATGATTGACGGCCTGGATCACCGTCGAAAGTTCGGAGTCGCTGGTGGCCTGCAGCGTGACGTCCGGCGCCGAAGCGACGGCGGTGGTAAGGTCGCTGGCCAGGGCCGTGGCGTCGGACGCGTCGGCCGCGGGGAGCACCTGTAGCGGCGAGGACGGCAGAACTTCCCGGACCCGGTAATTGCCAGTATCCACGATGAACAGGTCGCCGGCGGCGTTCACCGCCAGGCCCGTCGGATCCGACAACGCCGCAACTGTGGCCGGCCCTTCATCGCCCCAGTAGCTTGCATTCCCATTTCCAGCGATCGTGGTGACGTTCACCTTGGCCAAATTGAACTCGGTCTGTTCGACCCCGATATTCTGCAGGAGATCGGTCACATTGAACGCGGCCGCCTGCCCCAGGCCTCCGATGATGTCATTTGCAGCGATTTCCTGGACCGTGTTATCCGAGGAATTGGCGATGTAAAGATCGCCGGCCGCATCAACCGCCAGTCCTTCTACGTCTGTAGCGGTGAAGTTCGTGACGGTGAAGAGGTCTTGGTACGTGGCGCTCTGGGGGTTAAGGTCGAGGTACTGAACTGCACCCCCCTCCGCAAGGCTGAAGTAGAGCCGCTGCGTCGCGGCATCATACGCGAGACTCGTCGAGCCAAATGGTGACGAGCTATTCGACCTGCCAACGGCCAATCCGGCGATGAGCTCAATCCCGTCATTGGGGCTTACCTCGAGGATTGCGTTCTGGTAGTAGTGGTTATTTGCGTCTCGAACACCGTTACCCACGGCGATAAAGACGTCGCCAAAGTCATCTACCGCAATCGCCTCCGGCGATCCCACCGGGGCCAGGGTTGCCGCTTGGCCGTCATAGGAGCCGTTAGGACTATAGCTGTGAGACCCGTGGATGCCCTGAATATCGAAATCGCTCCCTGTTCCGTCGCCGGCAATCGCGATGATGCCGCCCTTGGCGACTGTTTGGCCGAAGAGCGTCTCCGTATTTCCAGTTAGATTGACCATTTGGACCAGATTGGCGCCGGTATCGGCGATATACAGATTACCCTGAGAGTCCACCGCGACGCCCTCGGGTTGGTCCAAGCCGCTTGTCACTGTGGCAATTACGCCGTTGGGCGTTACCTCGCGGATCGCGTTATTAACGGTATCGGCGATGAACAGATCGCCCGCTGAATCAACCGCCACGCTGGGCGGTGATCCGTTTCCAAGGGCAAGAGAGGCGCTCTGGGCATGGCCGCCATCGCCGCTGTCACCGAACGTCCCGTTCCCCGCCACCGTGATAATCGTGGGGGCCAATCCCAGCGCGGCGCTGCTGCGTGCATAGTTATTGGCCGGATCGCTGTAGGCGGCGGTGACCGTGTAGGTTCCCGCCGGGAGCGTCGGAACCGTCGCGTTTGCCACGTTGGTGCCATCGAGTTGCACTGACTGGGTGGATGCAAGATTTCCGTCTTGGTAGACGTCGAACTCCACCGTCCCTTCAGTGAGTGCACCGGCGCCTGGGGCAACGGCGACCGTGGCCGTCATGGTCACCGCCTGTCCGCTCAGCGCCACCGTAGGTGAGGCCTCGAGCGAGGTCGTGGTGGCAGGTACAACGGTCACAACGCTGCTGCCGCTGTTTGCCGCGAAGAAGTTGATGTCGCCCCCGTAGTAGGCGGTGATGTCGGCTTGTTCGCCCCAGCCGATACTGGCGAGTTGGTCAGTGGTCAGCGTGGCGACCCCATTGACGACGGCCGCCTGTCCCAAATCGGTGTTCGTCGTCGTATCCACGAAGTCGACAGAACCGGTCGGGGCAACGTTGCTCGGAACACCGGGGTCGGGCGTTGTTACGGTAGCGGTAAGCGTGACCGGACCGCCCATGCCTTGGGACGCCGCCAAAGGGCTGAGCGTGGTGGTGGTGACGGCCGAGACGGTAATCGCTTCGCCGGACTCGATCTCGCGGACGCGGCCACCAAAAAGGTAATTCGAGTCCGAGATCAGGAGGTCCCCCGCGCTGTCGAAACTTAGGCCGACGATTTGGTTGGATAACTCGGCTTCAATCGCGCTCCCTCCGTCGCCGAGTCCCGAAGTCCCCTGTCCCGCGATCGTCGAGATAATCCCCGTGCTCGCGCTCACCTCGCGGATAACGCTGTTGCCCGTGTCGGCGATGAAAAGGTCCCCGGCAGAATCGACGGCGAGGCCGCTGGGCCAGCTCAGTTGCGCCGCCGTCGCCGCCTGGCCGTCGCCGCTGTAGCCTCCTCCAGCCGCGTAGTTTCCGGCAATGGTCGTGATGTCGCCGGCCTGAAGCTGAGCTCCGTCGAGAGCGGTTATCGGGCTTGCGCCGGTGTTTACCTCGCGGACCACATTGTTGCCCGTATCGGCGATGAAGAGGTCTCCGGCAGCATTGACGGCGAGGCCGCTGGGACCGTTGAGCAGTGCCTGGTTGGCCGGCTGGCCGTCGCCGCCGTAGCCGGCCGTGCCGTCGCCAGCGATTGTCGCAAGGTCGCCGGTCGTAGGGTCGTAGGCGAGAACCCGATTGTCGCCGTTGTCGGCGATGTACAGGATACCGTCGCTCTGGTCATAGGCCAGGGCCGCCATCGTCTCGTATCCGTAGCCGGGCAGCGTATTGTTGGGCAGGTTCAAGTTGACGTTGTCAACACCCGCGGGGCCGCCAAGGACCGTAGCGATCTGGCCCGGTGCGAGGAGGCCAAGGCCGTTGGGAAGCGGTACGGAGTTTGTCGCGGACAGGTTGAGTTCATCGATCGCACCATTGTCCGAGTCGGCGACAAACAGCAGGTGGTCCGCATTATCGATCGCCAGGGCGGTCGCCGTACCACCACCGCCGGCGTAACCTTGAGTCCAGTTGCCGGCGATCGTTGAGATCAGCCCCGTGTTGGCGCTGATTTCCCAAATCACATCGTGCGCACTATCCGCGATATAGACGTTCCCTGAGGAGTCGGCTACGGCGTCTGCCGGATACATGGAGGCACTGGTCGGCAGCTCTCCATCTTCGACGCCGCTGCCGCCGCCGGCTACGGTAGTGATGATCGATTGCGGTCCAATGGCCGTGCTCCCCGGCAGAAACGCGCCGTTGTACTCCGCGCGTATGTCGTTTGTGCCCAGCGGGAGCGCCGAGGTCGTCAGCGAAGCGGTGCCGTCCATCGACGTGGCAGTGCCGATCGGCGTGTTGCCGTCTTCGAACGTGACCGTTTCCCCGCTGGGCGCACTGGACGCTCACGGTTACCTGGCTGCCGTAGACTGGCCGTACCTGCATGTCGGCATACCCGGTGCTGCCGGCAAAACTGTTTGCGGCATCGCCGCTATAGATGGCCGATATGGCGTATGTCCCCGCAGGGAACGACACATTGCTGAGGCTTGCCACTCCGCCGGAAAGAGTCGCTGTCCCCAAGTCCGCGCCCGTTGCGACGTTGACGAAATCGACCGTCCCGTCGGGCGTGCCGGTGCCCGGGGACTGGACGCCAACCGTTGCTGTCAGGGTTACCGGCTGGCCAGCGGTTACCACCGTAGGTGAGGTCTGTAATGAGGTCGTGGTGGGGAAAACAACGGTAACGTCGGTGCTCTCACTGTTGGCGCCGAAGTTCGTATCGCCGGAGTAGTCGGCCGTGATCGTTACCTTTCCAATTCCGGAAGAGCCCAACACGCCCGTAGTCATCAACGTCGCGACGCCGTTGGCGCCGACGCTCGCTGTGCCCAAATCGGTGTCCTCGCTGGTGTCGAAGAAATCGACGTTGCCGGTCGGCGTCGTCCCACCACCCGTGGCGTCGGCAACTGTGGCTGTGAGCGTGACCGGTAGCCCGGAGCCCGAAACCACCGGTGAGGCGGTGGGCGTGACGGTGTCTGCCCCTACGCCCAACTCCGCACTGCTGTCGGCGAAGCCGTTCGCTTCGCCTTCGTAAGTCGCCGTGACGGCGTACGTTCCCGTGGGAAGGGCCGCATTGGGTAGGACAGCCGCCCCATTGACGAGAGGCTCTGTTCCTAAGAACGCGCCGGTTGTGTCGTCCGTGAAATCGACGTACCCCGTCGGCGTCAAACTGGGCAAATTGGCGGCCACGGTGGCAGTCAAGGTTACCGGCTGGCCGCTGATGGCCATTCCGGGCGAGGCGTCCAGGTTGGTCGTGGTCGGGTAGAGAACGGTAACGTTGGTGCTGCCGCTGTTGGTGGCGAAGTTCGCATCGCCGGAGTAGTTCGCAGTGATATCTTGGTCTCCCGCCATGCCGACAGCGGCGCCTAATCCAGTGACGGGAAGCGTCGCGACACCGTTGACCAACGGCGCATCGCCCAGGTCCGTTTGCGTCGTAACGTCGAAAAAATCGACGGTTCCGGTCGGCGTTGTGGGCGTGCTGCTGCCGGAAGCGTCCACGATGGTGGCCGTGAGTGCGACTGGCTGGTACCAACTGGAAACCGTCGGCGAGGCGCTGACCGCCACCGTGGTTGCCCCCACGGCCAACTCGGTGTTGCTTCCGGCGAAGACATTCGACTCGCCTTCGTAGGTCGCCGTAACGACGTACGTTCCAGCCGGGAGCGTCCCGCTGGGCACGGCAAGGGTGGCCGTGGCATTGGAGTCGTCCGCCACGGAGGTGAGCGTTTCAGAGCCGAGATCTGTCGTTTGATTGGTGGCAGTATTCACGGCGGAAAAATCAACCGTCCCGGTCGGCGCGGGAACAAGGAGGCTTGCCGCGCTGAACTCGCTCACCGTGGTCCCAAAGCCGTTGCCAGAGTTGGCCACGAAGAGGTCGCCGTACAAGTCACCGGGCGTGGTGTCGACCGCCAGGCCATCTGGATTGTCCAGCCGCCCAGGGTGGCAATGGGGCTGACACTCCCCCTCCGGTCAACGAGTTCGCGGCGAACGCACTCACCGTGTTCGCGAAGAAATTGTTCACGTACAGGTTGCCGCTGGGGTCGAACGTCAGGCAGCCGGAATCGTTCAGTCCCACGAGGGTGGTGGCGGGGCTGATGCTTCCCCCTGCGGTAAGCGATTTCGCAGCAAACTCGCTGACCCTTTCGCCGCTGACCACGTACAGGTTGCCATCCGAGTCAAACGCCATGCCAGCAGGCCAGTTAGGCGAGCCGGGAAGAGTTATGGGGGTCGCGACGGGCGTCACCTGGCCTCCTCCGGTCAGCGAGCCCGCAGCAAACTCGCTCACTGTGCCCGCGTAGAAATTGCCCACCCACAGGTTGCCGCTGGGGTCGAAGGCCATGGCCGCGGTGCCCCCGTACCCCGCGTTGAGGCTGGTAGTGGGCGAGATGTCGTTTCCACCCGCGCTCAGCGAGGCCGCAGAGAACTCGCTCACCACGGAGGCGCCGCCCCCGTTGTGGATGCCGTTGGCTACGTAGACGTTGCCCCCGGAGTCGAATGCGATTGCGTATGGGGTTGATCAAACCGGTGAGTGTGGCGGTAGGCGCGAATCGTCCCCCCGGCGGCGAGCGAATCCACAGAGAACTCGCTCACCGTGGTACCTCTGTAATCGCCTCCATTTGCAACGTACAGGTCGCCGCTGGCGTCGAAGGCCAGCACGCCGGGGCCGTTCAACCCCGTGAGTGTGGCGATGGGCGCAACGTTCCCCCCGGCGGCGAGCGAATCCGCAGACAACTCGCTCACCGTGTTGCTGCTGACGTTGGAGACGAACAGGTTGCCACTGGAGTCGAAGGCCAGCTGAACCGGACCCTCCAGCCCACCGATGCTGGCGGTGGGCGTGAGGGGGTAATTGGCGGCCACGGTGGCGGTCAAGGTAACTGCCTGGCCGCCGACCGCCATCGCGGGCGATGCCTGCAAGGACGTGGTGGTAGTGACGGCCGACAACAGTCGCCGGTCTTCCAGCGGCTCAAACCGCAGGCACCGATCCTGAAACTGTCGCCGCAGAGACGAGGCAAACGGCCTTCCCAACGCCTTGCCGGAGGCTTTACCGCGCCTTCGATCGCCCCGGTTGCCCGAACTGCCAAGCCAAGAGAGGAAACGCATGATACTGAGCCTTTTTGTAAATGGGGAAGATTGCGCTGGAGGATCGGCCGCCTGCCGTCTTCTTCAAGCTCCATAAGAGGAAACGTCAAACTCACGCATGGCCCGCCAAAAATTGTCAGAAACTCGTGTCCGGCGTGCCGTTGGAGTTGTACCGCACCACCGCGTTCACGCAGTTCTTGCCCGACCCGCTCGAGCCAACCAATAGGACCTTGTAGCCCAGCGGATCGGACGACGAGGGCTGCAGTTGCGCCGGAATGGGCACAAGGCGAGTAGACAAAGTCGTCGGCGTAGCCCTGGCCATTGAACACGCCCTTGCTTGAGCCGAACGTGTTGTCCAGATCGCCGTCACTGGTGAATCGGGCCACGAGCAGATTTTCGCCGTTGGCCGCGAGCCCCGAGACCACGATATTGCCGCGGTCGTCGATGGCGACCGCCTGGGCCTGGCAGGCGAAGCTCTCCGTGACGATGCCGGCGTTGCCGAACGTCCCGTCCAGCGCGCCATTCGCGGTGAAGCGGGCCAGGGCCAAGACTCCGCTGTCCTCGTTGCAGCCGGCCACGACGATGTTGTTTTCGTCATCGACCGCGATGCCATAGGGAAATGTGTCGTCGCCGTCGGGACCGTCGATGGTCAAGGTCACGTAGCCGTTTGATCCGAAGGTCTTGTCGAGCTGGCCGTTAGCGGTGTAACGCATCAAGGCCATGGCTTCCACCCCGTTGCTCTCTTCCACGGCGGCGCAGACGATGATGTCGCCGCTGGACTGCAGGGCGACGTCCTCCACGGTCAGGGACTCGAAGGGTGTGATGGTGCTCACCGTGCCGCCGGCGCCGAAGGTGGTGTCCAGCGCCCCGCTTTCCGTGTACCTGGCAAGCAGGACGGGGTTCAACTCGCCGTTGTTACCGGCGACGACGATCTTTTCGCTGCTCCCGCTGCCTTGCATGGTCATGGCGTAGATTGCGGCTTCGTCAAGGCCCTTGAACTGGGTAGTGACGATGCCCTTACTGCCGAAGGTGGTGTCCAGGCTGCCGTTGGCGTTGTAGCGAACGGTTGTGAAGATCCCGCCCGACTTGCCGGCAGACGACCCCGCAGACAGGAGCCTGCCCTCATAGTCGACCGCGCAGGCATTAGGCCAGTTCATGCCCTCGGAGGAGACGGAGGTCTGGACGATCCCGCCGCCGAAGCCCGTATTGACCGAGCCGTTGAAGGAAACACTGGAGGCATTGAAATAGCCCGGCATCTCGAAGCCCGCCCCGACCACCAAAATGTCGTCGGTCACGGGATCCAGGGCCGCGGCCATCGCGCCCCAGCCATCGCTTATTGTGGGCATTTTGACCACCTGGCTGAAGGCGACGGGCAATGCCAAGGCAAACACAACGAGCGTCGTCAGGCCGATCCGATAGCAATTAAGAAACATCTCTGGGTTATCCTTTCTCGAACATTGTCCGCGATATTAAAGAAGTGCCGTCGCCCGACCCCGCGGATCGGGCCGCTCGAACGGATGAGAGTCCGCCAAATCGGGCTCTATACATAAATGCGTCGTTTGCGGGAAGAACCCCTCACACGAAAACAGAATTTCGTGCAATGGTTGCGGCGAGACGCGAGAGCGAACGCCTCAGCTTACGTGGAAAGGAACCATCGCTCCGGCCACAAGCCCCAGTGCGCCTCCTTGTCCCACGTATACCTGTACCGCCCAGCGGAGACGAGCCTGTCGGGATGGTCCACGGCGCAGGCGTTTGGCCAGTTGTCGTCGGAAGAGACGGCGGTCGTCACGATCCCGCCCCGCAAGGCCGCGTTGACCGCCCCGTTCGAACTGGCCCGGCTTCCGGCGGCGTCAGATTTTTCCCATCGCTGCCCCTGAATTACCGCCGGTTCGAATCTCTTCATCGAGCTGTGCATGGACCTGGGCCTCGGGCGTCCCCTCGACAAGATGAACAGCCTCCGCATAGATATAGAAGCCAACAATCCAGGTATCCCATTCCGCGCTGCGGAATCCCCGCTGGCGGATCGCTCGGGCTTCCTCCAAGACCAGTTGGCGGCCCGATTCCAGGTGCTTTTTGGCCTCATCGCGATGCCCTTGCCCTTGATGCGCTAGCGACAGAAAAAGGTGCGCGACGGCATCCAGAGATTCGAATCTCGGCGCGGCATTTTTCTCGATGGTTTGATTGAGTTGCGCCACGGCGGCGGAATATCGCGCGGAACGGCAATCCGCGATTCCCTGCACGAGCCGGTTCCATATAACGTCGGGTTGGCCCTTTACTACCTCGGTCGCCAGACGGTCTGCCTTGATAAGGTCATCGCCCCCAAGCGGTAAGAGCAGGCAAGCTTTGGCGGCTTGCTCCGGAGATTGATTCCGGGAGGCTTCGGCGAGCATTTCGTGGCAGACGCGGCGATAACTGGATTCATCGCCGGCCAAAAGACAGAGCGTCGCCGCACGAAGTTGCGCCAGTTGCTTGTCACCCGACAGGGAAATCATTTTCGTGAAGTCAACTGCCGCGTCATGCCATCGCGCGAGGCGCAACGCAACTTCGCCTCGCATTTGGACGGCTTCGATGTCGTTCGCCAGCGTCGGATCCTGCTCCATGGCTTTGGAACAGGACACAATGGCCTTCTCCAACTGGCCCATAACCTCGTATTCTAGCGCTAGGCCTAGAATTTCATTTTTCGCCGGCGCAAGTTTCTTCTGCAGCCCACGAATCTGTGGCGGCTGCGTCGGACGACTAAGGTGATTTGAGGCCGGCAGGAAACAGACGCGGAAACCTAGGTCCATAAAGCGCCAGGTGGGAGGGCTGAATTGCCGGAACGCGGAACGGGAAAAGTACCATCCGTGCGCACCTCCGCCTCGATTAACGCGAAAATAGCCATCGGCCGGGCCGGGCGGATCGTTAACCGGTGACTGACTGAAGTAATTTCGCGCAAATACGTCCTGGCACCATTGAAATACATTCCCGTTCATGTCGTAGAGTCCCCACGCATTTGGCGACCTTTGCCCAACTTCGTGCGTCGAGCCGCCCCACTCGTACCAGGCAAAGTTGATCGCGTGTTGCTCGTCAAACGCCGCCGCAGTCGGCTTGCTGCCGACGCTAAAGTAGCACCGACCAGGGTTCCCCGCGCGGCAGGCGTATTCCCATTCTGCCTCGCTGGGAAGGCGGTAGGCCCGCCCCGCGATCGTCTCGTCAGGCAAAATAGAGAGCCTCCGGCAGAAAGCCAGCGCGTCATCGAACGAAACGCACTCGACTGGGTACCTCCTGGTGTTCCTGCCCGCGACCTGATCCTTGCCGCCGCCCGTAGGTGAAAAGTAACTCGGGTTTTCGCGCATTACCCGCTCGTATTGCTCTTGGGTCACGTCATACACGCCAAGGTAAAGCGGTCGCGTAATCCGAACGTGGTGCATTGGCCACTCCAGCCCTACGCGATCTAAATACCATTCGTCGGCCGAATGCGTGTGGCAGTCATTTTCGATCATTTCATCGGTCGATCCCATATCGAACTCACCTGAGGGGATGAGCACCAGCTTCATCCCGATGGAATTCGTAATCTCCAGCGGCAGGCCAGACTGCCGAGCAAAGCGTTCCTGGAGGCTTCGTGACCGCCCTGCTGCGAACGGGGCCGCAGCCGGACCACCCAAATCAATCGCCGATGGGGACTTCGCACCCGACGTCTTTGATCGGCCCACCGGCGCGCGGGGCTTAGTAAGACAGACGCGCAGCCCCACGTCTTCATTGCGGTATTTCGGCTCGTTAATCAGGCGGAACGCCGATCGACAGATCCAGGCTGCCGGCCAAAATGACCCTCCGCGCATCTCGAACTGAGTGTATGTTTTCGGCTCCCTCGGGTCGTCAACGGGAAACCGCTTGTATCCGCGAGGACTATCACAACACCATTGATAAACATTTCCCAGCATGTCATAGAGCCCCCAGGCGTTGGGGTGCTTGAGCCCCACAGGATGCGTCTGATGAATGTGGGTATGGTCGCAATCGAACCATGCGAAATCGCCGAGCGCTTGCTCGTCGTCCTCCCACGTAGTGGGCTGGCTGGACTGCGCTGAAGTAGTAGCGGCCCGGGTTTCCGGCGCGGCACGCATACTCCCATTGCGCCGCCGTGGGCAAGCAGTATTCCCGCCCCGCGGCCCTCTCGGCAGGCAGTTCGGACAATCGGCGGCAGAACACGGCCGCGTCGTACCAGATAACGGAATCCACGGGGTGCCGTTTGGTGTCCTGACCGGCGACATCGGCTTTACATTTGCCGTGGAATGAGAACGCGCTGGGATTCTCGCCCATAACCCGCTCGTACTCTTCCTGGGTCACGTCGTAAACGCCAAGATAAAAAGGATCTGTGATCCGCACACGCTGTCTCGGCCCTTCGTTTAGCACGTGGCCGTTGTACCAACGATCGCCAGCGTGGGCACGAATCTCGTCCAGGATAAAGTCGTCGCTCGATCCCATCTCGAACTCGCCGGACGGGATGAGCACCAGCTTCATGCCAATCGAGTTGGTGATTTCCAGCGGCAGGCCCGACTGGCGGGCAAGGCGTTCCTGAAGTTGTCGCGCCTGCTTGGCGTCGTAGGCAACTTCCTGCGGCACTGCGACGGCGGCGGAAGGCAGGGAAACGTGGAGAACCTCAGTTCCGCCGCGGAGCACATTGAACTCACGGGTCTCAATCTCCATGTCGCCCCGGCGGATGCGAAGCTGGTGCCACCCGGCACGGAGAGTGAGCGGCTGACCGAGGTTCTCGATGCGAATCGCGTTGCCGTCAACCGAGACCTGGGCCTGCCGCGCCGCGGCCGCATCGCTGAACTCCAGTTTCACAGTTCCCTGGTTCGTGGTGATCGTCAACATGATTCCCAGGCAGACTGTGGTCAGCGCCGCGCCCGCCAAGAAGACGCCCGATGACGACACGACCTTGCGGTGGCGGCGGCACCACTTGCCTAGCCGCTCACCGACCGTCGGCCGGCGGGCCTCGATCAGCTCGTCGGCCAGGTAATGCTGCACGTCCCGCCCGAAGTCGGCCGCCGTCTCATACCGCCGACGCCGATCCTTCTCCAGGGTCTTCATCACGATGCAGTCCAGGTCCCGCCGCAACAGGCCGCCCAATCGAGCCGGGTCCGTCTTCCGCCGAGCGAAAACCTTGGTGTCGGCCTCCGCCGACAGCGTACTTGCCCGCGTGCTGGGCGGCTGCGGCTCGTCCTCGCGGATCATGCGGCGGATCTCATCGTAGCCCGCCTTCTTCACTTTCTCCCCGTCGAAGGGAGTGCAACCCGTCAACAACTCGTAGAGCATCACGCCGAGCGAGTAGACGTCGCTGCGCGTGTCGAGGTCCAGGTCGCGGGCCTCGGCCTGCTCCGGGCTCATGTAGAGCGGCGTGCCCACCATCTGCCCGAAGTGCGTGAAGAACGTCCGCTCCGTCAGCGGTGCGTCGATGGCCTTGGCAATGCCGAAATCGATAACCTTGGGCGTCGGCTGGCCGTCGTAGAGCGTGACCATCACGTTTGACGGCTTCAGGTCGCGGTGAATGATCCCCTTCTGGTGGGCGTGATGCACGGCCTGGCAGACGGCCACGAACAACTCCAGGCGTTGGCGGATCGTCAATTCGTTTTCGTCACAATAGTCCGTCAGCGGGGTGCCGTGGACCAGTTCCATGACGAAGTACGACCGGCCCGATTCGGTCTCGCCGGCGTCGAAAACCTTGGCGATGTTGGGGTGGTCCATCATGGCCAGGGCCTGCCGCTCGGCCTCGAAACGGGCGATGACCTCACGCGTGTCCATGCCCGGCTTGACGATCTTCAGGGCCACCTTGCGGCGGACGGGCTCCCGCTGCTCGGCCATGTAGACGATGCCCATGCCGCCCTCGGCGATCTCCTCCAGCAGCTTGTAGCGGCCGATGGTTGTGCCCGGCCCTTCGGCGATGGGCGGCAGCCCCGCGCTGCCGTCGATTCCCGCAGCGGGCTTTTCCAGAAAAGTGTGAACTTCGGGCTGCGCGGCCAGCATCCGCTCCACCTTCTGGCGGAGGGCATGGTCGCCGCCGCAGGCCCGATCCAGGTACGCGGCCCGCTGGTTCGGGGCCATCTGAAGTGCCGCAAAGAAGATCGCTTCCAGTGGAGAAACGGTGGTCGTCGGTTTCATTGGCGGGACGATGGTTGGCCTGATGAAAACTCCAGCACGATGCGAAAGCCGAGATCGTCGCGGCGGGTAGACGGGGGCGCGGAGGAGCGGGCGGCAGACCGGCAGCCACCGGGCGGATCCCGCCACGAACCGCCGCGAATCACCCGATTCACGCCGGACGCCGGTCCCACGGGGTCGACGACGAGAGGAACGGTCGGATATGCGTTGCTATAAAAGTCCTGGCACCATTCGGCCACGTTGCCGTGTATTTCGCACAGCCCCCACGGGTTCTCGGGGAAGATACCGACCTTCATCGGACCGCCATACTTCCCGTCGAAGTTGGCGCTCTCCGTATCGACCCCTTGCCGAGAGGAAAACGGCGTGTCGGTGCCAGCGCGGCAGCAGTATTCCCATTCCGCCTCCGTCGGCAGGCGGTAGTGGCGATGCTCGCGGTCCGAAAGCTTTTCGCAAAAACTGCGGGCCTCGTCCCACGTGACACACTCCACCGGGTAGCAGCGGGTGTCGGTTCCCTCGACTCGTGTGCTGTTCGTCCCGAATGCGCAGTAGCTGCTTGGGTTGACGCCCATGACCGCCTCGTACTGCCCTTGCGTGATCTCGCAAGTGCCGATGTAAAACGGCTCGGAGATGGTGACTTCGTGCAGCGCCTCGCGCTCACGACGCCCTGGCTCGAAGCGCGGCGAACCCATTCGGAACTTTCCCGGTTTGACTCGGACAAGGGTAGCACCGATGCTGTTGGTGATCTGGTCGCGGCCTGCGGCCGATGGTCCAGCCATGGCCGCCGCGTCGAAATCCTTTATAGGCACGAAGACTTCGATGTCCTTAAAAAGTAGATGGCTGTCGACGGCGCCTGCGCCAATCGCCGGAGAGCCAAAACCGACGCGCCGATCGGTCCATTCACCCTTTACATCGCCGTTGATTTCATAGACCAGCCGGCTGCCGACGGCAGCGAAGCCGATAGGCACGAAACCGTCCGCGGTTCTCGGCGGCGCATACCTGCTGCTAACGTCCTTCCAAGGCGAGACCGTGCCGTTTTGCATGCAACTGGTCCCAATACCGAAATGCCCATATCGAAAAAAAAAGGCGAGCCAAAACCCCTCGCGTCCGCACCGCAAACAAATACCGCCTCCGCTATCCAGTGTGAGCGACTTTACCTTCGCGCGTACGCCTTGAATACCGCTCATGAAGGAACGCAACAAAACCAGGCGGTCAGAGACTTCCATGACGTTGGAATGGAAGGTGATGCCATCGCCAACCGCGGCGTTTTGAAGTCTTTCCACGCTCGCAAATACTGTGCCGTCTCTTGCTGAACCGGGTACGATCGTGCAATCCTTCAGGTCTTCTTCCGACCTTAGCACTGGAATCCAGCGACCCGGCACGCCCTGGAAAAAGTCCTTTAGTGCGACGCCCTCTTCCAAATCATCGGTCTCACCATCGTTGCGGCCGGATAAGTTGGCAGTGGCACCAGTGGCACTCTCGGGACTCTCGACGTTCGGCTCGGGAGGAGCCATCGCGACGCGCAGGCCAAAGACCGGACATTGGTCACCCAGCGGTTGACTGGTGCGAAACGCCGAACGGCACAGGCAAGCGGGATACATCGCCGCGCTGCCGCGGAGCACGCGACTCCCGCCAGGATCGAAATTTGGGCCGCCTGGATCATCCAGGGACGACTTGCCGTAATAATCGGCGCCGTACCAATCGTGGCACCACTGTTGCACGTTGCCATACATGTCGTACAAGCCCCAGGCATTGGGTTGCTTGAGGCCGACCAGGTGCAGCGTGCCGCCAAAATTGCCGGCATACCAGGCATACCGATTGAGGGCATTGTCATCATCTTCCCGGGTGGCAGTTGTGCTGTGATCGCTGAAGAAGTGGAGGCCGGTATTCCCCGCTCGGCAGGCATATTCCCATTGCGCTTCCGTGGGAAGTCCGTAGGTTCGGCCTGCGACCCTCTCTGCCGGTAACTGGGACAATTTACAACAGAAATCGAGAGCCGTCGCCCAGTTCACATTACCAGCGGGAAGCCGTTCTGGGCGGTCCCGGTCGGCCGCGTCGTGGGTGGCCCCGACATCCGGCCGGTTTCCTCCCCGGCTTGCTGCGGTAACACGATCGTATTCCTCGCGCGTCACCGGATAGGCGCCGAGATAGAAGGGTCGAGTAATCCGCACATGGTGTCTTGGCGCTTCGTCGGTGGTGTTGTTGTTGCTCATACTAATAGACCAGCCCGGCATCCCAGGAATGGCGTGCGGAGTGCGGAACCAATCATCTCTCTGCCGTATGTCCTGCGCGATCATCTCTTCCCTCGATCCCATCTCGAACTCACCCGAAGGGATCAGCACCAGCTTCATGCCGATCGAGTTGGTGATTTCCAAAGGCAGGCCCGATTGGCGGGCAAAGCGTCCTTGAAGCTGTCGCGCTCGCTTGGCGTCGTAGGCAACTTCCTGCGGCACGGCGACGGCGACGGAAGGCATGGAAACGTGGAGAACCTCAGTTCCACCGCGGAGCACATTGAATTCGCGGGTCTCGATCTCCAAATCGCCCTGTCGGACGCGGAGTTGGTGCCGCCCGGCACGGAGATTGAGCGGCTGACCGAGGTTCTCGATGCGAATCTCGTTACCGTCGACCGACACTTGGGCCTGCCGCGCAGTAGCGGAATCGCTGAACTCCAACTTCACGGTTCCCTGGTCCGTGGCGATCGTCAGCAGGATTCCCAGGCAGACCGCCGCCAGCGCCGCGCCCGCCAAGAACACCCCCGACAACGACACTGCCTTGCGGTGGCGGCGGCGCCACTTGCCCAACCGCTCGCCGACCGTCGGCGGGCGGGCCTCGATCGGCTCGTCGGCCAGGTAGTGCTGCACGTCCCGCCCGAAGTCGGCCGCCGTCTCGTACCGCCGCCGCCGGTCTTTCTCCAGGGCCTTCATCACGATACAATCCAGGTCCCCCCGCAAGAGGCCACCCAACCGCGCCGCATCCGTCTTCCGCCGCGCGACAACTTTCGTCTCCACCGCCAGGGTGCTTGCCCGCGTGCTAGGCGGCTGCGGCTCGTCCTCGCGGATCATGCGGCGGATCTCGTCGCAACCCGCCTTCTTCACCCGCTCTCGATCGAAGGGCGTATCGCCGCTCAATAACTCGTAGAGCATCACGCCCAGCGAGTAGACGTCGCTGCGGGTATCGACGTCCAGGTCGCGGGCCTCTGCCTGCTCCGGGCTCATGTAGAGCGGCGTGCCTACCATCTGCCCGAAGTGCGTGAAAAACGTCCGCTCCGTCAGCGGCGCGTCGAGGGCTTTGGCAATGCCGAAATCGATGACCTTGGGTACGGGCTGGCCGTCGTAGAGCGTGACCATCACGTTTGACGGCTTCAGGTCGCGATGGATGATCCCCTTTTGATGGGCGTGGTGTACCGCCTGGCAGACGGGCACGAACAATTCCAGGCGCTGGCGGACCGTCAATTCGTTTTCGTCACAATAGTCCGTCAGCGGGGTGCCGTGGACCAACTCCATGACGAAGAACGACCGGCCCGATTCCGTCTCGCCCGCGTCAAAAACCTTGGCGATGTTGGGGTGGTCCATCATGGCCAAGGCCTGCCGCTCGGCCTCGAAGCGGGCGATCACCTCCCGCGTGTCCATGCCCGGCTTGACGATCTTCAGGGCCACTTTGCGGCGGACGGGCTCCCGCTGCTCAGCCATGTAGACGATGCCCATGCCCCCTTCGGCGATCTCTTCCAGGAGCTTGTAGCGGCCGATGACGGAGCCGGGGCACTCGGCGATCGGCGGCAGCCCAATATCTCCGTCAATTCCCGCGGCGGGCTTTTCCAGAAAAGTGCGAACCGCGGGCTGCGCGGCGAGCAACCGCTCCACCTTTTGGCGCAGCGCCTGGTCGTCGCTGCAGGCCTGTTCCAAGTACGCGGCCCGGCGATCGGGGGCCAATGCCAGGGCCGCAAAAAAGATCGCTTCCAGGGGGCTAACGGTGGACGCCGGTTTCATGGGCGGGGCGTTTGGTGGATGATTGGGCATGGTTTAATTCCTCAAGCGTTGGGTTACCACTGTAGGGAACGCCATCCGTGGCGTTCGGGGGCCGGCGGAACGGGACCGAGCCCGATCCCTACTGAACCAGACCGCCGGGTGTTTCGCGAGTTTGAACCGTGCCCATGATTGCGCATTGCGCCGCTACTAATACATGCGCCAAACGGCGGCGAAACCCCTCACTCCGCTCCGGATTTTTCCGAAGAAACAGTGTCCGATCGGTCGGACAGCTCGACGTACAGCCAGGACTTGGCGAAGGTCCAATAGCGCTCCGCCGTGGCCAAGGAGACGCCCAAGGCGCGGGCCGCATCGGGCATCGTCAAGCCCGTGAAAAAGCGTAGCTTCACCAACTGGGCCTTCAGCGGTTCTTCGGCCGCCAGCCGGCTGAGGGCCTCATCAAGGGCCAACACATCAACCTTGGACGATGGGCTTTCGGGGTCGCAGGCCGCCAGTTCCAAGCGGGCCATGTCTCCGCCGCGCTTCAGCCGCTGCTTGCGGCGGGCCTGCTCGACCAGGATCCGCCGCATAGCCTCGGCGGCGGCCACGAAGAAGTGGTTGCGGGAATCCCAGTTTCGGGCAACTTTCCCATCCACCAGGCGGACATAGGCTTCATGGACGAGGGCAGTGGCCGAGAGGGTATGGCCCGGCCTCTCCTGGGCCATTTTCTCGATGGCCAGACAGCGAAGCTGCTTGTAGACCAGCGGCAGGAGTTCCTCCGCCGCCCGCGAATCACCCTGCTCCAATGCGGCATAGCGCGCATGTAACTTCGTGCATAGAACAACCTCCAATAGAATAAGCGAAGTTATTTTACGCAGAGGGAAGGCGTGGTCAATCATTTCGGGGCAAAGTCTTTTCAGTGAGGAAAGCCGCGGCCGAAATGGGCCGTCGGACCTCCCGCTGTCTCACGCGGCCGCGCCGCAATTCCGCCTTTAGGCGGTAATTCCTGGCCAAAGCCTCCGGTCGGAAAAGATGGAGCTCGCCTGCACGCTGCTGGACAAGACGACCGACTACGGAAGTCACGTCCTCACGCAGGCCTTGATTGTCGCGCAGGGGCGGCCCGGTTCCTGAGGCCGAATCGAATAGGCGCCCACGGCGGCGGGTACGATGAACGTCTCGGCGTAGTGCACCAGAAACGGCTCGAAGGCCCCGTCCGGACTTTCCACCACCGCCGCCTCGCCCTCCACAAGGTTCAGCACGTTCACGCCGTCCCGGGTATGGTGCGGTACGCGCTTCGTGAACCAGTGCCGGCGGGTCTCGATAAACTGCCGTTGGTGAAGGCCCGTCCGCTCCTCCCGCCAGCCGTCGCCGCTTTCCAGCAGTTCGCAGCGATTGATTAGATTCCCCTCGACCCACCGCGTCGTGCGGTCCCACTGGATGTTGGCCGCCCCGTGGCGGATGTTGATCGGCCGGGGCTTGCCATCGAGTCCCAGCCGCCCCCAGTCCCAGAGCTTGAAGGTGAAAATGTAGGGCGTGGCGCTGATTTCCAGCACCATGGCGTTGCGGCCGGAGCAATGCACGGTCCCGGCGGGAATGAGAAAATGATCGTGCTTCTTTGCCGGCCAGCGGTTGGCATAGGCCTCGGCGTCAAATGGCGGCCCGCCGCTCTGCGCGGCCTCCAGGTCCCGAAGCATCCGGGCCGGTTCAACGCCCTCCCGCAGGCCGAGGTAGACGCAGGCGTCCGCGGCGGCGTCGAACAGGTAATAGCTCTCGTCCTGCGTATAGTGCATGCCGAAGTTCTGCTGGATGTACTCGGTGAGCGGATGCACCTGGAACGAAAGGTTGCCACCCTGCATGGTATCGAGAAAATCGAAGCGGATGGGAAACTCGTCGCCAAAGCGGGCGTGCACGGCCTCGCCCAAGAGGGCCCGCGGCTGATCGAAAACCAGGTCGATCGCGGGAATCTCCAGCCGCGCATCGCCCAGCCCCAGCAGCAGGCTGTTTTCTTCGGGCACGCAGTCGAAGCACCAGCCGTAATTGACCGTGGAGCGGTCCAGGCCGCAGACCTCTTTCATCCACTGCCCGCCCCAGGGGGCCGGATCGAAAAACGGCACGACGCGGAAGGGTCGCGTCGCTGCGTGGCGGAGCCCCCGCCGCACGGCCTCGCCCTCGGCCAGTTTCGGCCGGCGGGAATCGTTGGTGTCCAGCAGAAAGTCCCAACGGCTAACCAGTGGTTTTTTCCAGCGGTCGCAGACCCGCCAGTCGACGAAATAGGCCCGCTTGTATTGCAGCCCGGCGTCCAGCGTGGCGTTATTCACACCCAGGTTACCGGCCTCATTGCGGCGGAAGCGGTTCTGCCCTTCCCAACGGGCCAGGTCGGCGTAGACGAGCACGTCGGGTTCGGCCACGCAGGTCGCTCCGCAACCCACCACCAACACCAGGCCGGTAGCGTCATCCACCGCCTGCCGCAGAGCGGAGACCTCGTGCGGATCGAAAAACTGCGGCAGCGTCAGGCCGCTGAGCCTGCCGAACAACGGATCGTCGCCCCCCAGAAACGGTTCGACCAGGCGGTCGATCCGCTCGGGCGGCAGCATGGCATCGGCCGACCACACGACCAGATCCGGCAAGAGCCGGCCGGCAAATTCGGAGACGATTTGCAATTCATCGACGCCCGTGTAGCATTCGATGGTCAGCACGGTCCTCGCTCGGCAATCACGTGAGGCGGCCCGGGCGGCAATTGCCTCGCGAAGCCGTGCGCCGATGGCGTGCCACCCTTGCACGCAAGCGCCTTTGCCGCCGGGCACGATTATTACCGGAAATCGATCGTAGGCGTTTATCATTGCCGCAGTGGCGTCAATGAAGGCGGGGCCTTGTCGGGCGACGCAGCCCAGTTTTTGTTGGGTTGCGGCCCCATGACGAATTCCAGCGTCCCGCCCGCAACGATTTCTTCGTGCCGGATCCAGGCCCGATCGAGCGGCTGGCCATTGAGCTTCGCCGACTGGATATAGATGTTGCCCGGACCGCTATTGGCGGCCACCACCGTGAACTGCCGTCCCCGATAATAGCGCGGGTCCAAGCGGACGGTCGCCTTGCGGAAGATCGGGCTGCCGATGACGTACACGCCGTCCACCGGCGAGACGGGATAAATGCCGATCGCGCTGAGGACGTACCACGCCGACATCTGCCCCACATCGTCGTTGCCGCAGATTCCATAGACGACGTTGCCGTAGGCATGGTCCATGACGAACCGCGACCATTTCTGCGTGAGCCAGGGCTTGCCGGCGCAGGCAAACAGGTAGGGCACGTGATGGACCGGCTCGTTGGAATGGTTGTCGTATTCGTTCCAACGGAAATCGGCGGGCGTTTTCGCGAAGAATTCGTCCATGTAGCTGAGGAAGTAATCCTTGCCCATGAGGCGGATAAGCCCTTGCACGTCGTGCGGGACGAACCACCCTTGCTGATAGGGGTTGCTTTCCACGCAGCCCTGGCCCTCGACGGTCGCGCCCTGCCACGCGGTCCACGAGCCGTCGGCGTTCCTGGCGCGCATGTTGCCCACCGAGCGGTCGTAGATATTGCGGTAGTTGAGCGATCGCTTCAGCAGCCGTGCGGCGTCGCCGGTCTTTCCCAGGGCCTGGGCAAACCGCGCGGCGCAGTAATCGAAGTAGGCGTTCTCGAGGGTCCAGGAAATGCTTCCAGGGACGAACCCCAGGCGGTCGTAGTCCCCCAAGGCCTGGCGGCTGCTCTTGGGCCCGAGCACGCTTTCGCGGCAGAGGGCATAGGCCTTTGCGGCATCGTAGCCGCGGATGCCTTTGAGGTAGGCCTCGGCGAAGACCGACACCGCCGGATCGCCGATCATGCAGCCCGATTCGCTCGCCAGGATTTCCCACCGCGCCAGGTAACCATTGCCGCTCAACTCGGCTTGCTGCATGAGGGAATTGACGGTGTCGTTGACCACGTCGGGGCGGATGATCGTCAGCAACGGGTATTGGGCGCGGAAGACGTCCCAGCCGCTGAAGATCGTGCGGTAGGTGAAATCGGCGGTGCGATGGGTCCGGTGGTCGGCGCCCGTGTATTGGCCATCGGCGTCGGAGTAGGCCCGCGGGTCGATCATGACGTGATAGAGGGCCGTGGCGAAGATCTCCCGCTGGGCCTGGGCGCCGCCCTGGACGGCGACGCCCGAAAGGGCCTGCGACCAGAGGTCCCGCGCCGAGCGGCGAACGCGATCGAAATCCCAATCGGGAATGTCTTGCCGCAGGTTCGCCCGAGCGCCTTCCACGCTCGCGAAGGAGATTCCGACCTTCAACAACACTTGTTCGCCGGGCGTTGTGGGAAACTCCGCGTAGAAACCCAGGTGCTTGCCTTCCCGTTGGCGGCAGCCCGGCAGGACCGCCGCATGGGCGACCGCCTGGCGATAGCGGGCACTCGCGACGTCTTCGCGGTGACGGCTCCAGCCATCGGGGATGTCGGCCGACCAGACGCCGAACTGCGAAAGTGGCTTGCTGAACTGGGCGGAGAAGTAGACGGTATAGTCGGCGTGGCCGGCGCCGTCGCCCCAGCCGCCGCCTTCAGGCGGGCACTTCATCCAGCCTTCAATCGTGTGGCCGTCCACCACTTTGACCGATTGCCGCGTGGAGGTTCCGCCCACGCGGCGGGCCAGGTTGATCTGGATCCGCGACTGGTTCGACTGGGGAAAAGTGAAGCGGAGGATCCCCGCCCGCGGGGCCACGGTCGCCTCGGCGCGGACCTGGTAATCGTCCAGCGTGACGGCATAATAGCCGGCCTTGGCGATCTCCGTGTCGTGGCGGAAGCGGGAGCAATAGCCGTCGCCGCCGTTGACTCCGCGCTCGGTCTTCAGGGGACCGGTCGTTGGCATGACGAGAAAATTGCCCAGGTCGCCGTACCAACCCACGCCGCTCATGTGCGTGAAACTGAAGCCCTCGATCGTCTTATGCTCGTAGGAGTAGCCCGAGCCGTTGTCGCCGCCGGTGACCGTGTCGGGGCTCAGTTGCACCAGTCCGAACGGCGTGGCCGCGCCGGGGAAGGTCTTGCCGGGATTGTGCGCATCGTCGGTGCTTGCGCCAATGATGGGCTTGATGCAGTCGACCAGGGGCGTTTCCGCGGCCAGCGCAACACTGGCGAACTGGAACAAGAGGACGAGGACCGCATGGAAAACCATTTTGGATGGCATCGAAAGTTCCTTGCTATTGGCTTTGCATGGGATAGCGATTCATGGCCATTTGGCGGCGCAGCCAAATGGGCGTAAACGCCCATCAGGTTTGCCTCGGAATAAAACTGCTTCAAGAAGCTTGATCCGCTCTTGGCAACTTTTGCGCGGGCCAGTCCCACCCTACGACTTTTGTATCGTCAGGTCACCCGATCGTCGGCAACTCGTAACCTTTTCGCCGCGGACGTTCGAGCAGTTTGTTGGCCTCTTCGCAGTTGGTGAAGCGCTCGGCGGCCGGGTCCCACTTCAAAGGCTCGCCCACGCGGCCGATGTCGCGGACGATGTTCACCAGGTAGCAGAGCGTCGTTGCCCGCTGGCCGATCTCGATATCGGCGTTGCACCGCCGGCGGCTCTTGATGCAATCAATCCAGTTGTCGACGTGCCGGGCCGTCTCCGGCCGATCGTTGAGACCGGGGTTCCCCGGCAGATGCAACAGTTCCTTGGGATTGGCCGCGATCTTGTTGCGGTTGATTTCGATCTTGCCCTTCTCGCCGACGAAAATCGCCCCCAGGCCCGGACCGCGGTCGCCGTCGAGGTGGAGCTTAAGTTCAGTCCCGTCGACCATAGGTACATGGTGCCCGAACTTCATGGTGACTTTGGCCCGCGGTCCCGAGAGTTTCGCCATGCCGTGATAGTCCGTGCCGGTATCCTCCTGGCTGACAATCCCGCCGGTCCTCAGCTTCGGCGCGAATTTGCCCGTCTCCATCACCTTGACCGGCTCCTCGAGAAGGATCTCGACGGGGCCTGTGTCGTCGGTGCCCAAGGCGCGGTTGATCTGGTCATAGGAATGGGTTCCCCAACCGGTCACGCCGAAGCAGCGGCCGCCGCCGTCGTAGTCCCACCACGTGTCCCAGCCGTGGTGCAGGCTCCCGTGGTAGGGCCGATACACCGCCTGGTTGGTCCAGATGTCCCACCAGTTGGCGCTGCCGCCGTCGGGCATGGGCTGGCCGGGCTGGTGGGTCCAGCGCTCCGGACCGACGAAGTTCGGCGCGATCACGGTGAGAATCTTGCCCAGCGCGCCATTCTTCACCAGGTCGCTGGCCCAGGTGTTCAGCGGAATCGAACGTTGCTGCGTGCCCACCTGGGTGACGCGGCCCAGCGCCCGGGCGGCCTTGACCATCGTCCGGCCTTCGGAGATCGTCAGGCACATCGGCTTCTCGATGTAGACGTCCTTGCCGGCCTGCATGGCCTGCATCACGATCCACGCGCGGGCATGGGTGGTGGTCTCCACCATCACGGCATCGACGCTCTCTTTGTCGAACATCTTGCGGAAGTCGGCATAGGCGCGGCCGCCCGTCCGGGCGTTGGCATAGGCCTGGGCCCGCGGGAAGAAGCAGTCGCAGGCGGCAACGAGCCGGAACTTTCGCGTGTCGGCGCCGTCGAGCACCCCTTGGGCCCGTCCGCCGCAGCCGATCACCGCCACCTGGACTTGTTCGTTGGCCCCCGGGCGACCGGGCGCGGCCAGCACATGGGAGGGAATCAGGCAAGGCAACGAACTGCCGGCCGCAACGGCCGCCGAGGCGCGAAGGAAATCGCGCCGGTTGAGGTTGGTACGTTTCATGAGATTGTTTTCCTTGGGCAAGGGGCAAGATGGCGTTTCGAAGTGGCGTTTCCGCTGCGCCCATAGTCCCGGCGTTAGGCGGAATCCCCGGAGATTCCGGCTAAAGCCAGGGCTAGAAGCGCCTGATTATGATCGATCCTATGGTGATGTCAATCTACGACTTGAGGCCCCGCAAATCGACGTCCAGCTTCTTGTTTTCCTTGATGACCTCATCCATGGTGAGCAAGGTATTGCGCCGGGCCGCTTCGCGGCCCAAAATGCAAGTGAGCGTGCAATCGACGGAACGCGGGGCAGTCTCGTTGCTGAAATTGCCGGTGGCGATGCGGTCGTGGAAGCTGGCGATGTTGCGTTTTGCGCCCGCTTCGTAGAGGTTGTCGACGGCGCCGCCCGCGTAGTGCTGCGGACCACCGCGGACGTAGGCCTTGCCCCAGTAGGCCAACCGCGCTGCCCCAGCCGACCCCTGGATCGAGCCTTCCAGCGATCCTTGCTTCAGCCAGTCGTGGGTCGGGCCGCCGGCGCTCTGATGGGTCCAGGTCAAGCCGTCTTCCATGGTATAGACGACGCAATAGGTGTCCTGCGCGTCGCCGTGGGGCGTCTGCCGGCAACGCGTGCCGCGCCCATAGGCTGAGACGGGCCGCCGTCCGAGCGCCCAGATCAAGGCATCGATGGCATGGATGTCGTAGTTGCCGATGTAGCCGCAGCCCATGGCGTCGTCGTTGACCCAGATCAGGTTCGTCAGGCGGTTCTCCATGGTCGGACCCAGCGGCGGATCGCTGAATCCGCCGCCGCCGCTTTGACCAATAGAAAAGATGGCCTGCAATGTTCCCAAGGCCCCGGCCAGGAACCGCTTTCGCACCTCAATATTGAAAGGATCGGTGGACATCTGGTAATCGACGTGGAAGACGCGTTGCCGAGCAGCGGCCCGCTTGCCCAGGTCGCCGATCTTCAGCGTTCCAGGCACGTCAACCGCGACCGGTTTGGCCATGTAGACGTGCAGGCCGGCGTCGACGGCGGCCTCGGCATGCAGTGGAAAGAAATAGGGGGGCGTTTCCAGGAGGACGGCCTCGACACCGCTATCGATCAGCCGTTTGTAGGCGGAGAGGCCGGAGAAGCATCGCGACTTATCGACGCCAAGTTCGCCGCCTCTTTGGTCGGCGCGATCCTGGAAATAGTCGGCCGCAGCCACAAACTGATATCCGCCGTGCTGGCGGAACAGCCCAGCAATCCAGCTACCGCGTCCGCCGCAGCCTACAATGCCGATCTTAATTTTCTGAATCGTCTTTGCCTCGGGAGCGGCCGCGGCGGGCAGGACTCCCAACGCCGAGGCCGCGCCGGCGGCCGCTACGGCATTGCGGAGGAAGTCGCGGCGCGATGGGCTGCCAGATGTTTGGGAAACCGTGTCAACGTTCATTGGAATCTCCCTGAAAAGTGGTTGGTGTTGATTTTTATTTGACCTCTACCTGGCCTCGCTGACGGAGAGTTTTCGCCATGCCCGAATCGTGGGCGTGAGGATCTCGCGCGGCTCGCCTACTATGCCGTACCCCTGAAAACCGATGGGGCCGGAAAAGCCGATCTGCCGCAGCTTGCGGAGCACAATCGCCACATCGAACGATCCCTGTCCCAACGGTTGGATGAGTTGTTTCCAAAGCTGCGGATCAGGGGCTCGAACGCCGCTTTCCGCGCCGCAGATGGTCACGGTGACTAGCACGCTGCGGGCGTCATCCAACAAGGCGGGGATGCGGACCTCGTCGCCGGTAGCCAGGCAGTGGCAAAGGTTGAACGAGACACCGAAGTTTGGATGGTTCACCAGTTTGGCCAGTCGGGTGGCGTCGCCGAAGCGCTCGGTCCAGTCGCCGATGTGCGGATAGACGGCGATTTTCATGTCGTTATCCTTGGCCGTCTCGGCCAGCGCTCGGAGTTTAACCACCAGCGGTTCGTTGCCGCCGAGCGACGCAACGGCGGGCCCCTTGCCGCCGATGTGGATCCAGAGGATGTCGCAATGTCCCTTGAGCAGGTGCATCGTGGGGACGGCGCCGGTCGAGATGGCGATATCAGCTTGCGGCGTGACCTCGGCGTGGGAATAGATTGCATACATTCTGAGACCGTGCTTTTCGATATCGGCGAGGTCCGCTTTCACGACCTCCGGCGATTTCTCCATCCACGCCACGCCGTCATAACCAAGTTCCTTGACCAGGGCAAGTCCCTGGGCCTGCGAGAGCGCCGACTTGCGGAAGTGGGGCGCAAAGGCCGTGTCCATGGCGTAAAACGGGTTGGCGGGGGCCGCGGCAAATAACGCGGCCATGGGGCAGGCCAGCGAAAGCCCGACAATAGCGGCCAAAACCGAGCGAAGGATCTTCACGGAAGGGCTCCTTAGGTTGGAAATGTCGGCGGCTTGCCGACCCAGGCGGGAGAAACTTCCAATATAGTAATATGTCAGGGCGCAGGTAGCAAGTCGCGAGACGGCCCGCTGCAGATCAGCCGATCAGCCGATCAGGACGGCTTTTCTTTCTCGGCCATCAAGCGGGCGATCGCGTGTGCATTCTCGCCGGGCGCAGGGCCAAGGCTTCGAGAACTTTCTTCCGCCGCGCCGCAGGCTGGTTCTGGCTCAGCTTCCATTTTCCTTCCATGCGGACGATCTCGATCCGAAAGGCGACGATGGACTTTGCCAGTCGAGCGATATTGGCGCTGGGCGGAAGCTCCCAAGGCGCCACCATCGATCGCTCCTGGAAGATCACCATGGTGCGAAGCAGATCGAGGACCTCCTTGTCGTTTTCCACGATCATCAGCCGGCCGTAAACGTGAACCGCGACGTAGTTCCAGGTGGGCACCACGTCGTCGGCCTCATACCACGACGGTGAAATGTAAACATGCGGTCCCGAGAATACGACCAGCACATTGCCCTCGGCGGCTTGCCACTGCGGGTTTGCCCGGGCCATGTGGCCCAAGAGCATGCCGCAAGCTCCGGCCCGCCGGTCAACCAGCAGCGGCAGGTGTGTGGCAAACGGTTCATCGCCGAGCTGTGAGACGAGCAGACCGAAGTTGTTCTGTTCGATGAAATCGAAGAGCCTCTCGCGATCGGTTTCGGAAAAACTGGCTGGAATGTACATGGCTTTCGTTTCCAATCTACCGGAGATAGCGCCAGCCTCGACCTCGCTTGTCGAGGTAGTGAAGAGGCTGAACGGCTAATGCAGCACGCACCCGCTGCCCCCAACCCAGTCTCGTTTGCCGACATGGTTAACCAGACTGCGTGCAAATAGATGACATCAAACCCCACCCACCTCGTCTAGCTCGTCTGGGTTGGTGAATCAGATTGATGGCTCTGCATGTCAGTCCATAGCCGCCAATCTCCTTCACCACCCTCGCGAGCAAGGTGGGGTTGTCCAACAGCGTAGTATTGAGGGTTCGTGGCTGTCAACCTGCTTCACCACCTTGGCAAACAAGGCAGGGTCGTACAAAACGAGAGACCGCGAGCAGTGTACCGCTTACTGGTCCAAGACCGTCTGGATCGCCTCGGGCACGCTGTCGGCGATCCGGAAGAACGTATTGAGCTTCGTCGTTTCCATCACCACGGCAACGAAGGGTGAGCAAGCCGCCAGGACGATGTGGCTGCCGGCTGTGTTGGCATGCGTAACCAGCAACACCAATTGGCCGATCCCCGTGGAATTGATGAACTTCGATTGTGAGAGATCCAACACCAATCGAGTTCCCCGCTGGCCAACCAAGGGATGCAGCAATTCCTTGAAGCAATTGCCAACGGAATCGTCGATCGGTCCCTCTGTCGCGGCCAGGACATATCCGTCTTCGTGCGAGACCTTGAGTTCCATTGAGACCACCGTTTATAATGGGCAATGATCAGAATTATTGGCCGCCCGACAACCTGGGTCAAGGCTGCCAGCGCGGATCGTCCGTGAAGATCGTTGCAAACCGCCATGCCCTGCTTCCGTAGGAGGATCCTCATGAAATCGACTATGCTCTTAATCGCCGTTTCGTTGCTCCTCTTGAGAAGCCTTCCCAGCAACGCTACCGATGGGCCGGTCGGAGTGGTCAGCCACGTCAAAGTGCTTTCCGACCACGTGGCCGACGTCTCTAGCCTGGAGGCATGGAAGAAGTCGTTCATCCGCGATGGAATGAGCGACGAAGAGAAGGCCATCGCCGTGTGGAAATCCAGCGTCGCCTTCGTCTACCAGGACGCCCCACCGATCGAGTTTCTGCACGAGGGTTGCGTCCACGACGTCGTCAAGTCGTTCAATGTCTATGGCTACGGCATGTGCTGCTGTGCGTCAGCCCGGGTCGAGCAGTTGGCCCGCTACCTGGGACTGCCGGCGCGGGGCTTCGGCATCAACGGCCACAGCGTGCCAGAAGTGTACTGGAGCGGCCGTTGGCATTTGCTCGACGCTTCGCTGGTGAACTATTTCCGCCGCGACGACGGCCAAATCGCCAGCGTGGACGACGTTTGCCGCTCCGTGCAGGTCTGGCTCAAGGAGCATCCTGGCTATCGGGGGAACAACGAAAAGCTGGTCGATTTCCAACGGGCCGACGGTTGGACCGGCTGGAAGCAGGGCCCCGCGCTGCTGGCGGACTGCAAGTTCTACGACGGCGGCGGCTGGTGGCCGGCCAGGACCCACGGTTGGTATTCCACCATGCAGGAGTACGGTGGCGGCCATAACACGCCGTTCCCCTACGAGTACGGCTACTCACAGGGCTACGAAGTCAATATTCAGTTGCGCCACGGCGAGCGCCTGCGCGGAACTGGTTCAACCGCGGCCAGCATGTCAACAGCATTCACCACGACGGCGATCCGCCCGGCTGCCTCACGGCCAAGGTAGGCGAAGGCCCCATGGCCTTTCTCCGCGGCTACGGCGACCTGACCGACTGCCGCGTCGGCTGTGGCCGCCTGGAATACGATGTGCCGCTGGCTGACGGCGGCTTCCGCCAGGGCGCGCTGGCGGTCGAGAACCTTGCCGCGCAACACGACGACGGCCAGGGGCCGGCATTGCACATCAAGGACGCCGGCCGCGAGGGATCGCTGGAAATCCAAATGCCGTGCAGCTATGTCTACCTGAACGGCTCGATGGCACTGGACGCAGTGATTAGCGGAGGCGGCTCCATCCGCATATTCTTCAGCGATAACAACGGCCTCGATTGGCGCAAGGTGGCCGCCATCGACAAGCCCGGCCGCCACACTATCGATCTGGGGAACTTCGCCTTCCGCCGCTACGATTACCGCCTGCGTCTTACTCTCGCCGGGCAGGGCACCGGTCTCAACGGCCTGAAGATCGGGCACGACATCCAGTGCTCGCAGCGGGCCCTGCCGACGCTGGCCCAGGGCGAGAACACGATCGCCTTCACCGCGGGCCCGTCTGAAGGCACCGTGACGATTGAAGGCTCCACGCAAGAAGGCAAGGAAGGCAAGCAGCACGTGCCGATGGATTTTCATCCCAACTTGCACAACGTGGCCGAGAGGTTCTTCCTCGTCAAGGGCGACGGCGCCTCGGTGACCTTCCCCATCGCCACCCCTGGCGAGATGACGCGGCTCCGCCTAGGCGGGCACTATCGCCTCCGCGACCCCCGCGACCGCTGGGACGTCCAGGTTTCCCTGGACAACGGCAAGACCTTCCGCACGATCGACTCGCAAAGCGGCCCCTACCAGGGGATCTGCCGCTACACGACCTTCAGCGACATCCCCCGCGGTACGCGGGCAGCGCAGGTGCGCTGGCTTGGCACGCAACGCAACACGACTTGCCTCTTCCTGCTGCGGATCGACGCCGATTACCGGCAGCCCCACGGCGGCTTCGCGCCGGTCAAGATCACCTATCTCTGGGATGAAGGGGGCAAGGAGAAGAGCGATGTCCACATCGCCCGCACGCCTGCCGACACTTACCACATCAACTGCGCGGCAAAGCCGACGATGAAATCGATCGTCATGGAACTGGCCGAATGATGCACTGTTTCCCACGGAGCCACGTCATTGGGCTGAGCGCGCTCGCCGTGGTCTCGCTTCTATCGGCAAAGGGCGCCGCAAACCCGATGGTCGCCAAGGCGGTTCTCGACGGAGGACCAACTGGCGAGAACCGGCTCCGTGCCGATGCCTGGCGGCCTTACGAGCAAGGTTTTGCCCGGCAGGATGGGGAATTCTTTTGCGATAACGGCCGTGATGCCACGGCGCGGCGCGGTGCAAGTCAGAACTTAACCTTGAACCAGTTGCGGCCGGAGCCGATCGTCGCCGCCTGCTGGAGCCGGGCTGAGGGAGTCGGCGGCAGCCCCGACGCGGACTACGCCCTGTACCTCGATCTGATCTACTCCGACGGCACGCCGCTCTGGGGCCAGACGGCGAGTTTCGCCATTGGCACGCATGACTGGCAGCGCCGCCAAGTCGTTGTCCTGCCGGAAAAACCGGTCCGGGAGATAAGCTTCCATATGCTCTTCCGCGGCCACGCCGGTAAGGCATGGTTCCGCAGCGCCGAGTTGCACACCATTCATACGCCGAACGGGGCTTTCCTCTTCGACGGGCTGCCAGTCGCAGCCCGCGGTGCCGCCCATGGAGGGTTCCAGCTTCGCGACGTGGCCGCCGGATCGGATTTTGTGTACTTTACTGACCCGGATGCGCCGCCAGAGTTGGGCGCGGCGAAAAGGCGCTCGGCATCGAGTTGCAGGAGGTGCGCGTGGCGAAGACGGGCGAGAAACACGAGACCATCGCCATCTCGGCCACGCTCACGTCTCTCGAGCGACGGGACCGAGCTTTGACGTTGGTATATGCCGTGCCGGTCGAGGGCAAATCGCTGCGCCTGGCTGGTCGATCCGCGGCGGAGCACTGCCGTCGAGACCGGCCGTGACTTCGTCAACGCGACGCAGTTTCACGTCGGCTCCAGTGGCCGGCTCTCGCGCTACCCGCTGGGCGCAGTGGCTGACGACACCCAGGGCACGGCATTGGCCGTCGAGCCCGATCGGCCTGCCTTCTGCCGTATCGGCTACAATGCGGGCAGCAAGGAGCTTTACCTCGCCTTTGATATCGCCCTTACGCCCGAACGGCCCAAGGTGGAACTCTGCTTCCGGCAATTCACGTTCGATCCGCAGCCCGGATTCCGCGGCGCGTTGGCCCGTTACTACGAGTTGTATCCCGAGGCCTTTCGCTGCCGCATCCATGGACAAGGGCTGTGGATGCCGTTTGCCAAGATCAGCACATTGCCGGGCTGGCGGGACTTCGGCTTCCGCTTCAAGGAGGGCGACGATGAAGGTCCATGGGACCGCGACCATGGCATCCTTACCTTCCGCTACACCGAACCCATGACCTGGTGGATGCCGATGCCCAAGGGCGGGCCGCGAACCCTCGATGCGGCCCTGGCTGAGGCCCATCGGCTGGCCGATAGAAACGTTCCGGCCGCCAAGGCCCTTTTTGCCAGCGGCTACCACGACGCCGAGGGCCATTTTGTCGCCCGGCTGCTGGACACGCCCTGGTGCAACGGCGCCGTGTGGAGCATGAACTCGATGCCGGCCATCCAAGGGGAAAAGACCGACTTCGGCAACAAATGGAACGGGGATGTGCGGAAGCGTCTCTATGGCCCCGGCAGCACCAGCGGCCTGGACGGTGAATACATCGACTCCAGCGAGGGCTATGTAACGGACGAACTCGATTTTCGGCGAGACCATTTTGCGGCCGCGCAAACTCCGCTGGTCTTCTCGCCGGGCGATTACCATCCGGCCATATTCCGCGGCCTGATCGCGTTCGAGTATGTCCGCGGTATCGAACGGGATATGCACGCTTCGGGCAAACTAATGATGGCCAACGGCGCCCCCGATCGCCTCTGGTGGCTGGCCTCCATGCTTGACGTGCTGGGCACGGAAACGGACTGGTACCCACAAGGCCGCTGGCAACCCATGTCGGATTCTGACTTGCTGTACCGCCGCGCCATGTGCAAGGGCAAGCCGTTCTGCTTCCTCATGAACACCCATTTTGAGAGCTTTTCCCACGACCTGGTCGAGAAGTACATGAAGCGGTGCCTGGCCTACGGCATGTATCCCGGCTTCTTCAGTGCCAACGCCGCCAACGGGCATTATTTCACTCGGCCCGAGCTTTATGAGCGGGATCGCGGGCTGTTCAAGAAGTACGTGGCCTTGTGCAAGCGGGTAGCCGAGGTCGGCTGGGAACCGGTCACGCGAGCCCATGCCGACAACGAACATGTCTACGTGGAACGTTTTGGCGAGCGCTGCTGGACCGTTTTCAACGACAGCCCGCGGCGGGAGACGGCCACGATTTCGTTGGATGACCAAACCCCGGCGACAGGCCGCGAGTTGCTGACTGGTAACCGCATCCAGTGGCGCGACGGCCAGACGACGCTTTCCCTCAGTGGCGAGGACGTGGCCGTCATCGAGGTCCCGTAGGATTTTGCCCGAGGCGAATCTCCCATCCGCCGCCCAAGGCCCGGTAAACCTGCACGAGGCCCAAGGCGATTTGCCCGCGAGCCAGGGCCAAGAGGTCCTGGGCCTGCACCAGGTTGGTTTCGATGACATCGACTTGATTGAAGTTGACCGTGCCCACGCGATATTGTGCAACGACAACGTGGTAGGCGGTTTCCGCCGCGGCGACGCTGCGGGCCTGCTGCTTGGTCTCCTCCTGGGCGCGGAGGAAGGTGGCCAGCCCGTCCTCGGCCTCCTGGTCGGCGTTCAACACGGTCGTGCGGTAGTCCAGGAGGGACTGCTGGAACTTGGCGTCCTGGACGCGGACGTTGTTGGCAATACGGCCGTAGTTGAGGATGTTCCACGTGAACGTCGGGCCGACGGTAGAGTTCAGCGATGGCGAGGTGAACAGTTGCGAGGCGCTGCTGGACGAGTAGCCCAGCGTTCCAATGATGGAAATATGGGGATACAAAGCGGCCTGGGCGATGCCGATCTGCTGGGCCTGGGCGGCGGCGGCCCGTTCCGCGCTGCGGATATCGGGCCGGCGCTCCAGCAGTTGGGCCGGAATGCCGATCGCCACTTCGCTGGGGGCGGTGGGAATCGGCCGCCGTCCCAGGCGGGCCTGCAAGTCCGTCGGCGGGATGCCCAACAAGGTGCAAAGCTGGTCCTGCGCCTGCCGCAGGGTGATCTCATACGCCGGGATCGTGGCTTCTGTTTGCAGGAGCGTGGTCTCGGCCTGGTCGACGTCCAGTTCGTTGACCGTTCCGACACGGAAGCGTGCCCGGACGATGGCCAGAACGTCACGCTGCAGATCCACGTTGTGCCGGGCCAGGTCAATTCGTTCCTGGGTCTGCCGCATGGTGACGTAGTACTGTGCCGTGTCGGCCAGCAGGGTGACCAGCGTGGCATCGTAGTTTTCGACGGAGGACTCGAAATTCGCCTGGGCGGCCAGCACGCTGCGGCGGAACTGGCCCCAGAAGTCGATCTCCCAGGCCATGTTGAAGCCGAAGTTCCATTGGTCGCTGAATTGGGGCAAGCCCGGAAAGAGCTGATCGGCCGGGGTTGACAGCCGCTGGTAGCTGCCGGTCGCGTTCTGCGTCTGCGGGAAGAGTTCGCCGCGGGCAATGGCCAGTTGCGCCGGGCCTGGAGGATTCGCGTGCCAAAATCCTTGAGGTTGATGTTCTGGCGGTAGGCGTGTTGGATCAAGTCGTTAAGCGCTGGATCGTCGAAGACGGTCCACCAGTGGCTGAGGTCGACGGCATGACTTTGCACGCGGGGATCGGCAGAATCGATCCAGCCCGGCGCGACTGCGGCCTTGGCGCCGCGATAGTCCGGCCCCACCTTGAAGCCCTGGTGCACGTAGTCGGAAAGGCTCGTGCATCCAGCCAGGCAAAGCACACTGGCGACAAGGAGCGCAATGTAGATCTGTTGTTTGGCCTGCGGCATGGTGGGCTGGGCGTCAGGTTAATCACATCCGTTTCCGTGGTTACCATCGACAGAACCGGTGTAAACGTGAAACGGGAAACGGCCCGCGCGAGAGATCCGCTAGATCCGGCACAAGCCGGACAGCCGGCGCAAGTGACACAGGCCATACAGCTTCGCAGCGTGTCGAGAAGTTTCAAGGCAAATCGAGGGCAGTTCCCAGCTTGCCAACCTGGGACGGTCTCGAACCGTTTCCCATTTCAATTATTTCTCCCCCTCCCTCGCGACATGGAAACCGGCGAAGGACTGGCTGACGGGCATCATCTCCAGCCGGTTGATATTCAGGTGTGCCGGCAGCTCAGCCACCCACAGCATCGCGGCCGCGATATCGTCGCCTGTCATCGGCTGCGCATGACGATAAAGCGCGTCGGACGCCGACTGGTCACCGCTCGTGCGGACCAGTGTGAACTCGGTTTCGACCATGCCCGGCTCAATCGAAGTGACGCGCACGCCGGTGCCGTGCAAATCACAACGCAGTCCTAGCGAGAACTGCTTCACGAAAGCCTTGGTTCCACC
The DNA here is from genome assembly GCA_963709175.1 of uncultured Planctomycetia bacterium. Lineage (GTDB taxonomy): Bacteria > Planctomycetota > Planctomycetia > Pirellulales > Thermoguttaceae > JANXQG01. The sequence goes on from CAVPVK010000007.1 coordinate 1,375,472, forward strand.
GTAGGCGTTGCCGCCGGCATAGGGGTAGTTTGCCGCCACCGACGAGAGGTTGATGATCGCGCCGCGCCGGGCAATCAGCCCGGGCAGCAATTTATGGGTGAGCGAGGCCAGCGCCGTTACGTTGGTGTCGATCATTTGCTTCCACTGCGCGAGATCGGCCTGCTGAGCGGGCCTGGTGCCTAGCGCAAGACCGGCATTGTTGATGAGCAAGTCGATGTCGCGAAAGCTCTCGGGAATCGCCGCCAGTGCGGCGTCGCGGGCCGTCTCGTCGCGGACATCAAAGGCGAGAGGGTGCACTCTGTCCGCGCCAAGCAATGCAACGAGCGCATTGAGCCGTTCGGACCGGCGGCCGGTTGCAATGACCCGCCAGCCGGCTTTCGCGAACGCCCGAGTGGATGCCTCGCCAATGCCTGAAGTGGCTCCCGTAATCAAAGCGGTCTTGGTCATAACTGTCTCCTCGGGATGATCGATTGCACTTCGTCGAAGTCAGCCTGCGACTGCATTTTAACCGTACCATCTTGGCGATGCAGGCGCCTGCGCGACGCAATTATACACCATTCACACACGGCCACCGACATCGCCCAATCAAAGCGGGGGCGGACGCCCTGATCCTCAGCGGCACGGACAGCTTCAACGGGGCGATAGAGGACCGAGAGGAAAGTCGACATCGCTCGCCGCCCCTCTCCCCGAGGAATAGGGGAGTGGTTACAATAGGTCAAATACGCCCTTTTCCCCGATCGTCCGAACCATGAATTCCCCGTGTTGGCTTTTGCAGGGCAGTGCCGCCCGGTTGAATCTACCTCGACTTTCGCTGGGCTTCGATGCGGACCATCCTCAGGAAGGGCTGGTGGAAATTGCCGTCGGCGATCGTCCATGGCCCGACGGCCGCCTATTGGGTGTCGTTGCCGCGGGTCCGTCCGTCGCCGCGGCGCTTGTCGATTGGCACATTCGCGGCGACGATCTGATCGCCAGTTATGAAACCGGAGAGCCCGATGCCGCCCGCGTCGATCTTCTCTGGCACGCGGCCCAGCCCGAGGCTGACGATCACTGGCTGGCCCGCATCGATTTGCTCGTTTCCATCCGCACCGATCGGCTCGACTGGCGGCATGATGTTCGATTGGAAAGCGTGCTGCCCCAAGCGGCCATGGTCCCCGCGCTCGATCCGCGGGGTATGGTCTTTACCGCAGCGGGCTGGTCGCTTGCGGTCATGGTTCATCCGGCCGATCTGGGCCGTTGGGAACTGAGCGTGGAAGCGCAGGCCTCGCGGCTGCCCCTTTTGCGCCACCGCTTGTTCCGCACAAGGAGTTTGGAGAAGGGCGTGATCCTCCGCGGCAGGGCAAGGGCCTGGTTCCTGCCGCCCGAGTTCGATGCGGCTAGAATAGCCGAGTGTTTCGCCGCCTTCGCCGCGGCCGCCCCACCGCTGGATTGAACTGCCCTGGTTTGAACTGCCCGGCATGAACTACCTGCCACGCGCATGAGCGACGTCTTCATCACCGAGAACTTCCTGCTGGAAAACGACCGCGCGGTCGAACTCTACCACCGCTTTGCCCGCGATTTACCCATTATCGACTACCACTGTCATCTGCCGCCTCGGCAGATTGCCCAAAACCACCGCTTCGCCAACCTGACGCAGATCTGGCTGGAGGGCGATCATTACAAGTGGCGGGCGATGCGTTCGGCCGGAATAGCGGAGCACTATTGCACGGGCGACGCCAGCGATTGGGAGAAATTCGCGAAGTGGGCCGAAGTAGTGCCCAGGACGCTTGGCAATCCCCTCTATCACTGGACCCACCTTGAGCTCAAGCGGCCGCTGGGCATCAGCGATCGCTTGCTCAATCCCCAGACGGCGCGGGGAATTTGGGACCAATGCTGCACGGTCCTCAGCCGCGACGACATGACCTGCCGGGGCATCATGCGCCAGATGAACGTCGCGTCGGTTTGTACTACCGACGATCCGGTCGACTCCCTGGAGCACCATGCGGTCATCGCCGCCGACGCCACGTTTGCCATCCGCGTGCTGCCGACTTTCCGGCCCGACCGTGCATTGGCCATCGATGACGGAGCGACTTTCAATCACTATGTCGACCGCCTGGCCGAAGTCAGCGGCGTCGATATCGGCGATGCCTTCGAGCGCTTTCTCGAGGCATTGAGGCAGCGACACGATTTTTTCCATCGGGCCGGCTGCCGGCTTTCCGATCATGGCCTGGAAACGATCGACGCGCGGGAAGGCACGTCGCTGGAGGCCGTGGGAATCTTCGCCCGCGTCCGCCGCGGCAGCGTGGCTTCGCCGGAAGAGGTCGCGATGTTCCGCTCGGCTCTGCTCTATGAAATGGCCCTCTGGGACCACCAGCGGGGCTGGACGCAGCAGTTTCATATCGGGGCACTACGGAACAACAGCACGCGGATGTTCCAGCTCCTGGGGGCCGATGCCGGCTGCGATTCGATCGCCGACATCCCCTACGCCCGCGGACTGTCGCGATTTCTCGATCGGCTCGATCGCACGGATCAATTGGCCAAGACTATCCTTTACAATCTTAATCCCTCGCACAACGAGGTGCTGGCGACGATGATCGGCAACTTCCAGGACGGTCGCGGGGCGCCACATGGACCGGGCAAGCTGCAGTGGGGCAGCGCCTGGTGGTTTCTCGACCAGAAGGACGGAATCGAACGGCAACTCCGCTGCCTTTCAAACCTCGGCTTGCTGGGCGGCTTCGTAGGGATGCTGACCGATAGCCGCTCATTCCTTTCTTACACACGTCACGAGTACTTCCGTCGCATTCTCTGCAACCTTTTGGGCGGCGAAATGCGGCGTGGACTGTTGCCGGACGACTCAGAGCTGGTCGGCGGCCTGGTCCGCGACGTGTGCCACGATAACGCGCAACGGTACTTCGGATTTGGTTCTTAGGTCGTCTTCGGTTTCGGCGGCGGGCATCCCCGTCCGAATAGTCTCACCAAGAGGGGGGTGGACTTATTGCTATATTTGTGTCTTAGTAGAATATATCGTTTGAACTTTCCCCCCCGGGGTTATTTGCATGTCCCTTTCGAGACGAACAACTATCGCCCTGCTTGCGACTGGCGCGTTTGTTGCTTTTTGCGGTTTGTCTAGCGCCTCGATTCCTTATTCCTGGGTGGGCCAGTCCGCCAGTGACTATCTGTGGACCTCCCCCGCAAACTGGAACACGGGCGTTCCCGGGGGCAACCAAGTGGCAGTGTTTTCTGACTCCGCAGCGACACAGCCGACCGTAGATTTGGGCAACGGCGGTAATATCACCGTCCAGGGTTTGACGTTTAACGGCAATTTAAATAATATTCAAATAACGGCCATCAATCCCAGTGCCCCGAGCCTGATTCTCAACGGCGGCACCGCAGACGCAGCGGTCACTATCAACGGCGGCCAGGAAACGATCAGCGCACCATTGTTGTTTGGCAGCGACGTCACGGTTACCACGACGAATCCGAGCGATAGCTTGACCCTTGCCGGAAACGGGGGCGGTTCTTTCGCCTTGAGCACCAGCGGTCCCGGGCTTCTGAACCTGGCGGGGAACTACACCCTGGGTGATGCGGCGTTCGACGATCCCGGACTGGGGTTGAGCAGTGGGACGTGTACGATCCTCGGCAGCACCACCGTGGCCGACGGGAACACGAATTCCTTCAGCGGCGGCGCAACGTTGAATATCACGGGCACTCTCAATTCCGGGGGGGCAGACCAGGTCATTGGCACGGGCACTGTCAATCTCATGCAATCGGGCGTGTGGAACCTCCGCGGCGGCGGTGCGTTCGTCGTCGGGCAGGGCGGTAATGGCGCGGGTGACAACGCCACGCTCAACATCCTGAATTCCGCCACGCTGAACATCAATCGCACGGTTGGCCTGCAGGGCGCAAACGCCCCGGGAGGCCTGGTGATTGCCGAAGGCTTCGGCAACTGCGCAGGAATTGTCAACCAGGCGGGTGGAGTAGTTATAGCCACCCAGTTCAACAACGCAGTTGCGTTGTCTGGCAATGGCTATGGTCCTGGCATCATCCTGGGAGGGCTTGTTTGCCTTGGGTATCCCAACCAGGTTCAGGCGACCTACAACCTGAGCGGCGGAACCCTCGTTACGTCGGCCGTGTTCAACATGTGCGGCGGCACGAACAGTTCGGGCCAGTGGGTCCTCCAATCGCCAGGCAACTTCGATCAAGTGGCAATCTTCAATTTCAACGGTGGCATTCTCCGGGCCAGCCAGTCTGACTCCGCGGACCCCGAGGCGATCGCCGAAGGTCTTGACCATTTCATGGGAAATCTAACCCATGCCTATGTCCAAGCGGGCGGGGCGGTGATCGACACCAACGGGTTCAATATTTCCATCAACCAACCGCTGGAACACGATCCGAGCCTCGGCGCCAGCCTTGACGGCGGCCTGCAAAAACTGGGCAGCGGCAACCTGACGTTGCTGCAATCGGGCTCGTTCACAGGTACCACCCAAGTCCAAGGAGGCACGTTGACCCTCGCCGATCCCAACGCCCTGCAATTCAGCACACTGAACACCGTTGGCACCGGGACCATCAGCTTTGGAACCCTCAGTACCGCTACATTGGGGGGATTATCCGGGCCAGGCAACACCAATTGGGCAGGGACTGTTGCCCTCGTCGTGGGTAACAATGACAGCAACACGACGTTTTCGGGTTCGATTACTACAGTGTTGGCCGGTTTGACCAAGACGGGGTCGGGCTCGCTGACCATTGACGGGGCACTGCAAAGCGCTGGCCCACTGGTGGTGGACGCAGGCACCCTGGTTTTGGCGGGCAGCGATCTTTTCCTGGGTGGGACCATAGATCTTGACGGGGTGCTTACGATTGCCAGTAATGAGGCTATGGCGGCTGGCACCAGCTTATCCGTGGGGGCAGGCGGAGTGATGATTTTCGACCCCACAGCGGGTGGTATGCCGGTCGCGGACCAAATAACACCTAAGAGTACGATACACACAGTGCCCGAACCGGGAAGCATAGCTCTTTTGGTCGCAATTGTTGTGGCCGCATGGAGTAGTTCCGTGCTCGGGGGCTGGATTCGTCGAAGTTGCGCGTTAGCGCAAGTTAATTGCGGAAAAGGAAAAATCCGGGCAGATAGTAGATTTTAAAAACCCCATTTGATATACTATGCAAATGAATTGTGGAGGAACTGTTTGGAAGAAGAATTCCGATTCGAGGGTGATTGCCGTTTGCGGAAATTGCCTGGGGTCTTGAAGCGGAGCCCCTCGAGTCCATAGCCATTCAAATGTGGTTGCAATGCGAGCTTCTGATTAACTATCCGAACTACTCAAGATATGCTGGAACATGATATGGTGAGGCGAAACATCAAGATCGGTGCGATAGCACTTGCGGCGGTAGAGTTTTTGTATGCCGCTTCGCTGCAAGCCGTTCCTATCCCTGGCTCTTCGGCCGTAGTTGACCCGTTCAACTTTGATTTCACGGGAGCGGGCATTGGATCCTATCAAATCACTGAAAATGGCGTGCCGGTGTCGAACCTCACGGGATATTCCGCGGGTTCCGGGAGCGGTGTCGGTGAAATGACCTATTGCTTGCCAAACGTCACGGAATCTGGCGACGTGGCGGTCATTGATCCCCGGATCAAGCTTAACAGCTTGCTGCTTGCGTCGGGTGGGATGAAGTACAACGGCGTCTACCTGATTCCGGTTGCCTGGGCCGACAGCCACTTGGACGATTTCGTGGCGGGAATGCAGTTCACGCCCGATGGCCAAGCTAACTCGTATTTGCAGTTTTATTTCCATCAGAAGGGTCTGGGCATCGCCGGGACTTTTGCGAAGCCAGTCCTGTTCTCATCTCAGGAATACCTGCTGGCCATCCCTGGTACGGAAGGTGCAAACGGCTCGCTCAGTTTTTCGTTCCATACTGGTGCGCTAGCAGGCAATCCGTACGACAACAATTTCTCGGGCTCTGCTCAGGGAATGTTCGCAACCCCGTTGGGGGCAATTACGGCCGTTCCGGAACCGACCAGCCGTGTCGTGTTTTTTGGTCTGTTCGGCATGGTGATGGTCGCGACGGCGGTTAAGGGATGGCGCAAGCGTTTTGCCTACATGGCAGTCTGACGCCGGCCTGACACCTAACAGATCTCTAACAGAATGGCTTGTGACTTGTCAGCAACTCCCGATAAATCGAGCGGCTAACAGCGTTAGGGCATCAAGTTTTGAGTGTGCGTATGTTAGACGAAAAGATGGGCGAGATACGGGCGATAGAGGGCGCCGTTGTTAGACGTGTGCGGAGCGGCGAAGGCCCTGGATTATCACAGAAACTCGTTGTCGCGCAGCGTGAGCGTGCCGACGTCGGGCTTCTCTGAGCTGGAGCAGCCGTATGCGAGCGGTGGAGGGAGCGCGGAAATACAGAGAGGCCAGGTTAACACGTATTCCGTGTCGGTGCGGGGAGTTGCTTGGCGAGGTCATAGAGGATGACCTCGTAAAGGTGACGCATCGAGTGGAAAACGAAGTGTCGGAAGTGAGAGCGCAGATTATCCCACAGTGCCCGCTTGCTCGTCAACTTCTTCCGCACGGCCTTAAATAGCGGGCAGCAGAGTTGTTGGACCTCATCGACCAGGAACGCCAACATCATCAACATGGCAAAGACTACCGACAGGTTCTTCTTGCCATGGCCATAATTGTGTTCGAAGTGGTAACCCTGATTCTTGAGCGTGTTGAACGTCTCGTTCTCGATTTTCCAGCGACAGCGGCCGCCTCTTACCAGGCAACGGGCATTCTGGCGAGAGATCTTCAGGTCCGTAACCCAGGTCCAGGTCCGTTCCTCGCCGTCAGGGCTGATCTCGTAGCAATGGAGCCAATTCACGCGCAAATCTTGGTTGGATTCGTTTAGCGGCACGTCGTTGATGAAGGAAATCTCGTGGTAGACATCCCCTTCAGTCCAGGAAATCGTCGTCACCCGGTCGACCTCCCAGGCGGCGAGCACCTGGTCCCAGAGAAAATCATGATCCCCCGGTTTGGCTCCCAGGATGAAGTGCATGTTCAGGCTCTGCAACTCGCGGATATGCGGGGCGTTGCTCGCCAACCCGTCCTCGACAACGATCAGCTTCAGATGGGGATGCTCTCCGCGGATTTTCTGCAGCAAGCGTTTGGCCGCGTTTCGCTCGCAATCGTTTTTGCGGGTGCCGTCTTGTTTCACAATGGGTTCGGGAGCGAAAGGAATCACCTCTCGGTGATCCGGGTGGATCATCACGGCTGCCAGCATCTGGTGCTGATAGGTAGTCTCTTGCGTCTGGCGATGCACTTTTTCCAGGCAGGAGTCGCAGTGGATGGCCGAAGAAGAGAAATACCCGGTGCCGTCCAAGGAGAGCAGGTAGCAGCCTTGATGGAAGACAAACGGCTCCAGGGCTTTTCCACGCTGGAGTTGGCGAAAGACAGCGTCGAACAAGGGTCGTATCGCCTGCGGCTCCACGGGGTCGAGGATCTCCCGCATGTGAGTGTCCGACGGAACACGCGCGATGCCGAACAGGTTCCCCATGTTCTCATCGTTGCGGCGCTCGTCAAATGCCAGCAGGGAAGGGTCTTTCAGCACAAACATGCTGAAAGCCGACATGAGCGCGTTCGTCAAGGAAATCGGGCACTCCCGCCCACGATGGTCCGCGATCTTATCACATTCCAGCCGCAAGAGTGCGTACAAGGCATCGGCCGAGAGATGCTTGCGCTTCGGCGGAGTGCGTTGTTTTGGTGGACGAGGCAGGATCACGACGACTCTTCTCACCCAGTACCGAATTACCATCCTGGCTGGCAAACCGCCATCCTACCCTCATTACGCTGGATGATATACCGCTGTTCACTGCTTTACGAAGCCTCCTGCTGTTCTTGCCCCTTTTTAGGCCACATTCAGCTTCAGCGGGAACTGCTGGTGACTTGTCACAAGCCTTTTCTGTTTCTAGATTCTTGGTTCGTCACAGGCATCTTCTCGCAGGCGTACTGAAACCGCGGTCTTTTCCAGGTTACTCGATATCCTGACTTGGTTCCTTCCGCTTCCTTCGTTCCTTCCGATAATTGCTTGCCTAGTTTTTAATAAGCGGCTAGAATCGTCCCTATCAGAAACTGCCCGCACTCGGCAAAGAAGTACCTCCTTGAACCGTAATTGGTCGACCATTGCGTCACGTTCTTGGATTTTGTCGGCGAGCACAAACTGAAAAAGCCGCGAGAAAGCAACTCGATGGGACGCAACCGGTCGATGGGCCTGCCGCGCGGCGGCACGAAATGGTACGGCCCGTCCGCTCGTCTTTGAGCCACTGGAATGCCGCACGCTGCTTACGGCCCAGGTCCTTTCTCCCTCGATACCCTCGATTATCTGTCCAGCCCATTGCGCGTTCCGGCGGGCAAGGTCCAGCCCGACACCTCGCAAGCGCCAGCACAGATCCTTGGGGCGTATGGCATCAACAACATCCAGCTCGGCTCCGTGGCTGGCACTGGCGCGGGGCAGACAATCGCCGTCATAGATGCCTACAACGAGTCCACAATCAGCAGCGACCTTGCCACGTTTGATAGCACGTACGGGCTAGCGGCCCCGCCCAGCTTCCAGGTGCTCAACGAAAATGGCCAGGGGAGTCTGCCCTCGAGCAATGCCAGTTGGAGCATCGAGGAAGCCCTCGACGTGGAATGGGCCCACGCCGTCGCCCCCGCCGCCAATATCATCCTCTTCGAGGCAAATTCGGGCAATCTCAGCGATCTGCTCACGGCGGTGCAGACGGCAGAAAACTACGTCGGAGTTTCCGTGGTTTCCATGAGCTGGAGCGCGGGCGATTTCGCCGGCGAATCGGGGTTGGATTCCTATTTCACTACCCCGCCTGGCCATAGCAGCGTCACCTTCGTCGCGGCCAGCGGCGACCAGGGCACGCTCAGTTATCCGGCAACTTCGCCCAACGTTTTGGGAGTGGGCGGGACATCGCTCGTGACCAACGGCAATAGCTATAGTTCGGAAACTGCCTGGAGCGGCAGCGGGGGCGGCGCAACGGTCAACGAAAGCGAGCCAAGCTACCAGCAAGTCGTGCAGAGTTCAGGTGACCGCGAGTCCCCCGACGTGGCCTTTGATGCGGCCCCCGGCTCGGGCGTGTCGATCTACGTGGGAGGGAGTTGGACGGCCGCTAGCGGCACCAGCCTTTCCGGTCCATGCTGGGCCGGTCTGATCGCCATTACCGATCAACTGCGGGGAACTCCTTTGGATGGTCCGTCGCAGACGCTGCCCTACCTTTATCAGATCGACGCGGCCGATTTCCACGATATCACCAGCGGCAGCAATGGACACTACTCGGCCGGCCTGGGTTACGACGAGGTCACGGGGCTGGGGTCCCCGGTGGCCAACCAGCTCGTGCCCGATCTGGCCCTGTACCCGACCGGCACGGTCACGAACCCTGCCACGACGACGACCATCGCCGACCTCGAGAATCGCCCGGTATACGGTCAGTCCGTGACTTTTGCAGCCACGGTCGGCGATGGGGACCTGGGAGTCAACCCGCCTGCCGGAACGGTCACGTTCACCGAGGGAACCACGACTTTGGGCACGGCAACGCTCGCCCGCGGCATGGCATTTTTCCAGACGTCGCCGCTGACCCCGGGCACCTATAAAATAACCGCCACCTACGACGGCGAGGGAACGACCTTCACCGGCAGCACCAGCAGCACTCTTTCCCTGGTCGTGGCGCCCGCCAAGCTCACGATCACGGCAAACAATCAAACGAAGGTCTACGGAGCGGCATTGCCCGCCTTGACAGCGAGCTACTCGGGCTTCGTCAACGGCGACACGCCGGCCAGCCTCGCGGTCGCAGCCGACGCTTGCCACCACGGCGACAGCGTCCAGCCACGTTTCGGGAAACCCATATGCCATCACGGCCAGCGGGGCGGCCGACCCGGACTACACGATCAGCTACGTGGCGGGGACGCTCACGGTGACCCCGGCGCCGCTGACGATCACGGCCAACAACCAGAGCATGGTCTACGGCGGCGGACTGCCCAACTTGACGGCCAGCTACTCGGGCTTCGTCAATGGCGACACGCCGGCCAGCCTCGCAGTCCAGCCGACGCTTTCCACCACGGCGACGGCGGCCAGCCACGTTTCGGGAAGCCCGTATCCCATCACGGCGACCGGCGCGGCCGATCCGGACTACACGATCAGCTACGTGGCGGGGACGCTCACGGTGACCCCGGCGCCGCTGACCATCACGGCCGACAACCAGAGCATGGTCTACGGCAGCGGACTGCCCACCTTGACGGCCAGCTACTCGGGCTTCGTCAACGGCGACACACCGGCCAGCCTCGCAGTCCAGCCGACGCTTTCCACCACGGCCACGGCGGCCAGCGACGTTTCGGGAAGCCCGTATACCATCACGGCAACCGGCGCGGCCGACCCGGACTACACGATCAGCTACGTGCCGGGAACGCTCACCGTAACCCCGGCCCCGCTGACCATCACGGCCGACAACCAGAGCATGGTCTACGGCAGCGGACTGCCCACTTTGACGGCCAGCTACTCGGGCTTCGTCAACGGCGACACACCGGCCAGCCTCACCATGCAGCCGACGCTTTCCACCACGGCCACCACGACCAGCGATGTTTCGGCAAGCCCGTACTCCATCACGGCAAGCGGCGCGGCCGATCCGGACTACACGATCAGCTACGTGGCAGGGACGCTCACCGTGACTCCGGCGCCGCTGACGATCACGGCCGACAACCAGAGCATGGTCTACGGCAGCGGACTGCCCGCCTTGACGGCCAGCTACTCAGGCTTCGTCAATGGCGACACACCGGCCAGCCTCACGGTCCAGCCGACGCTTTCCACCACGGCGACAGCAACCAGCCACGTTTCCGGAAGCCCGTATGCCATCACGGCAACCGGCGCGGCCGATCCGGATTATACGATCAGCTACGTGGCGGGGACACTCACCGTGACTCCGGCGCCACTGACCATCACGGCCGACAACCAGAGCATGGTCTACGGTAGCGGACTGCCGAGCTTGACGGCCAGCTACTCGGGCTTCGTCAACGGCGACACACCGGCCAGCCTCACCGTGCAGCCCGTGCTCGCCACCACGGCGACAGCATCCAGCCACGTTTCCGGAAGCCCATATACCATCACGGCAACCGGGGCGGCCGACCCGGACTATACGATCAGCTACGTGGCGGGTACCTTGACCGTGACTCCGGCGCCGCTGACCATCACGGCCGACAACCAGAGCATGGTCTACGGCGGCGGACTGCCCAGCTTGACGGCCACCTACTCGGGCTTCGTCAACGGCGACACGGCGGGCAGTCTCACCGCGCAACCCGTGCTCGACACCACCGCGACGGCGGCCAGCCATGTTTCGGGGAGCCCGAATACCATCACGGCAACCGGCGCGGTCGACCCGGACTATACGATCAGCTACGTGCCGGGGACTCTCACCGTGACCCCGGCCCCGCTGACCATCATGGCCGACAACCAGACTCGCGTATACGGCGCGGCTGACCCGCCGTTCACTGTGAGCTATAGCGGCTTCGTGAACGGCGATACGTTGGCCAGCAGCGACCTAAGCGGCAGTGTCAGTCTTACGTCGAGCGACAGCGCTGCCAGTCCGGTAGGACCTTATCCGATAGTGGCAGCCCAAGGCACGTTGACCTCCCAGGATTACGTCTTCGATTTCGTTAACGGGACCTTGACCGTAACGCAAGAAGTCCTGACCGTCGATTCCGCTCAGACGGTCCCTTCGCTGGAGGTCTCCGCTAACGTTCAAGTCGTCGTGGGCGCTGGCGGCGACCTTGCGGTCAACGGCCCGGTGACGTTTGATGCTAATGGCAGTTTGAGCATCGTTGACGGCGGCATAGTGACTGCCCCAGGGATCAATTCGCTTGCTAGCGCGACGGGAATCGAACTTGAAGGTGGCACGCTTCGGGCAACCGCCAACTTCACCACGTCCGTGCCCGTCACGATCGGCGCCAGCGGCGGGACGATCGATTCCAACGGCTACAACGTGTCGTTCGTCGGCAACCTCACGGGCCTCGGCGGGCTTGAGATCGTGGGGACGGGCAGCGTGGACCTCGCGGGGACGAACACTTACGGCGGAGGAACGACGGCTTCGTCGGGGACGATCATCGTCAGCGCTGCCGCCGCCTTGCCCGTCGGGTCGGCCCTTGCCGTGGGTGCGGGCGGCGTCTTCATCTTCGACCCGACTGCGGCCGCGGTGACCCTCGCGTCCCCAGCGGCCAACGCCAACGTTGCGTTGGTCGGCGCGGTTGGCAGGACCGTCACTGTCGCGGGAAATTCCTCAATAGCGGACTTGGCCCCCGTTGCTTCGACCGTTTCCATCGGGGACTGGAAGCGTGTGCCGCTGGCTGTTTCCGCCGATGCCGGCAGTTGGCGGGCACCGTTGCCCGATTCCGTGGGCGCAATCCACGACATGGTGATTCAGGAGGTGGCAAGCCGCCATGGTCGCCGGTTTTCAGGTCTGTTGGAAGCAACGTGGGGTGCGTTAAACACGGCTTTCGCATCTAGAGACGATGGACCGACGAGTTTCCTCGTGGCAGTGGAAGTCCTAATGGCTGAGTACGGCCGGCAATGACTATCCACGCGCCGGCACCGTGCCGGCTTCGCGAGGAATTGCCGGAAGCCCCTTGAGGCGGCCATGCTGTCCGTTATGAGAATTTGGCTTACCTGTCCAATTCAAGCCCATCCGTGCTTCAGGGCGATAGGGATGGGGTAGAATTAAAATAGAATAGCTCGTATGGCACATGAAATTGCCAAACTGATGCTGGAACATGCCGGTACGTTTCTGGAGCGTACCGAGGCTATCCGCACGGCGATTTCTCTAGGCATGCCATTGGGGGACATCGAGGCATACCTCGATTGGCTGGATGCCAGTCGCGGGCCCTTATCTGCCGGACCGCAAGAGAAGGAACAGCCGCAGAGAAACCAGCCTAAGAAGGGCTGACGGATTTCCGGGTTATTTTGCAATGGACGCTAGGCAGGGCCTCGCCTCGTGTACACAACTACTACGAGTGGTTTTCTACGCTCTGAAGTAGATTTGGGGGAAATATTGAAATATCGCTGTCAGGAATTGCCTTCCACCAGCGAATAGAGGGTAGAGAGTATCGTGTTGGTTTGTGGCGGCGGTGGGTTGAGTTTAGGTATCGTAATTTAGACATACGGAGAACTGAGATGAGGCATCGTGGAGTGGTTTTGTTCTTGTTGGGGGGTTTGCTCGTGGCAAGCGAGGTAAACGCGGCTATTTCCGTGGGGGATCATCTCTATTTCGTGGGCTATCCGGATAATAACAGCCTCACTGCTTACGGAATCACGGCTTACGGTCAGGGCAACGGCGGCGAATTTATTTTTGTTGATAGCGGTTCATCACCCGTTCAAAATTACTCGGCTTTGAGTGGCGACCAAGGTTTTTTGACGTTCTGCGTCCAAATCAATTCGAACATCTATATTCCTACTACGACCGGGCCGTACGTTGTAACCGGCCTGAGCCAAAACCAAACCGGTAACAGTGACTCGGAAACTGTTCCCAACTTCGCAAAATGGCTCGCCTACGAGGTGTACAGTGCGACAAGCCCTTCAAGTGCGTTTTTCGTGAATTCCACCACCCTTGCGGGAGAAATCCAATACGCCATTTGGACGTCGGAGAACCCAGGTTATTCGCAGAGTACAATTTTTAGCGAATTGGGGATTTCAGACCAGACAACCGAGACCAACTATGCGAACCAGTACACCTCCTGGCTAAATCAATTCAACAGCAACCCCTCGGCTAACAATTTGCTCGCGTTGAATGTTGAAGTTGCCCAGTTGGCGGACTACCCCAACTCTGGCGACCAGAATCAGAATCAGTTGGTTCTGGTCGCGACATCGCCCAACTTCCGCTCCCCCGTTCCAGAGCCTGCAACCCTTGCCATTTGGGGACTCGGGGCCGGCTTGGCTGGCGCCGCAGCGCTGCGTCGCCGCAAACAGCCCGGCGGGCGGTGGTCGGAGGAGGATCGTAAGGCCATTTTCCAAGTGATTCATGCCAAGTCGTAGGTCGCTCTATTCCGTTGAGTGGAACAGGGAGGAAATTGTCGGCCTGACGCGGTAACTTGAAAGGTCCAGGAGCCATTCGTTAGAATGGCTCTTTTCGTTTCCGGGCCTCATCCACAAGAAAAACGCTAGATCGGACGGACGAATGTCCGTTGAATCAAAGACGCAAGAGTCGACACGAAGCCCCCATCTGGGGACCATTCCTCTCGTCCGCCCCCTGCCCTCCCGTGTCGGCAATTTGCGTCGGCCTGGGCACCCAAGTAGAATAGAGCTTGGGCGAGCTTTTCTTAGGAGTTCCATGGCTGGCGAAGGCAATGCTGCTGAAAATGGCGATCTGCACGGTCTGGCACGAGAGGGAGAAACTCTCGGGTGCCGTCGCCGGCGTTGCCTTGGGGGTATTCCTGGTCATTTTCCAATGGGGACTGTACTTCGCCTACCAGCGCGATACGACCGTCGTCCTTGATGCCTTCGATGCCGATATCTGGATCGTTCCCAAGAACCAAACGTCCTTCGACGGGTTTGCCTCGATGGACGACCTCCCCTTCTGGCGCGTGAAAAAGGCCCCCGGCATTGAGGACGCCGCCAGAATCGTCTGGGGCGATGCGGCATGGCGCCTCCCTTCATCGGGTGGCAAGGACTATGTCCAAGTCTTGGGCATCGACATGGAGTCATCGATTGCCGCCCGATTTCACGTCCGCGATCGGAATCTGCGGCGCCTGGTGCGACCAGACGGTTGCGTGCTCGTCGGCGCCAAGGATCGCGAAAAGCTCGGCCTGACCGCCGACGCGCAAGGCGCTTTGGAGATTTCTGGCCGGCAGGCGGTCTTGGCCGGCTACGTGGACGACGTGCGGCTCTTCACGACGGCCGGCTTCGTGATGACCGACATCGACAATGCCCGCGCCTTCCTGCAACTGGCTCCTTCGCACGTCAACTACATCGTCTGCAAGTGCGCCCCCGGCGCCAACGTGCCCGGCGTCGTGCGGCAGTTGCAGGCGATCGTCCCCGAGCACGACGTCTTGACAGCGCGGCAGTTTCACGATCTTTGCTCGAACTATTGGGAGACCGTCAGCGGGATCGGCCCGCTGATCTTGATGTCGTCCATCCTGGGCGTCACCGTCGGTTTCCTCATCGTCATCATGACGTTCTACATTGCCACCGTGGAGAAGATCCCAGTCTACGGCTGCCTGAAGGCCCTGGGCGGCACGGCGGGCGAAATTGCCGGCATCGTTGGCGTGCAGGTGCTCGTCGTGTTCTTGTTGGGGTCGGCGCTGGCCGGAGGGCTGCTCTGCGCGGCGACCAGCGCACTGCGGAACACCATGGTCTTGGTGCTGATCACCCCGAACCTGGTGGCGGCGGGACTGGGGACGATGTTGGTCTGCTCGGCCTTGGGGGCCTTGCTCTCCATTCGCCGCGTCTTCGTCATCGAGCCGGGGGAGGCGTTTCGCACATGAGCGACGGCGACCACGGAATCGTCTTGCGTTTGGAAGAACTCCACAAGGAGTTCCCGGAGCCCTCGGGCGTGTTGCACGTCCTCAAGGGACTGTCGCTGGCGGTCCGCCGCGGCGAAATCGTTATGCTCATGGGGCCGTCGGGGTCTGGCAAGACCACTTTGCTGCAAATCGCCGGCTGCCTGATCCGGGCGACGCGCGGCCGGGTGGAGATCGCCGGCAAAGATTTCGGTCAGGCAGGGGAAAAGGAGCGGCTGCGGGTCCGCCGCAAGCACCTCGGCTTCGTCTTCCAGAACTTTCACCTCGTCGATGCCTTGACCACCTATGACAACGTGGCACTCGCCCAGCGCCTGCGGCGGCAGCCGATCCAGCGCGAGCGGATCATGGAGATGCTGGACCGGCTGGGCATCGCCTCGAAGGCCAACCGCCTGCCGCGGGACCTCAGCGGCGGACAGAAACAGCGGATCGCCATCGCTCGCGGCCTGATCGGTTCGCCCGACGTACTGCTGGCCGACGAACCGACTTCGCAGCTCGATTCCCACTCCGCCGAAGTCGTCAGCGAGCTGCTCCGCCAGGCCGTCCGGCAATACAATCCGGCGGTGATCCTGGCGACCCACGATCCCCGCCTCGGCAGCATCGCCGATCGGCAGCTCCGGCTCGAAGACGGTAGGTTCCATGCGTAAGCTCGTGTCTTTCATCGCCTTCGCACTGGCCGGCGCCCTGGGGGCAGCGGGCTTCTATCTGTCGCTGCCTTACTGGCACAAAGATTCCATGCCGCAGCCGATGGCCAGCGGCCCACCGGCTGTCGTCGAGCCCCAGCAGGCGGTTTGCAGCGGGATGGTGGAGGCCGTTGGCGGGGAAGTCGACGTCTGCTCGCAACTGGCGGGCGAGTTGATTGAGGTCCGTGCTCGGGACGGCGAACGAGTGCAAAAGGGCCAGGTCCTGGCGATGCTGGACGCACAGCGCCAGGAGGCGGAAATCGGTGTTGCCGCCGCCATGGCGGCCTGCGCCGAAGCGAAACTGAAACGCGTCCAGGCCGGTGTCGGCGCGGAGGAGAAGCAAGAGGCCCTGCTGGCGGCCGAGTCCGTTGACGCCCTACTGAAATATGAGACGGCCAACTGCGAGCGGCTGCGGAAGCTGTATGCCACCAAGGCCATCAGCCTCGATGAACTGCAGCGTAGCGAAGACAAGGCCGACCACCTGCGGAAGCAGCGGGACGGACTCAAAGAGCACTACGAGTCCCTGCGCCGCGGGCCCCTGCCGGAAGAGGTCGCCTTAGCCCGCGCGGACGTCGCCGCCGCGGAATCGCGTCTCCGCCAGGCCAATGTCAACTACGCTTACCGGCTGGTCTGTGCGCCGATGTCCGCGACGGTTCTGCGGGTATGCCGCCACGCGGGCGATTCCGTCTCGCTGGACCCGCCGACGCCGATCGTGCGGCTCGTCGACGCCAGCCGCTTGCGGATTCGCCTGGAGGTCGACGAGGCCTACGTCTCCCGGCTTAAGACGCCGCGGGCAGGGACCTTCCAGGTCGGCGGCATTGCCGAGAACGTGGGCCGACTGGTCGTCACCACGCTCATTCCCCAGTTCGGTCCCAAGCGCCTCTTCAATCCCGACACCAGCGCCCGGGTCGACACCCGCATCCTCGACGTGCTCTGCGATGTTGAGCAGTGCAGCGTTCCCCTGAGCCCCGGTCAGCGGATCACCGCCCAGATTTCACTGAAGGACGATAGCCATGTTGCTCAAGACGGCCATCCGCATCATCCTCCATGAGAAGGGCAGGTTCCTCGGCGCGGTCGCCGGCGTGGCTCTGGCGTTGTTCCTGGTCGTGCTGCAGTGGGGCTTTTATTTTGGCTATAAGCGCGATACCACCGTCGTGCTGGACGCCTTTGACGCCGACGTTTGGATCATCCCCAAGGGCCAGGCCTCCTTTGACGGCTTCACCGCGATCGACGACTTGGCCTATTGGAAGGCCCGTGACCTGCCTGAGATCCGCACGGCCGCGCGGATCGTCTGGGGGATCGCCCCCTTCCGCCATGCGCTGAACGGCTCGGGGCAGCGGGTGCAGCTCCTTGGTGTCGATTTCGCCTCGGGCATAAGGGTCCGCCTCGACGTCGACGGCGGCGACCTGGCGTCGCTCGCCGGGCCCGACGGCCACATTCTCGTGGGTCGCAAGAGCCAGAGGCAACTGGGCGTCCGCGACAAGGGCGTCGATGGAGCGGAGATCAACGGCCGCCGAGCCATCGTGGCCGGTTTCGTAGAAAACGTCCGCCTGTTCACCACCTTGGGTTTCGTGGTCACTGGGCTGGACAACGCGCGGGCGTTCCTGCGGCTTCCTCCCTCCCATGTGACTTACATCGCCTGCAAGTGCCGCCCCGGCGCGGACCTCGACAGCGTCGTCCGCGAGCTTCGCCGCCGCATTCCGGAGGACGACGTGCTCACCACGCAACAGTTCCGCGAGTTGACCTTTCAGAACTGGGAACGGAAGACCGGCGTCGGTCCCCTCATGCTCTTCCCCTCGATCCTCGCCGGGCTGGTGGGATTCCTCATGGTGACCCTAACGTTCTATATCTCGACGATCCAGAAGCTTCCCCTCTACGCCTCGCTCAAGGCGATCGGGGCGGCCACAGGCGAACTGGTCGTAATCCTCATCGTGCAAGTAGCGAGCGTCTTTGTGCTGGGCCTCGCCGTCGCCGCGGTCGGTCTCTGGCCGGTGCTCGTCGCCCTCCGCCGGACGACCATCGGCGTCGCGATTACGCCCCAACTCGTGCTCGCGGGGTGCGGGGCTCTCTTTTTCTTCTCGGTGGTCGGCGCTGGTCTCGGTGTGGAGGGTGGCGACCACCGACCCGGGCAAGGCCTTCCGCACGTAATTCGTCCGCCCTCACAGATTGCCGACCGCGCGGCGGACTCGCAGCCCGTCCAGGATCAACTCATAATAGCTGTCGTACCAGTTCAAGTAGGCCTGGGCCCGCAGCGTCTCGCCGTCGAGCACTTCGGTGTTGGTCGCCAGACCTTCCAGGTAACGATCGCGGACGACCCGCAGGTTTTCGTCGGCCTGGACGGTGGCCTTGCGCGCGACCTCCAGCCGCTCCTTGGCCGTTTGCGCCTCCAGCCACTTTTGTCGAACCTCAAGGGCCACCATCGATTCGGCGTCGTTACGTGCGCGCACCAGGGCTTCGCTTTTGAGCAGAAGCGCCTGGGCCTGGTGGCTGCTGCGGCCGGCGTCGAAGGCATTCCACTGTCCAGTGATGGCCACGCCGGCGATACCGTTGGGGTCAACGTACTTGTCGTCCTGATAGAGAAAGCCGCCGCTGACGGAAATCTGCGGGGCGAGCTTGGCGCGGACCTCGTCGGCCTGGCGCGGAGGGTCCGCGCCTGGGCCGATAGCGCGGCGATTTCTGGTCGGCCCGCGCAGGCCATCCTTGTCAGGTCGTCGAGATTGCCCAGATCGCCGCTTGGCGGCAGGTCCACCAGACGCACCGCATCGCTCAGGCTCCGCCGCAAGGCGCGGTTGTAGGCGGCGGAGAGCATCGCCACGCTGTTTCGCGCCTGCAACGTCCGCTGCTGGGCGTCGGCCAGCGAGACCTGCACGGCCAGCAGGTCGTTGCGGGAGGCCATGCCCTTGCCGAAGCGATTTTCCACGTCGCGGGCGTGCCCCGCCAGGCTTGTCGCGCGGCTTACGTTGACGTCCGCAACGCGCTGGGCCCGCAGCACGGCAACGTAAATCTCCGCCACGTTCATCTTCACGTCCAGCTTTACCCGTTCCGCGTCGGCCTGGTTGGCGCCGCGCTGGGCGTCCGCGGCGTCGATCCCGCTGGAAATCCGGCCAAAGGTGTAGACCGGTTGGCTCACTACGGCTTGAAATCCGTAACTGTCGCGGCCGAGGAACGCGAGGCGGTTCGACGGCAAGCCCGGCACGTCGAAGGCGAACGACGGCTGATCGCTGAGGGCGAAGGCATTGGCGCGCAGATCCAGCGAAGGCAAACGCTCGGCCCGCGCGGCCGCCGAGGCCTCGTCGGCGGCGGAGACATTCAAGTCACCCGCTTCGACGCGCTGATCGCTTGTCAGTGCGATCCGCCAGGCGTCTTGTAGGGTATCTGGCCGTATGTCCGGAGCGGTGTTCGGGCAAATTTGGTTTCGCGGGACAGGGGAAAGCGAAAACGCCGGCAGGCCTGGAGGCGACGGAGTCGGCGGGGGCGTGGGGAAAGCAGGGCCAGCCGCGTTCCATGCGCCCGTTCGTCCGGGCCATTGTCCGCCCCCTACGGTTGGCGTCTGCGCCGCCGCTGGAATGGACGTCAGCCAGGCAGATACGACGACCAGACCTAGTCGGGAAACTGCAAGGCGACACATTTTCACGATTCTGCACCTGAAAGCGGGGCTTCGGCCGGAAAGAGACGGATCTCCGCTTTAGATCGATTCGTCAGATCGTCTTACGTGGGTTAATTCTACAGGCCAAGAACGTCCGTCCTCCGCCGCCTGGTTCTGGTGGTAGCGGTCGTAGGGGACCTGCCGGCCCGTTGCAATGCATAACCGACAAGCCCGACAGTACCAGCGCAAAGAAAGACGAAACTGGATGGCTCTTGACGAACGTCGGCGGGCTTGCCGCGACCACTTCTGCAGGATGCCTCACTTAACCCGCTAGCTCATACGATCGAGCTTCCATTTCACGCTGAACCAAGATCTGGGGAATCAAACTTCCGCCAGAAATCACGGCGTGTACTTGGTGGGGTTTGGCTGTTACGAGCCTGGGCGGTCTTGCCGTGTTTCTTCTCATGGCGGCTCATCGTCTGATTCGCACGCAGCGAATTGTTCTTACGCCGACTTCGATTATTGTCCCAAAAGGGCGATTTTCCTCTCGCAAAACCATCATCCCCTATTCAGCTATCGCTGATATGTCTTTAGTGGTGGATGGCTTCAGACAGAAGTTCATGAGAATCACGCATCAAGGTGGGCCAGTCATGATTGGGTCTCCAGCACCCTCGGGACTCAGCCAAGTTTCAAGAGCAACAGGCGTTGTTGCGTGGAACGCTGGAGGCAATGCACGCCGAGGCGGCGGAAGGACTTTCCAATCCCAACTCCGCCAACCGTGCCGCAAGGTTCTGGTTAGCCTGGAAGAGCACTGGACGGGACTTACTCGGTTCGTCGAGGATTCAAGAATTCCGATGGACAACAATGCTTCGGAACGAGAGGTGCGCGGCCCGCCCGTGGCTCGAAAGAACTTCTACGGTTCCGGCTCGTTGTGGAGTGGCCGTTTGGCGGCGATGATGTTTTCGCTCTTCGCGACGCTGGTCCACTGGAAACTCAATCCGCGACGGTGGCTGATGTGGTACTTTGAAAGTTGTGCGGCCGCCGGCGGAAAGGCTCCCGAAGACATCCAACCGTTTCTACCCTGGAATCTCTCCGACGAGCGCCGGTCGGAGTTAGCTGGGCAACTTACGACAAATTCGGCCCACAACACATCCTGATGCCGCCCGACCCCCGCGGCTTCGCCGCAGTTCTCGGACTCCATTTTTTTGCATCCCCTCGCTAGAGTGGATTCGCCCCTGGGAGAATGCGTGCGCCGACGGGTTCGACGAAGCTTTATCTCCACTAGACGTAAGTCTCTGAGATGACGACTTTTGCTATGTCATTACGTTGGTGGAGTGGCGATCGGGCTCGCAAGCGCGCCGCCACCGTGCTGCCCAGCGCTCAGGTGCCTGCTGTGCTGGAAGCCCATCGCACTGAGTCTCAGGCGTAGCCGAATTCCCAACCCTTGCGAGGTTCGCGGCGCAAAAGGGCATTGGCCTTGTCGCTGTTAGTGAAGTTGCCCGTGCGGAAGTCGTAGCTAAGTTTCTCGCGGACCAGGGAGGCAATGTTGCCGACAATCATGATCTCGACCAGTCGGGCGGAATAATCAAAGTCGGCCGAGGAACGTTTACCCGTCCGCACCGCGTCTAGGAAGTCCGCTTCGTGTCCTCTCACGCGCGGAATCACCATCTTAGGTCTGCCGACTTGACGCATGAAGCTCTCGGGGAAGAGCCGGACGTCATTCATCCACCATCCGGAAACGGCCGTCCCCTTGTCGCCGAAATATGCGCTGGGATATTTAGCCACCGCTGCGACCCGCTGGGGATCGACCGTGGGCGGCATCGGCTTGTCATTGTAGGTACCCGAACTCCAGCGCATGATGCAAGGCACCATGTCGCCTCGACGGGGGAACGACCACGACACACGAACGCCGTGTGGCCAGTTTGTGGCGCTGGCGACGTCCCCCTCGCATTCCACTTCACACGTGTCCGCCTCGTAGAGCTTCAAGGCCCACACGGCGCCGTCGCCATTATGGCAAAACCAGTCGCCCAGCAGGCCCGTGCCATAGTCGAGCCATCCGCGCCACTCCGCCGGATGGATACCGGTGCGGAACTCGCGGGTCTTGACTGGGCCCTGCCAGAGGTTCCAGTCGAGGCTGGGTGGGACTTTGGCCGGTTGGCCGGCGGTGCGCGAGCCGAAATCCATTTCGTTGTAAGGCGGTCGCACGTGGGCCTCGGTCACGTTGCCCAATGAGCCTTGCCATATCCATTCGCAAAGCAGGCGGACGTGTTCCCCGGAGTGACCCTGGTTGCCCATTTGCGTGGCGACCTTCTTTTCCTTGGCGAGCGAGCGGAGCTTGCGTACCTCGTAGACGTCATGGCACAGTGGTTTCTCGCAGTACACGGCCAGCCCCGCTTCCAGAGCCCGAACGCTCGCCGGGAAATGGCTGTGATCGGGTGTGGCGACCCAAACCGCGTCGAGCTGCTTCTGCTCATCGAAAAGCTTGCGATAGTCGCTGTAAAGCCGGGCGTCGGAAAATCGCTCCTTGATCGTCTTAACCGACCCGCCGGCATGGTTGAAATCGACGTCAGCCGCGGCGACAATCTGCTCGCCCGAGGCCACATTCACTCCCTTGCCACCCATGCCGCCGATGCCGACCAGGCCGAAGCGGATTTTTTCGTTGGCCGCGTAGGAACGGGCCATGGCGGCGGGGCCGATGAGGAGCGACGTCGACGCCGCGGCCTGGAGGAATTTTCGACGGTGGATGCGAGTGGTCATAGTACGAGCGACTCCTGCGAATAAAGGAAGGGACTGACGAAGACCGTTATTCCGCAAGCATAATAGCTGCGGCGGCGGTTTTCAAGTCGCCAGCGGCGGGGACTAGCGGCGGCAAGCCCAAGACGATAGACTTGAGAAGGGGTGAGATAAAGGGGCGTTTATCGCAAGTTCTGAGCCACGATGTTCCACGTTACCCGCGAAATCGACTTTTGCTACGGCCACCGCTTGCTGAACTACGAGGGCAAGTGCCGGCACCTGCACGGGCATAATGGCAAGGCCCTCATTACGCTGGAGGCTAACCAGCTTGATCGGCGGGGCATGGTGCTCGACTTTGGTGATATCAAGACGGTAATGAACGGCTGGGTCGATGAGAACCTGGACCATTGCATGATCCTCTGCCGCGACGACCCGGCCGTGGAGTTGCTCAGGCAGCTCAATGAACCGATGTTTCTGCTGGATGAGAACCCCACGGCCGAGAACATCGCCCGACTTATCTTCGACGTCGCCGCTGCCAAGGGCTTTCCCGTGATCGAAGTCCGACTTTGGGAAACGCCCCGATGCTATGCGACCTACGATGGGCAGACGTAGCTTTTCAGATCCTATGCAGGCCCATTTGCTGCGGTCGTCCCGGCTGCGGTCCTGGCAAGCGGATGCCCGCACCACGTCACTTGAGCTTCAGCGAAATCCTGATCTCTCGAATCGCGGCGTGCACATTCGCAGCGGCCCGGGGATGACTGGCGCCCAATTCCGCATGTACTGTCTCAAGGATCTTCATGGCTTCGGACAACTGGGTGTCCGAGCATTTTTGCGGCTCATGAAGTCCGTGTTGCCTGGGCCTGGCAAGTGTCCCGGTCGTCGAGACCTGCGAGCCCGAAGCAGTGGACTGATGATGACGATGCTCGCCTTCCAGATCTCGGATGGCCTTATGGACTTCCGCAGCGGCCCGCGCACGATGGCCGTCGTAGTCGTGGTCAGCATGCGTCAGGATCTTGTGGGCCGCGTGCAGTTGGGCGATCAGGCTAGACCTCTCGCCCGTAGGAGTTAAAACCGACGCGGCTTGCGCGAAAGATGCCGAGGCACATGCCCAGCCGGCCAGAAACGTCAAGACCAAAGAGCCAATCCTGCAAATCGAGTTGGAACGCATGAGAAATCTCCAGTGGTAAACTGACCTTGCACTCAATTTCGTCGTTTGGGACCTCTTCCCGAGGCAATCGACGTTCTGACTCCCGATAGGACCCCTGACACAACCGGCCTTTTTCAGCTAAGAAGCAAAAAACAGGGTTGTGTCAGGGGTGCGTAGGGAACGGGCTCCGTGCCGCTCCAAGCCTTGGTGAATATCATGAAGACTGTGTCCCTCGGAACGGCACGGAACCGGTTCCCTACAGGAAGTCTACTTTATCAAGAAGTTGCCAGCGGCTGAAAAACGTCACATCAATCTTTTCGGGCTTTTCCCGTCTTGGGCCGCGGGCGGTACTGACGGTAGAGGCGATGGGCGTAGGGATTCTTCCGAGCTAACTCTGCCGCTGTGGCAGCGTTCACCTGGGTCGTCCGCTTCCTGCCGTCGACGGACTCCGTGATCGTAACGGTTATACCGGAATCTTTGCTGTCGCTGATGGAGATCGTTTTTCCATTTTCTTTGACCTCGACCACGCGGGAGGCTGCCGCAGCATTGCTGCCACGTGCTCCGTTGGGCACCGTTGCGCCTGCCGGGCGGTCGGAAGCATGCGGCGGAATCAAGATCGGCCGATTTGGGCGAATGTTCTTTACCGCCGGCTGCTGGCCGGCTGCCTCGACCAGGGCAGGCCACTGACGACGAAACTTGCCCGGGCCGGCTCGCAACTGCTTCCAGGCACGGTCTTGAAACTGGGCGAACGCGTCGGGCGAATGGAACTCTGCCGTCTTGCCGTCGAGACTAATCATCGCTGCATATCGCCCTTCGTCGCCGCCGGCCACCGTCACGACCGGCAGCACCGGTCCTGCGACATCCGCTATCGAAACCGTGGCATGATCGAAGCTATTGACCGTCAGTTCCAGGGACTTCCCTGTCTGGCCCCGGCCGTTCTGCGGCCGCAGCGAGACCTTTCCTTCGTGGACGAGTGTCGTAATGGCCCCGCTGTCCTGCACCACCACGTCGAATTCGGTCCCCAGATCGACGACGCGGGCCAGCGAGGTCGCAACCGTAAAACCCACGGCTGCCGCCGGCACTCGGGCGTTCAGGCAGCCGCTTTGCAGCGAAACCTCGTCACTGCCGACGAGTTCCATCGCAGCCGGTCCCGTGAGAAAGACTACGGTCCCTTTGTCGAAGTGCAGTTCCGCGCTGCCTTGCAAGAGTTTCAGGGGACCTGTCGCGAGGCGGTCGCCGTCAGCCCGGCGGTCCTGCCAGAGGGCATCTGTGCCTTGCTTCAGCGTAGCGAAACTCCGATCTGGCGGCAGCAGCGGCGCCTTGTTTTCAGGTGTGGCCCTCTGGGGCGCGGGTTGCACGGCAACGGGCGGTTCAACATGCTGGCGGCCCGCATCTGTTCGCGGCGCAAGCAGCCTCCAGCCAATCGCGCCGACCAGCAGGACGACGAGCGAGCAGGCAATCGCGGTGAGCCAGCGCACGCCGGAGGTAGCCGTGAAGTGCCGGCGACGGCGGGGTTTGCTGGCGGACGTTCCCGCAATCACGACTTCGGGCGGCGAGACAACCGAAGCGACTGTCGTCGGAGCACGGATGCGATCGACCTGCCATTCGGCCGTACGCCGTAACGAACTCTGCACGAAATCCTCGGCGGTCTCTTCCAGCCTCGCAAGGCAGTGGAGCAAGCTGTCCATCGCCTCGTCGGTAAGCCATTCTTCCCGGCTTTCCGGGTGGACCTCCACCCAGTGGAGCAAATCGCGCTCTTGGGCGGTCGAGAGCCGTTCGCCGGCCATATAGCGCGATGCCAGTTCTCTTGCGGCTTGGGCGTCCATTGTCACTTTGGATTCCGCAGCTTCTTGCGAATACATTCGCCAAGGGCTTGCCGGATTCGCAGGAGCATCATCCGAATGGCCCCCGCGCCCCGGCCTTGCTTCTTGGCAATCGACTCAGCCGTCTGGCGATGAAAATAATGATCCTCCACGACCCGTCGGCTCTCCGGCGCGAGGCTTTCGATGCACTGTCGCAACGCCTCGAACGTCCGCTCCTGGTCTTCGTCGTGGCCCGGCTCGGCGGCCCATTTCTCGATTCGCCATTCGGACAATCGACTCGACAACAATCCACGCTCCTTGCGGCGGCGACGCACTTCGCTGCGAACGTGTTGCAAGGCCATGTTTCGAGCGATACCCAACAGCCAACCGCGGAGGTTGCCCATGGAACGGCACGATGCGAGGTTTTGGTAGGCGCAGAGAAAAACCTCTTGGGCCAAATCGTCGGCCGCCGCCGCGTCGCGCAGGCAGCGGACCAAGTACCAACGCACCGCCGCCTGATGGGCGCGGACCAGCCGGGCAAACGCCTCTTTCGATCCGGCCAACGCCTGACCTACCAAATCGTCCTCCGCCATGGGCTGCGATGCTTCCATCCAGGGATTGCCCCCTATTACGGTCTTGGCATCCTCCGGTGGACCAGAAGGTAGTTGCCGATCACCGCAAATCGTCACGCGAAATGATATGTGAAGTCTAAACACGGCCGGCCATACCGGCAAGGTGATGCGTGCCTATCTTCGTAGAACGGACGCTTAGTCCGTCTTAACGGAATGAACTCCGTTCTACGCAGTCGTTTCCGGATAAGCTGTTACTCGGCCGTCGACTTACTGCCGGTGGAAGACCCGCTGATGGGAACGCCTTCCGGCAAGGGCCGAGCCGCCACCTGGAAGCCCAGGCGATAGAGTTCCTTCTTCACGCGGCGGAAGTCGTCGAAACTGTCAGGATACGTCCAGAGCGTGATCGTGGCGTCTCGCGCACGCCGGTCGGCCAGGGCCTGGTGGAACTGCGAGACGGGCTGCAGGGCTTGCTCAATCGTTTCGCCGAGATTATCGACCACTTGAGTCAACTCGATGCGGTCTTGGAACTTCAGTTGTTGACTGCCCGTGTCGCGAATCTCCTCGGGCGTCGGCCGCCGAAGCTTAACCCAATAAGTGAGGCGAAAGCCCTGGTCGGGCGGGAGGGTGTCAGTCAGTTCCGATCGCTCCCTGAGTCGGTCGACCTTGCGTTTTACGTCAGCCACGAACTTGTCGACCAGTTCGTTCAATGGCACGTAGACGATCCGCCCGCGGCTGAGCTGGAAGTGCACCTCGCGGCCATCCACCGTGCGGCCTAGCGGCGTGGTGAAGGTTTCGATTTCTTTGGATTCCGCCGGAGTCTTGTCGATCGCCTCCCGCTGGCGATTGAGAATCTCCAATCGGTTGCGGGCGTCGATCACTCGGGCAGTCAATTGCTCGTCGGTGACCGATTGCCGCGCCGGTTGCCGTGCGCTGCGCAACTGCTGGTCCAGCCCGGTCACGGCCAAGGCCAGGATATCACGTTCCCGTTGCCGCATGGTCGTTTGGGCCTGGATCTGCCCCATTTCCGTGGCGATTGTTTCCACCTCGCCGCGCAGCGTCTGCTCCTCCGCGCGTTTCTGGTTCAGATCGTCGCTAGCTCGGACAACCGCGCTGGTGACCTCAGCCACCGGCGGCGTGTTCTTGATCTTCAGGCCGGTCATCATCACCATGATAATCATGACGCTGACGACACTCGCCACGATATCGAGAAACGAGTCGGCATTGACGGCTTCGTCAGGTTCGACACTGCGTGACATGGATCCCTACGGTTTCCTTTCGATCACCAGCCCGCTGCCATCCAGCGAGCGTGTGAGGTCGTTCATGCGCGGTTCGGCGCCAGGAACGACGTTGAACTTGAGGATCGGTCGCCAATACATTTCGCGGCCGGCCATTCCCCATGCGTCCATGATTTCCCAGACGGCGGCCACCAGCTTGTCGGCGTCGCGCTGCCCGCCGCGATCGCAAAGAATGACACGCGGCTCGCCTCCGCCGACCTCGGGTGCCATCACAAGGCGGTCCGGGTAGCAATCGATGCGGATCGCCCTGCTGATAGCTGCCGCGTGTCGGCTGGCATTGCGGAGAGCCCAATCATCCTGGTCGTGATCGAGTTTCACGTTGTCATACGGGTGCTTCTTTTTCTGCTTGGCTTCCTCTTCGGGATCAGGCTTTGGCGGTTCCTGAGTGGGACGGTATTCCCCGGGCCGCAATGGCACGTCGGGCGCCAGGCCCATCGACGACGGCGGATTGGGGCGGACGGGCGGGGGATTGGCGTCGCTGGGACGGCCTGTGATATAGCCGTCCGGACGGGCGATTCCGGCCACGCCTGCCGAGCCGCTCGAAAATTGGCCGCCCGATGCTGGCGAGTATTGATTGCCGGCTACGCCCGACGGATTCCCGGCCGCCGTTCCGGCATTTCCCGTATTAGACGGGCTACCGGGACCAGCGGGAAGCATAGCGCACGAAGTTGGCCCGCTGCTCTGCATGCCGGAACCCGATGGACCGCCACCGCCAGCAGGGCCGAGGCCGACTCCGTTGCCAGATCCGGACGGCGCCCCTCCGCCTGCCAGCATTGCGGGCGAATCGGTGCCGCCTCCAGCGCCGCTGGCTCCTGGAATGTTGCTTCCACCTCCAGGCCCGTATCCGGAACCGTTACCCCCGCCGCCCGCAAACATCGAAGGCAATCCTGGCGGTCCACCCGCGCCGCTCGCACCAGGACCGCCGCCGCCCGGAACGCCAGCCCCTGGCGTGCCGCCGGCCACAGTTCCTGGCCCATACCCCGGACCACTTCCAACTCCTATGCCTGCTGGCGAACCGCTCGCTCCGGCCACAGGAAGCGCGGCATAGGGATTATTTTGGGCGAAGTCGGCATCGCTGCTGGGGCCAGTGCCATGGCCGTCATAGCCGCCAGCATTCGCTGGTCCATTGCCCGATCCACCGCCGCTGCTGCCGAAGCCGCCGCCATTGCCGCGGCCGCTCCCACTTCCGCCAGTAGGTGATGGGCCGCCGCCAGAAGACGATCCGGCATAGTGGCCCGACGGCTTGGCGGTCGAATAGAAACCGGTGCCATCGCCCCCCGCGGTTCCCCCGGAACCTGCATCTTCATTACCTACCGGCGAGCGATAACTGCCGCTGCGTGGTCGCTTGCCGTACCGGCTGGGCGCGGCCGCGATCAGCCGCGAGTGTTCTAGTCTGGCCAGATCGACGGCCTGTTTGACGACCCTGGCCAGGACCGGATCGGGCGGCGGGTACTTCAACTGCCAGTCCTCGCTGATCAACTCGTAGCCGAACTCGGCGCCCCACGATTTCATGGCCTCCAGGGCGGCGTCGTAGGCGGCAATGCCCGCCGGGCGGACGAGTAAGAGCGGATACGGCTCGCCCATATTCTGCTGATCGGCTCGGCTTTGCAAGAGCATTTGCTCCCGCGCCGCTCGGACTGCGGCCGCCAACGGATTTCCCGGGCCCAATGGCTGATCGAAATCAGCCTCCCCGAAAGCGATGTTTTCCGGCTGCAAGACGACGGCGTCGCCGCGGCATTCGATGTATATTGGTCGGCGGCGGGTGTTATTGCGACCGTCGTAAGGGATGATGGCATAGGACTTCGGGCGGCCGGCGATCGTTTGCCGGGCAAAATCAAGTTGCCGCTGGGCGACGGCGATTTGTTCCTCGATCTGCTTGAGTTCTGCCTCGCCGGCGGCGACCATTCGCCCCGCCTTAAGACCCTCCTCGCTGGCCTTCTTGGCCTGCTGCGACAGATCCTGGAACTGGTTGCGGAGCCGCCGGCCGTGGTCTTCGATATGGCCCAGTGCCAGGCGGGCCTCGGTTAATTGGGCCTCCGTCTCCGCCCGGGACTTCTTGAGCTGTTCGACCCGCCATTGGACCATTTCCATTTCGGAGGCGATGCTGGACTGCCGCTGCGCGTTCTTGGCGCTGGATTCCCTGACGGCTTGCAAACGAGCTTCGCGTGTGACGGAGAGCAGCAACAGCACCAGCGCCCCCATCGTGCAGATGAGCACGGCGAGAAATGGAAACAGCGAGAAGCTTGGCGCTGCTCGCCGCCCGCGGCGGTTGCTGATCAGCCAAAGGGCTTTCATGCTGCCTTGGAGGTGCGGCGTTTCGATTCAAGCTGAACGGTCGGTGCGGCGGAGGCCGATTCGACCATCCGCCCGTTGAGCAGATGGATGGCGGCGGCCAATCCCAGTACCGTCTGCTCGAAGTTCTTGGCCCCGGCCAAGGCGGCCAGGTTGCGATTGAGAACATCCTGCAATTGTTCCACGTCGGCGGTTGCCTGCAGGAGGCGTTCCATGGTCTCGGCTTGTTGGGTCAGCGAATTCTGCACGGCTGCCAAACTATCGACGTGTTGGAGCTGGGACTGAGTGATTTTCTCCCATTGCCGGCGGCCCAACTCTGCGACCGATTGTTCGCTGGCGGCGAGCCGCTCGGCGTGATGCTTGAGGCTATCATCCAAGGCCCCTCTCAGGGTGGCCGCCGAGGCGGTTCCCATCTCCGCCCAGCGGCTGGCGGCCGCGTCCATAGATGCCTGCCAAAGCTGAGCCTGGCGCTCGATGAGCCGGTCGGTCGCGGCGATCATGACCTCGGCCATCCGCCGCATGGCAACCACCTGGCCGTCTGCGCCGACGGCGCCGAAGGCAAGCAGGCGGCTATGTCGTTATCTACCTGCCGATCGATGGCCGTCAAAAGGGCATTTTCCCGCTGATCGGCGACGAAGAAGTGAACGAACATCAACGCCATGGAGAGCGAGAGAGCAACGGCCGTCGTATCGAATTTCAGGCCCAGGCCCGTGATCACTTTCAGCATCGATTCGTCGGGATGTTGGGGATCGATGGCGTTCAGGGCCAGGGTGATGCCGATGACCGTGCCTAGGAAGCCGAGGATGGGAATCGCCCACACGATCAAGCGAAACAGGCCATAGCGGCTGTGGGCCAGCGTGGCGTCACGGTCGGCAAGGTATTTCAATTCATCGCCCAGACCTTCGGTGGAACCGAGACGGAGGACATACTGGACCGCCGCCCGGAGTCGCGCTAGGTAGTAATCGTCCTGCCGCTGCGCTGGTTGGCTCTCGAGTTTCGCCAGCAAGTTTCGGCAATGCTCCGTCAGCGGCGACTGGCTCGGCTCGACGCCTTTCCAGGGCGAACTCGCCAACGCTGATCTTTGCCCGGCGACATCCGCCAGTCGCAAGAGGGTTGCCGCCATGCCGATCGAGAACAATAACGCCTCGCCATATTCGACCGGATGGTGCGTGAAGTAGCGATGGATCACCGGCACATCCAACGGACCACCGTAGATCAGCCCATAAAAAGCGGCGCAGGCCAAAACGCCCCAGACGATCGGTGACCTCATCATGGCACGGAAAAGCTGGCTTGAGGCGTTCACGGCGGGTCCTTGATAAACAAGATAGGTGTGTGAATATAGGTAACTGCCGCCAAGATTAGCGGCCAAAAAGCGTTTTACACCAAACCATCGACCTATTTGCAATAGATGTTTAGAGGAATCTGCAACGGCTGATGGGCTGGGATGGTTGAGGAAAGTGGAGAAGGCTAACGGTCATCCTAACAATCCCTGAACTTTGGAAAAAGTTCGGCGTCGGGGCAAACCGAAAGTAACAATGCCCGCCGACACACGCGATCGACGAACTTCCGAGGGGGGGAAAACAGTCCGGAGCAGTTTCTCGCGAAACGCCCGGACTGTTTAATTTCTTGCTGGGCAGACCATTACTTCCGGAACGGAGATTGAGAAGCTCCGGCAGGAATTTGCTCGAGTTTTGTCGGAACTGTGCGAGCTTGTCCCGGCCTACGCTTTACTCCCCGTTCGAGCCATCCTGCTCACGGCAGCACCGCCCGAGCGGCCTGCTTCTCGTCGGGAGGGCGATTGCAGCGGGCCCGGGCGCGCGTACCAGTAGGTTGTCGCCGCGTAGGCCATCGTAGTCGCTTCCCAGCGCCAGATCTCCAAGTTCATGCTCAGGCGATGGTCGAAGGGAATGCCGTCGAGTCCGCGGGTGCGGGCGTTGGTCACATGGCCAAACTGGCGGTTGCCCTCCCAACGCGACTCCGCATGGAAAGGGGACTCAAAAAAGGTCCCGCGATCCCCGTAGGAATAGCCATAATAGTCCTCGGTGCGGGTACCGAAGATCGAGGGAAAGCAGTCGCTAGAATACTTCGTCAGAACGCCGATTGCCAGGCACGCCGCAATTCTGTCGCCAGGAGACGGCGAAATACCCTCCCTTCAGGCGGGCTATCCAGAAAATCGGGAATCTGGGCGGGAATTTAGCGTTACGTTTCCCTCGCGACCATCAAGTACGTGTATTGAGTCGCTATTTGCTTGCCCGGAGATTCGTCTATGAAACGCTTTTCAGTAAGTTTGGCAGCCGCCGTGAGTGCGGCTGTTTGGGCGACGGCTAGCCAGACCTTTGCCGTTTGGACCACACCTTCAGGTCTCTACAATGGCGAACAGTACCGCATTGTTTTCATCACCAGTGGTGACAGCCTGCAGCTAACATCGACCGACATCAGCGATTACAACAACTGGGTTACGACCTATGCCACTTCCCCGGCTGCGCGAGGTTTTGGGCTGCCGCAGTACTCGGACGGCTCGGTCAATAACCCCACAGGCAACGCGACGCCGCTGAGTTGGGCCTGCGTCGGCAGCACGGCGGCCGTGAACGTGATCGATAATCTGACAAACGTCGTCGGTTGGAGTTCATCGGAGAATGGGACCTTTTATTACATCTATAATGCCGATGGCCAACAGGTGACGGGGCCGTCAAATGGACTTTTTGGCTCGGCACACCTTACCGGCTTGAATTACACCGAGTATGGACAGGAGTTGCCCACGTCAAGCTTACGTACACGTGCGCCACAGGCTGCAATGGCCTGGGGATCACGACAAACAATCCCTTGGGTGCATCGACGGGGGCGAGCCGCGGTTATCCCGCAAGTCTAAATACTACCCTTTGGGCGTACCAATCAAGCTGGGGCAATGCCACGCAGGCGGGGTTTTACGCGCTATCGAGCCTCATTACCTACGAAGCGCCCAGCAATACCGGGCTGGGTGTGTGGAACGTCGATGGCGGAGGCAATTGGAGCAGCGCCCTGAACTGGACCACCGACGGCGGCGTGCCGGGCATTGGGCAATCGACCTCCGGCTCGATGGACACCGCCACGTTCGCCTATTCGGGCACTAGCACTAACTCGGTGATCACGTTGGACGTCAGCCCGCAACTCGCCGCGTTGACGTTCGGCGGCGGTTCTCAGGGCGTAAGTTACACGTTGGCCGGCACGGGCACTTTGACCCTGAGCGGCACCGGCACCGTGCCGGTGAACGTGACCGGAGTGCATACCATCGCGGCAAACGTGTCGCTCGCCAGCAATGCCCAGGTCACCACGACGAGCGGCAGCGACCAGTTGACGATCAGCGGTAAGATCTCCGGCGGCATCGCCCGGCGTCGGCCTCACCTTCAGCGGCAACGGCCTCACGGTCCTGAGCGGCTCCAACAGCTACACTGGGCCGACGACGGTCATGTCGGGAACCGTCCAGCTTTCCGGCCCCCAGGTTATCGCGCACCTTCCGTTCAACGGCAACACCAACGACACCAGCGGACAAGGCAACAGCGGCACCGCCGTGAACAACCCGACGTACACCGCTGGCCAGTTCGGCCAGGCGCTGACGCTCGATGGATCGAGCCAGTACGCGGTGGTGCCCTACATCCCAACTGCCAACGCCAACATGAATGCCTTTAGCGTTTCGACCTGGTTCAAGGTCAATGTGCAGCCGCCGCCGTTGCCGCAGGGCGCCACCGGCGAGGAGCTTGTAAGCTCGCTCAATGGCACCAGCGGAACCGATGGTGGAGGGTTCGACCTGCAGTACATTAACGAGGACGGCACTTACACGCTGCACGGCGACATCAGCGCGTACGCTGGCTGGCTGACGAACAGCGCCGACTACCCGCTGCCCGGAGCCGCCGGAACCAACGGTCTCACCGGATGGCACATGGTAACCTACACGGTCAACTCGTCGGGATATACCATCTACCTCGACGGGCAAACGGTGGCCTCCGAAGGCTTATACGGAACGCCTGTATTCATGCGGCCAAGTGGCGGGACGATCTCTTTCGGGGCGGAGCAGATGCCGACGAACAGTTCCACGTATGCGCAGTTCTTCAGTGGTTCCCTGGAGGACGCGAGCATCATCAGCGGCGTGCTGACCCCTGCACAGGTCAAGCGCCCTTTACGCAAGTGAATACAGCCAGTTGCCCACTCCCGGTCCCATCTTGCCCGTCGCCTCGGCGGTATCGGTTGCCAGTGGGGCCGTCCTCGATCTCAATGGAATCAGCCAGACGGTACCCTCCATATCGGACGTCGCCGGGTCGGGCGGCGGAACGATTACCAACAGCGCGGTCACTGTGCCCTGTACCTTGACCCTCAGTCCCATCGGCGGGGCAAACACTTTCAGCGGCACGATCGACGGCAGCAGTTCCGGCGCGATCAGCCTGGTGATGAACGGCAGCGGTACCCAAACCCTGGCGGGCTCGATGATTGGACCGGGCAGCGTGCTCGTCGAATCGGGCACTTTGGTCCTCTCCGGTTCGAACAGTTACGATGGCGGGACGACGGTTGCGGGCGGTATTCTGGCGGTGACCCAGGCGACGCGCAATTCCCGGCGGGACGAGCTTGACCGTTGGGGCTGGCGGGACGTTGATATTTGATCCCACCTACTCCGGCGCGCCGGTCATCGGTTCCGCCATGGCCGCCGTAACCGCGGTGCCGGAACCGGGAACGCTCGGGCTGTTGGCGGCGGGGCTCGCCGCCGGTTTGTGCATGTTGCCGTGGAGAGGAAAACCGTTTGTCAGGTGGGACTTCGGTCTTGGATCTTAGGACTTGGGCCCTGGATTATGGCCGCGCCCGATTTCAACGAAGCATCGTTTGTCGAGCAGATGGTGCACAACCAGCACCGGCTGTTCGGCTATGTCGTGACCTTGGTTCCCAACCGGGACGATGCCGAGGAGGTCTTTCAGGAGGCCTGCCTGACGCTATGGAATGCGCGGCAGGCCTATCGGCCGGGCTTGGAGTTTATGCCTTGGGCGTGCGGCATTGCCAAGAACAAGGTCCTGGAGTTCTTCCGCCGTAACCGGCATCGCCGCCGCGAATTCTTCAACAGCGAGTTGCTGGAGGAGCTGGCCTACACGCGGATGGCCATCGAGGAATCGCTGGAGTCGCGTGGCCGGGCACTGGGCGAATGTCTTGCCAAGCTGCGCGAGCCGCAGCGGCAACTGGTCGAGAAGTGCTATTCCGGCGGCTCGACGTTCAAGGCCGTCGCGGAGGGGATGAACATGACTCCCACGGCTCTGAGAATGCGACTGATGCGGATTCGCAAGCTTCTCTTTGACTGCATTGGCAGGAAAACCTCGGCAGGGAGGTCTGCTTGAATGAGCCGGTCCCAGAAAGACGTTGTGCTTCCGTCCGACGACGAATTCATGGTTCTGGTGAGCGCGGCGTGCGACGGCACGCTGACATCGGAAGAGTTGCCGCGATTGGAGTCACGACTCCGTACGGACGAGACTGCCCGCCGGTTCTATATCGCCTATCTCGATCTGCACAGCCGCCTCCTGATGGCGGTTCCGCGACGCAGCGCACCGCAGGCCCGGTCTTGTCGGTCGACGCCGGGCGGTCCGATGCGATGGGAGCGACTTCCACTGCCGCATCCGATCGCGTCGCGGCGGCCGATGCCGACGGCGTGCGCCGGCCGTCTCCTACTCTCGTCCGGCTGCTGGGCAAGTGGGGCCAACGAGGCTGGCACTCCGCTCGTCGCCACGCCGTGGCGTTGTCGATTGTCGGCGTGTTGCTGGCCATCGGATCGCTGGCTTGGGTTTCGTTACGACACCGCCAGCCGGACATTTTCCCCGCCCCAGTGGCGAATGGCGGCGACAACCAAGGCCGCACGCCCTTAATGGTCGTGCGCCTGGCTACTGCTGACGGCCGCCTGGTCGGTTCGGCAGCGGCCTTGACCGCGGGTGGCCGCCTATTGTCGCCGGGCAGAGACTGCTGCTAGCTTCGGGGCGAGCCGAGGTCGTCTTCCCCTGCGGCGCCGAGATCGACCTGCTTGGTCCGGTCGCCATGACGTTTGAATCGGACCGTAGCGTCAAATTGGCCAGCGGGCACTTGACCGTCCGGGCGGCTACGGTGGAATCGCGAGGTTTTACCGTCAGTTCGCGGACTGCCGTCACCACGACGTGGCGACGGAGTTCAGCATCGCCGCGTCATCGAACGGCTACGACCGCATTGCCGTTGCCAACGGCACACTGGACGTGCAAATGGGCCAGGGCTTGCGGCGCCGTCTCCACGAAGGGGAGACTATCACCGTACAGCCGGGCAGACCATCGGTGATTGGTCGGGTCGAACTGGGCGACGGCAAGCCGATCTTCGGCTTTCCGACGATCCAGCCGCCGGTGAACAAGAACTACGCTGACACTCCCCATGAGTCGCGAACGATCCAAGTGGCGTGTCGTGAACCCTATGCAAAAAACAGTCCGCTACAAACGATCCTCGACCGTTTGGCGGAACACGACCCTAACGCCCCACACAATTCGATGTTCTTCGCCCAGACGGAGCCCATCTTCCAGCGCATTCTCTTGGACGCGGGAAAGTTGATACCCGTGAAGATGGTCAACACCTACAGTTGGTATCTCCGCCAACCATTTGATTCCGCGCAGGATCGGGCGGTGCAGTCGTATACAGTCTACGGCTCCGCGCAGGACAAGGAGCCGCCGGCAGGGGGAAACCTGGCAGCCGCCGGTTGGACCTTGATCGCCGACGTGGAAACGGACCAGTTTTTCGATCAGCCACGCGGCGCGGGCAGTCCCTTGCAGCAAGGTGTATCGATCACCGCGGCCCAAGGCGGACTGATCGGTACCTATCGCTACCTGCTCTGGGATATCCGACAGCGCCGGCCCGGAGTGCCCTCGACGAGTCCGTTGGGTCTCAACTTCTGCGAGTTTGACGTCTTTACCAACACCGCACCGGCCGAAAAATAGTCTGGTGTCTCCAAAACCTCGATACTGCCGTGGAGAGTAGGAAGTACCAGGCTGGAGCCAGACTTAACCGTCGCGTCAGGTCGCAATGGGCCCGGCATGCCAGGACCAGAAGGGCGGCGCCAGCGCGCCGCACGAGTCAGAGATCTTGTCGCGCCCCGGTTGTTTCGCCCAGAAGGTAGCGGCGGCGGCTCCGCCAGCAGTTTCTTGCGGTTTTGGGTCGTGAACCAGGAAGAGACCATGACGCCTAAACTCTATCCCTTGGCGGCCCACCGAGGAAACTGAAGAAAGACTACCAGGCCGCTTGACGGTCAAGCTCCTCACGAAGTTTTTGCCGTTGCGCCGCGGTGGGCACGGCGAGCGCCTTCCGCCTGGCGTCGCGCTCGGTCGCGGCAACGCTTTGCCTGTGCCGAGCGGAAATCTCTTGCAATCGATCCCTCTGGTCCGGGCTGATTTTCAGCAAGTGCCCGGAGGCAACATCCCACGACAGCGAGCAAACCGCACGGTACAGTCGGATTTCCCTTAGGGCCGCCGTTTGCTTCGGCGTGAGCAGGGTCTGGGCCTGCCGCAGAAACTCAGACTGCGCGATCCCGTGGCGGCGACGGCCCTTCCAATGCCTCGCTGTATTTCGCCGTCATCTCCTGCCATCGCTTCTCTTGCGACGGGGTGAAATCCAACTGCCTGCGGACGGTTTCCGAAGTCAAATCGCCATAACCCAGCACCGTTACTTCCGCCGGGACGTAGCCACCAGGGACTCCAGGAGGGAGTGCTGCGACGGGCAGCGCGGATGAAAGTGTGTAGGGCTCCACAATCGGCGACGGTGTCGCATAGGAACTTGTCGAAAGCGTCCCAGAAGAAACCACAATGGCGCCCCTGATCGCGGCCGAAGTTGGCGTCGGCACGGGGAGAAACGGAGATGCGTACGCCCCGCCGTCCTTGCCCGCCGCATCTTCCCGCCGCTGCAGTTCGGCCCGCAGTTTCTTCTGCTGGCCGCGGCTAAGCACGTCCAGCGACTCCTCGTTGCGTCTCTGCTCGTGCTGCCGCAACTCCTGCTCCCGGCGAGACTGGATTGTCGCGAGTTGTTCCCTTTGCCGCGGCGTGGCATCCATGGCCCGCAGATAGTCCGCATCGCGCAGCACGGCGTAGGCGCGGTCGTCAAAGACTCGATTCTTAAAGTCCGCCACGATTTTCGGGCCGAGCACCTCCTCCACACGTTTGGCCGCGGCCTTGGCGCAGGTTTTTTGCGCCTCGCGGAGCTTTTTGTCGCGCCACGTCCGACGCTCGTCCGCGGAAATCCTTTGCGAGGCATGGAGCACTTCCTGCGCGAGCTGCCCGTTCTGCCGGGTAGTTTCCTGGGCGACGGCCTGCAATTTCTTCAACTGTCGGTACTTCAGTTGGAAGTCCTTTCGCAGGGTGGCATCGCCCAGAAGTTGCGCGTAGACAGGCAGCGACGCCGCCCAGAGGACCGACGCCGAGTCCAACCTAGGATCGAGACGGATTGCCTCGGCATAGTCAGCGTCTGCCTTGTCCAGGTCGCTCCGGCGGTCATGAATATGGCAGCGAATGACATAGAGGCGCGCGTTCTTGGGGTCCAAGCGGATCGCTTCATTGTAGTCGTCAAGTGCCTTGTCCAGGTTAGAGCGGGCAGCGTAGATCCAACCGCGCATCGAGTATAGCTCGCTCGCTTTCGGGCCCAGGCGGATGGCCTCGCTGTAGTCGTCAATGGCCTTGAGCCAGTCGCCAAGCCTCAACGAGTCCTCGGCCCGGCTGCGGTAGGCGTAAACGAGTTTCGGGTCCAGGCGGATGGCCTCGCTATAATCGGCGACGGCTTTGTCGCGCTGGTCTTTGCAGTCGCGAATCCAGCCGCGCCAGGCGTAGATCAAGGCATCCTTGGGATCAAGGCGTATGACCTCGTTGAAGTCGGCCAGCGCTAGGTCGTATTGGCCCTTCTGGCCCAAGAGCGAGCCGCGGTGTCGATACGTCGTTGCCGAATACGGGTTGAGGCGGAGGGCCTCGTGGAAGTCGGCCAGGGCCTTGTCGCCCTCCCCCTTGCCGCCATAGGCGATGCCGCGGGCGCAATAGGAGTCGGCGTCCCTGGGATTGAGCCACAGCGCCGCCGTGCAATCCGCGATGGCCTGGTCGTAGCGGCCCCGCTGCGTCCGGACCATGCCGCGTCCGCGGTAGGCGTCGGCGTCGTGGGGGTCGATACGCAGGGCCTCGCTATAAGCCGCGCTGGCCTGCTCGTAGTTGCCGTTGGTCATGTAGCGGCTGGCTCGAACGTCGCAGAGCTGGGCCAGCAGACCGGCAAGGTCCAAGGGCCGGACCACTCGATGGAGACCGAGGCGATTGGAGGAGTCCTTGATCTCCCAGTAGTCGCCGCAAGGGCGATAAGCCTCTGCGAAACCGAAGGGCTTGGAAACCGCCTCGCGATGGCCGAGGTTCCGCGTTACATCGGCCGTGACCGACAGCCCGTCCGCCAAGCGCACCAGGCAGGCGTCGTGCGCGGTCGAGTCGCCCTTGGGGCCGCCGGCCACGAAGGTCACGTCCAGGCCCTCGACCGACAGCCCGATCGCATTGCCCAGCACGTAATACAGCAGGGCGTCGCCCTGGCAGCAGGCCGCCTTGTCCCGCAGGACTTCGGCCAGGTCGTGGCCTTTTTCCATGTCGTCGACGGGCAAGATAACGGCCTCGATCAAGCGGGCGAGGGTCTTGGCCACGTCCTGTTGTATTGCCGCGACTTCCGGCGGAGTCAATTTGCTCCCCTCGCGGTCACGTCGAGCGGCAACCAGTTTCTGCGAAAGGGCGATCAGGTTCCAATCGCGGACCAAGGCGGCGCAATCGTCGGCCGCCCGATCGTCGTACTTAAGCGCCTTGACCTGTTCTCGGATCCGCCTCTCCAGGGCCGCCCGGGCCGATTGCGGCACTGAGTCGGCGGGCGGAAGCCGCAGACGGCGGAGCACAGCCAGCAGATTGAGGCGGCGGTACTGCTCGAAATCGGCCCCGGCGCGGGTCGCGTCGCCCTTTTTCCGGTAGATAGAACCGCGGGCGCGGAAGGAATGGGCGTCGGCGGGCGAGAGGCGGATGGCCTCGCCAAAGTCGGCCAGGGCCTTCGCGTAATCGCCCTTCTCGTCGTAGGCGACGCCGCGGCAGTAATGCGCACGGGCCGATAGCGGGCGGAGTTGCAGGATTGCGGAAAAATCGGCTATCGCCCGCTCGTTGTCACCCCGGTTGCCGTAGGCGACGCCGCGGCAGCCATAGGCATCGACGCTCTTGGGTTCCAGGCGGATGGCTTCCGTGTAGTCGGCGATGGCTTTGGCGAAGTCCCGTTGGCGCTCGTAGACGCCGCCCCGCGCGAGGAGGTGTGCGGCCTTCGTGGGTTCCAAGCGGATGGCCTCGGTATAGTCGGCAATGGCCTTGGCGTCGTCATGGGCGGCCAAGCGGACCGCGCCCCGCCAGGCATAGCAAAGGGCATTCTTCGGCTCGAGGCGGACGGCCGCGTCGCAGTCGGCAATGGCCTTGGCGTCGTCGCCTTTGGCCTCGTAGACCCAAGCCCGGGCGGCATAGCGCTGGGAATCCTTCGGTTCCAGACGGATGGCCTCGGTGTAATCGGCAATGGCCCCGGTGTAGTCTCGCATAGCCATGCGGATCGAGCCCCGCCCGGCGAAGCGATCGGCCTTCTGCGGCTCGAGGCGGACGGCCGCGTCACAGTCGGCAACGGCGCGGTCGAAATCGTTCTTGGCTTCGTAAACCGCACTGCGGGCAACATACCCCTCAGCGTCGTTGGGCTTGCGGCGGATGGCCGTCGTGTATTGGGCGATCGCCGCGTCGTAATCGGCCGCGGCCTTTGCTTCCTCACCGCGGTTGCCATAGGCCGCGGCGCGGGCAACGTACCCGTCGGGACAGGTGGGTTTCAGACGAATGGCCTGGCTGCAATCGGCGATCGTCTTTTCGTAGTCGCCCAATTTCGCGTAGGCGACGCCGCGGTTGTCGAGGGCTTCGGCATATTTGGGATTGAGCTGAATCGCCTCGTTGTAGTCGGCGAGGGCCTTGTCCAGTTCGCCCTTCATCGCGTAGGCAGTGCCGCGGCCACAATAGGCTTGGGCCAGGTTTGGCATCAGCAGCACGGCTTGCGCAGTCGGCCAGGGCCTTGTCGGCGTCCTTCCGGTCTTCGTAGGCCCAGCCGCGGGCGCTATAGGCCCGGGCAAAGCGGGGGTCCGCACGAATCATTTCCGTATAGTCGGCGATGGCCAGCTCCGCGTCGAAGACGCCCGTTCCCCTCAATAGAGCAGCGCTGAAGACGTGCCCACCGCGGGCGGCGTCCCTGCCCAGCCGCCGCCGCTGCGCCGCCGAAAGCAGGGCCAGCCGCTGGTCGATTAGTGCGGGGTCAAGCCGGCTCAGATCCCTTTTTTGCGCCGCTGAGAAGTGCCATCGAGCGATGGCCGCCGGATCGTGCAGGACCTGCCCCAGCACGTCGGCCACGAAACGTCTCTGGCACGCCGAGCGCTGCTCGGGAGAGAGGACGCTCTCGATCTTTTTCCGGAATCGCTTCGCCAGCTTCTCCCTGATCTGAAGCGTTTTTTTCAGGAAGGCCGCCTCGCGATCGTCCGAGGGCAAGGCGTCGAACGAAGCTTGGAACCGCTCGTAGAACGCTTGCCGCTTCCGCAAGTAACGGTCGGAAATCTCGCGGAGTTTCCGTTGCTGGCGGTCGGAAAGATGCAAGCCATCGCGAAAGTGCGGGTCGGCGCCGAGACTAGCGTAGACGGGCAGCGGGAAGTTCTCGGCGGTCTTTGCCGCCTGGTCCGATGCAGGCCACTGCGCCGCCGGTTTGCTTTGGGAAACGGCCGCAAGCTGGACCTGCTGCGCCCTTGCGGCAGCGCTTTCCCAAGTCAAGAAAGCGGCGAGCCCGCCGCCTAGCAAGACCAAGCCGGTAGCGCATCCCCAGCGACCGAATTGGATCGACCCGCGTAAGCGGCTCAATGTGCCTGTCATGAGCAACCTCAAAATATCGGATGATCGTTTCAGGAACCGACATTATAGCATGCTTGTGGCGGCCGCTCCATCGGGCACAATTGTCAGAAAGTCCTGCCGTGCACCAGGAGAGTAGGCGCTTCCGCGTCGTGTCGGACACGGATTTCTACTCCGCGCGGCTATTCGAGGACGTTTCGCCATCGCTGGGGCATGCCATGATAAGCGGCCATGTAGGTCGGTTCCAAAGGGAGATAGATGTAATGGTCCACATCCAGGAAAAGCGGCATTTCGACGAGCGCTGTGCCAGCGGCAAGGTGCTCCAGGTAGGCCTCCGGCATCGGGCCGGCAACGTAGGATGCCAAGGTGAGCGGCTCGTCGTGCGGCAGCGAATGGGAATCCTCGTCGAACCGTTCCCAAATTGCCGCATGCATGCCTCGCGGATCGTGTGGACCGGGCGGAAACAGGTCCGCCATTACGACGTGAATGCCCTGGCGCAACGCCATTTCCGCTTTGTTCGCAAACTGCTCGACGCTCACCGGGCGATCCTTGTTCGCGGGCGACACGATTTCCACGAGCGCTACGACGCGGTCTCCGCTCACCTGGCGGATTGCCAGCGTGCGCCGCATCTCGCGAGCCGCGGAGGATATAGTGAGCCTGTGCCGCACGCGCGGCGGCGCCTCGGTGACCGCCAGGCCGCCTTCTTGAAACGGTGGTGCTGCCGGCGATGGCGGCGCTCGCAACGTCAAAATGTCGGCAATAACACGCCCGCCGTGCTGTTCGGGCATCGCATAAAAGCCGGACGGTAAAAGGCCGCCGTTGAGCGCCTCGCTGAGATGGGTAATCCAACCCAAATGAAACGCATGAAAGGTACCTGCATCGACCCGCGTCCAATGGTGAATGGGCATTATCTGTCCTCCTGCGAGATATTAACAGTGGCGGAGTTGTTTTGCCATGGCCGCACCTGCAGCACAAGGCCGCGCGTCTCACGGCAGCACCGCCCGAGCGGCCTGCTTCTCGTCCGGAGGGCGGTTGCAGCGTGCCCCCGGACGCGCGTACCAGTAGGTTGTCGCCGCGTAGGCCATCGTGGTCGCTTCCCAGTGCCAGATCTCCAAGTTCATGCTCAGGCGATGGTCGAAGGGAATGCCGTCGAGCCCGCGGGTGCGGGTGTTGGTCACATGGCCGGGCCGGCGGTTGCCCTCCCAGCGCGGCTCCGCATGGAACGGGGCCTCAAAAAAGGTCCCGCGGTCGCCATAGGAATAGCCGTAATAGTCCTCGGTGCCGGTGCCGAAGATCGAGGGAAAGCGGTCGTCGTCCACCCATATCTTCTCGTCGCCCTCGCCCCACCAGGCGCCGCAGCCGTTGTGAATCGCCAGCGTGTCGCCCACGTACACTCCCCGCCCGTCGATGTCCACGAAGTTCCAGTCGCAGGTGCCGTCCTGGGCCTTGGTGTGAATGGGGTATTCCTGCCGCCAGGTGGCGTGGAACAGCATCGAGCGATCGTTCCAGACCCATTTGCCCAGGCCGATCGGACCGAGCGTGGCGTGGACCGGCTTGCTGCCGACATTCCTTAATTCGATGTGGCAGGTCTTGGAAAAGGGCACGACCCACCAGCACCGCATCCAACCGTCGCGGCCGACTTCACGGTAGCGGTCGCGGTAGGGATTCAGTCCTACGCCGCTGCCGAAGAAATCGCCGACGGGCGCCCATACGGTCTGCTCGCCGTCGCAGCGGATCGCCAGCGCCGTGGATCGCAACGCCTGGGGCAGGTCCTTGTCGTCATCGGTCGTGACCTTCACCGACAACTGGCGGATCGCCGCGGGACCGACAAGCGACGTTTCCAGGATTTCCCGAGTTTCCAGCCGGCGGCTCTGAGCCGAGGTCTCCGCCGTGACCGCGCCGCGATTCGGCAACGACAATTCCCGCTGCACCCGTGCGAGATCCTCCGCTGCCGCGGCGCGTTCCGCCGGCGAATAGGTCTCGACGACCGTGCCGGCGGCGTAAGTACGATAGCCGATGTTGTACCAGTGATGCTCCTCAGCCTGATCGTAGGTCACCTTGCAATGCCGGGCGTAGGGGATGGGAACATAGGAGTTCAGTCCCAAGCAGGTCACCGCCGCCAGGGGCGGCTTGATCCGCCCACTGCCGCTCAGCAGGGTTTCGATGTTTTCTTCAATGGCCGGTTTTTGGCCGCCGTCCAGATAGATGCGGATGACGGCGTTGGATCGATGGTCACCCTCCCACCAGCGGACGATCGCGCCCGGGCCGTCGACGTCCATCATCACGTATTCCTCGCGGCCGCGGTTTGTCTCGGTCCGGACATACATGCCGAAGTCGTGGTTGGCAAACCAGCCCGGCTTGTCGGGCGCGACCGAGGCGCGATCGTAGCTGCTCGCCTGCCCGGCGCGGAAGGCCGGCGAGGGGAGTTGCGGCAGGCGATCACGGTCGATCATTTCCCGGAGCAAGGAGCGGATGCTGACGGCATCAGCAGCGAGGCAGGGGTGTGCAAGCACTCCTATCACGGCTGCAGCCGCGAATCGTTTGAGAATCGTAGTCATGCTGTTGTCACCGAAGATCATTTGTTCTCCTCCACCGGATTAGAATACATTGCCGGGACGTCAATTGCCAGGGTCGCGCGGACTTATTGATTTACGACCACCATTAGGCAAAGCGTCCCCGGCTGCCGGGTGACGGCGGTAGGCCACGACATCAGACCGCCGGATGCCCAGCATCGGACCGGCGGCTTTCCAACCGAGGCACTGCACGATAAACTACAGTCTGTGCTCGACCTGGCTTCCCGCACCGAAACGAACCTTGCATGCCGAAAGAGAATCCATGTACCGAATCTGCCCCACGAACACGCTGACGTTGTGCGTTGCATGCGTATCCATGTTGCTCACTGGCAGAATGCTGCCGGCACAAGAGACCATAAGCGAGCAGATCATGGTCGACCAGTTTGGCTTTCGCCCGCAAAGCGAGAAGATCATCATTTTCGCCAGACCCGAGCGGGGACAGAATGCCGGCGCAAGATATTCGCCGCCCGCAAGAGCGACCGTTCGCCGCAAGAACGGCGGGGCGACGGTCTTCACGGTTGCGCTCAAGCCTTGGGGCGGCGGCAAGACCGACGCGGCCTCCGGCGACAAGGTGTGGTATGCCGACATTTCGCCCTTGAATACGCCGGGGACCTACTACGTCTACGAAGCCAAAAACCGCGTGCCTCTCTACGATTTCCGCATTGCCGACAATGTGTACTTGCCGGTGCTGAAGGCCGCCGTTCGGGCCTACTTTTACCAGCGCTGCGGCGGGGATGTTCCCGAAGCCAACGGTGGTACTTGGCATCACCCGGCGTGCCACCTTGCAGCGGGGCAGGATCGATCCGCGCAGCTCTACATCGACGGTCGGGC
The DNA here is from genome assembly GCA_963709175.1 of uncultured Planctomycetia bacterium. GTDB lineage: Bacteria > Planctomycetota > Planctomycetia > Pirellulales > Thermoguttaceae > JANXQG01. The sequence goes on from CAVPVK010000007.1 coordinate 1,420,407, forward strand.
CATGGGGCGCACCCGCGACGTCCATGGCGGCTGGCACGACGCCGGTGACTACAACAAGTACGTGCCCTTCACGCTGGACGTGGTGATCCCGCTGCTGATGGCCTATGAGTTCAACCCGTCGGTTTTTGGCGACAACTGGAACATCCCCGAGTCGGGCAATGGCATTCCCGACATTCTCGACGAGGTGCGATGGGAGTGCGATTGGCTCTTGCGGATGCAACTGCCCGACGGATCGGTCTGCAACCGCGTCACCGAATGCACGAGCAAGGCGGGCGTCGCGCCCGACAAGGATTCCCAACACCCCCGCTACTACACGCAGCCGACGAGTTGGGCGACGGCCACCTGCGCCGCGGACCTGGCGTGCTTTGCGCGGGTGATCGGCAAGTTTCCTGATCAGGCCGCGTATGCCCGCAAGTGCCGCGGGGCGGCAGAGAAGGCATGGGCATGGCTCCAACAGCATCCGGAGATGACGCCCGCCGATGGCCGCGACCATGGGCGGCCCAGCGAGGCCGCCGACGCAGCTTGCGACAACGGCAGGGCGGGCGACATCGAACGCCGCGTGGCGGCCGCCCTCCAATTGTGGCTCTTGGAGCGGAAGCCGGAGTACGAGGCATTCTTCAAGACGTCGCGCAAGGACATGCTCCAGCCCAGTTTCGTGGAGTACGCACTCTCTCCCGATGCCGATCCGGTCCTGGTTGGCGAGGTCCGCGCGGCGCTGAAGAAGTTCCTTAACGACCTGGTAACCGGCCCCTACAAGTCGCATGCCGACGCCTATCTGTCGTACCTTCCCGGATACTGGTGGGGCTGCAACCAGTCGAAGTCCGAGTACGGTTACCGGGCGATGTTCGCCGTGAAACTCGGCGTGAATCGGGCCGAAGACGGAATCTGCCGCGCGGCCGCCGAGGACTACCTGCATTACCTGCACGGGCGCAACCCGCTTTGCCAGGTGTACCTTACCAACATGGGTCCCAAGGGCGCCAACGCGGGCGCCGGCAAGAGCATCATGCGGCCCTTCCACACCTGGTTTGCTGAGAAGAGTCCCTGGTCCGGCCCCGACTCCTTGGGACCGGCGCCGGGACTGCTTGTCGGCGGGCCAAACTCCGCGATTGGCGACGCGGGGGCGCCCGCCTGGCTCTCTCCGCCGGCCTACGAACCGCCCTCGAAGGCGTTCAAGGACTGGGCCACTGCTTGGAATCCGGCCCGTCAAGCGAATGAAAATTCCTGGGCCTTTACGGAACCGGCAATTTATTACCAGGCCCGCTACGTGCTCTTGCTCTCGCAGTTCGTATTACCAGGGATTGGCAGATCCGCATACTAGCGCAAAGCGCAAGCGAAAGGCCCCTCGCTGGCGCTTCGGGTTGCTAATGATCATCTTCCTAGCCGCGGCGCCGGCGCACTTCAGAGAACCGGCGGACGGTAGACCCGCACCGCCCGGAGCGGCACTTCCCCCACGATTTCCAGCGTGTGGTGCGTATTGTCGAGCCCCGCGCCAACGTCGTCTCATATTCGCGCGAGGTGTCCTTCACATCCGCCGGGCGGTAGCGGTCCACGAACAGGGGCACCACCTTCCAATGGACCTCGTAATCGGCGGGCACCTTGCCGGGCGCGAACCAGGCCTCCGGCCTGATGCGCACGCGGCCCGATTTCGAGAGAAACGTCGCACTGCTGCGGCCGTCGCCATCCGGGCCCGTGCGCGAGCCGCGGACCGAGAACTCAAAATACTTGCCGTCCGCGCCTACGGACGTAATCCGGGCCGTCCAGTCCTCGATCAGCCACGGACGATCGCGATCGACCCGGGAGAGGAACAGCGGCGACCAGGGGCCGGGCTCCGGCCGCGAGACGCAATAGCAGCCCGGAAACTCGGAGGGCGGCTTGCCGTCAATGTACACCTCGGCCGCCGCATGGGAATCGGTATGGGGCGCGGCCGCGGCGATCGCATCGATGCGGTTACCGTCGAATTCAATTTTCAGCCGGCCTTGCCGCCAGTTCGCGTCCTTGCCGACGATCAGAGTCCGCACGGCCGCTTGCTCGGGCTCGGGGCCCAATTCGGGCCGATACACCAGGTACCGCGAGACCAAGGCGGCCAAGAGGCGGTTGCCGCGATCGTTCAGGTGCACGCCGTCCTTGAGCAGCGCCTTAGGCTCCAGGGAATTCGCCTTCAAGTAGGCCAGCCAGGCGGTGCGAACATCCAACAGGGCGAAGCCGTATTTCTTGGCGATCGCCGGCAGGAAGACGTGGTTCATCATGTGGTCCCACCAGAGGCCCTTGTCTTTTTTCTCGTCGGGGACGGCCGGGGGCCAAGCGGTGACGTGGTCCTTTTGCATCAAGACCTCCGCCGTGGTCCGCGTGCGGACGTTCTTGATGATCTGCTCGTACTCCTGATTGGCCCCATAGACATGGAAGATCAGCAGGTCGGGGTAGAATGGATAGAGATCGTGCTCGGCAGGCCGGATGAGCCACTGGGCGGCGAAGCCACCGATCGCCCGATTGCGGATGTCGAGATCGGCGAACGGGAATCGCTTGCGCAGGTCCTCGGCTACCTGCCGCGACCAGTCCTGCTCGGTGATCGACTGGCCGTAGAAGAGGATTCGCACCTTATGGCGATGCTCGGGTGTGCTGGTGGCGAGCAGGGTCATTGTACGCTGCACACCCACTCCCAGCGCCGCCGGATCATCAGGTGGCAGCGGCGGCGGATACTTCGCCGGCGAAAGATCGTCACCAAGCGCGGGATGGACGGTAAGGCAAGCGGTGGATAACGTGATAGCAAGGAACAACTGCGACGATTTCATGATAACGCGAAGCCTCTCGGCCCCGCCGAATGTAATGAAGAAACGATCCGAGGATCGGACCACGGCCGGCAGCATTATAGCCCGCTTTTGGCTTCTCGGATAGGTACTTAGCCGCAGGGTGGGACCGCCCTACGGCCTATCTGTGACATCATTTATGGAAACAGACCACTTAGCTCCCCAGCCCGCGGCGTCCTTGAACTGAACGAGCAGCATCGCCCCCAGGATCAGGCCGCAGCCAATCAATTGCCGCCCATCGAGTCTTTCCTGGAGCAGCCAGTAGCCGAAGATCGCGGCGAACACGGCTTCCATGCTGAGGATGATGGCCGCGTCGGCCGGCGGCGCGTGCTTCTGTCCCACCGCCTGGAGCGTGTAACCAACCGCCACCGAAAATACCCCCACGTAAACGACCGCCCACCAACAGTCGCCCAGGCCCGGCAAGGTATCGGCCTCGCGGACCAGCCCGATCGCGGTGTTCATCGCTCCGGCGACAAAATACTGGCCCACCGAAAACAAGAGCACCTCCACTTGCTTCGTAGCCCGGCCGACGACCACCACGTGCAACGCCCAGAGCACCGCGCCGATGATCTCCAGGGTGTCGCCGCGCTGCATGTGGAAGTGCTCGTCGACGCCCAGCAAAAACACTCCCGCCGTGGCGATGAGGGCGCCGGCCCAGGTGGGCCAGCCGGTCCTTTGCCGCCAGCCGACGAGCAGCACGATCGGCACCAGCACGACATACAGCCCGGTCAGGAAGCCCGCATTGCCGGCGGTGGTGTATTGCATGCCGGCTTGCTGGCAGACCGACGCCGCCACCAGCAGCGTTCCCGCGATCGACGCCCAGCGGAAGAAATCTCGTTCCGGCATGCGGAAGTGTTTCAGCCAGGGAAGCAGCCCGGGATTCAGCCAGGGCAGCAGGATCATGCCGCCGAGCAAGAAACGGAGACCGTTGAAGAGAAAGGGCCCCAAGTGCGGCGCGGCCACACGCTGGGGCACGAATGCGCTCCCCCATAAAAGGGCCGCGAGCAGCAGGAGCCCGTCGGAACGAAATCTCCGTCCCCAAGCCGTCATGGCGAACTTCCCCGCGGATCGGCGGAAACCTCTTCCGACTGTTTGGAAACGGCTGTCCCGTTGTTCCGCCGGCCGACCATCAGCAGCAACATCGCCAGGATCGAGAACAAGATCAAGGCCGGCCAGTTTCTTTGTGGAAGGTCGATCCGGGCCCCGATGGGCAATTGCCCGGGCAGCTTGAGTTTCTCGTTCAAGCTCTGTAGCAGCCCGGCTTTGCGCTCGGAGCCCTCCAACTCCCGGGCCACCTCGCCCAGCGTCGTATCGGCTTGGACCCGATAGGTTTTCTGGTCTCCCCAGTGGATTTCGGTGCCGCGGGAAAGGGGGATGTACTGCGGCAATCGGTCCTCGTTGATTTCGCTGATTGTATCGGCTTCATCGTCGATCTCCTGCCGGTGGGCCTTGCGGGCCTCGGGGCTTTCCAGCCCCAGGTCCGCCGCCGCCGCGTCTTCGTACTGCTGCCGGAGCGGTTCCACGGTCGTGACCGTCGTCTGCCGATACTGCCATGCGCTCATCCGCTGCGGAATCTCGTTGCTGAAGGAGAGGAAGGCGACAAGCACGCCGCCGATTGCGCCACCCGCGATATAGCCGGTAGAGAGCAGCACGGCGGGGCCCATCTCGCTTTCCGCCTCCGAATGGACAGCGCCGCGAGTCGCGGGATTGAGGCGGTCGACCAGATAGCGGACCAGTCCGCCCACGAAGATCGGTGTCGAGGAGGAAAGCGGCAGGTATACGCCCACCGCGAAGGGGAGCGACGGTACGCCGCTGAGCTCCAGCACCAGCGCGATGGACACGCCCAGCAGCACAAGCGTCCAAGAGAGCTTCTGCGTGAGGATGCCCTCGGCGAGGATGGCCATGAGCCTGGTTTTCGGCGCTTTGAATTTCTGCACGGGCGTGCCGTCGTCGCGATGGCTGACACTTCCGTTGATCGCCGGATCGACCCGGTACTTGACTTGCCCCCGCTCGTTCACCAGGTATTTGCCCTGCTCCACACCTTCATCGTTGCCTTCCAGGGCTTGCCAGACGTGGTACCGCTGGGCATCGCCGGGAGCCTTTTCCAAAGTTGTCAATGCGCTTACGTCGAGGGCATGTTTCGGCTGTCGCAAGTTCTTGGCCGTATAGACTGTGCCCGCGCGGTTCAGGGCGATGAGGATCACGCCGATCACCAGGGCCGAGGAGATCGAGCCGACGAGAATAGCATATTGCTGGAACTTGGGCGTGGCGCCGACCAGGTAGCCGGTCTTCAGATCCTGGGAAGTCGTGCCGCCGTTGGAGGCCGCGATGCAGACAACGGCCGCGATCGATAGGGCGATCAGCCGGTGCGGCGGGCTGACCCAGCCCAGCGCCAGAAACGTCAGGCAAGTGAGCAGCAGCGTGGCTACGGTCATCCCCGAAATCGGATTCGACGATGAGCCGATTTCGCCGGTCAAGCGCGAGGAAACCGTGACAAAAAGGAACCCGAAGAGCACAATCAGGAGCGCGGCCACAAGGTTGATCACCAGCGTCGCTCCCATGCCCAATTGCCCTCACGCGCCGAAACTCAGCGTGGCCCAGATCGCCAGCACCAGCAGCAGCGACCCCACGCCGACGAAGCGGATTGAAAGGTCGCGATCAGTCCGCCGGCCGCGCGGTGTCCCGCCGACGGTCGTTCCGCGGAGGTCGCGGAGGGCCGATTTCAGCGACCCGAAGATCAGCGGCAGGGCCTGGAAGAGACTGATGATGCCGCCCGTGGCCACCGCCCCCGCGCCGATGCAGAGCACGTATTTTTCGTGGATATCGTCCTCGCTCATCTTGCTGATCAGCTCGGTGGCCGGCGCCAAGGGCACCGTTAGCCCGCTGCCGAAAAAGCGGATTGCCGGGATGAGCACGAAGGAGGCCAGCACGCCGCCGGCCACCATGATGCAAGAGATCCGCGTGCCGATGATATAGCCGACGCCCAAGAGGGCCGGATTGACCTCAATGGCCGGGTTGGCCTTCTGGAACCAGCTCAGCGGATGCTCGACCGTGTCCTTCCAGAGCTTAAGCCCCTGGTTCAGCACCTGGTAGACGAAGGCCAGGCCGAAGCCGGTGAAGACCATCTTGGCGCTGCGCCGCCCTGCTCGCCGACGATCAGCACGTCGGCGCAGGCTGTCCCCTCGGGATAGCGAAGAGTTTCGTGCTGCTTGACGATGAATGCCCGACGGAGCGGAATCATCATCAGGATCCCTAGGGCCCCGCCCAGCACGGAGACGGCCATTACCGTCCAGAGGTCCATGTCGAAGCCGACGAGCATGACCGCGGGCATGGTCACACCCACGCCGAAGGCGATCGACTCGCCCGCCGAGCCGGTCGTCTGCACGATGTTGTTCTCCAGTATCGTCGCCCGGCGAAAGCCGAACAGCCGCGAGAAGAGGCGGAAGAGCGTAATGGAGAGCACGGCCACGGGAATCGAGGCCGAGACGGTCAAACCGACCTTCAGCACCAGGTATAGCGACGACGCCCCGAAGATGATTCCCAGCACGGCCCCCACAACGACCGCCGGCAGCGTGAATTCGGGCTGCACGTCCTGGTCGGGGACGTAGGGCTTGTGCCCAGGGGAGTCGGAGTTTTCGGCAAGGGTTGCATGGGGGGCGGCCACATCTTCTATCATTGCGGATTCCCGGGGCTTTCAATGTGCGTACCTGCCCGGCAGGGAAGATCCTACGCCCATCCAGCGCGAGCGACGAATGACCTGGCATTAAGTGCCTTTCCCGCCGGCCACTATCGCATCATAATCGCCGCCGGGGCACTTGAAAAGAGACGGGGAAAGCAGGCAGTATTATTCCCGTTCGCAAGCGCGTGTTAGGGAGTGAAGATCAGCCCGAAGGCCGTGCAGTCCTTGCCGCTGACGCAACCGGCGAGGCCGACGGCCGGCTTGCCATTCCCGCTTACCTTGACCGGAGGCAGCGTGCCGCCGCCGCCAACCCACTCGGATTCGTAGGAGTCGTTGGGGTCGAGATGGTCGTTGTCGATTTTCATGAAGGTCAGGCAAAACGCGTCCACGGCCGCCACCGACTTTACCGAGATGGCGCCGACGGCATAACCCTTCCTCGCTTTGACGTGCACCGGCCGGCTCATATCGGTCCCGTGCAGTTCGCCCTTGACCTCTTCTCCCTGCTCGTTGACATAAATCGGTCGGATGGCGCCAATGACGTCGTTCGTCGCCGCCCATTTGCCCAACCCGATGTCAAAGCCGATCAACATCCCCTTGGTGGGGGCCGTGTCGCGGAAGCGCGGGCCAAAGGCCCCGCCAAAAATTCGTTCGCCGGCGACCACCGGCTGGACTTGACGCCCCGATCGATTGAAACCACGAACGCCTGGCCGCAGCCCAGGAACGGCCGGCGACGTCGCGCCCTGAGTTGGGCGTCCCCGGCGGGCTCCCGGCGACGGCCACAGCGGGCGGCGTCGCAGCAGCCGGCGCCACTTTCACCGTCTCTTCCACGTTGTCCGAGCGGACGCGCGTGCCGTCGCTGCAAAGCGAAACCGTTTGATGCAGCAAATCGACTTCCGTGATGCCCTTCTTCAGGCGGAAGGTGCCCGTGGCCTTGCCGTTTTCAATCGCAAGTTTTAACTTGCGGCATTTCCCTACGGCTTCCAGCGAATCCGTCGGCTTGGGCTTCTCGGCAAGCGTTTTCGCCGAAAGATACTCGAATTCGGCCGCCTTGATCCGCTTCAACGGATCGACCAGGGCCGCCGTGACACGAATGTTCACGTTGTCGTCCTTATCACGCACCGTGGCAAAGGTGACCTTGCCGACGCGCCCTTGCAGTAGCCGGGAAACGCTTTGCGAGGGGATCGCCAGACTGATATTCACGCTGTCGTGCTCCTCGATCCGGGCCACCGCCACGCCCACCAGGCGGCCTTGGCTATCAACCACGGGTCCACCGCTATTACCGTGGTTCAGGGCTGCGTCGAGCTGCACCACCGCCAGGTTGCCGTCGTCGTCCATCCGCAAGCTGGAAACCGATCCCTTGCCGACGGTGATCGCCGGGCTGCGTTTGCTGGTGGCCAGTTCTTCGCCGAGCGGAAAGCCGAAGGTATAGATCGGCATGGTCTCGGTGAGCTTGGACTCGTGGAGGTAGCTGATCGGCTTGGGCATCCGTTTGACGCCGCTGGCTTTGACGATCGCCAGGTCTTCGTCGGGATCGATCGCCACGAGTTCGCCGTGGACCGATTCCTCTTGCGTCGAGCCGCTGCGGAAGACCACCGTTACGTCAACATTCTTGAATTCGCGAATCACGATCCGCGGGGTATACGAGTAGCGGGCATGATCGTCGCCGCGGGGCTGGCCGGGAGAACCGGGTACGGGAATGGGCGTCGGCAATCTGGGAAGTCCGGGCAGCCCGCCCCTTCTGGAACCGCGGCCCGAGCGGGGACGGCTGACCGCCGCTCGATAACCACTTCCGCCGCCTTGGGCTCGATGACGTGTCGATTGGTGACAACATAGACGGTGTCCTCGTCGGTCTTGACGACAAATCCCGAGCCGCTGCCGGCGATCTCCGGGGTCTTGATCTTGACGAACACCGTGGCCGCCTTGATGGCCGACACCATATCCGGCGAAAGAGATTCCTCAGCCTGGGCCGCGATAGGCAGCCACGCCAGGCCCACGACCGCGAAAGCTAGGCATCGCATCGACTGGTTCTCCTGCGAAGGGCAAAAGGGCTGGAGGTTAGCGGCCTGGCTTGGGGAGACACGTAGCTTGCAGGATCGTGGTGCTCCCGATTGCCTGAAGCCGGGTATTCGACCCTGCCACCGATTATAAATCCTGTGAGTGATGGATCAAGAGGGGCTGCTCTACATTGTGCCCCATTGAATTTTTCCTGTTTACGCCTTATATCCTGCTCAGCATCGGCTGCCTGGCGTTGCAGGTATACGGGCGCGACGACCATCAACGGCGGCATCCTCAGTCTGGCCAATTCCGCGGGGCTGGCCGGCAGCGGAAGCATCACGTGCGGGGGGCAACGCTACAATGTACCAGCAGCAACCGCCGGGACAATTCCGCCCCGATCGCCGACAGCACCGGTCCGATTGCGATCGACACAAACGGCATGAACGTCGCCTTTCACTCCGGCCTTGTAAGCAGCAACACCGGCGGGTTTGACAAGATCGGCGGTGGAGAACTGACCTTGGCGGCTGCCAACACGTTCAGCGGCAATACGCTTGTCGGCGGCGGCACGCTTGCCTTGAGCAGCCACGGAAGCTGCGCAGTCACTGGCTGTTGATCGCGTCGATGTTCTGCAACTGGGTCGGGCCGCCGTCATTGCGAACGCCCAGACTTAAGTGCGTCGGCGGGTCGATGTTGTAGTTGAGCTTTTTGACCGCTCCGTCGCAGAAGGCCATGTTGAATCCAGCCGGATGGGAACTGCCGAAGAGGGTCATGCAGCCGCCATAGCCGGGTTGGTCCTGCATCGGCGGCAGGTCGGTCCAACGATTGACGTCGAAGTCGTAACCGAGGTCCCAGCCTTGATCGTTGTCGCAGTTGGTGGTGTAGTAGTTGTCGGGGCAAAGGTAACGCTCGCCGAGCAAGTAGGTAAAACTCGCTCCGTCCTTGATCGCCGCCATCGACGTGGCGCTGGCACGGTAGATGACGCCGTTCAAAGGTGTGCCGTCCACGGAAGGCCAATCATAATTGAGAGCATAATTGGGATTCGGGCCGCCGTTGTCGGGATCGCCCTCGATGCTGCCGGCGTTGGCCGCGTAGTCGCTGCGGGCGATGATCCGTGGATTCGGATCGGAAATGTTGAGAAAGCGAACCGGATGGTCGCGGGGATAGACCTGCACCTTGCGCCGCGTGGGACAGATGAAGAGGGCCACCGGCGTCTCGTTCCGCTGCAAGCCCAGACTTTCGCGGACGGCCTGACTGCTGGCCTTTCCCATGTCGTGGAGATCCTGCTGGTCGATGTAGGGCAGGATATTATAGTGCCAACCGCCCGGTTGCAGGATGCCGGCGCCGCGGTCCGGATCCCCGGCCCATTGCCAGCCCCAACCGCCGCCGGGGAGATACTGGTATTTGGACTCCAAGAGCAAACAGGCCTTGGCCATTTGCGCCACGTTGCTGGCGCACTGGGCCCGCCGGCCGGACTCACGGGCCGAATTCACGGCGGGCATCAATAGAGCCACGAGTATGCCGATGATCGAGATCACGATCAATAACTCAACCAGCGTAAAGCCCGACTTGGCGCCGGGGTTGGTGCTTTTTGTATAAAAGAAACAACTTTTCATTTCAGTTATCCTCTTCGTCAGAAATCCGCGGCCGCGCCGGCCACAGCCAGCCACTATAGTATTCACGGTTGGCAATGTGTCGTTGAACCTGGAGCCGGGACGCCCGATTGTGGGCCGCGACGGCGGATTGTGGCGCTCCGTCGTCCTTGGCTCCGGGTTGAACAACAGTGCGGCAGCCTTACCCGCGACCGGAATAGCGGCCGAGCTTGGCTTTCAATACTGCAAATCAAAGCGCGGTGGATGATATTGGACCTCGGGATCCGCGGCCACTTCGAGCCCGAGAATGGTCTCGCTGTTGTATTTCGACGGTATCTGCTCGCCGCTTTTCGTTATTTGCACCCGGTAAAAGCCGGGCGACATGCCTAAGCGATTGGGCTCGTCGCCGTTGACGACGGATGGCCGCACCTTGCCGGTGCCATCGGTCACGCCGGCGCCTTCATGATACGCACTGCCGAGAAACGGCTCCGGGACAAGCTTGACTTGTGCGCCGACGAGCCGTTGGCCCTTATGGATTACGGTGCAAGTCAGTGGCAATCGGCCCATTTTGGATTCTTGCCATTGCTGGATCCGGGCCTGGATTTCGTCGGCGGAGACTTTGCCGTCTTTGTTCGTGTCGAGTTGCTTGAGCGCTGCCCGCAGCCCAGGGGCCTTTTCCAATTCCTTGGCGTCGAGCAGACCATCGTGGTCCGTGTCGTAGAGTTCCATGGCCTGCGCCGCGGCGCCGCTGTCCGGAGCATCGGGCGTGATCCGCGGCGGCGTCGATACGCCGCATCCGCCAAGAATCGCCAGAACCAGCGGCGCAGCGAATATCAGCGAACAGCGATAGCGTGCGTGCGGTGGAGCAATGCGCAAGCCCGATTTGGACACACTGAATTTCATAATATGATCAGCATCTAGACACGCAGTTCCGCAGTCCCGCGCGGCACCTTGCAGGCCCGCATCTCCGCTGCCGAACCGCCAACCACGACCATGAGTACATGGTGCCCGACACAGTGCCCGCGATCCCGGCGGCCAGCAAGAGTGCCAGCGTGCCGGGCTCCGGCACGGCTTGCACGATTCTGGCGGCCGAGTCAACGGAGAGCGGCGCGGCCGAGGCCGTGGGATCGAAGATGAACGTGCCGCCCGCCCCGATGGTCAAGCTCGAACCCTCGGGGAGGGCGGCGGCGGCGGTCACAGCCAGCGTTCCGCTCGCTACGATCGTGCCGCCGGTGTAGCTGTTGCTGCCGCTGAGGATCAGTTCGCCGCTGCCGTCGCCGCCCAAGGTCAGGGTTGTGCCGGCGACGTTTTCGCTGATGTCGCCGCCGATCGCCAACAGAGAATTGCCCGATAGTGACACGCTCACGCTCCCGTTCAGCTCGATCGCGGCGAGGATTTCGTGGGTCCCTTCGGTGGCGCTGACGACCGCGGCGTTGCCGCTGTTGTCGAGCGTCAGGCTGTTGGCGCCGCTGAGAATATAGCCCGTCGCCGGGTTCCCGCCCGGATTGCCGAACTCGAGCGTGCCGACCGTCTGCGGGGCGTCGAGTGTGACGGTCACGTCGGAGCGGGTCGTCGCATTCAGCACGGCACCCTGGCCGGCCCCGTTGGGCGTGATGCCAGAACTCCAGTTGGAACCGGCGCTCCAATTGCCGCTGACGGCCGCGGCCCACGTCGCGGGGCCGGCGGGCGCGGCTACCAGTTCGAGTCCGCCGGTGGCATAGTATAAATCAGTGCCGGGCAGCGTCGAACCGTTGAGCGTGTAGGCGCTGAAGTTCCCAAAATAGCCATTATAGGTCATCAACACTTCCGGCAGCGTTGTAACTGCGCCGGAGAGGTTGAGCGTGCTGCCGGTGACGAAGTACGCCGCGCTCGTGCTGGTCAAGATGTTGCCCAGCGACAGATTCAGAGTGCCCAGGGAGCCGACCGTGAGCGCGGCGACAGTTTGCGTGAAGCCGGTGGCGTCCAGCGTGCCGCCGTAGTCAACCGTTACTGCCGAATTCGCTGAGAAGGCGTTGTTGGCTGCCGCGTTCAGCGTGCAGCCATAGACGGTCGTCGGGCCGCTGTAGGTGTTCGCGCCGGCCAGCGTAAACCTGCCGACGCCCGTCAGGGCGAGTCCCACGCTAGTCATCGGGCCGTCATGGATGGCGCCGCGAAAGATCGAATTGCCCAACTGGTTGACGGTCAGGACCGTTTGACCGGCGCCGCTATTGTCGGTAATCGTGCCGCCGTTGCCGTTGAGGTAGGAACCAATGGTGATCGCCGAACCGTTGAGGTCCACGACACCGCCGTTGACCGTCAGGCCGCCGCCGCCCAGGGCATTGGCGCTGCCCATTTGCAGCGTGCCATTGCTGACCGTAGTGCCGCCACTGTACGTATTCGAGCCATTCAGCGTCAACATGCCCTGGCCCAGCTTGGTCAAGCTGCCGATGCCGCCGATAGCGTAGCTCACCGCCTGGTTGCCGTAGAGGTTGTAGACCAGCGAGCCATTGTCCGTCACGACGCTCGTATTGGCGATCGAGCCGTCCTGGCCGCTTTGCCCGGTGCCCAATTGCAGCATTCCGGCGGCAACTGTCGTGCTGCCGGAGAAGGTGTTCACGCCCGTCAGGGTCAGCCCGCCGCCTCCCATGGTCAACGATCCACCGGCGCCGGAAATCACGCCATCAAAGGTGGTGCTCGCCGTTCCGGCAATGGTCAGCGCGCCGCTGCCCAGCAGCACCTGGCTCCCCTTGCCGTCCGTCGAAGAAAGCGAAAAGATCGTCTGCACGCAGTTGGTCATGTCGAACGTCGCACCGTTGCTGATCGTCATGGCCGACGTGGGGGGCAGGCCGCTCGTGGTGGCCAGGGTGTTGGGCAGCCCGGGTATCCCCAGCCCCCACTTGCTGTTCAGATAGGCCTCGACCTCGAGTTGTTGGGCCGTCGTCAAGGTCCCGCTATAGGCCACAATCTCGCCGATATCGCCCTGGAATTCGCGGTCCGAGTATATGCCCGGCCCGCCGATCCCCCAGACAGTATTCACCGGCCCGCTGCCGCAGACGGCCTCAACCAGTGAAGGTGCGTTCAGGCCGAAGTAGGCGGGGCCCGATTGCAGGACGCCGTTGAGGTACATCGCAGATCCCGCGGGATTCGTGAAGTCATTTTCGTTGCCGGGATTGGCCCAACCCTGGTACGTGGGCGTAGAGTTGCCTGCGTCAGTACGAATGGCCAGATCGGCGCTGTTCGCTCCCCAGAGATAGGAATCGGACTGCTTGTAAACGCTCTGCTGGTTCACGACGAACACCGTTTGTACGGAACTTGAAATAACGGCCGCAAGGTTGTTGTTCGATCCGTTGAAATACACAGCCCAGGCCATTGATCGCACCGGTGGCGTAGGAGGCTGTGCCCGTAAAGTTGACGCCATTGCCGCTCTCGTCGGCCCACGAGGTCACTGCCGCCCCGTTGGCCAGCGAGGCGATCGTACCACTAGTGGCATTCAGCCAGTACGACAGACCCGTGGTGACCGGCAACTGCGCGGAGATCGATTGATTTTGCGATGCCAATTGCAATACGCCCCCGCTGATGAGAGTCGCCCCGCCATATCCATTCGTGTTCGTCAGCGTCAGCGTCCCGGCGCCCTGCTTGACCAGGCTGCCGAAGCCGGTCAGGCTGCCGTTGTACGTCGTGCTCTGGCCGTTACTCCCCACGTTCAGCGTTACCGCTTCCGCGGCGGCTGTGGTCAGCGCGATGTTGCCGTTGCCCGCCAGGCCGCCCAGGATCGGCGAGACTATTCCCCCAGCGAAGCCCAACGTGCCGCTGCCACCGACGTTGACCGTGCTGTATTGCACCGCCAGTGGATGGGCCAGGGTGACCGTCCCGGCACTAACGGTCGTAGGGCCGGAATAGGTGTTGGCCGCGGCAAGGACAACGGCTCCCGAACCGGTCGTATTGATGCCCAGGCCAGCGCCGCCGTCGCTAATCGTACCATTGACCACGATGCTGCCCGCGGACTGCGCTGAACGTCGCCTCGCTTCCGTTGACCAGCCCGATATTCATGCCGATGGTCTGGGTGGCGGCGCTGTTATTCACGATCGCGCCTGCGAGCTGGATGCTATTGCCGCTGAGATTGAAGGCCCCCGCCGAGGGGTTGAAGAGTATTCCCGTCAGGTTCAGATTGGCAAGGTCATTCGTGCTGTTCAGGCCCGTCGTACCCGAGAAGGCAATCGAATTGCCGCTCGCGGGCGCCCGCAGGGTCGACCAATTGGCCGCATGGCTCCAGCCAAACGAGGGGCTAGCGCCGCCCGTCCAAAGGTTAGGGACCTGGATCGTCAGGTTCAAGGACTCGCCCGTCGCGGCAAATGCGTAGGTCAAGCTGGAACTGGCATTGAGCACCGACACGGCCGCGCCCGAAAGGCTGCCGGAATAATTCATGAGCGTGTAAGTGCCGGGCGTGCTGAAGGGGGTCTTTCCGTCGGCCTGATAAAGATCGATGCCGCCGCCCGCCAAATTCAACCCGCCATTGCTGGTGACATTGATCAAGTCTTGACTGCTGCCCATGTCGTAGCCTAAAACGGCGCCGGCGCTGAGGGTCAAGGCCCCGATATTCATCGTGCCCGATGAAGTTGCGCCTCCCGGCAGGATGAGCGAGCCGCTATTGGCCGTCACGGCCCCGGCCACAGTGGTCTGGCCGGAGCCGATCAGGCTCTGACCGCTCACCAAGTGGAAGTTCCCGCCCTGGGCGGTGACGTCGAACGTGGCGCCGTTGGCCAGCGCGATCGTTGGGCTCTGCGCAAGGGAAGCCATTGCCCCCAAGGCCAGAGTGCCGGCCTGGATGCAGGTGGGACCCGTGTACGTGTTCGCGGCGGCGAGCGTCGTGACGTTGCTGCCAAGCTGATACAATCCACCGCTGCCAGAAATCGTCCCGCCCAGGATCTGGCTGCTGCTGGTGCTCATGACCAGTGCGCCGCTGCTGGCGATGCTAATGGTATTGGCGTAATTGCCTCCCCCCAGCACCCCCGCGCCACCGATCACCAGGGTTCCGCCACTGATGGTGGTGGGTCCGGAATACGTGTTCTGGCCGCTGAGGGTCCAGACGCCGCTGTTGGACTTGGTGAGCTGCGTAGGACCGGTGCCATCGGCTATCACGCCGCTGATCAGATTGCCCGCGCTGGTGCCGTCCAGGTCCAGCGTGTCCGTGCTGGACGAGGAAATAGTCAGGTTTGCGACGCTGCTTGTGATGGCGACGGAAGTCGAGGTCGGATTCAAAGTGGTGGTTCCACCGTTGGCCGCAAGGCTTAGCCCGCCGTAGCTTTGCAAGTAGCCGTTGGAGGCCGTGAAATTGACCGTGCTGGCCTGGGAGCCAACGCTCAGATTTTCGAACGCGACCGTGTTTCCCGAGTTGCCGCTGCCGTTATTCCCCACGTCGATTGTGGCGGTTGCTGCGGCAAGCGTTATGCTATTGCCGATGGAGATCACGCGGTCGCTGCCGGACCCGTCGTTGTGAACCTGGAAGGTTCCGGAGGCAATCGTGACCTGGCTGCCGACAGGCAGGGAATTGCTCCCTTGGAACTGCAGGGTTCCGCCGCTTACGACCGTTGTGCCGCTGTAGCCGTTGCTGCCCACCAAGGCAAGCAGGCCGCCGCCGATCTTGGTGAAGTTGCCGACATTGGAGCCGATAGCGCCCGAATACGCGGTACTGAAACCGTTGTTACCCACGGAGACGTTCACGGGAGTTTGGCTGACATTGCTGGGGTTGAAGCTGCCGCCGTTGATGAGGCCGCCCAAGGTCACCGAGTTGAGCGTGCCGAAGCTTAACGTGCCGCTGCCGCTGGTGTCCAGGGTGCTGTCTTGCAGGGCCGAGGAGTTGGCCAGAACGAGCATGCCGCCGTCGACCAGCGTGTTGCCGCTAAAAGTATAAGTGCTGCTGCCCCCGAGGGTCAGCGAGCCGCCGATCAGCGTCAGGGAACCTTTGCCACTGAAGGCGCCGCAATACGTCGTGGTCGAACTGTTGTTGCCCACGCTCAAGGTGACCGCGTTGCCGGCATTGTCGGCCAGTGCCAGGTTGCCGCTGCCGCTGAGGCCACCCAACGTGAAGGCATGCGAAGCCACGGACGAACTGAAGGCAATTCCGCCGCTGGTGAGCGTGCTGTCCTGCAGGGCCAGGCTGTTGGACAACAACAGTATGCCGGACGAGACGGTCGTGTTGCCGCTGAAGGTGTTCGCGCCTCCCAGCGCCAATATCCCCAACCCGGAAAGCATGATGCCATGTGTCGCCGCGCCGTCGGCCACGCTGCCGCCAATCGTCAATTCGTCCGTGCCGCTGGTGACGGTGACCGCCGCGTCGCTATTGAGGAGCACCCCGGCCGTGATCGCGTGATGGCCGGCGACGGTGACCGGCGCCGCCGAACCGCTGTTGTCCAGCACGAGAAAACAACCGCTGGTGCTCTGGATCGTGGTCCCCGTGCCGCTGACGAAGTCCAGGCTTCCCACCGTGCGGTTGCTCGAGCCCAGATCGACGGTGGCGGAGGCCCCCGCGTTTCCAAAAAGGACTTCAGCGCCGGCGCCGCCGGGCACGGCATTCGAGGGGCTCCAATTCAGCGCGGTCCCCCAGTCCGTCGCATGGCCCGCCGCGCCACCCACCCAGGCCGATGCGACGGGCGTCACGCTGACGTCGTCGACCAGCAACTGGTCGACGTTGGAAGAGCTATAACCAGTGATATTCAGGAGCGTGCTGGAACCAGTTGCCGCGACGGTCAAGGTCGAGAGCACCCAGCTTTGGCTGGAAGGGCTCAACGTCATGGACAGGCCGCCGAACGAAAGGGTTCCCGTGGCTACGGCCCTGGCTTGTTGATCCTCCGCGTAGATGCTGACCGCGTAGGCCTGCCCCGGGATCGTCGCGATCGCTTGTTGGATGCCGCCTTGCTGCGCCAAACTCCCCGCCAATTCCACGCTTTGCGTGCTGGAGGAGGTGGAGACGTAGCCGAACTTGGTGCCAAACTGGATGCCGCCGCCGGGGCCGGTGTCCACGGTCCAACCCGTTAGAGCTCCGCTATTGGCCGACAACTTATCATCGGTCTCCGACGGCGAATTGAAGTTCCCATTAACCACCAGGCTCTGCGCCGAACTCGTGGCCGCCAGGGAGACGATGCACGCCGCCGCGAACCAGCGGAAGACAACACGCCGGTGTCCCGCGGCGGCCTGCCAGCCCGCCGCGTTTCTGGCAGGTTGGCAACCTACTCCACGGGAGCCCCTTCCCACGGAAGCTCTTGAAACCGCGATTTGTTCGATCCTTAGTCGCACTTGCAATTCCCCCAAGCCCTCCTGCTACGGACGAGGGCTGCAACGGCAAGGACGCCAACCACCGCCAACAGCGCCAGGCGCCGGGCTCCGGCACGGCTTGCACGATTCCGGCGGCCGAGTCAACGGAGAGCGGCGCGGCCGAGGTCGTGGGATCGAAGATGAACGCGCCGCCCGCCCCGATGGTCAAGCTCGAACCCTCGGGGAGGGCGGTGGCGGCGGTCACAGCCAGCGTTCCGCTCGCTACGATCGTGCCGCCGGTGTAGCTGTTGCTGCCGCTGAGGATCAGTTCGCCGCTGCCGTCGCCGCCCAAGGTCAGGGTTGTGCCGGCGACGTTTTCGCTGATGTCGCCGCCGATCGCCAACAGAGAATTGCCCGATAGTGACACGCTCACGCTCCCGTTCAGCTCGATCGCGGCGAGGATTTCGTGGGTCCCTTCGGTGGCGCTGACGACCGCGGCGTTGCCGCTGTTGTCGAGCGTCAGGCTGTTGGCGCCGCTGAGAATATAGCCCGTCGCCGGGTTCCCGCCCGGATTGCCGAACTCGAGCGTGCCGACCGTCTGCGGGGCGTCGAGTGTGACGGTCACGTCGGAGCGGGTCGTCGCATTCAGCACGGCACCCTGGCCGGCCCCGTTGGGCGTGATGCCAGAACTCCAGTTGGAACCGGCGCTCCAATTGCCGCTGACGGCCGCGGCCCACGTCGCGGGGCCGGCGGGCGCGGCTACCAGTTCGAGTCCGCCGGTGGCATAGTATAAATCAGTGCCGGGCAGCGTCGAACCGTTGAGCGTGTAGGCGCTGAAGTTCCCAAAATAGCCATTATAGGTCATCAACACTTCCGGCAGCGTTGTAACTGCGCCGGAGAGGTTGAGCGTGCTGCCGGTGACGAAGTACGCCGCGCTCGTGCTGGTCAAGATGTTGCCCAGCGACAGATTCAGAGTGCCCAGGGAGCCGACCGTGAGCGCGGCGACAGTTTGCGTGAAGCCGGTGGCGTCCAGCGTGCCGCCGTAGTCAACCGTTACTGCCGAATTCGGTGAGAAGGCGTTGTTGGCTGCCGCGTTCAGCGTGCAGCCATAGACGGTCGTCGGGCCGCTGTAGGTGTTCGCGCCGGCCAGCGTAAACCTGCCGACGCCCGTCAGGGCGAGTCCCACGCTAGTCATCGGGCCGTCATGGATGGCGCCGCGAAAGATCGAATTGCCCAACTGGTTGACGGTCAGGACCGTTTGACCGGCGCCGCTATTGTCGGTAATCGTGCCGCCGTTGCCGTTGAGGTAGGAACCAATGGTGATCGCCGAACCGTTGAGGTCCACGACACCGCCGTTGACCGTCAGGCCGCCGCCGCCCAAGGCATTGGCACTGCCCATTTGCAGCGTGCCATTGCTGACGGTAGTGCCGCCACTGTACGTATTCGAGCCATTCAGCGTCAACATGCCCTGGCCCAGTTTGGTCAAGCTGCCGATGCCGCCGATAGCGTAGCTCACCGCCTGGTTGCCGTAGAGGTTGTAGACCAGCGAGCCATTGTCCGTCACGACGCTCGTATTGGCGATCGAGCCGTCCTGGCCGCTTTGCCCGGTGCCCAATTGCAGCATTCCGGCGGCAACTGTCGTGCTGCCGGAGAAGGTGTTCACGCCCGTCAGGGTCAGCCCGCCGCCTCCCATGGTCAACGATCCACCGGCGCCGGAAATCACGCCGTCAAAGGTGGTGCTCGCCGTTCCGGCGATCGTCAACGCGCCGCTGCCCAGCAGCACCTGGCTCCCCATGCCGTCCGTCGAAGAAAGCGAAAAGATCGTCTGCACGACGTTCGTCATATCGAACGTCGCACCGTTGCTGATAGTCACGGGCGTAGTGGCGGGCAGAATGGTCCCGCCGGCGCCGACGTCGCTGACGATCTCAATGCCGGCGAATCCGGCCACACCTCCACCGCCGACACCTAGGACCGTCACGGTTTGGCTGCTGCCGGCCAAGTCATTTTGCAGCACATAGTCGCCCAATGGAAAGCTTCCGGTTGACGTGTTCGTGATCTGCGTGTAGGCGGTGGGACCGCTGTATAACGGCTGATAGTAGTAATTGGCGCCGCCCACACTAATCTCCTCCTCATACGTCGGTGATCCCGCGTTTTGGTCAACCGAAAAAACGTAGATGCTGTACCGGGGGTAGGGGATGCCGTTCACAGTCGCGGTGACGCCAGGGCTGTTGAAGGTATAGATGTAGCCGTTAAGAAGTTGATCGCTGCTCCCTGACGAGAAGGTCCCATTTGCGCTATAGGTGACTGTGGCCGTGGTGGCGGCGCCGCTATAATCAATCAGGGCCTGATTGGAATTGCTTGTGCCGGAGAAGTTGTTCCAGTTGCTCATGACCGCCCCGGGAGGTCCGTCCGAACCGGTAATGGCGCTTCCGTTGCCCACGAAGTGAATGCCGATGCTGGCGCCGGAAGCGCCGAAAACATTTGTTGGAAACGGCGGCGCCAATTGCAATACGCCCCCGCTGATGAGAGTCGCCCCGCTATATCCATTCGTGTTCGTCAGCGTCAGCGTCCCGGCGCCCTGCTTGACCAGGCTGCCGAAGCCATTCAAACTGCCGTTGTACGTCGTGCTCTGGCCGTTACTCCCCACGTTCAGCGTTACCGCTCCCGCGGCGGCTGTGGTCAGCGCGATGTTGCCGTTGCCCGCCAGGCCGCCCAGGATCGGCGAGATTATTCCCCCAGCGAAGCCCAACGTGCCGCCGCCACCGACGTTGACCGTGCTGTATTGCACCGCCAGTGGATGGGCCAGGGTGAGCGTCCCGGCACTAACGGTCGTAGGGCCCGAATAGGTGTTGGCCGCGGCAAGGACAACGGCTCCCGAACCGGTCGTACTGATGCCCAGGCCAGCGCCGCCGTCGCTAATCGTACCATTGACCACGACGCTGCCCGCGGACGCGCTGAACGTCGCCTCGCTTCCGCTGACCAGCCCGATATTCATGCCGATGGTCTGGGTGGCGGCGCTGTTATTCACGATCGCGCCTGCGAGCTGGATGCTATTGCCGCTGAGATTGAAGGCCCCCGCCGAGGGGTTGAAGAGTATTCCCGTCAGGTTCAGATTGGCAAGGTCGTTCGTGCTGTTCAGGCCGGTCGTACCCGAGAAGGCAATTGAATTGCCGCTCGCGAGCGCCCGCAGGGTCGACCAATTGGCCGCATGGCTCCAGTCAAACGAGGGACTAGCGCCGCCCGTCCAAAGGTTGGGGACCTGGATCGTCAGGTTCAAGGACTCGCCGGTCGCGGCAAATGCGTACGTCACGCTGGCGCTGGGATTGAGCACCGACACGGCCGCGCCCGAAAGGCTGCCGGAATAATTCATGAGCGTGTAAGTGCCGGGCGTGCTGAACGGGGTCTTTCCGTCGGCCTGATAAAGATCGATGCCGCCGCCCCCCAAATTCAGCCCGCCATTGCTGGTGACATTGATCAGGTCTTGGCTGCTGCCCATGTCGTAGCCTACCGCGGCGCCGGTGCTGAGGGTCAAGGCTCCGATATTCATCGTGCCCGATGAAGTTGTGCCCCCGGGTAGGATGAGCGAGCCGCTATTGGCCGTAACGGCCCCGGCCACAGTGGTCTGGCCGGAGCCGATCAGGCTCTGACCGTTCACAAGGTGGAAATTCGCGCCCTGGGCGGTGACGTCGAACGTGGCGCCGTTGGCCAGCGCGATAGTTGGGCTCTGGGTAAGGGAAGCCGTCGCCCCTAGGGCCAAAGTGCCGGCCTGAATGGTCGTCGAACCGCTGAAGGAATTGATGGCCGTGAGCATTGTGACGCCGCTGCCACCCTGGTACAGGGCGCCGCCGCCGGAGATCGTTCCTCCCAGGGTCTGCGCGCTGCTCTGGCACATAACCAAGGTGCCGCTGTTGGCGATGCTAATGGTATTGGCGTAATTGCCTCCCCCCAGCACCCCCGCGCCACCGATCACCAGGGTTCCGCCACTGATGGTGGTGGGTCCGGAATACGTGTTCTGGCCGCTGAGGGTCCAGACGCTGCTGTTGGACTTGGTGAGCTGCGTAGGGCCGTTACCATCGGAAATCGCGCCGTTGATCAGGTTGCCCGAACTGGTGCCGTCAAGGTCCAGCGTGTCCGTGCTGGACGAGGAATGAGTCTGGTTCGCGATGCCGCCTGTAATCACGATGGAAGTCGTCGTTGGATTCAAGGTCGTGGTTCCGCCGTTTCCTGCCGCCAGGGTTATCCCCGCGTAGCTTTGCAAGTAGCCGTTGGAGGCCGTGAAATTGACCGTGTTGGTCTGAGAGCCGGCTGTCAGATTTCCAAAGGCGACCGTGTTTTCCGTGTTGCCGCTGCCATCATTTCCCACGTCGATTGTCGCTGTCGCTCCGGCAAGTGTTATATTGTTGCCGACGAAGATTGTGCCGCTGCTGCCCGATCCGTCGTTGTGAAACTGAAAGGTTCCAGAGGCAATCGCGACCTGACTGCTGGCGGGCAGGGAATAGTTCCCCTGGAACTGCAAGGTTCCGCCGCTTACGGCCGTTGAGCCGCTATAGCTATTATTGCCCGCCAGGGCAAGCAGTCCGGCGCCAATCTTAGTGAAGTTGGAGACATTGGTGCCGATAGCGCCTGAATACGTGGTATTTAAACCGTTGGCGCCCACGGAGACGTTCACGGAAGCCTGGTAGAGATTGCTGGGGTTGAAGTCGCCGCCGTTGGTAAGGCCGCCCAAAGTAACGGAGTTGAGCGTGCCGAAGCTTAGCGTTCCGCTGCCGCTGGTATCCAAGGTGCTGTCTTGCAAGGCCGAGGCGTTCTCCAGGACGAGCATGCCGCCCTTGAGCAGCGTGTTGCCGGTAAAAGTATTGGCGCTCGCCAGAGTCAGCATCCCGCTCCCGACCAGCGTCAGGGACCCGCCGCCGCTGAATGCCCCGCAATAGGTCGTGGCGGAATTGTTGTTGCCCACGCTCAAGCTGACCGGGTTGCCGGCATTGTCGGCCAGCGCCAGGTTGCCGCTGCCGCTGAGGCCGCCCAACGTGAAGGCATGCGAAGCGACGGACGAATCAAAGACGATTCCACCGGTAAGCGTGCTGTTTTGCAGGGCCAGGCTGTTGGCCAACAGCAGCGTGCCGGACGAGACTGTCGTGTTCCCGCTGTAGGTGTTCGCGCCTGCCAGGGCCAACATCCCCGATCCGGAAAGGGTGATGCCGTGCGAAGCGGCGCCGTCGGCCACGCTTCCACGAATCGTCAATTGGTCGGTGCCGCCAGTGACATTGATCGCCGCGTCGCTATTGAGTTGCACTGCGGCGTTGATCGCTTGTTGGCCCGCGACATTAACAGCCGCCGACGAGCCGCTGTTGTCCAGAATGAGAAAATAACCGCTCGTGCTTTGGATTGTGGTCGCCGTGGCGTTGACGAAGTCGAGAATCCCCACGGAGCGGTTGCTCGATCCCAGATCGACGGTCCCGGACGTGGCGGGGCCGCCAAAGGAGAGCCAGGCGCCAGCGCCGCCGGGTACGGCAGCTGCGGGGCTCCAATTCAGCACGGTTCCCCAGTCAGTCGCATGGCCCGCCGCGCCGCCGACCCAGGCTGTCGCAGTCGGTGTCACGCTGATTGCGTCGACGAGCAACTGGTCGACGTTGGAACTGGCATAGCCAGTGATATTGAGCAGCGTGCTGGAACCGCTCGCCCCCGCCGTCAAGGTGGAAAGCACCCAGCTTTGGCTCGAGGGCGCAACGTCATGGACTGACCCCCGAAGGAGAGAGTCCCTGTGGCGACGTCCCTGGCTTGTTGATCCTCCGCGTAGACGCTGATCGTGTAGGCCTGCCCCGGGATCGTCGCGATCGCTTGCTGGATGCCGCCTTGCTGCGCCAAACTCCCCGCCAATTCCACGCTTTGCGTGCTGGAGGAGGTGGCGACGTAGCCGAACTTGGTGCCAAACTGGATGCCACCGCCGGGGCCGGTGTCCACGGTCCAACCCATAAGGGCCCCGCTGCCGCCCGGCAGCTTATCGTCGCTCTCGGACGGCGAATTGAAGTTCCCATTAACCACCAGGTTCTGCGCGGAGCTAGCGGCCGTCAGGGAGACGATGCACGCCGCAGCGAGCCAGCGCAAAGTAGCTGCAGGAGTTCTGGCTTTAGGCGGTTTTTTCCCGCAACTACCAGCCGAAGCCGGAACTTCAGCGCCAGCTTGGCAACCTGCGCCGCCTCCAGGTCCGTATCGCAAGAGCGGGACGGTCCCGGCGGGGTCTACAGACATTCTTGAGGCCGCGATTTCTTTGATCATTAAGCTCCGCTCCGACTCCTTTTTCTACGTACCGCGGCCGCAACGGCAACCACGCCGGCCACACCCAACAGCGTCAGCGTGCCGGGCTCGGGCACCGCTTGGGCAATCCCCGCGGCCGACTCAGCCGAAAGCGGTGCGGCTCCCGCCGTGGGGTCGAAGACGAACGTGCCGTCCGCCCCGACGGTCAAGCTCGATCCCTCGGGGAGGGCCTGGCCGTTTGTCACCTCCAGCGTGCCGCTGTAGACTGTCGTGCCACCGCTGAAAGTGTTCGTGCCGCTCAAGACCAGCGTCCCGCCTACCACGGCCAGCGCTACGGGTGCATCGCCGCCGAAGCCGCCGTCCTGAATCGTGCCGGAGAACATCCCGCCGTTGGTGACTGCAAACAGGGCCTCGTTCGCCGCTCCACTGGCCCCGTTGCCGATCACGCCACTGCCGTTGAGGGTCAGCACCAACACCGGATTGTTGCCTTCAAGGTCCAGGCTGCCGCCGGACATGCTGAGCGGACCGTACGGCAAGGCGGTACTGTTCGGGCGCGATGACGAGCAGGCCTGACTGAATGTTCGTGCCCCCGCTGTAGACGTTATTGGGGTTGCTAAGCGTCAAGGTGCCCGGGCCACCCTTGGTCAGTGAACCCGTGCCTGTTATGGCATAACTGGCGGTCTGGCTGCCGTTGAGATTATAGACCAAAACCCCATTGTTGTTCACGAAGCTGGTGTTGGCGATCGAGCCGTCGCTGCCGCCGGCCCCGTTGCCCAATTGCAGCGTGCCGCCGCTGATGGTCGTGCTGCCGGAGTACGTATTGCTGCCCGTGAGCGTCAGGCCACCGCCTTGCAAGACTAGCGAACCGCCGTTGCCCCCGTCGGAGATTACGCCGTCAAATACCGTGCTCGTCGTGCCTGCGATCGTCAGCACGCCGCTGCCCACGAGTACCTGGCTCCCCATCCCGTCGGTCGACGAGAGCGAAAAAATCGTCTGGTAAACGTTGGTCATGTCGAGAGTAGCGCCGTTGCTGATCGTTACGGGTGTATTGACGGGCAGGACGCTTGCGGTGCCACCCCCTGTGCTGACGATCTCGATGCCGGACATACCATAGTCGCCGGTAAAGCTCGATGTAGAGATCGTCAGGGAACTCCCGGTGAGCCCGCTCGCCAGCGCGTAGTTGCCGCTCGGATAGGTTCCCGGCGTGGTGTTCGTGATCTGCGTGAAGGGGCTTTGCGTCCCCGACTGGTAATAATACGTGGTCCCACCGATAGCGACCTCGTCGTTGTTCGATGACGCATCCACGACATAGGCGTAGACATTGTACGTGGAAAACGGGATTCCGCTAATGACGGGGCTGAACGTTCCACCGCCGTACAAATAGCCGTTGAGGAGCTGGTCGCTGTTGCCCGTGGAGTACGTCCCACCGGCACTGGCATTGAGCACTGCCGAGGTGGCGGCGCCCGAATTGTTGATCAGGGAGACGTTCGTGAAGCTGGTGCCCGTGAGGCTGTTCCAGTTGCTGATCGGTACCACGCCGTCCGAACCGCTGATGGCCATCCCGCTGCCCACAAATTGCACGCCGATGCTGCCTACGCCCCCAGAAAGCAGTTGCAGCACGCCGCCGCTGATCACCGTGGGGCCGGCGTAACCTTGCGTTGAGGTGATCGTGAGCGTGCCAGCACCCTGTTTGACAAGCCCGCCGGGGCCGCTCAAGGAGCCGCCATAGGTCGTACTCTGGCCGTTATTGCCCACGTTCAGCGCAACCGGTTCGGCGGCGGCGGTCGCCAGGGCGATGTTGCCTCCGCCCCCCAAGCCGCCCAGAACTGGAGAGGTGGTGCCCTGGGAAAAACCTAAAACGCCGCCATTCATATTGACGATGCTGTTCTGCACCGCCAGCGGATGGGCCAGGGTGAGCGTCCCGGCAGAGACGTTCGTGGCTCCGGTGTAGGTGTTTGCCGCGGCGAGGACGGCCATGCCGCCCGACGTGGTCTTGTTCAACGCTGCCGAGCCGCCCAGGATGGCGTTGATGACGCCGTTCTGGACGTCGTACGCGGAGGTGCTGGTCATGAGCACGCCCGTCGTTCCGGCGATTGTGCCACCGGTAATCTGGACGCCGGGCAGCGTAAGGCTAGAGGGACCGATGTTGACCAGTCCGGCGGAAACCGCCAGACTGCTGCTGATGGCCTGCCCAGCGCTGGAACTCAATACGAGCGTGCCGCCGCTGACCGCCGTCGTGCCGGTGTAGGTGCTGACGCCGGTGAGGGTCAGCCCGCCGCCTTGTACAACCAGCGAACCGCCGTTGCCCCCGTCGGAGATCACGCCGTCAAAGGTGGTCACGCCGGGGCCGGCGATCGTCAAGACGCCTTGGCCCAAGAGCACCTGGCTCCCCATGCCGTCGGTCGAGGAGAGCGAAGCGATCGTCTGCACGACGTTGGTCATGTCGAGCGTAGCGCCGTTGCTGATGGTGACGGGCGTGGTGGGTGGCAGGCCACCTGCCGACGGGACGCTGACAATCTCGAAGCCGGACATGCCATAGTCGCCAGTAAAGCTCGAGGTAGAGATGGTCAGGGAGCTTCCGCTGATCTTGTTCGCCAGCGCGTAGTTGCCAGTCTGATACGTTCCCGGCGTGGTGTTCGTGATCTGCGTGAAGGGGCCTTGCGTCCCCGACTGGTAATAATACGTGGTGCCGTTGATACTGACCTGGTCGCTGTTCGATGACGCATCCACGACATAGGCGTAGACGTTGTACCTTTGGAACGGGATCCCGGTGATGACGGAAGTGAACGCGTCGCCGCCGTACAGGTAGCCGTTGAGGAGCTGGATGCTGTTGCCCGTGGAGTACGTCCCCGTCCCACCCGGGGCAGTAACGTTGAGTACCGCCGTGGTGGCGGCGCCCGAATTGTTGATCAAAGCAACGTTCGTGAAGCTGGTGCCCGTGAGGCTGTTCCAGTTGCTCATCGAAATCACGCCGTCCGAACCGGTGATGGCACTCCCGCCGCCCACGAACTGCACGCCGATGCTGGCGCCGATTCCGGAGCCGCCGGCGGGCTGCAGTTGCAGCACGCCGCCGCTAATAACGGTGGCGCCGGCGTAAGTGTGCGAGCCCGACAGTGTGAGAATGCCTGTGCCCTGTTTGACCAGGCCGCCCGGGCCGCTCAAAGCGCCGCTGAAGGTCGTGCTTTGGCCGTTGCTGCCCACGTTGAGATTAACGGGCTCCGAGGCCGCTGTCGTCAGGGCAAAGCTGCCGCCGCCGGACAGGCTGCCCAAGGTGGGGGCGACAACGCCTGGGGCAAAGCTCAGCGAGGCGCCGGCCGCCACGTTGACCGTGCTGAACTGCACCGCCTGGGAATGCGCTAAGGTCAGGGTGCCGGACAGAACGTTCGTGGGGCCCATATAGGTGTTGGCCGCGGCCAGGACGACCGAGGAAGAACCCGCCAAGTTGATTCCCAGCCCGGCCCCGCCGTCACTGATAACTCCGTTGACGACGATACTGCCGGCTAACGCATTCAGCGCTTGATTCCCGCCCGACAGCCCGACGTTCATATCGATAGTCTGCGTGGCGGTGCTGTAGTTGCTGATCGGACCGCTGATCTGGATGCTGTTGCCGCTGAGATTGAAGGCCCCGGCCGAGGGGCCGAAGTTGATGCCGGCCAGGTTCAGATTGGCAATATCGTTGTTGTTGCTCAAGCCCGTCGAGCCCGCGAAGAGGATTGCACTGCCGCTCACCGGAGCCTGCAAGGTGCTCCAATTGGACGATTTGCTCCATGCGGCAGACGGATTGCCGCCGCCGGTCCAGGCGACCGGCGCAAGAATGTTCACGGACAGAACGCCGCCGTTGGCGCTGAAGTTGTAAACGACGCTCGGATTGGCATTGAGCACCGTCAAGTTGCTGGCGTAGCCCGAGAGGCTGCCGGCGTAATTCATCAGCGCGTATGTGCCCGGCGTGGTGAAAGAAGTCATGCCGTCGGCACTGATAGAGATTGACGCCGGCGAAGGACAAGCTCAGGCCGCCGCTATTGGAAACGTTGATTGCGTCTTGACCGCTGCCCAGGTCGAAGCTTAGGACGCTGCCGGTGCTAAGCGTCAAGGCCCCGATATTCATCGTGCCCGACGACGTGACGCCCCCCGGCAGGATGATCGAGCCGGCATCTGCCGTCATGGCGCCGTTGATCGTGTAGTTGCCCGAGCCGATCAGGGTCTGACCGCTGGTGAGATGGTAATTCGGCAGGGCAGAAATGTCGAACGTCGCGCCATTGCCCAGCGAGATTAAGGGAGTCTGCGAAATGCTGCCGCCCGCCCCCAAGATCAGAGTGCCGGCCTGGATGCTGGTGGGACCCGTGTAGGTGTTGGCCGCCGTAAGTGTGGTGACGCCGCTGCCGAGTTGACAGAAGCTGCCGCTGCCGGAGATCACGCCTGCAAACGTCTGGTTGTTGGTGGTGTTCATGACAAAAGCAGCGCCGCTGCCAATCGCAATAGTATTGCTGTAACTTCCGCCCAGAGATCCGCCCAAGTCGCCCAAATCGCCTCCGCCGCCAATGACCAGCGTGCCGCCGGTTACGGCGATGGGCCCGCTGAAGGTATTCAAGCCGCTGAGGGTCCAAGCGCCGGAGTTCGATTTCGTAAGCTGCGTATAACCTTGACCCATGGGAGCGTCGGAAATCGCACCGCTGATCACGTTGCCTTGGCTCGTGCCGTCAAGATCAAGCAAACTAAAGTAGTAGTCTTGCTCCTGATTCGTGACGGGGCCCGCAATGGTGACGGAAGTCGTCGTCGGATTTAGGGTGACGGTGCCGCCACTTGAATACCCGAAATTCGGATCTGGATCCGACAGATCCAAGCCGGTATAGCTTTGCAAGTAGCCGTTGGAAGCCGTGAAGTTAATGGTGCTCGTAAAGAGGTTGTACCCCGTGTAATTGGCAAGCAGGCCAAAGGCCACCGTGTTTCCGGTGTTTCCGCTGCGGTTGTTGCCCACGTCGATGGTGGCCACGTTGGCCGGGTAGTAGTTGGGGTTCGATACGGAAATAACGAGGTTATTTCCAAGATTGATTGCGCCGCCGCTGCCGGTGCCGTCGTTGCGGATCTGGAGGGTTGCCGATCCGAAGGTAATCGGGTTGCCGCTGGGCAAGGAATTGTTGCCCTGGAACTGCAAGGTGCCCGCGCTGATTGTCGTCCCGCCGGAGTAGGTGTTCGACCCGCTCAGATAGAGCGCCCCGGAGCCGATCATGTTCAGGCTTCCATCGCCGCTGAGGGCGCCGGAGTAACTCGAATTGGAATTGTTGTTTCCCACGGAGAGGCTCACGGCCGAGCCAGCGGTATTCGTCAGCACGATTGCGCCGCCACCGCTCAACCCCCCAAAGGTCGCCGTGGTGGGCACGAAGGCCACCTCACCGTTGCCGCCGGCGCTCACCGTGCTATCCTGCAGGGCCGATGGGTTGCCAACCAAGAGCGTGCCGCCGTTTACGAGCGTGTTGCCGGTGAAAGTATTGGCGGCCGTGAGAATCAGCGTGCCGGCACCGCTCTGGGTGAGGTTCGACCCGCCGGAAATGACGCCGCCTACGGTCAATGAATTGGCGCCCAAATTAACCGTTGAGGGGCCGGCCAAGAGGATGGCGCCTGTGCCAAGGTTCAGAGGATTGCTGCCGACGAAGCCAAAGTTGCCGCTCCAGACCATCGCGTGGTTGGGCAGCGTCAGCGGGCCGCCGCTAGTATTGTCCAGCGCCCCCCCACTGATCGTGATCGTGCCGGAAGACGAGCCCAGCGCCGCCGAATTAGCGATATCGAGCAGACCGCCGGAGAGCGTTACGGACGAAATTGGTTGCGCGAAATTGGTGCTCACCGTGCCGCCGCTGATCGTCAATGGGGCAGCGCCCATGGCGGAAGGGCTGTTAAGAAGGACGTAGCCGCCGTTGACGGCCAAGGGGCCTGTGCCAATGGCCGAAGTGCTGTTGAGCGATACCTGGCCGGCATAGATCGTGGTCCCGCCTGTGTAACCGTTGGAATTCGTGATCGTCAGCGAACCGCTGCCGTCCATCACGAGGATTGCCGGGCCAACAATGCCGTTCGAGCCCTGCAAGGTGTAGCTCGTCGTGTTGTTCTTGAAGACGGCGCTGAGCGGCGCCACGTTCGCGGGAGTGATGTTCACCGTGGTATTGCCGCCCGCGCTGTCGTCGAACACGGCCGAGTCATTGGCGAAGAAGGTCGTGGGTGCCCCGCTCGAGGCCAGCTTCCAATTGCTGGGCGAGAGGGCCGTGCTCCAGGTGCCGTCGCCCGCGCCGGTCCAAATGGGATAATCGGCGCTGTAGTAGACGTCGATGTAGCCGGCGTCGGCGCCCGTGAGGGTAAACGTTGCGCCGCGGGCCGGAAGGTTCGTAATGCCCGACGCATTCACCGAGAAGCCGCTAAGGCCCGCTCCCTGCAGTGCGCCGGAGTACTTGAGAATGCGCAGATCCTCGTTTAGAACGGGAGGCGCGTTGCCGGTGAGATTGATCGTAATGGCGCCGCTGCCGCCGTTGGCGGTCACGCCGTTGGCTTGAAGCACGTTGAGCGCCGCGAGCGAAGTGTAGTTGCCGGCATTGCTGACATTGATCGAGCCGCTGCTGCTGAAGTTCACGCTGCCCAAGGTCAGGCTGCCGGTACCGCTGTAGCCGGGCGAAATACCGCCGCCGTTGGCGACCGTGACGGAAGCCGATGCGGCCGATCCAAGACCGCCCAGCGCCGCCCCAGCGGCCACGCTGATCGCGGGCGAACTGTTGAAGCCGTTGAGAAAGAGAGTGCCGTTGTTGACGAAGGTGCTGCCCGTGTAGGTGTTGGATCCCGTCAAAGCCATGCCTCCGCTGCCGATCTGATAGACGGCGCCGGTGCCACTAATGGTGCTTGCCACGACCCCGGCGGAGTCCGAACGGGAGAAAGCAAGCACGCTATTGTTGATGATGGGGCTGGCCGCGGGGAGGGAACCGCTGCTGCCGCCCGCGCCGATCTGCAGCGTGCCGCTGCTGATCGTGACGACGCCCGTCAAGGTGTTGCTGCCGCTGAGCGAGGTGACGCCGCTCCCGTCTTGATCGAAGTTGCCTGCCCCGGAAATAACGCCGCCCAAGACCTGTTTGCTGGTGGTGTTCATCACCAAGGCGCTGGAGGCGCCGATAGAAATTGCACCGCTGTAATTGCCGCCCAGGGAGCCGCCCAGGTCACCGAGATCGCCGGCGCCGCCGACGACAAGCGCGCCGCTCCTGGAATTGATGGTTATGGGACCGTGGAAGGTGTTCGCGCCTGTCAAGGTCCAGACACTGGAGCCGGATTTGGTAAGGCGGGTATCGCCGCTGCCCACAACCGTAAACACTGAGGCGTCGGATATGGCGCCGGCAATCACATTGTCCGAAGTGGTGCCGCTCAGCGCCAGGGTGTCGTAACCGGAGCCGGCGACCGGCATCTGGTTCGTGACATTGCCAGCGATGAAGACTGAGGTCGTGGTCGGAATGAGGGTGGTGGTGGCGCCCCGTCCACCCGGCAGCGCCAGGCCGCTATAGCTCTGCAGGTAGCCGTTGGAGCCCGTAAAGTTGATAGTGCTGCTGTAGGCGTTAGCTGAGGTGCCGTTGCTCAGGACGCCAAAGGCCACGGTGTTCCCCGTATTGCTGCTGACGAGATTTCCCACGTTGATCGTGGACGTTACGGCCGCACCGAAGTAAATACTGTTTCCCACGCTTATCGTGCCGCCGCTACCCGTTCCGTCGTTTAAGAAATTCAGGGTTCCAGCGCCGCCGAAAACCACGGGGCTGGCGGGAGCCGGGGAATGGCCCAGAAACTGCAGCGTGCCGCTCGATAGGGTGGTCGGGCCGCTATACGAATTACTGCCGCTGAGCGTAAACATCCCGCCAAGCATCGTCAACCCGCCGCTTCCGCTGATGGACCCCGCGAAGCTCGTGCTGAGACCGTTGCTGCCCGTGCTGAGAATTGCCCCGCCAAGGAGGACTTGCGTCGTCGGGTCGTTGCTGGAGAGGGAGCCGATGGTCGAGGTGACTCCGTTGAGGTTCAGCGTGCCGCCGCTGGAGAGGACAACCGGAGTTGTCTGCGGCAGCATGACGGGATTCTCCCACTTGGCGATAAGATAGGCCTGTATGCCCGCTTGCTGCGCGGCCGTCAAGGTCGAACTGTAGATCAGGATCTCGCCCACGTCACCCACAAAGGCATTCGTGCCTCCCCAGCCCGCGCCGAGGATGCCAAAATTGCTGCTCGAGGGGCCCAAATTGCTGAACCCGGTCGTATTCGTATTGGTCGCCACCTGGGTCCCATTGAGGTAGATAAAATGGCCCGACGCCGTGTCGAGCCCCATCGTCCATTCCCGCGCGGTTTCGGTTCCAGTCGTATTGGGGTAGGTGGTTGGGGAGTTCAAGTCGTTGGCAAACTGGCCCAGGTGAGCCTCGCCACCCGAGTAACCGAGGTGCATGCCCTCGTTCGTCGACCCCGCATTGCTGCCCAGGTAGTAATACGTGCCAGGGTTGGCGGACACGCCTTCCACGGCAAAGATCGTGTACGACGAGGTATTAATGGAACTGAGGTTGAAGCCACCCAAGGCCTGGCTGCCGTTGAAGTGGACAGTCGTCTCCCCGTGGAACGCCGGGTTGTTGACGGTCAGGGTGGGGCGCCGAGGTTCGAGGCGTCTATGTAGCTGCTCTGGACGGTCGCGTTTTCGGCGGCGCCGCTGGGACTCAAATTGATCATGGTTGTCACGCTGCCGCCGGTGAGCGCGTAGCCGGTTGGATTACTGGGATCGAACCAGACCAGCGGCGCCGGCGCGTTGGCCGCAGCGAGGGTCGGCGCAACCGTGGAGGGCTGCAGCGTCAACATGCCGCCGTTGATCGTCGTGGTGCCCGAGTAATTCGACGCCGCGGTCATGACCACATTGGCCGAGAGACCAACCGTCAGACCACCGGAACCGCTGATCGGGGAGTTGACGAACGTGGCGCCGCTGCCAGTGAGAGATAACCCGTAAGCTGCGGTGACCGGTGCGGCAATGTTCAGCGTAGAGCCCGAATTGTTGAACCACTGCTGGGCCCCACCCAGCGTGACCGGGCGCTTCACGGTCATCGCGCCGGCGCCGGGGTTCATCTCAATGCCCGTATTGGCATTGCCGTTGATCGTCGTGCCGTTGATAGTCAGGGGTGAAGTGCCGCCGATTGTGAGTGGACCGCTGCCGGTGCTCCACAGGCCGCCCACCGACGAAGTTTCGCCGACGTTGGGCTGAGCGCTGTAGGCGCCCAGATTGAAAAGGGCCGCATCCGTGGGGCCGGGCAGCGCACCGAACCAGTTGGACGCGGTTCCCCAGTCCGTGCCGAGATTGCTCCATGTCTGTGTGGCGGCAGCGGCGGGATTCGCGACGCACAAGGCCAACGTCGATACGACAATTACCACAGTTGACAATACGATACAGCGAGCATTCATGGCCCACTCCAGACTGGTCGAGGAACTAAACGGACGAGAATTCTTCATGGTGTGCTTTCAGTGCCAGGTTGTTTCACTACTCATTCGTCGGACTTGGATGTCGCCAGCAGCCGTGCCGTGCCCTTGCACTCCACGCACAGGCCCATGACGTTGATAGCGCCCTCGGGCGCGGCCGCGTTTTCGATCACGATTTCCAGCGTGTTCTTGCCGCTGACAAAGCCCTCTTCGATTTTCAGTTCCAGCCATTTCTTGCAGAGAACGTCATCGCGAGCCCCAGCGGGCAGGGGTACGGCTTTTCCATTCAGGCGGATTTCCGCCACGTAGTCGTCGACCGATACTCGCCCCTCGAGGCGGGCCGTGGATGGATCGAAGCCGCTAAGGTCGAACTGCGTGCGATAGGTCCAGCGGCACCCGTCGGGCTGTTTCACGAGCAGTTTGGACGTGGAAATCCATTGGCCCGTCTTTCGGCTATCGCGAACATAGGACGGATGCGGTTCGGCAACCACGGCCGGCAGCCCCTTGAACTCTGCGTCGCCGCTGATCTTCGTGATCGACCAGTGCGGATCGGCGTCGCCGCGGTCCAGGCCCACCCCCGTACCGAACACCGCGAAGGGCGCCGGCGCGGGCATGGCGCGGATGAACTGCTTCCCTTTGGCTGGAACTTGCTCGATCGGCTTACCGGGTGCGGCGACACGGACGGCCTGGTTTGCAGTGACCACACGCGGCGCCGATTGTGCCGATTGTGAAGTCTCCGACTTCTCATTGGAAATTTGAGCTTTCCGATTCGGAAGCTCATGTTTTCGGTCCAAACTGTCAGACTTGCCATCTGAAATCTCAGACGCCTGCTCCGCCATTACAGCGCCGCGGAAGACCTGCATTTCCTGCCTGCCGTCCTTTGCCACCCAGACACCGAACTCGGTGCCAAGATCGGTGTATTTGACTCCCGGCGCGTAGACCACGAAGCCGTGACCGTCGGGGTCCTCGACCCGCACCGTGAGTGTTCCTACGCGAAGCAGGGCGCTGCTGCGGGAGCCGATTTCCATCGTCGCCGGTCCTTGTAGCAGTGCCCGAACGCCACTTTGGAACATGACTTCCGCCACGCCGGAGAGGAGCTCCAACTTGCGCCCTGATTCCAAGTCGTCACCCAAATGCGGGGAATGCGAGCCCATGGCCCAATGGCATTCGGCGGTGTCGATCAGGCGGGCAACGGTGGCCTGAGAGGAGGAGGCGGGGTCGGGGAGGCGGGGAGGCGGGGAGACGCGGGGATCGGCAGGCGCGGCGATGTCCGGATTTCCGTGCTTCCGTGTCTCTTTGTCTGCGTTCCAGCTGCCCGCCACCTGCGGCGCGCTATGGCGGGCAACCGCGTCCGGCTCCTGATATACAAGCATGACGCAAAAGACGATCGTCAGCGCTATGCCGGAGAACAAAACTGCCATCACCAGCCACATAAGAGCGTTGACCGCAGGCGTTTCGTATCCGACGTGCAGCATTTTGTTGAGGAAGCCGAGTACGAGCGTTCGGCTGGGGAAACTGCGTCGGGAATATCTTAGCACTTCCGGTTTTCCCGCCTGATCGACGGGCGATGCCTCTTGCCGAGCAGTTTCGAGCAATGCCCGGGCCCGCGCTAACGGATGCGTCGGGGAATCCATGCGTGTCGCTTTCGGAACGCCGGGCGTGACGGGAATCTCCGGCGTGGTTGGCACTGAAGACACGCCCGTTTCGGCGATGAGGGCGGCCTGAAGGCAGATGTCCAGGAACAAGTGGCGCCGCGGGGGGACCTCCGTCAAATCGCGTTCGATGGCCGCGAGTTCTTCGGCAGTCGCCTGACCGTCGAGATACCGCACGACGGTTTGACAAAAGGCATCGTCAGCGTTACTGACCGGTCCGGCAATTGGTTTTCGATTATCCATTATGAATTCCCTTCCTCGGCCAGCGCGCGCCGCACGCATTCGCGCAGGGTGCGATGAATGCGGCTTAGGGCCACGTAGACGCTGTGCGAAGTCGTCTTCAAACGGTCGGCCACTTCGTCCCCACTGAGCTTGCCGTTGTATCGCAGGGCAACAATCTCTTTACAACGTGGAGTAAGCCGCTGCAGGCAATTTTGCAGGGCGTCGCTAAGGGCGGCGCTCGACTCCCCTTGGTGTTCGTCCCACGCCCGATCGAGCGTGTCGAGCACCTCATTACCCAGTACGGTTCCCGCACGACCGACCTTTCGCAGTGCGGTCAGGGCATGCAACCGAGCCGCCTTGCGGAGCCACGTGGGAAACGCCGCAGGCTGCTCGATTTCGCCGCGTTTGGAAACGGCCAGCATCGAAACCTCCTGGAAAACGTCCTCCGCCAGATGGGCATCGCGCACGATGGACCAGATATAGGCCAAAAGCCTTGCCCGCTCTTGCAGCAGTCGTTGAACCAGCTCGGTTTCACTAAGACCCAAGGTAATACTTTCCCAAACAAAAACGTCGTTTGCTTATAGTTAAGTGTCGTAGAAGGCCTGAATGTACACAAGGAAAATAGAAAAATCGCTAAGGGAGGAATAATCCCACCCCCCAACCGTTCTCGTGTCACAAAAAGGGAACGGGCAAGAGAATGAGAATTCGGCGGCGAAAGCAGCATAACTGCGACCAGAATCGAGACGGCGGACGTTTTTGTCGCACGTTCCTTTAAAGCGTCTTTTTTAGTCCAAGCGGGACTTGATCTCAGATTTGCAGTCGCTGATCGGTTTTTCCCGGCCAGGCTCGAGACGGCATTTTGCCCACTCTAGCTGTGGAAAAATCCGATCGAAGAAGTCCTACGGCTCGTTCACTTCTTCGACGGACCGCGGGCAACGTCGGCACGTTGAGCCTCGGTGGCAGTTCACTTCACTCTCGAGCCGTTAAGCTACTTACGCCGCAATCGTTCCGTGCGGGTCAATGACGAACTTTTTGGCAGCGCCCTTGTCGAAGTCGTGGTAGCCCTTGACGGCCTCGTCGAGCGAAATCGTGGTGACGTTCACTGCCTTGGCAATCTGAATCTTGTCGTGCCAGATGGCCATCATCAACTGCCGGTTGTACTTCATCACCGGGCACTGGCCGGTATGGAAGGAATGGCTCTTTGCCCAGCCCAGGCCGATGCGGATGCCGAGCATGCCAATCCGGGCGTTGGGATCCGCCGCGCCCGGATCGTCGGTCACGTAAAGGCCGGGAATGCCCAACGCCCCGCCAGCGCGTGTGACCGACATGATCGAATTCAGCACGGTTGCCGGATGCTCGACGCGGGCGTCGTGGCCGTGCCCGCGGGCTTCGAAGCCTACGCAATCGACCGCGCAATCGACCTCCGGCACGCCGAGGATCTGCTCGATCTGGTCCGCCAAACTGGCGTCCTTGGCGAGATCGACCGTTTCGCAGCCAAAGCTCCGCGCCTGGGCAAGCCGCTCAGCGATCATATCGCCCACGATCACCACCGCTGCGCCCAGCAGGTGGCAGGAGGCAGCGCAGGCCAGTCCCACCGGCCCGGCCCCGGCAACGTACGCCGTCGCCCCGGTGCCGACGCCGGCCGTTACCGCGCCGTGATAGCCCGTCGGGAAGATGTCCGACAGCAAGGTCAAGTCGCGGATTTTGACCATCGCCTTGTCGCGGTCGGGCAGCTTGAGCAGGTTGAAATCGGCGTAGGGCACCATCACGTATTCGGCCTGGCCGCCGACCCAACCTCCCATGTCGACATAGCCATAGGCCGCGCCGGGCCGCGACTTGTTCACGTTCAGGCAAATGCCCGTCCGCCCTTCCTTGCAGTTGCGGCAGCGCCCGCAAGCAATGTTGAAAGGCACAGAAACGAGATCGCCCTTCTTGAGGAAGAGCACGTCGCGGCCCAATTCAATGACCTCGCCCGTAATCTCATGTCCGAGCACCAAACCGGCCGGCGCGGTCGTTCGGCCCCGGACCATATGCTGGTCGGAGCCGCAGATATTCGTCGACACGATCTTCAAAATCACGCCGTGCTCAATCGCGCGGCCGGTAGCCGGGTCTTCCAGCTTGGGGAAATCGATCGAATGAACTTCGACGACGCCGGGCTTGATATAGACGACACCGCGATTCGAGGCCATGGCAAGAACTCCCAGGTAGTAACGAAGGCGACAATTGCGATTTACAGGAATCGAAACCGGTACAAGTTTAGCGCCTGTCCAACGAACGGGCCAGCCCCGATTGAGGAGGAAATCGCGTGCTCGTCAAAGGTCCCGTGCGGTTAGTCGATGCTCCTGCTGTTATTTAGAGAGCATAACATCTCGGGGTTGTGCGCTATAGAGTCATGTAGATTTGGTAACAATTTCCCCGCTGACTGTGTCCTTGCTTGTTTGGATCACCGAAGTGCCCGAAATTTCTCCCCCCCGACCGTGGGATTGACCTATCGGTACAATCAAAATGAAAGGGGGGGATATTTCAATGTCAAAAAATTCATTAAGGGTAGGATGGCTTACGTCGATAAAGTTGGTGTGGTAGACTGTCTGGCGATAATGGCTAAACTGCGCGTGCCAGATGGTCGCTTCCCAAGTCTGTCCAATTTGTTGCAGCAACGGAATGCACAAAATTGAGGCATAGCTACCGCGCGTGTGGCGTGGAGGAGGCTAAGTGAATGGAGTTTACAACCACTTTGGACCCAATTTCGGGCGGCAAAGCAAAGAGCTGGCAGTAGCAGGACCGCCAGGCATACGATTTGCGGAGTGACGTAAGCACCGCA
This sequence comes from uncultured Planctomycetia bacterium, assembly GCA_963709175.1. Taxonomy (GTDB): domain Bacteria; phylum Planctomycetota; class Planctomycetia; order Pirellulales; family Thermoguttaceae; genus JANXQG01. Next base: position 1,458,107 of record CAVPVK010000007.1, read on the forward strand.
GTGATGTATGCAGCTTCGCTATTGGTTTTGCGAGACTCCCTGAATGCAACGTGAAACGGACCCTCTCCAATTGAGCCTACATCCAGGCCATAGTCTGGTTGAATTGCTGCGCTGGCGGGCCTCCGCGATGGGCGACAAAGTGGTGTTCCAGTTCTTGCGGCCTGACGGTGAACTGGAAGCAGCCCTGACTTACCATTCGCTCCACGAGCGGGCGATGGCAGTCGCGGCCGAACTCCAGACCTTGGCTCCGCCGGAAGAGCGGGCCTTGCTGCTTTTCCCGCCGGGATTGGATTTTGTTGCCGCCTTCTTCGGTTGTATGTATGCGGGAATCGTTGCCGTGCCGGCGGCCATTCCCAACCGCAATCGCATGACGTCCTCGGTCGAGGCCATCTTTCAGGCGGCAAGACCCTCGCTCGTTCTCAGCACTTTCGCTCACGCTGAGCATGCCAAGCGGACCTATGCCAGCGATGTCGGGTTGTCGGAATGTCCTTGGGTCGCGGTCGATCGAATCGGACGCGAACGTCGACACGCCTGGCACGATCGCCCAATCGATAGTCGTCAGATCGCCTTTCTGCAATACACATCGGGATCGACGTCTGCGCCGAAAGGGGTGATGCTCAGCCACCAGCACCTCTTGCACAATGCCGCTTTTATCCAGGAGGCTTTTCAGACCACGCCGCAAAGTCATGCTGTGTTCTGGTTGCCGTTATACCATGACATGGGGCTCATCGGGGGAGTGATCCAGCCGGTCTATTGCGGCGGATCGTCCACTCTGATGGCGCCGACGGCGTTTCTGCAACGGCCGGCCCTGTGGTTGGAGACGATCGCCAAAACGCGGGCGGCCATCAGCGGTGGTCCCGACTTCGCCTATGACCTTTGCGCGCGAAAGATCTCGCCGGAGGAGCGGGCCCGACTCGATTTGAGCTGTTGGGATTTGGCGTTTCTGGGGGCCGAGCGGATCCGTCCGCAGACCGTCGATCAGTTCGCCAGCGTCTTCTCTGCCTCGGGCTTCCGCCGGGAGTCGCTCTTTCCCTGCTATGGGCTGGCCGAAGCCACGCTCATGGTTTCGGGCGGTCCACGGCGCAAGCCGCCCGTTGTGGTGGCCGTCAATGCCGAATCGCTAGGCCGCAACACCGTGGTCGTCGCACCCGTCCGCGATGCCACTTGCCGAGTGCTGGTGGGCTGCGGCGAGAACCTCCGGGGACAGCGCATTGCAATTGTCGATCCGCAAACGCACCTTCTGCTCGCCGACGGGCAGGTCGGGGAAATCTGGGTGCAGGGGCCCAGTGTGGCCTATGGCTACTACGAAAGCCCGCAAGCCACGGCGACCACGTTTCACGCCCGGTTGGCCGATGGCGGCGAAGGCGCTTTCCTGAGAACCGGCGATCTGGGGTTCATGCTGCGGGCGCCCGGTGCTCCGGGTCGGCAGCTCTTCGTGACCGGGCGTCTTAAGAACCTGATTATTATTCGCGGGCGGAACTACTATCCGGAAGACATCGAGCAGACGATCAACGCCGCCTACGCGGGGTTGCGTGTGGGCTACTGCGCCGCGTTTTCGGTGGAGGTAGACGACCACGATCAACTGGTCGTGGTCCAGGAAGTCGAGCCGCGGCATCGCGATCTCGACGTGAATGCGGCGATCCAGGCGATCCGCTCGGCCATTGCCATCCGGCACGAGTTGGAGGTCTACGACGTGGTCCTGGTCAAGGCAGGGGCAGTGCCCAAGACGTCCAGCGGCAAGACGCGTCGGGCGGCCTGCCGCGAGGGCTATCTGCGCGGCGAGCTGGAGATCATCGCGGCGTGGAAGTCGGTGGGCGGCGAGGCGGAGAGCGCGTCGGACGACGCGGTCGCAATGACACCCCGCCAGGCGTCTGCCGCGGAGATCGAATCCTGGTTGGTCGAGCGAATCACTGCCCGGTTGCGTCTGCCGCCGGGCGACGTGAAGGTCACTACGCCGTTTCTCGAGTTGGGAATGGGCTCGCTGGACGCGGTGGAGATTGCCGCAGCCCTGGAGCGTTGGCTGGGTCGGCGACTGTCCCCCACGGCGGTTTACAACTATCCTACGATTGCAGCCTTGGCCCGTTGGCTGGCCACGCCCGCGAGCACCCTGTACCCGGGGTCAGCCGATGAAGCATCCGTGGCCGCGGTAACTCGACCGCTGGGGTTTCCCGCCGCCGAACTCGATTCTGAGCAATTGCTGGCGCAGGTCCGCGCCATGAGCGACCGGGAGATCGAAGGACTGCTCGCCCGCGAGTTGGCGAGATAGCAAGCCGTATAGGAGAGGCAATTCCCATGGAAGCCACGAAGATTTCCGGACTTACCCCTTTGCAGAATGCGTACTACCTTGTCAAGCAGGCGCAGGCCAAGCTGGCGGCCTACGAATATGCGCAGGCCGAGCCGATCGCCGTGGTCGGGCTGGGCTGTCGCTTTCCCGGCGCCGATGATGGACCGGAAGCCTTTTGGCGGCTTCTTTGCCAAGGTATGGAGGCCGTGCGGGAAGTTCCTCCAGAGCGCTGGAACATTGACGAATACTTTGACGCCGATCCCGCCGCACCCGGCAAGGTGAACACTCGCCGCGGCGGATTCCTCGAGCGCGTCGACGAGTTCGATGCCGAGTTCTTTGGCATCTCGCCCCGCGAGGCCATCCGCGTCGATCCCCAGCACCGCATCCTGCTGGAAGTGAGCTGGGAAGCTCTGGAGGATGCTGGCATCGTAGCCGGCGACATCGCCCAGACCAAGGCGGGCGTATACATCGGCGTGATCGGCAACGACTACGCCCTCTTGCAATCCCGCGATCTGCGCGACGTCGACGTCTTTTCAGGCACCGGCTGCAGCCATGCCATCCTGGCCAACCGCCTCTCCTACGTCTTGAACCTCAACGGCCCCAGCATCACGCTGGACACGGCATGCTCCTCCTCACTGGTGACCGTCCACCTGGCCTGCCAGAGCCTGCGGCGTCGGGAAATCGATCTGGCGTTGGCTGGCGGCGTGAACCTCATTCTCAGTCCCGAGATGACTGTCACGCTGACCAAGGCCTACATGATGTCGCCGGACGGACGCTGCAATACGTTCGACGCCTCGGCCAACGGTTACGTCCGCGGCGAGGGCTGCGGCGTTGTCGTTCTCAAGCGTCTCAGCGACGCCGTCGCCGCACACGACCGTATTCTGGCCCTCATTCGCGGCAGCGCGGTCAACCACGACGGGCGGAGCAATGGGCTGTCGGCGCCCAACGGGCCGGCCCAAGAAGCGGTTGTCCGTACCGCGCTTCGCGATGCCGGGCTGGAGCCGCGGCACATCAATTATATCGAGGCCCACGGCACCGGAACCCGCCTGGGCGATCCCATCGAAATCGAGGCCCTGCGAACGGTCTTCGCTCCAGATCGGCAGGCTGATCGGCCGCTACTGGTCGGTTCGGTGAAAACCAATATCGGCCATCTGGAAAGCGCGGCGGGAATCGCCGGCATGGCGAAGATCATCCTCTCCCTGCGACACGGCCAGATCCCTCCGCACTTGAACTTGCGGAACGTCAACCCTCTCTTGCGACTCGAGGAATCGCCGATCGAGATACCGACGGCCGTTCGTCCCTGGCCGCAGGAAACCGAGCCCCGCCGAGCGGCGGTCAGCTCGTTTGGATTTGGCGGGACCAACGGTCACGTGATTTTGGAAGAGGCCCCGTCAACCATGAGTACTTTGTGCCCGGGGCCTCAGGAAACCACAGTGGAACGGCCGTGCCATCTCCTCACGCTGTCGGCCCGATCGTCGCAAGCCCTCTCGGACGCAGCCTCGCGCTACGCGGCATTCCTGGAAGAATCGTCCACGCCGTTGGCCGACATTGCGTATACAGCCGCCGTGGGCCGCACGCATTTCCCGCACCGCCTGGCAATTCCAGCAGCTTCGAGCGCCGAAGCGGCCACCGCGTTGCGACGCTATCTTGCCCAGCCGTCAGACTCTGAGGCCTGCCGGGGAAACGTCGTCCGCGATCAGGCCCCACGGATTGCTTTTCTTTTCACGGGGCAAGGCGCACAGTACGCCGGGATGGGATTGTCGCTGTACGAAACGCAGCCCGTCTTCCGCGAAGCGCTCGACCGCTGCGCGGAACTGCTAAACTCACTGCTGGACCGTCCGCTGCTCTCGTTGCTGGATTCTCGGGCAGGTTCAATTTTAGACCAGACGGGCTATACGCAGCCGGTAATGTTCGCGCTGGAATATGCCCTGGCCGCGATGTGGCGGAGTTGGGGAATCGAGCCGTCGGCCGTGTTGGGCCACAGCGTGGGCGAGTTCACCGCTGCCTGCGTGGCTGGCGTGTTTTCCTTGGAGGACGGCATACGCTTGATCGCGCAACGGGCTCGGCTCATGCAATCTTTGCCGGCCGGCGGATGCATGGCGGCTGTTTTCGCCCCGGAATCGCAGGTGGCCGCCGCGATTGAGTCCCACCCCGGTCAGATCTCCATCGCCGCCCTCAATGGGCCCGAAAGCGTCACCATTTCCGGCGATGTACCGGCGGTCGAGGAACTCTTGGCCCGCCTGGCAGCCGCGGGAATCAAGTCAAAGCCGCTCGCGACGTCGCACGCTTTCCATTCGCACCGAATGGATCCCATGCTGGACGCCCTGCGGGAGGCCGCCGCGCAGGTGACCTATTCGAAGCCGTCAATCGACATTGCTTGCAATCTTACCGGCTGTCTGGCCGACGAACATACGTTCGCCGACCCGTGCTACTGGAGCAACCACGCCCGCTCGCCGGTACGGTTTGCCGAGAGCATGCAGGTGCTTGCGGAAAGGGGTTGCGAAGTTTTCCTGGAGATCGGTCCCAGTCCGACGCTTATCGGCATGGGCCAACGCTGCTTGCCCGAGGGAGACTACGGCTGGCTTCCTTCGCTGCGCTCGGGTCGCAATGAATGGCAATCGCTTCTGGAAAGCCTGGGGCAGTTGCATGTCCGCGGGGCGAAGGTCGATTGGGTCGGATTCGACCGTCCCTACTCCCGCCGTAAAGTCGCACTTCCCACGTATCCTTTCCAGCGGACTCGCTATTGGGCCGGATCGCTGCCGGATTCCACGTCCGCAGTCGCTGGATCGGCGCGGAATGGCCACGACCTGCATCCTTTGCTGGGCCGCAACGTGACCGCCGCCGTACGCGACCGCATCTTCGAGGCGCAGATGTCGGTGCATCGACCGGCGACGCTCGCCGACCATAAGATCCAGGGACGGGTGATCGTGCCCGGCGCCGCCTACCTGGAAATGGCTTTGGCTGCCGGCGCAGTCCTCCATGGCAAGCCCTGGTGCGTCCGCGATATGTCACTGGTGGAACCGTTGATTCTGGACAAGACGCCCAAGACCCTGCAAACCATCGTCACGCCTGAGGGTCCTCAAGCCGCCGCCATACGGATTGTCCGCGTGGTGAACGGTGAGGGCGGAAGCGAGCCGGAATTTGTCACCCACGCCGTGGGCCATATCGAGGCCCCGCGCGACGCCCGGCCGCATGTCGTCGACCTGGAGTCGGTCCGTGGGCGGTTCACCGGCGAGGCACGCGACTCCGCCTGGCGCCGCGAGGCCCTGAGGAAGTCCGGACTCGAACCGGGTCCAACGTTCTGTTGGCTGGATCTGCACTGGGGCAATCCCCAAGAGGCCCTCGGCCAGGTGCGCCTGCCCTGCGAGGCCGACCGGGCCGATCGATATTGGGCTCACCCCGGGTTACTCGATACCGCGCTGCAGTTGCTGGGCTCAATCCTCCCCGGCGCCGGAACGGGCATCGACGCCTACGTGCCCATGGCATTTAAACGGTTGCAGTGTTTCGCCGCCATTCCGCAAGGTCCCCTTTGGGTCTTGGCCACGCTGACGTCCTTCGATGGCAAGCGAGCGGTGGGAAACTTTGACCTCATCGACGAGCAGGGACAGGTCGTACTGCGGATGGAAGGGGCGACGCTGCAACGCGTTTCCCGCGATTGGATCTCGCGACTCGTGGCCGGCCCAGTGCCTGATTGGTGCTACGAATTGGCTTGGACAGCGGAGGCGATGGGCGCGACGGCAGTCGATGAGACCGCCGTTGAACCTGGCCGCTGGTTGATTTACGATTCCCGTGACGGTGCCGGAACCGGCTTGGCCGAGCGCTTCCGCATGAAGGCCCATGAATGTACGGTCGTGTCCGCCGAAACTACGGTGGAATCGCGACGGACCGCGATCGAGGAGTTCCTTGCCGCGCCCGGACCGGCCATGCGTGGAGTCATATATCTGTCGGGCTTGGACGTGGCGGGCGAAGCCGAATCCCCCGACTTCGCCGCTGCACGGCGCGACGGCTGGGGGACGGTCTTGGATCTCGTCCACGCCCTCACGCATTCTGGCAAGGCGAAGCCGCCGCGATTGTGGTTGGTCACCCGAGGTGGCCACGCGGCCGGCGAGGCTTCACCGTTGGCGCTGGGACAGTCGCCGGTATGGGGACTGGGTCGTGTCATCGCGGCGGAGCATCCGGAACTGGCATGCACGCGGATCGACCTCGATCCGGCCAACGGCCACGATGATGCCGACCAGCTTGCCGAAGAGATCTTGTCCGGCCAGCGCGAGGACCAGGTGGCCTACCGCGGCGACCAGCGCCTCGTGGCAAGACTGCGGCGGCTCGACGCGGCCGAGGCGGGCGCTCTTGCCGTTCCGCGGGACCGTCCCTATCGGCTGGAAATTACGGCGCGCGGTGAGTTGGACCACGTCGCCTTGCAACCTGTCGAGCGGCAAGCACCAGGACTGGGCCAGGTCGAGATTAAGGTCCGCGCCACGGGCCTCAATTTCCGCGATGTGCTGAATGTCCTGAATCTCTATCCGGGTGATCCCGGGCCGCTAGGCGGCGAATGCGCCGGCGAAATTGCCGCCGTCGGACCGGGCGTGGAAAACTTCAAGGTCGGCGATCCGGTGGTCGGGCTGGCCCCGGCCAGTTTTGCCAGCTACGTAACGACGCTTGCCGATTTCGTTGCGGCAAAACCGGAGCATTTGAGCTTCGAAGAGGCGGCGACTATTCCGATTTGCTTCCTCACCGTCCAGCACGCACTGCGACATTTGGCGCGGGTACAGTCGGGCGAGCGGGTGCTCATTCATGCGGCTTCCGGCGGCGTGGGATTGGCGGCCATTCAGGTCGCCCGGCAAATCGGCGCCGAAATATTCGCCACGGCCGGCAGTCCAAAGAAACGGGAATATCTGCGAGCGCTGGGCATCCAGCACGTAATGGATTCTCGCACGCTCGATTTCGCCGAGCAGATTCGCCAGGCGACCGGGGGCGAAGGAATCGACGTGGTGCTCAACTCGCTTACCGGAGAGACGATCGGGGCCAGCCTGTCGGTGATGCGACAAGGCGGACGCTTCCTGGAGCTAGGCAAGACCGATCTCTGGGACCAGACGCGGGTGGACGCCTTCCGCCCCGGCGTGACGTTTTTCGCCATCGCCTTGGATCACATGATGGCTCAAGAGCCGCAAACCGTGGGCAGCCTGCTGGGCGAGGTCCTCCCGCAGTTCGCCGCCAAAGCGCTTGATCCGCTTCCCTTGCGGGCGTTCGCCATGCCGCGGGTTGTCGATGCCCTGCGGCACATGGCCAGGGCCGAGCATATCGGCAAAGTCGTCATCCAGGCAGCCCCTGAAACTGAACCGGTCAGCAAGGCCCTTACTCTGCGCGAGAATGCTACCTACCTGATCACGGGCGGCCTTGGTGGACTGGGCTTGAAATTGGCCCATTGGCTCGTCGATCGTGGTGCGCATCACCTGGTGCTCGTGGGTCGCTCGGGCGTGTCGGAAGCATCCCGCGCAGTTTGACGCATTGAATCGTCCCGGCGTCACGGTGGCCGCGCGGAAGTGCGACATCGGCAACCGGACGGAAGTCGCGGGCCTGGTGACCCAAATCAGGGAGGAGATGCCGCCACTGGCTGGAATTTTCCATCTGGCGGGCGTGCTCGACGATGGGATTCTCCGCGAGCAGTCGCGGGAGCGGTTCGACCGCGTGATGGGCGCCAAGGTCGGCGGGGCCTGGAACTTGCATGAGCTAACCAGGGGATCACCGCTGGATCTGTTCGTTCTGTTCTCCTCGGCCGCCGCGCTGCTCGGCTCGCCCGGGCAGGGCAATTATGCCTCGGCGAACGCGTTCCTGGACGCATTGGCGCACCACCGTCGCGCTTTGAAGCTGCCGGCGCTGAGCGTCAACTGGGGTTCGTGGGACGAGGTGGGAATGGCCGCCCGGCTCAAGGAAAGCGAAGGGCAACGCTGGTCGGCAGCCGGCATTGGCTGGATTGGCATAGATCATGGCCTGTCCACTTTGGAGCGCCTGATCCTCGAAAGCCGCATCCAGGCGGCCGTGCTTCCCATTGATTGGCCGAAGTTCTTCGAGCGCATTCCGGTTGGCAGTGAGCCAGCCTGGCTGACGGAGATCGCCCGCACCGCCCGTTCCGCCGCGACGGCTGAGGAAAGCGGTCCGCCGGAACTTCTGCAGAAAATCCAAGCCGTGACCCCGGCCGAGCGATTAGAATTGACAGTCTCCAGCCTGCGTCAACAGGCGGGTCGCGTCTTGGCCATGGACGAGGCCCATTTGCCCGATCCGCGGCGAACGCTGAACGAATTGGGCTTCGACTCGCTCACTGCCGTCGAATTCTGCAATCGCGTAAGCCGTTCGATCGGACAGCGGCTGAATCCCACCGTGCTGTTTGATTATCCCACACTGGAGAGCCTTGCCGGCTATGTGCTGCACGAGATGCTGGCCATGGGGCCGGCGGCCGATTCACCGGCCGACAAATCCGTGGACAGCGCGGCCGAGGAAGCCGCCAAGGCGCTGGAGGACGTGGAATCCATGTCCGAAGAGGAAATGGACGCCCTGGTAACTGCTCAGCTCGGCAAACTCGATCAGTAAGTAGAGCGGGATTTATTCCGTTTGCCTGGCGGCGGAGTGAATTGCGTTTTTCGCAAACCTCACGGATCGTATTCGATGGACCAACTGACGGAACGCCTGAAGAAACTGTCGCCGCTGCAACGCGCGGTCGTTGCACTCAAGGAGACTCAAGCCCGGCTCGACGCCCTGGAACGCCAGCGCGTGGAACCGATCGCCGTGGTAGGCATGGCCTGCCGTTTTCCCGGCGGCGCGGTCGATCCGATGTCCTACTGGCGGCTGCTTTGCAGCGGCGTCGACGCCATCCGCGAAACCCCGCGCGAGCGCTGGGACATCGAGCGGTTCTACGACCCTGACCCAACCGCGGTGGGCAAGATGTGCACGCGCTGGGGCGGGTATCTCGACGGTATCGACGCCTTCGACAACCACTTTTTCAGCATCTCCGATCGCGAGGCCGTACGCATCGATCCGCAACAACGCCTCCTGCTCGAGTTGGCCTGGGAGGCGATGGAAGACGCCGGTCTGCCGCCTTCTTCCCTGCGCGGTACGAAGACCGGCGTATTCGTGGGCATCTCGGTGAGCGAGTACGGGCTGATGCTTTCCAATGACGTCACGCAGACCGATGCCCACGCCGCGGCCGGGACGTCGCTCTGCCTGGCGGCCAACCGCCTGTCGTTCGTCTTCGGACTGCAGGGGCCCAGCCTTGCCCTCGACACTGCCTGCTCCTCGTCGTTGGTCGCGGTCCATACGGCTTGCCAGAACCTCCGCAATGGCGAATGCGAAACGGCCCTGGCCGGCGGCGCGTATTTGCAGTTGTCGCCCTTGGGAACAATCAACCTGACCAAGGCCGGCTTCTGTGCGCCGGACGGCAGGGTGCGGGCCTTCGATGCGGCGGCATCCGGATATGTCCGCAGCGAAGGAGCGGGGCTGGTAGTACTCAAGCCGTTGTCGGCGGCCCTCAAGAACGGTGACCCGATCTACGCCGTAATCCGCGGCAGCGCCGTCAACCAGAACGGCGCCAGCAACGGGTTGACCGCCCCTAGCCGCTCTGCCCAGGAGCAGGTCTTGCGAGAGGCCTACGCCCGCGCCAACGTCTCGCCGGGGCAGATCCAATTCGTGGAAACGCAAGGCACGGGTACGCGATTGGGCGATACCATTGAGGCGATGGCGCTGGGCAGCGTGCTCCGCGAGGGCCGTTCGCCCGACAGCGTCTGCGCGATAGGCTCAGTGAAGACGAACATCGGACACATGGAGACCGCGTCGGGAGTCGCCAGCCTGATGAAGGCCGCGCTGGCCCTGAAACATCGCCAGCTGCCGCCCAACCTGCATTTTCATACACCCAATCCGGAAATTCCTTTCGCACAACTTCCGCTGCGGGTCGTGCAGAAGCTTGAACCGTGGCCGGAGGCAGCCGGGGCACCAGGTACCCCTGCTCGGCGGTTGGCAGGAGTTAGCGGATTCGGCTTTGGCGGAAGCAACGCCCACATCGTGTTGGAGGAGGCCCCGGCGGCTTGTATTCCCGGCTTCAGTCAAAATCCCGAGGCTAGGCCGCCTGAAGCTGCGAACGAAGCGTGTCTCCTGCCGCTTTCGGCGCGGACCGAAAAAGCCCTCCATGATCTGGCTGCGCGTTATGTTGACTTCCTTGGCGACAATCCGCCGACGTGGAGCGACATATGCTACACGGCCGCTCTCCGCAGGGACCATCACGATTGCCGGTTGGCAGTGCTGGCCCGCACGCTGGGCGAAGCGCGGGAGTTGCTCCAGGATTATCTCGCCGGCAACTCCCAGCCAAATGTTTTCGTCGGCCGCAAACCGTACGGGCGAGGCCTGAAGGTGGCTTTCTTTTACGAGGGAGCCCAGGCGTGGGATTTCCACGGCGGATGCCTCACTCTGAAACTTCCCGGTTTCGCGGCAATTCTGAATGACATTGACGATATTGTTGAGCGCGCCTGGGGTTGGCGCCTCGGATCGATCCTGACGAGGAGCAAGCCCAGTAACGGCCGCCTGCCCGCCCAATCCGCACTCATGGCATTGCAACTGGCCCTGACGGCCTGGTGGCGGGCCGTCGGAGTGACTCCGGATGTGGTTGCGGGAGTGGAAGCGGGCGAGGTGGCCGCCGCATGCGCAGCGGGCATTTTCGACGCCGAAGACGCGCTGCGATTGGCCGCCCATGGTGAGCAACAGGGAAACGCTTCGCAGCCGGCATGCCCGACTCGGACCGCACGCCTGCCGTTCCTTTCCTCGGTCGATGGCCGCTCGCACGTTGGACCCGATCTGGGCGCAGGGCATTGGAATGCATGCATGGTTCATCCGCACGACGCAGGAGCAACCCGGCTGGCGCTGGCCCAGCGGAAGGTGGACCTTTGCCTCGGACTGGCCCCCGCAACGCCGTCGTTGCCGCAGGCCCTGGAACCTTCGATTGCCACTCTCGGGCGACTCTACGCGGCAGGGGCCGATTTGACCTGTGCACGCTGGTCTCGCCCGAGGGGCGGTGCGTCCGTTTGCCCACCTATCCCTGGCAGAAGCAGCGTCATTGGGCCCCGCGGAACCCGTGGAATGCCCCCGCACCGGTGGCGGCGGAAGCCAGCACGCCGACGGATTCCAACGCCCCGGCACAGCGCAGCCCGCGGCCCGACCTGACCACGCCCTACGTTGCGCCGCAACCTGGTTTGGAAGCGACGCTGGCGAAAATATGGGAAGAGGTCCTGCAGGTGGATCGGATCGGCGTACACGACAACTTTTTCGCCTTGGGCGGTCATTCGCTTCTGGCCACGCAGGTCGTCTCGCGGATTACCGGCAGCATCCGCGCCGACTTGCCGCTGCGCGAGATGTTCCAATCGCCGACGATTGCAGAGTTGGCCGGGCGGATCGGTTCCGCGACTGCCGGCGCGTCCGGCCCGCCGATCGTGCCTGTGCCCCGAGAAGGCGAAATGTTGCCATCCTTTACCCAGGAAGCCCTCTGGTTTCTCGACCAGTTGGAACGCGGCCGGGCAACATACACGATCTATTCCCCCTTGCGGATCAAAGGGCCGCTCCAGGTCGCTATAGCTGAACGGGCGCTGAACGAGATCCTGCGCCGGCATGAGTCTTTGAGGACTCGCTTTCCCGAGGTGGACGGCCGCCCAATCCAAGTGATCGAGCCAGTCAAGCCGCGTCCACTGTCGCTAATCGACCTGAGCGAATTGCCGCCGGCCCAGCGCGAATCGCAGTTGCGGCAGTGGATCGCCGAGGAAATGGCCCGCCCCATCGACCTGCAGAACGGCCCGTTGATCCGCATCACGCTGCTTCGCCTGGCTCAGGATGACCACGTGGCGATGGTCAGCGCGCACCACATGATTTATGACGGCTGGTCGATGGCCGTGCTGCAGCGGGAACTCGCGATCCTATATCTGGCCTTTGCCAGCGGGCAACCGTCGCCTCTGCCGGAGCTGCCGATCCAATACGCCGACTTCGCCGCCTGGCAGCGGCAGTGGCTCCAAGGCGAACAGCTCCAGCGCCTGCGCGGTTACTGGATCAAGCAGCTTGCCGGCGTTGCCCCCTTGGAACTGCCGCTGGACCATCCGCGGCCGGCCATACGCACGACCCGCGGCGACACGCTCTTGATCGACCTGCCACAGGAGACGGGCGAGGCCCTGTTGACCTTCTGCCGACAGGAAGGTGTCACGCCGTTCATGACGCTCCTGGCTGCGTTCAAGGTCTTGTTGCAGCGCTACAGTGGCCAGGACGATATTGCCGTCGGTTCGCCGGTGGCCAACCGCGCCCGACCGGAAACCGAGGCGCTGATCGGCTATTTCGTGAACGTGGTGGTTCTGCGGGACGACGTATCCCGCGAGCCGAGCTTCCGCGAGGTGCTGCGGCGTGTGAAGCAGACGACGCTGGACGCCTACGACCATCAGGAGATGACGTTGGACCAGGTGGTTGCGGCCGTGAACCCGCCCCGCGACATGAGCCGCCATCCCTTGTTCCAGGTGATGTTCGCCCTGCACAACTTCGATCTGCCGCAAATGGACCCCCATGGGTTCAACATTTCCGGCTTGGAAGACGGGCCGGCAGTCAAATCGGCGTTCTTCGATCTGACGCTGGCCTTCTGGCAGACCGGCGCGGTCTTTCGCGGGGAATGGAACTTCCGCACCGACCTGTTCGAAGCAGAAACCATCCGGCGCATGGTCGGCCACTTCCACGTGCTTTTGGCCGCGGCCATTGCCGAGCCCGATCGCTCGCTCACGAGCCTGCCGCTGTTGACGGACGAGGAGCGGGAGCGCGTGACGGTCGAGTGGAATGCGACAGCGATGGAGTATCCGCAAGACGTGTGCTTCCACGACCTTGTTGCGGCCCGGGTGGCGGCAACGCCTGAGGCCGAAGCCGTGGTGCTCGAAGAGGAGCGTTGGACCTATCGTCATTTGGATGATGCAGCCAATCGAATCGCTCGGCTCTTGCAGCGTCAAGGAGTAGAGCCCCAGGCGCGGATCGCCATCTGCCTGGAGCGCTCGCCGCGATTGCTGGCGGCCGTTTTGGGCGTTCTCAAGGCCGGCGGGGTTTACGTGCCGCTCGATCCGGCCTATACGCGGACCGCCGAAGAGCGCATGAAGTACGTGCTCCAGGACGCGCAAGTATCATTGGTGCTGACCGATTCCAGCCAGGTCGAAGCGATTAGTTCCGTTCACCCAAACGTGCTGGTCCTTGACCAATCGGATGGTGATGCGATTCCGCCGTCCGTCGAGGTAGAGGCGGCGGATGAAGAAAAGGGGAACTCCGACCGACTTGCCTACATCCTCTACACTTCCGGCTCGACCGGCAAGCCCAAGGGCGTGATGGTGACTCACCGCAACCTGGTGAATGCCTACTTTGGCTGGTTGCGGGCGTATCGCCTGGACGACGTTCGCTCGCACCTGCAGATGGCCAGCTTTGCCTTCGACGTCTTCGGCGGCGACATGGTGCGGGCCCTGGGTTCCGGCGGAAAGCTCGTGATTTGTCCCAGGGAGACGCTGCTCGACCCGCTGCGGTTGCTCGACTTAATTCGCCGTGAAAAGGTCGATGCCGGCGAATTCGTGCCGGTCGTCTTGCGTCACCTCGTGCAGTATCTCGAAGAAACGGATCAAAGTCTCGACGGACTGCAGCTGGTCGTCGTCGGGTCCGACGCATGGTACGTTGCCGAGCACAAGCGGACCCTGCGTTGCCTGGTCCCGGGCACGCGCCTGGTTAATTCCTATGGCTTGACCGAAACGACGATCGACAGTTCTTACTTCGAAGGCGATGCAGGCCGGCTGCCCGACGCCTCTTTGGTCCCGATCGGGCGCCCCTTCGCCAATGTCCGGCTGTACGTGCTAGATGGTCGCATGCAGCCCGTACCGGTTGGAGTGCCGGGTGAGCTCTATATCGGCGGCGACGGCGTCTCGCGCGGCTATGTGAATCAGGAACTCAACGCAGAGCGGTTCGTGGCCGATCCCTTCATGCCCGGCGCTTCTGGCCGCCTCTGCCACACGGGCGATCGGGCCCGCTGGCGGCCGGACGGCCAGGTCGAGTTTCTGGGCCGCGCCGACAACCAGGTCAAGATTCGCGGATTCCGCGTCGAGCCGGGCGAAATCGAGGAAGTCCTGGGCGGCCACCCCGCTTTGGCCGCAGCCGCGGTCGCCCCGCGCGAACGAGCAGCAGGCGATTTGCGGCTCATCGCTTACGTCGTTGGTAAGACGGACGTGGTTCCCGTTGCGGCCGAACTGAAGCAGTTCCTCGCCCAGCGACTGCCCGATTACATGATACCGTCGGCGTTCGTCGTCCTTCGCGCCTTGCCCACGACAACCAGCGGCAAGGTCGACCGCAAGGCATTGCCGGCGCCCGATTGGACGAGCACCGCCGCACAGGGCGAGTTCGTCGCACCGCGGCCCGGCGCCGAACAGCAACTCGCCGCCATCTGGTCGGAAGTGCTCGCCCTGGAGCGGATCGGCGCGCACGATAATTTCTTCGACCTGGGAGGAAACTCCTTGGTGGCATTGCGGCTAGTGGCCCGTGTTCGCGCGGCGTTTTCAATCGATTTGCCGTTGGTGGCATTGTTCGCTGCGCCCACCGTAGCCGGCCTGGCGATGGCCGTGGAGAAGATGCGCGGCCAAGCTCAGGCCGGTGACGACGCTGGCGAAACGGTGGACTTGGAGGCGGAAGCCGAACTCGATTCGGCCCTATGCGTGACGGCGAACCAGCCTGTCGCGACGACGCCGCCGGCGAAAATCCTGCTCACGGGGGCAACTGGCTTCCTGGGCGCGTACCTGCTCCGCGAATTGCTGGAGCAAACCAGCGCCGAGGTGCATTGCCTCGTCCGCGCGCCAAACGCCGAAGAAGGAAGAAAGAGGATCGCCGACAATCTCAGCCAATACGAGCTCGACGTCCCGGGCGCCACGGAACGAATTGTGCCCGTCTGCGGCGAATTGGCGGAGCCCCGGCTCGGGCTGTCGGCCGAGCAATTCGATTCCCTGGCGGCCACGATCGATGCCGTCTTCCACAACGGCGCTTACGTGAACTTCGTCTATCCCTACCAGATCCTCAGAGCGGCGAACGTCGCGGGAACCAAGGAAATCCTGCGACTGGCGACACAGACCAAGGTCAAGCCGCTGCATTTCGTTTCCACGGTTTCCGTGTTCGACTCGCCGGAGTACGCAACGGCGGGAACGATCAACGAGGACCAGCCGCTGATTGCCCTCGGCAGCCTGCAAGGCGGGTACGCACAGAGCAAGTGCGTCGCCGAGAAGCTTGTCCGCGAGGCCGGTCGCCGCGGTCTGCCAATTGCCGTTTATCGCCCGGGGCGAGTGACCGCTGATGCCGACACCGGTGCCGAAAGCCTTACAGATTACACGACGCTCCTGCTCCGCTTGTGCATCGAAATGAAAACGGCGCCGTCCTCCGACGACCGGGTGGACATGACGCCCGTGGACTATGTCGCGCGGGCCGTTGTCGGCTTGGCACTGCGGCGGGAAGCGATGGGCAAGACGTTCCACTTGATCAATCCGCGGGCAGTGCCGCTGCGCGACGTCTACAGGGCGATCCGCACCTGCGGTTACGAACTGCAAGAGGTGCCGCCCGATGAGTGGCGCACGCGGGCAATCCAATGGGGTGGAAGATCGCGGGACGAGTCGTTCAAGGCGTTTTCCTCCTGGCTGTGGCTCATGGGGCAAACACCGCCGGCCGCGACGGCCCCGCCAGCCGAGGCGGCGACGGCGACTCCGCCCACCATCGCCTGCGAGCAGACGCTGCGAGACTTGCAGCCGCTGGGTATAAGCTGTCCGACGTTGAACGTTGATCGCTTGACCAAGCAGGTGCGCTTCCTGGAGCGCAAGGAACTCCTGTCGCCTCCGCGGCGGGCGGGCCGGCAAGCAGAATCGCTGGTCCCCCTGCGGACCGGCGGATCGGCGCGGCCGCTGTTTATCTTTCACGGAATGGGCGGCCACGTGGCGGCGTTCATGCCGTTGGCCCACGCACTGGCCGGCGACCGGCCAATGTTTGGGCTGCAGGCCCGGGGCCTTGATCCCGGCCAGTGGCCGCAGGACCGGATCGAAGCGATGGCGACGTCCTGCCTCGAGGAAATCCGCGATGTTCAGCCCCGCGGACATTACCTCTTGGCCGGCTGGTCGATGGGCGGACTGATCGCCCTCGAGGCGGCGCAGCAGCTACTGGCCATCGGCCAGGAAACCGCGCTCGTCGTGATGTTCGACACACACCTATCGCTACACGACTTCCAGTATGAGGTGGACGATCACTCGGTACTGATGCAGGTCGCCCCTCGACTGAACATTCCCATCGAGCAACTGAAGGGCCTGCCGATCGAGCAGAAGTGGCAGAGGATTGCGGAAATGGCCGACAAGGCCGAGGGGATGGGGATTGCCGAAATACGCCGGTTGGCCGCGGCGTGCAAGGCGCATCTGGCGGCGATCGCACGCTACGAGCCGCGGCCGTATCCAGGACACGCGGTGCTGTTCACTGCCCAGGGCGGCCGCAGTGCGCAAAACCGCCGCTGGAAGACCATCTGCCCTAGACTATGCGTCGAATCCGCGGCTGGCGATCACTTCAGCATGTTGCGCGAGCCCCACGTGAAGGCCTTAACCGAGCGTCTGGGCCGATTCTTGCAAGAGTGCGACGAAGAAGGGAAGCAGAAACCATGAAACTACTTTGGCGCCTCGTGCGGGCATCCTGGAAAACGGTATTGTTGGCCGGTCTGATCGGCGCGGCAAGTGGCGCGGCGAGCATCGGCCTGGTGGCCCTGATCATGTATGCGCTCCGCGACCCCAATGGCTCCGCGGGAATGGCAGTTGTGTGGTTCGTGACCCTCTGTGCAGTGATACTCGTTACACGAATCGGCTCGCAGATGGTGCTCTGCCGCATGTCGCAGGCCAATATTGCCGCACTGCGGATTCGTCTCTGCCGGCGGATACTCGCTTCACCGCTAAAGCACCTGGACGAAATCGGTATTGACCGTATGCTCGGCTGCCTGACTGGTGATGTGGACCTAGTCTCGCAAGCGATCAACGGCGTGCCCGTCCTGGCGGTCAACCTGGTGGTCCTCATCTGCGGCGCAGTCTACCTGGGTTCGCTTTCGCCGGGTTTGATGGCCTGCGGCGTGGTGTTTGGCGTCCTCGGGTTTCTCAGCTACTGGGGTTCCTCGCGGTGGGCCAGTAAATATGTGGCGCGGACGCGTCAGGCCCAGGACGTGCTTCTCAAACGGGTACGCGGGCTGATCGAAGGCATCAAAGAGTTGAAAATGCATCACGTCCGGCGCCGCGATTACCTGGACAAGGTGATCGAGGCCCAGGACGCCGTGCGGGAGAGCAAATACTTGGGCGACACCCTCCACGACGGGGCGGTAGCCTGGGGACGATTGACGTTCTTCATCGCCATCGGCCTCCTGCTCTTCCTCTGGCCGAGGATCGCCAAGGCCGACTCTGCCACATTGACCGGTTACGTCCTCACTGTCTTGTATCTGATGTCGCCGCTTGAGCAAATCATGGGCTGGCTGCCGTTCCTGGGCTGGGCCATGAATTCCGTCGGGCAGATCGAGCGGCTCGGCCTGACCTTGGAAGAACAGGCCGAACAGTTGGAGGAGAACGCCGCGCTAAACACCGTTGCCGACTGGCAGGAAATCGAGGTGGCCGGGGTCACCCATGCCTATTGTCGCGAAGGGCAGCCCGGCTTCGTGCTTGGCCCGATTGACATGACCATCCGCCGCGGCCAGATCGTCTTCATTATTGGCGGCAACGGCAGCGGCAAGACCACCCTGGCGAAGCTGATCGCCGGACTCTATTTGCCCGAGAGTGGCGTCGTATGCCTGGACGGGCGGCCGATTACGGCCGCCAATCGCGAGGCCTATCGGCAGTTGTTCTCCGTGGTCTTCGACGACGCTGTGATTTTTGAGAGCCTGTGGGGACTGGGCGCGGCCGATCTGGATGAACGGGCTCGGGAATATCTGCGACAGCTCGAACTGGACCGTGTCGTCACGGTGACCAATGGCGTTTTTTCCACCACAAAGCTCTCCCGCGGCCAGCGGAAACGCCTGGCCCTGGTAACCGCCTACCTGGAGGACCGGTCGATCTATCTCTTCGATGAATGGGCCGCCGACCAGGATCCGCTGTTCCGCAGGCTTTTCTATCAGCGCTTGCTGCCGGACCTCAAGGCCCGCGGCAAGACTGTGGTGGCCGTCACCCATGACGATCGCTACTTTGCCGTCGCCGACCAGGTGGTTAAACTTGAAGAAGGGAAAGGTCGTGCAGACCTTGCGGCACGAAACGGAGCTTGTCGAAGAAAGCCTGCGAGTACGCATATGAAAAAGATTCTCATGATACTGGTCTTGGTCCTGGCAGTTGGCGGATTCGCTGGCTGGCGCTACGGTTTCAGCGGCGAGCAACCGCAGTTCCGCACGCTGCCGATCACGTGTGGCAACATCATGATCGGCGCCACCGCCACGGGGAACGTCGAGCCCATCCAGGTTATCGACGTCGGTGCCCGGATCGTGGGAATGATCAAGAGCTTCGGCCCCGACCGCGAGAAGCCCGGCGCTACGATCGACTATAACTCTCGCGTGCGGGAAGGCGACGTGCTGGCCCAACTCGATGACAGGCCGCAACAACTGGAGCTGGACAAGGCCGTGGCCGAACTGCGGATGGCCGAGGCCGAGGCCGCCGAGAGCCGCGCCCATCGCGATCAGGCGGAACGCAACTTCCATCGGGCCGAGAGGCTGAAGACTACCAACTCTCCAGCCGAGTACGAGGCCGCCGCCTCGCAGTTCGAAATCTCCAAGGCGGAATTGGCCATGAGCGAGGCCAAGATCGAGCAGGCCAAGTGCATGAAGAAGGCCGCGGAGATCAATCTCGATTACACGACCATCCGCTCGCCCGTCGACGGAACAGTGATCTCCCGCCGCGTGAACGTTGGTCAGACCGTGGTGGTCGGGTTTAACGCGCCAAGCTTGTTCCTTCTGGCCAAGGACTTGAGCCACATGCGCGTCTACGCAGAGGTCAATGAGGCCGACATTGGCGACGTCCACGTGGGACAGAAGGCAACGTTCAAGGTGGACAAATGCCGCGATCGAACGTTTGTCGGAAAGGTAACGCAGATTCACCTCGACGCCGCCAGGGTGTCTGGGGTGGTGACGTATGGCGTGGTGGTCGATGTCGACAATAGCGACGGCGCGCTAATGCCCTACATGACCGCCAAGCTCCAATTCGACGTGGATCATCGCAGCAACGTGTTGCGGATCCCCAACCAGGCCCTTCGCTGGCGACCGACTTGGAACCAGATCAGCCCCGCAGCCCGTGGCGGGCTGAAACCGCCCGTTGCCAAGGCTTCGCGGCCCGAAGACCAAGATCAAGGCCAAATCGACGACGAACCGACCGTCGAGACGGCGACGCCGACGGCCTGGGTCCGCGCAGAAGACGGCCTGGTCCGCCCTGTGCCTGTGAAGCCGGGCCTTTCCGATGGCATGGTCACCGAGCTGACCGGCGGCGAACTGCAGCTCCAGGACGAGGTGGTGATCCAGGCCGTCCGCGCGGCCAAGCCCGATTTTGTCTCGAGTTTCGTCAACAAGGTGATCAAGAAGTAAGGGCGATGTCCCTGATAGAACTCGAACATATCGACAAGACGTACTACCTCGGCGACGTGAACGTGCCCGTCCTCAAGGACGTCTCGCTCACGATCCGCCAAGGGGAGTTCGTGGCGCTGATGGGAGCGTCGGGCTCCGGCAAGACCACCTTGATGAACTTGCTAGGATGCATGGACCAGCCCACGGCGGGCTCTTATCGCTTCGAGGACCTGGAGGTGGCCGAGCTCTCGCGCGAGCAACTGGCGAGGCTCCGCAGCAGCCGCATCGGCTTCGTCTTCCAGGCGTTCAATCTCCTGCCCCGCGCCACAGCCTTGGACAACGTGCGGATGCCCAGCGCCTATGCCTGCGACCGCCGCTCGGGCCGGCAGATCCGCCAGCGCGGCCGCGAACTGTTGAAGATGGTCGGACTGGAAACCCGCATGGACCATTCGCCGGCCCAACTTTCCGGCGGCGAGCAACAGCGCGTTGCCATCGCTCGCTCGCTCATCAACCAGCCGATTATGCTCCTGGCCGATGAACCGACGGGGAACCTCGACTCGCGGACGGGCAAGGAGATCCTGCAGATCTTCCGGCGACTGAACGTCGAGCAGGGGATAACGATTCTTCTGGTGACGCACGACTTGGAGGTCGCGCGGCATGCCGATCGCGTGATCCGCATCGCCGACGGGCTGATCGTTGACGATACGAGCATCGCCTCGCTCGCGCAGCCCGCGGCCGTCCCTGCCGGCGGCGTCCCCGATCATCCTCCGCTGCGCCGTGCGCGACATGCGGTCCGGGTAGCGGGGGGCGCGGTGCGGATCGCTTTCCAGGCCCTCCGCCGCAACGCGATGCGGGCCGTTTTGACCATGTTGGGCGTGATCATCGGCGTGGCGGCGGTGACTGCTGTGATGGAAATCAGCCGCGGGGCCTCTACGGCCATCCAGGTGACTGTGACGAACATGGGCGCCAACACCCTGACCGTTACGCCCGGGGCACCCAAAGGCGGATCGATTCGGTACGCCACGCGAAGCGACAGCCTCACGCCCGAGGATGCGGCCTATTTGGCTCGGGAGTGCCCGTCGGTGGCTACGCGGCTCCCATCGTCGGTGCCTGGGTGCAAGTGGTCTATGGAAATCACAACTGGGGCACCGGCATGACCGGGAGCACCGACGAATTCCTCAAGATGCGCAATTGGACGGAACTGCAGTATGGGCGGACTTTCACCTCGCGGGAACTCGCCAGCAGCGATAAGGTCTGCCTGATCGGCCATACGCTCGTCCGCGAGCTCTTTGGCGGCCGCTACCCCATCGGCCAGGAGATCCGCGTGAAGAACGTACCGTTTACGGTGATTGGCGTGCTTGCCGAGAAGGGCGCTACATTCCTCGGCAACGACCAGGACGACATCCTCTTCGCCCCCTGGACCACGGTCAAGTATCGCCTCAGCGGATCCAATCGCGGTTCGGCGCCCTCGGCCGAGAGGTTCTCCGAGCACTCTCCGCCCGGCCAATCGCTGGCCGAAATGATGCCCGGCGTTCCCCGGGAAGCGCGGTCGGAGAGCATCGACCAGATCATGGCACAGGCCCGATCGCCCGCGGTCATTCCCAATGCCTGCGAGGAGATCACGCGGTTTCTTCGCGACCGCCACCACGTGGGCGAAGACGATCCCGACTTCCGCATTTACGACAACGCCGAGGTCTCCAATGTCTTCAAGCGCGTGGTTCAAATGCTCTCCAATCTGGGAATGTCGGTCGCGGCGGTCTCGCTGG
The DNA here is from genome assembly GCA_963709175.1 of uncultured Planctomycetia bacterium. Classification (GTDB taxonomy): domain Bacteria; phylum Planctomycetota; class Planctomycetia; order Pirellulales; family Thermoguttaceae; genus JANXQG01. The sequence continues at coordinate 1,479,771 of CAVPVK010000007.1, forward strand.
CAGTGGCCGGCGTAGGCATCATGAACATCATGCTGGTTTCCGTTACCGAGCGGACCCGCGAGATCGGGCTGCGGATGGCGGTCGGCGCCGACTCGAGCGACGTGCTTATTCAATTCCTCATCGAGGCGGTGGTCCTCTGCCTCGTGGGCGGGGCCGTCGGCATTCCGGTCGGCAGGGCCGTTTCGATGTTCGCCAGCAAATTGGCAGGTTGGCCCACGCAGGCCTCGTTCGACGCCGCGGCCGTGGCCGTGGTCGTCTCGGTGGCGGTCGGCATCGTTTTTGGTTTCTATCCGGCCTGGAAGGCGTCGCGGTTGAATCCGATCGAGGCCCTCCGCTACGAGTGATCGAGAAGAGAATCATGGCACGTTTTGCAATCCTCAGCATGCCCGATGCCGGTCATCTCTATCCCCTCGGCGCCGTGGGCATAGAACTGGCGCGGCGGGGGCACGAGGTCACGGTAATCGCCCGGTCCAAGGCCGCCGCGATCGTCGAGCAACTGTCGCTGCCCTTCTGCGGCCTGGAGATGGACGACGTTCCCTGGCCTTCCGACCTCCTGCTGTGGCTGGCGTACAGCGCAGTTCGGGCAGGGCTGGCAGGTCGGCTTCCGCAACGGCTTCGCCTGGATGGCCGAGGGCGTACTGCGGAAGGTCCCCCGCCTCCTTAAGGAGTTGGCCATCGACGGCGTCATCGCCGACCAGGTGATGACCGCTGGCGGAACAGCGGCCGAGCGAGTCGGCCTGCCCTTCGTCACTCTCTGCACATCGCCTCCTTGGAACGAAGATTTAGCGCAGCCGCCACCTTTCACTCCCTGGCCCTATAAGGTCGGCCGAATTGCGCGGCTGCGCAACCGATGGGGGTTTCTTGCCTGGCGCTGGTTCATGCGGCCGACGCTCCGCATGCTCAACCGCTATCGCAAGGAATGGGGATTGCGTCCTTTCCGTTGTCTGGACGAGTCCTATTCTTCCCTCGCCGAGATTTCCCAGTTGTTTGCCGAGTTCGATTTTCCCCGTGGCAACATGCCGGCCTGCTTCCACTACGTCGGCGCGCTGGCAGCCGGCCGGCAATACTCGGCCGACGGCTTTCCCTGGGATCGCCTCGACGGGCGACCCGTGATATATGCGTCGTTGGGCACAGTGGCGGATCCCATGAACCGTCCCGTCTATCCCAAGATCGCCGCCGCCTGCCAGGGGCTCCCGGCACAACTCGTCCTGGCACGGGGAAAATGGGACGGGGAAGACGGCGGCCGGGAGGCCTCCTACGACTTGCCCGGCAATCCACTGACCGTCGACTTTGCCCCCCAACTGGCACTGTTGGATCGAGCCGCCGTCTTAATCACCCACGCCGGCCTGAATACTACGTTGGAGGCAATCAGCCGCGGGGTCCCCATGGTCGCCATGCCGCGGAGTGCCGACCAGCCGGGCAACGCGGCGCGGATCGCCTATTCCGGAGGGGGGCTCTGCTCGCCCTTCCACCACGGCTCTCCGGACGCGCTGCGCGAGGTCATCCGCCGCGTTCTTACTGAGGACCGCTTCCGCCGACGGACGGGTGAACTTAAGCAAGCGATGCTCGCGGCCGGCGGGCCGCAACGCGCGGCGGATATTATCGAACAGGCACTGACTACAGGCCGCCCTGTCGGCGCGGACCGGCCGTCGGTTGAAAGACGAGAGTGCCATCATGATTAGGGCGGAGGAAACAGGTTGCGATGTTCGTGCCGGGGCGGATCAGCGGTTGCCGCCCGCGTCCTCGCCCGCGTGGCCCAAGTGGATGATCACCGTTTGTCTTGCCGTCCATGTCTGGGCGGCGTGCCATGCCTTGCCGCTGTCGGCCGTCTGGGATTACCCGGTCCTGGGGTATGGCGATTTCGCCGTGCATGCGCCATCGTGCGCAAGTTTTTCGCGAAGCGCTTTTCGACGGCGGCGAGACTTGGGGCTACGATCCTGCCATCTGCGGCGGAAGTGTGATGTTGCCGATGGAAAAGCTGGGCAACGTCATCTATGATGTGGCCGCCTTACTCTTCCCCCATGCGGAAACCGGCAGGCTCGTCACGGCGCTTGTGTGGTGTGCCATGCTGGTCGCGCCGCTGGCACTGCTTGCCGCCGCCCGCTGGCTCGCGCTCGACGCCGAGGAGACGGCCTGGGCATTGCTGGTGGCGACAGGCTTCCTCTGGCTCGAGCCGGCGCACCAAGTTATGCTCCGCGTGGGCATGGCGGCATTCTTACTTTCCAGTTTCCTCTGCCTGGCCGTGCTTGCCGGATGCGATCGGTTCCTCCGCAAGCCAACGGTCCTAGGGGGCCTTGCCGTCGTCGTCGCCCTCAGCCTGCTGCTCTTCGTACACCCCTTGGCGCCCGTGGCGATTGCTCCGGCCTTGCTTTGGCTCATGGTCGGATCCAAGAGCACCGCCTGGCGATCGCGGACGGTATTACTCGCCGCTCCCCTTGTCGCAGCGCTGCTGAACGCCTTCTGGCTGGTACCCGTGTTTTCGGGTTTGCACGCTCCGCCGGCGCCCTGGATGACCGCGACCAATTCCTGTGGAACCTACTGGAACCGCACGAGTTGGCACGACTTCTCCCTCGTCACGGAACTGCAAGTTGCCGGAGTCGTGATCTTCAGTGGAATCGGGCTTGCCATCCTCGCCCAACGGCAGCCGCGGGCCACGACTGCGGCGCTGGGGATCACGTTGGCCTTCATGCTTTGGTTGCACCTGTTTGGCTCATTCTGGTCGGTGACGCGCGCTATCGAGCCGGCCCGATTCATTCTCGTCCTCCTGCAACTTTCGGCGTTGCTCTGGGGCTGTGCCATTGCCGGGCTGGCTCGGCGATTGCGGATTCCCTCTTTTTTCCGCGGGGCGGCTTACGCCGTCGCCGGCGGCATCCTCGTTGCCGGGGTCTGTTTCTTCGGCGACAACCTGCTGCCGCCAAGCGATGAAGTGGAGTTGGTCGAGTTTGTTCAGCAGCGTACGGCGGAGGGCGACCGCGTCCTGCTCGAGGCGGTGCCGCTTTACCCATGGCTGGGACTGGCACTGCCGGCCATTGGCCGTCGAGAGGTCATTAGCGTTGCCGCTCCGGATCGAGCGATGCTCGATCCGATCGAGTTCTCCACGGAGAAGCTGTTCGGTCGCAGTCTTGCGGACTCCAATTTGGACCAGGTTCGCGAGGTACTTAGCCGTTTCAACGTCAATTGGGTGATTGTCCGCAACCGTCCTTGGCAGGAATTCTTCCGCAGGCTCAGCGGAAGTAGCGGAGAGGCGATCGGGCCGTACGAGGCGTTCAAGCTGAGCGACGATCGGTCGCGCTTCCTGATAGGCGAAGGCGAGGTCCGAGCCGGTATTAACCGTCTCGAACTGCGAAATGTGGCCAGCCGCAAAGACCACGTCGTCCTCCGTTACCGTTTCCATCCCGGATGGGTTTGCGACGCGCCGGCGTCGATCGAGTGTTTCCCCACGCCCGACACTAGCGGCGGGTTGATCCTTGTCCGCCACCCCGCGCCGACGACCGTCCTGCGATTTGATCCGGCGCGGGCTCTCTCGGCTTCCTGGCCGGCCGCCGCCAGCGGACGGACAAGCTTGGCGGGCAACTGAGGGAGGCGCATTAACGGGCGAGTTAGGTCATGGCACACTTTGCACTCGTATGTCCCGACGACGCCGGCCACGTGCTGCCCATCGGTAGCGTCGGTGTGGAATTGGCGCGGCGGGGGCACCGCATTACCGTTCTCGCGCGGACGAAGGCTGCCCCCTTGGCCGCGCAATTGGGCCTCCCCTTCTGCGATACGAACAGCGAGGGAATCCCTTATCCTTCGAGCTGGCTGCTTTGGAAGGCGTTTTGCCAGTTCGATGCCGGCTGGATGATCGGCGTGCGTTGTGCTTTCGAATGGGATGTCCGCGTGATGCTTCTCAGGCTTCCTCCGCTGGTTCGCGAACTGAAAATCGACGGCCTGTTGATCGACCAGAATTTCACCGGTGGCGGTACTGCCGCCGCCGTGGCCGGAGTGCCCTTCGTCACCATCTGCTCTGCGCTGTTATGGCACGAAGAGCCGGGCGTGCCGCCGCCATTCACTCAATGGGCCTTTCGCGAGGGTTTGCCCGCGCGGCTGCGCAATCGCCTCGGTTTCGCTGCCTGGCATTGGTACATGCGGCCGATCATGAAGGCCATCAACGTGGCAAGGAAGAAACAGGGGCTGCCCCGATTGACGCGAGTGGAGGACGCCTTCTCTCCCTTGGCCCAAATCTCCAATCTTTGTGCCGAATTCGACTTTCCTCGCCACAAGCTGCCACGGCAATTCCACTACATTGGCTCTTTCGCCGCCAACCGGCAGGTGAACACCGACTATCAGTTTCCCTGGAACGCGCTGGACGGCAGGCCTTTGATTTTCGCCTCACTCGGCACAATTCCCGACCCCGCAAATCCACCCGTCTTCCGCAAGATTCTCGACGCCTGTGACGGTCTGGACGCGCAGTTGGTCCTGGCCCTGGGAAACTGGAAGGGGGAACATGCCGGTGTGCGGGAAGGCCTTGGAGCGATTCCTAAGAACGCCCTGGTGGTGGACTTTGCCCCACAGATGGCGCTGCTCGATCGAGCGGCGCTGTTAATAACGCACGGCGGCTCGAACACGGTCCTGGAATCGCTGACCCGCGGCGTGCCGATGGTCGCCCTCCCCCGCAGCGCCGATCAAACCGGCATGGCGGCCCGCGTAGCCTACACGGGATCGGGACTGCGGGCGTCGTTCAAGCACTGCACTGTCGATGTATTGCGTGGCTTGGTAAAACGCGTTCTTTCCGAAGAAACGTTCCGCTGCCGCGCCTGCACGCTGCAAAAGGCCATGCAGGCGGCGGGCGGAGCGAAGCGGGCGGCGGAAATCGCCGAAGAAGCCCTCACCACCGGCCAGCCCATTTATCGTCAAAATAACGACACGTAGACGTTTCTGGTTAGTCACGTAGGTTTCTCGCGACATGAAAAACGTACTGGTTACCGGCGTTTCCACCGGCATTGGCTATGCCACGGTTGCCGATTTGTTGCAACACGGCTTCACCGTCTTCGGCAGCGTCCGCAAGGCGGAGGATGCCGAGCGGCTCGCCCAGCAATTCGGCCCGGCGTTCTCGCCGCTAGTCTTCGACGTGAGACAGGAAGACCAGGTTCGCCAGGCCGCCGCGGTTGTCGCCGGCAAAGTGGGGGCCGAAGGGCTGATCGGACTGGTAAACAACGCCGGCATTTCTCGCGCAGGTCCCTTGAGCGAACTTCCGGCAGCCGTCATCCGCGACCACCTCGAAACCAACGTCATGGGCGTGGTCCACGTCACGCAGGCCTTACTGCCTTTGCTGCGCCCGCAGCCCGGGCGGAGCCAGCCGCCGGGGCGGATCGTCAACATCAGCTCCGTGAGCGGCCGCATCGCTTATCCCTTCATGGGCCCCTATGCGGCCTCCAAGCATGCCCTTGAGGCCCTCTCCGATTCGTGGCGGCGGGAACTGATGATCTACGGGATCGACCTGATCGTCATCGAGCCCGGCGCCATCCAAACGCTCATCTGGGACAAGGCGGCGAGCATCTCCACCGATTTCGCCGCTTCGGATTATGGCCCGATCCTCAAGCACATCGACCTTCTGGAGAGCAAACGCACGGCCCTACCGGTGGAAAAGATCTCGGGCCTTATCCGCCGCGCCCTGACCTGCCGGCGCCCCAAGGCCCGTTACGCCGTTCCCGACAAGCGATTGACCTACTGGATCCTTCCCCGCATCCTGCCGGACCGCTGGCTGGATCGGATCATCGCCCGGATCATGGGCATGGAGAGAAAAACATGACGGCGAATGTCGAACTCCCCTGGGGAACCGCGTCATCACCGGGGCGGCCAAAGGCATCGGGGCCGCCTTCGCGCGGCAGTTGGCCTCGATGCGGAAACGGCTGGTGCTGGTCGACAAGGACGAAGCGGCACTGGCCACGATGGTCGAATCGCTGGCGGCTTGCGGCCCTGCGGAACTTGAGCCCTTTCCGGCGAATCTCGCGCGGACCGAGGACCAGGACCGCGTGGTGGCCCGCATCGAGCGCGAGGCGGATTTCTGCCTGTTGATCAACAACGCCGGATTCGGAGATCCGAAGTGGTTTTTCGAGCAGGACCCGCAACTGCAATGCGACATGCTTGCGGTTCACGTGGTTTCTGCGGTCAGGTTCTGCCGGGCGGCCCTGCCTGGCATGGTCCATGCGGGCCGTGGCGACATCATCAACGTATCGGCTTTGGCCGCCGAGTTGCCCGTGCCCTGCAACGTGATGTACGGCGCTACCAAAGGCTTTTTGCGGAGCTTCTCGGAGAACCTTCGCGTGGAATGCTATTACAAGGGCGTGAACGTGCAACTGCTTTGTCCGGGCTACACGCATACGAGTTTTCACGAAAACCCGGGCTACGAAAAGTCGGATATGAGCCGCGTGCCCGGATGGATGTGGTCCACGCCCGAGGCCGTGGCCGCCGCCTCCTTGCGGGCCCTGACCCGGCGGAAGTATTTGTGCGTGCCCGGCTTCCGCAATCAGTGCATCGGCTTTCTGCTCCGCTCGCGGCTGGTGCCCATGTGGATCGTCAGGCGAATCCTGACGTAGATTCGATGCCGGCAAGTTTTGTCATTATCATTGCGCTGGCCCCGCTGGTAAGTTCTCCTTGAGATAGCGCGTGAGCGTTTCGAAGAGATGGCGTTCCGTATTCGCCCCTTCCCGGATGGCATGACTGCGATTCGGATAAGCCATCATCGAAAACAGCTTGTTTTGCTTCACCAGCTCATTGATGAGCAGTTCGCAACTCTGGTAGTGGCAGTTGTCGTCGCCCGTGCCGTGGACGAGCAGGAGGTTGCCCTTTAGTTGGTGCGCAAAGGTAATCGGCGATCCATTTTCATAGCCGGCATGGTTATCTGCCGGCAGTCCCATGTAACGTTCCTGGTAGACGGTGTCGTAGAGGCGCTGATCGCTGATGAAGGCGATTGCCATGGCGGTGCGGTAGAGATCCGGATAGCGAAAGATGGCATTGAGGCTCATCGAGCCGCCTCCGCTCCAGCCCCAAATGCCGATCCTTTGCGGGTCGATGTAAGGGCGTTCCGCGAGGATCTTCCGCGTCGCCGCGGCCTGATCGGCGGAAGCGAGGATACCGATCTGCCGGTAAATGCACTTCCGCCACTCGCGGCCGCGGGGAGCGGCGGTCCCGCGGTTGTCGATGCTCATGACCAGGTATCCCTGCTGTGCCAGCATGCAGTGCCACATAGCTAAACTGCCTTGCCAATGATCCAAAACCGTCTGCATGCACGGCTCGCCATAGACATGGAGCAGCAAGGGGTATTTCCGCGTTGGATCGAAGTCCGGCGGCTTGATGCACCAGGCGTCGAGTTGCACGCCGCCGCCGATATCGACGCGGAAGAACTCGCGGGGGCATGCTTTTAATTGCTTCAACCTGGCCAGAATTTCGGCGTTATCGGCTAGCAGGCAAACTCGCTTGTGATCGGGCAAGCTGATCAGTTCGACCAGCGGCGGCCGGCTGAAACGGGAGTAGGTGTGCAGCGCCCAGCCGCAGCCCGGCGCCATATCGTAGGCATGCGTGCCCGCCTGGTCGTTCGGCGTGACGCGCGACATGGTGCCGCGGTTGTGCTGGCTGCCCGAGGCAGGCGAGCCGCCTGCGTGACTGTCCAAGCCAGGCGAGACGCCTGCACCGCAGAGTGCGCCGCTTCCGTCGAGCGGTACGCTGTAGAGATACTGCCGGGTGGGATCGTCGGGAGAGGCGATCAAGTAGACGCACCCCCGCTGCTCGTCCACCCCGGCGATATCGATGACGTCGTAGGGGCCGGGCGTCAACAGGCTGACTGTTCTGCCGGAGCAGGAGACCGCATAGACGTGCCGCCATCCATCGCGCTCACTCAACCAGAGAAAGCGATTCCCCTTCTCGATCCAGTGCCATTTCGGCGCAACATCGACCCAGGCGTCGTCCCGGTCCCTGAAGATCGCTCGTGTTGCCCCGCTCTCGGCATCGCCGCGGAAGACGCAGTTGCTGTTTTGCAGACGGTTGAGCTGCTGGAATACCACGCAGCGCGAATTGGGCGCCCACTCCATCTCCGGGATGTAGTGGTTGCGGGGATCGGCCTTCGTGTCCAGCCAGCGCGTGGTGCCGCCGCTTGCCGCAATGATGCCGACCCGGCAGGCAGAATTGGTTTCGCCGACCTTCGGGTACTTGTAGTACGTGAGTTTCGGATAGAGACCATCGGTATCGTTGACGAGCGGAAAGCTCTTGACCCCCGAGGTGTCGAACTGCCAATAGGCGATGTACTTACCATCGGGACTCCAGCGGAAGGCGTTGCGGAGATCGAACTCCTCTTCATAAACCCAGTCCGAGGTACCATTGATGATCGTCTCCGATCCGTCCATGGTCAGGCGGGTAATGTGCAAATCGTCGAGATTCTGCACATAGAGATTATTCCCGCACACATAGGCCACTCGGTCTCCGTCGGGCGAAACAGTGGCGAACATCATCGTCGCTGGTTTTGCACTCCCACCTAGCTTGTGAAGGCGGCTTGTTTTCCGGTCGAACACCCAGTAGTCGCCGAGGGTATCTTGCCGCCAGACGCGCTTGGCATTCGTGAATATCAGGAGTCTCCTGACGTCGTCCGACCATGCATAGCCATCAATCTTCAAAGGGTCGTGGTTGCCTGGCGGCTATCAGGCTTGCGGCAGCTACCAAGACCGTGCGCTGGCCCGACTGCGGATGGTAAAGCACAACGTCCTTGGCGTCATTCGATATTTTTGACGCTTCCAGTACGGTGTAACCCGAGCCGTCCTTAAGCCATTGGGCCGGTCCCCACTTCTGGACGTCAAACTCCTTCTTGCCGAAGATCCGATCGACGGTCAACAAGGAACGATCGGCCGGCCGCTCCGCGTACAGTGCGGGAACCGAGAGAAATAGCCACCCGATCGAGCCAATGCCGATCGCGGCTGCACGGATCATATTAGTCATTATCACAACTCGTAATGTAGTTCTTTCCCCCATCTTACTCCGCCCCCAAGACCCCAGCAACCAGCGGCGTGATTCAAACGTAATCGTCCTCGAACGCTGCTTGCGTCTGAATCGCAGTAACCCCGGAGACGATGTGGACAAGTTGGGGCGTTACTGATAAGCTGGCGGGCTAAAAGAACATCCCACCCAAAGGTGCCATAATATGTTGCACGAGAAGGACGACATTCGCGACTCCATCCTGGAAGACCTCTATGCCTCGACGGATCTCACCGCCAGTGTGCCCAAGTATAAGGTCCCGCAGCACGAGCACGATCCGCGGCACGTTAGCCGCTGGATCCTGGACGAATTGATGCTCGATGGGAACTCGCGGCAGAACCTGGCTACCTTCTGCAGCACTTGGGTTGAACCCGAGGTCCGGGAGATCATGGCCGCTTGCCTCGACAAGAACATGATCGACAAGGACGAATATCCGCAGACGGCCGAAATCGAGAATCGCTGCGTCCACATGCTGGCCGATTTGTGGCACTCGCCGCACGCGACCAATACGTTGGGCTGCTCGACCACCGGATCCAGCGAGGCCGCGATGCTGGCCGGAATGGCCTTGAAGGCCCGTTGGCGGGCTGCGCAGAGGGCCGCAGGCAAGTCGTCCGATCGACCGAACCTGGTGACCGGTCCGGTGCAGGTCTGTTGGCACAAGTTCTGCCGCTACTGGGATGTCGAGCTCCGCGAACTGCCCATGGCTCCGGGACGTTACGTCCTCAGTCCGAGCGAGGCCGTTGCCCATTGCGACGAGAACACCATCGGTGTGGTTGCCACGCTGGGAACGACGTTCACCGGCCATTACGAACCCGTCAAGGAAACGAGCGATGCCTTGGACCGTCTTCAGCACGAAACGCAACTCGATATTCCGGTCCACGTTGACGCCGCCAGCGGCGGATTCGTGGCCCCCTTCCTCCATCCCGACCTGCCCTGGGATTTCCGTCTCGCCCGCGTCAAGTCGATCGACACATCGGGCCACAAGTTCGGACTGGCGCCGCTGGGGGTGGGCTGGGTGATCTGGCGAGACAAAGAAGACCTGCCCGAGGAATTGATCTTCAAGGTCAACTATCTGGGCGGAGACATGCCCACCTTTGCCCTGAACTTCTCTCGCCCGGGCGGCCAGATCGTTGCGCAATACTACAATTTCCTCCGGCTTGGGAAAGACGGATACCGCAAGGTCCAGGCCGCGTCGGCGACCGTCGCCTGCTATCTGGCAGAGAAAATCGCGGCGATGGGGCCTTTCGAAGTAATCCACGATGGCCACGCCGGCATCCCGACCGTTTGTTGGAAGCTTAAAGAGCAAAGTCGGCCAGGCTTCACGCTCTTTGATCTCGCCGATCGTTTGCAGTTTCGCGGTTGGCAAGTGCCGGCGTATACGCTTCCGGCAAATTGCGAGACGACCGCCGTCCAGCGCATTGTAGTCAGACACGGCGTCAGCCGCGGCCTGGCGGATGGACTGTTGGCGGACATGCAGGCGGGACTGGCTTACCTGGCGAAACACCCGGCCGGCGAAGTCCCGGAGAACGGGCGACAAGGCTTTCGCCACGGCTGAAGACTTTACGCTTCACGCAAACACCGGCTCCACCCGCCGCGGGATCACACCGGCTGTGTGGCCGCGGGCCAACAACTCGGCGACCGCCTGCCGGCCGCGCGGGCCGAAGTCCAGCGTCCAATCGTTGACGTACATGCCCACGAATTCGTCGGCCTTGGCCGGATCAAGCCCTCGGCCGAAACCCAAGGCATAGTCCAGGGCCTCGCGGCGATGCGCCAGCCCGTATTCGATGCTGCCGCGAAGCAGTCGCTGCACGTCGGCAATCGCCCGTAGACCCAGGTCCTTGCGGACGCCGTTGGCTCCCAAGGGCAGCGGCAGACCGGTCTGCTCGTACCACCACTGGCCTGTGTCGACGATCAACTCCAGGCCCTGCTCGGCGTACGTGAGCTGGCCTTCATGGATGATCAGCCCCGCCTCGAGGGGCTGGCCTTGGTATTCGCCCGCGACCACCGCGTCGAGGATCCGATCGAACGGTACGACCACCTGTCGAAACTCCAACCCCAGGCACATCCGCAAGGCCAGGTAGGCGGTCGTGAGCAGGCCGGGCACGGCAATCGCCGCATGCCGGAAAGTCTCCAGCGGCTGCTTTTTCGCGCCACCAACATGGGGCCGTAACGGTCGCCCATGCTCGCCCCGCAGCTGCAGAGCACATAGCGGTCGGTGAGGTGGGCGTAGGCATGCAGGCTCAAGGCCGTCAGTTCCAATTCGCCCTGGAACGCTCGCTGGTTGAGCGTCTCGATATCGACCAACTCGTGCCGGAACTCGTACGGCGCAGTGTCGATCTTGCCGCGAGCCAGGGCATAGAACATGAAGGCATCGTCAGCATCCGGGCTGTGTCCTACACGGATCAGTATGGGGCTCTCGTTCACGGCCGCTCCTTGGAGAAATAGGCAATCGCGATAGTTTAACTTCAATTAAGGCTGTGGGGAAGTGGCCTAAACCAGCTGAATCTGGGTACTCTAGGCAACGCCTGCCGCTTGGCGCAATTTTTCTTGGCGTGCCGGTTATTCTGGTCGATCCGTTCGTAGGGAGCCTATCGATCTTTACGTTTTTGCAGATTTTAGCGGGCGGCTATTCGTATAGGAGACAAACATGACGGTCAGCATGAAGACACTTTTGGCGATTGGGCTGATGCTGCTCGCGGCTTCGGCCGGCGGTTTGGCCCTTGGTGACGCTCCAACCGGTGGTTGTGGCGTTTCCGGCGAGCCGACCTGCGAACCGGGCGCTTCGGCTTGCCAGGCCGCCGGCGTGAGTCAGGCCGGCCCCAGTTTGCTGCAATGCTGCATCGATGAGACACCGGCCTTTGCAGCCTGTGCGCAGGAGTGCAACGAGCTTTCCCAGATCTACGCCGGGTCCACCTGGAAGATCGATGCCGACGCTCTAATACTCCACCGTTCCACGCCTGGCACTCGAACCTTGCTTTTCGACACAGCGACCGGCGTCGAGCGGTTCGACGCCAGCGAGTTCCATTTTCCCTTTGCCGCGGGGCCGCGTATTTCCCTCACTGCCCTGGACTGCGAAGGCTGGGGATTCGAGGGGAATTTCTTCATGGTTGACGGCTGGTCATCCACCAGAAACGTTCCCTCCACCTCGCTGCCCAATGCCGGCAACCTCGCGGTGGACAGCGTCAACCAGATAACCTTGGTAGACGCCCAATTTGACTCGACCTCCCGGTTCTACAGCTCAGAGCTCAATTTTCGCAAACCGCTGTTCGGCAACCTTTCCTTCTTGACGGGCTTTCGTTACCTCGATCTGACCGACATCTATAATATCGCGGGAACCTCAGCGACCACGGGGAACACGTCAACGGAATCGATCCTTACCCACAACCACCTTTTCGGTTGGCAGATCGGGGCGGACGGCGCCCTGCTTCAGAAGGCCAATTGCTGGCGGCTGAGCGGCTTTGTCAAGGCCGGCGTTTTCCTTGATTGCGCCAACCAGGCGACTTCGCTCTCCGATCCCGGCGGTCTTGGCGCCCTGGCCAGCAGCGCCAATAACCAGGCTTCGGCGGCGTTCTTTGGCGAGGCGGGCCTGAAGGGCTATTACCAGCTCAGCAAGCACTTTGCCCTCAGCGGCGGCTATGAGGTCATGTTCCTCAACAACATCGCCCAGCCGGTCAACCAGCTTGCCGACACCAATCTCACGGCCGGCACGGCGACGGTCGACGTCAGCAGCGCCCTGTTCTACCATGGCGCCACCGCCGGCCTGGAAGTGACGTGGTGAGACGGATTGGCGTTTTCCTGAGAATTGACCGCCCGCAGCTGCCGCGTTACACTAGTACGTCAGCACAAGAAACCCAAGCTCGAAACGCCCCCGCTGGGCCGGGCATCCTGTACGGATGGTGCCCGGCCCAGCGGGGGCGAAATGCCGCGTGCCGCAAGGGCTCAAATTGCGGTTGGATCGGGCGGCCATGGACCTTATGTATTTCAAGCGTTACCGGATGGAAATCTCATTGGCTGGTCGCGACCTGGCGCCACCGCAGGCCCCGCCGGGCTACGGTTTCGAGCCGTGGAACCCCGCCTTGCTGGATGCCTTTGCCGCGGCCAAGTACGCCGCCTTTCGCAGCGAGATGGACGCCAACGTGTTCCCGTGCCTGGGAGAACTGGATGGCTGCCGCCGTCTGATGCGCGAGATCGTCCATAAGCCGGGCTTTCTTCCTCAGACGACCTGGCTGCTGACCTGCAGTCGGCCGGGCAAGCGCCCCGAGTATTGCGGGACCGTGCAAGGCATCCGCGATACCGCTGGGCTGGGCGCGCTGCAGAACCTGGGGATCGCGCCGGAGCATCGCAATAGCGGCCTTGGCACGATCTTGCTCTTTCACTGCCTTCAGGGCTTCCGCCAGGCCGGTGTCAATCGCGTCTACCTGGAGGTCACCGCCCAGAACGAAGGGGCCTTGCGGCTCTATCGCCGTGTCGGCTTTGTCACCGCGAAAGTAGTCTACAAGGCCGTCGAGCACGTTTACTCCTGAATCCAAGGTCATCTGTGGCTTCCATTATCCATTCCCACGTCTTTCCCAATGGTCTGGTGCTCCTGGCCCAGCCGATGGATTGGCTGCAGTCCGCGGCCTTCTCGTTCCTCGTGCCTGCCGGTTGTGTCCATGAACCGGCGGCGCGGCTGGGACTGGCCTCCTTGACGTGTGAAATGACGCTCCGCGGCGCCGGCTCCCGCGACAATCGCCAGTTCGTCCTCGATCTCGACAACCTTGGCGTCGAGCATCATGCCGCGGTCACCAGCGCGGGTCTCTTATGGCGGGGCAACTTTGGCCGAGAAACTGCCCGCCGCGATCGCCATCTTTGCTGACGTGCTACGCCGCCCGTTGCTTCCGGAAGAAGAGTTGGAGGCTTGCCGCCAGACCGCGCTGCAAAGCTTGCGGTCGGTGGAGGACGAACCGGCGGAGAAGGTCATGATCGAGCTGCGTAGCCGCCATTTCGGCGATCCCTGGGGACGGTCATCGTTGGGGCGGCAGGACGCCCTGGAAGCCATCGAACTGAACGAGATACGCGGCTTTTTTCAGCAGCAATTCCAGCCGAAGGGCACGATCCTCGGCGTCGCCGGGCGTCTTGAATGGGCGCCCCTGGTCGATCTCATCGGAGAATTGCTGGGCGATTGGCAGCCGGCCGACGAGGGGGCGATCGATGATAGCCCGGCCGAGGGCGGCTATTCGCACGTGCAGTACGATTCGGCCCAAACCCATATCGGCATCGCCTATCCCAGCGTCCCTTATCGCCATGAAGACTACTTCCGGGCTTGGGGCGCAGTGGGGGCCTTGGGCGGCGGCATGAGCTCGCGGCTCTTCACCGAGGTTCGCGAGCGCCGCGGATTGTGCTACAGTGTCTATGCCAGCTACCATACGCTCCGCGATCGGGCCGGCGTCTTCTGTTACGCTGGCAGCAGCGCCCAGCGGGCCCAGGAAACGCTCGATGTGACACTCGGCGAGTTGCGACGGCTGGCTGGCGGCATCGAGGCCGACGAACTTAGGCGGCTCAAGGCCCGCATCAAGACCGAGTTGGTCATGCAGCAGGAATCGAGCCACTCGCGGAGCTCGTCGATCGCCCGCGAATGGTATCATATTGGCCGGGCCCGCATGCTCGACGAACTGGAGCGGATCATCGACGGCCTGACGTGCGCCGACATCAACGACTACCTGGCCAAGAGCCCGCCGCGTAATTTTACTATCGTCACCGTCGGACCGGAGAAGCTGAAAGTGGTTTAGGTCTTGGATCTTAGGCCTTAGATTTCAAATCTCAAATTTCAAAGCTTGGGTCGTGAAACCTGCGACCCAAGACCACCGACCCAAGACCTCCAAGCTAAGACCTCCGCAACCACCATGGAATTCCTTACCCACGTCCTCCCCAACGGCCTGGAGATCGTCGCCGAGTGCAACCCGCAGGCCTATTCCACGGCCCTGGGCTTCATCGTCAAGACCGGCGCCCGCGACGAGACCGACCAGATCGCCGGCGTGAGCCACTTCCTCGAGCACATGGCCTTCAAGGGCACACCCACCCGCTCGGCTGACGACGTGAACCGCGAGCTGGACGAAATGGGTTCGCACTGCAACGCTGCCACTTCCGAGGAGACAACCGTTTTCTATGCCCCCGTGTTGCCGGAGTATCAAGGCCGGGCGACGGAAGTCCTGGCCGATATCCTCCGCCCTTCGCTCCGCGAGGCCGAGTTCCGCACGGAAAAGCAGGTTATCCTGGAAGAGATCCAAATGTACGAAGACCAGCCGCCCTTCGGGGCCGACGACAAGTGCCGGGCGGCCTTCTTCGGCGACCACCCCTTAGGCCGCAGCGTGCTGGGCACGGCGAACAGCGTCGGAGCATTGCCGGTCGAAGATATGCGCGACTACTTTTGCCGCCGCTATGCACCAGGCAACATTGTCCTGGCCGCGGCCGGCCGCGTCGATTTTGACGCCCTGGTCGCCGACTGCCGCCGGGCCTGCGGTAGCTGGGAACCAGTCGAGTGCCCCCGCGTCGTCGAACCGGCCCGGCCGCGGAGCGGTTTTCAACGGCTCGCGCGGGCCTCGGCCACACAGCAATACCTCTTGCAAATGTCGCTCGGTCCCTCGGCCGAAGACGACGATCGCTACGCGGCCAAGGTCCTAACGATCATTCTCGGCGATGATTCGGGCAGCCGCCTCTATTGGGAGCTGGTCGATCCGGGCATCGCCGACGTGGCCGAGTTGGGCCACGCCGAGTACCAGGGGGCAGGGGCATTCTTTACCCAGATCAGCTGCGCCCCAGAGGACGCCGACGAGGTCTATCAACGGGCGATGCGGGTCTACGAGACGGCCCACGCCGAAGGTGTAACCGAGTCCGAACTCCAGCAGGCGAAGAACAAGGTCCGCTCGCAACTCGTGCTGTCCAGCGAGCGGCCCGGCCAACGGTTGTTCAGCGTCGGCGGCGACTGGGTCTATCGTCGCGAATATCGCTCGGTCGAGGACGACCTCGAACTCGTCGCTGCCATCCGCATTGACCAGATCGCCGCTGTGCTCCAGCGCTATTCACTGGTGGGGGGCACGACGCTGACGATTGGTCCGGAATGAGCGATCGCGAAAACTGACGGCTCCTCTCCGTGCGTGATAGCAGGTCTCCTCTTACTGGCTCTGATCCTGCTCGGCCCGCTGTTGTTCGCCACGCGCGACAACTACTGTTTCAAAGTTCCGCTCACTTGCGCATGACATTCACCGTCTCGCCGTTGGTCAATTCGTCCAGGCTGCCCTGGATCACCTCCTCATCGCCGGTGACGTTCAGCCATTGGCCGCCGATCTTCATCTTGATCACTTCGATGGAGTTCTCATCTTGCAGGCCCGGCACGACCGCGGTCTTGACGGCCTTGCCGTTTTGCAAGAGGTAGCAATAAGTCTCGTTACCCGACACCAGCAGCGCCGCTTGCGGCACCACCAAGACATCCGGTTGTTCGGCGATCAGCGTCATGTTTACATACATGCCCGGCCGCAGACCGGCCACATTCTTGGTGGGAGTGCCGCTCGGCCTTGGTGCAGTGGTTGCGTCATTGCCCTGTCTTCCTGGGTTCTCGACCGGGAGATCGGCGCTACTGATTGGCATATCGACCTCCACCCACAAGGTCCGGGTCTTTTCTCTCACGGTCCATGAGGTACGGGTGACGGCCGCCTTGATTTCCAAACCACTGAGCGAATCGACGCGGACTTCGGCCCGGGTTCCCTCGTGGACATAGCGGGCATACGACTCGGGAACGTCCGTGAAGATCCGCACGGTGTTGTCGCTAGCGATCACGAACATGGGCGAAGCCTTGGCAGTGGACTCGTCGCCCGTAGCGGCAAGCACATAATCGCCAGTGTTGGCGTTGCGAACGGTAATGACGCCGTCGTAGGGAGCGGTCACCTTGGTATAGGCCAACAAAGCTGCCGTCCGCCGCTCATCGGCCTCAGCCACCGCGACCTGTGCCCGGGCGGTTTTCACGTCGATTTTGGCCTTGCCCAAATTTGCCGCGGCGGAAGCCTTTTCGGCTTGGCGTGCGGCCACGGTCGCCTCGGCGGCGTCGTGCCCCGCCTGGCTCGCGGAGAGCTGTTTCTGGGTCTCATCGAGAATCTCGGCGTCCACGACATGCTGCTCGACCATCGCCGTCAGCCGCTTCACCTCCGACGTCCAACGAACGACGTCCGCCTGGTATTTGCCTACATTGGCTTTGGCCTCTTCGATTTGAGCCGTTGCGGTCTGGACCTTACTTTCAGCGACCATGACCAACTGCTGCGCCTGTTCGACCATCTGCCGGTCTAGCTCGACCTGGGCTACCTTTTGCTGATGTTCTTCCTGCAGTTCGGGGACAAAAATGTCAACGATCGGGTCGCCTTTCTTCAACCGTTGGCCGATGTCCACGTAGTAATGCCGGATAAAGCCCGATACCTTGGAATAAATCGCCGTCCGTTCGTAGGCTTGCACAAAGCCCGGCTGTTCTAGCCTGGCAGTGATATTCCGCCGTTCTGGCTTGATCACCTGCACCTGGGGAACCGAGCTGACGGAACTGGTCTGCTCGGGCGGTTTTTTGCTGCAGCCAACGGCCAGGACGGCAAGCAAGATGAGCCGGCAACAACGGACTCCCAGCCTCGACTGTCGAATCACGATGGCCCCCTGTGGCTCGAATCCGGCGATTGCGGTTTGCCGTGATCGCCCGGGGATGCCTTTTCGGCACGGTCGCCGGATTCCTCGGGTCTTGGTCCGCCATGGGCCGCTTGGGCTTCGGGCGGTTCGGGATCATAGTGCCGCCCTTGTGGATCATCGGGGTCCATCGACGGCGAGACCTTGGCCTTGTTGCCCATGAGGGCGGCAAACAGGGCCGGCACGATCAACAGCGTGGCGAAGGTGGAGACGAACAGGCCGCCGATCACCGCGCGGCCAAGTGGCGCGGTCATTTCACTTCCCTCCTCCAACGCAAGCGCCATGGGCAACGTGCCCAGGAGCATGGCCAGGGCCGTCATCATAATCGGGCGGAGCCGTTCCTTGGCTCCCTCGATTGCCGCTTCATAAACCGACGCGCCAGCCCGCCAGTGATCGTCCATGAAGGTTGACAGCAGCACCGAGTTCGAGACCGAGACGCCGATGCACATGATCGAGCCCATGAACGACTCGATGTTCAGCGTCGTGCCGGTCGCCAGGAGGATGATCGCCACGCCGCAGACCACGCCCGGCACGGCGCCGATGGAAACCAGACCCAATTTGAACGACTGGAAGTAGCCGGTCAGCATAACTAGAATCACCACGACTGAGAGGACGAGGCCGATGGCCAGCGAGTGGAACATCTCCGTCATCGGGCGCGACCTGGCCGCGAACGCTGACTCGCACGCCTCGCGGCGGCTCGCCGGCGGCGGCGATGGCCTGGTCAATCTGCACCGAGGCACGGCCCAGGTCCTCGCCCTCGACGTTGGCCGTGACGCTCAAGTACCGCTGCGTGGAACTGCGGTCGATTTCACCTGGCACGACGCCGGTCCTTGTGGTCGCGACGTCACGGATCATCAGGTTGCTGTCCGCCCCGGCCTTATGCAGAGGCAGCGTCCCGATCTGTTGGGCCCGGTCCATGCGTTGCAGAGGTGTCTCGACTTGGACCTGGTAATCGACGCCGGTCCGCGGATCGCACCAGAAGTTCTTGACCACGTACCGGCTGGAAGATGTGCCCACCAGGAGCGAATCGGTGACGTCCTTGGCCGACTCGCCGCTGAGGCCCGCTTTCTGACGATTGATTTCCACCTTGACGGCCGGGTAATCGAGCTGCTGGTAAAGCTGCACGTCGCGAAGGTTGGGAATCTTCTTGATCTCATCGAGGACCAGCAGTACGTGCCTTCGCACCGCGGCGAGGTCCGGGCCAACCACCATTACCTCGACCGGAGTCGGAGAGCCGAAGCTCATGACCTCGCCCACGATGTCGCCCGGCTCAAAGCCGAATATGATTTTATCCGCCATGTTCTGTGCTTGCGCGGAAGAGTAGCCCGCTCCTTGCAACTCCCCTTTGGTCCAGGGGATCAACTGCTCGGGCAGGGCCTTGCGGAGACGTTCGCGGAGCTCGTCCAGCCGCACGCCCGATCCTTTTACGAGTCGCACGCGGAGCTGGCCGTCGTCGGGACCGCGCATGAACAAGAGCATATTGTTAGTGGCGGTGTTGGTGGCCGCCAGGCCTACGTAGCCCATCGAGATCGCCACTTTGTGGTCGGTCTCTTGATCGATGACCTCCAGAATCTTGACGGCCAGTTTCCGTGTGAATTCGTATTCGGATCCTGGCGGCGCGCGGAAGCGGATCACGAACTGGCCGGCATCGACCTGGGGAAACAGTTCCCTGCCGACCTCGCCGCCAACCAGCAAGAACAGCAGCCCACAGGCCAGCAGATATCCGGGGACGACAATCCAGCGCAGCCGGATCACCTCTACCACTACCTTGTTGTAGGCCGCCAGCAACTTGTCGAAGAGACCCTGCTTCGCCGCGTGCTCGTCCTTGTGGCGCACCAGCCATACCGAAAGCACCGGCACGAGGGTGCTGGAAAGGACGTAGGAGGCAATCATGGAGAAACCCACCGCCAGCGTCAAAGGCATAAACAGCGAGCGTACCGGTTCGTTCAATATGAACGTGGGGATGAAGACCGAGAGAATACAAAGCATGGCCAAGAGGCGAGCCGTGGCCGTGGCCGCGGCGGCCCGCCGCGCGGCCCGGGAGATGGATTTCGTGTGCAGCATCTGGGCATGCGTGTTTTCAATGGTGACGACGGCCTCGTCGACGAGAATCCCAATCGCCAGAGCCAGACCACCCAGCGACATGATGTTGAGCGTGTTTCCCGTGATCCAGAGGGCGACCAGGGCGAAGGTCAACGAGCAGGGGATGCTCACCAGCACCACGGCCACGCTCCGCACGTCGCGCAGAAACAACAAGATCATCAGCCCCGTCAGCCCCGCGCCGATGGCCCCTTCAGTTGCCACGCTATCGATCGCCGCCCGCACCGTCGGCGATTCATCGAATTCATAGCGCACCTTGACGTCCGCCGGCACCACCGATTGGAAAAGCCGCATCTTCTCGTGGATCAGATCGACCACCGTGAGGGTCGATGCCGTGTCTTTCTTGACTACCGGGATATAGACCGACTTGCGGCCGTTGACCAGCGCGCAGCCGTAGTTGATGTCCGTGGCGTCGACGACGGTGGCCACGTCGTGAATGTAGACGTTGCTGCCGAGATGGATGGGAATGTCGCCCATCTGCTGTATGTCCGGAAGCATGGCGTTGGTGGGCACCAGGGGCATCTGCGCCGGCAGATACAGATTGCCGGAGGGCGCGACCACGTTGCCGGTTTCCAAGGCCTCGACCACGTCTTTGGCGGTGAAGTTGTGCGCCCGCAATTTGTCGGGATCGACCTTGATTACGATCGCCCGCGTGTTGCTGCCGAAGGGCGAAAAAGAAATCGTGCCCGGCAACTGGGCGACGAGCATGGGACGAATTTTATACATTCCCATGTCGGCCAACTCCCCCAGCGACCGCGCCGGGTTCTCGGTCTCCATGACCAGGTAACCGATAGGCACGTTGGCCGCATCGAAACGCATGATGAACGGCGGCAGCACGCTGGGCGGCATCTGCCCGCGAGCGCGGTTCGCCAGGCTGACCACCTGGGACATCGCCGCCGCCATGTCGGTCCTCGGATAGAAGGTCAGCTTGAGCATCACCATGTTCTGGATGTTCTTGGACTCGACCCCCTTGAGTCCGTCGACATACTGGAAGTTCAACTCGTAAACATTGGTGATAATGCCCTCGATCTGGGAGGGGTCCATTCCCGCGTAATTGTTGAGCACGTAGATCTGCGGGGCGTTGATGGCCGGGAAGATGTCGGTCCGCAGTTGATCGAGGGCGAGCCAGCCGGCAATTGCCAGGGCCACGATGAGCATGAGCATCGTGACCGGCCTTCGCAGGGCAAAGAGCGTGGGATTCATAGGCAGAAACGCAAATCGCCGCCGCGGCGGAACACCCGGAGGCATTCGACCACCTCGGCTTAAGCGTCGACAAGCCCCCTCCGGCCGAATCGCTCCCTAACTACTCATGCGAAGACCTCGGCGCCGAGTCGCGATCCAACTCCTCAGCCGTATCAATTCTAGGTGAGTCGGCGGCAAAGGCAAGCGGAGAAGGCCCGTTAGAGGCTCGCGGCCCGATCGACTTCCACCTTTTGGCCGTCGGTCAACTCATCCAGGCTGCCGAGGACCACGTCCTCGCTGCCATTGATTTTCACCCACCGGTCGTCGATCTTCATCTTCGTCACTTCGATCCACGGTCCGTCTTTCAGGCCAGGCACGACCTCGGTCTTGACGGCCGTACCGTCTTTCAAGAGGTAGCAGTACGTCTCATTGCCCAACACCAACAGTGCCGCTTGGGGAAGCATCGAAACTCCAGGTCGCTCAATGAGCACTGTCGTATTGACATACATGCCGGGCCGCAGCCCGTCTACGCAGGGGACCGGAGTATCGATGTACTTCGGCGGGCGATCAATGCCGGTGACGGCAGGATCGACGTGCCTGGCTGGAGGACCGGCGTACGTGGCCTGGAGATATGCACCTTTCGCGGTGGAGCTTGTGATCTTGGCCCGGGGATCGATGCTCGTGGTTGGAAGTCCGATGCCCTTGGTGGGGCGATCCGCGTTCCTGGCGGTAATATCCCTGCTGGTTAAGGGTTGAATGTCTTTTGTGGCAAGGTCGATTTCCACCCACAAGGCCCGCGTGTTTTCCTTCACACTCCATGACGTGCGCGTGACGGGCGCCTCGATATCCAAACCGCTGAGGGCGTCGGCACGGACGGCCGCCTTCGTTCCGGCGCGGACATAGCGGGCATAGGCCTCGGGTACATCCACGAAGATTCGCAGCAGGTCGTCGCGGGCGATCACGAACATGGGCGAAGCTCGGGAACTCAACTTGTCGCCCGAAGCGGCTTGCACGTAGTCGCCGGTGTTGGCGTTGCGAACGGTGATGACGCCGTCGTAGGGCGCGGTCACTTTCGAATAGGCCAGCAAAGCGGCGGTGCGTCGCTCGTCGGCCTCGGCGACCTTGACCTGGGCTTTGGCGGACTCCACGTCGGCCAGCGCGGATAGCCGCGCGGCATCGCGTGCGTCCACTGCCTTCAGGGCAGCGTCGCGCGTCGCGCGGCTTGCGGAGAGTTGTTTCTGGGTTTCATCGAGCACTTGCCGGTCCACGACGCGCTGCTCGACCATCTGCGCCAACCGCTGCACCTCGGAGTCCCAGCGCACGATGTCTGCCTCGTATCGGCCCACGCTGGCTTTCGCTTCGGCCAGTTCGGCAATCGCCGTCTGGACCTTGCTCTCGGCCTGTTTGACCATCTTCCGATCCAGGTCGACCTGGCACACCTTCTGTTGATGGTCTTCATCCAATTCGGGAACATCGATGTCCACGATCGGATCGCCTTTCTTCACGCGTTGGCCGATGTCGACGTAGTACTGTTTGATGAAGCCCGAGACCTTGGCGTAAATTGCCGTCTGTTCGTAGGCTTGCACGAAGCCCGGTTGCACCACCGCGGCAGTGAGGTTGCGGAGTTGGGGGTTGACCACTCGGACTACGGGGACGGAACTCACGGAAGTTCTCGCCTCCGATGGTTTTCGGGCACGGCTGACCGTAGTCAGCGCCAGGACCAGCAGTACCAGCCCAAGAATGCCGCCGGAACCCCAGGCCGTTCGCCGGGAAGGAACCATTCTTAACATCAACTGCCGCATTACTCTTCTCCGAAGTTAGTGGATTCATCTGATTCCGTACTGCCACCCGCGCGCGTACGCGGCAGCGAGGGCCGCCTTCAGGCCGCCGTCATAGTGTTGGCCTTCCGGATCATCCGGATCGATCGAAGGCGATACCCTCTTGCTGTTGCCCATGACCAGTGTGAAGATGGCCGGGAGGAACAACAGCGTGGCGAAAGTAGATACGAACAGACCGCCGAGCACGGCTCGGCCGAGGGGTGCCGTCATTTCGCTCCCCTCTTCCAGCGCCAGCGCCATTGGCAGGGTTCCCAGCATCATGGCGGTGGCCGTCATCATAATCGGTCGGAGCCGGTCCTTGGCGCCGCCGATGGCGGCTTCCTGGACCGTCTCGCCGCGCCGCCAGCGAATGTCCATGAAGCTCGACATCAGCACCGAGTTCGAGACCGAGACGCCGACGCACATGATCGAACCCATGAACGACTCGATGTTCAGCGTCGTACCCGTCATGAAGAGAATGACCGCCACGCCGCAGACCACGCCGGGCACCGCGCCGATCGAGACCAGGCCCAGCCGGAAGGACTGAAAGTAGGCGATCAACATGACCAGCACAGCCACGACGGACACCACCAGGCCGAGCGCGAGCGACTGGAACATCTCCCTCATGGGCGCGACCTGGCCGCGGACGCTGACCCGCACTCCGCGGGGCGGCTGGCCGGCAGCGGCGATCGCGTTGGCAATCTGCGCCGTCGCCCGACCCAAATCCTCGCCCTCGACGTTGGCCGTGATGCTCAGGTAACGCTGCATGGAGCTGCGGTCGATCTCGCCGGGGGCGACGCCGCTTTCTTCAGTGGCCACGTCGCGGATCATCAAGTTGCTGTCGCCGCCCGCCTTTTGCAAAGGTAATGTGTCGATTTGCTCGGCATGGTCCATGCGTGCCAGGGGGGCCTGGACTTGGACCTGGTAATCGACTCCGGTGCGGGGGTCGCACCAGAAGTTCTTGGTAACGTAGCGGCTCGAAGAAGTGCCCACCAAGAGCGAGTCGGTAACGTCCTTCACCGACACGCCGCTCAGGCCCGCCTTCTCGCGGCCGATGTTCACGCGCACGGTCGGATAATCGAGTTGCTGGTAAAGCTGTACGTCGCGAAGCTCGGGGATCTTCTTCATCTCGTCGAGCACCCGCAGCGCGTGCTGGCGCACCCTGCCGAGTTGCGGGCCAACCACCATTACCTCGACTGGGGTCGGAGAGCCGAAGCTCATGACCTCGCTGACGATGTCGCCCGGTTGGAAGCCGAAAGCTATTTTCTCCGCCATGGACTGCGCTTCCTGGGAGGAGTAGCCGGCCCGTTGCAATTCCCCCTTGGTCCAGGGGACCAATTGCTCGGGCAGCGCCTTGCGCAGTCGTTCGCGCAGTTCGTCCAGCCGCACGCCCGATCCTTCCTGGAGTCGAACGCGGATCTGGCCGTCGTCGGGACCGCGCATGAACAACAGCAGGTTGTTGGTGGCGGTGTTGGTGGCGGCCATGCCGACGTAGCCCATCGACATCGCTACCTTGTGCTGGGATTCCCGATCGATGACCTCCAGCATCTTGACGGCGAGCTTCCGCGTGAATTCGTATTCGGACCCCGGCGGCGCGCGGAAGCCGATCACGAACTGGCCGGCGTCGACCTGCGGAAACAGCTCCTTTCCCACCTGGCTGCCCACCGACCACAACAACAGTCCGCAGGCCGCGAAATATCCGGGAACGGTTATCCAGCGATGCCTGACCACAACCGTCACCAGTCCGTGGTAAACCTCCAGCACCTTTTCCATGAAGCGGCTCTCGGCGGCGTGTTCGCCCTTGTGACGCACGAGCCATACCGAGGCCACCGGCACGAGCGTGCTCGAGAGGATGTAAGAGCTGATCATGGCAAATCCCACCGCCAGGGTCAGCGGCATGAACAGCGAGCGCACGGGCTCGTTCAAGATGAACGTGGGAACGAACACCGAAAGGATGCAGAACATGGCCAAGAGACGAGGTACGGCGGTTATGGAGTTCCCTAGGCGCACCGCCCTGGCAATCGTGCCCACGCGCCGCATTTGGACGTTGATGTTCTCGAGCTCCACGGTCGATTCATCTACCAGGATGCCGATGGCCAGGGCCAGTCCGCCCAGCGTCATGATGTTGATCGTATGCCCGGCAAGCCAAAGCCCCACGACCGATCCGGTCAGTGCCAAGGGGATGTTGATCAAGACGATCAGCGCACTCCGCCAATCGCGGAGGAAGATCACGATCATCAATCCCGTCAGTCCGGCCCCAATCAGACCCTCGGTGGCCACGCTCTTGATGGCCGTCCGCACCGTGGGCGATTCGTCGAACTCGTAATGCAAGGCGACATCCTCGGGCAGCGCCGACCTGAAGAGCTGCATCTTCTCGTGGATCAGGTCTACTACCGTGAGGGTCGAAGCCGTGTCCTTCTTTACCACCGGGATATAGATTGACTTGCGGCCGTTGACCAGTGCACAACCGTAATTGATGTCGGTGGCGTCGGCGATCGTAGCCACGTCGCGAATGTAAACGTTGCTGCCCAGGTGAAGGGGAATGCTGCCCAAGGCCTGGGGGTCGGCGGCCATGGCGTTGGTGGGCACTAAGGGCATTTGCGCCGGCAAATACAGGTTGCCGGAGGGGGTGACCACGTTGCCGGTCCCCAATGCCTTCACCACGTCGTCGGGTGAGACGCTGTGTGCCCGCAAGCGGTCGGGATCGACCGTGATCACGATTGCCCGCGTGTTGCTGCCGAAGGGAGAAAAGGAGATCGTGCCGGGCAACTGGGCAACGAGCATTGGACGAAGGCGCTGCATCCCCAAGTCGGCCAACTCCCCCAGCGAACGGGTCGTGCTTTCCATGACCAGGTAGCCGATCGGCACGTTTGCCGCATCATAACGCATGATGAAAGGCGGCAATACGCTGGGAGGCATCTGCCCGCGGGCGCGGTTCGCCAGACTGACCACCTGGGACATCGCCGCCGACATGTCCGTGTCCGGGTAGAAGGTCAGCTTCAGCATAGTCATGTTCTGGATGTTCTTGGACTCGATCCCCTTCAGCCCGTCCACATACTGGAAGTTCAACTCATAAACGTTGGTAATGATCCCCTCAATCTGGCTAGGGTCCATTCCGGCAAAGTTGTTGAGCACGTAGATCTGCGGGGCATTGATGGAAGGGAAGATGTCCACCCGCATCCGATTCAGGGCCAGTACGCCCGCTCCGATCAGGGCCACGACGATCATGACCATCGTGATGGGCCGCCGCATGGCGAAGTCAATAGGATTCATACGAGCAGCGACCGAGTTGGGAGGGGGGTTGGGCCTAGATTCATAATCAAGTCAAATGGTATCTCTGGTTAATCCGGAATTTACCGCCCGCGCTAGAGCATTTCCCGTACCGGCGTTTATGGGATTCCTGCGCTAATCGCCAAGTGAAGATACCTTCAGGACTTACGAGCCATAGGCGCGGGATACGAACCTGGGATTCTGAAGGTTTTGTCCAGATTCGGACGGTAGCGCAGGGAAAGCGTCAGAAAATGGACAGCCGTCCGTGGACGGCGAGACGATTGTAAAGATGTCCGGCCTGTAACGGAATTCCTCAGGCGTCGAGACCGCCTACAGCGATTGTTCCGTTATTGCCGATTCCACTGCTAAAGCCGGAAAATCCGGATCGCTCTCATTTGGTGGAAGTCGAAAGCAGCCAGGGTCACTCGGATTTCAGTCGCAGGTAAATCATGGCATTGACTACCAAGCCGGTACAAATAACGATCTGTCTCATTGCGATCCTCGCGCTAGGCCAAGTTGTAGTCATTGCCGCACCGCCGGTGGCGCCGAGCCGCCCGAGCCCCCTCAGTCGGTCGTACCGCATTTTCAGCCAATGGAAACTGTTCCACTTCCGCAGTTTGGGCAACGATTCTTCGCCACGCCAGTCCTCAATGAGAATCCACAGGCCGTAACGGTTCCACTCGCCGTGCCCGCGGCTAGCGACCATCCGCTGCCGATCAATCTGGCCACGGCCTTGTACCTGTCCAACGCCCGGCCACTGGTCATCGCCTTCGCGCAAAACAGTGTGGAACTAGCGGCAGCCCAGTATCAGCGGACCAGAGTCATGTGGCTGCCGAATCTCAACGCGGGTATCGATTATTTCTACCACGACGGCGAGTACCAGCACAGTGACGGCGCCATGGACCAGGTAACCAAGAACAGCTTTTTCGCTGGCGCCGGTGCGACACTCGGTTTTGGCATCACGGACGCGATCTTCCTTCCTTTGGCCGCTCGCCAGGTACTGGCTGCCAGGGAGTTCGACGTCCAGGCCGCCCGGAACGACGCCTTGGCGACGGTCGCGACGACGTACTTCGACCTGCAGGAGTCGCGCGGCCGCCTGGCCGGCAATCTCGACGCCGTGGACAAGGCGGAAGCTTTGGAAAAGCAGATCAGGGGATTGGCGGGGGGGCGGCTTGGGGGACTCGTGCCCCAAATAGAAGTCAACCGCGTTCTCGCACTACTGTATTACCTGCAACAGGAATCGGTGGCTTCTCACGCCGCCTGGCAGACCAACAGTGCCCGCTTGACCCGAGTGCTCCGCTTGAACCCCAGCGCCGTGGTGCTTCCCATCGAGCCGCCGCAATTGCAGATCACGCTCATCCCACCCGATCGCCTCGTGGATGACCTGGTTCCCATTGGCTTGCTGAACCGGCCCGAGTTGGCGTCCAACAGGGCACTGGTGCAGGCCACGTTGGAACGACTGCGGCAGGAACGGATGCGTCCCCTGCTTCCCAGCGTGGTGCTGGGAGGGACCAACGGCCCCGGCGGGGCCTTTATGGGCGGAGAACTCCAAGGCGGTCCCAGCGGCACGCCAGTCCAAGGGGGAGGAATCTTCGATGCTCAAGTGGGAGTCGTCTGGACCCTCAATAACCTCGGCGCCGGCAACCTGGCCGCGATCCGGGAAAGGACCGCGCAGCAGCAGCAGGCGATCCTGGAGCTATATGACACCCAGGACCGCGTGGCCCAGGAAGTGGTCCAGGCCCACGCCCTGCTGCAAGCCGCAGCCGTTCGGGTCGGCCAGGCCGAGGCCTCCGTTCGGCAAGCGAACATGACCTTCGAGGGCACGCGAATCGGCCTCCGTGAGACCGTAGGCGCGGGCGGATTGCTGCAACTGGTCAACCGGCCCCAGGAAGCCGTGGCCGCCCTCCAGCAGTTGGACCAGGCGTACGACATCTATTTCACTGCCGTCAACGACTACAATCGGGCCGAGTTCCAACTTTATCGGGCCCTGGGATATCCGGCACGCATCGTGATTTGCGATCGCCCGGTTGGGCAGCTACAGCAAGTCGACACTTCTCGGCCCTCATGCATGCCACCCGTCTGCCCGCTGATGCGGCCATGCCCGTGATAGAAGTTCGCTAAGCCCGGCAATACTTGACCCGCCCCGGCTGGAGTGATCGCTACCCCGGCATAGTAACCCGGCGCGTAAGCGAGGCTTCCTCACTTTCCGGGTAATATCCATTTTCGGACAGTTTGCCGGCACTACCGTCGAGATTTGGACGGTAGGAGACGAATCTTGGCACATCGGCCGAGATCCGTGCCGCTCTAACCTGAAAGGGCATTGCAACTTATGGTTTTGTTGCGTATTGCCCGCAATCTGGCACGGAGAATGCTATTGGGTGACGGAACTTGAAATGCCCTGCTTTTATGGAATGCTGCTTGTGAATAAATCGGAGACGTAGTTCGTGCGGCGAACGCTGATTTGCGTCCTATTAAATAGAGATCGGTCCGAAATAACTTCCGCATTTAATGCCACTGGCTTGTCCAGTGGATAGTTACGCTCGTTGCTACATACACTACAAACCGCCCACCACCCCCTCGCTCCCCGTTCCCCAGCGACGGCGCAGCCATCGCTGGGGAACGGGGAGCGAAAAAATGGGGCGCGACCTGTGTGTAGCAACGAGCGTGATTCACCGCACCCACAGGGTACCCGGCCGGTGGCGTCCAACCATCAAATCAGGAAGCTGTTTTTTACCAGCTCCTAGGGCGGCGTCACTTTTTGCGGAGGTTTTGGCAAACCTATGAAAACTATCCTCTTCGCCGACGACCAGAAAAATATTCGCGAATACTGCGGTGCTGCGTTTACCAGAGAAGGATATCGCGTGATCCTGGCGCGTGACGGGATCGAGGCGCTCGATCTGTTTGTCATACACACGCCAGACCTGGCCATCCTCGACGTTTCCATGCCTCGTGCGAGCGGCCTGGACGCGCTCGAGCATATCAGGAATCTCTCCCCCCAGACGCCGGTGATCCTCTTTACGGCGCACGATGAGAACTGCCTGCGGGACTGCCGCGCGGTGCTCGCCACTGCATGGGTAGCGAAAGCCGAGGATCTGGCCGATTTGAAACGGGTTGTCGCTCAAAACCTTCGACGTCGGGTTTCCGAAGTCCGCACGTCGCTCCGACTAGGGCTGCCCCCTTTTCCCGCAAGAATGGAGCTCGCCTGATGGCCCGCGAGATTCGCCCCTTGCCATGACTTGCCCGAAACGCTCCCGACCCATTCTCCGTCAAAGCACGAACCCACGTCAGAAAGGACTTCCAGATGCTGGTATTTTCGCGTAAGATTGGCCAACAAGTTGTTTTGCCCGAGCAAGGCATCACTATCGACGTCGTGAGTGCCGGCAAAACACGCGTTCGCCTGGGGATTTCCGCCCCCGCCGATGTCCCCATCCATCGCGGTGAAGTGTGGGATCGGGCCCATGGCGGCGGAGACAATGGGCCGGGGGTAACGAGCGACCATTCAGCCAATCGCCTTGCGGCTGATTCACGGCGTCGCCCGCCGGTGCCCTCACCTTCGTTCGCCGATCTCGACCAATGCCTGGCCCGTTGGATTGTCCAACGCACGGGTGGTCGTATCAACGGATTGTCTATCGAGAGAGTCGATGGCCGAATCGTGATCCGGGGTTCGGCGCGATCTTTTTTCGTCCGGCAATTGGCACAGGCTGCCGTGAATGAAGTTCTCAAGGTCTACGACCGTTTCTCGCCAGGCTCGGTGGAATGCAGCATTGATGTTGCGCAGGTCTACTGGAGGTCCGTCGGCAAGACGCATGGTCTCGCAAAGCTCGGTGGAGAACAACCTTGACGATAGCGTCAGTCCGCCCCCCCTGGATCTGGCAATGTAACCAAAGAATGCGGCCAAAACGCAGTTTGCCGACAAGGATACAATAGATCCAAAGGCCACATGCTGGGAATGTCATGCAAAGATTCCTGGAGCCCCAATGATTCATCATAATGGAGTCCAGGAAGTTCATTTCCTGGTGTGACCAACGGCGGAAGGCCGGCAAATGCGTTTGAGTTTAGCAACAAGGTTCTCCTTGACGATCCTGGGGGTCGTCGCGCTCGCAGTTGGGAGTACCCTTGTGACCTGGTTTGCCGCGTGGCGAGTCCATGTTCGCCTGGACTTGGCCCGCCAAGAGAATCGCCATGGGGTCCGCGCCGAGGAAGCGGAGATCTCGCTCCTGGAAGGCAATAACCTGATTGCCTCCTATCTTCTTGACAAGGGCAATCCGGCCTGGGAAGAGAAGTTCCGCGCGCTGAAGCCTCGCTTCCACGACTGGATCGCGACGGTCCGCAATACCATTCCCGATGCGGAGAAAGAAGAAGAAGAAAAAAAGGACCTGTTGCTTCTGGAAAGGACGTGGGAGGAGCTCGAAGCGCGACGAGAAGAAGTAATCGCCCTTGGCAAGCAAGGCCAAATGGAACGGGCCCGGGCAATCCTTGTCACGGAGATCGACGGCCGCCTTACCAAGGAAGCCCACGATCTCTGCCGCAGTTTGATTGCGATCCACGAGCAGAGCAGCGGAAAAAGCCTGGAGCGGGCTGGCGAACGCACCCACGAGATCACCTGGGTGGTTGGTGTTTCCAGCATGTTGACGTTTGTATTGGGCGGCTTTCTGCTATGGCTCTTCTTCTACCGCGTACTCTTTCCACTCCGCGGCATGGTCGCCGACACGCAGTTCTACCGCAGGGACCACCCGACCGTCGGCAAGGCTTCCGAACAAGACGAATTGCGGATGATGGGCAATCACCTTCGCAAGCTGATGTCGGACGTCAGCGACACCCGCTCTCGATTGGAGCACAGCCGCAATCAGCTCCTGGTTGCCGAGAAGTTGGCCTCCGTCGGCAAACTGGCGGCCAGCCTCGCCCACGAGATCCGCAATCCGCTCACGGCGATGAAGATGTGGCTTTTTTCCATCGAGGAGGGGGTCCAGGGAAATGCCGACTTGGGGCGAAAGCTCGGCATCATCTCGGAAGAAATTGGGCGATTGGAGACTATTGTCAGGAACTTCCTCGATTTTTCCAGACCGCAGACGCTTCATTCTCAGTCGCAAGACATCGGCGCGGTGATTAACCAAACCCTCGACCTTCTGAGCCCCCGTTTGCGTGGAGATCGGATATGTGCGACCTACACGCCGCGGCCAGCCTTGCCGCACGTCATGGCCGACGCCGACCAACTCAAGCAGGTCTTGCTGAACTTGCTCGGCAACGCCGCGGACTCCATGGCCTGCGGAGGCGAGATCCACATCACCTGCCATGCCGAAAGAGATGCCGACGGCCGGCCGATGGTCGTCGTGCGGATTTGCGACACCGGTTCCGGCATGCCCCAGGACGTGCAACACCGGATCTTCGAGCCTTTCTTCAGCACGAAGGAAAAAGGCACAGGACTGGGCCTGTGCATTGCCGCCCAGATCATGGCCCGCCACGACGGCGGATTGGTCCTGGAATCTTCCACAGAAAAGGGCACCACTTTCGCGATCTGGGTGCCGATTGCACTGCAGGACGGCTCCAGTAAAATAGAATCCACTCCGTCGGCGGACAACGAAGAAGAAACGGACTGAATTCCGTACTGCGATGGAGGACGCCCATGCCCAAGATTCTCATAGTTGACGATGAGCAGAACGTGCTGCGGGCGTTCCAAGAGATCCTTACGACTCGCGGGCATGAAGTTGTCGCCGTGCGCGGCGCGGAAGAAGCCATGCGGCTCTTGAAAGGAGCCGGCGTGGATCTGGTTATCTTGGACATCTGCCTGCCGGGGATGAGCGGTCTGGACGCCCTGGCACAGATCAGGGCCATTCAACCAGTGCTGCCCGTGATCGTCATGACCGGTCAGGGCACAACCGATACCGCCATCGAGGCCACAAAGCGGGGGGCCTTCGATTACCTCTTAAAGCCCTTTGATCCCGCGGAAATGATCCGCACCATCGTCAAGGCGTTGGAAGCGGCTCGGCTGATGAAAGGTCGCCTCACGCTCGATCCCGAGACCGCTCTCCCGCCAGCCGACGCCATTGTCGGTCGCACACCGGTGATGCAGCAACTCTATAAGGCGATCGGACGGGTGGCCCAGACCGACGCCACCGTGCTCATCCGCGGCGAATCGGGAACGGGCAAGGAACTGGTGGCCCGAGCCATCTATCAGCATAGCCGGCGGAGTGAAAAGCCGCTGGTGGTTGTGAACTGCGCGGCCATCCCCGAAACGCTTCTGGAAAGTGAGTTGTTCGGTTACGAACCGGGCGCCTTCACCGGCGCGTAGGACACGGCGCATCGGAAAGTTTGAGCAAGCCCGCGGCGGAACGCTGTTTCTCGATGAAATCGGCGACATTCCGCTTTTGGTCCAGGCGAAAATCCTGCGTGCCCTGCAAGACGGCACCTTTCAGCGGTTGGGCGGCAACGAAACGCTCCAATCTGACGCGCGCGTACTCTGCGCAACCAACCGCGACCTGGAACGGGCGATCGCCACGGGCGGCTTCCGCGAGGATCTTTACCACCGCGTCAACGTGGTCACTTTGCAACTTTCCCCCCTGCGGGAGAGGCGCGACGACATTCCTCTGCTCGTCGATTATTTCTTGAGCCGGTACGCTCGCGCGGCGGGCATCGAAAGACCGCCGTTGGCACAGAATGCGCTGGATGCCCTCGTGAATTATTCATGGCCGGGCAATGTGCGGGAGTTGGAGCACCTGGTTCAGCGGCTGATGATCTTTGCCGGCGGCTACACGATCCAGGCCCATGACCTGCCCTGGACTTTAAGAACGGACACCCAGGCGCCGGCCGACGCAGCCAATCCGTCCAGCGAAGAGCAGTGGCTCAATCTGATCCGAACGCATTTGACCTCATACCGAGGCGCCCACGCCTGCGAGGAATTGTTGGAGAAAATTGAGAAACTCCTGATCGTCGAGGCATTGCGGCGCACGCAAGGCAATCAGACGCATGCCGCTCGCTTGTTGGGGCTGCCGCGACCGACGCTGCACGCACGGATGCAGAAATATGGAATGCATGTGCGAGAAGTCACACCGTAGCCTGCAGCGAACGCAAGGCGCCAGGCGAATATTGAAGGCGGGGGTCGGCATTCTCACGGCCTCCGCTTGCTGTCCATAATCCGACGTTTTCTGTTACGGCCGCCAAAATCTGGACCGCGCATCCGGTCCTCGGTGACGATCACGGCAGACATAAACTGCAGCATTGCCGGCGTTTGCTGCCCTTCAAAAAAAGAGGTTCTCATTCGGCCCGTGGTGCCAACCATTTTCTAGTGGCGGGCCCGCGATGAATTCAACTTGGGACGCGATAACTTTGCCAAAGGCATTGAAAAAGTCTATGGCGATAAGGTTTTCCGGTTGTTCCGATTATTCCGAAAGTCGGACTTTCTCCCTGCTTGTCTCACAAATGGAGTGCCGTCGGTCCCAATCCTGATGAATCTTAGCAATATATCGATTCGATGTAATCGCATGGTGGGGCCGAACATGACCCAAATGTCGATTATTCCAGCCCTACGGAAAGTGATCGTACGGCAAAAACGAATGTTCACCAATTGCTAGGAGACAAATTCATGTTTCGAATTCCCTTGCGGCACTCGTATGGGTACGTACTCACCGCCGTGCTTTTGGCAGTTTCGCTCTGCGCCGTGACTTCCGCCCGCGCCGAGGACAACGATCCGGCTTCAGTGGCGGAACTTCAGCAGCGAGTCAAGGAGCTGGAAACTGTTGTCCGCCAAATGCAGCAAGCCCGACTGCCTGATCCGGCGCCCATGCCGACATCCTTGCCGGCAGGCGATCCCGCCGCCACGAGTGGCGTCGTCGATCCCGCCGCCACGAGTGGCATCGTCGATCCGGCCAACCCGTCGAATGCCGCTGCCTCCCCTCAAGCTCAAATGGGCGCGTCGGGGCCGAACTTTCCCAATCTTAACAAGGGATTCGCCTTTCAGTCGGCCGACGGAACCTGCCAACTCCGCATCACCGGCCAACTGCAAGCCGACTTCCGAGGATATCTTGACCCCGTCGACACTTCCACCACCGCTAACAACTACGTGGCGGGCACTCCCACAACGGGCAGCCCGGACGAGTTCCTCATTCGCCGCGCCAGGCTCGGCATTGAGGCCGACATGGATCGCTATTATGAATTCCGTTTGCTGCCGGATTTTGCCGGAACTTCCATCGCCAAGTCAATTACCGATGGCTACATGAATGTCCACTACTGGGATGAATTTCAGTTCGAGGCAGGTAAGTTCAAGCAACCGTTCAGCTATGAAGACCTGATCCAGGACCGTTACGTGCCCACTCTGGAACGCTCGATGATCGACCAACTCGTGCCTCAGCGCGATGAAGGCGTCATGATCCACGGTGAGAGACTGTTCGCCGGCGCGTTTGATTACGCGGTCGCTGTTTCCAATGGCGATTCCAACGACAGCACCCTGGACAACAACGACCACAAGGACTTCAACGGACGCATCGTCTTCCATCCCTTCCATGGTTCCGACGGATGCGATGCCCTCCGCTACCTATCGGTCGGACTGTCGGGCGGCGTAGGCACGGAGAACGAACCGCTCAGCACCTCGTCGTCGACGCCCCCAACGCTCACCACGCCGTCAACCGTGACCTGGTTCGCCTTCAATAGCAACTATGTCAGCAGCAATGGCACCACCCAGACGAATCCCGTGATCGCCAACGGCGTTCGCGACCGCATCAGTCCGGAACTGACCTGGTTCTATCATTCGCTGGGCTTCGCCTCGCAGTGGTACCAGGAGGACCAGCAGATGCAACTCACGCACGGCACGGCGTCGTCCAAGGCGGCCGCCCCGCTAGTGGACGTGCAGTTTGAGGGATTTTATTTTCTCACCAGCTACCTATTGACGGGCGAGGAGCGGACCGACTACAGCCAGCAGATCGATCCGCTTCACCCCTTCGATCCCGCCTCGCCACTAGCCTCGCCCGGTGCTTGGGAGTTCGTCGCCCGCGCCGAGCGGATGGAAGTCGGCGAAAGTGCGTTCGCCGGGGGATTGGCTTCCGATCGCAAGACGCCCGCCAATGGCTCAATCAATAATGCCTTGAACAACGCATCGGCCCACGCAGCCGTGGTGACGACCTCGGGCTTCAACTGGTACCTCAACAAATGGGTACGTGCCCAGTGCAACTGGGAACATGCCGAGTTCGACGGCAAGGTGAAGATCGGCAACACTCCAGTGCCGTTCTCCAAGGAAGACGCGCTGTACACCCGTTTCCAGGTCATCTTCTGAGAAACCTCGGAAGCATTCCGCCAAGTCCAGTTGTATCGGGTGCGTGCCAGGTTTTCGGCCATTTTCTGGAACGCGACTCGGCGCGTTCTCTAGAAATATTGGGACAGGCCCGCCAGGCCGGCGCTGATCGCGCCGCGCGTGGGCCCTGCTGTAGCAGAGCCTGATCTAGCCGAGAGTGTGGGCGTCGTCGCGGCACGGCTGGCCGGCCTGTTGGATCTCGATCCGACTGTTCGCTTGCAAACCGTGCGGGTCCGCTGCGGGCAATCGACGCGGTAATCGCCCCGACCAAGGCCCGCTGGCGCGAACAGCGGAAAGACCCCATCCAGCTCGCCTGGATGGTGAATCAGATTGGCAGCTACTACGGACCGCGCAGGCAGGCCTCTCCCTTTCACCCCGCCTGCCGCCTTCGGAGGCAGGCGGGGTGAAAAGGGAGGGTTTTCCTACGCGGTCTGTATGCCAATCTGATTCACCACCTCGACAAGCGAGGCGGGGCTTGCGCGATTTACCAAAGTAGCGCTGCCAAATCAGTGGGGACAGCAATAGGCTCCCTCGCCTTGCGGCGATTCAAGCGCCGTCCCATCTTCCTTGCCTTTGCACGGCCGCGAGTCCCTGGATCTGGTTGTACGCCGTCCGGCCCGCCCACTCCTTCTGGCGGTTGCACATCGGAATTAAACGACTTTGACAGGTTTGACGATTGTCGGCTGGCAAACTTTGCGGATTCTAACGCTTTTGTAGGCGTTGCAACGGTCAGGATCGGGAATTCTCGGGGGCATCGCACGACGCTAACAATCGAAAATCGCGAAAGGCTCGATAAGAACCTTAGTTCTCACAGAAAGCATTCAACGCTTATTGGTGGTGTGCGCCAATCGTCCGCGCTGAATGCCGCGATTCATTTGTCCTACAAGGAGGCAGACCCATGAAATGGATTTCTACCGCAAGCCTAGTGCTGTGTTTAGGCTTCGGGTGGATGGCCAGTCAGGCCATGGCCCAGCCGGGAGCGACCGGCCAGTCGTTCGATGAACTAAACGCCCGCTTGCAGCAGCAGGATCAGCAAATCCAACAGTTGCAGGCCCAGATGGCCGCCATGCAGCAGCAGGGCGTCAACGCCACGCCCACCGCCCTCGCCGTGCCGGGAAGTCCGGCGGTCCCACCCGCTGCCGTTGCAGCCACCCCGCCGTGCGCCGAGGTCGGCAGCGACATGAGCGCCAAAGTCCGCTTCTACAATGGCGAAGGCTTGATGTTCGAGACGCCGAACAAGGACTTCACCTTCCACCTCGGCGGCTGGGTGCAGCTTGATAACTGGGGATTCAATGTTCCCCCGCCGGGTAAGGGCATCATGGCCGCTCCCGGGACGGCGACGGTGCAAGGGGTCGCCCCGGGCGGCATCGGCGATCTGCAAGACGGCATATTCTGGCGCCGCATCCGCCTGGTGATGGAAGGCAATTTCTGGGAAACCTTCGAATACCGCTGGAACTTCGCCTTTGAAAACAACCAGTACAGCACGGTCGGCCTCGATGAGTTCTGGATCGGCGACAGCAAGTTGCCCATCGTCGGCAATCTCCGCGTTGGTCACGTAAAGAACTGCGAGGGGCTGGAAGCCGATATGGCGAGTTCCAGTCGCTGCTTCACGTTCATGGAACGCTCGAGTTACTCGCAGGCCATCGAGCAGGACCAGAACTTCGTCAACGGCATTTGGTTCGGCCAGTCGATCTTGGACGATCGCCTGTTCTATTCGGGCGTCATTTTCCGCCCGGATAACGGCAGCAGCGGCGATTTCTTCGGCACCGGCCAATGGGGCTGGCAAACCCGCATTACCGGACTTCCGATCTATGAAGACGAAGGCCGGCACCTGTTGCACCTCGGCATCTCGGGTGGCTGGCGCGAATGGCGCGAACAGTTCGGCGGGAGGCGCCGATGCGGTTCGCCTCCGATCTCGCCCTGAAATGCGCGACGACGATCCGGCCGCCAGCCCGGGCACGACGACTAACCAAAACGGCGCCGGCGGCGCCGGTCAGTTCCTTCCGGATGCCAACGCCAACCGGATGATCGATACGGGCAGCATCACCTGCAATCAGGAATGGCTTTTGGGCCTGGAAGAATTGTACATCCGCGGACCGTTCTCATTGCAAGCGGAGTACGGCTGGAACTTCCTCAACAACGCCCAGGTTACCATACCCGCGGCGAAGCCGGTCGAGGATTACGTCTTCAACGGCGGATACATTCAAGCGGCCTACACGCTGACGGGTGAGAACCGCGCCTACGACAAGAAGAATGGCACACTGTCACGCTATTACTTCGGCAGCCAGGGACCGTACGAAAACGCCTTCCTCGTTCGCGATCAGGACGGCGGCATTTGTGCCGGTCACGGCGCCTGGGAAGTGGCTTACCGCTTCTCGTATACCGACTTGAACTCCGGACCGATGTCGTCTGGTTACGTTCACGGCGGAATTATGCAGGGCCACAGCTTCGCCCTGAACTGGTACCTGAATACCAACCTGACCATTCTCAATGATATTACCACCGACACGCGTTATGACCTGCCAGCCGGCTCCGTGACTGGCACCGTTATCGGCCTCGGCACGCGTGTGCAGTTGTCCTTCTAACCCGCGGGCCTAACTTTCTAACGCATTAAACAGGAGAAAATAACCATGACGAAGTATTTGTTGCTCGGCGTCGCAGCGACCTCGCTCTTGGGCGTGGCTTTGCTGGCACAGTCCCAGGCGGCCGACGCAGGATGCTGCTGCCCAGAGGGCTGCGCCACCGCCGGCTGCGGCAACGATTGCCAAGCCGGTTGCGAGTGCCCTGCGTACCGAGGCGCCGCGAATTGTCACCTGGCCGGCCGCGAGGCCTGCTGCGATTGCTGCCCGCGTTGCGGCTGCAAGCTGGTCCCCGTCTGCCAGGTCACCTGCACGACGAAGAAGACCACGGAGCACGCGTATTGCTGCAAGTGCAAAGAGATTTGCGTTCCCGGCGTCAGCCGCCCCGGCCAGGGATGCGGCGAGTGCGGCGGGTGTCTTGGCGGCTGCAAAGGCGGGTGCAACGGTTGCGCCGCCGAGTGCAACGCGTGCGATCCTTGTAACGGCTGCCAGGACAGCTGTGATTGCCGTTGCCGCGTCCACGAAGTGCGCAAGT
Organism: uncultured Planctomycetia bacterium; assembly: GCA_963709175.1. Taxonomy (GTDB): domain Bacteria; phylum Planctomycetota; class Planctomycetia; order Pirellulales; family Thermoguttaceae; genus JANXQG01. The sequence goes on from CAVPVK010000007.1 coordinate 1,518,231, forward strand.
TGATGGTCTGTCCGGTGAGCAAGGAAACACAGGTCAAGCAGTGCACCGTGCAATGGGTTTGCCCGAACTGCAGCCACTGCGGAACTTGCGGGGCGACGGCGCTTCCGAGCGTCGCTCCGGCCCCGGCCAACGCGGCCCCAGCTCCCGCCCCGGTAACTCCGGCCCCGAATACATCGCGGCTGCCACCGGCGCCAAAAACGACGATGGACACGCCTCTGCCTGAAGACGTTCGCACGGTCCAGGCAGGGTTCTAGAGGTACTTGAGACTGACTGGCTTCTGTCGCCCTTGCGGCCGCCGGCATTCAGTGCCGGCGGCCGAATTCTTTGCGTCATTCATCGTAGAACCCTTGCAGGTCCGGTGGGAGATCCGACTCCTGCACTTGTGGAATCAAGCACGGTGCAGGGGCCATGCTAGTCTGAGGCAAAGCGGGCGGCGCGCTGGTCGCCGTATTAGGCGCAGCCTCAATCGGCCGGGCCACAATGTACGGTTGGGCTCGGTAGAAATTGTTCGCTTGCTCCAGAAACCGCGGATTCTGCAGGAGTTCGCGGTCGTTGGCATGGATTTGCGGCGCAGTCGCGGAGGTTGCTTGTCCGCAAATCAAGAGCTACCGACGGACGCCCACCAATGGCGTTCCGCTCCATCGTCAGCGCCGTGTACGGAACCACGAGCATTCCATGGCCCGAACCGGCAACCGGCGGGTCAAGAATGGCAAAGGTCGCCTGACCCGTTTGCGGGTCGAGGAGAAGGTCCTTGATCGTGCCCAGGTTTTCTTGGCCCTTGAGGCTCGAGACCTTAGCGCCGATCAAGGTTGAGACCTGAATACTATGTAAATTACCGTGCGGCGATTGATTCGGTGTGCTTGCGGCCGTCGCCGCGTGTGCAAGGAGTGCTCCTCCGAAAATTACTGCCGTTACGGCCACTAGCGGAGCCGTCCAACGGGTATTCATGATGACCCCATCCTTTCTGGTGTGTTGAGGATCGTTAGGAAAGCGTTAGAAACTCGCTAGTGAATTGTTAGCAGACTGTTAGAGAGCGAAAATGCCTCCTTCTAGGCGTGTTGAACGACGAGGGAGTCTCAGCGCGCGTGAGCGTCGAATTCTCGCAAATCACGCTCAGCCGCGGCGGCCAATCGATGGCCCGCGTCGTGGTATGCTTGCTGACGGTAGGAGAGGAATTCTCTCGTCCAGGGAACATGCGGCTCGAACGACTCCACGAGCTTGGCAGCCGTGGCAGGATCAATTGCCTCGGCAATGGCGCAGGCCGCCGCGCGGCGATATTCGTCGGCGTAAAAGGCGGCAAATGGCTCGCCAAACGCCTGCAATAACATCGGGGCCTGTGCCGGATCCGCCTTGGCCACGCTAATCGCCGCATCGAAGGTCTTCACGCGTATACGTTCCAGTATCCACGGATCGCTGCGCAGCCGGCGCAGCGCGGTTGCCAGTCGTTCGCCGGCATCGCGTAATCTTCCTTGCCTCCAGGCGAGAATTCCGCTGAGCGCTTCCGCTTCCGTTGGCAGGTAATTGCGGAGTTGTTCTATTAACGGTCCTGCCTTGCCGCTGCCCGCTTCGGCATAGAGGTGGGCGATCACGGACAGTTCGGTCAGACACGGAGCGGCAGGCGGCGCATCGTCCCAGTCGAACAGCATTCCCCGCGCATCTTTGGCCAGATATCGTTCCAGGACCTGGTCGCCGGCACTGTCGTTCAAGGAAACGTCATCCGCAGAAAACCGCTTGCCACCGCAGACTGCCGCGTCCCAACGACGTCCCTGCGAGACTCGAGTCCAATCGATGTCGCCGCCTTCCAACCGAGGCCGGTTGTCGCAGATCGCGATGGATTGACGACAGAGGGCCGCCGTGGCGTTCCAGTTCGTGCGGCCCAACGTTCTCGCAAAGCCGTATTCGATTTCGTTGTGATCGTCGGTGTTGATGGCCGCTGGACCTTCGCCGATGAAGCGATCGACAAGCGCCGCGGCGCCGATATAGTGGGATAACAATCCCTCCAGGCCGTCGGCATGCCAGGCACAGCGAAGCGCGGAGGCAAAGGGTTCGGTCGCTACGGTCCGGCGCAGCGCGGGAGCCGAGTACGCCGGTCTTTGTTCGGACCCCACCAGCAACAGGTCTCCCAGCTTGGTTTGCCAGACCTCCACCTGCGGAAAAACGGACTTGAAAGTGGCAAGCACAGTCCGCATCGTCTGCTGGTCGATCTCGTAGGCCTGGACCCACTGCACAAACATTCCTCGTTCGTTCAGGCGATCGCACCCGGCACGATAGAATTCCCGCGTGAAGAGGTTGGCGATGCCGTTGCGATAGGGGTTGGACGGTTCGCACACGATGAGATCATAGCGATCCGCGGCGGTAAGCAGCACTTCCCGCGCGTCGTTGAAAACCATTCGCACCTTGGGATTCGACAGGACGTCGCGATTGACCGCGCGGCAACGGCGGGCCATTTCCTGGACCGCCGGTTCCAACTCGACGACATCGACGCGTTCGATCGAAGGAACGTCTGCCAGCCAACCGGCCGTCTCGCCCGTTCCCAGACCGACGACCATTGCGGATTGCGGGTGAGGATGAAGCGCGGCGCCAATCAGGCCCAGCATCACCTGCGTGCCCACGTCTTCCACAGCGTTGCCGTCGCACATGCCGTTGACGTGGAACGCCAGGCCGTCGGCGCCGACAATTGCCACGCTCGATTCGATCCCGTCGGCCTCCCAGAGAACGGAGCGTCGCACCTCATTCTTCCAATTGTGCAAGTCATTGGCGTCGGTGAATCGATTCGCGCCCGCCGGCCGCCCCGCCCCCACGCTGCCGTGCCGCCAGACGGCAGTCGGCCCCGTGCAAACGATCGATGCGGCCGCCACGATCGCAGTGCTCCAGGTTGCGATCATCGCCGGTCGACTCGCAGCGTGCCGCTGGGCGTAGATCCACAAGGCGACGCCGGTGATCACCAGAATGATTACGACCAGTCGCCAGGCTCCCGGTGCGGTCAGCAGGGGCAAAATGCCGAAGCCGCCCGCCAGGGACCCCAAGATTGCCCCGAGCGTGTTCCAGCCGCAGGCCAGGCCAACGTGCTTGCCGACATCTCGATCACCACGCCCTAACAGCCCGATGAGCAAGGGAAATTGTACGCCGCTCACCCATGCGGCGGGCAAGATACAGATCGCGGCCACAATGGCCCAGCCGCCCGCCTGGGCGAAAAAACGCGAGGGAGCAGCGTCGCCAAGCATGGCCGCTAGAATCGCCAGACGATCGCCCACGGCAAAGGGAATGGCAATGCAGGCTGCCTCCAGGACGAGTGTCACCGCAAGACCGTGGAGCGAGACCCCAATGCGGCGGAACAACAGGGCATAGGCCGCCCCGCCCAGTCCGATGCCCGCCAAGGCCACGGCCAGAATCAGCCCGAACGTGAACGTAGTTCCCCCCAGGATCGGGCAGAGCATTCGATACCAAACGAGTTCCATGAGGAAGAACGCGAAGCCGGCTATGCCGGCCACGGTATAGACCAGGTGTGGCGGTATTGCCAGCGGAGGCGATTTTGGAGGAACCTGGTCGACAAACCTCTGCACCGTCTGCACCTTGGCGCGAGCCGCTTTTCGCGCCATTTGCCGTGACGGTGCGGCAGGGTCTACTGGCCGAGCGCCAACGGCAATGACGTTCCCTGCCCCACGGCGTGCCAGGGTCAGTGCCAAGAGGGCCGTGCCAACGTTCAACAGGCATGCCAGCCAGAGGGTCTCTCGCGTGCCGAAGAACTCCAGGGCAAAGAACGTGCTAACCAGCGCTCCGACCACCGCCCCGAAGGTATTCGCGCCATAGAGCCAGGCGACGCCGCGGCGCTGATGGTCCTCGGCGCCCGTTGCAGCGCGGACCGCAGCGGGCAGCGTGCCCCCCATCAAGAAAGTGGGCATGCCTAAGACCATTGCCGAAAGAGCTAGCCGCACCATCGTGGCCAGCGACAACCCCAAGGCCAGCTGTCCCCCTAAGCGAATGTAGACCGCGTGCAGCGCGTCGATGAACAAGGGGCTCAACGCGGCCGCCGCGGCAATGGAGAGTTCCAGAAAGGCGTACATGGCTAGCGGATGCCTGACGCGATCGGCCCATTTCCCCAAGACGGCGTTACCCAGCCCGAGCCCGCCCATGAATACCGCGAGCACAGCCGACGAAGCTGCTGTCGAAGCCCCGAAAACCAAGCGAAACTCGCGGAACCAGGCGACTTGAAAAATCAGCCCGCACATCCCCGATAATAACAGCAAGCCGGTCACGGGCGCAAGTCCGGTGCTTGGCACCGGCCCGCCGGTAGCTGCGGCAAGCAACCGCCGCACGGGGTGGACGCGCTGTTGGTTTCTCGTGATGTGGGCGGCTTGCCCAGCGGTTCTTTCTGCCATTAATGCGGAGCGTGGAAACTCGTGGTCACCTCGGACGCGATGCACTTATGGTCGTGGTCGGCCTAACGCACGGTATGTGTAGTCGAAAACCGTTTAGCGGACCAGAGCAGAATTGCGAGAATTGCACTGGGCCCCTTGCCCACTTGCCCCCCTCAACCTATGTTTTATGCGACGGAAGTCGATTGGACGATCGCCGGCCGCGAATGCGGCGGGAGGAAAGTCCGGGCTCCATAGGACGCAGCGATGGGTAACACCCACCGGCGGCGATGCCAGGGAAAGTGCAACAGAAAGTAAACCGCCGGGCGGACCCTCAGGCCCGCCCGGTAAGGGTGAAACGGTGAGGTAAGAGCTCACCAGCAGGCCGGGTGACCGGCCTGGCTTGGTAAACCCCACTGGGAGCAAGGCCAAACAGGGGGCAGGGGGCGAAAGCCCCGCGGGTCGGTCCGGCCCGCTATCGACCCCCGGGTAGGCTGCTGGAGAAGGCGAGTAATCTCCTTCCTAGAGAAATGATCGTCGCGTCGTCCGCAACGGACGGCGAACAAAACCCGGCTTACAGATCGACTTCCGTCTCTTTTTTGGCCGACGACCCATGAGTATCCGCGTCGTCGGAGGCTTTTTCTCCAAAGGCCATCGGCACATGCTCGCTGTCGACGAACTGCACCAATTTGGAAATGCACAGCTTGTTCATCGTAGTATGGTGCTCACACGCCTCGGTCCGCAAGAGTTCGTGCAGGCTGGCGGGAATCCGCACGGTAATGACCCTCGTCTTCTCGTTCGCTTCCTTCGGCAACGGCCGCTTGCGCAGCTCCGTCAACATGCGATGGATGTCGTGGTAAATCTCCGTCTGCTCGAATTCGGCCATCGCCTCGTGGTTCGGAAAGACCCGGCGAATCAGCCCCTCGCACCCTATGACGTCACGGTAGAACTTAATCCAATCGGGATGGGTCGCGAACAGGTCCTGCACTTGCTGTTGGACTCTGGCCAGTTTCAGTTCAATGGGGTCGGTTTCGGCCAGCTTGCTCTCCAGGTCCTTACCTTCGGCGTGCTTGCCTTCTGCATGCCCGCCGCGGGATTGCTTGCTCTCGGAATGCTTGGCTGGATGCTTGCTTGCGGCTTGCTTGTGGCTTGCTGTTGTCATCGTAACGAATCTCCGTATTCGACTGTGTGAATTGGTGTGCAACGGCGAGGACCAGCCGCCGGCGGCCGGGCTTTCCGCTCATAAACAATTCTTTCGCGGCGAGCAAATCGCCTTGACCCGCTTTTGGTCGAGGTACCGAACTCGATGCAATGCATGCACTTATGTCATTGCTGTCAAAGCTGGCGCGAGAATGGTCAAGCGAGGAACTTGACCGAAAAACCAACGCGCTTCCAACGGCCAGAAATGATTCTTGTTGACAAACGCCGGTCGCTGTTCACCTGCCACTCTTTTTTTGAGAAATGCCATTTTTCGTGGCGGGAGCGGCGGGTTGTATTGTTTTCCAAAGTGTCCGCTGAGGATTCTTGCGGTCTGCGACTCAGGATCCGGGATTTGAGATCTGAAATCTCAATCTTCTTCCGGGTTGGAGAATCCAGAGTTTGCCCGATCCGACAAGTCGGGTTCGATTCGGAATATCGCGTGCCAAAACCTGGGAGGACCGCACGGCCCTTTTAGAGATCGTAGCGAATCCTTCTTTCTAAACACGAAGGAACACGAAGGAAGTCTCTTCCTTCGTGCTCCTGCTGACTCCGTGTTTCGTTTGGCGGCTTTATTGGTCGGCGCGACGGACCCCGCCGCTCACCCACCCAGTTCGGCGGAGACCTTGTCGAAATAGGCGACGCACTTGGCGAGAGTGGCTTTGTCCCAGGTGTACTCGTACTCGATTGAAAAAACGGCCTTGACGCCCTGCCGTTTGACCTCAGTCAACATTCCATGGACGTCGTTGATGCCGGTCCCCCAGGGAACGTCGTGCGCGTCGCCACCCATCTTGTTCAAGTCCTTGAAGTGGAAGCTGATAATCCGCCCCTCGAGTTTCTTGAGGCACTCGACGGCATTCAGCCCGGACCGCGGCCAGTGGCCCGTGTCACAGCAGGCCCCGATCCGCTTGCTCAGCCCCTTGGTGACCTTCAACACCGTATCCGGATTCCAATAATGAGAAGGCTTGGGATGATCGTGGATGGCGATATTGATCTCATATTGGCCGCAGAGGGTGTCCAGCTTCTCAAATTGGTCTTCTCCCGGCTCTGAGACGATCGTCTCGATGCCCATGTCCTTGGCGAAGTCGAAGGTCCTCGTTCCGTCGATGCCCGTAACGCCGAAGTTTACGAGCTTGACGCCGGAATCGGCCAGCTTCTTCTTGATCGTCTTGCGTTGTTCGGCGGAAAGGCCATCGCCGAAACCGGTGGAGATCTCCTTCGAGGTTTTTTGTCCCGGAAATGCCTCGATATAGTGCAGGCCTAGCCCGGCCGTCTTGTCGATGGCATCGAAGAACGTGTAGCTATTAAACGTCCAGGCCTGGCATCCCAAGCGCCAGCCAAGCTTCTCGGCGTGGGGCGCACCCGCCGACTCGTCCGCGGCTAGCGCAACACGGCCAAGGCCGGATAAGCCAATTCCTGCCCCTAAAACGGCCCCTGCCTTCAAAAAGTGGCGACGGTCCAGGGAATGATACATAAGAAGAACTCCTCAAAGGATGCTGAGCCAGACACGTCGAGTCCGGATTGGCCACGAGTGACGCGGCTGCTGGCCCATGGGTGGGGTATAATGCGGGTTTTTCTCATGGCCGGTCCGTATCTTGCAATAATAATAGGGATTGAGCCGGAATACTACTGGGAGCCATGACCGCGAATTGACGCCGTTTCCGGCCGACGTTAGATTAAGGTTTAACTCGGGCATGGTTCCCTTGGTTGGGCCCAAGAGGGAATGCCCTTTGTGGAATTCCGACTTTGGTGCAAGCGGCACCCCTGCGTTTGGCGTCTTGTGGGCGTTCGCCCGTCGGTTGGTTAGTTTCCCCGTTTTTACCTTCGGTCTGGACCGTGAGAGATCTGATGAGCGATTCTGCCTCCAGCGCACGCGGTCCGGCTTATTCCGCCATCCCGCCGGAGGTCCCACGACCAGCGGAAGGCTCGTCGAGCAACCGCACGATAGCCTCGAGCCGTCCCGTGCCCTTGGTGGGCGACGATCAACCGACCGTGATTTCCCAGCGGGCGGCGACGGCCCTCGAATTAGGTTCCGATTCAGTTACGCGGATTCTGCACGGCCGCATTCTCCCCGGTGAGCGACTGGGGCATTTTGAGCTGCTGCAATATGTCGGTGGGGGCGGGATGGGCAAGGTCTTTCGCGCCCTCGATACCCGTCTGGCCCGCAGCGTGGCCCTGAAAATCCTCTCGCCCGAGCACGCCGCGGACCACGAAACGGTGCTGCGGTTTCAGAACGAAGCCCAGTCGGCCGCGCGGCTCGATCACGAGAACATCGCCCGGGTCTATTATGTGGGCGAGGATCGCGGGCTCAACTATATCGTCTTCGAGTATATCGACGGAGTTAACGTCCGCGACCACGTGGAGAAGAAGGGGCCGCTGCCCCTGGCCGAGGCGGTAAGCTATACATTGCAAGTGGCCGACGCCCTTGCCCACGCCGCCCAGCGAAACGTTGTCCATCGCGATATCAAGCCCTCGAACCTGCTGATCACTCCCTCCGGGCAAGCCAAGCTGATCGACATGGGGCTGGCGCGGCTCCGCGAGGTTGACGCGGCCGCCGCCGATCTGACGGCCAGCGGGGTGACGCTGGGAACGTTCGACTACATCTCGCCAGAGCAGGCCCGGGATCCGCGAAACGCCGACGTCCGCAGCGACATCTATTCCTTGGGCTGCACGTTCTTTTTCATGCTCACGGGACGGCCGCCCTTCTTGGGCGGGACCATGCTGCAAAAATTGCTGCAGCACCAGGCCGACCAGCCGCCCGACTTGAAGCAGTTTCGTCCCGAGTTGCCGGAGGACGTAAACCGTATCTTGCGGAAGATGCTGGCCAAAGATCCCCGCCGGCGATATGCCTCGCCGCAGGAGTTGGTCAACGATCTGCTTGCGGTCGCACGGGCGGCCGGTCTACGGCCCACGGCGCCGGGCGGACGTGCCTGGACGGTTCCTCATGGGCGGACGGCGCCATCCTTCTATCGGCATCTGCCGTGGATGGTTTCCCTTGCCGCCTTGGTGATTATCGTCTGCGCCTTGGATTTCCTCTGGGCCTATTTGCCGCTGCCGGCGGGGTCGTCGCATGCGACTCCGGCGGCAACGGCGCCCCTGGATTCGGGCGAGAGCAAGTAGATTCCCGATACCCGATTTCAGTTGTCTACGATTCCAGTCCCCGTCACTTCCTCTGCCACCGATCGCCTTTCTCCAGCACGGTCTTCGGCCCATCGCCATCCAGCCACGCCTTGGCCGCCGGGTCGCCGCGGAGGTAGGCGTCCCAAAAGGCGGTGCTCAGGGCGAGAATCACGCGGTGATGGTTGGGATTCCGCTTCTCGGTGTCGTTGGGCAGCGCCCGATCGGTGAAAATGGAATGCTCGGCCCGATCGAGAACCAGTTCGTACTTGTCGCCCGGCGGCAAGGCGGGAAATACCGCCAGCCGCGATTTCATGTCCGCGGCGCCCAGCGACGGCACGACGTCATTCGTACCGGTCATCAGCATCCAGGGGATTTTCACCGCGCTGAATGCATCCTTGGGCGTGCCCGCCAACGGGCTGCTGGGACTGAAAATGATCGCCGCCTTGATCCGCCGATCGGCGAATAGGGCCCTGCCGTCGGGCAGGGTCTGCCCGCTCACGGCCTCCGTGGTGATGGCGCCGAAGGAATGACCCGACATGCCGACGTGGCCCATGTCCAGCCGACCGTAAAGCGGATGCCCGCTCTGCTTGTTCCATGCGTCCAGTTGATCGAGCACGGCGGGCACATCCTTGACGCGAAGCAGAAAGTTCTGCAGGTTCAGGGCTTTTTTCAGTGCGGGGAGAATCTCTTCTGGATCCTTGCCTTCCCAGATCGAGACGTCGCTGCCCGGATGCTGCAGAAAGACGCAGACATAGCCGCGATTGGCCCACCGCATGCCCAGAAACGCGGAGCCTTTTCGCGATCCGCCCAGCCCGTGACTGAAAAGCACGACGGGGGCGGCCGCGTTTGCGGCGGGCAGATACACGCGGACAGGCAGCTCGCGTTTGCGGGCGGCGTCGGTGAATGCGAGGTCCAGCGGCGCGGGCCGGTGCACGGCCGCCACAGCCAGCGGATCGTAGGCCGCCTCGCGAGCCTCGGCCAGCCGCGGCACCACAACCACCGGCAAGGTGAGAAGAAGGATACGTCGCACTATCGTTGAATATGGCATAATTTGCTGGATTATTGTCATTCCTGGTGAAACACTTCCTCCATCGCGGCCCACCACTCGCCCTCGGCCCGGTCGGGCAACGGGTCCTGGCACGGCTTGCAGGCGGCCCACCACTGCTGCGTCAGCGGATCGGCCGCCATGCGGGCCATGTCGGCGGCGAAATCGTCGCCCAGATATTCGTAATAGCTGAACAAATAATGTCCGCCATCGGGCAGGCGGCGAAGATAGATCGAGTAGTTGCGGATGTGGCAATCGCAGATGGTTTTCAGCACGCCCGGCCACACCGCCGCGTGCAGTCGCACGTACTCCTCGAGCCTTTCGGGCCGGACTCGAATCACGCTGCCGTAACGTTTCATCGTGGTTTTCCTCACGGGAGTCTTGACAAGCCGCGGGCGGCGATTTATACGTTAACAGCATAGTCATTCGCTCCGCTGCCGGCAAGCAGCCAAGAAACCTCCCCCGCGACCTGGAAACGCACCCGCCGATGGACATTTCCCACGATCCTCGCATTGTCATGACGCTGGACGCCGGCGGCACCAGCCTCAAGTTCACGGCCATCTGCGGCAACCGGCTCCTGTTCAACCCGATCTATATTCCCAGCGAGGCCGATTGCCTCGACCGCTGCCTGGAGAACATCGCCTGCGGCTTCGATCGGGTGAAGGCCCAGTGCCCGCAACCGCCGGTGGCGATCAGCTTCGCCTTCCCCGGACCGGCCGACTACCCGGCGGGCATCATCGGCGACACGCCGAACCTGCCCGGCTTTCGCGGCGGCGTGGCCCTGGGACCGATGCTCGAGGATCGCTTCGGCATCCCGGTGTTCATCAACAACGATGGCGACCTGTTCGTCTACGGCGAGGCCATCTGCGGCTTCTTGCCCTACGTCAACGACCTCCTGGAAAAGGCAGGCAGCCCGAGGCGTTTTAAGAACCTCTTCGGCGTCACCTTGGGCACGGGGTTCGGCGGCGGCATCGTGCGCGATGGCGAGCTGCTGCTGGGCGACAATTCGGTCGCCGGCGAGGCCTGGCTCTTGCGGAACAAGCTCGATCCGTCGATCAACGCCGAGGAAGGGTGTTCGATCCGCGCCGTCCGCCGGGTTTATGCCCAGGTGGCCGGGTTGACTCCGGACGAGGCCCCGGAACCGAAGACGATCTATGAAATCGGCGTCGGGCAGGCAGCCGGCCATCGGGCAGCCGCGGTAGAAGCCTTCCGCCGCCTCGGCGAAGCGGCCGGCGACGCCATTGCCCAGGCCCTCACGCTGATCGACGGGCTGGCGGTCGTCGGCGGCGGCATTGCCGGCGCGGCGGGGCTGTTCCTGCCGCCGTTGGTTGACGCCATGAACGATGTCTACATCAAGGGCGACCAGCGCTTGCGGCGGCTCGTGCCGGTGGCGTTCAATATCGAAGATCCCGCCCATCGCGATGTCTTTCTCAAGGGCCAGACGCGAACGCTCGCCGTGCCAGGGAGCTCGCGCACCGTCCAATACGATCCATTGCAGCGGACGGCCGTCGGACTGTCGCGGCTGGGTACCAGCGAGGCGGTGGCCATCGGCGCCTACGCCTTCGCCATCAGGAAGCTGAGAGGTTAGGAGTGCGGCAGGAGTTCCGGCTAGGGCCGAAACTTTAACCGGCACGTTTCTCGCCCTGCCGGGTTTAACTATAATAGTTAGTCGGGCAACTTCGAACTCCGCATTATTGGCAGGGCCATGGAACTGAGAAATACGAGAACTACGATACTCAACCAGGGCGGCAGCGAGGAAAAGCGCGAGGAAATCCGGCAGTATTTCCACGCGACCTACACCTTGGACGAAGAGCTTTATCAAACCCTGGCGTCGGAAAAAGCCTTCTACCTCCGTCCCGAGCCCTTGCGGCACCCGCTGATTTTCTATTTCGGTCATACCGCGACCTTCTATGTCAACAAGCTCAACGTCGCCAAAATAACCAACCGGCGGATTAATCCCCGCTTCGAATCGATGTTCGCCATTGGCGTCGATGAGATGTCCTGGGACGACCTCAACGCCGCCAACTACGACTGGCCAACGGTCGCCGAGGTCAAGTCCTATCGCGACGCCGTCCGAGCGATGGTCGATGAGGCCATCCGCACGTTGCCGCTGGCCATGCCCGTCGATTGGGACAATCCGTTCTGGGCGTTCCTTATGGGGATCGAGCATCAACGGATCCACATCGAAACCTCGTCGGTAATCATCCGCCGCCTGCCCATCGACATCGTGCGGCAACTGCCGCAGTGGGAGATCTGCCCCATCGTCGGCGCCGCCCCGCGGAACGAGTTAGTGCCGGTGACGGGCGGGCGGGTCGTCCTTGGAAAGGCGAAGGACCATCCGCTCTACGGCTGGGACAACGAGTACGGCCGCCAGGAGAACGACGTCTGGGACTTTGCCGCCAGTCGCTGCCTGGTGTCGAACCAGGAGTACCTGGGCTTCGTGGACGACCGCGGCTACGAACAAGAGGAACTCTGGACGCACGAAGGCTGGAAGTGGATTTCCTACAGCAAGGCACGGCATCCCTTGTTCTGGGTCGATGCGCCGGGCGGCTATCGCTTCCGCGCCATGGCCCGGGTCATCGACATGCCGTGGGACTGGCCGGTCGAGGTCAATTACCTGGAGGCGAAGGCTTTTTGCAATTGGCTCGCGCGGAAGACCGGGAAGAGCCTGCGGCTGCCAACCGAGGCCGAGTGGTATCGCTTGCGGGACCTCAGCGCGCTGCCGGACCAGCCTTATTGGAAGAAGGCCCCCGGCAACATCAACCTGGAGCATTGGGCCTCTTCCTGCCCGGTGAATTGCTTCCGTCAGGGTGAGTTCTTCGACGTGGTCGGCAATGTCTGGCAGTGGACGGAGACGCCGATCACCGGCTTTGATGGCTTCCAGGTGCATCCCTACTATGATGACTTCTCCACGCCGACGTTCGACACGCAGCACAACCTGATCAAGGGCGGATCGTGGATTTCGACGGGCAACGAGGCGACCCGCGACAGCCGCTATGCCTTCCGGCGGCACTTCTTCCAGCACGCCGGGCTGCGCTACGTGGAGTCGGAGCAGCCGCTGGAGGTCGCCACGGCGATGTACGAGCGGGATTCGGCCGTTTCACAATACTGTGAAGCCCATTACGGCAAGACGTACTTCGGCGTGCCCAATTTCCCCGCCCGTTGCGCGGCGATCTGCTCCCAGTACGTCCGCGCCCGCCCGCGCCGCAAGGCACTGGACCTCGGTTGCGCGGTGGGCCGCGCGGCCTTTGAGCTGGCGCGGGACTTCGAGAGTGTGACGGGCATCGATTTCTCGGCCCGCTTCATCCGCATCGCCCTGGAGCTCAAAGAGAAGGGCAGCGTGCACTTCGAGCTCGTCGAGGAGGGCGATGTGGTTTCCTATCACGAGGCCCGCCTTGCGGACATCGACCTGGAGGGCGTGGCCGGCCGCGTGGAGTTCTTCCAGGGCGATGCCACGAACCTCAAGCCGCAGTTTAGCGGTTACGACCTGGTGCTGGCCGCAAACCTGCTCGACCGGCTGTACGATCCGCGGCGTTTCCTGGAGACGATCCACGAGCGGATCGTGCCGGGCGGTCTTCTCGTGCTGACCTCCCCTTACACCTGGCAGGAGGAATCGACGCGCAAAGAACACTGGCTGGGCGGATTCCGCCAGGCCGGCGAACCCCGCATGACGCTCGACGCCTTGCGCGAGTTGCTCGCTCCGCAATTCGTGATGCGCGACGCCCCGCAGGACGTGGAGTTTGTGATTCGCGAAACGCGGCGGAAGTTCCAGCACACGGTTGCCGAGTTGACGGCCTGGCAGCGGCGGTAGTCTGGAAGTGCACGACTCTTTTCGTGTATGTGCAAATCACAACGTTCTGCGCCGGGCTGACTCACAATGAAAACTCGATAACTCGCAAAGCCATGCGAGCAAACGACTTGCCCCGATGGGACGGGAAATCTCCCAGTGACACATGTCCACGACAAAAGGCCTCGGCGGGCCGCAAATCGTCGTCGTAAGTCATTATTTGTAAGCATCTTGCGTCGAGCGGCCAGAGCCGTTTCTCGGCCCTTCGCCGTTGTGACACAAATCCACGACGCGGCCCTAGGGGCATCGTCGCAACCCCTTGTGCACCGAAGACTTGCGGCGGCACGCCAGCGGGTCACAACGGCCTCATGCTCAGACGACGAATACATAACCCTTTAGAGTCAACTCGCTGCATTTGAAATAGCAAGAGTGTATGCGGTCCCGCGGAGTCCGCCCGCGCATATTCTCTCCCGTGCACCTCGGCTGGCGAGCCAGGGGTTTCCCCAAGCAGCCCTGGGAGGCGCACCTCGGGCCTTGCGCCTCCGGCGGGTTCCCGCCGGGGCGCTTGCATAGATCCAAATTGTCATCCCTGAAAGAGTCTTCGGTGTCAAGGGTCGAACCTGGTGATTTTTTGGGTTTACGGTTTCGTAGGGTGAAACAGGTCTTATCGGTCGCCCATGAGGGCTCCGTTTTTGTTGATTCGTTGGAAGGTAACGTCGGTGCTTGAGTTGTTCCGGTCTTATTTGCGGAGTTGTCGAGCCGATCTTTTCTCGTGCGGCTGCACCCCATATCCATCCCTTCGTGAATCCGTCTGCTGGTAACAGCAGCCGATCGGGGCCATGTGGTCCCGACACCGATTATTCTGGTTCGACCGTCTCGCGGACGCAGGCCGTCTCAATCAAAGAAACGTTCGGCATGTGAGGCCGAGCGATTGACAATTTCAGACTGGCCTTGGCGTCCGCGAGCGCCTCTTCTTCCGAAGAAAAAGGGCGGACGCAACCGTATCTCCCGTTGTTATCTTCTCCTTGTGTTATAATTGGTTTGCTTGGTGAAACGGAGCCGGGCTCTGCTGGCGAGCAACTCGGCAAGGGACAACCAGGTCAAGGGCGCGTCAAAGGCGTCTGGCTGCTGGGAGCCTTAGGGTCCGAGCAGCCTTTTTCATTTCCATCCTTTGAACGCCCTTGCTTTGCCTTGAAAAACGCATTGCGGTCCGCCGGCACGACACAGCATTCTCCAACGTGGTCGCTTGCACGCGTGCTGCATAGCTTGTAGGGTTGCTGCCGTTTGATCATGTACCAGATGACGGTTGCCAGACGCCGCATCACGGCCACCCGCGCGATCTTCGAACCGCGGCGTTTTCTGATCCGCTGATACCATTGCTTCATCACCGCATCCTTTCGCAACACGTGCATCACCATCTGTCCGAGGACGCATCGCGCCAGCGGACTGCCTTCTTTGCTGATCGAGCCCAGGCGATGGTTGTTGTCGCCGGAGTTGTTCGACCGGGGCGTCAGGCCCCAATACTTGGCCAGGCTTCCTCGCTGCGGGAAACGCTCGATCGAGCCGATCCGGCAGGCCAATGCCAGGCTGCCGCGAGCTCCGGCGCCGGGGATCGAAGCAATGAGCCGCGCGTTGGCGTTCTCCACGTGGCGTTCGGTGATCTTCAGTTCCAGTTCCTCAATTTGCTTGCCCAACCGTTCCCATTCGGCCAGGAGATGGTCCAGTTCCAGGCGGTCGATCACCTCTAGCGGCAGCGTTTTCAGCCACTTCACGGCGGTCTTCGTCTTCAGCATCTTGGTTGGACACTCCTGCTGCAAGTTGTGTTTCAAGAGCAGGTGATGCACTCGATTGATCGTTCGTGTTAGCTGTTGGCTCAAGCGCTGCCGCACGGCCGTCAGTTGGCGGTCTTCGCCGTCGCGCTGACAAGGCGGAACCACTTGGCGGACGTTCTGGATATTTTTGCCGGCCAGCAGACGGTGACGGCTGGTCCACAGGAGTTCGCCCAGGGTATTCGCATCGCGGCGGTCCGTCTTGTGTCTATTGCGTTTCTCCGGCTGAACGAGGACCGTCTGCTGGCAGCCGTATTCAGTCAAGAGCTTCAAGAGCCAGCTGTTAAAGCCGCAGACTTCCACAATCGTTATAAACCCGCCGTCCGGCGCGCTCCGATTTTGCATGTCTTCAAGAAATTCCCGCACAAGCTTCCATTCCGTGCTAACCTGACGCTTGAGGGTCACGTCTCCGGCCTCGTTACGAAGATTTACGGTCAACTGCTTGCGGTGTTGGTCGATGGCAAGGTACAACATGAGGGGGTTCTCCTGTCTTGCTATTGGTGAGTTTTAAGACACTACACCGTGTATAGCACCAGGAGAACCCTTTCTCTTTCACGGAATCAACGAACGACCAACCGTGCCGCTACATGGTTCGCGGCGACGGGCCTGGTTATTGAGAATAACCAGAATTCTCCATATCAACATTACGTTTCCGCGGCGGAGAAATTCAAAGCGATCGTCGCAAGGCCGAACGCGATGGGAAGTTCCGGCTCAGACGCCGGGGTTCGACGGGAACATTCAAAAGATGGACATTGAATAAAGTACAAAGCGTAAGCCCACTTTCGTGCAAAGAGTTCGACGTACCCGACTAACCAAGCCCTTGCCCACGGGGATCACGGTGTCCGGGCAGGATGTGGCCTCATTCGCAAGGTCACCAATTGTTGAAGAAATCGTCGGCCGCTTTGCTAATTTCCGAGTCAGCCGCTATGCGGTCAAAGTGCTGAAGTACAATCTTCTCCACTTTCACATCGGTGAGAATGACTCTTACCAACCGATTGACGGCTGCGACCACTGCCGGCGTCGTCAGCAGGCGATACGTCTGGGACTGGATTGCGTCCTCGTCGTTGGGATCCTCTGCAAGCAGCAGTATGAGCTTGACTGTCGCATCCTGAAAGGTTGAATCGGAAACAATAGCAGCGGTGCTGTTACGAAGCTCGTCGACCACAGGCTCAACCGCGAATAATTCGTCGAGCATCATGGCCATTTCGCCGCGGACGGTCCGGTTAGAGAGTACCGTTGAAAGGAATGTCGCCATTCGCGCGTCGTTCCAGGCGTTCTTGACATAGAGATCGCCTGCGACGCTTGGACTTGGCATTTGACCGTCGCCTAACTCGACCATCCGCTTATTCCACTTGGCGTTCCACGCCGAATGATCGACGTGGCCGTGCATGCGTTTGGAGAACTCGATGACGATGCCAGATTGTCTCCAACTCTTGTCAAGTTGGCCTCGCAGCGTATTGAACGACGACCGGAATGCCTTGCGGACACCTGGCGTCTTGAACGCGTTCGCAAGGCGTTTGCCGAACATCTTCTCGATTTCTTCGGGCTTTTTTTCGGGATTCTGATGCTTTATCTCAATGACAAGTTTCCGAATCTCGGGCGATGGCGCTAATCTTCTTGACCAACGAGCTCCGCGATTCGCCAATCGTTGGGTCGGCTGCGAGCGTGCCCCATAATCGCTGACAGCGAGGTTGTGCACTAGGATCGGAAGCGATTGCCCTTACGAAATCGTCAATGCCCTTGCGGATCGCCGGTCGCGCCAGGACCTGTTCGAACTGTTGGTTTATGGCGATGTCAAATCGTGCCGTGTCAAAAGAGACCTGTGGTCTCTGATCGCGCCCCGCCGCCACCGGGTTAGTATATGCGGATTGTGTTCCGTGCAGGGGTCCGGTGCCCGCAGGCGAGATGGCCTTATCGACGACTTTACGCTCACTTGGCAAGTGACGCGTCTCATCGCTCGATGTTCCCTTGCGCACGTTCCCGTTTGGGCTGAACAACGTCCACGCCAACGCGACGACGCCCAAGACGGCCGCAAGTCCGCCAAGGATAAGGCTGAACATGAGCCGGTGTCGAACCGACCAGCCCTTTCGTGCAGCGCTCTGCGCGAAAATACGGGCCATTACCATGTCGTTTGGCGACTTGTTCGTTTTCGTTGGCTGTGCAAGATTCGTTAAGAGCGGCTTCGATTCTCGTGAATGAGACATGAGCACTTCCTCGCCGCGGCACCAAGACCTACTGCCTCGTCCGGCTGGCCATGCACTTTGTTGGCGAGCAACTGTCTATGGAATTCGTGTCTTATCGAGCCTGCCGGAACCCCGCAACGGCAGGTGAGTTGCATGCTAAATGCTGGAAGCGGGCATGTCATGTATCCGAGAACAGTTCTCCGACAGGTGGCCAAAACGTCGGTGAAAACCATGGTTCGGCCTCCCTTTCCAAGTTACTTCAGGCATGGGGATGCGACTTCGGGTACGTTTCGTGGCTTGACAGCCGTGTAAGTGCTAGTTCAGGTCGGTGACAGCATGACAGCGGCCGCAGCCGGTGCAATGCCCGTCGCCCCGTTTGTGACTACCCTGCCCGATGGCATCTTGGTGCCTCCGTTTCGCTGCAAAAGTTGAAGACACGAACGTGTTGCACTATTGGGAAATCATCGAAGCGAAGGGCCTTGCAAACGCCCCGATGGGAATTCGCGGAAGTTTGGACTGGTTATCAAGGAAAGGCACCTTTGTATTTCTGGGCATTGCAGGGGCAGGCTTACGCTGTGAACTGTGCGAAGCAAAGTACACAGCGTAAGCCTGATACTATAACCGTCCCGCATGTCAAGGCCCCTTGCCGGTGAACTAAGTTTGAGGTGTATGCAAACCCATTCTTAGTCCACCGAACAAGGAGACCTATTCATGTGGTATCTCGGAATCGATCTTCATCGTCTTACCGTCGTCATCGCCGGCGTGAACGCCGCGGGCGAAGTCATGAAAGCAATCACCATCAAGTGCCAAGACACGGAAGCCATTCGCAACGCCGTCAAGGGGCTCGGCGCCTTCCGCGCCGTGATCGAAGCCAGCGGCACCTATCGTTGGCTCTACGATTTGCTTCGTCCCTACGGCACGGTCGTGCTGGCCCATCCGCTACGTCTACGGGCCATGGTACAGCGCCGCAGCAAGACCGACAAGCTCGATGCGCAGTTGCTGGCCAATCTGCTGCGGATCAATCAGATTCCCTTGGCGTACATTCCGCCGGAGCCCTACCAGCAATTGCGCGACCTGACCCGATGTTTGGCGCGACTCCGGCAGGAACAGGCCGTAGCCAAGATCAAGCTGCGGGCGTTGCTGGCGCGGCAGAATCGGCAGGCGCCCTACCGCGTGCCCTTCGGCGTGCGGGGCATCGCCTGGTTCCGCCAACAGGACTTCGGTCCCATCGAGAACCTGGTCCGCGACGAGCTGCTGGAACGCTTGCAGCACTACCGCAAGCAATTGGCGATCCTGGAAGGGCACGTGGTTGCCCTGCGAGAGGTGTTTCCGCAGGTCGAGGTCCTCATGGAGATCCACGGCATCGGCCTCTACTCGGCACTGCTGATCGTGGGCGAACTGGGCGAGGTCGAACGCTTCCACACGGCCAAGCAGGTCGGCGCCTATGCCGGCCTGACAGCGCGCGTCAACCAGTCCGGCGGCCACTGTTACCAAGGCTCCATCACGCGGCAAGGCTCGCCTTGGCTGCGTTGGATCCTCGTGGAGGCGGCGATGAAGGTCGTCCAGGAGGATGTGGCCTTGAAGAACTTTTACACGCGGGTGCGGAAGCGCTCCAGCGCCAAGATTGCGCGGGTGGCGACGGCCCGCAAACTGGCGGAGATATGTTGGAAACGGCTGCGTCGCTGGCACAGGGAGCAGAACCCGCCGGCGGCGACAGCGTAAGGCGAACAAGATGAGTTGCGGTGCGCACGCAAATCGGTGAGGAGCGACCCGAGCGAGGGTCATGGCAAGGCCTTGCGACCAAGTCGCAGACCAGTGCCGAAAGTCTGATTGGGTACTCTTGCCGGTGAATGCTACACTGTGCGGCGGTCTTGGGCCGAACGGCACGAATGGGTGACTACACTATGCGCAACGCGGACGAACAGCACACCGAACAGGCATCCTTGCCACGGGCATTTCGGCCCATCCATGGGCCGACCAGGGCGCTCATTGCCGCCCCTGGACCCCGGCTAGCCTTTCTCGGTTCCAGTTATTTTGGCCCATCGCGAAATCGGGGCCTTGACAAGCGGGCGGTTATGGGTGCCTCCTCGGCGTTTCAAGCTGATGCGGAAATCTGCTGGCAGTCGTGCCACGGGACACCCCCCTAATGACGAAAGGTCGGAATGCGAATTTGGCCCTTCGATTGCCACAAGTATTGGCGTGGAAGTATAATGCGGCAAGTGTTGAGAAAGCCGGTGTCCGCTAGAGAACCCGTTCAGTCGGACACGTAGAACGGCCACAGATCCGTTGGCCAGAACCGTGGTACCATGAACAACTTCTTCTTCGCGTGCTTCGATTGCAAGATGTACCTCGACGCAGGTGGCCGATGGGCACACTACTGCCTGCTCAAGAAAGCGGTTGTTTCCGAGGGAGGGCGAGTTGACGCTGAGAAAGTTCTTGCCAGCGACGAATACTGGAATCCCCCGTCCGGCGATGATGCCGGATGGCTGCGTGAACAAGTCATTCCGACAGCCCGGCAGTTTCTGATGGAACACCAGGAGCACCACATTGTTTTCGGCGACTCGGATACCATCACACCTCCCCCGCTGTTTGACCTGGACTGGCTGGACGTAGGCTACTTGAATGAATACTCTCCCAGGTACTTCGTGGAAGTTCTCCGCTTTACCAACTGGGAGCAAGCGACAGATTTTGTCGCTACGTCGTCGCGCAAGCCGTGGTGGTGGGACGAACACTGCGAGGGCACGCGCGAGACTGCGGAGCGGATTTTTCACGAGTTGGTAGAACATAGGCAAGGGCGGCCAACATAGGCTTTCGTGCGCCGCCGCCTCGCGCGTTAGAAAGCCTTCCCGTTCGCAGGACTGGTTTCGGCCACTGGAGGAGTGCTATGGGCAGTGACACGCATAGCTTACCCCTTCCAGCGAAAAGCGAGACGAACCACAAGCCAACCGAAGCTGCCAACAAGGCACGGTCGCAGGGCGAGTCGCCGCTCAGCACTGCGGGCCGTGGGAATATGATAAACTGATTGGTGATTCAACCCGTATGACGATGGCACGGGCGGCGACGACCGTGCCAGCCGTTGGCCCAAGTAATTATGATCTCCTTCACCGTTGACAATACCCGACGCCCCTTGCAGATGTATGGGTACACTTGAAGGGCGAACCCCGCGGCGCAACGAAGCCTTATGTGCTCCTAATTCCGAACGAGTACCTTGTCGAAGTATTCGACCCGCATGGTCATGCTCGCAAGCCCGCCGCACAATCCTGGCGCGATTTCATCGTGGGGGACATTCCCGGCTGCATGGCTCATATCAGAATTCCGTGATGCTCGCAGGTCAGTGCGTGTGGGACTGGGGCTCGCAGTCATTGCGGTGGCGGCGGGGCTCCTTATTACGGCTGAGGAGATCGAGTACGCTAGCAGATCCGCAAACGCGCGATGCCAGGCGGCAGAGCCGAATGCCGACCAGGCGAAGGCGATTGCCGAAATCAATAGGCTTGGCGGTAAAGTCACCGTCGACGAGAAGCGTCCCAACAAGCCAGTTATTGGCGTCGACTTGGGATATACTAAGGCGAGCGATGCGGCACTTGTGCACCTCGAAGGAATGAGCGATCTCCAGTCGCTAAATCTTCGGGCAACCCAAGTAACCGACGTCGGGTTGGCCCACCTCAAGGGATTAGCAAAACTGCGATTGCTGAACCTGAGCGACACCAAAGTGACGAATGCCGGGTTGCGACACCTTGAAGGATTAACCGATCTCCAATCCGTGGAATTGATGTATACCGAGGTTTCCGACCCGGCGATGGAACACTTCAAGCGGATGACCAACCTTGAAGAGCTGATGCTGGCCTGCACGCGGGTAACCGATGCTGGACTGACCTACCTCCAAGGGTTGAGGCAACTCCGAGCCTTGAGCCTTTATCGCACTAAGGTAACCGATGCCGGCTTAGGAAACCTCAAAGGGCTCGCCGAACTTCGAATGCTGGACCTATCGTTCAATAAGATATCCGATGCAGGGCTGGTGAATCTCAGAGGCATGAGGAATCTCCGCCGGCTCTACCTCGTGGACACCGCGGTAACCAATTCAGGTTTGGGGCACCTCCAAGGGCTGACCGAACTCATGGACCTGGACCTGGGTGGAAGCCAATTCGACGACGTCACACTGGCTCGCCTTAGAGGGCTGTCCAAACTCCAGTCGCTTGGCCTCCCGTTTACCAGCGTGACCGACAAAGGGCTTGAACACCTCCAAGCGTGGCCCGAACTCCAATCGCTTGATCTGGTCGACACCCAGATCGGCGATGCGGGACTGCGGCACCTCGAAGCGATGCGGAAACTCCAACGGCTGAGACTCGATGGCACCAGAGTGACCGATGCCGGCTTGAAGTCCCTCGGAGGTTTGACAAATCTGGCATCATTGCAGCTCTCCTACACCAAAGTCGGCGACGCTGGAATGGCACATGTCCAACGATTGACGAAACTCCAATCGTTGGAACTTCAGAACACGCAGGTAACCGATGCCGGCTTGAAGCACTTCAAGGGTTTGGCCAGGCTCCGTAATCTAGAGCTGACCAATACGTCGGTGACCGAAGATGAGCTGAAGAAACTCCAGCAGGCATTGCCGAACTGCAAGATCACCCACTAACATGACCGATGCTGCGCCAAAACCCCGCTGGTATCGCCTCACGCCAGATCGCATCGTGATCGGCGTCCTGGTCGTGGAATGCCTCCTCTGGCTTTCCGATCGCTTCGCCTGGCTATCCTGGTACAAGGGCTACGCGGTGTTGGCCGGCGTGGGGCTCGTGGCCGTGGCGATTCTCCTGCTGCTAGTCTGGTTCGTCGTTGCCCTGTTCTTCCGCCGGCGTTGTCAGTACGGCATTCGGTCGCTGTTGTTGCTGACCGTAGTGGTCGCCATGCCCTGCAGTTGGCTGGCGGCCGAAATGGAGGCCGCCCGGAGGCAGGCCGAAGCGGTGACCTGGATCCAAAGTTCCGGCGGAAGCGTAATCCATGAGGGGCTCAGCTATCCTGACGGTACCCAGCGGCCAGGCGAGGAGTTGCCGGCGACAACATGGCTGCGGGAACAATTGGGGATCAACTTCTTCAGCCCGGTGATTACGGTGCGCCTCTTCGACAGTGAGATTTCCGACAACGACCTTGCGCGTCTCGCGCCGCTGACGCGACTCGAGGAGTTGTTTCTCGAGGGGACCCCAATCACGGACGCCGGGCTGGTGCACCTTAAAGGATTCCAACACCTGGATACACTGTCGCTATACAAGACCGAGGTCAGCGACCGCGGGCTGAAGCAACTCGGTGGTCTCGACCAGCTTCGCTGGCTCGGCCTTTCATCCACTCGGGTCACAGCCCCAGGACTGCAAGGTCTTCTTCCACACCTGCCTCGACTACGGTGGCTCTACCTCGACGGCAATCAAATCACAGTCACGGAACTGACCGCGCTGCAGGGAAAACTGCCGAACTGCTATATGGGGTTGAGGGAGAATGAGGCACCGAAATCAAACTCCGATGTCCTCCAGGACTTGTTGCCAGCGCGATAATGAGATCGCAACCGTTGACGGCTAAGCCGATCCCGTTGGCCGACTCACCCCGGCGGTGGCACTCGCGGCGTTGGCAAAATCCGCACCGTGAGGGCAAGGCCAACACCGCCCGCCCGCTCGGCCGCTTCGCGGACGCCGTGGCCGTGGTCCAGGCTTGCACGCCCGGGTAGCCTGGGCGGGCGGTAAGCAGCGGCAGTAGGCTGGCCAGGGTGGCTGGGCTAGGGTGCCGGTGGCCGGTTGCATGCCCAACGCACCACTATGCCCGATGGTAGCTCTCGGCCAACCTGGTGCGGTCAGGCAGGTAGTCCCCCGTGCCCAGGTGGGCGTGGTAGGAGGTGGGGATGGTCTAAGGCACAATGCCCAGCGGCTGGTGGTGACGGTTGGTTGTCAGCGGGGGATTCCAGGGTCGGGCTGATGGCTGAGACGCCAATGTTGCGGTTACTGGGATTTCCACCGGGCGTTTACATCTCCCTTCTCTTGGCTATTGCCTGCCTGATCCTGACCGCGCTCCAGACTTCGTTCCACTTTCTCGGTCTACTGTGGAACCAATCTGCAATGTACAGAAGAGGACCGCCAACCTAGAGCATTTCGGCACTTGCAAACAACCGACGCCCGCTTGTGCAGCCCGGAGCCCAGCCCTCCCTCTCGCCGCCTTCGTCCCCCGGCAGCCGCTGGTGCCGTGACGGGTTGCGGGGAAGCCTGGGGATGAGGACGCAATTTGCCGCTCATGTCAGCGGTAGATTTGGCAATTTGGAAGTGCCTGCTGGAGTTTCTTTACGCCCGCATCGGTGACCTTAGCGTCGATTAGGTGCAAGTATCGGAGTTGGCTCCGACCGTTCAGGTTTTCGAGTCCAACATCGGTGACTTGAGTTTTGTCAAGCGTCAAAGAACGCAGTTGCTCCAACCTGGCGACATGTTGCAGCCCAGCATCGGTAAACTGTGGTCCCTTGAGCCAAAGTCCTTGGAGTTGGTTCAGCCCCCTCAAATTCTCTAGCCCCGCGTCTGTAACCTCGGTGCCGATGAGGCTCAGGTCCTGGAGTTGGGCCAATCGTTGGAGGCACTGCAAGTCATCGTCCTTGACGTGGGTGTTGTAAAAGGTCACCGAAATCACCGACCGAAGAAAGTCATGTCCAAGCAAGCTGCGTACCGACGCTGGTCCTTGCGGGTCAGACCACACCACATGCCCGCCCAATTTCTCAATTCCGACTACTACTTCGTTCTGTTTCCTCGCCGCCTTCATCTCCACCGCCAGCCAGCTAGACGGCACGGCCACGGCGACCGTGAGCACCAGCAACGAGCTAATCGAGAACTGAAACCGCCACCGAAATACCAAGCTGGCGATGAACCAAAGCAGCATGACCAGCAACGCCACGCCGACCACCGCCACACAGATCAGCACGGTCCAGCCCTTCTTCTCATTGAACGAGAACCACTCATACCGCTCCGACAGCCACAGCAGCCCCTCCACGACCAGCAAGGCCAGCACCAGCCAGGCGGGCGTGGGACGGAAGCGGCGGGTGGAGGTGGGGTCGGTCATGTCACCGGCAGGCAGCCCGATGGTCGTCTCAAGCGAAGGAATTATAGCAAATTGTGCTTGGACGGAGATTCTGCAGCCCGTATTCTCACGGTTGCTTTCCCGTGGGATTAGGCATGGGCAGTCTCTTCCTACTGCGTTCTCGCAGCAACTTGACTTTGATATCGAGGAACACCGCCTTAGCCCGACAGGCATCTGCGATGGTTACCGTGCCCGAATCTACTCTCGCTTTTACAATTCTGAAGACATCGTTCGCCATGACCAGTTGCTTCTCCAACAGGGCGACCCTCTTCGCGGGATCATCCGTTGAGTCCAACATGGCACTGGATAATTCGTTTTGCGCGGAGCCGAGTTGATTGTAATCAACCGTACCCTCTCTGTATTGCAAAAGCAAGCTTTCCACAAGTTGACGCAGCACCTTGATTCGCTCATCCTGTGCGGCTTTGAGCAGGGTGGCGTCGTTGTCACTTGCTTTAGGCAGCAGGTCGGCGAGGGTAGTGGGAGGCTCAGGCCGCGTTGGCAACAGTTCCTGCGGCGGCGGCAGGGGCTGCGGCTGCGGCGGTGCAGGAGCTTGGTTAGCATTGGGTTCCTCCGCAAAGCATAGAACAGGGGAAAGCGACAAGCCCAACGTTAACAGCGTGATTGCGATACGACTCATGGAATTGCCTTTCAGTAGAACGTGGAATCCCAGTAGAAGCCGCCCTGCATTAGGGCAATCGCCCCGAGCGTCGGACCCACGGCCTACAACCATCTTCGCCGCCGGCCTGGGCGCCGTCAATTGGCTATGCCGCTACGGAGGCATCCAATGGTGGCGGCTGGTTGCTCGTGCCTGGGGGCGGAAGTGGAGTGCGGCTTGGCAGAACCATTTCTCGCCGCCAAGCGTCTATTCCAGGGCCTAGTGGCGAACTCGCCGGGCCTGAAGTACGATAGGTCATAACACTAGTGAGGGAGTTATCATGCTTAGTCGTATGTTCTGGCCTTCTCTGGGGCTGTTTCTGGCCTTTTTGGCACCTGCCCAAGCCGCCGTCGATCTGGTCACACTCCCTACCCGTGAAGGCACGCAGCTTACGATTTACAATTCTGAAGACATTACCATGGTCCGCGAGCACCGCTTGCTGACCGTGAAGAAAGGCGTAAACCGCATCCAGTTCTCTTGGGCCAATACGCTCATCGACCCGACTTCCATCGAGTTCCGCATCCTCGATCAGCAGGACAAGGTCGATCTCGTCGATACCACCTTTCCGGCGGGTCGCAATGAGGCGTTGCAATGGAACATCAAGAGCCAGATCGCCGGCAAGATCCCGGTGGAGATCAGGTATTTTACCAGCGGCATCACGTGGGCCGCCGACTACGTGGGCGTTGCGAACGAAGACGAAACCAAGCTCAACGTGACGGGCTACGTGCGGGTGACGAACGGGTCGGGCGAGGTTTACGACAATGCCCAAACGCGGCTGGTGGTGGGCAAGATCAACCTCGTGGAGAAGATTGCTGACCTGGCGAGAAGGCCGCCACCAGGGCGATCTGGGTCTGTCCAACACCCAGTCCAAATGGAATCGATCAATGGCCTCGACGTGCTCGTACTAAGGGCATCCGATCGAGATGTTGACGAATTGCGGAGAAAAGTCGAGGATATGGAAACCGGAAAGAAGGTCATCAAGCAGGGCCTCTCCGAATACTTCCTCTTCACCATCGAAGGCCGCGAGGATATCAAGGACAAAGAGCCCAAACGCCTGGTGGCCCTGAAGGCCGTCGACGTGCCGCTGGAATCGATCTACAAGCTTTCCGACCGCACTGGCGACCAGGGCTTCACCAAGTTCTATCGCTTCAAGAACGTCAAGCTGTTGGACGACCACGGCAAGGAAAAGAAGCTACCCGCGATGGAAAACCTCGGGCTGTCGCCCCTGCCCAACGGTACCGTTCGGCTCTTCTCGCAGTACGCCAATCACGATCTGGCCTACGTCGGCGGCACCGAAACCAAGTACGTGCCCATCGGCGACCGCGTGGAAGTCAACGTCGGCCCCGACAAGGACATTACCATTCAACGTCGCGTGAAAGACCAGAAGATCGCCAACGTCGTTGCCCGACAGTACAAGCGACGGCTGGACGATAAGTTCGTCCTGTACTACGACCTAGTCGATTACGACGAGACGTTCTTCTTCGAGGAAGAGCTGGTGTCGGGCAAGCCCCTGCCCGCCAAGATCGAGGTTGAAAGGCAGTTCCACGCGAATGTAGTGCTGTGGGGCTCGGAAGTGGAACCGCCCAAGGGCTGGACGAGCAACGAAGCCGGAGCGTATGTCGATCTGCATACTGCTGGGCACGTGGAACGGGTCGACCAGCAGCACGTCAAGTATTTTCTGGACCTAAAGCCGGGAAAGAAGCAGACGGTGACGTACAGCGTGACGTACAAGCGGAGGAAGGTCGGGCCTGAAATCAATACCGAAAAGAAGCGGGAGCCGCTATAGCGTCGGAAAGTCCGGCAGAATGACGCCGTTGTACATTTTGTAAATGAGATGAATATTGTGGCTTTCTGCCGATGCAATGGTCGTGTGTATGGTCATTCTCGTGCATTGAACCAGTTTGTGGAGGCAACTCTCGGATGATCTCACCGCAGCAGGCTTCGAATCTCTATACCCTCGCCTATGAAATACTCGGGCTGATCGCCTGGATAGCGATCGTCGCGGCCGTCTTTTTCGTTATTTGGGCAATCGTCGCTAAGAACAAGGATCAGCGTCGGCGGCTATTGCGAAGAGCCGGAATCTCCTTACTGGCACTGCTGCTGTTGGTCGGCTCGCATTGTTCTTCGCTTTTCGTGTTTATGATGGGTCCGCCGACTTTCGTAGGGGTCGCCGTGTTCGCTGTCGTCGTCGCATTCATGGTCATCGGGCTTTCCGTTTCAGTCTTCGGCCTTGGATACGCGATTCTGTGGAAGACCGAACAACCATGTAGAAAGATCGCCATAGAATCGCTGATCGGACTCGTATTGTTTGGGGCGGCCTTCGTTCCGCCATCGATGCACATGCTGCTTCGGTACGCGAATCAACCCGACTATGCGAATCATCCCGGGAAACTTACGCAACTTGGCAAACCTGCTCCGGACTTCGCGATTACCGGCACAGACGGAACGCCGTTTCGATCCGCCGATTGCCGCGGGAAAGTGGTGCTTCTGAATTTCTTTGCAACGTGGTGCGGCCCTTGCCAAATGGAATTGCCTCATCTGCAAGCCATTTGGAAAGAGTTTGAAGACAACGGCCAGTTTTGCATGCTGGTGATTGGCGCGAGGAATCCGACGAGACTGTCAAAGTGTTCAAGGCGGCACATTCCTTCACGTTTCCAATGGCCTCCGACCCGAAAGGGTTGATCTATGCCGAGTTTGCCTCCCAGTACATTCCCCGCACCTACCTCATCTCGCGGGACGGGACGATCATTTTCCAAACGACCGGCTTCTATGAGGAGGAAATCTCCAAGCTCGAAGCCTTGTTGCACAAAGAACTTGCGAGGAAGGGCTGAGAGTGTCGAACGCTCGTGGAGGGACTGGTAGCATGGACGTTCCGACCCAAACCCGCTGGTTTCACCTCACGCCCGACCGCTTCGTGATCGGGCTTCTCGCGGTCGAGGGTCTGCTGTGGCTGTCGGATAGGTTCGGCTGGCTGGGGTGGCACAAGGGCTACGCGGTGTTGACCGCAGTAGCTGTGGTAGGCGTGGCGATGGTCTTGGTGATTCTGTGGTTCGGCGTGGCGGTAATCTTTCGGCGACGATTTCAGTTCAGTATCAGGGCGTTGCTGGTCTTGGTCGTTTTGGTGGCGGTGCCGTGCAGTTGGATGACGGTAGAGTTGAAAAACGCGGACAGGCAGCAGGCCGCCAAGACAGCGTTTCAGCGATTCCCCGGCTATGTTGAGTATGGTTACGAACGGACGGGGCAACGACCGGCATCGCTGGCTCCCGCCTGGCTATTCCGTCTACTGGGTTGCGATTTCTTCGCATCCATCGAACGCGTTTGTCTGGCATGTGATAAGCGTTTTACCGATGCCGAGTTGGAGCATCTTGAATCGTTGCCAAGGCTCAAGCTGTTGCGTTTGGGTGGTGCAAACATTACGGACGATGGGCTGATACATGTTGCCGTATTGACCGACCTCGAAGAGCTGAGCCTTCATCGCACCCACGTTGGCGATGCCGGCTTAGAACACGTGCAGGGATTGACGCAACTCCGCCGCTTGAATCTCTACGCCACCAACATCAGCGACAGCGGACTGAAATATCTCAAGCGATTGGGGCGACTCGAAGACCTATGTCTTTCCAAGACGAAGGTTACGGACTTGCAGCACCTGAAGCAATTGACTCAAGTCCAGTACCTGAACCTCGACAACACACAGGTCACGGACGCCGGTCTGGAACCCATCGAAGGCTTTGCCAAACTCGAAAGGCTTGATCTGTGCGTAACCAAGGTCACCGATGCGCGCGTAGCAAGGCTCCAGAAGGCGTTGCCTAATTGCAAAATCACCCACTGATTGTGCCATGCCCACCACCGATCCCAAAGGGGATTCCAGGCTTACGCTGTCTGTGTACTTTGCAAAGCAAAGTACACAGACAGCGTAAGCCTGACCCTGGCCCGCCGGGATGCAAAACTACTCGGCATTCTCGATGTTCTGGATTGCCTGGCGGATATGCCCTCTGACTTCCTCCGTGCATTTGTCCTCTGGCGAGTACCATGAATACGTGCGCGTAACCGCTTGGGAGAGCGCTGGCAAGGCAGATCGAGCCTTTCTTCCCAATTTGCCGAGCGCCTCTGCCACAACGGATGGATCGGAATTGTCCGCATCCTCAACGGCATCCACCATCAACGGCACAAAGAAGTCAATGTTGTCCCGCCATCCAACGTCAATAACATACTGGGCGTATCGCTCGACCTCGGAGTGCGGCGGACAGCCGATGAGTAACCCTAGGGCTGTGCGTTCAACTATATCGATCCAAAGCTCAAGGCGACTTGTGTCTGCCGGTGTGATCAACTTGTTGCGCTGCAACATGCCGTCTGGACTGACTCCCCAAGAGCGGGCAAGGGAGCACATCGACCACAGTGACTCGACCAGATCACGATCCACTTGGGGAGAGCGGTATATCTCGTCGCCCGCGGTAAGAAGCGATTCCATCACCAAATGAAAGTTGTTTTCGATCAACCCCTTGAATGGCCGAAGACTCCCCAGGAAGCCGTCATCGAGAGCCACTGGCTCCCCCGAGGCGTCGTACGTCCCCGAGCCATGCATCAGCAGCACATTTTTTGCTTCGCCATAATTCATGCTGAAACGCCATTCTTTGGGATTGTGATCCTGCGATAGGCAACCAGTTTCCATCACTACGATTCTAATAGCTGGTTGCCCGTATGTCACGCCTTATGCGCCTCGTCGGTTCTCCCTGAGTCTGGGCTTGCGCTTTCCTGACCCTGGCCTGCGCTCAGCGTAAGCCTGACCCTGGCCTGTGGCCTGCGCTTGGCCTCCGCTCACTGACCGCCGCAGGTTAGCGGGCTGGCGTCGTTCCGAAACGATTGAGTTAACGGGACGCCGGTTCAGCGCTAACTCACGCCGTTTACTTGCCATCCATTGTCTGGTGATGCGTGCCTTCTTACAATTCCAGAAGCGGAAATGACGCTCCAGGACAATCGGGTTGGCAGCACAGGGGTTCGTCTTCCTCGTAATCGCCGATAATCCCACGCTCCAAGCACCCTGGGGCGGGCGGCATACCAATTCGGAGGATGATCATGTCGGCAAATAGAGTGTTATGCGCGGCTGTCGTTTCACTTTTGGCAGCGACAGCCAGTGCCGTCGAACTCAAGGCAGTCGCGGTATCGCCGGACAAGGCAACCATCGCTGCTGGTGGGTCGGACGGCCTAGTGCGCGTCTGGGACGCTAAGACCGGAAAGAAGACCCACACCTTCGTGGCCAAAGCAGCAGTTCATGGCCTCGGGTTCGTGCGGGACGCCAAGACCGTCGTCGTTGGTACTGACGGGGCGGGCGTTGAGGTGTGGACGACTGGCGATGCCGGGTACGTGCGGACGAAGGAATTCGGCAATGCGGAGATGTTTTACGGTCTGGCTGTCTCCCCGGACGGAAGCGAGTTGGCCATCTCCGCGAACACTGGCTGGGGGTACTTCTACAACACTGGTTCGTGGGAGCAGAACGGTGTGCTGTTTGAGTCCAGCAATTTCATCAGCGGACTGGCGTTCGCGCCGGACGGAAAGTCGCTCGCAACGGCAGGGAATTCGTTCAGCCTCTGGAACTTGGGAGCGGGGTCGAAGCTTCTCAAGCCGCGCGGTAACCGGATCTTTGACGAGATTAAGTCAACGTCCATAGCAGCGTCACGCTGGAATCACGGAGCGGGACGTGATAGCTTCGACGATCCTTACGGCACGGACGCAGCGTTCTCGCCCAATGGCAAGTGGCTGGTCTGCACGACCGGGGTGGGCCGGCTGTATAGCGGGGGCAAGCGAGTTCGAATGTGGGAGGCGGATAGTGGCAAGCAGGTATGGCAGGGCCTTGCTACCGGCATGCTGTGTGTTGCCTTCACCGCCGACGGTAAGTCGGTCGTTACCGGGTCCGACAACGGACAGCTCAGCGTCTGGAATCCGTCATCCGGAAGGCTTGCCAAGGATTGGCGAGGGCATGGCAAAGCGGTGCGGCAAATCGCTCCGCTCAAGGACGCGACCTTTATATCTGCCGGGGAGGACGGAGCGGTCGTCCTATGGGACACCGCCGGCAAGGAGTTGATGCGACTTCGGACTGACTGATCGCGGTTCCTTCCGGCGTAGCCCATCCGCACGTTGGAGAAGTCATTGGGAGACATCGGGGTCGAGACATCGGGGTCGAGCTTACGCTTTGCACTTTGCCCCGCAAAGTACAAAGTTCTACAGCAAGACTTTCTTGGTTGCTAGCAGTGATGCGGGCGATTGGGAAAATCCGCCAACTGCCAAGTCGGCGTGTTCTTGACCGGCGTAACGCCTGGCGGCACGGCCTTTCTGGATGCGCAATTGTTTCTCACCAAGGAGCGCGCCGCGGACAAGGCGCATCGCAAGAAGACCCGCGTTCCCAAGAACGTGAAGTTCCAGACCAAGCCGGAGATTGCGGTGGAGTTGTTGCGGCGGACTCTCGCCGCGGGCAAGGTGCGTTTCGATTGGATCACCGCCGACGAGCTGTACGGCAGCAGCGGGGACTTCCTCGACGCCTTGGAGGAAATGGACTTGCGGTACGTGGTGGAAACCAGGAAGAACACGATTGTGTTCACCGCCGATCCGGCGACCTTGCCCGGCGCCTTCCCCGGCCCCAAGGCACGGAAGAGGTACGGTTGCTACCGCTATCCGCAAGCCCAGTCGGTGGAGAAGGTGGCGGCGAGCTTGCCGCCCGAGGCCTGGCAACCATTGGTCTTGCGCGAGGGCGCCAAAGGGCCCTTGGTGCACGAGTTTGCCGCGGTGCGGGTATGGGCGATGCGGCATTACAAGCCCGGCCCGCCGATCTGGCTGTTGCTGCGCCGCACGACGGAGCACACGGACCTGAAATACTACGCGTCCAACGCCGGCGAAGAGACGCGCTGGCAAGACATGGCAATCGCGGGCGGATTGCGATGGCGGGTGGAGGAAACTTTGGAGGACGGGAAGATGCACATGGGAATGGCCGACTACGAAGCCCGCGCTTGGAGCAGTTGGCACCATCACATAGCGATGGTAGCCCTGGCGCACTTGTACGTCACGCTTACCAATCGGGAAGTAAAGCACAAGGTACCTGGCTTGACTTTAGATCTAGCCGTACGCATTCTGCGTTCTGCGTTCGCGCGTTCCAGTTCCACACTCAGCGAAGACGAAGCGATAGACCTCGTCGATTATTATCTCGAGCGAAACGACGTCGCCCATGAATCGCATCGCAAGTCATGGCTGGCAAAGCACAAACAACTCGCCAAGAAACTCTTGCTGTAGAACTGTGTACTTTGCGAAGCAAAGTACACAGCGTACGCCTGACCCTGCCCCCCCCGCCTTGCCCGCGGCCCGTATTCAATCACGCCCGCGAACGGCCGCCAGAAATCTGCCTCTATCGCCACGACTTCAATCGTCAGGTCAGGTCGCCCCCGGAAGCCCACGGTTTTGGGGGCCAATGAAACCCTGCCTGGACAGGGCACTCGGTTTGGCCAGGATTTTCGCCCCAGCTTCCTCGCGCGAGTGCCCTACGACTGGCTGCAAGCAGCGCTATCAACCGGCCTGCATTTTGCCGTACGCGGTATGCACGTGAAGCCTGGCTTCGGCGCAGCCGTTGCCAGCGCGCTGAAGGTCCCGGCCGCGGAAATCTCGATCATATTCGCATAGCTCCCCTTGAATAAACAAAGCTCCGTTCCGTGGTGTTGACATTTAGTTTTGGACGATTACCATTGATGGGTGTCGCACCCGACGAAATGAACGCTCGGCATCGTCCAGGCGTCCTGTTTCCTGTCGGCTGCCACACTATCCTTATAGGCCCATAGCAGGCAGCGCCCCGCGGTCCCCACGCGTCGGCTGGCTTGGTACCAGCAGGCGTTTTCGGACTGCACTTCTGACAACTCGGCTCTGATCGAAGGGCTGCTCCAAGCGGCGCGGTGGAGATTTTCTGACTATACCCAGGGTCTGGCGACCTTTCGGTTGGAACTCGTAGGTGCGCCGTATTTATTTGTCGTTTGCCAAGCAAGATTGTATTTGTCGGCCTGCCACTGAATGGTTCCGGCAGGCGTGGTTAGACCTCTAGCAAGTAACACTTGGAAGAGAAAAAAGGACAACAACATGGGTCGGCTTATGTTACACAACTATTTCGTTTCCGCACTGCTGGTGGCTCTGGCCGCGGCATCGAGCGTCAACGGCCAGGTATTTACTTACAGCGGCAGCGTCCAAAGCTACACCATTCCTGCAACCGGGATCTACGCCATCAGTGTGTCGGGTGCGCAAGGGGGCCAAGGGGAAGAGGCCAATGGCGGCTTGGGGGCCGCCGTTTCCGGAGACGTCTCACTGGTCCAGGGTACCGTGCTGGACGTCGTGGTGGGCGGCTTGGGCGTCAGCGGCGGTACTTATGACTACTACGGCGCTGGCGGTGGAGGTGGAAGCTTCGTATACGCGGCTGGCGCGTCGCAACCACTGGCCGTCGCAGGCGGCGGGGGTGGCGGCAGTTTCCTCGGGACCAACGGAGGCCCTGGACAGAACGGCACGTCCGGCCAGGCAGGGTCCGACCCCGCCTTCAACCTGTACGGCGGGTCTGCCGGCATCAACGGTTCCGGCGGTGGCGGCGGAACCTACGCCGGGGCCTACGACAACGGCAACAACGGTGGAGGCGGAGGCGGCTGGCTGGGCAATGGGGGCGCTGGCTTTAGCTTTAGCGGTCTTTCCGGCAGCGGCGGCGACGGCCCGGTGCTTTTCTCGGGGGGCGCCAGCGTCGGCGGCATCGGCAACGGGGGCTATGGCGGGGGCGGGGGCGGTGGTGGCTACGGCGGCGGCGGCGGCGGCGGCTACTCCGGCGGCGGGGGCGGCGCCGGGGACAATGCCGGCGGCGGTGGTGGGGGCGGATCGTACCTCGCTGCGTCGCTCACAAACCAACTTGAGACGGCTGGCGCGAATTCCGGCAATGGAGAGGTGTCGATCACGGAGGTCGTACCCGAGCCCGGCACGCTGGTGCTGCTTGGCGTCGGTGCCATGAGTCTTGTCGGCTGCGCATGGCGAAAGCGATGCTTGGCGAGAAGAACTGCAAACCCGACAGTTCTCGACCAACAAGACGCCCCAGCCCTCCTCTCCTTCCCTTCGCATTCGTCCTCGCCGCACGCGGCACGAAGGGCAGCTTGATCGAGCGGCGGGTGGCGCCGCTGCCTCCAGCCGTCTGGTCATGCATTGGTAGGCCGCAGACGGAGGTGGTTTTGACTGTCCATCTCTTGCAGTGACCTCTGGTGGTCCAGAGCGACAACGGCTCCAACTTGGCATCCACCCCCAAAAAAAGGTCAATTTTGTCGGCCATTGCTTTCGTTCTAATGGGGGGCATCGTCGCGGATTTTTGCAGAATCCTCTCCCCGCTTGTTGTGTTTCCCCGCTTCCTCATGGTAATATGCGGGTAATGCTAGGCCAACCGGCCCCGCAGTTCAATCTCCAGCCTTGACTTTGAGGCAGCGTGCACCCGGTCTCTGACGCGCCGCGTGGGTGATGTCGGATCGGCGTGCTTCTCGACAACGCGACATTTCTGGGTCGCCGGCCCTCGGGTCCAGGCGATCGGGGTGTATCCGTAGTCGCGTTTCCTGGTATGAGACCGCATGGGCGGTCGCGTGTCGGTACGTTGGCAGGTGGAAAACACATGGACTTAGAATTATGGAGAAGCGATACATGTTGCCCGGGAGCTTGTTGACATGTACATGGAGAAGGCAATGGCCGGTCCTACTGGTCCGGGGATGGATTAAGAAAGACGCCGCCGGCGCCTTGCGGCGTTGTTGCTCCGGCACGGGGCGGAGTCGCCATCGGTTCGGAACCTCAGTGGCCGGCATGTTGTTCGTCCTCGCCTTCCTGACGACCTCGGTGCGGGCACAATCGTTCTCGACCCTGCTCTCCTTCACGGACTACGCGGAGCCTTACGGCGATCTCACTTTGAGCGGAACGACCTTGTATGGATTGGAGGCGAACGGCGTGTTCAGCCTTCCTGTAACCGGCGGCACGGAGACGTTGCTCTCCCAGATCCCCCAGTACTCCGGCTACCAGTTCCGTGGAAGCCTGGTGCTCAGCGGCTCGACGCTTTACGGAATGACCTCCCAAGGCCCCGGTCCCTGGTTTGGGTCGGTGTTCGGCATGCCGGTAACGGGCGGCAGCTTGACCACTTTGCACATCTTCAACGGCTACAGCGGCGGCTACCCCAATGGCAGCTTGATCCTTAGCGGGTCCACGCTCTACGGCATGACTTCCGCAGGCGGCGCCAATTATGCGGGCACGGTCTTCAGCATCAATACCGACGGCGGCGGCTATCAGGACTTGCACGACTTCACCGTGACCGACGGAGCGGTCCCGGAGGGGAACTTGACGCTGAGCGGTTCGACACTGTACGGCATGACCAGTGCCGG
This sequence comes from uncultured Planctomycetia bacterium, assembly GCA_963709175.1. Taxonomy (GTDB): domain Bacteria; phylum Planctomycetota; class Planctomycetia; order Pirellulales; family Thermoguttaceae; genus JANXQG01. The sequence goes on from CAVPVK010000007.1 coordinate 1,553,909, forward strand.
GGGGCCCTACCAGCTCGGAACGATCTTCAGCCTGCCGATCAGCGGCGGCAGCGCGACGGTCCTGGGCGTTTTCAACGGCGGCGACGGCGGCAAGCCGCAAGGGAGCCTGGTCATCAGCGGATCGACGCTCTACGGAATGACGGAATACGGCGGCGCGGACAACGTGGGCACCATCTTCAGCTTGCCCATCACCGGCGGGACGCCGCAGACCATGCTCTCGCTGACCTACCCCACCGGCTGTTTGCCCTACGGGAGCCTGACGTTGATCGGTTCGACGCTGTACGGCACGACCTCCAATGGCTACTACCCTTCAGACGGCAACATCTTCGGCATCAATACCGACGGCAGCGGGTTTACCATTCTCCACAGCTTCACGGGCACCGACGGCATGAGCCCCATGGACAGCTTGACGGCCGATGGCACGACGCTCTACGGGATGACGCCCTACGGCGGGGCGGGCAACGGCGTCGGTACGGTGTTCGCGGTGAACCTGACTCCCACGCCCGAGCCTTCCACCTTAGCCCTTGTCGGCGTCGGCGCCCTGGTCCTCCTCGCCTACACCCGTCGCCGCCGGAAGCGCACGGCATAGCAGCGGGTCGAGCCAAGCGGCACGTGCCGACCGGTAAAATAAAGGCCCCCGAATGCCCGCCGGACAGCGCGACGGCTGCCGGCGGTTTGGCTGATAGCTAACCAGGGTCATTGGGCAACTGCCTTTGGGCTTTCCGTGCCGGCCCACCCCACGGTCAACTGCCAGCCGACCTCCGCATAGATCGCCTTGAGCGCCGTCTCGGCGGCCCTCTTCGCGGCCTGGATGTTTTCGGGGCTGGCGGACGTGTGCTCGACAAGCCGCTGTGCTTCGGCGTACACGGCATCGCGCAGGCTGTCTTGGCCGGCGTTCCACGGCAGCCACGCGACCCGTTCTACCGACCAGGTGCGGGTCCGTTCATGGTTGACGCGAGGTTGCAGAACTTGAGGCTCAGGAAGGATGATCGTTGCCTGCTTCGTATCCTCGCTCTTGTCGGCGATCTTGGCCTTGCTGAGATCGACGCAAAGAGTGGCATCGCCTTTCATGAGCCAGCTCCCGCGGCAGCCCTGCCCGGTTGCGACGACTGTGCGTTCGCTTTCCAGAAGAACGAGGTTGGTTCCTACCGGGATATAATGTCGTTGAAACAGTTATTCCTTGGAAGGAAATCAGAAATTGCTTCGGTATCGTTCATGTCCTCTTCGTGATCCCAGTAGATAGCTGTCTTGTCATCGCAAAGGCAGACGGAGAAATCGTCTCTATTAGCACTTGTCATTTTGCCGAGGGGCGGAGGCAGATTGTTAGCGATATTGTTAAGCTGTGGACAACGAATCAGCGAACCAAATCGCTACAGGATTATGCCCAGGCCAAGAAGCTCAGGTGCAAGATAGAATAACGGGAGGCGGCCAGCAGGAGCGTTCCCGCAGGGCCGCTGCGCGGCCAGCTATCGCTGGCGGGAGCGCCCTGGCCCTCGGATTCGGCATTGCGACCACGGGCGGCTCTTGCTTTATGGGACTCCACAATCCCGTGGAATTCTGCTATAATGGCGGCGATGGATACTCCTGCCAAGTCTAAACTCCGCTGGTATCAGTACAGCCTGCGAACGCTGCTGGTGTTCGTGCTTGTCGCGTGCATCGGGATGAGCGGGTTCACGGTTACAACCCGGAAAGCGAAGATGCAAAGGGAGGCGGCGAGGGTGATTGTTGCGGCGGGCGGCTGGGTGCAATACGATTACCAATACCACGGTTCTGAGCCGCATGGACCAAGATGGCTGCGGAAGATGCTTGGTGATGACTACTTCTCGACCGTCGTAGGTGCTGGAGTGCCGTCCGACCGTGAGGCGGAAAGCCTGAGACAGTTGGCCCAACTCGAATACCTGGGTCTCTACACTCCCCACATCACGGATGCTGGGCTGAAAAACCTTAATGGCCTAAGCACACTTACGGAGTTGGATCTCAGCAATTCCCAGATCACGGACGCCGGATTGGAATGGCTTAAGGGGCTGAGCAAACTCACGAAGTTAGACCTCAGTAATACCCAGATCACGGAAGCTGGGCTGATGTACCTGACGGAATTACCGATCCAAAAGCTCGTCCTACGCAACACGCGCATCAAGGTCGTTAAGTTGGAAGCGTGGTCAAGTCTGACTTATCTCGACCTTGCTCGGACCGATATTACGGACGCTGGGCTGAAACAGTCTACAGGGCTGCACGGACTTGACGTGTTGATTGCCAGCAATACCCAGATCACGGACGGCGGACTAGAGTGTCTCAAGGGGATGGATCGACTCGCCACCTTGGACGTCAGCAGTACCCAGATCACGGACGCTGGACTAGAGCATTTCAAAGGACTGAAATTACTTTTGGTTTTGGAACTTAATCGTACCAGTATCACGGATGCTGGACTCGAACATCTCAAACAGTTGCCTGAATTGCAATATTTGTATCTCGACGGCACGAAGGTCACGGACGAAGGCGTGAAGAGGCTTCAACGGGCGTTGCCACACTGCACAAGGCTTACACTCAAGGACGCTGAAATACGTATGGGTACTTTCCGTAAGTTGCCGTGATGAGTTTGTTCGGGACGACTATTCGGCTGGAGCATTCCAGGGTAAGCCTGGCCCTGGCCCCCCGGGCCCTGCCGTTCGACGCGGCGGAGGGGTGACCGACGCAGGTTCGGTGACCTGCCGTCGCTAAACGGCGGAAAGCCAGGCAATCACGGCGCCAGCCCGTACTTCTTGATCTTCTTGTACACCGTGCCCCGATCAACCTGCAGGATCTCGGCGGCGTGGGACACGTTTCCCGACGTGCTCGCCAGCACGGCGGCAATATGCGCCTTTTCCACCTCTTCCAACGACTGCGCCGGCGGTGTGAATCGCTGCCCGGGGCGGACGGGCAAATCGCCGGGCTCGATCGCCGGCGGGCGGCCGATCACCATCGCCCGCTCGATGGCGTTGGACAGTTCGCGGACATTGCCCGGCCAGTCGTGGCACATCAGCAATTCCATCGCCGCGGAGGAAATCTGCGTGATGCGGCTGTCCATCCGCCGCGAAAAACGATCGAGGAAGTGCTGCGCCAAGGCGGGGATGTCGCCGCGGCGAGCCCGCAAAGGCGGCAACTCGATCGTAAAGACGTTGATGCGATAGTAGAAGTCCTCGCGGAACCGCCCCTCGCGCATGGCTTGCGTCAAGTCGTCATTGGTGGCGCAGATCACGCGGAAATCGACCTTTCGCGGCCGGTCGGCCCCGACGCGGAACACGTCCCGCGTCTCCAGCACGCGGAGCAGATCGACCTGCATCTTGGAGTCGATGGCCCCCACCTCATCGAGGAAGAGCGTGCCGCCATCGGCCATCTCGATCTTTCCCTTGCGGACCTCATCGGCCCCCGTGAAGGCGCCCTTCTCGTGGCCGAAGAGCTCGCTCTCCAGCAGGCTCTCGGTCAGCCCGCCGCAGTTGACGGCGACCAGTGGGGCGTAACGTCGCTTGCTCGCCGCATGGATCGCCCGCGCCACCAGCTCCTTGCCCGTACCACTCTCCCCCAGAACGAGCACCGTGGCCTCGGTTCGGGCGACATGCGCGATCAATTCCAGGACCTTGCGCATGGGCGGGCTCTGGCCGACGATCTCCCACTCGTCAGTGATTTCGTCGATCGTTCCGCGGAGTTGCCGGTTTTCGTCGCGCAGCGCCGCTGGGCCAGGGCCTGCGCCACGACGTGGCTCAGCTCCTCGGGATTGACCGGCTTGGTGACATAATCGGCGGCGCCCAGTTTCAATGCCCGCACGGCCGTATCGACGGAGGCAAAGGCCGTGATCATGACCACGATGGTCTGCGGGAACTCGTCGCGTATCCGCTCCAGCAGCCGCATGCCGTCCATCCCGGGGAGGCGGACGTCCAGCAGCACGACGTCAAACAGGGCGGACTTCATCGCCGCGATTGCCGTCGTGGCGTCGGCGGCCGTCTCGACCTCGTAGCCGTCCTTGCGGAACCAATGATCGAGGGAGTCCCGCACGGAGAATTCATCGTCGACAATCAGGAGACGTGCCAGGGGAGAGGACATCAAAGGGGTCTTGCGTCTGGGTCTAGGGGTCTTGGGTCTCGGGTCTTGCGTCTTGGGTCTCAGGTATTGGGTCTTGGGTCTGGGGCTCCACCGCCGGCTGCCGCGGCAGCGTAATGCGGAATGTGGTGCCGCAGCCGACCTTCGAATCGACTTCGATCTGCCCGCCGTGCCGCTCGACGATCCCATAGACCACCGCCAGGCCCAAGCCCACGCCGTTCTCGGCGTCCTTGGTGGAAAAAAAGGGCTCGAAGATTTTCGGCAGGACGTCGGCGGGTATGCCAATTCCGGTGTCGGCGATCTCGATGCGAATCGAGTCGTCCGTGCCGTGCAGGCAGACAGCCAGCTCCCCCTTGCCCTCGGGGAGGCCGGTCATGGCCTCGACGGCGTTGACCAGCAGGGCCACCAGGGCCTGCTGCAATTGGCCCGCATCGGCCGTTATTTGGCAGTCTCCTTCCAGGTACTCGGCCTTGAGCTTTAGCCCGCTCATGCGCAGATGGTGCTCGACGAGCATCAGGCTGCGGTGGACGACCTCGTTGACGTCGATTGGCGCCATGGTGGACCCGCTCCGCCGGGCGAAAAGCAGCAGGTTCTGCACGATGCCGCCGCAGCGGCGGCACTCGCGCTCGATCACCGACAAGTAACCCAGCACCTCCGCCCGCACGGCCGGGTCCAGGGGCTGGTCCTGCAGGTCGCGGCGGCTCAAGCCGGCATAGACCAGCATGCCGGACAAGGGATTGTTGATTTCGTGGGCGACGGTCGCCGAGAGCTTTCCCAGCGAGGCCATTTTTTCCATGTGCAGGACCTGCCGCTGGGCCTGCTGGAGTTCCTCGGTCCGTTCGACAACCTTCCGTTCCAGGTTCTGCGACCAGTCGGTGAGCTGGCGTCGCGCGTTGGCAAGATCTTCCGCCATCTGGTTGAAGGCCTCGGCCAGTTCCGCCAACTCGTCGTGGCTGCGGACCTTGATGCGACTGTCCAGATCGCCCTCGGCAATCCGCCGCGTGCCCGCGCTGAGCCGCGCAATGGGAACCTGGATTCCGCGGCGAATGAAGATCCCCACGATCCCCAAGAGAACGACGGTAAGAATGCCGGTGGCCAAGAGAAAATGGCGCTCGTCGGCATTCAAGGCCTCGGTCATCGGCCGCATCGACATCTCCAGGTCCAACACTCCCAAGACCGGCTCGTCGGCCGTATGCGCATGGCATGCCGAATTGACGCAACCGGGCTCCGTCTCAATGGCGGAAAGGTACCGCAGGACATTGGACCGCAGCTCCTCGTGGGCCCGCTGGCCGGGCTGCATGATGGCGGTCTTGGTCGTGCGGTTGTCCTGATGGCAAGCCCGGCAGGTCTCCGAATCGCCCAGGATCCGCTGCCCGATCTCCTCGGGTCGGGCGGACATGACTACCCGGCCCTGTTTGTCGTAAATTCGTATGGCAGCAATGTCGGGCGTTCCGGCCAACCGCGCGATCATGGCCTGCACGTCCTCCTTACGGTTGGCGAGCATAGCGTCGTGCGTTGCCCGCTTGACCATGCCGCTGGTACGCTCGACGTCGCCTCTGACAAGATGGAGGAAGTACTCCTCCGTGGAGCGGAAACTGATTAGCGCATAACAGGCCAACACGCCGCCCACGGCCAGAAACAACGGCACCAAGAGGCGAAAACCGAGCGAGTGGAATAGTCGCATGACCATGCCACAAACATACCATGAAGTGTTGAGAAACTCAACAGATGTTGAAAAATACAACAATACAAAAGATCATTATATATATGATCATTAACGAAGATCAAGGACGTAATAGCTTATTTTCCAATAGCTTAGAGCATTGTCTCGGCAGAAGAAAGCTCTAGCGGTGCTCGCGGCACAGCAGTTGCTCGCTATGGGTGTGGACGCACCGTGAGTAGGCAGAGTGAAGGGGCGCGACAATGAATCGCGTTATGCTGACGGTCGCAAGAAACCAATCGTTGTCGCGCCCCGAGGCGGGGCAAAGGAAAGTTGAATTATGAAAGCTGCTGTTCAGATCATCCACGAGGGCTTTAGCTACCTGGCGTTCACCGTCGTGGTGTTGCTCTTCGTAACCATTCTCCCCGCACTTGCGTTCATGACGAGGGCCCTGATCCCAGTTGTGGCAGCCACCATCGCTATTCTCTTTGTCGCCTCGTGCGTCAGTCCTCGCATGCGGAATTGGCTGTATAGCTAGTGCCGTAGTGGCCCGCGCAATAGTCAAGTCAGTTTTGCTCCAGTATTGTTCCATGTTCATGGCTTTCGGGGGCAGCATCGAGGGAAAATCGCTCTGCAGGCGGGAACAAATCTCGAATAAGCTCCAGGATCGATCATTTGTAATCCCGCTTCTGTTCCGGGTTGGTTTTGCATGGGATGGCCATTCATGGCCATTTGGCGGCTGCGCCGCCAAATGGGCGTAAACGCCCATCAGGTTTGCCTCGGAACAAGACTGCTTCAAGAAGCTCGATCCGCCCTTGGCAACTTTTGCGCGGGCTAGTGCCGCAATTCGACCAGCGGCAGTTGGGCGTCGAAGGGCCAGTCACGATCGGCAAGGGCTGAGGCATCTTCCGGCGGGCGGCTTCCCGTGTCGTCCCAGTAGACCTCCACCCGGCGGCCTGCCTTCAGTTCGGTCTTGATCAGGCCAACCAGGCCGTCGTCGAGGTGCGGCGGTTTGCCTTTCGTGTTCTTGATCTGCTCGCGGGTGAATTCCAAGGGAATGAGCTTTCCCGGCCGGCCATCCTGCGGCAGGAAGACGGCGAAGTTCCCCTTGGGCGTAAAACTGAAGAGCACCAGCGTCGAATGGGCGTCCAGCGCGCCCTTCCGCTCGTCCATCCGCGACTCGATCAAGTAATGTGCGATCTGGACCAGGTCGGTCTTGTTGCACGCTCGAACGGCCAATTCGTAATAGCGACGGAGATAGGGGCGGACGGCGCGCCGGCCATTGAAGAGCGAGAGCAGGGAGTCGAGGTATTTCAGATCGCCATCAGCCGCTGCCGTGTCGCCATCCAAGTCCAGGTTGAGCAGTTCCTCGGCCGCGAAAAGTCGCAATTCCACGACCTCGCCGCGACTGGCGTCGTGGTAGGCCGGATCGAGCTTGAACTGATCGAGAAAACGGCGAAGCGCACTACGGCCCTCGATCGCGTTTGTGCCCGTCGCGCCCGTTCGCGCTGACGGCAAGCACCGCCTTGGCCAATTCTCGAACTAGACTCACCTTGACGGCATCGGGTGCCGGCACGGGCCGCTTGTCGGCGTCCGATGCATTCAGCGCGTCCTCGCCGGCCTTGGTCTTGCCGCTTAGAGCCAGCACCATTGATAGTTTGTAACCGGCAACCAGGGAATCGGCCCGATTTTCCGCAGCAGTCCGCGCGGTAGCTGTAGTATTCGGCAGCCAAAGGCAGGTTGACGTTGCCGTCGGAGGCAGCGCCGCCGTAGAGTTCGCAATCGGCCAGGCGCTGCTGCGCATCCGCCAGCCACTGTCGCAAAGCGCGGCGGCACGCCGGGGGCCCTCCCTCCCGGGTCTGATGCCGGGCCTTGATCAGGGCCTCGCTGATTTGGTCGATGATTTCTTTGTAGACGCGGCGGGCGGTGCCGAGCAGGCCGCGAAATCGCATGGCCGTCGCTATGCCGATGCGATCCTGGAAAACGTAAATCGCGGCGAATGGGTCCTTCTCCTCCTGATCGGTGAAGCGGACGTGGTAGGCGGCCTGGTACTCCTTACCGGCCTCTTCAACCTTCCATTGATACATCAGGCTTGAGGCATGCCGCTCCGCGACAAACGCCGCCAGCGGATGGTCCGGTCGAAGGATATCGTCGCTGGAAAGCAGCTTCTTGGCATAGAGGAAGCGGTTGTCTTCGTATTCTCCCGGGCTGGTCGCAGTGCTGGCGGCCACCGACCCGCGGACGACCAGCGTATTGACGTGAAACAGCAGCGGCAGGTCCTTCGCGGACAGGGCCTCGTCCAAATACAGCTTCGCCTCCGTGACATCGCCGAGGACTTTTCCGCACAAAGCGGCCGAATCGACGAGGCAGCGGAGGCGCATCTGGGGCTTCTTTTCAGCCGAGTAGGCCGCCATAGCCTTTTCGTAGCTCCGTCTTGCTTCGAGGGCTCGATGCCGGTCGTTCTCGACAGCGGCGATGCGATGCTCGAGCAGGGCCACGGTATGGAGATCGACGGCAGAAAGTCGGCCGCCACCATGTCCGGTTATGAACTGCTCGAGCGCCGTCTCAAGGCTTCGCGCCGACCGTCGGCCCCGACCGGCGGGAGCGGAAAGATCGGGATCGCCTCCATCTTTGTCGGCAAAGCTCTTCAGCAGGTCCAAGAGTTGCGACTGGCATGGCGAGAGGTTCCCGCGGCACCGCGCGGCCACTTCCCACAGCCACTGGTAGACATTGGCCGAGTTGGAATCGCGGTATTCGTGCGGGCGATTACCGAGCACTTCCATCGCGTCGGCCGATGAATTAACCTCTTCTGAAATCGCCTGCCGCAGGAATGGCGTCAGCCAGGGCGCTTCCTCGAACCACCAGGGGCCATTCAGTCCCGGCAGCAGGGCCAGTTCGGCGGCGACCTCGCTCCGCTCGGCCGGTGAAAGCTCTTCCGACGGAGTGGATTTCTTCGTTGGATTGCCAGCCGGCCGCATCAACATCCAGGTGACCAGACAGGCGATCACCGCCAGCAGCGATCCGACGACCGCCAATTGCACGTTCCGGCGAAATCGTTGCCGGGCCATTCGCCGATTGCTCACGCGGCGATGGGCTGTCGAACCACCGGACCCCGTCACCAGCCGCCTGGCGGTTTCCAATCCCGGGGCCTCGGCATTGGCCTCAGCGGCGGCTATTTTCGTGGCATCAGCGGGGATGGCGGCGATCAGTTCGCCCAACTCCTCGGCATCGGCGAACTCGGCAATTGCGTCGGCCACTTCTGCCGGCGCCGCGAAGCGATCGTCCGCCGCCTTGGCCAGCATCGTTTCGTAAATCTCTTCCAAGTCCTGCGGGCAACCGCGGCAAGTACCCAGCAGCGATGGCACGGGGGCGACGGCATGGGCCATCAGCCGCTTGCGGCCGGTGTCGAAGGCCGGATCGCCGTACGGCGGCTTGCCCGTCAGCAGAAAGAAGAGAGTACAGCCCAGGCTGTAAATATCGGCACGAATGTCGGCCGCGGCCGGGTTCTCCCACTGTTCGGGCGCCATGTAGTCGATGGTGCCCATGGTGACTCCTGGCTGGGTCAGGCCATCGCGGGCGGGGGAATCTCCGAGGCGCTCGGCATGAAGCCTGGCCAACCCCATATCGAGAAGCTTGACCGTGGGCGTGTCGCCGTCGCGGCAGAGCATGAGGTTGGCCGGCTTGACGTCGCGGTGGACCAATTGATGCTCGTGAGCATGTTGCAGGCCGAGGGCCGCCTGGCGGATGACCTCGCAGGCCGCGCCGGGAGTGAGGGGGCCGCCCGGCGGCATGGTCATGCCGACGAGTTGCTGCAGATTGATGCCATCGACGAACTCCATCACTAGGAAATGGACTCCGCTCGCCTCGCCGGCGTTATAGGCCCGTACGATGTTGGGATGGTTCAATCCTCCGATGGACTGCATTTCGCGGCGGAAGCGGCTGACGGCCTGGGGGTCGTCCAGGTAGCGGCGGGGGAGGATCTTGACGGCCACCGTCTGGTCGAGATAGATCTGGCGGGCCTTATAGACGACGCCCATTCCGCCACGGCCGAGTTCCTCCAGCAACTGGTAGTCGCCCAAACGGCGGGTCTTAACGACGCGGCGGAAGACGCTTTCGATCAGGTTCGGGTTTTCCGGAAAACGGGTGCGGTAGTCTTCCACCTGCACGAATTCGCCGGCTCGCTGGCGGACGTCGAGTTCGATTTCCAGCAATTCGCCCAGCAGGCGGTCGCGGTCGGCGACCGGGATTTGGAGGAGGAAGTCCTCGATCAGCGGCGGCTTGCCCGCCTGACAGGCTTTTTCGAACTCGTCGCACAGCCGGTCGATGTGGCCGGTCGAGGACGAGGGCGAAAGCGTGGGGTCGCGGCTTCCTTGCTGGTTCACGGGCAGTTTCCGAAGGAAAAGGGTCCATTGGTATGGTATCAGGAGCGGTAGGAGCTGTCGAGGAGCGGCAGGGCGGCAGTGGCCTGCGCAAAAAAGTCAAGTCAGTTTTGTTTCAGTATTGTTCCATGTTCATGGCATTCGGGGGCAGCTTCACCTCCGCCTACCCGTGCTAAAGCACGGGCCTAATACCGGCTGCGCCGCCAAATGGGCGTAAACGCCCATCAGGTTTGCCTCGGAACAAGCCTGCTTCAAGGGCGCCATCCACCCACTAGCCGGCCTTGACCAAATCTGGAGATTATTCGTCGGCCGATCCTGGGAAAATGCCCGAGTACTGCGTTGACTAGTCCCGCGGCATGCGTTACACCTATGGGCAAGCTCAGGGGAGCGTTTACGGTTTGAGTAGGGATGGAAAACCATGAAATATCGAGCGTTGGGCAAGACGGGGTTGCTGGTCTCGGAAATCGGCGTCGGTGCGTGGCAACTTGGGGGACCGCTGCTGCTGGACGGGAAAGTGGACGGGCACCCCGAGTTGGGACGCGAGTTCTGCATCAACCTGATCCGCTGCTGCGGCGACCTGGGGATCAACTTCATTGATACGGCCGAGCAATATGGCAATGGCGAAAGCGAACGCCGTGTCGGCGAGGCCCTCAAGGGACAGCGGGCGAATTGGATCCTAAGCACGAAGTTCGGCAACCAGGTCGGTCCCCACGGTGAACGAGTCCGTGACGCCTCGCCACAGCGCGTGCCGGTTTCGTTGGAAGGTTCGCTTCGGCGGTTGCAGACAGACTATATCGACGTCTACCTCTACCACGTCTCACCCAAGCCTGGCGAGGCCGAGGAGGTGGTCCGCTACCTCGAATCGGCCAAGCGAAAGGGCCTGGTTCGAGCCGTGGGGATCTCCACCGCCAACGTGGCCGACGTGGAGTATCTCCATGGGCTGGGATGTCTGGACGTTGTCCAGTTTCCCCATAGCATGGCCAGCCCGCCCGATCCGATCGTCGATTTCCTCGCGCGGCACGGTGTCGGCGGTGTGGTCCGCGGGGCCTTTGCCGGGGGACGACTGAGCGGCCGCTATTTTCATCAAGCGCCGCGTTTCAGTCCCGACGACATCCGCTGCGGGCGGTTCAGCGAACCACAAGCGGCCGCGGCCGAGTTCGCCCGATACTCGGTCTTTGAGGAGTTGCTCACTCCGTCTTGCGGCATGATCCAAATGGCCCTCCGCTGGCTCCTGGACGAGCCGACCAGCCATACGATCATTCCCGGTGGCAAGAGCGTCGATGACTACGTACAGGCGATTCGCGCCACGGAAATTCCGCCCTTGGCAACCGAAGTGCGGGCGAGGATCGAGGAGTTGAGGAAGCAACTCTACGTGGAGATGGATTAAGCCGCCGCGATCGTAGTCCTGGCCTTGGCCAGCATGCCACCGGCGAAAGCCGGGTTACCAGCACCTCTTTGTCAACGAATTTCTCAAACGAAAATCAACTTTCCTCTCGCTGATTGGAACGCCCCTTGCTTCAAAATGCCCCAGTCATCGCCCGATGATCTCGTCCAATTAGTCTTTTTCGGGAATAAAGGGTTTGCGAGATTCAAGGCGGGTGGCCTGTGAAAGGGAACACGTTGAAAAGCTAATTGAGCTTCTTTGGGAGGAATATCATGCAACGCCTGTTGTTATTGGTTCTTGTGATCGCTTGCCCGCTCGTGGCCATGGGGCAGATTCCTGTTGGCACCGGGACGGAAAGCAGCAACGCCGTTGTCGCCCAAGCGCCGGCCGCCGCTCCTGTGAATTCTGCTGCCCAGACGGCCGAGGGTGCGGCCTTACAGGGAACATCGCAGGTTGTAAGTGCCGCCGGGCAGTACAATCTGGCGACCTCCGCCGCTGCCATCAATGCGGCTGCGGCCCGGCACGATGAACTCCGCGATGACGTCCAAGGGGTTGAAACCTTCTGGCAGATGCGGGCCATCGGCCGCGCCGAACGCGAGGCCGAGCGCGGACCGCGGCTTACGGCCGAAGAACTGGCCCTCGTGGCACGAGCCGCCGCCCCCCGCCCCTTGACCGTCGAGCAAATCGACCGCGTGAGCGGGGAATTGCGCTGGCCCGGCCCGTTGCTGGACCCGGATTTCGAGGAGCAGCGCGTGGCTCTCGACGAATGCACGGCCCGCTGGGCCAAGTACGGCGCGCTTGATTATAATGACCAGAGTCAAGTTCGCGAGAACGTCCATAGCCTGTTTGCCGGGCTAAAGGCGCAGATCAATGTAATCCCACCCCAGGATTACGTGGCCAGCCGGTCTTTCCTGCAGAGCCTGCTGTACGCCACTACCCATACTACCTTTTGACAAAGGACGACACCGTGCACGATCACGGCGTGGTTGCGGCGATGGCGGCCGCATGCTGCCTGGCGGCAGCGGCGGCCCAAGGTGACATCCCTGGACCGGCGATGGATAACGCTCCTTATAAGAACGCGGAACTGGCCGTTGAGCAACGCGTAGAGGATCTCCTCGGTCGGATGACCTTGGAAGAAAAAATCGACCAATTGCACCAGAGCCTGGCGGGCGACGTCAACCCGAACAACATCGGCAAGACGCCCGAGCGATTCCAGCCGACCTACGGTTCCTGGTTGTTTAACGAGGGGACTTTATCGCTCCGCAACGCCTTGCAACGGGAGGCGGTGGAAAAGTCACGACTGGGGATTCCGGCCATATTCGGGGCCGACGTGATCCATGGTTACCGGACGATCTTCCCGATTCCGCTAGGCTCAGCTTGCTCCTGGAACCCACATTTACTGGGACAAAGCTGTCACATGGCGGCCGTTGAGGCTTGGCATAATGGGGTGGATTGGACGTTTGCCCCGATGATCGATATTGCTATCGATCCGCGGTGGGGCCGGATTGCCGAGGGTTTTGGAGAATCGCCCTATGCGGCCAGTGTCTACTGTGCGGCGGCCGTGCGCGGTTTCCAAGGCACCCATCTGGCCGGGTCGGGGTCGATCGCCGCCTGCTTGAAGCACTTCGTGGGCTACGGCGCGGCCGAGGGCGGCCGCGACTACAGTTACACCGATATTTCGCCGCAGCGGCTTTGGGAGTTGTATCTGCCACCCTACGAGGCGGGTGTGAGGGCCGGCGCCTTGACGGTAATGAGCGGATTCAACGACCTCGACGGCACACCGATGACGGCGAATCACTTTCTGCTGACGGACGTGCTCCGTGCGAGGTGGGGATTTCGTGGGTTCGTCGTATCCGATTGGTACGGCGTCGAGCAATTGACACTCCAGGGGTTCGCCGCCGATGACGCCGATGCCGTGCGCAAGGCGATCGATGCGGGCGTCGACATGGACATGACCGACGGCCTTTATCGCAAGCATCTCAAGGCGCTCGTGCAAAGTGGCCGCGTTTCACCGAGAACGGTGGACGAGGCCGTCCGCCGCATACTTCGCGTCAAGTTCGAATTGGGGCTTTTCGAGCATCCCTTCCGCGAGGAGGTCCCGATGGCGGAACGCTATCTGCAGCCGGAAACGTTGAAACTGGCCGAGGAGTTGGCCGCCGAGTCAATCGTGCTGTTGAAGAACGAGCACGACGTGCTGCCGATTGCCGCCACAGCGCGGCGGATCGCCCTGATCGGACCGCTGGCCAAGGACCGAGCCACGATGCTGGGCACTTGGGCTCAGCGGGGCGAAGCCGGCGATGTCGAGGACATCGGCGAGTGTCTAAGAAAAAAGGCCCCCGCAGGCGTGGTCGTGGAGAGCGTCCGCGGTTGCGATATCGATAGCCCGGATCGCCACGGTTTCGCCGACGCGGTCCGCCTGGCCAAAACGTCGGATGTCGTGGTGCTGTGCCTGGGCGAGGCCACGGGAATGAGCGCGGAAAACGCCTCGCGATCGTCGATCAAGCTACCGGGCGTGCAGGAGGAGCTTGCCCTGGAAGTGGCGGCCGCGGGTCGGCCGCTGGTGCTCGTGCTATCAGCCGGCAGGCCGGTCGCCTTGCAGCGCATCGAGCCGAAAATGAGCGCCATTCTTGCCATCTGGCAACCGGGCACGCGGGGCGGCCAGGCGGTCGCCGACATCCTCCTGGGCCGGCGCAATCCCTCGGGCAGGCTCTGTGTTACCTTTCCGCGAACCACGGGCCAGATACCCTTGTTTCACAACATGCGTCCGCGAGCGCGGCGGGGTAACCAAGGCGTCTATCAAGACATCCCCACCAGCCCGCTTTATGACTTCGGACACGGACTGAGCTACACGACCTTTGCTTACGGCCCGATCAAGTTGGCCGCGCAGAGCGTCAGTCCGGGGCAGACGCTCGTGGCGGAGGTCACAGTGGCGAACACCGGCCAGCGGGACGGCCAGGAAACCGTCTTCTGGTTCGTAAGCCACCCTTACGCTTCGATCACCCAGCCGCTCAAGGAACTCAAACATTTTGAGAAGGTCCAGATTGCAGCCGGCGCCAGCCGCACCTTCCATTTCATGATCGACCCCGAGCGCGACTTGAGCTTTCCCAATGGGAACGGAAAGCGGATTCTCGATCGCGGCCCGATCGTACTTTCTGCGGGGCCGAGCGAGGCACGCTTCGAGGTGAAGTGAGTGAGTGGCCCGCGCGAAGAGCATTGTGCGTTCCGCGAGCGCTATACTGCTTTTGTTTCGGTCGCAGCGCGACGGGACAGCGCCTACTCGCGGGCAGTTTTGCTCTTGGGCAGCCGAATCTGCACGTCGTCGTACGACACTTCCCCTGTGCCGCCCAGCATGCCGATGTTGACGATGCCCTCGCGAGTGGCGGCGGGTACAGTGACCACTCGGGTCAGCCGCTTCCAGCCGAAACTGCCATGCCAGGGCCCGATCGTCGCCTGGCCGACGGTGGCGCGGTTGTCGTCGAGGAAGAGGACCGCAAATTGCGGGGCCTGCGCAGGAGCGATACCCGACGCCATATCCGTCCCCCGGACCATGCAAGAAAGCTCCAACTGGCGGACCTTGCGGCCGTCGATGGGAAAGCCCTGCAGAAGCCGCGAGCTGCGGCCCGGCTCCGTGTTGGAGAACGTCACGTAGTTCTTGCCCTCGGGCGCGTCGGGGCCCGTTACGACCTTCATCTGCTTGCCGTAGTACCAGCCCACCGGGTCGTGCTCGCTGCCGACGATTTCCTCGAAGCCGCCATTGACCAGGCTGGGATGCAAGGGGTCGGGTTGGATCTTGCGGATCTTCTCGGCCTCGCCGGTCATGGGCACGAAGAGCGTCGGCCGCAGGGCCTCGTTGATCAGCTTGCCGTTCTCCTTCTTCAGCAGGTGAAAGACCTGCTGGTACCGCTCGCCCACGGGGACGATCATCCGTCCCCCTTCCTTAAGCTGATCGACCAGCGGTTGCGGCACTTTTTCCGGCGAGCAGGTTACGATGATCTTGTCGAAGGGGGCTTTGTCCGGCCAGCCCAAGTAGCCGTCGCCGATCTTCACAAAGACATTGTCGTATTTCAGCCGCTTGAGCGTCTGCCGGGCGTGCTTGCCCAGGGACTCGACGATTTCGATCGTGTATACCTCCTTGACCAGCGGGCTCAGCACTGCCGCCTGGTAGCCGCTGCCGGTGCCGATTTCCAGCACGCGATCGTCGGCTTGCGGCTGCAACTGCTCCGTCATGTAGGCCACAAGCATCGGCGAGGTGATCGTCTGGTGCTCGCCAATGGGCAGGGTCATGTCGACATATGCCAGGCCCAGCGACTTCTTGTCCTGGTGTATGAACTCGTGCCGCGGCGTGTCTCGCATGGCCCGGATCACGCGAGGGTCCGAAATGCCGGAGCCGACAATGTCCTCGTCAACCATGCGGTTGCGGAGCTCTTCGTACGACTGGCCAGTCCGTCTTTGGGCGGCGGCTTGTTGCGGCCACGCGGCTATGACGACGATTGCCGCCAGCGGCAGACGATGTGCGAGCAGACGAATGGACATGCGGAATAACCCCTATAATCGAACCAAGGAGCGCGGTCCTTGCCAACGATTCACTATAGCTCTATTCCGCGGGGCTGTCCAATTTCCGGCCCACCATTGGAAGCAGCCGCTCGACGACGACGGTCTCCACGGCCGGATCGTTCTCCAAGGTGGGCAACAATTCCAGCCGCACGCCGGGAAACCACTCGTGGCATTGGGTCAGGATGCGAGGGATGTCCACGCCGACGTGCTGCCCTTGAAAGAGGAAATAGGGCATGATCGCAATGCGGTTGACGCCGCGCGAGGCCAGTTCGGCAACCTGGTCCTGGATGTTCGGTCGCAGAAGGGCAAAAAAGGCCGGCAAGACATTTTCCATCTCTAGCCGCGCCGCGATCCGGCCCACGAGGGCAATGAAACCTTCGTTGGCCTCGGACAAGGGGCTGCCATGGCAGACAATCAGCAAACCTGCATTATCACGCGACGTCATCGGGAAGATCCTTGTTGTCCCCCTTTAGTTCGTGCGGTGTCCATCGTGCACCGGCAGGCTGCCGTCGTAACTACCCTCAAGAACGCGAAAACGCAGCCCGGCGATGGGCGCACCGCAGTTGTGGAAGTTCACGCCGCGGTAGCGATAGTTGAACATGCGGCGGTGGATGTGGCCGAAATAGACGTGCCGCAGGCCCGTCTCGGGACCCTCGCCGAGATGTTCCAGGTAGGTTATGATTCGCCGCGCGACACGACGTTTGCGATGCAGCAAATACGGTAGGGGCTGGTGCAGTCGGGCACGATGCACGACCGCATAGGCCCCGCGGCTGAACTTGCCTGCCAGCGGACGATTTAACCAGTGCGAACGATACTCCAGCAGCAGCTTGTGCGTCGTGTCCTTCTTTTCCACTGCGTCGCCGTGCAAGAAGATATTCGGCCCCAACCGCAGATAAAAGTGGTGCCAGGCGAAGTTGGGGATGAGCTGTGCGTGCCGATCCAGATACTCCAAAAACGGCTGGCAGTAATCGTGATTACCCAGGAGGTAGTGGATGTGGCAATGGGGATGCTCGGCGGCCAGGTGCTGCAGCCAATGAAAGGCCGCCTCGACCGTGTCCTCGAGTGTCGGCAGGGTTGACCAGCTAAAATCGAAAATATCGCCCCCCAACACCAGCACTGCCGACCGCCGCGCCGCCGTCCTGATTGCTTCCGCGTAGCGCTGGGCCTCTGATCGCCGGGCGAAGAGGTGCAAATCAGAGACGAAGCTGATCCGGTGCGTCATGCCTACAGCATAGCCGATTCCCGGATGGGCAGGAAGAGGCGGGCTTCATCGCCTCGGCATCAAAACGGAAAGCTAACATTAGGCCGGCGGTAGGTCCCTCATGCGGAGAGACTGATGTGGCTGGAATTCTCAGGACCCGCGAATCTAAAAGTCCGGTAAGACCTCATCCAGCTTGCGGTCTGTCGATTTACTAGCCGCGGAGCGGCGGAAGAGAATAGCCCGGGGCGTAAGCCTCGGGTCGAGGTTCAACCAACGCTCCAGCCCCGGAGGGGCGACAGGTCGGCGTCCCATCGTGTCGCCGCTTCGCGGCTAAGGTGCCAATTTCAATCCGCTCCAGGGGCTCACGCCCCTGGCTATTGCATTCCGCCGCTCCGCGACTAATTAAATCGACAGTCCGCAAGCGAGGCGGGGACTGTGCGATTTTCCAAAGTGGCGCTGCCACATCAGTTTCGTCCGGCAGAAGGGAGTTGCTTGCCGCCACCTCACCGTTTCACGGCCGCCAATTCGTGGCTTTCACTCCGCCCCGTCAAGGCCACGGCCTTGATCGTAACCCTTTCGTCACGCGTCCCCCAGCCTTCGTAGATGAAGGCCAGGACCTTCGTTCGCGTGCTGGCTCGATTGGCATCAGTGGCGAAATAATGGGCGCTGAGGCGATAAAGCCCGCTGGGGGCCGTTGGCAGCAGGTACAGCTCGGGTCCGTAACCGGTGGTGACATCGCGACTGATATGCCCGCCCGAGGCCGTCTCGGTGTGCTGGTAGTAGCACTCCTCGCCGTTGGGCTCGACCACGTGCAGATCGACGTCGGTGCCATCGGTGTTCCAGAAGATCAAGGCGGCCAGGTCGCTCGTGTCGCGGAGCCGCAGGGCAGCCAGCGTCGCCATGCGGGCCTTGGCGTAGTCCGCGAGCACCGCCTTTTCGCGGCCATCGACGATGCGGCGGAGGAAGCGGAGGTAGTCGAGCTGAGCGACGTTGTGCATGTCGCCGAAACGCTGGTCCCACTGCCCGCCGCACGCCAATTCGTAGTAGATGATGGCCAGATCGGCCCGGCCCATTTCCTCCAGGCAATGGGCCATGGCGTGGAAGGTAATCGGCTCGAAGTTCCGCGCGCGCCAGCCCGGCGCAACAGGTGATAGGCCTCGCCGGGTCGCTTCCACTGCATGGCCGAGAAGGCCAGGTCGCGAGCGAGGGCCGCGTCGCCCGGCCGATCTTCTACCAGCGAGCTCAGGCACCGCAATGCGTCGTCGGGCCCGCACGCCGCTAAGCGGCGATCGGCCTCGGCGGAGAGCGACTCGTAGTCCGGCAGGCCCGTCTGCCACGGTTGCCGCAGGTTTTCCGGCAGGTCCTTCCGCAGCCGCAGCTTGCATGCCAAAGGCGGCGCTGTTACGGCGAAGGTTTCGGCGGCCAACCCCTCCAGGGCCACGTTCAGCGAGGCGGGCAGGTCGAACCGCATCTCCGAAGACTCGCGAACGCGGCGGAACCAAGCCAGAAAACTCGCTTTGGGATCGCTCATCGCGGCGGTCGTTTCGGCAACCGCCTTGGCCACCAGGGCGTCGGCCGAGCGGTCCTTGACCACGAAGCTGTCTTCCTCCGGCTTAATGTTGAAGCGGGCGTAGTCCTGCTCCGATTCCAACATCAAGAGCGAACAGGTGCGGCCGGTGACGCGGAAGTGTCGTGCGTAGGAGGTGGCCACTGGTTCCGCGGCCGCGTCGGCGGCGCAAACGTCCTCCAACTGGCTCGTGGCCACCTGGCCGAAGGTGCGCGCGGCCAGTTCCGAGGGAAGAACCTGCTCCATTGTCACCTTGATCGTCTGCGCGGCCTTGCCTTGCTGGAGATTAAAAACCAACTCGGGTTGTTGGGAGGTCGCAAGATTGCTTACCTCTAAGCGTCCCACGACCAGCAACTGTTGTCCCGGGTAGACAACCTGCGGCCGCCCGGCCACGAGCATGTCGCGTCCGCCGGCCATCTCGATGCCGGCGAGCCGCCAGGGCCGGTTGCGGTGGGCGACTGAGGCCGAGGCGATTTCCGCCTCTCCCACCAGGGAAAAAACGGCCCCGCCCGTCCGCTCGGCCAGATAAGCCAACAGCCGCGGATCTCCGCCCGCCAGGCCGGTGCGATAGGCGAACAACGCTCCCTTGCCAGTCCCTTTCTCGCCTGCGTCGTTTCCGTTCAACTCGGCCGCCAGTACCGCCCAGCGATCCTCACCCCAGGTCGCCGCGCCGTCGCTGAGGAGGAATAAGTCGGCTGCCAATCCCTTCTTGGACCAACCTGGCGAGGCCGCTTCTTTGAGCGCCCGCCCCAGGTCGGTCGCGCCTTCCAGGGCCAGGCCGTCGGCGTAGCCCAGCACGGCATCGACATTCTCGGGTGTGTTGGGCACGAACCTCTCTTGCCACCAGAAGGTCTCGATGTTGAAGAACAGCACGGCGAATTCCTTAATGCTGTCGCGGTTATTCTCCAGCGTCGCGCGGAGCAGCCTGGTCCAAAGCGGAAACTGCGGCCCGGCGCTGAGAGACGTATCGACAATGAAAATCGCCCGATCCGTTCGGCTTGCTGCTGGCGTCTCCGACAGGGGCAGCGTCACGCGGGTGGCAAAGTAGCCGCCGGTGGGCTCGTCGATCCCGGTCAGTATTTGCGTACCCGGCTTCCGCAGCCGCACGACCAGCGGCCGCTCCTTGGGGTCGACCAGGCGATAGGCCAACCGCGCCGGCGAGCCCTCCGCTTCGGTCGCGGGAGTGGCGGGGACATCGAGGCTCACTTGCCTTGGATCGCTGCCGGCCACGTTCACGTCGACGATCGTCGCCGGCGTATGTTCTGGCAGGTCCAAGCGGAGTTCCAGGTCGTCGCCCACCCGCACGAGGTCGACGTCGTAGCCGACCGTCACGCGGTGCAGTGCGCGGGGCGTCAGGGGGAAGACACGGCATTGGAACACGCCCGCCCCCGACCACTCGACCAGGGCCGGATCGATGCGGCGGCGGACGGTGTCGCGATAGGCCAGGTTGGCCTTTTCCCGCGGGACCATGCGGGCCACCTTGGGGGCTTCCCAACTCTTGCCCCGCAGGGCGAGGATCTTCTCCGGCGTGGTGTCACCCAGCGAGACCTCTTGCGGCTTAAAGAACATCGAGTCGGCCGAAGTTACCTGCGGGGCCTGGTAGACGGTCCGCCCAAAGGCGAAGAAATAAGGCGCGGCCTCTTCGGGCAGCCGCAGTTGGAAATTACCTTCGAGTTGTTGCGGGCGGTCGTTAAAGTAATACAGGTCCAGCAACACGCGGGCTCGGAAGCCGTCGACGCGGACATCGACCTGCATGCCCTTCAGCGGCAGCTCTTCTTTGTCGCCGACCATCAGCCGCGAGGAATTGGGGACGATGCGGGCGGGCTTCCAGGACTCTACGGGCTTAGTATGTTTCGCGCCCCGGCGCGGACCAGCATTGGGGGGCGGCGGCCACCGGTTCCACCTTGCTGTTGGCTGCCAGCTTGTTGGTCTCCGGACCACCAATTACCGGCGGGTTGAGCGCCATTCTGCTGTTGGTTTCCAGTTTGTTGTTCGTGCGGTTGATTGCCAGGTCGTTGGGTTTCAGCCGGCTCCTTTAGGCCCGCCGTGTAGGCATCCGCAGTTCTCAGCACGTCCGCCTTTTCTGCCCTTTGGGCGAAGCCCCTTTGCTCCGGCGGCTCCCCTTCCGTGTTTAGCGCGTCGACCTTGCCACTGCCATCCTCGCTGCCACTGCCAGCTCCGTCTCCATTACCACTGCCATCGTCGCGCGGTAATTGGCCACCGTGGTAAGATCCTCCATTCGCCGTGCCGATAATTACCCTTCCTGTATTGGTAACCTCTGCTGGTTTTCTGGAGTCTTTCGATCCGACTGAGGGATCTTTAAGATCCATCTCTTCTATTGTCCGACCTGGGCCCGGACCGTTCACGCCCGGACCTGGGTTCGGACTTGTGCCCGACGAGGATCCCGGCAGCACGGAGATCACCCGCGGGCCCAATTGCATCGCACCGGGCTCACGACCGCTAGGCGGCGACGTCATTCCGCGCGGGTCTTTTAAGCCAGCGTGCCCAAAGACGGAACTGTTGTCGCTCAATTCCGCCTCCTGCACGGCCTGGGCAGGCCGCTTCAGCGTGGGATCCACGTCCAACTCCGGCGACTCGTCGAAGCCGCCCTTATCGACCCGATCGAGGTCCGGCAGGTCAATCGGCGCGTCCATCGATTTCAGCCTATTTGTCCTAGCGGGTGCGGCCTTCTGCGCCGCAGAGCTCGTCTGCCTGGCCAGTTCGCGCGGCGCTCTTAGATCCGAAGAAGTTCGTCGACGACGCGATCGGCACGGCAATGGCCGCCAGGCAGGCGGCTGCCGCGGCGAAGGCCGCCAGCCGGCTTCGCCACCAAGGCCGCACTTTGTCCCCCGCGGCGGCAGTGTTCGCTGGCGCGATCTCCGAGAGCCGTCGCTGGATCGCCTCGCGGAGTCCGGCCGACGGCCCGGGCTGCGGGGCCGCGGCGACTGCCGCTTTCAATTGCCCCGCCAGCGAGCGCACCGCCTCGACCTCCTGCCGGACCTGGGCCGAGACAGCCATTTCGGCCTCGATCTTCGCCCGTTCGGCCTCATCGGTTTGTCCCAGGGCGTGGGCCGTAAGTCGGGCCGCGCGGACTTCCTCTTCGTGATCGGTTGACATGGTGGACCTCGGGGATTGGGTTAGACGCAAAAGTTTGGCGTTGGCGGTCTTAGTGGCCTGTTTAACGATCCCGCCCGGTTCATCCGGGTGGGGTCCGGACCTAAGACCCAAGTCCTAAGACCCAAGACCTAAACGGTTACCTTGAAATACTCTCGCAACTGCTTGATCGCTCGATGGACCAGCACACGGACGTTGCCCTCGCTGTGGCCGGCGATCTGGGAGATCTCGCGATAGGAAAACCCTTCGCACCAGAGATCGACCGCCTCGCGCTGCGCCGTCGGCAACTGCGCTACCTGTCGGGCCAACTCGCCACAGAGGTCGTTTCGCTCCGCAGCGTCGGCTGGGTCGAGTTCGCGGCCCGTCAGCGTCGCGAGATCCGCGGCACCATCGCCCGACTGCCGCTGCCGCAACCGGATCAGGTCCATGGCCTTGTTGCGACAGACGCGGAAGAGCCAGGCGGCCTCGCGGCCGTCGTGAAACTCGTCTGCCGACTGCTCGCACAACTGCAGGAAGGCGTGCTGCACGGCCTCACGCGCGGAATCTCCGTCGCCCAGAAGTCGGGCGGCATAACGCACCAACGACGCTTCGTAGCGATCCAAGATCGCCAGCACCCATTGCCCTCGGCCACCCGGATCCGCCATAAAAATCCCTTTTCGCCAGCGTGCTGCCAAGTAGATAACGGGCAGCCGGCCAAGTCGTTACAAAAGAAAATGCCCTCGCAAGTAGATTCTCGAAAAGCAGGGCGGGTTATTCCATGGCGGAAGAGAAGACGGAGGAAAAGAAAGCGGAATTTTTAGACTCACCCGTTTGGTGAAGGTCGGGAAATGCGACGGTTTATTGGAAGCGATGCATACGGCGGCGCGGCATCACCTTGCAGGCCCCTCCCCTGCGCCTTATAGTGAAAGTCTAGTGAACTTTAAGAGGACGTGAATCGTAACGAAAGCGCCCTCCTTGTCGCTCCCTTCATGTGAGTTGAGGCATGCAGCCGGAAGTTGTTATCGAAACTCGAAACCTCTCCAAGGTCTATCGCGACTTCTGGGGACGGCAGAAGGTCCGTGCACTGAAAGCCCTGGACCTGGAAGTCCGCCGTGGCGAGGTCTTCGGTCTGCTGGGACCCAACGGGTCGGGCAAGACCACCACCATCAAGCTTCTCCTCGGCCTTCTGTACCCCACCAGCGGACAAGCCCTGGTCCTTGGCCAAGACGCCACGGAGGTCTCCAAGAACGAACGCATCGGCTACCTGCCCGAAGAGTCGTATCTGTACCGCTTCCTCAATGCCGAGGAAACGCTCGATTTTTATGGCCGGCTGTTCAACATTCCCCGGGCCCAGCGGCGGCAGCGGGCGGCCGATCTGATCGAAATGGTCGGTCTGACCAAGTCGCGGCGTCGTCAGTTGCGGGAGTACTCCAAGGGCATGACCCGCCTCATCGGCCTGGCCCAGGCCCTGATCAACGACCCTGAGGTCCTGTTCCTCGACGAGCCCACCAGTGGGCTGGACCCGATCCACACGCACGAGATGAAGCATCTCATCCGCGACCTGCGAAAAAAGGGCAAGACAATCCTCATGTGCAGCCACCTGCTGGCGGACGTGCAGGACGTCTGCGACCGCATCGCCATTCTGCACCAGGGCGAACTGAAGGAGCTGGGCCGCGTCGATACCCTCTTGAAGGTCCGCGACGTGACCGAGATCCGGGCGTCCGGGCTGAGTCCGGAGGCTGAGGCCGAAATCCGCGAGGTCATTTGCCGCCATCAGGGCACGGTGCAGAGTCTGGGCAACCCCACGACGACGCTGGAAGAGTTGTTCGTGCGGGTGATCGAGGAGAGCGAGGAACATCCCGGCCGCCGCGTCCGCGGAGAGCAGGCTGGCTACGGTGACGGAGAGTCCAAGTAGCATGGTCATTGAGAACCTGCAAATCACGTCGTTCATGGAGTGGCTTCTCGGCTCGGGCTGGGACAAGGCCGTACTCTGGCAACCCCTTGGCATCGTCGTGCTGCTGGTCGTAGTGGTCGGTGGGGGGCTGGCCTTACTTCTCTCCCTGCGGCACGGTCCCCCCCATTTCGGGCCGACAAGCTCGCTCCTGTTGGGCAGCTTGTTGGGGGCCCTTTCGCTCAGCGGCCTGGTGCTAGTCGGCTTCTGCTCCACGCAGATTACCCGCGAACTGTTAAATCACTTCGTTGGTCAGCCGCTGTTTTTTGGCCTCAAGCCCCTGCTGGGCGAAGGCTGGATCGACGGCGCCATTTACACCTGGCTGAGCGTAGCGGCCGCGTTGTCGGGCGTAATCTATTTCATCTGTTGGCTGGCTGCAATCCTTCTCCACGGGCCCGTGGAGGGGACGCGACGGTGCGGCGGAACCGTAGCGGACATCGCTGCCGATCTCGCCCGTATATCCTCCCGCCGGGTCTTCGCCCTGGCCTGGCTGGCGGTCCGCGAGTCGGTGCGCCGCCGGGTGGTGGTGGTCTTCATTGTCTTTGTGGGGCTGATCCTCTTCGCCGCCTTGTTCATCAAGAGCGACAGCCCGCACCCGGCGCAACTCTATATCCAGATTGTATTGAACTTCACGATCTACCTGGCGATGCTCTTTGCTCTGGTGCTCAGCGCGTTAAGCCTTCCGGCCGATATCCGCGACCGCACCCTGCACACCGTGGTGACCAAACCGGTGCGGAAGATCGAGATCGTGCTGGGCCGCGTGGTGGGGTTCGTCTTCGTGGGCACGGTGTTGCTGGCATTGATCGGCGCGATCAGTTACGGATTCACGGTGCGCGGCCTCACCCATACGCACAAGCTGACCAGGGGCATGCTTCAAGCCGAGACGCTTCCCGGCGGCCGCGGCACGCTGCTGCGGGGCTCGACGACCCGCTCGCACGGGCACGAACACGAGGTAACGATCATCGAGCGGCCCGGCGAGGAGCCGGAGGCCACCGTGGACGCGGAGCAGGACCACACGCACGACCTGTACGTCAGCGGCAGCGGCGACAAGGCGGTCTATACGCTGGGCCCGCCCAAGGACCTTTTCCAAGCCCGCGTGCCGATCTACGGCAAGCTGAAATTCACCGACGACGCCGGCGCCGAAGGAGAAGGGCATCAACGTGGGCGACGAGTGGACCTACCGCAGCTTCATCCGCGGGCAGACCCACGCCTCGGCGATTTGGACTTTCAGCGGCCTGAGCGCGGACGAGTTCCCGAAATCGAAGTTCCCCGACGGCATTCCCATAGAGATGACCATCGAGGTCTTCCGCACCCATAAGGGCAACCAAGAGAAGGGTGTGGCGGGAACGATCTCGCTGAGCAACCCCAAGACGGGCCGCCAGGTCATGCTGCGGAATTTCCTGGCCAAAAAGTTCGCCACGGACGTGCAGATAATTCCCCGCAGCTTCATCACCTCGGGGGCTGACGGCAAAGCGGAAACCATCGACCTGTTCCGCGATATGGTGAGCGACGACGGTCAGTTGCAGATCATCCTGCAGTGCCTGGAGCCGCAGCAATATTACGGCATGGCACAGGCTGATCTGTATATCCGCGCCGCCGACAGTTCGTTCGCCTGGAACTTCTGCAAGGGCTACCTGGGCATCTGGATGCAGATGGCGCTGGTCGTGAGCCTGGGCGTGATGTTCAGCACGTTCGTCAGCGGCCCGGTGGCCCTGCTGGGGACGATCTTCGTCGTGATCACGGGCATCTTTCAAGGCTATATCGTCGAATTGTCGACGGGCACCATGGTGGGCGGCGGAACGTTCGAATCGTTCCAGCGGATCATCACCCAGGACAATATGATCTCGCAATTGGAGCCGGGGCTAAGGTCCACCACCATCAAGGTGCTCGACCAGGCGGAGGCGGTAATGATGCGGTATTTCTCGGCCCTGGTGCCCAACATCGGCGAAAACGACTATGTCGATCGCGTGGCCTTCGGCTTCAACGTGGGCGCTGACCTTGTCGCGCGGTGCCTGTTATGCGAGGCAGCCTACGTGCTGCCGGTGATTCTGCTGGGTTTCTTGTGTTTGAAGCAACGGGAGGTGGCCCAATGAGCACTGTTTTATCGGCCGGCCCCACCGCGCGGGAGCGTTCCCGCCGCCGCAAGTGGATCTACGGCGCGGCGATCATCGTCCTGATCGTGATCCTCTTCGAGTTGAGCATGCCGGCCACGCTGGGCACCAAGGAAATCCCCGGGCAGCCGGGCGGCGTGCTGGCCCAGTATCGCGAGTCGCACGGGCTCAGCCAGACCGAGTTGGGACAGATCGATCCCACCAGTCAAACCATCCGCCTGGCCACGCTGGGCATGCGGGGCATAGCCAGCACGCTGCTCTGGTCGAAGGCCAACGAGTACCAGATGAAGAAAGACTGGACCCGGCTGCGGGCCGCGCTGGACCAGATCAGCAAGCTGCAGCCGCACTCGATCCTCGTCTGGCGCTACCAGGCCTGGAACCTTTCGTACAACGTCTCCGTGGCCTTCGACGACTATCACGACAAGTTCTACTGGGTGATCCAGGGCCTGAACTACATGCTCGATGGCATACGGATGAACGACAAGGAGCCGCGGCTCTGTTGGGACATGGCCTGGTTCATTTCCAACAAGATCGGTCGCGACGATTGCGCCAAGTACTACCGCCGCCTGTTCAGCGGCGACCGCGGCTTCGATGGTAAGGATGCGCCCGATTACGTCAAGGAGTTTCGCGAGCGGCGCGACTTCGGGCCGCCGGGCGTCGGTTTTCCGCCGAGTTGTCGGCCGACCAGCGACAATTGGAAGGTGGGCAAGGCCTGGTTCCTCGGCGCGGAGAGCAAGATCAACCCGCCGCGTTACCCGGTCCGCGGCATGGCGGTGGTGATTTTCTATTCCGACGCCCCTACCACGCAGTTCTACTATGCCGATGCCGTGGAGAAAGACGGCGTTTTCGGCCAGGTCGCCCAGCGGGCCTGGCACGACGCGGAGGTGGAATGGCACGACTTCGGCGAGCGGTCCTACGATTCGCCCTACGACTGCAAGCTGCAACTGAACCGCCGGGAAGAACTTTTCGACGAGGCCGAGGATAAGAAAGATCGGCTGGATGTCCTTGCCCCGGGAGTTCGCGACGAGATCGAAAAGGAGAAGCGGGCCGGCCAGC
Source organism: uncultured Planctomycetia bacterium (assembly GCA_963709175.1). Classification (GTDB taxonomy): domain Bacteria; phylum Planctomycetota; class Planctomycetia; order Pirellulales; family Thermoguttaceae; genus JANXQG01. The sequence goes on from CAVPVK010000007.1 coordinate 1,580,939, forward strand.
CGCCCGAGATCCGTGCCGCCTGGGACAAGTATCGCGAGGAGCTGGCCGAATACAAGCTCAAGCGGAAGAAGAACAAAGGCGAGAAACTGCTGCTGCAGCCCAGCGCCGAAGTTGACTTGCGGGAACGGTCGGAGGCCAGGCCGGACGAGATTGCCCGCCGCGCGCCGCAGGTGCATCGCAAGGAGGCCCTTGCTCTGGCCAAGGAGATTTCCTTTGCCGAGGAACGGGCCTTGTGGACCAACCGCGAGCGCATGAAGGTGAACTTTGATTTCTGGCGGACGCGGGCCAAGGCCGAGCAGACAGCCGATTGCGTGGCCGCGCGGAAGGCGATCCACGACGGCGACACGGCCTATGCCAAGGGCGACATGATCCGCGCCCGGCCGAAGTACGAGTTGGGCCTCCGTCTCTGGCGGAAGGTGCTGGACGATCCTGAGTTCCACTCGCTTGTGGAAGACGTCAGCCTGGGCGGAGACCTGGTCGACGTGATTCGCCGCTACATACAGTGTCTCGATCAGGACGACGAGGACTTGCCCGATTCGTTCCCCTTGTGGGAGATTATCGATAAGCACGGCGCGCGGCAGGGATCGCCCTTCCCGCCGGTCAAGCGAAAGACGCCGGCACCGTCGGCAGCGAAGAAACCGGTCGAGGAAAAACCGGTGGAGAAACCGTCCGAAGCGAATCCGCCGGAAGCGAAAACGCCGGAAGCGAAGACGTCTGACGTGAAGCAGGCCGAAGCCAAGAAGCCGGAAGCGAAGACGTCTGACGTGAAGCAGCCCGAAGCCAAGAAGCCGGAAGCGAAAGGCACGGCCACCGCGGCCAAGGGAAAGTAGCTTTTTGCATGCCGCGCCGCAACCTCTATTGCCTGCTGCTATTGCTGGTCGTATCGTGGGTCTGTTATGCGAAGACCCCAAGGAACCGTTGTGGAGGCGTTCTGGCCGACGCCTTGGACCGCGTCGACCGTCGCTACTATCGCTCCGTCGATGACGTTGATCTCTTTGAAGGGGCCATGTCGGGCATGATCGGGCGGCTCCACGACGATTACTCGAAATACATCTCGGTCGAGGAAAAGACTGGATTCGAGCAGGATCTCGACCAGGAAATCGTGGGCATCGGCATCCGCCCGGTGATCGATCCCCGTACCAAGCAGCTCCTGGTGCTCAGCCCGCTTGCCGGCAGTCCCGCCTTCGCGAAGGGCATGCGCGCCGGCGACCGCATTCTCAAGATCGACGGTCAGAGCACGCAGGGCCTGTCGTTGGAGAGCGCCGCTGAGCGGATCCGCGGCAAGTCGGGCACGACGGTGACCCTCACCGTGCAAAAACCGGGGGCCGCTGCAACGATCGAGCTGCCGATCGTTCGCCAGGTCATCCACGAAGATACGGTGCAGGGCGACATGCTCGGCGCCGACGGCCGTTGGATTTTTCTGCTTCCCGGCCAACGGCGGATCGGCTATATCCGCATCACGGCGTTTGTGGACGCCGACGGCGAAAATAAGGGCACGGCGGCCGATTTCCGCGCGGCGCTGGAACAGCTTCGTGCGGCGAAGATCGCCGGCCTGGTCCTCGATCTTCGCGACAACTTGGGCGGGTCGCTCAACGCGGCGGTGGAAATTTGCGACATGCTGGTGCCGCAGGGAGACATCGTCACTACCCGCGGCCGCGACGGCAGGATCTTGAATGCCTATCGCGCCTCAGGGCGAGCCCCGTTCACTGATTTCCCCATAGCCGTCCTGGTCAACCGGTCCACAGCGAGCGCCAGCGAAATCGTGGCGGCCTGCCTGCAGGACCACGACCGGGCGGTTATCGTCGGCGAGCGGACTTACGGCAAGGGCACTGTCCAGGAGGTGGATGACCTGGGGCAGACGCTGGGGGCGATGAAGCTGACGATCGCCACCTATTGGCGGCCCAGCGGCCAGGACATCAATCGGCCCCGCAAGAATGCGAAGCAGCAAGACGCATCTGGCAACGGCACGAAAAAGGCTCAATGGGGTGTTGCACCCAATGCCGGCTACGAGGTGTCGCTGGACGAGCGTCAACAGGCCGGTCTATGGACATGGCAGCGCGATCGCGAACTGGCCGCCCTGCATGGCGACAAGGCTGGTGCGGACGACGAGACGCCTGACCGCGCCCTGGCCAAGGCCGTGGAGTATCTGGAAAAGCCGCGCTCGTAGTCCCGGCTTTAGCCGAAATGCCCGGAATTCCGCCGGTGAGAATACAAGCGGCAGCCGCCTCAAGGCGGGAGTACGAGCGACGCGTTCTTATCTGCCCCCCCTTGGAAAACCGGCGACAGCCTGCCATAATGCGAGATTCTCCCCCTAAGAGGCTGCCGCGGCGGGTCGAGGCCTGTGGTAGGGCGAATTACGATACTTCAGTCAGGAATTCTGAGTTTACGGAGTTTATTCCATGTTCAAGAACCTCAATCCGGGCGCATTAGGCGTCACCGGTCATCAGAGCGAAATCATCGAGTTGGCCCTCACCTACGGCTTTGGGGGTATGGATTTAAATTCCGTGGAGTTCGCTACTCGGATACGGCTCAAGGGCGTGGAGTATGCCCGCCGCCTGATCGACAGTGGTAAGATGAAGGTCGGGAATTTCCCTTTGCCCTTGGACTGGGACACCGACGATGAGGCCTTCGCCAAGGACCTGGCAAAGCTTCCGGAGTATGCCCAGGCAGCCGTTTCCGCCGGTTGTACCCGTTGCATAGCCACGGTTGCCCCCGCCAGCGACAAGCGGCCATATCATGAGAACTTCGAGTTCCACAAGCGGCGATTCCAGGAAATCTGCCGAACACTGGAGCCCGCCGGCGTCCGTTTCGGCGTCGGTTTCCAGGCAGCCGAGTATCTACGGAAGAACCAGGCGTTCCAGTTCGTGCACGATCTGGACTCCCTCATGCTCCTGATCAACATGGTGGGCGCGCCGAACATTGGCCTGCTGCTGGACATCTGGGATATCTTCGTCGCCGGCGGTTCGTTGGACAGCGTTCAAAAGCTGCCAGCCGAGCAGATCGTTTCCGTCTCTTTGGCCGACTTGGCGCCGGCTGCCGAGAATGGCGAGATCGACGACAAGGCCCGGCTGTTGCCCGGCACCGAGACCGGGCGGATCGACATTACCACGCTTTTGGTATACCTGAAGTCCGTGGGCTACGAGGGGCCGGTCACGCCGCGACCCTCGAAGGGCATTTTCCAGAGTCGCCGCCGCGACCTCGTAGTCAAACAGGCCGGTGAAGCGCTGGACAAGGTCTGGAAGGCGGCCGGTTTGCCAATGGAGAAGCGTTTCGTGCCGTCGGCAGCCACGCTGGATTTCAACATCGATTTCGGCGCTTGAAACCACTAACCGCAGACGACACGGATTCCGCGGATGCGTCGCTGGTTTGCCAATTTGTAATTTCCGCGTTAACCGTGTAATCCGCGGTTCAGTTCTTTGGGGCTAACGACTTACGTTCCACTGGGAAAACGGCCTGAAGCTGACCACTCCCGATCTGGCGATTGACTTTCGCCGCCGCCAACCGCGGGCCTTCATTTCGCACGCCCACAGCGACCACATGGCGAGGCATGCCTTCGCCCTTTGTACGCCTGAAACCGCCGCCCTCTATCAACTTCGCATGGGGCCGCGGCCAACCCTGGAAATGGCCTATCGTCAAACGATCGAGTGGGCCGGGCTGCGCCTGACGGCCTATCCGGCTGGACATTGCCTTGGATCGGCCATGTTGCTGGCCGAAGACCAGGGAAGCACGCTGCTGTACACGGGCGATTTCAAGCTTGGACAGTCGTCCACGGCCGCGGCGGCCGAGCTGCCGCACGCCGACACCCTGGTGATTGAGAGCACCTACGGACACCCCGACTATCGCCTGCCACCGCGGGAGCAGTGCATCGCCGAGTTCCTCGCCCTGGTGCGCCGGGCATTGGCGGAAGAAAAGGTGCCCGTCATCCAAGGATACGTGCTCGGAAAAAGCCAAGAGGTCACTCGCATACTGACCGATGCCGGCATTCCCGTGTTGCAGCACCGCAGCATTTATGAGGTCAGCCGGAAGTACGAAGAACTCGGCTGTCCCCTGGGTCAGTTTGCGCGTTTTCACGGCCGCGCGGAGGCGGGTTGGGCGGTGATAATGCCGCCCGGCACGCCTCTGAACGAACTGCCCCGGCAGGAGCGTTTCGCGCTCACTGGCTGGGCGATGGACCGCGGAGCCAAGTACCGGCTGGGCGTCGATCACGCCATTCCGCTTTCCGACCATGCCGACTACGACGAGTTGATCGCGGCCATCGACCGGGTCGCCCCGCGGGCCATCTACTGCACGCACGGACCGGAGAGTTTTGTCGATCGGCTCTTGGACCTGGGTTACAATGCCCACGTGCTGGGCAAGCCGCGGCAAGGTCGGCTCTTCTAGTCAACACCCAGCATGACATTGCTGGCCTTGACGATGGCAAAGGCGTTCATGCCTTCGTGAAGACCAAGGCTCTTCACGGCCGACATGGTCACCACGGAGACGATTTCCTGCCCGCCTGGCAACTCGATAAGAACCTCGGCGTTGACGGCGCCGTTGGTGATCTTCTTGACCTTCCCCTGGAGAACATTTCTAGCGGAGATTCGCATGGTAAGGCTCCCGGAAACTGGATGGGAGGGAAGAAGGTGACAGGCACCATTTGCCGGAATGGCCCGGAGGGTGCTTTGCACAACGGGTGCCTGTCCCCTTTTCCCTCTGCAAGCTTGTGAAACTACTGCGCGGTCGCCAGTTTATCACGTGTCTCGCCACGCCGCAACTCCCCCACCAGTTGGACTGCATCGTCGTTTGAGACTTGCCGGCCTTGTCCCCCGAGCACGTGGCGCACGGCGGCGACGCCGGAATGCTTGCCCAGCACGAATTCCGTTCCCTCATGGCCTACGGTCTCGGCGGCGAAGGGCTCATAAGAGCGGCGGTCCTTCAACAGGCCATGCACGTGGACGCCCGATTCGTGGCGGAACACTCCCGAGCCGACGATCGGCTTGTTGGCCGGGATGGGCCGCCCTGAGGCGTCGGCGACATAGGCCGAGAGCGCGGCCAGACGCCGGGTATCGATCCCGCAGGACCGCTGCTGGGTGATGCGCAGGGCCATGGCGATTTCTTCCAAGGGGGTGTTGCCGGCCCTCTCGCCCAGGCCGTTGACCGTCACGTCAACGCTTCTTCCGCCGGCAGTGACCGCCGCAAGGGCGTTGGCGGTGGCCATGCCCAAGTCGTTATGCCCGTGGAAGCCGATCGCGATGTCGTCGGCCCGGTCCGTCAGCGACTGCACTGCGGCGTGTACCTGGAAAGGATTCCAGACGCCCACCGTATCGGCAAGGCGGAAGCGATCGGCCCCCGCCCGACGCGCCACCCGGAGGCAGCGAGCGAGGAAACTCGGCGCCGCCCGCGAGGCGTCCTGGGCGCCGACCGAGACCATGGAAAACCGTTTCCGCGCCGCCTCGCACAGCTGCCCAATCTGGTCGATGACCCAGCCGTGGGTCTTCTCCAAGGCGCGGAGATGGATGGCCGAGGTGGGCAACGAGAAATGCACGGCATCTACGCCGCAGGCCTCGGCCGCATCGAGGTCCTCGGGCCGCGCCCGGCACCAGGCGGTCAGGCGGCAGCCGAGCCGCAAGGCGACGACGGCGCGGATCGCGGCGATTTCGTCGCTGCCCATGGCGGGTGTTCCGACTTCGATCTCCGGCACGCCGGCCTCGGCCAACAGCCGGGCAATGTGCAGTTTGACGCATCGTGAAAAGGCCACGCCCGGCGCCTGCTCGCCGTCGCGGAGCGTCGTATCAACCAGCCAAACCTGTTGATGATTGGACATTTCAGGCCATCAGCAATTCCTCGACGGGAGCGTCCTGCTCCAAGGCGTCGAGGATGGAGTCGATCTTCGCCTCGTCCACTTCGTGATACCACCAGCCTTGGGGATAGACGATCAGGATGGGGCCTTTCTCGCAGACGTTCAGGCAGCCCGTCGAAGTGACCACGGCGTCGATGCCGCGCTCGCTGACTTCGCTCTGGACGTACTGGATCAAATCGCCGCCTTTCTTGAAACAAACGCCCTTCGGCTCACCGTTGGCGCGGAAACTGCTACAAAGAAACAAATGGTACTGGGGTTTTTGCATGGGAGACGGGGGTTGGAAGTTAGGAGTTACGAGCATCCTTGGCCGTTGCCGGAACAGCCGGCGCCGGAGCCACAGCGATGATTCTTGCGAAGCGGGCGCGGATCTCCTCGCCGCGGAAGACCGCGTCGAGTCCTTCGTCGATCAGCCCTTCCATCATGACGAGCTTGATGCCGCGGCTGACGAGGGCCTGGCGGGGGGCCTGACCGGCGCTGGCGACAAGCACCGCGCGGCAGTCCTGCAGGGAGTTGGCCAGGTCGGCCCAGCGATCCGCGCCATTGCCTGCCGGAGGCGTGCGGCGCTGCTCCACGAGGCGGAAGCCCGATTCCTCTCGGGTATAAATGCTCAACTGCTCGGCCTCGCCAAGATGTTGGTTGACTAGCACCCCTTCCAGGGTGGCGACGGCGATGTACGGGCGATTCTCGGCCGGATTGAGCGGGGCGGCCGCCGATTGCAGCAGGGCAATCTCGAATTCCGGCCGCATGGCCTCGCCCAGAAGCCCCACGGCATCTGCCCGGCAGCGGGTGCAGTGCGACATGATCGGCAGCCACTGGGCCACGTCGGCGCGAATGGCCGCCACGCGATCGGCCGCCGGCGTTTCCAACTCGCCGAAGGGAGTGCCTTCGACGGGATAGAGCGGAACGCAGTTGGCAATATCGGCCCCCAGTTCGGCCACGCGCTGGGCGACTTGGACCACGTGGTCGTCATTAACACCAGGAATGATGATCGTATTGATCTTCACCACCACATCGTGCTGCTTGAGCATGCGAATCGCCTCTTGCTGGCGGCTCCAGATCAACTCGCCGGCGGGTACCCCGCGATATACCTTCTTGGCGTCGCGGCACCAGGCATAGACCTTTGCGCCGATCTGGGGATCGACAGCGTTGACGGTCAGCGTCACGTGGCTCACCTGGAGCCTGCCTAACTCCTCGGCATACGGCGACACGTTCAGGCCGTTCGAGGCGACACAGAGGAGCATTTCCGGGTGGGCAGCGCGGACGAGGCGGAGGGTCTCCAGTGTGAGCGAGGGCGTGGCGAACGGATCGCCTGGCCCGGCGATGCCGACGACGGAGATTCGGTTGTCCTTGGCCAGCACGCGACCGAGGTAGTGCAATGCCTGTTGCGGCGCGAGGACGGCCGTCGTTACTCCCGGCCGGCTCTCGTTGGCACAATCATAGACCCGCTTGCAGAAGTTGCACTGCACGTTGCAATCGGGAGCGACGGGGAGGTGCACGCGGCCATGGCGATGGCGAGCGTCGATGTTGAAACAAGGATGGGCGGATAGGTCGGGAGGCATAGATCTTCATTCTCACATGTACGTGTAACCCACCGGCGACGCGTCTTGTGCCGCTTCGATCACGGCATTGGCAATGCGGTCAAACAACTGCTGCGCGCCGCGATAGCCGACGTGCAGCAGGCGCGGGCCGTCGATACGGTCATGCACGGGGAAGCCGACCCGCACCAGCGGCACGCCGAGCTTTCGCGACATGGTAAAGCCTTTGCTGTTGCCCACCAGCAAATCTGGCTTGAGGGCCGCAGCGCGTTCCTCCATCTCGGCGAAATCGACGCCCTCCAGCACGGCAACGTGACAATCGTTGGCCGGATCGAGTTCGGCAATCCGCTGGCGAAGGCGGCCGGTCTTGGCGCCCGATCCGCAGAGCACCGGCTCCACGCCGATCTCCATGAGGAACGAGGCTATAGCGGCCACGAGGTCCTGCTCGCCGTAGACCACCGCCCGCTTGCCGAACACGTACTTATGGGCGTCGACATAGGCGTCAATCAACCGTCCCCGTTCGGCCGCATGCTGCTCGGGGCAACGGCGGCCTGTGACAGCCTCCAGGGCCTCGATGAAACTATCGGTCTGGACCGCGCCGACCGGCAGAGGAATCGCGTACAGCGGTACGCCGAAGCGCTCTTTGAGCAGGGTGCCGGCTGTCTTGCGGGGATCGGCCGTCGAGCCGAACTCGATTGTGGCCTGTGCCCGACCCATGCGGCGGATGGTTTCCAGGGGCACGCCGCCCTCCGGAATCCGCTTGTACTCACTCCAGATCGGGCCGTCGAGCGTATCGCTGTAGTCGGAAAGCACGATTGGCTCGACGCCGAAATCGCAGAGGATGCCTTTCAAATAGCGGAGATCAGCAGGCGAGACGATGCCGGGCAGCAGGTTGACGGAGTTCTCTCGCGGGCCGCCCGCGGCGAAGGCATCAACGATCGACCGAACAGCGGCTTGAAAGCCCTCAGCGTGGGTGCCGGCGTAACTGGGCGTAGAAACGTGAACAATCTCCGGCAGTGGACCAGTGGCCGCGGCGCGGATTTCCCGCAAGTGGTAAGGGACGTCCTCGCCGATCGTCTCGGCCAGGCAGGTCGTGGCAATGCCAATCACGCGAGGCGCGTACTGCCGGATGACGTTCTCCAGTCCCTGGCGGAGATTCTCGCGGCCGCCGAAGACGGTCGTCGCCTCGGCGAAGTTCGAGCAGGCGATGTCGATCGGCTCCTTGAAATGGCTGATCATGTAGCGGCGAATGTAGGTGGAGCAACCCTGCGAGCCGTGCAAGAAGGAAATGGCCCCCTCGATGCCGCGGAAAGCCAGGCATGCGCCCAGCGGTGCGCAGACCTTGCAGGCGTTGCGCGACGCCGTTTTCGGCAGCGGCGCTTCAATAACGGGCAGTGTGGGAAGAGTGTTGGGGGCGATCATGATGTCGTTGTTTGCGATGGGGGCAGGGGGTGGTCAACCACCGGCGCCGGTCGTTTCCTGGGCACCAGCTTCCACACCGGCGATTGGACCGATCGATAAACCTCGCGGGCGAAGTTCAACATGCCTTCGAAGCCCGCCAGGGCCTCCTTCCGCTCGTGGTTGTGGTCGCAGAAACCGATGCCCAGCTTGAAGGCGATTGGCCGCTCTTTCACGCCGCCGATGAACAGGTCCACGCCTTTTTCCTGGACAAACCGCGAAAGCTCCAGGGGGTTGGTGTCGTCAACGAGGATCGTGCCTTCGTCGCACAATTCACCCAACAACTTGTAATCCTCTTTGTTGCCGGTCTGCGAACCGACCAGCACCGTCTGCATGCCCAGCGTCCGTAGCGAGCGGACGAGGGAAAACGCCTTGAAGGCCCCGCCCGTGTAGACCGCTGCCCGGCGGCCGGAGAGGGCCTCGCGGTGACGCCGCAGTTCCGGCATGATGCGGGCGACCTCGTCGCGAACCAGCTCGCGGGCGGCGGCGATCATGGCCGAGTCGCCAAAGAATTCGGCCACCTCGTACAAGGCCCGCGACATGTCCTCGATGCCGAAGTAGGAGACATGGCGATAGGGAATGCCGTATTTCTCCTCCATATCCTTGGCCAGGTGGACCATCGAGCCGGAACACTGCACCACGTTGAGGGCGGCACCGTGGGCTCGGCGAATGTCGTCCACGCGACCGTCGCCGGTGATCGTGGCGACAACGTCGACCCCCATCCGCTTGTAATAATCGCGGATCATCCACGTTTCACCCGCCAGGTTGAAATCGCCGAGAATGTTGATGCTGTGTCGGCTGATACCCTCCGTGGAGCCGGTGCCGATGAGCTTGCCGATGGCGTCGCACGCCGCACGGTAGCCGTCCTTCTTGGTTCCCTTGAATCCTTCCGAATGGACGGGCAGCACGGGGATCTTTTTCTCCGCCTGAACGCGGCGGCAAACGGCCTCCACGTCGTCGCCAATCACGCCCACGATGCACGTCGAGTAGATAAAAGCCGCCTTCGGCGCGTAATAGTCGATCAATTCGATGAGCGAGCGGTAGAGCTTGTCCGCCCCGCCGAAGATCACGTCCTTCTCCTGCAGGTCCGTGCAGAAGCTCTGCCGGTGCAACTCCGGGCCGGAGGAGAGCGATCCGCGAATATCCCAGGTGTACGACGCGCAGCCGATCGGGCCATGGACGATGTGCAGGGCGTCGGCGATGGGGTAGAGCACCACCCGCGACCCGCAAAAAACGCAGGCCCGCTGGCTCACCGCGCCCGCCAGGCTGGGCTTGTTACAGGCCATATTGACGGGCTGTTGCCCCGTCTCGTGAACCTGTGCTTTTCGGCCTTCAAGGATTTCGATCATAAAGATGCTTTCATTTTGGAGTGCGGCGCACTCCAAATTTACATCGTCAACTCAAAACTTTCTTCCTTTGCCTCGCGGTCCTGCTCGTCCATTAGCGCGGCGAGGATCTTCTCCAAGAGCCGCATGCCGCCCACGTATCCGACCGTGGGAAAATACGAATGGCCGATGCGATCGAGGATGGGAAAACCGTGACGCACCAGGGGGATGTTCTCGTCGCGGGCGATGTACTTGCCGTAGGTGTTGCCGATGAGTAAATCCACCGGTTCCTGCTTGATCCACTGGTGCATGAGGAACATGTCGGCGTTGGCGCCCTGGCGGACCTTGGCCTCCGGCACTCGGCCCGCCAGGGCACTCTCGATTCGTTTCTCAAAAGCCTTGCCGGGCGTGCCGGTGACGATATACACCGGCCGCATATCGAGATCGGCGAGGAACTCCACCAGCGACACCAATTGATCCGGATCGCCCCACAAGGCGACGCGCTTGCGGTAGAAGTACTGGTGCATGTCGGTGATAATGTCCATCAACTGGCCGCGATCCTCGACGATCGAAGCGGGAATCGGCGTGCGGGCCAACTTGCGGAGGGCGTTCACAAAGCGGTCGGTTGCCCGCAGGCCAATCGGCAGTTCCAGGCTCTCGTAGGGAACATGGAAGCGGCTGTCGAGCTCCTTGGCCGCCGACTCGGAGCCCGTCGGGCCCAGCGCCACCGTTGCCTGGCTGGCCGCCGTCCTCTCGAGCTCCTCGACCGTCACGCCGCCCTTGGGATAGAAGACGTGTTTGCCGGTCTGCGGGGCATCGAGCACGGCGGAGGTATCGGGGAAGAGAATGGAATTGAGGCCCATGGTGCTCAGCAGGCGCTTGATCTCGCGCATGTCGCCCGGCTCCACCCAGCCGGGAATGACATTGATTGCCTTGGTCCGCTTCTCGGCCTTCTCGGCGAAGTAGGTGACCATCCCCTTGACCATGTTGGAGAAGCCGGTCACGTGCGAGCCCACGTAGCTCGGCGTGTTGGCGTGAACAACTCGCTTCCCGGCGGGGATCTTGCCCTCGTCGCGGGCCTTGGCGATGATCTGCGGAATGTCGTCGCCGATCGTCTCCGAGAGGCACGTCGTGTGAACGGCAATCACGTCGGGGTTGTAGACCGTGAATATCGTGGAAATGGCCTGGAGCAGATTGGCCTGGCCGCCGAACACCGAGGAGCCTTCCGTAAACGAGCTGGTGGCTGCCATCACCGGTTCTTTGTAGTGCCGCGTGAGCGTGCTGCGGTGATACGAGCAGCAACCCTGAGAGCCGTGGCTGTGCGGCAGGCAATTATGAATGCCCAGGGCCGCGTACATGGCGCCGATCGGCTGACAAGTCTTAGCCGGATTGACCGTCAACGCCTCGCGCTCGGCAACGTTGGAATTGGTGTGTCGTAAGAGCATCTATGATATTCCTGGAGCGGGTAAAAGTTTTAAGTTGCGGGCCCCTGAGCTCTGTACGTCAGGCTCGGGCACCATGCACCCATGGTCGGCCAGACGTACAGCTCGCCGGTCCCACACCAAGGCTTAACTGGCGACGGGCATTGGGGTGTGCGATCCGTTGACCCTGCCGCGCACGTAGGTGGCTTCCAACCGGGGGCGGGTTTCTTTTTCCCATGGCGGCTCGATGAACGACCAGACCTTGGTGTTGACCATCTGGTCGATGTCGCGGTAGAAGTTGATTGCACCCCGAAATCCGGCGTAAGGGCCGCCGTAGTCGTAGCTGTGAAGCTGCTTGCTGGGGATCCCCATCTTCTGGATGCAGAACTTCTCCTTGATGCCGGCACAGAACACATCGGGCTTGTAGATCTCGATCAGCCGCTCGGCCTCATGGTGGCTGATGTCGTCGACCACGAGCGTTCCGGACATCATCTCGGCCATCATCCCTTCGTAGTCGTTGAACTCCATGCCCTCGGCCGCTCTGCGCCATTTCCTCGTCGCTGAGGCGGGGGCGATACCGCTCGGGATCGGGATCGACGTGCAACTCTTCAATATTCCGGCTGTCGGCGTCGATCTTGATGGTCGGCAGCACGCGGCGGCCTTCGTAGTCGTCGCGGTGGGCGAACTCGTAGCCGGCGGCCACCGTCTCCATGCCGATCTCGCGGAAGAGATCCTGGTAGTGGTGGGCCCGGCTGCCGCCCACGAAGAGCATCGCCGTCTTGCCCTGGCAGCGGCTGCGGATGTCGCCGCGGACTTTCTCGACTTCCACCATCTCCGCGGCAATCACACGTTCGACCTGGGCGAGCAGGTCCGCATCTTCGAAGTACTCGGCGATCTTGCGGAGCGACTTGGCAGAACTCTCGGCGCCGATGAAGTTCACCTTGAACCACGGCACGCCAAACCGCTTCTGGATCATGTCGGCCACGTAGTTGATGGAACGGTGGCACATCACCACGTTCAGATCGGCCGTGTGGGCGTTCTCGAATTTGGCCATTGTCGAATTGCCGCTGAAGGTGGCCATGAGATTGATGCCACAGTCTTCGAACAGTTTTTCCAGCACGAAGGCATCGCCGCCGATGTTGTACTCGCCCAGCATGGTCACGTTGAACTTGCCCTTGGGCGGCGTGTCGTCCAGGCCAATGACGTGCTTGAACAGGCCGTTGTTGGCAATGTGGTGGCCGGCCGACTGGCTCACGCCGCGGTAGCCCTCGCAACTGAAGGCGAAGACGTTGATGCCGAGCTTCTCCTTCATTTCGCGGGCCACGGCGTGCACGTCGTCGCCGATCAAACCGACCGGGCAGGTCGAAAAGACGGCTATCGCCTTGGGATGGAATATGTCAAACGCCTCCTGGATCGCCTGGCGGAGCCGCTTCACTCCGCCGAAGACGATGTCTTCCTCCTGCATGTCGGTCGAGAAGCAATAGGGGATGAAGTTCTCGTCGGAGTCGGTGGGCGGCTTGGTCTGGTTGCGGCGGGTGAGCCACGAATAAAAGCCGCAGCCGATCGGGCCGTGCGTGATGTTGATGATGTCGCGGGTGGGCCCCAGCACCACGCCCTTGCAGCCCGCATAGGTGCAGCCGCGCTGCGTAATGATGCCGGGGATGGTACGGACGTTGGAGGTGACCACGGGTATCTCGGTCTCCGTCCCGCCGTTGTTGACGACCATCTGGCTCGCCCGTTTTCGGGCGACCTTGGTCGGATAGGCCTTCAGCAGGTCGTCGCGGACCTCTTGGGCGTTTAGATTGGTGGATTGGGTCATGGGGATATTCCTGGGTTGACAATTCCGGTCCCCTCTCCCGCAGGGAGAGGGGAGTCTCAATCGACGGTTTCATCGAGCGCGGCGTCATCGCGCTCGCCGGTGCGGACGCGATACGCCTCTCGCACCGGAAGGACGAAAATCTTGCCATCGCCCGCGTTGCCCGTGCTGTTGACGGAGATAATCGTCTTGACAATCACGGGAACGACCTTGTCGGGCACGACGATCGTGAGCAGCCGCTTGGGCACGAGTTTGGGGCCGGGTGAGAGTTGGCTGATGGCCTCTTCGTAGCCAGCCGCCGCTCCTTGGAGCAGGCGAAAGTCGACGTTGCCTTTCCCTCGGCCGACCACCTTGCGAGCGGTGAACGAAGCCACTCCGGCGTCGACCAGGGCCTGCTTCGTCTCGTTCATCTTGTTCATGCGAATGATCGCGAGAACTTCTTTCATTGGAGAGGCTTCCTTATACGGTGGATGGACTTGGTCTTGGGACTTCGAACTTAGGGCTTGAGGCTAGGGCCTACACGGGTTCCGCCACGGGGACGGGGATCGGGGCGGGGTTTTCGACCTCTTTCAATCCCGAGCTGACCGTGTAGACCTCCTCCACTGGGGTGACGAAGATCTTGCCGTCGCCGAAGGCGCCTTTGTGGCCCGTGCGGGCGGCCTGCATGATGACCTTGATGACGTAGTCCTTGTCGCTGTCACGAACGACCGTGAAGATCAATTCTTTGGGCAGCTCGTCGTAGGTCACCTCGCCGACCTTCATGCCGCGCTGCTTGCCGCGGCCGTAAACGTCCATCTTCGTCACGGCGGGAAAACCGGCGTCCATCAGGGCGGCCAGCACGTCGTCGGTCTTCTCCGGCCGGATAATTGCACGAATCATAAGCATGGCTTGTTTCCTTTCTCAAACGCCGACCAGGCCGAATTCCATCAGGAGCGATTCCAACTCGGCAATTGTGAGTGGCTTGGGGATCACGAACATCCGGTTGTTGTCGATTGCCCGGGCAAGCTTTCGGTACTCGTCGGCCTGCGGGCAGGTGGCATCCCATTCGATGACCGTTTTCTTGTTGATCTCCGCCCGCTGCACGTCGTTGTCGCGGGGAATGAAATGGATCATTTGCGTGCCAATTTTCTTGGCGAGCTCCTCGATCATTTCCCGCTCGTTGTCCACCTTGCGGCTGTTGCAAATCAAGCCACCCAGGCGGACGCCGCCCGCCTCGGCATACTTGAGAATGCCCTTGCAGATGTTGTTGGCGGCATACATGGCCATCATCTCGCCGGAGCAGACGATATAGATTTCTTCGGCCTTGCCTTCGCGGATCGGCATGGCGAAACCGCCGCATACCACGTCGCCCAGCACGTCGTAGAAGACGTAGTCGGTGCCGGTGCCTGGACCATAGGCGTTGAGTTGCTCCAGGAGATTGATCGACGTTATGATGCCGCGTCCCGCGCAGCCCACGCCCGGCTCGGGCCCGCCGGACTCGGTACAGCGGGTATGACTGAACCCGTCGCGACAGATGTCGTCGAGCTCGACATCCTCGCCTTCATCGCGAAGCGTGTCGAGCACGGTTCTCTGGGCCAGGCCGCCGAGGAGCAAGCGGGTTGAGTCGGCCTTGGGATCACAACCGACCACCATCACCTTGCGGCCCATTTCGGCTAGTGCGGCGACCGTATTCTGCGTGGTCGTCGACTTGCCGATGCCGCCTTTACCATAGATAGCAATCTTTCGCATGGGGTTTCCTTATCGTGAATCTTGGAACGTGAGCTAACGGTTGGCCCTGACAAGCAACGCGTGTGCCAGACGTTCACGAATGTCAGAAATGCTGGGAAACCGGCTGAAAGAGCTAATTTGCCGCCGCGGATGTCGATTTCGACGAGAATGCTCGCGCGACAAATGTGTAGCACATTTGTTGTTGCGAACCGCCCACACAGACTCACATTACCAACGAAGTGACGATGAAATCGGCCGACTTTTCACGGTGTGAAAAATTTGTCACTGAAAACGGCTGAATATCCAAACATGTCAAAATTAGTCGCAGGCATTTATGCGAAAATCATGACGTGGAGCTTTCCGGACTGTTTTGCAATGTGCTTGAACTCCATCATCAGCTTCCGGGAACTTTTGCTCTTGATGTACTGCATGACCTTACTGGGCGACAGGTTCGGCGGCCACGACACGATCCTGGGAGAGCCATGGCACTTGCCTGAGATGGAAGTGACTCAAGTCGTAGGCCAGCACGGCCCGGAACCCGACGACGGGGGCGACAGCTTCCAAATCACCAAATCGTGAGCGAAGGACTTCAGTCCGTAGCTCACGATTATCCGGCGAACCCACCGCCTTTCAGGCGGTGGTGGTTTAGCTATTGTTTATTACCTCACGGGGCCGCCTTGGTTGCGGGGGGATCCGATTCTGGCGCGGAGATGTTCCGCGATCGAATCCTGACCGTGATCCTTTGCATTTCTTCCAACTTATTGCGCACGTCCTGCGGCACCGCCTTGAGCTGCTCGGGCGTGTCGATAGGACCTTGAAAGATCTCCTTGCCAGCAGCGTCCTTGGCGGTTAGGATCTGGTGACCGTCGCGATTCGTGATGAGCAACTGCTGCTTGTCGTCGCCAAAGGTAGCCACGAAGCCGGGAACGAGCGGGGCAGCGCCCTCGATCCAGCGAGCCGTGAATGGTTGCAATGGTTTGCTAATCCCAGCAAGCGGCTGGACGAAGGCCGCGACGGCACCCGGTGGATAATTCGGATCGAAAGCGCCAGGCTGCGTGTAGAAAATGGCATTGCCGTCGTCATCCATGGCATAAGTCTCTCGCTCTTCGAGTTTGGCGTCGATCTTCTTCGGTTCGCCTTGGCGAATGACCGTGAGTTTCACGGTGTCGCCCGACTTGTACATGCGGATCAGGCCGACAAACTGTGCGGGATTAATCAGCCATTGGTCATCGCACTTCTCGATGACATCGTGGACCTCCAAGCCGGCGGTCGCGGCAGAGCTCTTCGGCTCGACCATCTCGACCACCAATCCGGCCTTGAGCTTTAGCTGCGAGCGGAGGGTGGCCGAGGGGCGGCTTGTGACCACGCCGAGGAATGCCGTCTTTTCCGCTTTGCCGGCCCGCGTGGTGCGGAATGCGGCGATCGTACGTGGACCGTCGCCCTCTGGGCCCGGCACGGACATGCCGCCGGGCGGAATGCCATACGACGGTTCCGCGGCCATCCCGCGACGAATAAAGAATTTCTCCCCCGGCCCCGGCGCGGGAAGTGGACCCGGGCCTGCCATGAATCCACCCCCGGCAGCGCCCTCAGCCCCAGGTGGAGGAATGGCGTGGCCCGAAACCACGACCGTACCGCTGCCGCTCAGCGTGACCGGCCCACTTTGAACTTCGACGGTGGCTGCCGGCGCGGTTGTTGTGGTGGCGCGGGGATCGCTCGGTGATTGTGGCGCTCGACCATGTTCCGCTCAACAGCATGCCGCCGAGCAAGGGGGTCATAATCCACTTCGTCATCGTACTTTTCCTCTCGGGATGAGGGGAACCGCCGCCGGCACGAATTCGCGACGCCGTGGTCGTGGAGGATGCTTCCGCCGCTGTGATTCCCATAGGGTTGTTGAATGTTCGCTCGTGCTTGTGGTGTTTCCCATCGTAAAACGGAGTTCATTTCGCTCTCTCAAAACGGAATAGATTCTGTTCTCCGAGGGATTCAATACTGTTCCTTGGTCGCCAGGAACATCACCCTGGTCGGCACGATCAAGCGACTCTCCAAATTTCCTTGCGGATCGAGTAGTTCCACCCGCTCGAATTCTCGGTAAAGCAGCTTCCGCACCGGAACGTTGCCTTCCAGCACCACGGTCTCGGCCACGTCACTCCAGGTCGAAGTCCGTACCACCGGCGGGGCTTCGATCGGCCGGATCGTGGGAACAGTTTTGTTCTTTGTATCTTTAGTTTCAACTGGGTTTTTTTCTTCATTGCCGGCCACTGCGACCACCGGTATAGAGCGGTGGGCGGCCGTCGTCCGCCACACTACTAGCACGACCGCCAGACAGACCGCGACGCCGATCGCCAGATGGATCGGCCGCCGACTGCGAAAGTCCGGGTGCCGCGTCGCGACCTCCGCGCCGTGAAGGCGATGCATGACGCGCACCACGAAGGTCGCGTCGGCCGCCGATTCCGGCGCCACCAGGCCCGTGAGCCGGTCAAGCACATTTTCCAGGCGATCATTGGAGCGGCCTGCATCGGAGGGAGTTTCATTGATTCGCATGGTTTTCCATCTCAAAAATTGATTTCGGCAAATCGCTCCCGCAGGCGGGCGTATCCGCGCGAGAGCTGCTTGGTCACCGTCCCCACGGGGCGGCCGAGCACTTGGGCGATTTCTGCTACGCTCTGGCCGCCGAAATGTCGCATAAGCAATAGTTGTCGTTCCCGTTCGGGCAGGCACATCAAGGCCGCGAACAGCGCCTCGTCGTCGCGGTCGAGACCGGCGTTGCCGGCCGTGGCCAGGTGTGCGGCGTGATCCAAGGGCACGTCGTGCCGCCATGTCCGCCCGATCCGCTCCGCCTGACGGCGGACAATAGTCAGCAACCATGGTCCGAAGAGCGAACCCTCCCGCAGACCCGACAATTTGCCATATGCTGTGATGAACGCCTCTTGGGCGGCATCTTCTGCGGCATGATGGTCGCCGAGGCGGCGAAACGCCACCCCCCGCGCCATCCGCTGATAGCGGCCGACCAGTGTCGCGAAGGCCGCTTGGTCGCCGTACAGTACCGAGGATACAAGTTCGCTATCGGACTGCATGAACGACCTGCGGCTAAGCGACGGGTTGACAAACGAGCCTAAAGTATAGAGTGTTCCATGCGGCGGTTTGCGACAAGGCCCGAAAAATTTTGTCCGCGGGGAGCACGATATGGTCTGCGCAAAAGTGGGCGTTTTGATGCTTCCTGGCAACAGAGCCCAACTGCCGCTCTTGCTTCGGTCGCTACGCGAGTGCAAGGTACCGGTTGCCCTACCCGCTCCCACCTGCAAGAATGGACACATGACACGCGTTGTTCTGGCCATGTCGGGCGGAGTCGATAGCAGCGTGGCTGCCTGGCTGCTCCGCCAGGCGGGCCACGATGTGATCGGCCTCTTTATGCGCCATGGGCATCAGGAATTGACGGCCTGCGCTACGTCTGCTGGGGCATCGCGGAAACAAGGCTGCTGTCAGCGCCAGTGATGCGGCCGATGCGCGGCGCGTCGCCGAGCGATTGGAAATTCCCTTCTATGCAATTAATTTTCAGCGGGAATTCGATCGGATTATCCGTTACTTCATCTCCGAGTACACTACCGGCCGCACGCCCAATCCCTGCGTGGTTTGCAACACATGGCTGAAATTCGGCAAGCTGCTGGAGTACGCCCAAAGCGTCGGGGCCGGGCAAATCGCCACGGGTCATTACGCCCGGCTGGTTTCCGCACCCGATGGCCGATTGGCCCTCTCGAAGGGGCTCGATGCGGGCAAGGACCAATCTTACGTGTTGTGGGGAATCCGGCCAGAGATAGTGGCGCGGCTGCAGTTTCCTGTGGGAGGCTACCGCAAGGAGGAGATCCGCCAGATCGCCGACCATCTCGACCTCCGCCAAGTGGCCGAGAAGCCGGATAGCCAGGAGATTTGCTTCATTCCTGACCAAGACCACGCCCGCTTTATCCGCCAGAATCACCCCGATTGCGCTACGGGCGGCCAGATTGTAACCACCGAGGGGCGGGTGGTCGGCCGGCACGACGGTATCGAGAAATTCACGATCGGCCAGCGGAAAGGGTTAGGGGTTGCCTTTGGCGAGCCGCGCTATGTAGTGCGGATCGACGCCCGGACGCAGGAAGTCGTGGTCGGCGTCAAGGACGAGCTTGCCCGGCGGAACCTTGCGGCCAGCGGCGCGAACTGGTTCTTTCGCCCGCCATTGCGGTTCGAGTGCCAGGTGAAGATCCGCTACCGCAGCCCGGCGGTCGCGGCCGAGGTGGAAATTCTGCCCGGCGACCGATTCCGCGTCGAGTTTCTCGAGCCGTGCTACGGCGTTGCCCCGGGCCAGGCCGCGGTCTGCTATCGGGGCGAAGAAGTCCTGGGCGGCGGCTGGATCGATTGAGCAGATTGGCATGTCTCCGCAGAGTTAATCGCACTACGATTGAAATTAACGAATGTTAACTTTTTCCCGAACTATAATCTGAATCAGGCCCCCTGGGTGGTGGTACCGACTTGACCAGCGCCGACCTTGCTTCCGCCAACCTGACCAATGCTAACCTTCGCCGAACGGCTCGCCGAACTGGCCGCCGTGTCGATCGACGCCGGGGTTTACGTCAAGGCCGGCTTGCTCACCGTGGTTTATTGGGGCAATTTCCGCCGGGGACCGTCCGGGTTCGACCGCTGGTCCGGGAAGAGGTGACGCCGACAACCTCACCCCCCAAGCGATAGGGGACTCGGGTGTCCCCTACAAGGGGACATTTCGCGCCCGAACCCGGGGCATGGGTGCCCCCTATCCCATAAAGGGACCAGAACAGGCGACTGGTGCCTGTCGGCACCGTCGCCATAATGAGAGAAAGCACGGGTGATATCGCCATGCCATGAGCGCATAAGAAACCCGCGCCGAGTTCAGCGCGGGCCTTGTTCTTTGACAATTTGGAACCGAACTATGCGGCCTTCCGCTTGCGCCACCAGCCGAGACCGACAGCGAGGGTGCTGAGCAACGACCAGACGATGAAGGTGGTGGGTTCGGGAATGGCCCCTCCACCACCATTGATCACGTACGAGTTGGCTACTAAAGCAGGGGTTGTACCGTCATTGAAGGTCAAAACCACGTTACTGGAAGGGACGTTCGCGACTTGGGTCCAATATGTCGAGTTGTCAAGATCGGTAAAAGGGAACGTGACGCCGGCATCAATCGGATTACCAGAACCGATCGGCCCCACATGGTAGACGAACTGGGGGCCATAGCCTTGTAAATATCCCGCGATTCCGGGTATGAGATTCAGCGGAGCGAAACCATTGGCATCAGTCGTATAGGCCATGGCGGCACCATTGAACTCGCCGAAGTAGCCGTGGCCGCTTTGCACCACGTATTTTATGGAATTAACAAACAGTTGGTCGATATTCGGATCGTAAGGATCACCGGACAGAGAACCAAGGAGATTATCTCCGCCATCCCAGTTCATCAGGGCAACACCACCCTGCGTCGCGCTGCCGTATGCGCCGACATACGCCTGGATATTGGCCGCTGCCGCCGAACTAAGACCGCTTCCAAAACCGGAATCGTACCGCGATACCACTACTGCACTAAAGCTGTTCAAGAACCCAGGCGTGGCCAACTCGGCCGTACTCACGAGCTCCGCGTTATACCCAAGCGCGTCGATTCTCTGGACCATGGGGTTGCCGCCATCAGTCGATTGCCCGTCGAGCCAGACCGCCACATTAGCAGCCATCGCCGAAGCGATGGTGGGCAGGGTGACCAGGAGGCCGAACACGCTCAACAAAACAGGTACTTTACTCCGCATGTTTATCGCTCCTTTGTTTATCAAAATAGGAAATTCTCTTTCTTACCTGTTCCTCTTATTTCTCCGCCGGAGAACCTCAATTCCTGACACCAATAAAAGCAGCTTTTTTTAAAGCACACAGATCTATGCGAAAATATTGGCCCGCGACCGGATGCAATTCCGTCCGCCTGCCCCCAGTCTGCCGGAGTGGCAATCGGCACCATCTCTTCGGGACAGAGCTGTGTCCGGGGCCCATAAGTGGTACCGTTCGGCCGCGTTGTTGCGGCCGTTTGAAAAGAAGATTCCGGGGGCTTGACGGACTGCTGTTACTTGATAACAAACAAGCATGAGCAAGCCGGGGCCAACGATGACTGAAGTGCTGAAGACCGCAATCATGGAAAGCGGGCTAAGCCGGTATCGGATCGCACAAGAAACGGGAAATACCGAGGCTTCGCTGTGCCGGTTTGTGAGCGGCGAGACATCCCTTCGGCTCGACAAGGCCGACCGGCTGGCCGCATACCTGGGGCTTCGGCTAGTGCCGGACCCCGACGCCGTGCCGCCGACGCCGACGCCGGAAAACCGGGCAAGGCCGAAACTGGCGAAGCGAAGAACCAAGGTGAAGGCGAAACGAAAAGCGAACTGACCGGCGCGACCGAAACTTGAAAGGCGAAATCATGGGAAGCGTATTCAAGAAGACCGCAACCAAGCCGCTGCCGACCGGGGCGAAGATCATCATCCGCAAGGGGCAACGGTTCGCCGAGTGGATCGACGCAAAGCAAAAACGCCGGACGGCACCCGTCACCGTCGGGAAGGACGGCACCGACCGCATTGTGATTACCGCTCGGACCTACACCGCGAAGTATCGGGACGGCTCGGGAATCGTGCAAGAAGTGGCGACCGGCTGCCGGGACGAATCCGCCGCCCGTTCGATACTGACCGATCTGGAACGGCGGGCCGCGCGGGTGAAGGGGAAGATTCTCACCGCCGCCGAAGACCGCATGATAGACCACCAGGAAACGCCGCTCGGGGAGCATATCGACGCCAACCTTATGAAGTTCGACGCCGAAGGGACTTCACCCGTTCACCGTGCGAACGTCCGGCGGGCGCTCGACCGGCTCGCCGCTGACTGCCAATTCAAGCGGCTGCCCGACTTGGGGCGCGAAGCTCTGGAAAAGTGGCTTGTCTCGCAAGAGAAGGCCGAAATGGGGGCGCGGACTCGCAACACCTACCGCGCCGCCGCCCTGGCCTTTTTGCAACTGGGGCATGGAAACGGGTCGGCTGGTGTCGAATCCCTTTGCCAAAGTGCCGAAGGCCGACGAAGACGTTGACTACCGCCGGCAACGCCGGGCGCTGACCGAAGACGAACTTCGCCGCTTGCTCGACGTGGCACGCCGCCGGCCGCTGGTGGACGCGATGACGATTCGACGGGGCAAGCGGAAAGGCGAAGCGGTCGCCGTCCTACGCCAAGACACCCGCCGGCGGCTGGAATGGCTCGGACGGGAACGGGAACTGATCGACAAGACGCTGGTGCTTACCGGGCTGCGCAAGGGCGAACTGGCTTCGCTCACCGTGGGGCAACTGGTGCTTGACGCCGACCCGGCTTTCCTGGCGCTTGATGCTGCGTCACTCCTTCGGCACGTTGTTGAGCAAGAGCGGGGTATCGCCGCGGACGGCACAGGCCGCCATGCGTCATTCCGACGTGAATCTGACCATGAACACCGACACCGACCCGAAGCTGTTGGACGTGGCCGGGGCCGTGGAATCGCTTCCAAGTCTCCCACTTGGGGCTGGTCCGCAACGGCAAGCCGTCGTCGTAAGTGCAACGGGCACCGATGATTTGACCCCTTCCCGGTTTGCACCAAAGTTTGCACCAACTATCGGCAAACCGTGCATATTGGGGTCAATTCTGGACAAGGCGACCGGCACAAGGGGCGAAAGTGAAACGGCAGGGGTTGTCGCCGCAAGTGCTTGCCCTGTCAAACGAACCAACCCGCTGACATTCGCTGTCAACGGGTTGCGGAAAGTGGAGACGAACGGGATCGAACCGTCAACCCCTAGCTTGCAAAGCTAGTGCTCTCCCAATTGAGCTACGTCCCCAAAGTTAGCTAAAGTCTTGTCCTGTCGTAATTTACACGTTTGAAACTTCTGTATGGGTTGGTAACGGTGCTGGTCGTAAGTCGTTGATTCTCGGTCACCTGACAGGCAAAACCGTCACCGCGAACCGTCACCGCCGATTACTTAGTGCCTCACCTTCTTTACGGTCGACTGTTCCGCCTGAACGTCGCTATCTTGGGCATCCTCTATGCCGTCTTCGATTTCGCGAGCGAATCGCAACAGATCGTCTTTTGCCCTCTTCCATGCGGCTAAACCGATCCTGATTTTCGGGATCCTGCGGTCAACGACCTCTTTTGCGTTTACCTGGACCTTCTCGAAATTGACGGCCAGCCTGCCAACGTATTCCCCTAACTCCTCTGGACTCAAGGACTTCTGCTTATCTTCTTTCGATACGCTTCCCATAACTTCGTTTCCTCCAATCGAAGATTATCACGTTTTATCTATCACCGTCAAGTAGCTAAGTGCTTTCGTCTATTGGACTTGCGATCCAACTTTGTGAAACGCCGTGAATGGGGCTTGACAGTTTTTCAGGATTCTGAATAATGATGTACGGTTACGATACGACAAGCGTCGAAGTGATAAACAACGAACGAAAGAACAACGAACGTGATCGACCTGTCTCGCGAAACACCGGTGACCTTCGAGGCGGCTCCCGCCCTGGTGCCGGCAATTAACGCGGTGGCAGGAATGGAGGCCCGCCGCCAACTTCATCCCCGGACTCTCTACAACTGGGCAACTAAGGGCAAGCGGGGAGTCGTCCTCGAATCGGCGGCGATCGGCGGAATCCTGGTCACGTCGCGCGAAGCCTTGCAGCGGTTCTTCACTCGCCTTTCGGCGGCACGCGAAGAAAAGCTGCTCAGCAATCGTTGCCAAACGGAAGCAAACGGCCGCACTTCGCGGCGCTCGCCCAAAAGGAATCTTGAGGCCCGCGAGCGATTGCAGCGGGAACATGGAGTTTAGAAATCATGGCAAAGAGAAGGCCGAATAAGAGCCACAAACCTTTCTACGGCCCCGGCCGCCCGCGTGGGCTTGACCCGGCGGACTATCTCACCCTGGCCCGCATGGTCAGGGACGGCCAAGCGACCTGGGAGGAACTGGAGGCGAAGGGCCTGGCGTTGCCTTCGCGCAGGAAGTCGGACTTCCGCCGGTTCGTGGAAAAGGAATTAGGCAGCAAATAACCAGACCGCCACGGCAGGCGGCCCCACCACAGCGGCCAGCGCGTCACGGAAGGCGCCGGCCGGGAGGAAGTGAACATGACCCTCGCAAGCCTCACCGCCTTACTCGACTCCCGTGCCGACGCCCGCGCAGATCTCGGCCTCGCCCTGGACTACTTGCGTCGCATGTGCCAGACCGGTGGACGCCCGGAAATCGAGACGGCGGCCTTCATGGTCCAGCGGCACCTGATCGGCTGCGAGTACGATCCCGACGACGCGGACGAAATCAGCGACACGGTGATCTACCTCAAGACCCGCGTGCGGTTTGCCGTCTGCGAGCGGCTGCGGCCGTTCCTGCTGGCTTTGGTGGAAGCGGTGCAGGCCATGTGCGAGACGGCGGAGGAGTGAATCATGAGACTATCGACCTACATGCTCTGCTGGAAGGGGCGGCTTAACCAATACTGGGACGCGGACTTGCGGATGGAACGCGCCGCGCAAATACGCGAGGAAATCGCGAAGGACGGCCGAGTTGCTGTCAAGCAGCGAGTCGTCGCGGCGGTTGCGCGACGGCTACGGCGACAGTGGCGGCGACGGCTACGGCGACGGCGACGGCTACGGTGGCGGCGACGGCTACGGCAGGTCGCTTTAACGAATCACGCCACGGCGCGTTGCCGCGGCACATTGTTGGAAGTGTTTTAGGAAAGGATTTATCGAATGTCTGAGATCAAGGTAAAGGTCGTGGCGGCCCACCAGGACGAAGTCAACGGGCAGCTTGCCAGCGTGATCACCATCGCGGGCGTCAACGCCCAGGGCAGGGAGGCCGGGCGGCTGGAGCTGCCCGGCACGCTGGCCGACGTGGGCGGCGTCACCGTTGGCGAGGAGTACACGCTGGCCCTCGTGCCGTTGGTTCCCACGTCCAGCGCGGTTGCGGCTCCGGCCAGCCCGGTCGTGGCCCCGGCGACGGTTCCGGCCACACCGACGACCCCCGCCATTTCGGTGGCTCCGGTTGCCCACCCGCTGGTTATCACGCCCGCCACCGCGGCCGCGACGGTCCCGGTCACGGCGGCAACGAAGGCCACCACCCCGCCGGCAGTGTCGACGCCCGCTTCGACGACCGCAAGCACCAACACGACCGCGGCCTCGGCCTCGGCGAGCAAGTAGTCCATCAAGCCGAGTGACACCGAGCTTGGAGGCAGCGTGTGGCCAGTGGAGGCCCTCGCGGAGATTCGATGCTCCGGCACGCTCTGTTGCAGGGAGGCATTTTCGTTCACAAGGAGGTTCTATCGTGCTTGTAATTACCCGCAAGCTGGGCCAAGGGTTCATGCTCACCGTCCCCGGATTCGACCGGCCAATCTTCATCCGCATCGAGCCGAAGGCGGAAAAAAAGAACGCCGTCAGCGTGACTATCGACGCCCCGGCGGAAGTGATCGTGGCCCGGGAAGAGCTTTATTGGCCGAAGAAGGAAACGCCCCATGTCTGAACAACTTTCCATCACCATTGACCGCCACGACGGCAAGCCCCTGATTATCCCGCTTCAACCGGGAGCGACGACTATCGAGGGCACCTGTGGAGTGGGCAAGAGTCTGACTCTGGAGGCGATTAATGTCCTCTTCGGCGGCGATCAAAAGGAACGGATCAAAGCCACCGCCGGCCAGGCGGGGACCACGGTTAGCGGCTGCGGCGTCGTGCTGTCCCTCAGCCCCGGCCGCGCCACCGCACGCGGCGAGCCCGAGGTGGGGACTATCGAGGAGTACCCGCTCGAAGAATTGATCTATCCGCCCTTCAAGAATGACCGCTCGAAGCATGAACACGGGATCAAGTGCTTGTTGCGGCTGTCGAAGGCCAAGGCCGATCCCAAAGCGTTTCACCACCTGGTGGGCGACAAGGCCGCTTTCGACCGAGTGGTGGGGACGGACGCCCAGAAGACCAACGACCTCGTGGAACTGGCGGGACGAGTGAAGCGTGCCCTTCAGTCGGCGGCGCGAAACCGGTCTGCGGACGCAGAAACCGAGGAGGCTGCCGCGGCGGCCGATCGGGACGCAATGAACGGCCTGGTGGATGGTCCCTGCGATGCCGCGGTTCTTCAGGCCGCCCACACGGAGGCTGTCCAGCGGCACGCCATGCTCAAAACGCAGTGGGACGCCTATTGGAACGCCCAGGAGGCGGCTGATGCCGCACGCATCAAGCTGGCGGAAGTGGGAGTGAATCAAGCGGAGTCGATGCAGGCGGCACAAGCCGCGCTCGATGCCGCGTGTGCGAATCAGGCCGAGGCCCTGCTGGCCCAAAGCAAGGCCAAGGCTGAAGTGTCTCGCCTGGAGGCAGAGCTTCAGGCAGCGAAGAAAACCCGTTCCGCCGCGGACTCGGCTTACCAGACCGCTTCGCTGGCCGTTGTTTCCGCACAGCGGGGCGTCAAGGCCGTGGAAGCCAACCAGGCCGCGTATGCCGGCTGGCAAGCGGCGATCGATGCCGCCGCCGGTGGCACCATGCCCGACGAAGGAGAGTTACTGGAGGCCGAGACTGCAGTTGCCGCTGCCCAACAGGCGATTGAGGCGGGTGCCGTCCTCGGGCGTGAGCAACCAGCGGGTCCGCAACGCGGCGATTGGACCGGCCGACAATTCCGCGATCATCGACGCCGCCAGCAGTCTCAACCAACTGCCGATCGTCTTGCACGACTGGCCCACGCTGCGGGCTGCGGACATTCGCCGGGCCGCGCGGCGGGCCAAGGCGGAATTCGTCATCGTGGATTACCTCACGCTCTTAACGCCTTCTGAGCGGAACCAGAAGCGCTACGAGCAAGTGGCGCAGCTCGCCAAGGACCTCAAGGCAGTGGCCCGCGAGCTGAACGTGCCCGTGCTGGCGCTGGCCCAACTCAACCGCGAGATGGACAAGTTCGGCAAGGAATCGCGACCGCGGCTGTCGAACCTCCGCGAGTCCGGAGACATCGAACAGACGGCCGACCAGGTGCTGTTGCTCTACCGCCCGCGAAAGAAGATCGAGCACAAGGAAAACGGCGTGGTGGTGGACTCCTGGGACGCCGACCTGGAGTACGCCAAGAACCGCAAGGGGGCGACACCCACTTTCAAGCTGGACTGGGACGAGGAGCGGACGCTCTACGCCGAACATTCCACCAGCCACTACGTGGCGAGCACGAACGAATTTGCCGGCGACTTCAAAGCGTTTGAATCGACGGGGGAGTTTTGAGCCGTGACCCACGCACCATGACCGTCGAGGAATTCCGACTCGCCACCGCGAAGGCCAAGAAGCCCAAGCGGAAGTCTCGCGGCGAGTGGCAAGCGATCTTCGCCGCCACGCCGAGGCGAACGGAGGACGAAACGCGGGAGCTGCCGTCGCAGCGCGCCTTATTCACGGTCCACGAGCCGCTGAGCGCGTGCATACGGCTGCCCATGCCGCCCACGGTTAATAGCTACCAGCCTCACGCCCTGATCGCCGGAAAGATCGTGCGGCACTTCAGCGCGGAGGGGCTGGCCTTCAAGGACGCCATCAAGGCCGCGTGGCTGTCGCACTGGAAGGGCTGGCCTCCCGAGCCGACCACCGCAAGGCTGCGAATGCTGATCGTGGTTTGCTACAACACGGCGGCGAGGATCGACCTGGATAACAGGGTCAAGCCGCTGCAAGACGCCCTGGCGGCTGCGGGAGCGTTTGCCAACGATGAACAGATCGACGACCTGCACGTGCGCCGCGGGCCGGTGAGCAGGGAAGGCGCGTATTGCGACGTGTGGATCGAGACACTTGGAGAGTGAGATGAACGCGAAGAAACTGTTTTAACCCCTAACCCCAAGGAGCCCTATCATGCCGCGAGGCAATGCAGCAGCACTTAACACCCCCGAATCCCGCGAGAAGCGCAAGGCCACTATCAAGGAAAGCGTTCGCCGCCGCAAGGCCATCAAGGCCGTGGAATCACTCGGCAACCTGGACCTTGCGCCCATCGACGAACAAATCAACGACCTGGAGAAGCAGATCGCCCGGCTGAAGAACGCCAAGAAGATCATCCTCCAGCTCCGCGGCGAGACGCCTGCCGCAATCGAGCCTGGCAAGCCAGTGAACGGCGTTTGCGCTTCTCCACCGGTCGAAGACCTGCCGCCCTTGGACGCGATCCATGCCTGCCTCAAGGGCGCACCGCCCATGGGTGCCAACGAGATCGCCGCCAAGCTCGCCATTCCGCAACACACCGCCCTGGGCATCCTCCGCAACAATCGCTCGCGATTCGTGGAGACCAAGCAGGGCTGGACGACCGTGAAGTAATTTCAACCAACCGTAACCGAAAGGAAAAAGCAAGTGACGAAATCAACGACTGCAAAAACCAGAAAGCCAACCAAGGGCGAGACGATCGAGGAAATCGAAACGCTCCTGGAATCAATTGAAGCCAAGGAGCTTGACGTTCAAAAAGCCGAGATCGCTCTCGACAGCGCGAGGGACGCGGCGAAGACGTGCAAGGGTGTTTGGCTCATGCGCGTGGCGGAGTTGCGAGACCTGGTGAATTCCCGGCGGCGTTGGGCTGAGGAGGCTAAGCGTCAACCCTTACTGAACAAGAAGCCCTCCACGCCCAAGCCCGTCGATCCGCTGCCCGAAGGCGTGACCGCGACCAAGCTCGTGGGGCCGCTGGAGGACCTTAAGACCGGCGCCGGCACGATCATCGCCAAGAAGGGCGAAGTCACCGTGGGCTACGTTCGCCCCAAGCAACCGCTGTTCATTCTCGGACCCAAGGGCATGGAGTTTGTCCTGGTGGACGGGACTTATGCCGAGATCGTGCCCGAGGCCAAGCCGGCGGATCAGTCGTGGCGCAAGGCAGGGATCGACAAGCTGACTGGCCTCACGGAGACCCAGCGCGAGAAGCTAGCGCACGGAAATATTCTCACACTTGGCGACCTGCAGGACCGCATGACCAAGGACGGGCTGCACTGGTTCGACGACATCGCCGGGATTGGCCGCGAAGCGGCTACGAAAGTGGAGGACCTGTTCAACGATTTCGTCTCCAAGGTGGCGTGATGAGCAAGCCCGAACTTATCACCGAATGCCGCCGCTGCGGCGACTGCCGAAACAGCCAGCACCACTGGATGGACAACGACACGTTGGCGCTGGCCTTCGACCGCATCTGCAAGCACTGTTCCGCCGTGGGCGACGATTGCGCCGCCTGCGACGGGACGGGCATCGACCCGGACGCCCCGGGCGAAGTCGATTGCGAAGAGTGCGACGGACATGGCGTCGTGATGTTGGGCTGGTTCGTGCCGCTGGAGGATTGATTGACGTGACGCCCGATCTAGCCTTTCTCCGTCACCTCTGCCAGGCCAAGGCCGCGGAACTGGCCGGCGACAAGGCCGCGGCTATCGAACACCTCGACGTGGCCGCGAAGCTGGCCGTCGAGCCGGACGACTGCCTGCAACTGGCGCGGTGGCGGAAGAGGCTGGAGGCGAAGCCGGCAGCGAAGAGGCAAAGCCGAAAGCGAATTGGAACCTGAGTCTGAATTTCATCTCTTAACTCGAAAGGAACGAAACGTGAAAAAGCTGTGGAAGAACAGCAAGCCGAGCTGCTTGCGGAGCCGTTTGCACATCGAGCCTCTGGAAGAGCGGCGGATGCTGTCCGTGGGCTTTCAGATCCATCCTGGGTACTATGTGGCCAAGGTGACTGGCTTCAGGGATATGGGCGTGTGTTGGATATCTTGGCCAACCTCTGCCATGGATACCGCACATTCCAGCGATCAGTACACTTGCACGATAAACTGGCAAAACACTACTGGCTCTGGTTCGTTCGTTGACACCAACCCCACACGGCAGAACTGCCCGTTTACTGGTTTTGGTGATGAGCCGGGCTGGTATGATCAGTACTACATCGAGAACGTGGGTACATGGAAAATCTCTTACACGGTGTACGATGTCACGGCCAATATATCGAACACGGCTTCTGTCACAGTCGGCGTTACTGTTCCGTACCCGGTTTACGGTCCAACAACATGGAACTCAAGCGATCTGCCGGAGTCACCGGAGTTCAATTGCGATGGAACGGGAGGAGTTTTTAATCTCGGAGGCAACGCATCAAACGATCAGATGTTGGTTTTGAGTGCGACTCCGGGCACCTCAAACAGTTTTATCGATGGTACCAGCAATGGTCTTGGGTACTCTTCTCTTGACACACCTTTCTATCAGGGCTGTGTACTCAATCAACCTGCTGCAACTGTTGGCGATCCCGTAACTGACACCGCTCCTGCCCGCGTGCAATACGGTACTCCGGCTGGTCTTCCTGGTCCAAGCCAGTATTCCAATACAACACAAGGTGCAATAGGCATGGGCTACTTCTTGTTCTGGCTCTTCGTGGCGGCGTGCGGGTCGCCCAATCCAGGGAATCTCGACTCTGGCAATGTGCCACTGCAACCAGTCGATTCGGACGCTGAAAACGTGGGCACATCAACTACATGGAACATTAGTGCCGACATCGACGGTGGTGGTCCGTTCGTAAATGAGTGTGCGAACGAAGTCACAACCCTTTCCGGCAACAATGGCTTCGACGGTCTATCCGTGCAGGCTGGGACAGTGATCATTGCTGGTTCTCAGGCTTTCGGCAGCCAGGGAGACCTCGACGTTAGTGGAGGTACGTTGGACATGGGTGGCTACAGCCAGACGGTCAACAACCTCTACGGCTTTGGCACTGGCGACAGTTCCTTGAATACCGTGTTCACGGCCAACAGCAACTACACCGATAGCGGTGCGAGTGGATTGATTACCAACAATGGCTCTTCGGCAGTAAATTTGACGATTGCACAAAACCAAATACTCGATGCGTACTACGGGAACATCGAGGATGGTTCATCATCTGTCAAGCTGACCCTTAACAGCCAGTACGCCGGCAGCGAGTTGCTGCTTGACCCGCCGTCACAAAACAGCTACTCGGGGGGTACGGTCATCAAGAGCGGCATGCTGGTGGCTGCGAGCAACTACGCGGTGCCGGTGAACAAATCGCTGGTCATCGGAGCAAACGGAGTATTTGTCTTCGACCCAACGCAGTCGATCCGAAATGGTAGTGTTGGCGACGACGATAGTGGATCTGGCTCCGGCACGCCGACAACGCCTGTGACTACTACAACCACCCCGCTGGCGGTCAACTCGGTTGCTACGGTCGGCTCTTCAACCACTAGCGCCTCGATGGTCCAGTTCCAAGTGACCTACAACCAACCAGTCACTAACGTAACCACCGCCAACTTCAGTCTTGTCTCGGTGGGGCAAGGTGGCGATGGTAGTGCCGCCGCCGCCTCGTTGGCGCAGGGTCCAGCGGGAACCATTTCCTCGGTGACCGGCAGTGGGGCCAGCTACACGGTCACAGTCACAAACATCTATGGTGCCGGCACTCTCGGCTTGGCAGTGCGTGGGTCAACGCCAGCTTCCAATCAGGCCTACACCATCCAGTCAGCTACCGGTCCCGCAGCCATCGCCGCAGGTGGACAGTCGCTCCAAGAGATCGATCCCGACTTGTACGATACCGTGCTGACCGATTATACGGCTGACGGATCGATCACCCGGAACGACATGATTGGCATTCTGGAAAGTGCCGACGGGGGTGGCTCGGTGAGCGACCAGGCCTTGGCCGGCCTTCAGGCGATCACCCAGCCCGGCGCCGCGAGCCTGCTGGGTGAGAAGGATTACGTCGCTGCCCTTGCTGCCGATGTCGTGCAGGGAAATCAAGCCAACGGCTACTACCAGGGCACTTATCTTGGCAACCTGGCCAGCCAGCCGACCGATGCTCTGCGGGCAACGGCATTGACGGATCTGGTGGGCAAGTGGTTTGAGGGGACAGATCTGCCGGCAGCCGCAGGAACCTACGCGCCTCAAACTGTGTCGCTCTTCGGCACGGCCGGAACACCCAGCAGCGCCGACATGCACCAGGGCCAGGTCGGCGACTGTTATTTTATCGCAGCGATGGGCGCGATCGCCGACACCAACCCCCAGGCCATCGAAAACGCGTTCATCAACAACGGAGACGGCACCTATACGGTGCGGTTCTACACCGTAAGCGGCACTCCGGATTACGTGACGGTCAACAGCGAGCTCCCGGTGAACTCGTCGGGAAGCCTGATCTACTGCGGCGTGGGCAGCGATGGTGCTTATTGGCTGCCGTTGCTTGAAAAAGCCTATGCCCAGTGGAACGAGACCGGCAACGAGTTCAGGGACGGGATCAATGGATACGCCGACATCAGCGGCGGATTCATGGGCAACGTCGATCAACAGGTATTGGGGGTGGATCCGATTGCAGCGGCCAACGAAACCGCCATGATCAATGCCTTGGCGGCGGATGACGCCGTCACCGTGGCCTGTTACACCACGGACACCACGCTCCAACTGGTGGCCGATCACGCCTACGAAGTTTCGAGTTATAATAGCAGCACGGGCCTGTTCACCCTGGAGAACCCCTGGGGCGATTACGAGCCCGAGGCGTTGACCTGGGCGCAGTTGAGCACCGACTGCTCGCTATTTACCATTGCCACCTGACAAGGAGACCTGCCATGAAGAAGTTAGTAATCGCACTAGCCACACTGTTGCTGACAATCACTGCGTTCTCTGGTGAGATCAAGCGGAAAGATGACATCTGGCAGTCCATGAATACTGAGCCGTTCGATCTACAAGAAATACAGAAAACGCACGACAAGCCGCAAACGCTGCTCTTGGATGTACCGCCGCCGCTGCCACTGCACGTAAAGGCCGCGCTGGATACGTTGACACAGCACAGCGGGGAGGCAATCGTCGCCAAGGAGGTTTTCGCCGATTACAGTCGGACGTTGACGCGGTTCCAGGCAGAGATGAATTGGAAGAGCCTCACGCAGAAGCAACGGGATGCCCTGGCAAACCCCAAAAGCAATACTGCCAAGGTTCCGCGAGAAAT
The DNA here is from genome assembly GCA_963709175.1 of uncultured Planctomycetia bacterium. Lineage (GTDB taxonomy): Bacteria > Planctomycetota > Planctomycetia > Pirellulales > Thermoguttaceae > JANXQG01. Next base: position 1,613,969 of record CAVPVK010000007.1, read on the forward strand.
GGTAATCGAGGCTAGCTACAAGCCTGTTGCGATCGTCCGCGACCGCATCAACCGGCTCGCCTACGACCAGATCCAGCAGAAGGCCGACGAGGCAGAATTTCTGAAGGAGACGAAGGATCTTTCAGTAGAGCAGATCGAATTCCTGGTCCCAAAGGATCTAAAGGCCCACCTGATGGAGTTGGTCCGCAGCAAACGGGAAACGCAAGGAAATCCCCATGCCCCGACGACACCTCACCGCCGCTGAACGCATTGCAGCCCGTGATGCTTTCGTCGATGGAAAAACCCTCGCCGAGGTAATGGCGGCATTTGGGATTTCCGAAACTGTCGCCCGCGAAATCCGTTGCGGATGTGCTGGGGCAATAGCAAAAGCGGCACGGCAACGAAAAAGCGGATTGCTATATCCCGATACTGGACAAAGGGATATAGCAATCCCTATGCAAAAGAGGGCATAACCCGCCCGCAAAATGCGGAATCCGCTTGACAAAGGCAGGGGGTGCGGTTGTATAATCGCGCTCGTGCTAGGTGCCTTGAGGGCATTGATCAAGGGAGGGATTCCGCTAATGAGCACGACGCTCACCGCTACCGTCGAAGTCACGCTTCCGCCCCCGGCGACTCAGCCGTTGCCGCACGCCGGGCGAGTCGTGACGATCCTGGGGAGCCACGGCGACGGCAAGCAGACCGTGGCTGTCAACGCCGGCCCGATCGTGGTCAAGGCGGACCACACGGGCCAAGTGACCATCGAGGTGCAAGAGCAGCTCGCCAACGGTAATCTTTCGCCGGCTGGCCTCTGCGTGCTGAAGTTTGAGCCGCACACGCTGGTCGATGCCGCGCACCCGCTGGTGCAGGCCGTGCCGGCAGACCCGAAGGGATTCGGGCTGAAGCTGGTGTCGCTGGAGCCGGCGACTGCTCCCGCTGCCCCGGCGAATGCTCCGGCCGCTGCCGCTGTCACGGCACCTTCGCAGCCGCCAGCGGCGCAGACACATCCGGCACCGCCAGCTTCGCCGGCACCAGCTTCGCCCGCTCCAGCAGCCGCGCATATCCCGCCCCAGGCAGCCAAATCAATAGCAGGAACCTGAACCACAAACTCTTACTGAAGCAACCCAGCCCGGCGGAGCCGAGTACGCATGAAGCGGAAAGCCACGAAGGCCAAAAAACGCGAGGGAACGCGAGGCGAGGGATCGCCCTCCGCGAGGGCTGGGCTTGCCAAAGACCCGCTTGTCGGCCCCGAGGAATTCTCCCAGGACCGCGAGACGAAAATCTCACTCGCCGGCAAGGGCCAGCGCGAGCAGCGTGACCGGATGCACAACCGGGCCGAAGTGCGGACGTTCTACGACCGCATGAACGAGTGCCAGGCCATGTACGGGAGCAACGAGTGACACCCAAGCCCGTCAGCTACGCGTTCATTCGCCAGACGCCCGGCTTTGTCCGCTCGGGCGACGTGGCTCTGTGTTGCGCCGGCAGCATCGAGGGGCGGATCATCACCGACGCGACGGGGCAAACGTACTCGCATGCTGCCATGCTGGCTTGGTTGAACCAGCACCGCCAGGCGGACAGCGGCTCTTGCCTGATGCTCACCGAATCGCTTCAGCACGCCGGCAAGCGGATGGTGCCGTTTTCCAAGGAGGTCGAAGCCTGGCCTGGCTATTGGGATTTGTTCCGCCCGCGCGACAAGTATCCACGGCTGGCTGGCAGCGGCTACGACGGCGAGGCCGCCGCGGCTTGGATGGCAAGGGCCGTCGAGAGCGGCTACGGCTACCTGGACCTGGTGCGCGTCGCCTTGAGGCGGCATAGCTATTGGCCGCTGTGCTGCATTCCCGCTCCACGCAATAGCGATTCGCCCGATACGCTCCGCGACTGCTCCGCACAGGTCCACGCGGCCCTGCGGCTGCATGGCGGACCCTGCCTGCGCGAGCACGATTGCGACGTCCAGCCGGGCGACATGGCGGACACCAGAACCTTCGATTACTTGGGCACCGTGCACTGGACCGAAGAGCAGGTCCAGGATGCAATTGCGAGCATCGTGGCGGCGTGCCCGGTGGGAGGTGCAGCGTGAGCAATCTCCTGTTGCAAGTCAAGCAGCAATGCGAGGAACACCTGGCAGCAATTGCCGACCTATTCAAGGCCGGCGCGAAAATAACGCTTTTGGTTCGTCACCCGGGCAAGCCCGACCAAGACTTTCTCTTGACTATCGACGATCTCGATGAAGTGGATGCGATGATCGAACGGTCAAAAGCGAGAGAAGAATCCATTTGACCCCCGAAAGGACTCGACCCATGAAACGCCTCTCCCTTGCGGCCGCCTATGCGGTCGCCCTGCTCTGCTACGCCGCTTTATGCCGGCCCGCTGGAAACTGCCTTCGACGCCTGTTGTCGCGTGCACGCCGGCCAGGCACTCGGAACCGGCTTTGTCTATGGCGCAGACACCCAATACATCGCGGTGATGACCAACTGGCACGTGGTGACGGCCGAAGGCAAGCAGTCACCGAAGGTTGTCCAATGCCAATTCTGGCAAAGCGGTTACGCTTCAACCGAGTTGCCAGGGCAAGTCATCGCCGCCGATCAGCGGGTTGACGCTGCGGTGATCCTCGTTCGACGGGACGCCTTTGGCGGACACGACCCGCAACCCATGCCGTTTGCGGTAGCCAGTCCGCTGCCCGGTGCCGAAGTCCACTCCGTGGGTTGCGCCGGCGGTGCATGGGCCACGGCTTGGCGGGGTCACGTCGTCCGCTACTCCCCCGATAGCGACATGATCTTCCAGCCCGCCCCTGCCGGGGGCAGGAGCGGATCAGCGATTTGCAACGCCGATGGCCACATCGTGGGCCTCGTCCAGGCGCGGGCTGCGGACAACAGCTACGGCGTGGGCATTCCCGTGGAAAGGATCATGCGAGCCATGCGGCCGGCGGTGCAGGAGTCGCTAAAGACGTTCGTACCATGCAGCGAGTTGGCCCAATGTCCCGGTGGCATGTGCCCGGTGCCGTACGCGAGTCCCATGGCCCCTTCGGCCGATCCTTACCCCGGTCTCTCCGTCCAGGCCGAACCGCCCTCCGCCCTCTTGCCATGGCGAAACCAGATCGACAAGAAGCTTGAGCAAATCGATCAAAAGCTCTCAGTGCCATCCGTTCCGCCTGCCGCGTTGCCACCCATGCCCATGCCGTCTCCAATAGTCTCCGGACCCGATCCCAGCATCCTTGATCGCCTCGGCCGCCACGACCAGGCCATCGGCGAGCTGCAATGCCAGGTGCGGGCCATCGACGGCAAGATCGACGCGAACGATGCGACCAGCCGGCAACGCCACGAAACGCTCTTGCAGGCCCTCCAGCAAGGCCCGCAAGCGACGGTCGCCAAGGTCAAGGAGGATTTCACCGACAACCCGCTGCGCTCGCTGCTGATTACCGTAGGCGTGGTGGTGGCTGTGTTCTTCTTCGTGACCGTATGCGTCTTTCACCTGATCGCCCTCTGGCGGCAAAAGGCCGATGCAACCGCCGCGGCCAACCCGAACAACGCTGCGGACCAGCGGCAGGCCCAGTTTCTCGACAAGCTCGATAACTTCAACCGCGGCATTGACCAGAAACTCGCCCAGCTCCCCGTCATCGGCGGCCTCTATCAGCCCGGCGGACCTGCTGGCGCTGTGGCAAGCCCTCCCCTTGCCGGTGCGGCGGGCCATGTTGCTGCGGCTGGCCCTGACCCTACAAACGCTGCTGTGACGGCAGCCCTCGTGCAGGGTGCAATCCAAACGGCCCTGGCCACACCCGCGCCGGGGCAGGCAAATCCCACTACCGGCGTGTCTCCGGTAGGCAATGCAAGTCAACCTGCTCCGGCCGTGGTGATTCACGCGAACCCGACAACGCCGGCAGCGGCTACGGCGGCAAGCACCCCAGCGGCAACACCCGCGAAGTAACGGCAGAAAGGCACCGTCATGGACCCTGAACTGAAGCAAGCGTTGATCGACCTCGTAAAAGCACTCACGCGAGTTGCCGAGGTCATCACGCGCAAGATCGAAGAAAGCGAGTGAATCAATGAGTTGGTCGTATTGCAAGTCGGGCACCAAGGCTGCCCTTCGGAAAGACATCATCAAGCAAGCTGGCGGCCAAACGGACGACAGCTTTGGTCCTTCGGCCGCTGCCCTGCTGCTTCCGTTACTTCAGCCCGATCCCAACGAATCTGGGATATACGAACTCGACGCTGGCGGCCACTGCGGCAAGGCGTACAAGCTGCATTTGCGGTCCTTGAGCGAGTTTGTGACCGTCTGAGCACACGCCCCGCCGGCCCGGCACACACACCGCAGGAATGCTAACGGGCCGGAGTGAGGCGGGGCACAAACTGGCGTAGAGGAGTCTAGTTGTCCTCGCTGGGCTCATAACCCGGAGATCACTGGTGCGAATCCAGTCGCCAGCACTGAACCTTAACCAATTTCGGAGAATCCCTGTGAACCGACCGCGATCCATACCGATCCTCGCCATTGCCTGTTTCCTGCTGGCCCTCGCCTGCGCCTGCATGGCCTGCCGCTCATGCCACTCGCAAACCGTTCCACCCGACGCCTACGCCGCGGCCTACGCCCAGTGGGAGACTGGAGACCGACCGTTGCTAGTCGTCTTCGGGGCGAAGTGGTGCGGGCCCTGCCGCGAGGTTGACGCCAAGCTGCCGGAGCTGGCCCGCGATTTTGTGATCGTGCACCTCGACGTGGACCGCGACCGGGCATTGATCGCTCGCTATGGATTGCCGAAGCCTGAGAAGATTCCTTGCTGCTTGGTCTATCCACCGCACCATCGGCATTACGCCCCGCACTGGCACGACCAGGGGCACCCGCACGGCCCGTGGTTGTTCCTCGGGCTTCCGGGGTTCCGATTGATACTCAACCGCTGATACAAACCGTTGTTGTGATGCGCATGCCCTCTCGCGAGCGCCGGTCTTCGGAGCCGGAACGCGAGAGGGCAATTTGGAACGACCCGCCGGCAGCCGGGAGTTCACCCCCTTCCAGCCCGGTTGCCGGTTTTTAAGCCTCGCAGGATCGCAATGAAAACCGCCCACCTCGAACAACTTCCCGACCGCTCGTATCTGATGCGCGTCGGTCCGGACGGGTGGAAGTTCGGCGACCCATACGAACTGTTCGTGGTGGTGACCGACAACGGCAGCGGGCAGGCGGAAGTGAAGGGGCTCGATCGACAAGTGACACCATCGCAATGGCGAGCGATGCAAACCTGTTTGCGGGAACACGGCTTCAAGGAAGTGATATTCGACCGCATTAAGGGCGGAGCACAAACAAAAAAACGCCTCGACGTGAGGCAGGACAGGAAAGGACTGTGACTCAATGGAAGATTCCCGCCGCAACGCCACGATCGAGGACATCAACCGCCTGCACGAACGGATTGACTGCGGCTTCCAGCAGTTGGAAGACAAGCTCACCTCGGAACTGCACCGGCACGAGGAGGCGATCTTCGGCAACGGTCAGCCGGGACTTAAGCAGAAAGTGGCGGCGCTGGAGACGGCCAAGCGTGACCACGACGCGATCCTTGAGGAATTCCGCTCGGCGGCCAAGGCGGGCTTTAGCAAGCTCTGGACCTTGGCGGCCGGCGTGGCCTTGGCGGCGGCAAGCGCTTGGTTCGGACACGTGTGGAAGTGAGCAAAGGCGGATCGCAGCATGACATCCTACAGCACATACCATGGCCATCTGTTTCGCCTGAGGGAACTTCAAGATGCCATGGAGTGCATCGACCGCTGGGTTACGGAAATCGTCGTGCGCATTGACGGCTACACCTGGAAAACGTACTCCCCGATGGGAGAGTGATCAATGTCACAAGGATTCCAGAATTACGCAACCGCGGCCCTCTACAACGAGGCTGAAACACAGAACAGCTCGCCTCCAGCTTCGGGCACGCTCTCGTTCTGGTTTGCCGTCGGCACAGCAAACGGCGACACCAACTCCGTCAAGGTATACGGCTACGACACGACGAACACCTATTGCTGGCTCAACCACCTCAAGGACGGCAGCGACGATTTCTGTTTCGCTCAGGTCAATGGCACGATCTACGCGGGGTGGCTTACCAGCAACACCGCCTACTTCACTAAATGGGTCTTGTCGGCCAGCCCGTTTACGGCCAACGCCTGGAACCACGTCTGCCTGACGTGGGCTGCTGGCGGAAACGTCAATCTTTGGATCAATGGCGTGGAACTTACGCCCACGAGCCGAGCCAACTCGACGGCCTATGCTTCGTCGGTCGGTTATTTCTTCCTCGGCGGCGGCGGCGGCGGAAACAACTACAGCAACATCTCTGGCTACAACAAGAGTTCGGACGCCTGCGGCGGCGACATGGCGCACGTGGCCATCTGGAGCGAAGTGCTCTCCGCTAGCGATATTGCGAAGCTCGCCGCCGGGATGCTGCCAGCCTATATCGGCATGGTCGATTCAGGCGCCCTTGCCGCCGAAGTGCATTATTGGCCGCTGACCAGCAACACCACGACCGACGCTTGGGGCACGCTGAACCTGACCAGCAGCCAGGCCACCCAGCAGAACGACAATACGTTCAACTTCACGACCAGCACGTTTCCGGGGTTGAACAACAACGGATCGAGCGCGTCGCCAACGGATGACTCGACGGTGCTCAATGCGTTGATCGCCCAATCAGGGGCCTACGGTGGCACGATCACGTGGAATACGTGCAATGCCATCTTGAAGACGCTCACGGTCCCATCAAACACCACGATTGTCCCGACGACGGCGGTTCCGGTCCACGTCGTCTATTTTGGCCCGCAGTCGAGTACGGTCGTCTCGACCTGGCCCAGCGGCGTGGCGGACTACGCGCTTCGGAATCAGAACTTCCGCAAGGGATTTCCGGTGTTCGGCACGACGCTGGCCTCGGACGGCTCGACGGCGATCAATCTGCCCCTGGGGCTGGGAAGTGCCATCAACTCGACGACCGCGACGTCGATGACGCTCGGCACGAAACAGGGTCAACTCATCGACACGCTGGCACGTGTGTCTGCATCGGGCGGCAAGGGCCTCTACTTAACGCTCTCGGATGGCACGCACACGGAAACCGTGCTGGTCAGCCTCATCAGCACCGACACGTTGACGATAGCCCGGGCGCAGCTTGGCACGTCCGCCTATTCGTGGCCGAACGCGACGACATGGAACGCCAGCGGCGGCGGCTTGGCATCAAGCAATGCCGGTCCAACGATCGTTGAAACAATCCTGGACACAAACATCACTATTGGCCCCAATCCGTCCGTGGCCAATTCCTGCCCGCTGGTCATCAACCATAACGGCAACATCCTCGGCAACGATGGGATGCTGGTGACCACGCTCACCGCCGGGATGACTTCGAGTTCCACGAGTGTGCCCATCGCCAGCGCAACCGCCCTGGGCACGCTGACGAACGGCTCCAGTGTCATCATGATCGACACCGAGGCCATGCTCGTGACGGGCGGAGCTGGCACGACGACTCTGACGGTCACTCGCGGTTACGACGGTTCGACGGCGGCGAACCACAGCAACCTTGCAACTGTAACAGCCCTAAACTGCTGTTTTGGCATCGCCAACAACAGCGGCTCCGCAACTTTCGCCAGCGTGGGCGGCGGAACCTATTTGTGGGCGACGATGTTTGTTGGGGTATCGGCCAGCAACATCAGCATCAACGTGCAAAACTCGGCAGACTTCGGCATGCTGATCGGTAACGTGCAGAACGTAAACCTGACGAATTACAGCAAGTCAGGCACGGGCTGGCGGATAAGCGGGACGGGCGATGACGCCTTGCACATGTGGGGACCGATCTCGGGACTGATCGTTGACGGCCCAACGCTGCAATCGGCGGACAATCGCATCGTCTTCAGCAACGAGGAAGGTCACAACCAGATCTCCCAGGGATTGGGATTCGCTGGCAACATCGACGTCTCGGTCTACAACTTGTCGATCACGCCGATCAACTACCTGCTCAACACTACTCACCCGGGCTTCCAGCTATTTCCATCGGAAAACACCACCATCAACATTACCCTGGACGGCATGGTGATGGAGAACGAGTGGGGCACCGTGATTTCCGAGTCCGCCGTCAACGGTGCGACTGGCGGCAGTTTCGCCCTGCAAATGGCCAACATCAGCGGAAATCTGGTCAATAACGGCGGCACGCAGTTTGTTCAAATCGTGTCGCCATTCACCTGCACGAGGTGTTCGCTGGCGAATTTCGCGTTCACGTCGGCAGCGACCGGCAGTTACATGTTGCTCATCGAATCCGGCACCTTGCCCCCCGGGCCGTTGAACGTGAGCGCCGCGAATATCAGCCTGCCGGCGGGATGGAGCTTCCAGGAAGCGTCGTCGGGCGTGCCCACCATCGCGTATAGCGGGGCGACGACGATCAACAACGCCTTGGTGCAAGCGAGCAATTACAGCGACCCCGGCAGCGCCAACGTGTGGATCGGTGTGGGCACCTATAAATTCGCTGGCGTACCGCAGTTGGCATCCTTGACCTATCCCCCAAACACTGAAGTAGTTAGTGGCTTTACCTATGGCATTGGCGGCAGCAGCCAGACGGGCAATGTAATCGTTCCTGCACCCGGCAACGTGCTCTTGGGTACGCAAACAGGGGCCAACGGCGCAACCCCAGGAACACTGGCGCTGCCAGCGCAAAATGACGTTTTGTTTCCGACGCCGTACGGTTCGCCCACGGGCGGCGGTGGCTTTAGCAATGCGGGCACTTACTGGCAGCCCAGCCAGTCGACAGTGCTGAACACGGCCACCTACGGCGTCAACAACGAGACTGCGGGCGCCGCCACCCTGCCGGCAGCCGCGCAGGTCTTAAGCGGCATGCAGTACGGCGTGGGCGGCAACGGCTCCACAGGCAGCCTCGTGCTGCCACCTGAAGCCAACGTGCTTTACAACTCACAGTACGGCGTGGGCGGCAACGGATCGACCGGGACAGCCACCCTGCCGGCAGCCAGCGCAGTATATCACACGGCTCCAGCCTACGGCGTGGGCGGCAACGGCACTACGCCCACGGCCGCGACCTACGCCGAGGGCGAGGCAGCGCAACTGGCAGCCGACCTGGCTGTCGTGAGCTTCAATGCGGGCGGCATCTTGAATACGACAACAATCACTCTCGGCACTAGCTCGCTGGGCTACACGTCGGTGACGGGCACGTTTGGCGGCGGCGGAGGAAGCCCGGTCCCTCCCATTGTCGGAACGGCATCGAATCAGCCCGAGCCCGTGCACCTTCCCTTTGCGCTGCAGTACGGCGAGTACAACTGCTCAATCCTGATTGAAGACGAAAACGGCAATCCCGTCACCCTCACCGGCCGCACGCTGGAAATGGTGTTCTTTAGCTCGATGATCCCGAGCGTGGAAATCTTCAGTCTGACCACGGAATCAGGCCTGGCCGTCGACGGAACTACCACAAACCAGCTCGACATATCGATCCCGCCAGCTAACACGCAATCGTCGTTGGTGCTCACGTGGAACCTATGGGACACGACAACGTCGGGACAGCCTGTGCCGCTATTGACCGGAACCCTTCCGATCGGATCCAACCCAGCCCCGTAACCGCAATGCCAAATGCACCCGCAAGACTTTGCCGAAAGCCCAACTGCCGCGGACTGGTCCGCGACGGTGTGTGCTCTGTCTGCGGGCCCGTGCGGAGAAGCGGATGGGAGAACAAGAACGGCAGCCGGCAATCCCGCGGCTACGACCAGGCATGGATCGACTTGCGTGCGGCGATCATCAAGCAGCACATGGCCGAGCACGGCGGCGCAGTGGTGTGTGAGGACTGCCAACTGCCGATCGTCGGGCAGGTGAACGCCGACCACAGGAAGCCGTTCGCGGGGCTCGACGATCCGCTGCGGCTGGATCCGGAGAACATCGCCCTGACGTGCACCAGGTGCCACATGAGGAAGACGCAGAGGGACAAACGGTGAGAAATCGGACGGAAAACACGAGAAATCGCCGCGTTTATGCACATTCAGCCCCGGGGGTGGGGTCCTTCCTCGGCAGCGCGTTGCTTGGAACCGCAACGACCGAAATTTTAACGCGCAGCCAAAACTAACAATGGGGGGTTTAGGCAAAACCCATGGCAGCGACAGGCAGACCACCGAAACCGACGCGGACAAAGGAACTGGCGGGGACGCTGCGCACTGGCCGCCAGAAAAACGAGCCTACGCCTGACGCCGAGATTCCGCCGTTCCCGAAGTGGGCCAGCAAAAACGGCCGCCGCTACTGGAAGGAGATTGCCCAGTACCTCTACGAGAATGGCCTGCTGACCAGGCTGGATCAGATCGCACTTGCCTTGCTGTGCGAGGCCCTGGCCGAGTACTGCGAGTGCCGGTCGATCGTGGAGGCCGCGGCGAAGGAGGACGGCGGCGTGAAGTACGTCACGGTCACCGACAAGGGCAACATCATCCAACACGCGGCGGTTGGCGTGATGAACAAGGCCTGGGGCAAGGTCGCCAAGCTGCTCGTGCAGTTCGGCATGACCCCAAGCGCCCGGGCCGGACTGGCGATTGCCGCCGTGAAGGACAAGCCGGACCTGCTGGGCGAGTTGATCGCTGGCAGCCGGAAGAAAGACGCGAATTGATGCCCACCGTCACCCGCAAGCCGAAATCCGCCAAGCCCGTTGAGATCATCGACCGGGTAAACGCCTACATTGCCGGCGTGAAGTCCGGCGAGATCGTGGCGTGCAAGTGGGTCAAGCTGGCGATCAAGCGGCACGAGCGCGACCTGAAGAGCGGCAAGCGCCGTGGGCTGTTCTTCGACGAAGCGGCGGCCATACTCGGCGTGCGGTTCATCGAGTGCCTGCCGCAGAGCAAGGGCCGTTGGGCCGGCAAGCCGCTTACCCTCGAAGGCTGGCAGGTCTTCATCCTCTGGCTCCTCTATGGCTGGATGCGGAAGGACGGACGGCGGCGGTTCAATACGCTGTTCGTCTCGGTCGCACGCAAGAACGGCAAAAGCACGCTCGCGGCCGGCATCGCCCTAAAGGCCCTGGTGTGCGACGGCGAAGAAGGGGCGGAAGTTTATTCGGCGGCGACGAAGCGTGATCAGGCGAAAATCGTCTGGGGCGAGTCCCGCAAGATGGTCCTTAAATCCCCGTCGCTCAAGAAGCTGATCTCCGTCTATCGCGACTCGCTGGTCGTGGACTCTACCCAGTCATCCTACAAGCCCTTGGGGCGAGACGCCGATACGCTCGACGGTCTGAACCCTTCATGCGCCGTCATTGACGAGGTGCACGCCCACAAGACCCGCGACGTCTGGGACGTGATCGACAGCGGCACCGGCGCCCGCGACAACCCGCTGCTGGCCGGCATCACCACGGCGGGCGACGGATCGCCGGAGACGATCTATGCCGAACTGAAGAAGCACACCGAGGACGTGCTGACGGGTACCGTCCAGGATGATGCCTGGCTGGGGATCCTCTTCACGCTGGACGAGGGCGACTCGTGGGAGGACGAGGAGGTATGGATCAAGGCCAACCCGAACCTGTTCGTCTCGGTTGATTTCGAGAAGCTGAAGAACGCGGCGCAGAAGGCGGCCAGCACGCCCGGGGCGATCGCCAACTTCCGCCGCAAGCGAATGAACGAGGACGTGGCCGATGCCGGCCTGTGGCTGCCGGTCGACGAGGACAGCCCATGGGCGGCGTGTGCCGGCGGGAACTTCTATAGCCGCAAGGGACTGCGGCCGGAAGTGATCGAGCGGTTCCGCGGGCGGCCGTGCTACGTTGGGGCAGACCTCTCCAGCCTCCACGACCTGACGGCCATGGACTTCGCCTTCCCGGACGCCGATGGTTCACTGGACCTGATCTGTTTCGCCTGGTGCCCGCGGGAGAACGCCATCGGCCGCACCCGTGACCATAAGGTGCCCTACGTCACGTGGGCCGACATGGGGCTTATCCGCCTGACCGAGGGCAAGAGCGTGAATTACGACGAACTGCGCCAGCAGCTTCGCACGGCCCGCGATGTCTGGGGCTGGGACATAAAGCAGGTGGCCTTCGATCCGAACAACGCCCGCTATTTGCTTACCAAGCTTGCCGAGGAAGACGGCTTCGCCGCCGAGGGCCAGCTTATCGAGCACGACCAGCGATGCAATGGCATGAACGAACCGATCAACGCCACGCAAAAGCTGATCCTCGACAAGAAGCTGCGGCACGGCGGCCATGCGGTGTTGCGCTGGTGCGTGGCGAACGCGGTCCTCTATCAGGACACGGGCGGACGGTCCCGATTCAACAAGCGGCGATCGCGGGAAAAGATCGACCTGGCCGTCGCCATGGTAATGGCCGTGGGTCGGGCCGTCGCTGGGCAGGAACCCACCGGCGGCGGCTCGATCTATGACCACCTGCCCGGGATTATTTTCGTTTAGAAAGAGGGTTCCGCGATGTACCACAATCCAAGACGACGACCCCCGTTGCGATCCGAGCGCCGGGCGGCGGCCTTCGGGCCGATCCCGATCAACGACAGCCACACGCTGTTTGGCAACTATCCGCTCACCAGCACCGGCATCCGGGTCGACAACTATTCGGCGCTATGCAATGCCGCATTCCGCCGTTGCTGCGAGATCATCGCGGAAGGGCTCGCGAAACTTAGCCCAGCGTGGAGACTACTCGACCCCAACAAGAAGCCGGTCGTTGATTCTCTCTACGTGCCGATGCTCACTGAGGTTTCCAATCATTACACCAGCGCATTTAACTTTTGGAACATGCTCTGGAATTGGGCGGAATCTTGGGGCAATGGCTACGCCTGGATTCTGCGGCGGAACAACATGGAGCCCGTGGGCCTGTTTCCCCTGCATCCGTCGCGAGTCATGCCCCGCCTGGTAAAAGGCGATACCCCGGAAAAGCCGTGGGACGTGATCTACCAGGTGGATGGCGGCCGAGCGACGTTCCTGCCCTACGAGATTTTGCACTTCAAGGGCAATAGCGGGTTTGACGGCGTAACTGGATACAACCCTGTCATGTTGCACGAAAACACACTGGCCATTGCTCAGGCGCAGGAAGAATTCACCGGCGAGTTCTACAAGAACGGGGCAGTCGCGGGCGGCCTGGTGGAGTTGCCGAGCCACCTGAAGCCGGATGTAGTGTTGAAGTACCAGACCGACTTCCAGAATAAGTATTCCAGCCGCGGTAACCGCCACATGCTGGCCCTGGTCGACAGCGGCGTGAAGTTCACGAAGACGACCATCGACCCCGAAGTAGCGCAACTCTTGGAGGCGCGGAAGTTCTCGATTTTTGAAGTCTGCCTACTGAAAGGTGTCCCTCCGACAATGCTTGGCATCATGGATAACGGCACCTTCAATAACACCGAGCAGATGCAAATCAATTTCAACACTATCAAGATCCACCCGCAGGCGGAAAACTCCCGGCAAGAGCTGAACATGAAGCTGGTGCCCCCAGGGCACAAATGGGCCTATAGTCTAGAGGTGCTTGACGCGGCGGATAGCGAATCGCGGCAGGCCTACATTCACAACGCCGTGGGCGGACCCGTGATGACCGTTCAGGAGGGCCGCGAGAAACTTGGGCTCCCGCGCGAACCCGAGGGCACGATCTACCCGCCCCCCAACATGAACGCGGCCCCTGGCGCCGGCGGCAAGCCCCAGGGCGGCGGCAACGGCAAGCAGGACAGCGAGGGGCAGGACGGCACGCCCACGAAGGAAGACATCCAAGAGGGCGAAACGGAGCCGACGGTGATGCAGCCCGGCAAAGGTCCGGCGGGAAGCGTCAATCGGCCGGAAGGGAGAAGCCTGCCCGAGACGCGGGAGTCATCCCCCACCGGCGCAATCATCGGCGTCGACGATCCGCAACCGACGTGGGCCGGAGCCCCTCCCGGGGACGCGCTGCCCAATCCCGGCGGCCTGGTCGATTGCCGAGCCAAGGCGGCCGAGACCCTCAAACCGATCTTCGTGGATGCGGCCCAACGCATGGCCGACAAAGAGGCTCGCACGATCACGGGCTATACAAAGCACGTCCGCGAGGGCGACATCAAGCGATTCGAGGAGCGTGCTGCCGAGTTTTACGGGCGCCATGCCGGCTATCTCAAGGATGCCTTTACCCCCGCTCTGCGGGCCCTGCAATCGCAGGTCCATGCCGGCATCAAGGAGCGAGAGTTTCGGGACCTGCCGGACGTCGACGATGCGGCGGAGCTTTACGCGACCAAGCTGGGCGACCGCCACGTCCAGGCCGCCAAGGAGTCCCTCACGGCCATCATGACCAACCAGCAAGAGCCCAATGCGGTGGCTGACGCGATCGACGCGCAGTATACGGACCTGGCGAAGGCCCGCGTAGGGGCCGTCGACCGCGAGCTGCGGATGGCCACCAACCATTTTGCCGCCAAGTGTTACCGCGCGGCTGGTGCAACCAAGCTCCAATGGGTAGCAAGCCCCACCGACATGGCTGAATGCCTGGACCTGGACGGCCAGACCGTGGGGCCGGACGAAACCTTTCAGACGATTCCCCCTGTGCACCATCCGCCCTTTCCCGGCCGGGAATGCCGCTGCGGGATCGTAGGACACAAGTAAGAAAGGAAGATCATGACCACCAACCTCGAAACCAGAGTAATCCGTCGGCCCACTGAACTTCGCGCCGCTAAGACCGATGACGGCGGCGACGTTTTCTCCGGCTACATCTATCTCTTCGACACGATCAGCGATGACCTGGGCGGGTTCCGTGAGACGATCAAGAAGGGCGCCGCTGCCAAGTGGCTGGCCAATCCGACAAAGAATGTCTTTGCGATCCTGGATCACGAGAAGGAAGTCCGCAACGTGCTGGGTGACCTGGAGACGAACACCCTGAAGCTCTACGAAGACAATCGCGGCCTGGCATTTGAGATTTACCCGGGCCCCACCACGGCGGCGAAAGATGCGGCGGTCGTCGTCGGCCGAAACAAGGTGGGCATGTCGTTCGCGTTTGTCAAGGGCGAAGATCAGTGGGGCACTACGCCCGATGGCGGCCGGCTGCGGACGCTCCTCGAGTTCGAGGAGTTCGACGACATTTCGATTGTCGTCGACGCGGCCTACAAGTCCAGCGACGTGACGGTTGCCAAGCGATCCCTGGAAGCGGCCATCGCAGCGGAGAAGCGGACCACGCAGACGCCTGCCATCGAAACCCGCGGCGCTATCGGGCTGTCGAAAGGCCCCACCGATGATTCCGGCGAATGGGACGGCGCGGCGGCAGAGAAACGGGTCAGGGCATGGGCCACGGATGGCGACAAAGTGGACTTCGCCAAGTACCGCAAGGCGTTCACCTACGTCACCGGCGACGGCGACAAGCTGGGCGACTTCCATCTCCTGATCCACGATGCCAAGGACGGCAAGCTAGTGCTGGTCTGGCGGGCCGTGACGGCGGCCATGGCGGCCGTCAACGGCTCCCGCGGCGGCGTGAAGTGGGAGAAGGCCAGCGACAAGGAGGCCGTCTACAAGGTCCTGTCAGCGGCCTACAAGCGATTCAAGCAGGAACCGCCCGAGCTTCGGGCACAACCACAAACCGAGAAGGAGGTCCGAACCGTGGACGTTGAATTGTTGAAGCGTGATTTTGAACTGCGAATGCTGGAAATGCGGGGCGTATACCCGGAAGGCATGGGGCCAATGCCCGATGGCGATGACCGGCCGAAGCACCCGCTGGATGCGGCAGTGGCCCACCAGGCAACCCGCGATGCGTTCCGGGCCAAGGAGCAAACCGGAGCCCCTTCCCGTGCGCATCGAGCTGGCGGCCGCCGACACTCACGACAAGGCCGCCAAGTCGGCCGAGGATGAGGGCAAGCCCGCGGCGGCACAATTCCACAAGGCGGCGGCTGTCATGCACCGGGCCGCCAGTGGTGATGACTACGCGGGAGATTTTACCCGCGGCTATGGTATGGGTTACGACTGCTACCGTTCGACCCCCGGCAACCCGGCTGTCGAGACCAGGGCCAACCCCCATCACGACGAAGACGGCCATTTCCACGACGGCAGCGCGAAGTCCATTTTGGATGCGGCGGCCGGGCGGATGAAGAAGGCCGAGAACCGCAACGCCGATGCCGTGAACGCCTGGAAAGAAGCCCACGACTCTTTCGGCGATGACCACGAGTTCACTGCCGAAGCGGCCGAGGAGAGGGCGGCGGCCCACAAGGCCCACGAGGAAGCCATCACGGCGGCGGAGGGGGCCGTTACGGACGCGGACGCGGCCCATGCCAAGCTGGTTTCCGAGCACCGCACGGCCTGCACGGAGAGCCGCAGCAAGTTGACGGCCCTGCAAAATGCCATTCCCAACCACGCCCCCACGTCGGGCATGGGGACGGACACGCCTTCCAGCGTCGGCACGGCCGCGGCAGCAACGGGCGCACCGGCGGAGTAAGCGATGAAAGGAACCCACACCTTGTTCACTGATGGCGGGCCTGATCCGAACAAGATCAGCCTGCCCGTAGGTGAGTATCTGGTAAAGGTCAAGCCCAATGGCGCATGGGCTGCCGTGGAGGTTGACGAAACCCTTGAGTTGCCTCGATTCTGGAGAGACGCCGGAAACGGCCTCTTTCTGGTCATAGCGATTCCGTTTATGCTGCTTCTCGCGCCGTTCGCGCTGTTTGGCCTTTGGTGGAGGAGGCAAGTCGGCAAATGAAGATTGACCTAGAGGAAATCAACGTCGCCAAGATTCGCAGTGGCGACGTGATTGTCGTCAAAATCGACACCAGGGTGCCGCCTGACGTGTTCCAACACATCTCCCGACAATTACGAGACTTTTCCGAAGAATAAGTGCCTTGTCATCTCCCCCAAAATGACAATCGAGATCAAGCGGCGAATGCACAGAAACCGCAAAGGCTGATGAGCGCCATCCCTCAATTCGTGATCGTCTCCCCCGAGCCCTATTCGCGGCGGTGGGGCGGCGTGTGCGCTCTCTACCAGTTACGGGATGCCTTGCAGGCCCGTGGCCACAACGTGGCCCTGATCGTCGATTCAGAGCGGGCGAAGCAGGGCCGCGAGCCAGAAGGGGAAACCGTGGCCATCCTGCCGGAGATCTACGCTGGCAACCCCACGCCCTGCCGGCACGTTGTTCGCTGGATTCTGAACACCCCGGCCCTATCCGGGACCGGGCCGGGCTTCCTCTCCACCGATCTGCTTTTCCACTGGTCTGCGGCCTTTCACTCCGAGGTGCCCGGCGTTGACTGTGGGCAGCTCTTTACCAGCGATTGGCGGCGGAATATCTTTTGCGACCTCGGCGGCTCGCGACGGGGGACCTGCTACCTCGTCCGCAAGGGCCACGGCAAGCGGCTGGATCAGCATCCCAGCGAGGCCCTGTGCATCGACGATTACCAGAAGTTTGGCGACGTGGGCGGGGACCAATACCTGGCCGACGTGTTCAACCGCCGGGCACGGTTCATCTGCTACGACCATGCGACGATGCTTTCCACATTCGCGGCCATGTGCGGCTGCGAGACGATCGTCATCCCGGACGGCGTGCGGACGGTGGATCAGGTCATCGCCCACGATCCGCTGAAGCTCTCCGGTGTGGCATGGGGGCGCGAGGACCTCCCGCGGGCCCATGCGACCAGGCTGCACCTGTCCTACCTGCTGGACGACTGGGAAAGGCAGTCGGCCGCCTCGATCGACGCCTTTATCCAGACCTGCCAAGAGAGGTTTGCCGCATGAACACGCTGGCCATCGTCATCCCCTGCCGCAACCAGATAGCGTTCACTCGCCTTTGCGTGGAAAGCCTTTTCGCCTCCACGATGGACGCTCACCGTCTTATCGTCATCGACAACCAGTGCAGCGACGGCACGCCCGAGTGGGTGATGGAGCGATGCGAGGCCCGCGGCGTTGACCTGGACGTGATTTCCTACCGCGGCGTCAATCTCTCGGCCTGTTGGAACCTGGGGATCAAGCGGGCCCTGGAGTGCCGCGGCGTCGACCTGGTGGCGGTCATCAACAATGACGTGGTTGTCGGCCACGGTTGGGACTGCGAGTTCCGCCGGCACTTCAGCAAGCGGCCGGAGACCTGGCTGGCCGTCCCGGAGTGCATCGGCAGCATGGTTGACGAGGGGTTTCACGACGAAGCTCTTGCCCGGGCCAATCGAGAGGATTACCAAATCAACCGCGACTGGTTTCCGGGTTACTTCATGGTGTTCCGGGCATCGGCCTTCTTCTCGCTGGGTCTCTTCGATGAACGCTACCGCATCTGGTACGGCGACACTGACATGCGGGAGCGGCTGAACGCGGCCGGCCGCCCGGCGGTGCAGCTCCCCGTGCCGATCGTCCATTTCGGCAGCAAGACCACGGGGAGCGTGGCAAACCACCAAGAACTTATCGCACAGGACCGGCGGCGATTCAGGGAGGTCTACGGTTATGAGTGATTTCCGCGAGCTGCTCATTCCCGGCCGCATCATTCGCCCCCGCAACCCCTGGGGCGGCGGCCACTATTGGCTGAACGCCTCCATCGTGGAATCCTGGGGAAAGACCCTGCTGGTCTCCCGCGTGGGTCGCATTCCCGCCATGCTGGCCTGCCACGAGCTGGACGGCGATTTCCATCCCAAGAAAACCGTTCTCCTGTTCGGCTGTTCGGCGTCGGACGTTATGGCGGAGGACCCGCGGGCCGTCTATGACCCGGAATCGGACAGCGTGCGAATCTGGTACTGTGGCATCCACCAGGGCAAGCGCTATCCGGCCTGCTCGATCTTCACGGCCCGCATGGACCAAGGCTACCGCATTACGGAGAAAAAGTGCGAGCGGTATGACGCCCCCACGGCCTTCGAGTCGATCCGGCAATCGTACTCGGGGATCATCCAGCAAAAGAACTGGGTGCCGTTCCGGCAGGATGGACGCTGGCTCTGCATCTACGGGCACGAGCCGTTGACGATCCTGGAGAAGTTCGACGGCGGCATGCGGCTGCATCACCAGTCGGATCCCGTTGGGTGGGGCTTTGGTGCGATCCGCGGGGGCTGTCCGCCGGTCTGGCATGATGGCCGCTGGTGGCACTTCTTCCACTCCAGCGTGGAAATGTTCCGGGACAGCGGGGACATCGGCAAGGTCTACTACGTCGGCTGCTACACGTTCGACCGCAAGTTTGAAATCCTGGGCATGACCCGCGAACCGCTGATGGCGGGCGACAAGGCCAACTGCTCGGCTCCCTGGGGCCCGGTATGCCGGATTTCGGCCGTCTTTCCCTGTGGCGCGATAGTCCGCGGCGACAACTGGATTATCTCCTACGGGTTTCTCGACCAGGAGGTGCGAATCGCACAGATTCCCATTTCTGAAGTGGAGGGGCGTTTATTTCCCTTGACAAACGCCCTTCCGTCCTGATAATCTAGGTACTCAATCAAAGGCCGGTTTTCGCGGCAAGTGCCGAAGTGGCCCAAGGAGGCCATGCGAAGACCCGGCAACAGTGGCAACACGTCTGCAAGGCCGGGCGCAGTCCATTTGGCGAGTTTTTTCACAAGAGAAACCTCGCCGGGTGGATACGCCCGGCTGCTTTTTTGCGCCCGACCCCGCCCGGCGGCAGTTGGAGCAAAAACACATGGCAGTCGAGTTGAAAGAATTACTCGAAAAGCGGGCCAAGCTGGTCAACCAGGCCCGTGAAGTGCTCGGCCGCGGTGAAAAGGATGGGCGACTGTCCGACACCGACAAGGCCCAGTACGATCGCATCATGACCGAGGCCATGACCATCACACAAGATGTTGAGGCCCGGTCGTCGTTCCTTGATCGGCAGCGGCAGCTTGAAACGGCTACCGCTTGGGACCGCCAGGTCACCGCCCACGGCACGGTCGTCGATCCCGCCGCACGGACGCAGACCACCGTGGAGACGCGTACTGGCCGGCGGAACTGGATCCCCGAAAAGCGGAAGGTCTCGGCGACCCTCAGCAACCATTTCGAGGCTTACCTCCACCGC
The DNA here is from genome assembly GCA_963709175.1 of uncultured Planctomycetia bacterium. GTDB lineage: Bacteria > Planctomycetota > Planctomycetia > Pirellulales > Thermoguttaceae > JANXQG01. The sequence goes on from CAVPVK010000007.1 coordinate 1,633,785, forward strand.
GAGATCGACGAACACGAATACCGCCGCTGTGTGCAGCGGGAAGTGCCCGTCGAGTATCGAGCCGGCAACGACATCCTCGCCGGCACGGGCATGGGCGGCACGACCGGCACGGGCCAGGACCTCTTGCCCCCGGTCGAGTTCATCGATCAGATCTTGATCCCCCGCGACCGGCAGGTCTGGATGCGAAGGCTGGCCACGGTCCGCCGACTCACCACCAGCGTGCAGGGCTATCAGCCGGTCATCGAGACCAATCCCGACAACCCGGACTGGACGACGGAAATTGCGTCCGTCACGGATGACGGCGTGGACGGCACCGGCATGACCACCGGGTCCCGCGAGTTGAAGCCGAACGTGCTGACGAAGCTCGTGCGAGTCTCCATCAAGGAACTGATGGTCCTGCCGCAAGTCTCGCAATTGATCGCGGACAGGTTGGGGTACAAATTCGGTGTTGCGGAGGACTCGGCGTTCCTCTCGGGCAACGGCAGCGGCCAGCCCTTGGGCGTGTTCTCGGCCACGACCATCGGCTCCCAGACGATCCCCAGCATCGCGGCCAGCAACCTGACTTTTGCCAACGGCCTGGACGGCCTGCAAAACGCCAAGTTCACCTTGCCCCCGCCCTACTGGGCGAACGCGAAGTGGATCTTCCACCCGCTCATGATGATGGGCATCGCCAACATCAAGGACACGCTGGGACGCTACATCTGGCAGCCCAACACCATCGTCGGCCAGCCGGACATGCTGCTTGGCTTCCCGGCCTTGCTCGACGTCTTCGCTCCCAGCGCCTACACGTTGGGCAGCTACTTCGGCGTCCTGGGCGACTTCAGCTACTACCACATCGCGGACCTCGTGGAGCCCTTCAGCGTGCAGCGATTGAACGAGCTCTACGCCGGCACCAACGAGGTGGGCTTCATCGGCCGCGAGTACACCGACGGCATGCCGGTGATGGGCGAAGCGTTCGTGAAGCTGCAGTTCGAGGCGACTTACGTCTCCTGATCGTTGATTTCTGTTACGCCGCGGGCGGGGCCGCCTTCTCCCTCCGGCCCCGCCCGGCTTAACGCTTCGAGGGAGAAGCCTCTTGTTTGCGAAGGAACCCACCAATGGTGCGATTACGTCTGAAGGCCGGCATCCTCATGGTACCGGACAAGCGGACCGGCGAGACCGTGAAAATCGAAATCCGCCCAAACCGCAAGAAGAACCCCAATTACGAGGTGGACGTGCCCGAGGCCGCGGCCGAGGTCATGCTCAAGACCCAGCAATGGGAGCGGGTCTCGCCCCCGGAGCAGGCTAAGCCGGAAGCGGAGGCCGCCACGGAGGACGCCGACTGGACCGGCGAGGGCAGCGCCAAGCCGAAGCGCGGGAGAGGCTGAAGCCGTAAGCCATGGCCCTGGTAGTCGTCAGCAAGTCGCCCGATTACGTGGTTGATTTCAACCGCGTGAAGCGCTGGCTGCGCGTCGACTGGCCGGACGAGGACGACCGCATCGGCTTTCTGCTGCAAGCGGCCACGGATCACGTGGAGCAGCAGAGCCGCATGGTCTTCTCCCAGACGGTCTACCAGTTGATCCTGGATGCCTTCCCGGCCGTCAACTGGTATCAGTACTACCCGGTCATGGCCCCCTTTCCGCAGCTCTTGACGTTGGGTCTGAACTTCTTCTTGCCCAACCAGACGATCAACGAGCCGGTCTATCCGGTAACGTCGATCGATTCCATCCAGTACTGGGACGTGGAGACGGGAAACCTGCTGACCGTGGACGCCAGCCAGTACACCGTTGACCTTGCCAGCGGCCGGGTAGCGCCGGCCGCCGAGCAGGTCTGGCCCTATGCGAAGAACCAGTTGAATTCGGTCATGATCAACTTCCACGCCGGCTTCGCGCCCGGGCAGGTGCCGTCCGCCTTGCAGTTGGCCATCCTCAACCACTGCATGCTGGCATACATGAACCCCGGCGGCATCCCGGCCAAGGACCTGCAGAACCTCAACGATTCGATCACCGCCAACCGCGTCAACCTCCTGGTGTAACGATGGCCATGACCTACCGAACGCCGATTGGGGAAATGCGGAAGCGGATCACGATCCAGCAGCCTTCTACGGCAGCCACGCCCAGCGGCGAGACCAGCGGCAACCCCGCGACGATCTGCCGGGCATGGGCCCGCATCCTGCCGCTGACGGGCACGGAGACCTGGGTCGACAAGGCTTTGCAGGAGATCAGCAGCCACCGCCTCAACATGCGCTACCAGCCGGGCATCACGGCCGCCATGTTCGCCACGTTCCAAGGTCGGCAATTCAACTTCACCGGGGTCATCGACTTGGAGGAGTGGCATGAAGAGCTGGAGATTTACGCGAAGGAGGTCATCTCCGAATGATTTCCAACATCTTCATCGATCTCAAGGCGGCCCTGCTCACCATGCCGGCCGTCACGGCCCTGGTGGGAAGCGTGTCGGCTACGGCTCGGGTGTGGAACTCGTGGCAGCGCGTGAACGCCTATCCTTGCATCGTCATGGACATCGACCGCGAGGTCGAGCAAAACGACTTAAGCGGCTTGCCGGACCTGATCGTAGCGGAAGTCACGATCACCTGCCGCGACAACACGCACGACGGCAGCGACGCCTTGCAGCAGGCCGTGCGGAACAACGGCACGAACCCCGGGACCGGCCTGGCGGGCTACTCAGGGACCTTCCAGGCCATCCTGGATGACACGGTGCACGCCGAAGTCCCTAAGAACGACGGCAGCGGGGCCCACTGGTATGACCACGTAATGACCTTCACCATCCTTTGGAACGAGCCATGACGACGGCGATTGAAGGACTGGACGAACTGCGGTCGTGCCTCGGCACGCTGGCTGACAAGTCGGCCAAGAAGGCCGCCAAGGCGGGCGTCAATGCCGGCTTAGGCGTGCTCTCCAAGGAGATCAAGTCGGCCGTCAACGGCCTGCCGATCAGCGGCGAACTGAAGGCGGCGCTGCGGGCCACGGTCAACAAGCGGTTGCGGAAGAAAGAGGGCGAAGACTGGACCGGCAAGGCCGGCTTCGGCGTGGGCAAGACGAGTCCCCGCAAGAAGGAAGCGGCCCACGCCCGCGCCGCACGCGGCCAGGGCGGCACGGGCGAACAGCGGGGCGTGGGCATCTCCTCTGCAAACGTCCACTGGCTGATCGGCACCAAGGAACGACACACCGATAGCGGCCACCGCACGGGCGCCATGCCCGACGTGCTCAGCGGCCTTATCGCGGAAGCGGCGGATTCGGCTGGCCCCGCCATGATCGAAGCGGCCAGGCAAAAGATTTCCCAGGTACTGGCCTCTGAAGCCCAGAAGGCAAAGAAAGGTTGACCATGAGTAAAGTCATCTGCAAAGGCACGGTGCTGGAGGTCACCATCTCGTCGGTGTTGACCCCCATCGCACAAGTGGTATCCATCGACGCCGGGGACGTGGAGGCCGAGACCTTCGAGGCCGACACCCTGGACAACGCCTCGCCCGGCATCCCCTGCATGAACACCGGGCGAGTGGAGCCCGGCAAGATCAGCGGCGAACTGTTCTTCGACTATTCCCTCGCCTCACACATCGGCTTTGTGGGGCTGATCACCACGCCAGTCTCCACGCCCAACGCCGGCAAGATCCTTTTCACCAATGCCCAGTTGATGGCCTTCACCGCCGTGGGCCATTCATTGGGGCTGACCGTGGCCCTCAAGGACGGCTTGAAGGGCAAGTTCAGCATGAAGATGGCTGCGCTGCCCACCTTCTCGGCCGGCACGAGCTGATCCCAAAGAACAGTAAAGGAACCCCGCCATGAAATGCCGCCTGGTGCGCCCGATGGAGTCGGGCACCGAAGCCGGAACGATCCTCCCGGCCGGAACGGAGATCGAGCATACGGACGCCTGGATTTTGGTCCGGATGAGCGTGGCCGAGCCGACCGACGAGGAATGTCGCCTGAAGGCCGACATGACCCCGGAGAAGACCGAGGCGGCGCGGCGGGGCTACGAGCGGGTCTCGCGGGGTATTGCCCCGGAAGACTACGAGGCATTCGACCGCGGAGAAATGATCGGCTACTTTGCCGATAGATCGCCCATACCTGGACCGAATGCCGTCACCCAGCCATCGGAATTTGAGGTGGCATTCATGGACGTGTGAACCAAGGCCGCGAGTGGGTTCCCGGCCGCGGCGGGGGCCGGCGGAAACAATGGCCCCTGATTTTTAGGAACCCGTGAATGATTGGAACCCAAAAGAAAATGGAACCCGAAATCAGACTGCTTTCCCGCGAAGACCTGCTCACCGCCACGGAGCGGCGATTCAAGACGGTTGGCCCGCTGCCGGTTCGCGGCGGACACGTCCGCCTGCAATCGCTTTGGGAGAACGAGGCCTCGAACCTGGAGGCGCAAAACTACACGCGGGGCGAGTTCGACGCCTCCAAGATGTTGTCAGCCAACTGCCGCTACCTTGTTGCCTGCCTCGTAGACCAGGCGGGCAACCGCCTGCTCTCCGCGGCCGACGTCGCCACGCTGATGGCGAAGTGGGACCGGGCGGACATCGAGTATGTCTACACCGAGGCCCGGCTGCACGTGCGGGCCAAAAAGCGTCCGATTGAGGAACTGGAAAAAAACTTCGCCGGGACACCCGCCGACAATTAGCGATTCGCCTGGCCCGCCAGGCGGGAGTCCCTGTTGACCGATACCTAGCACAGTTTACGCCGGAACAGTTTGACGAGGAAGTGGCTTTCGAGCGGATAAACCCGGACCCGCTGGGCAGAATCCGCGAGGTCCTGAAGTCGGGACTGGTGGCGACGGCGCGGGGCCTAAAAATTGAACCGGAGGACCTGGACCCGGTGCGAAGGCCGCCGCGTGACGAGTCGATACCGGCGGACGAGGCCGTAGGGATACTCAGGGCCTATTACGGAGTGTGAGATGAGCACGGCAATCGGAGACCTGGTCGTCAACCTATCTGTCAACGACGATCCCTTCCGCGAAGGGTTTGCCGAGGCCAGCCGCTCCATGGAAAAATTTGAGGAGCAGGCCGAAGAAAGCGAAGGGCACATCGGCGGCGCTTCCCGCGCCTTTATGTTTCTCGGCAAGCAGGGCAAGGAGGCCGGCGAAGAGATTGGCGGGGGATTCGGCGAGGCCATCGAAAGCCTGGGCGGCATGACTTCCGGGCTCGGCGAGGCGGTGCACGGCTATCACGCGCTGCACACGGTGATCGAGTTGACTACTAGCGCACAAGTGATGCTGAATTCCGTGACGCCACTGGGCTGGGTGGCGATCGCCGCCGGTGCCGTGGCGGCGACGGCCGCCTACTTGCATTTCTCCGATGGGGTCAAGGGCGCTACCGAGGAGGAGAAAAAGCTGCACGAGGAAGCCGGGAAGCCGACCAAGCCGCCGAAGAGCGCGGCGGAATTGGAGCTAGAGGAAGGCGAGAAGATCGTTGACGAGTTTCGCAAGAAGCGACTGGAGATGAACGAAGAGGGAATGACCAGCGGGCAAAAGTATGCGGCCAATTTTGCTTTCGAGCACCCCGAGTGGCAGGACGCCATCGAACATGCCAAGCAGATGGGCTGGGAAGAGGACATGCGCAAGGCTCGTGCGGATGCCGACAAGGAATGGGATCAGGCACAGGACGAACACCGCAAGCATATCGAAGGCGTTGCACACGCCCTTTCTGAGGAAGGTCAGGGGCCCATGGCCCGACTCTTGGCTCAGGCCAAGGAACTGAAAGAAAATCAGCAGTTTCTCAAGCCCGGCGAGTACGAGACCGCCATGAACGGTATCGCCAGGATTGCCGAAGCCGAAATGGCAACCAAGCAAAAGGCTCGCGACGAAGGGTCAGCGGCGGCGGTGGAATTCAACTCGGCCGCCGCTTACGAAACTATCTCCAAGGCCATGGAGGTGCAGGAAAGCGAGCCCGCCAAGGACACGGCGGCAAACACGGCGGCAATGAAGGCCCTGCTAGAGGAAATCAGGGATCAAAACATGAAGAACGGCGTGCTGAGGTTGTAATGAGCCTTCTTGGTATTTTTGAAATTCACAACGGCCGTGCCGGCGGCGACGAAATCACTTCCAAGCAGATGTCGAAGGCAACGCGCGTGCGGAAGTTTCGCGCGATCTGCAGCAGTCCCTACGACGGGCCCGACGCAGTAATTGGCGGCATGGACCCGCTCGGGACGCCGCATCCGGCGTTGACCAATTGCTACCTGATGCGCCGGCAGGTGGACAACTTTGAGAAATCCAAGACGGTCTTCATCGCCACCGCGACCTATTCGACGGATCCGATTGTCGCGGCCGGCAGCCCATACAATGACCCGGCTGAGATTTCGTGGAACACCGAGCAGGTCTCTCGCATTTACCAATTTGACCAGTCCGGCAATGCCGTGTTAAATTCCGCCAACCAAGCGTTTGTGCCCGGAGTGCAAGACAGTGACGCGTATTGGGTGGCGAGCGTAAAAAAGAACGTGACTTACGTGCCGTTCTGGATCCTGAACTTTCGCAACGCCATCAATAATGCCCCGTTCGTGATCGACAACAAGACGGTTAAACAATACTGCGGCTGGATGAAGAACTTGAAAATCGGCCATATCCAGTATCGAGCGGTGGGCACCAACCAGGTTGCTTTTCGCGCCCTGGAGTTCTCCATCGGCATCAAAAGCGGCGCGCCGTGGGGCAAGGGTACGCAAGGGGCATTGCCTGGAGTCGGCGGGGCAGCTCCCGCAGGTCCAACCGTGCCAATCCTGGACGACTGGCGGCGATATATTCTCGACGAAGGGAACATGACGATCAACGGCAATCAAGCCGTTCAGGGCAACCCGAACTTGCCGAATTACGGGCAGCTGCTCCCTAATTTAAATGCCGATGGCACCACCTCGCGTGTGAAGGTCTTACTCGACGGCAAGGGTCAGAAACTTACTGGCAACCCCAATCCGCCGAACAACGGCAATCCTTCGTCCGCCGTCTTCATCGTTTACACGCTGAAGACGTTGCAGAACTTCAACCAGCTTCCTCTTAGCTAAGGTCACTTCGATGTCGGGCACAATTTCCATTTCCCAGGCGCTCCAGGTTGTCAACGGCGAACTAGTTGACCAGTTCATTCCGAATCCACAGACGATCACCGAAACGAATGTTGGCGTTGTGGGGGGAAGCTACTCGATCACCACCAGTGCGATGAATATCCCTAACCTTTCGGGACTCACGGCCGAAGGTTGGTGCGTGATGCAAAACCTCGACCCGACAAATTACGTCACGTGGGGGCCAAGCAACAGCGGCACTATGGTGCCCGTTGGCAAACTGAAACCAGGCGAATCGATTCAATTTCGTGTTGCGCCCAGTGCGGTGCTCATGGCGCAGGCCAACACCGCTGCCGTGCTCTTGCTGTGTCGCGTCTGGGAGGACTGAGGTGCCCGATCCATCAGATACGCTGGCCCGACTATCCGATGCAGTACATGCCGTCGAGACAGCGCGATCTGGATCAGGCGCCGGGCAACGAAGTCTACGCCGAATCGCAGCCTGGCCGCTGGATGGTGCTGACGCAGAACCTTGCCGCAGCCAGCACCACGACGGTGGGCAGCGGCATGTATGCCTACACGCTCACCACGCCCAACGTGGCGACGGCAAACCCGGCGATTTGGCAAGCCAGCGCCAACAGCGGCAAGGGCGGCTATGCGATCGACACCACGCTGTCTTATTACGTACAGGAAGCGACTGGCAAAGTCTCGTATAGCTCTGGCGATTGGGTCTACTGCCGGGCGCTGACGACGGCCGGCGGCACCGTCTGGGAGCCGCTGTTTTGCAAACAACAGCGATTGCTTTTTGGCCAGACAACCGGGGCATTGAGCGGCAGCAATCCGATTGTAAACAACATCACCGCGGCGGATACTGGGGCAAGCATCACGACTAATACGTCGGACACGATCGAGGTCATCAACTGGCCCGGCTGGACCTGGTCGGGTGCTACCGGCGTGACGATCATGTTCGTATTAGCCACTCTCACCGGCACCCCAGGCTCTGGCGCACAGATCGGCACCGGAAACTTCGTCAACGCGCCGTGCGGAGCGTGAGCCATGGCCCTCGGCACGACAGCCCCCAATTGCTGTTGCACGATCTTCTCGGACGGGTTCTATGGCGCCGCCTTGCGACCGCTGACATGGAACGTCGATTCCGGAACGTGGACGGTTGCTTCGAATGTCCTCAGCAGCAGCAGCGCCAGTGCCCAGATCAACCTCCTGCCCTCGGCCGGGGCGGCGCTCAACGCGTTGAAAGCCCCATTCCTGCAACAGGTCTCGGTGTATCTGGCCACCGGCTGTCAGTACCGTTTCTATTGCGGCGGGAACTACCTGGAACTCGATTGCACGACGGTTGGCGGAAACCTCTTTGTCACCGGCACGCTGCGGGTCAACAGTGTTTCCGTGACCGTCTCGTCTTATAGCATCTCGAACCCCGGCTATTATACGGTAGCCATCTGCTGGAACGTCGGATCGGTCGTGGCCGAGATTTTCTATAACAGCCTCGGGAGCGAGCCGGTCTTCGTGCTCATGACCAACGAGGGCCTCGGCAGTAGTGCCACCTGGGGGCCAGGCCTGGGCACCGGCCCGGGAAATACGGGCACATGCAAGTTCTATGGTTTGCTTGGCGTGGGACTTTCCCCGGTAGTCGGCTTCGTGCTCGCAAGGACGGGCATCACGGGCTACAACGTGTCTGGCATACCGATTACCTGCCCGGGCTGCCCGGCATGTGCATTTTGCTCGGGTGCGACGCCGGCTGAATGGGAAGCCGTCGTCACCGGCGCCACAGGGGCGGAAGCGGCACTGAATGGCACATACATCCTCGTTGGCGGCCCCGACAACGGATCTCCAGGCCAGTGCTATTGGCAGTACGCCTTCCCAGACGGAACTGGCTACGCGCAACTCTACTTGCAGGGGCCGCCCGCCAACGTGACGGGGCAGCTCTACTTTGACATTGGCGATCCCGGCATCGGCGCGGGCAGCCTTTTGCTGGACCTGACGGTGACGACTCCGATCAACTGCTTAAATGCGATCACGCAACCGCTTGCTGCCAGCGGCAGCGTGACACTGACACCGATTACAACCTAATGGATTGCATCATCGAGAATGGGGCCTGCGTGCGTTGCCAGCGGCCGTGGGCCGGTGACCCGAACATCCACCGCAATTGTCGGCCGCCCCGCAGCGAGGCCCAGCGGGAGGCATTGCTGGCCATCTGCCGGGGCTGCGAACACTTTCAGGCAGTGATCGGCAATTGCTCGCAGTGCGGCTGCCGGCAAATCAGGGAGAACCTGCTAAGCGAGCGGCTGGTGAGAGGGAAGTGCCCGGCGGGCAAGTGGTAGTGTACGCATGGAGCGTACATCGTTACATCCGCTCCAGCCAGTTCTCCGTCTCCTGCTCTGCCTTCGCGTGGCTGGGAGAGTAGGCTTGCGGCATTCGACCGCGGGATTCCAGGGCCTTGCAGGCCCGGATAATCGCGGAAGTGACCGTGAAGTAGCGGATTAGGACCGCGACGGACAGCGCCAGCACGGCGAGGGCGGCCATCAGGTAAGTCGCTTCAGCCATAGGTTTACTCCCCGTCAGTGAAAGACTACGGCGGTAACGCGGCCTTTCTGGATAAGTATGCCTGCGCTCACGCTCTTGTGTGAATCGGGATCGACGGCAATGTTCTTGTAGATCAGGTGCTTTTCTTCGCCCGTGTCGGTGATGCTGTCAGGTGCTCCTAGCCACTGCACCAGACTTTCTTTTCCTTGGCCAATCGCGTCCCTTCGCAATTCGTCGCTGCTGCGGTCTCTCGTCCAGGGCGCGACCTGCCGCACGGCGGGTGTCGGTGCTGCATGCTTTGCGGCGCCATTGCCCAGTGGCAGGCGGCCGATGCGTTCTCTTACGGCCTGCTGGTCTGCCGCCGAAAGCCGCTCGATGGGAACGCGTACCGTTCGCCCGTCGGCCAGCTTCAGCTCCACGACGATTTCGATCTTTGTTAAGCTGCCCGTGAGCGTCTTCCCTCTGGCATCGGTCCAGATTCGGGAATGATCCTGCGGCATCGATCCAATCGGCGCGTTCGGGGCCGGCAGCAAGTCTCCACCGCTGACCCGCTCCAAGGCTTCCTGTTCGGCACGCGCCGCGCGGGATCGACATTAGGGTCCGTGTACTGAGCCGAGGCAGTGGAGATTGCCGCGAAGCTGATGGCCAGAGCAATTAGAATATGCCTCACTGGAAACCTCCTATGGGTTGTGGGTTGGGCGGGGGACTATTCGCGTATTTTGTACCGCTATCAACGCTTGCACAATCGGTGAACCCGTGTATACTAATACCGTTGTCAGTGGCTCGGCCTGGTGGCCGCCAATCCCGGTATGTTTCCGGGCGTCTGAACCGCTTCCCTTTCCGAGACGTACAACAAGTTGCGTCTAAAAAACTGGGGGGTGATCATTCGGAGTGTTTCTATGTCCCACCCCAAGGATCGTTTCGCCGTCGGTATCGTTGCCCATTCCATGATTCTCTCTTTTCCTCGCACCCGCTTGACGTTGCGGGAAGCATCGGCTTTCGCCCGCGCATATAACCGGGTGACAGAGGAGCGAATTGCCGTGGTCATGCGTCACCCCATCTCCCGGGCGATTTCAATCGCGAGGGCCAGGTCCCGCTCCGCATAGATCTCCGTCGTCTTCAAGTGCGAATGGCCGAGAGCGACCCGGGCAGATTCCGCGTTTCGCTTTTTCCGCACTTCGCTCCCCCAGCTATGCCGGAGCTGGTGCGGCGCCCAATGGGGAATCTCGGCCTCCCCCTGTTTTCTGGCTTTGTTCGCCTTGGCGATTCCGTAAAACACGCCTTTTCGATAGCTCGCCGTCGTGTAGCGGGCCTTGTGCCGCTTGCTCGACTTCGGGGCTTCGCGCGGGGAAAAGCAATAGGCATTCGCCGGCCTTTCGAGATAGGGCTTGAGGATGGCTTGCCCCCTTGGTCCGATGGCTACCGCCAGCGTCTTCTCTTTGGCGGTCCCCTTGTGCCTTGGTGGGCAGTAGATCCATACGTCTCCCGATCGGTCGAGATCCATCGGCCGTAGGGCTGTCACGTTGTCCGATCGAAGCCCCGTTGCTCTTTGAAGCTCCACCATGGCTCGGATGATCGGCGAAAGGTGAGGCAGCGTGGCATCTACCCAGAGGGAATCTACGGGGCCTTTGGGATCCGTTTCCTTGGCGATCGACCGCCCTTTCTCCAGGGGGGACAAAAGCAGCAGGGCGGCGGCCGAGTCGGCCGGCACGCGGTTGTGCTCGACGGCCCAGCGGAAGAGGCGCTTGATCCGATTCACGGCCCCATTGGTCATGGTCCGCGACCAGGGCCGCGGCTTGCGCTTGGCGGCATCCGATTTCCAAGCCGCGGTGGTCATCGCCTCGCGGACTTCTCGAAAGTCATCGGTCGTGAATTGGACAGCCTGGACGCCTCCGAATAGCGCCACCAGGGGGCGCGCGGCATAGCGGCAGTTGTCGTACTCGTTGCTGGCGGTGTTCGCGGTGCCCATGTAGTGCAGCTTGCAGTGGTCAAGCCATTCGTGCACCAGCTCGGCGATCGTGAGGCCGATGGGGGAGATGCGGCGTGGCGGCCGTGCCCGCGCGGGCCTGCTCGCCCAGATACTCTTTGACCAGGCGGCCATACTCGGCGAGCGACTCAGGCGAGTTGATCGGACCAGGGAGGCCGATGCGTCTGCCGTGCATTTCCACGTAAGCTGAGTCGCGGTCTTTGCGAGGTCGGTATTTTGGGATTCTCGCCATGGAAGCAACACCACGCAAGCTGTCCGTCACCGGTAAAAATGTCCTAAATCATTGCTGCGCAGAACACTAGAGCAAACCGCGATTTCGCTTGCAAAGCTAGTGCTCTCCCAATTGAGCTACGTCCCCAAGGCTTAGGCATAGTTTTATTCTACATCGGATTGCTTGCCGCGCATAGGGCGGCTTCGCGGCGACGAGCCCCGCACGCAATGGTTGCGTCCGGGTATACGCCGGGGTAGGATTAGCGGCTATCAGAGACGCGCCGGACGCACCGGTTGCCACTCTTCCCACCACGAGGTGCCTTGCCATGCTCGACGAACCGTTTCCCAACGAACCGAGTGATTCCAGTGGACATTCCTATTTTCAGAATTTTCAGCATACGCCCGTCGGCGCCCGAGTTCCGGAAAAGATCGGTCGCGGTGTCTTTGCCACCGCCCTGATGGTCCTGCAAACTAACGAGTTGTTTGTCCTGGACCTGCTTTCCATGGCCTCGCAACCGCAACAAGTTGTGGGCCGGATCATCATGACGTTCAACGGCTTCTCGCAGTTTCTCAATGCGCTGCGGTTGAACGTCAACCATTATGAAAGCGAACTCGGCCCACTCAAGCCCCGATTTTTGCCGAGCCAGTCGGGCGCCGTCCCGCCGCCGGTCCACGGACCAACCGGCGACACCGAAGTTGAACCTGGCAAAGGCAGCGAACGCAGTGAACTCCACGGCCCCCCGGGTGCCGTAGCCGGCGGCCCGGTGGGCGAGCAATCGCACGGCCACTGGACGTCGTCGCCGCCGGGGTTGATCACGGACCTCTACGAGCAGGTGCGGTTCCCGGAGGATCTCCTTGGAGGCACGTTCGCCAACGCGGTGATGATCCGCCATACGCCCGAGGAATTCTGCTTTGACTTCATCAGCAGCCTGTACCCGCGGCCGGTCGTGGTCAGCCGCGTTTTCGCGGCCGCCGGGCGGGTGCCTTCATTCATCGAGGCCATGGCCGGATCGCTAGAACGATTCCAACAAGGCGGCGGAGGAAATGAACCTTGACGCGGTCGTTGCTTCACGCCCCTACTTTACTCCGCTCAGCATCTCGTCAGTCAGCTTGCGGAGCGTCGCTGTCGGGATCGCGTAACTGGCTGTGCGATCGGCGCGGGCAATGTTCAGCCCCAGGACGTGGCCGTCGAGATCGACGACCGGCCCCCCGCAGTCGGCAGCCTGCAGCACCGTGTCGTGGGTCAAGGCGTTGGCAAAGTTCGACCGCCGCTTGCTGATCGTCCCGCCCGCTTCGCTCAGGTGCGTCAGCGTCTCGCCGTTCGTCTTTTGCGCCATCTGGTCGGACGACACCAAATTGATCTGCAACTTCTGCGATTTGCCGTCGCGGGCGATCTCGAATGTCGCTTTGTCGCCAGGCTTGTACTTGCTCAGCGCCTGATTGACGTCATTGGAAACCGCCGTCTTTTGACCGTCGACGGAAAGGATAACGTCGCCGGCCTTCAAACCGGCCTTGGCGGCGGGCAGATTCGCGGAGACCTCCTTCACGCGGGCCACCTTGGCCGTCTGATCGAGCACCACGCCGACGATGGCCCGGTTGCGAAGCAGAATCTTCGGCGCATCGGGGATGGGTCGGGCCGCCACGCTGACGACGCCTAGCCCCACAACACCCTTCTCCGCGGCGGGGGTAATAAGCAAGGTGCCGGGCACCGGTGGTTCGCCTTCAGGCCAGACAATGGGCGCGAGGTCGGCGGCATCGACTTTCAACAGGGCGAGGTCGTAGTCGGAATTCGACTTGACCAGGGTTGCCGGCAACTCGCGGGCGCCAAGCTTGCAGGCCAGCTTGCCGTGGAGCTCGCTTGCCTTGGTGAGGATGTATCCGTTCTTGCGGACCACGGTGCCCAGAGCGACCGGTTTGCTGTCACAGAGGACCACAACCGTGCTGCGGGCGAAGGTCGCCGCAAGCGGGGCCACGTCGCGCAACAGCGAGGGACTCGACTTGCCGTAGTCGGCCTCCCGCGCGGCCAGCCGCTCGTTCATTCCTTCGATCAACGGCGGTCGGGGCGTTTGTGCGGCCAGACCCTTCTTCTCCCATTCATCCATCAGCCCGTGCATTTGCTCGGGCGTGACCATCATTTTGCCGTCCTTGATCAGCCTCAGCACTTCAGGGTCACCCACCAGAAGGCGTTCCTGGAAGAGGCGCTGGAATTTGAGAAAGTCCAGCGGGCGGTTGGCGGCGCTTCCGGTCGGCGCGGGCGCCGGCTTGCCCTGGGGCGTGGGCTTCTCCCACTTTTCCAGCAAGCGGTCGATTTCCGGCGGAGTGAGATTGATATGACCGTCCTTGACCAGGTCGCGGACCTCCGGATCACCGGCCAGCAGCTTTTGAAAGAGCAATTGCTGGAAACGGCGGAGCTTGTCGCGGCTGGGAATGCCGCCGACATGCAGGTCGGCCGCAGTGCCGAAGGTCTTGCCCGCAACAAGATCGTTCCACTGCTGGCGATAGACATCGATGGGCACGTGTTGATTCTGGGTCACATTCGCGCCGATGTTCGAGTGAATGCCGATGACGCGGCCCTCCAGGTCGAACAACGGTCCGCCCGAATCGCCGGAAATGACCGTCGCATCAGTGACGAGGAAACGAGCGTCCTTGCCGGCATTGAGGACTCGCCCCAGGCGGATGGGCGGAGTGCGACCCTGCTGGATGCCGCCGGGGTTTCCCAAGGCCAGGCACCATGTGCCGGGCTTGATTTCGTCGGAATGGCCCATTTCAACGTGCGGCCACTTGCCAGCCTCGGTGATTTTGGCCAGCCCTGAATCGCGCCCGAAGTTTGCTCCCAGGGCCTTAGCGGCCGCGCGGCGACCATCGGGAAAGATCACCGTAAGCTCGGTGCCCGGCGCCGCTATGACGTGACCGGCTGTAAGAATGATGCCGTCCTCGCTGACCACCACGCCGCTGCCCTCGCCCAGTCGACCGCTGGTGGCCAGCGACTGGTTGATGATGCCAACCGTGGCCCCCACGACCCGTGCTGCGACGGCGCGGCTCTTGGCTTCGATCCGCTTCAGCTCCGAAACCGATGAAGGATCGGCAGCTTGAACCACCCGGGGAATGAATATCCCCAGGGCCAAGAGCAGGACGAGAAAACGGATTCCGGACCGGGCGGAAGTTGGCTGGGGCATGGGAGCTATCCGAAAGGCAGGCGATGGTGTTAGGGGGATCACACTATTTTCTCATAGTTACCGCAAAATGCAAAGTCCTTACTAGAGTTTTTAAGTCACCCTTGTGAGGTATCGCCAAATCCGGTCACGGGAGGAGTTCCGACTTTATGCCGCACGCGGAGAGATGGATTACCGCCCTTGCGCCACAGCTCTTGAATCAACCTCTCCGGCCGCCTGGATTTTCGACGGCCGCCACGGCGGGAATCTTGCCAATCCGTGCGCCGACTCTCTCTCGAATTGTCTGAAATTCACGGGCTCTGATAATAGGCCCAACCCGAATATCAAGATTTGACAAAGCACCAGGCCGGCCAGGGCTGGGAAGGAATAGGGAAACCGACTCGGAGACCGACTCGCCTGCCCGGTTTTGCAAAGAGGTTCGCGGCCACCGGCGAGCAGGATCGGATAATCAGTTCACACCTGGCAAAAACTGCACGCCAAGCCACTTCCGGAGCACGATGACCACCGGAGCAACGGGGATCGCTGCGAGGAACGGCAAAAAGACGGCCATCGGATAATGCCACCATCGCAACGGCCTTACACCGCGTTCCGCAGGAACCGTACAGGCGGGCAGGTATACCATCAGCCCGTAGACGAAGACCCAGAAACCGCCGAGCAGGCTCGTCCAGTTGAGACTCCCTTCGGCCAACGAGCCGGTGAGTCCGAAAAGCAATAGCACCTTGAGCGGCGAGAAATTCCAGCAGGACAGCATCCACGCCCAGGCGACGAACATCGGTGCTATGACAACGACGCTATGGAAACAAACCACGGTGAAGTAGTTGGTCGATGCCGTGATGTGGGCTTCCTCGGGCGTCGAGCCGAAAACCGGGGCAAGATTAGTCATGCTGGTGGTGATAACCTCTTCGATCAGGGCCATGACCGTGGAGAGAACGACGAAACGCAGCCGCCACCCAATGGGGATTGCGGCAAGCCGAGGCGCCAAGCGTCTCTGCAAGATCGGAGTGATCGAACCGCCGACAATAATCCACAGCAAGATCATGCCGTCGGCCATCAGGAAGATCGCCCGATCCTTGACCTTGCCAGAATTCAGGACGATGAGGTTCAATGCTCCGACCAGGAGGATGCTATAGACGCCGACGGCGACCAATAACCAGCGAGTCACGCGGTCGGTTGTGTGCGGTGCTTCGCGGGTCGAATCGGTGGACATTTTGATTTCGCCGGGCCGGGCGACGCTGGACTTCGACGGCATCCCGATGTTATTCGGCCAGGAAGATCAAATATTGGAACGCGAGCGTCCATGTGCGTCAGTTCGGCTGGCTCGCTAGCCGTCCAACCGGGGCCGAGAAGTCAGACATCAAGAGGCCCTTATTTGATGACAATTGGCTACAAGCGGTCTTTCGCTTGATTAGCCGCGGAGCGGCGGGCGTTATCTAACCGCGACCATGGGGCTTACGCCCCAGGCAATTCTCTTCCGCCGCTCCGCGGCTAATTCTCCAAATCGACAACCCGCACGCCGGGGTTTTCCCCCGTTACGCCGCGGGCCGCTGGTACTTCCGATCGGCGGGAACACTTTCCAGCAGGATGTCGATCAGTCGGTCGCCATCGAGATTACCCGCCTGGGCCGCGTAGTTGCCGGCGATGCGGTGCCGCAACGCGGGCTTGACCAGCCACTGCACGTCGCCCACCGTGGCATGGTAGCGGCCGTGCAGGATCGCGCGGGCCTTGGCGCAGGTGATCAACGTCAGAAGACCGCGCGGGCCGGCGCCCAGGCGACCCACTTGTCAACGAACTCGGCGGCATCGGGCGTTCCCGGTCGCGTGGCACGAACCAATGCCCAGGCATATCCCAATACCTGATCGCTCACCGGCACGCGACGAACGAGCTCCTGGAGCTGGACGATGTCCTCACCCGTGAGCGAAGGCGTGATCCGGCCCTGCTTACCCGTGGTTACGCGCCGGGCGATGTCCCACTCCTCGGCCGCCTTGGGATACCCGACCTTAATGTACAGCAGGAACCGGTCGAGCTGCGCCTCAGGCAGCGGGTAAGTGCCTTCCTGCTCCAACGGGTTTTGCGTAGCCAGGACGAAAAACGGATCGGGGAGGCGGTGGACCTGGCCGCCGGAGCTGATCTGCCGTTCCTGCATCGCCTCGAGCATGGCCGCCTGGGTCTTGGGCGGCGTGCGGTTGATTTCGTCGGCGAGAATCATGTTGGCGAACAGCGGACCGGGAAGAAATTGGTACTGCCGCCGCCGCGTGTCGGGATCCTCCTGAATGATCTGCGTACCGGTGACGTCGCTCGGCATGAGGTCGGGCGTGAACTGGATGCGTTTGAAACCGAGGTGCGTGGCCTCAGCCAGCGAGCTGACCAGCAATGTCTTGGCCAGACCCGGCACGCCTTCCAGGAGGGCGTGGCCACGAGCAAAGATGGCGATAAGGACCTGCTCGATGACATCGCTCTGACCGATGATCACCTCTGCCAATTCGGTGCGGATGCGTTCGTACGCATCTTTGCAGCGCTGCACGGCAGCCAGGTCGTCGGGGGTAACAGGGGCGTTTTCAGTTGTCATGGTTGCTCTGGGTCAAAGGGATTATCGGATGGGACAAGTTAGCGGTCGAGATTTTCAAAGTATTCCTGGGTTCGCCGTTCGTAGCCGGGAGGGGGCGGCCGCTTGGCGTTGCTGCGCATCGTGTCGCGGGTCTCGGGGGGCAAGTTGGCGAACCACGGCTCCTTGCGGATATCCTGCCGGTCCGGGCCGCTTTCATCGGGTGACGCCCCTTGGTCCGGCCCCATTTTCTTAGCCCCCTGGGAGGACCGGCTCGAAACCACCGACATCTGCCCCGGTTCCTTGCCAGGTTCGTTGCCGTGTTCGTGTCCTGCCTCCGGACTGCCGTGGGCCCTGGCCTGGGCTTGCGCCGCCTGGGCGGCGATCTGCTCCTGGCGGGCGGCCAATTCGGCCGAGGCCTCGGCCAGGTCTTGGCGAACGCCATTCTGGGCGGCTTGCATGTCGGCGGGGGCCGCAGGCGGATTGCCCGCGGCCTGTTCACCTTGATGCTGGGCATCGCCCAAATCGTTGGCAGCCTCCGTATCCAACGGCTTGGCCTCGCCGGCCAGTTCGCCCGACTCCTTGCCCTCTTCACCCAATTGCTTCTGGGTTTGGGAAGCAAGGTCGTGCATGGCATCGTTCAGTTCTTTTTTCGCTTCTTCCAGTGCCTGCTTGGTCGCCTGGCGATCCGTCGTCGCCTGCTGCGGTGAGCCGTGTGCGGCATCATTCTTGGCCTGGTCGGAATGCTCCGCGGCCTGGTTCAAGGTCTCCGCCGCTTTGGGGGCGCCGGATTGGGCCAGGTCGGCCGCTTGCTTGCTCTCCTCGCTCACCTGCGACTGCGGGTCGCTCGCCTGTTTGTCGCCCTCTTGCTTGTCGCCGGCCTGCTGGTCCGCACTGTGCTCGTCGGAATGCTCATGGTCGCCAGAATGCTCGTCGGAATGCTCCGCGGGAGACTTGTCGCCGGTTTGCTGGTCCGGATGGCTTTCGGCGGCATTCTTGTCTCCTTCTTGCTTATCCGTCGGCTTTGCTGTCTCTGCGGCCTTGTCAGCCTCGGCCTGATGCTTCAATGCCTCGTCGACTTTCTTTTCGGCCTGGGCCAAGGCGTTGAGCCGATCGGCGGTGGGATCCATCGCCTTAGTGAGCTCCTTATCGACCTTCTGCTTCAGATCGGCAAGTTTATCGCTCTCTTGCTTGCTGAGCTCGGCCAGCTCTGCAGCGGCCTTCTCGGCTTCCTTGCGAACTTCTTCCGCGGCCTTGGCAAGATCCTGGGCCGCTTCACTGGCTTGGGACCCGGCGTCTTGCGCCGCGGCCTTGGCCTCCTTGGCGGCTTCGGACTGGGCCGAATCGGATTTCTGCCCGGCATCGGCCTTGGCCTGCTCGGCCGACTTGTCAGCATCGTGGCTCTGGTCCTGATCGCCGGCCGGCTTGTCGGGCGACTTCTGGGCGGCATCGGCCTTATTGCCCTCTTCCGGCTTTGCCTGGTCGGCGGACTGTTCGATCGCGACTTGTTCGCATCGGCGGACTTGTTCGCATCGGCGGACTTGTTCGCATCGGCGGACTTGTTCGCATCGGCGGACTTGGACTGCTCGGCCTTATTGAGGTCTTGCGATTCCTTCTGCATAGCCTCCTGGGCTTTCTTGACCTCTTCGTCGGCCTTTGGCACGGAATCGGCAATGTCTTGCTGCGCGCTCTTGGCATTTTCGCCGGCGTCTTCGTTCTTCTTGTCCAACTCAGCGGCCTGCTCCGGCTTTAGACCCTGTTTCTCGCTTGCCTGGTTGGCGTCGTGGGAGACCTCCCGCTCAGTGGCAGCGGCCTTTTCCAGCTTTTCCGCAGCGGCGGCGAGCCGGTCAATCTTGTTCTCCAACTCCTCTCGCTTGGCATCCTCAGCGGATTGGGGCTGGTTGGGAGCGTCGGCGGACTTTTCCGCTTCGTGGGCCGCCGCCTTCAGTTCCAGCGCGGCCTTGTCTTCGTGGGCGAGGGCCTCGGGCTGTTTCTGCTCCAAGAGGTTGGCGGCGGCCTCTTCGGCCGCTTGCTTGGCCTGCTCCAGTGGTGCGGCGAACTTCCGGTTTGGCGGCTGCACTGAGTTCATCGATCTTTTTGGCAAGCGCGTCCTGCTCGGCGGCCAGCTTGTCGGCGGCTGCGCTCTCCAACGGCTTCTTCGCGCTCTCCTCGCGGATCTCCTCTTGCTTCTTGAGGGCCTCAGCGATCTGCCGCTCCAGGGAATTCGCGTCCATCGATTTTTGCAAGTTGCGGATCTTCTCGAGGAGGGCCTCCAGGCCCGAAATGACTTGCTGCTGGCTGGCGGCCGCGGCGGTGAATTCACCGCCGTGCAGGCCCGACTCGGCCTTGCCAAGCCATTGGTCAATCTGTTCGTTTTCGATCAGCTTGGCGGCCGCGGCGGCTTCGCGACCCACGGGGCCGGAGAAACGGCTGGCCTGCGCAAGGTTCTTCTTGAACTGGCCGAAACTGGCGGTCACGTCGCGCTGGTCCTCCAGGGCGGAAAGGTTCAACTCCGGACGGCGTTCCGCTGCTTCACCGGGAATCGCCTCCGTGTCCTTGCGGACCTTCGTCTGATGCTCGATCAGTTGCTGGATCTGGCGGGCCAGCTCGGCGATCTTCAACCGCCGCAAGAGTATCTGCTCTTCGACCTCGATCCGCACCAGGATCTCGCGGCTCTTGCTCCGCGCGGCCGCGTAGGCCTTGACGCGTTGGGCGTTGTCGCCCAGATCGGACTTCGCCAGGATTTCGACCACTTCCTTCATCTGCCGCGACACCAGGGCGTCGAGGTGATCGCGCATCGAGCGAATCTCCGCGTACCAAGGGTGCGACGTGAGGTTGTTGTCGCGGAACTGCTGGAGCTGCACGTCGAGCACCTCGCCGACGAGCTGTCGGGCAACGTCGGTGGCCTGTTGCTCGATCTGCTCCCGGTGCTTCAATCGCTCGCCCGAGACGGTCTGCGGCACTTGCGCCCCACGGGAGCGACGACCGCCAGCAGCAGCGCCAGGGCGATACCAGCCACAAATCGTCGGCCGCAGAATGGACCTCCCAGTCCATCCGCGAGTCTCTGGACGGGCTTGGCCGTCCGTACTATGGAACCTATCCGGACGGACTCGAGGATCCATCCTGCCAGACACACGCGAAATCCTCATGGCGATTCTCCTAAACCGGAATGCTTTCGACGAATATCCTCTAACGCGCTGGCCGATTTTTGGTCGGCCTCGTACATGCTTGCCTCGAACCCATGCAGGTCGGTGACCTGAAAGATCAGAGGCGGATCGGCGTCCGTGGTTGCCGCGGCTGCCGGGCCGCGGTAGTCCGCGGCATGGAACGTCACCTTAAGTGTATCACCGGGCTTCAAGGGAAGCGACTGCAAAGGCAACCGATAGTCGTCCACGCGGCTTCGCGAGGGGGATTCCGGAGAGAAATGGCAAACCTCGATCCGCCCTTCGCGCTTCTGCGACGTGGGTCCATCTCCGACCGCCTGCGACGCGTCGGTGTCGCTGACCGTGGCTTCCCAAGTGATCCACACGGAACTCAAGGCGTGGTCGTCATTGGCTTCGTAATGGACGCTCGGCGAGCCGGTTGGCAAGACGATCGGAGTCTTGCTCGTGGCCAGGATGCTTGGCGGCTGGTCAGGCTCGATCATGATGGATCCCTCCAACGGTTGTTCCAAGGTCTGCCCCTCGGCGTCGTGGATCTGGATCGAGAAACGCCAGGTCGTTGGCAAGGGAAGCCAGCGGCGTGCCGCGGACAGGGAGATACCAGACCTCGGGGGCGACGGCCGTAGCATCCTGCGGGGGTTTGGCAGTCGACGCTCCCGCGGCAGCGCCATCGCCGCGTTGCATGGCGTAGGGCTTCTTGTCGATGGTCACCTCGGCAGCGCTTAGCGGCCGGTCACTGTTCAACCGCAGGCGAACCTCTGAGCCGGCAAGCACGGCGAATTGCCGCATGCCGCGAGGCAGCTTTCGGACCTCGCCGACCGATTGCCGGGCGTAGTCCGGCGGCACGACATCCGCCTCCATCTCCACGACCGGCAGCGGTAAAACGCTGAGCACCAGTGGATCCGTCCAGGCATCGCCCAAGCTGATCTGACAACGGGCCGACTGGTTCAATCCGGGATACGAACCGCGATATTCGGACTGCGGCCCGTCGCCGGGCGCCCGCTCCAAGGCGACGTTCAGTGCCGAGGCGCGGGCCGAGGTGAAAAGCTCGACGCGTCCGGCGGCAGGCTGTGCACCCGCGGCCGTGGCCTCAAAACGCACGGTTTGACCGAAGGGCACGTGAATGGCCGCCTTCGGCACGGCATTGTCAACCGCGAGATCGATCTTCTTGCCGTTGACGCTGACGGCGACCAACTGCGTTCGCGACGGGTAGTGTTGCGACCCCATCGCCAAACGCTGGAAAAAGACCCTTACATGCCCCGGTGCGATGACGACCACCAGGGCCCAAAGGGCCGCAACGGCAGTCAGGATCAAGAGTCGTCGCGCCAGCGGCTGCCGCGGCATGGCGGCCATTACATTGACGTTCCGCTGCCTGGCGGCTACACGGTCGATCACGGCGGTTTCCAACTGCGGGGAGCCCCAAGTCGGCGCTTCAGGCGATTCGAATTCCAGCGCGGCCACCAGGTCGCTGTCGATGCCCGTCTGCCGCTCGACCAACAAGGCCAACTCCACAATGTCCTCGCGCTTCCCCAGCCAGGGCACGGCGAATCGTACGAAGGCCCAGACTGTGGCTACCGCCGCCAATCCCAGCAGCAGCAACCGCTGCCAGACATCGACATTCCGCTCGAAACACCAGTCCAGGGCGAACACGCCTGCCAACGCCAACAGCAAGGCAATCGCCACCGCGCTGGCCGCCGCCGCCCGACGGAACCACCGACGGCGGCGACGAAGCCGATAAAGACGTTCGCGCAATGCACGCAAGTGTTCTTGTTGTTTCATGGCAAACCAATCCCCTTGCGCACGACCCACTCGACGAACAACAGCCCAGCCACCACAAGAAAACATCCCCAGGTGTTGACCAGCGAGACCACCTCCACGCTCGTTTCCGTACGGGGCGAGGGCTGGATCTGCGACAGCAGCGTATCGACATCCTTCAGATCGCAAGCCACGCCTCCGCTGTCTGCGGCGACCGCCTCTTGCACGGCCTTGTTGCGGACGGGGCTCTGTCGCTCGACCGACGTGCTATAGGCCGTGAAGGTCGCTTCCTTCGGCTTGTGCGTGATCGGATCGATGACGTTGACACGGTGCTCGCCGGGCGTTGTGACGACAAAGTGCGTGGAAAACAGCCCCGGTTCCACCTGCGTCAGACTGAGTTTCTGGACCAACGGTTTTTCCGCCCCGACTGCAGGAAGCACCCACTCGCCCGTGAGCTTGCCGCCCGGCACCGCATTTTCGGAAAGGGCCTTGTATTGGGCGTCGTCGGCCATGACGTTCACCGTCACGGTCTCATCGACTCGATACCGCGGCTGCTGGGTCTGGACGACAAAACGCTTGTTCTCGCCCAGGGCATGTTTCAGCGCCAGCCGCGACATGACTTCCTTCCAGAACCGGCGGAAAAGCTCTTCGCCGTGGGCCCGCCGCAACCGCCATGTCTCGTTGAACGCGAGGTAAACGACCTCGCCGCTGCCGTAGGGGCGGATGGCGATAAGCGGTTGTTTTCGTCCGCCGGCACAGAGGGCCGTGGGATGCTCGGCCAGCACGGTCGCCGACGGCCGCACGCCTTCCACTGGCTGGTACCAGGGCAAGGGGCCTAAGGCGTCCCAAGCGTGCTGCATTTCCGGCAGCGAGGCGCTTCCGCCCAATTGCATGAAGGGATATTCCGCCGCCTGCGGCGTGAGTTGCAGGACCACCGGTTCCTTGTCGCGGACGGGGGCCGTCGGGTCGACGCTCACCGGCAGCAGATCGGCCAGTTGCGTCTTGGCCAATTGTTGAGGCCCGAAGCGCGGCCCGCTCAAGATCACCAAGCCCCCGCCCTTGCGGCCGACAAACTCCTTGACCAGCCCGCAGAAGTGGTCGCTCAGGGCCGAGGCGGGCATGTCGCCCAGGAAGATCAGGTCGTTCTTGAAGAACTCCTCTCGCGACGGGGCCATGCTCGCCAGGAACAATTCGTTCCGCCGCACCTGCGGATCGGACGAGTACAGGAAGGTGCGGAACCCCTTCATGCCCACCAACGGATCGCGATAAAAAACCTCTTTGATGAACCGCCATTCCCAAGTCGGCTCGTACTCGACGAACATCAGACGCAGGTAGTCGTCGAGGACCTCGATCTGGCCGCGGGCGACGTTCTTCTCGCGGTTGACTTCGCCCGGCAGACGGTCGATCTCGGCCACGATATGGACGAGGCCCGGTTTCTCGGGCTTGAAGGTGAACTGCACCTTTTGCGGCACGCCGGTCAACGGCGGCGTTTCCTTTTCGCCGATAGCCGTGCGGGTACGAACGCCTTCGACCATCGCTTCGGCAAACAAGCGGACGTGCGTGGCAAGGCCCTCGGCGCCGGTCGGCTGAAGAACGACGGTGATGGCCACGTCGTCCTTGACCCGGGCCAGAGGTTCGGCAACGATGGTGGCAGTCAAGTTGACTGCCCGCGTGGCCCCGACGCCCACGGCGTAGATCTTCGCGCCGAACTGCCGGGCCGCATTGGCTGGGCTGGGCCCCGTGGTATTTTCGAAATCGCTGAAGACCATCAACCCGGCAAGGCCGCCCGGCGGGTTGCGATGGGATAAGTCGTTGATGGCCCCGCCCAGGTCGGTCACCTGGCCGTTGGCGGAAAGCTGCTCCGCCAAGTGCTTGCCGTCGATCGGTCCCTGGCCGTGGCTCAGTTCCAGTGAGCGGACGCCGGGCGTCGACTCGAAGAGGAATGCTTGCAGGCGGAAGTCGTGGCTGAGGTGTTCGAGCAAGTTCTGGTCTTTTTTGGTGATCAAGGCCCGCAAATACTCGACGCGGCTAAGACGGTTTTTCTCTCCCTGTTCCTTTTGGGAATCAGCCTCTCCCGGAGAAGGAGGAGGATCTATGCTAATGCCGACCGACTTATTGGTAGCCTCGCGGACGTCCCGCGGCAGATCGTCGGCGATATTCATGCTGTCGGTGCCGTCGAAAAGCAGCCAGAGCGCGGGCCGCTTCTTGCTCTGGATCGTCAGCGTAAGGATCGGCTCGGTCAGCAATAGCAAGACCTGGCAGAGCACGGCAGCGCGAACCAAGAACAGCACGAACCGCCAGCCGCGATGCCGATTGGGTTGGTGGCGGAAGTAGAACCATGCGGCTGCCGCCACCAGGCCGGCGAGGCCCAGCAACAGCAACAGCGGCGCCCGCTGCGCCCAGGCGGCCGCAAAGCTGAACTTGTAGTCGGTTACGTTCTGCACCTGCTCCAGGCCCAGCAGGCCGCCCAGCCATTGATAGACATTCATGATGCGGCCTCCCCGCGGGTGGTTGATCGCGCCGCCAGGAGGAACTCGGCCAACAAGAGGGCGAGCACGAGTCCGACGAGCCACTTCCAAAGATCGATGCCTTCCAGTTCCAGGGGAGAAGCCGAAAAGACCTCCGCCGAGACATCGACGAAACCCTTGGCCCCTTCACTTGCCTTGGGCGGCACGAGTTCCGACTCCTCGGCCGGACCATTGACGGCCAGCGGAATTTCCCAAAGCAGCCCTCCAGCGCCCCCTGCCCCGCCGTTGTCGCCACGTTGGGCTCGCACCCGATAGATGCCGCGGCGGGTGAGATCGTCCAGGCTGATTCCGTAGCGTTCGCCGCCCAAGGCGTCGACGCTCAACGGCTGTTCCTTCCCCGCGGGATCGACCAGCGTGAAGTGGGCACTGCGGTCGCCGAGGGCCACCGGCAGGACCAGCCCTTTCTCACTGCTGACATTCCATGCCGGCAAGGTCTCGGCGAGCAAACAGCGGGCGATGCGGTCCATCAACCATGCCGATTGCGGCAAGTCGGGCATCGTGGTCCACGCTGGAGAAAGACTGGTGGTAAGAAAGAGGACCTGCCCCAAACCCCACTGCCGCCGCACGAGCATCGGCATATCATTGTTGTAGCTGGCGAGCACTTGCGGCCGCGCACGTCGCGCTAATTCCTCGACCGGCAGCCGTTCAATATCTTCTGCGGCGGGATTTTTCCAAGTCAACCACGCGGGGACCTCGTCCTGCCGGCCAGAGCCGCTTGCCGATGGCACGGCGATCTTTTGCCCATCAATTTCGCTTTGTTTCTTGCGCCGGGCGGAAAAATACCCGGCGGCCGCCTCAGCCGCACGATCCTGTGCGGCATCGTCACAGCGAACCACGACGATCTTGTGAAAAAACGTCGGCGGGCCCAGGTCTTCGCGGAGGATATCGGCGCTGACGCCCTCCGGATGGAAATAACGATCGGCCATGCTTTCGAAATCCAGCGCCAGCGGCGGCGTGGTCGCGGTCGCCCAACGCCGATCGTCGCGGGCATAGCCCACGGCCCGCGGCGCCAACGGAGCGGGCAGTATTCCCAACCCGTCCTGCCAGGCGGCTGACTCCCAAGCCGGCGCGTCGAAATCTCCGCCCGCCGCCAGCAGCAAGTTGCCGCCCTGCTCCACGTATTCCCTCAATAGCTTGACCTCGTCGGGCGTAGGTCGTGCGACGCCGGCAATCACGACCAGGCGGGAGTCTGCCAGTTCCTTGCGGGTAAGCTGATCGATAACCAAGTGACGAACTTGGACCAACGGCCGCTCCCGGCCCGGCTGGGCCGCAGGCGGCGCCAACCACCGCCGCAACCACCAGGTGTCTCCGTAGATCTTCTTCTGTGGGTTTTCGTGCGTGCCCACGGAATCGACGAACACGACCGGCAGCGACTCGGCCACAGGCACCACGATCGCCCGGTGATTGTCGTCCGGCAAACGATCAAAGGGAACGGCTTCTTTGGCGATGGACACCTCGACCGTGGCGTAGCGTGGAGCGTTCGAGGCCTGCTCGCGGGCGGCATGAGCACCGGCAGATCCGTCGCGACCCACCGTCTTGGGGAACTCGTATTCCGGAAAGACTACCTCGCGCTTCTGACCGGGTTGCAGATCGACAGTTTGTGAAGCCACCTGCTTGCCGTCAACCTTGAGGACCACAGGGATGCCCTTATGGGGCTCGCTGCCCTGGTAGTCGATCGTGGCGATGAACGTGACCGGCGACTGCGTGTTGGCCACGCCCTCTCGCAGGGCCACGTCGGAGACCCAAACGTTCTCGACGTGATCGACCGCCACCTCACGAACTTGCATAGGACAGGGCAGTTGCTTGAGGTGTTCTCGCTCAGCCTCGGCCGACCAATTGGCCACCTGCTGATCGGTAACGAGAAAGATTCGCCGGGCGCACTTGGCCGTGTTGCGGCGGCAGGCCTCCAAGGCCCGATCGATTGCCTCTCCCGAGCGGGCCATGCAGTCAACCGGGTGGACAGCCGCCAGGGCTTCCAGGGCGTCTTCCCGCCGGGTACACGCCTCGTAATTCAATTCCGCCGAGCTTCCACATATAGGCAAGACCGTGATCAAACTTCCACTGGGCAGTCCTTCGATGAACTCGCGGGCCTTGGCCTTGGCGTCATCCAGCAGGATGCCGTCGGCCTTCTGGTAGGCCATACTCAGGCTGTTATCGACCAGCACCACGGCGTGCACCCGTTGATTGGGATCGATGGCCGCAGGGGAAAAACTGTTCCAGTAGGGCCGGGCCAGTGCCAGGCCGAAGGCCAGCAGGCAAGCCGCGCGGAGCAGCAGCAACAACAGATCGCGGAGTTCCATCATGCGGCGGCTCCGCGTGACGGCCTCTCGCAAGAAATCCATGGCCGCCCATGGCACGACGCGGAATCGCCGCCGGTTGAGCAGGTGAACGATTACCGGCAGCGCGGCAGCCGCCGCACCTGCTACTGCAAGCCAAGGATATAAAAAGGTGGGCACGTCGTTGGTTACTTCTTTTCAAATTCTTTCCGCAGACTGTCGATCTTCCCCTCTTGCAAGATCGGCAGGTAGCGGTTGGGGATCGCCAGCACGAAACAGGCGACGGCCGTCTGGTACAGCATTCCCGGCTTGCCGCCGACGTGGCCCGAGGGTCGCCAACCGCCGTCGTTCTCCGGATTGTTCTCGTGGATCTGGCTCGACACGAGGCGGTCGCGGAGCATCGGATAACAGTGTTTCCACGCGTCTCCGCCCACCTGGTACAGGGCCTGGGCGACGTAATAATTTGTGTAAGGATCAAAGGCCGGATCGTTGTGATTGCCGTGCTCGCCCATGTCCCGTACCGCCTTTTCGATGATGTCGATGTTTGGCGGAATCCGCCAATCGTCGTACTGGGCGAACTCCTGCAGGCAGACGACCCCGGCGGCAGCCATCGCCAGCGACTGCTGCCCGCCGCCCTTATCGTAAGCAAAGCGACCAGGGTGCTTCCGCTGCTCTTCCTCCGGCGCGTCCTTCCCACAACCTTGGGGCTGATAATGCTCGCGAACGTCGCGGATGGCCCGCTCGATCACCGCAGGCCGAATCTCAAAACCGCTATCGACCGCGCTCCGCAGGGCTTTGGCCTGCATCACCGCCAGGCTGAGATCGTGGCCGGCGTCCCTCGACCGGGCCTCGTAGTCCCAACCGCCGTCCTGACACTGGCACTGGTCGATCACCTTCAGCGCACGGTCCAAGACCGGACCCACGCGCGGGTCGTTGGTCATGCCATAGGCCTGGCCGAGCACGAACGTGGACAAGCCGTGGTTGTACATGTCGTTGTGTCGAATGGCTACATTCAGCAACCCGGACGGTCGGGCGTTGCGAACAACATAGTCCAGGGCATTCTTTTCGGCCAAGCCATAGCGGCCGCGACCCGGCGAATGGCCGTCCGCCAAAAACGCCAGCAGGCCCATGCTCACCAGGCCGAGATTGTTCGTGCCCCAATTGCCTTCCGGCCCCTGATTTCGCTGCAACCATTGCAGGCCACGATCCAGGGCACGCCGGCTTTCGGGCGTGATTTCCCAGGAGTTGTCGGCTCTGGCCCACGTTGCCACACCTGGAACCATCCCCACCGCCAAATGTACGGCAAGAAGCGCAGTACACGAACGAAGTTTACGAACGGAGATCATGAAGTACTTTCATGCGGGGCCCAACGGCCGCAGGCGGGGTCCAATGGCGGCAGGGGGGATCGTGCAGGCGATAGCGTCATCTTCGTCGCGACAGGCAGGGCCCCCACGTGCCGCGCAGGATGAATTCATGGGATTTTACCAAGGGAGCGCCGGTTCGTCAATTATTTTCTTCCGCTTCCCTGGCAGATTTGAATCAGGCCCTGGTGAATGATGCGGGAAATCTCGGTGGTTGGCTCGCTGGCCCTCATACGAGTCGATGATGGCGCGGGTTATTTCCCGTAACTTCGTTGGCAGGGGACCAAAAGCCTGTTATGATGCTAGAGGTGGCTGATGTTTGTGAGGGTGGGAATACATGCCCAGGTTTGCGCGTGTCTGTGGTTTGTGCGGGATATTGCTGCTGTCGGCACTGGTGGGCTGCGGACCTGCAGTTGCGCCGCGGGTGCTGCCCGAATTGCCCGCTTCCGACGCTGCCAGTAAGGCCATGGAGCTTTACGACGCCAACCACGATGGATTCTTGGACGAAAAAGAGCTTGAAAAGGCTCCCGGATTGAGGGCGGCGATCAAGGAGGTCAATACCGCCCACAACGGCAAGATTTCTCAGCAGGAAATCGCCGCTCGCATCCAGAGTTGGGCCGACTCGCGGGCGGGACGTGTCACTTTCACTTGCCGAGTATTGCGCAATGGCAAGCCATTGGTGGGGGCCAAGGTCCAATTTGTGCCGGAGAGGTTTCTGGGCGATGCCATTCAGTCCGGGTCTGGCAAGGTGTCCAAGTCGGGCGTCGCCACGATCAATAGTCCTTACCCGGATGACCCGAAAGTCGGTGGCCTATCGCCCGGTTTCTATCGCGTGCTAATCACCAAGGACGGCGAGAAGATTCCTGCCAAATACAACACCGAAACCACGCTGGGCGCTGAGGCGGCCAACGGTTCGCAGGCCGATCAGCACGGTATGAAATTCGATCTGGAGTATTGACTACGGTTTTATGCGCACTTTCCTTTCGATCGGCGTCAAGTGTCATACGATGGACCGCCCACTCGGTTCCAGGAAACCCGGCAGGTATACGCGTTCCTCCACTGTCGCAGGCGTGCGGCGGTCCGCCGGCGGCTTCACGCTTGTCGAATTGCTTATCGTAATTTCCATCATCGGCATCCTCGTTGCCCTGCTCATGCCGGCGGTGAATTCAGCCCGTGAGGCGGGCCGGCGGGCACAGTGCCTGAACAACTGCAAGCAGATGGCTTTGGGGTGTCTCGGGCACGAGGCCAAGTACGGGTTCTTTCCCACCGGTGGCTGGGGGTATATGTGGGCGGGCGACCCCGATCGCGGCTACAACAAGCGGCAGCCGGGCGGATGGCACTATAATATTCTCCCCTTTATCGACCAGACGGACTTGCATGACCTCGGCGCGGGCGGCCATGGGGCCATGCCTTCGTTGTCGGTGATGATGCGGGGAGCCATTCGGCGCAGACCCCCGTGGCACTCTTCATCTGCCCCACGCGGCACAAGGTTCAGGTTTATCCCTACACGCACTCCGTGCCGTTTAATCTTACGGCCCTAAGCACCTTCGTTGGCCGCAGCGACTACGCTGCCAACGGCGGCGACGAAGAGGACGGCGGCAACCAGAACGGCGACCTATCGGCACAGATCCAGGACTACCCCACGGGCGATTCCGCGCCCGAATCTCTCTGGGCCAGCTTCCCGGGAGGAGCGGAATGGGCCACCGGCCCCATTTTCGTCCGTAGCGAGTGCACGACGGCCGCGATCAAGGACGGCACGACCTTCACCTACCTGTTGGGTGAGCGGTTCATCAATCCCGATTCCTATTACACTGGCAGCCAGTGCGACAACGACCAGGAGTGGGATCTCGGTTTCGATTACGACACCAACCGGTGGACCTACTACCCGCCCTCGCAGGACCGGCCCGGCATAACGGGCTGCAACAAGATCTTTGGCAGCGCCCACGAGGCGGGCTTCAACATGGCCTTCTGCGACGGCTCGGTCCGCCGCATTTCCTACAATATCGATCCGACGACCCATCTCCAACTGGGCAATCGCATGGATGGCGAGCCGACGAAACTGCAGAACCTCGATCCGGGGACGAATTAGGTCGGTCACAAATCTGCCAACGACGACCGATGCCGCCGACGCCGCGACGTCTTTGACTCTCCGCCTCTCCCCTCCTACTGCTTCGGATCGCGAAGATAACGGCGAATATGGACTTCGGCGATTGTCAGCAGGCCCTCGCCGATCATCGTTTCCAGGACCGGAAGAAGCGGCTCGATCCGTTCGGCAAGGTCGATGATCTCGATCCGCACGGGAAGGTTTTCCGAGAGTTCCAGGAGCCGGGCCGTATGCAGGTGGCCACCGCCGCCGTAACCCTCCACGCAGCGGACCACCGTGGCGCCTGCGACGCCGCGCTCCTTGCACAGCCCGACTATGGCCGCATACAACGGCCTGCCGTGCCACTGGTCGGTGCTGTTCACGTAGATCGTCACGAGCGTGGCGTCGGTTTCGATTTTCACGCGTTTCGTTCCTAGCGCTTGGAGACGGGAAAGAGTATGCCAGCCAACGTGGCCGCGATCACCACGCCGAGGAAGCCGGCGGCCACGCTGCCGAAGACGTTCAGTGAAGCCATGGCGAAACTGCGGTCGCGAACGAGCTTGAAGGTCTCCCACTCGAACGTCGAGAAGGTCGTGTAGCCGCCGCAGAATCCGGTGCCGAAGAGAAGATACCAGTCTCGATAGTCTGGCAACCTCTCCAGGACGATGACGGCCGCCAGGCCGAGAATGAAGGAGCCGCTCACGTTGATCACGAACGTGCCCAGGGGAAAGCCCTTCGCCCAGGAGACTTCGTCGAGCCAGCGCGCGAGCCAATAGCGGGCATTGGTGCCGATGCCTCCTCCCAGCATCAGCACGAAGACCTTGCTAGTGGCCACAATCCAAAACCACGTTCCTACTTGCGAAATCCACTCTTTCAATCTCATCCTCCCAATCATTAGAACTTTAGCATGGTAATCGGATTTTCAAGCCCTAAATGGCGAGATAAATCCTTGTGCCGTGCTGATTGCCCGCAGTGAGGCCTGAATGGAACGTTCTTCGCCGCTGGACAATCGGTATTTGCGATTGTATAACCCTGGAACCAGCAACGCGACGAAAAGGAGCCGACCAACGATGGAGAAGATCTCCCCCATGACGGGGCGATTGGCAACTTGCCTGGCTCTACTCCTATGCACCGGCTTTCTTCCCGGATGCTACCGGCCAGAGCCCATCACGCAACCGGTGATCTCCTTCGATCAGCATATACTCTGGTTGGTTGGTGACGTCGACGATCGGTCCTCCTCACCGGGGGAGCTCAGGCTTGTGAAGCGCGTCTTCGCCTTCGGCCACGAACCCTCGGATAAAGTCTTGCCGCGCTACGCGGCGTTTCGCTACAAGGGTAAGAATCCCGTGCAGAACGGCGACTCAGCCACCGTTACCGTCATTTTCGCGGACGCCAAGACGGGCAAACCGGCTGGCGAGGCGCAGTGGTCCGCGTCAAAACTCAAGGGCACATGGAGACTCGTCGACGCTCCGTTGCCGGACGAAGAGCTAGCGCCGTAGGGCTATGGCCGAAGGCAACGCGGTTACCAAGGGTTCCCGAAGGCAGTGGGAATTTGGCAAGTGGATGAGGAAGACGCAAGAGCCCGACCGCGGACCGACGGATCTTGTCTGGCTCTCATTGTCCATAACGTCAATACGTTGAATGCCTCAAGCCAACGGGCTTCTACAGCAGGCGGGAACCGTTTCTGCCCTGACTCCACCGCGCCTTTGCCGGCCTGGACCAAAAGCTGGTGCGCTGTCTTCAGTTCATCCAGTATTGGCCCAAGGTGCTCAACGATGCCCGCTGCTCGCGCTTCATCGATGGCCGCTGAATGGAGAATTTCAAATCGGTTGCTGCGAAGCTCGGCCCAATCCAACGGCCAGTCAAGCCAATCTAACGCCCTCGCCGTCTTGGCACCTGCTGTGGGGCTGGCGTACTCATCGCGGATTGCATTGGCAAGTGCCGTCCTTTGATTCCGAGCAACGGCCAGAAGATCGCCTAGGGTTGACATGCGACTCCCTCCTTTCGAAATCAAGTCTGGGACAACTCGATCTTCAGTCCATCGGACTGCATGACACAACTAATTATCGCCGGCGATTGTTAAGATTCGATTAGGCGGCCGTTAGAAATCGGACAAAACAGATTGAGCTGGGGGCATTTTTGCTTTGCTAGGGTTGGTCCGGATTGCCACTTGTGGGGGCTAGCGGTGCATTTTCTCGCGCGGAGGAGTGGTCATCGAAAACACGGAAAATCCGTCCGGGGCACCGACCACTTCCGCGGTTGCGCCGTTCTTCGGGGGAGTAGCGGTCACCGACTAGTGGGACGCAGTGCGATAGAGCACCACCGCCCGCGTGGTGCCGACGGCCAGTACCGAGCCGTCATGCGAGAAGACGGCATACTGCGGCGCGCCGGGCTTCGGCTCGAGCTTTTCACGCTGTTTACCCGATTTTGCGTCCCACAGCCGCACCGTGTAATCTTCACCGGCCGAGACGAGCGTCTTCCCGTCGGGCGAAAAAGCCACGCTAGCCACGCGGTCGGAATGGAGGTCGCCCGACCATTTGAGCTTACCGCTTTTGCTGACCCACACAGTGAACTTTTTGCCCTGGGCCAGCGCCACCGAAGTTCCGTCCGGCGAGAGCGCCATACGGTAGATCTTGTCGCCGTCGACCTGAAAGATGCGAAGGGGCCTGAATGTCTTGGCGTCCCACAAGGCCACCGAGTTGTCGTCGTCGCTGGCCGCCGCGAGGACGCGGCCGTTGGCCGAGTAGCAGCCGGCGGTCATCATCGCATTGGGATGTGCCGGCAGTCTCGCCAGGCTGCGGCCCGAGGCAGCGTCGACAATGGCGACGGCCCCATAGCGTCCGGTCGCCAAGCTGTGGCCATCGGGCGCGAACATCGCCCAGTGTGGTTCCGACGGCAGGTCAGTCAGCTTGCGGCCCGTCTTTGTGTCCCAGATCGAGAAATGCACGCCAGGCGGCTCCGACGTAACCGACGTTGCCGCCACCGACTTGCCGTTCGGCGCGAATGAAACCGAGGTATAAACGTCTCGCAACGGCTCTAGCGTGAATGAAACGGTTCTCCGTGCCACGTCACAGAGCTTCAACGGGCCGTTGAAGTCGGATGCCGCGATTATCGTCTTGTCGTCCGGCGAGAAGGCGAGCTGCCCGGCGCGCACTTCGATCGAGCCGGATTGGGTCAGGCCTGCAGCCACAAGTGCGCCAGTCGGGGTAACGGCCAGTGACGCAAAACCAATCGCGATCGATGCAAGCAGTCTCATCGGTTCTCCATTTCCGAGGTTGTCATGGCATGCGATACAGGCACTGTACCCGAGATTTCCCATTCGCGCTGAGCCTGGAACCGATCCGGGCTTCTTCGGCCATCTTACCGCAGCGTTCCGCCTCGCGTCTAGCGCCCGCGCGTATTGCCGGTGTGGGTGTCGTAATTCAAGGGCCTCCTGGAGCCCGGCTTACACCCGCTCAACTTCTGGCACCCTCTGGACAGTTCGGCGCGCCCCTCTTTTGGCTTTTGTGCGCGGCTGTGGGCACACGTCACCCCCTCCGCCGCGTCCAAAAAGCCGCTTAGCCCGCCAGAATGACAGGTAACCGATTAAGGCAACGACCGGTGGCCACGGCAAATCCAAGCTCGGGATAGCCTGACGTGGAAGCGGGGTAAGTTGTCGGTTCTCCGTCGCCTCAACTTCTTCGCCGCCGCCACGCTGCAACCGCCGCGACAATTCCAGCTACGGCCAAGATCGCCAGGGTTCCCGGTTCGGGCACGGACGCAACCGCTCCGGCTGGCGAAGCGTTGGCCAAGGGGTGCGCCGGTTACCGTGGGATCGAAGATGAACACGCCGCCCGCGCCGACGGCCAAGTTCGACCCGTCGGCTAGGGCGGTATTGGCGGTCACGATCAGCTTACCGACCTCGACATAAGTGCCGCCCGTATAACTGTTGGTGCCGCTGAGGATCAACATGCCCTCGCCCGGCTCGGTCAAACTGCCGGGGCCGCCGACCTGTAAGCCTCCGACGCCGGAAATAGGCCCGGCGAGGGTTAATGTGTTGCCACTGGTGTCGAAAACCGCATTACTTCCGGGCGTGCTGAGCACGATGGGCACGATGGTCGAAAAGCTCGACGCGGCCTGGAATGTTCCCCCGCTGAAATTGAAGGCCGCGCTGCCGGAACCCTGGGTCAAACCAGAAAGACTCAGCAAGCCGCCGGTCATCCCCGAAGTCGAGTCGCTGAAGGTAAGGGTCCCCAGGCCCAGGTTGACTTGTCCCGTGCCCGAGAGTTGCAGTCCGTTCGTCAGATTGATCGCGCCGCTTGGGGCGGCGGTAATGATCCCCTGGCAGACGACTGCGTCCGTGATCGTCCCCCATCCGCCGAATCCCGTGCCGGCGGGCACCATCAATGTCGTCCCTAGCGTGTGCGTGAGGCCGAGGTTGGAATAGCTTTGGAAGGCCGTGGCCGGATTGAAACCCGGGGGCACGATCACGAGGGAATTGGGGCCGACGGAAAGCGACGCGGACGGGGAAATGACAACGCTGCCCGTCAGGTCAACTATGGAATTGCTGGCCTGGATAGTCGCCGTCGTCGTGCCGCCGCCGCAGTTCAATGTTCCACCGGCGGTCGCCAATCCGCCGTTAACCTCAAGCACCCCGCCGCTGAACACATAGCTGCCGCCGCTCAGATTGATGTAGGCGGCCATGTTGGTCCCGCCCGACTGCATGAAGCTGCCGCTGCCGAAGTTGCCGATGTACTCCTTCGTCGCGCTAAGCAGTCCGCTGCCGCTCAGATTATACGTTCCGCTGCCGCTATCGTATCCGAGGTACAGAGTAGTGGTCACCGCATGGGTTCCGCCCGTCTGCGTGAAGCTGCCGGTTCCGCCGTCGTAGTATCCGAGATACTCCGTGCCAGCGGAAAGCACTCCGCTGCCACTCAGGTCATACGTCCCGGGACCCTCGTATCCAACGTCGAGGACGGACACGGAATGGGTCCCGCCCGTCTGCGTGAAGCTGCCGCTTCCGGGGTAGCCGATGTACTCCGTGCCAGCGGAAAGCACTCCGCTGCCACTCAGGTCATACGTCCCGGAACCCCTGTATCCAACGTCGAGGACGGACACGGAATGGGTCCCGCCCGTCTGTGTGAAGCTACCGCCGTCGTAGGTTCCGATGTACTCCGTGCCCGCGGAGAGCACTCCGTTTCCACTCAGGTCGTACGTCCCGGAACCCTCGTATCCAACGTCGAGGACGGACGCGGAATGGGTCCCACCCGACTGGGTAAAGCTGCCGGTTCCCACTTCGAAGCCGATGTACTCAGTCGCCGCCGTGAGCAGGCCGCCCGACTGCGCGAAGCTGCCCGTGCCCGACGAGCCGACGATCAGCGAGGCCGCCGCCAGCGATCCGCTGCTCATCCCCGAGGCGGTATCGTTGACGGTGAGAGTCCCCAAACCCAAGTTGACTTGCCCCGTGCCCGAGAGCTGCAGTCCGTTCGTGAAATTGATGGCGCCGCTTGGCGTGGCGGTGGTGGTCCCCTGGCAAATGACGGGATCCGTAATCGTGCCCCATCCGCCGAATCCGCTGCCGGCCGGCACCGTCAATGTCGTCCCCTGGGTGTGCGTCAGGCCGAGGTTGGAATAGCTTTGAAAGGCCGTGGCCGGATTGAACCCCTGGGGAACGATCAAAAGGGAATAGGGTCCGATGACGAGCGACGTGGATGCGGTGTTGACGACGCTGCCCGAGAGGTCGACGATCGAACTACTGCCGGCCATGATCGTCGTGCCGCCGCCGTTCAATGTTCCACCGGCGGTCGCCAATCCGCCGTTGACCTCAAGCACCCCGCCGCTGAACACATAGCTGCCGCCGCTGAGATTGACGTATGCGGCCATGTTGGTCCCGCCCGACTGCGTGAAGCTGCCGCTGCCGGAGTTGTCGATGTACTCCCGAGTTGCGCAAAGCAGGCCGCTGCCGCTGAGGTTATACGTTCCGCTGCTGCCGGCCCTGTATGCGAGGTACAGAGAGCCGGACACCGCATCGGTCCCGCCCGACTGCGTGAAGTTGCCGGCGCCGGAGTTGCCGATGTACAACGCACCTGCGGTAAGCAGGCCGCTGCCGCTGAAGTTATACGTTCCGCTGCTGCCGGTCCTGTATCCGAGGTACAAAGAGCCGGACACCGCATCGGTCCCACCCGACTGCGTGAAGCTGCCGGCTGCCGGAGTTGCCGATGTACAGCGTACCTGCGGAAAGCAGGCCGCTGCCGCTCAGGGTATACGTTCCGCTGCTGCCGGTCCTGTATCCGAGGTACAGAGATCCGGACACCGCATCGGTCCCGCCCGACTGCGTGAAGTTGCCGGCGCCGGAGTTGCCGATGTACAACGCACCTGCGGTAAGCAGGCCGCTGCCGCTGAAGTTATACGTTCCGCTGCTGCCGGTCCTGTATCCGAGGTACAAGAGCCGGACACCGCATCGGTCCCGCCCGACTGCGCGAAGCTGCCGGTGCCGGAGCTGCCGATGTACGCATAGGCTGCGGCAAGCTGGCTGCTGTTGCTCATCCCCGAGGCGGTATCATTGACCGTGAGGGTTCCCGAACCCAAGGCAACTTGTCCCTTGCCCGAGAGCTGCAGTCCGTTCGTCAGATTGATGGCGCCGCCGGTGGTGGCGGCAATCATCCCCTGGCAGTTGACGGGACCCGTGATCGTCGCCGCCGGCACGCTGAAACCTTGTCCGCTCCCCACCATCAAGGTCGACCCGCTGACATCGGTGATGCCGGCGTTGTCAAAGACGTGGAATGCCGCCGCAGCAGACAGCGAAGGCACGATCACCAGGGAGTTAGCGCCGGCATAGAGCGACATGGACGCGGTGTCGCCGACCATGTTCGTGAGATCGACCAGCGCATTGCTGCCGGCCACGATCGTCGCTGCGCCGCCGGAGCAGTTCAAGGTTCCGCCGGCCGTTTCCAAGACGCTGTTGACCTCGAGCACCCCGCCGCCGAGCAGATAGCTGCCGCCGCCCCTGAGGCTGACGGTTCCGGCCATGTTGGTCCCGCCCGTCTGCTGGAAGAGGGAGGCGGTGATCTGCTCGGAGGCAGTTACCGACAGCAGGCCGCTGCCGTTGAGGCTATACGTTCCGCTGCTGAGGACCAGCGTTGAGGAGACGGAATCGGTTCCGCCCGACTGCGTGAAGCTGCCGGTGCCGGAATAGCTGCCGATGGATTCCGTAGTTGTGGTGAGCAGGCCGCTGCCGCTGAGGTTATAGGATCCGCGGCTGCCGAAGCCTCCGACATCCAGAGCGGAGGAAACGGAATGGGTCCCGCCCGTCTGCGTGAAGAGCGCGGAGAGCCCGCTGCTGGCGACGCCGATGTCCTCTGAGCCTACGGAAAGCAGTCCGCTACCGCTCAGGCTATACGTTCCGCCGCCATAATCGTTTCCGAGTGTGAGGGTGGACACCGTATGGGTCCCGGCCGACTGCGTGAAGGTGCCGATTCCGGCGTAGCCGATGCTCTCTGTGCCTACGGAAAGCAGGCCTCTGCCACTCAGGTTATAGGTTCCAGTACCTCCATATCCGAGGTAGAGAGCGGACACGGAATTGGTTCCGCCCGACTGGGTGAAGCTGCCGGTGCCGACGCCGCCGGTGCCGACGCTGCCGACGTACGCAGAGGCCGCGGCAAGCTGGCTGTTGCCGCTCATCCCCGAAGTGGAATCGTTGATGGTCAGGTTTCCCGAACCCAAGTTGATTTGTCCCGTGCCCGAGAGCTGCAGTCCGTTCGTCAGATTGATGGCACCGCCGGCGGTGGCGGTAATCATCCCCTGGCAGTTGACGGGACCCGTGATCGTCGCCGCCGGCACGCTGAAACCTTGTCCGCTCCCCACCGTCAAGATCGACCCGCTGACACAGGTGATGCCGGCGTTCTCAAAGACGTGGAATGCCGCCGCAGCGGACGCAGAAGGCATGATCACCAGGGAATTGG
This sequence comes from uncultured Planctomycetia bacterium, assembly GCA_963709175.1. Taxonomy (GTDB): domain Bacteria; phylum Planctomycetota; class Planctomycetia; order Pirellulales; family Thermoguttaceae; genus JANXQG01. The sequence goes on from CAVPVK010000007.1 coordinate 1,672,310, forward strand.
GGCCGGCATAGAGCGACGTGGAGGCGGCGTTGCCGACCATGCCCGATAGGTCGAGCAGCGCATTGCTGCCGGCCACGATCGTCGCCGAACCGCCGCCGCAGTTCAAGGTCCCGCCGGCCGTCTCCAAGACGCTGTTGACCTCGAGCATCCCGCCGCTGAGATTGTAGAGGCTGCTTGCCCCGGAGCTTGCGCCGGGAAGATAAAGATTCGTGGTCGAATTCGTGCCGCCGGATTGCGTGAAGCTGCCGCTTCCGGAATAGCCGATGTACTCAGTCGGCGCCGTGAGCAGGCCGTTGCCGCTGAGGTTATAGGTTCCACTACTGTAGTTGTATCCGAGGTACAGAGTGCCGGACACCGCATGGGTCCCGCCCGACTGCGTAAAGCTGCCGCTGCCGGAATAGCCAACGTACTCAGTCGCCGACGTGAGCAGGCCGCTGCCGCTGAGGTTATACTTTCCGCTGCTGCCGGTGGCGAATCCGAAGTACAGAGCGTCGAAGACCGTATGGGTCCCGCCCGTCTGCGTGAAGCTGCCGCTGCCGGAGTTGCCGATGGACTCCGCACCTGTCGTGAGCAGGCCGCTGCCGCTGAGGTTGTACTTACCGCTGCTGCCGGTACCGATGTAGCCGAGGTACAGCTCCCCGCCGGAGGCCGAATTGGTTCCGCCCGTCTGCGTGAAGCTGCCGCTTCCGGAGTAGCCGATGTACTCATTATATATTGGCAGGACGCCGCCGCTGAGGTTGTAGGTTCCGCTGCTGCCGGTGTTGCTTCCGAGGAACAGATTGGAGTCGACCGAATTGGTCCCGCCCGTCTGCGCGAAACTACCGCTGCCGGAGTTGCCGATGTACAGCGTACCTGCGGAACACAGGCCGCTGCCGCTCAGGATATACGTTCCGCTGCTGCCGGTGTTATACCCAATGTCCAATTCCGTCGACGCCGTATTGGTCCCGCCCGATTGCATGAAGCTGCCCGTGCCGGAGTTGCCGACATACTCATAGCCCGTTGTCGTCAGGTTGCCGGCGGTCATCAGAACCGTTCCGCTCCCCGCGCCGCTGCCCAGCGCAAGCGTGCCGCAAGTCTCGCCAGGCTGCGTGATCGTGGCCGTCCCGCCATTCGCAATCATGGCCGAATCGCTGGCCGTTGGCACGGCATTGCCGCTCCAGTTTGCGCTGTTCGACCAGTCGAGGGCGGGCGAGGAATTTAGCCAGGTCAGGTCTGCTCCCCAGGCTTCACAGGCCCCAAGGACTGCCGCGATTGCCAGAAGAGCGATTGTCAAGTGTCGGGCCGGTATTTTCATTTTTCACTCCTGGGTTGAGCCGCAGTTGCGCGGCAATGTCTTGTCGAAAAAGGCTGAACGAGTCGTCCCTGAGACGGTTACCAACGGCCAACGGTTTTGTCGCGACGCTTTGCAATCCCGTGCAATAGACCGCCGACGGCGAGCACTCAACTTCACGCCCGCCGTTTCCCCCTCCGCGATTTACTGCGCTCAGGGGTTCTGCAGGAGGTACGTCCCGTCGATGTTGGCCGTGCTTCCGTTCAAACCCGACTCGTCGGTGTTGTTGATGGTATTGGCGACCGTGAACGAATCGAGGTAGACGGTGGCCGCTGGATACCCTGGATAAATGTAGATGCCGCCGCCCTGGCCGGTGAAGACGCTGCTAACGGGGGCGGCCTCCGAAGCCGAGTTGCCCTGCACGATGCAGCTTGTCAGGGTGGCGGTGCCTCCGTACAGGAACAGCCCGCCTCCGTAGGCGCCGCCGCCCGACAATCTACCGGTGTTGGGTGCCGTAGCGGCGTTGCCGTCCAGGGTCGCGTTGGTCAGGTTCAGCGTAACGCCGGAGGCATACATCCCACCGGCGTAAGCGTAGCCGGCCGTGTACGGAAAGCCGCTGCTGCTGCCGGCGCCCGCTCGGGCAGTATTGTTGTCCAGCGTCGCATTGGTCACGGTGACAGTACCGCCGATGGCAGCAAGCCCGCCACCAAAAGCGTTACAAGACATCGTGCCTACGGCCTCGTTGTTCTGGATGATCGTGCCCCCCTCCAGCGTGACCGCACCGAAATAGGAAAAGATGCCGCCGCCAGCGGCGTCTGCTGCAGTAGCAAGGCTGGCCTCGGCCACGTTGTTCTGAACTGTCACGGCATTCAGGACGAGCGTACCCTGGTTGTAGATGGCCCCGCCTCTCGCCGCGACAGCCCCTGGACCCGCCGGGTTCGGGGATCCCTCAGACCCGCTGAAACCCGGGATATGGCCTCCCTGCAGCGTCAGGTTCTCCAGGGTTAGCGAGCCCCCGCTAGCCACTTGGAGCAGGCGGAAAAACGACGTGACCGAGCTCCGCTCGATGGTGTCGCCGTTGCCGACGATGGTCAGGTTGTCCTTGGCGGCAATGACGGGCAGGCCGTTCACGTTGAGGCCGGTGACACCGCTTACGCTGCTATTGTTGACCGCCGTCAAGACGTAGGGCGAAGTGCTCGGGGCTGTCAGGGTAATCGTGTTCGATCCACCAGCCGTGTTGGCGGCGTTGATGTCGGCGATCAGGGTCGGGACCGTGGCCGCGGTGAGGCTCAAACCGGACATCAGCGTGCGGCCTTCCAATCGTTCCAGCTTCAGCCTTCGGCCGGGCTGGCGTTTGGCCGGCGGACGCTGGCGCCGTGTCCGGCCGGCAGGGTTTCGCGCGGAGCCCGAGGGCAACGAGGATAACCAAGATAAGAGCGACATGGTAAACATCTCCTTTGTCGAACCGGCCTGCGATATAATAGTCGCAGCAATCGCTCCGTGCGCAGACCGAGCGCCGGGGCTTGCCGGGCCGGTGAGACTTCTGCTTGGTGGCTGAGACTCACCGGCCGATTTTTTCCCACGTTTGGGCTAATTAATCTCGCTTCTTGTCCACTCCCAGGAGCTGCGCGGCCTCCGCCCGGAAACTGGCGAGTTCCTTGTTCGTGGGCTGGTTCCTCTCCATCCAGCGTGTTGCCCGGTCGTACCACTGGCGGGCCTTTTCCTTCTCGCCGAGCTTTTCGTGGGCCATGGCCAAAAAGAACCAGTCGAAGCTGCCGCCGCCCTTACTGAGCTCCATGGATTTCTCGAGCGCAGCGCGCGCCGCTTTCCAATCGCCGGCACGGTAGTGAGCCGTACCGCGGCTGGACCACGCGTTCGCGTCCTTGGGATCCAGCTCGATGGCCCTGGAGTAATCCGCTAGCGCCTTGTCCCATTGCTTCAGATTAAAATAGGCGCCGCCCCGGTTGTGCCACGCGGCCGCGAGCTTGGGATCCAGTTCGATCGCCTTGGAGTAATCGGCAAGCGCCTTGTCAAAATGTTTCAGCCCGTTGTAGGCTACGCCCCGGTTGTTCCACGCGTGCGCGTCCTTGGGCTCCAGCTCGATGGCCTTGGAGTAATCGGCAAGCGCTTTGTCAAATTGCCCCAGATCGCAGTAGTTCTTGCCCCTGCTATTCCACGCGCACACGAGCTTGGGCTCCAGTTCGATGGCCGTGGAGAGATCGGCAAGCGCCTTGTCAAATTGTTTCAGCTCGTTGTAGGCCCAGCCTCGGCTGTACCACGCGATCGCCAGCTTGGGATCCAGCTCGATGGCCGTGGAGAGATCGGCAAGCGCCTTGTCCCATTGCTTCAGATTGAAATAGGCGCCACCCCGGCTGTACCACGCGATCGCGAGCTTGGGATCCAGTTCGATGGCCTTGCTGTAATCGGCAAGCGCTTTGTCAAATTGTTTCAGACCGTTGTAGGCCAAGCCCCGGTTGTTCCACGCGTGCGCAGTCCTTGGGATCCAGCTCGATGGCCCTGGTATAATCGACAAGCGCTTTGTCAAATTGTTTCAGACCGTTGTAGGCCAAGCCCCGGTTGTTCCACGCGTGCGCGTCCTTGGGATCCAGCTCGATGGCCCTGGTATAATCGACAAGCGCTTTGTCAAATTGTTTCAGCCCGTTGTAGGCTACGCCCCGGCTGTACCACGCGTTCGCGAGCTTGGGCTCCAGCTCGATGGCCTTGGAGAGATCGGCAAGCGCCTTGTCAAATTGGTTTAGCCTGTTGTAGGCTGCGCCCCGGTTGGACCACGCGTTGGCGAGCTTGGGCTCCAGCTCGATGGCCTTGGAGTAATCGGCAAGCGCCTTGTCAAATTGGGTCGCATTGAAATAGGCTACGTCCCGGCTGTTCCACACGGCAGCGTGCTTGGGATCCAGCTCGATGGCCTTGGAGTAATCGGTACGGGCCTTGTCAAATTGTTTCAGCCCGTTGTGGGCCAAGCCCCGGTTGGACCACGCGAGAGCGTCCTTGGGATCCAACTCGATGGCCTTGGAGAAATCGGCAAGCGACTTATCAAATTGTTTCAGCCCGTTGTACGCTACGCCCCGGTTGTTCCACCCGTACGCGCCCTTGGGATCTAGCTCGATGGCCTTGGAGAAATCGGCAAGCGCCTTGTCAAATTGGTTCAGACCGTTGCAGGCCAGGCCCCGGTTGTTCCACGCGTACGCGTCCTTGGGATCCAGCTCGATGGCTTTGGAGAAATCGGCACGGGCCTTGTCAAATTGTTTCCGCCCGTTGTACGCCAAACCCCGGTTGGACCACGCGAGAGCGTCCTTGGGATCCAGCTCAATCGCCTTGGACAAATCGGCAAGCGCCTTGTCAAGTTGGTTCAGCCCGTTGTAGGCTACGCCCCGATTGTTCCACGCCCATGGGTCCTTGGGATCCAGCTTAATGGCCTTGGAGAGATCGGCAAGCGCCTTGTCAAATTGGTTCAGCCCGTTGCAGGCCCAGCCCCGGTTGTTCCACGCAGGTCGCGAGATTGGGATCCAGCTCGATGGCCTTGGTGCAGTCGGCAAGCGCCTTGTCAAATTGTTTCAGCCCGTTGTAGGCGCCGCCCCGATTGACCCACGCGGGCGCAAGCTTAGGATCCAGTTCGATGGCACTGGAGCAATCGGCAAGCGCCTTGTCAAATTGTTTCAGCCCATTGTAGGCGACGCCCCGGTTGACCCACGCGGGCGCAAGCTTGGGATCCAACTCGATGGCCTTGGAGTTATCGGCAAGCGCCTTGTCAAATTGTCTCAGCCCGTTGTAGGCTAAGCCCCGGTTGTACCACGCGAGCGCAAACTTGGGATCCAGCTCGATGGCCTGGGAGCAATCGGCAAGCGCCTTGTCAAATTGGTTCAGATTGAAATAGGCGCCGCCCCGGTTGACCCACGTGGGCGCGAGCTTGGGATCCAGCTCGATGGCCTTGGAGAAATCGGCAACCGCTTTGCCAAATTGTTTTTGCCCCTTGTAGGCGCCGCCCCGGCCGGTCCACGCGCTCGCATCCTTGGGATCCAGCTCGATGGCTTGGGAGCAATCGGCAAGCGCCTTGTCAAATTGGTTCAGCCCGTTGTAGGCGTCGCCCCGGCTGGACCACGCGGCCGCCAGCTTGGGATCCAACTCGATGGCCTTGGAGCAATCCGCTAGCACCTTGTCCCATTGCTTCAGCCTCTTGTAGGCGAGGCCCCGGCAAAAGTGGGCATTAGCGTAGTCGGGTCGCATCATGATGCAGCCGGTGAAGACCATCTCGGCCGCGCTGAAATCCTCCGGACCCCTCCCGAGGTCGCAAAGGCAATAGCCCAGCCAGAGCAGCGAGAAGAAGTGCTTTGGCTCAAGGCGCAGGGCGGCCTCGAACGCTTCGATGCCCTTGTCGCGGTCCCGAGCGGCATACGCCGTCTGACCCTGCAGGTAATAGTCACAGGCCATGGTTGGAGGCGTTTTGCCCGCCAGCGCCACATCGGCGCGGGCCAACTCCTTCTCTCCCAGGGCCTGGCAGGCTTGGGCCCGCAGGCGGTAGAAGGCGTGGCTGGGCGGCCGAGCTGTCTCAGCCTTTTGCAAGTAAACGACGGCTGCCTCCGCCGCCGCTGGGGGCGACAGCGGCTGCCCCGAGCGCTGGTCCTGCCTGCGCTTGAGCACATCGTCGGCCAGCCAGACAAGCTGCTCGTAGACAAGCCGGCGAACGTCTTCGACCTGATCCTTTCCCAGCACGCCTTGCCCCAGCCGGGCACTCCAGTCGTCGCGGTCGAGCACGTCATACTGCCCCAAGGCGTCGAGAGAGAAGGGAACCGCCTTGGCGGGCTGCCACTGCCCATCGACGATTTCCGCCTCATGCGCTCGATCGAGAAGGTTGAAGAAGCGTTGCCAGCGCTCCAATTCGGCCTCGAGGGCATCGACCTGGGCAGCGAGGCCCCCGAGGGCCGCGCGGTCGCTGCCGATTTCCCCACGGGCTTCGGCCAGCTTCTGGCGGGCGAGGACTGGCTGGTTGTCGGCCAGCAGCGTCCGCGCGGCGCTCAGACCATCCTGCAGCCGGCCCAGGCTCTCCGCGTGCCGCACCGCTCGGTCGCGGACCACCCAGCCGACTCCGATTCCCGCCGACACGACGAAAAACAGGATCAGCCCCGTCGTTGCCAACGCCGTCTTGTTCCGCCAGGCAAACTTGCGGAAGCGATACCAGGCCGACGGCGGTCCGGCTTGCACCGGTTCGTGGGCCAGATAATGCTGGATGTCCCGCGAGAAATCGGTGGCCGTCTGGTAGCGCTGCGTGCGGTCCTTTTGCAGGGCCTTCATCACGATCCAATCCAGGTCGTGACGCAAGAGCTGACTGAGCCTGGCCGGGTCCGTCTTACGATGTCCCGAGACCACCGTGGCGGCTTCTCCCAAGGTACTAATCCGGGCGCTGGGCCGCGGCGGATCATCCTCGCGGATCATGCGGCGGAGCTCGTCATAGGCCACCTCTCGCACCCGCTCTCGATCAAACGGGGTCCCGCCCGTCAAGAGTTCGTATAGCAGGACCCCAAGGGAGTAGATGTCGCACCGCGTGTCGACGTCGAGGCCGCTCCTCTCGGCTTGCTCCGGGCTCATGTAGAGCGGCGTGCCGAGCATCTGGCCGTGGTGGGTGAAGAGCGTCTTCTCCGTCAGTTGTCCAGAGACTGACTTGGCGACGCCAAAGTCGATGACCTTGGGGACCGGTACGCCGTCGTAAAGCGTGACCATTACGTTGGAAGGCTTGATGTCGCGATGGATGATACCCTTCTGATGGGCATGCTCGATCGCGAGGCAGACCTGCGCGAACAATTCCAATCGCTCGTCGGTGGTGAGGCGATTCTGGTCGCAGTAATCGGTGAGCGGGACACCGTTGACCAGCTCCATCACAAAAAAGGGACGGCCTGAGCCGGTCGCCCCGGCGTCAAACACCTTGGCGATGTTCGGGTGATCCATCATGGCCAGGGCCTGGCGCTCAGCCTCGAAGCGGGCGACAACCGCGCGGGTGTCCATCCCCGGCTTGATGATCTTAAGGGCCACTCTGCGGCGGACCGGCTCCCGCTGTTCGGCCATGTAGACCACGCCCATACCCCCGTCGCCAATCTCCTCCAAGAGTTTGTAGGGACCGATGGTCTGGCCGGGGCCTTCGGCGATGGGAGCCGACGCTGTTGTGGCATCCAAGCCGGGCGGTGGCGATTCCAGGAAGCTCTGTTCCTCGTCGTGTATGCGGAGCAGAGCAATGACTCGATCATGCAGTCCTTGATCGTCGCTGCAAAACTGCTGCAGATAATCCGCGCAGCTTCTGGCGATACGATTTTTCGTGCGATATTGAAGATGGATTTCTCGTCGAGTTGGCTGCTGCCCACGGCGATTTCCTTTCTCGGTACGACCGATTGCTCCGTATCTACAGTGCGAAATCGGTGCGTGGTTTCCCTAACGAAAAGTCGGAAGTTTTCCAAGATTCTCCAGATTTGCCATCCGAGACGGGCTCATCCCGCCAGCTCCTTCCGGAGCCAACATTTGCCGTAAGCCCAATCATTTTCAGCCGTTGCGACAGAAACACCGAGCACCGCGGCGGCCTGCTGAATGGTCAACCCGGCAAAGAATCGCAGCTTGACCAGTTCAAATGTCCGTGGGTCCCTAGTGGCCAGCTTGTCGAGTGCGTCGTTGAGGGCGAGAAGGTCAAGTTGGGGGGGGCCGATCTCTAGATCGGCAATGGAAAACTCGGCGCGGCGATGCTGCCCTCCGGCCTTCAGGCTCCCTTTCCGGCGTGCCTGCTCCACTAGAATCCGGCGCATGGCCTCAGCGGCCGCGGCAAAGAAATGTCCCCGGCTGTTCCAGTGCTGGGCCTTCTCGTTGTCGACCAAGCGTATGTAGGCATCGTGAACCAGGGCGGTGGCTTGCAGCGTCTGGCCGGGCTTCTCCTGGGCAAGCTTCTGGGCGGCCAGTTTCCGCAGTTCCTCATAGACTAGCGGCAAAAGCTGCTCGGCCGCGTGAGGATCGCCTTGTTCAATGGCACAGAGGATGCAAGTGACTTCGTGCATAAAGACGCACCCTTATTTCTGGGGATGAGGATACCATTCATTCTAGGCGGCTAGCCGGAGATGCCAAGGTTCACACGTGAATTTCCCTGCGAACCAGGCCTCGGCCGAGAACATTCAAGCCGTAGTCCGCCAGGCGAGGGCATGCTCGCGGTTAGACGTGGGTACGAGCCGACCGTAGAGGGTCGGCATGCCGGGATTGAGTCGCATGACCAGGACATAGGCGGGTCCCAATGATTTGCCCGGATATCTGGACATCGGCATATAGACCATCAGGTCGCCATCCAGGTAACTGGGAGTCCGCCCTTCAAAACTTCCCATTGCGACTTTGCCCGCGCCAAAAGACGATTCGCGCGGCTGCGGCTGTACTTGACGCCCTGTCTCTTCTCGTCAATTGCAGGACAGCGGGAGCACGAGAAGCGAAAGCAGAATCGAGATCATACGCCTGCGCATGAAACCCTCCGAATGAACCACGCGGGCGAGCGGCCGACCATGCAGTAGTGGTATGATTTTTCGTTAGCGGCCTGGAGAATTCAAGCCACCAAGTGGCCCCCGAGGAACGGTCGGGTTGATGGGGAGTCGAATCGGCCTCTTCCAAGCTCTTGCCCCACGCCACCGCAGATAAACTACTCCAAGTCCCAGCAGTGCCGAACCCAAGAGCGTAAGGGCAGAGGGCTCAGGGACCGCTACGCTGCTTGCAACACGGAAACCGATATCCAAATTTCCGGTGGACTTGTCGTAAGCCGTAACTTCATTCATTTCCATAACCCATGACGGAGAACCCCAATACCCGCCTAGAACTATCCCCGTTCCGTAATCGTTCCCCTCATCCCATTGATAGATATCGCCGCCCATGTCATACGTCCCGTATGGGCCGGGAGATAGAACAAAGGAACCCACAGGGGTCAGATAGTTCGTCGGATCGCTGGTGCCAAAGTTGGCGTTGTTCGTCCCAGTCGCAGAAAGTGCATTGCTCGGCGTCGAATTGCTCTTGGTTGGATACGTCCAGTAGCCGCCTACACCACCGTTCAACGTGGGGTCGAAATATGCAGCCTTAAACCATTCGTTCTCGGTAGGAATGAAATAGGTAGCCCCTGCGTTGCGCGACTGCGTTCAACGCCGTGTTGGAAGTCGCGCCGGACAAGGTATAGGCCCCCGTCTCAGTCGTGCCTGTGGCCTCGGTGCCGCTGGTGGGTTGACCGTTTTGCAGCCAGTTGCAGAAGCGTGCCGCATCGCCCCAGCTGATTTCGAAGATTGGACAGTTGGCGGCTTGGTTGTCAATGCCCGCGACCGTGTAGCTGTAGCTGGGCGCACTGCCGTTCTGGTTAATCGCAATGGTCGGATAATCCGTGGCCATACTTGGGTTGTACAAGCCATAGGGGTCGCTCTGGGTCGCCACAGAGTTGAGGAACTGGCAGTATTGGGCAACGGTCACGTCGTAGGTGCCCATCTGGTATACGTAGGGAACCGAGCCGGAGATGCTGATGGGTAAAGCGGCAGGGTTGCCAGGCTTGCCTACCGTAACGAACGAAAGGCTGGTTTCCCCGCTGGGCATGTTGAACACGCTGGCTGCCTGGCCTGTTGCGGCAGAAGCCGCGAACGCCGCTGCCAACAAACCTCGTGCGATCACCCCCACCCGCCACCGCAGATAAACTACGCCAAGTCCCAGCAGTGCCGAACCAAGGAGGGCGAGTGTGGCGGGTTCGGGGACTGTGGCGATGACCCAAGGGTCCTGGCCCGAGAGAGGAGATGGAAAAGGTAGTTGGGTGTGAAACATGGGTTGTATGTCGGTGTGGACACCGGTGGCGAAAATCCCCGTGCCTTCATAATTGTCGTAGCCAGCGCCAGGACTGTTACGATACCATTGCAATGTCGAGAATAAGGGTTGTCCGTAGGTCCATGGTTGTAGCGTTAGGGGGGTCGCGGAATCATCGAGCATCAAGTACCCCGCTCCGATGGGGCCTGGTTGCGGTAGAATGAGCTCAGTGGGGGTGGCCTCGATAACACCATATATCTCGGGGCGCGAGTCGGCGGGAGGCACCGTGACAGAACCCCAAACCGGATTTGTAAACGTCCACGACGAGGCCACAATGTCCGCTTTGGTGATCGCACCCAGACTGCCATCGGTCGTTATATAACCGGAGATGGTGTCGGTGCCGGATGTAGTCTGGTCTGCCTCTTCTGTTGGATTGTCGACGATATAGTAAGTAATATCGCCCGCCCAAGCACAAGTTGCGGAAGCCACCAATGCCGCCGCCACAATACATCGCGCCCTCGTCTTGTTACACATTCATCTTCCCCTTAAGTACTTCTGGACTTTTCGTATTCACATCCACGCCACGGACACCAACTTCGCCTCTTGTCGCGATGTCTCGCACTCCCGTGCAGTAGACCGCCAAAGGCAAGCACTCAACGTCACGCCCGTTCCCCCTCCGTGCTTTGCCGCGCTTAGGGGTTCTGAACGATGTACGTACCGTCGATGTTGGCCGTGGGTCCGTTCAGGCCCGACGCGTCGGTGTTGCTGATGGTATTGGCCACGGTGAACGAATCGAGGTAGACGGTGGCCCCTGAAGCAATGAGGATGCCGCCGCCGTGCTGCGTTACCTTATTGGATTCGACCGTGTCGTTGGTAAGCGTTACCGTGCCGCCATGGACGTACAGCCCGCCACCCGAATATGCCGTATTGGATTCCACCGTGTCGTCGGAAAGGGTCACAGTGCCCGACGATACGTACAGGCCGCCGCCCTCGCCGCCGATGCTGCTAGACGAGTTGAATTCCACCGTGTCGTTGGCAAGGGTAACCGTGTTGGGACCGGCGACGTACAGGCCGCCGCCAAGCTTGGCCGAGTTGCCCTGCAAAGTGCAATTGGTCAGTGTGGCGCTTCCCGCGAGGCCAATGACTGAATTCGTGAAGGTCAGGTCCAGCCCGCCACCGACCCCCGCACCGGAAGAGTTCTTGTCCAGGGTGGCGTTGGTCATGGTGACCGTACAGTCGCTGGCATACAGGCCGCCGCCGCAACCGCCCAACTCCGTATCGTTGTCGTCCAAGGTTGTGCTGGTCACGGTGACCGTACCACCGAGGGCATACAGGCCGCCGCCATAAGCTGGGCTGCCAGTGTAGCCAATGCCCCCGGGAGTGCCTTCGGCAATGTTTTTCTGGACGATGGTGCCGCCCTCCAGCGTGACCGAACCCAGGTAGGAAAAGATGCCGCCGCCGGCGATCACGGCGACGTTGTCTTGAACTGTCACGCCATTCAGGGTCAGGGCGCCTTGATGGTTATAAATTGCGCCGCCGTCAGGATATAGCGAATCTGTCGCCGAACCGCCTTGCAACGTCAGGTTCTCAAGCGTCAGCGAGCCCCCGCCAGCCACTGCGAACAGGCGGAAGCCTGGCGTGCCCGAGGCCGTGCTCCGCTCGATCGTGTCGCCGTTGCCGACGATCGTCACGTTGTCGTTGGCGGCAATAATCGGCAGCCCGTTGTTGCCGCCGAAATAGTTATTCGCAGTGGCCAGGACGTAAGGGGAAGTAGTCTTGGCTGCCAGCGTGATTGTGTTCGCCCCGCCCGCCGTGTTGGCTGCGTTGATGTCCGCGATCAGGTCCGAGACGCTGTTCGCGGTGAGGCTCAAACCGGACATCAGCGTGCGGCCTTCCAATGATTCCAGCCTCAGCCTCCGGCCGCGCTGGCGTTTGGCCAGTGGACGCTGACGCCGTGTCCGGCCGAGAGGGTTTTGTGCGAGGCCCGAGGGCAACCAGGATAGCCAGGATAAAAGCGACATGGTAAACATCTCCTTTGTCGAACCGGTCTGCGATACAATAGTTGCAGCAAGCGCTCCGGCGCAGACCGAGCGCCGGGGCTTGCCGGGCCGGTGAGACTTCTGCTTGGTGGCTGAGACTCACCGGCCGATTTTTTCCCGCGTTTGGGCTGACTAATCTTTCTTCTTGTCCACTCCCAGGAGCTGGGCTGCCTCCGCCCGGAAACTGCCGAGTTCCTCATCCGTGGGCTGGTTCTTGTCCATCCAGCGTATTGCCCGGTCGTATGACTGGCGGGCCTTTTCCCTGTCGCCCAGCTTTTCGTGGCACATGGCCAAAAATAACCAGTCAAAGCTGTCGCCGCCCATACTGAGGCCCATGGATTTCTCGATCGCGGCGCACGCCGCTTTCCAGTCGCCGGCACGGTAATGCGCCACGCCCAGGGTGTTCCAGTAGCTACCTTCCTTGGGCGCAATCTCGGCCGCTTTCTTGGCCCAATTGACGGCCCGCTCTGGGTTACGAACTTTAGGATCGGGATTATTGGCCAGCAGCCAGGCCAGCCCGTTGTATGGGTAGGCGTTTTTCGGGTCTAGCTCGATGGCCTTGGTGTAATCGGCAATCGCCTGGTCCCATTGCTTTAGGGCGGAGCAGGCATCGCCCCGGCCGATCCACGCGGACGCGTTCTTGGGGTCCAGCTCGATGGACTTGGTCAAATCGGCAAGCGCCTTGCGCCATTGCGTCAGGTTGCCGTAGGCCCAGCCCCGCTGCTGCCACGCCAACGCATTCTTGGGATCCAGCTCGATGGACTTGGTCAAATCGGCAAGCGCCTTGCCCCATTGCGTCAGGTTGCCGTAGGCCCAGCCCCGCTGCTGCCACGCCAACGCATTCTTGGGATCCAACTCGATAGCCTTGGTGTAATCGGCAATCGCCTTGCTCCATTGCTTCTGTTCGGCGTAGACATTGCCCCGGACGTTCCACGCCAACGCACGCTTGGGATCCAGCTCGATGGATTTGGTCAAATCAGCAATCGCCTTGTCCCATTGCTTCAGATTGGCGTAAACGACGCCCCGGCCGGTCCACGCGGGCGCGAGCTTGGGGTCCAGCTCGATGGCTCTAGAGAAATTGGCCATCGCCTTTTCCCATTGCTGCAGTTCGGCGCAGACGTTGCCCCGGGCGTTCCACGCGAACGCAAGTTTGGGATTCAACTCGATGGCCTTGTCGTAATCGGCAAGGGTCTTGCCCCATTCCTTCAGGTCGCCGTAAACACCGGCCCGGCCGGTCCACGCCAACGCGTTCTTGGGATCCAACTCGATGGCCTTGGTGTAATCAGCAAGCGCATTCTCCCATTGCTTAAGATTGGCGTAGACCCAGCCCCGGCCGGTCCACGCGGAACGCGAGTTCGGGATCCAACTCGATGGCCTTGTCGTAATCGGCAAGCACCTTCTCCCATTGCTCCAGATTGGCGTAGGCCCAACCCCGATCGATCCACGTGATCGGGGACTTCGTGAACCACGTGAGGGGGGACTTCGAATCCAGCTCAATGAGCTTGGTGAAATCGGCAAGCGCCAGGTTCCATTGCTTCAGCTCGGCGTAGGCGCATCCCCGGAGGTCCCACCAAGTCAAATTCTCTGGCTCCGCCTCGATAGCCTTGGAACAAACATCGATGAGCTTGAAGTAATCGGCCATCGCCTGGTCCGATTCGCGCAAACCGGCGTAGATTCTGGCCCGTCTGTCCCACCAGGTCGGACTCTTGGGATCCAGCTCGATGGCCTTCGTATAATCGGCAAGCACCTTGTCCCACTGCTGCAAGTCCGCATAATAGGAGGCTCGTTGGCCCCATAACCCTGAGACCTTCGGGCCTAACTCGATGGCCTTGTTGTAATCGGCCAGCGCCTTGTCCCCTTGCTTGAGGTTTGCGTAACAAAACGCACGCTGGATCCAGAAGCCTGTATTCTTTGGGTTTAGCTCGATGACCTTGGTGTAATCGGCAGCGGCCTTGTCCCATTGTTTCTGGCTTACGTAATACGAAGCCCGCGTGGTCCAGACCTGTGAAACCTTCGGGAATAGCTCGATGGCCTTTGTATAATCGGCCAGCGCCTTGTCCCCTTGGTTTAGGACTTGGTAATAAATGGCCCGTTCGTTCAAGGCCATTACGCTCGGATTCAGCTCGATAACTTTCGTGTAATCGGCGAGCGCCTGGTCCGATTGCCGCTGGCTTGCGTGAAAGTACGCTCGCTGCTGCCACGCCGACCAATTCTTGGGATCCAACTCGATGGCCTTCGTGAAATCGGCCAGCGCCTGGTCCCATTGCTTCAGCCTGCTGTAAACGCCGGCCCGGCCGGTCCACCAGGACTGGTTCTTCGGATCTAGCTCGATGGCCCTGTCGTAATCGGCTAGCGCCTTGTCCCATTGTCCAAGCTGGCCGTAGGCGTGGTCCCTTTCCTGCCACCAGAACCGCACCTTGGGATCCAACTCGATGGCCTTGTTGTAATCGGAAATCGCCCTGTCCCATTGCTTCAGGGTGTCATAAATGTTGGCCCGAAAATGCCAACCGGTCGAGTCTTTGGGATCCAGCTCGATAGCCTTGGTCAAATCGGCCAGCGCCTTGTCCCATTGCCCATGTTGGCCGTAAACGCCGGCCCGGGAGATCCACCGGGACGCATTCTCAGGATCCAGCTCGATGGCCCTGGAGTAATCGCCAATAGCCTCGTCCCATTGCCCATGCCAACGGTAAACGCCGGCGCGGGAGTTCCACCGGGACGCATTCTTGGGATCCAGATCGATGGCCTTGGTCAAATCGTCCAGCGCCTTATCCCATTGCCCATGCTGGCAGTAGGCCCAGTTTCGTTCATCTCGATAGAGCACATTTATGGGATCCAGCTCGACGGCCTTATTGTAATCGGCAATCGCCTGGTCCCATTGCTTGAGCTTTACGTGGTAATAGAAGGCCCGTCCGCGAAAGACCGCTCCGTCCCTCGGGTTCGGCGCTATGGCCTTGTTGAAATCGGCGAGCGCCTTGTCCCATTGCTTTGCATCTGCGTAATAGCGACCCCGCCGTCCAGGACCTTGAGTTCATTGAGTCTAGCTCAATGGCCTTGTTGAAATCGGCGAGCGCCTTGTCCCATTGCTCCATACGTGAAAGGAGCTCGGCCCGTTGGTACAAAGCCGATGTGTTTTTCGGGGCCAACTCGATGACTTTGTTGTAATCGGCCATCGCCTCGTCCCATTGGTTGAGAATTTGATAACACCCGCCGCGTGCGCTCCATTGGGTTATTTCCCTCGGGTTTAGCTCGATGGCCTTGCTCAAGTCGGGAACTGCCTTGTCCCATTGGCGCTGATTACTGTAATACTGGGCCCGTTGCCTCCAGACCTGTGGGTTCTTCGGGTCTAGCTCGATGATCTTGGTGCAATCGGCAAGCTCTCTGTCCCATTGCCCCAGCTTTCCGTAAGCCTCGGCTCGCCACCGCAGCGCTTCGGCAAAATCCGGTTTCAATGCAATGGTCTTCGAGAAATGGGCGATGGCTTCGGCGTAAGATCGCTTGCGATAATAAAACTGCTGGCCTATGTCGAAAGTGATGTAGGGGTTCAGCGGGCGCAACGCCAGGGCGGCTGTGTAGAAGCGGATCGACTCGTCATATTGCCTGGACAAACTGCAAGACCAGCCGAGCGCCCTGTTGAGCCACAGGTCCCCGGGATATTGTCGCTGGGCTTGGCGCAGGAAGGACACGGCCTGCTCCGAGGCGCGGAAATCGTTGAGGGCACTGCCCAACAGGTGCAGAGTGACCGGGGAAAGCGTCCGTACGTCCGCAGATGCCGCCAGCGCCTCCAGGCCCTTGCGGTCTTGGCGCGTCCAGGGCTTCGCGCAGCCAATTGCGCCACGGATCGGGGTCGGCCAGCTTGGCGACCGCCAGCAGCAGCTTCCAATCGGGCGGCTCCTGGCTGCCCGAACGCCGGCGCATGCTCGACCAGAAATCGAGGGCCCGGGCCAGCTCCTGCCGGATGCTTCGCCCGCGGATGCGCTCGGCCGCTTCCGCGACCGGCAAGACCGCCACGTCGATGTCATAGTCCCGAAATGCACGTACATACGCAGCCGCAACCGCACGGCCGTCGAAAATGTCCTCATTCATGGGCTCCTCAACCACGGGCCAGATGTTATCATCTGCCGGCCGCCTGGCCGCGGTCACGTCGAGGGGGATTTCCCGGCGACCGGGCTGGCTATATATGTCCTCCAGCCGCCGAGCCATCCCCAGGTCCTTGTCGAGTTCCTGGAGGTCGGCAGGGAGGTTGTCGGGTTGGCGGCCGGCAGTGACCAGCAACTTTTCGGTGCGCTGAATCACCGCCAGCGCCTCGGGCCACTTGCCGTCACGGATCAGGGATTGGGCCTCGCCGACGGCACGGATCGCTTCCCCATCCAAGGCTGCTTCCCGCGCCGACCGATCCCGCGCGATCTCTTGCTCGCGAGCGGATCGTTCGCGAACTTCCCAGCCGACTCCGATTGCCACCGAGACGATGAATAAGAGGATCAGCCCCGTCGCTGCCAGCACGGTCTTTTTCCGCCGGACAAACTTGCGAAAGCGATACCAGGCCGAGGGCGGGCAGGCCTGCACCGGTTCGTCGTTCAGGTAGCGCTGCGAGTCGGCGGCGAAGGCACTGGCCGTCTCGTAGCGGCGGTTGCGGTCTTTGTCGAGCGCCTTCATCACAATCCAGTCCAGCTCGCCGCGGACCAGCCCGCTCAGCTTCTTCGGCTCCAGCCCCCGGTTGGCCGCCACCGATGGCATCTCGTCCGTCGTGCTCAGCCGCATACTCGGCTTCGGCGGCTCCTCCTCGCGGATCACCCGCAGCACTTCCAGCAGGGCCGCCGACGTCAGCCGCTTCTTCTCCAGGGGCGTCGAGCCCGTCAATAGCTCGTATAGCAGCACGCCGAGCGAGTAAATGTCGCTGCGCGTGTCGATGTCGAGTTGGTTCAGCTCCGCCTGCTCGGGACTCATGTACTCGAGCGTGCCGACCACCGCTCCCAGGCCCGTGATCAGCGTCCGCTCGGTCAATTGCTGACCAGTCGCCTTGGCC
This sequence comes from uncultured Planctomycetia bacterium, assembly GCA_963709175.1. GTDB lineage: Bacteria > Planctomycetota > Planctomycetia > Pirellulales > Thermoguttaceae > JANXQG01. The sequence goes on from CAVPVK010000007.1 coordinate 1,689,441, forward strand.
ACGCCGAAGTCGATCACCTTCGGCACCGGTCTGCCGTCATAGCTGGCCACCAGCACGTTGGACGGCTTGATGTCGCGATGAATGATCCCCTTCTGGTGAGCATGCTGGATGGCCTGGCAAACCGGGATGAACAGTTCCAGGCGGTCCTTGGGCGTGAGCCGGTGCTCGTCGCAGTATTTCGTGAGCGGGACGCCCTTCACCAACTCCATGACGAAGTAGGGCCGGCCGCTTTGAGTCGTGCCCGCCTCGAAGACGCGGGCAATGTTCGGATGATCCATCAAGGCCAGCGCCTGCCGCTCGGCTTCGAAGCGGGCGATGACCTGGCGCGAATCCATGCCGGGCTTGATCACCTTGAGCGCCACCAGCCGCTTGACCGGCTCGGTCTGTTGGGCCATGTAGACCGTGCCCATGCCGCCTTCGCCGATCTCCTGCAGGAGCTTGTAAGGGCCGATCTGGGCGCCGGTCTTCTCGGCGATAGGCTGGTCGCACGTTGCGTTTTGTTTCTCGGCACCGCCCAGGAAATCGCCTGCATCGCGATGGGCCCGCATCAGCTCTTCAACGCGCGTCCGCAAGGCCGCGTCCGACCCGCATGCTCGTTCCAAATAGCGGATCAACTCGTCGGACCCTTTGCAGTCCAGGGCTTCGAGAAAGATCGCTTTGGCCTCGGCCTTAACGTCGCTCATGGGTCATCTCCAATCATCATCCTCTAGACAATGCCCCGTTTTTTGCGAAACCCGCCAAGAAATATCGAACGGATCAATCGGCGATTCGGCCGTCGTCCTGACGCAGGCGGGCATAAAGCCAGGCGCGGGCATAGGTCCATTGCCGCTCAGCGGTCCGCGGCGCAAGCCCAAGGGAGACGGCGGCATCTTTTAGGGTAAGTCCTGCGAAAAAACGCAAGTTCACCAGCCGGGCGGCGGCGGGATCTTCCACGGCAAGTTGGCTGAGGGCTTCATCCAGTGCGATTAATTGCTCGTCACTCGTATCCAAGGCGATTTCGATCCCGTCCAGATCGACGCGGCGGCGCTCACCGCCTCGTTTTACACGTTTCTTGTCGCGCGCGCGATTGATCAGAATCCTCCGCATCGCTTCGGCCGCCGCCGCGAAAAAGTGGCCTCGGCTATCCCAACTCTGGACGTTCTGCGCACCCACTAGCCGGATATAAGCCTCGTGGACCAAGGCCGTAGCCTGGAGGGTCTGATCTGGTTTTTCCTGAGCCATCTTGGCAGCGGCCAACTTCCGCAGTTCGTCGTAGACCAACGGCAGAAGCTGCTCTGCGGCCTGGGGGTCGCCGTGCTCGATGGCAGAAAGGACCTGTGTGACTTCGCTCATAGGTGCGGACGGTTAGGAAAGGGTACTAATAATCTTAGCAGTTGACGCACGTCGAGGTGCCCCCCCAATGCCGAAGACTGCACTGGGTGCGGGAAGTCTCCTTTGGCGAAGACAAATGCCCGTTGTAAAAAGGGTATGGGCCGCAGAATCTCGCCGCCTTTCGCAATTCCGTCATCAGCCATTGCGTCTTAATGGCTGCAAGGGAGTTGCCCCACCCTCGGCCATTTTTTGCTATTGCCCTCCCCAAATTCCTCCAATTCCTTGGTATTATGGAGACCTGGTGGGCCCTGACTACTTGGCCCACCCTGTTCCCTTCGCAAGCCCATCCTGCTATAAATGCGGTTTGTCCCACGTTAAAAAATGCCTCAAGAAGATTATGAGAAGCACAAATCTCCTCATCTTGTCCATTGCAGTAATTGCCAGCTCGTTTGCCGGCACTGCCCGCGCGGAAACGAATTTGCTTCTGGTCTGCAACAAGGGCGACCGGACGCTTTCGATCATCAATCCCGAGACGGGCAGGCAAATTGCCGTCGTCAACGAGGACGGCGTCACAGGCCATGAGGTTGTGGCCTCCGCCGATGGGCGTTTGGCATTTGTTCCCATTTACGGCAACTCGGGCGTTGGGCAACCGGGAACCGACGGGCAACTCATCCGAGTGATCGACATTGAGCGCCACTCGATTGTCGGCACCGTGAATTTCACGAAAGGAATGCGTCCGCATTGCGCTGTAATCGGGCCAAAGAACCAATTGCTCTACGTCACGACGGAACTGGACAATTCCATCACCGTCATCGATCCGAAGACCTTTGCAGTACTTTATTCGATCCCCACTGACCAGATTGAATCGCACATGCTCGCCATCACAAGCGACGGGAATTTTGGCTATACGGCGAACGTCAAGCCGGGAACGGTGTCGGTCCTTGACTTGAAGGCCAGAAAAGTCTTGAAGGTGATTCCTGTCGCCAGGACCGCGCAGCGCATTTGCATGTCGCGGGATGATCGATGGGTCTTTACGGCCGACCAGACCAAGCCGCAAATGGCGGTGATTGACGTCAAAACGAATCAAGTGGCCCACTGGATCGAATTGCCAGGCGTGGGATACGGTGCGGCGACAACCCCGGGCAATCAATGGCTCGTCGTCGCCATGCCCCGCATTCAAAAGGCCGCCTTGGTCGAATTGAGAACGATGAAACTCGCCGGCACGGTTGACCTCCCAAAGAATCCGCAGGAGGTTTTGATTCGACCCGACGGCAAGGTGGCCTATGTATCCTGTGATGCGTCAAAGAAAGTCGCCGCGATCGATTTGAAGTCTTTCAAGGTGGAAAAGCTCATTGACGCCGGCAAAGGCGTCGACGGACTGGCCTGGGCGGTACGGCCATAGGCCGCCGCTCGTGGTAGAATCGGTTGATGGTTATGAACGTTTTCGAAGTAACCTTAGACATGAGACTTCTTCTCGCGGAGGTCAGGTGTACCGATTGGGTGTATAGTGTACTAACGGTTGCACAAATCGTAGACCAGATGATCTGAACTCCCGAAAAACATCGATAATGCTCGGGAAACCCGGGCTTAGGGCCTGTAGCTCAGCGGTTAGAGCAGGGGACTCATAATCCCTTGGTCGCAGGTTCGAATCCTGCCGGGCCTATTTCCTAACCCTTGAAACCATCGGAGTTTGAGTCACTTGCACTAACCGCGGAATCATCGGCCGAATCGGAAACAGTACCCGAAACAGTACCTAAATTGGCCTTCGCCTTGCGCCAAATGCTTCGGGCAAGGTCCGTCGCCTTGTTATCGACGTAGTAAGCCTGGGTTGTGTGGTAGTCGGCATGGCGCATCATGTCTTGCAACTCCGATGCACTGACCACTTTCGACCATCGGGTACCGAATGACCGGCGCAGATCGTGAGCACTGGCATACTTGACCTTTCCCGTTTTGGGGTGGGTGAACACGACAACGCGGGCCAATTCCCCTATCAGGCTGATCATCTTGCCGGCCTGGTCATAACGGGCCACGCCGCCGGGCATCATCGGATGGAAAACCGGACCGTGCCGATCGCCTTTCGCGGTCTGTTTGAGAAACTCGTCAAAGTCGGGTGGGATCGTGGTCAGGGTGTCCCTGTCCGCTTTCTGCCACTCGGCAGGGATACAAAGCAAGGGAAATTCGTCCGTCAGGTCCACCCGCGGCCGGTCTTGGCGGTCCCAAGAGAGGTTTAGGCTTTCATCCAGCCGCAGACCGGAAAACCAAAGACCTCTCAGGTAGTGCCGCCAGGATTCGACGGCGGCCGGATCGACTTCCACGGGGATGGAATCGGTTTGCGTCTTGTGTTCTTTCAGCCCTGCCTTGCGGGCCGCCTTCCGCGCCATGTCGCGCCGTCGCCGTCGCCACTCTGCCAGGGCCGCGGGTACCTTGCCAAGCATGCGGTCGAATTCTTCCGCGGTGACGGGCCGGCCTTTCATCTTCCGGCCGCCTTTCTTGGCGCGCTTCGGTTTGCGGATCGTCGGCCGCTCGGCGAGTAGCTCCATTTCGACGGCCCATGTCAGGGCCGCTTTCAGGTGTGCCAGGTACCCCGCAATAGTCGATTCTGACCGGCCGCCGGATCGCAACCCCTGTTGAAACTGGGAAAGGGCCTCTGCGTTCAGGTCCGCCAGCTTGCCGGCGGTGATCATCGGCAGATACTTTTCAACCAAGTTGAATGTCGTGGCGATTTTGTGGCCTGTGCCATCGGCCAGAGAGGTAACGACTTCATCTTCGTACCTACCGCGGAATTGCTGCCAGGTCGTGGCATACTTGCCTGGGTTCCGCCGCGCGTTCAAATCGGCTTCCCATCGCGCCGCCAGCTTGCGGGCAAATTTCTCATTGCTGCCGGTGGCGGATTTCCTCTCCGGTCTCTGGATCGTGGTACTTCGTCGCCCTGACCGGCTTCCCGGTTAGCGGGTCGATGTACCGCATGACGAGGTTCTTGCAGTCCTTATAGTGGACCACGTGAACACGAATTCTCTGACTTGCCATAAGGCAATACTCCCAAGAAACAACGAATCCCCATTGGTCCTATCAACGCGGGTATGAGACCGCGCGGCCGGTGTTACCACTCGGCACGAGCCAATGGGGATTCGTGGTGTGTTGTGTAGAAACAACATCGGGAAGAACCTCATACTGTTACCGGCCGCAAGTCGGCCGACGGACTTTTGATGCTTCAATTATCCTTGTTTCTTCGGTGCCGTCAACACCCTGGTGGGTACGGTTTGGGTACTGCCGCGCGGAATTCCTCGACAAATTGGGCCTGACCAGGGCATCCCGTATCCGCCGGCCGCCGGTTTTACCCCTTCCGCTGCAAGCGCCGCTTGGCTTCGCGGTACGCGGCGAGTAGGCCGCTTAGGGCCACGGGCCGTGCATCAAGAAATGAAATTCCTAGCAGATCGGCCGCCTCATCGACCGCGCGGCGAAACTCGCGCGAATCGGCGATCCATCGGGGATACCAGTCCCACCGGGCATGTCGGGCGACGCTTTCGCAGTCGGTGACCAACTCGGCTATCTCGGGGCAAGCCACGTGTGATTCCCAAGTTATGCATTGCTGTCGCATTGTCTGCATTTGTCTTTTTCCTAGATCAAGGTTTAGCGGCCGCCGGGCCGGACCCCAAAAGAGGAAATGGGCGTCCGGCCTGGGGCCAACATCGGGTAGGCTCGCCTTACGGTGATCATCAGCGGTCACGTCACTAGCCGCCGCACACCCCGCCCGACGTGTCATGTTTCCATCGTTGCGTCGCCGGCTTCCACGGCTTCCACGAGAACCACGTCGATGACCTCATGGCCAATGCCAATCATCTCGCGAATGTGGTTAACGGGTACCAGGCTGGCGTAGGCTTCTGGGTACAACCGCTGCAATTCGGGAAGTGGAAGTCCAACCTTTTCGCCGCGGGCACGCCGGCGGCGGTTTCGCTCCCACGCCAGCAACTCGATAACCTCATCCGTCGCACCAGGAGGAGCTATTAGGTCGCCGTCCTGCTGGCAGTCTCCGAATATGCCGCCGGCGTGCATGTAGTCGCCCACATCGGGGCCGACGTTGGCGACTTGCTGCATTTGGGCAACCAACGCCGTTTCCAGTTTGACGAGTCTCGTTTCTTGACTCATTTTCGTTCTCCATCTGGTAGTAGTAGTTCTTCCAGTCGTTCAAGACGTTCCTCGAAATCAATCGCTTCCGCTGGGCCTAAGCACCGGTCAAGCAACAGTTTTATCGCGGCCACGTCGCCGCCTTTGGCCTGCTCAACGAGCTTGCGAACAACCGCCTTGAAGTCGGCCGCCGTTACCGCCTTGAACAAAGCGGAACGAAGGGAAGCAACCTTCTTGACGTAAGGCGAGCCAGGGCCGCCGCTATTGCCCTTGGCAAACTTGCCGTCGGGGCCACGACCGTTTCCGCCGTTTGTAATCGGTTCCTCTGCCATGGCCCTCAGGCTCCCTTAGCTGTCTGCTGGGCCGCCGCTTCCTCGGCCTGCCGGGCCGCAAAGAACCGCTGGTTTTCCATCGCCACGAGCTCGCCTGGTGAACGTCGTGCGGCCGCCATGTCCAACCGCTCCTGGGCCTGCTCTTCAAGGGACGGCCGCGGCGGGGGCGACGGCGAAGTCGCTGGCGACTCGGGTTTCGGCTCGATCTGTGCGGCCTTGAACCGGCAGAGATCCAGGAGTCCCTCCTTGGAAAAGCAAACTAGCGGCACGTTCTCATGGTAGAAAGTTCGCTTGTCCATGGCGGGCCGGCGGAAGGGTGACATGTTTCGGTGGAAGTCCGTCAGGTTCGCCAACGTCGGCCGCCAGGTCACGCCAAGGGCCTCCGCCGCGGCCGCACAAAATGCCTCCGCCTCGGTGTTCGGAATCCAGCCCTCGGGTGCTTGCGGCTTCGTCGGCGTCGGCGGTTCCGGCTCGCGACCAAGATGCAAGAGTTGTGAGGCGAATTGCGAGGCAACCGAACCGCACGCCGTCATCCACTTGGGGATATGCGGCAGGCTGTACGATTCGCCGCTGCTGCCGCTGCGAACGTGGTCGCGGTAATTCTCGGCGGTGACCGGCTCGGCCGCCTTCGACTCTGTCGACCTCTTCCGCTTGCTGAAAATTGCCGCCGTCTCCGTCACGTGTCGCCGCGACGTGGTCGGCAGCTTGTCCAGAACAAAATCTCTAAGCTTACTCATCTTCTGAAATCTCCTTCGGTGCCTTCCAGGTGTTGAATCCGCACGGTCGGAAGGCGTCGGCCGCAACGGTTTTTGTCTTTAACCTAGGACCGTGTAACCCACTGTCGCCAAACCGGCGTTGCCCCAAAATGCCAGGGTGGACGCGTTGGCAATGTTCAGTGTCACAACGGTATTTGCGGGCACGTACATCCCCGCAGCGTTATTTCCGAAATTGCCTCCGGTGACGGTGAGTGCCGCGTTGCCGCTAAACGCGACTTGCTTGCATGATGGCGACGTCGGGATGGAAGTCCCGGTGGCGTTGTTCGCCGCGTTGTTACACGACAACGAACCACAGGCAAGGATGGTTTGGCCGACCTGACCGATTGGAAGAGCCATTTCATTCTCCTACTTGCGGATAAGGGATGCATCATGCAGGGCCACGCCTAAGGCATGGCGGGCGGCCCCGATGACGTTCGAACGGTCGTAAATTTTGCCGGTCGGAGTGTCGATCGGCGTAGCTGTTGCCGGAAGGGCGGTCGCTTGTAGGTTGGATTCACTTCGGAAAAGTTCCAGCGCGGCGGCATGGTCCAAAGCATTCGGGTTTGCATAGTTATCGTTCACAGTTCAAAACTCCTTGTTGTGCCGCTGGGTTGTTTGTTCGCCCCCACCCGGCGGCACGTCAGGCAGGAACGGTGTTTTGGTACTGACTCGGGTACTGTCGTTAAGGCTCGGCCGTGATTGCCGGGCCTGACCATGGGATACTTGGTCCGTTGGTCCGCAGATCGGCGGCCTCTGCGTCGTCAACGTCCCACGGCTCACCCCATAACATGCCGGTCGAAATGGGTTCCATGCCGTCAGTGTTTCCGCACGTCAACAGGTGAGACAGCCGCCGGACCAGCCGCCGGAATCGCTGCCGATCGTATGGTTCTAGGTGTCGCACGGAATCCCCGTAACGTTTCCAGAATTCCGGCCATGTCTGGCCGGCCTTGTGTGCGTCGATTGCCGCGCGTTCAAAATACTGACGGGTCCCTGGTGTCATTTCGGCGGTTCCAATAGCGTGACGATCGGACAACGGCCGGTGTGACGCTCGGCATACACCAGACCGGCACGTTGAAGAGTGAGCAATCCGCGGCGCCCTGCGTCGTATGGCACGGCAAACCGTGCAAGGTGTCGCCTGGTCAACTTGGCGCGGTTGCTGTGATCCATCGACGCGGCCAGCCAAACCGCTAGGGCAACGTGCAAGGCACGGCCAGGCAGGCTTGCGGCACGCTCCAGCCATCGACCAGGAATCGGGCCTTTTAAGAACCAGTCGCCGGCGGTCCGTCGCGGGCGCCGCTTCGGTCGTGGTGGTTCCAGTTCTTCCGGCCGGTTTCGCCGGAATTCTTCTAGATCAAATTTCATGCTGCCAGGTCCTTTCTATAGATATAGATATACATACCTAAAGGTATGTAAGGAGACTGCACGGGGGCGCACTGGTGCAATGTTTGAAAATTCATGAATGCAAGCTTACTCTTTAGAAGGTTTCTGCCAGTTCTCCCATTTCGGCCTGAGGCAACTCGGCCAGAATCGCCACAACCGTTTCCCACATTTTTTCGCCTCTTGGATCGGTGTAGCGGTCCGGATAACGGACGATTTTTGCATCCGATCGCAACTCAAATCCGGATAGCACCACCCGGCTTGCTTCCGCCATTGCTGCCTGGGTGTCGGTCCACAACCGTTTCGATTTCCGCGTCCGGACCCTCGACCAGCAAGGCATCATGCACGGGGGCGCAGACCGCAACGCCGCGCTCTGTTGCCAGACAGCAAGCCAGCCGCAGCATTTCGGCGCCGTTGGCTTGCATCGGGAAATTGGCCAGACTCCGCGGGTTGGCTCGCGGTCCCACATGCACCTGCCAGCCGAATACGGTTTGCAGCCAGCCGCGCAACATGGCGTGGTTGACGGCGGCCTCGCTCCATTTCCAGAATATTGGATAGGTTTCCCGATGCAGCCGCAACAATTCCCGCGCCATCGCCGTCGGTTGGTCCAATGATCGGGCCAACGATTCCGGTCCCATGCCGTACTGGACGGCCAGGGCGCAGACCTTGAATTGATCTCGCTCCCTCGGGTGGCTTTTCTTCGTCGCGTCCGGCGGCACGGCCCGCGCTTGCTTGGCAAAAGTCAGGTACGGATCGCCGGAAGTGTACGCGTCCATCATGGCCGGGTCGCCGGACAGCGCCGCGGCAATGCCAAATTCCTGTTGGGTCCAATCGACATAGGCCACGGCCCGGCCCGGCTCGGGTTGTATCAGGCATCGCAGCCAGACGGACGGACCGAAGATAAACCGTGCGTTGCTCGGCTGATTCCGGCCGGTGATTGACCGGAAGGGGGAGAGCAGGCAACGGTTCCGGCCGTCGGCACCCACGGCCAAGTCCTCAAACAGTCGCATTTCACCCAACGAATGCCGCAACTCCCGCAACGGCGCCACGGCCTGGTATGTCCGGGCCATTTGGCGGAACGTGTCGTCGTCCAAGGCCAGTTCGCCGGAGTCCAGCCGCGGCCACGGGATACCCTCGCGTGACAGCCACCCGGCAAACCGCCGCGCAGAAAATGACAGTCGATTGACTCGGCACTGCGGGCCGGCCGTTCGGACGGTTTCCGCCGCGCGGGTGAGAATCCGCCGATCATCTCGCGCCTTCGGTCGGGTGCCATCGCGCAACAAATACCACAGGTTTTGTGAATAGTCGGTATCGTCGAGCTCGCCTTCGCGGTATCCGCTGACCGATCCCCAACTCCGGGTACTCGCCGGCCAACTCCCGCGCCTTGGTGTCCAGACCGGGCCACGTGGCGTAGTCGTGGCCTGCCTCCTCCCACTCGCTGATTTTCTGCCTGGTCAATCCGGTGGCTCGCCGGGCCGCTGCCACGGCTCGTTGATGATCGGCGTATGCTGTCCGATCGTCGCGCCAAAGGTCCTGGGCCACGGCGGCCAGGGTGAACGGGTCAACGTCGTGGTCTCCCGCCATTTGAAACAACGTGGCCTCTAACGCCGATCCGGGATTGATCTCCACTCCCGCGGGCAGCGTAAACCCCATAGTCTGCGTCGATCCGCTCCACCAAATGGCCTTTCACGTCGTCCCACGCGTTGCGTAGTGCGTTCAGGCTGGCAACGTCGATTGGAACGCCATTCCACTCCATCGCCGCAACGGCGGCCATATAGCGGCCTCTGAGAAGGGCGCGCGGTAGGTCGATCAAAGGTACTGTTTTAGGTACCAATCGCGAAAGCGCGTCAACGTCGGTCTGGCAATAGGCCAGCAACGCCTCCCGCTCGCTGGCGGAATAATGGCCGCCGCGCATCGCTAATTGCCGCATTTCCTGCTTTTCCGCTGCGTCGATCGCCGGCAGTCCGAAGTAGGCCAGGGCGCCAAGGAGACCATTGCCACAAGGGATTCCTTGTCCGTTGGTCAGGCATCGAAACTCGCAAAACAGGTCCAGTATCCGCGCGGGCATGGGCCAGCCAAGGGCCAAAAAGCAACCCAGTTCAGCGGAAGCGAAGTAGGCAACGAAAAGCGAATCGTTGTCGATCGGGAAAGGTGGACCAGGCATCTTTCGCAGTTCATCGGCCCAAACTCGGATCGTGCGCCCTGTGCGCCACTCCCGCGCCACCATGCAAAGCGGTTCCGGTCGCTCGCCATCGGCGGCTCGGAATTCGAAGTCCACCGGCCAGACTTCGCGGAAGTGGTCCAAGGCGCCGGTCATGCCATCCCCTTTAGGGCGCGAATAGCGGGATGATCGGCCTGCCGGATGAAACGATCCTTGAAACACAATTTCAGAATCTCGGCAAACGACAATTCCGGCCAAACCGGTTCGGCCAGCTCGCCGGCGGCCTCATAGAAGTCATAACAGCCGCCGGGCATGTTGGCGGCCACGCGGCACCCACCTGGTTTCAGCAATCGTCGCCGCTGCCAATGCGGAATCGTTCCACGTGTTGCTGCGTCCGTCGCTGCCAGGTAGCTTGGCGGCCCATAGGAACACGTCGCCTTGCCGGTTGACGGCCAGGAAGAGACAGACCGGAAAAACTTCGCCGGCCAACTCTGGCCACAAGTCTCGCTGGACCAGGTAGATTTCCCGGTTGACTTTATCCTCGAACACGCCGGTTTCGAGTCTCCACTCCTCGCCGGCGCGGACCCTCACGAATTCGTGACGGTTTGGCTTCCTGCAAGGGACCACCGTTAGAACTTTTTTGACGCCAATGGACGAAGCAAAGTCTTGGGACAACCGCAACGCCGCGGGGTCGAACGGGTCGAGTGGAACCCGCTCGGCTGTCGCGGATCGAATGGGCGCGGTCGTGGCGGTCGTGGTCTGGCCGTTGCCGCTGGGTTCCCCGAAGGGTAAACTTGAATCGGACACAATGAATCCTTTCTAAAGGGTTGGTTTTTGCAGCCGGCCGCTAGTTTCGACGCATGCGGCCGGTTGCGTTTCTTGGGAATTACGATGGTTTCCGAGTACCGCCGCGGGTACTGTCGGCGCGGAATTGCCGCTATTTCCCGTATCGACCAGGGCATCATTACTGCCCGGGTCGGATTCTGACCGAAGGAAGTCGAGAAACTCCCACCCGAAAATTAAGGCGCAACGGCGGCCGATGGAATGAACGGGTAGGCCACGGCGCCGCAGACTGGTCAACTGTTACGGGCTATCCCCAACTTCCGCATAAAGACGGAAATGGGAAAGACCGAATCGCCGCGGATCTCGCCGCGTCCGTGCATCGGGGTTGGTTTCCGGCCTCTGGGCTTCATCGCTGGCCCCCCGTTGCCGGGCGGTTCTTGGCGCCGTGCTTGTCCGCTACGGATTCACTCACCGTCCGGGCTTCAATCGCCCGGGCTTGGGCTTCCCGTAGGCGGGCCGCTGCCGCTGCCAGGTCGGCATAGGCGGCTTCTTCGTCGGGTGTTAGGGTTTGCTTGCTCATACCCTAACCGGTTAACGGGGGGTATTTTGCGCAGGATACCCCCCCGCAGAAACGAAAAAAGCCCGTAATTTACGGGCTCAAATGGGGCTTAAAGAATTTTGCGAAATACCCCCTAGACTACCCCCGCTAAAGTCGCCTGTCATCGTCGTTTGAAACCGCCTCTTGCCCTCGCTTGTCGCGGCGGATTGAAAGCGTTTTATTTTTCGATCGAGTGACTCTCTCTATTTCGGTGAGTTTCCTCAGCGCGGCTTGATGAATCTCCCTGACTGTCGCGCGGTCCCTACCAAGCCGTCTCGCTATTTCGGCGTAGCTTCCCTTACATTCCCCATAGAGCTGGGTGACCAGTAGCTGCCGGTCCGTCAGTCGCTTCGGTTCGTGTCGCGTCGTCCCTCGCCGCCGCCGTTCCGGCTTTGCCACGTCGCCGGCCGCTAGCGGCGCCGCGGCCTCCATCCTCTCGGCTCTTATTGCCTCATCTTGGATCCGTGAGACCAGCCAATCGGCATCAAACCGCGGCATTGGTAAAGGCATGCGCGGCTCGGGATATGTCACCTTGTCCAAATTGGCGGAAATTGCAAACACGACATGACCAGCCAGGGCCCTCCCTAGTTCGTGGTAACTGGGCGCCGAAACACCAGCAATGGTTTCGGGCGGGTTTGAGTAGTGGCCGCGGAATCGTTCCGCGCATCGAACACCAACATCATTGCTGGCCAGCAAGTCACGACCGACGTTCCCCATAGTCGCCAAACAGTATTTGGTTTCAGCTTGGGTCAGTTGCTCCAAGCGGTTGCCACAGTAATCGACAAGGAAATTCGCGACCTTTACGGCTCGACAAACTGCGTCAGTCAACGCACGGTAGGAAATAGCCGGCACGTCCGCCGGCCTTGGGTGCGATTGCGCCGGAATGCTTTTCTTCACAAGAGAATCCTTCCGAGTTGGACCGGGCCGCCCTGGGGTGTTTGGCCGGAAGGATTAGAACCGCCAAACACCCCGGGGCACGTGGGCAAGCCATGCTGCAGGCACAACTCACCACCCGATACATTCAACAATACCTAAAACAGTACCTTCGCTCAATACTTTGTGCTTTGCCGCCCCATGTTTTCCAGCGTCTGATGCCAGAAAACACGGGGTTTTCGGCACTGAGAAAGCACTGAGATACAACCGTTCAGGACTCATAATCCCTTGGTCGGGGGTTCGAATCCCTCCGGGCCTATTATTTATCGCGGCCTATCGCGCAGCACCGCCTACCGGATCCAGCGCAGGACCCGCTTTTCAAAATCTTCATGGTCATCGTCAGCTTCATCGAGCTCGGGTTGCTCGCATCGTCGCTTTAGCCTGAAAGCTGTCACGCTCGCCCCAAACTCCATAGCCCCAAGGCGTTGCAGATCCGACGGCAAGAATGGCAGCGCGGCGGCCCGCGCTTGTTCCCAAGCGGTGTCGCTGCGATAGTCAAAACCGCAAAGGACGTGCACATCGACAGCGGCGCGGCGAGGCAGGGCCGCGGCGACATGGCGAAGCGCCCTGCGGCTGTTGAGCGCCGAGACCAACTGTCTTGCCGCCGCAACGGCCTCGCCTGGCGGCGGGCGGTTATAAGCGGCAAGATGTTGCTCTTCCGTGAACCAAAACACCCCGGGGCGAATTTCCCTTGCAACGAGCTCCAACGTTGAAAGTCGCTCACCCTTCGCCGTACGCAGCGAGAATATCTGGGTCCGTCCCCTCATGCATAAGCTGTCATAGCCGCCGACGCAATGATGCATGAGGGCCCCTTCCTCGCGCAGCGCGCCTGCGGAACATAGGGGTTGGATAACGACTCCATTTGCGGCTTTGACCGGCTTGAACCAGGGCGGCCAGGCGTCATCGTAGCGCAAGCGGTTCTCACGGACGCCGGCGGCGATACCCAGAGATTTATGCCACTGCGTCGAGTGACGCAAGAAGGCTCCGATATGCCAGCGGGCCGCAAGCATTAGCGCCATTTGGGTCCGCGCCGCCGAAATGAGCTCCGGATGTACTTCCGCCCGATCGCGAACCTCGTTGACGCGCAGCAAATACGGCAGCACCAGCGTATTCGCCAGCATCAGCACGAAGTCACGGATTCCCATGACATCCGCTTCCCCAAGCGTCTCGATTTGACGGCCGACCGCGCCCCAATCGCCTTTGGTAGACGCAAGCAGCGGACGAAACGCGGGGAAAACAGGATTGATCACGCCCTCTTCTGCGTCCGTCAGAAGTCTCGCGGCGCGGAAAGAAGCGGAGATTACCGATCGGACAGAAACGTCTCCGCACGGCCCCCCTGCGATCGCAGCATCGCAGGAAGTCAGCGATTCAAGCGGCGGCAGCTTGTCGGTGGGCAGGCCGGCTAGCCCGTCGAGCAAAAGCAGCGGCACATCGAGAACGCCGAGCCATTCCCGCCGATCCTCGTCCAGCCGGAGGTCGCCGATGTATTGCTGTAATCCCCGGGGGCGGAGATCGACCACGCTATGCTCCAAGTCTCGCAGCCGGCGGATGGCGGCGGCCGAGCAGTCGAGCAGGGCGGCGGCCGGCTTGATAAACGGCTGGCCGGCGTCGATCAGCCCGCGCAAATGCGGCTCATGCCGCAGCCCCCACAGGGCGGGAAAACTCCGCGCCCAGCGGAAACGGTTAGTGCGGGCAGCGGGACTTTGCGCCGATACTGCGAAGTTGTATTCCCGTACGCGAACGCCCGGATCTTCCTTCACGAGTTCGCACAATACCGGGTCGCACCTTGCAGCGACTCGCTCAATTGCCAAGCGGGCGCGGACATCGGGCAAATCGTCACAAGCATTGGCCAATTCTTGAATCGCCGACGTTTGTCGGCCTTTCGGCCGACCCGGCAGAGGACACATCAGACTGAGGTACTCCGTTACCTTTACACTAAATGGGACGCTCAGCTTGGTGCAGACAACGCCATTGAGGGGAAAGTCGTCTTGCGCTAGTGTCCACCCCGGGCATGGCGCCGCTGCTTCTCCGGCAAGCAGCTTCTGCGCGTTGTCCAACAAACGCCCGACGATGTCATCGCGAATCTCGGTAAGTTCAGCGGCCTCTCTGTAGGCAATGCGCCAGTAGCGATCCCCTGGCTCAAGAATCAGGAGCATCGCATTTTCGCCTGGCGAGGCATGGCTGAGCACCATCAAATTCCCATTGCAGGTGAGAAAGCGAAAATACTCCGACAGGGCCTGTTCGATCACTTTCCGTATTTTCGCAAGCAGCGGCGCAGCGTCGAATCCGCTGGTTGCGGCCCAGTCGGCGACACGAGCGGCAATCACCTCAGCTGTGGTACGGGGCCTCGCGCCGGTGGAAAAACGTCCGCCAACAGGAGGACGCAGGCTGGGCAGTGTCGGCGTATCCTGATTACCTTGAGTTCGCATAATCAACTTCCGGACGTGCCAGGCGGCCGACGAACTCCTCGTGGACTTTCGCGGCTTATCGTGCGATCAGGATCGGGACAGCGAGGTCGATAACGGCAATGCCGCCATGAAAATGAGGAGGAATCGACCCGCGAATATCGTTGACAAGTGAGTCCACGAGAACCGGCTTCGCATGTAGTATACTGCCACGATAGGGCGTGCGGCAAACTCAGGGCATAAGCCGTGGCGCAAGTGGGCCATTCGCCCGCATCGGAGTCTACTGCGCATCGCAAAACACCTGAAGTTCCACAGCGGCACCGATGACCACAATGCTTCCCACGCGAAGCATATCTTAGGCCGTCTATTTATGGCGTACAAGGGATTTTGCCCCACATGTGGGTGGTGCGCCGATTTTACACAATCAAGTAGCAATCCGGCTGGCACTATGCTAAAATAAGCACCCGATGCGGTAAGCTTGGTGGCTATGCACCGTGCCGCATCCCCTACCACCTTCCTGCCGCCCGCCTGGAAATGACCTGCTCACTTCCGCCGCTAGCACAGAGCCCGGCTGTGAAGTTCGCAGTGGAATCGCGATAAAAGGATTTTCTCGCCCCGACCCCTGTCCTAGCAAAGGCCCTACGCCATGGTGAAAGTCGTTGACTTGATTCGGATGATTGTGGTTTTCGTCGGATGTTGTTATCTCTGCTTAGCGACGCGTGCAGTTTTGGCCGCCAGCCCGGCCGAAGCCCTGGCAAAGGCCAATGCTAAGGCTTTGCAGCTCGGTGTCGAAGACCTGGTGGCCACATTTGGCGATCACTATGCCCATGGTAAGGAATATCTCGAGCGGGCAAACGGCTACGCGAAGCAATCCGCGAAAATCGAAGCCGCCTTGCACAAGGGCGACGCCAAGGCCGGGCAAGCGGCACTGGACCTGGCTGCCAAGATCGAGGCCCTGCGTCGCGAGGCCCTCTCGGCCAACCCTCTACTGGACTTCGACAAGCTGCTCCTGGTCCGCCGCCGGGAAAATCAGATGGGCCTGCCGCAGAACTGGCAGGGCAACTGCTCGTTGCCGACGACCGGCTACGACAACCAGATCGCGGTTCTGTCGCCGGTTCGGCCGGGCGGCAAAGTCAGCAAGCTCTTCCAGCCGGAGAGAGGGGCCTTTGTTGGCGATATTAATCTGCACTTCGATGCCGCTAAGATGCTTGTCTCCCTACCCGACGCCAACAATCGCTGGCAGATTTACGAATTGGGAGTCAACGGCCGAGGTCTCCGCCGGGTGAGTGTCGGCGACTTTGACGACGTGGACAACTACGACCCCTGCTATCTGCCCGACGGACGAATCATTTTCTGCTCGACCCGTTGTTTCCAGGGCGTTCCCTGTGTCGGCGGCGGCGACAAGGTGGCCAACCTCTTTATCATGGACGCACTTGGCGGGAATGTCCGTCAGCTCACGTTCGATCAAGACCACGACTGGTGTCCCAGGATGCTCAACAACGGCCGCATCCTCTATACCCGCTGGGAGTACTCCGACTCGCCGCACTACTTCACCCGGCTGCTGTTCACGATGAATCCCGATGGCACGAACCAGGCAGCCTACTACAAGAGCAATTCGTATTGGCCGAACTCGACGTTCTACGCCCGGCCCATTCCGGGCCACCCGACGAAGGTCGTGGGAGTCATCTCCGGCCACCATGGTGTGCAGCGGATGGGCGAGCTGATCGTTTTCGACCCCGCTTTGGGACGTTCGGAAGAGACCGGCGTCGTGCAGCGGATTCCCGGCTTCGGCAAGAAAGTCGAGCCGCTCATCCGCGATGGACTGGTTGAGGACTCGTGGCCGCGGTTCCTCCATCCCTATCCTCTCAGCGAAAAACACTTCTTGGTTTCCTGCAAGCCTTCGCCCGAGATGCCTTGGGGCATCTACCTGGTCGATACCTTCGACAACTTCGTGCTCCTGGCGCAAGAGTCGGGCTACGCCATGCTGGAGCCGGTGCCGCTGCGGAAGACGGCGACACCGCCGGTGATCCCTGACCGCGTCGATCTGGCGAGCACCCAGGCCGAAGTGCATATCTCCAACGTCTATGCGGGCGAAGGCATGCGCGGCGTGCCGCCCGGGACCGTGAAGAAGCTTCGCGTTTACGAGCCGCACTTCGCCTACAACGGCATGGGCGGCCATATCAACATCGGCATCGACGGACCTTGGGACGGCCGCCGCATCTGGGGCACCGTGCCGGTGGAAAGCGACGGTTCGGTGAACTTCAAGGCCCCCGCCAATACGCCGCTGGCCGTGCAGCCGCTGGATGCCGACGGCAAGGCCGTGGCGGTCATGCGGAGCTGGTTCACGGCCATGCCCGGCGAGACCGTGTCGTGCATCGGCTGCCACGAGAGCCAGAGCAGCTCCCCGCTGCGAAGCACGAGGCTGGCGGTGCTCCGCAAACCCTCGCCGATCGAGACCTGGTACGGTCCGCCGCGGGGCGTGAGCTTCAAGCGGGAAGTGCAGCCGGTGCTGGAGAGGAATTGCGTGGGGTGCCACCAGGGCGGCACGACGAGCCCGCCCGACCTGCGGGTCACCGGCGATGCCCGTTTCCGCGACTTCACGCCGTCGTACGTGGCCCTGCACCCCTTCGTCCGCCGGCCGGGCCCGGAAAGCGACTATCACTTGCAGCAACCGATGGAGTGGCATGCCGGCACGAGCGAACTGGTGCAAATGCTCGAGAAGGGGCACCACAACGTCCATCTCGACCGCGAGGCATGGGATCGTCTGATCACCTGGATCGATCTGAACGTGCCCGATCACGGCACCTGGCATGAGCACGCCGGCACGCGGCCCGTCATGAAACAGCGTCTGGAAATGCGGCAGGCTTTTTGCCAATCGGCCGGAGGATCCCGAGACGATTCTGCCCACGATCTTTGAAGGGGCGGAATACAACGGCGGACCGGTGGCCTTTGTGGCACCCGCGCCCGAGCGGAAACGCGAGGCCAAGCCGCCGGTGGTCAACGGCTGGCCTTTCGATGCGGGCGAAGCGGTCCGCCGGCAAAAGGCCGTAAAATCGCCGCTAACTTTCAAGCTCCCGCTCGGCTCGGGCGAGCCGGTGGAATTGGTGCTTATCCCGGCGGGTGAATATGTGATGGGCAGCGCCACCGGGGCTGACGACGAGTATCCGCCCGCCCGCGTGAAGATCGCCCATCCCTTCTACATCAGCCGTACGGAGATTACCAACGCCCAGTTCGCTGCCTTTGATGCCCGGCACGACAGCGCCTATATCAGCATGCCGAACAAGGACCAGAGCGAGCGCGGCTATCCGATCAACGGTCCGCAGCAGCCGGCGGTGCGGGTCAGTTGGCAAGAGGCGCGAGATTTCTGCCATTGGGTCTCTTCGCGGACGGGCCGCAAGACCGACCTGCCGACCGAGGCTCAATGGGAATGGGCGGCCCGCGCCGGCACGGGTACGGCGACCTATTACGGCGACTTGAAGGCCGATTTCGGCCGCTTCGCCAATCTGGCGGATTCCTCGCTCAACGGGATGGCCCGAGGGGATTCGCCGCACTGGCAGCCGCGGATCGACGCGGTCAACGACGGTTCCATGGTCACGGCGAACGTCGGTCGCTATCAGGCCAATGCCTGGGGGCTCTGCGACATGATCGGCAATGCCGCCGAGTGGACCCGCACGGCTTACCGTCCTTACCCGTACCGCGCGGATGACGGTCGCGACGACCCCGCCGCGCTCGGGACCAAGGCGGTTCGCGGTGGTTCATGGTATGATAGGCCGTATCGGGCCACAGCGTCGTACCGCATGCACTACCAGCCCTGGCAGCGCGTTTTCGACGTCGGCTTCCGCATCATTGTGGAGGGCGACGAGCGGGTGGCCAGCAAGTGAATCGTAGGGTGGGACCAACTCGCCTTCGATGGCGAGCGCAGGCCCACCATAGCGGCTCTTAACCTTACAATTTCAGGAGTGGAGACAATGACCTCAGACCCCAAGCATGCAATGACACGTCGCGAGTTGATTTCCGGTTCCGTCGCCGTGGCCGGCGTGGCCCTGGCGAGCCAATTAGGCAATTCCGCGTTGGCAGGCGAGGTGGCAACGGCAGTAACCTCGGCCAACGAAAGCTCAGCGAAAATGGTCAAGACCTATAGCAACGGCGACTTCTACAACGCCGCCGGTGAGTTCCAGCCGGAGAAGGCCAAGGAGGCCTACTTCGAGATGTTCAACCGGTTCCACAACCCGATTTCCGAAACGCTCCGCAAAGGAATCTGGGTGCTCGATTTTCACCTCGACGATTTCGCCCACGTGGGAATGGCTGGCATCTTCTGGATCAATCGCCAGGAGTTCGGCTATTTCGGCCATGAGATTTACCTTCTGCCCGGCCAGATGATTCCCGAGCATAAGCACCTGCCCACCGACAAGGGGCCGGCGAAGATGGAGTCGTGGCAGCCGCGGCATGGGATGATTTATACCTTCGGTGAAGGCGAGCCGACGCCGGAGTTCTTCTCGAAGATTCCGGCCAGCCAGCGCGATATCGTTAAATCGCGGCACTGCAAGCCGCTTGCGATCGATGAAACCGCCGACTTGAACCGTCACCAGGCTTGGCACTTCATGGTTGCCGGCCCGGAGGGTGCCGTGGTTACCGAATACGGCACTTTTCACGACATGGGGGGACTAAGGTTCTCGAATCCAAAGGCGAAGGTCTGATGTTTCGCTCCATAACTACCCTGTTGGTGACAGCGGCGCTATTGGCCACGGCCGCTGCGCAAAACTTCGGCCCCGGTCCCCTACCCGGCCCGCCGATGCTTCCGCTTCCGCCGCCGATCGTGCGAGGCAACTACCTTGGTCCCGACGCCGTTGCCGCCTCGAAGGATGGCAAGACGCTCTACATCACCTTGGCCGACGCAAGGCAACTCGCGCTGTTCGACGTGGCTGGCGGCAAAGTTGTGCGGACGATTGCCCTCCCGGCCGAACCCACGGGCCTGGCCCTCAGCCCCGATGGCGCCCGGCTTTACGTGACTTGCGCGGCCGTCAAGAGCACCGTTGCCGTAATCGACACGGCGGCGGGCAAAATCGTCGACTCGATTCCTGTCGGGCATACGGCCCACGGCTTGGCGGTCACACCTGATGGCAAGCGGCTATACGTCTGCAATCGTTTCAACAATGATGTATCGGTAATCACCATCGCCGATCACAAGCAGGTGGCGCGGGTGGCCGTGACCCGCGAGCCCTATGCGGCCGCGATCACGTCCGACGGCAAGACGGTCTTCGTGGTCAATCAGCTGCCGCTGGACCGGGCCGACAGCGGAGATGTGGCGGCCAACGTGACTGCAATCGACACGGCCAGCTTCCAGGCAACGTCCATCCGGCTGCCCAACGGCAGTTCCAGTGTCCGCGGCATCTGCGCATCGCCCGATGGCCGTTACGTCTACGTGCTGCACATCCTCTCGCACTTCGAATTGCCCGCAACCCAACTGGAACGGGGGTGGACCAACACCAACGCCATGAGCATCATCGATGCTGCCGGGCGAAAGCTGCTCAACACTATTCTCCTGGACGACGTCGATCTCGGCGCGGCATTGCCCTGGGGCGTGACCACCAGCGACGACGGCAAAACGATCTTTGTGACCCATGCCGGCACCCACGAACTCAGCCGTATCGACGCCGTCGGCCTGTTGGACAAGCTGACGCATCTTACGCCTGCCGCCGCAGCGGAAGTGCCCGCCGAGCTTTCTTTGCTGGCCACGTTGCGGCAGCGGATCGGCCTGCCGGGCAACGGGCCGCGAGGCGTGGCCGTTATCGGCGATCGGGCCTTCGTGGCCGAGTACTTCACCGATACGCTGGCCATGGTCGATCTGAAGTCGTCGAGCCCATCGCACGTGGCGGAGATCGCCTTGGGACCCAAGACTCCGCTTACCCCGGCGCGTCGCGGCGAGATGCTTTTTTTCGATGCCTCGATCTGCTTCCAGCACTGGCAAAGCTGCGGGAGTTGCCACCCCGACGCCCGTGCCGACGGCCTGAACTGGGATTTGCCCAATGACGGCTTAGGCAATCCGAAGAATACGCGGAGCTTGTTGGACGTCTTCCACGGTGGCCCGGCGATGTCGCTGGCCGTTCGCGAGGACGCCGGTGCAGCGGTGCGGGCGGGCATCCGTCACATTCTTTTTGCCGTCCGCCCGGAGGAAGACGCCCGGGCCATCGACACCTACCTCCAGTCGTTGCAGCCGGTTCCCAGCCCTTACTTGATCGGCGGCAAGTTCAGCCCGGCAGCCCAGCGCGGCAAGGAGCTTTTTTTCAGCAAGGCTTTGAACTGCGCGGAGTGCCATCCGGGGCCGTACTATACCGACAAGAAATCGCATTCGGTGGGCAGTTTGGGGAAGTACGACAAGCCCAACGATCGCTTCAACACGCCCCGCTTGACCGAGGTTTGGCGGACCGCGCCCTACCTGCACGACGGCCGCTATTTGACCATTCGCGAGGTGCTCGCGGACGGGCAGCACGGCCTGCACGGCGAGCGAAAGCCGAAGCTCACCACGCAACAGATCGACGACCTGGCGGAATTCGTCAACTCGCTGTGAAAGTCAACGAAACTCCGCCTTGCTTGTCGAGTTGCCTTGCTGCTTGTCGAGGTGGTGAAGGGGCTGAACAGCTAATGCGAGACGCGTACTCTTTGCTCGACCCCGCCTCGCTTGTCGAGGTGGTGAAGCAGGCTGAACAGCTAATGCGAGGCGCGCACTGTTTGCTCGACCCCGCCTCGCTTGTCGAGGTGGTGAAGCAGGCTGAACAGCTAATGCGAGACGCGCAATGTTTGCTCGACCCCGCCTCGCTTGTCGAGGTGGTGAAGCAGGCTAAACAGCTAATGCGAGATGCGCTCTTTGCTCGACCCAGCCTCGCTTGTCGAGGTGGTGAAGCAGGCTAAACAGCTAATGCGAGATGCGCGCTCTTTGCTCGACCCAGCCTCGCTTGTCGAGGTGGTGAAGCAGGCTGAACAGCTAAGATGGGGTATGCGGCACGTCTAACCATCCAGCCTCCTTCGCCACCTTGGCAAGCAAGGTGAGGTCGTCCCAGTACATAAGCATGGTGCACCCGATCATGACACGTCCTCTTTCTTTCTGTTTTCTGCTTTACATCTGCTCTTCCGCCGGCGCGGCCGAACTGGCCGATAACCCGGTGAGCTTGCCGCCAGGCGAAACACCCCTGACGGAGATCGGCATCTACCAGGTGTCCTGGCAATCGTACGGCGGGCTTCCCGTTGCCATGCCCGGGGCATGGATGGGACACTTCGATCCCGAGAGCGGCATCTCCTATAAGCCCTGGGGCCGCGTGCTCGGCCGCGAGGCCCTGCTCATGCACTCGCCCTGGCACGTGCCGCCGGGCAAGGCCTGGGTCGATTATCCCCTTGCCCTGCCCAGCACGACGCCCATCCGCCTTTCCTTCGGCATCGCCATGGGACCCGACGTGGCCGTGCCGGGCAAGAGCGACGGCGTAACCTTTTCCTGCTATTTGCTCGCCGACGGCAAGCAGCAACAACTCATGCGGCGGCACCACGACAAGGCCGAGTGGATCGACTATTCGTTCGATCTTTCGCCGTACAGCGGCAAGACCGTGATCGTTCGCTTGCAGGTCGAGCCCGGGCCGAGGAACGACGCCTCGTTCGACTTCTCATTCTTCGGCGACGCCAAGATCACCGTGGGCAGCGACAGGGCCGGTCGCGGCAACCTCGTGAAGGAAATCGTGGCGAGCAAGGCCTACCAGGCGACAGCGGACGCGAGTCTCGCCGCACTCGCTAACAATCCGGGCCACGGCGTGACGCCTTCGAACCTGCTGCCGTGCAAGAACTACTTGCGAAGTGAAGGCAAGATCTGGCAATTCATCTACGAAGGCGCCGATTGCCGGTTGGTCTATACCTATAAGCCGGAAACCGGCACGCTGGACGACTTTACTGTGCAGATCGATGGCCAACGGCCCTTTCAGCCGGCCGCTGGGGGCGGCGCTACGATCCTGGTTAGAAGCAAAGGCAAGGACCGGGAAGCACGGTTGCGCGGGGAAAAGTGTTGGATGCAGGCCGCCTGCGAAGTGGAAAAATGGTTAACCGCCCTAACGACGTACTAAAAGTTCTCTGGGAATACGACGTCGAAGGCCAGCCGCTGGAAATCACTTGGGTTTTCTCGATCCACGGCAAAGCACTGGCAATGTCCGCGGTGAGCCACGACCGTCCCGTCGTCACGCGTTTTTCGCTCGGCGGTCTTGGCGGCGTGCCGTTGCGAAAGCCAATCGATCTGCCATACCTCGTCGGGTCAGGCCGATTATCTCCGCACGCCCGGCGTGTTCGTCTGCCGGTATCTCGATTGGACCTTGTCCCATGCCTCACAATGCCCGCAGGGCGAGGCCGTCTACGATCCGAAGACCGACGGCACGCGGAACCCGTTGGCGGAGGGCGGCTACATGGCAGTCTCGCCCGATCTGGGCGAGGTGCTGCCGAACCTTCCGCATCCGCCGTCGCCCTATCGCGAGCTGCTCGGCCCGCGGATCATGCTCGATATCTGGGGACACCACAACGGCACCTACCGGGGCGACGCCGAGAACCTGCGGGCCTTGAAGGACAACGGCGTCGACCACGTGGCGATCATCGACGCACGACTGGCAGCGCTACGGCTACGACGTCAAGCTGCCCGATCATATTCCGGCCAATCCGCAGTACGGCGGCGAGGAAGGAATGATGGCCTTCGGCCGCGCGGCCAACGACTGCGGCTACGTCTGGTCGCTGCACGAGAACTATATCGACCTGTACCCCGATGCCCCTTCCTACGATCCCACGGCCCGGGTGCTCAACGCCGACGGCTCGCCTTCGAAGGCCTGGTTCAATCCGGGCACCAAAGTGCAGAGCTTCGGGCTGAAGTGCAATCGGGCTGTCGATTTCGCCCGGCAAAATGCGCCGGAGATCCATCGCCGCTATGGCACGACGGCCGCTTATCTCGACGTCCACACCTGCGTGCCGCCATGGCACCAGCTCGATCACCAGGCCGACCAGCCGATGGCCGCCATGGCGCTGGGCAAGGTGAAAAACGACACGGCCCTCTTCCAGTTCATGCGCGACGCGCACGGCGGCCCGCTTTTCGGCGAAGGGCATCACCAGTTCTACTGGGCGGGCCGCTGCGACGGCGTCGAGGCCCAGGTGGACGGCGGCGAGGACCACGTGCCGCTGCTGGATTTCGATCTCTTGAAGCTCCATCCGCAGATGGTCAATCACGGCATGGGCTATTACGAACGCTGGTTCCGCCGCGGCTACGATCATGCGCTGGGGACACGACGCCGGCAGCATGGAGCAGATCGACAAGTACCGGGCCCAGGAGTTGGCCTACGGCCATGCCGGTTTCGTGGGCAATCCGCAAACCGACAATATCATCTTCGTCGCCCGCGAGCATCACCTCATGCACCCGGTGCAGCGGCTCTACGGCGCAGGCGCAGCCGGTGCGAGATTCGCTACGAAGTCGACGGCCAATGGGTGACGGCCAGCGCGGCAATCGCCGCCGGCGACACCTCGCGGCAGCGAGATCCGCTACGACAGCGGCCTGACGCTGTGGGTGAATTGGCGGGCCGAGCCGTGGCGGATCGAGGGTCAACTGCTGCCGCAATGGGGCTTTCTGGCCATCGGACCGGAAACACGCGTCGCGACGGCGCTTTACGACGGCCACGTGGCCGACTATGCCGAGTGCCCCGAGTACATTTTTGCCGATGCCCGGACCAGTGCCGAGGCAGCCGCCGTGCAGCCGTGGAAGAACATCGAGTCCGGCTGGCGAAGTTCGAACATCTGGGCGGCGATCGCGTGCGGGTGACCTACGAGTGGATCGTCAACGACACGCTCGACCAGGACTATCACTGCTTTGTCCACGGGGTCCAGCGGCGCGGCAACCGCGGCCGAGGGCATCGTGTTCCAGCAGGATCACGCGTTGCCCCAGCCGACTAGCCGGTGGAAAGTGGGAACGCGGATCATCGACGGCCCCTACGAATTCTCCGTGCCGGCGGCCTTCGACCGTTACGATCTGGTGATCGGGCTATTCAAGGGCCAGCGCGTGGCCTTGCAAGGCTGCGACGCGGAGGATCGCGTGACGCTTGCCCGCCTCAAGCTCGATCGATCTGCCGGCAAGATCGTATCCATCGTCGCCGAGTCGGCTCCCCGGCATTTAGAAACGGATCCGCGGGCCGACTTTTCCGCCCATCTCAATCCGCCGGGAACCTGGATCGACTTCGGTCACCTGGCGACCGACGGGGCGGTGAAGATCAATCGTGAGACCAACCGACTGGTGCTGTTTCCTTACCCGCGCAACAAGGCCTTCCGCGTCAGTCTGGATCTCAAGGCAATCAGTGCCGGCGTCGATCCGGCGCACGTCAAGGTCCGGGCCTTGGCGGCGGGCGACGCCCACGATCTGGGACCCGCGGAGTTTCACTGGGAAAAAGGCCGACTGATGATTCCCATGGGCCGCGCGGGCGTCGGCCGGTATGCCGTCGAATTTGCAATGCCGTCACGAGAGTAAAGTCCTAATTCAAGCGCATTGCCGTCCATTTTCCGCGCGTCGTCCATTTTCCGCGCGTCATTGTGTCGGATTCAAAGACCGCTTGGGCCCGTTAAGATTCTGCGGAGGACTGCGATCGCGCCGGCAAGAAAAAACAGGTGAAGGTTTCAGCGCACGAAAACCCTGACGTGACGCATATAATGACGGCACTGTGATAGCGCGGGAAATCGATCGCAACAATCCGCGACTATCAAGGACACGGATGGGGGAGTCGCTCCGACTGCTGCTAACAGCCCAGCCCCATCCACCGGCACGTAAGCTGTTACATGCTTTTTCAAACAGGGGTTTCGCCATGAATCGCAATGATTTTCGCTGCCGTCTGGGCGGCGCGGCAGTATTTGCATCGCGTTCTGCTTCCAAAACCGTAGGATGCATCGTAAGCGGCATTCTGGGCATGATCTTGTGGTCTGGCCTGGCCAGGCGCAGAGTGTCTCGATTGCCGGCAGCGGCTACAACGAGAACATGGTTGTGGGCGCGGCAGAGACCTTTACCAGTGCCCCCATTACCGCGACGATGGATGGCGGCACCAGCCTGTCGGGCAACACTTGGTACCAAGTCGGACAGAATAGCGGTGCTCCCACGACGGGCCTGCCGATGGGTAGCTCTTTCAGCGTGCCGGACCCTACGACTGGCGGAGATACGTTCCAAATGCAGGGGATCGACACGAACAACACCATTTTGTTGGCGGGTGACGGCAACGGCCCCACGACAGCGACCTTTACGCTTTCACAGCCAGCAGCTTACAACGGGTTGTCGTTCCTTGCGGCCGACGGCAACGGAGCAGCCAACATCGGCGTGACGCTCAACTATGCTAGCGGCTTCTCCTATAGCACCACGATCAATGTCGGGGACTGGTTCAACGGCTCCCCCGTCGCGATTACGGCCAACGGTCGCATCAACAGTGGTGGTTATGACTCCGTGAATTCGGGAAATCCAAATCTCTACTATTACGACATCGTGGGACTCTCGCCAGCACAGCAGCTCCAGAGCATCTCTTTCAATTTTGAAGGGGGTGGCAGTACCCACACGGCGATCATGGCAGTCACTGGATTGGTGGCCCCGCCCATCAACTGGTCCGCGGCACAAAACATCAGCGGCGCCAGCGACGTCTCGACGGCAGGCCTTCCGGTCTATGCCTATGCCGAGAACTCCGGCGGAACGGTCAACGGCGTCGCGTTTACGGGTCTAAACGGGGCCTACCAAAGCGGTGAATCTCCTCCCAACATCACTACTACCGGCTTCAACAGCAACTTCGGGGGATACGGTCCAGGACCGGCCGACTATAACGGACTGATGAGCGGGGCGATTTATTACGACGCCTCCTCAGGGAGTGGCGTAGGTTCGATCGCTCTCAATAACCTCATCCCCGGACATCAATACCTGGTTCAATACTGGGTCAACGACTCGCGCGGCAGTAGCCGCGCCGTGACTCTCAGCAGCCCTGGCGGCGGGAATTCGACGACCCTCGCTTACGACGTGAGCGGCTACGGCCAGTATGGCACGGGCACTTTCACTTCTTCCGGCTCAGGCGCGACAATCGTCGTCACCGGCAACAGCGTTGACGTGCAAATGAACGCCCTCCAAGTCCGCGATTTCACTAACCTCGGCTATTGGAGCGGAACCGCCGGCACGACCTGGGACAGCAACACCACGCCGAACTTCTGTACCAACTTGTATAATGCCGCGGCCACCTTCGGAACGTTTAGCCAGGCCACTAGCGCCACCCAGAACGCCTACTTCGGCGACTATTACTACAGTGCCAACGCCAGTGGCGGCACCGTCGCCGTCAGCTCGGGCAGCGTCAATGTGGCGGCCGGCGGAGTTTCCACCGGCACGGTCAACTTCATCAACAACGCGCTGAACTACACGCTCACCAGCTCCGATTCCGTTGGAATCACCGGCTCGACCTCGGTTGCGATTTTGGGGACCGGCACGGTTACCTTCGACGGCCCCAATACCTACTCGGGCGCGACGACCATCTATGCAGGCAGCCTTCTCGTCGTGGGCAATTCGGGCACTTGCAAAACAGCACCGTCACCTGGTCCTTGCCCAACGCCCTGAGCTTTGCCCTGGGCACCACGGCGGCGACCCTGGGTGGACTTTCCGGCAGCGGCAGCCTCGCGCTCGCGGACAGCGGCGGAAATCCCGTTTCTCTGACGGTGGGCGCCAACGGCGCTACGACGGCCTATTCCGGCGCCTTGACCGGAAGCGGCAGCCTTACAAAAATCGGCAGCGGCACGCTGGTGCTGGGCTCGCTGAACGCCATAACCACTAGCGGTAATTCGTTCACCGGCAATATTACGGTAAGCGGCGGCACGCTGGTCGGAGCGGCCCTTAGCGACCTCGTCAACGGCTCAAACACCTCGGCCTTCGGCGCGGCGATCAATACGCGGACGATCACGGTCAATGCCGGCGGTACGCTGCAATTTGACGCGCCCAACATGCTGGGTTACGGCTTTTACTCCACCACGGCGCCGACCATTAACATCAATGGCGGCGCGGTCACCAACGCCGATCCGACTGGCTCGGGCGCAATCAATAACGCCCTGAACAACGTCATCCTGACCAGCGGCACCTTGACCGCCACCACCGGCGAAAGGGAGGCGGTCGTGACCGCCGGCTACGCCGCGTGGAACATCAACGGCACGATCACCTCATCGGGCAATTCGCTGTTCTCGACCACCGATCCCGTCTATGGCACCGTGATGCTCAGCAATGGGGGCAACGCCCCGTTCGTATCGGCAATCAACGTTACCAGCGGGACCCTCACGGTCTCCGCGCCGCTGGTCCAGGACAATAACGACGGCAACGTCAGCGGGCTGAACCTGACGGGCGCGGGAACGCTGCTCTTGACCGCCAGCAACAACGCGTACACCGGTAATTCAACGGTCAGCGCCGGCACGCTGCAAATCGGCGACGCGGTCGCCAACAACGGCAGCCTGGCCGGAAACGTCGTCAACAACTCCACCGTCGTGTGGGCCAATCCAACGGCCCAGGTCTTTAGCGGCATGATCAGCGGCAGCGGTTCGCTCGTCAAGATCGGTGCAGGGACCCTAAACCTCACAGCCCAGCAGAGCTACACCGGCCCGACCGTGATCAGCGCCGGCACGTTGAAGCTGACGTCCGCGGCCAATATCGCCGGGTTCGGGACCGACACGAGCGGTGTCCCCGGCACCAACTCCACGTGGACGTTCAATGACAGTTCGCCAGACAACTACACGACAACCGCCGTCAGCAACAACGTGCTGACCCTCACCGACGGCAACGGCGGCGAAGCCCGGATGCGCCTGGGCGAACGCTCCCGTATCGATCAATGAGCCGTTCACTGTGAATTTCACCTATAAGGCCAACGGCGGCGCCGACGGAGCGGCCCTGGTCCTGCAAGATGATCCCAACGGCACATCCGCGCTGGGATCGCCCGGCGGCAGCCTGGCCTACGCCGGCGCTACGAAGACGACCCCTGGGATTACCCCCAGCGTCGGAGTTGGCTTCAATATTTACGGTACCCCAGGCCTGCTCTTGCTCTCCAACGGAACGGTTGGTACGCCGGCGCCTACGGGCAATATCAACGTGGATAGCGGCGATCCGATTCAAGTGACTCTCACTTACGACGGATCAGGCTCTATCGGTGTGTCGCTGCTGGATATGTCGAACGGCGCGGCGTATTCTACGTCCGATCCTTTGGGCGCAGTCTTGCCAGCATCCTCGGCGGCAACACCGCGTTCCTCGGATTCACCGGTGCGTCGGGCGGAGTCACGGCCGTGCAGACGATCAGCAACTTCAGCAGCAGTTTGACCTATGCGGCCAGCAACATTCTGCCCGCGGGCACCGCGCTGACCGTCGCGGCCAACGCCACGCTTGACCTGAACGGCGCCAATCAGACCGTCGGCTCACTCTCCGGGGCGGGCACAGTGACGAACAGCGGCGCGGGTACGATCTCCACGCTAATAGCAGCGCAAAGCGGCACGACGACCTTCAGTGGCACGCTCGAGGACAGCGCGGGGTCTCTGGCCCTGGTGATGGATGGTCCCGGCACGCTGATTCTCAGCGGCAGCAATTACTATAGCGGCGGGACGACTGTCGCCGAGGGCCGCCTGGTGGTGGCCAACGCCAGCGCACTACCCACCGGAACGAGCTTGACGGTGGGCGCGGACGGGACGTTCGTCTTCGATCCGACCGCAGCCGGTTCACCGCTGGCCTCGGGCAGCGTGGCCGATCCCCCCGCGGGAGCGGGCCTCACCGCCGTCCCTGAACCGGGGACACTGGCATTGCTTGCTGTGGCGGTGCTGGTCGGCGTAGTGAACTGCAGAAGGAAGCGGATTATCGTTTAGCCACCGCGGCGCGCCTGCGGAGCGGCTTGCAGCCAGGGCGACAACCGCAGAAAGAGATTACTTTTTGCTTCCTGCGTATTTTCGCTCGGGCTTGATCAAGATATAATCCAGCCCGAACATAAATTGCTTGACGGCTTTCGGATTCGCGCCAACCACCACGGCGGAAAGCTGGTTGGGGCCTTGTCGCAAGTCGAACGTCCCCAACGGCATCTCTGCGGTGTGGACCACTCCGTCGTGGAAGAAGTCGATCGGGCCGCCGGCTTTCTCGCCGTTGACGGCCAATTGGATGATGCCGTAGTCGATTGCCTTGAGGAAACGGCCGAAGACCTGGTAGCGGCCCGCCTTGGGGGCGGAAAACTCCAGCAGCAGTTCGTCACCGGGCTTCTGGCCGCCGTGCCACCAGAGATGCTGAGCACTGCTGTCGTCGTCCCAGTCTTGCGGTTCGGGCGTGCCGGTCGATTTGAGGATCCGCATCTTCTCGCCTTCGATCGCGCCGGGGACGCGGTGGCTGGCGATCTCCGGCAGCGGCCTGAGGACGAGTTGCTCCGCCTTGATGGGCGGAAAGGTGTCTGCCGCACCCGGCAGGCCGTAATAGTAGGCCGTCACGGCCATATTCACCTTGCAATCGTGCCAGTGCCACAATTCCATATCGAACTTGAAGCTCGTAGTGAAAGGAATGCGGTCGATGATGTCGAAGCGGTTGACGCTCGTGCGGCCATAGTTGCCCGGGCCGTCGCAGCGGGGTTGGTTGTGGTAGGCGTGGGTGAAGGTCTTGGGGCAACACCAGCCGAAGCCATAGTAGTCCTCGGTGCCCGTGCCGAAGTGGCTGGGAAAGGTCTCGCCATCGACGTAGATCTTCTCGTCGCCCTCGCCCCACCAGTCCTTGACGGGGTTGTCGATGCAAAAGGCCACACCGGCAAAGACGCCTTTGCCGGTGGCAGTGAGATAGTTCCAGTCCTGCATGGGCCGCGTGCGGACATCGTGCTCGATCTTCCAACGGGCGTGGAAGTACATGGAGGAGTTGGTCCACTTCCAGGAGATGGTCTCCGTGTCTGCCACGATGGGGACGGCGAACGAACCGTGATTTACCAGGCGGATTTCTGCCGTATCGTGAAAAGGCATGACCCAGTGACAATCGAGCGTACCGTTACGATCGACGGCCAACGGCAGCGATCGGAATGGGTTTATTCCCGGTGCCGCGCCAAAAAAGTCGCCCAAGGGAACCTCAACGGTCTTTTTTCCGTCAAAACTGATTTGGAGGACCAGCCAGCGGAGCGCCATCTCGATCTGGTACCTGGGCGTCTCGGCTATGATTTGAAGCCTGGCCACGGCCTGCGGACCGGTCAGTTTGAACAACACGGTCGACTTCCCAGGTTCAATGGACTTCTCAAAATGTTTGGAGGCCGAATTCTCGGCAAGCGGCGTGGCGGTCCTAGGGACTGCCAACCGATTGGCGACTTTTCGAATTTCACCCTTGGCCGCTTCGAGTTGTACAACGCTGAACGTCTTCACGTCGGTTCCTGCCGGATACGTCCGATAGCCAACGTGGTAATACTGCCCGCCCTTGTCGCAGGTCACCTTGCAATGCTTCGCATAAGGAACCGGGAAATAGAGATTCCAGCCCATGCTCAGATTGGCGGCGATGGGTGGCGGCAGCAGCGGGTGCTTGCCGGCCAGCAGGTCGGCCATGGCGTATTCCAGGGCGGGCTTTTCCTGCCCGTCCAGGTAGATCCGCAGCGTGCCGCCGGGGTTGGGCGACCAGATGCGGACGATCGCGCCCGGGCCCGGCATGTCGGCCATCACGAATTCCTTGTGACCGCCGCGGTCTTCCACCCGCAGGTAGTTCCCGCAATCGTTGTTGGCGAACCATGTCTTGGGATCCGCCGGAGTGGTCGAGGCGCGGTCGTACGAGGAGAATTGCCGCGTGATATACGGTGGATTGGGAAACTCGGCCATGGCGGCAAGATTCGTCATGTCGTCCAACAGGCTTGCCATCGAGATTTCCTTCGCAACGCCTGAGCCCGCCGGGAGCAGGGCAAGCGCGAAGGCCGCCACGGCCAGGCACAAGCGTTGCCAACAAGAGGTTCTCCGTCCAATTGCGCCCAACACGATAAGAGCTCCAGGTGAGGTTGCAGGGGTAGGATCCAGCGTCCACGATTGTAGTCGGGGAAAGTCCGGCTTGCAAATTGGGAAAGAACTTCGTAGCGTGGGAAAAGGTCGCGTAGCAAGCGCGGCACGCTACGCCTTTTTCTGCCATCCATGCCCTGAGCTTCCTATGACCGCCATTCACCTCTTCGTCCTTCTCGCCGCCGTCTCTCCCCAGCAGGCGAGCCCTCCAACCGCCGGGCAGACCGAGCGGGTCGCCGTCCCCCCTGCCACCCCGGAGGCAATGGCCTACTATCGCAGCGGCAATCTGCTCTGGGTCGCGCGACAGGCAACCTCCCTGGCCATCCCGGCCCTGGTGCTGCTGAGCGGCTTCTCCGTCCGCCTCCGCAATTGGGCCTGCCGCATCGGCCACACGTGGTTCTTCGTCATCCTTGTCTACTTTGTCCTCTACGCCATGCTGCAGTGGATTTTGGAGGTTCCATTGGCCTTTTATGCAGGCTACGTCCGCCAGCACGCCTATGGCCTGTCAAACCAATCGTTCGGGAAGTGGTTGTATGATTTGCTGGTGGAAGGCGGAGTAGAATTGACCGTCGGCGCGTTGTTGATCTGGATGCCATATTGGTTGATTCGCCGCAGCCCGACGCGATGGTGGCTTTACACCGCCATCCTCTCGCTGCCGGTGATGTTCTTTGTGATGCTGGTCGAGCCGATCTGGGTGGCCCCCTTGTTCAATCATTTTGGCCCGATGCGCGACAAGCAACTCGAAGCCCAGATCCTCGACCTGGCGCAGCGGGCCGGCATCCAAGGGAGCCGGGTATTCGAAGTCGACAAGAGTGTGGACACCAAGGCCCTGAACGCTTACGTCACGGGCTTCGGGGCCAGCAAGCGGATCGTGCTCTGGGACACGCTTTTGGAGAAGCTGAACGCCGCGGAAGTCCGCGTGGTCATGGCCCATGAGATGGGGCATTACGTGCTCAACCACGTAGCGCAGGGCTTGTTGGCCGGGTTCTGCGGGGTGTTAATCGGTCTATGCCTGGTCCATCATGCCGCCCGGTGGCTCTTGTCGCACTACAAGAACCGCCTCGGTTTCGATGAGCTATCCGATGTGGCTTCGCTGCCGCTGCTGGTGCTGCTGGTGCAGTTGGCAGCCCTGACATTGATGCCGCCGGGCCTGGCCTTCAGCCGGCATTTGGAACACGAGGCAGATCGCTTTGCCCTGGAACTGACCCACGATAACCGCTCCGCGGCCCTGGCCTTCGTCCGCATACAAGACGAGAACCTCGGCAACCCGCGTCCCGGTCCGCTGTACATGCTCTTACGGGCAACCCATCCCAGCACCGGTGAGCGGATCGATTTTGCCAATGACTATCGGCCGTGGGAGCGCGGCGAGCCGCTCCATTACGAGGGGCTTTTCACTCGCTGACCATACGTGACGCCACGGCGGCATCTTCTCTGCCTGAAACCACGATGCCTGCAAAGTTGCCTCGCAAGACCTCCAAAATAATCCGTTCTTGATCGATCTCGGCGGCCGCACGAAAGCCGAGGCGGCGAAGAATCGAAATGGGCGGACACCAGCCATTGAGTGCGTGTTGAACGGTGAAGCAACCGGCCAAGACGGGCAGTAGATACCATTTGCGGCGGAAATCGCCCCGAGCACGATACCCGCCAGCGCCGCGCCGCCCAAGTTGAGCGCCAGCACGCGCTCGATGCTCCACTCGTGATCCAGTTCCGCCAGCCGGTAGCTCAATTCGCCCGGCGTCATATCGCGATACCGGGCGATCTCTTCCCGAATCCGCTGGTCAAGGCACGCACCGCTCGCCGGCTCGGTGTTCCCGCTGTGGGTTTTATTGGGAGCGATCATAGTTTTGCTTTCGGTGATGGTTAGGAGGGGTTTGCGACGATGCCTGGAGGGCATCCTTAAGCGAAGCGATATTTTCCCTTAACTCCTGGCGGGAACGAACGAACAGCAGTGGTATCTTGCGGAAACCTTGCCACGCCCAAGCCATCATGCCACCGCCGCCAGCGGCAGCGAGAATCGCCATAATCGCATACGCGGCCGCACGGGGCAGTCCCGCAGCCACCAGCCCTTCGGCGATCGCCACTACGAGCAGGGGCACGGCGACAAGCAGCAGGACGATGCCCGCGGCGAAAACCCCGGCCAATCGGCCGCTCCGCGCCGCAAACTCCATAGCGTCGCTCTTGAAAAGCCGGATCTGGAGTTCCCCCATCGTCACGAGATCGCGCATCACGTGCTGGGCGGTCTGCCGGACGGTTTCCGATTCGGGTCCTGCTGGGGAGTTCAATTGGATCATAATAACTTAGTCCGATGCTGCTACCGCTACCCGCGTCCCCGAGAGCTTGGACCCCAGGGGCCGCCGGCTTGCGCCGGCCGAGGCGGAGTCGATTGCGTCCTGAAGTCCGCATCCGCATTGCGCGATGCCAGCCATTGCTTGATCGACATCGCGGCGTAGGCCAAACCCTCTCGCGCCACCACACCGACAAGCGAAGTTGCTCCGTTGCTCAGCAGGGTGGCAAGCGAAGCCGGCGCCGTGGGAGGCGGCAGGGCCGCCTCCCGTGCAGGTTCGCATCTTGTTAACCTCGAGCGCCGCGGCGCGAGGCAGTAGCCCAACAATACGCACGCGCCAAACGAACCCCACAAATGGTCTATAACGTAGTTCTCCCACGCTAACCGCGATCGCGCCTTGTCAACCATGGCGTTAGCATGCTCGCTGAAATCGTGGCGAACCATTTCCATTTGTCGTTGCAGGATGGCGTTGGAATCCTCAGTCGCCATGAAGGCACTCCTTTGCCGCTAACGGGACTTGATCATCATTCCCAAGATGACGCCTACCACCAGGCCGGCACCGAGGAAAATAAGCAGCGATTCCCGCGGCCGCTCATGCACGAAAGCGCTCGGCCTCAACATAACCGGCGCGGACCTGGTCTGCGGCCTGCTTTGCGACGTCTTGCACGCCCTCGCTAGCCTGCCGAACGTAAGTGCGGGCGGCGTCGGCTGCTTGCCCCAAGTTCGAGCCGGCCGAACTCGAAAGTTCATTAAGGTACTTTTCAATGGCCTCTCGCTTTTCGCCCGTCTTGCGTTGGATGGTCCCCACAAGCTGGTCTACTCGCCCCTGGAACTGAGGCAAGTCTTCGTCCGTCAATTGACCCCAACGCTGGCGGATTTTCCCTTGGATTTCGCTCCAATGGCCTTCCAAAGTCTGTGGATTGATCATTACACTACTCCTGCATTTGAAGAACGGTCTAACTCCCGGCGATTTCCCACGCCGCGGGGAGCGATAACGCTCCGCAGGATAGCTTATGCGAGTTGCATGCCAATGGTCCGGACCGCGTGAAAAACGTAGAGAATGCGGTCTCTGCTGGACGAAACCGCGCCGCACTGGTCGTGAGGCAATCAACCTGGGTAGCCCAAGAAAGCGGGTCGGCCGTGCGCAGGAGGTTTGCACCCTCGCAGCACGGCCGACTTCCACTCACCCCAAATCGGGCTCGTCCCCAAGCGGGAGGTCCAAGGCCCGTCCCCCGCCGGTAAAATCGATATCAAGCAACTTTAGAAACGCACGACTACGTCGTTGCCCCAGAGGAATTGCCCGTTGCTGGCGCCATCGTCAAAGGGCTTCTGACCGTAAGTGCCTGCGTTTTGCGCCCAGTCCCAGCGGACCTCGCTCCGCACGACAACGTTCTTGTTCGGTTTCCAATTCAGGCCGATCGTCACGTCATTGTACTTGGAGCCCAGCACGCCCGGCGGCGGCACGATGCCCGGCAGGCTCTGGAGACCGACCCCCGGCACCACGGCGCCGTCGAGGTCTTCGAAATACTCGTAACGGACGCCGAATCCCCAACAGGCGTTGATGTCGTAGAGCAGGTAGTTGGACCAGCCGGTCCAAGCGGCAGGGCCCTTGCCGTTAGGATCGGAATCGCGGGCGAAGTTCTGCTCGAGGATGTAATGCCACTTGTCGCCCAGCTTGACGTTGACCACCGTGTTGAACAAGTAGCGGAAGCTGTCGACGGTGGGAACGACCTGGTTGGTGTCGCCCAGAAAGACTTCTTCCACCACGTTCACCTTGTCGTCCTTGCTCGTCCAGTTGACGCCGCCGAAGAAGTTGGGCTTGCCGTTGATGGCGTCGCCCTCGTTCCAACCGGTGTCGATGCCGGCGTTGACCAGGAGCTTGTCCTTGACCTTGTAAGTGGCATAGCCGCCGGTCAGCGTGGTCGGCTCGGCATAAAGGAAGCTGTAAGTGTGCGAGTAGAAGAAGTTCTCCGTGGGCATGGCATTCTCGTACCCGCAGGGGGCATAGAAGTGGCCGCCTTCCAGGGTCAGCTTATTGATCTGCAATTGGCCATACAACTGGGGCATTGCCAGGCCGTAGAAACGGTTGCCGGTGTCCCAAGAGCTGTCCCACTCCGAGCCCGGAACCGTTTGCACGAAGCGGCGATCGGTGCCGTACATCAAGTCGGCGCGGTAGCCATAATCGACTCCGCAATCTTTTTCCACCTTCGTCACGCGCTCGGCGATCAAATAGAGCTGGTCGAGCATGAGCTTCGTTGGCGCGGTCGTTGTAGCCCACCGGGCCGTTTTCGTTGCTCAGCGGCCAAGCCGGGTTGCTGGTATAACCGGCCTCGATGTAGCCGCGAATCTCCAGGTGCTCGTAGTCCAGGCAGGGACCCAAACCGGTATTGTGGAAGAAATTGTACGGACCTTCCTCGGCCGGCTTCTCGTCTTCTTTCTTCTCTTCGTCTTTCTTCTCCTCCTTGGGGGCCTCGGCCGCAGGCTTCTCACCCGCCTTGGTCGCCGGCGGTGTCGGCGGCGTCGGGGGCTGGTTGCTGGGTGAGGCTGGAGTGGCAGCCGCTCCCGCGGGGCCGGGGTCGGCTACCGCGTAGCCGACGTTGTCATCCGACTGGAACCCCATCTGTTGAATGGAACTCGGTTGTTGTACCGGAGACGACATGGTCATCTGCGCCATGCCCGTGCCGGCGAACAATACGCCGACGAACGACGATGCGATTGCCCACCGTAGCGTTTTCATAGTTCGCGATCTTTTTGAAATGGGAAGTGGATATCACGACAGAGCGCGTAACACTAAGTCTTGCGGCCGGCGAACGAAGCACTTTTGCACGGCCCTCATCCGTCGGCGCACAAGTCTTAACTCTGTCACCGTTGCTATTAATCGGGATCGCGAAAAACTTGGATTGATACGAAAGAGCGGCAAATCAGCGCTTAGTCGCACAAACCGAGCCGAGTTTGTTAAGCTTTATCTTCTGCAAAAGGTTTCCGGCGTGCATTATTGTCATGGCGGTGGTCGTCGCCTCGCCACGCGCACCAGTGCGGGGTCTTCGTTAGAAGTTGGTTAAAATGGCAAAAAAACGCCTTGGAGGCCAATTGTCCTCCAAGGCGTTTTGGCCGGCCGGTCTTGCGGCGACGGTCAATAACGTTGATTTAAGATACCGGCTACACGGCCCAGTCTTTTAGGGTCTTCAAGGCCCGGACCTTCACTTTGGTGCTAGCCGGCTTGGCCGGATAGTCGCGGAGCTGGCCCTTGTTGAAGGGATCGGGAACATTCTTGCGAGCGGGTTTCGCCGGTACTTTCTTCTTCTCGATCTTCAGCAACCCGGGAATGGTGATTGCGCCGGGGCCCTTATTGCTCAGGCTCTTCTGGATTTCGACGGCCAAGGCATCCAGAACGGCTGCGACCTCTTTCTTGGAGAGTTCGGTCGTGGCGGCGATATTTGCCATTAACTCGTTCTTGGTGAGGGGCTTTTTGGCAACGGCAGCAGCTTTTGCCATAATTCGTTTTTCTCCTAATGGTTAACAGGAAACTACCAATGATTTGTTGGTCCATGGCCGAAGCAGCGAGAAAGCACAAACCGGCAATCCGCCTAGCGGGGACAATTGCCGAGCTGCCAAACTGCACCACAAAATTGGCCATGGCAAACGCGATGTTTGATAACTTAAATCGGTTAGCGAAACTTTGCAACCCAGGAAATCGGCAAATTCTGCGGGAAAAAAGCCATTTTCTTGGGTCGAAACCCCCTTTTTCCCGAGTTTTTCCGCAATTCGGACCTGAAAATGCCGGAAAATCGGCTATTTCTCGGTCTTAGATCTTAGGTCTTCCAGCCAGGCACTAAGCTCTAAGCAGGCCCGCGAGCTTGTTGGATCGTCCGGCTGACGAGATCTTCCATCCCTTGGGAAGCGACTGCGTCCCAGGCAAAACGATGCTCGTGGCCGCCGCGGAGAAAATTCAGCACGATCTCCACCGGCGGCCGCTTGAATATCCGCTCCACCGCCGCGGCATAGACATACATCTGCATCTCATAGGTCTGGACTGTCGCAGCCAACGTCGCGGGCGAGATCCGATTGGTCTTGTAGTCCAGCAGCCGCCAACCACCATCAACGTCCTCGTAAAGACAGTCGATGACGCCTTGCAGACATGGGGCTTGCGCCTCGCGGTTTCCCGGCGGCCAAGCCAAGAGGAAATCCAGTTCCACATAGCGTCTCGCCGCCGCACGCATCGACGCCCAGCGCGGAGACGACGCCAATTGGACTACCATGTCGATTGGCTCATCAAGCCCCTGGGCATCGGGCAGAAGCAACGAAGCGTGTTTCCGCACGAGGGCCTCCACGGTCGCCCGACGGTCGTCGCTTCCGCCGGCAAGGTCGGCAAGCACGGCATGGACCAGAATTCCCAACTCCACCGGATCAAGTTCGCCTGTCCGGGTAGAGCCACCGTCACACGCGCTCGTCTCAAATATCGCGGCCGCAGACTTCTCGTCCTTGCTGCCCAGACCGGCCCCTTCCGCCGCTTCGTCCTGCATGGTTCCATGCAGTCGGGAGAAGGAAAACCGTCGCTGGGCCGCTCGATCGAGGGGCACGGGTTGTAACGATTCCGGCACCCCTGCCCCGCCGGCTAACGCAAGCTTGCGGGCCTTGTCGATGGCCTTCCGCAAATCGGGGCGTCCCGCTCGCAACGCCCCCGTATTGGGCAACTCCGGCTCCCGGTGGATTACCTTTGCCAGCAATCGCTGGGGATCGTCCGCGACCGCCCCGGTTTCTATGTCGAACCTCCGCCGCAGCAATTCCAGCCATGGTCCGCCGGACTGCCCGATATCCTCCAAACCGCTGGACACAATCAAATAATCGGCGGCCCGCGTCGTGGCCACGTAGAACAGCCGCGTAAACTCGGCCAGGTCCTCGTCCAAGTCGGCTTGCATAAAGAGGTCAAAGCCGCCGATGCAGTCTCGGCATTGCACCATGGGGCCGAGCTGCCGCGAGAAGGCCACCGCCTCGCTCGACCCGCGCCGCGACCGCGCCACGTCGACCACCACGACAACGGGAAACTCCAGCCCCTTTGACTGGTGAATCGACATCAGCCGTACGGCGTTGACCGACTCGGGCTGGGTGGCGGCCATAGGCTCGTCGGGCTGCCGGGCAACGAATTGGGCCAACTGGGTGATGAAATCGGCAAGCGTGAATATGCCCGCCGCGTCGAACCGCCGCGCCTGCTCGATGAGCTTGTGCAGGTTGGCTAACTTCCTTTCGCCGAGGAATTCGGCCAGCAACAAGGCGTCGTAGCCGGTCAGCGCCAGGGCCTCGTGCAGCAACCGGGCCACAGGCAGCCGGTCTTTCATCGCGCGCAAGCGGCCGAGCGTTTCCGCTGCAAAGCGGAGGCGTAGCTGCTCCTCCGTCGTGATCGGATCGAGCAGGCGGCCATCGCCTTCCGCCAATCCCCAGAAACCACCGGATAGCCCGCCTGCGTGCCGGGAAAGCCAATAGAGCGTTTCGTCAAGCAGGCCGAACATGGGACTGCGGAGCGTACCCGCCAGAGCCAGCTCGTCGCAGGGACTGGCAACCGCCCGCAAGAGGTTCACGATGTCGTATATTTCCTGCTGGGCATAAAAGGCCCGGCCGCCGACGAGGTAGTAATCGATGCCATAGCGACGCAAAGCGTCTTCGTAATACTCGACGTCGGTCAGGCGCGGAACAAGAGACAGATGTCGCCCGGCCGCGCCGCCCGCAAAACGGCTTCGCCGGCGGAATCGCGGTCTCCCACGAGCCTTTCGCCCCCGTCGAGCATCCCGCGCAGCCGCCGGGCAATCCATTCAGCCTCACGGCGGCGGTTTCGTTCAATGGGCGAGCCGGTGTCGTCCTCGTCGTGGTTTGGCCTTGCCCGGTCGAACGATTCGTCCTCCGCACGATCCGCACCTTCATCTCCTTCTTCAAGGACCTGTTGCCGGGCGTGCTGGTCCGCCTCTTCCTGTGAGGCGATTGCCCAGAGAAATTCCACCGGCGGGTTTGGCCCAAGCTGGCGGCGATGCGCGGCCAAGGGCTCGTACGAGTTGCCCATTTCCTCGGCAAACAGGGCGTTGACGAACTCGATCACGCCCGGTTGGCTGCGAAAATTCAACGTCAACGGCAAACGGCCAGCGGAGGGAATTTCATCGCGAAGGCAGCGAAAGACGTGCGGGTCGGCCCCGCGAAAACGGTAGATCGATTGCTTGGCGTCGCCCACGAAAAACAGCCTGCCGTCGGTTACGCGACCATCGCAAAGGGCCCGCACGAGTTCGACCTGCAAGGGATCGGTGTCCTGAAACTCGTCGACCAGCAACAAGCGGTTCTGCGCGGCAAGTCGTTTCCGCAGATCGGCCTGCGACTCGCCGGCGATCAGGTCGCGGGCGTGGATCAAGAGGTCGTCGAAATCCAGCGCCGCCAGTTCCGTCTTCCGTTGGGAATAGGCTGTGGCCAGGCCTCTCGTGACGGACAACAGGTTGAGCGCCGCCACGGCTGCTGGCCGGGCTGCCTCCGCATCGAAGGTCATGAACGTCTTCAGCTTGACTATCATGCCGCGGAGCTCAGTGGCCGCGTCGCGAAAGGCAGTGTAAGTCTCTACGCTGGACCATCCCTTCTTGCCGCCGCCACCCTGCACCTGCGCGGCCAAACGAATTTCTTCCAGGGCCGCGGCCGGCTCGGCGGCAGCGGAAAGTCGCGGAAGCCTGTCGCCAAGCAATTCGAAGCGCTCGCGCATCACGGCGCTTTCCGGGCTTTCCGCCGCCACGATTTGCAGGATTTTAGCCGCCGCGGCGCACTTGCTGATCCGGCAAAGCACGCGCGGACGGGTATCGGTCCGCCAGTATTGTTCCCAAAGCGCCGCAAGCCCGTCGGGCGTCTGGCCGAGCCAAAAGTCCCAGTCGATCTGCTGCCGTTCGCCCAGGAGCCTGGCGACCATCTCGCGCAGCCGCGGCAGGCTATGATTGACAACCAGGTCAATCACCGCTTCGTCGCCGGCAGCCAGGCGCTGGCGGAGTTGGTCGTCCACCAGTTCGTAGAGCACCGTCTGCGTGGCGGCGGCATCGAGCACCTGGAACCTCGGATCAAGCCCGGCCTCGACGGCGTGCGACCGCAGTAGCGTGCCGCAGAACGAGTGGATCGTGGCAATGCGCGCCGAATCGATTTCGCGGATCGTGCGGAGCCAATGGACGACGTGCTCGTCCGCCGCCGCTTTGAGCCGCTTCACGCAGGCATCGCGTATCCGCAGTCGCATCTCGCGCGCTGCACGTTCCGTGAAGGTGATGGCCGTCAACTGGTCCAGCCGCAAGGGTCCGCCCGGCTGCTGTGGGTCGAGACAGCTCAAAAACCTCTCGGTGAGCACGAAGGTCTTGCCGCAGCCCGCTCCGGCCGCCAAAGCGACCGAGACGTCGCGCGCGGTGATGGCCTGCGCCTGTTGCGGGGTTAATGAGGTCATGTGCAGTTTTTCCGGTCGGAGTCGCTCCGCGAACGGACCATTTCCTAGTTGTTAAGTTATTTCGTCGCTGCGCCTTCCACGGCCGGCGGTCGCCAGGTTTTCTCCAGCGATCGAATATGGTTGATGCGGCAGATGGTCTTGTAGGGGCAGAGGCCGGTGCACTTGCTGTCGTCGCTCCAGACAGGGAATTGGCCGCGACGCATGGCATTGATCAGGCCGAC
Source organism: uncultured Planctomycetia bacterium (assembly GCA_963709175.1). GTDB lineage: Bacteria > Planctomycetota > Planctomycetia > Pirellulales > Thermoguttaceae > JANXQG01. Next base: position 1,731,195 of record CAVPVK010000007.1, read on the forward strand.
TATCGTTTCGGCCAATTTCCCGCGGACCGCTTCCCAGGTCTCGGTCGGGCAGATTCGCCCTGCCTCGCGCTCGTTCATTCGCAGGGCCTGCTTGGGCTTGAAGCCGCCTTCGCTGATGTACCAATATCCGGCCTGCCAAGGCAGGGCCTGGCGATCCTTGAGGATCAGTTCCGCAGCGGCCAAGGCATAGACGGGCAATTGCAACACCGTGCCGCGCTGGCAGGCTTCCAGGCTGAAACGCGTCCCCTTGCCGGTCTTGTAGTCGAGGATATTGAAAATGACTCGGCCGCCGATTTCGCCCACGTCGATTCGGTCGATCCGGCCTGCAAGGCGAACGGTTTGGCCGTGGCTGATCAGTTCCAAAGGTTGATCGGTCGAGGGCGGACCATCGCCATCGCGCAAAGGCCGTCCGAAGGAGATTTCGAAGAAAGCTGGTCGCGGCGGGCGGTCGCACGGTTCGCCTTGTGCGTCGTACTTCTCATGTTGCTGGCGGTATTCTTCCAACCACTTCAAGAGGATGCGGCGGTCGATCTCGAGAAAGGCGTCGGCCAGGCTGTCGTGCCCCGGTTGCACGAGGACCTCCGCCGCGGTTTCGGCCAGCAGCCGTTGATAATCGGCGGGCGTCAGCGTGACCGGCGAGGCGGGCCCGCCGGCGGCTTCATTAACGCGGCGGTGCAACTCCGCCAGCAGACCGTGGGCCGACTCGCCCCGCTGCAGGTAATCGATCTCCAGATCCACCTCTTCCAGCGGTTCGACCTTCAGCACCTTCTCGAGAAAGTGTCGAAACGGGCAATAGGCATAACGCTCCAGTTCCGTGGCGCTGAAGATCCGCTGGACGGGAAGGTCGGCTTCGATCCGTGCGGCGGCCGTTTCTCCCAGCATGCCTTCTGCGGCGCCGAATCGCTCGCGATCCTGCCGCAGCAGCGAAAACTCCAGCCCTCGAATGAGCGGAGGCGTGCTGGCTGCGGACTCCGCCAGCAATTCCACCTTGCCTTCCATTGCCTCTGCAACAGCCCGGATGCGAAACGCCTCCAGAGAAAAAATGTCGTCCTTGCTCGGCACTGGGCTGAGATCGATCTGTTCGAAAACCGGAACAGAGCCCTCGCCGCAGGCCTGCTGGATCTCTTTCAGATAGGGGCTGGGGGTCAGGGGCTCGCCCGAATCGTCCACCGATGGATAACTGAGCCACAGCCGGCGTGTGGCGGCGGTGACCGTCTGGTAGAACAGCAGCATTTCGTCGGCCTGCCGATCGCTGCGGCTGGGCAAGGGCAGGCCGGCCTCGATCAGGCGTTGATATTCGGCCTCGCTGTAAAGGGCGCCGTCGGCGTCTGCCGCGGGAAATGACTTTTCCGAGAGACCGGCCAGGAACAGGTAGGGAATCCGCAGGTGCCGGGCAGCCGACGCGGAAAGCACGCGGACGCGGCCCCAGTCGTCGCTGGAAAGGCCCGTCTCCTGGTTTTGCAGCATGTCCAGCAGGGCCTCGCGGGCCTGCCGGCGATCGACTCGCGCCGCCTCTTGCCCAAGCTGTGCAGCCATCCGTTCGCTTTCCCGAAGGGCATCGTGGAGCTGACGCCACGCCGTCAGATCGGCGTCGTCCCGGATTGAGCGAAGGATGCCCGTTCGCTGGGCCAAGTTCGTCCACGCTCGCGCGTGCGCCGCCAGTGTGTCCTGTCGCGGTAGCTGGTCGAGCGCCTCGGCCAGCCCGCGCAACAGGTTGTGGACGGCGCTCGTAGTCCCGGCGCTCGTAATACCGGCTTCAGCCGGAACCTCCCCGGGATTCCGGCTAAAGCCGGCAACGCCCTTCAGTTGCTCTAGCAGCTTCTCCCGTCCCCGCGGGATTTGCAGGCGACGGATTGCCCGCTCAGCAGCTCCGGCGGCGCGAACGTTCCAATCGGCCCAATCGGGGGCGAAATAGTTGTTTCCCAGCACGCCCAACAGCTTGTGCATCGGCCAGTCGTCGCCGTCCAATTCCAGCAGTCGCAAGAGCATGACGATGGCCGGGCAACGGTCGAGCGATCGTCCGCTTTCCAGGTAGCAAGGGATTTGCAGCCGCCCAAAAACCTCGCTGATTAGTTCCGCTAGCGGTTCCGGCCGACGGAACACCACGGCAATCTCGCCCGGGCGTACGGGGGAGGGGAAAGGGGCGAAAGGAAGGGAAAGAGCCCCCTCCAGCAGTAATCGCTTGATCCGGCGGCCAATCAATTCAATCTCGCCGATCTGCCGCCCGCCGGCCAGAATCTCCACGCCCGCCGTACTTGGTGCGGGAGTCATCGTGCGGGGGTTGGAGAAGATGGTCCGCTCGATGTGCGCCATCGCCGGCCATACCGTCGCGGCTGGTCCCATTGCCTCGACGCGCAGGTGTGCGTGCCGCCGATGCAATTCGGCCATAGTATTTTGCGGCTTCTGAAACAACTCCCCTCGTCCTCCCGAAGGTGCGCAGCGCGTAGGGCCAATTGTTTCCCCTCTCCACTCTCCCCTCTCCCCTTTCTGCTCCCCCGCTGCGTCCCAATCAAACGTCCGCTGCCCCGCGCCTTCTCGTCTCGCCCGCCTCACCGGCGTCGCATTGGCCGGCCGCATGTCTGACCGAGGCACACCGCCGCACTCTGTCGGCAGTGTAATCCACATTTCCACGGCATGCGCGGCCAGATCCTCTAGAATATCGTGTTCCGTCCGCGTAAAGTCGGCAAAACCGTCGGCTATGACGAGCTGAAAAGGCATGGGCCTGCGGTGGAGCAGATCTCGGGCGGACCAGAAGCAACCCTCGGCGTCGTACAAGTCATGGGCGAGCAGCCGATCTTGGTAGCCGCTATAAATTTCCAGAAGTTCCCGATCCTTGGCAGAAAACCCCCGTTGGCTGCAGGCCTCCGCGAACTGCTCCGGCCAGATTTCCAGACGCTTCATCTGGCCGATGAAGTCGCACACCAGGTCCAGGAGTCCAGCCGTGGATGCAATCGGCCCAAAATGCCGTAGGGCGCCCTTCCGCGCTGCCTCATCGATCAGTTGGCGGACGAGTTGCCGTTTTAGCAATCCGCTCAGCCGGCGCATGGTTGCAATCGATGTCCCATCGCCCTCCGAGAGGGGGGTAGGCTGAGGGCGAGGGCCATCGCCGCGTTGCAATACAGTCTCGGCAAACCGGGCGAAAGTAGTCACACCGGGCGAAAAGCAGCTGTCGAGTTCGCCTCCCAGCAGGCAATCGCGAATCTCAACCGCCGACCGCGATGTAGGCGCCAGCCAAAGGGTGCTTTCGGGGGGCGTGGTGGCCAGAATCGCCCGATAACGTTCCAATAATCGGGCGGTCTTCCCGCAACTGGCAGGTCCGGTGAGTACGAACAGCGAAGGCATGCAATGCCGCCTCTGGAAAGCACTCATTCTGCGGCGGTCTCGCGGGCCCGTCAAGTTGTCAGGCAAAACTCCGTTCGTCAGACTGCATACCCCGTCCCTGCGCAAAACCAAAAATTGGAAATCTATTTGACAAGTTTCCTAAGAATGGTGTACAATCACGGTCGGATGGAGGGACTGAGGCTTTTCGGCCGGTTTTCACCGATTTCGGCGAGATCTTTCTTTCCCGGTAGCATTTCGGCCGAATTATACCCATGTGACCCGCCCGTTCCTGGAAAGGGTCGCAAGGCAGTTTTCATCTTTTCATTTTGGCTTTGGCTTCGTTTATTGCGGCGGTGGTCGCCGCAAAGTTTTCATTGTTCTTTTTTAGCGGAGGTGACTTATGGTCACAACACGTTCCAAGCGAGGTTTTACCCTCGTCGAGTTGCTGGTGGTGATCGCCATCATCGGCATTCTCATCGGGCTATTGTTGCCCGCGATCAACGCGGCTCGTGAAGCGGGCCGCAGGGCATCGTGCCTGAACAAGGTCAAGCAGGTCGGGCTTGGCATGCAGAACTACGCCAGTACGTTCAGCAACTCCTTCCCGCCGGCCGCCCAGGCAGTGCAGGTTTCTACCGGTTCGTCTCAGTCGGAGATCGGCGGCTATAGCTTCCTCGTTAAGCTCCTGCCCTTCATGGAGTACGACACCATGTACAAGGGCCTGCCGACCAACCTCGGCACGACCTACAGCGTGGTCAAGGCAGCCGTGGGCGGCAGTCAAGGCGTAACGGGCGGCGGCGGCACCGGCACCCAGGCCCAGAACCTGGCCACGGCCCTGAACACCTCGATGAAGGAGTTCATCTGCCCCAGCAACGGCAACAACCTCTTCGCCAACATGACCACGACCCCGCCGCAGTTCGCCTTGACCAACTACAAGGCAATGAGCGCCACCGGCTATTTGAGTTTGCAGATGGCAGCCAATCCGTCGGGCACGGCGCCGTACGGCACTTCGAGTATTCATCCCGATGGTGCCATTTACCCCAGCGCTGCCAACATCCCCGCCGCGCAAATACAAGACGGGTTGTCGCACACGATCTTCATCATGGAGACGATGGACGATTCGAACAGTTGCTGGATGCTCGGTTCCGAGTGTGTGCTGACCGGCCTTCCGAAGGCTTCGATGCCGGGAGGTGGATCGGGGGCGACGTCGCCTCAGTCACCTTACAGCTACTATGCGCCGCCGGGCTATGTCTCCGGCACATGGGGCGATGCCTCGGCGGTCAGCCAGGGCAACCTCTTGACCTTCCTCATGATCGACTTCGGCCCAACGGGCATGCAGGGCACGACACCGACCGCCATGATGTATGGGCAGACCGGCCAGTACCAGGGCGATCCTCTCTCTGGTTGGACCACGACCGATCAGCCGGTGGCATCGACCAACCCGAGTTATTCAAGTCTGAAGGGCCCCGCCTACGGTCCGTCGTCGGCGCATCCGGCGGTGGTCTGCGTGGGGATGGGAGACGGCTCGGTGCAGACGATAAATAAGCGGGCCGATGCCGCCAACGTGATGTTCTTGATCACCAAGAACAACAACGATCCTTTCAACATTCCGCAGTAAGCCGCGTGCTCGCGCGTTGCGTGAGCACTGGACGGGTAGCGGCCGACCATGGCTACTTCCGTAACGGAATGTCTTGACTAGCTTGCTGCCGCCTCCCCTTTTTCAGGGAGGCGGCAGTTTTTGTTTTACGTGCGTCGGCCTTTCCAGGCTAGCATGCCGGCCGGGACGCCGTTTTCGCTGGAACGGGTGCGCTCGTAGTCCCGGCGTCAGCCGGTCGTGGGCCAACCCGTTCCGCCTGCAGGTGGGACTTCTTACGCGGCGCGAGCCTGATCGGCCGACCTGGCAGTCTTATCTTTTCGTTTTGCCCCAGTCATTGCCACCATTCGGGAACTGTGGCGCCGGGGTTAAGGGCCACGGCATTGCGCATGCCCCAGATCTGATAAGTGCTGAACGAGACGGAGTAGCTGACCAGGTGCACGGCGCCGTCGCAACATACGAAGTTGCATCCGGCCGCATGCGCGCTGCCGAAGCCGGAACTGCAATCATTGACGCCCGGCGTGTCTTGCATGGGCGGAAAACCGGTCAAGACCCAGCGGTCAACGTCCCAGTCGTTGCCTTCCAAGGCGCTGCTGTTGTCGGCGCCATCAGTTCCCGTGTAATAGACGAGCGGATCGAGATACTTTTCCCCCGCAAAGAACACGTAGGTCAGCCCGTCGGTAATTTGCCCGGCGCGGACCTCGCTCCGTTCGCCGGAGACGCCGTTGAACGCGGCGAGGGCGGCATCCGAGTTCGACCAGGGGCAGTTGGGATAGGTCGTAAAGCAATTGGCGCTGGGATTGGGACCGGTGCCGAGGAACTGCACGGAACCGCCGTTGGCGGCATAGTCGGTCTTGCTGCATAGGGCGGCTGAAGACGCGTTCCATGCGGGATAGGGGCAAGGATACGCGATCACCTTGCGGCGAGTGGGACAGATCAGCATAGGGATGACCGCCTGCTCCGCTTCGGCAAGGGCATCGGGCTTGGCGCTCGACGATAGACCTTTGCCTTTGTCGTGGATCATGTCCAATCCCAGGTACGGCAGACAATTATAGATCCAGCCGCCCGGTTGCCGCGCCCCGAAGCCGTGATCGGGGTCCCCATTCCAGGCCCAGCCCCAACCACTGGAAGGAAAATAGCCCTGTACCGCCAGATGTTGCTGGGCGGCTGCTCCAAGTTGCTTGAGATTGTTCTTGCACTGGGCCCGCCGCATCGATTCACGGACGGAGTTGACCGCCGGCAGGAGTAGGGCCATTAAGAGCCCTAAGATGGCAATGACAACGAGCAACTCGACCAGCGTGAACGCCGCGTTTTTCTCGCGAGAAATCGCCATGCGTCGCCTCCCCCGCATTGGTAGCCGCTTGCCCATGTGGCACGGCTGGAAATCCGGACCACCTTGCCCGAAGTATACTCGATTTTTTGCTATAATGTCAACCAGTTCCTTTTTTAGCCGCCGTCGTTTTCTTCGCTGATTTTCTCTGTTGCGCCTTGACTACGGCTTTATAGTTATGTAACTTCTCGCAAGCAAACCATTCACACTTGGCGGAGCCTCGTCTCCGGCCGTCGGCATAGCGACTTTTCAAGGAAGGAGCTTTTCCGTGAAACCCCAGCTCACCGAACGCGATTGCGAGGTATTGGACCACGTGGTGCGATACCGCCTGACTACCCTCGACTCGCTTCACAAGGCTTTCTTTGCGAAGTCGCTGTACCAGGCGGTGGGCAAAGTCACTCGCCGCTTAGTGCGCAACGGCTGGCTGATTCGGCATGCGCTGGGACCGCGGCGGTGCTATTTCACGCTTTCGCCGCTTTCCGCTCGCATGCTCCGCTGCCCCTCGGGCACCCCCACCAAGGCCCTGCGTTCGGAGGTTTTGCTCGATGAATATGGGCTGTTGACCTACTGTTGCCAGGCGGAGCACCAGCGGAAGCGATTGAGCCGCGAGGAACTGGATAAGGACTGGCCGCAGTTAGTCTGCGATGAGTCGGACTCCAGCCGCTACTTCCTCGACAGCGGCTATCGGCCGTCGCGCTGTGGGATGCTGTGGGTCGATCGGGGCGAAGATTTTGAGCAATTTCTCGCCAATTGCCGCAAGGACTGGAATGCACGGTGCCGCCGAGCGGCCTTTCGCCGGCACATCGGTCAAGGGGGTTTCCGGCTAGTGATCGTCACCGCCACAGAGGAACGGGCCTCGATGTTGCAGCAACAGATCGATGACCACCCGCCGGCGGACGGTGCGCAACTTTCGGTCGAGGTCCTTCCGCAATTGCTGCCCCTCTACTTGATGCACTCGCCCTTTCGCCTCGCCGCTCAGGCAAAATATCGCCGGGGATCGCCCAAGGCCAATGGCGGCGGGCAGACCACGCGGCAAGCGATGGGCACGTGGCATAACGCCGGCGCGCCGCAGATTATGCCGCGAGACTTCAAGCTGCTGCAGCACTTGCTGAGGAATCGGATCGCCACGCCGCGATCGATCCACACGGACCTATTCCCCGGGCTTTGCCGGCACGCGGAAGTGCTCGTGGCCTCGCGGTTGGTCCGCAACGGTTGGGTCAGTCGCCACATGATCGGGCCGCAACGTTGCTACTACACGCTCTCGCCCCGCGCGGCCAACTTTTCGGCAATCCGCCTTCGGCTCTTACCGGGCCATTGCCGCCAGTGGAGTTGGCCTGTCAGTATAGCCTGGTGAAGTACTGCTCGATGCGCGGCCACGACCGCAGACGGCTGACCACGGAAGACCTGGAGTCAGACTATCCGCAGTTGCTATGTCCGGGACTGGATTCGGACCGTTATTTTCTCGATTCCGGACGGCGGCCCTCAATGCCCGGTATGGTCTGGCACGATGATTGCGCGGATGCTGCCGAAACCGTCGCCGCCTGTTGGCAAGACTGGGAGAGGCGATGGCGCCACGCGCGGTTCCGCAAGTACGTGACGGCCAATGGATTTGGCATCGTAATTCTCATCGCTGCGGCCAGCCGCGCCACGGCGATCCGCAGTGAGCTGAGAAAACAACGCTGGCCGCGCTGCGTTCGCCCCAGCGTCCAGGTGCTGCGGGAGCTGGAGCACATTGCCGCCGGCGCAAAAATCCAAATGAGCGAATCTGTCAAGGCCCGCACCGGCCTTGTGCCGGTGGAGCGGTGGGGACGTTTATCGAGCTTGCGCCGGTGATTGTCGCTCTTCTTCGTTGCAATGCTTGCTCTCATGCGGCGGGCGCGTTACGATGGGGCCGTTCTGGGTATCCCGCCTTTACTCCCTTTCCTTTGGAGTCTCCACCATGACACGACTGTTGTTCGCAACGCTGCTGGCGATTTCCGCCGGCGCCGCCGTCTTTGCCGCGGAACCTTCCGCCCTGCAAAAGGAGTTCGTCGCCCCGCCGCCTTCGGCCCGGCCGTGGGTCTACTGGTTCTGGCTCAATAGCAACATAACCAAGGAGGGCATGACGGCCGACCTCGAGGCCATGAAGCGCGTGGGCATCGGTGGCGTGCTGATCATGGAAGTCGATCAGGCGCGCCGGTGGGCCCGGTCAGTTTTGCCAGCCCCAAGTGGCGGGGGCTTTTCCAACACATGCTCAACGAGGCCGATCGGCTGGGCCTGGAAGTCAACATGACCAACGACGCCGGTTGGTGCGGAAGCGGTGGTCCATGGATTCCGCCCGAACTATCTATGCAATACCTCGTCTGGACGGAAACCAACTTGGCGGGTGGCCGCCACGTTGACGTTGCCTTGCACGAGCCGCAGCGGACCGCCAATTACTACCGCGACATTACCGTCATGGCCTTCCCCACGCCGGCCGGGAACGCTCGGATCGCCAATATCAACGGCAAGACGGGCCATGATCGCCAGGACCAGCCGCCGGCGCCCACCGACTATTTTCACGTGCCGGCCGATCAGGTCATCAATGGTGATTCCGTGATCGATCTTTCCGACCACTTCAAGGACGGCCGACTGAGCTGGGACGTGCCGGCCGGCAATTGGACCGTGCTGCGGATCGGCCACACCTCGACCGGCGCGGTGAACGCCCCTGCCCCCGCCTCCGGGCGTGGCCTGGAATGCGATAAGCTCAGCAAAGAGGCCGCGGACGCCATGTTCGCCGGACTGATGGGCAAGATCATCGCCGACAGTCCCGCGCGGGCGGGCAAGACGCTCGTGACCACGCACATCGACAGTTGGGAGGTCCATTCCCAGAACTGGACGCCGCGCATGCGCAAGGAATTCCGGGCTCGTTGCGGCTACGACATGTATCGCTATCTGCCCGTCTACACTGGCCGCATCGTCGATAGCGTGGAGGTCTCCGAGCGTTTCCTTTGGGACTTGCGGCAGACGATCGGCAACTTGCTTGCCGAGAACTATGCCGGCCATTTCCGCGAGCTGGCCAACAAGCACGGCCTGAAGCTTTCCATCGAGGCCTACGGCGACGCCGCGTTTGACGACGTGACCTATGGCGGCCAGTGCGACGAGCCGATGGGAGAGTTCTGGTCGTGGGACTATGGCGGCGCCAACAATTCGGTCACGGAAATGACCTCCTGCGGTCACGTCTACGGCAAACGGATCATCGGCGCCGAGTCATTCACGGCCACCGATGGCGAGAAGTGGCAAGGCCATCCGGCCTTCATCAAGACGCTGGGCGATTGGGCCTTCTGCGAAGGCATCAATCGCTTTGTCTTCCACCGTTACGCCATGCAGCCCTGGCTGAATGTCTGCCCCGGCATGTCGATGGGCCCCTGGGGTCTGCATTACGAGCGGACTCAGACGTGGTGGGAGCAATCCACCGCTTGGCACCAGTACCTTGCCCGGTGCCAGCACCTCTTGCGTCAAGGCCTGTTTGTGGCCGACATTTGCTACCTGCAGCCTGAAGGATCGCCGCGGGCCTTCGGTCCGCCGACAGCCCGGAAAGGCAATCCGCCTGACCGTCCGGCGTACAACTTCGACGGCTGCTCGCCGCAGGTCGTGCTGACGCGGATGCAAGTCAAGAACGGGCGCATCGTTCTGCCCGATGGCATGAGCTATCGCGTGCTGGCGTTGCCCGAATCGCAAACCATGACCCCGCGGTTGCTGGCCAAAGTGACCGAGTTGGTCGAGGCCGGCGCGACGGTCGTGGGGCCGCGGCCGCGGAAGTCGCCGAGCCTGGAGAACTTTCCCGATTGCGACGCGGAGGTCAATAAATTGGCCGATCGCCTCTGGGGCGATTGCGACGGCCGGAAGGTCAAGCAGCACACTCTGGGCAAGGGCCGCGTCGTCTGCGGCGAAACGGCTGAGCAGGTCTTGGCCGCCATGAAAGTCCCCGTCGATTTCTCCTGCGACGGCGGACTGAGTGGCAACCTGCGTTACATTCACCGCACGCTTGAGGATGGCACGGATCTGTACTTTGTGGCCAACAAGCGCGAGGCGGCCGTTGCCGGGTCGTGCGGATTCCGCGTACAAGGCAAGCGGCCCGAATTCTGGTGCCCCGAAAGCGGCCGCACGGAACCAGCCGCCGCTTGGGAGGAAAGCAGGGGTGTGACCCGCCTGCCGCTGTTCCTGGATGCGGCCGAGTCAGTGTTCGTCGTCTTCCGGCCAGGGGAGAGTAACTTTGATCCGGTCGTGGCGTTGACGCACGACGGCAAGCCGCTCGTCGGGCCCGTATCTCGGACCACGCCGAATATTGTCGTGACCAAGGCCGTCTACGGCGTGCTGGGTGACGCCCAGCGAACCCGTAACGTCAAGGCCAGGCTGCAGTCCATCATCGACGGCGGCGCGACGAGTTTCCAAGTGGCGGAAATGGCCCGCGATGAGGATCCGGCCATCAATGTTGTGAAGACACTCCAAGTTGACTACACAATCGACGGCAAGCGCCGCCACGCCAGCGGCACCGATCCTGAATCCATCGACCTGGTGCAAGACACCTTGCCCGGGGTTCCCCGCGTGGCCACTCTTGCCGCCACGGCGGACGGCGGGCTGAGGTTGGAGGCATCGCAGAACGGCCGCTTCGACTGCACCACCGCCTCAGGCCGCACGCTTTCGGCCACGGTCCACGACCTTCCGGCGGCGCAGACCGTGAGCGGTCCCTGGCAGGTGAAGTTCCCGCCCGCAGTTCCTGCGGGAGCGGACCCGGCTGTAGTCTCCGGATCGCCGCGCGAATTGGTCTTCGACTCGCTCTTGGCTTGGAACCAGCACACTGACGACGCCGTGAAGTACTTCTCCGGCACGGCGGTCTACTCGAAGACGATCAATATTGCCGCGGACCTGCTGGGCGAGGATCGCCACTTATCTCTCGATCTTGGGCGTGTGGCCGTCATGGCCCGGGTCAAGCTGAATGGCCACGACCTGGGCGTGCTCTGGAAGGCCCCTTATCGTGCCGAGATCGACCAATTCGCCAAGCCCGGCGATAACCTGTTGGAGGTCGAGGTCACCAATCTCTGGATCAACCGCATGATCGGCGACGAAAACCTCCCCGAGGATTCCGACCGCAATGGCGACGGCACGTTGAGGGTCTGGCCGAAGTGGATTTCCGAGGGCAAGCCGAGTCCGACCGGCCGGCAGACGTTTACCTCGTGGCGGCTCTACCGCAAGGGCGCGCCACTCCGCGAATCGGGCCTCCTGGGGCCGGTGACATTGCAGTCAACGCAGTGTGTCGTGCCGCGGTAGCCGGTCGAGAGTCTCTTTGCGGGCCGCCGCGAGCAACGTTCGCGGCGGCCCTGTTTTGCAGCCCGGAACCACTTGGCATTCTGACGCGGCCGACAAACGCCGTGTCGAAAAGCGCGAAACCGCGCCGATCGCGAACTTAAGCCGAGCCATCTTCTGCGTGCGCCGCAGCGCGACTGGCTTTGATTCGTTCCTCATCTGCGGGAGTGTATACCATTTTTTCGTGCGGCGGAAATCCCCAACGCTCGAGAATCGAGGCGACCCGCCGCTGGGCGTTTTGGCGGGGTTTCTTCAGCCGTGCGACGAGATGGGGGTTCTCCATGTTATCCACCTTGTAGGCCAGTTCGCGAGCCACGAGATTGACCAGGGCCTTCCGCGGGTAGGTATCGACCACCGATCGTTTCAGTCGGATCTCGCCACCCTGGTCCGAAGGCCCGTCAAACTCCCGCGAACCGAGGATGTCGATCGCAAGGCTGCCATAACCGCGAGAGAGGATCGCCACCCGGTCGCTTTCGGGGATTTCCGCCCAGACTTCGGCGAAAACCGCGGAGACGTACTCGCGGTCGCGCTCGTCGCCCTGCCGCAACGTGAGAGGAAAGCCGCTCACCAGGGGATGGTTCAGGTACATGTCACTTCTCCAAAGCGGTGTTCGTAGTTCCGGCTTTAGCCGGTTCCCCGGGATTCCGGCCAAAGCCGGCACTACGAGCGCGTGCCTGTTGGACCACGTCTTTCGCCCAAGCCTTGTTCGCGTAAAGCGTGATCACGGCGCGGTAGATCACCGCGGCCCGTTGCGGATCGGTCTTCCGCAGTTCGTCGGCCAGGCGGATGCGCTCGCGCACGGCGGTAAGCTGCTCCCGGCTCTGAACGTCGTACTGCTTGCGCAGCTCGGTTAACCGCCGCCGGGCCAACTCGACGCAGCGTACATCGGCTCTTGATCCGTCGCCGGGCGAATCGAACAGGTCGATCATGGCCTGCAGCTTGGCCATGCCTGACTCAGGGTCCGTACGGGCGGTATTCAGCGCGTCGAGGTACGTGCGCTCGGCGGGCGAGAGCGTCGACTGCACGTTGACGCCCTTGGCCTGAAGTTCCAAGTGGCGATCGAGACGGGCCAATTCGATCCGCTGGATATCGTCCTTCAGTTCCTCGCTGCGGGCATCGCCGGAAAATCGCGTCAGGAACTGGCGGATGTCGTCTTCGGCCTGCTCCAATGATTCGGTCGATCCACCGCTCGTCTGCCGCTGGATACGGCGGTAGAGCGCATCGGCCGTGGGCGGTTGCAGCACGTGCCACGCCAGCAGCCCGAGGACCACCAGACCGACGACCAGGGCACCTGTCTGCGGCGAAATCCACGACGCGGCCGGCCGATCGTGCGCGGCGCGGTCCAGTTCGCCCGGCTGCACGGGAACGAAACGGCCCGCAGTTCGCGGAGCAGGCACCGCGGGGCCTTCCGTGGACACCGGCGCTTCGTTTCCGGAGTCGGCGTGATTGGCCAGGCCGCCGCCGGCAGGCGGCGCGGCGAACGGGACGGGTTCGGGAGGATGAACCGGCGCCTGCGTGGCGGCGACCGTCCGCGCCAACGGGTCGACGGTCGGCGGATCGGCACCGGGTGAGCCGCCGCCGTGCACCAGTTCGATGGTCACTGTCCTCGGCTCCGGGGGCAGCGCGAACGTCTCCTGCATCGTTTCCAGGCGGCGTTCCAATACCGTGGCCGTGCTAAGGCGGTCGGCCGGATTCTTCTCCAAAAGTCGATGGACGATATGCTCGAGTTCTGCGGGAATGTCGGGTGCCGCCTGCCGCAACGGCGCCGGTTTCTCCAGTCGCTGTTTCTCCAGCATCTCGACGAACGACCGGGCCACATAGAGGGGACGACGGGCCAAGAGCACGTACATCACGGCGCCCAGGCTGTAAAGATCGCTGCGCGGATCAACCGGACGGCCTTCGGCTTGCTCCGGGGCCATGAATTCCGCCGTTCCCAGCACGCTGCCCGCGCCCGTGAGCCGAGCGCTGCCGAATAGTCGGGCAATGCCGAAATCGGAAAGTTTCAAAACGCCGTCTTCGCACAGGAGGAGATTGCCGGGCTTAATGTCGCGATGGATTATACCGCGGTCGTGGGCATGGCGAAGTGCCCGTGCTACGGCGACGCCGAACTGGGTCACCTCGCGCCAGGAAAATACGCGCCCGCGGGAAAGTTGTTCCTCCAGGCTGCTGCCGGCCACAAATTCCATCGCGTAAAAGAGCTGCTGATCGTCCTCACCAAAACCGAAGATCTGCACGATGTGCGGATGATTGAGCTTTCGCAATGTCTCGATCTCAGACTTGAAACGCTCACGAAAATCGGGTTGCTGGGCCATGTCGCCGGCCAACAGCTTGACCGCGGCTGTTTGGTCCAGGGCGTCGTCGACGCCCAGGTAGACAGTTCCCATTCCGCCGCGGCCGAGTTTGCGGACGATTCGATAGGGGCCAAGATGCGAGGGGAACATGGGGAAAATCCTGCCGTCTATTTCTTCTATCGTAACCACGTGTTACAATTCCTGCCAGCCGTTACGGGTTTTTCGCATCTCCTGTCCGCCTTTGGTCATCCCTTGCCAGTCTCCGGTCTGCTGAACGTCGATAAGCCGGCGGGAATCACTTCCCGCGATACAGTGGACATGGTCCAGCGGCTGGCCCGACCTGCAAAGGTTGGCCATGCCGGTACGCTTGACCCGCTAGCCCGTGGCGTACTATTGATTTGCGTCGGTTCGGCCACGCGACTTGTCGAGTACGTGCAGCGGATGCCGAAACGCTACGCGGGTACGTTCCTTTTGGGCCGCACGAGCGCCACAGAGGACACTGACGGGGCAGCCACCTTATTGCCCAATCCGCCAATTCCGTCGGTGGCTGAGATCGAGGCGGCAGCGTTGAAATTCATCGGCAAGAGCCAGCAGCGGCCGCCCGCCTTTTCGGCCCTCAAGGTCGACGGCCGCCGGGCCTACGACCTGGCCCGCCGCGGCGAGGCGGTGGAGTTGAAGCCACGGCCGATCGAGGTCCATCTGCTTAAGGTGGCACGATACGACTACCCCGAATTGGACCTGGAAATCCAGTGCAGTGGCGGTACATACGTTCGCTCGTTGGGCCGCGACCTGGCGGAATCGCTGGGCACTGCGGCCGTGATGTCGGCCCTTACGCGGACGGCGGTCGGTCCCTGGACGGTCGATGCGGCCGCCGACCCCCGCGCTGACCACTACCAACTGGCAGAGCCGCTTGGAACCGCTTTGCAAGGCCGTGGCCGGACTTAGCGTGCATGAATTAACGACCGCCGAGGTTTCGCGGGTTCGTCAGGGGCTGTTTATCCCCGTCGCGACTACCGCTGGAACCCAAGAGATTGCGGCGCTGGATAGTAGCGGCAACCTCGTGGCAATACTGGTTCCCCGCAGCCATGGACAATGGGGCCCGGCAAAGAATTTTGAGCCATCATGAAGGGACACCAGCCGAAAGAAACGCCCTCACTCCCGCTGCCCCTGTCCCGGAAGGCGAGGGAAGACTTATGCCCTCACCTGCCCTCTCTCGGAGGGGGAGGGGCGGGCAAAATCAACCGCTTGAAGTTGTTGGCAGAAGACTGGTACTGGGTGACACACGATATTAGAATGTAGGGCTTTCATTCGCCAACGAGATCGGAACAGGATGCCAGTAGCGGAAGTGGTTATCACGGGGGTGGGTATTGTCAGCCCCATCGGGATCGGCAGGGAGTCCTTTTGGGACGCCCTGCTGGCGGGGCATTGCGGCATAGGTACCCTAGCGCATGAGCCTGTCCGATAGCCACCCCTTAGTGGGGGAAGTGCGGGATTTCGATCCTAAGAAATTCGTCGCCAACCGCAAGAGCCTTAAGGTTATGTCGCGGGACGCTCAACTGGGCGTGGCCGCCGCCGCTCTGGCCTGCCGAGATGCCGGGATCGTTACCGGCAAGGTCGATCCCGAGAGGTTCGGCGTCGTTTTCGGGGCTGACGGCATTTGTTCGCCCATCGAAGAAAGCGAAACGACCTACGGTGTCTGCCTTGTGGATGGGCAATTCGCCTTCGAGCGGTGGGGCATCGAGGGCATGTCAGCCAGCTTTCCCTTGGGCTTCTTGCGGGTCCTGCCGAATATGGTTGCGTCGCATGTCTCAATCGCCCAGGACGCCCGTGGACCAAACAACACGATTCACGAAGGTGAGATTTCCAGCCTGCTGGCCGTCATTGAGGCGGCGAGCGTTATCCAGCGGGGGATGGCCGACGTTATGCTAGCTGGCGGCGCCAGTTCGCAATTGCATCCGCTGGATTTCGTGCGGCGGCTGCTCCTGGGACGGGTCTCGCCCCGCTTTGAAGATCCGGCCGCGGTGGTGCGACCATTCGACGCCCTCCGCGACGGTTATGTCTGGAGTGAAGGGGGCGCAGCTATCATTTTGGAAAGCCGCCAGCACGCCCAGTCCCGTGGAGCGAAGATTCTTGCCCGTCTTAAGGGCTGGGGCACGGCCTTTGAACCTGCCAAGCCGGGCGGCCGGTTGTCCGGTGATGGCTTGCGGCGGGCAATTTCCGCCGCCCTGGATCATGACGAGGACGCGGCAAACCTGGGGCATGTCAACGGGCACGGGCTGAGTACCGTGGACGACGACGCCATGGAGGCTGCTGTGCTCCACGACCTGTTGCCGCAAACGCCCGTCACGGCGCTGAAGGGTCATTTCGGCAACGCTGGCGCGGCGGGCGCAGCGATGGAATTGGCCGGCTCGATTCTTGCCCTGGATAACGGCTGCGTTCCCGCCGTCCGCAACTACTCGCAGCCCGATCCGGCCTGCCCGGTGGAGGTCGTTCGCGATCGACCCATGGCGGTGGCTTCTTCCGACGCGCTGTGTCTGACCTGGATGCCGTTTGGCCAGGCGGCGGCGGTAGTCATTGGGCGATAGAGCTCGTCCGGAAGCGACTCTGCAGAACGGAATTCATTACGTTCGGAACGGACTAAAGTCCGTTCGATGACGAATTCGCGGAGTGCTCATTGGCCCTTGGCCGGTGCAGGAGACATATCCGGCATCGGCGTAATCACCATCACGGGCTTGGACTTGGTCACCTCGGTCTTGCTGACTTTCCAGTCATAGCTTGCGAGTTCACCACTCACACACCAGGTTCCCGCGATCAGCGCCGCGGCGCCTATAGCCAACATGACGGTATACAATGCGCTGGCCGCCGGGGTACTCCAGCGACTGCTGGAACGCCACAAAGCAAACGGTATCAGTCCCAGCATGAGCGGACAGGCGATGTTCAGGATCAGGGTGACCTGCTTGGGATCGGTTATCAAGAATTTGGCAAAGGCAACTGCCAACAAGGATGCCACGGCCGCCACGCCCACCGCGACCCATTGAGCAGTGTGAACCCAAGCAGGCAATTCGAACTTGGGCTTTGCTTCCGCCTCGACCGCTTCATCCTCGGTCTCCCCGACAGGCTCAAGCTCGGCAGCCGCCTCGGCAACTAGCTCCTCTTCCGCCGGCCCCAGTGCTGCCGCCGGCGCATCCAGCGAAAACGCTTCGGGCGCAGAAAAATCCTCGCTGGCTCCCTCGGCCGCAACCTCGGCCTCTAGCGGTTGTTCGGTGGGAAACTCGAAGCCGGAGGGTTCGCTGAAGTCAAGGTTCTCGATCGGCCCGGAGAAATGGAACTCATCAGCCGAGGCGTTGAGACTTGGGGCGTCCAGTGGATGCTCCTCGCCGCCGGAGGGCAAGGCCTCTTCGTGGAACTCCAAGCCGAGATCGTCCTCGTGCGGATGATCGGACTCGGGATTATCGTGTTTCGGATCGGTCACAATTCCTCTCCCGGGAAGCAATGAATTTCGACGTTCCCAAAAAGCGTGTCGGGGATTCGACTCTATTATAATTCCCGCAACGGCCTCCCGCCAACATAAACCGAAAAGGTGAGTCGCCAGAAGCGCTTGCAGCGAGGGCGGCACACCATACGCCGTCCACAGCGTGTGCATGCCTCAAAGCTATTATTGGCCGCTTTGTCCGGCAGTCCCGCCTGCGGGTGAGAGGTATTCCTCCGTGCGGATTCTTCGTAAACTGTAGCCATGACTTACATCATGGTCGATATCGAGGCCGACGGTCCCATCCCAGGCGATTATTCGATGGTCTGCTTCGGGGCCATCGTCGTTGATCCCGCCTTGGACAAGACGTTCTATGGCAAGCTCAAGCCGATTTCCGATGGCTGGCTGCCCGAGGCCCTGCAGGTCAGCGGGTTCAGCCGCAATGAAACTCTCGAATTCGACGACCCCCGCACCGTGATGCGGCAGTTCGGCGAGTGGGTTGCGCAGGTCGCGGTTGTGCACCGCCCGATGTTCATTTCCGACAACAACGGCTTCGACTGGCAGTTCATCAACTGGTATTTCCACCATTTTACCGGCGAGAATCCGTTCGGCCACAGCTCGCACAATCTCGGCTCGCTCTACAAGGGCGTGGTCAAGGACATGTTCGCCACGTTCAAGTACCTCCGCCGGACGCGGCATACGCACGATCCCCTTGACGACGCCCGCGGCAACGCCGAGGCCCTGCTGGAAATCAAGGAGAAATATGGCTTGAAGATCAAGTTTGCCTAGAACCTCTGGAGCAAATGGACAAAGGCCGTAGGGCGGGACCAAACGACCAGAATGCGGCGCAGGCGCAGGCCCACCGTCACCGGCCGGAAAGCGCACCATGGCGGGCCTGCGCCCGCCGACCCGCTAGCGGGTACCCCGAGTCTGGTCCCAACCTACGGTTCAATTGCCGGAAACCGACTCCCTCGAATACTTCTTCCACTCCGCCTCCGCGGCCTTGGCATCGAACGCGCCGGGCGACAACATGATCCGGTAGCGCACTCTGAATTCCTTCCTCCCTGGCAACACATAGGGGCTGTGGTAGAGAATCGCCGGACTGAAATAGGGCATGCCCGCGATCAGGTACCAATCGGTCGGATGGCGGAAGCTGCTCGGGTGTTCGAGGACCAGGATCGTCGCCGCCTTGCCGTCGGGCAGGTTGCCGCTGAACGACATCCACCGCGAGCGGGTGTTGGCGCCCGACACAGGGCCTTCGGCTCCCGCGAATTGCCAGGTTTTCAACGCAGGATTCAATCGTAGCGAAAGCCCGGCATAGCCGCCGTAGGAGACCCCGCCCGGCTGCCCGAGGATAGGCGTACGGTCCAGCCGCACCTCGGCGGGGCCAGCCATAAAGGTACTTATCCAGTCGATGTGCCAACTACCGGTTTTTGCCGGCGGAAAGACCTCGATCGACCGGCTTTCCGTGAGCACGGACGGCTTGTTTGGCGGATGGTAGGCAAGCTTGAGCCGGAAGCTGGCTGAGTGGTCGGGCCGTGCAGTAGCGTCCGCATCGAGAACCTCGGTGATCCCGGCTGACCTGCCCGTCTTCGGGTCCTCCTCCCAGTAATTCAAGCCGTCGATGAGCTTCCAGGAAAACCAAAGGGCGCGGTGCCAAGGGTGGTCGGGCGGGCGAAAGTCGGTCAACGGCAGGCTGCCGGCAACCGTCAGCGGATGAAAATAGGGCTTACTGTCGCCCTTGGCGTAATGGAACTGCCAGACCACTGTCTTGCCGTCCAGCAGGGCCAAAGTGGAAGGGGTCTGCTTCCAAGCCAGTTCGGCGGCCGCGGCGGGCATGACCGCGATCGCCGACCACAAAACGCAAAAAACTGTGCGTGCTCTCATGGAACTTCCCTTCGATCAGCTCAAGGTAATCTTGCCGGTGGCCTTGTCGATCTTTGCCACTTTGCTCTCGCGATGGGAGATAACGGCCATCGACAACGGGGCCTGCACCCGCACCGCCATGGCGATGTTGCACTTGGGCTGCTGCCGGCTCCGCACGCAATCCAGTAGGTTCTCCCAGAGCTTGCTCGTGTCGCCTTGGCCCTTCCAGGGCATGAGAATCTCCTTTTTGCCCTTACCGAACGGCACGATGCGGACGCCGTACTCCTTGCCGCCCTGCAGCATGGCCCAGGTGATGATGCCGTCGGTCCCACGGACCACCGTGTCGGCGGGAACGTGGTTGGAGAGCGAATTGGTCATCACCACGGTCGGACCGCCCGGATAATCGGCAATGATGTTGCACTGGTCAGGCACTTCGCGGTCGTACTCGAACGTTCCTCCTCCGCCCAAAACGCGGTCAGGATAATCGAGTTCGAGGATACAGAAGACGGGCGTAAAGGTGTGCACCAAGAGGTCAGTGGCCGGCCCGCCCGCATAGTCCCAGTACATCCGCCACTGGAAAAACCGCGAGACCGTGAAAGGGACTTTGGGCGCGTCGCCCAGGAAACGCTCCCAGAGGAGATCCGGTCCCGGCTTGGCCTGGGCATCCGGAATAGGCATGCGCTCGCCCCAGTCGCCGCGGCGGAAATAACTGCAGGTGACGTGCATCGGCTTGCCGATGATGCCTTCGTGGATCAGGCGGATGATCTCTGGATAGTTGTCATCGGCCATGTGCTGGGTGCCGACTTGTACCAGGCGGTGGTTCTTGTCGGCCGCCTCTTGAACCTTGCGGGCCAGGTCGAACTGGCTCCAATGGGTGAGCGGCTTCTCGCAGTAGACGTCCTTGCCGGCGTTCAGGGCGTCGATGGCCAGTG
This sequence comes from uncultured Planctomycetia bacterium, assembly GCA_963709175.1. Classification (GTDB taxonomy): domain Bacteria; phylum Planctomycetota; class Planctomycetia; order Pirellulales; family Thermoguttaceae; genus JANXQG01. Next base: position 1,751,320 of record CAVPVK010000007.1, read on the forward strand.
GGGCGTGGAGACGATCGGGCGCGGCGATACAAACCACGTCAACGTTCTTGTCAGCCAGCAGGGCCTCGTGCTCCATATACATCTTCGTCCCGCCCGTCTTTTGGCTGGCGGCCTGCAGGCGGGGGCGATAGACGTCGCAAACGGCCACAGGCTGGGCGACGCCCTTTTGCTGGAAGGCGTTGATGATTTCCAAGTGGGTCTGGCAGCGGCCGCCGGTGCCGATAAAGCCGACGCCGATCCGTTCGTTGGCGCCCTTGACACCGTCGCCGGCGATGACCCAGGGGGCCGTGGCGAGCGAGGCCGCGCCCGCAGCCGTGGCGGCGCCCTTCAAGAAGTTCCGGCGGGTGGAAATGGGATGGGTCATGGCAGGATCTCCAAGGAGTGAGTGGGGTAGGGAGGCTTTCTTGGCCGGCATGAGGACCGATCACGCAGGATGGACGGGCCCGTCTGCAAGGTACACAGCCCATCCTATTTGACCATATTCCTTGCCAAGTTACCAGTATAATGAACGCCGACTGGGCCTGTCGTTCGAATTCTTGCACTGCCGGATTTTGAACGCCTCCCGCTGGTAGTCCCGGCGTTAGCCGGGATCTGCGGGAATGCCGGCTAAAGCCGGAACTACAAACGCTATAAGTGAATTGAGCTTGAGTAGCGCGGTCTTCAACGAGTAAAATGCGGGCATGTTTCGTGCTGCGCCCGCATGTTTTGCATTGCCCTTGTCCTGGCCGCACTGCCCGTCACGGCGGCGGATAAGGTCGCCTTGCGGGCAGCCAACGGACGTTTCCTTCGTGCGGCCGACGACGGCACCCTTCACGCCGATTCATTGATCGTCGCGGAAAAAGAGACTTTCGAACTGGATTCCCGCGGCAAGCATGACGTGGTCCTGAAAGGTCCTGGCGGCCGCTGCCTCGCGGCCGATCCTCATGACCGCCATACGCCCCGCCTGATCGTCGCGGGAGCCGTGCCGGCCAGCAGCGATATCTTGCAGCTCTTGCCGGCCGCGGCGGGGCACTTTACCCTCTCTGCCGAGGGCTCGAACGCACACTTGTTCTTCACGCCCGCCCCGCAGCATGTGGCTGGAACCCAGCCGCCGAACAATTCGCCGCCGCGCGAAATGGTCGAAATATATCGCATCCGCGAACTGCCGGCCATGCTCGACGCGGCGGTTCCCGCAACCCTTCGCGCCCTGGCCACCGAGGAGCTGGCGGGCAAGAGGTACGACAAGACGCAGAAGCACGTGACGGAAAAATACCTCGATCTTCCCGCTCCCACCCTGAAGGACCTCAAGCGGACCAAGCGGCGGCAGGTGCTGGGAATCACCGAGGAGTACCGCATTCAGGCGGAACTCGACGGGCAGCCCGATATCCACATCCCCACGATGTCGTTCCTGGCCAATTACGCCGATGGCGGCCCGGGGGTGATACTTTTGTCCGTCGACGCCAGCTTGCCCGTTCGCGGGCGCATCGAGGGTAAGTTGGTGAACGTGGCAAGCGTTTCAACCGGGTATCGCATCACGGTCCAGCTTGCGGCAGTAGCGGAAGTGCCCGTGCGGCACGCGGCCAACGACGTGACGTTCGGGCCGCCCGAGGTGACCGACTTGCACGTGTCGGTGGCCCGCATGGAGTTCTCCAACGACCTGCTGGAGGCCGTGCGGCGAGCCATCCGGCGGATAGCCAACCGCGAACTGGCGCACAACGCGGAACACATCCGCGGCAGCGCCAATCGCGCGGTGCAAAAGGCGATGTCCTCGCGGCAAGTCCGCATTCCACTGCTGGGATACTTGCAGTTGATGTAGGTTGGTCAGGCGAACAAGAACCCCGCGTAGCCGACGCAGCGGCGCGTATCGCTAGAGGCAGCGGCGCTGGTCGTATAACCAACTTGACAACAGCGGTTGAGTGCATTGAGCCGGCGCAGTGCCGTAAGGGCCACGATCGCGGGCAGGACGCCGCACATGCTAATCCGATTTTCGCGGACGGTGCGATAGAGACCAACCGGATCCATCGAGACCAGGGCCTCCAAGGCCATGCGGTCGCGGCGGTGGGTCTCGCCCTCGTCCGCATAGTGGTTCATGTCGCTGGAGATCACCAGGAGCGGCCGCTCGTCCAGGCTGGCCATAACCTCGGCCAACTGCTGGCCGAATCGCTGCAAGGCCGCCATGTCGCCGTCATGAATTGTGATGCCGACAACGCGGCATTGCGGCGCCAAACGGGCAATCAGCGGCAACTGCACCTCGATCGCATGCTCGAATTCGTGGGCCGCCGAATCCGCTTCAAGGCCTGTGATCGCCTCGGCCAGGGTCGCGGCCAATGCCGGTTCCGAGTCGAGGCAGCGGCCGGGCAATTGCCAGAGGCGGTGCGGGGCGACGGCCCAGGCGGCCCCTTGCGGCCGATGCCGTGGGGCAAGCACGATGACCCGTTTTGGGAACTTCACGCGGCCCAGCACATCGGCTGCCAACTTGCCGGAATAGACCCAGCCGGCGTGGGGCACCAGTGCCGCGGCCCAGAACTCGGGCTGCGGTTTATCGGCGAACCACTCGTCGAGCGTGCGGTCGATCTCCTCCGCCTCACGCGGATAGAACGTACCGGCCGCCACCGGCAAGCGGATATCCACGCCGACGCGGGGCTCGGGAACATTGGCCACGCCGATCCGATCGAGGGTGGAAACGACCGATAAACTGAATTCGTCAATCACGGTGCTGAGCGGACCCTCAATGGCTAGACCCTCGAAAGTCATCAAGGCAACGTCGTCGTCTTGCCAGGCATCGGGCGGCAGGCCGGCCTTTCGGCATACCTGCCGCAGAAATCCCTCGGCATCGAGGCCATGCTCCACGGCAACGCCGGGAAGCAGTAACCCGTGAAAGTTACCCTTGGCGATCTTCAAACCGTGCTTGCCGATGACCACCGCGTTCTTCCGCTCCGGTCCCTTCACCACGACGGGCACTAACTGGCCGAGCAGCCAGACGTCGATGTCGAGATACGGCAGCTCGACGCTCGAAATGGGCGGAAAGCGGGGATCTTCTCTTGCCGCCGCAACGGCCGCGTGCTCGATGGCTTGGAAAAGCGGTGCTGTCCTTCCCAAGGAACCGCAGCAACTCCGCAACTTTCCCGCCCGTCGCACGGTGACAAACGCGCCGGCGACCGGCAATTTCGCGAGATCGCCCAGTATTTCCGCCAGCGGCGCGGGGGCCTGACCAAAAACTGCCGCAATCAACCGCCGCCCGGCAGCACGCAAGATCGTCCGCTCCTGGTCAGAAGTCAGACCGAATTCCGCGGGGCTGACCTCTGAGTCCGCCGCGTTCTCGCTTGGACCAGTTTGACTATCCAAGCGGTTCTCCGCGGGCGTAGTCGTTTTGGCGACGGCGAAATCGGCAATGCGGACGGGCATGCGCCGCGGACCCCAATCGCCCGGACCATCGCCGAAGCGGCCGGCGATCGCGCCGCCGCAAGTACGGCAGCGGTCGTCGCGAAGGCCGTAGGTGGTCAAGAGGTAGCCGTCGCGACCAACGACCGTTGCTCCGCAATGCGGGCAATATGTGCTTTGCCGCGCCTGGTCGCTCACATTGCCCGTGTAGACATAGTGCAGGCCCGCGCTTCGAGCGATCTCGTGGGCCTTGATCAACGTGGCAAGCGGCGTGGGCGGGACGTCGCGCAAGCGGAAGTCCGGATGAAACGCCGTGAAGTGCAAAGGCACGTCGGGCCCAAGGGCCTCGACCAACCATGCCGACATGCGTTTCAAATCCTCCTCCGAGTCGTTCTTGCCGGGGATGAGCAGATTCGTCACCTCCACCCATACATCGGTCTCGTGGACCAGCCACTTCAGCGTCTCTTGGACGGGAGCGAGTCGCGAGATCGTCAGTTCGCGGTAGAACTCGTCGGTAAATCCCTTGAGATCGACGTTCGCCGCGTCCATGACGGCGTAGAACGAACGGGCGGCGGCGGGCGTAATGTAACCGGCCGTGACCGCCACGGTCTTCACTCCCGCGGCACGGCACTGCCGGGCACAATCGATCGCATATTCGGCCCACACCACGGGATCGTTGTACGTGAACGCCACGCTCCGGCAGCCGAGTTTACTCGCCGCTCGGGCCACGGTTTCCGGATCGGCTTGCTGGCCCAGGGCATCGATCTCCCGCGACTTCGATATTTCCCAGTTCTGGCAGAACTTGCAGCCCAGGTTGCATCCGGCCGTACCGAAGGAAAGGACCGCGCTGCCCGGATAAAAGTGATTAAGCGGCTTCTTCTCGATCGGGTCGATGCAGAAGCCCGAACTGCGGCCGTAGGTGGTGGTGACCAATTCCCCGTTGAGGTTCTGGCGAACGAAGCAGAAGCCGCGTTTGCCCTCATTCATTGAGCAGCCGCGGGGGCAGAGATCGCAGACAACTTTCGTGCCGTCATCGGACTCGTGCCACCAACCGGCCGGCCGAACTCCATTGGCTGTGGCGGCAGATTTCGGCGGCAAGAGAACCATTCGCGACATAACCGACCCCTTCACGCAGAATTTGCCTGGCGGCCCAAAGAAATGGAATGTCGCTTCCCAACAGCCGTTATGATGGGCATTCGACCCCAGTTTGTCAAGCGTGAACCTCCGCCAAGCGTCGATTTCACGATCTTGCTATTGAGCGTTTGGTACGGAAACGCTGCGAGTTTACCGTCTCGAAGGGATGAGTTCTCACCGACTCGACGCGCCGATCTGGTTCTCCGAGGTGGGTTTGGGGCTGATTCTCTGGGAAGGCTCCTACGAGGGAACCGACGCTCAATGGCTTCGCTGGATCGATGCGCGGGGAAAGCCAGTGCCCACCGGGCGGGAGCGTGCGGACGCCGAACACCAACGTGCGGACGCCGAACACCAACGTGCGGACGCCGAACACCAACGTGCGGACGCCGAACATCAGCGCCGAGCAACTCGCGGCGCAACTGCGGCAACTTGGCATCGAGCCACAGCAATAGGCCGAAATCGAGGTCAATGCCGCTGCGCGCGAACCACGGCTGGATCGGGATGGCCCGCCTTGTATTCGTCGATGCTCAGATAGCCGTCGCCGTTGGTATCCAGTGCCTTGAACTCCTGCTCCACATCCGCGGAATCCGGATAGCCGACCTTGTATTCCGCCAGCGACAATCGGCCGTCGTGGTCGGTGTCCAACTCGCTGAAGCTCGGCGTGGTTCGAGGCAACGAGGCGACGCCGGCCGCCCGCCGTTTCCTTCCCCCGCCGTTGCCATTCCAACGGCCTCCCCGGTTGCCGGCAACTCGGGCCAGAGCAACATTAGCCGCCGGGGCATTGGCCGCCTCCTTCCTGGCAGCCTCCTTCCTGGCAGCCTCGGCCTTCGCCGTAGCCCTTTGTTCCGCCAGGCGGGCATCGGCAGCCGCATCTTGTGCCTCGTTGACGCGGGTCTGGGCGTCGGCGAGCTTGCGGTTCAATTCGGCCGCTTGTTTCGCGGCCGCGTCCAGATCGGCCTGAATTCGTGCCGCCTTCTGCTCGACGGCAGCGGTTTTGGCGGACTGTTGCTTGAGATCGGCTACCGCCCTTTCAAGCTGCCTCTTGAGGTCGGCGTTTTCGTTTTCCAATCTATCGACCTGCACGGCGGCTTCCTGGCGAGCCTCGTCGGCCTGCTTGCGGACATCGGCCAGTTCAGCTTCCGCGCCGCCGCGGGCCGGAGATTTCGCGGCCACGTAGATGCCGCACGCGAGAATAATTGCCATCACGGCTAAGAGAACGATGAACGTACGCATGGGTATCATCCGTTAGATTTGCCCGTTAATACTATTTTCCGCAAAGCGGCCCGCACTGTCAAATCTTTTGCAATTGTCCGACTGCCGCCCTTCTATCCCCAAAGCGTGCTGGCAGATATAAACTACCATAGATTACGTCTCTGGTGATGAGTTCTGAATCCTGGATAAAGCCGATGGCAGTCGCTGAGTCGCTGTGGAACCGAATTTGGAGAAAGGTGCTCTCCCCCGAGGTCGACCCGGGGAAGCTGGAAGACCGCCTCCGCAAGGCGAAGTCGGCTCTGCAACCGCCGGTCATCTGGCTGCTGGGCAAGGCGCAGTCGGGCAAGACCTCGCTGATTCACGCCCTCACCGGCAGCAGCCGCGCCGAAATCGGTAATGGCTTCCGGCCCTGTACCCGTACGGCACGCATGTACTCGTTCCCCCAGGAAGAAGACTGCTTTCTCCGTTTTCTCGATACCCGCGGGCTGGGCGAGGCCGCCACGGATGCTGCCGAGGAAATCCCCGCGCTGGAGGCTGCCGCCGATCTCATCATCGTGGTGGTGAAAGCCATGGACCACGCCCAGCAGCCGGTGCTGGAGGTCCTTCGCCAGGTCACCGCCCGGCATCCCGATTGGCCGGTCCTGGTGCTGCAGACGGTCCTGCACGAAGGCTACCCGCCGGACGACATGCGGCATGCAATCCCCTATCCCTTTGGCGATCCGCCCTATCCGCCCGCCGTGCCACACGACCTGGCCCGATCGCTCGTGACGCAACGCGAGCTGTTTCGCGGCTATCAGGCCCGCTTTGTGCCGGTCGATTTTACCCTGCCGGAGGACGGCTTTGAGCCGGTCGATTACGGCCTGGAACCTTTGTGGTCGGTGATCGAGGAGTTGGTCCCGCTGGGCTTGCAGGGAATGCTCGGACAGACCCCGGAGGCCCGGCAGGCAATCCGCGACGACCTCTTTCGCCGGGCCCGGCCGCACATTGTGGCCTACGCCATGGCGGCCGGCGGTGCGGGGGCGGTGCCGCTGCCGGTGGTCGACGTGCCGCTGGTCCTGGCGGCCCAGGCCAGGATGCTGCACGAGATCGCCCAGATTTACCGGCAACCGATGGACCTGCGGCGGATGGCCGAGATCGCCGGCGGTTTGGGCGTCGGCTTCCTTACGCGGCTCGGCCTCCGCGAGCTGCTGAAACTGGCGCCGGTGCCGGGGCTAGGTCCCAGCGTTTCAGGCCTTTATGCGGCGGCCTCGACCTACGCATTGGGTGCTGCCTTGTGCCAGTACTTCGCCCGGGCCCGCGGCGGCGCTAAGCTGGATGTGGAAGTCATCCGCCGTCTCTACGCCGATGAATTGAAACAGAGCCAATGGTGGATCGCCGAGCGGATGCGGTCATCGACCGCACCCCAAGAGCAAAGTGGATCATGACCCGCCTTATCGCCAAAATCCGGGCCGGCACGGCGCTGATTCTGCTTGCTATTCCCTATTTGCTGCTGTTTGCCATCGCATCGGTGTGGCTCTGGCAGCACGGCGGACTTTTTTGGTGGGGCGGCACTGCCCTGGCATGCACCGCCGCCGGCTGGTTGTTGCTCCGTGGATTGTGGCACTCAAGCCGGCCGCCGCAGGTGAAGCCGGATCCATCCTGGACGCCGCAGAGCGCCGACGCCTGGCAAGCGGTCGAGCGCCTGGCCGCGAAGATCGACGGTGAAGAAATGCCCTTGGAGCGGCCGGAGGATTTTTTGGCCCTCGTCCGTCGCGTCGTGGACGTGGTGGCCCGGCATTACCATCCCGACGCCAAGGACCCCTGGCTGGAGACGCCCTTTCCCCACGCGCTGCGTATTGTGGAACTTGTGGCCCGCGATCTCCGCCAGGCCACGCTGGGCTATGTGCCGGGCTCGCACATCCTTACCATCGGCGACTTGCAGCGTCTGCAAAAACTCGCCGGCATCGCCCACCGCTCCTATTTCTGGTATCGCATCGGATCGTTCGTGATCAATGCCCCGGCCGCATTTCTCCGCGAGGCCCGCGACGCCATCGTCGGCCAGATCCAGGACCTATCAACCGGGACGGCGCGACGCTGGGCCATCGGCTATTTCGTCCGCCGCACCGGGTATTACGCTATCCAACTCTACAGCGGGCACCTGGCCCTCGAAGACGCCCAGCCGACCGCCGCTCCCTTGACGCCTTCGCGGCAGGACGCGGAACAGGACCTGCAACGGGCCGAGGCCTTGCGCAAGGAACCGCTGCGGATCATGGTGGTAGGGCAGACCAAGTCGGGCAAGTCGAGCCTGATCAACGCCCTGTTCGACGAATATCGGGCCGCCACCGACGTCGTTCCCCGGACCGACCAGGTCGAGCCCTATGTGCTCGAGCGCGAGGGGCTGCCGGCCGCGATCGTTCTCGATACGGCCGGATACGACCAGGCCGAGCCGCGGCAGTTGTTGCGGCCGCTGATGGATCGCCTTCACGGCTGTGACATGATCGTCCTGGCCTGTTCCGCCGCCTCCGCCGCCCGGGAAGCGGACCGCCGTTTCCTGACCGCCCTGCGGGCCGAGTTCCAGCAACACCCCGATCGGCACATGCCTCTCGTGATCGCGGCCCTGACGCACATCGACCTGCTTCGTCCGCTCCGTGATTGGAGCCCGCCTTACCAGCTCGATCCGCCCGAAGGTCCCAAGGCCCAACAGATCGCCGAGGCCGTGGCGGCGGTGGCCGCCGACTTGGGCCTGCCGCCCAGCGAAGTGATTCCCGTTTGCCTCTTGCCGGAGCGGGCGTACAACGTCGAGGAGGCGTTGGTTCCGGCGATGATCGAGCGTTTGCCGGCGGCCAAGCGCGTGCAGTATGTGCGTTGTTTGCGGCAGCAGCGCGACGAAGAGTATTGGCGCCGCCTATGGCAGCAGACCCTTGGAGCGGGCCGCGTGCTGGGGCGATGGTTGGGGCGGTAAGGATCGGCCGAAAAACAACTTTCGGCTTTTCGTGAGAGATGTCGTCGCCTACGGCAAATTTGGCGGAGAAGCCAATCCCGACTGCGTATTGTGTGAATTGCAGGCAGCTCCGGGCCTTGCCGGCGTTTTCCGCCTTCACCGGCTAAAACCGGAACTCCATCCACCGTCACGCCAGAATCTTCGGCACCAATTCGCCCGCCACGTCCGTGAGGCGGAAGTCGCGGCCCTGGAAACGGTAGGTCAGCTTCTCGTGATCGAAGCCCAGCAGGTGCAGGATCGTGGCCTGCAGGTCGTGGACGTGCACCTTGTCCTTGGTGATCGAGAAACCCAGGTCGTCGGTCTCGCCGTAGGAGAAACCCCGCTTCACGCCGGCCCCGGCGAGGAGCATGCTGAAACAATCGGGATAATGGTCGCGGCCGAGAATGCCGCTGGCGGCGGTGCGGCCCTCGCGGAAGGGCGTGCGGCCAAACTCCCCGCCGATGACCACCAGTGTCTCGTCGAGCAATCCGCTCCGCCGCAAGTCCTTCAGCAGGGCCGCGATCGCCCGATCCGTCGGCTGGCATTTCTTGGTCAGCCCGTCGCGGATGTCTTCGGCGGGATTCGTGCCGTGAAAGTCCCATCCCCAGTCGAAAAGCTGCACGAAGCGGACGCCCTTCTCCACCAGGCGCCGCGCAAGAGAATGTTGTTGGCCAGGCTGCTCGCGCCGGGCTGGGCCCCATACTCTTCCAGCGTCCGCGGCGACTCGCGGGAAATATCCATCACCTCAGGCACGGAAACCTGCATGCGGAAGGCTAGCTCGTATTGCGAGATCCGCGTCAGGGTTTCGGGATGGCCGAGCCCTTGGGCCTCGATCTGGTTCAAGTCGTTGATCGCGTCGAGCGTCATCCGCCGCAAGGGACGATCCATGCCGGCCGGGTTGGAAACATAGAGCACCGGATCGCCCTTCGATCGGCACTGCACGCCCTGGTAAACGGTGGGCAGGAAACCGGAGCCGAACGAGTTCTTGCCGCCGTTGGGCTGCGTGCCGCTGGAGATCAGCACGATGAAGCCGGGCAGGTCCTGGTTCTCAGTCCCCAGGCCATAGGTGACCCACGCGCCCATCGAGGGACGGGCCGGCCGCGGCGAGCCAGTGAAGACCAGCAGCTCCGCCGGGGCGTGGTTGAACTGGTCGGTGACCATCGAGTGGACGATACATAGTTCGTCGGCCACTTCGGCCATCCGCGGCACGGCGTCGGAGAGCCAGATGCCGGCCTTGCCGTGCTGCCGGAAGGTCCGCCGCGTGCCCAGCAGCTTGGGTGTGCCGGAAGTGAAAGCGAAACGCTTGCCTTTGAGGTATTCGTCGGGACAGTTCTGGCCGTCGCGGCGAACCAGCTCCGGCTTGTAGTCGAACAAGTCGAGGTTCGGCGGCGAGCCGGTCAGATGAATGTAGATCATCCGCTTCGCCTTGGCGGCGAATTGCGGCCGCTTGGGAGCCAAGGGATTGGCAGGCGCTGCCGTGGGAGAGACTGTGGCTCCCACGGTGGCCACCGGGCTGCTCTCTGCCAGTGCTGCGAGGGCCATCGTGCCCAGGCTTAACGACGAGCGGCCAAAAAACTGCCGCCGCGTGATGGTTTGCAATAATTCTTGGCGGGGATCCATTCAGGGCCTCATCAAGGTCTCATCGAGGTTCAGCAAAACATTGCCCACAGCAGTCCAGGCCGCCAATTGCACGGCGTCGCCGCCCGGCGGCAATGGGCCGAGCGGTTCCGTGGCCAGTTTCTCCGCTTCCCGCGACTGTCCGGCGCAATGCTTGCGGGCTTTTTCATAGAGTTCGACGAGGCGCGCGGTCTCCGCGTCGCTAGGCTGCCGCGCCAGGCAAAGGCGGAATGCATAGCGGACCTTGTCGCGCGGCGCGGCCCCTCCCTCGCGAACGATCCGCCTTGCCAGGGCCTGGGCCGCCTCCACGTAGACAGGATCGTTGAGTGTCACCAGGGCCTGTAGCGGGGTGTTGGTCCGCTGCCGCCGCAAAGTGCAGACCTCGCGGCTGGGCGAGTCGAAAGTGACCATCGAAGGATACGGGTTCGTCCGCCGCCAGCTTGTGTAAATCGCCCGGCGATAACGGTCTTCGCCGGGGCTGGTTTGCCAATCCATTCCTCCGCCGAAAGCGGCCGAGAGGCCGAACGACGGCTGGAAGGGGCGGACGGCCCGGCCATACATCTTGCCGCTGAGCAGCCCCGCCGCCGCCAGGCTCTGGTCGCGAACGGCCTCCGCGTCGAGGCGAAAACGCGGGCCGCGGGCGAGCAGGCGGTTTTCGGGATCTCGCTGCTCTAACTCCGGCGTGACCCGCGACGACTGCCGATAGGCGGCCGACGTGACCAGGAGGCGTATGACGTGCTTCACATTCCAGTGCGAAGCAACCAATTCCGTGGCCAGGTAATCGAGCAGTTCGGGATGCGACGGCAATTCGCCTTGGGTGCCGAAATCTTCGCAGGTGGAAACCAGCCCCACGCCGAAAATCTTCTCCCAGAGCCGATTGGCGAGCACGCGGGCCGTGAGCGGGTTGTTCTCGTCCACAAGCCAATGGGCCAACGCCAGGCGATCCGGGGGCACGTTCTTTGGCAGGGGATGGAAGGCGGCGGGCGTCCCCGGGGTGACGACCGGCCCGCGATCGAGGAAATTACCGCGGTACTCGATATGCGTCGTGCGGCGTTTGTCCGCCGGCAGCTCCCGCATGATCGGCACCGTATTGGGCCGGATCGCCGCCAACCGGGCCTTGAGGTCGGCAAGGCGTTTACTGTCGCCAGCCGCGCTTTTCGCGGTCAGATGCTCGCAGGCGGCGACTTCCGCGATAAGTTTGGCACGCTCGGCATTTTGAGACTCAGTGTAGAACGAGTGCACGGGCTGTTCGTCCTCACGGTCGGCGTCCTCGGTGTTGTTGAGAATGGCAAAGAACTGGAAATATTCCTTTTGCGCGATCGGGTCGTACTTGTGGTCGTGGCATTGGGCACACGCCATCGTGGTGCCCATCCACACCGACATCGTCGTATTCACGCGATCGACGATCGCCACGTTGCGGTATTCTTCGCGGTCGGAGCCGCCTTCGTTGTTCGTCGGCGTGTTTCGATGGAAGGCCGTAGCAATGATCTGCTCCTCGCTCGGATGGGGAAGCAGGTCGCCGGCGATCTGTTCGATGGTGAACTGGTCGAAGGGCTTATTGGCGTTGAAGGAGCGGATGACATAATCGCGATAGGCCCAGATCTCCCGCGGGACGTCACTCACGTAGCCTGCCGAATCGGCATAGCGGGCCAGGTCGAGCCACATGCGGGCCCAGTGCTCCCCAAAGGCATGCCGGGCGAGAAGCCGATCGACCAACTTTTCATAGGCGTCGGGATCCCGGTCGCTTTGGAATCGATCGACCTCGCCGATGTTCGGCGGCAGGCCGGTCAAATCGAGCGAGAGCCGTCGGAGCAACGTCACGCGGTCGGCCTCCGGCATGGGGTGCAGCTTCTCTTTTTCCAGTCGGGCGAGAAGAAAGCGATCGACTTCGTTCTTGGGCCATGCCCGATCGGCGACTTGCGGCGGCTGCGGCCGGATCGGTTTGACGTAGGCCCAATGCGGTGTGTAGATCGCTCCCTGGCGGATCCATTCCGTGAGGCGGTCAATCTCCAACACAGTCAACCGCTTGCCCGTCGAGGCCGGCGGCATGCGCTCGTCGGCATCGTCGCTTTTAACGCGGCGCAGCAGGTCGCTGTGCAGCGGGTCGCCCGGCGCGATCGCCCGATGGTCGTCGCGGAGGGCAACTGCCGATTCCCGCGCATCCAGCCGCAGGCCGGCCTCGCGTTTCTTTTCGTCCGGGCCGTGGCAGGCAGAGCAATTCCGCGAGAGAAGGGGGCGAATTTCGCGGTTGAAATCGACCGCTTCCACTGCCTTTGCCCACCGGCCGGGCAAGAGCAGGACCGTGCCGCAAACCAGCGCCAGACGCAGCGCATGGGCCCGGGAGGCGGGGACGGGTGGGGTGGAATACGGTGAGCCGTTCAGGCGTGCTTTACCATTCATGCCTGAATTGTCGCGTCTGTGGCAAGCGGCGTCAACTCTTCGTAGAACGGACTTTAGTCCGTTTAGACGGAATGAATTCCGTTCTACGGAGTTGATTCCGGGCAAGCTCTCAGGCTACCTCGGGCAGGGCGTCAGTTCGCAGCACTCGGGCCGGGCCAGCGGCAGGCAAAAACAGGGCATCGGCTTGCGGCAATAGGGCACGCAAATACCGTCGCATGGGCAGCAGGTCGGGCAAGGCATCGGCTTGCGGCAGTAGGGTACGCAAATACCGTCGCATGGGCAGCAAGTCGGGCAGGGCATGGGCTTGCGACAATAGCAGTAGCCCGTGCAAATCGAGGTGCACTGCGGGGTCAGCGAATCGGTCGAAATCGGCGCCACGGGGCCTTGCGCCCAAAGCAGGCCGGCCCAAAGACTGACGATCACGGCTACGATAGCAAGCTGGCAGATTTTCACGATTTCCGCTCCATGGGATTTCCAACGAACGCCCTTGGTCTTTTCGGAAAAATCGTTGTCAAACTACCAGCAAACCGCCGGGCCTTGGCAGAACCGGCATAATCGGCAAGAAAGGCCCCGGGGGCTACTCAGGTCTGTGCCGAGGGTTAGAAATCCGCGTCCAGCACGATGCGGTAACGTGCTTTGCCGGATGCAAGCCGGGCAAAGGCCTCGTTGATGTTGCCCATCGGAAAATGCTCGGTCTGCGGCGCGATATTGTGCCTCGCGGCAAAGTCGAGCATCGTTGCCATGACGGCCGGCGAGCCGCTCGGCGAACCCGAGACGCTCCGCTGTTGCTGGATCAGCTCGAACGCCGCTACCGGAATCGGTTCCGACAGTATGCCGACGAGGTGCAGCCGGCCGTTGGGCGCGAGGGTGCCGATAGCGCACCCCAATCGAGCTTCACGTTCACGGTGCTGATCAGGAGGTCGAAGCTGCCAGCCAGTCTCTCGACCGCCGCCGAGTCTGAAGTCATGAGCACATGGTTGGCTCCGAAGCCCTTCGCTTCCTCGAATTTTTTCTCGCTCGACGTGAACGCCGTTACGTCGCAGCCGTAGGCGGCGGCGAACTTCACCGCCATGTGCCCCAGCCCGCCGATGCCGATGACGCCCACCCGGTCGGTCGGTTTGGAGTACATGAACAGCGGCGCGAAGACGGTGGTTCCCCCGCAGAGCAGTGGCCCGGCGTCGGCGAAGTTCAGCTTTTCCGGCAGCGGGATGGCCCAAGCCCAATGCGCGCGGATGTGGCTGGCGAATGCGCCACGATGTCCAATGATGGTTGCTTGCGTTTGCGGGCAAAGGTGATGGTTTCCAGACATACACTGGCGGCAGTGCATGCAGCACCCAGAGTTCCAACCGACGCCAACGCGCTGCCCCACCGTGAGCCCCTTGACATGCGGACCAACGGCGGTGATTCGGCCGATGGCTTCGTGGCCGAGGATCGCGGGGTACTGTGATATGCCCCACTCATTATTCAAGATGGAGAGATCGGAGTGGCACAAACCGCAATTTTCGACGGCGACCTCAACGTCCTCGGCCCCGAGCGGTCCGAAATCGACGGTTTCCATCGCCATCGGCTCTTTCGCCGCCTTGGCAACCCAGGCCTTATATGTCATTGCCTCTCCCATTCTGGAATTTTGGGCGGTTTGGGCAACGGAAACAGACGCTGATTGATGCTGCGTCGATCGGCTGGTTGGATCGCTGCGGGTTTGGGTTACGGTAGACATAACGATGCCTTTCTGCGGGCGAAGGATGGGTTGGGCGAAGGCCGTGCCCGACACCAAGTTGCAGCCTTGGTCCATAAGTTTTTCAAACATCGACGGGAGCATTTCCGGTGCGCACCGCCGGATTATCATCGACCGGGGGAATCTTTCGCGCGGCAAAGCAGATAGTCAAGCGTGTGAGTCTTGGGCGTTGGATCGGTGGCGAATCGCCGCGCTTGCTGGCTTAGGCGTTCACGCTGCTTCTGCCTTATTCATAGCTGGCCAAGCATGCCCATCGCCCCCGCGGTTGAAGCAGAGAAGCAGAGGGAACCGCAACTATTCGTTCCGCCCGACTAAGGACTAAGTAACAGTTCCGTTGCCGTTGTCCCCTGGAGTCTCGGATGCCGCGCTTAGCAGTGCCGAGCCGCTGAGGTTATAGTTGCCGATCATTTGCGACAAGAAAAACCCCAGCCCAACCAAGCTGTGTTGTTAAATCCAAATCGCCGGATCTCGAAACGGCGCGTTATTAAAACATAGACAGACGGTTTCTTAATAAATTTTCTCAAAATACTTGCAAAATCAGCAAAAGGCGGTAACATACATCAGAATGAGCGGGCTGCAATCGGTTTTGCAGCCATTATCACTAAACCCATCATCAGTAGGCAGCGCAATGTCCTGAGTCTTCGTCCGCAGCAGCGCAACTCCTTGTGAAAGTTGTTCCAGTCTGCTTGCGTCCGTTGGCTCAATACGGAGCCTCTCACGGGGTCTGGCACTGCGCGCCGTTCTCGGCTGAAGCTTGTTTCCCTCTTGAGTGATTTCCGTTGGCCCCAGCGGACATTACGCCTTCTCCGGCGACGCGTCGTTGCCGGGTGAACTCAAACCAGGAGGTAGACATATGCGTTTCCATTCGGCTCAAGGCTGCGTGCGGTTCTTCCGCGTTTACGTTGTGTTGCCGGCAGCGGTTTTGCTGATGGCCGGGCTATCGGTCACCTCGGCGCACGGCCAGATCGCGGGAAACACCGCCCGCGACATCAGGCCGCTGGTGCAAATCGAGACCACGCCCTCGATCCCCACGGCCGTCGGTATCTTTGATACGGGAGGCACTTCGCTTTTCATTCCCCCGGAGACGAACTCGCGATTCAACATTGCTGTAGCAAAGAACACGGCGGCCGGGGCGAGCGCGAACTATGGCGTCGTCGGCAATGCCACGAACTTCTACGTCGGCGGCTTTCTTGGCGGCGCGTTTGATGGTCCGGAGGTTATGACTGCGGTCGGTGCGATCCAAGCCGGCATCGCGTCCCCTACGCACGTCTACACCGGCTACAGCAACGGCAACACGAAACAATTCACCCGCACTGGCATCTCGGCGAGCTTGACCTATTTCAACACGGCCGGTAATGCCGCCTACAGTGAGCCGAATATCGGCGCGGGCTTCTACAATGGAGATGGGGCCGGCCAGGCGCCGCTGGTTGCCGAAGTCGATCCGACCAATGCGGAGTGGCTGCCGTTCGCCTCGGGGGACGTGGCCGCCGGGGCAACAAACCAGGCCCCAGCGCCTGCCACGCCGAAGGCGCTGGTCGGGCCTACGCTGCGCGACGAGGTGACTTCGAGCATCACCTTTTTCAATCCTAGTTCGCCGGCCGACGCGGCGCAAATCCCCACGCCCACGGCCAATGCCGATCCCAATTTCCTGATCACGCTTCCGCTGACGGCGATGAGTCCCACGCTGACAGTGATGCCGTCGTTCACCACCTTTGCCGGCACCAACGGTGCAACTCGCGGGAATCGGCCTTATTACGTCGCGCCCCTGGTGAATCCGCTCGGCCTGGCTCAGGGAACGGGAACCTTTGCCGGCACGTACCTCGTCGATACGGGCGATCCAACTACGTCTCCGCCCTCGGGAACGAGCCCGGGCCTCTTGGGAGCGAACATTCTCAACGGCTACGGTCAATACTTCAATTTCCAAACCGGCCAACTATTGCTCTTCGCTCCCCAGACGATGAACGACCAGAGCATCGTCGGACCGGGAATCTTGTTCACCGTCGGTCGAACCACGACCGGCCTGGTGGGCACAGGGGTCAACCAGTTGTCCCAGAACGGCTCGATCCCGATCAACAACGCCTCTACCAGCACTGCGGGAGGTACGGCGATCCCCAGCGACGGCATCGCTGGCCAGCAGGCCTCGGCGATTTTCCGGACGCAGTTGACCCATTCCAACGCAGACTACGTCAACGGGATACAGGCACTGGGTCTGACCGCCGCCGACCACGTCACGGGCTTGTCGCTCGGCGCGGATCAGCCGGGAACTCCGACCGAAGGCGTACTCGTGGCGGGGGGTAATGTCTTTTTACCGCAAGCGTCCACGGCGTCAAGCGATCTGCAGACGCTCTCCGGCGCGGCGCCGGCGGGAAGCTCCGTTTTACCTGGCCCGGTAAACTGCGCCCTCCTCTTTTCCGTGAGTTCCAACAGCGCCGGCGCCCCGGGCAGCGGTGTGGCCGCGCAAGCGGCGCTTGGCAAGCAGTCGGCCCAGATGTATGTCAGCCTGACTGGAAACTTCCTCAAGGTCGCCGGGACCAACACGCTCATGTACAGCGGCGACTTGCTGGGCCTGGGACCGAATGCCGGCCCCACGACCGCCGCCGCGGGGCGCGGGCCCGTCGACCAGCTCGGCGACTTTGTGCTCCAGAGTCAACTCGGCTACTACAACGGCCCCGCCGACATCTATTCCAAGGGTTCCGTCTCCGCCAATAACGTGCAGCGCAACGCCGACCCGCCGATCACCAAGCCGGATGACACGTTCAATCCAGCTCAAGGCATCACCCTGACGGGCGGCGGCGCCCCGCTCACCACCCGCGGCGACGTCTATGGCAGCACCTTCGATACCTACTTCACGCTCGACGCCGCAAGTCCAACCCGCAAGAATAACGGCAACAGTGCCGCCGACATCTTGGTCAATAACAGCGCCGCCCCTGGCTACAACGTCTTCGCCTCCGCCGCCACGATGGGTTTGAATCCCGCCGACGGCATCGACGCCCTTGCCCTTTCCAGGGTGAATCTCGGTGCGGCGGCCAATGCCCTTGACCCGGGCAAGCCGAACACGTCCACTTCGTTAATCGGCAACTTCGACGACAACCTCTTCGGCGATTTCGCCGGTGTCGATTCCTTTAACGGCGGCAGCTCCGACTACAGCCTGTTCACGCTTGCCCCCGGCTCGCCCGACTTGGGCATCTTCGACCCGGTGATCAACCGCGACCTTTCGTCGGCGGATGTCTTCGTCAGCGACTTCGACGGGACCTTCGCCCTCTACGCCACCGCCGAAAGCCTCGGTCTACTCCCCAGCGACGTCATCACGGGCCTTAAACCGCTGCCGTACTCTCTCGTCCCCGAGCCTTCGGCCTTGGCGCTCCTTGCGGCCGGGATGGTCGGGTTGGTCGTCCGCGCTTGGAGGCGGCGAAGACCTGGGGTTGCGCGCACTACTTGCGGGGAAGAAGACGTGACGACACCTGCCTAGGAAAAAATGCATCGCACCACGGCGGGTAAGTGGTTAGCAGCGTAATTCCGGGACGCAGTATCAATTAGCTGCGAAGTTAGTAATGCGTCCCCGGAATTCCCGTTTTCTATAGTCGGTTGCCCCAATTCTTCCTCTGTCGCCAAGCGGCGAATGCGGCCAACATTGCACCGGCCAGCAAGAGCACCAGCGTGCCCGGCTCGGGCACCGGGGCGACCAAGCCCGCCGGCGAGGCCACAAGCGGTGCGGCCGTCGCCGTGGGATCGAAAATGAACGTGCCGCCGGCACCGATGGTCAAGCTCGAACCTTCGGGCAGGGCGGCGGCTGTGGTCGCTTCAAGCGTGCCGGCAGTTACGAACGTGCCGCCCGTATAGGAGTCGCTGCCGCTCAGGATCAGCGTGCCGCCTGTGCCGCTCATCGTCAATGAGTAGCCAGCACCATTGTCCGTGATGCTGCTGGCGGTTCCGAATCTGAATGTCCAGGAATTCGTGCCGCCTGTCGTCGCAGTGAGGTTGTCGGCCAGGATGACGGGAGCGTTGATGGCGTGGGTGCCATCGATCACGGTGATCGTGGCAACGCTGCCCGAATTGTTCAAGGTCAAGCTGTTGCTGCCGCTGCCGCTCAGCTTATAGCTCACGTTCGTGCTGCCGGAGTTGCCAAACTGAAGCGAGCCAAGCGTCACTGGCGTATCGAGCGTGACCGTAACCACCGCACTGGTCGGAACATTGAACGTGGCTCCGACGCCGACGTCGTTGGGCACGCCGTTCGTCCAGTTGCCCGAGTTGCTCCAGCTTCCGCTACCGGTGGCGCGCCAGGTGGGAACGGGCGTGCTGGGCGACTCCTGCCGGTATAAGCTAGCCACCTGAGCGGCGCTGAGGGCGTAGTTGTAGAATTCCACGTCGCGCATCAGCCCGTCGAATGACGCTTGTGTGGTGCTGCCGCCGATGGTGTTGCCGCCAATGACGTAGGTCGAAAAGTCGTAGTTATACAGGTTCCCGTAGTCGCCCATTGCGTAGCCCGCGGGCTCGCCATTGATGTAAAAGTCGCTGGTTCCCGAACCGTCATAGGTCATGACGACCTGGTTCCACGTGCCGGGAGTAACGGACGATGTCGAATGATATTGACCGGTCCTCCCGCCCCAGTGATCGACGTAGAGTTCGTATTGGGGCAGCGAGTAACCCTCGCCACCTGCCCCGCTAATACCAAAGAGATCGCCCTCGCCGCTCACGCCGCCGGTGACGATGGGCATACCCAGTGAATTCTGGTTGCTCACCGGGTCGACCCAAGCCGTGATCGACCGCGCGCCGCTCATCGGATAGGAGCCGCTCACAATGACGTATTGATCGCTGCCGTCGAAGCTGCCGACTTGTCCAAAGGCAGGGTCACTGATGGTCGTCGCGCCACCCATCGCGGTTCCATTGTGCCCGTTGCCCGTCGAATCGATGACTTGCGGCCCCGGACCGCTCCAACTCGCCTCGTTCATGGGGTAGTCGGCGATGATGATCTGGCCGTCCGCCCGCGTGGCAACCAAACCGAGCAAAACAAAGACGCCTCCCAGACGCCCAACGCCGCAGCGCAGGCGGTGGTGGGCACAATTGCCCGATGGATGCAACGAGATTTTACCTAGGGCGGAACGCTTTCGCGTAGGAGATGGCATCGCATTGCCTTCCGCGCATGCCGTTGCCCCGGATCTCCGGGATTTGCACCTCGCGGACACCGCCAACCCCGCTTGCAATAAACTTCGAACGATTGTCTTGTCAAACATCTGCTGTTTCCTCACAAGTAAATCTCGGACTTTCGAGTCCGCATCCGCGCGATGCGGAGCAACTGGTACTGTGACCACGCGATTGCCCCGTGTGACGCGGCCCTCACGGCCTGCCTACATAACAATGCGACCTTTGCCGGCAAAAAGTGCCAAGCACTCCAAGAGGATTTCTGCTCTTGCTTGGGCCCAGTCGCGGCCACGTTGCCTCTCCTTGCCGGGAGATGAAAACTGCCGATCAGTATCTATACGCATACTACGTAAAGGAGATAGAGATTTTCGACGTTGGTCGTTGTCATGGCTTCGACCGGCCGAGGTCGCGATACAGGGTGATATTCTGGCAAATCCCGGAATACGGCTGAGTTGACGGAACGATCGGACGGCCAGACAAGAGAAAGCCGGCTGCCATCAACCGACGGGACGTACTTCGCTCACGTTCCCTGAGTGTCGGAACTTGTCTCGGGATGAGGTTTCTCGAGATGGGGCCCGTCTTTCAATTGCTTCCGGGCCTCCAGTTCCTTCCGCCATTTCGCTGCCTCGTCCTTTTTCTCCAGGGCCTCGTAAAGCTGCACCAATCGCTCCAGGGCCTCGGTTAGGTGGACCTTGCCTTGCGGCGGGATCTTCGCCTCACGCTGTTTCATCCCTTCGTAGCCGGCGAGCAGCAATGGCTCGGCGTCGGCGTGTCTCCTCTGCCCCAAGAGCGCGCCGCCGAGCATTGACTTGGTGGTGAACGTCGTCCACGCGTCAGATTGCGTCTTCTCGCGGATGGCCAGGCACTCTCGAAGTACAGGTTCGGCCTCCGCAAAGGCTTTGGCCTGGAGCAACGATAAGGCAATCGGCGCCAAATGTCCAGCCAGTTGTGGGCTTTCCTTCGGCAACTGCGCACGCGCATCGGCCAGTAGCTCTTCCGTCAGCGTGACGGCCTGGCCGGTCTTCCCCGCCTGGACGTAGGCGGCGAGTAAGAAAGTGCCTGCCGAGCGAAGCTCGGAGTATTTCTTCCCGCCTCGATAGGCCTCTTCAAAGAGCGGCAGGGCCAGGTCCAGCTTCCCTGCTGACTGATATGCACTGGCGAGTTTGCTCTTACTAATGAGCGTGCGCGGTTGAGGGGAACAGGAGGCGAGGTAGCGTTTCAGCGTATCCTCGAAAAGCGGGATGGCCAGTTCGAGCTTTCCGGCAGCCTGGTATGCCAGGGCAAGGTTGCTCATAATCTGAAGCGTGTAGGGATGGTCGGGGCCAAAATACAATATCGCACCCTTCAATGTCTCCTTGAAGAGTGTCACCGCCAAATCCAGTTTCCCGACTGCCTGGTACGCCGCGGCGAGTTCGCCCATGTCGGCGAGCGTGTCAGGATGGTTGGGGCCGAGCCTCGCTCGCGTGCGATTCAGAGTCTCTTCGCAGAGCGGCACGACCAAGTCCGGTTTCCCCGTTGCCCGATATAATAGCGCGAGGTTGCGCATGCAGTTGCGCAAAGCTGGAAGTTCGGGGCTGAAACAGCGTTGTCGCATAAGCATCATCGTTTCCTCGCAGAGCGGCAGGGCCAGGTCGAGCATCCCGGCGGCCTGGTACGCAGCAGCGAGGTTGTACATGCTGGTGAGCGTGTCCGGATGATTGGCACCGAGCGTTTCTTTCTTGATTTTCAACGTCTCCTCCAAGAGCGGAATAGCCAAGTTCGGCTCCCCATACGCCCGATACGCGTTGCCTAGGTCCTCGATAATGGCGAGCGTGTCCGGATCATCGGGGCCACGCGTCACTTTCATGAGCTTCGACGTACCCTTACCGAGCGGCAGGGACTGATCCGACTTGCCTGAATTCAGATACAGATCCGCCATTTCCTGGCCGCCAATCGTGGCGAGTGTGTCGGGATGTCGGATGGCGGCCTTTTGCCGGACCAGAGCGGCGGAACGTTGCAGGTAACTGATCGCCTTTCCGTACTCTCCCACACTGCGATAGGTATTGCCCACCGTTCGCAGAATCTCCGCCTGGACCAGCGGTTGGTTGGGAAAGTTCGCGTCGATCTTTTCCGGCGACAATTCGTGGGCCGCGCGGTCGAGCAAGTCGCGAATGGTTGGGTTTTGCTTCGCCTCGGCTGGAAAGCCGCCGGCTCGTAGCAGGGCGTTAGCCTGGGTCCGCAAGTCGGCCTGACCGAGCAGCTTGTTCTGCAGAAAGTCCCGAACCGACTGGGCGACCTGTTTCTCTTCCTCCACCCTAGTTTTCTCGGCCGCGACCTGCGCCAACTGTTCGCCCGCTAGCTTTTCGCTGGCCTCGGCCCTGGCTCGCTGCCGCTTGGCCTCAGCCCGGCTGCCCTGGGCTTCCTCCTCCGCAGTCCGTGCGGCCATCTCCGCGCGGGTCACCCGCGCCGCCTGCCAGATGCTGAAGGCCCCGCCCGTCAGGAGCAGCAAGCCGATCGCCGCGGCGGTCGTCCATGCAGCGCGATACCGGTGGGGAACGCCAGCCACCGTTTGCTCCGTGCCACCCGTAATCGGCCAGTCGAGCAGGAGCCTGGCACGGTCGTGAGCGCGGAGCAGAAACTCGACGCGTTGCCGTAGAATGGGGTCGGTTGCACACGATTCACCCAAGTAGGCGGCCCGCGCTTCGACCGACGGCAGGGCCGCAATGGCGGCAAAGATGGATTCGGTACGGTCGGGAGTCTCAGTCATGGCTCGGTTCTCATAGGATTAAGGTGACGGATCTCAAAGCAGCGGCATAGCGGGATAATTCAATGCTAATCCTATGCTGCGTTGTTTGAAAAGTCAGGCGCGAGTCAAATCGCCTGCCGGCCAAAAACAAACGATGGTTTCCTGACTTATTGACGCCGGCCCTACCCCTTGTGCGCGGCGGTGGAGGTGACGTGGGGGGTAGAGTCGAGGTGTGGCGCGGTGGTTTAGGCTTCGGCTTACTTCCGTGTCGGGGTTTGTTCTCCCTGCAACTAGATCTCGACTTTCAGATCCGCATCCACGCGATGCGGAGCAACTGGTGATCGAGGGTGGTTGACGCCCGTCAAGCTTTCACAGGGCGATTCGTCCCACGTCGCCGCCCCCGCGCGTATCCAATCAACCCGGTCGCGCCGACGCCGAGGAGGACGAAGGCAGAAGGTTCGGGCGCGGGGGTTGGAGCGAAGGCCAAGTCGGATGGCCCGCTCAACCCGCTGGCATACGTCGATTTCACCCCGCCGGGCGTGAATTCGTAGATGTTTCCCGAGCCGGCGTCGGCCTCGAAGAGATTACCGTTGCTGTCGAATGCCAGGCCGGCCGGGTCGTTCAACCCGGTCGCAAATGTGGATTTCACCCCGCCGGGCGTGAATTCGTAGATGTTTCCCGAGCCGAGATCCGCCTCGAAGAGATCGCCGCTGCTGTTGAATGCCAGGCCAGTTGGCCTGTTTAACCCAGCCGCAAATGTGGATCGAATCCCGCCGGGCGTGAATTCGTAGATGTTTTCCGAAGCGCCGCCGGCGACGAAGAGATCGCCGTTACTGTTGAATGCCATGAAACCTGGCCTGCTGCTCAACCCACTCGCGAAGGTAGATTCAATCCCGGCCGGCGTGAATTCGTAGATGCTTCCATAGCTACCGTTAGCTTGCTCGGTGGTGCCGACGCCTACGAAGAGATCGCCGCTGCTATCGAATGCCAGGCTAAATGGCTGATAAAACCCGGCGGCGGCGAAGGTGGATTGAGTCCCGTTTGGCGCGAATTGAAAGATGGATCCGCCGGGGTCCTCGGTCGAGAAGAGGTCGCCGTTGGTGTTGAATGCCAAGCCGACCGCCGCGACGCCGCTGGCGAAGGTAGTGGATGTCCCGTTCGGCGTCAACTCCTCAATGTTGTTGCCTAGGCTCACGAAGAGATTATCGGCCACGACTTCCTGCGTATTGGACACGAATCCCGCGACGATAGCCGCAAAAAACTGAAGGGCGATAGCGAGGGCGGAACGCTTTCTCGTATGAGATAGCGTCACAATGCGCTCCGCGCATGCTGTGACACCGGACCTTGGCGATTTGCACCTCGCGGACACCGCCAACCCTGCTTGCAATGAATTTCGAACGATCGTCTTGTCAGACATTTCCCGTCTCCTCATAAGTAGATCTTGAACTTTCATGTCCGCATCGACGCGGTGCGGAGCAACTGTTACTGTGACCACGCAACTGCTGCGTGTGAATCGGCCCTTACGGCCGGCCTCAACTTTGAATCATGTCCACTGTGAAATCGGCAAAGAACTGATCGACCCCGTTCTGCGATGACTGGTCGGCGGAGACCATCGGCGCCCCGACAAGCTGCGTATCGCTGTCGGGTTGTGCCAAAAGTGCAGCGGCGGCCATGTCGGTCGTTGCGCTCGATGCCGCGGGCGAAGCGGCCGGCGTTATCGTGGTCGGACCGACATACCTTCCGACCGCAAAACCCGAGTTGCCCTCTCGTCCTGCGACGAGGATGTCGCCATAGCCGGGCTCACCGGCGACGTTGTCAACGGCCGATGCGTAGTCAGAGTACGGCCAGGCGGTCCCAATCCCCGCCGTGCCAAAACTCGTATCGATGGCACCATTGGCGGTAAACGCAATCGGCGCGGCGCCGCTCTGGACTATAATGTCGCCGCCGACTTGCGGCTCAGCTAAGACCGCGTTGACGCTGTAACCGCTGGGAAGGGTTGCCACGCCGTTCGATCCGAACGTCGTGTCCACCGTTCCGTTGAGATTGTAACGGAACAACTGGCTGCCGTAGCCTAGAACAATCGTGTCGTCTACGTTGTTGACGGATTCCAGAGCCATCGATGAAGAAGTGACAGGCACCAGGCCGGTGCCGACCACGCCAGGGCTGCCAAATTCCGTGTCAAGAACTCCCAAGGCCGAGTAGTGCGCTAAGTAGTTGCCATATGGTATCGTCGCGTCGACGAGAATGCTGTTATCTGGCTCGACGGCAATCATCGGATTGCGTGTCCAATTCAGTTGGACAAATCCGGTGCCTTGGCTGCCAAACGAGGTGTTCAGGCTCCCGTTCGCGTTGAAATCGGCCAACTCCGACACATTGGCGCCTTTAGTAGCCTTGAGGCCTATCGCGACGACGATGTTCCCGTTCGACTGCAGCGCAGCGCTAATATTGAGAAACCCGTCCCACGCGGTCGGGTCTGAAAATATGAGCGTTCGGGATATGCCGCTCGTTCCAAAACTCGAATCGACCGACCCGTTCGCGTTGTACTCCACCATGGTGAGGTACTGAGTGTCGCTTTCGACGCCCTTGTTCGTTGAGGTGGCGACAATCGACAGACCTACGTCGATGATATTTCCATCGGGCAAAGGTAACACTGCACTGGTGTAGTCGCCGGTAACATAGTAAACCTCGGCCTTTTTGGTACTCGTGGTGGTGGTGATGGCGGTCAGCACGGTTCCATTGGCGCCGAAGCTCGTGTCGAGGCTGCCGTTGGCATTGTAATTCGCGAGGGCCATCCGTATATTCGAGGTGGAGGACTGCTGGGAGCCACCGGCGACGATATTCCCGTTGGGTAGTTCGGCAATGGCGATCGCCGTCGCTGCGCCGCTCCCGATTTGTGTCGTGACGATCCCCGTGCCGCCAAAGGTCGGGTCAAGTGTGCCAGGAACTGCCGACATCAGGGCACGACCTTCCAAACGCTCCACGGCAAGCCTACGTGTGCCCGATCGCTTGCCGAGGCTACGAGCGGAATGGTGCGATGCTCGGCGGCCACAATGTGATAGTTTCTCACCAGACCAGGAAAAGAATCTCATTGCTAGTTATCCCTTCTTTCGGCGGTATGCGGTAGATAAAGTACATCGTCCTTTAGGGACAATCGGCTCGGAAGATGTCGGGCCGATGAGCAGGCTATTGGGTCGGACGGCCCCTGGCCGTTGTCATTTCAGGTTTCCGATGTCAGACCTGCCTATAGAACAATGCGACGTTTGCTCGCAAAAAGTGCCAAACAATCCCAAAAGATTTCCAGCGCGGATTATTCTCGGTCCCATACCCGTTCGCCGGGCCCTGTCGGCCTTGCGGAGATTTTGCGTCGATAGTCGCCTTTTGCAGGAGGCACAGGCGTTTACGCCCGTTGGCCGCCGGAGGCGGTAGTAGGCCCGGCATTTATTCGCATTTATGCGCATTTATGCCGGGCCATGAGGCCACTCTAAGTATTTTTCTTGGCTACAGGCCCGTTTACGTGAACGGGGTTGACACACAAACGAAGGGGAGTGAGGTCTCTCGCGATTCGTCTCACCCGGCATAAATGCCGGGCCAACAACCGGCTGAAGCCGAAAACGCGCGTAAACGTCCGTCCGTCGCTGCGTTCGAGTTTCCCCTGGCGAAGAAGCACTTCCGCCGAGCCCCGCACCGTATCCAGCGTAGTCGAGTGGTTGGGGCCCAGGACGCGGCGGGCCACGCGGCAGGCGCCACGCAAAGGTCGGCGGAAAACGCGAAGGGTTGCCCGGCCGGTTTTTGCCTGGTCAGTCATCGCTCCACCGCGACCCGCCATCGGGTGCCCCGGCCCGGCGGTGGCGTTTACAGTTTGAACTGCCATGAAGGGGCTTCGCCACAAGCCATTAAAAAGCCCTCGCCCCAACCATCCCGGAGTGCGGGCGGACGGTTTTCGTAGGAGTTGCTACTTCTTCGGCCCTTCAGGGTCGGACTTTCCTTGTTCGGCCGCCTTCGCTTTCGCCGGTTCATTCTCCTTTGCCGTCTCGGCCGTTAACGGCTTGCCAGGATTGTCGGTCGGCGCGATTGGCACAGACGCCTGTCCGCTGGGCACAGGGGATGCGGT
Source organism: uncultured Planctomycetia bacterium (assembly GCA_963709175.1). Lineage (GTDB taxonomy): Bacteria > Planctomycetota > Planctomycetia > Pirellulales > Thermoguttaceae > JANXQG01. Next base: position 1,777,712 of record CAVPVK010000007.1, read on the forward strand.
GGTCGTTGCCGTCTTCTCTCCAACTGGATTCTCCGCCGGAACCAGGATGACGCGGAATCCTATGTGCATGGTGGCGGTCGCGCTGTGCGTGCGATAGGCCGCCCGGCAGCCGTATGCGGGTTCGAACCAACCGCCGCCACGGACCACGTGGCCCGAACCAGTGCCGGGACCGCCCGGGTCGTCCGTCGGCGAATGCGCATAGTAATCTTTCTCGTACCAATCGTGACACCAGTGGTTCAGGTTCCCCTGCATGTCGTACAAGCCCCAGGCGTTGGACCGCTTCTGGCCCACTCGGTGCGTAACGCCGCCCGAGTTCTGCCCGAACCACCCGTAGTTGCCTAGCATCTTCTCGTCGTCTCCAAACGAGAACCGCCCGGTGCTTCCCGCTCGGCAGGCATACTCCCACTGCGTTTCCGTGGGAAGGTCATACCGCCACTTGGCCGCCTTTTCCCCGGGCAGCACGGATAGCCGCCGGCAGAACTCCATGGCGTTGTCCCAGGACACTTGCTCCGCCGGCCGTTTCGCGTCTCCCTTGAAAAAGCTCGGATTGCCCCCCATCACGCGCTCGTAGTCCTCCTGCGTGACCTGCGTCACGCCCAGCCAGAACGGTTTCGTGATCCGCACCCGGTGCGCCGGTCCTTCGCCGCGCAGCCATTGCCGATACCAACCGCGATACCAATCATTCTCCTCGTGCACGTGCAACTGCTCTTGGATCAGTTCCTTGGGCGAGCCCATCTGGAACTCGCCGGGCGGGATGAGCACCAGCCTCATGCCGAGGGAGTTGATGATCTCGACCGGCACGCCGAGGTGCTTGGCCCAGGCCGCTTGATGCCCTTGTGCTTTCGCCGCGTCGAACGGGGCGATGGCGGGCGGGGGAGGATTGGGCGGGAGCTTCCACTGCCCGCCGGCATCAACCAACAGCAACAGCGCGGCGGGCGTCGAGGTTTTCTTTGCCGGCTTCTGCGCCGGGTACTTCGCCAGCTCGACCTGCCACTTTTCCTCCTCGTGGGGCTTGTTCGTAGCCGCGGCGAGGTCAATGAGCCGCTGGACAGCTTCGGTCATACGCTCATCCCGAGCCGCTTCCGGTATGGCGTGCTTGTCCTGCGCAAGGCCCTCGTAGCCGGCGACGAGGCGCGGTTCCGCCTCGGCGAGCTTCTTTTGGCCCAGGAGTGCTTCACCAAGCATCGACTTGACGTTCGCCACCAGCCACGGGGCGACTTGTTTCTGCTCCAGTAGTTTCTCGCGGAGGTCGAGACACTCCCGCAAAACCGGTTCCGCGCCCGTGTATTTTTTCTGGCGAAGCAGATTCAGGCCGAGAGAGGCCAGTTCTCCCGCATAGGCGGCTGACACGACGCCATCTTTCTGCTTCTCGACCACCAGCCATTTCCGTCGCCAGGCCTCGGCCTTGTCGAATTGCCCGGCGGCTTCGTAGGCCCGAATGGTATTGGAGATGATCCACTCCGCATTTTCGTGCAGGTAATTCTGCTGTTCAATTCCGGCGGCGGCTTGCTCGAACAAAGGCAAGGCTTGCGGCAGTTTCCCCGCCGCCTGGTACGCCGCGGCTAAATTGTTTAGCGTGACGAGCGTCGATGGGTGATCGGCCCCTAGCTTCTTCACCATGGCGTCTCGAACATGCTCGAACAATTGGATCGCTTGCGTCAGCTTGCCGGCTGCCTGGTACGCAACGGCCAGGTGGCTGAGCGTCATGAGGGTGTTGGGGTGGTCGACGCCGAGCTTCTCTTTTTCGAGTTTCAGAGTTTCCTCGAAGAGCGGCAGGGCTAGGTCCAGTTTTCCGGCCCTCTGGTATGCCACAGCCAAGTTGCACATCGTGGTAAGAGTATCGGGGTGACCGGGCCCCAGCTTCTTAACCTGGGCGTCACGCACCTGCTTACAAAGTTCAATCGCTTGCGTGAGCTTCCCTGCCACCAGGTACGCCGCGGTCAGGCTGCTGAGCGTGCCGATGGTGCTGGGGTCATCGGCCCCGAACTTCTTCACCAGGGCGTCCCGAACCTGTTCAAGCAATTTCGTCGCTTGTGTCAGCTTCCCGGCGTCCTGGTACGCTTTGGCCAAATTGGTTAGCGTTATAAGAGTGTTACGAGTCATTGGCCCCTAGCGTTTTCAGACTCGCGTCTCGATCCTGCTCGAAAAGCTCGATCGCTTGAGTCAGCTTCCCAGCGTTCTGGTACGCTATGGCCAGACCGTTAAGCGTTACAAGGGTCAAGGGGTGATCGGGCCCCAACTTCTTCGACCGCGCCTCTCGCACTCGCTCGAAGAGTTCGATCGCCTGCGGCAGCTTCCCGGCGCACGGTAGGCCTCGGCCAGGTGGTTGAGCGTGGTGAGGGTGTCGGGTGATCGGGCCCCAGGTGGGTTTTCTTTAGCTCGGCTGCGCGGGTCAGGAATGCTATCGCCAAGCCGTATTCTCCCACGCCACGGTAGGTATTGCCAACCGTTTTAAGCAACTCGGCCTGCAGAAGCGGCTGCTTGGGGGAAATTCGCCTCGATCTTGTCCGGGGCCAGTTCGAGCGCCGCGCGATCAAGCAGTTCGCGGATCGTGGGATTGAGCTTCGCGTCCGCACGACGACCCGCCGGCCTCCAGCAAATCGCATCGGCCTGGACCCTCGTGTCGGCCTGACCCAAGAGCTTGTTTTCCAGAAAGTCGCGCACCGCTTGAGCGATCTGTTTCTCCTCCTCTGCCTTCTTCTTTTCGTCTTCGACCTGAATGAGCCGTTCGCCCGCCAGCTTCTCCCCGGCCTCGGCACGGCGCTGTTGTTGCTCGGCTTCGGACCGCTTCAATCGGCATCGGCCCTGGCTTCGTTCCGCCCGAATCAGGCCGAAGGTGGTGCCGGTAATGCCCGCCAGCAAGGCCAAGCAACACCAGGCCGGCCGCGATCACCTGGCCCTTGTGCCGGCGGACGAACTTCCGCAGCCGGTAGCCGGCTGCTCGGCGGGCGGGCCTCCACAACCTCGTCCGCCAGGTAACGCTGGATGTCGCGGGCCAGGCCGTTGGCCGTCTCGTAACGCCGCGTGCGGTCCTTTTCCAGGGCCTTCAAGAGCACCCAGTCGAGTTCGCCCTGCAACAGCTTCGTGAGCCTTGCCGGTTCCGGTGTTGCGGTTCGCCGCAATGCTCGGCAACGCGTCGGAACTGCTCAGCTTGACGCTGGGCCGCGGGCGGCTCGACTTCCCGCACGATCCGCAGCACTTCCAAGACCGCGGCCTGCGCCCAGCGACTTGCGGTCCAGGGGCGTGCTGCCCGTCAGCAGTTCGTACAACAAGACGCCCAGCGAATAGACGTCGCTGCGGGTGTCGATGTCCAGGTTGTTCAGGTTGGCCTGCTCGGGCGACATGTATTCCGGCGTGCCGACCAGGGCCCCGAACCCGGTCAGCAGCGTCTTCTCGGTCAGGGCTTGCCCGGTCGCCTTGGCCACGCCGAAGTCGATCACCTTGGGCACGGGCTTGTCGTCGTAGAGGGCCACCAGCACGTTGGAGGGCTTGATGTCGCGATGGATGACGCCCTTCTGGTGGGCGTGCTGGATCGCCTGGCAGACCGGCACGAAGAGTTCCAGGCGCTGCGCGCGGGTGAGCCTCTGCTGGTCGCAGTACTCGGTGATGGGAATGCCCTTGACCAGCTCCATGACGAAGAACGGCCGGCCCGACGTCGGTGCTGCCGGCGTCGAGCACGCGGGCGATGTTGGGGTGGTCCATCATGGCCAGGGCCTGCCGCTCGGCCTCGAAGCGGGCCAGAACGGCCTTGGAGTCCATGCCCGGCTTGATGATCTTCACGGCGACGACGCGTTTTACCGGTTCGGCCTGCTGGGCCATGAAGACCGATGCCCATGCCGCCTTCGCCGATCTGCTCGATGAGCTTGTAGCGGCCGATGGTCTGGCCGGGCCGCTCGGCAAGGGGAGGATCGATGTCGGCGTCGAGCCTCGTGGTGGGCTGTTCTTCCAGGAAGCTGCCGGCGTCGTGATGGGCCTTCAATAGTGCTTCAACCCTTTGCCGCAATGTAGGATCGCCGGCACAAGCCTCGTCCACATAGGCTGTACGTTCCGGGGGCGAGTCGATCTCGATCGCCTCCTCGAAGATCGTTTTCACGCTCAAGGATTGTTTTTCCATATAGCACGAGCCCTCGGGCCAGCAGCGGCCTATATCTAACAATGCGACGTTTGCCCTCGAAAAGTGCCACGCAATCCAAAAAGATGCTTACTCACCCGGCTCGCGCAGCTGACGTATCTCCTGGTAGAGCCAGGCTTTAGCATAGGCCCAGTGGCGCTTGGCGGTCCGCGCGGAAATTCCCAAAGCGGCCGCCGTCTCCTCGAAAGTCAGCCCGCCAAAATAGCGGAGTTTGACCACTTCGGCAACGGCCTGCTCCTCCTCGCCCAGCTTGGTGAGGGCCTCGTCCATGGCCAGGATGGTATCGGCGGGCGCTTCATCTGCCTCCTCGAATTCGTCAAGGTCAAGGCGTCGACGGTCACCCCCATGCCGGATTCGTTGTTTGCGACGCACGTCCTCCACGAGGATCCGCCGCATCGCTTCCGCGGCGGCCGCAAAGAAATGTCCGCGGGAATCCCAGTGTTGGGACACCTTGCGATCCACCAGCCGAATGTAGGCCTCATGCACCAGCGCCGTCGCCTGGAGGGTCTGGTCCGGTTTTTCCTGGGCCATTTTGGCAGCGGCCAGCTTCCGCAGCTCGCCGTAGACCAGCGGCAGGAGCTGCTCGGCCGCCTGGAGGTCGCCTTTCTCTATGGCACAGAGGATACAAGTGACTTCGTGCATAAGACGGACCCGAAAGAGTTTTACACAAGGGTGTCTGCTATTATTTCGGCGGGGTCGCCCGAGTCAAGGGTTTGCGGCTCGGGACGAAGATTCGCCTGTGTTTGCCCTACTCTTAGGCGGGCGTGCCTGGGACATCTCTCGAAAAGTCTGCCGCCAGGGGCGGAGGAGTCAATCGATGGCGTCCCGAGAACCGTTCCTTTGCCGATACGCAGCAGACCATCACGTAATTCAAAGCACTGGAAAACCGCAAAACTTGAGGTTTGAGGCTTCCAACCACGTGATGATCGTCCTCCTGTCCGGGCTGAAGGCCACGCTTGTGACCGCACGGGTGTGCCCCTTGGGAGTGAGCGTTTCCTGGCCGCTCGTTGCGTCCCAGGACCAGTTCAAACGCAGGTTCGATCGGGGCGGCAGCATCCGTCGGCGTGCAGTCCGTCGGGACCGAGTTGCTCGATCGTGTAGTTTCGTCCCGGGCAGCGGCGGCCGGCCAGCAGGTCGGGGTAGCGTTCGATCGAAAGCACCGACTTGATGCCCGCACGCAGCCGCGGCACGCCCCGCACCAGGGCCCGCAGCCAGGGTGGAGGCGTGGCAAAGCCGACCGCACGGTTGAACTGCAGCCGCGAAAGGCAAGCCGCCACCGGCTGCACCAGCGGGCGCGGCAACCAGGCCTGCACCGAGGTTCCAAGAATAGGGTCGATTGACGGGATGCGGAACATTCGCATGGCAACGTCCTATTGGCTCGTCTGCCCCTGTCTCCAATGGCGTACAAGCAGGAGCGACAGGACGCCGTGCAACGCCACCGCCGGCCACAACAGCGTGCCGACCCATTCACTGCCGAGGCCGAGAAAAAGGAGATAGAGCGTCACCAGCACATTGTAGGTCAACATTGCGGCGAGGGCGGGAACTATCTTGCCTGCCGGATGGCGCGGCGGCCAACACGCAATCCCCAGCGAAAGCAAGCCAAAGCCGGCCACGCGGCCCAGGGGAATACTCGCTCCAGCAAGTTCTCCACGGAGCAGCAGCCGGACGACGACGGAGGGCATTGCCATCAAGGCCAGTCCCGTGGCCGTTTCAATGAGTGCAGCACACGTGAGCAAACGATTCATCGCGCTGCGTCCCCTAGACAGGCGTGTCAATCAGTGTCACTTCTCGCCGCTTGGCTGTTCCGGTTGTTTCAACCGGACCAAAAGCCACTGCTGAGTCTTGTCCTTGCCAATATGGAGGAGTGCCGGCGCTTCGTCTTGAGTTAAGTTGTAGATTCCAGTTTCGCACACGGTATTCTTGTTCTTTCCCACGGTCCATGCGGCCCGCTGTGTCCTCTTATCCACAGCCCCCTGGATCGGGACATTCGTCCCGCTGACCACGTCCGAATAGTTGCCCTCGATCGTGCCCGACTTATTGATGGCCAATTGCATCACGTAGTGTGGATCGGACTGTTCTTTCTGGACGAATGCGAATACTCCTAGAGGCATCCAGTCATCGGCTTTCGCGTCGGGCACTGGAGCGCTTTGCGCCAACGTCGAAGCCTGCTGATAGTACTGCTCAGCCGTGGCTACCGGCTGGTTGCCATAATAAACCTGATCGTCCTGGTAGGTAATGTTGTTACCATAGCTGTACGTGACCGGTTGCACACCGGCCGCCCAACCCATCGAGGCACCGACGGCGGGCCAAGTGGCCGGCGTCCACGCTTCACTGGCCTTCCAGCCCGCTGCTGCCCACGTGCCCGGATTGGCCGCATGCCAGCCTTCGCCATACATTCCGTAACCGTTAAACGAGCTTCGGACCGCTGCGCCGCGAGCGGCGTAAACACCACCGCTGACCGCCTCCGTCTGGTGATAGCCCGCGTAGGCGGTTGAGCCCGTTCTTGCTGCGGGCATGCCATAACCGGCGTCGGTTGGCAATGCCGTGTGAGCGGCACTATAACCTGCGGCGCCTTGCGCTGGCCGGAATAGGTTTGGCCGTAAGCGCCGTGGCGCTCGTGCTGCGGCTGCCACCGGCGACGGCGCCATCGGGACCAGCCGCCGCACCCCGTTCCTCCTGGCTGTTGTAGGTTTGGCCTTTCGCGCCGGTGGCGGACACGTCGCGAGTGCTTCCAGCAGCAGACCCGTTGGTACCAGCCGCCGCGCCTCGCTCCTCCTGGCTGTTGTAAGTTTGGCCTTTCGGGCCCGTGGCAGTCACGTCACGGGTGCTTCCTGCCGCGGCGCCTTGCGGGCCGTATGCCGCGCCGCGCTCGCCGCTGACTTCGGCCGAACCACCGTGCGAACCTTCGTAGGATCGATTGTACGAACCGCTTGCGCTGCCGTAGCCATGGCCACTTTCGCCGCTAACGGAGCGCGACCCGGAATAGCTGCCGCCACGGGCACCGCTAGCGGTGCCACTCGCGCGTGCACCGCCGCAACCTCGTGCATGGACGACTTGCGGCCCCAGCAGTACTAAGGACGCCCCAATCAGAGCGCCGATCGTCGATTTGATCATGAGAAACACCTTTCGGAAATCATCAAGCTTTTTGTTCTATGGGAAGGAATGTCATTTGCTCGGTGGCACGCGAACGATCTTGGCGGGCGGCACATCGGGAAGGCTTACGCCGTCCAGAGTCCGCTTGACGGACTGCCAGGTGAAGCTGTTGGCGTCGATGGGAGTGATGATGTTGACCGCTGTGCTTTCGCTGCCATCGCGAAGCACGCCGGTCGCCTCCACGACCCACTTCGAGCCATCTTTCGTCCAGACATCCTCGCCGAAGCCGCCCTGGGCGTCGAAGTGCCAGGAAACGATCCGCCCCCGCTTGGGATGCCAGCCGATGATCTGGCCTCCAGTCAACGCGGATTGGCCGTCCTTAGTGACCACGTACGTGTTCTTAATGAAGTTCTTTTGCGCCATCCACTCGAAGCGGAGCCGCAAGGGCATGTCTTTCGCTGCGGGATTCCAGTCGCCGATGAGCCATTCCAGATCCTTCAGGTAGTCCTCGTTCGAGGCCGCGACATAGGGGGCGTCCCGCCCGAGCACCATGATCCATTTGCCGTTTCGCTTCGCATGGACCACGGTGTAACGTGCTGCCGTATCGGCAAGTCCTCCGGGCGATTTGACCCAGGCGACACCTTTTTCCAGGGCGACATCTGGCCCCAGCAAGCGTATCGACTCGATTTTAACCGTCATCATCGCCCCCAGGTGCTGCTTGAACAGATCAGCGTAGATCTGTTCGATTGCGGCCCGACCTTGGAACGATTCGCCCGACTCGTCGGTGTACTCCGCGTCCGGCGCCCAAAGGGCGCCAATCGCTTTGACGTCAGCGGCGTCAAATGCTTTGACGAAATCGTCGGCCGTCGCCCGGATTGCCTTTTCGTCGGCGTCATTTTCAGTCTTGGACGCGGGGATCAATGGTATGGCTGGCTTAACCGCCCCGCCAGATTTCGTGCCCGCTGGTTGGGCAGCGACAACCAGGCCTTGATGAATAATCGCGGCAAGTACTGCCCCAAAAAACAATATTCCCCCGATGGCGAATCGGACCTGTTGTGCCTGCATCTTCATTGGTTGCTCCGGTTGGCGATTGCGTTCGTCAGGGCCATGTGATGGATGACGCCGTTTGAACGCGTACCGTCAATCGTAGCGTGACAGCTCGATCGGGGAAATGAGCCGACCAGGAATTCTCCTTCCAACAGACCCGCTGCGGGACGGTGTGTTTTCCCCAGCGGAACGTCCAGCCAAGTATTGGCTTCAAGAAGTCTCCCGTGAGCATCGAGAGCGCAGCTGCCAATTCGTGGCCGCACATTTCCGGCCACGGCAGTCCGAGACCGCCGTCTCAGTAATCAAAGATTGGCCGTTAACCGACCCAGTTTTTCTTGACGTCCGCTACCGCGGCCCCCGGTCGTCCACTCACATCCTCGCCAGTTGGACGTGCAGGACCGCATCCCAATCGCTTAGGTCAACTAATAGTGCTTCCTTGGACGCCGCGGAAACCGCCCAATGCACACGATGCGGGGCTGGAGAAATCCGGCCCCGTGGCGTTTTCTTGGCAGCCATCAACCCGTGAAAGGCAGAAGCGGGCCGAAATCGTGGTACCGGCCAATTCCGACCACAAGTTGGTCTATCGCGGACAGCTGGACGGGGCCCGTCCGGGCAACCGCGTGCCGGTCACGGGCGAGGACCTCCGCGCGGCCATGGACGCGGTGTTGGGTGCCAAGCCGGTCGCGTTAGCAGCGGCCGAGCATGGGCTGCAACATCAAGTGGCGGCCGGGCAACGAACCGCGATAAGCCGGCGGATTTCCGGTGTTTCGCTGGTCGTTTCGGGGGCGACGCTGCCGATCAGTGCGCGGCGTGCTGCGCGCGGTAATCTCGCAGATGCTCGTCCGTCGACAAGCACCCCGAAGGATTAACCGCCAACGAAAACATTTTGCGGCTTCCCGGAAACTACACGAGTCGACGGCGAAGGCGATAGGTGGCAAACGAAATGACCGCCAAGCCCAAAAGCACTAGCGACGATGGTTCCGGGACGGCTACGGCATCGACGCTGGCGGATCCAGGGACCAGACCCGTACTGCCCCACGCGGGACTACCACCAACGGCATAAGCCAACGTGTCGCCAACATTGAGAAAGAACGGGCCCGCTGAGAGCGGCACATCGCTTCCTGGCCCATCGCCGATGACGGTACCCGAAACGACGGTCAAGTTGTTCTCCAGCAATCGCACGTCGGTATCCGTCAATCCGCTCGAATCCAGCCCTTGAAAAACTCCCTGGATCGCGTAGTACCCGGGGGTCGCAGCGGTAAACTCCACAATGCCATACTGGTCGTTCGGGCCAGGATGCATCCCGATTTCGCCGGGCACGTAGGTCGCATGGTCACCGCCCAACGAATAGGTCTGGTTTGCAGCAGTTCCGTTATGAAAAACTCCGACATCGAGGCCTGTGGCCGGTAGCCAAGCGTCAATGACCGGAACCGACACCGGAACCGGCGCCAAATTGAAGGGATTGGGAAGAGGGAAATTCTCATATCCGTAGCTCCACGTCCCGCCGATTGCTGGGGCTGGGTTCAAGACCGGAGAAAACTGCGCCGCTGGGTCGTTCTGGGCCGAGGCCGGACAGGCGGAACCAACCACCGTCGCCAGGGTGAATAAGACGATCGAGAAGTTTCGAAAACTGGAGAGAACCATGACAAGCTCCGTCGCGTGAAGTTATTGTAAAGCGATCCAATTCTCGGACCGTTGCTGTTTTCGCAGCCACCGGGACCGCACAACAGTGGGGCAACGACGCTGAACTCAAATCCCGCTTCTCTTCTCCTACACGAGTCGCCGGCGAAGACGATAGGCGGCAAACGACATGATCGCCAAGCCCAAAAGCACCAGCGATGATGGTTCCGGGACGGCTACGGCGTTGACGCTGGCGGAGCCAGGGACCAGGCCCGTACTACCCCAAACGGGATTGCCGCCAACGGCATACGCCAGCGTGTCGCCGGCATTCAGAAAAACTGGGCCAAAGGTAAGCGTTTCATCGCTTAACGGTCCATCACCAACCACGTTCGCGCTGGAAACGACATTGTTGTCCCACAACAGGTCCACTTGGGTGTTCGTCAAATTACTGGAATCTAAGCCCTCGAAAGTGCCATGAATATCATACTGCCCGTTTGCGGGGGCCGTGAACTGTATGATGGCGTATTGATCATTGGGGCCAGGATGCATCCCAATCTCACCGGTGCGTAGACCGCACCGTCAATGGCGGTAATAAAGGGTTGGTTCACGGCAGTCGCATTATCGTAGACCGCGACTTCACCGAACGCCGGGGCTTGCCAAGAACTGAGGGGTCCCGGCACCGGAACTGTCAGGAGATTAAAAGTGTTTGGAAGCGGGACGTTTTCGTAGCCGTAGCTCCAGGTCCCGGTTGGCAGGGAATTTGGGTTGGCGACTGGAGAGAATTGTGCGGCTGGATCAATCTGGGCCGAGGCCGGCCAGGCGGAACCAACCACCGTCGCCAGGGTGAATAAGACGATCGAGAAGTTTCGAAAATTGGAGAGAACCATGACAAGCTCCTTCGCGTGAAGTTACTGAAAAGCGATCCAATTCTCGGACCGTTGCTATTTTCGCAGCCACCGGGACCGCACAACGGTGGGGCAACGACGTTGAACTCGAATCCCACTTCTCTTCCTGCCTCCTCTCAGCCGTATCCCTCGCCGCTCGCGCCGACCGCAACACCGCGCAGGGCAGGCATTTGCTGCGAACAACACTCAAGGGAAACCAGACCGGGCCAAGAACGACGCGTAGTGCCAGACTCCCTTTGAGAGTCTTCGTGTTGAGCCACCGGGCGGGCGCGGACTAAAACAACTCTCGCCAAGAATTGCGCCGCTACGGCCAGAGGCTCAGGCGATTGCGCTGCCTGCTGGATAAGATAACTGGGTTTCGGCGTTGCCGACTGCACAACAAGGGTACAGCCCGCTTGGCGGCAGATGGACCCGCACTTTCGCGAGGTTCCCTGCCACGCTGGAGTTGATTCTACCGAAGTGTGGACTTCCAGGCAAGCATTTTGTCAGATTATAAGTGGCGGCCGGGGAACGAACCGCGATAAGCCGGCGGAATTCCGGGTTTTCGCTGGTCGTTTCGGGGGCGACGCTGCCAATCAGTGCGCGGCATGCTGCGCGCGGTAATCTCGCAGATGCTCGTGTTCCAGAACAAAGTGATCGAGCACCTGCCCATCGACCCCGACCTGCCAGCCGCGCAGCACGAGCCCGTCGATCTCGATTACGAGGCTGCCCGGTACGGTCAGCCCGCGACGCAAGCCCTGCGGCGTCTTGAAGGGAATCATGGCCGGATGGGCGAAGTTGCCATTCGGCCGCGATCCTCCACCCGTTCCACAGACGACGTAGAGGGTTCCGCTATCAGGCCCAGGAGACTTTCGCAAGGGGGCTTCACGACCGTCGCCCTGGACGGCAATGTGCCGAGACGGATCGAAGTCACCGGTCTTCCCTGTGAATCCATGCAGCAGGTAGGACCGCTGGTAGGTGTGGTCGTGGCCCGAGAGAAAAAGATCGACGCCATAGTGGTCCAATAGCGGGACCAGGCACTGTCTCAAGGCCGCCAACGGCCCCTGGTCGCTATGATAATTGCCGTCGCAGCACACGGGAAAGTGATTGAGAACCACAATCCATTCCTGCTCGGTGGCCGCCAGGTCATTCTTCAGCCAGGCGAGTTGTTGCTGCCAAGGGCTGTAGTTCACATCCGTGGTCTGCTGGAACCAACCTTTCCAGGGATCGAGCACGACCAGGTGCAGGTTGGCCAAATCCACCGAATAGTACAGATTGCCGTGCGCGGGCATAGGCACGCCCAACGCGGTGCCGCCGTCGCCGGCAGCGAAGAGGTGGGCGTAAGCGTCGTCGATATCGTGGTTTCCAGTACACGGCCAGAGAGGAGTGCTACGGAGTTCGTCGGCATACACGTTGAAGAAGGCCGCCTGGTATATTTCGTCGCTGCCGGTGGGATAGGCGTTGTCGCCCAGAAGAATGAAGCCGTCCAAGGGCTGACCCCGATTGAACTTCCGGAATCCGTTGCGGACCAACACCGGCTCGATGGGCCCCTTGGCCGCCATCACCGCCGCGGGGCTGTCATTCCGCGGGCGGTTGGCCCCGAAATCGCCCATGGTCCAGAACCGGAGCTTGTGCGGGGCTTTTGGTGCGGGCGCCGTGCGAAAACAGTGGTTCGCGTCGGCGCCGCAGAGCGTTGCCCGATCGGCCTCAAGAGCGTAGTAATACGTCGTGTCCGGCTCGAGGCCGTCGAGTTTGACCCTCCAGTCGCGGACGCCGGGATAATGCCCGTCGATCTCCATTGCCGCCACGGCACGATCCAAGTGATCGAAGTCCTTCCCATAACGCAACACCGACGTATAGCGGACCGAGGTGTCGGTCCGCCAGCGGACCGTGATGCCGTTGGGGCCTTGTGACTGGAGATACGGACCCCGTCTCAGGTCCTGCGCCAACCGCCATGGGGGCCCCAATGAGGATGGCGACGAGCAGGACGAATTGCCGTGGAATGCGCGTCATGGTCTGCGATAACTCCCTACTTCTTCTTGCGATAGAGAAAACCGAGGCATCCGAAGGAAGCGGCCGTCAAAAGGGCGATCGTGGACGGTTCGGGAACAATCTGGTAGGTGCCCACCGCCGGACCGATGTAACTGGTGCTGTAATCACCCGTCAAATAGTAGCCGCAATAGACGGTGCCGGACGTCCCCACGGAGCCCCACGTGTCGCTGCCACCGAGAAGGACGTCGACGGAACCAACGATGGTGCCTGACGTGGGATTCGTCGGATCGGTGAACCAGAGATTCAGCGACGGGGGAATGATCACTGGACCGGGGGCTTGCCCAAACTCGGTCTCCGAGACTCCTCCACTTGTATACAGCGGGTAGCCGTTCTGATTGATGCTGTTAATTTGACTTCCATAAGAAGAGACACCGTCGTCGTCGAACGAGCCAAAGGGCAGCGCTAACAACAGACGCGTTGTTCTCCAACCCGTGGAGAGGCCACCCGTGTTGAAAGTGTCCTGTCCCGAAACCACGCTCAACACCGCTTCCTGATCGCTAATCGGCTGGATCGTCATCTCGACCGCGGCCGACGACTGCCATGGGCTTAAGACTCCAGCCGCCAGAAGGAAGGAACACGCAACAAGCACAAATCGTGCGTGCTTTGAGAAGTAGACCATTTCGAAATCCCTTCACTGTGCTCGAAAGTTCGAACGCTGCCTCTACCACGCTGGTTCAGTTCAGCAGCGCGCGCATCGGCACCCGCAAGCACATCGGGAATCGATTACGACGATAACGCTGCCTCACGAATGGAAAACAACACATCTGACGCTTGGATTCTTCCGGTGAAGAATCCGCACAAAAGCCGATCCTACCATAATCTGGATTTTTTGCAAGCATTTTGTGCAACATCACAAACAATTCTTGGATTCCTCCCGATACGGCGAGTCACTCGGCCCCGCGCCATCCGAAATCACAATAGGAATGCTTGACGTCGCCGATAGAAGTCACGTCAAGAATGCCAAAGCCTTCCGAAAGGCCCTTGTATTTCCCCCTCCACCAATTGCCGGACACCGCGCCATCGCAGACAAAGGTTATTCCGCGAAAATCGATGCGGTCATACTGGTGCATGTGCCCGGAAAGAACCAGGCGCACGTTGTGGCGCGCCATGAGCGACACCAGGGCATAGGCATCACGGCACATCATGTTCAAACCGATGTGATGGCCCGTCCGATCGCAATTGCCTTCCAAGACGGTCACGCTCACGATCGGAATGTGAGAGACGACCGCGGCGGGCATTTCCGCCGGTTTTGCCTTCAGTTCCTGCTCGAACCAGGCCAACTGGGCCTCGTCGATATAGGCCTGGTAGGCATTTCCCGCGGCCGGTTGGATATCGTCCAGGACGTAAAAGCGCCAGCCGCGGTGATCGAACCGGTAATAGGACCTCGGCAGGCCAAAGAAGTCCAGAAACATCCGCTTGCCGTACAGCGCGTCGTGGTCCGACACGCCATTCTTGTGCGACCAGCCGAAGACGTCGTGGTTGCCCAGGCACTCGTAGACGGGCAGATCGGTGTGGTCGAGGAGCGTCTCGCGATAGATACGGAAGAGATCCTTGGCCCGTCGTACGTCCTGGTCGAAGGCATCCATAATCAGATCGCCGCCCGTCAAAATGAAGTCGGGCTTGGGATGTAATTTCTCCACCTTGGCCAGGCACTGAACAAACCCCTCGACAGCCTTCAATTCAGGCTGCAGGTGGATATCGGTCAGGTGGACGAACCGAAACCCTTCGCGGGGATCATTGGTGGGGCGCGAAGTATCGGCGGCAATTGTCATGGAAGGGACCGTCATTGCGGCCGCGCCCGCCGCCAATCGCATAAAGTCTCGCCGATTGTGGTTCGTCATCGATCGTTAATCCTTTCCAGTTTGCCTGGTCTTGCTGCTCGTGGCCTTCCTGGCGTTCTTGCCCATGTTATCGACGATCACAAGGTCACACTGCTCGCCGCAAAACCAGGCACCTGACAGCATTCTAATCTGTAACCGTTAGGCTTTAGTGAGCAGTTGGTTAGATGCGACAATTTGCGCTTTTTTAACAACTCCTAGCGCAAGATTAATCGTTATTTAATCATTGGAAAACCGTCACGGGATAGCATTAAAACTGCGGCTCGTTTTTTCACTCCAACTAACAAGAATCGCCACTTCTTGTTGGGAAACCTTTTTTGAGGGGAAGCAGATGAAACGGTTGAGATTGCTGTGCTTGGTTGTCGGTTTGGCGCTGCCGTGGGGAACCACTGCCCACGCGGGGTTGGCGCACTATTGGGACTTCAGTGAGGCAACCCCCGGGGTTGCTGAGACGAACGGCATGGCCTTCAACGACGTAGCGCGGACCCTGTATCCCGCCATCGCCGACCCGAATGTCGTCAATCAACCTCTCACGGTGCAGGTCTCCGGCGGTACGACGTACGCCGGCGTGCCGATTGGCGGCGTCGGCGTCACGCCGGACGGCAACAATGCCGCGCAGATTTGTGCCTTGCCGACAGCCTTGTTTACTGGGGCGGCAAATGGAACGATATTCACATCCAGCATCGCGAACTTCGGCGCCGATTTCTATGGAGCTTCGGGCAGCAGCAGCACGAACGTGTCGTTCACTCTGGAAACCATGGTCGAAGTTACGAATTCAGGATACCGCTGGAATGCACTCATCGGAGACAATTCCGACACGACCCCGGTAGTGGTTTGGCAGAAAACCTACAGTACACCGAACGCGTGGAACAATGAGTCGGTAGGGGGCAAGGCCTTGGGTCCAACCGAAACGGTGCCGCTCTCGCCGACGCAATGGTACTTCCTGGTTGTGGAAGGCAATGCGGCAACCAAGACCGCGAACCTCTGGGTCGTGCCGTCAGGAGGGACCGCCGGGCTGGCTAGCGCGATCGTCTCCCAGTCGGGAAGCTACAGCGGCAACGCCAGCGGCGCCTATGGTCTTTCCTTGGGCGCTATTCGCACCCAGTACACCGCGACCGCCTACTTCGACGGCCTGGCGATTTATGACGATGCGGAAACGCCCTCCCAGATCAACAATAGCTACTTCAATTGGCAGAATGCCGGGCCTTATTGGATCGGGGCCGGCGCCGACTCCCAATTGACGACGTCGGCCAACTGGTCCAGCAGCACTTCGCCGAGCGCAAGTAGCACGCTCTATTTCGGACCCTTGAAAGGCGGGCAAACCGTCGCCAATAATAGCTTCGTTTCCGCTTCCTTCAGCGGCATCGAGTTCCTGGGAAACGGCGCAGCGCTGAATTCCGCGGCCTACCTGCTCACGGGCAATTCGCTGACGATCACCGGCCCTATCCTCAACAACAGTACGAACCCGCAGGTCATCGATCTGCCCATCACCCTGGACACTGGCGGGGGCACGATCGGCAGCATTGCCAGCAGCTTGACCATCAACGGCGTACTCAGCGGCACCAGCAGCGCGGTAACCGTCACGAAAGTTGGCGCAGGCACCGTCGTGTTAAGCGCGACGAACTGCTATACCGAGCCCACGGCGATCCAGGCGGGGCGCTGCAGGCCGCCGACGGGGTGGGTTTGCCCTCGGCTTCCAACCTCACCTTCAACGGCAACCTCGCCGGCTATGGCTGCGGCGCCGTACTGCAGACGAGCGGCACGTTCAACCGCCCCCTGGGTTCTGTCGCCGGACAGGTGCAGTGGACGGGCGATGGCGGCTTTGCCGCCATCGGCGGCCCGTTGACGGTCAGCATTCCCAACGGCGGCAGCCCCTTGGCCTGGGGCAGCACGCCCTACTTTGTTCCCGCCGGTAACGTCTTGACGTTCGGCTCGGCGGCGGCCAACGCCCAGGTGAATTTCACCGACGACATCGACCTCACCGGCGGCACCCGACAGATTGACGTCGCGGCTGGGGCCGGGGGCGATAGCGTCCTGATTTCCGGCAACCTCATGGATAGTTCAGCCGGTTCAACCGGCGCCTTGACCAAGACCGGCAACGGAACGCTCATTCTCACCGGGACCAACGTTTATGCCGGGCCGACGACGATCGCCGGCGGCGTGCTGCAGGCCCTGGACGGCCAGAGTCTGCCTTCGGCCTCGAACCTGGTCTTTAGCGGCAGCATTGCCAGGACGGGCGTGGGGCGCGGTCCTGCAATCCAGCGGCACGTTCACTTGCGCCGTGGGCAACGGTCCCGGCCTGGTGGAATGGACCGGCGACGGCGGCTTTGCGGCCAATGGCGGTTCGCTGACTGTTAGCACTAGTCCGGGTGGGGCGCTGGTATGCGGGCAACAGCGTTTCCAATAACGGCACCCCTGGATTCCTCCCGGAGGGGACGCGCATTGACATTCGGATCGCCCACCGCCGACAACCAGGTCAACTTCACCGACAACATCGACCTCAATGGCGAGATCCGCCGCATCGACGTGGTCGCCGGCACGGGCGGCGACAGCGCCCTGATTTCCGGCGTTATTTCCAATGTCCAGGTCTACGCAACGAACGTGGGCCTGCAAAAAACGGGAGCAGGTACGTTGATCCTCTCGGGTTCGAACACCTATAACGGGACCACCACGATCGCCAGCGGCGTGTTGCAGGCCGTCGATGGCGTGGGCCTGCCTTCAACATCGAACCTGGTACTTAGCGGCAGCATCGCTCAGACGGGCGTGGGGGCAGTCCTGCAATCTAGCGGCACCTTCGACCGCTCGATGGGCACGGCGGCCGGCCAGTTGCAGTGGAGCGGTGACGGCGGCTTCGCGGCCAGCGGCGGCAGCCTCCTAAGTCACGCTCAACAACGGCACCACGCTCCAATGGGGCAATACCAACTCGTATTTCCTCGCCAACGGCGGCGTGTTGACGTTCGGCTCGGCCCTCCGCCAACAACCAAGTCGACTTGACCAACAACCTTGACTTAGCCGGGCTGACCCGCCGCATCGACGTGGCGGCGGGAGCTGGCGGCGACAGCGCCCTGATCTCCGGCAACATTAGCGACAGCGTCGGCGGCGCCGGCTTGGAAAAGACCGGGGCGGGCGAACTGATTCTCAGCGGCACCAACAGCTATAATGGCGGCACGATCGTGGCCGAGGGTGCGCTGGCCGTGGCCAGCGCGGCCTCGTTGCCGGCCGGAACGCCGCTGCAGGTGGGCGCCGACGGGACCTTCATCTTCGATCCTTCGCAGGCCGCGGCGCCGGCCGGTGGTGGAGCGTTTGGCGCCTCGGCCATTTCCACCGTGCCCGAACCGGGAACGCCTGCGTTGCTCGCCGCGGTCGCTTGCAGTGCCGTTGTTTATCGTCGTATTCGCTCGCAACGCAAGAGATCATAGCCCCCGTTTCACTACTAGCGGCGCTATTTCGACTGGCTGTTGTGGCAGGCTTTCCCGAGCTTGGGTCTGCCGCAGCAGCCAGTTTTTTCCAAATTAGTTCCGAATCGCGACGATCCCCTGCCATGCGCGATCTTCCCTCTTTCACGTTGCGGACGAGTCGGCGGCGCGCAGCGCACTGAATCGGTTCCCAAGATATTCGAAGTGCCCACGATAGCGTCCGCGCCGAACAACTCGCGGCGATCCCGCCGGCTACCGATCTTCCGGCTCGTCTTGCCTTTCGCGATTGCAGATCTCGGCGGCGGTCAGTTTCGCCGCACGTCCAGGCAGACCAAGGTTCCGTTTTCGTTGCGGACGTAAATGCGGCCGTCGCTGAGTACGGGACCATTCCAACAGACGTCCTTTGCGAAGACCTGCGCGCGGGCGATCTCGGAATAGGCGGCCGGCGACGCCTGCGCCAGAATCAACTCGCCGCGGCGCGAGAGGATGATCAGCTTCCCGTCCGCCGCCACGAGGCCGCCGCTTCCCACATCCTTCTTTCGCCATACCAAGCGAGCCGTCCCTGGCGTTCACGCAGACGAGATCGGCCTTCATCCAGCCCGATCCGGCAAGCAGGTAGAGGCAGTCGCCCACCAGCACGGGAGTGGCGTAGTGGCACTCGAACCCTCGCTTCCACAAGGGTGCGGCGCGGTCGCCGCTGACGCCGATCAGGGCGCACCCGACGCCGTAGCCTGAACTGACGAAGATCGCGTCTCCCACGATGACGGGATCAGCACAGTTGGCATTCTGCAGGGTCTTCCACTCGTAGGAGGCGATTATCCGCCCGCCGGCCAGATCGACAACGGCCAATTTACTGGCGGCAAACAGGGCCACGCAACGTTTCCCTGCCAAGTTGAAAGGCACCGGCGACGAGTAGCTCGAATCGCCCGCGCTCTTCCAGATAACCCTGCCGGTTTTCTTGTCCAGGGCCAGCCCCGACGCTCCCATATTCAACAGCAGTACTTCTCCTTCGAGGATGGGGGCCGTGGCGAAGTTCTGGACCGGCATGGGAAGGTCGAGTTCCTTCGGGAGGTTCTTTCGCCAGATTACCCGTCCTGAAACCACGTCGAGGCAAAACACCTGGCCGTCCGCGCTTACGGTATAAACGGCCTTGCCGTCAACCGCGGGCGTGGCGCGAGGCCCTCGTCCGTAGCTTGACTCCGCGGCCGCATACGAGTGCTTCCAGACCGTCGCTCCGGTATCGGCGTTGAAACAGGAGACGACGTCCCGGTCGCCGTGGCGTCCCATGATATAGACCTTGCCGGCCCGGACGGCCACGCCGGCGTGGCCGGGGCCCACTTCGGTCGTCCAGAGTCGCTTGGGGCCCGCCTTCGGCCAGGCCGTGAGCCAGCCCTTTTCGGTCGAAACGCCGTTGTGGTCGGGCCCGCGCCAATTGGGCCAATCGGCGGCGAGCGACGCCCCCGAGAGCATGACGGCCAGAAGGCCGCCGGCGATTGCTGTCTTAGTTCGCATTGTGGCTCCTTTGGCCTGCGGAAAACGTGGCGGCCGGGCTATTTGCCCGCGGCCTTCTCCATCTGGGCGACCTCCTCCGGCGTGGCCTCCACGGCGACGCGGAACTTCGTGCTTCCGTAGGCCGCGTCGTCCTTGGCATCGCCCACGGCTTCGTGGTAAGTGACGGTGTTTCTGCCCCAATGGGCGTGCTTCTTGCCGGCCGCTTCTTCTTTCTCGCACGAGAAATAGGGATCGACCTCGTCTACGCGGCGATCCAGCACAAACGCGTCCCGCGTCATCTCGAACGCCCCCGGATTCACCATGTCGTACAGCCCCCACGCGTTGGGCTTCTTGGACTTTACCGGCAGGCACTCTCCCCTGGCGTGGCCCGCGCTGTTCTGGCCCTCGTATTTCACGTCCAGTTGCGGATTGGACGTGCCCACGCGGGCCGCGTATTCCCATTCGGCCTCGCCGGGCAGGCGGACTGATCGGCCGTTCTTCGCCGAGAGAATCTTGCAGAACTTGTTGACCTCGGCGCAGGGAGCGTTCCGGACCGGCCGTTGGGGGTCCTTGAGCGTGCTGGGATTGCTGGGCATGACCGACTCCCACATCTCCTGTGTCACCGGGATTTCCGCCAGCCAGAATGGCCTGGTCAAGGTGACGATGACTGGATATTCATCTTGCCATCGAGGCTGGACGTAAAAGGGCTTGAGAAACAGGAACGATCCCCGCGGCAACAGAATGCACCGTAACGACAGCTTATCGCTGACTTTCAGGATCAATGGTTTCTTGCCGGGCATCTTCAGCGGCTTGTCGGGCGCAAGCATCTTGCCCGGATACTCGGGTGCAACCTGTTTCCTGTCGGGATATTGGGTGAACACCTTGCTGGGCGCGATCCATTTCTTTCCGCCTTTCTCGGAAATAACGCCGGTCACGCCCACCCACGGCTCACCCCACATGCAGCCCGGCACGTCCTTCGAGCCGTTCACGGCCTTCGTGGCGATCTCACCGGGGGTGAAGTAATACTTCAGCCGCGCGCTAAACGCGTCGTTCAAATGGCGGGCTTGGATCGCATCCATGCTGTCGCCCGGCCAATTCTCCTTCATGACGGCGTCCAACGTGGCTGCTACCTCGGGAGTCCCTTCCAGGGCAAACAACACCACGCTGTGGCCCGTCTCTTTTGCCGGTTTCGGCGTGCAAGCCTCTTCCAGCATCATCACGCCTTTGAGCGTGACCGCGACGGAGCGTGCAGGCGTTGCCTTGGATTCCACCGCCGGTTTGATCTGGGCCGTGCCGAACCGGGCGTGCAACAACAACAGCGAGATCCCAAGGACTGGTCCGATGCTTTTCATGGCGACCTTTCTTAAAGCAGTTCAGCTTACTTGTCGCCGGGAAGCGACGCTATCCGCGTGGTGGCCGTGAGCGGCCGTGGGTTGTTGAAGCCGCCGCCGACCACCAGGATGCGTCCCGAAACGATCGCCGCAACCGGGGCAAGCAGCTTGTCCGGCATACTGCCGATGACACGCCACGCATTGGCTTCCGGGTCGTACTGCAACAAGTCGCCCACGACGTTTCGCGGCGGTCGGGAACTGTTGCATCGCCCGCCAACGACCAGGATCCGGCCCTTGTAGACGATCGTGCTGGCTTCAAAGTGGCTGCGCCCATCCGGCAGGTTGGCGATCTCGCTCCAAGTCTTCGCGGCTGGATCGAAGCGGTGGCAGGATTTCACGTCGATCTGCGTGATGTCGTGGCCATGATCGCCGCCCAGTGCGTAGATCTTGCCATCCAGCACCGCAGCACTTACGTGGCCGCGCGGGTCGGGCAGGTCCGCCTCGCGCTGCCAGCCCTTGCCCCCATCCAGCGACAAGCTCCAGTGATCGCCGGCATTCGTGTCGCGATCGGCCTTGTAGCCCCCGAAGTAATGCAACCTGCGCCCGACCACTGCCAGCCCGCCCCCAGCACGCCGTTCTGGCAACGGCGGGCCGGCGCTCCAGGCGTCCGAGGCGGTGTCGTACTTCCAAACCTCGGCGACCACCGGCCCGGGATGCCTCCCCTTGAAACCGCCTGCGAACCAAATGGTGCTCCCATCGACGGCTGCATTGAGATGCGTGAGCGGCGACGGCATGTCTTTCTTCCGCGTCCAGGAGTCGCTCGCCGGATCGTAGACATCAACCCGGTTCGATGCGTCCAGGTCCTCGGTGAACCCGCCGAACAAGTAGACCTTGCCGTTGACGACCGCAGCCGGCGACTCGACTCGCGCAAAGGGCGATGGCGTGGCTTTCTTCCACGCAAGAGTCGCCCAGGCGCCAAAGTCGCCGCTCGATTGTGCGGACGCAGACCCCTCGCGCCCGCCCAGCCAGAGGGCGTTCAATGCGATGACGACAAGCAAGGTGCGAAGCGTAAATGACATGTTCGTGTACTCCCCCAGTGTTGGTCAGTTAGGAACGATGACAAATTAGAACCGAACTAGGCGGTCTTCCGCTTCCGCCACCAGCCGAGGCCGACAGCAAGCGTGCGCGGGATGACCTCGATATTCTTGCCCACATCCCAGCCGATTTTACCACGGCGATGAGACTTATCAACGAGCCGTCGTTAGTCGATCTTCATGGTGAGGAAAAAATACTTCAATGAAGGGTTCTCCCTGGTACTCTTAATCTCGTAGTTGAAATCGCCAACGGCACTGTTATTTGACTGAGCGGATATACCCCAAAAAAGCACGTTTCTCAGAACCATACCTCTGGACCGCTTTTTGCGGCGAGCCGCCCGGATGCAAACGTAGTCTCACTATGGAGTTGGTGGGCGTCGAGCCTTCGCCTTACGCCGCCCGTCTTCGCCGCCAACCATAGCCGGCAAGGCCGAGGGCAACACTAAGCAGAACTAGCGTGCACGGTTCGGGGACGGCAACCGCAGAAGCCGAACTCGTAAGCGGTGACCCAGCCGCCGAGGGATCGAAGATGAACGTCCCGGCTGCACCAACGGCTAAACTCGTTCCCGTGGGCAGTGCGGTATTGCTGGTGATTATCAGCGTACCAGCGGCAACGTTCGTCCCGCCCGTATAGGTGTCGTTGCCGCTGAGGATCAATTCGCCGCTGCCCTGCAACGTAAGGCTCTTGTCCTGACCCGCATCGCTAACATTCCGATCAAGCGTCAGGCAACCGCTGGAACTGACGACCACGTTGCTCTGCAACAAGATGGAAGCATCCACCGAGTGCGTCCCGCTAATCACGGTCACGGCGGCGGGCGTTATGCCGTCTGAACTTGTCAACGTCAACCCAGTGGTGCCCGTCTCGAAAATCCAGTAACTCGCATTTGAACTGCTGAAGACAAGGTTGCTGAGGACCGGTGCCGCGGAGTTCAGAGCCACGACGACAATGCCGCTGAACTCGTTTGGGCCGAAGGTCGCGGTGTCGCTGGCAAACCCCGACAATCCTGGTGCCCCGGATGGTCCGCCGCCCGCCGTATCCTTCCAATTGGCCGCCGTTCCCCAGTATCCCGTCGTGGTATTCCATTCAGCCTGGCCGGAATAGACCTGCCCCATGTAGCTGACCGGCACATTTATCGGCGCCTCGCCGCCAAGGCCCTCGCCTGTGGTGGGCAATGTGATCGTGCCATTAACCGTGCCCAGGGTCGTAAGCGTGCCGCCGATGGTCCGCTGGTCGGTCACCGAACGGGCATTGAAAACGGGATCCGCGCCTCCGGTGACGCCGATCCCATTGGCATCCGGCCCGGCGTTGCCTACCGTCACCCGCGTGAAGTAATTGTCGGCCCCGCTTGTCGACAGGGCAATGGTCTGGCTCACCGCAGCCCCAACGTGTACCAGGCCGAAGTTCGCCGAGGTCGCCGTGACGAGGCGGTTGGCGACAACGTCCAACGTCACGCCGGTGGAGATATCGCTTGGCGGCGATGCCCCCGGCAGGGTGTGGTCGTCGCCCGCGTTGAGCGAGAAGTTCTGGATCTGGGGGCCGGGGATGGCCGTGTTGAGGGCCGCGGTGTACGACTCCATGGAGCCGGACGGAACCAGCTCGCCACCGGTCGGGCCGCTCACGCCCGTTCCCAGGGAATTCACGTCCAGCGCAGCGAGGTCCGCCTGCCCGGCGCTGCCGTTGGAGAGGCTGAGTCCGGCGGCAGCCCCGCCTGCCCCCAACATGACCCGCTGGTTGTTGCCGCTGGTGACCGTAAGATTTGGTGCAGAGTGGCCAAGCACGGTCAGCGTCACCCCGGCTGAAAGATCGGCCGGCGGCGATGCCCCTTGCAAGGTATGGTCGTCGCCCGCGTTGAGCGAGAACGACTGGATCTGCGTCCCCAGCGTGCCGGTGTCCAAGGTTGCGACGTAAGCCTGTGCAGTGCCGCACGCAACCAATGCACCGCCGATGGGTCCACTTACGCCGCTTGCCAGCTCATTCACGTCCAGCGAGGCCAGCCCCGTCTGCCCAGAAGTGCCGTTGGAGAGGTTCAAGCCTGCGCTGATGCCCGTCGCTCCGACGATAACCGTCTGGTTGTTGCCGCTTGCTACAGTCAGGGACGGGTTGGAATGGCCCAGCACGTTGATCGTGACGGTCTGGGTAGTACCGCTTGCAAGGGCTGGTCCGCCCAAGGCGCTGTTGGTTCCCGTCAGCGTGATGATTCCCAGGTAACTTCCAGGCAGAAGCGGTGTGCTGTCGAAGCCGTTGGCGATGGTGAAACTGCCGCTGCTGGTTGCCGCAAGGCTGCCGGCCGTGCTCAGTCCGTAGCCGGTGCCGCTGGTCGAAGCGGTGAAGTTCAGCGCGTCGGACAGCGGAGGCGCGGAATTGCTGAGGTTCACGGTCAGATTTGTTGCGCCGCCCACGATGACCGTGGGGTTGACCGCGCTAACGGTGAAACTACCTACTTGCGCCTTGTGTACGGCATCCAACTCGGTCGCCTGGTAGAGCAGGCCGTAGTTCGGGTCGAGCGTGGTGTTGGCGAACACGCCGCTCTCGCCGGAGTAGGTGAGCAACGGATAATTCCCCAGCGTACCCGTGCCGGAGACGTTTAGCGTGCCGTTCAAGGCGACGGTGCCGTTGGAGGTCAACGCATTTCCCAGGCCGAGATTCAAGCCGCCGCTACTGGCGATGTTCAACGCCCCGACGCTATTGGGGAAGCCCGAGGCGTCGAGCGTTCCGCCGTTGACGGTCAGGCTGGAGTTTGCCGAAAGCGCGTTGCTTGCGCCGGCCGCGAGCATGCCGCCGTTGATCGTCGTGCTGCCCGTGTAGGTATTGGAACCGCAAAGGACCAGAGTGCCGGGCCCGTACTTGTTCAACGCACCCGAGCCGCTGAGCGTGGAATTCAAGAGCAAGACCCCGCCATTGACGGCGACGTTGGCGTTGTTGGCAAGTGTCACCGGCGTATTGATCGTCTGCATCCCGCTGCTGACGGTCACAGTGGCCGTACCCGTGCTGCCATTGAGCGTCAGGCTGCCGTTGCTGAGCGTGTAGTTGGAATTGCTGAAGCTCAGGGCATTGAGGCTGGGGTTCACGCCGGTGAGATCGATGGCCGTGACCGAACCTGAACCGCAAAAAGTGGCAACGTCGGTGTTCGTGAAGGCGGCAAAGGTGCCTGGGGCGGCCTGCACGACGGAGCCGTTGGCGTCGGCCCAATTGCCGTTCTGGCTCCAGAGCGAGCCCGACGTGCTGCTCCAGACGCCGTTGCCGGAAAAGACCTGGGCGGAGTAGCTCACCGGCACGTTGATTGGCTGCTCGCCCGCCAGACCCTCGCCGACGGTGCTGAGGACGATCGTGCCGTTGAGCATGCCGGCCGTGGTGACCGTGCCGGATAGGGTCCGCGAGTCGGTTACCGCGGGGCCGTTGAAGGTGGGGTTTACCCCGCCGCTGACCGAGAGCCCATTGGCGTCAGGCCCGTTGGGATTGAGCACGGTAACCCGCGTGTAGTGGTTGTCGTCGCCGGTTGTGGAGAGTGTGATGCCCTGGCTGAGCGCAGCCCCGACGTGGACCAGGCCGAAGCTGGCCAAAGTCGAGGTCACCACGCGGTTATCGACGACCTTGCCGGCCACGGAGATCGCGATCGGGCTTTGGGCATTGCCCTGGCCGGCACCGGCACTGCTGGGGCCGCTTCCCGTCCCGTCATCGCCGCTGTTTTGCACTTGGACCACGCCGCTGTAGGAACCTGTGGCGTTCGTCAAGCTGACGCTCACGCTGCCCGAAGGCGGGATGGCCCCCGGCCCGTTGCCGCTGGCCACGGCGGTTGCCCCGTTACTGGTTGAGACGCCGAAGCCGGTCTGGCTGGTGCCGCCGGTAAGGCTCACGACGACACTGGTGGCCGGGACATGGTCCAACATCGCGCGACCGAAGCTCACGGAGGTGGTCGAAACCCCGAGCACGGAATTATTGGCGTACTCGGAAACAAGATCCAGCTGCGTGGGATCGTAGGCCAGGCGATAGCCGGCGGGAACGCCGGTCACGGCGTTGAAGCTACCCAACTCGGAGCTGTACGACATTAGGTCGACGGTCCCGCCGCTTGCCGTTCCGAACAGATTCAAAGTGCCGCCCAAGCTGGCCGAGCCGACACTTGTCAAGAGGTTTCCGATCGACAAGTTCAGCGAGCCCGAAGTGCCGACCGTGAGCGACCGGACATTTTGCGGAAATGCCGTGACGTCGAGCACGCCGCCGTTAATGACGACGGACGAACTGTTCGAAAGCGAGGACGCGGAACCCGCGGCCAGCGTGCCGGCGGTCACCGTCGTGCCACCGCTGTAACTGTCGCTGCCCCTGAGGATCAGCGTGCCACCGGCGGCGTTCAAGGTCAACCCGAAGCCGTAGCCATTGTCCGTGATGCTGCTCGCCTGGCCGAACGCCAGCGTGCCACTGCCGCCGACGGTCAGATTGTTAGCAAGCACGACCGGGGCTTCGATCTGGTGACTGCCGCTGGCAAGCGTGATCGTCGCGCCGTTGCCAAGGTTGTTCAGCGTTAGCGTGTTGCTGCCGGTACCACTGAGGACGCAGCTCCCGCTCGTACCGCCCGTATTGCCGAGGACCAAGGTGCCGAGCGTGGCCGGCTCGTCGAGCGTGATGGCCAGCGTGCCGCCGGTCGGCGGATTGATCACGGCTCCCGCGCCGGCAGAATTCGGCACGCCGCCGGTCCAGTTGCCTGAATTGCTCCAGTTCATGTTGCCGCCCGCGCCCGTCCAGGCAGCGGAGATAAGGGTCGTCAACCGCACATTGTCGATGTCCCAGTAGCCCCCTTCATCCGCAGTCGTTGAGGTCTGGAGCAGCGCGATGCCGATGCTCTGGCCCGCCCAGGGATCGCTGGCGGTGACGGCGGGAATGGTCAAACTGTAGTCTGGCAAATGGTTGATATAAGATGAAGAACCCGAGGAGGACAAGGAATTGTCATTCCGGACCGTGGTCGTGCCCACCATGACCTGATTTCCGGTTGCATTGAGATAGTACAGCGCTATCTCCATCGGGCACCCAATCGCCATGCCTTCACCGCCGCCTTGGATACCCACGGTGAGTTGGTACGATGTGCCGACCTGGAAAGTGTTGGTCAGCACCTGGGAGATTTCCAGGCCGGGAGTGGCGAACATAAAAGCCGCCTGCTGATGGACTGACGTCCCCCCAGACGGAACAAGGTTGTCGATCCATTCGTAGGGCACGTTCACAAACAATCCGGCGCTGTCGGCCCATTGCTGGGAGGAATAGCCGTCAGAGGTCCACCAGGCGGGCGGAGGCGACTGCACCCAATCCGAGAAGCCCGCCGCGGCGTAGGGGGGCTCGTCGGGCACGTAAGGGCTCGCGAAGTCATAGTTGGGGATGGGAATCGAAGTGGACTGCGACAGTGCCGGCGAGGTGAGCAGCAAGGCGGCAAGCGCGGGAAATAATAATCTATGAACAAACATCACTTTCTCCTTTACTGAAGGGGACTCACCGAAGCAAAGTTTGGCATTCCTCTTGATGTCAGCATTTCTTCACCGCGGTGCTCTTTCTTACCTCTTCAACCTCGTCTCCGGTAGCACGAAAGGCCCCTTGCCTTAAGCCAGTTTGCCATTGGTGGGGCGAGGGGAAACAGCCTCAGCGGTGGACCGGGCGGACTCGCTGGGAGCGCATCCTCCACACTGACGTTTGTCACAACGTGCACTAGCCTAAGCGGTCTCAGTAGTGCCACCGGCGGTCTCGGTGGCAGCGGCGGAACCGCTTCCGCCGGCGGTCAGAGCCGATTTGCCAGAAGTGCAGTCTGAAGACGCCCGCTGGTGCCGAACCAGCCGACGTGTCGGCCTGCGGGGGCGCTGCCTCTTGATTGATAATGGCTACCAACGGCCAGGTGAGCTGAACGCCCCTATTCTGACATACCCCGCCAAATAGGTCAACAATCAGGGGAGTTTTATCGGGCATCGCTTTTTGGCGGCCTGGGTGACCGCAGCCATTATCGCCGCCCACCATGGACCAGCAGCCCAACCGCGTCGACCAAGAGAATGGCGGGCTACGGCGCTACGGCAGATCCTACAACGGTTCCCGCTTCCGCTCGGCGTTCAACTCCGGCCCCACCTTGCGGCGTTTGTAGGTCACGCTGTAGCTGATGAGCTGCTTCTTGCCGGGCTGGAGGTCGAGGAAGTACTTCACGTGCTGCTGGTCCACCCGCTCCATGTGGCCGGGCATGCTGTGCAGGTCCACGTAGGCTCCGGCCACGTTACTGTCCCAGTCCTTGGGCTTGCCGCCCGGCCCCCAGAGCACCACGTTGGCGTCGAACTGCCGCTCGACCTCCGTCTTGGCCACTACCGGCTTGCCCAAGACCAGCTCTTCCTCGTAGAAGAACGTCTCGTCGTAGTCCACCAGGTCGTAGTAGAGCACGAACTGGTCATCGATCCGCCGCTTGTACTGCCGGACGACGACGTTGGCGGTCTTCTGGTCTTTCAAGCGGCGGTGGATCGTGATGTCCTTGTCGGGCCCGACGTTCACCTCCACGCGGTCGCCGATGGGCACGTACTTGGTCTCCGTGCCCCCCACGTAAGCCAGATCCTTGCTCTTGTACTCGGAGAAGAGCCTGACGGTGCCGTTGGGCAGGGGCGAGAGGCCCAGGTTCTCCATGTCCGAGAGCTTCTTCTCTTTGCCGTGTTCGTCCAAGAGCTTGACGTTCTTGAAGCGGTAGAACTTGGTGAAGCCCTGGTCGCCGGTGCGGTCGGAGAGCTTGTAGAAGCACTCCAGGGGCACGTCGGCCACCTTCAGGGCCACCAGCCGCTTGGGTTCCTTGTCCTTGATGTCCTCGCGGCCTTCGATGGTGAAGAGGAAATACTCGGAGAGCCCCTGCTTGATGACTTGCTTTGGGGCGTCTGGCAGATGGGAGACGGCTATGTCCCCCAGGTCAATCGCTTCCTTCAAGGCGAGCTCCTTTTTAGTCTTCTGGTCCATAGGAGCGGGAAGCGAGCCAGGCGGCTCGGGTTTCGGCGGAGGGCCCGGCGGAGGCCTTCTCGCCAAGTCAGCAATCTTCTCCACCAGGTTGATCTTGCCGACGACCAGCCGCGTTTGGGTATTGTCGTAAATCTCGCCCGACCCGTTCGTCACCCGCACGTAGCCCGTCAGGCTGAGCTTGGTTTCGTCCGCGTTGGCGATGCCCACGTAGTCGGCCGACCAAGTGACGCCCGACGTGAAATACCTGATCTCGACGGGAATCTTGGCCGCCATCTTGCTCGTGATGTTCCACTGCAGGGCGTCGTTGCGGCCGGCGGGGAACGTCGTGTCCACCAGGTCGACCTTGTCCTGCTGGTCGAGGATGCGGAACTCGATGGAGGTGGGGTCGATCAGCGTGTTGGCCCAGGAAAACTGGATGCGGTTCACGCCTCGTTTTACCGTGAGCAGGCGGTGCTCGCGGACCATGGTGATGTCTTCCGAGTTGTAGATCGTGAGCTGCGTGCCCTCGCGGGTGGGCAGGGTCACCAGGTCGACGGCGGCCTGGGCGTGGCCGACCAACCCGAACGCCAACATCGCCATCAACACGCACGCCTGTTTTGTCATCGAACAACCCCTCGTCTTGTTATTCCCATTGTACTTCACGGCGAGCAAGATCGCCTGGGTTAGACTGTCGGCGGGCCGGAAAGGTTCCATGGCCTGGTAGCCCGAGTCCTGCCTTCGCGCCGCGACGAGCAGAGTGCACGCCAAGCCCCGGAACCGCTCTGGTAGGGCGGGACATGGAGTGGCCTTTCCTGGCCGCCCTCGCGTCCGTGTGAGCTGAGCGGCTCTCCTGCGAGGCCAGGGGGCACGTGGACCGAGAGCGAGGCCGTGCGGAGCGCATCGGGGATCGAGGACGTCGCCTCGGAACAATTCGGTTGCTGAAGTTCTCAGGCAGGCCTAGCCTTCCTGCTCCGCACAGCGCCGGCCAGCAGCATGCCGACCGAGAGCAGCCATACGGCCAGGGCGGCGATGTTGGGCCAGTTGGGGCGCGACGGGGCAGCGCCAACGTGTTCTTGTTTGACTGCTTCACCGCCGCCGATCTGCAATATCTCGCGCAGCTCGTCGGCCGTTCGGGTCCCGAGCGGCAGGAATAATACGCTCCCGTCGGCCATCGCGACATTGGCGCCGTTCCCACGGTCGTAGGTGAGGAAGAAGTCCTGGCCGCGACCATGATTGCTCGACGGAACCCATCTGGGCAAGGCGGCCTCCGCGGTATCAAGCTTGTCCAGCGACAGATCCGTCGGTTCCGTCCAAGCAATGCCCGACTCGGCGACTTCAACGACCATGATCGTGTTGGTGAGCCCTGTGGGGAAGCCGAACTGAGCCGTCCTCGACTTGCTGCCCGCCCAGGCTGCGGTCGGTCCCACGACAGCGACATAGCTTGTCTGGGCACCCCGCTCCTCCATCGCATTGGAGTCGCTTGGGCAGGCGTACACGTAAGGGCGCGAGGCCAAGAGCTTCTTGTTCTTCGGTCCGTCCCAAGGCTCATTGAAATCGTATTCCTTGTACAGGTCCATGCGGCCCAGGTAGGGCAATATGAGGGTTCGCCAGCTATGGACGGGCTTGCCGTCCTTGTCGGCAATGTAGGCCGGAGGAAAACAGCCATTCACCTGGTGGTAGTCCTGCAACGCCAACATGATTCGACGCAGGTGGTTCCTGCACGCCGCCCGTTGCCCCACCACGCGGGGACCACTTACGGTAGGCTGCAACCCGACTACGAGCCCCACGGTCGCGACAAGGCACACTAACGGCCACAGGGGCTTGATCAGGCGGAGGTAGATTGCTAGCCCCACGACTAGCCCGAACACCATGATGCCCCACGCCCCGAACACCGCCAGCGACGACCCCAGCACCACGAACAAGAGCAGCAGCGTCCGCAAGCTGAACTGGAAGGGGCGAGGGGGCGGCGGAGTGGGGGGTTGGGGTTCGATGGAAGCCATGGGTTTACGTATCTCACCGCTTCTGCAGGAGCAAGTCGATCACCCAGCAACCGCGGACGTGGTCGCCGACGTTTCGGCAATGTGAGAGGATTTGCTGGTCGCCACACCCTGCCTCGTAGAGCGCATCGCCGAGAATGGGAAGAGCGGCGAATTGGCATGCGTCGTAAATCGCTTGTGCAATGCTCAGTACAATGCCCGAATTCCATGTTAGCCAGGCTGAGTCAACCTGCGCCGGTTGGAAAGGATTGCCGAGAATTTCTCGCATCAAATGGCATGGTGCGGTACCGAGCAGGTTTACTCCCTCCCGGACAACGGCCCAAAGAGCTTCGGAAGCGTCCTCGACCGCCAGTGCCAGGGCCGTCCGCCCTGCTTGACTTAAAGGCGGCAAGTGCAAGCGGTTCCCGAAACCACCTGCTAGCCCTGGCGGTGGCACGGCCTGGGCGACCTCGAATATCTCCTGCGCCGACGCCTCATCGTCCGCCAGGCGAGAGGCAATCTCAACCAACGCTCGTGCTTTGGGCCCTAAGAGTCGCCAAACCGCTGGCTGACGGCAGCAAGCCGACGCAATTAGCCGGAGCTTTCGGTCGCTCACACTCCTCGGCAGACCCTCCAGCATCAGAACCGGATACGAGCTGCTAAGCCACTCTTCCTCAGTCATGGAAGCCCTAGCTGGTCTATGGTTGGGGGATTGCGGTTCCTGCTGCCCATCAGCGTCCAGCCACCCCAATTATCCGTCGCGAGGGCGGGCTGTACAAGCGGGCGGCAGTTGCTTATCGAAGTCCAAGAGCAGCTTCTGGGAAACGACGCGGAAACGGTCGCCGTCGCCGCCGTGCCTTTCCGCACATTTGCTGATGGCTTGCGAACCCTTGTCGCTGGCCTCCCGGGCGCGGATCAGGTCGTCGTCGACCGAGGTGATGGCGACCTGCACGACCACGTGGTCTGGCATGACCTCCACCCCTCCCTCGCCCGAGACGCTTACCAGGCGCGGCCCGGTACCCAAAGCGGCCGAGGCCCAGTCGTAGTCCACCTCCACGCCGGCCGTGAATCGCATGAACCCTAGGGCGCGGACAGAGGCGCGGCCGGGATTCTCCGCGGCATTCTGGCCTGCCTCGAGCGCGACCAAGTGGAAGGCAGCCACCGCTTGGGGCGAGTCGTCCGTAGGCATGGCCGACAGGCCCAGCGCCGCTCTGCCGCCATAAGAGGACTTCCTCTCAACGGCCGCGACGACGGGGGTCACGCTGATGACGAACGGAGTCTGACTCTCGCTGGCCGAAGAAATGTTGCGGACCTTGCCCAGCTTCCGCCCGCTGATCCCGGCTAGGTGGAGGGCCCTTTCGTGCGCGTCAGCGACGGCCTTGTGCATCGCGTCGAGCGAGTACTGGTGGGCCTTGGAACAGAGCATCGAAATCCCCTCCACTTTGATGTTGCTGTCTCGCAACTGCGGCGCTTCGCTGTTGACGCGGCAACGGCGAGGGCCAAAAATGGAGGTGTGCAGGCCGTGCCTGAAAGATCATATCCGCAACCCACGCGGCCGGGGCCAGCCGAATTCCTAATGGAACCATCATCACGTACACCCGAGGGCGAGCCAAACCGCTGCCCCGTCTGCGGAAAAGAATTGCAAATTGAGCCATCGCGTCCCCCCGGCGATGCGCCCTGCCCGCACTGTGGCCACCTGCTTTGGTTTTCTCCCTTCGCCCGCTCTAGAAAATTCCGCAACTTGGCCGACGACGTAATCAAGCGAGAAGACTTGCCCCCTTGGTTGGCAGAAAAGCTCATGCGGGGAAAACACTCCGACTTCCGCCTTGGTTCGTATCGTATTCTCCGTCCCTTGCAGCGAGGAGACCTGAGCGGGGTCTTTCTGGCCAAGCACATAACAACTCATCGCCGCTGTGTGATTAAGGTGTTGCCCAGCAAGTGCCAAGACGATGAAGACCTGTTGATACGATTCCATGTGGCAGCGCGAGCTGCCGTTGGCCTATTCCACCTGAACATCGCCCTGATTTACGACGTTGACAAGGACTTGGAACATGGAATTCACTATTTGGTGAGAGAGTACGTATGCGGTTCCGACCTTCAGTCGATGGTCGAGAAAAAAGGCCCGTTCGATTATCGTATGGCCGCCGATCTTATTGCCCAGGCCGCTGGGGGGCTTGCGTACGCCCATGCTGCCGGCATTCTGCATCTCGATGTCAGCCCGTCGCAACTGGTGGCCGATCACCGCGGGGTTTTGAAGATTCTCGATTTTGGATTATCAGTATTGACGACGGGCGTAACGGACTACCTTGCCCCCGAACAGGTGGTAGGCAGCGGCAGGCTGGATGGACGCGCGGACATTTATGGCCTCGGCCACACATTTTATTTCTCTGTTGACCGGCCATCGACCCTTTCCAAAGCCAACCCTGCCGGAAGTGCTGATGGCACATCAGACAGAAGAACGCTGCGCCAGTAGGCAGATTCCGCGTTGACGTGCCGCAAACGCTGGTGGAGATCATTAAGCGGATGACCGCTGAGAAACCAATCCACCGTTACCAAACAGCCAAGGAAGTGGCGATGAGACTTCGTTCATGGCTGAATGAGTAAGCCCGCCAGCGGGGCAACGACAAGGCGGCTGAGATTATTGCCGGACAGCGCCAGTGCCGTCGGCATGCCTAGGCCCGTGATCAAGCCGGCGTTGATGGTCACTCCGGTCGTGGCGTTGTACACGCCTACCTTGTCAGAACCATAGCCCGCCACGTAAAGTTGATCGGCGCGGGCAAGCGGGTTGACGGCGAGGCCACTCAGGGCCAGTAGGGCTGCGGTGATAAGGTGCTTGGTTTCCATGGTCTTGTCTTCCTTGTCTTGGATGCGCGATTGGTTCTGTTTCGATTGAACTGGTTGTCCTACGCCTGCCGCTTCTGCCGCCAGGCGTATGCGACCAGGCCGCAGTTCAGATTAGAAAAATAGTCAGATCTGTGTTCCTGAAGAATGCGCGGACTGCTTGGCTGCATTTCGATCCTCCGCCGTCGCAGCAAGGAGACCGCCAAGACGAGTGTGCTCGCAGCCAGCAGCGCCAGCGTCCCCGGCTCCGGCACGACGGTCAGCACCAGGTCGTTGCCTTGTACCGCCAAGTTCGCCTGCCACGGGCCGACCGAGCCGCTGGTGCTCCCGCCCAGCAGACCTGGAGGGAGCGAAGTATTGGACTGGATCAAGTCGTAAACGCCTGGCCTGAAGTTCGGCGCGTTCTCGAAGCTGAAGTTGGAGAACTCTAGCGAACTGGCGATGACCGGCCCGCAGGCGATCATGCCGCTGGTGGATGGCGTGTCGAGGTCGTAATCTAGCATCGCCCCCGACGACAGGATCAGGCTGCCGCTTAGGGTGAGGGTTCCCGGCGGGCTGCCCGGTGCAATCGCGCCGCTGGGGCTTACGGTGACCGTGCTGAGGGTACCTGAGCCGCCCAGGATGCCGCTGTTGACCGTCACCGGGCTGACGAGCGAGCCGTTGACGAGGAGTTCGCCCTGGTTAATCGTAGTCGGGCCGGAGGAGGTGTTCGTGGCAGTCAGGATCAGCGTGCCGCTACCGATCTTCGTCAGGCTACCTGGACCGCTGAGCGTTCCGGAATACGTCGTGCTGGCATTGTTGTTGCCCACGCTAAGGGTCACGGCAGACGAGGTCGCGTTGCTCAAGGCAAGATTGCCTGAGCCCGTCAGTCCGCCGAAAGTAGCGGCAGTCAGCGTTCCAAAGCTGAGAACTCCCCCGCCGCTGGTGTCGAGCGTGCTCTGCTGCAAGGCCAGCGGACTGCCCAGTGCCAATGTTCCGCCACCAATCAGCGTGTTGCCCGAGTAGGTGTTGGCTGCGGCCAGAACGAGCGTTCCGCTATCGACTTTCGTGAGGCTGCCCGGGCCGGAAAGGGAACCGCCAAGGGTTACGGCAAAGCCGTTGGTATCGAAGGTCGCGCCTCCGCCGCTTGTGCCCATCGCCATCGGCAGATTGGTGGCGAACGAGTCGCTGGCTTGCAGCGTCCCGCCGTTGAAGTTGAAGACGGCGTTTCCAGTGCCCTGGCTGATTCCCCAGACGACCAGTTGCCCGCCGTCGAGGTTATATGTGCCGCTGCCACCGGGCAGCCAACTGAGGTAGAGAGTTCCAGAAACGGTATTGGTTCCGCCGGTTTGCGTGAACGTCCCTTGCCCAGTGTAACCCACAATCTCCGTTGGGGCGGACAGGTGGCCCCTTCCACTCAGGCTATACGTCCCAGGACCGCCGCCGGTGGCGGAACCGTTGTAATAATAACCGCCGACGTCAAGAGCGTTCGTGACGGCATTGATGCCGCCCGTCTGTGTAAAGTTTCCTTCACTAAACCAGCCTATGCCTTCGGTCGGCGAGGAAAGGAAACCGCCCGTCAGGCTGTACGTCCCGCCATTATTGACTTGCAGCGGGTCTCCGTTCCCTTGGTAACCAAGTAAGGTGTTTGTTCCGCCCGACTGCGTGAAAGTCCCGCTGCCCTGACTCCCGACCCATTCTTCGTCCACCAGCACTTGCCCGCCCGAAAGATTGTAGGTTCCGCTGCTTCCTATCCGGTAGCCCAAGGCGAGGACTACGATGGAGTTGTTGGTTCCGCCGGACTGCGTGAATACGCCTGAGCCCGAAAAACCAACGTACTCCCAGTTTTCTGCCGGCGGTGTCGTATAATAGGAACTGACAACGGACAATGAGCCTGCTTGTAGTATGTAGGTCCCGCTGTCTCCTGCCCCATAGCCAAGAAAGAGGGCTGGGCTAAGCGCGAAGAGGCTGATTGTGCCGCCGGATTGAGTGAAGGTGCCACGGCCGGAATAGCCGACGTAAAGGTTCTGTGCCGTAAGCGCTCCGCCCGTGATGCGTGAAGCGATGTCATTTATGACTGCGCTGCCGTTCCCCAGGCCGACGGCGCCGCTGCCTGAGAGCACCAGTCCGTTGTTCAGATTGATGGCGCCGCCGTTATCGGCGGCGACCGTCCCTTGGCAGTTAACGGGGTCGTTGATCGAGCCCGCGCCGGAAAACCCTCTTCCAGCCGGAACCACGAGGGTGGTGCCCACCGTATGCGTTAGCCCCAAGGAACTGTAGCTAGCGAAGGCTGTCGCGGCGTTGAACCCACTGGGAACAAGTACCAGCGAATTCGTGCCCATGCTCAACGTCGTGTCTCGGAGGTTTTGCCAACCGCCAGAGGTAAGATCGAGTATGCCGCTGGCGGATAATGTGGCGGGACTGCCGCCGTCAAAGACCCCGTCGTTGACGAATTCCCCGGTGATCTGGAGAGTGCCGCCGCTGAGCGTATACTTGCCACTCGTGCCAATGGAAAGGGCGGCGGCGATATTCATTCCACCGCTCTGCTGGAACGAGGCCTGCGCCGAACGAAGTGTAGCCAACATATTCGTTGGATGCCGACAACTGTCCAGTGCCACTTAGGACGTAGACACCGTTGCCCGTGGTGTTGCCAAGGGTAGGGCTGTACCCAACGTAAAGAGAGCCGGGGACGGAATTGCTCCCGCCGCTCTGCGTGAAGGTCCCCGTGCCGACACAACCCAGACACTCGGCGGCCCCAGAGAGGTAGGAGACCGAAAGCAGTCCGGCGCTCAAGCTGTAGGTTCCGCTACTGTTGGCATAGCCAGCGAGATTAAGGGTGGAGAGCATACTAGTCCCCCCTGACTGGGCATATATCCCCCACCCGATATTGAGAGCGTCGCAGGACGCCACGCCGCCAGACTGGTTAAAGCTCCCATTGTATAATGAAATGCCGTTATTGGAGCTAAGGTTGCCGCCGATGAGGTTGTAGGTTCCGACGCCGCCGCTGTAACCGAGGTAAAGTCCACCGCCGGCGCCTTCGCCAACGACGGTGTGCATTCCGCCGGTCTGAGTGAAGGTGCCCATTCCGGCGTAACCCACGTATTCGGCGGAGTACGTGGTAAAGTTGCCGGTGCCGCTGAGAATATAGATCCCGCTGCTGCCAACGTTGTAGCCGAGAACAAGTTTAGGGGCCGCGCCGATTCCGCCCGACTGAAAAAAAGTCCCATCGCCGAAATAACCCACGAGCCCGTCGTCATAGATCGTGAGGTTGCCGCTTAGCATTTGGACGATGCCGTTTCCTGCGGTCGTGCCGAGCACCAGATTGCCACAAGCCTCCCCGGACAAGCTGACGATTGCCGTTCCGCCGTTGATGATATAGGCGTCCTGGCTGCTGGTTGGCAGCGTCCCGCCCCAGTTTGACGCAACGGACCAGTCACCTGCCGAAGTTGACCAGTAAACGTCCGCCAATGCGCATGTCGGGCCTAAGATCAGAATCCCTGCAACGACGACACACCCTAGACGGGCGGCAGCCATGACTCCTTCACGCCAAGCCAAGACGGATCCAAGATCGGATGTTCCTGCAACGCAGTTCAGAACGCCTCGCTTCGACACGATTCAATTCTCCCAAGCCAAATCCACGCTCTCCGTGCGCCAACGAACGCATGACCGCCCGGCGGTCACCAAACGTAAAACGCGACGGCAAGAAACCAGCGACCGCACGGGCACAAAGCCCGTCGATCGCAAAACCGTCGTTTAGAGAGTCGCCCGCTGGGCTTCCAGGACCGACCTGGTCATCCCAGCGGCGACGGCGCTGCCTCGTTGAGTCAGAGTTGCGCGGGGGAAAGGCCCCGCTGCATTCCGGTACTATAGTACCCGCCTAGCAGTAACACAAGCGGCGCGAATGGATTGCTTGGAAATATCTGAGGTTATGGCATACCCCCCAGAAGTCTGAAAGCACGAGCTGACAAAAATCATTTTCGGCGTCGATCGAGGGCCTGGCAGCATCCGGGCACCTGAGGCCGGCGATGGTTTCGGCTACTCCCCAGTAGATCGGCCGCGAGAAACAGATCGTCGAGCAGGTATGGGCTGGTGTCCACTTCTGGCTCAGGCAAACGGGTCACAAGCGGCTTTCAACTTCTCCGCTTTCACAGATCCTTCACCCTTAGGAATACCACAAGCAGAGCCGCAGACAAGCAGAACCATACAAACCCGTCGAGGAGGATCAGCACGATCAACCAGGCGGAGGACTGGTCCGAAACGCTGATGATGGAATACATCTGCTTGAGCGTCAACAGTCCGTAGAGCGTCTTCAGCACGGCGAAGATGCAACCCAGGCAGCAGATCACCGCCCCCGTGGACAAGAAGAAGTTGCCGGCCGATGCCGGTCGTTGAGATGGTACGCTCCCGCACTTCGGGCATTGGAGGCCGTCCGCGACTTCGAACCCCGTTCCACATTTTGTGCAGATTGGCACGGCCAACGGTTCTCCTAAGTTCTCTTGCTTCGATGTGTACCGCGTACGAAGTGGTCGGTTCGAAACCGCATCATTCTATTCGTACCACAACGCAGGTTCCAGTGAGCCCAACTCACCTTTCACGAATCTCCAATCCTCTGGCCCGCCGCCGACATGTCAATCGAAGTTGCTAAAATGCCGTCCAGCGGCTCTTGTTTTTCCAAATACGTCTCCATCAAATCTCCAATTCGGCCCGGCCGGCGCAACGTCGCGCACGGGCCAATCCACCTATCAGCGTATTTCCCGCAAGCGCGGGTTGCGGGGGGGGGTCAATGTTCCTGAGCAACTCCATCCCGAGCTGGATGATGAGCTGGACGAGCCGCAGGGCAGCGATCCCGGCGTGGAATCGAGCGGAAATCAACGAACCAAGCCCTGGTTCCCGTGCAGATCGTCAGTGACCCCGCTGGCGCGCGAGGCGGCAGGCCGCCTTGTAGACGTGGCGTGCTGGGCTCATGGTCGGCGAGGCTTCGAGGAAGCGATTCCGGCGACCAGCCATCCACTGGTCCATGAGGCCATGGTGTGGACCCAGTGGCTTTACGACATCGAGGATCGTGCGAAGGAGATGTCGCCGGACGATCGCCGGGCGTTACGCCACTTGTTAGTAATTCCGCGCTGGGGATTTCCCCGGGCCGGTGTCTGAAGTACAATTCTGCATTCTGCTTGTTCCCGTCTCAGCCTGCGCGACTCTTAGCGCGTTATGCGGCCGTGCGGGAGAACGATAAGTCGATTTACTTAAAGCAGGAAGAAGCCGAGGGAGCCGCCAAATGACAATCGACGGTTTTGATGTCTTCGCATTCGTTGTTTTTGCGGTTCTGTTGGCAACCGTCGTGGTCATCGTTGTCTTGCTTGGCGCTTTGCCTGGCAAGATCGCGGTCACTCGCGGCCATCCTCATGCGGCGGCGGTCAACGCGGCCGCCTGGATCAGCCTGGTAACACTCGGAGCGCTCTGGCCGATTGCCTTGGTCTGGGCCTTTCTGCCTTGGCCCACAGACCGACTGAGCAGCGACGTTGCAGCTAAGGAAGGACGCCTTACCCAATGATCGCCTTCATTACCATCCTTTACATCGTCGGCATTGTCCTGGTGTTCAATGTCTTCAAAGTCAGACCGCGGCCCTGGCCGATTGCCCTCTTTGTCACGGCCGGCATCCTCATGATCGGCGGCATCGTCGTCTTCTGGACGCTCGCAGCGCCGATTTCGGAACGAGCCGTTATCACTCGCTACGTCGTGCAGGTCGTGCCTTGGGTCAAAGGCAAGGTCTTGAGCATTCCCGCCAGGCCCAACGTGCCGCTGAAGAAAGGCAGCGTGCTCTTCCAGATCAACCCGGCGCCCTTTCAGGACGCTGTGAACCAGGCCCAGGGCCAATGGCAGGCGGCCAAGAGCAATGTGCAGGAATTGCAGGCGGCGGTGAACGTTGCCAAGGCGACCGAAGACAAGGCCAAGGCCAGCTTGCAAGCGGCGTTGTTCGCCTACGAGGCCGATACCAAGCTGACCAAGGGGAACATCGGGGCCATCTCGGAATTGAAGGTCGCGCGGGACAAAGCGAATTACGAGGCCGCGCTGGCAACCGTGCAGCAGACGACGTCGGGCCTGGTTCAGGCCATCAAGGCACTGCAATCGGGCGAGGACGCCGTGACCAGTGCCAGGGCCGAATTGGCTTCGGCAAAGTTCAATCTCGGTCAAACCACGGTCGCGGCCCCAGCGGACGGTTTTGTCACCGACTGGCAGATTCGTGAAGGGAGCATGGCCAACCCGATTTCGGCCGCCGCCGTGGGTTCGTTCATTGACACCTCCGAGACTTTCATCGTCGCGTCGTTTCCCGCCGAGGAATTGATCCACGTCCAGTCCGGCCAGGACGTGGAAGTGGCCTTCAAAAGCCGGCCCGGACGCCTTTTTCGCGGCAAGGTCGAAAACGTCATCGAGG
The DNA here is from genome assembly GCA_963709175.1 of uncultured Planctomycetia bacterium. Taxonomy (GTDB): domain Bacteria; phylum Planctomycetota; class Planctomycetia; order Pirellulales; family Thermoguttaceae; genus JANXQG01. The sequence continues at coordinate 1,817,873 of CAVPVK010000007.1, forward strand.
CGTCGGGCGAAGGTCAGTTCACCCCCGGCGGCAAGTTGCCATCGGCGGCCCAGGTCGGCTCGCCCGGCCTCCTGGCGGTGAAGATCCGGCTTGACGACGCGGAGCAGGCCAGCGAGCTCGCCTTGGGAACGCCGGCGGCAGTTGCCATCTACACGGATTGGGGAAAACCCTTCGCGCTCATCAGCAAGGTGGCGATTCGCATGCAGAAGTGGCTTTACTTTCTGCCTTTGCCGTCCAAGGCATAGTTTTGTTCAACTCCACGGTCATCTTCTTGTTTGAAAGGACATTCGTATGCCAAAGCTCAAAAGCCTGTTGGCGGCCAGCATTGCGTTGGCAATGATCGGAGCGATTCTTTCTTGTTCTCGGGAGCCTGCCACGTCGAGCGGCCCGAGCAAGGAAAGTGGCTCGAAAGAAATGGGGCCGGCACCTTCTGCCAAGAAACTTGCCAAGGCCGACGAGGTGCCCTCTGCGCCTGACAAGGCCGCTGACAACATGTCGATTGTGGGCAAAGTGCAGATCGCCGGCAGGCCCGTTGCCGGGGCAGCAGTGACCCTTTACGCAACGGGCACTGGCGATCCCGCACAGTTGGCCCAAGGTAAAACCGATGGCGATGGTAAATTCAAGCTCGATGGTGGCCAAACGCCGGCAGACAGTGTGCTCTACCTGGTTGCAAAAGGCGGTACGCCAAGGGCCGCCGATTCCAAGGGTCCCAGCGAGACAATCGCACTGCTTGCGGTCCTGGGAGCAAAGCTTCCGAGGGCGGTCACCGTCAACGAGCTTACCACGGTGGCCTCGGCGTTCACCGCCGCGCGGTTCATCAACGGCGAAGCCATCTCCGGCAAACCGCTCGGTCTGCGAATCGCTGCCGGGAACGTGCCGAATCTGGTGGACCTTGAGACCGGTGGATATGGCAAAGTGATTTTGGATCCGATCAACATTACACAAACTACGACGCTCGCGAACTTGAATACGTTGGGCTCGCTGATTAGCGCATGCGCTACCGTGGCCAGCGACGACTGGCGGGCTCGCTTCTTCAAGGCGGCCGCTCTGACCGGCGGAGCAACGCCAAAGAACACGCTCGAAGCGATGGCCGGTATCGCCCGCGCGTCGTATGCCGCGCCTAAGGAACTCTTCGCGCTCTTCGAAGAAGCCTATCCGCAGCCCAAGGACGGCTCCCGGCGCAGCGCGCCTTTCCTGCCGTATCTCGCCTGGACCCCGCCGGATTTCATGCTCAGCCTGTGTTTCGCCGGTGGCGGTTGTTGTGCCAATGGCCGGTTTATGTTCGACGCCGAGGGCAATCTTTGGAGCGGTCAGAACTGGATGCCTGGCTCACAGTCTGGCGTCATTCACAGCATCGGCGGCGGTGTTACCAAGTTCACTTCCAACGGGACGCCACTCTCGCCGCCGATCACTGGCTTCACGGGCATGGGGTTGGACGGAGTCGGCTGGGGCACGGCGGTGACGCGTGACCGTGTCTGGGCCACGAGCTTTAACGGAAAAATCCTCGTGATGGATTTTGACGGCAAGCCGATTGGGAAGGAAGGCGATTTCCCCTTCACGGAAAAATTCCTCGGCCTGATGGGCGTTGGCGTCTCTGCAAAGGGCGATGTCTGGATTGCCGACGGCGCCGACAATCAGTTGCTGCATTTCCCCGGAGGCAACATCAAGGCTGGCAAGATCGTCAAGGTCGCGGGGCTGAAGTCGCCATTCGACATCGTTGTCGATTCGCAGGATCGCATTTGGGTCAGCAACTCCCAGTCGGATACGCTCGTGCGATTTCCCGCTGATGATCCGTCCAAGGTGGAGACTTTCCGCTGCGGCATCAGCGTGCGTGCGCTCGCCCTAGACTCGCAGGAAAATGTTTGGGTGGCGAGCAATTGCTCCTTGGACTTTCCGATGCCGAAGGTCCCGGACGGCGCGTCCATCATGGAGCAGTTCAAGATTATGGGCCAGGCCATGCTGCAGTATCCGAAACCCACCGGCGTCATTCACATGTTTCGTCCGGACGGCAGTCAGATTGACGCGAAGGGCTACACCGGCAACGGCGAAGTGGACGTTCCCTGGGGTTTGAACCTCGACGGCGATGACGACGTCTGGATCGGCAATCTTGGGCCTCGCACGCGCAGCGTGGTTCTGATGGCGGGTGCCAACTCGCAGGGACATCCTGCCGGCACCAAACCTGGGGATGTCATCCACAGCTTCAAGAGTGGCAGCATCCAGATGCTGACCGATGTGGCGATTGACCCGGCCGGCAATGTCTGGGCCGCGAATAACTGGAATAGCCCCGAAGCGGCGGCCCTCCCAAATCCACCCACCGCCATCTCGACGTGGGGCGGCGGGTCGGGCTTCACGGTCATCTACGGAGCCGCCGCACCCGTGCAGCCGCCGCGCATGGGCAAGGTGCGTCGGCCATAAACTTCATCAAAACGGGCCGCACCCGTCGTATCGGGTGCGGCCCGATAACCGACGGCGATTCTTTGACGGTTAGTGCGCCATGCGTAGCCGACAAGACCGAGGGCAACTCCGAGCAGCGCCAGCGTGCCCGGCTCCGGCACGACGGTGAGCACCAAGTCGTGGCCGGAAACGCCCAGCGTCGCCGGCATGCCGTCGACTGAGCCGCTGGTGCGGCCGCCCAGCAGATTGCCAGGGAGCGTGGTATTGGATTCGATCAAGTCGTACACGCCCGGCCCGAAGTTCGACGTGTGGCCGAAACCGAAATTCGAGAAGCCCAGCGGGCTGGCGAACGCCAGACTGCCGCAGTCAATCGTTTCGTTTGTGGAGGGCGTGTCGAGGTCGTAGTCCATCTGGGCCCCCATCGCCAGATCCAGGCCGCCGCTGAGCGTGAGGGTTCCCAGCGGACTGCCCGGTGCGATCGCCCCGCTGGGGCTTACGGTCACCGTGCTGAGGCTGCCCGTGCCGCCCAGGACGCCGCTTTGCACCGTGACGGGGCTGAGGAGCGAACCGTTGACGAGGAGCGAGCCTTGGCTGATCGTGGTGGCGCCGGTATAGGTGTTGCTGCCGGTAAGCAGCAACACGCCGCTGCCGACTTTCGTCAAACTGCCGGGGCCACTGAGCGTTCCGGAATAAATTGCGCTGGCGTTGTTGTTGCCCACCTGGAGCGCCACTGCGGCTGAGGCGGTATTGCTCAGGCGGAGCCTGCCGGTGCCGGTCAGTCCGCCGAACGTCACGGAGGTCAGCGTGCCGAAGCTCAGGGCTCCGGTGCCGCTGGTGTCCAGCGTGCTGTTTTGCAAAGCCAGCGGAGTGCCCAAGGCAAGCGTTCCGCCGCTGACCAAGGTATTGCCGCTGTAGATGTTGGTCGCGGCCAAGGTCAGCGTGCCGCTATCCAATTTGGTCAAGCTGCCGGGACCGGAGAGCGAACCGGAGAGAGTGACGGCGAAACCGAGAGTCGCGCCGCTGCCGCCGCTCTCCAACGTGATTGGCACACGGGTAGAGAATCCACTTTGAGCCATGAGCGTTCCGCCGCTAAAATTGAACGTCGCGCTTCCCGAACCTTGGCTCAGTGAAGAGACGATGAGCACTCCACCGCTCAAGTTATACGTGCCGTTGCTGCCCGCATTGTAGCCAAGATAAAGCGGCCCGGTTTGAATCGGCCCAGCGCCATTTGTGCCGCCAGACTGTGCCCGAGTACCCAACGTACCTTCCAGCCGGGGTATCGGTGTAGATTCCACCACCACTAAGAACATACGAGCCGCTATCGCCGGTCTGGTAGCCAAGATAGAGACCGCCGCTGCATGCGGCTCCGCCAAGCCTGCTGGCAGCCCCAGAAACCGTTGGTTTCGCGACGGTGCTATGCTTCACCCACCCTGCCCCAGATTTCCCGACAAATTGAGTCCGCGATCACCATCGTATCTCAATCAAAGTGCCGTGAAAATGGGACGCGACCAAGGCACTCTCGGAACCAAGTCCACCACGTCATCGGTGGGGTTGCCTGGCTCTGAGTGGAACGACCGCTTGTCTGCGGAGGTGGGGCATTCCTCCGCAGGCAAGGAAGTGGGGTACTATCTCCCTCGCTTGGCACCGTAGACTGCCTCTGGGATGGGCAATTGGCCACAAGCGGCCCAGTTTTTCTTGACGTCTGTTGCCGCGTCCCAGGTTTCCGGCCGTGGTTCCAGGCCATCGTCACCGTCGTCTGCCAGATGCACGCTAGCGGCCGCGTGGGAATTGATTTCTAGCCTCGTGCCGATGGGTGAAACAGGTCATTTTATGGCCCTCCGGCCATCCCTGGAAACGGTGTTCAAGCTCGGGGCAGGAGCAATCCGGCCCCGTGGCGTTTCTTTGGCAGGGGCGACCATGTTCTGCCGCAAGATTCTGGCAACCAGCCAAGTCACCAAATTCTACTTCCACGGGGTAGCACCGGGCAGCACCGCGACCAAAACCCCGCCTTTATACTAAACACAAGAAACAACATAAGCCCTTGGACAACAAGGGCTTATGAAGTGCCCCCTGAAGGACTCGAACAGACCCCCGAATTCCTCGGGGAATACGGGGGTTCGCTCGCAAAGCGGCGCAAAATCCGACGCACTTCCCGGCAATTCGACCGCCGGCACGCCGTCGCAAGCTGCCGCCGCCGTCGCCGTCGCCGGGACCGCAACGAAGGCGAAGGGGCCGACGAAGGGGGCCGGCTCGACAAGCTGGCCGCCGCGCTGCTCACTCTCTCACCGGCCGAACGGGAACGGCTGACCGGCTATGCTCACCGCTCACCAGGGCAACAGGGGGACGGCATGACGGGCACACTTGCGCACGCAGTTTCGATTCCCGTTTGCCGTGTGGCCGGACACAGGGGGAACGGACCAGCAAGGACCCGCAACGGGGCGCTACCCCACCCCCCTCCGTCGGCGGGTCCTTGCTGGCTTAGCGCCATGGTGGCCCCGTCCCGGCAGATTCCATGCAACATTTTTGATTCCCTTGTGACACAGGAAAAAAACATCATGGATTACGAACGCGAAATTCTGGTGCAAGTGCTGTCTTTGCTCGATTTCTGGGGAATGTCGCTCACCACTTTCGACGCCGGGGACCGTTCCCAGTCATGGTGCCGAGACAAGACCAGCAAGTTTCCGGCCGAGTATGAAAAGCTCGGGGTACGGTACATTCCCGCAATGTGGGCCGAGTGGGGCGGTTACGAACTCACCACCGCCGGCCGCCAAGCCTTTAGCCGGGCCGCTCGACACCTGGAATCCTTGGGGCTTGTCGTGACCGTCCGGCAATCCGGGGACCGGCTTACCCACCTTCGGCCGACGCCGGAAGGCTTGCGGGTGGCCGTCCGGCTCGCACAGGACGGCGGGAATCCGCCGAACCTGGGGTACGTCGCCAAGGCAATGGAGGAAGCCGAGTGGACAACGGGCAAGGCCACCGGGAAGCCTTGAACGGGCCTTGCTGTGACGAACAAATCGCCGCGCTCGAAAAGACGCTGGCCGAAGCGAAGGGGAAAGGGACCGACGAATGCAAAGCGCCGTCTTGAACTATCTGGCCGCCGAACGGCAAGCCGTGGCCGTGGCCGTGCCGACGCCACCGCCGCCGGGGACCTTGGACCCGACGGGGGCCGCCAAGTGGCGCGACCTGGTGCCGATCCTACAAGGCCGTGGGAATGTTTCGGCCGGGGACCTGACGGCGCTCGAATGCCTTGTGCGCCGCCTGGCAACTCTGGCGGGCCGCACAGGCACAGATTGCCGACGGGGGGCTAGTCGCCGACGGCAAGGAAAACCCGTTTCTCGGCATTGCTCGAAAGGCACAGGTTGCCGTTCGGCAATGGGCCGCCGAACTGCGGCTGACGCCGAAAAGCCGCAAGCAAGATGACTTGAACCCGCCTTGCGATTTCGACGAAGGCGGATAAACTGACACTATCGGGACGAACGGCTTGCTACCGTTCGATGGCTCGGGCCGGCCGACGGGTTATTCGCCTTTGCGCCGGCCGGCTCGGGCCTTCCCGTCAACAGAAAGGCGAATCATGGCTGACGGTTGCCAACGTATTCTCTGGCCGACATACTTTGCGGGACCTGCGGGAATGTGCAGCGATCCGACTTAAAGACTTGACCGAAGGAATTCCAATTTCCTGAATTTCGGCACAATCGCCGAACTCGGGCTGGATGAGTGCGGAAGATTTCGCAACAGGAACTCGAAAGACGGATAACCTTGAATCCGGCGCGGAACGGCACAGGACCGTTTGCAGCGCGCGGGGAAACCGTCGGAACGCTCTGACACGTTCGATACCGTCTGCGCACAGGCCGCCGAACGGGAACGCTCGACACTGGCCGAATTCCTTAAACGGACGCCGCCGCCGGGTTCTTTCAATGGGACGTTTCCGCCGCGGGCTGCATACTGGGTGACAGGCACCCCGTCGCCGGCCGCCAAGCAAGAGCAAAGCGAAGGGAACGGCAAGGCCGGCAAGACCCGTAACCGCAAGGGGATAGGCGGACGAAAACGGCTTGCACCGAAAGAGGCACGAAAGCGGGAAACGATTCTTGCCGACTGGCAACAGGCAAAAGGCGCTGGAATTCGGCAAAAGCAATTCTGCCGGAACCAGGGTATTTCGACCTGCGACCTTGAAAAGTTTGTGGCGTGGCAATCGACGAAAACACGCCGCAAGCGAACGGCTTGACACTCTCTGAGTTTGTTCGGGAAATTGTTGCTTGCTGACAACGCCTGAAATCTACGGGCGTTTTTTGTCCTTCCCTGACTATCTGCCGAACAAACTGGGTTTGGCGAGTTTGTTTGTCGAACCGCCCTTTATTCTGTACTCATGCGACCGGCGCTTTGCTGGCCGCGAACTTTTCCGAAAGGGAAATCGAATGAGTACCGCTCTTGTTTCGCCGGCCGACGCTTCGGCCGCCAAGCTCTTGGACGTGGCCGCCGTCGCCGACTTGCTCGAACTGCTCACAACGGCACGTCTACCGCCTTTCCGACGCCGGCAAAATGCCGGCACCCGTCAAGCTCGGGGCGCTGGTCCGCTGGTCCGCTTCGTCAATCCGCGAATGGATTGACGCCGGCTGTCCGGCCGTCCGTAGCTTGAAAGGGGCTGGCCGATGAAGTGCCGCTGCAAAACCAAGTGCAAGCAATGCCACTGCCGGGACACCAGCGAAGGCGAAGCGAAGAAAGCCGCCGCGCTGGCCTTGCTCGAATCGCGCCGGGAAGTCTTCGTCAATCGTGGCCGCCGGGCGCTGTTGACGGCCATGCTCGACGGGGACGGCACCGCCACCGCCGACGCCGTGCGGGACCTGGTGACGCTGCCGCCGGGAATCGACGCCAAGCTATTTGGTTCCGTTCCCCACCGGCTGGCTTACGACGGCATTATCCGCAACGCCGGCCGGGTGAAGACGGCGCGGGCCGTGGCGCATGGCCGTTACGTTGAACTGTGGCGACTGGCTGACCGTGCCGCCGCCGAAGCCTGGCTTCGCAACCACCCCGATTTACCGGACCCCGCCGACGTTGACCAGGGCGACGCCGTGCAAACCGTGCTTTTCCCAATCCAAGAAACCGCAACGCCGACGGGGGACACCGCCGGCGCTGCTTTGTAACAGGAACCATTTTTCATGGCTCGAAAATCTCTCACTGACATTCTACACGGTAGCGACCGTGAAACAATCTCACAGGCATGGGGCGAAACGAAGGCCGCCGAAGACTTCGCGCCGCTGCCGCCGGGCGAATATGTCGCTCGCATTGTTGGCGGGGACCTTTCCACCAGCAAGACGAAGGGCACGCCGTCTTACAAGCTCACCTTCCGGGTGCTTGAAGGCGACTTCGCCGGCCGCCGTTTCTGGCATGACGTGTATCTGACGCCGGCCGCGCTGCCGATGGCAAAGCGCGACCTTGGCAAGCTCGGGGTGACGGCGCTTGAACAACTGGAACGGCCGCTGCCGCCGGGTATCCGCTGCCGGGTGAAGCTCGCCTTGCGCCGGGATGATGACGGCAACGAATTCAACAAAGTGAAGACGTTCGCCGTTGTCGGAATCGACGAACCGGAAACCGACGCCTTCGCGCCGGCCGACACCCCCGAACCGCCGCAAGACGTGGCAGGGGGCGACAATGACAATTTCTGACTTCCGCTTTGCCTTCCGAATCCTCGGGGGCTGTTACGAAGTGCGCCGCCTGGTTGACGCCGCCGCCGCCTTCACCGCTTACGCCGCTGCCGATCCGAAAGCCGAAGTGACCAGCGAAGCCTACTTGTCGGCTTTCCGCTTCGGCGCTGACTTCGCCGCACACTTGAAGGGGACGGGTTCAACGGCCGACTTCGCCGGGCCGTGCTGGTCCCCGTGGCTTTGGTGGGATTTGGATAGCGACGAATTGCAGTATTCCCATAAAGACGCCGGGGCGCTGGCCGCCTTCCTGGTGGAACGCTACACCGTGGAACCGGGCGCACTGTTGCTTTTCTTTTCCGGCTCGAAAGGCTTTCACGTCGGCTTGCCTACCGCGCTCTGGAATCCGTCGCCGTCGGCTGACTTTCACCGGACGGCGCGACGCTTCGCCGAACGGCTGGCCGAACTGGCTTCGGTGACGATTGACGCCGGGGTGTATGACAAAGTGCGGGCCTTCCGTGCGCCGAACTCTCGGCACGCCAAGACGGGCCTTCACAAGCGCCGGCTGACATTCGACGAACTGCTAGGACCGCTGGCCGCTATCGTGGAACTGGCCGCGACGCCGGCACCTTTCGACGTGCCGAACGTGACAGGCACCAGCGAAGCCGCCGCCGCCGACTGGCAAGCCGCCGCCGATCTGGTGGCAAGAGAAGGCGAAGCGAAGGCCGCTCGACGTGCCGCCGGCAACGGCTCGGGGGCGCTGAACAAGGCAACGCTGGCCTTCATTCGGGACGGCGCAGGAACCGGGGACCGGCACCGGCTCTTGTTTTCTGCCGCTGCGAACCTTGCCGAGTTTCATTGTCCGCTGCCGCTGGCCGTGGCGCTGTTGGAAGAATCGGCGCTTGACTCGGGGCTGCCGCCGAAAGACGTTCGGCGCGGTATCGAGTGCGGACTGTTGACCGTCGGCACGCCTTCGCCGTCGCCGCTGCCGCAACAGGATTCACCAGGGCCGACGCAAGACGCCTTGGACGGCTCGACAGTCAAGGAACCGCCGGAAGCTGCCGCAAGCGAAGCCGGGGGCCTTGCCGTGGAATCCGAACCGGCACCGGCCGAACTGACTTCGGCTCTTGCTCGACTCTGGCAATCGACGCCGGCACCGGCACCGAAGGCCGACGGGGGGCACCAGGGCGACGCCGTGCCGCAAGTGCCGCCGCTCGGGGTGGAATCGTCGCCGGCCGTGGCGCTGCCGCCGGACCCGCCGCCGCTGATACCGTTACCGCCGGGGGCCGTCGGCTCGGGGCCGCTCGAAAAGCCGTGCCGCTGCGGTTCAAGAGAGTATGCCGACTTCCCTATCGGTGAAGGCCGGACCCGCCGCGACTGCCGCAAGTGCGGGCGCTTCGTCGGCTGGGGCAAGTGGTATGACGCCGGGGGGCCGACGCCATGAAAGCGAAGGCGAACTTCCAAAGCGCCGCCGACTGTTTCGACGGCTGGCGCGATGACGTGCTGACCGGCTCGCCGCCGACGTTCTACCCCATAGCTTCGGCCGGGGGGCTGGCACGAATCGAAATCGGGCCGGGGCTGGTGACGCTGTTTGGCGGGGCACCAGGGGCCGGCAAGACGGCTTTCACCATGCAGGGCGCTGATTGACGCCTTGCGGCTGACGCCGACACTGAAGGCGCTGGTTTGCAATGTCGAAATGCCGGCCGCCGTGCTACTCGACAGGCAATTAGCGCGGCTTTCAGGAATCGACTCGACAACGATTCGATACCGCCGCTTCGCCGCCGAACATGGGGACCGGCTTGACCAGGGGTTGCGAACGCTGGAAACCGTCGCCGAACGGCTGGCCTTCGTCCGGCCGCCGTTCGATCTGGCAAACGTGGCCGCAAGTGCCGACGCCTTCGGCGCTGACTTGCTGGTGCTTGACTATATCCAGCGAATCGCGCCGCCGGGGCAACACGCCGACAACCGGGCTTCGCGTGAATTCGACAATGGGGTTCTTGCGGGAATTCGCCGACGCCGGGGTTGCCGTGCTGGTGCTTTCTTCCGTGGGCAGGACGAAGGACACAAAAGGCCGAAGCTCTTACTCAGGGGACGGCTTGAACCTGGCTTCATTCCGCGAATCGTCGGAACTGGAATTCGGGGCCGATGATGCCTTTATCCTGGTCCCCGATGAAAACGCCGACTATGACACCGTGACGGTTACGCTTCGGCACCTGAAAGCGCGCCACACGGCACCGAAAGACCTGGTGCTTGAATTCGACCGCCGAACGCAACGCTTCGCCGAAATCGAGAATCCGAACGCATGGAACCCTGACGGCGGGCCGGCTCGGGGCAAGCTGCAAAGCGCCTTCATCGCGCTTGGGATTCGACGCCGCCGGCCGACGCCGACGAGGGACCAGGGGGGCCGCGATGAATTCTGAACCCCCGATTATCCCCGTAGGGCAGGAACCGCCGCCGCTTCACCGGCTGAACGGCTCGACACCGGCACGCCACCAGGGCAACGGCAAAGCGAAGGGGCCGGGGCGACGCTCGACAGGGGGCCGCTTCGCCGTGCTGAACACTTTCGCCGACTTCACCCTATCGACGCTCACCCGTGCCGAAATTGTCGTTTGGCTCTTGCTCTGGCGAGATACCAAGCCGGACGGCACCGCGCACACTTCGCAAGCCGACTTGGCACGCCGGGCCGGGGCGAACCCCTCGACAGTCAAGCGGGCTGTTGCCGCGCTGGTGAAGGCCGGCTTGCTGGCCGTGGTTTACCGTGGCAGTTTGCGCCGGGGACCGTCGGCTTACCGGGTGCGGGCGCTCGCTCGGGAACGGGCGACGCCGACACGCTCACCCCCCAAGCGATAGGGGGCATGGGTCGCCCTTAACCGGGTGCATTTCCATGCCGGGAACCGGGTGCATGGGTGCTGCCCTATCCCATAAGGGACCATTACAAGGGTTCCCATTATGTGCTGCGCACAGGGAACCCAGAAAGAAAGAAAGCGCCGCCGGCACCGAAGCCGGCTTGACCGGACTGCCGATAAGTGAGATAATGACGTTATGAGCAACAGCAAACCGCAACCGACGTTAACCGAAGTGCTACGGGCCGCAATCGAGCAAAGCGGGTTGACCATTTACCGAATCGGCAAGGCCGCCGAAATTGATACCGCAAGCCTTCGTCGCTTCGCTTCGGGGGCAATGTCCGTCCGGCTCGACAAGGCCGACAAGCTGGCCGCATACTTCGGGCTTCGGCTGACGCCGGACCCGGAAGCCGTGCCGCCGACGCCGACGCCGGAAAACCTGGCAAGGCCGACACTGGCAAAGCGAAGGGCGAAACGAAAGGCGAAACGAAAGGCGAACTTGACCGGCTCGACACCGGCAAACAGAAAGGCGAAATCATGGCGAGTGTATGCAAAGACCCCGACGGACGGAAGCGAATCCAATTCACCGGCAAAGACCGGAAGCGCAGCACGATACGCTTGGGGAAAATGGGAATCAAGACGGCACAGGCAATCGCAAGCAGGGTGGAAGCCTTGACCGTGGCCGCCGTCGCCAATCTGCCGTGGGATACGGACTTGGCTGCTTGGGTGCGCGACGTTGACGCCGCTCTTTACGGGAAGCTGCAAGCCGTGGGGCTGGTGCCACCGCGACCGGAGCAAGGCCGGGCCGTTGCGCTGACGCTGGGGCCGTTCCTGGAAAGCTATATCGCCGGACGGACGGACGTAAAGCCGCGAACCCGAATCAATCTACGCCAAGCGCAAGGGGACCTGGTGCGGTTCTTCGGCGCTGACAAGCCTATGGACGAAATCACGCTGGGCGACGCCGACGAATTCCGCCGCGACTTGCTCGGGCGACTCGCCGAAAACACGGCACGCCGGCATTGCGGCCGGGCGAAGCAATTCTTCCGGGCCGCCGTCCGTAAGGAATTGATTGCCAAGAATCCCTTCGTCGATATGAAGGGTTGCGCCGTGGGGGCCAGTCACCAGGACCGCTTACGCTTCGTCACCAGGGCCGACGCCGCAAAGGTGCTTGACGCCTGCATTGACGCGCAATGGCGGCTCTTGTTCGCTCTGGCGCGGTTTGGCGGGCTTCGGACGCCAAGCGAACCGCTCGCCTTGCGCTGGGCTGACGTGGATTGGGAACGGGACCGAATCACGATTCATTCGCCGAAGACCGAACGGCACGAAGGCGGGGAATCTCGACAGATTCCCATTTTCCCCGAACTGCGGGGGCCGTTGAACGAAGTTTGGGAGCAAGCCGAACCGGGGGAGGAATTTGTCATTACCCGATACCGGGATTCCGGGGTGAACTTGCGGACACAACTGGAAAGGACGATTCGCAAGGCCGGCTTGGAACCGTGGCCGAAGCTCTGGCAGAACCTTCGCGCCACCAGGGAAACCGAACTGGCGGAAAAGCACCCGATTCACCTGGTTTGCTACTGGCTTGGCAATTCGGCTCTGGTTGCCAAGAAGCATTACCTTCAGATTCGGGACCAGGACTTCACCGCCGCCGCCAATCCGACCGAAACAAGCGGCGCAAAATCCGGCGCACTTCCGGGCGAAACGGTGGCGCAAAATGCGGCGCAGTCACCGGAGGGCAACGATTGTCTACCGTGCCGAAATGGACGTAACCCCATACAAAGCAAGGGATTTAGTCAACCGGAGGCAATCGCCGTCCTGTCTTGCCTAAATCCCCTAGTGCCCCCTGAAGGACTCGAACCTTCGACCAGCTGATTAAGAGTCAGCTGCTCTACCAACTGAGCTAAGGAGGCCCGGCAGCAAATCCAGTCCGGAACGCTCAATTCTACAGGCCCTGACGGCCTTTGCAAGTAGTTCTATCGGCTAGAGAGGCGGACGCTCGATAATCCTCGACGAATTATCGTGAATCACCCGGCCGGTTGATCGCGCGGCGTTGGGGCTCTTGGGTCTTGGGCTGTGGGCCTTCGCAGTTGGATTATCGGACCGTAACCTACGGCGAACGTGGTTTAGGCACTGACACCTGCCGGAGTTATTTTGGCAAAACAAGCAGTCGCCCGCGCCGGCGCAAAACCGTTTCCAATATTTCCAACACATTTCCTAGTAAGGGCTTAGGAAGAGCGCTATAGAAAATTAACGCTCGCCACACGTAATTTCAGGGTAGAAACTCGCTATTTGGCAATTCGATCTAGGTAAGCGCCCCGGCCCACCGCGCCGGGCGCAAGGCCCGAGGTACACCCCCGGGCCGCTCAAAAACCCTGGCCAGCCGGCCGAGCGGTAAGGGAGAGAATATGCGCCCGAGGACTGGCTGCTCCTGCGGAACGGCATACGCTCTTTCACTCCTATAACGCTCGCGGCTGAAAATGATATTAGCCCGAAACGCATGCGAGGGCCGTAATTCGTTCCTCGCTTGGCCGTCGGGTTAGTATGAAGGGGGTATGTATTCTTCGCCGAGAAGGAGACCGTTGTGCGCCGCCGGCGCGTCAGGCGCAAGTCTCCAGTAGACAAGGGGTTGCAACGACGGCCTTGGCACCGCGGCGAAGATTTGTTCCACAACGACGGCGGGCCGAGAAACGACGCTGCCGTTCGACGTAAGATATTTGCTCACAATGGCATACGACGACCGTTTGCGGCTCGGCGGGGCCTTTTGTTGTGGACAGTGTGTCACTGGGAAATCACCAGGTCTCTCGGCGCAAGTAGTTTGCTGGCATGCTTTTGCGATTTAGCGGTTTTTCGTTGTGAGTCAGCCCGGCGCAGAACGTTGTGATTCGCACATAGCCAAATAGAGTAGTTCTCATGGAACGGTGTTGGACCGGACCCGAGACCGCTCAAAACTTTATCCGCCCGGCAAACATCGAAGCGCGGTCGCGACTCATGTGGACCATCGTCGAACGGCACTGCTCGTTGGGGCGGCCGAACCAGGTAAAGATGTCGACGCGGAGCGTCAGCGGCGTGGGCAAACCCCCGACATTGCCAAATTCGCTCGTCCGCACGACATACGGCCCGCGAACCGCCTTGCGAAGCAGGTACTCCCGCGGACCCGCGACGCGCCCGTTCGGTTCGAGCAAACCGCCAATGGCCGTCTGCCCGGCGTTGTCTTCCGCCCGTTGCCCGGTTGGCTCGGCGACGTCCATGCCGACGCAACCGTTGCCCACCAGCGGAGTGACGACAACGCGAACGTCCACGTCCAAGGGTTTCAGGAGCCGCTGGTCGAGCTTCACCTGTGCCGTGCTCTTCGAGAGCAGACGATTGAGCTCCATGAGAGCGGGCAGTTCCCATTGACCGTAGCGCAAGTCCCAACGCCGCGTGACGACCTCGCTGAGCAAGTCGGCCGCCCGCTGATAGTCGCTGTCCCGACCCGCCGGATGACAGAAAAGGCCACCCAAAGAATAGCCCGAAGGAGCGGGGCCCGAGCCCTTCATGGAAGCGTCCGCGCGTTGGGTCAGGACCAGGGCCAGATCGCGGTACGATTGCGGATCGTCGGGCCACAAGCTCAGGACCTTCTCCAAAGTGGCAACTGCCAGGTCGAACTCCCCGGCCAGGGCCAAGCGGTGGCCGAGGATACGGAGCGGCGCCGGATCGTCCCAGTCCATTTCCGCCAGGTTGCTGAGGATCTGTACCGCCATCTCCGAATTATGCTGCTTGAAGAAGTAGTCGGCGCAGTCAAGGAAGAAGATGGGCGAATTGCCGTACTTGGTCCGATTTTTCATGTATACAGCGAAGGCCGCCTCGCGGGACGCGGCTCGGAGCTGACTCAGGTAGGGCGCGGCCGGATCCCATTCCTGGGTCACGACGTGCGGCCCCCGCGGCGCCGCCGGACGGGCAATCTCAAAATTCTCCACGGCCGAGGTTGTCGGGTTGCCGCCCGCGGCAAAAGGATCATTAGGATTGCTGGGAACCACGCCAGGCGGGCCCATGCCACCACCCATGCCCCCCATCATCCCGCCGAAGCCGCCGCCCATGCCGCCGAAGCCACCGCCGCCCATGCCACCCATACCAGCGCCGCCTGCCATCCCACCACCTAGACCGCTTCCGCCGCCCATGCCGCCGCCCATGCCGCCGCCCGTCGCGCTGTAAACGCGTCCACCGGGCGGGATCATCAGTGGTGAGAGCGGCACAGGGTTGGTGAAGATCGGCCAATCGTGCGAGCGTTTCTCGGCTTTTGGCGGCCAGGGAAAATCGGTCTGCCACCATTTCACGCGGGCTTCCCAGAGTCGGGTCACTTCCTCGATCTTCGTGTCGCGATCGGTTTCCTGTTGTTTCTCCTGCTGGCCAACCATGCTGCCGATATTGGTCCCGCATGCCCGGTTGACTCTTGGGCGGCTCGATACGGTATTGCACGTATTGGCCCAGGTTTTCCAACACCATCAGCGACGTGAAGGGTGTTACCAGCCCGTACTGCTCGGCAAGGGTGACGATCTCGTTCTTGTTCTGCTGAGGACAGACCGATAGCTCTTGCAGCTTCTTCTCGGCCCAATAGCGACGCAGAGAATCGCCGTAGACGGCGTGGCGGCGATCGAGCTTGAAACTGCGGTTCCAATGATCCACCTGGTCGTAGCGGAGCGCCAGCACGGCCTGCGGGGTTTCGAGCCGACCCACGAGGGTGAGGCGTCCCGCGACGGGCTGTGCATGGGTGGGCAGCAGGTCGGCGACGCGACCGCGCTCGACGGTCGTGGAGAGCAACGAGCAGCCCGGCCGACGGATGGCGGCGACAATTTCCGTGTCGTTCTGCCGCAGGAGATCGAAGTACTGGCCGCCATTGCTAGCGGCAAGTTGGCGGAGCCGGGCAGCATCGGCGCCCGCGTCCGCCGAGATGCAATAAAGCGGTTTTCCGGGCGACGCCGGCGTGTCGCTGCCGAAGGTCGAAATGCCGTCGCTGAAGAGCAGGGCCATGTCGTAGTAACCTCCCGGAGCCGAAATCGCGCCTAACTGCGTACCGCCGTCGTACTCGACAGATTCCAGAGCGGTGATCAGTTCGGCGATGTTCGTCCGCGTGATGACAAACCGCCGCGGCGTGGAGAGCTTGTTGCGGAGCAACTGCAACTCGACTTCCACTTTGCCCGACCCGCCCGAGTCCGGGGCCGTCCAGGACGTCAAGAGCGACTTCACCAGGCCGATCTCCAGCCAGTGGTCCTGGTCATCGGTGGACCGCGAGCCGGAGGCGTCCCAATAGAGGGCCACATAAGCGGGCGGCGGATTTCCTTGATCACCCGGTTTCGGCAGCGGTGCGGGGACCCTGTCTTGAACGGCGAAGTAGACCTCGCCACCGTCGCTCCACTCGACCAGCGGCTCCTGCGTATCCGTTTCCGGCAGCGAGACGACAAGATTCTCGCTGAGCGCGGCGTCCTTGAGTTTGGTCTCGCCCAGAAAGCCTTCGAGCGACTTGGCGAAGCGGAAATCGCCCAGCGGCGATTGGCGGACTTTGGGTTCCGCCGTCGCTGCGACGGCCTCGATGCGGAGCGAGAAATCTCGGACCGAGCGACTGAAATCCAACGGCAGGCAGAAGCAACGACCGCCCGGTTCATCGACCAGCTCGCTGAGGTACCGGACCCTCACGGTCCGTTCGCCGCGAGCGGGGATGGGAAAGACGCGGGTGCGGAACCAGTTCTCACCGCTCCACTCGACCAGCCCGGGATCGACGCGGCGGTTTTTTTCCGCCTCGAAGACCTCGCGAGCGCGCTGCCGGGGAACGGCCACCCCGTCGACCATTTCGCCGTTGATGTCCAGGGCATAGCCGCTGACCGTGGCGCCAGGGGGCAGCGGGAAACAGAGGTCGCCTTCGGCCTGCTGGAACCCGGGGTTGGCAAACGTCATCGTAGCGCTGGTTTCAGCCAGGAAGCCGGCGATACGGACCCCTATTTCCAGCCGCACCAGGCCCAGCGGCTCGGCCTTGCCGTCGCGCTGGACGACGAGGGCGGGCGAGGGATGCTTGGTTTTCGTCCCAGTGCGGCTTGATGGTTGGCCCAACGCCGACCCCGCCAGGGCCAGCACAAGAAATAGCGCAACAGGACCCTTCATCGTACAGCCTCCTCTGTTGTTCCGGACAGCGGCACAGTGGCCACGAACAGCCGCACACTGGGTTCAGTCTACGGCTGTGAGAGTGCGGATGTCAAGCAACGAATCGACGCGGGAGTTGAAATGCGAGGAAGAGCAGAAAAAAAGGGGTAGCAC
Organism: uncultured Planctomycetia bacterium; assembly: GCA_963709175.1. GTDB lineage: Bacteria > Planctomycetota > Planctomycetia > Pirellulales > Thermoguttaceae > JANXQG01. The sequence goes on from CAVPVK010000007.1 coordinate 1,835,031, forward strand.
CCCTTCGTAGAACGGCTACTACCTGTCCTATCGCACAAAACGCGATGAAATATTCCCGCGCTCGCGTCCGCAACGATCGCATCGCTGGGTGCAGGTTTCGCGGGAATATTCCGGCGGCGAGCCGCGAATCTCCTCATGGGCACGGTGCCAACCAAAACACGTTACTTGCAATCGCCAAGGAGAACGCTCATGATCCAATCCACGAAGGAATTAATGCCTGTCGCCACCGAAAACGAATCGCGGCAAGAAACCTTCCGGCAGCATCTTCTGGATTGGGTGCGGATGGAACTGGTGTGGTATGCCGGTAGCTTCAGCTTCCACCTCGTCGCGCTCTCGGTCTTGCTGTTGCTGCCGAACTATGGCAGCGGCCCCGATCAAAGCGGAATGACCGAACTGGTGTCGCGGGCAGCGGAAGAAGAGCCAACTCGCGACAACACGCTTGAGAAAATACCGCCGACCGATCTCAGCAAGCTCATCGATATCGATGATCGCGACAAGGAATTGATAGTCGATCCCAGGACGCAAACGCTTGGACTGCTGACACTGGACGCCACCGCCACCGCGCAGGACGTGCCGCCGCCAGGTAGCGATTGCCGAAGCAAAACGACAGGCGGCTCCAAGGACGGCAGCCTCGGGGCCATGAATTTCGGCGACGGCGCGAAGACGGGCGGCAGCGGTGGCGTTATAACCGGTCCTTGCAATGAAAGGTATCCGCACGACGGCGGGGGCGGTGGCTTCGGTCCCCGTGGCCCCAGCGCCACTTCGCTCACCACCCCTCCGACTCAACGCGCCGTGAACGCCGCCCTGGTCTGGCTGGCGAATCATCAGGAGTACGACGGTCACTGGAGCCTGCAGCGTTTCACCGACCGCTGCAGCGACAGAACTTGCACCGGCAAGGGCGAGGTGCTGGCCGACGCGGGCGCTACGGCATTGGGCGTCTTGCCCTTCCTCGGCGTCGGGCAAACGCACAAGTCAAAGGGGACTTACCGCGAGCATGTCCGCAAGGCCATCGCGTGGCTCATGCGGCAACAGCAGCCCGACGGCAACCTGGCCAAGGGCGCCGAGCAGATGATGTACTCGCACGGCCTGGCCACGATCGCACTGTGCGAGGCCTACGGGTTGACGGGCGACCGCGAGATCGGCCGGGCTGCACAGGGGGCGGTGAACTTCATCCTCAACGCCCAAAATGCCAACGACGGCGGCTGGCGCTACAACCCCAAAGACCCCGGCGACACTTCCGTGTTCGGCTGGCAATTGATGGCGCTGAAGAGCGCCCACATGGCCGGGCTGGACGTGGGCGGTTCAGCCTTTGCCGACAGCAGCAAGTGGCTCGACTCTGTGGCCCTGCACGACGGCACGGAGTACGCCTACCAGCCGGGCCAGGGGCCTTCCAATACGATGACCTCGGTGGGCCTGCTTTGCCGCCAGTATCTTCGCGCAAAGCGCCACAGCCCCCTGCTCAGCGGCGGCACGGCTTATCTGATGAACCATTTGCCCGACGAAGCCTTTCCCAACGTCTACTACTGGTATTACGCGACACAGGTCATGCACAACATGCAAGATTCGGATTGGGATGTTTGGAACCGCAAGATCCGCAAACTGTTGGTCCACACGCAGGTCCGCGACAAGGACGTGTGCGCCAACGGCAGTTGGGCGGCTGAGAACGACGCCTGGGGCAAGCGGGGCGGCCGCCTGATGACGACTAGCCTCTCCTGCCTGACGCTGGAAGTCTATTATCGCTATCTGCCGCTGTTCAAGGCGGACCAGGATGAGTGAGGAGCGAAGCAAGCGACGAATGGCAGGAGTACCGGCTTTAGCCGGTAAGAAGACCGGCTGAAGCCGGTACTCCTGCCATCAGTTACTCCCCACCCAGAGTCGATCGCTTCCGCAGCAGGTGGTGATAGTGCTGGGCGAAACGGTGGGCCTCGTCGCGGACATACTGCAAGAGTCGAAGGCCGTAGCTGTGACGACTCAAGCGGAGCGGCTCCTCGCCGCCAGCCACAAAGACCTCCTCCTCGCGCTTGGCAAGCGAGAGCACCGTCGTCGGCCGCACGCCCAAGGCGTCCAGTGCCGTGAGGGCCGCGTGCAATTGCCCTTTGCCGCCGTCGATCAAAAGGATATCGGGCAGGGTATCGTTCTCGGCCGTTCCCGCGGCCAGTTGGCGGAAACGCCGCGAGACGGCTTCGTGGATGCTGGCGAAATCATCGACTCCCTCGACCGTGCGGATCCGCAACCGCCGATAGCCCGGCTTGAACGGCAGGCCGTCGATGAACCGCACCACGCTGGCTACGGTTTCCGTTCCGGCGGTGTGGGCGATGTCGATCCCCTCCACGCTCCGCGGCGCATGTTCGAGATGCAAGACCTTCTGCAGGCCAGCCAGCCCCTTCTTGGGATCCACGGGAAAGACCTCGGGCTGCACGTGGCGATCGAGCTTGCCCCGCTGGTCGAGCGTTTCCAGCAGGTGGATCTCGTCGCGAAGCCGGGCCGCCTCTTCGAACTGGAGCGACTTGGAAGCCGCCTCCATTTCGCCCCGCATCTCGTCCAACAGACTTTTTTTTCTGCCTTCGAGAAACTGTTGCAGGCGATGGATATCCTTGCGGTACTGCTCTTTGGAGATCCGCAGGTTGCATGGCGCCGAGCATTGCCGAATGGAGGCCAGCAGGCAGGGCCGGAACCACCGCCAGCGCGGGTCCTCCGCGTCGATCTCCAGCCCGCAGGTGCGGAACTTGAAAATCTTCTGCAGGACCTGCAGTGCCCCCCGCAAACCGCGGGTATTGGTGAAGGGGCCATAGAGCTTGGTGCCGCGGTCGCGGGGCGTGCGGGTGATTTCCACGCGGGGAAATTCCTCGTGGGTGTGGATTTCCAAGTAGGGAAAGGTCTTGTCGTCGCGGAGGTCGCGGTTGAACCTAGGAAGAATGTCCTTGATCAGGCGGGCTTCCATGAGCAGGGCATCGACGTCGCTTTCGGCCAGCAGGTAGTCGATATCGCGGATTTCCTGCACTAACTGGGCGGTGCGGGAGTCCTCGGCAGCCGCCTTGAGAAAGTAGCTGCCGGCGCAGGCGCGAAGATTCTTGGCCTTGCCGATGTAGATCACGCGGCCGGCGCCGTCTTTCATGAGGTAGACGCCCGGCGATTGGGGAAAATCGCGGACCTTATCCGCGGCGCGGGAATTGTCTTGCGGCTCGGCGGGAAAGGAGATCTCGGGCATGGGCGCGGGGATAAGACGCAACGGGAACACCTATATTATACGCGAATGCGCAGGCCTTAGGCTGGGACCACGTCGCGCAATAGTCAAGTCAGTTTTGTTTTGCATGGGATGGCCATTCATGGCCATTTGGCGGCAGCCGCCAAATGGGCGTAAACGCCCATCAGGTTTGCCTCGGAACAAAACTGCTTCAAGAACCTCGATCCGCCCGTGGCAACTTTTGCGCAGGCCAGTCCCACCCTACTTTTCCGCGTCGATCGTGGCCAGGCGGTCGGAAAGCTCGTCGAGCCGTTTTAGCACGGCAGCACGATCGGCCTCGGAAAGCGATCCGGCCTGGTGAAGTCGGGTCCGCAACTCGGCGATGCGCGTGCCCATCGTGGCGACGATAGCCCGCGCGGAATCGATTTGCCCCACCTTGGCCCGCTGGCGAGGCGTGATCAAGTCGCGAAACAAGGTCAAGTCCTTCTGGCGAAGGACAAGGATGTCAAGGCGGCTGAGAAGCGAGTCCAATTGGTCGGCGGTGCGGTCGCGTTTCTCGCTGAGATCGGCCTCCAGGTTTCGCAGGCTGAGATTGATGCCTTCGATCCGCGTGGCTAACTCTTCAACATTCACTTGGGCGCGCTCGTCGGCGGGACCCTCCACGGCGGGCAATGGTCCGCGCGGTATCGCCAGCACCATCGCCAAGTGCAATGGCCGAGGAGGGACCGTCAGTTTGCCGGGATCATCACTGGCAATGGAGACGGCGGCACGAAGCGGTGGCACAATGGCCGGCGGCGCTTCGGCACGCACCGGCAGCCTGGCAAGACTCTCGGTAGGCCGCACCGCCGCCACTGTGGCCGGTTGCTTCACGGCGATGATCGCGCGACGCGGCTCGGGAACCCGTAGCGGCAGAGGCCCGGCGACCGGCACTGCGGGGCCGGGCACTATCGGTTCTGCCGGCGGCTTGGATGCTGGCGGATTGGTGGCCGGGGCCTGATCGGGCGGCTGACTCAATTGCTTGACCAGTTGATCGGGAACCAGCGGCGCCTTCGGATCAAAGACCGGATCGGGCGGCAACGCCGCGATTGCGTTCTTGGACGAGACTTTAATCGCCGCCGCTAGCCAGTCCATGAGCCGATCTTGCTGTTCGGGCGGACTGCCGGCCTTCTCCCACTGCGACCAGATGCGATACCAGGCCTCCTGGCGATCGACCATCGCCTTGGGCCGCTGGCGGAAGTTGTCGTAAACGTCGGAACGATACTGTCGCACGAGCCGGGAGATGGCCGCTTTTTCCCGGCGATCCAATTGCCCGAGCGCGGTCACCAGATCGTTCCAACCGACCGTTTTTTGATGCAGGAGCTTGCTGACGCGGGCTTGTTCGCGAGCCGCGTCGTCGGGCTTGAGGGTAAGCAGCACCGCCCAGTCGTACCGCTGCTCGAGGAGCCGCAGCCAGATCCGCTGCTCTTCCGCGGACAACTTCGAAACTCGCTGCAGGGTTGCCTTGGCCTGTGCCGCCGGGTCTTCGTTTTGGGTCGGCGCAGCCATGAGCAGACTAGTCGTCAGCAGCAAACCCAGGGGAGGCGTCACCATCGTTACCTTCGCGAAATCCGGCGCGGGGGCGCGCGGCGCACGCTCCCTGGAAAAGGTAGTTTGCGCCGGACGGATGTCAAACGAGACCAACGGCTGGTCGCGACTGCCCGAAGGAATTACTCAGTAGCGGCGTGGTTGCGGCCGCGGCCATTGCCTGCCTTCGGCACGACCCTGCGAATGGGGAATTTGCAGACCGCGACCAAGTCCAATTCAGTGGGTACGCCAGCGTTGTGCTGCGTGGTGTTGAAGGGCATGCAATACGCGGTGGCTATACCGCTGCTGACGTCGGCAATATAGAGCGCGGCCTTGCTGGGCAGCAATTGCCCGCCGCCACTCCGTTTGGTGTAGTCGTCAAAACCGGTAACCATGAGGAACTTGGGGGTCTTGTCACTGTCGGTCTTGAAGTCCTCCAACACGTTGCGGAAGGAATGTTGGATCACGCCGAAACGGCCGTTTGCCATGCGCCCGATGACGTAGGCGTGCAAATCGCCCGTCAGGTGGTCGAAGAAATAGACGGCCTCGTAGTCGCCTTCGACGGCACCCGTCGCCATGCTGAAAGTATCGATTTTATCGGTGGCCACGGCGTGCAGAGGCACACTGGGCCAAGAACCGGCCACGAGCAATCCGGCCACCAGGCCCAGCCCCAGCCACACCAACGCACTCGACTTTTGGAAATACCAAGACACGGCACACCTCCCAAGGATTCGATTTTCAAGACTGGCTCTTTTTGGATGATAACCGGCCTTGCCACGGATTGCCAGCCAGGGCACAGAAATTTTCCCGCATTGTCACAATTGACACTAACCCAAAGCGCAAGCGAGGGAACCACAGCGTCACTCGCTGGCGCTTCGGGTTCGTGTTGCTATCGTCCGGGCAGAGTATAAAAGGGCCGGCACGCCGAAAAGGCGTGCCGGCCAAAGAACCAGATCGGAACCCGCTATCGAGGATCTGCTTTCAGTTTTGCTTGGGTGGAGGTGGCGGCAGTGGGGCCGCCGGCGCTTCCTTGTCCGGTTTCACTTCGGGCGCCAGATTTGGAGCGGGAACGGGCGAAAATGGCACTTGTGTAGCGGGTGGGCCGGCGGCCGCCACGTTGCCCGCTGCCTGCGGGGCCAGACGGATCTGCCAGCCGCCGCCCAAGGCCCGATAGAGCTGCACCAGTCCCAGCGCGATGTTGCCGCGGGCCAGGACCTCGAGGTTCTGGGCCTGCACCTGAGTGGTTTCAATCACGGCGACGCTGTTGAAGGCCACGGTGCCCGCACTATACTGGGCGACGACGATCCCGGTCGCCTTCTCGGCGGCGACGACCGCTTGGGCCTGCTTTTTGTCTGCTTCCTGTGACTTGAGAAAGGCCACCAATCCGTCCTCGGCCTGCTGGTTGGCAGTGAGCACAGTCGTGCGATAGTCCAACAAGAGCTGCTGGAAGAGGGCGTCTTGCAGGCGGACGCTATTGATCAACCGGCCGTAGTTGAGGATGTTCCAGGTGAAGGTCGGTCCAACGCTGCCGTTGAAGGAGGCGGGTGTGAACAACTGGGAAGCATTCTGGGCCGAGTAACCCAGGGTGCCAGTGATGGAGATATGAGGATAGAGCGCGGCCTCGGCGATGCCAATTTGCTGGGCCTGAGAGGCGGCAGCCCGCTCGGCGCTGCGGACGCTGGGCACCCGCTCGAGCAACTGTGCAGGGATGCCCACTGCCACTTCGGGCGGCGCGGTGGGAATCGGCTGCCGCCCCAGGCGGGCTTCCAAATCGGTGGGTGGTATGCCCAAAAGGGTGCAAAGCTGGTCCTGGGCCTGCCGCAGCGTGATCTCGTAGGCCGGAATGGTCGCCGCGGTCTGGTAGACGGTCGTTTCCTGTTGCGCCACGTCGAGTTCGGTGACCGTTCCCGCCTTATACTTCGCTTGCACCAGCTTTAGGATGTCGGTCTGCAGTTTCACGTTGTGCTGGGCCAGGGCGATCTGTTCCTGGGCCTGGCGGGCTGTGACGTAATACTGGGCCACATCGGCCAGCAGGGTCACCAGCGTGGCGTCGTAGTTTTCCACCGAGGCTTCGAGGTTGGCTTTTGCGGCGAGCACGCCGCGGCGGAACTGGCCCCAGAAGTCGAGTTCCCAAGCCAGGTTGAAGCCAAAGTTCCAACTGTCAAAGAATTTCGCCGCGCCGGGGACTCCCTGGCCCACCGCGACCGCCACCCGCTGATAGTCGCCCGTGGCGTCCTGTGTCTGCGGGAAGAGATCACCGCGAGCAATGGCCAACTGTGCCCGGGCCTGCAGGATCCGCGTGCCGAAGTCCTTGAGGTTGATGTTCTGGTTGTACGCGTGGATGACCAGGTCGTTGAGCACTGGATCGTTGAACACGGTCCACCAATGGCTGAGGTCGGCGGCATGACTGCGGACGCGGAGGTCGGTAGAGTCGATCCAGCCCGGGGCGACCGCAGCCTTGGCGCCGGTGTAGTCCGGCCCCACCTTGAAGCCGTTGTGGAAGTAGTCGGAGAAGCTCGTGCAGCCGCTCAGGCAGAGGGCAATGGCAGCGAGGCAACAGAACTGGACGTGTCGATTGGCAGGCAGCATTTGTGAAGTCCTCAAGCGGGATTTCATGGTAAGCACGGTTCATTCGCTGCAAGGCACAAATCAGCGCAAGCAGCTACAGGAACCACAACCGTTTCCGTGCTTACCATCGACAGAAGCGGCGCAACCCCGATATTGGAAACCTTGCGCGAGAGAACCGCTAGATCCGTCACAGGCCAGATTCGGAGAGGATGCGATATAAGCGCAATAACCCCACCGGAAACCGCCGCTGCAATCGTCATCATCGTTGCAAATTGACACAATCCGTATTGACACTCGGGGCGAGTTTGCGGATAAATCCGCAAATTTCCCCCCTGAGAACCTATCCGAGAACCCCTTTGCCTGCGGTACGACCGGCCTCGGTCCGGTTCTCGGATAGGTTCTACGCAGAGGCACACCATGGCCGAAAATCCCGCACCGATTCCCCATCCAACGCTCGCCAGTCAAATAACGCGGCACATTTTCGCCGCGCTCGCCGTGCTGGCCCTTGTGGCCGCCGTGGCCCTCTGGTGGTATTTCAACCAGACCAGTGAGGAAACGTTGAAGCTGGGGGCCGGCATCGAACTGAAATATCGCGCGGGACTGACCGAGATCCTCTGCGACGAGGCCAAGACGCGGCACCTGCAGCTCGAGATCCAATTCAGCAACCAGGCAGTCAACGCGCTGGAGAAGGTGGCCCACCACGAACTGGACGCCGCAATCATCCCCGCCGGACTTTCTGCCGACCTTTGCGACATGCAGAAAACGGTGGAAAAACCGGCGGCGTCGGCAGCTTCCGCGTCGACTCTGCCGCCGCCGGCCGCTGCTGGGCAGGCGAACTCCAAAGTCCGCCAGGTGACCCTCATGGATTGCGAGGTCTTGCACCTATTCGTCAAGCCGGAGATTTGTGCCCATGGGCTGGCGGGGCTTCGCGGCCATTCGATTTACCTAGGACCGCCCGGCACGACAACGCGGTGCGTGGCCGAAACGGTCCTCAAGTTCATGGGGTTTGCCGAAGGAAAGGACTATGTGGTCGATGCCCGCTCCGTGGGCGATTTGTTGAAGTCACCCGCGATGCCCGATGCGGTATTCAACCTCGCTCCCCTGCCATCGCCGTTGGGCAACCGCTTGGCGCGGCAGAGCGGTTACCAACTGCTGGAACTGCCGATGGGCGAGGCCCTGACCCTGGAAAAGCCGGCCTTCGAAGACATCCAGATCCCGGCGAACCTTTATGGCGCCGATCCGGCAGTGCCGGCGAAAACGATCCATTCCATCGGTGTGCGGGGCGTGCTCATCGCCCACAGCGACGTGCCGAGCCCGGCCGTCGAGCGGCTGCTGGAGGTGCTTTACGACAGCGATTTTGCCTACCGGGCGAATGTCGCCAAGCTCGACCCGGCCCTGCTCAAGCGGTCCGGCGACTACCCCTTCCATCGCGGCACGCGGGCCTACATGCACCGCGACGACCCCTTCCAGATGAAGGCCCTGATGACGAAACTCCAGGGGCTCATCGGCTCTACCGTTTCGGTCTTGTCGGCCATCTTGCTGGCCTGGCAGTGGATCCGCCGCAAGAAGGTTGACGTGGGATTCTACCAGCAGGAATGCACCCACCTGGACCTGGATGCCCAGCGGGCCGCTTACGCGGGAGAGTTCGGCGACGCCGAGCTGAGCGCCTGCCTGACCCAGTTGTCGCGACTCAAGGCCGAGGTCCTCGAGCAGTATCACCAGCAGTTCCTTGCCGGCGACAAGCAGGTCGTCGAGCTGGTCTCCCGCATCGAGGGTTTGCAGAATCTGCTGCCCAGCCTGGTCCATTCCAGACTGCCGGCACGGCGGACCGCGGTCGATTTCGGGCCTCCCCGCCGCAAGACTGCCTGATGCAGGGCCGGATCGCACCGCTTCGGACCGGCTCGGAGGCCTACGGTTGTGTTTGCCGACCATTTGGCCTGCATGGTATGATAGTACCGGCAGCGAGACTTTTGGGAGGGACCTATGCGGAAGCTGTACTGGACGGCGACGGTCTGTTGCCTGCTGATCGGGCAGGCGGCTGCTCGAGACATTTTCGTTGACAACATCGGCGGCAACGATCGCAACGACGGCCGGCATTCTCGCAACGAAGGTGATACGGGCAGTCCCGTGCGGACGATCGCCAAGGCCCTGCGACTGGCCCAATCCGGCGACCGCATCGTGCTAGCCAAATCCGTCGAGCCGTACCGCGAGTGCCTCTCTCTGGTGGGAACGCGTCACAGCGGTGCGGGGCAACAGCTACCCTTCATCCTTGAGGGCAATGGCGCCACACTTGATGGTTCAGCCCCCATTCCGGCCGATGGTTGGACTTTCTTTCGCGATAATATCTTCCGCTTTCACCCCAGCCGCCTGATTCGGCCCGTCGTGTTCTTCAAGGGCCGTTCCATCCGGCCGCTGCCGGTGCCGAAGGCGACCGACTTTCCACCGCGGCTGGAACCGCTGCAGTGGTGCGCAATCGCCGGAACCATCTATTTCGCTGTCGATCACCACCATCTTCCGGCGGATTACAAGCTGAGCTACGCCGCGCTTCCCACGGGCATTACACTTTACCAGGTCCAGCAGGTCGTGATCCGTCATCTCACGATTCGTGGCTATCAGGCCGACGGCATTGCGGCGGCCGCGGGAGCTCGCGACGTCGTGCTGGAAAAGGTCACATGCACGGCCAACGGCCAGGGCGGCGTCAGTGTTGGAGGCGCGGCCCAGGTGGCGATCGAAACGTGCAAGCTCTTTGGCAACGGCCAGTCGCAGTTGCTGACCGAGGCAGATTCCGAGACCCACTTGCTGGCCAGCTCGCTAGTCAACGACACAGCCCGCGGGTGGGTCGATCGGGGCGGCAAGGTCTACCTGGGCACCCGGCTGATTGAAGGTGGACGAAAATCAATCCAGCCCGCCGAGGCCCCCATGCCAGCGGCGAAGAATAAGTGACGCGGGGAGCCGGCGGCGCAGGGAGCGTGCCGCATGCCAGCGAAAAGGAACCACGGATGATACGCGAAGAATTGATCGGCAGGCCCATGGAGATCCTTCTGGTCGAAGATGACCTGGAAGACGCAGGGCTGACGATTGAGACCTTGCGGGAAGGGAGTGTGCCGTGTCGCGTGAGCCTCGTCTGCGATGGCGAAGAGGCGACGGCCTTCTTGCGACACGAAGGGCGTTTCGCCCGCGCGCCGCGGCCTGACATTATCCTCCTCGACATGCAGATGCCGAAGAAGGACGGCCGCGCGGTGTTGGCCGAACTCCGCGGCGATCCGCAGTTCAATCGCATTCCCGTGGTTGTGCTTACCGCCTCGGTCACCCATTGTCAGATGCTCAAGGATGAAAACCTACGAGCGGAGGACTTCCTCATCAAGCCGATCGAGCGCACCCAGTTTCAAAACGTGGTGAAGTCGCTCCGCCGTTACCTGCTTGCTGACGTGATCATACCCACATGATCGTCAGCATGCACAATCCGCGGGTGAAGCAGGCGATCCGCCTGCGAGACCGCCGGCAACGACGGAAAACGGGGCTGATTCTCATCGACGGAGCTCGGGAATTGGCACGCGCCTTGGCCGCCGGCGTGACCTTAGAGGACGTATTTGTCTGCCCGCAACTCTGCCGCAACGCGGAGTCGCTGGCGGTGCTGAAGGCTCTTCCCGCCAGCGGGGCACAGCGGATTGACGTCAATGAGTCGGTCTTTGCAAAACTGGCTTACGGCCAGCGAACCGAGGGCCTGTTGGGCGTGGGCAAGGTTCCCTGCCGGCGCTTGCAAGAAATTTCCTTGCCGGCCTCTGCATTGGTTGCCGTGCTCGAGGGAGTGGAGAAACCGGGCAATGTGGGGGCGGTGCTTCGTAGCGCCGACGGAGCCGGCGTGTCGGCCCTCTTGCTGGCCGACGCTCTCGCCGATTTCTACAATCCCAACGTAATCCGTGCCAGCCTGGGAACGGTGTTTTCGTTCCCCGTTGCCGCGGCCGACCCCGCCGCCACTCTTGCGTGGCTGCGTGAGCAAGGCCTGCAGATCCTGGCTGCCCGCGTGGAAGGCAGTGTTCGGTACACGGAAGTCGATTTCCGCCGGCCGACGGCGATCGTCTTGGGCAGCGAGGCCCGCGGGCTGACTGCCCTCTGGAGCGGCGATGACATCCGGGCCATTGGCCTGCCAATGTGCGGTATCGCCGACAGCCTGAATGTTTCCGCCGCCGCCGCGGTATTATTCTACGAGGCATTACGCCAGCGATCGACGTGATTTCCGGTGGTTTGAGCGTGCTGTAAGATTTTCTTCCAAGTGTTGGAGGTGGCGGTCCGAACTCTGCCAGAATATCTGGCACACACTCAAATTGACGCCCACTCGCTACCGCGACCGCCCGTTGCCCCCACTAGGCCGTGCGGTGATCAACCGGAGGTTCTCGGCACCCAGCAGCGACTCCACGCGGCCGCGCATTTCGGCGTCGTTGGCCACGCGGAAAGTGTCGCAGCGGCAGGAAATCCGCCGCCCATCGGCCAGGCACAACAGCAGTTCCACCTGGCACTCGCCTGGATAGCCGCGAAGAATCTCGTGCAGCATTTCCAGCTTCTTTAGCCCGTGCGTTTCTTCCAGCACGCGGACGCGGATACCACGGGTGTAACGGACCTCCAGGTCGCCTAGCGGAATGAATTCGTTGACGATAAGGTTGGCCTCTTCGCTTCCGGCCCGCTTGTCGATCGCGCCGCGGAGGACGCAGATGGCGTCGGCATGGATCAGGTCGCCGAACTGGGCGAACTGCTCCGGCCAACAGATGCAGCGCATGATGCCCTCAGTGTCCTCCAGGTCGAACATGGCGTAGCGACTGGGTGCGCCCGGCTTGGGGTTCTTGGTGTGCGAGTGTTTGATCGAGGCGATCATGCCGCCAAGCATCACCTCGCTGCGAGCCTTCAAAGCGGCCGCCTCGACCGTTGTATGCGAGCAATACGCCTGCAGCTTTTTGGCGTGCTCGGCCAGCGGATGGCTCGACATGTAGAAGCCCAGGACTTCCTTCTCCTTGGCTAGCCGGTCCTTCTGCTCCCATTCCGGCAGGTCGGGCAGGTCTTTGACGGCGGTCTCCGCGGTTTCCTCCTCGTCGCCGTCGTCGAAGAGCCCCTTTTGGCCGCTGCGGCGGTCGGCGGCCGCCGCGGCGCCTCCCTGCAGGGCGCGATCGATGGCGGCGAACCATTGCGACCGCCGCCCGCCCAGGGCGTCGAAAGCCCCCGCCTTGACCAGCGACTCGATGGCCGTGCGGTTGACCTGGCCGGGATCGAGTCGCTGGCAGAAATCAAAGATGCTGCGATAGGGTCCGCCCGTCCGCCGGGCCTTGGCGATCGCGGCGGCCGCCGCGCCGCCGCAGCCCTTGATGGCCGACAGCGCAAAGAAGATCTTGCCGCCGTTGACGGCGAACTCCACGTCGCTACGGTTGACGTCCGGCGGCATGACCTCGACGTGCATGCGGTTGCAGTCCTCGATGTGTTCGACCAGCGAGTCCTTCTTCTTGAAGTTCCGCCCTGGAATGTCGCTGGAGAGCAGCGCCGCCATGAACTCAACCTGGTAGTGCGCCTTCAGGTAGGCCGTCATGTAGGCGATCAGGGCATAGGCCGTGCTGTGAGACTTGTTGAAGCCATACCCGGCAAACTTCTCGATCAGCCCGAAAACCTCTTCCGCCTTCTTCTTCGCCATGCCCTTCTGAAAGGCCCCTTCGATGAACTCCTCGCGGTACTTGGCGATCATCTCCAGCTTCTTCTTGCTGATGGCCTTGATGCAGCTATAGGCGTTCGCCAGGGCGATACCGCCCAACCGGTTGAGGATTCGCATCACCTGCTCCTGATAGACCATCACGCCGTGGGTCTCGGCCAGGACCTCCTCCATAACCTCGTGTTCGTATTGGGCCTTCTTACGGCCGTGTTTCACCTGGATGTAGTCCTCCACCATGCCGCCTTCCAGCGGCCCGGGCCGGTACAAGGCGTTAGTCGCGATGATGTCGCGGAAGTGGTCGGGCTTCATCCGCTGCAAAAGATCGCGAATGCCGCCGCTCTCCAACTGGAAGACTCCCTTGGTTTCACCGCGGCAGAGCAGGGCGAAGGTCTCGGTGTCGTCCAGGGGAAACGCGTAGGGATCGATCTGCCGTCCCGTCGTCTGCTCGATCAGGCCTATTACCTTCGAGAGGATCGTCAGATTTCGCAGCCCGAGAAAGTCCATCTTCAATAGGCCGGCCTTCTCCACGTCTCCCATGGCCCACTGCGTGATGACTTCCTCCTTGTTCTGCACGTGCTGCAAGGGCACGTAGTCCGTCAAGGGGCGGTCGGCGATGACCACGGCCGCGGCGTGCGTGCCAACATTGCGGGCCAGTCCCTCGATCTTCATCGCCAGCGTCAGCAACTCGCGGATCTCGGGATCCGCGTCGTGCAGCTTCTTCAGATCGTCGCTCTTCTCCAGGGCCGAGCGGATAGTGATCTTCAATTCGTCGGGCACCATGGCCACCACGCTGTCGACCCGCGGGATGGGCATTCCCAAGGCCCGGCCCACGTCGCGGATGGCCGCTCGGGCCGCCAGAGTGCCGAATGTGCCGATCTGGGCAACGTTCTCAAAGCCGTACTTTTCCTTGACGTACTGGATCACCTCGCCGCGGCGCTGCTGGCAGAAGTCGATGTCGATATCAGGCGCCTCCCGGCGGCTCTCGTCGAGGAACCGTTCGAAAAGCAGGTCGTAGGCCAAGGGGCAGACGTGGCTCAGGTACAAGCCGTAGGCCACTAACGAGCCCACGCCCGACCCGCGGGCCGTGGCCGCTATGTCCTGCGCGGGCGAAGCGGACGAAATCCCAAACAATGAGAAAGTAGTTGGCGAAACCGAGCTTATTGATCACGCCCATCTCGCGATCGACGCGAGCCATCACCTCTTCCGACAACTGGCCATCGACGATCCGCTGGGGATTACCGGCATAACGCTCCTTCAGCCCGGTCAGAACCAACTCGCGGAGGAAATCCTCGGAGGTCTTGTCATCGGGCGGGCTGTAGACGGGGAAATGCCGTTTGCCCAACTCAAGGTCGAGATGCACGCTGTCGGCGATCTGCTGCGACCGTTTCACCGCCTCGTCGCGGCCGGCAAAGACGGTGTACATCTCCTCGGGACTGCGGAGGTAGAACTCGTTGGTTTCCATCCGCATGCGGTTGGTGTCGGTGCGGAACTTGCCCGTATTGACACACAACAGGATGTCCTGGGCCTCCGCATCCTCGCGGTGTACGTAGTGGACGTCGCTGGTGGCCACCAGGGGCAGGCCCATGGCGTTGGCCAGGTCGATCGCGCCCTCCATAGCAATCCGCTGTTGTTCCACGCCGTTGTACTGGATCTCGATGAAGTAGCGATCGCCGAAGACCTTCTGGTACCAGGCGGCCGTTTCGCGGGCCCGTTCCATGCCGGCCGGGCTTCCCATCAGCAAACCCCGGTTCAGTTCGCTGGAAACGCAGCCGCTAAGGCAAACCAGGCCCTCGCTATGGGCGGCCAACAGCTCCTTGTCGATTCGTGGCCGAAAATAAAAGCCTTCCAGAAAGGCTCGCGACGAAAGTTTCAGGAGGTTCTGGAAGCCAGCGCGGTCCTTGGCCAGGAGGGTGATGTGGTAGCTGGCCTCCTTTGAGCCGCTGGCGTTTTCCTTGTAGAAGCGGCTGGAGGGGGCGATATAGGCCTCGATCCCCACGATGGGGTTCACACCCAGGTCCTTGGCAGCTTTGTAAAATTCCAGGGCCCCGTGGAGGTTTCCGTGGTCGGTAAGCGCCAGGGAATTCATGCCCAATTCCTTAGTCCGCTTAAGCAGGCCGGAGATCTTTCCAGCCCCATCCAGCAGGCTGTAATGGCTATGGCAATGTAAGTGGGCAAACGGGGGGGTGCTCATGGGAACCTCCGTGCGAGCAGGCCAGAGGGAGGGGAAAAGGTGACAGGCACCAATTGCCGGAACGGCCCTCCGGCGCTGCGCATTAATGGTACCTGTCACCTTTCCCCTCCCGAGATCGTGCAGGTCTGCTAGCAATTGTAAATGCTCGCCGCCGGGCTGGCTAACCCTCATTTGGAGGAATTGCGTTGCAGGAGTTCTGGCTCGAGCCGGTTGAAATCTTGGCAAATCATTTGTGGCAAGGACCAAAGTCCTACCACCCGAACCGGCAGAAACTTCGATACGATCGCCAAGGATTACCCAATGGTTAAAGTCGCACCTTTTGGCGAGTCGATAGTTCCGGTGAGGTACATGCCTTTTTCCTTTGCCCAATGGTTGACCACCAATGGCGGTAGTAATCCGGTGGATTTGCGTTTCGGCCGTGCTCGTCAGCGCCTGCGGCGGATGCAGCTCGGTGCCGACGTCCGCGCCGCCAGCGCCGGCCGCTCCTGCGGCGCCCATTAACACTACCGGCGGGGCGACAATCAATGTCACGGGTCCGCCCCCTCAAAGCTCCGGTTGCAATTGCAACCTTTGCAGTTTTCTCGGGCTTAATACCCTCTGCGCGGGGGTATCCGGCGCATTCAACAGCGTGCTGAACTGCCTGGGAACCCGTTTCCCGGGGCTGGAGGCAACACCCGCACTGACGGCCATCGCCGATCCAGCCAACCTCAAGTCTTCGAACCCAGCGGTGGCCACGGCCGCTGAGGTCAAGGCGCAAGAAGACGCCGCCCCGCAGAAGATCAAGGCCCTGAACTACCTTGCCAAGGTCGGTTGCGTGAGTTGCTATCCCGATATTGAAAAGGCGTTCCTCACCGCGCTGGACGATTGCACCGAGTCGGTTCGTTTTGCGGCGGTCGATAACCTTTGCAATATCGCCGGGCGGCCCTGCCAGTGCTGCGGACAAAGAAGCTGCTGCACCCCTGCGCTCCGCAAGCGGCTAATGGAAGTGGCCGGCGGCATCAACGAGAAAAACCGTTGCTTCAAGGAAAGCTCGCCAAGGGTGCGTCGCCTGGCACGGCTTACGCTGGAGCGATGCTGCTGCCCGCCGCCGCCAGAGGTGCTGCCGATACAGCAAAATGTTCGACCGGAAGAAGGACCTGGCAAGACCGATATTCCTACACCGCCGCCACCGGCCGCGGCACCGGCGCCCGCCGCACCGCCAGCGCCGGCGCCGGCACCGGCAGGATAAGGATAAGGGATGATGTTGCAGGCCCTTTGGAGTGTGGCGACCTGTCGCCGCTTTCTGTCGCGGGGGCCGAAGTTCGCGAGGAAAAGCGGCGACAGGTCGCCGCAGTTCAAAGAGCCGGCACCGCGTTCTGCACCTATTCCCCGAAGAACCAAACGTAGCGGAATCATAATAATGGGGGGGTATGCTCTGCTCGGTTTATCACTTTTCTCTCCTCACCTTACGCGTCCCGTCCTTCTATCCCTCTCCTCTCACCACTCCCTCATCTCCCCTCCTCGTTTTTTGTCGCTCGCTCCAGGTTATAATGATCATATTGAAATCGTCCCGAGCGAGGAAAACGCATGATCCAACAGAGCCAGGACAACCCGGGCGGCGCGGTAGCTCAGCGGCCCAAGTCGGCCGTTTGGCGTAAGGAACCCACCGCGGCTCGGCCACCGGAGCATGAATGGCAAACCGCCGGCCGCCACGGGGCCGGTCTCGTCTCGGTCGCTTCGCGGCGCAAAGTGGTAATCAGCGGGCTATTGGCGGCGTTCGTCGGGTTGACCGCCCTATTGGTTTACGAATTGCTGCTTCTGCCGGCAAAGACCACGGTGATTGCCGCGGTGGCCGACGATTATCGCTGGCCGTTGCCGCCCTCCGCCTTTTCCCGCGAGGACATCGACCACTTAAAGAGCAGCCTCGGTGGACAGACCCTCACCGTTCGCGACTTGCCGTTGGCGGGCCTTTCGAGCGGTGAGGCCCTCGCCGCCTTTTCCACGCAGTTCGATCGCGCCGCTCGCCAGACGCGGCGAGGCGGCACGGTGATCGTATATGTCAGCGCCCATGGCGCGGTCAATGGTGAAGGCAAGCCTTGCCTGCTGTTGCCCACCGCCGATCCCTTGGATAGCGGCACTTGGCTCCCCCTGAGCGACCTGCTGGCCCGCATCAAGTCGGTCAAGCGGCACGCCGCCGTACATTGGCTCCTGGTGCTGGACGCCAATCGTCAGGACGAGAACTGGAACATCGGGCTGTTGCAGAACTCGTTTGCCGACGGGCTGGCCCAAACCGTGATGGACGCGGGCTTGCCGACGCTGGCAGTACTGAATTCTACTTCACCCGGCCAGATTGCTTGCAGCTCGCTGCATTTTCGCGGCAGCGTTTTCGGCCACTTCTTCGCCCTAGGATTGGCTGGGGCGGCCGATGAGAACGGCGATGGGCAGGTGTCGCTGCAGGAGCTTAACCGCTATTTGAAGAAGAGCGTCGATGGTTGGACCTGCCGACATCGCGCGGCGCACCAGATGCCCTTGCTTTGTCCCGCCGATGCGGCCGATAGCGAGGTTGCCTGGTCGCTGAATGCCAGGGACCTGGCTCGACTGGCCGCTCCGACGGCCCGGCACGAGGTCGCCGAGGAATCGTCGGCCGGGACGAAGCTGGCGCCGCTTTGGTTGGCCCATCAGCGACTGGTGGCCTATCACCCCGAGCATTACGCCGCCCGGCGCGTGGCAGGCGCTCCAGCACGGTTTGCTTTGGCTGCAAGAGGCGGCGACCGCCGGGACCGCCTATCGCGAGGCCCTCGAGGCCGCCCTGCCGACGCTACAAAACCGATTTGCCGCGGCGACACAATGGCTGCAAGGCGCTGGTCGATCGGGCCCGGCCAGCATCGCCCCGATCGGTTTCGCGGCCGCGCTGGCGGGCGACAAGACGCTCCCCCTGGAAGAGATTAACGTCTATTCGCAGCCGCTGGCCGACTACCTGGGATCGATCCATGCGCGGAAGAATGCGGAGCGGTTCGCCGATGCCGAGTTGGCGCGGCTCTTCGAGCGATACCACGTAGACCAACTTTGGCCTTCGCCTGACGTGTCGCGCCGCGCGATGGACCTCGATCGACTAGGCGAGCGGCTGGCCGTGCCAGAGGGCGACAACCGCCTCGCGGCCGACGAGCGGGCCCACACTGTCATTCGTCCGCTCTTAGAAAACGCCGATCAGCGCCGCCGTCTCGCGGAGGACTCGGTCTTCGTCGGCCCCCGCGAGGCCGCTGACATCGGCGCGCGGTGCGATAAGGCCAGGCAGAAATACAACGACTTTGCCGCCTTGGAAACGACGCTTGCCCGGGACTACCAACTCCGCGATCGGGCGTGGGAGGAATTGCCGTACCTGGCCGAGTGGGCCGCCGCTGACCGACGAGCCGGCGGTCGCCGAGTCTAACTCGCCAAAGGGCAACTCGCCAGCAGAGACGCCGCGGTTGAAAGCCAAAGTGCTGGCCCTGGTCGATGGGGTGCGGGCCCTTGACGACTCGCTACGCCACGTGGAGCAGACGGCCGCAGCGGGTGAGGAAAAATCCGACGTGCTGACCGCGCAAGCCAGCGCAGCTGGCGCCTCCGCGCGTCAAGTGGCCGAGATCCTCGACCAGTTCCATGCCCAATTGCACGATGCGGCCAGGCGATTGCCGCTAGCCCAAGCGACGCCCGAAACACTCCGTGAGATAACCGCTTTGCTGGCGGTGCCGATGGTTACCGGTCCGCAGCGTGCCGACCTCTATTCCCACTATGTCGAGGCGGCCGAAGAAGTGGACAGCGACACGCCCGAGGGCCCAGCGGCAAACCGCGAGCCCAACGCGGCCCATCCGGAGCCAGCCGCAGTGGCCACCATGGAAATCGCTACGGAAATCGCCTCCGAGCCACGCTGGAAGCTGCATCCAGCAGCCGCGCTCTTGGCCGCTCAAGATGCCGAAAAGAATCGCGGCGCGAGCCTCGCGGCGTTGGGAGAGCACATCCGCTCCGCCCTCCGCGCCCTGGCCGCTGGCGAACAGACTATCGGTGTCACCGGCGCAAACGCCTCAGGAGTGGGGCTGCTCGATGTCGAACGGCCCTTGCGGCGACTGGTAAGCCTGCAGAGTCCCGCTCAGGCGGCTTCCTACCGCGGCATTGAACGCCGCTACCTTCAGGAGTTGCTGCTCTGGCACGCCCGGCGAGCCCTCGACGACTTCTGGGGTACCACCGAGGTCGGCCATCCGCAGTACTTCGCCGAGGTTGCTGAGGCCTACGTCGCCGACGTTCGCTTGCTGGCCCATCCTGAGGCTGACCTGGAACAGCGTCTGCAGCGTCTTGCCTCCGATCTCCACCTTCGGAACGAGGCGGCGCTGCATGGACTGACGACTACTTCGACCGACCTGCTCCTCATTGACCCCAGCGCGGCGGTCACCGCGCGGATTGGCGTTCGCGAGACCTCGGCCGCTGCGGCCCTGCCGGCGGGCATCGCGGCCGTTTTCTTCGCGACGACGACACACCCTTGGCGGAAACGGTGCGGCGGCTCGATGTCGGACCGATCGCCGCAGGCGACACGCCCGCACCGCTCAGCGGCGCCTCCGACGGCCGGTGGAGCGTGAACATCACCTTGAAGGCCCGCGACCTGGCGAACCGCGCGGCCGCCATGCAGGCCGTCGCCCTCTTCCGCGGCCACGAGTTCCCCGCGCCGTTGATGCGGCGCACCGTCGGCGGCCCGCTCGTCGAGGTCCAGCGGCAATCCTACGGGCCCAGCCGCATCACGATGCGGGCGGCGCACCTCAAGAAGGCCTCGATCGTGTTCATTCTCGACTGCTCGCACAGCATGGCCGACGCCGTGCCTGTCGAGGAACCCAGCGTCTCCTCCGCCGGCGCGATGATGCCGAAAATACGGATCGCCGTCGACGCCATGCAGAGCATGATGGAACGGCTGGGCGATCAAGGCGACGTTCGCGTCGGCGTGCGGTTTTTCGGCCATCGCGTCGGCTGGCGGACCGATCAAAACGGCGCAATGGCGCGGCAGGGGAATTATCCCGGCGGTGTTCCCGCCACCTTGCGGCCCTACGAGGACGTGGAGTTGTTCCTGCCGCTGGGCCGTTTCGATTCGGTCACAGCGGGAATCGTCAACCGCCGGCTGAAGACGCTGAAACCGTGGGGGGAAAGCCCGATCTTTCTCTCGCTCATGGACGCGCTGAAGGACTTCGCCGCCGAGGACGCGCAGGCCGAGCGGCGAGTCGTGGTGGTCACCGACGGCATGAACTACCAATTCAATCCGCCGCCGGAAATGGCGCCTTCGCTCAAGGACGTGGAAGCGGCCTACGCCAACCACGGCGTCGCCATCGACATTGTCGGCTTTGGCATACCGGAAGGGGAGCGTTCGACGGCCGTCAGCGATTTCACGCAGTTGGCGCAAACCACGCAGGGCAGCTTCACGCTGGCGACCAACGCCTCGGCCCTCGTGCACCGCCTGGACCAGCTCGTGGTCAAGAGCCAATTCCGCGTGCTCGACGACGCCGGCCGCATCCTGGGCGAGACCGATCTGGGCGGCACGGTGGCCGTCAGTCCCCACGGAGTGCTGCCGCAGCCCTGCACGATCGACGTCGAGCAACTTCGGGCGCGGACCTTGCTCCGCGGCGGCGAGTGGCTGCAATTGGGCGTCAGCCGCGACGGCCGCAAGATTGTCTCTCTGCCCTACGAGGAGGAAGGCCCGATTTTCGCCCCCCTGCTCGCCGCCGAATCGACGAGTCCTTCCGGCTATCGTGTCGGGCTGCACCGCCCCAGCCGCGAAGGCGAGGGCGTAGTTTTTCCCGTCTCCTTCCAGCGCGACGATATGGGCATCGCTTTACCGCCCGCCCAGGTCTGGATCGAGATTACGCCACTAGCACAGGGTCGCCGCATGCCGGGGAACTGCTATGTCTTCTACGACGCGACCTGGGAGCCCGACATGCCGGTTCCGCTCATGCGCTGCCGCTGCCGCGACTGGCCCAAGGGGGCCGACCAGGGCGAGGTCCGCGTTTGGTGCGGTGCCGAGCCCGTCGTGCCGACGGAAGTCGTGCCGCTGGCGAAGGTCGTGAACCAGACACCGCCGGCGGGCGAGGGTTTTGCCCTGGCAAGCGTGCCCGGCGTGCGCTACCAGGTCCGCGCCCCCGATCGCGCCAAGGCAGGCGAGCGCTGGCAGATACGGGTGGTGGAGCGGCTCGAGGCGGGCGTCTTGGCGAACGTGGTCAAGGTGGAGATGTCCGGACGTCCCGACCACATCACGCATCAATTCGACTGGGATCGCGGCATTGTCCTTCACAGTTTCGACTACGACGCCGACACGACGCAGGCCGATCCGCCCAGCGAACTGCGGTTTCTCAGCCGCGACAAGTTCACCGCCGCCGCCTGGCGGATGGATCAGCCGGTGGTCTTAGACATCGCCCGGCACGTCGAGGTGGTAGTGCCGCCGAGGCTGCTGGATTCGCGGGCGGCGCCGGGCGGCAGTGCTCGTCAATAGCAGTTGGCAGCGAGCGAATCCCTCGTAATTGGCCCGGCAAGCAGCTTGCTGGGATCATCATTCGCTTCTTGTTGGCCGAAGAGGCGCTTCAGGGTTTTCATAGTCCACGTATTCTGTCACTCCTCGCCAGTTCTGCCTTGTCGAAGAACGGCGACGTACATAGCAGCCGGGGCTGGAAACCGGCGATTCACGACACCGGTTTTATTAGAGCGCGATTTAGGGCGGTTGGCTGCAATCGGCAGGCTCCGCTGCGTGAGTCCAAACGGGGCGATTCCCCCTTGGGCGTATTGCAGTACGCGATCGGCCGGGCTATAAGAGTAAAGAATTGGCACGATCCGGCTGTTCTCTATTCTTGCAAAGGAGAGTGCGATGCTACGAACCGTCCTGCAGAGCTCTGGAATAGCATGCCTAAAGTGTTTAGGCTGTGTCGTCGTGATGATGACCGGTTGGGCGTTGGCCGCAGCGGCGATTCGGGCCGCCGACGCGCCTGCCAAGGCCGAACCAAAACGGTATCCCGAATTGGAAGAAGCCGCCCGACTGCTTTACGATCCCCTACCCGATACGGCGGGAGCGCTCAAGCAGCTTGAAGTTGCCGTGCGGAAGAATCCTGAGCTTCCTTCGGCGCATCTGTTGATGTATCAGATGCTCCTGCAAATGCATCGGTTGCAGGAAGCCCGTCTTGAACTGAACGAAGCCGTCAAGGCCAACCCCGCTGACCCCGAGCCGTACGTCATTCTCGGCCAGATTGCTTTGCAGGAGCGACGGGTTCCCGAGGCCAAGAGTGACTTTGAAAAGGCCAAACAGTTGTTGGGCGGGTACCGGAATGCCCAGCGCAAGGGGGCCATTGAAGGGGAGACGCTCAGCGGCATGGCGCAGGTGGCGGAAGCCGGCGGCGACTGGAAGCAGGCCGCCGCAGATCTCCGCGACATGCTGAAAATCGCGACCCAGGACCTGTCCGCCCACCAGCGTCTGGCCCACGCGCTGTTCTGGCAGGGTGAAGCAGAGAAGGCCTACGCTGTGCTGCAGGAAGCCAAGACGATTGACCGCGAGAATGCCGCCAAGCATGGCACGCGGGAAGTCTTTCTTGTTCCGGAGGCGGTGATGGGACGGTATTACGATGAATTCGAGGGTGAGACGTCCACGACGGGGAATGCCGAAAAGTGGTACAGGGCCGCACTGAAGAAGGCGCCGGCCGACCTGGTTACCCGCCAGGTCGTTGCCATTTGGGCGATCAGTAAAGGCAAAATCGCCTTTGCCAAAGAGCAGGCGGACGCTGCTTTGCGGATCGAGGCATCTGATGCCGACGCGTACCGCGGCAGGCGGGTGGGCGACGTTTTGCGTGGCCTGGTCGGCCTGTGGGAGAAGGACTGGCCGGCAGCGGAGCTTCACTTTCAGAAAGTCCTCGACCAGTCGCCTGCCGACATTGCTGCCCGGAACAACATCGCCTTGGCCCTTGTTGAGCAAAAGGACCAGGCGAAGAAGGATCGCGCGTTAGGCTATGCCGAGGCCAATTTGCGCGACGACCCTAACAATGCCGAGATGCTATCGACCATGGGTTGGGTTCGCTTTCGCCGCAACGAGTTTGACGAGGCCGCCCAAGCCCTCGAACTGTCCGTCAAGGCTACGGACCAGGCTACAAAGGCGGCCGGCAAGAATACGGATCTCGACACACCGACCTATCGGGCCTATGTTCTTGACCGCCAGGGGAAAAAGTGGCAAGCCAAGGAGATCTTGGAAAGCGTTCTGAAGACCGACCGCCCGTTCTCCATGAAGCCGGAGGCCCAGGAGCTTTACGAGAAAGTGAAGAACGCCAAGAGGCCTGAGGCCGCCGCGGAAATAGACGGACCGGCGAATCAATAATCGTTGCGGCTTGCGGCCGCCAGCGGGACAAGCGCTCACGGTACACGATTAAAGCGTTAAGATCGAGCGTCGGCGCCCTGTCGTCAACTGAGTAAGCCAGGCATTTCCGGGCCGGCCCTCCGTAGGTTGCCCGCAACAGTAAGATTATCTACGATAAGGGAGTTTTAATCGGTATCTGGTTGCGCGGTTTGCGGTTTGGACGTGCCCCACGAAAAATGATGACGATATATCGATCCAATCAGCGTGCAGCAATCGTCGCTGCACTGTTTATCCTGGTCGCTCTGCAAACCCGCATCGTCCTGGCGGCCGGCCTGGTGCTGCCTGGCGGGGAGACCGATCCCAATTGCCCCGACCTCCGCCGTTGGCTGCAGTCCGATGCGGGTATTCAAGACACCGCCAGCCATGTTACCGTGGTTTTCGACAACGACCACCGGATCGAGGGCAACCTCGGGTCCGGCTGGCGGGGAAGCGGCCCACCGATTCCCTCCGGCGGCACGCGACCCGCGATCCGTTGCCTCACGCTGGACTGTTCTCCCAGCGACGTGCCCCCGCAATCCAACGCCTTGCTGGAATTCCATAACGGCGACCGAATTTGGGGAACCCTCTGTGGCTACAGAGCGGCTTCGACCAAGGGTGGGAAGGGAGTTTCCGCCAAGGTGCTGGTGCGGCCTTTTCAAGAGTTCGGCAATTCCGCGGAGAAACCGATCGGCGTCGCGACCGATTGGATTCGGCGAATCGTATTCGATGCGGCTGGGCCGTCGCGCCGTTGTCCGCCGCGGTCGCTCGTCTGCTGTGACGGACGCGTGCTCGCTTTTCGCGTCCTGCGTTTCAACGAGGAAGACGTGAGCCTCCTCACCGATAAAGGGTTCGTGCGGCGGGCATACCGCGACCTGGCCGAAGTCGCGATGCAGCCGATGGACGCCTGGGAGGCCTATCATCGCCAGCTTGCGGCCCTCGATCCGAAGGACGACGCGGACATCGTTCGCCTGGAGACGGGGCAAGGCATGGTTCTGACCACGTCCACGAGCCGCGCCGTGTCGATTCGCAACGAAGCCTGGGCGGGCGCTCCAGCCTGCGTTGTCGCGCCGGTCTGGAGCGACACGCCGATCCCCGTTGCCTGGTCGGCTGTCCGCACAGTCTGGCGAGCGCCCGCCACCGTCGTTCCGCTGTCGCTCATGGCGCCCCGGCAAGTCACGCAGCGAGACGGCTTGGGGAGCAGTTGGAAGTGGCAAACCGACCGCAACGTTGCAGGCGGCGAACTTCGCAGCGGCGACGCCCGCTATCTTTGGGGTTTCGGCGTTCATGCACCCAACGAAATGGTTTTCCAGCTTCCCGACTCGGCTCGCGCCTTTCGCAGCGGTTTGGGAATCGATGCCGCCGTGGGCGACTCGGGATGTGTCGTGGCAAAAGTCTTCGTCGGCGAGGCATCCGGCGCGCGCCCTTGTTCCAAAGCCAGCCGCTCGTCGGCTCGCGTACTACTATCTCCACCGGCGAGATCGCGCGAGTGCGCGGCGCTTCGCCGGCGCAGCGCCTCCTGTTGGTCGTAGAGGACGGCGGCAGTTCGCGCCCAGATGCCGATCCGCTGGATATTGGCGATCATGCCGATTGGCTGGAGCCGACCTTGCTGTTGGATCCCGTCAAGCTCCACACGGCTGTGGCAAGATATCGCCCGGGAGTAAAATAGTCCCGGACAATCCCGGTTTTTTGGATCTCCCCGCCTTGCAGGCGATTCTACCCGCGCAGGCCTTCGACCGTGGCCAGGGGCAAGTAAAGGTGCAGCGGGTCGTCGAGCAGTGGCGCGAACCCGTATTTTCGGTAAAACTCGGCGGCGGTTGAGTCGATGGACTGGACGACAACCGCATGCAGGCCTAGATTGCCTGATTATTCTTCCTGCGACGACCGCACCGCCGGCTTGAGCGTCCATGCCTGGAGTCGGCCTACCGCCAGGATTTTGTCCCAACACAATCCCGGTTTGTGGATTACCCAGACACGACCGGTAGGCCCGGCGGCGACGTAGCGCTCAGTCAATACCCTTAGTCCGCTGCCAATGCGCACGCCCTCCAATGGCAGCTTGCCCTTTTCGCCAGCAAACTGGCAGGCAAAGGCGAGCCCGGCGAGGAAATCGGCCGGGGCGACGCTTTCCGCGCCAAGGAACACGCGGGGCGGCACCCGCCCTTGGACGCGGAGATAATCCCGCACGTCCAATGCGGCATCGCGGAAGGCCGGCCAGGCGACGATCGGGCCGCACGCGCCAGTCGGGCCGGGCGGTGAATCCGGCCCCAACAGTCCTTTGGCTGCTCGCGGATACGTCTCGCTCTTGCCGTCGATTACGTCTCCCACGGCCATGGTCAACAGTTCGAATTGATCGGCCGGTGAAACGGCCTTGTCCGTCAGCAGTTGGCAATCGACACCGGCCGCATGCGGATCGGCCAGTTTTCGAGCCAGGCCGAGCAGTTCCGCCCGGCTCACGCCGTCGGCCCGTACTCGATCGGCGTACAGCGCCGGCAACTGGCTCGCCGTGACGAAGCGGACTCCCAGCGACCGGATGTGGTCGATGTACTTGGCGAACCGTGCGAAGGCCTGTTCCGTTTCATTCGCGGGCCGCTGCGGGGGGACCTGCCACTGTTCGCGCGGCGGATTGGCCCCGTGGCTGAAATTCACACCGTCCCAGAATCGTTTGTGGACGAACTCGCAGGGATGGAACATCACGCTCATCAGCCCTCCGCCGTTGGCGGCCAGGCGGCGTACGACGGCCGCCGCTTTGGCGTCGGCCTGGTCCAGCCCGTCGGCCGCATACAGGTCCATGCGCGTGAAATTGGTGTCCATATTGAAGACGTTCAGGGCGCCGGCGTACCAGAAAGGCGTGCCGCGGAGGCCTACCTGCCAGCATTCGTCCAGGTAGACGGGTCCCACGCCGATGTCCTTCAGGGCGACGATGGCCTGGCAGCCCCACGAGTTGCCGGGCTGACCGTAGCAGGCAAGGCACTGTCGGTCAAAGACCCGCCGCACATCGGCCGTGCCTTGTCTCTCGCGGCGGGCGAACTCGGCCGCGCCGTCCAGCAGTCCGCACTCGGCCAGGTACTCGGCCGGCGTGGGGTGGACCGAATGGAAGTTGCCGTGGTAGCCGATATCGTGCTTGTTCAAGGCCGCGATCACATCGGTTCTGCCCCGCTGCTGGAGTACGCGGGCCTTCTCGCCGACGAGCTTGAACGTGGCGCGGATGCCCCGCTCGGTGAGCATTTCGGCAAGCCGCTTGGCGGCATCGTCAGAGGCCGGCAGGAGATAGTCTTCGGTATCGAACCAGAGGACCAAGTCGACGCGCGCCGGCGCGGCGGCCCGCGACCACGATGCGGCGAAAACCGTCGTGGCCGTTATCAGCAGCGACAGCATGAATCGTAAGGATCGCTTCATAACAAGGCACTCGGAGTGGAACTGCCGTAGTTTACGTTACTCGAACAAGGTGATTATACTGGCAGAGTCCACTATGGCCCATGCTCGACCTGTCTGCCAACACCCCAATCCCCTTCGCACAATGTTCGTCCACTTCCCCAAGCACGTTTTCCTGCTGGCGGCCCTCACCGTGGTTCCAGCCCTGGCGGCCGATACCCCGCCGCCGTTTCCCGCCGATCCTCAGCAGGCCCTCGAACGTACCTGCTTCCAGACCGGCCAGGCCTGGAGCGGGGCGGGCAACCTGCGATCGGACGTCTCCATCGTCTATGGCATCGACCCCGGACTGCCCAAGCGGATCGGCACCTGGCGGGACCGCGGCTACCGCATTCACGTCATGACCGGCGTTTCTTGGGGCAACTATCAGGATTATCTCTATGGCCGCTTCGACGGCGTCAACCACGAGGACTCCGCACAAACGGACCGGCAGGGTGTGAAGATCGGCCACGGCGGCGACGTCTATTACATGTGCCCGGCCACGAACTACGGTAAATTCCTCTGCGTCGGCGTGCAGCGGGCTCTGGATGCCGGCGCGGAGGCCATCCACCTCGAAGAGCCCGAGTTCTGGGTCCGCGGCGGCTACTCGGAGGGTTTCAAACGGGAGTGGCGGAGCTATTACGGCGAGGACTGGCAACCGCCGCACGCCTCGGTCGACGCCCAGTGGCGGGCTTCCAAGCTCAAGTACTTTCTCTACCGCCGCGCCTTGCAGCAGGTCTTCGACTACGTGCAGGAATTTAACCGCCGCAGCGACCGGCACGTTCGCTGCTACGTGCCCACGCATAGCCTGCTGAACTACGCCCACTGGCGGATCGTCAGTCCGGAGTCGAGCCTCTCCGGTCTCAACGGCTGCGACGGCTACATCGCCCAGGTGTGGACCGGCACGTCGCGGACGCCGAACCTGTACCGCGGCCAGCTTCGCGAGCGGACCTTCGAGACGGCCTTTCTGGAATACGGCGCGATGCAGAATCTGGTCCGCGGCACCGGCCGCCGCGTCTGGTATCTCAACGACCCGGTCGAGGACAACCCCGACCACGATTGGGAGGACTACCGCGTCAACTGGGAATCGACGTTGGTCGCCTCGCTCTTTCAGCCCGACGTGTGGCGATATGAGGTTGCCCCTTGGCCGGAGCGGATTTTCGCGGGCCGCTACCGCCGCCAGGCTGGGTCGCACCTCCTGCAAGGGATTCCACCGGCCTATGCCACCGAATTGCAAGTCGTAATAAACGCCCTGAACGATCTCAAGCAGTCGCGGGTGGAGTGGGATTGCGGCACCAGCGGCATGGGCGTGATCGTCGGCGACTCGTTGATGTTCGAGCGCGGCGACCCGATGCCCAGCGATACCCACCTGAGCCACATCTACGGCTTGGCCTTGCCATTGCTTAAGCGGGGTATGCCCGTCACACCGGTGCAGCTTGAGAATCTGGGGCTGGCCGGCTACCTCGATCCCTTCCGGGTGCTCTTTCTAACCTACCAGGGCATGAAGCCCCTCTCTGCGGATGTCCACGCGCCGCTGGTCGATTGGGTCAAGCGGGGCGGCGCCCTGGTCGTGGTCGATGACGATTCGGATCCCTACAACGGCGTGCGTGAGTGGTGGAATAGCGGTGGGCGCAAATACCGTACACCGCGAAACCATCTCTTCGCGCAACTCGCCCTGGCCGACAAGGAATTTGCGGTCAAGGATTCTGGGACCGACGCCAAGCCGCTGCCGCTGGGCAAGGGGAGCGTCACCTGGCTGCGGGAGAATCCTGCCCGACTGGCGGCCACCCAAGACGGCGACCAGCGCGTGGCCCAAGTCGCGCAAGCGGCGGTCAAGGCGGCGTCTGGCGTCTGGCGCCAGACCGATCATCTACTCCTGCGGCGCGGGCAATATCTGGTTGCAGCCGGCCTCGACGAGTCGGTCGCCAGCGACGCGAAGGTGCTCAGGGGCCGCTTCGTCAATCTCTTCGATCCCGAGCTTCGCGTTCGCACCAGTGTGACCTTGTCGCCGGCCGCGAGATACTTCCTTTTGGACCTCGACGCCCGCCGCGACGATCGATCTGAAGTGCTGGCTTCGGCCTGCAAGGCCCTGCCGCGAAAAACGGACCGCGACAACCTCACGTGGGCCGTCGAAGGCATACCGGGCACACCGGCGATCGTGTTGCTTCGCGCTCTCAAGGATCCGCAATCGATCACCCTGGCCGGGCAGCCTGTGGCCGATCGCACTTATTCGGCCGCCGACCAGCTCTTGTGGATACGCTTTACCAACACGGCCGGACCGCGGGAGTTGGCGGTTCGGTTCTAGCGGGGTCTTATGATAGGACTTGGGTCTTAGGTCTAGGGTCGCAGATTTGAAATCTCAGATCTGAAATCTTGTGGCGTAGGCGGTCCGATTTCGTCCTAATCTCTGAGCTCGACGATCCGAGACCTAAGATCCAAGCCGTCTTCGGTGATTGACGGCGACAATAACGGGCGTTATGCTACCCTGTATCGTTGCGAGGCGTTATTGGCCCCGGCCTCGTCCGCCAGGGCGGTCTCCGGCAATGGTACTAGTTTGGGAATACTCGATCCATGTTCCGGCAATCGCGCAATGCGGCTTTCGTGGTTTTGGTGGTGCTCGGCGGTCTCTGTTTTGCCAGTGGCGAGGAGCCCAAGCCGGCCGCCGGCGCGAAGCAGATCACCAACTCGATCGGCATGAAGCTGACGCTTATCCCGGCGGGCGAGTTTACGATGGGCAGCGGCGAAACGGCGGCGGAAACCACGGCATTCTTCAACAAGACTTACCATGGCGATGTTCTCAAGGCCGATTTCTTCAAGGACGAGCACCCCAAGCACAAGGTGCAGATCACCCAAGCGTTCTATCTGGGAACGAAGTGCGTCACGCGAGGCCAGTTTCGGCAATTTGTCGCCGATGCCGAGTATACCACCGACGCGGAAAAGGGCGGAAGACCCGGAGCGATGGGATGGAACCCCGACACGGAGAAGATCGGTTTCAACGCCAACTACTCATGGCGGAAGGTGGGCTTTGAGCAGACCGACGACCACCCAGTGGTGAATGTGAGTTGGAACGACGCGGTGGCATTCTGCAAATGGCTCAGCCACAAAGAAGGCAACGAATATCGATTGCCGACGGAAGCGGAGTGGGAATATGCCTGCCGCGCCGGAACCACAACGCGCTACTGGTGCGGCGACGATCCCCAAACGCTAGCCAAGGTCGGCAACGTGGCCGACGCGGACTTCCATGAAAAGTTTCCCGGCAGCAAGTACACGCTCAAAGCCAGCGACGGTTACGTCTTCACGGCGCCCGTGGGTTCTTTCCAGCCCAATCCCTTCGGGCTTTACGACATGCATGGAAACGCCTGGCAGTGGTGCTCCGATTGGTATGACGCTCAATACTACGCGAAATCCCCAAAGGCCGATCCGACCGGCCCTGAGTCGGGAGAATTGCACGTCCTGCGCGGTGGCTCCTGGATCGACGGGCCGATCTACGGTCGATCGGCGAAACGCAGCGGCCTCACGCCGGGCAAGCGGACTGATTTCACGAGTTTCCGCGTTGCCAGGACCTTTTGACCCGCCGATGAATCGCCCTGTTGCCCTCCTGCACGTCTTCGGCTTGTTGCTCGTCTTCGTCCCCTCGACGCGGGCGATGGACGGCAATCCCATCACCACTCATCTTCAGACCGATAATCTGGACCCGGCTGCTTTTGTGCAATGGGTCGATGGCGTCACCGGGCCACTGCCGCAGCGCGACGGACCGCGCCATGTGATCTGGACCACGGGCACACAGCCCGAGTGGGACGGTGTGCTTTTCGGCGAATCCAAAATCCCTGGCCCGCGGCATCTGTGCATCGGTTTTAAGAGCGCGGTCAGCGTCGGTTCGGTGCTGGTCCGCGGCAGCGGGCATGTGAGCATGCTGCGGCCCTCCGCCGCCTACCCCGGCGATCCGGCCGACGAGTCGCAATGGCAGCCGGCCGAGCGGATCGTGCGATCGGCACGGCAGCCCGTGCCAGCCGACGAGCAGTATGTCCTCTGGATCTTCCCCAAGGCCGCGCCTACGCGGGCCCTGCGCTTCACCCATAAGGCAGCGGCCATTGAAACACGTTTCGCCGGCTGGCTGGGCGGCGCGTACGTCTTCTCGCAGCGGCTGGTCAACTTGGCGCCCGCGGCAATCGCAATGAGCGACGCCAACGGCGAGGCCGTGGCCAAGATCAACGACGAAAGCAACAATAATATGTGGCTCGCCTGGGACAACGGCCCCGACGGCGGCACGTGGCCCGTCTCGCCGGAACATCCGGTTGATCTCGTGCTGGACTGGCGGCAGCCGGTGGCGATCCGCGCCCTGGGCGCCCTTTGGGCCGGCTTCGCGGCTGCCGACGTGCAGACCTATGAAGGCCCCGCCGACCGGCCACCGCGGGAGGCCCCCGAGGTCGATTGGCGGACCGTCGCTCACTGGACGGGCATCGAGAACCAGTACCCCCGTGGCCTCGGCGTCAATTGGCTCGATCTGGGTCGTGTGCGAAGCACGCGGGCGATCCGCTTGCGGATCACCGAGGTCACCAAGGAGAGCCACCCGCACCTGGAGGGAAAGACCAAGAACGGCCGCCGCGTCTGGCTCGGCGAACTGCTCGCGCTGCATCCCTTAGGCGACGCCCCGCTCTCAGACGCCGCGCCACCGCAATCGCCCGTCGCACTACATGCCCCGATCCCCGTTCGCTTCACGCTCGACGCGCCCGGCTACGTAACGCTGGTGATCGAGACCGCCGATGGCCGCCGCGTGCGGAACCTGGTGAGCGAGACGCACTTTCCCGCCGGGCCCAATACCGTCTGGTGGGATGCCACGGACGACCTGGGTCGCGATCCGGATGCCGCTCGACACGGCGTCTACCGCGTTCCGGCGAACCTGGTGACGCCGGGCGCCTATCGCGTCCGCGGACTTTGCCACGCGGGCATCGGCTTGCGTTTCGAGTTTTCGGTCTACAACGCCGGCAGCCCGGCCTGGTCCACGGCAGATCACACGGGCGGCTGGCTGACGAACCACACGCCGCCCAGCAGCGCCCTGTTTGTGCCTGGCGACAAGGCCCCCGGCGGCAAGCCGCTGGTCTATTTGGGCAGCTACGTTAGCGAAGGAGGCGACGGTCTAGCCTGGGTCGATCTCGAAGGTCGCAAGCAGGGCGGAGTGGGCTGGATCGGCGGCGCATGGACGGAGCGCCCTACCTTGCCCGCGACGCCGGGCCGGAGGCGGTCGAAGGCGTTTATCTCTACGCTGGCTCGGCATGGGAAGGCGAGCTGCGGCTGACCGCCGTCACCCGCTCGGGCGACAAGCCCGTCATCAAGTACAAGTTCCCCGGCGGCAAAGAGGTCTCGGCCCTCTCCGGGCTGGCCGTGCACAACGGCCTGATGGCCTGCAGCCTGCCGCGGCAGAACCAGTTGTTATTGATCGACGCCAAGGGGGGCAAACTGCTGGGCACGCTTCCGCTGCGCGATCCCCGCGGCCTGGCTTTCGACATCCAAGGACGACTGCTCGCGCTGATCGGCAGGCAATTGCATCGCTACAGCATCGTATCCGGCACGCGGAGAGTGCCGAATACGGTGCCTGAAATCCTCGTCGCCACCGGGCTGGAGGACCCGCAGCACGTCGCGCTGGACGCCGAGGGAAACCTGTACGTCAGCGACCGCGGCAACTGCCACCAGGTCAAGGTCTTCGATCCGACGGGCAGGCCGCTCCGTGCGATCGGCTCGCGCGGCGCGCCGAAGGCTGGTCCCTACGATCCCCTGCACATGAATAATCCCAACGGCCTAACGATCGACGCCAACGGGCGGCTATGGGTGGCTGAGACCGACTTCCAGCCGAAACGGGTCAGCGTATGGACCCGCGAAGGCCGCCTGATTCGCGCGTTCTACGGTCCCGCGGAGTATGGCGGCGGCGGCACGCTCGATCCAAGCGACAAGACGCGGTTCTACTACCACGGCATGGAGTTCAAGCTCGACTGGAAGCGGGGCATAGACAAGCTGGTGCGGGTCTTATTTCGCCCCGGCCCCAGCGACCTCGGCCTGCCCACCGGCTTCGGCACTGCCGGCCAGCCGGAAACGCCGCTCTATCCGAAAACTCCGTTGGGAACATTGCGCTATTTCACCAACTGTTACAACAGCAATCCCACCAACGGCGCAAGCATCGCCATGCTCTGGCTCGACCGCGAGGGAATCGCCATTCCCGTGGCCGCCGTGGGCCGCGCCAATGATTGGTCGGCGTTGAAAACCGAGGCCTTCAAATCGCGCGGGTCGATAACCGGGCGGTGCGTTTCAGGCCGCGGGAATTCACGATCCGGCCCGTCTACGATCTGGCGGCGGGAGAAACGCTGGCCGAAGGCGTGCAGCCGCCCACGTCGTCGGGCGGCGACCAGGCCCTTGTCGATCCTAATGGTTGGACGATCCTCACCGTAGCGCCCCAACCGTTCGCCCCCCAGTCGCTGGGCGGGGTCTATCGCGGTCAACCGCGCTGGTCGTATCCGGATCTCTGGCCGGGGTTGCACGCCTCGCACGAATCGCCCCCGCCCGACCGCCCGGGCGAACTGATTGGCACGACGCGGCTGTTGGGCAGTTTCGTTACGCCGCACGGTGGCGACGCCGGACCACTGTGGGCCGTCAACGGCAACCAGGGAAACATCTATCTCTTCACAGTGGACGGCCTGTTCGTGGCCGAATTGTTTCGCGACGTTCGCCGCGGCACTTCCTGGGCCATGCCTGTCGCCCGCCGCGGCACGCGCGTGAACGATCTGACGCTGCACGACGAGAATTTCTGGCCTTCGATTACAGAGACCAACGACGGCGAAATCTACCTGGTTGACGGGGCGCGGACGAGCCTGGTGCGGGTCGAGGGGTTGGAACACATTCGCCGTTTGGCGGAGGCATCGCTCCAAGTTGGGACGGAAGATTTGGCCGCTGCCCGCGAATACCTTTTGCAAGGCGAGCGGCAACGGCAGCAAGAGCAGGGACGGCTCACGCTCCGGGTGCCGATCCGCCAGGTGGCCCCCAAGGTCGATGGCAAGCTGGACGACTGGGCCGGCGCGGCCTGGGCCACGATCGACCGCAGTGGCGTGACCGCCTACTTCGATAGCAACAGCCGGCCCTATGACGTTGCCGCTACGGTGGCGGTGGCCGGCGATCGGCTTTACGCGGCTTTCCGCACGGGCGACGCTGAGCTTTTGCGCAACAGCGGCGAAACGCCTTTGGCGCCCTTTAAGACAGGCGGCGCGCTGGACTTCATGATCGGCACTGATCCGCGTGCCGACGACTCCCGACAAACTCCGGCGGCAGGCGACCTGCGGCTGCTGGTGACGGTGGTGAAAGGAAAGCCGCGGGCGCTGATTTATCGGCCAGTAGCGCCGGGCACGAAGGAGCCGGTGCGTTTTTCTTCGCCCTGGCGAACGATTACCATCGACCGCGTGGACGACGTAAGCGGCCAGTTGCAGTTCGCGGCCGCTGTCGGCAACTACGAGGTCTCAATTCCCTTGGCCGTCTTGGGGCTCAAACCGTCGCCCGGCCGGGTGATTCGCGCCGACCTGGGCATTCTCCGCGGCAATGGCTTTGAAACGGTCGAGCGGGTCTACTGGAGCAACAAGGCCACCGGCATCACCAGCGACGTGCCCAGCGAGGCAGAGTTCACGCCAGGACTGTGGGGCCGCTGGGTGTTTCAGTAAAAAACAACCACCCGCCAGGATACAAGTACGTCAGGCCGACCATGGGTACAACGTGCCCCAGCCTGACCGACTTGTATCCTGGCGGGTTGATGGCGAGCAAGCATTTGCTCGACTTCATCGCTCGGCCGATTGGAGGAGGACATTGGCCTGATTGTTGTCGGCCAGGGCTTGGGCAGGATTGCCTTCTTCGCTATAGACGGCGGCCCGTCGCTGGAAGCCCAGCGCACGGTACGGATCCAGCGCGATGGCTTGCGTGTACGACGCGATCGCCGCGTCGAAACTGCCTTGGCCGTTCAGTGCGTCGCCTTGGCGGATGTAAAACATGTAGTCGACCACGGGGGCACCGACGACAACCATTGGTCGATAATGGACCGGATAGTAATGGACGATCGGTCCATGATGGATGGGATGGGCAAATGCGGGAACGGCCGTTGCGGCCACGACGGCAAAAACTGCCAGAAGCGAGGTGACTCGTTTCATGATGGTCTCCTTGGGTCAGGGGGGGAAGGGGTTTGCTGACACGCGCCAGCGAATCGGTAGAAACGCAACTAGCGTGCCAAGAAGCGGTTTCGAAATGGAAGTGCTTTATTGCCAAAGGGTTATGACATCCTGTTTGGCATCAAGTTCGAATGGAGTGGATTCGCCGTCATCAAGCCGACGACACCCCAAGATCGAAATGACGGCATTTATGACGACAGGTGTTGGCGGCGCAGATTTCGCATCGCCGTGAGGCGCGCGAAGGCCCTTGCGGCGTATCCTTGCTTTGCGAGAGAATCCCCGCTATGCTGACTCGTGAGGTCGCTAATAGCTCGCGGGGAATCCGATTCGGCAGTTCGCCAAGGCAAGGCCGGAGGTTTTTTCATGAATGAGGATAGGCCGCCCCGCAGACAGCATCGATCACCGTGGCTCTTCCCTGCCGTCTTGCTGATACTTGTCGGTTGTTCGCCCGAGGCTCCCCCGCCGACAAAAGGTTCCGCCAAACCGTTGGAGGGTCTCAAGCTCCGGTTGATAGTAGTCGAGGATCCGGCAATTACCTTGGCCGTCCGCGCCTTGAGGGACGAGTGGAAGGCGAACCGGCGCCGAAATCGAAGTCGCTGACGCCACCGAGAAACAGCTCTTCGAGGTCCCTTCCCTGCCGGGCGATGCGGTGATACTGCCCGAACATCTCCTCGGTCCGCTGGCCGAGGCAAAGGCCCTTGCCCCGGTGCCGCAGAGCATTGCCCGCGATCTGAAGAACCCCTGGTCGCAGACATTCGAGTTGCTCCGCGATCAGGAGGCCGTCTGGGGCAACGAAGTCTTCGGGGTGCCGCTGGGGTCGCCGGTTCTCTGCTGCTACTATCGGGCGGATCTGCTGGAAAAACTGCACCGCAAGCCGCCCCAGACCTGGAAGGAATACGAGGAGCTGGCACGCTTGCTTCGCGCGGAAGGGGCAAAGTCCGGCGGCCCGAAGTACGGCACGGCAGAACCCTTGGGCCGCGGCTGGGCGGGTCTGCTTCTCCTCGCGCGGGCCGCAGCCTACGCCAAGGAACGCGACAACTACACGACGCTCTTCGACGAGCAGACGCTCGAACCAGCCATCGCCGGTCCGCCTTTCCAACGGGCTTTGGAGGAACTAGTCGCGGCCGCGAAACTCGGTCCGCCCAAGGCACTGGAGTTCGATCCGGACGCCGTTCGGGCTGAGTTCTGGAAGGGCAACGCGGCGATGGCGATTAGTTGGCCGACGGGGGCGCGTAGTGTCGTCTCCGGCTCCGCCGCTCGGAAGAGCGCGGGGAGCGTTCCGCCGGTTGCCGTTGCGGAGTTGCCCGGCGGCAAAGAGGTTTATCGGACGTCGAGCGGATCCTGGGAAGCGCGTGGCGACGACGCGGGTCAACGGGTTCCGTTTCTCGGCGTTGCCGGCCGCATGGGCGTGGTCCGTGCCGGGGGCGAGCATGCCGACGCGGCCTTCGAATTGCTGCTCTGGCTGACGGAACCGCGCTGGTGCAGCCAGGTCTTAGCCGCCAGCCCGTCCACGACGCTCTTCCGCCGCTCGCAGATCGCCGCGCCGCAGGCGTGGGTTGAAAGCGGCGTGCCGGCAGCGGTCGCGCGGCAATATGCCGAGCAAACGGCGGCGACGCTCTCGCGGCGGCAGTTCCTCGCTGCGTTCCGTTTGCCCGGCCGCGACGAGTATCTGGCGGCCCTCGATGAGGCCGTGCAAGCGGCCGTGCGCGGCCGGCAAAAACCGGACGCGGCATTGAAAGCGGCTGCCGAAAAGTGGCGGGAGATCAACCGGCGCTTGGGCGTGGAGCAACAGAAGGCGGCTTACCTGCACAGCTTGGGGTTGCAATAAACTCGAAGGCTTTATCGCCGCTTGGTTTTGCTGCGGAGCGGCTTTTCCTTTCAAGGTCACGCGCGGGCAAACAAAAACCAAAAGCCACTCGGGGCGAAAAACACGAGACAAAGCGACGACGACCAGGAAATAGTGCCCGCTCCCCACTGAAGGTTGCCCCTTGCCTGGCGCCGGCTTGTCGCCAAAAATAGGGAGGTCATTTCCCGCCAAATCCCTGCATGGAGACCACCGATGGCAAAAGAGACCAAAACGCTCACGGGCAAGGCCCCCGCCTTTTCGCTGCCCAACCAGGACGGCAAGAAGGTTTCGCTGAAAGACCTACTGGGTCAATGGACCGTGCTCTATTTCTATCCCAAGGACGACACGCCCGGCTGTACCACTGAGGCCTGCGAGTTCACGACCAACTGGGACCAGTTCCAGGGGCTTTCCGCCCGTGTGATCGGCGTTAGTCCCGACTCGCCGGAAAGCCATCAGAAATTCATTGCGAAGCACAAGCTGCGGATCGAGTTGCTCAGCGATCCGGAGCACGAGGTACTGGACAAGTACGGTGCCTGGGGCGAGAAGAACAACTACGGCAAGGTCTATGAGGGTGTGTTGCGGACGACGGTGCTCATCAATCCTGAAGGGAAGATCGCCCACGTCTGGAACAACGTCAAGGCGGCCGGCCACGCCGAGGCAGTGGGGGCGAAACTGGCGGAGATTCAAAAGGCAAAGGAATGAATTCCGACCTACAAACTCATGCGATCCGCCGCACGTCCTCGAACTGGATCTGGTGCAAACGGCGATAGAGGCGCAGCGGTTGATCATCTCCTGGTGCGTACCCACGTCGACGATCTGCCCGGCCTGCATGGCCACGATGCGGTCGGCCAGCGAAAGGATCGCCATGCGATGCGTGATGATCACCGTCGTCCGCCCGCGCGTGAACTCCTCCAGCACCTCCTGGATCGCCTGCTCGCTCTCCAGGTCAACCTGGCTGGTGGCTTCGTCGAGGATCAGGATTGCCGGGTCGCGGAGGATCGCTCTCGCCAAGGCTATCCGCTGCCGCTGTCCACCGGAAAGCCGGCCGCCCAGCGTGCCGACGACCGTCTCGTAGCCATCAGCCAGATCGGCTTCGATGAAGGAGTGAGCGTGGGCACGCCGGGCCGCCTCGATAACCTCGTCGCGACCGGCCTGGGGGCGGCCATAGCGGATGTTATTGAAGACCGTGTCGTCGAATAGCAGCGGTTCCTGGGTCACCAGGCCAATTTGCCCGCGGAGCTCGCGGAGCCTCAAGTCCGTCAGCGGCACACCGTCCAGCCGTATCAGTCCCTCGAAGGGATCGGCGAAACGCGGGATCAGATTGGCCAGCGTCGACTTGCCGCAGCCGTTGGGGCCCACGATCGCGATCGTCTCGCCAAAGGGAATCCGCAGCGTCACGTCGTTGAGAACCAGCGTGCCGGGATGGTAAGCGAAGGAAACGTTTTCGAACGACAGCTCGCGACGGTGCCGCGGGCAGGGCACGGGATGCATTGGGCTGCCGATCACCGGCTCGCGATCCAGCCGGGCGAAGATCCGGTCGGCGGCCGCCACACCGCACTGCAGCCGGCTGAAGATATCGGAAAACTTGCGCACCGGGTCGGCCGTTCCAAAAAGGAACCCGAAAAAGAGCAAAAGCGAACTCAGGTCCAGCGGACGCGGAGTCAGCGGGATGCCCAGCAACCGCGTCTCACCCTTGAGCACCAGCCAGGTCCCCGCCAGCAGGGCCAGGCAGACCGTGAGGATGCCCATGAACTCCGTAATGGGATGCGAAAGGGAGTCATACCGGGCGATCTTCATTGCCTTGCGGTAATACTCCTTGCTGCGGAGGTGGAACCGCCGCCGCTCGTAGGGCTCGCTGGTGAACGCCTTGACGATCTTGATGCCGCGGAATGTCTCTTCCAGGACATTGAAGATCTGCACCATTTGTTCCATCGCCCGACGATTGGCCCGCTTGAGCATCTTGCTTAGCCAGCGGATGGCCAGTACGGCCGCCGGGGCGACGAGGAGCGAGAGCAGCAAGAGCCGCCAACAGACACACGCCGCCCCCACAAGGCAGGCGGTCATCTTCAATGGCTCGAGGACCAGCTTCCCAAAAGCCGTCTCGATGCCGTTGCCGACGTTGGACATGTCGTGCGTGAAGCGGCTCATCAGATCCGACGAGCCTTCGTCGTTGAAGGTCGCCAGGTCCAATCGCAACGTGCGGCGGTAAAAGAGCTTGCGCAAATCAAAAGTGGCCAGGTTAGCCAGCCTGGCCACGAGCACGTTGTTGGCGATCACCATGCCGCCCTTCAAAACGGTGCCCAGAAGGAGCACGGCCATAACCAGGACGAGCGTCTGGAATGCGTCGCTGGGCAGGTAGCGATCGAGATAGGGCTTGACACGGAGGTACGACTCGTGGGCCAGCGCTTCGTTGTCGCGTCGGCTTTGCAGGCCCCGCAACGTGGCTTCCAACTTGGGTTGTTCTTGTGTGGCGGCGGCCGCAAACCGGGCTTGGGCCTGTTCCATCTCTCGGTCCAGGTTGTCGATAGCCTTGCCGGTGCGATCTATCTCGTCACCCACCCAGTTCTGGATCGACTTGCCTTCCAGGACGATTTTGACGAACGGATAAACGGCCCCGATGTTACCCCCCCAAAGTACTGCTACACCGAGCGCGCTGAGGACTGCGCCCGCCAGCGTGAGGCGGTAATGGCATGCCATTTGGAGTACGCGGCGGAAGTTTTTCATGGCGGAGAGAAAATCCAGTGTCGCGTTGCGGTTCTTGCGGTGTTTATTAACAGAATTGCCCCGCCGAGCCAATAGCGACTGGCCTCTTACCGCTTTTTCTTCCGCTTGCCGTTATTCTTGCCGGGTTCCTGCTGCCGGGCCTTGATCTTTTTCTGTTTTCCGGTCCCTCTTGCCTTGAATCGCAGTTCGTCCTGTTCCTCGTCGCGGCCCAAGAGGCGGAAGTCGAGTTCCCGCCGCAGGGGATCGACCCGCGTGACGACCACGCGCAAGTGATCGCCCAAGCGGTAGCGGTTGCCAAACCGCCGCCCGGTGAGCGAGTGGGTGGCGCGGTCGAACGTGTAGTAGTCGTCGGCCAGGCTCTCGGTGCGGATTAACCCTTCCGCCGGCAGTTCGATGCCTTGCACGAAGAGACCGAAATTCTCCACGCCCGTCACTAGGGCGTCCATCCGCAGGCCGATCTGGTCGCTAAGATAGGCCAGAAGTTTCAGTCGGATCAGGTCGCGTTCGGCAGCGTCCGCCCGCTGCTCCCGGTCGCTACAGTGCTGCCCCAGCACGACCAGTTCACCAGATAAAGGGGTCAGAACTGTTTTGCCGGAACGGCCCGGGTCCGGAGGATGCTCGGTGCCGAATAGTTCTGATCCCTTTTTCCCCTTTTTCCGGATGCGGCCGCGGATGCTTTCGTCCAGCAAGCGGTGCACGTGCAGATCTGGATAGCGGCGGATGGGCGAGGTAAAGTGGCAATAGCAATCGCTGGCCAGGGCGTAGTGGCCCTCTTCCTTGGGACTGTAGACGGCCCTCTGCATCGCCCGCAGCACCGCGTAGTTCACGGCATGCTGTTCTGGCTGGCCCGCCACCTTTTTGAGAAGTTGCTGCAACTCGAAACGGTCGTGCAGGCCGCTGACTGGCAGACCCAGCTCGCGGACGAACTCCGTCAACGCCCGCAGTTTGTGCGGGCTGGGCGTATCGTGGACCCGCCGCAGGAATGGCAATCCCTTGTCGCGGAGCACTTCGGCCACCGCCTCGTTGGCCGCCAGCATGAACTCCTCGATCACCTGGTGGCTCTCGGTGTCTTCGACCACGTGGGCGCCGGAAACGCGGCCATCGGCGTCCAGGTCGATCTTGACCTCGGGCATCGTGAGCATCAGCGCGCCATGGCGGACGCGGCGGCGGCGGAGAATCATCGCCAACTCGTGCATCCGCCCCAGCAGGCCGTGGACCTTGGCCGTGAGGTTCTTCTTCCAGCCCTCGCGATCGGCCAGGAAGGCGTCGACCTGTTCGTACGTCAGTCGCTTGCTGCTCTTGATCGCGGCCGAATGGAACTCGGTATGGGTGCGGATGCCCTGCGGCGTGAATTCCATGAAGACGGTCTTCGTATAGCGGATCTTGTCCGGCTGCAGGCTCGCCAGCCCGTTGGAGATCAACTCCGGCAACATCGGCAACACGCGGTCGGGCAAATAGACGCTCGTGCCGCGGTTGTGGGCCTCGCGGTCCAGGGCCGAGCGCGGGCGGACGAAGTGCGTCACGTCGGCAATGTGCACGCCCAGGCGCCAATGGCCGTTATCGAGTTGTTCCAGCGATATGGCGTCGTCGAAGTCGCGGGCATCGACGGGATCAATGGTGACGACCGTCTCGCCCGTCAGGTCGAGTCGGCCTTCGATCGACTCGTCGAAGCGGACCGCCTCCTGCCGGGCTTCTTCCAGGGCATCGGCCGCGAATTCCTCGGGCAGGTTGAACTCGCGGATGATCGAAAGCGTGTCGACGCCCGGCCTGCCCTGCGGCCCGAGGACTTCGATGATCACGCCTTCGCCGTCGTGGACGGGCGAGGGAAAGCGGATCATCTCGATAACCACCTTGTCGTCGGACCGGGCGTTCTTGGCCCCCGGATCGCCGACATAGACCGGCTGGGAAAATAGTGAGCCGTCAACTTGCACGAAGGCTGAGCCTTCCGACTCGAAGTAACTGCCGACGAACTGCCGCGTCTGCCGCTCCAGTACCTCCACGACGCGGCCCCGCGGCCCTCAGTCGGGCGACCCCCTTGAGGGTGGCGGCCAGCTCTGACCTCGACGGCCACAACGTCCCCGCTGGCGGCATCGAGCGTGTACCTGGCGGGAACGAATACATCTTGTGATTCGCCGGCGGCTTCCTTGACTGACTGGCCGCCTTCTGCGGAAGCTATCGGCGAAGGTCGGACGAAGCCGAAGCCCTTTTGCGTCCGCTGAAACACGCCCACCACCCGTGGCCGCGGCTGTTCCCCATGCTTGCGATTGCGGGGAGGGCTCATCTCTCCCGCGTCTTCATCAAGGGGAGGCACCAAGTCATAAGCTAGATCGGTAGCGGACGATACGGTAGGGCGTGAGGGCAACGGGCGGACGAGGTGATTCGACCCGTAAATCAACTTCCCTCGCCGAACCAGGAGTTTGACGGCGCGGCGGACGTCGGTCGCTTCCTCCTTCGGCAGCCCCAAACGCTGGGCGATCACCCGCGGCTTGACGGGTTGGTACTCGGGCTGGTTGACGAGGTTTTCGATCGCGGATTGAAGTTCTTGGGGTTCCATAGGCTATCCATTCTTGCTCCCCTTCCCTTTGAACAGTTTCCGGTCCAAATTGGCGTAGAATGCCGTCCACGGGCTATCGACATTGGGATCGTCGCGGAGAAGCTGCTGGAAGGCATTCACCTTGGCGTCGAGATTGTCGAGGCAATAGAGCGTTACGGCCTCCAACGTCATGGGCAGCTTGGGGCTGCCGTAGCCATACTCCCCGTGATGGCTGACGATCATGTGTTTCAGTCGCAGCACGGTCTCCAGGGGAATCGGCTCGCCGGAGAGTTTTTCCGCCTCGGCGATCTTCGCTTCCAGCAGGGCGATGGCCATTACCAGGTGGCCAATTAATTGACCCTCGTCGCTATAGGAAAGTTCGCGGTCGTAGCGAAGTTCATCGACTTTGCCCATGTCGTGGAGGAACGCGCCCATGAGGAGCAGGTTGCGATCGACCTGCGGATAGCAGGGACTTACCCGCAGCGCGACCTCCATGAGATTGACGACATGCTCCAGCAGGCCGCCGAGGTACGCATGGTGGTTCTTCACGCCCGCCGGGGCACGCGTGAACTTGGACATGAACGTCTCGTCCAGCAGGAAGCACTCGGCCAGCGTGTGCAGGCCGGGATCGGTCAGACTGCGGAGGATTTCACCCAGCCGAAGCACGAGCTTGTCGACCTCCACGGCCCGCAGCGGGGCAAAGTCGTCGGCGGTGACCTCGCTGGAGGAGACCTTCGTGAGCCGGGTGGCGATCAACTGCACGGCGCCCTGGAAAAGTTGCGTCGTGCCCTCCACGCGGACGAAATCGCCGTTCTCGAAGGCCTTGTAGACGGTTTCCGAGGCATTCCACATCCGCGCTCCGATTTTGCCCGTCCGATCGGACAACTCCATCTGCAGATAGAGATTGCCGTTGCGGTTGGGTCGGAGTTGCTTCTCGGAGACGACGAAGACCTGGTCGATGACATCCTGGGGACCCAACTGATTGACGAACTGCCGCGACATCGAGAGCCTTTCCGCGATAAAAATAACGCAAAACGCTCTATTCTACCTGCACTTACTATCCTCCACAAGGGGGCGTAAAGGAGCGTTAAGCGTCCATCCCGCGACTAGGGTTTGTCTTGCGTCTCGGTTTTCTTTTCCGTCGCCCGCAGCAGCTTGATGCGGAATTGCTTGACCTCGAAGGGAACGATCTGCCGCAGTTTGGCCGGCATGAGATTGTCGTCCTCGCCAAACCACACCCGTGGCTCATAGAAGACCTGGTGGAACTCGACGAAGATGGCGTTTTGCGGCTTGACCAAGCGGGTCACCTTGGCGAAGAAGGCCGATCCGGAATAAGCATGCGGCATCCCCAACTCGGGATTGCCCAGAGCATTTATGACGATCGGTCGCCATCGGTTGGGAAACTGCTTGTCCTTGGCAAAGCGGGGATCGACCTTGGCAGCCACGATGACGCCGTCGGGCGTTTTCGTCGCCAGGCAGAACCGCGTCGCGCTGACTTCCACGCGACCGAAAAGATTGAAGGTCGTGTACAGGAAATACTCTTTCAGGTTCGGTGTCGAACGGGACGTCAGCCCCCGGACCGCCAACTCGGGGGTTTTGAGATAGCCCGCCTTGGAAACCGTCTCCTGCGCTTTATCGTTTTTTGCCTTCCGCGCTTTCAGAATAGATTGAGAGAAGTCGTCACTCGTGAGCACCTCCCAATCGCCAAAGACCACGAAGCCAATGTTGACTGTACGGATCACGTCGTCCTCGGTTTTGCTGGCAATCTTACCCAGTTTTAATCGCACGGGAGCCCCGGAGTCGTTTTTCAGGAACTCCTCCAAGTTGTGCTTTGGGGCAAGGGCCGTCAACACCGCGATCTGCTGCTGCGCGGTAAGGCCCTCAGCCATGTCCGGCGCCGGCAACGGCACGACTTGGCCGTCGGGCATCGCCACGCCTTTGTCCACCAGTTCCGTCAAGAGCGTG
Organism: uncultured Planctomycetia bacterium; assembly: GCA_963709175.1. Classification (GTDB taxonomy): domain Bacteria; phylum Planctomycetota; class Planctomycetia; order Pirellulales; family Thermoguttaceae; genus JANXQG01. The sequence goes on from CAVPVK010000007.1 coordinate 1,879,253, forward strand.
TTCTCGCGGGCGGCCGGCGCTGTTGCCGACGCCAATACCATTAGAACGGGAGCAACCAGAACATTCATGGGCGAGTACCTCGGAATTCAAGAAAGGAAAGGTTGGTGATCGATTTGCCTTGCGCCCCATCCTACCAAGGCAGTAAAGGCCCTATTTTAACATTATTAACGTCGCCGGTACTAGCCCAAAACCGCGCTGGACTATACACTTAACAACTCATGATTCGTCGCGGCACAGTGCCGTGAACGGACCAATTGCCCGAATCCTGGAGAAATGGAGATCTTATCGTGAACAAGCCGCTACGAAACATGACGAGCATGGCGTTGCTGTTGGCACTGGGTGCCGTCCTGGCCCAGAGGGCCGCTGCGGAAACCCCTAAGCCCGCGCTGATAATCGCTTTCGCGGGCTACGATCAGTTCGTCGCCAATCTCAAGACGCTCGACCAACTCAACCACACGAAGCTTGCGGCTACCGTCGAAGCCGGAATTGACCAGCAAATGAACGGCAAGGGGTTGGCCGGTGTGGACAAGTCGCGGCCGTGGGGACTGTTGGTCACGGTGGCTGAGAGCAGCCAACCGGTGGTGGAGGGGTTCCTGCCCGTCACCGACATCAAGAAGGCCCTGGCGGGGATTCCCTCGACCGGCGGCGAGGCCCCTTCGGCCAACGGCAAGGGTGTCTACGAGGTGCCCGTCAACGGCAAGACGATGTATGTCAAGGAGAAAAGCAAATGGGCCGTTTTCACGGACAACGAAGACGCATTGGACAGTGCCCCGGCCGAACTCCCGACCGAGATTTCGGCCTTGACGAAGAAGTATCTTTTGGCCGCCAATGGCTGCGTGCAGAACGTTCCTGCGGCCCAGCGGGAGAACGCCCTGAAGAGCCTTCGCAGCGTCGTGGAATTCATGTTGCTGGCCTCGCAACAGTCGGGCTCCGACGAGCAGCGGGCGATGCAGGCAGCCAACTTCAAGATGCTCATGGCCAGCCTGGAGAAGCTCAGCAAGGAGCTCGATACGCTGACGATCGGCATCGGACTCGACACTTCAAGCAAGGACCTTTTCCTCGACGTCGAGGCACGTGCCGTTGCCGGCAGCGAGTTGGCCAAGAAGTGGGACGCCATGAAAGAGGCCAAAACTGACTTCGCCGGTTTCGCCCTGCCGAGCGCCGCGATGACCATGCTCTCGTCGCAGACCTCCGACGATGAGGACGTGGCGCAGGCAAAGACGGCGCTGGCCAACTTCAAGACCGAGGCCGACAAGATATTGGACGCCAACGAGCAGCTCGGCGACAATCGTCCGTTGGCCAAAAAGTTGCTGGGCAATCTCCTGGATGTCGCCGAGAAGACCATCGAGCTGAAGAAGAGCGACGGGGGAATGTCCCTGGTCCTCGGAGACAGCCCATTGGCCATCGCCGGCTTCCGGATTGCTGACGGGAAGAAGCTTCATGAAACCCTCAAGACACTGGTCGACAAGGTCACCGAAGAAAGCCCGCAGGCGGGCGAGATCGTCAAGTTGGACGCCGAGAAGCATGAGGGCGTCGACTTCACGGTCGCCACGCTTCCCATCAACGATCCGAAAGCGGCCGAGCTGCTGGGCGATAAGGTGAAAATTGTCATCGGTATCAGTCCGTCGGGCCTGTATCTCGGCGCCGGCAAGGATCCCGTGACAGAGATCAAGAAGGCCATCGATGCCTCGAAGGCTGCCGAGGGAAAAGTCATCTCCCCAGTGCAGATGATTATCTCGGCCACTCCCATCGCCAAATTCATCGCCAAGGTAATCAAGGATGAGAATCCGTCCGCGGCAGAGGCCAAGAAGAACTTCACCAAGGCCGCTGAACTGCTGGCCAAGTGCGAGGGCAAAGACCATATCACGCTGACCGCCACAGCAATTCCCGACGGCACGAACATGCAGTTGAAAGTCCAGTCCGGCATTATCAAGACCGTGCTCGATCTCGTGCCGGGCATTGGGTCGGACGAAACCAGCGAGAAATAGCCGCGAGCCAATGCCAGCCGCCGTTTCGACCCGATTCTCTACCACGCGGACCGATATTGCCGGCATCGCCGTCGATGACCTGGCACGTGAGTTCGGCACGCCGACTTTTGTCTACGATGCGGCCATGATCCTGCAGCGATTGAAGGATCTGGCCGCTTTCGACTACGTACGCTATGCCCAGAAGGCATGCTCGAATCTGGCCATTTTGGACCTCTTGCGGCGTCACGGCGCGGTGGTCGACGCGGTGAGCGCCGGTGAGATTCGGCGCGCCTTGGCCGCTGGCTACACCACCACGGGCACGCCGCCGCCAATTGTCTACACGGCCGACATCTTTGATGCCGAGGCCCTCAACCTCTGCGTCGAGCGCGATATCCACGTCAATTGCGGCTCACCGGACATGATCGAACAGCTTGGCCGCCGCGCTGCGGGCCGGCAGATCACGTTGCGCGTCAATCCCGGTTTCGGGCACGGCCACAGCCGCAAGACCAATACCGGCGGCGACCAGTCGAAGCACGGTATCTGGCACGAGCAGATCGGGCCCTGCCTGGAGACGGCCGCGCGGCACGACATCACCGTCACCGGCGTGCACATGCACATCGGCTCCGGCACAGACCTGGAGCACCTCTCGCAGGTCTGCGCAGCCATGGAGAAGGCCGCCGAGACAGTGGGCCCGACGGTAACCTCGATCAGCGCCGGTGGCGGCCTGCCGACCGCTTACCGTGAAGGTGACGCATACGTCGATCTGGCGGCCTATTTTGCCCTTTGGGATGCGGTGCGGAAGCGACTGCAAGATCGCTTTGGCCATCGCGTCGGCCTGGAAATTGAGCCGGGCCGATACCTGGTGGCCGAGAGCGGCTATCTGCTGGCCGAGATCCGCGCGGTCAAGCGGCAAGGGGAACATCTTTTCTACGTCTTGGACGCCGGTTTCAACAATCTCGCCCGGCCCATCCTCTATGGCTCCTACCACCCCATGTCGATCGTGCCCCGCGGCAAGCCCGGGGCCGAGCGCGAGGTGATCGTGGGCGGCCCGTTGTGCGAGTCGGGCGATATCTTCACCCAGTCGGAGGGCGGCTTCGTCTGCCCGCGCGGATTGCCCGAAGCCGAAGTGGGGCAGATCCTCATTGTCGAGTGTGCCGGGGCCTACGGATTCGTGATGGGTTCAAACTACAATTCGCGGCCGCTGGCAGCCGAAGTGCTTCTCCAGGGCGGCCGCGCCCACTTGATCCGCCGCCGGCAAGCCTTCGATGACTTGATCCGCGGGGAGATTATTCCGACGTGACATGTCCAACGGCACGGTTGTCCAAACTCAACGGACGGCAACCTACTCGTCATCCTTGACGCTGCCTTGCGTCTCGCCCTTGACGCGATAGCGGAGGTAAGCGTCGAGAAAGCCTTGGATGTTGCCGTCCAGTACGCTGTGGAAGTTCCCCATGTAATAGCCCGTTCGCTGGTCCTTCACCCGCTGATCGGGATGGAGGAAGTAATTGCGGATTTGCGAGCCGAAACCGACCTTGGGCATCGAGGTGTACTTGGCGGCCTGCTCGGCCTCGCGTTTTTCCTCCTCAATACGGGCCAGTCGGTGCGGAGCATCTTCATGGCCAGGGAGCGGTTCTTGTGCTGGCTGCGCTCGGCCTGGCAGCAGATCAGGATGCCGGTGGGAATGTGACGCAACTGGATCGCGCTGGAAGTCTTGTTGACGTGTTGGCCGCCGGGCCCGCTGGAGCGAATGGCCTTTTCCTCGAGGTCCTCGTCGCGGATCTCGATCTCGATCTCGTCAGGGACATCCGGCGAGACATCAACGGCGGCGAAACTCGTCTGCCGCTTGCCTTCAGCATTAAAGGGGCTGATCCGCACCAACCGGTGAATGCCGGTCTCGCCCTTGAGGTATCCGTAGGCCATCGCGCCGCGGACGGCAATCGTTGCGCTGTTGATGCCGGCCTCCTCGTTCTCCTGGCGGTCGAGGATCTCGGTATCGTAGTCATGGTCCCTGGCCCAGGCCAGGTACATCCGCAGAAGCATCTCGGCCCAGTCGTGGGCGTCGGTGCCGCCGTCGCGGGCGTTGATCGTCAAGAGCGGCTGAGTTGGGGTCCAAGGGTCCGCTCAAAAGCGACTTGGTTTCCAGGTCGTCGAGCGCCTTTTCCAACTGCGCGATTTCGCCGGGCACCTCGGCAGCCAGACCTTCGTCTTCGGCGGCCATTTCGATCATAACCGCCACGTCGTCCGTCGCGCGGATCACGTCCTCTAGCGGTTTGACGATCGACTTCAGGCCCTTGAGCCGGGCGACGACCTCCTGGGCCTTTTCCCGATTGCGATCACTCCAGAAATCGCCCTGCGCCATCTGGCTGTCGATGGCGGCGATCTGTGACTTTTTTCCCTCGAAGTCAAAGAGAGTCCTTGAGTTGAACTATCCGCTTCTGGATGTTTTCTGCCCGATCGAGATATTCGCGTTCCATCGTCGCTTCCTGACAAACTGGCGTTCAAAACGGTGAATTATACTCGGTCGCGGCGAATTGGGAAAGGCGGAGACGCGAGCGTATTATTGCCCTTGTGTCGCGGGCCGCTTCTTGCTACAAGGTTCCGCGTCAAACTCTCATCACCAAACTACTCTTGGAAGGCATCGCCATGCGCGGGCCCCTTTTAGCATTTCTTGCCTGCATCGCCACTGCCACTGCCGTCGCCAGCGACGCCTTTCCTTACAAGGCCTGCGTCACCGCCGACGATGTCTACGTCCGCAGCGGACCCGGCGACAATTACTACCCAACCGACAAGCTCAAGGCGGGAACTGAGGTCGAAGTCTACCGTCACGATCCGGGCGGTTGGTTCGCCATCCGCCCGCCCAAAGGCAGCTTTTCCTGGGTCTCCAGCCGGCATCTGCAGTTCGACGGCAACCACCTGGCAACGATCAGCGGCGAGCGGGTCGCGGCCCGAGTCGGCAGCCGCCTGAGCGATGTCCGCGACGTGATCCAGGTCCGCCTGCACAACGGTGAGGCGGTTGAGGTGGTCGAGCCGCGGCGCAATGCCCAGTCCGGCGACGAGACCACCGCTGCCTGGTGTAAGATTGCCCCGCCATCGGGCGAATTCCGTTGGGTCTCGGGCCGCTTCGTCGACCCCGACTACCAGCCCGATGGCCTGCGAAAGACTTTGCCGGATGGAACGCTCGATCTGACGGGTCGCGCCGTAAGCCGGTCGCCAAGCGATGGGTCGAGGCAGCGGCTCTCGCCGGGGCAATTCCAGCGGCAGCTCGATCGGATCGACCTGGAACTGTCCGCCATGGTGGTCGACGATCCGAACCTCTGGGACCTGAGCGACCTGCGACAGCGGTCCGAATCGCTCTTCAATCAGTCGGAGACGGCCCTGGAGCAAGGCCGCGCGCGAATGCTGGTAGGCAGGATTGCCCGCTTCGAGGACATCAAACGCCGCAAGCAGGCCCTGGCTGACGTCCGCCCGGAGTTGGCCCGACCCGATCCGCCGCTCGTTGCCTTGTTGCCACCGGATCCGGACGGACGCTTCGATGCCAAAGGGCAGCTGGTTCTCGTTCCCAATCCCAAGCCGGGCGGCCCACAATATGCGATCCTTGACGCCGCGGGCAGGCTTCGCTGCTACGTCTCGCCCGCCCCAGGCGTGAACCTGCGGAGCTATATCGGCCGGCAAGTCGGCGTCAACGGCATCCGCGGATACATGCCCGAGGAAAAGGCGGCGCATCTGATGGCAAGATACGTGAACGTCGTCGAAGGAAGCCCGCTACGTTAGAATGCATGGCCGTTGCAGTTCCAGCTTCAGCCGATATTTCTCCACCGGCAAAAGCCGGAACTCCAACTGGCACAGCAGATTCTCCCGGCAACGAAACGGTTTATGCGCAACATCGAGATCAAGGCTCGTCTCCGCGATCTGCCCGCCGCGCAGAGTATTGCCGCGGCATTGGCCGATCGGCGGCTGGGCTTCGAGGAGCAGGTCGATACGTATTTTCACTGCGGCAACGGCCGCTTAAAATTGCGGCAGATCCGTGGGCAGGAAGCCCAGTTGGTATGGTACGCGCGTCCCGCCGATCCTCGGCCCAAACCCAGCGATTACCAAATCGTACCGGTGCCGCAAGCCGAGGCCCTCCGCTCCGCCCTCCAAGCGGCCCTCGGCGTCTTCAAGGTAGTCAGCAAGCGCCGCGAGATATATCTGTGCGGCAACGTAAGGATCCACCTCGACGACGTGCAAGGACTGGGGCAGTTCCTGGAGTTCGAGGCCGTGCTCTCGCCGGAACTCAACGACAGCGCCGGCCGCGAACAGTTGGAATCGCTTCTTGCAAAATTCGGTATCAGCCCGGAAGATCTCTTAGCCGGATCCTATGCCGAAATGATCTAGCGTAGGGTTTCACGCCTACAGTGGATGGCGCCGCTAAACGGCAAACTATTCCTCGTCCCCGCCCGCGGCGGTCTTTTGCATGCGACTGAGCATGCCCTTGATCGTGGGGGCAAGTTTCCCCTCGGGCGCCGCATCGAGGGCCTTTTTCAGGCAGGCGATCCCCTGCTTATTGTTGCGATGCATCAGCGCAATTTGGGCCTTGAAAAACTGCGCCTGCTGAGCGTCCTCGCCCTTGCCGCCAGCCGTCTCAATCGCCTTGTCAAGGACGGAGTTGGCCTCGTCCGCCTTACCCGCCTGCATCAGCGCCATGGCGTCGGCCATGACCGACTTGAACTCATACTTCTTCTTCAGGCCAGCCTTGTTGTCGGGATCAAGCGTGACGATTTCCTTGCTCCACTTCTTGATGTCGGCGCCAGCCTGCGGATCGAACTGCATAAGCTTCTCCTTGGCGCCGACCAGCTTGTCCAGCAGTTTCGCGCGATCCAGACCTTCGGATTTGTCGAGCCCCGACTCGAGCTTCGCCGCCTCCTGCTGTGCCTCGTTCACTTTGGTGAACTGGATGATGAAATTGTCGATCTGCTTGACGGCGGGGCTGTCCGGCGCAGCTTCCTTGGCTTGCTTGAGCGTAGTCAGGGCGTCGGCAAATTTCCTTTCCATGAGGCAGACCTGGACCCTGAACATGAAACCCTGCTGCCGCATTTCGGCGGGCACGCCCTTGAGCGTCAGGGCCTTGTCGATCAGAGCCGCCGGCCTCGGCCGGCTTTCCGGTTCGCAAGAGACCCTCGGCCTCAGCAAGGGTCTGGGGGAACTCGTATTTGACCTTCAGCCCGGCCTTGTTGTCCGGATCGAGCTTGATGATCTCCTTTTCCCAGCCGGCAACTTCTTCTGAGTCGTTGCCCAGTTTCTGGTAACCTTCGACGATCTTGTCCAGCAGCTTGGCCCGATCCAGGCCCTGGGACTTGTCGAGATCGGCCTTGAGGGCAACAAGGTTCTCGTAGATCTTGGAGAACTCGGCAAGCTGCTTGAGATACTCGGTCGGACCGCCTTCGCGGTAACCGGTCCGCGCGATGACCTGCCCTTCGGGATCCATCATCAACACGGTGGGGAAGCCCTCGATATTATACTTCTCAGAGAGTTCCTTGTTCTGCTTCTTCAGCTCGTCAGGCTGTTTCTTTTGCTGAGGAAAGTCAAGTTCCACGAGCACGAACTGCTTGGGGGCCTCGGACTTGAATGCCTCCTTGTCGAAGACCTCGTTGTGCAGCTTCATGCACCAACTGCACCAGTCCGAACCCGTGAAGTCGACCAGCAGGAACTTCTTCTCTTTCCTGGCCTGCGCCTGGGCCGCCTTGAAGTCGGTCTGCCAAAGATCTTCGGCAGCCGAACCTCGCCGCGCGAATATGCCAAGCGCCAGCGCCAGTGAGAGCGCGGCCAAAGTGGCGAAAACGGGAAGTGGATACGTTTTCATTACTTTTCCTCGGGAAATTGTTGGTGATTGCAAGTGCAGGGCGAAGAAATAACTCGTGAAATCTTGCGTAGGATCGTCTCGGCCGGAGGTAGTTTTCCGCCGGCCATAAGTACGCCGCCCGCGACAACCGATCCTACAAGAGCCTAGCCATTATTTATGAACTTGGCTGGTTTGCATAGCCTGGGCGCGAATTTTCTCTATGGTTTCCTGGACTAGCCGCGGCGGCAAGGCATAGCTTGCCACTCGCAGGGCCCTGGCGATGTTCACGCCCAGGCAGCGGCCGTCAATATCGACCAGGGGGCCGCCGCAGTCTGCCGGTGCAAGGGGAAGATCGTTGGGAATCACTGTGGCGAATCCCCACCGCCGATCGCTGAACGGCCCACCGCCCCAATTGTCCTGCATCAGTCGGCCGGGCGAACGGCCCAGGATCGCCTCCAACTCCAGCTCTTTGTCTTTGCGCTCCACGACCAGCGTCACCTTCTTGTTGGGCGGCAGGCGGCTCACCGTCTCGATGAGTTCGTCAGAAGTATGGATCTCCATGCCGCCCAGACGCTTGATCTGGTCGCCATTCTTGACGCCCGCCTTCTCCGCGGCGCTGTTGGGCGTAACGTTCTGGACCTCCGGGTTGGATCCCGCCGGCCCTACGTGAATTCCCAGCCAGCCATGTTGCACATTGCGGCCGCCTGGACCCGGCATCGGTTGCGGTACGTCGCTGACCACGCCGATCATCGTGGGACCTTCCCCGGGTGACGTGGCCGCCACAAGGCTGCCGGGCTCAGCCTTACCGTCGGACCAGACGATTGGCGTCAGGTCCTTGGCATTGACCCGCAAGAGGGCCAAGTCGGTGGCTTCGTCCTGACCCACTACCGTGGCCGCCAACTTACTGCCGCCGGCCAGCCGACATTCCAGCTTACCCCTCAAAACGCTGGCCTTGGTCACGATCAGGCCGTCGGCGGCCACGACCGTGCCCAGGGCCAAGGGTTGATCGTCGCCGAGGACGCGGACGGTGGCTGCCGCCGAGCGAGCGTCCGTCGTGGCCAGGATCGACTTGATCTGCGTGTTGTTCTTCAAATAGACCGACGGACGCGGGCTGGTCAAACGTGTCGACCAGCGGTCTCTACGTCCTGGGTCCCCCCAGGGCGGTTGCGCTGTTACGGTGTGGGCCAAGAGCAGCAATGCCAGAGCCAGACTCAGTGATGCGCCCCCGCGCGGCGTGCAGAGCCGCAGTCGCGAAACTTGGGTGGAAGTGGTTTTCTTCATAGTGAGGGTTTCTTACTTGTTACTGGCCTTTCCCAGGATTACCGAGATTTTCAGGTCTTCGTCGCCACGATGGATTTCCACCTCTACTTTATCGCCCGGTTTTCGCTTTCGGATCGCGGCCGCCAGATCCTCGAAACTGCGAATCGTCTTGCCCGACAGCCCGGTCACCACGTCGCCAACTTTGATGCCGGCTTTGGCGGCGGGACCGTCTGGCGCGACGAGAGCGACGCGGGCCTCGTCAGCGTCCGGATCGGATTGGATACCCAGGATCGCTCCCTGGCCGGGCTCGAGTTCATCCATGTCTTCGCCCTTGAGCAGGCGGTCCCAATAGCGCTGGAAGCGGTCGACGGAGATATGGCGGTTTTCCACCACCGAGTTGCCGCAGGTGGAACTGATGCCGATGACGCGGCCTTCCATGTCAAAGACGGGGCCGCCCGAGTCGCCGCCCATGATCGTGCAATCGCTACTGATGTCCATCGGGCAATGATGGTAGACGCGTCCCAGGCGGACTGACAAGTGTCGCTGCTGATGGTCGAAGCTGATGGGGTAGCTGACGGCCATGCACCACTCGCCGATGAGAATATCGTCTGGCTTGGCGACATCAACGTGCGGCCACTTGCCGGGGTCAGTAATCCGCATCAGCCCGGCATCGCCCATTTTGTCGTTGCCCAAGGTGATGCCGCGAGCTCGGCGACCATCGGGGAAGACGAAGGTTACGGGCCGTCCGGCGTGGCCGCCGACATGGGCCACCGACATTACCAGGCCGTCGGAACTGACTACCACACCACTGCCGCCGGAAACTTGAACGACCGCCGGCCGCACTTTGGCCACAAGGGTCTTGACGCGATCGTTGAGCGATCGTAGCTCGGCGAGGCTAGTGGGGCTGGGGACGGCGGTCGCGACCTGTTCCGGCGTGGGGTCTTGGGCGCGAAGAGACTGCTGGTTTGGCAGAAAGACCAATCCGAGCAACATAATTGTGAGATTCGAGAAGAGCGATAATTTCGTTACACGCGGCATTGAATTCCCTGGGCGAGGGTGTGGAGGCTCTCAAAGCATCGGTCCTGGCGGAAAGTCGCCCAATTTCCGGCAAGTCCGATACTTAGAGCGGGGTATGTACAATTGCCACTAGGGTGGTGCCACCGATCCGGCTGTCTTGTCCAACCTCAACAATCGAGCCGCCAGCACCACGCGTGCGGTCTCCTGATTGTACAAGCCTAGTCCAGGATTTGCCAAGGTTTCGGATCGCGTGTGGCGGAAATTCTGTCAATGGCCTGTTTGATAAATAGCGTCCAGAGGTGGAACCAACCGGAACAAGCGACGCGCGGTTCCGGCAATTCGTGCGTTCCGATGGTCAAACCGCGGTGCCGCGCTGCCGCAACTGCGCTTGTTCCGGTCTACTTCGGTGTGTGGTAAACTGGGCTTGAGTCGCTACATCGCGGCACGAACTGCCGCGAAGGAATCGCCGCGCACCCCATGGAACGCGAACCCCAGCGCGAAACAACGCCCGGCTATTACCCATTGGTTATTGTCCTGGCGGCCGCGGCCGCGGGGATGGTCGCCGATCGCTATCGGCCGCTGCCCGTCGCGGCCTGGTGGGCTATGGCCGCGGTGGGACTGTGCCTCTGGTTTCCGCTGTGGCGCAGGCAGCAGAGCCGTGCGGCGTCGTTGTCACTGCTTTTTGCCGCCGCCGCACTGGCCGTATCGTGGCACCACTGCTGCTGGAACCTCTTCCGCGACGACGATTTGGGCCTCTTCGCCCGCACCCGGCAACAGCCGGTCTACATCGAAGCCGTGGCCCTGCAAACGCCGCGGCTCGTGCCCCCGCCGCAACTCAATCCTCTCGAACCGCCGCGATCGGGCGAGGAGGTCCGCTTCGAAGTAGAACTGCGGGCGATCCGCAACGGCGATCGGTGGCAGCCCGTCTCAGGCCGGGCAGCCCTGGTCGTGGAGGGCCTACTTCCCGACCTGGCCGCGGGCGATTGCTTTCGAGCCTTCGCACACCTGCTGCCACCCGAGCACGCCCTGAACCCCGGCGAGATCGATCGCGCCAACCGCGATCGGGCCCGCCGCGTCACCAGCCACCTGAGAGCGAATTTCCCCGAAGCGATTGCCCTGGTATCACGGGGTCTAGGCGTTACACCCCGGCGGCTTCTGGAAGGCCTGCGACGCCGCGGCCAGGACGTCTTTGCCCGGCGGCTTTGGCCGCAACAGGCGAACCTCGCTGCCGCCGTCTTGCTGGGACTCCGCGACCAGCTCGATCCCGAGGAAACCGAGGCATTCCAACTCACCGGCACCATCCACCTCCTGGTGATCGCTGGACTCCATCTCGGCATCCTTGCCGGCCTGGCGGGGATCGTCTTGCGGCGGGCGTTGCCGTGGCGATGGGGCCTGCCGGCCACGGCCCTCTTCACCGTACTCTATATGCTGCTGGTCGATGCTCAGCCGCCGGTGGTCCGGGCAACCGTGCTGATCGTGGCGACTTGCGGAGCGGCGTACGTCGGTCGTCGCCGCATCGGGCTGAACGTCTTGGCCCTGGCCGGCGTGATCGTGCTGGTTCTCAATCCGGTCGACCTGTTTAACGTCGGGCCGCAGCTGTCTTTCCTGTGCGTCGCCGGGCTGATGGTCATGGTTCCGGGATGGTGGACAATCGCACCCGGGGCAGATCGGCCGCAGGTCGCGGATCGCGGGCCAACCCGTTTCCTCCCAGTTCGGTTGCGGCGATGGCTTCTGCCCGAGCCGCAGCCCGCCGCGATCCGCAAGCTGCTGGAACAGGAGCAACCCTTTGCGGTCCGCGTGCTCTGGCTGGTGGGCCGCGGCATTCGCCGTTTGACGCTCGTGAGCGGCGCCATCTGGCTGTTGACCATGCCCTTGGTCATGGCCCGCTTCCAGGATTTCCGAACAAGAGGGATATTGCCGGATCGTATGACCGAAAGAAGATCGTCCCGCCTTGGAGCAGGTTTCGCTCTTTCTTTCCGCATTGGACGTGCTTGTAATGTAGCTCGATCTTACTGACGATCAACGGCAATGCTCCCCGGAGACCCTCCGGCTCCGCGTCCGTAAACGCCTCCCGTATGTCCCTGAGGATCTGTGCCGCCTCCTCGACCTTTTCGTCGTCTGTTGCCGCTGAGCCTGCCTCCGGCTTTCCTGCTGCGTTTAGATCGGCTTGCAGCCGCTCCCGTTGCTCCCGGAGCTTCTCGATCTTGCCATAGAGGGTGCCGACGAGGTTGTCGGGAGCCGTGAGGACCCGCTCCGCTCCCTGGTCGATCTGCCGGTCGAGGTCCTCTATTCGCTTGCGGAGCCGGCCGTCGTCAACCGGGACGACCCGCCGCCGTGCCGCCAGCCGCTTTCGGTACTTGACGAGGAGCCGGCCGATCGCTCGCTCCGAGAATACCTCCGTCTGCATTTTCCGGACGACGGTGGCGAGGAGCGGAGCCTCGCTTACTCCGTTGCAATGGCAAACGGAACGGCCGTGAACGTGGAACTTCTGGCAACGATAAACGTGATAGACCTTTCTCGTCCCGCTCGTCGCCACCGCTCCTCCCATGAGACCGCCGCAATCGCCACAACGGAGCAAGCCGGAGAAAACATACTGGTATCCGGTCCGGTGTGCGGTACACCCCCGCCGCTGCAAGAGTTTTGCTTGAGCCTTGGCAAAAGTTTTGCTTGCTTATGATCGCTTCAAAACGTCCCTCGACGACCATTGGCTCCGCTCGTCCCATGCCGTCCGATCGGCGGCGTGGGACGATCTCCCCGCCAATCACGCAATGATACTTTCCGTCCTGCCGCTTGAACCTGATAAAGGCTCCGGTGTACTTTCGATTGCGGAGAATGTCCCGGACCGTCGATAGTTGCCATTTCTTGCCGCGTGCCGAGAGAACCCCCTCGCGGTTTAAGAGATCGACGACGGAGCGGAGACTTGCTCCCGCCTTAAGGTATTCCCGGAAGATCCGCCGGACGATCTTTGCCCAATACGGATCGACGAGGATATCGTCGCCTTTTCTCCGGTAACCCACGGGAGATGAGCCGCCGGTCCCGCCGCCGCCGTTATTTGCGGCCGCCAGTTGTCCCCGTGCCACGTTGCGGGAGAGTTGCCGGAGGTAGTCGTGCCGCATTTCCTGTCCGATCAAACTTAGGAGCCTGCCGCCAAGAGATTTCCCAATCGACCCGACCCGCCGGAGTTTCGAGGACGACCCCGGAGTCCCGAATCGGCTTGAGCCAAAACCCATACTCAAGAGGATCGTTGCGGGAGAACCGGTCCTCGTGCCATACCAGAATGATCGAGAAGTCCGGTCCCTTCTCGCAGTCCTCCCGGAGCTTGAGAAACCCGGCCCGCTTGTCGGTGGCGTCCCCGGAGACCGCCTCGTCGAGGTATTCCCGGACGACCGCGTAGCCTTTGAACTTTGCCAGCTTGAGCAACTCGTCTCGCTGAGCCGATATGCTCTTATCCTGTTTGCTGCTACACATGCGGAGGTAGAGGACCGCCGCCTTGTCGGGTAGAATGTTTTTAGCCATTGTGAACCTCCAATCAGGTTTGCGTGGTGAGGAGCCGGCCTTGGGATTCGCAGTCCCGACCGGCTCCGTCTATTCTATCGGCTTCTGGCGAGGATTGCAATTTGGAATTGCCGCAGATCCTGCCGATAGCTAGGTCGAGATCGACCTTGATCGGCACCCGGCGGACGGCGGCAAGTGACCGGAGTGCCGCCAGATACCGCCGCTCCACCTTTGCCTGCCGCTCCAGGTCATACGCCTCGCCTCTGAGGATGACTTGGAAATCGGCGTCGAACAATTGGAGCCAGCAAACGACGATTCGCTCGACGAGGAGCCGCTCGATCGCACTTGGTTGCGTGCCGGACAACTCCGCTCGCAAGCTGTCCATTTTGGCGGTTAAGACCTCGCGGTACAAAAGTGGCGAGTCTACCGCCGCCGTTTTCGTCAATGAGTTGATCCGCTCCAGCAAGATTGTAAGAGGCTTACTTGCGTAGGTCTCGACGATCTCCGGCTTGTCCTGCAATAGTTTGCGGAACTCGTTGAGTGCGGTCTTGTCCCCTGCCGTTATCCGCTGGAGGGTCGCCTTGCGTTTTTCAATTTCCGTTGCCACGTCGTTTTCTCCATTGTCCTTTGTGGTTGTGGTATCCGGCGTCGAGTAATGCCGCTGCCGCCGCCGTTTCCGCCAGGAGGCATAGCTCGACAACCTGGTCGTCGAGCCGGTCGTCCGCTGCCTTTTCCTCCCGGCGGAGTGCCTGCTGCCTGAGCCGCTCCCGCCGTCCGATGTACTGGCGAACGACCTTGCCGGACTTCCGGCTCGACCGAGTGTAATAGCGACGACCGCCGTGAGCGTCCCAACTCATTTATGTAACTGCTCCGGACTTTCCCCGCTTTGCAGCCTCTTCTCACTCAAGTAACATGCAAAGTATCCAAGACACGTAGCTCCGGCAGAATGCCAACCTTTACGGAGCAACTCAATCCGAATACGAAAATCTCCGATCCGGAGGAAACCTTGCCGCCGGGAGCAATCACAGGTGAGCAGGCTCAAAGTCTATTGCGAAGCGAATCGGAAAAGCTTGGATTCGTTTACGCTCCGTCTCCTCTCCAACTCGGAGGGAACGGCGGATAACTCGATCCGCCTCCGACAACCGATCTTACGAATTCTTACTCGCCTCTGGAGTTGCGTCCGCTGGTCGAGAGGCGACGACCGGCGGACGATTGAAGATTGGAGCCACTTCGTAGGTGTGGTGGCGTGAGGCAATTTTTTCGTTTTCTGAGGTCATGTTATCGAGATTCCCTCACAAGCACCCCCGGACCGATTTCGAGTTGCCTCCACAATTCGAGATCTTCCTTTTCGGATTCCGTGCAAATCACGCTGAGCGGGTAGCCTCTATAGACGCGTCGAGGCAAAGGCTTTTTGACCTGGGGGACGACGGCGGCATTGACGCTAGGAGGCGGCACGGCGGCACGGATTGCGGTTAGCTGTGCCTCTAAGTCCGCAATGCGGACATTCCAGCGGAGAAGTGAGCCGAGGGGATTAGGCACCGCCGGCCCCCAGGAACCCAGGGGGGACGGTGGCGGGTTGAAATCCAAGAGCGGACCGAATCCCAGTCTCCTCAATTCGCTCTCAATCTCGGAGATCGCGTTTTTCAACTCGACCTCAAGCTTGTGTAGAGGGGTGATCGTTTCCATGAGTCGATTCCTTTTGTGCCGCAGTTTGGTTCCGACCGTGCCGGCGGCGACGGCGTGATCGGCGTTGAAAATTCTGAAAACCCCGCCACCGTTGCCGGCTTGCGACAAACACACCAGCAACGGTGCGGGGGATCAAAGACGCTTTCTTGAGGTAGGCCGCCTCGATCTGATTCGGCTTGCCTGCTCCCGGATCTTGGCGGAGTCGATCGTGACCGTCGAGCCGGTCTCTCTGTTGCCGACGACCTGGGTCGTCCGCTGGCATACCATGCAATGAGGACGACCTAGAAAATCCCACCAAAACATAAAGCCGCCGCATTGCTCGCACCGAGCCGGCGGGACGACGATCTCCTCGTCGAGATCCTGCTCCGGCATGGTGACGACGACCGGCGTCTCGACGACCGGCTCGTCCGCCAGGAGCTTGACGATCTCCGCCTTACGCTCCGCCAGGAGTTGCCGCTCCTGATCGGATAGCAGTCCTTTGGGGACCTTGAGCCGGAGGTCTCCTCCGACGACCCAAACGTCTCCGCCTGCCGCCATAATTCTGTCGAGGGTCTCGATCATAGGACCAACTCCTCCCACTCATCACTACCGACCGTCTCCGTTGTATCCGTATCCGAAATTGCGTTTTCCCCGTGTCTCAATGGTATTTCGGATACAAGGGTCTCGTCCGCCGCTCCATTGAACTGATCGAACTCCGGAAACCCTACGACCCCGCTTTCCCCTGCCGTTGTATCCGAAATTGGCATATTCTCCGGGTTTTCTGGTATTTGGGATACGGATACAAGATCTGAGAGGAGGAAATGACGAGTAGGTCTCCCGGCTCCGTCGTGCTTGACCTCGACCCACGTCCCCACCCCCGCCTTGACCAACTCGTCGAGGAGCCGCTCGGCGTCGTCGCTGTCGGCAAAGTGCCTGCTCCGCCGGCGGAGATCGTTTGCGGAGATCCTGCCACCCAACCGGGAGACCAACTCGACGACCTGCCGCCGGAGCCTGCCGTCGTCGTCCTCTTGGAGGACGTGATAGACCCGCTCCGCCTCGTCGGCATACCAGAGAGCCAGAGCCACCCCGGAGCCTATGTCCTGGTCGTCGATCGACGAGGAGACGGTCTTGTCCCCTGCCGCCTCTCGGACGCAATGCAGGACGAGTGCCAGCCGTGCCGCCGCTCCCTCTGCTTTACTGAGTGCCGCCGCCTGCTCCCCGCTGGCGTCCGCCTGCCGTTGAGCATGCTGATCGTAGAACTCGACCCACGCCTTCTTGCCTGCCGCTGAGAGTCCCAATACGACCGGCTTGGGTCGATTGTTGTCGTCCCGTCCCGGCTCGATCTCGTTGAGTCGAGCGAATAGCCTACCGATCTTCTGATCGAGGAGGTCGTCGATCTCGGTCTCTGTCCAATGTTTCGCCTGCCTGGGTGGCATTGCCAGGAGGAGCCGTGCCGCCAAACCGTTCTCAAAATGCTTTTGTCCGAGAGTCCGGCGGAGGGTCTCCGGCTGAATACCTCCGACAATCGAGACCGCCGCTCGCCTGACAATGGTCGTCCGCCGGTCCGCTGATTTCCGATCGACGAGGAGGTCTCTCGCACCATGCATGGTGAGATAATGTGCTGTGTCGGAGCCTTTGCCGCCTTTGTACTGATCGAAACCTCCGACCCACCCCGCTAGCTCGTCCCGGATCAATAACAAGCCTCTTGGCGTCTCCTCCAAGAGGACCGCCAACCCCTCGACCGTAACGTCGGAGCAAGTGAACCGCTCACACGTCGGCTTGACGATCTCCTCCGGCGGAGGCTTGCCTGCTTTCTTTCCGCCATGCCTCCATGCCGCAAGGTCCGCTTTGTATTGCTCATAGTCGCGTTTCGTAGGTCTCCATTGCCTTTCGATAGACCTCGATCGCCTCTGCCTGCCGCTGCCGGACGTGCTTTGTCGCAGCGTCGATCGCCGGAGACTTGAGAGTCCCGCTATCCCCCACCAAAACGCACCACAATACGCTAGGCTCCGTCCAGCCTCGCTTGAGGAGGATAACCCTGTTGTTGCCGATCGTCCCCGCAAGCGTTGCCAGGAGAGCCGTAGCGAGGTAGGACGGGTCAACTCCAAGTGCCGCCGATCCTCGACGGACGAAAGTCCGGATCGGCTCCGGCAGAACCTTGACTGGAAATGGTCTCCATTGCGGAGCCGGAGTCCTGGTCCTGGTCAACGACCTGCTCATCGGAGCCGCCTCGACGAGCCGGAGCAACTCCTCGACCGTGCCGCCGGCGTCCAACCAGTCCGATACGTCCTTTCCCTCCCCCGGTAACTCGACGACCTTGATCTCCGCCGCAATACCTTGCAACCCCGCAGCAATTTGTTGATCGTGCTTGCGGCCCGGAGCGTCTTTATCCGGCAGACCGACGACTCGACGACCTTTGAGATACTGGTTGAACTCCGGGAGCCACTTCCCCGCTCCGCCTGCATTGCACGTTGCGATGAGACCCCGCCGGACGAGGTTATCAACGTCCTTTTCGCCTTCCACGATAAAGACTATCGTCGTGAGTGCCGCCGCCAGGAGTTGCGGGAGACGATAGGGAACCTTGCGGACGCCTTTGGTTGACCAGTCCCACCCTCCCGTAGGTTTCGGCTTGCGTTGCCGGAAGTCTTTTGGATCGAACCGGACGACCTGATAGAGTAACTCGTCCTGCTCGTCCCGGTAATCGTAGGTGGCAACGATCCCCGGCTTACCGTTGCCGCCGTGCCTGCCGTTGCCGTTGCTCGTCGGCATAAGGTCCGCCATGCGGAGACCCACCTTGCCGACGATCGCCTCCGGCTCGCACCCCGCATGACAATGCAGGAGGACCCTGCCGTCGTCCCCCGTGCTGATCGAGAGGGACGCCTGTCGATCGTCGTGGGCCGGACAACGTGCCTGCCAACCGCCGCCGGTCTCCCGGACGCCTTCCAACTTCGTGATTATGTTCCGAGCTTCCATATCCTGCCTTGTCCTGCCTGCCTTTGCTGATCGAGATCGACCTCCGCCACCATGACGACGGAGGTCGTCGTGCTGTGGTTCTACCTGTCGGTCTCGGCAAGGAGCCTCCCGATCCCGTCGTGCAACTCCCCCATGAGCCAGCCGAGATACTCGGCTTGTGCCTTGACCCGCCGGTTCTTGATCGTCGTCCCGTCGGCGTAGTAATCAAGGAGAGTGCCGATCTCGTCGTCGAGGGTGCCATGCTGGTACATGAAGCTATCGAGGTCCGCAAGTATGGTCGTAAGGTACTGCCTTGTTTCGACGACGGCTTTCTCTTTCTGTGCGGCGTAGAACGGAGTCTTGGAGATCATACTTGCCTCGACCTCCCTGAAAGCCTGGTCCCGTTCCTTGTTCTTCGCACACTCACACTCACACTTGCACATAACTACTGCCTTTATTCTCCGGTGGTAATGATCGACCGATCCGTCGCCGGAGTGCCGCCGGAGGTCGATTGTTTGCGTTGCGAGAGCCGCCGCTCGACGATCTGATCGAGAATGTTGAGAAACCCGTCGAGGTCGAAAGGCTCCGCCGCCGGATCGACGACGACCGTAAAACGGTCGAGGAGATCGGCGTCTCGGGAGACTACTTGCCGCATGGTGTAGCCTCCTTGCTACTTGTGCCGCCGTCCCGGTCCTTGGCGAGATCGAGACGACGAGCCAACTCTCGGCGAAAAGCCGCAAGAACGTCCTCGTCCGGATCGGAACTCCGTTCCGAGATTCGGAGGAGCCGGAGCAACTCTGCCGTAGGTAGATCGCTGAGCTTCATACGAGCCAAGATAGACCCGTTATGAAAACCCGTCGTTTAGAAAGAGCGTTGTCGGAATGGGAGAGAACGTCCCGGAGCCGGAAAAACCGGCAGGAGATCGGCAGAAAATCTTTTTGCCGGAGCGTTGCTGGAATTAGCTGGAGATTTTCATATCCTCGACGATCGGCCACACCTTGCCGATCGGATACGAGTATTTCGCCTTTCGTCCCCCGCCTTGCTCGTCCTCAATCCAGCCGCCTTTAGGGTTCTCCCGCCGCCAGGTTTCTAACCGTTTGCTGAGTGTGTCTCGCTGCTTACGGTCCTTCGGTGGAATACCGAGACGGTCCGCAATCTTTGCCGCTGAGAACGGAGCCTCCGGATCGTCGTCTCCCCACGGGTACTTGCCGTCCTCCTGGTCGAGGTTAGTAAGGTTCCGCTCCTCCCGCTCCTGCCAGATTTTCTCTTGCCGAAACTTCGGGATGAGACAATGCAACTCCTCCGCCATGTGCTCAAAAAATAGATCCTCTATCCCCTCCGGGAACCCCGTTGGGTTGTCGGTGTGGTACAGTGCGGCAAGGTGCCTCACAAAATCGGAAAGAGATCCAAGAGCGACGAGGCTACAACCGTCCGCAAGATCGAGGTCCTCCGGCAGGAGTCTCCGCAGTCGTTTGACGGAGATCCGGACCTCGTAGAGCAAGGATTCCGGACGTTGTCCCCTCAAGTACTCTGAGTCGAGACGCAATAGCTCGGTGTAGATTTTGCCGCAATCGACGTGAGTTAGCTTTCCCACTATAGATCCTGCCTTTCTAAAGAGGTCCTCCCGGCGGAGCGGAAAAGGCAGGAGACCGCCGCCGCCGGAGAGGACCAGAGCCAAGGGGAGCTACCCCTCAACCTGAATTATACCGCCGCTGTCGTGTATTGATTCCCCTTGTTTCTTACGAGGTCCGCCGCCGTAAAGCGGACGGTAAAACTGCCCTCATGTTCGGAACTTCCATATCTTCAATCCCGTCGCCGTGCTCATCAACACGGCCGTCTGGTTACCGATGGCTGGGGCCCTTGCCGCCGGACTTGGGCTCTTGCTGTGCAGCATGATCCCCGGTCCACTGGCGACCCTTTTCGCCCTGCTGTGTAACTGGCAGCTTGCCGCTGTCGAGTGGCTGGTGCGGCTCGGCGAGCGAATGCCCTACGGACACATCTGGGTGCCCGGCCCAGCCGAATGGTGGTTGGTCGGCTTCTATTCGGGGTTGTTCCTGTTGCTGGCCTTTCCGCGGCTGCGTCCGCCGCTCCGCTGGCGGCTAGCCCTCTTGGGGGCCTGGACGGCGGCGGGCTTCGTCGTCCCCTGGTGCACTGCCGATCGCCATGGCCTCCGCTGCACGTTTCTCAGCGTCGGCCACGGCGAGTCGATCGTGCTGGAATTGCCCGACGGGCGTACGTTGCTCTACGATGCCGGCCGAATGGGCGGACCGAAGTCATGCTGCCGCATCGTATCAGGTTATCTGTGGACACGGGGCATTACGCACATCGACGCGATCGTCCTCTCGCACGCCGACAGCGACCACTACAATGCCCTACCGGACTTGTTGGAGCGGTTCTCCGTGGGCGCCGTCTATGTTTCGCCGGTGATGTTCGACCATCCCAACCGATCGCTCGAGTTCCTCCGCGCGGCGATCGACCGCGCGAAGACGCCGGTTCGCGTTCTTGCCAGCGGCAATCGTCTTGCGGGCGGGCCGGACTGCTGGCTGGAGGTGCTCCATCCGCCGCCGCAGGGGCTGCCCTCGATCTCCAACGCCAACAGCATCGTTCTCTCCGTGGAATACGACGGCCGGCGGGTGCTGCTGCCCGCCGATCTCCAGTCGCCGGGGCTGGACGACGTGCTGGCCGAGCGTCCGCTGCACTGCGACATGTTGCTGGTACCGCACCACGGCAGCCGCACGAGCAAGCCTGATGAGCTATCCGCCTGGAGCACGCCCGACTGGTCGGTCGTCAGCGCGGACCATCGCTACGACACGAGCGTCACGGAGGCGATCTACGCGCAGCGACGGCCGAGTGCTGCACACAGCCGACACGGGGGCGGTGATGGCCCGCATCGCCGACCGCCAGATCCGCGTGGAGACGTTCGTGAAGGCGAACTGAGCCGCATTATGGCCCCCGGTTCCCAAGTTCGCGCCGGAAGACACGGCCAGCATGCCGGCCGCGATGGTGGCGCCACCGGTATAGATTATTGACGGCCGTGAGCGACAGCGTACCGCTGCCGACCTTACGGTAATCAGGCCGCCGTCGATTGGCAGCCGATACGTATTCACGGCCTCGGCTTGCGAGATCGGTGCCCCGCTGTTCTGATAATCGACTGGTATAGCAGAAGCGATTCAAGTCTTTGACCGGCGACCTGCATTTTACGTTATAAAGTTCACGGATGTTGCCGGCCCGAACCCATTGGCTCCTGCTATTGGCTCCTGCTATTGGCCCCTTGCGCGCACTCCGCAATTACCATGAGTCGCGGGCTGTCGGTCAAGGGAACCACAAGGGAAACCTGCCCAGCCGTTGAACCTAGACGCTTGACCGGCACATCGCTGCCTTCAAGCGGATCAACCAGGGAGAACTTCGCGCCCTCAACGTTGATCCCGCCGATTGTCAGCCGGTACGATTCTTCCGGCATGTCGAATCGTGTCGGGTCGCTAGCCGCTGCTTGCGGCCGATAGAGTCGCGCCAGGTTTCGGGTCATCACATAAACAACCACCACGAACTTGTGGTCCGTGGCCTGGTAAGGCAAGAAGGCCAGCACGTCGCGGTTGTAGAGCGGCGGATGGGGATCGGGCGTCTGATTGGCCGTGGCCGGGTCGCCGTCGAACTGCCGGTGCCCATGGCTCTCCTCGATCCGTAGTAACTGCAGCTCGCGCGGCATCGTAATGTGGGTCCCTTCCGACATGACAGCGACAAGACGCCGCACGGCCTGCATCGTGGGCGATGCCAATGCCGCGTCATCCTCCCCAGGTTGATCCCCATGCGACTTGAGATGCCTGAAAAACGCCTGACCCACAAGGGACAATCCGAGCGGATTATCGTCTTTGGCGGCGAAGAAGTAGAACCGCACGGGCCCTTTGTTGCAGTAGCAGGTCAAGTAACGCAACACGGCCTTGGCCTTCATGCGGTCCGCATCCGCGGGCGTCAACCCTGGGGCGACCGGCGGATGCCCACTCGCTTGATAGGCCGCCATGTCGCCCGGGTCGGCCCCGTTGGGATCGAGATTCACCTCGGTGATCCACATCTGCGGCGCGGGAGCCGGGCGGCCATCGGGCCACTGCGGATGCGTCGAGCGGCCGTGTTTTGTGCCATACAAGTTCGTCTCGATGGGCGACAGGTCGCGGACCAGGTGTTCGGTCTGGATCGCGCAAAGGGGATATTCGGGAAAATGCGAGACGTAGCTGGGGACGAACGTGTCCTTCCACTTGCCGGGAGCGACCTCGATGCCGTCGGGACGACCTAGGGCATCGATCGGTTGCGACGCGCCGGGTGGCCCCTGGTCGGCCGGGAACCGCCGCACGCCCGCATAAGGATGCTTGTCGAGGGCCGCCAACCCAGCCGGCGCTGTCGAACCTGCGCCCCAGGGCCATTGGTTGTTGAACCCGTCGCCCACGCCAACGCCCGGCAGTTCGGCCCGGTGCCGACGGACGTACTCGACTGTCGCACGCAGGATCTGTTCGAATGGCGGCCGGCCTGGGGCGATCGGTTTTTCGTAGTAGTTGTTGATCGAAAGGAAGTTGGAGCCGAAGGTCAGCTCATTCCAGACCTCAAGGTCGAAGCCGGCATCTTGAGGATTGTCGCTTCGCAGCACGCGGCGCGCCTCGCCAGTGATTGCCGCGACGTAGTCGACCCAGCCGGCGAGCGTCTCGCGGAACTCGCGACGCGTCTTGCCGTCCAGCCCCGCGGGCGGATAGAACGGCAAAAACCGAAGCGTCGCGGCCGGGACATTTCCCGCGGGCAGATCCTTGGGCAGCGGCTTGGAGAGCGTGGCCGTGCCATCGGGGTCGATCTTGGTAAAAAAGTCCTCCGCAGCCCAATAGTCGGTCAACTGATTGAGCCCCGAGCGGCCCGGGACCAGTCGTTCCAGGTTCTGATTTGCCAGATGCACGATACGGTCACCCTTTCGGGCTGGTTGGGTAAGGCGAACGTCGAAGAATTGCAACGGGCAAGGTGCGCCGTGATGCGAGTTCAAAAGGAACAATGGTCGCAGACCGTGATCGCGGCAGGCACGGACCAACTTCTCAAACCGCTGCGGATCGGCCAACCGCCGCGAGTCGTCCCAGGAGATGTTGCCCCAGCCGAATTCAAGCCTGGCCTTGCAAAATCCATGGGCGGCCAAATGCCGGCACAAGGCGTCGGCTTCGTCCGGCTCGACGTTCAGGTTGATTCCCACGGCCTCGCGCAGCCGCACGGTGGGAACGGTGCCAAGATAAGCCCGCCAGGGCTGAAGCCAGTGCGACCTCGCCCCGAACGCCATTGCGGTCTGTTGCCGGGGATCGATGTATTGGGTCACCGCGCCCCCGGCATTCAAGAGTGTGCCCTGGGCCCGGATCTGCGACGTCCACGACATGAACGCCCCGGCGGTCGCCGCGGAAACTATCGCCCAGATTACGTATCGCCGTGTCAACATCTGCTAACCTTTCGTGCGCGCGACGCTGCTCGTATATGCGTTTCGCATGGAAGTTTGTTGCTAATGGCCATGGTCGCTTCCGATCTCATTTCGAGCTGGCGTCACGTTTTTCGATCCGATAGAGGTGAGTCTTGGTCCGCACGAAAAGGGCTTTCCCCGCCACGGCCGGACTGGCCATGAGATCCTCCCCGTCGAGTTCGTTAACGGCCAGGACCGTGTAATTGCGCCCCGGCTGAACGACCGTGGTGGTTCCGCTGTGGTTGAAGAAGTAGATGCGGCCATCGGCGTATATGGGCGAGGCTGAGTAGCTGCCGTGCATCCGCTCTTGCCAAACCAAGCGGCCGGTCTTGGCTTCCACGCACGAAGCGACGCCAATAGAACTGACCATGTAGAGCAGGTCGTCGATCAAGAGCAGCGACGGCCGGGAAGGCACTGCCTTGGTGATTTTCCAGATAACGTGGCTGGCGGTCAGATCGCCACTTCCACCGGGGCGGACCGCCCAAAGCTCCGGATGCTCGTAATCCGTTACCAGAAAGACCAGGCCGTCGCCGAACACAGGCCGCGGCGTCACCGACCAGCCGTCGTAACGCACCTTCCACAGTTCTTTGCCCGACTCAGGGGCATAAGCCATAGTTGCTTTCGCCCCGGGACTGATGAGTTGGAGGCGGCCGCCCGACTCGATGACGATCGGCGTGCAAAAGGCCTTTCGCGTATTTTCTGGATACGTGCTGAAATCGATGGAGCGGTTGGTCTTCCAGAGCGTCTTGCCAGTGGCCTTGTCCAAAGCGACGACGTATTGAACGTCACGGCCATCTACGTGGAAGATCAAGAGGTCGCCCCAGAGCAAAGGCGAACTACCGGGGCCCTCGTGATGGTCGCAGTTGAAATCCCGGCGAGCCCAGAGGATCTTGCCCGAGTTGGTGTCCAGGCAAGCAGTGCCGTAGGTGCCGTAGTGGACGTAAATACGGCCAGCTTCGATGACGGGCGTGGGCGAGGCATAACTGTTGGCCGCGGCCACGTGTTGAGGTTTTCCCGTTTCAAACACCTTTACGTCGCGGACGATCTTACCGCTGGCGCGGTCGATGCACACGGCAAACTCTTGCTGGCCGTCGGCGGTCGCCGTCGTGACCCAGATCGCATCCTTCCAAATCACCGGCGACGACCAGCCAAGGTCGTGGATCGGCGTTTTCCAGATGATGTTCTCCTTCTCGCTCCATTTCAGTGGCAGGCCGTCGACATCCGCATGGCCGTTGGCCTGCGGACCGCGAAACTGCGGCCAGCTTTCAGTTGCGAGCGCCGGCGGCGTTAACAGCATTGTCGCAAGAACCAATACGCGGATCGCCATGCTTCCCTCCAGATCGAACTCAGGCTTCGAGGCCACCGAGGCCCCACGATGATTGCCCGCCGACGCTCAAGTATTGTTGCCGGACGGGACGATGTCAATCGCACGTACTGGCTCTTGAAATTCCCGGTCACCAGTGATAAGGTCTTATTCGCTTCCTCGATGTTCTTTTCCCCAATCTTCTTTTCCTCGAAACGACGCCGCAACCAAGGAAACAAGATTGAAAGCAACCATGAACACCCTGCTGCTCCCCGATGTTCAAAACGTCCTCGAACGTCTCCATTCGCTGGCCGATGTTCGCGACGATGCCATCATCCAACAGGTTCGCGGCAACGAAGCCGTCTGGAATTCCGCTACGTCGGAAGAAAAGGCCAGGCTAATGTCGGAGGCCTTGTTGCCCGTTTCCCGGGAGGGTGGAAGGTTCCTTTATGCGGTGGCCCGCTCTATTTCTGCCAAGCGCATTGTTGAGTTCGGCACGTCGTTTGGCGTTTCGACCGTCTACTTCGCCGCCGCCGTCAGGGATAATGGTGGCGGCGCCGTCATTGGGTCGGAACTTGAGCAGACCAAGGTCATCAAGGCGAATCAGCACCTTGCCGAGGCCCGGCTGTCAGAATTTGCGGACATTCGCGCTGGCGACGCGATGCAAACGCTGCGGGACACGGGAACCGTGGACTTACTCTTCCTCGACGGCTGGAAGCCGATCTATCTCGACGTGCTGAAACTCCTGCTGCCCAGCCTGCGCCATGGGGCCGTCGTCCTGGCCGACGACGTGACCCTGTTTCCCGAAGACGTGGCAGGCTACCTCGATTACGTCGGCAATCCTGCCAACGGGTTCGTTACGGCGACGCTGTCGCTAGGCGACGGGATTGAATACTCGGTGAAACTGTGACCGCTATCGCGCTTCGCTTGTGCGCAGAATCGCTTTGACGGCTTTATTGCCCGGTCGGCCGGCATTTCCGCCCACGCGCCGTATGGATCAGGCCATCCGGCCGAATTCCCTCGCATAGCCGGCGTTCGCCTTAACCTGGTCAAATCGTCGTGGATACATGCCGACAATCACCGCGTCCGAGGGCTTAATGTGCCTATAAGCGAACTCAAAAGCCGCACGGACAATCTCCTGGCTGGCGCAGCGACGGCCCGCCGCCAGGATTTTGAATGCCAGGCAGGGCTGCTTCACCTGCCGAATGACTTCGCACATGGCCGATGGATCGTCGCGATAGAACGTGGGTTCGCCTTTCGGGCCGTCGAACACCGACGGCCGACTGCCGGCCTTGTTCGGTGGCGGCGACTGGCGCGTGAGGAAGTGAAAACAGGTCATAAAGAAGTCGACTTCCCACCCCTCGTTCGCCATCCGCTTGATGCAATCCGGATTGTGCGATGACACGCCGGCCAAGAGACCGTGGTCGTGAACGGCTTTGACGAAGTCATGGACCTGCCCGGCACGACCTTCTCGAAAGAATCGGTCGGTCACACCGCCATGGTGCGACATGGCGAACGGTTGTGTCAGATCAGCCAGCATTTGGATCTCCTCACGTTTCGAGTGCAGGCAGATCATCTGCATATTTGAACCCCGTTCACGCAGCCGGCGGTAGGCTTCCGGCGATTTCGAGGCGAAGGAGAACTGGTGCGTATTGATCCCTAACTGTTCGCAGCGCTGCAACAGGTCGACCGTATGCTCGACCGTGAAGTAGGTCTTCATTTCCCGGTCCATCTCGTGGCCCATATAGGAATAACCGGCGATCGGGTTGGCGCCGACGATCAATCGTGTCAGCCGATACGGCCCCAGGGCGATAGTGGGCAAAGCAGCGGGAGCGAGGTCTCCTGCCTCGGCCTCGTGGCCCAACAGCAGCTTTGCTGCCGCGGCCGCTGAAGACGTTAGAAACTCTCGCCGCCCGCTCCGGTTCGCAGGAGACTGATTCATGAGCTTGATCCTCTTGACCGTGGCATCGGCTTTGGTATCTGCACTGCACCATTAGAACCTCTGGGGCCAGGCGAATCAAGGCGACACACGCTGAATCAGGGGCCGAAGCAGTACGCTCTTTTGCCAAGCCCGGTCTTTACACTCTCTGGTTTGCCGTACCGCGGTTTACCGCTTCTTGCCTTCATAACGTCCCTATGGTTGCGGCACGCTCACAGTTGCGGATGCCGATGCCGGTCCCGATGGTTCCAGCTTGACGGTTGGCAGTGGGTGGCGCATTTGTGTTGTGTTCGCTCCCACCGTTGCCGCGACGTCGATTGCCACATCGGCTCCGACATTCAGTGGATCGAGCATGGCGGCCCCTACCTCCGCACCGCAAACGACCGGCGACGACAAATCCGTCGGGGCCGACGCGTCGAGTGTACCTCACATCGACCGGTTTTTTGGATCGTCGGTCGATATGGAGATTGACGCGATTATCGCCCGGGCGCCGCAAGCGGCTCAGACGATCTTGACCACAAACCGCGAAGCGGATAGGGCCGACTGGGCCTTGAAGTCCCTGTTTGCCCAGTACCGTGAATAATCAGTAGCGGTTGGCCATCGC
The DNA here is from genome assembly GCA_963709175.1 of uncultured Planctomycetia bacterium. GTDB lineage: Bacteria > Planctomycetota > Planctomycetia > Pirellulales > Thermoguttaceae > JANXQG01. Next base: position 1,906,746 of record CAVPVK010000007.1, read on the forward strand.
CGTGCACTGATGGACACGTGGGCGGTGCCCGAACCGAAGGCCTTGTCGCCACCCCGCCACCATTTCTTCAGGTATAATTGGATGCGAGCCGTTGCGGCTCGCAGGCCAATACGCACAGGCTACGCCGATCTTTAGTTTGTGTTGCGCGGCAATCGTCTATTTCATCGCGCGACAGCGAAATGATCGCTCAACGACACCCGAGCGGACTACCGTGAATACAACAACCTGGGACTACCTGATTCTGACGGCGAGCAACGAGACGCAGGCAGTGGCTTATCGCCGCCAGCTTGAACTCCGCACCAATCTGGGCCTCTTGCCGGACTCGCAGCACAACCTGGTAGTCGTCGACCCCGGCGGCGGGCACCATGTACCCACGGTCGACGTCGGCAGCGGTGGAAGCACACTGGCCTGCCTCCTCAAGGTTTTGAGTTGCGAACTGCCCGGAATCGCAGCGCCGTCATCCAAAGGCGAGGCCTGGCATGACGTCCTGCGACAACTGCGGATTCTGATCATCCATGCCGGCGGCGACTCCCGCCGTTTGCCGGCCTATGGTCCGTGTGGAAAAGCTTTCGTGCCGTTGCCGGGCGACTCCGACACGGCCCTGGGGACAACACTTTTTGATCGCCAATTGCCAACTTACCTGGCCCTGCCGGAGGCCGGCGGCGAAAGGTCAGAGGGAGCGGGACAGATCGTGATTACCGCCGGTGACGTACTGCTCCGCTTCAATCCGCGGGAAGTCCGGTGGAGCGGTGAGGGCGTCAGCGGGCTGGGCTGCGCCGTTTCGCCGGAAGAAGCCAGCCGCCACGGCGTGTTCTGCCTCGCCGGCAGCGATCGCGTGCGGCGGTTCCTGCAAAAACCGTCCATTGCAGTCCAAGATGAGGAGGGGGCGATCAACGCCTATGGCCAGTCCGTGCTGGATATGGGCGTCTTCAGTTTCGACGCCAGAACTGCGGTTCGACTCCTGGAACTCGCCGAGATTTGCCCGGATGGCTTGGGTGGACTGCATTGGACCGGGCCTGTCGGCCAGAGCATTGAGAAATTCGGGCTCGACTTCTACCGCGAGATCGCCTGTGCCTTTGGTACGGAGACCACGCTGGAGAACTACTGCGCCGCCGCACGCAACAGCGGTTCTCGCTGGGCGAATGCCGAGCTCCGGCGAATTTATGACGCCATGCACGAGGTTCCCTGCTGGGTGCAGATCGTCAAGCAATGCGAGTTCCTGCACTTCGGGGCGAACAACCAGATCATCGAAAGCGGCCAGCAGCTCGTCCGCTCCGAAACCGGTTTTGTATCGTCGCCGCCGATGGTGCTCTCGGCAAACAGCACGTTCGACGATTCGGCTTCGATCAGCGGGGGCCCCTGCTGGGTCGAGGGCTGCGCGGTCGCCCAGGCGGTGACGTCCGAGGGCAAGAACCTCCTGATCGGGGTTGATGTAGAGAAACCGCTCGGGCTTCCCCGCCGAGCCTGCCTCGATTTGCTGCCGGGAAAGGACCGGGCCGGACGTCCCGTGACATTTGTCCGCTGTTACGGAATCGATGATCCGCTGGGCAACGCTGCCGCGCTCTGCGGTGAATCGCTCGAGTGGTGGGCCGCAATGGTTGAGGACGGAGGGCAGGGCCTTTGGGATCCTTTGGTGCCGAAGGAAGACCGCAGTCTGTGGAACGCCCGCGTCTTTCCCGCCGAGTCTGACGCCGGCGCCTATCGACGTTGGCTGTGGTTCTTCGATCCGAAGACCGCCACGGCCGAGCAATGGGCAGCCTGGCGGGCGGCCGACCGTTACAGCTTCCAGGAAATGGCCAAAGCGGCCGATCAAGAGGCATTTCACGAGCGTCGCCGTAGACTTCATATCGAGGCCATGCGGAAGTCGATTTGCCATTGGTTCCGTCACGAAAGCGACTTTTCCGCTGCGGATCTGGCACAGGCGATCAAGGAATCCGTGAGTCCTGCTGCCTGGATTGCCGCCGTGCTGGGCGAAGCCCGCCGCCGGGAACCCTCCGATGCCGGAGAGCCGGTCTCGGAGGCGTTCGGCTTCGCGCGGACGATCCACAGCCTGGGTTCGGCGCTCGAGCAAGGCACAAATCGCGAGATGCATCCGGACTGGCTTCGCCAGGCAGGGCAATCCCTCGATCCCGAGATGCACGCTTGGCTCGATCGCAACGGTATCTCTTTGGCCGAAATGCCCGATACCCAGCAGTGGACCAACCGCGCACGATCGCGGGCCTTTGATTACTTGCGGCGGAGAATCGTGACCAGCGGCCGGTCGGATAGCCACGTCCTGCAAAGCGGGCTTCGCAGCGATGAGATCGCCTGGGGACGAGCCCCCGCCCGGCTCGACCTGGCGGGAGGCTGGACCGATACCCCGCCCTACACCCTGGAGAACGGGGGAACGGTTCTGAATGCGGCGGTGCTGCTCAACGGCCAGCCGCCGGTGCAGGTTTACGGCCGAGTGACCGCCGAGCCGCTGATCCGCGTGCGTTCGATTGACCTGGGCACCCATCTGGACATTGGCAGTTGGGACGAGCTGTTCGATTACAGCTCCGCGGTCGGGGCTTTCTCGCTGGTCAAGGCGGCGCTGGTGATCTGCGGATTTACACCGCTCAGTGGCGGATCGGAGCGCAATCGTCCACTCCGCGAGGTGTTGGCGACCTTTGGCGGCGGCCTGGAAATCACCACGCTTGCCGCGATTCCCAAGGGCAGCGGACTGGGCACGTCGAGCATCATGGGAGCAGTGCTCCTGGCGGTCATCCACCGCATGATGGGACGCACCCTTCTCGGAAACGAACTTTTCCACGACGTCTTGCGATTGGAACAGGAGCTGACCACCGGCGGCGGCTGGCAGGACCAGATCGGCGGGGCAATCGGCGGCGTCAAATTGATCACGGCGCAGGCCGGACTGGTGCCCGAGGTATCCATCCGCTTTGTGCCCGCCGATGTTCTCGATCCCCGGCAAAACGGCCGCCAGACGTTGCTTTACTATACGGGCATGACACGGCTGGCGAAAAACATCCTGCAAAACGTCGTCGGCCGTTACTTCGATCGCGACCGCCGTGCCATGACGGCGCTGCGGCAGTTGGGTGGGCTGGCCACGAGGATGGCCGAGGCCATGGGTCGAAAAGACGTCCACCAATTCGGGCACATGCTCGACGAGGCGTGGAACCTCAACCAGCAACTCGATCCCCAATCGACCACCGCCGAAATCGAATCACTGTTGTCGCGATTGCAGCCCTACCTTTATGGTGCGAAGCTGCTGGGCGCCGGCGGCGGCGGCTTCTTGCTGCTTGTCGCGCGGTCGCCGGTCGATGCCGCAAGCATCATCCGCCTGCTCGAGGAGTCGCCGCCCAACGCGCAGGGCGCGGTTCTTCGAGTTTCAGGTCAGCGATTCGGGGCTCGAGGTCAGCGTCTGCTGAGAACCCGCCGCCCCGTCCGGGTTGATTCCCCGTCGGGAACGCTCCACTTGCAAACTCCGACGCCGTGGGGTAGGTTCAATTGTCGCCACCGGATTATCGTATTGGATTGTTTCTTACCCGTCTGTGCCGACCATGTTGCCGAAAGCCACGTCGCCCGCCATTCGCCCCCGTCGGGAACCGACGCCGATGGCCCGAGGCGCAAGCTGGTTCGTGGCCCTGGCGTCGTTCACGCTCATCGCCCTCTCGCTAGGAAGCTACTTCTACCATCGCCGCCAGTTGGATTCGATTGCCGCCCGCTATCGGCGGTTGGTCGTCGCTGGTCCGCAATCGTTGTGCCCCGGCATATCCAGCGCCTACAGTCTCATGGCAACGACCGTCGCCGGAGAGCCGTGGCCGGAGAGCGTGGAATGGTCGCTTGCCTCGCCCGACGGCCGGCGACTCGTGGACCGCAAGGAGGCCACCGACGACCAAGGGCGGCTGATGATGATCGTTCCATCGGACATGGACCTGCCCACACGGTCGCGTGGGCCGGCACAACTCTCCCTGGTCGCTGGGGGAAACGCCAATCCGGCCACCGCTGAGGTGCCGCTGCCCATTCGGCCGCAGGCATACTTTACCCGCATCTGGCTCGACCGTCGCGCCTACCGGCCGGACGAGACCATCTACTATCGTTCGTTGACGTTCTCCGGTCCCGACGCGTCCGCCAGCCCCGCCTTGCCCGTGGAGTTCGAAGTCCTCAGTCCCAAGTCGGTCGCTCTGCCGGGCTCGCAAGCGGCCGGCCTGACCGATCGCGGCGTCGGCAGCGGTTCATTTCATCTGCCGAAGGATTTGCCGGGGGGGACCTACACGCTCGCGGCCCGGGGTTGGGATGACGCCTTTACCGAGCAGCGGCTGACCTTCAACGTCTCCTCCAGCGGCGAGGGGACTTCGCATCAGCCGGCAGCGGAAGGGAGCGGCGGCGACCGTCGCGATTCTCGGATCGCAAGTCGCGATCCATCGAGCATCGGCCCCTTGGACGTTGAGTTTTATCCCGAGGGCGGCGTACTAGCCGCGGGCCTTGAGAACCGCATTTACTTCGCCGCCCGCGACGGTCGTGGGCGGCCTGCGCCGATCAGCGGCAGCATCGTTAATGCTAAGGGGGTGAGACTGGCCAAGGTGAACTCGACCGCCAAGGGCCTGGGGGCGTTCAGTTTTCTGCCCGATGCGGCGGAAACCTATCGCCTGGCGATCGACAACCCCGCGGGGATCAGCGAGTCGCCGGTCTTGCCGCCGGCATCCGCGGAGCAGAAGATTGCCATTTCCACCGGCCACGGCGTGCTTTCGCCCGGCGCCCCGTTGGAGATAACCGTCCGCGCGACGAAAGACCGGCTGCCGTTACTCGTGGCGGCGCGGGTCCGGGGCGTGCTCGTGGGCCAGCAGATGCTCGTTGCGTCGTCCGACAAGCAGAAGGGCGTCGCCGTGGCGATTCCCTTGGACAATCAAATAGCGGGCGTAATTCGCGTGACGGTTTACGACTGCACGAATAGTACTCCCCAGGTGCTCGCCGAGCGCTTGGTTTATCGCCAGCCACGGCAACTGGTGATTCGGGCGGCCCAGACCAAGAAGTCCGGCGGCGCGATCTGGCTGTCGGTCGCGAACGAAAAGGGCAAGCCCGTCGCCGCGGCCTTGGCGGTAACGGTGCTTGATGGCAGTGATGGTCTTCCGGCAAGCGAGAAAGAGAAATCCGTCGCTGCGAAAAGCGAGAAACCAACAGCGGACTCGGCCGTCGCGGCGTCGGGGCGATTGGGTCCCGACCTCTTGCATGCGATCTTCATTGACGGCGAGCTGACGAATCCTATCCCCTTCGACGATCTCGACCTCCACTTCGCCGAAGGCGATTCACAAGCGGCCAGTGGAACGCGGAACGCCTCGGCTGCTTTGCTCGATCTAGCGCTAGGCTGCCAACGACTGCGGCAAGAATGCCCGTCGCCCTTCTTCCTCTCCGACAACTTGCAAGAATTGCGAGCGGAGTATGAAGCCACGCTCAGTGACTATCGGTCCAAGCGAACGCACGCGGTCAACGCCTTGATCATGCTCAGCTTTTTCGGCGGGTTGGGATTGGCGTTACTGGTGACGATGCTGGGTCTGCTGCAGATTGTCTGGGGCAGCCGGCTCTGGCTGCCGACGCTGGTGGCAACGGCCTGTTGCGTGGTGGTGACGTCCGTTTCGAACGAGCCCAGCCGCATGAAATCGGTCGAGGCCGCCGCCGTGGGATTCGCACCTCGCCCGCCGTCGCCGGACGATGCTCGCAGCGCAAAGGAATTCAAAGCAGCAACTGGCGATCCCGCGGCGGACAGCAGACTGCGAAGTCTCGCCGAAAAGCTCAGCAAGGCGGAGGGCGATATCGACGCCCTGAAGGCCGATCGATTTCCCACGATCCACTCCATCGAGTCCGACACATCCGCGACCGCTTCGGGCGGCGACATGGCCAGGCCGATCGCCTGGTATCCGCTGCTGACGACCGGCGCCGATGGCCGCGTGACCTTGACCGGCCTTGCGCCGACCGCTGGCAAACCGCGCCGGCTGCTTATCGACGCTTGGGGTGACGGGCGGATCGAGTCATGCGAGTTGGCGGTGAAATAGCCAATCTCGCCGGGGACTACAGGCCGGCCGGCTGACCGTTGGCACTCGTCCTTCGGTCCGCCTTGGAGCCTACGTCCGCGGTGGATCCTGCCGCGTCCACGCGGGCGGTAACCACCTGCTCGTAATAATCGCCACAAACCTCTTCGCGGCTGCCGTTGAGTACGACGACGCATTTCCGCAAACCAAACTCCGACAGCTTTTCGCAGGCGCGAAGAACCTGGGGGGCCTCGCTCGTGTCGCGGCGAACGGACAACACTACCGTGTCGGCATGCTGGCTGACCAGCAAGCCGTCGATGACCGGAAGGATCGGACAACCATCGATCACGATGAAGGTGAACGCCTCGCGGGCCATCTCGAAGAACACGGTCGTAACGCCGTTGGACAAAGGGCCGAGCGAATTGACGAATACGGTCCCCGCAGTGACGAGGAAGAGGTTTTCGATCTGAGTGGCGCGAACGATCCGCCGCAGCTCGCAATGGTCCCGCAGGCATTCGGCGACCCCCGGGCTTCGCGGCACGGCGAAAATGCGGTGGAGCGACGGCCTTCGCAGGTCGTAATCGACGAGCAAGGTCCGCTCGCCGGCGCGAGCCAGCCGGATGGCCAACTGCACGGCCAAGGTGGTCTTGCCCTCGCCCTGGACCGCGCTGGAGACCATGACCACGCGGACGCCGCCGCAATCCTTGCGCAGGAACAGCCGCGCCGCAATGGCATCGACGGCATGGTTCACCGTGTTCTGTTTGCGGCGGTGGCGCTTGTTAACCGGGCTCATTTGGATCGCGTGGTTCGGCAACAACGGCACGGCGCCGACCACCGTCAGCCCCAGCCCTTGGGAGAGGTCTGCCAGCGAGTTGATGCGGCGCTTGCCGACGTCCCACCACAATACGAGCAGGATCACTGCAGAGAATCCCCCGCCGCCGGCCACGGCGGTGAGAATGAGGCGGGCCTTGCTGTCGGGCAGTTTCGGGACGTCCGGCCGCTGGAAAATAGCGATTCGCGGGGGAGCGCGGAGTTCGACCTTGAGCTTCTCCCGCTCGTCGGCGATGGGGCCTAGCACCTTGTCGAGGTACTGGAGCTCGCTCTGCATCATTTGCACGTCGATCGACTGGGTGCCGAAACGCTCGGCCTTCTGCCTTTGCTCATCGGCGTCTTTGGCAGCGGCCTTTTCCTCGGCCGCGAGGATTTCGACGCGGGCCTTGAGCTCTGCTATCTCCGGGCCAAGATCCGCCTGCTTGACCTTGGGAGCCCGGGCCATGAGCTCTTTGCGACGTGCATCGCGCTTCTCCTCCAGCAGCTTCTTCGCCTGCGTGTATTGCCCAACGAGCTTCGAGAGAAGCGGCTCCTTGGCCGACTCGTGGAGACGAGAAATGGCCGCGTCGATCTCCAAGATCTGCTCGGCAAGCTTGATCAAAGTGGGATCGGTGGCGATGAAAGGCTCCGGGTCGAAGGACTGCTGGGGAGAGTCCTTCCACGCCTTGAGCCAGACTTGCTTGATTTGCAGGTCGTCGCGGGCCCGTTGCAATTCGGCCCGCAGTTTGTAGAGCTCGTTCCGCGCATCACCGTAGGCCTGCACGGCAATTTGCTGCCGGAAGGCCAGGGCGCCGGTCTCTCCCGCCCCAAGCTGCTCGACCAACTGTTTCAACCTGGTCCGCCGGCTGCGCATCTCCGTTTCTTTTTCCGCGTACAGTCGCTCCAGATCGGCAAGACGGTCGCGCTGCCGATGCCGGTCGGCGTCGACCACTTCGTTGATGTAGGCGTCAGCAACCGCGGCGACCAGCACGGCAGCCTCCCGGGGTTCGCTGCAGGTCAGGCTCACGCGCATGATCTCGGCCTCGTTGGGAAAATCGACGCGGAGATTCTTTGCCAGCCAGCGAACCGGATCGCCCTGCTTTTGCACCGCCGGCAGCGCAGTTGCCTCCCCGTTGCGGAGGGCCGCCATCAACACCACGTTGCTGGTCAGCAGATCCTGTTGGGTCTTCTTGAAAATCTCGAATTCGTTGGCATCGGCGCGATCTTCGGGCCGAAAGACGAGTTGTTCCTTGGTTGCGGAGACCTTCAAGAGACTCGCCGCCGTATATTTTTCGATCGTCAGGAACCAGGCGAGAGCCGCTCCCATGGCGCCACAACAGACTCCCAAGCTCATCGCCAGCGGCCAACGCCGGCGGAATGCGTGGCAATAGAGGCCATAACCTCCCGTGCCTTGCCGCACCGGGTCTTCCGGACCGTGCCGCGGCGGCGCCGATGACTCCAGGGCTCCGGACCACGAACCGGCGGGAACCGTCGTCAGGGCCCTAGCCGGGCCGAGCGTTTCGGGGTCCTTTTCAGTCTTTCTGGTCATTATTGCCGGTCGCCGGCGCTCTCGAATAGTTGAGGTTGCGACTGTTTCATGGTCAGGGCCAGACGCAGCAAGCCCGCAATAGAGTTGGTTTTCAACTTCCGCATCAATTGCGTGCGGTGATGCTCCACGGTGCGGATGGATATTCCCAGCTCCCCCGCCATGGTTTGCTTGTCCTTGCAAGCGGCCAGCAATTCCAGCACGGCAAACTCCTTTTCCGTGAGCATGCCGATGCGAGCAGTCACCGACTCCTGCTCGGCGGCGACCTCGTGGCGGTGGTGGTCCAACTCGATCGCCCCTTGGATAGCCGCCAGCAGGTCGTTCTGGTGGTAGGGCTTTTCCAGAAAATGGTAGGCCCCCATGCGCATCGCGTGAACCGCGATGGAAACGCTGCCGGCCGACGAGAGAAAAATCAGCGGCAGCACTGCCCCCACGTCGGCCAATCTTTGCTGGATCTGCAGGCCATTGACTCCAGGAATGCCGATCTCCAGCACCAGGCAGCCCGGACGGTGACTGTCGAAGCTGTCGAGGAACTCCTGCCCCGCGACATACGTCTCGCAAGGGAGTTCCAGGAGATTGGCAATCGCCTGAACCGATTCGCGGCCAGCGTGGTCGGGCTCGACGACAAAAATAGTTGGCTGCGTACTCATTACCTCGTGTGCGTCAACGCCACACGCTCCACTGTTTTCGCTTGCACTACCCGCACGACACCGATGGAAGAAACTTGATCGGCAACCGCAAACGCCGCGGCAGACGAGTGGTATCGCCCCTCCATCTTATACCTTATGCATCAAACGAGCCCGCGTCCCGTCCTGGATCGCCCTGAAGGTCATTTTCACTCACGACCTACTGATCATTCTCACAAAGGTCGTGTGAAAATGGAAGAATCGGCGATACAAGTTTTGGTTAGTTTTATGTAAAATCGGGACTCGACCCCATCTAAGTGGGGTTACAGTACATCTAAAGAGTCATTTACCAAGGAGCAGTGATAAAGCCTTCGAGACAAAAAGTTGCCCGACGATCCCCGACTCCTCAGCGGGGCGGGGATCTTCCAGAAAACGGCCCTCGAGCCCGGCGGCCCCGCGAGCTTCGCAAATGTGATCCGCTCCTGGGCTATCGGTTGCGTCGATTGGATGCGAATCAACCGTGTGGCCTTGCCAGTGGTGGCGATGCCGCTCATCATGTACGCGCCCCGAGCCGCCCGGCCCCTACGGCGGCTCGGGGCAAATACTTCGCTGAAGTCAATTGTCATCCCTGAAAGAGTCTTCGGTGTCATCCCTGAAAGAGTCTTCGGTGTCATCCCTGAAAGAGTCTTCGGTGTCATCCCTGAAAGAGTCTTCGGTGTCATCCCTGAAAGAGTCTTCGGTGTCATCCCTGAAAGAGTCTTCGGTGTCATCCCTGAAAGAGTCTTCGGTGTCATCCCTGAAAGAGTCTTCGGTGTCATCCCTGAAAGAGTCTTCGGTGTCATCCCTGAAAGAGTCTTCGGTGTCATCCCTGAAAGAGTCTTCGGTGTCATCCCTGAAAGAGTCTTCGGTGTCATCCCTGAAAGAGTCTTCGGTGTCAAGGGTCGAACCTGGTGATTTTTTGGGTTTACGGTTTCGTAGGGTGAAACAGGTCTTATCGGTCGCCCATGAGGGCTCCGTTTTTGTTGATTCGTTGGAAGGTAACGTCGGTGCTCGAGTTGTTCCGGTCTTATTTGCGGAGTTGTCGAGCCGATCTTTTCTCGTGCGGCTGCACCCCATATCCATCCCTTCGTGAATCCGTCTGCTGGTAACAGCAGCCGATCGGGGCCATGTGGTCCCGACACCGATTATTCTGGTTCGACCGTCTCGCGGACGCAGGCCGTCTCAATCAAAGAAACGTTCGGCATGTGAGGCCGAGCGATTGACAATTTCAGACTGGCCTTGGCGTCCGCGAGCGCCTCTTCTTCCGAAGAAAAAGGGCGGACGCAACCGTATCTCCCGTTGTTATCTTCTCCTTGTGTTATAATTGGTTTGCTTGGTGAAACGGAGCCGGGCTCTGCTGGCGAGCAACTCGGCAAGGGACAACCAGGTCAAGGGCGCGTCAAAGGCGTCTGGCTGCTGGGAGCCTTAGGGTCCGAGCAGCCTTTTTCATTTCCATCCTTTGAACGCCCTTGCTTTGCCTTGAAAAACGCATTGCGGTCCGCCGGCACGACACAGCATTCTCCAACGTGGTCGCTTGCACGCGTGCTGCATAGCTTGTAGGGTTGCTGCCGTTTGATCATGTACCAGATGACGGTTGCCAGACGCCGCATCACGGCCACCCGCGCGATCTTCGAACCGCGGCGTTTTCTGATCCGCTGATACCATTGCTTCATCACCGCATCCTTTCGCAACACGTGCATCACCATCTGTCCGAGGACGCATCGCGCCAGCGGACTGCCTTCTTTGCTGATCGAGCCCAGGCGATGGTTGTTGTCGCCGGAGTTGTTCGACCGGGGCGTCAGGCCCCAATACTTGGCCAGGCTTCCTCGCTGCGGGAAACGCTCGATCGAGCCGATCCGGCAGGCCAATGCCAGGCTGCCGCGAGCTCCGGCGCCGGGGATCGAAGCAATGAGCCGCGCGTTGGCGTTCTCCACGTGGCGTTCGGTGATCTTCAGTTCCAGTTCCTCAATTTGCTTGCCCAACCGTTCCCATTCGGCCAGGAGATGGTCCAGTTCCAGGCGGTCGATCACCTCTAGCGGCAGCGTTTTCAGCCACTTCACGGCGGTCTTCGTCTTCAGCATCTTGGTTGGACACTCCTGCTGCAAGTTGTGTTTCAAGAGCAGGTGATGCACTCGATTGATCGTTCGTGTTAGCTGTTGGCTCAAGCGCTGCCGCACGGCCGTCAGTTGGCGGTCTTCGCCGTCGCGCTGACAAGGCGGAACCACTTGGCGGACGTTCTGGATATTTTTGCCGGCCAGCAGACGGTGACGGCTGGTCCACAGGAGTTCGCCCAGGGTATTCGCATCGCGGCGGTCCGTCTTGTGTCTATTGCGTTTCTCCGGCTGAACGAGGACCGTCTGCTGGCAGCCGTATTCAGTCAAGAGCTTCAAGAGCCAGCTGTTAAAGCCGCAGACTTCCACAATCGTTATAAACCCGCCGTCCGGCGCACTCCGATTTTGCATGTCTTCAAGAAATTCCCGCACAAGCTTCCATTCCGTGCTAACCTGACGCTTGAGGGTCACGTCTCCGGCCTCGTTACGAAGATTTACGGTCAACTGCTTGCGGTGTTGGTCGATGGCAAGGTACAACATGAGGGGGTTCTCCTGTCTTGCTATTGGTGAGTTTTAAGACACTACACCGTGTATAGCACCAGGAGAACCCTTTCTCTTTCACGGAATCAAAGAACAAAAATCGCACCACCGCTTTCACACAACCGCCTCTTCCCCGCCTCGTTCCCACGGCGGTCGCGCCATGCGCAGGCCGCGTCAGGACCGCACAGTGGTTGGTCGTAGCGGGCGGCTGGCCGCCGTCGCCCCCCTCCTCCGGTGACGAAATAGGTAACCAATCCCCGTTTCTCCATCTTTTCGCGGCGTTCTTCCGGGCTCGCTGGCCTACTGTGGGCGGAGCTCGCGGTCTAGCTGGGCGTAGCGGGTGATCTGGCGGTGCACCTGCACCGCGGCGTTGACGACCGGCATGACTTCCATGCGAAGTTCCCGGTTGCTCGGGCCCGCATCCATGTCGGCCACGATGTTCGCGCCGAGGCGCGTACCGATCTCGAGCAGCTCGGTCATCGCGGCGCGGAGGTTCGCCCTCAGGGGGTCGGGGTCGTCCAGGCCATCGGCCAGCAAGTCGTGCCGCCGTTGCCGCTTCAAGTCGACGCTGCTCAGGCGGCTTGGCGGGGCGTTTGCCGGCGGGGGCTCGAGCGGTCTGGGTTCATCTGCCATGATTCTCCTCTTTGGGTTGAGTTCGCGAAAAAGTCAAACAAGGGAAACGGGGTCTCAAGTCACATTCCGGCGGGACTCGCCCTTCGCCGCCCGCCGGCGGATCTCGCGCCGTAGAAGGCGCGGCCCACAAGCGGCAGCAGCGGCGACAGGCGGCGTTTCGTGGCCCTGAGGCAGCGGCGGGAGGCGCGGACCAGTCGCTCGAGGTCTCGAGAATGCTTGGTCCGCGCCTGCAGCCGCGCCAGTTCGCCCCGCACCGCGGCGACGAAGCCAGGATTGCTGCCCACGTAGCGGACGACCTGCCTCCCCGCCTGGCGGAAGTGGAGCCGGTAGTACCGCTTCCGCGAGCCGGGGCCCTCGGCGTGCAGGCTGCCCTGCCTCGCCAGGGCGGCCAATTGCTCCACGTCCAGGCCCAGGCAGGCCAGGGCGGGATAGGATGCCGGTAGCGGCGGCGGCACTGAGTGCGATGCTGCCTGCGCTGCGGTGGCCGCTACGCTACATGCTGCCGTCTGTGCTGCCGTCTGTGCTGCCGTTTCAGGCACTGCGCGCGAAGTCGTCCACAAATTTTCCCGGCTCACCAGCGGACCTCCTTCAAGTAGCGGAAGGCCACATCGTAAAACTTCAGGAGTTCCTTGTCGCCTGCCAGATCGCCTTGGCCGCGCACGCCGGCGCGAATGATCTCCGCTTTGAGTTTCGCGTCGGAGACGGCGGCCCGCACATGGGTCGTGCGGAGAATTTCGGCCAGATTCGTCAGCCTGACGCACTCGCGGGGATTCTTCTCTTCGGCCGCCTGCTCCAGGAACGGCCGGACGAAATTCGATACTACTATCTGCTCAAAGTCCCGCAGCCGCCGCCGTCGACGCCCCGCGTTGCTATCCTGGTGGACCAGCGCGCCCACGAGGCGGTCGCGGGCCCCAAGGTACTCGACCGTCGGCGTCGTCGCGCGGGGGCGCTGACCAGGGCGCGGCGGAGCGGTCGACGCTCTGGAGCACCGCGCCAGTTACCTCGTCCCTTCCGCCACCTTCCAGGACATTGCGGATCTGGCCGATTTCTGCGAGGGAGGGGCGCCAGAGGAGCACCTCCTCGGGCTCGAGTCCCAGCCAGCTTGCCTTGTCTTTGAGCTGGGTCGCGACCCGATCGAGATCGGCGGGGCGGTGGTCGGATAGCTCCGCAAGCGACCACCCCACCAGCACCAGCAGCGGCAGGGCGACCTTCGCGGGGCCCGCCAAAACGCAGGCTGAGGATACCCCGCTTCAATTGCCCGGAATGGCCGGGCCGTTTTTTGGCAGTTGCTTGACTCCATAGCCCCTCAAACCGTGCCACGTGGATCTTGGAACGAACTCAAAACCGTCGAAGGTAAGCGAGGTGAGGCCACGGCTGCCAAATGCGAACTCCACCGCAGGCTCTCCCCCGCGCAACCGAAAGCAGACAGAGAATCAGCCAAACGCACGACGCGCGAGACCGGCAAGCCAAGCTCTGCATCGGCTTGCCGTGGTGTGCGACCGGGTTGATGTTCCAGCGTGCAAACATTCTCGATGGTTTCTTCGCCTTTGAAGGCCGTTGGCAAACAGCAGGGGCTTCACTTTACCGGCCAGTCATCTGTGCGAAATGGCGATGCCGGATGTTCCTCCTTGTTGTACGGATCGCATAAGCGATCACCCGAGCCGCCAACGCCATGCGGTATCCGACCTCCTATGCGGAGAGCAACGCATTCTCGGCTGGCCAGCGCTCCGGATAGCCTAGTATAGCAGGCCCGTGGGAGTCCGGCATCTTTTGAGACAGGGGAAAGAGGAAGGGATCTTCGGCAGCCACTTCCTTCGGTCAAGGGCGTTTCCATTGAGTTCGTTCACCAGAGCCGCCGGGACGCAGTCGCGGGAATTCACTTCCCTAGCCTCAGGCACATCCGCTTGCCGCTATCGGCAAAGCGTATCTGCGCGACGCCATCAGCATAATACCATCCGCCGGCGGAGGCACGTAATGCCCTTTCCGAGGTCCGTTTCTCCAGAGCGGTACCGTCCAGGTAAACATTGATCGGGTCCAGACCTGCATGCACCTTGAACAGGTAGTGCCTTTGAGGCGGGACATAAACGCCGGAGGCTTTGCGAGCACCGATGTCGATGGTGACACTGCCCGTACCTTGGACGGCGCGATACTCCGTCGTGCAGTAGTCGCCTTTCTCATAATCGTAGGAGATGCCGTCGTCCTCGTAGAGCGTAAAGGTGGAAGTTCCCTCCGGGTACACTTCCACAATCAGCGGGTCGATCGGCTTTTCTCCAACGTAATTCATGTCCGGCATCATGGGAATGATGGCGCCCGCCCGGACAAAAACAGGAAGTTCATCGGCAGGGGCCCTGAAGTTGGTCAGGGTCCTTCCGCCTTTGAAGGTCCTTCCATCCCAGAAATACGTCCATTTGCCCGGGGGCAGATAGATCCTTGCATGATCGAAGGAGACCATCAAATACGTGCCGTAACAATACTGATTGGAAATAGAATAAGTCTGTTCATCATCCTGAAACTCAAGCGGCAACGGACGGATCGGCCCGATGCCGGTATTGTGCTGCTCCCACATTTGGGAATAGGTATAGGGAATGAGCCGGTAATGGAGCTTGACGTACCGGAGGAAGACATGGTAGGAGTCCGGGTCTGCCCCCCAGGGGAGCTTGCCATAGATCCACTCGTTTTGGACCATGTAGGGTGTAAACGCGATAGCCTGAAGAGCCGTGTAGCTTTTCGCACCCGACCAATCCTGCAATTCTGGGGTATAGGCCATCCCGGTCCAACCGGAATTGGCGATCCAGGGAATCTGGACTCCCTGGTCGGAATAGGCGACCAAGGGGTAACGCCTGCGCACCTGTCCAGAGCGCGGTGCAGAAGAGGAAAAACCTCTTGTTATGGGCCTCCTTGTATCGATCGAAAAGACCCTTCGCCCAGAGATAGCTGTAGGCGTTATGGTACTCTTTGAGGCTAAGCCCGGATTTCAAAGTCCTGCTTGGGTCGGTCTTGATCCATGACGGGTCCACTCCATGAGTATCCTCCTTGAGGCCCCCGGTGACGCCCAGGTCAAAAAGATGCGTGCTAAGCCAGCCGAAATACGCGTCCATGCCTTGAGTCATGGTGGGGTCCAGCAGACTGCCCTTTCCGATGTAGGGGCTTAAGAGCGTTTTGAGTTCCTGGTCTACGATCGTGTCTTGCATCCACAAATTCACCATGAACCCCTTGTTTATCATACGGGCGCACCACTGTTTCGGGTTGGGAAACCTGCTCGATTCCCACACCACGTTGCCATATCCCACGGCCCAGCCCGGTTCGGTCGCGATGATGTCGCAGGGAACGCCATGAGCCCTGAACGCGGTGGTCACCGAATCAAGGTCGTCGGCGCCCAAATAGACAGGCTTTGGAATCAAGTATCCGTTGTTACCCTGTGCCCTGTAGGTCAAGCCAAGCGTCTTTTTCGGAGGCAGCTCCAGGTAGCCCGTCAAATCGCAGTAATTCTGGATGATCTTCTTAAAGGAAGGTCCTTTCAGGAAGTAGAAGTCCAGTTCGCCACCTGACACATTCCAAGCGATCGAGGCTCGGTTCGTTTTACCAAAATCAAAATGGCTGACAAAAGAATTGTGCAGCAACATGCCGTAACCGGCGGTGCTCCAGTAATAAGGCACGACGGTTATGGCTGAACCGTCTAAAGAGCCTTTGTTCAAGTTGGGATCTATCTGAAATATCTTGAGGTTAAGGCCGCGGAGGTCGAAATGCTTCCAATGCATGCCACAGCCATAGAAATGTTCTGTTTTTCCCGCGGCATCCTCCGCGAAAGCCATGGTTTTAGCAGCGCCATTCCAGCCCATGCTGTTCGTGCTGTCTTGCCGGGTGATGAGCGTCGTGTTGTCGCGATCATAGAAGCTCAGGTTGAACGGGATCTTGTTGGCCCGGATCACCATTTCGGTCGTGGCGATCTTGATATGGTCGCCTACGTCGGTCACCGTGGCGGCCACCGCCGGCCAGTCGTACTTGACCACGGCATACGGTTCGTTGGCGACAAAACCCGCCCCGGGGATGGCCATGCGAATGCGGGCGACGTCGGCCTTGCACAGCTCAACCCGGACCGTCGCGCCGCTCGAGCAGTTAAACACCACGGTATTGCCCGTGACCGTATGGGACCCGTAATTGCCCACGGCCTGGGCGGCCGCAGCGGGCAGCGTCAAAGCGGCAGCCGCCTTCGGAGCATTTTCGGCCTGGAGCGAGACCAGTGGTGCTAGCAACAGGATACAGGAACTCAGGAAGGTGGTTCTTCTCATTGGATGTCCTTATTCACTCTCAAGCATTGGCAATTCCCTTTTCAATTCGACGAGGAAGCCTCACAACGTACAAATCATCGATCCGCCGGCCGGAATGGTGACCGGGCCAGCGGGAAGGACGGCGTTTCGTAGAGGATCGAAGGCCGGATTCGCCCGAATGCTCGTGGCGATGGCCGCATCGGTCGGGTTGTGGACTTCAATAGTCCAGGCGTTCTTGCCGGACTGGGTCACTTGGAGAAACAACTCGGGGTTATCCACAAGGACCGGACGCCCCACGAACAAGTCGGCTTGGCCACTGATGTTGACCGTGGCCCACGCCTTGCCCTCGAACGCGCCGATCGGACGCGCCTTCTTCCGGTCACGACCG
The DNA here is from genome assembly GCA_963709175.1 of uncultured Planctomycetia bacterium. Classification (GTDB taxonomy): domain Bacteria; phylum Planctomycetota; class Planctomycetia; order Pirellulales; family Thermoguttaceae; genus JANXQG01. The sequence goes on from CAVPVK010000007.1 coordinate 1,923,652, forward strand.
TTTAGACACGCCGACCAGCGGTCCTTCAGATGCGAGACTGTGATCGGAAGGCTGGACACCAGGTTGCCCCTGATCTTCGCGCTGAGGCAGTGCGAAGACTGACCGTCGACCGCCAGAACATGCTGCTGGGAAAAAAAGCCCATCACCAGAACGCCGCCGCCGGCATCAAGGTAACGATTCAAGGCGTCGACGGTCTTCTGCGCTTTGCCCAGCGACATATCGGCATTGGCATAGCCGAGACCGAAGAGGACAACCGCGCTGTACTTGCGGAGCCTTTCCAAAGTAAGCGGGCTGACGCCCAGCGGTTCATGGTCGGCATTCAGCGCGAATCCCGCCTGGAAAAGGCGAGTGGCCACTTCGTAGCCGCACGTGGCCCCCTCGCACCCGGCCAGGAGCACTGCGGGGAGATTCGACTCCGCGGCATGCGCGGACGATAGCAGGCAGGACATCCGCGCCGCGCAGGCCAGCGCGGTCGTGCTCCAGAACAGGTCGCGAAATCGAGGTCTCATCTGCATGGCTCACCGGCGCGCTGGAACTGCACAAGGTCATGCAGGTAGCAATGACTGGGCGGGCGGTTGTTGACTCGATTCGTCGCCACTACCCCCCACATTGGCTCACTGTAGTGAATCGCGACTCAGTGTCAATAGGACCGTCAATAGGACCGTCCTTTCCGGGATGATCACGGATGATCAGCCCGGCCTTCGGCATTGAGCCAATGTCCATGTCTTTCGCATTGCCGACTTTCCATCACGAAGATTAGCCAACGGCATGGGCCCGTCGCGCTCCCAGGGCTTGACTTCCACGGTTTACCGCCTTTCGCGGCGACAATCGCGGCGGCCTCTATTCGCCCAGCACGCGGAAACTCTTGATCGTCGTCGCCCCCGCCGGCCCAAGCGTCGCAAAATCATGATTCTCGGACCGATCGTTCATCTTGCCAAGTCGCACGGCGGTCGGTTCGCCGGGGAATTCCGCCCGCCCCAAGCGCGAATCTCCTGCCAACTGTGGCCGTCGTCCGTCGCTTGAACGACAAGGTTGCTATCCTGCCATACGATGGCCAGTGTAATCCAGGAGTCCGAAAGCTCGCTCTCTTTGATGATCTGCCGGCCACCGTAATCGACTCCGAAATGGCCGTCAGACCGCAAGTTGACCCGCAGCGCCTTGCCCTTGGGCCAGACGAGGCTCATTCCAGGCCCCCAGGTCGCACCCTGATCGGACTGCTGATCCAGGCTGCATGCCACAGCATGGGCACCGGCTGGAATCGGCCGCTCGACAAAGGCCGCAGCATTGGCTGCCGCTTGGATTCGCAATCCGTCGCTGCTCTCGGTAATCGACGTGCCGGGCTGCTTCGATAGCTCTCGGCGCCAGGGATTCGGCAAGCTGCCTCCCGTGAATCGCTCCGCGAGAAGTTCTTTCCGTTCAGGAAAAACTGCCACCGCCGGCGGTTTCACGTGCGATAGTGTATCGATCACCAGGAGCCAGCCGCGGCCTGGAGCAACCGGGATCTGCTCACCCGGTTTGAATGCCTTTTCGCCTTGCAAGCCGGCGATCTTCGGCGCGAAGAGTACCGCCGTGGCCGAATCAATCTTCAACTGCGAGTAGGCAACGTCCAGCCTGACGGAAACCGGTTCCGTTGCCCAACTGGCAATGGCCACGAGCGTCTTGCCGTCGCGGACGTAGGCCGTTGCCAGCACGTCCTTGCGGCCGGTCTTCACCGGGCAGTCCGGATCCCAGTAGCCCGACATGCGTGCCTCTTGAATCCCGAAGCTATCCCACAACTTCCACAGCGGCCGCGGATTGCCGCACCAGCCGAGCCGATTGGTCATGCCGTAGAGCATGCCGCGCCAGGGATTGCCGCCGCCGTCGAGCATTTCGCTGAACAGCCCGTAGGGGATTCCTGAAACCTCGACGAGCCAATAGTCGGGCGATTCTCCGTAGTTAAAACCCTCGCCGAGCCAAAGACTGTCGATGTAGGGGAACAACTCCATGTACTGGTTGGCCGGATTGTTCAGCCCATACTCGGGATGGAAGTTGTTGCCGGAATGAAAATCGATCAGGCAACCGGGCCTCGTCCGCTGCATGGTCTTGCGAACGCGCTTCATGATCTCGCGATCGTAGCCGACGCCATCCAGATACAGTCCGTCGACGCCCACGTTGCGGATCAACCACGACAGCCCCTCGACATAGTAGTTATGCCAGCGTGATAATCCCACCGTGGCGATCGCCGCGTCGCAGCGGCCATTACCCAGGGGTGTGTGCCAGGCCGGCACGTAGGTGTCGACGGCATGCTCGCGGAGCCATACCCCGCCGCCCAGAGCGGGCGCGGCGGCGTTGGGCTTGGTCTCGAATTGATCGGCCAGCTTGAAGCCGTCACCGCGGGCGTAGACTTCGTCGCCCAGGCTCCGCAGAGCCCAGAACTCGGTCGTGTAGTTGCTCAGTTCGCGAATCGTGTAGTAGATCTTGACTTTTATATTCTTGGCATGGGCCTCGGTGATGTAGGGTTTGAGCACATCGACGGCCGCGAACGGGTAGTTGATATAGGGATTCAAGCGGTCGCCTTGGTGCACGTTGATCACCGTAGCTCCTTGGGGGGCGACTGACGCAACCGGGGCGGCCCCGTTAGGGCCTTGGTAATAGCGCCACTTCCAATGCTCTTTGTCGAGCATCTTCAGGGGCGTGATCAAGATGCCGAAATTGAACTGCAGTTCCTCGCCGGCCCGCACTTTCTTGGCGCCCGTGTAGGCCCGCAGGACGACCTGGTCCGGCCCTTGTTCGTCGATCGTGCAGCCGCCGCGACCTTCGTTGCTCCAATCGCGATACGTGCCCGATTCGCGGAGGTTGTAAAGGTCCCAGCGGTCCTCGAGGTGCTTGAGCTTGCAACTGATGCCGGCATCGACGTCGCCGATCCAGACCTGGTTGTTGGCCCGATTGACGTCCCACTTCCATTGCCAATGTTCGGGCCGGTAACCGCCTTTGCAGCCCATGCCCATCTGGTAGACGGCCATCTCGCGGCGCAGGGGAATGACCAGGGCGATGTCTTTCAGATCGAGGGCCTCGCGGGCTTTGAGGGCGAGTCGGAAGTTGACATATCCGTCGCACTCCAGTTTCGCCCGACAGGTCAATTGGGCGCCGGTCGACTGGCTAAGCGTTTCCCAGGTGATCGCCCCCGGGGCCTTCGCCACGATTTTGAGCGGGCCCGCTTTCCAGGTCAGCCAATGGCCTGCCGCCGCTTGGACAGCGAATTGCATGGGCGCCGCGAGCAGTTCCCGCGGCGCGGCGTCGACGCGATCGACGTTGCGGCCAAAAAAGCTGGTAATGCCGTCCAGCAGTCCGCTTTCGCCAATCCGAGCCGATCGCCCCAGGATTGACACGGTTCGATCGCGCAAACGCACGGGACGAAAGGGCGCAACCAATTCGTCGTCCAGCCCCAGCGTCGAATCGAGCCAGCGGAGGCGAGAGTGCCGCCAGGCCTCGCTGTCGCCCGCATCGTCGAGGACCTGATCCGAGACCTCAAGCGTGAGTTGGATGGTCGTGGCGGCCACATCCTTCGCGCGGAGCGTCAGCGCGCCGCGGTAGGTCCCGGCCGCCGCATCCTTGGGCACCGCGATGCCGCACCAAAGTGGCTGCACCCTGCCCCGCGGCACGGCAACTTGCTTGTGAAAAGATCTCCCCAACCAATCCGTGCCACCCAGATTAAAACAGCGGGCGGCAGTCGCCGGAATGTGATTATCGGCGGACGACGTCAGGTCGCCCAGTTCGACATCAAGCCCTGCCAGTTTTTGCCGTGATGCGAAGACACCTACCTGGAACGCATAAAACTCGCCGCGACAGGCGCTGCCCGAGAACGACTTGCTCGGCCCGGCCTTGATCCAGCGCTGCGGCAGATCGTCCGTCATGCGGATCGGGTACTTGCGATCCTCGGCGAAGAGCAGATAGGGCTGATCGGCATTTGCGGCGAGCAACTGCTTCATTTCCTGGGCGGTGGCAATCACCTCCATCGGGTCGAAACGATGAAACTCGTTGATCGCTTCGATTTTGACTGCCGTCGCGGTCGGCATCGCGCTGGCCTCGCCGCGCTGCAATCGCGCGGCGTGCGTCCTGGCCTCCGCCAACCACGCGGGCTTCGCGCGTCTCGGTCGGCGGCAGATACTTCGCAGTTGGGAAATACCAACTTCCTTCATTGCGAAACGGCATGTAATAGACGTGGTAGTCGCCCGGTGCCGTAGGCGGTTCGAAGAGCAGCCAGCCGAACTCGCGATTGATATCGATCCGCAGCAGATTGGCAACCCGCTGGTTGGTCTTGGCGTCGACGACGATGATCTCCTTGTCCTGCGGTTTGGCATCCCGCCGCCGCCAGGGAATGCGGATCTGCACGAAGCGAGCTTGTTGAGCGACGTGAACCACCGCCCGATGATTCCCAAAACTCTCCGGCCAGTCAGCGTTACCGTAGGGAATATCTGCGGTCACGCTCACGGCGGCCTCGCCACTCGCTGCGGTGGCGGCCAGGGCCAAAAAAAGTGCAGTTAGAACAGCCATAACGGTAACTCCGAGGAAAACCCCTCAGACGGCAGCCTGACGGGCCTTGGTGAACGCATTGATTTCCCGCCACCGAAATCACTCGTCCATTAGACTAGAACGTTCCGTAAAAGCAACCATCGTTTCCTCAGCGGCGATTCGCCTCAGAATAGATTGTGCCACTATCCATCAAAAGTGATATACTTGCCGATATTCTCGACACCGAAAACCCACCACTTTGCATGGCGAACGCCGATGAACAAGCTCTTTGTCCCGCGTTTCACGGTGGCTTCCCTGATCATCTCCCTCGCCGGGCTGTTTTGCCTGGTCCCGAGCACATCCCTTCCGGGCGCCGAACGTTTCGACGGGCAGTTCTACCGTGGCGAGGGCGACGCCGACTACCTGAAGCTGCTTGATATTTCCCGCCGGATGTTCGAGCCGGATCCGGAGTTCCAGAACTTGGCCATGCTTTACACGCCGGCCTGGAATGGCCTGGTCGAAGGTCCGACCTGGGGGGCGTGGTGGATCCAGAACAGCTACGGGCCAACGTATTGTGCCTTGCCATTCTGGCAGGAGCCGTTCGTGCGGTTCATCGAGAACTCGCACGACCTGTGGTTCGACCAGATGGGCGATGGCAAGACGCCGCGGCCTTTCAGCAATTTCGCCTGGGTCCCGCCCGACGGCTGTCTGTGCGATGCCGCTGCCCCCGGCACGTTCATCGCCAAGCAGGGCGACGGGCGCGTGGATATTCACGACTGGTGCATGGAGTTCACGGCCGCCGGGGTCGTCATGCAGGCCGAGTTGCTGCTGGTGGGCCGCGACGAAAAGGCGATCCTGCATTATCTGCCCAAGCTGGAGCGGTCGGCCAATTTCATCGAGAGCCGTCGCGACGCGAAGAACAACCTCTTTCTGGCCGGCGCGGCCGGCAACCTGTTGGCCCCCAGCCATGCGGGATGGAAGCGGCCCGATGGCAAGTTCGAGCCCTCCTACCTGGCCGGACTGTCCATCACCTATATCGCCGGCCTGGACCGACTGATCGAGCTGGAGAAAATCGCCGGCGCCGCGGAGAAGGTCAAGCTTTATAGCGACCGTCGCGAACTGGCCCGCAAGGGACTGCCACTCGTGACCACCGACGAGGGCTACTTCATCAAATCGCTCGATCCGGACGGTACGCGGCACGGTGTCTACGGCGCGGCCAAGTACGGGTATTTCGAGGCTGTATGCAACCACGACGCGATATGCTTCCGCGTGGCCGACGACGCGCAATCCGAGAAGATCTATCGTAAGATCGCCGCGATCCCGGGGCTGCGTCGTCACGATCTGATCGTGACCAACTATCCGAGCGTGGACGACATGTACGAACCGGGCGACCGCGGCGGGTTGTGGGGCTTCGGCACGTGGGTCAACGGCGGACATTGGTCCACCTGCGAGGCACGGATGATCATGGGCTACTACCGGCTGGGCAAGTACGAGGACGCGAGGCGTTCGATGAAGAAGATGCTCGACTACGCGCGGCGGTTCCGCATGGACAACCCGCTGGTCGATTTCGGCAATGCGCCCTACCAACCCGGGCTGCCGATCAACTGTGTCTATGACAACTGGGGCGTGCCGGCAGCCATGGTCCGCGGGCTGTTCGAGTACCTCTATCGGGCCGATGGGCTGACGATCGTACCGCACATTCCCGCGAAGATCACGCGGCTGGAACAGCATTTTCCCATCCGCTTCGGCACACGGAGGATCTACCTTGCCACGACGGGGCAGGGGCCGATCACTGGCGTGATCGTCAACGGCCAGCCGTGGAAGACTTTCACAACACAACAGGTGCAATTGCCCTACGATCAAGTGCCCGGCGAAACGGTTGTGCAGATTGTTATGGGCGATGCGAAGCCGCAGACTTTCAGGCCAAAGAAACAGGACCTCTCCGCGCTACCGGAGGTACTCGGCACGGATTTGCTTCGGCCGAATCCGGCCGCGGCGGCCGTCGCCGTGACGAACAGTCTGCCGCTGCGAATCGGCGCCGACAGCAACGGCGGGAGCCGCTTCTTGGGGCAGATCGCACGCGCCAGGGTGTTCAGCCGGGCGCTGTCGGCACAGGAGATCGCCGCGCTGGCTGCGGGCAACGCGATCGACGATGTGAGCCTGGTGGGCGATTGGACGCCCGGTAGCCGTCGAGACAATATCGTTCCCAACGCGCGGGGAGAGCATTTGTCGGCCAAAATCGTGGGCGAACTGCCCTTGACCGATAGCACGCACGGCAAAGCAGCCCATTTCACCGGCAAGGGATACCTGGAAATTGCCCACGACCCGCGGCTGAATCTGACCAAGGCCCTGACGCTCGATGCCTGGATCCGTCCGGCAGTGCTGCCCGGCGGCGGCGGGCGGATCATCGACAAGAGCGAGGTGGGCACATCCAACGGCTTCCTCTTGGATACTCATCCCGGTAACTCGCTGCGCCTGATCGTAGACGCGGGGGTGGCCTCCTATGAGGCGAAGTTCCAGCCGGATAAGTGGGTGCATGTTGCGGCAACCGTGGCTCCCGACGGCAAGATCGCCATGTACGTCGATGGCAAGCCGGTTGCGGTGCAGACCGGGCCATCAAACCAGGAGCCGGACTTGGGGCAGTTGTCCACTCGAGTCGCTGCCGTGCGCGCGTTTCACAAGCGGCTGGTCGCAGCGGGCCTGGCTGAGAGCTACGAGGCCGCGCATGCCCGCCTGGCCGCGGAGTGCATGGCGGTTGCCTGTGCGCGGAGGAAATTGATGGCCGCGGGCCGGTTGCCACGTCTGCCCGGAGCTTCGCAGACCGCTGCCGACCGCTCGTATCTGGAAACCGTCAGCCGGCTGTGCGACGGCCTGGAAAAGGTCCTGCAGTCCTATGCCAAGGCTGATGACCAACAGAAGCTGCGGATTTACCGGCTCTGGACGGTTGGGGCGGGCTCACCAAAAAAGTTGTGACGCGGCGACAGGGCGGGAGGGGTTTACCTTTAGGGAGCCGGTCCCCGAAGCCTCCACCTCGCTCTCGATTGCCGCTTCCGCCTCAGGATGCCAGAACTCGTCCTGAATCTACACCACGCGGTTCTCGCGAATCACTTGCTCGTACCAGCGATAACTGAGCTTTGGAATGCGTCGCTGCGTCTTGTAGTCAACGTAGGTCATGCCGAATCGCTTCGAGTAGCCGCACGACCACTCGAAATTGTCCATCAGGCTCCACTGGAAATAGCCTTTCACCGGGTAGCCCTCGGCCACAGCCCGCTGAAGTTGCCGCAGATAGGCCCGCAGGTACATGACGCGGTCCGTATCGAAGACCTCGCCGCTGGGCGAAAGCACGTCTTCGCTGGCGCAGCCGTTCTCGCTGATGTAGACCGGCAGGTCGCGCTTGCCGATCGCCTCGCTAATCAGCCGCACGGCCCAATAGATCGACTCCGGCACGATGTTGAGCCAGGGCATGTTCGCCTTGGGATAGCTCTCGCGCATGGGCAAGACCTCGTAGCCTTGAGCATTGGCGGCCGCGCGGACGTAGTTGCCCGTGTAGAGATTGATGCCCAGCGAATCCAGCGGCTGGCCAATCGTTTCCAAGTCGCCGGGTTGCACCTCGGGAGCATCGGCGCCGAGCGTGGCCCACGCATGGGGATTATGCTTGCCGGTCAGGGCCGCGACGAGCATCGTACCGTTGCGATCCTCGCCCACGAACGCCTTGCAAGTGGCCGCGATATGCTCGGGCGTTTCTATGACTGGCACGTAGGATTCGAGATTCTCCACCAGCGAGATGTTGCACTTGCCCGGCGATGCGGCGCGGATCGCCTGGACACCCAGGCCGTGTGCCAACAGGGCGTGATGCACGGTCTGCTGCACTTCCTTGCGGGTCTTGACCACGGTGCCCGGAGCATGCGGCGGAACTTTGCCGACACCGTAGCCCAGGATCGTGAAGCACATGATCTCGTTGATCGTCATCCAGTCGCGGATCCGATCGCCGAGTCGCTTGACGGTTGCCGTGGCGTAATCGGCGAAATCCTTCGCCATTTCGCGGCTGCGCCAGGAACCGTAGCGGTCCTCCAGGGCCTGCGGGCTGTCCCAGTGCAAAAGCGTAGCATGGGGCGTGATGCCGTGTTTCAAGAGCGCGTCGACCAGCCGGCGGTAGAAATCGACGCCTTTCTCGTTCACCGTTCCGCGTCCGTCCGGCACAATCCGAGGCCAAGCAATGCTGAAGCGATACCGCGCCTCCGGGCTCTCCTCTGCATACAGGCAATGCGCCACATCCCAGAGCCGCTTCAGCGCGTGGAACAAGTCCAGAATCCCGATGGCCCGGGGGAACCACTCCTCCGCCAGATTCCATAACTGGCGTTCCCCGTCCATGAGACAAATACATAACTTCTCGAACGTCGGGTTCCGCATGTAACATTCTACCGCCATATCCAAAAACAACGTTGGTGCGGCGGGCAACGGTGTTCCCTCCGCAAACCGCGTCATCTGTGCCCACACACGCTTATGTTGCGGTTCGGGCCGATCCTTGGCACGCTTCCGCCGACACACCTCGTCGATCACGTCCTCAGCGGTGCGAGGGAACCGGGCTTGGCTGTACATGGCTCCCACATACGCCATCTGTTTCTTCCCAGGACGCTCCGCACCGTTTTTTCCTTGTCTGGCCAAACCCACAGCCGTTGGCGAAGAACGCACCTGTTCCTCGCCAGCCGGCAAGGTCCCTCGTGCCGTTCCCGTCTCCTCATCGTTGGCACCCCTTTCGCCCTCCCGGGCCTCAGACTCTGCTCGCAAACGCGCAGCCAATGTCCGACGCATCGGCACACCCTTGCCATCGGCTGTTACTACCAACAGTTCCTCCTCTTCTTCGGCCGGAGGAATCGCTTCACCGCGAAAGCCCTCGACGTACTCGGACATCTCTCGATTCATGTGCTCTGCCGTGCGAACACTAACCGTCGTCCCCAGCCAAGCACGCAACGACTCCACCGACTCCCCAAAAGCTTCATGGACGCACAATCGCTGTAACCAGTCCTCCAACACATACGAGTTCTCTCCGGCTGGCAACCCCAAGGCCGCATCCAACGGCGACCAGCCAATCGCCTGTCCTTCCCGAGTCCCGTAGACCCAACGGCCGATCAACAGCTCTCCGAAAATCGACAAGTACCGCTTATCGTGCGGTTTGGGCAGGCGGCGGAGCATCTCTCCTTCCCGCTCCACGATCTCTCCCCGATCCCCATCCCCATGGGCCTCCACGAAGGAGCGCAAAAGCTCCAAACACATGGTCATCGCCTGAGGAAACAATCCCCGTTCCACTTGATCTACACGTTGGCCCTCGGAAAGTGCTTGGTCCAAAAATTCGCACATCCGCTGAAATTGCTCATGGGCCTTGACAAAGTCGAGTTCTTTTACTGAAATCATAATTGAGCCTCGTGCTAGCAGGGTTCATTGAAACATGGACTACTTACCTGTTAGTATGAGGCTCTTTCCTTGCGCTAGCAAACTCCCTAAGTCCTTTCCCATCAACCAAGAAGAATAGCGGATCGCGAGTTGCTGCCCCCAAGGCACGACGAACCTGAAGGTGCCGTAGTTGGGTGAGAGGACAGGGGGCAGAGGGCGGAGGACAGAGGGCGGAGGCAGATTATGCAGATTAGTTCAGCAAAAGACCTTAAGGTTTACAAGAAGGGTTATCCGCTAGGGATGAACGTATTTTGCCTGACCAAAGTTCTCCCGGCAGAAGAGACATTCGCCCTGACGTCGCAGATACGGCGGTCGTCGCGTTCTATTTGTCTTAACCTGCGCGAGCTATGGGCCAAGCGCCGCTACGAGGCCAATTTCATCAGCAAGCTGACCGGCTGCGACGGGGAGTGCAACGAGACCGATTCTTCCCTGGATTTTGCCAAAGAGTGTGGCTATATCACGTTCCAGCAGCACGCCGAATTGGCGAGCGTCTGCCAGGAAATCGGCAAAATGCTCGGCAGCATGATCAAGAACCCCGGCCCCTTTTTGATCAAATGCAAATGAGAGAGAGGTCTGTCCTCTGTCCCCTGAAAGCGCCACCACCGACGCGGGGCCGGCGGCAAAACGAGCTTACTCTATTCGCGTTGCCATCCGAACCTGAAGTCTTGCAGAAGCGTTCAGATCGAGCACAATAACTGTTGTCCGGCCGACGGCGGTCAGTCCGATAATCCGCACCCCTGCCCACGTAAAATGCTCGCGCCAAAGATCTCTCCGCGGATGATAGAGAGGCGTAAGCCGCTGGGATTCTGGATCGATGCCGGAAAGGTTGCTTCCTTTATGCAGATTGCACTCGGCACAAGCCAAAGCCAGGTTATCTAGGGAGTCCGGCCCGCCGTGTTTCCGGGCAATGATATGCTCGATTTGCAGTGGGATCAAAGGAGAGTCGCTTTGCCGGCGTTGGCAATACTCGCAACATTCCGCCGCCCGACGGCGGACAGAGGCCCGAGTCACGACGTCCATGGCTTAAGGCTCTCGGTAGGCGAGGCGAAAGCGGGCTTCTGCCTGCAGGACGGCAAGTAGATTATTGGCCTCGATGTAGCCTTCGTATTCCGCCCGCTCGAGCGGCGTCAATTCGTCGTCGTTCGCCTTTTCCGCCAGTTCAGCCAGTCGTTCTGCCAGAGAAGGATCGCCCTGCAACTGGGAAAGCTTCTCCGTTTGCTCGGGCGTTAGCAGCGCAAAGATCGGGGCGGTGCCACGATGAAACGCCTGCTGAGGTTCAGATGCGGTGCCCATAATTCGTATTCTATCCGGAAATAGGCGCGAATGTCCAGTTGCCTAAACAAAGGGAAATCAAGAAGGAGCAAGATCCAAAACGATGCTCACCCGATCGTTTCCCCCGTTTGCATTTTCTTCCCCTTTGAATCGGGGTACCCGCTTGCGGGTCGCTCGATTTTTCACAGGGAACAAGGGAGCGGGCGGAGAGCAGAGCCCTCCGCCCACTGCCCTCTGTCCACTGTCCACTGCCCTCTGTCCACTGTCCACTGCCCTCTGTCCTCTGCCCTCGTTCTTCCCCTTCGTGTCCTTCGCGGTTCCCTCATCATTCATCATTCATCTCTCATCCCTTTCCCTCACTGCACACTTCTTTGTCCCTTTCCCCTTTCAGGCCCAACCTATGTCGGCGGCAGGTCCAGCTTCCTAATTACATGCATCGAAAGGAAAAGATGCTGGGGATCGTCCCGCAGCGGGACAAACCCGTGCTTGACGTAGAACCTGCGGGCGGCCTCATCAACGGCATCGACCTCAACGGCCCGGATGCCGATGTGCTCGGAGACGTACGCGGCTCGGCGCAAAGCGTCGATCAGAAGGTATTCTCCCATGCCTGGCCCTGGACGGAACGATCCACGGCAAGCCGCCCGAGCAGGACCGGGATGTCGATCGTCGGCAGTCTTTTTGCCTGATCTTGCGGCAATGCGTCGAAACTGACCTGATGGGTCGAAACGGCGTACTAGCCCAAGACCTTTGGCTGGCCGATTTCCACGGCCACGTAGGTACGGGCCAGGTCTCGCCGCTCGTACTGGCCTGCAAGGTGTTTCAACCATTCGTTGAGCAGCCGTACTCCACAGTCAAAGCCATCGCGATCGTGGGAGCGGTTGAGCCGCAGGATCTCCCAAGACGCTGACTCAGGCACGTTCCTTGTACCTCTTGGCCGCCGCCTTCAGGGCCTTGTTGGGCCGGGCATCGGCGTCGTCCAGAAGAGCCATAAATGTGTCGCGATCCCGGTTCGAGAGGCGCGTGACCTGGGTTTGTTCGATGACACTGCGTGCGGTCTGGGCAAGGCTCGAAATGGCGAAGTCGCTCACCGATTGGCCGAGGCAGGCGGCCGCCTCTTCGATCGTGGTTTTCAGTTCGGCAGGAAGACGAAAGTTGAGCCGGACTTCGTTTGGACTGTCGGTAGCCATGATATGCTTTCCCTTATACGGCAGAGCGCCACAGGGGAATTATATCTCACTCGGTGGCAAATTGCCACATCGCGGTTCGTCATTCTTGGGCAGAGCGACGTGGGCCGGACGATTGCGCGGCGTTGCCGACCGCCGTGTCCTTCGTGGTTCCTCCTGACGCCTGACACCTGACTCCACCGCCCACTGCCTACGGCCTTCCGCCGCTGGTGAAATTCCAGGACAACCTGTTTCAAAACGGTTCGCCCGCCTACAAACTGGGCTTCAAGCGGATCCCCATCGAGAAGGAACAAGGGAGAGGGCGGAGAACAGAGCCTTCCGCCCTTTGTCCTCTGCTCTCTGGCCTCTGGCCCTTGCTCCAGCACCGCCTCGAACTTTTCCAGGATCCAGGCGGTCTGTGCGCCATGCTTGCCCGACCCGACTTCCAGCGAGACGTCGGGCCGTTTCATGCCCAGCTCGCGGAAGAAGATGTCGGAGAGGTTTTCGTCGCAATGCTGGCCCGCGTGGACCAGCGTAGCATTGCCGCGGGGATATTTCTCCAAGGCCCGCAGTAGCGGCGCCATTTTCGTGAAATTTGGCCGTGCGCCGACGACGCAAGCCAGCTGCAAGTTTGGCAAGTACGTCACTCTACGATTGGGGCCCGTAAAGAAACTGAAAACGCCACCACCGACGCGGGGTCGGCGGCAAAAACGAGCTTCGTCTTAAGGCTCTCGGTATGCGAGGCGAAAACGGGCTTCTGCCTGCAGGACGGCAAGTAGATTATTGGCCTCGATGTACGCTTCGGGTTTCCGCCTCACGGATGGAGATTTGGATTTTCTACGACGAGCCCTTCCTGTGCGGCTGCCGCGTTTAGCTCATTATCCGCCGAGACAAAAACAACCGGTGACAAGCCGCTACGGACAGAGAGCTGATTTACTTGGCGTCCCGCGGCCAACTGAACGGCGTCATAGCCATGCAAGCCATGTACTTCCGCGAGGGACATCGCTTGCTGCAAGAGAAGATCATTGACCTCAACGACCTGATAGTCGGAAACCCAATCCGATCGAAGTTGGCTGCAAATGGAAGCCGCGTCAGCGGCTGCGATCGCTCCACCTCGCGCACGCCGCGCGACGGCCGCAACAATCTCCACGCCGGTTATTGCCGCAACAAAAATCTCGTCGCGCAAAGAAGGGTCGAAAAGACCCGCCACCCAGGCGGAGCCAATTTCGCTTACTTAGCGTTTCACCAGAGCACTGCTATCTACGACATAGTCGGCCATTTAACGGCGTTCCGCAACGATCGTTTCGGAGACGGGCCGGCCTTGCACTTCGATGAGCCGTCGCTCTGCGTCACGGTCCTGACGCGGCGGCTTGATCTGCTTGACCAGGCCAGAAGCCAGGAGCGCTTGATGGAAAGCTTCACGCTTCGTAGATTCCGCTTGCGGCCCGAGATGCGAGCAAACCGCTCGTTCGAGGCGCCGCAACTCTTCGGGTTCGAGGGTGCGAAGCTGGTCGAGTATTTCGTAAAGTGTCGTTTGGGCCATTGTCGCCTCCGCCAGATTCCACGACGTGCAAGGAAACCAGCATCCAAGCGGAGGCACGTCTGCGGACTGCGGTAGAATTATAGGCTAATTCAGATTACCAAGCAACTGAAACTGCAATTGCTCCGCGCCCCTTGATTCGTGTCCTTCCTGTTCTTCGCGGTTTTTCTCCCCGTCTTCGGTCTTCCCCCTTCCAACATTCTCTCTCCTAACTCCTAACGGGCCCTATCTCCTAACTCCTGCCAGTGTTTCCGCAATCCGCTCGGGCGCTCCGTGTTCGGCCGGGCGGTCAAGCACGGTATCCCCAGCACGGTCGATTCCTCCGGCAATGGCATTTTCCCAATCACGTGGGGGGAAGGCATCAAATCGACCTTCCGCAATCAGAAGTGCGCCAATAGCTGAGGAGCAGCGCAACGGGCTCGAGTAGAACGTAGACTGCGATTTCGTTGACGAAATTACGAAAAGCGGCTACCATCAGGGTGTGGATGTCTGTGCGTCACGTTCGCAGATGCCACTGGGTCATTGGTAGCCGGCAAGGCGTTGGGCATGATTCCTCCGGCAATAGCTCGTCTTTGTCATAATGAAATATAGAGGATTTCGCCCTGGGTTAAGGGAAACGGCTTCCATGTTCTTGGGGAAGCGGCGCCTTCTCGTGGAGCGGGTCTGCTTGCCGTTGGCTAGGCGAGTCTTTTTAACTGTGGGGGGTATTCCATGTTCGGCATTAGATCGGATGTAGTTGCGTCTTCTCTGGTTGTCATGGTTGGGTTGGCTGTTGGCCAAGCCCACGGGCAGAACCTGGTCAGCAATGGCGATTTTTCCGCTAATGCGGCACAGTTTACGAACTTTCCCGGCTATCTCGGTGACGGACTGGGCCCGGACAATCCGGCCTCGATCCCGAACTGGCAGACAAGCGGCTCCAACGGCGCAGGCACCGGCATCAATGGCACCTTGGCGCCGGGCACGCAATCACCCTTCGCCCCGGCGAACAACATTCCCAGTTATCTCTTCATGCAGGGCGACCAGACTGCCACGCAGGCGATCATCACCCCCACGGCGGGAGACATTTGCATTCTCTCTTTCCAGGCGGCCGCACGAAATGCCTATGGCAACGCGGGGTTGGCCGCCTGGGGAGACAATTCGCAGTCGGCGGGGATCGGCATCGGCAGCTTGAACCAGACCAGCTTCCAGAGTTACAGCCTGATCTTCCAGGGAACCGGCGGCAGCCAGACCATCCAGTTCCAGAGTAGCGGCAGCGGCGACCACACTTCGGACCTGACGAACGTGGCGGTAGTCGACGTGGGCGGTCCAGCCGCCTTCTGGACGGGCTCCGCTAGTGGCAACCTCGGTGGCCCTGACTTGAACTGGGGCGGCGGCACCGCAGCCTTTAGCACCGCCCTCACCGCGGCCAACGGCACGCTCTATTTCGGCGACAACTCGATCTCGAGTCTCCAGGTGAGCAACACCGCGCTGAACGTCATCCCCGGCGCCGTCACCTCGGGCACCCTCCAATTCATCAACAATTACCTCAATTACAGCCTGACCAGCAGCGACGGGACGGGCATAACCGGCTCGGCCGCGATCGAGCAGAGCGGCATCGCCACGACGACGCTGGCCGGCACGAACACCTACACGGGCGGGACGGTCATCAATGCCGGCCTGCTCGACATCGGCTCCGCCGCCGCCTTGGGGACCGGGCCCGTCGCCGTCAACGGCGGACAACTGCTCCTCGACCAAACGTCGGGCACGCTGGCAAACAACCTCACACTCGCCGGCAACCCGGCCGGGCCCTACGGATCGGGCGCGCTGGTGTTCCACGGCAGCCAAGCCGTCACGCTTTCCGGCACCGTAACGCTCGCCGGCAATACCCAGATCGGCAACTACACCGCGGGCACGACGGTGACCTTCGCCAACACCGTCAGCGGCTCCGGCGGCCTGGTCGCGGCGGGGCCCGGCACGCTGGCCCTCAGGGCGTCCAACACTTATACAGGCGGCACGACGATCCAAGCCGGCACGCTCAATTTCTCCGCCGGCGGATTAAGCACCGGACCCGTTGTTTTCAGCGGCGGCACGCTGCAGTATGCGTCCGGCAACGTGCAGGACGTCTCCGCCCAGATCCAGAACAGCACGGCCGCGATCACCGTCGACACCAACGGCAATAATGTGCCCTTTATTTCCGGTCTTTCAAGTTCCAACGTCGGCGGTTTGACCAAACTTGGCGCAGGAATGCTGGTGCTCGGGGGCGCCAACTCATACTCCGGTGCGACCACCATCGCCGGCGGAACTCTGCAAATGGCGACCGTGAATCCTCCGCCGACTCTGCTGAACGGAAGTTTCCAGAGCCCTAACATCGGTGCAGATAATTACGTTTACTATTCCAGCTTAAGCGTCAGCCAAACGCAGTCGTTCGTGTGGACAAGCTCCGGCAACAGCCTTAACACTGGTACCAACCAAGGCGGAGCGCTTGTGAACAGCAGCACCGCTTGGGGCTATACCATGCCCTATCCGAGCGGTAGCCAAGCCTTCAGCCTGCAGGACAACAGCACGCTCGACCAATCGCTCTACTTTCTGCCGGGCACCTATATGCTCGCCTGGTCGCAGGCCTCGCGGGCGGGCCAAGTGAATCCCTACTGGTTCCAATTGAACGGGACCAACGTCGGTTCCGAATACGCGATCGGCAATACCTCCTGGACGAGCACCAGCGCCACCTTTGCGATCTACACGGCCGGCACCTATACGATCGGCTTCAGCGGGACGACAACGCCGCCCGGTGACGAGAGCGTGGGGCTCGACGACATGCTCCTCAGCGCGGTCGCCCCGCAACTGCCGGCCTCACTACGGTCAACGTCGCCGCTGGCGCCACCTGGGACCTTAACGGCAGCACCCAGACCCTCGGCGCGCTTTCCGGGGCCGCCGGCGGGCTGGTGCTCGACAGCGGGGCCTTGATCATCGGCGGCAATGGCGCCAGCACCGTTTTTGCCGGCGCCATCTCCGGTTCCGGCAGCCTGACCGTCGCGGGCAGCAGTGCGTCCGTGGCCCTGACCGGCACGAGCAGCTACACGGGCGCAACGACGGTCACCGCCGGTACGTTGGCTTTCGCCTCGATCGCCAACGCCGACGGTCAGACACCCAGCTCGCTGGGTTCACCGGCGGCCGCCAACGGCACGATCACGTTGGGGTACGCCAACAGCACCAGCGGCTACCTGCAGTTTGTCGGCAGTGCGAGTTGCGCGAGTAACCGCACCATCTACCTCGCCAACGGCAGTACGTTAGATGCGTCGGGGGCGGCCGGCGCCGTGATCACCCTGACCGGCGGCACGGCCGTAAACCTCAATGGATCGCAACTGACTCTTGCCGGCGGCGGCGAAGGCGTCGTCACGGGGCGCATCGTCGACGCCATCGGCAGCGGCTCGGTCGTGAAAACCGGATCGGGGACCTGGATCCTTGCCGGAACCAACAGCTACCCTGGCACGACAAGCGTCCAGGCAGGAGTGCTGGATGCGACCACGACGGCCGCGCTGCCGGGCTACCTCTCCGGCCAGGTCAGCGTGGCCCCCGAGGCGGTCCTTGCCGTGCAGTCCACCACCGGCTCGATCGGTTGGAGCAGCGCCCAGATCGACCGCCTCGCCAACGAGATCGCCTGGTCGAGCAATTCCTTGTTGGGCATCGATACGACCCGCGGCAATTTCACCTACGGCACGAGCATCCCCCAAGGACAAGCCTTCGGAATCGCCAAAGTGGGAATCAACACGCTCACGTTGTCCGGCGCCAATGGCTATACCGGTCCGACGGCGTTGCTGGGCGGCACGTTGTCCTTGGCATCTTCCTCGGCCCTGGGCAACACCGACGCCATCGTGTTCTTCGGGGGCAGCTTGCAGTATACCGCATCGAACACGAATGACTACTCGTCGCTGATTCAGGACAGCATCGGGCCGGTGAGCATCGACACCAACGGCCATGCGGTGACCTTCGCCAGCCCCATTGACGCCAGCAACACGGGCGGCCTGCTGAAGACGGGGGCGGGGACGCTCTCCCTGGCGGCCGCCAACAGCTATGGCGGCAGCACGACCATCCAGGCCGGCGTACTCAATTTTTCCAACGGCGGGCTGAGCTCGGGCGGCGTGACGTTCACCGGCGGCACGCTTCAGTATGCCGCCGGCAATGGCCAGGATGTATCGAGCCAGATCGTCAATAGCACCGCCGCCATGGCCGTCGATACGAACGGTCAGAGCGTGACCTTCAACACGCCCTTGGCTGCCAGCAACGTGGGCGGCCTGACCAAGCTTGGCTCGGGCACGCTGGCGATCAGCGGTGGCGGGCATGGCTACGGCGGCCCCACCCGCATCCTCGCCGGCACGCTTCAACTCGGGGGTTATTCCGCCTCGCCCCCCGTGGCCCATTATCCCTTCGACGGCAACACGAACGACAGCAGCGGCAACGGCAACAACGGCACGCTCACGGGGGCCACCTACACCGCCGGCCCGTCCGGGCAAGCGATATCTTTCAACGGCAACCAGTCGGTCGCCGTGCCCAACAGCAGCAGCCTGCAGCTAAGCGGCGATTTCACCGTCTCGGCCTGGTTCAACCTCGACGCCGTCGGCCTCGCGTCCAACGTCAACGGCATCCTGGGCACCCGTTTCGGCCAGGATCAGACGTTTGACGTCAAGGTCGATGGCCTCGACGGGAAAATCCACGGCGACGTGGGCACCGGCAGCAACTGGATTAACACGGGCCTGGACATCAACAACCTCTCCATCAACCCCGGCCAGTGGTACATGGTCACTTACGTTATCACGCCTACGGGAGCGCAACTCTACTTTAACGGCGTGGACGAGCAGAATTTTACGTGGGCCGCGACGACCCCCACCTTCATGACCCCGGCCGCCGGCGCAGATGCAGATCGGCCAAAGTGCCCCGAACGAATACATGAACGGCTCCATCGACGACGTCTATGTCTTCGGCAGCGCCCTGACGCCCGCCCAGGTGGCCGCCCTGTACGCCAACACGGGCAATCTGCCTGCCACCACGCCCGTGCAGCTCGCTACGGGGGCGACGTTCGACCTCAACGGCGTCAACCAGACAGTCGCCTCGCTGGCCAACGTGGTCGGGTCCGGCGGCGTGGTGACCAACAGTTCCGCCGCCGCGGCCGTGTTGACTTTGAGCCCCAGCGGCGGCACCTCGACCTTCAGCGGCTCGATCCAGAACGGCCTGGGCGGCCTGAGCCTGGTGATGAGCGGCAGCGGCACGGAAATCCTCAGCGGCTCGAACACCTACGGCGGCAGCACCGTGGTGGCAAGCGGCACGCTGATCCTCAGCGGCAGCGACAGCTACACCGGCGGCACCTATGTCGACAACGGCGTCTTGATTGTGACCGCCGCTTCCGCCTTGCCCACCGGCACGAGCTTGACAGTGGGCGCCGGCGGCACCTTCATCTTCGACCCGATGGCAACGGCCGCACCCGTGGCGGCATCGCCGGCCGGTGCGGTGGCGGCGGTTCCCGAACCCGCCAGCCTGGTCCTGCTTGGAGTCGGGGCCCTGGCCCTGCTGGGCTATCGGCGGCGGCGCAGGTCGTAGCTCCTGCCCCGCTGTCGAAAATAGCACGAATCCGGGGCTCGGGGCGAAGGGCAGTGGACGTCGCCCTGCTCTCTGCTCTTCGACTCAGCCCCAGTTGCCAAGGAACTCCAAACGGTTCACCATTTCCTCGGCCGAAACCGCGCTAATAAGCGTGGGGAGCTGGCGCATTTGTTCGCCCACCGACTGCGGTGGCTTTCGCGCCGGCCGTTGGAATGCGGCTCTGCCCGGCCCAGCGCTGCTTCACCTCGAAGACCCCGAAGTTTCTCGACGCTACGTGGCCTTGGGCGGCCAGGACCAGCCCTTTACGGCCTTACGGCCCAGTTCGTCGGTAACGGCTAACCAACCGGCCCGAAGCCGGTTCGTCGATACGGTCTGAAGGCAAGAGGCCAGAGGCGAGCAGGCGAGAGGCGAGCCAGGTTACTGGCGAAACGGCTATCCGTATGGTATCTTCAATGGCTGCGGGGTTCTCGTGACCGCAACCGCCAAGCCTTCCTGTTCTATTCATTATATTGTTATTGGGGATTACCATGATGCATCGTGCTACTCGTCGTCAATTCATCACTGGCCTGGGTGCCGCGGGGGTGTCGCTGCCGCTGATCCTGCCGCGGCTGGCCCGGGGCGATAGCCAAGCCCACAACCTGCGGGTGGGGTTCGTGGCGACGGGCGGCCAGGCCGGTTCGCACACCGGCTTCGCCCATCGCGCCGGCCTGAAATGCGTCTGCTTCGCCGAGGTGAACCGCTCGAATTGGAACGGGGTCCTGGGGCAGGAGGGCTGGGGCAAGGCCAAGGGCTACACCGACTGGCGGAAGATGTTCGAAAAACACGCCAAGGAGCTGGACGTGGTGTTCGTGGCCACGCCGGACCACAGCCATTTCGCCCCCACCATGACCGCCGTCTCCCATGGCATCCACTGTTACACGGAAAAGCCGCTAACCTGGTCGGTGCGGGAAGCACAGCTCCTGGCCGAGGCCTACGCCAAGCACCCCAAGGTCGTCACCCAGATGGGCAACCAGGGACACGCCGGGCAGGGGTGGCGGATCGCCTACGAGTTCATCAAGGGCGGCGCGATCGGCGACGTGCTGGAATTTCACACGTGGACCAACCGCCCCATCTGGCCGCAGGGCGGCGAACGGCCCACCTGGACCGATCCGGTGCCGTCGAACCTCGATTGGGACGCCTGGATCGGCCCGGCGCCGATGCGGCCTTATGCCGAGCGCCACAATAGCGGCGACAGGCGACTGTACCAGCCGTTCGTGTGGCGCGGCTGGGTCGACTTCGGTTCGGGCGCCTTGGGCGACATGGCCTGCCATACGACCGACGGCATCTACGCCATCATGGCGCCCGGCTACGCCGCCACGGCCGAGCCGATCTTCATGACCGCACCGATCAAGGAGCAATTCCCCTCCGGCATGACCATCAAGATGACCTTCCGTGCCAAGGCGGATCGCCCCGGCTTCACGACCTATTGGTATGAGGGAAGGGGCCCGGACGGCGGCGACAACATGCCTCCCACGCCCGAGGAGCTGAAGTCCGACGGCCGCAAACTGCCGCGGACGGGGAACATGATCGTCGGCAGCAAGGGCAAGATGCTCGTCGAGGGCGACTATTGGGACAGCCCCCGGCTGATCCCCAGTGCGAAGGCCAAAGAGTTCGGCAAGCCCAAGCGGCTCTTGCCGCGTTCCCCGGGCCACCACGAGGAGTTCATCATGGCCTGCCTGGGCGAGAAGCCGCGGGAGTTCAGCCAGTCGAACTTCAGCTACTCCGGCCCCATGGCAGCCAACGTGCAGTTGGGCAACCTCTGCGCCCGGGCGGGCAAGAAGCTGGAACTGGACGAGCAAGGTCGCATCACCAATGACCCGGCCGTCAACGACCTGGCCTGGCGCGAGCCGCGCAAAGGTTGGGGACCGTTGAAGTAACTGACTTGGTTCATTCGCTCCTTCCGGAAAAGGGTTGGGAAGGGGGACGATGCGTGAGACTTTACCAGATTAGGACCGGTGCGGAAATACCTGCCGCCTTTCGCTCCGTTGTCGCGGTCTATTTCGCGTTTCCGCTCGGACCGAGGTCGGCGATCAGCGGCCGGTGGTCGGAGCCCACGTCCGGACCGACCCAGCAACGCGAGGGCCGCCAGCCTGGGCTGCTGAGGATATGGTCGATGCGGATGCCGAAGCGCAGCCGCGGCAGCCGCGGCAGCCGTGGCCATTCCGTGTAGCCGAATCCCAGGCCGACGCTGCCGAAGGCATCCCAGTATGCCGCCCAATACGCGCTGAAAATCGGACTGTCGGACGGCAGATTCAGGTCGCCAGCAACAATCTGGGCGCCGCCCCATGCGTCAAGGCGCTGGCGCAAATCCGCGGCGTCCTGCCAGCGGTCGGCGATTTCCGCCTCCAGGTAAGGGCTCGCCGACGGCCGCAGCACGGTGTCGCGGCTGAGTAGCCGTGCGATGCTGCTGTGCGGGCTTACCGGATGCATCGTGCAGAAGCAAATGTCGCCTTGCGGGGCGGCGACCACGCAGCCCAGCAGATGCAACCGCGGATCGGGCGGCAGTTCGCCCTCGTCTTCCGCGGACGACCCCTGTGACAACCTTTGTACCTTATCGAGGCGATAGCGCGACGCGATCAGCAGTTCACCCTGCCGGCAGACGTGCCACGTTTCCGGCCAGGCCACGCGGACGTCCCCCCAACAACCCTGCAAGGCCACAATATCGGGACGGGCGCTGCGGATCAAGTCGTCCAGCGCCGTATTGTCGCGGCAGCGGCCCTTCAGATTGCATGTCAGGACGCGGAGCCCTCGCCCACGGCAGGCAAAAGCCCATGATCGGCCCGACCGCCACGACTGCTGCGGCCGTCAGTGGCCAGAGCAGGCGGCGGCGGACGAGGGCTGCCGCCGGCACGAGCGCCGCCAGCGGGACTGCGCAGAGCCACCGCGGACCGAAGAGGATGAGCGTGGCGAACCACCAGCGGTCGCCTCCTAAGCGCAGCAGCAGCCATACCACCGCCAGCATCGCGACGTACAGCCAGACGATCGCCCCAAGTCCACGCGTCAATTTACCAATCCGTTTGGGCATGAAAGTCTTCTTCTCCAACCACCCTGATTCTACACAAGAGCAGCCGAGAGATCGACCCTGGCGTCGGCAAACCTCTTCGTAGCCAGGTCGTGCCCGCACTTGGTCGCACGCCTGTGATGGGCTGTCATGCCGCGACGATCTTCTCCCCCGCCGCGGCTACCTTTTCCGCCGCGTTCCGCCTGTCGATGACCAGCCGGGCGTGCGCGACGATGATGTCGTAATCGTAGGCCGCGGATCTGGGCCGGCTGATCTTCGCTAAGAGGCGTGCCTGCGGAGCTTCGGCCGCTCGATGCCAGGGGACAGAAGCCAGAGGGCAGATGCACGGCTACTCCACTTCAGGCCGGCCGCGGTCCCGATAGATCGATGCTCGCAATTCTTCCAGGTCGGCCAAGTCGTCCTCGAAAGCGCCTGCCTGGCTCAAAAGCGCCTGCTTCCCCGTCGGACCGCGCAGCCAGTCTTCCAGGGCGCGACGCGAGAATCGCCATTGGTCGCCGATCTGTCTGCCCGGAAGCATGAGCCGGCCCGCATAAAACCGCACCACTTCTTCTGGCAATCGCAGGAACTCCGCCGTTTCTTCGATCGTCAATACTTCGGGGACGTTTGTCGTTGGCACCATGTTCAAAACCTCATGCATTTTCTGGGCAAGTTGGTGCGGGCAATGTACGGAGCCGACAGCCTCCATCAATCACCTTCGGTTGCCCGCTCCAGCACCAGCACCCAGTCCTGCGGTGAGGGCAGGGCAGGGGAGCGGTACTCGTCGGAGAAAATCATCGCCAGCTTCGATTTCCCGCTGCCAAGCTTCGGCGGAGCGAAGTGCGCCCGCGACAATTCGAAGTTGCTGAATTCCTGCCGCTGGCCGATCTGGAAAAGCCACAGCCCCGCCTTGCCGGCAGCCGTGTTGCCGACCTTGACCAGCGGCGTGCAATAGCTCTGCCTGCCGTCGGAAAGAACCATGGCGGCGAAGTCCCCGCAGGCCGCGGCGGTCAGGTGGATCTTTGCTCCGATCTCGGGCACCGCCACGGCCCCCAGCGAGGCGCCCCATTGGCCGTTCACCCGGTCGTGCAGGTAGATCTGTTTCAGCAGCGGCGTGTACAGGGCGACGAGATAGTTGTCCGGATCGTGAAATCGGAGGACGATGCCTGCTTCCGCGTCGCTGTTGGCGTCGGCGCTGGCCATCAGGTCGGCTGCGCTGGTCTGCTCGAGGACGGTCAGCATGCCTTTGCCCCCCGTGAGGCGGCCGCCGCGGCGAGCCGTCGGCGTGCCGTAGTCCTTCCACGCGGTGGAAGTGGCCGTCTGGAAGCGATCCGCGAAGAGCAGGGGCAACTCGTGACCGGCGAACGGCCGCGGCGGTTGGCCAGCGAAGACAAACCGTCCCAGGTCGTAGCGTTTGGCGTTGCTGGGATTGAAGTAGAAGGCATGGTAGGGCACGTCCCGCTCGAGGTTCTTGACCACGATCCCGTTCCAGTTGTAGACGCCGCGGCGCGGCACGTAGATGAAGCGCACCTCGCCGGGAATGCCCGCGGCAAAACAGCCCGCTTCGACCCATTCCGGATGCGGCCGGAAACGCCACCAGGGGTATTGCTCCAGCAGCCTCTTGCCCAGCCCCAGTTGGCCCGAGCCGGCACTGTTCATGCCCTCTTTCCAGCTCGTAAAATCGTAAACGGGCGTGATGCCCGGATCGCCGTCCACGCCCATGTGCCAGACGCCGGCCGCGCCGTAGGTGTGGCCCGCCCCGCCGTTGAGCAGGTTTCCCCAGAACAGATATCGCTGGACCGGCGGAAAAGCGGTCTGCATGTGGCCTTCGTAACAGCATTCGCCGATCACGACGGGCATTGCCGGCCGACGGGCGTGAGCGGCCTTGACCTGGGGAATCGCCCCGAAAGCGGCCTCCCAATCGCCGTGACCGGTCTGCAGCATGTCGAAGTCAATCACCTTTTCATCGGTGACCGACTGCCGGGCGGAACTGCCCGGATGGATCGTCACCGGACGGTGGTAGGCGTCGGTCTTCCGCACATAGCGGGCGATCTCGGTCCACTGCGGGCCGGCCGATTCGCCGCCGACGATCCAAACGGTCGGATAGCAGCCAAAACGGGCAATCAGGTTCCGCCAATGCCGCTTGATGCCCGTCACTCCGGCATACCGCAGGCTGTCGCAGTCGGGCCGTCCCCAGCCGCCGACAATTGCCGGCACGATTCCGGCATCAACGAGATACTTGATGCGGCGGTCGGCATATTCGAAGTAGGCGGAATTGACGACGCTGAAGTCCCTGGCCAGATAGGGTTTCCCGCCCTCGTTTTCCCAGCGCGGCTCAAAGCTCCCCTCATCGGGATAGACGCCGCAAACGATCTGCACGACGGAAAAGCCCTTGGCCCGGCGATCGGCCGTGAGCTCTTGAAACCCAGCCCACGTCAGCCGTTTGCAGAGGCCCTTCCACCAGGTGTCTCCCAGCCAGAAAAACGGCGTGCCGTCAGCGTGCTCGAAGTGCCGCCGGTCTGTAGCGACGCGGAGGAACCCGTGCTTCAGCAGGGGATTCCCGCCATGGTAGGCCGAAGCATGGAAGCTGTGCTCGTTGCCGTTGAGGTCTCGATTGGCTGCATCGCTGCATTGGACGCGGTACTTGTACTCACCCGGCAAGGGCGGCGCGAAACGCACGACCCACTTGCCACCGCCCGCCCAGAAGGCCGGAACCGTCCATTGCTGGCTGCCTTGGCAAAAGACGACGTCGACTTCAACATCCGTAAAAGCATTGGCGTAGTGCTTGGCCGACGGGAAGGACGTCTCGAAGACTTCCCACTGGCCGACTTCCGCCGCGGAAACAGCAGCCTGCGCCGGGGCCAGAAGCAGCGCCAGCCCGATGGCCGCCAGCAGGCATCGTAGAAGCGGGGACAGCGCCGACTGCCTGCCGGCAGGCTTTCGCGACCGGAGGCGCACGATGTCATCGCCTTTGAGGGCCGCGCGCGCCTCGGCCAAGCCATTCATTTTGGCCGCAGGTTCAGCTTCCATTCCACTGACTCCTTAAATACATCTCAAATATGTGTTCCCCGCCGTGCGCCCGATTGCCGACCAATTGCCCGCCACGGAGGTCCATTACCAGGTCGAGGTTCTCCAGTGGTATCTGCCCGACGAGCACCGGGATATCGTCGAGCACTTCCAGTACATCGGTCGAGCAGGCGCGACCTTGAATCGTCAAACGCACCCCCTGATCCGCTTCGCTCCCTGCTTCCCCAGCCCCAATTGGCAACCAGTCGCGCCGGCAGTGATAGAACTGCCGCATGTTGCTCGCTGCATGCCTTGACGCACAGGTAAGCACGCGGTACGGCGAGGATCTCGGCAGCCGGAAGCGATCAATCGATCGGCTCGAGGTTGAAGTCGTCCACCTCTACCGAAGCCCCTTGCTGCAGGAAAGTGACGGCCACGAACAGTCGCGTTTGGCCGCGGCGCACTAGCACCGTGCCTTCTAGCCCTGCCATCGCCCCCTTGCGGATCCTCACGCGGTTTCCAGGGGCCAACCGCTGTTCGACCGTCAGCGGGGCGCCGGAATCGATCAAACGGAAAACTTGCTCGAGGTCCGCCCGCAGTCGGCTCGGGTCGGGCACCAGCAGGACCTTGGAGACCCGGTTTGACGTGAGGCTTTCCAGCCGCTCCTGTTCCGAACCGAACATGAAAACGTATCCGGGAAACAAAGGCACCTGCGCGGAGAACTTTCTCCCGCAACTGAGGTAGGTCTTCTTCACCAAGGGAAGGTAGTGCGGGATCTCGTTGGCGAGCAAGTGCCGGGCAAACACCTTCTCCTGCCGCGATCGGGTGTAGACGGCCCACCAGAGCCGCTCGGAAGTCGCTTGCGCGGCGGAAAAGAGGTCGGCCGGATAAATGCTTCCCTGTCGGGTAACCATAGTGCTGCCAGAGGCGTTTGTGTGCTTGGTTTTCACGGAACCGCTCCCAACCGGTTTGCCTGGACATCAGGACTGGACGTCAGGAATCGATGAATTCTATTTCAAAGAATCGGTGCGTCAACTTTTGCCACCCGTTACCAGGCGAGCTTACACAAAAGGGCGAAATTAGGACGAATAGCCGATCTTGAAACTAGAGGACAAGTTTGAAAGCAATAACCTTGTGGATTATACCACACCCCCAGCCTTCGTATTCAGTCTTTCCTATTTGCGCTATCTTTAACTTGGATCTGACCAGCGGTCTCAAATCTCCAACCGTCCTGGCCGGCCGCCAGGGGTCTGACTGTAGCGAAGGGGAGGATTTTGCCGATTATAACGCTTATGAGGCCGTATCGAGGGTTTCTCAAGGCCTTTTCGACATGCTCGGACAGGCGTGAGGCGTTTCTGACGTAATAAGTCGGACGATTTTTGGGGGTTGGAAAAAATGATGCGTCGATCTTGCGGATTGGCTGCCAAATGTTGCGCAATCGCCATAGCTGCTTCTTTGACTGGCGGCTGCGCCCTCATGTCTCCGGCGGTACCGGCCGCGCCGACGGAGGAGATGGCTGGCGGTCCTGGCTGCATCCCGCGAGAACTCCGCAAGACGGTCTTGCCGCCCTATGTCATTGAGCCGCCCGACGTGCTGGCGATCGAGGCAATGCACGCCGTCCCCAAGCAACCCTACCACCTGCAGCCGTTCGACATGGTTGCTATCCAAGTGGGCGGTACGCCGCCTGAGGCCCCCATTAACGGCGTAGTCCCCATCGGCGCCGATGGACAAGTGGCTTTGGGACCGCATTACGGCTCGGTCTTCCTGGCGGGGAAGACCGTGGACGAGGCGAAAGAGGCTATCTCCAAACAGCTCGCGAACGTTCTGGTCAAGCCGGAAGTCACGGTAAGCCTGACGCAAAGCGCTGCCGAGCAGAAGATTTTCGGGCCGCACCTGGTGGCCATGGACGGCACGGTCACCCTGGGTTCCTACGGCAGTGTCTCGGTCATCGGCCTAACCGTCGGCCAGGCGCGGCAGGCCGTGCAGCGGCACCTCTTGGAGTTCTTCCAGAGCGTGGACGTCTCGTTGGAGGTCAGCGGCTACAACAGCAAGAGCTATTACATCGTGACCCAGGGCGCGGGCCTGGGCGACGGCGTCTATCGCTTTCCCTGTGACCGGCAACGAGACGGTGCTGGACGCCATATCGCAAATCAACGGCTTCCGGCCGATTTCTTCGCAGAAGATCTGGATCGCCCGGCCTACCGACCGCCCGGGCACCGTGCAACGATTGGACGTCAGTTGGGAGGATATCGCGGCCAACGCCAATGCCCGCTCGAACTACCAGATCCTTCCCGGCGACCGCATCTACGTTGCCGAGGACAGGCTCATCGCCCTAGACACGGGGCTGGGCAAGCTCTTGGCCCCGATGCAAAGGGTAATGGGGTTCTCGATATTCGGTGTGGGCACCGTCACGAGGTTCTCGGGCCCTGTGCTCAAGGGCGGCGGCAATGCCAATGCGACTTTCTAGCGGGTACCAACCGGCTAATACTTACAACGGGATAAGGGGGGTCACATGGCGAAGCTACGATGGTCTTTGCACGTGATGTCGGTAGGCCTGGTCATCGCCCTTGGGGGCTGCCAGGGGGGAGGCGTCTTGCCGCCCAGGGAAACGGGCCACTCGATCTGCGGCCAGCCGCAGTGTTACGATCCGGCTTCCGCCGATAATCAGGCCTACGTCAGTAATCAGGCCTACGCCAGGAGTCCGGCTTGCGTCAATGATCATGCCTACGCCAATAATCCGGCCTGACCAATCCTGCCTACTGCGCATGCCTGCCCTGCTCCGGTTTTCAGCCCACGCGATGGCAGATCGCAGGCGCCAGGCTGCCTGGCGGTTCGCTGTGACGGTCCGCCACTGGCTTCGGGCGGGACTAGTTGGCTAAACGATGTCGGGCAACCTCCGCCGAACGGGCCCTCAAGCCTCAGCCGGAAACGATTCCGCCTCCCCAGCGGCGGAGCAAGCCGGGCCGCCAAAGGGCAGCGGAGGCACTGTGCCTCAAGTGCCTCAGGTACCTCAGGGCCAACCGGCAGAGAAGGAGCTTCAGGGCCTGCCGACAGACAAGGCGCCTCAGACCTTGCCCGGCAGACAAGGGGCCCGCCGACAAGGGGCCCGCCGACAAGGGGCCCGCCGACAAGGGGCCCGCCGACAAGGGGCCGCAGGGATTGCCCGCCGACAAGGGGCCGGCAGACAAGGGGCCGGCAGATAAGGGAGCCTCTCCCGCTGCGGCAGGGGCCGCCAAACCCAGTAGCGGACCGGCGGAGAAACCCATCTCAGCTCCTCCACCAACGGCTCCCTGCGGGGAAATCCGCCGCCGGTCACGACCCTGCCCCGCCAGAATTCGGAGACCGTCGTCTTGGCGGTCCCGCCGGTGGTTGCTCCTTTCGCATAGTAGTCCCGCGGGCACGACGGGACGATGGGAGATTTCCTTTGGGTCTTCCGCGGCAGCCGGATAGAACGACAACAATGGCAGTGTGGCTGCCATCGCTTGGCCAGACGGGTACGAGCGACGAGACGGTGAATATCGTTGCCGGATGGGATGCACCAAACGGCAAGGTGGGCCCCGGGGCCGCGACGACCGGCCGGGCCGACGGTGACGGCAATCTGTTGTCCCAGCCTTCCCCGGCATTGCCGCCCCCGGATCCAGCCGCCAAGCCGGCGGTTTCGGCCGACGGCAACGGCAATCTGCCTTCCCAGCCTTCGTCGGCATTACCGCCCCCTGATCCAGTCGCCAAGCCGGCGGCCTCCGCCGACGGCTTCCCCCGCGGTTTCTTCTCCCACGCTGCGCCGCATAACTGACAGAACCCGCGAAGTTTGCCCCAATCACGTGAAGATATTACTCCATCCTACATGACCACAATTCCTAGACAAAAGGCTTGCCGGCCCCCAGAATAGCGCCTAGAATAACGCCATCAGCCTCCACCGTCATCAGCCTTCCACCATGAGGAGAAATCCGATGCGACGAATTCCCATTCTTATCGTCATGGGTGCGACAAGCATCCTGGCCTCCGCGGGTCGGCTTCAGGCACAGTTCGGTCCGGGCGGACCGTACAGCCCGGGGGGAGTGACGAGCCCCTACCCGATATTGAGCCCATGGTTGAACCTGGAACAGAAGCAGGGTGGTCCTGTGGACAACTACCACATGTACGTGCAGCCGCAACTCCAGTTGCAAAGTACATTGCAGGCGCAGCAATATAATATCGCCCGCAACTCCGCCACGGTCGATGCCTTGGGCGACAGCGTAACCGCGCAGCAGGCCTACGATACCCCGGGCGTCCCACGGGTACGGTGGCCGGCTTCTACACCCACGGAATCTATTTCAACACGCTCCGCGGAGGGAATATTGCTGGAGTGGGTGGCGCCCCCACCGGCAGCCAATTCCAGCGGTTTGGCGGTCAGGCGGCCCCAGGTCAGGGTGCGGGGATGCCCGCAATGCCTAATTATAATTATAATAATAATAGCGGGATGCCCGCGATGCCTAATCTTAATGCCGCAGCCGGGGCAACGCGCGGCATGCCTGCAGCGGGCGGAATGGGCCTTTACTGATCTTGCTTCTCAAGACCGGCGTATCTACTGCGACGCCACGACCATGCACACGGCCCCGCCCGGTTCATCCGGGTTGGTGAAGGTGATTGATGGCTACGGCGGCCAACGACGATGTCGCGCACGACCCCACCCGGTTCATCCGGGTTGGTGAAGGAGATTGACGGCTAGAGCGGCGTGCCGGGACAAAGCCCCCAGAGATGCGAACAGTGGCGGTGGTGGACCTCCGTCTCTTCAAAATCCTCCTGCCATTCCATGATCCGTCCGGCCGCGTTGATCCGCGTGGGTGCCAAGCGGGCTCGCGTGGCATCCAGCCCCTGGGCGAATCGATCCCCAGCACGCGGGCTGCGGCCGGTCGTGTTCTTCAACAGATCGCGCGTGATCTGCTGGTCGAAGGCCAGCACCAGCAACCAGGCAGCACAGGATAATGACGAAGCATTTCACGGTGTACCGTCGGCGCGGGAGCGATCCGTCGCTCCGGGTCGGATGTTGTCAACTCTTCTGGCGCGCGGTCAGCGCAAACGCTATCGGGGCCACCCGCGCCCATCTTCGATCCCGCCAAGTGAGAACAGGGGAGAAGGGCAAAAGGGTGAACCCCGATCGTAAGCTGCCGCGTCTTTAGGACTTTCTTCCGGATCGCTCTAGACTAGACGGCCTTCCGCGACCGCCTCCACTGCCACACCATGCCCAAGCCGCCGAGCAGCGACCAAGCTAGGATACTGGTGGGTTCTGGAACGCTGGGGTTGATATGGGGTACGCTGAAGTCCGCGCTAGTTAAGTTTTCCTCCAAGCTAAAATAGCTATTTCCGCCAGGGGCAATGGGCGTGATGAAGTTCACGATACCCGTCTCGCCGGTTGTATACAGGGTTGATGTATTGATGTTGGTGAAATACGCGTTCGCCCCGCCGTATCCGCCGTAGGAGGTGTCCTTAGCATTTGGCAGCCAGAGGGGCGGGGACGACTCATAGTTGGGTACTGGGTTTAGACCCGTCGCACCATAGGTGTCGACGCCATCGCCGTCAAAGCCAAAGATGTCCTCGCCGAGGGCACCGGTCAACGCCAAGCTCGAAATAGGCCCAGAATAATTGTTGATCACACCGACGTAAGTGTCCTCAACCTGGTCGTACGTGCCTTGGCCCGTGGCGACCAAACTCGCCGCACCCGCCGAGTTGATAACGATAATTTGCGCAGGGTACATGTCGGCGCCGAATCCCTGCCAACTATAGCCATCGTACGTATAGTTGCCTGTGTTGCTATAAGGGCCAGGGTAAGACTGCGCGGAGGCGGACGATACAACGCCCAAAGCCAGCAACATTCCGGCAAGTGCTGCAAATCGAACTCGCATAGCGTTCTCCTTCATTTTGTATTGAGTGGCGAAGTTTGTTTTACGTGCCAAATACGTTTGGAGACAGCGCCCTGCGGGCCACCCGATTGCCGGCGCACCTGATCTCTATATCTCTTTCCGCCTGGCGTGGAGCGTTCCTGACCGCGGAAACCGGTTTTTAGTCAGAAATATTAGGCATTAATGTTTTAAAAAGGAGTTTTCAATTTGACGGATCCCTGCCTACGGCCGGTGCCCTTCTCCAGATAGGCTGCATTGGCGGCCGCCCGTCTATTTAACCATAGTAGATGGTATGGCCACGATTTCCGAAGCGCTAGCGACGGCCGTTCAGCACCATCAGGAGGGGCGGCTCGACGCCACCGAGCAGATCTACCGCCAGATTCTCGCCGTCGACCCGAATCACGCCGACGCCTGGCACCCGCTGGGCGTGGCGAGTGCCCGGTATGGGAAGCCCCAGGCTGGCGTCGAATACGTACGTCGGGCATTGGAACTGAAGCCGAACTTTGCCGATTGTAGACGCCGGTCGGAAAACGTGGCGCGGGCCGGGGCCTGCGTAACGGTCGAAAAGCGTGGCGCTCTTGAACCCACTCGCCGCAGTGTGAGCAAGGCTTGTAACGGCATAACCGTTACAAGCTGCCCCCTGCCGCGAGGTCATCGAGAGTGTACACGAACATGGAGCAATGGAGCGAAGTGCGACGCCGGGTGTTGACCGGCGAATTGTCGAAGCGTCAGGCTTGCAAGGAGTACGGCCTGCATTGGGATACGCTGGAGAAGAATCTCCAGCATAAGGAACCGCCCGGCTACCGGCACGGAGTTGATCACGCAACTCGCCCGTTGCGCCATGTTCCACCGTCGCAATGCGACGGGCGAGAACAACCCGCATCTTAAATCGTGGGTCAAAACCCACGGCTACCGTCACCGCGGCGCTACGCTCAGAAATAACCTGGTCCGGTTCGTTGGGCCGAGCCGACCAGGGCGCCAAAGAAGGCATCCAACGACTCGGTCTCACTTCGCCCATTGGATTGATCGGCAGCCGCATCGGAAGCCGCATCGTTCCCCCAGGCCAAAGCCGCCGGCAATGTGTCGTCGATCGCAAGCACCGCCACCGGCGCCCCCCGGACCTGCAACGCGCCGGACGTTCCCAATTCCGCAGAGGTCGATGTCTGGCCCACGACCGCCGGGCTTAAACCGGCGACCATCTGGGTTGCCCCCGAGTCCTGCAAGAACGCTCCAGAGGCCAATCGCGCCGTCTACCGCGACCCGGTCCAAGGCGGCGGGCGGCGTAGGACCAGGCGTGGCCAGCGAAGCCGGAGAAATGGCCTGCACGGCCATGCAGCCGCAGGCGCCATCCGCCGTCGAGGCTGACGCGGACCCATCGCTTGCCGCAGCAGTGTCGTTCGATGCCGCAATGCCATCAACGACATTTGCCATCGCCAGGGCGTTTGCGCCCGCCGTGCCCGCAACGTCGTAACTGGCGGTGACCGAAACGACGATCGGTATCGTGGTGTTGACGTGGGCCGACTGGTTGTAGGCCACCAGGTCGGGCACCAGCTGACTGGCCACAGGGGTTCCCAGGCCGGTAACCATGTTGTAGCCGGCCGCGGCAGTGTAGCCGCCGTTGCTGCCGCTGGTGATGCTGTTGAAGGCCGATCTGCGGCAGGCTGTACAGGGCCTGCTGGGCGTCGGTCGGGCGTAGTGCTGTTGAGGGTGGCCTCTCCGGCGGCCGCCCGGCCCTGGTTGACCAGCGCGAACAGGCCGGCCCAGCAGGGCGAGGACAAGCTGGTGCCGCCCACGACCTCGAAGGCGCTGTCGCCGGGCAGGTTGTAGGTGTCGGCGATCCAGGCTCCCGTGCTCGGGTCGGCAACGAAGGAAACGTCGGGCGTGCTGCGGAAGCCGGTGGACTGCACGCCCTGCCTGGTAGGTCGGCTCCGGTTCGTACAGGCTCGTGCCGCCGCCGCTGCCGATCGAGCGTGCCCGCGGAGCTGGAGAAGTAGCCCCAGCCCGTTTCGCTGTTGTAGGAATTGTCGGCGTTGAGATAGAGGCTGGTGCCGCCGACGGCCACCACGTTGGGCGAGAAGGCCGGGTATTCGGGATCGGCCGTGCCGTAGTCGCCCGTGCTGGCCACGAAGGTCACGCCCTGGTGGCCGGCGGGGGTGGTGAAGTCGCTGTCGTAGAGGGCTTCGTCCTGGGCCAAGACCGACTGGCCTTCGGCGAAGCCCCAACTCATCGAGACCACCGACACGCCGGGTTGGTTGGCCGCGGTGACCACGCCGGCCATCAGGTCGGAAAGCGACTGGCTGTTGGCTTCGACGAGGACGATCTGGGCCCCTGGAGCGATGGCATGGACCCATTCCACGTCCAGTGCCTCTTCCAGTTCCCAGTTGGCCGTGCCCGGCCCGCTGGGGTCGGTCGCGGGCAGTGGGCTGGTCTGGCCGTTCTGATTGACCACCGTCAGGAACGACGAGGCCGGGCCGTACTGCTGGTAGAGCGTCGGGCCGGAGGCGGTCAGCCCGAACTGGCTGTCGTAGGTGTCCAGCGACTGGAAGATGGCCGGATCGTCGTAGGCATCGACGATGGCGATCGTCTGGCCGGTGCCGTCCAGGGAGAGGTTGTTGATGCCGTAGGCCGTGCGGATCTGGGCCGGGCGTGTAGGCCAGGCCCGAGTCGCCAAGTCGCGTTCTGCAACATTGCCGGCGGTGTTGATGCCGCTGAAGACCGTGTTGGCGCCCGAGCTCACGGCCGCCCCGGCAGCGGTGTTGGCGTTGAGGTCCACCAGGAGCTGCATCACCGTCAAAGTCGTGCTGCTGTTGCTGGCCAGGCCGAACGCCGCGCCGTAATGGTGCCGACGCTGTAGGTGTCCATGCCCGAGCCGGCAACTAGAGGTGTTAAGGCCCACGAAGCTCTTGGCGTAGTTAGCCGCGCTGCTGCCGGCGAAGTTGATGCTGGTGGCATAAACGGACAGGGCCGTGGACAGCACCTGCTGGTTGCCGCCGCTGAACTTCGGATAAGCGGTCGCCAGTTGGCCGTTGGTGAAGTAAGTGCCGTTGGAGTTGACCAGGCGAATACGTGCCGGCACCCGCGCCGTACAGGTTGGGGAAGTTGGTGGCCAGCCATTGGGCCGCACTGGTCTGGCTGGAGCCCCCATTGAGATCGTCGACGAGGGTCCTGGCCGTTCGAAGTCGTCCAAAGGGCGGTCGTGGCGAAATCGCCGCTGGCCTCCGCCTTGGTCGCGAAGGAGCTCGTGCCGCCATTGTCGCTGGCGATAAATCGGTCCTCGCCGTGATACCAGATGTTGCTGTTGTCCGGGCCGTAGGTACCTAAGTCGGGGATCAGTACATTAATTGCCGCACCGCACACGAAGTCGATCTGATAGTAGCAGTTGGGGATCAGGACCGTAAGAGTATAGGTCCCCGGGCCAAAGGTACCGGTGGCCTCATCAAAGATCTGCTGTTGGTAGGCGGTCGACGCATTCCAGGAGTTGGACGGCGCGATGTAGCTTACCAACGTCAGTTGGTCGCTCATTCCCGAGGCAACGGTGAACGTCACCGTAGCCGTGTTGCCCTGAGCGGTATTGCCAAAGCTCGCCACCGAACTGCCATTGACCGCGTAGCCGACAACGGTGGGGCTGCACGTTGGAATCAGGTAGTCGTCGAAGTTGTTGCCGCTATAGTTGCCGCCGCTGAGGGCATTGACCGTGTAGTAGGTAGCCCCCGCCGTGCCGTTGGGTCCGCCGCCGGTCTGGATGTAAGTGCTCGGCACGACCTCCTCGACATAGTAGGTTCCCGGGGCCAGACCAGTGAAGCTGTACGTGCCGTTGCTTGCGGTCGTGGTAGTCTCGAAGGGCGTCGAGCCGATGGAGCCCTGGTACAAATCAATGGTCACCCCACCCAGCCCAGGGTCGTTGCTGCTGAAGCCGTTGCCCGTAGTGTCGAGGTACTTGGTGCCGCTGATGGTGATCGGGGCCTCCAGGGTGATGGTGGCCGAGGCCGAAAGCGGCGACTGGCACATGGCGTCGACCGTGGCCACGTTGGTCAGGGTATTCAGGTTGCCGCAACTGTTGGGCGGCGTGACGGAACAGGTGCCGCTATAGGAGCCGGTATAATTCGAGCCGCCGCCGCCACAGGCCCCGCCGGTGACGTACCAAGTGAAGTTCTCGGGCGTACCGCAGTGGTCGGAGTCCTTGTAATAGCTGGCCGAGTTGCTGTCGCACGGCTTGACGTTGATCGCGGCGCAGTTGCCGGTGAAGACCGAGTAGCAGGCCGCGCCCCATTGCAGGTTCACGCCCACGTTGGAACTGGTGCTGCACGAGCCCGTCCAGGTGACGTTCTGGATGCCGCCGCTGAAGCCGCCGGTGGGCACCTGGAAGGGAACACCGCAGAGGAATTCGTTACCCGACAGCCCTTCACCGCAGTCGGTGATCCAGCAGTTCGTGCCGCCGTTGTACGAGGTGGTAGTCGTGGCGCAGCCCGGCGTGAGGGTGACGCAGCCGTTGGGCACCGGCACGCTGTACGTCTGGCCGCCGCAGTTGAAGGAAATCGTCTGCCCGGTGAGGCAGACCGTCGTGGGCACGCTGGTCGGCACGTTCGAGCAGTTCACCGCGCAGTTGAACCAGATAAAGTCGCCGCCGGCGATCGGCGTGCCGTTGAAGTTGTCCGGGATCGAGCAGGTGGTCGTGCAGGCGGCGGCCACGTCGTCGACGTTCGTCGTGCCAGTGATGTGGACCGAGATGGTTTGGCCGGGGGATAGTGTGCTCAGGCCCGAAGCCAGGGTCAGGTCCTGGCTGCCCGTCGCACCGGTGATCGTGAAGTCAGTCGGATTGCCCTTCGTGCTGTCGATCGCCCACTTGATGTCCTTGGCCAGGCCGCCGGGCAGCGGATCGTTGAGCGTGACACTGGTGGCCACGGTGGTGGAACTGGTGTTACTGAGCGTGACCGTGTACCCGGCCGTTTGACCGGCCATGATCGTCGACTGGTCGGCGGTCTTGGTCACCGTCACCTGCGGCTGGATGGTGGTGGTGATCGTGATCGTGGCGCTGGCCGAGACCGAACTCTGGCCCGTCGCTCCAACAGTGGCGATATTGGTCAACGTGCCCGACCCGCCGCACTCGCACGAGGGAGTGGCCGTGCACTGGTTGGTCCAGCAACTGCCGTTGTTAGAGATGCAGTTGCTTGTCTGGTAGCACTTGAACCATTCCGGCGTGCCGCAGGAATCGGAGTTCTGGTACTGGCTGGCGCCGCTATTGTCGCAGGGCTTGACCCCCAGCACGCTGCAACTGGTGCTGAAATTGCTGAAGCAGGAGGCCGTCCACTTCCAGTTCACGCCCACGTTGGCGTCGGCGCTGTACGTCCCGCTCCAGGTGACATTGCTGATAGTGCCGCCGGTGGGCACCTGGATGGGCACACCGCAGATGAACTCGTTGCCCGAGAGCCCTTCGCCGCAGTTGGTGATCCAGCAGTTCTGGCCGCCGTTGAAACTGGTGGCGGCCGTGCTGCAATTGGGCGAGAAGGTGACACAGCCGTCGGGTACGGGGACCGTGTAATTCTGGCTGCCGCAGGTGAAG
Organism: uncultured Planctomycetia bacterium; assembly: GCA_963709175.1. Classification (GTDB taxonomy): domain Bacteria; phylum Planctomycetota; class Planctomycetia; order Pirellulales; family Thermoguttaceae; genus JANXQG01. The sequence continues at coordinate 1,960,622 of CAVPVK010000007.1, forward strand.
GAGATCGTCTGGCCCGTGAAGCAGACCGTGGTAGGCACGCTGCTGGAGAGTCCCGTGCAGTTGACCGCGCAGTTGAACCAGAGGTAATCGCCCGCGGGAACCGACGTGCCGTTGCAATTGTTGCCGATCGAGCACGTGGTCGTGCAGCTGGCGGCCGCGTCGTCGGCGTACGTCATGGCCGTGATGTGCACCGAAATGCTCTGGCCGGCGGCGAGGCTGTCGTCGCCGTCACCTTTGGCAGTCCCCGTGAAGGTTGAAGACAGCACCAACTGTTGGCTTCCCTTGGATCCGGTGATCGTAAAGTCGGACGGAGTGTCCGTAGTGGTGTCGATCGACCAGACGATGTCGCCTCCTTTGCCTGCCGGCAGGGGATCGCTCAATGTGATTCCGCTGGCCGTTGATGTTCCCGTGTTGGTGATCGTGACGGTATAGCCGGCCGTCTGCCCGGGGCAGATCTGAGTACAATCGGCGGTCTTGGTGACAGTCACGCTCGGCGGGCTGATTGTCACCGGCTCGGCGGTGGCGCCGCTGGTGACCGAGGCGTTGTTGCTGTCGCCGCTGAAGGTGGCCACCCAGTAGTCGGTGCCCGTCATCGCTGCGGTGTAGCCCGTCGAAGTGGCCGTGGCCGTGCTGCCGCTGAGGCTGACCGTCTGGGTGTTGCTGTACAGCAGCGTGGTGCTGTTTTGCGTCGTCGCCGAGCTGTACAGATTGAACGTCACCGTATCGCTGCTGCTGGGGCTGACCAGACCGGTGACCGTCGCCTTGTCGGCGATCGAGCTGTCCAGCGACGCCGCCGCCGGCTGCTGACTGGTGCTGATCCCCGGCGTGGTCGGGGTGATGGTCACCGGCTCGGCGGTGGCCCCGCTGGTAACCTTGCTGTTGTTGCTGTCGCCGTTGAAGGTCGCCACCCAGTAGTCGGTCCCCGTGGCCGTTGTGGGGTAGCTGGCTGAGGTGGCCGTGGCCGTGCTGCCGCTGAGGCTCACCGTCTCGGTGTTGGTGAACAGTTGCGTGCTGCTGTTCTGCGTCGTGCCCGAGCTGTACAGGGTGAAGGTCACCGTGTCGCTGCTGCTGGCGTCGACCAACCCCGTGACCGTGGCCTTGTCGGCGATCGAACTGCCCACCACCGCCGTGGCCGGCTGCTGGCTGGTGCTGATCGCCGGCGTGTTCGGCGTGACCGAGACCGGCTCGGCGGTCGCCCCGCTGGTGACCTTGCTGTTGTTGCTGTCGCCGTTGAAGGTCGCCACCCAGTAATCCGTGCCCGTGGCGGTGGCCGTGTAGCCCGTCGAGGTAGCCGTGGCCGTGCTGCCGCTGAGGCTCACCGTCTCGGTGTTGGTGAACAGCTGCGTGCTGCTGTTCTGCGTCGTGCCCGAGCTGTACAGGGTGAAGGTCACCGTGTCGCTGCTGCTGGCGTCGACCAACCCCGTGACTGTGGCCTTGTCGGCGATCGAACTGCCCACCACCGCCGTGGCCGGCTGCTGGCTGGTGCTAATCGCCGGCGTGTTCGGCGTGATCGAGACCGGCTCGGCGGTCGCCCCGCTGGTGACCGTGCTGTTGTTGCTGTCGCCGTTGAAGGTCGCCACCCAGTAATCCGTGCCCGTGGCGGTGGCCGTGTAGCCCGTCGAGGTGGCCGTGGCCGTGCTGCCGCTGAGGCTCACCGTCTCGGTGTTGGTGAACAGCTGCGTGCTGCTGTTCTGCGTCGTGCCCGAGCTGTACAGGGTGAAGGTCACCGTGTCGCTGCTGCTGGCGTCGACCAACCCCGTGACCGTGGCCTTGTCGGCGATCGAACTGCCCACCACCGCCGTGGCCGGCTGCTGGCTGGTGCTGATCGCCGGCGTATTCGGCGTGACCGACACCGGCTCGGCGGTGGCCCCGCTGGTGACCGTGCTGTTGTTGCTGTCGCCGTTGAAAGTCGCCACCCAGTAGTCCGTGCCCGTGGCCGTCGTTGGGTAGCTCGCCGAGGTGGCCGTGGCCGTGCTGCCGCTGAGGCTCACCGTCTCGGTGTTGGTGAACAGTTGCGTGCTGCTGTTCTGCGTCGTGCCCGAGCTGTACAGGGTGAAGGTCACCGTGTCGCCGCTGCTGGCGTCGACCAACCCCGTGACCGTGGCCTTGTCGGCGATCGAGCTGCCCACCACCGCCGTGGCCGGCTGCTGGCTGGTGTTGATCGACGGTGTGTTCGCCGTGATCGTCACCGGCTCGGCCGTGACGACGCTGGTGACCGCCTTGTTGTTGCTGTCGCCGTTGTAGGTCGCCACCCAGTAGTCGGTGCCCGTGGCTGTCGCCGTGTAGCCGGCGGAGGTTGCCACGCCGCTGACCAAGCTCTCCGTGTCCGTAAACAGCGGAGTGCCGGAGGCCGAGCCGTTGTTGTACAGGTCGAACGTCACCGTCCCCGTGGGGCCGTAGCCCGTCACCGTGGCCTGGTCGGCAATCGAAGTTCCCACCACCGCCGTGGCCGGCTGCTGGCTGGTGTTGATCGAAGGGCTATAGGGGGTGATCATCACCGGCTCGGCCGTGACGACGCTGGTGACCGCCTTGTTGTTGCTGTCGCCGTTGTAGGTCGCCACCCAGTAGTCGGTGCCCGTGGCTGTCGCCGTGTAGCCGGCGGAGGTTGCCACGCCGCTGACCAGGCTCTCCGTGTCCGTAAACAGCGGAGTGCCGGAGGCCGAGCCGTTGTTGTACAGGTCGAACGTCACCGTCCCTGTGGGACTGTAGCCCGTCACCGTGGCCTTGTCGGCAATCGAGCTGCCCACCACGGCGCTGGTCGGCTGCTGGCTGGTGTTGATCGAGGGCTGTAGGGGGTGATCATCACCGGCTCGGCCGTGACGACGCTGGTGACCGCCTTGTTGTTGCTGTCGCCGTTGTAGGTCGCCACCCAGTAGTCGGTGCCCGTGGCTGTCGCCGTGTAGCCGGCGGAGGTTGCCACGCCGCTGACCAGGCTCTCCGTGTCCGTAAACAGCGGAGTGCCGGAGGCCGAGCCGTTGTTGTACAGGTGAACGTCACCGTCCCCGTGGGGCTGTAGCCCGTCACCGTGGCCTTGTCGGCAATCGAGCTGCCCACCACCGCCCTGGCCGGCTGCTGGCTGGTGTTGATCGAAGGGCTGTAGGGGGTGATCATCACCGGCTCGGCCGTGACGACGCTGGTGACCGCGTTGTTGTTGCTGTCGCCGTTGTAGGTCGCCACCCAGTAGTCGGTGCCCGTGGCCGTCGCCGTGTAGCCGGCGGAGGTTGCCACGCCGCTGACCAGGCTCTCCGTGTCCGTAAACAGCGGCGTGCCGGAGGCCGAGCCGTTGTTGTACAGGTGAACGTCACCGTGCCCGTCGGGCTGTAGCCCGTCACCGTGGCCTTGTCGGCAATCGAGTGCCCACCACGGCGCTGGCCGGCTGCTGGCTGGTGTTGATCGAAGGGCTATAGGGGGTGATCATCACCGGCTCGGCCGTGACGACGCTGGTGACCGCCTTGTTGTTGCTGTCGCCGTTGTAGGTCGCCACCCAGTAGTCGGTGCCCGTGGCTGTCGCCGTGTAGCCGGCGGAGGTTGCCACGCCGCTGACCAGGCTCTCCGTGTCCGTGAACAGCGGCGTGCCGGTGGCCGTGCCGTTGTTGTACAGGTTGAACGTCACCGTCCCTGTGGGACTGTAGCCCGTCACCGTGGCCTTGTCGGCAATCGAGCTGCCCACCACGGCGCTGGCCGGCTGCTGGCTGGTGTTGATCGAAGGGCTATGGGGGTGATCATCACCGGCTCGGCCGTGACGACGCTGGTGACCGCGTTGTTGTTGCTGTCGCCGTTGTAGGTCGCCACCCAGTAGTCGGTGCCCGTGGCCGTCGCCGTGTAGCCGGCGGAGGTTGCCACGCCGCTGACCAGGCTCTCCGTGTCCGTGAACAGCGGAGTGCCGGTGGCCGAGCCGTTGTTGTACAGGTCGAACGTCACCGTGCCCGTGGGGCTGTAGCCCGTCACCGTGGCCTGGTCGGCGATCGAGCTGCCCACCACGGCCCTGGCCGGCTGCTGCTGGTGTTGATCGAGGGCTATAGGGGGTGATCGTCACCGGCTCGGCCGTGACGCGCTGGTGACCGCCTTGTTGTTGCTGTCGCCGTTGTAGGTCGCCACCCAGTAGTCGGTGCCCGTGGCTGTGGCCGTGTAGCCGGCGGAGGTTGCCACGCCGCTGACCAGGCTCTCCGTGTCCGTGAACAGCGGCGTGCCGGTGGCCGAGCCGTTGTTGTACAGGTCGAACGTCACCGTGCCTGTGGGGCTGTAGCCCGTCACCGTGGCCTTGTCGGCAATCGAGCTGCCCACCACGGCCTGGTCGGCTGCTGGCTGGTGTTGATCGAAGGGCTATAGGGGTGATCATCACCGGCTCGGCCGTGACGACGCTGGTGACCGCCTTGTTGTTGCTGTCGCCGTTGTAGGTCGCCACCCAGTAGTCGGTGCCCGTGGCTGTCGCCGTGTAGCCGGCGGAGGTTGCCACGCCGCTGACCAGGCTCTCCGTGTCCGTAAACAGCGGAGTGCCGGAGGCCGAGCCGTTGTTGTACAGGTCGAACGTCACCGTCCCCGTGGGGCTGTAGCCCGTCACCGTGGCCTGGTCGGCAATCGAAGTTCCCACCACCGCCGTGGCCGGCTGCTGGCTGGTGTTGATCGAAGGGCTATAGGGGGTGATCATCACCGGCTCGGCCGTGACGACGCTGGTGACCGCCTTATTGTTGCTGTCGCCGTTGTAGGTCGCCACCCAGTAGTCGGTGCCCGTGGCTGTCGCCGTGTAGCCGGCGGAGGTTGCCACGCCGCTGACCAGGCTCTCCGTGTCCGTAAACAGCGGAGTGCCGGAGGCCGAGCCGTTGTTGTACAGGTCGAACGTCACCGTCCCTGTGGGGCTGTAGCCCGTCACCGTGGCCTTGTCGGCAATCGAGCTGCCCACCACGGCGCTGGTCGGCTGCTGGCTGGTGTTGATCGAAGGGCTATAGGGGGTGATCATCACCGGCTCGGCCGTGACGACGCTGGTGACCGCCTTGTTGTTGCTGTCGCCGTTGTAGGTCGCCACCCAGTAGTCGGTGCCCGTGGCTGTCGCCGTGTAGCCGGCGGAGGTTGCCACGCCGCTGACCAGGCTCTCCGTGTCCGTAAACAGCGGAGTGCCGGAGGCCGAGCCGTTGTTGTACAGGTCGAACGTCACCGTCCCCGTGGGGCTGTAGCCCGTCACCGTGGCCTGGTCGGCAATCGAGCTGCCCACCACGGCGCTGGTCGGCTGCTGGCTGGTGTTGATCGAAGGGCTATAGGGGGTGATGGTCACCGGCTCGGCAGTGGCCCCGCTGGTGACCGAGCTGTTGTTGCTGTCGCCATTGTAGGTCGCCACCCAGTAGTCGGTGCCCGTGGCTGTCGCCGTGTAGCCGGCGGAGGTTGCCACGCCGCTGACCAGGCTCTCCGTGTCCGTAAACAGCGGAGTGCCGGAGGCCGAGCCGTTGTTGTACAGGTCGAACGTCACCGTCCCCGTGGGGCCGTAGCCCGTCACCGTGGCCTGGTCGGCAATCGAAGTTCCCACCACCGCCGTGGCCGGCTGCTGGCTGGTGTTGATCGAAGGGCTATAGGGGGTGATGGTCACCGGCTCGGCAGTGGCCCCGCTGGTGACCGAGCTGTGGTTGCTGTCGCCATTGTAGGTCGCCACCCAGTAGTCGGTACCCGTGGCTGTCGCCGTGTAGCCGGCGGAGGTTGCCACGCCGCTGACCAGGCTCTCCGTGTCCGTAAACAGCGGAGTGCCGGAGGCCGAGCCGTTGTTGTACAGGTCGAACGTCACCGTCCCCGTGGGGCCGTAGCCCGTCACCGTGGCCTGGTCGGCAATCGAGCTACCCACCACGGCGCTGGCCGGCTGCTGGCTGGTGTTGATCGAGGGGCTGTAGGGCGTGATCGTCACCGGCTCGGCAGTGGCCCCGCTGGTGACCGAGCTGTTGTTGCTGTCGCCATTGAACGTCGCCACCCAGTAGTCCGTACCCGTGGCCGTCGCCGTGTAGCCCGCCGACGTGGCCGTGGCCGTGCTGCCGCTGAGCGTGACCGTGTCGGTGCTCGTGGCCAGCAAGGTGCTGCTGTTCTGCGTGGTGGCCGAGCTGTACAGGTTGAACGTCACCGTATCGCTGCTGCTGGCGTTGACCAGGCCGGTCACGGTGGCCGTATCGGCGATCGAGCTGCCCACGACCGCGCTGGCCGGCTGCTGGCTTGTGTTGATAGACGGGACGAAGTCCTGAACAACTACCGTCTCGTTGGCCGTCTCTGCGCCAGTAGTGGGTTCCACTGCACCAAGGTTGTTGGCGTCGCCACTGTAAGTGGCCGTCCAGACGTAGCTGCCCGCCGACGTGGCCAGCACCGGGTCGGGCGTGGTGTAGTAGCCCGGACCAGTCACGTCAATCGTGGCATCCGCCGCCGGCAACGTCACTGGCCCGGTGGGGCCCGTCAGCGTGAAGTTGATAGTGCCCCCCGTGATGTCGTAGCCGCCCGTCAGGTCAGCCGTGTCGGTGAGCAGGGCGCTGCCCACCACGGTGCCGCTCTCCCCCGCCACCGTGGTGATCGAGGGCTGGGCCTTGACGGTGGTCAGCTCCTCGCTGGTGACGTTCTGGCCGCTATAGCTGACGCTGTTGTCGTAGGGGCTGCCGTTGGCGTTGTAGCTCACGTTCCAGTAGTACGTGCCCACCTGCGTCGCCACGTCCGAGCCCATGCCCGAGCCCGTCGTCGTGTAGCTCGTGTCGCCTGTGACCGTTTGTGTCTCAGTGTAAACTGTGCTGCCGTTGGGCGCGATGAGCGTGAAAGTGATCGTCGGCGCCGGGCTGCCCGCCTGCACCATGTAACCGCCGCTGAGCGTGGCCGTATCGCTCAAGACCGCCGTTCCCACAGCACCGCTTGCCGTCTCGCCGGCCTGCGTGGTAATCGTCGGGCTGCCTTTGTTGCCAAAGTCGTAGCTCCCGGTGGCCAATACACCTTGATCGCCGTTCTGGAGAAACGTGCCGTTTGCCTGCAAGAAGGTTGCCGTTTCGCTCTTGCCGGCGGAATCAGCCAAATAAAAGTTGACCCACTTATTGACGGCGCTCATTTCCTGCGCGGTCGTCAAACCGCTATAGTAGCTGGCGTACACCGCGAAATTTGTGTAGGTCGCCCCGTATTCAAGTTCCCAGACGGCGACCTGCAGGCCGACAGCTTCGGCGACCGTTCCCGTTGGTAACGCCGGCACCGTCGCGTTGGCCTGAGCGAGGACAGCATTATCCGTTGTTGCGCTGGCGATATTCACGGTGCCGTAATGATTATAGAGGTACGCGATTTCCCCGGCGTTTTGAGGCGTCCCTTGCCCCGAAGTTGGCGTAACTGGAAAAATATTGGTATAGCTAACCGGCGATGTCGGGGAGTCGTCAAAAGAATTCTGCAGGTCCCAGCAGAGCGTGTAAAACTGTCCGTTTTGCAAGGCGGGGTACGAGCTCGACGGGGGACTGTTGTTCGTCGAGTTCAGGTCGTTTAGAACGTTGACCGTTGCCGTACTGCTCGCGATACCAGCCCATTGGTCCGCAATAGAGATGGAGCCGCTCGATACGCCTATGATCATCGAATACAGGCTCGCCGAACCACTTGTAATATAAACGAATTGGCCAGGGGCAAGGCCAAGGCCGCTCGTATTCATGGTCACGGTCGACGAATCGTTCGCTACGCCCGCTGAGGTAATCGTCTTGAAGTAAGGCGAGCTGGTACTGATTGGCGCGACGGGTAGCTGCCCGGCCGACTCTTCGGTTGTGTCATCCACTGTGGCTGTACCGGAGCTGCCAATCCAGTTATTGGCCAGCGTGATCGAGACGTTCGGGGAAATGGACGTAATGGTGGACGTCAAAGTCGTGCTGCCGGTGATCTTCACAGTGTCGCCAACAGCCATCGGACTGGTATTGGCCAAAGTCACTACATTCGATCCATTCGTGACCCCAGCGCCGGTGAAATTTAGAGTCTGTTCGGTATTATCCCATCGTTCCAAACCAAAGAACTGATTCACGTCGTAACCAATGTAAACACTGGACGGGCTGATAACATCGACCTGGACCGTGGTGGGGCTGCTATAGGTCGCTGGGTTCAACTGGGAAAGAACTTGGCTTGCCGAGGGGACGATTGCGCTGTTGGTGTACCCGACAGGGGGCGTTTCCACCAGCGTGTACGCTCCAGGATTGAGCCCTGAGCTGCCATAGGAAGTTGCTACGTTAGTATCATTGAACAAGTACTGGCCATTACCATTGGTAACCGTAGCAGCCAGGAGTGTCCCGGTACCGTTCCCCTGGTACAAAGTGACGGTGGCGCCTGGGAGATAAGGATCTTTTTGCGTTAGCAGGCCGGTTCCTGAGGAATCGACGAACGCAGTCCCCTGCAGAAAGCACCCGGCGGAAAGCAAATACCGACTTTCCAGCGGCTCCATGGCAAGTTGCGAGTTCTTGTCCCACCGATGCGCACGGCCCTGCTTACCGGCGAGCTTGCTCGTCTTTGGCGACTTTCTCTTTGTAGTGAGTCCTAACATGAAGTAGTTTCCCTTACTAACGCAACCAACCGTTGAGTTGTTTTTCCACGCGCGCAAAATACGACAGCCGCGCGGAACGCGCGCACCGCCAGAAGATCGCCACAAAGAACAGCCGCATTGAACAACCAAGAGACCAAGATCCACCGAGATGTCGCTCGATCCCGACCGAAGCTGCTCGGTGTCCTAAGTTCAGTCGCGTCGCCGTCGCGATTTTAGCAAGAATCCAATCACGCCCGCCGCGCCAAGACCGGCGAATACGATGATTGACGATGGTTCGGGTACTGGGGCCGTTCCCGGCGGAGTTTTCGCCAACACTGGGCTCGCCAATATAGCCAATGCCGCCAACGCAAACAACGGCGCGAAGAAATTCACTCGCTTCATAGCATCTCTCTCCCAAGGTTACGCGTCGATCGCTCCCGGGACACTACCGAACCTTCCCGTGCGGCCGCCGCAGATTTGCACGAATTCAGTATATTCACCACAGATATCTGGTCAATTAGTTGGAAACGAATTTTTATCCGTTTTTATCACTGTCTCCGGAGATTCCTGGTGACCGACCTTCGCATTTGCGAAGGAAGGTGAGTTTGCCGGACCCCCCCGCAGGCACGCGGGTCCGTCTCTTCCCGCACATAATGGCCAAAAATGCCCACTTTTCTCCCCACCGCCTCCAGTTTGCCAAATGTCCACTTCGCCAAACGGCTTGCGACCCCCTATGTATCTGCCTGTTCACCGGTGATTTGGCGCTGGCCATTACCTGGGCGGGTTGCGTCCCCAAGGTCCAACCAAGTCCGCACTGGCCCAAGAAATCGACCGGCCCGCGCGGCAGGCACACGGTTGCTAGCATATTATCCGCCACTGAACCCTTAATCCTGACAGATCCGGCGAAGCTACGTCGCCCGTTTTTTCTGCCCAAACTGCGCGAAAACGAAGCCGACCCTTCGGTTTTGCGCAATGCTCTTGCAAGAAGCGCAGAGAATGGGGGGGCCTGCTGGGCGTAGGGGGAGATTTCTGCGGAATTCGCGGCCCAAAAAGCTTCACCTTCCTGTGAGTCCTAGTGAAAATGGAATGTAATGAAACCAACGATGTGGCGGAATCGCCCAACTAAGGCTTTATTGAGGCCGTGAATGGGTCGCAGCTTTCGCCGGCGTGGGGTCGGCGAAAACCAAGTGCGAACCGAGCGGCTCGACCGCACCAGCGGTCGAACAATCCACATGACCTTCGCCAACATGGCGCAAGTGAGAAGAACGGAGTGCGCGCCCAGCGACACCGCCCTACCTGGTGGAACCGAATCGGTTCTTCCCCAGAGCACCAACTGCGCAAGTGAGAAGGACGGAGTGCGCGCCGAACCGCCTATCCGTGATAACGGCTCCCCAATGACCAGTTTTCCCACCGTTTACGTGGTGGATCCTGACGAGGCGATCCGCCGGTCCGTCGGCAATTTGGCCGGCATTATGAACCTCCGTTGCAAACCGTTCGCAACGGGCGACGAATTCCTCGAAAGCTTCGATCACGCGTGTCCAGGCTGCCTGGTCACCGAGATCAGGGTCCCTGGGATCAGCGGCCTGCAGATTCAGCAGGCCCTCGTCCAACGCGGCGCCACCTTGCCGGTGATCTTCCTCTCTAATCACGCCAGCGTTGCCATCGCGGTTCATGCGATGCGGGCAGGCGCGGTGCAGTTCTTCGAGAAACCGTGCCGCGAAGACGATCTTTGGCGGGCCATCGACGAGGCCATCGAAGCTCGATCAGCAGCAGTCGACAGCGGCGGGTCCACCAGGAAGAGGTGGAAAAGTATCTGGCAACCCTCTCCGAAAAAGAGCAGTTCGTCCTGCGTTTGATGGCCCGAGGAAAGACGAAGGTCGCCATGGCCGCCGAACTGGGGGTCTCCGTGCGGGCCGTGGAGAACTACCGCACGCAGATCATGCGGAAACTCAATACCTCCACACAGGCCGGCCTGTGGCGATTTTTGATCAATCTCGAAAAGGTTGGCGTTTTGGGCGAACGCCTTGGATCGGTGAGGTCCTGGGTCTTAGGTGTTAGATTTTTCATCCGAAGCAGGGTTTGCCATGCATGACGTTCCAATAGTCCAAGATCCTCGACCTGGAAGTACCGAGTGCCCCTAAGTCCCAAGTCCTAAGTCCCGGAGCACCAGGGCCTAGAAGTACCTAAGATTCAGCACAGAACCCAAGACCGAAGACCGGAGCCCAAAGTCTCCCCAGGGCATCTTCGCCCTGGAAATGGGGCGCGGTGGCCGGCTTGCTGGGCACGACGTTCTTCTGGTCGTACTGGCCCACGCTGTGCAGCATCGTCCAGGTGTGGGACCACGTGCAGGACTACAGCCACGGCTACCTGGTGCCGCCATTGGCCTTGTTTTTCCTCTGGGCCCGCCGCGATAGTATGCCCGCCGCCTCCGCGGGCGTGGCCTGGCCGGGACTGGTGCTCGTGGCGATAAGCGTGGCATGCGGCGGCGGGGGCCTGGCTATACTTTGAATTATTCGACGGCTGGTCGGTCCTGTTGTGGATCGCCGGGATGATTTGGCTGTTCCTGGGCAGGGCCATGCTGTGGTGGAGCCTTCCCTCGGTGCTCTTCCTGTTATTCATGTTCAGGTTGCCCTTCCGGGCCGAGTTGTCGCTGAGCCTGCCGTTGCAAACCATCTCCACGCAAATGAGTTGCTTCGTGCTGCAAGTGCTCGGCCAGCCAGCACTTGCCGAGGGGCATACCATTCGCCTAGGCGATCAAGTTTGGAGGTCGCGCAGGCCTGCTCGGGCTTGCGGATCTTTATGGGCATCGGCGCCTTGGCCTTCGCCTACGTGGTGATCGTGCGGCGAACGTGGTGGGAGAAGGCCATCTTGTTGCTGTGCGTGGTGCCTATCGCCCTGATCGCCAACTCCACGCGGGTGGTGGCCACGGCGCTGTTGTACCAATACGTTTCCGGCGAGGCCGCCCACAAGTTCAGCCACGATGCGGCCGGATTGGTGATGATCGTATATGCCGCAGCATTGTTTGCCCTGGTGCTGTGGTACTTGGACAGGTTGTTCGCCGACGTGGAGCAGGTAAGAATTGACGCGGTGGTCCGCCGCGGAGAACTGGAATCATAGAGGTCATAGATAACTAGCCGGGCATTGGCGGCCCTTCATCTTTGATGGTGCTTCGAAAAGCGAAAGGTGCAGTTTGATGTCTGAGTCGAAAGGTCCTTTTCACCCGCAGTTGCCCCATGATCCTTCTGCGGGGCGAGAGATCGTTCCCCAACATCCGCACAGTCTTCCCCAGGTCGTAATTGCGGGCGGCCGGCCATCGCACGGCGGGGGCGGACAAGAACTCGGTGCCCGGTTCGTATTCGACGCCCTGCGGCGGTGGTGGAAGATCGCCTTGCCAATCGCGCTGCTCCTGGCCCCAGCCGCGGTGGCCATGGTGTATATCCTGTTTGAGCCCCAGTACGAGGCATCCACTTTGCTCAAGATCCACGAGCATCCGCAGTATATCGCCTTTAGCCCGAGGCCGGGGAAGGGGGCGGCAAGGCCTTCTTCCGCACGCAAATGGAGCTTATCCGCAGCCGCTGGATCCTCGGCCTTACGGCGGCCAGCGACAAGGTCAAGCATCTGCCCGAAATCCAGAAGGACCCGCAGAAGGCCGTCGACTGGCTGAAGAAACGCGTGACGGTGGTTCAGGCCAACGACTCAGACATCTTTGAGATCAAGTACACCGGCGCCGACGCGGAGGCCGCGGCCACCATTGTCAACGAGCTCACCCAGCAATATCTGAGCACCCAAGAAGAAGAAGCGGCGAAGTCTGGCACCAACATTATGGCCGCGCTGACGCACGAAATGGAACTTCGCCAAAAGGAGGTCCGCGACCTGAAGAACCAGTTGCAGGTGGCCACGCAGGACGTCGAGGGCAAGGAGCCGGAATACTCGCGGCCCGATCCGACCTCCCCCGTCCACAACCCACTGGTCGAATTGCAAAACCGGCTGATTGGCATTATGGTCGACCGCACGATGCTCACGGCGAAGATCAAGGCGGCCGAAGACGAATTGCAGGTGGCCGAGGCAGCGGAGGCGGCCGAGGCGAAGGCAGCGGCCAAGGCGGGCGCGGCGGAGACGGCCGCCCAGAAAGAGGCCGTGGAGAAAATCCTAGCAGCACCGCTTTCACCCCAGGAAATCATCCACCGCGACTTAATGGTGGAGCAGGCCCTGGCTACCAATCACGATGTCCAGCAGCTCGAGTCGATGATCCGCTCTAAGCGGATGCAATTTGATCTAACCAAGGCGGCCAGCCGCCATCCCGAGAAGGATTCGCTCTGCCAAAGCGCCTTGCAGCAGATCGCCGCCTACCAGAAAAGCATCGATAGTCTAAAGCACGATCTGGAAGGGCCAGCCCGCAAACAGGCCGAGACCGAACTGCGATTGCTGCGCGGCAACCGCCTTGGCACCGCCGAGGGTCCTGCCGGCAGGGGGTCTTCCGTCGATCGGCAGCGGGACGAACTGGCGCATATGCGAAGCTATTTGCAGACCTTGGATTTCGCCGAGGGAAACGTCCGCGCCACTTATCTGAAGGAATTGAAGAAGTGGTTGACCCAGCGCGAGCAGTACAGCGCGGAGAACTTGCTCCTCGGATTCAAGAGAGACGAGTTAGCACAGTCACAAAAGGTCCTCGAGCGGATCATTGAGCGGCAGATCGCCCTGGAAACTGAGAAGGGGGCGCCGCGGCAGGTGGTCTGGCTCGATCCGGCCAAAGTCCCGGTCGCCCCCGTGGAATTACTCCCCTACAAGATGATGTCGATGGCGGGCCTGCTGGCTTTGCTTGCCCCCTTCGGCCTGGCCATCGGCTGGGAAAAAATCGCCAAGCGGATCGGCGGCAGCGACGATCTCGAGCGTCAGCTGCGGATGCAAGTCATGGGGGAAATCGCCCGCTTGCCGATGCGACGCTACGCCGTCCCCCAGACCGGGGCGATGAAGGCCGGCTCGGAACTCCGCATCTTCGAGGAAAGCGTTGACAGCTTGCGTACGGCCCTGACGCTCTCCAACGGTCTCCACGACATGCGGATCCTGGCCATCACCAGCGCGGCCAGCCACGAGGGCAAAACCAGTGTGGCCTCGCAGTTGGCCATAAGCCTGGCCCGCGCCTCCGGCAAACCGACCTTGCTGATCGACGGCGACATGCGCTCCCCCGACGTGCACCGGGTGTTCGGTATCGACCGCGGACCTGGCCTGGCCGAGGTGCTCAGCCAGCAATGCCGGCTGGGCGACGCCGTCGTCAAGACGTCGAACCCGAATGTTTATTTGCTGCCGGCGGGCCGGCTAAAGGTAAGTCCCCATCGCCTGCTAGGCAACGGCGCCTGGAAAGCGGTCCTGGAGCAGCTTCCCACCGGCTTCCGCTACGTGGTCATCGACACGCCGCCCGTGCTGGCGGCCAGCGAGGCCCTGGTGCTAGCCAAGTCGGCCGATGCCTCGCTCTTGTGCGTCATGCGCGACGTGAGCCGCACAGACCAGGTGCGCAAGGCCTCCGACATGCTGCATATGGCCGGCGGCCGTCCCGTCGGCACGGTCCTCAACGGTGTCCCTGTGAGCAACTACAAGTACCGTTACGGCGTCTATCCCACGCAAGAGGCGCATGAGAAAGAATGATGCAACCTTCAAGCGACGATTTGCGTTTAGAGTTTGAGAGATAATGATGCAACCTTCAGACACAAATAACTCCGCCGATGGCCAAGAGCCTTCCGCTGCGCCGCGAAAGTCAGCGACACCGCAAAAGGCACTGCGCGTGCGGACGCTGGTAACCACCGTCGTTGTGCTGGCGGTGCTGGCGATTTCCGGGTATTTCTGGTGGGCCTACAAGGTGCGGGCAATGTCTTTCGCCCTGAAGCAACGGGCAGAAAGCCTTGCCGCGGACAAAGACATTCCCAACGCTTTGAGATATTATGGCAGCTACTTGGAGGTCCGCCCCGACGACGCGGCCGCCCGGATGCGGCAGGCCGAGCTTTACGATGAGGCGGCCGGAAACTCCCTACGCACGGTCGAACTTTATCAAGGGGCCTTGTCCGCTCAAGGGATTGCCCCCGAGCAGGAACTGCGGGCCCGCCGTCGGTTGACCGAGCTCTTGTTGCAGGGCGATCAGCTTGCCGCGGCCGAAACAGAAGAGAAAAAGCTCGAGGCCCTGGAGCAGAAAGAGTTGGCCCAGAAGCCCAAGGAATGGCGTTGGCCCGGTATGAAGGCGATGATCCTGGCGCGGTTCCGCGTCGAGGATCGGCCCCGACGGGTGAAGGCCAAGGAAGAGGATGTCGAGGATCGGCCCCAGCTGGTGACGGCCAAGGACGTGGACGAGGCCTTTGCAGCCGTCCTGGACCCGCCCGCCAGTGGCAAGCCGCAATACTATCGCGATCCAATGGTTTATCTTGCCCGTTACGACTACCGCCGGCAACAGAAGCTGGCCGGTGGAATTGAGGACGTGGCCGCCGCGGTGAAGCTGGCCCCGACCAACCCCACGGTGCTGTTGACGGCCGCGTCGGCGGCTGACGCCGAGAGTAGAACAGCCGCGGCTGTGGGCGACCGCGCGAAGGCCATGGCCGCCGTCACTAAGGTCTGCGATTTCTGCGAACGGGCCATCGCCGCCGACCCCGCCGACCTCAGCGGATACGAGGGCCTCGGTCGGTTCTATCAGAGCCACGGCGACCTCGAACGCGCCGTCGGCGTCTGGCGGCGGGGTTTGAAGGCGGTCAAGGCAGATTCGGGTCGGATCGCGCTGAATCTGGCCCTCTCCCAAGCCCTCATCGAGCAGGGCCACCTGCAGGACGCGGATACTGTTATGAAGGACATCGATGCCTCCCTGGCAAGAATCGATGCCAAAGCCCGCTTGGCGGAGCGCCGCCTCGTCGACCTCCAGACCGCCAGGCTCCTCTTCGTCAGAGGCAAGTATGATGACGCGGTTCACCTCCTCACCGATCTGGCCGGCCGCAATGACGCCCTCCCGCCGGGCAGCGCCGTAACCGCATCGCAGCTTACTTTCGAGGCGCAGTTCTTATTGGGCCAGTCGCAGGAAGCGCTGAAGAATTGGGATGCGGCCCTGGCCGCATTCGAGCAAGCGGCCATGTTAGAACCCGGTGATCCTCGCCCCCGGCTCGCCGCCGCGGAGGTCTGCCGGGCGGTCGGCCGCAACGATGACGCGATTACGAACTACCAGAAGGCGCTGGCCATCATCGAGGCCATCAAACCACCCCCCGAAGCGCAGCGCCTGCCCATCTACGAGGCCTTGATTGCCCTGCTGGACCAACAGAAGCGGGGCGTCGAAGCCGACCGCTACCGGACGCTTTATAATGCGCGCGTGGCGGACTCCGCTCCGTTGACACTTCTGACCGTGGCCCAGGCCCTCCGTTACGGGAAGCCGGACGAGGCTCTGGCCGTCGCGCAGCGGGGCCTGCAGAACCGGCCAGCCGACCCGTTGGCCTTAATCGCTCTGGGCCGGGCCCAGCAGGCCAAGAAGGCCGATGCCGCCGCGGCCGACGCCTATCATCAAGCATTTAAGGCGGCCAAAGACCCCGCCCTGAAGCTGCAACTGGCCCAGAATATGCTGCAAGGTGGCGACCCCCACGAGACCGCCGAGGCCGAAAAGGCTGCCCGCGAACTGTTGCCGCAATATGCCCCGGCTGGCCTGCTGCTGGTGGGCGTTCTGGAACGCCAGGGCAAGACCGACGAGGCGTTGAGCCTTGCCCAGAGCGACGTCAAGGCGCATCCCAAGGAATCCGCCGCGCACCTGGCCCTGGGCGCGGCCTGGCTGGGCAAGAAGGACAACGCCAAGGCGGAAACCGAGTTCGTCGAGGCCGCCAGGTTGGCTCCCGACAACTCTGCCCCCATGTTTGCGCTGCTGGAGTTGTATGCCGCCACTGGCCGGCAAAAAATGGCCCGCGAAAAGTTCGAAAAGATGCTCGCCGACGTTAAGCTGTCGGACGCCGATCGCGAGTTGCGGCGGGGTGATGGGCTGGCCCGCCTCGGCGACCGCAAAGGCGCCGAACAGGCCTTTCGCAAGGCCGTCGAGGCATCGCACAACGATCCCGCCGTCCAGGTCAAGTTGGCGAACTTCCTCATCGCCGGCGGCGCTGCCGGTGACGAGGCCGAGGGCGAAAAGCTGCTCCGCGGCATGATGCGGGAATACGACCCGGCTCGCCGCCGCCTGGCCGAGGTGCTCATCTCCCGCGGAGGTGAAGATGAATGGGAGGAGGCCCAGAAGTTGCTCGATCAATCGGCCGGCGATCCCGATTCTGTTGTCGACCGCTTTAACGCGGCCCGGGCCCTCGTCCGCCGCAACGGGGCCGACAACCTGGCCAAGGCGGCCGATATCTGCACCAGCCTCTTGGCCCAGCGGGCACCAGGTACCCTTGGTCGGCAGCCGGGGCCAGGCGTGTCGCTGTTGCTGGCCCAAATCCGCGAACGGCAAAACCGCCTTCAGGACGCCCGCAAACTGTACCGGGCTCTGGCCGAAGACCATCCCACGCCCGCTCGCCTTGCGGCCTGTGCGGCATTCTTCGTTCGTCACGGGCCGGCGGACGAGGCGGAACAGCTGCTCAAGCAACTCGAGAAGGCGGCGCCCGACAACCTGACCACGATCGAGTTGCGGGCTCACTGGCTCCGCGACCAGAAGCGTGCCGCCGAGATCGAGCCGCTGGTGGAGGCAGCCGCCCATAAACTGCTGGATCGGGTGGGCCAAGATAACCCCGGCCAGGCGGATCAGGTCGTTACGGCGATCGGCGATCTTTATGCCCGGATCCAACTGTATCCGGCCGCCGAACGCTACTATCGGCAGGTCTTGAAGTCCAACCCCGAAAGCTTCGCCCCGCTGGCCCTCGCGTTGGCCCAACAGGGCCGCACCGGCGAGGCCGTAACGCTTTGCGAGTCGGGCGCCAAGAGTGACACTTCCCTGCGGTCCGCCCTGGTGCTCACGGCGGTGCTGTCGACGGGCCGCGCCACGCCCGGCGAGTTGGCCACTGCCGAACCTCTCCTTAAGAAGGCTTTGGAGGCCCACCCCGACCAGCCCGCCTTGCTTGCCAGTGTGGCGGGCCTCCGCGTGATAGAGAACCGCTACGCCGATGCCGTCGCCATGTACCGGCAAATCCTGTTGGTGCAGCCTCGGAACGTGGAGGCCCTCAACAACCTGGCCACTGTGCTCTCCGAGCAGCCCGAGGCGGGAAAGCCCGGCGAGGCCCTGGAATGCATTGAGAAAGCCATCGCCCTGATCGGACAGCAGCCGTTGCTTTTGGACACCAAGGGCATGGCGCTTTTCTACGCCGGGCAACTGGCGCCGCGCGGGATGCCTTGCGCACGGCGGTCGAGACGCCCAATCCCGATCCCCGCTATAGCTTCCACCTGGCGGTCGTCTGTGCGCGGCTGGGGCAGCTCGACGAGGCCCGCGCCGCCCTGCAGCAGGCCCGCGCCGCCGACCTTGAGCACCACTTGCTCACAAAGAAAGACCAACAGTTGCTGGCGGAACTGGAAAAGAAACTGTGAAAAACAGAGGTCGGAAAGCAGTGGACAGTGGACAGTGGTCGGAGGTCAAACGTCAGATCTCTGTCCACTAACCACTAACTACTGTCCACCGTCCACTAACCACTGTCCACCGTCCACTGACCACTGTCCACATGAAACCCTTCTACCTCACACTCGGCCTCGCCCTAGCCATAGCTCTGACCGTTGCCGGCGGTGTCCTCCAGGGCCACATCCGTTATCGCTGGGGACCCTCGGAGACTATGCTCGCCGCCGCCGCGCGGCTACAGGAAGTGCCCAAGCAGTTCGGCGGTCCCGAGGGCGACCGCTGGAAGCTTAAGTCGTCGGATTCCATGGACGCGGCAACGGTCGAGATGCTGGAATGCACGGGCTACATCGTCCGCACCTATGAGAACCGCCGGACGGGCGACGTGGTAAGCCTCTTCGTGATCGTCGGCCCCGTCGGCCCGATCGCCGAACACACACCCGAGATCTGCTATTCCACCCAGAACTACAAAAGCCGCGACAAGCGCCAACATGTGGCAATTGCGGGCGGCCAAGGACAGGACTCGCAGTTCTGGGCCCTCGACGTTCAAGAACAAGAATCTCCAGGAGGACCTGCTCCGGGTCTATTACGCCTGGACCACGGGCGACCACTGGTCGGCCCCCAACGACGCTCGCTACTCATTCACCGGCTGGCCCTACCTTTACAAGATTCAGGCCTCGTGCGAAATGTCGGCCGGCACGGACATGGACAGCACCGACACGTGCCGCGACTTCCTTCGCGACTTCCTGCCGGTGCTCGCAAAGTGCCTGGTCGCACCAGAAAAACGGTGAGGCGTTAAACCCGTAGGGTGGGACTCGTTTCCTTCGGTCCACCCTACGACTACGACTGAAAAGCTAACATACGATTGCCAACTTCCCAAGGGAGGATAATGATGTCTACGATAAGTAACGCGGTGGCCGAACGAGAACATCATGCCGGGGCCCGGCATGATGCCGAGCGCGGCTTGGCGCATCTGCCGGTTGCCCCTTACTTCCGTTGGAAGGGTTACCTGGACTGCGGCCTGGCAGCCGTGCTCCTGCTGCCGAGCCTGCCTCTGATCGGACTTCTTGTGCTGCTGGTGCGGGCAACCTCCTCCGGCCCCGGCATCTACCGCCAGACTCGCGTGGGCAAGAACGGTCGTCAATTTATGATGTACAAGATCCGCACCATGCGGAATGACGCCGAAGCGAAGAAGGGACCTATGTGGACCCAAGCCCGCGATCCGCGGATCACGCTTGTGGGCAGGGTGCTGCGGAAGCTCCACCTGGATGAGCTGCCGCAACTGTTCAACGTGCTCAGAGGCGAGATGTCGCTGGTCGGCCCGCGGCCCGAGCGGCCCGAGTTCGTCTGCGTGCTGACCGACGCCGTTCCCGGCTATCGCAAGCGGCTGGCCGTGCGGCCCGGCGTGACGGGCCTGGCGCAAATCAATCTGCCCCCTGATACCGACATCACCAGCGTGCAACGCAAGGTGATCTTGGATTGCGAGTACATCGAGCGGGCAGGGCTGTGGCTCGACTTTCGCCTGCTGCTCTGTACGTCCCTGCGGATTTTCAAGCTGCCCGAACGATGGCTGCATTCACTGCTGGGCCTAGGCCGGGCAGTAAATATACCAGGCCTTCCCGAAGCTGCGGGCGGCGAAGGCACGGCGGCCGAGACCACGCCGGCGGCGATTCTGCAGCAAGTCGGCAACAAGCCGGGCCTCGCTGCGCCCGCTGCCGCCAACGGCGAGACCAACGGCCACGGCGGGCGCCAGGGAAATGGGACCGCCCACCACACCGACCGCTGCAAGCACCGCAGTCCGCGATCGGATGTCAGCAAACCACGGTAGGAAGAGATCAGAGGTCTGACCTTTGACCTTTGACGTCCGACCTCCGACCTCTGATCTCTGTCCCCCCGAGCTCTGCCTTGCACCAGCTGAACGCCTTCACCGTCGATGTCGAGGACTACTATCAGGTCTCGGCATTCGAGCGGCACGTCCGTCGCGAGCATTGGGACCGCTGGGAAAGCCGCGTCGTTGCCAACACGCACCGTATCTTGATGTTGCTCGATCGCCACAACGTGAAGGGCACATTCTTCGTCCTCGGCTGGGTGGGCCAGCGCCATCCGCAATTGGTACGGGAGATCCACGCCGGCGGGCACGAAGTCGGCTCCCACAGCTATTGGCACCGCCTGATCTATGACTGCTCGCCCGGCGAGTTCCGCGACGACCTCCGTTGCTCGCGCGACGTCCTGGAAGACGCCATCGGGACGCGGGTCACTGCCCACCGGGCGCCCAGTTTCTCCATAACCGCGCGATCTTTGTGGGCATTGGAGGTCCTGGTCGAGGAGGGCTTTACCGTCGATTCAAGTATTTTTCCCATCCACCACGACCGCTATGGGATTCCCGGCGCCGAGCCGAGGCTGCATCGCCTGACGACTCCCGCCGGAGGGCTATGGGAGTTTCCCCCCTCGGTGGCCCGCATGGCCCGCGTGAATATGCCCGTGAGCGGGGGCGGCTATTTCCGGCTCTTTCCGCTCTTCTGGACGCACTATTGTCTCGGCCATATTAATCGCCGCGAGCGGCAGCCTTTCGTTTTCTATGTCCACCCTTGGGAAATCGACCCCGGCCAGCCGCCGGTTCCGGCCCGCTCGAAACTCTCCCGCTTCCGGCACTATGTCGGCCTGCGGAAGAACGAGGGGAAGCTCGATCGGTTGTTGGCCAGGTTCCGTTTCGGGCGGGTCAGCGACGTCGTTGCCATCCACGCGGCGGCGGAACAGATGTCAGAGGCCAGACCCAAGACCTAAGACCCATACCTTCGGACTATTCAGCTTGACTTTGTTAGAAATCGATTTTTCGCAATGTCCGCAGCTTGCCGCGGTAGCTGCGGGCAAGATAAACTTACGTTGCTAACTTAATTCGGGGCAGGTCGATTGCTGCAACCCGCGGGAACGGAGTACGCGCGGACCAGGTAGGTCCCTCGTAAAACGGAATTCACTCCGTTCGCCCGAAACGGAATGAAATCGGGTCTACGAAGTCGTCGCGCCCCCTCCCGCGCTCTCTGCCTTGCCAGCCGCCAGCCCGAATCCCGTTGTCTCGACGCTCTTCATCAGCGTCATCGTGCCCGTGCGGAACGAGGCGCGGTTCATCGAGCGGACCCTCGCGCAATTGGTTAACCAGAATTACGACCGCGATCGCTTCGAGATCATCGTCGTCGACGGCCAGTCCACCGATGGCACGCCGGCGCTGGTGGCTAGGTTTGCCCAGCGGCACCCCAACGTTCGCCTGTTCTCCAATCCGCGTCGGCTCTCCAGCGCAGCCCGCAATATTGCCGTTCGAGAATCCCGGGGCGACGTGGTGCTCTTGATCGACGGCCACTGCGCCCTCTCGGGCGACGACTACCTGGGCCACCTGGCTGAAGCCTTCGAGCGAAGCGGGGCCGACTGTCTAGGCCGGCCGCAACCGCAAGACATTGTGGATAAAGGCGGGGACTCCCCTCGCCCTCTGGGAGATGAGCCGGGGGTGAAAGCCATCCCCAACCTCACGGCTCTCCAGCGGGCGATCGCCGCCGCCCGCTCTTCTCGCCTGGGTCATCACCCCGATTCGTTCATCTACTCGTCCGACGAGCAATTCGTGCCGGCCGAGAGCGTGGCCGTGGCCTACCGCCGAGAAGTCTTTGAGAAGGTCGGCTATTTCGACGAAACGTTCGACGCCTGCGAAGACGTGGAGTTCAACCACCGCGTGGACCGTGCTGGGTTGCGGTGTTTTTTCACGCCTTGCATCGCGGCCCACTACGCCCCGCGCGACACTCTTCGCGGCCTCTTCCGCCAACTGCTCCGCTACGGCCGCGGTCGCATCCGGCTGTGGCGCAAGCATCCCGAGACATTTTCCCTGGCCATCATGCCGCCGCTATTGTTTGTCGTCGGCCTGCCCGTCGGTCTGCCGCTTGGTTTCGTGTCGAAGTGGCTGATGGCCGCCTACCTAGCCGTGCTCGGAGTCTACGCCATGGTCTTGCTGACCTTTTCCGTCGCCATCGCCATTCGTCAGCGTAGCCTTGTGCTTTTGGCCTGGCTGCCCCCCGTTTTTGCCACCATCCACGTCGCTTCGGGCGTCGGACTGCTCC
This sequence comes from uncultured Planctomycetia bacterium, assembly GCA_963709175.1. GTDB lineage: Bacteria > Planctomycetota > Planctomycetia > Pirellulales > Thermoguttaceae > JANXQG01. Next base: position 1,982,742 of record CAVPVK010000007.1, read on the forward strand.
TAGAGTTGTTTCGCCCATGACAAAAATGCGGCACGCTGCTGATCTTCGGCACACGGCCGGAAGCGATCAAGATGGCGCCGATCGTTGAAGAGTGTCGTCGTCGGTCGAACGAGTTGGACACCACGGTATGCCTTACTGGCCAGCACAGGGAAATGCTTGCCCAGGTTACTGACTACTTTGGGATTCAGGCTGATGAGCATCTCGATTTGATGAGGCCAAGTCAGAACCTCGCCGGTTTGACGGCGCGCTGTATCGAGGGAATTGACGAAGTGCTTTCGCGAAGAAAACCGCATTGCGTGGTCGCCCAGGGCGATACCACGACTGTCATGGCGGCTTCGATCGCGGCCTTCTATCACCATCTCCCGTTCGTCCACGTGGAAGCCGGCCTGCGAACGCACAACCTCCAGGCGCCCTGGCCGGAGGAATTCAATCGACGGGTGGCCGACATCGTGACTTCACTCTACTGCGCGCCGACGCGGCACGCCGTAAGCACGTTGCTGGCTGAGGGGGCACGTCGAGACTCCGTTCGTTTGACGGGAAACACGGTCGTCGACGCGCTTCTCAAGACCTTGGTTCGCGAGCGATTGAATGGTCATTGCTGGAAACAGAAGTATTCCATGCTCGGAGAGGAGCGGATGGTGCTCGTCACCGGCCACCGACGCGAGAGCTTCGGATCCGGCTTCGAGAGCATTTGCCGGGCGATGGCTGCCCTTGCCGACCGTTTCCCGGACTGCCAGTTCGTTTATCCGGTTCATCTTAACCCGAATGTTCAGAGGCCGGTCTACTCGCTGCTCAGCGGCCGCAAGAATTTCCATCTCACCCCACCAGTTTGCTATCCCGAGTTCGTCTGGCTCATGGACCGTGCCACGTTGATTTTGACCGATTCAGGCGGGGTGCAAGAAGAGGCGCCGTCGCTGCGCAAGCCCGTTCTCGTGATGCGCGAGAGTACCGAACGCCCCGAGGCCGTGGAGGCCGGTGCCGCCCGTTTGGTGGGGACCTCCAGCGACGCGATCTTCTCGGGGGTTAGTTCGTTGCTCACGGACAGGCGCGGAGTACGCCGCCTGCCAGATCGACCAGAATCCTTACGGCGATGGGCAGGCCGCGAAGCGGATCGTCGATTGGATGCTGGAACAGAATTGGCCGTCCTAATCGCCAGCATGCTGGCCCCCAAATTCTCGCAGTTCGTCCTTGCATTGTTGCGGCCTACGCTCAAGTGATGGCCACGCATTCCAAAGCGGAGACTGCATCCGGCGCCGACCGACTTGGTTCTTCAACGCGGTCGGCCGATACGCCGCCCGCTGCCAACTTCCAGTCGGCGGAGCGCATGCACGTCGTGATCGTCGATGAAGGGCTGCCTTATCCACCCGATTCCGGCAAACGTATTCGCACGCTGAACCTCCTGCTGCCGCTCGCTCGGCGGCACCGCATCACGTACCTCTGCTATCCCAGTTCCGACCCCGCCGAAACACGCGATGCCATCGAGTTCCTGCAAGGGCGCCATATTGAGACGGTGCTGGTCGATCGCGGTTTACCGGTCAACGCAGGGCTGTCCTTTTACGGTCGTCTTGCCTGGAACCTATTATCGCGCTTGCCTTACTCGGTCCAGGTCCACAACACGGCTGCCGTTCGCCGCGCAATACGCCGCTATGCGGCCGCAAACCACGTTGACCTCTGGCAGGCCGAATGGACGCCCTATGCCGAAAGCCTCTGCGGTACGCTCCGGGAGCCTTGGATCATCATGGCCCATAACGTGGAATCGCTCATCTGGCAGCGGTATTCCGAAACCGAGACTAACCGGCTCAAGCGCTGGTACATCAACCAGCAGTGGCATAAGTTCGAGCGGTTTGAGCGCAAGATGTTCGCCCGGGCGGCCCGGACAGTCACCGTCAGCGACGTCGATTCGCATCTCGCACGCACGCGGTTCGGCGCGACGGGTCTCAGCGTTGTAGAGAATGGGGTCGATGTCTCGCGATTTGCTTCCGACGGGTCGAGGCGGGATCCGAACCAGATCCTCTTCCTCGGCAGTCTCGATTGGCGGCCGAACCAGGACGCGGTCGCGCTGCTTTTGGACCGCGTTTTTCCCGAAGTTGTGCGGACCGTGCCCGCGGCACGGCTAACGATCGTGGGCCGCAAGCCGCCTCAATGGCTCGTCAAGCGGACGGTCGATCGCACGAACGTCGAATTGTGCGCGAACGTGCCCGACGTCCGTCCGTTTGTGTGGCGGTGCGGTGTGATGGCGGTGCCGCTGCGGATCGGCGGCGGCTCGCGACTGAAAATCCTTGAGGCCCTGGCCGCCCAGTGCCCAGTGGTCTCCACGAAGGTCGGCGCCGAGGGGCTGTGCCTGATTCCCGACGAGCATTACCTTGAAGCCAACACGGTCGAGAGCATTGTCGCGCGGTTGGTCGAGTGCATTCGTAACCCACAAGCGGCCCGCGAGACGGCGCGAAGAGGCCGAGAGCTTGTCGCCAGCCGATACGACTGGTCAATTCTGGCCGAGAAGCTCGATGCGGTATGGCAGGAGCAACGGTGCCGAGCATGAGAATCGTCCACCTCACTTCCTCGCGATTCTACGGCGGCCCGGAGCGACAGATGCTCGCGCTGGCAGGGGCTTTGCCTGAAGAGGATTCCACCGTCTTCGTCTCCTTTTCGGAAGACGGAACGTGCCAGGAGTTTCTCGCGCAGGCTCGCGCCGCCGGTTTCCCGGCCGTCGCCCTGAAACACGACACACCGCGACTGCTGGCCGCGCGGCGCGAGCTCGTCGGCGTGTTGCGGCAGCTCCGCGCCGATGTCCTGCTCTGCCATGGTTACAAAGCCAACCTTCTCGGACTCATGGCGGGTCGCAAACTGGGGATATCTGTGGTAGCCGTTTCTCGCGGATGGACGGGAGAATGCCTTAAGGTCCGCCTCTACGAGGCCCTCGACCGCCACGTCCTGCGGTGGATGGACCGCGTCGTAAGCGTTTCCGCCGCCCAGGCGGAAAAGGTCCGCCGAGCAGGCGTCCATGCCGACAAGATCGCCGTGATCCACAACGCCATCCGTCTCGAGCGCTTCGACGATCCCGATCCGGCCTATCGCCGGAAACTGCTGGATATGTTCCCCGAGCCGCCCGCGCTGGTCGTCGGCGCCGCGGGCCGTCTCAGCCCCGAGAAGGGCTTCGGCGTGCTGATCGAAGCCGCGGCAAGGGTCGGAGATCGGACGACGGAGGTCAGAGGCAAGCGGCCGGAGGCCACAGAGCAGGGCGCGCCTGGCGGCAACGGCCGCGCCTCTGCCCTCTGCCCTCTCCCTTCCTGCCTCTGCCCTCCCTCTGCCTCCGTCGGCTTTGTTCTCTTCGGCGACGGCCCAATGCGCGACGCCCTTTCGCGGCAGATTGCGGCCTGCGGATTGGAACGATCGTTCGTCCTCGCCGGATTCCGCACTGACTTGGACCGTTTTTTTCCACACTTCGACCTCTTCGTGCAGTCGTCATACACCGAGGGCCTGCCCAACGTGATCCTGGAGGCACAAGCGGCGGGCGTGCCGGTGGTGGCCACCTCCGTCGGCGGCACACCCGAGGTGATCGAAAACGACAAGACCGGCTGGCTCGCTCCAGCCGGCGATGCGGCCGCGCTGGCCGAGCGAGTCGCGTGTGTGTTGGCCGACGATCCGACCCGCGCGGCTTTCAGCCGAAGAGGCCGCGCCAATGTTGAGGATCGGTTCTCCTTCGCCGCTCAGGCACGGCAGTACCAAGACCTGTTTACCTCGCTCCTGGAACGATCGTTCCTGGCTCGCGATGTTGCGGTCTGCGTCGAAGAATCGGCCATCGAGTCTTGATGGCTGGGCTTCGCGAAGAAGTTGCTGTCGCGATTCCGGCTCAGATAAATTCAACAGAGCGCGATCGACCGGTGAACAAAATCAGAATTCTCTTCCTGATCGATGATTTCCTCGGCCCCGAGGGCGGCACGGAGCAACACCTCTTGTTCCTGCAGCGCAAGTTGCCTCACGACCGGTTCGATCTGTATTTCGGCGTACTAACGCGGGTGCAAGGCATCCCAGAGGAGAACTTCCCCGTACGCCCCGTCATGCTGTGCGGCGCAAACGCTGGTATGCGTGGGGCCCTTCGGCGCCTCCGCGGCCTGGCCGCGTTCATCCGCGCAAACCAGATCGATGTCGTGCATGCCTTCAGCCGGACCAGCGAGCTCTATGGTTGCCTGGCTGTTAAGCTGGCGGGCCGCGGCCGGGTGCTTGGCATCCGCCGCAACGTCGGCTATTGGCACACTTGGCGGAGTCGCTGGGCGGCTCGCTTCGTCGCTCGGCTAGCGCAAGGTATGCCGCCAACTGCGAGGCGGCGCACGAGTTCGCCGCCCGCGTGGAATGGATCCGTCGCGACCGCGTGACCGTAATTCCCAACCCAGCGCCCGCGAATCGGCTCGATGAAGGGCTGGCCGGCCTTGCCTCCCGCACCGAGCTGGGTATTGCCGACGACGAGCAGGTCGTGGGGATGGTCGGCAATGTAAGACCGGTCAAGGACTATGCCACGTTTCTCCGGGCCGCGCGACTGGTGCTCGATGTTCGTCCCCGGACTGCGCTTCCTCGTCATCGGTAAAGAGGAGCCGAGCTACAAGGCACGGATGCTGCAACTGGCGCGAGAACTGGGCCTCGAGCAAAATGTGTCCTGGCTCGGCCCCATCGCCAATCCGCTCACCGTGGTTCCGCGCTTCGATGTGGCCGTACTCTCCAGCCAGTCCGAGGCCATGTCCAACGCCATCTTGGAGTACATGTCGGCCGGAATCCCGACTGTGGCCACCGATGTGGGCGGAACGCGCGAGATACTGCAGGACGGCCAGAACGGACTGCTCGTCCCGCCGCAGAATCCGCAGGCCCTGGCCGAGCCGATTTGCCGTCTCTTGGCCGACCCGGCCCTTCGCAAGGCCCTTGGCGAGCATGCGCGACGCAGGGCCGAGACCGAGTTTTGCGAAAAGCAAATCGTTCAAGAGTATGTCCAGCTTTACGCGGGCTTGTGCGGTGCGGACCCAGTCGTCGACCCTTGTGCGGCCCTCAGTCCGGTTCGCTAGCAGGCAGTCGTCGATTCCAGTTGACGAAGGCATTCACACGTGACGGCAGTTTCAGATAAAACGACCCCTAGCTTGTCCGAGGTCCAGCAGGATTGGCGGCGTTTGGACGCCGCTGACTTCGATGCCCTGCGAGGCGTTCGCCTCGTCTCGCACGAGGTATTTACCTCGTGTCCGGACGTGAAGGTCGATTTTATCCCCCCTGGTCCTGTAGCAAGACTGTTCCGCTTCTCGACGGTCCTTTTCGATCTTTTTTACGCGATCCGGCTCCTCCGCGAAACGCGTGAGGACTGCGTCCTGATCCTCAACGGCGGCGCGGGCTGGCTGTGGATATTCGTGGCGCTTGGCAATCGATTCTGCGTCCTTCGGCGTCGACGCATTCTCTGCTGGGACATCTTTGTCGAGGTCGACGGCCGTTGGAAAATGGCGCTCATCCGCGCCGCGATGCCGGGCCTCGACCTCTCGGTTCTCTGGTCCAAGGACCAGGTTTCCAGCCATGCGCGGTTCCTCGATATGCCCGAGAACCGGTTCATTTTCCTACCCTTCAAGGCGAACCATTCGAAGGGTCCGCGCTACAACCTGCCCCTTGGCAACTTCGTGTTCGCCGGTGGAAATTGGAAGCGAGACTATCGCTGCCTGATCGAGGCGGTCCGAGGCACCGACATCCCCTTCATTGTCAGCGCCACTGCCCCGGAGATTCGCAAGCAGATCGGATTACTGCCGAATGTTATCGTGCTGGGCGCGCCCGAGCCCGCCTTCGCCCAGTTACAGGCTGCCTCCCGTTTTGTTGTGCTGCCCATGATCTATACGGGACTAAAGGGGGGCGGAGAGGCCAATTTCTGCAACGGCATGTGGCATGGAAAGCCGGTGATTGCCGCCGACAGCATCGCGGCCAAAGATTACATCATCGACGGAGAAACCGGCTATGTCGTGCCCTCGGGCGACTCGCAATCGCTGCGACGCCGCATCCTGGAGTTGTGGAACGATTACGAAAAGTGCGCATGTATGGGCCGGAGCGCACGCTCTCACGCGGAGGCCAACTTTACGCACGTTCAGTTCATTCGCCGACTTCTGCGACTGGCGACACTCGTGCCATGATCACGAAGAGAGGCTTTCGACAACCATAATGGTTCAACTGAATCGCTGGCTCCGACGACGAATTATCGAGGCAAAGGACTGCTTGCGATTCGGTATCGTCGGTCGCAGGCTCGTCAGCTTTGGAATTCGTCTGTTTTCGATGCTACCAGCGGACCGGTCACCGGGTCTCGCAGCGAAATCCGGCGTCATTCTCTGCCGCGGCGCACGAGTCTGCCCCTCGGAGCGAGGCCGGATCGCATTGGAAGGCCGGATCAAGGCCCGTTTGGCACAGATTCCGTCAAAGAACTTTCCCTGGGACTCAGTCTTGTCCGGCAGTTCCGAAACAACAATCAAGAAGGGGATCATCCTTAAACGTCCAGTCAGTGCGCGGGAGAAAGGGGTCCTATTCATCTCCTTTGAGAACCAGTGGATGCGGCTACTGCGTCATGGAAACGTCGAGGCCATTGCCCGCGACTTTCACCTGGTCCTGGCGCCCTCGTGGTCCCCGCCGCATGACATGGCATTCCTGCTGGCCGACAAGTTCTGGCCCGGGCCGTTCTTCCACCTGCTTAGCAATTACGCCGACCCGCCGATATTCGCCCGCTTGAGCAGCAAAGCAGTCGCGGTTCCACTTCTGGCATCGAATTGGGTCCATCCGCACATATTCGGCGACGCTGGCAGCAACGACAAGCCGTTCGACATCGTGGTCCTGGCGAACTTCTCGCCATACAAACGCCACTTCGCGCTATTCAAGTTGCTTCGCCAAATGCGTACGAACGCAAAGGTCCTTCTGCTCGGGACGCCATGGGCCGGCCGGACGGAGCAGAACCTGCGGGACGAGGCGGCCCTTTATGGCGTCCAGGACAATATCACCATACGTGCCCGCCTTCCCGACCAGGAACTCGTTCCCGCCATGCGCTCCGCGAAGACAGGCTTGATTCCGTCCCTCAACGAAGGATCGTGCGTCGCCGTCGTCGAACTCATGTTTGTAAACGTCCCGGTGGCAATGTTCGACGATGCCGTTATTGGCTCCAAGGCGTTCATCAATCCTCGCACGGGCTGCCTGTTACACGGCCAAAATCCAGCCGCGCAGATGGCGGATTTCATTGCCAGATATCGCGATTATACTCCCCGCCAGTGGGCAATTGACAACGCGATTTCCTGTTTCGGCAGCACCGCAATCCTGAATTCGTGCCTTCGCCGGTTCTCACTGGACCGCGGAGACAGTTGGACGGAAGATATCGTCGCCCATCATTGGCGCCCAAATCCCGCCTATGTGTATCACGAAGACCTCGCGCCGATGCGCAAACTCTATTCCACTTTCGAGCACCTTTACGGCCTCTCGCTTCAGTCGCCCGCCGGCGAAAACGCGCCCGTCGGTTTACAGTCGAGCGCCACGACGTGAAAGGGTGAGAATTAATGACTGGTAAACTTCGAAAGGCCGCTGAAGCGGTTCGCATATCCTTCCTGAAGCAACTGGGGCTTTCCGATTTGCCCCGCTGGAGGAAGGCATCTAACCTCTCGGCGGAGTGGGATTCCCGAAACAAAATGATCGCCTCTCTCGTTCCAGAGCGGGCGTCAGTAATAGAATTTGGCGCCGGGCGAATGGTTCTGCCCACGTTCCTCCCCGCAGGCTGCACGTACACGCCGTCGGACGTCGTTGACCGAGGCCAGGGCACGCTGGTCATCGATCTCAATGGCAAGGACCTTCCTCCGATTCCACGACACGATGTTGCCGTGTTCAGCGGCGTCCTCGAATACGTCTATGATGTTCCGCGACTGATTCTTCATCTTTCTCAGTTCGTGGACTGCGTAGTTGCATCGTACGCGGTTGCCGATCTCCATCCACGGCGGTTGGGGCGCCGGTCCTTGGGTTGGGTCAACGATTTCACCGCCCAGGAACTCGCGGGCATCTTCGCCAACGCCGGTTTTCGCCACGACCACGATTCGCTTTGGGGAACCCAGAAGATATGCCGTTTCGTTCGGTCCGATGACAAGGGAAAAACAACGCCGGCCTGAATCTTCATGAGCACGACGAGCAAAGATCAGGGTTTTTCATTGGCAGAGGGCGTATCCTTCGAGGCCCAGGATGCGGCCATACATGCCGGTGTGAACGATTTAAAAGATTTGAAGTCGCGGAACTGGGGAGATGCGATCGCGCGGTTCTTGCACCGGGCAATATCCGGGCGGAAGCCACGCCTGATACCCATGCTTCGCGAGTCACGAGCGCCCCACTTCCTGACCGTGGGGAGCACGCTGCGGATGTGCGACAGTAACTCCATTGTATGGGGAAGCGGGTTCCTTTCCGACGACGACGCGCTCGGCCTCCTCCACTGGGGCAAAGCCCGCAACGAGTGCCTCAGGCCCCCGCTGAAGGTTCTGGCCGTTCGCGGACCACTGACGCGCGAGAAGCTCCGTTGCATGGGTGTACCTTGCCCGCACGTGTTTGGTGATCCGGCGCTCTTGATGCCGATGTTTTATGCTCCGCCGCGCAGGAAAGAATACCAGCTCGGGGTCGTGCCGCATTGGACGGAGCGTGGGCTGCCGGCAGTACAAAAACTGCAGCGTGAAGAGGGCGTCAAGCTGATCGATACGGTTTTCAGCCGCTTTAGTTGCTCCGATCACGCCCGCTACTTCCGCTTCATTGACGATATCTGCTCATGCGAACGGATCGTTTCGAGCTCGCTGCACGGGATTGTAACGGCCGATGCTTATGGGATACCGGCTAATTGGATTCGATTGACGCACGCGCGGGACGGCGAGGTCTTCAAGTATCGTGACTACTTTGCAGCGGCAGGGCGCGCACGCTGCGAAGCCATCCCGGTAACGGAAGACACCACCTATAAGGCACTTCGCCAGGTTTTCCCCGCCTACACCTTGAAACTGGATGTGTCCGCCCTCTGGGATGTCTGTCCCTTTCGGCAGTAGAACGCGTCCCCCGCAGTTCGGTCGTGCATGGAATTAAGCGAGTTAAATCACCCAAGGTTGTTCTACGAAAAGGTCGCCGCCAAAGTTGCCAACTTTGCCGATGTGCGTTTCGGAAACACACTGCGACGGTCAACGCAACTTTTTTCACGGCGTGGCCCACTTGTACGAACCTACTGGTGGACATATGCGAGAAACTTCGGCGATCTTATTACGCCATTCCTCCTGGCACAGCACGGCATCACCCCTATTCTCTGCGAGAGCACACATGCCACACTTGCAGCCACAGGGAGCATCTTGGGGATGTTGCCGCCAGGATACTCGGGATGCATCTTTGGATCCGGACTATTGTCCGAGAACCACATGATCCGCTTCCCGCAGGCGACGGTATCCGGCCTGAGGGGAGACTTGAGCCGCCGCTGCGTGGACGTCGACCCCGGCACCGTCTTGGGAGATCCAGGACTACTGATTGCTGACCACTTGCCACGCCGGTCCGCCAAACAGTATGAATTAGGGCTCGTCCCCCATTACGAGGACAAGTTCGACCGTCGCCTATTGGCGATAGCCTCGCGCTATCCCAGGGATGTTCGGATAATCAACGTACAAAGATCGCCATCGCGGGTAGCGCTTGACATCGATCGCTGCCGGCACATTGTGTCCTCAAGCCTTCACGGACTGGTGCTCGCCGACTCGTTGGGCATCCCCAATGCGTGGGCGGAGTTGTCTGATCGCCTTTACGGAAAAGGCTTCAAATTCCGCGACTATTACTCAGCGTTTAACGTGGAACGCACTTCGGTCACCCTTTCCGGGCAAGAGAAACTAGCTGAGCTTCTAGCGCATACCCATGCTCCCCCGGCAGCGATTTCCCAGGTGACATCGCGTCTTCGCGAAGCGTGGACCCGCTTATGCGCGAAGCTCTTGGAAAGCAATGGTAATCTAGCCGGTTAGTTCACCGCGTTATACTTAAGACGCTGGCTGTCTTCGACTCAAACGGTTAATTGATGAAAACAAAGCTGCGAAATGCCATGAAGGCCATTCAGACGCGGGTTCTGAAGCAACTGGGGATTTCGGACTTGCGGCGATGGAAGAACCCCTCCAGTCTCTCGCCCGACTGGGACTCTCGAAACGAGTTGATTGCACCGCTCGTGCCCCCAAATGCTTCGGTCATTGAATTCGGTGCGGGGAGAATGGTGCTGCGGGGACTGCTGCCCGCCGGCTGCAAGTACACTCCGTCGGACGTGGTTGGTCGAGGCCCGGGCACCCTCGTTATCGACCTAAACGCCAGGGAACTGCCTGCCATTCCGCCCCACGATGTGGCCGTGTTCAGCGGTGTCCTCGAGTACATCTTTGATGTTCCGCGGTTGATCAAGCACCTCTCGCAGTCCGTTGATTGCATCATTGCCTCCTACGCCGTTGCCGACCTGTGCCCACAATCCTCAACGCGCCGAGCTTCGGGATGGGTCAACGATTTCACCGCTCGGGAGCTAGAGGACCTTTTCGGACGCGCCGGTTTTCAGACTGACCGTGCTTTAAGCTGGCGTTCCCAGAAGATCTACAGCTTTCATCGGGCTAGACCCGAACGAAAGGTGGCGGAGGCATGATCGCCCGTGGGCATCGCAAGTCCGAATCGAGGCTAGGGCTTCTTGCCTTTAAGGGTAGACGGGCCAACCCATGATTTGGTTTTTAGTCGGCTACATGTGGCTCTTTATCCACCGACCCTTCGAGATCTGGCCGGAGCTAGGTAATCTCTATATCGAACGGGTCTACATGATCCTGACAATCGTGTATTGGGCCCTCTTTGCCCCAAAGTCCTGGACTAGTAATCGTGCGACGTGGGGAATCGCCGCCATCGCCGCAGCCATAATTCTTGCCACGATCTTCAGCGCACACACTAATTTTGATAATGGCGATGTACAGGACTGGTTAAAGCTCTTGGCTTTCTACTTTCTCGTCATCTTTTCGGTGCGCGAGGAACGTGAGCTTCGCATTCTGATCGTCGCTTTCGTCGTGATCATGGCAGTTTACCAACTGCATTCCCTGCGCGAGTATCTCTGCGGCCGTGGCCAATTCGACATGGGCATTTGGCGCATGGCTGGCGTCGACCGCACGATGGGCGACGCAAATAGTTTTGCCGCGTCCGTGAACTACGCAATCCCAATGTTATTGCCTGTATTGACAGTTGCGGAAAAACAATGGCAACGCCTTGCGCTCGCAGCTGCGCTTTGCTTGGCCTGTCTCTGCGTGCTCTTGAGCGGATCGCGTACCGGTTTCATGGGAATTCTGCTTCTTGCCTGCGCTGCCGGACTGGCAAGCAGGCACCGTAAGCGACTCATGCTTTTGGTAATGCTCGCGGCGCCGATCATCTGGTTTAGTCTCTCCGAGAGGCTTCAGAATCGATATTTGACGCTTGTCGATCCTTCGGTCGGACCCAGGAATGCTGAGGCGTCGGCGGAGTCACGCCAGGTCTTCTTTTGGATGGCTGTCGACATCTGGAAGCAGCACCCCGCGTTCGGTGTCGGACCTGGTTGCTTTAGTGTCGTTAGCGGAACACACATGCAGTCGCATACGCTGTACGCCCAGACGATTTCGGAGTTGGGCACAGCCGGGGTGTTTGCGCTCATGGCGCTGACTGGCTGTTATATCGCGAATTTCATCGAAGCTCGGCGGCTGTATCGCGAGAGCGCTCGCGATCGAGGCGCTGCGTTCTGTTACCGAGTCGTGATTGCCGCAACCATTGGGCTAGCACAACTGCTCTTCTTTGGGTTTGGCGGCCACAACCTGTTTCGGAGCACTTGGATTTGGTACGCGGCCTTCGCCGCTTTATCGTTGCGGTTCCTCAAAGAACATCACGACTTTTTTCTGGCGGGCGAACAACAGAACGCTTTCGAATCCAGCGCAGCAACGACAGGATGCCCGGGAAACTGATTCATCGGGATGTATTAGCGCCCGTTACGCGCCATGTGATTGCGCCGGCATGGGCCCTCTGGGAGCGCAGCGCGTACCTGCGTCAATATCGGCGGCTGCTTCGTACTCAGTTCGATTCCCCCGAAGTTGGACGCCGGCGGCAGACGGACGCAGTTCGCGAGTTGCTGATCTATGCCGGCGACAAGCTGGCGTTCTGGAGAGAGCGTTTCCGGTCCGCAGGTCTGCGGCCGGCCGCCTTCGGCGCGTTTGAAGAATTGGAGGCGGTACCGCTTCTTACCAAGGACGATCTGCGAAATCACCTCGACGAGCTCATTTCGCCCGTCTACCGCAAAGAAGACCTCCACGAACACAAGACTTCGGGGTCGACGGGCGTGTCGGTCGTAACGTACCGGGACGAGCCCGCCCAGCAATTCAAATGCGCGTGTACGCTCCGCAGCGACGAGTGGTCGGGCTGGCGGCTCGGCGAACGCGTTGCGGCCATCTGGGGGAACCCCCAAATCCGCACTGATTGGAAGGGTCGTCTCCGTCGCGTCCTCCTGGAGCGGAATTACGCCTATCTTGACACCCTGAAGATGGACGAACGTGCGATGGACGCCTTTGCCGACACCCTGGTGCGAGTCCGACCATCGCTATTATTCGGTCATGCCCATTCGCTTTATCTCTTCGCCCAGTTCCTGCAGGCCAAGCGACCGCAAACGCAGATACGCCCCAAGGCGATCATTTCGACGTGCATGGTCCTGCACGATTTCGAGCGCGCGGCCGTCGAGGCGACGTTTCGCTGCAAGGTGACCAACCGCTACGGCTGCGAGGAAGTGAGTCTCATTGCCTGCGAGTGCGAAGAGCACGACGGCCTGCACGTCAATGCCGACGGCATCTACCTGGAAATACTGCGGCCTGATGGCACGCCGTGCGCGCCGGGCGAACTAGGGCAAATCGTGGTCACCGACTTAGTGAACCGGGCCATGCCGATCATTCGTTACCAGGTGGGCGACATGGGCGTGCTGAGCGATCGCCGTTGTCCCTGCAGCCGCGGGCTGCCGCTTTTGGAAAGGATCGAGGGCCGCGTCGCCGACTTCGTGGTGACGCCCAACGGCGAGTTGATCTCGGGCATTTCGCTCACCGAGAATTTTGCCGTCCTGGTGCCTGGCATTGGCCAGTTGCAGATCGTTCAGGAGGAATTGAACCGGTTGGTGTTCCGGATCGTAAAGGGGCCCAATTTCGACGACGACAGCCTCGATGAGATCCAACGACTGGTGGTCCAGCGATTTGGTTCGGGGGTCCGCTACGAGTGCGAATATGTCGAGCACATTCCCCCGGAGCCCTCGGGCAAATACCGGTTCTGTATTTCCAAAGTGAAGAAAGGTTTCCTGCCGTGTTGAAGCAGTGTGTCTCATCTTTTAGCGCGCCGTCGCGTTTCAGGGCCAACTGAGCGACAAAATGCTGCGTATCATAGCGCGAAACATTGTGAGTAACTTTGCTGGCTATGCAGTCAGCGCCGTTGTTGCCTTCTTTTTGACGCCTTACGTTCTTTCCCATCTCGGTGGGGCGCGATATGGCATCTGGGCGCTGATCACCGGGCTAACCGGCTACTACGGACTTCTCGATCTAGGATTTCGATCAGGCATCACCCAGTACATGACGCGGCACCTTGCAACGCGCAACTTCCTGGAGATGAACCGGACGGCGAGCACTGCGTTCATGATACTGGCCATCGTCGGTGTCGCGATTCTGCTTGCGTCAGTTCTTGTTTGTCTTCTGGCGCCGATGGTTTTCCGGATCCCTTCGGAGGTTGTAGGAGATACACGCCTGGCAATACTCGTCATCGGCGCATCGACGGCAATCCAGTTCCCGTGCTTCCCATTCTCGGCGGTCTTCACTGCGACCCAGCGATACGATCTCGCGAACGCGGTTGGCATCAGCACTCGGCTTCTCGTGGCCGCGGCGGTTTTCTGTTCGCTGAAGATGGGTTACGGGCTTGTTGGCCTCAGCATTGTAACGGCTGCGGGCGATCTCCTTGGGTACGGTGTTCGCTGGCGACTTGCGTACCGCATTCTGCCGGAGCTCGTGGTGTCTCCGCGGCTGGCCGCGTGGCGGGCGATTTGGCCGCTCGCTAGCTTCGGAGTTTGGGCGGTCTTACTCAATGGGGCACAGCAGTTGAAGGGGCAGGCCGGCACGTTCTTAATCGGCATTACCATGCCGATTGCGGCGGTTGCTCCCTTCGCCCTGGCCTCGGGCCTACTCGTCTATGTGGCCGGCGTATTCACTCCGATCGGTATTGTTTTTTACCCGGCTATGGCCCATCTTGACGCCTCGAACCAGAGCGAGGATCTGCGGCGGTTGTACTTGAAGGGTTCGCGGATTCTGCTAATTATTGGCGTCGTTGCGGCTCTGATCAGCGGCTTTTGGGCCGGAGATTTCTTCCATCTCTGGATCGGAAATCGACTCGTGGGCAGCGGCGGGGCGTCATCCGTGGCCAACATCTTTCGTATCCTGATTGCCGGATTCGTGTGTATGGCAGGGCAACGCGTTGGCGAGCAGGCATTCTTTGCCACCGGACGCCTCCGCTTGCTCGCGATCCTGTTCGCGATTGAGGCGGTCGCCAATTTGTCGCTCTGCCTCTGCCTGGTTCGGCCGTTTGGATTGGGCGGCGTTGCCGTGGGGGTGGCAATTCCGGCCCTCATCTTTCAGGGAATTGTGCAGCCGATCGCCATTTGTCGGATCCTAGGCATTCGGTTCTCGAGATACTGCCGAGAGACCCTGATGCGGCCGCTTTTGGTTGGAATCATCCTGGCCGCGGTCTTCGGGACGGCGCGACTCGAGATAACACCGGCCAATAATTGGGGTATCCTGGTGGTTCACGGGCTGCTCGCAGGTTCAATTGCGTTGCTTGTGATAGCTGGTGTCGGAATCGAGAAAGGTGAGCGCAAACGATTGATCTACGGAGCTGCGAAGCAACTCTTGCCGTATTTGCGACTGAGCCCAATGGGCCGCTTTTTTTTCCCAGCGCCACCTGCCGAAGAATAGGCAACCGAGACACTCCTCGGGAAGTGGCTGTCCGCTTCAACGTTCCCGGGATCCTGCTTGGACTGGGCCCTTAACTGCTAGCATGAAGATCCTCTTAATCCCATACTGTTTTGCGCCGGTCCAAGTTCCGCAAACTTATGTACTTCTGAAATGGTGCAAGTACCTGACCGAGGGCGGGCACCAGTTGACGGTACTTTGCGTGGATCCAGACACGCAATGCGCCCATCAGGATCCTGGACTATTACGACTTGTCCCGCAGGGAATCGAGGAGGTCAGGGTCAATTCGCCGGAAAACACCTTGCCGTATCGGATTCTCAGAAAGGCCGCCAGATGGCTCCTTCCGCTGTTCCAACCGTGGAAGAGGGAGTGGTACGGCGCCGCCCGGAATAGCTTGAGGAATCTCCCACTTTCCGAGTATGACGTCGTATTGAGCACCTCGCAGCCGCCCGTTTGCCACCTCGTTGCGTGGCAGGTGAAGAAGAAGGCGGGAATCCCATGGGTTGCCTACTTCAGCGACCCCTGGGTTGATGGACCGTACCGGCAGGACCTTTCCAAGAGAATCCAAAAGTATAATCAAAACTGGGAATCACGAGTAATCGGCGCGGCCGACCTCCTGATATTCCCGACCGAAGAGATGAAATCACTGGTTCTCCGGAAATACCCGCAAGATGCCGCCAGGAAAGCCAGGACATTGGATCATTGCTTCGTCCCCGACTGGTTCAACCTCGCGCCGCCGCAGCGAAGGGAACATAACGGTACGCGCCGGCTCGTCTCGACGGGAAACTTCTACGGTCCGCGAACGGTCGAGCCACTTATTCGTGCAGTCGCCGGATGTAAAGAGAAGCTGCTTGGCCACGTCGGATTTGACTTTTTCGGCAATATGGGCGCAACTGCGCTTGAATCGCCGATGTGGCGTTCATTGGATGGGCTTCTGAAATCGCATGGTCGGGTTGACTATCTGACGAGTCTGGCCGAGTGTCGCAGCGCTCATGCTCTGGTGCTCATCGATGCGCCTGCCGACACACACGAGTCAAGTATTTTCTTTCCTTCCAAGCTCGCGGAGTATCTCGGATCCGGTCGACCTATCATCGGATTGACACCGCTGAACGGAAGTTCGGCAAGGATTCTTCGAGAGACGAAGAATGTTGCATTCGACCCGTATGATAGTGGTGCAGTTGGCGAACTATTGACTCGCATTGCAGAAGGACGTGCGGCGTTTGCGACGGACGAGGGAAGCCGAGAAAAATACAATTACCGGGCCGTGGGTAGGCAACTCGTCGCGATCCTAGAGGAGGCTTGTGGACGCCGGCGTGGCCATTGATCGCAATTGTATGTCAAGCAAGGCACGAAGCAGTGAGCTCGACCTGGCACGTCTCATTGCTATCACTTCGATCCTGTGCTGCCACCTGCCCGAGTACTTACTGGGCATACCTGGATTGCCGAGTCTCTGGGCCGTCAGGCCGTACGCGGCCGTACTGGGGCTTGGTCTGTTCACCTTTGTCTCCGGCTACGCCATTGACCTCAGCCAACAGAGAGCAGGCTACCGACAGCCTTTTCGGGAATTCGCCAGGCGCCGCGTCGCGAGGATCTTCCCGCTCTATGTCCCGGCAGTTTTATGCTTCGTTGTGCTTTTTCACTACTTTGGCGTTTGGCACCAGTGGACGCTGGCGCCGCAAGTGCCAACCATTTTCATTCAGCTGGCCGGTGGCGCAGGTGCTTTTTTCCCCACTCTACCAGCCGATGCTCACGCTTTGGTTCGTCGGCGCAGTACTTATCTACTACGCGCTCTATTTCGCGTTGACGCGTCTCACCAACCGACCGACGATCTTGCTCGGGTACGGCGTGATCGTTTTCGTCGCCGCGGTCTTCACTCGCTGCCTTTTCGGAATCGTCGGAACGCAATTCTTTATGTATTGGTTCCCGTTTCTCGCCGGCGTACTTTGGCACCGACTTGAACGCGAGAATCGAATTGCGCCTGAACCGCGCCTTGATAGCCCTGCGCATCGCTGTCGCGGTTACTGTTGGCGTCACCGCTGCTGTAGGGAAGATACCCCTTTTCATCGAGGCGGACGATCGCACGCGCACCGTCCTGGGCACGCTCCCCTCATTCTTGGCGGCGAACCTCTTCATGCTGTCCACGACGCTCGTCGTGCTGTGGATGGCACGGCGATGGGCAAAGCATATGTCGGAGAACTTCGGCTGTCTGGCTTCGTACTTCGCTCGGCTGTCGTACCCCGTTTACCTTTACCACCGGCCGTGTCTTGCGATAGCCGCTGCGACGTTGCTGGCGCTGGGCGTCACGGAGTCGGTTGCGCAAAACCTGGTAATACTACTTGTGGCTGTTCCCTTAACGGTTCTGGTTGCCGCCTGCGCCGATGTGGGCGAGCGGCAACTTGGGCAGTTGCTGGCTGCCAGACGGGCCGGGCGGGTCCTGAAAACCGGCGCCTTAAGCGAAAATCGCGAATGCTAGCAGGTCAAAGGCGTACTCATTGGACGGCATGATGACAGTCTCGATCCGCGGCGACGGCTACAGCGCGTGCCTGGTTATCGATTCCATCGTCAACGACACGAGTTCAGGGGGCGTCAGAGTTGCCGACTCCGTATCACTGGACGAGGTCGCGACCCTAGCGCGTGAGATGACGCTTAAATTCGCGTCGTATCGGCTGTTGCGCGGCGGTGCAAAAATGGGAGTTTCCATTCCGTCG
The DNA here is from genome assembly GCA_963709175.1 of uncultured Planctomycetia bacterium. Taxonomy (GTDB): domain Bacteria; phylum Planctomycetota; class Planctomycetia; order Pirellulales; family Thermoguttaceae; genus JANXQG01. The sequence continues at coordinate 2,000,446 of CAVPVK010000007.1, forward strand.
AGCGCCGGCCAAGCAGAAAAGAGCCGGATTCTTAACGATCTGGGCCGAAGGTTGGGGCCGATCATCCGCACCGGTGTTTACAATCCGGGAATGGATATGAACTGTGGCCCTGACGACCTCAGAGCCATCTACCGGGGGGCGGGAATCGAGTTGGGCCGAATAACGGACAGTTCCTATTTCACGGCGATGGGCCTCGAGAGCGCCTTGGAGGCGTGCCGCGACCACTGGAACTGCGCAGGTCCAGTTTCGCTGGCGGTCGAGGGTTTCGGCCGCGTCGCGGGCCATTTGGCGGCGCGGTTGGACCCGGCAAAATACAAGATCGTCGCTGCCTCGACGCTCTGCGGCGCCGTAAGGAACCAAAGCGGCTTCGACCTGAGGATGCTGTCCGAAAAACGTGATCAAACGGGCGACGCGGTGGTGAAGGAACTCGCGGGCGAGGCTATCGATAAGGAGTTGGTCTATAGCGAGCCCGTTGACGTCCTGATACCTTCGTCGCGGACCTGGGCAATCAATTCACAAAATGTCATCGGAGTAACGGCCAGGGCGGTCGTGCCGATCGCGAATGCCCCGTACGCCGACGGCACGATTGCCAGCCTCCAGGGGCGCGGTGCGATGTGCCTTCCGGGGTTTATTACCAACGCCGGCGGCGTCTTCGGCTCTTCCTTGTACGATAGCGGCCTCAGCCGCGCGGATGTGGAAACGCTGACCAGACAATGCGTTCAACCGGTAATACGCCGATTAATCGAACTCAGCGACGAGCTTGGAGTATCACCCGTCGAATTGGCGGAACAAGCGGCCCGAAAGGAAGTGAGTGTGCGAGGTCAGCGGGGCTTGCCACGAGGAATGGCCGAGGCCGTGCTCCGACGACTGCGGCCATATCTTCCGAAAGGGGTCGGGAGGAATCGCGCGAAGCAGAGGTTCATCGCAGGGCTATCGGCATTGAAGGCGGACCTGGAATCCGTCGCTGCGGCAGACGATCGCGCGGCTGGGCAAGCCCCCCGACAGGGGCCCGCAGCGCGGCGAAAATGACGTCGTTGGCACCGATTCGCTGGGGAATTCTGGGGACGGGCAACATCGCCGGGCAATTTGCCGAGGGACTGAGGAGTCTGCCGGACGCGCGCTTGCTAGCTATCGGATCACGGACGAAGGCTGGCGCCGAAGCCTTCGCCCGGTCTTTTGCTGTTCCGCGGGCCTATGCAAGCTACGAAGATCTGGTTGCCGACAAGGATCTCGACGCCGTCTACGTGGCGACGCCGAACCATAAACACAAGGAAAACAGCCTGCTCGCGCTCGATGCGGGCAAAGCGGTCCTGTGCGAAAAGCCGTTCGCGCTCGACGCGCAACAGACTAGGGAGGTAATTGCCGTAGCGCGTCGCAAGGGGTTGTTCTGCATGGAGGCGATGTGGATGCGATTCTTGCCCGCCATAACACGGCTGCGCGGATTGCTCGCCAGTGGCGCGATTGGTGACGTCCGACTCATGAAGGCCGATTTCGGCATCCCGAAGCCGTTCGCGGCAGATGGCCGGTTTTTCAATCCCGAGATGGGGGGGGGCGCGATGCTCAATTTCGGTGTCTACCTCGTCTCATTCGCTTCCTTGTTGTTGGGCAAGCCGTTCTCCATCGCCAGTCAAGCAACTCTTGGTCCCACGGGAGTTGACGAGCAATCGGTGGCGACCCTCCGATACACGGGCGGCGCGTTGGCGATCTTGACGGTGAGCCTACGCAGCTATTTACCGTGCGAGGCACTCGTTATTGGAACCAACGGGGAAATCCGCATTGGCCATCCCCTTTATCGGTCGGAGCGATTCTCCGTAGCGTCCTTCGGCCATCGGCCGTCCACGTCTCCCGCCAGATGGTGTTGGGCTCGGGGCCTTACGCACATCGCGCTGGCGCGGCGGATCTCGTCCGGCGTTGGCCGCGTCGTCGGCAGACTTTCCGGCCGCTGGGGCAACAAATACGTTGTGCCATTTGAGGGCAACGGCTTCAATTACGAGGCGGCTGAAGTTGGTCGTTGTCTGCGATCAGGTCAATTGGAGAGCACGATCATGCCGCTTGGCGAGACTTTAAACATCATGGAGACTATGGACGCCATTCGCGCCGATCTCATGGCACATCAGCGGCCTTCAGCCGCTTGCGACTTGGGAATCGGCCACGAGCCGGCGCCGTGCTCCCTAGATGGTGTATCATGTAAATAGGCGGCCGCCCAAGACGGAAATTCCGCCTACGTCACTGTCCTGTGTAAAAGCGTCACGATAGGCGGCATCGCCGAGACCATGATAATATTGAAGGGAGTACCCTTGCGTCTTTTCTACCTCACCCAGTTCGTTCTTGCGGGATTTGCCGCCTCCTTCGCCCTAGGCGCGGAAACAGCCACCAAGACCGGCGGCGAAAATGCGACGGCAAAGTCGAGCCAAAAACCGGCCCAGGCCAGCGCCTACGGCGAGTTCGATACCTTCTGTCGAGCTCATTTCGGAGCGGCTAAGGAGGAACTCACGTATGCAGCCTTTGGCAAGGAGCTGAAATTCGACGAGAGCGGGCTTTGGGAGTACCCATCCATTGAATCGGCGTGCATCGGGTTTGAAACCGTTTTGCCGGCGCGAAGCTGCGTGGAATACGGACCGACAGCCGCTTATGGCCAGCGTACCCGAGCGACCGATCGGTTTTGCTACCTTCATCTGCACTATCTGCAGGGACTTCAGCCGGGGCACCGTTATCACTATCGGCTCCTGGCCGTCGATGAGCGGGGCAAAAGCATTGCCTCGCCGGACCGTACCTTGGAAACCAGGGCGGCTGGAGGAGTTTTCCGGGTTCCCGATAACGTTACCGGCCCTCCCTACGTCCTCGATCGGCCCGGCGGGGTCTACGTCGTGACCAGGGATATGGTATTTGGCGGGCGGGCCTTTCAGATCAAGGCCAAGAACGTCACGTTGGACCTGGGTGGACATTCGGTCGTCTACGACAACGCCCACATGGGGCCGCTGGGCAATCCGCCCTACTTCCCCATATACATTGCGAAGTCCGCCTTCGGCGTGCTCGTCCAGGGGGCCAACTTCAGGATCGTCAACGGAACCATCCGCCAGGGCGACGGCAATGACGGCTCTCAGGGTAACGCCATTGGTTTCAATCCGATATATGTCGGAGCGCAGCCGGGCGAAATCGCCGGAGTAATGCTGGACTATTCGGGGGACCAAATGACGGGCATCCAAACCCACTGGATGGATGTCTGCGATATCCACCACAACGTTATTCTCGATCGCGGTACGGTTATTACAAACCGGCATCAGGGTTGCAACGGAATCGGCATGTTGGGCAGTCCGAAGCAAGGCAGGGTGCATCATAACCTGCTGCTGCGTGTGCGGCACCGAGGGTTGGGCGGCAAGGAGGTCTACCGTAACGAGATTTACGGAGACAGCTATGCCACGAATTCCTACGCCGTCAGCGTCGTGCCTCATGGGAGGTATTACGACAATCGACTCTTCGGGACGGGTTACCATTTCGTTGGTCTTAACTGGGCCAGTGAAATCGAAGTGTTCAGGAACTTCATCCAAATTCAGGGCGAGAAGCCCACGAGCCGATCGAATGAATACGGGGCGATTGCCTCGGAAAACGGGATGCGACTCACCCAGTATGGGGGCAATCAAGTCCCGTACGAGAACGTCCTTTACCACGACAACGTTATCGTGCTGAAGGGTCGGGATGGTTGTCAATTGCGGGGAACGGAGTTCTTCTCCGATCCATTTGTGAAAAACCTGGTCTTCCGGGACAATGTGGTCAAGGTGCTCGCAGAGGATCCGCGTACGACACTGGCCGCCTGTGTCGTCACCCAGGGCAACGGGGGTAGCAAGGTGAGCGCGGACGCCATGTTGCCGATCCATTACGAGAATAACGTCTTACTTTCGAACACTTGCAACGTCCGGTTTGGGGATGGTTACGGGGTCGGGTCAAACCATCAGTTCGTTGGCTGCAGATTCGTCCGCTTGGGAGACGATCCGGGCTACAAGACCTTTGCCTTTGGTTACCGTTATTCGCCCTGCAAGAGACACATTTTGCTGGACTGTGTTTTCGAGAATGGTGCAAGTCCAGACAGCGTTGAATGGGGCGGAAAGGCTGCAGACGAAGACTTCACGGTCCAGTGGACCGTCGAGATCAAGACGGCTCCCGGCGCTACGGTCACGGTCAAGGACAAGAACAGCGGCAAGGTCTTCGAGGGAACGGCGGACGGCAGCGGCTTGGCACGTGCGCCATTGTCGCAATATATTCAGCGGCCGACGGGCAAAACCATGCTCACGCCACACACGATAACTGCCGCGCGGAGCGGCAGGACCGCCTCTACGACAGCTACCGTGGACAGGCCGCAGACGGTGCTGCTGCGAATTGACTAGGTGCCGGCGCTTATGGCCAGCCGATTGGAAGATTCTGCACTTCTCGAGTGTCGAGAACACCTGGTGAGCGAGGCGGCGGTGGCCCGACCCAAACGCGCATCGTCGCGCCTGGGCTACGATTGTGCGCGTATAGTGGCCATTTCTCTGGTGGCACTCACACATATCTGTGCTGTATCGGGCAGCGTTCTTCCATCCCTGTTTGGACTCAATATTGGCCAATTGGGAGTCGCGATCTTTTGTATCTTGAGCGGCTACTTCAGTATGCTTTCCCAGGAGAAAAACAATCTGCGATGGATCATGCGGAGGGCGCATAGGATCGTGCTGCCCTACTGGCTTTCGCTGCTTCCCATATTTGCCGCCAATGCCGTTGTCGGCTATAAGCCGACTTCAACGGGACTTGTAGTATCGGAATTCCTGGGCACCGGCTATTTCACCCATCCGAAGTCACTTGTTGGTGTCCACGTCTGGTTTATGTCGCTGCTTCTGGTCTGTTACGGCATAGCGCTTGTGGTCCGCTGGTGGCGAGCGACATTGCCTTTTTTTGTCGTGTTGACCGTTTGCACTATGGGTTGGGATCGGCTCTTTTCCGCGCATGTCCTATCGTTCCTGTCAGGCTGTGTCCTGGCAACCGTGCAGCGCTCGGCCAGTCGCAACTACGCAGTCATTTTCGTTGTGGCTGCCTTGGCGTCGGGCGTGATTACGTCTCACCGATGCTACGGCTATCCGTTGGTGGCCACGCTCACCTTACTAGCCTGCACGGCCTTTAAAGCGCCGAGCCCTCGATGGCTGGCGTTAGCCAGCGAACGCTCGTACGAGTTCTTTCTGGTTCACGGTCCCATCTACCTGGGGTTCGCCGTGTACTTCCATCTGGGGCCCTGCGCACTTCTGTTCTTCGGAACGCCCGTCGCCACAATTGCCGCCATGCTGCTCTGGAGTGCCGCCGAGGCGCTCGGATCGCTGGACTCGCAGTTGAAACGCATTTGCGCGATGCGACCTTAGCGTCCGGCCAGGACGAACTCCGGGTTTAGCGGCGAAGTCGTTCCGGCTACCGGGCGGGCGGTACGCCTGCACCACGGAGTTCCTTCTGGACGAACCCCTAGGGCGCTGGGCCGTTTCTTTCTCGACATCATCCCGCTCCACCTCATCCTGATACAAGATACTATTGTAATATATTCTTGACATTAATAGCCACTCTACGTAAAATAGGGGGCGGAAGATCTGAGTCGTCCTCTGCCCCATTTCCGACCGACGGTGGGTTCAGCTCAGTATGCCTTGCGCTAGCACGCCGTACGCACAACGAGCTGGAACTGGGAGCGACGTTAACCCGGATCGCTGCGCCACCGCTCGAAAGCGGTTTTCTCTACTCCCCACAGGTTGACGAGAAGTACAGGCTAGAGGCAATTCCCATGAAGTCTCACCGGTTGACTCGCAAGGCGAAGCGTGTTTGGAAGTATGGCTCTTATCGAACTTTGGCGTTTGAGGCGCTGGAGGCGCGTAGTTTATTGACTATCAGCCTGGCCAATTCTTTGGCCAACGTTACAGTGTCGTCGCTCGGTGTTTCGATCGCCCAAGGCGGCACTGTGGAACCGAGCGGCCCAACCCTCGTCGTGCAGGGAACCAGCGGCAGCGACGTGATCAGCGTGCAGGCGGACACCACAACCCCTGGCGCGATCGATGTGATCTTCGATGGACAATTGACCGTCGTGCCCGGCCCCATTGGGAACATCGTGGCCTATGGCTGGGGGAGTGTCTCGATTACCGTGAGCAATAGTCTGACGATTCCATCGTATCTGTTTGGCAGCAGCGCGGGCACTGCTACTCTGACAGGCGGCGGCGGCAGCAACGTGATCGTGGGAGGCGGCGGGGCCGACGTTCTGAACGGCGGGCCCGGCCGCGATGTGCTCATCGGCGGCAGCGGGGCTTCGCAGTTGTTCGGCAGCCTTTCCGGGCCGAGCGTCCTGATAGCCGGCGCGTACTCCGGTCAATATAATCTGTCAACGCTGGATGCCTTGTCCACGGCTTGGTCCGGTCCCAACTCGACCGCGGCTGTGCAAAGCATCCTTGGTAGTGGAGTTCAGGCCGGTCCGAACCCTTATCAAATCTACGCGGGGAATCCGTCGGACCTGGTAATCTCAACCCCCGGGCACAATGACCTGATCTTCTCTCCCACTGCGAATCAGACGGGTGTTTGGACTACCGCCTCATTTATCAACGCCAATGGCTTTACGACGTACGACATGCTTTCGCCCTACGAAAGCGGCGTGACAAACGTCCGTGTATTGCTGCCCAGCAATTACACGTCGTCGCCAACAACTCCATATCGGGTAATCTATCTGCTTCCCGTGGAGCCCAACAACGAAACGGATTTCGGCGACGGACTCGTGACCGTGCAATCCTTAGGTTTGCAGAACAGCGACAACACGATCTTCGTGGCGCCCACGTTCTCTGCCATGCCATGGTACGTGGACAACGCCACCAACTCGCAAATGTGGCAAGAGACTTACTTTTGCAGCAATGTGGTTCCATTCATTGAGAGCACTTTTCCGGTCCTTGCGCAGCCGGAAGGGCAATTGCTGCTGGGTTTCAGCAAGTCTGGATACGGCGCCTTTACCTTGCTCCTCCGCCATCCAAATCTGTTTGGCGGGGCCTTCGCCTGGGACGCGCCGCTGGCAAGTCCCGGCGAGATACCGATTCAAAACCTGGGTACGACGCAGAATCGCGCAAATTATGTGATCTCGACTCTGCTGCAAAGCGACGCATCGCTTCTGCAGACGCAGCCGGCTCGGCTCTTTATGATGGGATATAGCCTGTTCCAGACGGACCTTGAAAACACTGACACCCTGATGACCAGTCTCGGCATTCCGCACGTTTACATTCCGGGAAGCTATGAAGCGCATGCGTGGGATAGCAACTGGGTAAGTACGGGGGTGAGCGAACTTCTCTCGCTCAACCTGCCTTTTCCGACCCCGGAAATCGCCGTGTCAGGCGATAGCCAGAGCATCGCCGACGGCGACAGCACGCCACAGGTTGCCGACGGGACCGACTTTGGTTCCGTGCTACAGGGGCAGGTAAGCCCCACCAGCGTATTCACGATTACGAACGACGGAACAGCGCCGTTGAGCTTGGGAAGCGTGAGCGTGCCAGCCGGCTTTACGTTGCTCAGCAGTCTGCCGGCCAGTTTAGTTGCCGGGACTTCGGCCAGCTTCTCCGTGCAGTTGACCGCCAGTTTGCCCGGAACCTATGCGGGCAACATCAGTTTCAGCAATAACGCCAGTGATCTCAGCGAGAACCCTTTTCAGTTCCAGATCACCGGCACAGTCGTGGGGATTCCTCAAATCGCCGTCTCGGGCAACGGCCTGAACATTGCCGACGGTGACAGCACACCCCAAGCTGCCAACGGGACCGACTTCGGCTCCGTGTCCGTAGGCCAGGCTGGGCCGACGAGCGTCTTTACCGTCGTGAACGGTGGAACAGGCCCGTTGACCTTGGGAAGCATTTCCGTGCCGGCTGGGTTTACGTTGGCCAGCGGCCTGCCGACAAGTCTGGCCCCCGGCGCGTCGGCCACCTTTTCCGTGCAGCTCAGCGCTACGGCGGCTGGAACCTATGCCGGCAACGTCAGCTTCAGCAACAACGCCGCCGAGGGAACCGAGAATCCCTTCCAGTTCCTGATCACCGGCACGGTGATAGGGATACAGGGAATCGCCGTTTCGGGCAATGATCAAAATATTCCCGATGGCGACAGCACACCGCAGACCGCCGACGGGACCGATTTCGGTAGCGTGCCGCAAGGACAAGCAGGGACCACTAGCATGTTTACCGTTGTCAATAGCGGGTCGGTGCCTTTGGCCTTGGGCAACGTGAGCGTGCCCAACGGCTTTGCCCTGCTCAGCGACCTGTCGACGAGTATCGTCCCTGGGGCATCGGTGACGTTCTCCGTGCAGCTTGTGGCCAGTGCGCCGGGGGCGTATGCGGGCAACGTCAATTTCAGCGCCAGTCCCTGGGGTGAAAGCACAAGCACGTTCCAATTCCAGATCACCGGCACCGTGGTGGGAAATCCGGAAATCGCCGTCTCGGGCAATGGTCAGGGAATTGGCGATGGCAACGGTACGCCGCAGACTACCAACGGGACGGACTTCGGCACCGTGGCCGCGGACCAGCCGGGGCCTATCAGTGTGTTTACTGTCCTCAGCAATGGAACCGCTCCCTTGACCCTGGGCAGCGTCAGCGTGCCGGCCGGCTTTGCGTTGCTGAACGGTCTGCCGGCCAGCCTGGCCTCGGGGGCCTCGGCCAGCTTCTCCGTGCAGTTGCTCACCAGCGTGACTGGTAGCTATACAGGCGAGGTCAGCTTCAGCAATAACGCCGCCAATGGAATTGAGAACCCGTTCCAATTTCAGATCAACGGTACAGTCGTGGGTATTCCGCAAATCGCCGTCTCGGGCAACGGCCAGGGGATTTCTGATGGCGACACAACGCCCCAGGCCGCCAACGGGACGAACTTCGGCGCCGTGCTGGAAGGGCAGGCGGGCCCCACCAGCGTCTTTACTATCGTCAACAACGGAACGGCGCACCCTGGCACTGGGGAACGTCAGCGTTCCGGCCGGATTTGGCCTCGTCAGCAGCCTGCCGGCGAGCCTCGAACCGGGGGCCTCGGGCAGTTTTTCTGTGCAGTTGCTCACCGCCGCTAGCGGCACTTTTAGCGGCAACATCAGTATCAGCAATAACGCTACCAATGGAACCGAGAACCCTTTCCAGTTCCAGATCACCGGCACGGTAGGCACGTTGAGCAGCCCACTAATTGTGGACAATGCCAGTTCCAGCGTCACGATTGTCGGAGCTTGGGCGGCCACCACCTCGACGTCGGGATACTACGGCAGCAATTACTTGAACGATGAAAACTCGGGCAAGGGCACGAAGAGCGTCCAGTTTGCGCCCAACCTGCCGTATTCCGGCTTGTACCAGGTTTTTGCCCGGTGGCCGGCCGGATCGAACCGGGCGACGAACGTTCCCATTGACATCGCTTCGGCCAGCGGCACGACCACGGTGACGGTCAACCAGCAACTCAATAACAACGTCTGGGTTTCGTTGGGGACCTATAGCTTCGCCGCAGGAACCGCCGGCTTCGTCAAGATCCGCAACACAGGGACCAACGGCTATGTCATCGCCGACGCCGTGGAATTCGTCCCGGCCACCGTGCAAACGCTGGCGGCTTTGGCCGTATCGGGTAACGGCCAGAGTATTGCCGATGGCGACAGCGCACCGCAAACTGCCGACGGGACCGACTTTGGCTCGGTGAGCATAGGTCAGACGGGGCCAATTAGCGTCTTTACCGTCGTTAATACGGGAACGGCCCCCTTGGCCCTGGGAAGCGTGAGTGTGCCGGCCGGTTTTGCGCTCGTCAGCGGCCTACCGACCAGCCTCGCGACGGGTGCTTCGGCCATATTTTCCGTGCAGTTGACGGCCACAGTGGCCGGAACCTATGCAGGCACCGTCAGCTTCAGCAACAATGCCAGTAACTTCAGCGAGAATCCCTTCCAGTTCCAGATCACCGGCACGGTCGTGGGGATCCCGCAAATCGCTGTGTCGGGCAACGGCCTGAGCATTGCCGATGGTGACACAACGCCCCAGACCGCCGACGGGACCGACTTCGGCTCAGCGCCCGTGGGGCAACCCGGGTCGACCAGCGTCTTTACCGTTGTCAACGGCGGGACGGACGTTTTGACCCTAGGAACCGTCTCCGTGCCTGTCGGTTTTACGGTAGTCGGCGCACTGCCGACAAGTCTGGCCTCGGAGGCCTCGGCCAACTTCTCCGTGCAGCTCAGCGCTACGGCGGCTGGAACCTATGCCGGCAACGTCAGCTTCAGCAACAACGCCGCCGAGGGATCCGAGAATCCCTACCAGTTCCAGATCACCGGCACGGTGATGGGGATCCCGGGGATCGCCATCTCGGGCTGCAATCAGAATATTCCTGACGGCGACAGCACGCCGCAGGCCACCGACGGGACCGACTTCGGCAGTGTGCTGCAGGGGCAGGCGGGGACGACCAGCTTGTTTACCGTTGTCAATACCGGGTCTGTCCCTGTGGCCCTGGGGAGCGTGAGCGTGCCCAACGGCTTTACACTACTCAGCGACCTGTCGACGAGTCTTGCCTCTGGGGCCTCGGCCACCTTCTCCCTGCAGTTTACTGCCACACTGCCGGGAACATACATAGGCAACGTCAGCTTCAGCGTAGACCAGGGAAACGGTATCATAAGCGCGTTCCAATTCCAGATCACCGGCACAGTCGCGGGGGTACCGGGAATCGATGTCTCCGGCGACAATCAGAGCATTGCAGATGGCGACAGCACGCCGCAGATTGCCGACGGGACGGCCTTCGGCATCGCGGCTGTCGGTCAGACGGGATCAACCGACGTCTTTACCGTTGTCAACAGCGGAACGGCTCCCTTGACTCTGGGCAACGTCAGCGTGCCGGCGGGCTTTACGTTGCTTAGCACCCTTCCGGCCAGCCTGGCCCCGGGGGCCTCGGCCAGCTTCTCCGTGCAGTTGCTCACCAGCGTGTCTGGTACCTATTCGGGCGAGGTCAGCTTCAGCAATAACGCCGCCAATGGAATTGAGAACCCGTTCCAATTTCAGATCAACGGTACAGTCGTGGGTATTCCGCAAATCGCCGTCTCGGGCAACGGCCAGGGGATTTCTGATGGCGACACAACGCCCCAGGCCGCCAACGGGACGAACTTCGGCGCCGTGCTGGAAGGGCAGGCGGGCCCCACCAGCGTCTTTACTATCGTCAACAACGGAACGGCGCACCCTGGCACTGGGGAACGTCAGCGTTCCGGCCGGATTTGGCCTCGTCAGCAGCCTGCCGGCGAGCCTCGAACCGGGGGCCTCGGGCAGTTTTTCTGTGCAGTTGCTCACCGCCGCTAGCGGCACTTTTAGCGGCAACATCAGTATCAGCAATAACGCTACCAATGGAACCGAGAACCCTTTCCAGTTCCAGATCACCGGCACGGTAGGCACGTTGAGCAGCCCACTAATTGTGGACAATGCCAGTTCCAGCGTCACGATTGTCGGAGCTTGGGCGGCCACCACCTCGACGTCGGGATACTACGGCAGCAATTACTTGAACGATGAAAACTCGGGCAAGGGCACGAAGAGCGTCCAGTTTGCGCCCAACCTGCCGTATTCCGGCTTGTACCAGGTTTTTGCCCGGTGGCCGGCCGGATCGAACCGGGCGACGAACGTTCCCATTGACATCGCTTCGGCCAGCGGCACGACCACGGTGACGGTCAACCAGCAACTCAATAACAACGTCTGGGTTTCGTTGGGGACCTATAGCTTCGCCGCAGGAACCGCCGGCTTCGTCAAGATCCGCAACACAGGGACCAACGGCTATGTCATCGCCGACGCCGTGGAATTCGTCCCGCTGACCTAACCGAGCGCTGTTCGCACGAATGCAAACTTCCGGCCTGCGAGACGAAAAAGGAAGACGAGAGTAGAGTAGAGCAGAAATCCGCGCACAGAAAGATGCCTGGATTATTCACGAAGTTTGTGTGATTCATGGTTTGCCATCTTATGAGGTCAAAGGTCAGAGAAAAGAAGTCAGTACGACGACGAAGATAAGGAACAGAAAAATGATTGAAAAGAGGATGTAAAAGAAAATGCGAAGAAGCTGAGAGGGAGGGAACCCTAAACTTCGCTGCCTTGACTGCTAGGTGTGTTAGTCGGCGGTAATGTTCGTGCTCCCTTCCCCATCTTCCTTTCGGCCATAGTCGTTTCTTCCGAATACTTACCTATAAGTATGTCACTCATATATCTGGCCGTGCCTTCTTCTCTGCTCCCCGACCTCTAACTCCGACCTTCGATCTCTTCTGTCCGGGGGATTCATCTTCGTGACAATACGAAAAACTACCCCTAGTAAGAACTTACGCCCGCGCTTCGGAAAACTGCTGCGCACCAAACGTACTATTACGGCAGAAATACGCTCTTTGATGGCAATTTAGAACTCGGTTAGCGATCTCTGGCCCAGCCAGCCGAGATCGCATGGTTCGAGCTTCGAGCCAGCACCGCTCATCAGGGGCCGTTGGCCCGCCGGCCAAGCGGTGGTCAAGTCGTGCGGGCCGGCAGGCCTTCTTGCTTGCAATCGCGGCAAGCAACTCTAATGGGCTATGTTCTTGACGCGCGAGCCCGAGGTCGTTGTGAGCCACTGGAGCATCGTCGCAACTCTCTGGTACACAAGGATTGAGACGACGGCTCCGGCGCCGAGTCGAGGATCTGTCCACAAGGCGGCGCGCCGGGGAACGGGGCACCGTCTCAGATCGCAACTCCTGAACTTGACAATTCTTACGTCGAGTTTGGCGGGGTTCCGTTTTTGGACAACCTCGCTCCTGGCACGGAATTATCGGCAATCCCGCATCTTACCCAAAATTCGCCGAATTCCAAGAGTGTAAACCTGCTCTCGCCTCAAAAACACCGTTTTGGGACGCTGCCGGGAACGGCTGCGGCCGCTCGACGTAATTTGCCACTTCATAACGACTTACTACGATAGCTTTGCCGCCGGCCGTGGACTTTGGTTGTGGACGCGTGTCACTGGCAGATTTCCCGTCGCCTTGGCGCATGCCATTTGTTCGCATGATATTGCGAGTAATCGATTTTTCATTGTGAGTCGGCTCGGCACAGAACGTTGTGATTCGCACATAGACGCATGGAGTAGTACACTAAAGGACATGGTACGTAAAGGAATATGGCAGCCGCTCGATGTTTCTGCTCTTCTTGCTTGCGAAATCCGCAGGGGTTGCTAAAATCTGGGTACGGATTGCGATCTGACGGTGGGGATTGCCGGTGGTCCTAAAAGGTGACAGGCACCATTTGCGCTGAACTCTGACTTCTGACCTGCGATCTCAGGGCGATCTTTTCTTCAACTATGCCAATCATTTCCGCACCTCTGTATGTCTCTCTCGATCCCCCTCGCCGCGCGCTCGGCCAGCGACCGCCGTTCCGATCGCCTTTCCTCCCGCCGCCGCCTTTCGTTTGAGAACCTCGAAGAACGCCGTCTGCTTTCCTCGGCTCCCAACCAATTGCCAGATGCAAGCTGGATCCAGCTTGGCATGGTGGCCTACCAAACTCCGGGATACATGCTTGCACCGACAGCAAAGGTCTATGGCACGACTGGCAATGGCGCGGGATACCAAAATGGCGACATCGTTACGCTGCCGGCATATACGGCGCTGGCCAACATCGCCACCACCGGCTACTCCACGACGCCGGCCTCCTTTCAGTTGACCGTGATCAATGGCAACGTCACGGCGGCTACCCTGGTCGATAGCGGCGATTATCCGTTTAGCACTTTCACCGCCCCCGTCTATCCGTCCAATCCAGTTTCCGTAGCCGGTGGGTCGGGAGCGGGCCTGGAATTCAGCGTGACCTGGGAAAGCACGAGCGTCCTGAACAATAGCGGTGACTGGGTGGCCCAGAACATCGACTTGCTGGACGGTCCCGCGCAGTCGCTCGTGCCGCCGTATGCCGCCCAGACCAGCGCACAAGAACTACTCTATTGCAACTATTACGGTCAGTACCTGGGAAGTGCTGCCAACCAAAACTTGATTGCGTGGTGCGAGGCCAATGGGATCGACCCGGAGACGATGTACCTGCACTACGACACGCGCACGACCGTCAATTTCAAGGACGGAAGCGGTGCCGTGACACTGCCCGGATTCGCAGGGCCAATTACGACTTTCAGCGCGGCAAGCAACGATACCCTGTCGATTAATGGTATAGACACGGTGACCACTGCCGGCAGCAGCGCCTATGCCTTCCAATATTCAGATGTAGGCAAGTACATCACGATCGCCGGCGGGACTGGATTCAGGCCCGATAGTTACGAGATCACGGGTATCGATGCTGCCACCAACACGGCCACTCTGGGAATGGGCCTTGCTTCGGGACTTTCTATCGGCGCCACTAGCAGCACGGGTGGCACAGGCTGGACGACACAACCTAGCACCTACTCCGATGGCACTCCTGCCCCGTATGGAAGTCGCGTGCCGACCTACGGCTGGTACGGCAATGTTGGTCTTCCTTACGAGACCGGCTCCCGCGTCGTGATGAATGTCGGCGACCCCAACTACCGGGCCTGGTGCAATTACTACTATCCGTTGGCTATGTCTGCCGGCGGATTTACCGGGCTCTTCATCGACAATGTCGGGCAAGGTGGCCCAGGTGTAGGCACCGTCGTCCCCTCGGGCGATCAAACGTATTACGAATACACTGGAGTCACTGTCGGCTCGAGCGCATCCGCCGGCCTGACCCTCGGAAATGCAGCCTGGTCCGCCGATTATGTGAGTTGCATTGCATCATCCAACGCCGCGTTTGGATCTAACTACTCGATTTATGCGAATACAGGCGATTTAGTTACCAATTGGGCTGCTCTGCTGCCCAACGTCAGCGGCGTGTTCAGGGAATTCTACATCCAGCCTGGTTCGGCCACTGCTTCCCATTTCAATGAGGCTTTGACCGCGGTGGCTCAGGCCCAGGCTTACGGCACCTCCAACGTACTGTCAGCGACTGGTCTGTTCGATGACAGTCCGCCCACTGCCGAGATATGTTATCCCGGATACTTCTATTCGGACAGGGCAATCAGTGCGTTGGCGCAGTATTATCTCATGGCGGATCCCACCGACTATTTCTGCGACCAGGATCACAACGCGGGCGATCCGTTGGACTTCTTCAACTTCGGGGCATTGAACTACGATGTCGGTGCCCCGTCCGCTATGCCGTCCGGTGACGTCCCTGTGGTGGATTCCACGGGGCCCGCGGGGTGCTATGTGTTCGCCACCGGTCTTGATGCGTCTTCCCCGCAACAGGACTCGGGCACGGCCACCTGGGCCCACCCCGATCAATACGACTACGTACTGACCGACCCAACGAAGAATTGGACTGTCAATGAATGGCAGAATATGTACATCGAAGATTCTGCGGGAAACATATTCAAGGTTAGTTCTAATACCAGCGACGCGATCAGGCTTTATAATCCATCGAATATTCCCGTCAGCGGGTCCTACCAGCTCGCCAGCTACACCTATACGGTCTATGCGCGGCAATATGGCAACGCCCTGGTGCTCTACAAGCCTGCGTCCAGCACAACCGACTTTGGCGATACCGCGGCGTCGGCAGCGGTTGTCAATGCCGGCAGCGGCTATACCAACGACGACATCGTGACCGTGCAGGACACAACTAATGGCGGGACCAGCGGAGTTTCTGCGTACGGCGCCCAGGCCCAGTTTGAGCTGACAGTGAACAGCAATGGCGTTGTCACCGCGGCCACTTTGTACAATAACCGGGCGGGAAACTACTCGGTCTTCCCCAGCGGCCCGGTCACGGTAACCGGCGGTACCGGCAGCGGCCTGACGCTCAGCCTCACGCAGACACCTGGCACGCTCTCCAGCGCCACGACCTTCAACCTGCCCGCGTCGCCGACGGGCAATTGGTACTTTCTCAACGCCGACGGCACCGTCAGCGGCAACGGGTCCAAGTCTCAGATTACCCTGGAAGACGGGGAGGCGGCCATCCTGGTCACCCAGCCGAGTTCCAATCCGGTGTTGTCGAACATTGAGACCACGCCCGTGGAATACGTTGCTGGGCAGGACACTACTCCGCTGACGGCGAGCATCACCGTTGGCGATGGCGTGACCCCGACACTGACCAAGGCCACAGTCCAGATCACCGGCAATTACCAACCGGGCGAAGACGTGCTGAGCTTCACCAATACGTCCAACATCACCGGGACTTGGAACCCGACCACGGGCACCATGATCCTGACCGGCACCGACACCCTGGCCGACTACCAGGCGGCCCTGGAGTCGGTGACCTATACTGACACCAGTTCTAGCCCAACCGGCGGGCTGCGGACAGTCAGTATCCAGGTTGTTGACTACACGGACGAGAGCAACGTGGTGACGCGGCCGATTGCGGTCGATAGCGCGCCGGTCTTGGCGAACAGCGAGAGCACTCCGCTGTTGTTTGTCCAGGGGCAGCCCGCCACGCAGCTCAGTGCAAGCATCACCGTCAGCGATTCGGAGAGCACGACCCTGGCCGAAGCTACCGTTACCATCAGCGGCGACTACCAAAGCGATGAAGACCTGTTGAGTTTCTCCAGTACGCCCCTGATCGCGCAGGCCTGGGACCAGACCACGGGCACCTTGACCCTCACCGGCACCGACACCCTGGCAGACTACCAGGCAGCATTTCAGTCGGTGACCTACTTCGACAACACTTCGGATCCGACCGGCGGACTGCGGACGGTCAGCTTCCAGGTCAATGATGGCACTGCCTGGAGCAACGTCGTGACGCGGCAGATCGCCGTCGATCCGGGCGTTGTGCTTAGCCCGACGAACCTGCCGGACGCCGCGGTGGGCGCGGTTTACGAGCAGTCGATCACGGCCAGCGGCGGGACGGGAAACTTGAGCCTCGTCGTGAGCCCGATCCAGAACCCGATCGACGGGCTAGTGGTGCCCCCCAACGGCAGCGGCAGCCTGACGATCAGCGGCACGCCGTTGGCGGCCGGTACCGAGACCTTCACCGTCACGGCCACCGACTCGCTGGGGGCCACGACCAACGAGCAGTTTAGCATTAGGGTCGATAACCCATTGGTGCTGGGGGGGATCGGGGGCACGGAGCTGGCCTACATGCAGGGCGATGCCCCGGCGGCGGTCAGCGGGGCGATAACCATCGGTGACCCGCCTTCTATCACTTCCCTCACGGGCGGCACGGTCCAGATCAGTAGCGGTTTCACTAGCGGCGAGGACCTGCTGATCTTCGCCAATACGCCGCTGATCACGGGGACATGGGACCAAACCACAGGCACGTTGACCCTCACGGGAACGGCCACGCTGGCCCAATACCAGGCGGCCTTGCAGACGGTGACCTACTACGACACCAGTTTCACCCCCACCGCCGGCACGCGGACGATCAGTATCCAGGTGAGCGACGGCCCGATCGAAAGTAACGTGGTGACACAAGATGTAGTGGTGACGGCCCTGGCCACCCATTCGCCGATCGGGGGCGATGTGGTCGATATTGTCGGCGACGCGGTGATCGCCGGCGACGTGGACGTGACGGTCAACGGCGTCGCCCTGCCGCCCGTCCCGGCGGCGGATATCCCCCAATGGAGTTTCTCTGGCAGCGCGGCGGGCGGAAACCAGTTGGTCGTTGATTTCACGTACGGGAACCCCTTGCCCGGCGGCGGGCTGACATATAATCCGGCCGGGGCCGCGGCCAGCAACAGCCTGACAATACTGGGGATAGCGACCAGCGACCAGGTGGTGGACGATGGCGAGCTGGTAACGGTGGACGGCTCACCGGCGATTGCCTGCAGCAACGTGGGTTCGTTCAGCTTTGGGACGGCCAGTTCGGGGACGGGCAACTCGGGTGCGGGGATAGTGGTGGCGGCAGGGACGGTCCTGGGCGACGTTGGTGCGCTGTCGTCCGGCGGAAGTCTGGTTGTCGGTGCCGGGGGCGTGCTGGTGATTGGAGGCGAGGGAGAGGCGGCGGCAGAGGTCGTCGTGGAAAAAGGGGCCGGAACTCTTTTCCACTCGGAAGATAGTCTTAGCGCTTTGATCGGCTCGCCAATGGAAAAGAGCTATGAAAGCTATGAACCCTTTTTCCACCCGCTCTCGCCAGCGGCATGTGACGCCATCTTGCGAACCGCGGATGCCTGGAGAGCAGCGGCCTGGCTATGGGCTGTCGACCCGCAGGCGGCAGGCTGGAAGCGGAGGTAGAAGACAGAGGTCAGAGGGGGAGGAAGTAAGGAGCAAGAAGGGAAAATGGAAGAAAAGAGTATGGGCGAAAAGAAGTTGCGAAGACAAAAGACCTAACACCTCCGGCCATGTACCTCTTCTTTCGCACGCTCCTTCAGCCCTACCCGCTGCTCTTCGTATCGATGGCGGTTGCGCTGGGCCTTATTTGGCGACACCGGGCGGTTGCGCGGCGGTGGCCGCTGGTGCTCGCCACGGTGTTGTTTTCCCTGTTGACCGCCATTAATCTGCCGATTGTCGGCGATTTGGCGGCCGGGTCACTAGAATGGCGGTATCCGCCCGGCGTCCAGCGACCCG
This sequence comes from uncultured Planctomycetia bacterium, assembly GCA_963709175.1. Lineage (GTDB taxonomy): Bacteria > Planctomycetota > Planctomycetia > Pirellulales > Thermoguttaceae > JANXQG01. The sequence goes on from CAVPVK010000007.1 coordinate 2,018,930, forward strand.
ACGACGTGCAGGCGATCGTTGTCTTGTGCGGGTATGTCCGCCCGCCGGACGAGTGGTTCCCGGAAGCGGAGATTGGCCAGGACACAACGTACCGCTGCCTGCACGCCGCCGCACTGTATCGCCGCGGCAAGCCCTGCCCGGTGATTGTAAGCGGCGGCAAGGTGCCGGGCACGGCCGGGCCGAGCATGGCCCAGACCATGAAGGCCTTCCTCGTGGCAGATGGCATTCCGGAGACGGACGTGATCATGGAAGACCAGGCGCTGTCGGGCTATGAAAACGCCGTGAACTACGCCCGGCTGCTCGCGGACCGGAAGATTGACAAGGTGCTGCTAGTAACCTCGGCCATCCATATGCCGCGGGCGTCGGCCTGTTTCCGCGCCGAAGGGGTCGATATCACGCCGGCGGCGTGCAATTTCCTTGCCCAGCGGCATTGGTCTGTGAGCAGTTTCTGGCCCAACGCCGATGCGGCGGTGAAATTCCAGGCCGCAGCCCGCGAGTGGCTGGGCCTGGCGTGGTACCGGATAAGGGGGAGGATGTGAGCGAAGGGCAGAGAGCAGGGTGCAGGGAGCGGCCGAGAAGTAGTTTCGGTTTGATGAATTGGAGATTTGGCCGCCGGCGGCGACGATGAGCGACGCCCTGTTTGCTTTCTGCGACCGCGGCAAAGCGAAAGAACTTTCGCTGCTCAAGCTAGTCGGCATTCTCCCTGCCAACAGCGCGCCTGTGCGCCAACTTCGATCTCTAACGGCTCACTCGTTATCTTGCCGACCCAGTAAGGCTCCTTGCTGCCTTCGTAGTCCTTGAAATTCAAGGATACGACGACCTGGTATTGCCCGGGCGGCAAGACTTCGCGGCTCTCGCCGCCCTCGACCGGGACGAACCGCAAGGCCGCCTCGAACTCCAGCGGAATCGACATCGACTTGCCCGGCCACAGCAGCACGGTGGGCCACTTCTTCGACGTGTGCGCGATTTCGCCCTGGCATTGTACGTGCCGGACCTCGCCGGTCCGTTAGCAAACCCTTCGCCGGTGGCCACCCTTGCATCGCCGGCACGGGGTCTCGGTTCTTCGCATCGCCGGCTGGTACAAGATGGGCGCACTCCCGAGGAGATCGCCGCCGAGATACCGCATCTCTCGCTGGCCCACGTGCATGCCCACTTTCCCCTGCTTTCCGCCCTCTGCCTTCTGGCCTCTGGACACGCTATAATAATTCTTCTGGAATAGTCTATGGAGTGCACGATCATGGCTATGGTAACCGACACTGGAACACTAATCGACCAAAGCCGGGGCATTTGCGACGAGCGTCTGCGGATTGCGGGCACAGGAGTTTCCGTCCGCCGCATTGTAAGTTTCTACAAGCTGGGCTGCACCCCCGAAGAGACCGTTCGCCGCATCGGGCACATATCTTTGGCCCCGGTTTACGCTGCGCTAGCCTACTACCACGCCAACCGGGAAACGATGGGCGCTGAGTTCGCTGACGAAGACGCGCTCTACGAACGGCTGGAACGAGAACACGGCGAAGCGCGCGACACAGGGTTGAATTGAGAGGAAGTTCATGAGAATCAGCGAAATCCGCGATGCGCTGCGTAGGCAGCCTTTTCGTCCCTTTGTCATCCACTTGGCCGATGGTCGCGAGTTCCCTGTCGAGCACGTCGACTTTCTGCTCATCAGTCGCAGCGAGCGGAACATAGTCGTGGCGGACATCCAGGGCGGCTACGAGATCATTGATCCGCTGATGGTGACCAGCCTCTCCATGTCCGAAGCGACGGCCGAACCCGGCGGATGAAGGCTCGGCGGTGGACAGTGGACAGAAGAGAGAGGACGGTGGCCAGTGGACAGGGGACGGAAGACAGTGCGGTGGACAGGGGTCGGAAGACAGAGATCAGAGGTCAGAAATGCAGATCAGGTCCGCAAAAGAGCTGCAGGTCTACAAGAAGGCGTAGTCGATGGCGACGGAGATCTTTGGCTTGACAAAGGGCGTTCCCCCGGAAGAGAAGTACGCCCTCACGAGCCAGATCCGCCGCTCGTCGCGTTCGATTTGCATCAACTTCCGCGAGGCCACAGACCCCGCCTTGCTTGCGGCCTGGCGATTTAATTAGCCGACCTCTTACTTTCGACATCTGATCTCTGATGTACGAGTTGATCCTCGAACCTGGCCGCACCGAACGCCAATACTGGCGCGACCTCTGGTGCTACCGCGAGCTGTTTTACATCCTCGCCTGGCGCGATATCTCGGTTCGCTACAAGCAGACGGCAATCGGTGTCGCCTGGGCAGTCATCCAGCCGCTGCTGACCATGATCATTATGACGGTGGTCTTCGGCAAGGTGGCCGGCCTGCCCTCAGAAGGTCAGGCCCCGTACAGTCTCATGGTCTTCGCCGCCATGCTCCCCTGGATGTTCTTCTCCACCTCGCTCGCGGCGGCCAGCCAGAGCCTGGTCGCGAATTCCCAACTCATCTCCAAGATCTATTTCCCGCGGATGATCATTCCGGCCGCCGCGGTCATCACCAGCTTCGTCGATTTCCTGATTTCCTTTGTGATCCTGGCGGCGATGATGGCCTGGTACCGCTTCCTGCCCAACTGGCGGATCGCGACCTTGCCGCTGTTTATGGCCTTGGCCTTTTTCGCGGCCGTGGGACCAGGTTTGTGGATCACGGCCATGAACGTCAAGTACCGCGATTTCCGCTATGTGGTGCCCTTCCTCGTGCAGATCGGCCTCTATGTCTCGCCCGTCGCCTATAGCGGCACGGTCATCCGTCACAAATTCGGCGAGCTGGCCTATACTATCTATTCGCTCAACCCCATGGTGGCCGTGATCGACGGCTTCCGCTGGGCAATCCTGGGCGGCGAGACGAGGCTCTACTGGCCCGGCTTTTTCCTATCCTGCGCGGTGGCGGCCGCGCTGTTCTGGCTGGGCGTGCGGTATTTCCGCAAGACGGAGAAGACCTTCGCGGACGTTATTTAGAGATCGAAAGACCAATAAGGCAGGACTAACCACGAATGGCACGAATTGAACGAATGACCTCGGCGTGTCGATTCTTCAGCGATTCAACCGATGGACGCCTTTTCGACCTTTGATCTCTGCCCCCATGTCGTCAGCTTTTAAGTTTTTCGGTGTCCAGCTTGTTGTTCTCGTCCTCACCGCGTCCGTTGCGCGGGCCGGCGGTAATACCGGCCTACTCTACGCCCTCTTCTTCGACGGCTCCTACGTCTCGGCGCCGCCGGGCGGCAAGGATGTCTGGTGGTCCTACCAGGCCGCCGTCGGCGGCCGTCACCTCTTCGGCGGGCGATTTCCCGTGCGCATGCTGGAGGATCGGACCCTTGCCCCCACACCCAAGGGTCCGCAGATCTTCATGTCCAACGGCGATGTTCTGCCGGGCAAGCTCGCCGGGTTTCTGCCCGCAGCGACTGAAAACGACCTGCCGGATCGACTGGTCGTCGCCGTCGGCTACCCCTTGTTGGCAGCCGATCCCCACGGCATGGCCATCCGTGCCGACCGTATCGCACGGATAACCCAGGTCGCCAGCAGCGCCGTCGAGCGGCCAGCCGGCGAACCGGGCTCGCTCCTCCTCACTGACGGGGCGCGCTTGACAGTTCGCGCCATGCATTGGTCAAGCGAGGGCCTGACAACCCTCACAGAGCGCGGGTTGACCACGGTCCGGTTCGACGCCATCGCCGATTTCTGCCTTCCTCATCCGAATATGATGGAGGCCGTGTTGGACGACGCCTTGTATCCTCCCCTCGGGCAGGCGTCCGTAGTTGCACGGCTGGAGACCGTCGATGGGGCAGTGGTCACTTTCCATCGCGGCATGATGCTGGCAGGGTCGGGCCAAGTGCCAGAGTCGCCAGGTTGGACCAGCCCAAAGTCGGCATACGTCGTCATCCAGCCGAATTGGTCGTCGACCCCGCTGCTGGTCGCCGCCGATGCCATCCGCCAAGAGAGCTTTCGGGGGGCCAACGAAGTGCCGCTTTCCTTGTTGCCGGCTACGAGTGTCGGCGACACAATCGGGCTCCACCATTGGCCCTGGCGACGGAACGAGAGCGTCGAGGGAAAGAGGCTGGCCAGCGGCGACATCGCCGTCGATCTGGGTGTGGGAATGCACTCGGGCTGTGAAATCGCGTTCGACCTGCCGCAGCGGGCCAAGTCATTTACCTCGCTGGTGGGCATCGACCGACGCATGCCGCCCCAGGCCTGCGCCGTCGCCAAGGTCTATGTGGACGGCGGCGAGGACAAAGGGGTCAGAACTCTTTTCAAGTCGCGACCGGACCAGAGCACTAGGACTATCTTCCCAATGGAAAAGAGTTCTGACCCCTTTGGCCATGCCAATGGTTTTCTCGGCGGCGGGCAGAAACCGACCCCGATCGGCCCCCTCCACCTCGAAGGTTGTCGCCGACTGGTGCTGGTCTCCCAATGGGCCGGCGACGACGCTTCGCCCGAGACGTATCCCCTGGACATCGGCGGCCACGTCGATTGGCTGATGCCGTTTGTCACCGTCGATACTGACCAGGCCGAATATTGCCGGTCGCTGCGGCAATTTGTGCCCGGGTGGACAAAGTGGGACGTCGATCCCGCTGAAGCCGCGCGGGTGCGGGTGACGCCCTGCTGGGACTCCTCGGTGGGACATTGGCTGCCGGTCCTGTACGTCGAAGGCCGCCAACCGCTTATCCTGCGACACAAACTTTCGGCGGTCACCTCCGCCAACGACATTCTGCAGCTGGTCGTCGGCCATTTACCAGGCGGGCTGCTCCCTGGCATCGAGCTTCACGCCGATGGCATTGCCATCGTACCCGATCGCACGGAGTGCCCAAGTGGTATTTTGGCAGCGCCCTCCGCCCAAGTGCAGAAGCCGCTAGCACGGGGCAAACAGAAAGAGGCCGGCGGCGGCAAGTCCGTTGCCGAGCCGCGGTGCCTGTTGCGCATCATGAAGTGGGACTTGCGGCGATTGCAGGGACGGGCGGTCCAACTGACCCTCAGCCTGACTTTCGACCAGCGGCAGACGGGCCTCGCATGGTGCGGGCTAGGGACGGAGGCCAGAACTCAGAGGCCAGAGGTCAGAGATCAGAAGTCAGGTGACAAAGGACGGTGAGCGAGGGGAGAAAGTACGAAGCACCACTGCTGTATACCCCGTCCTCTGCGCTCTACCTTCCGCCTTCTGGTCTCAGGTCTTCGATCTCGGGCCTCTGACGTCTGATCTCTGATCTCTGCTCCCTTTTCTCCGCCCTCTCCTCTCACGCCACGCAGGACACCAGGTCGTGCGCGCCGCACTGGTCCTCCATGGGGCCGATAGGAATGCACTCGAAGCTCGGGATCAATCAGCGGGCGGAAGTAGTCGCAATCGGCCGCGCTGATGGGCTGCGGACGAAGCTTCGTCGTAGCCCAACGGATCCGCAAGCAGGGCCAGGTAGCTCGCAGAGCGTTCCCGTTCCAGACGGGCGAATTCCGCCCAGAGGGCAATCGCCGGATGATTGCGGACGGTCGGGTACTCCTTCTCCTCGCCGATGATCCGAAAATCGAAGTAGCGTCGGTACAACCGCGCATGCTTTGGATGGACCGCCGCCACAATGGCGTCCAACCCCTGGCGATGCGCGTACTGGGCAAGCACGCGGCCGGTGCGAAGAAACAGCGGAAAAAACCGCACCAGTTCCGTACGGCGGTCGGCCAGGCATGAGACCTCGCCCACCCGCAATCCTCGGCGGCGCAGTCGGGCAATCTCTTCCCCATAGACATTCTCCATAGGCACTCCCAGGGCGCCGTCGGTCACCAGGCTCATGGTGAAAATCACCTCGCCCTCGTACTCGGCGATAAAGACTTCCGTCGTCGGCAGCAGGTGATAGGGGGTGACGCGCATCTGGCAGCCGTTCATCTCTCCCAGGCCGCTCCGCAGGTAGGACGAATAGACGAGCCGAAAGGCGGCCTCCCGTTCTTGCCGCGTCGCAGCGATCCGGCAACTAATATCCGCAGTGATTTCCGTCGATGCCTGGTTTCCTTCAGCGACTAGCATAAGATGTTTCCACGACTGGAGAAGAGAAGAGTTGTCCCGAGCGGCGCGTCTCCGCTGGCTTCGGGCTCTGGTTGTGGCCGGTTATCGCGGCTTGCCTGACGAGGGTGTGCGCGATATCCAGGTCGAAAGATGAGATACCTGATTCGAGCAAGCTAATTAAAGCCTAGGTCACCACCGCCGCGCGTCAAACGTTTCTCGGCCGCGAACGGCCACAATCGCCGGCCCGCGGTCCACCCGTCGCCGGCGGTAGGGGTTGTCGCCCGGCGTTTGACTTACGGCCCGCAATAACCTATGGATTGCTCATGTGGAACATTGCGCCTCAAAACCCTGGTGGCCGATCGCGGCAAGCTCTTCACCGCCTTGCTGGGCGTGGTGTTTTCCATTGTCCTGGTGAGCGTCCAGGGGGGACTGTTCGTCGGCCTGATGGGCAAGGCGGGGCTGCTGGTGGACCACGGCGCAGGCGGACGTCTGGGTGGGCCACAAGAAGATCCACAATGTCGATCTGCCCAGCGATATTCCCCGCCGCTGGATCGACCAGGTCCGGGCCGTCTCCGGCGTCCGCCGTGCCGAGCCTTACCTGATCGGCGTCAGCGAGATGAGCCTGCCCAGCGGCGGCTTCGAGAATTGCGTCGTCGTCGGGGTCGAGCCGACCAGCCTGCTGGGCAACGCCTGGAACCTCACCCAGGGCAGCCCGCGGTCCATCCTGCAAACCGACGGCATCTTCATCGACGAGTGCGAACAGGCAAAACTGGAAGACCCGCACCTGGGCGACTTCCGCGAAATCGGCGGCCGCAGGGCCAAAGTCGTCGGCAAGACCCGTGGCATCATGGGATTCCTGATCATGCCCTACGTCTTCACCACGATCGATCGGGCAACCGACTATCTCCACAAGTCGCCGCGACGTCTGCTCCTATTACCTGGTGCAGCTCGACCGCGGTGCCAAGCCGACCGACCGTCTGCGCCGCGATCCAGACGCCGCGTGCCCGAACTCGATGCCTACCCCCGTGAGGTCTACAGCGGCATCACCGTCCGGTACTGGATCACGCGGACCGGCTTGGGGATCATCTTTCGGGGCCGCGACCTTGCTGGGGCTTCTCGTCGGACTGATCATGGTGGCCCAGACCCTCTACGCCCTGGTCCTCGATCGGCTCGTCGAGTTCGGCACGCTCAAGGCGATCGGGGCCACTGAGCGGCAGGCATTTTCCCTTCTGTTCGCCCAGGCCCTGAGCATGGCCGTGGTGGGAAGCCTGGTGGGGCTGGCGATCGTCGCGGGCATTCAGCGTTGCTATCAAAGCCCGCAGGCCCCGATCATCATCCCCTGGTGGCTGTCGTTGGGCAGTTGCCTCCTGGTCACCGCGATCTGCCTGGTGGCGGCGGTATTGCCCTACGCCAGGATTCGCAAGCTCGATCCCATGCATGGTGCTGCAATCGTGACCCTCACCGCCCTCTGCCCATTGCCTTCACCGTCTGATCCTCTCCCGGAGGCAGAAGAGGCGGACCGTCCACTTTCCGCCGCCCTTGGCGACACCGGCCATCCGCCTGCAGGGCGTGTCGAAGGTCTATCGTCGCGGCGCCGTCGCCGCCGCCGTGCTTCGCGGCGTCGATCTGACGGTCCGCCGCGGCGAGTGCGTGTTCCTGGCCGGGCCTTCGGGCAGCGGCAAGACCACGCTGCTGTCGATTCTCGGTTGCATCCTGGCTGCCGACGAGGGCTGTGTGGAACTCTTCGGCCAGGACCTTGCCGCGCTCGGCCCGCGGCAGCGCACGCTGCTGCGGCGGGACCGCATCGGTTTCGTCTTCCAGCGATTTCCATCTCATTCGCGGCTGACGGCCCTGGAGAACGTTTGCGTGCCTATGACCCTGCAGGGCGTCGCCGACGCGGGCGGCCAGTACCCGGGCCCTCGCATCTGCTGGAGGCGGTGGGATTGGGCGAAAAGGTCCACGCCCATCCCCGCAACCTCAGTGCCGGCCAGTGCCAGCGGGTGGCGATTGCCCGGGCCCTGGCCAACGATCCCGGGCTGGTTCTGGCCGACGAACCCACGGCCTCGCTGGACGCCAAGAACGGTCAGGAAGCAATGCAACTGCTGCGGCGACTGGTGACCGAGGAAGGAAAGACAGCGGTGGTGGTGACCCACGACCCGCGGATCTTTTCTTTCGCCGATCACATCCATTGGCTGGAAAACGGGCAAATCGTCGAGAGCGGAGTGCAGGAGCAGAGGTCAAAGGTCAGAGATCAGAGGTCGGAGGTCCGACGTCGGAGATCGGCAAGTCGCCTCGTCCGCCGAGAGACTGGTAGGGGTGAGGGCAGTGGGCATTCGTCAGCGGTCGGTAGCACTTCTGACATCTGAAATCTGACCTCTATTCATTTGAGGAATGAAAATGAAATATCGTTCTAGGCATGGTCCTGACCGTCGCTATTGTGGCACTGAGCATGACGATCGACATGCAATCCCGCGCATCACACCTCCCCTCGCCCTCCGGGAGAGCGCCTGGAGGTGAGGCCGGCGCGGCGGTTGATTTGCGCGTCCGGGCGGATCGAGGGCGCAACCCCCGAAATCAAGCTGCGGCCGCAAGTTGCCGGCCGTGTTGTCAAATCTCTGCGTGAAGGAAGGACAGTTCGTCCGGGCCGGCCAGGTCCTGCTGGAGCTGGACGATGCCCAGCAGGTGCAACAGGTCGCCGTGGCCGAGGCGGAACTCCACCTGGCCGAGGCCCAATTGGAACGGCTGGTGCATGGGGCCGAGGCGAAGCAGCGGGCCGAGGCCGCCGCCCTTTATCGGGCGAAGCTGGCGGAACTGGAGCGAGCCCAATTGACCTGGCGGCGGATCGACGACCTTCTTCGCAAGCAGAGTGTACCGGGCAAGAGTCCGATAACCAGCGGACCCTCGTGGACGCGCTGGCCGCCGAGGCCGAGGCGGCCAAGGCCCATCTCCAGTGGCTCGACTCTCCCGCGCGGCCCGACGAAGTCCAAATCGCAACCGCCCGCGTCCAAGTGGCCAGGGCTCACTGGAAGCTGGCCAAGGTGGAACTCGAGCGAATGCGCCTGCGGTCGCCATTGGCGGGCAGGTCCTGAAGAACGAACATCGAAACGGGCGAGATGGCCGGCCCCGAATCGCCGGAGCCGGCAATCATCATGGCCGATACCTCGCGGTGCCGCGTGCGGGCGTTCGTGGACGAAATGGATGCCGCGGAGGTCCGCGTGGGCATGGCGGCCAGGATCACGGCCGAAAGCCTGCGCGGCAAGGAACTCCGGGGACATGTCGTTCGGGTCAGCCCCCGCATGGAGCGAAAAAGGCCTCTGGAACGACCACCCGGAGGAACGGCTCGATACCAAGACCCGCGAGGTCTGGATCGAGTTGGACGATCCGCCTTCGGTCGTAATCGGTCTCCGCGTCGACGTCGTGATCGATCCTGCTGGCCGCTGACAAACGCCGAAATACCAAGCACGAAACTACGGAAATACACGAAACATGACTGGAATGACAAGCAGATGATGACAGGAAGATGGGAATCAGATGAATTCCATATTCCTGTCGCTCATTTTCCTGTCAGATCTCCTGTTTCTATTCGTGTGCTTCGTGGTTAATCTCCGCTTTTGACCGGAGCGTTTCAACCCTATACTTTATCGCCCTCTCTTCGCCCTATAATTCTAAGTACTCGATGAACACTGCGGAACGGCCGGAAAGCAGCGACTTTGCCGCCGCCGAAGGGACCGGCAAGGCTTGGTCCTACGACGAGGCCTTCGTTCGCAATCTGGGACTGATATTCGGCGGAAGAACAGCGGCGGCTCCGCGAGTCCCGGGTGGCAATCGCCGGAATGGGCGGGGTGGGAGGAGTTCACCTCGTGACCCTCGCCAGACTCGGCGTCGGGTCGCTTCACCATCGCCGATCCGGACACCTTTGAAACCGGCCAACTTCAATCGGCAGTACGGGGCGATGCTTCGCAATATGGGCCGCGGAAAAGCGGAAGCCATGGCCGAGGAGGCCCTCCAGATCAACCCCGAACTCGACCTGCGAGTGCTCCGCGAGCGGATCACGGCCGCAAACGTCGGCGATTTCCTGGAGGGGGCCTCCGTCGTGCTGGATGGGGTCGATTTCTTCTCCTTTGATGCGCGACGCCTCCTCTTCCGCGAGGCCCGGCAGCGCGGCCTATGGGCGATCACTGCCGGACCGGTCGGTTTTAGCGCGGCTTGGCTCCTCTTTGACCCCCAAGGGATGGATTTTGACACCTACTTCGACATGCACGACGGTATGCCGCCCGTGGACCAGTACGCTGCTTTTGCCATCGGACTGGCCCCTGCCGGGACGCATTGGCCCTATCTCGACCTGTCGGAGGTGAAGAGGAAAGCGGCCCGCGGCCCTTCGGCGGGCCTTGCCTGCCAACTCTGCAGCGGCATCGCCGCCGTGGAGACGGCCAAGGTCATCCTCGGGCGGAAGCCGCTCCGCCCCGCTCCCTGTTACGCGCAGTTCGACGCCTACCGCTGTCTGCTTCGCCGCGGCCGCTTGATCTGGGGTAACCGGGGTCCTCTCCAGCGATTGAAACGTGCGATCCTGCGGCGGCGGATTAGTGCAGATGGGCTACGGAAGAAGCTGAGATCCGGGAGGGGCTTTGGTCCTGGATATTGGGGTTTCATTTTTTTCGTGTGGTTCGTGTATTTCGAGGTTGGTTTTCCCCTTTTTCAGCGTTTCCAAAGGTGCAATCCATAGACTACAAGAGCTGATCGAGGCCGCGATTCTGGCCCCGACGCCCGACAATAACCAACCCTGGCGTTTCGCCGTCGCGACGAGCGGCTTCTCGTCTATCTCGATCCGGCCCGCACCTTGCCTTCCGACGTCAACTCGATGTTTGACCTCGTCGGTCTTGGGGCCGCCATCGAGAACGCCTGCATTGCCGCTCGCCAAGCCGGCTACGAGCCCCACGTCGAGGTTGCGGACTACCCGGCCGAGGCCCTCAAGTCCCCTCTCCCTCCGGGAGAGGGCCAGGGTGAGGGCCGCCCGGTAGCCTCGATCGGCTTTTCCCCAGGCGGCCAGCCCGATCCGCTTTACCCCTACTTGGCAACCCGCTGCACCTGCCGAAAGCTCTACTCGACGAAACCTGTGCCGGCCGAGGCTCTCGCACAAATGGCGGAGGCCGCCGGCAGTGTGGTGCCGTGCGGGTCGATTGGGTGACCGACCGCTCGCAGATTTCTGAAATGGCCCGGCTTCTGGCCGCGTCGGACCTGATTCGCTTCCAGTACGAGCCATTCCACAACGAGTTGTTCCGCCAGTTGCGATTCACGGTCCAAGAGGCCGAGCAGACGCGGGACGGGCTGGACGTGCGGACCCTGGAATTGCCCCCTGGCGTGGGCTGGCTTCTTGCGCAAGTTGCAGCCTTGGAAGCGGATGCGCAAAATCCACCAACTGGGCCTGGGACGGCTTCTGACGATGCCTTCCGCACTGGCGGTCAAGCGGAGCGGCGCGATGGGGCTTCTAAGCGTGAACAAGGCGAAGGTGGAACCATTCTTACAGGGAGGCATGGCCCTGGAGCGGCTATGGCTGACGGCTACAGCCCTCAATTTGGCCCTTCAGCCCCTGGGAAGCCTGCCGATTTTCCTGGCGCACTGGCATCAACTGGGCGGTTCTCGACTTGCGGAAACGCACCTCGCCCGCGTGCAACACCTTGCCGATAGGCTGCGGAGTCTGCTGCCCCAGATTAGTGAGGGCGTTTTGCAGATCATGTTCCGCATCGGGCAATCCGCTCCCAGCAAGTTCCGATCCCTTCGTCGAAGGGTCGAAGACGTCCACGCCACCTAGCGTCTTGAATCCGGATTATGGCGATCGGCTGGAGTCTCGGCTCTCGCCGGAATTGCCGGCAGAGACGGCTGCTACCAATACCTTCCGCGATGGCGGTCAAGCGGGACGTCGCTAAGGGGGCTGCCAAGCGTGAGTCCGGCGAAAACAGAACTACTCTTACACGGGGGCATGGCCTTGGAGCAGTTATGGCTGACGGCCCTAAATCTGACCGCCCAGCCCCTGGAAAGCCTGCCGATTTTCCTGGCCCACGGGAATCGACTCAGCGGTTCTCGGCTGGCGGAAACGCACCTCGCCCGCGTGCAACACCTCTCCGAAATTCTGCCAGTTATCACTCAAATGAGTTATCGAGTTTTATTGATCTTATTTCGCATCGGGCAATCCGCTCTCGCCAAATCCACACCCCTCCGCCGAGGGGTAGATGATGTTTATCCAATCTAATGGCGGAACCTGGAACGCGTCGGCATCAGATGCACTTTGATACGGTTTGAAGCCTGCTAATGCAAATGAGCGGCGGGGCGTTTTGCAGCCGAACTCCGCTCGGGACCCCCTAAGTTTGCCCCCCCCTCCTGCGATGGTGGAAACATCCCTCGACTTGAAGCCTCTACGAAAAGCCCAGCAGCGTGTTCGATGGCAAACCGTGCGGCGCCGTCAGCGGTGCTCAACGAAAACGCTCCCGTAAACGAAATCGACGCCATTGATAACAGCCATAAGTTCACTAATAATAAAGACTTATGTCATAGCTATCGGCATCGCGCTAGTGCTATTTCCAGGGGATTGAAGTATCGCTGTGTTCGTTCGAATCCCGCCACGCATCGTCGTTTCTGGTCATTACCATCAACCCAACCGTCAGAGTTACGGTTACCCTTGTGGCCGTACCGTGAAAATTCTTTCGCAAAACTCTGTTTTCGTCCGTCAGGATTTGGGTTCGGCCGGCGGAATAGGTATAGATTGCAGCAAACTTGACTGATCCACTGGCTAGGGGCTGGCGGGTCGATGGTAACAAAGCTCAGATAAATGGAGAAAAGAGAAATGTCTAGCAGAGCAAGAGTTGTTTGTTTGTTAGCTGCCACTCTGGTAGCAGTGGCCGTAGCCAGCCCAGCAATGGCTTCTTTAGTAGATGCGTTAACGCTGCTTCAAAGCGGGCAAAATAATTTGACCGACGTTAGCGGGGACCTACTGGTGAATGGAGCCAATGGCACTTCATCGACAAGCCAACTTGTTACAAAAGGCAGCATCCTGCTTTCCGCCTTTTCGGAGACGCAAATCAATGGCAGCAATTACGGTTTGCCAACGGAAACGGAGATTTCCGGTGTTGCTGCCCTTCAGGTTTTGAGCGCAACGAATGTTGGCACCGTTGCTAGTCCAGCTTACGCGTACACGTTTGGGCCCGCGACTAGTGCTGCAGATTTGGCCGTTATAAAAACCGCCGCCCCAGCCCTGTATACCATTATGAACAGTAGTAGTACCTGGAGTGCCGGGACAATGATGGCCGTGTATGATAACTCGACTGCCTTTCTGTACCAGACCACGAACCCCACTCTCACACAAAGCATCAACAGCGCGACCAGCGGCACTGAAATATGGCAGTTCGGCTATACTGGGCCCACGAACGTTAGTGGGGAGGCTACGGCCAACACTGGCGAGGGGTGGATAGCAGGCGGCTTCGGTAGTAATAATTTTGCGCAGGTTGGAAATGGGAATATTTCGCTTGCTGTGAATTTTGACCTGTCACTGCTCGCTAACAATTCCGGTCTCAATATCGCCTCTAATCAAACAACACAAACTGCCGTGGCTGCCGGCATGGGGACTGGGGTTTCTAACGTGATCGCACTCGCTGGTGGATCCACTATAGGTGCCAAATTCCCTAAGTCGCCGTGGCCAGCCGCTGATACTGGCACAACCGCAAGAATTGACGTGGCTCCCGAGCCGGCAAGCCTTTTGGTCTGGCTTGGTGGCTGCTTAGTTGGAGGGGTTTTGCTTCGCCGTCGTGTTCGCCGGCCGTAATATACTGATCTTGGTTGATTGTGTCGGATCATTGAGGGGCCTCAAACCCGGTATAGGGTTTGAGGCCCCTTTTTTGCGGAACCAAGGGACCGCGATTGGGGCAGCGTCCCAAAACGGTGTTTTTGAGGCGAGAGCAGGTTTACTCTTGGAATTCGGCAAATTTTGGGTAAGATGCGGGATTGCCGACAATTCCGTGCCAGGAGCGAGGTTGTCCAAACACGGAACCCCGCCAAACTCGACGTAAGAAGTGTCAAGTTCAGGAGTTGCGATCTGAGACGGTGCCGCGATTGGTCCGCTGGCGCACGAGCAAAGTCTTGTCGTTTTGCTATTTAAGGCTACGATACAGTCTAAGTCGTTGAAATCAGCACAACCTCGTCCGGTTGGCAAGTACTATGGGATCTGCTTGGCCGTTCTTATCGATGATACTTGCTCAACAATTGGGGCCGCAACGGCTGTCGCGACGCCCCGAACCCGAGCAGGTAACGGCAGGCGCCGACAACGTCGTGCAATATGACCAAGTCATGGCGACCAAGCTGGTACTTGCCTACGGCGTCGGCTTGGAATTAGTGTATCGTGCCCTCCCCGGTATCAAGGGGACCAGCGCCGTTGATTTGGCCTGCGGTCCTGGACATTACACACTCTGTCTGTGCCAGTACTTGGGCATCCACAAAATAACAGGCATTGACCTCGCGCCGCGAATGGTCGCAGTTGCCAACAGAGAACAGCGAGTCACGCGGATTGCAGGGCTCTGCGAGCTTTTGCGAGGGTGATGTCACCCGCCTGGACAACTTGCCGTCCGACGAATTCGGATTGGCCAGTTTCACCGATGCCGCGCATCATATGCCCAACTTGGGGATTGTGGCATCGGTCTTGCAAGAGATGGACCGGATCACGAAGCCGGACGGCTTGGTGATGGCCATGGATCTGGTCCGCCTGCGAACCGCGAAGCTCACGGAGCGGTATGTTGAGACGTTGGGACGCGAATACGTGGAGCAAGGGTTGCCGAGGTTTCTGGACGATTTTCACAATTCAATGTACGCGGCCTGGACTGCTGAGGAGTTTTTCTCCACCATCCCTAAGGACTCTCGCCGATTCTGGTGTCACATTGTTCCGCGTGGGCTCCCCACTATCCAAGTGATTCTCGGCCTTCCCGTGGGCCGAAAAGAACCGTTGGTCCGTTCGGGGTTTCCGTGGCTGCCTCACGAGAACCCCGTGCCAGAAAACATGCGTGCTGAATGGCGATTGCTACGTATGTCGCTGTGGTTCGCCTCGCGGCGGTTTGTGCGACCTGGCGAAGGTCGCCAGGAACGCATTTCCGTAGCTTTGAACGCTAGCGAAGCTGTTTGGTGCCCAGCAGACCACTGTCACTGTTCGCCATCGGCCCCGACAGTAGGCCATGGCTCCCTCTTTTGAATGGTCACTTGCCGTTACTCCTGCCGGCCTCTCGTACACCGGCACAGAGAGAGTGATAGCAGCCCGTTCGACCCGCTAAGGATTTACCAACGTCCGCCCGTTTTGCCTTTTTTTTCGAGTTCATTGACAAAGTGCTTGACAAGGCGGCAGAGATCTGGTCTAATCAGCCTAGGTTCCCAGCGGCGGCACACTGGTAGGCAGTGGCGCTCGGGGAGCTTTAATCTAATATACGAGGCAGCGTCCGTACTTTCGGCGATACAACCCTTATGGTTGGCTATTTCCGTAAGTGCATTCTTTCCGTTTTGAGAGGTCCGGAAGTCGGCTGAAGACTTCTTGGACGTCCGTCTGCGCTACTGTCTGTCTGAAAAAGGGCCTGCGGTCTGTTTTGGCATTTATTGACTGAGATTGGAAAAATCGGACATCCCATGAACAAACACCACATTTGCAGGACCATCGTCGCCAAACGAGCAATCGAAGCGGCGGGGGCAATCGGCATTCTATTTCTTTTCGTCATTGTGGCTGATGCCGGAACAATCGACGCTTTGAGCTTGTTTACTGTCGGTCCAAACAATTTAACCGACGCTAGCGGGGAATGTCTAATCAATGGCGGGATCGACCCAATCACGGGGAAACCCACCGATGTAGCGCGAGGGAGCATCTTGCTTTCGGCCTTTGCGGAGACGCAGCTCGATGGCAGCAATTACGGGCCGCCCCAACAAACGCAGCTCGCCGGCGTGGCTGCCCTTGAGTGCTTGAGCGCAACGAATGTTGGAACGGTTACCGATCCCGTCTACCTGTACAAGTTTGGGCCCGCGACGAGCTCGGCAGATTTGACTGCCATTAAGGGCGTTTCTCAAACAGCATACAATATCATGAGCAATCCTAGTTTGTGGAGTGCTGGGACAATGATGGCTGTGTATGATAACGCAACGGCTTTTAAGTACCAAAACGATGCCTTGCTCACAATCGACCAGAGTATTGGCAGCGCAAGCAGCGGTACCGAGGTCTGGCAGTTTGGGTATACCGGGCCTCTCAATGGAAGCGGGGAGAGCACTGCTGCGGTTGGTCAGGGTTGGACAGCAGATGGTTTAACCACTAATAATTTTTCGTCCGTGGGAGCGGGGAATATTGATATTGCGGTTAATTTCAGCCTGTCCATGCTTTCAAATAATTCCGGTCTCATGATCGCAGCGGATCAGACTACTCCTGTGACGGTCTATAGCGAGATGGGAACTGGTGTGTCTAATATCATTGCCCTAACCGGGGGATCCACAATAGGAGCTGGCTTCGCGAATTCACCCTGGCCAGCTGCCGACACCGGTACGACTGCAAACCTTGATGTTGTCCCGGAGCCGAGCAGCGTCCTCTTGCTAGGTACGTTTGTCGGCGTCTTGGCTCTGGTTCGCGCCTGTCCGCGCAGGGGTCGGCCGGGCTGAGATGCTTGCGGCCGCGGGAGAATCATTGGGTAGGGTATTGAGACCAGCGGTGGTCCCTCCGACGCATTCGGCTGCCAGCGTGGCGGTTGAAATCTGTTCTACCGAGGCGATTACGAAAGTCAGCGCCCATCGTAACGCGCCGATGGCTATGGTCACCGCCACATCTCAACTATTTTGCCTATTTCTTCAAATTCATTGGCAAACTGCTTGACAAAACAGTAGCGGTCTGCTTTAATGAGAGTAGTTCGTTGACGGGAGCTCACTGGCAGGCAATGTCGCTCCCAACGAACTTTCATCCAAATTACGAGGCAGCGTTCGCATTTTCGGCGATACAACCCCGGCGGGTTGGCTATTCCCGTAAGTGCCTTCTTTCAGCTTGGAGCACGCTCACCAGTCGATTGACTGATCTGGGTTTTCGTTCCGTCCGGCCCGTGCCGGAATAAGCTGCCGCACGATATCTGCACCATCCGGCCGAAGTTTTCCCCAAGGATTGATGCATTTATCTTTTGTATTGAAGTTACAAGCTTGGAAAAACGAGGTCACCTCATGAACGAGCACAATATTCGCAAGTTAAGTGTTATGAAACGAGCATTGGCAATCGCTTGGGCGTTTGGCGTCCTGCTTTTTGTCGTCGGGCCGGCTCACGCCGGAACGCTCGACGTCTTAAACGCATTCACGCTCGGCCCGAACACCGTCAGCGACAATAGCGGCGATGAGTTGATCAACGGGGCCAACGGCACCACCGCCGGCAGCACAATAGTTCAGCCGGGGAGCATCCTCCTGGCCACCTTTGGGATGAATTCGATCACGAATGCTGCGGGCATCAACGGCATTGGCACCGGTACGGGCTATACGCAGCTCAACGGCCTGATCGCCGTCCAATGTTTGAGCGAAACGTCAAGCAACGGCGGATTCAGCGCAACGTTCGGGCCCGCGACCAGCCAGGCGGACTTGGCTGCCATCGGCGCCGTCTCTCCCAGCGCCAGCGCCGCGATCGCGGGCTGGGCCTCGGGGACCATGGTGGGTGTATACGATGTAGGCCAGGGCACGGCGACGAACTACTCCCGCAGCAAAGGAACCCTTGACGCCGACATCCTCACCGCAATCAGCGGGACCGAGCTCTGGCAGTTTGGCTTTACGGGGTCGGGCGGCAATGCTGCACTTGGCGAGGGATGGGCGGCAACGGTTGCCAGCAATGACATTAGCGTAGTCGGCGCTACACCGTCGCCGGCGAATGCCGGGGTGGTCAATTTCTCACTGAACCAAACCGCCGTCACCCCATTTAGCAACATGTTGGGGGTTGAACCCTCGGTAGTTGATTCGGCGGTTAAAGTGGCCCTGAACGGTTCATCAAATCTACTGGGAACAGGAGGTCAGACGACTGATTTCCAGGCGTTCGACAATTCCAACGTCACATTGAACGTCGTGCCCGAGCCGTCGAGCTTTGCGCTGTTGGCTGCGGTGTTTGGGGCGCTGGCCGTAGTGGGGCGGCGGAGAACGAGGGCTTAGGTCTTGGGGCCTAGGTCTTGGGGCTTCGGTGGTGGGCGCGGGAGGAATGCCCCGGCTCGCCTTGGGTGGATCTTTACGCTCCCTGCTACCGCCAGCGGCGAGCAACGGGAACAGCCGGTCTCAGGTCTTGTATCCGGTCGAGGACAGTCGCCTTCCTGAGTGCGGCGGGACTAGCGCTAATCATAATTTGTCAGGTGATTTGTCAGCGTTCCCTGGTTGGCATCTTGATCGCGACCGGCGCCTAAACTAAAATCAGGGCCGTTGCATCGATCAATCGTGCAATCGGTTACGTTGCGCCGAAGAAAACCGTTTTGTGCAAGGGCAAGGGGCGGAAAGGAAAAAACAGGAGCATGAGACAATTCACAGCCATATTGCATCGCGGCGAACCGGAAGAAGGCGGTTATTGGGCGACGTGCTTGGAAGTCCCCGGCGCGAACGGACAAGGCGAGACCAAGGAGGAATGTCTTAGCAACCTCAAGGAGGCCATCCAATTCCTATTGGACACCGAACGCGCCGAGATTTTTCGGCTCGATCCGCAGGCGGAGGCGACGGAACTGGTGCTGGCATGAAACGACGGGCACTGCTCGCCCATTTACAGGAGCACGGCTGCGCGCCGGTTCGCGAAGGTGGCAGCCACTCGATATGGAGCAACCCGCAGACGGGGCGCAAGGAAGCTATTCCGCGCCACAATGAAATCAAGAAAGCTCTGGGACTTTCCATCTGCCGCAACCTCTTCGTGCCGGCCCCACCGGGCAACTGACGGCCCGCGGAAAAGGGGCATCATTGATATTGTTCTCGCGACGGCCGACGGCCGCGCATACCTGCGACAAAGTCGACAAGAGGCGCCAAAACGAATATCCATGGTACGCCTTGGCCAAGGCGCAGGAATCGAGGAAGTAACGGGGCATCAGAAGCGGTCGTCGCGCTCGCGGGCGAAATCGTCGGCCAGCGATCCGGGAATCTTGGCGAGTGCCTGTTGGACCAGCCCCAGCGTGATCGTGGGATCCGCCTCGGCGGCGATGAGCGGCAGGTAGCCCTCGTCGGAATCCTCGTCGGCGAATGCTTGGGGCAGAAAGGAAAATGGGCGAAAGGAAGATGCAGAACCTAAGACTCATGCCGAGCTGCGTCAGGCATTGCCCCCGAAAAACGCCTTGAGCTTCTCGCGAATCCGATGGCAGCGCTGCCAGACAGTCGCCTGCGATACCTTCCCGTCGCCCTCCTCGGGCTGTCCCAATAAATGCTCTTCCAGGAACTCCTGCTCGCCAGCAGTGAGCGTCGTGGCGAAGTCGTCGATCATGGCAGCGACTTGCCAATCGGAAACGGCCGTTCCACTGCGGTCGGGGCAGGGACAAGCGGCTTCCTGCGTGCGGCGGCGATACTCGGCCCGGAAGTATCGCATGACTTCAATCCGGGCCAAGCCGTCAAGAAGCCCGTCAAACGGGTGTGCCGCGCGGGGTCGAAGCGGTTCAGCAGTTCGCCATCGTCGCGGACCAAGGCGTACCAGACACGAGCGGCGATCTCGTCAATGCGGCTGAGATCGGCTCCGCCCGATCCCAACATCCCCCGGATGGCCGTGCAGAGCGGATCGTGAAAGCGGCCGTAAAGCTCTTCCCAGGCCAACACTTCGCCCTTCACGCAACGTTTGGCCAGTCGCTGATCAGCCTGCGGATCGCTCACCGCCTCCGCATCGTCCGGCTCGAACTCCGACCAGTCCGGGGCAACCGCCAGAGAGCGGGATTCGGCTTTTTTCTTACGTGCTCTCATGGGGTATGCGAATTAGGTCTCAGGAGTTGGGACTTGGCACGGAAGGTGACATGCGAAAAAATCGCCGTTTCATACCCGAGACCCCGATGCATAGGCGCGCACAGGTCAACCCCGCCAGCGTCACGCACGATTCCTAGGCACTTTCAGTTAATCATTCGTGTGTCCGATTGTCAAGTCAATAGCACGAAAAAATTGTCCGCCCAAGAAGAATACCTCTCAAGACCCAAGATCTGAGACCAAGACCTGGCCTGCCACGTGCCGCCGGCAATCTGCACATAACGAAGCCTATACGAGAGAAGCTACCCCCAATCTAGGAAGTTCAACCAACTCCCTCTGCAATTGGCCGCAATACCAAGGGCGCCGGGAACGTGAAGGCCCATTCCCTACGCAACTCTCTTTGACCATGTTCGATTCCTCCCGCTACGACGCGATGCGGAGTTGACGTTTTTTTCCCTAAATGCTTGCCGTAAAAGCAATTCCGTGCTATACTGAGTCCACGAGGTTGCGAGGTCTAGGCAACAGGCAGAGGCAAGGCCGACTTTTCTGAATTGAATTACCACGGGCTCAGGCGTTAACGGTGACGAAGTTGTCGTCTTCCCGCGCACTGCGAATGCTCCGGCAACAACGTTGATCGACACCAAGGGCAGTGCGGAGATCTGACCTCTTATGGTCTGCAATGGGCTCTCCCGCATCGGTCGATCTTCTCTACACCGGGGCCGCATGCCGCACAGGGGAAGAACGTCGCTCCTCACGCGCGCTTCGGTCCATCGGGCAGCGCGAGCGAGAGAACATGAAAACGGCGATCGCCTTTCCGATTCGTGTGAAGATCGCGCATCGAAATCGCATCTTCCGCGAATGCCTGGCAGAAGTATTGGCTGAGGACGATCGATTCGCGGTGACGCAGGTCGACCACACCGAAGACGATTTCCTGGCGGACATCCTGGCCGAGGACCCGCACGTGGTGCTGATCGACCTCAACCTGCCCGAACAGCTCGCCCTGGAACTGACACGCCGGATTCAGGGGAGAGAGGAGGCGAGTGATTCTCCTCGCGTGATTCTTCTGTCGCATGCCAGTCCGCACGATGACCTGGTAGATTGCTTTGCCGCCGGCGCGCATGGGTGCGTGCTGGAAGAGTCTTCGCTGGATGACCTCCGCGACGCGATCGTGCGGGTGGCATCAGGGCAGAACTTCTGTTCCCACGGCCTTGTCCACGCGGTGTTCCATCGCCTGGCCCACAGGATGAAGGAGCCGATCGCTCGCCCCCAGCGGGACGAGGGAGAATTACTCACGGTGCGGGAGCTGGAGATTGTGGGACTGATTGCTGAGCATCTCAGCAACAAGCAAATCGCCAAGCGGTTGGCGGTTTCGTTGAACACCGTGAAGAATCACGTGCACAACATCGTTGAGAAGCTCCAGGTGACGGGCCGTTACGAGGCGGTGGACTATGCTCGCCGCCAGCGCTGGCTTGCGCCGGGGGAAAAGCTGAAACGCTGAAACACGGAAAGTGCGGCGAGGTCTTGGGTCTTACCGCCACCTAGTGCTCGTATATTTGCTAAGGCCCGGAATCTGTGAGGCGCAGAAGCTCTCTCAGTCTTTGAATTTGTGAGAGATAACCCCGCCGCCTGGGCAGCCGCCCGCCCTAAAAACCCTGCCGCAAGAATGCGAAAATAGGACCCCGCCCTCCTGTGCGCGCGCCGCGGTCGCTTCACAACATCTTTGGGGTAAAAACAGGGGGCGTGTGGATCTGGCGATCGCGACACGCCCCCCGCAACAAAACTATGCTTCTACGATCATGGATTTGGAGGAGGAAGTCAAGACCCACACCCGGCGGGTGGAGGGCGGAGAGCGGGTGCGCTATGGCCATGCGTGTCCCGGTTGTGGAGCGGCCAAGGAAGAGTTCTTTCGGGTGCATGATTGCCGGCGACGGAAGTTCCGCCTAGTCCTGGGGCGATGCATCCGCGTGGCATTGTCATGGATCCTGCGGTGGCGGTGCCTGTGCTGTGGCAAGCGGTTCACGGACTATCCCCCCTTTCGCGTTGCCGCGGAAGCGGTTCACCAAGCAACCGGTGCTGGCAAAGGGAGGCGAGTATCTGGGGACGGACCATACCTACGCGAAGACGGTTGTGGATGAGCGTGAAGGGCTGCCCATCATGTACGACGATCGCACTCCGGCCGGTTTGCAGAAAGCCGCTGGCCTGGCCCCCAGCACGGTTTGGCGATGGCTTTCGTGGCTGGGCGGAATGCCGGGAACGCTCCGCGCCGCCTGGGATCTGATTCGTCAGAAAGAGCCCGACGCCACGCTTCACCGCCAAAGCTGGGTAGTTTCATGGCGGAAGTATCGCTCCGAGCAGCGGCATGGCCTGCTGTTGCAAGCCATGCAGTTGCTTGCCGTGGACCGGGTGTGTGCCGGGCTGTTCGGGGAGGGAATCTTCCCCCGCTACGCAACGAGTTGCGGTTGGACGTGAGTTAGACTGCCTTCTGCACGATGCAAACGTGCGGAAAGGAGCGTCTGCCATGTCCGATCGCCAAGAGCAATGGGCCGTTTTCTGGTGTTCGTTGCTCAGCCCGTTACTCTACGGAGAGGTCTCTCCGCAAGAGGCGGGTCGCTTTCTGAACGAACTGGCCTCCCGTGAGCAGGTCTTTCCCAACGGGCAGCGGCGGCGGCCGTCACGGGCCACCTTGTGGCGGAAGTGGAAAAGATACCGCGATGGCGGTTTCGAGGCCCTCTTCCGCAAGCGGCGGAAGGATCGCGGCCACCCTCGCAAGGCCACGCCCGCCATGATCGCCAAGGCCGTCGAGCTGAAGAAGGAGCAACCGTTCCGCTCCGACGTGCCCATCAACGAGTTCCTCGAAGCCGAATTCAAGGCGACGATCCCGAAATCGACCTTGTATCAGCATTTGAAGCGGGCCGGGGCCACGCGATTGAAGTTGGGCATCAGCCAGCGGAAGGTCCGCTGTCGCTGGACCAGGGACCATTCCAACGCCTTGTGGGTCGGTGATTTCGAGGATGGGCCCTGCGTGCTGGTGGACGGGCAGGCGGTGGCCACACACCTCTCGGCCTTCATCGACTGTCACAGCCGCTACGTGGTCGAGGCCCGTTACTACCTCCGCGAAAACCTGAACATCCTCATCGACTCCTTACTGCGGGCCTGGGGCGGCCACGGGGCCAGCCGCGAACTGTATCTGGACAATGCCAAGATTTACCATGCCCATGCCCTGAAGGCCGCCTGCTTCGCCTTGAACATCCGCCTGCTGCATCGCGGCGTGGGCGATCCCCCACCGGGCGGACTGATCGAACGCTTCTTCGGGACCACCCAGGGCCAGTTCGAAAGCGAGGTCCGCGTCGGCGACATTCTCACCTTGGACCGGCTCAACCACGCCTTGGCCGCCTGGTTGGACCAGAGCTACCATCGGCAGCCCAACAGCGAAACACGCCAGGCGCCCTTGGAACGCTACCACCAAGCCAATCGCTTCACCCGCCACGTCAACCTCCAGGAAGTGCTCAAGTACTTCCTGCGCAAAGTGCCCCGCCGGGTCCATGAGGAATTCTCCGACGTGCAATTAGACGCACGCTTCTTCCAGGTTGATCCCGGGCTGCGGGGCGACCGGGTCGAGGTCCGCTACGATCCCTTCGGTCCACTGGAAACCGTGCTCATCTATTCCCTGGAAGGGGAATATCTGGGCGTGGGCAAGCGGCACCAACGCCAGACTGCGCCCCAGCAACCGGCGGCGGCGCCGACGCCCAAGCCCAAGCCCAAGCACAACTACCTCGACCTCTTGATCCAGAAGCATGAGCAGGCATTACGCGACCGCCATGCCGGAATCGACTACCAGGCCGTGCTGGCCGCGGCTGGTCGTCGTTGGCCTTTCGCCGAGTTCGTCAAGCAGCTTGCCGGCCACCTGGGGCACAAGGGCGGCCTGACAGCCTTCACCACCGACGAGCTGGAAAGCCTGCAAAAGGTCTACCAGCGTCTGACCGCCCTGGATGCTCCTATGCTTCGCGAGGCTTGTGAGCGTGCCACGCTGCGGACCATCCCCGACATTGTGTTTGTTTTACAACAATTGGCCCATGAAAAGGAAAGGAAAACCTGATGTTCCTCAATCACTTCCAATTCGCTTCACAACCCTTCGCCGAACGGGTCTCGGCGACGTCCCTCTGGCAGGACGATCGCATGCAACAGGGGCTGGCCCGGCTCCGTTACCTGGCCGAACAGGCCACGGTGGGGCTAGTCACCGGCGCCAGCGGCGTGGGGAAATCGGCCCTGCTGAAACGGTTCCTGCATGACCTGCACGGTCCGCGGTGGCAGCCGGTCTATCTGCACCTGACCCATCTCTCAGCGGCCGGGCTGCTGAAACTGCTGGTGGACAAGCTGGGAGAAGTTCCCCGCCGTGGCAAGGAACGCCTCTTCGAGCAGATCCTTGGCAAGGCCCGCCAAGCGGAAGGGGGACTGCTGGTGGTCCTTGACGAGGCCCACCTCATCGCCACCGAGGCCCTGACGGACATACGGCTCTTGATCAGTTCCGCCCTGGACGACGCTCCGCCGCTGAAGGTCGTGCTGGCCGGCCAGGAACTGCTACGACAGACCTTGCGGCAGTCCCTCCACGCCGACCTGCTCAACCGCATCTCCGTGCGATTCCACCTGGCCCCACTGACCAAGGAGCAGACCGCCTCCTACATCGACTTCCAGGTGAAACAGGCCGGCGGCTCGGAGAAGCTCTTCGACGCCACGGCCAAGGGATTGATTCACGACTACTCCGGCGGTGTGCCGCGGCAGATCAACAATCTGGCCACAGCCTGTCTCTTGGCCGCCGCTGCCCAAAACGCCCCTCGCATCAGCGAAGCCATACTCCAGCAGACGCTCAGCGAGTTCCAACTCCCCTGACTTCAGAAAAGGATATCGTCATGCCCAAGTACTTCCCTCGCCAACTGCTGTTTCGTCTGCGAAACGAGATCCCCCTGGAGCGTGTCATTGCTGAGCATCTGAACTGGCCCAGCAAACGACGTGAAGGACGGTTCTTGTTCGTCTGCCCGCGTTGCGGCGAATCTCAGACCGCCGTCAATCCCCAAACGAACCTAGGCCGCTGCTTCCGTTGTGAGGCAAACTTCAACTCGATCGACTTCGTGATGCTGGTCACGGGACGTGACTTTGTCGAGACGGTCCACTTCCTCGAAACTCTCCTGCCCGAGCGGACCTCTCGCCGCCCGCCTCGACTATCGATTGATCGCCCCTCTTCCCGGCGGACACGGAAGTCCGCCCTCGTCCCCGCGTCTCAAAGAATCATGCACCGAGTGTCTCAAAAAATCTGGGCCTTAGCATATATTCTTTTCGCCTATCCCTTTCTCACCTATGAATGCCGTTTTTCGGCCCTTCAGTCTTCGGCTTTTCGCTTTTGAACTGCCTAGCTCTTCAGCATTCAGGTTCCTAGTCCCAACGGACTATTGAGGACTAGTTCTCAGGACCGGCCCCAGATTTGTCCCGCCGCTCTCTGCTTTCCCCGCCGATTTCAGCGTCTCAGGATCCCGTTTTTTCTTTTCTGATTTCAGCATTCTGGCTTTTCAGTTTTATCAGCTTATTACCTTCCCGGGACTAGTCCCGCATCTATACACGCTGGTCCGACTAGTCGGCCACTGTTGAACCCAAATGTCCATAGCAGGAAATGCAGTCTTGCCGAAAATCAATAGCAGACCGTTGGGCGTGTCGCGTCAGCGGCGAAAAGGCCAGTTGCCAAAGCGGAATGGACTTCGCCAACCCCTCAAGAAAGAGACAACATGCCGGCCACACCTATTGTAAACAAGACGCCCGTTGCCATCCTCAGCCGTTCACGACTCTTCCGCGAGACGTGCGCGGCGTGGCTGCGGCTGCAGAGGGAGATCTCCACCGTTGCCGTCGCCGGCTCGATGCACCAACTGCTGAGGCGGTTGGATGGCTGCGCTGCGCCAGTGCTGCTGGCACACGGTCGATTCGATGGCCTCTTGGGTGCCGAAATTGCTTGGGACGTCAAGACCCTGCTGCCCGCCGCGCACCTGGTCGTGCTCGGCGACCACCGCAGCGACGCGGACCTGGCGCGATGGATCGACGCCGGGGCCATGGCTTACCTCGAGCACGACGCCTCACCCGGAGAGCTTTTGCAAACGATTTGCGAGGTGGTCCGCGGCTGCCCGCGCTGCTCGCTCGCGTCGGTGACGCGGGTAATCGGGCGTCGCGGCCAGGAGACTTGCAAGGCGGGCCGATCCGGCGGCCGGCCCGCGGCCAAACCGCTGGCTGACCATCAACTGGATGCCGCCATTCTGCGGGCCGCGGGCCTGCCCAACGATACATATTACCCAATCCGTTCAGGAAGAGATCGCGGCGACTCCGCCTGCGAGACTGCCGCGCTTTTTGTCGATAACCTTTTCTAGGAGAGTATCCCATGACGCAACTCTGCGGCCCCGTGCCTGCCGTCGAATTTGGAAGCGACCGTTTTGCCGCACGTCAGGCGTCGCCCATATTGCACAGCAATTCCAGCGCATCGAACGCACGTCGCGGCGAAAAGGAAGGCCGTGCCGTCGACCTGGTTTTTTCCGCGCTCCGCCGCCGGGCGGATATCGAGTTGCCGCACCGCCTCGTCGGCGGACGACTTGTTTGCCGCCTTCGGTCTGGTCTACGAGGAATACGTGCGCTCGGGGCTGATGAAACCGAACGCCTGCCAGATGCGGATCACCCCCTACCATCTGCTGTCCAGCACGGAAGTCCTGGTCGCCTTGGACCGCGGCGATGTGAGTTGCACGATGACCTTGGTCCGCGACGGGCGAGATGGGTTTGCCGATGGAGAGCGTATATCACGAGGAAATCGCCTGCCTCCGACTGCAGGGACTCAAGTTGGCGGAGGTGTCATGTCTGGCCGACACGCATGACCCGGCGGCTCGAAATCGCAGTCCGTGCTGTTCCAACTCATGCCGCTTGGTGGCGCAATTGGCCTACCACCGCGGGGTCGATCAATTGGTGATCGCCGTTCATCCTCGTCATGCCAAATTCTATCACCGCTTTCTAGGATTCGACGTGATTGCCGAGGAGCGGACCTACGGGAAGGTGTGTGGGAAGCCGGCTGTGGCCCTGGCTGCGGATCTGAACGCCCTGGCCGTCAACCATCCCCGCGTCTACGAGTGGATGTTCGGGCAACCGTTTACTTTGTCGGCGCTGGATTACAATCCCATCCACGAGGCCGTGCTGGAGGAGATGCGGATGGTAGTGGAGGCATGTTTCGCGGGTATTTCAGGCGAGCAGCGGCAATTGGCAATATCGTTATAGGCAGTTGTCACATGTCAATCGGGGCGATTGCAGTTCCGGCTTTAGCCAGCCCTTTGCACACGGATTCCGCCTGAAAGCGGCACTACCAACGGCGCTCGCAACTGTCGGCCGGGACGTGCTTGCGCAGTTCCGGTGCTGCCTCTTGTCAATCAATCTCGCCGGCGCTATGATGGTGGCACTGAGTTCCGCCGGCTGGCCACATTGGAGAGCTTTGTCGTGGCAGATGGGCGTGCGGTGCATTTGAAAATCCTTCACCGAAGCCGGCTCTTTCGCGAGAGTTTGGCGGAGGTTCTCGCACATCAAGCGGGCTACGCCGCGGAGGCGGTCGATCACCGTTCCGCCGGCTGGCAGGCCGCCTTCGAATCGCCGTCGCCAGACGTCGTGCTCATCGATTTGAAGCTCCCGCGGAACCTGGCCGTCAAAGCGGTGCAGGAGATTCGCAGTAACGGCATCGATGCCAAGGTGTTGCTGCTGGTTACCACCAACGATTGGCGGCACCTTGAAGAGTGTGTCGAATTGGGCGTCCACGGGTGTGTGCTGGGCGATTCTTCCTTGGAACACCTGGTCGAGGCCATCGATCGGGCCGTGCAGGGCGACATGTTCTGTTCTCCCGAGATCCTGGAGATTCTCGCACAACGACTCTTGCGTCGACGCAGCAAGCCGCTGTGGGTGGGCAAGGCAGCGGAGATCCCACTCTCGGCCCACGAAAAGGAAGTTCTCGAATTGATCATGCAAGGTCTGCGCGATCAGCAGATTGCCCAGAGGCTGGGCATTTCCCTGTATGGCGTCAAGCGGTGCATCCGCGGCATGTTGGACAAGGTCCACGAAGAAATGCAGAAGCCCGCTGAGTCCGACGGGAGTGGCGAACGGGTCGCGTAGGCCGAAACAAGCTTGCAGTTCCGGCAACTTCCGGCGTATTCTGCTGGAACTGCCCAAGCCTGTTCTGGGCTAGCCCCTACCAGCTTGGTCCAGGCAGCTATATCCTGGCAGCTAGTCCTGAGGCGAACCGCGCTGGATAATCTCCAGGATTGCCGCACGGTTATGTTGCGACCAGCGTTGCCGTCCGTGGCCGGACCCCGCCTGGCCGCGTAGATTTAGGGGGTGCGAAACCATCTCCTCCGCTCGTCCGCGGAGCACAACGCCCGACCCACCGACCAACTCGTGGTGTTTGCCGCGCCAGCACTTCAGACCAGCCCATGTGAGCCCCAAAAGGCTCCATATAATCAAGGTGCTCGGTTCTGGATCAGGCAACCCAGGTTTTTCGGGGATTTTGACTGCACTGGACGGCGCGGCTGGCGCCTTGGCCAAATGGGCCAAGGAATCAGCGGTCGAAGGCGAATTGCCGTCCCAGGCGACGGTTTGCGGCAGAGAATCCTTGGATGCCCCCGAAGAACTATCGACGATGCTGGCATTCGACAGGGATGCCCACGCCACCAGAGCGATAATTGTGAGTGTGGACCGTATCATTGTTTTCACCAAAACTTCGGAAACGCGCAATCTTATCTACTAGCTATCCGCTTGGAGCAAGCGTTTCCTGACAGAGCCCCCTCAAAATCATCTCGGAAATCCGGTTTGGCTCATAATCTCAGCGCATTCTGCCGAATCGTTTTATGCGGAAAAGTTCACGTGCCTTTCCCATCTTGTGATCCTGTCGTGCGGCCGAAACCCACTCTAACCACAAATCGCAGCGTAAAAACCACTTGCGTAACCCGATGGCGCAACGGGTTCGTTGCCGTAGCAGGTTTATTTCTTCTGCTAGGCACCTTTCTTTCCCGCACTGCCCATGGGCAGGTCTACGACGGACAAGTGAGCCGCGCGGCTTGCGAAAACCCCGCAGACGGGTGGAAAAGCGTAGACGCACAACGCGCCATCCATTACCAAGAGACCGCCGCGGTTCAACCGGCCCAGGTTCCTGTTGCTGTTCCATCCCAGTCGGAGGACCCTGGCAGCGGATCGGCAGCGAACGCGGCCACTGGCCCGCCGCCCGAAGCACCGCGGCCGGAAACCCTGGAAGAAGCCTGGCGGGTTGCCCTGGAGAACGACCAGCGTATCCAAGCGGGCGGTTGGAATGTCTCCGCCGCGAACCAGACCCGTGCGGCGGCGTGCGCGGCGGGCTATCCGTCCGTCGACCTGGGGGCCAACTGCCTGGCACTGAGCGACAAGATCTCGGTCGACGTGGCTGGCCCGCCAGTCGCGGGCGAGTTCCCCCTGGTGGCCCAGACCAGCGTAGGATTCCATGCTACCGTGACCCAGCCCCTATACACGGGCGGCAAGAACCAAAGCGAAATCGCCGCCGCGGAGGCGGAAGTTTCGGCCAACCGGGCTGACGTGCAGAACACCAAGCTCGACGTGAAAATGAACGTCGCCGTGCTATACGTGGCCGTGCTCCGCGGCCAACGGGTGCTGGAGGTTGCCCGCAGCAAGGTCGCCAGCCTGGCGGCCCACGCCCGGGACGTGGAAAACCGCTTCCGCGCCGACAAGGCCACGAGAAACGAGCTCTTGGCGGTCGAGGTGGCCCTGGCCGATGCCCGGCAGCAGGCGGTCGCGGCCGAGAACACCTTGACGGCAACCAAGGCGGGCTATAACCGGGCCCTGGGGCGAGATTTCTCCGAAGAAGTGCACGTCACCGAACTGCGGGACGACGGCGAACCGCCGGGCCTCGACGACCTGACCCGCGCGGCATGGCAGCACCGCCCGGAGCTTGCGGCGCTGGCGGCCCAGGCCACGAACTTGCGTGAGCAGGCCGCGGCGGCCAATTCCCAGAGTGCCCCGCAGGTTTCGCTACAAGGCGGCTACCTCTATCAGGAAGACAAGTACCTCCAGCCCAACGGCGTCGCCGGCATTGCCCTCACGGCCCAGTGGAATGTTTTCGATTGGGGCCGTGCCGGACATCAGGCCAACGCCCTTTGCCAGAGGGCCGAGGGCCTGATGCGGATGCGCAAGGATGCAGAATCGATGATTGCCCTCGAGATCCGCCAGCGGTGGCTGGAGTTGCAGACGGCCCGGCAGCAGATCGCCTATGCGCGGGTGGCGATCGAGCAGGCCGACGAGAACCTGCGCGTGGCGCGACAGCGCTACGTGCAAAGCCTGGGCAACAACACTGAGGTCCTGGACGCCCAGACGCTGCGGACCCAGGCCTTTATGAACTTCTACAACGCCTCCTACGAGGCGGTGCTGGTGCGGCTGCGGCTGCGGTGCGCGGCGGGGGTGCTGTAGCCGCAAGTCCTAAGATCTAAGACGGAAGCAACCAGGCAATCAGTGGCCGGCGTTTGTCGATCCGAGACCCGCAGATTTGCTACCCGGCGAGCTTGTTCAATCACGACGAGTGGTAAGTGAAATCCTACAAAAATACGAGAAAGTTGAAAATTTATGTTCGGCGTGATCATTCTCCTGTCAGGAATCGGAGGCTGGCGGCGGATAATAAATAGAATAGGTAGTTTGAAATCTACAGGAAAGAAATGCTGGCAATGTATCGAACGATTACTGCAACTGCGATCATAATCAGCTTGGCTGCTTCCGTGGCGACCGCCAGTTTGGTTACTAACGGCAATTTTGAAAGTAAGGGTTCGCCTTCGTTGACTGGCTGGACGACGATCGGCGGCGGCAGCGGAAACAATGACGGCTTTCCGATGGCCGTCAATTTAAATCAGTCCCCTTACGACATCGATCCCCAAACCGCCGCAATCACGACTGCCGCCGCGTTCCCAACCGGTGGCAGCAGCCCTTTTCCGACCCTCGAACAAACGATTAAAGGCCTGACGGGTGGCAAAACCTATCAAATTACCTTCGACCTTGCCCTTTTTGACTCGTCGGGCAAAACGGACGGTTTCAACGCTTCGTTCGACGGCAAGTCGCTTGATAGTAGCGACGAGGTCGGTTCACCAACATTGGTCGGCGGAGGGACCCTTGGGCCGCAGCTCCCACATTCGGGTAAGCAAACAGATTTTGCTTGGACGTCGTACACTTTCGACGTGACAATTGGCGAGAAAGCCAAAAAAGCACTGCTCAAGTTTGCGGGCCGCGACGGCGGTGGCTCGTATGTACTGACGGATGTGAACGTCGAACTGGTGCCCGAACCGGGCGCCCTTATTATCTGGTCGCTGCTCGGATTGGGATCGGCGTGCGGCATGCGAGTATGGCGGCGGTGAGGCAGCGTCATGGACATCGGGGGGGCTGGTTGCCAGCGATGGTCCCCTGCGGCCCGCAACGCCATCCTGGAAGTCGTCCATCTTCCCTCAGAATAGCAAGTTCCGAAGGCTGACGGCCGACGAATCGTCCAGTGCCGGTGTTCCGCTCGTAGTTAAGCGGAATACCGGTTTCTTTTTTTGTCGCCCGATCCGCGATCCTAGACTGAGCTAAATCCGCAGTCGGAGGCCAACTTCTCGAAATAGCCTCGGGAAAGGTGCTGGGGCTGGCCGAACGACTGGCGAATCCGTGATCGAGCGTGTATCGTGGTCTATGGTTTCGAGTTGGTTTCCGTTCACCAAAATGAGGGAAGTTCCATGACGGCGAGCATGAAAGCGCGGTTCTGTCTTTCGGTGGTTTTAGGGGTCGTGTGTGCCGGTATGGCGGCGCGTTGTGTCCCGGCATCTGCGGCGGATGCCCCCGACAGCGGCAAGGTCTATGAGCTTCGGGTGTACCACGCAAACCCAGGCAAGCTCGATGCCCTGCATGCACGGTTCCGCGACTTCACGTGCAAGCTATTCAAGAAACACGGGATCGAACTGGTCGGTTTCTGGACGCCGATGCAAGGCGAAGAAGCGAAGAACACGCTTTACTACATCATCGCCTTCCCAAGCATTGAGGCGCAGAAGAAGGCCTGGCAGGATTTTCGGGCCGATCCCGAATGGATCAAGGCCAAGGCCGACTCGGAAAAGGACGGCGTGCTCGTCAAGAAGGTGGACAGCACGAACCTGAAGGCAACCGACTACTCGCCCGTGCGGTGAACAAGAAGGCTCGCGGAATCCCGCGCCACTTCACCGCAGATCGCGTAGTAACAAGTCAGGCCCAGGATACCTGACAGCGGGCAGGCCTTCACGTCATAGCCGGTGAGTTCCAAACAAGCATCGCTTCGCGGCCAGTGCGGGTTGACGTACAGGTGCCGCGGGTTCCTGGCCTGTTGCGGGGAAGGGGCGGCGGAGGTGATAAAGATCGTCCTCGCGCCCAGGGTGTTGATCGCCGCCGCCCGCGCATCTTCATTCTCTTGATAGCCCAGGAACAGGTATACGTCGCCCTCACGGAGGTTTTTCTGAATCCATTTCTCGCCCAGTTCGTCGCCGAAGGAAACCGTTCTGGAGAAATAGCGTCCCTCGCCGCCGGTATCGGCCTCGACCTCGGGCAGGTGCCCCTCAAGGGTCCGCACGATCTGGCGATGCGCGGCGATACCGCCGCGGAGCCAATCGGCCGCCTGGCGGATCGACCCGAGCTCTTTGCTGCGGACGGCCTCAATCGCCTGAGCCGTGCTGGCCAGAAAATCGTGGGCATAGAGCCCACGCGCGACGGGCGCCGGCCGCAGGTCGGGCTCGACAAGGAGCCCGTTGGTTCGCTCGAAACGGCGGCGGCCCGGGTCCAACCAAATACTCAGATAGACGGCCAGTTGCCTGCGCTTGCGGCGGCAGGCGCCCAGGAGTTCCGCGACGAAGGTCCACTCGGCCGTCGCGATCGCCGGGGAGGCCATCGGAATGAGCCGCTGTCCCGAGCGACGCACAAGGAGCCGGCTGTCCAAGGGAATATCGACCGGCACCACCCGCACACGCGCACTCCACGGTTGTCGTAACAGCGGATTCTCCGCCGAAGCAAAGACGACCACCAGGGCCTCGGTGCCGGCGAACCGGGCCAAAGCCGTCTTGAGCTTGCCGAGCGCACCGTAGTCGCTAAGGAGCACGACGTCGTGGGGACCGACCATAGGTCGGCCTTTTTCCAGCGAGAGCATCTTCGCACCGCAAAGGCCGCCTGCCCGGCCCATCAACTCGGCCACCATGCCTCTTTCACCGGCCAGATGGATTGTGCCACCGGCGAGAAGGCGTTGGGCAGCTTCGTCTGCAATATTCGCAATCGACTCGCGTTTGGCGTCGAGCGAGCGAACGACATGCAGTTGGGCCTCGAGATACTGTTCGGCCGGCTCCGACGCCCGGCACGTTCGGGGGACGGTGGCTATCGCGCCCAGCAAAACGCCCACGATCATGGCCAACGACCCGGGAAACTTGATTCCAAGCCAGGCAACTCGAGCCCCGCTGCCCGCGCAAACGCCGGCTGTTGGGCCCGGTCCCGTGGTTTTCGTGATCATGGCGGAATTTCCTTGGTAAGACGGCACGAACGGTACGAAAGCCAGACGCCGGCCCCGTCCGTCGACAATCCCTCGATGCAACGTCGCCATCTGCACATTACTGAACCTACGCTCCCGGCGCACTGTGCAGTTTGCGCAGGACCATTGCGAATTTAGGAATATAGTAATTGTACTGAAGAAAATGGTTGACAAGAAGAAAAGACACAGATAACATGTAGGAATGGTTACGCTTTGACAAAGTATCGATAACTAGTTTAGCGACAACTGAGAATAAAGCGTACTGGCGGTTTCCATTCTTTCGCATGCACCTAAGACGGTTGATCAGCTGAGTAGGAAAGTGGTGACCTTATGAGTGTTCCTAATCAAATGCCTGCGCGTCAAATGTCTACGCGGCGGTTGCTCGCAACGCGAGTTTTAATGGTCGCGGCGTTGGTTCTACTGTCCTTTTGCCAGTCGGCAAACGCCTCCATTTCCGTTGGTGATGGCGGGTTTCACGACATCTCGGGCAGCACGATAAGTGGCAATGTCGTGGTGTCGCATTCCAGCGTCGTTCAGGTTTCAGGGCCTGCTTCCCAACACTGGGGCACCCTGGTCGTAGGTGGCGGCTGCGAGCTTATCTTTGCTGGCGGAGCAACTCCGCAGGGCGTCCCCGATTCGTTGCCGGTGCCCGAGCCCACCGCCATCCTCACGTGGTCTCTGCTGGCTGGGTTGGGCATGGTCATCGGCGCACGTCGCTATAGAGCAGCCCGCTGATCCCGAGCCCCTGAGGCGCTATTGCCGAGGACCTGATCGAGATAGCCGGGGTCGTCACTGATCCTGGATCCTGGACGAGCGGCCGAGCCGGCGGTAGGCTGGAAGGGTTCCATCGAGCTACCCGCCACACGAGGCCCAGGCCATGACTGCTTCCGTGTTTCCAGCGACACTCGTCGCAGTAGTCGCCGTACTTGTCGCGACCGTATCGTGGGCACGCCGGACGAGCCGGAGCCACCAGCACGGTTGCCGGCCGCGTTCGAGAGGCTCCTGCCCTTGCACACCAAGCTCGGACCGCCCCTGCCGCACGATTGGCTTGCGGAACACAAGGAACCGGGCCAGACCTACGCTGAGTACCTCCGCAGCCAGCCGATCCGCGTCGACCGTAAGCGACGGGTGATTTACATACAACCGCTCGGCAGCTTCGACCCTGTCCAGCGGAAGGTGCTCGACCAGACTGCCGAGTTTCTGGGCATCTATTTCCAGTTGCCGGTGAAGGTCCGCGAGGGTTTCTCCTTGAACCTGGTTCCGGCGTCCGCCCGGCGCGAGCACCCCACCTGGCACGTCAAGCAGATCCTTTCGACCTACGTGCTCGACCAGGTGCTGCGGCCGCGGCTGCCCGCTGACGCCAGCACCTACCTGGCGCTGACGACATCGGACTTGTGGCCCGGCGAGGGCTGGAACTTCGTGTTTGGCCAGGCGTCGTTAGACCAGCGCGTGGGGGTTTGGTCGATCGCGCGGAACGGCGATCCGCACGGCGACGAGGTGGCTTTCCGCCTGTGCTTGCTCCGCACGCTTAAGACCGCCTCGCACGAGACGGGGCACATGTTCTCGATGCCGCACTGCACGTTGTACGAGTGCAACATGTGCGGCAGCAACCATCGGCAGGAAGCGGACCGCCGCCCCTTGTGGCTCTGCCCTTGCTGCCTGGCGAAGCTCTGCCATGCCACCGGCGCCGAACCCGTGAAGCGATTCAAGGAACTCGCGGCATTCAGCAAGCGTGCGGGGCTGAAGTCCGAGCAGGAATTCTACGAGAAATCGCTCGCCGTCTTGCAGGCGACCGATTTGCAGGGAACGAGGTAAGGCGTTTTTTGTGTCTCACCGGCAGAAAGCAAATCGGCGGCTGGACACTCGCTAACGCGCGCGAGGCTCGGCCTGCGTTATGCCGTTGTGGGCCGCATTGGCGCCCCACATCAACCAGCCGTCGTCTTTCGGATCGCCGGTCTCCAGGGCATACAAGCTGCCGGACTCCGTGGAGACGTAGACGCGACCACCGGCCACCGTCGGCTGAAAGCCGATGGATTCGGATGAACCGAGGCTGGCCTTCCAGAGCAGCTCGCCTTTGTCAGCCGAGAGGCAGACGACATCGCCGTAACCGGTGCCAAGGAACACCTTGCCGTTGGCCAACGCCGGCGGGCTGATCGTGGCGTCGAGCAGTTCCTCGTGGTCCGCAGGTTCCTTCGTATCCTTTTTTGCCTTCTTCCCCATATTCTCTGTCGTTTCTGTCGTCGCCCGCAACTGCGTCTTCCAAAGCACTTTCTCCGTCTTCGGATCGACGCACACAATTGCATCGCCCATCGAGGCAAAGAGATGGCCTTGACAGAAGAAGGGCTTCGATCCCTGGTAGGCCCAGACTCCATTCACCGTGCCTTGACCGAGGTTCTGCGCGGCCTGGATGATCTTGGAATCGCCCTTGCCGCCGATCTGAGGGACCGCGGCCAACGGGGCAGGCGATGGGGCGGGCGACGGACCGGGTGATGACGACGGCACGACGGGCTTCCCTGACGGACCAATCGCAGGCGTGGGCGGCTCGTCCACGCCGATCCCTCCGCCATCAAAGCCGACTCCCGCATCGGCTTTTTGGCTTGCGGCCTCCTTTTTCGATGCCGGAGCCGGCATGCCGCCACTCATGCCTCCCATGCCGCCACCCATCCCGCCCATCATTCCGCCACCCATTCCAAACCCGCCACGCTTGCCATAGTCCAGGTAGTCGGCGACGCGCTGGGTAGCGGCCAGGTAGTGGATCGGGCCCTTGCGGGCCAGCGGCCGCACCGCGAGTTGCTCCATTTGCTGGGGGACCTTTTTGCCGGCCTTGGTCGCGGTCGTTTCCTGCCGCTGGCTGAACCAGCAGCGGCCGTTCCAGAGGGTCGGGGCAGAGGTAACATTCTTCTCCTTCTCGGTCCACGCCAGCGTGCCATCCTTGGCAGAGAAGCAATAAAGGCTTCCATCCAAGCGTGGCAATGAAGACCTGCTCGTCGTCAATTGCCGGGGTGGTAATGATCTCGCCGGCCACCGGCTTGCGCCACAGCTCCTTGCCGTTCTTCAGGTCGAAACATGCCAGATGGTGTTGGTGGTCGCCCTTGCTGTCCGGGAAAGCCATCAGCAAGCGGCCGTTGGCGATGGCCGGCATGCTCATCAGAGGATCGCCCAACCACTTCTTCCACACCGGTTTGCCGCCCGCGGTAACGATCTCCAACTCGCAACTTTCCGTATTGAACGCCACGCAGCCGTCGGCCACGACGGCCGCCGTCGGTCCATCGTCGCTGGTCTGGTACCGCCAGAGCATCTTGCCCGTCTGGGCGTCGAAACCGTAGAACTCGTGGCTGCCGAAACCGCCGCCGATGAAGAGCTTCCCCTGGACGACGGCCGGGGTGGCCAAGGCATGGTCGCCGGGGATCTTTACCTTCCAACCCTTCCGCTTGCCGTCCTTCGTTGCAAACGGTTGCGGGACGATGGTTTCAGGCGCCGGACGGCCCTGGCGACGGCCTTTTGCGAGGGCCCGACAGGACCGCCGAAGGGGTCCTGGTTCGCACTGGCAGCCTCCGCGGGCGGTTTCTTCGCACTGGCCGGCTTTGCGGCCTGGGCCTGGCCGATGTCGCTGGCAAGCCACGCCAGCCCTACGAAAGTCCAAAACACCGATCGAGACCACACGCTACACGACATGACACACCTCCTGTTCCGAAAAGTGAATAATCCGACGGATCCAGCGTCCGAACTTCAGACGCGCGGGATGCCTCTTGAGTTCTCACCGGCGGTCGCGCCGAGCAGGAATGCCGGCATGGCCGGCCCTCTTGCGTCGGGGCAGCGGCCACGGTGCGATGCGCAATTTCATCGTACCCGATCTTGGCCCCCTTCGGCAAATATCCACTTGAAAGGTGACGGGTGCGGCCTGCCCCAGGTTCTCGCGGCCCTCGTGGGTGCGCCGGACCAGTTCCCACGTGGCGGCCCTCGCAAGGGGAGAGCAAGTTTCCCTCGATCCGCTCCAGCAGCACGCACCAAGAGCTGCGGTGGTCGACCGAACGGCATGTTCCCAGATTGAACAGCGAGCCTTCCGCGACGCGGAGGTAGCGAAGACCCGCCGCGAGCATGTCCGCGGCGTCCCGTTACAGGAAGCTGGACCATTCTGGGCGGCCCTCATTCCGCACCCAAACAAACAGACGCTCAAATAAGACGGGCCCTCTCTGCGACGGATTCCCCAAGCATTAAAGACCCAAGACCCAACGCCCTATTGGCCGAACCGATGCAGAATCGACGCGAGTTTCTCGACAGCTGGAGCTGCGCGAGGCTAACCTTGGGGGGGGCTGACCTCGGCCGCCTGCCTTCGCCCCTCTGCCCCCCGGCGCCCAGCTCGTGCGTGAGGCAATTAGCCCGGGAAGTAGCCCAGCTATTAGCCCATCGAATCGATAAACTGCATCCAGAGCTTGTACGTCTTCGCGTGGCCGAGGGCCCAGCGCTTCCCGTGCCAACGGCTTCCGGAAATACAGTGCGTCAACTCGTGCAGCAGGATCTCGCACTGCATTTCGTCGGTGCTGTCCCTTTCAATCTCGATCACCCACTTCTTCCCCTGGCGGTAGACCTGGCCGGAAACGCCATCGGGCAGCCTCTTCCGCCGAATCGACAGCCCGTTCACGCGGCTCTTGATGAATTGGCGGAAGTTCACGAACAAGAGCATGTCCGACATCGGGGTTCGTCGGTTGGGTTTCGCCTTGGACATGGTCGTGGGAAGGTGTATGTCGAAGTCTCAATGGCATAAAACTGCGGCGGCAAAGGACCGTTTTTGGCCCTGCGGAAGGGCGCTGGCCCGTGCTGTCAATTGTACCTTGCCGTACTAGCCCGTGTCGATTTACCTGAATATTCGCTATTTCTTGCCCTGTTCCTGAAAATCGCCTCCGGCGCTGGACTCTAGAGGCATATGCAAGTAAGATGATTTGAGCATTATGCCGTTGGGGTCGATAAAGCACGCCCTCTTGTGTGTATGCTACAATTCTGCGAGGGAGTCACGCCATGGCCACCGCTCGTTGGACCTTCCCCTCCGTATTCGTGTGCCGCGCTATTCGTCTACGCGCTGTTCGTTGGCTTACCACGTGGATTTTCGCGCGGGAACGACTGGCAATCTCCCGGTGCGGCAATGCCGGCCTCCGGCTATGCCCCCTCTGCCGCTGCGGAGGCCTCCCCAGTTGCCCAAACTCCATTGATGACCAAAGGTGCTCCTGCCGTAGGTGCACCTGCCAGTGGCAACAAGGTCGGCGAGGCTTCGGGAGGGGAGAAGCCGGACCAATCTTCGGCAAGGCCGGACAGTGGCAAGGCAAAGGAGTCGATTCCGACGGTCCATCGCCCCGCGGCCCCGGCGTCTTCGCCAAATCTCGATGAGTTCAAAGTCCGCCCCAACGGCGCGGGCAGGATTCGCCTTCGATTCAACGACCAGCCATGGCAGCCCGTGCTCGAATGGCTGGCGACGATTTCAAACATGAGCCTCGACTGGCAAGAGTTGCCCAGCGACTCCCTCAATCTTTCCACTCAGCGGAGCTACACTGTGCCGGAGGTCCGCGACCTGATCAACCGGCTGCTGCTGGATCGCGGTTTCACGCTGCTTTGCCACGGCGAGGTAATGACCGTCGCCGGGGTCAAGAAGCTCGATCCGAGCCTGGTGCCGCGGGTGGAACCGGCCGATCTTTCCAGCCGTTATCCGCACGAGTTCGTCAAAGTGTCTTTCCCGCTGATTTCGCTCCTGGCGGAAACGGCTGCCGAGGATCTGAAGCCTATGCTCAGCCCCAACGGCCGCCTGACTTCGCTCAACGAAATGAACCGCCTGGAGGCCATGGACGCGGTGGCGAATCTGCCGCGATATCGAGGGCGTCTTGAAGCGACAGCAGTCGGATGCCAATCAACCGCGGTCGTTTCGCGAGTTCAAGCTGAAACACGCTCGCGCCGACGAGGTTGCCAATCTCTTGTCTACGCTGCTGGGCGCGGACGTGTCGAAATCGCAAGGGAGCGAGCCGCAGGGCAATCCCTACATGGAGCAAATGCAGCAACAGCAGCAGCAGGCCGTGGCGATGGCGCGGATGCAGGGCATGGCCCAGTCGGTGCAAGGGTCGCCCGGCAGCAATCCGGCCAAGCCGAAGGGTCCGATCAGCCTGGCCATCAATCGCCGCAACAACAGCATTTTCGTGGAGGCCCGGCCCGACAAGATGGCCGTCATCGCCCAGGTTGTAGAGGCGGTCGATATCCCCATCAGCCACGATGACTCGCTGCTGGTGAATCTCAATCGCATGCAGGTCTATCGGCTATCGGGCGTCGATCCCGAGCCGGTGGTCAAGACCTTGATGGACATCGGCAACCTGGAGCCTTCGACCCGCCTGGAAATCGACAGAAAGAACTCAGCAATCGTCGCCTACGCCTCGCTGGCGGACCACGTGACCATTCCGCGGTGGTCGACAAGCTCAGCGGCAGCGAACGCAAGTTCGAGGTGATCCGTCTCCGCCGCCTGGAGGCCGATTACGTGGCGGGCACGATCGAATTCATGATGGGCAGCGGCGGGAAAAAAGAGAAATCGCGCCCCAACCCTTTTTTCGGCTACTATGATCAATCGGCCCGCGACTCGGCGCCGGGCACGAAAGAATTCCGCGTCGACGCCGACGTAGAGCACAACCGTCTATTGCTATGGGCGAACGAGATCGAATTGGCTTCCGTCGAGGCCCTGTTGGTCAAGTTGGGCGAGATTCCTGCGGCGGGAAGCGGACCGGCCGGCGTCCGCGTCATCGATGGCGGCAGTGCCGCCGAAGCGGACGAGCTCCTGCAGCGGATCCGCCGTGTTTGGCCCTCGATCGCCCCGAACCCGCTGCTCGTGCCTCCAGCCGCCTCGGACGGGCCAAGCAAAAGGCCGGCCGGTTTACCGCTCGCCCCTGCCAGTGGATCGACGACGGCATCATCCTTGCCGGGCGCTGGCATTCCCAACATGGACGAGAATTCCCCCGGCCCTCCGTCGACCGAGAGCACCGCGTACCGAGGCGCTGGCAGCAGCGAAGTGCCGCCGGACCAAGACTTGATTCATCTGGCCGATATGCGGCGCGAGGCTGAGAATCCGCATGCCGGCCAAGCGGGCGACCCGCGTCAGCCCGACGCTTCCCGACCCGTGCCGCCGGTGAATATCCACGTGGCGCCCGAAGGCAAGTTGATCATCACTTCGGAAGACCCGCAGGCGCTCGACCGGCTGGAAGAGCTCGCCGGCGAGTTGGCCCCGCCCCACAAGGATTACCGCGTCTTCTACCTGAAATACGCCTGGGCGGTGGGTGTCTCCCTGAATTTGGAGGACTTTTTCAAGGAAGACAATAAGAAAGATCGGCCGCGGATGATGCCGTGGTGGTACGACGACACGGCCAGCCGCGACGATTCGGCGAATGAGCACCGGCTCTCCAAGCGGCGAAAGCTGACGTTCATTGCCGACGGCGACAGCAACACGATCTTGGTGGAGGGGGCCAGCGCCGAACAACTCAAGACAATTGACGAGCTGATCCAGCTCTACGACCGGCCGCCGCCCCGCGACACGCAGTCCGTCCGCAAGACAGAGGTGATCCGCCTCAAGTATTCCCAGGCCAAAGCGGTGGCCGATACGGTCAAGGATGTCTACCGCGACCTGCTCAGCGCCAACGACCGGGCACTGGCCGAGAACAACCAGCGGACCCCGACGCGGAACTACGTTTTCAATTACAACGATTCCGACCAGTCGGAGCAAAAGACGCCAAAATTCAAGGGCCTGCTCTCGATCGGGGTCGACGAGGTTTCTAATTCGCTCACGGTCTCCGCGCCGGCCTACCTCTTCGAGCAAGTTGCCCTGTTGATCAAGCAACTCGACGAAGCCGCCATACCGGATTACACGGTGCGGGTGGTCCACGTCAGCCACGACATCACGGCGAAGCGCGTCAAGGAAATCTTCGACGAGGTCTATCGGAACAAGCCGAGCGAGAAGCCGCGCGAGGACGTGTCGCCGCGGAAACCCGCCAAGTCGAAACCGAACAACCAAGCCAACCCGGCAAAGCAGGATTCTGGGCGAGTAAAGTCCGACGACGACAAATCGTCGTGAGGATCTGCCGTGGTCATCGAAGACACGAAGCGTTAGCGAACATGACGCCATGCCTCGCTAGCGCTTCGCATCTTCGATTTCCGCCCAGACCCATTTATTTCGTCTAAAGGGCATGCTACCATGGTCAGGATTCGTGGCTAGCTGTCTGTCTATAAAGAAGTCTATTTGTGAAGGTTTTTTTGCTTTATCGTCTTGCCTTTTTCCTGGTTTTGGCCGTTGGTTTCTCTTGCTCGATATTGGTCAGCGGCAATGCTGCCGCCGGCGATTGGCCCCAGTGGCGGGGCCCGGACCGCGATGGCCGTTCCGCCGACACCGGATTATTGCAGAAATGGCCGGACGGCGGCCCCAAGTTGGTCTGGAAGGCAACCGGATTGGGGATCGGCTATACGGGAGTGAGTGTCGCCGGCGACCGTGTGTATGCCATGGGCGATCTGGAAAATGCCAGCCAACTGATTGCCCTGAACCGCGCGGACGGCCAGATCCTTTGGAAGACCAAGGTCGGCAAGGCGGGCGCACCCGGCTGGGGAGGTTTCGCCGGTCCGCGCTGCACGCCCACAGTAGACGACAAACTTGTCTTTGCCGTCAGCCAGTTTGGACAGGCGCTTTGCGCCGACGCCGCCACTGGAGCGGAAGTCTGGCGCAAGGATTACGGCAAGGATTTTGGCGGGCGGTTGCCCGAGTGGGGATTCTGCGGAATGCCCCTGGTGGACGGCGAAAACGTTATCCTAGTGCCCGGCGGCAGCGGAGGCGACCTCGTGGCCTTGAATAAGAAGACCGGCAAGCAGGTCTGGCGGAGCAAGAATTCACCGACAGCATCCACTACTCTTCTCCGATTCTCGTCGAGATCGGCGGTGTTCGCCAGGTTGTCCAACTCACGGAAGCCAGCGTGGCTGGAGTTCGGGCCTCTGACGGCCATCTTCTCTGGAGGGTGCAGCGCAAGGGCCAAACGGCCGTCATCCCCACGCCGATCTATCACGACGGCCAGGTCTACGTCGCTTCGGGCTACGGTATCGGCAGTAATCTCATCAAAGTCACCGCCGACGGCGATAAGTTCTCGGCCGAGCAGGTCTATGCCAACAAGACCATGATCAATCACCACGGGGGCGTCATCTTGGTGGGCAAGTATCTTTATGGATTCTGCGACGGCAAAGGTTGGACCTGCCAGGACTTCGAAACAGGCAAATCGGTTTGGCACGAGCAGGGGATCGGCAAGGGGTCGCTGGTCTACGCCGACGGGCTGCTTTATTTGCGGGCGGAGGCCGACAAGCGGCACGGTGGCGATCATCAAGGCCACGCCTGACGGATATAAGGAGATCAGCCGTTTCGATCCGCCGGACCGCAGCGACAAGAACAGTTGGCCGCATCCAGTGGTCATCGACGGGCGACTCTACCTCCGCGACCAGGACGTGCTGCAATGCTACGACGTACGGGGAAACTGAATTGACGATCCTACACCAACCTCTTCAATTCGTTTAGCAACCGATCGAGCATCTCATCGGTATGCGTAGCGAAGACGGCAATCCGCAGACTGCCGGCGGCGCCGGCGCCGGAGTAAGCAGCGAAATACGGCACGATGATCCCCGCCTGGCGGAGTTCGGCGTGGATTCGCCGCATGTTTTCGCCGCTGCCGATTGCCAGCCCGACGATCGGCGTCGGCAAGTCGTCCACCGCAAACCCAAAGCCCGGAGGCCACCGCGGAGCCGCCGGGCGTTTTGCTGCAGCCGCTGGCGAAGTTCCGGTCGGGTCATGACGATTTCCAGGGCCTTGGCCGTAGCCCCGGCCGCAGCCGACATCGGCGCTGGCCCCTTCATAATAGTGCGAGGTCTGCCGCACGCGATCCAACAGGGCCGACTGCCCGGCAGGATTCCGCCGAAACCGCCGATGGCCTTGCTCAACGTGCCGCAAACATAAATCCCGAGGCCGGTCCCGGGCCGGATCCGCATTGACCTCTTGGTCCCACAGTGCCTGATGCTCCAGGCGACCGCGGCCATTACACCCAACGTACCGATACCGTGGGCGTCGTCCACCAGAAGGGTGGCAGTGTCGTAGTCCCGCAAGACGTCGGCATAGCTGATCGAGCGGTGCGACGTCGCCGGACAGCGAAAACACACCATCCGTCAGAACCAGCGGCCTTTTCCCTTCACACGTGCTGGAGTTTCCGTCGCAAGTCGTTCACATCGCGGTGGCGAAACGCTCCACCGGCTGACCCAGAAGGCGGGTGGCTTCGGCCAGACAGAAGTGGGCCGATTCATCGGCCAGCACCAGGTCAACGCGTTCGGCCAGCGCCTGGATCAGAACATGATTTCCCGCATAGCCAGAGGCGAAATAAAACGCCTCATCCAGATCGAAGAACTCGGCGGCCCGGCGTTCTACCTCCAAAGTCAGCGGGCTGGTGCCGAAGCCCGACCGGCTGGTGGCGGTGTGGGTCCCATAGCGACGAAGGGCTTCGCAGCCGGCGTCAATGACCTCGGCGTTGCCCGCCAGGCCCAAGTAACCGGTTCCGCCAAAGTAGAGATACTCCCTGCCATCGATGCGAGTGATCGCTCCGGGCGGTCCTTCCATCCGAGGGTGGCTTGGCAATACATCCATTGGAGGGGTGCGAGTTTCGGCAGGAAACACGGCTCGCGACCTCTATCATCGGGGAATTCGCACCTCCGGGAAGCCCGGCTTGTCATGAATGGCGATCTATTGTAGCATTGATGTTTTGTCGCGAAATCGGAGGGGAAGACCTATGACTCTCAAGCAAGACCGTGAGAATCTGGCCCAGGTGAAGCTGGCCTTGGCCGAAAAATACGAGAACCTGGCCGGAACGATCAAGAGTCGTCCGCGGAAGGCCAGCTATCTCCGCCACGCTGACCGATTCCGTCGCCAGGCATGCGATCTGCGGAATCTGA
This sequence comes from uncultured Planctomycetia bacterium, assembly GCA_963709175.1. Lineage (GTDB taxonomy): Bacteria > Planctomycetota > Planctomycetia > Pirellulales > Thermoguttaceae > JANXQG01. Next base: position 2,063,420 of record CAVPVK010000007.1, read on the forward strand.
ATAAGTAGTAGTTCACTGCCCTATGCAGTACAGGTTCTTCATGCCCACAACGAACATCCGTCCGTGGGCCACGGCGGGTGAAGGATGGTTGGCGTCACCCAGGTCGTTCACCGCCAGTATGCGGAAACGGGGCCCGGACTGGATTACGTAGCTCTTGCCGGCATTGGCGAAATAGAGTCGCCCATTGCCATCCACGATCGGACTGGCCCACGTCGTCGAGATTTGCGGGAGCCGCTCCGCATAGACCTTCTTGCCCGTCGCTGCTTCCCAGCACTCCAACACGTCTGGTTTGTGCAAGCGATAGAGGTAGGGTCCAACGATCACTGGCGAAGCAATGGCTTCGGGGATGTCGGGCCCGGACCAACGAATGCGGGTCGCGGAGACGTTGCCGCTGCCGCCTGGGGCGACGGCTACGCCCTTGCCTCCTCGCCCGTTATCGAAATAGACGACGCCTGATCCAAATGCCGGCGAAGAGGCGTCGCCGCCGCCGCGACACCACCAGAGCGGCTTGCCGCTGGCCGGATCGAGGCTGCGAAGCGCATTGTCTGCGTCTTTCATTCCCGAGGCCAAAACCAACAGTTGCGGCTTTCCCTCCACCGAGATCAAGACCGGCGTACTGTGGCCGAACGCCATATCGGGAAATCGCCGCCGCCATTTCACCGCGCCGGTGGCTTTGTCGAAGGCCACCACGTTGGAATCGCTGGAATTGGCCATCGCGAAAAGCAAGATCACGGTGTCTTGGTAGAGAATAGGACTGCTGCCCACCGTCACATCAAAGCTCCGCGGGGCAAGCTCTTTCCGCCAGACGATCTTGCCCTGGAAGTCCAGCGCGGCGACCACCGCCGAGCCGAAGACGCAATAAACCAGCTTCCCGTCGGTGGCGGGCGTGGGACCGGCGTAGCCGCCGCCGGCGCCGCTGCGAAAGTCGTTTCGCAGCCAAGGCCCGGGGGGGACGACTGTGTCCCAGACGAGTTTGCCATCCGTCACACGGTAACGGGCGACGTGGTGGGCGGGCATCACCGCCTCATCCGCCTCGCCATTGCCCGGCCATTGGACGGTGCAGACGAAAACCGCGTCGTTCCAAACGATGGGGCTGGCATGTCCGGCGCCGCGGAGGGGACTGGTCCAGACGACGTTGCGATGCGTCGGACCGCCCCACATCAGCGGGAGGTTTTTCTCCGCACTATAGCCCAGCCCCGTGGGGCCACGAAACTGCGGCCAGTTTTCGTGGGCGGCATCGCCGTCGGCCGCGAGGGCGCAGCCGGTGAGAGGATTGCCGGCACAGGAAAGTACCACAAACGACCAACCCAAAAGCCACGACAAAGGTCTCATGAATCATGTCCTGAGAATGGTTTCCGCGTCATCATTTATTGCGGCGCTGAGGGAATCAGTTCGCCGCCGTTGCGAGTGCTAAGCGCCTGCCAGACGCCCAGATTGATCTCGTTGGCATAAAACTGGACCGATCCGTCCATCAATAGCCCATTCACGCCACCCGTATGATAACTGCGCGAGGTAACTGCTGAATAGGTGGGGACGGTTGTCGATACGCCTTCCTCTTCGTTGGTCCAATCAATGTCGTAGTTCGTGCCGCTGACACTCGCAGGGACCACCGTGTTCGGTGCGAAGGTCGAGGTGAATCCGGTTTGATACGAGCGACCGTCGACCCATTGCGTGTGCCCATTGTTTGTCTGCAACGTACCGCCAAGATTGACTACGCTGGCGGCCACCGCAGGCATCGCCAGCGGGCTCGCCAACTTGGCATTGCGATAGACGGCCTGCCAAGCCTTCACTTCCGCCATACCTAGAGTATAGCTCAACCCATCGCCGATATCCGTCGTCCGCGTCGCGCTATTGGGATAGAACACTCCATTGCCGCCCGATCCGCTCGATGGATCCCAAACGAACCATGTCCCCACGTTGACGGCGTAGTTGAGCGGATAGTGCGTGGCCACGCCATTTTGGAGCTTCGCGATGTCTTGTTTTTCCGACGGACAGAGATACGTGGGAACCCGGAGCGAGCTGACGGGCAAGGAAGTGCCGTCGGCAAGCGTGACGATCGATGTCTCCGCGTTTTCAAAGGTCTGCGTCATATTGAGGTTCGATACGAGGTTGGTCTGTTCCACGTAAGGCAGCAAGCACGCCAGGGCCGACCATCCGCCGGCAACCCCGTTGACTGCGGGCACCGGCAGCCAGCCAGGTGGATAGTGCATCTTGCCGACTTCGAAATTGGCCATCGCCAGGCCAAGTTGCTGCAGATTGTTGTTGCACGATGACCGGCGTGCCGCTTCGCGGGCTTTCTGTACCGCCGGGATCAACAGAGCGGCCAACAAGGCGATGATCGTGATTGCGACCAGTACCTCGATCAACGTAAAACCGCCGCGGCGCGAATGAATAGACAACGAACGCATATTCCATCTCCTTGAATAAACACTAACATTCGGAAGCACGGGAAGAACAACGGTCCCTCCGTCAACGAACTTCCAATATTCACACAGGAGCGTGGCTGGCTAAACGGCAGAACGCCGTGGCGGGCTAGAGCTCGATACCATCAACACTTTTTGTAGGCCTTTTGCGAGAACCAGCTTCACACCCGGTGCTACCGGGGGCAACGCAAACTTCTCGAATAGGTTTTCACTTCTGAACAATCAACTTGTTGTTTGGCGTACAAAGCACTCGGTAGACCTTGTCGCCGTGAAGCGCTGGATGGCTGGCGCACTGCTTCCGCATGTAGCAGAATGTGGCGCTGGCTTTCGAGCAAGCAAATCTACGCGCCTATTGTAGTGACGGCGTCGATCGTGTCAACCGCTGAAATCAAGAGCGAGATTTTTGCGCTGTGGCGTCAGGAAGTTTGAGGCCGAATAGCGGAGCCTATCCACTGCCGCAGTTGAACATTACGGCTATGCAGGCCGATCCCAAACTGGTCCAGTGTTACCACAGCGGAGTTATGAACGCTTCGATGATCGACGGCAGCGTCCGCACGATCTCCCAGAACTTAACGCAAGCGACCTGGACTCTCGCGCCTCAACCCGGCCGATGGACCACCGCTGGGCTCCGACTGGCAGCGAAACGGGCAATATGCAATCGCGTAAATCGGCCGCGACGCTGGCCGCGTAAACGCCTTACCAACCCTGTTCAGAGACCGTCGGCGGGCTCCTGCAGCGCCGGGTGACTTGTCTGCCGACTTGGGTTTCCCGCCCAAACAGGCGCGGTCAAGGCCCCCCGGGCACGTCGGCCGTCTCACCCCCGGCTATGGTCGCCAAATCGCCGAAAAGGTCCATGTCGATCGACTTGCTGAGAAAAATCACCGAAGCGTCACAGAGGATGAAGTTCAATCCTCCCGGATGCGGACTTCCCCAGCCGCGGCGGCAGGGCAGGTCGAATCCAGCGCCCCCTTCGGCGCAACAGGCGTCGTAATCGCCCAGGAGGATTCGCGATTGGGGCGTCGCTGCGGAGAGCGAATAATGTTCGAAGGAATAGGCCCACAACGTCTTATAGGGGTAGTCGGAAAGCGTCGTCGACTCGCCCACCATGAGCGTGTGCGAGAGGCCGTCGCTAATATCAGTGAAGCGCTCGGGGTGAAAGCCCAGAATGCCCACTACGTGCATCGCCCCTCGCAGCGCCGCTGGATAGCTGGTGATCTCGCCGCCGTCGAGAAAGTTGCCGCCCGCGCTCTGGCAGGACATTGCCCGATAGGAGCCGGGCATGTAGGGCACATTGAGGGCCCAGCTGGCCGCTGGCCCCATCGCGGGCACGATCGCCTGGTCGTTGGCGACATCGGCGGGGCAGAGATACTCGGGAACACGGGTCATCTCCACCGCATGGTTCGCAGGGTCCTCGTTCGGCTTGATGAGATTGTAGGACCGATGCAGCCCGCCATGTTCCAGGAAAGGAAGAATGAGGATCATCCAGTTGGCGCGATCCTCCGATTTGTGGTTGATGACCCAGGAACCGCCCGGACATTGGCCGGCTGTCGAGGCATAGTCGCCGGCCGGTAGGGTTCCCAGGGCGTCGTGATGGCAGTGCAGGGCGATGCCAATCTGCTTCAGGTTGTTGGCGCATTGCGTTCGGCGACCCGCCTCTCGAGCACTCTGAACTGCGGGCAACAGAATCCCAATCAGGATTCCAATGATGGCAATGACCACCAGCAGTTCCACGAGCGTGAGCCCCCGGCAGCATCGCGCATTGGCCGGCCGCTCATTCAAGGTCTTTTCTCCTCGCGTGGCAATGGATCAGGCAGCCGCCGATGGCGACGGCGAGGAGTGCCATCGTGCCTGGTTCCGGCACAGCAGTGATCTGCGAGGCGACCGAGCGGATTGTCCCGGCGGCTACGGCTGAGGGGTCGAAGATCAACGTGCCGCCGGCGCCGACTGTCAGGCTCCCGCCCGCGGGCAGGGCGGGGCCGTCCGTGACCAGCAGCGTGCCGGCATCGACGGTCGTGCCGCCGCTGTACGAGTTCGTGCCGCTGAGGAACAGCAGCCCGCCGCCGTCTTCGGTTAGCGAGGTACCGGGGCTGCTCTCGCTAACCCCGCCGGCAATGCTCAGACTACTGCCAACGGCCACGCTCGCGTCGAGATTGTCGGCCAGGGCCAACGGGGCCGTGATCGCGTGGCTGCCGCTGAACACCGTCACAAGGGCGGTTGCCCCGGAATTGTCCAGCGTGAGCGTGCCACCCGTGCCAGGTGCAAGCGTATAGCCGGTCGTCGCCGGATTCGTGTTGAAGAAAACCAGAGATCCGGCTTTCTGCGGTCCGTCCAAGGTAACGGTGGCGGCGACTGCCAATGAACCGCCTAAAATGGCCACGTCGCCCGGATTTTGCGGCTTGGCGCCCAAGCTCCAATTGCCAGCGGCGTTCCAACTCCCACTGCTGCCCGTCCAGTTGAGCGTCGCGCCGGAGTTGGGCAGCGGGGTGACATCCGCCGAGTCGCTCAGCCAGAGCGTATAGCCGTCCTGGTTCGATCCGTCGGTCGATTCCTGGTCCTCGACTCCGGCCACGTTGAAGGCCCCGCTGGGCGCGGTGGTGAGATTCGGGTTGTTTCCGATGTTCAAGATCATCTGCCGCAACGAACCGTCCGTGATTACGACCGTACGGTTGGGGGCCCAGGTGCCCGAGAGCACGCGCACCTCGTCCAACTGTACGAGCGTCCCCTGGAGGTGCTCGGCCCCGGTCTGCCGCGTCGGGTCGAAATAGAAGTTGCCGGCGGAATCCTGCAATTGGCTGAGAGTCGTCACGGTCGGGGCGGGCAGCGGCACGCCGGTCTCCAAGGCGGTGATCGTGAAACTATTGTTGATCATGTGTTGTTCGTTGATGTTCACCATCCCCTCATATTTGAGGCCGTAACCGGTGATCGCCACGACGTCGCCCGCTTGCAGGGCGACGGTGTTGCCGGTGGATATCAGCGTTGGAGAGTCCAGTCGCGCCAGTTGGGCCGTCCATTGGCTGTTCGTGTAGATATCGTTCGGATCGTTGATAAAGCCCAGGTTCCCGTAGCACTGGGCCATCCACACTTCGCATCCGCCGAAGTCCGTCGAACTGCCACCGGCGATTGAATCGCTGTAGACTTGAATGAATATCTGCCATTGCCCGCCCAAGTTCCCTGGAGTCGTGTTGTAGGCGGGCGTGTTGTCGAGCATCTCGGCAGGATTGTTGAGGACGATTCCCATCATGGTAATCGGCGAGCCATCTGAAGGAAACGAGAACGCGGAGGATCCGTCCGGGTTCACGGCTTCAAACGTGCTGAAAGGCGTATAGGTGCCGGACGGATAGTAGGGAGGAGTCGTAGATTGGGCGACTGCGGGGCGTGCGATCAGCGGGATGCCGGCGAGAAACACAAGGATGGCGCACACAAAGCACTGGAATCGCGGTAGTAGACAGACGGAAGCGGCTCTCATTTCATTGATCTCCACTGCTTGTTGGCAATTTTCGCGGTCGGCGACCCGGAAAATACCAGGCACCCCGATCGGCCGGAATCTGACGCGAGTCTGGTGCGAGACCGAGGTGTTACGAAAGCGCAATTCGTAATACCACAGATTCTAGTTATTCGTCCCAGCGTGTCAAGCGATTTGTCGTCAAGATTGGGCAGCGGTCAACGCGGGTAAACGACGATCGATGCGTAAGCCGTGACAGCCTTATCCCAGTCGATGTTTATCTTGTCGGGGTTCCGCGAAATCCGGGCCGGACGGACGTCCGCAGCGACGCTTTGGGGCAGCTTGCCGACGCTTTGGGCCGGCCCGGCAGCGAGGACATTTTCCCTCTCGGTCGTCATAAGAAAGCCGAGCTGTCGCTCGGCCTCGCGGGGATGCGGACCGCCGGCCACCAGGGCCACGGTGCTGGCGGGCAGCCGATCTCGCCGCGCCGGCGGCGAAGCCCAGCCAAGCGACCCTGCAGATCGCGAGGGGCCGCACCGTGGGCCGCGAGCAAGTCGGCTGGAATGGGGGCCAGACAGCCGCCGTTCTCCAGGATCGTGCAGGAGAATGAACCGCCGCACCAGAAGACGTCGCATTGCGGCCGCGTTTTTTCCCGGCGGATTTCCTGGACGAGGCCCGCAAACGAGCTTGCTCAAATCTCCTTGACCTGAAGTGAAACCGTACAAATGCTCGTAGAGGCATTCCGCTCGACACCCCACACGATTGTCACCCTTCGTTATGGAGCAAGCCTTCAGGTCGAGCGAGTCAATTCTTGCCCCGCCAATCGGCAGGTATTCAACACAGCGACATCCTTGGGAACTGAATTACTGTGCCACGTCGGCTTGTTCCATAACCCCCAGGATAACGCTGAACGCATTGTTCAGCGACTGGAAATCGTCGAGCGCGACGTTATAAGACCCACCGGCATTGGACACAGAGATGGCACGGCCATCCGAATACAGCACATTGACGGCCTGCTGGCCGTGGTGCGTGCGCGTCACGACGCCGAAGGGGGCGAAGTCCGGACCTACGATGAACTGGGTATCCATGACCAAGGCGCGAACGGCTTGTCCGTTGCGGTTGGTTCCGAGGTGGTCAATCTTGATGTTCGGTGGGGCAAGAACATCGACGCCTGGTGGATCGAACGGCAGGGTGACCGAGGCATGGCGGTAATAGTAGCTGCTTTGGGCCTGCTGCACGCCAACGTTCCTCAACTCCGCCAGGGCAATCGTGGACTGGTCGCTGTCGGGACAGAAGAAGACCTGGGGCTGCTCCAATTCGCTGCCCAACAACAATCCCAAGCCGACAGGGCTGCCACCCATCAGCGACACCAGTGACGTCGGCGATCCCGTGGATGGGTACAAATCCGCGGCGGTCATTATGGGGGGCGCTTTGGGGCCAAACGGAAGGCTGCCGTCCATCCGCTCGGCATACACGTTGATCGCGATGCCAATCTGGTGAAGATTATTCAGGCAGGCAACCTTGCGGGACGTGCCCCGAGCGCTAAAAACGGCTGGCACCAAAAGCGCCACCAAGATGGCAATAATACTGACTACGACGAGCAATTCGATGAGGGTGAATCCTCGAGCCGGTACTCCGGATTTCGGCATGGCCATGTCTGCCCGCCATATAACGGCGCGTCAATCGGCACTCCTATTACAGTCTCTAACGCACATCGCACTTTGTCATCGAAACCATCCGTGCGGCAGGCAGTTCATCCGCGGCCTCGCGCTAGCGACACAGCACGGAGTGTGTTCTCTCCAAACCAATTCATTAAGGCCGCTATTTAGAAGCTACTACATTATAAAAGTGCCGCTCGCCATGTCAAGCAGCAGGCCGCCGCCAACGTTCGCCAACGTTCCGGCCGCCGTCATCGTCGGCCCCCGGCGCGAACGAGCCGCTTCACGCTCGCGCCGCAGTAGTCTGTTTTTTTCAACGACCATCTTCGCCCCAGCACGAGCATGCCCAGTCCTGCTGCGAGCAACGCCATGGAACCCGGCTCCGGGACCGCCGTCGCCGTCAGCCGCACATTGTCGATGTCCCAGTAGGCACCGTCCGTGTTATTGCCCTGGATCAACGCGATGCCGATGTTCTGGCCTGCCCAGGGATCGCTGGCGGCGACGGCCGGAATAGTCAAACTGTAGTCTGTCAATTGGTCGACATAACCACCCGCGGTACCCGACGACAAGTCACTGTCGTCATTCGTGACGGTGGCCGTGCCCATGCTCAACAGATCCTGGTTTCCGTTTCCATCCAGATAGTACAGCCCGATCTCCATGGAACTCCCAAGCTGCATCCCGCCGCCACCGCCTGCGATGCCCACGGTGAGCTGATAGGACTGGCCAACCTGGAAAGTAGATGAGAGTGTCTGGGAGAGCTCCAAACCGGGAGTATCGTACACGAAAGCAGCCTGCTGGTGGGTTAACGTCCCGCCAGACGGAACAAGGTTGTCGATCCATTCGGATGGCACATTCACGAAGACTCCGGCCTGATCGTACCAAGCGTCGCTGCCATAGGCCCACCAGGCAGGCGGGGACGACACCTGCCAATTCCCGCTCCCGAAACCCGCCGCGGCGTACGGGGACACGGGGGCCACGTAAGGAGTCGAGAAGTCGTAGTTGGGCACGGTGAGCGAAATGGACTGCGACAGGGCTGGCGAGGTAAGCAACAAAACGGCAATCGCGGAAAGCAACGACCTACGAACAAGCATTTACATTCTCCTTGACTCTAGCAGGGACACTGAAGCACAACTTAAAAGGGGGTTTGGAGCGACCGTCTTGCGTTGTAGGGAATTTGCGGGAGGTCCAGGTGGGTCAACGCATTGTGGCGCGGCCGCCATCATTACTGGCGATTCTCCACTATTGGAGTTACTCCTAGAATAGACCAAAGCTGAAACTCTGTCTGTGGAGCGTCTGTGGAGCGAAGCTAAAAAACCAATTAGATTTGGCCGACCAGGCAAAAGCACGCTAAGAACGGGGCGTCAAGCTGCCGGACGCAACTCTTCAGCCGTGTCCCCATGCAGAATGAGCCCGCGGATCGCCACCAGCTTCCAGCACACCCCTTCACCGGTGCCATCGCCCAGGAAACGCAGGAGGCGGCACTCGTGCTTGAGGTTCAACCAGCGGATGGTGTCGTGGAGCCGCACCTTGGGAACGACTTTGTCGCAGTAGGGGAGCGGGTCGTCGATGCGGTAAGGCCAGCCTTGCTCCTCAAACGCCTGGAGCACCGCCTCCTGATTAGGCGACGAGCGGCCAAATCGCTTGACGATCTGCCCGCCAAAGCTCAAAACTCGATTCTCGCGATCCCAATGCGGAGCAAGGTCGGCCGCCGGGGGCGTGCGATTGCCGTTGCATAGATGAAAAATCGTCGGATCGCGGGCGTCGGCCCTTACCCACAAGACCCCGGAACGGTTCACAAGGAAACAGACACCGTTGTCGTTGTACTTTGCCAACCGTGCCAGCGCAGCGCGAATTTCGGGGGCCAAGTCTATTGCCGCCGCCGTACGAACGAATCGCAACTGTGTTTGTCCCGCCATTTTGCCGGTTCGAGGAAACAGCCCCCGTCCTCCTATGCCGCTTGGAGTTGCTCTATGATGGTCACGCTAGCACGCTAAGTCAAGCAAATTGTCGCCGTTTTTCATCCGCGGGTAGTGAAGCCGCGGCCGACAGGAAGACATCTTGAGCCGTATACCGGCTGCGATAGCGGCCGCCGCCACGCCGATCACCAACAGTTCGAGCGTCCCCGGCTCGGGCACGGCGGAAACCACCCGGCCGGACGGCACGTCGGTCAAACTCTCGATCGGCGCGGCGAATGCTTGCATCGGATCGAAAACGAACATCCCGCCCGCGCCGACGGACAAGGCCGATCCGTCAGGCAGAGCGGTTTGCGAAGTCACGATCAGCGTGCCGGCAGAGACGTTCGTCCCACCGCTATAGCTGTCGCTGCCGCTCAAGATGAGAGTGCCTCCCGCCCCGCTCATCGTCAATGAATACTGGTTGCCGTTGTCCGTGATGCTACTGGACTGGCCGAAGGCCAGCGTCCCGCTGCCGCTGACGGTCAGGTTTTCGGCCAGCACCACCGGGGCATCGATGTCGTGCGTACCGCCGCTGATCGCGGAAATCGTTGCTCCGCTCCCCAAATTATCCAGGGTCAAGGTATTGCCACCCGTGCCGCTGATCGTCACGGCCGTGCCGTTGGTGCTGCCCAGCGTGAGGCTCCCCACGGTTTGCGGGCTGTCCAGCGTAATGGTAATCGGCGAAGCGGCTCGGGCATTGATCACGGCCGTTGCCCCGGCAAAATTGGGCACGCCGCCGGTCCAGTTGCCTGAATTGCTCCAGTTCATGTTGCCGCCCGCGCCTGTCCAGGCAGCCGAGATAGGGGTCGTCAACCGCACATTGTCGATGTCCCAGTAGCCCCCTTCATCCGCAGTCGTTGAGGTCTGGAGCAGCGCGATGCCGATACCCTGGCCCGCCCAGGGATCGCCGGCGGTGACGGCGGGAATGGTCAAACTGTAGTCTGGCAAATGGTTGATATAAGATGAAGAACCCGAGGAGGACAAGGAATTGCCATTCAGGACCGTGGCCGTGCCCACCATGACCTGATTTCCGGTTGCATTGAGATAGTACAGCCCTATCTCCATCGGGCAGCCGATCGGCATGCCTTCACCGCCGCCTTGGATACCCACGGTCAGTCGGTACGATGTGCCGACCCGGAAAGTGCTGGCCAGCACCTGGGAGATTTCCAGGCCGGGAGTGGCGAACATAAAAGCCGCCTGCTGATGGACTGACGTCCCCCCAGACGGAACAAGGTTGTCGATCCATTCGTAGGGCACGTTCACAAACAATCCGGCGCTGTCGGCCCATTGCTGGGAGGTATAGCCGTCAGCGGTCCACCAGGCGGGCGGAGGCGATTGCACCCAATCCGAGAAGCCCGCCGCGGCGTAGGGGGGCTCGTCGGGCACGTAAGGGCTCGCGAAGTCATAGTTGGGGACGGAAATCGAATCCGACAGTGCCGGCGAGGTGAGGAGCAAGACAGCCAGCGCGGAGAACATTGACCTGCGAGCGAGCATGGCGCCTGCTTTACTCCAGACTCTACCAAGACCTAGTAACGGAACATGTCGAATGTAGGACCAGCACCAGTATTCTTCATGACGACCAATTGACTGTCAAGTCGCTCGAGGGGCAGCTACCACCTAGTTCGCGCGGAGCTTGCGATCTTTCGGCTTGCGGGCCGCGGCCGCTTTCGCTTTCTTCAGCAGCCTGCCAATCGCGTCCATGTAGGTTTCCAGAGTCACGGTCCAGCGAGCCAGGCATGCCCAGCCGTCGGCCGTGATCTCATACAGTCGCTTGGCGTGCCCTTTGTCTCCCGCCTTCCAACTGGAAATCACGTAACCGCTGGCCTCCATTTTTTTCAGGGCCCGGTAGATCCCCGAAGCGTCAGGCTTGTTGCCGCACACGTTGACCATTTCATCAATCCGGTCGGCAAGGCGATAGGCGTGAATCGGTCCTTGGGTCAGTGCGGCAAGGATTGCCGGCTGCAGCAGCTTGTCGAGAGTGGTCCCTGAGCAAGGACAGGCAGAGATCTTGAGCGAGCGCGGCATGGGTGGATTTTGCAGAAAGTGTCGCTGTCGTTTTCTCCGACGCCGAGGATCAAGACACTCACAGTATTTACGACGCGACAGCGGCTGTCAAGTTGCGCGAGAACTTAACCGCCCCGGGCGATTTTCGCAGGGACCTGTCGCAACGCCGGGACGTGGGAAGTGAAAGCGTCCATGGGGATGAGATCCGAAATCTGAGATCCGGTGGAACCGTCAGGAAGTTCCCGCCTGGCGCCCACGTCGAATGCCAGCGCAGGCCGCAGACAACAATCTACCATCCGCCGCACAACGTAAGACGGGTTGGCAATCCGTCCTACGGTATCTTTTTTCCTGCAACCTGCCTGCAAGCGTTCTACCGCCCCGGCTTGAAGACCACGGTGGCCAAGGGCGGCAGGGTGATGACGATTGATGCCGGCCGGCCGTGGCTCTCCTGTGGCTCGGCCTTCACGCCCGGGAAGTTGCCTACGTTGCTGCCGCCGTAGAACTGCGAGTCGCTGTTGTAGACCTCCTGGAACCAGACCGCCTCCGGCACGCCCAGGCGGTGGCTCTGTCGCACGACAGGCGTGAAGTTGTTGCACACGATCAGGTAATCGGCCGGGTCCTTGCCGCGGCGGATGTAGCTAAGGGTGCTGTCTTCGTGATTGTGGCAATCGATCCACTCGAAGCCGTGGTAGTCGAAATCGACTTCGTGCAACGCCTTTTCCCGGCGGAGAAGACGGTTGAGGTCGCCCACGCACTTCTGCAACCCCTGGTGCGACGACCACTGCAAGAGATCCCATTGCAAGCTGGTGTCGAAATTCCACTCGTTCCACTGGCCGAATTCGCAGCCCATGAACAACAGCTTTTTGCCGGGATGCGTCCACATGTAGCTGTACAACAGCCGCAAGTTGGCAAACTTCTGCCAGAGGTCGCCCGGCACCTGGTCCATGAGCGAACCCTTGCCGTGAACCACTTCGTCGTGCGACAGCGGCAAGACAAAGTTCTCGTGGAAGGCATAAATCAGGCTGAAAGTCAACTCGTCGTGGTGATACTTGCGGTGGATCGGCTCGTGGTGGATGTAGCGCAATGTGTCGTTCATCCATCCCATGTTCCACTTGAAGCTGAAGCCCAGGCCGCCCAGGTAGGTGGGCCGCGAAACGCTCGGCCAGGCGGTCGATTCCTCGGCGATGGTGAGAATGCCCGGGAACTGCAGGTGCGTCTGCTCGTTGAGCTCCTTGAGGAAACTGATCGCCTGCAGGTTCTCCCGGCCGCCGAACTCGTTGGGCAGCCAATCGCCCGCCTTGCGGCTGTAGTCCAGGTAGAGCATCGAGGCTACGGCATCGACGCGCAGGCCGTCGATGTGGTACTTGTCGAGCCAGAAGAGGGCGTTCGAGATGAGGAAGTTGCGGACTTCATGGCGGCCATAGTTGAAGATCAACGTGCCCCAGTCGCGGTGCTCGCCGCGGCGCGGGTCGGCGTGCTCGTACAAGGCCGTGCCGTCGAACTGACGCAGGCCGTGGCCGTCGCGGGGGAAGTGGGCGGGCACCCAGTCGAGAATTATGCCGATGTCGTTCTGGTGGCAGAGATCGACGAAGTACATGAAGTCATGCGGCGTGCCGTAGCGACTGGTGGCCGCGTAGTAGCCGACCGTCTGGTAGCCCCAACTGGCCGAGAGCGGATGCTCGCTCACCGGCAACAGCTCGAGGTGCGTATAGTTCATCTCCTTGCAGTAGTCGACCAGTTGGTGGGCCAGTTCACGGTAGGTCAGCCAGCGGGTGGGGTCGTCGCCGGGCCGCTTCCAACTGCCCAAATGCACCTCATAGCAGGAGACGGGCCGCTCGTGCCAGTTGGCTTCGCGGCGTTTGTCCATCCAGGTGACGTCGTGCCAATGGTAGCGATCCAGATCGACGACTTTCGACGCGGTCCGCGGCGGCACCTCGGCGGCGAAGCCGTACGGATCGGCCTTCTCGAAGACCTCATCGTGATGCCGGATCTGGTACTTGTAGAGCGTCCCCTCGCTCAACCCCGGCACGAACAGTTCCCAAAAGCCGCTGGGAATGTGTTTCCGCATCGGATGCCGCCGGCCATCCCAATGGTTGAAGTCGCCGACGATGCTCACGCCCGTCGCATTCGGGGCCCAGACCGTGAAGTTGACCCCTTCCACGCCGTCGACGGAACGCAAGTGGGCGCCGAGGCGGTTGTAGCTCTGCCAGTGCCGGCCCTCGTTGAGCAGGTACATGTCGTACTCGGTCAACAAGTGAGGAAACGCGTAAGGGTCATGGATTGTGGTTTTCATTCCTACCTCGTCTGCGACGCGCAGCATGTATCGTGAAGTTTTCGTCTCCGCCGGACAGGGGCAGATCGCCTCGAACAAGCCGGCCGGATGGATGCGGCGCATGGGCCGCACCGCCTCGCTTCGGCCCTGATCGACAACCCAGGCCTGGGCACTCTCAGGAAGGAACGCCCTCACCGCCAACGCCTGCCGTCCCGAGTCGTCGACCAAGTGGGGGCCGAGCAACTCGAAGGGGTTGTGGTGATTACCCTGGATCAATCGATGGATGCTTTCCAATGCAACGCTCGTACGCACAGGTTCCTCCTTGTTCGAGCTTGTGTCAAAACGTCTTCAGACCGTGTGGCAGGCCAACGGCTCGGGTCGGCTGCGGAACCAGGTTTTCAGTTTGGCCGCATGTTTTAGCCAATTGGTAAACCTTACCCGAAGCCCCCCGGCCCATTTTACATTCCAATGGGGCTTGCCAACACCCCCTTGCGAGTGATTTGGCCCATCGAAACGCCGCCGGCGGCACTCTACTTCGTGGAATCGTAAGGCCCGGTCCAGCCTTTGCCAGAGATCGGAGTTCCTCACCGGAACCATTTGCCCGAAGAACTCCCACCGCCAACCGTTGCTCCGCCACTCAGGGAGGCCATAGCGCACCCCCTTCAAGATATAGTCACTGCAATCCAACAACGTTACTCGCGAGGGTTGATCGAGCGATTCGAGGGCCCTGACCACCGTCAGCAGGTCGAGTCTCTCGCCGGAAAGTCCCGGCTCAGCGTCCATCGCCTCAAACTGCGAGCAGCCATCTTCGGTTCGCAGCACAAAATGCCACTGACCGCTGCCCTTTTCGCAGTCGATACGGGAAGACAATAGAAAATGGGGAGTGGTGAAGTCCATCGCTTTTGGAATACTATCGGGGGAAGGGATCGCGGAGTTCTGTCAATTTGTGCTGGATGACACAAACAGAAAATTTATTCCGTTGCGGTTAAGCGGGCGGACTGGATAAAGCCTTATGGCTGGACACCGAGTTGTCATGGCCACCACGGTCCGGGTTAATCTGCCGGGCTTGCCGAAGGCAAACCACCGTGGGAACCAACAGCAATGCCAACCATCCTAAAAGTTTTCCCCAACAACCTGCATTTGCAAATCGAGTGGGCGCGCGGATCGTTGTTTGCCCCCAAGAAAACCCCGGCAAGGCAAGAGATGCAACGATGGTAACGAGAATGCGTGAGCAGCGCGGGCCTGCCGCGACAAAAGGGGAAGAGAGGGCCGAGCCAGTACCCGATCCGCCGGACGTCCTTGTCCGTTGCTCTTGCTCGAGATCATTTCGCCTGCGGACGTCCATGCCCGCCGGTCCCAAGAACTCGGCCCTCTCCCCATAGGAGATTTACGTAGCGGTGGGACGATGTCGCGCAGGCAATGCGGGCCCACCTCAATATTGGGGAAATCGCGCCGCGGCAGGGCTGGAATTAACCACCATGCGGTGCGCGGCGCGTGAATCTTGGCGTAAGGCTGCGCCTCACTTGCCTTAAGCCACCATTCGCATCGACTGACAGTGGTTCATGGCGCCGATGGCAAATTCCTCGAAGATTCTCAAGTCGAGTGCAGATGCGGAGTCGCTCTCCGGGTGGAACTGCGTGCCCATGGCGAACCAGTCATCCATCGTGCTCTCGATGGCCTCAATGACTCCGTCGGGGCATCGGGCCGTGACGAGAAAACCAGGGGCCACTTCGTCAATAGCCATGTGATGCATGCTATTGACGCGAATCTCGCCCTCGCCGAAGACGCGCTCCATGATCGTCCCCATTTCCACGACCAGGGCATGGCGATGATTGGGGTCCGTGGCGTCGAGGTGCGGCAGGGCCTTGGGCAGGTCCTCGGGAATATGCAGGAAGAGGTTGCCGCCCTGCGATATATTGAGAAGTTGCATTCCGCAGCCGATGCCGAAAACCGGCATGCGCCGCTCGGCAATCAGGCGCATCAACATGCGATCGAAGTCCTCGCGCCGCCGATCCAGGAGGCGGACCGCGGGGTGCAGCATGAAACCATCGTTCCTCGGATCGAGATCGGCCCCGCCGCCCAGGACGACGCCATCCAGGGTGTCTAGAATGCGGTTCAAATCGTCTTCTTCCCTCAAGGGCGGAATAACCACGGGCACAGCGCCTGCCTTCGTGAGAGCGTCGTAATAACCCGCGCTGAGAAAAGAGAAGGCGGGGCTGTCTTTGCGGGCCGAACGATAGTCGGCGGTAACACCAATTAGCGGTTTGAGAGCCATCAATTACTCCTCTGACACGTCCTGTGTCGGTAAGCAGGATAGCCCGCGACGGAAGGAAAATCGTCGATCGCTCGGCCGAAAATACGGCTGCGGAGGAAAAGGCCCCCGAAAAGATTGGTGGGGGACGCCAAACAAGCCCTCTACCATTGCAAAGGGAATCTGGGTCGTCAGTCCCTGACGGCCAGCGCGAACCTTCTCCCAGTGGCGAGGCATCCGCAAAATGCCGGTGCAACGCCAAAGCGACATCCTGACGTCACCTGGATTGGGCTGAAACTCCTGGAATTGGTTGCATGTCTCTCCGTAGGTTTGCAAGTCTTCCGGAGTTTAGAGAAAACGACCGTGAATTTCAAGCATCAACTACATCTTGATGTTCATTAATTTTTGCGACACTACGGGTAGTGGTGACAGCAGAGCTAGCGTTGTGGGTTCCCACAAAACGGACGGCCCCGATCCGGCTGCCCGGAATCCGGCCGTCCTGTCAGCCGCTGCTGTCTCTAGGTATAATTAGGCATCCCGCCAATCGGAAAGGAAAAGGCCCCTTGCGAATTCTGCGACTGCTCAGTTCCATCGTTTTGGGCATACTCGTGCTGACCTCCACCGAGGGGTTTGCCAAAGACTCGCCAAAATATCACCACGGCGTCATTATCCCCTTTGACGGCGAGATCGGTCCCGCCCTGCAATCGTATTTCTACCGCAAGCTGGACGCCGCCCATGATCTGGGTGCCGACCTGGTGATTGTGGAGATCGACAGTCCGGGCGGGAGATTGTACGAAAGCCTGGATATCGCCGAGCGCCTGCAGAACGTGGACTGGGCCCATACCGTGGCCTATGTTCCCAAGTGGGCAGTCAGCGGGGCGGCGATTGTATCGTTGGGCTGCGACGACATCGTCATGGCTCCCGGGGCGAACATTGGTGATGCCGGAGCTATCATTCTGGACGAAAAGTCTCGCTTCCGTTTCGTTCCACAAAAGGCGATTAGCATTCTTGCCTCGAAAATGCGAAGCATTGCCAAAGCCAAGGGCCGACCGGAGGCATTGGCCGCGGCAATGGTGGATAAGGACCTCAAGGTCTTTCATGTCAAAGATCTACAGAGCGGAGAAACAACTTATATCTCCGAAAGTGATTACAAAGCGGCAGAGCGGGGAAAATGGCATAAGCTGGGCGAGGTTGCCACGTCCGGCAATGACCGCTTTCTTGCCCTGACGGGCAGCCAGGCCGCCGACGTGGACCTGGCCGCCCTTGTCAGTGACCGCCGTGAATTGGCCAAGCGCTATGGGCTCAAAGAGAGCGACTTGCAGGTCCTCGGACCCACGGGCGTTGACATGGCTGTGGACTTCCTCAACAACTGGCTGATCACTTGCCTGCTGGTGATCGTTGGCCTCACGGGTCTATACATGGAAGCCATGGCGCCCGGACACGGCGTTGGCGGGCTGCTCGCGGCGGCGTGCTTCTTGCTCCTGTTTTGGAGCCACTACCTCGGCGGCACCGCCGGCTGGTTGCAAGTCGTGCTCTTCTTCTTGGGGCTGGCCTGTATCGCCGTGGAGCTATTCCTCCTGCCGGGGACCGTCGTTCCCGGCCTCGTCGGTGCCTCGATGATTCTCGTAAGCCTGGTGATGGTGATCCAAGGATTCCTGATTCCAGAGACGACGCAGGAGTTACACACTTTGGCGAGTACGATGGCGATGGTGGCGATTTCCTGCAGCATCTTCGTGGTGGCGGCGGTAGTGATCACGAAGCGGATGGACTCGCTGCCGCTTTTGAATCGGCTGACCCTGGCCCCGCCGGATCCCGACACAGCGCGGCAGACCGATGCGAACGCCGCGGGCGATTCGCGGCTGGCGGTAGGCGATTTGGGCGTCGCCCATACGCCGTTGCGACCTGGCGGCAAGGGCCGTTTTGGCGAACGGACGACCGACGTGCAGACGTCCGGTGATTTTCTCGATCGTGGCACGCCCATTCGCGTGGTGCGAGTGAGCGGGAACCAGGTGTTCGTGGAGACGCCGGAAGAATCGTGAACCTATTGGTCCCCGTGATTGGGGCGTAAGGCTCCGGTTCGCCATCGCTCCTATTTCAAGCCGCAGGCTTTTTCCGCGCGGAGAAGCACCTCGGCGGCCTTCTTGCGGGCGGTGGCCGCCCCGTCGCCGAGAATCTGACGGACCTGCTCCGGATGGGCGACTAGTCCCGCACGGCGCTCGCGGGCGACGGCAAAATACTCGATCGCCATGTCGGCCAAGCCCTTCTTCACGTCGCCGTAACCAAAACCGCCGCGACGGTAGGTCGCCGCCAAAGTCTCCCGCTGCTCCGCGGTGGCAAACAACGAGTAAAGCTCGAACAAGTGATCGCTTTCGGGCGGCTTCGGCTGCTCCGGAGTGCGAGAATCGGTCACGACCCTCATGATCTGCTTTCGCAAGACTTTGGGGTCCTCAAAGACCACCAGCGTGTTGCCGTAGCTCTTGGACATCTTCTGGCCGTCGGTGCCGGGAACCCGCGCCGAATGATCGAGAATCTTCTCCTTGGGCAGCACGAAAGTCTCGCCGTATTCGTGGTTGAAGCTGCCGGCCAGGTCGCGGGCCACTTCAATATGCTGCACCTGGTCCTCGCCGACGGGCACGATGTTGGAGTCGTATACCAGTATGTCGGCCGCCATAAGCACGGGGTAGGTAAACAGGCCGGCGTCGGCGCGGAGGCCGCGAGCCTTTTTGTCCTTGTAGGCCACGCAGCGCTCCAGGAGGCCCATCGGCGCACCGCTGAGAAGGATCCAGCAGAGCTGGCTCACCTCGGGCACGTCCGATTGCAGGAACAGCGAGGCCCGATTGGGATCCAGCCCCAAGGCCAACAGGTCGAGGGCCGCATCGAGCGTGTAGGTTCGCACCTCCGCCGGGTTGCGAACCGTGGTCAAGGCGTGCAGGTCGGCAATGAAATAAAAGGCCGTCTCGGGCTTGTCTTGCAGGTCGATGTACTGGCGGATGGCGCCAAAGTAGTTGCCCCAGTGAAAACGCCCGGTCGGCTGGATGCCGGAAAGGATGCGTGGCATGGCAAATAGTATAGAAGCTGGAACTCAGGATGTATAAGGAAAACCTAAATCAGGAATGCCGCCGTCACTCGGCGGCAAGCGTCCCCACGACCTCCCGCACCGACGCGGCGCCCAATTCCCGCACCGCGGCAGGCAGGGCATCGAGCACCTGCATCGAGGCCGTAGGGTTGTAAAAATTCGCAGTGCCAAATTGCACAGCCGTGGCCCCGACGACAAAAAAATCCATCACGTCGTCGATCGTGGCGATGCCGCCAATGCCAACGATGGGAACCCGCACCGCCTGGGCCGCTTGATAGACGGCCCTCAGGGCGATGGGCTTGATGGCCGGCCCGCTCAGTCCCCCCATCATCCGCCCCAAAAGTGATCGCCTCTTACGCCAGTTGACAGCCATGCCGAGGCATGTATTGATCAGGGCCACAGCGTCGCTGCCGCCCGCTTCAGCCGCCCGGGCGATGCAGGCAACATCCGTCACGTTGGGCGTCAGCTTGGCAATCACCGGCACGCCGCAGACCTTGCGAACGCCGGCTACCACGGCCTCGCACTGTGCCGGATCGGTGCCAAAATCAACTCCACCGCTGACATTAGGGCAGGAAATGTTCAGTTCCAGGGCATAAACACCGGGCAGGCCGTCGAGCCGCGCCGCCATATCGACAAACTCGCGCTGGCTCTTGCCCGCAATGCTTACGATGATCTTCGTGCCCAACTGTGCCAAGTATGGCAACGACTGCCGGATGAACGACTCGATCCCGTCGTTGTCCAGACCGATGGAGTTGAGCATGCCGCCGCTAGTCTCACAGGTCCGCGGCGGTGGATTGCCCCGGCGCGGATCTCGCGTGATGGTCTTCGGGAGAATTCCTCCCAAGCGTTTCAGATCGACCAATCCAGCCATCTCTCGGGCGTAGCCAAAGGTGCCCGAGGCTACGAGGATCGGATTGGCCAGACTAAGCCGGCCCAACTCTACAGCGAGATCGACATCATGATGATTCACGTTCACACGGGCCTTCGGCAAGACATCCACGGCAAGGCGGTCGCCGCGCAGCGGCAAAACCGCCAAGTTTACGCGCCTTGGCCCGGAACTGTCAACCTGCGCCGAATAGCTCAGAGCAAACCGCCGTTCGTGCGGTAAGGCGACATGTGGTCCGGTTGATCAAGCAACCAGAACCGCTCCCATTCGTCCTGGAGGAGACGAAGGTTTTCCGAGGTATTGATCAGTTCTGTGGTCCGCCGGGTCGGATCGCCCGAGTAAGCGGGAAGGGCGCAGCCGCTGGTCATGGAGACCAGCCAACCCAAGGTCAGCGCTAGAATCAAGTTGCGCACGTGACAAATCCTCCATGCAAGGGGACGATAATCGATTCGTGGAATGTTGGCGGCAAGACAGGGATGAAAAACCCCCGCCTTCCGTTGAAGGTTCGAATCCATTCAATCCGGTAAAGTACGTGGCTGGAATCAGCCTATTGGCTCGCGGCACGGTGTAGTTCCGCACAGCGCCTACGTCCGAAAAGGTGGTTCGTTGTCTAGGAATCGTTACCGGCTGGATGATCGTTAAGGGACGTGACGCCAAACTTCTCCGCGACGGCGCCAGCGGTCTCGGCTCCGGCTCTCGCTCGGATTGCGGCTTGGCGTTCCAATTCACGGACGCGTTCTTCCATCTCTTTTCCGGGCTTAAAAGTGACGACGAATTTCTCAGGAACAAAGACTTTATCGCCGGTGCGCGGGTTGCGGGCCTTTCGCGGGGCGCGGCGTTTGACCTCAAAAACGCCGAAGTTGCGAAGTTCGATGCGGCCGTCCTCCACTAAGGTCTCCACGATGGCATTGAAGGTCTTTTGCACAATCTCCTTAGTCTGCAACTGAGTCAACCCAATTTCCTCAGAAATAGTGCGAACAATCTCCTTCTTGGTCACGGCTCGAATCTCCTGGTAGAGGTGGTCGCCAGCAGCGCTATTGCGGACTTCTTGTATTTACCACCGCACCGCTCTTGGTGCTCCAAGTGTAAGCCCTGTAACGACTAGAGTCAAGACCATTCCCCCGAAAAGCAGTCACCGGCGCGACTGCGTCGGAGAAAAGAACCCTACGGTAATCCCATCGGGAACGATTCGACCTCTTCGGACATAAGCGTTTATTTTCAAAGAACTTAAGACTCTTATCGGCACCAATGCCGGAAAAGTTGAACCAATCGCTAAATTCGGAAAAACTAGAACAATTTACCTACAGGGGAAGCGTGGTTCGCTGCACCTCAATCTTCTCCAAAACAACCAGTTTCCCGCGATTACAGCCAGGACAATGCTCTGCGGTTCGCTCCCATGCTTCGGGGGAGGAGAGGTTTGAGTTCCAAAATGGCCATGTGCGGCACTGCCGCGGACGGCCTTCGTAGACCTGACAGGTCCGGCTTTCGCTGTGAAAAAATACACAGTCGCCGTTGGGGAATTCAACCAGGCTCCTGCGTACGCCAACCCGCCGGACATAGCGTTTTTCGAATTCCTCAACGTTCAACTTCAAAATAGCAGCCAGCGTCTCGATTTCTTCTTTGTTGACCCAGACGTACCCCGGCGCCCCCGTGCAGCAATTGCCGCACTGCGTGCATTCGAACTTTAGACCGGCGTGATACCAAGGTTTTGTTGGCATAGGATTTGGGAATCAGCTAATAATCAATTCTTCGCCCGGAGTAGTCAGTAAGGCAGCCACTTCGGGCATCAGCCCATACGCCAGGGCCAATAGTTTCATGGGGTGGATCGTACGTTTCGTCGTGCCCTGCTCCATCTGCATCCGGCAGGAACTGCATTCCGTCGTTCCAGCCTGGATGGCCGGGTTCCTCAGGCTGGAAATCAGTCCCCAACCTGCCCGCAGGCTGCTGCGGTAGTTGCGATGCAGCAGGCCAAATGTGCCCGCCATTCCAGAACATCCCTGCTCAATGTGGTGCAATCGCAGACCGGGTATCAGTCCCAGCAGATTCTCGCCAGGTGTGCCGACATTCAGTGCCCGCAGATGGCAGGGCGTGTGGTAGGCCAGGCAGGCATGCACCGGCTTGAAGTCGAGCTGGAGTTTGCCGGTAAGATGCATTTTCCAAAGGTAGCTGCCCGCTTCGCTGGTGTGGGCAGCCACCAGGCGAGAATCTTCGTCGTCGATCAGGTGCAAGTACTCGTGAGTCAGGCAAAGCGCGGCGGCAGGCTCGGTGGCAATGATATGATATCCTTGACGCACGGCCTCAGCCAGCAGGGCGATGTTGTGCTTGGCAATCCGCCTTGCCTGGTCCAGGGCCCCACAGGCTATCGAGGCTATGCCGGACGACCACTGGTCGGCCGGCACGTAAACGCCGATGCCATTGTGCTTCAAGACGGCCACCAGGGCCTCGCCGAGTTGTGGATCGTGAAGGTTGGCGAAGGTATCGACAAAGTAGAGCACGCGGTGCGGGGCACCCGGTGCTCCGGGTCGGCGGCGGTTCTGGCGAGTCAGCCGGCAACGCGCCGCCCGGCGAAGAAACGGCCGCGAGGCAATCCGCGGCAGCTTGCGTCCCTGGGCGATCCCCAACGTTTTTTCGATCAGCCAGCGCATCTGCCGGTTGCCCAACGACCAGTTCGCCAGCGGAGCGAACAAGCGGCCGATCGAAGCCACGAGGTCCAGCCGCGTCATGATCCAGTCGGCGAAGCGCATGCCGTTGGTTCGCAAGTAGGCCGCCTTGACTTCCATCATCAGCTTGGGAATATCGACGCCGGCGGGGCATTCCAAGCGGCAACTGTGGCAGTGGACGCAGAGGTCGGCTATTTCCTTGAAGCCGTCGGTGGGCAACCGGTCCAAATCGACGCTGCCATTGAGTATGCCCCGCACCAGGTTTGCTTTGGCCCGCGGCGAGGCCTCCTCGGCAGGCAAGAAGCGGAAAATGGGGCACATGCGGACTTGCGGCGACTGCGAACGGCATTCGCCACAGCGGTTGCACGGCGCTGTGGCATCGGCCACGCGCTGGGGATCCCAATTGACCTGAAGTTCCACCAGGTCGCGCAGCGGCGGCGATTCCGGTGTTTCAGCGGGCAAGTCGCCTTCCGGCCGCGGCGGCCGCAGCGGCGGACGCAGGTTGCGCGTCATCAGGTCCGCGTCATCGCTGACGATTTTCCCGGGATTGAGCACGTTTTCCGGATCGAAGATCTGCTTGACCTGGCGCAGGACTTCGTAGAGCGGCCCGGCCTGGCGGCGGAGAAACTGCGTGCGACTGAGCCCGTAGGCGTGCTCGCCGCCAATCGTGCCGCCGACGCTGAACACTTCTTCATAGAGTTCCTCGGCCATCAAACGCATCCGCTGCACGTCGTTGGGATCGTCCAGATCCAAAAATGGCTGGATATGCAGTTGGCCGTGGCCGGCGTGGCAGAGCAGCGATGCCGTCACTTGTCGCCGCTTAAGGACGTTCTGCGTCCGCACGAGGAAATCGGGCAGCACCTCAGTTGGCACCGACACGTCCTCGACGACCGGCAACGGCCGGCTAGGGCCCTTGAGCCGGTACAGGAGCGGCATGGCCCGGTTGGGCAGGTTCAGAAACAACTCGGTCTCTTCCTGGTCGAATGCCTGTCGGCTGCCAAAGGCCAAGCGGGCCTGTTGCTGCACGGCGTCAATCAAGCCCCGCATCTGGTCGCGCATCTCTTGGGCCTCATCGCCCTCGAATTCCACCAAGAGGGCAGCCTCGGCTTCGCCGGGAATCAGCAGGTCGAAGCGGACTTCGCTCTCGCGCACCAGGCTCAAGTGACGGCGGTCCATCAAATCGCAGGCCGCTGGTCGCCACGGCAGGATCAAGGGCACTGAGCGAGCGGCCTTGTCGAGACTCTCATAAAGCAGCAAGATCACGCCGCGATGCCGCGGCAACGTCTGAGTCGCCAGGGTGGCCTCGGTAATCAGCCCCAAAGTTCCCTCGGAACCGACCATGATCGCGGCCAAATCGATGGAGTTCTCGCCGACAACGTTGGCCAGGTTGTATCCGCAACGATTCAACGGGCTCTTGGGTTGCTGGCCACGGATAATGTCGGTCGATGCGGCCAGTATGGCCGACAGGCGGTTAATCAACTCTCGTTTGCGGGGGTTGCTGTCAATGCTCGTCCCGGCGACGATTGGCTCGCGGCCGAACTCCATGACCTGCCCATCGGCCATCACCACCTGCAGGGACTGCACGTGACGCCGTACGGAGCCGTATTTCAGCCACCGCGAGCCCGAGGCGTCGATAGCGATCATGCTGCCGACCGTGGTGACCGCGGCGTTGGCCGGGTCGGGTCCAAAAATGCGGCCCCGCGGCCGCAAGTGGGCATTGAGCCGCTCGTGGACGATTCCCGGTTGCACGCGGACGGTGTCTGCATCGATCTTGATGATGCGTCGCAGGTACTTCGAGAAGTCGACGATCAGGCCCGGTCCCAGCGATTCGCCGGCCATGCCGCTGCCGGCGCCGCGGGCGTGGACGGAGATCTTTTTTTCCGCCGCGTAATGCAGACACGCGGCCACGTCGCCGCTCGACCGCGGACGCACGATACCAAGCGGCCGGATTTCATAGATGCTGCCATCGCTGGAGAACAACTGGCAAAAGAGATCGTCGCATCGCACATCGCCCGAAATCAGCCCGCGGAGGTCTTCCTGAATTCTCTCGCGCTGGTGATCGAGTTCATGCATGAGGGGGAAATCCGAAAACCGAACATCGAAATCCGAGGCAAATCAGAAATCCAAAGGCAGGGAATGCGAAACGCCGGCAGTTTTCGTCATGAGATTAGTGCTTCAAATTCATTTCGGATTTCGACATTCGGATTCGACGTTTGAGTCTGCATCGTCTTTGCGGTCTTTTTTGCCCTACCGGCGGTCTCCGTAGATCAAAGTCATTAATTCAGCCCGGGTCGATGAACCGGTGCGGAAATGCCCCTTCATGGCCGAGGTGATGCAGATCGAACCCGGCTTCCGCACGCCGCGGATCGTCATGCAAGTATGCTCGGCCTCAATGATCACGGCCACTCCCTTGACCTTGAGTTCCTCGACCAGGAGGTTGGCGATCTGCTCGGTCATGCGCTCCTGAACTTGCGGCCGCCGTGCGATCTCCTCGACCACTCGGGCCAATTTGCTCAGGCCGACGATCCGCGGTCCCGGCAGGTACGCGACGTGGGCCTTGCCGAGGAAAGGCAACATGTGATGCTCGCACATGCTCTGGAAGCTGATGTCTCGCACCAGAACCACTTCGTCGTAGCGCTCACTGAAAAACTTCTTCAAATGCCGTCGTGGATCGAGGTGCAGCCCGGCAAACAACTCGGCGTACATCCTCGCGACGCGGGCAGGCGTTTCCCGCAGGCCTTCGCGGTCCGGGTCCTCGCCGACCGCCAACAGGATCTCGCGAACCGCGCGTTCGATCCGGGGATAATCGATTGCGCCGGTGGCGGATCCATGGCCGTCGCGATCGCCGGCGAAGGATCTTTCGTCGCCGTCGTTTTCACCGGATACGCTGCCGATCATCGCATCCTGAGGTCTGTCGAGTGCCGCCATGGTTGCTCCAAGAAAAGACGTGTCCCAGAAAACCATCTTCAGCGCGATACGTTGCCGCGGTCAAGACAGTCGCTAGTTAACGCTGAACCGCGGCGGAAACGGGCGCGACGCTCGTCTTCCTGCGACCGACCCTGGGCGATTGCCTCGAGATGCTCCAGCAGCATCTGCGCACGGCGGTGGACATTGACCTCCGCCAGCAACGTCTCCTTGCGACCGACCTCGATCTCCAGCATGAAACTGATCACGTCCGTAAGCACTCCCAGCGGCATGTCGGTCGCCAGAAGCTGATCCATTTGCTCATGGGCTTCCGGCAGCCAGGGGAGCACGCGGACGAAGGCATCGCGGAGCCTTTGCCCCAGCGTGCCGCCACCGGGCTGGCAAAGCGCCGGGTAAGTGTCCTCGCAGAGCGCGACTTCCGCCTCGCGGTAAGGCTTTCGCGACTTGCTTTCCCGCACCAACCGCACCCGCTGCAACCCCAGCAGCAACAGATTATAAGTGCCGTCGGGCAGACGGAAATGGCTGGTTACGCGCCCCAGGCACGCCATGGGATACAGGTTGGGACGACCTTCGTAATCATTTTCCCAGCCCGGAGCCAGCAGCGCCATGGCAATCAAACCGTCTGAAGCCAAGGCGTCTTCCAGCATGGATCGATAGCGGGGTTCAAATATATGCAAGGGCTGCATTACATGCGGGAAAAGCACGAGATTCGGCAGCGGAAACAACCGCGCCGTACCCGAAAAACTCTCAACGGAAAACGACAAATCGTCAAAACTCAGCATATACGATTATACGTCACCAGGGCCCTCCGGCCACCCCCTTTCGGTGCCCCCTTGACACAATAGTCGGGAAGAGCAAAATCGAGTGGTGTTGCGATTCAGACCTAAGCGACCGTGGCTTGCGGCCGGCAAGTCCTTTCTGCCGAAAAGGGCTTATGGGCGACGATGCAAAGGGGAGGCAAGGTTTTCCAGCGGCCGGAACGCATTAGTCCCTCTCGGCAAGAGGGACCTGCTTTGCCGGCAACGAGGGTGACCAGTCGGTAACCATGCCAACGGGTTATCCATCGCTGAGGAATATGAATCTCAGCAAGAGTCCGAAACAAATTGTCCAGCAGGAACCTGCGTTTTTGCCATCGCTCATTTCCCCCTGGTACGGAGGTTCCGACTATGCCTGATCCAGCAAGTTCACGCGGCCGCAAGAAGGCTGCGGCGAAGAGCCATGTCAAGTCTGCCGCGTCGGCCAAGAAAGCGGCTCGCAAGACTGCGGGGAGGGATCACCCGCCGCGCAAGCCGGCGCAGCGTGCGTCCCAGACCTCGCTGCCGAAATCGGCCGACGTTCAAGGGGATGCTCAAGAGCATGCGGCTGACGTCGTTCGGTTGCTCGCCCGCTGCTACCCGGACGCCACCTGCTCGCTGAATTTCCAGGCTCCCCTGGAACTGCTCGTGGCGACCATCCTTTCCGCCCAATGCACCGACGAGCGGGTAAACCTCGTGACGCGCGACCTGTTCCGCAAGTACCGCTCGGCGGCCGACTACGCCCAAGCGCCATTGGCGAGTTGGAAAAAGACATCCAGAGCACCGGCTTCTTCCGCAACAAGGCCAAGAGCATTCAGAACTGCTGCCGCTTGCTGACTGAGCAGGGCACCGGCGAGGTGCCGCAGGTCATCGAGAAACTGGTCGCATTGCCGGGCATAGGCAGGAAGACGGCCAACGTCATCCTCGGCACGGCCTTTGGCATCGCGTCGGGCGTCGTAGTCGATACGCACGTGGCGAGGCTTAGCCAGCGCCTGGGACTTTCGCGGCACAAAGACCCGGAAAAAATCGAAAAGGATCTGATCTCGCTGATCCCCAGCCGGGAATGGGTGGCATTCAGCCATCGCATGATCCAGCACGGGAGGAAGATCTGCGTGGCCCGCAAGCCCCGTTGCGAGGCCTGTCCGTTGGAAGTCGTCTGCCCCAAGATCGGCGTTCCCTAGAGGTATTGCCATGGTGCTTTCCGGGCACGAAATTCGCCAGCAGTTGGGAAAAAACATCGTTATCGATCCCTTCGTGGAGAGTCGGCTGAATCCCAACAGCTACAACCTCACGCTGCACGACGAGGTGCTGATCTACGAGGAAGTGGTGCTCGATATGCGGCGGCCCAATCGCGTCCGCCGGCTGACGATTCCCGCGGAGGGCCTGGTGTTGCAGCCCCACCAGCTTTACCTCGGCCGGACCGTCGAGCGGACGGAGACTCGCAACTATGTGCCGATGATCGAAGGGCGGTCGTCAATCGGCCGCCTGGGGCTCTTCGTGCACGTGACGGCGGGCTTCGGCGACGTCGGCTTTTGCGGCTTTTGGACGTTGGAGATGTTCGCCGTGCAGCCGGTCCGCATTTACGCCGGGGTGGCAATCTGCCAGATCTTCTATCACGGCATTCACGGAGCGTTTACGGAATACGCCAGCGACAAGTACCAGAATAACCACGACATCCAGCCCAGCCTGCTCTTCAAGGAGCTATCGCCGGGCTGCGATGACCCGCAGCGGACGTTGTGGTTCGGCTCCAACAGCGAGCCATAGGTCAGGGTTGTTGCCTTCGCCTCGGCGTCCCCACTCTGCCCCTTGCAAGTTGGACAGGTGCGAACTGCGCCGGAGTTCCAGCTTTAGGTGGCGGAATACCAGCTTAACGAAGCGGAACTTTTGCCGGCGCTATGCGACTCTTGCACCAAACAGCGGAAAAGCCCTTATCCGGACAATACCTTGGTTCCAGGAAAAAAAGGCCGAGGCCGCAAAGGCCTCGGCCCGAAGCGTCTTTCCCTTGATCGGCAACCCCGCGACAAACCCCTATTCCCACGGAAGGTTCCGCACACGGTGAAAGGCTTGCGCCGCGGTCTTGAGCCAGGCTCAAGACCGCGGCGCCAAGAGGAGAATTGCTGGGTTACTTGCCGGGCGTCGGCGGCGCCGGCAATTTCGTTGCCGGTGCGGGAGCTGGCGCTGGCGGCGCCGTGGTCGGAGCCGCATCCGTCGATGGGGCCGTTTCCACAACAGCGGGGGCCGTCGCGTAACCGCTGTAGCGCCAAGGATGAACGATGTGGAACGTGGCGTGGACCAGTTGATCGACGTGCCAGCCCACCCGCTCAAACGACAGATGAGGGCGGTTTGTCTCGCAACCGTTCACGGGCTCGCAGGCTTTCACCGGCTCGCAGGCATTGACCGGCGGAACGTAGACATGCACCGGCTTGCAAGCCTCCGGTAGCGGGTGGTAAACGTGCACCGGCTTGCAGGCCTCCGGGAGCGGATAGTAAACGTGCACCGGTTTGCAGGCCTCCGGAACTGGCGCAACGGCGCTGGCCGGCTGGCAGGCGCCGGGCTGTCCTTCGAGCAGCCCGGCTCGAGCGGCCTGCGCGGTGAAAACAAGCCCCAACCCGGCGATTAGGGGCGAAATCCATTTGCTCGTACGCATCGAAATCCTCCAATTGTTGGGAACGCCGTTGATAGGCTCTCAATTCCTGGCCCATGTTTTCGCGCTGCCCGCGGGCTGCAAGGCGTTCCGGGACGAACATCCACGACGGGCAACGGGACCGCGAAACACTGATGCGCGGTCGCTTTCATGAAGGCGTTCGTGAGCCGCCGAACATTCCCCGCGGCTCTTGCCTCCTTGTGGAAACGAACCCAATGCAAGCGCGATGCCAGACAGCGACAAGGAAGCGGAATTCCAACGCGACGACAAACGCGCGTGGTGGGGATGTATGGTTTACCGAAACTCTGCCAGGTAGACGCCCGGCAGATCGTCACCTGTAAGGCGACCTCGCGTGCTGCAAGCGCACCAAGACGAACCAATGTTTCAGAGCAACTTGTCTTTCGCCCGCATATTTCACGACCGGGCGTGATATCTGCTCGACCGGCCCTGACGCGGCAAGGCGGTCGCGGCACGTTGAACAGTGCGGCAGTAATCTCTTGGCGTGAAATCCGGCGATCGAGCCGGAAAACGAGGCATCTGCTTGTCGTTCCAGGGCGTTCCGACGCGATAAGCAGCACAATCGCGAACGTTGGAAGTTTCCCTTGGTGTGGACTAAAGAATTGTGCCGTCGATCAGTTCGTTGGCACGCAACGTGCAATCGAGATCGAATGTTCGGAACCGTGAGTTCGTTTCGAGTGCCTGAAGTACGTTGCTTGGTTCGAAGCAAGCACGCACGAAGAGGGATTGAAGTGCGTCGGGCAGTGGTCGGACTGACGGCCAACCGATGCAAGGCTCACGCCTGGTTCTCAGCAACAGGGAGCTCGTGGTGTACGGGCAATGGGGGGAAGCGATTCATTCGAGAAGAACACCGTAGCGGGCCGATTCTCCGTCCGCCCCAGCCCGCGCGCTCGACTGCGGGGTCGAAAACATGAGCGGCCTTAAGGCCGAGCCCTTTTGCGGGCTCGGCCTTTTTTTGGTTCTTGCGGCTTTGCATGCACACTTCGCAGAGGTTCGGCCTTTAGGCGGTGAATGCCCGCCGAAAGGCGAAACTCCTGCACGCGTCTTGCGACTCTTGCGTTCAGAACCGAACGAACCCTTTTCTTGCGGGCCGCCCCGGTGCGGATCTTCAGAAGGTCGCGTGCGGGTTTCAGCCTTTCAAGTTCGAGGAGAGTCAGGCGGCGATCGCCGCGCTAACGGTCCTTGCCTGCTGCATGCTGTTGTCGCACTCTATCGCTTCGGCAGAGGCGGCGGCGCCCCTGCGGCCAGAATTGCACCGGGCCACGGCAGCCAGGGACCGACCACGAAGGAGTTGATCTCCTTGTCTGTGAAGCTCACGTCGGCCTGGTCCTTCGGCGTCCATTCCCGCGACGCCCAGGGAAACAACCGCTCGAAATATCCCTTCTCCACGTTCGAGCAAAGGCACAGCCAGACACCGTCGTCCGGATGGTCTCTTTCCACGCAGGCGACACATAGCCAGCCGTCTTCGTGGGAAAACGACATCATCCCGTTGCCATAGTGGACCAGCCCGTCGGGCAACGACAAGCGTTTTACCATTTGGCTGCCTTGGTAGACGCAAATTTGGTTCGGCGGTTGGGCGGCCGCCCAACGCGCGGAATGGATGTCGGCCGCCACTCCACCCTGGATGGTCAGGCAACGCTCGGGATCGCCCGATTCGTTGTTGGACGCCAGGCGGAAAACGCCCCCCGGCGCGGCGGCGCCGAGCATGACGTGCTTGTCCTTTGTTGTGGCCATCGACATTCCCCGGTCGATCGCCGCGCGACGATTGGCACCGGCCGGCGGCCAAGCGCAACGACTCGCGCTGGGCGGCCGTCGACCTGCGTCCGCGCGAGCACGTCGGCGGCATCGTCGGCCACGAAGATTTCGTTCGATCCGCCAGGCAAGCCCACCTCAACGGGGTGCGGCAGCGCGGGGTCTCGTTCCAAAATCGTCGAGACTTTTCCCTTCTTGTCGATCCGTACAATCCGGCCATAATCGCGCGGTATGGCCACCACCAGCCCGCAGTCGTCGGGGATTCGCGTGTGAAAGGCCATGCCCGCCGGTGCGTAGCGAAGCCCGACCGAGCTCAGGATGGTGCCCTTGAAACTTACCATATAGACGCGGCCGGCGGAAAAGGGCTTGCCGGTAGCGATAAAGAACGCCGCCTTTTCCAACTTCTGGCCGTCGGACAAACGAAGCCACGATGTCCGCGCCTCAATGTCAGGGCCTGGCGGTTGCGGCGCCGGGCTGCCGTCACCACCACCGCCTCCGCCGCCTCCACCACCGCTGCCGCTTCCGCCGCCTCCACCACCGCCACTCCCACCGCCACTCCCACTGCTCCCACCACCACTTCCGTTGCCACTTCCAGCACCGCTCCCAACGCCTCCCTGACCGCTGCCGCCGCCTGCAAGTGGGCTACCGCCACCGGGGGCCGGTTGGGTTTTCAGGATTGAGCCACGACGACCGCCGGCCATTCCAGGTCCCCGTGCCGGAGCAAGCGTCGCGACCTGCTCCTGATCCATGGACGCCGCACTCCCGCTATCCTCATCTGCTGCGACCTCGCGAGCCGGCGAATTGTCATCCGGCATAACGCGGGAACTCCTTTTCAGCGCCACCTTCACGATGTTCTTTCCCGATACGACGGCCTCGCGGCGTTGCAAGGGTTCAAAGCCGGGGGCATCAATCGCCAAGTCAAATTCGCCGGGCGGCAGTCCGTCAAGACTGTAGTGTCCCGTGTCGTCGGTGCGGACGTTGACCGCTGTGCCGTTGAGATGAACGTCAGCCCGTGCAACGGGCTTGCCGCTCCCATCAGCCACAATAATTCCGTCCATCTCACTGTCGCCTGACAAGGCAATGTCGCCAAGCCGATTGGCGACGCCGCGCTCGAGTCGCTGAGTCAGCTCGCAGGGAATATAGCCGGAAGCCGCAACGGCGAGCCGTGCGGCCCCGCTTGACGCCCCGTCGAGGATGAACCGGCCTTTGGCGTCGCTGCGGGCGGTCAGCGGTGAGTCGGCCAGCCGTACGGTGGCCCCGGCAACGGGGCGCGGCGGCTCGTAGTTCGTGTCGACGACCCGTCCCGAGGCAATGGAATCGCCATGCAGGCGGATGGTTTTCTCGCTGGCGTCCGTTGCATCGCATGAAACCTCCTTGGTGAGAAAGCCGGGGGCTTTGACGACAAGCGCGACCGTTTCTGGCGGCAGTGCACCGAGCGCGAAGCGGCCTTGCGCGTCCCCTTTGGCCGTCGAGTCCGTTCCCTTGACGAAAACCATCGCGCCGCCGATCGGCATCGGGCGTGTCTCGCCTGCCTCCGGACCATCCCACACGACCCTGCCCCGCAGGGAGTGAGCGCCGCTCAGCGCCACGTCGATCGTGCGGTTGTCACCGGCTATGATCGTGGCCGTTACCTCGGCATCGTGAAAGCCGCTGCGGGAAAAACCAAGAACCTGGCTGCCGGGTGGAACTGCCGCAAGGGCGAACTTTCCATCGAGTCCGGTTTGCGTCTTGAGACGCGTCGCCCGCAAGCAGACGCTGACACCGGCAATAGGTTTGCCCGTCAAACGATCGGAAACCGCGCCGCTGGCGGCGGCACTCCCCGACAGGCCAATGTCGGGCAAGACGGCGCCGTCTTGAGGCAAGGCCGCATTCACGGTGCAGGGCTCGTAGCCGTCGGCCAAGACGGTGACTTGGACGTCACTGCGACCGCCCACCAACGAGTCCAGTTGGAATCGCCCGTCCTGGTCCGTCGTAGCCGTCCGCGCGCTGCCGGCAAGCCGGACGGATGCTCCGGCAATGGGCATCGGCCGTTCGTAGGCCGCGGCAACGACTTTTCCCGCCAGCGACGCGCCGCCGGGCAGGCGGATCGACAGCGGCTTGGCGCCGGCAATCCAGGACGCGGTCGTTTTTCGGTAGCCGGGGGCGTCGGCCTCGATCTCGGCCTGGTTTTCCCTAATCGCCGTGAATTGAAAAGATCCGTCGATTCCCGTGTAAACCGGCGCGGCGCTGCTGCCGGGGATGCGGACCTTCACGCCCGAGAGCGGGCGACCGCTCTCCATTTCGAGCACTTCTCCGCGGATGGCGGTGGCGCCGCGGGCGGCCAATATCCGCCCTGGGCTCAGGGCGACATCGAGCCGGTTATCATCGCCACGGCAGAGGTCCGCGGCGATGGTCGTCTCTTCGTAGCCCGGCGCGGCCACCTTGATATGCAGCGTTCCCGCGGGAAGCAAATTCAGGTGGTAGCGGCCATGCGCGTCGGTCCGCACGCTGCGCCGCGTTCCCACGACGGAGACCTCCGCACCGGCCAGCGTTTGACGCAGTGGTCCGGCGGCAACGACCTGGCCGACAAGGACGGCCCTGGGCGAGGAATACCACCAGTAGCCTGCCGCGGCGGCAAGCACCAGCAGCAGCAAGAGTAGCGCGACGGAAATGCGCCGCAGGGTGACGCGACGGTCGGGAAAGCGAGGCGCGACCATGGGAACCTCCGATGGGCCTGAGTTGTTGGAATCACAAGTAATGCGCAAGGCTGACTCCGATGGCAAGGAGCCAGATGATAACGAATGCAAAGAAAGCCAGGATCACGATTAACACGATGCTCACGAACATCCAGAATGTCTTGAGCCGGTCCATGGCGCTCTGCAAGATCCTCGAAGAGGGCCGATAGGAGAGGCTGCCGAGACGACCCGCGTAGCTTGCCAGCAGGGCGCCTCCGATCACCGTCACCACGCCCACAACCACCCCGAAGAATCCGCTGGCGACCGCTCCCGGGATTCCCTTGTCGGCACCCCCTACGAGCATGAGGAAGCTGCCGAAGATGCTAAGGCCGGCGTAGATGAAGGCGGTAATGGCGAGAAATAGGGCCCACGGACGCGAAGCGGCCGCCGACCGGCAGAGGTCTTCCAGGCCATCGTCGGCCTCGTACCGGCGCGTGCCCCCGCGGCCCGTCTGCCGATCGACCGCGGAGCGGGGAAGAAGTCCGGCAACCTCCGCCGCCGGCATCCATTGGGCCATGCCGTCGTTCCAGACCAGGGCGTCCTCGTCGAGTTGGCCCGTCGCCAGCATCTGGCGGAGGACGGGCTCGTCAACGGGGCCGCGCTGGGCGCCGCAGTCCTCATAATACCAATGCCGAGCGGCGGGCATGGCGGCGGCCGGTATCGCCGCGGCCACTGCATGGGACGGGGCTTCTTCGGCCAGCGGCAGGACGAGATCGGTCACCGGTTGCGCGGGCGGCGGCGCGGCCGCGACTTGCATTTCGGGAACCGTCAGCTTGACTGGCGCGCCGACGAACAATTCCGCATAAGTCGATGCCCGCACCCAGTGCGCGCCGTCCGTCGAAACTTCATGCATCCGGCTTAGTTGCCCCCGGCGAACCAGCAACAGCAACTTTTCCTGGTCGTAGGGACCGAGGACCCTGCCGCGGACCCGCAAATACAAGGGTGTGTCCATCAATGTATCTCCTTCGTAGCACGGAATTCATTCCGTGGCGCTTTCGTAGGTCGAAATTTATTTCGTTGCGATTTCGGCAAGCGGAATTCACTTCTTCACTTTGTCTCCTTCGCAGGAACGGAATAAAGTCCGTTCTACGTAGGCGTCATTTCGGCGGCAAGACGACGAACACGGGCCGGCCGTCCGCCAAGGCGGCCCCCGCAGCGGCGTCGATCGCCGCCTTTCCTTTGTCGAGATGGCCAACCGGTTCGAACACCGCCGCGGTTTTCGCCGGGTCGCCCGCGGCGGCGGCGCGAACGGTCACCAGTCTGCCCTCTTGCGGGCACGCCGACCGCGACAGGCACTCCCAATTGCCGGCGACACTCTTGCGAAGCCAGCCGACGCAGGCTAATTCCGTGCCGATGGCCGTTCCCAACGATTTCCACTCCCGCGCGGTTGCCGCCTGTGCATCAGCGAAGCCGGGCAACTTGCCCAATTCCGCTTCGGCGACGGAACGCTGCCCCGCGGCATCCGAGTTGTTTGGATCCACCCAGTTGACCGAGGCCGGAACCTGCGAGTTTTTCAGCGCGTTCGGCGTATCCACCGAACCCTTTCCGCAGGCAAAGGCTGCCCTGACAGCCGACATCCACAATCTTCCGCAAGAGGAAGTGCCTGAGCAATGGATCGCTGTCCTTGTCGTTCATGACCGTTTGGATCATGCGGCAGAACGACGGTTCCCACGAGTTGTCGGCCGTTGCGTCCAAGATGGAAGATAGGGTCCTTGCGGCCGCGCGTTGCGGGGCGGCGGACTCGCCACCCTTGATTTCGCTCCCCCGCAGCGAGGTCCGCTTCTTGGCAAGGTCGAAGCCGACGACGTACTCGAAACCATAAGTCCGCTCCGGCCTCAAGGAAAGAAGCGGCCCCAGCTTGGCCGCGGGGTCCTCCAGCAAGTAATACCTTAGCCCCGACGAGTCCGTCAGCATCCACACGCCGGCCACGAGCGGATCATTGAAAACGGGCTTCAACGCGGCCTCGATCGAGTTGCCTTCGCCGTCGGTCCGACGCACGATGGCCTCCAGGTAGGGCAATCGCTGCCTGAATACCTCGGCGTCGGGATGGCCGGGACGATCGTTCAACAAATTCCGCAGATTGGACACCGCGTCTGCCGCCGTCTTCCGGTCGAAGCGAGCGCAGTCCTGCCTGCCTACCGACTGCACGGCATGGTTCCAGCGTGCAACCCAATCCCAGAGCGGGGTCTCGTCGGCGACCGCGCGGAAACTGCCGGAGCGACGGGCGTCGGGAAACTTATCGGCGAAGTCGAGCAGCCGCTTGCGGAAAGCAGCATTGTCGCCCAAAGCGGCCGTGATCGCCTCTTCGCGACCGGCGCGGTCGTTGACCGTATGCGCCTCTTGCGCCAGGTCCTTCAGCCGGCCCCGCAGGAGCTCGCAGGGTTTCTTGGCCGCTTCGCTGATCTGTGGATGCGAGGCCAGGAGATGGTCCAATTCGCCACCCAGCTCGTTGAGCTTGCGGACAGCGGCATCCGGCTTGTCCTCGAGGTCTTTTTCCGCCGTGGCGACCCGCTCCTTGATCTCTTTCAACTCAGCGAGGAAATCCTGATCGACTTTCGACTGCACGGCCTCGCCCAGCTTGGCGATGTCTTGCTCCGCCTTGCGGACCGTTGTCTTGTCGTCGTCGCTGACAGCCAGCTTCTTGGCGCGGGCCAAGGCGTCGTTGTCGGGGAGCTTGTCGTCGATCGATTTCCGCAATAGTTCCAAAGCGGTGGCAAAGGCCTTACGGCGGCCGTCTTCGTCGCGCTGCTGCCGAGCAAGCCGGCTGCCGATTTCCTGAATCCGCAGGTCGGCGGCAATTTGCGGCGACTCGGCCGTCAGTTGATCAATGAAGTTCCGCGCCTCGTCGACGTTGTTGTCGCGCACCAGTTGCTCCAGAGAGGCCAGGGCGGCGTCCGCCTTTGCGGCCTCCAAGTGCTGCATGACGACCGTGGTGATGACCCCTCCGAGCACGAGCAGGAATCCGGCAAAGGCGGCCACCGATATCCACATTCTCCGCCGCGCGGCGCGGTCGATCTCCGCCATGCGTCGGCGGACGCTCTGCTCCAATTCGGGCGGTACTTCGCCATCCCGCGCGGCCTCGCGATGGAGACGCTCCAGGTCCGCGGCGCCACGGCGGGCAGCCAGGGCCTGATCCAGGGCGGCCAAGGCCGCCTCGTGCCGCACGGACTGCTGGGCCAATTCGTCCTGCTCGCGGAGCCACTCCAAGGGAACGCTCACCCCTTGCAGCAGCGCGGGGTCGGCGAACCTTCCCCAGGCTGCGAAGAGCGACTCCCACTGGATCCGTGCGCCGCGGGCGCCATCGACGTCGAAGGCCGCGTGCAAGGAATGCAAGGCGTCGGCCACCCGCCCCAGCGCGCCGAGGCCCTGTTGCCGGGCGGCCAGGGACCGGGCGGCCGCGATCTGCTGGATGAAGGCCTGCGGCCGGTCGATCCGCCATGGTGATTGCTCCAACTCGTCGGCGAGGGCATTTAGGGCGACGGCATCCCCCTTGGCGATGGCCTGGGGCACCTCGCGCTCGAGCTCCTT
Organism: uncultured Planctomycetia bacterium; assembly: GCA_963709175.1. Taxonomy (GTDB): domain Bacteria; phylum Planctomycetota; class Planctomycetia; order Pirellulales; family Thermoguttaceae; genus JANXQG01. Next base: position 2,100,422 of record CAVPVK010000007.1, read on the forward strand.
GACCCGCTCCTCCTCGAAGATGCGGACGTCCTCGTCCCAGATGGCCGTTTCGGGATCGGCGGCGGCCAGTCCGCGAAGGGTTTCCAGGCGGAGCTTGATGGGGCCGCGGCTCATGGCCAGCAGGCGGTGCCGCTGCAGGAGCGTGCCCAGCGGCTGCTCGACGGCGTAGGCCTCATTGAGGTTGGCGGCCACGTCGAGCATGAGGGCTGCGGGCGAGGCGATGTCGTGCAGGGCAAGCAGCTCGTTCCAACTATCGCGCTCGGGGAAATCGAGGATGCCGGCCACGTCCAAGAGGTTGGGCTCGATCTCGCAGAGCTGGATCGCCTCGCTCCGCAGCCCCTTGCGCAATAGGCCTCCGCACTGCCGCAGCCGCTCGTTGGCTTCGTCGATGGCCAGCGAGTAGTCGGCCGCCGCAGCCTGCAAGAAATCGTCGCCGTCCTGCCCGTTGTTGAACAACGCGCTGCGGACGTCGTCGACGATGCGTTGGTAGTCAAGCATGATGGTTACTCGTTGTCGTCGATTGGCCGTGAAGGGTGAAGCCTTCTGCTACGATCACTGCACTCCTAAGTGCGATTCTTGCTTCGACGGTGTCTCGTGCGGCGTTTCGTCTGTTGAATAGAGTACTCGCATCCTGTCATTGAGAAGGAGTTCAATCCGGTATCGCAACGGACGCCCGTCCAGCACCCGTCGTAGATGATCAAAATCACCGCTCAGAACTTTCAATTCTCCCTCCAAGCCTCGCTTCTCCGCTTCCAGCTTATTAACCTGGACTTGCAGGCCCGTCGCCTTGTCTTCTTTTCTTTCCTTCCTGGCTTCGTCGAGTTTTTGGCATGCGTCTTTAAGTTCTTCCTTCTTGCTCTCGACTCGCTCCTCTATATCGGAGATCGGTTCTCGGTGCTCGTTTTCGCATTTCAGAGTCAGATGGAATTGCACGGGCCCGGTGGTTTCGCCCCACTTTTGCCCGGCAAAACTGAACTCGATCCTCCCTTTGTTTTTTTCCCCGATTACCAAGATCCATTTTTGCTGTTTCGGCGTCGAACTCGAGCCAGCCGGGAGGACACCGGTCGTCTCGACGGGCCAGCGCGAATTACCATCAGCGATGCTCTTTTCCAGTGGTTCAACGGCGATAGAAGTGTCCACAAGCAAAGGCATGTGATCCAACGTCCTGCGAGTCGCGGCCTCGGCCTTTTGGGATTTTGGCACTCTAAAGCTCATCAGAGGCGCTGGTCGTGGCCTTCCCAGGCAGATCGTCGCCTTTTGCTCAATCTCCGGAAAAGACAACATCCAAAGACAGTTTTGCAGTTGATTCGAATAGGGAAAGCGCGAGCGGGCGCCGTCCGTCCAGTGAACTTGAAGTCTCGCGTTCTCGATAATGAAGTCGAGAACATTCGCTGTACCAGCAGAACTCACAAGATTGCACTTCCACCTTACGACTTTTCCGTCGTTCTGAGCGGGGCTGACGTTGACGGAGCATCCGCTCGGCAAGACGCGTTCTGCCCCGAGCGAGACTAGGCGATAATTACCTCCTCCAAAGCTTGATATTGGCCCAATTGGGTATTGCGCGACATCGCCTTTTTCGGGTTCGGGAAAATCGACGATGGTGTCAAGATTCCGAAGTGAGTTCGAAATACTCTTTCGAGCTTCCCTTGCCTTCCGAGCGGTCGCCTCGGCAAGATCCCTGGCAGCGTCGGCAGTCTTCTTGGCCTTGTCGGAGGCCGCCCTGGCCTGCTTTGCGAAGCTGGCGGCCGACCGTTCAGCCTGCCATGCGGCTTCGAGACTCTTTTGTGCCGTCGGTGAGGCGCCATTGCCGGCGCGTTTGATTTCGGCAGTAGCCGATTGAGCTGCCTGCAATGCATTCCTCGAAGATTTTTCAGCCCAATCCGCCGGTAAAGCAGTCGCGATGGCATCCTGCTCGGCGGCTCGCAAGTTTCCGCTTGCAACCCATTTTTCGACTCTCTGCGCCGGTTCCTCGGCCTCTTGGCGGTATCGTGCAGCTTTTTTCGCTTCCCGTTCGGCCGTTACTTGGTACTCCTTCATAGACCGCTCCAATTCCTCCTTCTTGGCTTGGGCCGTCGCCTCTTCCTGTTTCTGCCGATCAGCTTGCCTAGTTCTCTCCTGCTCCGACTTGGACTTATCGACGGACTTTTCGCGCTGGCCGTCGACTTGGGCGGAGTTGGATCGTCCGTCTCCCCGGCCGTCGTTGCCACGGCGGAATTCACTTGTTTTACCTTGGCAACTTGCATGGCGATGACTCCGACGGCAACAATTGCCACAGTTCCCACTAGGCCCACCACAATCGGCCACTTCGACTTCGGCTTCCGTTTGAACTGCCGGCGCATGATCTGCGGCGGCAGGTCCATGGCATTTTGCGAGCGCGGCGGCGGCCCGATGTCATAGATGCCGCCGTCCGCCTCCGCCGTTGCCGGCGCACCGTCGGAACCCGTCGCGGCGGCCGATGCCGCGTGCGCAGGCGCCAGCTGCAGCAGCCGGTTCGAGCAACAGCCGCGAAAACTCCTCGTCGTTGGCCCGGCGAGCCCCGGCAACCACCGGCGGCTGCGAAACGGTCGCGGGCGTTCGCGGAACCACGCCAGTCCGCGCCGCCTCGATCAGCGGACCGCCCGGCGATGGGCCCAGCGGCCTCGTCAGGTCGATGACCAGCGCCCTGGCAAACGCTGGTTGGCTATCGCCTCCGGGCTACCCTCCAACACGCAGCGCCATTGGCACTCCAACCCCGGCGGCAGCTTGCTATAGTAGGTGGAGAACGAGACGTTCCATCGCATCGGCGGCGGTAACAGGGCCAGCGACTCGACCAACAAGGGCAACAATTCCACGCCAGGCCGAAAGACGATGATGGCGGGGCGGTTGGCTGCGGCCGTTTGGGCCAGGGCGCCACCCCAACCGGCGTCGCCGACGAGCGATTGCCAGGCGCGGCAGACCATGGGCGGCGAATTGCCCGCCGGAGGCCGACGCGCGGCCACCAGGATCCGGGGCACACCGTCCCAGGTGGACTGCATGAACCCGGGGGCGGCAAGCAGCCACGCCGGACCGGCCAAGAGCGACGCGGCCTCAGCCGCTTCGAGCACCATATGATGAGCGAACTTGTTAGTCCGCTGCGTGTGGTCCAACCCGGCGTCACAGACCCGTGAGAGGAGGTAGCACCGCCGCCCGGAAACGTTTAAATGCAGGTGCGAGTAAAGCACGGGGTTCAAACGGGCGTTAGGATCGGGCGGCGGGAAGACGTGGCGATAGCCGCTGAGGGCCTCCAATCTCTGTGCCAGGTTAACGGCAATGCCCTGAGTGCTAACAACCGTGCAAAAGCCCTGGCTGCCGGGCTTAAGTCCCCTGGGGGCCGAAGTGTAGATCAGCTCATGGCTCATGGCGGCGACTCCTGCTTTGCGGCCCCATCGCTCTTAGAGGCCGCGCCGGGCTTGACAAAGGGCACGAGCCCCTGCGTCCAGCGGCTCAGGGTGTAGAGCATGGGTACCTCCGCCCAGATCGGCTTCATGTCCTTGGGTCGAAACCCGAGGGCGCCGGTCTGGGGATCGGTCTCCGGACCGCGGCCCGTGGCGCTGACGGGCACGTACAGCACCTGGGAGGCGAAGCTCTCGGCCGCCGAGACGATCTCCGGCGAGATCTTCCAGAGCAGCGCCCGCACCAGCCGGGAAACATCCTCAATTCCCGCGACATTCACGGCCGAATGGCCGTTTTGGGAATTCGCGATGCGGACAGCCGGCAAAGTGGCGCCGGCCAGGAGGTGTTTCCAGCAGTCGAACTTGGTGACCACGACGATCAAGGGGCGGTCGTGCTTCTGGCTTTCCGCCAGTCCGGCATAGCGGCGGACCCGCTGCGCGGCCTCGGAAAGGATCGTCTCTTGCCGCACGGCACGCTCCCGCTGCAACCGCTCGGCACGCTCCATCATCTGCGGATCGGCCGTCTTGCCGCTTGAGAGCCTGCGGTAGCGCATGTCCTGCGTGGGGTCGAAAAGGAACATCAACACCCGCGAGAGAGCCAAGTGCCGGGTGACGGGGCTCAGCGACGTGTCGGAGCCAGGCAGAAAGCTTTCGCCAGCGTTGTCGTAGAGGCAAATTGATCGAGCCACCTTCTGCGAGGCACGGACGTTGGGATGCCCCTCCAAGGGCAGCAGCGAGAAAACGAAGGGTCGCGGATAGGTGACGGCCTGGTCGCCATAGAACACCATGTCATAAAGATCGCCCTGCTCCTCGGTCTTCTCGATCGCCACCAGGGCATCCTGGTTGGGATTGAGGAACTGGAGCGACTCGTACTCCTGCAGTCGGTGGTTGAGGACGGGGTCGGCGTCGTTAAAGCCAACGGCGAAGTACTTGGGCAGGACACTCCGCAACCGCCAGGTCATGGCGGCAAGAAAATACGACTTGCCGCTGGCCGGGGAGCCGAGGATGGAGAGGAACATCGGCCGCATCTCGAACATGGGCCGCGGCATACCGAGATGGCACTTGGGACAGGCCAGTCCGTGACAGGCAAAGCCCCGCAGGTCGATCGCCGCGCCCTGCACGTTGAACCGTGTGGGAAGGAAACGTTGCGGTTGGTCCGCGCCCAACCGCGGATCGCCCACCAGGTCCGGGTGCTGGGCGATCCACAAGGCCCTATCGGGCGGGAATTCGTTCCAGCAGTGCGGACAGGTCACGCGGGACTGCAGCGGCAACACGAGTTGCGAGGGATTGGAGGAAGACATGGCATGCACTTTGTAACGGTTCTCTCGACTCTCTATCACCTCGTCCAGCGGCGACTCGGGGTGTTTGTTGCAGTCGGGCTGCTTTCGCCGCCCCCCGCGAGGGTTCCGTCAATTCCGTTGACGCAGTCGGGACAGCGGACCTTGCCGCGCCCGCCGCAAACCTGGCACGTTGCCCGCACGGGGGTCGCGGAGTAAACGCTCTGGCCGTTGCCGCTGGTGCCGACGACGTCAATGCGGTTTCCGGCAGGCACGGTGCCCTGGGCGCACTGCGGGTTGGGGCACTTGACCTGGCCGGAACCGCCGCAGTGCATGCAGAGCCGGTCCTCGCCTAACCTCAGCTTGCCTTTTTCGGTCTGACCGCCGCCCATGTCCTTGTTGGGAATGATCCAGGGTTGTTCGCCGTGGTCGAACGGCATATAGAGCCAGCCGACCTGGGAATCGTAATTGCCAGCGCTGGCGGAGACGCCCGCCCACAGATCATTGACCTTTTGCTTCGTGATCGGCGGCAAGGGGCAGATGCGTTTTTCGGCCAGGTTCATCAGGCGGCCAAGGTTCTGGGTAATCTGGTGGGAGGCGGTGCCCTGGGCCAAAGCCCGCTTCCAGTGCCCGATGGCATCGTTGTACTTTCCCAGGCGGACCTCCACGAGGGCGAGGTTGTTCAACGAAGGGACGTGCTTGGGCTGGCGTTTGAGGCATTCGTAGAATTCCTGCCTGGCCGACTGGATATCGCGACGGCCAAATAGGCAAATCAGTCCGGAGAGGAAATCGGCCCGCAGGCTCTCGGGATCTTGGCGGCTGGCATCGGTCAACTTCTTGCGGGCCTTGTCGAACTGTTTGTTTTCGATTAACTCGATCGCCTCGTCCAAGAATCCATTGGCCTTCTCTCGACACTTCCGCACCTCTTTCGATTCCAGCCAGCGGGTACCGAAGCGCACCATCTTCTTCTCGGCCCGGCTTTGCCAGATCGGCAGGTTGTTTCTCGCGGCGAGCAGTTCGCTCTCGTCAATGGAACTATCGGCCAGGAATTCCTTGTAAAGGGCAAGAACCTCGTCTGCAGCGGCACATTCGTTGGATTCTGCCGACAGGTCCGCAAAGGTCCGCGGCTTCTTTTTCTCGACCGGCGCGCCGGCCTCCGGCGCAGCTTCTTCGCCAACGACCTTGCCGCTTCGATCTTCGGCATCGGCGGAATTGCCGGAGTGGAGATAGGCGCGATCGGCGTCGCACAAGCGCGACTCGTCAACCGTGATGGTTTCGCCGCCCGCCTTTCGCAAGGTTACCTTGCCGTTCTCGACTTTCACCAGGTCGGCCTCAACCTGGTAGCTGCCGGCCTTGCTCTTCCACGTTCTTGCCACCGCCGCGCTTGCTGCAAACGCGGCAATTGCCGCAAGTAGTACTCCGGCCACGCAGGCTGTCGTCCGTCCGCACCGTACCTGAACTCGCCGCATCGCATGGTCCTCCCCCTACAAAAGGCGTTTCACATCGCTCAAGGAGGCCACCCGGAGGTAGCCTCCTTGACGGTGGGTTTTGTCGCAGATGATTCACACAAATTCACCTGCAAGGCAAATTGTTTCGATTAGTTTACACATGGTTCGTGGAATACACAATCCCCCCGAGAAAATATTAAATATCTTTTTTGCTTACGGGGGCTGCCCATATCAGGAACCGGCCTACATTGCCGTTTCCCACGCAGTCTTCATTTCCGCGGCGCTGGCATAGCGCTGACCGGGATTGGGCCGTAGCGCCGATCGATGACCTCGGCAACTGCTACCGAAAGCGATTGGGCTCGTCGGCGCAAGGCAATCGGTTCGCTGCTAGCGATGACTTCCAGTGGCGGCGCCCCGCCAAAGTCCCAGGGCACACAGCCCGATAGGGCGTAATAGAAGGCGGCTGCCAACTGCCAGAGATCGCTGCGCGAGTCAGGGCCGCGCTGGCTGGTGAGTTGCTCGGGAGCGATGAAACCGGCCCCTAGAGCATCCATCGCCACGACGGGCGGCCCGCCAAACCCACGTTGTAATTCCCTGGCCAAGCCGAAATCGGCAATCTTCGCCATTCGTGGATCCGCTCCGTTGAACAGGATGTTGCGGGGGTGGATGCTGCCGTGGATCACGCGACGCAGATGGGCCTGTCGCAGGGCGTCGAGACACTGCCCCATGATTGGCCGCACGTCCGACACTTGCAGAGCGCCACCGTTGGACTCCATCCATTGGACCAGATTTCCGCCAGCGCAGTGCTCGCTCACGAAAAAGAACGCGTGGCCGATGATTCCCCGCTGGATCGACTCCACGATATTCGGGTGGCGCGCCTGCGCGGCGCGGTCGATCTCCGCCAGAAACCGCCGCCGCGCGACCTCCGTGGCAGCCGCGCGGATCGGCGCTATCTTCACGACAACCGACCGGCCCGTCGCCTCGGAGCGGGCGAGGAAAACCGTGCCTGTAGAGCCACGACCAATTTCGGCAACCATGGCATAACCCGGCAGGCTCGGCATCGCAACCACGGCAATCGAGCCGGCCGGGCGGGAACCGGTGGGCAAACGAATCGGTCTGATACCACGCGCGACGAATGGGCCTCCAACGGATGGGGGCGGTGATGCAATGGTCAGGGAATCGCACGTTGTCGCCGTTGGCCCATGACCACCAAGAAGGGGCGGGGCCTCGCTCAATAAGTTTTTGGCTGCCGCAATGCCGGAGGGATCGCAACTGATACCATCGCCACCAATTGAGGCGGCGGGGACGCGGCAATGCTCGATGATTTCGTACAACTGGGGCACCGCCTCGAGGCTACCGGCAGCAGCCGCAAAGAGACTTTCCGTCATCTGGCGGACATACAACTTGTCGGAGTGCAACAGATCGCGACGCAGAGTGGATTTTTGCGGAAGACGAAAATCGTCTTCGCGAAACAATAGCTTATCGTAATGCGATTGCTCGACGTGTTTCGCCCAAAGGCCCGGATCCACTGCCAGGGCGTGCAGGGCTACGTAGATCAGCAGCACGGAGAAATCGTCCAGCCGAAGAGAAAGCCGGTCCTGCGCGCCGCGGTGCGGATGCTGATATGGCGGCGTCCCAAACTCCAGGCACTCGGCGCCGACCAGCGACGGCACGCACATGCCATCGTAATCGACAAGTTTGAGTTCACCGCGGGGCGTGACCATGACATTGGCGTGCTGCAGGTCGCCGTGGGCAATTTGCTCCCCGAGGAGCTCAGCCGCCACCGCGGGCCATTGCCGCGCCGCATCGAGCAAGGCAGTTGCGTCGCCTTGGCGGCAGCGGTCTTGTACCCATTGGAAGAGCGTCTCGCCCTCGACCCAATCCATGAGCACTATCGGATAGCGCTTGCCGTCGCTCAACGAGCGGATTTCGTCTTCGCGGTACTCAAACGAGACCAGACACTCCAACCGCCGCGCGGTGACGTAGGCGCCGATCTGGTCGTAGCGGCCATGACGATGCGGCGAGGCAGTGGAAAAAACACGGATGGCCACGGAAGTTCCCGCGGCATTGATCCCCTTGTAGACTACCGCGAACGAGCCCGCCCAGGCTCGCGGCTGACCGCAACTATCCCTCTCGATAGAACACGCGCGGAGGTAAGGATCCCGAAAAGCGATTTTGGGATTCTGCAGAATCGTCTGGAAGTCGGAGGCTAACGGCCAGGACATGCGGCTCCCTTGATAGCGATTTCTGAATTCTAGCTAACTTCTCGTGAAGTTACCACCATAGCCAATTTGCTCCCTGAGAAGCTCGGCCGACACCGCCGGCGATCGCCGCGCCGCGTCGCGCTGAGCTATGCGGTTGCGTCGCCTAGGCGGCAGGGGTCTGGCATCTCGCCCTCGCCCCAATACGCGGCGATCATCCGTGGAATTCGTGCTCGAAAAGGTATTTCTCATCGAACGCAATTCCGTGGCGCCCGAGGATCGCGCGGAATTCGTCGTCATAGGATTGCTTTCCGTGGTGCTCGGCCTGGTTGCAAAGGTATTGCCGGATAGTGCCGGTCTGGGAATAGCTCACCGTGAATGCGCCGTAACCGGTCTGCCACTGGAAGTCGCGATGCAGCCTTTCTTCGTGCAACCATTTGGAGGAATTGGCCTTGATGTCGCGGACGAATTCGGCAAGCGCGATCGTCGGAGAGCACGCCGTCAGGATGTGGACATGGTCGTCCGTTCCACCGATCTCCAAGATACGGCCTTTCTTGTTGGCAACGATCCCTCCGATATAGTTGTAGACCTCCGGCCGGATCAAATCCGTCAAGCTCGGCTTGCGGTACTTCGTGCTGAATACGATGTGATAGAGAAGGCTCGCGTAACTGCTGGGCATCGTTTGAACTCCGGTGTCGCCGCTGGCGCAGGCGGATAGCGTATCGACAGTATTAGCCGCGGAGCGGCGGCAGGCAATAGCCAGGGGCGTGAGCCCTTGGGACGGATCGAACAGGACGCCTTAGCCGCGGAGCGGCGACACGGGTCCCCGGGCCGGGTGTCGCCGCTCCGCGGCTAGGACCGTTTTCCTGCCTGGTCCTGGGGCTCACGCCTCCAGGCTATTCAATTTCGCCGCTCCGCGGCTGGAATCAGCTGCACGATTTCGCCGCTCAGGAATTAGCCGCGGAGCGGCGGCAGGCAATAGCCAGGGGCGTGAGCCCCTGGGACGAATCGAAAATGACGCCTTAGCCGCGGAGCGGCGACACGGGTCCCCGGGCCGCGGTGTCGCCGCTCCGCGGCTGGAATTTGCCACTCCATTTTGCCGCTCAGCGGCTGGGATTAGCTGCTCCATTTCGCCGCTCCGCGGCTGGCGACCGAGCCAATTGCACCTTCCAGCGTGCATCGCCTTGAATGATGACAATGGCTGCGAATGCCCGCATAGCCTAGAATGTGAGATTCGCAGTTGCAAGAAATGTATGACAGGAGCAGGCACTTGACCGTTGCGGGAAACATCACGCTGCGCGGAGTGGCGGTGCATAACCTCAAATCGATCGACCTCGATATCCCGCACGGCAAGCTCGTCGTGCTCTGCGGCCTAAGCGGCAGCGGCAAAAGCAGCCTGGCGATGGATACCCTCTACGCCGAGGGTCAACGACGCTATATCGAGAGCTTCTCGGCATACACTCGCCAGTTTCTCGATCGGCTGGAAAAGCCCGAGGCGGAACGAATCGACGGGCTGCCGCCCGCCATCGCCGTGACCGGGGGCGGCAGCAGCCGGTCGAGCCGATCGACGGTGGCCACGACCACCGAGGTGGCCGATTATCTGCGGCTGCTGTTCGCCAAGATCGGTACGGTGGTTTGCCGCGAATGCGGAAAGACGGTCGGACGAGACACGCCGGAAAGCGTCGCCGCCCGGCTGGGCGTTTTGCCTGCGGGGACGCGCTATATGGTCGCGTTTGGGCTGGAGGCGAAAGGGGAACCGCTGGCAGCGGTGGCGGCCGGACTAAGGGAAGAGGGGTTCGTCAGGGCGATTGTCGGCGAGCGGATGGTGGCATTGGACGCGGGGGAGGAAAAAGGTAATTCGGACCCGGCCACCAATATCCAGGATAGCACCCACACGACGGAACCAATCTATGTCGTCGTTGATCGCCTGTCCGTCGGCGGGACGACGGAAAAACGCGCACGCGACTCCCTGGAGACCGCGTTCGCCAAGGGAGGAGGGAAAATCGCGGTTTTCGTCGAAAACGTGCCTTCACCCGAAGGGCGACGAGGGCTTAACGACACGTGGCGGCGATGGGCGTTCAGCAACGGCTTTGCCTGCGCGGATTGCAATATCGAATACCAGCCGCCTGAGCCGCGACTGTTCAGCTTCAACAGCCCGCTGGGCGCGTGCCCGACATGCGAGGGATTCGGCAACGTCACCGGCGTCGATATCGACCTGGTCGTGCCGGACAAGATGAAATCGATCCGTGAAGGGGCTATCGCACCCTGGAACTCGCCGGCATACGCCCACGAGCTGGAAGAGTTGTTGGCCCTGGCGCCCGATTTCGACCTGCCGGTGGACGTGCCATATAACCAGTTGACCGCGGCCCAGCGGAAGTTGATCGAGCATGGCGTGCCCAAGCGGAACTTCGGCGGGCTGGATGGTTTCTTCGCCTGGCTGCAGCGGCGGAAGTACAAGATGCACATCCGCGTCTACTTGAGCCGCTGGCGCAGTTACCGGCCCTGCCCGGCATGCGGAGGGACGCGGTTGCGGCCTGAGGCACTGGACGCCCGCGTCGGCGGCAAGAATATCGCCGAGATCACGTCTATGGGCGTCGGGGCGGCGGCCGAGTTTTTCCGCCGCCTGCAACTGAGCGACGACCAGCGGCGCGTGGGCCGCATGATGCTCCAGCAGGTGCAGTTGCGGCTCGGTTACCTGGAGTCGGTGGGACTCGGCTACCTCACGCTCGACCGCACCGTCCGCACGCTCAGCAGCGGCGAAGCGCGGCGGGCAGCCCTGACTTCCGCCATGGGATCAAGCCTGGTGAATATGCTGTATGTCTTGGATGAACCGTCGATCGGGCTGCATCCCCGCGACGTCGAGCGGCTGGTCGAAGCAGTCCGCCGCCTCCGCGATCGGGCCAACACCGTGGTCGTCGTGGAGCACGAAGAGGCAATGATCCGCGCGGCAGATCGCGTGATCGAGATCGGGCCGGGGGCGGGGGAGCGGGGTGGACGGATCGTCTTCCAGGGCACGCCGGCGGAGATGGAGGCCGCGCCCGAAAGTCTCACCGGCGATTACCTCGCTGGCCGCCGTGGCCGCGGGGCCGGGCTCGCGGCGGCAGCCCGACCACGGCTGGATCCGCCTGGCCGGGGCGCGGGGCAATAACCTGAAAAACGTCACCGTGGAGTTTCCTTTGGGCGTGCTCTGCGTGGTGACGGGCGTGAGCGGAGCGGGCAAGAGCACGCTGGTGGAGGAGACGCTCTATCCCGCCTTGTGCCGCCGCATGCGCAAGGAAGGTCCGCCGCCGCTGGAGTGCGACGAGGTTATCGGCGACGGCCAGATCGATGAGGTGATCATGATCGACCAGAGCCCCATCGGACGCTCGCCGCGGAGCAACCCGGTGACCTACCTGAAGATTTTCGACGAGATTCGCAACGTCTTCGCCGAGACGGTGGAGGCCAAGACGCGGAACTTCGACGCGGGACATTTCAGCTTCAACGTCGATGGCGGGCGGTGCAGCGCCTGCCAGGGCGACGGCGCGATCCGCATCGACATGCAGTTCCTGCCCGACGTGTATATGAAGTGCAGCCAGTGCCGGGGGACCCGCTATCGCGACGAGATCCTGGAGGTGACCTATCGCGGCCGCAACATTGCCGACGTGCTGGAAATGACGGTCCGCGAGGCGTTCACGTTTTTCCGCGGCCGGGCGAAAGCGCAGGCGCGGCTGAAGCGGCTGATCGACGTGGGACTGGATTATGTGCGGCTGGGGCAGCCGGCCAACACGCTTTCCGGCGGCGAGGCCCAGCGGCTGAAGCTGGCCGGATACATGTCGAAGGCCAAGCGGGGGCGGTGCTTGTTCCTGCTGGACGAGCCGACGACGGGACTGCACTTCGCCGACGTCGCCCAACTGCTGGATTGTTTCGACGCCCTGCTGGCGGTCGGTCATTCGCTGATCGTGGTAGAGCACAACCTGCAAGTGATGAAGGCGGCCGACTACCTCATCGACGTCGGTCCCGGAGCGGCGGACGAGGGAGGGCGGGTAGTGGCCAAGGGCACGCCCGAGATCGTCGCGCGAAGCGCTGAGTCGGCCACGGGGCGGTTCTTGGCGAAAGTGCTCTCGCAATCGCCAACCGCTTGAAAAATGTGGCTTGGAACGATACATTTAGCCCATGCGATATGAAGTCGAATTGAAGCCACGGGCAAGGAAGGAACTGGGGTTCTAGTTTATCGGGATCGCCACGTATGATCGACGAATCCCCGTCGGCCGACGCTTTGATGCGCTACACCCGCCAGATGCGCTATGCGCATCTGGGCGAAGAGGGCCAGCGCCGCCTTGCCGCGAGCCGAGTCTTGATCTGCGGTTGCGGGGCCTTGGGAAGCCTCTTGGCCAATATGCTCGTGCGGGCCGGAGTGGGCGCGGTGCGGCTGGTGGATCGCGATTTCGTCGAACTGAGCAACCTGCACCGGCAGACGCTCTTCGACGAAGCCGATGTCGCCGCCGGACTACCCAAGGCGGTCGCCGCCGCGGAAAAACTGCGGAGAATTAACTCGGCCGTCGAGATCGAACCGATCGTGGCCCACGTCGGCCCAGAAAACGTGCTGGTGCTGTGCGAAGGCGCGAACGTGCTGCTGGATGGCACCGATAACTTCGAGACCCGCTACCTGCTCAACGACGCGGCCGTATCGCTGAACCTGCCGTGGGTCTACGGCGGTTGCGTAGGGGCGGAAGGACAGACGATGACGATTTTGCCGGGCGAAACGGGCTGCCTGCGCTGCCTGCTGCCTGAATGTCCGCGGCCGGGCAGCACGCCTACCTGCGACACGGCGGGTGTCATGGCCCCGATAGTGGGAGTGATCGCCTCGATTCAGGCCCAGGAGGCGATCAAAATCCTCAGCGGCAATCGGGCCGCCGTCTCACGGCGGCTGACGGTGGTCGACCTCTGGCAGAACCGCTTCGTGCAACTCGACGTCAGCGATCTTGCAGAGCGATCGGATTGCCCGGCCTGCAAGCAGCGGCAGTTCGCCTGGCTTGCCGGGCAGCAAGGCAGCCGGGCCGCGGTGCTCTGCGGCCGCAACTCCGTGCAGTTGACCCAGGCCGGCGGCGGCGTGCCCTTGGCGGAGTTGGCACAGCGGCTGGAAGGTATTGGCCATGTGGCCCGCAATGCTTTCTTGCTGCGGCTAAAGGTTGAGAATTACGAGCTGGTGATTTTTCCCGATGGCCGGACGATCGTGCAAGGGACCGACGACGTGGCCGTGGCTAGGACCGTTTATGCCAAGTATATCGGAAGTTGAAATCCTTCTCAGGTAGGTTCGCTGTCCCTGCCGATGTTAAGTCGTGCCGGTCACGGATGATTGAACGGTTGCGTAGCATGGGCGAAGTCGAGAAAGTCGACGCCCAAGCCGGCAGATTTTCGACTGCCGGCGCAGCCAGCATGAATCGGCCACGGACGGAAGGCTAGACCGCGCTCCCCTTTTTCCCCAGCATCCTTCCGTGGCCAGAACCAAGTCTCAGCCTTCGAGCCTCCGACTCTATACCGAGCCCGCGCGTGCCGGGAAACCGCCCACCGCCGTGGCCAGCCTGCCCGACGTGTTGCAGGCATTCCAGCAGGCGACGGGTTGGTCGTTGCAATACCAGGCGGGACCGGCGCCCAAAACTCCCAAGGAGGCGGAGCAGCCGAGATGGTCCGCGGCGATCAACGGCGGGCAGGGATCTTCTCCCGCACACCTCGTGCTGGCACCCGTGGAAGGCGTGGACAAGCCTTTGCCGGTAGAGTTCGAGGCAGCGCGGAAATTGGCATCGGCCATCGGCGGCATGCTGGAAGAAGTCCAGCAAGTACGACGTGCGTTGGTCGAACGCGAGGCCGAATTGGCGGCCGGCGTTCCCTTGGTGCCACACAAGGATGAACCCGAGCATCTGGCCAACCGCCTGGAGGCCGTCTTGCGCGGCGGGGCAAAGGCCGTAGGCTGCCAGGCAGCAGCCATGTACCTTCTAGACGAGGCAACCAGCAAGCTCAAGTTACGGTCTTGTTGGGGACTGCCTTTGGATCGGTTCACGGCGCCGGCACGACCCTTGCAGGGCGCCGTGGCCGATCTGGAATCAATGTTGGGGCACGCGGTAGTGCTGGACGATGCCGCGCTGATGCGCCACTGGCGGGCCCCGGAGGACTTTGCCTCCGCCGTATGCGTGCCCATTTCTACCTCCACGACGATCCTCGGCACGTTGTGGATGTTTTCCAACGCCAAGCGCGACTTCACCGATCAGCAGACGAACATTGTCGAAGTGATCGCCGGACGGCTGGCCGCCGACCTGGATCGGGAGATGCTCTGGCAGGAAGGCTTCGCCGCGGCCAGGATCAAGAAGCAGATCGCTGCGGCCGAGCGGATGCAGCGCAACCAGTTGCCTGCGGTCGCGCCGCTGCTGGACAACTGGGAAGTAGCCGGCTGGACTACGCAGGCTGACGCCCTGGGCGGCGACTTTCACGACTGGTTCTGCCTGCCCGATGGACTGCTGGCGGTGGCCGTGGGCCATGCCATGGAAGGCGGCATTCCGGGGGCCTTGGCGGCCAGCGGCTTGAAAGCAGCCTTGCGGGCCCACGGGCAATACTACCGCGAGGCCCAGCAGACCCTCAACCGGCTGAACCTGACGCTCTGGACCGCGTCGGCCGGAGACCAATATGCCACGCTTTTCTATGGGCTGATCGAAACGGCGACTGGCCGGATATGCACCGCCTCGGCGGGTCATCCTGGCGCCCTGGTGGTTCACCAAGACGGTTGGGAGTCGTTGACGCAGATTTCTACCCGCTTGGGCGAGGGCCCGGAGTCGCTTTACGAGCAGACCGGCTATGAATTGATGCCGGGAGAAACCCTGGCCCTTTTCACCGACGGTGCCCTGGATCTGCCCGGTCCCGACGGCAAACCGCTGGGCGAGACGGGCATGGGCAAGATCTTACAAGCCGCGCACGCCGCCACCGCAGCGGAGATGGCCACAATCCTTCGTCGGCAATTTGACCAGATCGACGGCGTTTGCACCGCACGCAAGTCGCGAGACCGCACGGTGCTTCTGATTAAGCGGAAGGGAAAGGGATAGGAGATAAGGGATTTGAGATACTTGAGATTTCAGATATCTCCAATCATTGTCTCTCGTCCAAAGCACTTTCCTCAACCCCTGGTTCTCCATCCCCAGTGGTCGTAGGATAAGACCATGGCTGCTCCTAGTTCGATCCATGTGCCCGTAATGCTCGATGAAGTTCTGCAAGGGATTGCCCCCCATGATGGTGGCGTATTCGTCGATGGCACGTTGGGGGGCGGCGGCCATTCGCGCGCGCTGGCCGAGCGAGTCGGAGCAAGCGGCAAGTTGATTTCGCTTGATCGCGATCCGGCGGCGGTCGAGGCGGCAATGAGGAATCTTGCCGATTTGCCCGTGACACCGGTGCATGCGAACTTTTGCGACCTGCCAGAAGTCCTTGCAGAATTGGGAGTTACGGCTGTTGATGGAATCCTGCTGGACCTGGGAATCTCCAGCGATCAGCTGGCCGATTCCGACCGCGGGTTCAGCTTTTCTTCGACCGGCTCCCTCGATCTACGATTTGATCCGATGCAGGGCAAACCGGCATGGCGACTGTTGGAGAGGCTTAGTGCCGAGCACCTGGCCGACGTGATTTACCAATACGGAGAGGAACGTTACAGCCGGCGGATCGCTCGAGCCATCGTCCAACGGCGGGAAGACAATCGCCCGGTGCAAACGGCGGCCGAGCTGGCCGACTTGGTGCGGCACTGCGTTCCCAGGTCGCGGCACGAACGCATCGACCCGGCCACGCGGACCTTCCAAGCATTGAGAATTTTTGTGAACGAAGAATTGAAATCGCTGGAAATCGCGCTTCGACGCCTGCCCGATTGCCTGCGGCCCGGAGGACGGATCGCGATAATCAGCTTCCATTCGCTGGAAGACCGGCGGATAAAAGAGACCTTTCGCGACAATCCGCGTCTGAAGGCCCTCACTCGGAAACCGATTACCCCCTCGGATGGCGAGATTGCCGGGAATCCACGATCCCGCAGCGCGAAACTTCGGGTGGCGATCCGCGATTGACGGCCGGTTGACGTTTACACCGCCCCAGTGAGTGATTAAGATTCCCACCGAATCCGCAGCGTAGGGGTTGTGCAACTAACCGGCTGACGGCGGCCCTGCGTGCGCCATCCCTGCAAGGAGGCATGGAGATGAAGCCCAATATCAATCGTGAAGTCGCGATCGGCCTTTCGGTCTTAGGAGCGTTGCTGCTTGTGCTTGGGGCTGTTGCCGTGTGGCGGTTCTCGCGGCCGAAGGCAGAGGCAGAGAGGATGCTCGCTCGGGAAGAAAAGCACGAAGAAAAGCGTGAGGCACAGCATCCCGACGCCACGAAACCCCTCGAGTTTCCCAAGCACGAAGGCCTAAAGGCGCTGGACGACCTGGGACATTGGAACGCAGCGGAGAAAGAGAAGAAGAAAGACGTGCGCGAGGTCCCTCCGCCGCCCGAGTCACGGAAAGAGCGGCGCGAGCAGGCGAATGCTGCGGCGGCGGCGCGAGACACCGATAACGACGACCGTTATTCCATCGCCGTGTCGCCGCCTGCCGATCCCCGCCTTCCGGCCAATTCGGGATCGATGGTGATCCAGGTGAGCGGAGGTGAGCAGGCGGATCGACCGCCGCGGCCACTGGACCGATATGGGGTCGATGGCGTGCCGGCGGGGCCAGTGGCAGAGCAACTTCCCCGCCGCGACGGCGCTGGGCCAGGCATGGCGGGTGCTGACGCCGAGGCTGCCCGGCACCACGCAGAAAAGGCATGGGAGCGCGGGATTCGGGACGACCATTCACAGGCCAATCCGCCGGCGGCCATCGATCCGTATGCCCATCCGCATATTTCCGGCGGTCGGGACGACGGACGCCTGGGCCAGGGGTTTTCCAACCCCGCCGCCAACGGGCCGCCGAATTACGCCGCCCGCAGCGATGCCGCGCAGTATTACAACCCGCCGCCGCGCGGCTACGAAACCGACAACGCCGTCCACCGCGAAGAATTCCCCAACCGCCTGCGGCCCCAGGAGCCGTTGCGGAACGACGGCACGTACGAAGTCCAGCCCAACGACAGCTATTGGACTATTTCCGCACGAGTCTACGGGAGCGGCGCCTACTTTCGGGCGTTAGCCGAGCAGAATCGCGGCAAGGCCGTCCGGCCCGACCGGCTCTCGCCCGGGCTGGTGATTTCCACGCCGCCGGTCGCGCAGTTGGAGAAGGACTATCCCGATCTGTGTCCGCGGCCCGATCGACGCGAGATGGTGCGAAACCGGACGGATGCCATGCACGGCTATCCGACCGCCATGTCGGGCGGCGGGCGCACATACGTTGTGCAGGAGGGCGACACGCTCTCCAGCATTGCCCGCAACGAACTGGGCAAGGTTTCGCGCTGGGCCGAGATCTATCAACTCAATCGCGAGGCGTTGGGCAAGGAGTACGACTACCTCACGCCGGGCATGCGGCTGGCGCTGCCGCTGCGGGAAGCGTCGCCGGACGACCGCATGACGCGGCGAGTGGATGGCGACGGGTCGGTGCACTAACGACCTGCCCAGGAATAGCTTCCGGTTCTTATGAAAGTGGCATGCTCGAAGGCTTCCGGCGGAAACGACACGGGCACAAAACACGCTTTCGGCTGGAAACCTTCGAGCATGCCACCCAAACCGGGAACCGCTCCGGTCGCGCCTAAGTCGCCTTAGCCTTGCACGGTGCAGTACTTGCCGAGGATAAAATCGCTGTTGGCGTAGCTGCCGAAGATCGTGTCCTGCGCCCCCACGTCGTCGAACGACAGCAACTGCGACAGCATTCCCGGGTCGCCCGCCGCGCTGGCAAGTGCCCGGCGCACGCTGTAGCCGTACATGAACCAGGTTCCTTCATTGAGCAGGTTCAGCAGGGCCGCGTCGTTCGAATCGAGATTCGTCAGGCCGCCGAAAACAATATTTTGCTGACCGTTGGCATAGATCGAGCAATTGCCGGCGCAACCAATGATCAGGTTCTTTTCCGAACCGCCAGTGATCGTGTCGTTGCCTCCACCGCCGAGGATGATGTTATTGCCGGTGCCCCCAGTGATGGTGTTATTGCCCAGCCCGCCGCGGATCTCCGTTGTGCCCGCGGTGCCGCCTTCGAGTACGTCGGCATATTGCGACCCGATCAGGTAGTTGATCACGCCGGTAACCGCAAGCGTCGTGTCCCAGGGGGCGATCGATTGCGCCTGCCCGTTATCCAGCCGCAGATTGACGTTTACTCCCGCCGTATCGTGGCTGAAATCCAACGTGTTGTTGCTGCCGCTGGCGACGACCGCAACGGGCTGGCTACTGGACGTGAGCCGGTAATAGTTGTTGTTGCCGTTTCCGCTGAGCACGACCCGCTGCACGTCGGTGAGTTCCGTGGCCAGGTTGTTGGCCGTGACCGTGCCGTTGGTGACGGTGAACACGTTCGCCCCCACGGTCCCCTGCACGGTGACCTGGTTGTTGTTTGTCGAGCTGCCTGTCGTTCCCTGCACCGAGATCGCCTGCGGCAGCGGGCGCTGGCGTTGTTGGGAAGGTCGATCGTCACATCGTTCGCCTGCCCCGCGGGTAAAGTGATATCCACCGTGTCGGTCGAGTTGAACGTGTTCTGGCCGAGAACCGCCTTGCCGATGTTGTCGTAGATCTCGATCTCGTTCCCGGAGAGGGTCACGGTGACGTTTCCGCCCAGCTTCGTATTCACGGGGACCGCGATGGGCACCAGCCCGAGAATGACAGATATATTGACCGGCCCAATCGTCGTGCTGTTACCGTCGGTGTCCGTGACGGTGGCCTCGAACTCCGGCGAGGTGTTCAACTGGGCATTGGTGGGTGTCCAAGTGAAGGTGTCGCCAGACAACTGCATGCCACTGGGCACGGTCACCGGCGTGACCGTCACGGTGTCTCCGCTGGGGGCGTTGGTCGAGACGGTATACGTATAGAGCGAGCCGACCTGGGCACTTGTGCCGGGGGCGGAAAGGACCACCAGGCCGATCGTCAACGTAGTGCCCGCCGAAGCGGCGCTGCTGAGAACGCTCTGCGGAACGGCATACTCGGTGCCCGGCGCATAGGAGCCGCTGGAGGTCGTGCCGAAATCGCCGAAGAGCAAGGCCTCGGGCGTCGCCTCTTTGACGGTGAAGGTATGGTTGCCGCTGGGGATCGTCGTCGTACCGTTGGTGGTCACGGTGATCGTCGTGGTCCCCGCGGTAGTGGAAACCGTGCCGGTGGCGATGGCCGTCGTGCTGCCGTCCATGTAGACCGAGACCGCGTAGCCGGCCGTCACGCCCGTGATGTTGAACGAAAGTTCGCTGGTCGTGCTGGAGTTGTTGTCGAAGGTGCTGCCGGTGATCGCCTTGCCGCCGGCCTCGATGGAGGCGATTGTCGGGGTCGAGGGCGTCGTCTGCGTTCCGACGAAAATCGGCACGTAGGCCGTGTACTCGGGATTGACGTTCGACGACGAGTCCCAGGAAGTGCCCGGCGACGACTCGTCGAAGCTCAGGGTCTGCTTCTCGGAGGCCGCGGTGACGGAATTGCTGAAGGTGGCGGCCAAGGTGTTGCTCGACGGGAAGCTGATCGCCGACTCGCTGTTGCCGCTGCCAAAGTCAACATTGAAGTTGAATTTGGTCGGGGTGAGGGTCGGAACCGGTGTGGCCGCCGTGACGGTGGCATCCGTGAAACCGGCCGCCACCAGAGCGTCTTGAATGGCGGTGGCGGTGGCCGTCAGGTCGGAGCTGTTGAAATCGATCGAGCCCGTCGTCGTCGATCCCACATCGAGCGTGAACGTGCCCGTGACGGGAACCACTGACGTGACCTCCAGGTACTGGATGCCTTGGTAGCCGGTGGCCGGCGTGATCGTGTAGCTGCCGTCGGAATTTGCCGTGAGCGTCACATAGGGATTGGGCGAGTCAATCGGCGGCTCGCTGCTGGACGCCACGAAGGAGTCGTCCACGAACTCGTTGGGGTAGTCGGTCAAGGGGTCGAACAACTGCACGTTCACCTGCGCGGTGCCGCCTTCGGCCGCCTCTCCCTGCGGCGTGAAGGTCACCGCCGTGTTTTCCGCAGTGTAGATCTGATCGCCGGGGTTGGTGCCCGAGCTGTTAGTGCCAACCGTGATCGGCTTGACCCAGGGATTGGGCGGATCGTAGGAATTGGTGCCGATTTTGATACTAAAGGTCTGCGTGTTACCCAGGCCGTCCGAGACAGTGACCGTGTAAGGCCCCGAAGCCCCCGTTGCGGCGTTGAGCATGAAGACCCCGGCATCGGTCTCTGTGACAACCTTCATCGAGAGGATTTGCGGCGCCGTCACGGGCTGGCTGTCTTCGCCCGACGAGTTGGTTGTCACCGGCGTGCTGGAGATCGCCCCGCGGACGGCGTCGCCGGCGATCAGCTTGCCGAAGATCGTGTAGCGGAAGTCGAGGAAGCCGTCGCTGGTGTCGTTGGGATTGGTGATGAAGAATTCCGAGCTGTTGCCATCGACGCCGTCGTTTGCCATCGCCAGCAGACCGCTGGAGGTGAACCGCAAGAGGTCGTTCAGCTCGACGGGGATCGAACTGCCCGTGCCGCTGGCATTGACGCCGCCCTGGTCCATGAAGTCTTCGATGATCCGGTAGAACGTAGTGTTCGTATACGTCCCCGAATCGACCAGGCCGGTGAAGTGGCTGACCGTGTTGGGCGTGTAGTTGTTGAGCAACTGGAAATCCATCTCGCCGTAGTTGGTCATGATCTCCAGGACCTGGTTGGTCAGCGGCGTGACGGTGGCCGTCAGGTCCGCTCCGTTGGAATCGGCCGTGCTGGAGGTCGTGACCGTGTAGGTTGGCGTGCCGGATGTGTCCGAGTCGTTGAAGGCCACGAGGACCGGCGAGCCAACGGCGATGCTGGCCGTCGGGGCCACGACGGTAATGCCGCTGGCCGCCGCCACCGAGACGTAGATGGGCAGCGTGGAGGCGGTGTTGCCCGCCGTATCGGTGGCCGTGATCGCGAAGGACGCCGTCTCGCCTTCCTGATCGGATGTGGGCGTCCAACTGACGGTGTCCGTGCTGGAATCGAACGTCATGCCGGTGGGCGCGGTCGAGGAAAGGGCGTAGGTCACCGTGTCGCCGCTGGGGGCATTGGTCGAAACCCCAGTAAACGTGTAAGAAAACGCCGTACCGACTGTCGCCGACTCGACCCTTTCCGTAGGAGTCTCGGTCGCGGTCGCGGTCAGGCCGTTGAAGACCGTGAGGTCCAGAGCCGAGGAGGTGGCGCTGGCTGTGGTGCCGCTGGTCTGCGTGGCCGTGAAGGTGTGCGCGCCGTTGGAGAGCGTACTGGTGCCGTTGGTGGTCAGCGTGATCGTCGTATCGCCTGACGCGACCGTGCCGGTGGCGATGGCCGTCGTCGAACCGTCGGCGTAGAGGTTGACCGTGTCGCCGGCCACGACACCGGAAACAAGGAATTGCAGCTCCTCCGAGGACGAAGAATTGTTGGCCGACGTGATGGTGGTCGTTCCCTGGCCCGTTTGCGGCTCGAAGGCGATCGTAGTCGGCGCCGCGGGCGCGTTGGTGCTGACGACGTCGATATCCAGCGGAAGCGTCACGCTGTTGCCCGCCGCGTCCGTGACCGTGGCGTCGAACGTCTGCTGGCCCGTCTGAGAGGACGTGGGAGTCCAACTGACGGTCTGCGTCGAGGAATTGTAGGTCACGCCGTCCGATGTCGCCGCCGAAGGCAGGGCAAGGCTGACCGTGTCGCCGCTGGGGGCGTTGGTCTGCAAGGTATACGTGTAGGTCCCGCCGACGGCGACCGACGTGGCGGGGGTCGACGTCACGCTGAGGCCGTTGAACACCTGGAGTTGCACGTCCGGCGAACTATAACTGTCGACGTTGGCCGTATAGGTCCCGTCGGAATCTGCGCTATCGGTCGCGGCAACGTTCTGATCGGTCTGGGTGGCCGTGATCGTGTAGGTGCCGTTGAATAGCTCGCTCGTGCCGCTGGTAGTTACTACCGTGGATCCGCCGGAGCCGGCCACAGCCGAGCCGATGGCAACGCCGTTGGCGTAGACCGTCACCAGATTGCCGTCGGTGACGCCGCTGACGAGGAACTTCAGCTCCTGCGAGGCCGAGGCGTTGTTGTCCGAGGTGAGCGACGACGACTGGCCGGAAGACGGCTGGAAGGCCACGGCAGTCGGCGCCGTGGGTGTATCGGCCGCCCAAGGATTGGCGGTCCCACCAGACGTATCGGGCTCGACGGTCACGTTGAACGTCTGGGTGGTGGGGGTATTCGTGCCGTCGGAGGCCGTTACCGTCACGGAGTAGGTGCCGGTAGTGCCCGTGGGGGCCCGCAGCATCAAGACGCCGTTCTGCGTGTCATTGATGATGCTCGCCGAGGTAATTTGGATGGGAGTATCCAGGTAGCTGTAGGGAGCGGTCTGGGTGACGGGCACCGTCGGCTGCTGCTGGATTTCCGAGACGATCGATTGCCCAGTCGTCTGGAAGCCGTACAGCGTATAGCCGAAATTCAGCGAGGCCTCCGCGTTGGCCTCGGAAACAAAGAACTCCGTGCTGCTGGAATTCGGCGAGCCGGTGCGGGCCATCGCCAGATCGCCGGCCGTGGTGTAGGTCAAGTCGGGACTGTACTCCTCGTCGATGGCGGCCGGCGGAGTGCGGATGCCGTCGGGATAAGTGCTGCTCAACTGGGGCGGGTCGTTTCCGCCTTGAATCACGAACCCGCTCTGGGCGCGGTAGATATAGTCGCCGTTGTAGAAATTCTCGTTCACCAGGTTTTCAACGTAGCTCGCCGCGGTGGGGGTGAGGTTGTCGAACAACTGGAAGGTCATCGTCCCGTAGCCGGCGATCTTGAACTCGACGCTCTTGTTCGTCTCGGGCATGACGGTCGGCGTTACCTTCTGGGGATTCGACGTCGTCGCACTGAATTGGATGGTCTGGCCGGTATCGCTGCCGTTCAGGGCCACCAGCACTGAGGCCCCCGCCGGCAGGGTAACGTTGGAAATCGAGTTCAAGCCGACGGTCGAGAGCAGACGCCGGACCTCCAGGCTCTCGAAGCCGAGGTGCCGCGACTGGGGAATGCTGGGCGTTTTCACGCCAAGGGCCCGTAAAGTGGAGCCGATCTTGCCGCTACCGGGATGTTTGCTCATGATGTTCCGTTTCCGCAGGAAAAAAAGAAGCTCTTGGTAAACCACCGGACTTTAGATGAGATAATCCCCGGCATGAGGCAATGCCCGTGCCTCTGGTGCCGGCCGCCAGCGCTTTGTGTCGAGGCTTAGCCAAGGTACTCATCTATGATAATCGATCGGAATTTCATTTTCCAATATAGTGAAACTGGGCTTACTGCGTTAACAATTCCGATCCAGCGGAATATGGGTCCGGATTCGCGCTCTTATGCCGTGTATAGGACGGAAATCAATACGTTGCGCTACAGACAATGGGTCGGTTAATCCGTTTGGCAACATGCGTCCCCGCAAAAGTCATTTAGCTGCCGACCGTTTCGATCTCGGGATGATTTTTCAAGATTGCAGGTGTAGGATTGATACCCGCCGCCGCTGCAAGCGGAAGGCCGTTTAAGTCCTTTTCTCACTAGTACGTGGAGGAAGCAGGCGACAAATCCGTGAAAACATGAGGCTTTTGTCAGTTTCTTCCGACCAGGAGTTAATCATGGTTCTTTTGGAATTCAGCATGTTTCCCCTAGACAAAGGCGAGAGCCTTAGCCCCTACGTCGCCCGTAGTATCGATATTATCGATCGCAGCGGGCTCCCCTATCAGACGCATGCGATGGGCACGGTGCTGGAAGGCGAATTCGACGAGGTCATGGACGTCGTTCGCCGCTGCTATGAGGTCATGGCTGCCGATTGCGACCGCATCGAATGCTCGATCAAGATCGACGCACGAAAAGGCGGTTCCGGCCGCCTTGAGGCCAAGGTCGCCAGTGTGGAAAAGAAACTCGGCCGGCCGGTCCGGAAATGATTCTGTGACGGACTATAATTGTACGGTGTGCGGCGAGTAAACGTACCCGCGGGAGTTCCGCCGCCCCAACCGCCCCAGCTCGTTCCGGCCTGCACAGCTATGCCCAGCAGCGATTTGATCCGCAGTCTTCGCGTAATATTGCGGCCGGAGAACGTCCTTTCGGCACCGTCGGAACTAGTCGTCTACGATTGCGACGCCTACACCGTCGTGCGGCGCATGCCTCTGGCTGTTGTTTTCCCTCGCACGACGCGAGATGTTTCGGCGGTGGTGCGGGCGTGCGGGGAGCACGGCTGCCCGGTCGTCGCCCGGGGGGCCGGCACCGGGCTGGCAGGCGGATGCACGCCCACCGCCCCACGGCGTGGTGATCATGCTCACGCGGATGAACCGGATCTTGGAGATATGTCTCCGCGATGCCGTGGCGCTGGTCGAGCCGGGCGTGCTCAATTTGCAGCTCACGCGGGCCCTGGCGGGGTCGGGCTATCACTTCGCTCCCGATCCGTCGAGCCAAGGCACGGCCACTATCGGCGGCAATGTGGCCACTAACGCCGGCGGCCCGCATACGCTGAAATATGGCGTTACCACGAACCATTTGGCCGGGCTGGAATTCGTGACTGGGCGACGGTTCGATAATGGAAGTTGGACCGGTGGAAGATCCGGCCACGTTGGACCTTGCCCGAGTGGTCTGCGGCAGCGAGGGCACGTTGGCAGTCGTTACCAAAGTCCTTTGTCGGTTGACGAGGGACCCACAGGGCTCCCGCACGATTCGGGCGGCTTTCGCCACAATCGACGACGCCACTCAGGCCGTCACCCAGATCATCGCCGCGGGGATTGTTCCGGCGGCGCTGGAATTGATGGACCGCGGCATCCTCGACGCCGTGGAGGCGGCGTTTGCACCGGGCGTACCGCCCGACGCGGCCGCCATCCTGGTGATCGAGATTGACGGTCCTGACGCCGGTCTCGATGCCGTGCTGGAGCAAATCGTCGCCCACTGCCGCACCTGGCGGGCCGGCGAGATCCTCCAGGCCAAGTCAGCGGCAGAACGCGAGTTGCTATGGAAGTGCCGCAAAATGGCCGTCGGCGCGGTGGGCCGACTTAGCCCGGGCTACATTCTCCAGGACGGTGTGGTGCCGCGGACTCGCCTGCCACACGTATTTCGCCACATAGCCGAGACAGCGGCTCGACACCGGGTCCGAATTGTCAACGTAGCGCACGCCGGCGACGGCAACGTCCACCCCATTTTGTTGATGGACGAGCGCGATGGCGATCTGGCCGCGCGGGCCCAGGCGGCCAGCCGGGAGATACTCGAGGAGTGCATCGCTTGCGGTGGCAGCATCACGGCCGAGCACGGCGTAGGGATTGAAAAAATCGCCTTGATGGAGAAACTCTTCGCTCCGGCCGACTTGCGGGCCATGCACCATGTCCGCCAGGCTTTCGACCCGGCCGGCCGATTGAATCCGGCAAAGAAATTGCCGTCGCTACTGGCATACGGCGATTGTAGTCCCGGCTTTAACCAGAATCTCCCGCAAATTCCGGCTAAATCCGGGAGTGCCAACGCCGAGGACGTGGCGACTCAGGTTCGACTGGCTTATCAGCAGGGACAGGCCGTCTACGCGGTGGGCGGCGGAACGAGCCTCAATTACGGCCTCGCACCGGCGCAGCAGGGCCATGCGTTGTCAATGAACCTGTTATGCGGCGTTTGCGATTATCAGCCGAACGACATGACGATCACCGTCGAAGCGGGAATCACGCTGGCAGGGCTCAATAAGCGTCTGGCCGAGCATCGCCAGTGGCTGCCGCTTGATCCGCCGGAGGCATCGAAGGCCACGTTGGGCGGGATTGTGGCGACAAATGCCTCCGGTCCGCGGCGATTCGCCCATGGAACCGTCGGCGATTATCTGCTAGGGTTTCGGGCCGTAGATGGCCGCGGCGAGTTGTTTTCCGGCGGCGGCCGGGTCGTGAAGAATGCGGCCGGCTACAACCTGCCGCGGTTGATGACCGGTTCGCTCGGACGGCTGGGAGTGATGACACAGTTGACGTTCATGGTCCGTCCGCTGCCCACGCATTCCGCCCTGGTCATATGCGACATACCAGATTTTCCCCGCGCGGAGCGTTTGCTGGCCGCCTTCGGCGGCAGCCCCGCCAGGCCGACGATCGTGGAATTACTGACGGGCCCGGGGCGCAGTCGCTGCCCCTTGCCGCCCCGGCCGGAGGATGCCGCGGCACGGCTCATCATCGGCTTCGAAGGGGACGCCGCGGAGGTCGAACGGATGGCCCGCGCCCTTGGCGATGAGTGGCACGCCTTGGATGCCGGCGAATTGACGACTATCAGCGGCGCTCGAGTCGACGCGGTGTGGAATTGGCTGAGCGAAAGCCCCACGATAATCCAGATTACCGTGGCGCCCAGCCGCTTGGTCGCGGTCATCCAGTGTGTCGCGAAGGAGTTGCCTACCGTGCCGCTTCAGGCCCATGCGGGCAACGGGGTCATTCGCATCTATCGATCGGAAAAGAGCAACGTGAGGACTGAAGCCGGAGATCCGCTCCGCAAGGATTTCGCTGGCGTGGTTCGCGACCGACTGCGACCGATTGCTATGGCAGCAGCCGGGCGCCTGACATTGTTGGAGACACCGGCCGGCTTGGAGCTTTCAGCAGAAGAAATCTGGGGCTCACCGCGTCCGGGCGCGGCCCTAATGCGGCTCGATCCAGCAACGATTCGATCCTAAAGGCATACTCAACCCTGGGAGATTTCCGTGGTAGGCTAGTAACGTCTGCCTATCCGTTGCCCCAACACCCCATGAACCCCAGCAGCTCCGACATCACGCCCGAGGCCGGCGACGGTAACCTGACCGCAGGTATCGCCTACGACCAGTTGCTCCACTGTGTGCATTGCGGGCTGTGCACGTCGTCGTGCCCTACCTACCTGGAGACCGGCGATGAGAACAACGGTCCCCGCGGCCGCATTCAGTTGATCCGGCTGGTAGCCGACGGCCGCACCGAACTGACCGATCGTATGGAGCGGCACCTGAACTTGTGCCTCGACTGCCGCGCCTGTGAAGCGGTGTGTCCTTCGGGGGTGCAGTACGGCCGGCTCATCGAACCGTTTCGGCAGGCGATCAACGAGGCCGACGACGGTGTTGAGAAACGCTGGGACCTTTTCCGTCGCTGGATCCTCCTGGACCTGTTTCCCCATGCCGATCGGCTCCGTCACGTGCTGCTCCCCATGCGGCTCTTGCAGCGGCTCGGCGTGATCTCGGCGGCCGAACGGCTGGGGCTGTTGAAGCTGCTGCCCGGCCGGTTGGGACGATTGGCGCCGCTCTTGCCGCCGCCTGTCCGGCCGGGGCCGCGGTTGCCCAAGTTCTTACCGGCGGTGGGGCGGCAGCGGGCCCGTGTGGCGTTTTTCCTCGGTTGCGTGGCGGACGCCATGTTCCGCCCGGTCCATTGGGCGACGGCCCGCGTGCTGCAAGAGAATGGCTGTGACGTGTTTGTGCCCCGCGGACAAGCCTGCTGCGGCGCGATACATTTGCACAACGGCGACCCGCTAGGGCGCGGCAGTTGGCCGATGCGAATCTCGTGGCCTTCGAACTCGACCGCTACGACGCGATCGTGGTGAACCATGGCGGCTGCGGGGCGATGCTCAAGGAGTACGGACATCATTGGCGAGACGGTTTGCAGCCGCACCGCGCCCGTTTCGCTGCGAAGGTGAAGGACGTGCATGAGTTCCTCGATCAACTTGGGGTCGTACCCTTCAGCGGGCGAATCGAGGCCACAGCGACCTATCATGATTCGTGCCACCTGGCCCACGCTCAGCGGATCGCATCAGCCCCGCGACGACTTCTGGCCAAGATTCCCGGCCTGGAGCTTCGCGAATTGCCCGAAGCTGGCGTTTGCTGCGGGGCGGCCGGGACCTATAACTTGACCGAGCCGGTAATGTCGGATCGGCTTTCCCGCCGCAAGCTGGAGAACATTCTCAGCACGAAAGCGGAAATCGTGCTGGCGGCCAACGCTGGGTGCCTGCTGCAGATTCAGCGGGAGGTGCGGCAGGCGGGCCTTGGTCTGCGGGTAATGCACACCATGGAGTTGATGGATTTGAGCTATCGCGGTGAGAAGCTGGGGTAATCAACGCAAGCAAGCGTTACTTCGATATTCGGATTTCGGATTTCGCTCCCTGGCAACATCCTGGCCTGCATTCCAGCGGTGAAGGGCCATCCGGCGGCGGCCCGTCTGGCCCCATAGCCAACCGCGGCGTTCCGGGACCAATCCGCTCGATGATCAACTCGCGAATCATTCGCACGAACCGAGGGTGCAAGCCGGGAGTTTCCGCGCGGACCATTGTCAGATCGAGCGATTGGCAAAGCTCGAACAGTTCGACGTCCAGATCGAACACGACCTCCATGTGGTCGTGCAGGAACCCGATCGGCACGATTGCCAGGTCTTTGACGTCGCCGCGTGCAGCGATCTGGCGGACCACGGCTTCAACACTTGGCTCCAACCACGGCTGCGAAGGGGGACCGCTACGGCTTTGGAAGGCCAGTTGCCAGTGCGGATAGGAGATGGCCTCAGCCACCAACCGGCAGGCCTCGCGGAGTTGCGCTTCGTAAGGGCCGGTCTGCGCCATGGCCACGGGAATACTGTGGGCAGTGAAGATCAACGCGGCCTGCTCTCGGCGGTCATTTGGCAGTTCGGCCAGCGCCTCGCCCACGCGGCCGACCACCGCCTCGACGAACCCCGGATGGTTGTAGAAGCGGCGAATGATGTCGATCTGCGGGGCCTCGCCACCAACCTCTTGCCGCGCTCGGGCAACGTCCTCGCGATATTGCCGGCAACTGGAGTACGATCCGAAGGCCGAGGTAACGAAGGCCAATGCATGGCGAATGCCGTCTTCCGCCATTTGCCCCACGACATCGGTTAACATGGGGTGCCAATTACGGTTTCCCCAGTAAACGGGCACGTGCGGCCCGTAGACGTTTAACTCCTCGACCAACTTGACCAGCAAGGAGCGGATTGCGCCATTCAGCGGACTGACTCCGCCGAATCGCTCATAATGCTCGGCGACCTGCAGCAGTCGGTCGCGAGGGATGTTTCGTCCCCGTGTGACGTTCTCCAGAAACGGAATGACGTCGTCGGGACCCTCCGGTCCGCCAAAAGAGACAACGAGAACCGCGTCGTAAGGATGAGAAGGAGAATCGCTCATGGCCCATCCTTCAGCATGCATCCTTCCCAAGTGACCCCGACGGGATTTGAACCCGTGTTCCAGCCTTGAAAGGGCTGTGTCCTAACCTGGTTAGACGACGGGGCCCTGTTATGCCGCGCCGCGGACGGTCGGGGCAGTGGACGTACACAGAATAGATTGTATACCGCACGCCAGACGGCAGCGTCAAGGGGGGTACGGCCAGCACGCAGCGATCGGGCGATCGGCGGCGGGGCAGGTTCTTCTCGAGGAACGACGAAAGCGGAGAAGAAACCGACGAGATTGGGGGCGTGCCCACGAAAGAAGCGGCAAAGACTATCGAAACGCTACAAACAGCCAGCAAAACGGCCTTTTGGCAGCCGAGGTTTGTGCCCAGCGAACTCGAGGGGCAAGCGACGGCGTTTCAAGCCTCGTCAACAGTTCCGGAATTCTCGCTATTGGAGACCGTCTTTTCACCGGAAGCTGCTTCGTTGCGATGAATCGCATCAAAAACTTCCCGGCGATGGACAGGAACCTCCTTGGGAGCTTCAACACCGAGCCGGACCTTGTCCCCACGGATCTCAACGACTACGATCGTAATGTCATCATTAATGACAATACTCTCGTTTTTTTTCCGAGACAACACTAACATTGTACGTTCCTTCGCCCTCTTGCAAGAGCTTCCAGGTTTTTGCCCTGCAAAAGCCGCTTGGGACGTATATCGATACGCCCCACCATTATTTTACGATACGCCGCAATTGTGTGAAGTCAAGTGATTACAAGGGGCAAATCACGTATTTTTGCCATTTTTAATCCTTTCCAAACGTCTATAGCTTAGGTTCTTAATTATCGGCCGCCTTTACGACTACCGGCGGAAAGCCTTCTGGGGGCAGCGTCCCAAAACGGTGTTTTTGAGGCGAGAGCAGGTTTACACTCTTGGAATTCGGCGAATTTTGGGTAAGATGCGGGATTGCCGATAATTCCGTGCCAGGAGCGAGGTTGTCCAAAAACGGAACCCCGCCAAACTCGACGTAAGAATTGTCAAGTTCAGGAGTTGCGATCTGAGACGGTGCCCTTCTGGCGCCGAACTTTGCGCAAAAGCAATAATGTCAAACACTTATGGCAAATACGTGTCGGCTAGGCCAGCACGGATCAGGAAAATGTCGCCCGTAAGTTCGATCTGAAAGAAGTGAACGCCAGCCTTGAAAAACGCGAGGCTTTCGTCAGTAGCTTCCAATGATCTACGCTTGGCTTTGTCGGTTATTCGTTGCTGCAATCGGATTTCGCCCATTGTAGTTCGCGGCGAGATGGCCCTATAATGGAGTGTCGTCGATTCGCCTCCTCAATTTTCCCAAGAAATTCAGCCCCATGCTGAACTGGTTCCGCAATATTTTTGTGGCCCTCGCCACCGTCTGGAACGCCCTCTGGGTCGGTCTCCGCTATTGGTTCCGCACTTACGATCCACAACGTCGGACATTCACGGAGAAGTACGAGTTTCCCGAACTCCCCGTCGTTGTCACCCCGCGCTTCCGCGGCTACCATCGCTTTGACTTGACTACCTGCATAGCATGCGAGGCCTGCGCCGCGCTTGTCCGGCCAATTGCATTGAAATCGGCAAGAAAAAGGCCCCCGAAAAAAAGGGGTTCCAGGTAACGGAGTTCGTCATCGACTACGGGAAATGCTTGTTCTGCGCTTTGTGCGTTGAGCCCTGTCCGGTCGATTGTATTTTTATGGGCTCGTCGCACGACTTGAGTTGCTACTCCCGCGATGGATGCCGGGTCGATTTCTCACGGTTGCCGGTCGAAATCGCCTGGGGTAAGGCAACGCTTGAGCCGTTGGCCGTCGTCCAATCTAAGTCAGTGCCACATGCCGTGCACGGAGGTCCCAACCTGTGAATTCCAGCAAAACGCTATCTAAGCGGCCTATCCATCGCAAAATCTTCACGCCGGACGAGGCAAACGCCACTTTGCCGCTCGTGCGCGCCATCGTCTCCGATCTCGTCGATCTGTCCCGCGAATTAACCGAACGCCGGCAGCGGTTGGCGCAACTCCAGGTCGGCAAGGCGGCGAATCTCCGCGATCCCTACCACGAGGAACTAGTCCAAGTGCACAAGGATATGGATCAGGAGAGCATGCGACTTCGCGAATATGTCGCGGAGCTGCGGGCCCTAGGGGTTGAGCCCAAGAGCGGCACAGAGGGTCTGGTTGATTTTCCGGCTATGCTCAACGGCCGCAAGGTCTACCTTTGCTGGAAGCTGGGAGAGTCGCGGGTGCTCTTCTGGCACGACTTAGAGGCCGGCTTTCTCGGTCGCCAGCCGCTGCGGCCCGACAACAACTTCCTCTCGGAAGACGACATGGGATCGCGCTCCGCGGCTGGCGATGCCCGGCGGAATTAGTGCGATACTCGTCAGCGTAGCCTGTCATTCGGTCGGGCAGATCTGGCGGATAGTTTTGACGATCCAACAGGTCGCGAGCTCGATGCTGCCGCGAACTCCGCGAGTATTTTTCCACAGGCCCAGTTTCGCCCGGTTGCACCATGGGCTGGTTCCGCATAAAATGATGCCTTTTCAGGGCCGAACTCCTTTCTTCTTTCGCTGGATCTGGGATGTCACCGACCTCCATAGCCGCCTATCTCGTGCTGTTTGGCTCGGTTGGGTTCCTGTTCTTGCTGGTGTCACTGCTCTTGGGACGATTGTTGCGGCCATCCGTGCCAACCGCCTCCAAGCTTGATGTCTATGAGTGCGGCGAGCCGGCCGTCGGTTCAAGTTTTGTGCAGTTCGACCTGCGGTTTTACGTCGTAGCGCTGGTCTTCATCGTTTTTGAAGTGGAATTGGCCCTCTTCTTTCCGCCGGCGACTATCTTCGGTAAGGCAACCCGTTGGATGCGCCCGCCGCCCGAGGCGTCGAATGCTCTGGAAGCTGAGAATGCCGATCTTGGCGTGGTGCAGAGTGCTGGGGAGATTGAGAAAAGCTACAGCGGGAAAGAAAGTGACGATGTCGTGCGGGCACAAATCCCCTCCGACATGCGTGCTTTGGCACTTGCCGCGGCTGCCGATCTGGGCACGTTTTTCGGCGTAATCCTGCTGGGATTCGCTTATGTCTGGCGCCGCGGCGACCTCGATTGGGTGCGAGCCATGAGCAATTCCACCCCAACTCGGCCGGCGAGAAAGCCGCAACTCGTCCAATAGGTCTCTTCCGTGTCGACTTGGTTCATGCAATGCAGTTTCAGGACATCCACCAACAACTGACCAGCCGATTTGGGTCGGCCATCCTCCGCGCCGAGCCGGGGCAGATCGATCCTTGGATCGAGGTGACCGGCAGATCGCTGGTGGACATCGGGCTCTATCTCCGTGACGAGCCGGGCCTGCGGTTCAATATGCTGCATTGCATTTCGGGCGTCGATTACTTCCAGCCCGATGCCAAGAAAGCGGCTGCCGCCCCTTGGAAACCGCACCTGGAGGTGCTTTATCACGTTTCGAGCCTCGTTTACAGGCATCGCCTTGTGCTGATGGTCGCTTTGCCGCGATGGCAAGACGACCAACCGGGCCGGCTGCCCGAGTTGCCGACCGTCAGTTCCATTTGGAGAACGGCCAATTGGCACGAGCGCGAGGTCTTCGATCTGGTGGGAGTGAATTTCATCGGCCATCCCGACTTGACGCGGATACTGCTGCCCGAAGACTGGGTGGGCTACCCCTTGCGCAAGGACTACTTGCCGCCGCACGAATACCACGGAATCGCTCGGAGGATCGGCAATGCCACTTGAACGTGTCGATCCGGACCTGGTCGAATTCGATCTCCGCAGCGACGAGATGCTGATCAACATGGGTCCGCAGCACCCCAGCACGCACGGGGTGTTGCGACTGGTGTTGCGGACCGATGGCGAGGTAGTTAGCGAATTGACGCCGAACATCGGCTATCTTCATCGCTGCGCCGAGAAAATCGGCGAGAACCTTTCGCCCCGGCAATACCTGCCGTACGCCGACCGCCTCGATTACCTGGCCAGCATGAACATGGATCTTGGCTGGTCGCTCGCGGTCGAAAAACTGCTGGGGTTCGAGCCCTCGGAAAAGCTGCGCCATCTCCGCGTGCTGGTCTGCGAGCTCGACCGCATCGCCAGCCACCTTGTCGCCGCTGGCACCTATGGCCTCGACCTGGGCAGCTTCACGCCCTTTATGTGGTGCTTTCGCGAGCGGGAGAAAATCCTCAGCCTGTTTGAAGCCCTCTGCGGGGCCCGGTTAACCTACAGCTATATTGCGCCGGGCGGCGTGACCGCCGACCTGCCGCCGGGCTGGTTGAAGGACTGCGAGACGTTTCTGGCGGAATTCAATCCGGTGATCGACGAGTTGCACGCCACCCTCACCAGCAATTCGATTTTCATTCGCCGCACGGCGGGGATCGGGGTGCTCAGTGCGGAGATGGCGGTCGATTACGGCTGCACCGGGCCGGTCTTGCGGGGAAGCGGCGTCAATTGGGATCTGCGCCGCGATGGCGAGGCATGCTATACGCGGATGTACGAAGGCTATAAGTTCGAGGTCATCGCCGAGACCAACGGACGCTATCCCCATGACGCTCCGTATCCTAGCGTGCCGCGGGAGGCCGTCCTGGGAGATTGCTGGCATCGTTTCTATGTCCGCATGCTGGAAGTCGTGCAAGCGATGAAACTCATCCGCCAGGCCTTGGAGAAATATAGCCAGTCGCGGGAGGTATTGCCCGAGCCGATCAAGCTCAAGCAAAAACTGCCTGTAGGTACGGCCTACCTCGAGACCGAGGCGCCGAAGGGGCAGACGGGCTTCATGCTGATCGCCGACGGTACGCCCATACCGTGGCGGGTGCGGATCCGCAGCGCTTGTTTTTGCAATTTGTCGGTCGCCGGAGAATTGTGCCGAGGTTGCCTGATTGCCGATGTGCCGGCGGTTATCGGGTCGTTGGATATCGTGTTGGGTGAAATCGATCGGTGAGGAAATAGATTTCGGATTTCAGATCTCAAATCTCAGAAGACGTGAACGTGGCTCAAGGCTTGATCGACATTCTGGATTATTGCGGGCTCCACGGTTTGGCCGAGCAGCACTGGTTGGTCTACTGCGTGGTCGGCCTGATCCAGGTTGCGCTCATTCTGGCCCTGGTCATGACCTGCGTGGCGGTCTATACCTGGATGGAACGCAAGATTTCCGGCCGCATCCAGGACCGTCTAGGGCCCAGCCGGGTGGGCGGCCGTTTTGGCTGGCTACAGCCGGTGGCCGACGGACTGAAGTTGCTCTGCAAGGAAGACATCGTGCCTGCCGCCGCCGACGGACTGCTCTTTCGCGTGGCGCCCTACCTGAGCTTTTGCGCGGCTTTCATGCCGTTTCTTGCGCTGCCATTCGCGCCGGGCTGGGTCGTTCAGCCGTTGAACACCGCAGCGTTCTTCATCCTGGCTATCGGCGGCCTGGAGATCCTCGGCGTAGTCCTGGCGGGATATGCCTCGGGTTCGAAGTGGTCGTTATACGGTGCCATGCGCGAGGCGGCTCAAGTGGTCAGCTTCGAAATCCCCCTGGGGATGTGCGTTGTCGTCCCCGTACTCATGGCGGGCTCCATGGATCTCACGGAGATTGCCCAACAGCAGGCCGGTTGGTTCTGGAACTGGAACCTGATCAACCCGTTCGCCCTAGCCACGTTCTTCATCTTCATGGTCTGCGCCACGGCCGGCACGAACCGCGCTCCGTTCGACCTGCCCGAGGCCGAGAGCGAATTGGTCGCCGGCTTCATGACGGAGTATTCCGGTTTCCGCTGGGCGATGTTCTTCATGGCCGAGTATTCAGCCATGCTCCTGCTGGCCCTCTTCGGAGCAATTCTCTTTTGCGGCGGCTGGAATGGGCCGATCCCCGTCGCCAGGTTGCTGGGGCTGACAAGCGACGGTTGGATCGCTTCCTATGCCGGTCAGGGCATCGCTGGCTTCCTGGCTAACCTGCTCGGTTTGTGCAACTTCGTCGTCAAGGGATTCCTGGGCGTGATCTTCATGATGTGGCTACGCTGGACCCTGCCCCGGCTGCGCATCGACCAGGTGATGACCACTTGCCTGAAGTATTGTGTGCCGCTGGCCTCGATCATGCTCGTGGGCACGATGGTCTCCATTTTTGCCGTTCACGGCGGGTTGTCGCAACCGAGCAAGACGGACGAGACGCCGAAGCAAGAGAAACGGACGGAAATAAATCTCCAATTTCAAATCTCAAATCCCAAGTCTCAAAATGACGAGGGCTACGCAAGACGTCTAGCGTCTGTCTCTTTTGTGCCTTCCAATTTGCGATTTGCAAATCCTCCTTCCCAGCTTGGAGTATCCTGACCATGGCCGCCATCCACTGGGACAGCTTCTTTTTCCTGTTATTCGCCCTGGTGACGTGCGTCTTCGCCATCGCCGTGGCGGTGTCGAACAACATCGTTCGCATGGCAACGTACCTGGTCGCTTCACTGTGCGGCGTGGCAGGGCTGTTTTTCCTCTGCGGGGCCCAGTTCCTGGGGGCCATGCAATTGATGTTGTATGTCGGCGGTACCGTCGTGCTGCTGATATTCGGAGTCATGCTTACGGCCAGCGGACCGTTCGTCTCCATGCGGAGCAGCGGGGGCCAATGGATCCTGGCCCTTTTGGCGGGTGGATCGTTGCTGGCCGTTCTGCTGCAAGCGGTCAGCCAGGTCCAGCCCAACGGCCAGCCGAAGCCAGCCACTGCGGAAGCCGCCATAAACTCGGCGACGCCTCAGTTGGGAGCAGGCCTTGTAGGTGTGCGCACCGACAAGGTGGGCCAGTTATCGGACAGCGGCCCGCCGATCAATTACCTCCTGCCGTTTGAAATCATCTCGTTGCATCTGCTGGTCGTGCTCGTGGGCGCTGCCTTTTTGGCCCGCGCCAAGCGGCGCATCGGCGCCAGGGAACAGGGGTTGGAACTGAGCGACCAGGACTTGGAGGTTGGACTTTAGGCCATGGATCTGCTGACACACTCTGTCGGACTTTCACATTACCTGATCGTGGGTGCCGTGCTGTTCGTCTGCGGCGTGGTATGCATGACGATCAAGCGGAACGCCGTCGGCGTGCTGATGGGCATCGAACTGGTGCTCAACGGGGCCAACCTGAACTTCGTCGCCTTCGGCAGTCCCTTGCTGGAGGGCAGCGGACACGGCCTGGGGCTCGATGGCCAGTTTATCGCGATTTTTGTGATGGTCCTTGCCGCCGCTGAGGCTGCGGTCGCCCTGGCCATTGCCCTTTGCTTCTACCATAACCACGCCACCATTGACGTCGATCGTGGAGACGATCTCTCCGGATGAGGAAAATTGAGAATTGCAAATTGAAAATTGCCGGACACGCTCTTGCCCACGTTGCGAGAGACGGACTTGAACTGGAGATCTGAGATCCCAAATTCGTAATTTGCAGTTTGCAATTTGAAATAAGTCTATGGACCAGAACACGCTCAACACCCTGCTTCCCGCGCTACTCGGCCTGGCTTGGCTCCTGCCATTGGCCTCGTTCCTGCTCATCGTCTTCTTCGGAAAGCGCATGGGGCACGGCGGCCACGCCGCCGGGTTGCTGGCCACGGCGGCCATCGTCAGCGGCTTCGCCCTGTCGCTGACCGCATTAATCTGCTGGCTCTACGTCCATGGATTTGCGGTGGTGCATGGTCAGCCCCCCGACGCCGTGTCCGACGATTGGTACTTGCTGGCCCGCTTCGGCTCGCTCTCGCTGGGCATCGGCTACTATATCGACGCCTTGACGATCGCCATGTTCTGCATGGTCACGCTGGTGGCCTCGTGCATCCACGTCTACTCAATGGGC
The DNA here is from genome assembly GCA_963709175.1 of uncultured Planctomycetia bacterium. Classification (GTDB taxonomy): domain Bacteria; phylum Planctomycetota; class Planctomycetia; order Pirellulales; family Thermoguttaceae; genus JANXQG01. Next base: position 2,137,699 of record CAVPVK010000007.1, read on the forward strand.
TACATGCACGAAGAGCTGCACGAGGTCACCGATCCACTGGCGAAATTGGAAAACGGTGCGCCGCTGGTTCGCCGCGGCCGATTCTACCGCTTTTTCCAGTACCTTTCGCTGTTCTGCTTCAGCATGTTGGGCCTGGTGATCGCCGGCAACTTGGCAATGGTCTTCGCCTTCTGGGAACTGGTGGGCATCTGCTCCTACTTGCTGATCGGCTTCTACATCGAGCGGCGGAGCGCTTCCAACGCTGCTAACAAGGCATTCATCGTCAATCGCGTCGGCGACTTCGGCATGATCATAGGTCTGATGGCGGTCTTCGCCGGCATGCAGACGTTCTCCTTCGCCGACTATCAAGACGCGCAAGGTCACCCGCAGCCGGGCATCTTCAGCCAGGTCCGACCGGCCGCCAGAGACCACGAGCCCCAGGTGCCCGATCGCATGGTCGTCTTCGCCGCGCGGTCCGAAGTGGCCAGGATCGTGGCGGACAGCAGCAATCGCGTCGCCGCCCAACAGGCCGTTTGGAGCCAAGCCAACTTGGAAACCTGGCGCAAGCAAGGCTATGGCTACTGGCTCCTGGTTGTGGCCGGGCTGGGCATCTTCTGTGGTTGCGTGGGTAAAAGCGCCCAGTTTCCCTTGCACGTCTGGCTGCCGGACGCCATGGAGGGCCCCACGCCCGTCAGCGCCTTGATCCACGCCGCCACGATGGTCGCCGCGGGCGTCTACCTCGTCGGCCGCTGCTATCCGATGTTCACGCCCGAGGTGCTGCTGGTGATCGCCGTCGCCGGCACGATCACGCTCTTCATGGCGGCCACGATCGCCATCACCGCCACCGACATCAAGCGGGTGTTGGCCTATTCCACCGTCAGCCAGTTGGGCTACATGATGATGGCCCTGGGCCTGGGCGGATGGTTGGCCGGCATGTTCCACCTCTTCACTCATGCGTTCTTCAAGTCGCTGCTGTTCCTCTGCTCGGGCTCGGTGATCCACGCCACGGGCACCAACGAAATGCCGGCCATGGGCGGGCTGCGGAAGAAGATGCCCTGGACCGCCGGCACCATGCTCGTCGGCTGCCTGGCCATCGCCGGAGCGGGCATCCCGCTGGTCGTAGGCCTCAGCGGCTACTATTCCAAGGACGGCATCCTAGCCCAGGCCATGTCCTTCGCCCAATCGAACCCCTTCTACGGGTATTTCTTCTGGATCGCGACGGCCGGAGCGGCGATTACCGCCTTCTACATGTTCCGCCTCTGGTACATGACCTTCGCCGGCGAACCTCGCGACCAGCACGTCTACCACCATGCGCACGAATCGCCTCGGGTGATGGTCGGACCGCTCGTGGTGCTGGCCTGTTTCGCCGTGGGGGTCGGTTGGACCCTGGGCAACTTTGGCCTGTCGCCGCTGCTGGAGCAGGCCCGGCCGCTGGGCACGGAACACGGGGCCTCGGCCGGCTGGTTGACGCCGATTGTCACGCACCCTGCCGAACACGAGTCGCACGAATCGGCCATCCACGTTCCCACCACGATGTGGGCCTTCGGCTCGGCGTTGGCTGGTTTTCTGCTGGCCAGCGTTTTTTATGGCTGGCGCAAGCTCAACCCGGACGACGTGCGGAAGCAGTTCGGCGGTGTCTATCGGTTCCTCGTCCACAAGTGGTGGTTTGATGAGCTTTACGCCCTGCTCTTCGTTCGACCGGTCTTGCAAATATCCCATTGGATCGCCGCGCTGGACAAACAGGGCATCGACCGTGCCGTAGACGGCCTGGCCTGGTTCGCTCTCGCCGTCGCCCGCCTGGACGAATGGATCGACCGCTTTTTCATCGACGGCTTCGTGGACGGGCTTTCCCGCCTGACCTATGCCGTCGGCCTGCGGCTCCGGGCCCTGCAGAGCGGCAATCTGCGGCAGTACATCATGTGGATTGCCGTCGGCACGGTGGCCCTTTTCGTCTTGATCAATTTCTACTGGAACTGGACCTCGGTTGGAATTTAGCGTGATACGATGAACGAATTACTCCATGCCCTCTCTGACCCCGCCGTCCTGATGAGCCTGATCATCTTCCTGCCCACGGTGGCGGCCTTGGTCCTTCTCTTCTTCCCCAAAGGGCAGGACGAGACGATAAAGCAGTTCTCGCTGATCACCACGATCATGGTCTTCGCGCTTACGGTCTGGATCGCGTTGCCCGTGCACGAAGCCCCCAAGCCCGACACGGTCGGCTTCTGGCTCGGTACCGGCCAGATGCAATACGAAACCTTCCGCACTTGGATACCGGCTTTCAGTATCAACTACCATCTCGGCCTGGACGGCATCAGCCTGCCCCTGGTCGTGCTCACCTCCTTCCTCAGCGTGTTGGCCATGTGGGCGAGTTGGCCGATCCAGAAGCACGTCCGCGCCTATTGCATCCTCTTCCTGCTCCTGGAGACGGGCATGCTGGGCGTTTTCATGTCGCTGGATTTCTTCCTCTTTTATGTCTTCTGGGAAGTAATGCTCCTGCCGATGTACTTTCTCATCGGCGTGTGGGGCGGACCGCGGCGGGAGTACGCGGCCATAAAGTTCTTCCTCTTTACGCTCGTCGGCAGCGTGCTCATGCTCATCGCCCTGTTGATGCTCTACTTCAGCAGCGACGCCCGCCTGCTCGATCCGGGCGCAATCGTCCAACCGCATACCTTCAGCATTGTCGACTGGGCCCGGCTCGGCCAGTTGCCCAATTCGCCCTTCGCACAGTCGTTGTTCCTCGGCCGCAGCGTCGGCTGGTGGGCATTCCTGCTGCTATTCATCGGTTTTGTGATCAAGCTGCCCGCCGTGCCGGTGCACACGTGGCTGCCCGACGCCCACGTCGAAGCCCCCACGCCGATTTCCATGATTCTGGCCGGAGTGTTGCTGAAGATGGGCGGCTACGGCGTGCTCCGCATTTGCTTTCCGATCTTGCCTTCGTACGCTCGATAGCCACCTCACTTGGATGGTGGCCATCGTCGGCGTAGTGAGCATGGTTTACGGGGCGTTCGCCGCCATGGCCCAGAAGGACTTCAAGCGGCTGGTGGCCTACAGCTCGGTGAGCCACATGGGCTACGTGCTCTTGGGCATCGGCGTCTGCAGCGCGGCGGCTGGCAACCTCTACAACAGCGACGCCTGGCGGATGGGCATCAACGGAGCCATGTTCCAGATGATCGCCCACGGCATCAGCTCGGCCGGCATGTTCTTTCTGGTTGGCGTCGTCTACGATCGCGTCCACCATCGCGACCTCGATCGTTTCGGCGGTCTTTTCCAGCACATGCCCAGCTTCGGCGGCATCTCGATGGTGATCTTTTTCGCCGCCTTGGGATTGCCGGGCCTGTGCGGGTTCATCGGTGAAGTCCTCGTGGTGCTCTCGGCCTGGAGCTTCAGCGTGGTGCTGGCCGTAATTTCGGCCGCGGTAGTGATCCTCACCGCCGGCTATATCCTCTGGACGATTCAGCGCGTCTATCTGGGACCGGAATACAAGGGGCCGCACGCTGAGGCCCTGCGTCCCATGAGCCTCCGTGAAATCGCCATTGCGGCTCCCCTGGTGGTGATGGCGGTCGTCCTGGGGGTCTTTCCCGCCGCGCTTCTGCAATATACGGACAAAACGGTCAGCGCCATGGTCGACAAGATCGCGCCGGCGGCGCAATCCGTGTCGGTCTCCACTCTGGGATCGCCGCCCTCTCCCACCTTCCCTGTTGCCAAGGCCTCGCCGTGAACCTGCACGACCAGATCCAATATCTCCTAACAGACCTCGTGCCATCGCTCCGCGCATTCTGCCCGGAGTTAGCGCTCTCGGTGGCGATCGTCGTTCTGCTGTTGGCGCGGATGATTTTTTTGCCGCGGAAGACGCCGGGCTTGGCCTGGGGGATCGCCTTGTTGGGAACGGCAGCCGCGGTGACAATTCTCTGCGTGCAGGTGCATTCCTGGCAGAAATTCAGTCCGGGCCAGGAGCCCATGGTCCTGCCGCCCGCTCCGCAACCGATCTTCACCGGATTGTTGATGCTCGATAGCTTCAGCGTAGTCATGCGGGCCCTGCTGACGAGTTTTGCCGTCCTCTTTGTGACCTTCACTCGAATCTCGGGCGTGCCCGGCGACGACGACGCCACGGAGTTCTACGTCATGACCCTGGGCGCGACGATCGGGCTGTGCCTCATGGTTGCCGCCAACCACGTGCTCATGGTCGTGATCGGCATCGAGATGGCCAGCGTACCCTGCTACGTTCTGGCCGGCATCCTCCGCCACCGCCGTTCCAGCAGCGAGGCGGCCTTGAAATATGCGGTCTTTGGCGCGGCCGCCGCCGGCGTGATGCTCTACGGTTTCAGCCTGTTGAGCGGAGTGCTCGGCTCTGCGCACCTGCCCACCATGGCCCACCGCCTGGCTCAATGGCTGAGCGCGTCGGGCGATCCCCATCACGGATCGACCGCCGTAGTGCTGTTGTTGGGCGGCTTGATGGCGATGGTCGGACTGGCTTTCAAGCTTTCCGCCGTGCCGTTCCATTTTTGGGCCCCGGACGTGTTTGAAGGCGCGCCGGCCGAGGTTGGAACGTTTCTTTCCATCGCCTCGAAGGCCGCCGCCGTCGCCCTCCTCGCCCGGCTGGCTTTGATCTTCTCCGGGGCCATGGAGCCGTTGCCGGCCGCCGCGTCGACCGTCGCGGCGCTGGCCCCGGTGCGGACGTACCTGGCATTGCTCATCGCGCTGCTGGCCGCCGTGACTTGCACGTTCGGCAACCTGGCGGCCTACGGTCAGACGAATATCAAAAGGTTGCTGGCCTACTCGACCATCGCGCACGCCGGCTATCTTATGATGCCGGTCGCCGCGGCTGTAACCCTTGCCGATGCCACGCACCGCGAGGGAGCAATTGCCGCCGTGGCGGCTTTGATCGTTTATCTGGGCGTCTACTTGTTCATGAACCTCGGCGCCTTCGCCGTGGTGGCCTTCGTCCGCAACGCGCGGGGCAGCGAATCGATTGCCGACTACGCCGGCATGGTCCGCCGTTCGCCAGCCGTGGCCGTGGGCATGTCGGTCATCCTCTTCAGCCTGGTCGGCCTGCCGCCGCTGGCCGGGTTCTCGGCCAAGTTCGCCGCCTTCGCATCCTTGCTGGACGCCAAGATGTATCTCCTGTTGATCATCGGCGGATTGAACACGGCCGTGAGCCTGTTCTACTATCTCCGCGTAGTCAAGGTGATGACGATGGAAGCCGAGCCCGACGGTCATCCAGCTCCGGATGTCCCCCTGTTTTCCGTGCCCGGCATCTATGCGGTGATTTTGGCCAGCACCATGTTCCTGTTATTTGTTCGTTGGGAAGGGCTGTGGACGGTGGGCCAGACGGCAGGCAAGGCCCTGGTACAGTGGAATCTGGGATCGTGACAGGCGGGACGGCAAAACGGAAAAGCGGCAAGACCCGAACATCGAAATCCAACGGAGAACGGAGGCTGAAAGCTCCCATGACGGAAACGGTGAACGAGACGCAGAAGGTTCCCCTGATTGCGAGTGTACTGAACCGACTGCTGCATACGCTCTGCCGCTCGCTGGCCATGTATGCCGAAGAGGTCAAGCCCTGGAGCCTTGCCAGCCACGAGCCGGTCTGGGTTGCTCTGGGTCGCCTGGCGGCCGACAGCCGCATGTATTGCCAGCGATTGGCCGAAGCCATCCTTGAATTGGGTGGCCAGCCCGATCCGGGGCCTTATCCGTCGGACTTTGCCCGGTTGAACGATCTCGGGCTGGAGTTTTTTCTCCGCGAGATCATCGTCCACCTCCAGCGGGATCAGCAAGTGATCGGGCGTTGCGCCGACGAACTGGCCCGCGTGCCCGCGGCCCGGTCGCTGACCGAAGAGGTCTACGGCAATCTCCAGGGCCACATCGAACTTTTGGAAAAACTGACGGGCGGGCTGCAGGTCCTCCGCTTTCCTCCATCTCAGGCCGAACCGGGGCAATAAGGAAATCGCAACGGCCCGTATCCGCTTTGGCACATCTGGTGAAGTATTTCCGATTGATTCGCGGCAGCGGCCCTTGCAATATGCCCTAGGGACGCAAGTGAAATGGATTCCGTTCGCGTTTCGATTCTAGGCCGCAGGAATCTGGCCCTCAATGACGGACGAGGGGAGCCCGGATCGGTTCCCAAGCAATAAGGAAGTCGCAGCAGTCGGTTCGCCTAAACTATGGCCCAAGCTGGGGCCCTTTCCAAATTACCCTTGCAGCCGACTGCTGCAAGCATTAGAATCCCGAAACTCTGGCGGGGGGCACGGGGCTGATTCCACGTGCCGCCTGCGGGTACATGGCGTAAATCGGTCCCATCCCCTTGCTGGAATTGAGTTTATGTCCGCGGAAGGGAAGCCGCAGACGGATCAATCGCTGTTGGGAAAGCCGCTGAAGCTCTTGACTGTGCTCGTGGCTCGCTTCCCCATATCCGTCATCATCATTTCTGCATTGCTGGTAGCCTTATCGCTCACCGGCGCTCAACTCAGCCTGGGCTTCCGCACCAGCCGCTCCGATTTGCTCAACCCCAACAGCGAAAACAACCGCCGCTGGGCTGAGTTTGCCAAAGAGTTCGGCGAGCAGGATGACGTGACCGTCGTGGTGCACAGTAAAGATCCCCAGGCCGTGCCGCCGATCATCGACGAGCTCGCCGCGCAACTGGGTCGCTATCCCAAGCTGTTCCGCTCAGTCTTCCATAAGATCGACGTCGCCCGGCTGCGTTCCAAGGCCCTTTATAACGATCGGATCAGCCCGCAGCTGCTGCAGGACATTAACGCCTTCCTCGAACAATCGCAGGGGCTGCTGCAAGGCGACCTGGCTTCGTTGAACGTGGGAGGCCAGATCACCTGGTTTGCCTCTCAGGTCGACAACGGCGACCCCCGCATGCTGGCCGCCTCGACAGGCGCCGCGCAACAGCAGCAGGCCAAGTCGCTGGAGATTCTCGCCGCCGCCCTCAGCAGTTCCGGACCCTATCAATCGCCTTTCCCCGAGATTTCAGCCCTCTTGTCCATGCAGGGCGACCAGCTCGGCTCGGGCTATAAGCTGCTCAACGACGGTCACATCGGACTGCTGGCGCTTTATCTCGGCAAGAACGAAGGGTCCAGCAGCTTCACGGAGTACTCCGAGGGGCTGACGGAGTTGCGGCAGATCGTCAACGACGCCAAGACCCGCCATCCCGAGGCCTGGATCGGCCTGACGGGACTGCCCGTCCTGGAGAACGACGAGATGGAATCGAGCCAAGCGGCGATGGCCCAAGCCGGCGTGCTCTCGTTCCTCGGCGTGGGTCTGCTCTATATCGCCGGCTTCGGCTGCGTGCGGCATCCCGTCATGGCGCTGGTGGCCCTGCTGGTGCCCATGGGTTGGTCGTTCGGCTACATCCTCTTGACCGTCGGGCACTTGAACATCCTTAGCAGCGCCTTCGCCACGATCGTGATCGGGTTGGGAAGCGACTACGGCGTGTACCACATCGCCCAGTACTTGCGCTATCGCGGCGAAAAGATGTCGACCTTCGACGCCTTACTGGCGACGACGCGGAGTATCGGACCAGGCCTGACTACCAGCGCTGTGGCCACGGCGGCAGCATTCTACTCGATCGGGCTGAGCGATTTCCCGGGCATCGCCGAGTTGGGGATCATCGCTGGCGGCGGCATCCTCCTTTGCTGGGTGGCGGCCCTCACCACCCTGCCGGCCTTGATCCACTGGTCTGACTCACAGCGGCCGGCCTGGCCGGTGCCGGCCCCCTTGGACGTTTATGCCTGGTGTCGCCCCCTGGTCAATCGGCCGAAACTGGTGGTGGCCGCCTATGCGATGCTCACTTGCTTGATCTGCCTGGGGCTGAAAGACCTGTGGTACGACAACAACCTGCTCAACCTGCAGGCCGAAGGGCTGGAGAGCGTGAAGCTCGAGCAGAAACTCTTGCGGAGCGACTGTGGCGCGTCGTTTGCCGTGGTGATGGCCAAGACTCGCGAGGAACTCCTCGAGCGGAAGGCCATGTACACCGATCGGCAGTTGTGCCCAATGGTCGATTCCGTCGAGGAGATCGGCTCCTACGTGCCGCTGCATGCCAAGGAAAGGCAACCGCTGATCCAGCACATCCACGATTGTCTGGCCTCGGCGCGGCTGCCGAAGATCGACGACCGGGTGCCCGGCATTGTGCCACCCGAGCATTTGAGCCAGTCGCTCCTCAAACTGCAATCCGTGATGGCGGCCATGGGACGGCTGCAGGAAGCCCGCCAATTGGAGTACCTTCACGGCCTGGTCCTGGCGCTGCCCGCGCGGGAATACTACCGGCGGCTGAACGCCTTCCAGACCAATCTCGCGGCCGACATGCTCAAGGCCCTGCAGGCTTTGCAGGCCATATCGAACCCGGAACTGCCGGCCTTGAGCGATTTTCCTGAAGGCATCGTCAAACGCCTTGTCGGCAAGAGTGGCTACTACTGCATGCAAATCCACACTAAGGCCGACATCTGGAACATGACGGAGATGGAGCAATTCGTCCACCAGTTGCAGGCGGTCGACGAAAAGATGCGCCAGATCAATCCGGTCATTGACACGGCCGTGACGGGCAACCCGGTACAGGTCTACGACTCGTCGCTGCAGTTGATCCAAGGTTACGAGAAGGGGGCCTTCTACGGAGTGATCATCGTGGTTGTGGTAGTCTGGCTCGACTTCCGCAGCATCCGCATGACGCTGCTGGCTCTTTTGCCGCTGCTTACGTCGAAACTGCAGCTCTTCGGCCTCATGGGCTTGCTGGGCATCCCGCTCAATCCGGCAAACATGATCGTCCTGCCGTTGATCTTGGGAATCGGGGTCGATACGGGAGTGCAGATCGTTCACGACTACCTCCGCGAACCGCATCCCTACCGTATGGCCCCTTCGACCTCGGCCGCACTGGTGATCAACACGTTGATGAATATCGTCGGCTTCGGCGCGCTGATGATTGCCTCGCATCGCGGGCTTCACAGCTTGGGGCGGGTACTCACACTGGGGATGGCATGTTGCCTTCTGAGCTGCATGGTCATGCCAAGCCTCTTGCAGCTATTGCCCGACATGCGGCCCAAGAAGTCGGCCCAGGAGCCGGCGACCCTGAAGCTACAGGATACCGGCATCGAACTCGCCGAGAGGAGCGACGTTCGGCGGATCTCGGCAACGACAATCCGCCGCCGTGCAGCGTGAGGGAACGAGGAGAGGCGAGAAGGGCGAGGGGGGAGGAGAGAAGGAAGACACGGAGACTTTCCCCCTTCTCTCTTCACCGCGACCCCCCTCTGCCCGTCTGCTTTTCTCCCCGTTTCTTTAAACCATCGTCGTCGCCAGCTCGCGGGCGAGCCGCTTGCGGGCAACGTGCAGCCGCCGCTTGATCGTGCCAACCGGCGTGCGGAACTGATTGCTCATTTCCACCAGCGAGCGGCCGTCGAAGTAAAAGGCGACCAACGTCTCCCGATCCAACGTCGAGAGCCGATCGAGGCCCAAGTGGACCTGGGCCCGGCTTTCCTCGTCGAGCATCTCGCCCAACGGCGTCTGCTGGCCCGGACAAGCAACATCGAGGGTCTCGGGCACCAACGGCATCCGCGGGCTGCGGACGGCTCGATTCACCGACATCCGCGCAGCCATCGAGCGGAGCCAACCAGCGAAGCAGCGCGCATCGCGGAGTTGGCCGATCTTCCGCATCGCCTGGATGAATACCTCCTGGCAGACCTCCTGCGCCTCGGCATAGTTGCCGAGCCGGCGGAAGGCGATGGCATAGACGGCGCCCTCAAAACGCTCGCACAGTTGGCCAAAGGCCTCGCGGTCGCCCTGCTGAGCGGCCAAAACGAGCCGGGCCTGGACCGACTGGGGATCTTCATTCTCGATTTCAAAGGTGTTCATGCTCATTCTCTCAAACGGGAAACTTGCCGCATCGTTTAGCCCGTCCGGACCCCACCTTTGTGGGCAATCAATGGCGGAACGGGGGAAACAGTAGGGACAGTCAAGCCGAGGCACGCGAAAAACCACACCTCAAGCGGCGACTCGGTCGGCGTACCGGCCCGGGGTCAGGCGGAAGGCTGGCTTGATTCCAGGCTTAAATCAGCCGAGGAATCGGCCGACGCCTGTTATCAGGCGTCCGCAGGCTCGCCGCCCGGTGGGCTCGAACGCGGAACTGGCTGGACACGCGGCCGGTCGCAACCTTCCCGACGTACTCGGGAGCGCCGGCGTAAGTTGTCCGCCGACCATGAGTACATGGTGCCCGCGTTTCAGTAGCCATCGTGCCTGGTCTCTCGCCTGATCTGACCACGAAAAATGGCGAAGCGAAGCGAGGAATAGGGACAGATAGCCTTGGGCGGCCGACGAACGGGCCCCTTGACCGGCGGTATCGTGTTCGCGGCACATTACGACCGCAGACGCTGCGACCGCATACGTTGGCAAACAAGCCGGTAATGGACTTCGTCGTGGCACCCATGGCAAACCCTTTCGATGCACGGTGTGCGGGTTGAGAGAACTAAAAACAACGCAAATGGCGAGGAATGGGTGGCAAGAATCACCCAGCCACCAAGATCCTCTTTTATTTTGACGCCATCCCCGGAGTAAGTCAAGCGATGGCGTACCCTATAGACGTCGGCAGGCGAAAAAAGGTTCGCGCGGAATTCTTTTGCCCTGGCTACGACCCTTCCCATCGCTCGACTTCAGCAGGAAGAGCCGGCCCCGTCGGCGAATCCGACGTCTGCGTAAGCGTTGCCGGGCTGACGACGGGCAGCTCCAGAACGAAGCAAGCCCCCTTGCCGGGTGGACTATCGACGGCAATCTTTCCCCCATGCTCCATCAGGATCTTCTGACTCACGGGCAGCCCCAGGCCCGTGCCGCGGCTCTTTTTCGTGGAAACGAAGGCGCTGAAGAGATTGCCCATCTGGTCGGCGGCAATACCCGGCCCTGTGTCGCGAATCTCGATCTGGGCCACGTTTCGCTCAGCCATGCAGCGGGTGACGACCGTCACGCGCCCCGGCTGTCCGGTGTCGGCAACGGCGTCGATGGCATTGGTGACTATGTTGAGCACCGCCCGGTGAATTCCCTCTGGATCGAAGACCAGATCCGGCATATCGTCGGCCGGCTGGCAAACTAGTTCGACCTGCTCTTCCTGGGCACGGGTCTGCATCAGTTCCAGCACTTCGCTGACAACCGTATTAATGTTGGCCACGGTCAAGTCAGGCTCCCGCTCCTTGCTGAAACTGAGCATATCCATGACCATGGCCGAGATCTTGTTTTGGTTCTTCTCGACGATCTTCCAGCCTTTGCCAACAATCGACTCATCGTGTTCCGTCAGGCCCATTTCAATCAAGTAGCTGCCACCGCGAATTCCCTGGAGGATGTTCTTGATGTGGTGCGAGAGGGTGGCAATCGTCTGCCCGATGGCGGCCAACCGCTCGGCCTGGACCATGGCCGAATAGTAGCGGGTATCCTCTACCGCCAGGGCCGCCTGGTGGCCGATGGCCACCATCAGCTTGAGATGGTCCTCGGTGAAACGTTGGGCTCGGCCGCCCTGCTGGAGCATTTGCTGGGGCGAGGTCGAGGTATCGATATAGATCACGCCCACCACCTGGTAACGCCCCTGCATTGGCACGCAAATCGCCTCGCGAACCCCTAGTTTGAGGATGCTGGCGCCGGGGCTGAAACGGTCGTCTTGCCCAGCGTCGCTGGTAAGCACACCTTCGCTTCGCTGCACGACATAGTCGAGGATCGTCTTGCTGATGGTTATCTTGTCGTGGTGAGTGGCATTGCGGGTCCGCCGAACGCGGGGGTCGAGTCGCCGCGTCTCCGCATCGAAGAGCATAATGCAGCCGCGATCGGCCTCGACCCACTCGAAAATCAGCTCCATGATGCGATTGAGCAACTGGTCGATGTCCAGCGTGTGGCTGACCGCCAGGGCCGTGCGGTACATCACCTGGAGGTTGCTGCGAGCCCGGGCAAGCCAGGAGTTTTGCGGCAAGTCGGCCTGCGCGTCAAAAAGCCGGCTACCCTCCTTCTGAGTGACCGAGCGAATGATTCGCGATTGGTCTTCCGGCGCGGTCGCGGCGGCTATATCGACCGAGCTGCCGATGCTGCCGCCGGATTCGTCGGACGGCCCCGTGTAGAGCATCAAGGTCGATCCCACTTGCACCTGGTCGCCAGTGACCAGCACGTGCTGTTGCACCCGCTTTCCGTTGACGAAGGTGCCGTTGGAACTGTTCAGGTCCGAGACAGTGTAATCGCGGTGTGTGCGGCGGAACTCGGCATGGTGCCGCGAGACCTCGGTGTCGTGCAAATGGATGACGCTCGATTTGTCCCGTCCGAGCCGCAGGATCGCGTCTTCCAGTTCGAAGCGCGTGCCTTGGTCATTTCCCCGGATCACAAACAGCGACGGCACAATGGCGGTTCCCCGAGCCTTCCGTATTGGCAGACAGAATCTCTTCGATTCTACGAATTAACGGTGCATAATGATAGGGCTTGGCCACGTATTCGCCCGGGGAATGGGGGGCTCGGCGGCGAACGCTGCCCAGCATTACGAGAGCAGCCTGATCGGTTCGCGACTGCTCGGCGAAAGGCGCGGCGACTGCGTCCGCGCCGGAGGAATCGATTTCCAGGTCCAAGACGATTAAATCGGGGTGGTGCCTCTGGGCAAGCGCCAGACCTTGTTCAGCGCGGCTGGCGGCCATCGTACGCACACCGCGACGTTCCAAGGCGGTTTGCAAGACGACGCGGGTCTCGTCCGAGGCGTCGACGATCAGCACACTACGACGGCTGTCCAAAGCTGGCACCCTCCGTGGCCTGGCGGGAACCGGACATCCTTGTCCGGTCGAATGGGGAAGTTATCAGGGGCGAAAGATAATAGCTCGGCCGCCGCATGTCAAGACGAAGGCTGAGTTTTCCGCAAATTTCCGCTTTACCCCGGCGGATTTTCCCGGACGAGCCGGCTAATGTGCTTGAACTCGGGCGTGCCCGCCGCCTGGCACCATTCGAACAACGCGGCCTCGGTGGTCGTGAGCACCGCGCCGGCGGACTCCATCCGCCGCAGGGCGGTCTGGTGATCGAGGTCGTATCGAGACTCGACCGCGTCGACGGCGACGAAGACACGCCATCCATCGGCCAACAGGTCGAGCACGGTCTGCTGCACACAGACATGCGTCTCGATGCCGCAGACGAGAACCTTTTCGATGTTTTTTTCCCGCAGACCGGCAAACAATTGCGGCAATTCGCGACAACTGAAGGAGAGCTTGGCGGGGCGCTGGTCCAGACGAGAGGCCAGTTCGGGGACCGTCGGCCCCAAACCTTGAGGGTATTGTTCCGAGGCGCGGACAGGCACGCCCAGAACGTTGGCGCCATCAATCAGCCGCCGCACGTTCCACAGCAGCCGCGCAGCCGCCGGCATCACGGGAACCAGTTTTTCTTGGACGTCGACTACCAGGAGGGCGGAATCCGATCGCGACATCAACTCGGCACTGCGGAGAATCGAAGGTGCATCGCTCATAACCGCAGCATAGGGCAATTGGCGCCGGGTTGGTAGGGGGCGAGGCGGAAAAAATCAGGCTCGGCCGCCACGGACCCAGGACGACCGTGATTAGCCTATAATAAACCGCGCCCACATAAGACATATGCCTTGAGACCTGATATTCGCATCCTGGATCAATATGCTCTACCACCCCATTGCCGGTACCGGTTTGCGCGTTTCCGAAGTTGCTCTTGGTTGTTGGCCGATCGCCGGCATGACTAGTCCCGGCGTGACGGACGTCGACAGCGTCGCCACGATCCGGGCCTGCTTTGACCTCGGCATCAATCACCTCGACACCGCCTATTGCTATGGGGCCACGGGCGAGAGCGAACGATTGATCGCCCAAGCGCTGGGCGATCGCCGCCAGGAAATGGTACTTGCCACTAAGGGCGGCATCCACTGGTCGCCGAACGGCCAGCAGGTCCTCGACGCTCGTCCGGAAACCCTGCGGCGGCAGTGCGAAGAAAGTCTGCGGCGGTTGGCCACCGATCGCGTGGAACTCTACTACTTGCACTCGCCGGACCGGGCGACACCCATCGCCGAATCGGCAGGCGAGTTGAAACGGTTGATGGACGAGGGCAAGGTGTTGGCCGCTGGGGCCTCGAACTGCACCTTGTCCCAACTTGAGCAATTCGCCGCAGTCTGCCCGTTAGCTGCTTTCCAGCCGCCCTACAATATGCTCCTGCGCCAAATCGAGGCCGAAACACTGCCTTGGTGCCGACAACATGGCGTGGCGGTCATAGTTTACTGGCCCCTGATGAAAGGACTATTGGCTGGCCGGATCGCCCGCGATCAGGTTTTTGGACCCGACGACAGCCGCCACAAGTACCCGATGTTCCAGGGTGACGAGCGGCGGAAGAACCATGACCTGGTCGATCGCTTGCAGGAAATCGCCCGGCGTTGCGGCCGTACGGTGGCCAATCTGGTGATTCGCTGGACCCTCCAACAGCCGGGCATCACCAGTGCCCTCTGCGGAGCCAAGCGGCCCGAGCAGATCCGCGAGAACGCTGGTGGATCGGGCTGGCAGCTCGACGAGCGGCAACTGGCCGAGATTGACGCCGCGCTGGCCGAACGCGGGCTGTCGGCGACTCGATCGCCAGTTTGAACGATCAGTAACCGGTTTCCTGCCCCGGCTCAACTTACCCAGCCCGAATAACCGATTCTAGGATTGGCGACCGTTCCCGCCCGGTTGCACGTTACTTCGATTTCTTCTCGAGAAAACGACGCGAATGACCCAATCGCCGTCCAGCAACCTCCGCTTCGCCAGCGCGGCGGAGCGAGAAGGCCCCGCACCGCCGCCGTCCGTCAGCGTCGGCAAGTGGCAACTAACCTCCCTTGCCGCTGAAGGCAGTTGGGCATGCATTTATCGTGCCCGGGCCTCCGAGGCGCCGAGCGATGGAGAGAGACGGCCGCCTGCCTACGCGCTGAAGATGTTGCGGCCCGATTGCCAGACGAGCGGCCAGGCCCTCGGTATGCTTGCCCGCGAGGCCCAAGTCGCCCGCCAGGTTTCGCACCCGCATCTGATCGCAATTTTCGAAGCGCAACTCAAGCGGCCGCCCCAGTATCTGGTCATGCCCTGGTTGGAGGGCGCGTCCTTGCAGATGTGCGCGGCCGGGCAGCGATCGTTCGATCCGCCCGCTGTGCTTTGGATCGCTCGGCAGGCCGCCGAGGCTATGGCCGCGTTGGAACGCGCGGGCTGGACCCATGGCGACATCAAGCCGAGCAATATCTTCCTCTCGCCGACGGGACATCTGACGCTTCTGGATCTCGGTTTTGCTCACCGTCGCGACGAGCCGAATCGGGAACCGCTGGCCCTTGCCGGGACCGGCTACTATCTTTCACCGGAGCATTTCATAGCCGCCGGGCGTCCTGATGTTCGCAGTGACATTTATAGCCTGGGCGTGGTGTTGTACCAGTTGCTCGCCGGGCATCTGCCCTTGGAAGGCCCGACGCTCGAAGCCATGGCGCTGGCGCACCGGCAATCGGCCCCCCTGCCCCTCCGCCGGGCGACGCCTCACGTGCCCCGCCGCGTGGCGGAACTCGTGCAGCGCATGCTGGCCAAGGATCCCTTGCGCCGTCCGCAGTCGCCGGCCGAACTCGTCGCCGAACTCGTGCGCCTGGAAATCGAGACGTTCAGCCAGCGGGCAGCGTAGCCTGAAATCTCAGATCTCAGGTATCTCAGTTCTTAAATCCGAGATCCAAGGTGGGCGCCGCGTCAGCTCACGAACTGCTCTTCCTGCTCGTCGCTATGCGTGGTGATCTCGCCGGCGTCCTCCAGGCGGCGGACGGCATCGACGATCTGCTGCTGCATTTGCTCAACCGCCGAGAGCTTGACCGGTCCCAGATACTCCATTTCCTCGCGGAGCATGTCGCCGGCTCGCTTCGACATGTTGGCCAGGATCTTCTCTTTCAGGTCTGGATTGGCGCCCTTCAGGGCCATCGCCCATTGCGAACTCTCCACGTTCTTCAACAGCGTCTGGATCTCCTTGTTGCCCAGGTTGTTGATGTCGTCGAAGACGAACATCAGGCGGCGGATTTCTTCCACCAAATCGGGATCCTCGCGGGCAAGATTCTCCAGCAGGCTGCGCTCTGTTGCCCGATCGATGACGTTGAGCATGCCGGCTACGCTGGGCACTCCTCCGGCGTTCTCGAACTGCTGGCTGACCACGCTCGACATGCGGTGTTCCAGCCCGCGCTCGACCTCTTTGATGATCTCGGGACTGGTCTGGCCCATTGTGGCCATGCGGCGGATGACGGACAACTGCCGCTCAGCCGGCAGGCCCTTGACGATCTCGGCGGCCTGTTGCGGCTGAAGGTGCGAGAGGATCAAGGCGATCGTCTGTGGATGCTCGTCCATGATGAAGGTCAAGAGGTTCTGGTTATCGACCTTCTGCAGGAATCCGAAGGGCAGGGCCTCGATCGACTGGCGGACATTGTCCAACGTCGCCCCGGCACTCTTGCCAAGGGCCTTTTCGACCAGTTGCTTGGCGACCTCCAGGCCGCCGGCCCGCACCGCCATGGTTGACGGATTGACGCCGGCGAAATCGCGGATAGTATTTTCCTGCTCTTCGCCAGTGACCGTGCCGAGCTTGGCGATTTCAATGGAAACTGCCTCGACCTGCTTGGGTTCTAGCTTTCCCATCAATTCTGCGGCCTGATCGTCCGGCAGGCTCATCAGAAGGATAGCGGCTTTACGAATGTCCGTGGGCATGGTGGTCGTAAAAGTTTGCGCAGTCGGAAGTCTTCTGGCGGTATCGGCCGAAATGATGGGGAACTTCGGGGAAAATCGCGAAATTCTGCCAGGGAGCAAGCGGTTAGTGCTACCTCTAGCGAGGTAATACGAAACATTACGTCAAAACCGATAATTCCCGTGGGCGGTCCCGGGTTCACGGGGATTGAGGGGGTTTGATAAAGGGGTAAATTGATCGACGCGTGAATTAAGGCGATCGCCAACCGCCCACGGCCGATTATCGCAGCCGCGTTGTCAAAAGAACCAAGGTGAACAGATATGGTTACCTGCACCTGTCCCGTGAAGCACTTCTCCCCGCCTTACCTTCGGCGCAGTCGGGGCGATTACCCTCTGTGCGAGGGTGCCGTGTTTGAAAGCCGAGAGATACTGTATTCGTGTGAAGCTCTACCTGAGCGATCGGGATGACGCCCGGGATATATGCCGACTCGCTATGCTCCATGGCGGCATGATGATCCGCGAGTTTTGTTTTGCCTATGCAAATCGAGAACAGTGGCTCGCTGCTCTGAAATCACTGTGTCTCCGCTTTAGCGCCGAGTATTTTGAACCAGTTGATGCGACGGAAATTCCCCTGGAAAAGGAACCGTAAGAATGCTCGGTGACCAACGTCTCGAATTGGTTTGCTATGGACCGCGCACTGTCGTGCGATTCATTAAGAGAAGGCCAGTTCGTCGTGACGAAATCAAGGAGTTGGCGCGGGAATGGACTTATATGGCCGACCGCATCGATTGCCAGACGTTTGTCTTGGATTGCTCTGAACTGGAGATAATTCGGAGTGAAATGCTGAGCAAGCTGGTCTTGCTGCGGCAGCGTCTAAAGCGAAAAGGCGCCGCCTTGGTGCTCTGCGGAATTCGCGGCGGCGTCCGTGAAGTCCTCAACTGGGTCAAGCTCGACCGGTTTTTTGCCATCCGCGAGGACGAGTCGAGCGAAGCCCGAGCCGTTGCCTAGCTCGCTGTCCGCGAGAAGGCAATTCGCGATCCATGCCAGAAAGAACCCCGTGCAAAGCGATCGATCTGCCAAAGGTTTCGAGGGGTGCTCGCCCCGACTCAATAACCTGAAAGGCAGTGCTATCGTTCTTCGCCTCTACATCAACGGCCTGACGCCGCGATCCACGCGAGCTATCAACAATCTCAAGGACCTCTGCGCCAATGAACTTGCCGGCCGCTATGAGGTGGAAATCATCGACATCTCCAAGCAGCCGGAGCTTGCCAAGGCGGACAATATTGTAGCGATTCCCACGCTCGTCAAGAGATTGCCCAAGCCTTTCCACCAATTGATTGGTGACCTCTCGGATCGGGAAAAGGTGCTCATTGCGCTCGATCTTCGCATGGCCAAGTGAGTATCGTTGCACCGACTTGGCTGTTTTTCATCGCGTGAAAACTCCCCGCTTCGCCAAACAAATAGTTGACGGTAACGGAGATATCGGACAAAATATCCTTTTGCCGATCTATCTACCTACGGCGTAAGAAGATATGGCTAGGAATAAGAAAACAAGATCATGCGGCAATTCAACTCTTCCCAAATGTTCTACCGGCATCCAGGGGCTTGATGAAATCACCGGCGGGGGCCTGCCGAAAGGTAGACCGACCTTGATATGCGGCAGCGCCGGCTGTGGCAAGACGCTCCTGGCACTAGAATTCCTCGTCCGCGGCGCCACGCAATACGATGAACCCGGCGTCTTCGTGACCTTCGAAGAATCGGCGGAGGAACTCACGGAAAACGTCCGCTCGCTGGGCTTCGACCTCGATGAGCTCGTCGAGCAACAGAAACTCTCCCTGGACTACGTGCAGGTGGAGCGGAGCGAGATCGAGGAGACGGGCGAGTACGACCTGGAAGGACTGTTCGTCCGCCTGGGGTTTGCCATCGACTCGATCGGCGGCAAGCGGGTAGTGTTGGACACTATTGAGTCGCTCTTCGCCAGCCTCTCGAACCAGGCGATCTTGCGGGCCGAACTGCGGCGGTTGTTCCGCTGGCTGAAGGACAAAGGTGTGACCGCTGTCATCACCGGCGAACGCGGCGACGGCGCATTAACCCGCCAAGGCCTGGAGGAATATGTTTCGGACTGCGTGATCCTGCTGGATCATCGCGTGACCGAGCAGATCTCGACGCGGCGGCTGCGGATCGTCAAGTATCGCGGCTCCGTCCACGGCAATAACGAGTACCCGTTCTTGATCGACGAGGCAGGCATCTCCGTCCTGCCTGTGACTTCGCTGGGATTGCAGCACGAGGCGTCCAACGAGCGGGTTTCCACTGGAATCTCGCGCCTGGATGCGATGCTCGGCGGCAAGGGGTATTATCGCGGCTCCAGCGTGCTCGTCTCGGGGACCGCGGGGAGTGGAAAGACAAGCGTGTCCGCGTCCTTCGTTAATGCGGCATGTCGCCGAGGCGAGCGGGCGATGTACTTCGCCTTCGAGGAGTCGCAAGGACAGTTTATCCGCAACATGCGGTCCATCGGCGTCGATCTGGAGCCGTGCATCAAGCGTGACCTTTTGCGTTTCCATGCAGCGCGGCCCACGCTTTACGGCCTGGAGATGCATCTGGCGACGATCCACAAGATGGTCAACGACTTCGACCCTCGGGCGGTGGTCATCGACCCGCTAAGCAATTTCACCTCGGCTGGCACAAACAGCGAGGTCAAGGCAATGCTGATGCGGTTGCTCGACTACTTGAAATCGAAGCAGATTACTACGATATTCACCAATCTCACCGCTGGCGGCGGCCCGGCAGAACAAACCGACGCGGGCGTCTCTTCGCTCATGGACACCTGGCTCTTGTTGCGCGATGTCGAACTGGGCGGGGAGCGCAACCGCTGCATGTACGTCCTGAAATCCCGCGGCATGGCCCACTCCAATCAAGTTAGGGAGTTCTTGCTGTCCGATCGTGGAGTCGAACTCGTAGACGCGTACTTGGGACCGGAGGGCGTACTGACGGGTTCCGCCCGACTGGTGCAGGAGTCCAAGGAGGAAGCCGAATCGCTTCTTCGACGGCAAGAGATCGAGACGAAGCAGCACGCACTAGATCGGCAACGCCAGGCCCTGGAATCACAGATCGCTGCCATGCGGGCGGAGTTCGAGGCCAAGGAAGAAGAGCTTTGCCGCGAAATCGGTCGGCAGACGGAGCGTGAAGGGCAGATCGCCCAAGATCGCGTGGCGATGGCACACAGCCGGAAATCAGAGTCCGACGGCGATGGCGCCGTGCCCCCGGCCAAGAGTCGAAAGGGGAGATGAACATGCCCGGTGACCATGGAAACGGTGACGCATTGGGCCTTGCCTCTTCCGCCCAGGCGTTCGAGCGGGCCATTGCCGAGGCCCCGACCGGGCACTTTGTGCTTCGGCTCTATGTAAGCGGCATGACGCCCCGATCGCGGCAGGCCATTGACAACATCCGCCGGTTGTGCGACGAGCACCTCGCCGGGCGTTACGATCTGGAAATCATCGACATCTACCAGCAGCCCGCCTTGGTGAAGGATTCGCAGGTCATCGCTGCCCCCACGCTGGTCAAGAAGCTGCCCCTGCCGGTGCGGAAGGTCATAGGAGACATGGCCGATCCGGGGCGGGTCATGGTGGTCCTGGGAATCGTCGCCGGCAACGACGGCAAGAGGTGACGCCATGAACGATGCCGCGGACACGCCGGGCCAGTGGGAAGAGGACGTGGCTCGGCTCGTTGCGGAAAACGAGGCGCTCTGCGCCGAACTGGAGGATTCGCGGGAAACGCTCCGCGCCATTCAGCAAGGACATGTCGATGCCCTGGTGATCGACACGCCCGACGGGCAGAAAGTGTTCACGCTCCAAGGTGCCGACCGGACTTATCGGCACCTGATCGAGCAGATGCGCGAAGGGGCAGTCATGCTCACCGCCGACGGCATTATTCACTCCTGCAATCGTGCCTTCGCTGACCTGCTCAATCTCACGCTGGAGCAGGTCATCGGCACGCCCGTCATAGAGCACGTTGCTCAAGCCGACCGCCTCGTCTTCCAGTCGCTCCTGAGCCAGGGCGGCACCGGCCACGCGGCAGGCGAAGTTGGCCTGGTCGTTTCGGAAAGTGGAACGGTCCCCGTCCAGATTGGGCTGTCACCACTGGCGGGAATCACTCCCGCGGCGGTGTCCATGATCGTCTTCGACCTTTCTGAGCGCAAGCGGACGGAGGCAATTCTAGCCAGCGAACAACATTACCGACTGCTGTTTGACCGCAACCCTGACGGCGTTTTCGCCCTGGATGCGACGGGACGGTTCATTCTGGCCAACCCCGGCTGCGAGCTGATATCCGGCTACTCCGTGGCGGAGTTGCTGCAAAAGACCTTCACGGAACTGTGCGATCCCGATCAACGGGACCACGCGGTCGCCGAATTCCATCGCGGCATGCAAGAACAATCGTACCGCCAATTTGAAACGACGATAATTCGCAAGGACGGCCAGTCGGTGGTTGTCTGGGTTGCCGGCGAGCCAGTCGTTTCCGACGGCCAGGCAACGGCCGTCCACTGCACTGCCAAGGACATTACCGATCGCAAACGGGCCGAAGAATCGTTACGAGAGAGTGAGGAACGGCTGAGAGTATTGACGGCACACGTGAGTTCCGGTGTCGCGCTGATCGATGAGAACGGCACTTTCAGTTTGTACAATCCCGCCTTCCTGAAGATGTTCGGACTCGGAGAGAACGAATCGATACGAAACGTCAACGAGCAGAAGTGGAGCGATTGGCAGGTGTTCGACGAGAAGGGAACGCTGCTGCACGTTGACGATCATCCTGTGCGAAAAGCATTGCGAAACAGGGAGGTGGTCAGGAACCAACTTGTGGGCGTGAAGCCGTCGGCGGGCGGGGGAGTAAACTGGATGCTCGTCAGTGCGGCACCCACGACATCGCATGGGCGGCGAGCAATGATATGCACCTATCACGACATCACCGAACGCAAGCGGGCCGAGGAGCAAATTGCCAATTTGACCCGGCTCTACGTGGTGCTCAGCCGGGTGAACGAGACCATCATTCGCACGCGCGACGTGGGGACGCTGTATCGCGAGGTCTGCCGGATCGTGGCAGAAGAGGGCCGCTTCCCGCTGGTCTGGATTGGCGAGGTCCAACGGCAACGGGTTGTGCCCCTTGCTTCGTCGGGTCCGGCTACCGGCTATTTGGACGAAATCACGATCGAGCTGGACGGCGAGTTGGGTCGCGGTCCCGGGGGAACTTGCATCCGCGAAAATCGGGCGGTGGTGAACGACGACTTTGCCGCCAACCCGGCTGCTCGCGCTCGGCGCAATTCAGCCCTGCGTTATGGGTTTCAGGCCTCTGCAGCGTTTCCGCTGCGTCGGCAAGGCAAGGCGATCGGAGAGCTCGTTCTCTATGCTTCCGAACCCGGCGCCTTCGACAGCGACCAGGTTGGCCTGCTCAAATCTCTCAGCGCCGATCTTTCCTATGCGCTGGATGCGCTGGACGACGAGCAACACCGCGTCCGCGCCGAAGAGTCGCTGAAGGCGGCCAAGGAAGCCGCCGAGGCAGCCAACGCCGCCAAGAGCCAATTCCTGGCGAACATGAGCCACGAACTGCGCACGCCGATGAACGCGATAATCGGCATGATCGACGTGGCCCTGCCCAAGGCGATAGACTCGACTGTTCAAGACTGCCTGCAAACCGTGAAAGGGTCAGCCGATCTGCTCTTGATGCTTTTGAACGACCTTTTGGACTCCGCCAAGATCGAGTCGGGCAGGCTGGAATTGGAAACCGCTCCCTTCAGCCTGCGCCGAATGCTGGACCAGATCACTCGAGTTCTTTCCGTGCGGGCAAGTGAGAAGGGGCTGTGCTTCTACTGCCGGATGCCCGATGATACGCCGGATGCGGTCGTAGGCGACCGGATGCGTCTGCAACAAATACTCCTCAATCTGGCAGGCAACGCCATTAAGTTCACCGAGCGCGGCGACGTTGAGATCAGCCTTCATGCCCGGTCGCAGGACGGCGAAGCCTGCCTGGAGTTCGCCATTCGCGACACCGGCATCGGTATCTCGCCTTCTGGCCTGGAACGGCTCTTCCAGCCTTTCTCTCAAGCCGATTCCTCCACGTCCCGGCGCTTTGGAGGCACGGGCCTCGGCCTTGCCATCTCGAAGAGCCTGGTGGAGATGATGGGCGGGCGTATCTGGGTTGAAAGCGAAGTGGGCCAGGGAAGCACGTTCTCCTTCAGTGTCCGCCTGCCGTTGACCGCGGAACTGCCTCCCGGCCTTGAGGCGCCGGTTGCTCTCCCGGCGACGGCCTGCGCCCAGCTCCGCATCCTGCTGGTGGAAGACAACCCCGCAAACCAGAAACTGGCCACCTACATATTGCGAGGTCGCGGCCATCTTGTTGAGACCGCCGATAACGGCCAAGCGGCGGTCTACTTGACCGAACGGAATCGCTACGACGTGATCCTGATGGACGTGCAAATGCCGGGCATGAATGGGTTGGAAGCCACGGCCGCGATCCGCAAGCGCGAAGACGGCCGCAGCCGTGTGCCGATCGTTGCCATGACAGCCCATGCGATGAGAGGCGATCGCGAGCAGTGCCTTGCGGCGGGAATGGACGGCTATTTGTCAAAACCCATTAACGCCCAAGAGATGATCGCGTCGGTGGAGACTCTGGCTGCTCGGGCAACGATTGAGAATGGGCAAACGGATCTGGCGGTCGAGGGCATCGCCAGCCAGAACCGCCAGGAGCGAGAGGGACTCTGCCCCGCGGCGGCCGCTGAAATCAGTCAGCCAACAGCGGCCCGTGAGCCGATCGCAACCGCTGCTGCAATCGACGTGATCGAGGAGTCTGTGACGGCGATCGCCCAGACCGCGGCTGTCTTTGATCCGAAGGTGGCGCTCTCGCAGTGCTACGAAAGCCCCGACATGTTGCGCGAGATGATCCAGTGCTTCTTCGATGACATGGACGGTCTGCTGCCGCAAGTGCGAGCGGCCCTGAATACCGGCGACCTTATGGAAGTCGGCCGACTAGGACACCGGATGAAGGGAACCTTGGTTTACCTTGGCGCTACACCGGCCACACAAGCTGCCGTGCGAATGGAACACGTCTGTAAATGCAGTGGCGACGCTGAAGCCGAGAAAACCGTTACCGCCTTTGAGCGCGAATGCGTCGTGTTGAAAGCCGCGCTGGAAAAATATCGACTGGCAGCCGAATCGACGCACGGCGACTCTCATTGAACCGATCTATTCCTCCAATATCTCAGCAAACCACCCTTTTCCGGCAACGACGCCGGCCCGCTTGCGCGCGCCGGTCAGATCGGCCGAAGGCGCGTTAATGCCCCCGCCCCATCGTATTTACCGTCTTCGGGTGACGACGGTGCGATCCCGACACCGCTCGTTTCGCTGACGAGATTCACGCTGCACTTGGGCGGCGGCCGGCCTTCTCCAAACTCTCGCCCTTGCAGCGAAGTTCTGCACAATACATAATCAAGCTATGCGAACCGCTGCAACGGATGTCCCCGAAACCGACAATCTCTCCGCCCGCGCGCGCTGCGCCACGAACTGGTAAATCGGCTGCTGGCCGACATTTTCGACGGCCGTTTGCCCGCCGGCACGCGTTTGATCGTGATGAATTTGACGCGGCGGTTCGGGCTGAGTTGCACCCCGGTTCGGGAAGCCCTGCTGGAACTGGAATCGATCGGCGTCGTGCAATTCTCACATAACCGGGGGGCCGTGGTTAAGCCGTTCGGGCAGGAGCAAGTGCGCGAGGTCTTTCAGATTCGGCGGATTCTGGAAGTGGAAGCGACGCGTTGCGCCTGCGGCCACATCGCCATTGCGGAACTGCAACAAATCAAGGAAGAGTTGCTCGCGCTGGAAAGCCCGCGGCGCGGCAAGTCATGGCTCGAACGAGAAATGGCGACCGATCGGAAACTCCACCACACGATTGCCGCCCACTGCGGCAGTTTCCGGCTGGAGGAGGAAATCCACCGCTATGCCGCCTTGGTGCAATCCGTGCGGAACGTGATCGGCAACAAGGACCGGTTGCCAGTGCTGGCGATCCAGGAACACCTGGCAATCATCGACGCT
Source organism: uncultured Planctomycetia bacterium (assembly GCA_963709175.1). Taxonomy (GTDB): domain Bacteria; phylum Planctomycetota; class Planctomycetia; order Pirellulales; family Thermoguttaceae; genus JANXQG01. The sequence goes on from CAVPVK010000007.1 coordinate 2,162,411, forward strand.
CTGCTGGCGGGCGACGCCGACGCCGCGGCCGCCGTCATGGCGAAACATATCGACAGGGCAGCCGAATCGATCGTGACAACGATGTTCAGCGGCCCGCCGCCATCGCGGCCCGATAAGGATGGGGCAGGAAAAGAGCCTCCCTAAGGGTTTGCCCTCGGCTCCCGCGGTAGATGCGAGTTTGAGAAAGACTGACGCGACAGCCGTTCCGGCCAATACACTGCGACCCATTCACGACTGCTCAAATAATCTTTCCGCCGCGACATATTTTGGCCTCCGACGGGGCTACCGGTCCCCGTTGCCGAATTCTGAAAGACTGTTATAATAAACGATTCTCGATGGTCTGCACTTAGTTCCCGGGCACTGGGAGCCGGACGAACGAGTGGTGTCTGTGCGGCGTGTTTTTCAATACGGAATCGAATTAATGGTCAATCGTAACCTCATCCGAACCTTGGACCCGACTGAGGAGGAATGGCAGCAGGAACTCACTGAAGCCCTGGAATCGGCCCCCGCGGAAGACCTGGAGTGGGGAACTCAGAGAAGTAGCCGTCAATCAGATCGTCCAAGGTCGCGTCCTGCGGACCGAGGGCGACGTTGTACTGGTGGATGTCGGCTACAAGAGCGAAGGCATCATCTTCCGCAACGAGTGGGAGGAGGGCGAAGAGTTGCCCAAGCCGGGGCAGATGATCAAGGTTTTGATCGAGGACGTCGAGGACATCCACGGCCTGGTTGACGATTCCCGCGGCATGATTACGCTCAGCAAGCGCAAGGCCGAGAAGATCGAGGCCTGGATGTCGGTAATGGACGCCGTCCATGAAGGCGACGTCGTCACGGGCGTGGCCACCCGCAAGATTAAGGGCGGACTGCTGGTCGATATCGGCGTGCCCGTCTTCCTGCCAGCCAGCCAGGTCGATATCCGCCGCCCCGCCGATATCGGCGACTACATCGGGCGGACCATCCAGTCGCTGGTGCTGAAGATCGACGAATCGCGGCGGAACATCGTTGTTAGCCGCCGGGCACTGATTGAGGCCGAGCGGACCGAAAAGAAGGCCCAGTTGCTGGCCGAGCTCGAAGTTGGTCAGCGCCGCAAGGGAGTGGTCAAGAACATCGCCGATTTCGGCGCGTTCGTCGACCTGGGCGGCATCGACGGGCTTCTGCACATCACCGACATGAGCTGGGGCCGCATCAACCATCCCTCGGAAATGGTTGCCATCGACCAGGAGATCGAGGTCCAGATCCTCCACATCGACTACGAGAAAGAGAAGATCGCCCTGGGCTTGAAGCAAAAGTCGCCCAGCCCGTGGGAAAACGTGCCGCTGAAGTATCCCGTGGGCACGCAGATCAAGGGCACGGTGGTCAACGTGATGAGTTACGGCGCCTTCGTCAAGCTGGAGGAGGGCATCGAGGGACTGGTGCACATCAGCGAGATGTCGTGGACGCGACGCATCAGCCATCCCAGCGAGCTAGTCCAGGTCGACGACGACATCGAGGTTGTCGTGTTGAAGATCGACAAGGAAAAACACGAGATTTCCTTGGGAATGAAGCAGACCCAGGAAAATCCGTGGGACCGGGTGGCCGATCGCTACCCGCCGGGGGCCCTGGTCAAAGGTACGGTCCGCAACCTCACGAACTACGGCGCGTTTATCGAGATCGAGGAAGGCATCGACGGCCTGTTGCACGTCAGCGACATGTCGTGGACCCGCAAGATCAGCCATCCCAACGAGATGGTCGAGAAGGGGCAGGTCCTGGAATGCCGTGTGCTTTCGGTCGACCAGGAGCGCCGCCGCATCGCCTTGGGGCTGAAGCAATTGACCGACGATCCCTGGGCCAGCAACATTCCTCAGAAGTATCAGCCCGGTCAGATTGTCAAGGGACCCGTCACCAAGATCACCAACTTCGGCGTTTTCGTCGGCCTGGAAGATGGCCTGGAGGGCCTGCTGCATATCTCGGAGCTGGCCGACCACAAGGTCGAAAACCCTGAGGATGTGGTCAAGGTGGGCCAAGAGATTGAAGTCAAGGTCCTGCGAGTCGATTCCGACGAGCGGAAGATTGGCCTATCGCGGAAGCGGGTCGAATGGGCCGAAGAAGAGGCCGAGGGCGGCGAAGACCAGGGCGGGAACAAGCCGACGCCAGCCAAGCCGCATCCTTCCGTACCGCCAACAGAGCTCAAGGGCGGTGTTGGCGGCGGTTCAGGGCCGCTCATCGCCCCGCGGGGCTCGAAGCGCGAGGGCGGTGAATAGACCTTGGGGCACCGCGAAGCTGGAGGGTGGGACAAGCTCGCTTCTGGCGAGCGCGGGCCCACCAAACTCGGCAATCGGCGGGCCTGCTGCGGCCTCAATCGTCGCTAGGCACTGTTGACTCCCGACACTGGGCGATCAACTCCGCCGCGCCCTGCCGCAGCAGTTCCTCGGCGACATGGGATCCCAGCGAATCCGGGTCTTCGCCCGGACCGGCCTGTGTTGTCTCCAGCTTCTGCATGCCGGCTGGATCGAGCACGCGGCCGGTGAGCACGAGCCGGCCGTCGTCGATGCGTCCCCAGGCGGCGATGGGCGCCATGCAGCCGCCATGGAGGAGAGCCAACATGGCCCGCTCGGCCCGCACGGCCGCGTGGGTCGGCCGATCGTTCAGGCCTGCCAGGGCCTCACGGGCGGCCGCGTCCTCGGCGCGAGTCTCCAAACCCAGTGCCCCTTGGCCCACGGCAGGCAACATCGTGGCAAAAGGCAGAACCTGGGTCACGTGCCGGACCAGCCCCAGGCGCTCCAGGCCGGCCTGGGCGAGGATGATCGCGTCGAAATACCCTTCATGCAACTTCCGCAGGCGGGTATCGACGTTGCCGCGGATGTCGCGCATCTGAAGATCGGGGCGATGGTGGAGCAACTGGCGCGGCGGCGGAGGCTGCCCGTGCCTACCGCTGCGTTAGGCGGCAGGTGCTCCAGCGAATCAAAGCGGCCCGAGACCAAAGCGTCGGCCACGGGGGCCCGTTGCGGCACCGCGGCCAAAATCAGCCCCGGCACGGATTCCGTAGGCAAATCCTTCAGGCTGTGGACGGCCAGGTCAATACGATTGTCGAGCAGTTCCCGCTGGATCTCCTTGGTGAAAAGGCCCGTCCCGGCCAGCGGTGCAGCGACGGCCTGCTGGCGGTCGCCGCTCGTCGTAATCGGGATCAAATCGACTTCGATGCCGCGCTGGCGAAGTTGGGCTGTCACCCAGTTGGCCTGCCACTGGGCCAGGGGGCTGGCCCGCGTTCCTAAGCGTAGTCGCATGAATGGTTGCGCTCCCGGTTATGTTGCCGCTTCGATCGCCTGGGGTTTGTCACTGGCCTTCAGGCGTTCGATGTCCTTCTGCGGCATCACCAGCCCGCAGCTTACCAGGTATTGGATCGCTTCTTCAATGCTGATGTTGAGGTCGACGACCTCGCGCTTCAAGACCGTCAGTGCGTAGCCGGAAACCGGCATGGGCGACGAGGGGATGAACACCCCCAGTACGGCGTCGTTGGCGGCGGCGCGGATGTCGCTGAGGCCCTCGCTGGTGACAAAGGCGATGGTCCACATGCCGGTGCGGGGGTATTCGATGGCCACGACCCGCGTGAAGGGGAACTGTCGTTCGCTGAAGAAGAAATCGGAGACTTGCTTGACGGCCTTGTAAACGCTCCGCACCAGGGGTAGTTGGCGCATGGCCTGGTCGAAGCGGTCGCCGACGAAACGGCCGATGCCGGCCGCCATCATTTTGCCCAGCAGGTAGACCAGGAGGATAAATATCGCCGCAAAGCAGGGGATGGCGTATTGCGGCCGGAGATACGTGATATCCACGTAGCGCTGGTAGACCCCCCGCGCTGTCTGCGGAATGGTATCGACGTCGGCACGGCTCTGCACGCTTTCATAGACCGCCAGTGGCACAAAGCGGCCGTCGGCAAGTTCCTGGTAAGGAACGCCGTTGGCGACAGCGACGCGACGGGATGGGTCGCTGATCGGCAGACCATCGCGAATCTCACCGCTGAGAGACCAGACGATCGCCTCGCGTACGCCCACCTCAACCGGCACCAACAGGTATTCCCGCGTGGTGTTGATGATCCAGAGGAGGATCACCACCGTCAGCAGCGGGGGCAAAAGCACGCCCAGCCCGCGGGCCACGGCCGAGCGGAAGGGGTGCAGTTTCTTGAGTTCGTTGGGTTGAGGTACAGGAGGCGGCATAAATTCTTACGAGCCATCCGCGCGGGCGGCGACGGCCACGCTGACGGCCGCGGCGCCCGCTTGCACGAGCAAGCGGGCCGCTTCACTGCACGTTGCGCCCGTGGTGAGGATGTCATCGATCAGCAGCAGCCGAGCGTTCTCCCAACGCCGTCGATCTGACCGGCGAAGGCGAAAGGCCCCCCGAACATTGCGGAAGCGCTCGCGCGGCAGCAGGTTCTTCTGAGGTCCAGTATAGCGGGTACGGGCGAGGCTGTGCACCACCGGTACGCCGAGCTTTCGCCCCAAGACTTCGGCCAACAGGTCGGGGCTGTTGACGCCGCGGACCAGACGCTTGGCCCAATGCATGGGAACCGGCAACAAGGCATCAGGTCGGAATGCGGCCAGTTTTTCGCCCAAGCGCAGGGCCATCAAGCGGCCAATTGCCAGGGAAACGGCCTCCGCAGAAAGGCGTTTCGTTTCCAGCACGAGCTCGCGCAAGGCACCTTCATAGCGTCCCAAAGGGTAGACCGAATGGAATTGCAAGGCAAAATCCTTGCACGCGGGACAGGAAGCAGTGGCTGCGACTCCATCGGGCAACATGGCCCCACAGCGTCCGCAGCAGGCCGCCAATGGAGGTGCGATGGCTTGAATGCATTTCGGACAGAGCAAAATCTCCACCCCCGCTGGCAAATCGACATCGCAGTGCAGGCACCGTGGTGGCAGGACCAGATCAAGCAATCCGCGACCGATGCCTTGCAGGGCCAGCCAGAGAGGCTGTAGCCGGCCAGGGAACGAGACGAGTTGGAATCGCAGGAATCGCGACATGGCAGCAAACAGCAAATGGGAAGAACGGCTTCATTCTATCTCAGGGCCCCCACGGTGTCACTAAGGTTCGACTCCGCCGGCAGCAATTCGGTCATTGGCAAGCCAGCTTAATTTGGACCTTGCGTTGCGAGACGCTTGCGGAGCCCGCGTATAACACGCAGAACGTGTTTGGTCCAAGATTTGCTTACACCTTGGGAGCAAGTTTGTGCTGAAAGCCTGCGCGAAAGCGCGAGCAGTGTGACTTCCCATTAGTTCGCCCCGGAGCAAGACGATGAAAATTCGCGTGTGGCCCGGGCGCCCATACCCATTGGGGGCGACGTGGAACGGCAGCGGCGTTAACTTTGCCATTTATTCGGAAAACGCCACGAAAGTCGAATTGTGTCTCTTCGACTCGGCGGATGCAGAAAAAGAGGCCTGCCGCGTCCCGATGCGCGAGCATACCGACCTGGTCTGGCACTGCTATTTGCCTGACGCCCTGCCCGGCCAGGTTTACGGCTACCGGGTGCACGGACCTTACGATCCCGCCAAAGGGCATCGCTTCAATCCGCATAAGGTCTTGCTCGATCCCTACGCCAAAGGGATTGCTCGCGAGACGAAGTGGGCCGACGACGTCTGGGGTTACCGAATCGGCGATCCGCAGGCTGACTTGTCGTTCGACGATCACGACAGCGGGGCGGCGCCGCTGGCGGCGGTTATCGACGAGGCCTTCACGTGGGGCGACGACCGGCGGCCCCAAACCCCCTGGAACAAGACCATCATCTATGAGATGCACGTCAAGGGGTTCACCAAGCTCAATCCGGAGGTCGCGGAGAAAATCGCGGCAATACGCGGGGTTGGGGTCGGAGGCGGTCATCAAGTACCTTCGCAATCTGGGGATTACCGCGGTCGAACTGTTGCCGATCCAAGACCACGTTGACGACCGCCACCTCGTGGACCGAGGGCTCACGAACTACTGGGGCTACAACACGCTGTCCTTCTTTGCGCCGGAAGCGGAGTATGCCTCCACAACGATCGCCCAGGACGCGGTCCGCGAGTTCAAAATGATGGTAAAGACCCTGCACAGCAACGACGTGGAGGTGATTCTCGACGTGGTCTACAACCACACCGCGGAAGGAAACCAGATGGGTCCCACGCTCTCCTTCCGCGGCATCGACAACGCCGCCTATTATCGGCTCTCGGAGCAGGACCCGCGCTATTACGTCGATTTCACCGGTTGCGGCAACACCTTCCGCATGCAGAACCCGCACGTGCTGCAACTCATTGTCGATAGCCTCCGCTACTGGGTGCTGGAGATGCACGTGGACGGTTTCCGCTTCGATCTCGCTTCGACGCTCGCCCGCGAACTCTATGAGGTCAACATGCTGGGCGGGTTCTTCGACATCATCCATCAGGATCCCGTGCTCTCGCAGGTGAAACTGATCGCCGAGCCGTGGGACTTGGGGCAAGGGGGCTACCAGGTGGGCAGTTTTCCGGCCTTGTGGTCGGAGTGGAACGGCAAGTACCGCGACTCGATCCGCCGCTTCTGGAAGGGCGACGGCGGCATGGTTTCGGAGTTCGCCACGCGGTTGACGGGCTCCAGCGACCTCTATGAATGGAGCGGCCGCCGCCCGCACGCCAGCGTCAACTTCATCACCTGCCACGACGGCTTCACGCTCAACGACCTGGTTTCCTACGACCACAAGCACAACGAGGCCAATGGCGAAGACAACCGCGACGGCGACAACAGCGACACGAGCTGGAACTGCGGCCACGAGGGTCCCACGGACGATCCGGCAATCAACGAGTTGCGGGCCAGAAAAATGCGGAGCATGCTAGCGACCCTCCTCCTGTCCCAGGGCGTGCCGATGCTCCAGGCCGGCGACGAAATCGCCCGCACGCAGCAAGGCAACAACAACGCGTATTGCCAGGACAACGAATTGGCGTGGCTCCACTGGGACCTGGACCAGGCCAAGGCCGACCTCTTGAAGTTCGTCCGCCGCGTGGCACGGGTCTTCCACGAGCAGCCCGTCTTTCACCGCAGGCGTTTCTTCCACGGCAAAGCGATCCAAGGCGCCGAGGCGCCCGATATCTCCTGGCTCGACCCTTCCGGGCAGGAAATGAGCGAGCAATCCTGGACCGACGCTTTCGTGCGGTGTCTTGGCGTACAGCTCTTCGGCGGCGAAATCGACGTTGACGAGCACGGCGAGCCGATTGTCGGCGACACGATGCTGATGATCTTCAACGCCGACCACGCCAATACTATTTCCTTCACCCTTCCGCCGCCTGAAAACGGCGATCCTTGGGAATTGGTCCTCGACACCGCGCAACCGGAGGCAACGCGAAGCGCGGGGAAGTGCCATGACCTGGCGCCCTGCTCGATGGCCGTGTTTTGCTCCAAGGTGCCGGTGCCCGAAGAAGTGTTGTGACAGACCTGCTCGTTGAACGAAAAGGCGCAGGCGGGAATGGCCGTTCCGGAATCAAATGCAGAGCAACCGCGACGGATCATCGCCGCTACGGTGGTCGTTGCGGCAGTCGTCGCCGCCTTCGCCGTGGCCTACGTGGTCAGCGACGTGCTCTTTCTGCTGTTCATCGGCATTGTGGCCTCGACGGCGGTTGAACCGGCGATCCAAGCGCTCCAATACCGCCGCTTCCCGCGTCCCTTGGCGGTCGGCGTCGTCTACGCCGGCATCGTCGTGGCCCTGGCCGGACTGATCGCCGTCGGCGCGCCGTTATTGATCAATCAAGTCAAGGAGCTGGCGGGCGATATTCCCCGCGCGGAGCAGGAATTTCATAACTGGCTCGAGGGAGCGGGCGATGTGCTTTGGGCGAAGTTTGCCCGGCGGATCGTGGAGGAGGTCTCCGCGAGCAGCGTTTCGACGCAAATGGACCAGGCGTTGGCGGCCGTTGGACAGACCGCTTCCTATATGGCCACGGCGGCCCGCAGCATCCTCGTCGTTGTCGGCGTGGTGCTTCTGGCGTTCTACTGGTCGCTCCAAGGGGAACGGACCGTCCGTTGGATTTTGCTATTGCTGCCCTCGGCCACGCGCGACGAAGGGCGGACCACGCTCGAGCAGATCGAGGAGAAGCTTGGCGCATATCTTCGCGGTCAAGGCATCGTCTGCCTTGTCATGGCTGTCATGGCGTCGATCGTCTACAGTCTCCTGGGGCTTCGTTACGCGCTAGTCCTGGGCATCATCGCCGGTTTCTTCGAGATCCTGCCGGTGCTTGGCCCGATTGTCGCGGCAGTTCCGCCTTTGGGCGTGGCGATATTCGCCGATCATGGAAAGGTCGTCTGGGTACTGGTGGCCGCCACACTCATGCAGCAAGCCGAGGGCTATCTTCTCATTCCGCGGATCATGGACAAGTCGGTCGGAGTTCGTCCTCTGGCGACCCTCCTGGGGATTGCCGCGTTCGGCGCAGTTTTCGGGATTCCCGGAGCTATCCTTGCTATTCCCTTGGCCGCCATTGTCCAGGTGTTGCTCAACCGCTACGTGCTCGCCCCGGAGGCTGCGCAGCGGCCGCTGTCGGGCGGACGCGGTGCGCTGAGCGTGCAGCGATACGAGGTCCAGCAATTGCTCCACGATGTTCGCCTGCACCAGACGCACGATGCAGCCGAATCTCCCGCGGAAACACCCAACCATCTCGGCGAGGCAATTGAGGCGGCGGCGATCGACCTTGATCTGCAACTGCAACGGATGGAGGAGGCGACGACATGATCCGCGTGGCGAAGACAACCGCGTTGGTCATGGCCACGCTCGTGGGAATCTGGATACTCTGGAAGTTCCGCGAGCCGGCGCTAGTTTTTCTGCTCTCGCTGGTTGTGGCCGCCGCCGCCCGCGGCCCGATCGAGCGTCTGGCCGGCCTTGGCCTGCGCAAGTCCTGGGCGCTGGCCGCGGTCTATGTTGCCGGCGGGCTGGTTGTCGGTGGTCTCAGCCTGGCCGCCGTTTATCTGGTGAGCGACGAACTGCCGCACGCGGCCAAGGATTTCCAACGGCTCTACGGCTACCTTGCCAACCATGCCTTGGCCGTCGGTTGGATCAAGAGGCTTCTGGGCGACCACTTGCCCGACGCGGATGAACTGCTGATGACCCTCGTCGGACGCCACGGCGAGCAGGCCATCGGCCTCGTTGTGGGGACGGCGTTCGGGCTGGCTAGCGCGATACTTGAGGTGCTCTTCGTATTCGTTCTCAGCATCTACTGGGCCCTGGACCGCGAGTATTTCGAGCAATTGTGGCTTTCGCTGCTGCCGCTTTCACAGCGCGTCTCGGCGCGGCGATTATGGCACTTGCTGGAAAGTGAATTGGGGGCCTATGCGCGGAGCGAGATCGCGCAGAGCCTGCTTGCCGGCTTGGTGCTCGGCGTTGGTTTCTCGCTGCTGGGAATACGCTATCCGGCGCTGCTGGCCGTGGTCGCCGCAGCAAGCTGGCTGATTCCGTGGCTGGGAGCACTGATCGCTTTGGCGGCGTTGTTCCTGGCTCAATTACCCGCCTTGCTCTTCAACTGGCCGGATTCCTTCGTGCCTTTCATCGCGGCGACCTGCTTCACGGCAGCGGTGTTCTTGACTCTGGAAATCGGCGTGGAGCCGCGGCTGTTCAATCGCCGCCGCTATAACTCGCTGCTTGTCGTGGTGGCGGTGATTGCTTTGGCGGAGACCTTCGGAATGCTGGGACTGTTACTGGGGCCCATGGCGGCGGTAGTGGTTCAAGCCACCCTGGAGCACATCGAGCGTCAAAGGGTCGCTGCGCCGCTTCCGGCCGATATGGACGCGCTGCAAGCACGGATGATCGAACTGAAGTCCGACGCGGCATCGCGTCCCGATCTTCCACGAGAATGGATGAGTATCATCGATCGCCTCGATGCTTTGGTCGCCCGAGCCCGTCAGGCGGATGCAGATGCCTGAAAGGGCGGGTCCCCGCTGCAACTCACTCAACGACAAAACACGTGGTTGCGGGATAACCAGGGTGGCGCGTTAATGACCCGTCCGCGAAGAACCGAGGGCTAAAAACGATAGATTTGCAATTCGCCACCTCCAAGTCCGCCTTGGCACGAAAAATGCAACCCTTTCATCTCGCTTGACCGACAAAATACAGCAAACTATGCAAGCCAGAAAGGGATAAAGTCATGGGAATGTTCTTCAATGTACAACTGAATTCGCTGGAAGACCTGTTGATATATCAGCTCAACGATCTATATGACGCCGAGCAGCGTCTCTGCGAGGCCTTGCCGGAAATGGCTTCGGCAGCCGCATCGCCGGCCTTGCAACAGGCATTTCGTTCGCACCTCGAGCAGACGAAGCGGCAGGTGTCTCGCCTGGAACAGGCCTTCGTCGATCTGGGCAAGGCGGCCACCCGCGAAACGTGCGAGGCCATGAAAGGCCTGATCAAGGAAGGGTCGGAGGTGGTGGATGCCGCCGGCGATCCGGACGTCAAGGACGCGGCCTTGATTGCGGCCGGCCAGCGGGTCGAGCACTACGAGATCGCCAGCTACGGCGCGGCCCGTACCTTCGCCCAGCGATTGGGACACACGACCGTGGCGCGGCTGCTGCAGACCACGCTCGACGAGGAAAAAGAGACGGACCAGCGATTGAACCAACTGGCCGAAGAACAAATTAACGTACGGGCCGAAGGCGCCCAAAATGAAGAGGACATGCACTTGGCGCGGTAACGGGCGATGAAGCGCACCGCGCTGACTTTGCGATAGGTGAACGACGTAACCATAGTTTTGGCCGGCTAACCCGGCAGAAAGGAAAGATCATGTTACAGTGGGTTATAGTTTTTTTGGTGTTGGCCCTGGTCGCGGCCTTGTTCGGATTTACTCCGGTTTACGTGGCAGCGGCGGGCATTGCCAAGATCTTGTTTTTCATCTTCTTGGTGCTTCTGGTAGTCAGCCTGCTGGCGGGCGGCTTGCGCCGCGGGCCGCCGGTTATTTGACCGTGAAGTCTTGCGGAAAGCTCGCGAGGCACGGGGGGGAAAACCCCCAAATAACCTCGGAGTTTCTCGCATTGTTCCTTGGGTTCCCACAGATTCGAGAAAATTCTACATAGAGAAGGTGCATTATGCCAAACGTAGACCAGATTAAAGGAAATTGGAAACAACTAAAGGGTAAGATCAAAGAGCAGTGGGGCAAACTCACTGACGATGATCTGACCACGATTAACGGCCAGCAGGAACAACTGCTTGGCAAATTGCAGGAGCGTTACGGCTACACGAAGGAACAAGCCAAACGCGAAATCGATCGATACCAGTCCTCTTGGGATTGACGCAGCCTAACCACCATGAAGGTCTTTCACTGCGATCATTGCCAGCAGTTGGTATTCTTCGAGAATGTGTCGTGCTTGAAATGCGGACACACGCTGGCTTATCTCCCCGGCTCGAGCGATATCATGTCGCTCGAGCCGGCAGGGGAACGATGGCGTTCCAGGGCGGGCGATTTCTATCGCTTGTGCGAGAACTACAGCAAACAGAAGGTCTGCAACTGGGCCGTGCCGGTCGAGAGCGGAGAAGCACTTTGCGCATCTTGCCGTCTCACCAGCGTGATCCCGGACTTGGGGGTGGACGGCAATCGCGAAAAATGGTTTCGGCTGGAGGCCGCCAAGCGCCGACTTCTTTACAGCCTCAACCGCCTGAATTTGCCATTGACGGGAAAAGGGGGCGAGGACGGCATGGACGTGCGGCTTCGAGTTCCTGGCCGATTCGCCTCAGCCAGACGGGCCCAAAGTCTTGACGGGCCACAGCGCCGGCCGGATCACGGTTAACGTGGCCGAGGCCAATGACGCCGAGCGAGAGAAGCGGCGTGTGGCAATGCACGAGCCCTATCGAACTTTACTGGGACACTTCCGTCACGAAATCGGCCATTACTACTGGGACCGTCTCATCGACAAGAGCGAGCGACTCGAGCCTTGCCGGGCATTGTTCGGCGATGAAAGGGCCGATTATGCGGAGGCCTTGCAGCGTCACTATAAGCAAGGGCCGCCGAGCGACTGGCAATTGCATTATGTCAGCGCCTATGCCAGTACCCATCCGTGGGAAGACTGGGCGGAGAGTTGGGCGCACTATTTGCATATCACCGACGCCCTGGAAACAGCGGCCGCGAACGGCCTTTGGCTGCGGCCGCAACGGGCCGACGAGCCCGCTCTGATGCCTCCTAAGGGCTTGTGCGAGGGACGCCCCGAGTCTTTCGACTCTCTCATGGAGAGCTGGTTTCCCCTTACGTACGTGGTTAATAATCTGAATCGCGGTCTCGGTCTGGGAGACGCATATCCCTTTGTCCTTTCGCCGCCGGCGCTTGCCAAGCTGCAGTTCATCCATGACACGATCGCGGAAGCGTGCTCTCGCAGCGAAGTCGCACAGAAAACAGAGAAAACGCCGCATGCAGTTTTGCAGGAGCAATCCCGGGCTGCGTGAACCGCAACGTCATTCTCTCTTGACTCAAAATCCCTGTTTACCTAAACTGCCACTTTGAAGCACGGCACCACAACAAGCCGGACTAAGCTTCGGGGCGCCTGGGGCACCCGCGTGCGGGTCGCGGGTCGGTCCCGGCGGAGATTCGCGTCTTGCCGGAACCGCGTGAACTTGTTCCGGCCCACGCTTCTCCCGTTGGAAGATGGCAGACAATACCAATACACAACGCGATCTCAGCCGCCGCGCCCAGTGGGCCGGCGGTGACAAGTTGATCAGCCGCCTCATGGCTCAGGCCCTGTCGCGACCCGACGTGGTGTCGTTGGCCGCCGGTTTCGTAGATCAGGCCACGCTGCCTGTCGAGGCCACGCGCGAGGCCCTTGACGTGCTCTGGTCCTGCCCGGCCGACGCCCGAGCGGCGCTGCAATATGGGACGACGATCGGATATGCTCCGTTGCGCGAAGCGATCGCCGCCCGGCTGGTCGCTGCCGACGGTTTGACCGGCCGCCAGCCGGCTTCGCTTGCGTCCCGCATGGTTCTCACCGCCGGCAGCAACCAACTGCTGCAGCTCGTGGCCGACACGCTGCTGGACCCGGGCGACATTGTGCTCTGTGCCACGCCGAGCTACTTCGTTTTCATGGCTACCCTGGCCAGTGTGGGTGCGCGGACGATCGGGGTGGAAATCGACGTCGACGGCATGATCCCCGAGGCGTTAGAGCAGGAGCTGGCCCGTTGTCGGGCCGCCGGCGACTTGGCCCGCGTGAAAGCTATTTACCTGGTAACCTACTACGATAATCCGGCGGGAATCACGATTCCTTTGGCCCGGCGGCAAGAACTCATGGAGATTGCTCGCCGCTGGTCCTCCGAGGGCACGATCTTCTTGATCGAGGACGCGGCCTATAGGGAACTGCGCTATTATGGCGAGGAAGTGCCCAGCCTGATTGCCCTGCATGACGAGGGCAAGTGTGTGATCCACGCGGGGACTTTTTCCAAGCCCTACTCGCCGGGCATCCGTGTCGGCTGGGGCATTTTGCCCAGCGGGCTGGTCGAGCCGCTGTTGGCCCAGAAGGGAAATGTCGATTTCGGCTCGCCCCATTTCAACCAGGTGTTGATGGCCAAAGTCATGGATTCCGGTCTCTACGACCGCCACGTGGCTGTGGTGCGGGCGAGCTATCGCCAGAAACTCGATGCCACACTGGCCGTCCTCGACGCTGAGTTGCAGCCGCTAAACGTCCGATGGGTCGCGCCGGCCGGCGGCCTGTATGTCTGGCTGCGTCTGCCCGAGTCGATCGATACAGGCGTCGACGGTCCCTTGTTTCCGCGGGCGCTTGCCGAGGGTGTGTTGTACGTGCCGGGGGAATGCTGCTACCCGCAGGAAGGCTGCCCTCGGCTGCGGAACACGCTGCGTTTGACCTTTGGCGTGCCTGCGATAGAGGAAATCCGCCGCGGCGTCGTTGCGCTGGCCCGGGCAATCAAGGACTTGTCATGAACATCATTGACCGCTACCTTCTCCGCCAGTTTGTGCAGAACTTCCTTATCTGCTTCATCAGCCTGACCGGCGTGTATATCGTCTTCGACGCCTTCACCAACCTGGAGGCCTTCATGACCCTGCACACCAAGGGCGTCTCGTTGCTGGAGATCATGGCGGCCTACTACGGCAACCAGTCGCTGTACTTCTTCGACCGCATCAGCTCGCTGCTGGTGCTGATGGCGGCCATGTTCACCATGGCCTGGATCCAGCGGCACAACGAGTTGACGGCCCTCATGGCCGCCGGGATTTCGCGAATTCGCGTCGTACGGCCCGTACTTGTGGCGTCGGTCATCGTCGTTCTGCTTTCAGTGATCAATCGCGAAGTCGTGATTCCCAAGATCAAGGACCAACTCGCCAAGCGGCCCTCCGACCTCAAGGACGGCATGATGCAGGAGGTCTATCCCACAGGGGACAATGCCACGGGAATCGTGATCCGGGGACAGACTGCGATGGTCGACAAACAACAGATTTTGGCCCCGGTGCTCGGTATGCCGCTTAAGAAGCAGGAACTGTGCAAGTACGGCACACAGTGGTCGGCGGCTGAGGCCGATTACCAGCCGGCCAACGGCAGCCAGCCTGCCGGCTATCTCTTGATCGACGTTGCCGAGCCGAAGAACCTGGCACAGCTTCCCTCGCTGTCGCTGGAGGGACGCCCCGTCCTTTTGACTCCCCGCGACCACCCCGACTGGCTCAAGCCCAACCAGGCCTTTATGGTCAGCGACGTGACGGTGGACGAATTGTCCGGCGGCATGCTTCTGCGGCGATTCGCCTCGACCGGCGAATTGATCTGGACGCTGAAGAGCCAGAGCGTCTACTTCAGCCCGGACCTGCGGGTGGCGATCCACGCGCGAATCCTGCAACCGATCTTGGACCTCACCCTTTTGTTCCTCGGCCTGCCGCTGGTGGTTGCTCGCGACCATCGCAACGTCTTCACGGCTATTGGAATGTGCATGGGGCTGGTGGCGATGTTCTTCATCGTGCAGATCGCCTGCCAGCAATTGGGGGCCGGCTGCCTGATCAGCCCCTCTTTGGCCGCTTGGGCCCCGCTCATGGTTTTTGTTCCTGCCGCCGTGGGCATGTCCAGCGCAATGTGGGAACGCTAAGCGGAAGCGATGGCCACGATTCCCGAGGCATTTTCGTTCGCCCTCCAACACCACCAGGCCGGCCGCCTCGAGGCCGCCGGGCAGATCTACCGGCAGATCATCGCATTGGAGCCGAATCATGCCTACGCCCACAACAACCTGGGTGCGGCTCTTAAGGACCAGGGGCATTTGGATGAGGCCGCTGCCTGCTTTCGCCGCGCCCTGGAACTCCAGCCCGATTATTGCGAGGCCCACTATAACCTAGGCAACCTACTGCGCGACCACGGCGAGCTCAACGAAGCGGTAGCCCGTTTTCGCCACGCCGTGGAACTGAAACCCGACTTCGCTGCCGCACACATCAATCTGGGCGTGACCTTGAAGGACCAGGGCAAGCTCGAGGAAGCCGCCGTCTCGTGTCGGCGGGCCGTGGAGTTGATGCCCGCCTACGCCGAGGCCCACGGCAACCTGGGCGTAGTCCTCAAGGACATGGGCAGGTCGAGCGAGGCGATGGCCTGCTGGCGCCGCGCCGTGGAATTGAGTCCGAGCTATGCGGCCGCCTACAATAATCTCGGCGTGGCCCTTAAGGACGAGGGCTATGTCGAAGAGGCGACCGCTTGCTACCGCCGCGCGTTGGAGGCGAACCCGCGTTACGCCGAGGCCCACAACAATCTGGGCGTGGCACTGATGGAGGCGGGCCGGGTTGAAGAAGCGGCCGCCTGCTGCCGCCGGGCGGTGGAATTGAAACCCGATTATGCCGAGGCCCACAATAACCTGGGCAATGTCCTGAAAGAGCAAGGCATGCTGGACGAGGCGGCCGCTTGCTGCCGTCGCGCCGTAGCCCTGCGACCGGACTTTGCCGTATTCCACAACAATTTGGGCAATGTCGTGAAGGAGCAGGGGGAGCTGGAGGATGCGGCCGCCTGCTACCGCCGGGCGATCGAGCTGGAACCCGATTATGCCGAGGCCCACAACAACCTGGGAAATGTTTGCAAAGACCAGGGCCTGGCCGACGAGGCGATTGCCTGCTACCGACGAGCGCTGGACTTGAAACCCGACTATGCGGCGGCCCACAGCAACCTGCTCTTCGCGATGCAATACCGAGCGGGCATAACACCGGCCGCCCTTTTCGAGGCTCACGCCGACTACGACCGCCGTCATGCCCAATTCCCCGACCTTCATCCCTCATCCTTCATCCCTCATCCCTCATCCCATTCTCATCTCCGCCTGGGCTTTGTCTCGCCCGATTTCGGTCGCCACCCCGTCGGATATTTCCTGATTCGTGTTTTGGAAAGCGTCGACCGCGCAGAAATCGAGACTATCTGCTATTGCGATCGCCGTCGCAAGGACGATCTCACGTCTCGACTCCAGGCCGCCACCGCTCAATGGCGCGACACGGTCGGCTGCAGCGACAGACAATTGGCAGAGCAGATCTCTGCGGACCGCATCGACATCCTGTTCGACCTTGCCGGGCACACGGCCCACAATCGCCTGCTGGTCTTTGGCCGACGGCCCGCGCCGATCCAGTTGACCTGGGCGGGCTATGTAGGGACCACGGGACTGGCGGCCATGGACTATCTGTTGGCAGACCGTTACGAAGTCCCGCCGGGGGCCGAGCGGCACTATCGGGAGCGGGTTCTTCGGATGCCCGACGGCTACGTCTGCTATGA
Organism: uncultured Planctomycetia bacterium; assembly: GCA_963709175.1. GTDB lineage: Bacteria > Planctomycetota > Planctomycetia > Pirellulales > Thermoguttaceae > JANXQG01. Next base: position 2,179,058 of record CAVPVK010000007.1, read on the forward strand.
CCCGCCGGCCTACGCACCGCCGGTCGGGCCGCTGCCGGCGCTGCAGTGCGAAGCGGTGACGTTGGGCTGCTTCAACAATCCGGCCAAGATTACGCCCCTGGCGGTCGAAGTCTGGGCTCGCGTCCTCCGCCGTCTGCCCTGCGCCCGTCTCGTGCTGAAGTTCCAGGGTTGGAATGACCGCGGCATCGCCGGGCGATTCGGCCGGTTGTTCGCCGCGGCAGGCGTCGATCCCGCTCGGCTGAATTTGTTGGGCCACTCGCCACACGCCGAGATGTTGGCCGCGTACGGCGGCATCGATCTGGCTCTCGACACTTTTCCTTACAGCGGCGGGTTGACCACTTGCGAGGCCCTCTGGATGGGCGTCCCGGTAGTGACATGCCCCGGCGAGACCTTCGCCGGCCGTCATTCGCTCAGTCATCTTTCCAATGTGGGCCTGACCGAGACCATCGCCAGCGACCTGGATGACTACGTGGAGCGGGCCGTATCGCTCGCCAGCGATCTGCCGTATCTGGCCGCACTTCGCGCCGGGCTCCGCGAGCGGATGGCCCGTTCGCCGCTGTGCGACGGGCCGCGCTTCGCGGGCAACCTGACCGCGCTGCTGCGAGAGACCTGGGCGAACCGCCGCGGATAGGCAGGTCGGCGGCGGCGGCGCGTGTCGTAACCTTTCCTCGCCTTCCGGGACAGGGGCAGGCGGGTGATGGCCCGCTGTAAATAGCTCCTCTAGTACACTACTCTAGTCTGCTATGTGCAAATCACAACGTTCTGCGCCGGGCCGACGCACAACGAAAACTCGATAACTTCCAAAGCCATGCGGGCAAATGACTTGCGGCGACGGAACTGGGAATTCCCCAGTGACACATGTCCACAACTAGAGGCCTCGCCGGGCCGAAATCTGTCGTCGTAAGTAGTTATGAACAAGCATCTTAGATCGGAAGACCAAAGTCGTTTCTCGGCCCGCCGCCGTTGTGCGCCGAATCCTCGACGCGGCGCCAGGGGCGTCGTCGCAACCCTCTGTGTCCGAAAGGCTTGCGCGTGACAGGCCAGCGAACCACAACGGCCTCTCGCTCGCGCGACGACTACACACCTCTTTGGGACTGACTCGCCACTTCTCTCCCTTACCGCTTTATCCTTATCCTTCATCCCTCGTCCCTCATCCTGCGGGATCCCATTGCATGAGTTTCTCCCTTCCCGATCGGCCGCGCGGACGAGGGTTTCAGAGCGGCCCAGAGGCGCAATCGGCGCATCTCGGGCCTTGCGCCCCGGCGGCCTGAGGCCGGGGGCGATTACGTAGATTCGAATTGCCAAGGAACGACCGGCCATACCGCGACATGGTTCGCGGCGATGGCCCCGGTTACTGAGAATAACCAGACTTATCTATATCCACATTACGTTTCCGCGGCGGAGAAACTCAAAGCGATGGTCGCAAGCGCAAACGGGATAGGAAGTTCCGGCTCAGAGCCAGGGCGCGACGGGAAGATCCAGAACTTACGTGACGAACTATCGTACTTGACCCCTCGCGCCGCCTTGCTCTTGCAGGCACAGGGAAGGACCGCTTGGGATTCTAGGGTCAGCCTGACCCTGGCCTGCCCAAGATCACCCGCTGACATGCCCGCCGCCGGACCTCGACGCCCTTTCGATCGGTAGGAAAGTGAAGGTATCGGAATCGCGTAGGGCTGGGCAGGGCAGCGCTGAAGATGATAGCGGCCGCGCGTATCGGGCGAGCTTTGCAGGGCGATTCGGGTCTGGGGCGGACCGTTGCTCCCATCGCGGCGCGGCCAGATTACGGACAAAATGACCGTGATCGAGGACAGGCCGACGGCCGGGTCAGCGCAAGATCGAGGCGGCCGACGGCCGAGAGACGAGCAGGGCCGGCGTTCTCACGGGCTTTGCGGCAGGCCTTGCGGAGGATAAGATTGCGGCAAGGAGCCAGTCCATGAACGATCCGGGAAACGCACCGGGTAAGACGAGTGCAATTGACGAAGCATCGTCCGCACCCTGTCGTTGCGCAGTCTGCCGTGCCGCGTTCCCATCAGCAAAAGGCTTCCGTCGTCGGAGTGCTGGAATACGCAAAGTCCAGTTCTTATGCCCCGGCTGCATGAATCGAAGGGTGGAATCGGTTCTTTCTGGTATCCAGGTGTTCTTTGTGGTCATGACGATTTTCGGAATTATCCTGTGTCTTCATAAGGTTTCGGAGGGAACCGCCTTGCTGTTCCTCGGCACGTCATATCTATCGTTGATTCCATGTGCCGTGTCGCACGAGCTTGGTCATGCCTTTGCCGTATTAGTGCTTGGCATGCGACTATTCACGGTGACTATCGGAGGGGCAGCTACTCGCATTGTCTTGATAAGGCGTACCTTTGGATACGACTTTGTGCTCCACCGAAACCCAACCGGTGGAAGCGTCCTCTATGGTTTCAAGAACCTGCGATTTGTTCGGCTAAAACGCTTCCTTACGGTGCTTTCTGGCCCAATGGCGAACGCGCTGTTAATTGTGGTCGCCATGGCATTGCGTGATAGGACGTCCAGCCATGGCATGTTTGTCTGCGTGGTTGACGGCTTTCTTTGCGGCAATGCCATCACAGTTGCGGTGAGCTTATTGCCACTGCGGTATCGAAGCAGGAACCAACAGCACCGCACGGACGGTTGGCAATTACTGACAATTCCCTTCATGTCCCGAAAGTCGATTGAGGATTGGCATTCTGCGACCTTCTATTATGAAGCGATGGAAGCCTTGCAACGGGATCAAGTCCGTGATGCCGAGCAATGGGTGGCAAAAGGCATGGAGGCTTATCCCGATAATTCGTGGGGGCTTGTGGTACAAGCCAGCATCCTCACCCACCAACAGAAGTATGCCTTGGCCAAAGATAGATACCACGACGCGCTGAATCAACGTGAAATGACGCCGGAGTTGCGAGCCAATCTCTGGAATAATATCGCATGGATGGACTTGATGCTCGCTGATCCGACCCTGCTGGAGGAAGCTGACCGGTATTCACGGCAGGCACTTGAGGAACTTCCCTGGCAACCCTACGTTAGAGGCACCAGGGGTTGTGTGTTGATCGAGTTGGGCCAGATCGACGAAGGGGTCCTGCACGTCGAGCAAGCATTTCGAGACAACTATATGGGTTCTTCCAAAGCCCTGAGTGCATGCTACCTTGCCATTGCCGAGGTAAGGCGAGGGGATTTCTCAAAGGCTCTTGATTACATCGACGACGCGAAGAAGCGTGACCCGAAATGTCCATTGGTTGCGCGGGCGGTCGAGGAATTGGACAGGCGTCCACAAACATCAGAGGTTGATTTTCATTGAAGGAATTGTCCAGTAGCCAGGAGCACCGAGTCGGGCCTGCCCCCTACGCCGCCCGCGAAACACTCTCCGTCTAAAACTTGACTCAAGTTCAACGTGTTTCGGCCTTCAGGCCCTCTAGCCCTGAAGAGGCGGGTCTTGGCCTCTACTTTGCGATCGCCCTCCCGTCCTCGGCGGCACGGCGTCGCCGCGCGGCAAGCAGAGCGCGACTACTGTGAAGACCAAAGCCATTGGGCCGCAGGTCCAAACAAGCGCCACCCCGCCCAGAAGCAGTCCCAGGGCGAAGTTTCCGGGGGCGAACATGCCCGGATTATTCAGGCTAGGTATCGCGGCCACAACCAACCCGAAGACGAAACCGCCTGCAATGCAACTGATCAGCGCGACCTTGGCCAGCTCCGTCCGCTTGCGAGCGTTCGCAATTGCCCAAGGCAAGAGGCCGCAGATCGCCCCGACCAACACAGGCCCAACGATTAGGCCAGCCAAGAATTCACCATTTGGAGGCATGGAAACTCTTTCTTGAGATATGGACAAAGAGCCGAGCGAGGTCCACAACGACGCTCGACGCGGGGGACTGGGGACGGTTTGCGGGATTACAATGCGGCCTGCTGCCAGTACTCATTGGCGTCAATCATTTCAGACTATAACACTTGCCCGCGCCTCGCCAAGACCGACGCAGAAACAGGCCTACTTGCCGATCCGCGTAAAGATTCGCTCCTCCTTCCCGGCCTTACCCACTTGCTTAACCACTTGTGCGAACGATACGCGGTTGAAGTCGTTGCACCCGACTTAGAAGACTCTGAAGAACAAGAGATTTATCAAAAAGAACTTTTGGGGTTCCTTACGGTTTGGTGCAACCACAAGAGTCTCGTTCTTCGCCGTGAGGCGGGCATAGACCCAGAAGTCCCGCGAGGATGACGAGAAGCCCCTCATGGGGTCCTCCGGGACCCGGCTGAGTTTGGCCGAATCCACGATGGCCAAGGTGCGCAGCAACGCGGCATAGGCGTCGGGCGTCATCCGGGCATGCTTGACGGTCACCGGCGCACGGTCGGGCGGCCACTTCGATTTGTACGGATGCCGCCCCTTAGCGAGCTGCAAGGCAAGGACATCCACCCGCCCGTCTCCTGGCCGGAAACGCCACCAGTTGAGCGTGAAGCCGTGACCGGATCCGTCGCCGATCTCCAACTCCGCACCGGGATCGAAGGTCCGTGCTGTTCCCCATTGGACTGTGTAGTTGTCGCTCTTGAAATCCTCGCGGACCTGTTTGACGTCGGGCTCCCCTCCGCTGACCGGAGCCGTGATCGCCACCAAGATGCAGACGAGAGTAGTTCGCATATACCTATCCTATTCCGCCAGATAGCCCTTGGCCACCGCGTCACGGATCAGGTCTTCGGCATACTGCCCCAGCAGCGGCGCGCCGTCAACCACGGACAAGTTGCGCACATGCACCCGATCCGAAGTCACCGCATGGTCCAGCCACGCCCGACCGCCCGTCAGGTAGTTGTGCAACAACGGCTGGAAGCGGTCCAGCGCCGCCGCATAGCGGGCCTCGGGCGTCTGCCGAGCCTCGAACTCATCCCACAAGCCTCGGAACTCGATGGCCTGATCGGGCGGCAGCAGGCCGAAGACTCGTTCCGCCGCCTTCTGTTCCCGCTCGGGCTGGTCCAGACAGGCTTTCTCGTCGTAGGCGTAGGTGTCGCCCGCGTCGATTTCCACCAAGTCGTGGACCAGGAGCATCTTGATAACCCGCAACACGTCTAACTTGGGGTCGTCGGCGTATTCCAGGAAAAGCATGGCCGCCACGGCGATGTGCCAGGAGTGCTCGGCATCTTTCTCGTAGCGAGATTGGTCCAAGAGCCACGTTCGGCGGAGCACTTGCTTGAGCTTGTCGATCTCGGTGAGGAATTGGATTTGCTGCTGGAGGCGGGTGGTATCGGGCATGATCTTATATCGGTCGTCAAGGCTCATCGGTGAAGCGGTGGTGGCGAAAGCCACGATGTTCTACCGAACCGGCACGATCAAGTCCGCATGGGACTTTGCGAGCCATTTGAGTGCGGGGCGCATATTCTCAAGGTTGCCGTTGTCATCGACTCCGTTCGATGTCCACGGCATGATGCCCTGCCAGCCCTTTGCGAACGCATTTTGATAGTTCTCGGCAATCGACTGGTTGGCACTGCCCTTGGCGGGGCACTCGCCGATGATACAGGGCTTGGCATCCATGCCGTAGTCGGCGGGCGACCGCTCGAACGGGCTTCCGAACCAGGGCTTCACCCAGTCGTAGTAATGGATGTTGTAAAAGTCGACGTGAGCCCCGGCTGAATCGCCCCGAGCGATTTGTCCGAATAGAAATTGCCCTCAAACTTGCTGCTGTTATACTTCGGCCCGGCTCCCTCGCCCTCGCACACCAGCACCTGGCTGCGGGCGTGTACGGCGTTGGCCACGCGCGCCACGAGGTCAAGTGCGTCCTTCCTGGCCACTTTATGGTTCTCGCAAGTCCAGACCAACTCGTTGCCCACGTCGATGGCGAAGAACCAAGGGCTGCTCTTGTATCGCTCCAGAAGTGGAATCGTGTAGTTGTCCACGAATGACTTCCGTCCTGCGGGCCTAGAGTACATTCGCTTCCACGCCTCGGCGTTGCGATTGCCCGGTTTCGAGTGGTCGAACGAAATCAGGGCCAGCATCAGGTAAACGTGGTTCTCTTGGGCGATCTTGAAGAGCGTGTCGAGGTCTCGCCAGAACGCCGAAGTCGGGGCCGAGACGTTGCCGTTGGCGTCAATGCCGGGCGAAGCATTGTCGCCGTTGCAACTGATCCATACGCGGGTGGCATTGACGTGGTTCTCCATCAGCTCGCGGAAGTGCGCCCGCCACCAGGCGGCGTCGAGCTTGCTGCCAAACTCGTTCCAGTTCTTCCACGGGGTGTTCGCGCCCGAGATCCAGATGCGTTTGCCGTCCACCTGGAATTGGTTGCCCTTGACCGTGATGCGCTGCGCAGAAGCAAGGCTTGTGGCCAAGATGACGAGCAGGAAGAAAGCGAATGTTTTCATAGGTCAGATCCTCCGAATGACGGGACATTGCTGGCAGGTTAGTGCGAGAGCAGCAGTTTCGCCGGATCAAAGACGACGTGTTTGACTCGCTGTCGCTTCCAAGTATAGGTGATATGGACAAGGCCGTCTTTGGTCTGAATGACAGCCGGATAGGAATACTCGCCCGGCTCATTCTCCAGCACGAGCGCCGTCCGCCAATGTTCTCCGTCGCGTGAGACGGCGACGTCGAGCGGCGTGCGGCCTATGCAGGTGTGATTGTAAACGAGCAGATAGCGCCCGTCACGCAACGACACGGCGTCGGTGCCTGAATTTGGATTTGGCAGATCGGTCAATGTCATCTTGCCCCATGTCTTGCCGCCATTGTCGGACCAGACTTCAAAGATTTTTCCCTGCCTGGTCCGGCCCACGGCCTGGAGCCGGTCGCCATGCAGCAGGATGCTCGGTTGAATCGCGCCGATTTCCTTGCCATCGTTGACCGGGGCGGTCGCCGTCCACCTCTGGCCACCGTCGCGGCTGCGCTCGAAATGCACTCGCCAGCCCCTGTCTTCACTGCTGGACGGGCAAAGGATGTCGCCATTGGCCAACTGAACCGGCTTGTTCTTAATCGGGCCGACAATGCCGTCAGGCAAGCGGCGCGCGGCATTCCAACTCCGGCCATCGTCGTCGGACGTGCGCAGCAGACCCCACCATGACCTGGGGTTGGGACCGACTTTGTAGAACAACATCAGCGGCCCATTCTCCGGCTGGAAAAGCACCGGGTTCCAGCACGGATGCCGCGTGCCATCTGGCTGCAATCCGTTGGCAACTTCGACGGGCACTGTCCACTGGCCGTTGACGTGACGGGACAGCCAGATGCCGACGTCAGGGTGGCCCTCTCCCGTGCCACCAAACCACGCCGCGACAAGCTGGCCGCTCTTCGTCCCAACGACGGTCGAGGCATGGCAACTCGGAAATCGTGCCGAATTGAAGATGAATTCCTTCACGATGAAACTTGGCTGGGCTGCCTCGGATGCTGTTCCCATAACGGCAATAAGCAGCAAAACAAGCTCCTTGATTCGTGGATTCCGTTTCATGCCATGTATCTGGGGATGGCTACCCGACGCCTCCCCTGGGTGGCGCAATCCGCAACCGCTCACGAAGCCAAGCCGCCAGATCTTCGGCGCATGCTTGATCGAACCATTCGACGAGTTTCTCTTGGCAGGTTGCGCCGCTTGTGTCCGTAAAGACGAAGGTCGGGACGTAGCAATAAAAGGTCGCTCCGCGCGAACCGCGTCTCTCGAACTTCTGGACTTCAATCGCCGTGATGGCGCGCATCTGGATCGTCACTTCTGTCTTGCGCCCCATACTTCGCGGCAACGTAACCTGCCGCGCAGTCGTGTCGATCACCAAGTCCGAGCCGCCTTGTGCCTGCCTCCAGCGACAGCCGATATAGACCAGCAGCCAGCCGACAAGGACCACGCACCACGCGGCGACCATCAGTGCCATCGGCGGATGGGACGCACCGAATCCGAGGGCCACGAAGAGCGCCCCGAAAGCCAGAAGCCCGGCAGCGACGGCGGCAACGACAAAAGGCCGCATTTGCGACACGCGGACTCGCACCTGAAAGCCGTCATCCCACATCTTGGCCCCGCCTGCCGGGGCTTTGGTCGAGCTGCGCCAGACTTTTCCGGCCAGGAGTGACCCGATTACGAACAGCACGAGGTTGAGCGGCAGCAGGAACATTGCCAGAAAGAGGTCGCCGCCGTCCACGCCGGGCTGGAGCAAGGCGTCGGCAGGATCGTCTGGATTGTAGTAGACCAGGACGGGCTTGCCGACAGGATGCTCGGCAACGATCTGATGCGATTTGCCCTCGACGGCATAGAGATCTCCAAACCGATAGCGGTTGCCGGAGTAAGTTTTGCCCGCTACGGCGTATTTGTACTGGACGTTGGGGCTGTAGTTGCTGTGTCTTCCGCCATGACCCACGACCTCGCTGTGCGTGACGACGCCCTTCGTGGCGGGATAGCTCTGCGCGCGGATTTGGCGATATACGCTCCAGCCCAGATATCCGTCGAGCACCAGGAGGGTGCCCGACACCATCAGGGCGAAAAGTCCCAGCACAACCCCACAACCAAGGACGATGTTACGCATGCCAGTGTTTTCCGCAGTTGCCGCCATTGTTTACTCCGCCTACTCGTTCCCGACAAATATACTCGATGGCACGTCCCCAGGCACTTGGGCCGCGAATCCGGGGCCACTGTTCGCCTTCGGAAAGGCGCTGGCCATGCGCCTCCGTCCGCCAAACAAAATCTCTGTCGCTTGGTCGTGATCCGACCATCCCCCTGGTTATCATGGTGATTCAGGCAATTCCTGACTGGCTGGACGGCACATCTTGCCAGCCCTGCGCTACCGGACCTAACCCAATGGCACAAAGACACTTGGAACCTCCCGGCTTGTTGCGAACAGGTTTCTACAGGGGTAGAATCGGGTTTTCCCCGCACTTGCGAGGTACTGACCCGCTGAACCGGCCCCTGACGGAGCAACCCATCCGTAAGGCGGATCAAGACCATCAGGAACCGTGGGGCCAAGGCGCGTCTGGTGAAATCAGCAGAACTAATGACGGTCGGGCAGCTAAGGATTGCGGTGTTGCGCCACCCACAACACCGGAGGTTTGGAAAGACGGCTCGGAGTGAGGAAATGACGACAATAACTAATCCAGAATTGACATCATGGCACAACGCCCCATCTTCCTCCCCCTGAACAAACAGCCCTTCACACGCAAAGTAGACATTGAATTTCAGTGGTTTGCTGGCTTCGCTCGTTCGCAGCAACAGAAATGCATAGCGTCGTTGCACGACCGAGCGAATGACCGTAAGCTTGGACCGACGTTGGAGATTTCATCGAAGTCGGCCGCTTCCCTTGGCGTTGCACTCAGCGCATTCAACCTGAAAGTGCGCATCGGAGACTTGCCGGAGGCGACCGTGGAGGCGGTCTTTCAGTCCTCAAAGGTGTTCGCCTCATGCGGGCCATTTCCAGAGTTTCTCGGGACGAGTGGCCGGGACATAAAGCAAGATCCTCGGCTGCGGGGCTCGGGACCGCTGAAACGCTTCCAGTTGGGCGACGAGGAATGGCCGCTTTCACCCAAGACCGCCCTATATGATTGGATCTATGTAACGGCGTTGGTGCAGAATCCTGAATTGAGTTCGCAGATTGTAGAATACAACTCATTCAGCGACATAGCATTCAATCCAGAGCGATCACTGAACTGTCAGGCACGTTCGGCTGCATTGTTTGTTGCGCTAACGAAATTTGGAAATGTCGAGAAGTGTCTGGCTGGGCAGCGCGATTTCCTTCGGGAAGTGTATGGCGTACAAACGGGCGAATCTGCGAAAGCGTTGCAGCAATCCCCTGACTTCGGTAACACCGATGAGCGTGATACGAGGAAACGATGAAAAAGCCCCGCAAGTCGAAATGCCATAGAATAAGCCTCCCAGATCGTTCGCGATCTCAGGCGTCCAGCGACAAACTCCTGTCCGACGTCCGTTCCCTGATCGACGCGGCGCGGCAACAAGTGGCCCAGGCGGTCAACGCGGGCCTGGTCACGCTGTATTGGCATGTCGGCAAGCGGATTCGCGAGGAAATTCTGGGTGAACAGCGGGCGGCCTACGGCGAGGAGATTGTTTCGACGCTGTCGAAAGAACTGACTGCCGCGTATGGCCGCGGATTTGATCGGCGAAACCTTTTCCACATGGTCCGATTTGCCGACTTTTTTCCCGACGAGCAAATTGTGTACGCACTGCGTACACAATTGTCTTGGACACATTTTCGCGAGTTGCTCGCCATCGACGACCCCTTGAAACGCGAGTTCTACGCCGAGATGTGCCGCGCGGAGCGGTGGAGCACCCGGACGCTCCAGGATCGGGTCAAACGCATGGTCCTGCGCACGGAATTCCGCGCGAAGGACCCGAAGCTGCGGGCGGCGTTGGAGTCCGAACTCGACGCCCGAGGCTTCCTGGCCCAGGAGCCGTTCTACCAGGCCCATCGACCCTTCAAGAGCGGTGCGGCATGGCGGGAGTTGCCATTGGACGCCAAGCTCGCCGCAGGTGATGGAGAACCGCTCCAAGAGCAAGACGGCTTATCTGCACCAGGCCGAGGCCATCGCCGAGTTGCTCTCCCCGGCGGCACGGCCCGTCGTGGTGACTACCGGCACGGGCAGCGGCAAGACCGAGGCGTTCCTGTTGCCGGTCATCGAAAACGCATGGCAGGACGCCACCCTACGGCTGGCGGCTGCATGCATTTGTGCTCTTAGGGAACCACGACCACTTCTTCCTGGAAACCCCGGAGCCCAACCTCTCCGGGGGATCGCACCTGCTGAACGGCAGCTACACCGGCTGCTTCAATGTCCAGCACAAACGCGTCGGGCACTTGTTCCAAGGACGTTTCAAGGCCCATCTTATCGAGGAGGCCGGAAAGGATGTTGCCGCGACCCTTGCCAAGCTGCAGGAACAACTCACTAATGGCTAACGTAGGTGTGACCCGATACCCCCCCGCGAAGAACGTGAAACCGGTCATGCTTGGACTGGAGCGAGACCGCTTCGCACTGCGAATTGCCATGAAGCCGAAGGAGTATCACGCCCACCTTCTCGGGGATGTGGTTGCGAAAATGGCTGAACAGATCAAGCAGCGCAGCGAATCCGACCTGGTAATCGCAGGTTTGAAGAGGATCGTTGCAGCGCGGCAGCTTGTTCTTGAGGACTTGCGGACCAAGATGAAGGGTTCGGCTGTGTCGCAGGCTGACGTAGCTAAAGCGGACGCCGACCTGGCCGAAGCGGAAGTTCGTCTCGCCCTGCGCCGGGAAGAAATCGCCCGGGCCCAAGGCGATGGCGAAATGGAGCGGCTGATTCGACAACTGCGTGAACTGTCTGCCGAGGTAACGCTGGATCAAACTCGTATCGAGGTCCTCGATAACCAATTAGGGATGCTGCAACGTGTGCTGCCAGAGGTCGATGAGTACGACCAGCGCACCAAGCGCATGCTCTCCATTGACCGGCTGATCGAGCAGATGACCTTGCGGCATGCGCGTTATTGATGGCTGCGCCGCACAGGCGATGGCGATTCTTTGACGGTTACGAATTTCCAGGCATGTCGCACCGCTGGAACAGCCGACCCAGCATCGTAGACGATTGGACGACGCCGCTCAATGCAAATGTCGCATTCGACAGGGTTCTTGCTATAATCGGTGTGCGGACGCCTGCTGCGCACCGGCCAAAACGGATGGGGCACAGTGCGTTTTGGTGTTTCCAGAAGCGAGTGACTCTGAGAAAAGCACAAGGTGGCCTGGATGAAACGTTTCGCAAGGCAGGATGCGTTGGCACGCGGCAAGACCGGCGTCGCGCTGTCGGCGCTTTGTTTGTCCTTGACGGTCTCATGGTCCCGTTGTGGAACGGCGGACGAACTCATTCCGGCTAACCGTCTGACGGATTGGAAACCGGGAGTGACCGTTGGTGTGCCCGGCGGCATCCCCACCAACCGGAACCATTTGATCGATGTGACCAAGGCCCCTTACAACGCTGACAAGACGGGGAAGACCGATGCCCAACCGGCCATCCTCAAGGCAATTGCGGACGCCAGAGACAATGACGTCGTGTATCTGCCGGCAGGAACCTATTTGAGCCGCCGGGGGATCACGGTATACGGTGGCAAGAGCCGGATCACGATCCGGGGCGATGGGCCCGAGAAGACGATCATCAGGCCCAGCGGCCCGACGAGCAGCGGCGTCAGCGTCACACCGGGCGACGGCGGCGACTGGTGGTACGGTAACCGGACAAAGCTCGATATCAAGGGAAGCTACAAGCGGGGAGCGACCGAACTGACGGTCGGAGACACACGGGCATTCAAGGATTATCCCAAAGCCGGTATTGGAGAAATCGTCCAGATCGCCATCAAGGGGGACAAGAAGCTGCCCGTGCTGTCGTCTGGCGGCATTCCCGGATACGATCGGAAATACATCACCCGGATTGTCGCGAAGACAGCCGCCACGGTGACGATTTCGCCGCCACTGCTGTTCGACCTGCCCGCCGAACTCGCGCCGGTAATGAGGCCCGTGGGACGCTACGCCGAGTCTGTGGGCATCGAGGGCCTGGCTGTGGACGGCACGGACTGCCCAGCAGGCGGCTGTCTGGTCAACATCGGCCAGAGCTTTGGTTGCTGGGTGAGAAACGTAACGGTGCGGCGGGCGCAGAACCGGCTCATCGGCCTTGACGGCTCGCTACAGTGCGAAATCACGCATTGCAACATTGCCGGCCGAAAGACCGCCGCGGGCCCCAACGGGGGCGGACTCTTCCTCAGCATGTCCTCTCACTGCCTGATCGAAGACAACATCATCTCGCCGGACACGGAAGTGGACGGCGGATCGGCGGGCAACGTCTTCGCCTACAACTTCTGCGACGACGATTGGATCCAAGGCGGGTTGTTGGGCATGTCGATCGACACCAATCACGCCCCGCACAACAGCTTCAACCTGTACGAAGGGAACTACGTACCGCGGTTCCAGGCCGACGGCTACTGGGGCAGTTGTTCGCACGACACGGCCTTCCGCAACTGGTTCCACGCCAGCTCCGGCAAGACGACGCAATGGTGGGTCGCCGTGAACCTGAATCGCTTCACCCGCTGCTACAACATCGTGGGCAACGTTCTGGGAAAGAAGGGCTACACCTGGCACTATGAAGTCGAGATGACGGGATTCGGCTACGGCAAGCATTACATCTACTCGCTGGGTTTCCCGAACATGGGCAACGGTTGGTGCAACGGCAGGACGGCCCAACCAAGCAAGGGGAAGAACTGGGCCGACTGGGATCCGCTGGTGGGCACCACGATCAAGGGCGTGCTCACCGAGCGGAAGAGCGACTCCGAGGGCGAGATCACCCTCACCTCTGGCTCCGTGGCAGTAGAGCAAGCGCCGATGATCAAGGCCGGCGAATTGACTACCTTTGTCCAGGTCCGGAAGGTGGACGGCAAGGTCGCGACGGTCAGTTCGGCGCCGTGGCAGACTAAGCTGCCGGCGCTCAATGTGGAAGTGTTCCTCTTCCCCGGTTCGGGCGGCTTCCAGGAACTGGATCTGGACGTGAAGGATACGGCGATCTTGAAGGGCAACTATAACTTTAAGGACAACGCCGTGCCGGCCAGCGAATCGCTCGGCAGCGCCAAATTGCCCAATAGTCTTTACTTGAAGGAGAAGCCGGCATGGTTCGGGAAGTTGGCTTGGCCGCCCTTCGGGCCGGACGTCGATTTCGAGAACAACAAGATCCCGGCGCAGGTGCGGTACGAGAACATGACCAAGAGTGCCAGGTAGCGAGGTGGCAAGACTTGATCCTTTTCAGGCCGCCAAACGACCGTCTTCTCGGAACTTCGGTCGGCTGACTTGCCTGCGTCGGCCACCCCTCCCCGCGAAGAATCGTTTCGACGGCCGTTCAGTTGACGTGCTGCGTCGGATAGCGGGTATCAGAAATACCTGCGTCATAGCATCCAGCCGCGCGATCAATCGGGGGATTCCGGCACGGCGGCCGGTGCGCTGCGCTCACCAACGATCTCCACTCGGGTAGGTGCGTCAACTTCCACGCGGAGCAGCTCCTTCTCTTCGGCCACGTCCTGGAGGATCTTCTGCAAGTTGTTGATATCGTTCTGCATCATCTGCGCCTGCACGGAGTTGCGTCCCACGTTTTCGGCCTCGGCCCTTTTCTTTTCGACTTCTTTTTCAAAGCTCGCCAGCTCTTCGGTGGAGACTTCCAGTTGCCTTTCCAGGCGTTTGATGTCTCTCTGCAATCCAATCCGCATGGCATTCCTGACCATACCGCGAGATTTTTCCCGCATTTCTTCGAGCTGGCCCTTCATCGCCCCCAATTCCGCCTGGGCCTCTCGCATGCCGGGAACTTGCTTTTCTGCCGGCAGGCCTGCCACGGGCTTGGGCACCTTCGCTTCCAGGAGCAGAAGGCGGTTCTGCAGATCGCGGTAAACAGGATTGCTGTTAAGTACCGCGTCAACCTCCAGTTCGGCGATCTCCGCGTCGGGCGATTCGATGTCCTTTAGGCTCGCCTTGGCATCCTCGAGTTTGCCGGCAATCACTCTGTGCTCAGCCCGCATGGACTGCAACTGCCGCTGGCAGTCGAAGTACACGTTTGCCGCCAAAGCGGAACGGGTTCTCATGGTCTCCTCATCGCCGAAACCCATGTTGGCGAGCTCCTGTTTCAATTGCTCCTTCTTCTTGCGGAGCTCGTCGTCCTTAACGATCGAAATATCGGTGAGTTGCCGAAGCCTATCACGCCGCATAATCCTGTCTTTGTCGACGACTTGCGTCATGTAGGCTTCCACCACGGCGTTGACGATGGCGGCGGCGTCGTCCTTGTTGGGCTGCGTCGAACTGACAACCATGAGGCCGGAGGACTTGTCGGGGAAATTGACGCTGATCGCATCGGTCAGCCAGGCGATGGCATTTTGCCGGGCGTCCTCGCGGGCGATACAGGGCCGAGACTTCAGACGCGGGTCGTTCAGCGCCGCCTTGATCACGTTGTAGTTCTTGACCAACCCCTGCTGGGTCTTGCGGAACTCCTCGAACTCCGCCGGGTCGTATTTCTCAGCCGAGCGGGAGAGGATGTGGGGGTCAGATCGCTTCAACTCCAAGGTAGCCTTGGCCGTGTACTTCAGTGCTATGGCTTTCCAGACGAATACCGAGGCCCCACCGACAATCAATACGAGAACCGACCGCCAGAACAGCAACTTGAGCCTGGGCATTGCAACGCACCTCCGCATTACCTGGGTCATGCGACCTTGCCAGCCAACAACTGCCGCGTGGATGGCAACGTCGTGGAATAGAGTGACGACCTTTACTCTAGTTCACCCTGCAGGGTTATGCAAGTGCTCGAAATGCGTAAACGTCAAAAACTCGCCACCGGCTTCAGCAGCCCCATCTCCGCTGCCGGACCAACTTCCTCTATCAAGGTGATTGCGCGACCGGGACGTCTTTGAACTCAAACGGCACGGCGACCACCGACTCGTCGGTGATGAGGTAGAACTTCACGACGAGATCCTCGGGCGGCTTGGACTTGAACATGGCCGCCATGGTCACGTTGCCGGGGACGCCGCCGCCATTCATGCCATCGGTCTTGAGCTTACGGCCGCTGATGTCGAAGAACTCCGGGTTGCCTACAACCTTGCCCTTCGGATCCTTGATCTCATACACGACTTCCCAAGACTTCGGGGGGTCGGCGTCTTTGGGGACGCCGCGCAGTTCCTTGAGCGTTATTTCGGCTCCGGCCGCCTTGAGCGTCTCGTTCTTCAGCGGTACGCCCGCATCCTTTGCCCAGCTCGCGGTAATTATGCTGGCGGGATCTTTCGTCGGCACCACTAACTCGATGCTCCCCGCTAGAATCTTGACGGTCTTTACCTGGCCTTGCTCCGAAAGTTTCCCATTATCGGGCGGAGCAAGCGTCAGGTTGACGTCACGCACCGTGGCCGGCCCTCTCTGCCAGGGCGTCTCCATGAAGGCCATGAATAGATTGCGCGATGGTTTTTCGTTCGGCAGAAGACTCGCATCGGCATCGTCTTTGGCCTCCTTTAAAACTGTCCGCATAGCCTTCGCTTCCGCTAGCCCCG
This sequence comes from uncultured Planctomycetia bacterium, assembly GCA_963709175.1. Classification (GTDB taxonomy): domain Bacteria; phylum Planctomycetota; class Planctomycetia; order Pirellulales; family Thermoguttaceae; genus JANXQG01. The sequence goes on from CAVPVK010000007.1 coordinate 2,195,030, forward strand.
TGCCGATGACTTTCAAGCGAACTCTGGTGTAGAACACGACTTTGCCGGCTGTGCTGTAATGCGTGTTGGAGATCGCGTCGATGGAGACGTGGACACCCTCGGGGACGGCAGGCTTGCCGGAGGCGGGATTCCCGCCGGCATTCCCGCGGCTTGGCATGCCCAAAGGACGTTGGCCGCGGCGGACCTTCGCCTGAGAGCGCAAAGCTTTCAGTTTTTCTTGCTGGTCGGTTGTGAGGACGGCGTTGATTTCATCGTTCTTGGCCTTGGTCCAATCGCGGTATGTCGTCGGGTTCCACTGGCCCTTGCCGAGGAGCTCCTTCATCTTTTGGGCGCTCTTTTCGTAGATCGCCTTGATTTTGGCCTGCTGATCGGCGTCGAGACCGAGTTTTTCGGTCAGGGTCTTAAGTTCGGCGTTGTCGCGCTGCCCAACGGCTCCGGCAGCGCTTTTCACCAACGCATCCGGGGGAGCCACGACCTCGCCGGGGCGGATTTTTATCACAGTCGCGGGCGGGGCCGGCGCAGCCGTCTGACGGCGGACAAACTCGCGGTCGTCGTCGCAGAGCTTATTCAACGGGACCTTGACGATGGCACCGTCGGCCTTCTTCAGGTGGACGACCTCGCCGTCCAGTTTCACCAGTTCGGCTTCGATCTTGTGGGTGCCGGAATTGTCGGTCCATTCGCGGGCGAGCGCCGGAGCAAGAGCGAGAAGGCAGGACACAACGGAGGAAAGAAACAAGATACGCTTCATCACACGCCTCCGATCAACAGAACTGGCGAACACGGGATAAGCCAAACACGGCAGATAGGCGTCATTATAAACGCCCACGAGGGGCAAGCAAGCTATCCGGCAAACCGGATGGTTAGGTACGATTTGGCCCGGCGTACAAATGCCTGGGCTACTGCGTTCTGGCAACCCGGAAACCCACGTCGTTACCTTGTCCGTTGTCCGGCGAGAACCACGAGTAGCGGCGTGCGACACGGGCATCGACAATACCCGAACCCCAGCAACTGCCCCGGCAGACACGACAGCTTCCCATGCCTGGGCCCTTGGGGTCATCGACGCCCGATTTTTCGTAGTAGTCGCCGCCATACCAGTCTGCGCACCACTGTATGGCGTTGCCGTGCATATCGTAGAGTCCGAAGGCGTTGGGCTTGAATCGGCCCACCGGTGACGTGAAGGCGTAACCGTCGCTGGCCTTAATGCCCCACGCTGCAGCGTTCGGCACCTTTGCTTTGTACGTCGCATCGGCCACATTGGCTACGTTGGCGAGCCCCTCCGGATCATCGCCATTATAATACCGCGTGGTCGTTCCCGCCCGGCAGGCGTATTCCCACTCGGCCTCGGTAGGCAGTCGATACGTTTTGCCCTCCTTCTTGCTGAGCCAGTCGCAGAATGCCACGGCGTCGTTCCAGCTTACGCACACCACAGGGTGCTCGTCAGTTTGCTCAAATCCGGCGTCGCGCCAAGACTTGTGCTCGTTGAGATCCTTCGCTTTCTTCTCAACGTCGGTTTTGTAGCCGGTGTCGTTGACGAACTGTCGAAACTGGCCCCGGGTGACATGGTAGGTGCCCAAATAGAAAGGTTTTGTGATTCGCACCCTATGCAGTGGATGCTCGCTTTGGAAGAGATCGCCCGATCTGTTGCCGTAGTCAGCCACGAGCTCGACCGGCTCACGGCTACCCATGATAAACTCGCCCGAAGGGATGAGGCTCAACTTCATGCCGATGGAATTCGCGATGGGGTTCGTGCCGCCAATCGCCTTCGGAGCGTTGCCATTTGTCGGCTTCTCAGGCGTTTGAGTTTTGACAATCGAATTGGCCGAGCCTTTCGCGTGGCCGGCGACAGAAGGCGTGTATGACGGGGCGGACGCGGAATTCCCGGCGGCATCCCGAGTCCTAGCGACGCGGAATCCGAGCGAGAAGAGGAAGCCCGAGCCATTCGGCCGTTGCCGCGAGCGATAGGCGGAACAGTCTTCCATCGACCAGCTTTGCCAAGAACCACCCCGCAGGACTCGGTCAATTCCGAGGTCTGGGCCCGCTGGGTCTTCCGCGGGAGATATCACGTAGTAGTCTTCTCCATACCAGTCAGCGCACCACTGCATGGCGTTGCCGTGCATATCGTAGAGTCCGAAGGCGTTGGGCTTGAACTTGCCCACCGGTGACGTGAACGCGTAGCCGTCGCTGGCCTTGATCGCCATGTTTGACCAGCGGCACTGCGACCTAAACGTCGAGTCGGCCACATTCGCCACCTGGGCCAAGGTCTCGGGGTCGTCGCCACTATAATAATGCGTGGTCGTTCCCGCCCGGCAGGCGTATTCCCACTCGGCCTCGGTAGGCAGTCGATAGGTCTTGCCTTCCTTTTTGCAGAGCCACTTGCAGAAGGCCACGGCGTCGTTCCAGGTTACGCACACCACGGGGTGCTCGTCGGTCTGCTCGAAGCCTGTGTTCCGCCACGAATACTCATTCTTGTAGCCGCATTCGAAGCGCTTCTTCTCACGATCCCATCCGAACATCGGCCTGCCCGGCGTCTCGGCGTCGGTCTTGTACCCAGTATCGTTGACGAACTGGCGAAACTGGCCGCGCGTGACATGGTAAGTGCCCAAATAGAACGGTTTCGTGATTCGCACGCTATGGAGTGGATGCTCGTTTTTGAAAAAACGTGCCGCCCCAAAATCCGTGTTGTACTGTTTCCGGAAGAAGGCAGCGGTTTCCTCTGCCGACTCACCACTGCCCATCTTGAACTCGCCCGGAGGGACGAGGGTCAGCTTCATACCGATGGAGTTCGTGATCTTGTTGTCGCCGCTGGCCGCCTTCGGCGCCTGGGCAGTTGCGACGGTAAAACTGCCGAGTGTGGCCAGGGCCGCCAAAGCCGCAGTAAACGCTTGCCGGAACATGGGGCGGATGTCCTCTTGTCAATGCCGTTGCCGGAAACGGCCCTGGCGCACGACGCCAGCGGCTGAGAGCGCCTCGCGGGATTACAGAATAACCTACCGCCAGTTCTTATTGGCGTCAACCACTGCAGAAAGCGACGCGCGGCCTTGCCTTGTCACGAGCCAGAGTCGGAAACGCCTATTCGGTGACGGCCAGCCTGCGGCACCAGCAGTACCTCGCCCCGGTCTGGCACCACCTGGACCAAAGCAAACTTCCCGCTGTCGTGCTCGATGACCTTGCAACCAACCACCTTCCCGTTCTGCGTTGCCACGGCTGATTTCCGGGTTTCGGGCAGCCGCACCTTCACCGTCAGCGGGAAGTCGAACAGGTTGTCGTCCATCTCGTCGGTCAGATCCAGCACGATGTTGTCCGTCTCGACGCTCTTCACGGTCAGCTTGGCCGTGTCGCGCTCCTGACCGTAGCGGGCAACTTCGCTGAAGCGTCCCAGCCACAGCTCGCCGCTCTTGGCCTTGTCGTGCGGAGGGTATGGGGTCACCCCTACGTTAGACATTTATGGATTGGCTTGCGGCGTGAAAGTTGGTATTTTGCGGCCATGGCCCGATCGTTAAGAATCGAATTGGCCGGGGGACTTTACCATGATGCGCCGCGGCAACGAGCGATGCGCGATTTTCCGAGACGACGACGATCGCCAGCGGCGACTGGACTGGCTGCAGCGCGCCGTGGAAACCTACGGCTGGCGGCTGCATGCATTTGTGCTCTTAGGGAACCACGACCACTTCTTCCTGGAAACCCCGGAGCCCAACCTCACCGCGGGAATGCACCTGCTGAACGGCAGCTACAATGTCCGGCACAGACGCGTCGGGCACTTGTTCCAAGGACGTTATCGAGGAGGCCGGAAAGGATGTTGCCGCGACCCTTGCCAAGCTGCAGGAACAACTCACTAATGGCTAACGTAGGTGTGACCCGATACCCCCTTAGTCCGTGGGCCTCGTGCCGCCTACCTCTGCAACGATGCCAGGATTCGTTTTTTTTCGGCTTCCAGAGGAATTTCCGCGTAGGTACTGAGCGACATCATGCGGCGGTTGAGGTTTTCGGCCTTGCCGGTCGTGGCGGGCCGAGCCTTGCGCAGTCGTTCTTGACGATTGTTGACGACACGCGATTCCTGTTTGAGCCCGGCGCCGGCGGCAACCTGGCCTGAGAGTACGGGTCCCGCCGTCGCCAGTAGCATGTTGCGTTCGGCGAGAATGGCCCGGCATTCCCGCCGCAAGGGTTCAGCCTCGGCGTCCAACTCGTAGACCTTCTGTTTGGTCTCGGACAACTCACTCTCATCGGACTGCGACGACTCGCGATTCTCTCTGTCCCTCCGAATGTCGTCCGTCAGGCGACCGCACCTTGATTCGGCGTCGCTGATACTCGACTCGATCGCCTGCAAATCGGGGGCAACCTTTTGCAAACGGCGCTGCAAGTCGGAAAGTTTGAGGTTCACTTCGCTTTGCAGGGCCCCATGGGCGGTCGTCAGCTCCGCGCGTTTCTCCGCGGTTTTCTGCCTGACGTTCTCCAATTCCTGCACGGCCGCCTCGTGTCGAGACTTGGCTTCTTCGACGGAGGCATCCATCTGCTCTTTGAGCTTCTGGCACGTCGCGATGGCCCCCTCCAGACCGGCCGCAAATGCCGCGTTGGCGGCGGGAGACATCTGTTTCACGAGCCGCTGCTTGGCCCTCTCCAACTCATCGCCGGGAACAGCCTTGGCCTGGGGCTTTTCCAGGTAGCCGATGATTTGTCCGACGAGCAAGGCCGTCTGGCAAGTCACATCGTTCGGCCCTCCGCCCGGCTTCTCCGCCGCAAGATCGACTGCCATCTCCTCGGCCTGCCGCAAGGCGTCGGGATACTTACGGAGTTGCACGAGAATCCACAACCGCGTCCGCGCAACCAGGAGACGCGTCTCGCCCCGTGTGCGAGCGACGAGCTTCTCCAGTAGTTTCGCCGACTCATCGTACTGCTGTTGGCGGAGAAGAACCAGCGAGTACGCGTAATCAACGCGAACGTCGTCCGGGAATCTGTCCCGGCAGGCCTGGTATGCCTCCTCGGCAGACCGCACCGCGTCGGGTGACCTCTTCTCGCAGAAGGAAAGCAATGCGCTCACCAACTGCAGCTTGTCCGGCGGCTCCGACGCGACCGCGCCGGTCGTCAGAAGCAGCACGAGTAGCATTTCTGAAACGCAAACGATGTTTGTACGCATCTGGATCTCCCTCCTGAGTTAAACGTGGCTAATTGTATTCGGATCGGGATTATCGATCATAGTTGTCGTCTTCGGCCGCAGGGCACGCTGCCACGTCGCTTGCCGAAGCGGTTGCCAGGAGATGTATCTCGCCGTCTTCGCCGCCAGTCGCTAACCATCGTCCGTCAGAGGTGATGTCGATTGCGTTTATTGGTCCACGATGCAGCAGAAGGCGGCACTTCACCTCGCCGCTCAGCACGTCGCACAATAAGAGGCGGCCATCTTTGCCGGCCGAGGCGATCGTGCGCGAGTCAGGCAGGAAACGAATGCAGTGCACCGGTCCCTGGTGCCCTCGCGCGACGGCAACGAGCGATAATCTCTCAGCGCTCCAAATCTTGACTTCGCCGTCTTCGCCTCCCGACGCAATCCAACGGCCGCAGGATGACCAGTCAACGGAATTGATCGGTTGCTGATGGCTGCCTAGGGTAAAAAGCTTGTTGCCGCTTCGATCGCGAATTTGAATTTCAGCGCCATCGTTCACAACAAACCTCTGTTCGTCCGGTGAGAATGCCGCTGAGCGAGCCGCAGCTCGAAAGCCGCCGCGAACTTCCATCACGCCTCGCTTAACGTCTCGCTCGGCCAGCAAGACGAGATTGTCGCGCAGCACCGCAATGCAGTTGCTGCGGTCATGCGTTATCGCGGCATAGATCGCCGATCCAGACTGACGCGACAAAGAACGTGTAAGAGCTTCGCGAATGTCCGTAGGCAAGCGCTGGTTAACCGCTCCCGCAAGGGAAAGCCCGACCAATTCCGGGTCGGTCCAGCCGCGCGGCCTCAGCCCGCTCGGAAGAGAACCGACTGCTTGATCCAGTGGCGTTGATGAACCACTGGCTTCCTGGGGACGCAGAAGCCGGACGCCAAATGCCGACCTGGTACCTGAATTCTTTACGGTGATCAAGGCGCTTTGGGAGGATTCATCCAGGGTCACTCCCGCGATCGGCAGGCCTCCAAATTTCAGAGTGCCGATAGGTTTGCCCCCAGGCCATGAAACCATGTCAATGCCCGTCGCGGTCGCCATGTTCTCCATGGGAGTCCTCGTGTACCAGCAAGGCGCGATCAGCGTGTTACCGCGGTCGATCAACGCCGACCAAGGGCTGCCCATTACGCCCCACTGTGGTTTGGCGCGACCCGTGTCCACTGGAGCCGATCTACGCCTGGCCAAATTAAATTGAAACAGGCCCATGACTTTATCAATGTAGAGATCCTGGCTGTCGGGCGAAAACATGATGCCCGAGCTATATGTCCCAACTTGTTCTCCCTCGGCATAGGGTTCTAGATTCTCAGCTTTGAAGACTCGAACGACTGCCCCGCTCGTCTGCGGCCGGCAGGCGGCTATCCAACGGCCATCGGGCGACCAGGCCATGCTGGGCAGCATAACCATCATTTCCGGCGCATCTTGTTTAGCGCTGGCCAACTTCTTGCCCGTAGCGAATTCGAAAAGCTCGACCGCCATGTTCGTCTCGACGGCAATCCGGGATCCATCCGGGGAGAAGATGACTCGAAACGGCGCTTCGTTGCGTTCAAAGGGAATCGTGCGGATAACCTTCAAGTCCGGCAGGCTAAAAACCGTCAAGTCACTGCACTGCGGGGTGTTCTGGCAGTCGTGTCCCGCTACAAGCCATTGACCATCAGGCGAAATAGCCACGCCACGGTAGTGCGTCGGGAGTCCATCAACGGAATGAACTAATTCCAGTGTGTCGCGGCTGAAAACCTTGATTCCCATATCATCCGATTGAACGACGAAGCGTCCATCGGCCGAAATCGCCAGGTCGCTGATAAAAGGTCTACCATGCCGAATTCTGCCAAGGTAAGTTCGGTAGTGAAGATTCCAAAGGTGCAAGCCTTCCTCGCCGCCGAAGGCCGCCAGTGTCGATTCGTCGCGCGAGACGATGAGCCGTTGGACGTGCCAGAGTTGCCTTTGTGCGAACGAGGGCGGTGCACGGCGCGAGGACCAGAAGCGGAGCGTGCCGTCGCGGCTCGCGGAGATGATTGTTCCCGCGGGGCGTGCCACCGCGAGATCGACGACCGGAGCGGTATGGCCGCGGAGCACCTGGTTTGCCAGCGTCCTGTGCGTGCTCCAGATTCGCACGTCGAGATCTTCAGAAGCGGACGCAAGCGTGTCTTCCGTCAAGAAAACGATGCCGCGCACGGGAGCTCGGTGGCCCGTAAACTCGCATAGCCGCTCCCCCGATGCGCTATCCCGCACGGCAATCTTCCCGTCCTGGCCGCCGCTGGCAACGAGCTTATTACTGGGCGAGAACTGCGCAGGCCCAGACAATGCCGGTGTGGGCGTCGCAGGCGTGAGATAGAGTACCCGCCTCCGAGTCATATAGGTAGAGAGTGCCTTGGCGATGTCCGGCCGCGAGAATTCTTCCGTCGGAAGAAAACGCGGCGGCGAAGCATGGGCTGCCCCAGCGTTCCGGCGGCCAATCGCGATATTCTTGCGATCGCAGAAGACGGAAGGCATCACTATTGGGGTCAGGTATTCTTATCAGCACGCCAACCGTTCTCTTTCCGGGTTGTTGAAAGATCTTGGCCGTGAGGATATCGGCGAGAAAGAAGCGTCGCGACGGACTCCCTAGGACATAAAGCCCGCTCGAGACCTCGGACAGCAGCTTTTTGTCACCGTTGGGGGACGCAATGCCGATGCAACCGAGTTTGTCGCACGGGCCGAACCGTTTGGCGCCATCAGGCGCTATCGCGCTGGGCCACCGTGTGACCTCAAAGGCGTCGGTGCCCTCGGGTAGAGAATCCGAAGCAACGGCCGCGCGTGCCACGTCCCACGCCCGGCACCGGCCCGACCACCCCGAACCCCAAAGCTGGTGCGAACTGCCCGTGAACTGTAATGCCGACCAGTGTTGCTCGCCCGGCAGTTGAAAGGCAAGCGGTAATCGCTTCCTTGTGGCGAAGTCCCACACGAAAGCCCGGCCACCTTCGCAAGCGGCAGCGACGTACTCTTCATCGGGCGAGATGGCGATTTTCTCGGCCGGCGCGGGCAGGCGAATCATCGCCTCTTCCTCGTGCGCCCTTCTCCACCAGTAGTACCATTCGAATCCCCGCAGGTCCTCTTCACCCGGTTCGTGCGGGATATGGCGGCGCAACAGGGCGTCAACGCGCTCATTGTTCCCCTCGGCCGCATATTGCTCGATACGATTCAAGTCGGCAATATAGAGCGTACGGCGAAGTTCGGCAGCCCCCTGCCTGACCAGCATTTCACTGTTGCGTGCAAGCTTGGCCTGATCCGAGGCTTTCTTTTCCGCGGCCAGGGCGATTCCTTTTTGGACGGCTTCCGACTTCGTGGCGGCCTGGGCAAGTTCCTTCTGCGTTTCCTCAGAATTCGCCCGCTGCCGCTCGCGGACGGCGAAGTACCCAGATACCGCCGTACCGGTCAGCACGCTCACGATAACCGCCGTAATCAAACTCGCTACCACAGGATTCCGGCGGCACCAGCGCCAAGTATGTTCCCATCGACCCACAGGCCGGGCCAGGATCGGCCGGCCTTCGAGATTACGTCGCAGATCGTCGGCCAAGGCATGGGCGGTCGCATACCGCCGTGGCACCGACTTCTCCAGGCATTTCAAGACGATCGTTTCCAAGTCCTTGGGCACGGCCGGATTCAATTGCCGCGGCGACACCGGCTCGCGCTCGAGCACCTGCTGCATCGTTTCCAGCGCCGTGGCCGCTTGAAACGGCGGCCGGCCGGTGAGCGCCGTGTACAGCAGCGCGCCAAGGGAATAGACGTCGGCCGCTGGACCAACCGCATTGATCTGCCCGGCCGCCTGTTCTGGCGGCATGTAGCTGGGCGTGCCCAAGACCTGCCCCGTGGCCGTCAAGTCGCTGCCGCGACCCGCACCCACAATTGGGTCCCCGCCGGGTGCCCCGACCCGCTTGGCCAAGCCAAAGTCGGTGATCCGCGGGCGGCCGTTGCTATCGATAAGGATGTTCGAGGGCTTGATGTCGCGATGGATCACGCCTTGACGATGGGCATATTCCACCGCCTCCGCCACCGTGGCCACCAATTCCGCCGCCTCCTTGGGCGGCAAGGGCCCCTCGGCCAAGCGGGCCGAAAGGCTCGAACCATCGACATAGCCCATCGAGAAGTAGTGCTGTCCCTCGTGTTCGCCGACTTCGAAAACGGGCACGATATTTGCGTGGTCCAACAGCGCCGCCGCCTGGGCCTCGCTGTGAAACCGATCGTGGTCGGCCTTCGTAGCAAGCTGACCGGCAAGGATCGTCTTCACAGCCACGATTCGATTCAGAGAGACCTGCCGGGCTTTGTAGACCATGCCCATGCCGCCGCGGGCGATCTCTTCGATCAGTTCATAGTCGCCCAGGTAACGGATGCGAGGAAGTTCGCCGTCGGGCCGGGGCGCGTCGCACGGCGTGAACTGGACGGTTTCCCCCTCAGCACTCGATGGTGCAGGCCGAGATCTCTCGGCAAACAGGTCAGCAAGCTGATCGAGTCGGAGTGTCGGATACTCGGCCTGGTACGTCTCCAACGTCGGGCTTTCCCCGATCTGCCGGCGATAGTGGATGTCGAGAATCAGCAATTCGCGGAGCAGGTCGGGCCATTCGGCAGCCGGGATCTCCGTCAGGAAGTCGTCGATCTTCGGCGCGTCCCGGCCTTCCAAGCAGCCTCGAACTGGTCGCAAATCCGATTGGCCCGCAGGCCCTGTGACAAGCTGGCCGAAGACACATCATTGGGCGGTTGGGGTTGCATAATGATCCTGTCCGCTCGGTCCGTGTCCAAAAGCTCCGGGACGACTGTGAATTGTGCCGAGGCCAAGCCAATTTCGGATAGGATCTTGGAATGGCATGGAATGAGCAAGCGATCCTATGACGGAATAAGGCCCTTCGGTGGCATTTACCCGACAGGGAATTGTCGCAAGAAGTCTTCGGCGAACCAGTGAGGCCCGGGAAATTGGATCGAAAGCGTGCGAGACCACTCGTCGCGACGCGTGCTGAACTCTCTGTCGAGCAAGGAGTTAGATCGACATTCATGTAAACCTACGTGGCACCGTCTCAATCTGAGCGTTTCTTGGGGAAACTCAGGTTGACAGATTCGATGGGAATCGGTTTTTTATGTCTTAGGAGATTTTCAAGGAAGTGACCGTGTACAAGGAGGTTCACGGAAATGGCCAGATTACCCATTGTTTCATGGATTGGGAACGCGGCAGCGGTTATGACAGGGAAATGGGGCTCGGTTTCGGAACAGGCGGAGGCGGCCGGGTGTAGTCGGCAAACCGCCTACGATCATGCGGAGAAAGTCGAAGCGGCAGTGCGCGACGCGGTCGGCGGCGGGCCGTCACGCGACCAACTCCAAGAACAAGTACGCCAGCAGGCGGAGCGACTGGCATTGCTGGAAAAGCGACTGGCTAAGGCGACGGAGTTTTCTGAACAGGAGCAGCAACGGTTTGCGGCAACGGCCACAGCCATGGGGTTGAGTTACTCGCAAACGAGGGAACTCTTGGGAATCGTCGTGAAAAAAAATCTCCCAGCCGTGCGAAGATCGGCCGGTGGGTGAAGGAATCTGCACAGGCGGCAAGCCAAGTACTGGATCGCTTGGACCAAGCCTGCCGCGGTCTGGTGATTACGGGCTGCTTCGACGAGATTTTCTTCCACGGCAAGCCGGTTTTAGTGGGCGTCGAACCGCACAGCATGGCGTGGGTCTTGGGAACGCATGCTGCGGATCGCAGTGCTTCGACGTGGACTGGGGCGTTGCAAGGTTTCAACGCCTTGGAGCAGGCGGTGGTTGACGGCGGCCGAGGCATGCAGCGTGGTCTGGCGGATTTTCAGACGCAGCGAAAAAACGCTGGAAACGCCACTCCTTTGCAGGTCAGCTTGGATGTCTTCCATACGAAGCAGGAAGCGCAGCGTGTACTGCGAAAACTGTGGAGCCGCGTGGAGTCCCAGTGGGCGAAGGGGGAAGAAGCGGACCGACAGGTCGTGTACGCGTGGCGTCACGGCGGCGACCGCCGCGGCTTCGGAGGACTGGTCACGCTGTATTGGCATGTCGGCAAGCGGATTCGCGAGGAAATTCTAGGTGAACAGCGGGCGGCCTACGGCGAGGAGATTGTTTCGACGCTGTCGAAAGAACTGACTGCCGCGTATGGCCGCGGACTTGATCGGCGAAACCTTTTCCACATGGTCCGATTTGCCGACTTTTTTCCCGACGAGCAAATTGTGTACGCACTGCGTACACAATTGTCTTGGACACATTTTCGCGAGTTGCTCGCCATCGACGACCCCTTGAAACGCGAGTTCTACGCCGAGATGTGCCGCGCGGAGCGGTGGAGCACCCGGACGCTCCAGGATCAGGTCAAACGCATGGTCTACGAGCGCACTGCGCTCAGTAAGAAGCCGGAAGAGGTCGTCCGTGTCGAGCTTGCGGCACTTCGGGACGAGGACCGCCTGACGCCTGACCTCGTTTTTCGCGATCCGTACTTCCTCGACCTGCCCGAGCGTTACCGGGAACGCGACCTGGAACAGGCGATCCTGCGGGAGTTGGAGGCATTTCTGCTGGAGTTGGGCACGGATTTCACCTTCGTTGCCCGGCAGAAACGGATCTCGGTCGATTACGAAGACTACTACCTGGACTGGGATCGTATGGGGATCGTATGGGGTCACACCTACGTTAGACATTTATGGATTGGTGGATTGGCTTGCCGCGTGAAAGTCGGTATTTTGCGGCCATGGCCCGATCGTTAAGAATCGAATTGGCCGGGGGACTTTACCATGATGTGCCGCGGCAACGAGCGATGCGCGATTTTCCGGGACGACGACGATCGCCAGCGGCGACTGGACTGGCTGCAGCGCAGCGTGGAAACCTACGGCTGGCGGCTGCATGCATTTGTGCTCTTAGCGAACCACGACCACTTCTTCCTGGAAACCCCGGAGCCCAACCTCTCCGTGGGAATGCACCTGCTGAACGGCGGCTACACCGGCTGCTTCAATGTCCGGCACAGACGCGTCGGGCACTTGTTCCAAGGACGTTTCAAGGCCCATCTTATCGAGGAGGCCGGAAAGGATGTTGCCGCGACCCTTGCCAAGCTGCAGGAACAACTCACTAATGGCTAACGTAGGTGTGACCCCGTACCCCCCCAGGAACAACTCACTAATGGCTAACGTAGGTGTGACCCCATACCCCCCCAATACCCCCCTTTCCGATCCGGATGAATCCAGACGAGGTTGAACAAAGTATCCTTGCGGCGCGGAGTGTCGGCATATTCCCTGTAAGCCGCCTAGGGGCTCCCACACAGCTTCTCGCCGACCTTCATCCTTAGTTTTCGAGGCTGCTGCAAGTCGCTTCGGGCTACCAATGGGAATCGCAAACGGTACTTGCGGTGGGCCGGTTATTACGCTAACCTGCAAGTGCCTTGTGAAAGTGCTATTTACCTGCGACTTTCCAACCGCATACCAAAGGTGCCACATGCTCAACGCAATTCCAAGAAATGACGATCTGTGGACTCGCCGCCGCTGGCTCAAGGCGGCAGCCGTCCTGACGGCTGGGACGACTCTTGCGAAGATCGCCCAGGCAGAACCGAACGACACCGCCGCCAAGAAGGACGCACCGATCATCCAAATCGGTATCTTCCTGGGCACGTTCTCTCGCCCGACTGTTGAGGCACAGCTGGATGCCGTGAAGTCGAGCGGACTCGACTGTGTTCAACTCAGCATGGATTGTGCCGGCTTGCCGTCGATGCCCGACAAAATTGCCCCGGAGACGATTGCCCGGATTCGCCGCGAAGCGACCGCCCGAGGCATCGAAATCGCCTCCCTCCAAGGCACGTTCAACATGAGCCATCCCGATGCCGAGTACCGCCGTGCGGGAGTGCGACAACTGGGAGTGCTGGCGGCAGCCTGCAAGCCGATGGGCACCTCGAAGATCCACATCTGCACAGGCACACGTGATCGCGGGAACATGTGGCGGCATCATCCCGACAACGATTCGCCTGAGGCATGGCGAGACATGGTCGCCTGCATTGGCGCGGCGGTGGATATCGCCGCGCCGTTCGGCGTGAGCTTGGGCTTCGAGCCGGAAGTCAACAACGTGGTCAATTCGGCGAAGAAGGCACGACGCCTGCTGGACGAGATCGGCTCCCCTCACCTGAAGGTCACGATGGATGCCGCAAACTTGTTTCCCACCGGCGAATTGCCGCACATGAGCGAGGTGCTGGATCGGGCGTTCGCGCTGCTGGGCAAGGACATTATCATGGCGCACGCCAAGGACATAAGCCACGACGGGGACGCGGGTCATGAGGCGGCTGGGCATGGGAAGCTCGACTATTATCGCTATCTTTCCCTGCTGCACGCTTGTGGGTTCAAGGGACCGCTTCTGCTGCACGGACTGAGCGAAGCACAGGTGCCAGGTTGCGTGGCTTTTCTGCGAGAAAAGCTCGCTCGCGTTGCGGCAGCAGCCTCAAAGCCTGGTCCAACGCCGAACTAAGGCGGATACCTGGGTTTGCACGACGATCCCGACAGGGCGATCAATGCCCCGCCGCCTCTTGCCAACCGAGCAGGCACGATTCGTACATGCCAATGTCCCGACGACACAACCGCAGGCATTGCGTTGGCTGCTCCCGGCGCTGCTGCTGGTGTGGATCGACCACGGTGCCGACGAGGACTGGGGGCCGATGTGCTATCCGCCGACGGGCACGTTACCCAAACCGCCGCCTGGAGACAATAGGACGCTGAGGAGCCCAAGGTAACCGGCTATGATTCAAGATGCACTGACAGGGGTCGCCACATTCATCGGCATCATCTGGTGCGTGTTCATCGTCAGCCGGTTCGTCCCGCTGAACCGCTATGGCGTCGTTCCGCGCACACCGGCTGGGTTGGCAGGAATTCCGGCCATGCCATTCTTGCATTACGACCTGACCCACATCCTCAGCAACACGGTCCCGCTGTTCATTCTCCTGGCCCTCTTGGTTGGCTCCAGGGCTCGACCGTGGGTGGTCGTTGTCGAGATTGTGCTGCTGGGTGGTAGTATGCTGTGGCTCGTGGGAAGGCGCAAGATCCATATCGGGGCCAGCGGGCTAATCTTCGGGTTGATTGCCTTCTTGATCGTATGCGGCGTTCGGGAAGGACAACTGGTCTCGTTTGGAATCGCCGCCCTTGTAGGGTTCATCTACGGTGGAACGCTTGTTTCCGGCGTGCTGCCTCGGCTCAAATCCTACGTTTCCTGGGAGGGGCACCTCTGTGGTGCGATGGCCGGTGGAATCGTGGCCTATGCGTTGACAAGCCAAGGTTGACCGATGTGGTCGGCTACGTCGCCTCGAAGCGGTCGCAGGTCTTCCACCGGCCGGATTGCAAATCGGCGGCGAAGATTTCGGAAAAGAACCTGGTCAGGTATAATACGCGGGACGAGGCGATCCACGCCGGTAAGGAGCCGTGCGGGAAGTGCAGGCGGTAAGGGCAACAGACATGTGACCGACGCAGGCAAGCCGGACGCTTCGGGCGCGTCGGCTTTCGCCATCGATGCACGTTGAGAAACGACCGCCATCGAAGCAATGTCTCGATCGACACGTTAAGCCGCGGGCTGGTCTTTGGATCTCATCATGGGAGAAGCCGATCGCATTTGTTCGGGCCTTGTATTCGCCTCTCGGTCTGTGGCGGCACGGCGATTGCAGGCTTCGTCTCGTCACTCGGCTTTCGGCTCGATTTCAATCTTCAAGCCCTCGGTCCACTGCTTGTCTTCGTCGGTGTAGTACAAGTAGGCACGGCTGGCAGGGCCGGTGTATTTCCCCGGCACAGCGGCGACCAGGCTTAACGCCACATCGACGCGAGCTTCCTTGTCAAGCGCCCGCCAGTAGAGCACGACCTCGCGACCGAGGACTTCGTAGGCGCTGATCTTGCCGCTCGTGACGAGTTCCTTCAATTGGTCGTGCCGTACCTCCAGGCCGCCCGGAATGCCGATGACCGCAATCGGCGTGGGAACCGCTTCGTTCGTGCGATTGACGACGACGACGCGGGCCTCGGTCGCGGCCCCTTCGTCGATCCGCCTGTCGCGTAAACTCGTTTCAAGCGTCAGTTTGCATTGTTTCGATGAGTCCGGCTGCAGGCTGTGGAAAGTGACGGCCATCGCATAGGGCATCTGCGAGCCGCCGGTCATGGCCACTTGCACCTGGTGTTTGCCGGGCGTGAGGTGTTCGGCAAATGCCGGCAGTTCGATCGTGCCGGTCGTTTTGCGATCGAAGGCCACTTCGCCACCGATGTTCTTTCCGTCGACGACGAGTTGCAACTCGCCGGGCGCCGTCGGGTTGCGCCCGCGACTTGTCGTAGGCAACAATCGCCCGCAGGGCCAGGACGGTGGATTGCGTCGAACCGTAGCGGCCCGCCTTGCAGCTTTCCGCCAGATATTTGATCGAGCGTTCCACATTCACGGCGTACTGCGGGTCCCTGAGCCAGGCGAGCACGGCGAGCGCCGTCGTCTCGATCGAGAGGGCCTCGCCGCCGCTGCCAATAACGCTCGTGGTCGCCCCGGCCAGCGATCCATCGGCCTGTTGCTTGCCGGCCAGTTTGTCGAGCAAACGGTCCTCGCCGTCCTTGTCTCCCGCCAGGGCCAGCACGTTGGCCGCCAGGGCGACGGCGTAGGTATTCCGCGAATTCTCCGCCGCATCGCGGACCCACTTGACCTCGGCGCCCAAATCGGCCTTGATGCCGGCTTCCAACAGCGCCCAGGTGTTGTAGGCGTTGGCGCATTCGGGATCGGCGATCCAGGTGTGCAGAGTGTGCGTCTTGCGGAGATAGCCCCCCTTGGTGTCGCGCTGGTCAAGCAGCCATTGGCGGGTCCGCTGGAGCATCGCCGGATCGACCTGCCGCACCTGGGCCATGTCGGTGAACTCCATCAGGCCGTAGGCGGACAAGGCGTCGTGGCCGGGATCGGCGCCGAACCACTCGTAACCGCCGCTCTTCGATTCGAACCCGCGCAGCCGGTCGTAGCCGGTCCGTAGGATCGCGCTGCTCTTCTCGATGAGGGCCGGGTCAACCCCTTGGTGCGACATGAAGTATTGTTGCGCCATCACAAGCGGGTAGATCGTCGAGCTCGTCTGCTCGAAGCAGCCGTAAGGCTCGCGAATCAACGCGGCGAGCGCCTCGTTCATACTGGCCAACGGCGTCGGATAAACCACCACTCGCGCCGCGAGACTGCCGGGTACGAGCGTGCCGGGCACGGTCACCTCGTGCGTCGCCGTCTGGCCCGGCGCGAGCAGCCCCCCAAAGGCGACCTGCGCCGGGAAGCCCAACGGATGGACCATCAGTGCACGGGCAACCTTGTCGCTGTAGGGTCCGGCGGCGGCGTCGAGCAGGACCTGGGACTCGCCGTTCTGCTTGCCGACTTGCAGGTTGATGCAGCGCCGCAGGCGGCCATTGGCGCCTAGCGAGAATTGCAGGTCGCCGGATTCGACCTGCGACAACGATTTGACTTGATATCGGAGCGAGCCATTTTCCAGCGGCGCATTTGTGGCATTGACAATACCCAGGGGCAGGCGGATTACGTCGCCCGCAGTAACCTCCAGAGGAAGCTTCGGTTCGACGTAGAACGGCGCGACGGAGTCGATCGCCAGCGACTCGCCGCCCAAAGCGCCGTCGTCGCTGAACGCATCGCCGAAGACGCGGAAGCTCGTCACGGCATCGTTCAGGCCGAACTCCACGGTCGCCTGACCGCGCTCGTCAGTTCGGATGCCGGCACTCCAGAAGAGCGTCTCGGCAAAGTCGGCCCGGTCGCCGGGCTGACGGTTCGGGCGGACCTGATGGGCGTAGATCCGCACCGGTACAAGGTCGTTGCGAACCAACCTCGGGCCCCGCAGAGCTCGAGCCCTGCCGTCTCGGCCGCCCCTAAAATCCATCTGCTTTTCTCCCGTTTCAATGTCGTCGGCAACGTCCAAGTCATTGGCCGCTTTTTGAAGACCTCCCAGCCCCCCGTCAGGATTTGCCGGGGCCTGGGCCGCCGCCGCCACTTCCTTTTGTTCATCCGCAGCCTGGGCCGCTTTGTCCGCTTTTTTCTCGGGCTTTTCGTCCGGCGGTTCCGGCGATGGGGCGGCTGGTCGTTGCGGCGCCGACTTCGCGACTTCTCCCAGTCTCCAGGCAGGAGCGGCGGCGCTGGCGGGAGGAGGCGGCATACCGCCAAAGGGACCTTCCTCGGCCTGCACAAATTCGCCGCGATTGGCCTTGGGGCTTCCTTCAGCGCCAGCACGCGGCGCGCCATGTCGCCGCCCGCCGCCGCGAACTTCGCGGGCTCGATGAACGCGAACCGCCGCCAGCCTTGTGTGCCCAACAGCAGATCGACGGCCGCAGGCGCCTGCGAGTTGGCCGGGTCGAGGTAAACGTGGGCGTCGGCCAGTTCCTTCACCTCCCCTTCCAGCAAGACCATCGCCGGCAATCGCGGCGCTTGCTCGCGCTTGTCGATCATTTCCAGGATGCTGTCGTCGGTCGCCGTGATGCCGACGACCGCGCTGACCGGCTGGCCCGTTTCGTCACTGGTCCTCACGGTGATGCTCGCGCGACCGCCGGGCACGTATTGTTTGGCATCGGCCGAGAGTTGCACGCGTACACTGTGGGTCGGCTGCCGGAAAACGAGCCGCTCGGCCAATGGCTGCCCTGCGGCGTTCCAGACCGTCACCCTCAGCACCCCGTCCGCCGGCCCGGCCGAGAAGGCAAGCACTTTGCTGCCACCGGCGGGGAGTTCGACTTGTTGCACGGCGATTTCCTGTTCGCGCTGCTGGATCGCGACTCGATAGAAGCCGGCCGCCGTTGCTCCGAGCGAAACTCGCACGTCCTCCCCCTTGGCGGTAATCTCCTGCAGCGCGGTCAGTACCGCGCCGGACGGCTTGACGGGAGGCAACTCATATTGCGTCTTGATCCCTGAAGGCTGGGTGATCTTGAGGGTGTACTTGCCGCCGGCGGCCGGCGTGAGCGTGAATCGGCCCCGGCCCTCGTGCTGGCTGCGGAACGCGGCGATTTCCCGCCCGTCGGCATCGAGCACGACGCCCGCCAGATCGGCCGGCTTTCGTGCGGGTGTAAAAGCCTCGAAGTACACGCGATTCACCAGCCCGGCCACCAATTCGCCCCCCTCCGGATACATGGCGAGGTCTACCGTTTGCAAGAGAATCGGGATCGTCTTGCTCGCCGTCTCGACTGCGCCGCCGTCTTCGATCACCATGGCCAACGTCCCTTCCCCGCGACGGATTTCCGTCGGCAGTTTGAACCGGGCCAGGCAATTGCCTTGACCGTCGATTCGGGCCGGGCCGCGAAATGTTTCGGCGCCGTCTACCCGCGCGATCACCACGACGGCGGCGCCGCCGGGCACGCCCCCTTCGGCCCGCTCGGCATGGAGCGACGCGACGACTTCGTCTCCGGCCCCGTAACCATCGCGGATGAACTTGATTTGCGTCTTCAGACGCGGGGCACGATAAGCCCGAATGTCGAACGTGCGTTCGGCCGGCGGTTGGCCAGTGTATGGGTTACTGACCTTGATCGTATATTCGCCTCCGGCCTGCGATGGCGGAATCGCCCAACTGAAGCCGTACACGCATTCCTGCAACTGGGCAATACCCGCGGCAACAGTGTCTCCTTTAGGCCCTTTGATTTCGACGGTCGTCGGCAGCGCCTGCGCGGCCGCGATCGGCTTGCGCGTGATATAGTGCAGGGGCACGGCTCGCACGAACAACGACTCGCCGGGCCGATAGATCGGCTTGTCGGTGCTGACGTACGTCAGATACCGGTCGCCGCCTCCCAGCGAGTCGCGACTCGCCGTCGTTCGAGGCGATTGCGGTGTTGCCGGGTTTTCGGCCGACATGGTCGTCCAGACAAGAACGGCAAGAAGTGCCAGGGCTAACAGCGAACTCGATCGGCGATCCATAGGAAATCTCCTGTCCATAGGGCACCCTTTGCATCAGGCCGCGACCCGTCCCGCGGCTCAAACTACATCTAAGACGAAGAACCTTGCTAATAAGTTCCCTCATCGTGTTTCGTCCGGCCGATGGGCATCGGTGCCGTAGAACAGAGCGTTGCGCAGGTAAGCTAGTGGAAATAGCGAGACATTTACACACCACCCACTGGACCTATTTCCCTACCGCCGGGCCGGGACACTCCATACGCGATCAACCATCGTGGTCCGCCATGCCCATGGAAACTGGGCAGTCACGGCAAAAGGCAAGACATTGCGATTGCCCGGCGACGCGAATTTATCGTACAATTGGCCGAAATTCTCCCCAATCCTTCGACCGAGGGTCTATACATAATGCGGCATCGCCTGGTGCATCTCATCAATCCCAAGACCGACTCGCTGACGACGCGGCCCATGTATTTCGGGCGGGCGCTGTACTCGCCCCTGGCCGGGCTGCTGGCCGTGGCCGGCGTGATTCCCCGCGACCGTTACGAAGTGGTGCTCACCGACGAGAACATCGAGCCGATCGATTTCGACCTCAAGGCCGACCTGGTGGGCATCTCCGCCATGACGTGCTATGTGAACCGCGGATACGAGATCGCCGAAGCCTTCCGGGCGCGGGGCGTGCCCGTGGTCATGGGAGGCGTGCACCCCAGCTTTATGCCGCAGGAGGCCCTGCAACATGCCGACGCCGTCGTGGTCAGCGAGGCGGAGTTGGTGATCGAGAAGCTCCTCGATGATCTGGAGCAGGGCGCCATGCGCGGCGTTTATCGCTCCGAGCGGCTGTATCCGATGGCCGGAAACCCGCTGCCGCGATACGAGCTGATCAAGAGCAACCGCTACGTCAACCGCACCTTCGTGCAGACCGCGCGGGGCTGCCCGCAAGGATGCAACTTTTGCGCCGAGCCGTCGATGAACGGGCTAAAGGTCCGCGCCCGCCCGGTAGAGGAAATCGTCCGCGAGATCGAGTGTTGCGGCTCGCGAAACATTGCCATTAACGACGCCGACTTCTTCGGCCACCCGGAGCATGCCAAGCGGGTGATGCGGGCACTGAAGGGCCTCGGCATCCACTGGCAAGCGGGCGTCACATCCAAGCTCGCCCAGGACGACGAGATGCTCGAATTGGCCGCGGACAGCGGCTGCACCCTGCTGAGTGTCGGCTTCGAGTCGATCTCCCGGGAGACGCTGAAGAGCGTCCACAAGTTCGTCAACCGGCCGGAAACCTATGCGGGCCTGGTCCAAAAGGTCCATTCCTATGGCATCATGGTCTTCGGCCTGTTCATGTTCGGATTCGACGGCGACGAGCCTACCGTGTTCGAGGAAACAACCCGCTTCAACGTCGAGGCCGGTTACGACGTCTGCGCCTATTCGGTGCTCACGCCCTATCCGGGCACGTACACCTGGTACTCGATGCGGAAGGCGGAGAGGATCGTCTGCTTCGATTGGAACAAGTACGACCAGGCCAACGTGGTCTATTTGCCCAAGCAGATGTCGGCCGACGATTTGCGATTGGGGCAGATGGCCGCTTATGAAAAGTTCTATGCGCCGTCGTCCCTGGGCCGCCGCTTTCCGTATTTCGGCAAGCGGAGCCGGCTGCAGTGGAGCATCTACAATCTCTTCATGAAGAAGGGGGCGGCCACGGACCAAAAGGAGAGTGTGCCGGGCCCCAGCGAGCCGCCCGACGTTGTGCCGGTGCCGCCGTTGTTGCCGCTACAGCGTGAATTTCGCCGCGCGGTCCTGGAAGCCGCCGGCGAGGCCTGCGAATCGTCGTGTGGCGGCGTGGCGGCCGAGGCCTGCCCGCCTTTACCTGGACCCGCTGCGGCACAGTGAACGCGTCGAGGATTCGCGGAGACGGCGACCGACTTTCAATCAGTGTTCGCCTGGCACACGACTGGGTGAGTTTGGAGTTTTCAGCGTTCGCGGCGGTCTTGACCTGGTCCGGCAATGGCACGACAAGTCGAGCGGCGATCGCTACGGCCCAAAACGTCCAGTACCTGATGTTTCCCACCGTACGATCACTGGAATTCTTGCACAAAGCGCCCCTTGACAGCCGAACCTCCATATGGTAAATTACTTTATGTCATAAAGTAAACCACGATGGAGTCGGCCGATGGAAGTCGAGGAAGCTCAGGCCCGCATGCGGGAAATCCAGCGGATCATGGAGACCGCCACCCTCTTCACGCTCCTCCCCAGCACGGCGGCGATCGTAGGTGGAGTGCTGGTATTCTTCGGCTGCGGGGCAAGCTACACCTTGCTCAACTCGCTGAACTTCGCCGATATTGTCCAGTTGTCCATGCCCCGCCGCGTGCTGCTGTGCGCCGTGTGGGTGGCGATTGCCGTGGCCGCCGTCGGTGTCAATGTCCTGTTCACCGCCCGGTTGGCTGCCCGGCAGCGGATCGCGCTGAATCCGCGGCCGGCACAAGTGGCCCTCTTCGCGCTGACGCCCTGCGTCGTGGTCGCCACGGCCTTCACGCTGAAGTTTTTCCTCGATTGGGAACCGCCGGAGATCCGCTATATCGCGCCCCTTTGGATCCTGCTCTACGGCACCGGCGTCTATACGGCCGGCCTTTTTTCCATCCGCGCACCGCGTGTGCTGGGCCTGGCGTTTCTGTTGGTCGGCATCGTCGCCTTGTTCGGCTTTCTCGACTACGGCGTGGCCTCGGTCGCCCTCTCGTTCGGCCTGCTGCACGTCGTCTTCGGGGTCTACATCCTCCAGAAACAGCGGCAGGGCGCGGCCCTATGAGCGATCCGACCAACGAACCGATCAAGCCGGGCGACATCGACGCCGTGATCCACGAGCGGGCTCGATTGGCGATTGTCTCGGCCCTGGCCGTGACGCCCGAACTCAGCTTCGGCGAACTGAAGTCAATGCTGGGCCTGACCGACGGCAACCTCAGCGTGCAGGCCCGCGCGCTCGAGGAGGCCGGCTACCTGGTCGTGGAAAAGTCGTTCCAGGGCCGTCGTCCGCATACGGCCATGCGTCTCACCGCAAAGGGACGCAAGGCCTTCGCCCGCTACCTGGGAACCTTGCGGCGGATCGTCGAGCAAGGTGACCGTGACGGGCAGAAATTTCCCTAATTCGCCCCCTTTTCACCTCTTTTTTTGGAGTTTGACTTTATGTCACAAAGTACTTTGCAGAACGGTAATTCGCTCAAGGATCGTTTCCTTTCCTTGTCGGTAGTTGCCCTGCGGCGGTCGCAGGGTTGGCTGGTGGCCCTCGATCGAATACTGCGGGGCGAGACGACCCGCCCCTCCGTCCTCCGCGAGCGTTCGCTGCAGGTCCCCACCGTTGGTCTTTCCGTGCTGATCCTGGGGCTCGCGTTGTTCTATGGCCTATGCATGGGCATGTATCCGGGTTTCCGCGACGACACAGCGCAACTGCAATGGCTCCGCTGGTTGTCCTGCACGGTGAAGATCCCGGCGCTGTTCCTGCTTACCTTGGCGGTGACCTTCCCCTCGCTCTACGTGGTCAACGCCCTGGTGGGCTCGCGATTGCAATTGCCGGCGGTCTGGCAACTGCTGGTGGCGGCCTTGAGCGTCAACCTGGCAGTCCTGGCTTCGGCCGGTCCGATCGTAGCCTTCTTCTCCTTCAGTACGACGAGCAGCCCGTTTATGTTATTGCTCAACGTGGTGGTCTTCGCCGTTTCGGGCGTGATGGGCATGCTCTTCCTGCTCCAAACGCTCAACCGCCTGAGCGCTACTTGGCCCTATCCCGATCATGCTTCAGTTGGCGCTCAAAAAGGTGCGGGAGGTGAGGGCGATCAATCCGCCGCGGGCATGGGAGGGAGCCTGGCGGAGACAGGCGAAAAACCTCCTGTGGCCAGCGGAGGTGCGGGCAGCGGCGGCGGGCAAGCTTCTTTCTTCGCTGAACGCTGGCCAGTCGGCGAGCGGGGAAAGTTCCTCTCGGCTGGGACCCGCGGAGGAGAAGAGGCCGCAGAACTGCCCTCTTCCGCTGGGAGAGGAGCAGAGGGCGAGGGGCCACAACTCCCTTCTGCCTCTGGGAGAGGGGCAGGGGGTGAGGGTGGTACCCGTACCTTCTCAACCGCCACGCAACCCGCCCCTTTCCGCGCCGCGGCCGGCGGTTGGCCGGGAGAACACGATCCATCGGCCTTGGATCCTCTCGAAGGTCGAGTATTGGGCCGCCACGTGAAAATGGTCTTTTGTTGTTGGACAGTGATCTTCGGCGTCGTCGGGGCGCAAATGGCCTGGGTGCTGCGCCCTATTTCGGCAATCCGGGCGAGCCGTTCGTCTGGTTCGGCCCGCGAACGTCGAACTTCTTTGAGGGTGTATGGACGGCCCTCCGCCAACTATTGCAATTGTAGAGATTTGAGAAGCGGGATTTGAGATATTTGAGATTTAAAACCCGAAAGCTGATAACTGACAACCGGCAATTATGACTCTCTTGCTCCAAACCTTCTGGCTCGTCGATGGCCTTCTGCGGCGGCGGTCCTGGACGACGCAGACGGCCACCCCGGGCCGCGCGGGCCCTGGGCCTTTGTGTGGCCGTCTTCGGCTTCCTCTACGGCGCCGCCATGGGCAGCTTTGGCGGTTTTAGCGGCGACCGCGCATTGGCAATTGCTCTATTCCGGGCTGAAGGTACCGGTCTTGCTGTTGCTGACCTTCCTCATCGGCTTGCCGCACTTCTTCGTGCTCAACACACTTTTCGGGCTGCGGAGAGACTTCCGCGAGTCGCTCCGCGCCCTCGTGGCCGCGCAGGCCGGCTTGGCCGTGGTGCTGGCCTCCTGCGCGCCGCTGACGCTCCTCTGGTACGTTTCATTCGACGGTTATGGGAGCGCACTGTTGTTCAATGGCTTGATCTTCGCCCTCGCGAGCATCGCCGGTCAGCACCTGTTGCAAGGCTATTATCGCCCCTTGATCGCTCGCAACCCGCGGCATCGGCCTCTGCTGTGGACCTGGCTGGGAATGTACATCTTCATCGGCATCCAGATGGGCTGGATCCTGCGGCCGTTTGTCGGCGCCCCCAGTGCGCCCGTACAGTTCTTCCGCAGCGGCGATTGGGGCAACGCGTACGTGGTCGTCACCGAGCTGATACTCCACGCGCTGGGGCGCTAGCTATGGGAAGGCGACCAACGTGAATGCTCATTCCCCGTCTCCTTAAACCAGTTGCAGCAGGCGGCGCTGCCCTTACTCCCCCGCCTCGAGCACCAACGGAACCTGCATCTCCCGGCCGCTGCGGATGATATTGATCATCACCTGCTCCCCGGCCCGGCGGCTCTCGATGGCGTCGAGGAAGTCGTCAGACGTTTTGGCCGGCTTCCCATCCACACCCACGATCAAGTCGGCCGCAGAGCGATCGACCGTCTGGTACTGGTAGACGAACGGGCCTTGCCGCTTCTGCTGGCGAATGACCTTGGGGCCGCGCAGGCCTGCCCGCTCAGCGGGACCGCCGGGTACGATCGCGGCGATCAACAGCCCCTTCTCGGTCTGATAGACGCGGGCGATGCCCGCCTCCGGTCGCCGCACCCGGCCATCGTGGATCAATTGCGGAACGATGCGGCCGATAGTGCTCACGGGAATGGCGAACCCCACGCCGGCGCTCTCGCCAGTCTTGCTGGCAATGGCCGTGTTCATGCCGATCATCCGTGCATGGCTGTCCAGGAGCGGGCCACCGGAGTTGCCCGGATTGATGGCCGCGTCGATCTGGATGATCGACTTCAAGTATCGGCCGGAACGGCTGGGCAACAAGCGATCGCGATTCACGCTGGCAATGATGCCAGTAGTCAACGTCCGCTCCAGACCAAAGGGGTTGCCGATGGCAAAGACCCGCTGCCCCACTTTTAATTGGGTGGAATTGCCGAAGACGACGGGGAAGAGGGACTGCGGGGGGGCGTCGATCTTCAACACCGCCACGTCCGTGGCCGGGTCCTGGCCGACGAGCCGGGCATCGTACGCGTTGCCGTCGAACAAGGTTACCTGGATCTGGCGTGCGCCGTCAACTACGTGGAAGTTGGTGAGGATATGCCCCTGGCGATCGAGGATTGCCCCGCTCCCCTCACCCTCCGACGGCACCTCGATCAGCAAAAACCGTTCTCCTTGGTATCCTCGCGTCGTAATGTTGACGACGCTGCGGTTGACCTGCTCATAGACCCAGATATTGACCCGCTCTTCGGCCGTGAATTCGCTTGATTCCATGGGGTTCGGTCTTACCGCGGCCGTAGCGGGCGGCGCAACGGCCGTCGGATCCGACGGAGGCAAAGGCAGGCTGTCGCCGGGCCCAATCGCCGGGCCGACCACCGGGCCTGGCGGGGGCCAATGCGGGGACCGCCGGAATTGTTCCAGGTTCCTGGGCAACCGACGTTGGTTCGATGCCGGGACCGCGTGATAGGGCTGCGGCCACCAGCCCGCCAAACACTCCGGAAATAAGACAATACAAGGCCGTTCGTTTCATCGGGCTGCTCCACTTTTTTTTGCTTTGACATACGTGTTACGCAACTACCCATTTTACCCGCATTGGAAAGTCCGGGGGAGAGCGACTTTAACGCCCCCGGCCTTGCAAACGGAAAAGCTTCAGCAGAACGAACTCTTTGCCAGGATTCAACAAGTAGATTCGCTTCCGCTTGCATTATCTGCACCGTAGTGATGCTGCGAGTCCGTCACGATTGTCTAGACCGTTTTTTTTATGCGAATTCGCAGAGCCAGCAGGCTTACCCAATTACCGCTGTCACTGTGTATTGCCTAATGATTAACAATCCCATTCTCCGATACCTTTTAGCGAAAATCACGCTACGGCCCACCTGCTGCCGATGGTTCGATCGCGATGCGAAAACTCCCTTACGCCCGCTTCGCATCCTGGCAACCGTGCAGATCCAGGACAAGGCCGACTGAACCGACCCCTGTTCGAATTCCGTCACCAAATTACTCGGAGGAATGAAAGAATGAAACGCTTTTTCAGTCGCTGCTCGTGGCCCTTGGCAAGTCTCCTGAGCAGTACGTCGCTTGTGCTGACGTGGTTCGCCACCGTCAACGCCAGCGCCGAAATCTGTTTGCCGTCCACCGGCATCGTCCCGCCGGCTTCTACCGTGGCGGCAATGGAGTTGCCGATTCCTGGCAATCAGGACACAATCGTCTTTTTCGTCTTCGATTTCAGCGAGCAGCCGGCGGATCATCCTGCCGTGGCTCCGCTTTCACCCGAAACTCTGGTGGCAGCGGACGACGCCGCCGTTGCCGGCGATGAGATGACCGACGACAACGTTCCCGCCAATGAAGAGCAGCCAGTTGCAAGCGACAACGCGAAACCGGCGGCGGCTGACGACGCTGCCCCCGCGGCTGCCACAGACACCGCCTCCTCGGACGCGGAGAATGCCGCCGAGACTTACCAATCGCCCGCCGACAGCTACAGCCAATACTACAAGTTCAAGTACGGTCGCTTGGGCGGCTATTACGGCAGCAATGCCAATGGCGCCGCGGCCCCCGAGGCGTCCGGTGCGTCTGCAAACACCGCTGAGAACAACGGCAATAGCAACACCGGCAATGCGAACACCGATAGCAACAACAGCACCGGTGAGAAGAGCAGTGGCGAGAACAAGGCCACCGAGAACAGCAACGCAAGTGGCGACAACGCCACTGGCGTAAGCGAGGTCGGCAACAAGTCCGGCAATGAAAGTGCCGGCACGAGCAACACGAACAACGGTGAGAAGAGCAGCGGATCCAACGATGCGAAGTCTGGCGACGAAAACTCGACAGGCACCAGCAGCGACAACCAATCCGCCCCGACCAACGACGCAAAATCCTCCGAGGGAAGCAAGACCGACGACGCGGCGAAGTCCGACGCAACGGACAAAACCAGCGACGACGCCGACTACTCCGGGCACGACACTCTTCGCGAGGAGATGCAGTACAAGCATGGCCGGTCGGCGTACTACTACGGCGAGAACGCCGAAGGCAATCCGAACACGTCCCCATCCAACGATAGCAGCGCAAACACCGACACCACCACGAAGACCGACGCGGTGAAGACCGATGACGCGACCAAGTCGGACAACACGCCGAAGACAGACAACACGCCGAAGACCGATGACACGGTGAAAACCGATGACACGCCGAAGTCTGACGAGGCGGTGAAGACCGACGACACGCCGAAGTCGGACAACACGCCGAAGACCGATGACACGCCGAAGTCGGACAACATGCCGAAGACCGACGACGCTGTGAAGACCGATGACACGCCGAATTCGGACGATGCAACGAAGACCGACGAAGCGACGATTGCCGGCACGAAGGCCGATGGTGCGGTGAATACCGGCGATTCGACCAAGACCGGCGACGCGACGAAGACTGACGGCGCGAACAAGCCTGGCGATGCCGGCAACGGCGCCGATACGGACAAGACTGGAAACGGGACGAAGACGGAGAACGGTTCGAAGACGGAGAAGTGCCCCAAGACCGAGGACACTTCCAAGACCGAGAACACGACCGGTTGTGAAGAGGCAGCCAAGGCGGAAGAGGCAAAATCCGATACCGCCAAGGATGGCGAGACCGCGCCTGAGACCGCCAACTCCGATGAACCGGTCAAGACCGACGAAGCCAAGCCCGAGGTTGCCAAGGCGGATGAGACGTCGTCCGAGACGACCGAGAGCACACCTGCGGCCAACTCGGAGGACGTTGTCGCCAAGACCGAGGAAACGCCCAAGTCCGAGGAGACCCCCAAGACCGAGGAACCGTCGAAATCCGAGGTAAGCTCGACCAATAGCGATTCGACCGAGTCCAAGGTCGAATCCTCGCCGAATCCCGCCACCGATCTCTCCCAGACGGTGCAAGATTACTACCGCTATCGCTCGGAGCCGATCGAAGGCCAGTATGGCGACGACCAAAATGCCTCCAGCGGTGACGGTGCAACCCCTTCAAACCAGGAGCCAGCCGCCGAGACGAATAATGCCAAACAGCCCGCGACCGGCAGCGGTGCTTCGAGCGACAAGCCTGCCGAGGAAACCAAGCGCGTGGACGTCTCGCCGACGGCCGCCGCGCTGCTGGATGTCGTCTCGCGGTGGATCGATGACGTCGCCGGCGATTATGGCATTAAAATTTCGCGGATTCCCGCCCTGTTGAGCCAAGGGAAGTAACGGCAATCAGCGCTCGGTCCGAGAGCGTAAGTTAATAACGCGTAATAGTTTGCGGCCAGCCCCAGAAAACCGGGCTGGCCGCTTTCATTGGCTGACTCTGAATTGGCACCCCACAAATAGCGGAACGTCTGTCGCACAATTTGGAATTTTATGTGGTAAATGTTGTCTTGTGGGAGTACAATGACGATTAGCCCAATGGGCAAGTCAGCCGTTGGGAACTACCATCTATTTCCATGGAATCCCTGTGGTTGCCGCAGCCGCCACGGAACACGGCCGACGGGACCACTCAGACATTTGCCGGGAGAAAAGGCATGTCGAAGTATCCTTCTTTCTTGCGATGGACGTTGCCAGCGGCAACGGTGTTTGGCATGGCGCTGACCATGACGGCACAAACCCCAGTGCTGGGCGGTGAGGCAGCTCGGCTCGATGGATTTACCCAGGCCGACGGGAGCAATGTTTTTGCATTGACGATCAAGCCGTCAATCGCTGCGGCCACTGGTCCGCGCGACGTGGTAATCTTAGTCAGTACGGCCGCGAGCCAGACGGGCGATTACCGCGCCAAGACGCTTGCCACGTTACAAGCGACGCTGTCCAATCTCGGTCCTAGCGACCGAGTCAAGCTCGTGGCCTTCGATTTGAACGCGGTGCCGTTGACGCAGGGCTTCGTGGCCCCCAACAGTCCCGAGATGGCCTCCGCGCTCAGCGCCCTGAACCAGCGGACGCCGCTGGGCTCATGTGACTTGGAAAAGGCACTGGAAACAGCCGCCAAGAGTTTCTCGGACAGCAAGTCGGCGCGGGCGATCGTCTATATGGGCGATGGCAGCAGCCGCGCCAACGTTCTTGCGCCCGAGCAACTCGACCGCATTGTCAACGACCTGGTTGCCCAGCGCTCTCCGGTCATCGCTTTTGGTATCGGTCCCCAGATTCAGAAACAATTGCTCGGCGTCCTGGCCTCGCGGACGGGCGGCATCGTCGCCCCTGATCTAGCCACCGTGAGCGCCGAGTCCTACGGTGGCGGCCTCGCCGATGCGGTGCACGCCTCGGTGCTTTGGCCGAAGGCGGCCGATGCAGTGAAGTGGCCGGAAGGAATGGACGTCTATCCCAAGACCCTGCCGCCTATGCGCAGCGACCGCGATACCGTATTGGTGGGCGTCGAGAAGTCGACCGCGGCCAAGCAGGCGACCATTCAGATGGACGGTCCCGCCGGTCCGCAGCAGTTGAACGTAAACATTCCCGAGTTCAAGTCCGACGCGAGCAATAGTTATCTCTCCAACGTGGTCAGCCAGGCAAAGGTCGACGACGGCCGGACCTTGCCCTTGATCGATAGTGCGAGCCTCGATACGGCGAAGCGCGAGGCAGAGGCTGGCGGCCGCGGTCTGAACGCGGCGGCCCGCGAGGCCTTGGCAGGCGGCCTGTTGGACAGCGCCGACAAGCTGGCCAGCGAGGAACTGGCCCGCGATCCCAACGACATTGCCGCGCGGGCGGTCAAGAAGGCCGTCAAGGACGCCGCCAGCAAGAAGGCGGATCCGCCGGCGGTTGGCGGAGCTCCAGCAGCCGTTGCCAAGGCGGCGCCGGCCCCCGGCGACCTGAACCTTCAAGGTCCGGGCGATGCGGGTCTTCCACCGCCGGCAGGGCTTCCCGCTGAGCAACAAATCAACCAGAGCAGCGCTGAGGAAGAGCGGTGGCAAAAGGACGTGCAGAACACGATCAATAAGGCCCGCAGCCTCGTCTCTACGGATCCCAATACGGCGGCGGCGTTGATCCAGCAAAAGATCAACGACCTGACGGCCGTTCCCGAGCTTCGCCCCGAAGTTCGCGAGCGCCTGATGGGCCAACTCCAGGCGACGAGCCGGGAGGTCAAGCGCGGCAAAGAAGTCTTCGTGGAGCGCGAACAACAGCGGATCCGGGACGAAGTTGCCCGCCGGGCCATGCAAATGGCCAACGAGGCGTTGACTCGCGATCAGGACAAGCTCCACCAGTTGATGGAGCGTTTCGATTCGTTGATGGCCGAAGGACGCTATAAGCTGGCGGAAGAGCAGGCGGCGGCCGAGGCCGAAAAGGTCGTGCAGCGAACGGTGCCATCGGCACAACCGACGGTGGCAGCCGGCACGGAACTCGCCCGCTATGCAGCCGCAGTCAGTGCCGCCATGTCAACCCGCATCGCTTCGCAAAAGAACTATATCGACGCCTTGGCCGCAGTCGACAAGTCGCACATTCCTTCCTCCGACGATCCGCCGATTGTCTACCCAGACGCCGAGGTCTGGAAAGAACTCTCGGCCCGCCGCAAAGAGCGGTTTGGCGCGATGGAACTTTCTCGCCAGAGTCCGGCCGAGAAGAAGATCCAGGAGGCCCTCAAGCAGCCTACCCAGATCGAATTTGTGGAGACGCCGCTGAAGGACGTCGTCGATTATCTCAAGGATCTGCACCATATCGAGATCCAACTCGATTCCGCCGCCTTGAAAGAGGCGGGCGTTGACGAGAGCGCGCCGGTTACCAAGAACCTCAAGGGCATTTCGCTCCGCTCGGCCCTGAAGCTGCTGCTGGACGAACTGCAATTGAAGTACGTCATCCACAATGAAGTCTTGCTCATCACCACCCCGGCCAAGGCCGAGAGCGATGAATACATGACCACCAAAGTCTACCCCGTCGCCGACCTGGTGCTGCCGATCCAGAACCTCGCCATTTCGGGCATGGGCGGCATGGGCGGCGGCATGGGTGGCATGGGCGGCGGCATGGGTGGCATGGGCGGCGGCATGATGGGCGGCATGGGCGGCGGCATGGGCGGCGGCATGGGCGGCGGCATGATGGGCGGCATGGGCGGCGGCATGGGTGGCATGGGTGGCGGCATGGGTGGCATGGGCGGCGGCATGGGTGGCATGGGCGGCGGCATGGGCGGCATGGGCGGCGGGTTCTTCAACGTCCCGCGCGAGGTCCTTCCCCCGGCCAACCCTGGCCAGAAGCTCTTCGCCGTGCAACCCGAATCGGTTGCCAAAGACGCCCCAAGCAAGCCGGCAGCGGCCCCCGAGCGTGCCCGTCCCATCGACCTGCACCTCGCCCCGGGTGCCGACGTCGGTCTGGCATGGGAGAAGTTTTTTGCCCAGCACGACCCCACCAATAATCCTTCCCTCCAACCCGATCCGGCACTGCGGGTCAAGCAGCAGCAGGCCGT
This sequence comes from uncultured Planctomycetia bacterium, assembly GCA_963709175.1. Lineage (GTDB taxonomy): Bacteria > Planctomycetota > Planctomycetia > Pirellulales > Thermoguttaceae > JANXQG01. The sequence goes on from CAVPVK010000007.1 coordinate 2,226,334, forward strand.
ATTGGAAACCGTCCAGAAGCTCAAGAACGAGGCGGGCGCGGCGGCTAATCACGACGTGGAGCTCAAGAAGCACAAAGAGATCGTCGCGCTGATCGAGGCCGCACTCCGCCACGACCAGGCGCAGCCTTGGATGTACGAGGTCCTTTCCCTGAGCATGAAAGCCGCCGGACAGCCGCAAGAGGATATCGACCGGGCGATCATGTCGGCCGCCGAGTTCACCCAGAATTCGGCCGACCTCATGTATCTCGGCGCCTATCTCGAGCAGGTCAAGATGGATCGGCGGGCACTGCAGATCTACCACCAGGTCGCCCAGGCCGAGCCGCTTTGGCCGGAACCGTTCTATCGCGGCATGGTGGTCGCCCAGAACCTCAACGACCAGCCGGGCCTGGAGTGGTCGACGGCAGGCATCCTCGGCCAGGCGTTTCAGCCGACCCAGTCCGGTATATGGGAGAAGGCCTATCTCATCGCCAAGGCCGCGCTGGACGATCTCCGCAAGACCAAGCGGACCGATGAGGCGCACCGCTTCGAGGCCATCCTTGATGAGTCCGTAGCACGCGACTGCGTGGTCACCGTGCAGTGGACCGGCGATGCCGATATCGACGTCATGGTCAACGAACCCGCGGGCACTGTGTGTTCGCTCCGCAACTTGCGGTCGACCAGCGGAGGCGTGCTGGTTGGCGATTTGACCTCCGGCAAAGCCAGCGTCGACGGCCACATGGCCGTTTACTGCTGCCCGAAGGCATTTAGCGGCAACTACCAGCTCCTGGTCCGCCGGGTCTTCGGCAAGTTGACCGGCGGCAAGGTTGTAGTCAAGGTGACCACGCACCTCAACACTAAGCAAGCGAAGACGGTCGTCAAGACGATCCCCTTGGACAGCAGTGAGGCCCTTGTCAAGTTCGACATCGCCGATGGCCGTCGCAAGGAATCGCTCCGGGAGCAACAGGTGGCCAACGCCGCGGTAAACGCTGTGGCGCGTGCTAACCTGGTTCGCCATCCGGAGATTCTGGCCCAGCAGCTCCAGGCCCTGAATGATCCTGGCGCCGCCGCGGCCCTGGCGGCGGTGCAACAGGCCGCAGCAGGTTCTTCGGCCGGTCAGAATCAACAGGTCAGCCCGTTCGCCTTCCCCACCCCCTGGCCCAACGGGATCGGCGCGGTGGGTTACCAGCCGGTTATCATCACGTTGCCTGAAGGCGCAAACTTCGCAGCCACGGCCGTCGTGTCGGCCGACCGGCGATACGTCCGCATCACCTGCGTGCCGTTCTTTTCCCTGGTGTCCGACGTCCATACGTTTAGCATGGCAGATGGTTCGACTACTTCGACGCCAGGCATCGGCACCGGTGGGGCCGGCTACTCCGGCTTTGGCGGCATTGGCCAAGGTGCCAACGTGGGCGGGGCGGCTGGCGTCGGTAACGGGGCCGCCGGCAATGGCGCCGCGGGTGGTGGCGTAGGTGGTGGCGGCATCAACTGACCGACTGCCCGGTTGCGTTCATCGATAAGCCGATAAGCAAGGCCCTCGGAAGCAATTCCGAGGGCTTTTTTCATTTGGTTCTATGGCAGAATCTATGGATTGCGCAAACTTTTCTGCCGAATATAGACAAGGATCCCATTGCTTGTCAAAATCGCTCAAGGAACCCCGCGATGCGTGCCTGGAGAATGGCCGTCGGCATCCCCTGCTGCCTGATTGTGGCAGCCGGCTGCGGCGAGTGTCTGAATCCTTACCTTTCCTGCGGGCCGGTGTGGTCCGAAGGAATCGCGCAGAATTGCAATCCCAATTATCGCGCCGGCTCAATTCTCAATCGGCCGGCGACGGCGGTTGAGGCCGCTTCCCAAACACCAGCGCCGACGACCGTGGGACATACTGCCAACGCCACCGTGGAAATTCCGCCGGTCGCCGTTGCTCGGCCAATTCGAGACGACGCGCCTCCGCCGCCAGTGCATATCTCATCTCAGCCCAATGAACCCGGTTCCCACGCAACGGTCGCGGCCATAGCGAAGAAGCGACAAGTTCCGCGGGCGACGGCGACAAACGATCCCCTTGCTCCCCCACCGCCACTGCTTGCCGCAGTGCCTGAAGGTCCCACACCGCGCCATCGGTTGCGGACGGTGGATGCTCCCCCGAGTGCCAAGGAAGGCGAAACGCGAATCCTCTCGGTCACTGATCGGCGTCAGGACGAGGCAGAAAGAGATTGGAACTCCGTGGCGGCCAAAGGCAAGACCGTAGGACGGGCCCAGGATCGGCCAAGTGAGGAATCGGCCGGATGGCGCCCTGCGGCGACCGCCCAGGATCCGGCGGAATCTGCAAACCGTCCGCTGAAGACTGACCAATAAAGGGCTATAGCCGCGGCACGGTCAGCCCGCCGTCGATCATGATCGCGGTGCCCGTCGAATAGGGGAAGTCTCCGCGAACCAGTGCCGCGACGGCCTTGCCCACATCTTCCGGCTGGCCCCAACGTGCCTGCGGGGCGAGGCCCTCGGCCAGCAGCCGATCGTACTTTTCGGCCACGCCGCTGGTCATGTCCGTGCGAATCAGACCTGGCCGGACTTCATAGACCGGCAGGTTGAACTCTCCCAGCCGGGCGGCCCAAAGCCGTGTGGCCATGCTCAGGCCGGCCTTGGAAACGCAGTATTCACCACGGGCAACGGAGGCCACCGTGGCAGAGATCGACGAAACATTGACGATGCAGCCGCGAAACGCGGTGTCGGCCTTTTGTTGGGCGATCATCCATCGGGCCGCCGCCTGCGTAAGAAAATACGGACCCTGCAAGTTCGTTCGCAACACTTCCACAAAGCTCTCTTCACTGGCCTCCAAAAGGTCCGCGCGGTCTTTGGGGGCCACGCCCGCGTTGTTGACCAGCACGTGCAACCGGCCGAACCGCTGCTGCACCGCGGCCAACAGGCGCTGCCGGGCCAGTGCATCGCCCACGTCGGCCCGGACATAGAGTACGTCGGTCCCCGATCGGCCAAGTGCGGTCAGCGTTCTGGCGACAGCCGTTTCCTCGCGCATGCCGCAGACGGCCAAATCAAGACCTTCGCGGGCCAAGCACTGAGCGATAGCCAATCCAATGCCGCGCGTGCCGCCAGTAACTAAAGCTACTCTATTCATGATCGGATTTCGATATTCGGATTTCGGATTTTTCGAGCTACTCCAACGCGCCTCCATATTGCGGTTGAGCGCCTTCCGGCAGTGGCGGCGATTCCGCTCCCGCTCTCGGCAGTGTTCCCGAAAGCTCTTGCCGCCAGTGGGCCACCTCGCCTGCCGGACCGTAACAGTAGAGCATCCGCAAAGGAGTGTCGCCTAGATTGGTCATTTGATGGAACACGCCCGGCGGGATGTAAACCGCCTGACCCGCGGTCATTACGCGCCGTACGTCGCCAAGGCACATTTCTCCCCTGCCTTCGATGACGAAGTAGACTTCTTCCTGCTCTTGGTTATGCCACGGCACCTGGCCGCCCTGCGGATCGAGCGTGACATATCCCATGGCGAAGTGTGCGGCTTGGATCGGCAACGCGCCGCCTACGAGGTTTTGCGTCTGTCGCCGCGCCGGATAGCGGCGTCCTTCAATCTGGCTCAAATCGGCAATAATCATGGAAGCCTCCAAAATAGCGCGCGATGTACGTCAGCCTTTCCAGGCTGACGCGGTCAGGCTGAAGAGCCCGACGTACATGGTTGCGATTCTCCCCAAAAGGTCAAGTAACGGCGGCCCGCGGCGAGACGATCGACATACAGGGCCGCTTCGCGAAGGTGATAATCGCCCCACATGCTCGATTCGCCGCAAGGCGATAAACGTCCCGGCGGCAGATAATCCCAGCCGTTAGGTCGATGATAGACGCTGTGCAGCAAGAGCCCCTGATGCTCGCCGTGCATGCTCAAATAGGGCTCGTCAAGCAGCGTCCGCAGTACGGTCAATCCGGCCTGGCTGTAGCGGACCTCGCCCGTATAACGGCCCAGGCGCAGCAGGCCCTCGGCGGCGATCGCGGCCGCAGAGCTATCGACCGGCTCGAAGTCGTTTTCCGGCGCTGCCGCGCGGCTCCGCCAATCGCCCAGACGGTGCAATTGCGGGGCGCCGGTGTCCCAGTAGGGAATGCCGTCGGCGGCCGTGGCCTGCTCGATATAGAAATCGCTTGTCGCCCGTGCGGCCTCCAGGAAAAGCATATCGTTGCGAACTTCGCCGATCGCCTTGAGAAACTCCAACTGCTCGGCGAAACCGCACATCGCCCAGGCCAGGCCTCGCGTCCAGGTGGAAAACGGCGAATAGCCTTGCTGCGAGTTCGGGCAGCGATAGGCCCCGTCGCTGACGTTGAAGATCGACTCGTGGGCCGTCCTGCCGCGGACATCGTAGGCGTCGCGGCCGCGGCCATAGTAGACTGCCCATCGGGCAGTGGCAGCGGCGTGGTCCAGCAACCGATCGAGAAGCGAAACCGGCCGGTCGTTTTCTTCCAGCAGCACGTGCCCCAGCTTGTGTGCGATGGCCAAGACCCGCAGGGAACGAATCGTATCGACGAAGAGCGAATGCGGTCCGTTGAAGGAGTAGATATAGCCGCCGCCCGGGATGGCGGTCCAGCGCCGGGCTTGCACCGCACCGCTGATTTTCAGGGCCAGCTCATAAAAGCGGCGCTGCCAGGGGTCTTCGGCGATCCGGCCTTCGCCCATCAGCCGCAGCAAGTTGCCGTAGGTGCTGACGTTGTTGAAGCCGTGATCGTGCACGCCCATGTGGCTCACGTGCCGGGCCATCTTTTCGATCGTATTGCATTGACCGATGTCGAGGAACTGGGTGTCGCCGGTCGCATCGAATTGCAAGAGGGCCGAACCGTATTGAAAGCCCTGCGTCCACTCGGTCCAACCCCGGGCCGTATATTTGCCGCTCACCGTGAAAACCGGCGCACCGACGGCCGGATCGTAGCTCGATTCAATGGCCAGAATCTTCTCGCCCGATAGTTGCCAGAATCGATGCAAAGCGGCTGCCAGGTCGCCGGCGCGGAGTTGGTAATCGATGTTCACTGGGCAACTACCTTGACGGCGCAATTCATGGTGACGCCACGTGCGCGGCGGACAATTTCCACCGCCTCCCGGCAACGATCGCGGATCGCCTGCCAGCGACAGGCGGCCAGGTCTTCGGGCCTGGCGATCCAGGTTCCACCCACGGCCGCAACCGCGTCGATGGAAAGATAGGCTTCAAGATTGGCGGCGTTGATGCCGCCGGTTGGCACAAAGCGAATTCCCGTGTGGAAGTACGGAGCCGCCAATGCCTTGAGCATTTCCGACCCACCGCTGGGGCCGGCGGGAAAGAACTTGACCATCCGGCAGCCGAGATCAAGGGCCTGCTCGATCTCGCTGGGTGTGCAAATGCCCGGCACGAACGGTATCCCGGCGTCGGCAGCCTTTCGGACGACCTTCGGATTGATTCCCGGCGCGACGGCGAACCTTGCTCCGGCCGTTTGAGCCGCGAGCAGGTTGGCTTCGGTAAGCACCGTGCCCGCCCCGACAAGTACTCTGGGCCGATCGCGGACTGTTCGAGCGATCGCCTCTACGGCAACTGGGGTGCGAAAAGTAATCTCGGCCAGCGGCAGACCACCTTCCAACAAGGCGTCGGCCAAAGGAACAACCGTTTCAATCGAGTCGATCGAGATCACCGGCACCACGCCGAAGCGGGCGATTTCAGCAAGTAATGCATCTGACGACATGGCACGGACCGAAGAAAAAGCGCATTATAACAGGAAAATGCATCGGCCGGTGCAGGTCTGTACTGGTTCCCGACGGCCTGACTGATCGAATTTCGTGCCCCAGCGCTTGCCAGACGGCCCCCTTTATGGGAAGATAGTATAGATCGCCTTTTCGATTCCTTACGGACACAGTCGACAGCCCTCTGAACTGCCTGGGAGCCCGTCATGCACGATCATCAGGACGCGTCCGAAGCCTATAATCGCGGGTTGGAGTACCTCGAATACAACGAACCGGACCAGGCCATCCAGGCTTTTACGGAGGCGTTGAAGTTGAATCCCCGCCACGCTCACGCCTATTTCGCCCGTGGTTGTGCCTGGGCGGAGCGGGGGAACCTGGAACGGGCGATTGCCGACTACGACGAGGCCATCCGGCTCGATCCCAAATATGCCGCAGCCTACAGCAACCGAGCGGCCGCGTTGCGTCATCGCGGGGATGAGCAGGCCGCCGCCGCCGACATGGAGCGCTGCCGGAAGTTGAAAAGCGTCGTGTGATCTGGCGGGCGAACGACAGGGATGGACGATTTAAGAGGCAAGCTGGCTACGGTCTTTTCGGACCAAACGCATAAATATCGCGACGCTTTCGTCGCTACCGCAGTTTGAAAGTGGCGCTGCCCAATTAGTCCGTCTTGCCGAAGGCCGCGTCCTAGGGCGGATCGTAACCGCCAGGGTTCCACGGGTTGCAGCGGCAGATGCGCCATATTCCGCGCCACGTGCCGCCGACGACCCCATATTTCTGCACGGCCTCGATGAAATATGCACTGCAGGACGGTTCAAATCGGCACTGCCGCCCGAAGATGGGACTGAGAGTATACTGGTAGATCCGCACCAGGCCGATCAAAACCAGCGCAGGCAGGCGGATGATTGCGGTCAGCCAGTTCATTTTCCTGTCTGCCATCGAAAATGCTCCCTTCTCACTCCGGGCATTACGGCAGAGGGCTCAAATCTTCTTCGCGGCCTTGCGCGCCAGCCTCAGCAGCGACTGCTGCAGGCCCGCCGTCTGGGGCACGGCATCGGCTCGCGGGATCACGATCAAGTCTACGCCTACGGGCAATTGTTCGCGAGATAGGCGAAACGCCTCGCGGATACAACGTTTCCAGCGATTACGAACCACGGCCCCGCCGACCTTGCGGGAAACCGAAAGTCCCAGACGTGGGTGCGGCAGGCCATTGGGGTGAACAAACACCAGGAGGCGGTCGTCGCCCGCCGTGATACGGCACTGGTAGGCTCGTTGAAACTCCGCGCCGCGAGTGATTCGGTAGGCGCGCAGAATCGATGATCGCCCATCTTACCACCGCAGGCCCTGCCGCGGATTGGTCGAATATCGTGCGTCCATCTGGCGAATGGCCGCCCGATCTTCTTCGGTCAATTGCGGGGGTATCACGATCTGCACTTCGGCCAAGAGGTCGCCGGGCGTGCTGCCCTTAGGTGCCACTCCGTGTCCTTTGATTCGCAGTTTCTTGCCGCTGGAGGTTCCCGGTGGAACGTGCAGGGCGACGGTCCCCTTGGGAGTGGGAACATCAACGCTTCCTCCGGCCACAGCCTCACCCAGCGTGACGGGCAAGCGGAGAAGAAGGTCGTTTCCGCGTCGGGCGAAAAACGGATGAGGGGCGACGTGAACCGTTAACATCAGGTCACCGGCGGTCCGACGGCCGGACGCCGGCTCACCCTTGCCCCGCAGTCGCATTTTCTTCCCGTCCTCTATGCCCGGCGGAATCTTGACGACGATGGTCTCCGTCTCACCCGATTGACGGCGGAGGCTCAATTGGATGTCCCCCCCATTGATGGCGGTGTTAAAGGGAATCGTCACCTCGGAGGAAACATCACTGCCCCGGCGTTTGGAAGCCGCAGTCCCGCCGCCGCTGCGGTTGGCCCCGCGGCGGACGTGCGAAAAGATGTCACCCAGCCCGCCTCCCCCCTCCCCGAATCGGTCACCGAAGAACTGGCCGAAATCGATGTCCTCAACGTTGAAGCCAGCACTCGGCTCGGCGGACCAAGTTCCCCCTTGCGGGGCACCCTGCCCCATCGTCTCGAACGAGCTGCCATAGCGGTCATACATTTCCCGCTTTTCTGGGTTGTTGAGCACGTCGAAAGCCGCCTGGACTTCCTGGAATTTCTTGACAGCCTCCGGCTTGTCGGGGTTCATGTCGGGATGATGCTTGCGAGCAAGCTCCCTATAGGCCTTTTGGATTTCGGCCTGTGAGGCGTTGCGTGGGACTTCCAGTGTCTTGTAATAATCGGCTGCCATTCGATCGCCCTGATGATTTTGTACATTATTCTAGGATGGAGTGGCCGGTTTTTGCAAGGTGTTCAGCCGCGCGGGAATGCTATGCTACTATATGCGACCATTGCTGCCAATCTTGCTGTGTCTACCCCTTTGGCTGATTCAACCGTCGTTCAGTCCAGCGGCTGAGGGCAAGCTGCTCTTGAATGTCGTCGATGCCAAGACGCACAAACCGGTCGCCTGCCGCATGCACCTCATCGGCCCAGCCAAAAAGCCCAAGAAAGTCGAAGGCCATCCGTTTTGGGCCGATCACTTCATCTTCGCAGGCTCGATCACCTTGAACCTGCCCATTGGCTTCTACACCTTCGAGCTGGAGCGGGGCCCGGAATACTACAATGTGACAGGTAATTTCTCCATCGAGCGATTCGCCGACGACAGCAAAGACGTGGAACTGCGCCGCGCGGTCGATATGAGCCAAGACGGTTGGTGGTCGGGCGACCTGAACGTCCGACGTAACTTCCGCGACCTGGAACTGATCGCCCTGGCCGACGATTTGCACGTTGTGCAGGCGACGACCTGGTGGAATGACAAGAATGATCTAGCGGGCAAGCATGTCACGCCCCCCAAGGATCGCCGCGTGGCCTTCGACCACGATCGCGTCTACGAGTTTTTTTGCGGCGGCTTCTCCCGCGGCGGGACTGAAGTGCTTTGCTGCCATGTTCCGGGGCCGATAGCGTTTGCCGCAGAGAGCGACGAGTACCCGCCGCTGGTCCGGCAGCTTCAACTGGCCCGCGAGAAAAACCCCGAGTTGTGGCTCGATGTTCCCGCGAGTTACGGCTGGGACGTGCCAATGCTCGTGGCCAACGGGCTGGTCGATTCCGTCGAGGTGGCCAACAGCCATTTCGGCCGCAAGGCGATGCAGCCGGACACCATGGGAAAGCCTCGCGACACCGATTACTACGCCGGCCCTTTCGGTTACGCCCGTTGGTCACAGGACGTTTACTTCAAGCTTCTCGACTGCGGGCTGCGGATTCCACCCTCGGCCGGCAGCGGTTCGGGCGTTTCGCCCAATCCGGCGGGCTACAATCGCGTGTACGTGCACCTGGACAGCAGCTTCGACTATTCGCAGTGGTGGCGCAATCTTAAGGCGGGGCAGGTGGTCGTCACCAACGGTCCGCTTTTGCGGCCGCGGGTGGAGAATGAACTGCCGGGCCATACGTTCCAGGGGGAAGCAGGCCGGGAGTTGGAATTGCAGATCGGCCTGACCTTGACCACCCGCGAACCGATCAGTTACCTGGAAATCGTGCAAGACGGCCAGGTGCGGAATAGCATTCGCTTTCAGGATTACGTCAAGACCGGCCATCTGCCGCCGTTGCATTTCACCAAGAGCGGCTGGTTCCTTTTGCGGGCGGTGGCTGAAATCTCGGACACTTACCGCTTTGCCATGACCGGCCCCTATTGGGTCGAATTCGGTGGCAAGCCGCGAGTCAGCCGGAAATCGGCCCAGTTCTTTCTCGATTGGGTGTATGAGCGTGCACGGCAGATCCACATCGACGACCCGGCGAAGCGACGGGAGGTGATGGAATATCACCGCAAGGCGCGGGATTTTTGGAAGGGGCTGGTGGAGAAAGCCACTGCCGACTAGGGCTTCGCGCTTAGTTGCTCGGCCAATCCAGCCGGGCGGCAAGCGGCGGGCCTGCGCTCGCAAGCTCGCCGGTCCCACCCTACCGCACTCCCAGGCGGATTACGCTCACCGAGTTGCCCGGGAAGGCGTGCACGAAGTTGGCAGCGGCGTCGGGAAGCGACGATTGCCTCGGCACAACCTTGCCGGGATTCTCCAACGAGTTCTCGTCTTTGGCATCGGCCGAAGACAGTTCGGTAATCGTGCCCGAGCTCACCTTGCCGGCCAGGCCGGCCAGCGAAATCCGCACGTTCTGCGGCTCGGGCGAGGCATTCACGACCTTGAGGATGACGTCGCCGCTAGTCTCCGCACGGCTGGCCACGGCAAACATCGAGTTCGTCGAGCCGCGGCGGGCTTCGTGGATCAGCTTGCCATCGAGCCAGCAGCGGATGCGGTTGCCGGTGTTCTCGACCTTGATGTCGTACCAGCGGCCCGTCTCGATGCGGCCGTTCACTGCCGGAGCCGTGACGCCGTCCATCTCCAGGGCGTGCCGCACGTTGCCCCAACCGCCGATGTTCCACCAACTCTTGGCGTTGTCGTCCTGCACGTTGAAGAGGATCAAGAACCCCTCGTCGCCACCCAATTTGCGGGCCTTGAGCGTGAGCGTGTAGTCCTTCCACGACTTGTCCCCGATCGTCGCCCGCATGTCGGGCAGGGGCTCAGTCTGTTGCAAGGCCCCGTCCTTGACATGCCAATTCCCTTGGTGCGTCCGCCAGCCGGCCAGCCCCTTGCTGAAGTCGGATTTGAAAAGCGGTTTATCGCCCCGCACGACGCGGATATCCTTGAACTCGGCCTGTGTGTTCCAAGTACCGAGGCCGATGGCCCCGCCGGGCAGTGGACTGGCGGCCACGGGGGCTTCGAAGTCGAGTCCCAACACCACGTCGCCGCGGTTCGTGCTGAACATCTTCTGCACGTAGTACGAGGGAGTGCCAAAGACCCGCGAGTTGTCGAAGTTGATCGCGTCGGGACTCCATTGCCGCCAACCGCAGTTGACGAATAGCGGGGCGTAGGAAGCCATGATCACGATGTCCGAATTCCGTTCCATGCCGGTCATGAAAGCGGCCTCGCCCACCGCAGCCCGCAGGTTGCCCTTGCCGCAATTCTGAGTGACCGCATATTCACCCACATAGATCTTCGGACTTTTCTCGCGGTCGTAGGCATCGTAGCGCGTGGCGTTGCGCATGAAAAACTCGGGGCTGTCGTAGTAATGCTCATCCAGCACGTCCATAGGCCGCGAGCTGACCGGAGTATTGGCCACCAGCACCATCGCCGGGTATTTGGCCTTGATGGCATCGTGGAATTGTCGGTAGTGGTTTTCGTAGATCGGGCCGCCGTTCTCGTTGCCGATCTCCATATATTTCAGCCCGAAAGGGGCCGGGTGGCCCGCTTTGCGCGGAGCGCGCCCCAATGGCTGTCGACCGGGCCGTTGGCGTATTCAATGGCGTCCAGGGCGTCCTGGATCCAGGGGCCCAGCTTGTTGTCGGGCACGCTGTCCTCGTGGGCCATGCCGCAATTGATGACAAACAGCGGCGTGGCGCCGATGTCTTCGCAAAGCTGCAGATACTCATAATAGCCCAGGCCGTCGGTCGAGCGATAACCCCAAAGGTTCCAATGGCCCGGCCGCTGGGCCAGATCGCCAATGCTGTTCTTCCAGCGGAAGGCGTTGTGCAGGCGATTGCCCTCGACGTAGCAGCCGCCGGGAAAGCGGTTGAACGACGGCTTCATATCGGCCAGCATCCGGGCCAGGTCGGGCCGCAGCCCGTTCTGGCGGCCCTTCCAAGTCTTCTTGGGGAAGAGCGACACCTGGTCCAGCCAGAGCGTGCCAGGGGAAGAGGTCATGATACCAAGACGACCGCATGTGGAGGTCCTTGTGGCCGTCAACGTCGCGCGATACAACTGCCAGGTATTGCCGACTTTATGGACAAGGCTGGGCTCGGAAAGCGGTCCGCCTTTGTCGCCGAGCAGGACTGTCAACAGACCGCTGGATCGCTTCTTGTCGCAGCGAGCATAGAAAGAGAGTTCGTACGATGCGCCCTTGACCAGCGCGAGTCCGCCGAATCCACTGTTGGACACGACTATCGGGATCTGATCGGCCTTGTCGGAAGTGATCTCCAATCGCAGGGAATGGGGATTTTGCGCGTCCAGGGGTTCGGAGTTGTCGACGCCGAACGTCGCGTTGGTTCCGGGCGGCACCATCACATCCCAGCCGGGGATCTTGGTCGGCTTCTGATCGCGGTCGCCGCGGTCGTCTTCGAAGGAACGGTTCTGCAACATCTCGGCGTACAATCCTCCGTCGCCGGCGCGGTTGATCTCCTCGAAGAAGATGCCGTAGAGCATGGGCGAGATCTTGACGCCCGGCCGGTCGACGTGGACAGTCATCGTCGTTTCCGCGGCCACCGAAGCCGTCGGCAGCCCAAGCGAGAGAAGCGTAGCAACCAGCAATCGTGGAGCGAACATGCGACAGCTTTCCATCAGGGGAGAATGGGAGGTGGGAAAGACCGCACCGGTGCGGCGTTGGTAGAATGTAATTGAAGCTGCAGGAGAGTGCAAGTTGCGCGAGAAAATGCCGCGACAGACGACGGCCCTTCTGACTTCGCGCGGGAAGAGGGTGGAGTTACGGCTCAAGTCGGGAAGTACCGGCTAGAGCCGGAACTCTATCGACGGCACGCGTCAAGAAAAAAGTAACCGTCGCGGGGGTCTGGTCCGCGACGGGTTAATTTGAATCGGCGAAAATTCGCTTGAGTTGCTCGTCGTTGCCTGCCGGGCCGAGCCTGACGCTATCGTCCGCGGGCGGGCAATGGCGATTACCCGGTCGTGCCGGAACCAGCGGCTAAACGAGTTCCTTCTTCGCGCCAATCAGCGTCCGCAGGCGTTCGGCCAAGAGCGCCGCGTCAAACGGCTTCTTGAACGTCTCGCTGATGCTGGATCGGTCGAAGCTCATCGAGCTACCATCGTCGGGCAGCAAGGCGATCAAAATCACGTCGGCAAACTCCGCGTTGCGTCGCAGGTTTTGGCAAATCTGCAGCGCCTCGGTGCGGCCGATCGAGAAATCGACGATGATGCAGTCCGGGTGGAAACTCTCGGCCTGGATGCCGGCGTCGAAACCGCTGGCAGCCACGGCCACTTTGAACGAGCGTTCCATGGGAAGCTCGCGCTTGACATTCTCGACAAGTACCTGGTCTTGTGCCACGATGAGCACCTTGGCCATGGCCTCGTCTTCAAGGTCCCCCAAGGGCATACCATGCTCTTTGAGGAACTTGATCAAGTATTCCCGGGGGATTCGCCGGTCTTGCGACCCTGGAATACGGTATCCCCGCAGCCGTCCCGAGTCGAACCACTTGCTGACGGTGCGCGGGGCCACCTTACAAATCTTGGCGACCTGTCCTGTTGTGAAGACCTTCATCGCAGGCTCTCCGAAATCTCTCACGTTGGTTTGAGTTGTGTCTCGCCTTCGACCCCTCTGTCTTGGCAAGACGCTATCGCCCCTGGCTTGCAGCGTTCCCCCTCGTTCATCGCTCCGTCGAACGGACCGGCTAAACCGGTCAATGGAACCGCAATCCTCTGGGTCGGGGCCATCCGTAATTCGCTACACGTGGCTATGGTTCAGCTCCCTCTGACCCGCGCCGCATACATTTCATCGGCAACCTAGGCATTCGGAAGCCAGAGAAAATCCGTAAAATAGGGAAACCAAGGTTTGCTCACCCCATTACGAATTACTCCGTTGCCATTTACAACCATCCGGCGAACTACAACTGGCAGGAGAGAAACGCGCGAACGAATCGCCATGGAGAGTCTATCAAGACGAATCGTCAAGGCGTGGCCTTCAAGGCAGGTTCCCCCCCTGCAAGCCCATTCCACATTTCGTGAGCATCGGGAAGATGCAGCGTCAGTAGAACAAGCCATCCGAAGAATAGATTCGCCCGAAAACGGCCTGCGACTTTAGACTCTTTCTCCGGATGTAGCGAGGGCAGCGGTCCTGCCGCGAAAATCGGCCATAGGGAAGGTAAGGGCTAACCGGTGGACTCTGCCGGCTTGACCGTAGGGAACTGACGCTGTGCCGCTCCGCCAAACTATCGCGTCGCTACTGAAAACAACCGTGCGAGCGGCAATTCGAAGACCGGGAGAACCACCGCCAAGCGCACCGTCGCTGCGGGTGTTGTTCGGAGACAGAACCTCGATGGGCAACGACGGCGCGAGAAACGGAATTGCGTCGCGCGGGACGCGGCCCTCGGGCAGGCGTTCATGGCGAACGACGTTAACGAGAACTTGAAAGCGTTTCTCTATTCGATTCGCCGGCCGATCCGGATTCTACGCCGCCTGGTTGTCCTTCTCGCCCTCTTTCTCCGCATCGGCCAGCCGCTCGGGCCGGATATGACCGTCGTCGCTCACGTCCTCGAAGCGCACCGAAACCTGCTTGGAAACGCCCGATTCCTGCATCGTCACCCCGTAAATCGTACTCGCGCAGGTCATCGTCTTCTTTGAGTGGGTGACGATGATGAACTGCGTCCAGGTCAAAAAGTCCTTGAGGACGGCCGTGAAGCGGTCGATGTTCGCCTCGTCCAACGCCGCATCAACCTCGTCCAACACGCAAAACGGACTGGGGCGGCTGCGGAACATCGCCAAGAGCAATGCCACGCAGGTCAACGTCTTCTCACCGCCACTGAGAAGCGATATGCTCCGCGGCTCCTTGCCGGGCGGCCTGGCCACGATCTCGATGCCGCTCTCCAGGATATCGACCCCTTCCTCCAGCACGATGTCGCCCTGCCCGCCGCCGAAAAGGTCGCGGAAGAGCTTTTGAAAATGCCCGCGGACTGTCTCCAGCGTCTCGGCGAACAGGCGGCGACTGTCGGCGTTGATGCGCTCGATGATTTTGGCCAAGGAGTTCTTTCCGGCCGTCAAGTCGTGGTGCTGCTCCGAGAGCGTCTTGAAACGCGATTCCAGCGACTCCAGCTCCTCCAGTGCGTCGAGATTCACGTGCCCCAGGGCGTTGATCTTCTGCCGCAGCTCCTCGATTTCCTGTTGCACCTCTGCCCTCTGCCGCTGCTCTTCGACCGAGGGCTGGTGCTCCAACTCGGCCAGTTCGATGCCGTAGTCCTCTCGGAGCCGCGCGGCCAGCGACTCGCGCTCCAGGCGGACCTCGTTGGCGGCCAGGTCTCGGGCGTGGAGTTGCTCTTCGATCTTGTGACTTTCCGCTCGCCCCCGCTGGGCCTCGGCGTTGAGCTGGTTCCGTTGCCGTTTCAGGGCCTCGCGAAGCTCGATGAAGCGCAGCGTCTCCGCCACGAAGGCTTCCTTGCGCAAGTACAGATCGGCGACTTCCGGCTCGGCCCGCAAGAGGTTCCAGCGCGAAGCCTCGGATCGCTGAACGCAGAGTTCCAACTGTTGGCGTCCCTCGTCAATCGCGCAGGCCTCGCTCCTGTCGGGTCTCCTCGAACTGCCGCACTCGCAGACGGAGGTTCCGCAGGCGTTCTTCGCTCTTGGCCAACTCCACCTTGGTCTCCGTCGTGTCGCGGCTGCGGGCCTGCCGCTCGCCCTCCAGTCGGGCAAGTTGCTCCTGCAAACCGGCGAGGCGCGTCTCCATCTCTGCGAGGCCAGCCTCGTGGCGCTGGCGCTTTTCGCGAACTTCAGCCACGCGGGCGACGGCCGCGTCGTGCTGCACCGAGGCCGCCCTGTATTCCCCGTCCAGTGCCGCCCGCTGCTGCGCGAATTGGGCCTTGCGTTCCTCGGCGGCGGTGAGTTTCATTCGGTGATCGGCCAGCGTTTCGCTCGCCCCGGCATGCGCGGCCGCGTGATGCTCGACCGCCTCCTGACGCTGGGCGATCTGGCCCTGCATCTCGCTGATGGCGGCCTCAGCGGCGGCAATCCGTTCGTCCAGGCCGGAAAGTTGCCCGTTCAATTCCCGCAACTGGCTGCGGCGCGAAATCAGGCCCGTTGCCCCCTGCCGCGGACCGACCACCAGCGTTCCGTCAGCTTGGCGAAGATCGCCCGCCAGCGTGACAAAGTCCACGTGCCCGTCGGGGCACCCAGTAATCTGGATCGCGGCCAGTTGCAAGGCGTGCTCCAGTTTCTGCACGATCCAGGTCCGCCCGAGCAATCGGGTGACCAGCGACGCATATTGCGGCTGGGCCTGCACAAAGTGATCGGCCCGGCCCACGATGCCGGGCTGACCAGTCAAGTCTGCATCGTCTTTAGTACCGCCTTCAGGCGGCACTACCAACGGTTCATGCCAGACGAATCCCACTCGCCCGGCAAAACGCGGGGCGTTTTGCCCGAGAAACTCCAGCAATTCCGGGCCCGGCTGCGCGACAACGTGCTGGGCCGCAGGCCCCAGGGCGACTTCGATCAGCGGGGCCATTTCTACGCTGACGCTCAGCAGGTCGGCGACCAGCCCGTGCACCGCCCGTAGCGGTCCGGCGTCGCTGCCCGCCGCTTTGGCGAGTACTTCCTTTACGCCCGCGGTCAGGCCTTCCTGGCGTCGTTGGAGTTCCTCCAGCACGGCCGCTCGCTCAGCCACCCCGCTGCGGCGTTGTCGCAAGGCCGCCAGCTCGTCCTGGCGAATGGCCAGCTCGCGCTGATCGCGGGCGAGTTGCTGCTCGGCCGCCTGCCGCAACTCCTGCTGCGACTGGACGTCCTGGGCCAGTTCGTCGCGGCGGTGGCGGAGACTATCGAGTTCCGCGGCGACCGTCGAGATTTGCCGCTCCAGATCGTTGATCCGGCCGCGATTGCGTTCGCGGGTGGCCAAACTCGCTGCAACCTGGCCTTCCAACACGCCGATCTCATTTCCCAGCACGGCCGCCGCCCGGATCTGTTCGAGCTGCCCCGTGCGATGCTGCTCGTGTTCGCCGCGAAGCTGGTCCAGCCGCGACATGACTTCCGTTAGGGCCCGCTCCGCTTCCGCCAGCCGCCGGGCGATCGTGCGATGGATTTCCTCGGCCGTTTCCACCGCGTCCGAGGTTTCCCGCCATTGCTGGTGCAAGTCGTCGGCCCGCGCACTGAGCGACACCACCTGGCGGCGGTGCCGCTCGATCTCGTCATCCAGGTCCCGGCAGCGCTGCCGCTCGTGTTCGATCGACGATTCCTGAGCGGCGATCCGCTCGCGGTTGGCGGCAATCTGGGCCTCGCCGCGACGGACTTCGTCATTAATCTCGGCGATTTTCACTTCCAGTTCCAGCGCACGGGCTTCGGCCACCTCGGCGGCGGCCAGCGCAGCATCGCGCTGGACCGTCAGCTCGCCGATTTCCTTTTCCACATCGGCCAAGCGCTGACCCAACCGCCGCCAGTCAACCATGCCCACCTGGGTCCGCAGCCCTTGCAGTCGATCGGTATGCTCCTTGTACCGCCGGGCCTTGCCGGCCTGGGCTCGCACGCTGCGGAGTCGGCTCTCCACTTCATCGACGATGTCGGACAAGCGAAGCAGATTCTGTTCAACGCGTTCCAGCCGCCGCAAGGCCTCGAGCTTCTTGAGCTTGAAGCGACTGATGCCGGCCGCCTCTTCAAAGATCATGCGGCGGTCTTTGGGCGACGACTGCAATGGCACATCGACCTTGCCCTGTTCGATCACGCTGTAGGCCTGGGGCCCCAGCCCGGTGCCCGCCAGCAAATCACGGATGTCGCGGAGGCGGCTGGGATTGCGATTGATCAGGTACTCGCCCTCGCCGCCGCGGTAGACCCGCCGCGTGATGTGAAGCTCCGGCGAGTCGATGGGCAAGAGGTTGTGGGAATTGTCGAAGGTGAGCGTGATCTCGGCCGCGTTCATCGACCGGCACGTCGGCGAGCCGTTGAAAATGACGTCGGTCATCTCCTTACCGCGGAGGCTCTTGATGCTCTGCTCCCCGAGGACCCATTTGATCGCGTCGACGAGGTTCGACTTGCCGGAACCGTTGGGGCCGACGACCACCGTTATTCCGGCGGGAAACTCGAACCGCGTCTTGTCGGCGAAGCTCTTGAAACCGGCGAGTTCGAGTGCCTTGAGCATACGGGAAGAAAGGGAACGATGGGGCGAAACAATCTATTATAGCAAGGCGCGGCGACAAGAAGGAGAAATAGCGGTGCTACGCCGTACATCAGCCTTAGCGGGCTGACCCCGTAAGGCTGGCAAGCCGGCTATGCGTGAGATTTCCCTTTTTCAAGCGGCCGACCCGAGCCCCGCGCTCATTGTGCCGCCTCCTCGTCCTCCGACATCGCGTGATAGCTTCGGCCCCCTTCCGGCAGCGCGTCGATCTCGAATCGTCCCTCCAGACAACCGGCGTTCTTGGCCTCCTGCATGGCCTGCACGACGTCCGGATAGGTCCCGCCCAGTTCCACGATAGCGCGGATCACGTCGTCCACGCGGTTGGACACAATGCGCTTCTGGTCGGCCTCGTGGGCCGCGAAGCGGGCGACGCAAATCTGCTCGTCCTTTTCGCTAGTGACCATGATTTGGCCAGCGTTTACAGCCAGCGGCGTGAGCAGCCGCTGGTTCATGCCGAAGAGCACGACTTCCGCACGGCGGTTTCGCGTGACGTGGACCATCGGCTGGCCCGGCGTGTCCAGCACGTGATAGCTGAACTGCTCGCCGAGGTTCTCGCCCTTGACCATGCTGTCGTCGGGCGCCATCACTGTCAGGGCGCGGAAGGCCCCGTAGCGAGTCTCGGCGCTGGGAGAGCCGAGCAGTTCGCGGAGTTGGTCATACGCCGATGAGTCGCGCATTACGCTCAAGGCGGTCAACGCCAGACTGCGGAAGGCCGGGTTGCGAGCGGCGCGGGCCAGCGGCACGGCGGCCTCCGACCGATCGAGATAGGCCAGCGCCTCGGCAGCGTAGAACTGAACCTGCGGATCGGACGACTTGACGCCGCTGATCAGGGCGTCGATGGCCGGCTTGCCGATGGCCTCCAGTTTGATCGCCGCCTCGGGCGCGCTCGCCGGATCGTTGAGCTTGACCTGCAGACTGGCGATCCTCTGCCCCAGTTCGCCGGGCGTCTCCCGCAGTTCGATCGCACGCAATACTTGGAAATAGCGGACCAGATTGTCTTTGTAGGTGGAGTCGACAATGAGGTCCACGTAGTTGCCGCGGATGGCCGTGGCCACTCCCACTTTGATGCCGTTCTTGTGGGTGCTGAAGCGGCGGTTGACGGCATTGGCAACTACGGCGCTCTTCACGGCCGCGTTGCGGATCTGCTCCGGCGTCATATTCGTTTCCTCGACGCCATTGAGGAACAGGCCCACCGAGCGATTCTCACGGGCGACGCCGCCGCCCAGCACCACGCCGCGACCCAACTGCACGCTGTTGTGTTTCTCATTGGCTGTCGGATCGACCAGCACCGGCCCCTGGGCAACGCCGCGGACCTTGCCGTCCAACAACTTGCCGTAGACCACGGCCATGTCCGTGAGACGGGTTTCCAGCAGGTACCCGCCGCGGAGGCTAGTGGTCTCGCTGCGGTCCTTGACCCGTAATTCCACGTCGAAGTGATCGTTCTTCTGGATGCCCGGTCGCAGGAAGCCGCGAACGATCACCAGCGAGTAATTGCGGGTGGCCAGCAGTTGATTGGGGTTTTCGACGCCGCGGCGCTGCATTTCGGCAATGAGCATGGCCCGTGCCGGCGAGGGTTCGGGGTCGCTGCCGTTGCCGTGCAGGCCGGAGATAAGCCCGACGGCCTCGATTTTCACGGGAAACATGCCGAAGGGCACGGCCAGGTCGCCGACGGTCTTGGGCTGCTTCGGTTCCGGTGTGTCTTCGGCGGTTTTGGGCTTGTTCGACGAAAAGAGATTCCACGAAGAGCAACCGGCCAGCAATGTGCTGGCGCAGCAATAGGAGGAAGGGGCGTCGTTTCATGCGTCCATGCACCGCAAACTGGGCCGTCGCTGTCAAAACACAATCAGGGGCGGAACGATAACAATTCGCTGGCACGGGGTCAAGGGTAGGCCTGAAGGAAAAAATTGGAAGAAAGTGAGAATTACAAGGAAAGAGTGCGATTTGTCGATTCGCCAATGGAATTCGCCACAAAATCGTGCGGACGCGGCGGCCACGCATATAACTCTCTGGAGTGGATCCCTCATGTCATTAGACTCTACGCTCCCCGACCGCGGTTGGGCCATTCTTGCCCAATCGATTGATTTGTCGCGATTTTTGCCGATGGACCACCCTCATTAAGTGTATTTGCCTGAAACGGGAAAACGCCGATCACTCCGCTGGTTTGAAGCGACCGCACCCCATATATTGTTTTGATGATCATTCAGTCCTTTTTGCTCGCTGCCCTCGTTCTTCCCGCCGCGTCGGAAACGCGGGAAGCGCAGTGCGACGTGGTCGTTTACGGCGGCACTTCGTCGGGCGTCGCCGCCGCAGTGCAGATCGCCCGCATGGGAAAACGCGTTCTGCTCATCGAGCCGGGCCGGCACATCGGCGGACTTACCTCTGGCGGTCTGGGACGCACCGATATCGGCAATAAGCGGGCGATCGGCGGGATAGCCCGCGAGTTCTACTGCCGGGTGCATCGCTACTACCAGCGGCCGCAGGCATGGAACTGCGAGACTCGAGACCAGTACGTGAAGCGGGCGGGCGGCATGGTCGATGCCGACACGATGTGGGGCTTCGAGCCGCACGTTGCCGAAGCGATCTTCCGCAACATGCTCGCCGAGTCAGGCGCACGGCTCGTTTGCGGGCAACGATTGGATTTAAAGAGCGGCGTCCACATGAACGGCGAACGGATCAGGTCGATCGTCATGGAGACGGGAGAGGCCTACGCCGCACGGGTGTTCATCGATGCCACCTACGAGGGCGATCTCATGGCCAAGGCGGGCGTCGACTACACCGTGGGCCGCGAGGGAAACACCCGCTACGGGGAAACGCTCAACGGTGTCGAGGTTCGCTACGCCGTCAAGCACCAGTTTGATCGGACCGTCGATCCATGGGTCATCGCCGGCGACGCGGCCAGCGGATTGCTGCCGGGCGTACGTGCCGGCGGACCCGGCCGCGACGGCGACGGCGACCGCCGCATCCAGGCCTACTGCTTCCGCATGTGCCTGACCAACGCGCCGGCTAACCGCGTGCTGTTCACCAGGCCGCCGGGCTACAATCCGCAACGCTACGAGATCTTTTTGCGCTACGTCGAGGCTGGCTGGCGGGACTTCCTCGGCAACCAGGCACCGATGCCCAACCGCAAGTCCGACACGAATAACCACGGGGCGTTCTCGACCGACGACATCGGCATGAACTACGACTACCCGGAGGCCGATTACGCTGCGCGGGAGAGAATTGCCGCCGAGCACCGCAAGTACCAGTTGGGGCTGATGTGGACGATGGCCAATAATCTCCGCGTGCCGGCTGACCTGCGGAAACAAATCGCGCAATGGGGACTGGCCAAGGATGAGTTCGCCGACAACCAGCATTGGCCGACTCAGCTCTATGTCCGCGAGGCGCGACGGATGATTGCCGACTACGTGATGACCGAGCACGAATGCCGCCGGCGGCGCGTGGCAGCCGATTCCATCGGGCTGGGGGCTTACGGCATGGACTCGCACAACACGCAGCGATATGTCGATGCGGGCGGGCACGTCCGCAACGAAGGCGACGTGCAGGTGGCGGTGGCGGGGCCCTACTCGGTGAGCTATCGCTCGATCGTGCCCAAGGCGGCGCAATGCACGAACCTGCTTGTGCCGGTCTGTCTTTCGGCAAGCCACATCGCCTATGGCTCGATCCGCATGGAGCCGGTGTTCATGGTCCTGGGACAATCGGCGGCCACCGCGGCCGTGCAGGCGGTTGCTGGGGACATCGACGTGCAACAGGTCGATTACGGCCGGCTCCGTGTCCGGTTGCTCCAGGACGGGCAGATTCTGGCCTGGCAATGACAACAATAGTCTCCGTTTGGGGGACTTCCCGCCGGGGCCTTAAGTGGATATATAAGAATGTTCGGCACCGTGTTCTTCGGAACGGCGCGGTGCTTACTTCAGATCGCAACAACACGGAGTCCGCCCCCGGGGAATCATTTAAAAAATCCCAGGGGACGGGAAAAGCCCGCTGCCTGATATGTCAACTTCAGTAAAGGAATGCAACTTTGCCCAAGCAAACGACGGAAAAGAGCCAACTGGACCAATACCGCAGCCGCCTGCTCAGTCTGCGAGCCCGCCTCAGCGGTGAGATGGGCCGCATGGCCGACGCGGCGCTCGAGCCAGGGCCGTTCGGAAACCAGCAGTCTGCCGATCCACCTGGCCGACCTGGGCAGTGACAATTTTGAGCAGGAACTGACCTTGAGCCTCGTGGGCAGCGAAAAGGAGGCCCTGGAGAAGATCGAATTCGCCTTGGAACGGATCGCCGACGGCAGCTACGGCAAGTGCGAGGACTGCGGCAAGAAGATCCCCGAGCCGCGGCTGGAGGCCATCCCCTACACGGCCGTATGCGTGCAGTGCGCGGCAGTCCAGGAGCAGCACGGGGGTGGCGGGGAAGAATAGATCGACGCAAGACGCCACCTCCGGACCGCGGCAGAATTGCACGGGCACCACGGTAGGACGGACGCGAGCGGATCTTTGCCGGAACTGCGCGAGCTTGTTCCGGCCTACGCATTAGCGTACCACTGCACTGGCTGGCAGCTACGTCGCACGCGGGTTCGCCCGGACCAGTTCCTCTGCGTCGGCACGTGGGGCGTTCTGCTGCTGATCCCAGTAGGGTGAGAGGCGGCGGAGATTGGCCACCACGTCCGGAAAGACGGCGAGGATGTGGTCGACGTCTTCGTCGGTGTTGTAGCGGCTAAGGCTGAACCGCACCGAGCCGTGGACCGCCGTGAACGGCACCTTCATCGCCCGCAGCACGTGCGAAGGCTCCAGCGAGCCCGATGTGCAGGCCGAGCCGCTGGAGGCACAAATGCCCGCGTCGCTCAACTGGTAGAGCATGCCCTCGCCCTCCACGAAGTGGCAGGAGATGTTCGAAGTGTTGGGTAGCCGCACGGCGCCGCGGCCATTGACCTGAACGTTGGGGATAGCGGCCTCAATCGATCGTTCCAGCCGGTTGCGGAGGGCACAGACGCGGGTCGCTTCGTCCTCAAACGATTGCTCCGCTAACTCCAAGGCGCGGGCCAGCCCAACGATATACGGCATGTTCTCCGTTCCGGCCCGGCGGCCCGCCTCCTGGTGCCCGCCAATCAGCAGCGGCCGGCAGGGCGTGCCGGGCCTGATGTACAGCACGCCGATTCCCTTAGGGGCGTGCAGCTTGTGCCCCGAGAAGGAGAGTAGATCGACGTGTTGGTATTCCTCGGCCAGGTCGATCCGCAGTTTGCCCACCGATTGGGTGGCGTCGCAGTGGACGACGATCGCCGGATCGGTTTCCTTGGCCAGCCGGGCAAGCTGCTGGACGGGGAATACCACCCCGGTCTCGTTGTTGGCGTGCATGACGCTCACCAAAAGCGTATCGGAGTCCAAGGCGCGGACGAATGCGCCCACGTCGAGATTGCCGTCCTGATCGACTTCCAGCCACGTGATGCGGTAGCCGTCGCGCTCGAGATCCTTGCAGACCTCCAGTACCGCCGGGTGCTCGACCGTCGTGGTAATAATGTGCCGCCGCTGCGGATTGGCCTTGGCCGTGCCGAAGATCGCCATGTTGTTGCTCTCCGAGGCACAGCCGGTGAATAGGATGGGCCGGGCGTCCGCCAGATGAAAATGCCGCGCGACGGATTGCCGGGCGTGATCCAACGCCGCGTGGACTTGCTGAGCGGGCTCGTACATCGAACTGGCGTTGAAATAGCTCTCGGTGAAGAAGGGAACCATCGCCTCAACAACTTCGGGAGCGACTGCGGTGGTGGCGTTATTGTCGGCGTAGACGATTCTCATAGCAGGCAAGTCTCACGGTATGCAGGTCTCATGGCAGGCAGCGTTAAACCTCAATGACGCGGACGCGCTCGTCGACCATTTCCTTGAGCGTCCGCTCGACGAGCATCCGCAGCGTCTGGCTCGCCCCGCTGCAGCCCTGGCAAGCGCCGACGAGGCGGCAGTAGACCAGCATATCCTTGATGTCGACGATCTCCAGATTGCCACCGTCACGCTGCAGCATCGGGCGGACATAGTCCTCGATCGCCTTGTCGATCTTCTTGGCGAACTGGTAGGGCGAGAGCGCCTCGTCGGGCCGGGCCGGCTGGCGGGCGGTGACAGGAGCTGTATCCGGCAGGCGGATTTGCGTCAGGACCTTCAACTCGCGCTTGCCGCCGCCCCAGGTTTCGTCGAGCAGGTCCTGCAGCCCGCCGGGAATATGGTGACAGGCCATGCAGGCGCCGCCCGCCTTGATGGCGTTGGTGATCTCGGGGATAGTGCGGAGGTTGAGCTCCTTGATTTTGCGGCGGAGGTAGGGCTCGCTGAGCGTGAAGCATTTGCAGACGATGCGGCCTTCGTCGTCCTCGTCGGCGTGCACGTCGATGCCCAACTGCCGCAGGTCGACACCGCGTTTCTGGGCCCAATTGAAGACGGCGGCTTCCAGAGCCTCCGCCCCCATCACCGAGCAGTGGATTTTTTGTTGCGGCAGACCCTCAAGGAAATCGACGATGTCCTGATTGCTGACCTTCAGCGCCTGGATGGGCGTGTAACAACCACGCTCGATAAGCGTGCAGAGCGCCTCCGACGCGGCAATCGCCGACGTGCAGCCGAAGGTCAGGTAACGGGCGTCGGTGATGACGTCCTCGGCGGGATTCACCGGATGCCGGCGGACGCGGAACGTAAACCGCATGGCGTCGCCGCAGGAGATCGAGCCGTGCTCGCCCAGACCGTCCGGATCCTCGATCTCGCCGAGGTGCGTGCCGGGCTTGCCGTGCACGGCGTCCATGAAAAGCTGTTTTGTCTTCGCGCTGTATTCCCAAGCCACAGTAGCTCTCCTTTTTATCCAGTCTACACGCGCCCGCGGAAAATTGCGAGAGCCCCGGTG
Organism: uncultured Planctomycetia bacterium; assembly: GCA_963709175.1. Taxonomy (GTDB): domain Bacteria; phylum Planctomycetota; class Planctomycetia; order Pirellulales; family Thermoguttaceae; genus JANXQG01. The sequence continues at coordinate 2,250,829 of CAVPVK010000007.1, forward strand.
CATCACAAACACGGTTTGCCGCGAATATCCTTCCCCTTTTTCCAGTTTTGTCACGCCGCCGAAAATCATACTAACCCGAAGCGGAAACGAGGGCTGCACGCCATTGCCTCGCTTGCGATTCGGGTTAGTATCGATATCGTCCGCGAACGGTTTACAATGGTGTGCGGACTCGAAACCCCCAACAGCTTTTGGCGACTTAAACCGAGAGTTTCATGGACACAAAACCGCCGCAAGAAACTCGCATGCTGCTTAGCATGCTTGCGCTCAACGCGCCGCGCTGCCCGACGCGAGGGAAATGCTGCGAACCATGGATTCCTTGTCGGGCACGAGCGTGACGCCGGAAAAGGTCCACGCCAGGCGGGATTCGTTGATCTTTCCCCTGGGCGACGGCAAGGCCGCGGTGGCCCTTATGCCAGCCCCCATTCCCTGGTCGAACCTGGAAGGCCCTTGCGCCGCGGCCTGGTGGTGGCCCGAGGCCACGGAAAGAATGCGGACTCATGCCAGCCACTTGCTGCTGGCGCTGACGGGCGAGAGCGGCGATGCCGTGCGACGAGCACTCGAATTGACTCATCTCACGGCGGCTGCGATCGCCCACGTTGAAACCGCCGGAGTGTATTGGGGCGGCGGAAGGCTCGTTCACGAGCCGAAGGTCTTCGTCGTACAGGCCCGCGGGGCTGGACTGGATCGCCTGCCCCTGCACCTCTGGATCGACTTTCGCGTAGAGACCGGCGACGACGGTACGCTGCGGCTGTTTACGACTGGCATGCAGGCATTCGGCAAAATGGAGATCGAGATTCCCCGCAGCCGGCGCACGGCCGCAGAGCTTTACCAATTCGCCCGCTCGATCGCCGACTATATCCTTGCCCGGGGGGCGGAGGTACGCGACGGGCACACCGTCGGACGCTGGGAGGAGGAAAAAGTGCCGGCGACACACGCGCCCTCGATGTGGGACCCGACGATGCCCGTCCTGCGGCTCGATTTCTAGCGTACGAGCCCCGCAATCCTTAATCCTCGTCGTCGATTGGCGGGCCGGGCTGCTGCGGAGCGTTGGAACGCCCTCGGCTGACCGACTGCACCCGCTTGAATCCGGCGCTGTCATAAACCTGCTTCAGCCAAGCACGATAAACCTCGCGCTGCTGATCGCCAATCAGAGTCATCAGCCCGACCATTTGTGGTCCCCCGCCGTTGGAGGTGAAAAACGAGTAGATCGACCAATCGGAGGCGTTGGCAGTGAAGTCCGACCAGAGCTCGGCAAAAGGCGAGAACTTGACGGCGCGGACCACGTAGATCTCGGTCTCAGGCAGGTTGGCACTCACGGCCACTTCATTTGGCGCTAGGCTGAAGACTTTCTCCATGAAGGGCGACGACTGTGTGATGGGGCTGCTAATCTTCTCCAGCCCGAGAACGTCATTGACGCGCAACGTGGTATACAGTTCAGCGAGATACGAGAACGACGGCGGTTCGATGACCTTGAAATCCTTCTTGCCGGACGACAATTTGCTCAATGACATCTCCGGACTGGCTGCGGACTGGACCTTCAGCTCCTCCGCGCGCTTCTGCGCCAGCTTGCGGGCCTGGTCGAGTTTCCAGACTCGCAAGACTTCGTCCTGGATGCCCGCGTCAGTCCACTTCGGAATATGGTCGGGCTGGTCATCGGTCTTCCAGTAGACAAAGACGATCTTCTGCGAAAACGAACCGCGGTAATCGGCGACATCGGGCTTGTAGAGCGTCGTCGGTCCGAACAGGTATTGATAGACGTAGGTGTGCTGCAAACGGCTGTCCGCCTTGCCGATGTCGAGGTCCGCCAATGCGTACTCGGGGAGCAAGCCAGTCTTGTGGGCAGTCATATATTTGCCGGCGAGCGCGGCGAAATCCGGGGGAGTCGGTTTCTGGGACCCGGTCTTGCTCAAATCGAAACTGGTGTATTCCTGGCGATATTTGTCCAGGCGTTCCATGACCAAATCCACGTCCTTCTGCAGATTCTCGTCGGCGACTTCATCGCGGATATAGTCGCGGAGCCGCTCTCGGGCGGTCTTGATCGGCGGCAGCGGGGGAGTTTTTTCCTCGCCGACGAGCCTGGCGGCCTCAGCAGCGGCGGAGCGGGCGGCGGGCTTTGCAGCTTCCGCGGGCTTCTTGTCCGCTTCGGGTTTCTTCTCGCCTTTCATCTCACCGTTGGGCTCCTTCACCGTGTCAGGCTTCTTATCGACTACGGGCTTCTTGTTCTCCACCGGCTTGTTTTCCGATGCTGGCTTGGGCACAGCGGCGGAAGAGGCGGGGGCAGCCGCCGGTTTTTTCTCGCTGTCCGGCGCCGCCGCCTTCTCCGCCGGTTTGTCGTCGGCAAAGGCAACCAGACGGAACGGCGACTTCGGCGCTTGCCAGGAGCTTCCCGACGGCTTGGCTGCAGAGGGCAGTTTTGTCGAGTCCGCGGCCTTGGGACTTACTGCCGCAGGCACTTGCTTCGATTCCGCCGGTGGATTTGACGGGGATCTGGTCGTGTCGGGCTTGCTTTCGGCCGGTTTCTTTTCCGGTTCGGCGTTCTTCTTTGTCTCGGCCGGTTTGCTGGTTGGCGTCTTGGGCTCGGGCTTGCTTTCGCCCGATTTCTTCTCGTTCTTTTCCCCCTTCTCCCCATTCTTTTTTTCGTTGATCTTCTTTTCGGCGGCGGACCTGGCTGCCTCACGAGCAGCTGCGGCTTCTTTCTCAGCCTGAGCCTGTTCGTCTTTCTCCGTCTTGACTTCTTTCTCGAACTCCTCGAGCTTGCGGTCGTACTTGTGCGGATCCTTGTCAAAGCGCGCGGTGATCTCTGCCTCGGTTACCGCGGAGCGGTACTTGGCTGCATCTGCTTGCAAGTACTGGATGTTCACCTCCCGTGGCAGATGGAAGCCCGGATCGGGCGAGTAAGGGGAGGCGTACTCCTTCTTATGCGCTTCGAAGAAATCCTTGAGTGTGCCGGCTGACGGGGTTTTAACTTGCTCGACGAAATCCTCTGGCCTGAAAATCGCCACTTGCACGGTCGCCTGCTCGTTCAACCGCTTGAAAAAGGCCCATCGTTCGTCGGGCGCCGCGGATCCCCCAATCCACATTCGCTCGCCCGACAGCCCGATTTGATGATACAACTGCCGATAGCGCAAGGCGAGCAGCTCCTCCCGGGCGATCGAGAGGAAGGCAGCCTCGGAAACACCGTGGCGAAGTTTATTGAGGATATTGAGAAAGTCCTGGCGGACGAGGCTTTGGTTGGTCAGATCGCCAAGGAAGGTACTGATAGTCTTATCGTCCACAGAAACGCCCATCGCCTCGGCCTCGCGAGCGAAGAGCCACTTGTCCTCGACTGCATCCTCATTGGCCGGCCCGACGACTTGCGCTACCCTCATGGGGATATTGCTCGTGGTAACCTTGTTGGTTTCCAGGACACTGCCCAAGCTGGCGAGAAAGTCGAGGAAGATCCGGCGATTCTCCAGCAGCACCTGAAGCTGCGTCCTCCCCAGCTTTCCGAACTTGGTGGTCGTGACAATCGCTTCTTCCGCGCCACCGCCACCGTGACCCATCATTCCCGCGTTCCCCAAGAAGACGAACGCGATCATGGACATGACGACAAGCCCCGCCATCCAAAGCTTCTGATTCTTGCGAAAAATACGAAAGGGACTTGCCATAGCTCAAGTATGCCTGTAGAGATGGTTCGATGACCGGAATCTTTCATTTTAGAACCGGTCACGACAATTGCAATGGCAAATGGGCATGGGTTTGCTATCGAAGACCGGTAACTTGTTCCGCCGAAAAACCCATTTTTCGACAAAAGCTGGAAATTCTGCTTTCTCGCAAACCATGCAGGTCCCCCGTCCCTGCTGAAGAGCCCGCTGCGAAAAGCGCGGTTGTGCTGGCTCCGCCACCTGTTACAATTCTCCCACATCTACTCCGTCTAGGCGATAGAGCAACAGTGGCAATGGAAACGATCCTTTCGCCCCTGGTCCCACGGCTCACGTCGCGTAGGATAAATCGCTGATAGATAACACGAATTGCCAACAACCTGAGTTGCCTATACATCCCAAACTACCATGGCCAAGAAAGAACCCCCTTCTCACACCAATTCGTTGGTGATTGTCGAGTCGCCGGCCAAGGCCCGCACTATCGGCAAATTTCTCGGCCGCGGATTTACGATTGAGGCCAGCATCGGGCATATCCGTGACCTGCCCAACGGTGCGAAAGAAGTGCCCGAGTCGCTCAAGCAGGAGGACTGGGCCTACCTGGGAGTGAACGTCAACAAGGACTTCGACCCGGTCTATATCATTCCGGCCAAAAAGGCCCAGCAAGTTCGCAAGTTGAAGGCCGCGCTCAAAGGGGCCACAGACCTCTACCTGGCCACTGACGAAGACCGCGAAGGCGAAGCCATCAGTTGGCATCTTTGCGAGGTTTTGAACCCGAAGATTCCGGTCCATCGTCTGGTGTTCCACGAAATCACAGAGGAGGCGATCCGCGCCGCGCTGAAGCAACCGCGAGCAATCGACCAGGCCCTGGTGCGAGCCCAGGAAGTCCGGCGAATCGTCGACCGACTGTACGGGTATGACGTCTCACCACTGCTCTGGCGGAAGATCCGGCCGCGGCTTTCCGCCGGACGCGTGCAGAGCGTTGCAGTGCGGCTGATCGTCGAACGCGAGCGGCAGCGAATGGCCTTCCGCGCGGCCAATTACTGGGACCTGTTGGCCACCTTCGCCACGATTCGCAGTGCGGGGCGCCCCGGTGGCGAGACCTTCGAGGCCGTGCTCGTCTCGCTCGATGGCCGCCGCATCCCGTCCAGTCGCGATTTCGACCCGGCGACCGGGCAATTGAAAGACCCGAATTGCCTGCTGCTCAACCAGCAGCAGGCCGACGAATTGGCCGCCAGGCTCCGCGACCCGCATGCCGGCGCCCGCGTCTCCGAGTTGGAGGACAAGCCCTATACCACGCGGCCCTATCCGCCCTTTACCACCAGCACGCTGCAACAGGAGGCCAACCGCAAGCATGGCTTCACCGCGCGACGGACCATGGACGTGGCGCAAAGCCTGTATGAGAACGGGCACATCACCTACATGCGCACCGACTCGACGAACCTGGCTGCCGAAGCCGTGGAGACGGCACGGCAAATCATCGCCGGACAGTACGGCCCCGAATATCTGCCCGATCGACCGAGAACCTATCAGACGACGGTCAAGAATGCCCAGGAAGCCCACGAGGCGATCCGTCCGGCGGGCCACCCTTTCGCCTTGCCCGAGGCCCTGCGCAACGTGCTCAGCCCTGACGAGTTTCGCCTCTACGACCTGATCTGGAAGCGGACTGTCGCCAGCCAGATGACTGACGCCCGCGCCCGCCGCATCACGATTCGCGTCGTAGTCAACGGGGCGCTCTTTGAGGCCAGCGGCAAGATCATCGATTTCCCCGGTTACCTGCGGGCCTACGTCGAGGGATCGGACGACCCGGATAGCGAGCTGGCTGGACGAGACATAGTGCTTCCTGCGGTCGTGGTGGACGAGGCCCTCGATTGCCGCGAGTTGCAGTCCAAGAGCCACACCACGCAGCCGCCCAATCGCTACAGCGAGGCCTCGCTGACGCGGACCTTGGAGGAGATGGGCATCGGCCGGCCCAGCACGTACGCGTCGATTATCGATACCATTCTGGCCCGCGACTACGTTTTCAAGGCGAAGCGCGGCAATGTTTTGGTGCCAACCTGGACGGCCTTCGCCGTTTCGCAGTTGCTCGAGGCCCATTTGCCGGACCTGGTCGACTACCAGTTCACGGCCGAAATGGAAGACGAGCTGGACGCCATCAGCCGCGGCGAACTGGACCACCTCGAATACCTCCGCCATTTCTATTTTGGCAAGGACCAGAAGGGACTCAAGGACCTGGTGGTGAGCAAGACCGGCGAGATCGACGCCCGCGACGTCTGCCGCGTCAAGATCGGGCAGCCCGACGGGGAGCCGGAGGTCTTCGTCCGCGTGGGGCGTTACGGCCCTTTCCTCGAGCAAGGCGAGCGGCGCGGGAGCATCCCTGAGCAGATGCCGCCCGACGAGTTGACGCTGGAAGAGGCGCTAAAGCTGTTGCGGATGTCGACGCAGAGCCAGGAACCGCTGGGGCACGATGCGGAGGGCAAGCCGGTCTACCTCAAGGTCGGGCCCTATGGGCCCTACGTTCAGCGAGGCGATTCCGACGACAAAGAAAAGCCGCAAGTCATTGCTCAAGGGGATGCAGCCGGAGGACGTAACGATCGACGTGGCCTTGCGACTGCTTTCCTTGCCTCGCACATTGGGCGTGCATCCCGTGCTGAGCCAGCCGGTCGTGGCCCACAACGGCCGTTATGGACCCTACGTGAAGTGCGACACCGAGACCCGTTCTCTGCCGGCGGGACTTTCGCCGCTAGACGTGACTCTTGAGCAAGCGATGGAGCTCCTATCGCAGCCCAAGGCAACGGGCCGCGGCCGTGGGGCGGTAAAGCGAGAACCGCTAAAGGTCTTCGATGCTTCCCCGGTGACGAACAGTCCGGTGCAGTTATTGGCTGGGCGGTACGGTCCGTACGTGACCGACGGCGTGACCAACGCCTCGCTCCCCCGCGGGACTGCGCCGGAGGAGGTGACCTTGGACTACGCCTTGAATCTCCTCAAGGCTCGCGCTGAACTCGGCCCGCCCAAGCCCGGCCGCCGCGGGGCAAAAAAGGCCGCGGCGACCAAGAAGCCAGCGACGACCAAGAAAAAGCCGGCGGCGAAGAAGAAGGCCAAGAAATCGGGTTGAGCCGCATCATTGCCGTCAGGCTGCGGGACTACTTGGAGATGGGGCGGGATGCCAGCCAACGACGCCGTGAGTGCCGGGCTTCGGGCTAGACTTGAGATCTCTGGAATTGGCGGTTTTGGAAGGGTCCAGGGCCGCTGGTCTTGTTGGCCGCAGGGGCCGGCGGGGCAGGTGCCACGCCGGTCTTCGGCGCATCGGTCTTCGGCGCATCGGTCTTCGGCGCATCGGTCTTCGGCGCATCGGTCTTCGGCGCATCTGCCGGCGCCGGTTCTGGCGCCGGCGGGTCCTTACAGAAGATGCAGGTCTTGCACTGTACCGTAAAGACGGCTTTCAGCCATCCGCGGAAAGCGCCCTTGCGGCAACCCGATTGTGGTGAGGCATCACCACTGAACGCCTGCGTGCACAGGGCAAAGCTCAAGCACATCGTCGCCAGGAACATTTTGGTTTTCATAGTGAAAATCGGGCCTCCTCATTGAGTTGTATGTTGGTCGGATGGCTATTGCGAAACGCGCAATTGCTAGCTGCAGGGTGATTCCAAAGCCTTTTGTGCTCAGCGTCTAAGCATCGTAAGCACACTTTTCGGGCTTTTTCTCAGGTTTTCTGCTTTCATCCGCGGTCTGCATTGGGCAGCAAAGACCGTGCCAACGCCATTCCTTTACCAGCTTGTCCGTCGTCCTCAACGCGATTTGAGGCCGTAGGTGGCAACGAGTCCCTTGATGACATGGGACTCCTTTTCAGCGTTGACTTGGGTCGCCATCTTCTCCAATTCCTTGAGGAGCACCAACTGCTTGACGTAGCCCGGATCGGTCCGGAGACTGTCGTCGTCACCGTCGTGCTTCGTCTTGAGCTTGGCCAATTCAACACCGACCGTCTTGATCTCGGTTTGCAGCTTGGCCAGGTCTTTCTTGAGCTTGTCGTAGTCTTTCTGCCCCGTCGGCGTCACCGAGGACTTGTCGCCCTGCGCGTCGGTGCGGGCAATGCCCGGCTGCCCCTTCACTGTCGCCTTCTTGTAGCCCTTCGCCTTAAGCAGTTCCCAGACGCTGCGCCGAAGGACTCGTGATCGAAGTTTTCTCCAGGAGGCGCAATTCCCCCCGATGCAGTGAAGCAGCCGCTCAGCCAGACGGTGCCGGAGAAGTCAGGGTTGAGCCGTTTTGCCGCGTCGGTGCCTGCGGTGAGCAGATCCACGATCTGCTGCGGGGTGCGCTTGCCCAACTTGGTGCCGATGATGGTACCGTTAATTTCCGTGCGACTGCCGTGCGCAGCAAGGATCACATTGCCTGTCGTCATTCCGCCGAAATCAGCGTCATCGGGTTCATCGACGCCGGTGCCGAACTTCTTGGCCTGCCTGGCTGCGGCTGTGTCGATCGTCGCGTCGCCCTTTTGAAGGTTGACCACGACGTTGGCCTCGTCGCTCAACTCCTTGACCAGCTTGGCAAAATCCTTGCGGATGATGACTTCGTCCTCGACCTTGACCGGCTTGCCGCTGCGAGGAAGGATGCCGCTGAGCGTCAAGACGAGGTGCCCCTTGTCGTTGATGCCACCGCGCACCGCCAGATCATTCTTCGAGCCCTTGATCTCTTCCTGGTATTTCTTGAACGACTTGAGGGCGTCGTTGAGGCCGGGCAGCTTGATGCCCTGCGGGTCGGTGATGCCTTTCTTGCTGGCAGTATTTGACCAAGGCGGTGTTGAAATCCGAGGCGATGTTCGTTACCGCCGAAAGGTTCTTGGGTTTATTGCTGCCAACCGTAGGAAACAGAAAAGTCTTCAGGGCCATGTCCATTTTCTCCTTGAAAATAGCTCAGTTGACGAGATACCGAATGTGGACCGGTGCGTTCCTGGCGTCAAGCCGGTTCACGGACCGACACAGGCCACCACCGATAGGGATTTCTGACAAGAGGATTGCGGTACGCAACAGCCATCATTATTGCGTGAAAGCCAATTGAGTCAAGTTAACGCTTTCACTCCCCAGCCTTTTCACCGCCTATGGCCACGGAGTAGGCTGTGGCGTGTGTGCGGCAGTGGGCGATAGTCACCAGCAATTTCCGCACGCCACGCCGCTGGACTACGTCCTTGATCGCGCCCCGCACGGCAACCACAAGCTGGCCGGAAGGGCCTTTGCGGATCTCAATGTCGGTCCAGCACACTTTGCGCCGCGCGCTAATCCCCAGGGCCTTGAGCACCGCTTGCTTCGCCGCCCACCGCGCGGCGAACTCTTGCGTCGATTGCCGGTGGCTGCGGCAATAGCGGACCTCGGCCGACGTGTAGACACGATTGACAAACTGCTCCCCATGCCGTTCGATCATCTGCGCAATCCGCAAACATTCGGTGATGTCGGCGCCGATTCCCAAGATTCTCATGGTCGGTTCGTCCCGTCCAGCACGTGGCCGATCTGCTCCCGCTGGGCCGCTGAAAGCCAGGTCTCCATCACCTTGGCCGATCGCTTGCCGTCGCAAGCCAATTCCAGGCGAGTCGCCCCACAACCGCTCAGGCAGTGCGAGAGGCGATAGCGGGCCGGACCACAGACCTTGTCCGGCGGCAGGACTGCCGCCGCGGCCATGCGTTGCGCTGCCTCGCTCGTCAACCTTCCCGCGCGGGTCGTGCGATACCAACTTCGGCAGACGTGGCAGTATGGCGACTGGCAAGCCGCGTAGACGACCAGGCAGACGGGAAAGAGCACCAATAGCCCATCGACGGCCCAACTCGCCCAGGCGGCCGCGCCGCGAAGGTCGAATTCGGCACGGTTCTTGAAACCGGCCGTCACACGCCGGCCCAAGGCCGCCTGCCGTTTCATGAAGGCGACGAAATTGCTCGATGCCGCGGGCAGCATTTCCTGGATCCCGAATAGCGATTTGCCCTGGAACTGCTGAGCCACCTTGGCCGCCTCGTCCCGCTTCCAATCGACGAAGCTGAAATAATGCTGGCCTGCCACGGCCACCGCCACGGCCAGGATGGCGCCGATCCAGATGGTCCAGCGATGGCCGACATGCCCCAGCCGCATCACGACTAGCAACATCAGGCCCAGCCCGGTCCCCAGGAGCAGAGGAAAGATCAACAGCGGGGCCCAGACGCCTTGCAACCAGGCCGCGAGCCGCGCGAGCGCCGCGCCGAGCAACGGCGCCGCGATCAGCCAAAACACCGCCTGAACCACGACAAAACGACCGACCAAGCGTGGAGACTGCGTGCTGTTGGCATCGCGCAGATTGCTCATTCCAAGACTTCCTCCTCTTCCGGCTCGGTGGAGCAGTAGAATGCCAGGCGGCCTAGCAGGCGAAAATAGATCATCACGACCGCCGAGAAGAGCAGCGCGCCAGGGGCACGGCCGCCCGCGGGTCAAGCCGCGGACCGAGGCCGAAAACCAGCACCATCGCAACGGCGAGCAGGCCGGCCGATTGCGCGTAAAAGGCCAGCCAGGCGATGGCGTGGTCGAAAAGGCTGGCGAGGACGACAGTCGATATCGGCACCAGTGGTGAATCGGTCTCCAGGGTGCAGAGCAGGAGGATCGGGAACAAGAAGAACACGGTGGCGGACACTACGGCGCCCTGCGCCGGCAGCAACCATTCCAGTCCCAGGCCCAATGCCACGCTGAGCGTTGCGGTGTTGATGAGGAACCACAATTGCCCGATCCAATCGAGAAAAAGGCCGATGTTCGGCCAGTTCTCCATGCGATCGTTGCCGGCGGTCGTTTCCAGGAGGATCGTCAGACCGTGGATGGCGGCCACCGCGGTACAGGCGATGCCGACGAGGATCGCCCCCAGTCCCGCCAGTAGCGCCACGATCGTCTGGTACATATTTGCCGCGCCCAAAGACCGCGTTACGCCCAGGTCCACGGCCGACCAGGCCAGCCAGCCGGCGATCGTGGCCCAGATGGCGATCAGCAACCACTGCATGACGGCGCCGGGCGACCAGGGAAAGCCAAACCCGCCGATGAAGAGCTGCCACTCCATCTTCGGGCGACGCTTCTTCTTTTCCGGCTCCTCCTCGTCCTCGAGACGCTGAATCTCCGCCGCGGTGAGCTTACCGCGCTCGCGGATGAATTCGGCCGACTCTTCGTCCTCAACGATGTCGTAGGCTTCCTCCCGCCGCGATTTGTGCGGTTTGGGAACATCAACCTGGCCTTTGCAGAAAGGACAGGTCATCCGTTTGCCGCCGCGGTCGTCGCCGATTTCCAATCGAGCGAAGCAGTACGGGCATTCGAGAGGAATCATGACCCATTGTTATCGCCGGACTTGCCGGCTTGATCCACCTTGTCTGCAGGGGCGGGGATATAACCTTGGCTGATTTCGTAGTAGACCATCGGGCCGTTGGCCTGAAAGGCGGCGGATGGCAAGTACAGCCGCAGGAACTTCAGGTTCTTGGCGGTGGGGGCCTCGAAAACAAGATTCACGATGTGCCAGTCGCCTGTAATGGCGGCTGCCGTCCCACCCCTTTTCCGGCACCTGTGTCAGCAGAAGGTAGGACTTGCCCTGATCGTCCTTAAGCGCGACCTTGCCCTGCAGGCTGTCATCCATCCAACCGGTCAGCTTAACGGGATTCTTCGCACCCTTCTTAAGGCTCAGCCGCACCGGCACGATGAGTACCTCCTTGTCCTTGACCTTGGTCCCTTCGGGCGGCGGCCCGCGCGTGGGCTTGAGGGCCAGGACGTCCACATTGCCCAAGGACTTCACGTCGGACATGATCCGCGGCCAGTTTCCGTCGGCCGGCTCTTTGTCCTTCTTCTCTGCCGCGGACGCCGTATTGTTGCTGACTGTTATGTTTTTAGCAGAGTCTTTTGCCGACTTGTTGCTGTCGGCTGCTACCGTCGGCGCGGCGGACGGCTTGGCAAGGTCCTCCACTTTGGCAACGGTAGGATCGCTCTTGAGCAGTTGCCAGCCGATTACGGCCGCGCCGATTGTCGTGCCGGCGCCGATGAAGCAAAGGAGCAGCACGGTTACCCGCTTGCGTTCCTCCTGCTTCAGGCCCTGCATGCCCGTTTTCACCTTACGGTGCGATATCTTCATTGGCGTCGCCTCGATATTGAGGCTGTCGACGTTCAACTCCACGTGGTGCTTGTGGGCACCGAGCAGGAGGTCCTGAGGGACGTCGGAAGGCGGCATAGGGGCGGCGTCTGCCGTTGGCAGGGACCCGGCTTTGGCCGCCCGAGCCAAGGGTTTGGCGGTGGCTGCTGGAGGCTTCTTGCCCAGCGAGGCACCATTGCCTGAGGCGTCGTGCGGAAATAGTCCTTTGATTCTCCCGGCCGGAACCCACGGGCCTTCGCTGCCGCGACGGACGAGATGATCGGGCTTCAGTTGGCCCTTAGCGACGATCGTCTTGAGTTGCTGGCCATTGAGCGGGCCGTATTTTTTCTCACCAATCTTGCAAAACCAGTCAGCGGACATTTTTGCGAGCCCTGCAGTGCGCGGCGACGTTTCAGCGGCGGGATGTCGGAAACTCGCCGCGGCGCTTCGGCATTGCCCCCTCCATCTCTAATCTAATGCTTACGGACCGCGATTTCCAGCGGGGGCAATCGAGAATGACAGCCCACAAGAAAAACAGCCGGCCGGCGCGGCAGATCCAAGCTCGCTCAAGCGCGGGTGCCAGTCCTGGGTTAACCGACACGAGGAAGAGAATGCGTCCAGAGGCGAAGCTATTTTTTGACTGCCACGACGGCCGGCTTGACCGTGTCATGAGGAAGTATGCTAGGTTACTTTCCTTAGACGTGCTTGGTTTCTATGCATCCGCTGCCTCGCAGGTGGTCTGTTTTTTGTTTTCTAAACGGCATTGTTGATGGACTCAAGTTATTGCAACTGGCGTGCCGAAAGAAATGGGTTCGCCCCAAGCCGTCCTAAGGCGACCTCGCCCCCGCTAACGCAGGATCGTCCAGGTCGAGCCTATAGAGAATTTGGTTATAGTCATATCGTGGGGTTGGTAAAGGGCGATCGGCAAATGTCTGGCTGTAGGTGCCTTCGAATAGCAACACGCTCGATTTTTCCGGCGTCAGTTCGCAATCTACCCGCGGATTATAGAACGTGTAGTTGTGGTGGCTGAGCACTTTGACGGCTTTGCCCCAGGGACCGGTGGGCGTTTCTGCCTCGGCATACCAGACCTCTCCGAAAACGGACGGCTTGCCGAACGACTCCACAAAGACCGTGACCCATCGTTTTCGAAATTCGTTCCAAGCTATCGAACCACTATGGGGTCTTACTCTCTCATTGCCTGATACTGAAGCAAGCGTTGCTTGCGGTTTAAGCATTTCCCACGTTGACGGGTCTTGCCATGCCTCAAAGTTAGCCGGACAGCGCAGCGTTGGAAGAGGATTACCAAATAACACCCACGACTTGCCGTGTCGGTCTTTCCAAAATGCCGGGTGGCCACCGGGGGCGGTCCGGCGTTGGGAAGGCGGATCGGACTTGGTCCACAGCACCCTTTGTCGCTGGAACTCGGCCTTCTGGTCATTCCAAACACAAAGCCCGCACTCATAGGTCTCCAGCGGTGGCTTTATTTTCGCATAGGTGGCCACAAGATGGGGCTTACCCGCTTTGTCATTCAAGCTGACATACGCGCTCAGCCAGGTGGGTCCGCTGCCGGGCAATTTTGCCACCCCCCGGGGTCGGCCTGAGGGATCGCAGAAGTAATTGAACGTTACTCGCAATGGTGGCTCCAGCGAGCTCAACGGAAAAAGCGAGGTCGTGGCGCTGCTGGTGTCGAAGATGCCCAGCCAGTAGTCGGGGAGGGTCGTGTCTCCCCAGGCCCAGAAGATCCGATTGCCGTGGACGGTTCCCAAGACGCTGTCGCTGCCAAAAACTCCTGATTCGTGCCAGGCCATTTCGCGGCCCAGCTTCTGGCTTTCCGCGAAAAGACCCGCGCCCGTTAGCCTGCCCAGTCGCCGCGCGATGATGGTTCGCCTCACCTCGACTTTCAATGTCTTCCCAGGCTGGGGCGTTAGTTGTACCCCTTGACCGCCAAAACCGTCCTTGGGAACCTCGTAGCCGTCGCCACGGACGTCGAACCACGTACGGCGGCCCATCAATTCTGGCAGGTCGAAAGCAATCACCCCGGCGTTGTCCGTCACGAATCGCACATTGTGGGTCGTTCGCAGTTCCACTAACGGCACCGGCCAACCGCTCCCCTTTTCCACGACCTCGATGGTGCATGGTTCGGCCGCGACGAGAGTGCCGCAGCAAACCGCCAGGACAGCGGCGAGCAGGGTCACAAGTAGCGGTAGGAATTCCGGCTTTGGCCAGTAGATACGCGAAAAGGCGGCTGAATCCGGAACTCTGGCAGGCACGTTTCTCGCCGCGCACGGCCGACGAAATGGGGAAAAGGCGGCCATCGAATGTTTCTCCAGATTGAGTGGCTTTATTAGAATAGTGTATACTCAGGATTATGAAATGCCCCTCCTGCCATGAAGACAACGACCGCGTGGTCGATTCGCGGGCAAGCCATGATGGCTTTGCCACTCGCCGCCGCCGGGTTTGCTCGAACTGCGGACTGCGTTACACCACCTATGAGCGGGTCGAGGGCGGTGCCGTCAAAATCGTGAAGAAAGATGGCACGCGTCAACCGTTCGACCGCACGAAAATCAAACGCGGGCTGGAGTTGGCCTGTTGGAAACGGCCGGTCAGCGACGCCCAGTTGGAGTCGATCGTCAACAGACGTTCAGAATGAGCTGGAAAGCCAGTCGCGAACCGGAGATTGAGAGCGGAAAGGTCGGGGAACTGGTGATGAAGCAGTTGCGCACGCGTCGACCAAGTGGCTTACGTTCGCTTTGCCAGCGTCTATCGGCAGTTCGAGGACGTCCACGACTTCGTCCACGAACTCAAGCCCATGTTGGCAGAGGCCAAGCGCCGCCAAGCCGAGAAGTAGGCCGAACGTAGAAAGCCCTGCCAGTCGGCGTTCCGGCTTCAGCCGAGAAGCACCTGCAAAGCCGGCTAAAACCGGAATTCCAACAGTTGGTCTCGGCCCAGCTATTCGTAGAACGGAATTCTAGCCCGATTAAACGGACTAAATCCCGCTTTACCCGGATCCGGACCTATTCTCAGGCATCTCAGTGGCAGCCGCAGCTACCGCAACCCCCTGCCTTGGCGACATTCGGGTTTTCGATCGTAAAGCCGCGGCCCATCGGCCCGTCTTGGAAGTCGATTTTTGTGCCGTCCAGGTGCAAGGCCATTTTCTTGCTCGTGACAACTGCCACGCCGTGCTGCTCATAACGGGCATCCACCGAAGGCTCGAAGTCATTGGCAAAACCAAGGCTATACTGCAAGCCCGAGCAACCGCCGCCGGAAATCCCCATCCGCAAAGCATAACCGGGCTCGACCTTTTCGGCCTCCATATAACGCTTGATTTCCGTCGCGGCGCCCTCAGATAACTCAATCGCCATAGTTTTTATTCTCTAAAAGAGTTCAAGTATTGGTTTAAGCCTGCGGGACCAGGAAAAAAATCGGCCGTCGATCTCTCCACGACCCGCCGGGCCCGCGCTAGACAATCTTACCATGTTGGCCGTTGCCAGGCAACTCGCATGGAAAGTGCTGCAATTGCGCCGCGTGCGGAGGATTTCCCTTTGGTCGAACTTGCAGCCGGCGACGGACTCGCCACCCTTGCAAACGTCGGTAGAATGGTGGTTGCGCGAGCATTCCAGAGGTGGTGAACAGCCCAGGCTGAAAAAAGGAGAGCTGCCATGCAGGCCGTCGTTGCAACTCGATTTGGTGATCCAAGCGTCTTGGAACTGCGAGAGGTTGAACGCCCCAAACCTCGCCCCGGCCAGATCCTGGTTAGGGTTATCGCCTCCGGCACGAATCCTATCGATGCCAAGCTCCGCGCCAACGGCGCCTGGGCCAAGCTGAGGCCGCCAGTTATTCTCGGCTACGACGTATCGGGCATCGTGGAGGAGGTGGGCCCCGGCGTGGGCGACTTCCAGCCTGGCGACGAGGTATACTACACGCCCGATTATCGTGGTGGCGCGGAAGGCGCGTACGCGGAATTTCACGTGGCCGACCCGGCTATTGTCGCCCGCAAGCCGCGTAGTTTGTCGTTCGTTGAGGCGGCCGCAGTGCCGCTTGCCGGGGGAACGGCTTGGGAGGGAGTGGTCCGCCGCATGGCCCTGCGCGTCGGCGAGACGATTCTCGTCCAAGGCGGCGCGGGTGGCGTCGGTTCGTTTGCCATTCAGATCGCCAAAGCCGCCGGTGCCCGGGTGCTGGCCTCGGCCGGACCCGAGAACCAACAAACACTCCGCCAGTTGGGGGCCGACGTGGCAATCGATTACCACCATTCCGATCCGGCAGAAGTCGCCTGGCAGGAAACGGGCGGTCAAGGCGTCGACGCAGTCTTCGACGCGGTCGGCGGCGACGTCGTTGCCAAGAGTTCACGGGCGACCCGGCCCTTTGGCCGCATGGCGACGGTGCTCGCCCCGACCGGCGACCTCACACTTTTCTTTTCGCGGAACCTCACCCTATATGGGATCTCGCTCACGCGCGAGCGAAGGCGGTTGGAGGAAATGTCGCATCTCATCGATCGCGGACAATTGCGGCCATTGGTCGAGGAGGTGCTGCCGTTGAAAGAGGTTCGCAAGGCCCACGAGCGGCTCGATTCCGGCCACGGGCGGGGGAAAATTGTATTGAAGATCGGCGAAAAGTCTACGTAGTTTGGATTTTTGTACGTTTGAACAGAATGAAATCCGTTCTGCGGAGTTGTTTCTACAGTTTTTCGTACGGCAAAGTCCAGAGCCGATCGGCCTCCTTGAGGTTCCCGCGGGTCAACCCCTCGCGGAACCAATAGACCCGTTGCCGCGAGGTACCGTGCGTGAATTTCTCCGGCACGACGTAGCCCTGGCCCTGCTTCTGCAGCTTGTCGTCGCCGATGGCCTGCGCGGCGGTGATCGCCTTGTCCACGTCGCCTGCCTCGAGGATGTGCCACTTCTGATCGGCGTAGTGGGCCCAGATCCCGGCCAGAAAATCGGCCTGGAGTTCCAGGCGGACGGAAAGCTGATTCGCCGAGTCGTGGAGCAGCAGGCGATGCTTCGCTTCGATGCTGATTCCCAGCAGGTTCTGCACGTGATGGCCGACCTCGTGGGCGATGACGTAGGCGTTGGCGAAATCGCCCCCGGCGTGAAACCTGTTTTTCAGTTCGTCGTAGAACTCCAGATCGATATAGACCTTCTCGTCGCCAGGGCAATAGAAAGGCCCCACGGCCGCCTCGGCTAAACCACAGGCGGAGCGGACTCTGCCCGTGAAGAGCACCAGTTTAGGTTTGCGATACGTCGGATGCCTAGGGATCTGGCTTTGAAAGAGTTCGGTCCAAACTTGCTCGGTCTGGAAGAGGACGTGCTTGACGAAAGAGACCTTCCGCGCCTCTTCGGGACTTTCCTGGCGAGGGGCGCCGGCCCGCGGCGGCGCGGCCTGCTGCAGATGCTGGACGACGTCCAACGGATTGCGTCCCAGCAACAGGGCGATCACCACGACAATCACCGTGCCCGCTCCGCCCATGGCCATGCCCACGGGCAGCCCGCGCTGATCCTCGACGTTTTGGCTTTCGCCGCCTTCTTGCCAACGCACGATTACCGGGTCCTCCAACTGGAATTCAGGTTTACCGCGACGCCTCGGTATCCAAGCGGACGTTTCGTTTAGGCACTGCCGATCAAGATCCCCGCAAGAAACACCAAAATCCCTCCGCCCAGCACCTGGATAACAGTCGGCAAAAAGGGGCTATCCATGTAGTGGTTGCGGATCCAGGCGATGACCATTAGCTCGATTCCCACCACGGCCGTGGCGACCGAAGTGGCGACCCAGAAGGCGGGAATCAAGTAGGGCAAGGCGTGCCCGATCGCGCCGGCGAAGGTCATCAAAGCGCAAACGACACCGCGGAGGTAAGGTCGGCCGCGGCCCGTCAAGCTGCCATCGTCGGACAACGCCTCGGCAAATCCCATGCTGATGGCCGCCCCCACCGCGGCAGCCAGCCCGACGAGAAAGGTCGACCAGGTTGCCTGACGCTGCGTCAATGCACCCGCGGCGATCGCGGCCCGCGTGGCAAACGCGGCTGCAAACAGCGGGGCCAAGGTCGAGACCGAACCGTCCATCAGCCCCACCAGCCCCGGCTGGATGACCTGCATCACGAAGAGCTGCCGGGCGACGCGGGCCTCTGCGGCGTGCTCGTCGCGAGGCTGGCCCTCGGGGGCGAGTTGCGACGATCGCGCCTCGTGATGCCGCTCCTCTTCCGCCAGATCGCCCAGCAGTTGGCGCAATTCGGCGTCGCTGGTTGCCGCCGCCGCAGTGCTGTAGAAGCGGCCGGTCTCCAATTCCATCAGGGCCACATAACTGCGAATGCGGCTGATGTCCCAAGGCTGGATCGATGATATCGGATCGCGGCGGACGAACCCCTTCACGTCTTCCCGGTGGATCAACGGAATCTCATCGCCAAACCGGCAGCGGAAGACGTCGACCAGCCGATGCCGATGGCCGTCTTCTTCCCGGCGCATTTCGTCCAACTCGCGGGCCGCCTTTGCGTAGTTTGGCCGCAACACGCGGGCGAACTCCTGGAGAATCCGCGAGTCCTCTTCTTCCAGCGAAATCGCCAAGGCGAGCACCTCCGGCGGCGATAAACTCTTGAACGATCGTTTCATAAAGTCCTAGCCTAACCTATCGACGGTGCAACGCCAAGAATCTCGTGGCAGAATTTGCCGCACTGGCGAAGTGCGTAAGTCTTTCCGAAAAAAACCTTGCTCGATGTCGGCGTCGACCGGGCTGGCCGGCCGCGTATACTTCACTATACTTCTTTAGGTAATGGATTTCTGAACCGTTTCATCCGTCATGCCAGGACTGCCCGATCCGCCGAAGCACCCACCGACCGACCCCGATCCGTCAAACTCGCGGCCGGGCGGGCCGCCGCGTCAAAACTGGGTCTCCAGTTTTCCTTGGTGGTATCTGCTGCTGATTCTCGGTGCGATTTGGCTTTGGCAGGACTATTTGATGTCCTACACGCAGTCCGTAAAGACCATACCCTATAGCCAATTCAAGAACGACCTGGCGGCGGGAAAAGTGGTCAAAGCAGAAATCCACGATAACGAAATCGACGGCGAAATCCTCTCCAATTCGCCCCCAGCCGAGGAAAAAACCAAAGAAACCAACGGCGAAGCCAAAGCTTCTGCAGCGGCAAAAGTGGCGGCCGCGGCTAAACTCAGCGATGAGGCCAAGACGCCTGGCGGCTCGGCCAAGTCCGCAACCAGCTCAATCAAGCCTGCCGCTAGCCTGGCCGAACGGAATTCCACCGATACCGCCGCGACGCCGCCTGACGCTACATCCGCGTCCCGCACCCCCAAAACGTCCTCGGGCGCGACGCAATCCTCTGCCGCGACCGCCAAGGCGGCAAAGCAAGCGTTCGCTTTTCGTACGATCACGGGTGGGGTCGACGCCGACCCTGAGTTGATCAAGGAGTTGGACCGCGCGAAAGTGAACTACTCGTTTGCGCGGGCGAGCGTTCTGGCTCAACTGGTGTTCGCCTGGGTCTTGCCCTTGGGCTTGCTAATCGTGCTCTGGATGTTCCTCAGCCGCGGGCTGCGAAATGCGGGGCAGGCGGTGATGGGATTTGGCCGCAGCAAGGCCCGCATGGTGGCCGACAAGGATACCGGCGTAACCTTCGAAGACGTGGCCGGTTGCGACGAAGCCAAGTACGAACTTCAGGAGGTCGTCGATTTCCTGCGAAACCCGGCCAGGTACACGGCCTTGGGGGCCAAAATCCCCAAAGGCGTGCTGCTGGTCGGACCGCCCGGCACGGGCAAGACGCTCTTATCGCGAGCGGTGGCGGGCGAGGCGGGCGTTCCGTTCTTTTCGCTCAGCGGCAGCGAATTCGTGGAAATGTTCGTAGGCGTGGGGGCTGCGCGGGTTCGCGATCTCTTCGAGCAGGCTAAGGCCCAGTCCCCGTGCATCATCTTCATCGACGAACTGGATGCCATCGGCCGCGAAAGAGGCGTGCATCTCGGGGCCGTCAACGACGAGCGCGAGCAGACTCTCAACCAGTTGCTCGTGGAAATGGATGGTTTCGAGGCCAACGTCGGGGTGATCATCCTGGCGGCCACGAACCGGCCCGAGGTGCTTGATCGGGCACTGTTGCGGCCAGGGCGATTTGATCGTCAGGTGGTCATCGACGCCCCGGACCTCGATGGCCGCGTGGCGATCCTGAAGGTCCACTCCCGCGGCAAGCCGCTGGCCTCCAACGTCGACTTGCGGAAGATTGCCCAATCGACGCCCGGGTTTTCCGGCGCCGATCTGGCCAATGCGCTGAACGAAGGGGCATTGATCGCTGCCCGGCGAAGAAACCTGGTCATTGGCCAGCGCGATCTGGAAGAGGCAGTCGAGAAGGTCATGGCCGGCCCGGAGCGCAAGACCCGCCGCCTGATCGAGGTCGAAAAGCGACGCGTGGCCTACCACGAGACAGGCCATGCCCTGGTGGCCACGTTTAGCGAACATGCCGACGAGGTCCACAAAATCAGCATCGTTCCTCGCGGCCGGGCCGCCTTGGGATATACCTTGCAACTGCCCGCCGGCGACCAGTTCCTCATGACCCGCTCCGACCTGGTCGACCGCCTCAAGGGACTGCTGGGGGGACGGGCGGCCGAGGATATCGTCTTCCATGAAATCAGCACCGGCGCCGAGAACGACTTGGAACGCGCGACAGCCATCGCTCGGCAGATGGTGGCCACCTTCGGTATGAGCGACGTCGTGGGGCTGATCCATTGTGCCCAGCGGACGCCAGGCCCATTGATCGGCCTGATGCCCAACGGCGAGTCGCGGCTGGATTGCAGCGCGGCGCTGGCCGATCAAATCGATCGCGAGGTGAAGCAGTTGCTCGATGCGGCCTATGTTGAGGCGAAGAATATCCTTCTGGCCCACCGCGAACCGTTGGACGTCGTGGCCAGGGCCCTGATCGAGCGGGAAACTCTCAGTAAGGCGGAATTCCTGACCTTGATTGGCCGCAAAGTCTCCGACGATCGGCTCGAGGGCGACGGCCGTGTGGACGCTTTTCCGCCCATCGCGGGCAGTTAAACGGATCGAGGCCAACGATTCGCCCGAAACGGCCCAGAGGCGAACAAGGACTTGGGGCGTGAGAACTGGGACCTCTGCGGACAGCGGAATACGTTAATCGTCATTCTTTCTCCGGCGTAAGTCGCGCTCGATCGCCGCTCATCCGACGTTTCCGCTCCGAATCATCTAGACCCGCTTTGCGACCGCTGCTGCGCAGTCTGGCCTGAAGCATCAGGTAGTGGGGCGCCGCGCTCAGCCCTGCCCCAGTTGTCCGGCTTCGTCCTTTGCTCGAACTCTGCTTGGATCTCTGCGCTATAGGGCACCAGCGCGTCCCAATACCGCTTCTCGGCCAGGCGCAGTGACAACGAGGTGCTCGATGTCCTCCCGGTTGAACACCAGCCCGTGCTCGTAAGCATCGACGATGGCCGCCACGTCGATCTGGTAATAGCCGGGATTGGGGTGCACACCCACCCAGTGCTTCGTGGCGCCGTTTGGCTGATAGTCCCAGGGCCCCGCCGGCTGCCAGTAGTTCCAGATCTGGTAGTCGCCGCCGGGCTTAAGCTTCATCCGCGACTTCATGAGTTTGAACCAGCGCTCAGCGCGCTGTTTGTAAAGCGGCTTGCCGGTGGCGTCGGAGAGCGCCAGCAGCCAACAGGCCACGAGATTGGCCTTGTTGTCGGGGTGCGAGAAGCCGTTGCCGGGGGCGTTGCGCGTGGCATAGCCGGCGGTCCACTTGCCGCTCTTGCCGTCGATACCGAAGGGCAGCACGACGCTGATGCCCCCGCCGTCCTTGGTTTCGCGCCAGCCGCCGCGCTGCTCCCACTTCTGGAAAATTCCCTCGGCAACCTTGAGGTAACGGTCGGCCTTGGCCGCGTATTTTTCTCGCAGCGCGGGATCCTTGCGGATCTCGGCGGCCAGAAGCACTGCCGCGCGGCTGGCCATCGTCTCGCCCAGCATGCTGTCGGCATTGAAGTCGTCGAGGTTGTCGACCTTGGTCCCGGCCGCTGCGGGGCTGGGCCAGCCGATCAAACCGTCCGGCTCTTTCACCCCGCGATTGAGCCAGGAGTCGGTCCAGTCCATGAGCATTTGGGCCCACTTGGGATCTCTGGTGGCCATATAGGCGTAATAGAAACCGTCGGTGAAGGGCGTTACCAGCCAGGCGATGTCCTCGCCCATGGCCTTATCGCAATAACGGTTGCGGGCGTCGCCGATAATGTTCCTCTGCCAGCGCGCCAGCCAGTCGTTGAACTTCTCGTCGTCGATCTTGACCATGGGTGCGCGTTTTTCCACCGTCGCGGCTCGCGTTGCCGGCATGGCTGCCGCCAAAGCACCAGGCAGAGAGTTGCCAGAGAGATTCGCATTGCGTTCATGAGAAAACTCTTTCCAAACCAAAGTCGTCGCCGTTCAATGCCGGGTCCACGCCGGACGGTCGGCCCCACGGCGCTGCCATGAGTCTGCATCGACGGGTCAGGGAAGTCAAGCCGACAGGTGTGTGCGACGGGTGAGATTACCGAGGTTCCCGAGCCTTCGGCCCGGGCGCTACGGGGCACCGGTCTCGTAGGGCGGCTGGGCTGGGTGACGAAGGCGCAAGCAAACTCCTCGAATCACGAACGTCAAGCGTTCAGAGGATCCCGAGGAGCACTAAGATCAGCAAAATCACTAGCACCGCCCCCAAGCCGCCGCTGGGGTAGTACCCCCATGATCTGCTGTGCGGCCACGTCGGCAACGCTCCCAGCAACAGTAGCACCAGAACTATCAGCAAGATAGTGGTCATCGCGGTCTCTCCCTCCGGGCAGAACAGGATACGCATCGAGCGAGTGGGGGTTAAGCATATCATGTGCCAGACTGTGCCAGACCGCCTGAGATAGTTGTTCACCAGAGCATCCGCGAGTGGAGGCTTTGTTCGACCGGTAGCACCGCATTGGAGCTGCGGAAACGGCGCAACGGGCAACCCACTTATCAGCCCATTTAGCAGCCCTCTCGCCGCCGTGCCCTACGATTTCCCCACATTCGTGGACCCTTATAGTTACGCCAATACCTACGGCGGCATTCCGACCGACGCCGATGGCTTCAATATCGCTTTTCATTTCGACCCACAGACAAGCCCATCCCCGAACCGTCCACCGTTATCGTCTGGTCGTTGCTCGGCACCCTCGCTATTGCCTCCGGCTGGTGGCGGAAGCTGAAGGCCGCTTAGTTCGATTCCAAACTAGTATGAACAGGACCCGCGTCGAATCCGTCGCGGGTTTTTCGTGCGCCTACGGCACAACTCGCAGTTACCGCTCCAAGAGTCAATCACAAAACCGACCGCCGCAATCCGCTCAAGGGGGACTGTCATCCGAGGCGAAGCCACACCCTGACGTGACGTGAACTGACCGTAAGTGGTAGTTGGTAGGTCTTGCCATCCTTGCCGCTGAGTCATTCGCAGAAGGCCGCCGCGTCGTTCCAGCTTTTGACGATTGGAAATGAAATGCTATGGGAGGTGCGGATGCCGTCCACATCGGGGATTACGTTCGACGCTAGTGAACGTGGCTCGCGTCTATTTGCTGTCCATCAACCAGCCTCTTGCACACCGCGCCTCCAAACGAAAATGGGTCGCCGAAAGGGCGACCCGTTCTGACTGCGGTTATAGCACTGTGCTTAACCTAGGCTGCGCGCTTCCGCCGCCAGTAGCCTAGACCGAGACCGATGCCGCCAAGCAGCAACCAGACGATGACAGTTGAGGGCTCGGGAATGGCAGCGGCGCTTACGGCGCCAATTTCACCACCAAATGCAGCGTCTAGTTCTGGGACGACAAGTGTGCCGAGATGCATACCGTTAGTCGCGTAGTGCTCAAGGACGCCATTCCCATTTTCGAACCATAGGGTGCCGTCAGTATCCATCGCCAGTGCGCTGAACAAACCAGGGTTCGTCACGCTTGGTGTGAATGATGTGATTACGACACCGCCCATCGTGTAATCGGTCAGCAGGCCGGTAATGAAATTCTGAACCCAAAGCGAATTGTTGCTGGCCTCGTACGTGATGCCGATATCATTGGCGTTACCCGTGCTGAAAAGCAGGGTTCCACCGCCCCAAGTCGTGCTGGTTTTGTAGACATTCCCGGCACTTGTTCCCACAGTGAAGTTATTCATGCCATTTGTGGTACCGTCATAAAAAAAATCGCTTGAAGGTAAGGTGTTCGTATAGGTCGTGCCGTCCGGCGTGACAGACAGACCGGGAACACCCGTATATTCCGCGCCGTTGGCTGCCGGTGGTGTATAATTGCTGTTAAATCCCACGGTGCGAAGGACGCCCAGACTCGGGAAGACCGCGATCGGACTTTCTTGGGTCGGATACGCGGTGGCGTTTTGAACAAAAAAGATGCCTCCCGAGGTGCCTTTAATCGCGTCGATGGTCTCCGGTCCCGCAGGGTAACTCGCGTAATCCGTGAGGTAGTACGTGCCGACGGGGCCGGACGAGCTTTCAGGGATGAAGATGGCTAGGCCGACACGGGCAGGGCGATTGCGCGAATCTAGGCAATCTGCTACGATTGGGCGAGTGCGATTCCAACCGCTTGCTGACGAACAGCGAGGGTTAGAGGAATCGTTTAAGACCAAAGGAGTAGAGACGCATGCCGCAGATGAAGTCAGCAAGGATTCAGGACCACTTCGCCGATCTCACCGATCCCCGTTGCCGCGAGGTTGTTTACCCCCTGATCAATGTCGTTGTGATTGCTATATGCGCGGTGATCTGCGGTGCCGACGATTTTGTGGCCATTGCTGAGTTTGGCAGGATGAAGCGTGAGTGGCTGTCGCGTTTTCTCGATCTGCAAAAGGGCATTCCGTCACACGATCGCTTCAACGCGATCTTGGCGGCGATCAAGCCGGCGGAGTTCGAGAAGTGTTTGCTCAGTTTGATCACGGCGTTGCATGAAATCACCGACGGGCAAGTAGTCGCCATTGATGGCAAGACACTTCGCCGGAGCTTCGACACGGCCAGCGGCAAGGCGGCGATTTACATGGTCAGCGCGTGGGCGACAGCCAATCACATCAGCCTGGGACAAGTGGTGGTGGACGCGAAGAGCAACGAAATCACAGCCATTCCGAAATTGTTGCAAATACTGGAGATTTCCGGCTGTTTGGTGACTATCGACGCCATGGGTTGTCAAACCGAGATCGCGCAAGAAATCGTTAACGCTGGGGCAGACTACGTTTTGGCCGTGAAGGGAAACCAACCAACGTTGCATAAAGGGATCGAAGCGTTTTTCGACGACCACCTCGAAGACGATTTCGTGCGAACGAAAGCACGTCGCCATGAAACGCAGGAAAAGGGACATGGCCGGGAAGAGCTTCGTTCTTACATTGTCTGTCCTGTACCGGAGGATCTGCCCGATGGTTCACGCTGGGCAAAACTGAAGGCAATCGGAATCGCCATCAGTGAAACGCAGCGTGACGGCAAGAACTGTTGTGAGGTGCGCTACTACATCCTCAGCAAGTATCTATCGGGTCGTCGCTTCGCCGGGGCGGTACGCGACCACTGGGGTATCGAGAACCGTTTGCATTGGCAACTCGACGTGACGTTTCAGGAAGACCAGTGCCGGGTCCGCAAAGGTCACGCGGATACGAACCTCAGTATCCTCCGGCGCACGGCGCTCAGCTTGCTGAAGA
Source organism: uncultured Planctomycetia bacterium (assembly GCA_963709175.1). Classification (GTDB taxonomy): domain Bacteria; phylum Planctomycetota; class Planctomycetia; order Pirellulales; family Thermoguttaceae; genus JANXQG01. Next base: position 2,276,213 of record CAVPVK010000007.1, read on the forward strand.
ACGAGTTAACGAGAAAGGTCGGCATCAAGAACAAACGTCTCGCTGCCGCCTTGGATGACACCTACCTGGAGAAAGTCCTTACAGGAACGTGAGTTATGGTGCAATCGCCCTGCCGACACGGGGCGCACAAACGACCATGGCCAATACCAGCCCAGACACTACTATATGAGTAGCCGCAGCATGACGAAGGTGGAACATATTGGAACTCCAATAGATGCAAACTGGTGACAAGTCTCGGGGACGCAGTAAGCGAGCCCGCGAAGGTAAAGCACGAGCGGGCTCTTAGTCTTTGTAAAGTGCGAATCCCTTCCCTTCTTGCCGGGACTTCCGGTTTCCCAGCGTTGCGTAAAAAAGGCAATTCCGATCCGCTTCCTATTTATTGTTCCGCCCGCCGCCCGCCACTCCTGACAGCAAGCTCACTACAACATTAAATATTAACGTTTTAGTAACGAACGGCTGACTTTCCGGACGGGTGACGTTCGTCGCTGCTGGACGTGAAAGCGGTTCAGTGCGTTGCCCAATTTCAACCTTTCGCAAAATGCTGCCGTCGAACGAACAAGACCCCGCCAAGTCCCAAAAATGCCACCCAAACTGCAATGGCGCATCCTTTTTCATTTGGGCGGCGAACCTCGCGAGTCGGGCTTCGAGACGCGCGGAGGCTCGGGTTATTCCGTGGACTGTCAAAAAATGAAATTTGCGGTTCGCTGGGCCATCGCAAAAAGTTTATATATTATCCGCCGCCAAACGCTGATTCCTGACATACATTTTCGCTAACGTGTATGTGAAAATTGTGATGGCCGAACAATTGCTGAAGCACGGTTTTTTCGAATGGCGATCCTCGCGATGGAGGCACTTTTCAAACAGGGACCGCGTCTTGGATATAAAGCCTAAGGTCCTGGGACTTGGCCGCTCGGTGTTGCGGCCGAAACGCCGGACCTCACCTCTTGCTAGCAGCCGCCGTATCCGCTAAACTGCTGGTTTTCTTTCAAAATCTGGATTTTCTACGACAGGAGTTTGGCATGAAGAGGTTTTCTGGTCCCAAGAGCTATGGATACCGGCCGGCATGGCGGCCTTTTGGCCGCGTGCCCACCGCAGGGCTCGTTCTGCTGTGTTTGGGCTTCTTGGGAGGCGGCCTGTGGTTGACCCTCAATGATCGGGCGGCGGCTCAAGCGGCAACTGCCGCGAAGGCCGATACCACGGCGGACGTTTCCCCTGCGAAGGCCGATTCGCCCGCAAAAACCGCCGATTCCACCAAAAAGACGGAATCTGCCAAAGCGGCCGCGATTGCTCAGGAAGAGAACTTTCAGTGGTTCGAGCCCATCTACAATACGGAAAAGTATGGTGAATTCGAGCGATATTCGCTGTATGCCGTCCTTGGGGTAGCCATCCTGGGGCTCCTTTACGCCGGCATGCTGGTTGGACAAGTCACCGGGGCCGACAAAGGCACGCCGCGGATGCAGGAGATCGCCGGCGCCGTGCGAGAAGGGGCGAACGCCTATCTGGCGGCCCAGTTCCGCAAGATCGTGCCCCTGATTATCGTGATCACGGCCCTGCTCTATGCCACCAAGTACCAAGAGCCGGCCTTCGCCTGGGGCCGCTCCGGCGCGTTCCTTGTCGGATCGATCTTTAGCGCCCTGGTAGGCCTGTGCGGCATGACCCTCGCCACCACTGGCAATCTTCGCGTGGCGGCCGCCGCCCGGCATAGCTACGGCGAGGCCATGCAGCTCGGCTACCGCACCGGCACCGTGACCGGCATGTTGACGGACGGCCTGGGCCTCCTGGGCGGCACCTGCATCTTCCTGATCTACGGCGAACGGGCGTACGAGGCCCTGCTCGGATTCGGCTTCGGCGGCACGCTGCTGGCGCTGTTCATGCGTGTGGGCGGCGGCATCTACACCAAGGCGGCCGACGTCGGCGCCGACCTGGTGGGCAAGGTCGAGGCCGGCATCCCCGAAGACGATCCTCGCAACGCCGCCACCATCGCCGACAACGTGGGCGACAACGTGGGCGACTGCGCCGGTATGGCGGCCGATATCTTCGAGAGCTACGAAGTCACCATCGTGGCGGCGATGATCCTGGGCATGGCCAGCTTCGGCCACAAAGGCGTGATCTTTCCCTTGTTGGTCCGCGGCATCGGCGTGCTGGGCTCGATTATCAGCACCTACACCGTCAAGGCCGGCGCCAACGACACTTCCGACACGGCCCTGAACAGCGTTCACCGCGGCTTCTGGATCGGTTCGGCAATCTCTGTGATCGGCTTCGTGGTCCTGGGTTTTGCATACCTGAGGCTGGACGACACCTACATCCGCCAGTATCCGCAGGCCCTTTCCGGCTACAAGACGAGCGAGGATTTCGACAAGGCGCAAAAGAAGTTCTACAACGCCCTCGAAACCGAAAACAAGGGCTTGCCGGAAGCCGAGCGGGCCAACGCCTTCCACGACTGGCTCAAGGCCGACAACGAGGGCAAGCCGATCGTGGTCCAGTACCGCGAGAAGGGCGAGACCAAGAAGTTCCCGCTGCGGTCCGACGACGCGCCCATCAAGGGTTATGAGGGCTCGCTGCTGGCTGAGCAGCAAGCGCCCCTGGCAAAAGTCATGGGCGTCGATGCGCGCCCCATTCTCACCTGTTTCATCGGCATCGTGCTGGCGATCGTGCTCAACAAGCTTACCAGCTTCTATACGCACACCACGCATGAACCGGTGAAGACCCTGGCGCGGGCCTGCCAGACGGGCCATGCCACCAACATCATCCAGGGCTTCGCCGTGGGCTACGAGTCGGCCGTGATGGCCACCCTGGTCCTGGCGACCGCCATTGCCTTGTCGGTCTTCTGCTACGCGGGCGCCTCGCCCGTCTTTGTCGCCTACGGCGTGGCCATGGCGGGCATCGGCATGTTGACTTTGACCGGCAACACCATCTCCATGGACGTCTTCGGCCCCGTGGCCGACAACGCCAACGGCATCGGCGAGATGGGCTACGACGCCAAGGAGATGGGCGAGGAGAAGTACAAGCGGGCCCGCCAGATCCTGGCCGACCTCGACGCCGTGGGCAACACCACCAAGGCCGAGACCAAGGGCATCGCCATCGGCTCGGCCGTGATCGCGGCCGTGTCGATGTTCGCCAGCTTCATTGCCGCCTTGGCCATGGGCTCGGAGGACCGCATCACCGACATGACCACGACCCAGTACAACACCTACGCCTCGCTGCTCACCGTGGCCAATCCGAAGGTCTTCATCGGGCTGTTGATCGGCGGCGTGGTGCCCTGGCTGTTCAGTTCGATGCTGATCCGGGCCGTGGGCCGCGCGGCCTTCTACATCATCAAGGAGTGCCGCATTCAGTTCCGCGATCCGGGCATCATGGCCGGGACCAAGAAGCCCAACTACGCCCGCGTCGTCGATATTTGCACCAACGCCGCCCAGGGCGAGCTGATCGGCCCGGCGCTGCTGGGCGTGCTCAGCCCGATTTTGGTGGGCGTGCTGCTGGGTCCCTACGCCTTGGGCGGTTTCCTGGCCGGCATGATCGTTTCGGGCGTGATGCTCGGCGTGTTCATGGCCAACGCGGGCGGCGCTTGGGACAACGCCAAAAAGATGATCGAGGACGAGCCCCGGGACCCGGCCCGCAACCTGGGCAAGGGCTCGGAGAAGCACAAGGCGGCGGTGACGGGCGACACGGTGGGCGATCCGCTCAAGGACACGGCCGGCCCGGCCATCAATCCGCTTGTGAAGGTGATGAACATGGTGGCCATGCTCACGCTCACCAGCGTGGTGCTGGCCTTCAACATGGCGGGCGACAAGAGTTCGCTGCCCGGCGCATCGGAGCCGGTGGCCTGGATCGGCGCGGTGATTGCAATTGTCTCGATCCTCTTGATCGTCTGGGCGATAAAGAAGTCGAACACCGAGACGGCCGAGCAGCGGGAGATTGTCGGCGCGTTGGAGGGCGGCGACACGGCGGGCCACTGACGCCGGCGGGTAGTACCCAGAGGTCAGAGGTCAGTACGCCACGATAGCAGGTCCCTTCTGTCGGAAGGGACGCGCCGCAAGTCGCAAATCCAGGGGCGGCAGGGAAGACCTGCCGCCCCTTTTCGCGTTCACCTGTCTCCGGAGCTCGGGACCTTTTTGAAGGTCGGAAGTCGATGCTCCGGCAATGCCCTAGGAGGCGGTCTCATTTTCTGGCCACAACCTCCTCTGTCCTTCTGAGAAGGATATGGTATTGGTAATGTGTCCGTCTGAGAAGGAGTTATGCGCGCGTTGATTCGGCTGAAGATCATTGACGGGCTGGCGTCGCAACCGTCCTCGTTCGTTGAGTCGTTTCGTGTCTTCGAACCTTCGAGCTTTCGTGGTCCAATTCGAACGCGTCGAATTGGCGCAGCGGTGCCCAGATCTTCGCTTGGATTCCGGCTTCCAAGAGCTATGCCAAAAGCTTGCTCGCAAGTCTTTGTTCAGTATAGACTTAATTCCAAAATGTCTTGGGCTGATAGGCATCGTCTCAAGCCGCAACTTTAGAACTTGACAGTTGTTGCGTCAAATCTGGGGTGGGTGTGTGTAGCAGTTGCCACCAATCGGTGGTCGGCAGCGACAAGCCCAGTAGGTCATAGGGGGAACGACCGCGACGCTTGCCACTTCGGAAGGGTCGGCAGTTCCAGTATAGCCGCTTGAGATCCAGCATCGGCTGGGTGACCGTCCGATGCCGCTCCTGATGCATTCGTAGCACGCTGTTCATGCATTCCACGGCACTACTGGCGCGAACGGTGTGTCGTAAGACCGCCGCCACCCTCCCATACGATTCCTGCCAGTTCACCTCCAACTTCCGACAATACGCCGTCTGGACCAAAGCAGCTGCCAGCCAACGTCCTCCGCCCGGAACGTCCTCGGGAACCGCCGCCAACTGCTTCCGCAGCCACCACCGCCGGACCAATGCCTCACGTAACTCCGCCCAAGGCTCTGCCGCCGTCAACTGCCGCTGCATCCGATCCAGGAACGTCAGGCTTCGCCGATCCGCCAGCGCACGACGCAGTTTGCCCCACTCTGGCCCGTCAAGTTCTTTTACCGCCGCGGCGATCTCTCCCTCGGCCCAGGCTCGATCATTCAACCGCCCATCCGGGCGAAACAATTCCAAGGCGGTCCCGATCCGTTTCCACGCTCGCTCCATGCGGTCGTACCTTTCCATGAGCCGTTCCACCTTCTTCCACGCCTTGCCCGCCAGTCCTCCAAAGCCGCGGCGGTCGCCGCCGTGACGCCACGCGTACACGACCTGTCGGTCCGCTTCTTCCGCCTTCGCCCACTGGGACTCCACGCGGCTCCACAGTTTTCGCAGTACACGCTGCGCTTCCTGCTTCGTATGGAAGACATCCAAGCTGACCTGCAAAGGAGTGGCGTTTCCGGCGTTTTTTCGCTGCGTCTGAAAATCCGCCAGACCACGCTGCATGCCTCGGCCGCCGTCAACCACCGCCTGCTCCAAGGCGTTGAAACCTTGCAACGCCCCAGTCCACGTCGAAGCACTGCGATCCGCAGCATGCGTTCCCAAGACCCACGCCATGCTGTGCGGTTCGACGCCCACTAAAACCGGCTTGCCGTGGAAGAAAATCTCGTCGAAGCAGCCCGTAATCACCAGACCGCGGCAGGCTTGGTCCAAGCGATCCAGTACTTGGCTTGCCGCCTGTGCAGATTCCTTCACCCACCGGCCGATCTTCGCACGGCTGGGAGATTTTTTTTCACGACGATTCCCAAGAGTTCCCTCGTTTGCGAGTAACTCAACCCCATGGCTGTGGCCGTTGCCGCAAACCGTTGCTGCTCCTGTTCAGAAAACTCCGTCGCCTTAGCCAGTCGCTTTTCCAGCAATGCCAGTCGCTCCGCCTGCTGGCGTACTTGTTCTTGGAGTTGGTCGCGTGACGGCCCGCCGCCGACCGCGTCGCGCACTGCCGCTTCGACTTTCTCCGCATGATCGTAGGCGGTTTGCCGACTACACCCGGCCGCCTCCGCCTGTTCCGAAACCGAGCCCCATTTCCCTGTCATAACCGCTGCCGCGTTCCCAATCCATGAAACAATGGGTAATCTGGCCATTTCCGTGAACCTCCTTGTACACGGTCACTTCCTTGAAAATCTCCTACCAATATAAAAAACCGATTCCCATCGAATCTGTCAACCTGAGTTTCCCCAAGAAACGCTCAGATTGAGACGGTGCCGGCTGATATCCAGCCGTGATGTCCGTCCCAGTCCGCTTTCAACGCGCAACGCGGGCGAGACTTGGGGTGAAAGTCTCCACGGTCCCAAGAGCCCAACGATGGGCCGCTCTCTTTTTTGTTTACCCCATTGCAAAGTACTTATCGGCAAAGTAGGCTAACCTATTTGAAAAACGCCTTTCGGGATGCACGTTGGCCAAGAGCCATCGGCGAGTTAGTCCTACCCGAAATTCCCGTCTTGCTGAAGCAGCAGACCGGTACCGGCCCATTTGGCGGCAATCGGTGCGCAACCGACGGGAACGAAGTGTGCGCCGGGCCAGCCGAAGCCATATCCTGAAAAAGCAATCAGCGCCAGTTGGCGAGATGGGACGATTGACTAGCGAATTCTATTTCCTGTCCCCCCGACTTTTCTCTCGCACTGCCTGGAATTCCGAAGAGCTACGGCAGCAGGCGATCGCCGAGTATCGCCGTGAGGCGGATGGCCCCGCCGACGCCCATGACGCGATTTGCCCTCAATAGAAATATCGTCTCCTTGCTCCAACGCGGTCATCCCGGTTCGATGGTCTCACTGTACTTGACTGGACCCAGCCGGATCCCTGACCTTTGACGTCGGACCTCTAAGCCCTAAGCTCCAAGACCCAAGACCTCCGCGGTTCGCTCTTAGCCATCCGATCTTCACTCGCGTGCCTCCTATCATCAGCGTCGAAAACCTCGGCAAGTGCTACACGATCCGCCATCAGGGCCGTGGCAGCCCACGGTATCGTCGCTTGAGCGAGGACCTGGCCGCCGCCATCGCCCGTCCCTTCCGCGCGCATTGTTCCCGCCGCGCACCGAGCGCAGCCCGGTCGTGGGAAATGCAAAGAATGGCTCTTCCCTTCCCACCTCTTCCCTCCCCCCTCCTTTTTCGTCGCTCCCCCTCTCCCCTCCATCTTCCGAGCCCTTCTGGGCCCTTCGCAACGTCTCGTTCGATATCCAGCAGGGCGAAGTGGTCGGCATTATCGGCCGCAACGGGGCTGGCAAGTCCACCCTGCTGAAGGTCCTCAGCCGCATCACGGAGCCCAGCGAGGGCCGCGTGCGGATCCGCGGCCGCGTGGCCAGCTTGCTGGAAGTCGGCACCGGCTTTCATCCGGAACTCACCGGCCGCGAGAACATCTATCTCAATGGGGCGATACTCGGCATGACGCGGCTGGAGATAAAACGCAAGTTCGACGAGATTGTAGCCTTCGCCGAGGTGGAGAAGTTTCTCGACACCCCCGTGAAACATTTCAGCAGCGGCATGTACGTGCGGCTGGCCTTCGCCGTGGCGGCGCATCTCGAGCCGGAGATTCTCATTGTCGACGAAGTGCTGGCCGTCGGCGACATGGAATTCCAAAAAAAATGCCTCGGGAAGATGGAGAACGTGGCGACCCAGGAAGGAAGGACCGTGTTGTTCGTCTCGCACAACATGGGAGCTATCGCGCAACTCTGTAATCGCGCACTGCTGATTGGCGAAGGCCGGATCAAGGCTTCAGGGGCAGTCGACGAAGTCATCAAGGCCTATACGCGATCGGCTCCCAGTCTCGCCACAACGAACATCGCGCCGTTATTTCGCGGACCGTTATGCGGCAAATTGCATTTCAAATCGATTTCTATCATTTCCGACTCCGGTCCGGTCACGTCGCTTGTTTCGCCGGCAACGCGAATCCACATCGAAGCCATCGGAGAATGCCTTGACGATATACCCGCTTTTCGCACGACCATGGCCGTATTTTCCGGCGGGGTACGACTTTTTTCAATGCACGACGTGCCGCACGCCGAAACGCTCAAGGCAGGTTGTACGTTCAAGTCCGTCTATACGCTACCGCCCTATTTCCTTCGTCCGGCCGACTATTTCGTGGCCCTGGGTGGGCACTCGGCAACGAACGGCGAATGGCTTTGGGGAGGCGAGTTGGCCCAATTCACGATTCTTGAGGAGTGGGGAAGGGATTTTAGGGCGTACGATACCGGCCTGATCAACATTCAGACGTGCGGGCAGCGAGTTCTTCAGTCGAGCCATGACACGAGCGATAAGCCAATCGATCAGAGCTCTTAACTGGCCGGCAGGTGCTTGAGTGCCGGCTCTGAGCAGGCTTCGAAAGGGGCGTCTCTTCCGCGCGCTGCGCACGGCCTATCGGCAGTACCCCTGCATCTGTCCCCGATCAACCATTCTCTCCGCGGCTGACTGGAGTCTTAAGACCGCCGAAGCAATGGGTTGGTATGCGCGCCGCCGCGGACCTTGGTTTCAAGTCCGCCATCCATCGCAAGTTCAACTCTTGCCGCCGGAACCGCCGTCGTGTGCGGTTCCCGCGAGCCAAGGCGCACGGGAAATCGTGCCACAGTTTTCGCATGCGGTTTCGTGGATCACGCCAAGTGCGGGGCTGCTTTATGTCGGCCATGGCCACGTGTTTTCGCGTGACGGCGTGGTATTGTCGTCCCGTAATGAGCTTTTCGACGAGTTCTCGTATGGTTGGGCCAATGACTTACGCTCAAGACAGCCTTACTACCGGCCATTTGAGTTGTTCACATGGGACTATCGCGAAGTTGTTGAACCTAGCACGGTCCTCGCTGTCCCCGGCTTTGACAGCCACTACCATTTTTTGCTTCAGGCCGTTGGTCGACTATGCTTGTTGCGTGAAAGCATGCCGTTGATTCGTCATTTCATCGTTCCGGATACGATTACGACGCAACAGGTTGATTGGCTTCAGGCTGCCGGCGTTGCTGCCGAACGACTATTGCGAATCGGTCCACGCACGAAACTATCGTGCCACCAGTTATTTGTAGCGTCGATACCCCCCGTCGAGGGCGCTTTGCCCAGTTGGGTGGTTGACGGCCTGCGAGAGTTGTTTCCGGCACTCGCCCGTACGGGGGACGGCGACCGAGTATACTTGGCGCGTAATACCACCAGCAAGCGCCCCGTCCTGAATGAGGATGAGGTCCGCCAACATGTCGCCAAGCGAGAATACCAAATCGTTGACGGACAGCGAACATCGCCGATGGAGCAGGTGACAGCCCTATCGCGGGCGAGTGTCATTGTGTCCGCACACAGCGCCGCCCTCACGAACATAGTTTTTTCGCGGCGAGCGAAGGTACTTGAGATTTTCAACCGATACAGGCCGGACCTGACTTGTTTCTACCCGTTGGCACAGAGGTGTAACCTGCGCTACTGGTGGCTTCCTGCGGAGGGGGTCGGACCAGGGCCTCTCGATGGAATGACCATAGACATTGCGGACTTGGAAAGTGCGCTGGATGCCGTTGAATGTGGCTAGCCTCTGGCGGTGGCAATCTTGAAACGCGAACGGGGCGTCTTTACCATTGCGGTCGGAAAGCCGGTTTACCTGGAAATGGCGATTGCCTTGGTTCGTTCCTTCCGACTCTGGCATCGCACGGCGAACATTCAGTTCTTTCTGGCAACCGACGCCCGGCGAGAAATGCTGCCTGAGGATTTGCGCGACCTCGAAATCATCGCGCTGCAGCCGGGGCAATATGGCGAAGGATTCTCGCCTAAGCTCCATCTGGACCAAATGGCGCCGCTGGAAAAGTCGCTTTTTGTCGATGCGGATTGCTTGTGCGTCGGGTCGCTAGAGAACGCCTTCGCTGCGTTTGCCGGTCACGCCGTGTCCGTGATCGGCCGGCAGGTTTGCCGTGGAGAATGGTTTGGGGACGTGGCAACCGTGTGTCAGCGCTTCGGTCTTGCGGCCATGCCGCGTTTCAATGGCGGCGTCTATTATCTGGAAAAGGGCGAATTGTGCTCGCGGGTCTATGAAACCGCGCGGGATCTGGAACCGCGCTATCATGAAGTCGGCTTTCAATGTCTCCGCGGCTGCGCGAATGACGAGGTGCTCATCTCCCTGGCGATGGCAATTCACGGGCAGGAACCGATTCCTGAACGAGGGGACATTATGAATAGCCTACTTGCCGGGCCGGCGGGAGTTGAAATTGACGTGTTCCGAGGACATGCCTCGCTGAAGAACGTGAAGGGCCATCCCCATCACAACCCGTGGTACGATTTAGAGGAGTTGCATCCACGACTGGTTCATTTTCTCGGATCAGACGTTTCCAGCTATCCCTATCGGCGAGAGCAGACTCGCTTGCGGCTGGTTTTCGAAAAGCGTTGGCCCAGGTGGGCAGCCTCCGTGTGGACAAGTCTCGTTTTCTCCTGGCCGTGGTTGGTTCGGCAGAAAGTTAGAGGGTTCCTTCGCCCGCTCTACCATAAAATCTTTGGGCCGCGCCAATCAGGAGCGGCAGGTTCTAAACTAGTCGCCAGTCATGCCAGCCGACATCACGGTTATCATTCCCTCGAAAAACAGGTTGTGGGCATTGCCCACGGCGGTCGCATCGTGCCGGAGTCCGGAATTGACGGTCCAGATAATCGTCATCGATGACGCCAGCACCGATGGGACAGCGGAGTGGTTGCGGACGCAGTCGGATATTACGGTAGTAAACGGCGAGGGCTGGGGTAAGCCATGGGGCGTGAATAAGGCCATGCCGCTGGCGACGGGAAAGTATCTTCGTTATCTTGACTCCGACGACTGGTTGAACACCGGCGCCAACGAGACGCAGTTCGACTTGGCCGAGCGAGAAAGCGCGGACCTCGTGGTGGCGGGCCACGACGTTTATTGCGGCGATGCGATGGCGGAGAGACGTCCGTGGATACAGAACGATGACTTCATCGCCCAACAGCTTGGCGAAACGGACAGTTCTCATTACTCAGCATTCCTGTTCCGCCGAGAATTCGTCAAGGATATCCCGCACCGAACACACTTCCCCGCCTCGGACTTTGCTTCACGTGACGACCGATGTCTTATGCTGGAGGTGGCCCTCCGCCATCCACGCATTACGATTTGCGCCGCGCCCACGCTTTGCCATCGCCACCACGAAAAGGGCCGGTTGCAGTTTCACGGCGCGTTGCGAGGCGTAGGAACCAACCTCCAATTCCTCTATATCTACCGGCAAGTGCTGCGAATGCTGGAAGAAACAGGTGAATTAACAAACCGGCGCAAGAAGGCGGCAGTGAAAATCCTCTGGCCACTGGCGCACCGGATCGCGTACAGCCATCCGCAAGAAGCGTGCAACCTCGTGGATTGGATTTTCAAGTTGGACCGGGAATTCCGCGTACCCGAGCCAGGCTTGCTGGGTTCTGTCTACCGGACGCTGGGCTTCCGAAGGACGGAAGAGCTTCTCGCGGTCAGACGCACGCTGCGCTCGTTTTTTTGGAAAACGGCCCGGTCATGAAACCATCGATAGAATCACTCAGGCCCTGGATTCCCGCAGGCGCCAATATTGTCGGTGCTTAATCTGTTTTATGAGGAGCCCGATCCTGATCGGTGGTTTCCTTTCGACCGTTATCCCCGGCGCACAATTCGGCGACTGGTGAGAGGCAGGCCGCGGCCCGGCGGACAAATGCGTGTCTTTCTCAATTTGTGTGCCGGGTTGGACAAGTTGGGCGTTCCGTACCGCGTAAACGACTACCGGCACACGGAATCGCATCCGGAGGAATTGGCGTGCATCATTGGCAAACCGCACGTGCTTAATAAAATCCCCTGGCGTAATCCAATCCTGTTTGGGGCGGCCGTTTATTCGCATCCGATCGATGACCCGAATCTGTTAACGCGTTTGCCTGTGAAGAGAGTTCTCGTACCGGGCGAATGGATGCGGCGGATGTGCGAGCCCACTTGGGGCGAAAGGGTGACCGCCTGGCCAGTTGGCATAGAGACCGAAAAATGGAGGCCGGCGGAGGGGGAGAGCACAGCGGGCCACCGGGAGCGAGGCGCAAGGAGCACGGAGAAGGGGATCGCTGACTTTCTGATTTACGACAAGGTGCTGTGGGAGCATGAGAAGCACGAGGTTGAGTTGATCCAGCCAATTCGTGATAAGCTGACGGCGTGCGGCTTGACCTACCGAGAGATCCGCTACGGTTTTTATCAGGAGAAACAATATAAGAACCTGCTTCGAACGTGCCGAGCGATGATTTTCTTGTCCGCCAGCGAGACACAGGGCCTCGCGTACCAGCAGGCACTTTCCTGCGGCCGTCCGATTTTGGCCTGGGATCGCGGTGGATATTGGCCGGACCCTTCTTACTATCCCCACAAAGTAAGATTTCAGCCGGTGAGTTCGGTGCCCTATTGGGATGAGCGTTGCGGAATGAAGTTCGAGAACGTGGCGCAGTTTGGCAAGCAACTTGAGCGATTCTGGAGTGGGATGCAAAACGGCTCATTCAGACCGCGCGACTACATTTTGAGTAATCTGACGCTCGAAGCGTGCGCCGAATCCTATCTTCGTATTTGCGAAAGCACGCTCAAGCAGCCCTAGTCTAGCTGATGCCCACCATTGTCATCGCTACCGGCAGTCACCTTTGCCACAACCCGCGTGTGATAAAGGAGGCGTCGGCGCTGCAAGACGCCGGTCATGAAGTTGAAGTGCTCGGCGGGTGGTTGGATCCAGTCCTCAAAGCGCGGGACCGGGAAATGATGACAGGAATGAAATTCCGCTATCGACCGCTGCACGATTTGACGGAGCAGGCTGTATTGCGGTTCTGGCTGCGAGCCCGTGGCCGACTGGCTAAGGCAACTCACTCCAAGTTGCGCTGCGAAAATCACTGGCAGCTTGGCTACTTTGTGTCCGCGATGGAGAAGGCGGTCCAGGGCAGCGATGCCAACTTACTCATTGCCCATTCAGAGCAGGCCCTCTGGGCTTTTGCGCGACTGCAAAGCTCAGGGACCAGAGGTCAGAAGCCAGAGACGAGAGGTCGGATTGGCGTGGACATGGAGGATTGGTTCTCCGAAGACCTGCCGCCGGAAACGCGAAAGTGTCGACCGCTGAAGCTGCTGCGACGATTAGAGCAGGGAATTTTGAGCCAGGCAGCGCACGCAACCTGTACGTCACAGTCGATGAGTCAGGCGCTTGTACGCGAGTACGGTTGCCGGCCGCCGGCCGTGGTTTACAACGCTTTTCCCTGGGCGGACCGAGCGGCCATGGATGGCCGATGCAAGGACCGATGTAACCGCGAGGTGCCCTCGATTCATTGGTATTCACAGACCTTGGGCACAGACCGGGGATTGCAAGACCTGTTCGCCGCACTGTCGGCGGTGGAACATGCGGCCGAAATCCATCTGCGGGGAAGACTAGTGGCGAATTTTGAGAATTGGCTCGCTGCGCGCACGCCCGAAGGCTGGCGCAACCGCGTATTCCTCCACGGGCTCGTTCCCAATCACGAAATGCTCTCGCGAATTGCCGAACACGACATCGGATTTGCCGGAGAAATGCAGTATTGCAAGAACAAAGAACACACAGTTTCGAACAAGATCTTGCATTACCTGCTGGCTGGATTGGCGGTAGTGGCCAGCGACACGGCGGGTCAGCGGGAAGTGCAGGAGCAAGCGAAAGAAGCCGTGCGGCTTTATCCCGCGGGGGATCCACAGGCTTTGGCCCGAAAGCTGAACATGCTGCTCTCTAGTCCGGAAGATCTCTGCAGGGCAAAGGCGGCTGCCCTCGCTGCTGCGGAGCACACGTTCTGCTGGGAGATTTGTGGGCGGGATCTTATTGCCAGTGTTACTCGCGCTTTACATCACAACGGACGTGCCTAACAGGGATTTATGATCTACAGTTACCCGCGTTTGGGACGGGCCGGTCTGGGCAACTGCCTTTTGACTTGGGCCAGAGCTATCGTCTTTGCGCGAGCTAATTCTCTGCCCATGCTCGCACCGCAGTGGTTGCAACCGCGTTTGGGGGCGGTCCTCAGACGTGAGAAAGTCACCAGGTTCTATTGGCACGAACTGACCAGCCGCGGCTACATCGTGGGGTTGCACAAATGGATCGTCTTGGCCCTGTGCGCCAAGGTGAACGAGGAGCGCGCGGCGGCGTCACTATCGGCCCAAAACAGGCCCGGCAACCGTTCCATGGTCGTGGTGTTTAACGGTCTGAAAGCGTACTTCCGCGACCTTTGGGGTCATGAGACCATGGTGCGGGAAGAGCTGCATCGCATTGTCGCGCCGAAAGTTATGGAAAGGGCGGCGCGAATCGAGCAGCCGTTCATCGCCGTGCACGTGCGGCGAGGCGACATTGTCGGTCCGGGAATGAAGGAGGAACAATTGTTGGCTGACAAGCGCTACACACCGCTGAGCTGGTTCGTAGCCGCCGCCCAGACCGTTCGAGCCGATACGGCCCTGCGCGACCTTCCGGTCTATGTCGTCTCGGACGGGTTCGAGCATGAACTCGGCGAACTGCTGGCGGTACCCGATTGCCGCGCCAGGACGATGGGCAGCGCCATCGGCGACATCCTCCTGCTCTCCAAGGCAAGCCTGCTGTTCGCCTCGGCGCATTCCACCTTCAGCATGTGGGGCAGTTATCTGGGCGGAATGCCCACGCTCTACTACCCGGGCAAGATGGACCAGCGGGTTTTCCCGCCGGAAGCCGGAATCTGCGAGCGCGTGTGGACGCCCGGACAAGCGCTGCCCAGCGCAAAGGTGACCCTGATCTGATCATGCCGTCGATTGCCAATCGTAGTGGCCGCCGCCCATTGAGGAGGGTCTTGATCGTGACGCCGAATTGGCCGCCGATCAGTTGTCCCGACCTCCATCGGGTGCGGATGGCACTGCCGCACTTCGCTGAATTCGGCTGGGAGCCGCTGATCCTCAAGATCGACCCCGAGCAACAGGAGGGAATCAAGGATCCCGAACTTTGCCGCACGGTGCCAGCTGCGGTCAGGACCTGGCAGGCGGGTTGCCTCCCGCTGTGGATGACCGGTTGGGCCGGCCTGCGGAACGTAGGCTTGCGGAGCTATTTTCATCTTGCGCGGCTGGGACAACGCATCGTGCGCGACGAGTCGCCGGACGTCGCCTTTTTTTCCACCACGATGTTCCCCCTGATGACCCTCGGCCAAACCTGGCACAAGCGGCACGGGCTGCCCTTCGTGCTCGACTTCCAAGACCCGTGGTATCGGGAGGAGCGGGTAACAGGCAGTGGGGCGGGGGGAGCGGGAAACTCGCGAAAAGCCGCTTTCAAGGCACGTCTGGCGAATTGGGTCGCGGCGATATTGGAGCCTTTCACGCTCCGCCGCGCAGCCCACGTTGTCAGCGTGTCGCCGGCCTATCCAAAAATGCTCATGGCACGGTATCCGTGGCTCTCCCAGAGGCAATTCACCGTTCTTCCCTTCGGCGCAGCAGATTGCGATTTTCAGTATCTCATGGCAAACAACGTTCGCCAGAGGTCGTTCGATCCCCGGGACGGCATGCGGCACTGGGTCTACGTCGGGGTTTGCATCCCGCGGATGGCGATCGCTCTGAAAGCGTTTTTCGCGGCCTTGGCCGGTTTGCTCGCGTCGCGATCGGAACTGCGCAACCGCTTGCGTGTTCATTTCATCGGAACGAACTACGCGCCACGCGATCGCGCGGTCAAGACGGTCGAGCCGCTGGCGGCGGAGGAAGGCCTGGGCGACGTGGTCACAGAAGTCACCGATCGCATCCCCTATTTCGAGGCCCTGCAATGCTTGTTGGATGCCGACGCCCTTTTCGTGCCCGGCTTGGATGATCCGGCCTATGCGGCCTCGAAGATCTTCCCGTACATCCTGGCGCGGAAGCCGCTCTTGGCCGTTTTTCATGAAGAGAGCTCGGTGGTGGATGTCTTGGAGAAGACACGTGCGGGCACCTTGGTGCGATTCCAGAGTGGAGAGGCGGTCAAGGCCGTCGCGGGGCGGATTGAGGCCACGGGTTGGCTGACCGACCCCGCGGCCCACGCGCCAGACACCGATTGGGCCGCCTTCAAGCCGTATACCGCGCGGGAGATGACCCGCCGGCTGTGCACCATGTTCGATAACGTGGTGGAACACTGATGACACCAGCTGGGAAAGAGAGAATTCTCGCCCCGACGCTCTCCCCGGCGACCGCTTATGCGTCGCGGCGAGTGGAAGGGGAAACCACCGCGCGGCTGGCGTTCATCGTATCGCATCCGATCCAGTATTATGCCCCGCTGCACCAGCGATTGGCAAAGCGGCCCAACGTGCGGATCAAGGTCTTTTTCACCTGGCACGGCGGAGAGACGGCGCACCTCGATGCGGGATTTGGCCAGAGCTTCGCCTGGGACGTCCGCCTCACCGATGGCTACGACTTCGAGGTCGTGCCGAACACGAGCCACCGCCCCGGTACCAGTCATTTTTCGGGGCTACGGAATCCCGACCTCGTGCGGCGGGTGGCGGCCTGGAAGCCCGATGCGGTACATATCACGGGCTACTGCTGGCGCTCGCACCTGGCGGCGATCCGCCACTTCCGACGGGCAGGCGTGCGCGTGCTGTTTCGCGGCGACTCGCACCTGCTGGACGGTCGCGGCCCCTGGTGGCGGTGGCAGATCAAGCGATGTATCTTGCGGACAATCTATAGCTGGCCGGCGGCCTTTCTTTGCGTAGGCCAGGCGAACAAGGACTATTACCGCGCCTTCGGCGTGCGGGAGGCCAGGCTGTGGGATTGCCCCCATAGCGTGGAGACCGCGCGGTTCGCGGCCCCTGACGCGGAGTTGGAGGAAAAGGCCGCCGCCTGGCGGACCGAGTTGGGGATTGCGCCAGCCAGGAGGTCCTGCTCTACGCCGCCAAGTTCGAAGATAAAAAGCGGCCCCTGCCGTTGATGCGGGCCTTCCTGCAAACGGAATTTTGCGATCGTAGCACCGGCTTTAGCCGGAATCTTCCCCGGACGCCGGCTAAAGCCGGTACTACGAGCGCCCCCGTTCTCGTGATGGTGGGCGACGGGGCCCTCGGCCCGCAGGTACGGGACCTGGCCGCGGCGCATCCCCGGCGGTTCCGCGTGCTGCCGTTTCAGAACCAGAGCCGGATGCCGCTGGTCTACCGCCTGGGCAATCTGTTCGTGCTGCCATCGGCCTACGGCGAGACCTGGGGACTGGCGATCAACGAGGCGCTGGCCTGTGGCCGGCCGATCCTGGTCAGCGACCGCGTCGGCTGCCACGCTGACGTTGTCCGCCCGGGCGTGAACGGGGCGGTCTTCGCCGCCGAGGATTGGTGCGATTTTCAAGACAAGCTGGCCGTGCTGGCTCGGACCGACTGGGCCGCACGGTGCGCAGAGATTCAGCGATGGGCCGAAAATTGGTCGATCGAGAAGACGGAAGCGACGCTGCTGCGGGCACTCGACGCACTGGACGGCTGAAGTTCGCCGTCCAATGGTCGTTGGTGGCGCTAGCCGTGCTGGCGGCGGCGTTGGTCGCGGGCCAGTGCAGTTTCGAGCGGCTGGAAGCGGCCGATTGCTTCCTCGTGTCCTGCCTGGCCGCCCTGTGCCTCTGGCCCGCCGTTGCCTGGTACCGGAAGGGCATGACCTGGCTGCCTTTGGGAGAGACTTACTGCGGACTGCACCTGCTGTACTTCGTCCTGCCTGGACTCCGTGCGCCGCGACTCGGCGAAGCGTCGTACTCCGCAGCCGAGCAGTCGACGGCTCTGGCCGCCCTCGCGCTTTTCTTGGCCAGTTTCCTGGTCGTCTATCGCCTGGTCCTTGCCAGGCGGACGAGGCGGCGTCCGCAGTGGGCCGCCTTGCTGGGCGCGAGGTCGTTCCCGCCGCCATGTGGGGGTTGTTTGGCCTCTGGCTGGCCTGGTGCATCCTTTTGCAAAGTGGACTGCTCCCCGACGTCGGGACCGCTCGCAACATACTCCAGTCGGCCGGCACTGCAATGGGCGGCCTAACGGGCGTCTACTTGATGTACCAGATTGGACGGCGCGCCTTCCCCTGGTTGCAAGGCACTTTGGCCGTGGGTGGGCTGGCCACGGGACTCGGCCTGAACTTCGCCAGCGGGTACCTCAACGGCGCCGTGCAATCGTTGCTGGCCGCCGTCTTGGGCTTCACACTGGGACGCGAGCAAGCCCCGGTCAAGACACTTGTCGTGTGCGCGGCTCTGGTGGTCGTCCTGAACGCCGGCAAGGGTGAGTATCGCAAAATCTACTGGTCGCACAAGGGCGCCAGCGTGGCCGCTGCGGACGACGGCGTCGTCGACCGCTTCTCGTTCTGGCTGCGGGCCGGATGGGAATGTTTGGGCCGCGACGATGCTGTGGGCCGTTCCAAAAGCGAGGGAGTGCTGGCCCGCGCCGAGCTGCTCTCCGTGATGGAAAGGGCCGTCACGACCGTGCCCGATCGAAAGCCGTTCCTGGATGGCAGGACCTACCTGCAGTTCTTTCACCTGATTGTGCCCCGCATCTTCTGGCCCGGCAAGCCGCACGGCAACGAACCGACAGAGACCTTGGGCATCTATATCGGCGTGCAGACGCCGCGAGAGATCAACCGCAAGTCGATATCGATGGGCCCCGCTGTTGAGGGATGGCTCAACTTCGGCTGGACCGGCATGGTAATTGCCGGGGCCCTTTTCGGCCTGTTTTTCGGACTGCCCGCCCGAATGTCCATGCGGCTGGTTCCCAGCCAGGCGGGATGGTTAATCGCGGCGATTTTCATGACCTATGCCGGCAACCTTGAGCACACGCTTGCGGAGACAGTCTGTTCACTGTCGAACGTCATGGTGCCCGCCGTGGCGGCGCTGTGGATGATTACCCGCCCCGAGTTGCGGGGGACTTGACTCCATGATCTTTCTATCGCCCGGGATCGGCCCGACTGGCGGAATTCAGGTTTCTGCCTGGGAAGCCTGGCGGGCCTTTGCCGACACGCGCGATCGCCGCGCGATCATTTTTGGACAGGACGACACCGGAGAACTGGCACAAGGTGCGGAGGGACCGATCGTCGCGCAAAACCGCCTTTCCCTGGCGGCGCGGATCGCCGCCCGCCGATGGCCGGACGACTGTGCCTTGTTCTGGCATGTAGGGCTCTTGAAGCTTCTGCCGCTGCTCCACGGTTTTCGCGGGCGGGTCGTGCTCTTCCTGCACGGCATCGAGGTCTGGCGGAAGCCGAGTTGGCTCACGCGGTTCCTGCTGGGGCGGGTAAATCACTTTCTTTCCAACAGCCAAACCACCTGGGAGCGGTTCCTGGAGTTCGTCCCCGCTTGCCGCTCGGTCCGACACACCGTAGTGCACCTGGGGCTGGGTGAGATCGATAAGGGCGAAGCGGCCGTTCCCGATGAGGCGCCCGCGACCGTAATGATCGGCCGGCTGGACGGCGAGGAACAATACAGCAAGGGGCATCGCGAGCTGATCACGACCTGGCCCCTGGTTCGGCGCCAGGTGCCCGGCGCCCAGTTGTGGGTGGTGGGCGACGGCAGTTCGAGGAGGGAACTGGAGTCGCTGGCTCGATCGCAGGGCTTGGTGGATGCTTTTCGCTTTTGCGGCCGGCTGAGCGAAGACGAGAAACGGGCGTTGATCGTTCGCGCACGGTGCCTGGCGATGCCCAGCCGCGGCGAGGGCTTCGGCCTGGTCTACCTCGAGGCAATGCGGCTGGGCCGTCCCTGCCTGGTGAGCGATTGCGATGCCGGCCGAGAGGTAGTGAATCCACCGGAAAGCGGACTGGCTGTGGCGCCGGATAATCTCCCGGAAGTTGCCCGGGCGCTTGCCGCGCTGATGACGCTCGATGCTCGCTGGCGGCAGTGGTCGCAGGCAGCCCGTTGCCGTTACGACGGCTATTTCACCGCCACTCATTTCCACGAGCGATTGCGGCGGGCGATCGGCCTCGACAGGAATGAGTTTCCCTCCGACGCCGTGTCGGTGGAAGAATGACTGAGAACTATGTGCGGCATCGCAGGCATCCTAAGTAGAGACGGCGCGGAGGTCCGCGCGGCGCTTGACCAGGTCGTCGCCGCCCAGGCGCACCGCGGGCCTGATTCCTGCGGCGCCGAGCTCCGTGCCTTCGGACGGGATTGGCTGGGGCTCGGCCACCGGCGGCTGTCGATTCTCGACCTTTCGCCCTTGGGGCATCAACCGATGACCCACGCACGCACCGGCTGCACGGTCGTTTTCAACGGCGAGATCTTTAACTATTGCCGGCTCCGCGCCGAGCTGGAGGCCGAGGGCGAAGTCTTCCGCAGCAACAGCGACACCGAGGTCTTGGTCGCCGGCATCGGGCGACACGGGCCCGACTACATTCGGCGGCTGGAGGGCATGTATGCTTTCGCGCTGTTCGACCCGCGAGGCCCGTCGCTCCTGCTCGCCCGGGACCCGATGGGGATCAAGCCCCTTTACCTGGCGGAGCAGTCCGACCGGCTCGTTTTTGCCAGCGAGGTCCGCGCCATCTTGGCGTCCGGGCTGGTTCGGCCAGCGATCTCCAGGGCAGGGGTGGCGGGATTGCTGGCCTACGGCGCCCTGCAGCAGCCGCTGACGATCGTCGAGCCGATCCGCATGCTGCCGGCGGGGGCATGGCAGTCGATTGAATACTCGGGCGGCGGTTTCCGTGTGCGGCCGCCGCATGTCTGGTGGCGATTGCCTGACCCGGCCGCCGCGCCGGAAGAGGAACAGGTCGTCGCCCGGACCCGCCAGCTTCTCGACGAGGCGGTCCGCGACCACCTGGTCAGCGACGTGCCGGTGGGCGTGTTCCTTTCGGCTGGGCTGGACAGTTCCACCATTGCAGGCCTGGCGGCCCGGCACAGCCGCGATGTTCGCACGTTTACTGTTGGGTTCGGCGAGGAGCACGCCGATTTCGACGAACTGGAAGCCGCGGCCGCCACAGCCCGGCGATTCGGCCTCTGCCACATGGCGATTCGCCTCGGCAATCGGGCCGCCGAGGAGGCTGGGGAGAAGTGGCTGGCCCACAGCGATCAGCCCTCGATGGACGGCCTGAACACGTTCGTGATCTCCCAAGCGGTGAGGGAGCATGGCATCAAGGTCGCCTTGTGCGGATTGGGGGCTGACGAGCTCTTTGGCGGATATGCCACGTTCGCCGATGTGCCACGGATCATGGGACTCTCGCGGTGTCTTGCGTGGATGCCGTCGGCAGGGCGACGGGCGATCGCGGGCCTGCTCTCGTTGGGAAGATCGCCCGTGGTCCAAGGCAAGTTGGGCGACATGTTGGGCTGGTGCGACGTGGTATCGCTGGCCCTGCAAAGACGGCGGTTGCTGAATGATCGGCAGCTCAACGCACTGGGCTTGTCGGCAGAGAACCTCGGACTTACGCCCAAATTCCTGCCGCCGGAGGCTGAGGCCTGGCTGCCCCCACCGGACTCCGATCCCGGCTGGGCGATTTCCGCGATCGAATCGCGATTCTACCAGGGCAACATGCTGCTGCGGGATTCCGACGCCAACGCCATGGCCCATTCGCTGGAAATCCGCGTCCCTTTCCTCGACCAGCGGCTGGTGACCTGGATGCACAGTTTGCCGGGGAACATTCGTTTTCCGCGAAACTGCCCGCCCAAGCAACTGCTCCGCCGGTCGGTCGAGGGGCTTCTGCCCAAAGAGCTGCTCGATCGGCCGAAGACGGGCTTTGTCTTGCCGTTGCGACGATGGATGCTGGGACCGCTACGATACATCTGCGAGCAAGGAATCTCGGCATTGAAACAGTCCGGGCTGGTGCGGGCCGCGGCGGTCGATGGCGTGTGGAACGCCTTTCTGGCGGCTCCGGAAAGCCAGGTATGGAGCCGGGCCCTCGTGCTGGCCTCGTTGGGAGACTATCTGGTGCGGCAGGGAATATAATGCGCGTCCTTCATGTGATCCCGTCGCTCTCGCTGGCCCACGGAGGCCCCAGCGTGGTCCTGCCTGTCATGGAGCGTGCCTTGACGGCGGCCGGGGTCGAGGTGGAAACCGCCACGACGGACGACGACGGACCGGGTCGGCGCATTGACCGTGAGGCGGGCAAGGGCCTCGCTGAGAACGGTGTGACACGGTGGTACTTTCCCAAACAAACCGAGTTCTACAAGTTCTCGTTCCCCTTCTGGCGATGGCTGCGGCGAGACGTGGGACGATTTGACGCAATCCATATCCATGCCGTTTTTTCCTTTTCCTCCGTAGCCGCGGCCTGGGCCGCGCGGCGGGCCGATATTCCCTACATCATCCGCCCGCTGGGCGTGCTGAATCGCTACGGGATGACGCAGCGGCGGGCGCTACTTAAGCGGATTTCGCTTCGCGCCATCGAAGGGCCGATCTTGCGCGCGCGGCGGCCGTCCACTTCACCAGCCGGGAGGAGCAAAACGAGGCCGAGGCCCTCAAGTGGCCCTTCCGATCGGTGGTCATCCCCCATGGATTGGAGTCACCCGCTCCGGAGACCGCCGACTCGTTCCTGGCGATGTTCCCCGCGCTGCGGGACCGGCGGCGGCTCTTGTTTCTCTCGCGTATCGATCCGAAGAAAAACATCGAGTGCCTGCTGGCAGCCTTCGCCGAGGTTCGCAAGGAATGTGCCGATCTGGCGCTGGTCGTCTGCGGTGAGGGAAAGACGGAATATACGGCCCGCTTGCGGAACGCGGCGCAGGGACTGGGCATTGCCGATGCCGTCGTCTGGGCCGGCAATGTGTCGGGCCAGATCAAGCAGTCAGCGCTGGCCGCCGCCCATCTCTTCGTCCTTCCTTCGCTCTCCGAGAATTTCGGCATTGCCGCGGTCGAGGCCCTCTTTGCCGGGCTGCCGAGCGTGCTTTCCCACGGTGTGGCGATCGCCGCCGACGTCGCCGCCGCAGGCGCGGGGGTCGCAGTCGAGGCCACGCCCGACGCGGTGGTCGAAGGCATCCGTTGGCTGTTAAACGACGAGTCGCGCCGCACCGCAGCCGCATGTTGCGCCCGCAAGTTGGCCACCGCCCGGTATTCGGCCGCAGCGATGGGCACGGCCTTAGTCCGCCTCTATGAAGACATTGCCCGCCACACTTGATATCGCCGCGAACCGCCAAGCGCGGAAGTGGACCCGCCATGAGCAAGTTGGCAGGGCGTTTTGGGGTATGGCGCAACCGTTATTCCGCCATAGCCCGACGATTTGCTGAGAATGGCGGCGGCTGTTGCTGAGATGGTTCGGAGCACGGATAGGAAGCGACGTTCGCATTCATCCCTTCGTGCAGATCGCGATTCCTTGGAATCTTGAGATCGGGAACTGGTCGTCCGTAGGCTTCGACGCGGTGATCTACAGTCTCGGCACGGTGCGGATCGGCCGCCGCGCGACCATATCGCAGAGGGCCCACCTTTGCGCGGGGACCCACGATTTTCGCGACCCGGCCATGCCTCTGTTGAAACTCCCGATAAGCATCGGCGACGACGCTTGGATCTGCGCCGACGCCTTCGTCGGGCCGGGGGTCGAAGTTGGGCCGGGGGCCATCGTGGGGGCCCGAGCGGTGGTCGTCAAGAACGTGGAGGCGTGGTCGATCGTGGCCGGCAACCCGGCTCGTAAAGTCGGCAAGAGAACCCTGAGTTAACGTGCAATGAGCATAAGCCTATCGGCTGTCGTCATCGCCAAGAATGAGGCGGCGAACATCGCGCACTGCCTCAAATCGCTGGCCGAGTGCGACGACGTGCTGCTTCTCGACGACTACTCGAGCGACGACACGCCGGCCATCGCGCGGTCGTTGGGGGTACGGGTCGCGCAGAATCACTTCGAGAGTTTTGCCTGCCAGCGGAATTGGGCCCTCGACTGCGGCGACTTGCGCCACGATTGGGCGCTGATGCTCGATGCCGACGAAGCACTGACGCCTGCCGCCCTGACGGCAATCTCGGTGGCGATAAGAACTGCGCCGCCGTCGGCCGCGGCGTACTTGCTCTGCCGCCGAAACTGGTTTTCTGGCCAGTTCCTCCGCTACGCCGACGGATTTCCCGTCTGGATCATGCACCTGGTGCGGCGCGGCCGCGCCCGCTTCGTCGACTCCGGACATGGTGAGGTGCCCCTGCCGCCCGTTGACGGCAACGTGGCACGAATCAACGAGCCATTCCTGCACTACCCGTTCAGCCATGGACTAAGCCAATGGGTGGAACGGCACAACGCCTATTCCACTCGTGAGGCTTTGTTGGAGCACCACCATGGCGCGAAGCAGTGCTGGTGCGACGTCTTTGACCGCGACGGGCCGCGGCGAAGGCGAGCTCTGCGCAATCTAGCCCGAGGGGCGCCCCTGCGGCCGTTGCTGCGGTTTTGCTACCACTACTTCTGGAAATGGGGATTCATTGACGGAAGGGCCGGTTTAGGTTACAGCTACTTGATGGCCGCGTACGAAGCATTTATCTTGCTGAAGCAGCGTGAGCTGGAAACGGCCGCCGAATAATAAGTCGAACCGGTCGAACTTCAATTTGCAATTTGCCTCATTGGAAAGCGCCGTGGACACGAGCACCAACGTCATGACCGGCTGTCAGCGTGTGGTTCGGGCCATCGAGATGCGGGACCCCGACCGAATTCCCGTCGTCTTCTGGAATCGGGATCAAGCCCGCGGCGACGTGATGCTCTACCACCTCTCGCTCGGAGTGCCGGGCGATGGTTCGGTCAACGCCTGGGACTGGTCGGTCAACGAATGGGGCTACGTGCTGGAGAAGCTCGGTGACGGGACGATGGGGCATCCGCTCGCGGCAGTCTACCGCCAACCGCCCCGGGCTGCGGAGATCCGCGTGCCGGCCCTGCGGGAAGCGGAGCGGATGTCGGCCCTGCCCGCCTTCACCGCGGCCTGCGGCAACCGCTACCGCCTGGCGAGCCTCGATCTCAGCGGCTTTACCGTCTACACGCTGCTGCGCGGCTTTGCCGACGCCATGCAGGATTTCCTCCTCGACGAGGACGCATTTGCGGTCCTCATGGATCGGATCCTGGACTTCGAGTGTGAACTCATCCGGATCGCGGCCCGGCACGGTTTTCACGGCATCCATTTTGCCGACGACTGGGGCACGCAATCCGGGCTGATGGTTTCACCCGCGCTGTGGCGGCGGCTGTTCAAGCCGCGCTACGCCCGGCAGTTCGCCCTGGCTCACGAGTTGGGGCTCCATGTCTGGTATCACTGTTGCGGCGAGTTCCTCGCCGATCATGGAGGATTTCCACGAGATCGGGGTGGACGTGCTCAACATCGCCCAGCCCAACGTGAACGACATGGCCGAGGTGGGGCGTCGCTTGCGGGGGCGGCAGTGCTTCATGGTGCCGATCAGCTACCAGACGGTATCGATCCAAGGCACGCCGGCAGGAGATCTATGCCGAGGCGCGACGGCTCTACGATTGCCTGGCGGGGCCCGCTGGCGGGTTCATTGGCTATGTCGAGGAGTACCACGTGATGGGCATGTCGGAGGATAACTACCGCGCCTGCGGGGAAGCGTTCGACCGGCTCAACTGATTTTGATATTCAACTCGCGCAACTGTTTTGCGTCGACCTCGCCCGGGGCGCCGGTCATAAGGTCGGTCGCGCGTTGCGTCTTGGGGAAGGCGATGGCGTCGCGGATATTCTCCAGCTTGCCGAAGAGCATTACCACGCGGTCGATGCCCAGGGCAATGCCTCCATGCGGCGGGGCGCCGAACTGCAGGGCGTCCAAAAGGAAGCCGAACCGCTCGCGGGCCATTTCCGGTTCGATGCCCAACAGCCCGAAGACCTGCTGCTGAACTTGCTGGTCATGGATACGGATGGTGCCGCCGCCGGCCTCGTAACCGTTGATCACAAGGTCGTAGGCCACCGCCCGGCACTTCCCCGGATCGGTCGCCAGCATGGCCAGGTCCTGCGGCCGCGGCGAAGTAAAGGGATGGTGCATGGCCGCCCAACCGCCCTCCTCTTCGTCGTAGGCGAACATGGGAAACTCCACGACCCACGAGAAATTCATCTCGTTGGGATCGTATAGCTTCAGGTCGACCCCGAAACGCTTCCGCAGGGCGTAGAGGGCCTTGCAGGTGACCTCGAACTTGTCCGCCACGAAAACCAGAAAGTCACCCGGTGCGGCCCCCATCCGTTGGCCGATCTTGGCCAGCAAGTCCGGGCTGAAGTTCTTGGCAATCGGCGAGGCCAGTCCACCCCCCTCTTCGACCTTGAACCAGGCCAACCCCTTGGCCCCGAAGTTCTCAACGATGAAGGCCGTCAGTTCGTCGATGTCCTTCCGCGAATAGCGGGTGGCTGCCCCTTTGACGTTCAGCCCGCGGACCCGATTGCCGCCCTGAGCCACCTCGCGGAAGACGCGGAACTCGGCCTCGGCGGCCAGGTCGGTGATGTCGGTGATCTCCAACCCGAAGCGCAGGTCCGGGGCATCGTGCCCGAAGCGCTCCATCGCCTCGTCGTAGGTCATCCGCGGCAACGGCAGCTTGAGATCCAGGCCGAGGATCTGCTTCGCCAAACGAGCCATCAGCCCGTCGATCACGCCGATGATGTCGTCGGCGGTGACGAATGACATTTCTAGGTCCAACTGCGTGAACTCCGGCTGGCGGTCGGCCCGCAAGTCCTCGTCGCGAAAGCAACGGGCGACCTGGATATAACGGTCATAGCCGGCGACCATGAGGATCTGTTTGTAGAGCTGAGGCGACTGGGGGAGGGCATAAAAGTGCCCCTGCACAACGCGGCTGGGCACGAGGTAATCTCGGGCACCTTCCGGCGTGCTTCTCCCCAGCATTGGGGTCTCGACCTCGATGAAGCGCTGCTCGTCGAAGTAATCCCGCATCGACTTGATGATACGGTGCCGCAACAGCAGCGTCTGCTGCATCTTCTGCCGTCGCAAGTCGATATAGCGATACTTCAGCCGCAGGTCTTCGCCGGGCAGATCAGGGCTGCCGGGCTGGAAGGGCGGCGGAGCGCTCTTATTGAGGATTTCCACATGGCGAACCCGCAGTTCGATCTGGCCCGTCTCCAATTTCGGATTGACTGTGCCCTCCGGCCGACTTGCGACATCGCCGCGAACCAGGATTACGTCCTCCGCGCGGAGGGCCTTCGATTGCTTGAGTGTTTCGTCGCCGCGTTCGGGCGTGAAAACCGCCTGCGTCTTTCCATAGCGGTCGCGAAGATCGACGAATACGACGCCGCCCTGGTCCCGGTAGGTATCGACCCAACCGCAAAGGACGACCTGTTGGCCGACATGTTCCGCGCGAAGTTCGCCGCAAGTATGAGTCCGCAACAAAGTAGAAAATCCCTTCAAACAATGATTGCCGATTCGCCTAGCCCTTTTGGGGGTTGAAGACGCTTTTGTCAGAATTTTTAATTCTAGCTCTTGGCCGGTGGCTGGGGAAGGAAGGGCGGAGTCGCTTGCCGGGAAGCTGTGACCACGTCCTCCGCCACGCTCTCCGCCGCGACTTCGCCGGGCAGAGTCACGAAACGGCACTCGCTGAGACTACGGAACCAGGTCGACTGCCGCTTGGCCAGTTGGCGGGTGTGAACTTTCACCAGTTCGATGGCGGCGGCCAGATCGTGCTGGCCGCTGTGAAAATCGATAACCTCGGCATAACCGACCGCCTGCCGAGCGGCCTTACTCAACCCGCGGGGATGGGACAGCAAGCCGGCCACTTCATCGACCAGTCCGGCCGCAAACATGGCCTCGACCCGGCGGTCGATTCGTTGGTGAAGCACTGCCCTAGGGCGGTCGATGACGAAGACCCTGCACGATTCGGCGGGCAGGCCCCGCTCGAATTGCTGCTGCAATTCACTAATGGGGTGACCCGTCTTGTGAAAGACCTCCAAGGCGCGAATGATTCGCCGCTGGTCATTGGTGTGCAATCGGGCGGCCGTCGCAGGATCGACCTGGGCCAATCGCCCGTGGAGCCATCCGGGGGCGTTCCCTTCGGACTCTCGAGTCAGGTCAGACCGGAACTGCCAGTCGGCGGCCGGCCCCTGAAAGATTCCCCGCAAGAGACCTTTGAGATAAAGTGGCGTGCCGCCGACAAAAAGCACCTCTCGCCCGCGGGAATGGATTTCCGCGGCGATTGCAGCGGCCGTTTCCAGGTAGCGAGCAAGACTGAAGTCCTCGTACGGCGATACGACATCCGTGAGGTGATGGGGCACACGAAGTCGATCGGCCGCCGATGGCTTGGCCGTGCCGATGTCCATGCCGCGGTAGACAGCCATGGAATCCATGGAGATGATCTCCGCGCCGATCCGTTCGGCCAAGGCCAGCCCGATGGCAGTCTTGCCGACGGCCGTAGGGCCCGTGACGAACCAAGCTTGCGCGGCAAGAGACATGGGACTGGCCTTGACCTGAAGAACGGACTTTGCGACACTCCGCCACCGTTTTTGTTCGTCTGCAACCGACCGGAAATTGTGCGAGGAGGGATATTATGTTGTCAAGACTCAGTTCTCTAATGTGCGCGGCGACCGCCTTGCTGGCGTTCGGATGCAACAAGTCCAACGATAATAACGCGACGCAGACTGCCGCCTACCGCCGCGACGAACGCCCCCACCGCCTCCCCTAACGCATCGCCGCAAGATCTGGACGTCAAGGCCGTCGTCACCAGCTTCCTGGAGGCGATTCGCAATGGCGACAACGACACCGCGACGAAATACCTCACGAAGGTCGCTCGACAAAAGGCCGCGGAAACCGGCAAGTGCGTTGCTCCCGCACCTAATGACACTGCCCGCATCGAGGTGGAGGAGCCCGTCTTCCCCACGGCGGGCCACGACATTGCCCACGTGCCGACCAAGTGGATCGATCTGGACGACTCGGGCAAGCCGCGGACCGACAAGGCGACGTGGGTTTGCCGCTTGGAGGAAGAGGGATGGCGTGTGGCAGGCTTTGCCGCCTATGTCTTCGATGGAGAGGATCCGCTGCTGCTTAGCTTTGAAGATCCGAGCGACATGGCCAAGAAACAGACTTGGCTGAAAGAAGAAATCGACCGCCGGGCAAAACAGGAAAAGGCGGCCCTAACCGGCGCGGAAAATCCGTCGCAAGCGGAAAGAAAGCCCGAAGACGCGTTCCGCCGCTGAGCGTTTATGTCACTCAAAAGGCGTATCGAAACGCGTCATAATTCGTTCTTTCTGGTGGCCATATAAAAGAAATTTGTTTTAGATAAAATCCTCATGTTGCAGCTTTAATTGCTTTGCAACAAACAACTTAAGAGCATATTGCTGGGAGGCGTGCCGCATGGCATGCCTCCCTTTTTTTGCTGTAGGGTACTTGTGAAGCACAGAATGTGGTGTAAACTTCCGTAACTATGTTAGAGTGCCCCCAGACAGCCGAGTTGACCCAGGACGGTTATTTTCCGTGGTCTCCCCGATTGACTTCTGATGTGGCTGTGCTAGCTTAACGTGTTAACGCTGTGTCTTCGAAACCAGGAGATCGGTCGGTTTGCCGCTTGAACAGGGCAGCAAGCGCCGGCGGTGATTCTGGATCACAGCGAGATTGTCTGTCTGTTTCCGGTTGAAGCCGTCAGGGCCGGGGACAGGAGAACCAGTGACGGCGTTAGTGCGAATTACCTAAACGCTACGGTACCTGTTAATTAGGAGGTTTTGAGAATGAATCGCACCTGTGTTCTTTGCGCCGCATTGTTTGTGGCGGTACTCGGCATCGTCCTTTTCGGCGGTGCCAACCTGGCGGTGGCGGGCGATTGCTGCGCCCCGGCGGCTTGTGGTTGTGGATGTGCTCCGGCAAGCTGCCATCCGCGGCATTGCCATCTGCTTGGCCGTTGCCACCGCAGTTGCTGCCCGGAGCCCTGCTGTGCTCCGGCTGCTTGCGCAGCTCCGGCTCCTTGTGCGGCCCCCGCCCCGGCTCCTTGTGCGGCCCCGGCTCCTTGCGCTCCGGCCGCTTGTGCGGCTCCGTGTGCTTGTGAGTCCTGCGCTCCGGCAAGCTGCCATCCGCGGCATTGCCGTCTGTTTGGCCGTTGCCACCGCAGCTGCTGCCCGGAGCCCTGCTGTGCTCCGGCTGCCTGCGCGGCTCCGGCTCCCTGCGCGGCTCCGGCCCCGGCGCCCTGTGCGCCGGCCGCATGCGCCGCTCCGTGCTCTTCTTGCGAGTCGTGCGCTCCGGTGAGCTGCCGTCCGCGGCACCATTGCTTCCGTCGCCGTTGCTGCTGCGAGTCAACTTGCAGCGCTGCGCCCCGACGGCCTGCGGTTGCGCTGGTGCGGCCCCTGCCGCTCCGGCTGGCCCGACTTCTCCCTCGGCTGCGCCCGAGACCATGAAGCCGGCCCCCGCTCCTCCGGCTCCGGCACCGGCACCGGCACCGGCCGCTCCGACGGCCCCCAAGGCACCGGTTCCCGCCAAGTAGTCGTAACCTGCTCCCAGGCACCCCGCTGGTTTAACAGCGGGTGCTTGGGGCCTAGACCCGGCCACGACTTGCCCTGTTAGTCGGGCTGATTCGTCCGAAAGAAGCTTCGCCGGACCTGAATCTCAGGTTCGGCTCTTTTTTGCGCACGGGCATATAGCAAGAATGAAGCCGCGGCTGGCTAGCCGCGGCTTCATTTTTTTAGCGAATTACCACGATCGACTACTTGGTCGATTCGTCCAGGTTCTTTGCCGCGAAATCCCAGTTGACCTTGCTCCAGAAGCCCTCGATGAACTTCGGCCGTAAGTTGCGGTAATCGATGTAGTAGGCGTGCTCCCAAACATCCAATGTCAGAATCGGCTTGCGCTCGTGCTTCAGCGGCGTGTCGGCATTGCTCAGGGGCATGATTTCCAGCTTGCCATTCTTGTCGACCGCCAGCCAAGCCCAACCGGACCCGAACAGTTTGGCGGCCTTATCCGAGAATTCCGCCTTGAACTTGTCGTAGCCGCCGAAATCGCGATCGATGGCCTTCAAAACGTCGCCCTTTGGATCGCCACCGCCCGTGGGTGACATGCAGTCCCAGAAGAAGGAGTGGTTCCACGCCTGGGCCGCGTTGTTGAACAGCCCGCCGGCCGGAGCGGCGACGATGATGTCCGTGATCGGCTCGATTGCCTCCGGCTTGCCCTCCACCAAGGCGTTCAGGTTCTTGAAGTAGGCAGCCTGGTGCTTGTTGTAGTGGTAGTCCATCTGCTCTTTGTGGAGGAACGGCTGCAAATCGTCCAAACCGTAAGGCAGAGGGGGTTGCTTGAAACTCACTTTGGTTACTCCTTTTCGTCGTCGTGCTGTTGGAGGCGTTTGAGCATTGGCCTGGCCTTGCGGAGTAGCGCCACCTAGAACTACTCCCATTCCGGCGGCCAGGGAGCCGGACAAAAAATCGCGTCGTTTCATTAGTTGCGTTCCTTATTTAAGCAAGCGTTCGGTTGCCTGAGGGCTGTTGCCGATCTCAAGCCGCCGTAGAAGGATACGAAAAACCGATCCAGATCGCGCCTTGGCCTCGCGAGAGTCGTCGAGGGATCGCTGCGCATCGCATACATAGTACGATGGCAGCCATTTCGGGCAAGGGGTAAGACAGGAAAAAAACGGACTGGCAGATGCCGTTAAATAGGACATCGCCAGGAATTCTTGCAAAATCGCTCTTCATCCATCTCGCGACTCGCGTTACACTTTTTCGGGGAGTGAAGGATTCGCTCTCCTCCGCCAGCTTGCCGAGCGGAAGACGGATGGGTTCGTATGTCTCAGAACTGCCAGGGATGGCTTATGAAAACCCCCGCCGAGTCGCGGTCGCGGCCCAACCTCTCCATTGCGATGATCGTCCGCGACGAACAGGAGGTGCTGGCCGAAAGCATCGAAAGCGTACGCCAAGTCGCAGATGAAATCGTGATCTTGGATACGGGCTCCATCGACCGTACGCCCGAGTTGGCCGCCCAGCTGGGGGCCACGGTGCATCGAACCCCCTGGGAAAGCGACTTTTCCGCGGCCAGAAATCGCTGCCACAGACTCGTTAACGGCAACTGGGTTCTCTGGCTCGATGCAGGCGAACGCCTGGATTCCAACCATATTGAGGAGTTGCGGCGCGTCGTGGACGAAGGAGCCAAGACGACGATCGCCTACTCTGTTTGGGTCGAAGCCCCCCCGCATAGGGATGATGGGTCGGCAGAGCAGTGTTCGCAACTTCGACTATTGCCCATCCGTGCCGGGCTGCGGTTTTCCGGCCGCGTCCGGGAGACGTTGGGCGAAGCCATAGTAGCGGCCGGATTACAAGTCGTCCAGACCACGTGCCGCATCTTTCGTCATGCGCGGTACCACGAGCCACACCGACTCCAATCGAAGGCCCGCCGCGATTTGGCGTTGGCCAACAAGGAAGCGGAGACCATGGGCATCTGGTTACCCCGGTTGCTACTGGCGGCCGGGCAATCCCACTGCTTACTCGGCCAACAGGATCAAGCCCGCGAAATGCTCAGGCGCGCGATCGAATTGTCGGCCCCCGGTTCGAGCGAGCGGCTGGAGGCCTATTACGGACTCTTGACGACTTTCGACAACGATCCGGAGTTGCACGCCAGCCAGTTGACGGCGTGCCTCGATTCGCTCGAGGACTTTCCTTTCGACCTGCAACTCCTGCTGGCCTTGGGCAACTACATGCTGGTTCGAGAGCGACTGGATTTGGGAATTCGGGCATTCGACGCGGCTGTCCGATTCGGCCGGATCACGTCAACAGTCTGGCACCTTCGCGAGGTTCGTGACGTCGCCGCCGTTTCTCTTGCGCTGGCTCTGCAAGCGGGCCAGCGGGATGACGAAGCCCGTGGCGTCCTGGAGACGGCCCTGGCCGAGCGGCCAGAGTCGGCGCGTTTGCGCCAACACCTCCACAATCTGTATGTTAAGCAGGGCAAATCGTCCGAGGCCATGGCCCTGGCCGAAGGGCTGTCCCCCTCGCTGATGCCGAACGAATCGGATCGGCCGGCGCCACCGACAGGCCACCAATACCAACGGCTTGATGCCGGACGCCCTGGGGGTGATTTTGCGCCGCATACCGCAAAGCTCAAGCCGCAACACGCCCGTGAGTAGGAATTTCACGTTCTCTCGTGTGGGCGGAATTTTTTCGCGCTGTGGTTGACAAACCCCCATGGCATTCACGACAATTTGGCATTCGACTCCTCCGTGGCACCCGTTCTAGAGACGCGACAAACTTCCCTGCTGTGCGGCAAGTAATCCGGCCCTTGAATCGGTCCCCCTTCCTTGAGCGAGAGACGCCATGTCCATCAGCCTCAAACTTCCATCACGATGTAGCGCCCCCTCCTCGAAACTCCCTCCTCCAGCGAGTCGCCCACCGACAGCGTTCCGGTGATTTGGGCTAGCGAAGAGGACGAGGACCTGGACGAATTCGATGACGACGATTTCGACGATGATTTCGACGACGACTTCGAGGAGGATTTCGACGACGAGTTTGATGACGACTTCGAGGAGGCTGACGGCGACGAGGAACCGCTGGACGAAGACGAGGAACCGGAACTAGAATCGGACGTCGGGCAAGAAGAGTAGTAATCATGGACGGTCTGGCAGCGCGCGTCGACGAGGCCGTGACGGCCATTCGCGGCCAATGGCAGGGCACGCCCCGCATTGGCATCATTCTGGGCACGGGTTTAGGTAGCCTGGCGGGGCATATCCGCTCCGAGGCGACCATCGACTACCCCACGATCCCACACTTTCCACGATCGACCGCAATCGGCCATACGGGCCAGTTGGTCTGCGGTCAATTGGATGGAGCCACCGTGGTGGCCATGGAGGGCCGTTTTCATGCCTATGAAGGCTACAGCCAGGGCCAGATTACTTTCCCGGTTCGCGTCATGCGGGCGCTGGGAGCCAACCTGCTCATTGTCTCTAATGCCTGCGGCGGCATGAATCCACAATACGGCCGGGGCGACATCATGGTCATTGAAGACCACATCAACCTCATGGGCGGCAACCCCCTGATTGGCGTTAACGATGACTGTCTCGGGCCCCGCTTCCCCGATATGTGCGCCCCTTACGATCACCGCCTCATCGATCGGGCCTTGTCAATTGCGCGGAAGGAGAACTTCACCGCCCACAAGGGCGTCTACGTGGCGGTGACCGGCCCCAATCTGGAAACGCGGGCCGAATACCGCTTCCTCCGCCTCATCGGGGCCGACGTGGTGGGTATGTCAACTGTGCCGGAGGTCTTGGTGGCTGTCCACGCCGGCATGCGGGTACTGGGCCTCTCGGTCATCACCGACATGTGCCTGCCCGACGCCCTCAAGCCGGCCGATATCCAGGAGATTCTCGCCACGGCCGCCGAAGCCGAGCCGAAACTCAGGAAGATCGTATTGGGCGTGGTGGCCGGGGAGACCCTTGAATCTGCAAAGTGTCAGGAAACTTGAACCTGCCGTCCAGGTCTCATAGAATGGTCTCGCGCGGCGTGTTCCAAGCCGATGGAGCCGTCGTCCTAGGATAAACGGCTTCTTCTCTCTGGGGCTACCCCGGGGGATTTCGACACTTTGCCATTTCGCCGCGTGGGCGCGGTTGCCACTCCGTGCAAAGCAGCCCACGCCATTCGAGTCTCGTTGGAACACGCCGCGCGTTTTCGTTTTCCATGTTTATGGCATTCTTGCGCACCATCGCCGACCAGCTTGCTCGCGCCTTCGTCGCGGGAGACT
This sequence comes from uncultured Planctomycetia bacterium, assembly GCA_963709175.1. GTDB lineage: Bacteria > Planctomycetota > Planctomycetia > Pirellulales > Thermoguttaceae > JANXQG01. The sequence goes on from CAVPVK010000007.1 coordinate 2,310,580, forward strand.
TCGATCCGGCCGCATTGATTGAACGCGGCCAGATTCTCTTGGGCCGGCGCGGAAAGTGGTTGCCGAAGGTCGCTCAAAGCGTGGCGGCAGAATTCGGCGGGCGAAAGCGGCCAACAGTCCGTGTATTGGCTCGTTTTCTTGGCAATTTGAGACTGCGCACTGCTGAACGACGCGTCGCGGATGGGACGGTTCGGCAATTTAAACTGTCGTTCCGCGGACCGATTCACCCATGCTTCATTCCATGTGCTAAACTGGCGGATGCAACGGGGTTGAAAAAGTTGGATACGGTCGCTGACCTTGCCGCCTGGTTGGACCTTACCCCCCAAGAACTCGATTGGTTCGCTGATCGGCACGCGCTCAACAGTCGCGAGTCTTCGCAATCGCTCCAACACTACTCATATCATTGGCGCAAAAAGCGGGCGGGAGGAATTCGGTTGGTCGAAGCGCCCAAGTCGCGGCTGAAGAGCCTGCAGCGGCAGATATTGCGCGAACTCCTCGATGGCATTCCCGTTCACGACGCGTCGCACGGCTTCCGCCGCCATCGTTCGATCGTATCTTGCATGCAGGGCCACCTGGGCCAGGCGGTAGTGCTGCGGATGGATATGGCCGATTTTTTTCCGTCGATCGCTCAACCTCGAATCGTCGGCCTCTTGATGTGGATCGGCTATCCGGAAGAAGTCGCCAGAACGATCGCAGCCATTTGCACGAACGACACTCCAGCCCGTGTCCTGGATTCCAATCCCCTGCCGCTTTCCCGCCAACAGCGTCGGCACTGGGAAGAGACTTTTCGACGTCCGCATTTGCCGCAAGGTGCGCCGTCGTCACCGGCGCTGGCCAATCTCTGCGCCTACCGTCTCGATGCCCGTTTGGCCGGTTTGGCCCGCGCGGCCGGGGCAACCTACACCCGCTATGCCGACGATCTGATGTTCTCCGGCGGCGTTGTGTTCCGTCGCGGAGTGCGGCGATTCCGCATCTTTGTGCATTCCATCGTTTTGGAGGAAGGATTTCGCGTGCTGGAGCAGAAAACCCGAATCATGACGCCGGGCGTCCGTCAGCACGCTCTCGGTATCGTGCTCAACCACCATCCCAATATCCCCCGCGACGAATTCGATCGATTGAAGGCGATTCTCCACAATGCAGCCAGGCACGGAGCGAACTCGCAAAATCGTGCCCAACACCTGGACTTTCGTGCCCATCTCTCAGGAAGGGTCTCACACGTCGAAACCGTGAATCCGGCCCGTGGCCGAAAACTGCGACTTCTATTCGAACGGATTGATTGGAGTTAGATCGATTGGTTGACTGGGATTCTTGCCATCCACCCGTTGCCTTTTATCGTTACCTTTGTTCTACTACTGGGTTACGTTCGTTTGACGAATCGCCTTAGAGTTGTCCATGTTCGATCCTGTCGCAAGCTCGGTTTCCCTTCCCCAGCAGGAAGAAAAGACAATCCGGTTCTGGAAAGAGCGGCAAATCTACGAAAAAACGCTGGCTAGCCGGGCCGGCGCACCTTCCTTTGTGTTCTATGAAGGGCCGCCCACGGCCAATGGCCTGCCGCACCCCGGCCATTGTTTGACCCGGGCGATTAAGGACCTTTTTCCCCGCTATAAGACCATGCGGGGCTTCTGCTGCCAGCGCAAGGCCGGCTGGGATACCCACGGGCTGCCCGTCGAAGTCGAGGTTTGCAAGGAGCTGGGCATTCATGCCAAGGAGGAAATCGAGGCGTTCGGCGTCGAGCCATTCATCCACAAGTGCATCGAAAGCGTCTTCCGCTATATGCGGCAATGGGAAGAACTGACGGAACGGCTCGGTTTCTGGATTCGCCTGGACGAGGCCTATGTGACCTTCCACCAGAGTTACGTGGAGAGCGTGTGGTGGGCCCTGAAGACCTTTTTCGAGCGGGGCCTGCTCTACGAGGGGCACAAGATCGTCTGGTGGTGGGCACAAGGCGGTACGGCGCTGTCCAGCGGCGAGGTCGGCCAAGGCTATCGCGAAGTGGCCGATCCCAGCGTATTCGTGCGATTCCCGCTGGTCGATCCGCCGGCGATCCTCCGCGACACGGATCTCTTGGTCTGGACCACCACACCCTGGACGCTGCCGGCCAACCAGTTCGCTGCGGTGAAGCCGGACCTGGAATATTCGGTCCTGCAATTCGCGGGCGACTCGGGGCATGCGGGGCAACGGGTGGTCGTCGCCTCGGCCCTCGTCGAGCAGGTGACGAAGAAAGCAGGGCTGGAGACCACGGTTGAAGCGACAATGCCGGGCTACGAGCTTGTCGGCCTACGCTACGTTCCTCCGTTCGATTATTACTTTAGAAACCTGCACGACCTGGAAGGGCGATTGAAGGAAGACGGCGACAGCTACGTTTATTGGCGTGTCATCGCAGCCGACTTCGTAACGACGGATACGGGAACCGGAATCGTCCACCAAGCGCCGGCGTTTGGCGAGGTGGACTTCGATGTGCTAATTAAGGAGCGAGACCGATTTCAAGAGAGGCAGGGTCCTTACCTCTTCAACCCCGTGGCTCCCGACGGAACGTTCACCGCCGAGGCCCCCGACTTCCAGGGCCGGTGGGTCAAGGACTGCGACCGCGACATTATCCGCAACCTCAAATCCCGCGACCTGCTCTTCCATCAAGAGCAGTATCTGCACGACTATCCGTTCTGCTGGCGGGCGGAGGAAGATCCACTTATCCAGTACCCGCGGAAGAGTTGGTTTATTCGCACGACGAAGTTCCGCGACGAGATGCTGGCGAACAACCACCTCGTCCACTGGCTGCCGGAGCACATCCGCGACGGCCGCTTCGGCAACTTCCTGGAAACGAACGTCGATTGGGCCCTTTCGCGGGAACGTTACTGGGGGACGCCGCTGCCGATCTGGGTTTGCGATGACACCGGCTACATGGAGGCCGTCGGCTCCTATGAAGAGCTGCGGCAAAAACCGGGGGCCGCCGGTTTTGATGTCTGGGAGAATGCCAAGGCCGCCAACCCGGCCCTGGCCGACCACCTGCGGATCCACAAACCCTATATCGACGCGGTGACCTACGATTCGCCCAAGGCGCCGGGCAAGCGGATGCGCCGCGTGCCCGACGTGATCGACTGCTGGTTCGACAGCGGCGCGATGCCCTTCGCCCAGTGGGGCTATCCCTACCAGCAAGACTCGGCGGAACGTTTTCAGAAGCAGTTTCCCGCCGACTTCATCAGCGAGGCCATCGACCAGACCCGCGGCTGGTTCTATAGCCAGTTGGCCATCAGTACGCTGTTGTTTGGGAAACAGCCGGAAACGGGAGCAGACGAGAAGAGAGAGGGGAAAGGGGAGAGGGGAGAGAAGCAGCCATTCTTTGCCTACCCGCATCCGTTCCGCAACTGTATCGTGCTGGGCCTGATGCTTGGCGAAGACGGCCAGAAGATGTCGAAGAGCAAGCGGAACTACCGCGAGCCGCGCGAGATCTTCGACCGCTACGGCGCCGACGCCCTGCGCTGGTACTTTTTTTCCAATCAGCCGCCATGGACCTCGATTCGCTATAGCGAACAGGCCATCAAGGAGACCATGCCGGAGTTCCTCCTGCGGCTTTGGAACGTCTACAGCTTTTTCGTGATTTATGCCAACATCGACGGATTTGACCCGGCCGCAGAAGTCAGTGGCGACGCCAGCCAGCTCACGCCGGATGTCTTGGCCACGGCCGCCAGCTACCGCCCGCCGCAGGAGCGGAGTGAATTGGACCGCTGGGTTCTCAGTGAACTGAATCGCACGGCCGCGGCGGTTGTCGAGCGCATGGACCAATACGACAACTTCAATGCCTGCGGACGGCTAATTGAGTTCATCGACGCCCTGAGCAACTGGTACGTCCGCCGCAGCCGCGATCGCTTTTGGAGCAGTGAACACAATGCCGACAAGCGCGATGCCTATTGGACGCTCTACGAATGCCTCTTGACGACGGCCAAGTTGATCGCGCCCATGACGCCGTTCCTGGCCGAGGAGCTCTGGCAGAATCTGGCCGTGGCCGTCTTCCGTGGTGCGGGCGTCTCGCCTGCCGCGCCCGTCGAAAGCATCCACCTCTGCGACTATCCGACGGGCGATGCCTCCTTGATCGACGAGGCCCTCTCGGTCCAAATGGGCTTGGTGCGGGAAATTGTCTCGCTGGGCCTTTCCGCTCGCATCGGCGCCAAGCTCAAGGTGCGCCAACCGCTGGCCAAAGTGGAGGTCGTCCTGGCCGACCGCACGCACTTGGCTTGGCTGGAAGCGCACGCCGAACTGATTCGCGGCGAACTGAACGTGAAGACAGTCGAATTCGTTGACCGGGCCGACCACTACATCAACTACACCGTGCTGCCCGACCTGAAGCGGCTAGGCCCGCGGCTGGGCAAGCGATTGCCGGCCGTGAAGAAGTCGCTGGGTGCGGCCGACGCGGCCGCGCTGTTGGCCGAACTGAAAAGCCAGGGCCGAGTCACTTTGTCGTTGCCGGACGGACCGGTCGTGCTCGACTCGGACGACATCCAGGTTCGGCTCCAGGCCAAAGAAGGCTGGGCGGCCGCCCAAGGCAAGGCCTGTGTAGTCGTGCTTTCCACGGAATTGACCGAGGACCTGATTCGCGAAGGAATCGCGCGTGAGTTTGCCCGCACGGTCAATGATCTCCGCAAGACCATGAACTGCCGGTTCACCGACCGCGTCGAGATGGCGATCGTCACCGACAGTGTGGAATTGCAGGCAGCGATCGAGCAGTTCCGCGAGTACATTATGACCGAGACGCTGGCGGTGTCGATCTCCTTCGCGCCGCTGGCAGGCATCGAGCCGGTGGAAATCGAAGTCGGCGAGTACCGGGCCCAACTCTATCTTCGAGTCGTGACGGCGCAAGAGATGTCCTGAGAGAAGGACGGATGACAAAAACATGTTTGGCAGAAAAACAATCTGCGGTGCGGCATGATCTCCGATGGTATGGTAGGGATTATTTTTCCGCCAAATATCTCTGTCAGCGAGTTTTTCTTTGGAACTTAGCATTTTGAATTTGTTTCGGATTTCGATTTCGTGCTTTCCTCGTCTCCCATGTCCACTCTTGCCACTCCTTTCCGCATCGCCGTGCTCATCTCCGGCGGCGGCACGACGTTGAAGAACCTGATCGAGCGGATCCGCGACCGGCGACTCCGCGTTGAGATTGCGCTCGTCGTGTCCAGCAGTCCCGATGCCCGAGGGCTGCAATTTGCCCGCGACGCGGAGATCCCCACGGCGGTCGTGCACTCGAAGTGCTTTGCTTCCCAGGAGGAGTTCAGCGGAGCCATTCTCAATGCCTGCCGAGGAGCCCGCGCTGACCTGGTGGTCATGGCCGGTTTTCTCAAGCGAGTGACAATCGCTGAGGATTTCGCTAACCGCGTGACGAACATCCATCCCGGCCTGATACCGGCCTTCTGTGGCCACGGCTTCTACGGTCATCGCGTGCACCAGGCGGTCCTAGACTACGGGGCAAAAATCAGCGGTTGCACGGTCCACTTCGCGGATAACCAATACGACCATGGGCCCGTGATCCTGCAACGCGCCGTCCCTGTTCTGGACGACGACACTGCCGAGACCCTGGCCGCACGGGTCTTCGAAGCCGAGTGCGAGGCATATCCCGAGGCCATCCAACTCATTGCCGAGGGCCGGGTCGCCATCGAGGGGCGGAAGGTCCGCATTCGTGGTATCCCGCCTCCCGTTCGTTCGTAGCCTCACCAAAAATGTTCCAACACGTTCGGAGAACGCATATGACGGGCAATCATGATCACCGGGCTTTCGGTCCGCAGGTCAAGGTCTCGCGGCGGGGATTCCTGGCAGCTACGACGCTCGCCGCCGCGGGGGCCGCTTTGCCGGCTACGGCGCAGGGGCCGGAGCCGCCCGCCGACCGCCCGGTACTGGCTTACGTGGGATCGTACAGTTCTCCCCAAGGTCCGGAAGGCAGCAAGGGAAACGGGCAAGGCATCTACCTCGTGGAAATGAACCCTGCCAGCGGGGCCTTGATCCAACGGGCGGTATTCGCCAATGGCGATAACCCGTCATGGCTGGCGCTTGGTCCGGGGCAGAGTCATCTTTATGCCGCCAACGAAATCGCGAACTATAAGGGCGGCAAATCAGGGTCCGTCAGCGCGTATGCAATCGACCGGGCCAATGGGCATCTCACCCTCATCAATACGGTCAGTTCCCAAGGAGCGGGTCCGGCGCATCTCAGTGTTCACCCCGCAGGGCGGCACGTGCTGGTCGCCAACTACGCTGGCGGAACCGTGGCGGTGTTGCCGTTACGAGTCGACGGCGGGCTCGGTCCGGCGACCGACGTCAAAGCCGTCCGCGTGGCCACGGGCCCGACTCGCGCCACCAGCGCGCCCGCTGGGAGCTTTGCCATCAGCGGACATGAACGCCCCCACGCGCACATGATCCAGGCGGATCCGAGTGGACGGCATGTTATGGCGAGCGACCTCGGGCAAGACGTGATTTTCACGTGGGCGTTCGATGTCCAGCGGGGTCGGCTCATGGATCAGAATCCGCCCTTCGTGGCCCTGCCGCCCGGCGATGGTCCGCGGCATTTCACTTTCGATCCCACCGGACGCTGGTTCTATTCCTTGCAGGAAGAGGCCTCGACCGTAGCCGTTTTCGCCTACGACTCCCGGCACGGGCTGTTGACCGCGAAACAAACGCTATCCACTCTGCCCAAGGGGTTCGCCGGCACCGATTTCACTTCTGAAATCGCCGTCGCCCCCGACGGCAAGTTCGTTTATGTCGCGAACCGTTTGCACGATAGCATCGCCTGGTTCTCGGTCGCCGAGTCGGGTGTCCTCGCTTTGGCTGGCGAGGAATGGACCCGCGGCGATTATCCGCGGAGCTTCAGTATCGATCCCAGCGGTCGCTTTCTCTTCTCCTGCAATCAAAGGAGCGACGCTATCGCCGCGTTCCGCCGCGACAAACAAACTGGCGGGCTGGCCTTCACGGGTCAATACTTGCCGATCGGCACGCCCGCCATGATGGTCTTTCTTGAACGATAGGACCGAGCGCAATTTCCGCCGACAACTAGCTTGCCTCTGCGCCTTGCGCTTTCGCAAACCGTCACGGTTGAATTGGTATCTCGGCCGGCACCGGCCGATGTTGCTTCAGCAGCCGTCCACCCGTGCCCACCAGGCGGAGGTACCAGTCGCTTGGCAGGCCGTCATAGCCGATAAAGTGACCCTGAATTGGCGGCGCGCTAGTGATCTTGAAAATCGCGGTACCCTCGTCGATCTCGTCGAACATGGCAACATAAACCGTGTCGACGCCAAGCCTTGACAATTCGTGAAACTGCTCCCACAGGAATTCCCCGCGCCGGCGAGGAATGTTCGACGACCCCGGTGGCAGCCTGCACAGGTTGTCCCAACTGAAGCCGGCATAAACAACCGGCAGCCAGAATACGCCCTTATTCTCGCACGCCCGCTTATCCTCCGCCCAGTAATGCGTGGCTGCGTTTTTGCGCCTGCGGAATTAATGCTATAGTTGCCCACGTTCCAGGGCGAATAGGCGCCGAACTTGAAGCAATGATCCCGCCAGGCCGGATCCGGACAATTCCGCCAGTTCCAATCGCCGCCGCCCGCAAGGAACGCGCGATAGGGACCCGGTTGCTGGAAAAAGGCGATCAACCTTTCCGCCAGTTCCGGTGTCATGGCGTTGTGTTTGTTCTGGCGGTAGAAACCCCAGATCTGCACGACGGGCAGTCCGCCTTCATGCAGATAGTGCGGACCGCCAATAAGCTTCGCGTCCATCAGCCGCTTCCACTCGGCAGTCAGAACATCGTAGATCCGATCGACGGGCATCCCCGCGATGTCGAACGACAGGGCCCAAACGCGGCCGGTCTTCCTGGCGGCCTCCGCCCCGTATGCGAGCACACGACGTCGCGATATATAACGCTTCTCCCCGGGACCGCCGGGCAGGTCCACGAGGAAGTGCTGGATCCATGCCCCATCAATGCCGTAATCCCGCATCCACTGGAAATGCCGCAACACTGTCGCCGCGTTATCGGAACTGAATAACTCCCCCTGCGGCCCGTCGGCCAATTGGAAACCGGGTGCGGCGAATCGCTCGCCTTTACTGTATTCGCGCATGTCCGGCCACATTTCAAAAGTCAGGGTCCGCGGTGAAATCCGCTGCGCGTTGCGACTGTAATGGATCCATCCCATGCCGCAGGCATCGCCCGGACAGCGAAACCAGCCCTGGTAGCCGCACATGACCTTGCCGCGCAACGAATCCGGGTTCACAAGCGGCGGCACGGCGCCGGCCGTTTGAACCAACACCACCGCGAAAACGTTGACTAGCGGTCTCATGAATCTCTACTTCATGCGGATTTCGATCGTGTGCTCGCCGCGGCTGGCGGCCGAGAAGACCGGATTGCTCTGCTCATTGCCGTCCACTGAAAACGCGCCAATTGTTGTACCGTGTCCTTTGACGACGATAGTCAGGTTGGCCGCACGGTACTTGAAACCATCCAGCTTGATTTCTTGGAACCCGCGCGGCACCACCGGCGCAAACCGCAGGCCGTCCTGTTCGAAGTGCATGCCAAATAGTCCATGGTAGATCATGGAAAGGAAGCCCGACGCGCTCCACAATTGCCGCGGGGAGCCGTCCGGCCGACCATCCTCGGGACGATAAAGTTCCATGAAAGTGTTGCGCTTCTCGGATAGCTTTACCAAGGCATCCAGTTCGCGACCGAAAACCTTGACATCTTTGCTCTCGCTCGCCGCCCAAGCCCAATAACCCTCGACGAATGGCCAAATCATGCCATTGTGGTAGTAGTGGGCAAAATCGGTCCGGTAGCTCCGCCATTCGTCATACTGCGGCCAGAGACAAGGGAAACCCCAAGCCGTCGTCGGCGTGGCGTGGAGGATCTGCCGGGCACGCTCGACGTCGGCCACGCCCGTCAGAACGGCAAATGCCTCGCCCAGGCCTTCCATGCGGGTGTCGGGCTTGCCTGCGGCGTCCAGATAGTACGCATAGTATCCCTTTTTGGGAAGCCAGAAGCGGACGTTGATCGCGTCTTTCAGTTGAGCAGCCTTTTCCCGCAGCGGCTTGACGTCCTCGCCCAGCAGTTTCCCCGCATCGGCCGCCACGAGATAGCCCCGATAGTAGAGCAGGCAGGTGCTCAAGGCACAAGTCTTAGAGAGCTTCACACCGTTGTCGGCGTACTGCCGCGGGTAGGCGCTATCGGATTCCATGAAGCTCGAGCAACCGCGGAACAATCCCAGTTCGGCGCTGAATGCGTCGCGTTCGGCCCGGTGGAGACTCCGTACGGTGCGGTCGTAAAGCGGACGCAGCAATGCAGGATCGCCGGTGACAAGATACAGCGACCAGGTTCCTGACGCGCCGACGATGGCATCGGTCAGGTTCGGCCAGCCGGCGAAGTGCCCGCACTTGTCTTGATACCAACATTCACCGATGCCCTCCACCGGCTGGGTCAGATCCAGCAATGTCGTCTTGGCGACATCCGGATGGAGGATTGCACAGGCCAATTCGGTGGAGTAGGAAGTATCGCGAGTCCAGACTTGCGCCCAATTCTGTCCCGCCAAGAATTTGCCGTCGCGGACGTCCGCTGCAATGACGCCGCGGGCCTTTTCGTAGGCCGCATCGTAGGCGGACCGGCCCGAAGTAAAGCGAAATGTCATGGTATCCGCGGCGACAGCCGGAGCAGCGATTCCGAGGGCAAGAAGGACAAGAACAGCAAAGTTGTGTCGGCGCATTGTAGTTTCTCCCAGTGTTGTACGTCAGGATTTCCAGCCTGACCTTGTTTAGATCTCCAGATGGATTTCAGGCTATAAAGCCAAGTGCTTGCATAGAAGCAAAGCGTCAGTATAACAGGAAACGGCCGGATTCTGTAAGGAACGGCAGATGCCCTGACCTTCTCCTACAACCTCCCGGCTTCCGCAAGCAGCGGCAAGAGACGGTTCGCAAGCGTCGGATGGAGCGTGGCCAGGATTTCGCGCCGATCAATCCCACGTCGATCAGGTCGCGCAAATGGACGCGATCCTGGTCCCGATTGGCCTGAAGCTTCATACGCACCAGGTCCGCCAGCGGAACCACCCACAGGCCGGGCGCGAGCAGTTCTCGGCGGTCGATTGTGGCGGCGGCCGTCTCGTCGTCGGGGCGGACCTTCTCGCCGGCCCAAAGCAAATGGACTCCGCGCCGTGCAGAATGTCGACATCCTTCGTCACGCGGACCGCGTCGGGATCCTTTGTCGATACCCAGGCGGCAACGGCTTGGCCCCCCACGACGGCGTGCGGCACGCGGGCCTCGCAGAAGGCTGCGGCGAATCGTCGAAAACGCTCTTGTACGTCGTCCACGGCCATGCGATGGAGCAGCCAGGGGTTGGCGGGTCTTAAAAGGTCAGGATCGGACATGAGAGGGCTTCACCTTGCCTCGATGGACGGGGAGAGAAACCGGCTGCTGGCCTTCGTTGACAATGCTGTGGTGCGAACGGTGAACGTGGGTGGGTTCGCAGACGGCGCTTTTCAGCATTGCTCTGACTCCTGCAAAACCGGTTTCGCTCACGATCTCAGTATACTATTCTCACTCAAGTAAGCAACGAACCGACTGCGGAGTTGTCCAGGTCCAGGTATGAGTCCATGCTCGGAAATGGCGACGGTACAATGCGGCCATCCTTTTTTCCAAAGTAAGATCTGCGGTTTGTTTTCTTGCATAATCTATAATCACTGCGCAACGTAACTTTATTTCCGTACAGACTCATGGCTATCTTAGCCAATTCGAACACAACGAATGGGGCAGACGATGCAAGTTCTTAGTGGCTGACGACGACGCGAATACGACGGCATTTCCGGATTGCGAGAGAATTCCTTCAAAATCCGCCATCGGCCTGAAAGAATTTGGTTGCAATAAATGCTATGCTATGGCATAATCGGGTCAGATGGAATTTGCTATCGGACGTCAGGAGTGACTGTTGTGCTAGGCGCAGAACGACGTAACCGGTTATTGGAGATGGTGCGACAGTACCAGTTTGCCTCGTTGCCCCAATTGGTGGAGCAGCTCGGCGTCTCAGAATCTACGGTCCGGAGAGACTTGGAGGTGCTTGAGGAGCAAGGTGCTATGCGACGCATTCATGGAGGCGCGATTTTCACGGGATCCACGGGCGCAGTCCCCCATTTCGAGGCACGCGAGCCTTCTCACTGGAACTTGAAACGAGCTATCGCCCAGGCGGCGGCGAACCTAGTGGAAGACGGGGAAACTGTCCTCTTGGACGGTGGAAGTACCACCTATGAGGTTGCGCGATTATTGGTCGGTCGCCCGGTGCATGTGGTGACAACCTCCTTGCCTGTGGCAAACCTGTTCGCTGCCAATGTAAATAGTGACGTAATATTGATCGGCGGCAATATATGCCCGCGAACCGGCGTGGTTCGCGGTCCGTATGCCGACCAGATGTTGTCGCAGGTCCGTGTCCGCAAGACGATCCTTAGCGCGGCGGCCGTTAGCGAAGATGGCTTTTTCAACAACAACCTGTTGTTGATCGAGACGGAGCGGGCCATGATGCGGGCCGGAAAAGAGGTGATCGTGGCCGTTGACAGCAGCAAGTTCGGCAGCCACAGCCTGGGGCACATTTGTTCCCTGGGCACCGTCGACCACGTGGTCGTCGACTCGCACCTCAGCGACGAGTGGCGAGCCAAGTTGACCACCGCCGGTGTGAACCTGGTGGTGGCTGAGGTCGGCGAGCCGGCCATGGCAAGCTAAGAAACCACACAGCATGGACATCTGCGTCGGCCGCCGGCCAGCGGGCGAACTGCAAGACCCATCCGCGTGGCGCGTCGGCCGAGCAATCCTGGGAATCCAATCCATTTTGACCGTGAGCAACCATGAGCGTCGCTGCACCGATTGACCGCAACCTTATCGAGCAAATCGTTCGCCAGATCGTGCTGGCCCAAGTGGGCGGTCCCGCGGGAAAGCCAAACCTGGTGGTCAGTGTATCGGCCCGGCATTGCCACTTGACCGATGCCGACACGGAGACGCTCTTCGGCAAGGGACATAAGCTCACGATCCAAAAAGACCTGTACCAGGACGGTTACTTCGCTGCGGAAGAGACCGTGATGATCGTCGGCCCCAAGCGGCGGATGCTGCCAACCGTGCGGGTGTTGGGGCCCACGCGGCCGGACACCCAGGTCGAACTGGCTTTCACCGACGGCATCTCGCTGGGCATCGACCTGCCGGTGCGGCTCAGCGGCAACGTCAAGGATACGCCGGGCTGCGTGCTGGTCGGACCCAAGGGCGTAGTCGAATTGAAACAAGGCGTGATCCGCGCCGAGCGGCACGTCCACATGGGCCCGGAAGACGCCGAGTTCTACGGCGTCGGCAACGGCGATCTCATGGGCCTGCGGGTCGATTCGACCTGCAGCGTCGTCTTCCACGGCCTGCAAGTGCGGGTCGGCAAGAATATCAAGTTGGAAATCCACCTCGACACGGATGAAGGCAACGCCTGCGATCTGGATCACGCGACGAAGGTGGAATTGTTCAAACTGTAGTCCGAGGTTACACGCAGGGTGGGCCGAGTGCAACAGGTCCCACTCCAAGGTTTTTCATCCCAGGAGAAAATTGTTATGGCAAAGTCAATGGAAGCGTTGGGCATGATTGAAGTCAAGGGCTTCGTGGTCCTTGTCGAAGCTACCGACGCCATGCTCAAGGCCGCCAATGTCCAGTTCTACGGCTGGGACAAGGTCGGCAGCGGGCTGGTTAGCGCGTTCGTCGTGGGCGACGTGGCCGCTGTAAAGGCGGCGACCGATGCGGGTGCTGCGGCCGCCGGCCGTATCGGCGAGGTCGTCAGCGTACAGGTGATTCCACGACCGCACGAGGACCTGAGCGTCGTCCTGCCCGCCGCGCAAAAGGCCGGCGGGGCCGACTGAACAAACCACTTCACATTCAAGCAAGGGAAATAACTACTATGCAAGACGCCATCGGACTATTGGAAACCAAAGGACTTGTGGCACTCGTCGAGGCCACGGACGCCATGGCCAAGGCGGCCAACGTAACTATCGTAAAACGCGTGCAGATCGGCGGCGGACTGGTGACGACCGTCGTCCGCGGCGACGTGGGCAGCGTGCGAGCGGCCGTCGAGGCCGGCGCCGCTGCAGCGCAGTCGGCAGGCGAGCTGGTTGCCAGCCATATCATCCCGCGGCCGGCCGAAGGGATTGTCGAGGCGTATCTGTCCTAGGGAGATGAAGGACTGGGAATTGGGAGGAAGGTCTTTGGTCTTGCGTTTTAGGTCCTGGCAAAGGACCTCGGACCTCGGACCTAAGTCCTAAGACCCAAGACCCAAGACCCGCCATGAAGATTCTCGTAGCCAACCTCGGTTCGACGAGCTTCAAGTACCGGCTGTTCGACATGGACAGCCAGCGCCAGCTCGCGCGGAGGAATTGAACGGATTGGGTCCGCCGAGAGTCGCTGCACGCTCCATATCGGCGATCACAAGCAAGACATGGTAGTCAAGGCGACCGACCACGTCGAGGCCGTGCATCACTGTCTGGCGCAATTGACCGATGCCGAGCACGGCTGCTTGCGCGACGCGGCGGAAGTTTCGGCGATTGCCTTCAAGACGGTTCACGGCGGCCGCTACAGCGGAGTGCAACGGGTCACGCCCGACGTTCTGGCGGCCATGGAGGAAATGTGCGGCGTAGCCCCAGCGCACAATCCGCCCTACATCGCCGCCATGCGTCTGCTAGCCGAAAAGCTGCCGGAAATCCCCCTGGTGGCGGCCTTCGAGACCGACTTCCATCGTACGATCCCCGAGTGCAACCAGCTCTACGCCATTCCCTACGAATGGCACGATGCCCTCTGCGTCCGCCGCTGGGGGTTCCATGGGGCCAGCCACCGCTACATTTCGTGGCGGACGGCCGAACTGCTGGGCCGCAACGACTTGCGGATTATCTCCTGCCACCTTGGCGGTTCCAGTTCCCTGTGCGCGATCCGCCGCGGTCAGAGCGTGGCGGCGTCGATGGGCATGAGCGCCCAGAGCGGTCTTCCGCAAAACAACCGCGCGGGCGATTTCGACGTTTTCGCTTTGCCGGTGATTATGGAGCGGACCGGCAAGTCCTTGAAGGAAGTGCTGGGAATCCTCGCCAACCAAAGCGGCTTGCTGGGCATCAGCGGCGTGAGCACCGACTATCGCGATATTGCTGACGCCGCTGCGGGCGGCAACACCCGCGCGCGGCTGGCCCTGGACGTCTACGCAGCCAGCGTGCGGCACTACCTTGGCGCCTATCTGGTCGAGTTGGGCGGGGCCGACGTGATTGTCTTCACGGGAGGGATCGGCGAAAACAGCGCGGAATTGCGAACCGCTGTCTGCCGCGACCTGGGCGAGTTGGGAATTGTGCTTGATCCGCTGGCCAACGAGCAGGCCCGGGGCGAGTGCTCAATCCAAGCCCCACAGAGCCGCGTGCAGATTTGGGTCATGCCCACCAACGAAGAGTTAGTGGTGGCGACCCTGGCTGCTCAATTGTTGCAAGCGGCAACGTAAGGAACTATTTGCCATGATGATCGCCAAAGTCACCGGTTCGATCGTCGCCACCCAGAAGGTGGATACGATGGTCGGCCATAAGCTGATGCTGGTGGAGCTTTACAGGCTCGACCCGGCGACGCGTGCCAGCCTGGTGACCAGCGGCCGCATGCTGGTGGCCGTCGATACGGTCGGCGCCGGCCTGGGCGAGATGGTGCTCATCACCCAGGGTTCCAGCGCCCGCTTGACCCCGGAAACCAAGACTTTGCCCGTTGATACCGTGATCATCGGTATCCTCGATACGGTGCATGTGGCGCAAACCTGTGTGTATAGCAAGGACAAGTAGAAATGGTCCAAATCGACGAGACTCTGATTCGCAGCGTGGTGGAGCAAGTGCTGTCGCGGATGAACGGGACGGTCACGCCCACAAGCAACGGCAGCCACCAGGGCCGTTTCGGCCTGTTTGGCGACGTGCCCAGCGCTGTGGCCGCCGCCCGCGAGGCGTTCGAACGTCTTAGCGGCATGACGATTGACGATCGCCGCCGCATTATCGGCCACATCCGCCGCATCTCGATCGAGCAGTCGGTCGAACTGGGCACGATGGAGATGGAGGAGACGAAGATCGGCCGTTTGCCACACAAGATCGAGAAGCTCAAGACGCTCGGCGAGCGCGCGCTGGGCGTAGAGTTCCTCCGTAGCGAAGTGTTCAGCGGCGATCACGGCCTGGCAGTCATCGAGCACGCTCCCTTCGGCGTCATCGGAGCAGTCACACCGATCACCCACTCGCTGCCTACGATCACCGGCAACGCGGTGAGCATGATCGCCGCCGGCAATACCGTGGTCGTCAATCCGCACCCTGGCGGCAAAAAGGTCGCGGCCGAGGGTGTCCGCCGCTTCAACGAAGCCATTTATCGTGACCTGGGCATCGACAACCTGGTTTGCGTGATCGTCGAACCGACCTTGGAGACGGCCGAGGCCCTCTTCAAGCATCGTGACATTGCCCTGATCTGCGTCACCGGCGGACCGGCCGTGGCCAGGGCGGCCATGCAGCAACCCAAGCGGGCCGTTGTCGCCGGGCCAGGCAATCCGCCTGTCGTCGTGGACGAGACGGCCGAATTGGACCGCGCCGCCCGAGCCATCATCGCCGGTGCTGCCTACGATAACAACTTGCTGTGCATCGCCGAAAAAGAGGTTTTCGTCGTCGAATCGGTCTTCGATGCGATGTTGTCGGCCATGGAACGCGCCGGAGCCGTACGGCTCTGTGCCAAGGAGGTCGACGCCCTTACCAAGGTAGCCATCGCCAGCGTGGGCGAAGGGGCCCAAAAGCACGATGTGCCTGCCAAGGATTTCATCGGCAAGGACGCGGCCGTGTTGGCCAAGGCTATCGGCAAGACGATCCCCGCTGCCACCGAGGTGATTTTCGGTGAGACGGACGACGCGAACCCGTTCGTGCCCGTCGAGCAGATGATGCCCTTCCTGCCATTCGTTCGTTGCCGGGACGTGGATGAGGCGATTGCCAAGGCCAAGGAGGCCGAGCACGGCTTCCGCCATACGGCGATCATCCATTCCACCAACGTGAACAACATGACGAAGATGGGCCGGGCGATGGACACTACGCTGTTCGTCAAGAACGGCCCCTGTTCCGCGGGGCTGGGATTGGGCGGAGAGGGCTATGTGTCGTTTTCCATTGCCACACCCACCGGCGAAGGCGTAACCACTCCGCTCACCTTCACCCGCGAGCGCCGCTGCACGATGGTCGACAACCTGAGGATATTAGGCAAGTAAGCGTATGTACTACGGCCGAGTTGTCGGAAGCGCGACGGCGACAATCAAGCATCCTTCCATGGAAGGCAGCAAGCTTTTGCTGGTGATGGCGCTGATGGCCGACGGCCGCTCGCCGGAGGGCGATCCAATCCTTGTGGTCGATCGCCTCGGAGCGGGACAGGGTGAGACCGTCATGGTCACTAGCGACGGCATCGGCACGCGGGAACTGTTGCACAGCAAGACCTCTCCGGTCCGCTGGTCGGTGATGGGGCTGCCGGACACGAAATAACGGAAAACCATGGCAAATGCGAGTGCGAAAGAAATTGAGCGGATCGTCCGCGCGGTTCTGGCCGACTTGGGGATTGGTTCCCTTGCCGATCCAAAACCGTCGGCGCGCCTCGCCGATTCTCCTTCCGCGGCCGTGCCCGCGGTCCGTGCGGGCGACGTATTCGTCGATGCTCGCGTGGTCACTTTGGAAACGATCGCCGATCGGCTCTCGGGCGCAAAACAACTATCGGTGTCCGCCGGCGCCCTGGTCACGCCAGCAGTACAGGACGAATTACGACGGAAAGGTGTCGCGCTGGTGCGCAAGGCAGCCGGCGACCGGCAGCAAGGTGGACACCGTGCGATGCTCGTGGTAGGCGCGACCGGGCAAGACCCGTCCGCCATGGTGGAAGCCCTTTTACAGGCGGGCGTTGACGTCCGCAGGGAGGGTGCCAGTTGCATGATCGCGGCAACCGATATGCTGGCCGACGCCGTTGCCTCCGGGCAAGTCTGCGGCCTGCTGTGGACCCGTCATGCGGCCGCGGGCTTGTGCCTGGCTAATCGTCACGCCGCGGTCCGCGCCGTATTGGCAACCAACGTGGCGGCCACGGCGGCGGCCGTCGCGGCCGTGGGCGCGAACGTACTGGTTGTCGACCCGGCAGTCGGCACGGCCTACGAAAAGAAACAGGTTCTCCGCGATTTTTGCCTCGGCGGTATCCGCGTGTGTCCGGAAGCGTTGAAGGAACGACTAGGAGGAGTCGTTTAAGTGCAGGTCGGAACTGCGCAAGCTTGTTCCGGCCTACGTTATTAAGACCTAAAACACAAAATGCGTATTGCAGACGTCATCGGCACCGTAACGCTCAACCGCGCCCACCCCAGCGTCGCCGGCGCGACCTGGAAATTGGTCGTGCCGTTGTCGTGGGACAACCTGCTAGGCAAGTCCGCCGAGCCAGTCGAGGAAGTCGTCGTCATGGACGAGCTCGGCGCCGGACTGGGCTCGCGGGTAGCCCTCAGCGAGGGCCGCGAGGCAGCCATGCCCTTTCATCCCAAGGTCAAACCGATCGACGCCTATAACGCCGCGATTCTCGACAGTTTTCGCGTCGAGATCCCCGCCGACCTCAAACCGTAATTCCATTTCGAAAAGGTTCAACCCATGATCAACATCCACAAGATCAAGCAAGAGATTTGCGAAATCGGCGACCGCCTGTACAAGAAGGGTTTTGCCGCTGCCAACGATGGCAACATCACCTATCGCTTCAGCGAGAAGGAAGTGGTCTGCACGCCCACGATGGTTTCCAAGGGTTTCCTCAAGCCCGACGATCTGTGCGTTGTCGACATGGAAGGCAACCAGCTTTCCGGGCGGCGGAAGCGGACCAGCGAGGTCATGCTGCACCTGGCGATCATGAAGGAGCGGCCGGACGTGAAGTCGGTCGTGCACTGCCATCCGCCGCATGCCACGGCCTTCGGCGTCGCCCGCGAGCCTGTGCCGCAGTGCGTCTTGCCCGAGGTGGAGATCTTTTTGGGCGACGTGCCGATCACCAAGTACGCCATCCCCGGCGGCAAGGAGTTCGCCGATACGATCCTGCCCTTCGTAAAGAAGTCGAACGTCATCATCCTGGCCAACCACGGCACCGTGAGCTATGGCGAGACGGTCGAGCGGGCTTACTGGTGGACGGAGGTCCTCGACGCCTACTGCCGCATTCTCATGCTCGCTAAGGGCCTGGGCCGCGTTAACTACTTCACCGAGCCGGAGGCCCAGGGCCTGCTGGACCTGAAGCAGAAGTGGGGTATGCAGGACCCCCGCACGGAGATCAAGAACTGCGACATCTGCGCCAACGACGTCTTCCGTGAGAGTTGGAAGGACACCGGTGTGGCGCAGGCGGCCTTCAGCCCGCCGAGTTTCAGGGGCAACGGATCGGGCAACGGGAATCCGCCGTTCCAGGGGACGCCGGATCAGGAGGCCCTCATCCAGGCCATCACCGATCGCGTGCTGGCGGAACTGAGCAAACGGAAGTGAGCCGCGATTCCCAGGAGAATTGTGAAGCACCTCGTAGAACGGAATAATTGTCGGCTAGAAGCCGGGTAAATTGCACGGACTTCGAATTGACTTTTCTTTCCGAACGTCGCAAAACACGATTGCTTTCCTTTCGGGCTCGCGATAGCATATCCCTTTGTTAGGATTGGCAAACCGCAAGAGCAGGTCCGATGGTTAGTAATTCCTCTTCCCGCGGTGGGTTAGCGCAACAAGCTAGCGAAAGGGAGCGATTTAGGCGCTGGCGGACTCAATGGAAGGAACAGTCCCGCTATCTCTCCAATACGGCCCAAATGGCGATGCTCCAGCCTTATCAGCGGATCATTGGCATGGGCACTGCCGCCGTGCCTCTGATCCTTGAAGAGCTTCGTCGCGAGCCCGACCATTGGTTTTGGGCGCTCGAATCGATTACCGACGAGAACCCGGTGCCGCCGGAAGACGCTGGTAAAGTGCCCGCGATGACTGCGGCGTGGATTCGATGGGGAATTGATCGCGGATTCTTGTCGTCATGAATCGCTTCTCCATTCGCGACTTCCCACGATTGACGCCAGCCAATTATCGGGTGACCAGCCCTCCGGATGCTAACTACAACTGCATTGCCTGGGCAGCCGGCGATACGGAGCACTGGTGGCAGCCCGGCGCTACTGGCCAACCGCAACCCCGTGCGAGGAATTTGGCATCGGTGTCTTAGAGCAGGTGTTTCGGGCGCTCGGATACGAGGACTGCGGAAACGACGACAGTTTCGAGCCTGGCTTCCAAAAAGTGGCAATCTATGGCAACGCGCTGTTTTACTCCCATGCCGCGATCCAAAAAAACAACGGCACGCGGTCGAGTAAGCTTGGCAAGGCCGAGGATATCGACCATGCCTCGCCCGAGGATGTGGCAGGCGGAGTTTATGGAGAGGTCGTCGGAATTCTAAAACGCCGAGCTGGCGGATCGGCGTGATCGCGCGCGACAGAGCCGATTCGCCCTGCCGGCTGGGCAGCGGCGTTCTGCTCACTGAACAAACGACACGTCCAAGACGCCTGTTCCCGCCAGTGTTCTAACTACTCACGTTCCGCACCCCTGGCGGAAGTTAATCTGGACAGAGTGGCGTCGTTTTGGCATCCTTGGCGAACTACGGGAGGTTCAATCGGAATCTGGCCAAGGAGGAGCCGCGCATGGATGCGAGCGTTCGTTTCGACACACAGATTGTTGGTGCATTGCCGGTTATCGCGCATTACTTTGAGCGGCTAAGGTTGGGCGCGATTATCAATGAAGTCGTACCGTGGGAAGGCGGGGTGCCCCTGGGCACGGTTGCGGAGACCATGATTGCCAACCGATTGCTTAACCCCCAGGCGTTGTATCGTATTGGCACATGGACCCAGACAGCGGGTCTGACCGACTACTACGGTGTGACGACGGAGCAACTCAACGACGATCTTCTCGGACGGGGGTTGGAACGTCTGGCCCAACACGCTGCCGTGGTTGAGGCAGCCCTGGTGACGCAGATGGTTAAGGTCTTCAAGGTACAAGTGAATCAGATTCACTTCGACATCACCGACGTGGAACTGTACGGGGCCTATGAACAACAATGTATCGAAGGGCAAACCCCACCCACGCCCCAGCCGGCCTACGGTCGCACGAAAAGCGGGCGGAAAAACGTCAAGCAGATCGGCATGGGGCTGAACGTGACGGCCGACGGGGGCGTGCCGATCGGTCATCTGCCTTTGGACGGCAATGCGGCGGAAAGCCCGGTCCACATGGACAATCTGCGGGCCCTGGCGAAGACCTTGGGCAAGACCGACTTTCTTTACATCGCGGATACGAAGCTCGACACAACGGACAACTTGCTGGCGGTTGCGGCGGGTAAAGGCTTCTTTCTTTGCGGCGGCGCCTTCCAACCCCATTTGCAGGAAGAGTATCTCAAGCTGAGACGCCGTGGGAAACTGCACAAGGTGGATTATTTTCCGCAGAGCCAAGCCCACCTGCTGGCGGATGAGCGGGACAAGTACGAAGCCGCCGAGACGACAGCGGTCTTGGAAGGCATCGTGGACGAGCGGAAGATTCGCGTCAAGTACCGGCTGATCTTCGTATGGAGCGAAGCGAAGGCCGCACAGGAGGCGGCGACCCGAGAGCGCCACATGTCCAAGATCCGCGAAGAATTTGCAGCCGTCGAGCGGAACCTGAACAAGTACAGCCTGACCACACAAGAGAAGATTTTGGGCCGGCTGGAATTGGCCAAAGCGAAGTACTCGGAAGGCAGTTCGTTCGATTACAAGTTGACGAAGGACAGGAAGGGAGTTTTTCATCTGACCTGGAAGATCAACGCCAAGAAGCTTGAGAGGCTCAAGCAACTGGAGGGCGTGTACGTGCTGAAGACGAATATCTCGTCGAAGCGTTGCCCCACGGCAAAGGCATTGTCCACGTACAAAGAGCAAAGCCAAGTGGAGCGGCGGTTCCACCACTGCAAAGGTCCACTGGCAGTCGCCCCTATGTTTCTGGAGAAGCCAGAACGGATGGCGGGGCTGTTGTGCATCTTGGTCTGGGCGTTGATGGTGATGGCCTTGATGGAGCGTCAGACGCGTCGCAGCTTGAAAGGCAAACCGATGTACGGACTTTATCCGGAGAACCGACCTAGCCCAGCACCTACCGGCCCGGCGATTCTCAAATCCTTCAGCACCTTGTGTATTGTGATCGTCAAGGAACACGGCGAAATCTCGCGACGCTTGGCTGAACCCGATCCGACCCAACGGAAACTACTCGCCTTGCTTGGCATACCTCCAAACGGGCTGCGAACCTTCAAACGGAGGTGCGGAACGTGAGTAACTACTCGATGATGGTTCTCGATTCGCCAGTTCCGACCCGATCATCGCCCGCAGTTTTCCCACACCCTCCACGGCGCGGTCGATGACAAACTCGATCTCCTCCGCCGTGGTGAACCGCCCCAGGCCAAAGCGGAGGCTGCCGCGGACGGCGTCCTCGCTCAATCCCAGGCTCCGCAGGACATGACTAGGCTCGGGCTGGGCCGACGTGCAGGCGCTGCCGGTGCTGACGGCGATGTCCCGCATCGCCAGAATGAGGGCCTCGCCCTCAACAGTGGCAAAACTGACGTTGAGGTTGCCCGGCAGCCGCAGGCCGGGCAATTCGAGGGCCGGGCCGTTGAGGAAAACGTCGCCCAATCCGGCCCGCAGCCCTCCCAATAATCGGTCGCGGAGCACCGCCAGCCGCGGCCCTTCCTGCGGCAGTTCCGCAAGGCACAAGTCCAAGGCGCGGGCGAAGCCCACGATGCCCGGCACGTTGGCCGTGCCGCTCCGCAGTCCGCCTTCCTGTCCGCCGCCGTCGATTTGCGATTCCAGTCGCACCCGCGGGGCGCGGCTGCGCACGTAGAGCCCGCCGATGCCCTTGGGCCCGTAGATTTTGTGGGCCGAAAAACTCATGAGATCGACGTCCAGGGCCGCAACATCCACCTGAATCTTGCCCACGGCCTGCGTGGCGTCGCTGTGTAACAACACGCCCCGCTGCTTGCACAACCGCCCGATCTCCTCCAAAGGCTGGATGGCGCCAATCTCGTTATTGGCCAGCATGATCGTGACGAGGATGGTGTCGTCGCGGAGCGCGGCGGCGAGTTGATCCAGGTCCACCAGCCCGGCGCGGGGATCGGGCGCTGGAATGACGGGCAGTAGCGTAACCTCAAATCCCCGTCGAGCCAGCTTGGCCAATGGATCAAGCACCGCTGGATGTTCCGTCGCCTGGCTGACGACGTGCCGCCCCCGTGCGGCAAACTTTTCGGCCACGCCGCGGATGGCCAAATTGTTGCTTTCCGTGGCGCCGCTGGTCCAGACGATTTCCCGCGTCTGCGCCCCGATGGCCGCCGCGACTTTTGTCCGCGCTTCGTCCACGGCGTCTTGGGCTGCTGCCCCGAAGGCATGGGTCGTGCTGCCGGGGTTGCCGTAGATCTCTGTGAAATAGGGCAGCATCACCTCGACCACCCGCGGATCGACGCGGGTCGTGGCGTGGTTGTCGAGGTAAACAGGAAGTTGAAGCATTAACCGGGATTGCCGTAGAGCGCCTTCATGCAGATTTGCGACCAGGTCTCAAAACCTTCCATGTCGGCCAGCACCGCCTCCACAGGGCGGAAGCCGCACTCGATGATCTCGGTCTCCCGCGGATGCACCGCCGGACTCTCGACGTCGATGACGTGAACCACGCCGAGGTGGACGCGGCCGACCTCGGAAGAATCATCGTTGATCAGGCCTACGCAGCGCGACGTGTAGGGCGTATCGATCGAAACCTCTTCTTCTAATTCGCGTCGCATGCCTTCCCGGTACGGGTCGCCGACGCCGTCCGCACCGACGTCGTCGGCCGAGATATGCCCGCCAATGCCCACGCTTCGCTTGCGATGCAACCTTCCCTCGCCCTGGCCGGTACCGCGGGTGTATTGGAAGACCGACCGCCGCCCCGCGGCATCGCAGTGCTGAAAGACGGCATACGGTATCAGTTGCTTGAAACTCGGGTCGAGTTCCATTTCCGGTCGCGGACGGAAGGAAATGTTTTGCGGGTTGAAAAGCTCGGCTAGGTAACGGTCGATTTCTCGCGTGAAACCCTGGAAGTATCCCAGGCGATGAAACAACTCCGTGGGCACGACCAAGATGTGTTCGACGGGATAAGCGGACAATCGAGTCTCCTTGGGAATGGGCACTGTGCGCGGCATACTCCGTGTGCCTTGGGCTAACCTGCACGCGGGGTGTGCCGGGTACATTACAAGATCAGCATGGCATCGCCATAGCTATAAAAACGATAGTTCTCGCGGATGGCCTCTTCATAGGCACGGGTGATCAGGGCATCGCCGCCAAAGGTGCGGACCAACACCAATAGGGTGGTCCGAGGCAAATGAAAGTTCGTCAATAGCGCGTCGACGACATGAAACTGGTACGGTGGCCGAATGAAAAGGTCGGTGTAACCGCTGAATTGTTTGAGCGTACCATCCGCGGCCGCGGTTTCCAAGAGTCGAACGCACGTGGTTCCCACTGCCACGCACCGGCCGGCGGCCGCGCGGCACTGCACAATGCGATCCACGGTCTCGGCGCCGATCGCGCCCCATTCGGCGTGCATCTTGTGTTCGGCCAGCGCTACGGCGGAAATCGGCCGGAACGTGCCCGCCCCGGTGTGCAACGTCAGCGGACAGATGACCACCCGGTCCTCCTCCAGTCGGCGGAGCAGTGGCTGGCTGAAGTGCAGCCCGGCGGTCGGTGCGGCAACGGCCCCCGGCCAGCGGGCGTAGACAGTCTGGTACTGCTGGCGGTCGTCCTCGTCCATTTCCCCCTTGCGGATATAGGGAGGCAAGGGAACGCGCCCGAATGCGCTCCAGCAGGGCGAAGGTTTCCTCTTGGCTCTGCGGACGCACGATCCAACTGCCGTCGGCCTGCTTCGCGCCGAAACGGAGTTCGATGTCGTCCTGGCCTTGGGCATTGACCAGGCGAATGGTCTCGTTCACCGCGAGTTTGCCCCGCGCTTTGCACAAGACTCGCCAAAAGCCGCCCTCCCCCGCCTCCAGGAAGAGACCCTCCCAATGGCCGCCGGTGCTCTCGCGGCGTCCCAGCAATCGGGCCGGCACTACGCGGGTATCGTTAAGCACCAGGCAATCGCCGGTCCGAAGAATCTCCGGCAGGTCGCGAATATGGTGATGGGTCAGCGATTGCTGGCCGCGATCGACGACCAATAACCGGGCGTCTACCCGCGCCGCGGCCGGACGTTGGGCGATCAACTGCCGCGGAAGTTCGTAATCATACTGATCGAGTTCGCTCATCGTGCCCCAGGGGCGACAACTTGACTTTTAGCGCTTTCTTATAGAGTATAAACCCCTGTCCCCGGCCAGGATAGGGGCGCAAAACATGATCAACATTGCACTTTGCATCACGGATCTGAACGTCGGCGGGGCCGAACGCTGTCTGGTCGAATTGGCCACCCGGCTCGACCGTTCCCGATTTACCCCGGTGGTCTATTGCCTGTCGCCCACGCCTCTGGCCGGCGAGACGTCTCTGGTTCCCGATCTCGCTTCTGCGGGAGTTGAAGTTGAATGTCTGGGAGCGCGAAGGGCATCGGACTTCCCCGCGACCGTGGTCCGCCTAACCCGAGGGCTCAAGGAGCGGAAAACACAGCTTATCCAGACCTTTTTGTTCCACGCCAACCTTGTGGGCCGATTCGCCGCCCGCAGGGCAGGCGTGCGCCACGTCGTGTGTGGAGTTCGCGTCGCACAACGACACCCAGCCTGGCGTCTGTGGCTCGACCGGGCGACCCAACGGATGGTCGATCGCTATGTATGCGTCAGCCGTTCCGTCGCTGCCTTCTCTGCTAGAAATGGCAGGCTGCCGACCACCAAACTCACCGTCATTCCCAATGGGATCGATCCGTCCCGTTTTCGCGGTGCCAGGCCTGCTGATTTGACGGGCCTAGGGATCTCCGGCCGCAGACTCGTTACGTACATCGGCCGTTTGACTGACCAAAAGGGCTTACGACAGCTCTTAGAGACCGCCCGCCGCTGGCTCCCGCGATTGCCGGACTGCGACCTGCTGGTTGTGGGCACAGGCCCGCAGGAAGCCGAAATGCGGCAATTCTGCTTGGCGGCCGGAATCGCTCCACGGGTCCATTTTGTGGGTTGGCGAGCCGATATACCGGCCATTTTCGCCGCCAGCAGCCTCTTAACGTTGGCCTCCGCCTGGGAAGGAATGCCGAATGTCGTCTTGGAGGCGATGGCATCTGGCCTGCCCGTGGTCGCCACTCGGGTTGAGGGAATCGACGAGCTGCTGGGGCCAGATTCTCCCGCGCAGACCGTGCCCTACGGCGATTGGGAAGGCTTTAGCGAGTTGGTCGTCAAGATCTTAAGCGACTGCGATCTCGCCGGCCGGCTTGGCCAAAAGAACCGCGCGCATGCTGAACGCGATTTTAGTTTTCCGGCAATGGTCGCTGCCTACGAGGACCTCTGGACGGGGATTTTGGCAGGCCGCCTCTAAATCCCAAAAATTCTTCTGCGTTACTTACATCACCGGGCATCGGCGGAAGTTCTTCACTGGTGCGAAGCTACGGCGACGCCGTGCGCCGAAGCTGCGCAGCGGCCGCCAGAGTGCTGCTTGACGAGGAACGAGAAGACGTTATTCTTGGGTTTCTTGTGGGTGTTCGTGGGGAATTGTGGCGAACCATGCTGCTTACCGGAACGTTTAATCGAACCCTAGACGAGAAGCTGCGAGTGGCCATTCCCAAACCCATGCGCGACGCCCTTCCTTGCCCCCCCGGTGGCGGTGTTTATGTAACCCCGGGCACAGATGGGTCACTCACCCTATACACGGAGGCCGCTTTTCAGAGTCTGGGAGAGCGTCTGGCCCAGAATCCGCCGACACGACAGGACGTACGGGCATTCAGTCGGCTTTTCTATGGGCAGGCCCAGCACGCCGACATCGACCGGCAGGGACGAATCCGTATTCCCCCGGAGTTGGCGACATTGGCCAAGCTGCAAACCGAGGTAGTGCTGGTAGGCGTGCAGGACCACGTGGAGATCTGGCGCAAGAGCATTGGCGGGCTTACGTGGCGGCAAAACAGGAGCATTTTGACGAAATCGCGGAAACGGCCTTAGGAGGGGGCACCGTGCATTAGTGACGGTCCGAGCGCCGGCAGCAGTCGCACGGATGCCTGTTGCCGGTCCGTTCGTGAAGGTTCGACACCTGTGGAAACACAGTCGCCGGTAGCGCTTGGCCACTTACCGGCGACGTTGCATCGACGCCTGGTGCAGGTTGTGTTTTCACGGGCGCCGGGGGAACGGATTCCCTGCCTTGCGAGTGCGGAAGCAAGCCTGTCGCCTTCGCCGACAGCTACCGCAGGTGCCCAACCCGGCGCATGGATGCGTCCCGGGGCGGGCCCACTTTATGTCAACTACAGTTACGTCCGGCTTTCCGGCCTGACAATCAGGGTGTCAACTCGACCAACGCCCTGAATACGTGGTAGCCGACATGGCTCTCGAACCTGATCTCTATTACTAATAAGCCCGATTGTCAGCATGGAAAATCCGACGTACGATGGCGACGCCTGCCCCTCTCCCTTGACGCGGCCCTGCAGGGAAGTAAACTGAGATAAGCGTTGGCCGCCCTTGCCGATCGGCGTATTGCTGTGGATCTCGGGTTTGGTGGCAGGATTCAACGCTTCTGCGGGAATGGCGGAATTGGCAGACGCGCCAGGTTGAGGGCCTGGTGGCCGCAAGGTCGTGCAGGTTCAAGTCCTGTTTCCCGCACTCTTTACCGGGCTTTGCTCATGCGCGCGTTTGTTGTGCGGTCCTTATGGCCACCCATTCCACCGCGGCGCGAGTTCTTCTAGCCGGGCGACCGGTGTTGCTCTTGCCACTCAACTGGAACAGCTACTGCTCTGGCGCCGAGTTGCCGACCTGGGCGTGAGCCTCACTTTCGACGCCAGCGATCGCAAGGACGCCTTTCGTCAGATGAGCTATCTGTTCCAGGACGTTCGCAATGCCGCTGCCGCGCGGTTCGTGCAAACGTATGCGGGTCTCGAACTGCGTCTGAACGACGAGCGCCGGATGTCCGTATTCTGGACCTGCTCGTCGTATGAATCCTTGAAGGCAATGCTCGCCGTCGCCACAAGTCGTGCGATGGAACAGAACTACCAGAACAGAACTACCTGCGGTGCTTGACTTTAGTTAGCAATGCTAATAAACTGGTGGCGTTCGTCGCTGCCATGTTGTGCCGGTTCTGTCGAGAGATTCATGACGTACTACTATACCGCCTATCCGGCTATGGGAGCCGCGCCGCTGGACTCGCCTTGGGAGAGCTCCGTTTGGCGGGAGGCCGACGAGGCCCGCATCGACCAGTTCCATGCCGCCGGCAGCCCCCATCGGCCCATCGCCCAGCGCGGCTGCTTTACGACGCCGACAACCTCTATTTGCGGTTTCGCGTGGAAGATTGCCACGTGGTTGCGCGCTACACGCGGTTTCAAGAGCCGGTCTGGAAAGATAGCTGCGTGGAGTTCTTCGCACAGCCAAGGCCCTCTGGCGGATATTTCAACTTTGAGATCAACTGCGGCGGGACCTTGCTTTGCAGCTACATCGAGGATCCGACCCGCACGCCCGACGGCTTTGCCCGCTTCACTCGCATGGCGCCCGGGCACGGCGAGCGGATCCGGATTACGCACTCGCTGCCCGTAACCGTCATGCCGGAGCAACTGGGCCCGATCGTCTGGCACATCGCTTGTCAGATCCCACTGGCGGCGCTGGAGCCCTATACGGGTCCGCTGGGCCCGTTGGCCGGCCAGGCCTGGCACGGCAACTTTTACAAGTGTGCCGACGACAGTTCGCATCCCCATTGGGCCAGTTGGGCCCCGATCGGCGAGGAGTTGAATTTTCATCAACCGGACCACTTTGCACCGATTCGCTTCGCCCCGCCGCCGGGATGCGGGGAAGAAAACGGGCGAGCGCGGTCCTGACAGAAAAATGAGGTGGAGCAGCATGGCCGCAGGAGATTCGGGAAAGGAACGTAGGGGAAAGGAAAGTATCAGACAGGCCCGCCGCTTCGCGGGGAGATTCGCGAGCGCTGCCGTGCTGCTCGTCCTGGTCGTGCGGTCAGGGGCGGCATCGGCCGAGCCAATCTTGCCGGACGGCAAGCCGCATGCCTTCACGTTCGGCGGACCGGAAAACTCGCAGTTCCTCTTGGACGGCAAGCCGTTTCAGATGATCTGCGGCGAGATGCACCCGGCGCGGATCCCACCCGAATATTGGCGGCACCGCATCCGCATGGCCAAGGCCATGGGCCTGAATACCATCGCCATCTACGTCTTCTGGAATGCCCACGAGCGAGAAGAAGGCAAGTATGACTTTTTCACCGGCCCGCGCGACATCGGCAAGTTTCTCCGCATCGCCCGCGAAGAAGGCATGTGGATCAACCTCCGCCCGGGGCCTTACTGCTGCGGCGAATGGGACCTTGGCGGCATTCCGACCTATTTGCTCCGTTACCCTGACATCAAGTTCCGCACGATCCGGGACGCCCGCTACCAACGGGCGGTGGCGAACTATTTCCACGAGTTCGCCAAGGTCGTCCGGCCGCAAATGGCCGCCAACGGCGGCCCGATCCTCATCGTGCAGATCGAAAACGAATACGGCAGCTATCCGCGGCGGGATCACGATTACATGGTCTGGCTCCGCGACCGGTGGGTCACGGAAGGCGTGAAAGGCCCCTTCTACACGGCCGACGGAGCCGGCGAGGGTTACCTCAAGGGGATCGTCATTCCCGGCGTGGCCGTCGGCCTGAACACGGGCACAAGCGAGGACCAGTTCGCCTTGGCGCGGCGACTGAACCCCGGTGTGCCGGTGATGTCCTCGGAAGTCTATCCCGGTTGGCTACGCCACTGGGGAGAGGGCAACTGGTCGCCGAGCGATGTGTCCGGACTAGTGAAATTCTATATGGATACGCATAAGTCGTTCACGCTTTACATGTTCCACGGCGGCACGAATTTCGGTTTTACGGCCGGGGCCAATAACGGCGGCCGGGGCTACGAGCCCGATGTGACCAGCTACGATTACGGTTCCCCGCTGGACGAGCAGGGCCGCGCCACACGGGCTTATCATGCCTTACGAAGGCAGTTGGCCAGCTACCGACCTGCCGGCGAGAAGCTCCTGGATGTACCTGCCGCGATCCCCGCCGTGACAATCCCGGAAATCAAGATGCGACGGTGGACGAGCCTGTGGGAACATCTGCCCGTGGCGTTGTCCGTGGAACAGCCCGAGTGTTTTGAGTCCGTCGGGCAGAACCAGGGAATCATGATCTATCGCACAAAGGTATCGGCGGGCGGCAAGCGGCGGTTGACGATGGCGAACCTGCATGACTATGCGCAAGTGCTTCTCGACGGCGCGTTGGTCGGCCGACTCGACCGTCGCCTGGGGCAGCACGAAATCGATCTGCCGGAATTTTCGCGTGAGGCAACGCTGGAAATTCTCGTTGAGGGCATGGGGCACATTAATTTCACCATCGGCATGGATTCCGATCGTAAGGGGATCTACGGCGCAGTGAAACTTGAGGATATTCCCTTGACACACTGGGAAATGCTGCCGCTGCCGCTTGAGGACGATTGGATCAGCGGCCTGCCGCAGGCTATCCCCGACGGAATCAAGGAATCGCGGCCCGGCGGAGTCTTCCAAGGTCGGTTCACGCTTGATAAAGTGGCGGACACATTCCTTGACATGTCGCGGTGGAAGAAGGGTGTAGTGTGGGTCAATGGGCACAACTTGGGCCGCTATTGGTCGATCGGACCCCAGCAGCGGTTATTTTGCCCGGCGCCCTGGTTGAAGCAGGGCGTGAATACGGTCAGTGTGCTCGATCTGGAATTGACCGAGCCGCAGCCGCTGGAAGGAAAACCGGAGAGGAATTAGTTGAACTCGAAGGGAGATTGGGAAAGGAATATTGGGGAAAGGAAAACAGGGGCATACTTCGACAGAACATCAAGGCCCATGATGAGAACTTGCTTGTTTCTTACGTACGTGATTGGTTGCGTCAGTGCGACCGAAGGAGTTGCGGCTGCGAGTCGCCAGGACGATGCCCTGGAACTGTCCAACGGTGTAATTTGTGCGACCTGGCATACTGGCGACCACGGCCCGACCGGCGGCCTACTGCGCTGCTTGCGGACCGGCCAGTCTCTGGCCTTGAATGGGGACCTTTTCACGCTGGTTCTCCAGGACGGTACATTCCTCAAGGCGTCGGAGATGAAAATCGTCGGCGCACCGCGGACCGAGCAGTTGACCGCAAATCCGCGGGCCTCGCGCTACGCGGAACGCTTGGCCGGCAAACAGATCGTCGTGGAGTTGGCCAGCGGCGACGGCAATCTTCACGCCACTTGGCGGGCGATCCTCCGTGAGAACTCTCATTATCTCCGGCAGCAAGTGGTATTCGTCGCGGGCCGGCGGCCGATCCCTGTGCGGGAAATACTATTGATCGACATGCCGGTCGCCGCCGCCCGGAGCAGTGGCACAGTTGACGGGTCGCCGGCGGTCACAGACACGGCTTTTTTTGCCGTCGAGCATCCAATGTCGATCAACCGCGGCGAGGTCGGCCACGTCCGTTGCTTCCTGCCCCACAGCGCAGCCATGACCGCCGGTGAGCCACTGACGGTCTCTTCGGTGATCGGCTTCGTGGCCAAGGGGCAGTTGCGGCGGGACTTCCTCGCCTACCTGGAACGGGAGCGGGCCCACCGCTATCGGCCTTTCCTCAATTACAACACCTGGTACGACATCGGCTACTTCAGCCGCTTCGATGCCTCGGCCGCGACCGACGCCATCACATCCTTTGGAGAGGAGCTGGTAATAAAGCGGAAAACGCCCATCGACTCGTTCTTGCTGGACGACGGTTGGGACGACTGCAAGAGCCTCTGGCGACCGCATAAGGGATTCCCCGACGGCTTCGCCCCGTTGGCAATGACCGCCCGGCATTACGGCGCGGCCCTGGGCTTCTGGCTCTCGCCCTGGGGTGGCTACGGAGATCCCAAGGAGCAACGCCTGCAACAAGGCCGCGCGGAGGGTTTTGAGATCGTTGACGGCTCGTTTTCCATGGCCGGCCCGAAGTACTACCAGCGTTTTCGCGGCCTTTGTGTCGAGGTGGTGCGCGACTACGGCGTCAATCATTTTAAGTTCGATGGCATCGGCAGCGGAAGCGGCGAAGGGGCCGGCAGCGCCATGCGGGACTTCGAGGCCATGCTCCGCCTGCTGGCAGAGTTGCGGTCGATCCGGCCCGATCTCTACATCAATCAGACGACGGGCACCTGGCCCTCGCCCTTCTGGCTCCTGCACGCCGATTCGATATGGCGGGGCGGCGACGATCATTCCTTCGCCGGCGCCGGCACGGATCGCCAGCGGTGGATCACCTATCGCGACGGCGACGTCTACGAGCGCGTCGTCAGCCGCACGCAGTTGTTCCCGCTCAATTCGCTCATGCTCCACGGTATGATTTATGCAAGGCATGCCGACAAGTTGAACGTCGATCCCCATGGCGACTTCACCGCGGAGGTCCGCTCGTTCTTCGGTTGCGGCACCCAAATGCAGGAAATGTATATCACGCCGAAGCTGCTGAAGCCGGCCGATTGGGACACTCTGGCGGCCTCCGCCCGCTGGGCCCGCGCGAACGCCGATACGCTCCGCGACACGCATTGGGTTGGCGGTGATCCGGCCGAGTTGAAGGTCTACGGCTGGGCGGCCTGGTCGCCCCGCAAGGGGATTCTCACGCTCCGCAACCCGGCCCCGGGGTCGGCCTCGATCGCCATCGACGCCGCCAAGGTCTTCGAGCTGCCCGAGGGCGCCCCCCGGCACTACCATCTGACAAGTCCCTACCCGGACCAGCGGGCGACAATCGCTTCGCTGACCGCCGGCGAGCCAGCCACCTTCACCCTGCGGCCTTTCGAGGTCCTGGTGTTGGAGGCGACGGCGAAAAAGTAATCGAAAGGAATTCGACATGAGCCAGATTTCCACGGCTGCCAACGGCGCGTCCAGCAAGGTCTGGCCGATCCGTTTTCTCCTGTTCATCGCCGGGCTAGGCGGCCTGCTCTACGGGATCGACGTAGGAATTATTGCCGGGGCCCTGCCTTATTTGGAGGCGACGTCCGGCCTCAATGCCGGCCAGCTCTCGGCGATAGTCGCCGCCGTATTGCTTGGCAGTGTCATTTCCACGCTTTTTGCCGGCCTGCTGGCCGACTGGCTGGGTCGCAAGAAACTCATGATCTTCAGCGGCCTGCTCTTCGTGCTGAGTATTCCCGCGATCGCCTTAGCCCAGGGATTTACGCCGTTGATTCTCGGGCGGTTGCTGCAAGGAATCAGCGCGGGCCTTATTGGCGTCGTCGTTCCCCTTTACCTGGCGGAATGCCTCAGCGCGTCCGACCGCGGCAAAGGTACGGGCATGTTCCAATGGCTTTTGACGCTAGGCATCGTGGCCGCTGCCGTCATCGGCTACTACTTTAGCGGCTGCGTGGACGAAGTGGAGAAACTCAACGACGCCGCGCAATTGTTCGCCTTCAAGGACACTGCCTGGCGAAGCATATTCTGGGTCTCCTTGCCGCCAGGCGTTCTTTTCGTACTGGGAAGCTTTTTCGTCGCCGATTCACCCCGCTGGCTTTTTCGTTGCGGCAGGAAAGAAGCGGCCCGCGCCGCCTTGCTCTTCTCGCGGACGCCCACCGAGGCGGAAGTCGAGATGCGGGAAATGGAGGAAACGGCTGCTGCCGAACGGGCAAAGACCTCTGCCGATGGCGGCCGTTTCAAGGAATCGCTCTTGCGTCGCAAGTACGTTATTCCCTTCGTACTGGCCTGTATCATCCTGGCCTGCAATCAGCTTACCGGCATCAACTCGATCATCCAGTACAACACCACGATCCTCATTCAGGCCGGCCTTAGCGATAAGTCCGCCCATTTGGGCTACGTCGTCTTTACCGTGGTGAACTTTCTGGCCACGATCGGCGCGGTCGTGCTCGTCGATCGCAAGGGACGGAAGTTCCTGCTCACATTGGGCAGCGGAGGGATTATCGTTTCGATGGTGGCGGTGGGCATGGTGTTTCGCAACACCGAGCAACATCGCGTCGACTGTAAAGACGCGGTGCAATCGATGGTCGCGGACTGTCGCGACATTTCCCTGATGTTCGAGCGTTCGGCCGCAGATGTGCAGGCGAAAAAGGGCTCGGTCTTGACGCTCACCTTCCCCGAACGCCTGTTCCGCGACGCCAAGGTGGATTTGGGCGCGGGGAAGGGACAGGTTGTCGTCCACTTCAAGAAGCCCGCCCGCGAAGCGCAAATCCTCAAGAAGAGCAAAGACGCCGGCGCGAAACTTCGCTTGTCCTTTGCGGGAGAGCCTGCATCCGCCGGCGAGCAGACCTTGCCGATCGACGACGAACTTATCGCCGCCGCGCAGGTCGCGGAGGGAACACTTGTGCTTGAGGCCGCCGTCAAGATCAAGGAGGCAAATCTGAGCGAGCCGTATCCCCAGGCGATCCTGCACTTCAACCAGGAGACGGCGGACCGGCTCTTGGCGGGAGCGGCCGAGACGGGGCGGGCCATTGTGGGCAAGCCCGCCACCTTGACCGTGATCTACGGTTGTGGCGACTTCACCGCCGCCACCAACGTGGTGCGTTCTGACGACGACAAGGCCAAGCCGCTGGAAATTAACCGCAAGGGCTGCCTGCCTACAAGCGGCGTCGATGCATTTTTCAAGAATCCCTTCGCCAACCTGGCGCAGTCGCAGTCGGCGACGTTGCGGATCGACAACGCCCTGATCACTCCCGTACCGAGCGTGGAGAACGGCTGGCTGACGGCCGGCCTGATCTATGTCTTCTGCGCTTTCTTCGCGGTCGGGCCGGGAGTCTGCGTCTGGCTGGCGCTTTCCGAGTTGATGCCGACGCGCATCCGTTCCAACGGCATGAGCATCGCCCTGGTGCTCAACCAGGCCGCCTCGACTACGATCGCGGCGATTTTCCTGCCGACGGTGGGCAAGTACGGCTACGCCACGATGTTCTTTGCCTTCGCCGCGTTCACGGTCATCTATTTCGTCACGGCCGCGTTTTTCCTCCCCGAGACCAAGGGCAAGACCCTGGAAGAGATCGAGGAGCATTTCAGCGGCGAGAAGAAATAACCGCGGTCACCGCACCTCAGCCTCATACCAAACCGTTCGGTGCCGCGGGTCGAGGCGAAGCAGGGCCTTGCCGTCCGCACTTTCCACCGCCGCGGCGGCGCGGCGCATGCCCGATTCGTCGAGCGGATAGAACCGCACGCGGTTGGCGGCCACCGGCAAACGGATTTCGGCGGCTATCCCTTCGCACAATTCGGGCTCGTGGCCCCACTGCCTTCCCAGCGTGACTTTGTCGCCCGGCAGATACCGCAGTTGCGCCCCTCGTTCTGCGCCACGCCAGTCGCCGCCACAAGGATCCGACCCGGCTGGTCGAAGCCCGCCCCGTCGCGACAGACCAGCGAGAGCATGGCCCAATCCAAGCGAGTGACGCCGATCTTGATTCGCACGCCGCCCAAGTCGAAACTCCTATCGCGGACGAACCCAGTAAAGAGCTTCGTCTGCGGTGAGTTCACTGTGAAGCACCCCGCGCCAGGTTCCGAATCATCCCAGCTCAACTGGCCCGTGTCGGAAACGAAGCGCCGCGTCGCCTTGCCGATCGGCTCGATCAGGCCGGCCGACGTCGTTCCTTTGCCCAGGTCCATGGCCAGGGCATGCACGAGCGATTGCCGCTCATCCTGGCCAAATTCGCCAGCAGAGAGCCGCCAGGCCGTCCGCATCTCGTGCAGTTTGCTCCGCTCGGCTTCCTCGGTTACGGGCACCAGGACCACTGTGCGGGCGGGCGCCACGTCGCCGCGGACGAACATCGCTGCGCAGGCCGGCATGTGGACGATCTGCGGCGTAACACTCTTCACGTCGAAGAAACTGGGAATGCGGCGGGGCTCGAAATCGCGGTCGTGGCTATAGGCGAAGCTGAAAATGGCGTCCCACGACTGGAAAGCCCCAAACGCCGCGATCATCGGCAGTCCCTCCGCCGCATAGACGTTCGGCTGCGGATGGTTGTACTCGCTCACTGTGAAGGCCATGCCCGCCACGCGCCGTGCCGCCAGGCCGGCGAGAGTACCGCCGGGCGAGTTCACCAGCGCCGTGTTGAGCACGCTCCAGTTCCCCATGTCCCAGGGGCGGCCCGGGAATTCAGGATGGTTCCAATAGGCGTGGGCGTCGAGATAATCAAGTCCGGCCTGGATTCCCGCGGGGCTGTAGCCCAACTGCGTGCCGGAAATAAGCGAGCGGACGCCCAACTCGTCCTTGAGGAAGCGGTACATGCCCGACCAATAGCTCCGCTCGGTATCGTAGATGAAATCCACGAAGTCGTTGCGCTGGGTGGCCGAGGCCCCGAGTTCGTCGTGGCGGAGAACCAGAATCGTGTCGTCATCGAGCCGATCGCCGGCACCGACGCCGATCGTGCCGCCCGGCCGCAGCGAGACGGCCGCCAGCTCATAAACGCCCGGTTGGAAGCTGCCGAACGCGAGCCGGCCGTTGGCGTCGTCACGGTCGGCCACGAAGGTATAGCGGTGCTGCTTCCACTCCGTGCCCAAGGGGAAGTCCGTGCTCAGCCCAATCTGCTCCCACGGCTCATGGGCCATCATGCAATTGACGCTCATCCGCCTGCCGGTCGCGGAGCGGGCAAAAAAGCTCAGCGTGTAGGGCCGGTCTTTCTTCAGTTCGAAACCGGCCTCGATAAGCTGGGGTCGCCAGGCAACGCGGCCCAGGTGCGTGACGACGAGTTTCATCTCGCGGTGCCCGTTGGGGCCGCCCGTTGCAAGGGTCCAGCCGGCTTTGGCCAGGTCATCGGTCTCCAGTTGCCAGTGCCCGGTCGGGACCCGGGTGAAGTCGCCATCGAGAAGCATCTCTTTTCCCAGCGGCCTGTCGATGGCTTTCCATGCGCGGCGGAGCGACGCCATGTCAGGGTACTTCTTCCGCAACCAGGCGTTCCAGCTCTGGCGAAAGGTCGCGGCATAGGGCTCTGGCAGGTTGTCGAGTTGTCCCCAGCCCCATTGGGAGAACAATGCGTTCTCGTTATTGATTTCGACGAACGCCACCGCAGGCTCCTCCGCATAGCGGTTCTTCGTGTACGGGTTCACGTGGGTGAGCAGGTCTCGGGCGTACCTCTTTTGCAGCGCGATCATCCGCGGCTCAAAATTGTCGAGCCCCTTATCGAACTCCGGCCGCATTGAGCGCGCCGTGAAACCCTCGGCGGCGTCGAACCAGCGCGACACGTGCAGATTCAGATCGACATAGATGCCGCGCTCTTTGAACCGGGCGACGAGATAATCCAGCCGCTGAAGTTGCTTGGGGTCGATGGTCAGATGATTCGGGCTATCGCCCCAGATGGCATATCCGTCCATATGGTGCAGCCGCACGCAGTTGATGCCTAACCGGGCCAGTCGAGCGGCCAGGCGTTGCGCCTCTTCCGCTGAAGGAAAGCAGGCTTCGAAACAGATGTTCGTGGCCCAAAAGCGAATCGGTTTTGTCGTCGCCGCTTTGCCGACGACAAGTTTCCCGGCCTCCGTATGGACGAATCCCCGCTTGCCCGCCGGCCGTTCCAGCAACTCGGAGACGTTGGTCAGATTCGCTGGGGCGTCGTATGAGACGACAAACGGAAACAGCGGCTCCTTGGCGGAGAGATTCGAGAGGGACGCGACAAGGAAGAACGTCGACAAAAGGCAGGCGGAACTGGTTCTCATGGGCGGGATTATTGACGCGATTGGACGGGGGGCGAAACGGCCTTCCATGGTAGCAATGCTTGAGCGAGCATGCCAGCGTTATTGTCCTCAGACCCCACACTCGGCAGCCAAGAAATAAACGGGAGCCGCGCCAGGCGGCTCCCGGTTTGCGATGCCCAATTCATTCGCTGGTTGCCGTTAGTTGGCGGCCACCGCTTCGGCCCGGGGCGCGACGCTGGAGTGGTAAAGCTCCCAGCCTTGCGGCGTAGCGGCAAATTGATAGACGCCGTCGCTGAGCGAATAGCGGGCGGTGTCGTTGCCCGAGCCACGATCAAATTCGATGACCTCATTGGCCGTCAATTCCAGGTCTCGCGTCTGGCCGGCCTCGAGCGAATAGGGCTGGCCGTTCACAGCGAAACCGAGCGTGGTCTGGGTCTCGGCCGGATTGACTATGCGAACGGTCTTCGCCGCGGGCGTCGGCTGTGGGCCGCCCTCGGGCCCTATCGCCTCGGCGTCATAAGTGCAATCGCAAGGCGTGTAATAACAAGAGCAGACGTTGTAGCAGGGGCTGTAGTACCAGGGGCAATAGCCGCAGTAGTCATATCCGCCGTAACCCCACCATCCGCCCCAACCGAAACCATATCCCCATCCCCACCAGTTCTTACCCGGATACCACTTCTTGTTGAACTTCTTGAGATGATCGTTCTTGACGAGGTTCTTGTTCAGCCCCTTGTCGAGACCCTTGTCAAGGCCCTTGTTGATGACCACCTTGTTACCGAGATTCTTGGGCGTATTGACCTGTCCAGTCTTGATTTGACCGGTAAAGCTGGTCGGGCGGACGTTCTGGATCGAGGAAACGTGTGACGTTCCCAACGAATGAAAATGGCTGCCGGAAACGCTGTGGCCGCCCGACGAATGGCCGGAACTGCGGGCCTGAGCGGCGGGGAGTGCGACGGCCAGTGCGAGGACCACCGACAAAAATGTGCATGTGTTTTTCATGATCGAACCCTTTCTGAGGTCTTTTCTTGTGCTGTGCCTGGCGAGCCGGAACTGCCCGGCTCACGCTTCACCCTCTACTACGGGCGAAATCGGGAACCGCAACAACGCGACGAAGAAAATTCGCTGAAGAAGGCGAAATCGCCGTTTCTAAGGGGCTCGCGTCCTTTTTTGGGGGCCGTCGGCGTAACGCGCCGGTTAAGGAGAATGCCCACGTACCTACACAATTACGCACAACCGGGATTTTATTGTCAACCGGCCCAGGGATCAATCGTGCCGCCACGCTCGGGGCATACGGCAGCATCCAGGGCCGGCGTGAATATCTAAGAAATTTCAC
Organism: uncultured Planctomycetia bacterium; assembly: GCA_963709175.1. GTDB lineage: Bacteria > Planctomycetota > Planctomycetia > Pirellulales > Thermoguttaceae > JANXQG01. The sequence continues at coordinate 2,348,669 of CAVPVK010000007.1, forward strand.
GACTGGGCCCTCCACAAGTGAATGACACGAGAGTACAATAATTGGAGGTCTGCTACATCTCCACAAGGGAATAGGCATCGTCACGCCAAGCAATGACCTCGGGTCGCCGGTCAGCTATTGTCCACGCCGACTGTCCCCCGACTTGACGAAGCCACATTATATGAAATATAATATCATATTCCAAAAGCTGGGTGGACAAAACACTAGAGGGAAAAAATGGCCATACGTTTGATGATCGCAGACGATCATGCGGCAATTCGAGCCGGCGTGATTAGCCTCATTCAAGGTACCGAAATCGAAATGGTGTGCCAGTCAGAGACGTGCGACCAAACCGTCAAGTACGCACTGGCCTGCCAACCCGATGTACTACTTTTAGACGTACAATTGGCCGGCGAGGATGGTCTCATGGCCTTGGAACAAATCAAGCGAGACAATCCGAAGATTTCGGTGCTGATTTTTTCCGTCAGCGAGGAGGTCAAGGACATGGCCCTCGCCCGGAAATTGGGTGCCGATGGTTACGTCTACAAGGGAACCACCCGCGACAACCTCTTGGGCTATATCCGTCGTGCCGCCATGCACAAGAGCGTATGGGCGCCCCGGCAGATTCGCCAGGTCGTGAGCCGCGGCCACCGAGGCTTTGGCCAAGAACGACCGCAACCCGCTCAGCCCTCGCGAAGTGGAAGTCCTCCGCAAGATCATGACTGGGCTTTCCAACGACGCGATCGCCGAAGAGTTGAAGATCGACATCGAGACGGTCAAGCAGCACGTAAAGCACATCCTTCGCAAACTCCACGTCGAGGACCGCACTCAAGCGGCTTTGCTTGCCTTGCGGACGAATCTTCTCGAAGAAGAGCCGATCGGCGGTCCCACCTGACCGCAAGCCGGTCAGGCAGAGCTTTTGCAATCTACCCGTAGGATGGGACAAGCTCGCGGGAAGCGAGCTTGTCCCATTCTACGTCTCCAGCGTCCTGCTTCGGTTACCGATTGAAACCTACAAAGAAGCTGAAGACCTGCCGCTGGTCTCCGGGTTGGGACGTGATGGGGAAGGCAAAGTCAAGGGCAATCGGAGCGGGACCCATCATGGGGATCGTGATCCGCAGCCCAAAGCCGGGAGCGACGCGGACCTGGTCCACCCAATCGGTAATCGTCGGTTCCACCGTGCCGGCATCGACAAAGCACACGCCGCGAAGCATGTCGTCGGCGGTGATGGGGAAGAGGTACTGCGCCGAGGCTAGCATCTGGAAATCGCCGCCCACGCCCATCCCATACACAGGGTCGCGGGGCGTCACACCGCGGAAGGCGAAACCGCGGATGGTCGAGAAACCGCCCGCGTAGTATCGTTCGAAAATCGGCGTGTCGTCGCCGGAATAGCCGGCTTTGAGCGTCAAGCTCAACACGTGCTTGCCCGATCGGTCGGCCCGCTGGAAGATGCGGAAGAACTGGCTCATTTCCATGGATACCCGCGGGTACTGGAACGAGCCGACCGTCTCCTCAAGGCTGGCTGAGATCAAATGCCCTTCCGTGGCCAGGAAGGGATTGTCGCGGGTGTCATGCCGCAGCGAGACCCCAAGAGTGTAAAGCTGGTTGTGCCCTAGCACGTCTTCCAAATCCGGCACGGGGTAGGCGGGGTTCTTAATATAGACGTTTTGGCCCTGGAAATTGACGCTTCCGGTCAGGTCGTGGGTAAACTGGTACCCCAGGCCAACGCTTCCGCCCGCGCGGTCTTCGGTCCATTCCGTGTAAATTCTCTGGTAGTAGTAACCGCCAAGGCTCAGGGCCACCGGTTGGTTGTTCAGATAAGGTTCCGTGAAGTTAACTGAGTAGCGTTGGACTTGCGTGCCAGGCACCAGTTCCAAGCGGAATTTCTCACCGGCGCCCCGCCAGGCCCGGCCCTCCATGATATCTTCCCAACTCGTTGGAATGTTCCGCCAATCGAAGTTTTGCTCGTCCAAGGTGATGTTGCCCACGAGGCCCGATTCGGAGTTCACACCAACGCCGAACATCAGCCGCCCCGTCTGCGTTTCTTCGGGCGAAATCTTGATGGGCAGGTCCTGCAGCGGGTCACCAGTGGCCGTGGGAACCATCGAAGGCTCGGGATTGCTGAACAGATCGCCGGCGACCGCGACTTGGGTCACCGGCCTGGCTGCCGGCCCTTGTGGCGTATAAATACCCTGACCGCTACTAGAGGCGTCGGCCATGTTAGTTCCGGGCGCGGTGGGCGAAGGCGGGTAATACGTCGCCCCGTTATTGATGGGAGCACCGTACCCCGGCGGATTGTTTGCCGGAGCATATCCGGCCGGCGGAGCATAACCGGCCGGCGGAGCATAACCGGCCGGCGGAGCGGAGTATCCCGCCAGTGGCGCCGGTGAGTAGGGACCAAAAGGCGGCGATGCCGCGACGTTGTTGTCGGCAGTCGCGGGCGGAGTGTAGTACATGGTGCCCTGGGGTTGCGGCGCAGAGGTGTAGTTCTGCGCGGGGCGGCTGGGTACCCACCGCTATTGCCGGACGTCGCCGGCGGCCAGCTCTGGCCTTGTGATGGGGGTTGCGGCTGCGTCCAACCGTCCGCCGGTTCATATCGGGTAGTGAAGCGGACTGATGGCTGCAGGTTTTGCGGTGCATACGTTGCCGGCGGATAGGCTTGCCCCGAAGTCATCTCCGTCGCTGTGGGCGTTGGCGGTAGAGTCTCACCCTGGTACGTCGGTTGCGGACGGCCCGGTTCTTCAGACTCCGGCACCAGCGTTCCCGCGGCGATATTGAGATCCAGATAGCCTTCGCCCGGCGGCAACGGGGCCTGGCCCCCCGGCACGCAGTAATAAGTAGTCCTGCGCTGACCGCCGGCGACCGCCGATTCGCCGCCGTCGGCAACCGGCGGCGAGTAGACGATTTTCGGCTCGACACCCTTCTGGGGTTCAACCTTGAAGAGCTGTGCGGCCTTCAAACGCCGCTCGCTGGCAAGGAACTCGCGCGTATCGGCGATATCGCCGGGCGCGAAGGAAAGGCGGTTGATCACCGTAAAAACTTGCGTGTGGGGATTCTCGCCTTTGATCTGGATGTTAATGCGGCCCACTCTGTAACGGGCGCCCTCCTCGATGTTGTAGACGATGTCCAGCGTGCCGGGCACCGCGTCCAAGCGGTTGTCGGCCGCGATCTTGGCGAAGACGAAGCCGTCGCCGCCGTACTCGTCGCGGAGTTTCTGCAAGTCGATGTTTTGCTGGTTCTGGTCGAAGTACTGCCCACCGCGGAGCTTCAGATCCTTGTCCAGCCGGGCGGTATCGAATCGCTTGTTGCCAAGGACCGACACATTACGGACCATGTAGCGCGGTCCCTCGTCGATCACGAAGGTCAACGTCAGCCAGTTCTGATTCTCGTTGAACTCCAACTCCCGGCCGACGCGGGCGAAGAAAAAGCCAAAAGCGCGGTAGTAGGCAGTCAGCTTGGCCACGTCCTCGTCAATCTGCTTGCGGTCAACTTCGCCGGCAAAGAGATAGAAATAGGGCGGGTGCGACTCGATGATGGTCTTCAAGCGCGCGGAGCTAATGAAATGGTTGCCGACGAAGTTCACCCAGAAGATTCGCTGCCGCGGCCCTTCGTCGACGAAGTAGACTACCCTGCGGTCGCCGGGCTTGTTGCCCTCCAGGACCGTAACGCGGACCTTGCTGTAGCCCTTCTTCTGATAATACTCCTCGATCTTGCGGCGGCCATTCTCTACGGCGAAGGGATCGGCCGCGTCGCCCGGCTTGAGTTCGGCCTCTTTCCTGAGGGCCTTGGTCTGGAAGGTGTCGTTGCCGACGATGATGACTTCCTTGAAAAGCGGCCGTTCCACGACACGGAAGATGACGATCAATCCGCCCGGCACCGGCTGGGTCAGGAACTCGACATTGACGAAGACACCCATCTTGAACAACTCGCGGACGTCCTGCAGGACCTGCGGCTTGTCATAGGCCCGACCAATGCGGGTGTGGATCTTCTGCAAGATCTTGTCGCGGCTGACCGTGACAATGCCCTCGATACGGATGCCAACCACGTTGGGCTCGGCCGGCGGGACGGGCGCGGCGGCGGGCAAAGAGGCCGCGGGCGATTGCATCGGCGGGACATAACCGCCCATCGGGCGTCCGTCAGGCCCCAGCATCGGCGCTGCTGGCGGCAGTTGCGCGAGGCAGGCCATACCAGACAACACCAACATCGCGCAGAGCGCGGCGCGGACGCATACGCCTGCGGTGATCGGCGGTCCAGCCATCAAGGCCCTTTCCCGAACGGCCCCTGCCACAATCCTCTTTGTCCGACGGCGGCGGCTCTGGCACATTCGGTATCGTTCGCAGTTTTTCAGAAAAGACGCGCGGACATTCGTCGAAAAGACAAACTTACGGACGGCGGGAAAATACCCTAAGCCTTGACATCAAGCAAGGCTACTTGCCAGAAAAAACATGTGGCAATGCTAGATTTCTGCCGAGAGAAAGGTAAACCAGGCAAGCATCACAAGACAGAGAAATAGTCTTCTGCCGCCGCATCAAGGGCTTCCATGGACAGCCGGACGGGCTCTTCGAGAAAGTCGTAATAGACTTTCACCTGGCGGAGCAGGTCGCGGGGATGGCAGAACCGCATCGGCCGCCGTGGTCCACGGTAGTACTTCTGGATGAGATAATCCAGTGGCGGCCGGCTGGGCGGTATTCCCATGGCCGCCGCGAGTTGCGAAAACAGATCGCGGAACTGCTCCTCGCTGGGATCGCCAATGTCGATCTTGTAAGGAATCCGCCGCAAAAATGCCTCGTCCACAAGGTCTCGCGGCTCGAGATTCGTCGAAAAAACCACGAACTGATCGAATGGCACTTGGATCTTCCGGCCGCTGGTGAGACTGAGAAAATCGTAGCGCTTCTCCAGGGGCACGATCCAGCGATTCAATAAGGCGGCGGGGGCGACTTGCTGGCGGCCGAAATCATCGATCACCAGCGTGCCGCAGTTGCTCTTCAGTTGCAAAGGTGATTCGGCTATGCCGGTTTTTCGATTGCCCGTGATCTCCAGGTTCTCCAGCACGAGTTCGCCGCCAACGATAATCGTAGGCCGGCGGATACGGACCCAGCGATGGTCGATTTTTTCTTCGGCGATGATTCCCGGACCTTGGGGAATGGGCTGCTCCTCGTGGCAACTCGGATCGAAAACGCGGATGATTTCGCCCCAGGCGCTAATTGCCCGCGGAACCCATATCGTCGCTCCGTAGGCCCGCGTGACGCGCTGGGCGATGCTCGTCTTGCCATTGCCTGGTGGACCGTGCAAGAACAACCCCCTGCCCGAGACAATGGCCCGTCCTAGACGCTCAAAGACTTCTTCGCTGAGGTTCAAATCCGCCAAGGCGGTGCGGAGATCGTGTTCGCTGGGTTCGTAATTCTGCAACGACTGGGCGGCGACACTGCCCGCGTAGTCCTCCAGCGAGACCGGAGCGGCGCCAAAGTAACCGCAGGCGGCGGCAAATTTACGGGCTCTTTCGATGCCGGCCTCGGTCAACTGGTAAACATAGTCGCCGAGGTTGGCGGCCGACTTCAAGACAACAAGGCGACTTGACTTCAAATCGCGCAATATCTTTTCGCAGAGGCAAAACGAGAGTCCGATCTGTTCGGAGATTTCCCGGCCCGTCGCCGTCTGGCAATGCATAAGGAACTTCAGAGCCAACGATTCGACTTCCGCCTCGGCCAGATGTAGTTCCGAGAAATCGTTGGGCGCCATCGGCACGAACCGGCCGTGTCCATCCAGTGAATCCACGGCCGATTCACTCGACCGTTCGTCTTGGGTTGCCACCAAACCGGAAAAAGGCGGCGGATCCGAGGAGCGGGCCTGGGGGGCGGCCGTATGAATTGACGAAGCCGACTCGTCCCGGGGATCATCGCCGCTGGCATTTACGTCGCCGTTGCCCTGCAAAATGGCAGCCAACTGCAAACGGAGATTCTGGCGCCGCAAGTCGGTGTCCGTGGGATCGGTCATGACTAGAAAACCATCGCCGGCGCATTTCGACCCCGAAGAGGGGCTTGTCGTGCTCCGCCTTCCTCGTCATGAAAACCTAGGTCATAAATCCGGCGCACGGCTGATATGAGGCGTTGGGGTTCCGGCCTTAACATCGGCCAAAACAACTCCCACGGGTGCTCAACGCAACGAATTTACCGCTGTTTCTGAACAAACTGCTGATGATCAATCCGCAATTTCTTGATCTTGTAGCGAACCATCCGGGCCGTGATCCCCAAGCGCCGAGCCGCCGCGTTGATACTGCCATTGCAGTACTTCAGCGCGTCGACGATCATGTCCTTCTCAAGGATAGCCACTCGGTGCTTGAGAGAGTCGACCTGGGAATTGTCATCGCAATCGGGCATTTGCAACGTGGGCGGCAGGTTATGGCCATGGATCACGTTGTCACGGCTCAACAGCACCGCGTACTCGATGCAATTCTCCAGTTCTCGAACGTTGCCCGGCCAGTGGTAGGCGGCCATCATGTTGATGGCTTGAGTGCTGATCCGCCGCACTTCTTTGCCCAAGCGCTGTGCGTACTTGGCCACGAAGTGATCGGCCAGGAGCAGAATATCGTCCTTGCGTTGCCGTAGCGGCGGCAGGACAATGGGGAAGACATTGACGCGGTAATAGAGATCCTGGCGGAACAAGCCCGCCTCAACCGCGCTCTCCAACTCGCGATTGGTGGCGGCAATTATCCGCACGTTCGCCTTGATTGTGCGATTGCTGCCAACCCGCTCGTATTCGCGCTCTTGCAGCACGCGGAGCAGTTTAACCTGGATAGCTGGCGAAAAATCGCCGATTTCATCGAGAAAAAGCGTCCCCTCCTCGGCCTCCTCGATCCGTCCAACGCGGCTAAAAAGGGCTCCAGTGAATGCCCCTTTTTCATGACCGAACAGTTCGCTTTCCAAAAGGCCCTCGCTCAGCGCGGCACAATTAACTTTGACAAAAGGCTTTTGCGCGCGAAGGCTGTTGTAATGGACGGCGGAAGCCACGAGTTCCTTGCCCGTGCCCGACTCGCCACGGATGAGCACGGTCGTGCTCGTCGATGCTACCTGGTGGATCCGCAAGTAGACCTCGCGCATGCGATGCGAGTTGCCGATGATGTTCTCCGGGCGAAAGCGCTCCTTGAGGGCGTCTCGCAGCCGCAGGTTCTCGGATTCCAGCATTTGACGCTGGGTCTCTTCCACGCGGCGAGAATTGACATCGTAGGCGATCATGCTGGCGACAATTTCCAGGAAACGGCATCGCTCCTGCAATTGATCGGCGTCGTCCAAAGCCAAATCGGCCGACAAAGTTCCCACCACCTCGTTACCCAACGCGATGGGCACGCAGAGAAACGCCGTATCGCCATCGGTCTCCGGTTGCCGCTGGTAAAGCCGATTGGTGAATCGCGGCTCTTCGAAGACCTGGGGCACAATTGCCGGCTGTCCGGTCTGCACCACGTTGCCGATAATTCCCTCGCCGTAACGATAGCGGTATTGGCCTTGCGTGGGCCCTGGAATGCCCGGCGCAGCGGCGATTATCAGTTCGCTGCCATCGGGCGAAAGCAGCATCACCGTTCCCCGCGTCATTGCCACACGTTCCTCAAGCAATTTTAGGACTTCGGCCAAAATCTGCCGTTGACCATGCTGCGTGGCCAAGATCCGGGCAATCTGGGCAAGAACCCGTAGATCTTCCTCGTGCGAGTTCATCGGTACCAACCGTTCTTGGGTCATTGCCATGGGGACCAACGCCAGCCTTTCCATCCTGCCGAATCGAGAACATCCCTTAGGCTGCTGCCGTAGCAAAAACCGCGCCCGCTGCTGGCGGGCAAGCCCAAGTGGTCCACTGCGCCACACCGAAAAAAATTGAGACGGTCTCAAGAAAAGCACTTGCGCGGTCGAGATATCGACGCTTTTCAGCGAAATTCACGTCTCTCGGCCATAGATTGGACCGGATTGGCCGCCCAGTGCTCCACCTTCGATCTAGCATCGGACGCCCCGGAAATTTAAAAAACACCGGCAAGGCATCCCGTTGATGCTCAAAACCGGTGCATTTAATGCTTATGCGGCAAGCAGTTTGCGTCGTTCGACGGCCGCCTCAGTCGACGACGTTAAAATATCGCGGTTGGGTGCTTTTCTATACCACCAACGGCCTCCAAAGCGAACCGTCGCGAAAAACAAAGTGTCCACCCTACTGCCGCTTTGGCGAGTCCGCTCCCATCGTCAAATCTGGTACCAGGTGAAATTCGCGAGGATTTCTCAAGTCATTGTGTTGGCAGCACTTGCGCTATCGGCTTGGGAACTGCGATTTTTTCATCGTTGCCGTCGTGGATGGGCATGTTTTTGAAAGCTTTTCCTGTGTAAAATAGAACTGCGACGTTCGGCCCGCGGCAAGGGTCTTGCGGCACGCCGCGAGAAAAGCGTCCTTGCGGCAACTATCACGTTAACGAGAGTTTGAGGATCCGGAAAATACGTTAAAGACGGAATGGCGATTGCACTTTTAGGGCAACGCGTTCCTCTGGAGTTCAAGGCGGTGAAGCACTATGAAGAGTATGAAAATGGCAAAGATCGCTCGTCGAAGCACACTCAATCCTCAGGAAATCGTCCGCCGTCGCGACAACGGTGAGACCTTGGCGCAATTGGCTCGGCGCTTCCGCACGACGAAGGGGACCGTTTCCCGCATTGTCGCCCTGGAGCGGCTGAAGCAGATCCAAGAGTTCGACTTGTCGCACATTCCGAACGAGCGATTCGATCGCATGGGCGCCGTCGAGGAGCGACAGGTGCTCGGGCCCGCTCCGGAGAACCGCCAAGCCGGAAGGAAAGTGCAGCGCCCCAGCGGATTGCCGTCGTACTTGGCGAGCATGTATGACACGCCGCTGCTGACGCGAGAGCAAGAGCAGCATTTGTTCCGCAAGATGAACTTCCTCAAGCATAAGGCCAGCGAACTTCGCGACCGGCTGGACACCCGCCGTCCGAGCGTGACGGCGATGGATGTGATCGACCGTTATACCAAGGACGCGCTTTCCATCAAAAACGATATAGTCCGGGCCAATTTGCGACTGGTGGTTTCGATCGCCAAACGCTACGCCAGCGGACCCGCCCATCTCTTCGAGTTGATCAGCGACGGAAACATGTCGCTCATCCGCGCCGCGGAAAAGTTCGACTATGCCCGCGGCTTCCGCTTCAGCACCTATGCGACATGGGCGATCATGAAGAACTTTGCCCGTACCATCCCCACCGAACTGCGGCAACGGGCCCGCTTCCGCACGGGCGGCGAGGAACGATTGCAGGGGATCGAGGACGTCCGCCCTGATTCCAGCCGCCGCGAGTCGGCGCAGACGGAACGGCAGTCGGAGGTGTCGCGAATTCTCCAACACCTGGACGAACGCGAGCGACAGATCATTCAGCATCGCTTCGGGCTGGATCGAAATCACAACCCCATGACTCTCAAAGAGGTGGGGCGCGTGATGGGTGTGACCAAGGAGCGAATTCGCCAACTCGAGGCCCGGGCGATGGCCAAGTTGCGCGACGCCGTAGGGCAGGAACGTGTCGAGGCCCCGGAAAGCGACGACTGAGGCGAATCCTGCCTGGTCGTGGGATCTAGCGCTGGCGCACCGTAAGCCCGCAGTTCGCGGCCATTAGTATTGCCGGCGGACGACGAACTCTGCTAGTCCCGCGAGCGAATCGCGGGCGGCTGAGGGTGGCAGAGTTTCCAATTCGCGCACGGCGAGCTGGCAAGAAAGGGCCGCCTTCTCGCGGGAGTACTCAATGGAATCTGTGCTGTCCCAATAGGGACGCAGCATTTCGCCGTGGTGATTGTCGGAACTGCGGAGTTGGGCGATCAAACGAACGCGGGTCTCGGCTGATGCTCGGTCCAGGAGCCGGATGAGGGGTAGCGTCGATTTTTGCTTCAGCAAGTCGGTGCCCAAGGACTTGCCGACCTTGGCCTCGTCGCCGAGTACGTCGAGCAGATCGTCGGCGATCTGAAAGGCGACGCCCAAATGCATGCCGTAGCGGGCGAGTGACTCCTCGGCCTCAACGTCGCCGCAGGCGTAGTGCGCGCCTAGGCGGCAGCAGCTTGCCGTCAAGGCGGCCGTCTTGCCGCGGACGATTTCGTAGTACTGCTCTTCCGTCAAACTGTAGTCCCCACGGCTTTCGATCTGGCGCAATTCCCCTTCGCACATAACCCGTGTGGCATGGTGTATCTCGCGGCTGGCAAAAACGTCATCCAGAGAACTCGCCAGGCAGAGCGCCCGGGCGAACAAATAGTCGCCCAGCAGGACGCTGGTCTCCGTGTCCCAACGGGCGTTGACCGTATCCAAATGGCGACGGACCGTAGCCTCGTCGAGCACGTCGTCGTGGATCAGCGTGGCCGTATGAATCATTTCCATGGCCGCCGCCAGAAGGGGGTGGGCCGGCGTCTGCCCTCCGCAGGCCAGGCCGCTAAGCAAGACTAAGGCGGGGCGCAACCGCTTCCCACCCAAGCGAAATCCGTATTTCACCAGGTCATCAACGAACGGATATTTGCTTCGCAACACGTCTCGGAAGAGTTCTTCGACCTGCTCAAGGCCTCCCTGTATCGGTGCATATAATGCAGGCAGGGTCTGGGGTGTCTCAACCCGGTGCTCGGCCGCCTCGTTCATGAACTCTTTCCTATGGCAAACGGGTTTCCCAGAAGCAGGGATACGATCCTAATAGATTGTAATCGTTTGGCAACTGCCGTCGAGTGTGGGTGAGTTTTTTTGGAAGTTATCCTAAAAGCGGGTGGGAGCCCTCCGTGTCCGGACCTTGATTAGGGGCTTTCGGATTGTTCTCACACGGTTTGGGCAACCTCGCGATGGCGGAATGCCTCTGGAGAACTAGTAACGTCGGAAAGGGCTACCTCGAGGTCCAACTTGCCCCAGTCGCACGTGAAGGGAATATTGATCCGTGTGGCATTGCGCGGAAATTCCACGCAATGGCCTTTGCCGGTAACTACGGTTGGAAGGCTAAGGTTCATGTCGAGGAACTCAAGTTGCGACTTTGCTCGGCCGGCTACCATGTTTGCCATTTCCCCCATGGCATCGGCCACGTCGGCATTCAACTCGGCCGCAGGCGGCTCCTGCAACAGAGCGGCCGCTAATTGGATCGCCACCTGCTGATTGAGACTCAGCACCACAGTACCCTTGGCCTTGCCCGATAGACCGATCACCGCCGAGACCTCGTGGCCGAGCCGATTATCGGTTCTCAACGAAGGCGAGCCGCGTTGGATTTCTATGCCGAGCATGGTGCGAAAGACGTAAACCGTGGCGGCAATAAAAGGATTTATGTACTCGACTTTCATGCATTGGTCTCCCCGGAGGCTCAGCAATTCTAGGTTACTGTGTGGCAAACCGGACCGATCGTTTTTTCTCCCCCCCAGCAACCCGCCGCTCCATTGCTTGAGAAACTGAGCTTTGTCAGAGCAAAGAATCCTGCTAGAACAGTTAGGGTTCATCTGCTGTGCGATTGAAAAACGGAATTTCAACCCCACTCCAAGGAGGGAGTTTCTATGCGCCTTGCAATATTTTCGCTAGTCGTGGGCCTCATTTTCGGCGCGACCGCTAACTCGGCGGAGATGTCGATTCGCGAGAATTTTACGGTGATCGCCCCCAACCAGGCACTGGCCGAAGCTGTGGCCAGACAGGCCGAGATCTTTCGCCGACAGGCCGCGATTGAGTGGCTAGGCGAGGAATTGCCCGACCGCGCGGGTCGCAGCCTGATTACCGTCGACATCGCGCCGCGAAAAGACGAAGGAGCAACCTGGCCGATCGACTCCCCGCAACGCACACTCCACCAGATTTGGCTTACCACTTCGGTCGAGCGAGCTGTGGGGAGCACACTTCGCCACGAAATCGTCCATACGGTCCTGGACACCCATTTCTATCCCCAATCGCTTCCGGCCTGGGCATCGGAAGGCATTGCCAGTCAGGCCGACGACAACGGACGGAAGGAAAACCAGCGGCGCATAGTGGCTCAGTGGGCAAGATCCGGGCAATGGCCTGCACTGGGGCGGCTCTTGGTATGCCCCCAAATCGAGCACAACGATCTGAATCGCTATGCGGCCGCGTCGTCGCTTCTTGCCTACCTGGTCGAGCGAGGCGGCCGGCCGCGGGCTGTTGCCTTTGCAGCCGCCGGCGCCAATCGCGGCTGGGACCGCGCCACCGCGGAGTTTTACGGCGGCGACCTTGCCCGCTTGCAGTCTGATTGGCAGGCATGGGCGGCCGCCCAAGTAAACCGGTAACGCTACTGCACGGTGCGCCACCAGCCGCCGGTTACCGGGTCATAATTCCACTGACCGGCGCTAGCGACACTGCTCCGCACTGCCGGCGCAATGATGACGTCTTGGACGTAAGCGGGAGCACCGATCATCCAACTCCGCGTGCTTTCGTCGCCAAGCTTTGTGGTGGCAGTGCCAGCAGGGATAGTGATTGTCCGCACTGAGCGCGGGGCAATATAGATCGTATCCACGCCATTGATCAGTAGCGACTGCCCCGTGCTCATGTCGTTGTGGATCCGCAATTCCCCGGTCGTGCGGGTGATGCCTTGCACGACCGTATCGACGAGTTCGTGCCGCGAGTCGGAATCGTCGCGGATTGCCTGGACGTTGGGCACGTAGCGCTGGCTCCCTTCCGGGCCAGGACGCGCCGTCACGATGTCGCGGAGCATCTTCGATTGGTTGTCGGTGATGTCGATCTGCTCTTTGCGGAACCGCTGCAGTTCGGCGACCTGCCTTTCCAAGAGGGCCACGCGGGCCGCCAGATCGGCCTCGGTATTGGCCGCCGATGAGGGAACAGCCGGCGCTGCCTTTGATACGCACTGGCAGGCGGCTCTGGTACTTTTTGTGCCGCCTCCTCGGCTAGGGCCGCCACGGCCGTTAGGGTAAAGAAGCCAACGAAAAACAACAACGAAACTGGGCGAATCATAGCGGGTACTCCCCTGCTCGATGTGAAACATTACGCCCCAATCCTTGGGATGAATCGCGGTAGCCTCCGCTGCCGCCCGGTGTGTTTATACTATTCTAAGGGTTGCCGTCAAGCGCCGCGACAGGGGGCTGTGCCTTTGCCTGCGTGGTCGGGCCGATCAGTTTCTTAGCGCCTTAGCTTTGCCGGCTATGTGAACCGTCAGGCGGCCAGCGTCGCCGAAGCGGGGAGCAGTTGTGCGTCTTGACGGCCGCCAGCGTCCCCGCAAGAATAGACGCACCCTCGCGCCCTGTTCGACGGTTGGCCATGTCACTGCTCGACAACCTAGATCGCCGCTTCCGCCGCTACGCCGTGCCGCATTTGACTGTCGGCCTGATCGCCTGCCAGGTGGTGGTCTACGCCGTATCCCAGGGCGCGATGCTCAATCGCCGCGGAATCGACCTGGGGGCCGAGACGATCTGCGATCGCATCGCCCTGGTGCCCGAGAAGGTGCTGGAGGGCCAAGTCTGGCGGCTGGCGACATTCGTCTGCGAGCCGCCCACGACGAACATTGTCTTTGCGTTTTTCTTCTGGTACTTGTTCTATCTCATGGGCGAATCGCTCGAACTGAGCTGGGGTGCGTTCCGCTACAACGTCTACTTGCTCATCGGCTATCTGGCCACCGTTGCGGTCTCGTTCCTGACGCCGCAAATCCCGGCGTCGGCCGAATTTCTGCAGGGCTCGGTGTTCCTGGCGTTCGCCGCGATCTTTCCAAATTTCGAGATCCAGTTGTTTTTTCTCCTGCCCGTCAAAGTGAAATGGCTGGCCCTTCTGACATGGATCGGCTATTTCCTTGTGCTGGTCTTGTGGGACTGGCCGATGCGGTTGCTCGTGGCGGCGGCGATTTGCAATTACCTGCTATTCTTCCACAAGGAGATTCTCGACCGCGTGCGGACCGGGCGGCGGACGATGGCCTTCCAGGCGAGCCGCATCGGCGTCAAGCCGAGGCCCTACTTCCACCGTTGCACGGTCTGCGGCATTACCGACCGCAGCCATCCCCAGGCGGAATTCCGCTATTGCAGCCAGTGCGACGGCGGCCATGGTTACTGCATGGAACACCTGCGGAACCACGAGCATATCAGGGCGCAGCCGGACGGTGGGAGTTAGAAGACTTGCCGCTCCAACGAGATCTGGCTGGACCTGAGATCTGAAATCTGAAACTTGCGACTTCTACAGCCTTCCAGACGGCGTCGAAGTCGAATCGACCGACTTGATTTCCAACTTCACGGTCTCCGACTTCGCAGCCGAGGAGTCGCGGGCATAGGCAACCCCTACCTCCGTGAAGCGGACGTGGACCACGCCGTCTTTGCACTTGAAGCTCCACTGCTCCGACGTGGCCGAACTAGTGCGGGAAGTAGGATTGCCGAATTTTTGGATGATCTCCGCCGCAGTATAAATGCGATTGTGCCTGGTCTTTGCCGTAGACGGGTTGGACGAGCTGTAGGTCGAGTTGGGACGCGAATAGGGGCCCGATGCCGGGCCCGCCCCGTTGGCGCCGATGCCGCTGGTGCCGCTTTGACTCTTGCCGCGAAAAATACCCTTGAGAAAAAAGAGCTTGATGTCGTCAACCGTCCGCAAGCGCTCGTTCTTGGCCCTCTCGGTCGGACTGCTGCCACCGCCAGTCGCGGCGGCGCCCCGCACCGCCGTGCCGCTTACCGGGGCGGCATCCACGTGATAGGAAATGTTGTCGAGGCAGATCCGCCAAGCCGCATTTGCCCGTGAAGGGAGGGCAAGACTGCCGCCCGGCTTCAGGACGTCGGAGCGGAAATGCGGCTGGACCTGACGGGCGCCGCTCACCGCGCCGGTGACTACTAGCAAGCTTTCCTTGGTAACCGACATGACTTCGGTGTTGGTTAGCTTGGCCTGGAACTTGGTGGTATTTATTTGCACGCCAGCCAGATCGGGATTGTTGGCCGTCACGGTATCCCCATCCCCTTGGGTCGAAGGGACGACGTCCTGGATCTTGAGGTGGATGGTCAACGGCAATCCCTTGTACTTCTGGTTGAACTTCTCCATCGCCTCGCTAGCAACGACCGACTTCTTCGCCGTGGTCATTTCCGAATCATGGCTTATTTCGTCCAGCCGCGTCAAAAGGGCGTCGACAGCGGTTTTCATGGCGGCATCGGCGCCCTTTTCGGCGGCGACGACGCCGGTTACAACCAGAAGACCAGTTATAAGCACGCAACAACGAACAAAAGTCGGCATGACGAATCTCCTTAGAGGCACCGCCTCACGCGAGGTAAGGGTGACAGGTCCCTGCGTAGAACGGAGTTCATTCCGTTAGCTCAACACGGAACGAATTCCGTTCTACGCAGGGACGCCCCATGGCCATTATGGCATTATACTCCCTTTTCGCCCGCTGTCTTGCTCGCCACCGACGCCGGCTTGGAGCCCGTCAACGGCGCACTTAGCGTAATCTCGATGCTTTTTGCCAGGCACCGGTTGCCCGTCTTGCTCTCGGCGCCGGTGCCGTAAACGACGATCTTCGCGCCCTTCAATTCGCTGACCAAGATGGAGACGAGTTTTCCACTCGTACCCTTACCCTCGACCTTGTTCTTGGCATGATCTTTGCGGTCGGGCACGAAGACCGGTTCGGACAGCTCGACCTTGATCGTCGGCAGGGCGGATAATTCCACGTGGATCGTCCGCTCTCCCGCGGTCACGGTCAGGCTCCGGTCGTCGTGTGCGACGAGCCGTGCGGTGATCCGGGTATTGGACCCTGCCTTATCGGTCTTGCCCGTCGCCTTGCCACCGATGGACTTGTCGTCATCGGGAACGACTAAGGCGGATTCGACATCGGCGGCCGGTTTTCGGGTGGCGATGCGGTCGCCGACACCCGGGCCGGGGATGACCTCCCTGGAACCGGACTGTTTGTGCGGCGGCTTCCGCCGATGGGAAAGGACGGTTATTTCGTCGACTTTATCGCCAAGTTCCGCCTCGTTGAGTTTATCGGGCGTGGATTTTTCCGCGGAAGACCTTCCGGCAACCTTGTCGCTCGCCACGACCTGCCCGTTGAATTCGATAATTTGCCCTCTCTTGAGGTAGTCCAGGGTGGCCGTACCATGGATCAGGAACTCGCCGTCCTGGGGCTGCGATTCGACGAGCCACAGCTTTTGATTCTTGGCGCGGCTGGTTTTTCCCGCCATGATCGTCAGCCCGTTGGCCTGCACGTCCTCGACCGTACCGGTCAACATGACATCGCTGATCTTTGCTTGTGACGGATTTTTGGGCCGCCGCCCTCCGTAGGCCACATCAGACGATGCGAAGGATAGAACCAGAAGAAGAAATGCACCGATCTTTCTGCGCCGTCGCATGGGATTGCTCCAAAGGAACTGAGTGCCCTGCCTAATTATAGGCGAAACGACGCCAAAGTGGCAGGCGCGTGGAGGCGGTTAATTTTCCCACTACGGAATGAGGTCAAGCACTTTTGCCGTTGCTGCATGCGGAACCTCTTTTCTCGTTTGTTCTTCGGGCTGCGGCGTTGCACTCCGAACGCACTGCCGCTGACAACTTTTCCCCAGCCGAAGTTCCGACATGAGCCAGCACAGCGCCTGCCCGGGCAACAATCTCACCCGTGATTCCACGGGCGTTAGCCGCTGCCGCTCCCGGCGCGGTGCGAATGTCCGCTGTTGGATTGACCGTGGGCTGCTAGAATCGGTCGAAAGCGAGATGAAGAGAGCGGGGGCTTGGGACTGGCGCGAGTGGCCAGAGTCAAGAACGGATGCAGAATGCAGAGTATGGAGCGCTGAACCATGCCCAGTCCCAAGCCCCCGCTCGCTGGGATCATTTCTTCTTCTCATTGCTTCCCACGAAAAAGGAGTTCGACGGATGTTTAACGAGTTGGCGCCCGACACGGCCCTCAGCGGACCCGCAGATCCTGCCGACGAGACGCCGGTCGCCGAAAACCCGCTGATCGAGAGGGCCTCGAGCGAATACCTGGGTCGCTGGAACCGGTTGATTAGCACGACAAACTGGGAGAAGGGGCGGATCGTGGCCGAGTGGCGCGAGGCCTTGATCAATGCGGGGGCAGCAGCGGCCGCATATTCCGACGAGGCATGGAGCCGTTGCGTCGGCAATGTAACACCGCAGCACACCGGCCGCTTGCGGCGAGTCTACCAGCGGTTCGCCTCCATGCGCGACACCTATGGCGGACTGTACTGGAGCCATTTTCAGGCGGCACTGGACTGGGACGATGCCGAAATGTGGCTGGAGGGGGCCGTGCAAAATCGCTGGTCAATTGCCCACATGCAGGACGAGCGGTCCCGGACCTTTGGCGCACTGGTCGTGGAGAACGTGGAGGCGACGGCTGTCGAGGTCGATGAAGACGACGACGCGCCCTCCGATCGGCCGCCCGATGCGAGCGCAAGCCCAGCGGACGCGTTCCACGAAGCAGCCGTGGCGGAGACCGAGGACGTCGAGGATACCGATTCCATTGAAGTTGCTGGCTGCCAGCCTACCCCTCCTCACGGCGAGACCTTTGCGTGCGACGGGCCCGCGCCGTTGAGGCCATTCGAGAATCTTCCCAATCTGCCGGCGGATCTTCGCGACGCGTTCGACAGCTTCAAGCTGGCGATCATCCATCACCGGCTTTCCGGATGGCAGGAAGCTAGCGTAGCCGACGTCCTGGCCACCTTGGAGGCATTGCGGCAGTTGGCCTTGGCGCCGGCAGTGTGACGATGAAAGGCGAAAATCCTGGCCGCGGAGCGGCCGGTTTGACTTTGCGGTGATTTCCGCAATAATCGTTCTTGTTCGTTGCGTTTTTCATCGGCGGCACAAGGTAATTTCCAGGGGACGATTGCATGAAGCATGGCGCGGTCGTGCGACTGGCGGGCAGGCTCATTCTGCTGGCACTTTTCGGGGGGAATCTGGCATGCTTCGGGGGCAATCTTGCGGGTTTCGAGGGCAAGCCGGCGAGTAACGCGTTAGCGGCCCAAAAACCGCTGCTCTGGGCGGCGGATGCGGAGGGCGGGGCGCCTTATGTTTCCATGGATCCCGACCGTCCCGGCCAGTACATCGGCTTCGAGGTTGATCTGATCAAGGCGCTGGAAAAAGAAATTGGCCGGCCGATTAAATTCAAGCAATTCAATTTCACCAATCTGGCCTCCGCACTGAATCGCGGCGACATCGATTTTGCCATGAATGGCATGGAACGCACGCCCGACCGGGCGGCAATGTTTCGACTCTCGCGGCCTTACTACGTTTTCAAATTGCAATTCGTTGTCCGCCGCAACGAAACTCGCATTGCTTCGCTCGACGACTGCAAGAAACCTGGAATTCGAGTCGGCACGCTCGGCGACACCGCCGCCTCGCGGCTGTTGACGCAAGAGGGCATCCCGTATCGCACGTATGACAGCCAGACGACGCCTTACAAGGACCTGGAACAGAACCAACTCGACGCCGTGCTGTTGGACCTGCCGATCGCCGCGCAATACACAAGACGCGACCCCGAATTCAACCAGAAGCTGAAGTTCGCCGGCAAGCCGATTTTTCCTGGGTTTTACGTGATGGTTTTCCGCAAGGAAAACGACGCCCTGGCGGCCCAATTCGACGCGGCCATCGGGCGTCTCCTCGCCAATGGCACGCTGCGAAAGATCTACAAAGCCTGGGACTTGTGGAACGACGACCAAGACGCCTTGGAGACGGGCAAGCTCGAAGAAGGGCTTCACACTTCGGCAACCAGTTGGACCTTTGCGCAGTTTTTTCCGCGTCTGCTGGGCGGGGCGGCAGTGACCGTCGCGCTGACGGCGCTCGGCTTCCTGCTCGCCATGGCCATCGGGCTGCCCGTGGCGACTGCCCGGCTGTATGGTCCGTCGTATCTCCGCTGTCTGGCGACGGTCTACGTCGAGTTCTTCCGCGGGATTCCCGTCATTCTGCTGCTTTATTTCCTCTACTACAGCTTGCCCGAGGTCGGGCTGGCGATGCATCTTGGAATGTCGTTAAAGCTCAACGCGTTCGTGGTGGGCGTGATTGGTTTTGGGCTGAACTATGGCGCCTACGAGGCCGAGATCTATCGGGCCGGGATTGCCTCGATTCCCGTCGGCCAATGGGAGGCCGGAGCTTCGCTGGGAATGTCGCCGCCGAGGATCTTTCGCCGCATCATCCTTCCGCAAGCCGTCAAAGTCATTTTGCCGCCAATGACCAACGACTTCGTGGCGCTCTTCAAAGATACGAGCGTCGTCAGTGTGCTTGCCGTGGAGGAGTTGATGAAAAGATACCAGATCATGGCCGCCGAGCACCTGCAATACGTTGAAATCGGTCTCACAACGATGCTCCTTTACTTGCTCATGTCGGTACCGTTGGCCCAACTGTCGCGCTATCTCGAGCATCGCTGGGGGAAAGGGCGGTAAGAAATATGCGCGTCGACATTTCCCAGGTCACCAAGCGGTTTAGTGAGCGCACTATCCTCGACGGTATCAGCCTGCGAATCGAGGCCGGCCAGACAGTAGCCTTGATCGGCCCCAGCGGGGCGGGCAAATCGACCCTGCTCCGCTGCATAAACGGCTTGAATAGCTTCGATGGCGGCACGATTCGCGTCGGCGAGTACCTGCTGGAGCCTAATTGTAACAATCAATCGGGGAACGGCTCGCAAGCGGTCCGCCGCGTTTTCGGCATGATCTTTCAGGACTTCCAGCTCTTTCCGCACTTGACTGCTCTGGAGAACATCATGGAGGCCCCGCGGTCGGTGCTGAGGATGCCGAAAGCAGCGGCCGAGGAACGCGGGTTGCGGCTGCTTGCCCGCGTCGGCCTGGAGGACCGCGCCCATGCCTATCCTTCAGAGCTTTCCGGAGGCCAGAAGCAACGCGTGGCCATCGCCCGGGCGATGGCCATGGAGCCCCGGGGCCTGCTTTGTGACGAGATCACCAGTTCCCTGGATCCCGAGCTCAAAAGCGAGGTGCTCGTGGTGCTCGAAGCGCTGAAGCGCGAGGGGCTGACTCTGATCCTCGTGACCCACGAAATCGGCTTCGCCCGACGTGCCGCCGACCGCGTGGTGGTACTGGCGGGCGGCAAAATCATCGAAGACGGCCCGCCACAGCAGGTGATCGACAATCCGCAGGCTCCGAGGACGCAGCAGTTCTTGAAACAGATGATGATATGATAGTTACCCAATCCACGTCCCACGCCCTAGGTCGTACATGTCGATTCGTCGCTGACGACAGAGCCCCTCCAGCTCGCCCCCGCCCTGCTTCTCCAGCCACGCCAACTCCATGTCGTTGATCGGCAGGGCCAGCAGCCAGGCGATACATTTGGCCTCGCCGCGCAGCAATTGCAGCCGTTGGCCCCAGAGGAAGGGGCGCGTCAGATAGAGATGCGGAACCGTGGCCCGGGGATAGAACTCGGCCACCACGCCGTGAACGGCGTCGCCCGGCCCGACCTCTTTTCCCTGGCGGACCAGCAACATCGCGGCTGCCGCCAGGACGTTGGGAAACAAGGGCCAGGCAGCGGTACAAACCGCCGCCAATTCCAGATTCGCCGGCACGTCGACGCGAGTTGCCACTCCACGATCCGATAGACCGATCGTCGTGTAGGAAACCACGCCCGGCTCGGGCCGATTTGCACACCCGCCGACATCTAGCGAGAAGTCCTCCTTCTCGCAGAGGAACCGCCAGACGTTCGGCGGCCCGCCAAACGTGCTGATGGCGTGCCGGGCGACAAGCTTTGTATCGGCAGAGGGCTTGCGGCTGTCCATGTTGGTTAGCGATTCTGCTCAGTGCCCGCGGCGATCGCCAGTCTTTCGCTGATCGGCGGATGGTCATGCAGCAAGACGACTTCCAGCCAGTGCGGCGACGGATCGTCCTTGTTCTGCCGGGCCAGCTTGCTGAAGGCCGACAGATAGGCATCCCGTTGCCCCACCCGCTGGAAGGCGTAACGGTCGCACTGCCGCTCGTGTTGTCGGCTAATGCCGTTCATCAGGGGTTCTAAGAGCGTGCCGAACGCCGCAAGGATGAGCATGATCCAGGGCTCGGTCCAGATGGGCAATGCGGCATAATCCAGCGACTGCCCGCCCGAGGCCGCAAAGGCCGTCAGCAGGCGGTCGCAGATCCAGAATCCGGCCACGCTCACCGCCAGGCCGATGACGATCATCTTGTGCAGATGGCGGAATACATGATGGCCGATCTCATGCGCGAACACCACGGCGATCTCCAGGGACGAGAAGTTGTTCAAGAGCGTATCGCCCAACAGCACTCGCCGCGTACGGCCGAGGCCGGCCAGCATGGCGTTGGCCTTGACGGTCTCCTGGCTCAGGGCGATGCGGTAAACGCCTTCGATATTGAGACCTGTCCCGGCGGCTAGCCCGTTCATCCGTTCCGCCAAATCCGGGGCATCAAGACGTTCGATTTTGTAGAACAGCGGCATGATGAGCACAGGAAAAACGCGGCCGAAAATGATCGTCACGCAGAAGAAGGCGGCGGCGGCCGTCAGCCACCACCAGCCGTGGGTCGTCCAGATCAGCCAATACAGGCCAAGGATCAGCATCGATCCGAAGACCAGAGCCAGCAGGTTCTGCTTAGCATAGCGTTTGATCCAACCGCCCAGCGAGAGCGTGCTGAGCTGGAAGCGATGCTCGAGGATATAGCCGGAATAGAACGAAAGGGGCAGCGAAACGGCCATGTGCAAGAGCGTGATCAACAGGAAAAACACGACCAACCGCAGCGACCAGATGCGATCCAGGAGGGGTGAACTCTGCTGCAGCCATTTATCCAGCGGCCGGGCGAGGACAACGGCCGCAAACGTCAAGAATAGCAGGTCGAGGGCCTTGTCGGCCAGGGTACATGCCAGGCCGTAGCTACCATAGCGCTTGGCCTCGGCCAGTTGTTCGGGTGTCATGCCGGCCGTTGCCAGCTGTAGTGCAGGTGTCTCGCCTGCCGAATTTGGTGAGGGCGTCTCGCCTGCCAGTGGCGTTTCACGCCCATCACGCGCCTCCCGCCCAGCATCGCCCGGTTGTACCCCGGTTTCCTTGTTTTCGGCCAAAATCTCTATCCTCGGTTTGAAAATCGATGAAATCCATTGTACGTCAATCGCTTTTGCCTGCCCAGTGACGGATGGTACACTTGATTTATGCCGCTTACGCACCGTCTGCCATTGAATTTCCTGATAACATCAGCCGTCGCGCTGGGCTGCCCGTTGCTTGCGCCCCGTTTCGGCCCGGCAGCCGACGATCTCGCCCGCGAGGCCGTCACCCTCCGGGCCCGCTACTCGGCCGAGCTAGGCGATCTGACGGCCTGGTGCCGGGAAAAGAACCTCTTGCCCGAAGCCAAGACTACGGCGGACCTTGCCGCGCCACCCGGGCGGTACACGATCGTGCTGCCGCTGCTGCCGCGGGACGTCGGCGGGATTCGTGCAGCGCAGGCCGCATCGGACGATCGCGACCTGTGGCAACGCCGCCTGCTGAAGCTGCGGCAGGACCAGGCGGCGGCGCTCTTCGAGTTGGCTGTCCGTTCCGCCCGCTGCCACATGGGCACGCTGGCCTACCGGCTTGCCCAGGAGGCGATCCAGGCCGATCCGGATCATGAAGGCGCGCGGCGGGTTTTCGGTTATGCGAAGTACCAGAAGCAGTGGCGGACGTCGTTCGAGTTGATGATGCTCCGCAATGGCATGACCTGGAGCGACAAGTTTGGCTGGATCGAGAGAGTGAATCTGCCGCGCTACGCTGCCGGCGAGCGACTCTTCGGCGACACTTGGATCGAGGCCGCCAGCGATGCTGCCCTGCACGCCGAGATCACCGCCGGCTGGGATATTCTGACTGAGCATTACCGCATCCGTACCAACCGCGGCATCGAGGCCGCCGTGACTTTGGGCGCGAAACTGGAGAATCTCCAGCGCGTATGGCGGCAGGTCTTCCTCCGCTATTACGCCAGCGAGGCCGAGATTGAGTCGCTCTTCAACCAGCAGCCGCCGCGGGTCGAGTTCTCGCCGCGACTGGATGTCGTATACTTCCGCAACAAGGAACAATACCACAAAGCGCTGAAGCCGATGATCCCCGACGTGGGCATCTCGATGGGCGTCTACGTGCCGGAGAACCGCACGGCTTACTTCTACGCGGGCAGCGAGGACAGCGAGCGGAGCATGTATCACGAGGCGACGCACCAGCTCTTCCAGCAATCGCGGCCGAACAGCGACAACGCAGGCCGCCGGGCCAACTGCTGGCTGATCGAGGGCATCGCCATGTACATGGAATCGCTGCGGCGACAAGGCGACAGCTTCGTGCTCGGCGGGTTAAACGACGTCCGCCTGCAGGCCGCGCGGCGACATCTGGAAGAGGGTGATTTCTACGTGCCCTTTGACAAGCTGGTCCGCATGGGCAAGCGGGACGTGCAGGGACATCCCCACGTCGCGAAGCTTTACAGCCAGATCGCGGCCATGGCCAGTTTCCTCATGCACTACGACGACGGCCGCTATCGGGAGGCCCTGGTGAACACCCTGGCGGCGATCTACGACGGCAACGGGGACCCCGATCTGCTGGCCCGTGCGACGGGGGTCAGTTATGCTGAGTTGGACAATCAGTATCGGGCCTATATGGAGATCGGCGCGGAACCCGCCAGGGAGAATACGAAATCCGGAATTCGAAACCCTAAACACATCCAAATGCAGAAATCGAAATGAACGAGATGTTTTCCAGCCTTTGTGCTTGGTCATTTGTGCTTGTTTCGGATTTCGATATCCGGATTTCGCGTTTCCTTCTGTTACTTGCTGTCCCAGTCTCTCCACCGAGGTAATCGAATGCGCCCTTGGAAACTCTTGGAAACCAATTATGGCATTGTGAAAGAGCAATGCTACGAAGTCGCTGTGCTTCCGCTCGGCGCTACCGAGCCGCACAATCTGCACTTGCCCTACGGGACCGACATACTCGAGGCCGACATGGTGGGCGAAAAGATCTGCGAGGCCGCCTGGAATCGCGGTGCGAAGGTCGTGCTCTTGCCGACGATCCCCTACGGCACGGAAAGCAACTTGATGCACTTTCCCATGGCGATGAACATCAGCCCGGCCACGCTTTCCATCGTGCTGGTCGATCTTGTGGAGTCACTTGCGCGGCATGGCATTCGCAAGGTCGTGCTCTTGAATAGCCATGGCGGCAATGACCTTAAGCCGGTACTGCGGGAGCTTTACGAGCAGACGCCGGCCAAGCTATTCCTTTGCAACTGGTACGCAGCCTTCAAAGATCTGTACGGCAGCCTCTTCTGTGAACCAGACGATCATGCCGGCGAAATGGAGACCTCGCTGATGCTGGCCTATCATCCCGATTTGGTCGCGCGGAACCCCGACGGCTCTCTGGCCGCAGACGAAGGGCAAGCAGCGCCGTCGCGGTTCGAGGCGCTCAATCGCGGCTGGGTTTCCATCACGCGTCCCTGGCATCTTTTGACCACCAATGCCGGTTGCGGCAATCCACACGCCGCTACGGCCGACAAGGGGCTGCGGTTGATGGAGGTCCTGGTCGAGCGGCTCGGCGGTTTTCTGGCCGAACTGGCGGTCTCCTCGCTGGACGAGCGCTTTCCCTACTAGCCTTGCTCGTTGACATCGTTTCCGATAAGTGCATAATAAGCTGAGTTGTCATCGTCGGCCCCACCTTGAGGCAGCGACCGTAGCCAGACGACTTTGACGCTCCCGCTCGTTGGGATCGTCGTCCTACTGGCTGCATCCGGCGGCACCCCGCCACCAATTGAAAGCACCCCACCTTGAAGGGTGTGGTTCGTTGGTTTCTTAGGTGCCAAATTGCCCTGTTTGCAGGCGGTAGCCCGTCCTGGCTGTTTTCTCGTTTTCAGCCACGACGGGTTCTCGCTTGGAGATGACAGTAGACGATTGCGTTCAGTACACACCTTGAGGCGGCGATGCAGTCCCGTTCAGCGTGACCTACACATTGCAGGGGGGCCGGGGATCTTTGCGACGAACTTCAGCTATGCCGTGCAAGGGACCATCGACTTTACTCGCCCGGTGTCAACGCCGGAACCGAGCGCCTTCGCGCTATTGGGCGTCGCTGCGATGGGGCTGCTTGGCTGCGCTAGGCGGAAGCACTAAATCCGCGGGTCGTCGCGACGATGCCGCAACGATGGTTGCACGTCGGGACACACGCTAACAATGAGCCAACCGGCCAGGCCGAGCGTGGCAATCTCCATGAAACCGTTGAACCAGTCCAATTGGCGGCTCTCGATGGTTCCGCTGAGAAGGCGTCTGTTGTTGGCTGTCAGGCTAGAAAACGCTGGAAGGCCTGACGAACTCACCCTCCCGCGCCTACCCGCTGGAACTCTAATCCCTTATCGCCAGGCGGGCCGTCGGTGACGACGAAGCGAAACTGGTCGGCGCCTTCCGAAATCACCCGCGCCACCATCGTCCCTTGCGTTTTGCCGTCCAAAACTAACGTGTCGCCCGTGGTGGTCATAGGTCCTGACAGAACAATTGGCTGTTTGCCCTTTGGAGTGGCCTTCCAGGTAAACTGGTTGTCGCCGGTCACCGTCAAGTCGAAGGCGTCGCCGTTGCGTGTAGCCCGCCATTGCCCCACCAGGTCGGTCGTCGGGGATTGGACGCCGACAGGCTCTGTGGGCGGCGCCGGGCACTGCGGGGGCTTCGGGCGGAAGGGACGGCTGTCCGTCGGCCACACTGGCATCGGCGGGCGGCGCCAACGAATCGAGCATGCGGCGGGAAACTTCGTCCTTGGGCTGCACCGCCAGCACGGCCTTGAGCCGCTCGACCGCAGCGTCCCGATGGCCGGCAACAAGATACTGATAAGCCAGCACGAAATTGGCGGCGGCGTCGCCGGGATTCGAGCGGCAAACTGCCTCCAAGGCTCGGAGTTGCTGGGTATAGACGTCGATGTTCGGATAGAGGCCGCTCAACGTCGTCCAGTCCATGCCCGGTGCAACGGCCAACAGGGCGTTGAGCACGGCCGCCGCGCGCCCGTAGTCGCCCTGGGCAAACATGCACAGCGCGGAAAACTCGTGCAAGAGGGGATCGTGCGGGTCTTGGCTGATGGCTTGCTGGTCCAACTGCAATGCCGTTCGGTAGTCGCCGGTCTTGAACGCCGCGACGGCTTGATCGAAGAGACTATAGCCCTGCACTTGCTGCGGCGATTCGGCGGGCGGCGCGCTATTATCGTCGGCGTAATAATTATTGACCACCAACGGCTGCGAGTAGTTATACGTCGACACGGCCGTCGGCACGTAATAGGGATTCACGTAAGTGTAGCCATAGTTGTAGCCCCACTGCGGCAAGATTGCCGCCAAACCCCAGGCCGTCGCCCCATAGACCAGCGGCACGTACCAGTTGTTGCCCCAGTGGCCGCTCCAGCAACCGTGATACCAGTAGTTGTGATGGTGGTTGACGTAGTGGTCGTGCCAGTTTTGCGCCCAACTGCCATGCCCCGGGCCGTAACCCCAACCGGGGTGGCCCCAACCGGGCCGATTGACGTTGATGTTCGTGTTTCCACCGGGACGGTTGCTAATGATCGTGTTGCCGCCCGGGCGGTTGATGATCGTGTTGTTTCCGCCGATGATGGGCCGATTCACGGGTCGATCGACGGGATAGTTCGGGCGATCGGTCGGTCGATCGACGGGACGGTTCGGGCGATCGGTCGGTCGATCGATGGGACGGTTCGGGCGATCGTTTGGTCGATCGATGGGACGGTTCGGGCGGTCGGTCGGTCGTTCGATGGGGTGATTAGGACGCAGCCCGTTATTCGGCCGATCGATTTCCGGGGGCGAGGGCCGCACGGCGGGACGCTCCTGCGGTCGGTGGAGATTGCCGAGGCTGGGGCGGTCATGCTCGATTGGACGGGCCGGTCTTTGGCTGACGTCGGGGCGCGGGGCCGGCTTCCGGTTCTCGGCGGTACGTTCCGGCAACCCCAGTGAAGGCCGAACGCCCGCCGCCGGCTTGAATTTGGACTCGCCGCCGGCGTGCGAAAGTGATGGCCGAACCGCGGCTTCATGCTTCGCTGGCGGGGCCGCGGGTCGAGAGAAATGGCCCCCGCTGGGCCCTAGGGCAGGACGCGAGCCACCCCCACCGCCACCGCCTTTTCGCTCGGCAGAGATCGTCAAGCCGCAACTCAAAACGACGGCCACGATCGATAGCGAAGTAAGAATAGGGAATACCTTGTGTCGCATTGTGGTTTTCCTTTCCGATTTACTTCGCCGGTTCCGGGGGCTTGCGTACGATCGTCACCTCGAAGTCGGGCCGCGTGGCATCGCCTTGGATGCGATCGGTCCCCTTCATCACGTAACTGTCCTTGTCGCTTGGCGTGACCGTGAGCGTCGCCGAGCCAATCCGCCCGTCAGGCAGAACGGCCGTCGCCTTGATGACCCAACGGTTGTCCACTTGCGTCCAGGTACCCTCGCCGCGGCCGCCGTCGGAGTCGAAAAGCCACGACTTGATTTTCTTGGTGAGCGGGTCCCAACCGATCCGTTGCGTGCTCTTCAGGGCCGGCTTTCCCAGCACCTTCACGTTATAGTCTGCGAGAAGATAGTTTTTATCGTCCGACCAGCGGCAGGAAATGGTCACCAGGGCGTCGGAACCCTCGTCAACCCAATCACCCACCATCCAGGCCAGTGGCACGAGTCGGTCGCGGGGCGTCGCGCCCTCTTCATCCTCGGTCTCCTTGGCAGAGGCAATTTTCCAGGCGTCACGGAGCTTCATGAAGACCAGGGTGTACTTGGTGTCGGACGAGACGGCGCCGTCCTTGGTAGTGACGACTCGTTTGCCCTCTTCAACGGCCACGCCCGGACCGATGAAGCGGATTTCCTCGGGCGTCATCGTGCTGACGGCCCCGGGGAATTTCGCGAAAAACTGTTTAAATAGCTGGACGATCGCCGACCGCCCCTTGTAGACATTGCCGGCATCGTCGATCAGGTCAGCGCCATTGAAGAACAAGTCGCCGATCTCATCGGCCTTGCCGGCGTTGAACGCCTTGGTAAGCGCATCGGTCGCCTGCCGCACGGCCTGCTCGTCGTTTTCCGCGGCGGGGGTTGCCGCGACGTTCTTCTCTTGCGACAACGCCGGCTTCTCTTGCGACAACGCCGGCTTCTCTTGCGACAATGCCGGCGTCAGATTGCCAAGAAGGAGAACGAATAGGGTCAGAAAGGTCAATTTGTGGAACATCGTGAGGTCTCCGGGTTTAAATAATAATAGATCGTTCCTCGCACGGGGCAAGTCCGCCCAGCGTGGCGAACGTGTCTCCCAGCGTCCGTTCGTAATGCCGCCACCTTCCCACCGATGCGCAAAAACCGGTTCGCGGACCTGCACGACACTGGCGGTGCTAACCGGCCGCTTCACCCGATGAAATTCCAGGCAGGCCGGCTCCCACTCAAGCCCGCACCAGCCCACGAGCCGCCGTGCCACGCCTTCCAGATCGACCACTGTGTCCTCATAATCCACCTCCAGGAGCGGCGCCGGTAGGACCTTGCGCCAATGCTCCATCAGGCGCCGGTACTGCCCAAATCGTGAAGCGATGTGTTTTCGGTCGTTGGCCCAGCGGACTTCACGAAAATGAGTCATCCAACAGGAGACGGCCACGTCTCGCAAGTCGCGGCGGCAATGGATGAACTTCGCCCGCGGAAAGAGCGTTGCCAAGAACCCCAAGAGCAAGTAATTCTCCGGCATCTTGTCGATGACCCGCAGCTTGGTCGGGCAGAGAGTGCAAAGCCGCTTCAGATACTCCGCGGCCAATCGCTGAACCGTGGCGCGGTCGAGGCGGCCCAAGGCGTCGCTCAAGGCCGCCGGGCCGCTGCCGAGCGCTGCCGCCATTTCCTCCGCCGCTTTGATCTCTCCCGCGCCATAGACCTGTGAGTGACTGGCCAAGATCTGCTCGATGAGCGTGGTACCAGAGCGCGGCAGCCCCACGACAAACACCGGCAATTCGCTGTCCAAGCCGAAATCGCGAACCCGCCGGAAGAAATCCGCCGTGCAGGTTGAGATCATCCCCCCCACCAACGCCTCGTGGTCCACGGGGTCGTAACCCTGTCCGCGTTGCCGCCACTCAGCCAATTGCAGGTCATTGCCTCGCTCCAGGTGCGCGGCGGCCTCCGTGTATTCGCCCCGCCCATCGAGCACCTGGGCAAGACCGAAGTGCAACAACAACTGCTGCGCGTCGGGCAGGTCTCTTTGGTCCAACAGGCGGCGGAGCGCGGCCAGGTCCGCTTCGGCCAGCCTGCCGCGGAGGAGTTCCGCCAGCTTGTAATGGGCGAAAGCGAAGCGGGGGTTACACGCCACCGCGGCACGTAAGGCATTTTCGGCAGCCTTGAGGTCGCCCATCTCCTCCAACGCGCCGCCCAGGTTGCCGTGAGCCTCGGCAAAATCCGGCCTCTGCTGGATCGCTCGTTGATAGCAGGCGATCGCTTCATCGAATTTGCCCTGCTCCTTCAGGGCGTTGCCCAAATTGCTCTCGGCCGCGGGATAGTCGGGCTTGACTTCCAGGGCCCGGTGGTAGCAGGCAATCGCTTCATCCAGCTTGCCTTGCTCCTTCGCGACGACTCCAAGATTATTGTGCGACTCGGCGTAGCCCGGCTGGAGCTCGATCGCCCGTCGATAACATGTCGCGGCTTCCTCGAGTCGGCCGATGTCTTTTAAGGCCACGCCCAGATTGTTGTGGATCTCGGCTTGGTCCGGTTTCAATTCCAGGGCCCGGCGACAGCAGGCCACGGCTTCCTCTGGCTTACCCAGTTCGGTCAAGACCACGCCCAGATTGCCGTGGGCCTCGGCAAGGTCTGGCCGCAACTCGATTGATCGACGGCACGCTGCGGCCGCCTCGTCGAGCCTCCCCAGGTCCTTCAGCGCGACGCCGAGATTACCATGTGCCGCGGCAAAGCCCGGGTTCAAGTCCACGGCCCGACGGTAGCGGACTACGGCCTCATCCAGATTTCCTTGTTGGTGGGCGAGCACGCCGAGCAGATGGATAGCATCCGCGTGGTTGGGCTCGCTCTGGAGAATCTGGCGGTAGATCTCTTCGGCTACCCGCAGCCGGCCCGATTGATGGTGCTCGACAGCCAGTGCAAGGGTTTGCGAAGTCGTGGGCATCCTACGCAACGTGCGTCACGCTTTCCAGCCTGACCTTAGAGAGATTTCGACTCTCAAATCTCAAACCTCAGTCCTACTCGCTTTTCAGTTCGGCGAGGGTTTTCTTGAGCGAGTCGGGAATGGTCAGGGCCCGAGTTACGCCGTAAACCAGCTTCGAGTCGCCCGACTTCCGCGCAGCAACCAGTGCTTTGAGTACCAACTGCCGCGCTGCGGCTGGCTGGCCATCGTCCGTGGACTTATCAGCCGCACGAAGGGCGTCCACAACCACAGCCCGATACTCCTCGTCCGTTTTGGCATCGGCCAATTGCTTGTCCAATTCTTCTGGTGTCTTGGACTTGGCCGCTGAAACAGTTTGAACGGCAGCTTCCGGATTCGCGGCGGGTGCCGCGGCGGACGTCTTGGGCTTTGCCGAAAGTCCTGCGTGGCGGGTGGCAGGATCGTCGCCGACATCCGGCGCCGCGTTGCTACTCGATTCCGCATTGCCGCGCGGCCGCCGGTCGGGCGCGTCTGCCGATGTGCGAGGTAGGTCGCCCGCTTTCGACAGACTCCCGGAGGTTGCCGCCGATGCTGTGCCGTCGCCAGTCGCCGCTGGCTTGACAGATCCGGTTGGAACCGGCTTGCTTTCATTGGCGGACGACTTGCTGGGACTGGTCTCACGACCCGCCCCAGGGTTTTGATCCGGGGCGGAGTCCGCTCGCGACTCTTGGAGTTCGGGCTGATGCGACATAACCACAGCCACTGCCCCCGCGGCGATAGCTAGCAATCCGCCAAGAATTGCCAAAGGCAGGAAGGTGGCCTTCTTGGTTTTTTTCCCACGATGGGGTGACGCGCGCTTGCTTCCTCCCAAGGGCATCGGAGGGGGAGAAAACGTCGCGTCCTCGGCAAGCACTATCACCTGTTCGGCGGCGGCAACGGCCGGAAGTGGATTGGCCCTCTTGATGCCTGACGAGGCGGCCGCAGCCGCCAGACGGGCGCGAAGCCCGCGATCGTATTCGTTTTTCTTGGCCGCGTTGAGCAAGCAAATTCGCGCCGCCGCGATCTCGTTGAGGATTCGCTGCGAAAGCTGTGAATTTTGGCCCGCCTGGAACGAGCGGATAAAGGTCATTTGCTTGTCGGCCGCAGCGGCAATCACGTCCGGGTCGGATTCGAAAACGTCGATGGCCAGCAAACGATAATGATGCGGCGGCTGGTCCTTGGGCGAGATTCCCAGCCATTTGTAATAAGGATCGAATACTTCCCCGGCAATCGGTTCAGGCATTAACTGATTTTTCGCAGGCCGGAATAAGCTCAAACGAAGATAACTATTTCAGTTTAACAGTCAGCTCACTAAAGAGCAAGAACAGTCAGATTACCGAGATGATTGCCCATCGTCCTTTCTCGCGGTACGATGATGAGAAGCCATCCACGGAGGATTGGGGTTTACGGTCTCCCCATGGGTGGGGCACTAGCCTACGTTAACGGGCCCGGAGGATCGAGGGGATGAAGGCGATATTCTGCACCCAACTTCTGCTAATATCCATTTCGCTTGCGGCAGCCGGTGAGGAGACGGCTGCTACCACCGATACGCCACTTGCGGGAGGCAAAACCCAACTGTTCCACGATGTCGGTCCGCGGCGAAGCGTGTTGGTGGGCGTCGAGGTCTGTTACGGCAAGTTCGGCACCGACGACGTGGTCCACGGCATTCGGCCGATCTATCTCGACGCCCAAGGCCGCGAATTGTTGGGCAGCTTGCACGGCATGGACACGGGGCGTCCTCCCGTCCGCGTCAAGGCGAAAAAAGGCTTCGCCGTTGGCGCGATTTCCATCAAGGCCGGATTAGGAATCGACGGATTCTCCGTGACCTTCATGAAAGTGGACAAAGGCCATCTCGATCCACAGCAATCCTATGAATCGGTTTGGCTCGGTGGACCGGGTGGCTTCGCAGTCAAGCGATTGGGAAGCACAGGCGAACCGGTCGTCGGCTTGTTCGGATCGGAGAACAACCAGTCGCAACTTAACGGCCTTGGACTGGTGCTCTCGAACAAATCGATTGAACCCCCAGCGGGAAAAAAACTGCCGCTGCCCGACGAAGCCGCTCAGGCCAATGCTCTCAAATTGGCTAAAGAGGTCTATGGCGAGGAGTGGAAGGCCGCCAAGTCTCCCAGCCAGAAACGCGAACTGGCGACAAAAATCCTCCACAGTGCCGACGAAAGCGATAACGACCCTGCCGGCCGCTACATTCTGCTGAAACTCGCCCGCGAGACTGCCACGCAGGCCGCCGACGGCCTGATTGCCTTTGAAGCCATCGACGCCATGGCCGAGCAGTTCCAGATCGACGACGTAGAAATGAAGACCAACGTCCTCGCCATTCTCAGCAAGCGGGCCAAGCTGCCGGACGAGCACAAATCGATCGCCGACCAGGCGGCCGGGTTGATCGACGGCGCGATCGCCCGCGACAACATTGATCTGGCCGTCAAGCTTTGCGAAATGGCCCTGCCCGAGGCCCGCGCCGCCCACGATGCCGACCTGGTTCGCGAGGTGAAAGCGCGCATCGAGCAATGCCGGGTTTTGGGCAAGGCCCATCACGAGATGCAGGAGGCTGCCGCCGTGCTTGGCGCCAAGCCCGACGACCCCGCCGCCAATCTCATCGTCGGCAAGTATTACTGCTTCCATAAGGGCGATTGGGAAAAAGGATTGCCGATGCTCGCCCTCGGGCAAGACCGAGAGCTCAAGGCGCTAGCCGTTCAGGAGATCGCAGAAGTCAAGACTGCCGATGACCGTCTCAAGTTGGGAGATGCCTGGTGGAATTTGGGGGAAAAGGAGTCGGGCAAGATCCAGGTCGCCATCCGCGGCCGGGCCAACTACTGGTACCAGCAGGCCCTGCCCGAACTATCGGGGTTGAGCAGGGCGAAAGTGGAAAAGCGGGTCAAGGAATTCGAGACCGCCAGCGAAGGGAGCGACGAGCCGGCGACGGCCAAGCGACCCTCGAAATATCTGCCCGGATTGGTCGGCCAATACTATGGTGACATAGCCTTCCAACGCGCGGTCAACGCAAGAGTCGATTCCACCCTCGACTTCGAGTGGAACTTCGGTCCGCCCGATCCGGCCATGCGCAACGCACTACAGCGTCCGCTGGCACGGCTATATCAAGGCGCCCAAGTCGGGCCGTTACGTCATTCAGGCCCGCGGCCATCAGGATTGCCAGGTGATGATCGATAACACACTCGTGATTACCAATCCCCTACTCGGTCACCAGGCATCGAACCAGCAGGGCATAGTCACCCTGACGGCCGGCTATCATATCCTGGTCGCCCAGTTCGTGCATACGACTGGCCAAGCCGTGCTGCATATCGGTTGGCGCCCGCCCGGCGGTACGACGTGGGCTGCCATCCCCTCGGAGAATCTCGTCCACGACCGGCGGCAGGAGCAAGCGGCTGGGTTGAGCGAACGGTGATATAGTCAGCGCGGGAAGAAAGACAACGTTGGAATTCTGGCTTTAGCCGGCGTTTCCTGCGTTTGCCAGCTAGCGGTCAGCTCGAGCAAGCCATCGGATTGGATGAACGATGGGTCTCGCGGGCATTGACAATTCTCCACTTGTCGCATATTTTACCCTAGCTCTCGATTATTCATAAACTGCCAGGATGCGGCGATTTGCGGGTTGAAGCCGGGACTACGAGCAGCCCGCTGTTAGCACCGCCTTCAGGCGTAATTATGAATAACCCGGGCTGGATAATTTATCCTCAAGCGGAGTGTCCCACTTTGATTTCGCGGATTTTTTTCCCGCTCCTTGGCGCATGCAGTTTTCTTATGGCCTTGGGGGGTTGCCAGCGCCGCCAGCCCCAGGTCGCCCCACCGGAACCGCCTGCCGTACCCGTCAGCCATCCGATTTCCCGCGAAGTCACCGATTACGTCGATTTCACCGGTCGGCTGCAGGCGATCAATTCTGTCAACGTCGTGCCTCGGGCGACGGGCTACCTCGTCCTGCCGCCCAGCGGCAAGCAATTCAAGGAGGGTTCAGAAGTCACCAAGGGAGAGCAACTCTTCCAGATTGACCCCCGTCCCTATCAGGCCCAGTACGATCAAGCCGTCGGCCAGGTCAATCTCTATAAAGCGCAACTCAAGCTCGCCCAGGCGACCCAGGCCCGCGACGAGCAACTTGCCCGCAGCACCCCCGGGGCCGTCAGCGCGCAGCAACTCGATCAGGACCGGGCCGCCACCGCCGAGGCGGAAGCACAGGTCATCGCCTCGCAGGCCAGCTTGGAGACCTATAAGCTCAATCTCGAATTCTGCAAGGTAACTTCGCCCATCGACGGCCAGGTAAGCCGCTACTATCTGACGCTCGGCAATCTCGTGAGCCAAGACCAAACTTTGTTGACGACCGTGGTTTCGCTCGATCCAGTGTACGCCTATTTCGACGTCGACGAGCCAACGGTGCTGCGGGTGCGGCGGGCGATCAACGAGGGACGGATCAAGCCTTACGGCCCCGGACGCATCCCCGTCCTCATGGGTCTGCAGGGAGAAGACGGTTTCCCCCGCAAGGGATACATCGATTTCATCAACAACCAGGTCAATCCCACCACGGGCAGCATTCTCGTCCGCGGGGTCTTCGACAATCCCTTGCCACCTGGCGGCCGCCGCCTGTTGATACCCGGCATGTTCGTGCGGATCCGGCTGCCCATCGGGCAGCCGCAGCGGCACTTGCTGGTCATTGATAGCGCGATCCAGTCCGACCAGGACAAGAAGTACGTCTACCTCCTCAAAGACGGCAAGATCGCTTACCAGGGCATCAAGACCGGGGCCTTGCAAAACGACGGCTTGCGCGTCCTCACGGAAGGCCTGGCGGAAAAGGACCTGGTCGTCGTCAACGCCTTGCAGCAAGTCCATACGGGCATGGAGGCCAGGCCGGACGTGATCTCCATGCCGGAGTTGAGCGGCCCCACAGCGAAACTTGGACCTGGCGCCTTGCCGGCGGGGTCCTTGCCGGGAAACCCCGCAACCAATGGTTCGGCACCGCCGCAAGCGCCGGCTAAGGGTTCGGCAGCGTCTGAAATGCCGGCCAAGCAATCGGCGGCAGGCAGCGCAGCGGCCGGCGGCACGCAACCGCCGCCTGCCGGCAGCCAGGGAGCATCGCAGAAATGACGAGGGGCGGTCGAAGAACAGCTTCCGCTTTTGCAGGGGTGGCAGGGCGGCGGGGAGCACGTCGGGCATCACGCACGGGGCGTCGGGCACAGTAGACCATGATCTCCCATTTCTTTATCGATCGGCCCATCTTCGCCACGGCCCTGTCGGTCGTTATCACCTTGACCGGTGGCATCGCCCTCTGGAGCCTGCCGATCGCCCAGTACCCGCAAATCACGCCGCCCGCCATCAGCGTGTCGATCACCTACCCGGGCGCTAGCGCTCAGATAGTAGCCGACACGGTTGCCGCCCCTATCGAGCAACAGGTCAACGGCGTGGAGGGCATGCTGTACATGTCGTCGCAGTCGGGCAATGACGGCTCTTACACACTCTCGGTCACCTTCGACGTCGGCGTTAACCTGAATACGGCCTTGGTCATGGTACAGAACCGAGTGATGCTGGCGATGCCGCTTTTGCCTTCCCAGGTACAGAACGAAGGGATCACCATCCGCAAGCGGACGCCCGACATCCTGATGATCGTCAGCATGTACAGCCCCAACCACCGCTACGACGACATCTACTTGAGCAACTACGCCTTGATCAACATCCGCGACGAAATCTTGCGGGTGGACGGAGTCGCCGACTGCCTGATTTTCGGCGAGCGGGACTACAGCATCCGCTCCTGGCTGGATCCGCAGAAGATGGCCGCCCACGGCCTCAACGCGGGCGACGTGGCCACGGCCATCCAAAATCAGAACCTGGACGTGCCCGCCGGAATACTCGGTTCGCCGCCCGCTCCGCGGGACCAGTTCGCGGAAATTCCCATCAATGCCTTGGGGCGACTCCGCTCGCCGGAGCAATTCGGCGACATCATCGTCAAGGTGGGGCAAAGCACGGAGGTGCCCATGTCGACCGTAGACAGCATCTCCCTGCCCCGCGCGGCGGCGGGGGGCCAGGGCATCGCCAACTCCGTGCAGGCAGTCAATGGACTGACCAGCTCGGGCGTGGCCTTTTCCAGCGTTCCCACGGTGGGAATGACGGCATTAGCCAGCCTATTGAGCGGTACGGGCTCGAGCGGCAATTCGACCTCGGGCACAAGTTCCGGCGGTGGAACATCAACCGCCACGACCATCAACACTGCGCCCGCCAACGGGACAATGACCCCCGTCGGTGCAGCAACGAGCGGCGGCGCCACGGTCGGCGGCGGAAGGACAGGCGGCGGGGGAACGACGGGCGGCGGCGCTAGCAATCTCGGCGTCGGCAGCGGGGCCGCTGGCGGCGGCGCCGCGCCTCTCGAGACAATCACCAGCAGCACGCCTTCTGCCCTGAGCACTTCTTCCAATGATATGACCGGTCCCGCAACCAGTCCGGGCACGATGGGATTGGCCACTCCGTCCCCGCCGGCGGTCGGCATCCTTCGCCTCCGCGACGTGGGGCCGGTGGAAATGGGCGCCGCCAGCTACACCCAGGCGCAGACTTTCGACGGGTATCAATCGGTGGGTATCGCCGTCTTCCAGCTTCCCGGCACTAACGCCCTGGACGTCTCCGATCGCGTGAAGGCCAAGGCCAAGGAGTTGAGAAAACGCTTCCCCGATGGCGTCGAATACAACATCGCCTACGACATTACGCCCTTCATCCGGGAATCGGTGCTCGACGTCGTCAAGACCCTCTTTGAGGCCGTGGGCCTCGTGGCCCTGGTGGTGTTGGTCTTCCTGCAAAACTGGAAGAGCGTACTGATCCCCATGATCGCCGTGCCCGTGGCCATCGTCGGCACCTTCGCCGCCATGGCCGTGGTAGGCTTCAGCCTGAATAACATCTCTCTTTTCGGCCTGGTGCTGGCGATCGGCATCGTGGTGGACGACGCCATCGTGGTCGTGGAGAACGTCGATCGTTGGCTGGACCACGGCCTGCCGCCCCGGGAGGCCGCGCGGAAGGCAATGACGGAGGTCACCGGTCCAATTATCGCCGTGGCCTTGGTGCTCTGCGCCGTTTTCGTGCCCTGCGCGTTCATCAGCGGGATCACGGGCCGATTCTTCCGGCAGTTCGCCGTGACGATCGCGGTTTCCACCGTCTTTTCGGCTCTTAACTCGCTGACGCTCAGCCCCGCCCTGGCGGCCATCCTGCTGGGCCGGAATCATAAGGGGGCGCTCGTAGTTCCGCCGTCAGCCGGTCTGCCCGAGGGCGGATCTACACCGCCTGAAAACGGAACTACAGGCCTTTGGTCGCGGCTATGGCGACCGTTGGAGTGGTTTCTGGGGCTTTTCGCCCGTGGTTTCAATGCGGCATTCGGCTGGACTACGGCGGCCTACGCCTGGATGGTGGGAAAGCTCCTGCACCTCAACGTCCTGGTTTTGGTGGTCTACGTGGGATTGCTTATGTTGACTTTCGGTACGTTTCGCCAGGCCCCCCGAGGCTTCGTGCCGCAGCAGGACCAAGGCCGACTGTTGGTCAGCGTCCGCCTGCCCGACGCCGCTTCGCTGGAGCGGACGCGGGCAGTGGTGGCGCAAGTCGACGAGATCACGCGGCACACCAAGGGCGTGGCCCACACGGTCACCACCTCGGGTATGTCCTTCGTAGACCAGGCCAACGGCCCGAACTTCGCTTCTATGTTCATCGTGCTCGATCCGTTCAACAAGCGGACCACGCGCGACCTGAGCGACACGGCGATCATGGCCAATCTTCGCCGCCAATGGGCGCAGAAGGTCCATGGTGCCCAAGTCTTCGTCTTCGGCTCGCCGCCGATCCCAGGGCTCAGCGTTGCCGGCGGATTCAAGCTGGTCGTAGAGGACACTAGCGGGCTGGGTCCGACTACGCTGGAGAAGGAAACCAAGTCTGTCGTTGCCGGGCTGGCGAAGTCACCCGGGTTGGTGGGCGTGGCTAGCCAGTTCCGCGCCAACACGCCGGAGTTGTTCATGGACATCGACCGGGCGAAGACGGCTGCGCTGGGCGTTTCCTTCAATGACCTGGACCAGACCCTGGGGATCTACCTCGGCTCGTTGTACGTCAACAGCTTCAACGCCTTCGGCCGCCATTGGCAGGTCAACGCCCAGGCCCTGGGCCAATTCCGCAACCAGGCCTCCGACGTCAACTTGCTCGAAGTCCGCAATGCCCAGGGGCAGATGGTGCCGCTAGGCACGTTGGCCGAAATGCGGGACATCGGCGGCCCGATCTTCGTCTACCGCTATAACTCCTCCGCGGCGACGGCGATCACCGGCAACCTCCGGCAAGGCGTTAGTTCCGGCGACGTGATTGACGACGTCAATCGCATTGCCAAGCAGACGCTGCCGCTTTCCATGAAGACCGAATGGACGGAGCTGATGTTTATGCAGATCCGCGCCGGCGACACTACGCTCATCGTCTTCTCCCTGGCAGTAATGTGCGTGTTCCTGGCCCTCTCGGCACTCTACGAAAGCTGGTCGTTGCCGTTGGCGGTGATCCTCGTGGTGCCCATCTGCATGCTCTCCTCGTTGGCGGGCGTGCTAATGACCGGCGGCGTGATCGACATTTTTGTGCAAATCGGCCTGGTGGTGCTGGTCGGCCTGGCGTGTAAGAATTCGATCCTCATCGTCGAGTTCGCGCGGGACCTCCACCAGGGCGAGGGACGGCCCCGCTACGAGGCCACGGTGGACGCCTCGCGGCTGCGGCTGCGGCCGATTCTCATGACCTCCTTCGCTTTTATTCTGGGCGTGGTTCCCCTGGTGATCGCCACGGGAGCCGGCTCCGAGATGCGCCGGTCGCTGGGAACGGCCGTTTTCAGCGGCATGATCGGCGTGACGATCGTCGGCATTTTCCTTACACCGGTCTTTTTCTACGTCATCCAGGGCTTAAGCGAATTGCGGATTTTCACCGGGACCGCCGTCCAGCTTGTCGTCTCCTCGCTCTTCGGCGGGCTGTCGGGGGCGGCGATGGGATTCCTTATTTCGGAGCTCGGCTTTGGGCGATGGCCGCGGTCGGTCGCGGGGGGCGCGGTGCTGGGAGTTCTCGTCGGCCTGGCGGTCTACAGCGTCCATCGACGCATCAATACTCGGACAAGCAGCTCGCCATGATCTCCCATTTCTTCATCGAACGCCCGATCTTCGCCTCCGTCTGCTCGATCGTCTTCGTGCTGGCAGGCGGCGTGGCGGTGTTCACCCTGCCGGTGGCCCAATACCCGGAAGTCACGCCTCCCACGGTGCAGGTGACGGCGCTCTACCCAGGAGCCAACGCCGACACTGTCCGGGATACCGTGGCCGCTCCCATCGAAGAGCAGGTCAATGGCGTGGAAGGCATGATGTACATGTCGTCGCAATCGATGAACGACGGCACCTATCGCCTGAGCGTGACCTTCAAGCTGGGCATGGATTCCGACATGGCCCAGGTGCTAGTGCAGAACCGCGTTTCGCTGGCCCTGCCGGTCATTCCGGCCCTGGTCCAGAACGAGGGCATCAACGTCAAGAAGCTCTCGCCCAACACGCTGATGATCGTCAATCTCATCTCGCCGGGCAACCGCTACGACGCCACCTACCTGAGCAATTACGCCACGATCTACATCCGCGACGAACTCTCGCGGCTGCCGGGCGTGGCCGACATCGGCTACCTGGGCCAGCGCGACTACAGTCTGCGGGCGTGGATCGATCCCAACAAGCTGGCGACTTTGGGGTTGACGGCCGCCGACGTCGTGGCGGCCGTCGCTGCACAGAACCTGCAGGTCGCCGCCGGCCAGATCGGCCAGGAACCCGTTCCCAAGGGCCAGCAATTCCAACTGACGATCAATACCCTGGGCCGGCTGGTGGATCCGGAGCAGTTCGCCGACATCATCGTCAAGGCCGGCTCTGCGGGGCCGACTTCGGCGTCCGGCACTTCCGCACAGGGCGGCAGTTCTGGCGGTTCGGGTAGTTCGACCATGGCGGCGGGTACTGCCGAAACCTCCACCAGCGGGACGCAGACCTCGCCTCCGGCCATTGGCATCGTCCGACTCCGCGACGTGGCACGCGTCGTCCTCGGCTCTCAACAATACGAGCAGTCGTGCACGCTCAACGGCCAGCCCAGCGTGGCCCTCACGGTCTACCAGCTTCCCGGCTCCAATGCCTTGGAGACGGCGAAGCAAGTCTACGAGAAGATGGACGATCTCAAGGCCCGGTTCCCACCGGGCGTCGAGTACCGTATCGTCTACGATACTACGCCGTTCGTCTGGGAATCGGTTCTCGACGTCTTCTACACGCTCGGCGACGCTATCGTATTGGTGGCCCTGGTGGTATTGGCCTTCCTGCAGAACTGGCGGGCGGCCTTGATTCCCCTGGTCGCCGTGCCGGTGGCCATCGTGGGGACTTTCGCCTTCATGGCGGCCCTGGGCTTCTCGCTCAATAACCTCTCGCTCTTTGGCCTGGTGCTGGCGATCGGCATCGTGGTGGACGACGCCATCGTGGTCGTGGAGAACATCGAGCGCTGGCTGGAGCACGGCGTCGATCCCCGCGAGGCCGCGCACAAGGCCATGGACGAAGTGACCGGGCCAGTCATCGCCGTGGCCTTGGTGCTGTTTGCCGTCTTCGTGCCGGCCGCCTTCCTGGGCGGTATCACCGGCCAATTCTTCCGCCAATTCGCCGTCACCATCGCCGTTTCCACGGTGATCTCGGCCTTCAATTCGCTGACGCTCAGCCCGGCCCTGGCAGCCATACTGCTCAAGCCGCGGGGCGCTCATCGCGATCCGCTCGCCTGGCTCTTGGACAAGTCGCTGGGCTGGTTCTACTGGATCTTCAACCGCGTCTTCGCCGCCAGTACGTCGCTGTATGTCTGGCTGGTAGGATTGTTGCTGCGGGTCAGCCTGATCGTCTTGCTGATCTACGGCGGCCTGCTCTGGCTGACCTACTGGGAATTCGTCCGTGCACCAACCGGTTTCATCCCCGAGCAGGACAAGGGCTACTTGGTGCTCAATGTGCAATTGCCCGATTCCGCCTCCGTGCAGCGGACTCAGGCCATCATGGCCCAGATCGAGGGCATCGCGCGGAAGACCGAGGGCGTCGCCGACACGGTGGGCATTTCCGGGCAATCGCTGATTTCCAACGTGAACGCGCCGAATCTGGGGTCGATGTACATCATGCTGGAGGGGTTCGAAAAGCGCCGCACGGCGAGCCTGGCCGCCGGCGCCATCTCCAAGGCCCTTCTCGATCAATGCCGTGCGGAGGTGCCCGGCGCGGTCGCCACGGCCTTCGGGCCGCCGCCGATCGACGGCCTGGGGACGACCGGCGGTTTCAAGATGATCATCGAGGACCGGGGCAACTTAGGCCTCCGCGCCCTGCAAGCCGCCGCCGACAAGGTCGTCACTCGCGGCAACCGCAGCAGCGAGGGCCTGCAAGGGCTCTCCGACAGCTCCCGCGTCAACACGCCCTGGCTGTACCTGAACATCGACCGCACGAAGTGCATGACCATGGGAGTGGCGGTGAGCGATCTATTCGCCGTACTGCAGATCAATCTCGGCTCGTTCTACGTGAACAACTTCAACGAGTTCGGCCGCACCTGGCAGGTCAACGTGCAGGCCGATCCGGGATTCCGCGACCAGGTCGACAAGATCATGCAGCTCCAGGTGCGGAACAACCAGGGGCAGATGATCCGCGTCGGCACGATGCTCTCCGTCAGCGACACGAGCGGGCCCGTCTCGATCATGCGCTACAACATGTACTCGGCCGCCGCGGTCACGGGCGAAGCCTCGCCGGGCATAAGCTCCGGGCAGGCGATTGGCCTGAT
This sequence comes from uncultured Planctomycetia bacterium, assembly GCA_963709175.1. Taxonomy (GTDB): domain Bacteria; phylum Planctomycetota; class Planctomycetia; order Pirellulales; family Thermoguttaceae; genus JANXQG01. Next base: position 2,390,436 of record CAVPVK010000007.1, read on the forward strand.
GAACCAGATCTCGGACGCCGAGTTGCCCGCTTCCATGGCCACCGACTGGACCGAGTTGACGTATCTCCAACTTCAGGCGGGCAACATCGCCATCTTCATCTTTATCCTGGGCGTGGTCTTCGTCTTTCTGGTCCTGGCCGCCCAGTACGAGAGCTGGTCGTTGCCGCTGGCCGTGATCCTGGTCGTGCCCATGTGCCTCTTATTCGCCATCCTAGGCGTCGTCTTTAACGACATGGAGGTGAACGTCTTCACGCAGATCGGCTTCGTCGTGCTAGTCGGCTTGGCGAGCAAGAACGCCATCTTGATTGTCGAGTTCGCCAAGCAGCAGCAGGAACAGGGAAAGCCGCGGGGCGAGGCCACTCTGGAGGCCAGCAGGCTCCGCCTGCGGCCGATTCTGATGACCTCGTTCGCTTTTATCTTCGGCGTGGTTCCGCTAGTGTGGGCCGCGGGCGCCGGGGCCGAGATGCGGCAGGCCCTGGGCGTGGCCGTGTTCGCGGGCATGATCGGCGTCACGCTCTTCGGCATCTTCCTCACGCCAGTGTTCTATTATGTGATCCGCGCGGCGAGCGAGTGGTGGCGAGGGGAGAATACGACCTTCGAGTCGTCAGAAGCCGCCGATCGGTAACCGTGAAATGCTTCGCTCGACTTCCAAGAAAGGAACAGGCTTCACTGCAACTCGTGCACGTGTTCCGTTCATGGTAAAGCCAGGCAGTGCTCGACGATTCCGGGCAAAACGACTCTGACGATACCTTTGAAGTGGCGTTAAACAACACTCAAAGGACGGTAGCACGGTGTTTTCTGCGCAGGCTGAGAGGTAACCTACCAATGTTGGTTTAAAACCGTCGCGCCAGAGTTCGCCGATTCTTGCCCTTTTTAGGCAAAAAAGCTGGTTGGCCACTTCTCCCAGCCAAGCCCCAAGTTTCCCTGGGCGGCCAATACGCATTGACAGGACGGCCCCGACCCGGTAACTTGCCCCCCGCGCGGTGGTGCGCAAGGGAAAAGACTTGAAATATGACGATATCAACCGGCAAGAAACTGCTGATCGCCAGCAGCGTCGTGGCGGGCGTCACGGCTTATATGGCCTATCTCGGCGCGTCGTCGAGTTGGCAATACTATATGACCGTGCAGGAATGTGTGGAAAATGCCCCGCGGGTCGCCGGCCGGCGAATTCGCGTCAGCGGCACCATCGTGCCTGGCTCGCTGGTCATCGCGCAGCACCGGCAGGAGGCCCGCTTCGCCCTCAGTGAGGCCGACAGCCGCCTCACGGTCGTTTGCTGCGGCCCTCTGCCTGACGATCTGTCGCCGACCAAGCCCATGGACGTGGTCGTGGAAGGCCGCCTGGATTCCACCGGGCAAAGCGCATGCATCCTCCACGGCGATAAGCTGATCACCCGCTGCGCCAGCAAGTACGCCCGAAAGGACGAGACCACCATCGCCGACCAGCGCAGCGGAGCAACAGTGCGATGACGTCCGTCGGTCAAATTTGCCTTCTTGCGGCGATGGTTTGCTCAGGATATGCGGCATTTGCCGCCGTGGTGGGCACTCGGAGCGAGAATCGCCGCTTGGGACGCAGCGCGGTCGTAGCGGCATGCATTGCTTTGGTCTCATTGACGGCTTTGATTGTCGTGCTTGCCCGGGCTTTGGTGACCAAGGACTTTCGTTTCGAATATGTGGCCGAGTATTCCGATCCGCTCTTGCCATGGCACTACAGTCTTTCGGCCTTGTGGGTGGGCCAGGCCGGGTCGCTGTTGGTTTGGGGGTGGTTCGTGGCCGTCTTGGCGGTCATTTTCCGTTTCACGTCGCGGAGCGGGCCACGCGAGTTGAGTGAAATGGCCTTTGGCACGCAAATGACCTACCTGGCGTTCCTGCTGGTCATCATGGTCTTCGCCGCCGATCCGGCGGCCCCCTCGCTGACTCCGGGGGCCGAGGGCGTGGGCCTCAGTCCGTTGCTCCAGCATCCGGCCATGTTGATCCACCCGCCGATCGTGTTCCTGGGCTACGCCCTGTGGGGCATACCGTTCGCCTTGGCCGCCGCGGCCCTGATCTGCGGTCGGCTAGACGACTCGTGGTTGCGGCTAGCCCGACCGTGGTCGTTGGCCGCCTGGGCCACACTGGGCGGCGGCATCCTCCTCGGCGCCGAATGGGCCTACGAACAACTGGGATGGGGTGGCTATTGGGCCTGGGATCCCGTGGAAAACGGCTCCCTTATGCCTTGGCTGACCGGCACGGCGCTAGTCCACGGGCTGATGACCTGGCGGCAGGGATCGCTGAAAAAGACAACGTTGGTCCTCGCGATCACTACCTTCGCCTTGTGCAACTTCGCCACCTTCCTCACGCGTAGCGGGATCTTCAGCAGCCTGCACGCCTTCAGCCAATCGCCTATCGGCTGGATGTTCCTATTCTGGATCGCCGCGCTGACAGGTGGCGGAACCATCTTGATCTGGCGGCGGAAATGCCTGCTAAGAGTCGAGAAACCCTTGGCCGCCTTGTGGAGCCGCGAAGCCCTGATCCTGTTGGGCGTCCTGGCCTTGTCGCTGTTGACGGCGGTGACCTTGGTGGGCACGCTCACCGGGGCAATTTCGAGTCTTTTCTCGGCCACGCCGGTCATGGTGGGGCTGGCGTTCTATGACAATGTGCTCATTCCCACCGGGCTGGTCTTGTTGGCGGCCGTGGCCGTGGTACCGCTGGTCCGCTGGGGCGCGGGGCCCTCGCCGGGCGCATCCGCCTGCTGACCGCTGCCGGCGGAATAGGCATCGCCGTCGTGTTGGCCTCGTTGGCTTGCGGCGTCCGCAGCATCGTAGGGCTGGCGGTGGCCGGCCTCTCCGGCATGCTGGCGACCTCGACTCTGCTGGCCGTGTTTTTTTCGCTGCGGCGCGAGGAATCGCCATCCCTGCGAAACCTGCTTAGTGCCGTGACGTTTGCATTCTTGCGGCGACGGCGGAGTTGGGCGGGCTTTGTCATCCACATTGGCTTTGGCTGCATGGCGGTCGGCATTGCCGGCTCGTCGCTGGGAAGCCGGGAAACGGATGTCTCCATGACGCGGGGCCAGAGCATCGAGTTCGTCGGCCGCACGATCCGTTATGCCGAGCTGCGGCAAGCTGACCTCCGCCAGAAAGTCGTCGTCGCGGCCCAACTCGAGGTCACAGAAGCCAACGGAACGTGCTATACGGTCCAACCGGCCCAGGTCCTTTACCGCCCACAGAACCAGTGGGGCACGAAAGTCGCGATCCATTCGACCTTCGCACGCGATTTTTACGTCATCATGCACGGCGGCAGCGAGGCGGCGAAGATTCACCTCACCTTGATCGATCATCCCTTGATGCGCTGGCTTTGGATCGGCGGTTGGATCGGATTGGTGGGCGTGGCGATCGCCATGACGCCCGAGCGTCGCAAGGCGGAGAAAGGATCCGCGCCGGGCTACAACGTAGTGCCGCGGCCGCACCTGGCGGATTTGAACGTACGGGCGGAGCATGACTGATAGCCAGATCGCCATCGAAGCCCGACGTCTGACCAAGCGATTTGGCCGTCGCCTGGTCTTGGACAATCTCGATTTTTCGATAGCCCGGGGCGAGAGCGTGGCCCTCACCGGGCCGAACGGCGCCGGAAAGACCACGTTGCTCCGCGCGCTGGCCGCCACGATTCGCCCCAGCAACGGCGAGGTGCTCTGGTTCGGCGAGAAAACCGCCGGCCGGCACGAATGCCGCCGCTGGATCGGCATGGTGGCCCACGAGAATCGCCTGTATCCGCACCTCTCACTCCGCGAGAACCTGGTCTTTGCGGCGCGGATGTGCGACGTGGTCAAGCCCGAACAGAGGGCTGAGACGCTGCTGGAAACCGTGGGCCTTACAGCCCACGGCGAGCGGACGCCGACGGTGCTTTCCAAGGGTATGAGGCAGCGACTCGGGCTGGCGCGGGCTTTGGTCCACGACCCGCCGATACTTTTGCTGGACGAACCGTTCGAGGGTCTCGATGCCGCCGCGGAGCGCTGGTTGACGGCACTGTTGGGCGACCTGCGCCACGCAGGGCGGACCTTGTGCCTGGTCCTGCACGACGAGGCAAAAGTGCGGCAACTGGCCGACCGCGTACTGCAACTTCGTCAGGGGCGAGTGTGGGAGGCCACGGAGGTGCGCGCCGCATGACGATTAAGAAGTTGTATTGGATGGTATCCAAGGACCTGCTCTCGGAGTGCCGATCGCTCCGTGTCTGGCCCGCCATGCTGCTGCTGGGCACGGTCGTGGCGATGATGTTTGCCATGCAGGCGGACCTTCCGCCGGACCGGCTGCGACAAGTGGTCGGCGGTCTGTTATGGCTGACGATCTTCTTCGCCGGCACGTTGGCCCTGGACCGCTCTTTCGCCGCCGAGCGGGAAGACGGTTGCTGGGAGGGTCTGCTGGGCTACCCCGTTTCGCCGGCATGCGTCTACCTGGCCAAGCTGACCGTGAACGTCGTCGCCCTGGCGGCATTGGAATGCGTGCTAATTCCACTCTTCAGCGCCTTGACCGGTGTTCCGCTATTGGCCCACCCGGGGCCGATCATCGCCGTGGCCCTGCTAGGCAACCTGGGCCTGGCGGCAGTGGGCACCTTGCTCAGCGCTGTGGCCAACACTAGCCGGCAAAGTTCGCACCTCGTGCCGCTACTGGTGTTGCCTACGGCCATCCCGCTGGTCCTGGGGGCCGCCGAGGCGACCCGCCTGGCGGTCGAACACGACTTCGGTCCCGGCTGGTGGCAATGGATCCAGTTGCTGGCGGGCTTTGCCGTTATTTTCGTGACAGCGGGCATTGTACTTTTTGAATTCGCGGTGGAGGAGTAATATGAATAACAGTTTACACGACTACCTTTGGCCTGGCGTGGCAGCGGCAATGATCGCGGCGGCGATCCCAGCCATTTGCCTCTTCGCCCCCACGGAAGCCACCATGGGCGCCGCGCAGCGGATCGTCTACATCCATGTCTCCGTGGCCTGGACTGCGCTGGCGGCTTTTCTGGTCATGGCTGCCACGGGTGGAATGTACCTCTTTCGCCGCGAGCTTGCCTGGGACCACTGGTCGCGGTCGGCACTGGAGGTCGGTTGGCTGGCGTGCAGCCTGACGCTGGCGACCGGTTCGCTATGGGCCCATGCCGCCTGGAACACCTGGTGGACATGGGACCCGCGGCTGACGACGGCCTTCGTCTTGTGGGCCATGTACTCGGCGGCGATAGTGCTTCGCAGCGGCGTGGACGACCCCCATCGCCGGGCGCGGTTGGGGGCGGTCGCGGCCATCGTCGGCGCCCTGGACGTGCCGCTGGTGATCATGGCCACGCGCTGGTTCCGCGGCATCCATCCCAAGAGTCCGCACATGGAGCCCTCGATGCGCATGGTGCTGTTGCTAAGCATCGTGAGCTTCACTCTGTTTTTTGCCATGCTTGTGTTTCTGCGGCGATCGCAGTTGCGGGTCGCGGAGGCGTTGGAAGACTTGGACTATGAAAAGGAATTCCCATGCTCACTTTCATGACCGCTTACCTGGTTGTGTGGCTCGCCGTGCTGGCTTACGTTCTGCGGATAGCGGGCGAACAACGTCGCCTGCGACGCACGGTTGAGGCGTTGAAGGCAGAACTGCACGACGAGCCGCGGCGGAAAAAGCAAGCCGCTTGAGGAATCGCCATGAGAGTTACGTGCATCCTGCTTGGAATTGTCGCGGCCTTCGTCGCCGCGCCAGCCGTTGCCGGCACGATCCTCGGGACCGTTGTCAACACTTCCAGCGGCGCGCCGGTCCCTTGCCAGGTGACCGTGGTCCTGCAAGTCCTGGCAGGAAACCAGTTCGTCCCCTTTCGAGACACGGTGTCCGACAAGCAGGGGCGGTTCGGCTTTCGATCGTTGCCGGCCGGCGTCGGCGTCGTCTACCAGGTTGGCGCCACCCGCCACGGCATTTTTCATCCTGGGCCGCGAATCCTCTTGACGGACCAGCAACGGACCGCCAGCGCAAGTCTTTCGGTCTGCGATGCGTCGTGCAGCCCCAACCCCCTGGTACTTAAGAAAATGGACGTTGTCATCCGCCCGGAAACTGGACTTCTGCGGATCACGGAATCGCTCTTGCTGGATAACCCGTCCCATACCTGTTACGTCGGCCAGGCGAGGCAACAAGGCGCCGACCCCATCACACTTGCGCTTTCCGTCCCTTCCGATTTCGAGCGGACCACCTTCGACCTGGAATACTTTGGCCGACGTTTTGCGTTGGTCAACGGCCAGCTAGCCACGAGCGTCCCCTGGCCGCCCGGCCAACGCGAATTGCGATATACCTATGTCGTGCGCAACACCCAAGAGGTCTCGCAGTGGAAGCGGCCCATCGACCTGGCGTGCTCGCGCGTGACGGTCCGGGTCGAGGAAAAGGCGGCCGACGAGGTTCGCTGTCCGCGGCTCCGCCGGACTTCGACCGACGACAAGGCGGTCGTCTTCGAATCGGATGGCGAATTGCCCGCCGGGGACGTCTTGACCGTCCAACTCGGGCGGCTCCCACTACCCTGGATGACCTACGGCAAATGGGCGGCCGTCGCCCTTATGCTGGCCCTGATGGTTGCAGCAAGCTGGTGGCATGCTCGGCGCGGGCGGCGAAAGGCAGCTGTCGAGGGCGTGCAGAAGACCGCGAGCGTCCCAGGTGAACGGAAAAAGGCGGCCTAATAACGTGGGTGGACAAGACAAGTTATACTGTTAAAATTAGCCTCTGTGGTTACCATGCAGAGATCCAATATGCGCGGCGTTTGGAGTGCCGGCTCTAAAGGAGGAGAATGAATATGAGAGTATTTAGTTACACGGCCCTGACATCCTTGGGGTTCGCAGCCTTGGGGATCGCTTTTTGCATCGGCTGCGGCGATTCGTCGCCCCAGTCCTGGGAAACCGCCAAACACAGCTCCGGCGCCGGCGCGGCTCACGAAAAGGTCGCGTCCAAGGGCGGCGAAACGGCCGACAACGGTGACGTGGGGAGCGGCGCGATCAACACGAACGAGTCCGATAATCCCCATGAGATGAGCAACCCACACGCGGGAATGAACCCCCATGCCGGCGTGGAGATGGCATCCGGCCAAAGCACCGTTATGGAGAACAACGGCAAGCTGGACATCGACAATCTCCATTTCACCGTGCCCAAGTCGTGGGTCCGCAAGACCCCCAAATCGTCGATGCTGCAGGCCGAGTACAGCATCCCCAAGGCCGAGGGGGACCCGCGCGACGGCCGCCTCACCGTGAGCGCGGTGGGCGGCAGCGTCGAGGGCAATATCGAGCGCTGGAAATCCCAGTTCGGCGACAAGCCGGAAAAGGAGAAACAAGAAACTATCGATGCCGGCGCGGTGAAGATCACGCTCATCGACTTGTCGGGCACGTTCGAGGATTCGATGGGACCTTTTGCGCCCGGTGAGAAGCGTCCGAACTACCGCATGTTGGGGGCGATCTTCCAAGCTCCCGGCGACGGAAGTTTGCACTTCGTCAAGTGCTATGGACCGCAGAAGACGATCGCCGCCCGTGCCGACGAGGTCAAGGAGTTTCTCAAGTCGCTGAAGATCGACAAGTAACCATGGATTACGCGGCCTACACGACAGCCGACTTCGATCACAGTCCGCTGATGTTCTATTACGAGACCACGACGGCATGCGACCTAGTCTGTAAGCACTGCCGGGCCTCAGCGCAGGAGTCTGGCGACCCGCGGCAGCTCAGCACGGAACAAAGCAAGCGGCTGCTCTCGCAGGCGGCCAAGTTTCCCAAGCGGCCGATGGTCGTGCTCACCGGCGGCGACCCCTTGAAACGGCACGATCTCATGGAGTTGATCGCGCATGGCCAAAGCGTCGGTTTGGAGATGGCCCTCACGCCCTCCGCCACGCCCCTGGCCACCAAGGAAGCCTTTGCGCGAGTTCGCGAGGCCGGCATACGGCGGCTGGGCATCAGTCTCGATGGCCCCAACGCCGAAGTCCACGACTACTTCCGCGGCTGGCAGGGCAGTTTCCAGCGAACGGGCGAAATGCTCCAGGCCGCCCGGGAACTGGGCATGGCCGTGCAGGTCAATACCTCGGTCTGCCGGCGGAACGTCAACTTGCTGGACCAGATGGCGGAATACCTCGCGCCGCTGGGCATCGCCATGTGGGCGCTGTTCTTCCTTGTGCCGGTAGGCCGCGGCGTCGAGGAAGAGCGGATCACGCCTGAAGAATACGAGAATGTCTTCGATAAGCTTTTCCACTGGTCGAAGACTATGCCCTATGCCGTGAAGACGACCGAGGCCCCGCACTACCGTCGGTATGTCATGCAGCGGGGTGGAGATCCCTTGGCGGGCCCGCGGCATCCCGGCGGAGGGCATGCCGACAGCGCCGAGCGACGCGGACACCGTGCTCCGCTGGGCGTGACCGATGGCAAAGGCATCATGTTCGTGAGCAATATCGGCGAGATCTTTCCGGCGGGCTTCTTGCCGATCTGCTGTGGCACGTTTCCTCAGGAGAACGTGGTCGAGGTCTATCAGAAGCACCCCGTGTTTCTCAGCCTTCGCAACCCGGCCGGTTTCAAGGGCAAGTGTGGGGTGTGCGAGTACAACCCGATCTGCGGCGGCAGCCGGTCGCGGGCTTTCGGCGTGACCGGTGATCCGCTGGAGTCCGAGCCCGACTGCCTGCACGTGCCGGAGAAGCTCCGCGGCTTGCAACCGGCGCAGGTCTAGTGATCAAGGACCGATGCTCTGCGGATTGGTCTCGAGGAAATCGCGCGGTCCGCGGACCGTATAATAGGGATAGCTCACCACCCCCGTCGGTCCGCCTTGCTGGCCCGCTGCCGGTCCTCCCGCACAGCCGCGGCCTGCGCAACCGGCGGGTGGGCAGGAATTCCCTCGGTTGCAACAGTTGTTGTTGCAGGCGCATCCGGCCATGACGGCAAGGAATGTCGAGGCGGCTAGAGCAAATAATTTGTGTCGCATTTCCGATGTTTCCTTTCTTAAAGGTCCCCTGAAACAACATCGGGCAGGATAACCCCTAGAATCCAGAAAAACGTCAAAACCGCTGCTCACCGCAAAGCCCGCAAGTTCACCGTCGCAACTTCGCGGCACCGGCAGCCGAAATCGACCAAACCCAGTAGCGCCGCAAACCTCGCCTACTCATCCTATTTCAACGTCTCGAGGCTCCAAAATCCCCTGTCCGCCGATTGTGGTAGACTCCTGAATCATGGCCGCATTGCCCGAATACATCGAAAGTACGATTGCCCTGTTCCGGGCAGCAGCCGAAGCCAATCTTGCCACGCCGTTCCGCACAGGGAACCTAATCGACGTCAGCCCCTCGTCGGGTGACGACGTGATGGTGACTGGCGATCTGCATGGCCACCGCCGGAACTTCAATCTCATCCGCCGTATCGCTGGACTGGAGACGCTGCCGCGACGGCACCTGGTGATGCAAGAGGCCTGCCATGGCGGCCCCACCTATCCGCAGAACGGCGGCTGCATGTCGCACACGGTGCTAGAAGACATCGCCCGGCTGACGGTTAAGTTTCCCGGTCGCGTCCATTTTTTGTTGGGCAATCACGAGTTGGCCGAGGTGACCGACTATCCCATCCAGAAGAACCGGCAGATGCTCAACCTCATGTTTCGCATGGGGCTGGAGCAGATGTACGGTCCGGGAAGCGAGCGCGTCCGGGATGCCCTGCTGGACTACCTCAAGACGTGTCCGCTGGCGGTGCGGATTGCCGATGGCGTTTTCGTCTGCCATAGCATACCCGAGGGACTCGACCAGCGGCCTTTCGATCATACGATCTTCAGCCGCCCTTTAGATCCGCTGGAGTTCTACGAACGGGGCGATATTTTCCAGTTGGTCTGGGGCCGCGATCATCGCGAGGAGAACGCCCGGGCCTTCGCGGAAACGATGGAAGCCCGCGTCTTGATCAACGGCCACGAGCCGTGTGCCGATGGCTTCTCTGTGCCCAATCCATACCAGGTGATCCTCGATTGCTGCGGTGAGCGGGCTTGCTACGTGGTCCTATCCACGGAGCGCGAGTGGACCCAGGCCGAAGTGGTCAAGCGCATACAAAGATTGGCGTGATGGCGGAAGTTCCGTGGTGTCAGGACGCAGGACTTTGGCAGCGGCGAACCACCTTGGACGACAATGCCGGAATGCGCATCGAGTTGCTTTCTTTGCCGGACCTGGTCTGCGCCAAGAAAACGCAATGGGACGAAGGCTGGCCCATGTTGCGGCGACTCGTTGAAGCAAACTACTTTGGGAACCGCGACAATCCGGCGCCTGCGCAGGTTGCCTTCTGGCTGCGGGAATCGCGCACTGCCGCCATGCTCTTGGATCTCGCTCGCCAGTATCGTTTGGCGGTTGCATCGCTCGTTGAAGAGCGGCCCTTGCTCGGAATTGCGCTCGATGGGAACGGGGCGGGACTTGCTACTGCACTCGTGGAAGAGGAGATGGCTATCCGCGATGTTGACCGCGCCTATTGGCTTCCGCTCAAGGCCGAGTTGGAACGACTGCGGCACCGACTCTAGGGATTCGACGAGGAATAACATTCGAATTGGAATGCGGTATTTCATTACCGCTTTGGCCGCATTGCGGCCTGTTCTTGTGGCCCGCTGAGTCGGGATCGGATCTCGACAAGCAATGGCACGACTAGCCCGCTCCGCCCCATAAGTGTTCTCGCTGCCACCGGGGCCATGTAGTCATTTTCAGCGCGGGATGGGAAAGAAAAAACTATCGCGGCGATAAATCGCCACGCGGCAAATTGATATAATGCCACCATGAGCGTCTCCGGCGACCAACTTGAAGCCCTTCTGCCCCGCTTCGGCCTGTCGGCCTTCCGGCCCGGCCAACGGGAAGTTATTTCCACCGTCATGTCAGGTCAAGACTGCCTGTGCGTCATGCCCACCGGCGGCGGAAAGAGTTTGTGCTACCAGCTGCCTGCCTTGGCGCTGGACGGACTGACACTCGTCGTCTCGCCCTTGATCGCCCTGATGAAGGACCAGGTCGATCAACTCCAGGCCCACGGCCTTCCGGTCACGTTCATCAACAGTACCCTGCCCGTCGAGGAGCAGTACAACCGCCTCGACCGCGTTGCGGCGGGCGAATTCCGCCTGGCCTACGTCGTGCCGGAACGGTTCCGCAGCTCGCGCTTCCTGGAGGCGGTGCGGGCGGTGGGCCTGAAACTGTTGGCGGTGGACGAGGCCCACTGCATTAGCCAGTGGGGGCACGATTTTCGGCCCGACTATGCCCGGCTGGGCTACTTCCGCCGCATGCTGGGCAATCCCCCCACCATCGCCTTGACGGCCACGGCCACCGACAACGTCCGCCGCGACATTGTCGAGTACCTGGCCCTAAACGAGCCGAAAATCTTCATCACCGGCTTCGCCCGTGAAAACCTCTTCTACGAGGTGCTCAGCCCGCGGAGCGACCGGGAAAAGACCGAGCTGCTCGTGAAGTTCCTCCGCGAAACCCCCGGCGCGGGGATCGTCTACGCCTCCACCCGCAAGCGGACGGAGGAAGTGGCCGAGATCATCACGCAGCAGACGCCGCGGTGCGCGGCCGTGTACCATGCCGGCATACGCCCGACGATCGCCGCACGACCCAAGAGGCCTTCATGAGCGGCCGCTTCGAGGTCATTGCCGCCACCAATGCCTTCGGCATGGGCATCGACAAGGCCGACGTCCGCTTCGTCGTCCACTTTAACCTGCCGGGCAGCCTTGAGGCCTACTACCAGGAGGCCGGTCGGGCCGGCCGCGACGGCAAGCCCTCTCGCTGCCTGATGCTTTATCACGGCGGCGACCGCTACATCCAAGAGTTCTTCATCGAGAACTCCTATCCTTCGCCGGAGATTATCCAACAGGTCTACGAGTTCCTCTGCTCGCTGGACGACGATCCGATCCAGTTGACGCAACAAGACGTCAAAGAGCAGCTCGGGCTGTCGATCGGCAATGACGGGGTGGGCAATTGCGAGCAGATTCTCGAGAGCGCCGGCGTGCTCGAACGGCTCGTGTCGTCGCAGAACATGGCCGCCGTGCGGATCGACAGCGACCTGCCCACCTGCGTCGATCTGCTGCCCCGGCAGGCCCGCGTGCGGCGACGCGTGCTGCAGACGGTGGAGAAAATCGTCGGCGACCAGCGGAACGTCCTGGTGCAGTTCCGGCCGCAAGACCTGGCTGTCGCGGTCGAAATGGACCAGCCCACTGTGGCCCATGCCTTGCGCGAGCTCAGCGAATCGAACTGGTTCACCTATGTGCCGCCGTTTCGCGGTCGAGCCATCCGCATGGTGAAACGGGACGTACCCTTCGAAGAACTGGAAATCGATTTCGACGCCCTCGAGAAACGCAAGGCGGCAGAATACGAAAGGCTCAACCGCGTCGTCCGTTTCGCTCTCAGCGGGGCCTGCCGCCAGCAAGATATCCTTCGCTATTTCGGCGAGAGCAATGCCGGGCTGTGCCATCACTGCGACAATTGCGCCCGGCAGGGCCGCCGCGACGACAGCGCGACACGGCCGGCGAACGCGACGGGGAAACCTGCGCCGGCGGGAAACTTCGCGGCGGACAAGATTGCGGCGGAGGGGACGATCGACAGCGGCGTGATCGACGCCGTGCGGATGGTGCTCAGTGGCGTCGCCCGCACCGAGTCGCGTTTCGCCTGCGGCAAGATCCTCATCGCGCAGATGCTTTGCGGCTCGAATTCGGCGAAGATCAAGAAGTTGCGGCTCAATCAGTTGAGCACCTTTGGCCTGCTCTGGCAGTTGAAGCAAGCTGAGGTCGTGACGCTGATCGATATCCTGATTGCCATCGGCTGCCTCGAGCAAGAGGATATCGACCGCTTCCGCCCCGTGCTGAAGATTACGCCGCTTGGCGGCGATGTCATGCGGGGAAAGGCCGATCTGCCCGCCGGACTGAAGTTGCCGGATGAGCTGTGGTTCAAACTGCGGCGGACGACGGCAAAGGGCGAGCGGCAGATATCAGTGGGCGGAGGCCAGAGGTCAGACAGCAGAGATCAGAGGTCAGACGGCGGAGGGCAGAGGCCGGACGAAGCGGACGTGGCGGCGGACTACGATGGACCGCCCACGTACGACGAGTGGGTTGTTGAATCGATCGATGACGGTGAAATGGGTGAGGACTTCGAGCAGGGTGAGCCGATCTTCGGCGAGATCGCAACGCAGCCAACCACTCCACCGAGCCGGCCCGAGACGAAAACCGACCGCAGATCACCGCCGCAATCGAGGCCGGCCAGCGGCGTGAATCCTCCCTACTATTGGACATGGTTATTGTTATCCCGCGGCTTCTCGGCGGCAGAATGCATGGCAATCCGCGGAATCACGCGTGAGACGCTGTTGGATCACGTCCTGCAGGCGGCAGAAAACGGGCTGAAAATCGACATTGCCTCTTGCATGGAAGGAGAAACCATCGCCGCACTGGAAAAGGTGGTAGGCGACAATCGCCCCAAGCAGATCCGACCCCTGCTAGAGCAACTTCCGCCAGGCACTCGCTACGAGGAAGTACAGATTTATCTACGATGCCGGTCGGGGTGATTATTCCGCCCCTCGAAAAGCGGGCTGAAATGACGTACAATTGCCCAAATACCTTTCGTCGCATTTGTGAATCCCCTAAATGTCCAATTCACCGGAAACGCCTACTCCTCCCGATCCCACCACTCCACCGGCCAAGGTCCCGCCCAACCGCCGCAATATACCGCCTGGATTTATCATCACCGTCATCGCGCTGGTGATCTTGTTCATGGCCTTCAACCAGTTCTTCGACCATCCCGCGGAAATCAGCTACGGGCTATTTCGCCAACAACTCAAGGCCAATAATATCGCCACGCTCGATCTCCAGGAGCGGAAAATCGTTGGCGAGTTCAAGAACCCGCCCGTGGATCCTGAGGGCAAGACCGACCGTGCAGGCGAGCCAATCAAGCTGGAAAAGAAATTCACGACAACGGTCCCCCTTATCGTCGATCCCAAGCTCGACGACGCTATCGTCGACAAGCTATCGGACAAGTATAAGGTCACTCTGCCCTTCGACAGCATGTACCTGATGTACCTGTTTTCGATGGTCGGGCTGCCCGTGCTGCTGCTGGTCGGAATTTTCTTCATGCTGCGGCGGACGCGGGACTCGATCTTCGGCGGTGGCGGCATCCTCGGCTTCGGCAAGAGCCCCGCGCGAAAATATGAACAGGGCGAGCGGTCCGTCACTTTCAAGGACGTGGCCGGCCTGGAAGGCGTCAAGGCCGAACTCCAGGAAATTGTGGAATTCCTGAAAAATCCTAAAAAATTTCAGCGATTGGGAGGCCGCGTCCCCAAGGGCATTCTGCTCATGGGACCCCCGGGCACCGGCAAGACCCTGTTGGGCCGTGCGGTAGCCGGAGAGGCGGGCGTGCCCTTTTACAGTATCAACGGCTCCGAGTTTATCCAGATGTTCGTCGGCGTGGGGGCTAGCCGGGTCCGCGACCTGTTCGCGACCGCCAAGGAGACTTCGCCCTGCATCCTCTTCATCGACGAGATCGACGCCGTCGGCCGGCACCGCGGGGCCGGTGTGGGCGGAGGGCACGACGAGCGCGAGCAGACGCTCAACCAGATTCTCAGCGAAATGGACGGTTTCACGCAGACCGAGGCCGTGATCGTGATGGCCGCCACGAATCGGCCCGACGTGCTCGATCCGGCGTTGCTGCGGCCCGGCCGTTTCGATCGCCACATCACCGTCGACCGGCCGACGTACAAGGGCCGCCTGGCAATCTTCGGCGTCCATACGCGAGGCATCCCGCTGGCCGACGATGTGGACCTGGAGCGGCTGGCCGCCGGTTCCGTGGGACTGACCGGGGCCGACATCCGCAACCTTGTCAACGAGGCCACTCTTTGGGCGAGTCGCCACGACAAGGAACAAGTCAATATGTGCGACTTCGACTACGCCCGCGACAAGGTACTCATGGGCGCCAAGCGCGAGGAGGTGTTGACGGGCAAAGAGAAATCGATCACTGCCTACCACGAGGCTGGCCACACGCTGCTGGCCTGGCTTTTGCCCGGCGCCGACCGCGTCCACAAGGTCTCGATCATACCGCGTGGCCGTGCCCTGGGCGTAACGTTGTTTTTGCCGGAGGACGAGCGCCTGAACATCAGCGAGAGCGCCTTGCAGAACTTCCTCCTGATCGATATGGGAGGCCGCGCGGCCGAGAAACTGGTCTTCAATGAGTTCATGCAGGGGCGGAGAGCGACCTGAACCATGCCACGCAACTCGCCCGGCGGATGGTAACGCACTGGGGCATGAGCGAGCGGCTTGGACCGGTGGCCTTCCGCGACAGCGAGGACCATCCCTTCCTGGGGCGGGAAATCATCGCCGATCAGCGGCGATTCAGCGAGCACACCGCCCAAGTCATTGACGAGGAAGTCTCGCGGATACTCCGCGAAGCCTCGGAGTGCGCCCGCGACATGCTCGCAAGGCATCGCCACCAGCTCGAGTGCCTGGCCAAAGCGCTGGAGAAGGAAGAGACATTGGACGACGTGGCGATTGAGAAGCTGCTGGGGCCGCCGGCCCATCGCGCGGCGGCAGCCGAGAGCAACGGCGAGGCAACAAGTCTTGTGACGCCTGCGCAGGAGAAAGAGTGAAGCAAGGCGACAATGACCGGGCGGCACGCCCAAGACCACTACGTTGGCCCAAGATTCGTTCCGACCGTGGAACACGCTAGATCCCGCGCGGTCACCCAGCTAGTCAAAATCAGCCGTTCACCGCCGCTTGCTCCATTGCGAGATACTGGCTTACGAATGCAAGATCGACGGCGACGGCATCGACCTGGATCAGCACGAGCTCGCTTGCCCCGACGGTGCTGAGCGCATGGCGAATCGCCGCCAACTCGCCATCCACCTGTTCGATTGAGGCGACGCACATGCCCGCGGCAAGTCCCTCTCGCAGCAACTGATAGATCTCGCCCGCGCGCCGCCCACGGAATCGATACGGTTCTTCGTAAAGCACGACCCGGTCGAACGACCTGGCAAGATTGGCCGCTTGTTGCCGGATCTGAGAATCGGTCCGATCTCCATCCGCAGAGTATACGACGTGCCGTCGGGTGGCCGGAAACCGCTCGATTGCTTCGACAAGCGCCTTCACGGCCGACGGGTTGTGGCCGTAGTCGAGAATGACCGTCGCCCCACGATGTTTCAAGACGTTGAACCTTCCCGGGCAGGCGCAGACCGCCATCGAAGCTCGCCAGGCAATCGCGCATACGATCCAGCGGAACACCCAGGCACCAGGCCGCGGCCACGGCCGCCAAGACATTTTCAATCTGGAAGGCGAGCAAGCCGCCGTACGTCAGCGGAATGTCGACCACCGCGGCAACGGGGGTCTCCTCCGCGCCCTCCGCGAGAACGATCACTCCCTCCCGTTCGAGCACGGCCCGGCCGCCAGTCCGGCGATGCTCCACCACTACCGAATGTTCACTGCGGCGGCAGAAGAACACTACTCCACCCCGACAGCGCGCGGCCATGGGAGCGACCAGCGGATCGTCCGCTTTAAGCACCGCGTGGCCGTGCGGCCCCACGGCCTCGACGAGTACGCCTTTGACGCATGCCAGGTCCTCTGGGGTCTTGACCCAGGAAATGCCCAGGTGGTCTCCGTCGGCGATGTTTGTGACAACGGCAACGTCGCAGCAATCGAAGCCGAGACCCTCGCGAATAATGCCGCCCCGGGCAACCTCGAACACGCACGCATCGACAAACGGGTTCAAGAGCAAACGGCGGGCAGTCTTGGGTCCCGCGCAATCGTCCTTGTCAATGAGACGCCCGGCCACAAAGGCCCCGTCGGTACAGGCCATGCCTACCCGATGTCCAAGCGATTCGACCAAGCGGGTGATCAGTCGAACGGTGGTTGTCTTGCCGTTCACGCCAGTAACCGAGGCGATCGGAATCCGGCCGGTATCACCATCGGGCAGTAGATGCTCGACGATCGCCCGGCCGAAGCGATTCAGGATCTCGGGAGCCGAGAACTCTCCGCCTACGAGTCCAGGATACACGCAAATGACGCCGCCTTCTTGTTCTTCAAGCGGGCGATCCAGGTCGCGTGCAAGGATATCCAGCACGGCGACATCCAGTTCGAGTGCCATCGCTACGCCAACACAACACGCAGCCACAGCGGCGTCAACTCGAAGTGTGACTTCCACCGGGCCGAGCCTGCAGTCCAATCGCACCGCCGCCACGAGCCGATGGCCCACGACGAGAACGCGATGTAGCTGCTGGTCGGTCAGAAGGTTTGCTTCAGGCAATTGGGTGCAGGGGACCGCCAAAGCATGCATAATGACTCCAGACAGTTCGGCATCCACCGGCGGCAACTCCCCTGCCGTGCCGGCGCACGCCGTTGTCGTGCGCGAAACTTGGCGCTGCCGACTGCCAAAACCAAGTTGGAGCACGCCGGAACGGCTGAGTCGGCGCCACGGAACTCCTCGGGCTCCAGCCGCTTCGGCAATCGCCCACGGGATGTCCGGGATGCAGACGCGGGCCGCCACCGCGCGTAGCCTGTCGATGGCTGGCTGCACCTCCGACGGCTGCTGACCGTCAGAGGATTCGCAGAGCCGTATCGCCTCGTGCCGCAGGCTTCCGCAAGGTCCTCGTCGTGATATTCCACCAGAACTCGGTACAGACCGGCCGCGAATGCACGTTCGACGCAAGCAAAACTCACGGGCTTCCAAGCCAACGATTGCAGTTGTACGACAAGGGACGCCCAGACCTTTGCCAACACGGCTCCGTCATCACATGGGCCCGACCGACTGCCAACCGGCGCTCCAAGATTTACCCAGGGGCGAAACGCTCGCTCTAAGACAGCTGCTCGCCCAGCCGCGTCCTTCGTCGCTACTTCAAGCGTCACTTCCAGCACGCGACACCTCGTCCAAACGTTGGGCCCACGCAGCACACGGAGATCGATAATCTTCATAAGAGAACCTCTGGCCAACAACCACTACCATACGACCCGATGAAAATAGCGCTCCCGCGATTGCGCTGCCGCCGTGCGGTTGCTACGCGGCAACTCGCCAATCCAATTCGTAATCGATTCTTTGCCAGGCATAGCAAGACTTTCCACGAAGAGCGCCAAACCGTCCACCCTGAATAACGGCGGCGAAAAACTATTTGCACTTTTCTGGGCCCACACGGCACTCGGGCACCCCACAATTGTAGGGTGGCAGTCAAGGCCGGTTGCGCACGACCGATCGGCACGACTCCGACGGCCCTCGCTCCCGCGCAATCGGCTCTCCCGCACGGTTATTGGCACGGCACTTGCTCCACATTTCCACTACCCGGGCGGGCTTTTCCGCCGCCCGATTTGGCAGCAAACAGACGGAAAAAAAGGAACAGAGAAGCAGGAGAGTCAGAGACCATGGTCGCGTTGAACTACGATGATAAGGGCGGTGGGGTCTCCGCCGAGACCTTCGCCCCCGCGATAAATGTCGGCAGACTTCGCCGACGCATCGACCGCTATTTGGGCCTGCACCCGGAGGTAGTCCCGGCAAGCCTCCTGATCGACGCTTTACGGCGGGAAATCGCAACCCGCGAGGAAGCCGATCTTGTCAGTCGTCAAGCGGCGGGCGATGGATCCGAATCGCCGACGGCCGAGGAAAACATTGATGAGAGCGCTTTGTTGGCCGCACGCCTTGCGGAATTGAATTACCAAAGGCACGGCATTTGGCCGCGCCTTCAGCGGTTCCTGTTCCGGGACCGACGCTAATCGATTTATGCGGCAATGAGAAAAGGCCGCGAAACGACCAAAGCGGTAATGAATTCGCACACTCCAACCCCCCTAGTCGGCGATATACCACGTGTGCGGCGCGGGGCCGCCTGTAGAGTGAAAATGCCCCTTGCTGACCCTACCGGCCTGCCGGATTTCAAACTGGTAGTCATGCCCCAGCGATAGGAAGGTCGTTAGATGATCGTTGGCGTCGAAACGCTCGTCCTTCGTCTTGCCCTCAAAAACCGTCCGACCGGTGGAATCGACAATTTTCAGCGACGCCGCCACGCGGTCGCCGCCCGGCGCGTCGAGCACGCGGAATGCCTCGAGCACCATTCCGGCGGGCGGCTTTAATGCCCCGCCGCGGTAGCGGTCGGTTACGTTGACAGCGGACACGTAATCGACGCCCGGGTTCCAAGAGAGGAAGAACCGCAGCGGAGTCCGCCGATAACTGGAGGCATAGATGGCGTGCCAGGGGTCGTCACGCCGGGCCGTGGCGGCCTTGCCGGCAAACCATGCTTTATCGAGTTGGTCCCCCGCGGGCTCTGCCGCGCCAGTGAAGTGCCAGCCATGGTCCCAGACCTCCACCCAGGAATGATTGCCCGAGTTGTCGGACCAGACCGTGCCGACGAAGCGGGCCGGCACCCCCACCGCGCGACAGGCGTCGATCAGAATCACCGCCAGCCCCGTGCACGACGCCATGCCCGCCTTAATCGATTCGGCCGGGCTCTGATCGGCCTTGGGACGCCTCTGCGAATAGCGGACCTTCAAGAGTGGAAAGACCTTGGCGTTCAGGATTGCGGCAGCCTCGCCCGGCGTCTTGGCGTCCTTGACCAAGGGGCGGAATCGCTGGTAGAACTCTTTGCGCCAGGGGTCGCGGGCCTCATTGATGCTCGCATAAGGCAGCACGTCGTTGAGGAAGATGTCGTAGGGCACGCCATACTTCCACGGTGATGCTTTCCGGGCCCGGCAAGCCAAGTCGACGTTTTCCAGCAGGAATGCGGCCGCCAGCGTACGAAGATCGCGCTGGGGCATGTTCGCCACGAGGAATCGCATGGGGTCGCGCTGATCGGCGGACACGTCGTCCAGGGCCTTGCGGATCTGGGTGCTATTTCCCCCGGCGCGGGAGAGGGCCGTTTGCAGTTGGGCGTCGTAGCCGTCGCTCCAGAGCAGCGAATCCTGGCGGACGAACAGTCGCCGCACCGCGCCGTCGCCCACGAGAACCGCCAACGCGGCCTGATATCCGTCGTCGCCGGTCTCCAATTCCAGCGGACGAACCAAGCCGCTCCCGGCGGGGTTGGCAATATCCAGATCCTTCAAACCGGCCGCCCAACGGCCGTTCTTCTCGTGGTAGGCAATTTGCCGGTGGTAGACCTCCATGAGCAGATCGCGGCCGCGGAGGGTCGGATCGGGCACAAAGGCCGTCTTGCCTGGCGACTCCTTGGAGAACTGCACGTAGCCCCAGCGCTCGGGGCGGTGCATGTCGATAATGCCCTGCGGCGACCAGATCCAATTGTCTTCGGGCTTGTTGGGGACCTTGACGTACTTGCCATCGACGATGTCGAATTTCCATTCCACGCGGGAAAAGCCTACCCGCCACTGGTCGCCGTTGATGGGCGGGCAGGGTCGATGGGCATACTTGGACAGGGCCTTCCAGGGGATGGCGATTTCCACGCACCAACCCTCATCCTTGTCGGCGGGGTTATTGATGGTCCCCTTCACGTGCACCGCGGTCTTCATGCCGGCATACTCGAAACTGTCGTCCGCCTTGCCGCCGTCCTTGTACGGCCGCGACATGTACAGATCCCAGGTCGTATTCAGGGCGTTGAGCTCAAGCTCGTAGTAATCGTGGTTCGTGCCGTCGGGATTGATGAAGACCTCGAAATCGTTGTCGGCAAAGATGACTGCGTCGTGCTTTTTCACGGTGCCCATGACGTGCGGCTCTTCCAATTCGGCGCCGATATACAGGTTGTCGTTGTCCCAGAGCATTTTCGCATGGGTGCGGAAGCGGGGTTGCGGCTTGCTGCGCCCTTGGATATCGACGAAATCCTCGGTCCAGGGCGCAGCCTGCCAGGCGGGCTCGTCGAGCCGGCCGTCGACCACGATCGGCTTGTCGGTGAAGCCGCAGACGTAGCCCCGCGGCACGATGGGTTTCATGGCGTCCCAATCGCCGGGCGATTCCACGGACCACGAGACGCTGCTCCAGCAAAGCAGCGAGCAGCAAACGGAGATGGAGAGACGTGAGATAAACGAAGACGTATATGGCATGGTGGCGTTGGAGGTCTTTGGAACTAGGTCTTTTCCTCGCGCTGGCGAAGGGCGGCAAACTGCACTTGCAGCGGACGGCCTTGGCCGGGGTTGATCATCATCACGTACGCGATCATGCCACCCAGCCAGGACGTGAAATTCTCATAGCGGTCGCGGTTCTGGGCCGCCAGGCCCTCGGTCTTGGCGCGGTGCAGGATGGCCCGCAGCCGGCGGACCAGCTTTCGCGGCGCCGCCGGACAGTGGTTGACGACGATCCCGGTGACACGTTGCGACACGTTTGGCCGCAGCACGCGGGTCTTTTCCTCGTTGACGGCAAAGCCCTCATCTTGAGCTGATATGGCGGACTCGGGCGAGAAGATAGCCGACTTTGCCCGACGTCTCGCCGCTGGCGGAAAAGGTGGCGTCGTCGGCGTAACGGGTGTAGGTCCAGCCGAGCTTGGCGGCCAAGGCCGGAGAGCCGCACGTCGAGCTTTCGCGCGGCGCGGTTGCTCAGGGCAGGGCTCGTGCAGGCACCTTGGGGCAATGCCCGCGGACCGGTGGCCACGTGATAGGTCGTCCCGCCGTACTCGACCGTCCTTCGCGGCGATTCCGTGCAAAGCAGGGCCAGGATTACGGCCACGGCGGGCGAGTAGCCCAAACCACGAAACATGCCCGCTACACGCGGAAAGGTGATCGAAGGGAAGAAATCCTTGATGTCGGTATTGACCACGCACCTCGCGGCCGGCATGCCCCGCGGCATTGGTCACCGTGCTGCGGCCCCGCGTGAAGCCGTGGGCCGCGCCGTGGACGGGCAGCTTGTCGAGAATGTTTTCCAGGATCCACTCCTGGCAATGCCGCAGGCTCTTGTGCGGGGCGGCCAGTTCCCGCGTTCCACCGCTCTTCTTGGGCACCGTAAAGCGGACGTAGTGCGTCCGCGTGGCAGCTTCGTTATGATAGGCCAGCCAGCGGAGCCGCGGAATGGTAATGCCCAACGCCGCGGCCAGATCGGCCGGCGTGGCCAGCACGGGCAGCGAGAATTCCTGCAGCTTTTCCACGTTGGCGCGGCGATCGGCCAGCCCGCGCGAAACGCCGCGGCCGAGGAAGATGATGTCGGTCTGGCGGCGATAGGTCACCGCTTCGGCATGGCGTCGTTTCCGTTCGGCGGCCTCCTCCTTCTTCTGCTTTTTCAGCGCCTCGTGCTGGGCCTCGGATTGCTTAACCGCTTCGTCGGCGATAGCGCGGCGTGGGCCAGGTCGGGGCGGACGCGGTCCATCTCCGCGCCGATCTTGTGGATGTGCTCCAAATCTTCGGGCGTGAGCAGGCCGTGGGTGACCATGGCCCGATCGATGAGATGGGTCCGCGTGTCTTGCGCGGGCGGGATGAGGTCGCGGCGGCCGAACCAGGCCCCCGATCGCAGCGCAGCACCGGTGGCCCCGCCCACCTTGATGATCTCCTGGCGGGTGATGGGCGCGAACTTCGAGTTGTCCAGGCCGGCGAGCGAAGTGGGAGGGTGCGTTGTCCAGGATCGCGGCGGAGGGGGTGCGACGGGCCGAGCCGGGCGGACGGGAATCGGCGAACGCGGTGGAGACGTCGGCGCGCCCGAGGACGGGCGTTCCGCTTGTCCGCCGAGCACACGTTTTACCCAATCAAGGAATCCCATTAGCGATACTCATCACGCCACGCGCTCGTACTACCGGTCGGGCACCATGTGCTCATGGTCGGCGGAAGTCCGGCTGAAGCCGGTACTACGAACGCTACACCGGGAAGCACCGCCAGGGGCGGCCGGCCTTCTGACTTCGTGCCGCGGACCAAGGTCGTTCACCAAGGCCCATCAGGCTGCCGTCTGAGGGGAAAGCCTCGGCTTGTCATGGTCCAGCAGACGGCAGCCTGATGGGCCATACGAACAACGGCCTTGGGTACGTGTGGAGGGCCAATGTCAACCACGGCGGAACGCCGTAGCAAGATGGTCTCAGAAGGCCGGCACGCCCACTGGCGGTGGTTCTCGGTGTTTATATCTCCTGTTCAGTTCGCGGCCCAATGCCGAAGACGATTATACCATTGCTCCGTCGACGGGTCGACTCCTCCAAGGCCATGCAGGGCAACTTGCCGCAGGGCCAACAAATGGCGGCAGGGACCCATGCGGATGCCCGCCTTGTAGTGGTGGCTACAGGTGCACTTGCCGCGGCGGATCATGCCGTCGGCATCGACGAGCAACTCAACCGGCTTGCCGTCGGCCTTGCCGGCATAGAGCCTGCCGCCGCGGGGGGCCTCCTGCTGCGATTCGAGCGAACCTGCCCGCGGGCCACCAGCGTCCGCGAAGCAGTCAGTTCGGCGTTTTCCGGACCGATTTCCGCCTCGCCGATGGCCATGGGCATGACTTGCCGCCAGCGATAGAGCCCGGCCGCCAGGTCGTAAATCACCTGGCCGCTGTGGGCCAGGTGGTTAAGGGCCGCGGCACATGCGGCCGAGTCGGCAACGGCGCGGGCCTGGATCTGATCCAGCGACGCCGCCCGCGTCGGCGTGCAGCGATTCGCCCACGCCGGCGATCAACTCGGGCGAAGGCTGCGCGGGCGGCGGCCAGAAGGTCCAGCGCCGAGCCGCGGGTCCAGTCGTTCGTTGTCCAGCCGGAAAGGCCGAGCGTAAGCCGCATCTCGCCCATCCGAGCCACCCAGAAACTGGGAAAGCCCGTGCCCAAGAGGTAGACGTCGAACCGCTCCGCCAGCGGCAGGAGCCGTGCCAGCGACCAGCAGCCGCCGCGTGCCCCAGATGCGGATCGGCTCGCAAGAGGGACCGTCGTACTTCGTGCCTGCGAAACTATCCGCTGCTCCCACGGCTCCAGGACGATTGCGGGCGGCCGATCGGGCAGCAGCTCGAAGCGCATAGCTCGGGGGCTGGTCCGCGGGCGGTGCCGCTTCAACCAGGCCAGCACGGAATAGACCGTATCGCGCGAAAGCGACACCCGCCGCATCGGCAGCCCCATCGCCCCCTGGATCTGCATGAAACCGCGGAGCCAGCCGGCAGGCAGGTCGATCTTCTCTTCGCGATATGCCGCACCGCCGCGGGTGGCCACGTCGAAGCCGGCAGGGTCGACGCGGAAACGCGTCTGGCGATAGGAGCGGAGCGACTGGAAATGCTCGTAAAGCTGCCACGAATAATCGACATTCGTCGTGCCCGGCCGCATGCCGGACGCCCCGGCAAAGCCGCCATCGCGATCGACGGTCAGGCAGCCGTAGCTCGACTCATCGACGGAAAAGCACTCGAAGAAGACCACGTCGTCCGCAACGGTAATCACCGGATCGCAGGGCACCAAGACTCGCCACAGTTCCGGATCGTTCCGCTGCAGGTAGTCCGAGTAGGACAGCCGGGCCTTCCAATAGCGGCTGCGGCAGCGTTCGAATTCCTTTTCCAGGTCTGGCGGCACGTCGGCTTGCTTCTTGAGGATTTCTTCCTTGGCCCGCTTCAGTTCCTCGCGGCGGAGCGTCGCCGCCTGGAGTTGCTGCTGCTGCTTCCACTCTTGGTAGGCGGTCTTGTCGCGGGCCTTGAAACGGAGGTCGCTGATCACCACGTCGTGCAGTGCAGAGATCGCCTCGCGAAAGCGCAAGGGGTTGCGCAAGGTCCGCGTCGAAGGCCACCGGCTCGCGCGAAAGGTTCGGCGCGAAGTTCAAGGTCTCGCCCGAGCCGCCGGAACGGAGCCAGAGCGCTGCGTCCCACAGTAGGCCATATCAGGTTCATGGCCCCTCCCAGTGAAGCTCGGGCAGAAGTTCACGGACGGCGGGCCCAACTCCGGGCGCGCCTCCACTGCGGCCATCACGGCCGATAAGCCCGCGCGGAACTCCGGCCCGCGGACCGAGCGGACTGCCACTACCAGCACGGGCAGCAACCGCTCCGCATGGACCTGATTGTCAGCCAGCGCGCGGGCGAGCTGCTGAGTGGCCTTGATCTTCTGCCGTCCGCCGCGATGGACGCCCAGCAGCACCGAGCACCAGACCGGCGCCAGGTCGTCGGGACCAGTGCCCGGCAGCGCAGATCGTTGCGACAATCCGTCAATGAGCCGCAACCGCAGGTCGTCGTACGGCGTTTCCAGCAGGCGGCACCAGAGCCCCGCATCGTCATAGCCGGGCGAACGATTACCCGCTGACTCAGCCACCAACCACTTCCAGGTTGCTTGCCGCACGCCGGCCATACGGCTATCCAGCAACCGCAGCACGTTCTGTCGATCGTAGTTTTCTTTCGTCCCCAGCCAAATCAAGGCCCAATCCGCCAACTCGCCGGCTGTGGCCGAGCATTGCGCCTCGGCGATGTCGGCCAGCTTGCCGCGGTCTTCGCCAGCGGCGATCGGCCGCGCTTTGAGGTAGGCCAGCCCCAGACGGGCTACCGGCGATGACGGCGCACAGGCCAGCCGGACGCAGTCGTCCAGCGCCAACCGTTCGGCCGCGACGTGCCGTTGCATCGCCCGGCAGACCGCCTCCAAGGCGAGAAGGTTTCGCGTCTCCAAGAGCGTGAACCACCGGGCGAGCGGCAGCGTGCCCATCGCCGGAGAGGCTTCCAGCAAGCCGGCGGCGAACTGCTGCACTTCCTCGTCGGCATGGTCCAGCAGTGCGAAGAAGTCCTCTGGCAGGACTTCGGGCAGACGGGCCGTATGCTCTTGCCGCAGCCACTGCATCGCCCACAACCGCACGAGCCGCGAGCCCGCGAGTCGCACGAGCGAAAGCAGCACGGGTACCGCCGCCGCCGTTTTCCAAAGCGCGGGAAAGCGGGGAGTCGGGCCCAGGTCGTTGATCGAAGTGCCGGGCCGGAGCCGGACCTCACGGGCTGTAAATTCCAAGCCCGGATGTCCGCGGAAACATGCCTGCATGAGCCCCCAATTGTCGAGGATGTTCTCGCCGTGGGCGAGGTTGGCATCCTGGTAGAGAAGCAGCGCCCGGGCAACGCCAGGCACGTAACGCTCGGGGTGCTGGTAGCCCAGCCTACGGAAATACCGCCAGGCGCGGCGGCGGAGGTAGCCGCGGGTGCGATGCGTGAAAACCCGGCCGTTGCGGGGAAGACGGGCCGGGACGGAAATCGGCTTGCCGGTCATCGGGCTTCTGGCCTGACGGACCATTTCTCGCGGCAGCACGTCGCGCGGCACGATGAGCCTTTCCTCCGACCAGATCTCGCGGGTTTGCCAATTGTAACGCGTCTTCGTCTTGCGGACGCGTCGCACGGAAAGGTCCAGGGCCACGAGTATGGCGGCCATCAGTTCGTCGTCGCCTTCCGCTTCCGCGTGCTTGAACCAACGTTTGACGACCACGTTGTGGCAGGGGCAATCCAGCGGCTGAGCCAAGTAGGCCAGGATCTGGGCACGAGCGAAGAGACGCACGTCATGCTTCCAACGATCGACAAATCCTGCCAGGGCCTTCGGCCGGCGGACTGCGCGGAAGGCGGCAAGAAAACGGCCATCCTCGGCGCTAAAGTACTCCTCGGCCAGCAACAGCGATGCGGAACCCGACGATGGCGACTGAGACATCTCGCACCTGGGTATGCGACTATGCGACAATGGCAACGAAGGGCGATTCTAAACCCGTGACGGCGGGCTGTCAAGCAAAACTCTGCCTTAGCTGCGTTAGGGCGAGGAACGCCGGCCTGCTTCAGGGCTTGGCCTTAAAGTCCTCGCCACACGAAGACCGACGTAGATGTCCCGGAACGAGGGCGGGTAGTAGTCGCGATAGGCGGAACGCACGCTCGATGCGGGATGATCGAACGAGCCGCCACGCACGACGCGCAGAGGCGTGGGGGCAGATGCTATATCATACTCCTTGTCATCGCTGGTTTCCGCTCCTCGGGGATACTCGTGATAACTCTCCTCACACCAGGTGTTCACGTTCCCGTGCACGTCGAACAATCCGAAATCGTTGGGCTTCAAGTATCCTGCCGGCCATATCCTGTCCCGCGAGTTCTTCATATACCACGCATACTTCGGCAGGAGGTCTTCGCCTTCTCCGAAATAGCCGCTCGTTCTTGCCTCGGCGCGGATCGCGAACTCCATCTCCGCTTCCGTGGGCAGTCGATAACCAATCAGACTCAAGTAGTTTGCCTTCGGCTGGATGCCAGCGCCCTTGGTCTGATAGCACTGTTGCTCCGCGGGGATACGTTCCTGCACGCTCAACCAGTTGCAGTATTCTGCCGCCATATACCAGTCGATGCGGACGGCCGGAAAATCAGTCCTCGCACGGAACTCGAGACTCTTGCTTTCGTAGCCGGGGTCGAACTTGCGGTACTGCTCCACCGTAACCGGCTTGCCAGCGATGGCAAATGTCCGATCGATCCGTACCTTGTGCTGAGTCTCCTCGGCCTGCCGGTGCGCTTCGGTCGCCGGCGACCCCATCACGAAGACAACCGGGCCGGCGATCACCACCATCGTTTGCCCCTGACCGTTGACGTACCACTGTGATGGTACTCGTGCCTTTGCATGCATGAGAAGCTGCTGGATGCCCTCCAGTCGCTTTTCCTGCGTTGCCCTTTCCGTCGCCCATTGATCGTTCACCTGCTTCAACCACGTTTCCTGTTTCCATGTCCTGAGCAGCCATTCGGCCGCCGCGTGCAGCCCCGGATCACTCTCCATGGTGTACATCTCGTGTAATTTCGGCAGCAGGATCTGCGCTGCTCGGCAGGCAGACTCGCTTCATCGAATTCCCCCAAGCTAAGAAGCAACGCGCGAAGGATCGTGATGTCCGGTTCGTCAGCGAGACGGCGGATGACGACGCTTACGTCGGCGCCAAGCCCGGCGAGGCGGTGAATCAAGTAAGTCCGCACCCTGGGATCGGCGCCGTGCTTGAGCAGTGGCCAGACATCGGCCTGCTGATTCATCTTCAAGAGGGCCACTGCCGCATTCGCCTTTCGCTTTGCCAGGGTCTCCTTGGCCGGCTCCTCCGCATCGGGAGGCAGATTCCGGTCGATCTCCGCGCGCCACTTTTCCACCTGCAACGCGTCTTTGTGAGGGGCCAAGGCGTCAAGGATCATGCGCAGCTCGTCAGGCCCGGCGTCGAGCACGCGGCCGTTAAGATATGCCACTTGTGATGCGTCCACGGGCAATAAGGCAAGGCTGGCGAGCAATTGCTTGCGGCGGACGTTGTCCGTCTCTGCTTGGGCATAGGTTTCGCGCAGAAGCGGATCCAGCCAACGCCGATAGGGGGCCATCTGCGGCAAGAGGTTCAGCAAGTCTTCGTTAGTATTGGCGGTCAGGAGTTGATCCCGCAGGTCGTGGGCCTCGCTGTTGCCGTGGTTCTCATACCAGCCCCAAGCCGCTAACGCCAGGAGAACGGCGACCACCAGCCCCCACGCGCCATGGTAACGAGTCGCCTTGCGCATCATTTTCACCTGCGGCGGCGTCCAGCTTCTTTTGTCCGTAAGGCAGCGGATGCTGCACCATTGCCAGAGCGAGGGCAGTTGACGGTTCTCCGGCCGGGAATTCCAGACGGTTGCCAGATCCGCCAGCAGCAACTTGGCCCGCCCGCGAGGGGTCTCCTTCTGCTTGCGGGTCAGCCAATCCCGTATGGAGTGGACCAGATAATCGTGGGTGAGCTGGTAGTACTTGCCGCCGGCCTGCCCCTGGGATGGCACATCGTTTGCCATCTCATGGCCTGCCGGGTCAGTCGGTGTGATCAGGCGGACCTCGTTGTCGAGGATGTGGATCAGGTCAGCGAAGTCCCGGGGACGATCACCGTAGCCGGATGCTTCCAGCAACTCGGGATAAGACCGCATGGAACCTTTGATGTCCGTGCCAAAGTCCGGCAGCAAGACGTTGAGTGCGGCCCTGGCGGCTTTTTGGTGATAGCGGTGTTCGGGCGGCGCCATGGCGGCACTGAACATTTCCTCCAAGAAGGTTAAACCGACACCTTCGATTCCACCAACTGCTTTGAGAGACGATGGGGTCCACGGTTTGCCTTTCATCATCTCCGCAAAAAGGGCCAGCCGCACGGAAACGACCAGGCCCTCCTGGGCCAATGCGGAGACGGCCTGGTTCAGGAACTCGCTCTGCTCCTTGCTGATTTCGCTCAAATTCTCCGGTAGTCTGCCAAAAGCCCGTCCAAAGGCGGCCAACACCTTCCTGGCATGATCCACGTCGAAGAGATCGACGACCATGGAGTTCTCGTCGTCCACGAGCCGAATCTCCAGCTCCCGCATGAAGCGAATAACCGCCATCCAGAAATCGTCGCGCACCAACACGATGCACTGCACGCGGCCACCATCGGCTTGTCGCAAGGCTTGCACGAGTTCCGTGCCATCTTCTTGTGCGTGCAGCCATTGCTCGAATTGATCGAGCACGATCAGCAGCTTCGTGCCGGCCGGTAGGCCCTGGCCTTGGCGCAGTGCCGCGAGCATCTCTTTCAGCCCCAGGTCTGCGGGCAAGGCGGGGCAACGTTTCCGCAGGCCATTCATCAGGCGCGTTTCCGTCTCCCCGGCCGTGGCCTCGACGTACACCGCAACTATGCCGTCGGACAGCCGAGGCAACAGGCCCGCCTTCATCAGCGACGACTTGCCGCAACCGGACGGCCCGCAGATCAAGCCCACGGAAAATGTCCTCTCCGCTTCGCTTTCCTCAACGCGGGTCTTCCAGAAGCGGATGCTGTCGGGCAAGCCGTCGCGATCGCGCGGCCCCGGCAGCAACTCGATGAAGAAGTTGGCATCATGGGCGTCAAACGACCGCAGACCCTTGGGCACGATTTTGACCGGCGGGCCGAGCGGGAGGGAAGGAGGCGTCGGCCGGAGAGTCGGCGTGCGGGCTTCAGCCAGAAAACACCGCAAATCGTCGGCCATGTCCTTGGCGGCAGAGTATCGTTCCGAGGCCCGCTTGGAGAGGGCTTTCAAGCAGATGCGATCCAGCTCTTTCGGGATGCGGTCGTCCATTTGCCGGGGTGGACGTGCCTCGCAACTGCTGATCTGCTCAAGCAGTTCCTCCTGCGAATCGGCTTTGAACGGTCGCTGCCCGATCAAGAGTTCATACAGCACCACACCCAGGCTGAAAACGTCGCTGCGGCCATCGACCCGATGCCCTTCGCCCCGCGCCTGCTCGGGCGACATGTAGGCGGGCGTGCCGACGTAACATGGTCCCTTTCCCAGGTCATGTTCCCGCAATGCCAGGCCGAAATCCGCCACGAAGGGCGTGCCGCTCTTGTCCAGCAGGATGTTGCCCGGCTTGATGTCGCGATGCACCAACCCTTGCTTGTGGGCGTGGTGCAGCGCGCCGGCCACGGTCGCCGCCAACTCAGCCGCTTCGTCAAACGGCAGTCGAGACTGCGCCATCCTCGCCGAGAGCGTGGTGCCGTCGATGTACTTCGAGACGAGGAAGCAAGGGAACTGCGCGGTATTGCCGATATCATGGACGGGGACAATGTTCGGGTGGTCCAGGTTGGCGACCGTGCGGGCCTCGACCAGATACGCCTGGGCGTCTTCCGGCCGGGAAACGAGCCTGCGGTGGGGCACCTTGATCGCCACGAGGCGTTGCAATTGGTCGTCACGGGCCAGGTAGACGAGGCCGAAATTCCCTTGTCCGAGAATTCTCTCAACCCGGTAACGGCCGATGTTCTGCGGCAGGTTAGGCGCCAATTCAACGGCGCCCGCCGCGTCAGTTGCGGCAATCTTTCGCCGATCGAATGCAACCGTGCCGCAGTCCCCGAAACTCGCCGCGGCGCGGACTTCTTCGCGGACCGCTGCCAAGCGCGCCGGCAACGCCTGGGAATGGGCCGGAAAGCGTGCAAGGTAGTCCGCTTCCGTCGCGTCGTGGCCCCAGCGCACGCGGGCCCGGTATTCTTCGGCGACCACGTCGAACGGCAGCGCTTGCAAAGAGCCAAGCTCGGGATACGCTTGCACGTAATCTTCCAGCAGAGGTCTTCCGGGCAATCGGTCAACCACACCCTGGGGTACAGTCGCCCACGCGACCGTGTCTGAAGCTACTTGCTTCCCGGAGTCGGCCGCCCGCCGCCAACGGTACCAAAGGTCGACCACGACTAATTCCAGCAAAACGGACCGCAATAACGCGCCGTCCGAACGATCGCTGCCGGGCAAGAAGTCGCGAATCTGCGGCATCTCACCCCGCTGCCACACCACCTCAAAGGCATCGAGCAACTCTTCTTGAGCGGAAATCAGGTTTTGCGTTTCGTCGGCCATAGACAGTCAATTGCAAAACACCACCGGTGCCCGACACGATTCTATTTTGGCGAACCGTCCATCCCTTCCCAATCGCGGCGAATGGCGGCCAATTTCCGCTCGATCGTCCTGGGGGTGACGTTGAGTTTCGCGGCGATCTGGTCGTTGGTGAAACCTTCGAGCTTATAAACTGCCACCTGGCGAGAGTCGTGAGGCAGGCGGTCCAGGAGGCGAGAACACTGCTCCGCCATTTCTGCGGCGAACTCGGGGGTTGGCTCAGCGCCGGCGACGTTGCCCAGCCCCTGTCCCGACTGCGAGGAGCCGCCTACAAGGAATACGGACTCGCCCGCCACGTTGCCGGCACCGCGCTTCCGGCTGAGATTGCGGCGAATTTCCGTTGCTGCCTTTCGCGCGATAATCGTCGTCAGCAGCTTCCAAAGCGAGTCGCGATCCTTGAGGTCGGGAAACTGCCCCTTGGCCGCCCGCTGGCAAAGACTATGAAACGCGCTGACCACCAGATCCTCTTCGTCGGAAACGCGGCGGTTGGCGGAGTCAAGCCGTTTGCGGGCAAACGCCAGCATGCGTTGGACATAGCAATGCCAGATCTGCCGCGCGGCCAGTTCGTCGCCGGTCACTAGGCCTTGCAGCCAGGCTGAAACGTCGTCTTCCATACTTGCAACTCCACGGATGGTGGCTATCCGAAAAATACTATCCCTTCCCTTACGGTTTGTAAATACGCCGCAGAGCCGCAACGCCTTGCCCGATTTATCGCCTTGCGGGAATCTCCTGTCGGTAATTGATCGCATTTCGCAATACCTATGCAGGCGAGCATTGAGCTTGCCGGGCGGAATCGGGCAGGGCTGCCAAGATAATAATGCCAGGCAATCTTGCGATTAACCCCAACGTGGTAGCGACTTTCTTCGAGGAACATTGCCATGAAGCACGATATAGAGGCACGACTGGCAGGCATGCTAGTCCCATTGGTGGTTCTTTGGGGGGGCCTGGCGCCAGCCGCCGCCCCGCCGGCGGAAAAGCCGCTGCTTTGGGCGGCCGACGCGGAAGGCGGAGCCCCCTATATTTCGATGGACTCGGGACATCCCGGCAAGTTTGTCGGCTTCGAGGTCGAACTTCGCGACGCCTTGCAAGCGGAGATCGGCCGGCCGATCGAGTTCAAGCAGTATTCGTTTGCCGAAATTGATTCCGGCCTGCGCCGCGGGGATTTCAATTTCGTCATGAACGGGTTGGAAGCCACTCCGGACCGCCAATCGCGATTCCGTCTCTCCTGGCCCTACTACGTCTACACGCTGCAACTCGTCTGCCGCCGTGATGACACCCGTTTCCAATCGCTGGACGACTGCAAGAAAAGCCCCGCGGTTGTCGGCACGATGTCCAATACGGCGGCGGCGCGGTTGCTCCGTCAGGAAGGCATCACGATTCGGGCCTACACCGACCAGACGACGCCCTACAAGGACCTGGCGCAGAAGCAAATCGACGCAGTGCTTCTCGATCTGCCCATCGCCCTGCAATACACGAAGCGCGACCCCGATTTCCAGGCGAAGCTCAAGTTCGTCGGTAAGCCCCTGGCACCCGGGTTCTATGTAATCGCCTTTCGCAAGGACGACGAGCAACTGGCCCGTCAGTTTGACGCCGCCATCAAGAAACTGCGCGACAACGGCACGCTCAAGACGATCTACGAGCACTGGGAACTGTGGAACGACGACCAGGCGCCACTCTATAGCGGCGTTATCGCGTCGCCTATCAAGCCGGCGGCTCCGTACTGGTCGTTCGGGCAATACTTTCCCGTGTTGTTGGATGGGGCGTGGATGACCGTCAAACTCACCTTCCTGGGCTTCCTGCTGGCCATCGGCATTGGGCTGCCGATCGCCACAGCCCGCTTGTATGGGCCTGCGCCGCTCCGCTGGTTAGCAACGGCCTATGTCGAGTTCTTCCGCGGCATTCCGGTGCTGCTGTTGCTGTACTTCCTGTATTACAGCCTTCCCGAGGCCGGCGGCATGCTGGGCCTGCCGCCGAATCTCTTGAAGCTCAACGCGTTTCTCGTCGGCGTAATTGGTTTCGGCCTGAATTACGGGGCTTACGAGGCAGAGATCTATCGCGCGGGCATCGCGTCGATTCCGCCCGGCCAGTGGGAGGCGGCCGCCTCCCTGGGGATGTCGCCGCTACGGATCTTCTTGCGCATCATTCTTCCCCAATCGATTAAAGTCATCCTCCCGCCTATGACCAACGATCTTGTGGCCCTCTTCAAAGACACTAGTGTAGTCAGCGTGATCGCCGTCAGCGAACTGATGAAGCAGTACCAGACAATGGCCAACGACCACTTGCAGTATGTCGAAATTGGCCTGATGACGATTCTTCTCTACTTACTCATGTCAGTACCTCTGGCCCAGTTGTCGCGCTCATTGGAACGCCGCTGGGGGAAAGGACGATAGTCGCAATGAATGTGGAAATCTCGAACCTCACCAAACGATTCGGCAATCGCACGATTCTCGACGACATCAGTCTGCAGATTGAGGCCGGCAAGACGGTAGCCCTGCTCGGTCCCAGCGGCGGCGGCAAGTCCACGCTCCTTCGCTGCATTAATGGCCTGAGCGACTTCGACGGCGGAACGATTCGCGTGGGCGATCGCCAGCTCGGGCCCCAGCGCAGTAATCCGGCCGGAAACGGCGCGCGTGAAATTCGCCGCGCTTTCGGCATGATCTTCCAGGATTTTCAACTCTTTCCGCACCTTACGGCCCTGCAGAACATCATGGAGGCCCCGCGTACCGTCCTGAAAATGTCGAAAGCCGACGCTCAGCGGCGCAGGATGCAGCTCTTGGCTCGCGTCGGCCTTGAGGAACGGGCGACATGCCTATCCCGCCGAGCTTTCCGGTGGGCAGAAGCAGCGCGTGGCGATCGCCCGAGCAATGGCCATGGAGCCCCGCGGCCTGCTCTGCGACGAGATTACCAGCGCCCTCGATCCGGAACTGAAGTACGAGGTACTGGCAGTGCTCGAGTCGCTGAAGTGCCAGGGGCTGACGTTGATCGTGGTGACGCACGAGATCGGTTTTGCCAAGCGCACCGCCGACCGCGTTGTCGTCTTGGCAGACGGCAAGATCATCGAGGATGGCACACCACAAGAGGTGATCGACAATCCCCAAGTCCCGCGGACCCGGCAATTTATGAAGCAGGTGCTGGTTTGAGTTGCGGTACGAGTAAGTCCCATCTCTTAAACGACTTACGATCATTTTCCTCAAGTGCGGACTAGTTGGTCCGCACTTCGGTCTTGATCCAAGCATGCGGATAGCGGTAAACTTCCGCCCGCAAAGGGATACTCCGTGAAAATGTCAACTCCTCTGAACCACTCGACCACCGGGGCAGCGCTGCTGGGCTGCCTGGGCTGGACCGTCCTGGCCGGGCTGGCGCATGCGCAGCCGGCCGCCATGCCAATCACGCTGCTCGACAGTCAAGATAATAGGTTGGCGCAAACTCAGGCGCCGGTAACGGTCTGGGGGCAATACACGCCCGTACCACCGCCGCAGGGCGGCCCGGTCTTGCCGCCGCAAGAGCCGCTGCCCAGCGTTGCACCACCGCCGGCCGGCGCTATCGAACTGCCCGCTCCGCAAATTGCTCCGGCGTCCCCCGCCGTCGTTTGGACGCCGTCCTGGACGTGGCAGGTCCTGCCCGACGGCTTGATGTTCAAGAATTACGTGGCGAGCAACGAAGAAGGCCGCATCGGCAGCCAGCTTTACTACGACAAGACGGTAGGTTGGACGTGGGATGCGGCCCTGGGCGGACACGTCGGCATAATCCGCTACGGCACGCAGGACGCGATCTGGCCCGAGGGCTGGCAGTTGGACGTCGACGGGGCAGCGTTGCCGCGGCTGGACAGCACCCGCAGCATGGTGTCCACCGATTTCCGCGTCGGCTTTCCCTTAACCTTTCGCCAAGGTCCGTGGGAATTCAAGTTCGGCTATTACCACTTGAGCTCGCACCTGGGCGACATCTACATCTACTCGCATCCCGGCGTGCAGCGACTGGCGTACGTCCGCGAGCAACTGGTGGCGGCCGTAGCCTATCGTCCCATCCTGGACTTGCGATTCTACGCCGAGGCTAACTGGGCCTTTTACGAGGGCGGCGGCTCGCAGCCCTGGGAGTTCCAGTTCGGCGTCGACTATAGCCCCACGCAGCCCAACGGTTTTTGGGCGCACCCCTTTGCGGCCGTCAATTCCAAGATTGAAGAGGACTTGAACTACAGCGGCAACATCACCTTCAAGGCCGGCTGGCAATGGCGGGGCAACACCGGGCACACGCTTCGCACGGGGCTGGAATACCTCGACGGGTACAGCTTTCAACGGCAGTTCTACAATGTCTACCAGCAGTTCCTCGGCGCAGGCGTGTGGTACGATTTCTAGGGCTCACTGCAGGTGGCAGCTCGCCATCCCCCGCTTCTCCAGATACTGCTGGTGGTAGTCTTCTGCCTTCCAGAATGTCGTGGCGGGCACGATCTGCGTGACGATCTCGCCACGGTACTTGCCGCTGGCGGCGAGGGCCTGTTTTGACGCCTCAGCAGTCGCTTTCTGCTGCGGGCTGTGATAGAAAATCGCCGAGCGATATTGCGTCCCCACGTCGGGTCCCTGGCGATTGACCGTCGTCGGATTGTGATTCTCCCAGAAGACCTGCAAGAGCCGCTCGTAGGAAACGACGCTGGGATCGAACTCCACTTGCACTGCCTCGGCGTGGCCCGTGCGGTCCGTGCAGACGTCCTTATAGGTCGGCTCCTCCAGCGTGCCGCCGGTGTAGCCCACCATAGTTGACTTCACGCCCTTGATCTGGCGGAACGTCTCCTCCACGCCCCAGAAGCAACCCGCGGCAAAGGTCGCCGTTTCTGTCTTCACGGCTTTCTCGGGCTTCGCTTTGCCATCGCCGGCAGCCGACTCCGCCTTCTCGTCGAGCTGCAAGGATGCCGAATTGATACAGTAGCGGAGGCCGGTCGGCCGGGGACCGTCGTCAAAGACGTGGCCCAGATGGGCCTGGCACTTGGCGCAGACGACCTCGTTCCGCTGCATGCCGTGGCTGCCGTCGGCCACCTCGCTCACGGCCTTCTGGTCGATCGGCTTCCAGAAACTGGGCCAGCCGGTGCCCGAATCGAACTTGGCGTCGGAGTTGAACAAGGGCGTGCCGCAACAGACACAGCGATAGACGCCCTTTTCGTGGGAGTTCCAGTACTTGCCGCTGAATGCTCGCTCGGTGCCTTTGCGGCGGGTGACGTCGAACTGCTGCGGCGTGAGTTTCGCTCGCCATTGCTCATCGCTTTGGGTCAAATCCTTTTCGCCCTTGAGAACTTCGCCCTCCCGAGGCCCGCACATGTTTTCGCTGCACGCACTTCCTTCGCCGCCGAGAACGCCGCCGTCCGCCATGCAGTAGCAGACGGCATAGCGGGTGATCCACGCGAAAAATGCCACGCCGCCGACCGCGGCCACACCGAAGAACACCGCTTTGGCCATGGTTGTCCTCGCTCCTCGCCCATTCTTGAAGAACTGTGTCTACGTGCAGAATTATAGACTGCCGCAGCATACAAAAACAAGCCGGCGGGCCAAGGTGGTTGCGCTGGTAGTCGGCACTGTCCAACGAGCGGCTGGGCAAGTAGACTGGGGCGTAGGGTGGGACCAGACAGCGTAGCAGGCGCAGTCCAACCCTACGGCTTAGCAAGTAAAGTGTAGGAATGATGCGAATACCCCTGATTATTTACCTGCTGGCTGCTGTGGCGGGCGCCGTGGCCGGAGCGGAACCGACGAAGCTGCAAAACGGCGCGCCCGCTTACCGGCCGCCGCTTATGGCCGTGGCCCGGACTCCCTACACGATTCCCCGCTTGACCAGCAAGGCCATCGACATCCAAACGGACCTAGGCTGCCAGGCCGGCTTTTCCGGGTTCGTGGATGCGGCTGTCGGCGCCGTTGGATATCCGGGCTATCGCAACTTTTCCAACCTTGAAATCGCCTACGACACGGAAAAGCTTTGCCTGCTCGTGTGCGTGCCGTATCCGCTGGGGCGAAAGAACCGCGCGGCGGCAAGCGGGCCTTCCGACGCCCTGGCGGGAGACGACGTCTACGAGGTCCTCATCGATCCGCGCGACGGCCAGGGACGCTCGAAAGGACCCGTCTATCGCGTCGTCGGCAACGCCAACGGGGCGTGCCGGATTGACCTGGACCTGCCGCAGATCGGGCAACCGCATCAACCGTGGCCTGCCGCGGTGAAGTGCGGCGGCATGATGTGGGACCCCATGGGCAGCTGGATGGCCGCCATGCAGATTCCCTTCCGCGACCTTGGTGGTCCGCCCCAGGACGGCGACGTCTGGGGCGTGCAGGCGGCGATCCGCTATGTCGATCCAAAAATCACCGCCGTGCTCTCGCCGTCGGACGACTTCGCGGCGACCGGCCGCTTCGCCCGCGTCCGCTTCGACGCCCAGCGGCGGGCCAATTACCGCTGTCATTGGCTGTGCGCCGACGATATCAGGAACGGGACTTTTTGTCTCGGCGGCATCTTCAGCAACGGCGGAAACGAACCGGCATGGTTCGACGGCAGCGTGTCCTTATTCCAAGGAGATCGACTGCTGGGCAGCGGGAAGTTCAGCCACGCGGCGAAGCCGCTTTCCCGATACGACGGCGACATGCAGCCTTGCCGACTCCCCTCGCAACCGGCCACTTCAAGCCAACGCGATACGGTCGCCCACATCGTCGTCACGGATCGTCGGGCGAAGTGCGTGGTTTACGATCAGTATGTGCCCTATTGGCGGCCGGCGCCGGGCGAACGGGATTGGTTGAAGCGGCATTTCGCCAAGGAGTTCGTCTTTCAGGTCGGCCCATATCCGTCGCGTGGGGCCATCGACTACGCGATCGATTGCCAGACGCTTATGGAGGCTTTGCCCGCTGCGGAAAGGGTCGTGGTGACGGCGACGCTTTCCGGAAAGGAAGCCGCCCGCCACGAGCGAGCGCTGCCGAAAGACGGCAAGCTTACCGGCACGCTCAGCGTCGGAAAAATGGGCGACGGCGCAGTCTGCGAGATCGTGG
The DNA here is from genome assembly GCA_963709175.1 of uncultured Planctomycetia bacterium. Lineage (GTDB taxonomy): Bacteria > Planctomycetota > Planctomycetia > Pirellulales > Thermoguttaceae > JANXQG01. The sequence goes on from CAVPVK010000007.1 coordinate 2,428,531, forward strand.
CCGCCATTTCGGACCGCAGTGGCAAGGCCCTCAGCACGAAGCGGGAGAGCTTCGTCCGCAAGGTCATGCCTTTCGAGAAAACCCCGCCCGCTGGAATCGAGGATATCGTGCCCGCTCCGTTCACCCGCCAGCTGGTCGAGGGCAATTCCATCTCCTGCGTGGGACGGACCTACACCCACGGTACGTCGGGCCTTCTGGAGGGTATCAACGCTGGCGGCAAGGAAATCCTCGCCGCCCCTGTCACACTAAGAATCGAGAGCCGCACAGGACGCTGCGTGGGAATGGCCTCCGCGCTGCCAGCGGCGGCCCGCTGCAGCTTGAAATCCGTGGGCCAGGCAAGGCGGCCTACCAACAGGTGTTCACGGTCGGCGGCGCGGAAATGGCCGTCAGCGGCGACTTTGACTACGACGGCTTCTACCGTTTCTCCGTCCGCCTTGCCCCGAGGTCCGATCAGCGGCCGGATCGGTGGCCGTCAATCGCTGCTGCCTGGAAGTGCCGCTCCGCGACAGTTGTGCCACGCTCATCGAGGCTCCCGTGGAATGGATGTGGAAAGACTGGCAGAAATGCACGGGCTTTCTCGATTCCGCCCAAGGCCGTCTCTGGGACTCGAAGCGATTCCCCTTCGCCGTCCACCAGCGCAAAGGCAACATGCCGCCGTTCTGCTGGGTCGGCGACGATGAACGCGGAATGTGTTTCTCCTGCGCGTCGGACGAGGGAATGCACAATGACGACGCATTGCCCGCCGTGACGTTGGACCGCGAAGGCCGGACGGTCGTTCTGCGGGCCTGGTTCATCAACCGGCCGCTGAAGCTCGATCGGGCGCGAGACTTTTCCTTTGCTCTTCAGGCTAGCCCATTGAAACCGCTCGATCCGAGCCACCGGCTGTGGCGCTGCGGGGTCACGCGAAACAACTGTTGTTACGGTGCGCGCGGTCGATATTTTCATACCGGCTGGGGCATCGGCTATTACTGGCCGACCTACGGGCGGTTTCTCGACCTGGAGAAGAACGCGGCGGCCATCGACCGCGTGCGGCGGAGCGGCTACGACTATATCGCGGCGTCGGCCTCGTCCTGCTCGGAGTGCGGCGGCACGCCCGAATATAAGCAGTTCTGGCGGGAGTGGGGCAGCGCCTTGGGTTGGGACCAAACGCCGCTGGGGCCGTTGCCGGAATGGATGGACAGGCACATGCGGGAGTCCGGCGCGGCCTACGACCGATTCGTGGCCCTGGAAAGCGCGTCCAACAGCAGCGCGTCCAATCTCGACTACCGCGCGTGGTGGTTCCAAGAGGTCGCCCGGCACTGCGGGACGAGCATGATCTACCAGGACAACCCGCCCTACGGTTATTATTATCAGCCTGCCGCCGGCTACGGCTATACTCGCGATGACGGGGTGGAGGAGCCGACCTGCGCCACCTGGAACGCCCGGCAGTTCATGCGGCGGGCGTTGCACATTGCGGTGGAAAGCGGAACGGACAACCCGGCCCCCGGCGTCTATCCCAATGTGTGCGGCGCGGCGCAGCCCGGCCGCAGCTTCTGCTTCCGCGGCCTCAACGGCGAATACACGGAGTCGGACCGGCTGCCGCTGGGTATGTTGCGGGTCTGGTGCTCGAAGCAGTGGGGAATGAACCTCGACTGGCTGATGCAGGAGCCGGCGGCGGGAGCCACGCTGAAATACTGGCGGGCACTTTGCAGCCGCCTCTTCCTGCTGGACGTGACGTCTTTCGCCCGCGACGACTCGGCCAACCAGGCGGACTGCTGGCTGCGGGCGTTGGACCTCTTCTGGCTCGACGATCCCACGCTGATATGGCACCCCTATTTCCGCAATCCGATCGTGAAATCGACGCTGCGACCGACGACGCTCGTCTCGACCTATACGGCCCGCGGCCGCTTGCTGCTGGTGGTCTCCAACCAAGGTGCCGACGACGTAGTGGAGACCGTTGCACTGGAAAACTTGAAGACGTTCGGAGCCGGCGGCGTGTATCACTTCTACGACGCCGAGACGGGCGAAGCTATTGAGACATCCCGGCAAAGCGCGGTCCGGCTTTTCATTCCTGGCAACGATTACCGCCTGGTGCTAGGCTTTACGTCGCCTTGGCCCTACGCGGCGCAAAACGCCATCGGGCGACCAGAACTGCCTGCCCAGTCGTCGCTCGATCCACGGCAAACCGTGAATGCCCTTTGCCGGCAGCTCCTCGCCGGGCCGCGGCTCACGCCCCTGACGAACGGGCATCGCACGACCGAGGCCTGGGTGGCGGCGATGGTCGCTGAGTTGCGACTTGATTCGGTGAACTTCGTCTACCTCGACGCCAAGGCCTGCGCCGACGTGGACCTCGGCGACAGGGGTATCCAGAAGGCACTGCTCTACGACAAGCGGCGGCAGGTGCTGCTGACGGTTTACTTCAATCCCACCGAGACCGACATCCTGCTTAAGGGCAACATCCGTGAGGCATTGGACCGGAAAGTGAAGCGGACGGCCTATGGCTACGTGCTCGACCCGATTCGCGGCATTTCGCAGTGGAACGTGATCGATCTGCCGGCGCATAGCGGCAAGTTGGAGGTTCTTTATTCGGATGCAGTCGACTACGGCGGACCTCGTCGCGGCCCCTTCGCCTGCGGCACGATGTCGTCGAGCCTTCGCCGGGCGGTAGGGTGGCAGAATGATGGAAATAACGGCAAAAAGTGCGAGAAGGCACAATTCCAGCCCCGATAGCTTTAAACCGTCGAAAGCGGTTTGACCCGCACCATTTCGTGATTTAGATTTTCTCAGCAATACATCTGGGCAATAAGTCACGGAGCACTCAATCATGCGGAAAACCCCGGTCATTGTCGCATTTCTTGCCATGGCAGCATCAACTTGCCTCGGGCAGGACTGGGCGACGAAGATGTTCAAGATCACCGACCATGATTTTGGCACTGTCGCGCGTGGCTCCAAGGCAGAATTCAATTTCACTTTGTCTAATATCTACCTCGAAGACGTCCATATCGTTACGGCCTATTCGAGCTGTGGCTGCACCAGCGTCGATGTCGTCAAGCCCACCCTTAAGACCTATGAAGAGGGCGCTATTCACGCCGTTTTCAATACTCCGACGTTTCAGGGATCGCGGTCAGCGACGATCACCGTAGTCATCGACAAACCGCTCTCCGCTGAAGTTCTCCTCCACGTTCGCGGAATAATTCGCGGTGATGTCGTATTCGATCCCGGCAGTATCCAACTCGGCGACGTCCCCGAAGGAACGTTGGTTCAGCGCAACGTCCGAGTTAGCCGTTGGAGCTGGCAAACTTGGCAAATCACGGACATCAAGTCGTCCAATCCGCACATTGCGGGCAAGGTTGTCGGCACCGGCCAGCAAGACGGCTGGACAATGGCGGACCTACTGGTCACGCTCGATAAGAACGCCCCGGCTGGCTACCTTGCCGATCATCTGCTGCTGGTCACCAGCGATGGACCATCCATGCAAATGCCGCTGGCCGTAGAAGGTCGGGTGGTTTCCGGATTGACGGTTAGCCCTACTTCACTCTTCATGGGAGTCGTTCAGCCCGGACAGGCGGCCACAAAGTCGTTGGTAGTAAGGGGAACCCATCCGTTCAAGGTGATTACGGTCGCATGCGACGACAAAGCTTTTAAATTCGCCTTGCCGGGCAATGATGCCAAGTTGGTCCACGTGATACCCGTGACCTTCGTGGCCGGCAAAGCCGTGGGAAAAGTAACCAAGACGATTCGGATTGTGACCGATTCCGGACAGGCCTGTCCCGAGCTCTCCGCGTACGCGGAAGTCTCCTCGCAGACGGCGACGAACGAGAAATAGCCACGGAAATCGCGTGCCCGATACTCACTGAAGCGCAATCGTGGCAATGGCTTGCGACCGTCGCTTGCGCTTCGGATTAATATCCACTTTCAGCCTTTTCTCCGCCCGCCTTCGCGGATATAGTTCGCCCACCTGCCCGTCCATCGCGGGATTGCAATTTAACGGCCTCTAGAACCATGGAAGGTGCTGCGGATGTCCGGTGGCGTCGATTTCGGCCAGCTTTGTGTTATTTCCTCCGTACAGGTCTGCGGACTCGTCAGTGCGGTTCTAGCTCGAATCACCGAGGGGCGGCGCGGGCAAGACTTGTCTCAGCGGATGTTCCTGGCATGCCTGGTGGTGGTCGCCTTCACCACGGTCTTGAACGTGTGGAATGCCCCCCAGCAATGGGTAGCATCTGCCGTAACTCTGACGGTAATGATCGTGACTGCTACCTGCGATTTCAGCCATCCCTTGTAGCCCATGCCGCAAACTATTAGCAGCTAATAACTTAGGTGCAACCACTGCCCGGCACGCCGCGTCGCTATATTCGCCATCTTCCGTAAAATCGAAAAAATTCTTCCTTCCGACACAACCGGCAAACCGAAACCTATACTCAGGCTTGCAGGAATACGATTCGTAAGGAGGGAACAATGCGACAATTTTTTATGCTTGCGCTGGTCGCCGTGGCGGCTAGCCTCACGCCGGCTGTTGTTTGGGCGGATAATCCCAATCAGGAAGCCGCACAAAGAATCAAGAATCATCTCAACGAAAACGGCCAGTTGGGCAGGGGCGAGAAAATCGCCGTCCGCTATTTGAACGGAACTGTTTGGCTGCAAGGGCACGTTCGCACCCCGGAGCACTTGAACAGCATAGTTGCCCTGGTGTTCGCCACCGAGGGCGTTGCCGTCAACCAGGTGATTCGCGACGAGTTGACGTGCGACTCGGCAGTGGATGCCACTGGCGGTTCACCGGCCAACGGATACTCGGCAAGTAATGCGGCCAACCCACTGCGGGGTTCAAGCGACTTCAATCGGGCACAGGCCCTACCAGCATCGTTTAACTCGGGACAAGCGGCGACGCCGGTTGCCAATTTGCAGGCTGTGGCGGTGCCCGCGCCGGCGAATTTGCCGTCGGCCGAGGTGACCAGCGGCGTGCCCGGCGCACCGTTGCCGATGTACCCTGCGGGTGCTGCCGTCGGCGGTCCGGCGCCAGTCTGTTACAATCGCGCGGCTATGCCGGGCTACGCTTGGCCGAGTTACGCCGCCTATCCGAACTACGCGGCGGTAACCTACCCGAAGCAGTACTCCCCGACCGCGTGGCCGTACATCGGCCCATTCTATCCCTACCCGCAAGTTCCGTTGGGATGGCGCAAGGTCAGCTTGCAGTGGGACGACGGCTGGTGGTGGTTGGAGTTCAAGGATAAGCCGTCTTGCTGCTGGTGGCGGTAAGAAGAGAGGTCGGAGGTCGGAAGTCAGTAGACAGCGATCAGCGATCCTTCCGAGATCCAAACCTGGGTAAAGCCAATTGAGCCCCGTGCTGAAGCCTTCAGCACGGGGTTCTTTATTATGAGACAAGCGGCCGAAATCCTACTGACCTGAAGCGCGAGCCAGGGTCGCAGATCATTTCCTCGCTTGCGCTCCGGGTTATTGATTACACTGGGAGCGTGTCTTAATCGCCCTCAGCTCACGGGTCCATCCAGGCTCTCGGCCAACTTGCCCAGGGCCTCGGTCTCAATTTGTCTGACCCGCTCGCGGGTGAGGCCAAGGCTCTCGCCGATTTCCTTTAAGGTCCGTGGTTCGTGTCCATCCAACCCAAACCGCATGCGCAGGACGGTGGCTTCGCGGGCGTCCATCGTTTCCAATTGCCGCATAACGTGGACGAGATTGTCGTTCTCCACCATCTCCGTTTCCGGAGTTCGTGCCCGCTCATCCTGGATCATTTCACCCAGCGACCAGCCAGCGTCGGCCTGATCGGTCTGCGGCGTGAGATTGTAAATGCGAATGGCTTTCTTGATGATTGGCAGTTTTTTGCGGGGCAAGCCGAGCACGCGGGCGATCTCTTCGGGAGTGGGGGTCCGGCCCAACTCCTCGGCCAACCGCGTCGTAGCCCGCCGCCATTTCGAGAGCAGTTCGACCATGTAGGCGGGAATGCGGATCGTCTTGGCCGTATTGATCAACGCCCGTTTGATCGACTGCTTGATCCAATAACTGGCATAGGTCGAGAAGCGCGTGCCCACGCCCGGATCAAAACCTTCCACGGCGCGGAGCAGCCCCAGGTTTCCCTCCTCAATCAGGTCCTGCAGACCCAGCCCCTTGCCGGTATAGCCGCGGGCGATATTGACCACCAGGCGAAGATTGGCGCGGACCATCCGGTCGCGGGCCTGCACGTCGCCGCTGCCGATGGCCACGGCGAGCTCGTGCTCGTCGTCTGCTGAGAGCAGCGAGGTTTCATTGATCTCCCGCAAATAGGTTTCCAGAGGAGATTGGACGGAGGCGAGTGGACGACGACGGGTCTTCGGCATGGCGGCGGTTTCTTCGCAGTGTCAGGCTGTGGACAGAAAGGTCATCGACTTTGCCGCCGGCGTTTCTGCAAGGAAGCGTAAAGTGGACGAACTGGCGCGGAAGTAGGAATTAGCGCGGAAGCGCCGAATGCAACGCTTTCACTTACTGCAAGGGGGCGATCCCAGATCCGGCTTTGGGCGGTGTCTGCGCATCTGCCGGCTTACGCCGGAACTCCAGCCGGCCGCTTTCGCCGCCCACCTTCTATCGCCGCATTCCACCGGCGCCCACACTTCGCAAGCGGGATGCACTACACCCACTCAGAACCAGCGCGGAATTCCGCTGACCAGGCCATTCACGGCAGGAGTGGGAAAACGGCGTGGGACCAGTCCACGATCAGATTATCCCAGTAGATCGTAGCCGGCGACGTGATTCCGTGATCGTCGACCCTGCCGATGACCAGATTATGCGCCGGGCTGTCGGACGTGAGGGTGAGCGTCGAGGTGAGACCGATTTGCCGGAAGGTCACGGGAGCGAACAGCGCCAGAGAGGATTCGCCGTGCTGAACGAACCGCATCGATACCCAATACAGTTTACCATCCTCCAGGGGTATGGCGATGCCCACCTTTGAGCCCTTCTTGCCTCCCGGTTCCCAGTGATCGCCGGTGTGGACACGCAAGCCCAAGTTGCGAGGATGCTCGGTCGTATTCATGACCACGAAATCCCCGTTCCGGGCGTTGATCGCAACCAGGTCGATCGGAGTCCAATGCTTCGTCGCATGGTACTCCATGAAGAAGCCGACACTTACCGAAGGGTGATCGACCGAGAAGGTGTAGGCCACGGCGCGTACCGGGGTCAACATCTCGCAAGCCCATCCGCGCGTGCCTGCCGTGTCCTTATAAGTAATGCCTCCCACTGAAACGGGGGTGGGCAGGCGAACCTCGTGCGAGGAAACCGTAAACTCTTTGAGCGCCTCGTGCGGGGCTCCGAAGCGCCCGCATTTCAGGCCCCAGGTTCCGCCAGTTCCATGCGTCATCTTGTCCAACAGGTTCGTGGTGATGACATCGCCTAAAGCGCCCGCTTCCATATCGACATACAGGTCGGCGATAATGCGCCTCTCGGCATCCTCCGCCGACACCTCCGTGACCCAGAGTGTTCCGCCGAGAAAAATCGCTGCCAGAACCCAGTTGTCCATTGTCATTCTCCTCGTTGTTGGGCACTCCGCGACTTCCCGGCATACCGGCCCCGCACCCGTGTCTCCCCTTCCTTTCCGACCAGCCTGCTGAGCTGTCCGACGTCGGCCTTCGAGCTATCGCGATAGCGGCAGGAGCAGATGACCTTGGGCGTCAACTCCGCCGCATTCTCCACGCTCATCGTGCAGGGCAGGGTCATGGGCAGAAAGGCGATGTCGATGCCCTTCAGCGCCCGTATCTCGGTGTCGCCGGCGACGTAGACCTTTTTCCCAGGTACTTCACGAACTGCCATGCGTGGCGCCGCGATCCTTCGCGGCGTCTTCGCTGGTTCCCGCAGCCGTCAATCTCACACTTCCCAGCCGGGCCGGTAGGTGCGGTGGATGAACTGGTTCACCTCGTCGTGGTTGACGCACTTCATGGCGGCTACGTCCCACTCGAGCTTCTTTCCCGCCCCGGCAAACATCGCCAGTTGGCCGGTGAGAATCATCTCGGTGAAGGGGCCAGAGTAGTCGGCGAAGTTCGAACACGGGGTGCCATTGTTGCGGATCGCCCAGAAAAGGTCCTCGATCGGACCGCCGTGCGCCCGTGGCAGCGACCGCGGAGGAAGCGTGAACTCCTTAGCCCGAGAATTCGGCAGGATGCGAAGGCCGTCGCCATAGGCATTGGTAGTCATGAATCCCTTGTCGCCCACGTACACCGTTCCCTCATTGACCTCGGTGCCGGCCATTTTCTCGAAATCCTTGACAATCTGCGGCTTCTGGCCGCTGTTGTCGTAGGTAAAGACCTTCACTGGCGGCTGCTCGCCGCGGGCCGGGTATTCGAACTTGATCACATTGCTCTGCGTGAACATCTCGTCGCTGCCGCCGCGCTGCGAGAGGCACTCGATGGTGTAGGAATTCACTTCATGCAGCTTCAGGGCCCAGAAGAGCCCGTCCATGCAGTGGCAAGCCAGGTCGCCCAGGGTGCCCGTGCCGAACTTTCGCCAACTCCGCCAACTGAAGGGGTGCAGCCCGTCGTGGTAGCTGCGGTACGGGGCGGGGCCAAGCCATTCGTTCCAATGGAGATAGGCGGGGGCCGGTTTGCCCGGCGGAATTCCGCCCGTGCCGCCGAAGTCACGGTTGAAAATCGTGTGCGTTTCGCGGACCGGGCCGATGGCCCCGGCCCAGATGCACTCGACCAATCGGCGGTAGCCCTCGCCGCAGTGCCCCTGATTGCCCATCTGCGTGGGCACCTTGTGGCTGCGGGCGGCATCGGCCAGGGCGCGGCACTCGCCAATATCATGGGCCAGCGGCTTCTGCGAGAAGACGGGGAGGCCCCGCTGGATTGCGCGGATCGCCGCCGGGGCATGGTGGTGGTCCGGCGTGGAAACCAGCACGACGTCGAGACCCTTATGGCACTCGTCGAGCATCTTGCGGTAGTCGCAGTAAGTCTTGGGCTCGGGCTCGCCCCGATGACGTTCGCGGAACTGCTTCATGGCGCCCGCGAGGGTATTGTCATCGACATCGACCAGGGCCACGAGGTTCTCGCCCAGGCCGCAGCCGAGGGCGTAGCCGCCCATGCCGCCCGCGCCGACCACAGCCACGCGCAGCTTCTTGTCGTCATTTGCGTTGGCCAATACTGCAGGGGCGGCGAATTGGAGCGCGCCGACCGTCGCACCCGCGAGGGCCGTGTTTTGGATGAACTGACGTCGAGTGGTTTTCGTGCGCATGCTAAATGGTCCTTCGGCTAGTGAACGAGATTGCCACACTCCCAGTGATGTGACGGAGACTAGTATTGCATCCAGGCGGCACGGGCGTCAAGCACCAAACGCCACGGAACGGCTCGGAGTCCGCTCCCCACCGGCGCGTGCGATCACTCTTCCTGCTGCCTGAGCCGCGCCAGCACGCTGAAATCCTCCAGCGTCGTCGTATCGCCGACCGTTTCCCGCCCGGCCGCCACGTCGCGGAGCAACCGCCGCATAATCTTGCCGCTGCGGGTCTTGGGCAGGGATGCTGAGAATCGGATGTCGTCCGGCACGGCCAGGGCGCCAATCTCCTTGCGGACGTGGTCCTTGAGCTGTTGCCGCAACTCCTCGCTGGGCTCGAATCCGCCGGTCAGGGTAACGAACGCCGCCACAGCCTCGCCCTTTAACTCGTGCGGGCGACCCACCGCGGCGGCCTCGGCAACTGCTTCATGGCTGACCAGGGCGCTCTCGATCTCGATCGTGCTCAGCCGGTGCCCGGAAACGTTCAGCACGTCGTCAATTCGGCCCATGATCCAGTAATATCCGTCCTCGTCCCGCCGGGCGTTATCGCCGCAGAGATAGGCGTGTGGCACCTCGCTCCAGTACTGCAGCTTGTAGCGCTCCGCATCACCCCAAATCCCCCGCAGCATGCCGGGCCAGGGCCGGCGAATCACCAGCCAGCCGCCGTTGCCGGTCGCCACTGGCTGGCGATCCTCGCCCACCACCTCAGGAAAGACGCCCGGCAGCGGCCGCGTGCAACTGCCGGGCTTGGTGGCCGTGACGCCGGGCAGGGGACTCATCATCACGCCCCCGGTCTCCGTCTGCCACCAGGTATCGACGATCGGGCAGCGACCGCCGCCAATTTTTTCGTGATACCACATCCAGGCCTCGGGGTTGATCCCCTCACCAACGCTGCCCAGCAACCGCAGGCTGGAGAGGTCGTGCTTTTGCAGCCAGTGCTCGCCCCACTTAATGAAGGTACGGATCGCCGTGGGGGCCGTATAGAGGATGTTGATGCCGTATTTCTCGATCATCCGCCACCAACGGCCGCAGTCCGGGGCGTCGGGAGCGCCTTCATAGATAAAGACCGTGGCCCCTGCCGAAAGCGGTCCATAGACGACGTAGGAATGACCGGTGATCCAGCCCATGTCGGCCGTGCACCAATAGATATCGTCGTCGCGAATGTCGAAGACCCATTCAGTCGTCTTCTTGGCGAAGAGGTTGTATCCGGCGGTCGTGTGCATGATGCCCTTGGGCTTGCCAGTCGAACCACTGGTATAAAGGATGAACAGCGGAGTCTCGCTCTCCAGCGATTCGGCTGGGCAGTCATCGCCAACGTCTTGGATCAACTCATGCCACCAGAAGTCGCGGCCGGGGACCATTGTCACGGCTGTGCCTGTGCGGCGGAGGATTACACATTTCTGCACAGTAGGCGACTTCTGCAGGGCCGCGTCAACGTTTTCCTTCAGCGGCAACTGCTTACCGCGCCGCCAGCCGCCATCGGCCGTAATGACGAGCCGGGCCGCGGCGTTGTTATTCCGCTCGGCGATCGCCTCCGCCGAGAATCCGCCGAAAATGACACTATGGATTGCGCCGATCCGCGCAGGCGAGCATGGCGATCGCCAATTCCGGCACCAGGGGCATATAGATCGAAACGACATCGCCCCGTTCGACGCCCAGCTTTTTCAGCACGTTGGCGAAGCGGCAGACCTCGTCGTGGAGCATCTGGTAGGTCAGCACGCGAGTGTCGCCGGGCTCGCCCTCCCAAATCAAGGCCGCCTTGTTCCGCCGCTCGGTCGGCAAGTGGATATCGAGACAATTGTAGGATGCATTGGTCTTTCCCCCGTCGAACCAGCGTGCCACCGGCTCATCCCACTGGAGTACTTTCTGAAACGGCTCGAACCAGTGCAGCTCGCCGGCCAGACGTCCCCAAAAACCCTCCAGGTCCTCGGCGGCCTCACGGCAGAGGTTTTCGTACTGGGCCATGGAGCCGATACGGGCCTTTGCGGCAAAGTCGCGCGGCGGCGGGAAGAGCCGCTCCTCTTTCATGACATTGTCGATCTGCCCGGTGGGTTGCGACGGCATGGAGGGTCCCTTCGAAAGAGGTGGAAACGGATGCACAAAATCCCAGCAAAAGCTGTCAATAAGCCTTGACGCGAATTGTAGAACAAGGACGTGCGGGGAGCAATAGCCGGCAAAATACGGAGTTGTTCGTCGTCACTCACTTGCCGGCAATCGACCGATAGTAATCGATCGATCGACGCAACCCTTCGCCGAAATCGACCATCGGCTCGTAGCGCAGGCACTTTCGGGCCTGGGTGATGTCGGCCAGGCTTTCGCGGACGTCGCCTACCCGCGGCGACTCGTGCCGCGGCTGGAGGTTCGTACCCAAAAGCCGATTCAAGTGCTCAATCAGCGTCAGCAGATCGGTGGCCCGGCCTTCGGCCACGTTGAAAGTTCGGCCGGCCACGCCCGAAGCATCGGCCGCCAGGAGGTTCGCGCGGACCACGTTCTCCACGAAGACGAAATCTCGCGACTGCCGGCCGTCGCCGTAAACTACTGGCTGCCGGCCGGCGAGCATGGCCGTGATGAAGAGTGGAATCACCGCCGAATAGGGGCTCGCCGGGTCCTGCCGCGGTCCGAATACGTTGAAGTATCGCAGGGCGACAGATTCCAGCCTAAAGGCGGCTGAAAAGGCATGGCAGTAATGCTCCGAGGCCAATTTTGCCGCGGCGTAGGGTGAAAGCGGATCGACAACGTCGCTCTCGCGTTTCGAACTCAGCGGCTGGTCGCCGTACGCGGCCGCCGAGGCGGCGAAAACCACTCGCTGCGCCCCCAGCCGTCGGGCCGCGTCGAGTACGTGGACGGTACCCGTGCAGCAGGCAGCGTGGCTGTCCAAGGGACGGTCGATGCTCCACTGTACCGAGGCCAGGGCTGCTTCGTGGAAGATGCAATCCACCCCCTTGACGGCCCGATCAACCGTGGCGGCGTCGGTGATATCGCCTTCGATGAAATCGACCTGGTCGCGGAAACCGGCCAGATTCGCCAAATTGCCGGTACTGAGGTTATCCAGAACGCGGACGCGGTCGCCACGGCGGACGAGGGTTTCAGCGATATGCGAGCCGATGAATCCGGCCCCGCCAGTCACGAGAAAGGTTCGCATGGTTGGGACTCCCAAGGCCAAAAGCCCCTATTGTAACAAAGGCTAACCAAAACCGAAGGGCCGGAGGAGGGGCGGAACGTCTGTGAGCGTCGCGTTCGCAAGTCGATACGATAATGCGGCTTGCGGCCAAAACATCCAATCAGCGCCACATTCCTGGCGAACCACAGCCGTGGGAATTGCATATACCTTAATAGACTTGGCGTATCCCCGCGCCTCGACTGGCCAAGAGGGCTGCCAATTTGGTTTTCCGCACCGGAAAAACGGCAGGCCGCGGCGAAAAGCCGGTTCTCCGGGGCTTCGCTGACTGCCTCCACGCCGTCGGCACGATATAATTCCAGCGAACGGCACAAAATGCGCGGCCATAGAGGCCGACCAATCATTCTTTTTGACTCACACTTGATCGCTCTGCGAAAACGGAGAAGCTAAGCTCATGTCAGACGGATTCCCCAGTCCCAACCCGCCCGGCAGTTCCTCATTTCCCCACCCTTGGATGGTTCCAAACGGCTCCGAACCGCGCCGCGACTCCCCGTTGGGCGGGGTGCCAATCGGCCGGATTTTTTGGCTCGCGATCTTGCTGTTGGTCTTGTGGATGGTACCGAGTTTTGTCGAGCAGGTCGTGTACTCCATTGCCCGCGGCAAGCAGCGGGCCGAGGCCGAGGTCGCCCGGCAGTTGCTCGACGAGGGCAAAGGTCCCACCATCGGGCAGTACCGCACGGTGGTCAAGGCCGTGCAACCGTCCGTGGTCGGTGTGAAGGCATCCCGCGCGCTCGGAGGCAACGACAACGACGAACTCTCATCCTTTTTTCTCGGACCCCACGGCGGGCTGCGGGCACAGGACCAGGGCTCCGGCGTGATCGTTGACGCCGAGGGCTATATCGTCACGAACTATCACGTTGTCGATCAGGCGACAGACGTCAGCGTGGAATTGAGCGACGGCAGCAAGCATTTGGCCCAAATCATCGGCGCCGACCCGGCCACTGACCTTGCGATCCTGAAAATCAACGCTGGCAGGCTGACGGCCGCCCCCTGGGGAAAGAGTTCCCAGCTGGAAGTGGGCGATCCCGTCCTGGCTATCGGCAGTCCCTTTGGTCTGGCGCGAACGGTCACAGCGGGGATCCTCAGCGCCACGGGACGACATGCCGTGGTGGAGCACGTCAATTATCAAGATTTCTTACAGACCGACGCGGCGGTGAACCCGGGCAATAGCGGCGGCCCCCTGGTAAACATGAAGGGGCAGATCGTGGGCATCAACACAGCGATTGTCGGGCCCACCTATCAGGGCATCAGTTTCGCGATCCCCAGCGATATGGTCCACCAGGTCTACGAGCAGTTGATCAAGTCCGGCAGGGTCGCTCGCGGCTGGCTTGGGGTTTCGATGCGGGAACTGACGCCCGACGAAGGGGCGAAGCCGGGCGCGAGCGGGGTGATGGTCTCTGGCGTGTTACGAGCCTCGCCGGCGGCCGCGGCGGGCCTCAAGCCGGGCGACGTCATCACCAAGTGGAACGGCAAGAGCGTAAGCGGTTCCGCCGAATTGAGCCTGCAGGTCGCCTGGACAAAGATCGGCGAGAAGGCCACGGTGACGGCCCGTCGGGGTGACAAGACGCTGGAGTTCATGGTGACCGTGGGCCAGCGTCCGGAGCGGCTCGAGCGGATGCGCTGAGTGCAAGCGCGTAATGCCGGAAACCTGCGGCCGTTGACAGTCATGCCGCATTCCGGTTAGGATGCGAGAGTCTGGGGCGCTTAGCTCAGTTGGTTAGAGCGATTCGCTTACACCGAATAGGTCAGGGGTTCGAGTCCCTTAGCGCCACCTGGATAGCCGTACACTTCTCTGCAAGTGACGGCGAATTGATGCAACCCCGTGCAAATGACGGGGTTGTGTCGTTAGGGGTTTTAGCATCCTGCACGGCCTTGCATGGCGTTGCACCGGAAGAATGCAGCCCGTTTTGCATCCCGGTTTCGGTCGTGGCTGCACGCTGGTAATGCTCTTCCGTCACTTGCAAGTAATGCTCCGCCGCGATGGCTGGGCTATTGCCGATCCACTCGCAGACGGTCTTAATCGGGAATTGGTCCGCCAGTTCAGTTTCGCGGGTGGCGCGGAGGTTGTGAAACAACTTCGGCCACGGCTTCAACCCTGCCTTACTGATGATTCTCAGGAGTTGCGTGCGGAGGTTCACGTTCTTGTCACGATAACGAGCGATGACGTATACCGCGCCCTCTTCCGCCTCCTCCCAAGCCGCTTCCAAGTATGGCCGCAACTCGGGGAAGATCGGCACCACGCGCAATTCGTGTCCCTCGTGGTGCTCTGTCTTGGGACTGTGGACGGTCATCCTGGACCGCTCCCAATCGACATCTTGCCACTTCAGCCCCAAATGCTCTGACGGGCACCGTAGGCCCCCAAACCGCGATAGAGCGAAGAGCAACCGCCATTCCGTATCGGGGCATGCCGCCAGTACCGCGGCCGCCTCTTTGCGGGTGACGAAGTACTCCTTCGCTGGATTGCCCTTGACTGCGCAGTTCTTCATATCCGCGAAAGGATTCTCGACGATCAGGCGACGGCGCAGAGCGTCGCGGAAAAATTGCTTGCTCATCCCGCAGCGTCGCCGTGCGGTGTTCTCTGCCAACTTCTGATCGCTCTTCAGCCAACGGCGGAAGTCATCGACCTCGCTGGGAGTGATCTTGTCCAGTGGCCGCGTTGCTCCAAAGAACTCCAGCAGACAACGGCGGGTCTGTCCCCAGCACACTTTCGTGCTCCCCTTGGCGTCCGTCCGTCGCTTGATGTAGTCGTCGATGAACCGGGCGAGCGTATTGGGCGAGCTTTCCCGTTCTGCCTTGGCCTTGGCGGCCTCCTGGTCCTGCTTCCGCTCGGGGACGAGGCCCACGCGCAACAGGGCGCGGTAAAGCTGATCGTCGGCAACGGCGATATATTCGCACCACTTCGTGGTGGTGGCATTGGCCTCGCGCTTGTCCCCTGCCTTGACCAGTTCCTCCACGTGCTTCTGAATTACCTTGGCGTTGTCGTCATCGACTTCGCCCAAAGCGATAGACTGCCGCCGCCGGTGCGACGGCTTCAACTGCCCGGGCTGTCGCGGCTTGGATCGTGGCGTGAATTGCAGGGCGTAGCGCCCGTTCGGTTTTCGGATTAGACTTGCCATAGGTGTAAATGCTGCCGCAGAAAATGCCGTCCGGCCACGAGGCAAGGCCGGACGGCAGGCTGACTTTTCTTCGACTAGCGCGATCCTTTCTTTTGTTGGTGTTGGTTGAAACGGAAAAATGCCTCTTCTCCGTCCTGCCGGCGTGTCATTCGTCGGACTTATCCATTCGATAGGCGAACACCCAAGCAGTGATCGGTGGCTGCCGCCACGTGGCCCGCTTAGGTTCGTCGGTTGTTTGACTATCCTGTTTCGGCTCGCGGCTCAGCACGAGGCCGATGGCAACGCCACTGGCGAGCGACGCCAGCACGACCAGCACAACGACCAGATTCATAGCTACCGTGCCTTTCTGGCTCGAGCGCGGCGGGCGTCGCAAACCACGCACCTGCCGCGGACGGGCGATTGCGTGCCGCAGACTTCGCACCGGCTGCCTTTCAGGATCGGCTCATCGTCGTGATGCAGGGCGTCCAGCAGAACCGCCTTTGCCGCTGCCAGGCTGGGCACGCGACGCAGCTGCAATTCCCAGTCTCGCGGGAAAAGCTTGTCCACGTGTCCGAGTAGCTCGGCCGCCGTCGTGATGTGCGCCAGGGCTTGCCGCAACTGCTGGTGATTGCCGTCGCCGAGAAAGAGCAGTTCACGGCCTGCGACGGTCAGGGCGCGCAGGTCGTGGAGCAGTTCAACGAGGCCCTCGGCAAGGTCCTGTTGACTCTGGGGACGGGGAAGGGTGGTGAGCATAAGCACCTCCATGAAGACGAAGAGCCACCGTACCAGCTAGAAAGCAGTGGTAGAAGCACTGCCGATCCGCCTTGCTCGCCAGCTACCTGGGTCAACGCTTGGTTAGGATCACTGATACGGTGGCTCTTCGCCTGACAGAAGATCATCGTTCTGACTTTCTACTTTTTTGGGTTTCTAGGCCCGTCGCGGCCGTGATGATCCGGCCGGACAAGCATCATCCTACCACAATCGCCCGTTCCGTCAACTGGGCGTCTAAGGATTCGAATGTTCTGCCTTTCCCGCGGATCCGGCCGCCGCGGGCTGGTGGGGTGCATTTTCCGCTGCAAACTGGTTGCATCGTGCAACCGGTTTAACCGCGTCGTGCCAGTCGTGCCACGGCTTCGATCCGTCGCTCGGCACGGTGGGCCGCTGTCCACGTCAGCCCTTCCGCCGTCAGCGGGGGGGATGACTCCTGCCGGGCGATGCACGCCGGGCACGGCCAAACCGTGACCAGCTTGCGACAACTGCAGCAACGATAGGGTTTCACTGCTCTGAACTCGATTTGCTTCATCGAAACGCCCCTAACACTGGAAACGGTTCGCTAGGATTGCTCAGGCTGCACGCGCCGACGCTCCCTTGACCACCAGAGCCTGCCCGCGAAGTCGCGCCAGAATGACGCGTAGGCGTCCGCCGCTGGGCTTCGTGGTACGTGTCGAGTAGGCCAGCCAGGGCCACGGGCCGCACCTCGTAGAACGAAGCGCCCAGCCGCTCGGCCGCCGCATCGACCGCATCGCGGAAAATCTTGCTCTGGTGCAGCCAGCGGGGATACCAGTCCCACCGGGCATGTCGGGCGACGCTTTCGCAGTCGGTGACCAACTCGGCTATCTCGGGGCAAGCCACGAGTGATTCCCAAGTTATGCATTGCTGTCGCATTGTCTGCATTTGTCTTTTTCCTAGATCAAGGTTTAGCGGCCGCCGGGCCGGACCCCAAAAGAGGAAATGGGCGTCCGGCCTGGGGCCTCGCCGGGCAGGACTCGGCCTCGCGGTGATCGCAGGGGCCAACGTCACGCAGCCCCCGCCTCCCTGCCCGACGCGTCTGCTTTATGCTGGACCGCTCGGGGTCTCCTCCTCCGCCACGGTCGCGGCCTCGGTGGCCATGTAGGTGGTAATCCAAGCTTCCATTTCGGCTTGCAGTTCAGGCGGCAGGTCGTCATCCGCCAGGCGGTCCGCCCACGCGGGGCAGGGCACGTTGGCTGCCGCGGCCGCCTCGACGACCGCCCGCCGCAACTCGTTGCGATAGAATTGGGCGCTCGTTGGCGGACAGCGGAATTCCGCCTCCGCCTCCGCCAACTCGGACGGCGCCAACGGGCCGCGACCTAGCATTGCCTCTAACTCCGCCCGCAGTCCCTTCCGATCCGCCGCGGCCCATACTCGGGCCTCGGGCAGCTCGCAAGCCAGGTCGAACACGGCGCGGCGCGGTGATCCGGTTTCGCCCGGATCGAGTGGTTCAAGGTTCAAGGATCCTCCAATCGGACCGAGGACGAAGTTTTGATGCCTCAACACTATTTGGATGCACGTCGGGGCGTCGGTCCGCGGCGCGAGAAGCTTCGCGATATCCGTTTTGAGTTTCGTCAGTCCGTTCATTTTGCGTTCCTTTCGGTTAGTAGTTCGTCGACAATTTCCCGCAACTCCGCGAGTTGCGCCAAAACGTCGATCGCCTCGGCCGGCCCAAGGGCGCGCTCGAACACCAGCTTGGCGGCTTGGATGTCGCCGCCCTTCGCCAGTGCGATCATCCGTTTGGCGATTTCCCGAACGTCGGCCACGGTGGTGGCCCTGGACAATGCCACCCGCAACTGATTCGCCTTCCGGGCGAGAGGATTGCCAGGGCCGGCGGGGCAGCCGGGCAGGAACCGGCCGTTTTGGGCTCGGGTCGGTTTACGGCCGTTTAGTAACGGTTCATCCGCCATCGTTCAGGCTCCCTTAGCTGCTTGCTGGGCCGCCGCTTCCTCGGCCTGCCGGGCCGCAAGGTATGCGGCATTCTCTCGCTGCACAATCTCCGCAGGCGAACGTCGTGCGGCCGCCATGTCCACCCGCTCCTGGGCCAGGTCCGCCGCGGACGGCCGCAACGGTGGCGACGGCGAAGTCGCTGGCGACTCTAGTTTCGGCAAGGAAAGGATTTCGTTGGCTTTGTGGCGGCAGAGCTCGAGCAATCCGGCCTTGCTGAAGCAAACGAGTGGCACATTTTCAAAATAGAAAATCCGCTTCTCCATCGCGGCT
Organism: uncultured Planctomycetia bacterium; assembly: GCA_963709175.1. Lineage (GTDB taxonomy): Bacteria > Planctomycetota > Planctomycetia > Pirellulales > Thermoguttaceae > JANXQG01. The sequence goes on from CAVPVK010000007.1 coordinate 2,447,032, forward strand.
CGATGGAAGGGACTTGCGTGCCGGTGGAAGTCCGTCAGGTGTGCCAGGCTCGGCCGCCAGAGTACACCCAAAGCTTCCGCCGCGATGGCGCAAAATTCCGGTGCGTCGGTGTTCGCAACCCACTCAGGCGGAGCAACGGGCTTCGTAGGCGTCGGCGGATCCGGCTCACGGCCGAGATGCAAGAGTTGTGATGCAACTTGCATGGCAACCGAACCGAACATCGTTGCCCACTTCGGAATAGGCGGCAGGCTCTGCGATTCGCCGCTGCTGCCGCTGTGAACGTGATCGTGGTAATTCGTCGCGGTGATCGGCTCGGCCTTCGCCTCCGTCGCCTGTTTGCGGGCCGCGGACACCTTTACCAATGCCGCGGTTTCGCTGACGTGCCGCCGCGCGAGCTTCTCGGGCACTCGGGCCGGAACGGGGTCGTTGGTACGGATAAATTTGGAATAACTCATCTTCTGAAATCTCCTTTTGCCTTCAAAGTGAACCGCCACGGCCGCGAAGGCATTCGACCGCGATGGTGGTTTTCAACCGAGAACGACGTATCCGACGTTTGCTAATCCGGCCGCACCCCAAAACGAAAGCGTCGATGCATTGCTGAGCGGCAGTGCGATTGCCGTATTCGCCGGAACGTAAAGTCCAGCGCTGTTATTCGAGAAGCCCCCGCCGGTGATCGTCAAGGCGACATTGCCACTGAAGAGCACCATCTTTGATGATGGCGACGTAGGTATCGACGTGCCTGTCGCGTTGTTGGACGCGTTGTTGCAGGACAACGAACCGCAGGCAAGCACGCTATGGCCGACTTGTGAAGCTGGTAAACCCATATCTTTGTTCTCCGATGCCGCTGGTATGGTGCCGTTCCGCCGTGCGGCCGCGGTTGGAACGGTGTTTTTAATGCGTTTGTGCGTCTGAAAATGCAGCCCGATTTCCGTCGGTTAGCGGTTTTCTCGGGGAAATTGGGGTTGTTCGGGGCGCAGGATGACACGCGACGGCCGCGGGGACGGTCGTGGGGGCGTCGTGGCGCTCATTTCGCGGATTTCTACGCACCTAAGGCTGTAGGCTCGTAGCGCCATTTTCAGGAATCGCCGCAGCCGGTTTATGACCGGCACGTCCGATCCGGGCACCGATTGCACGACGATGGTGTACCGCTCGGCCATCATGCTGCTCCTGGTTGCCAGAGGCACCGTGCGACGGTCCGATCATCGGAGGTTGGATAGGCGGCCGCGTCGTCCGCTTCCCATAGCGTGTCTCCTGCCGGCCGCTCGCCGTCAAGATCGCCAGCAACCAACAGCATGAGCAACCGATTAACCATTTTGTTGTAGTCGCCGTTGTTCCACGGATGCAGGCGGTTGACGTCGGCGGCCACGGTGGGCCAGAAAGTACCCCAGTCGTCGCCGTGGCGGTGGGCCTGCAAGGCCAATTTCTCAAGTCGCTTTTGCTCTTTCACGGGTTGCTCACCCCCCATAGATGTTGTTTTACGGAAGGAACGGAACCTTCGGAACCTGATTTCCGTATCGCAGCTTGTTTTGCCTCGTATGCGCGGTTATGCCGAAAATAGGTTCCGTTGGTTCCGTTGGTTCCGTTGGTCATGGCGAATCCCCCTCGCTGTCGTTCAACTGGATTCCCCGATAGCAGGTCCCATTGTTATTGAACCGCCCGAAACCCCGCTCCGTCATGGCCTTACCGAATCGCCGCTGCGTAATGCCCTTCTCGCCGCTCCAACTGGCGTAAGCAGCAAAGAGCCGCGCAGCCCGATCATAGGTCTGCGGATCCAGGGTGCAGCGCTCGGCGATGAACTCCGCCAAGGTGTCTTGCTCCGTGCGATAGGTGGCCGTGGCGTCGGTGACTTCGGCGGGCTCGCCCAGGCCGTGCCGCTGCCAGTCGAGGCACCCGCGAACCGCCCAGGCGAGAATTCCAGCGGCCTCGGCCTGTAGCTTCGTGGTCAGGTTCTTATCCTGCTCCTCGGCGGGGATCACGACGTTGAACGGCACAAGCCGGATTCGTCGCCATATCCCATGATCGGTCCCATGGATGACGGGCTTGTGATTGCAAGCAAGTATTAGCTTGTGGGTTGGAATGAACTCCCAGTAGTCTTCTCGCATGCGGCGGGCGCGGATCCGGTCGCCGCCGGTGAGCGACTTGACGAGCGACTCGGCCATGCGCCGGCCGTCTTCTGTCTCGATGCTGCACACCAGTCGCTTGCCGTGCAAGTCGGCGCGCTCGGTAGGGTGGGCCTCGCCGCGCTTCTCCATGAGCAGATCGGGCGGGGCCTGCATCGCATAGTCTGGCCCTAAGATGCTCAGTAGCGTAATCAGCAAGACGCTCTTGCCGTTCGCGCCCACGCCGTGGAACACGAGCAATATTTGTTCGGACACGTCGCCGGTCAGGCAGAGGCCGCACACCCGTTGAACGAATTGGATAATTGCGGAATTCGACGAAAAGATACGGTCGAGAAACTCCAACCATCGGGGGCACTGCGCCGTGGCGTCGAATCTCACCGGACAGAGTTTCGTTATCAAGTCGGCGCGATCGTGCTGACGGAGATTGCCTGTTCTCAAGTCCAGGGTGCCGTTGATGCAGTTCAACAGCCACGGGTTGTTATCGAGCGATGCCGGCAAGACGGGGATGCCGGGTTCGCACTGCGCCAGTTTGAGCATAGCGGCGCGGCGGGTGGCGGATTCGCTGGTCGTGGCGAACTTGACGAGTTGCGCCCGCAGAACGTCGTCAGGCTCGGCGGCCGCCGCGGCAAAGATCGCTCGGACGGTGAGCTTGCCGAATTGCTCGGCCGTGGCCGTGTCATCGAGCTTCCATCGCATGCCATCCCAGCAGAGCCACTTTTTCCACGGGTGGCAGTATCGCAGATCAGCGCCATGGTGCTTGACGAGCAACTCGGCCAGGCCGGTATCGGTGAACCGCAGCCCCTTGTCCTGCGACGTTGCGGCAGACTTGGATTTCTTTGTCGTCCGCCGCGGTGGAATCCATCCGTCTTGTTTGGCCCAGTAGATGAGTGATCCGATCTTCCACCCGCTGCCATCGGTGAAGCTGGCCCACTTGTCGGCGCAGATTCCAGGGGAGTATTTCTCCCTGCACGACTGCGACCATGTATCCCACTCATTCAACATGCTGTCGGATGAATCGACGCTGTGCAAGGCCATGCCGACATGGATCCATAGGTCGTAGTCGGCGGCTCGATCCTTGCTCATGCCCTGCACTGCCTGCAAGGCCAGTTCCCTATCGTCCGCAGCGCTTGGCGAATCCTTGCGGTAATCCGTGATCTCGTCTTCGCCCAGCGAGTTGGCGATTAAGGCCAGCAGCGCGGGCGGAATGGCCGCGGGCTCGGCCTCGTCGGGCGGAATGATCCATTCGTACTTGCTGCCGGTGGGATGGATCGACGGAGGGAATACCGACTGCGCCCCCTTGCCATCGTTGCCGCAACGAATCTCCAAGCCGTCGATGTCGATCTTTGCGCCGCCGGGCAATCCCTTCTGCCAGCGAAACAGCCGATGGATGCTCCGACTGCCGGAACGATAGGTGGGCGTATGGATGTTGCCTAAGACGCGCTCGGCGACTTCGCGCCCGTGTTCATCATCATACTCTACGTCGATCAGGCCGCTATCCTTGCCCAACACCACGCCGATGTTAGCGGCGGGAAACTGTTTTTCCCACCCGCTGATGATGGCCTGGTCGATGGTGGCTTTTTTCTGCCATCCCTTCATTCGCGGATGCTTCGCTCGGCTGCGCGGCGGGCATTCGGGATCGCCGCAAGAGCAAGATCCATCGGCGAGAAGGTTGTGAAGCGGAACAACTCGCCAGTTCAGCCCCGCGTATTCTTGTGCGGCCGTCCATTGTCCGTTGACGTGTTGCATGTCGATCATCGGTTATCCCTCCCCGATGCAGCCCGGATTGCGTCCGCAGCGCCGTCTAGGGCAGTATTCCCCGATAAACCGCGCTGTTCTTCGTGTCCAGGATGGACTAATCCGATGGTTTTAGCATCGAGCCAGGCTTGGACGGCGCGGAGGTTGAATCGCAGACAGCGCTTGCCGATGTAGCAGTGTGGAATCTCGTTGTTCTCCACCATCGTGTGGACAGTCCGAACGGACACGCCCAAACCATCGGCCAGTTCGTTGATATCGACGGCCAGGCGAAAGGGCGCAGGCTCGGATCGGGCAGGAGCAATCATGGCTGCACCTCCGCTTCGCTCGCGTCTTCTGTGATAGACAGCCGTTGATTAGTCGAGTCTTCGACCGCCTTTGCAAGCAGCAAGAGTTTGCGGAGTTGCCGAACCTCCGCTTGCGCCTCGGTGACCCGTCGCCGGATTTCAGCAACCGGCGGAATCGTGATTGACTTCTCTTCGCTCATTTGTTCGTACCTCATCGTTTGATGATGCACGAACTATAAACTAGCGAGTGGGAAGAAAACGGGAAAATAACGGGAATCCTACCGGCCGCGTCATCGTTGCCGCGGCAATCCCGGTTTCAGGCAAAGGTACTCGCGGATTTGCTTTGCATGCCAAGGGATTTGATGCAACCCAAAGAACTTGTTGATTTCCCGGCGCAGCCCTTCGACCGCGTTATCGTCGGGATCAAACGAGTGATCGCCCCATACGGGCAAGGCAAGGTCTTGTCTGTCGGCGGACTTGTTACGACGCGTCCAGAGAAATTGAACCGCCAAAAACGGTTTCCCCGTGAACCCGTCGTATGACACGCCGTTGTGGTTAAACACGTCGGGCGGCTCGGGGCCATCGGCAGGGACCTCGCCAGTCGCCCGCGGCATGGGGATCGCTGCCAGGGTCGCAGGGGAGGCATGGGTGCCCTTCGCGGAAACGCCCTGCCCCCGCTCGCGTTCGTTCTTCGCGATCAAACGCTCCAAGCTTTCGTTGATTGCCGAGTTGTTGCCAGGCGACACGGCTTGTGCCAGCACTGCACTAAGCAACTGGGGATCCAGACTATTGTTGTTGTTCAAGATTCCATCCTTTCAAGAGTCAGGCTGTCGGGCAGGGCCGCGGGGATGGATCCGCGAACCACTGCCCGGCAACGGCGGGGATCAACCGCCTGCCCGAACAAGATCATTCTACTTTCGCAGCCTCTTCAGTTCCAGCACCAGCCGGTGGCCGGTGGCCGCCGCGACGCGCTCCATCTCCGCGTGCGTCGGCTCGCGGAGGCCCATTTCCCAACGATTGATCGTATTGCGGGCGATGCCAAGACGATCCGCCAATTCCCCTTGCGTGAGTTTCGCGGTCGCACGGGCGGCTTGTATGATTTCGCTGGGTTTCATGGCGGCCTCTTGGGAAACAAAGTAAGCCCCGATATCGTTCGGGGCGGACGGCTCGGAATATCGCTCTGGGCGGTCGGCCCCCGTTTTACACCCTCGGGCCTCGGTGCCTAACGTTTCAGTTCTTCAGGTCCTGGTTGTTTAAAGGTCGTTGTCTCGACCGATTTTTTAACATCCTGCTCTGGACGTGTTGAAACGTCTTTCAGTCTCAACACCCTAAAGATACCATATCGGTATCTTCGTGTCAAGGGGTAGCATCGGAATTTTTTCCGCCGTCGCCATGTAGGGCCGCGAGCAGCGCCGCGCGTTGTTCGGTAGGTAGACGGCTGATCGCTGCCGCCAGTGCGGCCGGATCGGCAAAATGCGCCTGGATTCGCACCTCCTCAGCCGAACACCCATTATTCTTCGAGAAATAAGGCGTTTGTTCTAAGCCCTCAGCGCCCACTGGAACATGCGTTGCGCTGAAGATCTCCTTGAGAGACTGAGGCCCGTAGTGGTCTAGGGCCTCGCCCAGGGATATCAAGCATCTGGCGACGACCCGATCACTTGCGTCCACCTGGGCCGTTCTCAAAACCTCAGATCCAATCCCAGGTTCACGCCCTGCGCCCAGTAGTCGCTGGTGCGCAAAATGTACTCTGGTCGCGTGCCCGTGCCGACCGCAGGCGGGAATTGCCGCGGATCGAGATCCAGGTCGATCTGATCGCCTGGCCGAGCGACGCTGTTCCAGTAGAGCAGGCTGTAGCCCACCGTCGCCCGCAGTTGCGGCGACAAATCGTAGCCCAGCGTGAGATTCAAGTCGGGCGACATCGAGAATTGATCGCTATTGTGAATACCGATGTTGCTGGGCAAAGCCAGCAGCCCGCCGGGAAGCACTGTGGCCGTACTGCCGGGGACTGCGGTCGTGGTTGTGCCGTTGATCGCCACGCGGGAACGGGTCTCCCCAACGCCGATTTTCAGGACCGTGTCCAACGTCCATTGCTGCCAGCGGAGCGCCGCGGAAATGCCCACTTCGCCGCCGAGAAAGTTGTTCCGGGCATCGAAGCGGTCTTGCTGCTGAACTGTGCTGCCGGCCGGAAAGCCGGACTGCGAATTAGAAAAAGCCAGGGCGTCGTTCGCCGCCAGATGGTCCTCCAGTTGCTGGTAACGCATGCCGGCCAGGAAATCGACCGCCGCTCCCGGCTGGCTATTAATGTTCTTTCGGCAAAGGAATTCGGCCACCTGAAAATCGCTGGCCGCAGCCGCCGAGAAACTCCCGCTTTGCTGCCCCGGATAGTTGACGATCTGGGAATCGGGCACGCCCGTTTCACTGTTGAAAAACGGGCGGGCGAGAATTGGCGTCGAGGTCCCGTTGGCATTGAAGAAGCTCGTCTGGCGGTTGATCTGCAAGTACGAGCCCTCTAGTCCCCATGTCTGGTCGCCATTGAGCCATGAACCGAAAGAAATCCGCTCGCCGGGGTGAAATCCGCCGGCCAGGTTGGACCCTCCGTAAAGGACGCTCGTACCGGCCTCACCCAGAACACCGGCCTGAGCCGCCGGTGTCCCGGTCGGGCTAGTCGTCAGCAGCGGCGGTGTGGCAAAACCCTTCGTCCGCCAACCGAGAAACTCGCCACGGAACCAAAAGTGATCGTGGATTGATCCGTCGAATACACTCGAAAACCATCCGGGCGGAAAGCCCAGCACACCACCCTCGCGCTCAAAGCCCTCGGACGACCAGGGAGGGGCGGACGCGTTGGGCGGTACCGGGACCGACGCGGATGCGTCGTTTCCACCGGTTCCGTTACCGCCATCCGCCGGGCGGGAGTTAGGACCATCCGACGGCGGCTGCTGCCAAGGGGCAAGCTGGGCCACCACGGGTGAAGGGCAGGCTACTAGCCCAAACACGCCCAGAATCGCCACCGTGCACAATATCAATCGATTGGCGACTGGGTTCATGGCTTGTTCGATCCCGTGCGTGGGCTTCAGGAAAAAACGGCTATTGAGGAAGAACTCATCCTCTAGTAGTCGGTAATAATCGGAATAATCGTTAGAGTTTATCTATTTTAACTTTGCCCGATTTCCCAATTCCTGGTATCCTAGAAACTTCCCCGAAAGGCTCTCGCTTGAACAACCTCAAAACGCTGCTATTAACATTGCTGAAACTCACCGCGTCGGTGGGGATCATTGGCTATTTCTTCTATAAGCTGGTGGGCACGCCCGACGGATGGCACGCGTTTATGCAAATGCTCCAGCAGCCCAAGGCCTGGGGGTTGCTCGGGTGTGGCTTCCTTCTCATGCTGGCGGCCGTCGTGATCACCATGCTGCGATGGTGGTATCTGGTGCGGGCATTGGGGATCGATTTTTCCCTATCGGCGGCCTTGCGGATTGGATTTCTCGGCTATTTTTTCAATTTCGCCCCCACGGGCATCGCCGGCGGCGACTTGCTCAAGGCATGGATCCTGGCGAAAGAAAAACCGGGTAATCGAGCCAAGGCATTGGCCTCAGTGGTGGTTGATCGGATCGTCGGCCTCTACGTCCTATTTCTCGTAGCCGTGGCGGGAATAGTCCTTACTGGGTTTTGGGAGATCGCCGACATGACCGTCCACCGGATTTGTTGGGGTGTTTTCATCGTCACCGCGGTTTCCACGCTGGGGATTGCACTGGTCCTGCTTCCCGGCTTTCTCGAGGCGACAATGAAACTCGGGCTGACACGACTACCCAAGGTCGGTGAGGCGATAAAAAGCCTGATTGACGCGGTGCTAATTTATCGCAGCAGGCGAATGGTGCTCTTCCTGACTTCGTTGATGACGATTCCAGTTCACGTATTGTTGGCGATTTCCCTCTGGTTCCTGGCCCTTGGGCTGCGGTTCGATCAGGTACCATGGCAGGACTATTTCACTATTTATCCTGTGAGTGGTCTGGCGCAAACGATACCCTTGCCGGCCGGCCCGGCGGAAGCAGGAATCCTCTACTATTACCAAACGGCCTGGCTTCGTCTTCCGCAGGTACAGGCTGAACTCAAGTTGGCCTCTGCCGCGAAAGAGCAACAGCGCGAGCAAGTATTGAAAGAGGCAGGCGGCCGACAGGGTTTGATCCTCGCCCTGGTTTATCGTGTCGCCACGATCTTAATCGTGCCCATAGGCGGAGCGTACTATCTGCTGGGCGGACGCAACGAGGTCAGTGAGGTGATGCACGAAGAAGAAGTGCCAGCGGGCAGCGAGGACGCCGCATTGCACAGCGCCCGGATGTAGACATCCTTGAACCTGCATGCGTCGACGAAATCGATCATGCAAGAGTGTTTAGCAGAGACTTGCTCGGAGCTCACCTCCCCCGCGGCGGGAATGGCCCACCCCCATTGGGTCAATGTGGATGGGCCGGAGAGGGAAACCTGTTCTCTTGATTATTCTTGGCCGTGACCTACGTCGAACAGCGGATTTGATGAGATGGGTTCGAATTCTCGCTACGAGCTAACGTAATGTAGGCAGGAGGGAAAGGCCCTCACACGGACCTCTCCCATCCCGCTGAGAACAGCGGGCGGGCGAGGGGACGCGCACCGTACTCTGCCTTCTCCCGGATGGCAAGGGATGGGAAGCTATTCCTTGAAAATTTGCGAAATTGAGAAACTGATCTAGCTTCGGAATTCTCATTGACCCGTTTTGCGTGCAGTGCTATAATCTCGCCGCTGTGGAGAATTCCGCCGCAAGAAAACGGGAGATGGGGCGGGAGATTCGCGGCGCGGCAAATGGAGTTGCCGCTTGTGTGTTTCCTGGAAGCGACACGGTATGGGGAGGATCGCTCCCCGCAAGCGAAATGGAATTCGCCGCACAATCCAGATGGGAGACGAAGGTGGCCTTCGACTCGTCCTTTGAAAGCAAGGAACAAGTTCGACAGGCGATCGATATCGTCGATCTGCTCGGCAAGTACAACTTGCAGCTTCGCCGCCAAGGCCGCGGTTACGTGGCCCTCTGCCCCTGGCACGACGACACCCGCCCCAGCCTCCAGGTCAATCCCGAGCGGCAGACATGGAAATGCTGGCCCTGCGACATTGGCGGCGATATCTTCAGCTTCGTCATGAAAATGGAAGGCGTCGATTTCCCCGAGGCCCTGGCGATGCTGGCCGATCGAGCAGGGATCAAGCTGCAAAAGCCCGCCCGGGCCGAGTCCGGCCCTGCGGCCGGGCTGGGCTCCCCGCTCCGCGAAGGAAGGCCTGCGGGTGGCGTCGACAAGCGGGTCCTTTACAAGGCGGCCAACTGGGTTGAACGTCAATACCATGAATGCCTGCTCCACATGCCTGAGGCCGAACCGGCGCGAAAGTACTTTCAAGAGCGTGGCATCTCGCCCGAGAGTATTGAACGCTTCCAACTCGGCTTCGCACCGCTGGATCGGGAATGGATCCTCAAGCAGGCCGGCGGAAGCCCCGCCCGCGCCAGGATACTGGAAACAATCGGCGCCCTGCGTCGCTCGGCGGGCGGCGCACTCTACGACATGTTCCGTGGACGCGGATTGTTCTCCATCCATGACGTGCAGGGACGTCCCGTCGGCATGGGTGGCCGGCTGCTACCCGGCATCGAGGGCTTTCTTCCCGGAAAGTACGTCAACTCGCCGGAAACGCCGTTGTTCCGCAAGAGCCATCTGCTCTACGGCCTCGATCTGGCCAAAGAGGCCATCCATAAGAGCAAGATCAAGACCGCGCTGGTGATGGAGGGCTACACCGACGTCATCATCGCCCACCAGTTCGGCTTCAATAATGCCGTGGCCGTGCTGGGCGTCGCCTTGACGGAAAGCCATATCCGGATCCTGAAGCGTTTTGTCGACCGCATCATTCTCGTGCTTGATGGCGACGAAGCCGGGCAGAAGCGGACGAACGAAGTCCTGGAGCTTTTCGTGGCCGAGCAGGTCGACTTGCGCATTCTCACGCTCCCCGACGACCTCGACCCTTGCGACTTCCTCCAGCAGCGCGGCAGCGAGGCATTTGCGCGAGCTTCTGGCAACGGGCACGGTCGATGCCCTGGACCATGCCTTTCGCACGGCCACGCGGGGGCTGGATCTGGATCGCGATGTGCACGGTGCGACCCAGGCCCTGGAACGGCTGCTGGCGATCCTGGCGAAGGCCCCGCGACTACGGCCCGATACGACCAGCGCGGACCGCCTGCGTGAAGAGAAGTTCCTGCAGCGCTTCGCCGCCTTGTTCCGTGTGAATGAGACGGAGGCGCGGCGACGGATGACCGCGCTGACGGCGAAGCATGCGTGAAACGGGCAACGCACGGACGCTGGCCAGCCGGCGGGACGCATGCGCCGCAGCCGGAGCCGGTTTGGCAGCCGGGCGAGGTGCTCGATAGCGGCCAGCGCGAGCTGATGGAGTTGCTGATCGTCTATGCCGAGACCTGGCCGGCTGCCCGCGAGGCGATCGCTCCCACACAAATCACGTCGTCCGCACTGCGGCAGATTTACGAAACCGGATGCCGGCTCTTGCAGGTCGGCGTGCTGCCCGATTTTGACCGGCTAATACTCGAATTCGACGACCCCTCGCTGAAAAGCCTGCTGGTCGATCTCGATGAACAGGGCCGCGCCAAAGGCAGCCGCATGGCCGCGCCGGAAGAGTTGCTGAGCGATCTTGTCAAGGCATTCCAACAAAAGGAGGTAGAGAAACAGCGACCCGCCCAACTGGTCGCGCTCCGCGAGCAAGCCCTGGCCGACGACCAGGCGATTGACCTGCTCAAGAACATCTTGCAGCAGGAGAGAAGCCGGCAAGGCATTTCCGATCCCACGGACGGGTGACGATGCCTTGGCACGGGCGATCCCTTGCTTGGGAGGAAGCAGGTACGTCAGGCCAACCACAACCATGAGTACACGGTGCCCCACGTGGTACCGAGCCTGACCATGTCAGCCTGGAAAGGCTGACGTACCAAGTACTGAGCCCTTCCTCCCGCCGCACCCGCGCGGTCGAGCAAGCCCTGATCGCAACCTTTGCGAACACCCAGACGCCGGCCCGCGCGGCGTGAAAAGGAGTATTGAGGTGGACCATTTCGATAAGGATATGCAGGAGCTAATTGCCCGTGGCAAGACCCAGGGGTATCTGACGTACGACGAGGTCAACGAGTATCTGCCCGACGAGGAAGTCAATCCCGATAAGCTCGATAATCTTCTCATCGCCTTGGAGGAGGAAGGCATCGACCTGGTGAACGAAGCTCCGGTGGTGGAGTTTTTCGACATCGCCCAGCAGGCCGATCCCCACGAGCCCTCGGACGATCGCCTGCACGACGGCGAGATACCTGGCAGCGCGGCCGAGGCCCTTCCGCCCCCAGCCGACGTAAGCAAGTGGAGCAGCGATCCGATCCGCATGTATCTCTCGCAAATGGCGGAGATCCCGCTCTTGAAGCGAGAAGAGGAGATCGCCCTGGCCAAGAAGATCGAGGTCACCCGCAAGCGGTTCCGCCGCACCGTGATTGGCTGCAACCTGGCGATGCGGGCCACGCTGGCCGCACTCGTCAAAGTCCACAGCGGTTTCCTGCCGTTCGACCGCACGATCAAGGTCTCGCTCACCGAGCGGCTCACGAAGGAGCAGATCTCCGCGCGGATGCCGCACAACCTCAAGACGCTGACTCAACTCTCCGAAGCCAGCCGCCACGACTTCGCCAAGCTGCTCAGTCGGCGGACCTCGGAGACCGAGCGGCTGGCGGCCCGCAAGCGATTCATCCGCCGCCGCCGCAAGATGCTCACGTTGATCGAGGAGCTCAGCCTGCGAACGCGACGGGTCCAAGCCATGATGCGGCAGATGGACGACTCGCTGGCCCGCATGGACCAGATCCGCGCCATGCTCCGCGTGCTGCCCGACACGCCGGAGAACCGCGACCGCCGCACGAACCTCCGCCGCGAGCTCCGCGACCTGATGATCGACACCCAAGAGACGCCGACGAGCCTGCGAAAGCGAAGCGGGCTGATGCGCCGCCAGTACCAGGACTACGAGTCGGTCAAGCGGGAATTGTCGGGCGGAAACCTGCGGCTGGTCGTCTCCATCGCCAAGAAGTACCGCAATCGCGGCCTGAGCTTCCTCGACCTGATCCAGGAAGGAAATACCGGCCTGATGCGGGCGGTCGACAAGTACGAATACCGCCGCGGTTACAAGTTCTCGACCTACGCCACCTGGTGGATCCGCCAGGCCATCACGCGGGCGATCGCCGATCAGGCCCGCACGATCCGCATTCCCGTGCACATGATCGACGTGCTCAGCAAGCTGCGGAACGTGTCGAAACGGCTGCTCCAGGAACTCGGCCGGGAGCCCTCGTCGGAGGAGCTCGCCATGGCCGCCGACCTGGGCATCGACGAGGTGCGGCGGGTTTTGAGCATGGGCCGGCACCCAGTAAGCCTTGACCGACCGGTCGGAGAAAGCGAAGATAGTTGTTTCGGGGAATTTATCGAAGACGGTGGATTGCCCCGACCTGATAAGGCCGCTGGAAATGAACTGCTGCGTGAGAAGATCGACGCCCTGCTCAAGACCCTCACCTACCGCGAACGCGAGATTATTCGCCTCCGCTATGGCCTGGGCGACGGGTACACCTATACCCTGGAAGAGGTGGGGCGGATATTCAAGGTCACCCGCGAGCGAGTCCGTCAAATTGAGGCCAAGGCGGTCAAGAAGCTACAGCACCCCGTGCGAAGCCAGCAACTGGCCGGTTTCCTGGAGCGGGCGGCTTAACTCCATCAGCCGGCCTAGCCCCGCCAGGAACTTGGGGCGACGGTCCGATACCTGTCGCCCCCCGTTCCTTCAGCGCATTACGCGAGCCGTGGCGGATTTTGCCACGGCTCGCTCTGTTTTTCCACCCTGCGGAACCCATTGCACCCCAAACGAGTGATACCCATGTCATCATCCTCTAGTGTAAGCCTCGATGTCCTGCGAACCCTGCACCGCATCCACCGGCAATTGACCGATTTGAAGGACCGCCGCGATAACGGCCCGCGGCAGATCCGCGCCGGGGAGGCGGGAATCCATCAGCGCGAGGAGGAACTGAACAAGCTCCGCGAGGAGCTGAAGACGATGCGGAAGACCATCGACGAGAAGCAACTCCAGATGAAGAGCAACGAGCACAAGATCAAGGACCTCGACACGAAGCTCAACCAGGCCGCCAGCAATCGCGAATACCAGATCCTAAAGGACCAGATCGCCGCCGACAAAATGGCCAACAGCGTCTTGGAGGACGAGACCATCGAAATGATGGACCAGGTCGACGCCTTCCAACCGAAAATCGGCGAGGCCGAGGGCCTGTTGCGGACGACGCAGGAAAAGGTGGCCGCCAACCGCAAGGCAGTTCAGGCGCAGGCGGCCCTTATCGAGGGCGACATCGAGCGACTCGAGGGCGAACTGCTGCGCACCGAGGAGGAATTGCCCGACGAGATCCGACAGGCCTATCAGCGCCTGGTGCGGCAGAGGGGCGAAGATGCCCTGGCCGAAGTCCGGGAAGACGCCTGCGGCGGTTGCTGCCAGCAAGTCCCGATAAACATGCTGGCGAACATTCGTCTCTCGCATCCCACGTTCTGCCACACTTGCGGCCGACTGCTGTACGTGGCGGAGTCCTGAAACACGAGTCGCGTGAGGCCTTACGGACAAGGGAAGAAACCTCTTCGAGCAATGCTAGGAGTATCTACCGTCAGTCTTGCCGCATGAGGGACGGTGTCAACGTTTCGAATTCTCAAGAATTCTCTTCGAGGCCCCTTGCAACCTTTTTCAGACTTGGCATAATTAGGCTCTTCAACGCTGCGAGTGAGACCTGGGTAATTCAAGTTTCTCACCGCAACGAGCCGATCTTTCAAATCTCGAATGGGTGGCCGGTTTTGAGAAAAATATTCCTCAGGACCTATTGACACCGATTCAAGAAATGTTAGAATGACTCGTCTCGACTGAAACGACTAGTTTTGGTTGGGAAGTTGATTTGCTCTTTGACAATTTGGTAGTGATAACCTCAATTCTGATTTTTCAGCCAGTTTAGGCTGGATTTGAGAGTGGTACCGACTGTTAGTGTGAACTGGTAGTCGGTGCCGAAAGAGAAGTTTGTTTGTTTGCCAGACAACTTTTCAATGAACAGCGCTAATAACTCCGGCGAGAGGAATCTCGATGGAAAAAGCGAATAATTAATTGAAGGGTTTGATCCTGGCTCAGAATGAACGTTGGCGGCGTGGATTAGGCATGCAAGTCGAGCGAGAATTCCCCGCAAGGGGAAGGACAGCGGCGAAAGGGAGAGCAACACGTAGTTACCTACCCTCAGGACTGGGATAGCTCCGGGAAACCGGAGGTAATACCAGATGACGTCTTTGGACCAAAGGTGTGATTCCGCCTGAGGAGGGGACTGCGTCCTATTAGCTAGTTGGCGAGGTAACGGCTCACCAAGGCATTGATGGGTACGGGGTGTGAGAGCATGCCCCCGCTCACTGGGACTGAGACACTGCCCAGACACCTACGGGTGGCTGCAGTCGAGGATCTTCGGCAATGGGCGCAAGCCTGACCGAGCGACGCCGCGTGCGGGATGAAGGCCTTCGGGTTGTAAACCGCCGTCGGAGTGGAGGAAATTCCAAGGGGTACTCCTCTTGGATTGACCTATACTCAGAGGAAGGACGGGCTAAGTTCGTGCCAGCAGCCGCGGTAAGACGAACCGTCCAAACGTTATTCGGAATCACTGGGCTTAAAGGGTGCGTAGGCGGCCCGGAAAGTTGGGTGTGAAAGCCCTCGGCTCAACCGAGGAATTGCGCCCAAAACTACCGGGCTCGAGGAAGGCAGAGGTAAGCGGAACTTAGGGTGGAGCGGTGAAATGCGTTGATATCCTAAGGAACACCAGGAGCGAAAGCGGCTTACTGGGCCTTTTCTGACGCTGAGGCACGAAAGCTAGGGGAGCGAACGGGATTAGATACCCCGGTAGTCCTAGCCGTAAACGATGAGCACTGGGTTGAAGGGTCTCCCATAACCTTTCAGCCGTAGCGAAAGTGTTAAGTGCTCCGCCTGGGGAGTATGGTCGCAAGGCTGAAACTCAAAGGAATTGACGGGGGCTCACACAAGCGGTGGATGATGTGGCTTAATTCGAGGCTACGCGAAGAACCTTATCCTAGTCTTGACATGCTTGGATTAACCCGGTGAAAGCCGGGCCACAGCCGCAAGGTTGGAACAAGCACAGGTGCTGCATGGCTGTCGTCAGCTCGTGTCGTGAGATGTCGGGTTAAGTCCCTTAACGAGCGAAACCCTTGTCGCTAGTTGCCAGCGAGTAAAGTCGGGGACTCTAGCGAGACCGCCGGCGTTAAGCCGGAGGAAGGCGGGGATGACGTCAAGTCCTCATGGCCTTTATGACTAGGGCTGCACACGTCATACAATGGCGCGCACAAAGGGAAGCAAACTCGCGAGAGCAAGCAAATCCCAAAAATCGCGCCTCAGTTCGGATTGCAGGCTGCAACTCGCCTGCATGAAGCTGGAATCGCTAGTAATCGCGGGTCAGCATACCGCGGTGAATGTGTTCCTGAGCCTTGTACACACCGCCCGTCAAGCCACGAAAGTGGGGGGCATCCGAAGTCGCCGTGGTAACCGCAAGGAGCTAAGCGCCGAAGATGAACTCCGCGATTGGGACTAAGTCGTAACAAGGTAGCCGTAGGGGAACCTGCGGCTGGATCACCTCCTTTCTAAGGATATTTTTGCCCGTCGGCGTCAC
Source organism: uncultured Planctomycetia bacterium (assembly GCA_963709175.1). GTDB lineage: Bacteria > Planctomycetota > Planctomycetia > Pirellulales > Thermoguttaceae > JANXQG01. The sequence goes on from CAVPVK010000007.1 coordinate 2,462,964, forward strand.
GACCGACATCATGGGCAAAATTGGGACAGTTCTGAACTGGTTCAGTTTTGAGAATCACTGCCAAGTCAAAGGCATTTCGAGGCCCGGCTGGGGTAATTCCCGGCCGGGTCTTGTTTTTTGCCTTCGGTCATTTCGCCAGGAACTCTCTTGCGGTAGAATACAGGTGTGAATGCAGAGCAACTTCTCGCCCATCTTCGCAAGCAACCCTTTGAACCCTTTTGGATTTTCGTGTCGGACGGGTCCAGCTTCGAGGTGCGGCATCGCGCTGGCGATAATACGGCGGCGAGAAGCCACTATTGGGCTGCCACAAGCCCCCGACAAGCTGACCGAACGCGTGGTTTATTGCGACCCCGCCCACGTCACGCGAATCGAGCCGATCGATAGCACTGTGACCCAGAATTGATCTCACGTTCCCATGCCCGAACTCTCCCAGAAAAAAATCATGACCGTTTGGCCCGGAATCGGCTCCATGGCGATTGGCCGCTGGGTCGGACGACTGGCAGGAAATCACCTCGGCTACGGCTTCTTTACCCTGGGGAAGCTGCTGGCCTTAGTGACGATTCCGGTCAGCCTGGCCGTCTATCTCTGGCGGCTCATGCCGGGTGTATGCCGTCGCTATACGCTGACCAACCGTCGCCTTGTCGTGCAACGCGGCTTGACGGCCAGGGACGGAGCGTCGATCGAGTTGGACGGCTTTGATTCCATCCAGGTTGTCATTCTTGCCGGCCAGGATTTTCTGCATGCGGGGGAACTGGTTTGCAAGCGTGACGGCAAAGAGGTCTTCCGCTTAAGCGGAGTCACCAGGCCGGAGGTTTTTCGACAGGTCTGCCTGAAAGCCCACACCTCGCTTATTCGCGGACGGGAAGTGAGCCAGCAGCAAACCGCCGTTGCCGCGCCAGCCGGGTGATTGGACGTTTGCTCGAATTGGGAATCGCGGCAAAAAACAAGTGCGTCATAATGCTTTACGGCGTCAAAGTAGTAGGATACTGGACGTCGTTGCCTGCTTCCGCGGTCTGAGATTCAGCAGCCCGCGGAGCATTCGGTGCAACCGGTGGAAGCCGCTGCACTTCATCGGCTCTGGCGGCATCATCTGCGACCGGAGCCGCGGGAAAGCCGTGGGATGGAACCAAAGGCCGGATGTCCGTGATCTCGATGGCCGGTTTGGATGCCGTCGGAGCGGCCTTGGTCGCTGCCATCGGATTCTCTGGTGCCTTAGCGAAAAGATCTCCGGGTGGGGCCGCTACAGCCTGCGGGAGTTGCACAGCCTCGCCCGCGACTTCGCGGCCCACGAAATCTGATTTCGGCGTTTCGGCTTGGCTGGCAGTTTCGCCCGCACTCGCGACATCCGTTTTGGCTGCCTCAACTGGTTTTGGCGCACCGGGGGCGGAGTCGCAGTTTCCGCTTTCAGTCGCGGACCTGGGTGGTGTTGCGTCGTTGTCTCGGCCAACCTGTGGATACCGGGCTATATTCACCCCAATCGAACTCACCGTGAGTAGCAGCGATGCCAGGATAGCCGTAAACTTGGCCACGTTCAGTACCTCGCAGGCAACAATAGGGTAACGTCTTCGCGTTGCGAGAAAACCATACACCACGACCAACGACAAGCAAGTCGGGAATGACTCGGAATGCGGGTCGACGGTCGATTCGTGGCGGAACCGCGACGACTGGGCAAAGTGTGCGCGGGCGATAGAAAAGTACGCGAAGGCAACTACTTCCAATGGGTGGAACGGCCAATCACGGAAAACCCGCTTTTTTGGAGGGGGCAACTATATTTCGCTACCATGAGGGTTGCCAAAGGGGCCCGGAATTCGTTATGATAAGGGATTCCACTTCGTGGGGCGGGGCCCTGGGCACCGCATATCCCTCAAGGCTTTGTGGCCTCAATGTTCGAATCCCTTCAAGAAAATCTCGGTTCGGCGATCAGGACTTTACGCGGACGCGGCAGGTTGACCGAGTCGAACATGCGCGAAGGGCTCGCTCTGGTTCAGACCGCTCTGCTGGAGGCCGACGTCAGCATTGACGTCGCCAAGTCGTTTGTTGCCAAGGTGGCCGAGCAGGCCGTTGGCGAAACAGTTCTCAAGGCCCTCGATCCCACGCATCAACTCGTCAGCATTGTCCACAAGGAATTGGTCAACCTGATGGGGCCGGTGGACAACTCGCTCCATCTCAAGCCGGATCTGACGGTGCTGATGCTCTGCGGTCTGCAAGGGTCTGGTAAGACGACCACCTGCGGAAAGCTGGGCAAATTGCTCCAGCAGCGCGGCCGCAAGCCAATGCTCGTGGCTGCCGACTTGCAGCGTCCCGCGGCCATCCAGCAGCTGCAGGTCCTCGGCCAGCAACTGGGTATCCCCGTTTATGCGGATTTGGCCGCCAAGGACCCCGTGGCGCTTTGCCAGATCGCGTTGAAACAAGCCAAGACCGACGGAGCGCAGGTCGTTATCCTGGACACTGCCGGTCGCTTGCACGTCGATGAAGAGTTGATGGGCCAGCTGACCCAGATCGACCGCCGCATCGGCCCCGACCAGGTTTTTCTGGTGGTCGACTCGATGACCGGCCAGGACGCCGTTCGCAGTGCTAAGGCATTCAACGAGGCCCTGGAAATTGACGGCGTGATCATGACCAAGCTCGATGGCGACGCCCGCGGCGGCGCCGCGCTTTCGGTCAAGGCCGTGACGGGAGTGCCCATCAAGTTCATCGGCACGGGCGAGCACCTCGATGCCCTCGAGGAGTTTCATCCCGATCGGCTGGCGGGCCGCATCCTCGGTATGGGAGACGTCCTCTCCCTGGTCGAGCAGGCGCAGCAGAAGTTCGACCAGGAGGAAATGGCCAAGGCCGAGGCCAGGCTGCGCAAGGGCGAGTTCACTCTCGACGACTTCAAGAAGCAACTCGGCCAGATCGGCAAGCTGGGGTCCATCCAGAAGATCATGTCGATGATTCCCGGCATGGGCGGCATGAGCAAAATGCTGGAGGGCCAGAACCCGGACGCCGATCTCCGCCGCCTCGTGGGCATCATCGAGTCGATGACGCCCGACGAACGCCGCAACCCGTCGAAGTCAATCGATCAGAGTCGCCGCCGGCGCATTGCCGCGGGGTCGGGCGTCGAGCCGCACGAGGTCAACGAACTGGTCAAGCAGTTCGACGGCATGGCCGACATCATGAAGAAGATGTCCAACATGGGCATCATGGAACGCATGAAGACCATGCACCAGTTGGGCAGCAGCGGCATGCTTAATCCGAACTCCCAGATCGTCAAGCCGAAACAGGGAACCGGCAAGCGGCTGACGTCGGAAGAGCGTGCCAAACTGAAGAAGCAGCGCGAGAAAGAGTTGCGTCGCCGCAAGCGCAAAGACAAGGATAAATAGACGAATCAATCCACCTGTTCATTAGGAGAAGTTGTGTCAGTCCGTATTCGCATGAAAAAGTTGGGCCGCAAGCATCGCCCGTTCTTTCGCATCTGCGCGATGGATATTCGGGTGCCGCGCGACGGCCGCATTCTGGAAGAGCTGGGAACCTATGACCCGATGGTGCCGGAGACCGACGCGCGGGCCATTCTCAACGCCGAGCGCATCAAGTATTGGCTGAGCGTTGGGGCACAGCCTTCTGACAAGGTCGGCGTTTTGATCAAGAAATATGGCGCCGAAGGGACGCACGTCGAGGCCCAGCGGTTGGCCTTAGCCCGGCTCGCGCAGGGGCGGAGGGCACCACCGCCCGCCCCGGCGGTACACGCCGCGCCGCCGTCGGAAGCTGCGGCGGAAACGCCCCGCGCGGAAGAGGCGGCGGCCGCGAGTGCAGCCGAACCGCCTTCCGAGTAAGGCGCGGCCGGCGATCCTATGCGTTTCGACGTCTTGACCCTTTTCCCCGACATATTCCCGGGTTACCTGGGTCAGAGCCTGTTGAAGCGGGCGATCGACGCCGGGCTAGTCGAAGTTTGTCTCCACGACATTCGCGACTGGACGCAAGACAAACACAAGAAGGTCGATGACCGCCCGTATGGCGGAGGTCCGGGAATGGTCATGATGGTCGAACCGGTGGTGGCCTGTGTCGAGGCCGTCCGGCCGATGGCCGATGATCCGGGTCACCTGGTCATGCTCACCCCGCAGGGACGGCCACTCGATCAAGCCGGAGTTGAGCGGCTGGCGAGACACTGTCGGATCCTTCTGCTTTGCGGAAGATATGAGGGCTTTGACGAGCGGGTTCGGATGGTGTTGAACCCCGAGGAGATATCGATTGGCGACTTCGTGCTCAATGGAGGAGAAGTTGCCGCCATGGTGATTATCGACGCGGTCATTCGGCTCGTACCCGGCGTCCTAGGCGACGCGGAATCGAACCGGAACGACTCGTTTTCCACGGCCTCGCGGCTGCTGGAATTTGCGCAATACACGCGGCCGCGGGAGTTCCGCGGGTTGCAAGTGCCGGAAATCTTGTTGAACGGCGATCACGGCGAAATTGCCCGATGGCGTGAGGATGATAGCCGCCAGCGGACGCAAGAGCGCCGGGCCGATTTGCTGGAAGACACTAGACTGAGAAAGGGTACCCATGAGCCAAGCTTTATTGAACCTGGTCGAGAAATCGAGCCTTAAGGAAGAAATTCCGCATTTTGAGATCGGTGACACGGTCGACGTGCATTGCAAGATTCTCGAAGGCGAAAAGGAACGCACGCAAATATACACGGGGGTAGTCATCGCGCGGGCCGGCAGCGGCAGCCGCGAGACCTTCACCGTCCGCCGGATCGTACAGGGAGAGGGCGTGGAGCGGAAATTCCCCATCCACTCGCCCAAAATCGGCAAAATCGTCGTGCAGCGGAGCGGTGTGACCCGGCGTGCCAAGCTCTATTATCTCCGCGACCGCGTCGGCAAGGCCGTTCGCTTGCGCCAGCGGCGGACTGACGGCGCGGCGAAGGAAAGCAAGTAAATGTGCGAGATCGCCTCTTTGCACTGGACTTTTTCGACCTCAGCGCCGCGCTGGTGGCGACGTCTGTTCCCCAAGCGGACGCTTGGGCAGCGAGGTGAGATCGAGGCAGCCCGCTACCTGAAACGGCGGGGCTACAAGATTCTCGCCCGCGGCCGGCGGCTCGCGCCGGGCGAACTCGATCTGGTGGCCCTCGACGGGCGATCGATCGTCTTTGTCGAGGTCAAAACCCGCACCTCCGCGGATGTCGGTCATCCAGCCGAGGCCGTCGATGCCGTCAAGCAGCGGAAGTTGACTCGATTGGCCGTGACCTTCATGAAGCGGCACGGATTGCTGGAGTTTCCGGCGAGATTCGATGTTGTGGCAATCACCTGGCCGGAAGGCCGCGGCCGGCCGACGATCGAACATTTCCAGAATGCCTTCGAAGCCGTCGGGAAATACGAGTTTTTTTCGTGATCAGGGTTATCCCTCTTCTCGACGACCGAGATCCCGTCGGAATCCCTGGGCCAGCAGGTCGGAACAAACTACTTGGCATCGAGTGCAGGGATATTATACTTATATGCTTCCGTGCAAACACACGGCCCAATCGTCAAGACGGACGGCAGCCAATAGGTCTTTCCTGCCGAGAAGGACCATTGTGCTCAGCTTTGTTGAGGAATCTTGGATCTTACCGCAGTTCATCGCACACTTGTCCTTGCCGGCAAAAAGGACCTACTTGAGCCCATCATGACACGTATTGCCATTCTCGGCGCAACGGGCTATACGGCCCTGGAACTGATCAAGATTCTGCTCCGCCATCCGGGGGCCGAGATTGTGGCTGTTACCAGTCGGCAAGAGGGACAACCGCCGATCTCCATGGTTCATCCCTCGCTCACGGATCGGCTCGATCTGCGGCTGGAAGACCTCGCGCCCGCGGAAATTGCCGCCAGGGCAGAGTGCATTTTCAGTTGCCTGCCCCACGGCGCCAGCAGCGCCGTGATTCCCCATTTGCTGGCCGCCGGCACGCGGGTCGTCGATTTCAGCGCCGATTACCGCCTCATCGATCCCGAGGTCTTCGCCAAGTGGTATGGGCAGAAACACACCGATGCCGAGCGCTTGGGCCAAGTCGCCTACGGCCTGCCCGAACTATACCGAGCGCAGATCCCCTCGGCGCCGCTGGTGGCAAACCCCGGTTGCTACCCCACATCGCGCGATTCTCGCGCTGGCGCCACTGTTGAAGGCCGGCTTGATAGAAACGGACGATATCATCGTCGATTCCAAGAGCGGTGTCAGTGGTGGCGGCCGGACGCCTAAGCTCACCTACCATTATCCCGAATGCAACGAGAGCATATCGGCCTACAACATCGGCCGCCATCGCCACACGCCCGAGATTGACCAGGTCCTCTCTTGGGCGGCTGGCAAAGCTGTGGAGGTGATCTTCACACCGCACCTGGTTCCGATGGATCGCGGCATATTGACCACGGCCTACGCCCGCCCGGCCGGTCCGATCACCGAAGAGAGATCATGCAGACGCTCGAGGAGTTCTACGAGGACGAGCCGTTCGTGCGGGTGGTGGACCACTTGCCCGGCACCAAGGATTGCGCGAACACGAATTACTGCGACGTTACGGCAAGGCTGGTCCGCGGACGCGTGATGACGATCAGTTGCATCGACAACCTGATCAAGGGCGCTTCGGGTGCGGCCGCGCAGAACTTCAACCTCATGTTCGGATATCCGGAAACGACCGCGCTCTAAATCTGAAATACTGGGCGGGCACCGTGTACTCATGCTCGCCACCGCTTTCTGTTTTCGGCGCAGTGCGGGCGAGGTGCGCGACTGATGAACTTTATTTCTCTGAAACCGATGTTGCAATCAAAAACAGAATGGAAACCGGCGACGAATCGCCGCACTCCAAAGCTAAAGGGGAAATCATGTCACACCAAGTTCCCAGGGGCTTTTCGCTAGCCGGGGTCAAGTGCGGAATTAAGCGCGACACCAATAGGCTTGACCTCACGCTGGTCGTTAGCGACCGACCGGCGACCGGCGTGGGCGTCTACACGCAAAACCTCGTCTGCGCGGCCCCCGTCACCGTGGATCGCAGCCGCACACCCAGCGAGCGGATTCGGGCCGTGGTGATTTGCTCTGGGGTGGCCAACGCCTGCACGGGCGAGCGCGGCGTAAAGGACGCACGGCACATGGCCCGCCTTGCCGCGGCCCAATGCGGCGCCGATGAGGACCAGGCGCTCGTGCTCTCGACGGGGGTGATTGGTGCCTTTCTTCCCATGGATCGGATCACCGAAGGCGTCGCCGCGGCGGCCAAGGGGCTCGGCGCCTCGCAGGCGCACCTGGAGGCGGCAGCACAGGGTATGCTCACGACCGACACCGTGATGAAGATATCCGGCCGATCAGCAACGATCGGCGGCCGCCAGATTCAAATCACCGGCATCGCCAAGGGAGCGGCCATGATGGGGCCCAACATGGCCACGATGCTGGCCTTGATCATGACCGATGCCCCGCTCGAGCCAACGGCGGCCCAGACGGCGTTGCGGGCATCGGCGGACGTAAGTTTCAATTGCATGAGCGTCGACGGCCACACGAGCACGAACGACACCGTGCTCCTGCTGGCCAATGGTGCGGTGGGCGGCAATCCACTAGCCGGCGCCGATCTGGCGTCTTTCCGTGTCATGCTCGACGAGGTGGCGGTCGACCTGGCCAAGGCCATTGCCGGCGACGGGGAAGGGGCAACGCACCTGGTGACCATCGAAATCTCCGGCTGTGCCGACCGGGCCGCCGCCTTGGCCATCGCCAAGACCGTGGCCAACAGCCCGCTGGTAAAGACGGCCATCCACGGGGCCGACCCCAACTGGGGCCGCATTGTTTCCGCGGCTGGCTACGCCAACGTGCCGCTCGATCCCCGCGGCGTCAGCTTGCGGGTGAACGGTTGTCTGCTTTATAGCGAGGGGGCGCCGGTGGACTTCGATGCCACGGCCGTCTCCCAATCAATCCGCGACAACCGGAACACGCTCGTGCAACTTGCCTTCAGCGAAGGCGACGCCGCCCTGCGGTTCTGGACCGCCGACCTGACCGCGGAGTACGTGCGACTGAACGCCGATTATCACACGTGATGCTACTCGTCCAATGGCTCCTGCAAATCGGCCTCGGTGATCATGCTGAATCCCTTGCCGGCGAGCGTTTCCTGTCCCATTTCGATGTTGTCTACCATCAGCGCCACCGAGGCCCGACCGCGCGGGCGGATCAGCAGCGGGTAGGCTTGGACGATGTTAACCTCTGCCTGCAGCAGGGCGGTGCAAACCCTCAGCAGGGCATCTGACCCATCGGGAAGATCGACGCCGATCAAGTCGCTTTCGATCATGGCGAGGCCTGCCCGCTCGAGGATTTCGCGTCCCTCTTCAGGATGGCTCAGCAGGAACCGTACGAACGCGCAGTCGCCCGCGTCGGAAATCGAAAGGGCGACGATGCGAACCTTCGAGCCCTCGAAGCGGCGAATAACCTCGAGAAGCTGGCCCACGCGATTTTCGAGGAATACGGTGAACTGGCGGATCGCAGGGTAATTCCTGCCCCGCGCCGTAGCAAACTGCGTGCCTGCTCCCTCACCGGAACTCATTCCCGCACCCTTCTTCTGAGGATTTTTTCCTGACGCCGATAACGGCTTTAATATAGTGGCCGGCGAGCGTTCCGTCAACCAGCAGCAGTACGCCATCATTTCCAGGCCGACAATTCGGTGGGCGCGTCCGCGATTGGCATCCGTTCGATGAACGCGAGGCTACGGTTTTCGGTGTCAGGCTCGGGCACGATGTACCGGGGTCGTAGTCAGCCTAACGCACGGTTCCGTCAATCGACGACAAAACTTACAATGAGGGGCCGAGGAATCGATCCATGCTACGAGAACACGAAATTGAACTCCGCGTCCGTTACCAGGAGACCGATCCCATGGGTTTCCTGCACCACGCCTTTTACTTTACCTATTTTGAGATTGGGCGGACGGAACTATTGCGGGCTGCCGGCGGGAATTATCGGCAGATGGAAGCGGACGGGCTGCTGGTTGTGGTCGTGCGGGCGGAATGTCGTTTTCACCGTCCAGCCCGATATGACGACGTTTTGCGACTGCGGACCAGGATAGTCCGCGTGACGCAGGCCAAGATCGAACACGAGTACCGCCTCTTTCGCAAGGACGAATTGCTCGCCGTCGGCAACGTGACACTTGCGGTCATCGATCGCGAAGGCAGGGTACAGAGGGTGCCGGAGATGTTCCAAACGGACGAAGGGGAACAGGCTTGAACCCCGGCCGTCCGATACGGATTCAAGAGAACCCCGACGGTCACAGCGGCGGCAATGACCGGCGCCGTTCGACGGACGTGGGATTAAGCAAATTAGCCGCCCGACGCTATTCGTCCTTGTCGTCTTTATTATCCTTGTCGTCGGCCGGCGGCGGCTCGTCCGAGTTACTCCAATCGCGGCGCTGCCGCGAACTGGGGATGTTCATGGCCTTACGATACTTGGTCACCGTGCGGCGGGCGACCGTCACGCCCGCGGCGGCTAGGTCCTGCACCAATTGATCGTCGCTCTTGGGGTGCTGCTTGTCCTCGCTATCAATCAGCTCCTGAAGCTTCAAGCGGATCGTATCCCAGGCCACTTCGTCGCCGTCGGCGCTAACGGTCCCACCGCAGAAGAACCGCTTCAAGGGAAAGATGCCTCGCGGCGTCTGGATCCATTTGTCGTCCACTGCCCGGCTGACTGTGGTCACGTGCACACCGACCTTGTCGGCGATCTGCTGCATCTTCAGCGGCTCGATCGCCTCCGGACCCTTGCTGAGGAACTCGGTCTGGTGATCGACAATCGCCTGCGAGACCCGCGTGAGCGTGTTCCGCCGCTGCTGGATCGAGTCGATCAACCATTGAGCCGAGTTGATTTTCCGCTTGATGTACTCACGGGCCTTGTCGTCCACCTGCCCGCTGGCAAACAGCTTGCGATAAAAGGGGCTGATGAAGAGGCTGGGCGTGCGGCCGTCTTCGAGGCGGACCAGGTATTTGCCATCGTCGCCCAATTCAACGAACACATCGGGGGTGACGGGCGGGACCGGTTGGCTGTTGTACTCGGCGCCGGGCTTGGGCTTGAGCTTCCGCAACTCAGCCCATGCCTGCTGGATAAGCTCAATCGAATAGCCCGTGCGGCGGCTGATGGCAGGCAGGCGGTTGTGCTCCAGGTCTTTCAAATGCGAAGTGATGAGCGTCTGCAATTGCTCGAAGTAGGGCATGCCGGGTGTGAGCTGTAACAGCAGGCATTCCTCCACGTTACGCGCGGCGACGCCGGGCGGGTCGAGCTTTTGCACTACGGCCAAAGCTTTCTCAGCCAGGGCGTAGTCTTCCTTGGTCGCGTTCAGCCCCAGGAGATCTTCCAGGCGGCCTTGCAGGTAACCGTTGCTGTCGAGGTTATAAATGATCCGCTCGCACATTGCCCGCAAGGTCGGCTCAATCTCGAACCAACCCAACTGGTCGCGGAGGTAATCTTGCAACGACTGCGGCCGGGCGATCATGTTGGCCATGGCGTCGAGCTTCCGCTCGCCCGCCTCTTCGGTCTCGGCCCTTGAGGGACGAGAGTGCTCCTCGAAATGGTCGGGCCATTCCTCGTCCATCTTCATCAGTCGCTCGAAGTCGTCCTCGTTCTTGGTCGTCTCGTTGATGACCAACTCTCGCTCTTCGTCGCTGGGGGCGTCGGGCGATTCTTGTCCGTCGGCTTCGGCCGTTTCCGCGGGCAGGTCTGGATCGTCCTCCCGCAGGTCCAAAACAGGATTCTCCGAGATTTCCTGCTCGATCCGCTCTTGCAGGGCGAGGATGGGCAACTGCAGAATCTCCATCGACTGGATCATCCGCGGCGCCAGCACCTGCTTCTGCACCATCCGCAAGTCTTGACCGAGAGAAAGTCGCATAGCTCAAAAGTCTTTCCAGCGACGCAACGTCGCTGAGGAAAAGTCGGATCATCGTTCCGCCGGCGCGGGCCAGCGACGACATTCAGGGGTTCAACTTCTAAAATGTCTGCCGCCCCGAAAGGGCGTCTGCAAGCACTTCCTTGTTAGCAAATTCTAGCATACTGCCGGTGGTAATTCCACGGGCCAGACGAGTCACTCGCACCGGAAAGTCACTTAATAGGTTGGAAATGTACAAAGCCGTGCCATCACCTTCAACGGTCGGATTGGTGGCCATGACAATTTCTCGTATCGTTCCGCCACGTACCCGTTGCATCAGGGCATCGATGGTTAATTGCTCAGGCCCCATCCCTTCCAACGGGGCAATTCGCCCCAGCAGGACGTGGTATAGCCCCCGATAAACGCCGGCTTGCTCCAGGGCCATCAAGTCCCTTGGCTGCTCCACCACGCAGATCACCTCGCGGTTGCGGGCGGGCTCAAGGCATATTTCACATTCGTCTTGCTCGGCCAAATTGTAGCAATTGCGGCAATAACGCACGTTCTCCTTGACATTGCGGATAGCATCGGCCAGGGCCAAAGCCTCCGTGTGGTTTAGCCGCAAGACGTAATAGGCCAACCGTTCGGCCGACTTCTTGCCAATACCGGGCATCTTGGCAAATTCGTTAATCAACTCGGTTACCGAGCGGGTTAGTTCGGACATGGTACTCGCCCCTGACCTACTGGACGAGGGGTTGAAGTTGAGGGCCGATCACGTCTGACGCTGGTTTCTTCCTTGGACTGTTTCCTCGTTGGATTGATGCGATCAAGTTTCCTTTGGTCCCAATCCGCCGAGTTTCTCCAAGGCTTCCCGCACGGCGGGGATGGGAAGATTACCCGTGATTTCCTTGAGGGCATCGGCGTGAAGTTGCTTCCCTTTGGTCAGGGCTTGATTCATGGCCGCCACAAGCAAATCCTCCAGCAGTTCCCGATCGCCTTGCGCGACCAATTGCGGATCAATCTTGCAATGCAAGACCTCCAAGGCCCCATTGACCTCGACTTCTACCATGCCGCCACCGGAAGAACCGCTCGTTCGCCGGTTCTTCAACTCACCGCCGAGCTTTTGCAACTCGCCGCTGATTTCGCCAAACTGTCGCCACATTGACCCTAAATTGCCGAAACCTTGAAACATAGTCGTGTTCCCCTGGAAAGATCACCCTTCATCGACCGCAGTTGGCTGGGCGCCGAACAGCTCGCTGGCACGTTTGACCAGCGGATGGCCGGCGGCCTCCAGGATTCGCTGATGGGGCGAAGCCACCGGTCGCACAGGCGTCTCGACCGCGGCGTCGATTGAGACCGCCTCGAGTAATTTGAATTCAATCCGCAGCGTTTGACCGGTTACTTCCCGCAACGCCTGCTCAAAACGCTGGACCTGCTCTGGTCGCTGGCAGGCCGTCTTGCAAAAGGCACGATCCGAGGCAAAAAACACCGTTAAACGGTTCATGCCCGACACTTCCACCCGGTGGCACTTCTTGGCATAATCGCCCGTCATGCCAGAGATTTTTTCCAACGCCCGTCGCCATGTCTCGACGGCATTTCCCGCATCGAGCACAAAAACAGCGTTAGCCGGAGTTTCGTCATCGTCTCCATCATCGGCCAGAGGCTCTGCTGATTCCGGCCGCTGGACCTCTGGCGCGGGCTCATACTTTTTTTTTGCGGCCGCAGCGTGGGCCTCCGAGCCCATACGGAGCGCCGACGACGCCGCTGCCGCGACCGTCTTAGGCTGGGCCTCCGCGCCAACCGCGCGGCTCCAGCGTTTGCAGCCAGCATTCCCGACGGGGCCGCCAGCTCGGGTGCCTGGCCCGTCTGCAATTGGACAATCAGCCCGGAGAGCTCTTCCAGGTCTTCCAGATGGCAAATTCGCACGACGGCCAACTCGGCGAGGATCCGCGCCTGCGTGCTGTATTTCATTCGCGAGAGCGTCTGATCGAGGATTTGCATGACGGCCAGAATGGTTTGCAATCCGAGGTGCCGTCCTGCTTCGATCACGTCGCCGCTGGCAGCCGGCGAAACATAAAGAAAGGTGTCGGCCGGGCAGCCCACCGCGGCCACCATGCAATCGCGGAAGTAGCCAAAAAGCTGCTCGATCAACTGGGCCACGTCGACGCCTTCCTGGGCCGCAGTTCCCAATTCACCCAGCGCGGCGGCGGCGTTCCGCTGAACCATGAATTTAACCATGGTTGCCAACCGTACATCGCCCGCCGTCCCCAGCATGCCGTGAACGTCGGCCACGGTGATCCGCTGCGAGGCAAAGGAGAGCAGTTGTTCCAAGAGCGACTGGCTATCTCGCATCGAGCCGGCCGCACGACGGGCAAGGACTTCCAAAGCCTCGTCGTCGGCCTCGACGCCTTCCGCCTCGACGATCTGCCGCAGGCGGCTGAAGATCGAACGCGTGGAGATGCCAGCGAAGTCGAAGCGTTGGCAGCGCGAGAGGATCGTGATGGGGATCTTCGTGGCCTCGGTCGTGCAGAAGATGAACTTGACGTGTTCCGGCGGTTCTTCGAGCGTCTTCAGCAAGGCGTTGAATGCCTCGCGGGTGAGCATGTGGACTTCGTCGATGATATAGATTTTGAAGCGCGCCCGGCTGGGGCGGACGTTGACGTTCTGTCGCAACTGGCGGATTTCATCGATGCCGCGGTTGCTGGCGCCATCGATCTCCAGCACGTCGACGTCGTCGCCCGTGCTTATGCTGCGGCAGACATCGCACTCGTTGCACGGGGTGGCCGTTGGACCTTTGACGCAATTGAGGGCCTTGGCCAAGATTCGGGCGGTGGAGGTCTTGCCCACACCGCGGGCCCCGGTGAAAAGGTAGGCGTGACCCACGCGATGCGTCGCGATGGCATTGGAGAGGGCCTGTGCGACGTGCTCCTGCCCGATCAACTCGCCGAACCCCTGGGGCCGGTATCGCCGCGCAACGACAACGTAAGAGGGTGCGGGCTCAAGATGAGGATCGGAACTGGGCATGGGCAATCCGTCGCGCGAAATCCGAAATCCGAATATCGAATCCGAAACAAATCCAGAACTTTAATTACCGAGGTCCAAAACAGTCTTGATCATTTCGATTTAAGGATTTGAATTCGTTTCGGGTTCCGGATTTCGATATTCGGATTTCTTTGCCGGTCTCGGATGAGAAGCCCACCGCACCTGGAACGAACTGCTTATGGCTGCTTCGTTTCCGACCTGACCAGGTTCACAGGGCCCCATTACGGGGGCTCCTCATCGGAGATCGGCGCAAAACCTACAACAATTGTGGCAATTGGCACGCAATTGTCAAGCGGGGCTCGGGAGCTACAATAGAAACGAATGAACGGAATATTTGACACCGAACTCCAGAAACGGTCCTCGGCAATCGCCTACGGAATTAGCCGCGCTGTCAGCGAACATTTCCAGGGCAAGGCGGTCATCGACACAATGGACGGGTCGTTCGATATTGCCGAATTTGCCGCCGCGGGACATTGTACCTTGGCCGGTAAGCCGGGCGTTCATTGCCTGATCAAAACGCAGTGGGTTGGCGGCGACGAACCTCTGCTTCGCGAGCCATGCGCGGGTTGGTTCACAGTCACCTGGCGGAATCACGAAATTGAGGTGCTGACTGCTTCCTGGTTCGAATTTTACCGGGAGATCAATTGGAACTGGATCGCGGCGGAAGATGCCGCCGTCGCTGAAGACTTCTTTTCCGCCGTCTGCGAATGGTGCAATGAAATCCGCGGAGAGGTGCTTGTCTTTTCCCAAGGTTCCTGGCAGTAGGACAAAGACCTCTATCGAGCGATCGCCTCCACCCGTTTCGATTCCCTCATTCTCCGGGGCGATCTCAAGGCGGAAATCCGCAGCGACTTCGAAGAGTTCCTCGCCTCGCGCCAAGTCTACGAACGCTACGGCGTGCCGTGGAAGCGGGGCGCCCTGTTCCTGGGACCGCCAGGCAATGGCAAGACGCACTGCGTCAAGGCCCTGGCCCATTCCCTGAATATACCGTGTCTTTACGTCAAGACTTTCAAGGCCTGCCATTCGGACGAGGAGTCCGGCATCCGGGTCGTTTTCGAGCGGGCCCGGAGAACAGCGCCGTGCCTGTTGGTTCTCGAAGACATCGATGCCCTGCTCGCCGCGGACAGCCGCTCGTTCTTTCTCAACGAGTTGGACGGCTTCGCGCAAAACGCGGGGATCATCACCTTGGCATCGAGCAATCATCCTGAACGTCTTGAGCCGGCTATCGTGGACCGGCCGAGCCGATTCGACCGGAAGTATTTCTTTGGCCTGCCCGGCCCGCACGAGCGGCACGCCTACTTGTCGCTGTGGCACGACCGCTTCGCGGCCGAGATGCGAATCACCCGCGAAGAGTTGCAGCATGCCGCCGACGCGACCGAAGGCTTTTCCTTCGCCTATCTGAAAGAACTTATTCTCTCGTCAACCACCCGCTGGATGTCCAGTGCGGCGGAGGGCGCGATGGGGCCGGTCATATTCGCGGAGTTGGAGAAACTTCGCTCCCAAATGGCAAACGAGTGCACGCCAGGTGGGCATCCTATCGACATTGACGGAAAAATGCGAAAGCGGACGCGCAAAAGCTAGTTTTCGCTAAACGACAAAAATAGCTGAAATAGACGCCAATTCGTAATCAGCTTTATTACCGTTTCCTTGCTGTTTCTTCTCGGGTATTTCTGCCACTTTTTATCTATGATCCTCTTTGAAAGCCAAGAGCACTTGTTTCCGTCGCGTTAGCCGATCTGCATCCACACGGTCTTCAATTCCGTATACTGCTCATGGGCGAAGACTGACTTATCCCGTCCGGCGAAGCCCGATTCCTTGTAGCCGCCGAAAGGCGTCGTCATGTCGCCTTCCGAGAAACAGTTCACCGAGACTGTCCCGGCGCGGATCGCGCGGGCAACCCGATGCGCCGCATTCACATCCCGGGTGTAGAGCGAGGCAGCCAACCCGTAGCTGGTTTCGTTGGCAAGCTTCACCGCCTCCTCCTCACTCTTCACCGGGATCACTGAGAGCACGGGTCCAAAAATCTCCTCGCGGGCGATCTTCATGGAATTCTTCACTTCGTCGAAGATGGTCACCTCGACAAAGTACCCGCCCGTTTCGACCAGCGTGCGCTTGCCGCCCATCACGAGCTTAGCGCCTTCGCCGTTGCCGGCGGCGATATACCCGAGGACCTTCTCCATGTGCGGTTTCTCGATCATCGAGCCGACCTTGGTGGCTGGGTCGAGCGGATCGCCCACTTTCCACGTCTTGGCCAGGGCGGCGATCTTCTCCAGCAGGGCGTCCTTGACTCCCTGATGAACTATCACCCGCGAGCCGCAACTGCAGTTCTCGCCCATGTTCCAGAAAGCCGCGCTTACGGCGTTCTGGGCGATAACGTCCAGGTCAGGCGGATCGGCCAGCACGACCTGCGGGCTCTTGCCGCCGCATTCCAGGATCACGCGCTTCAAGTTCGATTCGGCCGAGTAGCGAAGGAAGTAGCGGCCCACCTCCGTCGAACCGGTGAAGGCGGCCATATCGACGTCCATGTGCCGGCCGATGGCTTGGCCGGCCGTTTCTCCCAGGCCCGGCACAACGTTGAGCACTCCCGGCGGCAGCCCCGCCTCGACGGCTATTTCGCCCATCCGCAACGCGCTAAGCGAGGTTTGTTCGGCCGGCTTGAGCACCACGCTATTGCCGGCCCCCAGGGCAGGCCCGAGCTTCCATGCCGCCATTTGCGTGGGGAAGTTCCACGGAATCACCGCTCCCACTACGCCGACAGGTTCGCGGATGATCATGGCCAGGTTCTCCGGCCCGGTTGGAGCAATGCGGTCGTAGAGCTTATCGAGCGTTTCCGCGTGCCAGCGGATGCAGTGGATCGTTTCCGGGACGTCGGTGTTCACGCAGTCGCCGATCGGCTTGCCCCCCTCCAGGCAATCCAACAGGGCCAGCTCGGCGGCGTTGGACTCCAGCAAATCGGCGAACTTCAGCAGCACCTTCTTGCGGTTCAACGGCGACATCCGCGACCAGGACCCGATTTCAAATGCCTTACGGGCTGAGCGGACGGCCAAGTCAACGTCGGCAGCCTCGCAAGCGGCGACCTGAGTAAGCACTTTGCCCGTCGCCGGGTTCTCCGTGGAGAACGTCTTTCCCGACTTGGCGGGAAGAAAACGTCCGTCAATAAAGGCGTCCGCGTGGAACTGCAATGCGGAGACGGCCGCTCCGATTGCAGTGGGTTCCAAGGTCAATGTCATGATTATCCCTCCGGTTTGATTCCAAGATTCTAGCCGCCATCCGCTAGCTGGTAAAGCAGTAAAGCAATAAATCGGGGAAATGGCTTTACTCTTGTAACTACACAAGGCAATTACTATGATGCCCCGTCTTTTGACGTTCCTTACCCACCCCAATGGGCCAGAGGCATCGCCCATGCCGGTAACCGACGCACAGCCTGAAGTCAACCGCTTGATGAAACCCGTCCGCGTCGCGCCAGACGCGGCGCCGGCGATACCCGAACCTTGCGCCGGCGTCAGCGGACCCGTCGTCGTGTTTTCCAATGACGACTGCCCCGCGGCTTCGCTACCGGCGGTCCTTCGCCGCCACTCGGGCATGCGGCGAGTTCTCTTTCCCCTGCTTGCCTTGACTTTGGCCCTGGTTGCGGCCGGCGGGATTGCGGAAGTCGGACTGCGATTATGCGGATACGGCCGCAATTACACCAACCCCATGGGCTCGTTCTTCGAGCCGGACAGCGAATTAGGCTGCCACGGCAAGCCAAACTTCGTAGGCCGCTTTCGCCGCGACGATTTCGATGCGGTCGTAGAGCACGACGCCGACGGCTTTCGCCGCACCGAGACGCCGCCCGATACGGCGGCCCAGCACGATCTTTACGTTTTGGGTGACTCGTTCGTGTGGGGCTACGGCGTGGGGCAGCATGACCTGTTCACTAACCAAGTCCAGCGGCAGCTGGCCGATTGGCGAGTCCACAACATCGGCCTGATCGGCGCTGGCACCGTTCAGGAGTATCTGCTCTATGAGAAATACGTTGCCGGGCGACTGCGGCCCGGCGACGCCGTGGTGCTAGTCTTCTTCAACAACGACTTTGGCGACAACATCGGCCTGCACTCCCGCGGCCGGCTTTATGCCACGATCGACGACGGCCAGGTCCGCATCGTCCCACCCGAGCCCGATTCCACCCTGCGGCAGTGGAAGAACCGCATGAAAGACGCGTCGTATCTCTTCAATCTGGTGACCTACAATATCGATTGTTTCCAGGTCAAACGGAATGCGAAAAATGTCGGCGATCGAGCCACCCGGCCAAAGCCGACCACCGAGGAAATCCGGGACCGCGCCTGCGACGCAAGTCCGGCGGTTCGCATCACGCGGCACTACATGAGCGAGTTCGCCACGGCCTGCCGTGCAAAGCAGGTCCGATTCCTCTCGGTCTACGTGCCCGGCCAGGGCGAGTTGGACGAAGACGAAACGACCTCCACGAGCGATCTATGCCTGGAGGAGGAGGTTGCCTGCCGCGCCACTTACGTGCGAATGGTCTGCGACCTGGGCATCGAGTCGATCGATCTTATTCCCGCAATGATTGCGGCCAAGCGGAGCGGACGATTCCATCGCATGACCTTCACCCACGACTTTCACTGGAATCCGTCCGGCCACACGATTGCCGCTGAGGTGCTGGCCGCGGCGATTGAGCCGCCGAAATAGGCGACTTGCAGGCTTACCCGGCTTAGTCTTTGGACAGGTCCCTGGTTTCGTATCGACGAAAAGACCCGCTGGGACTGGGAACTCGCAGCCTCCGGGACGCATCCAAAGTTCGGCGTCCAATCTCTACCTCAACCATTGGAATCAAGGAGGCAAGTATCATGAAGGTCCCAAGTTTTTTCCTGGCGGCGTCCGTCGTCCTTTCCAGCTTCTTCGCCGAAGCTGCCTTGGGGCAACGACCGTCCACTGATCGTCACGTGCCTGAGTTAGCAAAATACTTCAACGGTGTGAAAATCGCCGCACCGATCGTCGAGACCCGCTTGTCGGTCTATCCCGTACTAGTGGACGGCGTGCCCCTGCTGCATGGCACGTGGGAGACGCTCGACCAAGCCATCGACCACGGCGATCTCATCATGAGCGAGAAGGGCGGCGGCAGTGTGCCCCAGGTGAGTGTAGAAAACCGCAGCAAGGATTCGTACGTCCTGCTCATGATGGGCGACGTCGTTAAGGGCGGAATGCAGACCCGCACGATCCGGCAGGACGCGGTGCTAGCACCCGGCCAGCGTCTGGACATCGAGGTTTTCTGCGTCGAAGCCCGTCGCTGGGAGGGCGAAAAATCCTTCTATCCCGGCAACGCCAAGGTGCCGCAGTCCATCCAGAACCAACTTCGTAAAGGGGAATCGCAATCAGCCATTTGGGGGGGCGTGGCCCGGAACAACGCCTCGCTGGGGACGGAGAATTCCACGGGAAGCCTGGAAAGGGCCCTCAAGTCACCCGGGGTGGAGAGAAAGCTCGATGCCGTCCGCAAGCGGATCGTTCCCCAAATCCCGCGCGGCACGGTCGGCTTCATTTTTGTCCATGGCGGCCGAGCGGTGGGCGCAGAGTTTTTCGGCAGCGAGGCCTTGGCGAGGGCCGAATTCTCCCAGTTGCTCGACTCCTACACCGTCGATTACGTGCTTCTCAGCGGTCCGGCCCACAACCTGGAAGTCAGAAATGATACTGCGGCCACCGACTTCTTCGAGCGGGTCTGCCGGGCGGGCAGTCATCGGGTGCAAACCGCCGGGACCGGGGCCGGAATTCGCACGGATGCGGACCAATTGCTGGGCGACGGCGTAAGCCTCGATTCCACGGTAGTGCATTATGGCGTTCAGCTTGATCGCAAGCCGCAGCCATATCGACCCGAGGTCAATCAGCCGCAATTCATCTGGCCTCGCGAGAATCAGCGGTAGGGTGCGTCGGCCTTTCCGGGCTGACAATTGTGCGCGAGGGGACTCGATCAGGCTGGAAAGCCGGAAAGCCTGACGTACGCTCCCGCCGCTTGACCCCGCTGCCTCGAGTGTCTAATCTAGTTACACGTGGGGGCGTTCGTTCCGCCCCCGCCGGTGGGGCTGACTAGAGGCGCAGATGGAGTCGATCTTTTCCCAAATCGGGCCGTGGATCTTCCTGCTTACACTGGGCAGCGGCATGGGAATTCCATTGGGCATTCCGCCCGCTCCCGATGATCCTGTCGTGGCCCGCTTCGCCCCGAGCAGTGCGTCTTCTATACCACATGGTCAGGCGCCGCGACCGCCGACCCCGCAAGCAAGAACCAAGCCGAGCAGATGCTGGCCGAGCCGGAGGTGCGGCAGTTCGTTGAGCACCTGGAGAAATGGATCCGACGTGGCGTGAACCAACCGTCGGGCGAGCCAAGCAGTGGCGAGCTTTCCGACGCCACCTTCGATTGGATGCTCTCCATCCTCCGCCATCAGACTACCATCTTCATTTCGGACATCACGATCAAGGACAAGCGTCTCACCGTCCGGGGCGGAATGCTTGTCGCACTCGGGGCGGACGCCGCGGCAGCGACGAAGCGGTTCCATCAAAACGTCCGCGCGTTCTTTCTCAATCTCAACGTCGAATCGATCGAGGTCGTCTCGATCAACGGAAATAAATGGTATCGCGTGAAACCCAAGGCCGGGTTCCCCACGATGACCGTGGGAATCCAGGACGCCTGCCTGATTGTGGCCGTGGGCGACGACAGCCTCAACATGATTTTTCGACGGATGCGCTGCCCGCCCCCGTCTTGGTTGGTGAAGGCCCGAGAGCTTGCGAACTTTGAACGGCCCACGGGTCTGACATACATCAACCTCCAGCGGTTGCGTGAAGCGGACCACGACCCGCATCGCAAGGAATGGCTCGATCTGCTCGGTCTGTCCAGCTCGCCGTGGCTGGTGTCGGCGAGCGGGTTGTCTGGGCCGGACGTCGTGACGAGAACGGTACTTGCCATCGAAGGCGAACCGCGCGGGCTGCTCCTGCCCGCCAGCGGCCACGGCCTTACGCGCGAAGACGTGGCTGCGATTTCCGATGACGCCACGCTGGCCTTGGCCGTGCGGCTTGATGTGCACAAGACGATCGAAGCCCTGGCTGCGGCGGCCGAAAAGGCGACCCCCGACATCAAGCAATCGCTCTTGAAGACTTTGGATACGCTCCTCGCCGGCGGCGGGAACAATGCGCGACAGAGCGTTTTCGCCTCACTGGGAGACCGCTGGTGTTTCTACAATTCGCCAAGCGAGGGCGGCTTGGTGATGACTGGGTTGACTGGCGTGGTACCGATCAAGGATCGCCGGCAATTCTCGCGCAGCTACGAGACGATGATGCGGCTGGCCGCGCAGCTTTTGCCGCCGGACGACGTTTCACCCGGCGGCCAACGGATCCATCGTTTTCCTTTTGCCGGCAGCGACATCCACTACGCGAGCCTAGGCGAAGTGGGCTTGGCGCCGGCCTGGTGGGCTGGCGACCATAAACTGGTAGTGGCCCTGGCCCCGCAAAATATTAAGGCTTATGTGTCCCGCAGCAGCACCGCGCGAGCTTGGGCGGATGTACCGATGATCGCCCACGAGCTTTCGCAAAGCGAGCCGCTGTTGGCCATCGGCTACCTCGATGCCCCACGGGTCTTTGAATCGGTCTACCCTCTGCTGCTTATGACGGGGCCCTCGTACTTGGGCGCCAACGGGCTGAGCGAAGGGCGCCGTGACATGTCGGTAATTCCGTCATTGCCTTCGGTCTGCCGCCACCTGCGGCCGGGATTGACGACCTTGCGGCGGACCGGGGTCGGGCTGGAACTCACCAGCCGGGGCAGCATGCCGGGCTTCGGCCTGGCCGCGCCGGTGATGTTCCTGGTCTGGGATTCCGAGTGGCTGAATCTCGTCTTCGGCGAGGCCGAGAATAACGCACCACCAGTGCCGGGCGGCGGACCGGCAGCAGTTCCGCCACCCAAGCGATGAAATCCGAATATCGAAATCCTAAAAAAATCGAAAATTCCAATTATGAAGTTGCCATGACGAATAATGGTTGCGATTCCGCGTCGTTTTGCGTTCTTTCCCGATTTCACGCTACCAACTGAAGGTTCTTTTCGATTACGCACCCATTTGACCGGTTTTCACCTATTTATCAAGGAGATATCCACTTATGGCTCTCGCCGTCGCACCCGTTGCCTTGCTGCCCATTCTGTTGCTCTTTGGAGGGTTTTCCCTGCCGGCGGGCCTTCCGCCGCTGCCCGAGGACCGGGTCATTAGCCGGGTAGCGCCAGCGGAATGCCTGGGCTACATCAGTTGGGCGGGCACAGCCACTCCCAACGCCAACAGCAAGAACCAGACCGAGCAGTTGCTCGCCGAACCGGAAGTGCAGAAACTTCTGGCGGGGATCGACAGCGCAATCGCTGCCGGAATCGACCAAGGCGCCCAACGCGGCGCCCCCGACTCCGCGGTCGTCAAGGAACTCTATCCCTTGGGGAAGACGTTGCTCATGCGCCCCGCGGCCATCTTTCTCTCGAAGTTCGAAATTGGGCTGCAAGGGCCCAAGGTCCTGGGCGGAGCTGTCTTTAATCTGGGCGACAAGACCGACACTGTGAGTGCGACTCTCGACCGCCTGCAAAAATTGCTGCCGCCTGGCGCCGTCGAGAAGGTCGCCATCGATGGTGGGACCTTCCAGCAGCTAACGGCAGGGCCGGCCGCGCCGCCAGTGACTTGGGGATTTCGCGACAAATACCTCGTCGTTGGTGTCGGCGAAGGTCAAGTGGAAGACATTCTCCGTCGCGCTAAGGGGCAACCGCCGGAATGGCTGACCACTCTGCGCAAGCAGTTGCCCGTCGATCGAGTTTCCACCGTGACGTATATTAACGTCAAGCAGATTTCTGCCGAGTTCGCCCCCATGGGCGGCCCAATCGCGCAAAAACTCATCGAGGCCCTTGGCCTCGGAAACGTGTCTTGTCTGACCTCGGTCACGGGCTTGGACGCCACAGGCAAGATAGCCCGCACTTTGGTGGCCATCGATGGCCAGCCGCAGGGCGTGTTCCAGCTTGCGGCAGGCAAGCCGCTTGCAGCCGCCGATCTTGCTCCCATTCCCCGCGACGCGACGATTGCCGCTGCGGGCCGGCTCGATGCCAGCGCCGCCTTGGAACTCCTCTTGAATCAGAGCGAAAAAATCGACCCCAGCGCCCGCGAGCAAATCATAACCCGCCTCAACGAGTTGGAGATGGGCATGGACCTGAAGCGCGACCTTCTGGCGCCGCTGGGCGACGTCTGGTGCTGCTACAATTCGCCCGGCGAAGGTGGACTGTTGGTGACCGGGCTGACGGGCGTAGTCAAGGTCAAGGACCACGCTCGCTTGCAAGCGACCCTTGAGAAGCTCATCGTCGACTTCCCCGGCGGCAGCGGTCAGCCGGTGGCCGCGGGAGAACCGAGATTGGTGAAGACGCCGTTTGCCGGGCAAGTCATTTATTTCCTGGACATACCGCATAGCCAACTTCCCCTTGCCCTCGCCTTCTGCCTCACGCAGAAAGAACTGATCGTCTCGACATTCCCGCAGAACATCAAATCGTATCTTGCCCGTGGCAAGGATTTCGAGTCGCTGGCCGTCGTGCCCGAGGTGAGTCGCGCGTTGGATGCGGGCGCGGTCGGCCTGACCTACTGCGACACGCGGAAGTTGGCCGAGATGGCTTATCCGCTTCTGTGTCTTGGCAGCAAGGTCTTTTGCACGGAATTAAACCAGTCGGGCATTCCGCTGGACTGCTCGCTCATGCCTTCGGCCGCGGCGATCTTTCCCCATTTGCAGCCCAGCCTCGGCGTCATTCGCCGAACCTCGGCCGGCATCGAAATGGTGGATCGCGGCCCCGTCGCGGGAGTTGGTCTGGCACCGATGTTGACCCTGCCCATGTTTTTCTTCGTGGCGAGAACGGAGCATCTGCCCGGCAACGCCCGGACGATGTCTATGAACAACCTCAAGCAAATCGCTTTGGCTGTACTTAACTACGAATCGACCTTCAACTCGTTCCCGCGGGCGTATACGTCCGACAAGACGACGGATAAACCACTCTTGAGTTGGCGCGTAGCGATTTTGCCATTCATCGAGCAAGATCAGTTGTATAAGCAGTTCCATCTCGACGAGCCGTGGGATAGCGAGAACAACAAGAAGCTTATTCCGCTCATGCCCCAAGTCTATCGCAGCCCGGGAATCGCCTTGAAGCCGGGCATGACCCGCTACCTGACTTTCCGCAATAAGGACAGCGCGTTCCCCGGCAAGGACCGCATCACGATGGCCGATATCACCGACGGCACGTCCAATACGCTCATGGCCGCCGAGGTCGACGCCGCCCATGCCGTGGTCTGGACCAAGCCCGACGATCTGGACTTCAATCCTGCGAAACCTGCCAACGGCTTGAAAAAGCAACCGGCCGGTGGCTTCCTGGCGGTGTTTTGCGATGGATCGGCGCGGTTCATCTCCGATAACGTTGACTTGGAGGCCCTGCGAAACCTGGTGAACCGCCATGATGGAAAGATAATTTCGCTGCCATAAGAACCGGACGAAAGACAACTTCCTATAAGATCATGGACGATGCCTATCAAGTAAACTCATACGGGCGGCAACTCACTGAGGAAGAAATCCGCACGAACTGGCACCGGCAATACGTCGGTGGCGCGTGGGAGGAGATCGGCCAACTGCAGTTTGACTTCCTCTGCCGCCGCGGGCTCCAACCACAACACTTCCTCTTGGATGTCGGTTGCGGTGCGCTGCGGGGCGGCATTCACTTTGCCCGCTACCTGGAAGAATCGCATTATTACGGCATCGATATCAACGCCTCGTTGTTGGATGCCGGCCGGCGGGAGCTCCGTGCGGCCGGCCTGGAAAGCAAACGCCCCCAGTTGGCGGTAAGCAAGCGATTCGAATTCAGCCAGTTCGGTCGCAAATTCGACTACGCCTTGGCCCAGTCGGTTTTTACGCATCTTCCGCTGAACCACATCGTTCGCTGCCTGATTGAGATGCACGAGGCGATTGCCCCCGAGGGGACGTTCTACGCCACGTTCTTGCAGGCGCCCGCCCCCGGCCACCTGGCCGAAATCAGCCATCCCGGCGGCGCGGTGAGCCACTATGATGAAGACGCCTACCATCAGTCGTGGGAAGAGATCCAGTGGTTGGCCGGCATCGCCCGATTGCGGGTCCAGCTGATTGGCGACTGGCAGCACCCGCGGAATCAACGGATGCTTGCCTTTACGCTTTAGCTGCCTTCCTTCCGTGGACCACGGCGTCAAAGACCAGGATCGCCGCGACGCTCACCAGTGGCAACGTTCCCAGCAGCACAAAGGGCAGAGCATAACTCTTCGTCTTATCGATCGACGCGCCGATCCAAGGATTCGCTACGGCGGTGACGATGTTGGGCAACATTCCCACCAAGCCCGACATCGTTCCGACGCGCCGGAAGGAAAGGTCTTGCTGACAGGCCGTAAAGTTGGCGATGATGGCTGTCAGCCCCATGCCCGCCAGGGCCAGCATAAGCGTGGCCAGGGCGGTGCTTTGCACTAGCGTTACCAGCGACACGGGCGCAATCATACCGCCGATGCCGACCATCACCATGCCGCGGGCGGCCCGCAATGACCAGCCGCGGGCCACCAGGCCCTTGATGATTCCGCCGCTGACGATGTTTCCCAGGTCGGCGACGAAAAACACCGCGGTGGCGATGACAGGTGTTCCCACCATGCCCATAATGTGCAAACTGTCGAGTTGTCGCGAGTCCTGCAGGTAGGCGAACAACCATTCGGTAATGAAGTACCAGCAGGGATTCACCGTCAGGGTCACCAGGATCAGCATCCAGAACCCCACCGCGCCCAGCCGCCACCGCCAGAGCGACCAGGCAACGCCACCCAGGCCCGCGACGGAGGAGGCCAAACCCAAGACCCAGGGATGTGCGTGCCAGACCGCGCGGGCGGCGGCGCAAAGACGCCCCAGCGGAACCGCCATCGAAGGCCCCAGCAGGATGACGACTGCCGGCAATCCGATGCCCACACCGAGGAACGCGACAGCGTAGATCCACTGACCGCGCGTCGATAACTTCCACCTTGGCCTGAGTACGGCGTGGCAGCGGCGGTGCGGGGCCGTCGCGAAGAACCAAAGGACCAGCCAGCCAGCCCCCAACGCCCCAATGGCAAAGAAGGCTACCTGCCAACTGTAGACATAGACCAGGAACCATATCAGCGCCGGCGCGATTAGCGATCCCACCGCGGCCCCGCTGTTGAAGATGCCGCTGGCCAGGCTGCGGTCTGCCGGCGGAAACGTGTTGGCCACGATCCGCGACGAGCATGGCCAATTGAACGTCTCACCCATGCCCAGCACACCCCGTGTGGCCATGAGCTGCGGAAAGCGGAAAACAAAGGCGGCGGCGGCGCCGGCCAGCGACCAAAGTCCGACGGCCAAGCCGTAAGTCAATCGCAAAGAGAAACGGTCGGCCATCATGCCTGCCGGAAACTGCATCAATGCGTACGTCCAGCGGAAAGCCGCCAGTAGCTCGCCGAATTGCTCGTTCGAGAGGCCGAACTCCGTGCAGATCGGCTTCTTGCAGACCGCAATCGTTTGCCGGTCGAGATAGGTCAGCACCGTGGCCAGGAATAGCATGCCAGCCAGCCACCATTTCCAAGCGGTACTGGCGGTATGTGGTCCTGCGGCAAGTTCATCCGCCTGCAAGGGCTGGGCTTCACTCATGCCGGGCGGTTCTCAACTTCCGAAGATCTCTGTGTAATACGAGCCGCTGCGGCCAACGCCGATCCGCACGGCGTTGCCCATCTGGTTCTTATGGTGGCCGGGGCTGTGGAACCAGCCCTCATGCGCCGCTTTGCCGCTGCTGGCGCCCGTGGAGATATTCTCGGCGCTGGCCGTCGTTCCGGCAAGCAGGGCACGATCGCCAACGGTCTTTTTGCGGGGCACGGGCGATTCGTGGGAAAAGAACTTCAACCGCTGCATGTCCTGTGAGTGGCTGCGGGCCGCCTCGCACAGCCGCAGATCAATCGCCAGCGCCGAAAGCCCCAGCAGGCTGCGGGTGATATTCAGCTCCAGGATCGCCCGGGCCTCCTCGGGATCGAGTTGCTCAGCCAGCTTGGCGTTTGCAGCCATGACAGCCCGCGTACGGGCGTCTTGCGGCCTGGCGGCCGACGCGGCCATTTCTTCCTCGCTTTGCAAGTAGGACTCGAAGCTTGCGGACGCCGATTTTTCCTCCGCGGAAGTCGCCACACGCGGCATCTTAGCCTGGCAGCGGTCCCACACACGACCCAATGTCTCCAGTTTCGTTCGCTCGGCTTGCAGTTCAGGCGACTTGTCGAGCACGTCGCCGCGGTCGAGAATAAACGCCGCGCGAAATTCTTTCACGATCGGATCGATCTTCTCGACGATAACCTGCTTGGTGAAGCCGTCACCCAGGTTCTGCAGGTCGTGAGCGAACCGCCGCATTTCCACGACCTTGCTCAGGTCGAGCTTGCCGACCCGTCGTTTGGCGGTTGCCGTGGCTTGGGCCTGGAATCGAGCCAGGTATTTTCGCACCTGCGGTTGCAAGTCGCGCTCGACCGTGGTACGCATTAGCCGCGCGGCGGCCGGATCGACCGCCAGCACCTTGCGGCAAATCTCTTGTTTCTTACCAAGATCCTTCCCGGCGGCCCTATATTCCTGCAACAGCCGGTTGACCTCCGCGCGGTTCTCCGGCGCGAGTGGCTGCGGTTTTTGGTCGGCGGCCGTCAAGCATGCCTCCGAGAGAAATCCTGGTGCAAACAATATCGCAGCCCGGAACAAGTATTGGGGCATCCGGGGTATCCGCTTGCGGCCCGTGGGTCGGTTCAGGCGTAGCGGTTGTGGAGCCGTCATGGCATGCAAACTTTCCTAAGAGACGTCTGGCCCGTGTCTGGTCCTGTTAGGGAACTTTCGTTACTATAAGCGTGCGAGCGAACTGACACAAGCGAGTATCATGCCGGAACCGGTTCTTCATATCGTCCTCTACCAGCCCGAGATCCCCTTCAACGCCGGCAATGTCGGCCGCACCTGCGTGGCCATCGGGGCAAAGCTCTGGCTGGTGCGTCCGCTGGGTTTTCTGGTCGATGACCGGCACGTCCGCCGCGCCGGGCTGGACTACTGGGAACACCTCGAGTGGGAAGTCGTCGATGACTGGCCTGGCCTGCTGGCTCGGCTGGCGGGCCGAAATTACTGGTTTCTCACCAAGACGGCCCAGCGGCATTACACCGAGGCCCGCTTCCTTCCCGGCGAAGTGCTGGTCTTCGGCAGCGAATCCAAGGGGCTGCCGGAGCCAATGCGACGCGAGCATCCGGAACAGTGCCTGCGCATACCGATGCACGCCAAGGTTCGCAGCCTGAATCTCTCGGTGGCGGCGGCCCTGGTGGCCTACGAGGCCATTCGCCAGTGGCGGGCCAGCGGCGACATTCCCGAAGGAATGGAAAGGATGTTCTAGAGGGGAAGAGGGGCAGTGCGGGCAGTGCGGCATGGCTTGTCCTAAATCCCTGGAAGCCGTAGACTTTATTGGGGAAGAAGGGATTCCATTATGCGCGCCGATTCTCGACGTTCTGCCCTTGCGGCATTCCTGCTTGCGACCACGACGTTGCCGCTGGCGGCCCAGCAGGAGGTTTATCATCCCGGCGAGACCTACGATTCGCTTCAAGCCGGACAGGACGCCTATGGGGACGCCGAGGCCCAACGACGGGCATTGATCGGACGGCAGTTATTGCTCGAGGAGCAAATCATGCGGCAAAACACCTGGGCTGATCCGCAGGACCGCTATCGTCCTGTGCGTCCTGATTCCTACGGCCCGATCGCGCCCAAACCTACTTCGGCCCGACGCTGGCCGACGTCTATGCTTATCCGCGAACCGGCGTAGTGTTATATAATGGCAGGGTGATTTCGTCGTCCGCGCCGGTCGCGGTCGTTCGTGGCGAGGGCCGGAGCACCATCGCGGCACCAGTGCCCGTCTTTGAACCATGGCCGCGGGTGCCCAACGACATTTACGGCACGCCCTACTACGGTTACGTGCGGCAGCCGATCGGACACGTGAAGATTTGGACGGGCCGGCTGAGCTACATTTACAAGCCGATCTACGCAAGTCTCTGCCTACGGAAAGTCCGCGGCCCACCAGTGAAACCTCGCCGCGGTCGGTAGTGCCGCCAGGTCAATTACCAGTCCGGCCGCAAGTGCCGCCCGCAACCACTCCTGTTCCGCCGCCGCCGGCACCGGGAATTCCGCCTGTGGGAAACGACAAATCCCGCCAGCGGGATGGACAAGACGCGAGCCCGCTTGGGGGCAAGGAGATTTAAGCCTTGCTGCCACACTTCGTTTTGCGTGGCCGAAAACAATGTCGAGAAAATTCGGAACTACCCCTCGACGGCAGACGGAAATGTGATAGAATTCAGTTCTTGACGTTGATGTTCGATGTCTGTCGGGTTCATCAACTTCCATTGACGCGGGGTGGAGCAGCCCGGTAGCTCGCGAGGCTCATAACCTCGAGGTCACAGGTTCAAATCCTGTCCCCGCCACTTTTTGTAAATCTTTGCCGAAACTGGAGTTAAGTTACCTTCCCGCGGTGGGAAGTGCGGCCTGGAAAGTTGAGACGTAAGCGCATACATGTATGCGCGCCGTTTTACCGAAAGGGTTTCGCAATGCCTACCGCCAAGAAAGCGAAGGTTCCGAAGTACTGTCTGCTCAAACCGCGTGGCCTCGCATACGTTCGTATTCGAGGCCGCGTTCGTTATCTGGGAAAATATGAAAGTCCCGAGAGTCGCGAGGCTTACGGGCGACTTGTGGCAGAACTTGCCACTCAGCCCGATCTCTCCCCTGCCGCCTCTATCCCCGGCAACGTCGCCGGCCTGACCGTCGTGGAACTGGCGGATGCCTATTGGGCGTTCTGCAAGGGCTACTACCGCAAGAAGGACGGCACGCCCAGCGGCTGGCTCGATCATATCCATCTCGTCCTCCACACGCATCTGGCGGGCTTGTACGGCCGCACTCCGGCCGCGGACTTCGGTCCCAAGGCTTTCAAGGCGGACGTGACCCAGGTCTATGCCGAGCGAGACCAGGCCCTGGCCGTGAAATCGGCTAATATCAATCATAGTCGGGTAGCGGCTGATCCCCGCACAGGTCACCGGCGCGTCGTGGTCATCACCTGCACCACGGCCGTCGGCTGGCCGCCCGGCGAAAAAGCAGGTGAAATACGGAGAGGGATTCATGGGACGTTTCCGAGGACTGCCTGGACCCGCTAGCTAAAGCGCTCGAGAGTGCTGCGAGAGAGTGGATCTACCCGCCGCACGAAGAGTTGAATGATGCCGACGGCGGTCTAATCGAGCAGAACAAGTGGGTTCCAACAAAACAGGTGTCGCGGTAAGCGCCGCGGACAGAATGAACGATTCCTTATCAGGGAGATTAGGCAGACCATGAGGCTGGTTTGGACTATTATCGGAGCGAGTACTCTTGCGCTGGCTTGTGGAGCAGCACTTGCCGTCAACGTCACCCACTTTGGCTGTTACGAGGCGGAGTGGTCATTCTACAGTGTCGTTCTATGTGAGGTGGAGGTTCCACCCCCGTACCCTTGGGACCACGTGACGACACCAACGATGAAAGTTCATCCCCTGGGAGTCCTGAGCGGTGCCTTCGATGCATCGAAATTTGCAGAGTTAACTGTGCCTATAGATTTCGGCGGATTTTCTGCCTGGGGATGGGATCTCCGCCCTTGGCCTAAGAGAAAGTCGCAGCTTGTGCTCGCGGTCTTTATCGAATATGACCAAGAGCGGTGGTTGGCGTCGGGAACGATGACTTATATGAAAAAGTCTATGGAACCCCTCGAAGTTGTCGATGGTTTCTCGGACCCGCAGGTCGACGCAACACTTAAGGCCATCCAAGAAGTTCGAAGGCATCCAAAAGACGAAGAAGTTCTGTCGGCGGCCACGGCAAGCGACAATCGGACCACGGTCGGAGCGAACCAATACTGGCTCACGCATGCTGTGATTTTCGCCGAAGTGAAGAATGTCAACCCGCCGAGATCTGGCGAGATCCTTTCGACAATGCCACTGCGTCCGAAGCTGACCCTAGGGGGTGCGTTTGACGTCGGAAAAACGCCCGTTGCGGTCGCAGTCGTAGATTTCGCCAAACTCGGTCCCGCGAGCAAACCGGCCGCAGGTAATACGGTCGTAGTGGTTCTCTGCCGTGCGGGCGATAAGTACCGCGTCGCAACGGAGTGGCCTGAGTACATGCCGGAACAGGCCGGCCATCGGTCCCCAATCTGCGTTGTTAAGGATTTTTCTGATCCCATTGTCCGCACGACCATCGATCGGCTAAAGGCGAAGCGCAAGGCTGAACCTAAGGAGCGGGAACGCACGCCTCCGAAGCCGGAATGACAAGAGTTCAAACGTTGACTTTAACTGATCAAGCAAACTGTCCGCTGGCGACCCTCAATATCGCGCCGTGGCGCACATCCCGTGCTTGACGGCGGCTGTTCGTGTCAACTACCATTTCAGCGAGGCTGCAGGGCCGACATGGGCTGCAATTTCAAGTGGCGGCCGGGGAACGAACCGCGCGTAGAACCTCTGATAGGCCACTGGCACGGCCTTTCCAAGCTGGTAGATGGCAATCATCCAGTACAGGAGAACTTGCACCAAGAGGATCGTTAGCAGCACCGGCGGCTTCAACAGGAACTTTTTCCATCGCTCAAGCATCGTTGCTAGTCTCCGTGGTTGTTATGGGATGGCGGACGAGCCGTGCCGGCGCGCCCGGAGGCTGCCGCACTTTCCAGGATATCCAGTTCCGCAGCCAGGCGCGCGGCCAACCGCTCCTCGGTCGGACCGATGAAATGAACGGCGTCGATAAAGTCTCCGCCACTCATGCAGTCTCGCATGGCATCAACATCAAGGAACTTGATGAGTTGGCTGTTTTGCCCGCGAAAGAAATCTCGCCAATTCCGTTGTAGCTTCGCAAGCTCGATGCGGTCGTCAAGCATTTTCTGATACTCGGCTGTCCGGGGTGTTTCGAAAACAACGCAGGGGATTTCTGCCGCGCGTAGTTCGGCAAAAACCTTGCGATAGAGATTCCGAGCATGGCGGGCCAATTCGGGCCGCTCCAGGTAACGGGGCTCGGAATCGTCGCGATTGAAATAGATCTGCGGATTCCTTTGAAGTTCAAAATCGTAGGTTCCCGCCTCAATTTGTGATCGAATCGCGGAATAGCGGGCCGTTCCATCGGGATTCAGGGTCGGTTCATCACGGCCGGTGACCCTCGCCCAAAGCAGCCGTAGTCGCGGGTTGGCGCCGGTCAGAGGCAGAACGTCCCGCGATAGAAAGACTTCGTGGCTCGTGGGGGGAGGGTTGTTTTCCTGCTCCACTGTGGCGAAATCCCGGATCTCCGCCGCGGAAAACGGCTCGGAATCACGGAAACGGCTGAGCTCGTTGGGAAACCGCTCTGTCATTCCCTCGAAACTCACGCCCATCACGACCCGGCGGATTTTTCTGCGGGTCATGGCGTATTTCAGCGCCATTGCCATATCTTCCGGGCTGACTCCGTTGAGCCCAAAATTGAAGTAGACCCACCCCCGCGAGGCGAAGGGGCCGGCCGCGATCCGTCCCACTCGGGAATCGCCCACGACGAGCGTATCGACGTTGGCCTGACGGCAAAACAACTCGGCCTTGACGGTGCTCTCTGGCGGCTCATCAGGCAGCACCAGGACGGCCGTCCATGTGCAAACCCAAGGCGCGGAGACAAAGCAAACGATGGCGGCCCATTTAATGACGCAATCGGACTTCCGGCGTGGCGCAGGGGTGTTGATTTCGCCGGCCGTCAGCTCAGGCCGTGCAGGATGCATTGGTAGACCTCCTGAAGCCCTTTCCAGTCGTAGGCGAACAAGAGAAACGCCACCACCACGTTGCACTGGCAAACGGCCACCGCGACAATGCGGACCGGCAGGCTTTGGCGGTACTTCTTCAACTGCTCGCGGCTGAGCACTTTCCGCATCGCCTCACCGTACAGGTTCACGGCCGTCACACCAATCCCGTGAAACAGTCCGAAGGCGGCCATCATCACCGTATTGTCATGCCAGACTCCCATGACGAAGAA
Source organism: uncultured Planctomycetia bacterium (assembly GCA_963709175.1). Taxonomy (GTDB): domain Bacteria; phylum Planctomycetota; class Planctomycetia; order Pirellulales; family Thermoguttaceae; genus JANXQG01. The sequence continues at coordinate 2,495,890 of CAVPVK010000007.1, forward strand.
GGCCAGCATCGAAGTGATGGAAATTGCCAAGGGCCGCGGCCCCCTCTTCCGCAAGGCGGTGTAAATGGGCAGGTACATGTAGTCGCGGAAGAACTCCGAAAGCGTGATGTGCCAGCGATTCCAGTAATCGACCATATTGCGGGCCAGGAAGGGCCGATGGAAATTCTCCGGCAAGGTGAAGCCGACGGCCGCCGCTAGGCCGATCATGATGTCGCAGTAGCCGGTGAAGTTTATGTACATGTAACACGGATAGGCGAGCAGAAAGGCTGCCAGGTGGCCCGGGTCGGGATGCCGCGTAAATGTCTCGATCTTGGCCATGCCAAAGAACCACGCCCCTACCACGAACATCTTCAGGTAACCAAACATCACGCGGTTCAGCCCCAGCAGGACCGCTTGTGCCGGCGGGCCCTGCGGCGAACTTGCCATTCGATGAAACTCTTCGGCAAAGGGTTCGAATCGCTGGATGGGCCCGGAGAGGAATGTCCAAAAGGCGAACTGGTAGCTGAGATAATCTCCCAGGCGGAAATCCTTCAAAACGCCGTCGCGGACCTCAATCGCCATGTGGATCTGGCGAAAGATCATGAAGGACAATCCCAACGTGACCACGGGTAGTGCCGAGTTCCCCCTGGAAAACACAAGATTCACCCGATCGAGCAGCCGCTCCGCGCCGGGGAGGAACAAGTGCGTCAACCACGTGTACTTTCTTACGACGAGGAACCCCAATACGGCCGCCACGAACCAGGCGTAGTAGAGCGCCGTCCTCCCCGCACGCCCTCGGATTCGCAACATCGCACGGAGGGCGAGGTAATGGACGGCTACGGTCCCCCCAAGGAACACAAGCCAGCCGGGATTGGCGTGGTATGAGTAGAGCAGCGCCGCAAAACCCAGGCTGGCGAGGAGAAAAAACGGCTTGCGAAGGCATCGGAGCCAGCCGATTGAGAGAACGACCAGGATACAGCAAAGAAAGGTGAAGGCAATCGGATGGTTGAGAGTCATGGCGGCCTGGGCCAATTATTTCGCCGCAAGTTTTTCCTGCACCAAACGCACGAGTGTGCCAACCGACTGGCCGGGCTGCTTGAGCCTGGCGACCTCGGCGGTAGCAAAGCGCACGCCCAGGGCCTGCTCGATTGCGATAAGCAGGTCGACATGGTGCACGGAATCCCATTGCTCCACATCGGCGGCTGTTAAGTCATCGCCTAGTTCGAGGGAGTCGTCCTCCAAAACGTCGCGAAATACGTCCTGCAAGGTACAATGTAAGGTATCCATCGGAGAACTCCAGATGACAGGGATAAAGTTAATACTTGACTATAACTCCGCTAGGGGAGTCGGTCAACTTCTATTTAACAAATACTTGACAGCTTCGAGGAAGTAGGGTCCAATAAAGGAGGTACGTGCGTTGCAATTTTGCAAGTGCGCATAATCCGTGCAATCGCGTTATCCTGTCTGGAGCAAGGACAAGATGGCAGCCACTCTTGATTTGGCCGAAGCTACGGTACAATTCCAGGCGGTTCCGTCGCGAGACCGCCCGCCGCCTTTCGGGAGCTTGCAGCGCGGATTCGGCGGGACGTTCGCGAGGGGGACGTCTCCGGGGCAACTGTCGCCTTGCGTCGGATGATTGTGCCGGAGTTGGACTATACCTCATTCCAGTCGCTTTACCGAATCTATCGGTCGTTGCCCGTGGACGCCATTTGCCCCAGGACGACGCTGGCTGTCTTGGGAGGCACGACTACGACGAAACTCGCCATGGCCATCGAACTGGCCGCCTTTGCGATGGGCGGACGGGTCGAGACGGTCGAGTCGCATTTCGGCATCTACCGCCAGGAGATCCTCGATGGGCACTCGGCCTTGTATCAGGCCCGCCCCAACACCATCTTCCTGTCCGCCGGCTGGCGAGAATTGGCCCACCGCCCCACATTGTCCAACTCGCGCGACGAGGTAGCACAATTGGTCGACGCGGAAATCGCCCAGTGGGCCGGGCTTTGGCGTGCGGCCCATGAACGCCTCGGTTGCCAGATCATTCAGAACAATTTTGATCGTCCCGCCTGGAGGCAGTTGGGCAACCATGAACCGCGGCACCCCGGCGGCCTGGACCGCTTTATCAGTCTCTTGAATCAGGCGATAGCGGACCGGGCCCCGCCGTACGTCGTGATCCACGACGTGGACGAACTTGCCGCCGCCGTGGGCCGGAGGACCTGGGGCGACGACCGGCTCTACCACCATTCCAAGATGCCCTGTCCGCCGGAATGCCTCGTCGAATACGGGTTCAATGTCGCGTCGCTCTTGGCCTCGCAGATGGGACTTGCCAAGAAGTGCCTCGTGCTGGATCTAGACAACACCCTTTGGGGCGGGGTGATTGGCGACGATGGCCTGGGTGGCATTCGCTTGGGGCAGGGAGACGGCGAGGGTGAGGCATTCCTGGCCTTCCAGCGCTACGCCAAGACGCTGAAGGACCGTGGCATTATCCTTGCCGTGTGCAGCAAAAATACCGAAGCCATTGCCAAGGAGGTCTTTCAGAAGCATCCCGAGATGGTCCTCCGCCTGGACGACATCTCCTGTTTCGTGGCCAATTGGAACGACAAGGCGGCCAATCTCCGCGGGATTGCCAGGGCGCTGAACATCGGCCTGAGCTCACTGGTGTTTGCCGACGACAACCCGGCCGAGCGGGCACTGGTGCGTCAGTTCGTCCCCGAGGTGGCCGTGCCGGAGCTGCCCCACGATCCCGCCGACTACATTCAGGCGATCGAGCGGCATCGCTATTTCCAGATTACTTCGCTGGGCCGTGAAGACCTGCAGCGGGCCGAATACTATCGGGCGAATGCCGAAAGGCAGCAGGCCTTAGGCGGTTCGGAGAATGTCGAGCAGTTCCTCGAGTCACTGCAAATGGTGGCCCGGATCGCTCCCGTGGACGAAGTTTCGCTGGAGCGGACGGCCCAGCTCATCAACAAGTCAAACCAGTTCAATCTCACCACGCGCCGCCGCACGGCGGCCGAGGTCATGGCCCTGCTGGATGACCCGGCGTGGTTTACCTGCGCCGTCTCGCTCCGCGATCGATTCGGCGATAACGGCCTTGTCAGCGTGTTGCTGGCCAAGGTCGAGGATGACGCCCTGGTGATCGACACCTGGCTGATGAGTTGCCGCGTGCTCAAACGGGACGTCGAGGCAATGCTCTACAATCACCTTTGCCGCTGGGCCTTGCAGCGGGGCGTTCGCCGCATCCGCGGCCAGTATATTCCGACAGCCAAGAACGGCATCGTCAAGGACCACTACGCCAGTCTCGGCTTTGTGCAGAGCGGGGAAGCCGCCGATGGAACGACATCGTGGGAATTTGTCGTCGACGGCGGTTGGATTCCGTGCGTGGTGCCCATCGAGGAAGAGGACTTGTTCGCGGGCGCGACCGTAGTGCCGTTGCGCCGCGCGGCACAGTCCGAGCACGAGGCGCGTCCGGCTCGCGCGGCTTAGAGCGTCCCGAAGAAGGGAGCGGGGAGCCCCGAAAATCCGGGGGCTCTTATCAATTTCTTCCGAACGTCCCTTAACTTTGCTGTCTGGGCTAGTGTGCCAACTCGATCTTCTGGGAGGTTCACTCGCCGCGCGACGTGGGCAAACCGAAGATTGCGGCACCGCAAAGTCCGGCGAGCAACAGCAACAGTGTCCCCGGTTCTGGGACTGTGGCCGTACCGTGCACCGCATTGGCCGATTCCGCGGCGCCGTCAGCCATAACCAGATCAACCACCGCGGCGGCGCCTGTCGGATCGAATATGAATGTGCCGCCGGCCCCAACTATCAGAGGCGTGCCGTTGGCCAGCGCGCTCGGTGTAGTGATCTCCAGCGTCCCGCTGGACACGACTGTGTTGCCGGAATAACTATTCATGCCGGACAACAATACCGTGCCAGAGCCGAACTCGGTGACGGAGCCAGCACCGCTGAGATTGCCCGATAGGACCAGTAATTCCGCGGGGTTGGCGGCAATGGCGGCCGACGTGTTGATTGTGACCGGCGCAGCCGTTTTCCCCGCACCCGAGATGCTGCCGCTGGAAACCAGCAGACTGGCGATTACCGGTTCGGCACTAGATGAGAAGGTCATCGTACCACCATCCAAAACGTTGATTGGCCCAAAGCTGCCGGAGCCCGAGACCGTAGCACCGTAGTAGACGTTCGTCGTGCCAGTAATTGTGCCGTTGTTCACAAGCAGGCTGTCCTGAAGATCGAGGGCGGTGCCTTCGCCCTGGCTGTCGGCGTTCAGCGTTCCGCCGCTGTCCACCGTGATTCGGCCGCCGCCGTAGGAAGTAAGGTCGGTCTCGTGGTTATTGAGTGAAGCGCCATTCAGAATGACTACCGTACCCGCGTTGTTCCATTCGCTGACAGTAACCGAGTTGGCGACGCTCAACATTCCCCCTCCGTCATTCAGGCCGCCGTCCCAGGTCAATGGTGCGCCATTGACGACTTGGCCGCGATTCGTGACGTCCAGAAAATCAGCGCCGCCCAGTTGCTGAATTACGGCGCCTGTGTTGATCGTTGTGGCATTGAAAAAGTTCGAGACGCCCGCGGCCAGTACTTGGGAGCCCGGGCCGCGGAGAAATCCGCCGGTAATGCTCGCGTTCTGGAAGCAAACCGTTCCACCGCTAGCAGCCTGCACATAGAGCGCTACCCAAATTGATGCTGGCGCCGCTGAATTGCAGCACTCCGCCGTCGCCGGCGGTGAACGAAGAAGAGGCGTTTGCTCCCTGCACAACGAGGGTACCGCCGCTGACTTGGGTTGGTCCCGTGTATGTCATCGCAGCGGCCAGCACGACAGTTCCTGCCGCGGTGCCATTGGTTCCGGCATCGAGACCGCAACGGCCACTCAACGGGCCGGTCACCGTGAGCTGTCCCCCGCCGCCTCCTAGTTGGTAAGTACTCCCACTGGGGGTTAAGGTTCCCGAGTACGTCGCAGAGCCCAGCGCGCCCAATCGCAAAATGGCGAGGCTCGACAGATTGAGGTTGTTGGTGCTTGATACCGCCAGTGCCACGACTCCTGAGGAGGAGGGAGCCAATCGGTCGAGAAAATTCTGATCAACCAGATATCCGGCAACCGCCGTCGCTCCATAGTTCACAGTGACGTCGGGGCCCGAACCGCCAATGGCCTGGGATGAGGCAAAGACAAGCGTGCCGGCGTTGACGGTGGTGCCGCCGCTGGATGTGTTGCTGCCCAGCAAGGTTAGAACGCCCGTACCCGTCTGTATCAGGTTGCCAGTGCCGCTGATGGTCTCAGGCAAGGCTAGACCGTCGCTGTGATCGAATACAAGGCTGCCATTGTCGTGCACGCTGCTACTGCTGGCAATCGACGCGCCGCTGCCGCCGTTCCCAACCTGAAGCGTGCCGGCAGAGATCGTGGTTCCGCCGCTGTACGTATTGCTGCCCAACAAAATCAGGACACCCGTGCCTGTCTGCGCCAGGTTGCCGTTGCCGCTGACGATATCAAGCATTGTCAAGCTGTCGCCATGATTGAACACGAGACTGCCATTGTCGAGCACGCCGCCACTGCTGGCAATCGACGCGCCGCTGTCGCCGTTCCCAACCTGAAGCGTGCCGGCAGAGATCGTGGTCCCGCCGCTGTAGCTGTTTGAGCCGGTCAAGAGCAATGTACCGACTCCCAGTTTCCACAGACTCCCCGTGCCGCTGATCGGATTGCTCACGGTGAAAACATTGGCGACGTTGGCAATATCGAAGCCGCCGGTGAACGTAGGCCAATTGACCGAGTGGCCGCCCAGGTTGGTGACAGCCGTCCCAGTTATCTGGAGGGTCCCACCCTCGAAAATGACCTGACTCGTGGCGGTGCCGAGATTGTCGCTGGCGGAGATGCTCAGTTCTCCGGCCGCAAGCGTCGTACCGCCGCTGTAGAGATTGTAGCCGGAGAATATTACGATGCCACTGCCAATCTGGCTTACGCTGCCCGTCCCGCTGATATTAGCATTTAGGCTCCAGGCGCCAGCCGAGTTCAGTACCAGCGATGCGGCATCGGCAATCGCACTCGTATTGACCAGGGCGGCGCCGCTGCTGCTGCCGCCGTTGCCAATTTGAAGTGTGCCGGCAGAGATGGTCGTGCCGCCGCTAAAGACGTTACTGCCGGAAAGCACCAAGGTACCGGTGCCCACTTTCGTCAGTCCGCCAAAACCGCTCAAGACGCCGGTCAGAGTGATGTTTCCGCCCGTGGTATCGATGGTGCCGGGCCCGCCGATGAAACTCATGTTCATATTCAGCGATGAGGACCATGCGGCGAGGGCCCCGAGCGTTCCCCCGCCAAAGTTGAACGCGGCGTTTCCCGAACCGCCGGAAATCGCCGCGACGTTGAGCAAGCCGCTGTCGAGATTGTAGGTCCCCGTGGAACCGGCGTTTTCCGCCAGGATAAGGCTGGCGACCGAATGGGTCCCGCCCAATTGCGTGACACTGCCGGGCCCGTAGTTTCCCACGAACTCCGTAGCCACGGAGAGGACGCTGTTGCCAGTCAGGCTGTACGTTCCGCTGCCACCGAGGCCTCCGATTGCCAGGATGTTGGACACGGAATTGGCTCCGCCCGACTGCGCGAAGATGCCGTTCCCGTCGACGCCGATGTACTCGATCGGTGCGGAAAGCAGGCCGCTACCGCTGAGGCTATAGCCTCCGCTGCTGCCTGCGTCGTAACCGACGTACAGTTCTGTCGAAACCGAATTAGCTCCGCCCAAGTGGGCAAAGTTGCCGGTTCCCTGGCCGCCAACGTACTCAGTGGCTGCCGAAAGCACGCCGCTGCCGCTCAGGCTATACGCTCCATTGCTGCCGGGGTTGTAGGCAAGGTACAGCGAAGAGGGCACCGAACAGGTCCCGGCCGTTTGTGTCAGGCTGCCGGTTCCAGCCTTGCCCAGGTAAACCGTCGGCGCCGCCAAGGATCCGCCGCTGAGATTATAGGCGCCGCCATCGACAATGACCGTTGACGCCTGCAGATTGCCGGTCGACTGATTGACCGCGCCGGCGGTAATCGTTGCAGTGCCGGTCAGTGTGACATTGCCGCTGAGGCCGAACGCCCCCGAACCAGTCTTAGTCAACGAGAGTTGCCCGAAAGAGTTCTGCATGGTCCCTGAAAACGTATCCGACGCATTACCGTTGCCCACGGTCAAGGAGCCGTTTCCAAACAGGTTGTCGATGGTGCCCATCCCATTGAGCGCACCCACGTTCAAGTCGCAGCCGTGTATGTCGAGGGTTCCTCCGTTGACCGCCAAGCGCTGCTCGCCGCGCCGAGCGCGAAATTGTTGTTTGCCTGCAATAGGCCGCCTGATATTGTTGTGCCGCCAGTGTAGGAGTCACTAACGCTGACGACCAGCGTTCCGCTACCGTTCTTCGTCAGGCTGCCGGTACCGCTAACGCCGCCGGTCCCCGCTAGGATGTAGTTCAACGAGTTGTTATTAAAGAACACATTCTGCGGCTGGACATTCATGTTGAGCGTCACCGAGGCCGTGTCGGCGGTATCGTCAAAGGTCACCGTGTCGCCGTTGTAGAACCTGTCGGCTGTACCATTGTTGTTCCAGTTCAAAATAGCGGTGTCCCAGATGGCGTTCTGCAAACCGGTCCAAACGAGATTGGCTGACGGAGCACCGGTAACCTCGAGCAGCAGCATCCCCGCCGAGGAGTTGGAAGTGACTAACGTAAATGCCTGCCGAGCCACCCCGCTGGCCGCGCCGCTGAGCGCCAATATCGAGGTATTGCCAGTGAGGCTGCCGCTATAGCGGATCAGGTCATAGCTGCCATTGCTCAAGGAGCCACCCAACATGTTGATGCTTATTGCCGTCATCGCGTTCAAGTTCAGATTGTTCACCTTGACGAGATCGCTTGCGCCCATGGAGTCCAGGTCGAACAACAATGCTCCTCCGTTGAGCGAGAGATTGCCGGCTTCGGTGAGCGTGCCGGCCGTGGAACTTCCGGCGATATTGATCGTGCCGCCGTTAAGCACGAGATTACCGTTGAGATCGGTGCCTGCGCCACTGGATCGACCGATCGTCAACGAGCCGGTGAGGGAGAAACTCCCCGCCGCCGTTGTATCTAGCAGGCTGCCTGGGGCGATAATAATTGCGTTGCCCGGAAGATTGGCCGGAGCCGTGAGGAGCAAGGTTGAGTCATTGGTCACACTGACCGCGCTAGCAGGCGCAATCGAGCCGGTCGGACCGATCACCAGGGTGCCGCCGCTGACGGTAGTGGCGCCCGTATAAAGGTTGTTTCCCGCGAGCGTGACTGCGCCCCCGCCGACCTTTGCCAGCGCGACAATTCCGCCGTCACTGCGGATCGATCCCGCGAATGTACTCGTAGCGCCGCCGTTGCCGACGGTTAGGGTCGAGACGCTCGATGGTGCAAGGTTGTCGATATCGCCCGTACCGCTCACCGCGCCGACGTTCGCCGAATAACCGTGCAGGTCGAGAGTTCCTCCATTCACGTTCAACGCGCCCACATTGGCACCCAGTGCGGAGCTATTGTCTACTTGGACAAGTCCGACATTTATGGTCGTGCCGCCGCTAAAGACGTTACTGCCGGAAAGCACCAAGGTACCGGTGCCCACTTTCGTCAGTCCGCCAAAACCGCTCAAGACGCCGGTCAGAGTGATGTTTCCGCCCGTGGTATCGATGGTGCCGGGCCCGCCGATGAAACTCATGTTCATATTCAGCGATGAGGACCATGCGGCGAGGGCCCCGAGCGTTCCCCCGCCAAAGTTGAACGCGGCGTTTCCCGAACCGCCGGAAATCGCCGCGACGTTGAGCAAGCCGCTGTCGAGATTGTAGGTCCCCGTGGAACCGGCGTTTTCCGCCAGGATAAGGCTGGCGACCGAATGGGTCCCGCCCAATTGCGTGACACTGCCGGGCCCGTAGTTTCCCACGAACTCCGTAGCCACGGAGAGGACGCTGTTGCCAGTCAGGCTGTACGTTCCGCTGCCACCGAGGCCTCCGATTGCCAGGATGTTGGACACGGAATTGGCTCCGCCCGACTGCGCGAAGATGCCGTTCCCGTCGACGCCGATGTACTCGATCGGTGCGGAAAGCAGGCCGCTACCGCTGAGGCTATAGCCTCCGCTGCTGCCTGCGTCGTAACCGACGTACAGTTCTGTCGAAACCGAATTAGCTCCGCCCAAGTGGGCAAAGTTGCCGGTTCCCTGGCCGCCAACGTACTCAGTGGCTGCCGAAAGCACGCCGCTGCCGCTCAGGCTATACGCTCCATTGCTGCCGGGGTTGTAGGCAAGGTACAGCGAAGAGGGCACCGAACAGGTCCCGGCCGTTTGTGTCAGGCTGCCGGTTCCAGCCTTGCCCAGGTAAACCGTTGGCGCCGCCAAGGATCCGCCGCTGAGATTATAGGCGCCGCTTGCCCCTGACACATTGCCGACATAAAGCACGCCGGAACCGGTGAGCGTGTTGGTCCCTGCGGACTGAGAGAACGTGCCTATGCCTGAATTGCCGACGTATTGAACGGGTGATGACAACTGTCCGCCAGCAAGTTCCAGCGTGCCGCCTTCGACGGTCGTATTGCCGCTGTAGGTATTTACGCCGGTCAACGTCAGCGTGCCCGGGCCAATCTTTGTCAGTCCCCCGGGGCCAGTCAGATTGCCGGTGAGGTTGATGTTTCCGCTCGTGGTATCGATGGTGCCGGGCCCGCCAACACCGCTCATGTTCATGCTGAGCGAAGATGACCAGGAAGTTACGGCTCCGAGCGTTCCGCCACCGAAGTTGAAGGTGGCGATTCCGGCGCTGCCGGAAATCGTCGCGACGCTGAGCAAGCCGCCGTTGAGATTGTAGATTCCCGATGAGTTGGCAAAAAAGCCGAGAATAAGAGTGCCCACCGAGTGCGTACCGCCGGACTGCGTGAAGCTACCGCTGCCGTAGTAACCGATAAACTCGTTCGGCGTGGAGAGCTGGCCGGTGCCGCTTAGAGTAAATGTTCCGCTACTGCCAACGCTGTTTCCGATATAGAGTTCATAGGACACGTCATGGATCCCGCCGGACTGCGTGAAAGTGCCGGTCCCGGTGAGGCCGACGTATTCGGAAGCCGCGGAAAACAGGCTGCTGCCGCCCATGCTGTAGGTTCCATTGCCGGACGGGCCTCCAACAATCAACTGGGTAGTCGAATTGCTTCCGCCCGATTGCGTGAAGGTGCCGTTCCCGTAGACGCCGATATACTCGTAGAGCCCACAGGACAGGCTCCCGCCGCTGAGGCTATAGCTTCCACTGCCGCCAAGATTCTGGCCCAGGGTCATCACACCCGCCACCAAGTTGTTCCCCCCTGCTTGGGCGAAGCTGCCGGTTCCGTAGTAGCCGATTGACTCGCTCGGGGCGATGAGCTGGCCAGTCGCGCTTCAGACTGTAGGATCCATTGGTGCCAGAGTTGAATCCGACGTCGAGAAATCCGCTGCTGGAGACGACATTAGTTCCCCCCGACTGCGTGAAAGTGCCGCTTCCAAGTAGGCCGACATACTCGTAAGGTGCGGAGACCAGGCCGCTACCACTGAGGTTATAGATTCCGTAGCCGTTGGAGTTGAATCCGAGGTTAAGCTGGGAGGACACCGTATTGGTCCCCCCTGACTGCGTGAAAATGCCAGTTCCGGAGTCGCCGACGTTAAAGTTATTGATTGTCAACAGGCTGCCGCTCGTCATTAGGACCGTCCCCGTTCCGACATTGTTGCCCAACGACATGGTACCGCAGACCTCACCGAGCTGAGTGATGGTCGCCGTTCCGCCGTTGACGATATACGCAGTGTCGCTGCTCGTCGGCATGGTGCCTCCCCAGTTCGACGCCACGGACCAATCGCCCGATTGGACCTGCCAGTAGTACGAGGCCCCTCGCGCCACAGGCGAGGCCTCGAACAAGAGCCCCGCAGCGACGATGCCCAACAGACCGATCTTTGTCAGCCTCCCCCGGTCGTTTCTCCGAGCCCAGGTATAACCAGGGCTGAACGTCCCTGTCGCTACCTCACTTGTCAAGCTGATTCGATTCCACATGATTTGTCTCCCACGATCCAAGTCCACAAACCCAACGAACACATTGACAACACACGCGCACGACCGCTCAGCGGTCGCCAATCGGCAACGCGACGGCAAGAAAACCACGATCACTCGGCGCAAGCCCGTTAATCACGAAACCGTCGTTCAAAGAGTCGCCCGCTGGGCTCCCATGACCAACCTGGTCATCCGAGCGGCGACAGCGCTGCCTCCAGGCGTAAGAACACTAGTTGGGGCCTAGGGGTGTTTCGGGAGCCGGCAGGAATCAGAACGCCGCGGGGCCGATACCGAGCGTTCATTTCGTCGGCTGCCATACTCACCAGGATAATCTTCCAAAATCCACCGTCAATACCCCATGTGGGGAATTTGTTTATTCGCAGATAGCTATGCGAATATGACGGAGATTGCCGCGGCCGGGCCCTTAAACTGCTTGCAACGGCTGTCCTCGGAGCCAAGGTGATGCCGGGAAAGTTGCTGAAATGGTCTGCCAAACGAGGTGGCTGGGGGGGCCGGCTTCGGCCGGGGTTTGGCAACTCGACGTTGAAAACGGCTGTGAGAACGTCGCTGAAGTCATGATAGCAGACAGTCGCTGGGCACCCACGCAGGAAACCCTGGCCGAAAATCCTGGGCAAACCGGGTGCCATGGCCAGGCTTCCAGAACATGCCCACCAAATCAGTGGCTTTCATGGCCGACTTGAGTTGGCGGTCGAGACGATTATCTGGCGGCCGGTCGCAGGCGTCGTTAAATACGGGGCGCGAACAGGGTGCCCGAAGAGCACAGGCCAACAGGCCGATCGAGGCTGTGGCGCAGGTCCGTGCTTACAGGCCCAGTTCGATGCCCGTCTGCGAGGCGATCGTCGAGATCAACCTGGAGTTGGCAGAGCGCCAGTCGCCCGCAGCAGTTCGATGCCGCTCGAGATGAGGGCCGCCAGAAGCTGCATCGCTTCGCCACAGGTCGCGTCGTCCTTGAGGTCGTACTGGACCCGCCAGTCAAGCCGGCGCATGGCGAAGTCGTGGCAAGCCCTCGGTGAGCAGCCACCGCGGATCATGGCAGCGGCGCCGGGGAATGCCGGTCGGCGTTCCGCTACCAGTTCCCGCCCGGGGACGGGGACGACGATCTGCTATCCGGCGGACAAGTGATTCCGCACGACCTGAAGCGGGCTGATAATCCCCGCGACTCTTAGTACGGCAGCGGCACGTGTTTGACGTTGGTCTGTCCTAGTGGGTTCCGCAAGATCTCCGCCGGCAAGTCAAGTACCTCCAGATCGATTCCTTCGATCGCCTTCCAAACGTCCTGGCCGTAGGAACAAGCCCGCCATGCCTCGACGGCATACTCGCGAGACTTGAGGTAGGCGATGTACCGGTCGAGGTGGCTCCCCGTCCGACCGAATGTCATGAACGCAGCTACTCGAGCGGCCGGATTCTTGAAGAGCAGCAGCCCCGAGTATCGAATCGGGAACCGGGATAGCGTGCGGGCGAGCAGCGAATCGGGGGGAAGACGCTTCCTCCCAAACCGAAGCATCCAGCCACAACCACTGTGGATCGTACGGAGGTTCCAGACGACAAAGTCTCCCAATGCGGTGTCGGCCGGGATGAACTTACCGAAGCGATCGGCGCAGATCCTATGCGAACCCGCGAGCAGGTCGAGTCCGCCGGGATGACGGCGATGATCTTGGAAGTAGAGGCCCATTCGAATGATCGGATACGGGCCGTTTCAGTCAGGAGCGTTCGGGTCGCTGCGGTCGGCGTTATCCCGATGGAATCCCCGCAGGTTGTCACGACCGGCTTCACCGTCGTGGAACTGGCCGATGCCTACCACGAGTTCTGCAAGGGCTGCTACCGTAGAAAGGATGGCACCCAAAGCGAATGGCTGGCCCACACACACGTGGTCCTTCACTCCCACCTGTCGGACATGTACGGCCACACCCCGGCCGCCGACTTCGGCAAGGGATTCAAGGCGATCCGACGGCGGCTGATCGATGCGGGCAACTTCCCTACGTGAACAAGTTGATGCCGATCGTCACCCGCTGCTTCAAGTGGGGGGCGGCGGAAGAACTGGTCCCCACCTCGGTCTGCTGAAGCACGGGGAGAAGTTGACGCTCTTCTTGACCGTGGCCAGAGCGCCCTTGGACAACAATGTCTGTGAGCGGGCATTGAAGAAGGCGATTCGGCTTTTGGGCGGCAAGTGCAGCATCCGCAGCAAACCTGGCCAAGGCACCGGCGTGACGGTCGAATTGCCCGTGAAACAGGCGGGTTACGATCAGATCGTAGCGAGCGGTGGAGCCCGTCGAAAAGCGGCTCGCCCGTTGTGATCTAGACGCCCCGCAGGTTCTCCAGCACTTGAATATCGCCGCCGCCGTGCGTTTGTAGCGTTCTGCTTTCCCCGGATTTCATTTGCAGCGATGTGACGCGATCGCCGTATCGGACTTTGCACGATGTTCCGGAAATGCTTCGGATCGTTGCGCATGCCAGTTTACCATTCTTCCATTCCATGTCCACTTCGAATCCGCCACGGGCCCGCAATCCGGTCACCTTGCCGAGCAGCCACGTCTTGGGCAGAGCCGGTAAGAGTTCGATTTCACCCGCCTGGCTTTGCAGCAGCATCTCGCCAATGGCAGCGGTCTGGCCGAGGTTGCCGTCGATTTCCCATTCAACGCCGTTAAACTTTGCCGAGAGATTGGGGTTCACGCTGCGTTGCAGTTGCATGTCAAGCACCCGCAACGCGGTATCGCCGTCGCCGAGCCGGGCGTAAACATTGGCTTGGAATGCGCCTTGCCAGCTCCCCACGAGCCCACGGTTCCACCACCCGGCCTTATCGAAGATCTTTCGCAGCGCCGCCGCCAGTTTTGGTGTGCCGCGGGGCGTGATTTGCGTGCCGCCGATCGCGCCCCAACTCGATAGGACCTGGCATTCCGCCGTACGCTGCCAGTCCTCCAGCCATTCCTGTAACTCGCCGGTCGTCGGACTGACCTGCATGGGCGGCAGCCGCGGCAAGGTTCTCTCGATTTCGGCACGCAGTTCGGCGTCCGTACCGAGAACCCGGGAGGCCTGCACGCAGTTCTGCAACAACTCGCGCACCATCTGCATGCTCGCGGTCGGGCCCATGCAGGTGCAACCGGTCTCGCCGCTGGGCTTTCGGAACGGGTTCTCGAAGTTCGTATCCGGTCCGGTCACAAGCCAGCCGTGCGATGGCTCCTCCATCATGTAATCGAGATAGAACCGCGCCGCACCTTTCAAGGTCGGCCAGACGCGGCGCAGATAGTCGGTGTCGCCGGAAAAGGCATAGTGCTCCCAGAGATGCTGGCACAACCATGCGCTGCCCACTTGGAAGATGCTCCACACGGCACTGCCGCTGACCGGCCCCGCCTGCCGCCAGATGTCGGTGTTGTGGTGCGCCACCCAGCCGCGCACGCCGTAGAGGTCCTTCGCAATGTGCGCGCCGTCCACGCTGATTTGCTCGGTAAGCTCGATCAAGGGCAAGTGACATTCGGCGAGGTTCGCCGTCTCGACCGGCCAGTAGTTGATCTCGGCATTGCAGTTCAACGTCCAGTTCGCCGACCAGGGCGGCTGGATCTCGTGATTCCAGATGCCCTGCAAATTGGCCGGCTGCGTTCCGGGCCGCGAGGAGGCGATGAGCAAATACCGGCCGAACTGGTAATACAAGCGCCGCCAGTGCCGGGTCCTTGCCCGGCTGATACGTCCTCAACCGCACGTCCGTCGGCAAGTTTTCGGCAGCCGAGTGACCGAGGTCCAGGGTCACCCGGTTGAAGAGGCGCTGGTAATCGGCGACGTGCGCGTCGCGGAGCGCGGCATACGACTTGCCCGGCCAGCGGCGCGAGGTATGCCGTCGCAGAGCTTGCGCGGGATCTTTGCCTTCCCGGCTCGGGCTTTTCCACGGCCCGTTGTAGCTCGTGGCGGCGACCAGCAACAGCGTGACGCTGTCGCAGCCTTCCGCAGTGATCCCGGCATCGGTAATCGTGACGCGGCCGCCCTGGTGGAGCGGCACGAGCCGCGTCTCGAACCGCATCCCCTTGCCGCCGGGCGCGTCGTCCCACACCACGGCTCCGCTCGACGTAACTGGGATCGACGTGGGCCGGACAGCGGCCGGTCAATCGCAGGAAGTCCTTGGCGGCTTTCGTCGCATGGTGCAACTGGCAGCCCAGCGACGCCGTGAACGAGACCTTGCCCGGCTGGTCGCCTGTCAGCCGCACGACGATGGCCTGCGCCGGATTGGAGGCGAAGACTTCACGCGTGTAGCGAACGCCCTGCTAGCTCGAACTGCACGCGGGCCACGGCCTGTGCCAGGTCCAGTTCGCGGCGATAGTCCGTCACCTCGCCGCCGATCGGAAACTCGATCGTCAGATCGCCCAGCGGCTGGTAGCTCTGGTTGTACTTGCCGTTCATGTCGCGCTCGACGAGCTGCTGCGCTGCGCCGTTCTTGCCGGCAACGAGCAAGCGGCGAATCTGCGGGCAGCGACTTCAGGCCGTTCGGGTTGAGGTTGTCGTACGGCTCGCCGGACCAGAGCGTGTCTTCGTTCAGATCGATGCGCTCGCTTTGTCACGCCGCCCCAGACCATGCCGCCGAGTCGGCCGTTGCCGATCACGCGACGCCTCGGTCCAGCGATCGCGCCGGGCGGCGATACCAGAGCGTAAGCGGCTTCCCCGGTCCCTCAATCGCACCATGAACTGCCACGCCATCGGATTCACCCGCGCTGCCGGCAACCCGCACGCCATTAGCGAATAAGGCCAGCAAGCCACTATCGTCAATCGTCGCCGCCACGTGCGTCCACCCGTCGCTGTGCGGCATCGGGTGCGTGAGAGTCTCGTTGCCGACGATGAGTCGCAGCGCGTTGCCGGGATGCGTGTCCAGCAGGAAACCATCGCTACCGCCCGGCGTGATCTTGTCCACGATTCGCCCGCCCAGACCGGCGGCGGGACGAATCCACGCTTCGATGGTGCACGCTGCGGAGAAATCGAACTTGTCCCCGGAAATGACCGGCAGGCGCGGACGCAACCATTGACGGATGATACCCGGCATTTTGCGTTGTGCTCCGGGCTGCGCCTCAGCCAGCTGCCTGATTTCCACTGCCGGTAGGGCGCGAGCGTACAACCGAACTGCGGCAATTTCGCCGCAAAAGGCGTTCTCGCCTGTCTGGTCCGCGCCGATCCGAAGTGGAAGCTGGTTAGCCGGTACTTGGGCAAGCAACGGCAACGCCTTGAGCAAGAGCCACGCGGTAAGTGGGAGGGCTACGTTCTTCATACTGAATTGCCGATTATCGTGGTGCGGGCCGTTGCGGGTGAGCCTCCGGGCACCACGCTGCCTTGGAGGAGATGTCGCCACGGCCGACGCGCCGCTTCGTTCTCGCTGACAATTCACGTTGCGCGAACTGCTCGCCGGGAAACCTAGGGAGATAGCGTACCACCGCCGGTGGGACTTTGCAACAAAGTGCAGGCCGGTTGCCGGCAACTGGCCGTCGCCGACGCGTCTTTCGCAACTTGGCCCGTTGACCGCTGATGCATCAACTGCTAGACTGCCCGATTGATGTCGTGACGCAAATACCTCCAGACAGACGAAATCGCATGCGGTACTTCGCGACCCCAAAGACTTGCCACACGTTCGCGCTTGTTTCGCTGCTCATCGCGGTGAACTGCGCCGCCGCAACCATTCGCGTCGATGCCGGGCATAAGATCGGCACGGTGCGGCCGATCCACGGCATCAACGGCGGCCCGATCTGCTTTGGCGGCCTGGTGGATCTCTCGCCATACCATCGGACTCTCGGCATTCCGCTGAGCCGCGTCCACGATTCCACTTGGCCGGCCCGCGACGTGGTCAATATCCATGCCATCTTTCCCGACTTCCTTGCCGATCCCCAGTCGCCGGCAAGTTACCGCTTTGCCCCAACCGACGACTTCCTCAAGGCGATACTGGCGACTGGCTCCAAAGTGATGTACCGCCTGGGCGAAAGCATCGAGCACACGCCGCGCAAGTATTACGTCCACATGCCGGCCGACTTCGACCGCTGGGCCGCAATTTGTCTGGGCATCATCCGCCATTACAATGAAGGTTGGGCCGGCGGATTCCACTATGACATCCGCTATTTCGAGATTTGGAATGAGGCCGATCTCGGGCCGCTGATGTGGGACGGTACCTCCGAAGATTATTATCGCTTGTATGGGGTCACGGCCCGCGCGATCAAGAAGCGATTTCCTAAGCTAATGGTAGGCGGCCCGGCCGTTGTCGCTTTGGGAAAGCTCGACGGCGATCGACTTACTCCCTGTCCTCACCTGCGCGGTTTCCTGGAATACTGCCGCAAGGAGTCGCTGCCTTTGGACTTCGTTTCCTGGCACATGTACACCGCCGATCCGACTGCGCCCGTTCGCGGCACAATCGGCCTGCGGCGGGTGCTGGACGACTATGGGTTCAAGAAAGCAGAGATCCATTTGAATGAATGGAACTACTTGCCGAATGACGACTGGTCGCCGATGCACAGCCACGATGGCCTCCGTTTGCAGAAGTGGTTCGAGGATGCCAGCGGTGCTCGCGGCGCGGCTTTTGTGGCTAGCGTTCTCTTGGGTCTGCAAGACGCCCCGCTGGACATGGCCAACTTCTTCAGCGGCGATACCATCCCTTGGGGGCTTTTCAACCAGTTTGGCGTGCCCAAGAAGACCTATTATGCTTTCCTGGCCTTCAAGGCCCTCGTGGACCATCCGCTACGACTGGCAGTCGACGGCGGTAAACCCGGGGAAATCACAGCCGTTGCCGGCCTCGCGTCCGACGGTCGCGAATTGGCGCTGGTGATCAGCAATTTCGGCCGTATCAAGGGACCGGTTGAGATTGCCTGCGACGACCTTCCCTGGAGCGGGCCGAGCGAGTATGAGTTGCTTGTGCTGGACGACACTCGCAATTTGGAATCTATGGGCAAGCGATCAGTCCAGGGGCCGAAAATCTCGATTGTGCGTGACTTGCCCACGCCGGCAGTGATGCTCCTCTATGTGCGCAAGAGCAGCCAATGACGGAATTGTGCCCTCCAAGACCGCTTCCAATCATGAAACCCGCCGCCGCCATGGCTCACAGTATCTTTTTCTCAGCTCTGTTAAGGGCCGTCTTCAGTATCGCCGCCTCTCGGCATCGATTGGCACATTAGTTGCATATGAATGGGCCGCAGTTGGCTCGATTCTGGTCGACGGGGCTGGTTTAGGGCCGCCAAGGAATTCGCACGAGTCGCCTCCCCGAGGCGCATTCCTGCCTTCCCAAGCGGCCCTCAGAGAAGAGGCCATGCCACAGGGGCCGGACGAATCGGGAAGCCTGCGGGAAGGCGGTCCGAAGTTACTTGATGAGGAAACGCGTGCCGGCGCAGAACAGGGCACGCAACCCGGTTTTCTCGAGTAATTTCCCCGATCTTGAGAACGGAACAGCCCAAGATCACCGCTTTTTCCGGGGCTTCCAAGAGGCACCGAAGGAGCGCTGGCAGTCGCGCAATCCCATTGAGACCACTGGAGGTCACCCACTCCCCTTCCGGTTTGGAGACCCCCTGAATCGATGGGCCGAAGCTCATGCTTCCCTTCACACCCAGGCGGGTCGAGGTTCCGTTTGCCCGAGCGGAACCCGACCCGCCTGCTCTTTTTTGCTACAGCAATATTGAACACTTGG
The DNA here is from genome assembly GCA_963709175.1 of uncultured Planctomycetia bacterium. Classification (GTDB taxonomy): domain Bacteria; phylum Planctomycetota; class Planctomycetia; order Pirellulales; family Thermoguttaceae; genus JANXQG01. The sequence continues at coordinate 2,514,523 of CAVPVK010000007.1, forward strand.
CGCGGAAAAGAACAACTCCGGCGTTGGGTATGGAAAAAGAAAATCGGATGGTTTAATGGAATTGCGGGGTCCCCAGAGCGGTCGTCGTTCTGTTAAGCGGACTGAATTCTGTTCTATGAAGTGGTTATTGGACAGGTCTTGGATCGGGTAAGATTACGTTGCAGTCATGGGCCGACGATACTGGGAATTGTCCTTACAATCTCTTGAGAGGAGACATATCTTGAGCGTTCCAAGGCACGTGCTGTTGACGGTAGTGGTCGCCGCCATTGTCGGCCAAGGGGCGACGAGGGCCGAGGAACTCCAGACGGGCGGGTTCACTCGGGCTGACTTTGCCAGGCACGTTGCGTCGTTGCGCAAAAAGCTCCCGTCGCGGGATTTCACCATCGTCGTCACGCCTCCCTTTGTAGTCATCGGCGACGAATCGCCCGAAATTGTCCAAAAACGGGCAGACAATACGGTCAAGTGGGCAGTGGACAAGCTCAAGAGCTCCTATTTCACGCGGGATCCGACGGAGATCCTCGATATCTGGCTGTTCCAGGACAAAGACAGCTACATGACCAACTGCAAGCGGCTTTTCGGCAAGACGCCCGACACGCCCTATGGTTATTTCTCCCAGAGCGACCGGGCATTGGTGATGAATATAGCCACCGGCGGGGGCACGCTGGTGCATGAGATCGTACATCCCTTCGTGGCGGCCAACTTTCCCAACTGCCCGGCATGGTTCAACGAAGGCCTGGGCTCGCTCTACGAGCAAAGCGGTGACGAAAACGGCCAAATTCACGGCTACACCAACTGGCGTCTGGCGGGGCTGCAGGCGGCGATTCGCAAGGGGAATTTGACTTCCTTCAATGCGCTCTGCCATACCAGCGACACGGAATTCTATGAGAAAGACCGCGGCACTAACTACGGCCAAGCCCGCTACCTCTGTTACTACCTGCAGCAGGCAGGACTCTTAAAGACCTACTACCACCGCTTCCTGGCAAACCGCAAGGACGACCCTTCCGGTTACCAGACCTTGAAGGCTGTGTTGAAACGCGACGACATGCAGGCGTTCCAGAAGCAGTGGGAGGCCTATGTCCTGAAACTAAGGTTTCCGGACCCGAATCGGCCGTAGAAAGACGGTTTTACGTCAGCTGGAAAGGCTGACGTACCCGTGGTTTTCACTGGCGACTGTGGGTAAAATAGATCGCGATCGTAAACGAAAACGCAGGAGTTTGTTTGGAGCACAGAATTGGCTATGGAAATTTGGATTTGGCCCATCTTCCTCTTGGCATTGGGGCTGGGCTTGGCCTTTCTGGAGATTTTTTTCCCCACGGGCGGCATCATTGCCTTTTTCTCCGCCGCCGCCATGCTGGGTGCTGTATTGCTGGGATTCCGATCTAGCCCAGCGGTGGGCTTGACCGTAACCGCGGCCGTGGTAGTCGGTGTTCCCAGCGTGATAGGCTTTGGTTTCCGCTGGTGGCCGCACACATTCGTCGGGCGGCAGGTGCTTTTGGAAGCACCCCGTGCCGAGGACGTGCTTCCTGACGAGGCCCAAAGGCGACAGATCCGGGGTTTGGTAGGCCGCCTGGGAAGGGCGAAGTGCCGCATGCTGCCCAGCGGGGTAGTGAACGTGGATGGGCAGACTTTCGATGCGATGAGCGAGGGCATGGTCATCGAGACCGGCCAGACCGTTCGCGTGATCAAGATCGAGTCGAATCGCCTGGTGGTTCGCGCCGTGGAGGGAGAGATTCCCACGGCTACGGCCGAGAATCCGCTCGAGCGGCCGATCGACACTATCGCCGCCGATCCCTTCAGCGAACCGCTGGTGTGAGGAGAGGTCTTGGGATCTCGGTCTAAAGTCTTCGGACTAAGACCTAAGGACCTGGTCCCAAGAGACCTCCAAAGTTACCGCCGCAACTCCAACGTCTGCCGGAACGCTTGACAACCGTCCGCTCAGCAATAACACTCTTGTTGATCGGACCCCAACATGCAAAAGGAGCAACGTCTCATGATCAAGAAAATGGCGGCAGGTTTCCTGGTTTCGTTATTCTTGGCGATCGGCCTGGCAGCCAACGCCGCAGACTTCTTTTTCCACGACGGCGACCGCGTCGTCTTCCTCGGCGACAGCATCACCGAGCAGAAGCTTTACACCACTTACATCGAGGCCTATACCCTGACCCGGTTTCCACAATGGAAGCTCACCTTCCGCAACGTCGGCTGGGGCGGCGACACGGCCTGGCTTCGACAGCGGGCCCATCCCGACGAGAATAGGCTCTTTGCCGCCCGACCGGATCAACAGCGGGCCATGGTGGAGAAATCGGTCGGCGCCGGGCTGGCTCGCGACGTACTGCCGCTGAAGCCCACCGCCGTGACCGTCGATTTTGGCATGAACGACCACTCTTACCAGCCGTTCCGCGAAGACATCTTCCGGGCTTATTGCCGCAGCCAGGCAGAAATCGTCAAGGTCCTTGCCAAGCATGGGGCCCGTGTGGCCTTGGTCACACCCCAGCCGATCGAAGACCGCCGTCCCGACCCGAACAAGGATGTCCGCAACCAGTCGCTACGGGCGTTTTCCGACGGCCTAGAGGCGATTTGCTACGGCGGCAAGGCCCTTTATGTCGACGAATTCGATCCCTACATGGCCATCATGATGAAAGAACGGGCATCCAATCCGCAGGCCCAAATTGGCGCCGGCGACGCCGTGCATCCCGGCCCGACCGGACACACCTTGATGGCCTGGGCGATCCTCAAAGGGTTGCACGCCCCGGCATTGGCGTCGGTTGCGGAGATTGATGTTGCGTCAACCGGCGCCGCGACGGTCCGGGCCGAAGCCGGCGCCAGCGTCAACCAGGTAAAGTTCGAGCAGGGCAAGCTCTCGTTCGACCGCACCGACACAGGCCTGCCCATGCCCATCGATCCGCGGGCTGAAGCATCGCTGAAGCTGGCGCCCGTATTGGATGATCTTAGCCGCTACGAACTGAAGGTCAGCGGACTGCCGGCTGGCCACTATCAACTTACCATCGACGGCGAGCTTGCGGCCACGGTGACCGCGGAGGAACTCGGCAAAGGGTTCAATCTCTCGGTTTGTCCCGGACCGATTGCCAAGCAGGTCCAGAAGGTTTTGTCGCTGGTGTTCGAGAAGAACAACGTTTACTTCGATCGCTGGCGGAACGTCCAATTGGGCAGAGGCACGGACAGTCGCCTGAAGGAACTCGACGGGCGCATCGCCGCCCTCGAGGTGGAAATCGACGCCGCCCGAGTTCCCAAGCCGCACCATTTCGTTCTGGAAGGGCAGAAGTAAGACGCTTGCTGGCAGATATGAAACATACTAACCCGAAGCACAAGCAAGCGAACGGCTAGTGATTGCGCTTCGGGTTAGAATCATTTTCAATCCGTGCGAACTGATGCCCGACGTTTTTTTCCATTCCCACTTTGTTGGGGCCGGCGAAATCGATTCGTTGGGCCATGCCAACAACGTGGTCTACATCGCCTGGCTGCAGGCTGCCGCGGTTGCCCACTCCGACGCCCAGGGCTGGCCCGGCTCGCGCTACCGCGAGTTGGGCCAGGGTTGGGTCGTCCGCTCGCACGCGATCGAATACCTGCTGCCGGCATTTGCCGGCGATCAGGTGGTGGTCGAGACCTGGGTGGCAACGATGAAGAAGGTCACTTCTGCGCGGCGCTATCGCATCGTGCGCCGCGGCGACGGGGATTTGCTAGCCACTGCCGAAACGCTTTGGGCCTTCGTCGATCTGGCCAGCGGCAAGCCGGTCCGCATACCGCCCGAAGTGGGCGGGGCATTTGTGGTGGTGGAGCGGTAGCCGAATTAACGGTTGCGTGGCAGGTCTCTGAGCCTTCAGACCCAGTAGCTCCGCCCCTGCCGCAGCAACTCGATCGGACGGCTGGGCGGGTCGAAGTCATCTGGATAGTGCACAACGAGCATTTTTTTCCGTAAGGCGTCCGGCAACTCCGCCAAGCGGTGGTAAGGTGTGTGCGGAAAATCGCCGTTTGCCTCATGAACAATCAGGTCGGCCCGCGCGAGCCACTCGATCAAGGCCGGATCGTAAGACGTGTCGGCGCTGTAGCCGAATTTGCGGCCCGCCGCCTCGACAAAGACCGCCGTAGTGGGCACCGAGTGTTGCGCTGGATACAGAGAAACCGTAAATGGACCGACGGCGACGGCCGTTTCGTATGGCACAGTGCTCAGATCGAAGTAGTCCTCAAAGCGGCGCTCGACTTCCGGTCCCACCCGCTCTCGCTTGCCCCACTGCATGCCGGCAGCCAGGTGTCCGCTCCAGAGATGCTCCGCCACGCGCTCGTGCGCCAGCAGGCGGAGTCGGCGGCCGAGAAAGAAGTAATTGTAATAGGCCAGACCCTCCAACCCTGAGGAATGGTCCGCATGGAGATGCGTGAGAACGACGGCGCAAGTCGCTTCGGCGTTGAGATTCGCCCCGGCCGTTGCCGCAGCCTCGCGCATCATCTTGAGCATGGGATGGGGACAGTCGATTAGCAGCCAGCAGCCGTCGGCCTCCAGAGCCAGGCAAGTCGAATAGGAGACGGCCGAGAAGGCGTTTCCGATTCCCAACGGCAAGAGTCGCAATCCAGGCATCAGGCACCTCGTGAGCAAAGGGGGACAAAACTCCCGTTCGCATTTTAAGCAAACTTGCGCCATTCTGGAAGCCTCGCCGGATTGGCCGGATTGGCCCCTGCTTCATAGAACGGAGTCTATTCGGTTCACTAAAAACGGAGTAACTTCCGTTCTTCGAAGGGTGTGCCACACACGCCGCGGCATGCGACGAAATTTTCTTGCCGGGCTCTTTTAATCCGCCAAGGCGCCAAGTAGACTATTGCATAATTCCATCTACCAGGAGCGGGCCGTTCTCACCTCTGGTGTGGGGAAGCGTTATTCCCCGTTTTTCGGCCCGTATCCTCGCGGCTCGATCCTACCCAACTTTAGAAAGCGCACGATGAAAACCGCCTGCACTGTTTCAACCCTCGTTCTCGCCATGCTGGCTGCTAATCCCGTTCTCGCCGCGGGAAAGAAAAAGCCCAACCCAAACGCCGGAGTTGCGTACTACAAGACGATCGACAAAATGCTGTCCAACCTGACGTTGACCGATGACGAGGAGACCAAACTCACGGCCCTCAAGGCGGATAACAAACAGAAATTCGTCGACGCCTATGCCAAGATAAAGAACGTGCTGACACCCGATCAGCAGAAGGCGGGCGAGGCGGCCAAGAAGGAGGCCAAGGAAGCGGGCAAGAGCAACAAAGAGCAGAACGCCGCGTTTAACGCAGCAGCCAAGGAAACCGATGATCAGAAGGTCCAGGCCAAGCAGGCCCGCAAGGAACTCCGTGCCTTGGAAAAAGAGTTCAAGGGCAAGGTTATCGATCTGCTGACCGCCGAGCAAAAGGCTGAAATTCAGGCAGCAAATCCGCCGAAGGGCAGCAAGCCAGCCAAGCCCGCCGATACCGCGCCGGCCCCTGCGACACCGGCCCCTGCAACACCGGCCCCGGCCGCCAAAGCCCCTGAAGCGACGCCGGCCAAGTAGGATTCGCTTTCACAGATCGCGGGGTGGCCATAACCGGCTGCCCGCGTTTCTAAATACTCACCCGATGCGCAAGCGAGGGAACGAGTGGCCGGGAGCCTTCGCTTGCGTTTCGCGCTGGTATTCCTTTGGGCCGTACGACGAAAAAACTGGTCGCGGTCGGCAATATCTCGTTTAACCCCCAGCCAACGGCGACGGAGTGGCGTTTAGCCGTACTCGCAGTTGGCTCCGGGTTAAACGATAACCCGACAACCTTATCCGCGAGCGGTACAACCGGGCTAGATAGGTAAAATATGCCGGCGTGGTGCTACTCTTGCCAAGTTTCTTTTGGTATGATGGAGGGGTGTCACCAAAATACTGAAAGTTACTCAGCATCTGGCGCTCATGGCATCTGTTGCAGTCCGCATCACTGAAGAGGTTTTGCCCACGTACCTGCCCGCTCCTCCCGACAAACACCCCATGTTCCTTGAGAACCGGGTCTACCAGGGCAGTAGCGGGAGAGTCTATCCCCTACCCTTCACCGACCGGATCGCCGAGAGTTTGGTCGATCGGGCATGGAAGGCTGTCTGGCTGGAGAACGACTACCTGCGGGTCATGGTCTTGCCGGAAATCGGCGGCCGGATCCATGTAGCCCAGGACAAGACCAACGATTACGACTTCATCTATCGACAAACCGTGATCAAGCCGGCCCTGGTGGGGCTGGCCGGCCCATGGGTTTCCGGTGGTGTCGAGTTCAATTGGCCCCAGCACCACCGCCCCGCGACTTTTCTACCCGTTGAGTACTTCGTAGAAGAGCACGCCGACGGCGCGCGGACGGTCTGGCTCAGCGACCACGATCCGCTGCAGCGCATGAAGGGCATGCACGGCGTCTGCCTGCATCCGGACAGGTCGTCGCTCGAGCTCAAGGTGCGGATCTACAATCGCACGCCGCTGGTGCAGACTTTTCTTTGGTGGGCCAACGCAGCCACACGGGTCCACGAGGGCTACCAGTCGTTCTTCCCGCCCGACGTCGATTACGTCGCGGATCACGCGCGGCGGGCCATGAGCAGGTATCCGCTGTGCGAGGGATCTTACTATGGCATCGACTACGCCGCCCGGGCCCGCGACGGCGTACCGGCGGGCGAGCGCCCCACCGAGTTCCTTCCGCCCCATTGTGGCGGAAAGGGCCCGGTTCGCTACGCCCCCAACGATCTTTCCTGGTATGCGAACATCCCCGTGCCCACGTCGTACATGTGCCTGCACTCCGCGGAGGACTTCTGCGGTGGATACGACCACTTTCGCCACGCCGGTCTCGTGCATGTCGTCGATCACCATATTGCCCCGGGCAAGAAGCAATGGACGTGGGGTAACCATGAATTCGGCTACGCGTGGGACCGCAACCTCACGGATAGCGATGGCCCTTACATCGAGTTGATGGCCGGTGCCTATACCGACAACCAGCCCGACTTTTCTTTCCTGCAACCGGGCGAGACCAAGACCTGGAGCCAATACTGGTATCCGATCCAGCAGATCGGGCCTGCCCAACACGCCAATCTGGATGCCGCGGTGCGAGTGGAACTGGCCAGCAACCATGTGCGGGTTGGGGTTTGCGTCACTGCGCCGCTGCCCAAGGCTGTGGTTCGCCTGGAAAGCCCCAACGGCGACACCGAATGGGAGGCCGATCTGGCTCCAGGCAAGCCTTTCTGCCTGGAAAGTCCCCAGGACTTGCCGCCGTGGAAAATAGGCGAAACGGTCCTGCGGGTCCTCGACGAAAAGGGGCGGGAGGTGATTTCCTATCAACCGCGCGAATCCACACCCGGCATAATGCCGGCGCCCGCCACCGAGCCGCCGCCGCCGAAGCAGATCGCCGGCAACGACGAGCTATTTGTTACCGGGCTGCACTTGGAGCAGTACCGCCACGCCACCCGCTGTCCAACGCTCTATTGGCGCGAGGCCCTCCGCCGCGATCCGGGCGACAGCCGCGTGAACAACGCCATGGGCCGTTGGCATCTCCGCCGCGGCGAGTTCGAGCGGGCCGAAGGGTGTTTTCGCAAGGCCGTCGAGCGGCTGACACTCCGCAATCCGAATCCCTATGACGGCGAGCCGTACTACAACCTGGGACTTGCCCTCCGCTATCGGCTCGACGCCTTAACGCGAGACCAGTTCGATCAGCAGGAGTCGCTGGTTTCCGCGACCTACTCGGCCTTCGCCAAGGCCGCCTGGAACCAGGCCATGGCGGCTGCGGCCATCTGGCCCTGGCAGAAATGGATTGCCGCCAGGAAGATTGGGACAAGGCCCTGGAACGTCTTGACGCCGTGTTGCGGCTGGACGCCGAGAGCCTGCGAGCTCGCGACCTGAAGGCCATCGTCCTTGGCAAGCTCCAGCGCCATGCCGAGGCAGAAGGGCTTTTGCGCGAGACGCTCGCCCGCGATCCTCTGGACGCCTGGGCCCGCTTCCTGCTCGATCGCCAGCCCGCGGTCGACGCACAGACGCGGCTCGACCTGGCCCACGATTGCGCGAAGGCCGGACTTTACGCCGAGGGCATCGAGGTATTGTCGGCCGGTTCGTTGCCTTGCGATCTTCTTGCCTCGCAGTTGCCAACGCAGAGTCTCGGGGCGGGGCCGATCGTCGAATACACGTTGGGCTGGCTCTGCGAAAAGGCGGGCAACATCCCGGCCGCGCAGACGCATTATCATCAGGCGGCGGTGCACTCGCCCGATTACTGCTTCCCAGCCCGTCTCGAGGAGATTGCCGTGCTGGAAGCGGCGATCCGGGCTAATTCCCGCGACGGGCGGGCCTGTTACTACCTGGGCAACCTGCTCTACGACCGCCGCCGACACGAAGCGGCTATCGAGCTCTGGGCGCGGAGCGTGAAGATCGAACCGTCGCTGGCGGTGGCCTGGCGGAACTTGGGCATTGGCTGGTTCAATGTATCGAAGAAGTCCGACAAGTCGCGTGCCGCGTACCAGCGGGCCTTCCGCGCCGAGCCTGCTAGTGCCCGACTGCTGTATGAGCGGGACCAGCTTTGGAAGCGGTTGAACGTTGCGCCGAAGAAACGACTTCGGCAGTTGCAGAAGCATCCGGAACTCTTGTGCCAGCGCGACGATTTGAGCGTGGAGTTGTCCGCGCTGTTGAACCAGACCGGTCGGCACGCCGAGGCCCTGGCGGTCGTCTGTGGGCGAAACTTCCAGCCTTGGGAAGGCGGCGAGGGCTTGGCCCTGGCACAGTTCGTGCGCTGCCGGCTCGCACTGGGACGCGCGGCTCTCCGGAACGACGAACCGGCGGAGGCGGCCGCGCACTTCCGCGCGGCCCTCGATCCACCGCGGAGCCTGGGCGAGGCCAAGCACCTGCTGGCCAACCGGAGCGATATCCACTATTGTCTTGGCCAGGCGTTGGCCGCACTGGGCGAGAAGCGTCAAGCCCGCCAGCAATGGCGAATGGCCGCAACTTTCAAGGGCGACTTCCAGGACATGCGGACCCGCCGGTTCTCGGAAAAGACCTACGATACAGCGCTGGCCTGGCGGGAACTGGGCCGCGACGCGAAGGCCGATAAGCTGTTGAAGGGCCTGATGGCCTATGCTCGCAAGTTGGAGGCGTCGCCGGCAAAGATCGACTATTTCGCCACATCGTTGCCGACGATGCTCTTGTTCCACGACGATCTTCAGCAACGCCAGAAGACGACGGCCCTCTTCCTCCGGGCCCAGGCCCATTTGGGCTTAGGCGAAAAAGCCAAGGGCCGCCGCTTGTTGAAGAAGGTGTTGACCCGTGACCCCAGCCACGCCCTGGCAGCCGATCTGCTGGAAGAGACATGAAGGAATGCGGCCGTGCCGGAGAAGCGGAGCTTCGCCGATCCGGACCGGGTTCTGTCCGGCGGCGGGATCCTGCCGGGATTCACGCTGCTGGCGGAATTGTTCGCGCGTGCAGAACCGCCTTCGGGATAGACCGCGGCGTCTGAGTCTGCTAGATTAACGCAAACAGTTAGCGCCCCCATTGGGTTTGCGTTTTCCGTCCTATCTTGGGAGTCCCATCATGCTTACGGCGCCGTCGGCCGGCATGGAATCGCGCGTCGAGGCCCGATACAACCTCGGCTATATCTGGACCATTTCGCTGGTCGCCGCCCTGGGCGGATTGCTCTTCGGCTATGATTGGGTGGTGATCGGCGGGGCCAAGCCGTTCTTCGAGCCCTTCTTCGCCATCCATCCAACATCTGGGAGCATGTGGGACAGCTTCCTCTCGGGCTGGGCCAATAGCTCGCGCTGGTGGGTTGCCTGATTCGCGCGATAGCGCCGGGGCTTTGAGCGACCGCTTCGGACGGAAATGGCTCTTGACCATTTCGGCCATCATCTTCGTGGCGACCTCGATCGGGAACGCCCTGGCGGCGAGCTTTGCCGTCTTCGTCTTCTGGCGAATCCTGGGAGGGACCGCGATCGGACTGGCCTCGAATCTATCGCCGATGTACATTTCCGAAGTTGCTCCGGCGGGAATGCGCGGCCGGTTGGTTTCCATCAACCAACTCACCATCGTTAGCGGAGTGTTGATGGCCCAGATCACCAACTGGCTCCTGGGCCGCGGTCTTCCCGCCGAGGCCACGCCCCAGTTCATTCGCGATTCGTGGTATGGCACGACGTGCTGGCGATGGATGTTCGGTCTGACGGCCGTGCCTTCAGCCCTCTTCTTTATCGGCATGTTCTTCGTGCCGGAGAGTCCGCGCTGGCTGCTTAAGCGGCGGCGAGAGGCCAAGGCTCGCGACATCCTGCGGCGGATCGGGGGCGAAAGCTACGCCGCGGCCGCCGTGGCCGAGATCGAGGGCACGCTGGCCAATGAGACTGAGCGGGTCGATTTCCGCGAATTGCTCAATCCCCGTTTGACATCCGTGCTGCTTCTTGGCGTGGTGTTGGCCGTGTTTCAGCAGTGGTGCGGCATTAACGTGATCTTCAATTACGCACAGGAAATCTTCACCAAGGCTGGGTACGCGATCTCCGGCGCACTGGCAAACATTGTCGCCACCGGCGCCGTGAGCATGATGTTCACCATCGGCTCCATGGGCGTGGTCGATCACGGCCGCCGTCGGCTGATCCTCCTGGGAGCGGCGGGCCTTACGGTCGTTTACATCATCCTGGGCATCAGCGGTCTCGAATGGACGCACTGGGTTATGCTTGACCTGGCCCTGGCGGCGATTGGTTGCTGCCTCATGTCGGTGCTTCCCAGCGGTCGCCGTTCGCTCATGCTCATGGGAGCAGCAAGCCTGGCAATCATATATCTTGTCCTGGGCATCGGCTATGCTCAGCAGGTGCAAGGCTGGAGGATGCTGGCCTTGGTGCTGGCCGCAATCGGGGCTTACTCGATGTCGCTGGCTCCCATCACATGGGTCATCCTTTCCGAAATCTTTCCCAATCGTATCCGCGGCGCGGCAATGGCCGTTTCCGTCTCGGCCTTGTGGATCGCCTGCTTCCTGCTGACGATCACCTTCCCGCTCTTGCAGAAGCTCTTGAACATGTCGGGCGTGTTCTGGGTGTATGCGGCGATTTGCGTCGCGGGTTTCGTCTATATTTTCCAACGGCTGCCGGAGACCAAGGGCAAGACGCTCGAGGAAATCGAAAAAGAACTGGTCGATTGAATCGCATTAACTAGGGGATTATCGCAATGAGTATCGCGGACGATCTGCACAAACTGCAACAACTCCATGAATCCGGCGCGATCAGCGACGAGGAATTCGCTGCCGCCAAGGCCAGGCTTCTTCAGGGTGAGCCGGCTGACCCGAACCTTCGGGGCCCCGTATGGGCCGACTCTCCCGCGATGGAACAGCGAACCCGGCAATGGGCGTTCGCACTACATTTGTCAATTTTGACGGGCTATCTCGTACCGTTGGCCGGCTTGATCGTCCCAATCTTGATTTGGCAGCTCAAGAAGGACGAATTGCCGGGACTCGATATCCACGGCAAGAACGCGGCCAACTGGATCATATCGCACATTATTTACTTTATTGTTTCGTTGCTCTTGTGTCTTGTTGTGATCGGTTTCTTCATGCTCATCGCCCTTGCGATCATAAGCGTGATTTTCCCGATTATTGCTGCGATCAAGGCCAACGACGGCGTGGCGTGGAAGTATCCGATGGCGATTTCGTTCTTCGCGTAGGCAGGCGAATTGCGATGCTATGCGGATGGCAGAGTTCCCGGCAGGAACTGCGGAGGCGCTGACACCCATCGAGACGTAGATGCTCATCAGCCCCTCCACGCTGACATCGGTCGGCTGTACCATTTCCACGGGAACGAAGAACAGCCCGCCGCCTACCGGCACCGGCGCGGTGGGCACGATGACGATAAAGAAGCTGCGGCCGTTGATGCAGAACTGCTCGGGGGAGACGAGCAAGGCCAGCAGCCCTGCCCCGGTCTTCTCGCCGAAGAAGCAGAATACGGCCTTCATCCCCTGCAACTTCTCCGGGTCCTTCTTTTCAAAGAGGGTGACCAGTTGCTTCGAAGTGCCGTAGATGCTGCCGATGATGGGGATCCGCTGCATGACGATGTCCGAGAGTCGCTGCACGAGGCTCTTGGCGCCGGCCTCGACGGCTATGCCGATCGCTAGCACGCCGCCCAAAACCAGCAGCCCGCCGATCAGATAGGCGGCCGTGTCGTTGGTGACGAAGCGGAGTCCCAGGGTAGTGAGGCCCTCGCCGATCAGCGTGCCCGGTCCGAGTATCTTTCGAACGAAGCCGGCCGCCCAAGCCACGATCGCCACGGTGATGACCAGCGGCAGGACCGCAACGATCCCCGCGAGGAAGAATCGGGCCAGGCGTTTCAGGTTTTTCGTAGCCACTCCACTCATACCATTCTCCACGTGAGCTCACACTTCCTGATACCGCACGTTCCTCCGCCAGGGCGTATAGCCGGCGCGGCGGATCTGCGACTCGATGAATTCGCTGTTCATGCGGAACGTAGTGCCCGCCGCGGAGACGACGTTCTCTTCGAACATCACCGCGCCAAAATCGTCGGCGCCAAAGCTCAACGCCACCTGCCCGATCGAGGGGCCCTGTGTCACCCAGGAACTCTGCAGATGGGCAATGTTGTCGAGAAAGAGCCGCGCCACGGCCTGCACGCGGAGATACTCGGCGGCCGACGTGTCGCCGCGGGCCAACCGCAATTCGCCCTGCTGGTAAGGCCAGGTGATGAATGCCGTAAAGCCGCTCGTCTCGTCCTGGAGTTGCCGAAGCATTTCCAGGTGCAGGAGGCGGTCTCGCCAGCTCTCCTTGACGCCGAACATCATGGTGCAGGTCGAGGGAATGCCGAGCCGGTGGGCCGTGCGGTGGACGGCCAGCCACAGCTCCGCGCTGGACTTGAGCCGGGCGATCCGCTTGCGGACGTGTTCGACGAGAATCTCGGCGCCGCCGCCGGGCAGCGAGCCCATTCCGGCGGAAATCAGCCGCTGGAGCGTTTGCTCGATCGAGAGGTTGGAGACTTTGCAGATGTGCAGGATTTCGTCGGCCGAAAGGGCGTGCAGATTGACGGCCGGGTACTCCCGTTTGAGCCAGCGGAATAGGTCTTCGTAGTACGCGATGCCGAGCTCCGGGTTGAGTCCGCCCTGGAGAAGAATCTGGATGCCGCCGGCCGCCACGGTCTCGTCAATCTTGGCGGCCAGTTGTTCCTTGCTGAGCGTATAGCCGCCGGGTCGCCCGGGGCCGCGATAGAAGGCACAGAAGCGGCAATAGACGTTGCAGACATTCGTATAGTTGATGTTCCGTTCAACGATGTAAGAAACCCGCCGGCCGGGATGCAACTGGTTGCGCCGGGCGTCGGCCGCTAGCCCCAAGTCGGCCAGCGAGGCCTCGGCGGCGAGCTGCAGGGCTTCTTCGATCGAGAGGCGGCAGCCATCGGCAGCGTGGGAAAGGAGGCGATCGATCGTTGGAAGGTTCTGGATGGCGACCATGTGTGGTTCCAATAGGTCCCTTCTGCCGGAAGGGACTAATGTGCGCACCGTTGTTTCCGGTCGGCACGTCTTGGCAAGTCCGGCCACATTTATTCCCTCCCGGCAGGAGGGACCTATTGCGCTACCGTCTCATAGACCGTCGTTCTCTCTACCGGCTCGCGGCCCATCGCGCGGATCAGCCGTTCGAGTTCCTCGATCGTCAAGGCGTGCGGAGTCTCGGCCCCGGCCATGTGGTAGATTTTCTCTTCGATCACCGTGCCGTCCATGTCGTTGGCCCCGAACCGCTGGGCGACCTGGGCCATCTTCAGCCCAAGCATGATCCAATAAGCCTTGATGTGGGGGATGTTGTCCAAGACCAAGCGACTGACGGCGATCATTCGCAGGTCGTCGTCGGCCGTCGGAGCCCCCAGCCGGTGCAAACGGTTGCCCTCGGGATGGTAAGCCAGCGGCACGAATGCCTGAAAACCACCCGTCTCGTCTTGCAGCTCCCGCAGGCGGAGAAGGTGGTCGATCCGCTCCTCGCGGGTTTCGATCGTGCCGTAGAGTATGGTGCAGTTCGACTTCAACCCTAGTTGGTGAGCCGTGCGATGGATGTCCAGCCAGCCATCGGCGTCGACCTTGTCGCGGCAAATCCGCTTCCGCACTCGCGGGGCAAAGATCTCCGCCCCGCCACCGGGCAGCGAGCCGAGCCCGGCGTCGATCAGTTGCTCCAGCACCTCCCGGTAGGACATTCCGAATTTCTTGGCGAAATAGTGGATTTCCACGGCCGTAAAGGCCTTCAGGTGCAGCGCGGGAAAGCGGCTGCGGATTGCTCGCAAGAGATCCGAGTAGTAACTGAAAGGCAAGTGCGGATTCAGACCGTTGACAATGTGCACCTCGGTCATGCCCGGTTGATGACGTTTGTCGATCCATTCCAGGGCCTGCTCGATGGTCATCGTATAGGCGGCGGGCATGCCTTCCTTCAGCCGCGCGAACGAGCAGAACGCGCAGCTTGCCTCGCAAACGTTGGTCGTGTTGAGGTGCAGGTTGCGGTTAAAATAGGTCACGTTGCCGTGCAGGCGCTCGCGCGCAAGGTTGGCGATTTGGCCGACCGTGAGCAGGTCAGGATGGGTGGCAAGCACAATACAGTCTTCCTGGCCGAGACGCACGCCGGCCTCGACCCTTTCGGCGATTTCTCCCAGCACGGGATCGATGTTCATGAATCGGGCTCCAACAATTCTTCGAGCAACTTCGGGTCGGCGATGAGCGGGTCGCCGGGCGTCTGGCCATCGGGAGCCACGTAGCCCAGGTGCGAGGCGCCGCAATCCAAGGCCACCTGGGCCAGCTTGGGGCCAAGTGTGGCCAGCGGGGCCTGCACTTCGACTTTCGCCGGCAGAACCAGCCGGGCCAAGGCAATCGCCCTGAGCAAATCGACGCCAGTGAAGCCGCCGCTAAAATCGCCATCGCGATCGAAGGGCCGCTCCACAAGAGGATACCAGAAAGCGGTCTCGTCGGTCGAGGAAAGTTCGGCGCGGGTGGCAAGGAGCGACCGGCAGAACTCCGGCCAATCGGACAGGGATTGGCCGATTCGCCGTTGGGTTTGGGGCAAAACGGCCATGCGCTCGACCGGCAATTCTGCTGGCGCGAGGTGTGGCTCGCCTCTCAACTGAACCATCGTTAACAACAGCGGCAGGCTCGCCCGGCATAAAACCATGACGTCTTCAAGTTCCAAAGTCCGGGCAGCGGTGACCTTTTCAGCGATTTTTACAAGGCCCGCAGCTTCGATCTGTCCTCGAAAAAACCCGCCTAGCTCGGGTTGATGCCCAGAGGGAATCGCTGCCTCGCCAGACGTATCTGGGGAAGAAGAAGCACCAACAAGTTCTTGGGAAACTGACGTCATGCCCTCGTAAGCGGCTTTGAACCTATTCGGCAGGTGACGACTTGCATATACTGTTGATTGTACTCCATGGCAGAAGAAAGTCGCCCCCGCTTGGGGAGTGGTATGTAAATTATAGGGTTTTTGCCGCTGGGGCGGGAAGACGGGGTAGTCACGGGGTGCCGAAAGGCTGAGAACAAACCCATAGAACCTGATCTGGCTAATACCAGCGAAGGGAAGGAGAATTAACATGTCCACCATCCAGGCCACCACAGCCCTGCCGAAGCAGGCCAATGGCCAACCGGCAGCGAGCAATTCGAACGGTTCATTGGCCACGTTTGGCGATGGCTCAGCCGCCGAGAATATGGACCCGGTGCAGCGAGTTTACGTTGAAGTAGCTGAAGGCGTCCGCGTGCCGGTGCGAAAAGTCACACTTACCACAGGCCAGCCAATCTATCTCTATGATACTGCTGGCCCCCAGGACCACGACGTCCGCCAGGGTCTGCCGCCGCTGAGAGAGACCTGGATTCGCAGCCGCGGCGATTGCGAGGAGGCGGCGCCGCTTAAGGATCCGACGGGCGAGGCATTGATTCCAGAGAAATTGATTCGGCCCAAAATCCTGCGCGGTCGTGGCCCCGTCACGCAGTTGCACTACGCGCGGCAAGGGGTCATCACTCCCGAAATGCGTTTTGTGGCCGCTCGCGAAAACATGGAAGCGGAGTTCGTCCGCGCGGAAATCGCCCGCGGCCGCGCGGTGCTGCCGGCCAACGTCAACCATCCCGAGAGCGAGCCGATGATCATCGGCCGTAACTTTCTTGTGAAGGTCAACGCCAACATCGGCAATTCGGCGGTCCGCTCGTCGATCGACGACGAAGTCGAAAAGTTGCAATGGGCCACACGCTGGGGCGCCGACACGGTGATGGACCTCTCCACCGGCGCGAACATCCACGCCACGCGGGAATGGATCGTGCGGAACTCGCCCGTGCCCATCGGCACCGTGCCTATCTACCAGGCGCTGGAAAAGGTCCACGGGAAGGCCGAGGACTTGAATTTCGACGTCTATTACCAGACGCTCCGGGAGCAGGCCGAGCAGGGCGTGGATTATTTTACGATCCACGCCGGCGTCTTGCTGCGTTACATCCCGCTCACCGCCCGGCGGGTGACGGGCATTGTCTCTCGTGGCGGCTCAATCATGGCCAAATGGTGTCTCACGCACCATACCGAGAGCTTCCTCTATACCCGCTTCCACGAGATCTGCGAGTTGATGGCCCGTTACGACGTATCGGTCTCGCTGGGCGATGGGCTACGTCCCGGTTCGATTGCGGACGCCAACGACGCGGCCCAGTTCGCCGAGTTGGATACGCTGGGTGAACTGACCAAGATCGCTTGGGAGCACGGCGTGCAGGTGATTATCGAGGGGCCCGGCCATATACCCATGCACTTGATCAAGGAGAACGTCGATCGGCAAATGCAGGTCTGCCACGAGGCCCCGTTCTACACCCTGGGCCCGCTGACCACCGACGTGGCCCCGGCCTACGACCACATCACTTCGGCGATCGGCGCGGCGATGATCGGCTGGTACGGCACAGCGATGCTCTGTTACGTGACGCCGAAGGAGCACTTAGGACTGCCCGATCGCGACGACGTCAAGGAAGGCATGATCGCCTACAAGATCGCCGCGCATGCGGCCGATCTGGCCAAGGGACATCCGGGGGCCCAGGCATGGGATGACGCTCTATCGAAGGCCCGCTTCGAATTCCGCTGGGAAGACCAGTTCAATCTGGCGATGGACCCGCAACGGGCGCGCGAGTATCACGACGAAACGCTGCCAACGGCCGGGGCAAAGCTGGCCCATTTTTGCAGCATGTGCGGTCCCCATTTCTGCTCCATGAAGATCACGCAGGACGTGCGAGAATACGCCGCCCAGCACGGTCTCGAAAGTGAAACGGCGATCACCGCCGGCATGCAGGAAAAGTCTGCCGAGTTCAAGGCCCGCGGTGAAAGGCTGTATTAAGGCGCTGCCCGCCGCTCGTAACACAGCCTTCCCGCGGAATCCCGAATCAATCGGCCTTCGTCGCCTGTGCGACGCAATACAGGAACTTGCTGGAGCGGATGAACAACTGACCGTCGCTCACCGCCGGCGAGGCGCTGAAATCACCGCTGTTGGGAGCGAAGTGGTTTTGCGCCAGCGGCTTGAGCCCCTCGCCTACGGAATAGACATATCCGACACCCGATCGGGAGAGGAAATAGATCTTGCCGTCGGCCAGCACAGGCGAGGAATAATCCTGGCCCATCATGCCGCCGCGTCCGCCGCCCTGCCGTCCGCCTTGTCGACCGCTTCGCTGGCCGCCGGACCCTGGACCGCCGAAACCTGGTCCGCCGGGCCCCGGACCGAACCCAGGACCGCCCGGTCCCCCGCCGCCGCCACGCGGGCCGCCACGCGATGGTTCCGCCGCCGGCTGCCCGCCGGTAGGTGATATCTGCGCGAGCTGCTTGCCAGTCGCGGCGTCCAACTCGAAGGCCCCGCGGCTGCTGACAACGTAGATCCGCTGGTCGGCAAGTACGGGCGTTGCGATCCGCGATCGCAACTGTCCGCGCCAAAGGATGTTGGTCTGCGTCACGTCACCTTCTCCACCGGCGCACACGGCCATCGCGCCACCTCCTCGCGGTCCAGTTTCAAGGATATAAACTACGCCGTCGCCGGCAATAGCGCTGGCACAGATGGAATCGGAATTCAGCCCCTCACAGTGCCACCGCAACTTCCCCGAATCCGGATCAATACCCCAGATCTTATAGGGCACGGCAATCACCAGGTCAGTGCGGTCGCTACCGCAATTGACCAGCACTGGCGTACCCCAAGTGGCGGTGAAACCGTTGTCTTTGTAGCGCCAGACCTCCTTGCCCGTCTCCTTGTCGAGGGCAACCATCGAATTGCTTTCGGCAGAGGCGGGCACAATCACTAGGTGCTTGTAGAGGATGGGACTGGAGGCTGTGCCCCAGCCTCGCGAGCCCGAACCCGTACCCACACTCGTCTGCCAGAGCTGCTTGCCTTCCATGTCGAAGGCCAGCACACCCGTCTTGCCGAAAAAGACGTAAATCCGCTTTCCGTCGGAGACTGGCGTGTGCGAGGCATAACCGTGCTGAGTGAACTGACCCGAGTAGGGGTCTTCGGGCAGCACAGGCTTGACCTCGGTGTCCCAAAGGACCTTGCCCGATTCGCGATCGAAACAGACCACATGCCGCCGCAGGTCCTGCTCGTCACCTTCGCTATTGGGGCTGGCGCCGTAACCGGTCCAGCAGGTCACAACGACGCGGTCGCCCACCACGATGGGGCTGGACGAACCCGGCCCAGGCAACTTGGCCTTCCATTTCACGTTGTCGGTTTCGCTCCAGGTAGCAGGGAGCGGTTGCTTATCGTTACTGACGCCGATCCCGCTTGGCCCGTGGAAGCGGGTCCAATCGGCAGCGAAGGCGAGGTTGCCAAGAAGTATAATCGCCAGTCCCAGGCACACAGCCAGGGCCAGCAATGCGCGCGAAAATCGTTTCATGATAGTCTCTCCAAACGGTTGGTTGGATCCACTCGCAGGTTGGACTTTTTCCGTGCGTCCAGTCCGGTACGTCCGGCTCTTGTGGGACGCCCGTCGCACGGGTGGAACCATATGACTTTTGCCTGCCCGCAGGATCAATCTTCCAGTAAAGCAAAGCCCTTGGTCGGCAATTGGACCTGCGCGGGCGTCGCGGGCTGACGTCCTGGGCGGAAAAAGCCGATTTTTTCCAGGGCCTGATAAATGGTCTCCAACGTCTTTTCGCCGAGGTTGGGAATCTCCAACAACTGGTCCGGCGTCGAGTTCAAGAGGTCTGCAACGGTGAATATGCCATGGTCCTCAAGACAATTCACCGTACGAACGACAAGGTCAATTTCCGACAAGCTCAGTTCGAGACGATTGTCGGTTTTTTGGGTCTTTGCCCAGTCCGGAATCGGAACTCGCGTCACCGCCATTATACCCTCCGTGGAGTAATAAACAGAAAACAAGACTTCCGTCAGTATACCACAAGCCGGCGAAAAGGTTGCCAACGATTAAGAGATTTTCACGGGCGGAAAATATTTCCCAAACCTCCAGTCCTTCCTGTTTTTTCAACTCTTGCGGCCGGGTTGTAAATCAGCGGCCCTGTCGTAGAATTCATCGCAATGCACGACCATAACCTCCACGACAACTGCCTTACCGCCTACTCGCCCGAGGAGCGACTGAATTTGTGTCGAACGTTTGCGGCCACTGCCATGGGGTACCGGTGTCGCATTCGCATTATGACATGCACGGTCGCCGGATTCTTTGCTAGCGTTGCCCTGATGCCACTGCTCGGCGTAAATGGCGTCCTATGGATTGAGATGCTTTGCTTTCTTATTTGCGTCGGAGCAGTCGCTACCAGCGCAACGTTGGTTTGTCCAGGCTGCGGCAATCCCCTGGAAACCATGGGGCGATTTTGCCCCGAATGCGGTGGGACGCCTCTGATACCGGGCAATCTCCTCTTCAAACCGACGAAATGTTCGGTCTGCGGCAAGAGCGTCAGATTCGGCAGGACTCGGAGTTACAAGATCCGTGCTTGTACCCACTGCGGGATAGTCCTTGATGAAAAGGGACTGTGAACCTAGCCCGTGCAGTTTCGTTCTGGTCGATCGTTCGACCGAGGCCGCCCCTCATTGCTGAAATCCGCATGGCGGCACGTGGGGGCCTTGCCGTATTTCCGGGAGCTTTTGATGGTGTTGGGCCAATAAAGTGGCCGCCACTACTAGCGAAAGTCGGCGATAACGTGAAAAAAATCGCATTTGGACCACTCGGGCCCGATAGCGTTAACTGCCGGCCCGCTGCTGGCAATCCGATCAAGGAGCGAGTAGTATCAGGACTTGATAGTGGCTGGAGTTCCGGCTTTAGCCGGTAGATGCGGTACTGGTCGGCTAAAGCTGAAACTCCAACGGTGTTTCTCCCCACGCAGGCAAAATCGTCGCTCCGCACCAAGGAATGAATCAATGACTACCCACCTCTTTACTTCATTGGCGACCCTAGTCCTGGCAACGAACGCCATCACCGTCGGTGGCGTTGAGCCCTTGCGGCCCAAGATTGAGGCGGTCTTGGCCGACGCCGCCGAGCCGCTTTCTCCCGCGGCAATCCACGTCGATGGCTGGCTGGGAGCACGAATCGACGCGAACGAGGAACATCGCCTGCTCGTCGTTGACACGGAGCCGCTTCTGGCCGGCTATCGCCACCGGCCTGGCAGCCATCCTTGGATCGGCGAGCACGTCGGCAAGTGGATGCATGCCGCCACGCTCGCCTGGGCCTATTCCGGCGATCCGCAATTGCGGGCGAAGCTGGATCGAGTGGCCGCCGAGTTGATCCATTGTCAGGAGGCCGACGGCTATTTGGGCACCTATCGACCCGAGCAAAGGTTCGGCCTGTTCCCAGGCGCCGATTGGGACGTCTGGTCGCACAAGTACAATCTCATCGGCCTGCTGACGCATTACCAGTATACGGGCGACCCCGCGGCCCTGGCAGCCTGTCGCAAGATGGGCGATTTGCTCGTCGCCACGTTTCCCGCCAAGAGGAGCATTTTGGGGGCTGGCACGCATATGGGCATGGCGGCCACGAGCGTGTTGGAGCCGGTCGTGCTGCTCTACCGCGCCACCGGCGATCCGCGATACTTGAAGTTCGCCCGCTACATCGTTCAGTCGTGGGACGAGCCAGGGGGACCCAAGATCGCGGCAACGCTCCTGACCAGCGGTAGGGTCGACAAGACGGCCAATGGCAAGGCTTATGAAATGCTGTCCAATCTCGTGGGACTTTGCGAGTTGGCCCGTGCGACCGGTGATCGACAGTTCCTGCGGGCCGCCAGCAACGCGTGGCAGGACATCGCCAAGAACCGGCTCTATCTCACGGGGTCGGCAAGCAGCTTTGAGACTTTCCATGGCGATCACGATTTGCCAAACGGCATGGACAAGAACCTCTGCGAAACGTGCGTCACCGTGACCTGGATCCAACTGAACCTCGAACTGCTCCGCTTGACGGGCGATGCAAAATTCGGCGACGAACTGGAGCGATCGCTCTACAACCACCTTGCCGCGGCCCAGCATCCCCGCGGCGACGACTGGTGCTATTACACGCCCCTGGAGGGCCGAAAGCCTTACGACAAGGGTATTACCTGCTGCCATTCCAGCGGTCCCCGCGGGATGGCGTTGGCCCCACAAGCGGCCTATCTCCGCGGCCACGACCGCAACGGCGACGTGCTGGTGGTCAGCACCTTCGAAACATCTCGGGCCACAGTGCTCCTCGGCGGACAGCAGGTGACGGTGGAGCAAGCGAGCGGATTTCCACGCCAAGGGCATTCGATAATTGCGCTGCGAACGGCCGGTCCGGCGGCATTTGCCGTCAAGGTCCGCGTACCGTCCTGGGCGACGCCTGCGGTTGTGCAAGTGGGCGAGGCAAAATATACGACCGACGCGGCCGGCTGGCTCGTCGTGCCGTCGCGGACTTGGAAAAGCCGCGATAAGATCGACGTGGCTTTTCATCTCGGCACCAAGCTCCTAAAGGGTGAATATGGCAATGCCGGGCGCGCCGCCCTGACCTGGGGGCCTTACGTGTTGGCCTTCGACCAAGCGGACAATCCGCGGCTTACACCGGCCAAAGAGATGGACCTTGTCGATTGGCAGGCGTCCTTGACGCTCAGGCCCGGGACCCGTTTGGCCTTCGATGGCTCGGTTTGGGACACTAAGCTAGATAAGTTACAGGCAGCAATGTTTGTTCCCTTTGCCGACGCCGGGGCGAGCGGCGGCGAATATCGAGTATGGCTCGACGCGCCCGAGGCAAGGAACCCAACAAGACCATGAATAACTCTCCCAACGAACGTCATCTCAGTCGTCGCGACCTGATCGCCCGCACCGGCCTTGTCGCCGGGGCGTTCGCCGTGGCGGCCCAGGTTCGCGGCGAGGACACCCCGACGACGGCCGGCCGCGTGGGCGGCTTCAAGTTCAGCCTGAACACCGCCACGATACAAGGTCAAAAGCTGCCATTGCCGGAAGAGGTGGAAATCGCCGCCACGGCGGGCTACCACGCCATCGAGCCATGGGTCGAGGAAATCCGCCGCTATGTTGCCGGCGGCGGGAAGGCGGCCGACTTGAAGAAACGCATCGCCGACCTGGGCCTGATCGTTCCCAGCGCGATCGGATTTGCCGATTGGATTGACAACGACGACGCCCGACGTGCCGCCGGCTTGGAACAATGGAAGCGCGACGCGGACCTCGTGCGATCGATCGGCGGCTTTCGCATGGCCGCGCCGCCCAGCGGGGCCTACAACACGGCACTCGATCTCCGCGTGGTGGCCGATCGCTACCGCCACTTGCTGGAGATAAGCGGCCGCATGGGCATCGTCCCCGAGTTGGAAATGTGGGGCGGATCTAAGACCCTCACGCGGATGAGCCACGTCGCCTTTGTCCTCGTCGAAGTGGCGCATCCAGACGCCTGCGGGCTGCTGGACATTTTCCATATCTTCAAGGGCGGCTCGCCATTTGGCGGCGTGCGGATCTTCAACGGCGCGGCGCTGCACGTCCTGCATGTCAACGATTATCCCGCCGGCTTAACCAGGGACAAAGGCAACGATTCCGATCGCGTCTATCCGGGCGACGGGTCGGCCCCAATCGTCACGATGCTCCGCGACCTGCACGCGATCGGTTACAACGGCATGCTCTCGGTGGAGTTATTCAACCGCGGCTATTGGAAGCAAGATGCCCTAGTGGTTGCCCGTACCGGGCGGGAAAAGATTCAGGCGTTGGTCGAACGGGCAATGGCGAGGACGGGAGATTGAGTGGCCTAATTCAGAGAAAATGTCAGGGCGAGGCAGGTCCGATGTACGACCCCACCCGGTTTATCCGCATGAACCGGGTAGCGTCCGAACTATGGCCGCACCCACGGCGGCTCGAACTTTACTCCTGGAGCTTAATGACCATGAAAATCACGACACTTGCCATGTTCCTCCTCGTCGCCACGTTGGCGATGTCCGCAAAAGCACAGCCCCATGCTTCGACGAACCCGCATTGGACCGCGCCGTGCAACGTCGTCTGGACCTCGCCCAGCCACGATGCAACCGGCTCCATGCCGATGGGCAACGGCCAGGTGGGCATCAACATCTGGGTCGAGGAAGACGGCGACCTGCGGTTCTACATCAGCCGCACAGATTCCCTTAGCGAGGTCTCGCGGCTGCTCAAGGTCGGCGGCGTGCGGGTCTCGCTCGATCCGAACCCGTTCAAGAAGGGCATGCCGTTCCGGCAGGAACTCGAGCTGGCCGACGGAATGTGCCAGATCATTGCCGGCAAGCCCGAACATCAGGTTATGCTCGAGGTTTTTGTCGATCCTCAGGCCCCGGTCATCAATGTTATCGGACGGGCCGCCTCCAGCTTAAAGGTCAAGGTCTCGGCCGACGTCTGGCGAAAGACGTCAAGAGAACTCACGGGCGAAGAGTTGAACTCGTCCTGGACGCTACACGGCTCTCCGACGCCCGTAATCGAATCGGCCGACGTTTTTCCGCCATTATCCAAGAGCGCCGTGACCTGGTACCATCGCAATGAAAAGTCGCCCGCATTTGCCTCCACCCTCAAGGTCCAGTCGCTCGAATCGGCGGCCGACAAGGTCCGCGATCCGCTCCTGCACCGTACCTTCGGCGGTTTTGTTACGGCGGCGGGGCTTGCGTCGATCGAGCCGCACAGACCATGCGTTTTCGGCGGCGTCGAGGAACATTCCCTTACCTCACCGGAGCCTCTGCTCAAGTTTGCGATTCGAATTGCCGCGCCTTGTTTGCAATGCGAAACCGCTGAGAAGTGGCTTGATGCAGCCCGGATCCTCGCCGCCGGGCACGCCGTAGACACCGATGCAGATAGACTACTTGCATGCTCGTCAATCGCACGTGTTCGAACCGCCGCCGACTGGCATGCTTTCTGGGGCCGCTCCTGGGTCGTCGTCGATGGCGACGGGGCGGCCGACGTGCCCGGCGGAACCCATCCACTGCGAATCGGCTACGATTCAAACGGCGGCAATCGCTTCCCCGGCCAGATCGAGTACGTACGGGTATTCGCCACGGCCCTGCCGCAAAGCGAGATTATTCGACTCAAGGGGACGCGGCCGGCTCGCGTTTCCCATCCGCGGACCGATTTGCTCGTTTCCCGCGACGGCACGCCGGGTGAAATCGACCTCGGCCCCACCGCCATCAGGCAGGCGTTTACGCTCGAGGCCCGCATCCGTCCGACGAACCTTACGCCAGGCCGGATCTTCGATCGTCTCACCGCCGGCGGCAGCGACGGATTCCTCTTCGACACGCACCCGGGCGACACGCTGCGGCTGATCGTTGGCTCGGCGATCCTTTCGGCGCCGCAGGGCATTCTGCGGGCTGGCCAATCGTATCACGTCGCGGCAACCTACGGCGGCGACTCGGGCGCCATGCGAATCTATATCGATGGCCGTCTCGCCGCTCAAGTCGGCAGCGACGCTTCCTCTTCGGTCACAGAGGGCTACACGCTGCAGCGCTATATGCAGGCCTGCGGCGGCCGCGGGCCGTACCCAATCAAGTTCAACGGCGGCATGTTCACCGTCGAGCCCAAGCCGTTCGGCAAGCCCTACAACGCTGACTGGCGGGCGTGGGGCGATTGCCACTGGTGGCAGAATGTCCGCCACATGTACCATCCCATGCTGGCCGCGGGCGACTTCGAGATGACGGACCCGCTCTTCGCCATGTACGAGCGCGCGGCGCCTCTGGCGGAAGCGCGTTCGCGGCTCTACCACGGTGCGGAAGGCAGCTACTTTCCGGAAACGATGACCGTCTGGGGGACCTACTCGAACGGCGACTACGGCTGGAGCCGCGCCGGCCATCAGCCCAAGGACGTGCTCTGTCCCTATTGGCAATTCGCTTGGAACCAGGGACCGGAACTCGTCTCCTTGATGCTCGATCGCTGGGACTACACCGGCGACGAAGAATTCCTCACCGGGCAGGTCCTGCCCATGGCCGAATCGGTGTTGAAGTACTTCGACACCCGCTTCAAGAAGGATGCGAGCGGCCGGATCGTTCTCAATCCCACGCAGGCCGTCGAGACCTACTGGCACGGAGTGATCAACGACATGCCTTCAACCGCCGGGCTGAACGACATTTCAGCCCGTCTGTGCGCCCTGCCGGAGCGGCTCGTCGGCCAGCGGCAGCGGAGTTTCTTCGCGAAAATGCGAGCGGCCTGCCCGCAGCTACCCATCGAGGAGGTCGAGTTGAACGGCAAGAAGATCCGTCGCCTGGCGCCGGCACAAGTCTATGCCAAGGACCGCTCCAATTGCGAGAACCCCGAGCTGTATGGCATTTGGCCTTTCCGTCTGTTTGGTCTGGGCAGGCCGGGTCTGGAGGAAGCCCGTGCCGCCTACGCCACGCGGAACAATCATCTCGACTGCGGCTGGGGCTACGACGGCAACTGCGCGGCCCTCTTGGGTCTTGCCGACGAAGCCGCACGGATCCTCAAGATCAAGTGCGCCAACTCAAATGCGGCCTATCGCTGGCCGGCGACCTGGGGACCTAATTTCGACTGGCTGCCCGACCAGAATCACGGAGGCAATTTGCTGGAGACTACGCAACTGATGTTGCTGCAGCCGGTCGGCGAAAAGCTACTGCTTCTGCCCGCCTGGCCCAAGGCATGGAACGTGAGTTTCAAGCTGCACGCCCCGCGGAATACGGTGGTGGAGTGCAATTACCGAGGCGGCAAAGTTCAACGGCTTGTCATTACACCCCAGTCGCGGCGAGCGGATGTGGTTTTGCCGGGGGAGTGAAGGGGCGAGTGAGTACACAGTACTCGGTACCGCGTACTCGCCACTTATGCTACTTCCTCACCCCCAGTCCGCCTTTGCGTCCTACTTCACCTGCAACCGCAGGCTCGCCGGCTTCAGTCCAGGCACCGTGGCGGTCAAGTCGATCGGACCGGCGGTCTCGCCTGCCCGCACTACGACCATGCAAAGGCCGTTGAAGGCATGCCGTTGGCTGGCCTGGTCGGGATCGTGGTCGCTGGGATTCCCGTTTCCCACGCCCGCCACGCTGCCGGGGCCCGCGACTTGGAACTTCACGAGGTTGTCGGCGGTGGGGACGATCCGCCCCTCGTCGTCGAGGACTTCCACCTTCACGGGAGACAGGTCCTCGCCGTCCGCCCTGAGCACGCCGCGCTCGGTGCTCAAGCGAACGGCCGCGGGCGCTCCGGTGGTCTGCACGCTGTCGGAGGCCGTCGCTCGACCGGCGGCGTCGAATCCCTTGGCCATGAGGGTACCGGGGGCATACTTCACTCTCCATTCCAGGTGCTCATAGCGCGGCATGGCTTTCGCGCCCAGGCTTTGACCATTGAGCCACAGTTCCACGCGGGCACAATTGCTGAAGGCGATCACGCGGATATCTTGCCCCTCCTTGCCCGACCAGTTCCAGTGCGGCATCAGGTGCACAACTGGTTGCAGCTTCCACCATGCCTGGTAATAGTAGTAGTTGTCCTTGGGAAAGCCGCACATGTCGACGATGCCGAAATGCGAGTTGATGCACGGCCACTGGTAGGGCGTCGGCTCGCCCTTGTAGTCGAAGCCCGTCCAGGGGAAGGCCCCGCACATCCAAGTCCGATCGGCCACCGGCTTCCAGGCCCCGTCGGTCATGTTGTACGAGGAAACGAAGGTCCGCTCGCTTGTCGTCGGCGTATTCGCCGCGGGTGGTCAGGGTGCTGGCCGTCTCGCTGCCGAAGATCGGCTGCCGGGGGAAGGCCGCGTGGAAGCGGTCGTAGTCGTCGCCGCCGCCGTAGTTGCAGCCCTGCAGGTCCTCGACCGTGGAAAAGCCCTTGCCCCAGGTCTTGGTGTCGCTTTGGGCGCAGACTGATGGGCCGCGTCGTGTCGAAGCGGCGGACCGTTTCCATCATGTGCGCGAAGATGCGGGCCCCTTCCGGCGTTCCCTGGTACCGCCATTCCTCATTGCACATCGACCACATGATGACGCTGGGATGGTTGCGGTCGCGCTGGATCAGGCTGGCGACCTCGGCCAGGTTCTGCTCGGAATCGCCCACGTGCCGGTTTTCGTCCATGACGAGCATGCCCAGACGGTCGCAGGCGTCCAAGAGCGAAGGCGTCGGCGGGTTGTGCGACATCCGCCAGGCGTTGGCGCCCATCCGCTGGAGCTGCCGCACGCGCCAGTACTCGAGGCTGTCCGGCACGCCGATGCCGACGCCGACGAAGTCCTGGTGATTGCACGTGCCCTGGATCTTCACCGGCTTGCCGTTGAGGAAGAAGCCCCTGTCGGCGTCGAAGCGGATGGTGCGCAGACCGACGCGGATCGCCTCGCGGTCGATCGTCTTCCCGTCCCGCTCGACCGTCGTAACCACACGGTAGAGATAGGGCGTTTCGATCGACCAGCGATGCGCATGGGGCACGACCGCCGATTGCGACGTCTCCCACTCTTTTCCGCCGGTACCGTGACGGGCGTGGTCGCGGTGGCGACCGTCTGCCCGGCGGCATCCAGCACGCGCGAGACGAGCGTTGCCGCGGCGCCGCTTTTCGTGGTATTGCAGATGGTAGTCTTGATGGCAAGCCGCGCCGCGTCGCTGCTGCCCAGAGGCGAGTCGGAGAGTTGTGCGGTGACGAACGTGCCCCACGGTAGCAGGTGGACCGGATCGGCGGCGTCGAGCCAGACGTGCCGGTAGATGCCGCCGCCCTCGTACCACCAGCCTTCGAAGTGCCGCGGATCGACGTGAACGGCCAGCACATTCCGGCCGCCGCAACGGGCCCAGCGAGTAACGTCATAGCGGAAGCTGGTGTACCCGCTGGCGTGGCGGCCGAGGAAGTGGCCGTTGAGCCAGACCTTGCTGTCGCGATAAACGCCGTCGAAGTCAATCCACAGCGACTTGCCGCAGTCCGACACGGGCAGGTCGAATGCCAGCCGATACCAACCGGTCGCGGTGGGCAGGAAGCCGTGATTGGCGTCGGCCTTGGGGCTGAACGTACCCTCGATGATGAAATCATGCGGCAAGTGGACCGTCCGCCAATCGCTGTCGTCGAAGTCCGCCGCTGCCGGGCGCGGCGCAGGTCCCGCGTCCGCCTGGCCCAGGTACACCGGCGCAGTGATGCCGCCGGCCCCATCGGTGTTTTCTACGAGGACTGCCAAGGCGTTCGGGCCGCCTTCCTTCCAGGCCGGCGACAGATCGACGTCGAACGGGTCGTCCCAGCCCTCGTGATGGACGAGCCGCCGGCCGTTCAGATAGACGGTGGCGTTGTCGTCAACGCATTCGAAGTGCACGACGCGCCCCGATCCTTGATGAGCCGGCAACTGCGTGCGGAGCCAAGCAAAGCCGATCCGACCATGAAAAATGTCGTCGCCGCTGGCCGCGTCTTTCCAACCGTCGCCACTGGTATCGAGGCCCGCAGCCGCCATCTTCGCCGCGTCGATCTTGTCCTTCTCCACGGCGATCGACCGCCAATGCGCAATCGGCGTTCCCTTGGGCGCGGCAGACTCGCCGGGAACCTCACCGCGGAAGAACCTCCAGTTGGCGTCGAGCAAGACGCGCTGGCGCGGCGATTCTTCCGCGCCAAATGCGGCGGGAAGCAAGGCAACAAGGGACAATACGAAGAACAAGATGTAGGGAATTCGTGTCATGGTGAGAACATTTTTAGCTCGTGGAATTACCGGTCGGCCAGGGAGTGGTTGGCCATCGAGGCTTGCATTATACTTTCGGAATCTCCGTTGGCAACCATTCTCACAACTCCAGGGGCCTCGCATGCGAACCTCCCGCATAACCACGCTTTTCATCGCCGTTCTGAACGCTGCCATCGCACTGACCGCTTACGCGCAGCCGGCTCACAAGATAACCGCGGCCGTCGAGCCGTTTGTCGATAACCACTCTATCGCAGGGGCCGTGACGCTGGTGGCCGACAAGGACAAGACGCTCGTCCTGGAAGCGGTGGGCTATGCCGACCTGGCGGCCAAAAAGCCCTTGCAAGTTGACAACCTCTTCTGGATCGCCTCGATGACCAAGCCCATCACGGCAACGGCCGTTCTCATGCTCCAGGACGAGGGCAAACTCTCGGTTGACGATCCCGTGGCCAAGTACCTTCCCGAGCTGGCTAATCTCAAGACGCCCTCCGGCAAGCCGGCCGGGTTGACTCTCCGGCATCTCCTAACCCACACTTCCGGTATGGGCGAGGCAACGCCGCAGGAATCACGTGCAGCCCGAACGCTGGCCGACCTGATCCCGCATTTCGCCGAGAAGCCGCTCCAATTCGAGCCGGGAACCCGCTGGCAGTATTGCCAGTCGGGCATCAATTCCCTGGGGCGGATCGTCGAGGTCGTCTCGGGACAGTCGCTGCCGGAATTCCTTCAGAAGCGGCTCTTCGATCCGCTGGGCATGAAAGACACGACTTTCTACCCCACGCAAGAACAAATCGGCCGCCTGGCAAAATCCTATAAACTCACCGGCAATACGCTGGAGGAGGCTACGATCTTCATTCTCGATAACCACAACCCCAGGTCCCACCACCGCTATCCGGCGGCCAACGGCGGGTTGTTTTCCACGGCCGAGGATTACGGCCGCTTTTGCCGGATGCTGCTCAACCAGGGCTCGCTGGATGGCAAGCAGTATCTCAAGTCCGAAACCGTCAAGCTGATGACCGCGATTCAGACCGGCGATTTAACGACCGGTTTCACGCCGGGCAACGGTTGGGGGCTGGGAGTTTGCTTAGTGCGGCAACCGCAAGGAGTGACGGCAGTACTTTCGCCCGGCACGTTCGGGCATGGCGGGGCCTACGGCACCCAGGCGTGGATTGACCCCGTGAAACAGCGGATTTATGTGCTAATGGTGCAACGTTCGAATTTCCCCAACGCCGACGATTCTGAAGTCCGCAAGGCGTTTCAGAAAGCCGCGCAAGATTAAGTGCTAGCATTATATTGAAAAACCGCTATTGCCATTCTGCTATGGAATGCGCTATACTCCCGCTCGCCCGCTAGGGATCGGTCGGACCCGATGCCTTGCCGTATGACTTTTGTCGGTTTAAGGAGGAACCGCAATGACTCGGAACGGATTCCGCAGCTTCTTCATCATCCCGCGCACTTGGAAAGCGCGGCTAGGACTGTTCTTCGGCGGCCTGTGCGTGCTGACGGCATGTGGACTCATCCGTTATTGCTGGGGCACGTCGGCGGCCAAGGCCGAAGCGGACCCCGCTCCAGCCACAACCGGCGCCGCCCCTGCCGCAGCGGCTCGCTCATTCTCGGGAATTGCCCTTCCCCCCACAAGCCCGGAAATCTCGGCGAGTGCCTTGATCGGCAGGCATGCTCCTATTCCCCCGGTGGTGGCTACGGTGAACAGCCACGCAATCCGCCGCGAGGAGTTGGCCGCCGAATGCCGCATGCACTACGGCAGGGACGTGCTCGAGGCAATGGTTAACAAGTTCCTCATCCTCTATGAGTGTCGGCAGCGGGGGATCATTGTCACCAACACCGAGGTCGATGAGGAAATCGATCAACTCGCCCGGAGCTTCGGCCTGCCCGTCAACCAATGGCTGAAGCTGCTAGAGCAAGAGCGGGGGATTAAGCCCGATCAGTACGCCAACGACATTATTTGGCCCAGCGTGGCCCTGAGGAAACTGGCCGGCGGGAGGATGGAAGTTACGCAGAAGGAGCTTGCTGAGGCGTTTGAGGCCGAGTACGGCCCAGCGGTCCGAGTGCGGTTGATCGTCTGTACGACCTTGGAAAAGGCCCAAAAAGCGCAGGCGCTTGCGGCGGCCAATCCGGCCGATTTCGGCAACCTGGCCAAACAGTGGTCCGAAGACGCCCCCAGCGCCAGCATCAAGGGTCTGGCGCCGCCGGTCCGCCGCTACGGCCCCTGCCCGGAAATCGAAGAGGCCGCATTCGGGCTGGCTGATCGTCAGGTCTCCGGCGTCATTCGCAGTGCGGGCCAATACGTGATCCTCAAGCGCGAGGGTCTGATCCCCGCGAGCAAGATCACCATGGCCAAGGCCGGTCCCCGGCTGGAGAAGTTGATCCGCGACCGCAAGATGCGGCAGGTCGCCACCGACATCTTCAAGGAGCTGCAAAAGAAGGCCCGCGTGCAGAACGTCTACAACAATACCGAGCTTCGCCAGCAGTTAGGCGAGGGGGTCGTCGCACTGGTCAACGGCGAGCCGATCTCTCTGAGCCAGCTCGACGAAGAGTGCGTCAATCGTCACGGAGCCGACGTGCTGCAAGGCCTGATCGGGCGGCGGATGCTGGAACTGGACTGCGCCCAGCACCAGGTGACGGTCTCAGAGCGGGAAATCGACGCCGAGATCGCGCATGCGGCCGCGGAGACGACCAAGCCTCTTCCCGACGGCTCGCCCGACGTCAAACGCTGGCTTGCGGCCGCCGCCCGGCAGCAAGGCGTTTCTGAGGAGACCTACCGACGCGAAGTGGTCTGGGCGGCTGTGGCCCTGCGAAAACTCGCGGTGGGCAAGATCGACGTCACCGACGAAGACATCGAAAAGGGATTCATTGCGAACTACGGCCCCCGCGTTCGCTGCCGGGCAATTGTCGTGGACAATCTCCGCCGCGCCCAGGAAGTCTGGGAGGCCGCCCGCTCCGCGCTGGATGAGCTCAAGAAGAAGAATGCGAACCTCGAGACGGCAGCCGACACCTTCGGCGAACTGGCCGGCAAGTATTCCATCGAGCGGAGCAGCCGCGCCCTGCAAGGCCAGGTTCCGCCCATTCGCCAGTACGGCGGCCAGCCCGAACTGGAAAAAGAGGCGTTCACTCTCAAGGCCGGTGACCTTTCGGGCGTGATCGAGGTCGATGACAAGTACGTGATCCTCTTCTGCGAGGGCTACACCAAACCCATCGACGTCAAGCTTGCGGAAGTCAAGAAGAACATAATCGAAGACATCCGCGAAAAGAAGGAGCGGCTAGCGATGCACGAGTATTACGATCGCCTGCAGGACATGACCACGGTCGACAACTACCTGGAGCCGTCGGCAAGCCATTCGCCCAGAAGAGACGCCGGCTTGCAGCCGGTCGCCGGCTCGGCTGTGCCAACTTCGTACAACGCGCCTGTGCCAAAGTGATGGCGACGGCGCTTCCTCGCGAGCCCCTCGGTGGACAGAAACGCGGCGTTCGAAGTACCGGCTATAGCCGGACTCCCCGGGGATTCCAGCCAAAGCCGGGCCTACGAGAGCCAGATCCGACACCGGTTTGGAAGCGGATGCGTTCGCGCGGATTCGGGCTAAAGGCGGGACTACGAACGCCGGATAGTTGATTATCGCCCCATGGTGGTCTTTGGCCTGCTGTCGCTCCTGCAGATCATATTTCTGCCCGGCTATCTGTTGCTGAAAGCCCTGCGAGCGGGCACGGGTATTCTTGCCACCTGCGTGCTCGCCTTCGCCCTTAGCCTGCTGGCGAACCATGTTCTGGTGGCAGGCCTTGTGGTGTTCCACTTCTATCGACCGGCCGTGGTTTATGCGATCTTCGCCCTGGAGTTGGCGTTGTTGGCGACCACCGAACGCGGTCTCTTGACGATGCCCTTGGCGGAGGCGGCGGCGATATTCCGGCGGCGAGCGCGGGACTTCCTCGCATCGGTCC
Organism: uncultured Planctomycetia bacterium; assembly: GCA_963709175.1. Classification (GTDB taxonomy): domain Bacteria; phylum Planctomycetota; class Planctomycetia; order Pirellulales; family Thermoguttaceae; genus JANXQG01. The sequence goes on from CAVPVK010000007.1 coordinate 2,547,430, forward strand.
ACAACAGCGATCCACCGCTCTCCCCGCTCTTGCGCCGCGCACTGCTTGCCGCCGCGCTGATGGTCATCGGCGGATTCGCACTTGCCGGCATTGCCGAGATAGGCCAGATCTTCCAGCAATGGGACGCCGTCGTCTCCTGGAACCGATGGGCCGTCGATTGGGCCGCCAATCGCCTGCCTTATGCCACCAGCATCTATCCGCAATTGCTGCCGACGAACATCTCGCTGACCTATGTCTTCATGCAAGGCAGCGAAGTCTGGATCTTCGCCAAGGCCTTTCAGTTCCTTTTCTGCCTGGCGTTGCTGGCGGCGATGTTGGATCTGGCCCGGGTCGAGGGCCAGTTTGGCTACGTGCCCGGCGTGGTAATCACCTACGGGCTGCTGGTGGCGGTGCTTCGCTACCGCATGCTAAGCAGCGGCTATGCCGACGTTCCCCTGGCTTTTTTCGCCTTTACAGCGGTTTACACCTTGCTCTTGGCGCGTCGGGCGGGTCCGCAGCACGGGAACCTCTTGTTGGTAGGGGCGCTGCTGGCGACCGCGTCCGCATTGACGAAGCAGACCGGGCTGCTGGTAGCAACCGCCTATCCCCTGCTGGCATGGCGATTCATACTGCGCAACGCGCCGGGCGGCCTCCGGCGGCATCCGCCGGCTCTGGCCCGCTTATGCGTCATCATGGGCCTTTTTATCTTGCCGTGGTACTTGTACAAATGGTTCCAATTCCACGCGGGCTACGACGACAACAACACCATGATCCTGGCGGTCGATCTGCATGAGGGGCGAGACTTGTTCCATCGCTTGCTACATGCCGGCGACCTGCTCCTTGATGCGATTACTCCTCCGGGCGGCGTGCTGCTGCTGATCGCCGTGGCGGCCTCGCTGCGGAATCCTCTGCCCCGATGGCTGCTGGGCCTAATCATCGCGCCATTAGGTTTGATCTGGGCGGCGGCATTTTCCTACGACCTGCGAAACCTGGCCCTGATTGTGCCCTTCGTAGGCGCACTGGCCGGCATCGGTTCCGTTACAATGTGGGGAAGGGTTAGGGCATTTGGTCCCCTCACCCTCCGGGAGCGGGGGAGGGCAATTAATCTCCTCGTCCCCCGGGAGACGGTTAGGGTGGAGGTCAACCGGAATACATCGAAGAAGCCCGGCATCCGCTCCCTTCGGCTCGGCCACGTGATTGGGTCAGTCGCACTGCTGGCGATCGCCGTCGGTCTTTGCATACCCGATCACGCCTTCTTGGGGGTACAACGACGGCAGCAGCGAACGGTCGGCATCGCGGAATTGAACCGCCGGCTTTACGACTATGCCGCCGCGCATCCGCAGACAACGATCGCCAGCGATTACCTGGCGATGCCCTGGCTGCCAGAATTAGGGCATCAAAGCGTCACCTGCACGTGCCACGATATGGCTTCTTTCCGGCAGACGTTCGACCGCCCGGAGGTTTGTTGCGTCCTGATCCGCACGGCGGGCGCCGTTCCAACGGTCCGCGCGTATCTCGAAAACTCTGCCATCGCGCGGCGGGTCTTCGAGGACCACGGCTTCGCCTTCTATGAAAAATCAGCCGTGCAAGCCGCATCGCGACCGTCGACAGACAGAACCTTGTGAGCGGCCTGCGCTGCTGTCACACGTCTTTCCTCAGCAGACCAGCCATTTTGATCAGCGTGTTGGCTAACTCTCCGGCCTGATTTTCCCTCAGATCAACGGGATCGCCGCGTTTCGTGACCACCTTGATACGGATCGACGACTCCTGCTCAATCCACAGGGAAAGTTCGCCGTTGGAGAATTTGACCATGGCCCGTTTGGAATCGAGGTTGCCAGGCTCTTGGTTCACCTCCCGTAAGTCCACCGCCATGGCGGCAAAGCCCTTCCGGGTAATCTTCGCGAATGCCCAGGAAATCACCAGGTAGAAGATGATCCAGAGAATCCATTCAATCGCATTGCCTCCTTTCAACATGGCAATGTTTGCTACGAATGCCAGCAGGGCCAGGACGGCGAACGTCGTGACCGATGCCTGGGTACACGCCTCCGGATCGCCGATTGCCGTTGTCTTGCGGAGGTACGACAGAGAGTAGTAGGTTCCCGCAATATAGCCAACGGCCTGAAAAACTAACACGACCAGGAATGCCAGCCCCCCTCGCAGATTTGTTTCGTACAGAACACCCTGGGCGAGAAGGAACGCCAGCAATGGCATGACAAAGCCCGTGGTAAGCACGTGGGTGGATACGATCCAGAACCGCGAACGGCGCCTCTTTCCTTCCGCCATGGATGAGCCAGGTACACCGGACGATTTCGGTGATTCGAAAGGGTTCGGCCTATCAGCCATGATAATCCTCCGCGGAAATGAAACGAGAACGATAAACGGGCAGACTTGGCCAACATCGGACAACGACACCTTCTCCCAAGGCGAGGACGCTACGGGCCATTATATCGGGGCTTGGCGACGTCAGCTAGCATTGAGATAGCTGTCGGCCGAGCATGCCGGTTGCCTGGCTTGCAAGCGCCTGGATTCGGATTATGCTGATACTCGTCAGCATATTCCACTCACCGCTTTTCATTCCACGAAAGCCCCACCCCATGAAGTTGACTGCCCTGATTGCCGCATCCTTGTTGCTCCCCAGTGTGCTTTTTGCCCAAGGCGTTCCAAGAGCCCCAGAGAAGTTCGTCAGCCTGTTCGATGGCAAGACGCTCGACGGCTGGAAAGTCGAAAACTGCGAGGTCGAGGTGCAAGACAGCTGCATCTTCCTCAAGGGCGGCAACGGCTGGGTACGAACCGAAAAGGCCTATTCCGATTTCATCTTGGAATTGGAATGGAAGGCCCTCAAGAAGGAACATTACGACTCGGGTGTTTTCATCCGTGCGGAGTCGCCCAGCGGAAAGTCTCCATGGCCCGAGCGCAACCAGGTGAATCTCCGCCAGGACCTCATGGGCAACATCCAGGAGTATAAGGGAGCCGTCGCTCGTACCGACCTGGTCAAGCCGGGCGTTTGGAACCGCTTCCGCCTCGTCGTCGTCGGCAAGACGGCCGAGTTATTGATCAACGGCAAGCATGCATGGAAAATCGATGGCCTTGAACCGGCCAGCGGCCTGATTGGCCTCCAGTGCGAAGTGCCCGGCGGTGGTCAGTTTCTTATCCGCAACATTCGAATCAGCGAGCGGTAGGCGCCCGCCCCTTCACCGCACTCCCACCGCGCTCAACAGCGGCGCGCCGCCGGTGGCGGCCAGGACGTCGGCATAGGCCTGGATCGTTGCCGAGATGGCGTCCAACTCGACGTTGCGGGTGTCGATGAATCGCCGCTGGACCTGCAGCAGTTTGATCAGGTCGGCCTCGCCGGCGTCGTAGAGCCGCTGCATCCGCTCGGTTTGCAAACGCGTCGGCTCGAACCGGGCGTGGGTCCGCCGGGCCACCTCCTGCGATTGCTGCCACTTCACCAGCACCGCCAGGACCTGAACCGCCACCTCCTGCCGCGCCTGCTCCCAGGCCACATAATCGCGGTGGTACTCGGCCTCGCGCTGGCGAACCAGCGGACGTCCCGTGTTCAGTAGTGGAATAGGACTGGACAATTCAATTCCGTAGAACACGGCCCCCGTCTCGTTGCGCTCGTAAGCCGGGCCGATGGAGGGAATGGGAATCTGATCGGCACGGGCCAGAGAGACGCCGCCCGCGAGTTGGCTGCGGTCGCAGCGGCCGCCTGGACCTCCGGCCGGCTCTCCTGGGCCAAGCGGACCAGGGCCTCGCCTTGGGCCGGGATACGGTCTTCGGGTAGGTGAAAACCGCCGATCGGCTCAGCCGTGGCCGCTACGCTGGGAATGCCGATCTGCTGCCGCAGGTCGGCCAGGGCGGCAATATAATCCTGCCGGGCTGCTTCCAACTGGTCGACGCTGGCTTGCGTTTCCACCTCGGCCAGGACCACATCGGACGCCGTCGCGCGATTGGCCTCGGCCTGCCGGCGAAGCGTTTCCACAAGGCGGATGTTGAAGTTGTTGAGGTCCTGGGCCACCGCCAATTTCTCGCGGCGATAGAGCGCCGTTTGATGGAGCCGATAGGTTTGGACCAGTGCCGCCAACTCGGCCTGCAGGACGTTCCACTGCGTCTGGCAGTACGAGGCCCGTGCCATCTGCTCGCGATATGCCTGCCGGTGTCCTAACTCGACCGGTTGTGCCAAAGCGACGGTAACCGAACGGTCCAGACGATCGACCTGGCCGTTGGCTTCGCGTTCGAAGACCCACGGAGTGTACATTACGGAAACCGACGGATTCAGGCTCGTGGGGAAATAGCGTGCGGCGGCAAGCGCGGCGGCCGAGGCGTTAACGTTCTGACGCGTGGCGACCAGGTTTGGGTTGCTGCGCAGGGTCCACTGCAGAGCGGTTTCCAAGTCGATCTGCGGGGCCAAGGCGAGGACGGGGACCGCCGCAGCATTGCCGCGCGTTGGTTCGACCGTGGCATTGGCGCGGTCTGTCTGGGCCCCCACGCTGCGGGGCAGCATTAAGGGCAAGGCCAGGGCTAAGGTTAGAGAAATGCCGGCACGACGCATTGCGGGGCCCCGACCACGGAATTTGCGGAACTTGCGTTGAAGTCGCTCTTCAGGTTAGAATCGGCAGGATCGGGAAATCCGATAAATGTCAGTCGTAATCCACCGCATAGACTAATGAAGTAGACTTTACCGCCTAAACTTTGCGGCTTGGTGAATATTTCCGGCAGCTCGCTGAATGGTGCCAGAGGACCATCGCGACATTCCGCAAATCGTTCCCGATGCGATACATCATTTTTTTGCTGATTTGCATTCTAGGATGTCGCCGCGGCCAGCCGGCGGCCGAGGGTGATAAGGACCCCGATGTTCGCGTTCGCGTCGCCTCAGCGGCGGTTCGCACGATCAAAGAAAAGGTCACCGGTCTGGGACGTTGCGAGGCCCTGCCCGATCGTCTGGCCGTCCTCACCGCTACCGCCGAGGGACGCGTGATTCGACTCCTGAAACAACCGGGCGACGCGATTGAGGCCGGCGCAGCAATCGTGGAACTTGACGCGACCGTCGCCACCATGAACTTGAAAGAAAAGGTAGTGGCCTGCGACTCTCAGAAGGCCGCGCTAGAGCTCTTGCAGTCGTTGCCGCGGGTCGAAGAGCAAAACAGCGCCAAGCTGGCGATCGAGCAGGCCGACGTGGCCGTGGAAAAGGCCCGTTTGACCGTCGAGCACTTGCGCCCGTTGCGCGAGCATAACGAGATCTCCGCGGCCGCCATGTACGAAGCCGAGTCCGCCCTTCGCCAGGCCCAGTTGCAGGCCAAGACGGCCCGGGCTCAATACGAGGTGCTGATGCTGCGCCCGCGGCCGCAGGCCATCGCCGAAGCAAAGACCCACATCGACGCGGCCCAGGCAGCCGTTGACACCGCCAAGGCGCAGCTCGCGCAACTCACGATCCACGCGCCGATTGCCGGCGTCTTGAACAGCCTTACTTGTCAACTTGGTCAGACTTTGTCGGTCGGCGCCAGCGTGGGAGAGATCGTCGATTCCCACCGTCTTCATGCCGTGATCTGGCTGAGCGTGGCCGACGCCCGGCGCGTGCACCCGGACCAAACGGCACAAGTCCGCGCCTGCGACGCCGCTACCGGCGAGCATGCCGATATCTCCGGCAAAGTGACGGTCATCGGCAAGGTGGCCGATCCGCAGACGGGCAACCTCCCGGTCCGCATCCTCGTCGAAAACGCCGACCGCCGGCTGACGCTGGGCGAGGCCGTTTCAGCCACGGTGGTCGTCCGCCAGGACACTTCGCTCGCCGTGCCGGTGGAAGCCGTCCACGATCTGGGCGAGGGCCCCGTCATCAGCGTCGTCCGGGGCGGCAAGACCGCCGTTCTCCAAGATGCGAAGCTCGGCCTAAAAGACGACCACTGGGTCGAGGTCAACGGTACGGACCTTAAGCCCGGCGAGGACGTAGTGATCGAGGGTGGATACGGCCTGCCCGCGGGCACCGAGGTTGGGACGGAAAAGGCGGCAAATCCATGATCGCCCCGGAAGTCGCCGAGACCGCCGCGCCGCACGCTTCCGCGCACCGGGGCTTGAACCTCGTGCTGTTGGCGCGACCTTACTTCGGGCTGATCGTGCTGGCCACGCTGCTCTTGGCCGTGTTCGGCGCGGTCTCCATGTTTCGCATGGCTAGCGGCATCTACCCCGAGGTGGCTTTTCCGCGAATTACTTTGATTGCGGAAAAGCCCGGGCTGGGCATGAAGGACGTGGAAAAAGGCATTACCCGGCCCATCGAGGAGACCGTCGGCACCGTGCTCGGCGTCCGCCTCGTCCGCACGAAAACCATCCGCGGCGCGTCGCAGGTCGATATCGACTTCACCCCCGGCACCGAAATGGTGCAGGCCCTGAACGACGTGCGGGCAAAGATCGCCGACATCAACGCCCAATTTCCCGCGGGCACGAACATGCTCATTGAGCGGCAGACGCCGTCGGTCTTTCCCATCATCTCGTTCGTTGTGACGGGCGGCCGCGATGCGTCGGCCCGCTACGATTACGCCTATTACGACCTGCGGCCACGCATCAGCCGCATCGAGGACGTCTCCTACGTGAGCATCCAAGGCGGCGACGTCCGCGAGATCGTCCTGGAAATCGATCCGCAGCGATTGATTGCCACGGGCCTTTCGATTTCCGACGTGGCCGATCGCGTGGGCAAGGTCCATCGCCTCCGCGCCGTTGGGCGTTTGGACCGCGGGCCGCAGCAGTTCCAAGTCCTTTTCAGCAGCCAGGCCGACGATCCCGCCGGGCTGGAGCAACTGGTGCTGGCGTACGTCAACGGCCAGACAATCCGCGTAGCCGACGTGGGCCGCGTGATCGTATCGCACGAAGACCGCACCTCGTCAATCCGCTCCCACGGCGAGGATGCCGTCGCCGTGACCGTCTACCGCCGGTTGAAGGGCGACGCGCTGGGAATCTCCCGACGTCTGAATGAGACGCTGCCGGCCCTGCGGAAGTCGGCCCCGCCGGGCATCGAAATCACACCGATCTACGACCAGGGCGATCTGGTGCGGACCTCAATCGCCAACGTCCGCGACGCCATCCTGGTCGGTGGGGCCTTCAGTGTGCTCGTCCTGCTCGCTTTCCTCCGGAGCATCCGTGCAACGCTGCTCACGGCGGTTTCCATCCCCTTGAGCCTGATCATCACCTTTCTCTTTCTGCACCTGATGGGCGACACGCTGAACCTCATGTCGCTAGGCGGACTGGCCGTCGCCATCGGCTTGATTATCGACGATTCGGTCGTAGTCGTGGAGAACATCGCCCGGCACATGGCCGAAGGCGAGGTACCCGGACAGCGGGTCAGTGGCGACGCGGCAATCGACCGCGCCAGCCGCGAAATCAGCGGGGCCGTGATCGGATCAACTCTGACGACAATCCTGGTCTTCCTGCCGCTGGCCTTCGTCCGTGGGGTGGTGGGGCAATTCTTCCAGTCATTGAGTCTGGCCCTGACCGTCGCCCTGTTGGTTTCGATGGTCGTGAGCCTCACGGTGATCCCCGTCCTGGCGTCGCGATTCCTGGGGCATCGCGCATGCCCACGAGCGGACCGATCTACCGCGTGATGGCCGACATCTACGAACGAGCCCTTCGCTGGACCTTGCGATGGCCGCGGTTGGTCATCGGCCTGGCCCTGTTGGCGGTCGTGCCGGGGTGGCTGTTTTTCCAGAACCTCAAGTCGGGCTTCATGCCCGATATGGACGAAGGGGCCTTCATTCTGGACTATTTCCTCCCGGTCGGCACGTCTTTGGCCCAGACCGACCGGGTCGCCCAGCGGATCGACAAGATCCTCGACAATATGCCCGACGTGGCCGGCTATCTCCGCCGCACCGGCGCTGAGAACGGAATCTACGCCACCGAGGTCTTCCGCGGCGACATCGAGGTGGCGCTCAAGCCGCCAGGCAAGCGCCGGCCCATGAGCAAGATCTTCCAGGAGCTTCGCAAGGAGCTCGGCGACAAAGTTCCCGAGGCAAAAACCGAGCTGGCGGGCATAGTGCTCGACCAAATCAACGACCTGACCGGCGTGGTCCGCCCCGTGGAGGTAAAAGTCTTTGGCCCCGACGCGGCCACACTCCGCGGCCTGGCGCTAACGGTGAGCAAGCTCGTGGAAGAGGCGGGAGCCAAGGACGTCAACGCCAATGTCCAACTCGGCAATCCCGACCTTTTCGTGCTGCCCAAGCGCGAGGCCATCGCCCGCATGGGCTTGAATGAGTCGGACGTGGATACCCAGCTCGACGTGGCGCTGCACGGGCAGGTGGCGGCGACCTTGCCCCAGCAGGACCGCATCACCGACATCCGCGTCCGCTATCCGGACGCGGTCCGCTTCGATCGCAATCGGCTGGCGCAATTGCCCATCGCGCTGCCTGCCGCGGTGGCCGCAAAGAGCGGGCCGGGCGAGACACCGCCGGCCTTCGTCACGCTCAGCCAACTGGCCACGATCGAGCTCCAATACACGCCGAACGAAACCTGGCGAGAGAACCAGCAGCCGATGATTAGCGTCACCGGCCAGATTGCGGGCGCCGGGGACGACGATGACGAGGGCACTGCCGCCCCGGCTGCGCCGGGACAGGACTTGGGCAGCGTACAGCGCAAACTCCAGGCGAGCCTCGCCTCGTTGAAGATGCCGCCCGGTTACCGGTGGGAACTGGGTGGAGATTTCCGTGCCCGGCAGGAATCGTTCATCAGCCTGGGGCTGGTCCTGCTCTCGGCCTCGGCCCTGGTTTTTCTGCTCTTGGGTTTTCAGTTCCGCAGCCTGGCGTTGCCGCTTCTGATCTTTCTTTCGCAGCCCATATCGCTGGCCAGCGCCCTGGGAGCTCTGTGGATTACGGGCACGCCGCTGAACGTATCTTCCTTAATGGGCGCGATTCTCTTAATTGGCCTGGACGTGAAGAACGGCATTATCCTCATCGAGTATATTGGCCAACTGCTGGCCGAGGGATATTCTCTGCAAAATGCGCTGGTCCACGCCGGGCGGATCCGCTTCCGCCCCATCCTGATGACCAGCCTGGCCACGATCCTGGGCCTCTTGCCGCTGGCCTGCGGCTTTGGCCCCGGGGCCCAGATGCAACAACCGCTGGCCATCGCCGTGATCGGAGGCTTGACGGTCAACATGCTGGTGACGAGGTTGCTGATCCCGGTGGGCTACTTGTTGGTCCGAGGACGGTAGGGATCCGTCGTCTGCTTAAGACTAGGCATAAACCGAAACGCGGCTGGAAGACCGATCGAAGCGCCCGAATCACGCCCACTCCTGCACCGTTTTCTGAAACGCGGCCAGGGCATGCGTAACGCGGTTGAAATGTTCCAACCGCTAGGGCCGCTCGCCCCGGGCCAGCCGGGCCGTGATCTCGTCAACCACCGGAACCAGGTCGGCGGCCGAGTCGATCAGGTAGTGCGGCCCGCAGGCCGCCAGCCGGGCCCGGGCCGCGGAAACCAGCGCCTCGCGCTCGGCAACGGGAAGATCGCTGAGCTCTTTCTGCGACAACCCCACTTCGTTGCCTGAGCGGACGACGGATACCGCCCACATACCGGCGGCGTGAGCCTCCGCCACGTCGTTGGGCGTGTCGCCGATCTTCACGAAAGTCTTCATCGGGTAAACGTCCAGTTGCCGCGCCGCATAGAACGCCATCCAGGGGGCGGGGCGGCCCTTGCCTACCACGTCGGGACAGACGATGACGTCGGGCGTGAAACCGCCCTCGCCCGCCAGGCGGATCAGATCGACCATCATGCTGGTATCGAAGCCGGTGGTGCTGGCGATCTTGATGCCGCGGCTACGCAGCCCCCGCACAGTTTCAGCCACGCCGGGTATCACGTCGCAATGGCACTTCAGCACCTCCACCTGCAACGGCGCGAACTCCACGTAAAGCGTCTCCAGGGTCTGCTGCGTAGGCTTGGCCCCGTTGGCCTTCTCCCAACGGGCAGCGATCGAGGGGTCCGAAAGCATTGACCAGATGTGGTCGCGCTTGTGGGTCCCCATCGGTCCGCGAACCTCGGCCATCGTGACGGCGACGCCGTGCCGGGCAAACAGCTCGACGAACGCCACCACCGGCCCGCGGCTGCCGAAGTCGAGGGCGGTTCCGGATAGATCGAAAATGACGGCGCGAACGCGATCGGAAACGAGGGAATGTCGAGTAGACATAATATGGTCTTTCAGTTAGGTTTGCTTTGTATTCCCTGTTGCTCCGCTCTTTCGATCAGCGGAGTGTCACAATATTCAACCATGTGAGAAGACTTCAATGCCCCTCACAGAACCGGACTTGCAGATTTCCCACATCCGGCTCTTCAGTAAAGTTCACCTCCCAGGCGAGAGGGTGTTGAGTTTGTGGACTATCCGCGGCGTCGGCAGGGGATAGTGCTTCAGGTACACCCAAAAGCCTTCCCAGGAAAACGACTGCTTCTGGCTGCGGCGGTTAAGCCACTTCATGGCCAGTTGGACTACCCGCCGGTAGTAGCGAGCCAGCGAGCCGCATATTGCCGCTGATCCCATAATACTGGTAGTGTCCCGTCAGCTTGGCCTTCAAAACCGACCACCATTCCTTGACCGGATAGCGATTCCGCACCGCCTTGAGCCAATCGTTCAACTCACGGCACTTCTTGCGAAACTTCTTCTGGCTGGTCTGGCGGCCGACCTTGAACTTCCCCCACCGACTGCTGTCGCAGTAGTGAGTGAAGCCCAGGAAATCGAAGGTATTGGGCCGTCGTTTCTGCCGTTGGGCGTTCTGTCGTTCATACCGCCCAAAGCTGATCACGCGAGTTTTCTCTGGATGCAACACCAGATCAAACTGCGTGAACCGCTCACGCAGTGCCTCCAAAATGTGCTGCGCATCGTCCTGATACTGGACCAGGCAGACAAAATCGTCCGCATAGCGCACCAGAAAGCACGCGCCCCGAACCTGACGTTTGACACGTTTTTCAAACCACAGGTCAAGCACATAATGCAGGAAGATATTCGAAAGCATCGGGCTCAGATTGCCCCCTTGCGGTGTTCCTTGCTCGGTGGCCACGACCTGGCCCGCCTCAAAATACCCTGCCTTCAGAAACCGCTGAATCAGCAGCAGAAAGCTCGGGTCCTTGATGCGGACTTGCAGGCATTTCATCAACCCGGGGTGCGACACGCTGTCAAAGAAAGCTTTGAGATCCGCATCGATCACATGGTTGATGGGCTGCGTCATGATTGTCGTGCTCACCGCGTGGAGCGCCTGGTGGCACCCTCGCCCCGGTCGAAAACCGTACGAGCAGCCGAGGAAGTCCGCTTCGTAGATCGACTCCAGAATCTCGGCGATCCCTTTCTGCACGATCTTGTCTTCAAGAGCGGGCAGTCCCAGCGGCCTCTGCGAGTGCTCGTCCTTGGGAATGTAGACCCGTTTGGCAGGCAGCGGCTTGTACCGCTTCGCCTTCATCCGTGTCACCAGGTCCCGCAGGTTCTCGTCCAGATGCTCTCCGTACTCCTTCCACGTCACACCATCCACGCCACTGGCCCGGTCCCTGCCGAGCCGGTGGTAACATGCCGCCAGGAACTGCTCGTCCAGCAAATGAGCTAAGCTCGTGTACTGGCATTGCGGCTCCTCGCGAGCCCGTTTGGCTATGAGGATTAGTTTTGTCCACGTAGTGACTTCCAGTTCTGTGTCTGGCATACGCTTCCTCATTCCTCTACACTCTACTGCCAACCCCTTCGAGTGGGCCATCGACCCGCGCCGGGCATTGCCCCGACTACGCCTCTACTATGAGTTGGTCCGACTGCCATGCAGTCATACTTCCGCCTCACCTCTTCGGCTTCGTTGGAAGCTTCCTTTTGGGAACGGCATGGCTCTCCCAAGTTCCGATGTAAACCGTTAGATGACCTGCCATGGACTCAGACCCCGGCACGGCGCGCCGCACTCACCGTATCGCGCGTCACGCTGCTGGCTTCCAGACCATGAAACCCTTGGCCCTGTGCAACTAGGAGAATTTCGGGGCTCAATACCTTCACTTGCGTTATGGCCGATCATCCGCCCTCCCTTTGACCTCACGTGATTTGTTGTCTCCTCACGTGCAAAGTTCAGTTCCGGCCTGATGGTTAGTCTTTGGCCGGGTTGGATTGTCCAACTGATTCACATCAGCTTTTCTTGGCACACTCATGGTTTATCCAGTTGAGGTTAGTTATGGTCTATGCGGAAGCTACGGGATGACGGCGACCCGTGGCGGGCGTTGCGTTTGAGCATACTCGAAGGCGGCGTTCGCCTCGTCCAGCGAGAACGTTTTGCCAACCAGATCGATAAATGGAAACCGCCCCTGACTCTGCGAGAGGAAGCCCAGTGCGGTCTCCAGGTCTTCCGGCTGGTAATTGTATACGCCGATAATCTGCAGTAGCCGCCGCACCAACTGCTCGCCGTGCAACTGCACGGGCCGCGAAGGAAAGGTCGCGCCGGCCATGACGAAGCGGCCGCCCTCGCGCAGGAGCCGCACTCCCTGCTCGATCGCCTCCGGATAGCCGGAAAACTCCAGCCCGATGTCGGCCCCGCGGCGGTCTGTGAGATCGAGGACACACTGGCGATTTTCTTCTTCTGGCGCCGCGGCGTCCAACGCGGCGTCGGCGCCAAAGGCAAGCGCAGATTCTCGCCGCCCCGGGTCCGGTTCCAAGGCGATGACTTGCCGAGCGCCGCGAAAGGCGGCCATCGCGCAGGCCGTCAGGCCCAGCATTCCCGCCCCGTGCACCACCACCGTTTGGCCTTCGCAAGGACCGGCGTGGCGGAGGACGGCGGCAACGGTCGCGGTCGCGCAGTTCGCCGGACTGGCAATCAGGTCCGGCACATTGTCGGGCACCTTGAATATGGCCGTCCGCTCGGGCAAGTGACAATACTCGGCCATGCCCCCGATCAAGGCTCGGCCGGGGCCGATCTGCTCGTGGCCGAACTTCATCAAAAGCTCGCATTTGGGCCGCAGTCCGCGCTGGCAGTAGTAGCACTCGCCGCAGCTCCAGACCATCGACCAGGTCACGCGCTCGCCCGCCGCCAGCGGCCGTCCGTGAAAATCCCTCGCGCCGCCGGGCCCAGCAACAACGATGTCGCCTACCATTTCATGACCTGGCACGCTGGGCACGGGCGAGTGACGACGCCCGTAAAACGAATGCAAGTCGCTGCCGCAGACCGTGGCGCAACGGATCCGCACGATCGCTTCGCTCCCTTGAGGCTGGGGAATGGGAAAGTTTTCCATCGACAAAGGGCGGCCGACCGCATGAAAGACCGCCGCGCGGGAGTGGGTTGGCAATGCACTCATCTAGAACGCCGGAGTGAACATCTCGCCGTTGGAGATTGTCGCCATCGCTTGCCAGACGCCGAAGTCGACGGAATTAGAGACGAAGCCCGTGGCTCCGTCGGCCTTCAAGACATTCAACCCCGTGGGATGGCGACTGCGGGCAGCGGCCCAGATGTTGGCGTTGGAGCGGTTCTGCGTGCAGTGCATCGGATTGTTAGGGGCGATTGTCAAATCGCACATAGGCACGACGTCAAAGGCGTCGTCGGTCGAATTGGACCCTTGGGAATTGGGCCGTGTCTTGGCCATGAACGACGCCCCGCCCGGCATGTTGGTCGCCCAGCTCCCCCGTCCCTCGGCCTGGCTATTGACGAATGTCACCTCGCTGACCGCCATGGTGTTGGAAAGGCCGTCGCGCACGGCCGCCTGCGGAACGCCGGTCCCGGGCGCGATCTTCCAACTCCCCGTGTATTGCGCCGAGGCGAAAGTCGTGTTCCAGCCGGGGATGAAAGTGACGCCGAAGAGTCCATCCAGGGGCGACCGTGCGGGAGTACCGTCGGCGTTGGTCTTGTTGATATAGACTCCCGCGCCCCAGCATGCCCCGTAATTGTTGCGGGCCATCAGAAGGGGGCCTTCGATGTCCCATTCGTTGTCGGTCAAGTCCAGCGAAGGATTGCGGCGGTCGGAACTGGGACAGAGGAAGACAGAAATATTCTTGGTGCTGGGGCCCATGTGATCGGAATTGGGCCCCCATTCCAATTCATCGACCTCGTTTTCATAGTTGACTCCGCACCAGACCACCTGCTGGTAAAGATCGTTAAAATCGAGATTCTGGAGGAGATAGTGATTCCAGTTGGGACCCTGACAACTAACGCAATATGTGGAACCGCTGGAACACCAGGATCGACTGGGATCCGAGCAAAGCGACGCCCCGGGCGGAAAAGTGCCATAAGCCTCAAGATGGGTATTCAAGGCCAGGCCAATCTGACGCAAGTTATTGGCACACTCGGTTCGTCGCCCCGACTCCCTGCCGGCCTGGACGGCTGGAAGCAGCAAGCCGATGAGAAGGCCAATGATCGTGATCACAACCAGCAATTCGACCAATGTAAAACCGTGCGATCGACGTGGTGCCACGATCGGCCGCGAAGACATAAATGCGCTCATATTTGGATCCTCTAATCCCCGCGAAACCCCTCCGTGCCGGAAATCGATTCTTATTATAGGGCGCGCGTGTTAGGGGAAAACAGGCAGCCAGTTAGAAATCAGTAAACCTGTCTTGAATTTTTTGCAGCTGCCGTGGCGATTTCCACGGTCGAATATCGCGCGTTGAGCATGGTCCGGTTGAGCCCGGTGCTGCCGGAAAGCGCCGGCCCGAAGTCGTTGAGCGTGACGACCGCCGGGTTTGACGTGCCGATAGACGCGGTGCCAATGGTGAAATCATATTCGCCGTCAGTGACGGGAGTCCCGTCGCGGAAGAATTTATACTGCGCCATTCTCGACGGTCAGCGAGGTGACGTTGGAGATGCAGCTGAGTTGCCCCAAAATGCCTTGTTGGATGACGATTGCCTGGGCCGGGCCAACCGTATAGAGTATGGGACTATGCAAGGCCTGTACTTACTGCGCCGCTCCGTTGGCCCTGCGGCGCTTGACGAGTACGACCGAGTTGCCCACATCGTTGTAGATGACTTCGTCCATGAAGGTCCGCATGAGGAATATGCCCCGTCCGCTGGCTTTTTCGAGATTCGCCGGATCGGTGGGGTCGGGCAGTTGCGTAGGGTCGAAGCCCCGGCCCTGGTCGCGGATCGTGAACGTGGCCTCGGCCCTGGAGATGCGAGCCTCGACTTCGATCCGCCGCTTTCGGTATTCAGGTTCCAGTTTCCTCTGCTGGGCCAGGTCGCGATAGCCGAGCAGCCCGCGCGATTCCGAATCGAGGTCGAGATTGCCATGATACAAGGCGTTGTTCAGCCCCTCCTCCAGGGCCACGCCAACCCGCACACGGTCGGCCTCGGCACAGACTCCCAGGCGGATCGTCTCCTCTTGCAAATAGCGGATCAGGGGCCCGAACAGCGCCGGATCATTCTCCAGATGAAACATGCTCTCGGTCTGTAACATGCATTCGAGCAAACGAGCCTGACCGCGATCCTGGACGGCTATCGTGAGCACTTTTTCAATCGTGTCCCAGAGGTAACGGAGCAACAGCTTCTTGGGGACGTAGCTGGCCGCGCCCTGGTGTAATGCCTGCACGGCAATATCCTCGCTGCCCTGTGACGTCATGAGGATCACAGGAATTCGGGGATAATGCTCCCTCAAATGGGCTACTAACTGCAACCCGTTGATTTCCGGCATCAGCAGGTCGGTAATAACCAGATCCGGCTGGCAGCGAACGATCTTGGCCAGGGCCTCCCGGCCGTTGACGGCATAATCGATTTGGAGCACCGAGCCACTGGAAGCTAACTCGTCAACCGGCTTGCTTTCAACCGAGGCGGGGCCCTCGACGGCATACTGCAGCCAAACGCCCGGGTTCTTCGAAAGCAATTCGCCCACCAGGCGGCGATCGACCGGCGAATCATCGACGATAAGAACGGATGTCATGGGGTCCTCATTTCTTAATCAAGCTTCCCAATGGCGCATGGTTGCCGGCAGAGCCATCAGCAACCTGTTCCAGCAGGTATTGTCTCATGCTGTCCAAGGCCGGTGCAAGGGCTTCTTCGAGCCGGCGGGCGGTCACCGCAACGGTGTGGAAATCGCCCTTCTGGCCCATGCGCTCCAGGGAGTCGGCAGCGGCAAAGGCCGGCGTTTCGCCGAAGTAGCGCAGCGATCCCTTGAGCGTGTGGGCCGATAGTCGCAGTTGCTCGGCATTTTGCGCGTCAATGGCGGCGTGAATCGCTGCCGTTAGTCGCGGAGCTTCCTCGAGCGTGGCCTCAACCAGGATCCGCAACACCTGCACGTTGCCGTCGAGCTCATCCAGTGTGCGTTGCCAATCGATGCCTTGCACGGGCGGCAGCGGCGCGTGCGGACCATCATGCCGCGTCGCTGAGGCCTCGGGAATAGGCGCCGCCTGGGGCCCCGCGGGCTTGTCACCACGACCTGCCGCGGCGCCGACTCGACGCAGGGCCGCGGCAATCGTCGCCATCAAGACTCGGCCTCGAATCGGCTTGGCAACGTATTCGTCCATTCCGGCGTCCAGACAGCGTTGGCGATCGTCGGCCATCGCATGCGCGGTCATCGCCACGACCGGAACTCGTTGCCCCCAGTCCGACTCCCGGCGGCGAATTTGCCGCGTGGCTTCGAAGCCGTCCATCTGCGGCATCTGCACGTCCATCAGCACAAGGTCGAACCGGTCGTGGTCCAACTGGGCAAGAACTTCCTCGCCGTTGCCTGCCAAGCACACGAAATGCCCGCGGCGGACAAGCATTTCCGAGATCAGTCTCTGGTTGACGAGACTATCCTCCCCGACCAATACTCTCAGCGGCGGCAGCTCCGGCTCTTGCCCGTCTTGCCTGCCCGCCGCCGGCATGCTGGTTGCACGGCCGGTGAGGACGGCTACAATGGCATTGAATAATTCCGAGTACTTCACGGGCTTTAGCAAACAGGCGGCGACACCCGCCTGGTCGGTCCTGGCAACCGTCGTGCGGTCCGCAGCCACCAATGCCAGAATGGGCGTTTGCCCGAGTTTCCCACAGTCTCGAATAGCCTCGGTCATTTCGACACCGTCGTTGGCGCGGGCACATCGACGATTACCAACGCAAACGGCTCATCGGTGGTATCGGCCGCCCGGAGTGCACTGATGGCGGCTGCCGTGCCGTGGACCGCCCGGGCGGCGATCTTCCAGGAAGCCATGATCTCCATGAGGATCGAGCTGCTCGTCCCTGGGGTATGGACGACAAGCGCGCGGACACCGCTGGGCAACAGGCAGTCGTCCGCGTTTTCCCGCCGCTTGGGAGCAACGCCAACGCGGATGGTAAAATGGAATTGGCTGCCGCTGCCAACTTCACTTTCCACCCAAAGCTTCCCACCCATGAGCTGGGTCAGCCGCCGGCAGATGGCTAGTCCCAGCCCGGTTCCGCCATATTCGCGGGTCGTCGAGGTGTCGGCCTGCTCGAAAGCGTCGAAGATCAGGCTGAGCTTTTCGGCGGGGATACCGATGCCGGTATCGACGACGCGGAAGTGGAGCACGGCTTCACGTTCGTCGCAGCTTTCCACTTGGACGTCGACCACCACTTCCCCTTCGGGCGTGAATTTGATGGCGTTGCCGACGAGGTTCAGCAGGATCTGGCGCAGACGGACCGGATCGCCGATGACCTCCTCCGGCGCTTCAGCGGCGATGCGATAGGCCAATTCGATTCCCTTGCGGCAGGCCCGCACGGCCAGGCCCTTGAGTGTATCGCCAAGGTGTTCGCGAAGATCGAAACCGATATGCTCCAGTTCCAGGTGGCCCGATTCGATCTTGGAGAAGTCCAGGACGTCGTTGATGATAGCAAGGAGGTTCTCGCACGAATCGATCACCGTGGAAGCATACTCGCGCTGCCACGGCGCGAGATCGCTGTCCAACAACAGTTCGCTCATGCCCACGATGGCGTTCAAAGGCGTGCGAATCTCGTGACTCATGTTGGCCACGAAGTCGCTTTTCGCACGACTGGCCGCCTGCACAACGCCGATTTGCTCCTGGATCGTATCGTGGGCCAACGTAAGCTGATGCGACTGTGCCAGTAACAGATCGTGCATGCCCAGCAGGCGGGTCTCTTCTTGGCGGCCGACAACCAGGATCGGATCAAACACCAGGTCGCGTGGCCGCGCCAGGCAGCACCGTGCAGCCGCGTGGATAGCCGTCGATTCGTCCAAGGTCAAGTAATCTTGCGGGCCGGCGGCGAGAATTCTCTGCACGGGGGCATCGAGAAAAAGAGACGCCCCAAAACGGTGACTAAGTAATTGAAAAAACCGTTGGCGGGAGATGAGTCCTAGAACCTGATCGCCTTCAGCCACGATTGCGCCCGGCAACATCGGATCGCGCAGAAACTCCGCGTACATGACGCTCGCCGGCGTGGACGGACCCAGGCGAAAGTCATGCCGGGCAACGCTTGCAAGTGTCGCAACCTCGTCCGCTGGACGGCAATTGGCTTCCATAACAGGCGATTATACGAGTCCCTTGTTAGGAAATTGTGAGGATTGCCCAACATCCCGTATAGCGCGGCCCGGCATGCGGTGCGTAAAAAGTCCATCGCATTGTCCGCGCTGAAAAATTCAATCGCAGAAGCTGCTCGGCGAAACTTACTCTATGGTTTAAGTGTTCAACAAGTGAGCACGAGAACTGCCGTGCGCTGCGAAACAACCAGAAGAAAACGCTGTGGCTTTTTCATGCGAGACATGCGTTGTGCCTCGCTCCATTGCCCTAAGAGCCACGGCATCCAAGACTCGCCCTACCCGCGAGTCTTGGTTTTTTTCTTGAACGGGTGAGTGGGGCACGGGAAGCCTGAGCAGCCCGAAAGGAGGTACCTTCGCCGCAATACCGGATCCCAGGAAAAACCTGCTCAACCAAAGGACGACGCCCGTAAACCAAGGAGGTCGCCTGCCCCCTCCACCCCTCCCCCCCACAAAGGTGGCCAACTTGCGCAAAAGTGAAGCTTCCTTGCGGATTTCCGAAGAATTCGAGCTTTCTCTGTTTTTTTCACGTCCGGTTGAATAAAATAAGGGGAATGCGTTGGTTTTCCTGAAGCTCGAATCAAGTTTTTTTCCATGGCGCGGTTCGGCAGTGCGTTGCTGGCTTTGATCGGATTGACCGTCGGAACCCCTGCTTGGGCCGAAATGATAACGTTTGGCAACGTCTCCAACGATGGTTCGCCAATCCCCATTTCCAACGGCTACGCGGGACTAAACTGGAGTAACTTTTACCTGGTAAATGCGGTTGACTTACTGTCGGATATTGGGCCAACAGGGTATTCCAATGGGATCGTGGCATCGCCAAACGTCGTCTACGACGGATTTGGCACCATCGCCGAAACGAGTGCTTCAGCCCCTTTCACCTTCAATTCCGGCTATTTCACCGGGGCATGGTGCAACGACCTCAACATCACGGTAATCGGGCTCTTGAACGGCGCGAGCCTTGATACAACCACCTTCACCGTCAACAGCACGAGCCCGACACTTGAAACCTTTAACTGGTCGGGCATCAACGAGGTGGAATTCGTTCCCCTCGGTGGAGTCCGAGGCAATTACTCGGGCAGCGGTACGGAGTTTGTTATGGACGACGTGACGGTCAATGCAAGTTATACGAGTACGGCAATCGTCCCCTCGCCCTCGTCGTTGGCGTGCATGCTTGGCGTTGGGGCGGTGTGGCTTGCTGCCGCCGGTTGTCGCAAGTGGAAGGGACGTCTTGCGCCCACAACCTGAGGGCGATGGCTCGCTTAAAGAGGAAGAAGGTATTGGGCCTGGTTTCAGCCGATTGCAGGTCGGCCAGCGGACCTAGCAGCAAGGCGGCGGCGGCCAACGAGAATCGTGTCACGGCGCCTCCTTGAAGCAAACGAGGATCTGCCTCGCCTCCTTGGCGATCATCAACTCTTCTCGCGTGCGAATCACCAGAATCCGTCCCGGGGAATCGGCGGCCGCGATGTCGCTGTCGATTCGGTTGGCCTCGTTCCGCGCGGGGTCAATCCGAATTCCCAGGCATTCCAACCCTTGGCAGACCATCGCCCGCAGCGCGGGCGAGCTTTCGCCCACGCGGTCGGTAAATGAGAGCACGTCCAACCCGCCCATACTGACTGCCATGGCCGCCACGGCCCCGCGAACGCGATCGGCAAACATATCCACCGCCAACTGCGCCCGGACGTGGCCCTGCTCGGCGGCCGCGAGGATTTCTGAAAAATCAGAAGATATCCCGGAAACGCCAAGGAGCCCGGATCGATGATTCAGTGCCGAGCTGAGATCGTCGGCGGTCAATCCGTGGCGGCGCTGGACGTGCAACAGGATGCCTGGATCGAGAGTCCCGGGTCGCGTTGCCATCATCAGGCCGTCTAAGGGCGTGAATCCCATCGTCATGGCGATGGCCTCATGGCCGCGAATCGCCGCCACCGAGCAGCCTCCGCCGAGGTGGCAGTTGACGATCCTCAGCCCAGACGTGTTACTGGCGATGATTTCGGCCGCTCGAGCAGCGCAATACTGGTGGCTAATGCCGTGAAAGCCGAAACGGCGGACACCCCAATCCGCATACCAGGAGTAGGGCAGGGAATAGACATGTGCGCGGGGCGGCAAGCCGGCAAAGAAGGCCGTATCGAAGACCGCCACCTGCCGGGCGTGAGGCAGCGCGGACTGCGCCGCGGCGATGGCCGCCAGGGCCGGCGGATTGTGCAGCGGGGCCAACTCGGACCAGCGGGCAATGGCCTCCACGACTGCGTCGTCGATCAACACGCTGCGGGAAAACTGGGCCCCTCCGTGAACGACGCGGTGTCCCACGACAGAAATCTCGGCCAGTAGCTGCTGGCCGCCCGGGCACGCTTCGGACAGGCCCTGGATCGCGCACCGCACCGCCGAAGCATCGTCGGCTACGGCCGCAGGGCGGCGCTCGACCGCCGTGGCCTCCGGCGACTGCAACGTCATTACCGCGCGCTGCCGATCGCCGCCAGCCCAATCGAGCGACCCGGAGAGCAGGGGCGTGCAGGTTGCGTCGCTGAAGAGGCCGAACTTCAGGCTTGTGGAGCCTGCGTTGAATACGAGGATCTTAGACGCCGCCATCAGTTTCAGATGCCTGATCCGCCTCCCACAACCGTTCTTCGGATTTCCGTTTCTTGCTGATCGAAATGCCGCCGTAGTTCTTCTTCAGACTGCCGGCCTTTGCCGTGTTTTCGTGCGAAAAGGTGTATTCCCACTCCCCACTGACGGTCTGGCTGCACTCAACGCAGAGGGTGGTTCCCGGAACCGCGTCCAGACGTTCGGGCGGAATCTCTTTCTTGCAACGCTTGCAGGGGCGAGCTTTGGCGGACATGCGTACCTCCTTTTGCTAACGGCGCGTGAAAAAGCCAATCTGCGGCTTTGGCCGCAGATTGGCCCTTGATAGAGTGAAGCAGCCTCCACGCATTAGAATATACGGTGTCGCGACCGTTGAGACAAGTAACCTGGCACGATTCGCGGTTCGGATCGTGCGCGAGTCGCCGAATTGGCGCCATTCTCACGTTGAGCAAGGTGCCTGAACGATCTCAAATCGGTCATCTGCGACCACGGTTTCTTTCTTGGCCCGGTCGCCGTCGAGCCAGCCGCATTGCTGCGCAGGATAGCTGTCGTACTGCGAGACATAAGGCTTGATGTCCAAGACGGGCGTGCCGTCCAAAATGTCCAATTCCCCGACGTGCACGACATTGCCGCAGATCTCGTATAATCGCAGCGTAGACAGGCCGATCGGATTGGGCCGTGCGGGAGCACGCGTAGCGAACAGCCCGTGCGCCACGGTATCGCGGTAGGGGATTACTCGTAACTTCGGCGTTCTCGCACGGTGACACCAGAACAAGACCCAGATTCGCTGGAATCCGTCGAGATCCTGCAAGCCGTCAAGATAGCTATCGAAGATTTCGATTCGGCCCTCGGTGCCCGCTGCACAGAACGGTTGGACGGGCGTTCCCGCAGCCCGCTCGAAGGGGGAGTGAATTACACCGATTTGCGTTAATTGCATGATATTCTCTTCAAAGACGTTCAAGCGATTCGTCCCAATTCCCGGGTTGCATCGCGCAATTGGTGCAAGGGGGACACGCGTTTCGATAGTATCATCGAATGCTAGTATCATACCGATTCGCCACATTCGTTCCTGACCGCGAATCTTGGCATGCGAGCGAAACGGATAGGCGAGGCTTGCAACACTTTTGGTCTACGGTACTGCTTCTTCAACCACTTCAACGACGAGCGACGGATTGCAAGTGCTTGCTTGTCCACGGCTTACGACAAGATGACAAAAGCGTCGCGCCACTTATCGCCAAATCACAATTTTCGCATATCCACCCGAGGGGTGTCGAGCGCTGAATGGTTGCAGGCCGAAACCGACCGATGGCCTCGGAAATGCGGAATTAGGGGTATTCCCCCAGAAAACTGGCATGCTGGTACGTCTAAGGGCGATTGGCGCGTTTGTCGACTACCGCTAAACGTATCCATTTCTTTGGAAAGGCATAATACTAGCAATGAGCACTCTGAACGTGGCGTGGCGTGACATTTTGGCCACCCAATTCAACCGGGGAGAAGACTTCCATGGCAGATGACTCAGAGAGTGACACTGGCTTGCCTGTTGTAAGCAAATGCCGATCTAAGGACAGTTCGCAAGGGTCTACGTCGGGATCCGGAGGGTGCGGTTGCAAACGACGTAGATTGCCGCCCGTTGCCCCGGATGCCTCGGGCCCGCCCTCGGACGTTACCACGGACCAGGCTGCGGTCCTGGTCCCCGTAGAGCCTACGTCGGCGATGGCAACGATGGAAGAACCGTCGCCGCCAGCGACGGATTCATGCGGCTGCGGCCACCACACTGAAGAAAGCACTGTCCCTCAACAAGCCGAAGCGGCCGTCGCCGCTCCCTGCAAATGCCAGAAACTGCGATGGGTCCGACGAACCCATTCCGCCTGTGGTCTGGTCTTTGGGGTGTTCGTTGCGGAGCACATGGCCGCAACGGCGTTGGGCCTCCGTCCGCAGCTTTTCGAGCAGTATATTGGCGGAGTTCACGCTGGCCTGAGGCAGACGCCCTGGCTCGAAATCCTCGTATTCCTTCCCCTGCTGACACTCGTGCCGTTTGGCCTTTTCCTCTTGGCCAAGTCGGGCTTGCGCTACGACGTCAAGAAATGCAAACGCGGGGGCAAATTGCGGTTCTTTCTGCAACGTCTGTCGGCCCTGGCGATTCTCGCCTTCATAGCGTTCCATCTCTTGACGCTCAAGGACTGGGGGCCTTGGTCCGCTGGGACAGAAGCGCCGAGTACTGCCGTCTTGACGACCGCCGCCGCCCCCGCCCCGAAAGCCTTTGCCGCCAGTGTCCGGCAAGTCTGGAGCTTTTTACCATCGGGGAATACTACTTCGGCCCTGCGATTTGCCGTAATCGCATTCTACTTGCTCGGTACGGTGGCCGTGATCTATCATCTTGCCAATGGTCTCTGCACGGGCGCTATCGCCTGGAATTTGACTCCATCGGCGGCCCTGCAACAGCGATCCGTCTGGGTCTGTATTTCCTTCGGAATCCTATTGCTGGTGTTTGGCGTGGCGGGATGGTATGCATTCATCGTAACGCCCTCGCTGGCATAACTTGGCGAATCACGCCTCTACCGACGCCGGGAATCGCCGCCGCAACCGATCGCACATCAAACGCATCACGGTGATGGCGAAGTTCGGCGTTTCCTGGACCATGAAGCTGAACTGCCGCTCGTTGACGGGCACGATCTTGCAAGCGGTCTTGGCGAGGCAGGTCGCGCTCCGCGGCAAACTATCGATTAAGGCCATCTCGCCAACAATCCCGCCAGGACCGGTTGTGTCAATCGCCTTATCTTTGACGCGAATTTCCAACTCGCCTTCCAAGACGACATACATGCAGTCTGCCGGGTCACCTTGGCGAAAGACGACATGACCCGGTTCCAGCGTGAGTGCTCGATCGGAATTGCGAAAAAGATTGACAATAAACACGTCGACGGCCTCCCAACCAGGGAATTGAACGTAATGCAAACCGGTAATCCGAACATTTTAGGTAGGCAGCCAAGATCCGTCAATCGCCGTAGTGACTTGACCCTGGCACCGACCATGAAATACAATTGCTGCAAATGTTAGGAATTTGTTAGAACATGTCGGAACCAGGACCTTTATTCATCGATGCTCCTTCATATCGAGGTTGCCAACGCCGCCAAGCAGCAGCGTTTCAAACACGAGGGCGGCCCCTTGGAATTCGGTCGCGGGCCGCAGCGGCAGATAAAGCGATGCCTGATCGACGGCGATCCGACCGTTTCACGCGACCATTTGCGAATCGAGCAGCTTCCCGCCGGGCAGATTTGCTTGGAGAACTTGAGTCAACGAAACCCGGTCGTGATCCCAGGCCGCTGCCGGGTTGCTGAGATGCAGTCGCTCGAAGTCGAGCTTCCCATCGTCATGGTTGTGGGCCAGACCACCATTTCGATCCGGACGGAAGCATTTTCCAATCCGGGCGCCGAGACGCTCGACAACCTGAAGACGATCGATTCCCTGGGGCTGCACGCGACCTCGACCGGTCAGGATTCGTCGCCGGGCGCCCCAGTGGCAAAACTGTCGGAGACCGCCGCCGCGCAGCTCGGCCAGTGGCTCGAACGCATCATCGGGCTGCAACAGGCGGGCGCCGGTTCGGCCGAGTTCTATGGCAAGACGGCGCGGGCGTTGATCGAGCTACTCGGCATGGATCTTGGGCTGGTGCTTCTGCAGCGAGACGGCGTCTGGTCAATCGCCGGGAGCGCCGTATCCTCGGATCGCGTAAGCGTCCGCTACAGCAAAACGATGCTCGATCATGTCGTCGCCCAACGGAGGACCTTTTATGAAGACCTCGACGCCCTGGGTTCGGATGTCGCCAGCCTGGCAGATATCGAGTGCGGTGTGGCCTCGCCGATTTTCGGCTTGCAAGAGGATGTTGTGGGGGTGCTGTATGGCGTGCGGTCCCAATGGGGATTGGCCACGCGCGGCTCGATCGAACCGCTCGAAGCCCAATTGGTGCAACTCCTGGCAGCAGCGGCGGGCGCCAACCTTGCACGTTCGTTGGCCCAGCGAACGCGGGTACAATTCGAGCAGTTTTTCTCGGCCGACCTGGTCCGCGAGTTAGAACGCGATGCAAACCTGCTCGAGGGCCGGATCGACCAAGTGACCATCCTTTGCAGTGATCTCCGCGGTTTCACGGCACTCTCCCAGCGGCTTGGCCCGCACCAAACCTGCCATATGCTTCGCGACATGATGGAACGGCTCACGGCGCGGATTGTCGAGCATGGCGGCGTGATCGTCGACTACGCCGGCGATGGAATCCTGGCCATGTGGAATGCGCCGGTGAAACAGGCCGACCATGGCGTGCGAGCCTGCCGCGCCGGACTGGCCATGCTCGGCGAGCTTCCCGAACTGAATGCTCGCTACTGCGAAGGGGGCGGAATGCTGGCCTTGGGGATCGGCATCAATACCGGCGAAGCCCTGGTGGGGAACACGGGCAGCCAGCGGAAATTCAAGTATGGGCCGCTTGGCCATACCGTTAACCTTGCCAGCCGCGTCCAGGATGCCACCAAAAAGCTCGGGCTGCCGCTCTTGATCACCGCTGCGACCCGCGAGTGCCTGCCTCCCACTTTTCTCAGCCGTCGCATCGGCCGCGTAGTCCTGCCGGGCGTTCACGAACCGGTCGTTGCCTATGAACTATCGGGAGAAAACAAGTCGCCGGAGTGGATCCGGCTGCGCGACACCTACGAAGGGGCCTTGGAATTGTTCGAGTCAGGGCAATGGGCCCGGGCCTGCCAGGCGTTGGTGCCGCTGTTGGAGTCCAGCGGCGAGCGAGCCGCTTACGACTGGCCCACGCTCAAACTCTTGCGCCGGGCGTGGGAGTGTCTCGAATCCCCTCCAGACAACTTTGACCCGATCATTGAGGTCAGCAGCAAGTAGCGGCCGGAGCGGCCGCTGCCGCCGGGTTTCGTAGCTGTAAAATGTAGAATGCAGAATGCATAATCTCTTCCTTGCTTTTGACCGTCCAGACAGGTAAAATTGGCTCGGCTTTGATCTCCACCGCGCCGAGGAAGCATTAATGCCGATCCGCCCGCACCTGTCAGAGTTGCTTCGCACGCTCGTTCTATTGGCCGCGGTGGCTGGGATACGGGCTGCCGACGCTGCCGACCGGTCGCAGGAGAGGATCCTGCCATCGGCCGCCCGGCAGCAGATTGACTTCGCGCGAGATATCGAACCTTTGCTGGCCAGCCGCTGCAGCGAGTGCCATGGACCGGACAGGCAGGAAAGCAGCTTTCGTGTTGACCGCCGCAGCGCCTTGCTTCGCGGCGGCGATTCTGGCGAGCCTGCGATTATCGCCGGCCACAGCGACAAGAGCCGCCTGATAAAATTTGTCGCACATTTGGATCCG
Organism: uncultured Planctomycetia bacterium; assembly: GCA_963709175.1. Taxonomy (GTDB): domain Bacteria; phylum Planctomycetota; class Planctomycetia; order Pirellulales; family Thermoguttaceae; genus JANXQG01. The sequence goes on from CAVPVK010000007.1 coordinate 2,573,729, forward strand.
GAGACCGTCATGCCGCCGGAGGGCAAGCCGCTTTCCAATCAACAGATCGGGCTGCTGCGGGCATGGATCGATCAGGGGGCGAAGATGCCGGAGAGCAGTTCGCCCGATGCCACAGCCACCGCCGGGGAGGTCACGCATTGGTCGTTCCAGCCGGTAAGGGGTCTTGCTCCACCGGCAATCCAGGATCGCTGGGTCGCCGGACCAATCGATGCGTTCGTTTTCGACAAGCTTCGCGCGAGCGGCCTCAGTCCCTCGCCGCGAGCCGATCGCGTAAGCTTGATCCGCCGGCTGATGCTCGACACGATCGGCTTGCCACCCTCGCCGGAAGAGGTTGAGCGTTTCGTCCATGATGCCGATCGCCAGGCGTATTCGCGGCTTGTCGACAGCGTGCTCGCCAGCCCCCGCTACGGCGAGCGCTGGGCTCGCCACTGGCTCGACGTGATCCGTTTCGCCGATACTGACGGCTTTGAGACGAATGTCGAGCGACCCGGCGCCTACCACTTTCGCGATTATCTCATTCGCGCCTTGAACGCGGACCGCCCTTGGGATCGCATGATCGTCGAGCAGTTGGCGGGCGATGCCGTCGGCGAAGACGCGGCGACGGGTTTTCTCGTTGGCGGCCCGGCGGACCGAGTCACGAGTCCGAACGAACTTTTAACGCGAACACAACGACAGGATGAATTGGCCGACATGGTCGGCGCAACCGGCACCTCGATGCTGGGCCTGACCATTGGCTGCGCCCGCTGCCACGACCACAAGTTCGATCCGATACCGCAGCGCGATTTCTACGCGCTACAGGCGGTCTTTGCCGGCGTATTGCATCAAGAGCGCCCTTTGCGGTTCGTGGACGGCAAAGAGGTGGACGGCATGCAGCGAACAGCCGGCACGAGGCGCGGCAAGCGCCCGCCGGTCAACCCGCGCCGGAACGAAGAATATTTTTCGGCCACGCCGGCTAGCGCGGTCCGCTTTACGATCCTGGCCAGCAACGACGGCGCGGAACCGTGCCTTGACGAATTGGAGATATACCGGGCCGGAGCGAAGGGCCCGGCGGGCAACGTCGCCCTGTCATCGGCCGGCGGCGTGGCAAGTTCCTCGGGAAATTTTGCTGGCAATCCTCGCCACAAGCTGGGACATATCAACGACGGCCAATATGGCAACGACCAAAGCTGGATCTCCAGCGAGCGGGGTCGTGGCTGGGTGCAGATCGATCTGCGGAAAATGGTGACGATCGACCATATCGTTTGGGGCCGCGATCGCCTGGGGCAATTTGGCGATCGACTGCCGATAGCCTACAAAATCGAAGTCTCGTACGAGCCCGATCGCTGGCAGCAAGTGGCTTCCTCGGACGATCGCGAGTCGTATCCGGCAGCGGCATCGCTGCCCAACGTTTATGGCGGCCGCTTCGTGCAGCCGGGCCCAACCTACCGCTTGAATCGCGGCGACCCGATGCAGCCTTGCGAGCAGGTTGTCGCCGAAGGGCTTACCGCGCTGAAGTCGCGGCTGGGATCTCTTAATCTCAAGGCCGACTCCCCCGAGCAGCAGCGCCGCCTGGCTTTGGCCCACTGGATTGCCCGGCCCGACAATCCGCTTACTGCGCGGGTGATCGTGAACCGCCTGTGGCACTATCATTTTGGCAGCGGCATCGTTGCCTCGCCCTCGGACTTTGGCCGGATGGGCACGCGGCCCACGCATCCCGAGCTGCTGGATTGGCTCGCATCCGAGCTGGTCCGCGGCGGATGGCGATTGAAACACATTCACCGCCTGATCCTGCTTTCCAACACGTATCAGCAGTCCAGCGCCCCAAATCCTCGGGGGCTGGCCGGTGACGCCAGCGACCGCTTGCTCTGGCGATTCCCGCCGCGGCGGCTGGAGGCGGAAGCCATTCGCGATTCGATATTGCAGAGCAGCGGCGTTCTCGACCTGCGGATGTACGGCCCTGGGTTCAGCGCCTTCGAGCCGAACAACAACTACGTTCGCGTCTATAAGCCGAAGGAAATTTGGGACCCGGCCGATTGGCGGCGGATGGTCTACATGATCAAGGTTCGCCGCGAACAGGATGCCGTTTTCGGTGCATTTGATGCCCCCGATGCCGGCCAGGTTTGCCCCAAGCGAAACCGTTCCACGACACCATTACAAGCCCTGGGTCTGTTGAATAGCCGTTTTCTCGTCCAGCAGTCCAACTTGCTGGCCAGGCGGGTCGAGCGGGAATCGAGTCCCGACGCCAAGGACCGCATCCGCCGCGCTTTCCAGATCACCCTGGGACGTGGTCCGAGTGCGGAGGAAGCGTCGGCCGGGGCGAACCTTATCCAGCAGAATGGTCTGCAATCGCTCTGCCGGGCACTTTACAACAGCAACGAATTCCTCTTTATTCCCTGATCGCTGCCATGTCCGGCTCTCGCCCACTTTCGCCCGCTGGCTTGCAACTCCTGGACCGCCGGAATTTTCTCGGGGCCACCGGGTCCGGGCTTGGCGCGATCGCGCTGAGCTTCCTCCTGGACCACCAGAACCTGCTTGCCGCGTTGCCGACCAGTAATGCCGACGGCGTCTCCACGTCGCAGGCCCCGATTCGCCCGCTGATCGATCCCCGCCGGCCGCTTGCCGCCCGGCCGCCGCACTTTCCGGCAAAGGCCCGCAATGTGCTGGTGATCTATTGCTCCGGGGCATGTAGCCATGTCGACACCTTTGATTACAAACCCGAGTTGATCAAGCGGCACGGCCAGCCGATGCCGACCAGGGAAAAGCTGATCACCTTCCAGGGCGAACAAGGGGCGTTGACGCAAAGCCCGTATGCTTTCAAAGCCAATGGCCAATGCGGCAAGATGGTTTCGAGCCTATTGCCACGGCTGGGCGAGTTGGTCGACGACATGTGTTTCATCCACTCGATGACCAGCAAGACTTCCACGCACGGGCCGGGCGAGTTGTTCATGTCGACCGGATTCACGCTTGACGGCTTTCCGAGCATGGGGGCGTGGGTCAGCTACGCGCTGGGCAGCGAGACGGAGGACCTGCCGGCGTTCGTCGCCATTCCGGATCCTCGCGGCGTGCCGCAGTCGAGCGTGGCCAACTGGGGACCTGGTTTTCTGCCGGCCGTTTTTCAAGGCACCGCCTTCAATGCCCAGCGGCCCGTCGGCTATCTCAAGCGGCCCCAAGAAATCTCGTCCGAAGCCGATCGGGCGACCCGCGACTATCTCAAGCTGCTCAATGATCGGCATCTGGAGCGATTTCCCGGCGATACGGAACTGGCGGCGAGGATCTCCAGCTACGAGCTGGCCGCCCGCATGCAAACCAGCATCCCGCAAGTTGCCGATCTCTCCACGGAACCGGCCCACGTGCTCAAGCTGTATGGCGCCGACGACGCCCGGAACCAGCTCAAGGCGGGCTTTGCGCGGAACTGCATCCTCGCCCGCCGCCTGCTGGAGCGCGGCGTCCGTTTCGTCGAATTGTTCAACGGCTCGTATGCCATGGGTGAAGGCGTCGGCAACTGGGACGGGCACAAGACTTTGAAGCAGCAATACGATGTACACGGGCCGATCCTCGATCAGCCGGCGGCCGCCTTGCTGACCGACCTCAAGCAGCGGGGCCTGCTGGAGCATACGCTCGTCGTGTGGTGCACAGAGTTCGGGCGGATGCCGACGTTTCAAAAGGGGGCGTCGGGCCGGGATCACAATCCCGACGGTTTCACCTGCTGGCTGGCCGGGGCCGGAGTCAAGGCGCCGTTCTCCTACGGCGCGACCGATGCATTCGGCTATAAGGCGACCGACCACGTCACGACCGTCTACGATTTCCACGCCACTATCCTGCGGATTCTCGGTCTCAATCACAAGCGGTTGAGCTTCTACCACAACGGCATCGAGCGGCGTTTGACCGACGTTCACGGACACGTGATAGAGGCAATTCTGGCGTAGTGCCGGAGCCGACGTGCTCCTTCTTGAAAGCGAGGTCAAAGCATCTGTGACCGCCATTCACCGCAAACCATTTAACGCCGGTTGGCATTGGCACCTGGTGTTCATCTTGACTGTCGTGCATGGCAGGGTCTCCGGGAGTTTGATGCCGGCGCACCCGCAGGGCGATGAACTGTAGGGGACGGCGCGGCGCGCTACAATACCGCACGGGCCCTTTCGGACCAGCAAGGCACAGCGGCGGTCTTGATCGAGCCGCCGCGCCATGTAGCCATGGTCGGCGGCCATCCGCGCGCGTGCCCGCAGCGCGCAGGCACGGGGCTTACTGAAGAATGTAGAACGGATCGTTGTTCGCCTTGGTGATTAAGAAGAACAGGTTGGCGGCGTCGGTCCGCTTGGAAATAGCGTGCTCCGAGCGGCGTTAGGTCGCCGCGCTCCAAAGGGCCTGTTCTTCCGCCGACCGTCACAATCCGCCGCCGGTCAACTTCACCTGCGGCAAGTCCTTCCAACGGCTCGATTCATGCTGCTCCACCCGCCCATGAGGCGCTCGCGTAACCAGGGCCGCCATGCCGGGCGTTTCATCGATGAGCTTCAATCCCTTCTCCGGCCCGAGCACGCCGACCGACTTGGTGATGGCGTCGGCGGCCATGCCGTTGGGGCCAACGACCATCACGCGGCAGTGATCCGTCAACGCCATGCCGGTCCGCGGATCGACGACGTGCGAGTAGCGCGTGCCGCCAATCTCTACGTACTGCATCATGTCGCCTGAAGTGGAAACGGCCAGGCGGGTCAATTCGAGATAACTCACGGGCGGCCCTTGGGGATTGTCCAGCGGCGGGATGCCGACCCGCCAGCCGCGGCGACCCGGCGGCGGATCGCCCAGCCGCATGTCGCCGCCCGCCGCCACGAAGGCCCGGGCGACGCCGTGGTGGTTGAGCACCGTCAGCGCCTCATCCATGGCATAACCCTTTGCAATCCCCCCCAGGTCCAATTGCATGCCCTTCTTGAGCAACTCGACCGTCCTCCGGGTCGCATCCAGCTTTACGTACTGGTAGCCCACCAGGTCGCGGGCTTCCTGCAGGGCTTTTGGCGAAGGGAGCTCCTTCTGCCGCCGAGCCCGCCGCCACAGCCGGACGACGGGCCCCACCGTCACGTCGAAGGTGCCGCCGCTGCGACGGGAGACGTGCTGGGCATGTTCCAGGACCCTCCATAAATCGTCGCTGACGGAGACGGCCTTGCCCTCGCCCGCCGTGGCGCAAAGCCGCCGCAGCTCGCTTTGCGGATCGTAGTCGCTGAGGATGGCATTCAGGGCGTGGATCCGGGCGAAGGCGTCTTTGGCCGCGGCAGTTGCGGAGTCGGGATCGTTGGAATATAATACGATCTTGACCGCCACGGCCATTTCCACCTGGGTGAACTCCAATCGGCGTAGCGCGGACGGCTTCGCCACGGGTTCACCGGCCGCGGCCACATGCACGCCCACCCCCACCAATAGCAGCCCCACAACCCGGCCCAGCCAAGCACTAGCCCGCCTTAACACTCGGACCGAGGTTCGTTTGCGATCAATTCGCTTCATTGCACTAGCCCTCAAGGTTACCATGATTCGATTATTGTCTATGCGCGGCTTTAAGCAAAGTGTTCTCTCCATTTGCACGCTCCCGGTTCTGGCAGGTCTTACGGCCGCCATGCATTGTCAGGGCCTGACCGCGGCCGACAAGCCAACGGGCAACGGGCCAACCGCTGCGAAGCCTCCGGAATCGGTCAAGTACGACCCGCCGATACTGGCAACCGACAAACCGGCCGTGAAAAGGGGCATGCCCAGCAGCTCGGATCTCGAACAGATTGCCGAGGCCAAAGCCAAGATGCTAGCCCGACCGACGCCGGAATGGATGCCTAAGCCGGTGATCGACATTCCCGAGGCCAAGGCCGGCAACGCAGCCAGCATGAAGGCCTACGTCGAGCAAGTGCCGTCCACCGACGTGAAGTTCAAGATGGTGCCCATTCCCGGCGGCAAATTTCTCATGGGCAGCCCGGCCCGCGAGACGGGCCACCAGGCCGACGAGGGACCGCAGCACGAGGTCGCCGTCCAGCCCTTCTGGATGGAAGAGCATGAAGTCACCTGGGGCGAATATGAGTTGTGGTCGATGAACCTGGACAAGGTGCGACGGAAGTTCAACAAGGTTGAGGTGACAGATCGCGACAAAGTGATCGACGCCGTAGCCGTGCCCACGAGTCCCTACCAGGAGATGTCGTTCGGCATGGGCAAGGAAGGGACGCCGGCGATTTGCATGACGCAATTCGCCGCCAAGGTCTATTGCCGCTGGCTCTCGGCCAAGACGGGTCGCTACTACCGCCTGCCGACCGAGGCCGAGTGGGAGTATGCCTGCCGGGCCGGCACAAAGACGACCTACAGTTTCGGTAACGACGCTTCGAAGCTCGGCCAGTATGCCTGGTACACGGAGAACAGCGACGACCGGTATCATCGCGTGGCCACGAAGAAGCCCAATCCCTGGGGCCTGTACGACATGTACGGCAACGTCTCGGAATGGGTCATCGACCAGTACGTCGCCGACTTCTACGGCAAGACTGCCGGAAAGCTCGCCGAGGACCCGCTGTCGCCCAACACCAAGGAGTACGGGCGCGTGGTCCGCGGCGGCTCTTGGGACGACGACGCCGACAAGTGCCGTTCGGCAACGCGGCGGGCTTCGGAAAAAGACTGGAAGAAACAAGACCCGCAGATCCCGCAGAGCATCTGGTATCTGACCGACGCCACTTTCGTCGGCTTCCGCGTAATCCGGCCCTTGCACGTGCCGACGCCGGAAGAAGCCAAGAAGTATGAAGTCGATGAAGACCAGTTGACGGCCTACAAAGAGTACGTAATGGCGCAATCGAACAAGCAATGAGCGAGCACGTGGCACACGCCGTGTGCCGTCGGCAAGAACCGGTTGTAGTCGGAGTTCCAACCGAGTTAGCGGCATACGGAGTGTGCCGAATACGTTAATCTCCCTTTTTCCCACCTCCAGGAGCTTTTCATGAGCGACTCGAATCTCGCATCGCGACGTAACTTTTTGAAGGGCACGACGGCTGCGGCCGCCGGCCTGACGCTCACTAACCTCGCGCGCACGGCCCACGCGGCCGGCAGCGACACGATCAAGAATAGCCCTCATCGGCTGCGGCGGACGCGGCAGCGGAGCGGCCGAGAACTGCCTCACGGCCAACGAAAACATGAAGATCGTCGCCGTGGCCGACGCCTTCGAGGGCCGTGCCACATGGGCCGCCAACAGTCTGAACCAGAAGTTCAAGGGCAAGGCCGAGATCGCCCCCGACCACGTCTTCGTCGGGCTGGACGCCTATAAGAAGGCCATCGACTGCGGCATCGACATGATCATCCAGGCCACTCCTCCGGGTTTCCGGCCCGCGCATTATGAATATGCCATCAAGGCCGGCAAGCACGTCTTCATGGAAAAGCCCTGCTGCGTCGATGCCCCCGGCTTCAGGAAGCTGATGGCAGCCAATAAGCTGGCCGACGAGAAGGGGTTGAAGGTAGCTGTCGGCTTGCAGCGGCGGCACGATTCGGGCTATCTCGGCGGCATCAAGGAAATCCAGGACGGCAGGTACGGCGACTTCATGTTCTCGCGGGTCTATTGGAACGGCGGCGGCATCTGGTTCCGCGACCGCAATCCCCAGCAGACCGAGATGGAGTACCAGGTCAACAACTGGTATCACTTCTGCTGGCTCTCCGGCGACAATATCTGCGAGCAGCACGTCCATAACCTGGACGTCGGCAACTGGGTCAAAGGCGATCATCCCGTCGAAGCCAACGGCATGGGTTCGTGCATCCAGCGTTATAAGGACCGCGATCCCAAGAAGGGCATGGGGCAGATCTTCGACAATCATTTCGTCGAGTTCACCTACAAGGACGGCTCCAAGATGTACAGCCAGTGCCGCCAGATTCCCAATACCTGGGGTGGCGACGGCGGCGAGCAGGTCCACGGCACCAAGGGCCACGGCGGCTGCGGCGGGCGCGGTCCGAAATTGAAGTTCGGCAACCCCTACGAGCAGGAACATTTCGACTTGCTCGAGGCGATCCGCAACAACGTAGCGCACAACGAGGGCTGGTACGGCGCGACCAGCAGCTTCACGGCCGTGCTGGGCCGCATGGCGACCTACTCGGGCCAGCGCGTGCTATGGGACGACGCCGTGGCCAAAGGCACGACGGAAATGCCCGACACGTTGGCCTGGGACGCCAGCCCCAAGGTGCTGCCCGACGAGAATGGCAACTACCCGATCCCCATGCCGGGCGAATTCAAGCCGTATTAGGCGGTATGTACCCCCTCGATGACACCATCGTCGCCGTCGCCTCTTCGCCGGGCGGCGGGCGCGGGGGATCGTGCGAGTCAGCGGCCCGGACCTGCGGGCTTGCCTGGAAAGTTGTTTTCGGCCCGACCCTCTGGTCTCGTTGGCATCGCTGCCCGCCCCGACAGCCCTGCCTGGCCGGCTTTGGCTGGCCGGCTTCGCTTCGTCGGCCCCTGGGACTCTTTACCTTTGGCAGGGCAATCGAAGCTATACGGGCCAGCCGGTGGCCGAGGTCCACACACTCGGTTCGCCGCCGCTGTTGGACGCCGTCGTTCAGGCTGCATGTTCGGGCGGCGCTCGGCCCGCTGAGCCAGGCGAATTCACCCTTCGCGCATTCCTCGCCGGTCGCATCGATTTGACCCAGGCCGAGGCCGTGCTGGGGGTGATCGAGGCCACCGGTCCAGCGGAACTCGACGCCGCACTGGAGCAACTGGCGGGCGGGCTGGCCGTTCCATTGCGGCTCTTGCGCGAAGACCTCTTGCAGTTGCTGGCACACCTGGAAGCTGGTCTGGATTTCGCCGACGAGGATTTGCCGTTCATCGCGCGGGACGAACTCCTCGGCCAACTCGATCGGGCTGCCGCAGAAGTGGATCGGCTCGTCAAGAAACTGGCCTTTCGCGGCGAGACCGCCGTGCGGATCCGGGTGGTGCTCGCCGGTCGCCCGAATGCAGGAAAGAGCAGCCTCTTCAATGCCTTGACGGGCTGCACGGGAGCCATCGTCTCCGATCGGCCCAACACAACCCGCGACTATCTCGCGGCCGACTTGGATCTCGACGGCGTGAAATGCCAATTGATCGATACGGCAGGCATAGGAGATCGGTTGCCCGACAACGAGACCACCACCATCGAAGCGTCCGCCCAAGATATGGCGCAGAGCCAACATCGCGCCGCGGACGTTGGGCTCTTGTGCGTCGACGCCGAGAGTGGAGAGCGACCCGCGGCAAACGAAATGGGGGACGCGCCACAACTCGTAGTTCTGACAAAGTGCGACCGCGTGGGTCATTTGCGGCCGCACGTCGCAGCCGACATAGAGACTAGCGCGGCCACGGGCGCGGGTATTGCCCGATTGCGAGAAGCGATCCGCGCTGCGGCTCTGCGGGCAACTGGCTCACAGACGGAAGCCGTCGCGGGGACGGCCATACGCTGCGGGGAGTCGTTGCGATGGGCCGCCGTTTCACTTCACGGCGCCCGCGAGGCGGCAGCCACGGGCTTGGGCGAAGAGTTAGTCGCGGCCGAGATTCGCATAGCCCTGACGGAGCTCGGCAAAGTGGCCGGCGCGGTCTATAGCGAGGACTTGCTCGACCGCATCTTCAGCCGTTTCTGCATTGGAAAATGATCGGATTCTCGCCAGGGTGACATGGTCGTCGCACAAATGGCCCGTCATCTCATTCCGGGGGCCGTGCAGTGTTAGGAACGGCGTTTGCTCCTTTACCTCGCCACCTCTTGCTCAATAAGTCTTGAACAAGGGATTTGACAAACAGGTTATACAAGGAGGACGATATTATGTGGAGAATACTACCCTACGCCGGCGCGCTAGTACATGCTTTTGCAGGGAGTTGGACAACGCTCATGGCCGCGACCCCGGCGAATCCGGCGAACTTGTGTTCTCTGGGATTTCAGGTCCTGGGCCCAGGTCTGGCTGAACTTGCCGTAGCCGTACTCATAACGATGGCGTGCTCGCCCAGGGAAACCGTATTGCCGGTCGATATCAGGGCCTAAGCGAGGCCGGTTGCGGGGAATCGAAGGCGGCAGGCCGCGTGGTCACAAAACGGTCATGGCGGACTCGCGTCATTCAAATGCACGGTGCGATAATGGGGTCGGCCGGCGGGAGTTCCGGCTTTAGCCGGTCCAACCCCGGCTAAAGCCGGAACTCCAACCCAAGTGCAGCCCATCCCAAGCTAGGCTGCCTTGAGCGCACTTTGCTGGGCCGGCACAGCAACCGGATCTGATCTACGAAAAGGCAGTATCCATTGCCGTTCGCGGTCGGCTTCTTCGATCAGCAACTCGAGCGTGGCACGAGCCGTATCTTGCCAACTGGAGAGTTGGGAGCCGAGGACCGTGACGCCCGGCGATCGAATGGCTGCATCGAGTTGATCAGGATCGGCAAAATCGATTTGGAATTGCTCCGGCACTCCCAGTTCATTGAAGACCTTCAAACGAGAAACGATGACCTTCCGTCGCGCTTCGACAGCTTCCACCACCGGCAGTCCAAACCCCTCGAAAGTCGTGGGAAAGAGAATGCACTCCGCGCCTCGGAAAAGTCGTTGGACCTGTTCATAGGGAATGAAACCGACGTGTCGCACGGTTCGCTCCAGGGCCAAACTGTGGATGTGTCGGCGGAGGGTCTCCCAGTAAGCCGTTTGCACGCCCGAAAGGACCAGTTCGTAATTGAAGCGGCCCTGCGCCTTGAGACGTGCAATCGACTCGAAGAGCACAATATGGTTCTTATGCGGTAGCGAAGCTGCCGGGTAGTATAAATAGGGCCGGCCGAATTCACTACGGTCGGGTGTCTCGCCGCACGCCGCCGTTCCAACCCCATGAGGGATAACCGAGATACGGTCGGGCCTTACGCCGTAATGCTCGATCACGGTCTCTTTGGTGCACTGAGAAATGGCGATGATACGATCCGCCCGCCCGATCGACGTTGCATAGCTGAGGTTGCGAACCAGCCTTTGTATGGCAGTGAGGTACTCGGGACGGTAGATATGATAAAGGTCATGGACAACTACGACGCTCGGACACGAGACGCGTTTGGGAAACATCGATTGCTGGGGAAAAAGCACGGCGTCGGGTTGCATCCGTTCGAGGGCCTTTTCCGCAGTGCGACAGCGATGCCCGGAGACGGCCTCCAAGCCCCGCTCGAAGAGGACCCGTGCTGGGCTCATGTCGAGCACGGATCGCGCGATGCCCGGAAAGAGACCTTGCCTATCTTGTTGTCGATCGACCAGCAACATTACTTCGTGTTCTCCGGCCACTTCCGACATGCATGGGATAAGCTTACGCAAATAGGTTTCCGTCCCGCCGATCCTGCCCGGTCGAAAATTCAACAAGTTGACGACGATCCTCATGTTTGCGTTCCCTGCGGCTGGAATACCCATCCCGGTCGGTGGGGTGGCTACCCCTGGGAGTTGCCTCCCACGCCGTTAAAATTGTCCTAATATGCGTATTCACTGCTAACGGCATAATCGACCCACCAGCAGGGTAACTTTAAGACTTCCGTTTCTGTTAGCGGTTACGGTACGACTTACTTGAGCGTTAAGATATGGTCCGGTCGCACACAAACCCGATCGGGCTTAACAAAGACCATCAATTCGTCCTCGCCGGCAGGAAGTTCCTTCGCGTCGATCCGACGGTAGCCGCAACCGGACGTGAGTTGCCGCTCCATGACCGCGAGATTCTCTTGAGGAAAGTGGTCCTCGTTCCAGAGCACGACAACGTCAGCCGTTCGCTGGCAGAGCGCAGCCGACATAGGTGCCGTCACGCGGTCGCCCGGTGAAAAGACCTCGACAACGCGAGCATTGGCATAAAAAGTGTCCAAGGATAGGTAATCGAGACTGCCGGCGATCACCGGTTCCGGTCCCGCTCGCCGGTAAATCCACCGTCCTAGAGCCGCATGCCGCCGCATGTACGCCGCCGCTGGCATCGGCGCGTCGAAAAGGCTGCACGCGACGACAAGAGCGACCAGGCCACCGATAGATAGGGCCCGCAGCGACGGATTTCCGTACCGCCGATTCAGCCAACAAGCCCCCGCGACGAGGGTTTCTAGACCCGCGGCCATCCAAGGAGTTCCCACGATAACGATGGGCATGAAGTAACGGAAATCGAGGCCGGCTGCCCAATAACGGATCCGCGAGATCGCCAGCAGTACCAAACTTGTCAGGAGCAGTGTGAGATGCTCGGGGCGGATGAAAACACGCCATTGACTAACGATACCCGCCAAAAGGAGAATTCCACCAATCCAGGTGCAGGCTTTGGCTAGCCGCTCCAGAAACCTTAACGTCAAGATCCAACTTGGCGAGGAACGCTCGGGGAGCGGGGGAGGTGGCAAAATGTGGGCGGGCAGCGGCGGCGAGGAAGAACTGATAGCGGTCCGGGAAATCGGTGCCGTCGAGGCAATCCGCGGTGGACTTGTCTTCAAAAATGGTTCATGTTCATGCCCTGGGCTATGGTCCTGTCCGACGCGGACATGCATCCCGCTTATTGCATCCCACCACTGCACTGCATAGCGGATGTGTTCCTCACGTAGGAGCTCCCAGCGAGGATTGTCGCGAAGCCAAGTTAGGTTTACCGCGGCCACGGAGGCGGGAATAACAGCGATCGTGAGGACAACACCTGTTGCGACGCGGAGTCGTTTGGCCCCAGCAGCGAACCAGCGGCACCCTGCCCACCCCATCAAAGGAATCAGCAGCAGCCACCCCTCGGTTCGGGTGTGAATGGCAAGAGTCAAGGCAGCGCCTGCGGCCAGAAAAAGTCCAAATCGCAATTCGTCCAGCGCACGCCACAAATAGTACAAGCTAAGTACTAGCAGAAACCAGAAAGTCGGGTCGCGAATGATTAGCGGAGAAATAGCGATGAGCTTGCCGTGGAATGCGTAGACCAGGCAAGCAATTACCGCCATCCGGTCATTGAACATCCGCCGCAACCATCCCCAGAGCGGAATCACGGCGCAAGATGCCACGGCCACGCCGAACCACTTGCCGGTGATTTGCCAATCGATTCCCAAATGGCGAAGGGGAATAAGGATGAGAGGATAGGTATTCAGGCCAAACTCGGCAAACCCTTCATGGAAATTGGCTTGCTCCAACGCGAGGCTGGCGAATATATAGTGCAGCGAGTCGCCCCAGAGAACGTCCCAGTTCCAGGCCGCCACGGCCCGCGGTACCAGGCAGGCCAGCAGCAACAAGGCGACGGTCTTAGGCCGCGACGGAAGCCTACCATCGACGGGAGTTGAACCGCGGAAACTGCCAAACATCCGCCTGTCGCGCTGCGATTCTCGTTTGGTTGGGCCGTCCGAAATCCCGCAAGGAAACATAGTGCTCAAGTCCAACGGTTCCTAGCCCACTGGGCAGCCCCAATTTGCTATCGTGCAAAATTGCGTGGAACTTGCAGGTTTTTCCGGCTATGACGAATTTGAGTGAGAAGGAACCACCATCTAATGACCTTGCAACGGCTGGCCACGCTAGCTAGAATCCCCGCGCAAATCGCCGATGTTTCTCACCGCGCCAGCGAATCTAGCCGTCCACTTTTCAACCGGCAGTGTGGTGCCTTCAATTTGACCGTACGAGTGCGGAGAAATGAAACTTATCGAACTGGATGATGTAAGCCTTCACTTCCATGTCCGCTGTCAAGCGCGCACAAGTTTCAAGGATTATCTGCTCCACGGCCTATTTCACCTTCAACAGAGCATGCTAGTGAAGGCCCTCGAGCACATCGACTTGAGCGTAGAACAGGGTGACCGGGTGGGGATCATCGGGCACAACGGCGCCGGCAAGAGCACGCTGTTGAAGTTACTATCAGGCGTATACCCCCCCACAGGTGGCGCACGACGTGTGGCGGGCAGAGTGAGTTCCTTGTTCGACATTTCGCTGGGCTTTGAGCCCGAGGCCAACGGCTGGGACAACATCCGCTTCCGCAGCTACTTGCAGGGTGAAACGCCCCGATCGGTCGAGGCCCGCCTGCAGACCATCGCCGACTTCAGCGAACTGGGTGAGTTCCTCGATATGCCCGTGCGGCACTATTCGTCGGGCATGCTCGTGCGGTTGGCGTTTTCTGTCGCCACGGCCATCGAGCCGGAAATCCTCATCGTCGACGAGGTGCTTTCGGCGGGAGACTGCTCTTTCCAAGCCAAGGCCCGACAACGGATGCAGGCCCTTATTTCCCATGCCCAGGCAGTCGTAGTGGTGAGCCACGATTTGGATTCCCTGGGTCAACTCTGCAACCGTGTCATCTGGCTGGATCACGGGCGAATTCATAAGGCTGGACCGACCCAGGAGGTCGTCGATGCCTACCGATGGTATATGCTGGACGTCGCCAAGCAGAAGGCCGCCTAGTTTCTACAAGCATGCAGCAGTCGGAAGCAGGGCCAATGAACAACTCCTTCGACGATTCCCGGTTGCAGATCATCGCGGCGCAATTGACTTCCCTCCGCCGCAGCGAGCCGCCACGCGGTCGATTGGCGCACATGCTGGCGCGCTTCAAGCGAGAGTTCCTGGAAAAGGGTACGCGCGACAGGATCCGGTTCGTCAGGTATGCCGTTTGCGAGTGCGTCACAAGATTATCGGCACGGTTGTTCCCAGCTAGGCACTGCCCGGTCCAGGTGGAGCTTGCACCGGATCGTCCCTTGATCGGCGTCAAGTGCAACGGCGGGCTGGGAGACCTTGTCATCTACAGTGCGATGCTGGACCGGTTATACAGGGAGTTCGCCTTTCCGCTTATCCATGTGGTCGTCCCTCCCCTAAGGCTCGAAGAAGCCCAGTTCGTCTTTCACGATGCGCCCGCGATTGCCCTGGTGACCGGCGCGGCGGACTTCGAGCCGGAAACCACCCCGTACGATGTGATCATGACGTTGGGAGATTTCCCTTCGTATGATTTTCTTCGCCAAGAGCGGCTGGAGCGCATCGCTCCGGAAGTCTTGAGAAAGCTCACCGCCGCCGTGCAGATCCAGCGTCCTTATCGGGCCTTCATCGACGCCCAACCCTTGTTCGATGGGCTGTTTGCCACGTTCGCGTCGCAGTCCGGCCTGCACCGGCTCGACCTGCTGGGCTGGCTGGGAAACGTCCGCCTGGGCCAGCACGATCCACTGCTAGCTTCCCCGAAGATTGACGGCTACTCGCGATTCCACGAACTTGGATTGGCGGAGCGGCCCTACGTTACTATCCATAACGGCTGGGACAACGTAGCCCATCGACACACTACGAACGCGACCAAGAGTTGGCCGGTATCGCACTACGAGCGGTTTGTGGCCGCCTTCAAGCAGCAGTTTCCGCAAGTGCTCGTCGTGCAACTAGGGGCGAAGACCAGCCGGCCCATCGCCGGGATCGACATCGGACTGCTCGATGACACGACGCTGCATGAAGCGGCATGGATTCTGAAACATTCGCTGTTGCACGTCGACGGCGACTCGGGCCTGGTGCACCTTGCACGGGCCCTGCACACGAAGAGCATAGTTCTCTTCGGGCCGACCAACCACGAATTTTTCAGTTACGAGCAAAACGTGACGTGCGCCTCAACGGTTTGCGGCAATTGCTGGTGGTCGACTCCGGACTGGATGCGATCTTGCCCGCGGGGACTTCCCGAGCCGGAGTGCATGCAATCGATCGAGCCGGACGAAGTCCTCGACCTGGCCGAGAGACACCTGCGATCGTTGCCGTGCTGGCATTGGCAGGTGGAAGACTGGCGGCACTGCGAAGCGGCGACGTCCGACGCGGTCCCGGCGGGCAGCCCGTCAAGCGAAACTCCTTTCGACGAGTGGCGACGCCGCTTCGTTAGCGACGCCCTGCGATCCGCCGATCCTGCCGCGTCCAACCTCCGCGTGGCCCTTCTGGATAAGTCGGGCTGGCCCTCGTTCCCAGCCGCGGCCGCGGACTGCGAAGTCCGGGCGTTCTCTTTCAAGAGCGGTCATGAGCCCCAGGACGAATTGGACACCAAAAGCACAGCCGCTCACTCCGCGACGCTTGCGGAAAATCCGGCGTCGGACTATGGATCGTGTTACAACCTGCCCGCGGAAAACGGCGCCTTCGATGTCGTCGTCATGCCCTTGTTGACCGATCGGGTCCAATACCCGCGTCAAGCAATCCAGGAATCGCTGCGGGTTGTCCGCGAGAATGGCCTGTTGGTGATGACCTATCGTTTGACCGACGACGGGCGCGGAAAAGGATACGGTCTCCATTGGTGCGCCCGGAAATGGGGACTGTTCCTCCTTCCGCCTGCTGCCGCGATCTTTTCTGCGCCCTCGCAGATTTTGGCGCAGACGGCGGGCTCGTACCCTCAGCTGCCGGCGGGATCGTCCTTCGAAAACTGACCAACCGACGACTTTTGACCGAGAGGATCTCTCATGCAACTAAAAGCATTGGCGTCTAGAATTGGCAAGGGCATGTTGGCGGGCAACCTGGCTACCGTGCTTCGCTGGGCAATGCATGGCCCGGAGACCTTGGATCAGAGGCTCACGCGGGCCTACCACGTGATTGATCCCTTCGACGTGGGCGATCCGGAGTTTACGACGGCAATGGCGTGCTACGACGCGATTCCCGAGGCACATCTGGGCGAAATCGTGGAACGTTTCATCACGATCAACCTGGACGATACGCACCGCTTCGTCGACGGTGGCATGCCTTGGGTTGATCTGTTTGCGCTGCTGACCATCGTCCACGACCGCCGGCCGCAAACCCTTTTGGAGATAGGCACCTATTTCGGTTATACGACGCGCAGTCTCGCCCGGCATTTTCCCGAGACCACGATCCACACGGTCGACCTTCCGGAATCGTTCGACCTGTCGCAGGATGCCGCGAGCATTCCCAAGGATGATCTACACCTGATCGAAAAACGCCGCGTCGGCGCGGCATTCCGGACGGACCCCTCGCTGCGGAACATCGTGCAGCATTTTGGCGACTCGGCGACTTGGGATTTTCAGAAAGCCAAGGGCGCAACGCTCTTCTTCATAGACGGCTCACACACGTACGAGTACGTCCGCAACGACACCGAGAAATGCCTCGCCTTGTGCAATGATGTGCAGGCGACCATCTTGTGGCACGATTGCGACAAAGGACACCCAGGCGTCCTCCGCTACCTTGCGGAGTTAGTCAAAGCCCAGTTTCCGATCAAACGCGTGGGCTGGACGCACCTGGCGATTCTCGATATTTGAGGCAGATCGTGGACGGGGACCGCGCATCTTCAACGGCGATCGATCCCCGCGGCGCCTGCGATGCGAAGGGCCGCAGTGCGATGGACCCAGAGGTCGAAGTGCGCGGTGCGGTCCCGGATCTCGTAATTCGCCCGAAACGCCTGGCGAAACCGCTCGTCGAACATTGGTACGTGGCCCGGATAGAAGGAACGCATCGAGAACGGCTCTCCACCTCGAGGAACCATCCAGATCTTGATGTATCCGTCGCGAAGGGCATCGACGGTGGCCTGCGGAAGCGGAAGGTGGCTCTGCCGGTACCCCATCACTTCCACCGCGTCGATGAGGTACGGTTGCCCGCTAAAGACCAGAACCGGACGGCAGAAGGTCCAGGGGTAGGTCTCGTTCGTCCCGTAACCCATGGCCGTCGCCTCACCGGGATACCGATCGCGGACCTCCTGGATTTCGGCAAGTGCCGGTCGGTCGACGAAGGGGCTGAGCATTGACCATTCGTAGATCGCATGGCTGGCAATGATGGCCTGTGAAGTCCCGAGGACGACAAAAGCGGCCGCCAGCGCAAGTGCGCCCCGCATTGCCCAGTGCGGCTCGACGCGGATCCTGCGCGGCCAAGAGAGCAGCGCCGAGAGGACCATTGCATAGCCTGGAATCAGAGGCAGCAAGTGATTCGGCAAATTGCCGACCCTCGAGGCGGGCACGAGGATGATCAGCGTGCTGAGCAGGACAGACAGGACGAGCGGTGCTTGTTGCCGCAGGCACGTGCGGCATTCCCCTCCCTCCACGGAAAGCAGATTCACGAGAAACAGCACGAGGAGCGGCAGCAGAAGGAAGCTCGACTCCTTGACAAGTTCTATCAGCACTTCCCGCGAGAAGGCCAAACCTCCGGTCACTCCAGCAAACATCCCGAGGTACCGCGCAAGGAAACCTCCGGAAAAACGACGAACGGGGCCAGCACGACGACCGTCGCCGTTGCGAAACACCCGGCGAGGCCCCGTATGCCCGATTGTCTAAACAGTGGCACCAACATGGGCAACATGTAGATCGCGCTATGGATCTTGAGATTCATGCAGAACCCGATGGCGATGCCGATCCCCAAGACGGCCAAAGCGGGACGCCGGAATGTCGTGCACAGCGCAGAAACTCGTCCAGAAGAGCAGGTGCGGATCGGGTCGGGCCCAGGACGCGACGGGTGATGCGAGCGACCCCGCCTCTTGCAATGCGACGCCCACCGCGATGTAGCCCAAGACAAGCAGGATGCTGCCCTTCGAGCAACCGAGTCGCCGGGCGCAGATGGCCATCGCCAGGAAACTCAAAATGAGAAGCCCCGCCCCGACGGCCTTCACGACTCGGATGCCGCTGCCGTAAAGCGACATTGCCGCCGAGTTGCAGAGGTACACGGCCGGCCCATACTCTTGAGAATAGCGCTCCGCGGCTTCCGGACCCAGATAGAGCGGCTTGTGCTGGCCGCAAAGTGCAGATATCGAAATCACCGAGACCTCACAATGGTCCTTCACGCCCGGGGCTCGAGTATAAGCGACGGTCGACACCAGTAGGGCGGCGACGCACGTAATAGCCGCCCCGATCCCGATCCACCTCGCAAAATCACCGCTTCGCGCCCGGAGCCGGGTGCGGTCGCCAAGCACAAGAAGGAAGAAAGCCGAGAGGGTGCAGACGACAACTGTGCTAACGGTCAGATTGGCGTATTGCTGGAGGAACTCGATCGGGCTGGCGAGAGAGAGGCAAAGACCTCGGAAAGACGCCATCATCGTTCATTTCCTTTCCGCGTTTTTCGCCACGGCCCACTCATTCAACGGCGGCGCACTGGCGCACGGTAAGTCGCCTTCGCCCGTCCACGGCCCCTGCGGCAGTGATATTAGCAATTCCGCGGCAGCCTGCAAGAGGGAAATCAGGGCCGGAAGTACGAGGGAAACTCACCGCTTCCCCGCTTCCCGTTCAGGTAATTCTGACCTTGACGCCCGGCGGCATGTTGATGAGAATCCGCCCGCGCGGTCGCGCCCATCGTGGCCCACGACCGGATTGGCCATTATCGTCCTAGCTGGTTTCGAGAGAGGGAAGCGTTCCATGCCGAAGCATTTCCTGGCCGCTCACTTGCACCATCGAGACCGCGGCGCCAGTTTCCACCGGCCCCACTGCGATTTTCCGCCTGATCTGGGTGCGCCGCCGCAATTCGAATCAGCGACCATCATATTGCCGGTAATGAACGAGACGACCGCCCTGGAGGAAACCGTCAGGATCATCCTCCGCGACGTTCAAGACAAGCTCGCCGAAATCCTGATCGTGGTTTGCAAGGTGACGACTCCGCAGGCTATGGCGGTGGTGAACCGACTGCAGAAAGATCTGCCCGACCTGGTGGTTGTGCACCAGCAGACGCTGCCCTTCCTGGGCGGAGCCATGCAGGAAGCCTTCTCGCGGGCCCGCGGCAGCCACGTCGTCCTGATGTCCAGCGATTTGGAGACCGATCCCGCCGACGTCAAGACGCTGATCGCGGGGGCCGAGGAGCACCCGGCGGCGATCATAGCCGCCTCGCGCTGGCTGCGGCCAGGATCGTTCCACGGTTATTCCTGGGTCAAGTGGATCCTCAACCGGGTTTTCCAGGCGATCTTCACCGCACTTTACGGCGCCCGGCTGACGGACATGACGTTCGCGTACCGCATCTACCCCACGAAAGTCGTTCAGGGCGTGCGCTGGGAAGAGCTGCGGCACCCCTTTCTTTTCGAGGCCTTGGTAAAGCCATTGCGGCTCGGCGTACAGGTGATCGAGATCCCCTCTGTCTGGAGGGCCCGCACGGAGGGCGAATCACAGAACTCGTTCTTCCGCAATTTTTCCTATTTCCGCACTGGACTGAAGACCCGGTTTTCCAGCAGGCATTCAATCCTCAAGAAGGAGTCCGTACAGGCATGAAAGCGCTAATTACCGGAATCACGGGGATGGTGGGTTCCCATTTCGCCGCCGCCTGCCGACAGAGGGGATGGGAAACGGTGGGCATTGCCCGTTTCAGCGCGGCGAGCCGGCAGGCAGCCATCGACGACCCCGCCGTGGTCCGCTGCGACATCCTCGACCAGCGGAGCCTGGCCGGCGTCTTTCGCCGCATCGAGCCTGACGTGATTATCCACATGGCGGCGCAGGCATTCAACGGTTCGTCCTGGGCCATGGAAAATCAAACCTATCAGGCCAATGTCATGGGCACGCTGCATGTATTGCAATGCGTCCAAGACTATACGCCCCATGCCCGCATCCTTCTGGCTTGCAGTTCGGCCGAGTACGGCGATATCGGCCCCGAAGATTGTCCGCTCGTGGAGGATCGTCCGCTGCTGCCGATCACGCCCTACGCTGTCACCAAGGTGGCGACGGAACGGATGGGCTACCAGTACTTCAAGAATTACGGCATGCGGGTCTTCTTGCCGCGGATGTTCATCCACGTGGGCACGGGGCATCCACCGGCCACCGCGATCCAGAACTTCGCCCGGCAGTTAGCTTTGATTGCCAGGGGGCGAATGGAACCTGTGCTCCGCGTGGGAAACCTCGAGAGCGCACGCGATTTTATCGACGTTCGCGACGGCGTGGCCGGCATGATGCTCCTGTTGGAAACGGGGATGCCGGGAGTGCCCGTCAACATCTGCACGGGCAAGGCCCATTCCATCCGCGAAACGTTGCAGCAGTTAATCTTCGCCAGCGGATTGGATGTCCGCGTCGAGAGCGATCCGGCGCTTATGCGGCCAACGGACGAACCGCTCCTCTTAGGCGACAATTCCCGCTTGCGGGCCTTGGGCTGGCAGCAACAGCACACTTTTTCCGCGACCCTGACCGCCGTATATGAAGACTGGCTGGCAAGGGTCGCCTCCTCGTCGGTCCCACCGCCGCACTTTTCGCTGCCGTCCGGTGAGGCGTCTGGCTCACGACGGCCGAGAAACCTCGAAGGCTCAATATGAAGAAAGTCATCGTCACGACGACGATCAATCCGCCGACCGAAGCCATCGAGAAGTTCCAGAAGATGGCCGACTGGGACCTGGTTGTCATTGGCGACAAGAAGACCCCGGCCGATTATCATCTCGGTCGCGGCGTCTACGTTACGCCGGAAATGCAAGAGAAGTACGATCCGGCCCTTTCCGCCGCGATCGGCTGGAATTGCACAGCGCGGCGGAGTTTC
This sequence comes from uncultured Planctomycetia bacterium, assembly GCA_963709175.1. Classification (GTDB taxonomy): domain Bacteria; phylum Planctomycetota; class Planctomycetia; order Pirellulales; family Thermoguttaceae; genus JANXQG01. Next base: position 2,595,003 of record CAVPVK010000007.1, read on the forward strand.
GGATTTCTCTGGGCGAAAGACATGCAGGCCGACGTTGTAGCCGTGGTCGACGACGACAATATTCCCCTGGAGGGCTGGGGAGAAAACCTGCTGGTGGGAAGCCAGCTCGAAGTGAACTATTACGAGACCGCCCTGCCGGCCTTCGATCCCGTGGGCGCCACGAATTACGGACACCTCTGGCACCGGGGGTTTCCCCTGCAACTCTTGCCCCGCCGCGATTACACGGGCAAGACGCGCAAGACCGTCCGCGCCGATGTCCAAGCCGACTTCTGGAACGGCGATCCCGACATCGACGCGGTCTGTCGCCTGGAGCACGCCCCGGAATGCTGCTTCGACCCGGAGGGCTTTCCCATCGCAGCAAACAAGCCAGGTCCGTTCAATTCACAGAACACCTTCTTGTGTGCCGCATGCCTGCGAGACTACTTCATGTTCCCGCATACGGGCCGCATGGAAGACATTTGGGCCGGCTATTACCTGCAGGCCAAGGGTTGGCAGGTTGTCTGGAACAAGGCCTCCGTCTATCAGCAGCGCAATATCCACGACCTGGTTCGCGACATGACACAGGAGTACCTGGGATACGAGAACAATTTGAAGCTTGTCCAGGATCTCGCTTTGGACGCCGATTCGATACTGGCGTACCTTCCAGGCCGATCGGCCTGGGCCTTCCAGCTATATCGGAAACACTTCTCTTAGGCCGCTTTTCGCTTGGCAGCGTCCGTGTCGGCCTGCGCCGCGATGCTGCCACGGCCATCGTCCGGCCCTGCGAGGTCGGTACGCGTTTTACCATGTAACGCGTACACGTCCGTTTGCGGCAGCGCTAAAGAAGTACGCATCGGCAGGGATGCAGCGATTGGCCTGGCGATTGGATGGGCTGCCGCGGGACAAAGATACGGCTCGACAGCCCGCGTCCCCGGCGTGTTTTCCAGGAATCGCGCTCGGGCGGCAACATCGGCAAACAGATAAACCGCGTTGCCGCCATGTCCGGACCCGCAGTACTTCTTGGCAAGTTCGCCCCCGAGGGGCAGTGCCGCCATTCCTTCGTCGCGCTGAAGGGCATAGCTGCGTCGGACCGCCTCGCAGAGTCCGATCAACGAACTTTCGTGGACGGCAAGCTCGGCAATTTGCCCGGCCTCGACAATACCGGCCAAGTTCCTGGGCTGGGTAAGGATGGCCGTCGTGCCGCGCTCGCGGGCCCCCACCCAGAGCAACGCCATCCGACCGCCGAACAACTCGTCGGGTTGCCGTTTGGTGAGTAGGAGCGGCTTGGGGCCGCTTTGCCAGACGCACAGGCCGGTCTCCTGGATAACCGCCGGATCCTGCCAGCCGGCACCGGCCTGAAGTTCGGCATCGACGCCGTCGTAGCCCGTGAGGATACTGCGCGCCGCTGAACCGCCGAGGCCAGAGTAACCGCCAGCGTCCAGGTCGGCAAGCGTGATTTCCGGCGTAATCGCGACGTTCACGATGCGTCCCTCGGGGCAAGCGAATTTGGGAACGTCGAGCCATCCGCCCGCCAAATCGACACGCAGCGGTATTTTCTTCACCGAGTCTTCGGCGGCAAGCCCTGGCCAGGAGAAATTGGGCGAACGGTGCATTTGTCGTGACTCTTGAAGGTTAGGAGTTTGGACACCTAGCTCTATCTATCGGCAGACGTTCCCTCGGCATTGAAGGAATAATGAGCACAACCTGCGCAATCGGAAAATGCGGCAGACCTTACGCTGCCAACCGGACGGGATACGGCGTTGCCGCCGCCTCCCTCTCAGAAGAGGCTGCCGACGCCGCCAGACGGGTCCGCTCGACTGCCCGCTCCACGAGGCTCACACCCGCCGCTCCTAATCCCAGCAGTTTGAATAGCAACAAGGGCCATGGCGTAATGGAGATCGCGATGGGCTGCCACCATAAGAAGAGCAGGGCGACGGCTATGCTTACCAATACGGGATCGCGGCGATCCCAGGCGGCGAGCACGGCCAGGGGCAGGAAACAGAGGTTATAGTCGTTCGAAACCGGCGGCAGGAAGGTGGCCAGCGCCAAAATCCAGAGAAGGTACGGATAGGTTAGCGCGGCTCGCTGCGGGCAACGGTAGATATACCAGGTGACCCAAGCCAGGGCAGGCGCCAGCAGGATGGCTACGGCGATCTTGCCGGGAATCAATCCCAGCCAGTTAAGCTTGGCGTCGAGCCAGAGGTTTGGCCAGACCAAGGCCAGCGGATGGTTGAGCACGCACGGACCGCCCGGAAACGCCTTGTTGAAGGCCTCGGTCTGTTGCATATGGAGTTGGTTGTTGACGAGGAATTGTCGCAATTCGGTCAAATCGAGCAGGGCGATCGCGACTCCGACGGCGGCGAACCCTAGCACGGCGCGCCAACGACGCAGCCCGATGAGCCCCACGATCATTAGCGCCGGATACACTTTGATCCAAGGAGCGAAGCAAAGTATCCCGCCGCCCAGGGCCTCTACCCAGCCCGACTTTTGCCATAACAGTGGAAGGGCGGCGAGAATGAAGACCAGGGTCAGCGGGTCGATCTGACCGCGCTCGATAGCAAACATGACCGGAGTGCTGGCCAGGATGAGAACCACTCCCAGAATGGGTGTGATTTCGCCCAATCCCAGACGGCGACGTGTCCGTACCGCCGCCAGGGCCGCGACGGCGATAAACCCCGCCATCACCGTTTGCCATATGGTCAACGCGGTCCGTGGCGTCGTCGCGTTGACCCAGGCAAACAGGCGCGTCACCAGGGGAGGGTAGGCAAAGAAATGCACCTCGTTGGCATAGGGATTGCCGCCCTTCCACCAGATCCTCGACGGAAAATCGACATGGTTGTAGAAATCGCATCCAAAATACGACGCCGACATCCAGGTATGCTTGGCGCCTTTCAGTGCGCTGTCGCGGGCGCTACAGCACCACCAGAGGCACCAGAGAACGAGCACGACCCAGCAGCTCACGATCAGCAGCCGTTTCGGATTTGGATCGAGCCATCGGCCCACAAGCGAGCGAGCCGCAAGTGGAATCGGCCGTAGCGTCGCTGCACAGGGGCAAGCGACTTCGCTCGAAACGGTTTGGTATTTTTGCCTTGCTTCCACGTTTTCCTCCGTAACTGACGGGCCACACCAAAACCGCTAGATCGGGGAGTTTACAGATGCTGAGTGGCATCACGAGAACTGCGTTTCTGAGTGGGGCCAAACAGCCTCCGTGAGAGGCGGAAAAAGCCTGGCAGAAAGCTGATCCACTTTGGCGGCGTGAAAGTAACAGCGCTGTCCCTATGGGTCAATGCCAATTGTTGGCGCCCTCTTCGCTTCCATCGCCGCCATGTGGAGGCGAGCAATCCGGAGCTCGCGGCGGCAACGAGGACAAGCGTGGTCGGTTCAGGTACTGGCGCAACCGTACGACCACTGTGCCCAGTCGTATCCGCCGCGATGTCGGGGTCGCCCACGGCCACGAACGAAAGGCTAGTCAAACTTTGGTCATCGATTGGTCCTTCATCAAATGGTCACTCCGCGGCAAGGAACTTTAGCATTACGGCGTCCCCGGTAATTGGTACCCCTTGCGGCGTGCGCGGTCGAGATACCGGTTCGCGTCGTCATCGCCGGCAAAACGCTCTTTGACCGGATCCCATTGCAATTTGCGGCCGGCCCAGCGGGCAATATTGCCCAAGTGGCAAACCGTCGCCGAGCGATGACCGATCTCCACGTCGCCGTTCGGCCGCTGCCGGCTATGAATGCAATCGAGCCAGTTCCGCATATGGTTGTCAGTCTTGGGAACGTCTTTGAGCAGATCGAGGGCCAGTTCGGCCGGTTTTGACGTTGCCTGGTTGCGGTCGATGAGCATCGTCCCCTTCTCGCCGAAGAAGATCGCGCCGAAGCCCGGGGCCTTCGCCACCGGCTCCAGCAGTACGCCATTGGCATAGCGGAAGAAGACATTCGGCTTGTTGGTGACGGCGTTACCCCGCTTGCTTGATTCGGGCTCGGTGTAGGTCAGCGGCGCGAACTTGGGCCCTTCCGTCCAGACCTCGACTGGACCGCTTGCATCCATTCCCAAGGCGCACTGGATCATGTCCATTCCGTGGGCGCCCCAGCCGGTGAACTCGCCGCCGGAATAGGGGCGGAACGACAGCCAGCCGGGCTTGCCGCGGGGAATGTACAGCTCAGGATGATAGGGAACGACCTCCGTCGATCCGCACCACATTTCCCAATCGAGCCCCTCAGGCACGGGCTGGCCTTGCATGCCGTATGCCCAGGGACTGGGGTAATTCCAATATTGCACCTTGGCGATTTTCCCCAGGCCGCCGCCGCGAATGAAGGCGCAGGCCTTCTGGTCGATCGGCATCGAACGCTGTTGGCTGCCGACCTGGAAAACCCGCTGGTAGCGGCGGACCGCTTCAACCATCAGGCGGCCTTCGCGGATCGTGAGCGTCATCGGCTTTTCGGCGTAGATGTCCTTGCCGGCCTGGCAGGCATGAATGCAGATCAACGCCCGCCAGTGCTCGGGCGTGGCGGTGATAATGGCATCGACGTCCTTGCGATCGAGCAGCTTGCGATAATCCTTGACCGCCGCGCCACGATGCTTTTTGGCGATCGCCTCGCCGCGGGGAAGGTTGACTTCAGCCACGGCGACGAACCGCGTGCGAGGATCTCTGAGCGCGACGGCCAGGTCACCGCTGCCCTGCCGCCCGATGCCAACGCCAGCGATGCCGATTTTGTCATTGGCCCCCAGTCGGCCAGGAGCCGCAAGTACATCCGAGGGAACGAGGTACGGCGCGGCAACGCCGGCCACAGCCAATGCACTGCCCTGTTGAAAGAACTGACGTCGGGAAAGAAGGTTGGATGAGTTCATGATTGCGGCCCTTTGGCGCGTGTCTTGCTATGCCGGGAACGGTGGATCCACTGCCATGATTATGCGCAGACGCCAGGCGGCTCGCCAGTATGGCGTGGGTGGCATGTCCTGCATGGCGACAGCGGTTGATAAGCGTCAAGACCGGGGAGGAGTCACCCCGGGGCTGTGGCAGTTGGCAAGCACGTCGCTTATAATCGCCTTCCGTCGATGCAAAACACCCACGGCCATGCGGACCCTCCTTCCATGAAAGTCCTCGTTCTCACCGCCTATAGTCATTTCGAGATTCAGGATTGGCCACGGCCGGGGATTGCGGTCGATGAGGTGCTGCTCCGCGTCGCAGCCTGCGGCATCTGCGGAAGCGACATCCATGGCATGGACGGCAGCACTGGCCGCCGACAGCCGCCAATCGTCATGGGGCACGAAGCCGCCGGCACGATCGTCGAGGTCGGCGCGGACGTGCGCGATTGGTCGCCGGGGAATCGCGTGACATTTGATTCGACGATCTACTGCGGCCGTTGCTGGCATTGCCGCCGCGGTGAAATCAATCTCTGCGACAACCGCCGCGTGTTAGGTGTTTCCTGCGACGATTATCGCCGCCACGGGGCGTTTGCCGAATACGTGGCCGTCCCGCGGCACATTCTTTACCACCTGCCTGCCGAAGTGGACTTCGTCCATGCCGCGCTCGTCGAGCCGCTGTCGATCGCCTTGCACGCGATAGCCCGCACCCGCATTACCCTCGGCGATACGGCCGTTGTCGTCGGCGCCGGTATGATCGGCCTCTTGGTCGTGCAAGCCCTGCGGGCGGCGGGCTGCGGTCGGATCTACGCCGTCGATATCGAGCCCTGTCGTCTCGAGTTGGCGGTTCGCTTGGGAGCCGACGAGGGATTCAGGCCCGATAGTGGCGATGTCCGTAATGAGATCCTCCGAAGAACGAGCGGACGCGGAGCCGACCTGTCCGTAGAGGCGGTCGGTGCGTCGCCCACCGTGCAAATGGCGATTGGTGTGCTGCGCAAGGGAGGCCAACTGACGCTCGTAGGTAATTTGGCGCCGAAAGTCGAGTTTCCCCTCCAGGCGGTCGTGACCCGCGAAATCGCCGTCAACGGCTCGTGTGCCTCGCGAGGCGAGTATCCGGCTTGCTTGGAGATGATCGCCCGAGGCAACATCCAGGTAGCGCCGCTAATCAGTGCTGTCGCGCCCTTGGATGAAGGTCCGCAGTGGTTCGAACGCCTCCACCGCGGCGGTGAAGGTCTGATGAAAGTCGTTTTGCAACCCTGACAATCTATCAATACCTTTCGTATTTATTGCTTCGTGCTTCTCGTGCCTTTGTGTTTGATGGAGAGTTATTCATGAATCTTCAAGGAGCATCGGCCCTAGTCACTGGCGGCGGCAGCGGAATCGGACTAGGAATCGCCCAGGCATTAGCCCGCGAAGGCTGCCGCGTCGTCATTTGCGGGCGTAATGAGGAAAAGCTGAGCCGGGCCGCTAAGGCGGCTGGCATACTCCCTGTGCCCATCGTGGCCCGCACGTGCGATGTGTCCGATCGCGCCGCGGTGGCGGAATTGGCTGAATGGTTTCAACGCGAGGTCGGGGCGATTGAAATTGTCGCCCACGCCGCGGGAATCAACGTCGTGCGGCGGAAGATGGCCGAACTCGACCCGGCCGACTTCGATCGCGTGCTGGCGGTCAACGCTACCGGACTGTTCAACGTCCTGCACGCCTTGTTGCCGCCAATGCGTGCCCGGCGGCAAGGCTTGATCTTCAACATTTCGTCGGTGGCGGGCAAACGCGCCCTTCCCCTGGCGGGACCGGCATATGCGGCCTCAAAGTTTGCCGCGACCGCCCTGGGCACCGCCGTCGGGCTGGAAGAGCGTGCCAATGGCATCCGTATTACCAACATCTACCCGGGGGAAGTGGACACTCCGCTGTTGGACCAACGCCCGGTGCCAGTGCCGGCCGAAAAGAAAGCCGCGATGGTCCATCCAGAAGACATCGCCGCTTGCGTGGTGGCGATCGCCCGACTACCGTCGCACGTAGTGGTACCGGAATTGGTGATCACGCCGAGCTATCAAGAGTACTTGTAGTACGTCAGGCTGGAAATCCTGACGTACGACACGCGCAAAAAAACCCGGCTGTCGCGGCAGATCCAAGCTCCTGAAACGCAAGTGCCAGTCTGGGGGTTTGCTCTGGCACTGGACCGGCTCTGGGTTAACCGGTTGGGGTTAGAGGTGCGTTCCAATCCTGTTGGCCTGCCACGACAGCCGGTAATTACCATCTGTCATATTGCGGGAATGTTTTTCAAATCCCGCATTTGCAGTGAGTCCCATCGACAACCCTATAATACACCGAAGTGCCCGTGCAGGCAACCACTTAAACGCAATTTTCCCCCGAGCTCGATAAAATCGGGCGGAAATCGGCGTTGTTAAATAGCAGCACGACCTTAGCGGCGGCCAAAGGGGACGCAAAGCCAGTGCCCGCTATAATCGCGATAATATAATTGTTGCCCTGACAGGAGACGCTGTTAGAATAACTCCGGTTTCCGCACCCTGATTTCCCGCCTCACCAACCCGCCTTACCCGAGAAACCGCTTGCCCACCCCTTAGGCGTTAGTAGGACACTTGGTTGTCTCGCTTTGGCATAATCCCACCAAGTTTGTACAGGAGGTTCTATCCATGCGTAATTGCCAGTGCCTGGGAAATCCCCTTGCTGCGTCCTCACGGCGCGAATTCCTCACCGTTGGCGCCATGGGAGCAATGGGCTTTGCTCTTGGCGATCTGCTCAACTGGGAACAGGCCCGTGCCGCCCAAACACTCGAAGCCAAATCGCCGCGGGCCAAGAGCATTCTCCATATCTTCCTGCCAGGCGGAATGTCGCAGCAGGAGTCGTTCGACCCGAAGCCTTACGCCCCGTTGGAGTACCGAGGTGCGTTCGGTGTGGTAAAGACCGCGCTAAGCGGGGAGGTCTTCAGCGAGTTGTGGCCAGCCACCGCTTCCGTTGCGGACAAGCTGTGCATTGTCCGCTCGATGACCCACGGCGAGGCCGCCCACGAGCGCGGCACGCATAACATGTTCACGGGCTATCGCCCCAGCCCGGCAATCATGTACCCCAGTCTCGGCAGTATCGTGAGCCATGAACTTGGCTCCCGGGCGGACCTGCCGCCGTACATTTGCGTGCCCAACGTCCCCAATCCGTATGCCGGGACAGGGTACTTGAGTTCATCCTACGGACCCTTCAGTCTGGGCGCCGATCCGGCCCAAGGCGGGTTCCAAGTCCGCGATCTGGCATTGCCGCCCGGCGTTGACGCAGCGCGGTTCAACCGCCGCCGCACCGCCATGGACGCCGTGAACGCGCATTTTGAGGCGGCGGAAAAGGCCGATGCCATCGCCGCCATGGACTCGTTCTATCAACAGGCCTATAGCCTCATCAGCTCGGCCAAGGCCCGCGAGGCATTCAATCTCAATGCCGAGTCCGCTGCGATCCGCGACGAATACGGCCGCAACGAGGCAGGGGCCCGCCTGCTGATGTGCCGGCGCTTGATTGCCGCGGGCGTCCGCGTGGTCTCGGTGACCTATGGGGGCTGGGACTTCCACGTCCAGATCGGCCCCGGCACGCGGCAACAGGCCCCGGCGTTCGATCGGGCCTTCGCTGCCCTGATCCGGGACCTCGATCGCACGGGACTTCTACAGAGCACGATCGTGATGGTTTCCAGCGAATTCGGCCGCACGCCAAAGCTCAATGGTGACGGCGGCCGCGACCACTGGCCCCGCGTCTTCAGTATGCTCTTGGCCGGAGGCGGCATCGCCCGCGGCAAGATCTTCGGCTCTTCGACGGCCACGGCGGCAGAGCCCGATTCCGAGCCGATCGAGCCGGGCGATTTATTTGCGACGCTCTACACGTTATTGGGAATTGATTACACGAAGCGATTGCTGGCTGCGGGCAATCGGCCGATCAACATCGTTCGCGACGGCAAGCTGCGGCAGGGGTTATTGGCATGAAGTCGACGCGTTCGGGATGCCAAGCACGATTTGCGGGGCGAGCGCTGGCAGTTCTGCGTGCTGGCCTGCTGGCGATTCCGCTTAAAGGCGGTACTACGAGCGCCATGCTGGTCACGATCTTATTTTCCGCGGCGGTCGCAGGGGCGGCCGCACCGGAGATCGACCAGTTCCTGCCGCGCGGCGGCCAGCGCGGCAGCGAAGTGGACGTGGTCTTTTCGGGCCCGCGCCTGGGCGACGCCCGTGGTCTGCTCTTCTACGAGCCGGGGATCGCCGTCAAGTCGCTTACGGTCCTGCCCGACAAACGGGTCAAGGCCCACCTGACCATTGCGGCCGACATTCTACTGGGGCCCCATGCCCTGCGGTTGCAATCGGCCACGGGAATCAGCAATCTGGTGACCTTCAGCGTCGGGGCGCTGAAGGAAGTCAACGAAGTCAAGCCCAACAATGACTTCACCAAACCGCAGAAAATCGAGTTGAATTCCACAGTCAACGGCGTGGTCCTCAACGAGGACGTCAGCTACTACGCCGTCGAGGCAAAGAAGGGCCAGCGGTTGAGCGTCGAGGTCGAAGGTCTCCGACTGGGCGAATCGTTCTTCGACCCCTCGGTGGCGATCATGGACGCGAAGCATTTCGTGCTCGCAGCGGCCGACGACACGCCTTTGCTGCGGCAGGACTGCGCCTGCTCGGTGATCGTTCCCCGCGACGGCGTCTATGTGATCCAGGTCCGCGAGAGTGCCTTTGGAGGCTCCGACCGCTGCCACTATCGCCTGCACGTCGGCACATTTCCCCGCCCCCTGGCGGTTTTTCCCGCCGGCGGCAAGTTCGGTCAGACGATGGATGTCACCTATATCGGCGACGCCGCCGGCCCGACCAAGCAAAAGCTCGTCCTGCCCACCGCTCCGCTGCCAGGCTTTGCCGCTTGGGCCCAAGATGCACAAGGCACCGCCCCCTCGCCCAATCCGTTTCGCCTCTCGCCGTTGGACAACGTGATGGAGAAGGAGCCCAACAACGACGCCCAACATGCCACTCCTTTCACCGCTCCGGCGGCATTGAACGGCGTCATCGGCACGCCGGGCGACAACGATTGCTGGGTTTTTCCCGCCAAAAAGGGGCAGACCTTCGACGTCCGCGTCTTCGCCCGACAACTCCGCACACCGCTGGATAGCACGCTTACCATTACGCGGATCAAAGGGCAGTTCATCGCCTTTAACGACGACAGCAATGGGCCAGACAGCTACATCCGCTTCACGGCGCCCGAGGACGACCGGTATGTGATCGCGGTCACTGACCAAATGGGCCACGGCGGCCCCGATTTCGTCTACCGCATGGAAGTCACGCCGGTCGAGCCGCGGTTGACAACCAACCTCCCGGAACGAACACAGTTCGTCGACGTTGTCGCACCGGTGCCGAAAGGGAACCGCATCGCCGTAATGGTCGGCTGCCAGCGAGAGGATTTTGGCGGCGACGTGACTGTGGACCTTCCCGGCTTGCCGGGCAAAGTCAATCCGCAGATTCTCCCCATTGTCGCCGATCAGAACGCGGCACCGCTGCTGCTTTCCGCGGCAACCGACGCTGGCCTCGCTGCGGCTCTGGTGGCAGTCGTCGGTCGGCACAAGGAGGGCAGCCGCACCATCGAGGGTCCGTTTGCACAGAAGACGATGCTCGTCCGCGGCGACAACAACCGCGAGGTTTGGAGTTACGTGGGCAACCGCATGGCCGTGGCGGTCACCGAACCCGTGCCGTTCCATATCGAAATCGTCCAGCCCAAGGTTCCCCTCGTGCAGAACGGCACGATGGAGTTGAAAGTAGCCGCCGCCCGTGACGGGGGCTTCAAGGGGCCGATCTCTCTGCGAATGCTTTACAACCCGCCCGGCGTATCGTCTCCCTATGTCGTGACGATTCCCGCCGGAGGTAACCAGGCGGTAATTCCGCTCACAGCCGACGGCGGCGCGATGGCGCGGGTCTGGAAGATCGCCGTGTTGGCAGAAGCGACCGTCGGAGACGGGCCGGCGCAGGTCTCTTCGCAACTGGCCGATCTGGAAGTGGCCGAGCCGCTGCTGCGATTCCAACTCCAGCCCGCCTTTGTTGAACAAGGCCAGAAGACGAACATCGTCGTGAAAGTGACAAAAACACGGAAGCTCGAAACGCCTGCGAAGGTCGAGTTGCTCGGTTTGCCCAGCGAGGTGACGAGCGAACCGCGGCAGATCGACGACAAGACAGGCGAAGTCGTGTTTCCGATCGCCACGACGTTGAAGTCGCCGCCGGGCCTGCACAAAACGATATACTGCCGCGCGGTGGTCGTATCGCAGGGCGAGCCAATCACGCACCTCGTGGGCGGCGGAGAGCTGCGAATTCAGCCGCCGTTGCCTCCAAAGACCGCGGTGGCCGCCGCGCCGGCGCCAACGAAGGCCGCGGCGCCGAAAGCCGCGCCGCCGGCCAAGGCCGCCGCGTCTCGGCCTCTCAGCCGCCTGGAACAACTGCGTTCGGAAAAGAAGGGGCAGCCATGAAAACAAGTTTGATTCTGACCTTCCTCTTTGCCGCCTCGTCGCAGGCAGCCACGGTACGGCTCGATCTTTATCCGCCCGACATTCAACTCCGCGGCAACATGGCTCGGCAGCGGATCGTGGTGGTGGCCACACGGGCCGACGGCGTGACCGAGGACGTGACCGCCAAAGTCAAGATTACGGCCGCCGATGCCGGCGTCGCACGTATTGAAAACGGCGTGCTCCATGCCGCCGCCAACGGCAAGACCACGCTCGCAACCCAATACGACGGTCAGTCGGCTGCAACCGCCCTGGCCGTGCAGGACGTAGCCGTCGTCCCGGCCATTGGCTTCCGCCGCGATGTCATGCCGGTCTTCATGCGGGCCGGTTGCAACGCCGGTTCGTGCCACGGTTCGGCTCGCGGCAAGGATGGATTCCACCTGTCGCTGTTCGGCTTCGATCCCGAGGGCGATTATTTCCGCCTCACCCGCGAATTGGGCTCCCGGCGGGTGAACCTGGCAGTTCCGGAAGATAGCCTTGTGCTGCAGAAGGCCCTAGGGGCGGTGCCGCATTCGGGCGGAAAGCGATTCGAGCCTTCCAGCGAATATGCCCAGACGCTCCTGGCGTGGCTCAAGGCCGGCATCCGAACGATCCGCCCGCCGTGCCCACCGTCGAAGACGTGGAGCTCTTTCCCCCAGAGATGTTGCTGGAAGGGGCCGGCACCAAGCAGCAGATGATCGCGCGGGCTCGCTACAGCGACGGCAGCCAGCGCAACGTCACATCGCTTGCCCTCTTCTATAGTAACAACGACAATTCGGCCCCCGTTTCGCCCGACGGCCTGGTCACGGCGGCCAACCGCGGTGAGGCATTCATTCTCGCACGCTTCAACACCAAGACCGTCGGCAGCCAGGCAATCGTCCTGCCCGCCGGGTTGCAATACACGCCGCCCGCCGTTGCCCCCGCAAACTACATCGACGGGCTGGTTGACGCCAAGTTGCAGAAGCTCCGCATCCTGCCCAGCGAGACGTGCAGCGATGCCGTCTTTCTGCGGCGGGCCAGCATCGACATCACCGGCCTGCTGCCCACCGAGGAAGAGTTTCGGGCCTTCCTCGCCGACAAATCGGCCGACAAACGGGCGAAGCTCGTCGATCACCTCCTGGAGCAGAAGTCGTTCGCCGAAATCTGGGCCATGAAGTGGGCCGAGTTGCTCATGGTCCGCTCGGGCGGGCCGATGAATATCAGCTACAAGTCGATCTTCCTCTACTCCAATTGGCTCACCGAGCAGATCGCGGGGAACGCGCCGCTGGACCAGATTGTCCGGCAACTGCTGGCGGCCCGCGGCGGCACGTTCTCCACGCCCGCGACCAATTTCTACCAGATCGAGCCCGACACGCTGAAGACCGCCGAAAACGTGTCCCAGGTCTTCATGGGCGTGCGTGTGCAATGTGCGCAGTGTCACAACCATCCCTTCGATCGGTGGACGATGGACGATTATTACAGCTTCGCGGCCTTCTTCAGCCAGATTGGCCGCAAGGAAGGCGAGGATTATCGCGAGACGATCATCTTCAACCGCGGCGGCGGCGAGGTCAACCATCCTATCGGCGGCCGAGTAATGGAGCCCAAGTTCCTCGGCGGCGCCAAGCCGAACTGCGCCGGCAAGGACCGCCGCGAGGTCCTGGCCGACTGGCTTACCGCGCCGGACAATCCCTTCTTCGCGCCCAACGTGGCCAATCGCATCTGGGCCCAGTTCTTTGGCATCGGCGTCGTCGAACCGGTTGACGATGTCCGCGTCAGCAATCCGCCCAGCAATCCCGCACTGTACCGCGAACTGGGCCGCAAGCTGGTGGAATACAAGTATGGATTCAAGCGGCTCGTCCGCGACATCTGCCTTTCGCGGGCCTATCAGCGATCGACGGCAGCCAATGCCAGCAACGAGGGCGATCAACGCAACTTTGCCCACGCCCGTGTGCGGCGGATCCAGTCCGAGATGCTCCGCGACTGCATTTCGCAGGTGACCGAAACCAAAGACAAGTTCCGCGGTCTGCCATTCGGCGCCCGTGCCGTGGAGATCGCCGATGGCACGACCTCGGACTATTTTCTCACGACGTTCGGGCGATCGACGCGGGAATCGGTCTGCGCCTGCGACGTGCACAACGAGCCAACGCTTTCCCAGGCGTTACACCTGTTGAACGGGGACGTGGTGCAGGACAAGATTCGCGCCGGTCAGGTGATCCAGCGATGGCTAGCGGCAAAGAAGAGTCCCAACGAGATCCTCTGCACGCTGTTTATCCGCTGCCTGGGTCGCGAGCCGGCGACCGACGAACTGGAAAAGCTCAAAAAGCTCCTGGCGGCCCAGACCAACCCGGCCGAGGCGTTGGAAGATATTTTCTGGAGCCTGTTGAACTCGCGGGAGTTTTGCTTCAACCATTAGGACAAGCGAACCAGGCCTCCGGTATTAAGGCTGAAGCCCATCCTACAAAGATCGTTTGCATACGCTTGACGGACTGCCATGATCAACCGATTGCTCCAATCTCTGCTGCTTATTCTTTATTGCGCTGCCGCCTACGCCGCTGCACCCAAGATCACGTACGACGACAACGTGCGGCCGATCTTTCGCGAGCACTGCTTCGCCTGCCACAACCAGGGCAAGGCCACCAACGACCTTGCCCTGGACAGCTACGAGCGGGTTCGCAAAGGTGGGGCCAGCGGCGACGCTATCACTCCCGGCGATGCCGACGGCTCCTACCTTTATACGCTCGTGACCCACAAGGACGAGCCGCACATGCCGCCCAACGCGGACAAACTGCCGGCCGAAAAGCTGGAAACCTTGCGGCAATGGATCGCGGGCGGGGCGTTGAAAAACGCCGGCGCCAAGGCCGAGATCGAGAAACCCTCCGTGAACCTCGCCATGACTGGCGGGGCCGCTCGTCCGTCGGGCCCGCCCGTTATGCCCGAGGGGGTCTGCCGGCAACCGGTGGTCTACACGGCGCGTCCGGCAGCGATCGCCGCGCTGGCGACCAGTCCCTGGGCGCCGCTGGCGGCAATCTCCGGGCAGCGGCAAATCGTCCTTTACAACACCGATTCCGCCGAGCTCGCCGGCGTGCTGCCCTTCCCCGAAGGCATTCCCTATTCACTCCGCTTCAGCCGCTCCGGCAAGCTCCTGCTTGCCGGTGGCGGCAAGGCGGCAGCCCGCGGACTGGCAGTCGTTTTTGAGGTGCATTCAGGCAAGCGGCTTTCCCAAGTGGGCGATGAGCTCGATGCGGTGCTGGCCGCCGACATCAACGCCAGTCAGACGCTCGTCGCGCTGGGCGGTCCGCAGAAGCTCGCCCGGGTATTCAACGTGGCCGACGGATCCCTGGTCGCCGAAATCCGCAAGCACACCGACTGGGTGACCGCCGTCGAATTCAGTCCCGACGGCGTCTTGCTGGCCACGGCGGATCGGGCAGGCGGCGTTTGGATCTGGGAGGCTGGCAGCGATCGCGAGTTTCAGGCCCTGGAGGGTCACAAGGCTGCGGTCACCGCGATGAGTTGGCGAGACGACTCCAACGTCCTGGCCACTGCGAGCGAGGACGGTACGATTGCCTTTTGGACGGCGGAAAACGGCAAGCGGATCAAGAACCTCAACGCCCATCCGGGCGGGACGACGTGCCTGCAGTTTCTTCACGACGGCCGGCTCGTCTCCGGCGGTCGCGACCGCACCGTCAAACTCTGGAGCAGTAGCGGGAGCCTTATCCGCCAATTCGAGCCCTTCGGCGAATTGGTAATGAACGTCGCGGCCACGCACGATGGCAGCCGGATCGTCGCCGGCGATTGGTCGGGCGAAGTCCGAGTCTATTCCGTTCCCGACGGCAAGATCGCGGCGCGATTGGCCGCAAATCCAGCCACGCTGGAGATGGCGCTCCAACGGCGGCAGGCCGAGGCCGCTGCCGCCCGCACCTTGGCGGAAAATGCCGCGCGCGAAGCTGACGCGGCCGAGAAGCTGGCGGCGGAGAAGCGTCGCGCCGCACGAGCCGCAGCCAAGGCATCGGCCGCCGCGATCAAGGCCGCCGAGGGCATCGCAGCGGAGAAAGCGGCTTTTGATAAGGCGCAGAAGGGGCGGTAGGGCCTTAAGAATTCTAGATCTCAAATATCTCAAATCTCAGATATCAGCGTTCTTCCGGCAACCAAACTACCATTTCCGCCGGACCGCGGTTGGCGTTGACGCCATAAGGCACGGCAACAAGTTCAACCGACGCATGCCCGTCCCTGCCGTCTTCCCGGCGGTAGCGTCGCGCCGCGGGACCATGGACGATGGCAACCCCACCCAGCAGATCGCTGCGAAAGTCGGCCGCGAACCGCGCCCGCCGTGCGAGCGAAAGATCTTGTACGCGGCCGCCGTTGTCGAGGCCCTCCAGGCAATAAACAAGAGGTCCGCGCATCAAGGCCACTCGCCCTCGATCGGCCGCGACCCTGGGATTGGCCCTGACGAGCCGAACGGGCATGTCCATCGTCAATTCCACCACGTCGCCCGGTTCCCACCGACGATGCACCCGCGCGTAACCGCGGACAATCTCCAGAGGCTCGACGAGTTGGCCGTCGACCTTCAGCCGCACGGCCCCGCTGACCGGCCGACCGACAACTTCATAGAGATCGTCCAACGAGGCAGCACCTTGGCACCATGCGGGGATGCGGACGAGAAGATCGAATTCGGCAGGCCGCTGGGGCTCGACCGCGATCTGTACCTCACCTTGCCAAGGATAGCGGGTCGTCTGCCGCAGCACGACCTTCCCCGTCGGCAATCGCACCTCGGCCCGGCTGCCGATGAAGAGATTGACATAGATGCCGCCCTCATCCTGAGCGTAGATGCAGCCGGGCACGGCCCCGGCAAGCTTTAAGAACATCGGCGGGCAGCAGGGGCAGGCATGCCAGGGCCAGCGGGCGCGGCCCTTGTCCGCCTCCAGGGGGTTCTCGTAGAAGTACGTGTCGCCCCGCAGTGAGACGCCCGCCAGGACCGCGTTGTAGAGCGTCCGCTCCAGTTCGTCGACGAAGCGGGCCTCGCCGAAGAGGCGGTTCATGTTGCGGCTGAAAAAGCCCGAGCCCACCGCGGCGCAGGTCTCCAGGTAGCCGCTGTTGGGCAGGTCATAATCGGCGCCAAAAGCCTCGCCCGCGCAACTGGCGCCTACGCCCCCGTTGATGTACATCCGCCGGCCGGTCATGTTGTCCCAGAGGCGACGTGCCACCCGTCGATAGTCTTCCCGGCCATTGACGGCCGCCAGCGACGTCAGCCCGGCGGCCATCAACGTGGCGCGAACGGCATGGCCTTCCAGCGTTTGCTGCTCGAAGACGGACTGGTGGTCCTGATCGTAACTGCCGTAGTCCGTGCGGCCCTGGTGGTTGCCGCGGTTCTCGATCCAAAACTCGGCCAGCTTCAGAAAGCGACTTTCATCGACGGAAACGGGCATGTCCCGCTTGAGTGTGGGCTGCTCGCGAAAGAGCAGGTAGAGCTCGGTCATCGCTTCCTCGGCCAGGGCGTGCCCTGGAACGACATTCGCCTTGGGCGGCGGACCGATCACGTTGCAGGCGTGATCGGCCATGCGCACCGCCACTCGCAACAGGGCGGACTTGCCCGTCGCCCGGTAGTAATGCACGCCCGCCTCGACCAGCGCTCCGAAGTTGTAGACGTCATGCTGCTGCACGTCGTTCCCGCCGTCGAGGGCCCATCGGCGATTTGGGGCCATGAGTTGTGTCCAGGTGTTAACGTATCCGTCGGGGTCCTTGGCCGCCGCCGCGGCAATCCGCGCGACGTAAGCGTCGATCCGCCGTTGGAGTGCAGGGTCCGGCCGCGCGGCGAGAAAATCCGCAGCGCCGCGGATCATTTCGTAGATCAATCCGTCGAACCATTCGGGACCGGCGTGCCCGCCCGCCTTCCCATCGCGCACGCGGTCAAAGTTGTTCAGCGCGCCGTCTTTCTCGAACTTCGTGAAGCAATCGGGGATTGTCACCTCCTGCCATACGCGCCGCCGCGGCGACCAGAAATCGTCGTCGATGGTCACCTGGCCGATTGGTACGGGCGCGAGTCGATGGTCTTGCACACGCCGCGTGTCGGCGACGTGGCCGAGTTCGCCCTCGAACTTCAGCACGGTGAACGAACGCGGCGGAAAAGCGTAGGACGTTCGGCCGTCCTTCAACTCGAAACGCCAGTCCCGCTCCCGCGGCACAACCGCGCGGGGATTATCGGCCGTGTTCACGGCTTCGAAATCGCCCGCTAGCTCCGTCACGTGTGCAGTCGGCGGGCGGGGAGTGAATCCCCTGATGTCGATTCGCGTCGGTAGGGCGGCAGGGCCGGGGTTGACGACCTGAAGGACCAAGGTCTTGCCCCCTTCGCTGCGGGTGGCGACCACATCCAGCCCGCCGGCCGGACCGAATGCGCGGCAGTCGACCCGCTTCGGCAGGTAATTGTGGGAGAACATCTGCGTCACGTAGCCGGGCGGTTGCAGCCAGACCTGCGACGGATTGAGGAACAACAGCCCCTGATTCCAGCCGTTGTCGTTTTGTCCGTCGGGCTGCAAGCCGTTGGCCGACGTGACGATTGTGAGCCGGCCGTCGCGGAGGGCCGCATTGATCGCCTGGGCGTTGGCCAGGGCCCGCTTCTGCGCGTGGTTGCCCGCGTTGAGTTCAAAAACCACCACCCGGTGCCGGGCGCCGCCGGAGAGCTTTTCCAGCGCATTGGCGAAGGAAAACACGCCGTCCAGCGACGGGTTGACGTTCATCGGCGCTTCGGTGCCCACGTGCACGTCGAACCAGACTTCGCCGGCGTGCCGCCTGGCAAACTCGAGTATGCGGCCTTGTCCTGCCAGGCTAGTGATCCCGGAGGCCGCTCCGCTGACATGCCGCGGATCGACGATGGCGCGCTCGTAGGCAAAGTCGCCCACGACGAGGATAATCGTCGGATCCTTCGCCCAAATGGCCTCGGCCAGGGCCTCGAATCGGGCGGCATAACCCTCATCCACGCGCTGCTCGTTGCCCAGTTCCAGGTAGCGGAGGCGGTAGGGCTGCGGGTGGCCGTCGGCGGCGCGGCGGCTGCCCCAGGCACTCTCGACCGGTCCCTTGGCGTACTCCACGAAATCGGCCATGTCCTGCGCTGACTCGTCGATGTTGAAATCGGGGATATATTCGAAGCCGGCTGCCTCGCAGAACGCCATGAAATCGGGTATGCCCCAGCCGTTGGTCGAATGGCGGTACCACGTGCCGTGATAAGGCGGACGCCGGTCGCGGGGTCCGATCATGTTCTTCCAGCGATATTCGTCATGGTTCACCATCGAGCCGCCGTAGCGCAAGACGGTGATTCCCTGGGCAATCATCGCCTCGGCGACATCGCGGCGAACCGGCAACCCCTGAAAGCGGCCCCACGGCCCGGGTTGCAGAAACACATAACCCAGCGCGACCGAGCCGGGTTGCTTCAACTTCAGCGCGAACCGGCCGGCCTTGTCGGCCGACTTGGGCGTCAGCGTCAAGTCGAGCCGCTGCCACCGGTCGCCGCCCACGGACAGCGCCTGCTCGGCATAGACCTGCGAACCGTCGCGGCTTTCCAGCGAAGCGAACAACGTGGCGGGTTTCTCGGCCCGCGCCCAAAGGATGCCCTCATAGGGCTTTCCGGCGACGAAGTTCATGCCCCAGCGGTTGAGACCCTGGTTCTCGATGCCGATCTGGCCGTCGCCCGATATGAATGTCATTTGCTGCGATTGAACGCCGATAAATGGCCGATCGCTGACCAGGGCGAAACGGCCCGAAGCCGTGGCGGTGATTATCGGCTTCCACATGCGGCTGACCTGTGGTTGTTTCTCAATCCCATCGAACGGCAGTCGTTGGACGCGACCGTTCTGCTCGATCCACAAGTTGCGGAAGGCAGCCTGCCGAAACCAGGCCCGCAGGCCGACCCCGCCGGCGGCAAGAGCGGCCTGCGCGTAGTCGTGCCGCAGGACGGGCTTGCCATCCACGCGGATATCGATGACCGGACCGGCGAGACGCACTTCCAGGGAAATCCAGCGGCCGATGGGCACCGGACAGGGCACGTCGCGGATCAACTCGAAGTTGTTGCGATGGCGGCCCAGTCGCAACATCTGCCGCGCGGGATCGAGCGAGATCTCGTATCCAAAGAACGCGTCCGCGCCGGTACCCGGCCCGGCCACGCGCACGATCAGCCCCGCGTTGTCGCCCTTGCGATCGGCAAAGAAGACTTCGACACCGGCTGCACCATCGGCAAACGGGCGGTGATCGGACACGAGCTTGGGCCCATCGGCGCCGTCGATGTGCAGCGCCGCGTCGCGGACGGTCCACGTACCGCCGAAGGATTTGAAGCCGGCTATCGGCGCTTCGGCCGCCGGCTCCTGAAAGCTCTCGCCGAAGATCATCTGGCTGTAAAGGCCGCCGTAGATCTCGTGGTTCACATCTTCTATGCACGCGCCGGTCAGGTGCCGCGATACGTCTCCGAGGACGCGATCGGCCTGCACGCGAATCAGGGTTTCTTGGGACCGCGCGCTGGCCAGCGCACTGACAACCACGCTCAGAGTGAGTATGAATCTCATGGGTATTCGGCTTTCTTGTCAGAGATACTCGTCGCCGAAACACTCACCCACCAAGGCGTATACCTTTTTAATGTCCTCGGCCCGATCGGCGCGGCAAACCAACGTGGCCTCGGGCGTGTGAACGATGATCAGGTCGTCGCAGCCAATGGCGGCGATCAGGTGGGCGGGGTCGGACGACGCCACCAGCGTGCGGTGAGTATCGACCAGTACCTGCCGCGACGCGGCCAGGGCGTTTTGCCGCTCGTCGCGAGGGCAGGTCTCGGCGAACATTGGCCAAGAGCCGATATCGAGCCACTCCAGCGGCATGGGCACCGCCGCCACGCGAAACCGCCGATCGCGCGAGGCGGGCTCCATCACGGCGAAATCGACACTCACCTTTCGCAGTGTCGGATAAACCTCGCTAAGCACGGCCGCCCGATCGGGCCCATCCCATGCCGCGGCGACGCGGGTCAGCCCGGCGGCGGTGTCGGGCTCGTAGGCGCGGAGGCAATCCAAGAGCGTCTCTGCCCGCCAGACGAACATGCCGCTGTTCCAAAGGTAACGCTCCGCGCCGGCGGCAAAGTAGCCTGCCGCCGTCGCCTCGTTCGGCTTCTCCTTGAATCGCTCGACGACTCGGGCGGTTGCGCCCAGCGGCTGGCCAAGTTCCAGGTAGCCGTAACCAGTGGCGGGCTGCGTGGGTGCGATGCCGAAAGTGACGAGCGTCTCGGGGTGCTTTTCCGCCAGATCGAAACCTTGGGCGATGATTGCCTGAAAGCGGTCAACGGGACGAATGATATGGTCGGCCGTGAAGACGGCGATGACCGCGTCGGGATCCTGCCGGGCGATCACGGCAGCGGCAAAGCCCACCGCGGCGGCGGTGTCGCGGCCGGTCGGCTCGCCGAGAAACTGCTCCTGCGTCAGCCCGGGAATAGCGGCGAGGATTGCCGCGGCGTGTTTCTGGCCCGCGCAAATAAAGCGGCATTTTTCCGGCACGAGACCGTCGAGCCGTTGATAGGCGATCTCCAGCAGGCACTTGCCGGAAATGAACGGGATAAGCTGCTTCGGCAGGGCACCGCGGCTCATGGGCCACAATCGCGTGCCCGAGCCGCCGGCCATGATCATTCCATAGCGCATGAGAGGGTCCTTCGCGCATAAAACGCGTCCATGTCGGCCAGGAGGGCGATCTCGGCCACGCTGTAGCGATCGGCGCGCAGGAATGCCGCTTTCTCCGCGTCGGAGGCTGTGGCCGGATCGAACATCCAAAGCCAATCGCGATAGCCCAGCGGCGAATCGACCGCCGGGAAGACCCGCGCGTCCCACAAGCTTCGTTTAGCCGGCGGAATATCTTCGTCCCAAACATCCTCGGGCCGCGCCGACCGCGGCCAGCCATTGGCCCAGCGGTTGTCCGGCAAGCGTGCCGCCGCGATCGACGGTATCTTTGAACGTGTCACCGATATGATACGCCCGCACAAACCACACCTTGCGGCCCGCGCGGCTCTCGCCGGCAATCACGTCCAGGCAGGCGCCGTGTGGCAATTCCAACGGCGCGTCGACATCGACCCCGACGACGATGTTCTGCCCCGCCAGCTTCAGCGGCGCCGCCAAACGGCAGCCTTCGACCCAACTGTCGCCGCCGTCGATCCTCCCTGCTCCGGTGATGCGGTTGTTCAAGCTCAGGCAAGTTCCGGGCCCGGCTGGCAAGCCATCGTGCTGCAACAATTCCAGGCCGCTGGCGATCAATTGCCGCGTGGTGCCGAAGTGCAGGAAATGGCACTCCGGCAGCACCCGCGCCCAGAAAGGCATGGGCGACAGTGCGGCATGCCCCCCGGCGAGTTGCTCCCCGGACCAGGCCGAGCCGCTGGCCCCGCAGGCCGTCCGGTGATGCTCGGCCGTGGCCTCGCTGCCCAGGGCGCAGCAGATCTCGCGGTAGAGATCGAGACCCTTGTCGAGCACGAGCTCCTCCATGGCGGGCGAAAATCGCGGCCCGGTTTCCCCTGGCTGCACGTCGAAGGCCCGAAACATGGCTGTGGCCGCCGCGGCGTCGAAGCTCATCACGGCGATATCCAGGATCGCCCGGCCTTCGGCGTCGATCGCGCCGTAGCGCGCTTGATCGGCCAGCGACGGCTTTTGCAGGAAAAGCCGCACGCGGTCGTCGGCGGCAACACAGAACACGCCATGTTTGCTGGCGGCCTCGGGCGTGGCGTAGGCCCCCAGCGCGACGATGCCAGGCCGATCGAACCGCACGGCGCGGGGGTCGAAGAGCATCAGGGCGTCGCCGGCCGTAACGACGATCTGGCCCGCTCCTTCGCATCCTGACGGCAGGTCTTGAAAAACGGGATACAGGCAATCGAATAGCGTGGAAATCGCCTCGCCATGGGATCGCCCCGGTACGGGCGAAAAGATCTTGCCGCACGGGCCATAGGCAGGCACGCGACGGGAATCACCCCCGGCATGGAGAATCAGGATGCGGAGGCCCCGCAGGATTCGTTCCAGCGAATGCAGATCGCCGGCTGGCGCCCCGCCGCGGCGAATCTCGTTTTCCAGGACTCGCATCAGGCAATAGAGCGTGCTGCCGCCGCTGCCCACCCGCTTTCCATAGGGATCGGCCACAACCATGGTGGCGCCAAAACGGGGCAAGAGTCCCAAGCGGCCGCGGAGGGCCAACTGGCTTTCGTAGCCCGCCGCCTGACGGTCGTTGGACGCGGTGAGAATCAGGTAATCCCAAGTTGGAGCCATAGGAGTACAATACCCGTTTCCGCGGGGAATTCAACGGGGGGAGTTTCGCGCGAGCATTGCCCGGAACGAACGCCAGGATATACAATCGGCAGTAGGTAGGCTATTTTTCCTCCCCGGAATCCTCGATTATCGGAAGGCGGCACAGCATGGGAGACTTCGTCACCGTAGGCACGTATCTATCGATGGCGGAGGCCGAGCCTCCGCGACTGGCCCTTGAGGCAGCGGGTATTCCCGCCATGGCCACTGACGAAAACATCGGCGAATTGTTGGTGCCGGTGCTCTTTGGCGGCATCAAGTTGCAAGTGCCGGCCAAAGACGCCGAGCAGGCCGAGGAGATCCTGGCCGAGTTCAAGAAGGCGATTGCAGCCGATGCGGCCGAGGGTGCCGACGACGAGGGCGTTTCCCTGAAGTGCCCCGAGTGCGGCGCCGATATCTGGTTTCCGTCGGAACGGCGGGGGCACGTCGAAGTCTGCCCGGAGTGCGGGGCCTACGTCGACGTGCAATCGGGCGATGGGAGCGAAAGTTGATGAGAAGGTTCGTGTCGCCGTGGCGTGAATTCCAGGCCGGATAGCTATTTCACGTACGTGAAGCCCATCGTTGCCATTTGCAGTTGGCGATTCGCTTCGACGACCAACCGGACCAGTTCTGGCGTGCGATGAATGTCGATATCAAATCGTTGTCGGTTATTCTGGTCCATTCGCCGGTGTGACTGGTAGGTCCACCAATGGGTCAGATTGGCCCTGGAATCGACTACCACCCGTAGGCTCTCGGCTACGATCCGTTGGGCCTTGGCCGGATCGCCAGCGTAACTGGTGAACCAGTCAGGGTTTTCGGTCCAGAACTTTCGCGTCTGTTCACTTTGCGGCTCGGGAATGACGCCGTATTCACCCAAATAGAACGGTTGACCAGCGGCAGTTGCCGACCGCTTCAAGTCCGCAGGCAGGCAGGGGACTGGTTTGCCGTCCCGGTCCCGCACCTGGTTCTGGCCGCGCACTCCGTAGTCGTAGTAATGGACGCAGTAGACGTCCACGCCTCTTTGGGCCATGCCCAGCGACTGGTCGAGTTCCTTGAAGGAGTCGATCGTCCACATGCCGCTTTCGTTGCCGGTGGCTGCTTGGGCCAGATGCCATTGGCAATAACGGAAGCTATCGCCTGTGGTAATCAGGTGGTGAGAGTCGAGGCTGCGAATATAGGCGGCAATCTCCGTGTGGAAGCGGGCGACCTCGGCCAGGCGGGGACACTTCTGTCCGTTCCACATGCGGCCCCTACCGCCGATATCGGCCATCAGGAGCATCTCGTTGGCATGTTCCCACATGGCGATCGTTTTCCGGTCGCGGTAGCGCAGCACCAGGGCACGAACCAGATCGAGGAAGCGAGCCCGCGACTTCGAGTCGGCACGGGCCACCAGGTCGAACAGCGTTTCGCCGCAATCTTTCCAGAGATGTTCATCGTCGGCACGCAGGCAAAACACCATGCGCAAACCGTAGCGGTCGCAGGCGTCGAGCATGCGATCGGTGGCCGCCAGGTATTGTTCGCGTTTGGCAGGATCGAGGTAGACGCCGGGCGCCGCAGCGAAGACGCGGATGGTTTTGAACCCCAAGGAACTGATGTCGGCGAGCGACGCGCGAGCTGCCGCGGCCGGCTCGTCACCTTCCGGACCGATGTTCGTCGACGGAAGCTCGGCCGCCAGGAACTGCCAGAACAGATCGAACTTATTGAAGCTGATCTCGTAGAACGGCTTGCCGTTGAGATACAGCTCCGCGCCGCGTCGCTCCAGGAAACCGTCATCGGCAGCACGAAGCGGCACAGCCGCGGACAACACGAAGATAGCGGCAAGTGCACTCAATCGAACCGCCGGCAAGATACGCATGTGTTGTTCTCTTCTCCGCACTCGCATCTACTTCATGCGCCGAAGCGCCACCACCATGCTTTCCAGGGCGTTGCAGCAGGTCGGGACCAGGCCGGCCTGCATGAGCAATGCGCCGGAAGCCGTCTTCTCGTCGAAAGCTAACGATGACCTTGCGCCATCGCAGAGGTTTATCTCTTTCACCCGATAGAGTGCCTTAGGATCAAGCCCACACCACTTCACAGGTTTCGGGTTTCCGTTTCGCAGTTGGTAGACGAACAGAACGGCACGGGCCTTATCCTCAGAAACGAAGTTCATGGCCGCGCGTGGCCCGGCGTAAGGCGACTCGATCCGGTACTGGTCGCCAAACTGCACAATCGGCCGGATGTCGCGCTGGTAGGTGGCGACGGCGGAGGCCACAAACCGACGATCCGCCGCGGAAAGCCTGTCCAGATCCAAATCGGCGCCAAGGCAGGCGGTCATTGCCACATCAAAGGCGAATTTCAGCGGACGGTTGCCCATCCGCGTCACGTGCGCACAGATGGCCATGGCCGGATAGAAGTGGGAGTATTCCCACTGCATCGCAACGCGCCGCAGCGGGTCCGTGTTGTCACTGGGCCAGAATTCGTGCGCGTGCCTGAGCGAGCGCAAATCCACTCGCCCGCCGCCGCCGGAACAAACCATCACCTCGACGCCGGGGTGATTTCTCTCCAAGTCGGCCATGATGCCTTCCAGCGCGTTGGCGTAGTCAATCAGCAGGTTCGATTGACGGTCTGGCGCAAGCCAGGACGAGCCGGGCTGGGCAATATGGCTGTTGCAATCCCATTTCACATAGGAAATGCCGGGGTTTTTCCGGAGCAGATCGTCCACCGCATGGAAAACGAATTCCCGCGTATCGGGCCGCGTCAAATCGAGAACCAGTTGATTGCCGACCAAAGGGAGAGCCCGCTTGGGCTGGCGAATGACCCAATCGGGATGCTTCTGGAAAAGGTCGCTGAGCGGGTCCACCATTTCCGGTTCCATCCAGAGGCCAAAACGCAACCCGCGTTTCTTCGCCGCGTCGCAGAGGTATCCAATTCCGTGTGGCAACTTGGCGGGACTCACCGCCCAATCGCCCAGGACGAGTTTATAGTTGTTGGACGAGTGTTTGGCGCTGCCGGACCAGCCCGCGTCCAGCAGGAACAGTTCGAAGTTCGCCTCTCGCGCTCCATCGAACAGATTCAGCAGTTTCTTTTCGTCAAAATGGATGTTGGTCGCTTCCCAGTTGTTCAACAGCACGGCCCGCGGCTTGTTCCCGTCGCGCAAGGCGTAGCGGCGGACGAAGCGGTGCAGATTGCGGCTCAGTGGACCGGTGCCGTTGCCGCTCCATGCCCAAACCATCCTGGGCGCAATTAAGGTTTTTCCCACATCCAGGGTGTAGCGCGAAGCGAACGGGTTGATGCCGGCGTGGGCCCGCACGCGGCCACCGTCGGTTTCAAAGCCGAATTGAAACGGGCCATTCCACGCAAGCGAACCGGCCCACACTTCGCCCGCGTCTTCGCGGGCGGGCCCACCAACGGAAAGCAGGAAAAAGGGCGGCGTCATCAAGCTGGCCCGCGTGCCCAACTTGGAATCAATCACCTTGAGGCCATATTCCAATTGCTCTTCGACGGGGTTGAGTTCGTTGGCCCAATTCCCCCAGAAATGCGTGAGCCATACCGAGCCGTTGATGATCGGCGCCGAAGATTCGAAGCGGTCCAAGACCACCGGCCCGTCTTCGTCGTTCTTGACTTCCATCCACTGCTCGATCACATCAAACGCGGGGTATGCCTGGAAGCAAAGCGTCACTTCCAGCGGATACGCCGGATCTTTGAGGACGCAGCGCGTAATTCGCGAGCCGTCGTCTTCTTTCTTCGTGGTTTTCTCGACGAACACCAGATCGGTCGACGTGTTGCCGTCGGCGTGGGTCACTTCGAGCGACGGTTCGCCGAACACATAGTTGTCACCTGCCGGGGGCAGACATTCCCATTTGCGATCGCCGATGTCCGCGTCTCCCCGGACGGGTTTGCCGCCTCCGAAGGCGGTCTGGTAAATCCGCCCATCCCGCCCAACCATCAGCGAAAAGCGGGCATGGTCGGTCACGATGTCGATTTGTCGATCCCGCTGCGAGGCAGCCGCCGATGCGGCGGCCAGCGCGAGCATTGCCAGCGCGTCGATAACACGAAGCACGTTCAATTGCCTTCTCATTTTCGTGTCTGGAATTTGTACTCGAAGCCGGCTGTGGCTCCATTATAGAATACGCCATCCCTGCTATCCACGCCAATTGCCCACAGGTCTAGCCGCCGCGCAGCGCGATATAGACGTCGGTCGTGATCGGGTCGCCTCGAGCCGCCGCGTGTCGAGGCGTTCTCCAAGAGCGTGACGCCGCTTTGTAGGATAGGTTTGCAACCTGTCGACGAACAGCGGAGGAACGTCACAGAAGCAGACGGCCGATTGGAGGCGTACTTTGCGGAGGACGAGGATGACAGGTTGAAAACCTATCCTACGCGCGGCGGACCCGAGCCGGAGCTTCCTATCCGGTTTGACCTTTCGACGATCGCTTTGAATTTTTCCGCCGCGGAAACGTAATCTCGATATAGATAATTCTGGTTATTCTCAATAACTCTGGACGTCGGATGTAAGATGCCTAACCATAATGACTTGCGACGACAGTTTGCGGGCCGCCTGGGCCTCTGGTTGTGGACCTGTGTCACAAGCAGATGGGGTAGGATTACGATTTGCTCGTCTCAGCGGCGCGGAGGAAGCCCAAGATCCTCTAATCTTGATTGAGTATGACCGAGCCCGAGGGTTGCCGAAGGCAAGTTCCCCCGAAGGTTGGAAGCTCGCCCCCAAGGGACGCGGGTACCCTTTTCTCTAGCAAATGCCCGGCTTGACTCTTTTATTAGCTTTGTTAACATAAGGTTTTTGGGGGCACCGCAAGCCGCGAGCGTCCGTGTCCTGATAGCCCCGCCGAAAAAGCCCCCACACCCGCCCGCTTCCCAGCGTAGGAGCAAACCATGGATCAAGTCGTCATTCTTGCCCGGGGGCTCGGCACGCGGATGCGAAAATCGGATCCGGCCGTGGCCTTGGACCCTGCCTTGGCGGCAGCCGCGGACAGCGGCGTCAAGGCGATGATTCCCATCGGCCGGCCATTTCTGGATTATGTCCTAGGGGTGGCGGCCGACGCCGGTATAACGCGGGCCTGCCTGGTGGTGGGGCCCGAACACGGCCAGATGCAGAAATACTACACCGAACTTCGGCCACGACGCATCAGCATCGAGTTCGCAGTGCAGGTTGAGCCGCGGGGCACCGCCGACGCGGTCGCCGCCGCCGAGCCGGTTGTCCGGGATCGTCCCTTCGTAATGATCAACTCCGACAATTACTACCCGCTTTCAGCCCTTTGCGGCTTGCGCGACGCGGGCGGGCCCGCCGTCGCGGTCTTCGACCAGGAAACACTGGTGGCCCAAAGCAATATTGCGGCGGAGCGGATCTCCAAGTTTTCTGTCGTGGAGGCGGTCACCGAGGCCAACGGATCACGCCGCCTGCGACGGATCATCGAAAAGCCCGACGAAGCCACGCTCGCCCGCCTGCCGCGGCCGTTGGGCATCAGCATGAATTGCTGGCGATTCAGCCCGGCGATCTTCGATGCCTGCCGCGCGATCAAGCCCTCACCACGGGGCGAACTGGAAATCACCGACGCGGTGCAGTACGCCACCGACCAGTTAGGCGAACGTTTCGCCGTCGTATGGTGCCAGGCGGCGGTGCTGGACCTTTCCAGCCGCAATGATATCGAGCCCATTGCCCGACGACTGGCGGGCGTAACGGTCGATTTGTGAGCAACCGTCCCATGCAACTTCGCCACGACGTCCAATCCCTTTCCCGCCAGTTCCAGATCCCGGCCGATTTCGAGTCCGCCGCGCCCTACGGCACCGGTCACATCAACGACACCTACGCCGCTGTCTATTGCCAGGGCGGGGCCACGATCCGCTACATCCATCAGCGGATCAACCGCAACATCTTCAAGGACGTGGACGGGCTCATGGAGAATATCCACCGTGTGAACGAGCACCTCCGCGCCAAGCTGGCCGGTCGGCCCGACGTCACGCGACGCACGCTCACGCTGGTGCCGGCCTGCGACGGGCGGAGCTACGCTGTCGATCCCCAGGGCGAGTGCTGGAGGACCTACGTCTTCATCGAGGGGGCGCGGACCTACGATGCCGTGGAATCGACCCGGCAGGCATTCGAGGCGGCCAAGGCCTTCGGGCGATTCCAGGGGCTGTTGGCGGACTTGCCCGCTCCGCCGCTGGGCGACACGATACCGAATTTCCACAACACGCCGCTGCGGTTTGCCGCGTTGGAAAGGGCTATCGCGGCCGATGCGGCCGGTCGCGCCGCCGCGGCGCAAAGGGAAATCGATTTCGCCCTCAGCCGCAAGCCGATCACGTCGCGGTTGATTGATCTGCAAGCCGAAGGCGTCTTGCCGCAGCGGACCACGCACAACGACACCAAGTTCAATAACGTGATGCTGGACGACGCGACGGGCGAGGGTGTTTGCGTGATCGACCTCGACACGGTCATGCCGGGATTGGCCCTCTACGACTTCGGCGATATGGTCCGCACAACGACCAGTCCGGCGGTGGAAGACGAAAGAGACCTGTCGAAGGTCTGCCTGCAATTCCCCATGTACGAGGCCCTGGTCCGCGGTTACCTGGCGGCCGCCAGCGAGACGCTCAACCAGGCCGAGAAGGAACATCTGGCGTTTGCGGGCAAGTTGATTACCTTCGAAATCGGGATCCGCTTCCTGGCCGATTTCCTGGCAGGCGATGTCTACTTCAAGGTACATCGCGAAGGGCATAACCTCGATCGTTGCCGCACGCAGTTCAAGCTGGTCGAATCGATCGAGCAGCAGGAAGACGCAATGAACCGCTTGGTGGGTCGTGGGCCCAAGACCTAAGTCCCAACAGCGCTACACCCTTGGCCCCAAGACCGACGTGAGATGATGAATAGTTCCAGCCACAGCGCTTTGCAACTTGCTTCCCGCCGCTCGCATGATGCGGCAGTCGGCGAGGTTGGGGCTGAGCGCACGGCGCTGGACGCACTCCAGCATCTGCTCGAAAACGCCTGGGCGAAGGTCGAACATGCCAGCCTGCACCAGCACAGCAGCCGGATTGAAAATATTGACAACCGCCCCTATGCCGATTGCCAGGTACTGCACGGTCTGGGCTATCTCGGCATCGGCATCGATCTGGCCCGAACGAACCAGTTCGAATGCCCGAGCGCAGCTCAGCGGCCGGCCGACTTTGCGGGAGATCATGCCCGCCAGGGCGAGGTCGCAGGCCACGGTTTCCAGACAGCCGATGTTGCCGCAGCCGCAGTGGCGGCCGTGGGGATCGACGGTGATGTGCCCGATTTCTCCAGCGAGGCCGCTATGGCCGGCCATGACCTGGCCGCCGCTCATGACGGCGGCCCCCAAGCCGCCGGTGGCGTCGACCAGGGCGAAGTCGTCCATGCCGTGAGCCTGGCCAAAGGCCCGTTCGCCGAGGCAAAGGGCGTCGGTCTCATGAAGCAGCACGGTGGGCAGGCCGAGGCGCTCGTGCAGGTCGGCAGCGACGAAGCACCCGTCAAGTTGGTGCAGGTTGGCGGAAAAGAGGACCTGCTGCCGGCGGCGATCGATGAGCCCCGGAGCGGTCAGGCCAAGCGCCAGCGTAACGGCGATTTCCGGTCGAGGCATGAGTTGCCTCGCATGTTCGAGCAGGCTCCCCAGAAGCTCCTCGTAGCTGTCCGGCGTGACGAAGCGGGCGATGCGCGTCTCCTGCAAGCGGCCGTCGAGGCCCGTCGCTGCAATCGCACACTCGCCGATATCGACCACTGCCGCCAGCACGCCCGCCAAGCGCTGGGCGAGACGCAGGACCTTGGCGGGGCGGCCGGGTACCGAGCCCGGCGCAGCGCCCTCCTCGAGCAGCCGGTCCGCCAGCAGCGAGCGCCACGAGCTTCGACACCGTAGGTGGACTGATTCCCGTCAGCCGCACCAGGTCGGCCCGCGACAGCTCAACGTGGACTTGCACCGTTTCCAGGATCCGCCGCTGGTTCATCCGCCGCAGGAGATTGGGCCGCACCTGTGGTGGTTTCCTGGCGGGCGGCGCGATCGCTGGGGGCTTGTTAATCTTCATGGCTTCCAGGATTGTACCCCACCGCGGTGATTTTTCCAGACCTGCGGGGAACGCTAGTGGCGTTCCGCGCTGCTAAACCCTGACCGGAGTTGAATCATGAATCTTCACGATCGCAAGTACAAGGATTTTGCCCTCGTCCGAGAAATGCTCGAGACGCCGCGATTGATCGGCCAGTTCGACTTCTCGGCCTCCAGCGCCGCCGCTGCCGCCATTCGCCAGAGCAGCAAGCTATTCCTGACGGGCGAGGGTTCTAGCCGCATTTTTCCGGCCAAGAACCTGATTTCCGAAGTCTTGCGAACGGGTGTGCCGGTGACCGTGGCTACCGAAGGCGCACGACAGGCCCACGAATACGATCTTTCCCAGTTCGCGGTCTTCGGCGCTAGCAATAGTGGCAAGACCAAAGAGCTGATCTCACTGTTCACCCAACTCGCCCAGCAGGGGCATCAGAAGCGGTTCGGGCTGTCGGCCAATAGTCCTACGATGTTGGAGACCGTCTCCAACTGCTGCTATACGCTGCGGTGCGGCAAGGAAGACGCCGTAGCGGCTACGAAAAGCGTCGTCGAGCAGGCATTGTTCTACCGTTCGTTGATCACCGGCTGGAATTCGTCGCACCCGCTGTCGGCCACTCAGCAAGCAGCGGCAGCCGCGGCCCAGCAGGTGCTCGAGGCAGAGATCGATCGGGCCTTAATCGAAAAAATTGCCGCGGCCCCTGCGCTCTACCTGGCGGGCCGCAACAACGGTGTGGCCGAAGAAATCACGCTTAAGACTAACGAGATCGCCCACAAACGAAGCGACTATCTGGAAGGCACGTATGCGGTGCACGGCGTCGAAGAGGTAATGTCAGCCCAAGACGTCGTCCTGGTTTTCGACCCGTTCCCGGCCGAAATCGAGAAGTTCAAGACCACGTTGGTCGGCGGCGTCGGCATGACCGTCATCGCGATTGCCGCCGAAGACACGATCCTTCCCACGATTCGCATTCCTCGCGTTGACGATTATTGGACCGTCCTGCAATTGCTGGCAGGCTGGAACATCCTCGTGCAGGTCGGCGTCGCGCTGGGCATCAACCTCGACAAGGCCCAGCGGGCCCGTAAGATCGGCAACGAGTTCATTAGCGGATAACCAAGGAGATGCTCCCATGACCACCGTTTACTACACCCGTCGCACTGCCGGGGGGCTGCTGAAGACCACGCGCTTGGCGGAACTTTTTGCCGATTGGCGGGGCCCGGCGGAAAGCTGGCTCTTCGTTTCGCCGCATGACGACGACATCGTGGTTGGCGGTGGATTGATTTTCCAGGCGGCCATCGCTGAAGGAGTCGAGGTCGCCGCCGCGGTGGCGACCGATGGCCGCATGGGCTATTGCCGCGCCGAGCAGCGGGACTCGATCGTCGCCGTCCGCGCCGAAGAAACCGCCCGGTCATTCGCAATCCTCGGTCTCGGGAGACAGCGGCTGCACCTCCTGGGCTATCCCGACGGGCACCTCTCCATCTGCCGCGG
The DNA here is from genome assembly GCA_963709175.1 of uncultured Planctomycetia bacterium. Taxonomy (GTDB): domain Bacteria; phylum Planctomycetota; class Planctomycetia; order Pirellulales; family Thermoguttaceae; genus JANXQG01. The sequence goes on from CAVPVK010000007.1 coordinate 2,627,113, forward strand.
CGCGTTCTTCGCCAGCGGTCGGCCGTGCAAGGACGAGGAGCCGGTTGGCATGCAGATCGCTTTCACACGGCTGTTGCGGAAGGTGCGGCCCACGCGGGTCTTGCTGCCCACCGTCGCCGATCTGCACCCGGACCACCGCATCGTCCACGAGGAGTTCATGATCAGCCTCTTTCATGCCCAAGGCAACATTTGGCCGGAGCTCGGCGAGCCGATTCCGGAGGTGCCGCGGATCTACGAAATGGCCGTCTATTGCGACTTTCCCGAACCGCCGCAGATTCGCCTCGACACTCCCCCCGAGATGCTGGAAATCAAGCTGCAGGCGATCATGGCCTATGCGAGCCAGGAACAGATCGCGACCGTCGTCGACATCCAACGCGCCGGCGGCCCGGTCGAGTACCTTCGCGAAGTGAATTTCCGTTTCTATGCGCCCCAGCATTACGAAAGTCTTTTCGCCGAGAGGACCTGATGTTCGATAAGATCTGCTACCTGGGCGACGACAATCTGCAAGGGGCGGCGGCCTATCTGGCCGGCATCCTCTTGCACCACGGCATCGCCTTCGACTACGTGCCCAGCGCCGAGTCTCCGCCGCCAGAGTTCGCCACAACCAGCTACGCGGCCTACGTGATCAGCGACTATCCGGCCGCGCGGTTGGGCGAGGCAGCCATGGCAAATGTCGCTGCCCGCGTGGAGCAAGGGGCGGGCCTGGTAATGCTGGGCGGCTGGGAGAGTTTTCACGGACGGCTGGGAGAATACCACCAGTCGCCGCTAGCGGAGGTCCTGCCCGTCGTAATGCAGTCGTGCGACGACCGCCGCAACTTCGCCCAACCCTGTTTGATCGAGAAACTGCGCGAGCACGCGATCTTGACCGATCTCCCTTGGGATCGGCCACCGGGGATCGGCGGGATCAACCTGGTGACGGCCCGAGCAGGGACGGAGACCTTGCTCGCCGCCACGGCGTTTGCCGTTTCGCGGACCGAGCAAGGCTATACCTTCACTGCCACAGGGCAGTCGCCTCTGTTGATCGTCGGCCGTCATGGCGCGGGGCGGACGGCAGCCCTGGCCACGGACGTTGCGCCTCATTGGGTCGGCGGATGGGTCGATTGGGGCGATCGCCGCATCGTGCAAGCCGTGGGCGGCGGCTCGATCGAAATCGGCAATTGGTACGCCCGCTTCTTCCGCAACCTGGTGGCTTGGGCGAGCTGCCTCTGATGGCGCGAGATAAAGGTGCACGTATATGGCATGGAATAAGTGACGCGAAAAAATGCCTTCGACTGGCGGTCTGTCGGTTTGATTAGCCGCAGAGCGGCGGAAGGAGATAGCCTGCGGCGCAAGCCCAGGCAAGGCGCCGAATTTGACCTTTAGCCGCGGAGCGGCGACACGATTGGACGCCGACGTGTCGCCCCTCCGGGGCTGCAACGATGTTTAACCTCAGCCCTGCGGCTTACGCCCCAGGCTGCCCTTTTTCGCCGCTCCGCGGCTATTTGACTACCATGCTTCAAGGCAATGCAATCATCGGTCAAAGCGGCGGTCCCACCGCCGTGATCAACGCCAGCCTGGCCGGCATCATCGAGGCCGCCCGCGGCCAGGCCCCTATCCGCCGCGTGCTGGGAATGCGGTTCGGCATCGAGGGATTCATGCAGGGCGATCTGATTGACCTGAGCGCCGAGGATCCGCGGACGATCGCCGCCTTGTCCTCGACGCCCAGCTCCGCGCTGGGAAGCTGCCGCCACAAGTTGCAGGAAAGCGACTTTCCCAAGATTCTCGAAATGCTGCGGCGCAATGATATCCGCTATTTCTTCCTCATCGGCGGCAACGACACGATGGATACGATCCATCGCGTGGAAGTCTATTGCCGCGGCCAAGGGCACGACCTGATCGGCGTCGGCGTGCCCAAAACCGTCGACAACGATCTTTGCGGCACCGACCACACACCCGGATTCGGCAGCGCCGCCCGTTACGTGGCCCTTTCCGTCCAACAGGCCGGCATGCTTGCCCGCGATATGAAGCGCGTTGATCAATTCGTGGTCTTTCAGACGGTCGGGCGGTCGGCTGGCTGGCTGCCCGCCGCGGCAGCCCTTGCCAAGGTCCATGAGGACGACGCGCCGCACATCATCCTCGTTCCCGAACGCGCCTTTGATCAAGATCGATTCCTGGCCGATGTGAAGCGCTGTTACGACCGTTTTGGATGGTGCAGCATCGTTTGCGGCGAAGGAATTTGCCACGCCGACGGCACGCCGGTCAGCGCGTCGCGGGTGACCGACCGTTTCGCCAACGTGGAGTTCGGGGCGATGGGCGGAACCAGCGCCGCCATGATGCTGCACCGCATGATCCACGCCGCGTTTGGCTGGCGGGGCGAGTTTCAGGTCTGCGAGTCGCTGCAGATGTGCGCCGCCGATCGCGTCCATCCGGGCGACGTGGAAGAGGCCTACGCCTGCGGCCGCCGCGCCGCGGAACTGGCCCTGGCGGACACGTCGGGCGTAATGGTCAGCATCGTTCGCGAATCCAATGAACCATACCGCTGGTCGCTGGGCACAGCCCCTTTGGCCGACGTCGCCCTGGGCGCCAAGCCGATGCCCGACCATTTCATCGCTGCCGAAGGAAGCCTTGTCACGGCGGAGTGCCTGGAGTACTTGAGGCCGCTGGTCGGCCCGTTGCCGCAGTATGTCGCGATTGGCCGGGCGGCATGCCTGAAGCCCGGCGTTGCCAGGTAGGCATGTCTTCCAGTCCCGTACAACATGCCTGTGCCGGCAACGCCAGCATTTAAGGCATGGCACCCGGGCACTGTTTCTACCTGCACAACAACTCCGCGATTTGCGCCACCGATGCCGTGCCCGTCGTGCCGAGTTGATGGATCACGATCGAGGCGGCGGCAGCGGCCAATTCCAGGGCCTCCATGGGCGTTGCTCCGGCCGCCAAGGCAGTAGCCAGATTGGCCATCACCGAGTCGCCCGCTCCTACGATGTCGATTGGCCCGCGGAGTGGTGCCGCGGGCACATGCACGGCCTGACCATCAGGCCCGGCAGCGAGCATGCCCTCTTCGGCAAGCGTGACGAACACCTCGCGGCCGTTCCGCCGGGCGAGTTCCAGAGCTGCCGTCTTGGTCGCGTGCAGGTCAACCGGCGGTGTGCTTCCGCGGAGCTTCCCCAGTTCCGCGCGGTTCATCTTCCAGCAGACGGCGGGGTACCCTTGAAGCCCACGGCGGCTGTCGGCCAGAATCGGCAGTTGCGGATTCCGCCCAGCGATTCCGCCAACAACCTGGAGCAGTCTCTCGGTCAGGACGCCCGTCCCCGCCGCGTCAACCTGATCCATGATCACCAGGGCATCGAGCTCTTGCACCACCTGTTGCACCGCGGCAATGAAGCTCTGCTCCACTTCTCCGGGCGTGGCGGTCCAGTTCTTAGTGTCCAAGCGATTGAGTTCCCGCGGCGGTTTGCCGGGCTCGATCACCAGCGGTTTGCAGTAGGTGAATGTGCAGCGCAGCGGCGTGCGGTGGAAGTGGTCCATGCACACGCCCCGCATGCCCTGCAGGGCTCGAATCAACTCAAACCCCTCGCCGTCGTCGCCGGCAAATCCCACGGGCAGAATCCGGCCGACACCCAGGGCAACCAGGTTGTTGAGCACGGTGCCCGCCGCGCCGGGCTGGGCCCGCGTCCGCACGACGTTGAGGACGGGCAAGCCGGTTTCCAGCGAGGTCTCCGCGCGGGCCGGGTCGATCTCCAGGTAGCGGTCGAGGCAGAAGTCGCCGAGCACCACCATCGAAAGACGGCCGTAACGGTCGGTAATCTCGCCAAAGCGCCTGGCGTTCATGGGGCACCGGTCAGACTTTCCAACAGGGCTTCGGCGTCGCGATAATCGGGAATCACGACATCCGCGCCGACGCCCAGCAGCCGCTGCCGCTTCCAGGGATCGATGTTTCCCGAGCCGTTGTGCGCCTCGTCGCTGGCCACGGCGACGGCCAGTCCGCCGACTGTCTTGGTGTTCTCGATCTCCACGTAGCCGTCGCCGAAGGCCAGCAGGTGCTCGCCGGATATGGCGTGGTCGCGGAGAATGCGATCGATAACCATTTTCTTGGAAAAGTTCTGGTAGTCTTCCTGCGCGCCGAAGACGCGGGGACCGAAGTAGCGGACGACATCGAGCAGCTCGGCCTCGGCCTTGACGCACGGTTCGTCTGTGCCGCTGGCGAGGTAGAGCGTCAGCCCGCGGGCCAAAAGCAGTTCCAGCATCCGCCGGCCGCCGTGCACGATCAGATCGTCAGGGGCGATCCGCCCGCTCCGCAGGCCCTCGATGCGATCGGCGATCCGCTGGTCTAGGCGGCGGAGGTACTCGTGTTTGTACCACATCGGCTCGTGTGGCGTGCCGCCGCGCTGGCGAATTCGCTCGGCCAACTGGATCATCTGGAAGATGGTCTGCTTGCCGTTCAACCGCATGATGTCGTCGTAGGCCAGGCGGGAGAGGTCGGCGTCGGTCTCGCCGTCGATGCGAGGCAGCATCTCCACGAACATCGGCGTCATCACCTCCGGCCACCCTTGGCGGATGAGCGAGAGCGTGCCGTCAAAATCGAAGAGGGCGTAGCGGATCTCGGGGCGCGGCCGGAAGGCCGCGGTTAACTCGACGAGCCCCGAGAAGGCGAGGCCCTTTCTTGCAGCAGGTGAAGTCATCGGTAGCAGGGTAAAACGCAGCCTACGCGCCGGGAAGTTAACGTTTCGCGCTGAGTTTCGCATCGGGCACGCCCAAGGCCCGCAACACGCCGGCGGCCATCATCGCATCGCCCAGAGGCTTCATGTGCACGCCGTCGCCGGTGAGCCAATTGCCTTTTTCCTGGGCGGGTTTCTTGGCCAGGGCGGCGAGGAACATGCCGTGCAGATCGACCAGTTGGCATTTCTTCTCGGCGGCAATCTGCTTCTCGGCCTCGACATACTGCACGAGCCGCTTGTTGCCCTCGGTGCTGGAATCCTCCTGGATCAGCGTCGGTGTGAGCAGGATGACCTTGATGCCTGCCGCCTGCGCTTGATCGACCATCGCGGCCACGTTTTTCTTGTAGGTGGCCAGCACTTTGGCGTCGTGGGGCGCACCCAGGCGGTGCCAGACGTCGTTGATGCCGATGCTGATCGTCACATAGGCGGGCTTGAGCTTGACCACGTCCCGGCCGAATCGCGGCACGAGGTCTTCGGCCTTCTGGCCGCTGATGCCCTTGTTGATCACTTTGGGAATCTTCAAGTCACCATACTGCGTCGCAAGCACGTCGTCGATATCCCGGAGATACCCGCCGCCAGCCGTGATCGAGTCGCCAATCGCCACTATCTGATCGCCCGGCTTTAATTGCAGTTGCGTGGGCGTGTCGGCCGGAGGGGGACCAATGAGGGCAAGTACCATGGCGAAAAGATGGGGAAGGGTGAGTTGCATTGGGCGGACTCCTTGGGGCTGGACGATAGTGGAACTTAATCAGGACATTATGGCAAAAGGGCGTGCGGTTTGCAATTGACAGTCACCCCTCCTCTCCTTCCGGCACTTCGCACTCCGCCTCCGACACTATCCCCGAGGTCACGTCGGGCAAAATCCCGATCCGACGATATATCGGCCGCACCATCGTCCGCAGGGCCGGCAATCGCAGGGTAAAGGCCAGCGAGGCGACCATGCACATCGTTCCGGCAAGTTGCACCGTGTGGGCTACGCCTATGTGGCTGGCCAGGTAGCCCGCCAACAGGCTTCCCAGCGGGGCGACGCCGAGGAAGGCCATGGCATAGAAGCTCATCACGCGGCCGCGCTTGTCGTCGTCGACGATGGTTTGCAGGATCGTGTTGCTGGCGGCCGTTTCCATCATCAGCGCCAGTCCGGCCATCGCCAGCAGCGGCATGGAAAGCCACAAGACGGTCGAAAACGAGAACTCGATCAGGCCCAGGCCAAAGGCGCCGGCGGCCCAGGCAATCTGCCTTCCCAGGCCGAGCACGCTCTTGCGCGAGGCCAGGTCAGAGCGCCCCAGCAGCGATCCGAAGCCGAGGGCCGAGGTGAGCAGGCCCAGCGTGTCGGGGCCGCCGTGAAGCACCGTGGTGGCAAAGATCGGCAGGAGGACCGTCAGCGGCATTGCCGCCAGATTGACCACAGCCAGCAGCACGAGGATCTCGCGGATGGGCATGAACCCGAAGGCGTAGCGGAAACCCTCCCGTAATTGGTGGAGGACGTGTTGCGCGTGTTGGGCCGGAGCCCGAGCCGGCAGTCGCATCGCCAGCAGGGCAGTCAGCACGGCCACGTAGCTCAAGGCGTTCAGCCAGAAGCAGGTAGCCTCGCCCACCGCTGCGATGAGGAAGCCGGCAACCGCCGGGCCCACCAGCCGCGCCCCGTTGAACATCGACGAGTTCAGGCCGATGGCGCTGGCGAGATTCTCGCGGCCTTCCACCATCTGGATGAGAAACGATTGCCGGGCGGGGATGTCGAAGGCATTGACCAGCCCGATGAAAACGCTCAGAAGCAGCAACAGCGGGAAGGTCACGAGCCCCGTCATGGCGAGCACGGCGAGGATCGTGGCCTGAAGCATGGCCAGGATCTGGGTGGCGATGATCGTGCGATGCAGGTTCCAGCGGTCGGTGAAGACGCCGGCCACGGGAGCGAGGAAGAAGCTGGGGATCTGGCTGCAAAAGCCGACCAGCCCCAGCAGAAACGGGGAACCGGTCAGGCGGTACGCCAGCCAGACAATGGCCACCTGCTGCATCCACGTGCCGATCAGCGAAATGCCTTGGCCGAAGAAGAACAGGCGGAAGTTGCGGTGTTCGAGCGCACCCAGCACGATTCCGTCAGTCCTTGAGCAGCACCTTGGCGGCCGGCCTGAGGTGCGCCGCGTCGAGTTTGTCAACCGACCAGAGCAGCCCGCGGGTCACCAGGTCCAAGTACCGCGAGTCTTCAACTGTGGCATTGTTGTGCCCCAGCGTGGTGCCAAAAACCCGCGTCTTGCCGTTGTAGAGGTTCGTCCAGATAGTGACGTACGCCTGGCCCGATTGCTTGCCGCGGGCTAGCGGGTGGGCCGTTTCCAGCGGCTTGCCGATGGGATCGTTGTTGTACAGCTCCTCATTCACCGTCGTCCAGTTGTGCAGGGGCCGCGTGATGGGGCTCTCCTTGTCGATGAACGTCACGCTGATGGGTTCCTGGGCGCCATGGCCCGTCGAGGGCAACCCGGTGAACTCGAACCACGGAGTCGTTTTTTGCGGCCAGCCCGCGCTGCGATAGCAGTGCATGCCGCAGTGCAGGACCACGCCGGGCAACCCTTCGCGATGCGGCTTGAGGATGCGGTCGATGGCCTTGAGGTCCTTCACGTCGGCCGAGCATTCGTCGTGTACGATGACGTCGAAACCCTTGGCCCAATCGTCGTTCTCGTAAATCGGGTTGAGGTGGCCCGTGCTGCCGTCGGGGTCGTAGGCGATCGACCAGGAGACGTTCGCCCGGGCCGAGATGCCTTGCGTGAGGAGGTCTTTCTGCTGCCGGTAGTCGTGGCAGCAGCCGCCGGCGACCAAGAGGGCGCGGATCGGCCGTTCAGCGGCACGGGTGGTGCGAGCGGCACAGAGGATGGCGAGGGTTACAACAACGGAGAATCGAACGAGCGAACGAGTCATGTCTGGAGGCTCCATGGCCGGCGCGGCCGGCGGATTTGGGGGGAAGTGTGGGGTGGGCGGGAAAGGGCCAGTAAATGACCTTGCACGACTCCGCGAGACTTCTGCTGCAATCCCCGGGATGGCAACTCGTTCGTAGACCGGAATTTACTCCGTTTTGGGCGAACGGAATAAACTCCGTTCTACGAAGGTCGTCCCAACCGGCGTCAGCCTCGCTGAGTGCGAAGGTCACTAAGCCATTGTAGTTCGCCTTGCCGCGATTGCAAAGCCGATCGACGACTGGGCGCCCATACTATATCTTGTATCCTGGCTGGTTCCAGGTATCATAAAATACGATTCCATCTCGCCGGCGCCGCTCCACACCTCGCATCATCTTTCCGCCATGATCGCTCGATTCGCCGCTTCGCTCTTAATAGCCGTTATTATTGTCTCTATCCTTGCCCTGCCGCTGCCGGCCGTGCAGATTACCGCGCAGCGTTCGGAACACGGCGTCACCGTGAGTATCGACGGTCGCCTTTTCACTGAGTACCTCGTGCGATCGGGCACGAAACCCATCCTCTGGCCGATCATCGGCCCCGCCGAAGCGCCGTTGACCAGGGCCTATCCCATGGAAAGCGGAACGCAAGAAACCAAGGACCATGTCCACCATCGCTCTTTGTGGTTCACGCACGGCAGCGTCAACGGCGTTGATTTCTGGGGCGAGACGCCCAAGGGCAAGACCGGCACGATCGTCCATCGCAAGTTCGTCACAATCGCCAGCGGCGAGCAGGCCCGGATCGTGACCGACAACGACTGGCTCGCCCCCTCGGGCAAGAAGGTTTGCGAGGACCGGCGGAGCCTCACCTTCGGCGTGCTGGGCGATGCCCGCTGGATCGACTTCGACATCACGCTCCGCGCCTCCGAGGGGCCGGTTTCGTTCGGCGATACGAAAGAGGGATCGTTCGCTCTGCGGGTCGCCGAGTCGCTGGCGGTCGACTCGCACCGCGGCGGACGGATAGTCAATTCTCGCGGGCAGACCAACGCCGCCGCTTGGGGCAAACCGGCCGAGTGGGTAGATTATCACGGTCCCGTCGGCGGGCACATGGTCGGCATCGCCATTTTCAACCATCCCAGCAGTTTTCGTTATCCAACGGGCTGGCATGTGCGGACTTACGGGCTGTTCGCCGCCAACCCGTTCGCCCGAAAGGGCTTTAACGGGCTTGAGGGAACGCAAGGCATGTCGTACGTGCTTCCTGCGGGCCAGGAGCTCGTGTTCCGCTATCGCGTCTTCCTGCACCGTGGCGACGAGAAGGCCGGCAAGGTGGCCGAGGCGTTTGCCGAGTATGCGAAGATGCCAAAGTAGATTCTCGCGGGATAAGCAAGTCAGGATGTTTCCCCGACCTCTTTCAACATTTCGGCATCGAGTATCGGATTCGGCGCACCGTCCGCTGCGGCGATCAATTCTCTCGGCACCAGGTGGATCGCAGAAAGGACCATCGCACAGACGACGATTGCTACAATTACGCAGTGGAGAAATCCATGCGTCGGACTGCACCTACTTCCGTTTGCGATGGAAGACCCGCTTTGTCGCCTCCAGGGCCGGGCCGAGTTGCTCAACCTCGGCGAGGGTGTTGTAGAGATAAAAGCTGGCCCGGGTCGTCGCCCCCACGTGGTAGCGCTGGTGCAGCGGCATGGCGCAATGGTGCCCGGCGCGGACGGCAATACCGGATCGGTCGAGCACCTCCGCCACGTCGTGGGAGTGCACCCCTTCGAGCGTGAAACTGACGATGCCCGCCTTGCGGTCCGGCGCAGGACCGAGGATCCGCACGCCGCCGACATTTCCCAGGATTTCGTGGGCCCGCGTCACCAGCAGCCGCTCGTGCCGGGCGATAGCCTCCATGCCGATGCGATTGAGATAATCGATGGCGGCGCCCAGGCCGATGGCCGGAACGATCGGCGGCGTGCCGGCCTCGAACTTCGCCGGCAAGTCGCCTGGCTCGAAGCGATCCAAGAGCACGCGGCGGATCATGCTCCCGCCGCCCAGGAAGGGCGGCGTGGCCTCCAGCAAGTCGCGCTTGCCGTAGAGCACGCCCACGCCCGACGGCCCCAGCAGCTTGTGCCCGCTAAAGACGAGGAAATCACAGTCCAGGGCCTGCACGTCGGTCTTTTCGTGGGGCACGCTTTGGGCCCCATCGACAAGCGTCAAAGCCCCGGCCTGATGCGCGCGGCGAATGATCTCGGCCACGGGGTTGATCGTCCCCAGCACGTTGGAAATGGCTGTGAAGGCCACCAGCCTGGTCCGCTCCGTCAGCAGCGTGTCCAGCGCGTCGAGGCAGAGCAGGCCGTCATCGGTCAGGGGGATGTGCCGGAGCACGGCTCCCCGCCGCTCGGCAAGCTGCTGCCAGGGGACGAGGTTCGCATGATGCTCCATCTCAGTGAGCAGGATCTCGTCGCCCGGCCGCACGTTCGCGTCCCCCCAACTCCGCGCCACGGTGTTGATGCCAGAGGTCGTGCCGTAAGTAAAAATGCACTGTTCCGGCTGCGGGGCGTTGATGAACTGCCGAACGGTCTCCCGGGCCTGATCGAAAAGCTCATCCGATTCCTGGGCCAGTTGGTGAATGCCGCGATGCACGTTGGCATAGTGCTCTTCGTAGCAACTGACGATCGATTGGATCACTTCCCGCGGACGTTGCGTGCTGGCCGCGTTGTCGAAATAGACCAAAGGCACACCCGGCCGCACCTCGCGGGTAAGGATGGGAAAATCGCCACGATAGGCAAAGGGGTCCAGGAAAGGAGTTTGTGCCAACGAACTCGTTGAGATAGACATAATCAAGAGCTATTTCTTCGCGTTGCCTTCGCCGTCCACAGGCGAGTAAATGGCCGATTGCAATACCCGCCAAGGCAGCAGACAACACTTCTGCCGGTTGGGCGTGAGGCGAACGCCGAACAACTCCAGCATATCGTTGGCGGTGAACTTCTTCACGTCCTCGACGGTGCGGCCATCGAATTTCTCGGTGATCATCGAAGCCGCCGCCTGGCTGATACAACAGCCGTCGCCCTCAAAAAACACCTCCCGCAGGGTACCATGATCGTCGATCTGCAATTCCATACGGACTACATCGCCGCAAAGAGGATTGTCGTCCTCGTGGGCGTGGGTGCACTGGGTGCAGTGGCCGCGATGATACGGATCTTCGTAATGATCGAGAATATGGTCCTGGTAAAGCTCTTCTTCGTCGGCAGGCATAATGGTCCCAGCGAGGCTAAAGTCCACTGTCTTAGTGTAGGTAAGCCAGCGCTTGCAGACAAGGCAGGCCATTTACGGCAAAGTTCGCCCGTTCCGCCATTGCCGGCTTGCGGGCCGTCTTTCCCGGCGGTTATAATCAACATCTGTCGTCCGGGTAATGTGTACCGGTAGCGACAGGCGAATCATCAGCAATTCGAGGAGAATTCTCACGTGGCGCAGGGTAAATTCCTATTCACTAGCGAGTCGGTCAGCATGGGGCATCCGGACAAACTCGCCGATCAGATTTCCGATGGCATACTTGACGCCCTCTTCGCCAAAGATCCCTATAGCCGAGTCGCCTGCGAGACACTCGTCACAACCGGTATGGCCGTAGTGGCTGGCGAGATCACCAGCACGGCCGCCGTCGATTATGCGGAGGTGGTCCGCCGCGTGATTCGCGAGGTCGGTTATGTGGACGACGAGCACGGCATTTCCGCCGATACCTGCGCGGTGTTGCTCTCGCTGGACCGGCAGAGCCCGGATATCGCCCAGGGCGTGAATGAAGACTCGGCCAAGGGCAAGGAGATCGGCGCCGGCGACCAGGGGCTGATGTTCGGCTATGCCTGCAACGACACGCCGGAATTGATGCCGCTGCCAATCGCCTTGGCCCATCGCATCCTCGCCCGGCTCACGGCGGCCCGTTTTGCCAAGGAAGTTCCTTGGCTTCGGCCCGACAGCAAGAGCCAGGTGACCATCGAGTTCGATGGACTCAGGCCGATCCGCGTCGATACGGTGGTCGTTTCCACGCAGCACAGCCCCGACGTGAGCCACGGGCAGATCCGCGAGTATGTGATCGATCAGATCATCAACCCGATCCTGCCCAAGGAATTGGCCACCGGGAAACTCACGTATCACGTCAATCCGACGGGCCGGTTCGTCGTGGGCGGTCCGCACGGCGACTGTGGGCTGACGGGTCGAAAGATCATCGTCGACACCTACGGCGGATGGGCCCGCCACGGCGGCGGGGCGTTCAGCGGCAAAGATCCGACCAAGGTCGATCGCAGCGCAGCCTACATGGCCCGTTATGTAGCAAAGAACCTTGTTGCTTCCAAACTGGCAGACCGGTGCGAAGTGCAGTTGGCCTATGCCATCGGCGTCTCCGATCCGGTGAGCGTTCGGGTCGATACGGAAGGCACCGGTAAACTGCCCGACGAGCGGCTGGTAGCCTTGGTGCGGGAGCATTTTCCGCTCACACCCAGCGGCATCATCCGGCACCTCGATTTACGTCGGCCGATTTACCAGAAGACCGCGTCGGGCGGTCACTTCGGCCGCTGCGAGCCGGAATTCACCTGGGAGAAGACCGATCTGGCGGCCGCTTTGGCAAAGGCGGCGAAGTAAGATAGTGAGTTGGCCGGAACACGCCTGGGCAGTTCCGGGGGATTTGCGCAAATCTTGCCGGAACTGCCCCGTCGCGAGGGTGCCCCGAGGCTTGCTCCGGCCTACCGTGCTTCCTCAGCGTCGAAACAATGTCTGCCAACGTACATGGTGCTGCCTCTCGGCGAATGTTCGCGGTGGAGTTGACCGCGTATTTACGATCGGCCGTCACAGTGCTGCTTGTCGGCACGGGCGCACTGGTCGTCTTCCGGCGACTTGCCGGCGCGCTGGAATCGCCGCTGGGACCCATGCCTCTGTTCGTGACGGCTGATGTATTGGCCGTGTTGGCTGCGATTGTCCACAGCACCCGGCCGATTAAACCACGGCCGGCCGAATCCGTGTTGGTCTCATTGGCGTTGATCGCCATTGCCGCGTCGTTGTCGTTCGCCGGCAGCCAACCGTTTGCCCTGCTGGTGTTTTGGGCAGTGATCGTCGGGGAAGAACTTTGGGCCTGGCGGAACGTGCGGCTTTTGGGGCGGTTCACCAAGGTCGAACCACCGCTTGCGCTGCTTCGCGTCCCTGCCATGGACGATAGCAATTTGGGCGAGGAATCCGAGCCCCAGGAGCCTGCGGCGGATGTCTTGCAGCAACTCACGCTTCGCACCACAGCCGAAGGCCGTCAAGAGTTGTCTGGATGGCTTCGTTTGCCGCTGGCCGCAGGTCAGCAGACCGGCAGCCTGCACGTCGCTTTCTGTCCGGCGTTCGACCGAATGCCGCAGGTAGAGGCAGAGGCGGTATCCGGTCCCGATTGCCGAATTAAGACGGCCCAAGTGCTGCCCTATGGCGCTCGATTGGATGTCAAGCTCGATGATGCAGCGAAGGAGGAGGCGAGCCTGCTGGTATGGTTCTCGGCAAGAAACTGCCGCGTTTGAGCGGAACTACGGCGCAAAACAAACCCCGCCGCAAGCGGCGGGGCTAAAGGTCGATCTTTGACGGTGACTAAAATCCTCAGTTGGCCTTCACCACCTGGGCCTGGTTCATATAGTCGTTGGTGATGTTGAACACCTCGTCGAGATAGAAATCGCGGTCGATGCCCGATTCGTTGTTGAGCTTTTCGATCGCCTTTTCTTCTTCCTTGTCGGCATTGGTTTCGGCCCGCTCTTTGCGGAACTTGGCTTCGTTGAGCGTGACGGACTTCCTGGCCTTCTGCTCCAGGTAATGGGTGATGCTCCGTTGGACCTTCTGGAATTTCTCCGACGAGGCGCAGCGGGCGGCCGACGCCCGGCGGAGCTGATCGACGACCGCGGCGTTGGTGCGATCGAACTTCTTAATCGGCTGGGCCGGCACCTTATCGAAATGCAGCGGATAATCGAGGTCGGCTTCGCCCACGTCCAAGTGCGTGCTCAGCGACGGCAACTCCACGTCGGAGACGACGCCGCGGAGCTGCGTACTATCGCCGCCCGGCCGGTAGAACTGTTGCATGGTAATCTTCAACTCACCCATGTTGGGGGCGTTGGGAATGCGGAACAACTGCTGGCCGAGGTCCAGCAGACTCTGCACGGTCCCCTTGCCATGCGTCGACTTGTCGCCGACTATCAGGCCGCGATTGTAGTCCTGAATGGCCCCGGCGAAAATCTCGCTGGCGCTGGCGCTGAACTTGCTGATAACCACGACCAGTGGACCGTTCCAATCGATATCCGGATCGGGATCGAAGTAGGGCGTCACCTGGCCGTTAGCGTCCTTGACCTGGACCACCGGACCGTCGTAGATGAACAGTCCGGTCAGATTGATTGCCTCGGTGAGCGAACCGCCGCCGTTGGTGCGGAGGTCCAACACCACGGCGTCCACGCCCTTGGCCTTGAAGTCCTCGAGGATACGGTGCACGTCGCGGGTCGTGCTCTTGAAGTCGGGCTTGCCCTGGCGGGCGCCGTCCATGTCCATATAGAAGCTCGGCAGGTTGATGACGCCGATTTTGTAGGGCTTGCCGTCGCCGCGGCGCCCGGCATCGAAGATCTGGCCCTTGGCCTCGCTGTCGGTCAATTTGATCTCCGCCCGCGTGATCTGGATGACGTGCGGTTTGGGGTCTTTGAGCGAAGTGAGCTGCAGGCGGACGATGGTGCCCGGCTTGCCGCGGATCATCTTCACCACGTCGTTGAGCTTCATGTCGACCACGTCGACCAGTTCGCCCGATTCGCCCTCACCTACCGCGATGATCTTGTCGTCGAGCTTGAGGTGGCCCTCCTTCTCGGCAGCACCGCCGGGGATGATCTTTTTGACGACGGTGTAGCCGTCAACGCCTTGCAACGACGCCCCGATGCCCTCTAGCTTCAGTTCCATCATGATCTTGAAGTTCTCGACCGACGAGGGCGACATGTAATCGGTGTGCGGGTCGAAGGCCGTGGTCAGGCTGGTGAGGTACATTTCCAGCAGCTCCTCGCCGTCGGTCTGGTGCATCCGCTTGGCGAAGCTGTGGTAGCGCTTCTCCAACCGCTGCTGGGGCGTCTTGCCTTCGCTCTTGTCGGTCTTGCCGTCGTCTTTTTCGGACATCAAGAGGAGCAAGTCATACTTGATTCGCTTCCGCCAACGGTCGTAGGCTTCCGCCGGGGTCTTGGCGTAGGCCACCGCGTTCTTGTCGGTCACCATCACCTCGTCCAGCGTAAAATCCTGTGGGGTGGCCAGGATCTGGTCGATCATTTTCACCCGCTCGTCGATGCGGTCGAGAAACGTGTTGTAAACCAAGTAGGCGAAGTTGATGTCGCCCCGCTTGGCCAGCTCGGCCAGCCGGTCCTTGTACTGCGCGAAGCTGTCGTAATCGCTCTGGTAGAAATACATCTTCATGGGATCGAGATCCTGCAGGAACGTCTTCAGACAGCGCTCCGAAAGCTCTGCCTCAGATGGCGGATGGAGGCGGAGAAGATGCTGTTGCTTCAGCAAGTCGCAAACGACAATCGCTACCTGTCGATCATTTGCACTGGGCTTGGTAAGCTGGGCGGCTTGCAGCGAATTGCAAGCCGAGACGAAAACGAGCAAGGCCAACATGGAGCAAATCCGGCGGCCAAGCGATCGGGACACTAAAGTCATTCCTAGGACCTCGAAAATGGGTTAAAGGCGTAATCTATTTATGTTATCGCGAATGTATCGGATAAACAAGGCGAAAGCATCACCGGAAGATGACCTTTCTCGGTGGCCACAAGAGTCGAAACCTATGGGAAGACTCACCGAGAAATAGCCACATTGGTGGGGCGAAAGTACCCCCCGGCTAGAAGCGTCACGCTCGTGGGTCCCGGCTTTAGCCCCCGGAAAATTCCCCGAGAGGCGGTGCTACCGGCAGACCGAGCCCTCGAAACCAGGCAGCGGTGGCAAGCCAATGTCGGGGTGATAAGTCGTTATTTCTACGCTCTTTATCGTGCCCTGGCGCCAAATCAGCACTCCGTCTTTCCGACAGGCCGCTTACACACCAGTTGCACGCAATCGCCGCGCCCGTTCCGCAGCGATTGCAAGTAGCCGATCATTGCAGGAAGCCGTGCCAACTGGTTCTTCCATCTCGGATGCCTCTTGAATTTGGCCGCGACGTTGCCACGTTGCCTTTCGCGTCGCAACAGCCACGACGCGGCGTGGGTACGCAGGCGGCTCACGGTCCGCGTGGCGATCTCCGAAAATCCGTACTGTTGCGCTATCAGTCGCAAAGAACGTGGGGAGAAAATATGCACGTGTACCGGCAACGTCAGGTAGTAATAGTATTCACCGTAGAGCGAGAGTGCGGCAGCCGAGGCGTTTGGAACTTCGATGGCCAAGGTTCCGCCGGGCTTCAACGCCGTGTAAAACGCCAGAAACAGTCGCGCCACATCGGCCACATGTTCGACGCTGTGCGAGGCTACGATCACGTCGAATGCCTCAGGCCGGGATTCCAACTTCTCGGTCGATCCCTGAATGATATTCAGTTCCGCCCGGCGTCCGGCCGTCACCGCCGCCGGCGAGGCATCGATGCCCAACACATTCCATCCCAGGTACTGCATCACTGCCACATAGGAGCCAGAGCCGCATCCAAAATCGCAAAGCGTTCCGTCCTCGACGAAATACGGGAGTGCTATATCGGGCCGCAAACGGGCCAGCCGCCAACCGAGCAGCGCCAAGAGCGGATTGGGAAGCCGCCGCAGATGGTGGTAGCCGCGCCGCATTCGCGCATAATGCGACAACTGCCAAAGCCCGCGACGACGCAAATCGTGCGGTCGCACATCGGCGATGGGTGTTTGAAACGAGTAATACTCTCGGGGATAATACTGCCCGAGATTTTCGTCCGAGGGCGCCGGCCATTGGAAGAGGTGTTCGCACTCGCGGCAGCGATGGACGCTGAAACGACCTGGATTGTCATAATGGCAATCGGCCGCCGTGTACGCGAGTGATGCACCAGCCCCGCAGACCGGACATGCCGCCATGCCGGAGTCCTGATTGTCATTTTCAATCTGCTCAGGCATCAACATTTGCGCTTTGCCGTTGGGAAATGCACTTTTCGGCGATTCCAGAATCGCACCGCCGTATCACCAATCTGATGTCATGCATCCAGTTGAAGTCCCAGACCCGCATCGCCGCCAGCAAGACGGCCAGTTTGAGCGGGAAAAAGGACCGTGCGCGGCCTTCACGGCGGCGGCCGGAGGCATAGTGCTCAACGTCGGCGAAGCCGCGATACCGCGACAAGACTTCCAACGGCCCCAGGCCGCGGAGGATCCGCATTACGGCGAAGTACGACATGTAGTAATGCAGCCCCACCGCCTGAAAGCCGAAGCCCGGTTCGTGCGTCGGCACATCGCGACGTAGCCAGCGGGCCAGGCGGGTCTTCAGCGGTCGTGGCAACCAGTGGATGAAATAGAGGCCTGTGTCGTGTTGGTCGCAGGGGGCAAGTTGATTCGGCGTGTCCAGCCAGAGCAAACCGCCCGGCCGACAAAGCCGCCACATTTCGGCCAGTAAGGCCGGCTGCCGATCGGGCGGAAGATGCTCGAGCACCTGCGAGCAACTCACCAGGTCGAATTCACCCGCGGGAAGCGTCGTCGCGGAAGCATCCATAACCGCGGTCTGGATCGATGTGCCGTAGCGGCCCGCCAGTTCGGCCGACAAGTGCAATGCCTCACCGTCCAGATCGATGGCGGTTACTTCGGCCCCGCAAAGAGCGTAGGCGATAGCCTCGGCTCCAAGCCAACTGCCGATCACCAACACCCGCCGGCCCGCTGGCGGCAACCAGTAGCCGAGACGCTCCACGAGCCTCAACTCGCGGGCCACCGCCTGGCGATGCTTGGCCCATTGACGCGGAAAGTCGAAAGCCCAATACTCGGCCGCTTCGGTGAACTGCGCTCCGCGGGAGAAATAGTCTTCGATCCGTCGCTTCCAATCGGCGGTGTAGATCGCGTCGGCAGAGGGAAGGGTTGTGAGCACTTTACGAAGTTCTTAGATCGTTAGGTCCTAGGCTGGGGATGCTACGAAAGCCAGACAAAGGACGCAAGATCAACCATCACTATGTCATCCCAAGTTCTGCGCGTTGGCAAGGGCGCAAGAAACGCTATAGATGCAGCCTATCTCGTTCTCACTTTTGCGAATCTCGCCTCGAAAAGTGGGCAAATGGCTTACCTAAGCTGCCTATAGCTCCCGCAATAACTGACGAGTTTTCCGAATTTTCAATTTGAGTAGATTTGCATGAGTTTGCCGGTTAAGCGGACGATAATGATTGCCATGACTTTTCCTGTTGGGTGAACTCCGATCATGTATTTCGCGTACCCAACAACCCAATTTGCCTCTTTTTAGCAAGGGAATCGCTGTGAACCGGCAACAGCTATCTCTCGTCGTGCTTCTGGGACTTTTCAGTGCTCTGCCCGCACTTGCGGAAGAGCCCTCCGAACAGGGGGATCGCTGGCGGACTTCTTCCGAGGAGACCGCGGCTTCCACCCTCAGTGGCAGGTTGTATCGGAATTCGGCCGATGCCAACGGGTCGGCCCCGTACGTCCTGTTGGATCGTTTCGGCGTGGTTCGAGGTTATGTCACTGCGTCACAGGCTATCGACTTGGAACCGTGCCTTGGGCGACAGGTCACCCTGGAAGGCGCTATTAAGACACTCCCCGGCGGCGATATGCCTAGCATGAACTGCCGCAGGATAGTCAGCGGCGCGGCGGAGACGACGCACCTGCGCGCGGCACGTGCTGCAGCGACGGTGCAAGACGAAGTTTGTGGCACGCGGAACGAAATGAGTGCCAATGGCTTCGTCCCAGTTGCACAGGACCAGCGTCCGCGACAAGTGACCCGCCAGTCGGGTCTTCCGACGCGCAACGACATGTCAGCCGAACCGGCCCCGAACAGGGAGATGTTGGCGCTGCACGAAGTCGTACTGCAACCGCAACCTTTGCCCACATCGGACGACCCCCGGGACCAGGACCGTTCGGAACGGAATGAATTCCGTTCTACGAATGAACCGGCGCCTGCCCGCAGGATAGTCGCTGCCCGCATTCGCCCTTCCGGCGTGCAGGCAGCTAACTACCAGGAGCTGGTCCCCACGCCCGCCCCTGGCGGTGAGTCCTCTCACTCCGGCTTGGCCCCGACGCCCAGACTTCAGCCCGCCCCCATGATGGAGGGGTCGATGGTTGAAGGGCAGATCGGCCCCGAGGGTCCGATGGTTTCCGAAGGCCCAATGATGTCCGAAGGTCCTGTCGATGGCTGCGGAAGCGGCAACTGCGGTCGCTCGGCCTGCGATCCGAGTGAATTGCGGTACGGCAATTCCTGTGACAACGGCTGCTACGAACCCGGTTGGGGCCCCCGTCGGCCGCTTTTCTGCTGGGGCCCAACGGGCATTTGGGTGAAGGCTGATTATCTCCAATGGTGGGAGAGCGGCACACGTGTGCCTGCCCTGGTCACTTCTGGACCGAATGCCGCCAATCCGGGCTACTTGGGCACGCCGGGTACCTCAGTACTCTTCGGCGATCAGTATATCAACAAGCTCTCCGAGAGCGGCGGCCGCATCGCGGCCGGTATTTGGCTCAACCGCTGCGAGACGATCGGACTGGAGGGTGAATTCTTCGGCCTGGGCGAGGAAAGCACGTCCTATTCGCTCTGGTCCGACGGCAACCCGATTATCGCCCGGCCGTTTTACGACGTGGGCCAGACCACGCCCATTGAGAACGTGGAGCTCGTGGCGTTTCCCCGCGGCAGCGACCAGAGCGCCGACGGCCAGATTAGCGTCAACGCCACGACCCGTTTCTACGGTGCCGGGGCGCACTTCCTCTTCACGACCTGCCGCCAGGAAGGTTGCTGGACCGACGACTGCGGCTGCCAGACCTACCACGACCGCTTTCGGGCCGACTTTGTCGCCGGTTACCGCTACCTCTACCTTGCGGACCAACTGAACATCACGGAACAGATCACCGACACGACGGCCGATGCCGCGGCTCCGAATTATCTTGACGCCTTTCTCGTTCAAGATCAATTCGCCACGCGCAACTGGTTCAACGGGGCAGACCTGGGTATGAAGTTCGAGTTCCAGCGAAATCGCTGGTTGTTGGACATCTTCCCACGCATCGCGTTCGGCACGACGCACTCTACCGTCGATATCGGCGGTTCGACGCGGACCACTAACGCGTCAGGCGTGGAATCGACTGCGGTCGGCGGCCTGCTCGCCCTCTCCACGAACATCGGCCACTACGAGCAGGACGAGTTCGCCGTGGTGCCCGAAATCGACCTCAAGCTCGGCTATCAGTTCACCAAGCATACCCGCCTGGTTGTGGGCTACGACTTCATGGACTGGACTAAAGTGGCGAGAGCCGGCGAACAGATCGATCGCTCTGTGAACTCGACGCTGATACCGAACTCCGGAGTGACACCGACGGGCGATTTGGCACACCCCCAATTCAGCTTCCAGGAGTCGAACTTCTGGGCCCAGGGCGTCAACGTCGGCGTGGATTGCCGGTGGTAATGAATTTGCGGTCCTTCGCCTGCCGATGGATATAGAGAGAGTATCGAATTCCGGATCGATCTGCAACTGTTGTTGGACAAGGAGTGTCGCATGTCTACTTTGAAAAAGTCCGCTTCCTGGTTCGGCCGACTTGGCCGGGCTTTCGGCGGCAATCAACGCGGCGGAACTTCGACCAAGAAGCGTCGCCCCCTTCGATTCGAATCACTGGAGAAACGCTCCCTGTTGTCGGCCACGGTGGCGCCCTCAATCAGCGGCACCGTTTACGAGAACCCGACGGGGGCGGCCAGCGCCGAGACGCCGTTGGGCAACATCACGGTCAACCTATGGCACGACGGCGGCGACGGCGTTTTCGAGGGCAGCAGCGCCGGCAGCGACGACACTCTGGTCGGCACTACCACGACGAATTCTACCGGCACGTATACCTTCAACAACCTTTCGACCGGCACGTATTTTGTGCAGCAGGCTCCCGTGCCGGGTCTGGTGATGGCCGCCGGCCAAGACGTGCAGACCGTGGTAGTTACCAGCGCCGACATGTTGGGCACGACAGGCACGATGATCGACTCCTTCGCCTCGACCTCGCAGTACGTCACTGCCTCGCTCCACGGCGGCAAGACCGGCATGTCGTCCGAAGCGACGACCGATGCCATCGGCGGCAATCGCAACCTCTACGTGCAACTCACGACGGCTGGAGGCGCCGTGGATCTGGGCGCTGACGCCGATTGGCCCGGCATGTTGGACTTTGGCGCCGACCCCGCCTCGAACGGCATCTTCTGGGTCAACTGGGACGGACACAACGACAATCCCGCCGTGTTGAATCCGACCGGCCTGGGACAAGCTGATCTGACGGCGCAAGGAACTGCCACGGGCATCGAACTCAACGTCGGCGCCGATCACGACAACGGGTTCGTCATGCTCAAGGTCTACACCAACGCCGCCGACTGGTCTTGGGCAAGCGTTCCGATCACCGATACGGGCGATGGTTCTCTCAACAGTGCGGACAGCCAATACGTGCCCTTCTCGTCCTTTATGGCAGGGGGCGGAACTGGTGCGAACTTCTCTCAGGTGGGCGCCGTCCAGTTGTCGGTCAACGGCGTGAACGCCATCGACGGTGAGATCGGGCCGATCGAGACCGTAGGGCCGACCGTCTTCAACGAGAACTTCGTCAATTCGGCCGAGGCCGACCTTTCGGTGGTGAAGACGGCCTCACCCAGCACGGCCATCGCCGGCGACCAACTGACCTACACCTTCACTACGAGCAACAACGGGCCCTCCAACGCCACGGGTGTGGTTCTCTCGGACACGTTGCCCGCGGGGGTGCAATACGTCTCCTCCAGCAGCAGCCAGGGGACAGTCGCCGACACGAACGGCACGATTTCCGTTGAGCTTGGCAGCCTGGCATCGGGGGCCGTGGCCACGACCAACGTCGTCGTCACCGTCAATCCGAGTGACAGCGGCAGCCTCACCAACACGGTGCTGGTCACCGGCAACCAGCCCGACCCAAACTTGAATAACAACACCTCCACGGTCACCACGCCGGTCACGCAGTCGGTCGATCTGGCACTGGTGAAGACGGCAACGCCCAACCCTGTGGTGGCCGGCCAACAGCTCACCTACACGCTCACCGCCACGAACAATGGCCCCTCCAATGCCACCGGTGTGACGATTGCCGACACGCTGCCATCGACCACATCCTACGTGTCCTCCAGCGGTTCGGCCACAGCGTCGGTCTCGGGCCAGACTCTGACCCTCGACGTCGGCAGCCTCTCGGCGGGCGCCTCGGCCACGGAAACGATCGTGGTCACAGTGGCCTCGACCGCCAGCGGCACGATCACGAACACGGCCACGGTGAGCGGCAATCAGCCCGACCCCAATCTGGCCAACAATACGGCCTCTGTAACGACGACCGTCAACACGCCGGTCATCGAGCAGTCGTTCGTGGATGTGAAGGTTGTGAAGACGGCCAGCGTCAATCCGGTGGTGGTCGGCAACGACCTGACCTACACGATTGCGGTGAGCAATAACTCGCTCAACACGGCCGGGGATGTAGTGCTAGTCGACACGCTGCCTGCGGGCTACTCGTATATTTCGTCTACGGGCCCGGTTTCGCCGACCGTATCCGGCAGCACGATTACTTGGGACCTTGGTGCCATGACCGCGCAGGCAGCCGACACGATTACCGTGTTGGGCCAGGTGACGTCGGCTGCGGCAAGCACGATCACTAACACGGCAACTGCCACAGTCGGCGGCGACAATCCGGAGGAGAACGCGGCCGACCTTACGTCAAGCGTGACGACAACGGTACTCCGCTCGGCGGCGCCGAGCAAGTATTACCTCCTGGGACGGCACTAGACCGTAGGCACGGCCGCGTGGCACTTGCAATTTTTCGGCCGCATGCGATAATACCAGTTGGAGATCCGCCTTTTGCCCGGAAAGGCCGGCTAAAAGCCGGAACTTTAACAGTTCGTACGAATATAGCATGAACCTCGCCACGTGCCATTTTTATTGGTTTTACTTTAGCCCCGCAGATTTCGGGGTCGGAGGTGGCGTGTAGCGTTCCTTTCCAACCGACAGCGATCCAAGCCCCGAGACCTGCTTCAGGCCCCGGGGCTTTTTTTGTGGCCAGGTTTTCCGCACTGGGGGGACCTGCTTCGTGGCTCGTAGGTCCTTTCAGTCGGAAAGGACGAACGGGCGAAGATTCAAAGAAAAGGCAACAGTTTTCTAACAGCCGCGAACACATTACTCCCTCTCGGCAAGAGAGACCTACTTCGTTCCTTACTCTCAGTTACCCAGGAATCCCATCATGATCGTCGTCATGAAAAAAGGCGCAAGCCACGAGCAAATTGAGCACATGATCCAACGCGTCGAGTCGTTGGGCCTGAAAGCGCATCCGATCTTCGGCACGGAACGCACGGTGATCGCGGCCATCGGCGACAAGCGCGACGAGTACCGCCAATCGCTGGAAAGCGGTCCCGGCGTGGCCGAAGTCGTCCCCATCCTGGCCCCCTACAAGGTCGCCAGCCGTGAAGTCAAGGACGAGCCTACGGTGATCCGCGTCGGCAGCCTCGTGGTGGGCAACACACACGTCGGCATGATCGCCGGCCCCTGCTCCGTGGAAAGCGAGGAACAGACCCTGTGCACGGCCCGCGCGGTGAAGGCGGCGGGGGCAACGGCCCTCCGCGGCGGGGCGTTCAAGCCCCGAACCAGTCCCTACAGCTTCCAAGGTCTGAAGGAGGACGGGCTGAAGATTCTCGCCGCCGCCCGAGCAGAAACCGGCCTGGCGGTGGTCACGGAGGTCATGTCGGAATTCGACGTTGCCCTGGTCGCCCGCTATGCCGATGTCCTGCAGATCGGGGCCCGCAACATGCAAAACTATCGCTTGCTGGAGGCCGTGGGGGCCGAAGGACGCCCGGTACTCCTCAAGCGCGGACCCAGCGCCACGCTCGATGAGCTCCTGTTGGCGGCCGAGTATGTGCTCAATGCGGGCAATCCCAACGTGATGCTGTGCGAGCGGGGAATCCGCACCTTTGAGTCGCACACCCGCTATTCGCTCACCTTGGCTTCAGTCCCTTACCTGCACGACCGCACGCACCTGCCCGTCGTGGTCGATCCGAGCCACGGTACGGGCCACACGGCCCTGGTGGCGCGGATGGCGGCCGCCTCGATCGCGGCCGGCGCCGACGGCCTGATCATCGAGGTTCATCCGGACCCGGAGACCGCCCTGAGCGACGGCTATCAATCGCTGACCTTCCGGCAATTCGACGACCTCATGGCCCTCTGCCGCCGCGTGGCTGCGGCGATTGACCGCGTGCTGTGAAACTTCGAGACCGTTGGATAGTGAACGACCCTTTTGAGCTCTGCGAGAATCACAACGTTACGCGCCGCGCTGTCTCCAACGAAAATTCGGTAACCAGAAACCATTTGCGAGCTAAATCCAAGTTTTCAAGGGGCGAATATCTACCTTGATAATACGCATGGCGACCGACAATTCTCTGGATCGCTGTCGTAAACGTTTGCTATGGAATATGTTGGGGATGCTCCACGAGTTCCACGTGCAGATCACCATCCCGTAAGTTAATGGTTAAGCTTAGCCCTCGCTCTGCAACGCCGTCGCCGCGGGCTGCACGTTGCGGCCGTCGTGGAAGAAGAGGCAGTTGCCGCCCCGCTGTCGGGCGGTGTCCAAGGCTGTCTCCGCCTTGCGGAACAGTGCCACCATGTCCTCGGCGCGGCTCGCCTCGATCAGGCCGACGCTCACGGTAAAGCCTACTTTCGTCGTTCCCGCCGGTATCGCCACCTGCGTCGCCTCGTCGCGGATGCGGTCAGCCACGCCAACGGCATTGCCGATTTCTGCACCGGGCAAGAGAACGGCCAGGCAGCTCGGACTGTATCGTGCCACCATGTCCATCTCCCGCACCCCAGCAAAGACGACTCGTGCCAGGCTCGCCACCATGAGGTCGCGGAGTTTTGCGCCGTGCTGGCCGGTGAGACTCTCGAAACGATCGATCTGGGCGAGAACGAGCGTTAAGGTCTGGCCACCGCGCTTCCACTCGGCCATGCGGCTGCGGGTGTGCTGGCAGAACGCAGTACGATTAAGAATCGCCGGCAGATCGTCGGCCAGTTTTTCATTGCCGGCGCTATCGGTGGCGGCAGCAGGCGATGCCGCCGGCACACGAGGTGCGGCCACGACGGCTTCCCGTGCGGTGGCTGGCCTGGTTTCCTCCTCGACGATCGGAACGATGCTCCGCCCGTCGTGCCAATGCGCACAATTGCGGCCGGCCTCCTTGGAGGCGTACAAGGCAGCGTCCGCCCGCGCGACGATTTTCTCGACATCGTCGTCCGGAGCGATCTGGGCAGCGCCTATGCTCATAGTCACTTGGGGTCTTCCCGCGGGGAACTCGAAGACCGTAGCGGCCATCGCCTTGCGGAGCCGGGTCAGGGCCCGTTGCACTTCGGCAAGCGTGGCGCGGCTGAAGAGTACGACGAATTCCTCGCCGCCGTAACGGGCAATGGAATCGCTTTCCCGTAGGACCCGCCGCAAGACACGACCGGTTCCGCGCAGCACCTCGTCGCCCGCTTGGTGCCCATATGTATCGTTGAACCGCTTGAACTTGTCGAGGTCGATCATGGCCAGCGTGAAGACATGGCCCGTCTGGCAGAAGTTGGCCAGGCACTGGGCGATGTCGATTTCAAAGGCCCGGCGGTTGCCGACCAGGGTCAAGGCATCGGTACGGGCTTCGACGGCGTGCGACTCGACCAACCGCACCTGCTCGCGGAGCCGGTCCTCAGCCCGGTCGAGGCGGCCCTGCATGGTCTTGTTGGCGTCGACCAGCCTGGTTACCACGTTGAGGATCTTGGCCGGTTCATGCAGTGTGTCGGCCTTCAATTCGACATTGATTTCCTCGACCCGCGTATTGTGCTCGCCCAACTCCGAGGCCACGCTAGTTGCCAGCTTTTGCAAGCATGCCAACAACTCGCGAACGCGGCGAACCTCATCGTCGTCGACCGGCGCCTCAGGCGGTTTTGCGCCCCGGCTCCGCAGCCACCAGCCCGCGGCCAGGCCGATCATCACGGTCAGCGAGGCAAAGAGCAAGTAAAGATTCAATTCGGACATCCCGATCGGTCCCCTGGGCCATTCTGAGGGTTTCGTGCCTGCAGCATGGCCGATCTCGACGCGTTACGGCGCGTATGGCCACTACATGACTCTAGGTCACCAAACCGCCGCAACGCCGAGAAAAGACGAGGGCTTGGACCGACCGGCGTCTCGCCGCCAGGGCGAAAAAGCCGCATCGTCGATCCAGGCCCTCAATTCGCTACCGACGAATGGGTTCGTTTCTACCCAACTAACCGCCGGCGATGCCAGCGGCACATGAGCATCAGCCCGCCCACGAGCAAGAGCGTGGCCGTGGCCGGCTCGGGCACGGCCGCCACAGCGGCCGGCGATGCGGAAACCGCCGAACTAGCCACCGGCGCCGAAGCGGCTGTCGGGTCGAAGATGAATGTCCCAGCGGCGCCCACAGCCAACGCACCCCCGCTGGGCAGGGCCGAAGCGGTGGTTACGGTGAGCGCGCCATCAGCAACGGTCGTGCCGCCGTCGTAATAGTTTGAGCCCGACAAAATCAAGAGGCCGGCCCCGGTCTTCAAGACGCCGGCGCCACCCACGCTATCGATGATGTTGCCGGAAATCAGGGCGCTGTCGCCGCCCGTGCCTTGCGCCACATAAATCTGGCGGGTGCCGCCGCTGAGGTCGATGCTGTCGGTGAAGTTGACCTGGTTGTTGGCTGTGGGCGAACCAAACGTCAACGCGCTGCCATTACCGACAAAGCCCTGGGTGCCGCCCCAGACGAGCGCCACCCCCGGGCTCATGCTCACGGTGAGCGGACCGCCATTGGCGGCGAAACCGCCGTCGCCCGTCCACTGAACCTGGCCGGCGGCCGTGCCCAGCGCTCGGCTGAATGTGCCGCTGGTCTGGAAAACTGCGCCAACGCCGGTTTGCGCCAGTTTGCCGTTGAATATCAGATTCGACGTAGCGGGAAGACCCATGCCATCGATGGCCTGCAACTCGCCCGCATCGATCATCGTCGCTCCGCTATAGGCATTGCTGCCGGCCAACACCTGCGTGCCGTTGCCGTTCATGACCACGCTGACGCCGCCCGTGCCGTCGGAGATCACGCCGCTGAAAGTGGTCGAGCCGCCAGTGGGGCTGAGAACCAGCGCCGCAGGGTTGGTACCGCTGTTGGTCACGCTGCCGGCGTTGCCGCGAGCGTAGTCGGAAAGCGAGGCCACCTGCTGACTTGCCCCATTCAGGTCCAACGTCGCCCCCGAGGCAATGGTCACCGGTGTGGTGCTCGGCAAGAGGTTGTTGAGGCCGACAGTGTTCGCGCCAAGGGCGCCTTGGTACGTGAGCTGCGCTTGCGAAAGGGCGGAATCCCAAATCCGCACTTCGTCGTAAGTAGCGCTGGCGTCCTGATCGCCGTATTCCGAGCGGCCCAGCCACATGTTGGTCTGCGTCAACTCGGACAGATTCCAGGTCGACGCTTGGCTGCCGGTGGCGATCAAGTTGCCGGAAGTACTCAATTGATACCAGTTGAGGATGGTACCGTTGCCGCTGGGTGTAATGACCAGGGCAATCTGATACTCGGTACCCGTATTAAAGGTCGCCGCGTTGAAATTCGCCCCGTTCGGTGCGATCACGCTCGGATTGTTCGTTCCCTGGGTCCACGACCAGAGAAGGTCGCTGGGCGCGCCGGGCGTACTGCCGAAGTCGAAGATTCGCGACCACGATTGCACCTGGTTCTCCGTGGCCCAAAGCTCAATGGTGCAGGCCGCGTTGGTTGTCGGCAGGATGTTCGTACTGCCGTTGCCCAGCGACACGTAGGAGACGTGGCTGATACCGTTGCCATTGACGGTGACCCCGCTGCTGCTCTGCGTGCAACTCCCAGAGATTATGGCGGTGACCCCACCCACCGAATCGTTAAGACCGTTGCCGAAGCTCCAACGATGGGCGAGAGTCGCCAGCGGCGACAACTGCAGCGTACCGTCGGCGATAACCGTCGGACCGCTATAGGTGCTCAATCCGCCCATCGACAGGATGCCGCTTCCGATCTTGGTAAGGCCTCCGGCCCCGCTTAAAACACCCGTATAGGTTGTGTTCTGGCCGTTGTTGCCCACGTTCAGCGCAACAGGTTCGGAGGCGGCCGTCGCCAGCGGGAGGTTCGCAGCGCCCGTCAGACCGCCGAAGACCGGAGTGGTGTTGCCCGCAGCAAATGCCAGCGTGTTGTTGTTTACGACATTGACGGTGCTGTTCTCGACCGCTAGTCGATGGGCCAAACTCAATGTTCCGCTGACGGCCGTGGTCATGCCGGAGTAGCTATTGCTGTTGGCGAGAGTCAACATTCCGCTGCCGTACTTGGTCAGCGCCCCGATGCCGGAGATCGTTCCGCCAAAGGTCGTGCTGGAGTTGTCGTAACCGACAATCAGGTTGCCCGTATTCAGGGCCACGTTGCCCGCGCCGCTCAGGTTTGGCAGGTACTGGTCGGGAGTCAGGTTCGCGGTCGACGTGGCCAGAGCCACCGTTCCGCCGCTAGTGTCCGGACCGCTCCAGAGGACACTGAGGTTCTCGCCGCCAAAGCCCTGATACCAGGCCACGGCGATATTGTGGTAGCCGGCCGAAAGGGTAATCGTCCCCGCCCCGGTCGCCGTCCACGGCGCGCCGTTGGTGGTGGGCGCCCCAGGCACCACAGTCTGGCCGTCGACGAAGATCGCCGCGTCATCATCCTGTTGGCCAATCACAAACGTGTAGCTGCCGCTGTTGGTTATATCGATCATGCCCGAGCCGATGGCCTGGACATAATTCGGCGTGGCAAATGGCAGCGAAAACAACGAGGTTTGATTCGTGACCGAGGTCGGGGTGACGTTAGATACGACACTTTGGATGCCCGTCAAAGGGCCAGTGAAGGTAGCCTGATTGCCGGCCGTCGAACCATAATAGGCCCATGCCAAGCCTGTGTTGGCCGAGGCGCTGACACTCAGCGTCGCCCCTGCGGCCACGGAAACCGAGTTGGCCGGGCTGCCCAAGGCCGAGGCGTCGGCCGATACGAGGGTGCCTTTGTTGACCGCGATCGATTGGCCAGCGCCGCCGAATGTGTTTGGCCCGGACAACGTTGTTGCGCCGCTGCCGATCACCGTCAGGCCGCCCGGCCCCGCGATCGTCGAAGCGATCGAGAAATTGGTCCCTTGATTGTCCAGTGTCAGGCCGCCGCCGGCATTGGTGATCGTGCGGGCCGAGTTGAGAGCCACTCCTGCCGCCCCGGCCTGCAAGGTCCCCGCGGACATGAAGGTCACGCTCGAATTGACCGCGCCCAGTGCGCCGTCGCCCGCCACGTTGAGGTTCCCGCCGTTGACGATCGTGCCGCCCGAGTAGCTGTTGGTCGTATTGCCCAACACGAGCGTGCCGCCGCCAGCCATGGTCAGGCTACCGGTGCCCGAAATCGGTCCGGCAACCGCGAAGATATTGCCCTGAGTGCTGAAAGTATCGTTGCCGTTGATGGTGATGCTTCGCGCGGCGTTGAGGGCCACGTTGCCCGTGGCCTGCAAAGTTCCCGCGGAGGTGAAGGTCACTGCTCCCGTGGCAGCGCCAAGGAGCCGTCGGCCGCAATGTTCAGTACGCCGGCATTGATCGTCGTGCCACCGGCATAAGTGTTGTTGACGTTGCTCAAGGTGAGCGTGCCCGCCCCCGTCTTGTCGACGGTGAGATTGCCGCCCGAGTTTTGCACCACGCCGGAAATCGTGCTTGAGGCGTTGTTGTTGCCGACACTGAGGATCACAGAGCCGCCGGCCGTGTTGTCGATCGTACCGGCACTATTCAGCCCATTGACGGCCAGGTTGTTCCCGGCGAGGTCCAGGGCAGCGCCCGATGCAATCGATACATCGCTCGCGCCGGCGCCGACGGGCAAGGCGTTAGCAGTGCCAATGGTGAGCGTGCCGCCACCGACCGTTGTCGGTCCGGCGTAGGTGTTCACCGCCGAAAGCGTTAAATCGCCCGGCCCGGCAAGGGTGACCCCGCCGCCGCCGATGACCGGCTGCAAAACGATGGTCGTCCCCGCACCACCAAACGTCGCCAGGTTGCCAGCGGTGGCAATGCCCCCGGCGAGCGTGAGCGACCCGGTAGTCACGGTGACGGTGGCCGGGCTTGCCAGCGTAATCAGGCCAGTATAAGTGTTGTTGCCGCTGACGTTGTTCAGTGCCCCGGCGGGACTGGCCGCCAGGCCAGCGCCGTTTAGGGCCAACGGGATGGCGTTGCTGGTGCTGACGTTGCCCTGGAGTTGCAAAGCGGCCCCGCTGGCGACCGTAACGCCGCTGGCATTGCCCAAAGCAGCAGCGTTGGTGACGTTCAGCACGCCGGCGTTGATCGATACTGGCGAGGTGAAGGAATTGGCAGTTTGCAGACTGACCATTCCCGTGCCATTGAGGGTGATGCCTGTCGCCCCGGTGATGCCGCCGCCGCCGCTGATTGTGTAGTTCACGGCGCTGTTGCTGAAAGTGATCGAGGTCGGGGCAAAGGTGGAATTCAAGACGACGCTGGAATTGGCAACGGCATGGCCAGTGACCGGGTTGGTGTCACCGAACGTCACCACAGCGCCGTCGGCATAGGCCGCCGGCGTGCTGCCGTTGGCCCAGTTCGTGGACGTGGTGTTCCATGCAGAATCGGTGGCCCCATTCCCGTTATCCTGGCCCGTCCAGTTCAGCGAGAGAATGGAGATTTGCAAGAGCAATTCGTTTGTCGCGCCGGAGACTGTGCTGAAGCTATATTGCTTGGCCCCCGAGCCGCTGCCGAATGCCTGTGTCGGATTGCCGTTGAGCGTTCCGGTGTAGTTGAACAGGTCGTAGTAGCCAGATCCCAACGAGCCTTGGCCGTTGGCATTGCTGTTGTTGAGAATGTTGAAGCCGGAAATCTGGAACGATGGCAAGGTGAGGTTGCCGTTGACGTTGATGCTGCTTCCCAAGCCGGGGCTGGCCGCGCTGCTGCCCGCTTTGCCCAGCACGAAGCTCAGGCTCGCGCCGCCGGAAAGATCGAGGCTGCCGACGGTCAGCGTGCCGATGGAGGTCAGGCTGCCCGGGATGATCGTAGCGCCACCGGCCGCCACGTTGCCCTTGACCGTTCCTCCGCCCGATAGGGTCTGCGCGGCGTTCAGATTCAGCGTACCTCCGCCCAGGTCAGTCACGTCCAGCGCTGCCCCGGCGGCGATGTTGAACGACGGGGTGCGGGGAAGACTGTTGTTGCTGCTGGGATTGTTCAGGGCCAGCGTGCCGTCGTAAACGTTCGTAGGCCCGGAGTAGGGATTCATTCCGCCAAGGGTCTGCGTGCCGCTGCCGACCTTGGTCAGCGACAGCGTGCCGGAACTGTTCTGGATTACGCCGCCGAAGCTGGCGGTGGCGTTGTTATTGCCGAGCGTGAGGGTGATGCTGCCACCGGCCGATACGTTGTCCACCAACGTATTTGCGCCGCCGACGAGTCCGTTGATCTCGGCGTTGTAGCCATTTAGATCCAACGTGGCCGTATTCGATCCCGGGGGAGGACCGAACACCACATTGCCCGCCGCCGTGCCGAAGGGCAGCGCATTGTTGATGCCCAGTTGCAGCGTGGGATTGCCGGCGGAATTAAAGCCGCTGGCCATAGTGCCGATGGTGGTGTTGCCCTGGTAGCTGCTGGTGGCGGCGAGGGTCACGACGCCCGAATCCCAGTTGATACCCAGGCCGCCCGCGCCATTGACCGGGACGTTGAGAATCCAGTTGCCTTGATAAGGGGCCTGCAAGTAGCCGCCGTTAGCCCCAAGAGTGATAGTGCGGGCGGTGGCGATGGTCGCCCCGCCAGCATTGTAGAGCACGCCGCCGTTGAGGGTCACGCCGCCGTTGGCCGCGCCAAGGTCCCCGTCCACATTGATTTGAAGCACGCCGCCCACGACACTTGTCCCCACGAAAGAGTTCGCGGGGTTGGTCAGCGTGGTTGTGCCCGTGCCGATGAACGACATCGCGCCGGCCGTGTTCGTAGTGAGGGTGGATGCGCCGATAGTCGCGGCCGTCACCCCAATATTGGCGCCGGCGTACGACAGGGTGACCGTGGGCGCGGCGGTATAGCCCGTACCCGGATTCGTAACATTGATAGCCGTGACCACGCCGTTAATGACAACGGCCTCGGCGGTGGCGCCGCTGCCGCCACCGCCGCTAATCGTCACCAGCGGGACGCCGACATAGCCTGAACCGCCGGAGCTGACGGCGATGCTGCTCACGCCGCTGCCGGAGGCCCCCAGGAGGGCCGGTCCGATGGTGATGTTCTGGCCGTTGTTGTCGATGGTCCCGCCCCCGGAAAAGACATTGATGCTGCTAAGACCGGAGAGGGGCGCGGTCGCGTTAACGTTCGGGCTGGCTTGGAAGGCGCCGCCGTTGAAGTTGACAATGCTCGTGCCGGTGCCGGTCACCATGTTTGCCTGAACCACGCCGCCGGCCAGGTTGAGGATGCCGCTGCCTGCAGCGTTATTGGAGACCGTGACCGTGCCGTTGGAGAGTGTGAGGCTGCCTCCCGTGACGGTGATAACGTCGGTCCCGCCGCCCAGGTTAGCGATGAGACTGCCGGTTTGGTTGTAGGCTCCGTTGGAGATGTGCAGCAAGTTAGCGCCGGCATTCTGCCCAACCCACGTGACGCCGTTGACGTTCACCATGCCACCGGACTGGTTGAAGATGGAGTTGCCGTTGTTGTTGCCATTGCCGCCACTGTAGATATTCAACACGGTCAACGTGCCGCCCGACATGTTGTAGGCCCCGTAGCCGCCGTCCCACTTGCCAAGGCTGAAATTGCCCAGCGCAACTACCGAGCCGGTGGTCTGATTGACCACGCCCGCACCCGGGTTGCCGCCATTCTGGCCCACGTCGAGGTCAGGATTGTTGACGTTGGTCAAGGTAATCGTGCCCGTGGAGGCGAAGGTGAGGGTATTTTGCGTGCCATTCCAACCCATGCTGATGCCGCTGAGCGTGCCGCCCCCGGTGATCGTGGTGGTCTCGTTGCTGGTGTTCATGAACAGCGCGGGGTTGTTGGTGTCGTTGTTCGTGGAGACGAGGTTGAACGGGCCGGCGATGACGAGCGTGCCCCCGCCTGTAGGATGGACGATCTGTGCGTCGATGGCGCCCGAGTTGCCGATCGAGCCGCTCAACGTGAGCGTGTAGCCGTTCGTGTTGAAAACGCTGGTGTAGGCCCCCAGGGCGATGTTGTTGGGCAGGTTGGCGTTGGCCAGGGCCTGGATCGTGCTGTTGCCGGCGAAGGTCACCGGCCCCGTCCCCAACGAAGCGCTGTTGCTGACTTGCAACGATCCGCCGCTAACGACGGTGCCGCCGCCGTAGGTATTCGTGCCGGTCAGGGCGACGGCCCCCGCGCCGTTCGCGGTCAAAACCGCCGATGCGCCGCCGAGGCTGGCGCCGATCGACCCGGCCGACACGGAGTAGCTTGGAGCAGTCAGCGAGCCGTTGTTGATCGCACCGCCGGTGAGCGTGACCGGCCCCGTCGTCAAGTTGTTGCCGCCCAGGTTGATTATGCCTCCCGCGGCGACCAGCATGCTGCCGCTGGGCAAGGCGCTGCTGGTTGCCAAGAGCAGTGTGCCACCGATGGCCGTCGTTGTTCCGCTGTACGTATTACTGCCATTGAGCATCAACGTTCCTGTGCCCCACTTATTCAATCCCCCGATGCCCGAAATGGCCCCGCTGAAAATCGTGCTCGTGTTGTCGAAACCCGTGCTCAGGTTGCCCGTCGCCAGGGCCACGTTGCCGGAACCCGTGAGCGAGCCGATGACCAGGTCGGGGGTAAGCTGCGGCGTGCCGGCCGAGCCGAGATCCGCCGTGCCCGTGATGCCGGGGCCGGCAATTTGGGCGTCCAGATTGTAGCCGCCGAAGCCCTGGTAGTAGGCGACGACGATGTTGTGCATGCCCGCGGTCAACCCGATAGTGCCGGTTACTTGTTGCCCCCATGCGTTGGTCGTCGTGGGCGTGCCGGCTACCACCTGTCGCCCATCGATATAGATCGTGCATTCGTCATCACTATTGTTATTCTTGAACGTATAGGTTCCCGAGGAGGTGATGTCGATCATGCCGGAATAATAGGCGGCAAAGTACTGGTTGCCTTGGGCGGAATTAGTATAGGGAAAGTTGGCATTGTTGTTGTTGTAATTTAACGTGGTGGCTGTCGTGGAAAGAGCCAACGTATTTCCGCTCAACAGATTCTGTACAGCGGGCAATCCACTGTTGACCAAGGTCGACTGGTACGTACCGACTACGTTGCCACTCTGGGCCGACGTCATCGGAAAATAAAGGGCTGACAGGCCTGGGAGTGTCTGCCCAGCGCCACTCCCGCCATTGACCATGAGCGTTGCCCCAGAGGCGACGCTCACCCTCCCAGTGCCATTGCTGCCGAGGCCAGCCGCCCCGGCGACAAGTGTTCCGGCGGAGACGGTGGTCTGGCCCACATATGTGTTGTAATTGTCGCCGAGCACCAACATGCCCCCACCGGCCACACTGAGACTGACGGTCCCGGTGACCTGGGAATTGATTGTAGCGGTGACACTCGGATTGACCGTGATCGTTGAAACGCCGGCCAACGTGACCGTGTTCCCCACGAGGTCATAGCCTGTGGTATTGAATATGAGATTTCCCGGGTTGACGGCCGTGGTGAGCATCACGGTGCCGCCACTAGCCCCGCCGAAATAGGCATCATTCCCATCAAACCAGGTGCTGTCCGCGTTGCCGGTCCACCAGAACGAGTCCGCGGTATCCCAGTTGCCGCTGCCGCCGGCCGTGCCGCCGCTCATTGTCGGGTCCCATGTGTAAACTGCGGCCTGGGCCGATTGGCGCCAACCAATGACACTGAACACCGCGAGAATGAGCGTCGCCTTAACCCAGTCGATAGCAGTCGTATATTGCATGGTCAAAACCCTTAATGAAAGTGCGCAAGAAGCGAGTATACGGAGAATCCCTCTGAGAAAGTTCTTCAAATGCGACAACCCAATTTCCCAGAAGAACTGTAATATCCTATCAGAATCGCGAAAATAACGCAAGGATTTTGCGAAAATCGAACCACGTGGAAAGCGCGATAAATAGGACCCAGAACCGGCGGTCCACGGCGAAAACGCACCCCTAAATTTAGTGAACCGCGGGCCGATACGTACGAGTACCATAGATGGAGCGCGGTGCGGCGGTTATTCGGCTTGCGCCTGCGTCCCCCGCCCGCGCCGGCGAATCCGCAAAAGGGGCCGTGAACATCGGAGTGTTTTCGTCGCAGCCTATTGGGTGCAACCCTATTGCGCCGGCACCGGCACCGGCGGCAAGGGACACGAGAGTGCAGCGGCTACGGCGCGGAGGAGTTCGTTCTCTACCACGGTCATCTTGCCGTCGGCCGCTATGCAAGCCACGACCGCGCCGAGAACGGCCCGCTTCACCGATGGACTGGATTGGGCCAATTGGCCTAGTGCCGCGTCAAAGCTGTCAAAGGTGCAATCTTGCGGCGGAAGGATTCGAGCTTGCCCCAGCAGCCCTTGTGCACCGGCATGAAACGCCCGCTGGATGTCGTTGGGCTGGCTTTGCCCCGCATAGGCCAACGAGGAAAGAACACTAATCGCCGGCTGGGCCACGGCATTGACCGTCTTATATCGGACCGCCGGCGCGGGACGCAAGCCGAATTGCACATCGAGGTGCCCCAAAAGAATTACTCGCAGGCAATACTCGAATAGTTTGAGCTTGCCATCGGCGGCCGTCAATGCCTCCACCATCTGCCGGAATGCCTGGTACTGTGCGGGCGAGAGCCGCTTCAAGGCCGGAACCGTCATGTCAACCAGGGGAAGACGGTTTTCCTCGGGCAACTGGTCCAAGGGGCCCAAGAGTTGTTGAACAACCCGAAGGAGCGGCTGCTCCACGCCGCCCTGTAGCAATTGCCATTGCCGGTTGCGCGTGCCCTGGTCTTCATGGCTCAATAGCAAGGCAAAGATCACGCCCCGCGCGGTGAAAGGCTCACGGACGGCCTGGAGGATGGCCGCCGGCAAGCCCGCCACGAAACGACCCGCATGCTCCAGGTGCTCGACTTTGGGGCTTCCCACTTGACCCACGATTCGGTCGCGATCGCTGCTTACTGGGCGGACCGGCAGACTTTCATTCGCACCTCGGGGGAGGTTTGGCGTGAAGCCGGATACGAGTGCGGGAGCAACGTTTGCGCCGACCGCTGCATAAGGCGTCGCCTCCGCCTCTACCAATGGGGCCACATTCGGATACGTGCCATCGAAATCTGGTTCGAGCAGGCGGATCCGCTCCTCCAGGGGCGGATGCGTGGCAAAGAGATTGAGGAGCGATCCGGCAAAACCGTCGGCGAAAAACATGTGGCTCACCTCCTGGCCATGCGGATCGTTGATTCGTGAGCCGGAGGCCAACCCGCCGATCTTTTTCAAGGCGCCCGCCAGAGCGGCCGGATTGCGCGTGAACTGCACGCTGGAGGCGTCGGCGAGGAATTCCCGCTGGCGGGAGATGGCGGCTTTGATGATATTGCCCAAGAACACGCCCAGGTAGCCAAGGATGCAAAGCGCCAAGCCGATAAGGAAGATAGCCGCACCGTTGTCGCGGCGGTTTTCCGAATCGCGCGAGGAAACGCCGCCCCAGGCCGCGGAGCGCATCACGAAGTAGCCGATCAGGGAAAGAACGAGGATGCCGTAGACGAGGCCGATGAGGCGGAGGTTCAATCGCATGTCGCCGTTAAGCACATGGCTGAACTCGTGCCCCAACACACCCTGCAACTCCTCGCGAGTAAGATATTGCAAGCAACCCCGCGAGACGGTGACCACAGCATCAGCGGGTCGATAGCCGGCGGCAAAGGCGTTAATCGACGGTTCGCGGTCCATCACATAGACCGGCGGCACCGGTACGCCCGAGGCCAGCGACATCTCTTCGACCACGTTCAGCAACCGCCGCTCGGCCAAGTCGGTAGTTTGCGGATCGATGAGTCGGCCCCCCATCATCTGGGCGACGACCTCGCCGCCGGAAGCCAACTCGGCGACTTTGTAGAGGCTGCCCATCCCAACTACGACGATCGTACCCAGGGCTACGGTTACTAGGAGTTGCGGGTTCCACCAGGTCATCGTGGCCACGGCATGGCGGCCATGGCTGCCGCTTTGCGTAATCAGGATGACCACCGCGTAGACTGCCAGAATGATCACGAGCACGGAAAGGGCGAAGAGCACGATCAGCCGCACGGTCTGCCGCCGCGCGTGGTCCTGACGATCGAAGAAATCCGTGGCCATGGGAACTTCCCCTTTCCCCCGGGAAAAGAACACCTGCGCGAAGAACAACGCGCAAGCGCCGCCGCGTTATCCGCCGAAAGAGACTTTGGGGGCCTCGCGCTGCTCGGCCTGTTCGATCTCGAAAAGGCTGGCCGCCTGGAAGTTGAACATGCCGGCGATGATCACCGTCGGGAATACCTCGCGCTGAGTGTTGTAGGACATCACCGAATCATTGTAGGCCTGTCGGGCGAAGGCCACCTTATTCTCCGTGGTAGTCAATTCCTCCTGCAGCGCAAGCATGTTCTGATTGGCCTTCAGATCGGGGTAGGCCTCAGCCACGGCGAAAAGCCGCCCAAGAACGCCGGTCAACTGGCCCTCAGCGCCGCCCAAGGCCGCCATGGCCTGCGGGTCGCCCGGGTTCTGTGCCGCCTTCTGTCCGGCGGAATAAGCGGCGTTGCGGGCCTTGATCACGGCCTCCAAGGTTTCCCGCTCGTGCTTCATGTAGCCCTTGGCCACTTCGACCAGGTTGGGGATCAGATCGTAGCGACGTTTGAGTTGCACATCGATTTGGGAAAAGGCATTTTTATAGCGGTTCCGCAAGGTCACCAACTGGTTGTACATCCCCACAACCACGATGGCCACAATCAAGAAGATCGCGAAGAACACACCGAGAACGATCAAAGCAACCCACATCGGACAGTCACCTCCACTATGCCACGCGAAAGGGGTAAGATGATAATGCAATAGATTGTACCCACCGGCCGCGAAAGAAACGAACCACCCCAATGGGGCAGCAAGAGGGCGTGAACATGAAGACGATGATGGCAATTGTGGTAGCTATTCTGGCGTCGATTATTATTCAGGGCCCGGCAGCGAGGGCGGGGACTGACAAGACGTTGGTGTCTTGGGTCGCGCTGGCCGACACGGAGCAGCGGGGCGGCAGCGCCCTCACAGTCCAGCGGGGCGATCAGTTCGACGGCATCGTCTTTGGCGAAACCAGGCCGGGCGTTTGGATGGCCGGCAGCGACTTCTATCGGCGAACCCAGGCCGACCAAGCGGCAAGTCCCCTGGAAAAAGCCGACAGCAAGACGCTGGTTCAGGTGGCGATTGTCTACCGCGGCAAACAAATATCGATCTATCGCGACGGCGGACGGTACGCATCGTATGTGGCCGACAACATCGACCTGTTAATCGGCACCGACAATCTGGTGGTCTTTGGCTTGCGGCATTGCGGCGCAACCTCCGGGCAGCGACTGCAAGGATCGATTGCCGACGCCCGGATATACGATTGCGCCTTGACCGTCGCGGAGATCAAGGAGCTTCGGCCAAAGCGGGAATCGCCAATTCGGCCCTTCGCCTGGTGGACGTTCGATCAAGGCGCAGAGACCGACCGCATGGGACGATTTCCCGTGAATAATCTCAGCGGCGGCGCGCGGATCGAAAACGGTCGCCTCCTACTGGCCAGCGACGACGCCACATTGATCGCTGCGCGGAAGCCGATCGAGGCCGCCAACGGCGAGATGCCAACGCCGGCCATGCCTGCTCAGCCACCCGAGGATTGGCTGACTTTCCATTTGCTCCACCCAGGTCCCGGCGGTGCGATGCCCGGTGATCCCAACTGCGCTTTCTACTGGAAGGAACGGTATCATTTGCACTACATCTACAATTGCCCTGGCGGATGTGCGTTTGCCCATGTTTCCAGCGACGACATGGTGCACTGGAAATGGCAGCCCACCAACCTCGACCCGCGGCACATGGGCCATACTATGTTTAGCGGGACGGGCTTTTTCACCAAGGCCGGAAAACCGGCCATCATCTATCATGGCCAGGGATCGGGGCGGAACCAATTGGCCTTCGCCCTGGACGACAACCTCGAGAAGTGGACCCGGCCCCGCGCCATCGAACCCCGCACGGCCGACGGCAAACTGCCGCCGATACGACACTGGGACCCGGATTGCTGGCTCGCGGGCGATACCTATTATGCCACCAGCGGCGGCAATAACCCCAGCCTGATGAAGTCGTCGGATCTGAAATCGTGGCAGTACTCGGGGCCGTTACTGAGCGACGATTTTCCCGCGAATCTCGGCGTGGCCAAGGACGAGGACATCTCCTGCGGCAACATGTTCCCCATCGGCAACAAGTGGATGCTCTTGTGCATCAGCCACCGACTGGGCTGCCGCTACTACCTGGGCAATTTCAAGGACGGCAAGTATCTCCCTGACTTTCACGCCATGATGAGCTTCAACGGCAACAATTTCTTCGCTCCGGAATCGGTGCTGGCCAAGGATGGCCGCCGCGTGATGTGGGCCTGGCTGCTGAATCTGCCCATTGCCCCCTGCGGGATCCAGTCGTTGCCCCGCGAACTGGAATTGCCGGAAGACGGAGTCTTGCGGATTCGTCCTCTGCGGGAATTAGCCGCGCTCCGCTATCGCGAAAATACGCAGGACGCGATCGTGGTCAGGAGCGATACCGTCCACGGACTCGACTCCATCCGCGGCAACGCCCTGGAATTAGAGTTGCGTTTCCAGGCACCTGTAGCAAAAGCGTTCGGTATCGACGTCCTCTGCGACAAGAATGGCGAGGGCGGCGTGAGGGTTGCCTGTGAAGCGGGGAGCAAGACCTTGCGGGTCGGCAACTGCGCGGGCGCCGTTTGCCCTGGGTGACGGCGAAGAGCTCGCCCTGCGAATCTTCATCGATAAGAATCTGGTTGAGGTATTTGCTAACGATCGTCAGGCCGCCGTCGCCGCCCAACGGTATGACCCCAAGCAGCTTTCGGTTCGCTTGTTCAGCAGCGGCGGCGACGTGACAGTGAAGCAAATCAAGTGGTGGAAGATGCGGACGATTTTCTCGCCCTGATCTCCGTCCTGTGCTTTTTCACCGTTCATCGCCGTCTCCGCGCGGCTGAAGAATGCCGCGCGGACCGGCGGCGGCATGGGATAGTCGGCGCCCCGGACGGATCGCCAGATGATCTCGTTGAGCTGCTGGTCGTCGGCCAGGTCGGCATCGCTGAAGTCAATCCGCGACGACTCTTTGCGCCCCAGGCCCCGGCCACGTTCCGCTCGTCAAGACTGACGCCCGGCGGTAGGCGCCGGAAGGGCGTCGTGTCGGCCGCAGCCTGGAACGAATCGTACATCGGCTCCGCGGCGGCATCGAATTGCGTCATCGGCTTTAGCCCGAGAATCAACTCCATCGTCCGTAACATGCTCGACGTTGAGTACATATGCGAATCGACGTGCCGCCGCTTGGTGTAAGGGCTAACCACCAGGGCCGGGCTGCGATGTGCATCGACGTGGTCCGGGCCGTCCTGGGCATCGTCCTCGAGCACGAAAATCGCCGTGTCCTTCCAGAACTTGCCGTGGCTCACCGCCTCGACCACGCGGCCCAGGGCTAGATCGTTGTCGGCCAGATACGCAGTCGGCGTCGGGGCGCCGGGCGACGTGCCGGAAGTGTGGTCGTTAGGCAGGCGGCACGATGAGCAGCCGGGGCATCTCACCCTCTCGCTCGAACCGCTTCAGCTCCGCGATGAAGCGGTCGGCGCGGCGCTGGTCGCTGTAGCCCAGATCAAAACCGCGGAAGTACGGGTCGAAATGACCATCCAGGCCCTTGACGCTGGCGTGACCCGGAGCATCCGGCCGCGGACCGTTTTCGATGAATTCGCCGAGACTGCGGTAGGTCACTCCCGCTTCGTGGCAGCGGTCCCACAGGTATCCACTGGATGGTATGCCGATGGACGTAGCGCCTTCCGCCGGGTAGGTAAAGCCGGGCGGCGCGTTCTTGTCGTGCTCGGCATCGTGGCGGTAGACCAGCGGCCAGACCTTTTCCACGTAATCGGTGGCGTAGGCGGCCGTGCTCCACTCGTGGCCGGACGCGCTGACGTCGCCGTCCACGTAGAAATTGTCCAAAAGCACAAACTGCCGGGCCAGGGCATGGTGGTTCGGCGTCACCCGCTCGGGGAAAAGACAAAGGCTCGCGTCGCCGTTGCCCTCCCGGATGTCGCCGAAAACCTGGTCGTACGTGCGGTTCTCTTTGATGATATAGATGCAGTGCTTGATCGGGCTGGCTCGGCCCACTTCGGCCGGGACGGGATTGTCAGCCGACCGGTGCCCGCCGCCCGTGGGCGCGGCATCAGCCCGCAGCGGACAGCACGCATAGGCCGCCTTGCTCAGGGCCCGCATGTCGCCGGGCCGGGGCATGACGATGATGCTCAGGGCGCCGGGAAAAAGGCCGCCAATGTATTCCGACTTCTTCTTGGCCTTTTTCATCGTCGGATTGGGGCCGTTGGGATTAGCCCGGGAACTCAGGCCCTTGGCGTCGGCAACGAAAATGCGGTCGGCACCGGCAGGAATTCGCACGCTCGTGGGATACCAGCCGACAGGGATGAAGCCCAGCGACTGGCTCTGCCCCCGCCGCGAGACGTCGAACACCGCCAGGTTATTGGCATTGGCGTTGGCCACCCAAAGCGTCTTGCCGTTGGGCGCGATCGCCAGGCTGTTGGGCGTGCTGCCGTGCTGGCTTTGGGGATAAAGCGAGGTTGCAATCAGTTCAAGTTGCCGGCCGGAGCGGGTGTCGAACACGCTCACGCTGTTGCTGTCGGCACAGGCCACGTAGAGAATATCTTCGTCGGGCGAGAGGACCATTTCTGTGGGGTGCGAAGCGGTGGGCCACGTGGCCACGATTTTACTTGCCGCACGATCGACCATCGCCACTGACGACTTGCCCCAAAGGCTGACGAAGATTCGGCCATCCTTCGCGGCGGGCAGCACAGCGTAAGGATAGCTGCCCTCGGCAAGGGCGATCGGCGGCTTTTTTTCCTCCGCAGCCAACGGCAAGACCGCTAGCCGACTGCTTAGGCAACATGCCGCATAAAGCCATTTGTCGTCGGGGCTAATGGCCAGGCCGGCGGTGACTTGCGCTGTCGTGCGGTCGGGCAGTTTGATGGTCTGGCGGTCAGAGAGCTTTCCGTCGGCAAATCGAAACTGGTAGACAACGTTGTCTTCGCCGCCGCTGACAAACAGTTTCTTCCCGTCGCTGCTGAAGCAGAGGCCGTAGAATGTCTTCGGCAACGTTACCCGCGAAGCGACCCTGGCCGTTTTCAGATCGACGATAACTGCTTCGTTCGGTCCATAACCGGAATGCAACACAGCAACCCATGCGCCGCGGGGGCACAAGGCCAAATTGACCGGGAAGTTTCCCACTTCAACGTTCGTGCCGGCCGGACGCAGCGACCACTGGTTGGGCAGCAGGACGGAACGGTCGGGCTGCGGGCCTGGCAGGAGAAGCGACGACAGGTTGCGATCGGCGGTTGGCTCTTTGGCTAAGGCTATCGCGGCGATGGCCGCCACGGCAAGTGGTAGCAAGACCAATGAACGGAGAATTCGGCGTGGCAAGAGCGGACTCCTGGGGATGCGACAACGAATACCTTGGAGAATTCGAATTTCAAGTTGGCATTTTACCTTTTGTGTATTGCAATACCAACTCGGTTGCATGGCGGACATGTATCCCACGCGTTCCTTGCCGTCAGGATCGATGATTGGGAAGATGTTCCCAGTTTCGTCGCTGGCGGTGGCACTGACGTGGCACTGGCTAGCGCCGAAAGTGTTCGGGACCAGGTTTTCCAGCCGCCGAGGCACAATTTACCTCTCGAGAGTGGCCGGTTCTGGTTCTCGCCCCGATAATTCTTTGGTTTGTGCCGGCGATGCGTGTAACAGACCGCATTTTCACTTGTGTATAGAGATAGGAACCGACCATGACCGCTTCTCCGACCACCCGCGCCAGCCTGCTGCTTCGCCTCGGCGATTCGCGAGACTACGAGGCTTGGCAGGAGTTCGTAAGTCTTTACGAGCCGGTAATTTACCGCCTGCTGCGCCGCCACGGCCTGCAAGATGCCGATGCCCGCGAGTTGATGCAGGAGCTGCTACTGGCCGTCTCGCAAAACGTCGATCACTGGGACCCGGACCAAGGACGCGGGTCATTTCGCGGCTGGCTCAGTCGAGTGGCTCGAAACCTGGTCATCAACTGGCTGAAGCACTCGCACCGAAAGATGCAGGGCAGCGGGGACACCAAATGGCAGATGTTCTTCGATCAGGTTCCGACCGGTGAACTGGCAGAAACGGCCGAATTCGACCGTGAAGTCCGCCGGGCACTGTTTCGTCGGGCCGGCGAACGTGTGAGAAACGAAGTTGGCGAAACTACCTGGCAGGCTTTTTGGGAAACCGGCATCAACGGCATGTCGCCGCTCGCCGCGAGCGGGAAATTGGGCATGTCGGCCGGCGCGGTGCGCGTCGCCAAGTGCCGGGTGCTTGCCCGCTTGCGCACCGCAGTCGGCGAATTGGAGAAGACCCTATGACGACCTCTTGTTCCCATGAACTGCTCGAAGCGGCGCTTCGCGGCGACTTGCCGCGACAGCGCGAGGATTGGCTCCACCACCACCTGGAAGAATGCCCGGCATGCTCGGCGGCGCTTGAACAGATGGCCGGCGGCGCAGGCTGGCGGGAAGAGGCCGCGCTGTTGCTGGTGCGCGATGCGCTCGACGACGCGGCCCCATACCAGGAATGGTCGGAGGTCGATTTCATCGTGGAACACCTGGATCCGGCCGACGACCCCAGTGTGCTCGGCCGCCTCGGCGGTTATGACGTGCTCGCCGTGGTCGGCCACGGCGGCATGGGCGTAGTGCTCAAGGGTTACGACCCCGCGCTGAAGCGCTGCGTCGCCATCAAGGCGCTTTCGCCGAGCTTGGCCTGCAGTTCGCTCGCCAAGAAGCGATTTGCCCGCGAGGCCCAGGCTGCCGCGGCCATCGTTCACCCGCATGTCATAGCGATCCACCAGGTGCAGCCCGACGCGCGGATGCCCTTCTTGGTCATGCCGCTGATATCGGGTGAATCGCTGGCCGAGAGACTCAGCGCAAGGGCGGCTGGAACTCAAGGAAACGCTGCGGATCGGCATGCAGGCGGCCGCCGGACTGGCCGCCGCACACGAGCAGGGACTCGTCCACCGCGACGTGAAACCGGCCAACATCCTTCTGGAAAAAGGGGTCGAGCGGGCCGTGCTCACCGACTTCGGACTGGCCCGCGCCGGCGACGATGTGTCGATGACCCGCTGTGGCGTGATCGCGGGCACGCCCCAATACATGTCGCCCGAGCAAGCCCGCGGCGAGTCGCTCGACGGCCGTAGCGACCTGTTCAGTTTGGGATGCGTGCTTTACGAGATGGCCACCGGCACGTCGCCCTTCCGCGCCGATACGACGATGGCCACGCTGCGACGGTTGATCGACGAGCCGCCACCGGCCATGGCGTCGCTGAACGCGGAACTGCCGCCGTGGTTCGTGAAAATCGTAGAACGGCTCTTGGAGAAAGACCCGACCGAGCGGTTCGCCTCGGCCAAGGAAGTGAGCGACCTGCTGGAAAAATGCCTGGCCCACCTGCAGCAGCCAAACCAGGCTGCGCTGCCGGCGGCGTTAACGCGCACGGCCGGATCCGGCGTGCCAAGACCTTTTTATCGGACGATTCGAGGAGTTTTTATTATGCTGTCACTATTGGGCATCGGACTGATTTCAGCATTCATCGCGCAGACTTCGCCGCCGGACATTGCCGGGACGTGGTCGAACGACGACTGGGGCAAGGTTGTGCTCATTCGGGCAGCCGACGGCGATTACAACGGAACTTTCAGTCAGACCGTCGGCAAGAAGCTCGGCAAGATCAATCTCAGGTGGTCGCGAATCGATCGGCGCTTCAACGGCGATTGGAGCGACGGCGAGGAGCGGTTTGGCACGATTTCGCTACGCCTTGCCGAGGACGGCATTCACGGCGCTGTTT
Source organism: uncultured Planctomycetia bacterium (assembly GCA_963709175.1). Taxonomy (GTDB): domain Bacteria; phylum Planctomycetota; class Planctomycetia; order Pirellulales; family Thermoguttaceae; genus JANXQG01. The sequence goes on from CAVPVK010000007.1 coordinate 2,671,842, forward strand.
CCACCGACGCCAAGTCGCACGTCAACACGCCCGCTTTGTCCGACTTCGTCTGGACGCAGGCGACGAAAGGCGCTGCGGCGGCGGCGGACGAGGCGGGTGCGTCGCAGCGGGATGCGTCAGCGAAGGCGGCCGGGAAAACAACCGAAAGCACGCGCGAAGCTGGCTGGGTTTACGGCGAAGCTGTTTTCGCCGGCGACAAGATCTTAAGTCGACGCAGCGCCGCATCGCCAGCCAAGACCTCCGCGGTGGATACGCTAACGCCGTTCATCGACGACAACACAGTCGGTGCGGCGCATGTCGACCTCGCGCGCGTCTCGGCCGGCAAATCCATCGATCTCTTGGCTGCCGTTGTCCCCGACATTCCCGAGCCCCAACGGCGCGAGTATAGCGAAATGGCGCGGAGCATCGACGAACTGGCCAAGAAGCTTATCGGTCTCGGCGCCAAGGATCTCTATTTCACTCTTGCGCTCACCGATGAGGGCGAATCGCAAGGACTGGCGATCCTGCCGCTTCCCGCCTGCAGTGACGAGCGGGCGGTGCGGGCCGCATTGCCGCCGCCCTTCCAGGACGCGCGCCGCGTGGGCAATGCCCTGGTGTGGCGATTGGCGCAGGACGATGCGACGCCCATCCAGATCAACACCGCGCCGCGGCGAGCGGAGCTCACGCCCGCGATTGAATCGACGCGTGCAAACGCCGCGTGGGCCGTATGGGCGCCGTCGATCCGCATCCGTCGCTTGATCGAGCGAAAGGTCCCGCAATTGCCCGCGTGCATCGGCGGCGGTCCGGTCACGATTGTGACCCGCGATGTATCCTGGGTGTCGCTCGGCGCAGACGGCCCGCCTGATGCCGCGTTGAAACTTGTCGTCAAGGCCCGCGACGTGGATGCCGCCAAGGAGCTCGGCGCCAGGTGGAGCCATGGCGTTCGCGCCGTTCGTGCGTCCGCGGGGCTTCAACCGGCGACGCCGCAGTCCGACTCGTTAATCTCGCTCCTCACACCGATCATCGACGGCGACGGTCTGCTGTTGACCCTCGACAAGAATTCGCCCGGCATCGTCAAGGAAATGGCGAACCTGGCCGGCTGCATGCGTAGCAGGGCCGCTGCCGTGCAATCGATGAACAACATGAAGCAACTCGTGCTGGGGATGATTAACTTCGAAACCGCCTACGGCCATTTCTCCGCGGCCGGCAGCGGCAGCCCCCAGGGCAAGCCGCTGTTGAGCTGGCGAGTACAGATCTTGCCCTTCCTTGAACAGGATAAGCTTTACCGCCAGTTCCACCTCGGAGAGCCGTGGGATAGCCCGCATAACCGCGCCTGGTGGACAAGATGCCGGACATTTTCCGCACGCCGTCCAGCAGGGCCGGAACGGGGAAGACGAACTACCTGGTTCCGGTTGGCGATGGAGCGCTCTGGTCAAACATGAGAGACCAACCGAAGATCTATCAGATAACCGACGGCGCTTCGAACACGATCATGATCGTGGAAGTCGACGATGCCCATGCAGTGACCTGGACGAAGCCCGACGACCTGGAGTTCGATCCCAAGGCGCCCAGAAAGAACATCGGCATCCTCCGCGGCGACAGCTTCCTCGTCGCGTTTGCCGACGGCTCGGTGCAAACCCTCCCCGCGAATATTGCTGACGCGACGCTTGCGGCGATCTTCACCCGGGCAGGCGGCGAAGCGATCGATCGATCGAAACTCGACAGAGGTACGGGCTGGGCGGCCCCGCCCGCCGGCGGAGCAAGCCCTACGCCGTCGCCGCAAACGCTTGCCCCGACGCCAGCAGCCGCTCCGCCGTCGGACGACAATCCCGCCGCGCCGTCCGCGGGCGGCGCGTCCAGCGGGCCGCCCGGCGGAAACAAGACGTCGCGGACCTTCTCGCTTCGCTTTCGCCTTGCCAGCCAGTTCAAGGAAGATCTCCGGCAAATACTGGCCGACCGGGTGACGAAGGACGTCGAGGTCGCGGAAAGAAACCAGGAGATCATAGTGGCGGCCGCGACCGAGGTGCTCAATCGCGTAGCCACGTTCATCGCCGTCAACGACTGGCCCGACGGCATCGAGCGCCACGCGAATTACGAATACACGCGCGATTCGGTGCCGCACACGGCGCGTTCCTTTTTCTATGCCTGTTCGATCGAAGACGCACCGGAGGTCTTCTCCAAGATGCTCTCGCCCGACGTGCTTGCGCGTTTGAAAGGCGATACCCATTCCAAGGAGTACGAGCACTACCAAAGAAGCGGCGTGCCCGACAAAGCCTGGGAGGCGTCGCTGCGGGGCGATTGGCCGGGGAAAAAGAAGGCTATCGAGCGGCTGGTACGGTCGTGGAACCACTACCCGCTAAAGCGGATCGTGCAGGAAGGCGGCGTGGCCATCGGGTTTGGCGTCAAGTACTTCTGCACGGTTTCGTTTGACGGAGCGCCGAAGGCCTTTTATAGCATCCAAATAGAACCCGAGCGCGGCGCCGGTGGCAATGGCAAGGAGTCGTTCGTGTTCAGCAGTCTGCCGCCGTGGTGGGAAAATGATGCAGCGCGCGACCCATCGAAGAAGTAAACGCCACGAGGGGTTTGTCGCTGACAGCGGACTAATCAGCCCTAGGGTGATACGGCCGAGACCAGGCACAGATGCCCAGCCATAGGTCGCGACTGGGCATTTGACCCGAATGGTGGGTACGAGATGCGCGACCGACTAGGGTCTCGCTCTGCCGCACGGGTGTGATAAAGTCAGAGAAAATGGAGTCCCGCCACTTGTCCCCGTGCCGGGACCGTTTATGAATATCAAGATTGTTCGGGAGGCGCTTCACCGCGAGCCGTTTCAGCCGTTTGTCCTGCGGCTAGCCGATGGCCGATCATGCTCCGGGGTCTCATTCGCCTGCGGCTCTTTCTGCCGGCAATTCGTCTCCTGATCGCTTGGATGTCACTCCTTGCGCACCGCAGAAACCTTTTCCGCCGCTACGGCTCGCAGTTCCTTCCGCGATTGTACGATCGCACCGATTGCACTCCGCCCGTTCCCAGCCCACTGAAAACGTGCTAAAATAGCCATTTTGCTGGGTCACCAGGATTTGTACTTAAAGCCAAAGAACCATGTCTACCGCCAGAAAACTCACGGGTGAAGCTTCCAAACCCAAAACCATCACTATCGGCGTCGTCGGTACCGGCGACCCGCGAATCGACGAGGCGTCGCGGCAGCGGGCTGTCAATATTGTCAGGACCATCGCCGATCTGGTGGCCGCGGAAGTCCGCACGCCGGACGGCAAGGCGGTCGATGTCGTCTGGACGCCGGTCCTGGTCGACGGCGAGCCGCAGGCGGACATCGTCGGCCGGCAGTTCCGCGAGGCGGGCGTGGACGCCGTGATCTGCGCCCCCGACACATGGGCCTTCCCCCAACTCACGCTCATCAGCCTGCTGGCCCACTTGCCGGCCGACGTACCCGTCAATATCACCTGCGGCAACAGTGGTCCCAAACCGGGAGTGGTCTATGCCCACGCCGTCAACGGGGCCCTGGCACAGAGCGGCCGCCTGACGCACCTCAACGTCGGCAGTTGGCCCGATACCGGCGCCGACCCAAAGCCGACCGCCTCCACCGCCGCTGCCCTGATCGATTGGGCCTACGCGGCCGTGACCTCTGCCGGGCTGAAAGGCCGCCGTGTCGTCGTCTTCGGCCACGATTCCATGGGCATGGAGACCGCCCTGGCCCACGTGATCCCAACGCGGCGGACTTTCGGGCTGGAAATCACACGGCTGGACATGAAACTTCTGGCCGACATGCTCGCCAAGGGCGCCTACGACAAGCAAGAGGCCGCCTGCCTGCGGACCTGGATCGACCAGCACGTCGGCAGCCGGCTGGACCGCAGTCAGCCCGGCGGAGAGGAGAAGTTCAACCAATCGCTGGCACTGTACCTGATCGTCCGCGACTTGATGGCCGATCTGAATGCCGTGGGCGGCGGGTTCATGAACCAGCTCGAATGGGGCAGCGACCGCCGCGGCATCCCTTTGCCGATTGCCGACGTGATGGAAAGCCTGTTCAATTCGACGTTCGACCACAACGGCAAGAAGACCGTGCTGCCGTTCGCCACCGAGGCCGACACGCAGGGTCTGCTGACGATGCTCTTCACCTCCTGGCTTGCCGGCGGCAACCCGCCCTTGTTCATGGACTTCCGCAAAGTCTGGGAGCCGTGGGAGATCCAGGGTCTCGCCCAGCGGCTCGGCGTTCCTTTCGGCCCCGGCGATCTTTGGGCTCAGAAGGGCATCGTTGACGGCAACAATAGCGGTTCGGCCAGCTTCGACTGGGCCGGCATGCCAGGCGATCCAGTAGAGAAGCTGATGTCGGGTATTTCCTTGCCGGGGGCCGAACTGTATTACTTCCCGGGCGGCGGCAACAGCGCGACGTTCACCACGCCCGGCGGAATCGACTGCATCGCCGGCCGCTTGACCTACAGCACCCTGTCCGGAATGTTCACGATGTTCTGGGACGAGGCCACCACGGTCGATCTGCCGGAGAAACTGGCTGATGCCGTGGCGCACACATCGAACTGGTCGTGGCCGCACACCTACATCGTGCCCAAGTACGCCACGATGGTCGAGTACAAGCAGTATGCCCCGGCCAACCATTTCCACGCCGTGTGGGGACTGAAGCCCAGTCGCCTGCAGTACTGGATGGACCTGGGCAACGTGCTTTCCGCCACGCCCTGGTCGCAGCGGCCGCAGTGGATCGAGGGCGCCGACCGCGCAGTGCCGTTGCTCTTTTTGCTCAACGGCGGCGAGACTAACGCCAAGCTGCTGCGGGCGCGGTAGGAGGACGATCCCTAGGCGTTGTCGTCTGCCTCAGTGTGACTTGACTTTGGCTGTGGCCTATGTTTTCCTATAGTTTCCCGCCAACACGACTCACCATTCTCGCCTGGAGGTAACTGCCATGTCGCGCATTGCTCGATCGATACTCTCCGCCGCTCTGGCGGCAACGCTCTTGACCACTTCCCGGCTACCCGCCGATCCACCGGCAACGACCGGCAAGGCGGCGGAGGCCAAGGCCCAGCGCGACGCCCGCATGCAATGGTGGCGGGACGCCAAGTTCGGCATGTTCATCCACTGGGGCGTCTATAGTGTTCCGGCCGGATTCTACCACGGCAAACCCGTCGGCGGCATCGGCGAATGGATCATGTGCAGCGGCAAGATCCCCATGGCCGAGTACCAGAAATTCGCCAAACAGTTTAACCCGGTAAAGTTCAACGCCGATGATTGGGTGGCTTTCGCCAAGGAGGCCGGTCAGAAATACATGGTCATCACCTCCAAGCATCATGACGGCTTCGCCATGTTCGACTCGAAGGCATCCAACTGGAATATCGTCAAGGCATCGCCATTCCATCGCGATCCGCTCAAGGAGCTGGCGGCCGCCTGCCGAAAGCAGGGCGTCAAGCTCGGCTTCTACTATTCGCAGGCCCAGGACTGGAACAACGGCGGTTCGGAATGCAGCGGCAAGTGGGACCCCGCCCAGAAACATAGCATGGACGACTACATCGACAAAGTCGCCGTTCCCCAAGTGAAGGAGCTGCTCACCGACTATGGCGAGTTTCCCGCCGTCTTCTGGTGGGACACCGCCTGCGACATGAATGACCAGCGGGCCGCCAGGCTGGCGGCTGTCTTGAAACTCAAGCCCGGCATCATCACCAACAATCGCCTCGGCGGCGGTTTTGAGGGCGACACGGAAACGCCGGAGCAATTCATCCCTCCCACCGGGTATCCGGGCCGCGACTGGGAAACCTGCATGACCATGAACGACACTTGGGGATTCAAGAGCGACGATCAGGACTGGAAGCCGACAGCGATGCTCCTCCGCAATCTGGTCGACATCGTCAGCAAGGGCGGCAATTACCTGCTCAACGTCGGACCGACCTCGGAAGGCCTTATTCCGGCGGCAAGCGTCGAACGACTCCACCAGGTCGGGTCGTGGATGAAAGTCAACGGCGAGGCAATCTACGGCACCAAGGCCAGCCCGTTTCCGCGCGGCCTGCCATGGGGCCGTGCGACCCGCAAAGGCGATACCATCTACCTGCACGTCTTCGATTGGCCCAAGGATGGCAAGCTGGTTGTGCCGCTGGCTAACAAGTCCGGAAAGGCCCACCTTCTGGCCGACAAAGACAAGGACCTGGCGGTCTCATCGGGTGTAGATGGCCTGACGATTCAGGTTCCGACCGGGGCCCCCGACAAGATCGTCAGCGTGATCGCCCTGGAGTTGGACGGCACGCCGCAGGCATTCCAGTACCGGGTGCGGCCTGCGGCCGACGGCTCGGTCTTGCTTAAGGCTGCCGAAGCGGAAATCGAGGGCTCCGCGCAGGTCGAAGACAAGGGCGGCGAGCCGAACATAGGCTTCTGGCTCGATCCGAAAACCACGGTCTTCTGGAACGTTGACGTGCCTGCGGGCGACTACTCCGTGGAGTTGAGCTACGCCGCCGAGAACGGCTCGAACGGAAACCAGTTTGACCTCGTTGCCGGCGACCAGTTGCTTTCTGCGTCCATTCAATCCACCGGCGCCTGGGGCAATTTCAAGGTGGCCAGGCTCGGCAAGCTGAGCATTCCAGCCGGCGCAAAGACGATCACCGTCAGGCCCACGAAGACCTCGGGACCGGTGATGAACCTCCGCTGGATCAAATTGAAGAAAGTCCGCTAAAGACAAGCCGTAGGGTGGAACCAGTTCGCTTCTGGCGAGCCGGTGCCATCCTACGATCTCGTCGCCGCCAACATCCCGCAGGCGGCGGCAATGTCCTTTCCGCCGCTGTAGCGACGATCGACCGGAACGCCCAGCCGCGCCGTCAAGGCGTCGCGGAAACGATGCAACTCTTCGACCGAAGGCGGCTGGAACCGGCCCGTCGGATCGTTGACGTCGATCAAGTCGAGTTTGACGGGCAGATCGCGCGTCAGTTCAGCCAATTGGGCAGCGTCTTCGTCGCGAGTATTAAGACCGGAAATCATGATCCAGGCCAGCGTAACACGGCGACCGGTCGCGCGGTGGTACTCGCGGAGGGCCTCTATGAGTTCCGGCGTGGGATAGGCCCGTTCCACCGGCATTAGCCGGCCACGGACCTCAGCATCGGCTGATACCAGCGAAACGACGAGTCGAAACCGATGCCTTTGGGCGGCGAGCCGGCGAATGCCGGGCACGATGCCCACCGTGGAAATGGTGATGGCCTTGGCGGCGATCGCCATTCCACACGGCTCGGAGAGGATCGTGGCCGCTTGCAGGACGTTTGCATAGTTGAGCATCGGCTCGCCCATGCCCATGAAGACCACGCCACGGACCGGATGGACAGAGTCGGCTTGGATCTTGACCACCTGGTCGACAATTTCCCAGGCGGCCAGGTTGCCGCGAAAACCCATTCGGCCCGTCGCGCAGAATTCACAGCCCATCGCACAGCCGACCTGTGAACTGACGCAAACCACGTACTTGGGATCTTCCGGGCGATGCAACAGCGGTATGCGGACGGCCTCGAAGACGCCCGCCTGCTGGCCGCGGAAAAGATACTTCGCAAATCCATCTTGCGGCGATACGACCTTTTCGACCAGCGCCAGGTGCGGAATGCTAGTTTCTCGTCGGACGCGATCGATGATGCCGGCGGAAACGCCCGGCACACTGTTGGGAAACTCGCCCGTGCGGACTGCCGCCACCTGCAAGAGCCGCGCCAACCGCGGCGGCACGCCAAGCGGGGCGAGGTTCATATAGACCTCGTCCATCGTCTGGTTCTTGAAGGTGACGGCAGGCTCGGACAAGCTACTTCAACTCGACGTGGTAAGGCATCCAGAGGAAGACCTTCCCGCCGAGCAACTGCCGCCAGAGCGCGGCCTGGCGGACCATCTTAGCGACGTCAGGTAGTGCTCCAACCAACTCGTTGGTAGCGGCGCTTTCGCCGTTGAAGAGCTGCTCAAAGATCGACTTGGGCTCCGGCAGGGTCTCGATCTCGACATCCGCGTTGGGCTTGAGGCCGGCCTGCCGCTTGGCTTCCGCTATCGCGTCGTGAAGGGTACCCAGGTCGTCGACCAGTCCAAGTTTCTTCGCCTGCCGGCCTGTGTAGACGCGACCCTGGGCCAGCTCCTCCAAGCGGCTATAGTCCATCTTGCGGCCCTCGGCAGCCTTGCTTACGAACTCGTGATAGGTCTCCTTGAGCAAATCCGTCCAGACCCTTCGCTCGTCAGGAGTGAATCCCTGGGTGGACGAAAGCGCCCCGCTGTTCTTGCCGCGGCTAAGGATCTCGGTGTTCATGCCGAGTTTCTCGTACAGGCCGCCGGTAACAAGCTTGCCGCCGCCAACGCCGATCGAGCCGGTAAGCGTCTCTGGCTCGGCGATGATTTTCTTAGCTCCCATGGCAATGTAGTAGCCGCCGCTGCCGGCCACGTTGCCCATACTGGCCACTAGCGGCTTCTTGCCGCGGACGGTCGCGCGCCAAATCAGATCGCTGGCGGTAGCCGAACCCCCAGGGCTGTCGATGCGGAGGACGACGGCCACGACCTTGGGGTCGGCGAAGGCCTTGTTGATCGTCTCGACCATAGTCGACGAGCCGAGCGACTCGCCGCTGAAGAGCCCGTTCTGGCTCTTGCCCTCGGTGATCTCGCCAACAGCGTAAACCACGGCAATCTTCTGCTTGCCGCCGGCATGGGCCGTTTTCTGGCCGCCGGTGAGGGCCTCCATCAGTTTCATGAAACCGCCTAGGCCGGAGAAATCGGTGTCGATATCCTTCTTCTTGTAGGTTGCGTCGACATCAACGTGATCGACTTTCAGCCGCTTGGCCAGCGAGTGTTCGAACTGGTCGGTATAGCAGACCTCATCGATCAAGCCAGCTTCCTGGGCCGCCGTGGCGCTGAATAGCCCGCGGTCCACCAGCGACTTGACCTGGTAATCCGGAAGCTTGCGATCCTTGACGATCGTAGCCACCATATCGTTGTAGACGTCGTCGACAATTGCCTGCAGGCTTTCGCGCACGGGGCCACTCATGGTGTCACGGCTCATCGGCTCGACGAAGCCCTTGTACTTGCCCATGCGCAGGGCTTCGAATTTCAGCCCTAGCTTGTCGAGAAGGCCCTTGTAGTAAGTCACTTCCATCCGCACTCCGGGAACAATCAGCACGCCGCACTCCGGCATGCAGATTTGGTCGCAGGCCGAGGCAACGAGATAAGCACCTGTGTCGGCCGATGTCACCTCGGCGTAGACCGGCTTGCCGGCCATGCGGACACGGGCGATTGCCGCGCGGATTTCGTTTACTTTACCACGGCCGAGCTCCACGTCTTCGATGCGGAGCCAGACGGCGGCCACATCTTTGTCAAGCTTGGCCTCGTCGAGCCGCTGGATCAGCTTGCCCAGGGAAGTCTGCATCTCGCCGAAAAGGCCCGGCTCCGTTGGGCCTTCCGGATACTCGCCGTGCAAGGAGAAACGAACGACCTTCGCTCGGCTTTGGGCGGGCTTTGTAGCCGCGGCCGCATTCTGCTCGCCCTCATGTACCTTCACTTCCGCCTTGGCCGGCTTCGCTGCCGCCTTGCTTTCCGCCGGCGAGGCGAACGAATCGTCGTCGTATTCGTCCGACTTTTTCTCGGAATTTGCCTTGGCTGGGTGGGATTTCTTTGCGCCGCTCTTTTTGGCGTCCGATTTGGGCGGGTTGGTTTGCTTGGCGGCTTTGGCAGCTTGGCCGTCACTGGCGGCCAAAGCGGCCGGGCTCGCCAACGACAACAGGAAGCCAAAAGTTGCGGCCAAAATCGCCGCCCGATGATACCTCGACATGTTCGTTTCCTTGAAGGGGTGTATTAATAGGCCGCGGGCCCCCAACAGGTGCCCAGCCCGATTTACGATTAAGTTTACGTCAATAAGGTGAAAAAGTCAGTAGCTTGGGAAGAGTTTAAGGGATCTCTCCATGCACGCTACCCACAGTGAATAACCCCTATGGGTTTATTTCACAAGTAGCCCAGCAACCGGGCGATTCTTCCAGCTCAACCCGCACCCACGGCGGTGGGGGTAGTCCGCGAGCCGACATCGCCTCCAGCAATCGTTGCCCCAGATAATAGGAGATCTGCTCAACTGTCGTGCTGCTCAGCGGCAGTAGCCGGCATTCTGCGCAGGGAAAGAGCCAGCGGCGGTTATCGAAGCGTGCTTCAATTTCTTCACCGAGGGCAGCAACGCGGATGGCTGCACTGCGAGCGGGAAGGAGCACCGCGTGGTCGAGTTCAGCCAGGATCGCTTTCATTATCCCCAACAAGAGGAGGAAGTCGATCACGCATCCTGTTTCCTTCAACGGACCGCGGATTTCAACCGCCACACGGTAATTGTGGCCGTGCAAGGGCTCGCAGACCCCACTCGGCAATACGATGAAATGCGCCGCGCTGTAAATCAGGTTGTCGCCCGCTATGCGGACGGAGTACCCGGACATCAGTGACCGCCGCGCTCTCGGACGCGAAGGGTGTCGGCGCCTCGCATCTGATCGAGCGTGTTGTCGCGAGTCCCTGGGGTGCCGCGAGGCGGCGGCCGCGGGCGCCCGGGCTCTTTTGAAGTGTTCTCGGCCTCTTTGGCCTTGCGCCACTCTTTGTCGTCCGCTAGTTCGTCGTGCATCACGAGGTTCCCGGAGCGGTCCATCACAAGCATCAGGCCCGGGGCCGTTTTGTTCTGGCTATCTCCATCGACTCTCGGTTCACCCCCCTTGTCCAAATCGACCAGGATGCAGTCGGTGGAAAGGTCCTCCTTCGACTTCCCTCCGCCGACAATCGTGACCGGAGCATTGGAGAAATTCAGCACGGTGCCGCGGATCAACGTATCGGGTGAGTACATGCAGTCGCGTCCCTTGGCTGCCAACCACTTGAGGATGCGGACCTCCACGCTGATCTCCTGTTGGTTCCTGGCGGGAGTGAAGCGCCCAGCCAGCAGCCGTAGATCGCCGGGTATAATGGTGGTCGAACACGGCGCCGACCACTTCAAGTACCGCTGATCGAGTTGCCAATCGATAGTGCCGTCATTATTGGTCACCGGTAGGCCGACGCCCCCGAGCACGCGTGGCTCGCCAAGGTACTGCTCATCAAGGTCGCTGGCCTTCAAACCGTAGTTTGGATTCATGAGTAAGAGGAAGAAGCGGTATTGATACTGCTTCTGCGGTTGGACGTTAAAGTCGAAGTAGCGCAGAAGGTAGTATTCCGGGCCTTCTGGTTCTTCAGTCGTAGCCGTGGGCTGGGCCGCAGGCTGCGCGGAATTACCGCCACCGATTAGATCGATATCCGGCACGTTAGGCTGGGCCCCGGCAGGCGTCGCTCGGCCACCGCCCGGTCCACGTACAGGTCCGGGCCCCCGCGGCGGCAACCCGCCACCCGGACCTCGTCGCATATCGCTCCGCGGCCGCTCAGCCGCATCACCATTCCGCTGGGCCACGGGGATTTGCGGCGGTGAGACGACCTCGTTACCCCAGGTCCCGTCCAGCAGCGCAGGCAAGGGGGACGTGACGGGCGGCCAAACAAAACGAGATTCCGCAATCTCTTCCTGGATTTGGCCTCCCCACTTCGGCGGCAAGTGTCGCGCGGCGTTAATGACGATTTCGGGCTTGGACCACGTAGGCTCCCGCTTGTCACCCGGAATCACTTCGGCACGCTGGACAATATAACCTACATAAGTGGGCACGTCCTTGGCGGGATTATACACACCAGCGTCTTGGAATTGAGCCAGGTACTCAGCCAGTTGCTTCCTGTAGGGGACCAAGCCCGTGACGACTACCCAGCGCTTGCCGGCGGCGGCGCTGGTGCTGTCATCGGATTTGCCGATGGCGCCGCGGCCCACACTGGATCGCAACTGCTCAACCGCAAAGATCTCGGGGGCACTGCGGAGCTTTCGTGGCGCGATCGGCTTCGGATACCAGCCCAAAGGCGTGGGAAACAGTCCTGGATCGATACTTTTCTTGGCCTCGTCGATCATTTCGGCATAGGCCGGGAAAGTGCACACTATGCTCGCCTTCTTGGTGGCGGGACCCTGCTGAATCTTGGCCAAGGCCTGGTTCGTGGCCTGCTTGAGCTGGTCGGGCGTGTTCCGATAACGGTTCCCCAGCGTCTCGAACGACTGCCAGGCAAAGAAAAGAAACAGCGCGGCCACCAGACCCATCACGATCTTCTCTGTGTGGTCGACAAAAAACTGCTGGATGATCTGCGGATCGAATTTCGTCTTGGCTTTCATGGACGACCTCGCGGTGCGGCACTAGTAGCCGGCTTGGGATTAATTGCACTTGGCGTGGCAGGGACGGTCGGGGCCGGGACGGTCGGGGCCGGGACGGTCGGGGCCGGCGCAGTGGCGCTGTTCGCGGGGACCCCGTTCGCTGGAGCTAGCGTAGCCGAACCAGTCCCCACTGCAGCATTCGACGGCGAGGCGCCGGCCGCCGGCGTTGCCCCGCTCGGACCAGGTGCCGTGGTTCCTGGCGTTCCGGCCGACGGTACTTGACCGGCCGTGCCACCGGCGTCTCCGCCACCGTCTTCCATCTTCGGCGGGTTGTAAATGTAAATGATTCCATGCACCTCGACCGGCACCGGCGGATAAACGGGATCGGCGGACTCCTCGTTATAGGTGAAATCGTTTCGGCCGCTGGTATCGCCGCCACGGCCCATATTCATGGGAATAGCGCCGCCGTGCTCGGGCATGGCCGGACGTCCCTGTCCACCCGCGCCGCTCTGGACCGCATTGGGTGCCGCTGTATCCGTGGGAGCGGCAGCGGCCGTCAGAGCTACGGCCGCGGGATGTTCCTCGAGTATCCGCACGCCGCGGACATCGATCCGCATGGCAGAATTGGCGCACTCGGCCAAGAGCCGTGGAATTTCCCGTTGCTCGATGACCACTTTGAGCGTGACGGGCATCATGCGGAACTCGCCAAAAGGCTGCTGCGTGGGATCGGCCAAAGGCTTGCCCTTGTCGTCCACGTAGCGATTCACCAGTGGTGAAGCACCCGGATTCTGGCCGACGACCATAGTCCCCGGGCGACCGGACTGAGGCATCGGCTGCGGTCCGCGATTTTCGGCCGGCGCGTGGCTTGTATCGGTGGCCAGATCAAACACGGGCTTTTCGCTGGCGGTCCACTCTTGCACGGCGTCCTTGCCTATGTCCATTGCCAGGATTTGCTTGATGCGAGCCTGCTTGTGGCTGGCCGGCTTTACGTAGTGATCCTTGTTGGCCCCGACGTTGTTGGTATTGCGAACGACCTTCAGCAACGTCTCGTAGACCCAAAGCTCCTCCTGGGCCATCATGATGTCCAACGTCGTGGGAACGCTCCTGGTAAATCGATCGAGGAAGGTATTTTTCTTCTGCTCGGCGTCGGTCCAATCGACGATGCCGGTGGTCTGCTTGGCCTTGCCACCAGGGCCGCCTCCAAATCCCCCTCGTCCCCCGCGGCCAAGACCGCCCATCACGGGACTGCCGCCGTCTTCCACCTCCGTCCGCTGTTCAATCAGTTGAAACAGCTTGGGAAAATGTTCGGCGATGTGATCGCGGTATTTCTCGCGATAGACCTGGTCTAACGTGCCCGGCGGCAGTTTTTCAATTTCCTCGATGGGCTGTCGCCAAATCTTCTCAAAAGCCGTCTGGAAACTTGCCTGGTCGCTTGCACTATTGGGAAAGACCAGGGGCAACGGGTTGGCGGCATGCTGCTCGTCGTAGAGTCGCGACGAGGCCTTTTTCACCTGGGCGGCCAGAGGACCGTTGGTGATAGCGGCGACCTGGTCCACGTAGGCGCGGCTAGGGTGCTCGGCGTTGTTGGAGATGGCCCTAACCGTGCTGAACGAACTCTCAATCTTGCTCTTGCGGGCGGTAAAGTCCTTCTCTTCCGAGCTGATGGCAAAAAACCAGCCGGCGAAATCCAACAGAACGATCAGGCCGCAAAGGACCCAAAAGTGATATTTCTTCAGCACTTCTAAGAATGCTCGAAATTTCTCCATGATGGTCTGCTCCTTGGCGGGGTCTTAGAGTTTTGGCCGGGGGCCGGAGGCCCCGGCGGACATTGGATTAGGGCCAGGCGCGGGGCCGGCCGTTGGCGCGGCTAGAGGAACGGCAGCCATGGGCAGGGGTGCGGCGGGAGTTGCCGGGGCAGCGGGAGTTGCCACTGCCGGGGCCGTTGCTGCGGCAATGGTCTGCCCTGGGTTGGTCGCTTGCTGGGTTGCCGATTTCGGCTGCCAGACGAACTGAACGCGATAGACGAATTTCTTGACGATCACCTTTTTTTCCGCCGAGGCGGACGTGTCGTTACCCATAGCCATACCGCCTCCCATACTGCCTCCCATACCGCGTCCGCCGTCACCGCCATTTTCGGTATCACTGCGCTTCGGCCCGGGGATCTCGATTTCTTCGTTTTCGGTCTGCTTGGGGTCGATGAGCACCGGATAAGAAATCCCCTGCTCCAGCATTTTCTGACTTGCGAGGGCCTTCATAAGCGACTCGCGAACATACTGAGGGCCATCCGTCTCGTCGTCGGCATTATGGTAATGGCGACCATAGATCTGCACAATCACGCCTGGCCCGGAAGGACCGCTGCCCACCAAAGTCGCGGAGCCGCTTGCCGCAGTGGCCGGAGTCTCTCCGGGCGAAGTCGCGGCAGCATCGCCCACGGCTGGCGCGCCGGCGCGCCGGCGATGGGGAAATACCAGGACTTCACACCTGAAAACCACTGGGCCGTGTCTTCCACTGGCTGGGAATCCAGGTTAGTGACCAGCACCTGGTTGCGGTGCATGATCGCTTTGCGGAGGACCTCCTGGTCGGTAATCGCCGGCAAGGGATTGGCATCCTTTGGCAGGCAGCTATTGACGGCCGCCATGAACTTAAGCCAGCGATCCCGCTCGGAGAGGTTGTTAATCAGGTGATCGCCTTTCTCCTTGGTTTCGGCGAATTTCTTCATCGCCGTCGTTTCGTCGCCGACCAAGGTGGTCGAATTACTGTTGACACTCGCAGCGTTGCTCTCCAGCGGAGCCCAATCCGGCTTCTCCGTCACCGAGCCGTATTGCATGGAGTGGGCAGCATAGCTGATCGTGCAGGCGAGCATGAGCACGGCCGCCGCCACCACCGCCCACGGCTTTTTGCGGCGGATGATGCGGTCCATGGTAATTTCCTTGGGCAGCAGGTTCGTCCGCAGCCCGGCGCGGCCCAGGGCCTGCAAGCACAGCCCGTAGCAGACGCCGAAGGAAAGGATATTGTCTTTGAAGGCGGGCGTGGCCAAAACTTCCGGGCCAACCAGGCCGCGGAAGGCATCCACGCGCTGGATGTCAAACCCCAGGCTCTGGGCCAGGTACCGCCGCAATCCGGGCAACTTGAAGGCGTTGCCCATGGCTACAACACGGCCGATCTTGGCCGTGCGGTCAAGGTTGGTGAAGAACCCCAGCGATCGCTGCAACTCGGTCTGCAGGTCGTTGAACACCGTCCGCATCGCCTGGAAGACAGCCTTGGGGTCCTGGGCCGTATTGGCGTTCCGCTTGAGGTGCTCGGCCTTGGCGAAGGTGAGCTTCATCTCCTTGGTCAGGGCCTTGGTGAAGTGACTGCCGCCCAGCGGCACGCTTCGCTGCCAAACCTTGAAGCCGTTGGTTACCACCAGGTCCGTGGCGTCGGTCCCCAGCGAAACCAGGACGACCGATTCCGGGGGATCGTCGGGGTCGTAGGCCTCCGGCGGGGGCAGGTCCTGCAACATATCGAAGACCACGTAGTTATACAGGGCCAGCGGGGCCAGTTGCACGAAATCGACCTCGATGCCCGCCTTGACAAACGGCTCCAGAGCCCGGAATACAGCGTCGCGCTTCATGGCGAAGAGACCGATTTCGGTCTCCAGCACGAAGCCCGATTCCTCGCTGCCTCCGCCCATCCGCTGGTAATCCCAGATCACGTCGTTCAGATCGAAGGGGATCTGCTGGCGGGCCTCGTAACGAACAATGTCGGGGATCTTCTTGGCTTCCACCGGCGGCAACTTGATGAAGCGGGCTAAACCGCTCTGACCGGACACGGATACAGCCACGCGGTCTTCATGGACCTGGTTCCGCGAAAGGAATTGCTTCAAGGCGTCGGCTATCAGCTCGATCGGGTTGGCGTCGGGCTGAGTGAGAATCTTCGGGTATTCGATGTAATCGAACGCCTCGACCGTGATTTTGTCGGAATCGTCATGTCCGCGGCAGCGCATTGCCTTCAAGGCGCACTGCCCTATATCGATTCCCCAAACTGCGCTCGTTCTGGCCATGGTTTTGATCCTCCACGGGCGATCGCCCTCCGCCGGGCCGCCCCATCCCGTAGTCAAATTGTACAGCGTGAGTGGGCACAAGCGTGCCAAGCCTGGTTCTCACACTCGCACTCTGTTCCTGGCGGCTCCCGTGCCCGAAAAGGCGTATCCAGAATGGACCGGAAAGGACCCGCATACCTCTAATCCCCAATTTATCGCAAGAGGATAGGTAATGTCAACCAAAAAACGCCCCTGACGGCATGGGTTTCAATCAAAATGCCGGTAGGGAGCCCGAGTGTAGGTTGTAGCGACCTCGAACCCACCCTAATGGAGGGCGTGCTAGTTTACAAACGGGCACGAGCGGACTATAGTTGACCATTCCTGAAATGGATAAATTGACTCCCATTCTTCCTTGCCGCGGGCGCGATGACCTCAGCGAGCCACGATCGAGTGCCCAGGCTGAGGAGCTCCTGGCGGCCTGGACGGCCCTTTGGCACCCAACCCTGGTGACTGCAGCGGGCTGTATGCCGCGCTGGGCCGCCGCCGCTTCACCGCCGGACGATCCGTCCGGACACCTTATCCTGCTTCCGCCTGCCGCTGAACCGCTCTTGCCGGACGACTGGCTGGCACACGCCGAGCAGCTTGCGCGCGGTTGGTGCGAGGCAAGCATCGGCGGCCGGAGATGATCGCCGCCGCCCTGGCGGTGCTCGATGCGCCGCTTCCCGTAGTCGATGCCGATCTGGCTGCCGATTTCCTGGCTTTGGGATATGCCCATTACGTGACCGAGACGATCACGGTGAACATCCGCTACATGAATAGCCTCGACGAGGCGGGATTGGAGCGGGAACTGCTGGCTGCAGCGCGAGCCGCTTGTTCCGGCGAAAAAGACGAGGCACACGCCAGGCTTCAGGCCGCCTTTGACCTCATGCACACGGCCCGGGAATACTACTATCCCAGCGAGTCCTACCTGCTGGATCTGACGCTCGTTGCCGTTTCGACCCTGGGGGCCGCCCTGCGGGAACAACTGGCTGGTGCCGGGCCGGTGGGCAGCGCTCGGAGCAACCTGCTGCTTTCCGCCGAGGTGCTTCAGCAGATGGCCGCTAAAGAACCGGCCACACTTGAGCTTCTGCGACAGGCCATGCAACAGGGCACGGCAGGTATCGTCGGCGGTGAGTTCCGCGAGTTGGAATTGCCGCTGCTGGGACCGGAAGCTATTCGCGCACAGCTCGAAAAGGGCCTGGCGATCTACCACGAGCATCTGGCTGCGCGACCCGCCATCTTTGCGCGGCGCCGCTTCGGCATGACGCCGGCCCTGCCGCAAATTCTCGATCATTTGGGGTTCCGCGGTGTGCTGCATGCGACGCTCGACGACGGCCGCTTTCCGGCCGGCAGCCCTAGCCGCCGACGTTGGGAAGGCATTGACGGCACCGGGATCGAAGCCCTACTCCGTGTGCCCATTGACGCCGCACGCGGCGAGGGCTTTCTCCGCCTGCCGCACGCCCTATGCGAACTGGGCGGCGTGGAGAATCAACCCACGGTGATCCTCGCCCATTGGCCCGGCAAGACGAGCCCGTGGTACGAAGACTCTCATCGGGCGAGCCGCTATACGAGCGTGTTGGGTACGCGGCTCACACTTCCCGACTACTTCGAGCGGACGGGGACCTCGGGGCACGAAACGGCACCAAAGGCCGATGAATATCGCTCACCGTATCTGCAACAAGACGTGGCTGCCGGCCGGCCCAATCCCATTTCGCGCTGGGTGCAATACTACCGGCGGCGCGCCAACGCGGAGGCATCGCAAACGTTGGCCGCCCTGGCGACCCTGGCTAGCGGCAAGTCGTCGGTCTGCGTCGACAAGCTCTTGGACGACGTCGATGAGTCATTAACGGGAACAGCCGACGAGGTCGCGCTGGCCGAGCGCTTGCGTGAGGCGAATAAGACGGCGGCCGCCGACTTCACCCGTGCGATTGGCGGCAAGCCGCCCGGCAGCACGGACGTCGCTCCGCGCGGAGCGGCCCTTGTGCTGGCCAATCCCTTGAGTTTTTCTCGCCGCTTACGTGTGGATGTCACAGAATTCGCGAGCCTGCCCGATACGGCTGGCGCCGTCCTGCGGGCCGCCGAGCAAGGGGGACGAAAGTCGATCGTAGCCGAAGTTCCTCCATTGGGGTTCCTTTGCCTGTTCCCGGGAAGCGGGAACGCCGCCGAGAAGCCGGCGCGAGCGCGCTTGGGTTTCTTTCGCAAACCGCCAGCCCCGTCGTTGCCGATGGCCGAAATGGTTGCCGAGAGCAGCGCTCGTGGTCCCGGCTCTAGCCGGAATCCGGCTAAAGCCGGAACTACAACCGCCGTGCTGCGAAACGAGTTTTTCGAGCTGGCCATCGATCCGCACACGGGGGCAATTCGCTCCGTCTTCGACTTCCACTCCCGGGCTCCGCGATTGGCCCAACAATTGGCCTTCCGTCTGGGAGGAGCGGCCGACGAGGAAGCCGCCTATTCCATCATGGCGGCCGATGAAATCCGCGTGCTCGCCGCCGGGCCGGTAGTGGGCGAGGTACAAGTACGGGGACGGTTGATGGATCGCGCCGGCCAGTCGTTGGCCGCCTTTGAACAACGCACCCGCGTCATGTGGGGCAGTCGCGTGATTGAGGTAGAGATTGATCTCGATCCCCATCGACTGCCGGAGGGCGATCCCTGGAATTCCTACTACGCCGCGCGATTCGCCTGGGGGCATGACGCGCCGATGCTTTATCGCGGCGTCAACCAGGCAATCCTGGCAACGGAAGCCGCGCAAGTAGAATCGCCGCAATTCGTCGAGTCCCGCGGCGAAGCCGGACGAACGACGATTCTCACGGCGGGTCTGCCCTACCATCGCCGTCGCGGTCTGAGGAAGCTCGATTCCCTCTTGATTGTCCGCGGCGAACGGGCCCGGCAGTTCCGCTTCGGAATCGGTATCGACCTGGGCCAGCCGATGGCCGCTGCCCTCGAGTTCATAGCGCCAGCAGCAGAGATTGCCATTCAGTCCCGACCAAATACGGACTCGGCATGGCTCTTTCATCTCGAATCGCGAACGGTGGTCGCCACGCATTGGGAAGCCGTCGTGGAGGGTGGCGCGGTGGCCGGCTTTCGTGCGAGACTGCTGGAAACAGAAGGGCGCCAAGTTTCGCTCGGTCTGCGGTCGTTCCGTGCGATTCATTCGGCACAAAAGGCCGGCGGCGCCGATCGTCCGCCCATCGATTTGACCGTGGAAGGCGACCGAGTGACGGTGCCGTTGCGCCCCTACGAATGGGCCGAAGTCGAGGGGCGGTTCGGATAAGGCAAGAAAAAACCTGGCCGGGACTTCAATCTGGGGTCTTAGGATTTGGATCTTGGTTTTGGATCTTGGGAACGCAACGTACCGCAAAGTCCCGATTTCGGATCTAAGATCTCAAATCTCAAGACCCAAGACGCCCAGGACCATAGCCCGTCCTATTGCCGCGCAGCGATCTCCTCATCGCTCTCCATTTGTGCCTCGGCCTCGCCCACCGGCCGCAGGCCGGTAAGCGAGCCGATAGTGGCAATCTGCGGCCAAATAAAGCGCATCCGCACACGACCAGGATCGCCCCTATTCCTCCGCCGATGATCGAGGGCACCAGGCCGAACAGATGGGCCGTCACCCCGGATTCCATGCCGCCCAATTCGTTGGAGGCCACGATGAAGACGTTGTTCACGGCCGACACGCGCCCCCGCATATTGTCGGGCGTGAGCAACTGGATGAGCGTATGGCGGACCACGACGCTGATGTTGTCCAACGCGCCGATCAGGAACATGCAGAGCAAGGCAAGCCAAAGGTACTTTGAGAGTCCCAGGCAGACGGTCGCCGCGCCGAAACCGGCGACGGCCCAGAGCATGGTTCGCCCGGCATGGCGAATGGGAGGCAGATGGGCAAGCAAAATGGCCATGAGAATGGCCCCGACCGCTTCCGCGGAACGAAGATACCCGACCACAGCGCCGATCTGCGAATCGGGGAAATGCAGGACTTTGTCGACGAAGGCCGGCAATACGAAAGTCGCCCCGCCCAGCAACACGGCGAATAGATCGAGCGAAATTGTGCCCAGGATCGTCTTCTGACTCCGCACGAAGCGGATGCCGGCCACCAAGGTCTCCAGCGAAATCGAGGGCTGTTTATGCTCGGGCCGTTGCGTCCGTACCAGCAGGATGCCCGCCAGCCCAAAGAAACGGAGCAAGACCACCCACGCCAGTGCGAAGGGCACGCCGTTGCTGGCGGAGGTGGAAAGCAGTAATCCGCCCAGGGCGGGGCCGACCATTGTGGAAATCTGGAAGACGGTACTGTTCCAGGTCACGGCACCAGCGAAGAGTTCCGGCGGCACGATCCACGGCAACAGCGCCGTACGCGACGGTGCGCCCAGGGCCTGCCCCACGGCGTTGACAACCAGCAACAAATAGATCCACGGGGCGGCGAGGTGGTAATAGCAGGCCGCAACCATTGCTGTCGCGTCGGCTGCAGTCAAAAGGAGCGTCGAGGCCAAGACTCGACGGCGGTCGAAACGGTCGGCCAACTGCCCGGCCGCGACGGCTAGTAGCATGGCCGGCAAGGCCATGGCCAATCCCTGCCAGCCGAGGGCCAGTTCGTCCTTGGTGGGACCGTAAAGATAGATCGACACGGCCAGAAACTCGATCTGCCTGGCCATGGTCATGGAAAACCAACTTGCCGCATAAAGGCGGAAATTGCCGATCCGCCATGTTGCGTAGGGATCGGACGCCGGCAAAGGTGGGGAAATAGCCATGCGGGGGAGTGTGCTGCTCGATGCGGAAGGCATTATAGGGTATCCGAAAGCCAGCGGCGGAAAAACCCCGGGGCACCGACTTAAGCCGGGACCACAAGCACGCCAGGTGCCGGCTGAAGCCGGAACTACGAGCACCCGGGCTTGCGTGCGGCAACCGGTTCGCTACGATTTCCTCCATGGAACCGCTTCCTGAAACTCCCGGCCGCCGCGGCGCCGTGGCGATTGTCGTCCGTGATGGCCGCATGCTGGTGATCCGCCGATCCCGGCACGTGATCGCCCCCTTGACCTACTGCTTTCCTGGCGGCGGCATTGAAGAAGGCGAAACCGAGGAGACGGCGGTCGTCCGCGAGGTCCAAGAGGAAGTCGGCGTTACGATCCATCCCTTGCGGCGGTTGTGGGAGTGTGTTACCGCATGGAAGGTCCATCTCGCCTGGTGGCTAGCAGACATGGAAGCCTCGGCGGCGACCGTCGCCAACCCACGCGAAGTCGAGTCGATCCACTGGTTCACACCGCAAGAAATGGCCGATTTGCCCGAGCTTTTGGAAAGCAACCGGGAATTCTTGCAGTTGATTCAACATGGAAAGATTCGACTGACGCCGTGACGCAGGTTCGCTGTCCCGGCTTTAGCCGGTCCCCATTTGCCGGCTAGAGCCGGAACTACGAGCTCCGCGCCTTCCCCAGAGTCGCGTAAGCCCCGGCTGTCATGGGGTCTTCCTGCTGGCGACTGCGTCCGCCGGCCGCATGGTGCCATTGCCAATCCAAGGGTCGCGGCATTGCGGACTCCGGCATACCTCGGCCACACAATAAACGGCCGCCGTCCCGCGGACAAGCGGCTTCGCAGACTGTGGTCGGAGAAAATTCTTGAAATTTCACAACTGCTCTTTACGGCAAGCCAACAACTCGGCAGAATACGCCCCTCCCTTGAAGCCGTTTCTGGTCTACCGAGAGGGTCGCACGGGCCAGGCGCAGCGAGGGGAGATATGCGCCGGTCAAGGAAGACCCACCCCCTCAGCAAGGAGCGCTGAAAAGTGAAAAAAGTTCTTTTGTCGTCGGCGGCTGCGGCCGTCATGATCGTCACCTCTCTGGCCTGCACCTGCCTTACCAGCAGCCGGGCCTCGGCCCAGGGTCCCACGGGCCCCAACCTGCAATTCCCGGGTGGCATTGCCCTAGTCGATGTAAATTACATCTTCAAGAAGCACGTCCGTCTCAAGGGACAGTTGACCGATCTTCAGGCCGAGGCCACCAAAGTCCAGAAGGACTTCGAGGGCCAACTCCAGCACTTGCAAGAGCAGGGCCAGGTACTAAGCCAGTACAAGGTCGGCTCGCCCGAGTACACGCAACTTGAGGAAAAGTTAGTGACGGAAAAGGCCAACATCCAAGGTCAGATCGCTTTGAAGCGCAAGGAGTTTGTGCAGAAGGAGGCCCATCTCTACTACAACGCCTATCGCGAGATCGGCGAAGAGGTGAAGTTCTTTTGCCAACAGCACGGCATCACCATGGTGCTGAATTTCAATGGTGACCAGATCCACGAGGAGAATCCGGACGAAGTGGCACGCGGCATTAGCAATAAGGTGGTGTTCTACACCGAGAACCTGGATATCACGCGGTACATCCTTCCCCGGTTCGCTCGCGAGCAGGCGGCACAAAACGTAATGCCGGGCGCCTATACGCCGGGGCAACCGCCGGCAAGCCATTATTGATCGGGCAATTCCGCAGCTCGCGGTACGAGCCCGGCGAGAACGCCCAGCCTCGGCCTCGTGAGTCCGCACCTATTCGTCATGGATGACTGGCAAGGGATGGAATCGAGACGTAACCATGCGCACGTTATCTGCCACGGCGGCAATCGAAGGGATCGGCTACTGGAGCGGACAGGACGTCCGCGTCGAGTTCCGCCCGGCCGAGCCCCGGCAAGGAATTGTCTTTGTGCGCTGCGATTTGCCTGGTCGCCCCCGCATAACGGCGGCGGTGGCCAACCGCATCGAGATGCCGCGGCGGACGGTGCTCCACAACGGCGCGGCGGCAGTGGAGATGGTCGAGCACATCATGGCCGCCTTGGCAGGAATGCACGTCGATAATTGCGAGGTCTGGGTGGACGCGGCGGAAATGCCCGGCTGTGACGGCTCGGCGCGGGCCTTTGTGGAGGCAATCCAGCAAGCGGGCGTGGAGGAGCAGTCAACGCCCCGCGAGTTGTTCGTGGTGCGGCAGCCCCTACGACTGGGCGACGAAAGCTGCTGGATCGAGGCGCGGCCGGGAACCGGAAGCAAGACGGTCATCCACTACGAGTTGGACTACGGCAGCGGCAGCCCCATTGGCCGGCAGTCGCTGGAAGTGACGCTTTCGCCCCGTTCATTCCACTTGGGCCTGGCCTCCAGCCGCACGTTCATGCTCGAACACGAGGCCGCCGCCTTGCAGGCCCAAGGGCTGGGGCAAAGGGCCACATGCAACGACCTCCTGGTGTTCGACGCGGACGGCCCGATCGGCAACACCTTGCGTTTTCCCGACGAGTGCGTCCGTCACAAGATTCTCGATATGGTCGGCGACTTCGCCCTGGCAGGCTGCGACCTGGCTGGAAGCTTCGCCGCCTACCGCAGCGGGCATCGCCTCAACGCCGAGTTGGTGCGGGCGATGCTGGGCAGTTCCAATGCCTTGAAACGATGTGCCTGAAATGAAAAAGGAGCGACGGCGATGACAACTTGCATTGCCGAGAATGTTTCGATCGACCCCCGTGCAGAGATCGACGACGACGTTGAAATCGGCGCCTTCTGCATCGTCGGGCCCAAAGCCCGCATCGGCCGGGGATCGAAGCTGGAAGGCAACGTGACCCTGATGGGCGACGTGACCATAGGCCAGCGGAACCATATCTACCCCGGCGTGGTAATCGGCGGCGAGCCGCAGGACCTCAGCTATCGCGGATCCGACACGCGAGTGGTCATCGGCGACGACAACGTCATCCGCGAATGCGTGACCATCAATCGCGCGTCGGAGAAAGAAGACGGAGTAACGCGCCTGGGGAGTCACAACTTCCTCATGGGTTGCTGCCACATTGCCCACGATTGCCAGTTGGGAGACAACATCGTGATCGCCAACGGCACGCTCCTGGGCGGCCACGTTCACATCCACGACCACGCCTGGCTTTCCGGCGGCGTGGGCGTACACCACTTCACGACCATCGGCAGCTATGCGTTTGTGGCCGGCCTCAGCGCCGTCCGCCACGACGTGCCCCCCTATATGCTCGTGGAAGGCTATCCGGCCAAGCCCCGCTGCATCAACTCGGTGGGACTGAAACGGAATGACTTTCCGCCTCACGTCATCCAGTCGCTCTCCGAGGCCCACCGCCTGCTCTATCGTGCGAAGGTCGGGCTGGACAACGCCTGGGAGATTCTCCGCAACAACGGCCAATTGGTTCCTCAGGTCAATCACCTCTTGAGCTTCGTGCAGGGACAACATGAGGGGATGCATGGGAGGGGGAGAGAGCACAAGCGCGCAGCATAAGGGCGGGGAGCGGGGAGCGTGGAGCGGGGAGCGGGGAGCGGGGAGCGGGGAGAAAGACATTGCTGACAAACAGTTTCAATTGCTCATCCAGCTTGAAGAGGAGGGCCGTATGCTCCTCGCCTTCATGCGTACACTTCGCTCATGACTTCTAACTACCTGCTCCCTGCTCCCTGCCCCATGCTCCGCATCGCAGTAATCGGTGCCGGCCGCTTGGGCGGTTTCCACGCACAAAAACTGGCAAACATGCCCCAGGTGCAGTTGGTGGGAGTGGTCGATCCGGCGGCTCCCAACCGCGATCGGCTTGCCGCCGAGCTCCGCACTCAAGCCTTCACATCGCATTCCTCGCTGCTGGGCCGCATCGACGCGGCCGTGATCGCCGCGCCGACGATACTCCACCACCGTCTGGCCGTCGAACTGCTGGAGGCAGGGGTCCATTTGCTCATCGAGAAGCCCGTCTGTACATCCGTGGCCGAGGCCGACGAGCTGATCGATCGGGCCCGGCGGCAGCGCCTGGTGCTGCAGGTCGGACACGTCGAACGATTCAATCCGGCATTCGCGGCGGCGGCGTCTCAGCTCCGCGAGCCGAGGTTTATCGAGGCCGTGCGGGCGTCGAGCTTCACATTTCGCTCGATGGACGTGGGCGTGGTCCTCGACCTTATGATCCACGACATCGACCTGGTGCTCTCTCTGGTTCGCTCTCCGTTGCGGTCGGTCCAGGCACTCGGGATGGCCGTCCTAGGCGAGCACGAGGACGTGGCCCACGCCCGGCTGGAGTTTGCAACCGGCTGTGTGGCGAACTTGTCGGCATCAAGAGTCTCGTATGAGGCGGTCCGCAAGATGCAGGTCTGGGCCCCGCGGGTCTATGCAAACATCGATTTCGCGGCGCGGACCAACACGCTTGTCGAGCCCAGCGAACTTGTGCTTCGTCACGAGTTTCGGGCCGATCGGCTTTCGCCCGAGCAAGTGGCGCATTACAAAACGCACCTGGCCGACGAGCACCTTCCGCGACGGCAACAGACGTTCGAGGCCGTCGACGCCCTGGCATTGGAGTTGCAAGACTTTGCCGACAGCATTCTTGCCGCCCGGCAACCCCGCGTGAGCGGCGACGCCGGCCGCGACGCCTTGGCGGTCGCCGAACAGATTCTCCTGAGCATTGCCCGGCGGCCCGGGGAGCAACCAGCGTCGCTGCCTTATCCGCGGGTCCTGCCGTTGCCGGAACGCAAGGCAGGGTAAGCCTCATTCGGAGGCGTAGGCCTATCTTTGATTCGCCTCACGCCAAATCCCTATCTTCAAACATCAGCAGCGCAACCAGCATCGCCAGCGCACTGTAGACCAGGCAATAAAGCCCGGCCAGGCCGAGATAGGCTATCTGCACTTTCTCTCCCGTCGCGATCGGCCCGTAGATGTTGAAGTGGTCCAAAATCGGCAGGACAGCAGCCAGGAGATTGGCGATGAAGGTCACAATCGCCAACTGTCCGATCGAAGATTCAGCCAGCATCGGCACGAGATGCCCCAGGACGTAGATCGAAAGGCAGATCACCAGGTTGGGCAGCATTCCCAGTCGCGTGGACACGGCCACACTGATCGCGACCATCACAGTCGTCTCGAAAAAGGCCAGCGCGATGCCCGGCGCAATCCGCTGGACCTCTTCCAGGCATTGCTGGGAATTCGGCTCCGGCTCGGAAGTTTCTCGGGCGTCGTACGATTTCTTGAAGGACACGCTACCGAGGAAAAACATCCCCAGGAGAACAAACAGGATCGCCACCGGCCCGAGGATACCCAGGAACTTTCCCAAGACAAAGTCGCGACGGGAGATCGGCTTGCAGAGCACGGTGAGCGCCGTCCGGCCTTCGATTTCCTCGGCCAAGGACACACTGGCCGTCCAAAGGCCCAGGATGATCGACATTAGCATCACCAGCGTCAGCCCGTTCTCCTCCACGACCTTCGTGTCTTCGCCAAAGGTAAAGTAGGGCAAATAGAGGGAAAGGAGCAAAAGCCCAATTCCGCCGAAGAGCAGAATATAGAAAAGCGGCTGCAAGATGCCTTCCTTGCCAGTCGTCCAGGCTATGGCGGCAATCTTGGGAAGCACCAGTTGCAAAAGGAAGAAGAAGGCAGCCAGCGCTATCACCGCAATGATTCCAGCGCAAGCCACGAAACCGAATGGGCCGATCGCGACTTTTCCGTTCGCATCGTAATAGAACAGCTTAGCCCACGCGGGGGCGTCGAACAAAGCAAGGGGGAGGGCAATGCCTGGCATGGTCTCTTCTTAGCTCAGTAGCGGATGTCAAAATCCGAGAAAGCGCCGCTGGCCCGGCCCGGGGTTACGCGAACGTCGCGAACATACCGGCCCATCTCAGCGCGAACGGCGCCAAGCAAGTCATCGAGGTCCTTGGCAGTTCCCTCGACAACCAACTCCACGCTGCCGTCGCCGAGGTTCTTGACGTACCCGCTCACCCGATAGTGCTGGGCGATGCGGCAGACCGTGTAACGGAAACCGACGCCCTGCACCCGTCCCGAGTAACGCACTTCTCGCCGCTGGACCTCCGCTCGTGGTTCCATCTGCGGTTTCTCCAATTCCTTCAGTATACTGGCATTGCGACCAACCGGCCAGCGGCTCATTTGTGGAACGGAATTCATTCCGTTCCGATTCTCCAACCACCAAGCAACACCGTCTCGTGTAAAGAAACAACAAATTCCGTTCTACGAAAAGTCTCTTGACATGGCACCGGCGATTGCGTACCCTTCGTCCATTATGTCTAGAAAAATCTCTCCACTCCTGAGTATTTTCCTGGCCATTGCCTTCGCAGCCCACGGCGACGAGCCATCGGCACTCCAGTTTGCCGATGACACGGGCATCCTCTTGCTGCGGAACGGACAAATCATCGCGGGCCAGATCCGGCGCAATGGCGACTATTACCTCGTGATCCAACCCGATCAGGAAACGCAAGTTCGGGCGGCAGACGTCGAATTCTCCTGCCGCGATCTTCGCGAGGGATACCGGCAGAAGAAGGCTGCCATGCAGATCAACGACGTCGAGCAGCATCTGCAACTGTCGCTCTGGTGCGAACGGCACGGGTTGTTGGATTGTGCTACAGACGAACTTAACGCGGTCGAGGCATTGGATCGCGACCATCCGATGATCTCCGTACTTCGCCGCCGGCTGAAACTCGAGATGCACCAGCAGAAAACCACCCGCAGGCCGACGGAAAGTGGTCCGCCGCCACCTAGCGACGAGCAGCTTGATTCCATGACCCGCGCCATGCCGCCCGGAACGGTCGAGTCGTTTGTGGAGGTCGTGCAACCGATCCTCTTGAATCACTGTCCGGGCGCCGTCGGCTTTGCCCTGCCCGACCACAAGCGCCTGCAACTAATGCGGCCGCCACTAGGCGAGCGGCCCAGCCGTCGGATTACCCAGCGGAACCTCTATGCCGTGCTGCAATGCATCGACTGCAATAATCCGGGCGAAAGCCCTCTCTTGAAGGCGTCGGTCGGGTCGGGAGCAGCGGCCGCGGTCGGCAGTTTTCCCGGCAAGTTTTCGTCCCAGTACCATCGACTGGTGCAGTGGATCTACATGGTAGCCCAGAAGCCGATGCCGGAGGAGGAAATGGTAGCCGGCGTGGAGAACGTCTCATTTGCCGATTTGGCTGGCGGAACTTCGACACCCCTGGGGCTGGCCGCCATGAACCGTGCCTCCTTGCGAGCCAATCGTAGCAAAGAGAAGGCGGATTCCAAGTCCGCGGGACCCGGCAATGCGGCGATCGATCGTGCCGGAAAGTCGAAGGGCCCCTCCGCCGATTCCGGCGACGGTCAAGCGGTTCGGCACACGCCGGCCGACCGGGCAGTCTCGCAGGCG
Organism: uncultured Planctomycetia bacterium; assembly: GCA_963709175.1. Lineage (GTDB taxonomy): Bacteria > Planctomycetota > Planctomycetia > Pirellulales > Thermoguttaceae > JANXQG01. Next base: position 2,700,143 of record CAVPVK010000007.1, read on the forward strand.
ATCGGCGCCATCGATCCTTACGATCCAGCGGCATTCAACAATCAAGCCAACGCTCCAACCACGCTCGCCACGCCTGCCGCACGGGTTTTGAAGGGCGACCGGTAGTACTATTGCGCAAAGTGGATCGTTGCTGCCGGGAAGAGCTAGTGTGCGACGAATCCTCAAAGCAAAGGCAACGGTCTTTCAGCGACCGGTAACGCTTTAGCCCCTCGGCAAGAGGAGCCTACTGCCACGGCGCCAAGGTGGCCTCGAAGGTCATCGTCGCAGTCCTGCGGCGAACGCGGATTTTCACCCGATCGCCGGCGGCGTACTGCTGCAGGGCATCGTCAAAATCGTCGCAAATCCCGATGTGATGTGCCGCCGAGCTTCACAATCACGTCGCCCCCCCGCAGGCCGCAGCGGTCGGCCGGACTGCCGGTAATTACCGCGCTGATCGGATAGCCCGGCTCCTCGCGGGTGAAGTCGGGCACGCAACCCAGAAAAGGCCGCGGCATGGAGCCGACCCGCCGTTGCAGCGGCACGGCCACGAATTGCGGCCGCTGCGGAGAGTTGGCCAACGCCAGCGTTATCTCCGCCGCGTAGGCGGCAATCCGCCGCATCCCGGGAATATTCACCTTGGAAAACACGTCGGTGGGCTCGTGATAGTCGGGGTGCTTTCCCGTGCAAAAGTTGATGTTGGGAATCCGCTTGGCGTAGAACGAGGCCTGATCGCTGCGGCCCGAAGCACCGGCGACTTTCGCCAGGCGGAATCCGTAGGATCGGTTGACTTGGTCCAGCAAAGCGCCGAAGCCCGTCCCCGTGCCCACGCTGTTGATGGTCAAGGAGTCCTCGCGGAGCCGGCCAACCATGTCGAGATTGACCATGGCCACGGTCTTTTCCAGCGGCAGGACGGGATGGTTCACGTAGTAACTGCTGCCCCAAAACCCCCACTCCTCGCCCGTAAAGAAGATGAACAACACCGTGCGTCGCGGCCGCTGCGGTAACCGGGCAAGCGTACGAGCGACCTCCAACACCACTGCGTCGCCGGAGGCGTTGTCGTCCGCCCCGTGGTATATCGGCCCCCGCTTGGAGGGCAGCGAGCTAAAGGAGCCATAGCCCAGGTGGTCGTAGTGCGCACCCAGTACCACCACCTCATCGGCTAGCGGGCCTTCGCCGGGCAGAATGGCGGCGATGTTCTTTACTTCGCAGTGGACGTGGCGGATATCGGTCTCGCCTTGAATCCTCCAGCCCGTCAACTCGCGACTGGCCGGCTTGAGGGTGCGGTCGATCTGTTCTTCGATCTCGGCTAAGGGTGGTTGGTTGAGGTCGCGAAGGATTTTGTCGACCACTCCGCGGCGCAAGGTGATCGCCGGCACGTCGGGACGAAGAAACGTGGTCCCGGCCGCGCGTGGCAACAGCGGCCTGTCATCTTTCACGTGGCGGCGGCGCAGGTCCGCTATGTCGCTGCAAAAGAGCACCGCGGTCGCGTCGTGCTCGCAGGCGTTGGCGGCCTTGTGACGAAATAATTTGTAGGCCGTCTCCTTGATGGCGGCCGATTCCTTATCGTTCGACCCGTCACGAGGTTGATGGCGGAGCATGATCACCGCCTTGTCGGCGACATCGACGCCGGCAAAATCGTCGTAGTTGGCCTTATGGGCGGTAATACCATAGCCGGCAAAGACCAAGGGAAGATTGAATTTGCATTTCCCGCTGATCGCCAAGGGGTTGTAATCGTCACCCAGGACCAGTTGGATCTTCCGCGGCTTGCCGCCGGGACTCTTGGCCGGCCCAACAAGGGTTAAATGGTTATTTGGCCCCAACGTGGCATCGACCGAGACCTCGAATTTCTGGAAAGGCCCGCCGTCCCAAAGGGCGGTCCTAAGCCCTTCGCTTTCGAGTTGGCGAAGTTCGCCCGCAAGATAGTCGGCCGCGATGTCGATTCCCTTGCTGCCCAATCCGCGTCCTTCACACTGGTCGGAGGCAAGAAAGCGGTCGGTCTCCGCCAGGCGTGCTTCGATGGCAGCGGCATCCTCGGTGCTGGCCAGCACCGGGCGCAAGGTCAACGACCAGAAAGCGATCGAGAAAAGGAGGGCGGCAAGGGTTGTCTTCCCATGCAATGGATAGTTCCCGGTGGCGATAGGCATGCGACTGAAACGTGGGGGTGATCTGCGAAGAGCGAGGCGAGTGGTAGTTTCCATTCTTGCTTATGAGTACATTGGGGTCAAGCAGCGGCTACATTTCCGTCTCCCGGAAGGCCCGGGACGAAAGGGGAGATCCGGCGGCCTCTCGCAATTTGCGAAGATTGACGACATCCAAGTTCTCGCCATTCTCCGTACCCTTGGGCGTTTCCAAAACCATGGGCAGCTTGCGGAAGCGACGATCGCGGAGCAGGCAGCCAAACGCCTCGAGGCCAATCTTGCCGCAGCCAATATGGGCGTGGCGATCGACGCGGCTTCCGCGATCCTTGAGGCTGTCATTGAGGTGAAAGGCCCGAATCTGATCGATCCCCACTATCCGATTAAACTGCCTCATCGTGGTACGGTAATCCGCGGAAGTCACGAGGGCGTAGCCGGCGGCGAAGACGTGGCACGTATCGAAACAAACGCCCAGCCGGCCATTGTCCTTCACGCCCGAAAGAATCTCGGCCAGATGCTCGAACCGCCAGCCAAGCGTCGTGCCTTGGCCGGCCGTGGTTTCCAGCAGGATGCCGGCGGCAACACCGTCGGTTTGTCTGAGCACTTCATCCAATCCGGCGACAATGCGTCTCAGCCCTTCCGACTCGCTCGTGGTGGTATAGGCCCCCGGATGGGAAACCACCCAGGGAATCCCCAGAGTCGCGGCCCGCTGTACCTCATCAATCAAGGCGTCGATCGACTTTTTCCAGAGGACTTTCTCCGGGCTGCCCAGGTTGATCAGGTACGAAGTCGTGGGCCAGCGGGCAGGCGATGCCGGTGTCGGCTACGGCCTGCCGGAATTGGCGGGCCTGCTCGGCGGTGATCGGCTTGCCACGCCACTGGTTGGTGTTCTTGGTCAAGAACTGCCCGAATCGGAACTCTACTGGAAATGCTGGAAATGAGCGGGGATTTGCCGTGAACAGTCTGTAGGCAGTCACAATCAACAGCGGCGGCTCGTTCCACGGCCTCGATGGAGGCCGCCAGCAATCGACATGTGACATCCGAGAATAGGCATGAATCCAATGATACCGCTTGACCGACTCCCGGACGAGGCCCCACCTGCCTCCCGGACGCCAACGGATACGGCCAATCCCGTTGTTGTTTCTGGGGTTGGAACCCGGGCCGGATAGAAGTTTACGCAATTTCAATTTGAACAAATCCTGGTGGGTTCTGGGAGCGTTCCGCGGGCGTTCCGGGGCCTTTCCGTATAGTAGGGCGTGACGAACAAAAACGGGCAGGCGGGTAGCTTCCGCCGTAGTCCGGCCGGCTGGCGCAGGTTTCACCTTCGCACCACGTTGGCTGGCCGGACTGCCCGAGAAAGCGAAGGTGAAACATGCAGGCACCAAAGTGCAGCCATGAGGCATATCGAATCGACGAGCGCGGCAGAAAGACTAACCTGTGGCGATCCACGCCGGGCATCGCCAGCGAGTTCATTCATCATCTATCCGCTCTCATCGAGCGGGATAGCAAGCTCCCCACATTAGTTCTGCATTGCCGCGCGTCAACGAAAGGTCAGGAGAAAAACGGGAACCTGAACGATCAGATGATGGATGCGCTGCGAAAGCTGCTGAAAATGGGCTTCAGGCTAGGTCGCGACATCATTGTCTTTGAAGGTGTGGAGTCGAGCCGTATCGGTAGTGAAAATGAGGACCGGCCCTTGCTGGAGCAGGCTCTCGACGAAGCCAGAAAGCGGGGGGCTATCCTTGTTGCCGCCCATCGCGATCGGTTCTTGCGGAATCGGCATCTCGGCACAGAATGGCCGCATGAGCAACCGACAATTCGTGACTACATGGACCTTATGTGTCTTGCCCGTGATGTGCCATTAGCGACGATCCAACACCCGGACCACCCGGCAGCGAAAAGCGACCAGATCAAACGAGGACAGGAGTCCAAAGGAAACCGAGGCGGACGACCACCAAGCAGGCGACAGGAAACCATGACGGGCGACCGACCAAACAGAAATGGAAGGAACGAAGACTAGCTTGGCGTCCTCTTGCAAGGGAACTCCGAGACGCCGGTCTATCATACGAGCGGATTGCCGAACGGCTGAAGGCGAACGCGAGAGATGACGGCTTCCACAAAGTAACTCCAATGACGGTCTACAACTGGCTGAAAAAACGCATATAAGTTTTGGAGGCTTTCGAGGTTTACTAAAATGACTTTCACCCGGCAAAACAGGGCTTTTTCAGGGTCTTCAGCGACCGCATCAGCCAGCACAAAACCATTACTATTACCAGCATAGTCGTAGATAGGTAGCAGTGAAAGCCAGATCAGTAGCCATAGCCGTCACGCGCATCCACACCCCAGCCACAGGGGTATCGCATCTTAACCATTTAGGAGAAAAACATGAGGCATCAACATGGGCGGAATTGGTAGCGGACAGTGGATCTCGGCCACGAAAGAGAACCACCGTTGAGCAATGCCACTCGCTCGACGTGAATCAACTGGCCAGAGACGGAGTGCTTCAAGTCGGAGAGGCTGGCATAATCCGCTGGCACGATCAATACGGCAAGCCAACTTTCTCCATAGACTTTTCCACGGTCAGCGGACACGACGGGAATCCCATTCTCTGGCTTTCCTACACGTGGCAGGATTGGCACGGCAACACTTCCGAGAAAATCTCCATTCCCGTCCAGCTTCAAACGACGTTCCCCTACTTTGGCGGGCAGCGGTGGTGGTTCACTTGTCCGCTCATCGTTGCCGAAAACGCCATGCAATCGTAGGGTGGCCAAGCTCCACTTACCGCCCGGTGGCCGTCACTTCGGCTGCCGCGATTGCCACGATTTAACCTATCAAAGCTGCCAGGTAGGGAACTTGTTGGAGCAAGTGGTCCGACGAGCGAACGCGATTCACGAGGAATTGGACCGCTTGCTGCCGCCAACGGCTGACAGGCCTTCGCTCTAACCGGCCGCAAGCCCAATAATACCCGGTTTTCCAAGCAAAATCGCGTCAAGGTACAAAGACACTAGTTACCCCTCGATCGGTCCTGCCACAAGGTCCTACGTACCCTCAAAAGGGCTAAAAACCAGATCCAAGGGCCGCTAGGTCTATCGCGTGTAACTGCCCAAGAAGTGCCGTCTCAGTTATGGTCATTTCGCAACTTCTGGAACTGCAAGCAATCGTTGTAGAAGCTCTTCGCTGTGCTCACATTCTTCCCAGTAGCCTTGTGCGAAAATCGACTGCAAAGTCGTGGAGGGAAAATGCATGCCACGAAACTCATTGGCGATGATACCTTGCGACGTTTCCGGATCGTCGCTCACTTGAATGAGAAACACTTCGTTATTCTTCAGCGCAATGACTTTCATTTCTTCTTTCCGACTTCCCACGGTATGCCTCTCGATTTCACCAGACATGCAAATACGGTCGGCGATGGGACACTCTTCAGAGTCAAACCATCGAACAGGCTGCCTTACTCACTGTCAGATATCCACTTCGATACACGTGTGCAACGCCCTCAGCCATGCTTCAGGCTGCTTGCTCGGATCAAGCGTTTCTCCTCGGATGAACACGTTGTCTTGCATGATGCTGAGCAGCAAACCGTTGTCTGGCGGGTCGCACCCAAGCGAAGAGCCGTCGAAGCTAATAGTGCCAACGTGCTCGCTCTTCATCTGCTTCAGCGTGTAGACGTCAACTTCAGAGGTTCATTGTGGTTGCTCGAATCTGAATGCTCGTCGGGAGGGCTATCGCCGTTCTCTTTCTTCTGCGGACTCCAAGGCTTGCCATCCTCCATAAAGAAACCTCGGTCGTCTTCGAGAGTGATGGTCTTCATAGAGTTGACAAAAACGCCATCAGATGGCTCATGGTCGTCGTTGTCGTCGTTGTTGATGTTTTCTACTGGAATTGTCATCAATACACCCTTCCTGGTACGTGAACATATGGGACTTCGTGAATGACTTCACCGCCATACAGCTCAGCAATCCTCGTTGCTTCGTTGATTTCAGGCTGGGGGTCTTCCGGTCCGGGAGGAGCAGGCAGGGAATCATTCAACTCTTTAGCAAGTTCTTCACTGCTCGAAGTCCAGTGCCAGTCTTTCAACGTTGCCCGTTCCCCGAGTATTACAATTGTGCATTCCATTTTAGCCCTTCACTCGTCTTCGCAAAGCATAAGATAGCAGGCCGATGGCACCCGCACCGAGGAGGGCGAGGGTGGAGGGTTCGGGGACAGCTTCCGACGTATAGGTGACGATAATTTCGCCGTTACCGCCTCCGCCTCCGCCCCCGCCGTTGCCGTGCCCGCCGCCGCCTCCGCCCCCGCCGCCCGGGAAGCTGCCGTTTTGCCCGTCGCCCCCATATCCGCCGTTGCCTCCCTGGGCGTAGCCAACGCCCCCGCTGCCGCCGACGCTGCCCGCCCCGCCTTGGCCGCCCGTCCCGCTTGGGCCGGCGGTACCACCTCCGCCACCTCCGCCGCCATAGTAGCCGCTTGTGCCACCGCCCCCACCGCCCCCCGGATACCCCGTTCCGGCGCCCCCGCGCCCCCGCCGCCCCCGCCGCTGGCACCGCCGCCGCCGCCGCCGCCTCCACCGCCAGCAATAATGTCTTGAGCGCGCCGTAGTTCCAAAATTGTATTCCCGCCGCCGCCGCCATCTCCGCCGTCGAGGACGGTGCCGCCGCCGCCAGCGCCGACGTAGTAGCCGTATGACCCGGGGACGAGCGGCGTCGTGTAGGTCTTGCTAGAGTAAGCACCACCACCGCCACCGCCGCCGCCGAAGGAGTAGAAGTCGTTCCCTCCGCCCCCTCCGCCCCCTCCGCCCCAGCATTGAACTGTCACGTCAGTCCACTCGTAACCCGCGGGAATGGTTACGCTGCCGGCCCCCGTGGTCGTCAGGGGCAAGGTGTCCGCGGCCGCAGAAACCACCAACGTGAAGAAATTCAGATAGGTCGCAGCCACGACCACAATCACAAAAATGTGCCTTTTCATCCCACTTCCTTTTCAAATCTATGAAAATTCTCTCTACATCAACATCTGTTGGCCCGGCGTTAGCCCAATGAGTAGCCAGGCCAGTCGGTCGATTGCCGCCTGTGCCTTGGGTTGCCATTGTTCCGGGGTTACATCCGGCTGCCGCGCGTAGGCTTCCACATCGAGCAACTTGCCAATCAGGTCGGCGAAGGCCCCGGCCATGACTATCGTAGGGTCCTGCTCATCGAAACCGCACCACTTCGCGACGAATAAATCAATGACGCCAGGCTCGTTCCAGCCGTCAACAATTGCATAGTGCTGGTCGCCGCCAAGGAACGGCTTCATTACGCGAGTGCCTACGTGCCTCACCATCTCAGATACTTTGCCCTTGTAACCCGGGAGGGCGTCAAATACCTCCTGAACGCCCAGCCGAAGCATCCCTTCAATCACGCTCTTGTCACCCAGGTAGGGCACATTGGCACTATTCGCAATCTTGGCCAACGATTCCGCAAATAGGTTCTCGTTGGCCGGGGTATCCGGCGTATGTTTGCTGTTCATCGTACTTTCCTGATCGTTGAGTGCAGCATCATCAACGCCCTCGCTAGACGTCGGAATTCTTGAGTTTATTGAAAATGCCGGCACCGAGTTGGGTAAGCTTCTGCCGAATCTCGGGCCAGTTGTCGCGGTCATCAATCCCCTTGTCGAGAACGCGGAAACGGACAGAGACGGTCTTCTGCAACTCGCGCAGGTCATGTGGACACTTGACGCCCGCGAGAAGCTCCAAGGCTTTGTCTCGCCGTTCTTGCCTGTTCTCGTCAGAGAACTCAATATCGACGTGGCAAGCGTGGTCACCGACTTCGAGTGAGAGACAGATTCCGCGAACGGTCTTCGTAATCCACCCCCCACCACACGGCTTGCCTGCGAACAAACCGTTGGGTTCGGAGCGAATTGGCTCCCAGAACTCAATGTATCCACATTCAGATGCGGGCTGCTGTGCTCCAGTAGGAGGGGTGGTAGCTGAGGTGGGAACATTGGCCTCCCTCAATTTCTGGTTGACTTGCTCCTTAATCAACTCCTGAAAAGCGCACTGCGTGAGCCGCTTGAAGTCGGCCAGCTTTTCCTTCGTCAACTTCGTTTTGGTGCCTTTGTGGATGCGAGCGGCTACGGCTCTCACGAGGTCGTCCGATGGATCGCCCAACTCTTGGGCCAGATTGTCCTTGATGTCCTTGGCATTCTTCAAGCCCTTCGCCGCATTGCGGATCTCTTCCGGCTTGAACTCTGCCGCTGAAGGATGCTCAGGAACTCGCAAGGGATTGCACCGTTGAGAACGTCCCACTCAAGGAATGGCTCCTCATCCATTATGTTCTGTGCGGCCAAATCGGTGAAGAAATGCCACCGTACCCCGTTTGTCAAGATACCCAACTTCACCGCCCCGCGTGCCTGGGCGTAATAGTCGCGAAGTTGCCCGTGAGCACGCGCTATGAACTCTCCGACCGCCTTTGCTTCGACCAAAAATGCCAAGGTATTGCTGACGAAAACCGCCCAGTCCACCGGTTCCTTGCTCCGATGATCGCCAAAATCGGCCTTGTATTCGGCGTTGCACTGAAGGGGATCAGCCAGGTTGTAACCGAGAATGGCGAACAACGGCGCAATCAACCTCAATTTCGTTTGGGCTTCGTTTCCCCGACATGCTTTGTACTGGTCCTTGACCAGATTGACGTACTGTTCAAGTTGCTCTTCCAGACTACCCGCCAACATGCTTTGCGCCTTCCAATCAAGGATGGTTCATTTGCAGACTTCCACAAAAAAACAGGGAGCACACCGTGCCGCGCTCCCGGGAAGCCCTGCAACAGGCCGAGCAGAAACAGCGTCCGGCGGCTCCCATACGGGGAGCCAGCCAAGACGCCTATCTGCTCTGAAAGTGTTGCAGTTTTCCCGAGACGGCGAAAAGGTATGGCTAATCGAGTAACCGTTCACGGGGTTCTTGCCATTATGCGTCCAGAACCCCCTCAGTGGCCAATAAATATGATGTATCGGCCGGGATTTGGCTTGTCAAGCCCCCCCAGAATTTTCCGGAATTTCTGGTCGGGCGAGCAGCCGGTTGATCTTGTTTCCGTAGGGCCATCCGTATCTTTCCGCCCTATGAAGCTGCGGGAGACGAGCCACGGTCTGGATTGCGAGCAACTGGCCCAGCGTATTGCCAAGCTGGAGCAAGAGCTGTCGGTAGCGATGGAGCATATCTGGGCTTCTGGAAGAGGAGAACGCCATCCTCAAACAGCAGTTGGCCGCGGCACGCAAAGAACTCCTCGAACTCTTCCAAACCGCCGTCCAGCGATATGGTCAAGCCGCCCAAGCCGCCGCGAAAGGACGGCAAGAAGCGCAAACGCGGCGGGCAGCCGGGACATGAGCAACACCTGCGAACGCCGTTTCCGCCCGAGGCCGTCAACCAGGTCGAGCCCTACACGCTGGATTGTTGCCCCGACTGCGGCGGTTCGCTTCGGCTTGCCAAGCGTCCGCCCGACGTTCTGCAACAGGTGGAAATCACCGCAACGCCGACCGATCGTCACGGAGCATCAAGGCTTGGCCTACTGGTGCCCGCACTGCCAGAAGTTCCACTACGCCCCGTTGCCGGAAGCGGTGGTCAAGGCGGGGCTGTTCGGCCCGCGGCTGACGGCCCTGGTGGCCTTCATGAAGGGCGTCTGCCACGCCTCGTTCTCCACCATCCGCAAGTTCCTCCGCGACGTGGTCGGCGTGGACGTTTCCCGCGGCTACCTGGCCAAGCTGATCGCCAAGGTGAGCGAGTCGTTGGCCAAGGCCTATGCCGAGTTGTTCGAGCGGCTGCCGGGCGAAGCCGTGCTGAACATCGACGAGACGGGGCACAAGGAGAACCGCGAGAAGTTCTGGACGTGGTGCTTCCGCGCCCAACTCTACACGCTGTTCCGCATCGACAAGTCGCGCGGCTCGAAGGTCCTGGTCGAGGTGCTGGGCGCGGAGTTCAACGGCGTGCTGGGCTGCGATTACTTCAGCGCCTACCGCAAGTACATGCGGAAGTTCGACGTGCTGGTGCAGTTCTGCATGGCCCACCTGATCCGCGACGTGAAGTTCCTGCTGACGCTGCCGGGCGCGGAGGATCAAGCCTACGGCCAGCGGCTGCGGGACGCGCTGCGGGAACTGTTTGCCGTGATCCACCGCCGCGAGACGATGACGGCGGCGGGTTTTCAGAAGGCGTTGGAAGCGGCCCGGGAGCAGGTGCTGACGGCGGCCACGACCCGCGTGCCGGACACGAAACACGCCCGGAACCTGGCCAAACGCTTCCGCGAGCATGGGGAGGCGTACTTCCGTTTCATCACCACGCCGGGCATCGAGCCGACCAACAACCTGGCCGAACAGGCGATTCGCTTCGTGGTGATCGACCGGCGGATTACCCAGGGGACGCGGAGCGAAAAAGGCCGCCGCTGGTGCGAGCGGATCTGGACGGTGATTGCCACTTGCGCCCAGCAGGGCCGTTCGGCTTTTCAGTTTCTTGCTGGACTCGGTCCAAGCCTATCTCTCCGGCGCTTCGCCGCCCTCGCTCCTGCCGTCAGGCCCCTGACGGCGTTCTTTCAGCCCTTATTTCTCATTTTCTTGCGTGCCGCGTAGGTGATTGTAAATCACCCCGTGAACGGTTACCTAA
>CAVPVK010000008.1:0-191397 GCA_963709175.1 uncultured Planctomycetia bacterium
CTTGCATGTTCGTTGTCGATGATGAAGCTGGGCATCAGCGAAGGCGACGTATTGGGGACGGCCTTCCGTGGGATGCTGGTTGGCAGGCAAGCCCATCAGTTGTGGATCAAGATGCAGCACGAAGAGAAGGCCAAACGCGAGATGGTACGGACGGCCGGCAAGCGTAAGAAAGACCTGGAGCAAGACCGAACGGCAGAACCGGGTGAACCTCGCACACGAACTATGGGCGGAGTACGATCCTGCTGACGTGAAGGGGCGGGTCGTAACGGGGTGCGCAAGAAGGAATCGGTGAAATAATGGGGCTCCGCCTGGGGCTGGTCGATAAGGACGGCAACCCCGAGCCGATACCCGCCGCAACCGTCCGAAGATACCTCTCAGAGGAAAATACTGGCACACGGTTGAACCGTGCGACCATCTACACCGCGGATTCATCTTCACGGCTGAAAAACCTCGCGTATGCTTACGGGTGTTGACCGAACGTAACACCATTTAAACGAGGTTTTCCCGTGTCTACCGCTCTTCTTTCCGCCCCTTCCGAATTGCTCACTCGTGACGAGGCCGCAGCCTACATCGGCGTGAAGCCGCAGACCTTGGCTGTCTGGCACACGACCAAACGCTACAACATCCCGCTGGTCAAGGTGGGCTCGAAGGTCCGTTATCGCCGTGCGGACTTGGACGCCTGGCTCGAATCGGCACACCATCGGCGGCGTGGAGCAAGAGTTGCAGGGCGAATAATTTCGGCCGGGGCACCGCCAAGTATCCCGGCCGAAAATGGAGATCACGATGACCCATTCTACAACGGCACGGAGCCGAAAGCCAGCGCGGTCACCCGCGCCCCTTCCCCCGCCCTGGACACGCACCACGGCCCGCCGGCCCTGCCCGGTATGCCATCGCGCCGGCTGTCTCGTCTCGGGCCCCACCGATCCCGAGGCCGCTATATGTCACCACGTCGCCACCGATAGGCCCGTGGGAATGTCGGCCACCTCCACGAGCTACGGCCCGGCCCGACGTGGGCGGCTGGCCGGAGCCTGAGCCGCTTGGAGGGCCATAGTCATGGGTAGACCAGGACTAACGATTCACCCCAAGTTCCGCCGGCTGGTTCATTTGCTGGCGATGCCAGCGCCGCATGTGCTGGGCCACCTCGAATACCTCTGGATGCCCGCCTACGAAAACGGCAACCCAGAAATCGGCGATGCGGTTGATATCGAGCTTGCGGCCGGGTGGCAGGGCGAGCCGCAAAAGCTTACCAAGGCCCTCTTGGAGTGCGGCGGCAGCGATGCCAGCGGGTTTATCGAAGAGGTTCCCGGCAACCCAGGTCGCTACCAGATCCATGATTTGTACGATCACGCCCCTGAGTATGTCCGCAAGCGATTCGACCGGGAATCCGCACGTCAGGCACAGGGCAAAACACTCTCGGAAATTCGGGCGGAAGCCGGTCGAAAGGGTGGTAAGGCAAGAAAGCAAACGGAAGCAAACGGCAGCCATTTGCTTTCATTTGCCAAGCAAACGGAAGCAAACGGAAGCAAACGTCTAGCAAACGGCACTCTCCCCTCCCGCTCCCGCTCCCGCTCCCGCTCCCGCTCCCAATACAGATAGCTCGGAGCCGCCTCCGGCAGCATCCGAGCCGCCCATCCTTGTATTTCCGATCGTCGGCAACGGCTGTCACGACTGGGGCCTGTGGCAATCCAAGGTCGTGGAATACGCCGAAACCTACCCTGGCATCGACGCGGCGGCCGAGTGCCGCAAGGCCCGGCAGTGGTGCATCGACAACCCCGCCAAGCGTAAGACCGCCAAGGGCATGACGGCGTTCCTGAACCGCTGGATGCAAAAGGCACAGAACGACAGCGCCCGTACAAACGGAGATCGGCCCCACCAACAATCCCTAGACCCCGAGGAGGCAAGTCGTGAATATGGCAACTGAAGATCGCCTACAGCATCCGTCCGAAATTCTCGACCGCAAGCGCCCCGCAGACATACTTGCCGAGCAGGTGTTGTTGGCGGCTTCCGTCCGCTACCCGGCGGCCGTTGACAAACTCGACTTGCGCAGCGAGGAATTCTATTCGTCGCTCCATGCCGCTCTGTGGGATGCCTTCCGCGCCATCCGCGAGCGCCGCGAGCCCATCAACGCGCAGACGATGCAGGTGCAATTCAAGGCCGACTGCATCAGCATCGCCGATGCCGCGGAAGCCATCCAGACCGGCGGCGACACGCTCACGATCGCGGCATACGTGCCGTACTACGCCGATCGCGTGCGGACGGCCTACAAGCGCCGGACGATCATTGAAGCCTGTCAAGGGCTCTTGGTCGATGCGTGGGACGATGGAAAGACCGTTGAGGAAATCCTGGCCTTGTGTGAACACCGCCTCGGTGAAATTCAAACTGGCCGCTGGTCGAACGACCCCATAGACCTGGCCGAGTCCATTGCGGCCGCGCTGCGCGATGCCGATGACATCCTGCTACGCGCCAAGCACTCCGGTTGTATGACCGGGTTTCCCGCGTTTGATGAGCAGGTGGGCGGACTGTTCAAAGGTGAGCTTGTGATTCTGGCGGCGCACCCGGGCATCGGAAAAACGTCGATGGCCCTCCAGGCTGGATACCATGCGGCGACCAAGGGCAAGCGAGTCTATTTCGCCTCCCTGGAAATGAGTCACGTTGAACTGGCGATGAAATTGCTTTGTTCGCTCGCGGAAGTGAGCAACCAGAAAGTTCGCAACGCTGCCATCGACAACATCGACACCGGAAAGTTGCTTGATGCCGGCTGCGCAGCCTCGCGGGTGCCGATGAAGATTCACGACTGGCCCAGTATCCGCGTTTACGACATTCGCCGTGCTGCGCGTGCGATGAAGGCCGACCTTGTGATCGTGGACTACTTGCAGCTTGTGACGCCCACAGAAAAGAACGCCAAGCGGTATGAGCAGGTGGCCCAACTCGCCAAGGATCTCAAAGCCATGGCGCGCGAGCTTGATGTTCCCGTGTTGGCCCTCGCCCAACTCAACCGCGCCATCGACCAACAGGGACGCGAGTCCCGCCCGAAATTGAGTCACCTGCGCGAATCTGGCGACATCGAGCAGACGGCGGATATGGTGCTGTTGCTGTCTCGGCCCAAATCCAAGTTCGTCGGCGCGAAAGGCACACAATACGAGGGCCAATCATGGGACGCGGAGCTTGAGGTTGCGAAGAACCGCAAGGGTGCTACGCCATGCCTGCGGATGGAGTGGGATAAGGAGCGGACGTTGTACTGTGACTATTCACCATCCCGCCAGATCGCCCAACAGAACCCGAGCCGCGGCGACTTCGCAGCGTTCAGCGGCGACACACCCTTGGACTAAGGAGATAGCGATGAACCGCAAAGAACTTGAGGCCGCAGCCGCAGAACCGAGATACATCGTGTTCGTGGAGGCCGCCGGTCAAATCACAACCCGAGTCACCTGCTGGCGCGATAGCGAACACGATACGCGGGAGCAAGCCTATACCCGTCTACAGGCCATGCTGCCAAGCCATCCCGGCCGGCTGGTTTGGATCGAGACGGCGCACTCGCTACCGTTCGCTCTCGACCAGCGCCGCTACGTGGAGGTGCCGAAACCATGAAGTTCCTGCGATTGATCTCGGCGGCGTTGTTCGGGCTGGGCGGCATGATAGCCGACGTCGACCAAGCCTCGGCCGTGCTGCTGGTAGACGACCTGGCTACCGCAGCGACACCTGCACGGAGTCGCGGTCCCCGTTCACCGGGAGAACGGACAGCAGGGAGCGGAGCGAGGTAGGACCCAAGGCCATACCCCTACCTTTGGGGCCCCCGGATCGGGTCCTACAGTTCCTGCACAGGGAGACCCCGTCCCGGCAGAATCCACGATATATTTGATTCATAGCGTGCGGCACTTGCGCCCTGAGCGGTCACAGCAACGACATCGAATTGACGACGGCAACCGTAAGCGATACCATGACTTCCGACGATTCCCCTCGCCTCTTCTCCCCGCCGGCCAAAATCCCCGCCGTCGGCAAGGTCCGTTCTACGGACTTCCCGTCCACACCGGCCCGGTCGTGTTCTGCGCAGCCCCAGACCAGCAGCACGAAGCTGGTCACCGCGTTCTCGGTCCCTTCCCCGCTGGGCTTGCCCGCCTGCGATCCGTTCCCGAGGTTGCGGCCGTGCGAGCGGTCCCCGTGGTTTTCTCGCCACCGGCCCCCTCGCAGCGGACGAACGCCATACGACGCGATTCTAGGGGCTCGTCCGCGGGACGGGTAAAGACTCGACCAAGGGCAAGAGCACGCAACAGCACGTTGCTGGGCCAGCACTACCGGCCATTCCCGCGGCCGTGCGTTCCGACGGCAGCGAAGGCCCTCGCAACGATCCGTAGGGAGCCTACCGCACCGGCCTGGGGATAGCGTAAGCACCGCCATCGTCGGCAGCGGCGAACCGATCGGCCAGCACGATACTCGGCAGGGCAACACCCAGGCGGCCCCGGGCCCGACGGCCGCCGCCACGGTGCCCGTGGTGCCCGTGCCCGCCCTGGTCGAGTCGCCCCGGACCTGGTGCGCAACTACAAGTTCTTCGGGTCCATAAACACTGAAGTAGCGCCCGTTTCGGCGAGAAACGCCTGGTCCGTCGAAATCCTACGATTGAAGTACGCGACGAACGACTCATCAGAAACGCCCGGATCGCCAACCAGAATCAAAAGGTTGACCCCCAGCGTCGGCTTGTCGGGTTGGCCCCCGGTGATCGCGACAACCCACGCGCCCAATCGGTATTCCTGCTCGATTTGTTCGCACATTCTGGGGCAGATTTCGCCGGGGATATAGCCGAGTTGTTCCCCGTTCTGGCGGAGAACCGCCACAGCGAAGGGGTCAACCGGGTTGCCCGGTTCGCGCTCAAGCTGCAAACACTCGAACGGCTTCAATTGGCGGATGGTGCGTTGCCTATAAGAGCCGTCGCGGTTACGGTGGGACGCGCCGGCAACTTTGGAAAAGAAGTGCCGGACCTTGTACCAACTGTCATGCAGAATGGCAACCTCGGAAGCGGTCGCGGAATCGCAGACTTGAACTCCGTGGGAACGAAGGGCCTGGATTTTGGTAAGCCGTTCCAAGTCGGGGAATGTTACGTCAAGGGGAACGGCCATGCCCGCGGCACGAAGAGTATCAATCAGTTCAAGCCGCTGGCATTCTATTTTGGTCAGGTCTTCAGAAACATCGTAGCCCTTCGCGCGAAGCTCCCGGACCTTTTCAAGCGGGGCCATGTGCGGGGGCGCTTGGGGCCGCGGATCTCGCGTAAGCACGTACAGCAGACTAGCTGCCCGCTTTCGATTTTGGTCAACACGCGCGGATCGTTGCCACAACCCTCGCACTTTCCTCGTACCTTCTCGGCAGACATAACCTTCGCCTCCGTTAAGATCATGCTGCCCGCCGTGCCGCTTCCCGGCAATTCGCCGGGAAGGACAGAACGGCCGGCACGTCGTCTTGCAAGCCGGTCTCACCAGGGCCGGCGAGGGTTCGCTCCCCAGCGAGGGACAACGGCCGCTTTCGCCTTCGCCGCCAAGCGTAACCGACAAGGCCAATCGCACCCGCACTGAGGAGCGCGATGGTGGACGGTTCCGGGGCTGTTTGAGCGATAACCAAAGGCGTGCCGTCGAACATTGGCGGGTCCACACTTTGCCAACCAAACAGCGCATGAGCCGGATCGCCAGACGGGGGCCAATCACTCGGTGTTGACGTTCCTTGGTATATTGATCCGCCGCTCATGCCACCACTCGGTTCAGGCCATTCGTAGTTATAATCGAGGGTGCCGCCCAGTGGGCCGTCTTCGCGAAGCCACAAGATCCCATTTGTTCCGAGAATAAGTTGCGTAGGCGTGGCAGTAATCCCGCCCCAACCGTTTATGTATCCGGGATCTGGATCGGAAGGATTGTAAGCGCTGACACCCTGGCAAGCGCCGCTGTAACCGCCGCTATTCGTAATTGTGTACGACCACGACACAACATCGGTATACGAGAGAGTTCCAACCATCCCGTCGGTGACAATCGAGCCAGATAATGAACATTGTCCAGCCCATGTTCCGGTTTCATCGGCGGGATAATCGACCAGATTGTAAGTCATGTCCGCGCCACTCGCAAAAGTGGAAACCGACAACAGGACCACGGCCACGGCGGCCGACTTCGCGAGGAAGCTTTGCGTAATTCTTCGCCGTCGCCAAAGGCAACCGATGAGCCCGACGGCACCGGCAGCAAGCAGCGCCAGCGTAGATGGTTCAGGGACCGGCGTCAGTAGGAAAATGGTGAACCCCTGCGGGCTCATTCCGACGCCCGCAATCTGCCCTTCCGAGTTGGCAATGCAGCCATTGGGCGTCAACGCGGTCCAGCCCGGCAGAATGGCTTGAAGATCGGACGTCGTCAAATCGACGGTGCCGAGATTGTTTTCATTGAATCCATCAGAGAGGATCAAACCCGATGGATAGGTCGTGCCGAGATTCTCCGTAACGCCATCTGCGTACAAAAAATAGCCAGCGAATCCGCCCGGAGATGCTGGTGAGCCGAAGAAAGACTCGCCCAAAACCCAGCCCTGCGGATTCAGGCCGATGCAGTTGCCGTAGGCGGCCCCTGGCAGGTTCAGGGCTCGCTCTATGCCGTCGCTGTAGAGAAACGCCTGCGGCAGACTACTGTTGCCGATGTAACCCATGCCGGCAATATCGCCGGCATCGTTGATGTACGCCGGGTTGGCCGGCAGGCCGTTCGTCTGCGGCAAAGCTGTGACCGCGTAGTCTTTGGCTTGCCCGGTCGATGCCATTGTCGCGACGAGCACCACCACTGACACCGCGAGCAAGGCTCTCATTCTGTTAAACATTTCGTAGCCTCTTTCGATTGAGAATGGGTTTCACCGCGCATGAAAAGGAGCGCTGAACCGAAGCACCGCCCCCAGAGACCCCGACCAAGGGGAACCAAAGAACGGCACCTGGCCAGCGCTCCTTGCGGAGCGCGGCACAAGTGCCGCCTTCTTTGGTTCAAGGGCCTTGCGGCCCAGGTTGGTCGTTTCTCTGGGGGAAGCAGCAACTTGACGCTCGCGCGTCGTTCGCGTTGTTTTTTGGCCGTTCTCCGGCCGTCGTTTTCCGAAACTCCTTTGCCATCGCGAGAAGGGGCAATACAGCATCTAGCCTACAAACGCCAGCTATCCGCGTCAATCGTGGGGAAGTTAGGTGTATGCCGGGTAAGCGCGGAAATTCCTAAGCCGGGCAGCGCGTGAAGAGAGGAAAGGCCGTCGTGAGGGTTCCTGGCAGACAGGCCGAAAGGCCCTATTTTTGGCCGAATCCTAGCACCGGCATAGCACCGGAGGCCATCCCCCACCATCTAGGCTACCGGCAAGAAACGACACAACCCCTTGTTTTGCAAGGGGTTGTGAAGTGGAGGATATCGGGATCGAACCGACGACCTTTTGAATGCCATTCAAACGCTCTCCCAACTGAGCTAATCCCCCGTCGGAAGCGGTCGGCAATCCAGCAAGTCGAAACCGCGGTCCCAACGCTTGACTGCCGAAGCACATAGTAGGGTATCCGCCCGCAGGCCGACTGTCAACCGGGCATCAGGCGAAAAATCGACAGCCAACGGGCACGACTTGAGTGTTTTACGGTTTCCCTTGCAACTCGTACAGCCGGGTGCGGGCCTGCCGCTGCAATTCGCCAGTGGCATGCTTGGCGATCCGCTGGTAATAGATCTTGGCCACGTTCGACTGCCCGTCCTCTTCCAGGGCCTGGGCCCGGACCATGAGGGCCGCCATCTGACCGTCATCCACGGCCTGCTCCTGGTCATGCAACCGCCGGGCCTCTGCCACACTTACGGCCGGCCGCCCAGCCGTGCTGGCCTGGGCAGCGTCCAATCGCCGTCCGGCCGCGTCGGCCGCGTCCATAGGTGCAGGCGCCGCGGCGGCGTGCTTCGGCTTGGCGGGCTGCGCGGGCACGGCGCCACCCTGGGCATCAGCTTTCGCCTGGGCCTGGGCGTCCAAAAGGGCCTGGACCCGCGGATCAACCTGGTCGGGGCTCAAACCAGGCGGTTGCATCTGCGGCGCAACTGGAAACCCACCCACCACGGGGATAGCGCCGACCACAAACGGCGTCTGCGACGTATCAGAAAAATAGCCGGTCTGGCCATTCATCACCGTCACTTCGGGGGCCTGCGTGACGTCCGCCCGTTTGTCGCCCTGGGCAAAGTTCAGAGCAAAATTGATCTGGCCATTCTTGCCCGCAATGCCAAAGTTCACACCCAGGCCAGAAGCCGTGTTGGGCGAACCGAAAGCGGGCGCTGCGCCGAGCCCATTACCGAACGCAAACGAGATACCGCGGTAATTGCCCGACCAGCTAATGCTGTTCTGCTCGAAAAAAGAGTCGCTCAGGGTATGGAAGCGGTTGCCGATAGTCGCCTGCTGGGCATCGGCGACCACCGACGATGCGAGGGTCAAAAGAACGCCAGCCACTAGGATGGTATGCCGTCTGCGCATGGTCCAACTCTCCGTTTCGTACCCTTGCCCGACTGTATTTTATCGGCACGCCGCAAGGGGTGTCAAGCTTCGTCGCTTTGGCCTCAGGAAAACAGGAAAACTGCAAAGTCCGGGGTCTGGTCCATTTCTCGGCGAAAACGGATGAAATCTGCCAGAGAGCCCCGCCCGAAAACATGGACCTGACCCCTTCGCGTTGGACTTAGCAGTTCTCCTGGCTTTGGCCTTTGGCCTCATGCCCATTGCGCATTATGCCGGACATATCGGCTGAAGGGGTTCAACCGGTTCTATGGGTTCTACGGCTCCAAGCGGACGTATTTCTTTATCGGGCAATGACTACCGAATGGATGGAATGGGTCTTAGGGATTGTGAGAGTTAATCGCTCTAAGGCCGCATCGAGGCCCACGACTCAATTTCCTTGCTTTTGCTTCGGGTTTTGAGTCCCGGGCGCGATGACACAAGACATTGTTTATCAAGGACTTATGATCATGCTGCTCGGCCATGCCATGAATGGTCCGCGGTGCAGAGGCGCCGGCGCGATTGCCCTGCTGGCCTTGATTTGGCTGGCCGGCTGCTCGACGACCTCCCAGTGGTTACACAACGATTTCAAGGTCGGCCCGGACTATTGCCCGGCCAAGGCCGCGGTCGCCGACTCGTGGATCGAGGTTAGCGACCCCCGCGTTCGGTCTATCGACCAGGACATTGCCTGCTGGTGGACGGCCTTTGGCGACCCAGTGCTCAACCAACTAGTGGCGAACGCCGCCCAGCAGAACCTCTCGCTGAAGATGGCCGGAACCCGCATTTTGGAAGCCCGGGCGCAACTGGGCATCGCGGCCGGCAATCTGTTTCCCCAGCAGCAGCAGGCGACGGCGCAGTATACCCGCAGTGCGATGAGCGCGAACTCCTACCCGTTCAATATCATCACCTTGCCCAACTACTATTACGACAACTGGGCGGCCGGATTCAACGCCTCTTGGGAGCTCGATTTCTGGGGACGCTTCCGCCGCGCGGTAGAGGCGGCGGACGCCCAGCTAGAAGCCTCGGTGGAGGGCTACGACAACGTGCTCGTGCTCCTGCAGGCCGAGGTGGCGACGAACTATATTCAGATGCGGTCCTATGAAGAGCGGATCATTTTGGCCGAGAAAAACGTCGATGTGCAGAAAGAAACGCTCCGCATCGCCACGCTGCGGGAGCGGAACGGCCTGGTCACCGAGCTCGACGTGCAGCAGGCCGCGGCGAACCTGGGCCGGACGGAGTCGCTGGTGCCCACCTTGCGGACCGGCTGGTGGATGGCGCAGAACCGCCTTTGCGTCTTGATGGGTCAGCCGCCGCACCGCCTGGCGGCGATGGTCGGCTCGGGCCCGATTCCCGCGCCGCCGCAAGACGTGATTGTGGGGATACCCGCGGCGTTGCTCCGCCGCCGCCCCGACGTACGGCAGGCGGAACGGCAAGCGGCCGCGCAATCGGCCCAGATCGGCATCGCCGCCGCTGAGTTCTACCCGCACATTGCCATTACCGGCACCATCGGCTTGCAGGCCGAGCATCTCAGCCAGTTGTTCGAGACCAGCAGCCTGACCGGCGCGATCGGCCCGGGCTTTACCTGGAACATCTTGAACTACGGCCGGATCGTCAACAACGTGCGGGCGACGGACGCTCGCTTCCAGCAAGCGCTGTTGAACTACCGCAACACGGTGCTCAGCGCCAACGAGGAGGTGGAGAACGGCATCGTGGGCTTCCTCAACAACCAGGACATGGTGAAGTCGCTGGAAATGAGCACACGGGCCTCCGCGCGTTCGGTGCAGATCGCCATGTTGCAATACGAGAAGGGCCTGATATCCTACACGCCGTTGCTGGATTCGGAGCGCGATCTGGTACAGCAGCAAGACGCGTTGGCGCAGGGTCGCGGAGCGGTCGGCACGGAGTTGGTTGCCATCTACCGGGCGTTGGGCGGCGGTTGGCAGGCCCGCCTGCCGCAAGGTCGAGGATTGCCGCCGGCTGCCGTGCCCATTCCGCGCGAAGCGGAGCCGATGGCTCCGCCGGCGCCCGAAGCAGTGCCGCCGCCGCCACAAGCGCCCCGTGGCGGGAATTGATCGTACGTTCTTCTAGCATGCTACCTGCCTGATGGCCAAAACGCCCTAAGAATCCTTGCGGATAAACGGGGCGATCCATTCGCCCACAAACACCCGGTTGGTCGGGCCGAAGTGACCGCCAAGGTGAAAGGCGGCGGACATTGCCGGGCGGAACGAGACCTCATGCAGCCGCGTGGCGTACAACTCTTTGTCGGCTGCACTCAGGCCGGCGGGCGGGCGGAATCCAACCATGCCGGCGGCAGGCGTGTGACGGCCGTCTATCGTTCCGGCGACGGTGGTGAAAATCCCGAGGAAGAAAAGATCAAGAAGCGAGCGGAAACTCCAGATTCCCAATTCGGCGCCGGCCAGTGCCGCCGAAAGGTTGTATCGAGGGGAAATCGCGGCTTGCAACAGCACGGCGCTCGTTACGGTCGTGCCGGCGGGGAGCCGCTCGAGAATCAGCACGGCCATGGCCCCTCCGCCCGAATGCCCCACGAGGTGCACGGGGCGGCCCGGGTGGGCCTCGCGGTACTCGACGATCCGCCGCACCAGGCGTTCGGCCTGTGCGACGTTCCTTCGCCAGCCGCGGAGATGATAAAACAATCGCACAATTATGCCCGTCGTCCAGTCATAGACTTCGATGGCCGCTTCAACGCCGCCGTCGGCCAGGCCCCGGGCAATGCTGTGATTGACGAAGCTCTCTCCTTCAATCCCCGGCAACACCAGCACCAAACCTCGCTCGAGCCGGTCCGGTGTGCGGAGGTCGCGGAGAAGCCCGCCGGTGAAACGGCCGAGGGGGTGCAGAAAGACCCCGAGAAACGAAACGCAACCTCGGCAGTTGCGCACGTTTCGCGAGGCCGCCCGGCAAGGTGGCGGCGACTCTTGGATTGAATCCGGCAGCGGTTTGTTCGTGTTCCCATCCATGTCGGCTCAAATATACCGGGCCATCAAGGTGTTGACGAGCCAGGATTCGTTGCTTTCGTTGACAGCGGCGATTTGCCGGTTATAGTAGGGTCTATGGCTGATCGTTCGCGGATCGGGATCCGCCCGTTTCAGCCGCGTGCGCACCTATTTGAGAGCCCTTTTCCGCGGGAAGCTTGAGAATGGCTTCGTCTTCATAAGGGGATTCCGATGAGATTCTGCAAATGCCTGCTCGGGGCGGTCCTGCTCGCACTGCTGGTGCAAGGGGCGGCCTGGGCCGAGATCAAGGTCACCGTCGATCGCAATGGCGAGGCCGAGGCCACGCCGCGTTTCAAGTTCAAGACCGTTCCCTCGCCGGCAGGCAGCAGCGAGGCCGCGGCGGCCCGCTTCATAATCGTCGATGGCGACCCCGACGACGCCAGCGGCGACCTGAAGGTCCTGCACGATGGCAAGATGCCCTCCGAAGAGGACCAGCCCGAAACAAACTTCTTCTTCGCCCAAGGAGAAGACGGCGGCCGGCTGGAAATCGACATGGGCAAGGCCGTCGAGGTCAAGCAGGTCAACACGTACTCCTGGCACCCCGGCACACGCGGGCCGCAGGTCTATAAGCTCTACGCCGCCGACGGCGCCGGGACGGGATTCAACGCCCAGCCCAAGCGGGCCACTGACCCGGCCAAGTGCGGCTGGAAGCTCTTGGCCAAGGTCGATACCCGCCCGACCGCGGGCGACGTCGGCGGACAGTACGGCGTAAGCGTTGCCGACTCGGCCGGCGCTATCGGCAAGTACCGCTACCTGCTGCTGGACATCTCCGCGACCGAGACCGACGACGCCTTCGGCAACACCTTTTACAGCGAGATCGACGTGATCGATACGGCCGGGTCGAAGCCGCGGGAAGCCGAGGCGGCGGCACGCAAACGGCTGATCTCGAAGTCTCCCGCCGCGGCTGCCTACCAGATCACCATCGACTATACCGACGCCCCGGAACTCAAGGACTGGGTGGAAAAGAAACTCCAGCCCACGGCAGACCAGTGGTACCCGAGGCTCATCGCCGCCCTGCCCAGCAAGGATTACAAGGCCCCAACCACGGTCGCGGTCGCCATCACCAACGGCTATGGCGGCGTGGCCGCGACGGGCGGAAACCACGTGGCCTGCAACGCCAGTTGGTTCAAGCGGAATTACAACGGTGAGGCCCTCGGCGCCGTGGTCCACGAACTGGTCCACGTCGTGCAGCGGTACGGCGGCCGCGCCCGGGGCGGTTCACGCAACCCGGGCTGGCTGGTCGAGGGCATCGCCGACTATTTCCGCTGGTTCAAGTACGAACCGCGGCCGACCGGCACTCGCCCGCGAAACCCGGACCAGGCCAGCTACACCAACAGCTATCGCATCACCGCCGGGTTCCTCAACTACGTGACCGAGAAGCACGAAAAGGACATCGTCAAGAAGCTCAACGCCGACATGCGGCAGGGCCGCTACAGCCCCGATCGCTGGAAGGAGTACACCGGCAAGACCGTGGACGAGTTGTGGAAAGAGTACGTGGCTACGCTGCGGTAGGTGTGTGCCGTTAAGTACATTGAATTCGGATTCAAGCCGTAGGATGGACCAGACTGCGTAGCTAGCGCGGGCCCACCCTACGGTTCATTTCTTCCAACCGTTCGATAACCATCTTGTCCAGAATGGCCGCGATGAAAACCTCTCTTCGGCTTGGTCTTGCCCTTTCCGTGGCGTCGTGCATTGTTTCGCTGGCGTTTGCCCAGCCGGGCCCAGCTTCCCGGCGTCCGGTCGATTATGTCCGACCGATGGTCGGCACCAAAGGCGAGGGTAATACCTATCCCGGTCCGTCGGCGCCGTTCGGCATGGTCCAGTTCAGCCCCGACACCGACCGCGACCTCTGGGATACGGCCTCCGGCTATAAATACTCCGATACCTCGATCATGGGCTTCAGCCTGACGCACCTCTCGGGCACGGGCATTCCCGAGCTGGGCGACTTCCTCTTCATTCCCCAGGTGGGCGAGCCGAAGCTCGTGGCCGGCAGCAAGGAGCATCCCGAACGGGGTTATCGAGCCCGCTTTCGCCATGAGGACGAGGCTGCTTCGGCCGGCTACTACAAGGTGAAGCTCCAGGACCGCGACGTTACGGTGGAACTGAGCCGCGGCGGAGCGGGCGGGTATGATGCGCTTCACGTTTCCCCGCCAGCGACCGCGCCAGCATCATGACCGACCTGCAGCATTTCCTCAGCGGCAGCAAGTTCAAGCTCATCTGGTCGCACGTGCGGGTCGAGGACCAGTCCACGATCACGGGCTTTCACCTTGTCAACGGCTGGGGCAAGGAGCGGTATCTGTATTTCGCCGCTCGCTATTCCCGGCCGTTCGACCGCTTCCGCATCATGAGCGACGGCAAGGAGGTCAAGTACGACAGTTACCAGAGCTACCGCTTCCGCAGTTCGCGCGAGGCGGCTGGGACCAATCTGCAGTTCCTCGCCGAGTACAAGACGACGGCCGACGAGGCCATTCTCGTCAAGGCGGCCGTCTCGCCCGTCAGCGCCGCCAACGCCTTGCAGAACCTCGACTGCCGAGATCCCGCTCCCGGACTGGGATTTCGAGCGGATCGTCCGGCGGACCCGCGAGCAATGGAACCGGGAGCTCGCGCCGCATCGAAATCGACGCCACGCCGCGCGAGAAGGAGACCTTCTACACGGCGCTGTACCACCTCTGCCTGGCGCCCAGCCTGTACCAGGACGTCAACGGAGAATATCGGGGACTGGACTCGAACATCCACCGCGCCAAGGGCTTCAGGAATCACACGGTCTTCTCGCTGTGGGACACCTTTCGCGCGGCGCATCCGCTCTTCGCCCTGATCCAGGCTCCGCGCGACGCCGAAATGATCAATTCACTGCTTGGCGCATTACGACCAGAGCGTCGATCACCTGCTGCCCATGTGGTCGCTGCAAGGGAACGAAACGTGGTGCATGATCGGCTACCATGCCGTGCCGGTGATCGTGGACGGTTGGCGGAAGGGCGTCCGCGGCTTCGATCCGGAGCGGGCCTACGCGGCGATCAAGGCCACGGCCATGAACCGCGATTACGACGGCCTGGCAGCCTACGCCCGTCTAGGCTGGGTGCCCTTCGATCTGGAGAACGAATCGGTCTCCAAGACGCTCGAATATGCCTACGACGATTACTGCGTCGCCCGGATGGCCACGGACTTGGGCAAGAAGGATGACTGCGCCTACTTCATGAAGCGCGCGGCAAATTACAAGAACCTTTTCGACCCGGCAATCGGCCTGATGCGGCCCAAGGATTCGCACGGCAACTGGCGGACGCCCTTCAATCCGCACGCCTACGACGACAACAGCCGAGCCAACGACTTCACCGAGGGCACGAGCTGGCAGTACTCCTGGTTCGTGCCGCACGACGTGCCGGGGCTGATCGCCTTGATGGGCGGGCGGGAGAAGTTCGCCACGAAGCTCGACGCCCTCTTCACTTTCAAGAATACCGAGGCCAAGGGGCTGGAGGACGTGCAGGGCCGGATCGGCGAATACTTCCACGGCAACGAGCCCAGCCACCACATCATTTACCTCTACTGCTATGCGGGCCAGCCCTGGAAGGCGGCGCAGCGGCTGCACGAGGTGGTGAGAACGCAATACGGCAACCAGCCCGATTCGCTCAGCGGCAACGACGACTGCGGCCAGATGTCGGCCTGGTACCTTTTCACCGTGATGGGTTTTTACCCGGTCTGTCCGGCCAGCGATTATTACGTGCTGGGGAGTCCGGGCGTGAAACGGGCGGTCTTGCACCTTTCCCGCGGCTCGACCTTTACGATGACGGCGCGGGACCTATCGGACGAGAACATTTACGTGCAGTCCGTCCGACTCAACGGCAAGGCATGGGACTCGCCGTTCCTGCCGTTCGACGCGGTGCGCGATGGCGGCACATTGGAGTTCACCATGGGTCCCCGGCCCAACGAGCATTGGGGGACGAACGGTCGGCCGCCGCAATGACTCCATGATATAAAGAACAGCCGGGCGTACTGCTCTTTGCGCTCTCACATTTGCGGGAGGCAGCTTTCTCTTTGTGTTTGTTTTTCCTGTCATGCTGCCAACGCGGTGTTCCTTGCCGAAGAATTCCTCTTGAGCGATTGGGCGAATCACGTTTTACTAGAGGTGTGTTGCTTCCCCATTCGAAATACGAGCCAAGACATTGCTTCTCAACGATAACCACAGCCTGAGATTTTGCACCGTCCCTATTGATATCGCGTCGCCGCAGGCCGCGGCTCCCTTGGAAGTCCACCGCCATCCTGTGCAATTTGCCGCCGATGGTCGGCGGGTCGTTACCCGGCTGTTCAATCCCGGTGGCGAAACCCGCGCGCGCAACGTAATTGAGCGGGTTTGCCAATTCTCGGAGTCGGAGACGGAAGCGATGCTCGATCGATTGCGGCAGGATTTTGGGCACCGGCACCAATGCCTGGAGGCCGATTTCGAGGAAGCGTACCAAGACATCGCCGCATTGGCCGACGCACCCGAGGACGTCTCGCGCAATCGCCGCTTGTTGATCGGCTCCTATTTCACGATGGAGTATTCCATTGCCTCGGCAGCGCTGTTCAACCCTTCGATCGTCAAGCATCGGAACCAATGGAACCTGCCCGACGGGGCCGTGCGGTTCATGCTCAGTTTTCGTGCCACGGGTGAGGGCCACGTGTCGTGCGTGGTGTTCCGCACGGGAATCATCACTGCGGACCACGCCATCCAGATGGACCCGCCGGCACGGTTTTCGCACCGCGTCCGCACTTCGCCCGACCGCCGCTACGACAAGCCGCTGTTCGGTCGCAAGCTGCAAGACATCGGCATCAACGGTTGGGCAATCGACCTGGTCTTGGGCCGCTTGCCGGAGCAGTTCACGATGGTCGAGTTGGAACGCGCGATCGCCGCCGCTAGCGCCGCAGAGCCGGAAAGGCTCGGTTCCGGGGAGACGCTTGAAGGCATGCTCTGGCTGGCGCAATCCAACTACGAGTTGCAGCTTTCCAAGGACGCCGATGCCGCCGAGGTTGTGATCTTCCCTTACAGCAGCAATGAGAGCCACGGCATCGAAGACTTGAGGATGGTGCGTTTCGTCGAGGATGACGGGGAGACGACATTTTACGGCACCTACACTGCCACCGACGGCCGCCGCATTTTACCGCAAATCATGGAGACCCGCGAATTCCTGCGGATCGGCATCCATACGCTCAACGGCAAGTGCGCCCGGAACAAGGGCATGGCCCTCTTTCCCCGCCGCATCGGCGGACATTACGTGATGTGTTCGCGGATCGACGGCGAAAACCTGTACCTCATGTATTCCGACATCATCCACTTCTGGGAGTCCGCCGAATTGTTGCACAGCCCGCGATATCCGTGGGAATTCGTCCAGGTCGGCAACTGCGGTTCGCCGCTGGAAACGCCGGAAGGCTGGCTGCTGCTGACCCATGGCGTGGGTCCGATGCGAACCTACTGCATTGGGGCCATGCTGTTGGACTTGGAAGATCCGCTCAAGATCATCGGCGTCCTTCGCGAGCCGTTCCTCGTGCCAACGGAAGAAGACCGCGACGGTTACGTGCCCAACGTGGTTTACACGTGCGGCGCCATCATCCACAACAAGCATCTCCACATCCCGTATGCGACTTCCGATTCGGTAACGCGGTTCGCGCACGTCTCTTTGGACCAGTTGCTCGATCGACTGGTGCCGTAGGGATACGATCGCCGCCGCATATAAATCCTCGATACCGCGGGAGTTAGCTCGGCAGCGCCACTTTGGCATATCGCACAGAACCCGCCTCGCTTTTCGAGGCGGTGAATCGGAGAGGAGCCTGCTTGCGCGCGGTCCGTAGCAGCTGCCTTTACCTCTACACTGTCACAGCGTCTTATGGAACCGCCGCGCCGCCAGCCCGAGCGTGGCAAAGCCCATCACCGCCAGGCCTGCGAGGTGTGGCCAAAGATAGGAAAGCCCGACACCCTTGAGGAAGATCGTGCGCACCACGACGAGAAAATAGGCCACCGGATTGAGATACGTGAGCCACTGGATGACCGGCGGCATGTTGGCGATGGGGAAGGAGAAGCCGGAGAGCAGCATCGCGGGGAAAAAGAAAAGAAATGTGCTCATCATGGCCTGCTGCTGCGTCTGGCTGACCGTGGAAATGAACAGGCCCACGCCCAGCATCGTCAAAAGATAAAGGCCCGTGGAGAAGTACAGCAGCACCAGGCTGCCGCGGAGCGGCACCTCGAACCAAAAGACCCCGATCAAGAGGATCAGCGTCACGTCAGCGTAGGCGATCAGCACGAAGGGCAGTGTCTTGCCGAGGATGAACTCCAAGGGCTTGATCGGCGTGACCATGATTTGCTCGATCGTGCCGATCTCCTTCTCGCGGACCACGGCCATGCTCGTCAACAGCAGGCTCACCAGGCTGACCACGATCACGATCACGCCCGGCACGAAATAATTGCGGCTGTCGAGGTTCTCGTTGAACCACGCGCGGCTGCGAAAATCAACTTGCACCGGCGGATCGGCCGGGCCGCTGCGCCGCTTGTGCGCGGCGGATCTGAGTCTGCCGCGCGTACTCGCCCGTTATGCGGCCGACGTAGCTCATGGCGATGGCTGCCGTGTTGGAATCGCTGCCGTCGCACAAGACCTGGACCGCCGCGCTCCGCCCGGCCCGCAGGTCGCCGGCGAAGCCGTGGTCGATCCGCAAAACGATCTGCACCTCAGCGCGATCGATGAGGTCCTGCACCTGCCGCTCGTCGTCAATACGAGCCACCACGTGGAAGTAGCCGCTCGCCGCGAAGCGGTCGATCAGCTCGCGGCTGGCCGGCGTGTTGTCCAAATCATAGACGCCCGTGCGGATGTCACGGATGTCCATGTTCACCGCGTAGCCGATCACCAGCACTTCCAGGCAGGGAATGATCAGGACCACGCCCCGCATCCGCGGGTCGCGAAAGACCTGGATGAACTCCTTGATCAGCATCTGGCGGATACGGTCGAACATGTCGGAGAGGGGTCTCGGGTCCTGGGTTCTGAGCTTTAAGCTCTTCTTCCTTACCTCAGTTTCTTCTTGAATTTCCAATTCGCCAACACGACCATCGCCGCGGCGAAAGCGACTAGCAGCAGCGTGTCGGCTGCCAGGATCTCCAGCCCCACGCCCTTGAGGTAAATCCCCTTGAGGATGCCGATGAAATAGCGGGCCGGCACGAGGTACGTCAACCACTGGATCGGCCGGGGCATGTTGACGATGGCGAAAATGAAGCCCGACAGCAAAAAGGCCGGCAAGAAAGTCGCTGTCATTGAGAGCTGGCTGGCCAGGAGCTGACTCTTCGTGGCGATGCTGATGAGCATGCCCATGGTCAATACGCCAACGAGGAAAATCGAGGCCACGCCGAACAACAGGGCAACGTTGCCGCGCAAAGGGACGTTGAAGATGAACTGGCCCAGCACCACCGCCAGCGCCATGTCCAACAGTCCGATCACGAAGGAGGGGATGAGCTTGCCCAGGATCAGCTCGGAGCCCTGCACCGGCGTGGAAATGAGCTGCTCCATGGTGCCCTGCTCCCACTCGCGGGCAAAGGTCAGCGACGTCAGCATGGCGGTGATCACCATCATGATTACGGCGATCAGGCCCGGCACGATGTAGTTCTTCGATTCCAAGTCGGCGTTGAAGAGGACCCTTCCGCGGACATCCAGCGGCACACTGACTTGCGTTGGGCCTCGGCGGCCGGCCCGGCGCTCCATCCATTCCTGCGAGTAGATTTCCGCAATGGCGTCGGCGTAACCCAGGACGATGGTGCCCGTGTTCGAGTCGACGCCGGAAAGGGCTATGCCCACGGGCGCCTCGCTGGCGGTGGCCAGCCGCCGGGAAAAGTCGTAGGGGATGATCAGTCCCATGAGGGCCTCGCCGGAGTCGATGGCCCGATCCATGTCGCGCTGGTTGTCCACCTGGCGGACGAGCGAGAAATAGGGCGAGCCGGCGAACTTGCTTTCCAGTTCACGGCTGTCGGGCGTGCAATTCTGGTCCCAGACCGCCAGCGGCACGTGATCGACGTCGAGCGTCAAGGCGAAGCCGAACAGCGCCAGCATTAGCATGGGAATGGCGATGGCCATGCCCAGGCTCCGCGGGTCGCGGAGGACGTGCAGGAACTCCTTGCGGGCCACGGCTGCAACGCGCTGGGCATTCATCGCCGCACCTCCTCTTGGGGCTGTTCGGCGCGATCGCGGGCTTCGATGAGCGACACGAAGACATCCTCCAGCGAAGGCACGATCGGCGAGACTTGCTCGACGCGGAGCCCCCGCTCGGCCAGCCGCGCGGGTCGCCGCTGCCGCCCGCGGACCGTCGTCGGCCACCAGGTGCAGGGTCTTGCCGAATAGGGCCGTTTCCTTTACCGCCGCGAGCCCGGCAAGCGCCTCCATGGCTGCTTCCGGCTGGTCGCAGACTACCTCCAGCACGTCCTCCTGCATGGCCTCATGCTTGAGCTTTTCCGGCGTGCCCTGCGCGATCAACTCGCCGCGGTAGATCAACGCCAAGCGGTCGCAGTACTCGGCCTCGTCCATGTAGTGCGTCGTAACAAAGACCGTCACGCCCTCGCTAGACAATTGGTAGATCAGGTCCCAGAACTGGCGGCGGCTGATCGGATCGACGCCGGAGGTCGGCTCGTCGAGGAAGAGGATCGGCGGGCGGTGCAGGATGGCGCAGCCCAGGGCCAGCCGCTGCTTCCAACCGCCGGAAAGGACGGCGGTGGGCCGATGACGGTGGTCCTCCAAGCCCGACATCTCGATCACCCATTGCTTCCGCTCGGCCTTTTCCCGGCCGCTGATGCGGTAGATGCCGGCGTAGAAGTCGATGTTTTCCTCGACGGTCAAGTCCTGGTACAGCGAGAATTTCTGGCTCATATAGCCGACGTGGGCCTTGATTTCCTCGGGCTGGCGACGGATGTCGAGGCCGGCCACGCGGCCGCTTCCACCGGTCGGCGAGAGGATGCCGCAGAGCATGCGGATGGTCGTCGACTTGCCCGCTCCGTTGGGCCCCAGGAAACCGAAAATCTCGCCGCGCGGGACCTGGAAGCTTACGCGATTGACCGCCAGGAACTTGCCGAAGCGGCGTTCGAGGTTTTCCACTGTAACGGCGAGGGAAAAAGAAGAGAGGGGAGACGCGGAGAGAGGAGACGCCGACACCGCGCTTTCCCTGCGTGTCTCCGCGTCTCCGTGTCTCCTCTCCCCCCTCTCCGTGTCTCTCCTCTCCCCTCTCTTCTCTTCCCCTCTGCCGCCGATCGCCGAGACGAAGACGTCTTCCAAGGTCGGCGGAATCGTGCGAACGGCCGCAAACGGCACGCCGGCGTCGCGCAGGACCTGGTCGATCGGGACGCTTTCCCGTGGGCCATCGACCCGCACGAAATGCACGCGATCGCCGAACAGGCCGACCGATGCCGCCGGAAATTGCTGCCGCAAGAGGGCTGCGGCCCGGCGGGGCTCGGCCGAGCGGATTTCCAGGATCGTGCCCCGCATGAGTTGTTTGACCTCGTTGGGCGTGCCGACGGCCAGCAGCCGCCCTTGGTGGATCAAGGCCAGGCGGTTGCAACGTTCGGCCTCGTCGAGATAGGCCGTGGAGACGAAGATCGTCACCTTTTCCCGCAAGAGTTGATAGAGGATTCGCCAGAAGTCGCGGCGGGAGACGGGATCGACGCCGTTCGTCGGCTCGTCGAGGAAGAGCACCCGCGGCGTGTGGATCAGGGTGCAGGCCAAGCCGAGTTTTTGCTTCATGCCGCCGGAGAGGTTGCCCGCCAGGCGGCGTTTAAAGGGCGTGAGATTGCTGAATCCCAATAGCCGCTGGACCCGTTCGTCGCGGCCCTTGCGCGGCACGTTGTAGATGTCGGCATAGAAGTCGAGGTTCTCCATCACCGTCAAGTCCGCGTAGAGGCCGAATCGCTGGCTCATGTAGCCGATCTGGGCCTTGACCTCTTCGGCCTCGCCGACCACGCTCCGTCCGGCCACCCAGGCCTCGCCGCCGTCGGGGGCCATGATCGAGGTCAGCAGCCGCATGGTGGTGGTCTTGCCAGCGCCGTCGGGACCGACCAGGCCGAAGATTTCACCTTCGTCAACGGAGAGAGAAAGGTCGTTGACAGCAGCGAGCCCCTCAAACTTCTTGGTGAGGTGGTCGGCGCGGATCATCATAACAAGTACGAAATACGAATATGGAAAGCCGAAACAAATTCAAAGCAGATAATCTGAATGATCAAACCTGAGCGACGGTGGATGCCGTAGATCTGTTCGATATGACCACGGAAAACCAATCATGATTTCGGTATTACGACCTCGGATTTCCCGATTCTGGCATCTGCCGGCATTCCCGGCTTGAGTTCCTTGTTCGGGTTCGTCACGTCGATCTTGATGCGATAGACGAACTTCACCCGCTGGCGAACGGTCTCGACCGACTTAGGCGTGAACTCCTGCTCCGAGGAGATGAACGAGACGCGTCCCTTGTAGACCTTGCCCGGATAGGCGTCGGTGGTGATCTCCGCCTCGCTGCCCTGGTGGACAATACCCTTGCCCAGGTCGTTCTCGTCGACGTAGGCCCGCAGCCAGACGTTCACGATGTCGGCGACCGTGACGACGGGCGTGCCGGCGGCGACATACTCACCGGGCTCGATGTTCTTGGAAAGCACCACTCCGGTCAGGGGCGAGGTCACGACGGCGTAGCCGAGTTTGGTCTCGGCGGCCTGCAAAGTGGCCTTGGCCTGGACAAGCCTGGCGCGGGCCTGATCGATGTCCTCTTTCCGCGGCCCTTCCTTGACGAGTCGATACTGGGCCTGGGCCTGCTCCATGGCGGCTTTGGCCTGCATGATCTGCTCTTGGCGCGGTCCTTCCTTGACCAGTTCGTAGCGTTTCTTGGCTTCGATCGCGCGCTGGTTCGCCATATGGAAAGCGGCATAGGCCCGATCGACCTGCTCGACGGCAACGGTGCCGGCGTCGCTTTGCTGGAGCCGTTCAAAGCGGTCGAGGTCGCGCTTAAGGTGATCGCGGTCGTCGTCGGCCGCTCGCATCTCGGCTTCGGCAGCCTCAATGTCCTGAGGGCGGCTGCCGTTTTTCAGCTCGGCGTAGCTGGCCTCGGCCTTCTGCATGGTCGCCAGTGCGGCGGCGATTTCATCCGGCCGCGACCCCGCCAGCATTTCGGCCATTGCGGCGTCGGCCGCTTGCACTTCACCACGGGCCTTGGCCACGTCGGCCTCCAGGTCGGCCGTTTCCAACCGGGCCACCGGCTTGCCTTCATAAATCGCGTCGCCCTCATCCACATAGCGTGCAACGACGTGACCGGGAATCTTGAAGCTGATGGGTACCTCGGTGGCCTCGATATTGCCGGAGACCCGCAACGAGTCTTCGCCATGATTGCCGCGCCCCAAAACGTACCAGCCGCCCGCGGCAACGACCGCCACAGCGACTGCTAGAGGCAAAACTAGCTTATTCATAATTGTGAACCCTCAATCACTCGGTTGTCATCGATCTCGCGTCACAAGTCTCTGTCTTGGCCGTCAACGCCAGTTCGAACATCTTCCAAGCCCGACCGGCATGCTGGGTGAGGTTGAAGCCGCCATCCGTGAGGTGCCATACGACTCCTGCCGGCACGATCATTCCCAGGAACATCATGGATGCGGTAGCGGGCACGAGTTGCGGCTGGATGCAGCCCTCGTCTTGTCCTTCGCGGACCATGCGCTCGATTTGCGCCAGGTAGTCTTGCAGTATCCGCTGCACGCGGGCCTTGCGTTGAGGCCGGCCGGCCAGGGCCTCGTCCGAAAAGATGATGCGCGGAAAGGCCTGTCCCTGACGAATAAAGCGAATGTGGCGAAGGAACAGGTCATGCAGGCGGCCCAGCGAGTCGGGAACTTCCTGCCGGGCGGCTTCGACATTGGCCTGGAGTTTCGAATCCAATAGGTCGAGGACAGCGTCGAGCATCGCGTCCTTGCTGGGGAAATGCCGGTAAATCCCCGATGGAACCAGGCCAACGCGCCGGGCTACGGCGGCGATGCTCAGCCGTTTGACGCCCTCACCGGCAACCAGTTGCAGGGCGGCGTCGGCGATCTGTTCGCGCCGGATCCGAGTCTCGAGTTTGGCGTCGGCCATAAAGATCCTCGCCCTTGGTTGCAATAACCCTCGGGGATAGTGTTTAATACGTCAAATAAGAGCCTTCGCCCCCGCGATCCCTATTGTGATTATACGTTCACAATGCGATCACGTCCAGCGAGAACGTTTTTCAATCCACCCATTGCCGCAGGCAAACCACTTTTATCAAGGGGCAAGAAAGACGCATCCTTAACCAGGGCACCGTCTCAATCTGAGCGTTTCTTGGGGAAACTCAGGTTGACAGATTCGATGGGAATCGGTTTTTTATGTCTTAGGAGATTTTCAAGGAAGTGACCGTGTACAAGGAGGTTCACGGAAATGGCCAGATTACCCATTGTTTCATGGATTGGGAACGCGGCAGCGGTTATGACAGGGAAATGGGGCTCGGTTTCGGAACAGGCGGAGGCGGCCGGGTGTAGTCGGCAAACCGCCTACGATCATGCGGAGAAAGTCGAAGCGGCAGTGCGCGACGCGGTCGGCGGCGGGCCGTCACGCGACCAACTCCAAGAACAAGTACGCCAGCAGGCGGAGCGACTGGCATTGCTGGAAAAGCGACTGGCTAAGGCGACGGAGTTTTCTGAACAGGAGCAGCAACGGTTTGCGGCAACGGCCACAGCCATGGGGTTGAGTTACTCGCAAACGAGGGAACTCTTGGGAATCGTCGTGAAAAAAAATCTCCCAGCCGTGCGAAGATCGGCCGGTGGGTGAAGGAATCTGCACAGGCGGCAAGCCAAGTACTGGATCGCTTGGACCAAGCCTGCCGCGGTCTGGTGATTACGGGCTGCTTCGACGAGATTTTCTTCCACGGCAAGCCGGTTTTAGTGGGCGTCGAACCGCACAGCATGGCGTGGGTCTTGGGAACGCATGCTGCGGATCGCAGTGCTTCGACGTGGACTGGGGCGTTGCAAGGTTTCAACGCCTTGGAGCAGGCGGTGGTTGACGGCGGCCGAGGCATGCAGCGTGGTCTGGCGGATTTTCAGACGCAGCGAAAAAACGCCGGAAACGCCACTCCTTTGCAGGTCAGCTTGGATGTCTTCCATACGAAGCAGGAAGCGCAGCGTGTACTGCGAAAACTGTGGAGCCGCGTGGAGTCCCAGTGGGCGAAGGCGGAAGAAGCGGACCGACAGGTCGTGTACGCGTGGCGTCACGGCGGCGACCGCCGCGGCTTTGGAGGACTGGCGGGCAAGGCGTGGAAGAAGGTGGAACGGCTCATGGAAAGGTACGACCGCATGGAGCGAGCGTGGAAACGGATCGGGACCGCCTTGGAATTGTTTCGCCCGGATGGGCGGTTGAATGATCGAGCCTGGGCCGAGGGAGAGATCGCCGCGGCGGTAAAAGAACTTGACGGGCCAGAGTGGGGCAAACTGCGTCGTGCGCTGGCGGATCGGCGAAGCCTGACGTTCCTGGATCGGATGCAGCGGCAGTTGACGGCGGCAGAGCCTTGGGCGGAGTTACGTGAGGCATTGGTCCGGCGGTGGTGGCTGCGGAAGCAGTTGGCGGCGGTTCCCGAGGACGTTCCGGGCGGAGGACGTTGGCTGGCAGCTGCTTTGGTCCAGACGGCGTATTGTCGGAAGTTGGAGGTGAACTGGCAGGAATCGTATGGGAGGGTGGCGGCGGTCTTACGACACACCGTTCGCGCCAGTAGTGCCGTGGAATGCATGAACAGCGTGCTACGAATGCATCAGGAGCGGCATCGGACGGTCACCCAGCCGATGCTGGATCTCAAGCGGCTATACTGGAACTGCCGACCCTTCCGAAGTGGCAAGCGTCGCGGTCGTTCCCCCTATGACCTACTGGGCTTGTCGCTGCCGACCACCGATTGGTGGCAACTGCTACACACACCCTCCCCAGATTTGACGCAACAACTGTCAAGTTCTAAAGTTGCGGCTTGAGACGATGCCTTAACCAGAGTCAGAGAATAGCACTAAGTGCTTATGCAACAGGCACTTGCAACGCTTATTTCAATCTCGGTGTTGACTTGCGGCAAATATTTGCCATATTTCATGAGAAAAATCCTGAGGGTGAGCCATTGCTGGTCTTTGATCGCTTATCGACAACTGATGTTTCTGGTAGACTTGACGAACCAGTTTACGGTCGCCGACGGACTGCAAGGGGGCCGAGAGCATGAGCGTTCTTGAAGTCGAGCAATTGCTGGAACCTGTCTCTGCGGAATCGCCCTGCGGAGAGAACTTGGAGTACGATGCCGACTTCCAGGAAATGGAGCGGGGATCGCAAGGTACGCCGGAGCAGCAGTTCGGCGATACCGTAATCGAAGCCCAGAGTCCGGACTGGAAAACCGTTCGCGGCAAGGCCCTTGAGCTCTTCCAGCGAACCAAGGACTTGCGTGTCGCCGTTTACTTGGCGCGAGCGGTGGTGCGATTAGACGGTTTGCCCGGCTTTTGCGATGCCCTGGCCCTCATTCGTGGACTGGTGGATCGCTTCTGGCAAGAGGTACATCCGCAACTTGATCCCGAAGATGATCTCGATCCAGCCTTGCGGGTCAATGCCCTGGCCGCGCTGTGCGACTCGGATGCCTGCCTGAGGCCCGTGCACGAGATGTCGATCGTCGAGTCGGCCTCGTTGGGAAAATTCTCTTATCGCGATTACCTGGTAGCTTGCGGTGATATGCCCCCCCGCGCGGAGGAAACCCCGCCCGAAAAGACGACCATCGAGTCGGCTTTCTTGGATGCCGACCCCGACCAGCTAGTCGCCTGGGCCCAGGCGACGGCCGCCGCGCTGGCCGATGCCGAGGGAATCGAATCGGCGTTGACCGAGCAGGTCGGCGCATTGCGTTCGACGAGCTTCGACTCCCTCACCGACGTATTGAAGAAAATATCGCAGATCCTCGCGGGGCAAGTTGAGCGGCGGGGACTCGGCGCCCAGCCCGAGGAGCCCGCCGCGGAAGAAACCAGCGGAGGCTCCGGCGAAGGCGGCGCTGGAGGCGACTTGGACTTGGATGCCTTGATCGGCGGCCTCGACAGCGGGGCAGCCTTCGTCGCCGGCCCCCGTGGCGGCCGACGTGATCAGATCCCGCGACGACGTGATCCGCCTCTTGGACAAGATTTGCGAATACTATGCCCAATCCGAGCCTTCCAGTCCCGTGCCTCTGCTGTTGCGCCGGGCGAAGCGACTGGTTTCGCTGGATTTTCTCTCGTTGCTGCGCGAATTGGTGCCAAGCGGTTTGTCGGAGGCAGAACTGATCAACGGTCCGTCGGGGTCCGCATCCGAGGATGGAAACAGTTGAACGATTAAATGTCTTGAAGTTATTGCGAGTTCTCTTAAAGGAGGTCATTCATGGGCGGCAAAAGCGGCCAGAAGTTTGTGGGGCGGAATCGACCGCCGCGAGTGCAAATCGAGTACGACGTCGAAGTCTACGGCGCCGAGAAAAAGGTCCAGTTGCCTTTCGTCATGGGGGTGATGTCGGACCTGTCGGGCAAGCCGGCCGAGGCCTTGCCGCCGGTGGACGAGCGCAAGTTCCTGGAAATCGACGTCGATAATTTCGACAGCCGCCTCAAGGCGATGAAGCCGCGCGTGGCCTTCCGGGTCCCCAACACGTTGACCGGCGAGGGCAATCTGAACGTCGATCTCACCTTCGAAAGCCTGGACGATTTTTCGCCAGGGGCGGTAGCCCGCAAGGTCGATTCCCTGAAAAAACTCCTCGACGCCCGCACGGAGTTGTCGAACCTGCTCTCGTACATGGACGGCAAGTCGGGGGCGGAAGACCTCATCCGCCGCGTGCTGCAGGATCCGGCGCTGTTGCAATCGCTGGCGTCGGTGCCCAAGCCGGCCGAAGAGAGCGAGGCATAAGCGGCCCGCCAGCAGGAGTTCCGGCTCGTAGAGGCTGAACCCGCGACTACGAGCGCCGGCATTGAACCCATACACTTGTCAAATCAAATAACCATCAAGGAGTTCGACAATGGCTCAAAGTGACACCGAACGCCAGGAGAGCGCTGCCGCTGGGCAGACCCTGGAAGCCAGCGATTTTACGGCGCTGCTGACGAAAGAGTTCAAGCCGAAGACCGACCAGTCGCGGCAGGCCGTCGAAAACGCGGTCAAGACCCTCGCCGCCCAGGCCCTGGAGGGGACATCGCTGATTTCCGACGACGCCATGCGGAGCATCGAAGCGATCATCGCCGCGATCGACCAGAAACTGACCGAGCAGGTCAACCAGATCATCCATCACGAGGACTACCAGCGGCTCGAGGGCGCCTGGCGGGGGCTGCACCACCTGGTGAGCAACACCGAGACCGATGAGACGCTGAAGATCCGCGTGATGAACATCTCCAAGAAGGACCTGCACAAGACCCTCAAGAAGTTCAAGGGCACGGCCTGGGACCAGAGCCCGATCTTCAAGAAGGTCTACGAAGAGGAATACGGCCAGTTCGGCGGGGCCCCTTTCGGCTGCATCGTGGGCGACTACTATTTCGACCACAATCCGCCGGACGTGGAATTGCTGGGCGAGATCGCCAAGGTCTCGGCCGCGGCGCACGCCGCCGTTCATGACCGGCGCCTCGCCCACGTTGTTCCAGATGGAATCGTGGCAGGAGCTGGCGAATCCCCGCGACTTGACGAAGATCTTCCAGACGCCCGAGTACGCCGGCTGGCGGTCGCTCCGCGAGGCGGACGACTCGCGCTACATCGGCCTGGCCATGCCACGATATCTGGCCCGCGTGCCCTACGGCGCCAAGACCAGCCCCGTCGACGAGTTCGCCTTCGAGGAGGACGTCGAGGGCGCCCAACACGACCGCTATTGCTGGTCCAACGCCGCCTACGCCATGGCGCTGAATATCAACGAGTCGTTCAAGTACTACGGCTGGTGCTCGCGGATTCGCGGCATCGAGTCAGGCGGGGCCGTGACTGGGCTGCCGACGCACACCTTCCCCACCGACGACGGCGGCGTGGACATGAAATGCCCCACGGAAATC
The DNA here is from genome assembly GCA_963709175.1 of uncultured Planctomycetia bacterium. Classification (GTDB taxonomy): domain Bacteria; phylum Planctomycetota; class Planctomycetia; order Pirellulales; family Thermoguttaceae; genus JANXQG01. Next base: position 28,513 of record CAVPVK010000008.1, read on the forward strand.
GCCATCAGCGATCGCCGCGAGGCGGAATTGGCCAAGAACGGCTTCATGCCGCTGGTGCACAAGAAGAACTCCGATTTTGCCGCCTTCATCGGCGCCCAGTCGCTGCACAAGCCGGAGGAGTACGACGATGCGGACGCCACGGCCAACGCCAACCTCGCGGCGCGGTTCCCCTACCTCTTCTCGACCTGCCGTTTCGCCCACTACCTGAAGTGCATCGTGCGGGACAAGATCGGCTCGTTCAAGGAACGGGACGACATGCAGGCCTGGCTCAACCGCTGGATCTCCAACTACGTGGAGAGCAATCCCGCTACGGCCAGCGAGGAGACCAAGGCGCGCCGCCCGCTCTCGGCCGCCGAGGTGGTCGTGGAGGAAGTCGAAGGCAACCCGGGCTACTACTCCTCAAAGATCTTCCTTCGGCCCCATTACCAGTTGGAAGGTCTCACGGTTTCGCTTCGCCTGGTGTCGAAGCTGCCTTCGGCCAAGGGCGGTTGAGCGCGGCAGCGCCGCGTGCGGCCACGCGCGAAGGCCGCCTTTGCCACTGCTTCGCGACAAGATGTATTTCACCCCTCATAAGAACCATGGAGATGGAAAATGATTCTGCTGAATCTCGATAAGATCAAGGGCGATTCCCAGATCACGGGCTTCGAGAAATGGATCTCGTGCACCCAGATCAGTTGGGACCTCACCCGCGAATTCAAGGAAAGCGCCAAGGCGGGAACCAAGGACGTTTTCACGGGCGTGGCCGACGTCAAGCCGATCACGCTCAATAAGACCTTCGACTGCGCCTCGCCCGACCTCATGCAGTACGCCTGCGGCGGCGGCAAGATTTGCGACAAGGCCACGATCGTGCTGCTGGCCAGCGGCGGCGACATGGAGGACGCTGCCAAGAGCGTTTACTTGACGTTCGAGCTCGATACGCCGCTATTGGCCTCGTGGAACATCAGCGGCGGCGAGGACGAGCGCCCCGCCGAGACGCTCTCGCTTTGGTACTACAAGGTGCAACTGACCTACCGCCAGTGGGACGGTTCCAACTATACGGATTACGGCCCGCGCGGCTGGGATCGCGTCGGCAACAAGAAGTGGCCCTGAGCCACGCGAGGTAAGAAAAAGAGCGGGGAGAGGGGAGACACGGAGAGAGGAGCGGCAAAAGCTCTCTCCTTTTCTCCTCGTCTTCCTTTCCCCCTCTTCGCGTCTCCCCCTTCCCCCACTTCCCTTTTCCTCCGAGGCAACCATGCCCGCGATTCAGACCCTTCGCGACGGAAACCTGGACGAGGCTTTCCGCGAGTTGCAGCAAGAGGTGCGGCGGAGTCCGGCCGACGCAAAGCTCCGCGTCTTCCTCTTTCAGTTGCTTTCCGTGCGGGGCGAGTGGGACCGCGCCCTGACCCAGCTCAACACGGCCGCCGAACTCGACGCCTCGACCCTGATCATGGCCCAGATGTACCGCGAGGCCCTGCAGTGCGAGGTCTTCCGGGCCGAGGTCTTCGCCGGCAAACGGTCGCCGCTGATCTTTGGTGATCCGCCGGAGTGGATGGGGTGGATGGTCGAGGCCCTGCGGTTGACGGCCGCCGGCGAGCACGAGGCGGCGCAGCGTCTGCGGCTGAGGGCCTTCGAGGCCGCCCCGGCCACGCCGGGCAGCCTCGACGGACAACGATTCCAGTGGATCGCCGACGCCGATACCCGCCTGGGGCCCGTCGTCGAGGCCATGATCTCCGGTCGCTACTTCTGGATTCCCGTGGAAAACATCCGCCAGATCAAGGTCGAGCCGCCCACCGATCTCCGCGATCTGGTCTGGCTGCCGGTGCATTTCGTCTGGGCCAACGAAGGCGAGGCGGTCGGTCTGATCCCCAGCCGCTACCCGGGGTCGGAGGACAGTCCGGATCCGCTCGTCCGCATGGCTCGGAAAACTGAATGGACTGAGCCTGCGGAAGGGGCCAGCCATGGCCTGGGACAGCGCATGCTCTCCACGGACGAGACCGATTACCCGCTCCTCGACGTGCGGCAGATCGACCTCGAGATCGACCTGGAGCCGATTGAGTCGGAGGGGGAGAGCCCGGCATCCGCTTCTTCCTCATCCGCAACGCTTGCCGAACCGGCGCCGGAGTAGCCTATGGCAGAACTTACCGTCAAGGAGCGGCTGCAGCCTTCCTTGCTCGATCGACTGACCGACGAGGAACCGGACAAGAAGGCCGAGTCCCGCGAACGCCGCGTGATTTCACTGGAGAGGCTCCGCGAGTGCGTCTTGCGCGACCTGGGCTGGCTGCTCAACACCGGCAAGCTCGCGCAGGTGCAGGACCTGGCGGAATACCCGGAAGTTGCCCGCTCCGTGGTCAATTACGGCTCGCTCGACCTTTCCGGACGGCACATTTCCTCGACCGACCTGGGCGCGTTGGAGACCGCCGTGCGACAGGCGATCCTCGATTTCGAGCCGCGAATCTTGCCGGACACACTCCGCGTGCGGTCGGTCATGGAGGGCGAGAGCATGTCGTCCAACGCCATCACCTTCGAGATCGAGGGCAGCCTCTGGGCCCAACCGATGCCGATGCGGATGTTCCTCCATACGGAGGTGGACTTGGACTCGGGCCACGTGGCAGTCGTCGACCAATCGGGGCAATAGGGAGAACTCCGCCATGGATCCGCGCATGCTGGCCTACTACAACCGCGAACTGCAGCACGTTCGCGAGATGGGTGCGGAGTTCGCACGCCGCTACCCGAAGATCGCCGGCCGCCTGGCCCTCGAAGAGTTCGAATGCGCCGATCCCTACGTGGAGCGGCTGCTGGAAGGGCTGGCCTTCCTGGCGGCGCGGGTGCAGTTGAAGCTCGACGCCCAGTTTCCCGAGTTCACGCAGCATCTGCTGGAAATCGTCTATCCGCATTACCTTTCCCCCACGCCTTCGATGGCCGTGGTCCGCTTCGTGCCCGACTACAACGAAGGGGCGTTGGCCAAAGGTCTGAGCGTCCCCCGCGGCACGACGCTTTTGAGCCGCATCGGTAAGGGCGAGCAGACCCCTTGCCGCTACCAGACGGGCCACGACGTCACGCTCTGGCCGCTGAAGATCGAGCAGGCCGAATACTACAATCGCGACGAGGCGATGCGCGGCGCTCCGGACGTAGCCGCAGCGCGGGCCGGGCTCCGCCTCCGCCTGACCTGCACTGCCGGATTGACCTTCGACAAGATAGCCCTGGAGCGTCTGCCGCTCTTTTTGCAAGGCTCCGGCGAACTGACCGCGGCCCTCTACGAGCAATTGCTGGGCAACCGCATCGCCGCAGTGGTCGCTCCCGTGGGCTCGCCCGCCGAGTCGCGGACGACGATCGCCGCCCGCGAAATCCGCCGCCTCGGCTTTCAGGAGGGCGAGGCCCTGCTGCCCAGCGGTCCGCGGTCCTTCCAGGGCTACCGCCTGCTGCACGAATACTTCGCCATGCCCGAGCGGTTCCTCTTCGTGGAACTGGGCGGGCTGGCCCCCGCCCTGCGGCGCTGCCCGGGCAACACGCTCGACCTCTTCGTGCTCTTCAATCGCGCCAACCGCGCGCTGGAGCATCGCGTCGACGCCTCGTTGTTCTCGCTCTTCGCGACGCCCGCGGTCAACTTGTTCTCCAAGCGGGCCGACCGCATTCAGATCGACGAGCGCAAGGCCGAGTTCCAGATCCTGCCCGACCGCACGCGGCCGCTGGACTTCGAACCGTATGCGGTGACCGACGTGACGGGCTATGGCGACGGCGACAAGCAGCAGGTCTTTCTGCCTTTCTACGCGACGCCCGGCCAAGGCGACGGGGCCTCGTCGCCCGATCGCCACGGCGAGTCGGCCGCCTTCTACACGGCGCGGCGGGTGCATCGCACGCTTTCCGAGCAGCAGCGACGGTTGGGCCCGCGGACCAGCTATATCGGCAGCGAGTTATACCTTTCGCTGGTCGATGCCCGCGAGGCCCCCTTTGCCCACGATCTGCGGCAGCTTTCCGTGGGACTGCTTTGCACGAACCGCGACCTTCCCCTCTTGATGCCGGTGGGGGTGGGCGACACCGATTTCTCGCCCGAGGTGAGCTTGCCCATTCGCTCGACACGTTGCCTGGTCGGACCCACGCGGCCGCGGGTGGCCCTTTCCTACGGCACGGGCGAGGTGGCCTGGCGGATGGTGAACCATCTTTCGCTGAATTATTTCTCGCTGGTCAACGATCCGCAGCGGGGCGGGGCCGCGGCCTTGCGAGAGATGCTCGCGCTGTACGCCGACATGGCCGAACCGCACATCCGCAAGCAGATCGACGGCGTGCAGTCGGTGGTCGCCCGGCCAATCACCCGTCCCGTGCCGACTTCGGGGCCGCTGACCTTCGGCCGCGGCTTGCAAATCACGCTGACGTGCGACGAGACCGCGTTCGAGGGGGCGGGAGTCTTTCTCCTCGGAGCCGTCCTGGAAGAGTTCTTCGCACGCTACGTTTCCATCAATTCCTTCACCGAAACCCTGGTGCGCACCGCGGACCGTGGAGAAATAATGCAATGGCCGATCCGCATCGGTCGGCGGCAGACCTTGTAGCCCTGCTGGACGACATCGCGGCTGCCCCGCACCAATTCGATTTCTTCCAGGCCATCCGCCGGCTCGAATGCGCCACGGCGGAGCGGCCCCGGCTGGGCGAGAGCGCCGCGCCAAGGATGATGCCATCCGCCTGGGCCAGGAGCCGACGATGGCTTTCGCGCCGCGGACGATCAGCGCGCTGGTCTCCGCCGGGGATGGTCTGCCGCCGCGGATGGAGGTCTTTTTCTTCGGCCTGTTCGGCCCCAATGGCCCGTTGCCGCTGCATCTGACGGAATACGCCCGCAGTCGGCTGAGGCAGAACGGCGATCCAACCTTCGCGCGTTTCGCCGATATCTTTCACCACCGCCTGCTCTCGCTGTTTTACCGCGCCTGGGCCAACGCCCAACCGACGGTGAGCCTCGATCGGCCCGAATCCGATCATTTCGCGGACTATATCGGCGCGCTCGTCGGGCTGGCCCAGCCTTCCATGCGGCGGCGAGACACCCTGCCCGACCAGTTCAAGCTCTTTTTTGCCGGCCGCCTGGCCGCGGGACCGCGGAATCCCGAGGGCCTGCAGGCGATGATCGAGGAGCTCTTCGAGCTGCCTGTCCGGATCGAAGAGTTCGTCGGCCGCTGGACGGAAATCCCGGAGAGTTGCCGCTGCCAGTTGGGCGGCCTCGACGGCGCCGCGGACCTGGGCGTTGCTGCCACGATCGGCCAGTTCGTCTGGGATTGCCAGCAGACGTTTCGCATCGTCATCGGTCCCTTGGCGCTGGAAGATTATCGCCGCCTGCTGCCCGGCGGCAGCGGCCTGCCGCAGCTCATCGACCTTGTGCGGAACTATCTCAGCGACGAGCTGATTTGGGAAGTGCGGCTCATCCTCCGCAAGGAAGAGGCGCCGCCCATGTGCCTGGGCCGCTCCGGCCAGCTTGGCCTGGCAGCCTGGCTGGAGCCCGAAGCGCTCACTCGCGATGCTGACGACTTCTGCTGGAACCCGCAGCTCGACGGCAGTTGCGGAAGCGAGTCGGTTGGAGTTCCGGCTAACGGCTAAAGCAGCGCGAACAGTATTTCAGCGAATTTACGGACGCATTACACCGCCAAAACATCGACAACCCCCAGGAATCGAGCATGGAAATCCCTCGCGCCTCTCTTTTCGGCAAACTGAACCCCATGGCCTACAAGGCCATTGAAGGGGCTACGGTCTTTTGCAAGATGCGGGGCAACCCCTACGTGGAACTCGCCCACTGGCTGCACCAGATCCTCAACAACCCCGACTCCGATCTGCACCGTATCATCAAGCATTTCAACCTCGATGCCTCCAAGCTGGCCCGCGACCTGACTGAATCACTCGACAGGCTGCCCCGCGGCTCGACCTCGATCTCGGACCTCTCGTCGCACATCGAGGAGGCCGTCGAACGAGGGTGGGTCTACGGTACGCTGATGTTCGGCGAGTCGCAGGTCCGCACCGGCTACTTGGTGATCGGCATCCTCAAGACCCGCGGTCTGGCCCACGCGCTGACCGGCATCTCCAAGGAATTTCAGAAGATCAACGCCGACACCCTGGCCGACGACTTCGCCAAGATCGTCGCCGGCTCGCCGGAAGAGCGGCAGGCGGCCAGCGATGGCTTCCAGGTCGGCGGCGGCGCTAGCCCCGGCGAGGCCAGCGGCGCTATGGCCGCGCCACAATTGGGCAAGCAGGAGGCGCTCGAAGAAGTTCGCCGTCGATCTGACCGAACGGGCCCGCAAGGGCGAGATCGACCCCATCGTCGGTCGCGACGAGGAGATCCGCCAGATCATCGATATCCTCATGCGCCGTCGCCAAAACAACCCGATCCTCACAGGCGAGGCGGGCGTCGGAAAAACGGCCGTCGTCGAAGGTTTTGCCCACCGCCTGGCGGCCGGCACGGTGCCCCCTGCGCTCAAGGACGTCCGCCTGCTGGCCCTGGACATCGGCCTGCTGCAGGCCGGGGCCAGCATGAAGGGCGAATTCGAGCAGCGGCTCCGGCAGGTCATCGAGGAGGTGCAGGCCTCTGAAAAACCGATCATCCTCTTTGTCGACGAGGCCCATACCCTGATCGGGGCGGGCGGCGCGGCCGGCACGGGCGACGCCGCCAACCTGCTCAAGCCGGCACTGGCCCGCGGCACGCTCCGCACCATCGCCGCCACCACCTGGGCCGAGTACAAGAAGCACATCGAAAAAGACCCCGCCCTGACGCGCCGCTTCCAGGTCGTGCAGGTCGGCGAGCCAAGCGAGGAGAAGGCGATCCTCATGATGCGGCGGATGGCCTCGGTGCTGGAAAAGCACCACAAGGTGCAGTTGCTCGACGAGGCGATCGAGGCCGCCGTGCGCCTCTCGCACCGCTACATCCCCGCCCGGCAGCTTCCCGACAAGTCGGTGAGCCTGCTGGACACGGCTTGCGCCCGCGTGGCGATCAGCCAGCACGCCGTGCCGGCCGAGGTGGAAGACTCGCGGCAGCGGATCGAAGCCCTCAACACCGAGCTGGAGATCATTGAGCGTGAAACCGCCGTGGGCGTAGAGACGGAAATGCGGAAGGCCGCCGCGGCCGCCCAGCTTGAAGCCGAGACCCAGCGGCTGGCGACGCTCGAAGGCCGCTGGAACTGCGAACGCCAACTGGTCGAAAAGGTCTTGGACCTCCGCGCCAAGCTTCGCGGCGAGACCGGCAAGGTGGAAGGCACCCAGAGCAAGCTGGAGAAGGCGGCCGAGGCCGTCGCCAAGACCGAAAAGCCGGCCGCAGCCACCGTGACCGGCCTCTCCGCAGCCGAGCGAGCGAGCCTGCTGGCCGAGCTCAAGCGGCTGCAGGCCGAGCTCCACGAGCTGCAAGGCGAGGCCCCTTTGATCCTGCCCACCGTCGACGAGCAGGCGGTCGGCTCCGTTGTCCAGGACTGGACCGGCATCCCCGTGGGCCGCATGGTGAAGAACGAAATCGAGACTGTCCTCAACCTGGCCGACGCCCTCAGCCAGCGAATCATCGGCCAGCGGCACGCCCTGGAAATGATCGCCAAGCGGATCCAGACCTCGCGGGCGAGCCTCGACAACCCCAACAAGCCCATCGGTGTGTTCATGCTTGCCGGGCCCTCCGGCGTAGGCAAGACGGAAACCGCCCTGGCCCTGGCCGAAACGCTTTACGGCGGCGAGCAGAACGTCATCACGATCAACATGAGCGAGTTCCAGGAGGCCCACACCGTGAGCACGCTGAAAGGCTCGCCCCCGGGCTACGTGGGCTACGGCGAGGGCGGTGTGCTGACCGAGGCCGTCCGCCGCCGGCCCTACAGCGTGGTGCTGCTGGACGAGGTGGAGAAGGCCCATCCTGACGTCCACGAGATCTTCTTCCAGGTCTTCGACAAGGGCTGGATGGAGGACGGCGAGGGCCGCCTGATCGACTTCAAGAACACGCTGATCCTCCTGACTACCAATGCCGGCACCGACCTGATCGGCAACATGTGCAAGGATCCAGACCTGCTGCCCGACCCCGAGGGGCTGGCCCAAGCCCTGCGGGCCCCGCTGTTGAAGGTCTTTCCGCCGGCCTTGCTGGGCCGCATCGTGACGATCCCCTACTATCCGCTCAGCGACGAGATGATCGGGTCGATCGTCCGCTTGCAGTTGCGGCGCATCGAGCGGCGGATTCGCGAGAACCACGGCGTGCCCTTTACCTACGACGGCGAAGTCGTGAAGCTCATCGTCAGCCGCTGCACGGAACTGGAAAGCGGCGGCCGGATGATCGACGCCATACTCACGAACACGGTCCTGCCGAGCATCAGCCAGGTCTTCTTGCAGCGGATGATGCAAGGCGAACGGGTCGATCGGGTCCATGTGACCGTGGACGGGGGCGAGTTCCAATACCATTTCTCCGCGGAGACGAACCATGCCTAGCGGCAAGATCGAGTTGAAGAAAGGCGAACTTACCGTCGATGCCCAGAACGTGCTGGCGACGGCCCGGCCCGAGAAGTTGATCGCGATTTCGCCCTTTCAGATTCGCACGCACATTGACCTCAAGTCGTTGGACCTCCAAAGTCCCGACCAATTGAAGGTCCTCAAGGCGGTCGGGGACGAGGCGAAGAAATTCACCAAGGAAGCGGTCGACGAGGTGCAGAAGCTCGTCACGGACCTGAAGGCCCTCGTGAAAAAGGATGCCGAGGGTGACGCGTCGGCGGGCGGCAAGGCCAAGGCCTTGGTCGAGAAGGTTTCCGGGGAGTTGGAGGACAAGCTCCCCGACTTCGGCCGGCTCATGCGCAAGGCCGTGGAAAGGAGCCTGCGCAAGAAGCTGTCCACGACCAACAAGAGCGTCTCCACCGGCGGTTTCAAGGGCCTCAAGCTGACCGTCAAGTTCACCAGCAGCGACAACGGCCTCGACGTCGAGGTCGACGACGAGGCGCGGAAATGGCTGGTGGCGAACAACGAGGAGATCCAATTGCAAAAGGCCAAGGCCGCCATCGCGAAGGACGGGGTCGACTCCGATCTGCTGAATAAGTTCCGCGACAAGATCTACGAGATCAAGTGCGCACGCTTCCACCAAACACATGATGGTCGGCCTGGTGCAGGGCGACAAGTTCGCGTTGCAGGCCGTTTACGAAACCGCTGGCGGCGCCAAGACCAAGGTCGCCGGCGAGGACGTGCCGGGGTACGGCAGTTAGTTCAGTCTTGGAGGAAAAGAGCGCACGATCCCACACTACTTCCCCCCGATAAGGCAGTTTCCCATGGGTCGCAAATGGACGCTGCCCTTCTGCGAACGGTCGGTCGGCCGGCACTTGATGCCGCAATTGCCAGGCGGTATGCCGGCGACCTGGCTTGGCTTGCCGCCGATATGAGTTCCCCGTGGTGGAGCATTTCGGAGCAGAAGGAACTTACTTGGATTCAAGCATTGGACGCCGTGTTGGCCAAGTGCGGCGTTTGATTGTTATAGGTTGATTGGCTCCGAGTTCTTGACATCAGCCGCCAGGCACGGCAAGATTTGTGCATTTGGGCGCCAGCACGAGTCCTGTCAATTTTTCCGATTCAAGGGAGGACCAAGGTCGATGGCGGTAACACGTCGCAATCTGTTGTTTTCTGTCGGGAGCGCGGCGGCGGGTCTCGCCATGCGAACATCGGAGGTTGATGAGCCCAGTGCAACTCCGCGGGCTACAAAGGGGCCACTCCCTGGGAAGATGAAAGTGATCGTTTGCGGGGGCCACCCCGGCGATGCGGAATATGGTTGCGGCGGAACCGTTGCGCGCCTGACCGCCCTCGGGCATGAAGTGGTTCTGCTTCATCTGAACGATGGCGCATGGCCCCCGACTCCCGCCGCTGCGCAAGGAAGAGGCGGCAAAGGCAGGCGAGATATTGAAGGCGCGGCTCGCCTATGCCGGACAAGTGAATGGACATGCCGTGGTCGATCAGGCTCACTACGAAAAGTTTCAAAACTTAGTGGCCGCTGAAAACCCCAATGCCGTACTGACGCAGTGGCCCATCGACAATCATCCCGACCATCGTGCGGTCTCCATGCTGGCCTACAACGCATGGCACAAACTGGGGAAGAAATTTGCGTTGTATTACTACGAGGTTTCAAACGGGGAAGACACACTGCAATTCTCGCCCAATCGTTACGTTGATATAACGGAAACCGCGGCTCAGAAACGGGCGGCCTGCTACGCCCATGCCAGCCAAACGCCGGACAGGTACTATGCGCTGCAAGACGCGGTTGCGCGATTTCGCGGTATGGAAAGCGGATTCAAACGCGCAGAAGCATTCTTGCTGCAGCTCCAAAGTCCTTTCGAGATATTGCCGTAGCGGCGAAATCGTCGAGCCGCACGGATTGCCGTCACATTCCACGACAAGGGACGCGCTTTGGGTCAAGGTCATGCCTGGAGAGTGGTTTTCGCTTCAAATTGAGCGGTTTTGCCTCTGGCTCGCGAAGTTCGAGGAACGGCAAAAAAAAACGGCGGACGCGACATGGCGGGTAGTCACCACGAGTTGAACCACCAGCGGAAATACCATAGCCAAGGGGCAATCCCGCCGCGATAGCGGGCAACCTCTTGCCGACAATGCCGGTAAAGTCGCCGCCGGGCCGGTTCGCCCGGAAAAGAGTTATAGGCCTTCGCCGCGCGATCCATGCGCAAGCTCACTGCGCGATATGTGGCCGCCCGCTTGGCAGCCGCGGCTGCCTCAATCTCCAACACACCCTGGACGAGCGCGGTCATGAGACTGTAGTCGGGCGGCAGTTTTCTCGTGCCTGCCCGTTCCATGAAGCGTCGGGCTGCGGCCACGTCGGCCCGCAGCACCGCGCCAGCCGCCAACAGCAGATAGTGCAAATGGTGGGCGTTCGAATCGGGCAGCCCAATGGCGTGCGTGCAAATGGCCTCCATCTCCTTGTCGTTGCCGCCGGCCCAGAAGGCCTCAGCGGCATTGACGAGCATCCAGGGTTTGGCGTCCGGTCGCTCGCGCCAATCGGCCGTCCAGGCAGCGCCAGCACGATATTGCTGCAAGACCGCCATACCGTAGGCCACCGAACCCCAAGTGTACGCCTGTTGCCTTAGCCAGGGGCGGTTCTCGCTCAAGAAACGGTCGAAAACGGAGGTCTTACGAGCTTTGACCAGGGCTTCGATATAAGCGTAGACGGCCGTGTCGGCTCGCCGGCCATTTTGCTTGATGCCCGCGATCCATTGCTCGAACCCGCGATCGTCCTCGGCCGCGCACCACCGTGCCCAGCGACAGGCCACCTCGGCATGCACTCCTTCGCGATCGACCGCGTCGCGGAGGATTTCACCCACCTCCGTTACCCAGCCCGATTTGAACATCGCATCCGCAGCCGCATCGACTGGCCAGGTGCTCGCGCACTGGGTCATACATGCCTTAGCGAACGCCTCGCTCGCGGACGTAAGATTTTTTTGCCGCACGGCAAGCTGCACCGCGCGGCCTAAGACATATCCGCTTTGCACGTGCTTCCGCAAGATCGCCATCGTCGCGGCGGCCGCTTCCAGGTCGTTGTCCTCCATGTGCATGTCGAATAGTGCGTTGCCGGCGAATTCGTACTTGGGATTCATCGCCATCGCACGGCGATAGGCCTCCATGGCTCCCGCACGGTCTTTCGACAGCGCGCGGGCCTGTCCCAGGCAACCGTGGCTGTATTCGTTTCGCGGCGCGATGCGGACCATGGCCTCCGCCGCTTCCAGGGAGCCTTTGGCGTCCTGGGCATCGACGCACCATTGATAGAGGCTGGACCAGCCGTCGAACATGGCGGGCGAGTTGGCCAGAACCTGCCTCATCTCGGCTATCGCCCGTTTGCGGTCGCCCTGCTGGGCGGCAATCCACGCCACGCGGGCCCGCAACTCCACGGGCGGATTCTCGCCGAAGACCGTGGGATGGCAAGCCGCATAGGCATCCTCCCAGCGCTTGGCAGCAGCCAGGCTGCGGGCCCGCAGGTCGTGGGCGTCGACGCATTCCGGGTTGAGTTCCAGGGCCTTGTCCAGGGCCGCCAAGCGGCGGTCGTGCTCGTCGGGCTGGTCGTATGCCTGGGCGGCGATCAGCCAGGAGCGGGCCTCGCCGCCGCGCTGCTGCGTAAGGGCCAGGGCTGTCTCCAAGGCCACATCGCGGCAGTTCATTTCGCGAGTCCAGCGGTTCACGCATTCCCAGGCCCTTTCGTAGCCCGGCGCAAATCCGACCACCTGGCGGACCCGTTCCAGGGCGGCCTCCTTTTCGCCCAATTGCCAGAGCGTCTCGGCCAGCATGACCTGGTTGGCTGCATCCAGGGGGGCGAACGTGGCGAGTTGCTCCAGGCGGTTGCGCGCGGCCTTGAGGTCTCCTTGCCGGACATAAGACCCGCACAACGCCCGCACTGCCGCGCCCCACTGCGGATTGATCTGGCAGGCCGTTTCCAGGGCGCGACGCTCCTCAGTGTCGTCGCCGCGGGCGCGGGCCACGCTCGCCTGGTCCAGCCAGAGCCGGGGCAGGAGCGGATAGCGCTGGGTTGCCTGGTTTATGGCCTCCCAGGCCTCGTCGCGGCGGTCCATGTTGAGCAGTTGCAGCGTCACGGCCGACCAGGCGTGCCAGAGATCGGGGCGAGTGGCGACCGCCTCCTGCAGCACCGCCAGCAACTCGGTCGAGTCGAGAATGCCATGGGCCAGTTCGCGGAAGGTGAGCAGGCCGTCGCCAAAGGTCACCTGGCGTTTCAGTTCGTCGCGGATGAAGTCGAGGGCTTCGCGGCGCTGGGCCAGCGAGTCGCAGAGCCGCAGCAGTTCGTGGGCGGCGTAGCCATTGTCGATCGCCTGCGCGTAGGGTTTGCCGCAGGCTCTCTTTGGCCTCGGCAATCCGCCCTTCGCGGCAGAGGAGAACGGCCCGCAGATGATAGGTCGGCGCCTCGTGCGGTTCCAACCGCAGCGAGACCTCGGCCTCCTGCCAGGCCTCGGCAATGCGGCGCTGGTCGACCAGGAGAAAGCCGAATTCGCGGTGCAGCCAGGCGTCGTCGGGATTGGATTGCAGGATGCGGCGGAAGATCGGCTCGCGGATCGTCGCCGGCTCCTCGTGCAGCCGCTGGGCCCAAAGCCGATAGAGCGGCTGAAAGTGCGGAAACTTTGCCACGGCCTGCTCCAAGTGGGCCAGCCCCGCGGCACGGCCCTGCTGTTCTGCCAGGAGCGCGGCCACCGCGGAGTGGGCGTCGACCGCCAACGGTTGCATTCCCAGCAACTCCTGCCAAAGGTCCAGCGCGCGACCGCGGCGGCCTTCCAATTCCGCCAGTTGGGCGGCCGCCCGCAGCCACTGCCCGCGCGGCGCCTTCGACTCGATCTCGCCCAGCAGCGCCGCTGCCCTGGCCACGTGGATCCCACCCAGCGACGAATAGGTCTTGGCGGCGAATAGGGCAAGTTCGGCATCGCGGGGACGCCGCGCCAGTGCCTTGTCGATCGTCTCCATCGCCTCCTGGCTGCGGTTAAGATGCATTAACGCGGAAACGAGCGTGCGGGCCGGCTGCCACGACTTGGCCCCGAAGCGGTCGGACCGCGAGCGGAGGAATTGCAGCGCTTCCTCGGTCCTCGTGAACCACTGGGCAGCGATGAAATACGATCTCGCGAAGTTCTCTTCCGTGTCGTTGAGGCAGGCTGCGAACCGATAGAGTTCCATGGCCTCCGCAAAGCGCCGCTGATCCCAGTAGATGCCGGCGAGGACGTAGTAGTTGCCGGCCTCGATGGGCGCGGCCCGCAATGCCCGTTTCGCCAAGAGCTCGGCATCCGGCAACCGACGCGCGTCGATCCGCAGCTCGTCGGCGTACCGTTGCAGGAATATCGGGTGGGCGCGCCGCTGGGCACAGAGGTTTTCGAAAACCGCCAGCCGGTCCCCGCGCTGGGAAAGACCGCGGAGGCAGTTCAAACGGTCCAGTTGCAGGCACGGATCGTCGCCGGCCAACTCCAGCAGCGACTCGACGGCCTCCAGCCGCTCGGCCGTGTTGGCATCGTAGCCCGCCAGTCGTGCACGGGCGTCGCGAGTGATGCGATGGCCCGGGGCCGTGGCGGCTAGATCATCGAGGATTTGCCGGGCTTCGTCGCGGCAGTGGCGGACGAGGGCCCCGTCGAAGGCGTGCAGCCGGTCCCACAAATGGGCGTCGGGCAAGGCAATGCCCTCCAGCCGCGCCGATTCCTCCTGGGGGGCCATGGCCATGCCGCGCGGGCCAAAGCCGCGATAGCGGTGCAGGATCTTGTCGGCCAGGGCCTCGCCGCAGACCCGCATGGAAGGTTCGCGGATGAGCAGAGTCCCGCGTCGGCCATCGTAGCCGATGACGGCCTGCAAGTGGCCGGCGCCGGGCTCTACGGTGGTGAACGTAAAGGGCACGCCCCGCTCGACCAGGGCCCGCGCGGATTCTTCCGTAACGGTGAACTCCCGTGCGACCCAGCCGTTGCGGCAGGCCCACTGCCGTTCATTGTAGGCCGACGTGCCGTTGTAGCAGATTTCCTCCGCCACTTGCACGTGGTCGGCCGGCTTAGACCAGAAGCGGCTAATCGCTGAGAGCGTGGCCGGCACGCAGGTCATGCGGTGTTGCTTGACGAAGCCCACGGGCAACTCGACCCGCTTGGCTTCGCGCCTTGCCGGCTCGGCCAGGCGCTGGGCAATGGTCTTGAAGAATTCTTCGCCCGATGCCTCGGCGTGGCGGATGGCCGCGGCATAATCGCCGCGGTGGTAGGCCAGGTCCGAGCGCCGGCACTCCAGCCATTTCAAAGCACCCTTTTCGGCCAGCGGCGAGAAGGCCAGCCAGCGGTCCAGGCTTTCGGCCGCCCGATCGTATTGCTTCAGCTCCATCTGAAAGGCATGTAGGATCGCTTGCAGCGAGCCGGCTTCAAAACGTGTGGCGGCCTGATTCAGTAGTTCCACGGCCTCCTCGTCGCGATCCAGGAGGGTGAGCAAGTGGCTGGTGAATTCCACGGCATGCACGTAGGTCGGATCGCTCTCCATGACCTGCCGCGCAACCTCCAGGGCCTCGGCATAGCGGTCTTCGTATTCCAGCAGGCTGCCGCGGCAGAGGCGGGCATAGGCGTTGTCGGAAGTCAATCCGATGGCCCGATCGACCAACGATTCGGCAACTGCGAAATCGCGCAGCCCTCCAGCCATCAGGCCCCGCAGGGCATGCCAACGCGACTGGACCTCGGCGGGCGTGGCCGGGTCGGGATCGCCGGCCTCCTGAGACCACCGCCAGGCCCAATAAGGTCCGCGGCGGCGGAAGATGCGGAAGGCGTTAAAGAACCGGGCCTCGGGATCGACCGGGTCCGACCTCCAAGCCCGGCGGATCAGCCAGTTCGACAAAGTGGGCGCGGCCAGGTGGTGCGCCAGGCGGGCAGCCTGGAGGGTCTCGGCCGTGCCGGTCCAAGTGGGCAGCGGACCTAATTCTTGCGCAGCTTGAAATGCCTGCAGGAAGAGCCCTTGCTCGCCTAGCAGACGGACCTTGACGACGATCTCCGCCGGGGCGGGTTCGGTATTCCGCTGAAGTTCGCCGGTCGGTGCCATTTCGTGGTGGTCCTTCAATCAATTCGCGCGGCTTTGGCGCGACATTTGCCCTTGGTTCTTGGACACGCGTCGGGCGTCGAGAGTTCAGCTTGCGAACTTCGCCGCAGACGCCCGCCTCGGTTGAGATTGGCCTGAGAACCTATCAGAGAACCGGACCAGGGCCAGTAGGAACCCAACACGACTTGGGGTTCTCGGACAGGTTCTAAGCGGTTTAGTGTAACACGACGGATGCGAGCGAGGCAACTTGGGCAGAGACAACTTGAGCAGATGGCAAGGGGCGGAAGGAGGCTGGTGGCGCCAAGTCGATGGCAAACGTCGGTAACCGGTATTTGGACGTCATTTGACCCGCAATATAGTTTTCCACATAGCCGCCGAAAGTCGACGAGGTTCAGCGACGGCCAAATGACCGGATTTGGGCCGTGTGCAGGGTATTCTTGACAGCCATCGGCGCCCGCGTTAGGATCGAGGTCGTTTCTCTCGATCAATATCTTTTCGATTTGGCAGGACAGATTCGAATACTCCAGAGGATTTGTCAGTGGTCCGCCCAGACGATCCCACGCAGTCGAGCCCATCGCCAAGGGAACCGCCGCCTGATGCGGAGCAAGTGCGGCAGCACCTTTCAGAAGGCAGTTACGTGGGGCGGTACCGTATCTGCCGACTGCTCGGGCAGGGGGCGTTCGGACAGGTCTACCTGGCCCAAGACGAAGAGCTTGCCCGGTTGGTTGCGGTAAAGGTTCCGCATTCGCACCGCGTTGTTTGGCAGTCAAACGTCGACGCACATCTGGCCGAGGCTCGTCTTGCTGCGCGGCTGGACCACCCACAGATCGTTTCCGTCCTCGATTGTGGCCGGACCGTCGACGGTCGTTGCTTCTTTGTCTCGAATTATATTGAAGGAACCAGCCTGGCCGTCTGCATGGGGCGGCAGCGAATCGAGCGTCGCGCAGCCGTCGAGTTAGTCACCGGCCTCGCCGAGGCCCTCCACCATGCGGCATTTGCGCGGGGTTGTCCATCGCGACGTCAAGCCGAGCAATGTACTTTTGGACTCGACGGGCAAGGCGTTCCTCACCGATTTCGGCCTGGCGCTAGGAGACGAGGACGTGGGCGACCGCGGGGGTGTCGTGGGCACGATCTGCTACATGAGCCCGGAGCAGGCCCGCGGCGAAGGGCACCGCGTGGATGGCCGGTCGGACGTCTTCTCGTTGTGCGTGATGCTCTATGAGTTGCTGGCCGGCCGTCGGCCTTTCCCGGCCAAGACGGCCGCAGAGTTCTTCGACCAGGTTGCCGCCTTGGAGCCGCGGCCACTACGTCAACTCGATGATACGATTCCCAGGGAACTGGAGCGGATCTGCCTCAAGGGGCTATCCAAACGCGTCGTGGACCGCTATAGCACGGCCAAGGACTTGGCGGAGGACCTGCGTTTATTCCTGGCCGAACTGCCCGCCGTGGCCGCCGTGGAGCCGCGGACGGGGGACTCGGCAACCGACGACAACGCGGCCTCGCCACCCTTGGCGTCGGACTTGAACTGCCGAGTACCGATCATCCCCAAGGGGCTCCGCGCCTATGACGCCGAGGACGCCGACTTCTTCCTCGAACTGCTCCCCGGGCCCCGCGACCGGCACGGGCTGCCCGAATCCCTGCTCTTCTGGAAACGGCGGATCGAAAGCATTGATCCGGACGAAACTTTTGCCGTTGGCTTGATGTACGGGCCGAGCGGCTGCGGCAAGACGTCGATCGTCCGCGCCGGGCTTGTGCCCCGGCTCGCCGGCAGCGTGTGCGTGGCCTATTGCGAAGCGGACCCGCAGGCTACCGAGTCGCGCCTGCTCCGCCGCCTGCGGTTCCTCTGCCCGGAGTTGCCCGAACTCGGTCTGAAGGACAGTTTGGCGCTGGTGCGACGCAATCCGCAGCTCGCGCAGGGCCGCAAAATACTCCTGATCCTCGACCAGTTTGAGCAATGGTTCAGCGCGTATCAGGCGCGCAGCAGCCCGAACTGGTCCAAGCCCTGCGGCAATGCGACGGGAAATCGCTGAGTTGCCTGATCATGGTCCGAGACGACTTCTGGCTGGCAGTCAGCCGGTTCCTGCACGAACTGGAGGTTCCACTGCTCGAAGGACACAACAGCGCGCTGGTCGATCTGTTCGACAAGCAGCACGCGGGCAAGGTCCTCCGTGCGATGGGACGGGCTTTCGGTTCGCTCCCGGCGGGGGAATTGGACCGGCAGCAACTGGCTTTTCTCGATCGGGCGGTCGACGGCCTGGCGGAAGGCGACCGGGTCATGTGCGTACGATTGGCCTTGTTCGCCGAGATGATGAGAAGCCGGCCATGGACGCCGGCCGAACTCCGAGCGGTCGGTGGAGTGACGGGCATTGGCGTCCGCTTCCTGGAGGAGACCTTCTGCGGCCCCGCCGCTCCGCCCCAGCGCCGCTTCCACGAGAAAGCGGCGCGGGCGGTGTTGGAATCGCTCCTGCCCCAGGCGCGAATCCGAGATCAAGGAGCGAACGCGATCCTGCGCTGAAATGTTGTCCGCGTCGGGCTATGCTTCGCGCCCGGCCGACTTCGAAACCCTGCTGCGAATCCTCGATCGGGACCTGCGGCTCATTACCCCAGCCGAACCTGAAGGGGAGGCCGGCGAGGCGGGACTACCGGGTGAGACTGCCGCAGAGCAGACCTTGTATCAATTGACGCACGACTACCTGGTCCCGTCGTTGCGACAGTGGCTGCGCGAGAAACGATCCCAGACGTTGCGCGGCGGCGCAGAACTCTGCCTGGCCGAACGCGTACGCCGCTGGGAAGCCAATCCCGAGGCCCGGCAATTGCCGTCGTGGTGGGAATGGCTACGCATCTGCGCGCTGACCCCGTCCGCCGCATGGAGCCAACCGCAGCAGACGCTGATGCGCGCCGCGCGCCGGCATTACCTGCGGCGCGCGGCGGTATGGTGTACTCTGGTCGCCGCGGTGTCGCTGGCCGGCACGGCAATGTTCGCGCACTACCACGCGGCAGCCCTTGTGGACCGGCTCCTGTCGTCGGGGACGCGCAGCGCCCCTGACCATGTCCGCCAACTGCGACTGTATTACCCCTGGGCCCGACCGCTGTTGGTTGCGGCCATCGACAACAAGGAGACGGACGACAGGAGAAGACTAAATGCCCGGCTGGGGCTCTTGCCCGTCGATCCGAGCCAGGTCGCTTTCCTGCAGGGTTCGCTTTTGGAATTGCCCGGTGCGAGCGAATTGCAGATGGTATGCAAGGCGCTCGAACCCTGCCGACCGGACCTGATTGAGGGTTTCTGGGAGCGTGTCGGCGACCCATCCCTAAGTACAAAGAAACGCTTCCGCGCGGCCTGCGCGCTGGCCATTTGGGCGCCGTCGGACCCGCGCTGGAGCGAACATGCCAAGGAGGTGGCGGCCTGGCTGGTATCGGAGGGCTCGATCGAATGGGCAGAGGCGTTGCGTCCGGAAGCCGCACGGCTCGTCAAACCAATTATCGATCTTTATGGGCGCAGCAATCGCCGCCAGTTGCGCCACAACGCAGCCGCTGTGCTGGCGGAATACTTGCGCGACGAAGTGGATAAACTGCTGCTATTTGGCCGCGTCGCGCAACCGGCCGATCTGGAATTGCTGGCGGGTCCTTTGGCGGGCCAACGGCAGGCGGTCGCGTCGCTCTGCTCCAGGCTGGCCCAGGATTATTTGCCGCAGGCCGGCCTCGATGCGCAGGAAACCTCGGCGAAAGAGCGCGCCAACGCGGGCATCTTGCTCTGCTTCGTCGGCGCGGCGGAGCAAGTCTGGCCGTACATGGCGAAGGCCGAGGATCCCCGCCTGCGAACGTGCCTGGTCCACAACCTTGCCGCCGCCAATGTCGATCCGGCACTCCTGGCCGCGCAGCTGCCGATCGAAACGGATGCCTCGGTCCGCACGGCGCTGCTATGGGCGCTCGGGCAGTACGAGGCCTCGGTGCTGACCCAGCCGCGATGCGACGCCCTGGCGCCCGTGCTCGCTGCAATCTATCGCGACGCCCCGGACCCGGGTCTGCACGGAGCGGCCGAGTGGCTGCTCCGCCACTGGGGTTACAACGATCGGCTGGCCGCCGTTGATGCTGCTTCGGCGCGGGTACGGTTCAGGCTGGACGCGGTTGGTACCGCACCGCCCAGGGCCATACGATGGCGATTGTTCGCGGGCCGCTGCGATTCCAGATGGGTTCCCGGGGCGATCCGGACGGCCATGAGGAAGAGCATCGCCATGAGGAAACGATAGAGTGGTCGTTCGCTCTTGCGACCCACGAGGTGAGTCTCCGCCAATACCGCCTCTTTAACCCCGGCCACCTCTCCGAATTGAAGGATTCACGGAGCCTGGACTCGCCAGTCAGCCACGTGTCGCTCGTGGATGCGATGGAATATTGCCGCTGGCTAACTGCCAAAGAGGGGCTTTCTGAGGCGGATATGTGCTACATGGTCGAACCGGACCGCAGGCTTCAGGTCCGGCCCGACTGGCTCAAGCGGCGCGGTTATCGCCTGCCGACCGAGGCCGAATGGGAGTGCGCCTGCCGAGCCGGGACCACAACGCGCCGCTACTATGGTCACAGCGACGAGTACCTGGGCGCTTATGCCTGGTACCTGGCGAACCGGGACGGGGCGCTGCATCAGTGCGGCCTGCTGCTGCCGAACGACCTGGGACTCTTCGACATGTATGGGAACGTCGCGGAGTGGTGTCAGAACCGCTATGGGCTCGAGACACAGGCGACTTATGATCTCCGTTCCGATGACGTGCTGCACGTGCTTCGCGGCAGCAGCGACGATGCGTCTCCCAGCACGCTGCGGTCTGCGACACGCTTGGGAGTGGCCGCAACGGCGCGTTTCGCCTCACTTGGATTCCGTATTGCAAGGACGCTGCCCTCGACCGCTGAAAAACCTTAAACCCTAGAAGGACAAGAAAGCCATGACAGAGCACGAGTCAACAACGGTGCCGGATGCCAGCGGAGGCTCCGCCGGCAGTTGCATTCAGAGATGGAACGGCTATCAATGGATCACCCTTCCAGGATGTAGCTATTGCGTCTCACCTTGCATCCCGCCGCCCGGGGACCATCCGCCGTCCGGTTACTACGTCGGCCAAACAGTGACTTTTGCCTGCATATCACCTTCCGAACCGTTTGGAGCCGACCCGTTAGTTCAACGTACTCTCGCGGAACCGGGCGCAGGAAGCGACGCGACGGAAGGGTGCCCACCGATGTCCGTGTCTCCGCCCAGGCATCCACCGATATCGAGGTTCAACCTGATCTATCACGTCTTTGCGAACGCGGCCAACGACGTTTGGCTCCGCAACGTACGTCAACTGCGGCGCCGGTTTGGGATCTTCAACGGGCGCAAGGTTGTGGCAATTGCCACGGGGCCTGGCCTCGTACATCCCGACGACGTGCAGGCTGCCTTCGCCTGGCCGGGCGTGGAGTACCTTATCGTCCCCAACGATGCGGAGGTCGGCCACGCGGCTTCGTTCCCGGCGTTGCTGGCCGCCGTGCGATCGAAGGACCCTCATGAGGCGACCTTCTACGCGCACACCAAGGGGGCTGCCAACGGCTCGCAAGATCCCAAGGCGATCGAGTATTGGCGAAACGCGATGTACGCCAGCCTGCTGGACGATCTTCCCAAGCTGCAAGAAGGACTGCGAGAGTTCGCGGCCGTGGGCGCCTGCAAGTCGGTCCACCCCGGCCTGCGAGCTTTTCCCTCGCCGATCACCTGGGCGAACTGGCATTTTGCCGGGTCGTTCTTCTGGTTCCGACACGACCGGATCTTCAACGATTGTCGCCATACCTTCGTCCCCCACGACTATTACGGCGTGGAGGCCTGGCTGGGTGGTTTCCTTGGGCCGCAGGAGGCGGGCAGCCTCCTGCAACCCCGCCCGGAAACGGACCACGTCTGGACGGCCTACGAACGCGGCGTTTGGACGGACCCCATCGCGGACGAGATGCCGCCGGCATCTGGTCCGAGCCCCCGCATCTCCGTGGTGATTCCCTGCAAGGGCCGGCTTTCGCATCTCCGCCACGTGCTTCCCTACTGGCTCAAGCAGGAAACCCCGCCCGCGGAGATCATCGTTGTGGACTATGGCTGCACGGAGCGTTGCGGCGACTGGGTGAACGCCAACTATCCGAACGTGCGCGTGGTCCGGGTCTGCCAGGACGTCGAGCAATACAATGCGTCCCGCGCGGAACGTGGGCGGCTTGGCGGCCACAGGCGATTACCTGGCCTTCGCAGACGCCGACTTCATCGCCCCCTGCGATTACCTCACGCGGGTCGCAGGCAAGCTCCAAGCCGGGCACGACCTGGTGTGCATCGCCCATTACGACAACGGCGAGTTGGGACTCAACGGCACCTGCACGGTCTCGGCGGAACTTTACCGCCGCGTCCGTGGCTACGACGAATCCAATCCCACTTACGGCTACGAGGACCCCGACTTCTATCGCCGCTGCCAGGCGGCCGGTTGCTCGCAGGGCCACTTGCACAACTGCCAGTGCATGAGGCATTCGGATGAAGAACGGATGCGGTTCTATCCCCACCGCGATAAGGCCGAGGCGATTCGCGTAACCGCCGCGTGGGCTGCCGATACTTCCCGCGCTGTCAATCCGCACGGCTACGGGCAGCCATAGGGCAAGTTCAGCTGGAGAACCTCCTCGGGCGCCGGCTTGGCCGCCGACCAGGATGCCACGATATCGCGGAATTGCGGGTTCAATTCGGCAAAAATCCCGAACGCTTTCAGTTCCATCGGCAATCGCCGATTGCAGCGCGGAAGAGCGCCGGGGAAGAACTTGCCCTGAGTCCGGTGAACGACGGCTATGCGGTTTCCCCATCGACAAACAAGGGCCGGATCGTCCCATTGGACGTCCCCAAGGGATGCATATCGACCTTTGGTGCCAGCCAAGGCTACGCGATACATATCCTGGTCGCTCAGCCCATGCTGGAACGTATAATCGCTGTGTTGGCAGAGCCAATGGGTCACCATTAGCTCGCGCCAGAAGGCGGCCACATCGATCAGCACCTGGCCGCCCTGGATCGGCGGAATGTCGTCGCCGCGCAAACCAAACCACTCCCAATGGAGGGTCCGCTGGGCGGCTTCGAGATCACGCCAGAATGCGAATGGAGTCGTTCCCAGGGCCGCGAATAGCAGCGCCGGATCGAAAACGAAATAGGCATCCGCGTCGACGAACGCAAGTCGCCTGAAGCCGCTGTGGAGGATTGCATAGAGCTTCATTTCCCAGCCGCGAAAAATCCGCGCCGGGTGGCCTTTTCGGAACTGCCGCACGTCGATTGTCTGGGCAAGCGGATCGCTGCCTAGTTCCCGGCCAATTTGGCCATTGTGCCAGACCTGGACGGGCAGCCGACAGCCGGTTTCCCGCAGCAAGCGAACCGCGATCACGATACCCGGCCAGTAGCGGTCTTCTCCACACAGAATCACGCCGTCGCCGGCCAGGTTGTTTGGCGGGATGAATTTTCGTCCGAGAATCTCCGCAAGTCCCGCTACGTGCCTGTCGCGGACGGAAGGGAAGTGCGCCCAGCCTTCCGGCCTGCTTTCTTCCGGGCCCGGGATTGGATCATCTACGGCGCAAACTGGACAATCCACGTTGTTAACTCCCTCGTCAGTTTCAGCCAGCCCCGGTTTTCCGGTTGGAGCCGGGCCTCAACGCCGAGGTCCGCCGTCATATGACCGGGACCGTTCCAATATCTATGACGACGAAAGCGACGACAAGCCGTGATTCTTGAGGTCGTTATGAAAACGCAATTGTGTTTGCTGAAGCCCGGCGAGGGTCGGATGCCACGGCCGTGGCGAAGAAACACGGCGAGCTTACGAAAAATAACCATTTTTGAGACAAAAACGCCGGTCGGTTGGCGCGGGACGTCACCAGCGACGATAGCGCCGCGATGTCATCATCCCCAGGACGGCCACAAAGATAGCCGCCCCGAGGATTGACCAGACAATCGGGAAACTATGGTCGCCGACGACTATCGTAAATATTTCCGGCAGTCTCAGTGTCCGCGCCAGCCACGTTCCGAGCACGGCGCCCACCAGGCCCAAGGCCACCGATACTAAACAGCCCCCCGACGAATAGCCCGTGATTGCCTGGCCCAACGAGCCGCAAACTCCGGCAATCACGAGCAGAATAATGAAGTCAAGGAGTGTCATCGGAGCTCTGGGGCACGGTTATCACCGCCAACCTCGTCCGCCCCAGCCACGGCCGCCCCAGCCGCCGCCAATATAAATCCCTGGTCTTCCATAGTAATAGCTCGGATATCCATATCCATAGTAATAGCTCGGGTAGCCATAATAATAGTCCGTGCTGGGGTACGTCGTCGAAGGTACGGCGTAAGTTGTGCCGGGCGTGACCGTCACTCCACCGTAACCGGTCGTATAGGCGCCGGGCTGGTAATAGGTCCAGCCGCCGGGATTCGAATAGATCATCCAGCGGTTGTCGGGAGCCCAATACCACCACTGATTGTTATACTGCTTGTAGCGCCACCGGTCTGCCCGGTTCTCGACGATTGGATCCGCGACTGGCGCGGCAGCCTGAACATTGACGGGCGGCGCGACGGGCACCGTATTCACGTGGACGCCAACGCCGGGCAGGTCAACATTCGTTCCTGGGTTCGCAGCGGGACCGACCGGCGGCTGTCCGACGTTAACCTCAATGGCTTTTGCCTGAAAGGCGGACAGGCCCACAATGGCCAGAACGACTGGGATGGCAGTACGCAATTTCATAATTCTCTCCTTTGTCCGATGTTCCGAATGAAGCCGCCGAAGCAACTTCCGCAAGTGCTTTTTTTCTATCCCAAAACAGGAGCGGCGACTTCTTACAACGGTCGGAAGGGAGTGCATTTGCCATGCCGGGCGCAAACAAAACGGCGGCCGCAATCTGAGGAAGTTTTCCCGAACCTCAGTCGCGACCGCCGCCACGGGCATAGGTTTTTCGCATCGCCGCCTCTCAAGGCAGCATCGCGTCACTGCGTGCCGGCGGGCGGCGCAGGGGATGGCGCGGAGGGGCGCCCCCGTGTATGATTGCCCGTTCGGCTGGTTCATTTCGGCCGAGCCGGCGACGGCTCCTTGGCAGCCGGCACAACCTCCGCCACAACTTGCGCAGCCGTAGCTCGCGCCGCATGTAGCGCAGCCAGAGCTACGCGCACGTCGACACTCCGCATCCGCAACTGCTCGTGCAACCACCACAAGAGGCGGTGTCTCCGCAACCGCAACCACAGCGGCGATGGTGCCGCCAGCCCGCATTCGCATCGCTAACGGACCAAGCCATGACCAGGGCCACGGCCAAGCATGCGGCCGCCGCGTGGACGGGTTTGAATCTCCTCATTTACGCACTCCTTTTTAAAGATCCTTACAGAACTTTTTGCGACCGGCAACAAGCCGTGACGTGAAAGTTCTCATCTGGGGGTTCGACCGGTGTTTTGCAATTTACGTGCCAAGAGAGACAGCCTGGGAAAAACTCGGAAAAAAGACGTGCCCCGCCGCCAATCGCGGAATCTACGAGTGCCGCGGGACAGTCCGCCGAGTGGTGCGCCAGAAAAGTGCGAAAATGCGAGCACTTCGTGATGTTATCGGTTTATTGAGACAGGTCGCGAGTGTGCGCTCGCGGCCGGAGCAGGCGGCTCGCGGCCGTGAGCTCGCCGTCCGACTTCTGCAGCACACTCTCGGTGGTCGATGGTTGTCCGTCACCCGTCGTGGCCACACCCGCCACGCGTTGATGCCATGGAAACCAGTTTGTCTGGGAAACGTCCCGGGCAGAAGGCCTTGCTGGGGAAGCAAAGTGCCGCGCTTGCCGGGCGCGCGATTTGCGATCGCTAAAGCGTTAGACTGAGATGTTCTACACACCAGTTGTCGGAAACGAATAAACGCTAGCCAGAGAGAAAAAATACCATGAAACTGGATAATCTTGAAGACCTGTTAGTGTACGAATTGAAAGACCTCATGAGCGCTGAAAAGCAGCTTGTCAAAGCTCTGCCCAAGATGGCAAAAGGGGCGTCGCACGAGGCCCTGAAGTCCGCGTTCGAGGAACACTTGGACCAAACCAAGGGCCAGGTACAACGACTCGAGAAAGTTTTTGAAATTCTTGGCAAGACGGCTCGGGCCGAGACCTGCAAAGCCATGGAAGGGCTCATCAAGGAAGGAGCCGAAGTCTTGGAAGAAGAGGGAGATGAAATGGTCAAGGATGCTGCCTTGATCGGGGCCGCGCAGCGCGTCGAACACTATGAAATCGCCGCATATGGCACGGCGCGAGCGCTGGCCGAGATTTTGGGCCAGTCTCAGGCTGTGGATCTGCTGCAGCAAACGCTCGATGAGGAGAAGGAAGCCGATATGAAGCTGACGGAAATCGCGATCAGCGAGATTCGCGAACGTCAGCCTTCAGGCGATTCCGAGTAAAGTCGGAGCGACGCGCATTGTCCGAGTCGGGTACCATGTACTTCCTGGCATAGAAGGGAGGTGCAGCCGACAACGGATTAAAGCCCTTCCTGTTTGGCATTTGTGGCCGTGCCGTGGGACGGATTACGATTTCGTCCCACGGCATTTCTGTCATTCGGGGAGAGGAAGGAGCAGAACGCGTTCCGGAGGTTGCGCCGCTGCGGATCGCAAGCCGACAGCGCTGCCCGGCCGATCGCGGAGCGGCAAAGCGTGCGCCGGGGTCTTCACCGTTGCGGCGCGGCGAAGACGTCCCCATGTCCACAATCGCTGCAACACCAGCGCGACATAACCGAGCGGCCGGGCTCCGGGTTCCGCGACGCCGGACAAGAAAGGCAAACTCGCGACGCGGCCGACGAACGAGACCAGGAAAACGAGCTTGAGGCCGTTCAGTTCGAGCGGTTCGCCCAGGGTGCTCGCCGAACCCCACGAGCCCGCCAGCCAGCCACCGAGCACGGCGGAGATCGCCGCCACGGGACCCACAATTGCCCGGAAGATGGCCATGTAGGACGATGCGTTGCGGTCGGGCGTGAGCTTGAGCATGAAATTGTCGGGCCCTAGCGCGATGGGGGTGTTGAAGACGCCCAGGAGTTGGATGGGGACGAGCATCCAGCAGTGGTCGGCATCGATGAACAATAGCAGCAGCGGAAGACAGGCGTCGCCCAACGTGGCCAGAAAGACGATGGGCTTCAGGCCGAAGCGGTGCGCCATGCGGGTCCAGAAGTTGTTGGTCGCAAGCCCGGCCGCGCTGTTGAGCGTACAGATAACCATGATGAAGCCGTAAGACAAATGCAGCTTTTGCAGGTAGAACACGGGAATGAACGGCGCCGCCAGATCGGCAGCCAGGTTCCAGACTGCGTAAAAGAGGACGATCCTTCGCAAATTCGGTTGCCGCAGCGGGGAAAGCAGTTTGACGCCGGACGATTCTTCGCGCCAGACGACGGAATCCGCAGCCGGTATCGTGCACAACAGCAGCCAGCCAATGAACCCGCAAATCACCGCGCCCGCGAAGACAATCAGAAAACCGAGGTACGGATGATCGTTGCCGCTCAACCTGTCGAGGATCACGGCGCCCACCATGCAGGTCGCGAAGGACAAGGCAGTAGTCACCAGGTTGCGGCGGCCCAGGAACGGCAAGCGGACGTTTGCCGGCACCAACATTTTGGTCCAGGAAAGCCACGCTACGCCTCCCAGCGACGCAAAAATCTGGGAGAGGGCCATCAATCCTACGATCAGCCAGACCCTGGTTTCAGCGGAAATGCCGGGCAAGAGCAGGGGGGCCGCCAGCACCGGCAAATAGAGGATTCGGCTCAGGGCCGAAGTCCAGAGGCAGAGGCGCTTCGTCTGGCCCCGCCGCTCGATCCAATAGCTCCCCAGAAGTTGGGCCACACCGCACAGCGCCGGCAGGGCGAAAAGGATACCGATTTGCGTGCGGCTGGCGCCCAGCTTCAACGCGAAGCCGGTAAGGAACAGTCCGGAAAACAAGCAGCCCATCGCGGTCGTGAATCCACCTTCCACCATGGAAAGCCGCATGCTGCGTTCTAAAGATGACTTCATAGTTCGACGTTGCTTCCAATCCGTTGGTTCTACTGCGGTGCATGCCTGAAACAGCCCGGTCGCGAAATGCCACTCTCGGTTGCTGGCCAGGTGTTTCAGAGACTTGCAGACGGGCGAAAATACCTTTCGTTTCCAATGGGGTCAATCTCAAGCTGTGATGGCGGGAATAATTATCAGCCCGCGGCTTTGCATACTGCGCGGACGAAACACGATTCGCCGCGCGATGCGATGTGAGCATGCATCCAATGGCGTCAAGAGACGACGCAGAGTTGAGAAATCTCAAGCTTCGTCGGCGCGTATCGAGTGCCTCTATGCCGAGTATATCACATAGGGAAAATCCCTACAAACGGGAGTGCGCTTTTCCCGAGAAAGAAAGCGGAAATCCCCGAGCGGCAAGAGGCGACCCGCCGCGAATTATGCAAGCTTATTTAGAAATAAAACTTTCCGAATCGGATCGAGCCGCGAATTCGCCAATAGATGGAGAGCGGCGGAATCAGGGCGGAGGTAACGATCATTTCCGCGATGTGCGTTCCGGTCAACGCTGAGCCTTTCAAACGCCGCGCGGCGAACCATGCGGACATCGCGGTCCAGGCGGCCGCGCCCGCCGCGGCGACCAACGGCGATCGCGCCACAGCGCCGGCGACGAAAACGGCCATGCCCAGCACTGCCACGTAGAAACCGCGCGGCAAGGGAGCAATCCGCTGACGATAAAGTTGCGCGTGTTTGCGATGCAGCAATGGATCGAATATGCCGCGACTCTGCTTGGACAGACTTGCGCCCAGCTACCCTCGGGCGCCGGGTGGACGACCATGGCTTGCTCGCAGCGGACGATTTTCAGCCCTCGCTCCAACAGCCCGAAATGCAGATCGGAATCTTCGCGCCAGGCCGCGGTGAACCGTTCGTCGAACCCGCCCACAGCCTCCAAAGCCGTGCGCCGCAGGAAGCAGTTGGCCGTAATGAACTCGGCCGTTTGCAGGCCGGCGATGTCGCGCTGGTAATCGGTGGGTCGATTGCCCAGCGGAACCATCGTCCGCCCCGACACCGCGTCGGCATGCGAAAGTTCGTTGAGGCCGGCGGCAAGCCAGCCGCGATCCGGCAGGCAATCGTCGTCGGTAAATGCCAACAAGGACGCCTTGGACATTCGCCACGCGGTGTTCCGCGCCGGCCGGTCCCTGGGTGGCGGTCACCGGCACGTAGCGTAGTTCGGGTCCCGCAGGGCAGGCCAGCGATTCGAGCAGCCGGGCCGTGATTTCACTGGGCGCGTCGTCGGCCACGATGACCTCATAGGAGCTCCGGGGCAGCGTCTGGTCGATTAGGCATTTCAGGCACTTCTCCAGCAGCGCATCGCGACGAAACGTGGGCACGATCACTGAAATCGCCGCGCTCATCGCCGGATTGCTCCTTTTTCAAGCAGGTAGGAACCGATGACCAAAGCGTCCAACGGCGACGTCCAGAACGATTCGACCGCGTCGCGCGGCGTACAAACGATCGGCTCGCCGCGGGTATTGAACGACGTGTTGACCAGCACGGGCACGCCCGTCCTCCGCTTGAAGGCCTGCAGCAGATCGTAATAGACGGCATTCTGGCGGCGATTGACGGTCTGCACTCGCGCGGTGCCGTCAACGTGCCGGACGGCGGGAATGCGCTCCGCCTTGTCCGCGCAGACGTCGAAGACAAAGAGCATGAAGGGCGACGCCATCGCGCCTTGGAACCAGTCGGCAGCATCCTCTTCCAGGACCACCGGCGCGACGGGACGGAAGTCCTCGCGATCCTTGATGTTGTTGAGCCTCTCTTGCATCTCCGCAGCCAGGGGCGAGGCGAGGATCGAGCGGGCCCCCAGCGCGCGGGGACCGAACTCCATGCGGCCTTGGAACCAGCCGATGATCTTGTCCTCAACGAGCAGATCGGCCGTCTCCTCGGCCACGTTTTCCAGCTTGCGGTAAGCCACGCCCGTCCAATCCAGAAACGTTTTGATCTGCTTGTCGTCGTAGTCGGGCCCCAGGAAGGCGTGGTCCATGCGATAACACCGCGGCGCTCCCTGCCGCTGTTGGAGGTCGACCCAAAGCGCTGCGCCCAGTGCGGTCCCCGCGTCGCCGGCCGCAGGCTGCACCCAAACCTGCTGGAAAGGGCCCCGATCCCGCAGCCGCGCGTTCATGACGCAGTTCAGGGCAACCCCGCCGGCCAGCGCCAGGTTTGGCTCCTTGGTCGTTGCATGCAGCCAGCGAGCCAACTCGAGCACCGTTTCCTCCAACGCCACTTGCAGCGAGTGGGCAACATCGTAATGCCGCTGCTCGAGGGGCCCGCCGCGCTGCCGGGCGGGTCCGAAACGCTCGGCGAGCCGCCGCGGCCCTATCGTATACTGGCCGTTGCCTTGGAGATCAATAATCTGGCGGAATTCGTCCAGGTAGGCTGGCTTGCCGAATGACGCCAAGGCCATGACTTTGTATTCGTCCGACGAATGCAGGAATCCCAAGTGCCCCGTCACCTCCTCGTAGAGAAGCCCGAGGGAATGCGGCATATCGACCTGGCCCACCATTTCCATTGACGTACCGGCCGCGCGGCCGTAGCTGGTAGTCGCAATTTCGCCTCGGCCGTCGAGCGTCATGACTGCGGCGCGATCGAACGGCGAGGCCAGGAACGCGCTGGCAGCGTGGGCCACATGGTGCTCGACGAAATGCCAGCGCCGCCGGCCATCGTTCACAGCGCCGCGAAAGCGCTCTTGCAGATGATGCGGCGCGCCGTCGGCGAGCATCTCCGGGGCGTTGACAATCGAGCAGAGAAAGAGCGGGTCCCAGGGCGATTGCCCGTCCGTCCATGGCGACGCGACCCGCGTAGGCCGCAGCGGCAGGGGAATCGCTTCCGCCTCCGAATGCCCATTGAGCAGCAATTGCGGCGCATAGGAATAGGCCACGTGGTCCACGTCCGCCAGTCGAATACCGGCCGCCGCCAGGCAATAGTCCACGGCGTGATAAGGCAGTTCGTAGGTGCTGAAGGGAATCGGACGCTTGCCGTGCTTCACGTGCGTGAAGCGCTCTTCCTCGGCGGCGGCAAGCACTTCGCCATTGCGAACGAGACAGGCTGCCGGGTCATGATAGACGGCATTGATTCCCAACGTATACATGATACGGGTTCTCATGGGGGTGAAGCAAATCGACGTGCGCCGCAGGGCGGAATTCCGCCCGCCTGGCCAGAATACCTTCCGCCTTGGGGACTCGCTCGAAGACAGGCCCCGAACTCGCCGAGAGGGTGCTGGCCAGCGGCAGTCTGGAAACAAGGCTTGGGTCCTGCGGTCGAAGGGCGGTTGCATCCATGAGTTCAACGACGGCCTCGACGACTCGACTCGGCGCGACGCCGCGGAGGCAGCCATGATGCAGCATGGGGCAAACGCTCTTGAAGCAGTACTTGCAGTCCACGTCGTGATACAAGGTGCGATGCGCAACATTCCAAGGCGTGTGCTGTGGATTGGTCAGTGCATAGAGGTCGACGACCGGCGTACCGACCGCCGCCGCGATATGTACCGGGCCGGAGTTGTTCGTCAACAGCAACGGAGCCTGGGCTACGACCGCGGCAAACTCCGGCAGGCGCAGAGCTCCTGCCGTGGAAATCGAGGGCCCGCTGATGCGCCGCCGGATCTCCGCAACCAGTTCGACTTCCGACGCGTCGCCCGTGAAGACTACGCGAAGACGATGCTTTTCCATCAAGTCGCTGGCCGCCTGGGCGAACAACTCGACGGGGTAACGTCTCGACGGCGCCGACGCGCCCGGATGGATGAGCAACCAGCGTCTGGAGCCGTCCAGTCCAAGATCGCGGAGCAGCGCCGCGGCGCAATCCCGGGCCGCGGCGGGAATCGACAGCACCAAACCGTCGTCGCCGCAGCGATAGCCCACGCCGGCGACGAGATCGAGCTGCCGCCGCACCTCATGCCGTATCAGGCCTTGCGGCTCGTCTTCCTGGACCCAGTCCGTCAGGAGATGATAAGGATTCTCCCGGCAGCGGGCCAGACGCAATGGTATGCCGGCCAGATGGCACATGAGGGCCGCCGGCAACGGACTCTGGCTGAAGACCGTGAAGATCACCGCCGCGTCGAAGCGGCAGCGGCGCAAACGCTCGATCATGCGAACGTCTGCCCGCGCCCGGCGTCACCGGGCGAGGGCTTCATCCAGGGCGGCGCGTAGCTGATGATGCGATCGATGTCGGGTGACATGCCAGCCAGACTTGAACCAGCGGGCGATGTCAACAGGGTCACGTGGCGACGCCGCGCGGAGCGTTTGACGGCGCACAGCGCCGGCGTCGTCATAAGCACGTCGCCCAAGTTGTCGAGCCTAACGCACAGAATGCGCTCGGCGGTCTGCCAGCTCGCAGTGCTCATGGTTTCGGTCCTCGCGGTAGTTGCTCGTCAGCTCATCCCCGGCAGGCTTGCTCCGCCGGATGCGGTCGATGATCGTGGTTGTGGAATGGTGCGGCATAAACGGCAGGATCTGGACGGCGCCGCCGAGTTGCTCGACGAGCCTCGCTTCGGGAAGCGTCTGGCGGGTGTAATCGCCTCCTTTAACGAAAACGTTCGGCTGTATGGCTTCGATCAGCCGGTGCGGGGTTTCCTCGTCGAAGGCCACCAGGTGATCGATGCAACCGAGCCCGGCCAGAACGCTGAGGCGCTCCGTCAAAGTGTTGATCGGCCGACCGGGCCCCTTGAGGCGGCGAATGCTCCCGTCGGTGTTGACCCCCACGATCAGGACGTCGCCCAATCGCCGGGCTTGCTCGAGATAGGCCACGTGCCCGCCATGCAGGATGTCAAAGCAGCCGCTGGTCAGGACGATATGGCGATGATGCCGCCGATGCTCGGCCAGGCTGGGCAATAAACTGGGCAGGTCGTATCGCACTGTCGGCCGCCCGCCCAGTCGTTGCTTCAACTCGTGATTCGAGCAGGTGGCCGTGAATCGCTTGGAGACCGCGATGTCGGCCGCCATCGAGGCCAGTTCCGCCGCCGCGCGGGTGGTGGCGCCGGCCGCCAAGGCCAGGGCCAGCGTGGCGAGATAGGAGTCTCCCGCTCCGGCCGTCTGGCTTTGTGGGGCCGTCCTGGCATAGGTCCGCACGGGCGGACAACCTCGCTCGAAGACCAGGCCGCCCTCGCTATCAAGCGTCACGGCGACGATCCGCGCGGCGGTCAAGCCGAGGAGCTCCTCGCCCTGGTCCCAGAGAGCCGACCAGCGCGGCCCCTCGCGTTCTGCCGCCGGCAGGCCGAGTAGTTTGATCGCCTCAGGATAATTCGGCTTGCAGGCAGTCATACCCACCTGGCGGAACCGGGCGAAGTCCTTGGCGTCCACGACCAGGACCTTCGGCGCCCTGGCCTTGAGGAGTTTCAACCGCTCGATGATCGCCGGCGTGAGGACGCCGTAACCGTAGTCCGACACGACCACCAGGTCCGCGCTCGCATAGGCCGCGTCGAGCCGCTCCAGCAACCTGGCTTGCGTCGCCGCATCGATCGGGGCCGTGCAGCCTTGATCCAGCCGCGCGACCGTGTGCTGGTCGCTGGTGATCCGCGTCTTGGAGAGCGTGCGCCGTTCGTCCGCGCGAAGCAGGTCGCTCGTGGCAACGTTTCTTTCCGCGAGCAAGCGGCACAAGGCGTCCGCTTCGGGATCGTTGCCGACTGCTCCCAGGATCG
Source organism: uncultured Planctomycetia bacterium (assembly GCA_963709175.1). GTDB lineage: Bacteria > Planctomycetota > Planctomycetia > Pirellulales > Thermoguttaceae > JANXQG01. Next base: position 61,651 of record CAVPVK010000008.1, read on the forward strand.
TGGCAGCGGCTCCCAGGGCTGCAAGGTTGGCTGCGCAGTTGCCCGCGCCGCCGGGCATATCGGCGCGGGACCGAAAATCGATGATCGGTACGGGGGCCTCCTGGCAAAGGCGAGAACTGCTCCCCAGGATATACGAGTCCAACATGGTGTCGCCGATAACCAGAACGCGCAGTCCGCGAAAGGCCTCGAGCAATGCGAGGCGATCGTTGGCGGTTTCACTGTCGCGACCGTTCGCGTCAACCGGCCCGCAGCCTTCGGCATCGGCGGGCATGAGCCGCTCTGTCCCATCGTAGAGAAATGCCTTCGGTTTTTTCAGCATGGCTGCTGTTCCTCCATTTGCCTAGGGAAGATGGTGGTGGCGCACCACGGAAACGCGGGCCACCGGCGTTCGCCGGCGCCGCTGCGGAACGGGCCCAGAATTCGATGCGACGCCCGCGGCCAACGCCGACGCGGCAGACCGCGGAAGAACCTCTTCATAAATCCGCGCAACGAGTTGCGCCACGCGGCCCCACGTGAACAACTTGTTGACGCGGGCGATTGCCGCGCGGCGCATGCCGTACATCAATCGGGGCTGGCGCAAAAGTTCCGCCAACCTGGCTCCCACGGCATCGGCGTCGTGCGGCGGCACCAGGAATCCCGTGCCGCCATGTTCGACCGTGTATTGGATGCCGCCCACAGCGGAACCCACCACGGGCGTGCCGCAGGCCATCGCCTCCAGCGGCGTGATGCCGAAGGGCTCATACCAGGGTGTGGTCACGAAGACGTCGGCGGCGCTGTCGTAATAGCGCAGGGCCTGCCGCCTCAGGCGGCCGGTGAAGCGGACGCGATCCGCCACGCCCTCGCGCCGGGCCACTTCCATGAGCCGGCCGATCTCCGGAGTGACCGCCGGGTCCGGCTCGTCCGACTCGCCGCCCGCGATCAGCATCCGCGCGGGAATACCGTGGCCCAGAACGAGCCTGGCAAAGCCCTCGATCGCCGTGTCCACGCCCTTGCGCGGCACCATGCGGCCGACATGCAGAACCACGCGTTCCGTCGCGTCCAGTCCCAAGCGGCGGCGAGCCGCGAAGCGTTCGACGGGAGCGAGCTCGTCACCATCGAAGCCGCACGGCGCCATGCGGATCTTGTCGGCATCGACTCCATAAAGCGTTTCCTGGTCGCGCCGGTCCTGCGGGCACTCGGCAATGATCGCGTCAGCATCGTTCATGACTTGCTTCTCGATCTCCAGGCGCCGAGCGGGAAAGCCGTCGGCATCCCTTTGGTGCATGAGACGCACTCGACCCAACGCATGGAACGTAACCACCAGTGGCAGGCCGAAGGCCCGCTTCAGCCGCGCGCCTACGAGGCCGGACATGAAAAAATTGGCGTGCACAAGATCGTAGTCACGCCGGTCGAGAAGGAAATCGATCATCCAGCGCGTGAATTCGTTCATCATCGGCAACATGTCTTCCTTGGGAACGAATCGCGGCGGCCCGGCATCGACGTGGATCACGCGGAGACCTTTTTCGATCTCGCTGATCGCCGGCAGCGAGGGATCGTCGCGGCGCGTGAAGACATCAATCTTATAGCCCATGCGGGCCAGATGGCGCCCAATTGCGCGACATAGACGTTCTGACCGCCGCTGTCGACGCCGCCCAACGCGCTCAGTGGAGACGCGTGCTCGCTAATGACCGCTATTCGCCGTGACATGATCTCTCCTCTCGTTCGTTCTTTGCAGGGGAATGCCGACAACCTCGGCAAGCACTCGATCCCAATCACTGGTGAATCGTTCGATTCCGAAGCGCTGCTTCGCGTAGCGCCGGGCGTTTTCTCCGATGTAACGCGCTAACGGCGCGTCGTCCAGCAGGATGCGCATCGCCGCCACCAGGCCTTCCAGCCGCGTATCAATGAACCCGCTGACGCCGTTTTGCACGACGGTGGCCATCTCGGTCGTAGCCAGCGCCACGATCGGCATCCCCAGCATCATGGCTTCGCAGACCGCAAGGTTCAGACTCGTGTAGCGAATCGGGTTGAGAAAGAAACGATAGCGGGCTTCAAATTGCGCCAGCTTCGGCGGTTCCACCTCACCTAATCCCCCCAGCGACTCCGATCCCATCCCCACGAGATCCAGCGGCGCGTGCTTTCGCAGTTCCAGAAACAAGTCGGGGCCCACGCGGCGACCGCGGCTGCCCAGGTTATTGATGACTACGATTCCACGGCGAATGTCTCCCGCGTAGCCGACCTCCGGACGGCAAGGCACGCCGTGGTCAATGACGCGGACCGTTGCGCTTCCGTTGTTCCACATCAAGGCGTTGAAAGGCGTGACGTGCACCAGCATGCCGTGATCTTCCGCGAACCAGTGCCGTTGCTCGGTCGGATGCTCCAGCGGCGGATCGTGCTCAACGTACAGGCAGGGCAATCTCCGCTGGGCGGCGTTAAGGATCTCGTATCGGTCGCGCTCATAGTGCTCGCGGGATTGGTAGATGACACAGTCAAATTGGCGGTTGCGAACCTCGTCCGCCGGAATGTCGCGGACATTCTCACCCAGGGGAAACGTGCTGCCCCGCCCACCGTAGCCATCCCCGCCGTCCGCAGCAACGGGCAGAAAAAAGTCGTGTTTTGCGGCCGTCAAATACCAAAGGTAGTTGCCGTGGACGTGCCAGGTGAGGATTCGCAGACGGCGCATGGTCATGGTCCCTCCCCGCTGGACGCCGCGCATTGGACGTGGTCCTCGGTGGTCTTCGCCCGGCGATCTCTCTCGCCCACCCGGCTCGATTCAAGCGACTCCAACACCGCGGCTACAACGTCGTCGACCGTCGTATGTTCCGCGCAGGGAAATCCTATCGGGCACACAACATGATCGCATGGCCGGCAATCGATAGGCCGCATCACCGTGCGATGAAGTCTGCGGTCCAGGGGCGCCCAGCGATCGGGATCGGATCCCAAGACAATGACCACGCTTGGCGCGCCGACGGCTGCGGCCAGATGCGACACGCCCGTGTCGTTCGAGACCACGAGGCGGCTGCCCTTCAAGAGCGCTGCAAGTCCGCCGAGCGACGTACGCCCGGCAAGATCGATCGCCGCAGCGGTCATTGCACGTACAACCGCCTCTACCAACGGAGACTCCGACGCCGACCCCGTGATCACGACCTGATAGCCCAGCGAGGCCAACAGGTCGCCGACCCCCGCGAAGCGCTCGGGAGCCCAGCGCCGACTGCAATAGCGGGCCCCGGGATGAAGGCACACGTACTGGCCCGCCGCCAGATCGCCCGTGGGTAACGCGGCCAGTGATTGACGATCATCCTCCCCAAGGGGAAATTCCAGTTCATCTCCCTGCAGCGGAATCCCCAACGCCGTCATGAGCTGCAGCCAGCGGACTATCTCCGGGCCGTGATTCGGGTAGGGGAAAAATGTTTCCGCGTCCGGACAATAATCCCCGGGGAGATAAAACCCCGCCGCCTGACGGCCACCCATCAGCATCACTAGCGGATTGACGAACGAACCACTGCCGTGCATCTGCAATACGAGGTCGAATCGCCGGCGTTGGACATCCTTGAGAAAGTCGGGAATTGCCGCTACGTCGACAGTTCGTTCGGGAAGACCGGGATAGCCGGGAAACTCCATGTATCCGTCCAACAAGTGGTGATACCGCTTCACGAAGCTGGCCGCCCAAGGCAAGCCGATCAGCACGATCTCCGCTTGAGGGTAGCGGCGTCGCAGCGCGCGGATGGCGGGGATCGCACAAAGCACGTCGCCCAACATCAGTGCCCGAAAGACGGCGATGCTCGCCGGATCGCGGCTTGGTGCTGTCGTCGATCTTCGTGGTTCGTCCAATTCCAGGTCTCCGAACTGAGCCAGTTTTCCTGCGGGGGTCAATATTTCTGCCCGGCCAATCGTTTCGTGTGGAGTTAAGCAAGTGCCGTTCCTACGAGTAAAAATGGTAAAAAGGGGTCGAGTAGATTGCCCAGTCCAAGCAGATTCGCTGGATTTCAACTCCCGCTCCGGGCAGTCCCTGATGAAGATCCTAAGAATTTTCCTCGAACGGTCTAAGGAGTTGAGCTTGGCCGAAAGCAGCCCTTCCAACCTGCTGGCAGACCCCCGACCGATCTGGTTTATTTCGAGTCACGGCCTCGTAGGATCGGATTAACCCCATGTTCGGCCATGCGACGGTCAACAAAGGCCCTTCTGCGAGAAGTCGGAGTTCCGTCAGCGCAGCATTGCCGCCGCCACTTCGGGAATCGCGTCGAGCAAGACGAAGCGATAGCCGCATGCCTTGAGACGAGGGACGAGTGCCATGGTCATGGAACCAGTCTTGTTCAAGGACCGTTGCTGTGCGTCCTCGGAGCCATCGTGCATCAAAACGATGCCGCCGCCGACGCGCTCGATCGCCCGAAAATGCGCCTCGGCGCAACATTCCACGGAGTCTCCGCGACGCCAGCATTCCCAGTCTTCGGCGACGATGTCCCACATCACGGGACCCGCGTAGTCGGCAAAGCGGCCACTGGCCCGCAATCGCTCGGCGACCAGGGACGACGGCCAGTCCTCCGGGCCGTCGAGGCGCGATTTCCGCCGCCAGCTTCCATAGGGCGGCCGCAAGAGAACCGGTCCGGCGACATAGGGACGAAGCACCGCGTCCGCCCTGGCAATTTCATCGACGACGTCGCCGCCCGACATCGCAAGATCAAAGAGGCCCGCATGCCGATACGTATGACTACCCACGCAATGGCCCCATGAGCGGAGCGATTTCAAGAGCTCCGGCGCTCGTTCGGCAAGCTGCCCGATAACGAAGAACGTGGCTGGAATCCCTTCCGTGTGAAGGTATTCCCCCAAGGCGCGCGTTTCCGGTCCCGGGCCGTCGTCATACGTGAGACAGAGCGTGCGGGGAGGCAGGGAAATGCCTTTCAGGTCCTGATCAAGCAGCATAGCTGTCATCCGCGGCAACGAGCGCCGGCCGCGCGACCATGGTCTGGGTTTCAAGGAGGCACAGATCCCGTTCCACCGCGGCGGGAACGACTCGGCGGCAACGTGTCCGGCTCGCGACGTGGAAAGCGCCGGACAGAAGGCCACGCAGCGTGGACGCATCCCACGGTTCCTTGCGTGCCAACTCCGCGGTGACGCGCAGGGCACTTCTAACCGGTCTCCGCAGCCAGGCGAACGCCAGGGCATTCCTGATCAGGCATTGCCTCCGTTGCCTTTCGTTCCGGACAAGGGACGGGTGGTGATGCACACAGAGCCGAGGAACGTAGCACATCCACCCATCGCGCCGGGCCAACTCGACCGCCAGCCATTGCTCTTCTCCGCCGATTCCGCTGGCTGCAAAACCTCCGGCCTCGAGAAACGCGCTACGGCGAACCGCCGAAGCGCCCGCGAGGAAACCCAGCAGTCGTGGGCCGGGCATACCCGGCATTTGCCGCAAGGGACTGTTCTGCATCAGGCTACAAGTCGGGTCCTCGACACCAGAGGGCTCGACCACCACCCGCGACATACCAGGGCCAAGTTCGCGTGGGCATCGAACAAGTCCGCCGCAAGGCGAAGCGAGCCCGGCGACCACCAGGTGTCGTCATCCGCGAAGGCGATGTAGGGCCGATCGCAATGGGCCACCCCGAGATTCCGGCCGGCGCAGCCAAGGTTGCGCCCAGCTCCAACAATCTCCACATTCGGATGGTCGGCGGACACGGCGGCAACCGTCCCGTCGGTCGAACCATTGTCGACCAGGATGATCTTCGGCCTTTCCGGCAAGGCGGCTAAACGCCGTAGCGAACTCAGCGTTTCTGCTCGCCGGTTCCAAGTGATCATCACGACGGAAATGCGGGGATCATATTGAGGGTTCATGACCTTTCATCTCATCTGTTGGCAATTAGCGTACCAATGAAAATTGCCCGGGGGTCCTTTCTGCCAGAAAGAACTAATGTTCGACGATTCCAAGAAAAGGCAACGGTTTTCCAGCGACCGAGGAGCCATTAATCCCCTCTCGGCAAGAGGGGAACTACCGTCCCACCTCACGGCAATGTCCGATAGGGCTGCAGCGCATTGGCGAGTCGCTCCACTTCCACCGCCATCGTGCAAATTGCCTCGCGGCAAGCCGTCAAGTCGCCCGAGCGCGCGATGTCCTCGACCCGGCCGATGGCGTCGCTGGCAACATCGGCGCCCAAGTAGATCACCGTTCCCCTGAGACGGTGGGCCTTTTTCTGAATGGCCGGCGCATCGCCTCCGCCGGCAGCCGCCTGGATTTCCGCCGTCAACGTCAATCCCTCGTCAAAGAAGTACCCTGCCATCTCGCGGAAGAGCTTCACGTCGCCGAGCCGCGCCACGGCGTCGTCAAAATTAAATGGGGGAGAGCCGGGACTGGGGGCCCGGGGATCGGGAATTGGAGGTTGCCAATCGAAGGCCGTCGGTTTGTCGTCCGCCAGCCTCCAATCCCTATTCCCCTTTCCCGTTTCCCCCAGGCGCTCTACCAACTCAATTAATTCCTTTCCCTTGATCGGCTTGCTGATGTAGCCGTCCATGCCTGCCGCCAGGCAACGCTCCGCATCACCCGTCAAGGCGTGCGCCGTGATCGCGATGATCGGCAGACGAGCCTTTCGCGGGTCCGCGAAGTTACGAATCGCTTCCGTCGCACGAAGGCCGTCCATCACCGGCATCTGCACGTCCATGAGCACTACGTCGAAGTCGGCTTGGCCGATGGCATCCAATGCCTGCTGGCCATTCTCGACCACTTCCACGTGATGGCCGCGCTCTCCGAGAACATAGGTGAGCAGCTTCTGGTTGGCTGGCGTGTCTTCCGCCAGGAGCACGCGCAGCAATCGGGCAGGGGCCGCAGGAATGGCCACGACTGGATTGGCAGTCACAAGCGCTGGCTGCTGGATCCCCAACGCCTGCATGACCAAGTCGAACAAAGCGGACTGGGAAATCGGCTTCTCCAGGCTCAACGCCCCCGCGTCCTCACAGCGTTTTGCTCGATTGCATCGATCCGCTGCTGAGGTCATGAGGATGACCGGTACGGCCAGCTTGGCGTCGTTTCTCAGCCATTCTGCCAGCCGGAATCCATCGATACCGGGCAGCAGTGCATCCGCCAGGATGAGGCGAATCTGCCGTCCCTGGAAGGCCGCCTCCTGAACTTCCGCCAAGGCAGTCGGCACGTCCGCGACAATTTCCGGTTGCAGCGACCAGCGGCGAAGTGTTTTCGCCAGAATGCGACCGGCGGCTGGGTTCTCGGCGACAATCAGGACCGGCAGATCGCGGAGGGCTTCTTCCTTGACAGCCGGCATTACCGGCTCGTTTTCCCGCCCATCCTGCAAGCCCAATCGCGCTGAGAAGCGGAAGATGCTTCCCTTGCCCGACTCGCTCTCGACCCAAACCCGGCCGCCCATCAGGTGGACGAGGCGTTGGGTGATGGCCAGCCCCAAGCCCGTCCCGCCGTATTGCCGCGTGGTCGAAGCATACTCCTGGGTAAAAGGCAAGAAAATCCGCTGCTGATCCTCCGCAGCGATGCCGATGCCCGTATCGGCCACCGTGAACTCCAGCACGACTTCGTGCGCTAGTTTCTGTTGCACGGTTGCGCTGACGATCACCGTGCCCTGCGCGGTGAACTTGACGGCGTTGCCCACGAGGTTCACGAAGACCTGCCGCAGCCGCAAGGAGTCCCCCACGAGTTGCGTCGGCACATCGGCCAGATCGGAGAGCAGTTCCAGACCCTTCTCGGAAGCCCGCACACTCAGGGCTTTCACGACCTGCTCCACGCTCGTGCGAAGGTCGAAGGGAGTCGATTCCAATTGGAAGCCGCCGGCCTCGATGCGCGAGAGGTCGAGGATTTCGTTGATAAGATTCAACAGGCTGTCGGCCGATTGCTTGACGGTCTGGAGATAATCGCGCAACGTGGGCGACAGTTCTTGAGCCAGGGCAAGATCGGTCATGCCCATGATCGCGTTCATGGGTGTGCGGAGTTCATGGCTCATGTTCGCCAGGAACCGGCTCTTGGCCATGTTGGCCGACTCGGCGGCAGCCTTGGCGGCGGCAAGTTCCTCCGCGTGCTTCTGCTGGGTGATGTCGATGACCGCCGTACGGCAATAAAGCGGCCGCCCCTGCCCGTCCTGGGTGGCAATGCCTTCAACCAGAACGTCCACGGCTCCCCCATCGCGGAGCAGCTTGATCTCGCAGGACTGTTTGCCTTCGGAAGTCAGCACCCGTTTGCAGAACTCCACAAAGGCCAGGCGGTCTTGCGTTGCCACGAACTGCCTAAACCGCTTATGGAGTACGGCACTGCGCTCGAGGCCCAGCAGCGCAGCCCCCGCGAGATTGACCTCCACGATGCACCCGTTGTCATCCCAAAGATAGTACCCCACGGGGGCGAAGTCGAACAAGTCATAATACTTCTCCGACGCGGCCTGGGCCGATGCCTGGTAGCGCAAGAGTTCCTCGTTTTGCATCTCCAATTCGATCTGATGGACTTGCAGTTCATGTAGCAGGGCACGAGCGTCGGCCCCGGCCACATCCTCCGCGGCCGCCGAGGAATCGGCCTCCCGTATGCGCAATTCAGCTTTGTCCCGCAACTCGGTCGTCTGCAAGTACTCCTCGTCCGCAGTTTCCGTCTCGTTCATGGCTTCAATTTTAAAAAGTCTACGGTGACATGTGGCTTAAGGAAATCCCCCGACTGCTGAGTCATGCAGAATTTCACCATCGTACTGGCCTAGTTGCCGTGACCTGTACCAGCCCGTATATTTTAGCAGCCTAGGGAACCCACCGCCGTTGATTTCCGAGCGGCCGGAAATCGCACGGCAACGCTAAGGATCGGCCGAGAAGCTCGAAGGCGTCCAGCCGGTAGCGTGGATGCCTGGACCATGCTTTCGGCTGGACGCCTTCGAGCATGCCGCCCAAAATCGGGTGCTTACTCGTCGGTGATGTTTAAGGTAAGGAGAATCCGATGCCTGCCAGTCGCCTCGCATGGATAATGGGGATTTGCCTCGGTGTTTCCGGCGCTATTATGCCGCGGAGCGGGCAAGCGGCGGACGAGGCCCAGCAACGCGCGGCCCTGCGCGATTTCAATGCCGCCGCGGCTTTGCAAAATGCAGGCCTCCTTGATCGGGCGGCCACAAAATGGGAGGCTCTGATCAGCCAGTATCCTGGCGAATCCCGGCTCGATAGCGCCTATTATTACTTGGGTGTGTGCCAACTGCACTGCAAACACTACACGGCGGCAATCGCCACCTTTCAGACGCTGCAGGCCAAGTACCCGGCCTTTCCCAACGGCGAAGGAGTCCAATACAGCCTGGGCATGGCCCGTTACCAGGCGGCGTTGGAATCGAACCGCCGCGAAGATTTCAAATCGGCCGCCGAGGGCCTCGCGGCTGCCGCCGCCAAGTACCCGCAAGGCAAACACACCGCGTCGGCCCTGTATTATGCGGGCGAAGCAGCCAACTCGGCCGGTGACGCCCAGGCGGCGATAACCGCCTACCAGAAACTCATCGCCAGCTTTCCCGCCGACCGACTAATAGCAGATGCCTACGACGCCCTGGGCACGACGCAGCAGGAGTCGGGCCGCGATTCCGAGGCGATCGAGACCTTCCGCAAGTTCCTCGCCGTGCCGTCGCTGGCCAGTCACGAACTGGCTGCGGAAGTGCGACTGCGGCTGGCCCTGTCACTGGCCAAACAGAAGAAATACGCCGAGGCGGAGCCGTACTTTGCCGCGGCGGCTGCCGTGACCGGATTCCCGCAGGCCGACCTCGCCTTGCTCCGTCAAGGCCAGTGCCGCATGCACACGGGCAAATCGGCCGAGGCGGCTGGGCTGCTTGCCGAGTTGCCTAAGCGGTTTCCTCTAAGTCCCTACCAGTCCGAGGCGCGACTAGCGGCCGGCAAGTGCTTCTTTTCCGCCGGCAAGTTCAACGAGGCAGAGCAAATCCTCGAGCCGCTCGCCGGGCAGTCCGCGCAGGATTCGGCCCGATCGGCCGAAGCCGCCTTTTGGCGGGCGCGGTCGCTGCTGAAACTATTCAGGCCGCAAGACGCGCTGACCCTGGTCGATAAGAGTTTGGCGACAAGTCCGCCGGCCGATACCAGACCATACCTGGAAATGGCCCGCGCGGACGCCGTCTATGACCTTCCCGGCCGCCGCCAGGAGGCCCGGACGGCCTATGAACAATTCGCTGCCGCGCATCCCGAGCATGTTCTGGCGCGGCAGGCGCTATACGCGGCGGCCTCGGCCGCTTTCGACGACAAGGACTATGCCACCGCCCGCCGCCACGCGGAAGCCCTGCTGGGCGACTCGCAGTTCAACGACCAGGCCTTGCTGCCCGCCGTGTTGTCCATCGCCGCCGAAAGCCAGTTGGCGCCGGGCGGGGATCCAGGCAAGAGCGAGCGGTATTTCCGCCAGGTCGTCGAGCGATTCTCCAAGACCGGCTTTGCCGCCCAGGCCAGTTACAAGCTGGGTGAAATCGCCGCGCGACGGAGGCAATATGACGAGGCGATCGCACACTACGAGCAATGCCTCAACGTCGCCCCGCAGGGAGATTTTGCCGCGCGGGCTCGGTATGGGCTGGCGGCCGCGGCTTTCGCCAAGGGCGACTATGACAATGCCAGCCGTGCGATCGAGCGTCTTCAGGCCGGTAATCCGGAACCCGGCCTTGCGGCGCGGGCCCGGTACCTTCGCGGGCTGGTGGGGCAGCGTCAAAAGCAATGGGATGCCGCGGCCATGGACCTGGAGGCGTGCTTGAACGGCCAACCGCCTGCTGACGAGGCCGCCGATGCCCGCTATGCCTTGGCGCTCTGCCGTATCGCACAAAAGCGATTGGATCAGGCCGCAGCCGCGTTGGCGACCTTGGTGCGGGACAAGCCCGACTATGCCCACGCCGATCAAGCGTATTACGAATTGGGCCGCGCCGCGCTCGATGAGAAGCGGATCGACGAGGCGGTCGCTGCCTTCCGCACGCTGGCCGAGAAATTCCCCCTCAGCCCGTTGGCGGCAGAGGCCTGGTTCCGCGTCGCCCGGGCTCACGAGGAGCGGATGGACCACGCCGCGGCCACCGCGGAGAAAGCCACTGCCCTTACGGCGGCCGCCGAGGCCTACGCGTTGGGTCTGGATAAGGCCAAGGACGCCGGGCTTCGCGAAAAGCTCGATTACAAGCTGGCCGACATGCGCTTCCGGCAACTGCGGTTCGACGAAGCCGCAACGCTGCTTCAATCGCAGCTTCGCGACTTTCCCAGCGGCAGCCTTGCCGGGCCGGCCCGCTTCCTCATGGCCGAATGCCACTTCGCTCGCGGCAAATTCGACGAGGCCCTGCCGCTATTCGCCAAGGTGGCTGATGAAAAAATCGAAAAGTATCAGGCCCGGGCCCTGTATCGGGCTGGCACCTGCGCGATGAACTTGAAGAAGTGGCCCGAGAGTCAAAAGTACTTTGAGACCCTCGTGCGGGATTTTTCCCAGTTCGAGCAATTACCGGACGGCCGCTATGGGCTAGCGGTGGCTCTGCAGAACCAGGGCAAGCTGGCGGAGGCTCGCGACCTTTACCTGGAGGTCGTCAAAGCCACCGAGGGCGAGACGGCAGCCAAGGCCCGCTTCATGCTGGGCGAGATCGCCTTCGGCCAACGGAAATACGAGGACGCTATCGAGCAGTATGTGATGGTCACGAGTGGTTATCCCTACGAGCAGTGGCAGGGCCTGGCGGAGTTCGAGATGGGCCGCTGTTTCGTCTCGTTGGGCAAGCGGCAGAAGGCCATCGAGGCCTTCCAAAGCGTGGTGGGCAAGCACCCACGGCACGCCAAAGCCGAGGACGCCGCGCGGATGCTAGAAGAGTTGAAATAGCCAACGTCAATTTACCTTGCGGCAGCGCTGCTGACAGGCGCCGCGGCGGGAATGGGAATCTCGCCCACCGCGATCGACTCCGCGCCCTGCGGCGTGCGCTTGATGATCCGGCCGCGTGCATCGACCATTCCGCCCGTTCCCAGGTTCGTCATATAGTCGTCGCCGCAGTACACTGTGCCCGTGCGATCGACCCATGCCGAAGGGATTCCCAGCCGTCGTGCGGTGCCGATGTTGATGTCAGAAAGGTCGTGCTCACTGTTGTAAGGGCTGAGGACGTAATCGACCTTGCCGCGGAGGGCGTCCAGGTTTGCCGGCAGCATGTTCTCGAAGCAAATCAAAACTGCAAACCGCCCCAACCGCGTGGCATAGATTTCGATCGGGCCGCCGGGTATCATCTGCGAAGGTTCGTCGCGATACGGCCGATCGCGATCGACCCAGAGGCTGTGCTTGTAGTGCCGGCCGAGGAGTTGGCCGCGATCGTAAATCGCCGCCACATTCCGCACTCGGCGGTCGCCCGGCACTTTCTCCAGGTAGCAAACTACGATCATGCAGCCGCCGTCGGCCGAAAGCTTGCGGAACCTGGCGAGGTGCTCGCTCTTCTGCCCGTCCTCCGCGAATTCGGCCAGCGGCTTTCCGCAGTAGCCGGCGGCAAAGGCCTCCGGCAACAGAATGATGTCGGGCTTGTATTTCAGGCTGATCTCCGCAAGCCGCAGGGCCCGGGCGTAATTCGATTCCACCATGCCGTCGACGGTGGCGACGGCGACAGCAGCGATCCGCACCGTGCGAACGGCCGCCGCGGGTTTGCCCGTGGCGACACGCGTTTCCTGCGGCTTCGAACCAGGCGACGGGTCCGCAGCTTGCGCTGCGGTGGGCAACGGACAAGCCAGTAGTGCGGCAACGGTGCACAGGCCAAGAAAATCGCGAAGTTTATGGGAAGTATTCATAGATGGACTCGAGTTGTGCTTGCTTTCAGATCAAGCTTCAAGTTTACAACCTTGCCGCCGCCCTGGCAAAAAATCATGCCAGGGTTCGCTTGTGCTAGTGATTGGGAGAAACAGTGTACACTATGATCACAAGGAAATCCTTGATTCGCAACGAAATCCTAGTACCTACGGGAGCCAGGAACATGGACCATCTCGGGATCCGCAAGAGCCTCACGCAAGGCAACACGAACCGCCGAGGGGCCGCATTGCCCCTGGCGAGACTGGTAATCTCCTTGCTGGCGTGTGCCTTGGCAAATGCGGGAGAGCCGAAAGATGTGACCCCGCCCGCCAGTAACAAGGCATCGGCCAAGCCGAGAGCACCGAAATACCTCGTCTTCTGGTATTCCCCTGAGAAAGCCGGGGAACTGGCCGAACGGGTCGGCATGAAGGGCGACGGCAAGACTCGGCTTCTGGGCTTCGGCCTGCCCCTTTCGACCTATGAATTTGAGGAGCAATTGCCCAGCCTCATTCGCAGGGCATTCGCCGCGGCGCGCGAGCACGACATGGCGGTGATGCTGCATTTCGATTTCCATCTCGCTTGGAAGAACCGCCCGGAACTCTGGAACTGGTTCGATCCGCACAAGCCGGGTTACAACCCGAACAACAAGTACAACGTCGAGTGGCACGGCTGGGACGGACCGCCGAACAAGGCACGCTACCTGAACTGGGGCGTGCTCGAACGCCTGCCGCCGAACATGTGCTTTACGAGCAAGAGAATGCGAGCCGAGGTCACGCGGATCGTCTCAAAAGTCATCGGGCCGGTCCTCCGCGAGGAGATTGCGAAACTCAAGGCCGAAGGCAAGGAAGCCCTCTTTGCGGGAGTGTTGGTCGGTTCGGAGCCAGGCATCGACGACTACTCAAAACCGGATCCCGAGCGTCACGAAGATGATGAAGGAAGACGGCGTGCCCGCCGGACCGCTCGGCTACCGGGCACTCCTGGATCGTGGCTTCAGCGCGGACCATCCACCGGACGATTTCCGACAGGCCCTCGCGAACGATCATTCAGGAAACCATCGCTTTCTGGTGCGAGCAGTTCGTCGATGCGGGCATCCCCGCGGAGAAGCTCTACCCCCACGTGGCCGCACCCGCGCCCATCGAGATGACGAACGCTCCCATCTGGACGGCCTTCAACAAGTATTCCCGGCCCGGCTGGACCACCTATCCGGTCGGGGTTCTCGGGGAGAGCTTCAAACCCATCTATGACGAGCTGGAAAAGCACGGAAATCCCGCCTGGGCGGGCGTGGAGGCAAACGCTGGCGTTCCCGGATCCGTCGTGGATTGGGAAACCTACCTCGCCTGGCACTACAACCACGGCTGCGTTCTCGTGGGCGTGAATACGGGCGCCACAGGCAAGGATCTCCCCAAGCGCCTTCGGGACAGCGCCTTCGGCAAGGAAGCCATCGCGGCCTATCGCAAGTTCCTGACGGGACAACCGCTGGCGGAGAAGGCCCTTCTCCATGGATCACCCGCAGTTCCGCATTCAGGCGAAGATGAAGCGGGTGCGCGCAGGGATTCAGCGTTGGCACAACAGCGGCAAGGACCCCTCGGCGGTGGGCAAGCTCATGGAAGGCGCCCAGCCGCTGGCGAACAGCGGAAAGCTCGACGAGTTGGAGAAACTCGTGGACCAAGCGCTCGAGATGCTGGGCGAGACCGAGAAAGTGCCCGGCTGCGGACCGAATCAATGAAAACCGCAGGCTCTTACCAGGCCAGTTGCGCCTTTGCCCAGATTTCTTCACGCCGCTAGCCGTTGGCCCGACGATGGGAGGCCGGCGGCGGCGGATTGGGCTTCCGCAACGGCCCGTGGCGCGACGGTTTCTCGGTTTCGTCGAGCCGGGCGATCGTCGTTTCTTCCAATAGCGAAACCATGGCCCGCATCTCCGGCTTGAGATAAACGCCGGCCTCTTCCTGAGGAACGGCAATCTTCACGCGGACCGGCAACGCCGACCGCACGCGATTGGCCACCGGCATCAACTGCGAGACGACGCCGTCGTACACCCGCTCGGGAAAGGCCTCGGTGCGGACCTTGCACGGCTGGCCGGGCCTGATCCGGCCGATGTCGCGCTCTTGGATCGCCAGTTCCACCTCCAGTTGCGAAAGATTGGCAAGCTCGCACAAACTGGATGCCCCCGCGTTGACCATGTCTCCCTCTTCCGCGTTCTTCTTCAAGATCGTCCCGTCGCTGGGGGCGCGGACCATGCAACTCTCCAGCCGCCAACGGGCCTTGGTCAGGTCGGCTTCAGCCTCATCGAGCTTGGTATGAGCCGTGGCAATCTTCTCGTGCAGCGAAATCCGCATCAGACTCAAGGCGCAGTCCATGGAGCGGAGATGCTGCTCGGCCGCGCGATACTTTGTGCTCGCCGCCTCGAAATCGGCCTTCGAAAGCGCATGCTTGGCGTACAATCCGCCGTCGCGCTCGAAATCGCTCTTCCATTGGGCCAGTTCGACTTTGGCGCGATCGATCTCTGCCTCGGACTCTCCGATCTCCTTGGGCTCGCCCGTCTCGGCCTCCGTAAGCTGCTGCCGGGCCGTTTCCACGGCGGCCTGGGCGCGGAGAAAATCGGCCCGATAATCGACATCTTCCAGTTCCGCCAGTACTTCGCCTTTTTTCACCCGGTTGCCTTCGAGAATGTGCAGGTTGACGATCATACCGCAGACTTTCGGGCTGATCAGGATCCGCCGCACGGGGAGGATGTAGCCTTGGGCAGCGAAACCGGCGTCGCCCGGTGCGGTCGCGGCCACGGATTCCGTCGGCGGCGAGATGGGGGTGGTCGCCGCGGTCGGGACCGCTGGAGGCGGTGCGGCCGCGAGTTCCGGCGCCGGGTGAGTTACTAGCAGGTAGGCCAACGCCACCACCACGCCCGCCAATGCCACCACCACGCCCGCCAGAATGCCAAGCACGGCCCAAGCCAGCCTCGCGCCGGAATGCCGGCGGGCCAGATACGTCCGCAGGACGCGCGCGGGCGTCCGCTGTTGTCGACTCACCACGAGGTCGCCGTGCGACGGCTGCGCACTTTCGATCAAAACAACGCAAGGCTCTTGCATGTTCACGCGGACTCCTCTCGGTTGTGCGGTCTGTGGATGAACTGCCGAGACGCACCGGCGAATAAGGAGCTGCGTCAACTGTGTCGTCAATCGTCCTTATTACGTCGTTGTCTCGAATTCATCGAGGGACCGCGTCGTGATGCATGGGGGTACATGATCGTCTGGCTAACGCGGATCCTTATGGTTCCCCAAAAGTTCGCGGATTCTACCCCCTGGCGCACCGGCTTTCAAGACGAATCGATCGAAACTGGCGAAGCAACGGGAGTTGGGATAATGAGCGAAATTGCGGAAGACTGTAATGGGACAAGTTCGGCGCATGTCAGCCTTTCCAGCTAGCTTGACAAACTGACAGGCTGGAAATGCTGACGTACCTACGGAAACGCGTCAAGGTCCCTTGAGAAAGGAGACCATGGCGGTCATGTCGGGCTTGAGGTAGATTCCCTCTTCCTCGCGCGGCACGGTCACCTTGACGCTCCCGGGATAGGCCTCGGTGCGGACCTTGCACTTCGGGCCCGTGGCTACCTTGCTGATGTCGCGCTCTTCGATCGTCAACTCGACTTCCAGGCAGCCGTAGGGAGAGACCCCGCTTGTGCAGTCCGGCCGCCTCCTCCGCGGAGGACTCGTACTCGAGCGACGCTGCCGGGCGTGGTCCCTGAACACTTATGGGGGTTTTCGGTCTCAACGGCTTGTTGACGTCAATAATCTCTTTGGAGCAGTGATTTCTCCCTATTCCGGGGGATGTTACAAGGCTCGCTTTTCTTGTCTGAGAAACTTGTTTTTTTAACCATCACCTGTCATAATAGCACGCTCTGCTAGCAAGTTTCCTTCCCCATCCCTCCCACCCATGCAAGAGAAAGTTCGATGAGCGCAAAGTTTGCTGTTTCCTCCGCAATGGTTTTTCTGGCAGTCGCGGGCATTATCGGTTTCACGGCTTCGCCGGCCATGGCGGTCAAAGAATTCAAGGACGCCTTTGCCGCCAAGTATGTCAATTCCGACAGTACCGCAGACAACGATGTGGCCTTGGCCAAGGCTTTCAAACAGGTAAGTTGCGGGGTCTGCCACGCGAACCCGGATAACAAGAAGATCCGCAACGACTACGGCAAGCAACTTGAAAAGCTGTTGAGCAAGAAAGACAAGAAGAACAAGGCCAAGATCGCGGCGGCTTTGGAGACCGTTGCCAAGCTGAAGAGCAAGCCGTCGGACCCCCAATCGCCCACCTTTGGCGAGAAGATCGCCAGCGGCAAGTTGCCGGCGGCGAAGTAAGGGCTGGTCCGAGAATAATCTCTGTGACTACGCGGCGCGGGTAGCGCCGAGGGGCGGCCGGGCATTTGCCCTGGGCGCTTCGCCGCGTTTGGCAACAATCAGCTCTTCAAATAAGCGCAGATGCCGCTGGGCGATGGTTCGCCAGTCGAATGACTGGGCGAATTGCTGGGCCGCTCGACCCCACTCGTCCGCGCGGCAGGGCGAAGTCGCCACAGCCCGGATCGCTTCGGCGAGTTGCCGCGGCGATTCCGGAGGAACGAGCAGCCCGGTCTTTCCTGGCTGGATGAGTTCGGCAAGGCCGGGCAGTTGCGAGGCGATCACCGGTCGCCCAGCGGCGAGGCTCTCGATCGCCACGACCGGACAACCTTCCCACGTTCGCGAAGGAATAATCGTGCACAGGCCGTTCTGCAGCAGCCAGAGTTTTTGCGTGCCCTGCGTCTGACCGACGAAATGCACTTGCGCGGAGATTTCCAGCCGGGCGGCCAGGTTCTCCAGCGCCGGACGAGCCGGTCCCTTTCCGGCCACGACGAGACGGACGTCAGATTGGCCGCGGAGCAGGGCCATCGCCTCCAGCAGCACGTCAATCCCTTTGCGGGGATCGAGACGGCCGAGGAAGAGGAGATAGGAATTCGGGCGAATCGTCGGATCTAGGTTTGCAGGCCGCGGCGCCGGCGCGGCGAATTGCCCGACCTCGACACCGTTGGGGATGGGCTCGATCCGCCGCAATTCTGCGGAGGCATTGCGAAACATCGCGGCCGTGTAGTCGCTGATGGCCACAGCGGCATCGGCCCGCCCCAGTGCCAGGCGATAGCGGGAACGGAGAACCGGCTTGCGGTCGTACAGCCCCTGTGGCGCCAAGTCGTCGCCATGGCTGGTGATGACCAGGGGCAGGTGGCGGACGGCCTCGCAGCACGCCCCCACATATCCAGCGGGGTAGGTCCCGTGGCAATGGACCACGTCGAAGGGATGGGCGTGATGTAGCTTGGCCATCCAGCGGCCATACCAGGCGACGAACCACCGCGTGGAAAGGAACCGCGGATGCCAGTTCACGGGATAGGGCACAGAAGCCGCGTCGAAGGGGCCCTGCGAACGGCGCCAGGGCGCGAGGACCACCGGATCGTGACCAAGGGCAAGGAATTGCCGGGCCAGCGCGTCGATGACGACCTCCTGTCCGCCCAACTTCGGCAATGCCGTGTTGGTGTATAAGCAGATTCGCATGCTACGGTTCCTTAGGCTGCGCGGAGGCCCGTGCCGGCGAGCCGGCAGCCGGCGATTTGCTGGTAAAGGGAAACAATCTCGTCGCAGTTGCGGTCCAACGTGTATTGCAGGGCCAGTTTCCGCGCGGCCTCGCCCATCCGCCTTCGGACGCCGGCGTCCAAGAGCGGGCGAAGCGCGTTGGCCAGTTCGGTGTCGTCGGCCGGATCGGAGATCACGCTGCCGTTGACACCCTCGGTGAGCAGTTCCGCCGCTCCGTTGAAACGGCTCGTCACGCTCGGCAGTCCGCTGGCGGCGGCTTCGGAGACGCTCAAACTGCAGGGATCGTAGAAGGTCGGCAGGACGAAGACGTCGGCGGCGGCGTAATAGGGGACGGGATCGTCGATGGCGCCGACGTTGATGGCCACACCTTGGGGCAAATCGAGTTTCGGCCGGAATCGACGCCGCTTGCCGCCCACCACCAGCAGGCGGACCGGAGCACCTTCGGCAGCCAGGCAGTTGGCTGCCCGCACAGCCGTCGCCAGCCCCTTCCGCTGGTAATCGTGGCCTACGAACAGCAGCACCACCTCGTCTTCGCAAATCCCCAGGCGATCGCGGGTCGGCTCGCGCCAGTGGTTGCGCTGGGCCGGCGAAAAACGCGCCGTGTCGGCGCCGTGGTAGACCAGGCGGATACGGTGCTCGGGCACGTCGTGGTAGCGCTGGTAGTCCCGCGCGCACATTTGCGACACAGCGATCACGACCCGCTGGGGATTGCCGAACTGCCGGGCCATGAGGCGACGGAAGTCCTGGTAGCGGGGCAGGACGCGCAGCGCCACGCACTTCCAAGGCCGCTGCCACGCAGGCAACAGGAGCAGCTTCTGTTCCCATTGGGCCAAGCGCGACCCGTCCTCCGATTGCAGCACATCGCTCCGCCAGCCCAAGCCGATGTCGTGGATCATATCGACCGCGAGGCCCTGAAGGACCGCTTCCGCCTCCGCCGCGCGGCGGAGAACCGATCGGGTGGGACCGAACAAGTGCGGCACGACTCCCAGGCGGGCGGCCGGCCCGTCCACGCCTTGCGCCACCACGTGGACCTCATGCCCCGCGCGAGCAGCCGCTCGGCATGCTGGTACGTCCATTGTTCCGCCCCGCCACGGCGCGGATCCAAATGATCGATTACCAACGCGATTTTCATTGCTTCACTCCTGCCCCAAGAATTTCGTCGGGCCGCGATTCCTCCCAGGCCGATTGGCTGTCCGCCACGCCAACAGCAAGATCCTCTGCCGGGCCCAGATGCAGTCGCTGGCGGACCCGGGAATCCTGCTCGTCGGTCCGCGCCTGCAGCACCTGGTAACCGTGCGGCAACCCACCGCGGCGGTCGATGATTTCCTGATAGATTTTCAGAATCTGGTCCACGTTGCGGCTGAAAGAGTGCTTCAGGATCGTGGCCCGGGCCGCCGCCCCCATCGCTCGCCGCGTCGCCGCGTCGAAAAGGGCCAGCATGGCCTCGGCCGCCTCCGCGTCGTCGGCCGGATCGTCCAACAGGAGCACGTCCTTGCCGTCGTGCAGCATTTCGCTGGCCCCGTTGTAGCGGCTTGTGATCAGGGGCAACCCGCAGGCCGCCGCCTCGAGCACAACCAGGCTGCACGGATCGTAGTAGGTCGGATGGACGTAATAATCAGCCGCGGCGTAGTACGGCAGGGGATCGTCGCAACGTCCCGCGAAGACGACGTGTTCACTCAGGTCCAGCCGGGCGACGCGCCGCCGCCAGGAATCGATGTGCTTGCCGCCGACGATCACCAACCGCGGTTTGCCGCCGGCAGCGACCAACCGCCGCATCGCCGCCAGCAGTGTCGCCACGCCTTTGAGGCGGAAGTTGTGAGCCACGATCAGCCCCGTCACGGCGTCGGCCGGCAGCCCCAGGCCGCGGCGAGCGGGTTCGCGATGCGGCAGGCACTGCTGGGGCGAATAACGCACGGTGTCGACGCCGTTGTAGACGAGGCGGATCCGCTGCGGCTCGACCTGATGGTATCGTTGGAAGTCGGCCGCTGCCGCCCGCGAGAGGGCCAGCAAGATCTGCCCGTGGTCGGCATACTGCTGCCGCATCAGCGTCTGGAAGGTGCGGTGCCGTGGCAGCAGGCGGTTGGCCATTCGCTTCAGCCCCCGCAGCCACCCTGGCAAGAACAGCAGCTTCCGCTCCGCGCTGGCTGCCATCGAACCGCCGTGTGGATGGAAAACGTCGCAGTACCACCCCATACCCATGTCGTGGACGATGTCCAGCGCCAACGGCTCCAGCATGCTGCGGGCCGCCCCGGCAAAGGCGATGGGCGAAGGGTCGCAGTGGACCAGGTGCAAGGTGATCGGCAACCGACCCACTTTGGGTGCGCAGCTCCGGGCCACGACGTGGACTTCATGGCCCAGTTCCAGCAGCCGCTGGGTGAACGACCAGGTCCACTGCTCGCGGCCGCCGCGGGCCGGGTCGAATTGTTCCAGGACGAGCCCGATTCTCATGAGGTGTGCCTCGCGCGGCGGCGGATCAGGGATGCCTTCCCGAGTACGTCGCGGACCAAACGCTTGTCTTGCGGCCGCAGCTTGCGCACGCCCAGATACGCCCGCAGAAAAACAACCTTGTCGCGGCAACCGACGCGGTCGTCGGGCGACATGCTTGCCAGTTGGGCCAGGTCCTTGACGATCCAGCGCCGCCGGAACCAACGCCGCCGCTGCACCCGCTGCAGATCGATGAGGCGGACGTCGAAGCATTCGGGCGACGTCTCCTTGACCAGGAAATGGCAGCAGTAGAAGTCGCGATGATTGAAGCCGGCGGCATGGAATCGCCGGGCGATATCGGCCACCTGCACAATCAATCGCCGCAGGGCGAGCCGTCCTCGGCTTTCAGCGAAAGCGGGCTGCGATGTCTCATCGACGGCAGGGAATCGCCGCTGGATGAAATCCTGCAACTCGCAATACCCCCGCAGCTCCTCGCTAAGGAGGAACGACTCCATTCGGCCGTCGGCATGCAGTTTCTCACCGCAGGCCATCAACGGCATGACGTCGATGCCCAACGATTGCAAGGCCAGTGCCCGTTCGGCCTCGACGCGGCCGGGGCTTGTCGGAGGCGCCGTGTCCAGCGTGGCGGCGATCCGCGTGGCCCACGTGCGGATGTGATGTTTCTTCAAGTACATGCCCAAGGCAACCGGCGCACCCGCCGTGCCTTCCGCGCCGTGCGACGGATCGGCACCCTGAAGATACCAGTTCTCGCGATCGGGCAGGACCCGCAGGCACCGCCCGGAGTTGCAAGCCATAACCCGGTCGAATTCCGCCAGTCCGGCGTTTTCCAGGATTTCGCGGTAGCGTTCCATGATGGCCATTGTCTTTGCCATGCCGCTTCTCCCTAGGCTGCCTGGATGGTTGTCGATCGCAACACCGCGGCCAATTCCGTCAATACCCGTTGCGGCGCCAGTTCGCGCATGCAACGCTGGTGGCCAAGTGGACAAGTCCGCTTTCCGCATCCGAGGCAATCCAACTCGGCGCGAAGGATTGGCCCGTGGACGGTGGGATTTTCGATCCATTGGGGCGACGTGGGCCCCATTAGCGTGACGACCGGTTTGCCCAAGGCGGCCGCCACGTGCCGCGGACCACTGTCGGTGGACACCATCGCCCGGCAGCGGGCCAGACAGCCCTTGGTCAATCCCAAGCTGACGGCCTGTGCGGCCAGAGAAAATACCCGCGGCGAGCCGGCGCGGGCGACAATCCCCCGGGCCGCCTCGCGCTCGCCAGGTCCGCAAAGCAGGAGCACGTCATAATCCAGTTTCTCGACGATTTGCCGGGCCAGCGCGGCGCAATGCTCGACGGGCCAGAGCTTGGCCGATCCAAAAGCCCCGCTGGAATTCAGGGCCACAACCCGCCCGTCGGTCCGCAACCCCAGGTCGTGCCAGACCCGCGCCGCCCGTTGACTCTCCGCGGCGGTGACATGCAGTTCCAACTCGGGCGACTCCTCGGGACAACCGATCGCCCGGGCCAATGCCAGGTAGCTTTCCACCATCGGCGCGGCTCGGAAATGCCGGCCTTCGCGGGGTGCGGGGACGGGCTTGCTGAGAAACCACGAGCGGCAATCGCGGGCGTAGCCGACACGTTGCCGGGCTCCGCCCAGCCAGGCCAGCACGGCGGTATGCAGCGAGTTAGTCAGCAACAAGGCCATATCCGGTCTCTGTCGCCGCAGGCGGTCGATCAAGGCCATGCGGCCATGCTCCCTTGGGCTCGACTGCGGATCGAAGACCAGCCGGTCGTCGAACCAATTGCTGCCGTCGAGCAAATCAGTCAAGTAGGGCGCAAAATCCCCACGATCCGCGCCGACGGGCCGAAATGCCGCCGCACGGCCCGCAGTGTGGGAGTGGCCATGACCAAGTCTCCCACCCAATTAGGGAGGAAGATTGCGAGATTCATGGCAGGAGAATACTCAAGGAAGGGAATCAGGGCAACATCAAAAAGTCGCCCGCGTGCAGCAACTCCCGATAAATCGAGCGGCTAACAGCGTTAGGGCATCAAGTTTTGAGTGTGCGTATGTTAGACGAAAAGATGGGCGAGATACGGGCGATAGAGGGCGCCGTTGTTAGACGTGTGCGGAGCGGCGAAGGCCCTGGATTATCACAGAAACTCGTTGTTGCGCAGCGTGAGCGTGCCGACGTCGGGCTTCTCTGAGCTGGAGCAGCCGTATGCGAGCGGTGGAGGGAGCGCGGAAATACAGAGAGGCCAGGTTAACACGTATTCCGTGTCGGTGCGGGGAGTTGCTTGGCGAGGTCATAGAGGATGACCTCGTAAAGGTGACGCATCGAGTGGAAAACGAAGTGTCGGAAGTGAGAGCGCAGATTATCCCACAGTGCCCGCTTGCTCGTCAACTTCTTCCGCACGGCCTTAAATAGCGGGCAGCAGAGTTGTTGGACCTCATCGACCAGGAACGCCAACATCATCAACATGGCAAAGACTACCGACAGGTTCTTCTTGCCATGGCCATAATTGTGTTCGAAGTGGTAACCCTGATTCTTGAGCGTGTTGAACGTCTCGTTCTCGATTTTCCAGCGACAGCGGCCGCCTCTTACCAGGCAACGGGCATTCTGGCGAGAGATCTTCAGGTCCGTAACCCAGGTCCAGGTCCGTTCCTCGCCGTCAGGGCTGATCTCGTAGCAATGGAGCCAATTCACGTGCAAATCTTGGTTGGATTCGTTTAGCGGCACGTCGTTGATGAAGGAAATCTCGTGGTAGACATCCCCTTCAGTCCAGGAAATCGTCGTCACCCGGTCGACCTCCCAGGCGGCGAGCACCTGGTCCCAGAGAAAATCATGATCCCCCGGTTTGGCTCCCAGGATGAAGTGCATGTTCAGGCTCTGCAACTCGCGGATATGCGGGGCGTTGCTCGCCAACCCGTCCTCGACAACGATCAGCTTCAGATGGGGATGCTCTCCGCGGATTTTCTGCAGCAAGCGTTTGGCCGCGTTTCGCTCGCAATCGTTTTTGCGGGTGCCGTCTTGTTTCACAATGGGTTCGGGAGCGAAAGGAATCACCTCTCGGTGATCCGGGTGGATCATCACGGCTGCCAGCATCTGGTGCTGATAGGTAGTCTCTTGCGTCTGGCGATGCACTTTTTCCAGGCAGGAGTCGCAGTGGATGGCCGAAGAAGAGAAATACCCGGTGCCGTCCAAGGAGAGCAGGTAGCAGCCTTGATGGAAGACAAACGGCTCCAGGGCTTTTCCACGCTGGAGTTGGCGAAAGACAGCGTCGAACAAGGGTCGTATCGCCTGCGGCTCCACGGGGTCGAGGATCTCCCGCATGTGAGTGTCCGACGGAACACGCGCGATGCCGAACAGGTTC
Source organism: uncultured Planctomycetia bacterium (assembly GCA_963709175.1). Taxonomy (GTDB): domain Bacteria; phylum Planctomycetota; class Planctomycetia; order Pirellulales; family Thermoguttaceae; genus JANXQG01. Next base: position 85,765 of record CAVPVK010000008.1, read on the forward strand.
CCCATGTTCTCATCGTTGCGGCGCTCGTCAAATGCCAGCAGGGAAGGGTCTTTCAGCACAAACATGCTGAAAGCCGACATGAGCGCGTTCGTCAAGGAAATCGGGCACTCCCGCCCACGATGGTCCGCGATCTTATCACATTCCAGCCGCAAGAGTGCGTACAAGGCATCGGCCGAGAGATGCTTGCGCTTCGGCGGAGTGCGTTGTTTTGGTGGACGAGGCAGGATCACGACGACTCTTCTCACCCAGTACCGAATTACCATCCTGGCTGGCAAACCGCCATCCTACCCTCATTACGCTGGATGATATACCGCTGTTCACTGCTTTACGAAGCCTCCTGCTGTTTCTTGCCCCTTTTTAGGCCACATTCAGCTTCAGCGGGAACTGCTGGCCCGCGTGCATCAAGATTGTCGCCCCCAACTCACCGACGATGTAGCGGGGTCAGCGTTGAGCAGTGCGACAATATCCTGCAGAATATGCTGGTCGCGGACCCGCATATCGAGGTCGGCCACGATCATCCCGCGATCGGGTTGGTCAGCGTTCTGGATGCCGATGCCGCGGAGGACCAGATCGCGCTGGGAGGTGACCTCCTGGGCAATAATGTGGCGAATGCGGCGTTCTTCGCTCATCTCACAAACAACCTTCAAGCGGTAACTGGCGTCGATGTACGAGAAGCGGACGACATTGTGATCGATCCAGCGGCTGATCGGGTTGAGAGCGAAGTTCGTCGCCAAAACGGCAGCGGTGGCGATGCCGGCATGGCGTACCATATCGGCGCCGCAGAGCGCCCCTACGGCCGCGCTGCACCAGAGGGTGGCGGCGGTGGTCAGGCCGCGGACAGTGAGGCCCTCGCGCAGGATCACACCGCCGCCGAGGAAGCCGACGCCGCTGACGATCTGCGCCGCCACGCGCGCGGTATCCGTGCCGTTGTTGAAGACCTGGCCCAGCAGGACGTACAGCGCCGCGCCGGCCGCAACCAAGGCATTGGTCCGCAGTCCGGCCGGATGCTGGCCGAGTTCCCGTTCCAGGCCGATGAGCAGACCCATCCCCAGGGCAGCGCCCAATCCCATGGAAAAAGCCGTAAACGTCATGCTGCGTCGTCTCTCCCAGTCGCACGTAGTTCCGGCTTTAGCCGGTGTTGGTGGAGTTCCGGTTTTAGCCGAGACCACCAGCGCCTAGTAAAGCGGGAACTCCAACCGTTGTTTCCGCGCGGACTATAGCCTTGGCTTGGCCAGGCGTCAAGGCTTACGCTATAATCGGGGCATGGAGAAAAAAGTGATTTTTGTCTGTTCGGCGAATTATTACCGCAGCCGCTACGCGGAGCACTACTTCAATTGGCTGGCCGCCCGCGAGCAACTGGGTTGGAAGGCCGATTCCCGGGGTTTGATGGTAGGCACCTGGGGCAACATCGGCCCGATTTCCTACCACGCCGTGGCCGCTTTACGACAGCGGGGCATTCCTTTGGACGAGAGGCCGCGGGATCCAAAACCGCTGACTTTGATCGACTTGGGCGAGGCCGACCTGATCGTGGCGGTCAAGGAAACGGAGCACCGGGCCCTGATGGCCATGCAGTTCCCGTCGTGGAAAGATCGCATCGAGTACTGGCACATTGACGACTTGGACTGCGCCGAGGCCAGCGAAGCCTTGCCCCATCTGGAAAGACAGATTCACGCCCTGGTCGAGCGGCTCCGCGGAATGGACGGCAGCGGCGACGGCAAGAAATATGCTGCCGGCGGAGCGACGGATTGAGGATACGGCCGGCAAGAAGTTCCCGTACAGGAAGAAAGCGATGAAGGGAAAATGGGCGAAAGGAAAACGAATCATACTCCGTTCGCCCATTTTCCTTGGGCCGAGGTCGCGCCCGCCAAACCCCAAAGGGTACGCCATGAGTGTGCCAAGAAAAGCTGATGTGAATCAGTTGGACAATCCAACCCGGCCAAAGACTAACCATCAGGCCGGAACTGAACTTTGCACGTGAGGAGACAACAAATCACGTGAGGCCAAAGGGAGGGCGGATGATCGGCCATAACGCAAGTGAAGGTATTGAGCCCCGAAATTCTCCTTGTTGCACAGGGCCAAGGGTTTCATGGTCTGGAAGCCAGCAGCGTGACGCGCGATACGGTGAGTGCGGCACGCCGTGCCGGGGTCTGAGTCCATGGCAGGTCATCTAACGGTTTACATCGGAACTTGGGAGAGCCATGCCGTTCCCAAAAGGAAGCTTCCAACGAAGCCGAAGAGGTGAGGCGGAAGTATGACTGCATGGCAGTCGGACCAACTCATAGTAGAGGCGTAGTCGGGGCAATGCCCGGCGCGGGTCGATGGCCCACTCGAAGGGGTTGGCAGTAGAGTGTAGAGGAATGAGGAAGCGTATGCCAGACACAGAACTGGAAGTCACTACGTGGACAAAACTAATCCTCATAGCCAAACGGGCTCGCGAGGAGCCGCAATGCCAGTACACGAGCTTAGCTCATTTGCTGGACGAGCAGTTCCTGGCGGCATGTTACCACCGGCTCGGCAGGGACCGGGCCAGTGGCGTGGATGGTGTGACGTGGAAGGAGTACGGAGAGCATCTGGACGAGAACCTGCGGGACCTGGTGACACGGATGAAGGCGAAGCGGTACAAGCCGCTGCCTGCCAAACGGGTCTACATTCCCAAGGACGAGCACTCGCAGAGGCCGCTGGGACTGCCCGCTCTTGAAGACAAGATCGTGCAGAAAGGGATCGCCGAGATTTTGGAGTCGATCTACGAAGCGGACTTCCTCGGCTGCTCGTACGGTTTTCGACCGGGGCGAGGGTGCCACCAGGCGCTCCACGCGGTGAGCACGACAATCATGACGCAGCCCATCAACCATGTGATCGATGCGGATCTCAAAGCTTTCTTTGACAGCGTGTCGCACCCCGGGTTGATGAAATGCCTGCAAGTCCGCATCAAGGACCCGAGCTTTCTGCTGCTGATTCAGCGGTTTCTGAAGGCAGGGTATTTTGAGGCGGGCCAGGTCGTGGCCACCGAGCAAGGAACGCCGCAAGGGGGCAATCTGAGCCCGATGCTTTCGAATATCTTCCTGCATTATGTGCTTGACCTGTGGTTTGAAAAACGTGTCAAACGTCAGGTTCGGGGCGCGTGCTTTCTGGTGCGCTATGCGGACGATTTTGTCTGCCTGGTCCAGTATCAGGACGATGCGCAGCACATTTTGGAGGCACTGCGTGAGCGGTTCACGCAGTTTGATCTGGTGTTGCATCCAGAGAAAACTCGCGTGATCAGCTTTGGGCGGTATGAACGACAGAACGCCCAACGGCAGAAACGACGGCCCAATACCTTCGATTTCCTGGGCTTCACTCACTACTGCGACAGCAGTCGGTGGGGGAAGTTCAAGGTCGGCCGCCAGACCAGCCAGAAGAAGTTTCGCAAGAAGTGCCGTGAGTTGAACGATTGGCTCAAGGCGGTGCGGAATCGCTATCCGGTCAAGGAATGGTGGTCGGTTTTGAAGGCCAAGCTGACGGGACACTACCAGTATTATGGGATCAGCGGCAATATGCGGCTCGCTGGCTCGCTACTACCGGCGGGTAGTCCAACTGGCCATGAAGTGGCTTAACCGCCGCAGCCAGAAGCAGTCGTTTTCCTGGGAAGGCTTTTGGGTGTACCTGAAGCACTATCCCCTGCCGACGCCGCGGATAGTCCACAAACTCAACACCCTCTCGCCTGGGAGGTGAACTTTACTGAAGAGCCGGATGTGGGAAATCTACAAGTCCGGTTCTGTGAGGGGCATTGAAGTCTTCTCACATGGTTGAATATTGTGACACTCCGCTGATCGAAAGAGCGGAGCAACAGGGAATACAAAGCAAACCTAACTGAAAGACCATATTATGTCTACTCGACAATCACTGCTCTCCTTGCTCTGCGGCTTGGTTACCGCGGCGGCCGTCGTTCCGGCCACTGCCGCGAATACTCCTCCGTTTGTCTCCTCGCCGCTGCGCGGCGGGCCGTTGCAGAAGGCGACGGGCTGCTTCCGCGTCGAAGCCATCTCCAGCGTATGGTGGCTCATTGATCCCAACGGCCAGCCGACGCTGAGCATTGGCACCGATCACGCGAACTTCGACGTCCATTGGTGCCAGGCCCTTGGCTACGCACCGTACGCCCGCAATGTCCGGCGACGCTACGGCACAGTGGGCCCCTGGGCCAACGAGGCGACGCGGCGGCTGCGAGAGTGGAACTTCAACGTACTCGGGGCCGGCTGCTCGCCGGAAACTCGCTACCATGGGCTGGCCCATACCGAGTTCCTCGCCTTCGGCAGCGACTTCTCCTCCATTGCCGCACTGACCCCCAAGACCAATTGGACCGGCTGGCCCGACGTCTTCGATCCCCGCTTCGAGACGTTTTGCGAGGCCCGAGCGAGCCAGCGCTGCCATGCCGATGATCCCTGGCTGCTGGGCTATTTCCTGGACAACGAGTTAGAGTGGTTCGGTAAAAACTACCAGCCCTGGGGACTTGCCGCCGATGCCTGCGGGCTTCCGCCCGCAGCTGCCGGCAAGCAGGCCCTGGTGACCTCGCTGCGGCGGAGTTTTCACGACAGCCCGGCCGAATTCAACGCCGAGTTTGACGCCCATCTCCGCTCCTTCGACGAGATGTCGGCTACGATTCGGCTGCCGCGGCCCAAGACTCGGAAAGCGGAAGATGCCTTGGCGACCTTTGTGGCCGAGGCGGCACGGCGCTATTTCCAGGTAACTACGGCCGCCGTTCGCCGCCACGACGCCCGGCACTTGATTCTGGGTTGCCGCTTCGCTCACGACGCCCCTGATTCCGCCTGGCAAGCGGCTGGCGCAACCTGCGAACTGGTGGCCGTGAACGTCTATCCGCGGATCGATCTGATTCACCAGCGAACGGTGGGACTAGAAAAGCACTTGCGGCACTGCTTCGCCCGCTGCGGCAAACCGCTGATCGTGACGGAGTGGGGTTTCCCCGCCTTGGACGCCCGCGACAGCCGAGGCCAGCCGCTGCCTTCCGTGCACGGGGCGGGCATGCGCGTCGATAACCAAGCGCAAAAGGCGGATTGCTACGCCATCATGCAGCGAGATTTGTTCCGTTTGCCGTTCGTCGTCGGCTCGCACTATTTCATGTGGTGCGACGAACCGGCTCCGGGCATTAGTAAGGCATTTCCCGAAGACAGCAACTATGGGCTGGTAAACGAGAGCGACGAGCCTTATTTGACGCTAGTGGCCACCGCAGAGCACGTCAATGCTTTGATGCCCGGCCTGCACGAAGGCAAGGTTCGCCCCCAGGACGTATTCCTTGATCTGGCTGCCCCCGTGCCGTGGACCGTGCCGACGGCCGCGCAGCCCGGTTGGGGCAAATTGCGATTCCAGCGCACGGCGACAGGCTACGTGGTTGAGACCGGGCCCCTGCGGCTGACCAAGAGCGCCGCGGGCGGCGATCTCTTCGATCGCGTCGCCTGGCGGGCGAGCGACGGCGGCAAGTGGACGGACCTAGGCAGCTATCAGGCCGTACTTCAAGTGCAAAGGCCCGAAGGCAGCACATGGCCGCATGCTGACCGTGTGACGGGTGTCCGCGTACTCCGCCAGAACGGGCAACAGTTGGCGCTGGAGATCGAGTGTGCCAGTGACCAATCGCCGGCGTGGAAGGCCGCCTACGTATTGGAATTTGCCGCGGGGCGGGCATGGTTCCGCGGGCATGCAGCCTGGGTGGAGAACGGCGGCGACCGCGCCTGGCAATTGGCAAGCTATTATCATTATCTCGTGCCGTGCAGCGACCGCGCCGTAGCGGGGCCCGGTGTGCCGAACTATTGGGTGGCGGTGGCGGCCTGGCGGGAGCCAATCGCGGGTCTCTATTACGGGGCCTTGCCGCCGCAAGACGACGACCGCCTGCAGTGCATCTTCTGGAGAGACGAGGGCCAACGGCCGCATCCCGACTGCCGCCGCATCATCCAGTGCGAGTTGAAGCCGGGCCAGCGCTGGACCGCCGCCGCGGATGAGCCCGACGTGGCCGTATTCGTTCTGCGGGAAGTGGCAAAGGGATCGTCTCCGTGGGCCGCCCTGCTCCGCACGCTGGAGCAGGAGCGGATCGCGAAGTAGTGCGGATCGGCTAGATCGCCCTCCGCTTCTACCCCTGCTGGATCTCTCAGCAGGTGAAAGGACGATTTGCCCTCACACGCTGCCCTCTCCGAGAGGGAGACGGAGATACGGCTTGTAGGGCGTGGTTTCAAAACTTTTACCAATCTATTACCAAACGAAAACGCTGCTGCGGTTCCGCCAATGGCGACCAATCTTATAATGGGCGGAATCCTCATGGGCGTCGAGGGTGTGCCATGCCCGGTTTTCGCAGGAGTTTGTTTGAAAATGCAAATTGAAACCACCAAGTTCGAGACCTCTTCCACATATCCTGACGTTGTCCATCCGGCCGGTTCCAAGGCCCGCGTCCTCTTGACGAGTGTTTTCGGCCCTTATGCCCAGGACGATGACTATGGCAGCCGCCTCATGAACCCGATGGAGCTTTATCACAACCAGGTGACCCGTACGCAAGGCCCGTTTTCCTTGCGGATGTTCCATCGCAGTTGGGGAATCATGCTCATTCAGGACAACATCGAGGCCCCTTGCACGCTTCTGGACTTCCCCACCTTCGATCGTTTCGTCGAGGAGATCCGTGACCGCCAGTACGACGTGATCGGAATTACCTCGATCATTCCCAACGAAGGCAAGGTGAAGAAGATGTGCGAGCTGATCCGCCGCTATCAGCCGCAGGCCCAGATTGTCATTGGTGGCCACATCGCTAACGTGCCGAACTTGCGCGAGAAGATCGACGCCGACCACATCGTTCGCGGCGAGGGGGTCGCCTGGTTCCGCCGCTACCTGGGCGAGGCGACCGACCGGCCTATCCGCCATCCCGTCGTCAATTCGGGCCTGGGCACGCGGAACATGGGAGTGAAGGTCGACGACGGGCCCGGCAACGTGGCGGCGGCGCTGATTCCCTCGGTCGGTTGCCCGCTGGGCTGCAACTTCTGCTCGACCTCCGCCATGTTCGGCGGCAAGGGCAAGTGTTACAACTTCTACGCCACGGGCGACGAACTGTTCGACATCATGTGCCAGTTGGAGCGCGAGATGGGCGCCAAATCGTTCTTCTGCATGGACGAGAACTTCCTCCTGCACCGCAAGCGGGCGCTCCGCCTGCTGGAATTGATGGAGGAGCACGACAAGGCATGGGCCCTGTACGTCTTCAGCTCGGCGAACGTCCTGCGGTCGTATAGCATCGATCAACTCGTCCGCCTGGGCGTGTCCTGGGTCTGGATGGGCATCGAGGGCTGTAACAGCCAATACGTCAAGCTGCAAGGGATCGACACCTTCGAACTGGTCCGCGAGCTGCAGTCGCACGGCATCCGCGTGCTGGGATCGACGATCATCGGGCTGGAGGAGCACACGCCGGAGAACATCGACGCAGCCATCGAGCATGCCGCCCGTCACGACACCGATTTTCACCAGTTCATGCTCTATACGCCGATCCCTGGGACGCCGCTGCATGCCGAGCTGACGGCAAAGGGCGTTATGAAGGATCCCGCCGAGTTCATCCAGGGCGACATTCATGGACAGTCGATCTTCAACTATCGCCATCCGCACATTCCCGCCGGCATGGAGAGCGAGTTCATGGTGCGGGCCTTCGACCGCGACTTCGAGCGGAACGGGCCGAGCACGCTGCGGATCGTCCGCACGACGCTGGCTGGTTGGCGGCGTTATAAGAATCACCCCGACGCCCGTGTCCGCCGCCGCTTTGCCTGGGAGGCCCGCGAGTTGGCGACGACCTTCTCCGCCGCGACCGCCGGGGCAAAGCTGTATTACCGCCGCAACCCGGCGATGCGGGCGAAGATGGCCGGCTTGCTCAAGGCGTTGCACGAGGAGTTCGGCTGGAAGTCGCGGCTAATGGCGCTGTTGGGCGGCCCGTACGTATACTGGAAACTGCGGCGCGAAGAGAAGCGTCTGGCGGCTGGCCAGACCTACGAGCCGCCGACCTTCTACGAGAAGAACGCGGCCTGCCACGACGCAGCGGCCGATCCTTGTCACTATGTCACCCCGCAGGTTGCACCGCAGGCGACGAAGAGCAAAGGAAAGCACCAGTTGGCAGGCGTGTAAGGGAGCTACCTCACCGCGTCGAACATCGCGATCACGTTCTCCGGCGGGACGTCGGCCAGCACGTTGTGCACCTGCTGGAAGACAAAGCCGCCGGCAGACCCGCAAGCAGGTGCCCCGAGGATCGCAACCTGGCGACGGACGTGGTCGCGGATGTCCGCTGCCTGGGCCTTGGAAAGCACGAACCGGGTGTCGCAACCACCGCCCCAGAAAGTGATCTGCTGGCCGAAGTCGGCCTTCAGGCCCGTGGCGTCCATGCCGGCACAAGTTATTTGCACCGGGTTCACCGCGTCCAGCCCAGCCTCGATCAAGTCGGGCAACAGCGGCCGAATGCCCCCGCAGGAATGCAGCATCACTTTCACCGGGGCCAGCTCCTTCGCCCGCCGCCAGAGCCGGGCGTGCCGCGGCATGAACAACTCGCGGTACATGGCCCGCGACATTTGCGGCCCGTTCTGCATCCCGAGGTCGTCGCCGAAGACGATGATGTCGATAAAGGGCCCGACGGCGGCCAAGAACCGCTCCAAATTCGCCAGGTGGATTTCGACGAGCCGATCGAGAAACTCGCTGGCCCGAGCGGGGTCGGCGGCCATGAGCATGAGGAAATTGTCGTTGCGGTAGAGGAACTGGCCCGTCTCCAGCAAATTGCCGCCGAAGAGCCCGACGATGGCCCGGTCGGTACGGGTCCGCAAGGCTTGGGCCCCTTCAGCCAGGAGCCGCGGTCCGTCCGGCCCGGCAACTAGCGGCCCAGGCGGCGACTGGACCGCGCACCACATGTTCTCGGCCAATGCCTCGGGCAGGCGGTCGAAGTCGTCGTTTTCCAGATAAGGCCAGTAACACTGCTCGAAGTAGATCGCTCCGTCGGGCATTTTGGCCAGCACTCGTCCGCTGGCTGAGCGAATGACCCACTCACCCGCTGCTCTTTCCGGCAAGGCCCAGGCAGGCATCTGACAGGGCGACCCATCGGGCAGTACCCAGTCGGCCCAATCCTTGTCTTCCAGGGCGAAGCCGCGTCCCAATTCGATGGCGTCGACGCCAAAACGGTCCAGCACGTCGTCGTCGATGATCGCCAGTTGCTGCACCGGGTCGTAGACGCGGACCGTCCGCTCCGGCAGACCCAACGCCTTGCGAAGTTTGCGATAGGCGATCGCCGCAATGCCCGACGAGCGGTGGGCCCCAAAATCGATGGGCACGCGATCGGGCTGGCAGTGATTCAAGGCAGCGAGGACGCGCTGGCGAGGGGTCATGGCGGGTTCTCCGACAAGCTGATAGGATTGGAGGCGGGAATGTATCCGGCACACTGTGTGTGACGGATACCACCCTTATTAAAACCTTCCGCACCGCGGATGCAAGTCCCGGCACGATCTCATGCTCAAATGGCGGCTTATCCTGGGGGCCTCGTTCATCGCTTTGTTAGTGGTGCTGTGCTGGCTGGACGCCCAGGCCGATCGCCCCGGAATGCAGCCGGGACTGCCCGGCGCAGCCCTCATGCCCGTCCTCCTGTTGCTGACGGTGCTGGCCACGCAAGAGGTGCTGCGACTGGCCGCGGCAGCGGGCATCCGCCCGGTGGCATGGCCCATCTATGCGGGCAACGTTCTGCTGGTGCTTGCCCAGTGGTTTCCCGAGGTCAATCTTTACGTACTGCGACGTCTGGTCCAGCCAGGCACCGAGTTCGGTTACCTTGCCCACGTGCAACTCATCCACGCCACCAGCCATTCGGCCTTGTGGGCCATGGCCTTAGCGGTGCTGATGATCTTCGCCGCCGAAATGCAGCGCTATGAACTGCCCGGTGGCACGCTGGTGAAGATTGCCGTGGGCATATTCGGCCTGGTTTACGTTGGATTGATGTTCACCTTCGCCGTACAAATCCGGCTTTTCTGGGGCGTGGGGGCGCTTGCCGCCTGGATCATCTCGGTAAAGATGGGCGACATTGGGGCCTATACGGTCGGCCGGCTCATCGGCCGCACGAAGATGGCGCCCACAATCAGTCCGGGCAAGACCATGGAGGGGGCCGTGGGGGCGATCGTATTCGCCTTGATCGGCTCGTGGATCGGTTTCCAGGCCACCACGCTTCCCTGGTCTGGCGGTCCAATCACCCTTCCCAGCCTCGTGCAACTGGCCCCGCCGTACGCAGAGGGAATGCCCGGTACGGCGGGCGGTTGGGTCATTTTCGGCCTGCTGATGGCAGTGGTGGGCATGCTGGGCGACCTGGCTGAATCGCTGTTGAAACGCGACGTTGGGTGCAAGGACTCCAGCAACTGGCTGCCCGGCTTCGGGGGCGTGCTGGACATCCTTGACTCGCTGCTGCTCTCGGCGCCCATCGCCTGGCTCTGTTGGTCGATGGGCATCGTCGGCCCGGGCGGCGGCTGAAGCGGTGAACGCGCCGATCCGGGTGGCATGCCTTAAGCCCGGCAGCGCCCGGCTTAAGGCATGCCAACGGCCTTCCGCCTGTTCCAGGGAATCGAGCCTTTCCGGTCAGGCAATCTATTACGGTCGTAGCGGTTAGCGCCAAGATGCGGCGTATGCGGGCGAATGGTGATTTTATCAACGTCCCAATCCGCTTTGGGCGAGTAAACTGATGAACCCGCGCAGACGGCAAAAGCTTCGTACAGAGAATGGCCCGAAGAAAACGGATGCCGCTCAAAGAAGCCATTAAAGCCATTTGCGGCACATCTGACAACGGAGTCCGATTCCTCACCGGCTTACCATGGAGGCAGAATCGTGCGAATCGTGACGCACAAGACCACTGAAGCCCGGCAACGGGGCATGACACTTGTTCTACTGGGGGTGCTGGGCCTGGGGTTTGCCTCATGCCAGTCGCCTCACAATCCCACCGCGCGCAGCGAGGCCCCGCCGCCGCGCCGCGCGGAAACCAACATTGATCCCGGCTGGCCGCATGCCGACAGGCCCTTCGTGAGGGTGTCGTACCCGGCCGTACACGCCGGCATTCCCAAGCTGGAAGGCGCGGAGTTGGTCAACGACGACGAAATTTGCATGCAGTGCCACGAGGCCTATGTCAAGTCGTTCCACGACAACGTGCACCGCGTGATCAGTTGCGAGGCCTGTCACGGGCCGGCCAGCCGGCACGTGGAGACCCGCGGCAAAGAGCCGGGGCTGATCTTCAGCTTCAAGAAGGGCACTAATCCGGTCGTGCGCGCGGAAGTCTGCCTGAAGTGTCACGAGCAGGACCAGTGCCAGCCCGGCGCCCAGTGGCGGACCTCCAAGCACGCCCAATGCGGCGTGACCTGCGTCGATTGCCACCGCGGCCACTACAACGTGCCGCCGGTAACGCCCGCCGTGACCGAGCCCAAGGAGGCGCTGGCAGTACCCGCCATGCGAGCGACGCTGGTTTCCTACAACGCGGCCGAGGATGCCAAGAAGAACCTGCCTTCGCTCCGCGGCACCTCGCACCACCTGGGGGCGATGGCCCCGGACCTCTGCCTGAAGTGCCACTGCGACATGCGGGACCTGCTCCGCATTGCCGGGCCGCACCAGATCGGCGGGCCCAACGGATTCAACTGCACAACCTGTCACGACCCGCACGGCCAGATCCGCGAGTACACCCGCAAGGACCTCTGCCTGACTTGCCACAAGGGCGCGCCACCATGGCCTGGCACTCCTCGACCCACGAGCGCTATGGCGTGGCCTGCACCGACTGCCACAACCCGCACCCGCACGCCAATGTGCGGCAGATCGTGAACATCACCCACACCAACGTGGAGCCGCCCAAGCGGTTGGCTATGTCGGTTCAGGAGCCGGAGGCCTGCTACAAGTGCCACCAGAGGATTTTCGCCATGAACCAACTGCCTTCGCACCATCCCATCCTGGAAGGCAAGATGGTCTGCTCCGACTGCCACGACCCGCACGGGCAGATGGAGAAGAACCTCAAAGCGGAGACGATCAACTTACTCTGCTACAAGTGCCATGCGGAGAAGTCGGGTCCGTTTGCCTATCCGCACCAGCCGGTGAACGAGAACTGCGACATCTGCCACCAGCCGCACGGCACGGTGGCCAACAACCTGCTGAGGCAGCCGCCAGTGTTCCTCTGCCTGCGCTGCCACACGGGTCACAATCGGCCCACCGCCGCCACCCACATCGGCGGCACGCCGAACCCGGTTGACAATCTCAATGCGGTACCGGGGTACCGCCCGATCTACTACACCGACTGCACGCAGTGCCACGCCCAGGTCCACGGCAGCGACGTTCCGTCGCCGTCGACACCGTTCCCAGGGGCGCTGTTCCGCTAATTGTCTTAACCGCTAAAACCAACCAAAAAAGCCAACCAAACTTAATTTCAAGGGGGGACCTGGTCGTGAAGGTCAACTATCTGACACTACTGGCGGCGACGACGACAGTGTTGCTGTCCGCGGCGGCGCGGGGCGACGATTCGGCCGTGCCGGCCCTGGCGGCCAACGCCAACGTGGTGCCGCCCACCCAGGCGGCGCTGACGCCGTCGACGACGGCCGGCACCGCGCCGGCGAACTGGCTCTGGAGCGACACCGCCACCTATGACGCGGACTCCGACCCCGTGCAGGACTTCATCGTCCGCGCCGGGGGATGGGCGGCGCATGCGTCCGGATCGCCGACGAAAGTCGATCAATACGACAATCGGAAGTCGTCGCCTTTCTTTGACGTGGCGGGGATCTTCAGCAACGGCGAGCACACCGTTGACTTGGATGCCAACGGCACGGACGACGAGACCGACAATCTACGAGTGCATTACTTCGGCCAGCGAGTCGAGGGCGACGTGTTTTTTGAGCGCTTCCAAAACCAACTGTACGACAACACCTATCCGGGCTTTGGGACCGTCACCGCCCCAACGCCCACCGGTGTGCCCAACACATACGGCGTCTACAGTAGGGACAACTTGAACCCCGGCCAGGACTACGCAATCCGCGTGCAGGAGTGGCGGGCCAATTTCCACGGACAATTGACCGACAACCTCAAGTGGTACGTGAACACCTTCGGGATGGAAAAGACCGGCGAGCGGCAGGCCAATGGCTTCGCGCATTGCTTCGAGCCGGCTGCTACCACCAATGCCGCCACCGCCGGCCCACCGGGCAGCACAACCGGTCAGTGGTTTAACGGGGTCGATTACGCGGCTGGCTCCGGCCCTGCCGTCGCCAACAAATACCAGTGCCACGTCGTCAGCCAGGCCCAGCACATCGACTGGCAGACCACCGAAGTCGAGCCGGGCTTGGAGTGGAGAGCAGGGGCGCTGACCGTGAACTATTCGCACATGATCCGGGTCTTCCAACAGAACGACCAGCAGGTCTACAATCTTTACAACAATAGCGCTACGACGGGCCTCCCCTTGCCTGCCGGCGCGCTTTTTTCGGCTGGCGGCTACGACATCGTGCCCAACAGCGAAACGCAAATCGACCGGCTCAAGGCCCATGCCGAACTCGGCTACCGCACGGACGCCTATGCGATGGGATATGCGGGCGACACCGAGGACGAGCTGAACCAGATGGACCGTCACATGGAGGGCGGCGATCTGCGGATCACGAACCGGTCGATCCAGAACCTCACCGTGACCGGGTTCGGACGTGCCTACTCCGAGCACACCGATAATCAGAAGACGATACTCGGTTATTATGGGTCTCCCGCGGGACTTTACCCGTCGGAAGGCCAGTTTTACCAGCAAAACACGTTGCCGACGGCGATCGCCAGCGCCAGCCAGGCGCAGCCCCAGTACTCGCGCGATCGGGAGGCGGTCGGATTCGACGGCCGCTGGCTGCCTTTTGGGGACGACGGCAGTTGGGCACTCCGCCACTTCGCGGTGACCGGCGGCTATGAGTACGCTACCGAGCACTATCAGAACGACACCCTGTATTTCCAGAATTCTTTTGCGGCTCCCTACCACCAGCCCGATACGGTCAAGAACACGGCTTCCATCGGGCTGGAAGAGAAGTGGTCCCAGACCTTTATGACCTTCATTCGCTACAAGTGGATTGGGACACATTACCCGCTCATGGGCGTCACGACCGGAGCAAGTTATTCCGCGGGCACCGACGCTGCGGCCGTGGATACGTCGCTTCCCACGTTGGAAAACCGCGTGGAGGTGGGCGGGACGTGGACTCCCACCGATACGGTCATGGTCAACGCCGAAGTCTATCTCGAGACCGCGTCGATGAATGGTCCCAACCAGTACGTTGGCGCCCTGGGTCCCTACGAGCATTTCGATTCCAACAGTTACCCCTACGTGCTCAGCGCCTGGTGGTCGCCCGCTCCGCAGTGGTCGTTGAACGCCGGCTTTGCCCAAATGAACAGTTGGATCAATCAGGATCTCGTGCAGTCAAGCTTGGCCAGCGCCACGGCTGCGGGACTGCCGTCGCCCCCGATCCCCGGGCGGTTCAATGACCAGTCCGACGTTTTCAACGTAGGCGCCCGTTACCTCTGGACGCCCAAGCTTTCGACCTGTGCTAACTTCGAGTATGTCCATGCCTATGACGGCACGAGCATACCATTGCCCAGCACTGGGAATTATGGCGGCGCGAATGCTCCCGTGGGGCCAAATACTAATGTCGGGCAATACTCACTAGTGGACTCGAACACCATCCGCCTCATGCTGGGAGTCGATTACCTCTGGCGACCGCAGGTCAGCACGTTCGCGCGGTATGTCTACAACGATTATCAGGACAACGCGACGGGATTGACTAGCGGCTCATCCAATTTCTTTCTGGTGGGCGACAGCACGAAGTTCTAGCACAATCGCCTGACGAGAACGAAGTGGACGATTGCGTGGGGCAGCAGGTTTTCCTGTTGCCCCACGACGCATCAGCCAAGGAACGAAGCGGGCAGCCGCATATCGGACACCCCGATCGTTCGTAGTCCCGCCTGGGCACTAAGTATACATGGTCGGCGGCCTTCCACTGCCGACAGCCGCCGAAAGGCGGGACTACGAACAACGGGCCCCTTATCCCTCTTTGAATTTCGCCAGTTCGGCCTCGGCCGCGGCGAGTTGCTTTTCCAGGTTCTTCACTTCGTCAGCATCGTCCATTTGTTTGCGGGCCCCCGCCAACTGTTGCCGCAGGTTAGTGATCCGCGTGTTGAGAACGTCGATGCGTTTCTTGGCTTTCTTGTCCATGATAGGGTTTTCGAAGGATAGGTGTACGGCAGTTGGCCATAGTAACGAAAAGCGGGGGAGGCCTCGAAAGTGGTGTTGGCGATTAACTTCCCATCAACGCCACGTATGAAAGGTCGTCCCCCATGAAAAGAGAAACGTATCGCGCGATCGATGTCAAGCAGGTTCCGATCGAATCGTCCGTAGCGGATAGAGCGGGCCTGACGGCAGTCGTCGGCCTGAGCGTGTCCAAGTGGGAGCTTTTGGCTGTGGTGCGATGGTCGGACGGCCGTTTCGCGCAGAGAATCCCGAGGGGAGAATTCCGCGGAGGTCCCACAAGTGATCGACGACTTGCAACGATTGGGCGAAGGGCGGCAGTTGACAGTTGCCAAAAATTCAACGGGATCCTGCTTCTCGGTTAACGGCAAGCAAATTGAACCATTCCTGAATCCCTGCGGGAACTGCACAATCTTGTTACGGCCTGCCGTGTTACACTTCGAATCCCAGCAGGCGCATCAGGACCAGTCCATTCCCTCTGGGCACGACGCCGGGCCGCAGTCGGTAGTCGAAGCTGATCCGGCCGTCTACCAGTTGGTCCTCGAGATGGGCGTTGACTGCCTGCCGTTCCAAGCGATCGGCAATCGCGGACAGGGCAAGGTCGTGGGTCGTGATCAGCCCGATGGCGCCTTGTTTGAGCAGTTTCCCAATCACCGCCTCGGCCCCCAGGCGGCGGTCGTGCGAATTCGTGCCGTGGAGAATCTCATCGAGAAGAAACAGCACCGGCGGCGATTTGGCGCTCATGTCGCAGATCATCCGAAGCCGTTGGATTTCGGCATAGAAGCCCGATACCCCTTCCTGCAATGAATCCATAGTCCGCATCGCCGACGCGACCGCGAGCCGAGAAACCCGCATCTCGGCCGCGCAGACCGGGGCCCCGGCCAGCGCCAGCACGGTGTTGACCCCCACGGTTCGCAGCAGGGTGCTCTTGCCCGACATGTTCGAGCCGCTTACCAGAAGCAACTGCGGCTCTCGGCCGAGATGGACGTCGTTGCTCACTCGCCGTTTGGCCGCGATCAGCGGATGGCCCATTCCGGCGGCATCCAGGCAGGGGCCGTTTTCCAGAATTGCCGGAAACGGGTACTCGGGATGCTCGTAGGCATAGCCGGCCAGGCAGCAGAGGGCCTCAAACTCGCCTACGGCCTCCAGCCAATTCGCCGCCAGCCGTCCGTTGCTCCTTCGCCAGCGGTCGATGGCGTATGCCAAATGGACCGTGAGCATGAGCACGAATGCGAAAGGGGTCACGAACTTGTTGAGGCGGATGGTCTCCCAGGTATCGACAAGCCGGGCCAGTTGAGCTATTCGTTGCGAGGCAGGCCGTCCGCCGGCGTGCAACCGGGCGGCAATATCAACGAGGCGCGGGCCGACGAACCGCTGGGCCTCGATGATCCGCAGCACCTGAACGACAAGCTCCAACTCGCCCAGCACCGAATCGAGATCCGACGTCAATTCGTCTATATCCCGCCGCATGCCGCGGAGCAAGAGGGTTTGCACGATGGCGACCAGGAGGAACCAGCCGATTGACGCGCCGAAAAAGATCCACGCCACGAGCGCGATGACGGATGCCATCGCCAAGATCATCGCCGCCAGAGGTCGAGCCCAATCGGCCAGCAGCGACGCTTTGCCGATCCAGGGTACCAGCGTCTCAGGCTTGACTTGAAGAGTCATGGACGCGTCGACGACTGCGAGGTCCTCGCGGAGATCGAGTTTGGCGCGGAGTTCCTCTACAGCCGCCTGCCGGGCAAGGATCGTGGCGGGGTCGGCCGATGCCCGCAGCCAGGCGGCCAATGTATCCTGCCCCATCCGCGTACGAGCGGCGCAGAGCAACTGGTACAACGAACCGCGACCGAACAAGTCGAGATCTTTGGCGTAGGGATGTTCGCGGTCGCCATACTGCTCGCCGCTTGGGCCGGTTCCCGCCCAGTGGTCGTCGATCCGGGCTAGGGCAATGGCATAGTAACGAATCGCCCGCTGGGCTCTATGCAGGGCCCGCACCACGCGGCGATGCCAGGCAACCGCGGCGACGAAAGCAGCCAGCACGAGGAGCAACCAGGGGACCAGTAGATGCCCGACTCGCAGCATGGCGTATGCAACCGCTAAGATCGCCAAAAATGCCGCGATCCGGCCCTGCCCCGCGAGGCTCTCCCGCCGTTCTTGCCGCCGGGCCTGATCCTGGCGGACGCGCTGCCGACGTTGGTATTCGGCGCTGGGCAAACTAGGCGACGTGCCGGCAGTCAAAACATCGCCCTCGTGACACGGACCATGTGCAAGACGGAAACGATTCGAATCCCGAAACGGCTGACCTCGTAATAGACTACGCGGCTTTCGACGCACAAGAACCGCAAACCAGAACGCAGGTTGTCACGTCCTTGCCCCATAAGCGGATTGCGGTCAAGCGACATAATCAGTTGTTGAAACCTCCCGCTCAAGCGGTTGGCCGCCGACCGGTTGTACAGAGCAATCGCAGGGCATTGGACACAATCTCCTGTGGAGACTGATAGCGGCCCGTGGCGACTTGGTGCTCGATGAACGGTTCGAACTCGGCGGGAATGGTTGCATTGATCATTCAGGTGTCTATTCCCTTCCGCATTGATCATACCGCACGCCAGGACGCTGGTCAATTTGCCCGAAGACCAAGCTAAACGAGGTCCCGCCGTCTGATCTTCTCCACCAGCCCCGACTCCCGTCGGGCGAAACCGCTGGCCAGGCAGAGACAGATCAACCCCAGGCCGGTCCAACTGATTATGCGGCCGCGGCTGAGACTCTCGGGACGGAATTCCAGGTGAACGTCGCTGCTCCCCGGCTCGACGCGGCAACCAAGGAAGTCGCCGTTGACGCGGTAGACGTCGCTGGGGCTGCCGTCGATAGTACAACGCCAGCCCGGATGGTAGCTCTCGGCAATCACCAACAATTGCGGCGTCGAGCAGCAGACCTTCACGATCATTCTGCCGGCGCCGCTCTGCGTCAAAGTCGCAGTGCCAGGCTTCCCAGGCGGCAGGGCCAAGGCGTTTTCGCAGAGGGCCTCGCGGCAGACGTCGATCTTCGCCAGGTCGCGGGCCGGGTCGTCGCTGGGAACGACGTGCGTGACCATTCGTACTAGCGGCAATGGATCGGGGACGCGGAGCCAATTTGCGTCACAGGGTGCGAGACCTTCCACGCGGGACGTCGCGGTATCGCGATGAACCCAGCCGGTTGAGGCCACGCGCAAGGCCGGTAATTGACAGTAATCCAGCAACTTGCTCGGAGCCAGACCGGCATAGCCGTCGGTCCGCGACCAGCCGGCCAGGATCATCTCGTTGCCGATAGACACGACGCCCACGCCAGTAGCAACGGGCGGAGCAAAGACCCGCTGACCATCGGTCGCCGCCGAACTGGCGGTTCCCGGCGGGGCCACAAACAAGGCGGCAAGACCGTCGGGCTGGGCTATGGACTCGTCCCAAATGCAACTGAGTCCATAGTAGCCCAGATCGGCGGCCATGAAGAGGATCAGGCCGACCAGTGCACCGCGAACCCCTTGAGCGGCGGCGATCAACATCAGCGCCGCTGCGGCCATGAGCAAGGGGCCGACGACGACCCGCGAGACCGGAGCAACCTGGTGTCCCGCTTGCAAGATCAAGCCAGCCGCCGCCACGGCCACGCTGGCAAGAACCGTGGCGCCGAGGATCTCATAGTGCCGCCATAGTGCCGTAGGCCGGCCCTTGCCCAGCAGCAGCGGCAGGTGGCGACGCAGCTTGTACTTTTCGCGGGCATCGCGCTCCACGAGCGTGAAGCCGATGGCCGCCAGCACGGCCACGGCAAATTGAAAGAGCACCGTGTATCGGCAGGAGAAGAAGAAACGAACGGCCCAAGGCAGGGAATCCTGCGCAGCAAAGCACCGCAACTGGCTGCCCATGGCCAGCAACAGCGCGGCGCCGGCCAAGACGGCTGTCGCCTGGGCAAGACGTTTCAGCCCGCCCAATTCCTGACGGCGGACCGCCACGGAGAGGGCCAACATCAGTGGGACCGCCCCTACGTAAAGTCCCAAGTCCGGGGTATTGCCGCCGAAGACCCGCTCCAGCGGCAAGTAGGGGGCCACAAGTTGAATGAGATTGACGGGATGGAGCGTGTCGGGCGCGGCCGCCGCTGGCAGGCTTTGCCATAGGGCTTCCAGCGTGGGAAACAACTGGATGGCTCCCACCAGCAAGCCAACCGCCTTGGCCACCACGATGCG
Source organism: uncultured Planctomycetia bacterium (assembly GCA_963709175.1). GTDB lineage: Bacteria > Planctomycetota > Planctomycetia > Pirellulales > Thermoguttaceae > JANXQG01. Next base: position 105,225 of record CAVPVK010000008.1, read on the forward strand.
CGGCGCGGAGTTTCTCCGGCAACCGATGCAGCTCTGGCAGGTTGGCATCGTTTCACAGTCGTCGCGGGCCAAAAACCGCCGCGTGGAAATCAGGTAGATCGTAAACCCCGCTTCGGTCAGCAGCGAGAACCAGACATATTGCGGGCAGCCCAGCAAGAGCTGCGATCCGGTGAGAAGGGCCAGGGCGGCCTCGGCCAGGGCAACCTTCCACCGCTGAGCGTCAACAATGACGATGTCGATCATCGCCAACATCCAAGGGATGTGGGCCACGGCCGCCACGGCACTGGGCTGAACAAAGTGCAGCAGACTGAAGCTGGAAAAGGTGAAGGCCAGTCCGCCCACCATCGCCGCATCCTTGCGCCGCAGGAGGCGGAGAAGGAACCAGTACATGCCCGCCAGCATTAGCGGATAGCTGCAAAGGTAGTCCCAGCCCAACGCGGTGCGAAGCGGAAGAAAACCGTAAAGCACAAGATGCAGGGGATGGTACGGACCGACCTGGCCGTCGCCGGTGAGATAAAAACCGGAATAGACGCTGGGCATCCAGTCGAACGACTCGCCGCGGGCCAGTTGATCGGCGTAGAAGGCCCGCGCCGGCAATTGGAACTTGCCCAGGTCGCCGGTGGTATACAGGCCGCCTGAGAAAAAGGGCCTGGCCAGCAGCGAGAGGAGGATCAGGGCCACCAGCAGCGACCAGGCAAAGAGGTCGCGCTGGCTGTGGGCCGAGACGCGCGGAATGAAACTGCCGTGGCGGAGCGACATTGATGGCAACCGTCGAAAGTGTGCGGCCGGTTGCGAGCAACAGGCGCAGGTAATCCCCTTAGGACCGCAGACACAACCGAGCTTTCTCCAATTGTTTCTGGGGGCAAAGAGGGTTGTGTTAGGGGTTCTCAGCAAAGATAGGTTAAATTCGTGAGCTAGACTTTTCAGGTCTAGGACCAATCGCCTATGTCGATTTCATGCGCAAAAGTGCCTGCCGCTTTGAACGCCTTCCTGGCCGTCGCGGCCGTCAACGCGGCGGTTCTCGTGCTGGGCAACAACGGCATGTATCCATGGGGCATCGATTCCATGCAGCTTTACGGCGCGGCCGAACTGGTCAACCGCGGCGAGGCCGCGCGTCTCTATGACGAGACCTATTTCCAACAGCGGCAAAGGCTGCTGGCCGGCGCGGGCGACGATTGCACGCTCCATTACTACCTCTATCCGCCCTTTGTGGCTCTGGCGCTGTCGCCCTGGGCCCGCTTGCCCTACCCGGCGGCGCAAGCCTTCTGGAAGGCGATGGAGGGCCTTGGGTTGGCTGCGTTTGGATGGATGGTCTGCCGCGGCATGGGGTTTCCCCGCCCATGGCGGGTTACAGTTGTGCTGGCTGTCGCGACGATGATGCCCCTCTGGATGGCCGTTCGCGTGGGACAATTGACCTTCGTCTGGTTGCTTGCCATCCTGGGCGGATTTCTGCTTCACCGCCGCCAGCGGCCATGGCTGGCAGGCCTGGCTTTCTCGCTGCTGGCCATGAAGCCGCCTCTGGCGGCGCCGCTGGTGATCTGGTTGGTCATGCGCCGCGATGGGCGGACCTTGGCAGGAATGCTCGCCGGCGTCGCGGCGCAGATGCTCCTGGTGATGGCCTGCCTGGGGCTCGACATGCCGTTTTACTACCTTCGCGAGTTGCCGCGCCTGACGCTCGACGCCAAGGTGGCCGATTTTCCAGCCGCCTACGAGCAATCGATCGCCGGCACGGCCAAGAACGTCCTGCGTCAAATGGGCCTTCTGGGACCGCGATACCTGCGAGCCATCCTCTTGATTCAGTTGGCTGCCGCCATCGCGGCCGGCTTGGCCTTGTATCGCGTCGTGCGACAGAATCGCGGCGATTGCAGTACCGGCTTTAGCCGGAATTTCGCGGAGATTCCGGCTAAAACCGGCACTACAAGCGTCTATGCCGAATATGCCGCCGTGGTGCTGTTCATGGCCTTGGCCTCGCCCCACCTGTTGCTTTATGACGCGGGGATCCTGGCCGTGGCCGTGACCTGCTTGTGGCTCACGTCCGACTGGCGGATGGGCGTGGTACTGCTGTTTTCACTTACCGTGATCGCCGAGATCGGCTATGTCCACCTGGGCGTCAGCCTCATGCCGTGCGTGGCACTTTTGGTTTTGCTGCGGTTGGCCTTCGGCCTGCAGTCAGGGAACACCGAGCTCGCGGCGACGCCCGAAATTTCCGCCTGTCACGCGTAGAACGGAATTCCGTTCTACGCAGGGACGTGCACCCTCGCTTGAAAACCGCAAAGGTCAATTCAATGGACAACTCACCCTGGCGGCTTCGTCATGGCGCGATTGGCCTGTTGCTCGTGTTGGCCCTGTTGGCGGCCTGGGACGGCTTCATCGTCAACGATCGGCCGGAAACCGGCGGTTGCGGGGGTGACTTCCCCCAATACTATGTGGCCGGCGTTATCGTCCACCGCGGCGAAGCGACGCGCCTCTACGACCAGCCCTACTTCCGCCACTGCCAGGATACGCTTCGCGACGATCCGCTCCGTTCACTCTACCCGCCCACCATGGGACTGCTCATGGCACCGTTGGCGCGGTTCTCGTACTCTGGTGCCCTGGCTGCCTGGTGGACCCTGCAGGCCGTCTGCCTTCTCGCCACGGGATGGATTTTCTATCGCACGGCCGCTTTGCCACCTGCCTGGCGAATCCCGATGCTCCTGGCTCTGGGAGCGTTGTTCCCCCTCTGGATCTCCGTGGGAATTGGGCATCTGGCGCCAATGCTCCTGCTGATCCTTGCCGGCGGATTGGCCTTACACCAACGAGGAAATCGCGGCTGGGCCGGACTGGCGCTGGCGCTGCTGGCAATTAAACCCCAGTTAGCCGTGGGGCTCGTGCTCTGGATGCTCGTGCGGCGCGATCTCCGCACCCTGGCTGGCCTGGCAGCGGGTTTCGCCTTGCAGGCACTCGCAGTTGCCGCCTTCCTCGGGCCGCGTCTATGGCTCGACTACCTGCACGCCCTGCCCGGCATTGCCGCCGTGACCCGCCTCTATCACTATTCACCGTTGTTCGAGCAGTCGCTGCCGGGAATTGTGAGCAACCTGCTGGGCACGGTGGGCCTCATTGCCTGGCAGACGCCGGCCATGAAGATCACCTACGTGCTGACGGCCGGCGCGGCGGCGATCCTGCTTTGCCGGATCGTTTGGGCACGGCAAAAGCATCCTGAGGCGAATGTCTTCCGTAACGCGAATTACGAATATGCCTGCGGCGTGCTCTTCATGACGATCTTTCCACCATATTTTCTCGTCTACGACCAGACCCTGCTGGCCGTGGTCCTGGTCATGCTCTGGTCGTCGCCGGCCTGGCGCTGGGGCGTGGCCCTCTTCGCTTTGATGACCGTCCTGGCCGTGAATATGACGTTTGCCCTCGGGTTCAGCCTGACGGGGATCGCCGGTCTGGCAACGATGGTCCGTTTGACTCACCTCGATTTGCGACCTAGGTTTGCAGTGAGAGAAGTGGTTTCCTGCCGTAGTTATTCGCAATGATGCGAGAGGACGTGCCTATGTATCCGATGCTACCGATCGAGACCAGCCAATTCACGGCCGATTCGCTGCTGTTTCTCTTTGCCGCGGTCAGCACCCTGCTGAGCGTGGTTTTTAGCCTGCGTTAATGCCCAGCCCCTGATTGCCATGCCCACATTGCTCCACGGAATTTCCGCCAACTGGCCCATCTGGCTGCTCAGCGCCATCCTGATCATTGCCGCCGTTATCGACGGCTGGAAACTAAAAGTGCCCAACTGGCTGACCTTTCCTTTGGTCTTCGCCGGCTGGGCGGCGGGCCTGTATTGCGGGGGTCTCAACGGCCTGTTGGCCAGTGTTGCCGGGACGGCAGTCGGGCTGGGGTTGCTGCTGCCTGCCTATGCCATTGGCGGCATGGGCGCCGGCGACGTCAAGCTCATGGGCGGCATTGGGGCCTGGATCGGCGCCACGGCGATCTTCTATGCCTTTTGCGTGTCCGCCGTCGCTGGCGGGCTGATTGCCGTGGCGATGGTTGTTATCCGCCGCCGCTGGCACCATCACGTCTTGCAATTTTTCCAGATAGTTGACGAAATACTGGTCATCCGTGACCCCGAGATCTTGTCGGCCATGGCCGCCAAGCGAAAGAGCACGATGATGCTCTTGCCGTATGGAATTCCCATAGCCCTGGGTACGATCGCCTACTTTATTTGGTGCGGAATGTTGATTTAGAACGTTCGGAAGCAATGCGCGGAACGGCCGGAAAGCAACTCGCCCAAGTTGATTTCTTCTGGACGATCTCAGGAAGCTGTATTCGGCAATCCGGCGAGACTTTGCTGTTTGTGCGGATTGCGGCGATTCGTCGCAAGGGCGAGGGTATAACGGCGATAATTGTAGCGGTGTTGCCAGCGGTAGCGATTAGACGCAATTGCCTGAAGTTCATGCCCTTCCGAGGCCAATGTCTGTAAGCGGAAGGGCGCGGTTGCCGGAAACAACCGTGGTGCGTGACGCGTCGATTTCGAGGACCGTAGGGACCGCAACGACCCGACCATTGAGGGGACGATCATGAAGGGAAAATCCGTCGCATTGCTTGTGCTGGCCCTAGGCTGCGGGCTGGTCGCCTCGATCGGCATCACCCAGGTGCTGAGCAAGCGCGGCGATGAACCGGCCTCCGCGGACACGGTTGCAGTTTTCGTGGCCCGTTCCGACATCGCCACCGGTTCGCGCGTCACCGCGGAGAATACTAAGCTCGTGCAAATGGCCAAGGATAATGTTCCCACCGGGGCGGTTGTCCGAAAGGAAGACCTGGACGACCGCCGCACACGACAAAAGATTTTTGCCGGCGAGCCGATCCTTGACCCCAAGCTTTTCGCCCGCGGGGAAGTGGCTACCGAGGGCTTGATACCGAAGGGGCTCCGCGTGGTCCCCATCCAGGTTGGGCTCGAGGCCATCCATAGCGGCCTGGTGCTTCCTGGTTCCCGCTGCGACGTCCAGGTCTTCATCCGTGCGAACCCGGGGCTAGGTTTCAACGACACCGTCTGCAAGACCATCTTGCAGGACATCCGCGTCTTCGCCGTCAATGACGTGGTTTCCACGGAGAACCCGGATCCACGGGCCCCTGAAACCAGATCCATTCCGGCCGGCAAGACCGTTTCACTGCTGGTGACCCCGGCCCAGGCACAGGTCGTCACCCTGGCCGGGCAGTTGGGTACGATCCTGCTAATCATGCGGAGTGGCGAGGACCGGGACCAGTTGAAGACGAGGGAAATGGCGGCCCACGAGTTGATGGGATCCAGCGGCGGCGCCGATCGCGCGAAGGAAGATCCCAACGAAGCCAATGAGAAGCGATTCAAGGAATGGGCGGATGCCATTCGCAAGACCCTCCGCGAGAATGCCCAGGTCGACCCCAACAAGCCAAAGCCGCTGGAGGCAACGGAACGGTTCACGATACGGGTCCGGATGGGGACCGAGGTCAACGACGTCCTGCTGGTCAAGAACTCCGGCGTCCAATCCTTGGCCGATGAAGGGGCCTGGACGGCAACGGGCTTGGGCCCCCCGCTGCACGCACGGGCGCAGGCCGATCCGCAGCCCTCCAGGTCGGCGGAGACTGCCCCCGCAGCGACGCCGCCCAGTGCGGCTGCCCAGCCCAAGGTCCAACCCGATAGTCAATTACCACCCACCAGGCCAGGTTATTCGCCGCCCGTGGGCGCCTAAAACACCGAACGAGGATTTCACGGATGAATACTCACTATACCGTCCGCCGCGGTTCGACAGCGCCGGGCAGGTTGCCGCGCAGTCAGCCGTGCGCCAGTGCGAAAAATAGCCGCGCGGTTGCCATGGCAATCGCTCTTTTGCTGGTCCAACTAACCTGGACCTCGCCAATCGCTCGGGGCCAGCAACCCGGCGGCCCTCTGCCTGGTCCCGCGTCGGCCACCGGCCCGTCGCCTGCCACCATACCGCCGCTTCCCGCTGCGGTCAACGGAGCGGTCCCAAATGCGGCTGCGCCGCAGCAAGCGATCGCGCGTCCGGCTGACCTCTACTACAAAGTAACGGGCATCGAGGACCACGTGAAGATGGTGGTCAACACAAGCCGCTTCCTCGTTCTGGACAAGAAGATCCCCCAGGTCCAGGTCAACAACCCGGACGTGCTCGACGTGATGCCGGTCTCGCCCACCGAGGTGCAGATCTCGGCCAAGCGTACGGGGGTCACTCAGGTGAATCTGTGGGGCGACGACAAGCGGATCTACACGGTGAGCGTGGTGGTGACGGCCGACGCTGCCGAGTTGGCTGAGATCCTCCGCAGCCAATTCCCCAAGACCTCGCTGACGGTCGTGCCGATCCACAACACCGCGGTGATTATTTCCGGCTACATCGATCAACAGGAAGCTGTGCCGAAGATCGTGGCCATCGCCAGCAAGTATTTTCCCGAAGTCATCAACAACATGACCGTCAGCGGCGTGCAGCAGGGCCTTCTCCACGTCAAGGTTTACGAAGTCTCGCGGACGAAGCTGCGGAATATGGGCTTCGATTTCGCCAATGTCAACAGCGCCAGCGGTACGGAATTCTGGTCGGGGGTAAACGGGCTGCTGGCCACCGCCTCGGGCGGCTACGGGGCAGTGGGCACCGCACCGGACAATACCTTCAAGTTCAGCACCGGCGGCGCCAATGCTTTCTTCGGCGTGCTCAACGCCCTGCGCCAGGACAGTCTGGCCAAACTCGACGCCGAGCCCGACCTGGTGGCCGTCAGCGGCCGGCCGGCATATATGCTCGTCGGCGGCGAGTATGGTTATCAAGTCACCAACGCCCTGAGCGGCACCATGGTCGGCTTCAAGGAATACGGCACGCGATTGGACTTCGTACCCATCGTGCTGGGCAACGGCCGCATGCATATCGATATCCGCGCCCGGGTCAGTGCTCTGGACGCTGCCACTGGCGCCGGCGGCATTCCTTCTCTGACGACTCGCGAAGTCGAGACCGGCGTGGAGTTGCGGGCCGGACAGACGCTGGCCATCGCCGGTCTGATCCAGCGGACCGTGCAGGCCACCAACCAAGGCTATCCCTGGCTCAGTGAGATTCCGTACCTGGGCGTCCCCTTTCGCTCGGTGAGCCATACGACCAATGAGACCGAGATGCTTGTGCTCGTCACCCCGCAGGTGGTAGACGGACTGGAGCCGGGCCAGACCCCCAACTGCATGCCCGGCGAAGAGACCTGCGATCCCAGCGACTGGGACTTGTTCTTCAAAGGTCACCTGGAAGTTCCCCACTGCTGCGGGTGCGCGGTCGAGCATAACCAGGACACCTATTGGGGGCTTGGCGGGGCGCCGCCGGACCGGCAAAACCCGCAAAACCGTTCCGTCCCAGAGCAAACGGCCATGAATACTCAGTCCGCCGAGCCCGGCTTCATCGGCCCCATCGGCTACGACGTAGTAAAATAATATATTTAATAGCCACTTGATATTGCCGCACTGAGATCCAGTCCATGACCAATGTCCTTCGTCTAGCGATCGTCGATCCCGACGACTCCACCAGAGAATCGCTTAAATCGATGCTGCTGGGGATGGATATGATTTGGCTGGACGCCGAGTGTTCGCGCTATGAGTTCTTTGCCGACGTGGTCGATCAGACCAGCCCCGACATCGGCCTGGTGGCATTGGACGACGATCCCGATCGGGCCCTGGACCTTGTCGCGAGGCTCAGCGAGAACTCGCCAAAGTGCGCCGTGCTGGTGACCAGTTGTTCGCACGACGGACAATTGATCCTGAGGGCGATGCGGGCCGGGGCCAAGGAATTCCTCACGCAGCCGCTGAAAATCGAGGACCTGCTGGCTGCGCTGGGCCGCATCAGCGAGCGGCGCGGCGGCACCGGCGAAAACCGCATCCGCGGCAGCCAAGTCGTGGCCGTGGCCGGTTCGCTGGGCGGAGTGGGCAACACCAGCCTGGCCGTGAATCTGGCCTGTGTGTTGGCCCAGAATTCCAAAAACTCGGTGACCCTCGTCGACCTCGACCTGTGCCTGGGAGACGCCGACGTCTTTCTCGACGCCATTCCCGACTTCACCCTGGTCGATGTGGCCCAGAACGTCACTCGCCTGGACTTCAGCCTGCTGAAGCGGTCGCTGACGAAACACTCGTCCGGCGTTTATCTCCTGCCGCGGCCGGTGCAATTGGAGGATTGCGCCTTGATTACGCCCGACGACCTCCGCCGCGTGATTGGCTTGCTGAAAGCCACCTTCACCCACCTCGTGCTCGATCTCAGCAAGGGCTACAGTGCCAACGACATGCTCGCCTTGGAACTGGCCACCCATATCCTGCTGGTGACGCAGTTGGACTTGCCTTGTCTGCGGAACGTGGTGCGGCTGATGATGTCGCTCAGCGAAATGGAGGGCATTGGCGAGAAGGTAAAGATCGTGGTCAACCGGGCAGGACTGGACCATGGCCAGATAACCTTGAAGAAGGCCGAGGAGACAATCGGCAAGGAAATCTTCTGGCAGCTTCCCAACGACTATCGCACCATGATCGAGGCCCGCAACAACGGCGTGCCGCTCATTGAGCAGTCGCCCAAGGCGGCCATCACACAGTCTATTGCGGGGCTGGCCGCGGCCCTTTTTAGTGAGGGCAAAGCCGACGCATCCGCAGCAGCGAAGGCCGTCAGGCCCACCGGCCTTAGTGGGCTGTTGAGCCGCTGGTCGGGCAAAGGGTAGAAGGACAGACCCTTTCGCAATCGTTACGCCCCCTTTCTTCGGCACAATCCGCCCGGTCGATTTCCACGGCCGCGCGAACGATCTGTGCTCTCAGCCGTCGCGGAAAGCAAGCTATGCTTTCTCATAGGCGATACGTTCTGTCCGCCTGTTATTGGCCCGAACGAATTTCCCCACTACGGTTGGTGCTATCGGGAACTACCCGTGATACAACATGTCCGACGATTCTGCGTGTTGATACTGGCCCAGGCCGGGTGTCTGGCTTTAGGACTGTGGCTGGAGGACCGCTTCATCCGCTCGGCCAGCGGCCCGAATGCCGAGCGGCCGGCGGCGATGCGGGACCTTTCCGACACTGCTGGGAACGCCCCGCCCGTGACAGCCATTCGCGTCATGGCATTCATCTGGATCGCGGCGCTGCAGGGCGTGGTCGCCCATCTGGTCTTGTCGCGGGCCCAGGAAGAGACCTCCCGCAAGCAATCCCGAGCGGAAAGCGAAGTCCTGCAGCGCGACAGCGAGCTGCTGCGGACTCGGGATGCGGTGATCTTCGGCCTGGCCAAGCTCGCCGAGTCGCGGGATCCCGACACGGGTTACCACCTGGAACGGATCGCCCTGTATTCCACGCGCCTGGCCGCGGCACTCCGCCGCAACCCTCGTTTTCGACGGCAGATCACGCCGCAATTCGTCAAGCTCATTGGCATCAGCGCCTCGTTGCACGACATTGGCAAGGTCGGCATTGCCGACTCCATCCTTCTGAATCCGGCGAAGTTCGACGACCGCCAGCGGCAGGCAATGCAACACCATGCGGTGATCGGAGGCCAGTGCATTCGCGATATCGAATCCCGCTTAGGCAAGTCGAACTTCCTGCAAATGGCACGGGAGATCGCCTTCGCCCACCACGAACGCTGGGACGGCACGGGTTATCCGAGCGGGTTGGCGGGCGAGGAGATTCCCTTGGCGGCAAGGATCGTAGCTGTCGCCGACGTGTATGACGCCCTCTCGACCAAGCGGGTTTATAAAGATCCCCTGCCGCACGCCCAGTGCGCGGCGATGATCAAGGAGGGCAAGGGAACCCATTTCGATCCGGCGGTCATCGCGGCCTTTTGCGAGATTGAAGCAGAGTTCCAAGAAATCGCTCAGCGGTACGCCGGAACGACAGAGGCCGACTTCGGTGCTTCGGGCTGGGCCGACGACGAAGCGCTCGTCGCGTCCGCGGCCGTCCGCGGCATCGACGATGAATTGGCGGCGGCGGAGGCGCTGCTCGCCCAGTGTGTCGGCGAGTTGCCCCCTCCGGCCGCCGCCCACCCCAACCTTGCCGCTGTCGCGGTCGCTAGCGGCCGGACAGAATTTCTTGAAAACCCCAAGCCGGACGTTAATGCCGTCCTGCAAGAACACGAAGCGGAGACTGACTATGCTTAGCAAGAAATCGCGTGAGCAAACGAGTCTGGAGGTCATGCTCATCCTGATCTGCCTGGGACTGTGCTGCCTGCTCCACAGCGTGGGTTGTTACCGCCTGGTCGTGCTCAACCTCTTCTTTCTGCCGGTCGTGCTGGCAGCATTCTTCCTGGGGCGGTATCGTGCGGGAATTCTGGCGGTGCTGTGCGTCGTCAGCGCGGCGGTGGTCGTGGCGCTGGATCTGGACACCCGCACGGCCATCGGCTCGCCCCTGGCCATCGGGCTGGCCCTCACGACCTGGGGAGCCGCCATGGGCATTAATGCAATCTTCGTGGGGACCGTAAGCGACGAGCGGAATTCCAAGATCGAGGAGTTGCACGACGCCTATCTGGGCGTGGTTGAGGTGCTGGCCCAGTACCTCAACAACGCCGATCCGCGGCTGGGCGACCGCGCGGCGAAGCTGGCCGAAATCAGCCAGAAAGTGGCTTTCCAGATGCGATTGTCGCGCAAGGAGATCGACGACATCCGCGTGGCGGCCCTGCTGCAGGACATCGACAATCTGGAAGTAACCGCGCGGGTCATCCGCAAGGCGGTGGGCGATGTCGCTCACTCCCAGCGCGGCCGCCGCCTGGAGACCACGTTCAACGGCAGCGAGTTGGTACAATCACTTGGCGCAGTACTCACCGGCGCCTTGCCCCTGTTGGTCCGGCCGAGCGACTGCCTGGCGACGCAAACGGAAGACGAATCGGCCGGCGGCAGTTTGCCGCTGGGGGCACAGATCATCCGCACGGCACGGAGCTATGTCTTCTTCTTGTGCCAGGACCCCAGCATTACCAGTCCCTTGGACGCAGTCGCTGCGCTGCGGGACGATATGGAAGGCGACCATCATCCGGCCGTCCTGCATGCCCTCGAGCAGGTCGTGCTCCAGTCGGCCGACGTCGCCGCGCTGCACGCCGGCACTTGATCTGGGCTGTCAGCCGCATTTGTTACAAACCCGTTACCCTACGGGCGGGGACTTCCGGCTAGAATGGCAATGTCGGCGGTAAGATCCGTCACGCAACATTCTCTCCGGAGGTCCCATCATGCTTTCTCGCGTTCCCTATCGACAAGCTCTCGCGTCCCTAGCTAAACCGGCGTTCCTGCTAACGCTGGGCTGTGCGGTATTGGCAGTCTGCTCGGCCAAGATCCAGGCCGATCCGCCCGGCACAACACCTGCGGCCAAGGCCGACGATGAAAATCCTCACGTGTGGAAACCGAGGATCCGCTCGGTCGCCGTTTTCAAGAACGGCCTGGGCTTCTTCATGCGCGAAGGCGAGACGCAGCTTCGCGATGGCTGGTGCGTGACCGAGCAGGTGCCTCCGGCCGCCTTCGGCACTCTGGCGATCTACTCCCGCAACGACAAGGAAACGGTCGATATCGTCGGCTCGGGGCCGGGCGAGGTGGTCGAGTTTGACGGCCGCGACGCCGCCAAGGACGTGGCCACCCGTCGCGCACGACTGGATGCCGCCAAGTTTCTCAAGGTCCAGTTAAGCTATAAGCACAAAGGCAAGGATTTAACCGCCGCCGGAAAGCTTGCGTCCGTCGGCCCGGAGTTCGTCGTCCTGGAGAACGAAGCCCAGGACTTCGCCGTGCCGCTGGACGGCATCACGCGGCTGCAGGTGCTGGAACTCCCCCTGCGAATCCACGTCGCCGGCAGTGGCGACAAACCGGTTGTCAAGCCGTCGCTGGGCATGGCCTATCTCCGTCAGGGCATCACCTGGATTCCCGATTACACACTGAAGGTCATCGACGACGACTCGGCCGAGCTGACGCTACGTGGCACGCTGGTCAATGAAGCCGAAGACCTCATCCACAGCGACGTTCACCTGGTGGTCGGCGTACCGCATTTCGTGCACACCGGATACCTCGCGCCCCTGGCGGTGGGACAAGTGATTCGCTCCATCGGCGCCGCAGTGGGAAATTTGGGCGTGCCGCCGGGCATCCAGTCCCAGATGATGAACCGCGCGGCCATCGTTCGCAACGACAACAACTGGAACGGCAACACGGCGCAACAGTTCGAGCAGCCGGGTGTGGTCGAACGGGCAGCCGACGCGGGCGGCGGCGACCTGGCCCGGGCCATGGGCAATCTGCCGCAACTCGACGGCACGGCGGCCACCGATTACACGGTCTATACGAAGAACGACCTCACGCTCCGCCGCGGCGAGAAGGCGATCCTCACTCTCTTCGTCAAGAAGATCAAGTACACGCACATTTACCGCTGGTCGCCGCCGCAAGCCATGGAGCATTCGCTGGTCCTCTTGAACCAGACCACTTCTGCCTGGACGACCGGCCCCTGCCTTGCCCTTAACGAGGACCAGCCTCTGAGCGAGGACCTGCTCAAGTACACGCCCAAAGGCGGCCGCGGCGAGCTGCCGGTGACCGCCGCGATCAATGTGGCCAACGACAAGTCAGAACGTGAGCTCGATCGCAAGCTCAAGTCCTATTCGCCGCAAACGAATGTCAATTTCGATCTGGTCACTCTGGAAGGCAAGCTCAAGCTCCGCAACTACGAAAAGCGAACCGTCGATATTGTGATCACCAATCCCGTAAGCGGCAAGCCGCTGAATGCCGATTCCAACGGTACCCTGTCCATCGACTCCAGCAAACTCCGCTTGCTCGAGCGCGAAGGGAGTGTACACTGGAAGTTACGGCTTGAGCCCGGCGAGGAGAAGACGCTCAGCTACCAGTACGAACGCTACGTGCCGTCGAACTAATGAGACGAAATGCGCACTCCCCTCGCCCGCCTGCTGTACTCAGCAGGATGGGAGGGGGGCAGGGGGTGAGGGCTTTTCGGCAGGCGCGGCAACACAGCCGTCACCCTAACCCTCTCCCGGAGGGAGAAGGGACCAGAAAGGCAGCCATGACTACGCGGCAGCGCATTTTGACCATCGAGGACGATCCCGCGATCCGTCGCGGGATCGTCGACGCGCTGCGTTTTGCCGGTTATGAGCCGCTGGAGGCCGCCCGCGGCCAACAGGGATTGAAAATGGCTCGGGAAAGGGAGTTCGATCTCCTGCTCTTGGACCTCGTGCTGCCCGAGTGCGACGGCATGTTCATTCTCCGCGAAGTTCGCAAGGTGCGGCCGACGCTGCCGGTCATTATCCTCACGGCCCGGGGCGACGAAGGCGATCGGATCCAGGGGCTGGGCGAAGGGGCCGACGATTACGTGGTCAAGCCGTTCAGCGTGAAAGAACTGTTGGCCCGCGTGGCGGCGGTGCTCCGTCGCAGCCCGCAACGGCCAAGCGATATTACGGAGTTCGCGCTGCCGTCGGGCATCGTCGACTTGGATCGCCGCGAGGTCCGCTTTGCCGACGGGCGCCGCACGGAGCTTTCCGAACGGGAGGCCGAGCTGTTCCGCTACCTGGCGGTGCACTCCGGCCGGGCCATCTCCCGCGAGGAGCTGTTGGCGAACGTCTGGCGGATCAATCCCCAGGGACTTCCCACGCGGACCATCGACATGCACATTGCCCGGCTGCGCGAGAAGCTGGGCGATACCTTGGAAGAACCGTGCGTGCTTTTGACGGTCCGCGGCCAGGGATATATGGTGGCATCCCCACCGTCCTACGCAAAGTCATGAGTAGACGCTTTCCATGAAACGCACCTGGTTTGTTTGGATCGGCTTCGCGTTGTGCATTGCGCTCACGGCGGCCGCCATGACATGGACGACGTGCGCCGTTGTTCGGGCCGATCGCGCCGAGGCCGAGGCCCAGCGTCAGGCCGCCCTGGAAGAGACGGTTCGCCTGGCCCTCTGGCGGGCGGACGCTACGCTCGCTCCGCTGGTCGCGCAAGAGAGTCTGGCGCCCTGGTTCGCCTATCGGCCGTTCCTGCCGAACCGGCAACCGTCGCCCTTTCTCGCTGCCGAGACCCCGCACGTGCTGGTCCATTTTCAGTTCGAGCTTGACGGGCGGATTACTTCGCCCGAGGTCCCGCCGCCAGAGAGCCGCCGCCTCGTCGCCACCGCGCTCTCCGCTGAGCGGATCCGCGCAGCGGAGCGTCAGCTCGCTCGCCTGGCAGCCGTGATTACCCGCCGGCAACTCGCGGCGATCCTTCCTCAGCCGGTGGCGGAATCGGCACAGGTCGTTGTGGGATTGCCGAACCAATCCCCGCAGCAACGAGCGCCAAATCGTCTCGCGGAGTCCCGCCAGAATTTCGGGCAGCAGGCCCAAAACGAGTTCAACGCCCGAAACAATGCAATCTACAACAACGGTAACTTCAGCAACACCAACGACTCCCAGTTTCTGGGCTCTGGCAATCCCTTGTCCAACGCCGACGTCCGCGGCGTGCCGATGACACCGCTCTGGGTCGATGACAACCTGATCCTGGCGCGTCGCGTTTCGCCTGCCGGACGGGAATTCGTGCAGGGCTGTCTTTTGGATTGGAGGGGCATTCGCGGTTTGCTTACTGACGTGGTCAGCGATCTCTTGCCAGCCGCCGGTTTCGAGCCGGCGCCGAGTCAGGCGGCCATCGAGCCTTCGCGCATGTTGGCTGCCCTGCCGCTACGGATCGTGCCGGGCGAACTATCGGCGGACGTTGCGCCGGCACTCTCACCGATGCTGCTTTCGCTGCTGGTGGCCTGGGCCTGCATGTTGGCGACGGCCGTGGCCGTGGCCTGCCTTCTGGCAGGCATCATTCGCCTGAGCAATCGTCGCGCTTCCTTCGTCACGGCCGTTACGCACGAGTTGCGGACCCCGCTGACTACTTTCCAGATGTACGTGGAAATGCTGGTCGAAAACATGGTGCCGGATGAGCAGCAGCACCGGCAGTACCTCAAGACCTTGCAGGCCGAGACCTCACGGTTGACGCACATGGTGGAGAACGTGCTGGCCTATGCCCGCTTGGAGCGGGGCCGCGCGGACGGCCGCATCGAGTCGATCGCGCTAGGACAACTCCTCGACCGCGTACTGGGCCGCCTGGTTCAGCGGGCCGAATCAGCAGGCATGGAGATCGTGGTAGCGGGCGAACCCGCCGCCCGGCAGCAGAATGTCCAAGCGAATGTCTCGGCCGTGGAGCAGGTATTGTTCAACCTGGTCGATAATGCCTGCAAGTATGCCGCCGGCGCGGAAGACAAGCGGATTCAGGTGGAACTGCGATCGCTGGTTGACGGCGCGGAGATCTCCGTCCGCGACCACGGTCCGGGCCTTTCCCCTCCGCGGCGAAAAGGTTGGTTCCGCAGTTTCTCGAAATCCGCCCAGGAGGCGGCCCACTCAGCGCCCGGCATCGGGCTTGGCCTGGCCCTCAGCCGCCGTTTGGCCCGTCACATGGGTGGTGAGTTGCGATTGGACTCGGGCGAAGGCGAGGGTGCCTGCTTTGTGCTGGCGCTGAAAGCACCGCGCTTGGGATCAACTTCCGCCCACTAACGACGGGCTTCGAACCGTTCTTTTAACGTCCCGCTGCCGGCGGCATCGCCGGGTAAGCGGCGTGAGGCTCCGTTTGGTACCAGTAGCACACGCTGGAAAACTCGAGTTCGCTGCCCGACCGCCCATAGGTGCGGGCGAATTGCGGGTCCTCGTTCTTGCCAAAGCCGATCGTCACGCGCAACGACTTTTCAAAGCGGATGGCGTCGCTGATGAAGAAGCGGTATGCGGCCGCCCCGTTCTTGAAGGGGAACCAACCGGTGAGGGCGAAAAAACTCTCCTCGGACGGGAAACCCCAACTGAAGCCGAAAGAATCTTCCAGCCCCTGAAACTCGAGGGACGGCTCGGCCTCGCCGTCGATGAAGAACTTCTCGTTCTCGTCCACCGGATAGCCCTGAGCTTGCCCGGCCGTGCGGACAGTCACGTTCCAACCGATGAACTTGCCGTTCCCCTTGGCCTCCAGCGCGGTGTAATCGCGACTTCCCCAGCAACAGCACCTCCTTTCGCCAGTGGGCGTGGAAGTAGCCCGCGTTCTCGGGCACCTTCGCCAAGGTGCGATAAGTGACGTAGCTGTAACAGGGCATCATCGACCACAACTCCCTGCCGGGCTGCACCGGTCCGTCATAGACCAGTTCCACCCGGGCCGACTTGCGGAAAGGCATGGCAAAGTAGGCGTTGAAGCCGCGGTTCTTGTTGACCAGGGCCGTGCGAACGGTAGACCGCAGCCCGGCCGGGTCGCAGAAGAAATCGACCAACGGACAGTCGACGCTGGGGTTCGTCTCGCCGTCCCAGTAGGCCCGCAACAGCAGGTCCCGCCCTAGCGTGTAACGCTTGGATTGATCGATGGCCTTCTCGGGCAGGGCGAAGTGGATCATCGTGATCACGGCCGGCCCCTGGACCTCGGCCACAACGACACGCCGCGAGGTTGTGAATTGTTTGCTGCTGGGGTTTTCTCCCCAGAGGGCATTCTGTGCGGCTGTCCTGCCCGGCTGCAATGTGGCCAACTCGAGCGGGTCAAGCGGCTGGGCAAGGGCCGGGAAGACGAACGAGGACAGACACAGCAGGGCAAGCGAGCCGATTCGTGGTGCAGTCATAGAGGTCCCTTTCATGAGAGTGGGGTGGGGCTTGACTCCAGCCGGCGTTTGACGTTTTTGACAGATCGCCCGGGCACGGCTGGCGAATTCCGATGCAGTCTAGATTTTGCCACGTTCGATGGCAAGCTGCCAAGGAAACTTCCGACGGGCTTTGAAACGATTGAAAGCGGCCAGCGGGCGCGCTGCACCGAGACCTGCTTTGACGGATGATCCATCCCGTGGACGACTGGAGGCAGTGCAAGTTGACGGCAGGAATACCCTAAAGAGTGGGCGATTTCCCCCCCGATTCGGGGCAACTCCAGCGTCCACTGGAACGCCCCGTTGCCGCCGGCTACAATTTATGACATCATCAAAGACGCGCCAAACCGGGATGCTTGCATGGACTTTATTCGGCATCTTTCTAACGCCACCGCCAACGCATGCCGGGGACGAGTCGGCAAGCGCTTCGAGGGGAGTTTTCTGCCATTGATCCGCCTCTCGCCGGGAAAGGGGGAATTATGAGCACCGGCACATCGGCTCAAGCTCCGGCCGCCCGAAGTCTTCTCAAGACTCCAAGCGGAATTGCTGGGCTTGACGATATTACGCAAGGCGGGTTGCCAAAAGGGCGACCGACCCTGCTCTGCGGCAGTGCGGGCTGCGGCAAGACCCTCTTTGGAGTCGAATTCCTCGTTCGTGGCGCTACCCAGCAAAACGAACCGGGCGTCTTGATGGCGTTCGAAGAGACGGCGAAGGAACTAACGGAGAACGTCCTTTCTCTCGGTTTTGACCTCAATGCATTGGTCGAACAGAAGAAACTATCCATAGACTACGTGCACGTCGAGCGGAGCGAGATCGAGGAGACCGGGGATTACGATCTGGACGGACTATTCATCCGCCTGGGCTACGCCATCGACTCCATCGCCGCCAAGCGCGTCGTGCTAGACACCATCGAGTCTCTTTTCTCCGGACTTTCCAATCAAGGCATCCTCCGCGCCGAGCTGCGGCGGTTATTCCGCTGGTTGAAAGAAAAAGGCGTGACCGCCGTCATCACCGCGGAGCGCGGCGACGGCAGCCTGACTCGCCAGGGCCTGGAGGAATATGTCTCCGACTGCGTGATCCTTCTGGATCATCGCGTGGCAGAGCAGATTTCCACCCGCCGGCTGCGGATCGTAAAGTATCGGGGTTCGATCCACGGTACGAACGAGTACCCATTCCTGATTGATGAAAAGGGCATCTCCGTTTTGCCGGTAACCTCGCTTGGGCTGCACCACGAGGTTTCCAACGAGCGGGTTTCCAGCGGAATTCTCCGGCTGGACAACATGCTCAGTGGACAGGGCTACTATCGCGGTTCCAGCGTGCTGGTGTCAGGCAGGGCGGGAAGCGGAAAAACGAGCGTGGCGGCGCACTTTGTCGATGCCGCTTGTCGCCGAGGCGAGCGGGCGATGTACTTTGCCTTCGAGGAATCCGAGAGCCAGTTGATTCGCAACATGCGGTCGATCGGCTTGGACCTGGAGCCGTGGACCAAGTGCGGCCTGTTGCGATTTCACACCACCCGGACTACGACGTACGGCCTGGAAATGCACCTGGCGACGATCCACAAGATGGTCGACGATTATCAACCCCTGGCGGTCGTGATTGACCCGCTCAGCGACTTCACGTCGGCCGGCTCATCCAACGAGATCAAGGCTATGCTGATGCGGTTGCTCGATTTCTTCAAATCCCGGCAGATCACGGCGTTGTTCACCGATCTCACCAGCGGCGGCAGTCCCAGCGAGCAAACCGACGTGGGCGTATCTTCGCTGATGGACACATGGCTCTTGCTGCGCGAAGTCGAATTGAGCGGAGAGCGCAATCGGAGCATGTACATTCTGAAGTCTCGCGGGATGGCTCATTCCAACCAACTGCGGGAGTTCCTCTTGACCGACCATGGAATCGAGTTGGTGGATGTCTACCTGGGGCCGGCGGGTGTGCTGACGGGCTCCGCCCGCTTAGCGCAGGAGTCCAAGGAGAAGGCTGAGGCCTTGGCTCGACAGCAAGAGATCGAGGCGCAACAATGCGAACTGGAACGCCAGCGGCAAGCCTTGGAAGCGCAAATCGCGGCGTTGCGGATGGAGTTCCAGGCCAAGGAAGAGCATCTTTCCCGCCTCATTTATCGACAGCAAGCCGAGGAAAAGCAGATTCTCCAGGACAGGAAAGCGATGGCGCAGAGTCGAAAATCGGATGCCGACGGCGATTCGGCCGCGCCTGCGGCCAAGACCCCGAAGGGAGGCAAATCATGACGCACCGCAAAGAGACAACCGATGCGGCTGCCGAACCGGCGAACGGCGAGGTATGGCACCTGCGGCTCTATGTTGCCGGGCAGACGCCAAAGAGCATCGCCGCTTTCGCCAACCTCAAGCGAATTTGCGAGGCGCACATGCAAGGGCGTTACCGCGTCGAAGTGATTGATCTCATGGAACATCCGCAACTGGCCAAGGGCGACCAGATCCTTGCCATTCCCACATTGGTGCGGAAGCTGCCGGAACCGCTGAAGCGGATCATCGGGGATTTGTCCAACGAGGAGCGAGTTCTGGTCGGACTGGACCTGCGGCCCGGAAATCCGTCCTGATATTGCCAGGACCTTGCGCCTTTGCGCTAGTGAGAGAAGAATATGGTCGGCGACGAGAAGAAGAACGATGACTGCGGGCTTGGCCCGTCGGCGCAGGCGTTCGCGCGGGCCATTGCCGAGTCGCCCCAGGCGCGCTTCGTGCTCCGCTTGTATGTCAGCGGCATGACGGCGCGCTCGCGGCAAGCCATCGACAACATCCGCCAGTTGTGCGAGGAGCACCTGGCAGGGCGTTACGATCTGGAAATCATCGACATCTACCAGCAGCCCGCGTTGGCCAAGGATGCCCAAATAATCGCCGCCCCCACGCTGGTCAAGAAGCTTCCCCCGCCGGTGCGGAAGGTCATCGGAAACATGGCTGATCCGGGGCGGGTCATGGTGGTCCTGGGCATCGCTGCAAGTGGCGATACGAAGACGTGACGGTATGGATGAAGCAAATTCCCCAGAAAATCACATGGAACGGGAGCTCGCTGGGCTCCGTGCGGAAATCGAGTCGCTGCAGGCGAAATTGGATGACGCCCAGGAAACGCTGCGCGCCATCCGCGAGGGCGCGGTCGACGCACTGCTGATCGACACGCCCGAGGGCCAGCGCGTGTTTACGCTCCAAGGCGAGGAGCATCCTTATCGCGCATTGATCGAGCAAATGCGCGAAGGGGCGGCGACCCTCACCCCGGAGGGCGTAGTTCACTACTGCAACGGCCGCTTCGCCGAGATGCTCCACCTGCCGCTGGAACGGGTAATGGGAGGCCAGATCGAAGATTTCGTTGCGCCGGCCGACCGCCCGCGCCTGGCCGTGATGCTCAGTGAAGGCGGAGGACGGGCGGACCTTGCCCTCTCGGCCGGTGCCGGCGCCGAAATGCCGACGACGGTCTCGGCAATCAAGCTGCGGGCCGTCGGTCCGGCCGCCGTTTGCCTTGTCGTCAGCGACTTGACGGAACGCAAGCGCCATGAGGCGGCCATCCATCAACTTAACGGCGAGTTGGAAGAACGGGTGCTTCAGCGAACCGTGCAGCTCCTGGAGCGGAACGAGAAGCTGCGAGAACAAGCGGCCTTGCTCGAACTGGCCCACGATGCCATCATCGTCCGCGACTCGGAGGATAATATCACTTTCTGGAACCGGGGGGCCGAAGAGACGTACGGATGGATGCGCGAGGAGGTCGTGACGCACTTCGCCCAGCACGTCTTGAAGACTCGATTCCCCCAGGCGCTGTCGGAAATCAAGGACGCTTTGGCGAAGGAGGACTATTGGGAAGGTGAGGTGATCCAGATTCGGAAAGACGGCCGCGAGATCGTGGTGGCAAGCCGCTGGGCAGCACAGCGGGACAAGTCTGGACGCCAAGTGGGAACCCTCGAGATCAACCGCGACATCACGGAGCGCAAGCGGGCCGAGGAGGAAACCCGGCATCTGCATGATATCATCGCCCAGGATATGGATCGCTTGTCGGGGCTGGTAAACAGCATCACCGACGAAATCTGGTTTGCCGACGCCAGCGGGAAATTCACGTTGACCAATCCATCGGCCAGCCGCGAATTCAACCTCGGAGAGGCGGACAAAGCCGACGCAAAGCAGCTAATCGAGAGCCTCGAAGTCCTCCGCATGGACGGCACGCCGCGCCCCATCGACGAAGCCCTGCGCTGCGTGCACTTCACGGTGAAGTCGTGCGGAACCTGGAGGAAATAGTCAGGCTCCCCACCACCGGCGAGTTGCGGAAGCGGCTTGTCAATGCGTCCCCGGTGAGAGACGCGCGCGGAAACATCATCGGGTCGGTGACGGTCGTGCGCGACATCAGCGATCGCAAGCGGATGGAGGAGGCGATGGACGCGCACCGGCAATTGCTGGAAACGGTAATAAATCACCTGCCAGCCGGGGTTGATGTCATTCGAGGAAGCGACTTGCGAATCCAGTTTTATAACCCCGCATATCAGGCCATTGCTCCAGGCATGAACATGGCCGGCAAGACGCTCGACGAGTTGTGGCCTGAGACCGGGCGGATATTTGAAGACCTTTGCCGCCAGGTTCTCGTCACGGGAGAGCCGTACCACGCCGTGGACGAGATGTACATGATCCGCCGATTTCCCGACGGGCCGCTGGAACCGGCATACTTCAATTGGTCGCTGTTTCGGGTGCGTCTGCCGGGCGACGAAGGCTGGGCAATCCTGAATACCACTTGGGAGACCACCGAACGCAGGCAGGCGGAGGAGGCCCTGGCCGCCGCGAAGGCTGCTGCCGAGGCTGCCAACATTGCCAAGAGCCAGTTCTTGGCAAATATGAGCCATGAATTGCGCACGCCGATGAACGCCATTCTGGGCATGATCGACGTGGCGCTTCCAAAGGCGATAGACCCGACGGTAGAAGACTGCCTGCAAACTGCGCGGAGTTCGGCCGATCTGCTCTTGACGCTCCTCAACGATCTTCTGGACTCGGCAAAGATCGAGTCGGGAAAGTTGGAACTGGAAGCAGCCGCGTTCAGCCCACGACGGATGTTGGACCAGATTGCCCGGATCCTTTCCGTGCGCAAGCGAGAAGGGGCTTTGCTTTTACTGCCGAGTGCCCGACGAGACGCCGGACGCGGTCGTCGGCGACCGGATGCGATTGCAGCAAGTCCTGCTCAATCTCGCCGGAAACGCCATCAAGTTCACCGAGCGCGGCGACGTTGAGATCGGTCTTCAAGCCCGGGTGGAGGCAGGCGAGGCCTGGCTGACCTTCGCCGTGCGCAACACGGGAATCGGCATCTCGCCATCCGGCTTGGAAAATCTCTTCCAGCCCTTCGCTCAAGCCGACGCCTCCATGGCGCGGCGTTTCGGAGGCACAGGTCTGGGACTGGTCATCTCGAAGAAGCTGGTGGAGATGATGGACGGACGCATCTCGGTCGAAAGCGATCTTGGCAAGGGAAGCACCTTCCAGTTCACCGTCCGCCTGCCGTTGGCCAAGGAACTGCCTGCTGACTTCGAAGCGCCTGCGGTTCTTCCCACGGCAGTCTGTGGCCCGTTGCGCATCTTATTGGTGGAAGACAACCCCGCTAATCAGAAATTGGCCACTTACATCTTGCGAGACCGAGGTCACACGGTCGATATCGCTGAAGACGGCCAAACGGCGCTCTGGCTGACCGAGCAGAACCGCTACGATGTCATCCTCATGGACGTGCAAATGCCGGGGATGAACGGACTGGAGGCCACGGCCGTGATTCGCCATCGCGAAAACGGCGGGAGCCGCGTGCCGATCATTGCCATGACCGCGCACGCCATGCAGGGCGACCGTGATCGCTGCGTCGGCGCCGGGATGGACAGCTACCTGTCCAAACCGGTCAATGCCAAGGACTTGATCGGGCTCGTCGAAAGCTTGGCCTGCGCTTCGGCAGCCGCGGCAACGCCAGCAACGGAGGAATCCTTGCCAGCACGTTCGGCCGCCGTCTTTGACCCGGAGATGGCGTTTCTGCGGTGCGCCGAAAGCCACGACATGGTGCGCGAAATGATTCGCTCCTTCTTCGAGGAAGCGGACAGCCTGTTCCCGCAAATGCGACTCGCTGTGCAGAAGGGCGACTGGAAAGACCTCGGTCGGCTGGGACACCGGCTCAAAGGCACTCTCGTCTATCTTGCCGCGGAGCCGGCTATAGAAGCTGCCCGCGCGGTTGAATGTCTTCATTGCTTTGGCGGCGAACAAATTGATGCCGAAGAAGCCGTCGAGACGCTTCAGCGGGCATGTGATGCCTTGAGGGCGGCCTTGGCAGAGCATCAAACGATGAGCCGGCCATCACAAGAAACCTGACGTTCTCGGCCGCCGCTTGCGTCTGAATCGCAACGGCAGTGGCATGAAACTTGCTTGCATAGCAACAAGAGAAATGAAGAGGTGAATCATGGAAAAAGTTTATCGTTGTCCTATCCGAATCGGCGACCTGGCACTGACACTGTGCTGCGTGGCGATGCTGGGCACAGCCGGCCTGGCGGCGACGCCAGGACCGAGTGCAAGCGATTCATTCAACGGCCCGCTTCCATCCTCCGATTACCGTTTTGACTACTATGCCCCTCCGCCTTGGATGTATCCCGGCTATCGCAGTCCGTTGCCGGGTCCCTGGGTATCCACGGCCGCTCACCCGTATCCGCCCGGCTACATTGTCGGCCCCTACGCGCCCATGCCCTTCTCCAACTACAACCCGCGGTCGCCTCGGGACAAGGGGACAATCGAGGTGTTTCTGCCCGTGGCCAACGCCAGGGTTTATTTGAACGGCGAGTTGACGCGAGGAACCGGCATGACGCGAATCTTAACCACGCCGGTGCTGCTGAGCCAAGAGTATCAGTACTATGTCACCGCCACTTACGAGAGCGACGGCCACAGCATCACGAAATACCGCAAGATTGACGTGGGGGCGGGCGAATTCAACGTGGCCGACTTCACTCGTCCGGGCCTGGATAATCCGATTAACCTGCCGGCAGGGCTGGTTGACCAGAACGAAGTGATCCCGGCCCAGGGCCAGAACCATCACTGGCCAGCCCCCACGTATCCGGGTGTTGACTAGCCAGTGTTGGGCCGAAGGCTACCGAGCCAAGGCCATGAGCGCCGGTCGCAGCCCCGCAAATTCATAGGCGAAGTCCCGGGCCATGAGTCGACGCGGGACGCAGCGCTGGCCGGTCAGCGCCAGCTCGGCGTTGATCCCCATCAGCCATCCGCCAAGGCGAACCGCCAGCGCCGGCACGGGCGGGCTCCACGGCCGATGGACGGCCGCCCGCAGATCTTGCATGAACTGGGCATTGGTCGCCGGCTGCGGCGCGGCGGCCACGTAGAGGCCCTGAAAATCATCGCGGTCGATTGCTGCGCGGTAGATCTTCACCGCGTCGGCAAGGTGTAGCCAACTTATATACTGCCGTCCGGACCCCACAGCCCCACCAAGGAAGCAACGGGCCAGCCGACCCAACGGAGGAAAGGCGCCACCCTCGCGGCCTAGTACGACTGCCAATCGAAGCATCACGCGGCGGACGCCCGGCATGGGGCTCTTGGCGAAGGCGTCTTCCCATTGCCGGCAAGTCTCGCCCAGAAAACCACTGCCCGGTGGCGTCGTTTCGTCGCATTGCTTATCACCGGCATCGCCATAAATGCCCACTGCGGCTGTTTGCACGAAGACTCGCGGAACCTGGCGGCAGCGGCGGACAGCCTCGCCCAAAACCCGAACCGAGTCAACGCGGGAGCGGAGGATCTCGCTGCGATTGGCGGCGGCAAGGCGGCAATTGATGTTCTTGCCGGCCAAATTGACGACGGCCAGTGCTCCCTCCAGCGATTCCGACCAGTCGCCTATAGAGGAACCATCCCAGGGAATAACGCTGCCCAGGAGTTTTCGCGACGTCCCCCGTGAGAACACCACCACGTCATAGCCGTCAGCAAGCAAGCTGGCGGCAAGGGCCTGGCCAACGAACCCGCTGCCGCCGGCCAGGATGACGCGCTGAGAAGCCACGTTTACCGCTTGGAGAACTGCGTGCCGCGCCGCGCACCGCGGAGCCCGTACTTTTTGCGCTCCTTCATGCGGCCATCGCGGGTCAACAGCCCGTTCTCGCGGAGCTTCTCGATCTCTTCGCCCGACTTCTTCAGCGCTCGGGCGATGCCCAGCTTGCAGGCGTCCGCTTGGCCGGTGATGCCGCCGCCATCGACGCGGATCATGATATCAACCTGCTCGCGCTTGCCGGTCTGCATCAGCGGCGCTAGCACCGCATTCTGGTGCGAGATGTTTTGAAAATAGTCATCCAAAGGGCGATCGTTGATAACGATCACGCCTTGTCCCTGACGGAGGCGAACTCGTGCGCATGCGGTCTTCCGCCGTCCCGTTCCCAGAATGTCGTCCGCTCGACCTTTGAGCGTGGTCACTGCCTCTGCCATATTCGTTTTCCTTGTTAACCGTCCTCGTCGATTTGGAAGCGGGGTGAAGCACCTACTTGATCGCCACCTCGAGTGGCTCGGGCTGTTGTGATTGATGGGGATGCTCGCTGCCGGTGTAAATCTTGAGTTTTTGCAGCATTTTGAAAGCCAGTTTATTCTTGGGCAGCATCCGCCGCACCGCCTCCGAGAGGATCTTGTCCGGCCTCCGCTTGCGGCGTGTGGCGGCCGTCTCGCGGTGTTGACCCGGATAGCCGGTGTACCATGAGTACTCTTTTTCTTCCCATTTGTCGGGATCGCTGAAAACGATTTTCTCAACGTTGACCACGACCACGAAATCGCCCGTGTCGATGTGCGGAGTGTACGTGGGACGATGCTTGCCCATGAGGATCACGGCGATATCGCTGGCCACCCGGCCAACCACCTTATCGGTGGCATCCACCAGCCACCATTTGGCCTTCAGCTCTCCTGGCTTGGCCACGTACGTTTTCGCTATCTTCAACATGGTTACAATTCCGACAGTAAGTGCTTTCCACCCAGCCCGAAAGCCGGGAAACCTGTAGCTTAGTCAAATATCGACCGCATGACAAGGGTGTCTGCCGTGCGGAATGGAAAAAAAACGTCACGCGGACAAGGAAGGTCGGCCTGTTAACCCGAAGCACAAGCGACGACCCTTCGCTTGCGATTCGACTAAGCACCGTCAATCGAGGGGGTTTTCAAAGTCCACGGACAACCATCATAATGTCGATCCAGTAAACGGCCGGATCTCAAGCTATTATTCAAAAAGCCGTCTCCCGCGAGGCAGTTTCCACACCCCACCGACTTGGTGCGCTATGATCGTTGGCATACCTCGAGAAACCTTTCCCGGCGAAACCCGCGTCGCCCTCATTCCGGCCAGCGTTCCTGTTCTGGCCAAGGCGGGAATTGAAGTCCTGGTCGAGAGCGGAGCGGGTTTGTCCGCCGGGTTTCCCGATGCACAATATGTCGGAAAAGGGGCCAAGACCGTCGGCCGAAGCGAGGTCTTTGCCGCCGACGCGATCTTGCAAGTCCGTGCCGCTGGGGCCAATCCCCAGGAGGGCAAGGCCGATTTGGCCAGACTCTCGGCGGGCAAGATTGTTGTCGGTCTATGCGATCCCTTCGGACAGCCGCAAGCCAATCAGGAGTTCGCCGCCAGCGGCGCCACGCTTTTCGGGCTGGAACTGCTGCCTCGCATTACGCGGGCGCAGGTCATGGACGTGCTTTCCTCGCAGGCCACGATCGCCGGCTATCGGGCCGTACTTCTGGCCGCCATGGAATTGCCCAAGATCTTTCCCATGTTGATCACGGCGGCCGGAACGCTCAATGCCGCCAAGGTCTTCGTCATCGGTGCAGGCGTGGCCGGTCTCCAGGCCATTGCTACCGCCCGACGACTGGGAGGGTCTGTCTCGGCATACGACGTCCGCCCAGCGGCCAAAGAGCAGATTACCAGTCTCGGCGGCAAGGTCGTGGAAATGCCGCTGGACACCTCGGCCAGCGAAGGCAAGGGCGGCTATGCCCAAGCCATGGACGAGGCGTTCTACAAGAAACAGCAGGAGCTGATGGCCCGTGTCGTGGCAGGAAGCGACGTGGTGATTACCACCGCGGCGGTTCCCGGGCAGAAATCGCCCGTGCTCGTCACCCGCGGGGCCGTGGAGTCCATGGCGCCTGGCTCGGTGATCGTCGATCTGGCGGCCGAGCGGGGCGGCAACTGCGAGGTGTGCCAGGCCGGCCAGCGGGTGGTTCACCACGGCGTCACCATCCTCGGCCCACTCAACTTGCCGGCGGAGATTCCTCAGCACTCCAGCCAGATGTACGCCAAGAACATTTCCACGTTCCTGTTGAATCTTGTGAAGGACAAGCAAGTGCAGATCAACATGGATGATGAAATCGTCCGCGACACGCTGATCGCCCGCGACGGCCAGATCGTCAACGCGCGGATCCAGACATTGCTTCAGTAGCGCGGACTTTGGTCCGCTTTGAACGGAGAATTTCGTTCCACTGAGATCGAACAAACCCAAAGGACAACGCGAACGATGCCATTTACCCCCTGGATACTCTTGGCGGAGTCGACGGCCGAGGCCGGGCAACCCCTCAGCGCCGAAACCACCGCCTTCCTCACCTCGCTGTTCACGCTCATGCTGGCGACGTTCATCGGCCTGGAGGTCATCAAGAACGTCTCTCGGTTGCTGCATACGCCGCTGATGTCGCTGACCAATGCCATTTCCGCGATCGCCGTCGTGGGATCGATCGTGTTGGCGGGCCAAAAAGCGCCCGGCACGATGTTCACCACCATCCTCGGTTCGATCGCCCTGGCGTGCTCGATGACCAATATCGTCAGCGGATTCATCCTCACGGATCGCATGCTCAAGATGTTCAAGAAGCGGGAGCCCAGCAAGTCATGACGCTAGTCTGGATTCAGTTGATCTACCTGTTCTCCACGGCGCTCTTCATCTTGTCGCTGAAGTGGATGAGCCACCCGGCCACGGCCCGCCGCGGCATCGTTTCCGGCGTGGTGGCGATGGTGGCGGCTGTGGGCGGCACGTGGATGACTCCCGGCCTCGAGTCGTACCACTGGATCGTTGGGGCGATCTTGGTGGGCTTCGTGCTCGGCGTGCCCTTGGCGATGGTTCCTTTGACGGCCGTTCCTCAGCGGACCGCACTCTCGCACGCCTTCGGCGGCCTGGCCGCTGGGTTGGTGGCGGTGGCTGAATACTACCTCGGCTACAGGCACGACTTCTTGCTAACGTTGAGCGCCAACCAGGAATTGACCGGCTTTACCACTGGCGCACTGATCGCCGAAGCGATCCTCGGTTTTCTGACCTTTACGGGCAGCCTCATGGCGGCGGGAAAGCTCCAGGAGTGGATACCCACGCGGCCCATCACCTACAAGGGACAGAACGCGACGAACTTCGCCCTCTTGGGCGTGGCCGTGCTTGCCGGCGCGTTGCTGGTTTGGCATCCAGATTGGTGGCCTCTGTTTCCGGTCATTGTGCTGATTTCGCTCACCTTTGGCGTATTGCTGATCATTCCCATCGGCGGGGCCGACATGCCCACGGTGATCGCACTCTTGAATTCCTACGCCGGCCTGTCGGCGGTAGCCATGGGTTTCGTCCTCAAGAACAACCTGCTGATTGCCGCCGGGGCCCTGGACGGCTCCTCCGGCCTGATCCTCTCGATCATCATGTGCCGGGCCATGAACCGCTCGTTCGCCAACGTGCTCTTCGGCGCTTTTGGACAGGTCCAGGCCGCCAGCGGCGCGGTCGAGCAGCGCACGGCCAAGAGCGCGACCGCCGAGGACGCGGCCCAGATCATGGACGCCGCGCGGACCGTCGTCATCATACCGGGCTACGGCATGGCCGTGGCCCAGGCCCAGCACCGCGTCCGCGAATTGTACGACGCCCTGACCAAGCGGGGTGTGACCGTAAAGTTCGCCGTGCATCCCGTTGCCGGCCGCATGCCAGGTCACATGAACGTCCTGCTGGCTGAAGCCGAGATTCCCTATGACCGCCTGATCGAAATGGAAGAGATCAATCCCGAGATGCCCGAGGCCGACGTGGCCGTGGTGCTGGGGGCCAATGACGTGGTGAACCCAGCTGCCCGGCACGACAAATCGAGCCCAATCTACGGCATGCCGATCATCGATGCCGACAAGGCCAAGACGGTCTTCGTCATCAAGCGGAGCATGAACCCCGGTTTTGCCGGCATCGAGAACGAGTTGTTCTTTGCCGACAACACGCTCATGCTCTTTGGCGATGCCAAGGCGGTGCTTACGAGCGTGGTGCAGGCGCTGAAAGAATGAGTTGTTCCTTGAAGATTGGCAAGTAATCGTAATTGGCGCGGGCGCCGCCGGCCTGATGGCGGCCTGCCGGGCCGCCGAGCGGGGCCGCCGCACCCTGCTGCTGGAGAAGAAGAAACGCCCGGGGGCCAAGATCCTCATGTCGGGCGGCAGCCGTTGTAACGTGACCCACGCCCTGGACGCCCGCGGCTTCGTCGATGCCTTTGGCGACCAGGGACCGTTTCTCCATTCTGCCCTGGCTGCCCTGACTCCCGAGCAGCTCCTCGACCTGATCCACGCCGAAGGCGTGGCCACGAAGGTCGAGCCGGGCGGAAAGATCTTTCCCGTCAGCGATCGAGCGGAGGACGTGTTAAAGGCATTGACGGCAAGACTCCGCCGCAGCGGCTGCACTTTGGAGACGGATGAACCCGTCCAGACGATTACGCCTCACGCGGGCGGCCTGCGGATCGTCACTTCGCGGCGGACGTTGGCCGCGGAGGGCGTCGTGGTGACGACCGGCGGACAATCGTATCCCAGCAGCGGCTCGACGGGCGACGGTTATCGCTGGGCGGCCGAAGTGGGGCACACGATCGTTCCACCGCGGCCCGCCCTGGTACCGATCACCAGCGACGCGCCGTGGCTGCGCGGACTGCAAGGCATCACCCTGCCGGACGTGGAAGTGGCGGTCTGCGAGTTGGGAGACGCGGCCCAAAGCACGCGCCCTATTGCCCGGCGGCGCGGTTCGTTGTTGTTCACCCATTTCGGCGTCTCGGGCCCTGCGGCACTGGACGTCAGCCGCTGGATCAGCGGTCATGCCGAGCCGCGGCGGCTGGTGCTGCACTGTGACCTGGCGCCGGATCGCCATGCCGAATCCCTGGAGAGCGAGTTCCGTGAGGCCTGTCGCCAGGCGGGTCGGCGCGCGGTGGTGAGCGTAGTTGCCCGTTACGTGCCGCAACGGCTTGCCGAAACCGTCGCCAGCCGCGCGGAGATCGATGCTCCGCGCCGCGCGGCGGAGGTCTCGCGCAAACAGATTCAGCGGCTGGCTGCCGCGCTCAAGCAGTTCGCCATCCCCGTCACGGGAACGCTTGGTTTTAATCGCGCGGAGGTTACTGCCGGAGGCGTGGCCCTGAACGAGGTCGATTCGCACACGATGGAGAGCCGAATGGCGCCGGGGCTCTTCCTGGCGGGCGAAGTGCTCGACCTGGACGGGCCGATCGGCGGTTACAATTTCCAGGCTGCCTTCAGCACCGGCTGGTTGGCGGGGGAGAACGCGTGAATAATAGGGGAGGGGGGACGCGGAGAGGCGAGAAAGGGAACAGATCTCTGTGTCTTCCCTCTCCGTGTCTCCCCTTTCCCCCGATTCCTTTTACGCCCGCAACTCGGCGCCGTGCTCCTGGCGGCAAGCCGCCACGATGCGGTCCCGAACGGCATCGGCCTGCTGGCTGGTAAGCGTGCCTTCCTCCCAGCGGAGGCCGATACTGAACAACAGGCTTTTCTTGCCCGGCCCGAGCCGCTGGGCATCGCGATAGGTGTCGCGATACTCGAGACTTTCGAGTTGGGGGCCGCCCTGGCGACGGACCGTGGCGGCCACTTGGGCCCAAAGAACCGCCTCGTCGACCACGAGATTCAGGTCGCGGGAAACAGCAGGGAAGGCGGGCAGAGGCACGTAATGCGGAACCAGGACCGCACGCTCGAACAGCGGCGCGAGCTTCAATTCGGCCACCGTAGCCGGACCGCGAAGATCGGCTTGTTTTCGGCCCGCCGCGCTCAGCTGCCCTACGTAGCCAAGCAATTGGCCCTCCAGGACCAGTCGGCACGAGGCCTGCGGATCCAGCAGCGGCAGGTTGCTCGGCTCGAATTCCACCTCGTCCGATAGCCTGGGATCGAGTACGGCCAGAACGGCTTCGATCAGTCCTTTCACCTCCAGGAACGCCCGCCCGCTGGTTAGGCCCAGCATCCAGCGTTCCTCGGGCAGAGAAGAATGGGGGGAGAGGGATGCGGGAAGAGGGGGAACGAAGAGACTGTCTCCACGTCGCGTCTCCCCTCTCCCCTCTTCGCTCTTCCCTGCCCCGGCCGGCAGGTAGACCTTGGCGATTTCGAACAATTCGATGACCGGGTTGGAGAGCGATTCGTTCGTCCGCCGCACGGCCAGCAGGCTGGGAACAAGGCTCGTGCGGAGGCAGTCGGCGCCGCGGATGACCGGGGTGCGGCTGCGGATCGGCTCGCCATGCGTCCAGGCCGCCACAGCCCGGGCTGCGGCCTCGTCAACGGCGCTGAGCGTCATGGCCTCATCACAACCAGCGGCGGTGAGCACGGAACGGATCTTGGCCGTGACACGATCGTCGTGGCGTCGGGCAGATGCCGCCATGGGGACGCTGACGTCCTCGGGAATCTTGTCGTAGCCATGGATCCGCGCAACCTCTTCGATGAGATCGATTTCCCGCGAGAGGTCTCGCCGCCAAGAGGGAGGAGTGAAAGAAAGACTGAGGGGAGAGGGGGGAGAGACGAGGGGGGACGCGGAGATGTCCTTCGCCCATCTCCCCTCTCCACCCCTCCCTGTCCATTCTTCATTTCCCAGCGCCAGCAGTATCCGCCGCACCACCTCCGGCTCGACTTCAATGCCCAAGATGCGCTTCAGTTGACTCAACCGCAGCACGATCGGCTGGCGAGCCTGCTGCCGTCGGCCGACATCCACCACTCCCGCGGCCAACTCGCCTCCGGCCGTCTCCAAGATCAGTTCTGCGCAACGGCGACTGGCCCAATCGACCCCCTCGGCATCCACTCCGCGCTCGAAGCGATACGACGAGTCGCTGTGCAGGCCCAGTCGCCGGGCTGTGGTGCGAACGGAAACGGGATCGAATTCGGCCGCCTCGATAAGCACGTCGCAAGTGGCCTCGTTGACTTCTGTTGCGGCCCCGCCCATCACGCCAGCGATGGCCACGGCACGACGGGCGTCGGCAATCACGCAGAAGTCGGCGTCGAGTTGATAGGTCTTGTGGTCGATGGCCTCGATGCTCTCATCTCGCAGCGGACGGCGGACGATGATTTCGCGCCCATCCAGCTTGGCGTAATCGAACGTGTGCAGTGGCTGGCCGCATTCCATCATCACGTAGTTCGAGACATCGACGACGTTGTTGATCGTGGCAATGCCGATCGTGGTCAGGCGTTGGGCCAGCCAATCGGGGCTTGCACAACTCGGACGCCGCGAATCACGCGTGCCGTGTAGCGGGGACAAAGTTCGGGGCAATCGATCCGCACGCGGACGAGGTCCTCGACGCGGGCCTTCCCTTCCGCCGGCCGCGCCGAGGGGACCTTCAAAGGGCAATCCCAGAGCACGGAAACCTCCCGCGCAATGCCGATATGGCCCAGGCAATCAGGCCGATTGCTGGTCACCTCCAGGTCAATGGCAAGATCGTCGCCGACCTCGTGAGTCTCTTCGTGGTTCAGCCCGGCCATCATCAGCCGCAGTTCGAATTCCCGCGGCGACATGGAGAGGGGGACATACTGCTGCAACCAGTTCCAGGAAACGAGCATGGCGAGTGAGGTTCGGGGTTGGAGAGTATCGCTTTCGAGTGCGGGGTTTATCGCCGCTTTCGGCATTTCGTTAATGACAAAAAGAAGCGACGACCATGAGTATGTGGTGCCCGTGCCGCACTCCAAAGCTAAGGAAACTGCTGCAGGAACCGCACGTCGTTCTTGTAGAACTCGCGGATGTCGGTCACGTTGTGGCGTCGCATGCAGACTCGCTCGATGCCCAGCCCGAAGGCGAAGCCGGTGAACTCTTCGGGGTCGTAGCCGACGGCGCGGAAGACGTTGGGATCGACCATACCGGCCCCGCCCATTTCGATCCAGCGGCCCTGCCAACTCATGTCGACCTCTACGCTGGGCTCGGTGAACGGGAAGAACGAAGGGCGGAAGCGGATATGGACGTCATCCTGGAAAAAACTCTTGGCGAACAATCGCAGCACGCTCTTCAGATCGGCCATGGTCACGCCGCGGTCGACCAGCAGGCCCTCGATCTGGTGAAACATCGGGTAATGCGTGGCGTCGGCGTCGTCTGGCCGATAGACGCGGCCCAGCGAGATGATCCGCACCGGCGGCGGCGTAGTCTCCATGACGCGGATCTGCACCGTGCTGGTCTGGCTCCGCAACAGAAGACCCTTTTCCTCGGTCGCCATCTGTGCCCCCGTGGCCAGATAGAAATTATCCAGCGGATTGCGGGCCGGATGCTCCAAGGGAATATTCAGGGCCTCGAAATTGTGCCGCTCGTCCTCGACCTCGGGGCCATCGACCGCCGTAAAGCCCAGGCGGCCCATGAGATCCTTCAGCTCCTCAATGGTCTGGGTGAGCGGGTGAAGATGCCCAAGTCGCGGACGGATGCCCGGCACAGTGGGATCGACGCAGGGGCCAGTTGCGGCAGCCGTTACGCCGCTTTCCAGGCGAATGCGGGCGGACTC
This sequence comes from uncultured Planctomycetia bacterium, assembly GCA_963709175.1. Taxonomy (GTDB): domain Bacteria; phylum Planctomycetota; class Planctomycetia; order Pirellulales; family Thermoguttaceae; genus JANXQG01. The sequence goes on from CAVPVK010000008.1 coordinate 138,480, forward strand.
CAGCGCGGCGTCGATCTGCTGCTTGACCTGATTGAAGCGTTGACCGGCCTGCGGCTTTTCCGCCTTCTCGACGGCTCCCAGTGCCTTTTGCACCGTTTTGAGCCGGCCGCTTTTCATTCCCAGGAATTCGATCCGCGCCGTTTCCAGGGCCGCTACGTCACCGGCCGCACGGAAGGCCGCGTCGGCGTCATGGCCCAAGCGATCGATTTCAGCAAGGAATTCCTCGAGATGCATAGCAAAGGAAATACCTCACCTTCCGCTACGCTTTGCTTCCCGCGGCAAGGGCTTCCTTGACGGCGTCTACAATCTGGTCGAAGGCCACGGGATCTGTAACGGCCAGATCGGCGAGAATCTTGCGGTCCAAGTCGATCTGGGCCTTGGTGAGCCCGTTGATAAAGACGCTGTAGGTCAGGCCGCGCTGGTGAACGGCCGCATTGATGCGGATTATCCAGAGCTTGCGGAACTCCCGCTTGCGGTTGCGGCGATCGCGAAAGGCATAGACGCCGGCACGGATGAGAGTTTCCTTGGCGGTCCGCAGCAGGCGACGACGCCCGCCGACAAATCCCTTCACCTTGTGGAAGAGACGCTTCTTGGCCTGATTTCTGGCCGCGCCTTTGACGGTACGCATGGGAAGTGGTCCTTAGTAGTTCATGGTATTCGGCACACACCCGGTGCCGCGGGAAGGCGGCGGGCGTTTGCCCGATACGCTCGGCTCAGTAGCTATATCCATTCAAGGCGATACGGAGTCGCTTGGATTCGACCTCGCTGACGACGCCCGTGCCGCGGAGGTTCCGCTTCTGCTTGTGGGTCTTTCGCGTCGCCAAGTGGCTCGTGCCGGCGCGGCGATGCTTCGCCTTACCCGTGGCCGTCAGTCGGAAACGCTTTTTCGTCCCCTTGTGCGTTTTCATCTTGGGCATAATGGATTAACCCTTTCCTTGGTCGAATGAAACAAGACCCGCTATTATAAGTCGCCGAGCAATGGTCTGAGAAGGGGGACTTGAAGGTCAAAAACGAAAAAAACCGCCCTTTTCGCAGGGGGGCTTTCCTCCCCGGCCGCGCAAGGATAAGCTACTAACACAAAATTGTCGGCCTAATGCCCCTTTGCGGGTAGTGGCTTTTGCCAGGAGATTGCCGTGAACTTCCCCATCTCGCTATGTATGCCTTTGGCCTTGCTCGATAGTTGCGGGCTGAACTTCCTGCTCGCTGCACCATCCTCGGGCGGCGTCCCCCCCTGGGTGTTGGCCTTCATCGTCCTGGCGGTGTTGGGCTTCATCATCGCCTTGATCGGTTGGAACTACGGAAAACTTTGGGTCCGATGCTACTTTTCCCGCGGAAACGTCACTCTTTTGAGTCTCATCGGCATGAGTTTCCGGCGAGTCAACACCCAGGTGATCATTACTGGCAAAATCATGGCCGTGCAGTCGGGCATTGGCAACGAGCAGGAAACCGGCGTTACCACGCGACGCCTTGAGGCCCATTATCTGGCTGGCGGCGATGTCTTGAAAGTAATCAAGGCGATTATCGCCTCGCATCGCGCCGGCATCGATCTGGATTTCGACCGCGCGGCCGCCATCGACCTGGCCGGACGCGACGTGCTGGACGCCGTGCAGACGAGCGTCAATCCCAAAGTGATCGACTGTCCCGACCCAAAGCGATCGGGCCGAGCCACTCTCAGCGCCATCGCCAAGAACGGCGTGGAATTGAAGGTCCGGGCCCGAGTCACCGTCCGCACCAACCTGGAACAACTCATCGGCGGGGCTACCGAAGAGACCATCATTGCCCGAGTGGGCGAAGGAATCATTACCGCGATTGGGGCGGCGGAAACCCACTTTGACGTTATGGAGAAACCCGACAAGATCTCCAAGGCCGTGCTCGACCGCGGCCTGGACGCGCAGACGGCGTTTGCCATTGTCTCCATCGACATCGCCGACATCGACGTCGGGCAGAACATCGGCGCCCGTTTGCAGGCCGATCAGGCCGAGGCCGATATGCGAGTCGCACGGGCTAAGGCCGAAGAACGCCGGGCGATGGCGTTGGCCCGCGAGCAGGAGATGAAGGCCCAAGTGGCGCGGAATCGCGCCAACGTGGTCCTGGCCGAGGCGAGCGTTCCCATTGCCATGGCTGACGCCTTCCGCAAAGGGACCTTGGTCACCAGCAACGGGCCGCAGTAGAGGTCAGGATGTCCTACAACATGCAACCGATCGAATCGCTATCCATCAACACCATTCGTACACTCTCGATGGACGGCGTGCAAGCGGCCAATAGCGGCCATCCCGGCACGCCCATGGCCCTGGCCCCGGCCGCTTACGTGCTGTTCAACGAGTTCCTCCGCTACGATCCGGAGCAGCCGCTGTGGCCCAACCGCGACCGCTTCGTGCTCTCCTGCGGCCATGCCTCGATGCTGCTGTATTCCATGCTGCACCTTTGCGGCGTGAAGCAGACCGACGCCACCGGCCATGGGACGGCCGCGCCGGCCGTCTCATTGGACGACATCCGCCAGTTCCGCCAGTTCAATAGCCGTTGCCCCGGACATCCCGAGTACGGCCATACCAGCGGCGTGGAAACGACGACTGGACCGTTGGGCCAAGGCGTCGGCAATAGCGTCGGTATGGCGATAGCCCAGCGGTGGTTGGCCGCCTACTACAATCGCCCTGGCTTCGATCTGTTCGACTATAACATCTACGCACTGGCGAGCGACGGCGATCTGATGGAGGGCATATCGGGCGAGGCGGCATCGCTGGCAGGCCACCTCAAGCTCTCGAACCTATGTTGGATCTACGACAACAATCGCATCACCATTGAAGGCCATACTGATTTAGCCTTCAGCGAGCGGGTTGCCCAGCGGTTCGCCGGTTACGAGTGGAACGTGCTGCACGTCGACGACGTCAACGATCTGGCCGCCCTCCGCACCGCGCTGGCGGGTTCTAAGGCGGGAGATGGGAATGAGCGGCCGACGCTCATCATCGTCAAGAGCGTGATCGCCTGGGGCGCCCCGCATAAACAGGATACTCACGGAGCCCACGGCGCCCCCTTAGGCGAGGAAGAGATCCGACTGACCAAGCGGTTCTACGGTTGGCCAGAAGACGCGAAGTTCCTCGTGCCCGACGAGGTCCCCGCCCACTTCTGCGCCAATCTGGGGGCACGCGGCGAACGTCTCCACCAGGATTGGGAGACGCTCTACGGCCGGTACGCCCGGCAATTTCCCGACGAAGCCCGGCAGCTTGAGCAGATTCGGCGAGGCCAGTTGCCCGACGGCTGGGACGCCGAGATCAAGCCGTTTCCCGCCGACACCAAGGGGATGGCCACGCGGGCCAGTTCGGGCAAGGTGCTCAACCAGATCGCCAAGCGGCTGCCATGGCTGGTGGGCGGATCGGCCGACCTGGCCCCCTCCACTCTCACGCTCATGGAGGGCGATGGTGATTTCGAGGCGGGCAGTTACGGCGGCCGTAACCTGCATTTCGGCATCCGCGAGCACGCCATGGGGGCAATCGTCAACGGCATGGCCCTTACTGGCTTGCGGGCCTTCGGATCCACGTTCTTCGTCTTCTCGGACTACATGCGGCCGCCGATTCGCCTTGCTTCCATCATGCGGCTGCCGGTGTTCTACGTCTTCACGCACGATTCCATTGGCGTGGGCGAGGACGGCCCCACCCACCAGCCGATCGAGCACCTGGCCGCGCTGCGGGCAATCCCCAATCTGACGGTGATCCGACCCGGCGACGCCAACGAGGTGATCGAAGCCTACCGCGCGGCGGTGATCAACGGCCGGGGACCAACGGCCCTGGTACTCTCGCGGCAGAACATGCCCACCCTCGATCGCACGAAGTACGCTCCCGCCGCCGGGACGCGACAGGGCGGCTACGTACTGGCCGACGCGGCCGACGGCAAGCCGGAGGTGATCCTCATCGGCACCGGCAGCGAGCTATCGCTATGCGTGGATGCCTACGAGAAACTGTCCGCGGAAGGCATCAAGGCCCGCGTGGTCAGCCTGCCGAGTTGGGAGTTGTTCGACGCCCAGTCGCAGAGCTATCGCGACTCGGTCTTGCCGCCGGAGGTGACCCGGCGGGTGGCCGTGGAATTGGGTTGCGATCAGGGTTGGTGCAAGTACCTTGGCCGCGGCGGTCGGTTCCTGGGGTTGGACCACTACGGCGATTCGGCCCCCGTGGGCGTGCTGCTGAAGCATTACGGGTTCACCGCGGAAAACGTGGTGAAGCTGGCGAAGGAAACGGCGTAGGCTTGCCCCAACCTGCGACTATAACCGAATCCTAGTATGCCCAGAAAGCGTCTCTTCACGCCCGGTCCTGTTGAGGTCCCGCAGTCCGCCCTGCTGGCCATGACACGGCAGGTCCGCCACCACCGCACGGCCGAGTTTCGCGACCTGATGCGCGAGGTCCGCGAAAATCTCCAATACGCCTTCCAGACCGTTCACGACGTGCTCGTCCTTTCCTGCTCGGGCACGGGCGGCATGGAAGCGGCCGTGGTCAATCTCGTGCCGCGCGGAGGCAAGGCCCTGGTGTTGGAGTCGGGCAAGTTCGCCGAGCGATGGCGGTTGATCGCCGAGCGGTTCGGCATCGAGGTTGTTCGCTACGAAGTGCCCTGGGGCGAGGTCTTCGATCCGGCCGAAGTCCAGCGCCTGCTCCGCCAACATCCGGATCTTGCGGCCGTGTTCTCGACATTGCAGGAAACCAGCACCGGCGTGGGCCACGACATCGAAGCCATCGGCCGCGTGGTGCGGGAAAGTCCGGCCCTGTTGGTCGTCGACGGCATTAGCGGAGTGGGCGCGATGGAGTGCCGCAGCGACGCCTGGGGCATCGATGTGCTGGTCGTCGGCGCACAAAAGGCCCTAATGACGCCGCCCGGCCTGGCCTTTCTCGCTGTCAGCCCGCGGGCATGGCGGCAAATCGAATCGATCCCTCGGCCGGCCTTCTATTTCGATCTGCTGGCCTACCGTAAGGCCGCCGAGGTGCATGAAACCCCGTACACGCCGGCAATACCGCTGGTCGAGGCCCTGGCGGAAAGCCTGCGATTGGTCCGCCAGACGGGCATCGAGAACCTGTGGGCCCGTTCGAAGCGGCTATCCCGGGCCACGCTGGCCGGCACGGCAACCTTGGGCATCAAGCCCGTCGCCAGGCGGCCGGCGGAGGGCGTTTCTGCCGTTTACTTGCCGGAAGGGATCGATGGCAAGCGGTTCCTCGGGCGGTTGGAGGAGCGGTTCGGCATCAAGCTGGGTGGCGGACAGGGACCATTGAAGAGTAAGATCTTCCGCCTTGCCCAAATGGGACTGGTGGACGAGGTCGATATCCTCGGCTGTCTTGCAGCGATCGAATTGGTATTGCGGGAGATGGGTTGCGACGTGGTCTTGGGCTCGGCGGCGGCCGCGGCGGAAAGGGTGCTAGCGGATCATCCGTAGAACTGATGCGGGATTCGCCAAAACGTAAAATACGCTCTCGTTTCTTCCCTGGGGTGGATCGAGGAAGCAGAAGGGTGGCGATCCTACGAGGAATGGCTCCGTCGGCTGGCGACACGGCGGCACGACCGCGATAGATCGGAAGGACTTAGGTCTCTCGCCAAGCCGCAGAGGTGCTAATAAAAAATGTGTTGCGACTTGCGCGAAGTTCCTGTATCGTCCAGTCTTATGCCGTAGACAGCCCATTAATGACGCCGGCCGGCCTACCATCTCGCGGGATTTAAGCTATATTTGTTGGATTCTCCCGAGGAAGCAGAATCTCCAGGAAGCTAGCCATGGCACGAATCATCGTTCTCGACGACCTTTCCGAAGACGGCCTGAACCTCTTGCGTTCCGCCGCCGGCATTGAAAGCGAAGTCCGCACCGGACTCAAGGGCGAGGCCCTCAAAGCGGCGCTGGCCGAGTTCGACGGCGCCATCTGCCGCAGCGGGGTTAAAATCACCGCCGATTCGCTCCAGGGCAACCACCGCCTCAAGGCCATCGCCCGCGCCGGCGTGGGCGTCGACAACATCGACACCAACGCCGCCACGCGTCAGGGAATTGTCGTCATGAACACGCCCGGCGGCAACACCATCTCCACCGCCGAGCAGACGCTGGCTCTGATGTACGGGCTGGTGCGAAACATCGCCGCCGCCCACCAGAGCCTGGCCGAAGGCCGCTGGGACCGCAAGAAGTTTATGGGCACGCAGTTGGCCGGCAAGACCTTGGGCATCGTCGGCCTGGGGCGGATCGGCCAGGCCGTCGCGGCCCGCGCCGTGGCCATGGAGATGCGCGTGGTGGGCTGCGACCCGTTCGTCTCGGCCGCGCGGGCCAAGGAGCTGGGCATCGAACTGGTCGCCTCGCCCCAGGAACTCTTGCCGATCGTGGATATCCTGACCGTCCATACGCCCCTGAACGAGCAGACCAAGAACCTCATCGGCGCCAAGGAAATCCAGATGATGAAAAAGGGCGTGCGGCTGATACAACTGCGCCCGCGGCGGCATCTACAACGAGGCCGCGCTAGTCGAGGGCCTCAATAGTGGGCACGTCGGCGGCGTGGCCCTGGACGTGTACGCGGAAGAGCCCTGCACCACCAGTCCTTTGTTCAAGATGCCCAACGTGCTCTGCACGCCCCACCTGGGCGCCAGCACCGAGGAGGCCCAGACCAACGTGGCCGTCGAGGCCGCCGAGCTGCTCATCGACTTCTTCACTACCGGCGCGATCAAGCAATCGGTGAACATGTCGCCGCTGGATCCCAAGACCCTGGAGAGCCTCCGCGGGTACCTCAACGTGGCCTACCGCCTGGGCCTGCTGCTGGCCCAGGGCGACCACCGCTCACCCACCGCCTGCCGCCTGAGCTTTAAGGGCGACGTGGCCAGAAAAGACACTCGCCTTCTTTCTCAGGCCTTTGCAGCCGGATTGCTTCATCATGCCGTCGAGGGCGTGAACATCGTTAACGCCGAGGTCCTCTTGCGGGAGCGCGGCATCGAGCTGGTCGAGCAGCGCTCGACCGACATCGGCGACTTCAGCTCGCTGATCACCGCGGAAGTCGTCAGCGACGAGCGGACCACTTCCGCAGCTGGCACGCTCTTCGGCAACAATATGCCGCGGTTAGTGCAGAAGAACGGTTGCCGCCTGGAGAGCTTCCTGGACGGCACGCTGTTGATTTTCCTCCATCGCGACACTCCCGGCGTGATCGGCAACGTGGGCAACATCTTCGGCCGGCACGAGGTGAACATCGCGCAGATGGCCGTGGGCCGGCGGACGAACAAGCCCGGTGGCGAGGCCGTGGGCGTGCTTTCGCTGGACTCAGTTCCCCCGGCCGAGGCCCTGGCCGAGATCCTGGCCATGCCTCAGGTCACGCGGGCTTGGACGGTGAAGTTGCCGCCGGCCGGCGAGTTGCCTTCATGGCTGGGCGGATAAGGCAGTCTGTCAGCTGGGAAAGGCTGCCTGGGCCAGCCTGGAAAGGCGGACGTACATCATTCCGCTGTGCGGACGGTTACGCGAAATGCTCCCGGCACCGGCTCCTCGGAAACGACGTACAAATAACCGCCCCCGCAGCCCGAATACATCGCCCCCGCATAGCGGCGCTGGTAGTATCGCAGCAAGCCTGCCAGATCGACCGCAAGCGTGGGGTGGCGCAGGACGCCGGGAAGTAACGTCTCCCAGCAGCACATGCACTCGTTCATCGAGGCGGCCAGCCCGCCGAGATCGCGGGCCACGATGGCGGCGTAACAGTCCTTGCCCGACTGGCCCAGGCGGCCGATCCACAGCGGATCGAGGTTCTTCACGCCCAACGGGTTGTAGCCTTCTGGCCGAGGGGCCACGGGCACCATCGAGACGATCCGCTCCAGCCATCGGGCGACCTCCACGTCGTTGTTGGACTCGATGTGGACGGGAAAGATGCCGCCTTCATGCTCGGCGTCGAAGTCCAGGCGGCTGACGCCTGGATAGATCAGTCCGATCATGTCTTGCGAGCCCGACGGCTCGGCCAGCCCGCGATTCTCCTCTTCGTAGAGCTGGCGAACGAGCGCGGCGGGCTCACCTTGCGGCAGCCGGCCGTTCCAGAGCCGCGTGGCCACTTTTCGCGTGCCGGTCGACATGCCGGCGCGGTCCATGAAGCGGTAGGTCGGCTCCAGCCCTACTACCACCATCGAGCCCGGCGGGCGCGGGTTCAGCCGGGAAACGAAGGGCTGGTCGATCCAACCGCCAGCGAAGGCCATGCGGTAGGGGATGGCTCCGATGACAGAGGTGATGGAGATTGAGGGCGACGGCAGCGACATGGAAACCTCGAGAACTGGCGCTGAAATCGTATCCCGCACGGTCCGCTTTCCCGCCTTTCGATCCTGGTACTGCTCCTCGATCCATGCATACGTCTTGGCCAACCCGTCGCTGAAGGCGCGAGTGGGCTCCCAGCCGAGGATCTGCTTGATCATGGTGTTGTCGCTATTGCGGCCGCCCACGCCCCTTGGCGCGGCAGGATCGTAGTGCCGCTTGAGCTTCACTCCGCCGATCTCCTCGGCCATCGTCACCAGGTCGTTAATGGCGATCAACTCGCTGGAGCCGAGATTTATGGGCGTAGCGATCAGCCGATCGCAATGGGCGATGCGGTCGATGCCCACCACGCAGTCGTCGATGTACATGAAGCTGCGGGTCTGGGTGCCGTCGCCCCAGATCACGATCTCGTGCTTGCCACTTTCCTTTGCCTCGATCACCTTGCGGCAGATCGCCGCCGGGGCTTTTTCGCGGCCGCCGTCCCAAGTCCCATTGGGGCCGTAGACGTTGTGGAAGCGGGCAATGAAGGTCTTCATGCCCCGCTCGGCCCAATACTCCTGGCAGAACATCTCGGAGATGAGCTTCTCCCAGCCGTAGCCCCGCTCCGACATCGCCGGGAAGGCATCGCTTTCCTTGAGGGCCCGGGCGTTGGGGTCTTTCTGCAGTTCCGTGTTGTAGGCGCAGGCAGAGGAGGAATAAAAGTAGCGCTGGCAGCCCGCCCGCCATGCAGCCTCAACCATATGAGTGTTGATCAGCACCGAGCGGAGGCACTGCACACGGAAGCGCTCGATGAATCCCATGCCGCCCATGTCAGCCGCCAGGTTGTAGACCTCCGTGGCCCCTTCGCAGACGCGGTGGCAATTGGCCTCCTGGCTGACGTCGAGGCTCAGGTTCTCCACGCCGTCGGCAACCTGGTACCAATCGGATAGCGGCTTCTTATCGACCGCGCGGATCCGCGTGAACCCCTTTTCCGTGAAATAGCGCACCAGCGAGCCCGCGATAAAGCCGCCGGCCCCCGTGATGACCAGTAAATCGTTTTTCTTGGTTTCCGACATCAGATATCTCCTAAGAACCGTCAAGAATTGACTTCAGTATTGCATCCTCATCGTTTAGAATAAACGATAAATCGAGTTTGTGCTATACCCGGATTTGACGCGTCCATGAAGAATCTTGACTTTTCGGGACTGCCGTCGCGCCGGGCGACTGGGGGTCAGGGTTGACGACCATGGCCACAAGGACCGACACGAAATCCGACTCCGCCAATGTACCCGGCGCACACCGTGTGCCGGTCGGAAGCGGCGCACGACCGGCAAGCGGGTGCCCCATGCCGGATAGTAAGCCGGAGTTCTTCTCGGCCCAGGTCCGCGAGGCCCGCTGGTTCTATCTCGACCTGGCCCCGCCTGCCGAGGTCCCGCTGGCGGTGGTCTGCGGCGGCGGCGAAGTCTGCCGGCCCGACTATGCCATCCATCGCGCCACGTTCGCCTACACGGCCATCGAGTTCGTCGCCCGCGGACGCGGACGGCTGACGCTGGCCGGGCAGGCTGGCGATCTGCTGCCTGGTTCGGTCTTCTCCTACTCCGCGGACATTCCCCACGACATCACCACCGATCCCCAGCAGCCGCTAATCAAGTACTTCGTCAACTTCACCGGCCCGCGAGGCCTCGATATGTTGCAGCAACACGGCTTGGCGCCGGGCAGTCGCGGGCAGGTGCTGGCCCCCCTGGAGATCCAGGAGGTGTTCGACCATCTCATCGAAAACGGCCTGAAGGCCACGCGCTATAGCGGCCAGCTTTGCGCGACGCTCGTCGAGTATTTGATCGTCAAGATCGCCGAGTTGCTGGTGCCGGGCGAGGCGGCCCAGACGCCCGCCTTCGCCACCTACCAGCGCTGCCGCCAGCACATGCAATTGAACTACGCGCGGCTGCGGTCGCTGGGACAGATCGCACGGGATTGCCACGTGGACCCGGCCTATCTCTGCCGCCTCTTCGCGCGTTACGACCACCAATCGCCCTATCAGTTCCTTATGCGTCTAAAGATGAACCTTGCCGCCCAACGGCTGCGGAATCCGGCCATGCTGGTGAAGCAAGTCGCGGCCGATATGGGCTTTGCTGACGCCTTTCACTTCTCCCGGGCCTTCAAGAAGGTGCTAGGCGTCTCACCGGACAGGTTTCGGCGACTGCGGTAATATAATCGTTCCTTGCCCTCGTCCTGACCGATGGGCTAAAATTGCCTACGTGTGCTCGTCGCCGAGCACTTATTCCTGAAAAATCGAGACCCCTCCATGAACCGGTATCGTTTCCTGCGCGCCCTATTGCCAGCCGTTCTTGCCTCGCCAGTATTGCTAGCGTGTCCGCTCTGCCCGGCCGCGGTGGAAGCGCCCTGGAACCTGCCGGCCCTCTCGGCCAAGCCGGACGAGATCCTCCGCGCGGCGGCCGCAGTCCCCGCACCCAAGGACGCCGACGTGGAAATGCTCTTCGAGGAGCACTCCTACGTCTTCGACGAACAGGGCCGCGAGCATCGCACCTCGCGGCGAGTCTACCGCTATCTCACCGACAAGGGCGTCAACGACTGGTCGTGCACTGAGGCCGATTGGTCGCCGTGGTGCGAGGAGAAGCCCATCTTCCGCGTTCGCGTGATTACGCCCGACGGACAGGCTCATCTCCTCGATCAGGAGGCTGTGGGGGAAGTCCCTGCCGAACAGGACACGCCTAATCTCTTCAGCGACGACAAGTTGCTCCGAGGTCCGTTGCCGGCGATCGCCGTGGGCGCGGTCGTTGAAGAGGAGATCGAAACCCGCGAGGTCCGTTCGCTCTTCGATCACGGCGTCGTAGAGCGATTCCTCCTCGGTCAGCCTTACGCCGTCCGCAAGCTCCGTTTGGCAATCGACGCCCCCGCCACCCTGCCGCTGAAGTACCAGGTCTTCGGCAGCGACGCCCAAACGGTCCGCACGGAAGCCAACGGCCGCACGTCGCTGGTCTTCGAGCTCGGGCCATTGGCGGCTACCGATCCGGGCGAGGACTATCTGCCCGATGGCGACGCCAGAACGCCGCAGGTCGTCTTTTCGACGGGCAAATCCTGGAACGACGTGGCCGCGGCCTACGCGCAACTGGTGGAATCGCACCTCGATATGGATGTGGTTCGCCCGCTGGCGCTGAAGGCAATCGGCGCTGAAACCGATCGCGACAAGATCATCCAGCGGTTGCTGACGGCCTTGCGGAGCCAGATTCGCTACACGGGTGTGGAGTTCGGCAAGGGGGCGATCGTGCCGCGGTCGTCGCGAGAAACGCTCGCCCGCCGTTATGGCGATTGCAAGGATCAGGCGACGTTGCTGGTGGCGATGCTCCGCGCGGCCGGCATCCGCGGCGAAGTGGCCCTGCTGCGGACAGGGCAGTACGGCGACGTGGCGCCCGCCTTGCCCGGCCTCGGCGATTTCGATCATGCGATCGTCTACGTGCCTGGCGATCGGCCGCTGTGGATCGATCCCTCGGCCCGTTGCGCCCGGCCGGCTGGCTGCCGCTGCTGGACCAGGACCGGCTGGCCCTGCTCGCCAGTCCCGAGACCCGTGAGTTGGTCCACACCCAGCGGATGGAATACAAGGACAATACCGGCGAGCAGGTTTTCGACCTCTATCCCTTGGAGTACGGTCGGGGCCGCGTCCGCGTCACGGTCTCCTGCGGCGGATCTTGCGCAGAAGACCTTCGCGAGCAATACGCCTCGTCGGGCGCGAAGTCCTTGCGGAAGCAATGGAAGGAGTACCTCAAGGACCAGTTCCGCATCCACGCCGCCCCGCGGCTGGAATACACTCCGCCATTAGACCTCGACAAGCCGTTCCACGTCATCATCGAATCGCCCGATGCACAAATCGGTCGTTTCGCCGAGACGACGGCCACGATCTCGTTGCAGCCCGACGGCCTCTTCCAGCGGCTGCCGGGCCTGTTCCGCGGCGTGGAGGTGGACGAGGACGACAGCGATGGCCATGCAGGGGCGTCGTCCGACGAACGCAAGGGGCCCTTGCTGCTGCCCGAGCCCCATATCCGCCAATTGCAGTATCGCATCCACTTGCCGGCAGGTTTCACAGCAAAGTCGCTTCCCGATTCCTCGCTCAAGCAGTTCGGCCCGGCGACGATCAGCCGGAAGTATGAACTCTCCGGCGACGACCAGGTGGTGGCCACTTTCCGCATCGACACCGGTCCGGGCCGCTTCACCGCCGAAGAGGTGGAGGACCTGCGGCAGGCGATCGCCGAGCTGGCCAAGGACGACAGTTCGCCTTGGGAAGTAAAGATCGAGTTGGAGGATCTCTCCGCGCGGGACATGGCCGCCGGCCGTGTCGCCGAGGCCCTGCACCGCGCCCAAGCCGAGTTGGCCCGGCACGCCGACCGCGCCGATGAGCATTCGCACTATGCCCGGCTGCTTATGAAAGCCGGGCTGGGAGAGGCGTCCCGGGCCGAAGCTCGTCGAGCCGTAGAACTTGCCCCGCATGCGGCGTCGGCCTTTGCCGACCTGGCGCGTCTCTTGACGTACGACCTGCTGGGTCGCCAGTTCCGGCCTGGCATGGATTGGGCCGGGGCAGCCGCGGCGTACGAAAAGTCGTTGGAGATCGATCCCTCTGACGTGGCCACGCGAATGGACTATGCGATCCTGCTGGAACACGATGAAGACGGCCTGCGCTATGCCGTCGGCACGCGGCTCGAGGAAGCAGTGGAGCAGTATCTCAAGGCCCGGCGGCAGCTTGGGCCGCGAAACCGGCTCGATCAGCTCGACGCGAACCTGGCATTGGCGTTGCTCTTCAGCGAGAAGTACGACGTCCTGGAAAAACTGGCCGCGCGCTCGGAGAAATCGACGGTATGGCGAAGCTTCCTCGTGGCGGCGATTGCCGCCCGGCACGGCGTGCTCGACGCCCAGCGGGCGGCCAGCGAGATTGCCGCCGATGCCGATGCGCGGCGGGAGATGCTCCGCGATGCCGGCGAGTATCTCCAGCAGGGCCGGCTCTATGGCCAGGCAGCCGCTTTGTACGAGGCGGCCGCTGACGGCTCGCCCAAGCACAGCGAGTTGCTGGCCAAGGCCAAGGCCATCGCCGGGTTGCGGCGGATGAGCGAGTCGGAACTGGCCCAGGACGCGCCGCGGCGGGCGGTGCAGCAGTTGTTTGCCGCGGCGATTTCCGGCAACAAAGACCGCGCGAAGATCCCCGCCATGTTCGTCAGCACGGCCGCGCCTCGCGACGTGGCGATCGCCATGAAGGTGCTCTATCGCGCGGTCCACCCGGCATTGGAGACGACCCGCGCCAACCAGGTCCCACCGCTGCGGATCGTCGACGCGGTGTTGCGGGCCCAGGTTACGCTCGAAGGGGACGCGGCGGCCGGATTCCGCCTGCGGGTCAGCGGCGAGCAGCTCAATGATTCCGTCTGGCGCGTCGTCATAGAGCAGGGGCAGGCCCGGCTGCTGCCCGCGGCCGCGCTGATAGTCTCGACGGAGGGCGTTGCGGCGCAAAGCGATCCGGCCTGGACTGCCGTGGCGGCGGGCAACGTCAGCCCGCAGGTGCTGGAGGCGGCCTTGTCGGCGGTGAAGCAAACGAAGGACGAGAACGCCGACTGCCTGCGGACATTGGCTGCCGCCTATGCCGAGTTGGGCAACACCGCCGAGGCCCTGCAGAACCTGCGTCGCGCCGTGGAACTTCGCGGCGAGCGGCCCGACGGCGCCGATTGGTACGTCCTGGGCCGCATCGCCGAGCGCTACGGCCTGAACGAGGTTGCCGCGGGGCTCTACCGCAAGGTGCCCGCCCGGCAACCTGCCGCGGCGGACGATGCCTATGTCCTGGCCCAGCGGCGATTGATGAAGGTGGGCAAGTGACCGCGCGCTTGTAGTTCGGGCTTTCGCCGGCGTCCGGCGGAATGAGCCAGCTTGGATTCTTACCGTATAGTCTCAATGGCCCGGCGAAGACCCGGTAATCGACATCTTGGACAGGCACCTTCCGCGGCTGGCGGATCCGAACAGAAGCAAGATCCCCTACCCGTAGACCGCCGGCGTCGTTGACTGCGAAAATCCATTCGCGAATAATAGTTGACCGCCTGCGGGGAGAAATGCTGCCAAACCGTAGCAGCCGAAGGACGGTCGTGGTCCATATGAGGAGAAACGCGATGGTTTCGACGATGCCGAAACAACTTGTGGTATATGTGGCATTTGTGGCGTGGATGCTCGGCGTATCTGGCTGTGCGAGTCGGTCGTACGAGGTAAAGGCGATCGATGAACAGAAACGAGCCGAGGCAGCCAAGCGAGAGGCGGAGTCCAGGCTCGAAGCCGCCAGGCACGCTGAAGCACGGGCTCAGAAAGAGCTTAGTGCGGCTAAGATTGAGGCCGAGAAAGAACACGCGGCCAGGCTATTCGCGGAAGCCAAGATCAAGGTGCTGGAGCAGGAAAACGCTGACTTGAAGAAGCGAATTAGCAAGCCAGATGCTACAAATAGGACGTCCTCTGGGCAAACTGTGCCCGAAAAGTCGCCATAGATGTTGAATCGGTCGGCGGAGCATTTGCTGGAGCGGGCTTGCCTGCTCCGCGCAAGGAACATTTAAGAAAGGCCGAAAGGGCAGCGACGGCCACAAGCGCGACGCGGGACATTCGCTCGTGCTCTCGCCCGGCCGCCAGTCTATCTATACTGCCCGACGACTCGGCCGTGTATTCGGTGGCGACGTCGAGTAACTGGGTGCCGTTTATGTTGAGTTGGCCGCGAAGCTAACCGCGGGCCGCGCATTTCCAGGCAAGTTTCTCTAGCTAATTGACAGCGGATTCTCCTTTGAAAAACCATCGCACGAAGAGTGCCATTCGGAACAGCCGGTATAGGATTTGCTACCACGAGTACTGGACTCAATGAACGAGGAAAGCCTCAGGAGGACGCGATGAAGGTTAAGGACCTGATGACGAAGCCTGCCGTTTGCATTAGCTGCAATGCGTCGGTCCAAGCGGCGGCGCAGAAAATGAAAGAACTTGACGTGGGACCTCTGTTGGTCGGAGAGAGGAACCAGCTTGTGGGGATTATCACCGACCGGGATATTGTGGTGCGGTGCGTCTGCAATGGATTTGATGCCCAGGCCACGAAGGTCGGAGCCGTAATGACGCCACATGTTACTTACTGTTTCGAAGACCAGGAAATTGAGGAAGCAGCCAGGTTGATGCGGCAGAAGAGGATCCGTCGCCTTACGGTCATCAATCGCCAAAAGCGACTTGTCGGTATCGTCTCGCTGAGCGATTTGGCGACCGAATCCGGTGATGAACACCTTGCGTGGGAAACCTTGGAGGGAGTTTCCGAACCTGTTTGAGCGAGAATGGCTGGCGCGCTGGTCCTTTTTTCCATATCGGACTACGAGCCTCTAGCCGCCTGATCGAGACTGCACACTTTCTTTTCCGCATAACCGGCGGCCAGTTCTTGTCCGCAACTGCCTGACCGGCGGCCGCCGCTGCTGCTAGGGGATGGCGCCGGGCAGTTGAACGTCCATCTGGGCGGGCGTACTATTATATTTTCGCCTTAAATTATTGCTTCGTTCTGTCGAGCGGCTCCTGAAACCCACGATACCGGAGGCTGTCCCGTTCGCCCTTCCCTATCAGCGAATTGGAGATTGAATGATGAAATTGACCTTCCCGTGTTTCATTACCGTATTGGCGATTGTTTTGCCCACCTTCGCGGAGGAGGCTCCCAAGAACGCCCCGGTCCCTAATAAGAACGCCCAGACCGAAGCCATGAAACTCATCAGGGAAATCTACGGCGACGAATACGCCAGGGCCAAGTCCGAAACCGAGAAGCAGGCGCTAGCGAAGAAACTTCTCGGCAAGGCCGACGAAACGAAAGACGATCTCGCAGCCAGGTACGTCCTCCTGAGGTTCGCGCACGACGTCGCTACCCAGGCGAAGGACGGGGAAACCGCATTCCAAGCGATTGACACCATGGCCGAATCGTTTCATGTCGATGCCGCGGAAATGCGATTTGATTTGCTGACCAAGTTCGCTTCGACCGCCAATACCCCGTCACAGCACAAGTCGATTTCGGAGCAAGCGTTGAAGTTCACTGGTGAAGCCGTTTGCAAGGACGACTTCGCAACTGCCGGCCGGCTTGGCGAAATGG
The DNA here is from genome assembly GCA_963709175.1 of uncultured Planctomycetia bacterium. Classification (GTDB taxonomy): domain Bacteria; phylum Planctomycetota; class Planctomycetia; order Pirellulales; family Thermoguttaceae; genus JANXQG01. The sequence continues at coordinate 154,811 of CAVPVK010000008.1, forward strand.
CCTTGGCTGAAGCTCGAAAGGCCCATGAGAAGGAATTGATTACCCAAGCCCAAAGCCAGGCTGAGGAAGTCGCCAAAGCCGCCAAGGCATACGAGGAAGTTAAGGTCGCGAAAGTGGCCTTGGAAAAGACGCCCGATGACCCTGCTGCGAATTTGGTGGTCGGCAAGTACTTCTGCTTCCTCAAAGGTAATTGGGACAAGGGGTTGCCGATGCTGGCCTTGGGCAAAGACGAGGCGTTGAAGGCCGTCGCCGCAAAAGAACTTGAGGGAGCCGCCTCGTTTTCTGCACAGGCAAAGTTGGGTGATGGCTGGTGGAGCTTGGCGGAGAAGGAGGAAGGAGCGGCAAAGAAGCCGATGCAGGCGCGGGCTGCCTATTGGTATGAGCAGGCTTTGCCCGGCTTGTCTGGGTTGATGAAAGATAAGGTGGAGAAGAGGATAGCAGAAGCAGGACCGACGGCAAACCACACCTCGGCGAGTGCTTCAGAGCGACCATCCCGCCCCGATACGGAAAGACCGGGGACGGCCGCCGAGGAGGGCGCGCGTGCAAAGCCAGACAAGGACGGCTGGATAGTGATCTTTCGGTCGTCTGATCCTTCGATCTGGAATTCGGACGTGAACCGAGGCAAGTATGACCTTTCAGTGAGTTTGTCCAAGGTCCCAGCAGACATTAAGTTCTTGCGAATGAAGGTGGCAGGGCAAAGAACGGAAGCGATCATTTCCATTACAAGAGATAAGCTAGGTTCTCGCTATGAAAACGGAAATTACGGGTGGAACGGAACCAATAGTAAGAGTTGGAACGCATATCACTTGGGCATTTACCATTTGCCGCCTTCCAGGCTGCCTCGTGGGGCAGTCTCCCTCTTTCATCCTGTCTTCGCTAAGCCGGACGATTCCAGTGGTTGCGGTTTTGGGCACCGTGTAAACATGGACGACGTGCAAGGCTACACTTGGAATCTTGCTCCACTGCCTAAGACCGCGTTTGAGATTTCGGTCAAAGCCAAGGCACTAACGAAGGCCGAACGCAAGTTCTTGCTGCAATAGGGTAGCTTGGCCCAGTTTTTCTTTACATCTGCTGCCGCGTCCCAAGTATTCAGGCAATCGCCGCGGCAGACTTTTTCAGGTTCGGCAGGCTGGCGGAGGCTAAGGCATTCGAATAATTACGGTACGCCCGCGGGCTACCCGCCTGTAAGTAGCTTCCCGTCAAGACTCGGGAACGATGTGTGGTTCACGGTCAGCGGTACGGCGGTTCCCGAACTGGCATCGCTTATGCCGCTTAGCTTGGTACTGCTGGGAGCTGCCAAATTTTATTTGCGGCGCCGCATCACAGCGATCGGCCCTGTGGGTGGGCCGCCATTTCGGGCGGCGTGAATGGTGAATTGGACTGTAGCTCCTGGAGGTAATGACCGGCAACCTTGTCGTTGGGTGTAAGCTCCACAACCTCGGCAAATTGGGTCTGGGCGCTGCTGCGGGCACCGGTCATCAAGTAGTGATAGCCCAGGAGGAAATGGTCCGCGGCATTCCCGGGGTTGCTTTTCACGACGTTTTCTAAAGCCCGCAACTGGGTAGTGTACTTGCTGACGTCGTTGTAATAGGTGTACAAGTCGTTCCAGTCGGCAATCGGGCCCAGCGCCATGGCGGCATGTGCCTCGCCGGCAGCGGGACCGTAGTTGCCCAGCGCGAACAAGGCCATCGAAATCAATTCGTGGACTTTGGCATTTTGCGGCGCATCTACGGCGGCATGGCTTGCCAGCCGCAACGCGCCCTGATAATCACCGTGCTCGAAGGCCGTTCGCGCGTCGGAGTAAAACTTCATCGCTTCGCTGTTTCCTGACTCGTCCTGGGCAGGACCACTTGCCGGGCTGCCTTCCTCGGCGATCGGCGGCGCTACTGCCGACGAGTCGGCAAACTGCTCATTCGCGACTGCGCTGCCGTCATCATAAACGGATGGCGCATACGAGTAAGAATAGTCCGGTGGAACGTAGGTAGAATAATCGTTTGCCGGGTAGGAATAGTAGCTGGCATAGGGGTAATAGTAACTGGCATAGGGGTAATAGTAACTGGAGTCATAAGGGTATCCCCATGATCCCAACCCCAACCCCCATCCGCCATACCAGGGCCAATAACCGCCGTAACCGCCCCACCCCCAGCCGCCATAACCGCCCCACCCCCAGCCGCCGTACCCGCCCCATCCGCGTCCGCCATAGCCGCCCCATCCGCGTCCGCCATAGCCGGCATCGCCGTAGCCGCCGTGGCGAAAGTAGTTATCCCACGCATGATTGCCGGCCCAATTGCCAGAGCGACCGGCGAAAGTGTTACCGTAGCGGCCGGCGAAAGTATTGCCAGCGCGACCGGCAAAGACGCTGCCAGCGCCACCGGCGAAGGCGCTGCCGGCATGACCGGCGAAGGCGCTGCCAGGGCGACCGGCGAAGGTGGCGCCGTGGGCGAATGAGCCGGCATGCATCGCGCCGCCCCCGGCATGTAAGCTACCGGCATGAAAACCTCCACCTGCATGGCCTCCTCCGCCTGCATGGCCTCCTCCGCCTGCATGGCCTCCTCCACCGCCACCACGCCCGAGCGAAAAACTCGCGCTCGGCGCAACGATTACGACCGCAATAAACGATGCTTTTCCAAAGAATAGTTTCCTTGACATGGCTTTCTCCTTTTTTTCTCCTGTCACGGATGGAACACGGCTTTGTCTTTCCATCGTTCATCCGTGTGTTTGATCCTGGTACGCCCTCCATGTAATCCCCCGCCGCCAAATCCGCCTCCATGGCCCCCTCCCCCGTGCCCGAAGGACACACCCGTTTTCTGGGCGACAACCAGGATTTGCAATCAACGACGCCTTTCCGAAAAATCGATGGATCGACATGATTTTTCTCTTTCTTGTCAGTGATTTTCTCCTGACGGCATTTGCCGTCTCGAGCAAGACACGCTGCAAATGCGATGCCTTTGAGCAAGTACCTTCATCGAGAAAATCAAGTAAGTGGTTACTGATCACGAAAGTACGACAGATACCGCGAATTAGTATCGCCGCGGTTTCCGTCCATTTCCCGACGCTTTGCTGAGGTTACCGTCCAAGCCTGACCGGTCGAGGCCATTTTTTTCCAAACCGATAATCTTTGGCCACGGCTATGGTCTCCGCTGCTTTCGACCATTCCAACAGGCCTTGGTTATATAAGCGGTAGGCCCTCGTTCACTGCTTTCTGCGGGGTTGTCTGTCGCGACACCAACAAGAGCCCGATGCCAACTTCAGCGCGGCCGAGGATATCCTGGGCGATATCCCGGACGCATCATGAGGTGCAAAGGACCCTTTCGCCCTCCCTGTGCCATGCGCAGCGCCGCGCAAGGGCGAGTCGGACTGACGAGGCTGCCCCTATGGCAGCCGTTTCGCCTCACCACCGTTAAAAGCAATTGCCGTGCCGGCGTTTATTGATCGCTTCTTCGTACGGCGGTCGGGGCGGAGCATTGCGCGAGGAACCCAAGAAAGCGGAAGGCGGGTGGCTAATCGACCCACCAGCACCGAGAAGTGCGGTGGAAGGCGTTGAATTGTCCGCGGGCATCTTTCGCCGTATACTCATCGTGCAACGCCGCCGAAAGGATGTCGAGGACAGAACTGCGGTGTGCGGCAAAAACTGCCGCCAATCAACATGTGGTTTTCCAAAGAGGTGCCGTTGCCGGGCCTGGTCAACATCGATACCACGATGAAAACGATCACGACGAAGCTTGAATTCGTTGCATCAGGCGGCAAATGAATTCTCTGCTTAGCCTGGATGACGGGTGGTTCGTTGCACGTGGGCCCGATCGTCCAGGACGATCTCGTGGGCGGCCACGGGCCAACGCGGGTCGCTGCTATGAAAACGATTGCCGAACTATTCTCCCTTGCTCTACAGCACCAACGCGCCGGGCAGTTGCCAGACGCCGAACGGCTCTATCGGGAACTCGTCGCTGCGGCGCCGAATGAGGCCCGCGCCACAACAACCTGGGCGTGGTCCTCAAGCGGCAATCGCGGTGGGACGAGGCGATCGCCTGCTACCGCCGCGGACTGGAACTCCAGCCGGACAGCGCCGAGGCCCACAACAACCTGGGGGTCGCCTTGAAGGCGCAGGGCAAGGCGGACGAGGCGGCCGCCTGCTTTCTCAAGGCGACGGAACTGCGACCCGATGCCGCCGAACCGCACAACAACTTGGGCAATGCCTGGAAAGATCAAGGGCGGCTCGATGAGGCGATTGCAAGCTACGGCCGGGCGCTGGCAGCGCAGCCCAATTACGTCGAAGCCCATAACAACCTGGGCAATGCCCTTCGGGACCAGGGACGGTTGGATGAGGCGATCGCCAACTATTGCCGGGCACTGGAACTGAGGCCCGACTACGCCGAGGCATGTAACAATCTCGGCAACGCTTTGAAAGACCAGGGGCGATTGGATGAAGCGGTGGTCGCTTATCGCCGCGCAGCGCAATTGCGGCCGGATGCGGCCGAAATAGAGAGCAATCTGCTCTACGCACAAGTACTTTGCTGCGACGCCCGGACGCTCTACGAGGCGCATTGCGGTTGGAACCAGCGGCACGCAGCGGCGTTGAAGTCCGCGAAGAGCCCGTACGGTAACGACCGCTCTCCCGATCGGCGATTGAAGGTCGGCTACGTCTCGCCCGACTTCCGCGAACATTGTCAGACGCTGTTCACCTTGCCGCTTTTTTCGGCGCATGATCACCGGGGCTTCCAAATTGTTTGCTATGCGGACGTGCCGCGGCCGGACAGCCTGACCGAGCGGCTCAAGTCCCAGGCGGATTTGTGGCGCGACATCGCCGGGCTGAGCCACGACCAAGTGGCCGAGCGGATCCGCGAGGACCGCATCGATATCCTCGTCGACTTGACCATGCACATGGCCCGTAATCGGCTCTTGGTTTTCGCCCGAAAGCCGGCCCCGGTGCAGGTCTGCTGGCTGGCCTATCCGGGCACCACGGGGCTGACGGCGATCGACTACCGTATCACCGATCCTTGGCTCGATCCGCCGGGGTTGTTCGACGACTGCTACTCGGAGGAATCGATCCGCTTGCCGGATTCGTTCTGGTGCTACGATCCCTTGGAGCGGCAGTCGGCGGTCAACGCCCTTCCGGCCAAGGAAAACGGCTTTATTACCTTCGGCTGCCTGAACAACTTCTGCAAGGTCAATTCACAGGTGCTGAAGCTTTGGGCGCAGGTGCTGAAAGCCGTCAATGGCTCACGGTTGACGATCCTCGCCCCCGAAGGCGCGCATCGCCAACAGACGCTCGATCTGCTGGCGGCGGAAGGCGTCGTCCCGCAACGGGTGAGGTTCCTCGCTCGGCGGCCGCGACCACAGTACCTGGAATATTATCATGAAATCGACATCGGGCTGGACACGCTTCCCTATAACGGGCACACCACCAGCCTGGATGCCTTGTGGATGGGTGTGCCGGTGGTGACCAGCCTGGGGCCGACGGTTGTTGGCCGGGCAGGCGTGTCCCAAATGATGAACCTCGGCCTGCCCGGCTTGATCGCCTCGACGGAAGAGCATTACGTCCACGTCGCCGCCGACTTGGCCGAAGACCTCACGAGGCTGGGCGGTTTACGGGCTGCCCTGCGGGCGCGAATGGAGCTTTCACCGTTGATGGACGCCGCGCGCTTTGCACGAAACCTCGAAGCCGCCTTCCGCCAGATGTGGCAACGGTGGTGCCTGGAATGAATGGCCCTCGACCCCTGCGTCAAAGCAGTGCGGCCAACGATCTGCTGCTCAGACCGTTGGCCGCGATGTTCGAAAGGGGGTTGCCTGGTGGCGGCTTACTTGGGAGCTTTGGTCGTATCCGCTGGCTTGACGGGCTCGGCGGGCTTATCGGCCGGCTTGGTGTCGGCCGGTTTGGTATCGGCCGGCTTGGTGTCGGCCGGCTTGGTGTCGGCCGGCTTGGTGTCGGCCGGCTTGGTGTCGGCCGGCTTGGTGTCGGCCGGCTTGGTGTCGGCCGGCTTGGTGTCGGCCGGTTTGGCGGGCTCCACGGGCTTCACGGGTTCAACCGACTTGGTGTCGGCAGGTTTGGTATCGGCCGGTTTGATGGGTTCGACTGGCTTCGTTTCGGCGGCCTTGGACTTGATGGCGTCCTCCACCTTGTCTTTGACTTCGTCGGCCTTCTCCTTGGCCTCTTCGCCAATAGCCTTCGTCTTCTCTTTGGCCTCTTCGCCAATGGCCTTCATCTTTTCCTTGGCCTCGTCGCCAATGACTTTCGCCTTCTCTTTGGCCTCGTCGCCAATGACCTTAATTTTCTCCTTGGCCTCGTCGCCAATGACCTTCGTCTCTTCAGTGGCGGCCTTCAGACCCGTCTCGACTTTGTCCTTGGCCTTGCTGGTCATTTTCTTGGCGTCATCGGTTACGGCTGTCAGGTCAGCGTCGATCTTCTCTTTGACGTCCACCTTGACCTTGCCGGTCGACGGGCTTGCCGCAGTGGTGTTTTTCTTGACGGGCTCCTCGTTGCCGCATCCTACAAGGACGAGCGCCACGCCAAGCATCAGAATTCCAGTGAGCCATTTCATTTTTTATCAACTCCGTACTGGTAACTGCCGGATCCGCTGGAGAGCCCGCACCGCGCGGGTTCCCATGCGAGATGGCCGTGCAAGTTAGGTAAACGATAGAACTCCCAGGTACCTTGCTGCCGTTCTCTTTTGGATACGGCTGGTTTCACTATCAAGATTCCGTTAGTCTGATGTTTGTGCGAGCCATCCGCAAGGGGCCGGGCGACAATTTTGGCACGACGCGTCGGAATTCCATGGATTCTCCCGAAAATATTTTCCAATTAAACCTGACTCGGAAAAATTCTCCGCGAGAACCGATCCGTCAAGCTCACCTGGTCGGCATCGGAGGTTCGGGAATGCGGTCGTTGGCGCAGGTCCTGAGCGATAATGGCTGGCGCCTGAGCGGCTCGGATCCGGCGATCGACCGCGACGATCCCCTGATCGAGCGCGGAATTCGCTGCTTTCCCTGCCATGCGGCTGGCAATGTGACGGCGGAACTGCAATGCCTGATCTGCAGCAGCGCCGTACCAGCGGACAATCCCGAACTGTTGCGGGCGAAGCAAATGGGAGTTCCCGTGTTAACGTACGCCCAGACGCTCGGCATGCTCATGCGGGGGCGTCGCGGCCTGGCCGTTGCCGGAACGCACGGCAAATCGACCACTACGGCCATGGCGGCGGAAATCCTCCTGGCGGCAGGCAGCGATCCGACCCTGGTTTATGGCGCGACGCCGCGAGACGGCAGCAATGGCGGCCGCTGGGGCGGAGGCGATGCGATGCTTGTCGAGGCATGCGAGTTTCGCCGAAATTTCCTGCATTTGCGGCCTCGCGAGGCGGTGATTTTGAACATCGAACCCGACCATTTCGATTGTTATGGCACACGCGAAGAGCTCGAAGCGGCGTTTGCCGAGTTTGCGTCTCTGCTGCCGAACGACGGCCGCCTGATCATACCTTGCGGTGATGCGACCGTGGCCCGCGTGGCTTGCGCCGCAAAGTGCCCGGTCGAGACGTTTGGCGAGGCGGTCGACGCTGCGGTGCTACTGGAAAAAAACCGGCTGAAGCCGGAACTCCAACTCCCCGATTGGTCGGCGGCCAACATTAGAGGCACGGCTGGCCGATACGGCTTCGATTTGGCGCGTCGCGGCGAGAATCTTGGCCGCGTCGAACTTTCGGTTTGGGGCCGGCATAACGTGGGGAACGCCCTCGCTGCCGCCGCCATTTCGGGGGTCCACCAAGGAACGCTGGCGACGGCGGATACGCTAATTGCGGCCTTGTCCGGCTTCCGTGGTTTGCGCCGCCGTTTGGAACCTTTGGGAATTGCGGGCGGAATTGCCTTTTGGGACGATTACGCCCACCATCCCACGGAAATCACGACCACTTTGCGGGCGATTCGAGATATTGCCCCGCGGGCCCGCCTTTGCTGCTTGTTCCAGCCCCACCAGGCGTTGCGAACGGCAAGGCTACTAGACGAACTGGCGTCGAGCCTGCAAAATGCCGAGAGGGTGTTGATAGCCGACATTTTCCGCGCCCGCGAGGGCTCTCCCGAAAAAGGCGAGGTCACGTCAGCCGACCTTGCCGCCCGGACTCGGGCCTTGGGACAGGACGTGCCTGGCTGCCACGCCACCGGCGATATCGAGAAGTTTCTCCAAAGAAGTTTGACTCCCGGCGATGTATTGGTCGTCATGGGGGCGGGCGACATCGGAAGGATTGGTTATGGTCTCATGGACTGGTTTCGAAAAAATCGTACGCCAGGGTGAACCCCTGGCCATGCATACGTGGTTTCAGTTGGGTGGACCGGCGGAATACTTTGCGGAACCGGAAAATCCCGACCAGTTGACCGGCCTGCTCACGCGTTGCCATCAGGAAGGAGTTGAAGCACGCGTCTTGGGGCAGGGCTCGAATATCCTCGTGCGCGACGAGGGAGGCGCAGGGGCTTGTCATTCGCTTGACTGCGATGGAGTTTTGTCGCATCGCGATCGACGGCCAGCGGATCGTGGTTGGCGGTGGGGCGAATCTTGGCCGCCTGGTCACCATGAGCGTGCACCGTGGCCTGGCGGGGCTGGAAATGCTCGTGGGAATCCCCGGCACCGTGGGCGGGGCTTTGCACGGAAATACCGGGCGCACGGCGGTGACATCGGGCAGTGGACCGCCGCGTGCACCGCGATCACCGCCAGCGGAGAGACGATCGAGCGCTCGCGCGACGACCTGGTCTTCGGCTATCGCCAGAGCAATCTGGATGAGCCGGTGATCCTCGAGGCCGCGCTAGTTTTGGACGAGGACGATCCCCGCGAGTTGGCCAAGCGGATGCAGAAGCAATGGATAATCAAGCGCGCCCATCAGCCGATGGGGCATCAGTGCGCCGGATGTATTTTCAAGAACCCCCGCGGCGCCACCGCCGGCGAGTTGATTGACAAGTCCGGCCTGAAGGGAACCCGCATCGGAGGCGCGGTCGTCAGCGAGCGGCATGCCAACTTCATCGTCGCCGAACCGGACTGCACCAGCCAGGACGTGCTGCGTCTGATCGAACTGGTGCGCGGCCAGGTAAACGATCGCATGGGAGTGCAACTCGAATTGGAAGTGGAGATCTGGTGAGGCCGCAGCGGCCATACTAACCCGAAGCGCAAGCAAGGGAACGGCTTTCGGTCCTCGCTTGCGCTTCGGGTTAGTATGATTTTGCCAGTGTAATTATGGCAAGTTCTGCAAAGAAGTCGAAGCCCATCCCGATCGTGCCGCCGGCCTTGCGGCAAGCGATAGCGCTGATGTTTGGGCCGGGCCGTACGATCACGTTGGCCGTGTTCGTCCTGGCGGTCTTCGCCGGTGGGACGGTGGCCGTTTGGCGGCACGTCGAGAAGCACGTAGAAGGCTCGGCCGATTACCGCGTGGGGCTCGAGCAGATCAAGATAACGCCGCAGCCCGAATGGGTCCGTTGCGATGTCCGCGCGGAGGCCTTCCGCACGGCCAGCCCGCCCGACCGACCGCTCTCGATTCTCGACGACAGTCTGGCGGAACGGATACGGACGGCGTTCATGCTGCACCCTTGGGTAGCCAGCGCGACGGTGAAAAAGCGAGCCGGGGCACGCGTGGACGTCGATATCGGCTATCGCCGCCCCGTGTGCATGGTGGAGGTTGCTGTCGCCTCAACGGTCGAATTGCTGCCCGTAGACGGCGAGGGCGTTTATCTCCCCGGCGAGGATTTCTCGCCCAAGGAAAAAGAATCGTATCCCTGCCTGGCGGGCATTGATCGGCGGCCAATCCAGCCGGTTGGTCACCGCTGGGGCGACGGACGGGTTGTCGACGGCGCGGCGATCGCCGCAGCCCTTTTTCCCGTCTGGCAGCGACTGAAGCTTTACCGCATCCAGGCAGCAGGGTCTCCATCGTTAGCGGGAAAGGCAAGTGGGAGCGACGCGGAGCGGGGTTTGACCTACGAGCTTTATACGCGCCTGGGCACCCGAATTATCTGGGGCAACGCCGCCGGGGGCGCGACGGTGGGCGAACCGACCGCGGCCGACAAGGTAGCCCGACTGGTGCAGTTTGCAGCAGCCCACGGCAGTCTGGATGCCGGGGCAGCCCTCGACGTTCGGCGACTTCCGCCCGTGGGCGCCGCGAGACAATAAGCGATTCCCCGGCCTGGATCTCAAGGGACGCAATAGGTGGTGGTTGGTATTCGTGCAAACATCCATTAGTTGTGGTACTTGAGAAGCGGCCGAAAAACAGCTTCCGGGTTCTCGCCAAACTGGCACGGCACCGCGTAGAACGGGATAAATTCGTTCTGCGCGAGCTTGCCACCCAAAACGGGAAGGTATTGTTTCGGCGACCTAAGCCCGGCTTTCGCTTGGCCAACCGTAATTTTCGCAGGCCAAGAGCACCACCCCAATCGTGATGTATAATTCTTTGGCGGTAGTAAGTCGGAGTCGGTTTTTCTTAACGCAAGATCGATGTTCACTCTATTGATTGCAGTCGCGAGCGGGGGTGCCGTTGTGGCCGTGGGACTGCTGGTGGGAAATGCGCTGCTGCGTCAGAACCTACGCGCGATTGCCCGCCAGAAATTAGAACTGCAACTCGGCCGCGAGGTTATGAACTGCGTGCGGGAATTGGCCAAGCGCGTGGCTAGCGACGTCAATGCCCATGGCCGCCGCGTGCAAGAGATCAGCGACGAATTGACCTCGCGCACGCCCGACGGCATCGCGGAGGTGGTCGAATCGATCGCGAGCCTGGTGCAGGCCAATCGCGAATTGCAGGATCGCATGGCGGACGCCGAAACGCAATTACGGGCGCACTCACGGGCGCTGGACAGCTTCGTGGTCGAAGCCCGCACGGACGCTTTGACTGGTTTGCCGAATCGTCGTGCCTTGGATGCGGAAATCGCTCAGCGAATCGCCGATTCACAGCGGCAAGACCTGCCCTTCTCCATCGTCCTTTTGGACCTGGACCGCTTCAAGCGGGTCAACGACCGCTTCGGGCATCTTGCCGGTGACGAAACCCTCCGCGGCGTCGCCGGCGCATTGCGGCAGTCATTGAAAGAAATGCAGCAGGCATGCCGTTTTGGCGGTGAAGAATTCGTGGTGACTTTGCCGGCGACCTCGTTGGAGTCGGCCTGCCAAATCGCGGAGAGGCTTCGCCTTTCCGTCGCGCAACTGCGGTTCAAGTTCCAAGACCGGGACGTGTCGATAACGATGAGCGCAGGTGTGGCCCAGCTCCTGCCGGGCGAGGATACGACGTTGCTGCTCCATCGGGCCGACCAGGCGCTTCTGGTGGCGAAGAATCGATCGCGGAACACCGTCTGCTGGCACGACGGGCGCTGCGTGCAGGGCATCAAGGGATCGGAACCGCAGGCGCCGGCGAACCAGTCGGCTGCCCCGGACGCGAACAATACGGCTGAAGCGATTGCTGCGGAGAAGGAAAACGTCGTTGTGCCGCCTCCCGCGAAACAAACGACCAGCGACGTTCCGCCCACTGCATCCGCGATAGCGCCGCCGACCATTGATGTCTGCGACCGCAGCCGGATATTCCTTTACGTGCGGCAACGGATGGCGGAGTGGAAGCGGGGCGGCCCGGAGTTTTCCGTGGTCCTGCTGCAAGTGGAACAGGGCCCATCAGCGGCCAGCGCGGACAGTCGGCTTGCCCCTGACCCCCTGACGACGGTTCGCCGGATTCTCAGCGCACACCTCCGCGACATGGATGTTGCCGGGCACTATGCTCCGTGTCGTTTTGCCCTGCTCTTGCCGCTGGTCTGCCTGGGCGATGCGACAATGGTTGCCCAGCGCCTCGTGCTGGCGGCCGGCCAACTTGCGGACAGCGGCGAGCAAAGATGCACCTTTTCCGCCGGTGTTGCCGAGGTGCAGGAAGGCGACGACGTGGTGGCCTTGTTCCAGCGGACCGAGGCGGCCCTCGCGTCCGCTGAGGGAAACTCGGTTTGCGCCGACGACGGCACGGCGCTCAAGGTCTCGCCTTTCTGAATTTCCTGACGCGAATGGCATTCCACCCGCGCCACCGGTCTTGCTCAATCGGACCGATTATCGCGCCCGACTGGCGGAGGGCGACGCGGGTTTCGAGTCCAGAGGGTCTACCGGTAGTTGGCTGCCTGTGGTGAGTTCCTCGCGAAGAATTGGCAGATCATCGGGGGCCTCCACCCCAATGCGAACAATGCCGGGCGCAATTCGAACCACCGTGATCGAGATTTTGTCTCCGATCAAGATTTTTTCGCCCGGTTTTCGCGATAGGACGAGCATTAATTCGACCCGGTCGAAGGCCGGTGGCTACTCCCGCACGGACCTAGTTTTGAAGTGTAATTCCAATTCTCCATGATTTATGGTACCCCTTTTGACCGGCGAATGCAAGCACCCTGAACCGGGTAAGTGAAAGATTTTCTTGATCGTGGGGCTGGCAAGGCAGTTTGCCAAGGATTATTATCAACACTGCGCCGACGTTTTTAAATTGTTTTTGGGGAGGATTTCATGTTCGAGGCTTCTGAACTCTATGACGCTATTCTCAAGGGCAACGCCAAGAAGGCCGAGGAGGTCACCAAGGCCGCCCTGGCCGCAAACGTCGATCCGAGCGAATTGGTGCAGAAGTACATGATTCCGGCGATGGACGAAGTGGGGAAGCGGTTCGAGTGCAACGACTACTTCGTTCCGGAACTGCTGATCGCCGCCCGAGCGATGAAAACCTCATTGGCCTTGATTACCCCGCATCTGACCAAGAGCGGCATCGAACCGGCCGGACGGGTGGTAATCGGCACGGTTCAGGGTGACCTGCACGACATCGGCAAGAACCTGGTGGCCTCGATGCTCGAAGGCGGCGGCTTTCAGGTCGTGGACCTCGGCGTGAATGTCTCGCCGCAGAAATTCGTCGAGGCTGCCCAAGAGAAAGAGGGCACGATTGTCGCCCTCAGCGCCCTGTTGACCACGACCATGACGATGATGAAGACGGTCGATCGATGCCTTGAGCCAGGCAGGCATCCGTGGCAAGACCCGCGTGATGGTTGGCGGCGCCCCGATCACCCAGCAATATGCCGACGAAATCGGCGCCGACGGTTATTCCGACAATGCCGGCGCCGCCGTGGCCCTGGCGAGGAAACTGCTCTCGAAGAACTGAATTGCTGTGGCTAGGAACGTGTCGGCTGGAGTTCCGGCTTCAGCCGGTCAACTGGGGAATGACCGGCTAGAACCGGTACTCCAACGGCTGATTTCAGCCCGCGCCGACTATAACCATGGCTGCCACGACCACTACCACGCTTGGTTTTCGCGATGTCCTTCGCAGCGGTCGCTTCGCTTACGGCGCTGAACTCGTCACCACCCGCGGGCCGCTCGGCGACGATCGCCCTCAGGACGTCGTGGGCCTGGCCCGCGGCCTGCTGGACGATCCACGGTTCGCCTGGATCTCGATCACCGACAATCCGGGCGGAGGACCGATGCTGCCGCCCGACTGGTTGGCAGGAAAGTTCGCCGGCCGCGCCGCCCGCGTAGTGCTGCACCTGACATGCAAGGATCTCAATCGCTGCGGGCTGGAGTCGGCCGCATGGCGCTATGCCTCGGAGGGATTCAACAACGTCCTGGCCCTCACCGGCGATTATCCCACCGCCGGATTTTGCGGGTTGTCCGGACCCGTTTTCGATCTGGACTCCGTGGGGCTGATTGCCTTGCTGCGGACGATGAACGAGGGGCTGGGGGTGACCGGCCGGAACGGCAAGAAGGAAATCCTGCCCAAGACCGACTTCTTCATCGGCGCGGCCGTCTCGCCTTTCAAGCGGCACGAGCGGGAGCTGATGCCGCAGTACTACAAGCTACTCCGCAAGATTCGCGCGGGGGCCCAGTGGGTCATTCCGCAACTGGGATACGACATGCGGAAGTTCCACGAGATCAAGCTGCTGCTTGGCCTCGCGCGGCATGGACAGCCTGCCGGTTATCGGCAACGTCTACCTTCTCACCCGCGGCGTGGCCAGGTTGTTCCACAGCGGCAAGCTGGCCGGTTGCGTGGTCAGCGATGCGCTGCTGGAGCAGTGCGAAAAGTACGCCGCCGGGCCGGACAAAGGACAGGGTTTCTTTCGCGAGTTGGCGGCCAAGCAACTGGCGGTCTTCCGCGGGCTGGGCTTTGCCGCCGGCTATCTGGGGGGAATCGCGAAGCTTGAGACCTTCGGCCAGATCGTCGACTTGGCCGAGAGTTTTGCCGACGACGATTGGAAGCAGTTCCTCCAGGAAATCCAGTATTCCCAGCCCGATGAGTTCTTCCTCTTCGACCACGATCCGCAGACGGGGCTGGGCAACGCGGAGCGTTTCAATCCCCAGTTCCTCGCTTCGCTGGCCCGACCGGAGAAATCACGCGAGGTGACGCTGAGCTACCGGCTTTCGCGGTTTGTACATCGTCTGGCCTTCACGCCGGGCCACGGGATTTACGGCCTGGTGCAGCGGCTGTTCCGCCGTTGGGACAAGAGCCCCGGCATCAGTGGTCGGGTGGTATACTCGCTGGAGAGGACCTCGAAACACGTCCTGTACGGATGCCAGGATTGCGGCGACTGCAGCCTGCCCGAGTGCGCGTACCTTTGCCCGCGGCATTCCTGTTCCAAGTGCGGCCGCAACGGCCCCTGCGGCGGTTCGGCCAATGGCCGCTGCGAGCTGGACGACAAGGAGTGCATCTGGGCCCGGATATATGAGCGATTGAAGAGTTACGGCGAGTCGCAGACGATGCTCGACGGCCCGTTGGTGTTCTACGATGCGCATCTGAACCAGACCTCGTCGTGGGCCAACTTTTATCTCCAGCGCGATCACTCGGCGGAAAAGAACGACTCTGGGGAATCCAAACCTGGGTGAAAGATCTCAGATCTCAGCTATTTCATCTCTCAGATTTCAACTCTCAGACAAGTGAAAATTGACATGCCTATCCCCAATCTGACGATCATCGGCGAAACGATCAACGATTCCGTGCCCTCGACAAAACAGCTTTTCGATGCGGGCAATATCGACGGGCTGCTGGAGTTGGCCCGCTTCCAGGACGAGAAGGGCGCCGCCTACATCGACGTGAACGTCGGCGCCCGGCCGCCGGAGTTCATGGCCGAAATGGTCCGCAAGATCCAGGCGGTGACGGCCAAGCCGCTCTCCATCGACACGCCCGATCCGTGCATCGCCCGGGCCGGACTGGAGGCCTACGACCCGAACCGTGCCGGCGGCCAGCGGCCGATCCTCAATTCCATCAGCGCCTTGCGGCTGGACATGTTCGATCTTTACGGCATCCAGCCCTTCCGTCCCATCCTGCTCGTTTCCGAGCAGGTGATCGACGGCGAATCGATGCCTTGCCACACCGCGCGAAGAAACGTACGGTGCGGCCCGGCAGCTCATCGCGACGTTTCAAGACCGCTGCCCTGGCGCGGGCAACGACGACTGCATCATCGATCCTGGCATCGCGCCGATCGGCAGCGACACGGAGGGCAACATCCATCGCCTGATCGGGGCTTTGGAGTTGATTCACGCCGACCCGGCCTTTGCGGGCACGCACGCCTCCGTGGGCCTGAGCAACTTCACCGTCATGCTGCCCGCCAAGCGGGCCAACGGCGAACCGGTCAAGGGACCGCTGGAAAGCGCTTTCCTCACCAAGGCCATGCCCTTGGGCCTGGACATGGTCATCGGTTCGGTGAAGCGGAACTACGAACTCCTGCCGCCGGAGCATCCGGCCATGCAATGCCTCGACGAATGCCTTAAGCTGGAAGGTTTTGACGTGCTGATGCGGGTCAGGGAGTTTTACTCCTGATGATCTTGCACGGCGGTGTATAATTGATCTTTTCCCCCCAGGGACTATCATGCCCGACCCTTCCCGAATTCTGCCGCCGGATATTGAAATTGCCCGCCGCGCGCCGATCCGCCCGATCGAGAAGATCGCCGAACGTCTCGGCATCGGCGGCAACGACCTGGAGCACTACGGCAAGTACAAGGCCAAGGTCTCGCTGGACCTTTTCCACCGCTTGGACGGCAAGCCAACCGGCAAGCTGGTGCTGGTGACCGCCATCACGCCCACGCCGGCGGGCGAAGGCAAAACGACCACGAGCATCGGACTTTGCGACGGGCTGAACCGCATCGGCAAGCCGGCCAGCGTTTGTCTCCGCGAGCCCTCGCTGGGACCGTGCTTCGGCATGAAGGGTGGGGCGGCCGGCGGCGGCAACGCCCAGGTCATCCCCATGGAGGACATCAATCTCCACTTCACCGGCGACTTCCACGCCATCGAGTTGGCCCACAACCTCCTGGCGGCCATGCTCGACAACCACATCCATCACGGCAACGCCCTGGGCATCGACCTGCGGCGGATCGTCTGGAAGCGGGTCGTCGACATGAACGATCGGGCCTTGCGGAACATCATCGTCGGCCTGGGCGGGGTGAACAACTCGATGCCCCGCGAAGGCGGCTTCGACATCACCGTCGCCTCCGAGGTCATGGCCTGCTTCTGCCTCTGCGAGTCGCTCGCCGAACTCCGCGAGCGGCTGGGGCGGATCATCGTCGCCTACACACCGCGACCGCAAGCCGGTCACGGCGGCCGACTTGAAGGCCCACGGGGCGATGACCGTGCTCTTGAAGGAGGCCCTCAAGCCGAACCTCGTGCAGACGCTGGAGGGCAATCCGGCCTTCATCCACGGCGGGCCGTTCGCCAATATCGCCCACGGCTGCAACAGCGTCTTGGCCACGAAGCTCTCCATGCGGCTCTCCGAGTACACGGTGACCGAGGCCGGCTTCGGCGCCGACCTGGGGGCGGAGAAGTTCATGAACATCAAGTGCCGCAAGGCCGGCATCAAGCCCGACGCCGTGGTCATCGTGGCCACGGTGCGGGCCTTGAAGCTGCACGGCGGCGTGCCGCTGAAGGAGCTTTCCCGGCCGAACGTCGAAGCCCTCGACAAGGGCGTGGAGAACCTCAAGAAGCACATCGAGAACATCCACCGCTTCGGCCTGCCGGTGGTGGTGGCCATCAATCACTTCTCCAGCGACACCGACGAGGAGATCCAGTTCATCCGCGACAAGTGTGAGTATCTCTCGGTGAAGATCGTGCGGGCGGAGCATTGGCGCTGCGGCGGCGAAGGCGCCAAGGAGCTGGCGGCGGCGGTGGTGGAAGTGATCGAGCACACCAAGACCGACTTCTCGCTGCTCTATCCCGACACCTGCACGCTCTGGCAGAAGGTGGGCATCATCTGCCGCGAGATCTACGGCGCCACGGACGTGCTGGCCGACAAGAAGCTCCGCGAGAAGTTCCATCACCTCCAGGAGGCGGGTTTCGGCCACTTGCCGGTCTGCATGGCGAAGACGCAGTATTCGCTCTCGACCGATCCCGGCCTGGTGGGGCGGCCGAAGAATTTCGACGTTCCCTTGCGGGACGTAATGGTTTCCGCCGGGGCCGGCTTCGTCGTCGTCTTGACCGGCGACATCATGACCATGCCGGGGTTGCCGAAGGTGCCGGCTGCCGAGTCGATCGATATTGATGAGAACGGGCAGACGGTGGGACTGTTCTGAGACCCTTGCCGTTAGGAGGCGATCATGCAGGCATTGATCTTGCACGGGAACACGGAAGACGACACCGCGGAGAACGCCATTCACGCCATGCTCTGCGAGCTCCTCAGCGCCCGTGGTTGGAAAACCGAGACGAAGCCCTTGGCGAAGATGCGCGTTGGGCCTTGCGTCGGCTGCTTCAATTGCTGGCTGAAAACGCCCGGCCAGTGCGGCTTCGACGACGATGGGCGGGAAGTGGCACGCGCCGTGGCGACCTGCGACGCCTTGGTATTCCTCAGCGCGGTGACTTTCGGCGGATACTCGAGCCGGCTGAAGCATGCTGTAGACCGCCTGATCCCCACGGTCTCCCCGCTGTTCGAGAAAGTCGGCGGTGAGATGCACCACAAGCTGCGGTACCCGGCGCACTGCTTCCTGGCCGTCGGTTGGCAAGAGGAGCCGGACGCCGACGGAGCTGCGGTCTTCGCCCGTCTGGCGGCCCGCAACGCCATCAACATGCACGCGCCCGCGTCCGCCAGCGCCGTGCTGCACGGCAGGCAATCGCCGGAGGAATGGCGGGCCCAAGTGAGCCGACTTGTAGAGGAATTGGAGGCGATGAAATGAACAGGGAGTTCTTTGCCCTCGTCGGCAGCCCGCGACCCAACAACACTTCCACCCATCTGGCGCAGTATCTTTTGGACGGGCTGGCCGCCCGCGGTTGGCGGACGCGGGCCTTGGTCGCCTCTGCGGCAGTGCGCCGGCCGGAAAAGTGGCCGGAGTTGGAGACGGCCTTCCGCACTGCCGATTGCATTGCCATCGTTGCGCCGCTCTACGTGGACAGCGTGCCCGCCGAGCTCCTTGCGGCCATGGAGCGCCTGGCGACAGCGCGGCGCGAACGGCCCGGCAGCCTCTTCGCGGTGGTTAACTGCGGTTTCGCTGAGTCGCTTCAGAACGACGTTGCCTTGGATATCTATCGCCTTTTTGCCCGCGATGTCGGCCTGCACTGGGCTGGCGGCTTGTCCATCGGCGGCGGAGGGATGTTTGCCGGCAAGCCACTGAAGGAACACGGTGGCAAGGCGCGGCATGTCACAGCGGCCTTCGACCTGGCGATCGCTGCCATGGACGCCGGCCACGATATCCCGGAGTCGGCAATCAGCGGCATTCGCAGGCTGGCCATCCCCGCTTGGGCCTATGTCGCCATGGCAAACCTGAGTATGCTCATGGGCGCGGCCAAGCATGGCAATCTGCTGAAGATCGGCGCCCAGCCCTACCGGCAGGCGCGGAGGGCGTGAGCATTCGAGTTGCACTTGCCGTCGAGTCAAGAACGGCGCTAGGCCTCGGAGATGCTTGCAGCGGCTTCGTCGAAGATTTAGAATCAACCGACTGTTGAACAAGCCTGGAAGAAAGCCCGCCGTGAGCCCGTCGACGCATACCACACTCGAAAACCTTCTCGCCGGCGGCCCCGTGGTTACCGACGGCGCCTGGGGCACGCAACTCCAGTCCCGGGGGCTGCCGGTCGGGGCCTGTCCCGACGCCTGGAATCTCCACTGCCCTGATGCCGTGGAAGCGGTCGCCCGAGCTTATGTCGAGGCCGGCAGCCAGGTTATCCTCACCAACACTTTCGGGGCGAACCGCTTCATACTCGCCCGGTACGATCTAGGAGAACGTGTCGCGGAAATCAACGCCGCGGGCGTGGAAATCTCTCGCTCCGCCGCGGGAGATCGGGCCAAGGTCTTCGCCTCGATGGGGCCCACCGGCGTGATGCTCATGATGGGCGAAGCAACGGAAGACGACCTGCGGGCCGCTTTCGCCGACCAGGCGCGGGCAGTGGCAGCCGCCGGCGCCGACGCCATCGTCGTCGAGACCATGACCGATCCGGCCGAGGCCTGCCTGGCCGTCGCCGCCGCCAAAGAGACCGGGCTCCCGGTCGTAGCCTGCATGACGTTCGATTCCGGCGCGGCGCTGGACCGCACCATGATGGGCACCACAGCCGAGCAGGCCGCGGAGGCCCTCCTCGCCGCCGGCGCCGATATCGTCGGCTCAAATTGCGGGCAAGGCGTGGCTGGCTTCGTGGAAATCTGCCGCCGCTTGCATGCCGCGGCGAATCGGCCTGTATGGGTGAAGGCCAATGCCGGGCTGCCGGAGATGCGGGACGGCAAGACACATTACGCCCAAACGGCGGAAGCATTCGCCGCTTACATGCCGCAACTGGTTGCCGCGGGCGCGGGCTTCCTTGGCGGATGCTGTGGAACGTCGCCCGACTTCATCCGCGCGATTTGCGAAAAGCTGCGGTCCGTTTGAGATCTCAGGTTTGGGATTTGAGATTTGAGTTCCAACCATGCCCTACAGCGATTTTGATCTTCAAGGTCTTGCCCGATACCTTCACTTCCCGCCCCATCAAGTGGCCAAGTTGGCCGATCGCGGCCAATTGCCGGGCCGCAAGGTGGGCGGCGAATGGAAATTCTCCAAGTCGGACATCCACCATTGGCTCGAACGCCGCATCGGCCTTTCCGACGAAGAGCAATTGCTGGAGGTAGAGGACGTGCTCAGCGGCTCCGCGCCGGTCCAACAGGAGCAGGAGATCTCCATCGCCGACCTGCTGCCCCTGGAGGCGATTGCCGTTCCGCTGCCGGCGCGAACGCGGAGTTCGGTAATCGACTCGATCGTGGAACTGGCCGCGCAGACGGACTGGCTCTGGGACCCGGCGGCGATGGCCGAGGCGATCCGTTCCCGCGAGGAGATGCACAGCACCGCACTGGCTAACGGCGTGGCCTTGCTTCACCCGCGTCGCCCGCTGCCAAAGATACTTGCCCAGGCCTTCCTTGCCCTGGGGATCACGTCGACGGGCATTCCCTTCGGCGCCGACGTGCCGATGACCGACGTTTTCTTCCTCCTCGCCTCCACGGAAGATCGCGGCCACCTTCGCACGCTTGCCCGACTCAGCCGCATCCTCGCCGCGCCGGGCTTCGTGGAAACGCTTCGCCAGGCCGCCGATGCCCCGGCGGCCCAGCAGCTCATTATCGACGCCGAAGCGAAACTTTGAGGTTTGCGCGAACTCTAGCGGCCGCGCCCGATTTTCGGTCGGCCGGGGCGGCTGCAGGCCGATCTTTGGGAAAAGATGCGAGATCGGCTTCTCGCCGACCACAAGTACATGGTGCCCGCCAGGCATGAATACTTCCACGCGCAACGGCCCCGATGAGCGGCCCTTCGGCAAGCGGACCGTCCCCGTAGGCTTGCTTTATGAAAACGCCCGCACGGCGATCGCGTGCCGGCTGTGCCGGGAAACAATCCTCCTGGAGACCAACTTCCGGCCAACAGCCGCCACTTGCCCGCATTGCGGGCTGAAGTTCGTTTTCGACCCCCAGCAGGAGCCATTGCCAGTGCCAGGGCTGCGTTTGAGGGTCTCCGACGTGCTGGAAGTCCAGCGTCGTTCCTCGACGCGCTACAAGCGGCACGACGCCCACGTGCGACCGGCCGTGCAGGTTACCCGGCCGCGGCCAACTTATCTGGCCTGGGTCGGCGGCGCGATCTTGTCGCTGGCCGCGTGTGCTGCCCTCTTTAGCGGCTGGTTCCATCGCTTGCTGGCACACTGAGTCCAAGCCGAGGGGTGGAACCAGACTGCTTTCTAAATCCGGGCAGGTGAGACACCTGCACCACGCGGACTTTCACTTCCCATACATAAAGTATTCCGAACGCGGATCGTCGCACCAACCGCGCAGCGAGAAGCCGTCGCGATCCTTGGGCGAAAGAACGGCCGACGCCAGAGTGCGATCGTAGAGGGCCTTCAGCGCTGGCTCGCACAGCGACCAGTCCAGGTCGGGGGCAAGAGGCGAAATACCCGTCTCGTTGCCGGGTGCCCACTCGGTGGAGCAGAAGTACTCGATTGTCGATGGCTCCAGCATGCAGGCGCAATGGGCAAAGCCGGGCGGCAGCCAGATCCACTCACCCGCGGCGGCCTCGGGCGAAGCGGGCAGGTCGTAGGCGATGATCTTGCCGAAAGTGGGCGAACCTTTGCGGATATCCAGGGCCAGGTCGATGATATGCCCGGCAATTGTCCGCACCATCTTCCCCTGGGCCGGGTTCCACTGGAAGTGCAGTCCGCGGATCACCCCGGCCCGCGAGGAGCTCTCGTTGGTCTGCAAAAACTCCACGCCGCGAAAGCACTCGGCGCCGGCATGCGAAGCGAAGTCGCTCTTGCGAAAGGTCTCGGTGAAGTAGCCGCGGTCGTCGCAGAAGCGGGCGTAACGGACGATCTTGACGTCGGGAATGGCCAGCGAGCGGATGCTAAGGATTTTCATGCTATTTCTTTGCCGTCAACTGGTCGAGTTTCTTGAGGTACTTGTCCGGATCCTTCTTGATCTCATCCTCGCAGCCGTCGCAGCAGAGAAAGAGGACTCGGCCTTTTACGGTCATCTTATACGGTTTTCCCATATCGGCCGTACCCAACAGATTGCCGCTCACGGGACAGTATTTTTGCTTTTCAGCGAGCTTACGGTCGGCCGTGTCGAGTTCTTTCAGCCCCGGCAGGTCGTCGGCCGCCTGGCTGGCAGCCGGCGTCGCCTTAGCGGAACTGCCAGCTAGCTGCGACGCCGGCTGCGTGCCCGTGTTGCATCCCGCAAGAATGGCGAGAACGGCCGGCGCGGCTAAGAACAAATATTTATGAAGCATAGGAAATCTCCTGGAGTGTCTGAGTCACAGCCATTCTAATGACCGGCCGCCGCGAACGGAAGAAGGAACCCGATCACTTCTTCACCATCGAGGCATTGATCAGCCCCGGCGGCGGAAGTCCTTGCTCGAAGGCGGTAACGTTCGCCAGCGTCTCCTGGGCGATTGCCTCCAAGGCCCGCTGGGTGAAGAACGCCTGGTGGCCGGTGATGATCACGTTCGGAAACGTCAGCATTCGCGAAAAGACATCGTCCTGGATCACGCGGGTCGAGAGGTCCTCGAAAAACAGATCGCTTTCCTCCTCGTAGACATCCAGCCCCAACGCGCTGAGTTTTCCCGACTTCAAGGCCCTAACGGCCGCTTGGCTGTCTAGGAGCGGACCTCGGCTGGTGTTGACCAGCAGCACACCGCGTTTCATCAGGGCCAGGGTGTCTTCGTTGATGAGATGATAGGTTTCCGGTTGCAAGGGGCAATGCAGAGTGACGATGTCCGCCTGACGGAAGAGATCGTCGCGCGAGACATAAACTATTCCAGCGGCCTCTAATTCGGAGTTGGGAAAAACGTCGTAGGCCAGCACTCGGCAGCCGAAGCCCAGCAGAATGCGAGCGACGATCGCACCGATCTTGCCCGTGCCGACAACGCCGGCCGTGCTGCCGTGGAGTTCCATGCCCATCAAACCTTCCAGGGCGAAGTTTCCTTCGCGGACACGGTTGTAGGCCTTGTGGATCTTTCGCCCCAGCGCCAGGATCAAAGCCAGAGTGTGCTCGGCCACAGCATGGGGCGAGTAGGCCGGCACTCGTGCGACCGTCAGTCCCACATGCTCCGCGATCTCCAGATCGACATTGTTGAAGCCCGCGCAGCGGAGGGCGATCAACCGCGTGCCCTGCTTCACTAGCGACAGCAGCACGTGGGCGTCCAACGTATCGTTGACGAAGGTGCAGATGGCAGGAAAACCGGCGGCCAGCGGGCAGGTCTGATCGGTCAAGCGGGGTTCGAAGAACACCAGTTCATGTCCCGTCGCGACATTGGCCGCCAGGAAAAAGGTCCGATCGTAGGGCTTCGTGCTAAACAGGGCAACTTTCATCACAATGGGGCTCGATAGAATGGGAACGTACTATAAGCGACCGACGGGTCAGTTCGTGACAGAAAAACGAATTATTCCTGAAAAACTGACGTAGGGCCATCCCCGAATTCTTGTTAGAATCGCCCCGGAGAGTCGGCCAAGGACGGCCAAGACTCCGTAGCAATGCTAGCAACCATCACGGTGAGAGGGAACCCATGATGCGGAAATTGGGCCGAAAGTGCGGGTGGACGGCATGGACTTGCGCGTGGCTGCTGCTGGGCGGCGGTGCCACGGCACAAACGCCCGAACAACATTGGCAGGCAACGCCCAACTATCCGGCCAATAACGGGCCCACCTACCAACCTTCTAATGCCCAAGGCTCTCCGGTCGCCAGCGGCAACCCGGCCGCTGGTGCTCCGGCCGCAGGGCAATATCAAAATCAGCAACCACCAGACCAACCCGTCGGGCCGCCGCAATATCCGTCCATAGAGCATCGCCAACCGGTCGTCGGTTATCCTCCCGCCGACAATCGCGGGGGCTATCCGCCGAATCCCCAGGGGCAGGGCACGTCGGGCCCGGGCGCGGCACTCGCCGGTCCACCGACGGGCCAGACGATCCAGGGTCCCCCGGTGCAGACCATCTCGCAGCAAGCGCCCTTCACGCTCTCGCCTCAGGAGGCCGCGGCCCTGGAGAATCTGCTGACGGACTGGGAAAAACGCAACAAGGAAATTCACGACCTCGAATCGGACTTCTATCGCTGGAAATACGATGCAACGTTCGGCAACGGCAAGCCGCCCACGCCGGAAAAGGGCGTCTTGAAATTTCACGCGCCCGACAAGGGACTCATGTCGATCGACGCCAAGGAGCCAGTCAAGTCGGAAAAATGGGTGTGCGACGGCAAATCGATCTACCAGTTCAATTATGCCGATAGGAAGATCAAAGAATTCATCATGCCCCCGGAAATGCAGGGCAAAGGGATCGGCGACGGACCCCTGCCATTTGTCTTTGGCGTCGAGGCCGAGAAGCTCAAGCAGCGATATTTCATGCGGATCATCACGCCTCCGGACGTCCACGACGCGGTTTGGCTTGAGGCCTATCCGCGCTACCAGAAGCAGGCCGCCGATTTCAGCAAGGTCCAGGTGATTCTGCAACTCTCCGGCCCCGAAAAGGTCCTGCTACCGTTTGCCATCCAGATGTTTTTGCCCGGCGGCAAGGATCGCCATGTCTATCAATTGCAAGATCCGAAGATCAATCCGAAAGGGACTTGGCTTCCGATTCCCATCGAGCGGCCTTGGTGGGTAACAAATACTCCCTGGGGCTGGGAGAAACAGACGGAATTGCCGCCACGGCCGGTTGAGGTAGGGCTCAATCCGGCCGGGGCGCCGAGGCATTAGTCGCGCCGCGTTCTGCCGTAACTCCTTGGCAAATCTCGACCTCCGCACGTCTGATTTGATTCTCGCGGCTGCGCCTCTATAATCAGACATTGGAGGCGATACATGATTTATAGCGTTGCGCGCTTCGAACACGAAAATCCCAGCGTGTACTTGCTCGTACTTGCGCCCCTGGTGATGGTCGCGGGCTCCTGTCGGTTGGCCATCGCTGCCCCAGAAGGCGTAGAGAAGCCGGCGGCCGTTGCCAAGGCCGTTGCCAACCAGGCCGGGCAGGACGAAAGCCAGCATCTACGCCGACAGGGCGAGTGGATCCATGTGCCTCTGCCGATCGACAACAGCGTTGTGCTGCGTGTGCGGCAGTCGATCCAGCGTGCGCTGGGGACCGCACGCGACGAGCGACCTGTAGTTTTTGTGTTGGAGTTCGCCGCGCCGGAGGGATCGGCCGATGTCGGCCAAGGTACCCAGTTCGACGACGCCCACAAACTGGCCAGCTTTCTCGTCAGCGACCAACTCAATGGGGCTGGCACAGTGGCTTATGTGCCCAAGGAATTGAAGGGCCACGCCGTGTTAGTTGCCATGGCCTGCGAAAAAATCATCATGGCCCCCACGGCAAAGATGGGTGACGCCGGGGCCGACGAAAAAACCATCGGCAAGACTCTGCTTGCGGCCTATGACGAAATCGCGCATAGTCGCCTCACCGTGCCACCCGAGATCGCCTTGGGTATGCTCGACAAGTCGCGCCAGGTGTTCAAGTTAAAGACCGAGTTGAGCGACGTCCGCTTTGCCGACCCCGGGCAATTGGCGGAGATCGCTCGGCAGCATCGCATTCTTGCCAAGGATACGATCAAGCGGCCGGGCGAGGCAATGATGATGACCGGCCGTGAGGGCCGCGACTGGGGCATCGTCAAGTTTCTCGCCGATGACCGCCGCGACGTGATCCGCGAACTGGAGTTTTCGTCTCACATCGACGAGGGGGATCCGTCGGGCGGCAAGCCCTGGCAGCCCATTCGCATCGAGCTTCGCGGACCGATCAGGCCGGGCTTGGTTGACTCTGTCGAACGGCTCATGGAAGCAGAACGCCGTAAGGGCGCGAATTTCATTTGCGTTTGGATCGACAGCCCCGGCGGCGATCCCCTGGAAAGCAAGCGCCTGGCCGACTATCTCATCGGCTTGCCATCTGAGGAGGTCCGCACCGTGGCCTTCATTCCCAACGAAGCCCGTGCCGATGCCGCCCTGGTAGCTATGGCCTGCGACCAGATTGTCATGCAACCGCGGGCCGTCCTGGGCGGGCCGGGCCAATACCAGATGAGGCGCGACGAGATCAACAGCAACCGCCTCGTGATTCGCGATACGCTCGCCCCCCGCAAGGCACGATCCTGGTCGCTATGGGCCGCCATGTTCGATCCGCACCTCGATGTCTATCGTTGCAGACGCCTGGGCGCCGTGGAATATTTCAGCGAGGAAGAGTTGCAAGGCCGCCAGCCCAAGCTGGAACAAGGTGAGCCGGGCCCGCTTTGGGAGAAGGGAGACCGCGTGACGACGCCCGGCGAGGTCCTCGCCCTGACGGGCGAAAAGGCCCAGGAATATGGCTTGGCCACCTGGGTCGTCGACAACTTCGCGCAGTTCAAGCAGCATTACGGGCTGGAAAACGACCCCGCGCTGGTCGAGCCCGGCTGGATCGATCACTTGGCCCGTTTCCTCGGCCAGCCCGGGATGGTGGGGCTGTTGATTTTCCTCGGCGGACTGGGCATCTATGTCGAGTTGCATTCGCCGGGGATGGGCATCGGCGCGTTCATCGCTATCGTTGCCTTCGCGATTTTCTTCTGGAGCCGTTTCCTCGAGGGTACGGCGGACTGGTTGGCGGTCACGCTCTTCGTTACCGGATGCATCTGCCTGCTGACGGAGATCTTCATCCTGCCCGGATTCGTGATTTTCGGCCTTGGCGGCGGGATCCTGGTCCTGGCGTCGATCGTGCTGGCCAGCCAGACGTTTCTGATTCCCCAGAACGAATACCAGATGGCCCGGTTGCAGACCACGCTCTTCACG
Organism: uncultured Planctomycetia bacterium; assembly: GCA_963709175.1. Taxonomy (GTDB): domain Bacteria; phylum Planctomycetota; class Planctomycetia; order Pirellulales; family Thermoguttaceae; genus JANXQG01. The sequence continues at coordinate 181,443 of CAVPVK010000008.1, forward strand.
CTGACGGCCGCTGTGGGCGGCCTGATCGGCGCGATATGGGTGCTCAACCACTGGTTGCCCAGTGCGCCCGTGTTGCAGCACGTCTTTCTCGTGCCGCCGGAAGGCGAGGAGGCCGAGATCATTAGCCGCCGCGAGATGCTCGTCGACCTGGACAACCTCCTGGGGACAACGGGCTTGACTACCAGCCCGCTCTGTCCCGCTGGAAAGGCCCGTTTTGGCAATCACCTCGTCGACGTGATCTCCACTGGCGAGTTCATCGCCCGCAACAGCCGGGTGGTTGTCACCGAGGTGCACGGCAATCGCGTGGTCGTGCGGATGGCGGCAAGCGGAGAAGGCACAGTCTGACAGTATTGCCACTCCGTGCAAAGCACGTCAGCCTGGAAAGGCTGAGGTACGAAAACGCCTCCCGCATCGATCCGGGCGTGCTTGAAAACCGCTGAGAAAGCTGGATAATGCCTGGATCGATTCCCGGCAATCCTCGAAAGGTCTTCCATGCGGCTGCAACTTCGCACAATCCAATTGCCACTGCGGCACCTGTTTCGCACGGCGCACGGTTCCGCCACGGTACAGGAAAACGCCCTCGTCGAGTTGTGCGACGGCGAAATGGCGGGTTATGGCGAAGGGGCCTCCACGTCCTATTATCCCTTTACCGCCGCCGACATGATCGCCCACCTCGAATCGGCACGCCGCGAGATCGAGAGTTGGCCGCTGGCGGACCCGGCGGAACTCTGGCAACGGGCGTTGCCGCTGCTGGGCCATGACCGCTTCGCTTTGGCCGCCCTGGACGCGGCGGTCCACGACCTCTGGGGCAAGAAGCAGGGAAAGCCTACGTATCGCCTTTGGGGGCTAGATCTGGCCCGTGTTCCCGTGAGCGACTATACGCTGGGCATCGACACGATCGAGAACAACCTCCGCATCCTCGAAGAATTCGAGGGCTGGCCGATCTACAAAATCAAGCTGGGTACACGGGACGACCTGGAGATCGTTCGGGCTTTGCGACAACGGACGGCGGCCATTTTCCGCGTTGACGCCAACTGCTCCTGGACCGCCGAACAGACGATTGCCAAATCCCATGAACTGAAATCACTGGACGTGGAATTCATCGAGCAGCCGCTGAAGGCCGACGATTGGGACGGAATGCGACGGGTCTTTGCGGAGTCGGCCCTGCCGGTGATCGCCGACGAAAGCTGCCTCGTCGAAGAGGATGTCGCTCGCTGTCACGGCTTTTTCCACGGCATCAACATCAAGCTGGTGAAGTGTGGAGGGATGACTCCGGCGCGGCGGATGATCGCCTCGGCGCGGCGACTTGGCCTGAAAACGATGATCGGTTGCATGACGGAGTCGACGGTGGGCATTTCCGCGATTGCCCAATTCCTGCCGCTGCTGGACTACGTCGATATGGACGGGGCCGTGTTGATCGCCCGCGACGTGGCGTCGGGGGTCCGCCTGGAAAAGGGCAAGGCCGTATTTCCCGCAGAAAACGGCAACGGTGTTCGGTTGTTGGACGATCAGCCGACGTGAACCACACATTGGCCGTGATCCTCCGGTTCAACGCGGATCTTGATCTCCAGGAACATGCGGAGGATTTCCAGGTGCGTGGTCGCGTGCGTCGAAAGCTCTCCGGTGCGAAATACTCCGCCGCCCGAGCCCTGCCAGGCCGCAATGCCCAACGGCAAGAGGAGCTGATCGGCCAGATGCTGCCCGACCGGCGCCGTGGCGGCAAGGTATTCGTCGGCCTGGCGCACGGCTTCCTTGGCCACCGCCTCGGCGCGAACGCCTAACTGGCCAAAGGCGGTGAAGACCTCGGTAACGTGCTCGGCCTCCAGTTCGATCATGACTACGTTGCCTGGTCCGCGCAGCGTCCTTGACGTCATCGATCGTAAACGATGCTTCGTCCCAGCCGGGTTCCTGGGAGATCGTCTGGCATTCCCGTTCGGCGATGTGCCGCGGCAGGTGGGCCAACAGAACTCGGACGCGCCGTGCAATGACCTTGCCGCGGTCGAGAAGCTCCATGCGGCCGAGTTGCCGCACCGGTTGCACGCGGACGGTGAACTGGCCGCCGCCGGCCGGATAAAAGCCCGGCCGCACGAGTTGCGCTCGACCTGCGGGCCCAATCGATTCACCAGCGGCAGATAAGCCTTCTGAAGGAAATCGACGGGCGGGGCCATGGAGTTATGCGTACCGCCCTCCAGGACGAGGTTCGACTCGCCGGCGGCCAGCAGAAGGGGAGGCAACACGGTCTGTAATACCAGGGTAGCGCTGCCGGCCGTACCCACGCGGAAGGCGTAGCTGCCCGCTTGCACGCGACCGGGGCGGAACGTCAGGTGTCGCGAGCCCAACTCCATCCCTTGCACTTCGGCCTGACCAATCTCGGCTGCGGCGCGGACCGCCGTCAGATGTTGATGCAAGAGTCCCGGTTTCTTCCGTCCACCGCGGATCTTCTCGATGACGAAAGGTCGGCCTGTCACGAGGGAAAGCGTCAATGCCGAGCGGAGCACCTGGCCACCGCCTTCGCCCTGGCGTCCGTCGATAGTAAGGATTCGTTCGGTCATCGCCCATAAGACAGTATCGCACCGAGCCAGGTTCATGCATACCCCGCTGGCGACTGGAATGTTGCTGGCCACCGTGTTATGCTGGCGGCTAAGGTTGTCACACTGTCGTTTAACCCGGAGCCAACGGCGACGGAGAGCAGCTATCCGCCGTCGCCGTTGGCTCCGGGTTAAACGAGACATTGCCAACCGTGAGCAATATATGCTTACGAGTTGTGCTGCGCACCGGCTAATTCCCTCCCGCCTCGAAGAAAGGACACGCTCCATGACGCCTTCTATGCGATTCCCTCATCGGCTTTTCGCCCTGGTTGCTCTTGCCCTGTCTGCCGCAACCGGTCTTGCCTCGGCTCAAGAGAAAAACTCGGCCGGCGGACCGTTGGCGGCCGCCCTCCAGCCGTTTGTCGAGAGTCACACCTTGGCCGGCACCGTAGTAATGGTTGCCACCAAGGACAAAGTGCTTGACGTGGAGGCCGTAGGCTACGCCGACATCGCCGCAGGCAAGCCGATGCGGACCAATTCGATGTTTTGGATCGCCTCGCAGTCAAAGCCGATCACGGCCACTGCCGTGATGATGCTTGTCGACGAGGGAAAAGTGAAGCTCGACGATCCCGTGGAGAAGTACTTGCCGGAATTCCACGGGCAGATGGTGATTGCGGAAAAGAACAACGACCACGTGCTATTGAAGAAGCCGAAGCATCCGATCACGGTTCGCAACGTGCTGAGCCATACCAGCGGACTACCCTTCGCCTCGCCGATCGAGCAGCCGACGCTGGATCTCTTCCCGCTGGCCTGCCGCGTGCGGAGCTACGCGATGCTGCCGTTGGATTTCCAGCCCGAGAGCCGGAATCAGTATTCCAACGCGGGTATCAACACGGCGGGCCGCATCGTCGAGGTCGTCAGCGGCATGCCGCTGGAGAAGTTTCTCGAAGTCCGCTTGTTCCAGCCGCTGGGCATGGCGAACGCCACCTTCTGGCCCTCCGGCCGGCAACTCCAACGGTTGGCCAAGTCGTACCAGCCCGGCAAAAGCGGCCTGGAGGAGTGCCCGATCGGGCAACTCAAGTACCCCTTGGACGATGCCCAGCGGCAGCCGATGCCGGCGGGCGGGCTGTTCGCCACGGCAGCCGACCTCGCGCGATTCTACCAGATGCTCGCCAATAACGGCGCCCTGGGCGGCAAGCGGATCCTTTCCGAAGCGGCGATCCGGGAAATGGAAACACCCCAGCCGGGCAATCCAGGGTACGGCCTGGGCATCGGCACCGATGGAAACCACATCGGGCACGGCGGCGCCTACAGCACCAACTCATCGCTGGAGAAGAAGACCGGCCTGATCACAATCTTCCTCGTGCAGCACGCCGGCTGGCCGAAGGGCGGTGAGAGGATCCTCGGCGTGTTCGAGCAGGCCGCTCACGATGCCTTCACACAGAGGAAGTAGTCGTTGTGCCGTGATGCACCATGGTTTCTATCTATAGTTATAGGGAACAAATGTGCCAGGTGTGTACAGCCTCGATTCGGAAGGCATTTCGGCCGGCTAAACCCTCAAACCATGCCGTTTACTTTCACCTTCGATAGGACAGGCTGGCCCGGCCACGCCTTCGCTGCCACGATGGCCTGTACAGACCCTAGAACCGCAAACCCGGCTCGAATTTGCCGTGCAGCACGAGCATGCCGCCTGGCAACGAACATTCGCTTTCTTCGAGACGGATGTGGCAGCTGCGATTCGTGAGGCTCTTACCCAGAACTATTCCGCCGAGAATTGCGAGCGGCTCTTGAGTGGCTGTCTTGCGAAGTTACGCGACATTGCGGCAACGCCGGTGAAGTCCTGAACCGGACATGGCCCGCACTCAAGGTTAGGCAACGGCCCGGTGGTCCGCCGCCGGGCCGTAACCTCGATGGAGATTGCTATGAAAGTGCAGGCTGCGAAATCTCCTAGGCCCCGGCAATACAAAGAAGTATGATGTCGTCATTTGCTTTGCGGACGCTCTTCGCCCGCCCGCCGATCATGTGTGTGTCGCCCATCTGCCTGCAAGCATTGCTGTCACCGACGTTTTCACAGCATCTTTGCCGTCGGTCGGCCATTTGGTGAAGTGGCGTCCATAGCCGGGCAGTGCTGTGAACTGGCACACCGGCTGTCGATTCCCAGGTAAGCTGCCGAAACAGGAAGGCTTGGCTGGTTTGCCTGGCGTTTTCGGTGTATTTCTCGTCGCCCGTGTTCGCTTGCCGCCCCGAATTTGGCCGCGAGCGGTCTGCACTTTTGGCCCATGTCGTGCGAGTCCGTCGTTGCGAAGAACCTGATCGAGTTGCCTCGGCCGACGACGAGCAGGCTGATCGGCTGAAGGCGGGCAGATTTTGATCACGAGATCAGAATGCTGCAATCTGGCCAGTCCTGCCCTCGACCTCGTTGCAGGCGAGTGCCGATAGATTTGACAACGCCCGGCAGGACCATCACAATCCCATGAGGTTCTTCCGCGAGTTGCATAGCCCCGTACGACAAAGGGTGCCTGAGATGCCAAGCCAAATCGCCGTTAATCTGCCTAATCGACTTCTGAGAAAAATGGCCATCATCTTAGTGCTCGCAGCGGCGGCACTCCCCTCGTTGGCAAGTGCAGCCGGCAAGCAGTCGCCCGAAGATGAGGCAAAACAGGCATTGGAGAAGGGCAAGGCTGCCCTTGAAAAGGAAGATCTGGAACGGGCCATTACCAATTGCACGGAAGCCATCCGCCTCCGTTTCGACTATGCGGAAGCCTATTACTACCGTGGTGAAGCCAACCGGAGGCAGTACAAATCTCGTAACGCGATAGACGATTATACGGAAGCCATCGACCTTCGCCCGAATTACGCGGATGCCTATCGGTGCCGTGGCGGTGCCTACTTCGACAAACGTGATTACGATAGGGCCATCGCGGATTGCTCAGAGGCCATACGCATCAACCCCAAGGATGCCAAGGCATTCGCATGGCGTGGCGACGCGTTTCGCGATAAGGGCCTTTGCGACAAGGCCATCGCCGACTATACCGAGTCGCTCCGCCTCGATCCCAAGTGCGGGATTGTATACGGCTGCCGTGCCTTCGCGTACGCGGGCATTGGCCAGGACGACAAGTGTGTTCACGATTTCGAGCAGGCGATCGCCGTTACGCCCGACAACTGGAACGTCCTCAATAACTACGGCGTCTACCTTTGGATGCGGGCACAGCAACAAGACGCAAAAGCCACGCAGGCGGAAGCCGCAGGCGATCTTAAACAAGCGAAGGAATGTCGCGATAAGTCCGCGGCCTTTAAGGACAAGGCCGTCCAACAGTGGTTACTTGGTATCACGTCGCGGCCCACGGCGACCGACATTCACAGCAATCTTGGCTATGCCTATTCCGAGTCGAGCGAGCGGGAAAAAGCCAAGGGCAACCCCGCCGAGGCCGAGGAAATCCTCAAGAAGGCCGAGTGGCATTTGAACGAGGCCGTGCGGCTGAAGCCGATTTCACCGCGGCCCCGCAATAATCTCGGCCGCGTGCTGTTGCGGCGAAGTCGACAGTTCGAGGCCGACGCCCGCGAGGCGGAAGCCAAAGGCAACCCAGCCAAAGCACAGCAACTCAAGGACCTAGCGAAAACGAAGCTCGACGCCGCCATCCAGCAGTTTGAAAAAGCCGTCGAACTGGACCCGCAGTTGCTGGAGGCCCGCCTGAACCTGGGCGAGGTCTATATATCGTTGAAGGACTTCGACAAGGCCACGTTCCATTACAAGGCAATCCAGAGTCTGGAATCGCCCACCATCAAGGACACGGAGACAATCAACAATTTCAGTCATGCCTGGTTTGGGTTGGCAAGAATCGCCCTCGCTCGGAATAAGCACGACGAGGCCGTCGCCTGTTTGCAGCATGCTCTGGCCCTGAATCGGCAAGACGTCGCTGTGTTGCAATTGTTGGCCACCGAGCAGTTCCAGCAGGGTGATTTTCACGAGGGGGAGAATACGCTCCGACACTTGCTGGCCGTGCTGCCGAAGGTGCAGAGGCGGAACCTTGCCGACCAATTCGGCGGACAGTTCGAAGCCGCCGGCAAGCACAAGGAAGCGATCCGGGCCTGGAACTTCATGGCCTGGGCCTTTGCCACGAGTCCCGATCCCCAAATTGTCGATCCGGAGGCGGCGATTAAACTGGCCCAGCGGGTCGTTAAGATGACGAACCAGCAGGAGGCAATGTCGCTGGACACGCTGGCCGCTGCTTTCGCCGCTGGTGGGCATTTCAAGGACGCCGTTGAAGCTGCCCAAAAAGCGATGCAGCGTGCAAAGGCTCAAGGCGACGTACCGCTGGCGGACGCGATCGGCCGGCGGCTGAAGCTTTATCAGCAGGGGAAGGCATATAGGTGCGAGCCAGACGGCAGCGACAGGCCGTAATGGCGAGATGAGCTGCCCAAACCGGAAAAGGGTGCCTTGACAGCCCGCCGCCGTCTTGCCGAATATATTTCACTTTCTATCCGGCATTCGAAGAGCTCATCTGCCGGGCCGGACACGGCTGATTCGCAGGCAACCGACGACCTGTTGCTGATCATCGAGCAGATTGACCGCGGCGGGAAAAAAGCTATCCCGCTGCTGCGTGCCGGTTTGAAAGATCCGGAGTGGTACGTCCGCTGGGCAGCCGCGAACGCCTTGGCTCGCCTTGGACCTGTTGCCAAGGAAGCACTGCCGGCATTGCGATTATTGCTCCAGGACAAGGACCAGATCGTCCGGGATGCAGCCGAGGAAGCAATAAAAAACATCGGCCAGGAATAGAAGCAAGACGTTGCAAGCCGCGTGGCGTAGATTTTCATCTTGTGCACAAAATCTCCCAGGCCTCGGCCATCGGAATCCCTGCCGCGAACTCGCAAGCTTCGACCCAGGCCAGCCAGACAATTGACGTCGTAATGGGAATACGCTCTCCGCCGAAGCCCGTGCCTGTCGCTCATGTCTCCGGGCTATTGTCCCGAGCGAGATCGCACCGAAAGCCCGCCCAGGACGCCACCCAATACGCCGCCGATGAACACCGCGGTCCAGGAAACAACATTCGCCCAGATAAACAAGTCCCAAATGTCGAACCACAGCAGGCTTGGGACTAGAAGGCCGAAGGCAGTGAGAAAGAAAAAGAGAATTCCATAAATGGCTCCTTGGACGAGGGCCAGACGCGCCCCCACGACGAGTCGGCCTGCGACGCCGCCAGTCAAAGCAGCCGCTGCCAAGTACGCGGAAAATAGCCAGCTCGTCAAGATGCCGACTGAGCACAAAACAGCCACGCAGGCGGTGAACACCAGCGTCGACCGAAGGCTGAACTGATACCAGGGAATCTCGGTAGCGGGCGTGTCCATGCTCGTAGTATAGCCGTGGCCCGCGACGGAGAGTACCTCGGCAGCGCCTATCCCTCCGCGTGATATCGTGCTGTTAGGCCGCCAACGACGCCGCGCACCGCTTCGATGATCGACGTCAAGAAAATCCGCTCAGCTATCACGTTGACCTGCTGCATGGGCCAGTCGACACCAAGCAGGTTGTAGCACGCGGCTGCAATGATCGCCGCGACCGCACCTATGCTTCCTAGCACAGTTCCAAGTGCGAATCCCAGCCACGACCTTGCAACAATGCCTCCGGCGACGCTACCTATTCCGAGGACCGCAGAAACAAGCCAGCCCCAGTCAACGCCGATCGCGGCTAGGACTGCCACGAACGCGGTTAGCTGACTCGCTCCAAGGAAGGCAAGAAACGACCAAACCCTCGACCGGCGAGCGGCGAGGGTTTTTTCTGTTTGGCTTCAAACTTGTTGGGCGATCCACAATCGCGTCGTTTACTTCCGTCCCCGGCCACCCGACGTGTGGCTAGCCATGCTGTGGCTGCCCATGCTGCCGAGGTTCTCGCCGGTCCGGTGCGACGACGCGGTCGTCGGCTTGCTGCCATCCGGCCGCCGCTCGCGGTGCCACGGATAGCCGCCGTCGTAGCGGGGCCTGCCGAACTCATACGGCTTGCAGAAATCGTACGAGCAAGGGTATTCGTAGCAGGTCGTCGGCACGCAGGCCGGCTCGGGGCAAACCGGAACTTCGCATACCGGCTGCGGCGTGACGGGCACTTCGCAAACCGGAGCACAGGTCTCCACCGGGCACGAGTAGCCCGGGAAACAATAATCGTAGCGACGGGTGTAGCGGTTCCAGTACTTGTATTCCCACTCCTTGCGTTCCTTGTCGAACTTGTTCTTGTCAAACTTGCCCGACTCTTTTCCGATCTTGCCCGGGGAATTGACCACGGGACCGTGTCCCTTTTCTCCACCACTGAGCGGGCGGCCGGCGTTTGCCGAGTTCACCGCACCGAAGACGAACAGGCCGAGCGTCGCAACGGCCGAAGTCACCATTTGTCGCATAATCATTTCCGTATCCCTTTTTGCATTGAGAGGCTGTTTTTTGATTGCGAACCGAACTGCTCGATTCGCGTTTCACCTTCATATACGGCGTCGATCTTCAGGTGTTACAAGGCAGGCAACAAACCCTAATTCGACATGCAAGCGACTTCTGGCGAAACTCTGGCGAAACTCCACTCTTGTGAGTGGTCTTGATGAAAGAGTCGCAAATGCAGTCATATCAGGCCAGACGAAAGCACGAAGATTGCTCCGCCGTGCGTCAGGGTCGCCGGGATTACTCCACCCTTCGCCCCGACACCACCGGCAATCATGCCTTCCCACAACGTGAAAACCAGGAGGGGATAACCAGTGTCCGTCACCGTAGTGGCCAAGAAGACGTGGCAGAAAGCAAAGACGACTCCCGAGGCGATGCCAGCCTTGATGGGAGCCATCTTCTGGGCGAGCTGGCCATACACATAGCCGCGAAAAAGTGCCTCCTCCAACAGATTTCCAAGCATGGCAAAAACCAGGATCGCCGGAATGTTCTGCAATGGAATTGGGCCGCCCCGAGATTCGACGGCCGTGTGCTGGTAGGCCGCTACGAACGGAGCAACCACGACAAATGCCCCGCAAACGCCCCAAACTAATCCAGAGGGCAAGTTGCCGCGTGTCCATCGGAAGAGGGATTGGTTCTCGCCGTCAAGGTAATAGACGCCGAGACTTATCCCGAGGCACGCCAAACCAAGAAGCACCAGGAACCATGGGTCGCTGTCCAAGCGGATCCAGAAAAACCCTTGCCTGCCAAACGACCACAAGCCGAGGGGGGTCATTGCATCCCTGAGCAAGATAAAGATCGCCAAATAGAGCACGATCCGTAGTCGCGGCTCTCGCCGAAATAGGAACAACATCGCCGCTCCAGCGGTTAGTCCAGGCCCTACGCGAGCGAGATAGACTGCCAGTGTTTCAAGAGTTGGTTGCATGATGATTGTCGGGGCTTACAAGTGCGGCAGCCCCAGCCTGGCCAACGCGAACACGATGACCGAGACCCCCAAAACGATCGTAGCCTGT
>CAVPVK010000009.1:0-35258 GCA_963709175.1 uncultured Planctomycetia bacterium
GCGGCCGGATCGCTGGGGCCGCTGAGAAAACAACCGGACCCGCGATGGCATACGGGCAAGGGACCGGCGGGCCGTGTGCTGCCCAGGGCGGGGAAGAGGCGCGGGTGACCGCGCTGGCTTTCGGCTCCGTGCCGTTGTAGAATGGGTCATCGTGATCTCCATTTTCGGCCGGGATACTTGGCGGTGCCCCGGCCGAAACTATGCGCCCTACTCTTGCTCCACGCCGCCGATGGTGCGCGATTCGAGCCAGGCATCAAGGTCCGCACGGCGATAACGGACCTTCGAGCCCACTTTGACCAGCGGGATGTTGTAGCGTTTGGTCGTGTGCCAGACAGCCAAGGTCTGCGGCTTCACGCCGATGTAGGCTGCGGCCTCGTCACGAGTGAGCAATTCGGAAGGGGCGGAAAGAAGAGCGGTAGACACGGGAAAACCTCGTTAAATGGTGTTACGTTCGGTCAACACCCGTAAGCATACGCGAGGTTTTTCAGCCGTAAAGATGAATCCGCGGCGTAGACTGCGCACGGTTCAACCGTGCGCAGTATTTTCCTCTGAGAGGTATCTTCGGACGGTTGCGGCGGGTATCGGCTCGGGGTTGCCGTCCAATCGACCAGCCCCAGGCGGAGCCCCATGATTTCACCGAACTCCTTGTGAATGTCGTCATGCCGCCCCTTCACGTCGGCAGGATCGTACTCCGCCCATAGTTCGTGTGCGAGGTTCACCCGGTTCTGCGTTCGGTCTTGCCTCGAGGTCTTTCTTACGCTTGCCGGCCGTGCGTACCATCTCGCGTTTGGCCTTCTCTTCGTGCTCCATCTTGATCCGCAACTGATGGTCTTGCCTGCCGACCAGCATCCCACGGAAGGCCGTCCCCAATACGTCGCCTTCGCTGATGCCCAGCTTCATCATCGACAACGAACATGCAAGTTGACCCGCGGCCGCTTGGACGTGGGGCCGCGTATCCGCCTTAGCACGATACAGGCGATCCGTGATTTCCTGAACCTGGTCGTCGACCAACTGCTGGGCGGTGCTCTTGCTGCGCATGAAACTCCGCTACGGATTCCGAGATCCAAGTATTCCAACTGCGGTAGCTTTTGTGACGGTCTCGATAAATGCCCCGGTCGATTTCCCTCAGAACCGCTTCGTCGGTCTCTGTGACCGTCTCTATCCCTCGTCAGTCACTACGGGCTTATGCTCGTTCTGCATCGCTGGTGCCCTCCTCTTGAACCTCCACGTCGATCACCATGCCGGCCGCCCCGACCGAGGCTTTCCCGGCTTCAAGGATCGCAGTCGTTGCCGCCCCGACCGATGATCGAACTGGGTCCATCGACAGCCGGGCGTAGATGGCCGTCGTCTTGATCTGGGTGTGACCGAGGCTCTTGCCGATGATCGGCAGGGAAGCTCCGCCCATAGCCTGCCAGCTTCCGAGGGACCGTCGTAAATCGTGGATTCGGACGTCGACCAGTCCGGCCTTCTTGCAAATTCGCTTCCAGGCACCCTTGGGTTCCACGAGGTGGCCAGTGGCACCCCAGCTTGGGAAAACCCACGGGGAAGGCTTCCGGGCCTTGTAGCGGGCCGCCAAGATCGCGAGGGCCGGCGCGACGAGGGGCAGTACGATCGTTTCGCCGGCTTTGGCCTCGCTTCCGGGGATTCGCCACGAGCCCCGGTCGAGATCCAAGTCATCCCAGCGCATGGCCTGGACGTTGGCGCGGCGGGCACCCGTCAGCAGGGCCACAAGGAAGAAATCGCGTAGCAGGTCGTTCGGTTCGGATGCCAGGGCTTTGAAGAATGCCGGAAGCTCGTCACCTTGCAAGAACCGATCCCGCTTTTCCTCCTTGAACTTCTTGATGCCTTTGGCGGGGTTGTCGCCGGTGTACCCAATATCGCGGGCCTTGTTGTACATGGCCCCCAGCAGGTCCAAGAGGCGGTTCGCCAAGTAGGGACCGTTCGACTTGCCCACGCGAGTGTGGAGGGCCTGCACGTCGCTCTTGTGGATCGCAGACAGCTTCCGGCCTGCCCACGCTTTCAAGAAGGCGTTGTACTTCCGTTCGTCCTCTTTCCAGGTCCGCTTGTGGGCCTGGGCGTGTTCAAGCCAATGCTCCCAGAGCCCCTTGATGGTGTGCTCATGGCGCGCGGCTTGGCGGGCGACTTGGATGTCAACTCCGCTGGCGTGCTCCCCCAGCAGCTTACGGCAGGCATCGCGGGCGTTCTCCACGCTGATGGTGGGGAACTTGCCCAGCGGGATTCGCACGGGCCGCCCTTCGAGCCACTTGTAGAGGTAGAAGGTTTTCGCCCCGGCCGGTGTGACACAGAGGCAAAGCCCCTCGGTCTTATCGTCGTAATGGTAGGTCCGCTGGCCGGTGGGCAGGGGGAGGGCCTCGATTCGCTGCTTAGTGAAGGAAATACGCTGTTTGGGGGTCATTTCTCGCCGTCCTTTCCCGATTCAAAGGGTCGTTTGGTGCTATGCCGGTGCTATGCGGTGCTATGACGGTGCTAGGACTTGTGTACACTTCCGTGTACATCCGTCAAACCCGGTGCTATGCCATAGTATCGGAAACCATCGGGAAAATCAATAGGCGTAGAGAGAAATACTCAAAGGGTCAAAACACGTCAAATGCCGTACCCCGTGAATGGCATTCAAAAGGTCGTCGGTTCGAACCCGATATCCTCCACTTCGCAACCCCTTGCAAAACAAGGGGTTGTGTCGTTTCTTGGGAGCGTAGTCGATGATAGGAAACCTCCAAGTTTTCCATGTTTTCCTCACAAATACCCGCGATTTCCTATCAGCGAAACCTATCAAGTATGATGGCAAGATTGCAAAGTCCTTCTCCGCGATGAAGACGCCGACTACCCTCGTCTTTCGAGCCGACTTCGATCCCATCCTTCTCTGTCCTGGATATCCCTGCTCCGAAGCCCCGAGTCCAAAAGTCCATGGGTTTTCCGGCTGAGCATCAGGGGATCCCTCCGAACCGAGACCGATCCCAGACCTTTGGGACGGCTCCATCCGCCGCCCCCCTGCCACCACGAACCCACCGCTAGGAAACGCCGACCCGGCATTCCTGCGAGAGATTGAGCGAGCAATGGAGCGGGAGGGGGCCACAATCCAGAAGAGGCTCAGCACGACGGCGGCACGGCAACCCGGGTAACGAGAGGGATCCGCCTGGTGGGCCCTGCCGGTCCGTTACTGCACGGAGTCCCGAAAGAAGGACAGGTCGTTCAGCCGTCGCAGGACGAACGTGACACCCCGCTCGTGTGTCGTATACGCCAGCAGCCGCCTGGCTTCCAACGCCTCCAGCGCGTCGGAAACCATTTCCCGGAAGACGCACAGGATCGTGGCAAGATACTCACATCATTTCGCGGTTTCGAACTGGATTGGGCGTCCCAGCGAAGTTGACTCAGTAGTTAATCATCATCTGCGACATGGCATTAATCGCAAGCGACCCCGCCCTTGCCCCTCTTTGCCCGCCATTGCCCACCAAGGGAGCGATATACGTTCCCCATTTCCCCAGACATTGGTGCCAGTTGGCTATCGGAATTATCTGGCCGGTATTTCCATCGCTTCGCAGTTCTCTTGGAAGGGCCTTGACGCAGAGGCAACTGTAGCTATACTTGGCACAGTACGTCGAGACGCACCCAGTTCCCCGTGGTCATTCGTATTCTGACCGTTATCGCGCACCGGGGCGGGCGCTGACCTCCCGCCACATCGACGGGGTGCGAAGGTCCACCCCGTGATGATCGCCGAATGCCGCGACTGATCCTAATGACCCGCAAGAGCTACTGACGTTCGGCAAGCTGTGACTCGATTGGAACTAGTTTGGCGTCTTGATAGGAGAGTCTCCACGAATCGTTAACAAGGAGCAATCATGATCAACGCAAGTCGAACCATGCATTTCCTCGTCACATCTGTAATGCTGCTATCAGTTGCCGGAGCTTTTGGGGATGACTGGCCGCAGTGGCGAGGCCAGAAGCGGGACGGCATCTCGAAGGAAACCGGACTGCTCAAGGAGTGGCCGAAGGATGGCCCAAAACTGTTGTGGCAGATCAAGAATCTGGGCGGCGGATATGCCACGCCGTCGGTGGTGGGCGGGCGCGTTTACCTGATGAACAACAAAGGGGTGGAGGACGAATTCGTTACCGCTCTTGAGGTGAAGGACGGCGGCCAGGTGTGGTCCACGCGAATCGGGAAGGTTGGCAACCCTGACCAGCAGCCCAAGTTTCCTGCTGCTCGGTCCACCCCAACCGTGGATGCAGCGGTGTTGTATGCCCTTGGCTCCGATGGCGATCTGGTGTGTCTTGAGACTGCCGGTGGTAAAGTGCGATGGAAGAAGAACATCCGCCCCGATTTCGGCGGGAAGCCAGGAGCGTGGGCCTATTCCGAATCGCCGCTGGTCGATGGCGACGTGTTGGTCTGCACACCCGGCGGGGCTCAAGCCACCATTGTGGCCCTGAACAAAGGCAACGGCGAAGTGATCTGGAAGTCGGCTGTTCCTGGCGGCGACACCGCTGGCTACGCTTCCATCGTCGTGGCCGACGCTGGCGGCGTCAAGCAGTACATCGCCTACACCGCTGGCGGCGTCGTTGGTGTGGACGCGAAGACTGGCAAGTTCCTCTGGAAGTATGCCAAGACAAAAGGTGCGATGGGAATGAGCATTATCACTCCGGTCGCCGACAGGGGACTGGTGTATAGCGGGGCGGGGCGTGTTGGAGGCGGCGCGGTGAAACTCACCGGTGACCAAGGGTCGATCACGGCGGAAGAGGTTTACTTTAACGGGAACCTTCCGACGGCCATCGGGGGCGCGGTACTCGTGGGCGACTACCTCTACGGGGCCGGATCACGCAACCTGGTATGCGCCGACTTCAAGACGGGGCAGATCAAGTGGTCCGACAAGGGGATCGCTCCAGGCTCACTGTGCTACGCCGACGGGCAGCTGTACATGCATGGCGAAAATGGCAGCGTGGCACTACTTGAAGCAACCTCGGAGGCCTACCGCGAGCGGGGCCGCTTCACACCGCCGGACCGGCCCGAGCGCACAAACCCGATGGAGAAGGCGTGGTGTTACCCAGTCATCGCCGACGGGCGATTATACATCCGCGATACCGAGTCCTTGTGGTGCTACGATGTCAAGGATTCCGCGTCGAAGGAGTAGCCGCGTTGGGCGGATAACCTGCCAACTCGCGTGCAGTGAGTCTGTGGCATGCTGGGCGAGAGCGGCCAGTTGCAGCCGCTCTTGTTCGGCCCCACTTCTCTGACGAGAGGAGTCGAGTATTGACGGGCCTGCGATTCGCCGTTTTTGCAGGCTGGGCTTGACACGATATCAACTGTGGCTACATTGGATACAGTATTGTCCTAATTCATCCGTGGCCTGTTATGGCTAAGAATAGCCGATTCGTCGTTGCCGTCCATGTCGTGACTCTGTTGGCTCACGAGGAGGGAAAGGCGCTCACATCAGACTACATCGCCGGGAGCGTCAATACGAACCCGGTGGTCATTCGCCGGATTCTGAGCCAGTTGTCGAATGCGGGCCTCATTAGGACTACGGAAGGGGCGGGCGGCGGTGCCGCCCTCGCCAGAGCACCGGGGAAAATCAGCCTGGCCCAGATACTTGAGGCTGTTGAAATAGGAGAGCTCTTCGTGCTTCCTCGCAACGACCCGAATCCGCTGTGTCCCGTTGGTCGCTGCGTGCAGGCCATTCTTGGCGAATACCTCGATGGCTTTAGGGAAGTCATGGAAAAAGCCATGAGCAAAGTCAGTGTGGCCGACATCTTAATGGACGTGAATGCCGCGAACAAGCGGTAAGTTTTTTTGTCAATAAATGTAATCACAACAGTTACAGATCCGGCGTTTTGCGCCTAACTGTAATATCACTAGCTACAGAAAGGGTGAGGTAATGAGACGATCTTCGGGTGACGCCAACTGCGGGGCCAGTGCTGCGGTGCAGCTTGCGGAAGCCCCGCATCACCGCCGCCGACATCGGATGAAACTATTGAACTCCACGGCGACGTTTGCACTCTTGCTTTATTTACTGCCCACAGGTCGGTTGCTGGCCGAGAATTGGCCCTCGTTTCGGGGGCCGCAGGGCACGGGCGTTTCCATAGAAAAGGCCCTGCCGGAGACCTGGGGCGCAAGCAAGAACGTCATCTGGCACGTCCCCCTGCCGGATCGAGGCAACTCGACGCCGATTGTCTGGCGTGACCGAGTCTTCCTGACTCAGGCTACGGATGAGGGTGCCAGTCGTGAACTGATGTGCTTCGCTCGGGCTGACGGCAAATTGCTCTGGACAGCCCGTGTGAAGTTCGATGGCGAGGAGCCAACGAACACGCAGAATCCATACTGCTCCTCCTCGCCCGCAACTGATGGCGAGCATGTGGTCGCGTCCTTCGGTTCGGCGGGACTCTACTGTTACAACTTCGATGGCAAGGAGGTGTGGCACCGCCGTCTGGGCGATGTCGATTCATGGCATGGCAGCGGGTCGTCGCCAGTAATCCACAATGGGCTCTGTTACGTCAATTTCGGCCCGGGCACGAACGCGGCCTTTTTCGCCTGTGATGTCAAGACCGGCAATGTGGTCTGGAAGAACGAGCCACGCAAGAACGAAGGAAGAGGTGGGGGACCTGGTGGCTTTGGCCCGCCTGGCGGCTTTGGCCCGCCGTTTGGTTTCGGTCCTCCTGGTGGTTTTGGCCCTCCCAGTGGTGGACCGGGACGAAGCGATCGTGGTGGGGCCGCTGCGCAATCGACCGACGACGCTCAGTCCCGTGCGATGGAAAACGCCGGCCGTTCAGGGAACATGCGCGGCAAGGGAGGGTTCAACGGCTCCTGGAGTACGCCGGTGGTCATCCGCGTGGATGACCATGATGAACTGATCGTGGTTGAGTCGTCGCAAGTGGCCGCTTACGACCCGAAGAGCGGCAAACAACTTTGGAAGTGCAGCGGATTGCCGCAGCAAGTGATTTCGTCGCCCGCCATCGGTGAAGGAGTCCTCGTTGCCATGGGACACCGAATTCCATCGGGCACACAGATCATGGCCGTGAAGCTCGGCGGCAAGGGTGATATCACGGCTACGAATCGCCTTTGGCAGAAGCAGATGCCCCGGGAGTACATTGGCTCGGGTATCGTTGCCAATGGCTGTGTTTTTCTCATCGCCGACAATGGGACGGTGCTATGCCTTGACATCAAGACCGGCGAGACCAAGTGGCAACAGCGATTGAAAGGCACATCGGGAGGTCCAGGAGGCTCTTGGTCGTCAATTGTACGTGTTGACGACCGACTTCTGATAACCAATCACTCGGGCGTGACGTTCGTCGTGAAGGCCGCGCCGACGTTCGAACTTCTGCAAACGAATCCCATCTCCAAGGAGAAAACGTGTGCGTCACTTGCATTGTCGGACGGCCAGGTGTTTGTGCGAACCCATGAGAGCCTGTGGTGCATCGGCAAGGCGACTCATTGAGCCGTTATCCTGTGCAACCGACAAAAAACCATAGCGCAGTCCACTTCGATACCCGGTAAGGATCCCCTGGATATTTCGACCAACGGGACAGAGTGGGATTGGCTCACTCCGATGCAAGGCGATAGTCTCGCCGACCGGAGCACATTGAGGAGCGTGAGTCGCTCGGCAGGCCGCTTGAGCCGCCAACCGTACCGTGGCCACCTTGCGACTCACGCTCCAAGCGATATACTGGGAGTTCTGGGCCGCGTCCTGCGTCAGCGCGAGCGTGGCTCCGGACGGTGAGTTTGGAACTGAGCATCGCCTATCCAGCGGCCCATATCGCCGGGCCCGCCTACCGCGAGGCCTTGCCCACGTTCTTCAGGTGCTTGTCGAAGAAATCCTCGACTAGCTTCTTATTCTCCTCGCTGCCAAACGCGGGTCCGCCGTGCCCGGCCCCCTTGACGGGCTTCAATGTTGCATCGACGCCTGCCTTCTTCAGGGCCTCGTACAGCAGCTCGCTCTGGTGGAACGGCACCATATTATCGCGGTCGCCGTGCATGATGAGGAATGGCGGGGCGTCCTTCGAGACGTAGGTGATGGGGTTCGCCCGCTCGGCCTTGTCGTTGTTCTTCGGCACCGGGCCGCCCAGCAGGATGGACTCCGGCGAGTCGGACTGGTCATGGCCCCCGCCCATCTTCGCGATGTCGGTCGGGCCGAACCAATCGACAGCCGCTTGGACCCGGCTCGACGGACCCAATTCGCCCAAGGTGCCTTCGAGGTCCTTCGCGTCACCCGAGGTCCCGATGAGGGCCGCGAGGTGCCCGCCCGACGATGCCCCCCAGACGCCAAACCGTGCAGGGTCGAGGTTGTAGGTCTTGGCGTTGGCCCGCAGCCAGCGAATGGCCGCCTTGCAATCTTCGATTTGGGCAGGGAACGGAGCCTGCGTGCTGTAGCGATGGTTGATGCTTGCGACGGCGTACCCTTTGCCGACGAAGGGGATGGCCGGGCATTCCTCCTTGCCACCGAACATCCAGGCGCCTGGATGGATCCAGACGATGACCGGAAGTGGGCCAACGGCCTGCTTCGGGATATAGAGGTCGAGTTTTTGCCGCTTGTGTCCTCCCTTGACGTATTCCAAGTCGCGATACACTTGCGTGCCCTCGGGGACGTTCGCCGTCCGGAACAACTGCCCCGGCGAAGCCGAGGCCATCCCAAGCGACAGTAACAGAGTGAGTAGCCAGACATTTCGCTTCATTTTCGCCTCCGCATTTGTGAGATGTACACGAGATTCGGTGTGGGGACGCCCCCATCAATGTAACCATGTTAGTTACAGTCGTCAGGATTGCAAGGGGTCGAGACTGGGATTCTTCCCCGCCGGTCTTTCCTGAGATAATCACCTTTACCTCGGCTCGCGCTCCGAGCGTCTGGCGAGCATACCATAACGAGAGACTTCAAGTGGTCCGATAACCCAGCATCCCGGAGAGCGGTGTCCTGAAGGAGAGCCCGATCGCGGCGAGATACGGGCTATTTGGCTCTTGGCCTTGGCGACGAGTTGATCAAGGCTTGTACAATCCATCTGTCCGATGTTCGGACGGATGACTGGCCCATTTCGATCCGCAGGCTGTGGGCTCGGCAGAGCTATCACCGGATTGTTCTTGCCGAGTGCTGGCATCTCCTTGGGGCTATCCCCCGGCAGCCGGCCGGCCTGGGAACCGCGAGGATCCGCCTTGGCGGGGTCGGTATGATTCCCGCGTTTCCTGACATCTGAGTTGGTCTTGGTATGTAGCACTATGAAATACTCCCTATCAGCGGACTGTGGGACATGTCCATTCATTCAGAAGGTTTCCGATAATTCCATAAAGTCATTACTTGCCATCACAACGCCGAAAAAGATTCTGGACGACGCCGGCCTGAAGGACGGTTTGAAAGTGCTTTGGTTTGCCTCTGGCTCGGAAGACTTCCTAATGCGGTCCACGAAGAATACGATCGAAGCCTTGAAGAAACACGAATTCAAGCCGGTGTTCAAGGAGACTTCAGGCGGGCATACGTGGATCAACTGGCGGAATTACCTCAATGAGTTTGCCCCAATGCTCTTCCAGTAATGCAACTGGCGAGGAATTCAGGTTGGAAAATGCCTTCAGGTAGCACTCGGCGCAACTTCCTTGGCACCGGGCTGGCGCTTACCGCCCTCCGAACTCGCTGAGCTGAACGCGGCTGTTCGGCGTGGAGGCACTACCCAGAAAGCAGGGGCATGCAACGGTGTAAATGGTGGCTTCGTTCAAGCAGCAAACCTGACTCTTGAATTGATCCGGGCGAAACATCCGGTCGCAACTAAATGAGGTGGTCGGCCAGAGAATCGCGCAGGACGTGGAGATCGATGAGACTCGTGACGCCGACGTTAGAAACAGCGCAACCGGCTCGGTGAGTGTCGCCGGCGGCATGCAACTCGCCGGGCTGGCCCTGGAAAGCGGTTCAACAGGTTCCAACCAAGGCAGAAGCCAGCGGCAACCCACCCTTGGCGCGGCCGATTTAAGATCTCGAAGTGATCGGTACTCCCGGTCCCTCCCTCCCCACGGCCGAAAAAAGTGTGATGCGAAACTCGGCTTGCTGCGCTCGCCTCCTTTCGCATCACACTTTAGGGGTGCTACGCACACCACCACAATGACCAGACATTTCTAATGGCGCATGACAAGGCCGGCGGGATGGCGACTTGCCCATGGTCGCAACAGTTGATATGTTGCTATCGATATGGCTTCCCGTGCGAAATTGCACGTCTTCCCGCAGGGTAAACCAAGATTCCCATTGGTGTGAAACATTCCAGCAACGAGCAGGAGCAAATCAACATGTCCGTACGACCCCTCAATGTCGGCCTGGTAGGTGGTGGCAAGGGAGCATTCATTGTTCAGCCGCATCAGAAAGCGATCCATTTTGATGGCACCCGCCGCGTGGTAGCCGGAGCACTGTTTCCGGATCCGAAAGTGGCGCTCGAAGAAGCCGCAAATTGGCCCTACCCGATCAAGGGGTATGGTTCTTATGACGAAATGATTCAGGCCAACGCGAGCTTGCCGGAAGATCAGAAACTCGACTACGTTCTCATCGTCACGCCCAACTTCGTTCACTATGATCCAGCGATGAAGGCCATGAAGGCCGGAATCGCGGTTTTTTGCGAGAAGCCGCTCTGCTTGAACCTTAAAGAGGCCGGCAATCTCGTGAGGGCGGCCCGCAAGCTGAACGTCCCCTTTGGCGTCGCACACACGTACCTGGGGCACTGGACCAGCCGTTTCAGTCGCTACATTGTTCGCAGCGGTTTGATTGGGGATGTTCGCTGGGTGGACAGCTACTACCTGCAAGGCTGGCTGGCGACGAAGCTCGAAGACACCGGTCAGCAACAGGCGTCCTGGCGCGTGGATCCCAAGCGCGCCGGCGGCTCGGGTTGCGGCGGCGACATTGGCACCCATGCCTTGATGCAACTCCGCTACGTGACCGGCTTGGAGGTTAAACAGCTTAGCGCCCAGCTTGAGACGTTCGTTGAGGGCCGGATGTTGGACGACCACTTCACGATCTACTGTGCCTTGAGCAACGGCGGCAAGGCCCTGGTCCGCGCCTCGCAGATCAGCATCGGGCACAAAAACGACCTCGGTATTGAAATTGCCGGCACCAAGGGATCGCTCGCCTGGCGTCAGGAGGAGCCCGAAGCGGTGACCATCCGTCTGCCCAATCAGCCGGACCGGGTCTATTGGCGCGGCGCGGTTGCACCGGGAGACGGTTTTCTGCCGAAGAATGTCCCGGCCGATTTGATGGCCGAACCGACGATTCCATCCGGACATCCCGAAGCATTCCACGACGCGTTTGCTCGACTGCATCGCTGCTTCGAGGCTGACGTACGCAAGTGGCAGGCGGGCGACACCTTCAGCACCGATGGCGGCAAGTATGCCACGGTCGACGACGGCTGGATGGGCATTGCCTTCATCGAGACTTGCGTTAAGAGTAGCAAGAAGAAGGGCGATTGGACGGCCATGCCAAAGATGATATAGCGCTATTGACCCGAAAGTCGGAATCCTGTCTCGTTCTCGGATTCGCCTCAGACCGTTACGACGATCTTCCCAATCTGCGTGTTGGATTCCAGATAGCGATGCGCTTCGACGATCTGGTCCAGCGAGAACGTCTTGGCAATCACCGGCGCGAGCTTGCCGGACGAAAGACCGCCCACGACAAACTGCTCGGCACGCCTTAGTTGCGACAAGTCGGTAGTGATCTCATGGAGAACGTAACCACGAATCGTGAGCGATTTGCCGAGTACGTCCATCAGCGGCAATGGAGTCGGCTCCGTACTCAAGGCACCGTACTGAAACAGGATGCCGCGCTCAGCCATCGCGGCGGTTAGTTTCGCGACCGTGGGACCGCCGACAGGGTCGAATACGACACGAGCCCCTTTACCAGCCGTCAGTTTCCGCACCTCTGCAACAAGGTCTTGCTCGTCGGTCGCGATGACGTGCCTGAAGCCCAAGTCCATGAGCGCGCGCCGCTTGGTTTCGCTGCGCGTGAGCGCTAGCGGAATCGCGCCGATCATGTTGGCGATCTGGGACGCGGCGATGCCGACGCTGCTGGAGGCAGCCGGAATCAGGACCGTTTCGCCCGCCTTAATATCCGCAATGCCGATCAACGCTCCGTATGCCGTCAGGTACTGCATCCAAACGGCGGCGGCTTGTTGCCACGACAACGACGGAGGATGCTCCATCACCGCAGTCGCGGGGACGACGGCGAGTTCGCCGTAAACGCCGTACTGGTTCTGCGAGAACGCGGGCGCCGTACTTACGGCGTCACCAACCGCCAGCCCCTCGACTCCCGCGCCGATTGATTCGACGATCCCCGCCGCTTCGTAGCCCAGCCGGGCAGGAAACTTGGGCTGCTCAAGATAGTGACCTGATCGGAACATCACCTCGGCGCGGTTCAGCCCCAATGCCTTCACTCTGATTCGAACCTCGCCCGAAGAAGGCGAAGGAACGTCCACGGTCTCGATCTTGAGAACTTCGGGACCGCCGGTCTGATGGAAACGGACGATTCGTGCATTCATAGACTCCTCCTCGTATGGGTTCGCACTTCTCGCAACCCCGTGCTGCCGATGCCGCGCGCACGAACTCCGCGCGAAGGTCGCGATTTCATTATTCTCGCAATTCTAGGGCGACGGTGTAGTTTGGACAATGCTCGAACCTACGCCGATGCTGCGATGCGCCTGGCATAATAACACCAATAACGGAAACACAGAGTATGGGAGTTATATTTCGGGAGGAACGGCCGGCAACGCTTTATGAGGGTAACGCCCGCACCCAGGACGGGAAACACGGCACGTTGCATCTGCCGGCCCTGTTGAGAGCCGCAGCGACGCCCAAATCCTTTCGAACCTCGCGTCGTCAATGGCATCGGCGAACTCCCGGAAGCTGGTTTGACGCTGAGCCAACGGCCAGTGCCTCTATGGCACAACCGATCAGGATGGCATTTGGGGGTATGGCCCGCTCGTTAGCTTTCCGGTTGGCGGCATCCCACCATTGGCGAAAAGCTTGTAAGGGTTTGACTGACCTTGCGGATTTGCGGAGCCTCTGCCATGGCGACATCGCATTGCACTGCACCGGGTCGCGTGGCAAGCCGCCGCACTTTGCAGTAGAATTGTGGCTCTTAAGACGGCCGCTGCCGTGTCGCAACCGGCGCGACCAGGCGGACCAGGCAGGCGGTCGCGGCTGCCTTGTGGCGATCACATGCACGGTTCGGCCCTAAACGGCCTATGGTGTTGCGAATTGCAGGTATTGATCCTTGGCGGCACGCGATTCATCGGCCGGCGGATTGTGGTGACCTTGCTGTCAGCAGCCCCGCTGCTCGAAACGGATCCGAGCGGAGCGCATATATAAGAAACCCCGAATTGTTCCTATCCGTTGGAGGAGAACCAGCATGAAGTGCCCGTGTATCCCGGCCCTAATCTTTTTCGCGGCCGCTTCCGCAGCCTGGGCGGCTCCGAAGTATTCGCAACGATGGAACTACGTCGGCGCCGAACTGACCAGCGACAACGGATTGGCCAAGTTCCTTGAAGTTCTCAAGCTGTCAAGGGAAGCTTGTTGCACGCACATCCTCATGCCCGAGAGCGCGTCATTCAGGATCCCCGACAACCGGGCCTACCTGAAACGCGTCGCCAAGGTGAAGGAAGTCGCCAAGGAGTTGAACCTGATCATCATTCCGACAGTGTATCACTTCGGCTACTCGGGAACTTATCTTGGCGTGGAACCAGACCTGGCCGCCGGCCTGCCGGTGAAGGACGAGCCATTCCTCGTCAGCGGCGGCAAGGCCCAGGTCGATCCGGCCTTGGCCATCGATTGCTCCCATGTCAAGGCCGATGAAGACGGCCACGTCAGTGTCAAGCTCAAGGCCCGGCCATACACGCACTACAGCATCCGTTTCACGCTGAAGCAGGGGTACAAGGGCGACGCGGACGAAATGGTGCGGGTCACCACCTGCGGCGGCAAGCGCTGGGTCGCCCGCACCCACCCGATCACGTACGAGTGTGGCGGCAAGCTCATCGCCCAGACGACTTTTAACACTCTCGAACTGGACGGCGGCGAGATGCGGCTGCAAATAACTCCAGCCTGCGAGAACGTCAAGATCGAGCCCGTCGGCATGTGGCGAATCGTCCGCCGCGACCTGACACCGCTAATGGTAGCCAGCGAGGACGGCAAGACGATTTATGAGGAAGGCAGAGACTTCAATCGTGTCAAGTGCCCGGCGCTACGGACAGGGGCGGATTGGACGGCCGAACCGACAGTCGGCATTCCGCCGAAGATTATGGGCCCGGCCATCGAGTTGACTCCCGATTCGCGCATCAAAAACGGCCAGAAGCTGCTGGTGAGCTTTTTCCACGCCTACCGCATCTACGCCGACCAGGACGAAATCTCCATGGAAGACCCCAAGGTCTTCGAGTTGATGGAGCGCGACGCGGCCAACACCGTCAAGGTGTGGGATGCTCCCGGCTACTTCATGAATTATGACGAAATCCGCATCGCCGGCTGGGAGCCCCTACCCGGCGGTAAGCCGATGACGCCCGGCCAACTCCTGGCCGACCACGTCAGGAAGGGCTATGGCTTGGTGAAGAAGTACGCGCCCAACGCCGTCGTGTACACGTGGTCGGACATGTTCTCGCCCTTCGAGAACGCCTATGGGCCAGAAGATTACAAGATGACTTCGTCGGGCCTTGTCAAAGTCAAGCCGGCCCCCTCGGCGGCGGCGAAGCGCTACTACTACCTCGTCCACAATTTCTGGGAAGGCTCGTGGGAAGGCCTGCCTGCGGACACCAAGCTCTTCACCTGGGCGGCGAACAACTCCGACGACATCGAGTTCTACGCCCATCGCGGCCAAGAACAGGTTCTGTGCGGCTACTACGACGGCCCCAGCGTGAAGCAGATGAAGGACAACATTGGCCGCTGGCTGAATTTCTCGGCCGGGCAAAGGGGCATCCAGGGTTTCATGTATACCACCTGGACCCGCAACTACAAGAACCTCAAGCCGTACTTCGACTTATTGGACGGCTCCGACAAGTGGATGCTCAAACAGAAGAGAGGACCGAAAAGCGGGGAACCGTGAAGCGATTACCGGCGATCTCGATAGTACTGCGAAAACTTGAATGTGCCTATCCGATTTGAGGTGATTGCAGTGGAGTGAGATTTCCACTCACGGCTTGCCGACGGCCCACATCCAGCCCATCTTCGTCACCACGTACAACGTGCCGTTCGCCGCGACGGGCGATGAATAAAGCGGCGCGCCCAATTTGACCTGGCTGAGAACTCGCCCTTCCTTGCCCGCCGCTAGGATAACCAGGCCTTTCGAGGTCGGCATGAAAACCTTGCCGTCCGCGACCAGCGTGGAACCCCATGCGGGGCCATCGGCTTTGTGGACCCAGTAGCATTGTCCGCTCTCGGCGTCGACACAATGCACTCGGCCGGCGACGTCGCTGACGTAAAGCAGCCCGTCGGCAATGGAAACCGTCGCCAGCGTCCGGTCCAGGCCCTGGTAGGTCCAGATTATGCCCGTCCGCGTGATGTCGCCGCTCCGTGTGGCGTCGATGCATTGCAACGCCCCCCGCCCGCGGCCGTGCTCCGGATCGCGGCCGATCGCCACGTAAACGCGGTTCTTGAAGAAGACGGGCGTGCCGACGATCTCGCTCATGCCCACAAACGAGCCGTCATTCTTCGTGTTCTTGCCGTTGGCTCTCCGCTTGTCGCCCGTGCTGTAATGCGTGACCCAATCCAGCGCGCCAAAATCCTTGTACTCCGCCGGATTGCAGTCGCAGGACCAGGCGACCTTGAGCTTGAGCGGCTTCGCCCCTGCGTGCCGAAGCGGCAGGTCGTGCAACGCCTCGAAGGCATAGCAGCGGCCGTCACCGCCGCCGAAGAACACCAAGTTTCGACCGTCGACTTCGCCGAGCGACGGCGAAGACCACTGGCCGTGCAACATGCGGGCCGCGATCGGCACATCGTCGGTCGCTACCAGCAGCCCGGTTTTCTTGTGCAAGACGATGAGATTGGGCGCGTTGGGGGCCGGAAACTTGCGAAATTTTTCCCGGTAGGGATTTCCCATGCGGTCGATGCCGTTGGACGTAGGCACGTAGAGCAAATCGCCGTCGACGATCGGCGAGCCGTTGGCTGCGTCGCTGGGAAAGACGCCCAATCGGCTCCACATGTCGTATTTCCACACCAGCTTCGCCTTGCCGCCGACCATGGGGGCATGTTGCCCACCGGGGTTGTTGCCAGCGACATCCAGGCAAAGCACCTTGAAATCATGGGTCACGAAGTAGACGCTATCGCCCTCCACCAGGGGCGAGGAGCAGACGCCCAACTCCCGCGGATAAATGGCGATGCCTATTTCCCAGCCGTCAATCCAGGAAGGAACTGTTTTGGCCCTCCCTTGCCACTGCCAAAGGATGTCGCCCGTCCGTTCGTTCAAGCAAAGCAGCACGCCAAAATCCCCACGGGCGCCGCCGACGAAAATTCGCCCGCCGGCAATGACGGGCGTGGAGTAGACGGCATCGCACAGTTTGCGGCCCCACTTCACGTTTTTCGCCGTGGCCAGGTCGATCTTGCCCGTCCGCGAATTCTTCTGCCCCGGAACGAACGAGTCGGGCAGATCCTTAACGGGGGAAACCATGTTCTTGCCGAGCGTCCCGCACCACTGCGGCCAGTCGGAAGCCGATGAGGCGGCGGCGGTCAGAACGAAGGACAAGGCGGCGCCGACTGCAAAGCAAAGGCAGTCGCGACCGCGCGAAACGATACGGTTACTCGTCATTGCTGACTGGCAGACTCCACTCCCGATTCGTTCGCCCTCATTAGAGAGTGTAACGCCGATGGAGCCAGTTTGCCAGACGAGCCAGGTGTGGCCAGACTTTCGAGCCCCTATTAGGAACTGAGCTTACTTCGACGCGGGCGTGCCGGAGCCTTCGACGACCAAGCGGTTATCGATCAACGACACTTCCGGCTCCAGGGCCAGCACGTTCGCTAGCAGGACGCGATCCTGCGGCGTGTGGACGGCGCCCTGTACGAGGGCGACATTGTTGCTCAGGTAGACGTCGATTGCCTTGCTGTCCATGATGCCTTTCGATCGTGCGATCCGCGTTAAGAGGTCGGAAAGCCGGAGTGAATGGGCGTAGGGCTGCATGCCGGGCGCCGCAGGGGAAGTCCCGCCCATTCCATATTGCCGGACGTCCGCCGCAGAAGCGGTTGGCGGCTCGAGGCCAGTAGGCATCTCCAGTCCCTCTTCGGCCGCGCCCATGTTCTCCTGCCTGATGGTTCCAGGCACCAGGCCAGGGTTCAATGCCGGCTGCGCAGCGGGCGTGCCGCCAGCCCCTTGCTGGCCGGCCTGCCCAAGCGGGGTACCGAACATGGCCGAGCCAGCGGAACGCCCCACAGATAGAAAGTTCCCTCCCGGTCCCGTCTGAATCCCGCCACCAAACGTGCTAAGGCTCGGCACAAACGACTGTCCCAACGTGCGGTAGCCAAATGTGCCATAGGTTTGATAGCCTTGGGGCATGACTTGGACCGCGACCGTCGGCGGTGTACTCAGGGTCAATAGTGCATTTCCTCCCACTGCGCCGGCGGCCGGTTGGGCTATCGCGGCCCGCTCCGCCGGATTCAGAGCCAAGACGCTCCGCGCGGTGCTTAATGCCATGACCGCCGCCAGCACCCATACGCAAATCCTAATCGCCATCTTCTCACCTATCATTCCGAAAGGTTGATCAATCGCAACGCGATACTTTCACTGCTAATCCTTACGCCAGCTCCGAGCAAAGGCAAGGCGCTCGATTTTGAGCACCTGCTATTGGAAGGTCTTGTACGCTTGTTCCTATCTGGTCTTGTCGCGAGCACGCGCACCGTGGCGGGCGGCGCCAGGGCGCTGGCATTGGCAATTTCGAGGCCTACCTCGTCTGCTTATTCATCGGAACTGGTTGTCGGATTTCCTTCTCGTGGGGGTTTGTCTGCCCCGCTGACGGCCATCCAACGCCGACATTGTTCGTCGTTCAGCAGATTCAGCACCTTTTGTCGTGCAGAGTCCAAAAGCAAGCGGCAATCCTTGTTTTCAGCGATGGCTTTGTCGGTATCGTCAAGAATCCTACGAATCTTCGCCAGCTGCGCTTCAGTAATTCGTAATTCGCCAATCACCTCCGTCGTAACAAACGGCAAGGCGCCCGGCAGATGCTTCAGATCGTCGGGCCGCATGTCCAAGTGGCCACTATGCAACATGGTTCCCGACGATCCCAGTGAACCCGGTAAACCAGTACTCTCGGTTTGTGCTTCTCGGCCGGGGTAGACCATGTCTGCCGACGAATATCCAAAAATTCTTGGCAAGGAATCTTCAGAAACGAGAATGCCGAAGACCAGCAGCAGGGTGACCGGGACCACAAAGACGCCCAGGAGCAGGGCAATCTGAGTCCGGCTAGCCGCCGCCAGGGAGAAACGCCGAGGAATCCATCGTCGGCGTTGTCGGTTTTCGTCCGCCGGCATGGCGAGATCGCGCAAACGCATCAGGCCCAGGCGAAACCGTGGTGCGGACGCGGCGCCCCCACCGTCGGCAGGTTCGATTTCCATCGAAAAAATGATGCGAACTTCCGCGCAAAAGGAATCGGTGCGCAGTTGGACCACGTCACCCTGGATTGCTGGTGTCGCAGCGTCAGCCAACACGGCAAAACCGCCCGCTGATTGGTCGAGGAGACGCACAGGCCATTGCGACCCGTCCGCAAGTCGCAGTCGGGCTTGGACCGCCTCACCGACCGGGAGCCGGCAGGACTGGCGCCGCTGGTTATAGGGCTGCTCCGTGCTCATGATCGACCGATTCACTCCCCCGGGATTAAAACACCTGCTGAAGTATAGGCCACCGAAAACGGGCCAATTACGGCAGCACTTGGCCGCTGGAAGGTTTTCCCGCGGAGCAGGCGAGCCTCGTCCTGCCGATGGGGATCTCTGACCTTCGCCGGGCTCGCCAGGGCAACCGCGAGTTGCCGGCAGACCCTCTGCGGGGAACCTGCGGATTACCGCATTGATATGTCAATCATACGTTTATCTGCGAACGGGTCCTAACGGTTGTAACGTCGCTACGGCGAGTCAAGGTTTCTGGGCTGTCCGTCCCGCATTCTCGAAGAGCATGCCATCCAGATATGCACTGCGCGGGGCAACAGGTAGAATGGAGCAAAATGACTGCCCAGCTGATGGGAGACTTGGAGCAACGACCGTCGATTCGCATGCCAAATGAGCCGTCTTGTCGCCATAACCAGGGCTGTCGGACCGCGGTTAGCAGATTGCGAGCTGACCTTTCAGGCCCGAGAACCCATCGACGTTGCGGAAGCGGCCAGGCAACATGCCGCGTACTGCGACGTCCTGCAACAAGCGGGAATCGCCACCGAGATCCTGCCCGCGGATAATCGTCTGCCGGATGCGGTGTTCGTTGAGGATACGGCGGTCGTGCTGGACGAACTCGCAGTGATTACCCGCCCGGGCTCCGCAACGCGACGCCAGGAAGTGGCAACGGTCGCCGCGGCTTTGCAGAGACACCGCGATTTGAAGTTCATTGAAGAACCGGGAACCCTGGACGGCGGAGACGTCCTTAAGATCGGTCAACAGATCTTTGTCGGTTTGTCTTCTCGAACGAACGAGGACGGTTACGCGCAGTTGTCGCGGGCTGTCCAGCGTCATGGCTATCGGGTCATTTCGCTACGAGTTTACGGTTGCCTGCATTTGAAAACTGCGGTAACCGCCTTGAATGAAGAGACCCTTTTGCTCAACCCCAGCTTGATCGATTCGCGAGAGCTGAGCCGATTCCGGCATGTCCGGGTTTCGGAAAACGAACCTTTGGCGGCGAATTCCCTGACCCTCCATGGCGCGATCTACCTTTCGGCCAGGTGGGATCGAACGCGCGATCTGCTGGAACAACATGGGTTTGTGACTGTCACTCTGGACATCAGCCAATTCGAAAAGGCGGAAGCAGGACTCACGTGCCTTAGCCTGGTTTTCCAGTCCAAGGGAGAAGCGTAAGTCTTGGTGTGGGACCAGATCTGGGGTACCCCGGATAGTTGCCGCGTGCCACTTCCAAGACTAGAATGGCTGTCACCGACACAAGGGCATGACGGACACGCTCTCTTACAATCTACGAATTTGGCATGACCGAACGAAACTTGGGCCAACCGGCAGTTCCATCCCTCCAGCCGCGTTTCCTGCCCCTGCTGCTGATCTTATTCGTCGGCAGCGGTTGTTCGGCCCTGATTTACGAAATTGTCTGGCTGCAGTTGCTGCAACTGGTGATCGGCTCGTCCGCGGTTTCGCTGGCGGTGCTGCTGGGCACCTTCATGGGCGGGATGTGCCTGGGAAGCATCACCCTGCCGAGGATCGTTTCTCGGCGGCGACACCCCCTGCGGGTCTACGCTCTGCTGGAACTGGGCACCGGAATTGCCGGCATCGCCGTGTTGTTCGCTGTGCCCTATGTCAACCAGGTCTATGTCGCCAACGTCGTGCCGGGCCTGGCGGGAATCCTCTTGCGCGGCTCGGTCTCGGCGGTCTGCCTGCTGCCGCCCACCTTGCTCATGGGCGCAACCTTGCCGGCGATTGCGCGATGGGTCGAGGCCACGCCACAAGGCGTATCGTGGTTAGGGTTCTTTTATGGAGGGAACATCGTCGGGGCCGTTTGCGGTTGCCTGGCCGCGGGGTTCTACTTGCTGAGAGTCCACGACATCACCACGGCCACCTATGTCGCCGCGGCGATCAACGTGGCAGGATCGCTGATCGCGCTGGGGCTCGCATTCGTGACTCCCTGCCGCGTCCCCTCAGTTGAACCGTCCGCAACGCCCGTTCTGCGGGTAAAGGGCTGCTGGTTAGTATACTTGACCATCGGGCTGTCCGGGCTCTGCGCCCTAAGTGCCGAGGTGATCTGGACGCGCCTCTTGTCGCTGATGTTGGGCGCCACGGTCTACACGTTCTCGATCATTCTGGCCGTGTTCTTGACCGGTCTGGGAATTGGCAGTGCTGGAGGATCGCTTCTGTCGCGCACGAGCACCCGGCCGCGGTTGATGCTGGGCGCTTGCCAAATGCTGCTGGCCGCGGCGATTGCCTGGGCCGCGTACATGCTCGCCAATTCCCTGCCATATTGGCCGATCGATCACGCATTGTCGCCCGGTCCCTGGATCGACTTCCAGCTCGATCTGCTCCGCTGTGCCTGGGTGATCTTCCCGGCAACCTGTCTGTGGGGAGCCAGTTTTCCGCTGGCCCTGGCATCGGTGGCCTCGCCCCAGCAGGACCCGGGACGATTGGCCGGGGACGTCTACGCGGCCAATACGATCGGCGCGGTCGCCGGGGCGGTCACCTGCAGTATGTATCTCATTCCTTCGGTGGGGACGCAGGAGGCCCAGCGAGCGATTGTCGTACTGTCTGCTCTGGCCTCGCTGGTGATGCTTGTGCCGCAAATCTGGCCGGCTCGGGCACGAGAGTCGTCCGGCGTCGCGTTCGGTGCTGCCCGCATGATTCGTGCCTGGCTCGCCCTGGCGGTTTCGCTCGGCCTGGCGGCCGTGATGGCCTGGAGCGTGTCCGAAGTCCCCCCGGGGTTGATCGCCTACGGTCGTAGCCTGCCCACCTTGTGGGAGGATCCGAATGTCATTTTCGTCGGCGAAGGCATGAACTCCTCGGTTGCTGTCACCGACTCCGGCATGGGTGACCGGTCCTTCCACGTCAGCGGCAAGGTGGAGGCCTCAACGATGCCGGACGACATGCGGCTGCAGCGGATGCTGGGGCATCTACCGGCGCTGCTCCATCCAAAGCCGCGCTCGGTGCTGATTGTGGGATGCGGTGCGGGCGTCACTGCGGGCTCGTTCGTCTTGCACCCCGACGTCGAGAGAATCGTCATCTGCGAAATCGAGCCCTTGGTCCCGTCGGTCGCGGCGCTCTTCTTCGCCGATGAAAACTACGGAGTGCTTGAAGATCCTCGCGTCGAAGTGGTTTACGACGACGCGCGGCATTACATTCTCACCACGCATGAGAAGTTCGACATCATCACGTCCGATCCGATTCATCCCTGGGTCAAAGGGTCGGCGGTGCTCTACACCAAGGAGTACTTCGATCTATGCAAACAACACCTGAACCCGGGCGGGTTGATCACGCAATGGGTGCCTCTGTACGAAAGCAGTTCCGACGTGGTCAAGAGCGAGATCGCCACTTTCTTCGAAGTCTTTCCGCACGGAACCGTGTGGGGGAACCTCCAGGGCGGCCAAGGGTATGACCTTGTCCTCTTGGGCCTCCCCGAAGGCGCCAAGATCGATTTGGACAAGGTGCAAGGGCGGCTCGGCCGGCCCGACTATGCGGACGCGGCAAAGTCGCTCAGCGACGTCGAGATCGTAGGGGCGTTGAGCCTGTTCCAACGCTATGTCGGGCGGGCCCGCGATATGCAGTCCTGGCTGGAGGGCGCCGAAGTCAACCGCGACCGGAACCTGCGACTTCAGTACCTGGCCGGGATGTGGCTCAATTCCCAGCGGAGCGCGACCATTTACGATGAGATCATAAGTTACCGCACGTATCCGATTGATCTCTTTATCGGTTCGCCGGTTCGCACTGCGGCGCTACGCCATGTGCTGGCCCACCCCCTGGCGGCCCACTGAGGCTTCGTGTCAAAACAAGCCGATCATTTTAGGTTGCACGTGGTGCGTTGCATTTTTTGGGAAGGAAAATGGGCGAAAGGAAGGTGAATGAAGGCAGGCGTCGTCAAATGGTATTCCTTGCGCCCATCTTCCTTTCTCCCATGGTACTAAAGCGAGCTCCCGCTTTTATTAATACGGGCCGTATTCGTCCAGCGACGACAGCACCGAATCAACCGCCTGATCGACGTAGCCAGGATCCTCCGCGTACGAAGTGCCGAACTGGGTATCGATCGATTGTGCCTCGGCGTAATTACTCACTTCGCTGGGCAGACTGACGGAAATCTCCGGCGACGGCACCGAAGCGGTTTCCAGTTCATCGCCCGACACGGCGAGGGGGGTTGGCAGGGCCAACGTCTGAGTCTCTAGCGGGTTCACCGCCGCCCCGCTCACGCCTTGCAAGGGGTTCGGCACCGCAGATGTCGTTGCCAATTCCTGACTTAACAGCGGGTTCGTCGGCAGACCCTCAGCGGTCTGCACCTGGTTCGTGCTTCCGCTTACCAGTAACTCCACCGGCGCACTTACCTGCGGATTCACCGCGAAACCGTTGACGTCCTCCAACGGGCTCGTGTCCGGACTAGTCGAGCGCCAGCGGCTGACTTAACAGGGGACTGGAGAGCGTTGCGAGAACGTCTGGAAATTCCGGACTGACGTTCTGCGGAAGACTGGTGTTCAATGCCGTCGAGTTGAGGAAGCTGCCGAGCAACTCGGCAGTGGTCGTGAGGTCGGTGGTCACTGTGGTCGGGACCTGGTCGAACACGGATGCCTCGCTGTTGAGTTGGCCAAGGGCCGCGACCTCGTTCCCCGCAAGGTTATTCTCCAGGTCCGGCAAGTCCGCAGTGAGCCCGTCATTCGCCCCGCTGATCAATAAGTCCAGACCGGCAACCACGTTGTCGATCTGCGAGAGGGAGGCGCCGAGGGGGCTGGCTAGCGTATTGCTGACGCTCGTACCGATGCCGGCCGCGACCGTGCCGATCGACTGGAGTTCATCGGTCACATTGGTCAGGAGCGAATTCAGCAATGCGGCCGCCGCTGGATTGGCACTGCTCGTGACGTTAATCAGCACGGGCAGGGTTGCGGCAGCCGCGCTGTTCCCTACGTTGTTGAGCACGTCGTTGATGGCGGAAGTCAGCGACGCCAGGTCGAGCGTCAGGCTGCTGGCAATCTGTGGATCGTTAGCAACGCTGCCGGCTATTTGCCCCAGCGTCTGCACGTTCTGCAAGGCGCCGGTCAGCAAACTGCCGACTTGCGGCGCCACCACGCTGGAGGCGACGTTTGACGCTGGCTGGAGTTCAACGGCGTTTGATGTGGGAAAAGCAGTTGCGAGGTTCAGGGAAACGATGGGCGTGTTTGGCGTCGCATTTGACGTTGTGCTTGGCGTCGTGCTAATTGGGGTTGTGACATCGCTTTGCGAGATCCCTGACGCGTGCAACGGGCTTGAACCCAAGATGCGCGGCGGGGCTGCCGGCCCCATAAGAGCGGGCGGGACAGGCCAACTCGAAAATGTTGCCGTGGCCGAAAGCATGGTCCGACGTTCCAAGGACTCGAGACGCAAACGTCTACCAAGAAACGGCGAGGTACCCATGACTTTTCTCCCCTAGTCAGGAGGTTCGCAAGATAATGAGCGGGAGGCCATGAAAAACGCAGGCTTCCCTCGGTTTCTTGCCAACACTCGAAGCTAAGTCTGTGGGGTTGCAAAGCTCGTGCCGTGTCGGGCTGCACCCAATGAGAGCGTCACTTTTCCGACAGGGCGCTAAGTGCCAGAGTTTCGCCACGGATCGCTTTGGTGGCGCTCTTGACAAGCTGGTCGAGAAATGGCCAACGCGCCCGGGTTTTTACCTTCTCCCCGATCAAACCAAGTGGGCTGCTGCGAACTGGATCAACTCGAGGATCGCGCCCAGCACCACAACCAACCCGATTGCTGTCCCAATCCAGAGCACGAGCGATACAAAACCCGAGACGAAATACGCGCGGAGAATCATGTTCACGCGTTGCCGTTTTTGTAGACGGTCTCGTAAGCAGTCACGCAGAGAAAGTCCAAGCCCGGCAATCGCAGAAACAATCGTGGTTGCGACCACTGCGCACGCCCAAAATGCGGGAGGTAGGTCGCGATCACCGCTCCCGACTCCAACCAGTGTGAAGAGACCGAGCACAAAACCCACTACCGCTGCACCCCGCACGCCTGCTAGTTGTCGTCGCCCCCGAAGCGTATAGCCGGCTTGCCGGGCCTCTTTGCCTTCTGGCATCCGTCCCCCCGGAAACGACAGTCGGCTCCACCATGGGAATTTGGTGACATGCACGTCGGCAAAGCGTTTCGCGAACCATAGCAAATGGCCGCAGTGTGGACAGGGAGCGTCACCAGGCGGCCAAGACGGCTCAATCCGAACCTCTTTTCCGCAGATGGGGCAGCGGTTGGGTTGCCCTTCCGGCGTGCGCGTCGAGGGTTCCATGGTCTGTGGTCGGCTATCGCTCAGGCATGTCGGAGGCCGCTCACGGCAAATAAATAAACAACGTTCCCGGCAAGGGCGTAAACCAGCCCGTGCGAATGCCGGCGGCTTGCATGGCCCGGCCCGTCCAGCAGTTGCAGGTGTTGAAGCAATGATAGCGTCCGTCGGCCTCGAAAAAAGCATCGTTCGGGCCGTAAGCCGCATGGGGGATGAGAATAATTGAGTCGTCCGAACGGTGGCGAAATCCGTCGTTCACGAATTTCACCAGACGTTGAAATTGCGCCGCGGAGAGTCTGACGGAGCGGGCGTCTTTGGGCAGGTCCTCGTCCCTGCACAGCGAAACGTGCATGCACGAAGCATACGGCCAGAACAGGGCACCGGCCACGGTCGAGAACCGTAAATCGCCCCAGGTCGGCGTATCGATATAAAATCGCTTGTTTCCCCAGCCGAAGGCGACGTGCGTGGCCTCCGCGGCGTCAACACAGAAAGAGCCCTGCGGAAAGCGCTCACGCCAATCGAGTTCCGCGGTGCGAACGGGCAGGATGATGTCCGTGTGAATTGGGTTGGAAACGAACCAGACCTCGATTCCGTCCGGCGCAGATCGGAAATCATTGTTGACCGGAATCAATCCGATCAGCGCGATGAAGAGGTAGAGAACAGTGCACGACAGCACGAACCATAAGAGGCGTTTCAGCCACCGAATGCATCGCTTGCCGATACCAAGCCGGTTTTTCGAAACATGGCCGACGGCGTTCACTGGGCTATTTCTCCTTTCATATGATTATCCCAGCGACGAAAGCGCCGTGTCAACCGTTGGGTCGCGGTCAACGCGAGGCGCTCAGCAACTCATAATCCCGCTGCACACACCCCGCGCAAATAGATTTGACGATCGCGGCACGTCGGCCTGCCGTGGGAGCGTGCCCAAGCGGGTCCGGGCCTACGACATCGTGCCCATCGGCTTCGGCAAGGGGCGAGTCGGCGCCGCGTCGCGGTCGGGGCGGTCGCCTTCGAGGATTCCGCGAAGGTCAAATGCCGCGCCCTCTACGCCCCAGCAGTCCCCAGCGACCTGCGGGTGAACATTGAATACCTGGGCAGCGTGTCGTACCAGCGCCAGCTGAATTGGGCCCCTATCCCGAAGATCAGTTCAGCTAAGGCGTCGTAAACACCTGCCTGCCGGACCGCATCGAAATGGCCTGGAACGTAACGAAATCGATGTCGTAAACGATCGGGCCAACCCTGCCGTCGGCCCAGGCGAACTGGGCCATGTGGGGATGGTAGCTCCAGAAGTGATAGTCATCGTTTCCGGTCGCGTATCCTTGCGACAGACCCGCTTGCGTGCTCAAGAGGTTGTCGCCGTTGCCCGTGCTGTCTCCGTATCCGCAGTAAGGCCAGCCGTAGAGATTGTTGCTGACGCCGCGTTCGCCCATGATGATCGTGTTCGAAGCCCCGTCCTTGACCGATGCCAGGCTGATGCCGCTGCCGTCCAGGCCAAAAAGGAGGATGCCGTCGTTCGCGGTGGGGGAGCTTCCCATAACGCCAAAATAATCCCCACAGGCATAGGGAGGATAGCCAGGACCCTGCCAAATGCTGCCGCCCAACCGGTCGTCGGGACATTTGTGTTGAGGGAGGAGCCTGACAGCCGGATTCAAGTTGGCCGGCTGGCTAGCCATCCAGTCAAAACAGTCGCCTTGATAACCGAAATTACACATAGCATAAATGGCGTCGGCTTCCAAATTGGGCAGAATCCTGGCTTGGAAGGCCCACCATCCGCCCGCGGAGCTTCCGGGCGGCGGTTCGATGTTTCCTACCGGAAACACGCCGAATGCTTCATTGAATGTGAGCAGCGCCGTCACGTGTTGCCGCAGGTTGTCCTGGCACTGCGCCCGCCGGCCCGTCTCCCGGGCAGAATTTACGGCAGGCAGCAACAGAGCGACGAGTATGGCGATGATGGCGACAACGACCAGGAGTTCAACGAGAGTAAAGCCCGTTTTGTG
This sequence comes from uncultured Planctomycetia bacterium, assembly GCA_963709175.1. GTDB lineage: Bacteria > Planctomycetota > Planctomycetia > Pirellulales > Thermoguttaceae > JANXQG01. Next base: position 27,059 of record CAVPVK010000009.1, read on the forward strand.
GCAGGATCGTCGGGACATAGGCGGACGACATTCGGACGGGGATGGGCAAAGGGCGGCCGAACCGCTGCCTTCAAACCCGGCGGCGAGGCCTTCAATGCTGATATTCTAACACTTATCGCCGCGCTGGCTAACAATTGTCGTGATTTTTCTTGCAAAACGGCGAAACCGACGCCCCCCCTATTAGGGTTGGTGCTTTCAGTTCCCGACCTGGATGGCACGCTCGAAGGCTTCGAGCCGAAAGCGCGTTCTATGCCTACTGCATGCTTTCGGCTAAAAGCCTTCGAGCATGCCGCCGCGTACGAAAACCCCGATATTATCTTTCGGCCGATCCTCTAGACGGCAATTCCGGCTGATGCCGGGACTCAATCGGGATGGTGGCGAACGCCCATCGTATCGTCGATTTGACGCACCAGGGCAAAGGCTTCGCGATAAGAAACGGGAACGAATCGCGTTGCCCCTTCGCCCCCCAATCGCTCGCGCAGTCCCGCCTTTTTCCAATCGCAGTCAAGTAAAGCGGACTTGATCTTGGCGACAAGGTCGGGCTTGAGATTATAGACGCAGCCGATGGCCGCTGGCGGAAATGAGGGCGACTTGTAGATGACGCGGACATCCGCTTCCTTGATCTCACCGCTATGGACGAGGGCTGCCAGGCGGTCGCTGGCCACTGCCGCCGCCGCACATTCTCCACGCGCTACCATGCGGATGGCGTTTTCGTGCTCGTAGACGAAAAACCAATCATAATCCCGCGACGGCCGCAGGCCAAATTCGTTCAACAACGCCACGATCGGGGCCTTGTACCCAGAGTTGGAACTGGCATCCTTGAAGGCGATCTTCTGCCCGCGAAGGTCTTTCGGATCCTTGATCGCACTCTTCGCCGGCACGATCAGCAACATCGAGTAGCCAAAGCTGCCATCCTCGTGTCCCAGCGTACAGAGGGGCACAAAACCGCATTCGTCAACGGCCGCGGGCACTGCGCCCGTGTTCAGCCCGGCAACGTGCAAACGGCCTTCCTTGATGGCCTTCAACTGATCGTTGACTTTCGCAAAGGGCAAATACTCAACGCGCTTTCCGCTAGCTTTAGCCAAATCGTCGCACCATGGTTTCCAGAGCTTGGCCTCTTCTTCGGGGTGTTCGCTGGGGATATAGGAAAAGGTCAGAACTCCGGGATCCAGAAGGTCCTTGGGGTTTGTGGGCGGGTCGGCCACGAGGTTTCCATTAGCATCGCCGAATCGATCGGCGAGCCGGTTCTGGATCGGATTGCCAATGCCAATCTTGCGTTCTAGACCTTCGATACTCGATTGCCGCTGCGCTGAGAATTCGGCCCAGAACCTGCCGGCTAGAACCCCTGTTATGAGCAGCCCCAGCGGCACTACCAGCAGGGCAACTCGCCTAAGCGAGAACTGCGAGGACGGTATCGCCCTTTCCGCAAGCCCTGGTTGTGCCATTACATCTTTTTGAGACGGAGTTACGTTGGCTGGATTGATCGAATCCATACTCATTTGGGGCTCGGCAGTGTTCAAGGTAGAGCAAGATGAGACAACTACACGTTTATTATGGTACGGTTCAATAGTACTTTGAAGAGCTTTTCAGAGTTGTTAACAGAATCCTAACCGAACGCTAACTTGCTTTTCTCGAGTTTGTCGACCGCAATCTGACGTTTTTGGCAAAATGATCGGTGGAATGGGAAATCTGAGATCAAGAGTCCGGCTCTCGCCGCGACTTGCGCTACATTCGTCGGAGAGGTAAATTATAGCGTAGATTTTCAGGGAAAATCCGGCTACCCGCAGAGGTTCGCATGTCCGTTAATCCGTGCTCGGATTCGAGCGAAGTCTGCCAGAGTCACAACGCAGTGCCGATCGTGCCGAGCGATCTCGGCGCGAGGACCGCGACCGCGGCGGATGCCGATCTCTGCCCCGATTCGGTCGAGGGACTACCGGCATCCTGGGCCAAGCGGCCAGACATTGGCCTCGCCCGCACGGCAAAACATTTGGGGTATCGCGCGGCGCGGCGGCTGTTCAAACTTGAGATCGCCGATATCCTGGCACTCGATCTGGGCCCGATGCGCCAGATGCCGCCTGAAAAGTCCCGGTTCGAGTTCCGCTTTCTCTCTGCCGAGGAAATCCGCGCGGCGGCCAGCGATCCGGCGAACAACCTCGAGGCGGAGATGGCCGGGCGGCTGGAATTCGGACGGAGCTTCTGCTTCGCGGCCGTTGACCGCGGGCGGCTGGCCAACTATAGCTGGTACGCCTTGCGTCACGTCGAGCCGGAACACAGCTTTAACCTGGGCCTGACGCTCCCGGACGATACCGTCTACATGTACAAGGCATTTACGCTGCCCGCCTATCGCGGGCAGCGATTGCACCAGGCCACGATCCACCGCGCCGTGCAGGCCTTCGCGGCGACGGGCATTCGCCGGCTGGTCGCGATCGTCGAGTACGGGCACTGGGCGTCGCTGCGAAGTCACCTGCGGATGGGCTGCCGCCGCGCGGGACGTTTCTGCCTGATCCGTCGCCGGCCGATCCTGTGGCAATGCGACGCAAATCATGCCGGGAACTTGAAGCCGGGCTGCCCGCCGGGGCCGCCTCGCAGCCGCGCACCGGGCTAGAAATCGAAGCTGCCTGCCGGCGTGCTGAACGAGGCGGCCGGCTTGCTCGTGCCGGCGCAGATGTGGTTCTTGCGGCTCGATGTGACGAAGGTCTCGCGGCCGTCCGGCAGACACAACCATCCTTCCAACTCGCTGTGCAGCCGAAAGATTTGCGTCCGCACTCGGGCGCGTTTCAATTCGGTGCCGGCGACCGCTTTTTGCCAGATGAAAGACATCGAGCTTCCAGCCACCTGCCTTCGGTGCCCGCGCCCAATCGAGCTGGCAGATCGTGCCGATCTTGTTACGACGCTGAAGAGCTGAAGATACGACCGTTAGAATCGATACCCGCGGCACGGCAAAGCGAAGTCAGGTGTGTGCCGAAATGGCCGCCTGACTGAGCGGTTTTCGTATGCTATTTTTCCATCATGGCACGTAGCGTACACCAAAGAACCCCCCGCAATCGACGTGGCTTGGCAACCGTCGAATTTGCTGTCGTGCTACCGATCATCGTCATAAGCCTCCTAGGAGTCTGGGAGATCGGCCGCATGATAGAGGTCGAGGAAATTCTCTACAGCGCGGCATCGGTCGGCGGAAGAGCGGCTTCCACCGGGCTCAACTCGGCCACGCAAGTCCAAGCGGCGGTACTCAACTACCTGGCCCTGGCTGGCCTGCCGACCCGGAACGTCACGGTGACCGTCAGTGATCTGACGAACGCCAACACCGATCCGACCGCGGCCACCGCGTTGGATCAACTCCAAGTCGTCGTCTCCGTTCCGTTTTCCAACGTTAGCTGGAGCGGGACGAACCTGTTCCTGAGCAATACCACGGTGCTCAGCGCGAGTGTGACGTGGATCTCGGCCAATGCCTACGTTTATCCGAGCACTATTACAGTTCCCACCGGGAGTTGACCGATGGTCCGCACAATGAACGAGGCAGCGACCGACAAGACCCGGCGGACTCGCGATCGCGGGGCGGCGATGGTCGAGGCGGCGCTGGTTCTGCCGCTATGCCTTGTCCTGCTGCTGGCCCTTTCCGACTTCGGCCGCCTGGTTATGACGCGGCAGTTGCTGGACAATGCGGCGCGGGCCGGCGCCCGGTTGGCCGTCGCCAACACCACAACCCTCGCCACCACCGACATCCAGAACTGCGTCACCAGCGCGCTGGGCGGCCAGTCGCTCAACAACATGACCATTCAAGTCTATCAAGTGAACCCCGCCACGGGCGCCAATCTCGGCCCGTGGACCTCCACTCCGCTGGGAAGCTATATTGCCGTAGAAATTGACGGCAACTTCCAGCCGATGTGTCCCGGAATCAGCCAGCTCGCCAATACCATTCCTTGGACCACAAAGGTCATAATGCTATGCGAAGCCAATTGAGGCGCTGCCAAAACGTCAGCGGTGCGACATCTGTGGAATCGCCTGCCGCGGGTAAACTGAAAACCAAGATGCGTCGCGGTTCAATCATCCCGTTGCTCGTCGTGTCGCTCATCCCCTTGATCGGCTGCGTGGCGCTATCCATCGATGTTGGCCGCCTGGCCCTGGCCAGGACGCAATGTCAGAACGCGGCCGACCTGGCGGCGATCGCCGGCGCGCGGACCCTCAGCACCGGAACTGCCGCCAACCAGTCCGCCGCCATAGCCAACGCGCAAAACGCCGCCATCGCCAATCCCATCCTCGGTGCAACCCTTGTGGCCGCGGAGGTCGCCGTTCAGAACGGCGCCTACCACTACAATTTGACAACCCAGACGTTCGCGCCGCAGTTTCCCCCTTCAGGGACTGACAATTACAGTGTCACCCAGGTGACGATCACACATCAGGTGTCCGGCACCTTCTCCGCGATCTTCGGCTTGAAGCTCTCGACGGTCACCGCCACGGCGACTGCGGCCCACCGACCCCGCGACGTGGCCATCGTGCTGGACTACTCGGGATCGATGAACAACGAAAGCGATATTTGGAACTGCGAAAGCTACCTCGGCAGCATGGAGAACACGCCCAACAACACCGATCCGGTGTTCCCGCAGTTCGGACCTTACGACCCGACTTTCTCCCCTCTCGCTGCGCTCCAATGCACCAGCACCGACTCCCGCGTCGGCATGTGCAACGTGACCCAGACGGTGCTGGGAATCCCCGCGATGGCCGCCGATTTTTATCAGAACAACTTCGGCGCCGGCGCAGTTTCCGCCTTCACCATGGCCTCGACCGCATGTTCGGCCCCCGTATCCGGCGACAACTATCTCGTGTCCAACGGCACTTGCGTCCTCACCTGGAGCAACGCGGTCAATCCCAGCACGTCGTTCTTTCCCGGCTACTCCAGTTTTCAGGGCTTTACCCAGGGGCCGGGCTATTGGGGAAAGACCTTCTTCATCTGGCCTCCGCAGCCCGGCAACGATTGGCGGAAGCTGTACTTCGAACTCACCAGCCGGGCCCCGCTGAACGACAATACCAAATTGTGGAACAGCAGCGGCGTTTGGCAGAATCCGTCGGGCAACTACATCATCAATTACGCGGCCATATTGAACTGGATCAAGAACGTCGGCCCGAATCCCTTCCCTTCGCAGTTGCGGGCCGGGAATGTCCTTTATTACGGCAGCATCCCCGACGACGTGCCCGTGGCGGCGTATGACCCTACCCAGCCCAACGGCAACATCAACGGCTCGGACGGTGGTACGACCGACCAGCGTTTCTGGAAGGAGTATATCGATTACGTGATAGGTGTCTGGAGGGATCCCAATGGCAACGTGCAGAATCCCGGCACTCCCTCGTGCAGTTACGGATCGGACTTTACGCCGGGCACGACGTCGGCCGGTTCAGGCATTCAGATTACAGGTCCCGATTACCCGTACAAGTCGGGCTACGCGGCCTTCATCGACCCAAACGACAATCCGAAACGGCCCCGGCATCGCCTTTGGTTCGGCCCTATGACCATGATCCAGTTCATGTCGGACACGGGGCTTTTGCCCGGCACGACCCACGACATCTCGATGGTGGTCGCCAAACTGGGCATAGCGGGGGCGTTGCAGGATATTCAGAACAATCACCCCAACGACCTGGTTTCCTTGATCATGTTCAGCCGCCCTCCCTTCAATGGCGAGGTGGCCGCTTGCGGACAGTTTCCCTACGCCCGCAACAATCTCAGCGGCAGCTATGCGAGCATGATCAATACGCTTTGGTTTCCCCCCAACAGCTACTCGGCGGATGTCAGACCATGGGACTCCAACGATCAGCAGACGCCGCGGGCGCACGGCGACTACGATTCCAACACTACGACCGATTACGGTCTCATGCTGGCCTATAACCAGTTCGGTTGCAACACTACGTTGCAAACGACGACCGCCAATGGACAAAGCGTAGCCATGGGAGGATTCGGCCGCGTGGCGCGCAAAAAATCGTCATCCTGGAAACGGACGGCATGGTCAACCAGGCAACCGCCGCCACCTTCGTCAGTCAGGGAAGCTACAATTCGTATTACAATCTCCCCCCGCTGGGTACGGTATCCGCGTCGGGCAGTCCAGCCGATACCTCGACGCTGGCGGTCGCCCAGCGGATTTGCGCTGAACAGCGACAACGTCAACGGCCCAGGCTATGCCACGGCGAAGAAGGCGGTGCTGATCTACTGCATCGCCTTCGGCGCGATCTTCGAGCCCACGGCGGCGGGCGGCGAGCAGGCCAGTGCCGTGGAGTTTCTTCAGAGCCTGGCCGCGATCGGAGGCACCACGTTTCCTGGCTCTGCGAACGACCCAGCGTACGGTTACTTGTGGTGCATTGGGACCCTTGCCCAGCGGGAGGCCAAGTTGCAGCAGGCATTCGTCACCATCATGGACCAGACCGAGTCCATTATCCTGGTGCACTGATAAGTCCACGGCGACGTCGAGAAGCTCTACGTGTAGAATCAAGAGGAGATCGTTGCTCGTCAGCCCGGCAAAGCAGACCCCCACTTTGGAGTAGAAGATGAGGCGAATTAAACACAGCAGTAAACTCGCGTTACATTGGGAACCCTCGTAGGCTGTGCGCTGGCAGCCGGGACAAAGCTATCGTCGGCCGCGGAGCCCGGCCGGGCCGCCGCTCCGGTCTATCCGCTCAAGGTCAGCGCCAACGGCCGCTATCTGGTGGACCAGAACAAGCTCCCTATCTGATTACCGGCGATTCCACCCAAGCCCTGACCACGAACATCAGCACGGCGGATGCGGATATGTTCTTCGCCGACCGGCAGGCCCACGGCTTCAACGCGGATTGGGTCAATCTCCTCACGGCCGGCGCGAATATGGCTGGTCGAAATGATGGCAGCACCTACGACGGCATTCGTCCCTTCACGGGCTATATTCCCGGCGGGACCGATTGGAACCATTATGATCTGACCACGCCCAACGAAGCGTTCTTTGCGCGTGTCGACCAGATGATCAAACTGGCGGCGAAACACAAGATCCTGATCATCCTGGATCCGGCCGAGACGATCGCCTGGCTGCCGGCACTGCTCAACAACGGGCCCGCCAGGTGCCGCGCCTACGGCCGATATCTGGGCAGCCGCTACAAGAACTTCGACAACATCCTCTGGATGAGCGGCAACGACTTCGGCGGCTGGCACGATCCGAAAAGCGATGCCGTCGTCACCGCCGTGGCGCTGGGCATCAAGGACAGGGACACCCGCCACCTCCAGACCGTTGAATTGCACGTTGGGCAAAGCCTCTCCAGCGACGATCCGAAGTGGGCGGCCATCGTCTCCCTCAACGCCGCCTATTGCTATGGACCGCCCTACATCCAGGTGCTCCGGGGCTACAATAATCCGGCCAAGACGATGCCGGTCTTCATGGTCGAGGCCGTCTACGAGTTCGAGGGCAATGCGCAGCCGAAAACCAGCACGCCCTGCACGCTCCGCCGCCAGGAGTATTGGTCCCTTCTGAGCGGGGCCACGGGGCAACTCTACGGCAACGGTTACACATGGCCGTTCAAAGCGGACTGGAAAAGCCACCTCGACACGCCGGGAGCGGCGCAGATGGTCTGCCTCAAGTCGTTCTTCGAGTCGCGCCCTGGTACAATCTGGTTCCGGATCAGACGCACAGCACCCTGACTGCCGGCTACGGCACGATGATCGCCGACAAGGGTTATGTCGGGGGAGTGGACAGCAATGATTATGCGACGGCGGCACGGACCGCAGACGGTTCCCTGGTCTTGGCTTATCTTCCCACGCGGCGCACGGTTACCATCGACATGACCCGGCTCAGCGGTCCGATCAAGGCCCGCTGGTTCGATCCGAGCAACGGCGCCTATACGGCCATCGCCGGTTCACCGCTGGCCAACACGGGATCGCGCGACTTTCACGCCGCCCGGCAACAACCACGACGGCGACGGCGACTGGGTATTGGTGTTGGAGGCCGGCATGCGGCAGTGACAGCCGCGGCCGTCTTCAGGTGGACGACCTCGCCGTCCAGTTTCCCCAGTTCGGCTTTGAGAATCAAGTTTGGCCACGACAGGTGACAGGCGGCTCTATCCACGTGGGTTGACATCCACAAGCGAGGAGCTGACAATGCTTGATATTCGGTTGTCGTCGCTTTGGTTGGCACTTGCAACAGGCTGCCTTCAAGCCCGGAATAGATACCGTACGTCTTTTTGCAAAGCAACT
>CAVPVK010000010.1:0-208103 GCA_963709175.1 uncultured Planctomycetia bacterium
AATTACTTGGTTCCGAGAATTCTTGCGTCTTTTCAAGAATCTTAGGAGATTTTGGAGTCTCGACGGTATAGTAGGGCTCCTTCCAAACACAGGCAGGTGGAAAGCCTCCACCGTAGTCCAGTTCGAGCCTTGTAGGCCGCCCGGACTGCCCGGAACAGGATAGGGGAGAACATGAAAGAGCCAACATCCCGAGAATTGACCTCAAATCTGCGCCAGCCCAAAGCAGCGGAAAGTGGCCGAGCGAGTGCTTACATCAAGCATGCACCAGAGGAGTTGCGGCAAGGCGATCTCGTCATTCTTTGCTGCCGTGTATCCACCTGTTCCCAAGACCACGACGGCAACTTACAAAGCCAAGTCGCGAACCTCACTGACCGTGCCAAACATTTTGGTGTCGAAATCCTCGACGTAGTGCAATACGTCGGCTCCGGCACCGAACCCCTGTGGCTCTTCCGTGTTGCCGAATACGCGAAAAGACACGGGGCAAAGTTATTCGCCGAAACCACCGACCGCTTTATCCGGCACCCCGACTATCACAGCATCGCAAACCCAGACGCCCAGGCCGGCGAGCCAGAGCTACAATTATTCAACGCTGTACCAGGGGGGTGACGCTTGTAACCGACTTTAACCCGAACGCGATTTCCGTCGAAGGTGCAATCGTATCAGCGCAAACGAGGCCAGAAATTCAAGGGCAATCACGGTGGACGACCGCACGACCAGCCATGCAAGGACCGGAAGGCGGCTTGGCTGCCAATAGCGAAGAAATTGCGAGCCCGCGGTCTTTCCTATGAACGGGTCGCTGAATGGCTGAACAGAGTTGCCGACGGCTCGTTCGATGCCGTATGCACCGCAACAGTTTGGAACTGGCTCAATGAACGCATTTAATTTTTTCACGATTCTCCGAAGTTAACAGCCGAATCTTCATGGAATCCTGGGCGTTTCTAGGGTTATCGGGTTACCTCCGTCAGACCAAAACCATTACTATTACCAGTCAATTATCAGTTCACGAGTGAGTAGCATCTGAAGCCAATCTAGCCGCAGTAGCCGTAATCGTGGCAGCATCCACCCCATAGATGGGGTGTACGAGATAAGTTAGCTCAGTTAAAGAAACGTGAGGCATCAACATGGGCGGAATCAGTAGCAGGCACCATTGCCCGCATAACCACAAAACGGTAGAGTTCTACCGTTCTTAACTTCACCGTAAAGCCACTACCATGCAAGAAGAGCCGAACGATACGACATACAAAGGCCGAAAACCGCCATCGAAGGTCATTCGACAATGGTACGCAGAAGCCCGTGAGTTGGTGGCTTCTAACCGTCATCACGCCGAATTCGGAAATCATCAACGTCGGGCCATCCTCCACGCCAAGGAGGCAGGCGAGGCTCTGATGGAAGCCAAGGCAGAGTGCCATACAAGCAATGGACGAAGTTTCTAAGAAGCGAGTTCGTGGGTTCGGTTGAAACCGCCAGGGCCTACATGCGCGTTGCACGAAAATGGGACGATCCACGAATACAGGAAGCGAGACAAGGCAGAATGACGCCGATGAGCATCGAAGGGTTGCTGGCTATCCTACGAAACACGCCATCGAAAACAAAGCAAGTGATCACTGAACCTCAAAAAGCAACCGTTATGCGTCGGTCGATCCGGGATAAATTCGACAGTTACCTGCAAGAGCTGAAGCTTGAAGAATTGGACGTGTTGGACCGTGGCTTTCGCGGTGCATCAAGAAACATGCACGAATGGGTGATGAATACGGTACTCGTGGAATACGAGGATACTGCCGCTGCCATCAACGCGACCTACAGGCTGCATATCCAAATGATGGAGGCCGCCAAGAAGTCGAGGCACAAGGGGCGGAGGAGGTAACGGATTTACGCTTTCGCGTGCTACTGGAACCGACATCCAGAAACGCCGCTACCACCGGAATCAGGGGTTCTCACCACGTAGGCTACCTAGTCATTGGCGGGTGGATTCAACACCGCAATCGCCTATTAGGGAAGCTCTATCTGCCGTCGGTTATCCGGGCCAAAAATAAGCCCGGTTTCCAGGCATAAGCGCGTCAAGGTACAAAGACCCTAGGTGCCGCGTGATAATCGATGTAACCAGGGCTAAAACGGGTTTAATCGGGTAAAAAATCGAAGTGTCGGGCTGGGTCAAGCTGCACGACAGCGACCGTCAATCCACCCAAGGGCTTGCCGTCAAGTGACTTCCGGAATTGCAAGTAGTTTCTGTAATAGCTCGTCGCTATGCTCGCACTCGTCCCAGTAGCCCTCCATCACGAAATACGATTGAAGACCTCGCGGAGGGAATCGCGTATTATCCTCCGTATTCACTTTGATGGCGTCTGCGGTCTTGGGATCATCGCCAACCATGATGAGATAACGGGAACCATGCTTTGCGCGACGACTTTCATTTCGTCTGACTTCCCACGTATGCCTCTCGATTTCAACAGACATACAAATACCAGTCGATGGAGATATCTTCAACCTTCAACGGCTTCACTCATTCTCAAATATCCACCTCGATAACGAGTGTGCAGCGCCCTCAGCCATGCTTCAGGCTGCTTGCTCGGATCAAGCGTTTCTCCTCGGACAAACACGTTGTCTTGCATGATGCTGAGCAGCAAACCGTTGTCTGGCGGGTCGCACCCAAGCAAGGAGCCGTCGAAGCTAATAGTGCCCACGTGCTCGCTTTTCATCTGCTTCAGCGTGTAAACGTCAACTGTCAGGTTCATTGTGGTTGCTCGAATCTGAATGCTCGTCGGGAGGGCTATCGCCGTTCTCTTTCTTCTGCGGACTCCAAGGCTTCCCATCCTTCATGAAAAATCCTCGGTCGTCTTTGAGCGTGATGGTCTTCATGGACGTGACAAACACGCCATCAGATGGCTCATCGTCGGCTTTGTCTTCGTCGTTCATTTTTTCTACTGGAATCGTCATCAATACACCCTTCCTCGCCTCGAACTTAATGCTCTTCGAACACAACTTCACCGCCAACTCAGCAGCTACTCGTGTAGCCTCTTGATTGCAGGCTGTGGATCTTCAGGGCCTGGGAAATCACTGAGCATACTTTTCAGCAGGTCTTCAACTTGCTTGTCGCTTGATTGCCAATGCCAGTCTTTCAGCGTTGCGACTGCGCCAAACACAATGATAGTGCATTCCATAGGTCAGACTCCGTTTACGGATCTCGCTCCTCAGCAACGCTCTTCATAAGCTGCGTCTAGAGCCTATGGTTTGGCGGCTTCGCTCTTAGGTTCATCCGTGGCGGCGTCACTGGAAACGATCTTCACAGTAGCGTCCTTGAACGACAAGCTAACAGCAGGGGGATGCGTGTGAGTGCCACCCCAGGAAAACGCCAAATGGCCCGGTGTCGGTTCGTTTTCATTTTTCTCTGTTGCTGCTTGCCCGAATCCTACTGTCACCTGCCCATCCTGGACCTGTTCGATTTCGAGCCATCCTTCCAGTCTTCTTGTCTTCGTATCGGCCCCGTTTGGCAGGTTTTGGGAGAAGTCTTGTCGGTAAGCGTCACCGTTACGAGAAGTCGGTCCTTGGTCTTGTCGAGCGAAAGAATATCCTTTTCAGGAAGACTCCATTCAACATATCTTTAGCGTGCCAAATTTGATCATGGTCGAGTGCGGCGTTACGATCCCCACTTTGTAATTGCCGTAGAATCGCTCGCGTTGACCCTAACACAGTTATGCCCCCGAAAATAATCGATGTTTGCAGGATAGCTGTTGCCCTTCTTAACTTCCTCGATCGCGTAACGGAGTGAGACGGTTCGACTATCGTATTTCGTACGGAATTCGTTCACTGCCTCCTGCTGACGCGCCTCCTTCTGCACGGCCGTTGCATCCTTGTCACTAGCGATCTGGTTGACCCGATCGACAAGGGCCTTAATGGCATCGCTCGGAATCGGCTCCGGTTCCGCTGCCATGAGCCTTGTGGCGACCGCCCCGACGCAAGCCACCACGAACATCACCGGAATGTACCTGGTCATCGCACTTCCTTTCTCAATCTGAGTGAAACTATCGCAAGCCGCCCGTGCCTACGGGGGCTTTCATCGCTATATGGCGCCTCCCTCACTTCCCTTTCATCCTCTCGTCAAACGCCTTCCGCATAATGTCCGTAAGGAATTGGGAATGCTCTTCAACGTCTGCCGGAAGCAGTCTAAAGTTGTAGGAATCATCCTTCGTCCGCGTGTAGCCGATCCCCTTCTTCTTCATCTCCTTCTCAAGATCGTCAGATTTGGCAATGCGAACGTCCATGCTCACGGCCTTCTTCTGTGGTTCGAATACTACGAAAGTGTTAGGCCGTCCGTCCTGAACCAAACCCAAGTACGCTTTGTTGAAGGCCAGTTCCATCGAAGGGGCGAAAGCGCGGATCAACTTCAAAAGCCGGTCTGCCAACGCGACCGTTTCCGGCGTAGCGTCGGTCTCCCAACTCGCCCTGGAGACGCCACCTTTTTCTCCGACCGAATGGGGGCGGAACGTAATTGAGGTGTGCAGTCGGCTCAGACTTGCCCGTATCTCTGCTAGCGTAAGGTGCTTGGGGGTCAATTCTTTGACGCACTTCTTGACGAAAGAAACGAGCAGAGAACGGGACTCGGCGTCGTGTGAAAAGAGCTTTTCAATCGCGGCATGAACTTGGCTATCGACAAAGTGGATCTGCCACCGCACTGCGAGGTCGTCGATCCGCCCTTTGAAAGCAACGCCAAGGTTTCTTCAGCCGGGTCGGCCGGATTGGTGAGGTTCACACGGCGAAACAACTTTTGTTCAAATGGAACCGGAACGCTCGCATTGTAAATTCGGTACTCGTCACCGTTCGTAACTACGACCCAGGTGACTCCGCAGACGCCGGCATATCCCATGATCTGGTCCGCGCACTTGTCCAGGCTTTGCCCCAGAGCCTTGGCCTCCACCAACAGAATGGGAATTGGGCTTCCCGCGAGGAGTAGAGCATAGTCAACCGGGTTGTTTGAGGATTTCAGCCTGAATTCAAGCGAGACCTCGTCCAGGTTGCCAACGGGCCAGCCTAACGCACAAAGGACCGGATTGATTAGGGCCACTTTCGTATCTTCTTCACTCAGGTTCTTTTTCTTGGCCCGAACCTTGGCAATCTTGGCTCGAACGCATTCGAGCACTTTCAGACAAGGAATTCGTTCATTTCACCCCGCAAATTTCGGTTGGCTGATGTGGCTTGGCCACAACAAAACAGGGAGCACACCGTCCGCACTCCCGGGAAGCCCTGCAACAGGCCGAGCAGAAACAACGTCCGGCGGCTCCCATACGGGGAGCCAGCCAAGACGCCTATCTGCTCTGAAAGTGTTGCAGTTTTCCCGAGACGGCGAAAAGGTATGGCTAATCGATTATCGTGTTGAGTAGGTGGTCACCTCTGGTTTTCGGTTCGTGGGCGGGTCAGAAAGGAGACCCGCAACCATTAGTCTAGCTACGTTACCGGGAAAGTGGAAGCAAGGGGGGGGCCAAGTTTTGCCCCCGCTATGCTATGCCCTGGACGACTAGGACGCTTTGCGGCTGATCGTCTTCGTGTGGACCTCCTCCACGGCGACCACGCCCAACGCTTGGGCGACTTTCAGAACGTCGTTGACCCAGTCCCGCGACTTCTGTAGGTCACTGGAACCACCCGCTTGGGTGTAAAAGGCGTCGGCCGCCTTGACCAAATCCTCCGTAGTGGTCTGGTCAGTCATGCCCTTGATTGCCATTGCAGCGGCAGCCATGCGGCTCAACTTCTTGGGCTTTGGGGCTGTGGGCTGCGGAGTGGTGGGTTTCTTCGCCATGGTCTTGTTCTCCTTGAAATGGGGGTATTTGAAGCACCGACAGAGGAAAATTGTGCCTCTCAGTAGAATTTTATGTGACCACCCAAAAGAATAAAGCCCTCAATTTGCGAAAATCTGAAAAGAATTTGCCCAAAACCAGCCAGCCTCGGGAGTATAAGGGCGCAACGGTTGTGAACACGACCAAGAGACGTGAGACGGTGGCAAAACCATAAAGTATCAACCGTCCAAAAACGAGGACCGTTTTCTTCCCGATTTTGGTACTTCCACGGCACATGTTAATTCATAAAGTTTTTAGTAAAAATGATCCTTTATTTTCTGTTGGCGCCGGCCCTATAATGAATGAGTGGACAAAAGTTCACTTAACCCCGACCCAATGGAGACCAAGAGAATGACAAAGCACATTGCGATCTACGTTCGAGTATCGAGCAGCGGACAGGACACCAAGAGCCAGGAACCGGACTTGACCCAGTGGGCAAGCTCCCGAGAGGGGCCAGTCGTCTGGTACAAGGACACGGCAACCGGCAAGAACATGGACCGCCCCGGCTGGGTCAAGCTGGAAACCGCAATCCACAAGGGGCAGGTTTCGGCCGTGGTTGTCTGGCGTATCGACCGGCTAGGCCGCACGGCGAAGGGGCTTACCGCCCTGTTTCACGACCTGCACGAACGTAAGGTAAACCTTGTCAGCCTGAAAGACGGGCTGGACCTATCGACCTCCGCCGGTCGTCTCATGGCGAACGTCCTCGCATCGGTTGCGCAATTCGAAACCGAAATTCGGGGCGAGCGCGTAGCCGCCGGACAAGCCGTTGCCCGTGCAAACGGCAAGCGATGGGGCGGCAGCAAGCTGGGTGTCCGCAAAAAAGTCACACCAACGCAAGAGAAGGCCGTCCGGCGAATGAAAGAGGAAGGGGAGGCAGTTACCGCAATTGCCCATGCTGTCGGCCTTTCAATTCCCACAGTTTACAGCATTTTGAAGGCCGAAATCTGTCCATAAGAACATAAGACAACATGAGGGCGGCACGGTGCGGGATTGATCCACCGAGCCGGGCTGTTTCAAACTTGACCGGACAGCCAAGCCGCCCTCTATTTCCTGAATACGGTCAAGAGGAGGTCAAGGAATATGCACAAGGCAAAGGACGAAACGAAAGGCGAGACGGTCGATGCCGTCTTCATTCGCAAGAGTTCGCGGGAGCAGGATGAAAACGGACAAATCGCCAACGTCAAAGTCATGCTCCAGGATGTTGGCGTGAACGTGCTCAGTGACTACTGGTTTATGGGCACGGTCAGTAGGCGGAAGGTTAGAGCCAATGCCGATTTTCTCCGGCTACTGGAATTGATCGAGAACGACCGTGTTCGCACGGTGTATGTCGAATCCCAAGACCGTTGGGGCACGAAGGATCGGCCCGAGCTTTTCTCCCTCTTGGGTACCCTTCGCGACCACGGAACCAAACTGTTTGACCTACGCGCCAAGAAAGACCTTACCGAGCGCGACTTTGCCACGGAGTTGCTCGCTTTCGTCAGTAGCGTCAAGAGTGAGAAGGAATTGCAGGACATTTCCTATCGCTCACTGAGAAGCCGAGTCCAGCAATTTACGGAGACCGGTTCCTGGCCCACGGGGACCCACCCCTACGGTTTCGGCAAGGCGTGTTACGCGCCCGATGGCACGCTGAAATGGGAGTGGCACCCAGTTAATCGAAAGATCGGGCAGCTATTCTTCCCGGCACCAGGCGGCCAATTAACCCCCGGACCCGCAAACGTCAGGATTCCCCGAAAAGACAAGCGAGACATTACCAAACTGGTGCCAAACCGTAACGCGAACTATGTGCGGGCCGTGCAACTGGTATTCGACCTTTATACGCGGGTCGGGCTTTCCCGGCGACAGATTGCGATTCGACTGAACGCGGAGGGGCTCTTGTTCAATGGCACGACGTTCGCCCATACGAACATTACCGACATTCTCCAAAACCCAGCCTACGCAGGTGACACGGTATTTGGCAAATTGCAGACGGGTGAACTTCATACCTTCGATGCGAAGGGATTGATCGTCGAGGTTAAGAAAGTGCCGGTCAATCACCACCGCGACATTTCGCTGTGTCTAGTCAAGCCGGACACGCACAAGCCGCTCGTGGATCGCAAAACGTGGGACCTAGCCAAGCAGAAGCTATCCGCCGAGGGTGAGCGGACGAGCCACGCCCCCCGAAATCCAGCCTATTATCTGAAGCAGATTTTCGTCTGTGGTCATTGCGGCCGAAGTATGTCGCCCTGTACGGACGCGAAATCGAACGGTCAGCGGACTATATTCTACGTCTGTTCCAGCTTCCTCAAGGGAAGAATAAACGGCGTGCCTGTTCAGTGCGGCTACCAGCGTATCACGCACGAGGATGCCGAACGGTTGTTGCTGGACAAGATTAAGGAATTGAGTCTTCCATTCGATGAGGCGGCCAGCGGTTCCGCGAGAGAGAATCTCCAATCGCAACTCGCTCGGCTGGGCGACGATTCTGAAGTGTCAAGAGAAAGATGGTGTGAGTGGTTATCCGAGGGGGTGGATGCCTTGTTGGTCTACATCAAGGACGCTTACGGCCTGAGCGGGGATGCCTTGCAAACGATTGAATACGCAGCCAAGGACTTTTACAAATTGGGCGGCAAGTTATCGCATCGCTACTGCAAAACATTGCCAATGGTCCTGGCCGAGTTTGGAAAGGCCGTGCGGGAAGCGGAGAAGGCCGCAGTCGAGGCGGCGAAACAGAATGTGGCTAAATTGCGGGAAGAACACCGTATCCTGACGCTCAATTGGGGCAAGGCCACCGACGCGATGCAGGCTGTGCTGAAACAGGAAATCGAGCGGTTGGAGCAAGAGCTTCGTGGGGCTGAGCCCCAGACATTGCCCCTTTCGGAGCGATTCAAGCGGCTATACGAGGTAGAAGCGGACAGGGACGCCGAACGAAACCGCCTGAAAACCGAGTGGCCGACGCTGGAATGCCGGGAGAAGGGAGAAGCACTCCGGCGATTGTTCCATACCGTCAAGCTTTACTGGGATCGCACGTTTCACCCGTCCGAGAAGAAGCCCGGCCGTCCGCGTAAGACGAAGCGGGAAGGGCGTTATAGTTACGCCCTTCGTCGGGACCGGATCGAGTGGCGTTTAGCGAGTTCCGATTCGGGAATATCTTGGTGAAGACCTGGATCACTCGGCAGCCAGTCCCCTGGCCGATTTCCACGGCCTTGTGGTATCCGCCGGCGATCGATTGATGCGCCCCGAGCATGGGCAAGCTACTGGACATCGCTCCGGTATTCTTCTATGCTGTGAATCGATAATGCCTTACGCGCGCGTGCCTGGGCACATCCCTTTGCACAAGCCAGCCTTCGATCCTAACCGAGCACCCTCGCGATGGTCAACCCTGCCCCCACTGCTCCTCCCACCGCCGCGATAGCTTCCCAGCCTTGGTATCGCCAGTTGAACAGTTATCATTGGCTCGTGTTGATCGTATGCACGGTCGCCTGGGCCTTCGACTGTCTCAGCCAGCAGATCTTCAATTTGACTCGCAAGCCGGCCATGGACGAGTTGGCGCCCGACCGGGCCGGCACCTTTAGCCCTCTAAGTACCTCCGCCTTGCTGGTCGGCTGGGCGACGGGCGGAATTATCTTCGGCATCCTTGGCGACCGTATCGGCCGAGCGAAAACGCTGACAATCATGATAGTCTGCTATAGCGTTTCCACAGGTTTGTGCGGGCTTTCCCACGGAGCGTGGGATTACGTGATGTACTGCTTCATTACGGGCATCGGGGCCGGCGGTATCTTCCCTATCGGCTGCACGCTGGTGGCGGAGAGCCTTCCCGATCGGACTCGACCGCAAGCGCTGGGAATGGTACAGGTTTTTTCCGCTGTGGGAAACATCGGCGCGGGCCTGATTTCCCTGGGTTTTGTCGCGTTGCTCGCATCTGGGGTGATTTCCACTCATTGGCGATGGATGTTCAGCGTGGGAATCGTGCCGTCGCTGCTGGCAATCGTGGTTGCCCGCAAACTCCACGAGCCGGAAGCCTGGAAGCGCGCGGCGGCTGAAGGCAAAGCCAAGAAGGCGGGCTTGGGCGAACTATTTGCCGATCGCCGCTGGCGGCGCAACGCCATCGGCGGGCTGCTGCTGGCAGCGGCGGGAGTGGTGGGCCTCTGGGGCATTGGCGTTTTCAGCAACGACCTTACTCAGTTCATTATCGGCGATCGTTATGACAAAGCGCAAATTGCGGCCAAGGAGGGCGAGAAAGACTTGCAATTCGTGGCCCTCGCCATCCGGTCGCCCAACGGTTTGCGCATCGCCAGAGAAAAAATCGCACCACGGCAGTTATTGGGCAGCGATCGAGACAACAAGCGGAAGGACGCGTCGCAACTCTTTCAAGCAGCGATGGAAATTGAAGCCGAAGGAAAGAATGTCACTACAGAAGGTGTTCTGGCCAGATTGCGCGACGCTGAGCACAAGCCCCTGCCCAGCGATGAAATGGCGCGGCTTGCCGCGCTCATTAGCCGCGCGCCTTCCGCCGCGTCGCTGGAAGATCACGTTGACCGCATCGCAACGCGGCAAAAGGCCCGCGACATTGAGGTGTTCCGATGGGCAGCCTGGACACTCATTTGCTTCAACATCGGGGCCTTTTTCGGAATGTACGCTTTCGCCCGGGTGACGCAGAGACTCGGCCGCCGACCGACATTTGCCCTCTTCTTCACATTTGCACTGGCCGCGACCGTATTGGCGTTCGGCCGCATGGAGGTAATGCCTCGCGATCTCTGGATGGTGGCGCTGATGGGCGCGGCGCAACTCTCCGTCTTCGGCGGCTATGCCATTTACTTCCCGGAATTGTTTCCCACGCGGCTTAGAAGCACAGGCACGTCGTTCTGCTATAACGTGGGCCGTTACCTGGCCGCCATGGGACCGTTTTCCTTGATCGTGTTGAAACCGGCGCTCTTCAGGCAATTCGGCGATGAGGTGCGTGCCTTCCGCTGGGCCGGCATAACGATGTCGGCCTGCTTTGTCGTGGGTATAGCGGCCCTCTGGTTCCTGCCGGAGACCAAGGACCAGCCGCTGCCGGAATAGTAACTACTTTTTCTCCGGCGTGGCCGGCGTCTCTTCCTGCCCCACCATGGGAACGACCCACACCTTGACTTCCGCCTCGATCTCGTGCGCCAGGTGGATCTTGACCGTGTAGAGGCCGAGCTCCTTGAGCGGGCCCTTGAGGCGGACCTGGTCCTGCGTAATGTTCACCTTATTGCGCTTCATGGCGTTGACGATGTCCAGGGCCCCGACCGAGCCGTATAGGTGGCCTTCATCGTTGGCGTTGGCCTCAATCGTCACGCTCTGGCGGCCCAATTCTTCGGCCTGCGTTCGCAACCCCGCCAACCGGGCCTTCTCGATCTTCTCCAGTTGAGCGCGATGCTTCTCGACCATCCGCTTATGGTGGTCGGTGGCATACGTGGCCAACCCCTGCGGCAGCAAGTAATTCAGCGCGAAGCCGGGCTTGACCGCTACCACGTCGCCCTGTTGACCGAGGTGATCGACGGCCTGCACTAGCAGCAATTCGACGCCGCCGTTGGCCGCTTTGGGCAATCGCTTGACCCGAGTTTTCTTAAGGCTTGATTTAGCCATGATGAACTTTCAATTAAAAAGGAATGTCGTCGCCGCCGCCACCGCCGCCCGACATCTCGGGGGGAGGCATGTCATCGACGTAATCCGGCGGACCGGCCTGGTTTTGCGAGCCAGCCGGTGCACCACGCTGTGCCGGGCGACTGCCGCCCTGGGAAGCCCCGGGAGCGCCCCCGCCTTGACCGCCACGGCCACCGAGCATTTGCATTCGCTCGCAAACAACACGTAACTTGGATCGCTTTTGGCCATCTTTCTCCCACGTATCGAGCTTCAATCGCCCCTCCACCAAAAGGGGCGATCCCTTGGTCAGGTACTCGCTGGCTGTTTCCGCCGTGCGACCCCACAAGGTCACATCGACAAACGTCGTTTCGTCGACCCACTCTCCCGTAGCGGTCTTGCGGCGATCGTTGACAGCCAAGCCGATCTCGCTGACGGCCATGCCGGACTGAATGTATCGCAGTTCGGGGTCACGCGTTAGGTTTCCCACCAGAATCACACGGTTAAAACTTGCCATGATGCAGGATTCCTGTGAAAGTTGGTTAGTATTGTCGCTGCGGTGCGCGGGACGACCACGCCCGCTCTAGATGCCGGCACCCCGACTAAACGACTTCCGCCTCGCCGACTTCCGCCTCGACATCAGCATCCTCAGCCTCAGCTACCGCCGCGACCACGGCCACTTCTTCCACCGGGGCGACCGCAGGCACCGGAGCCGATCGAGCGTGCGTCACCAAGGCATCGACGATCCGCGGATCGATCTTCAGGAAGATGTAGCGCAGGACCATCTCGTTGATATCGTACTGTCGGCGCAGATTGGCCAATTGCAAGGGATCGAGACTCAAGTAAATCAACCAGTACGTGCCCTTGCGCTGCCCCTTGATGGGGTAAGCCAGACGGCGTTCTTCCCACAAGCGACTGACGAGAATCTCGCCGCCGGCTTTCTGGATCAGATCGGCCAGAAGGGCCGACGCGCCGTCGGGATCACGACCGAAACGGTTCGAATCCAGGATAAACATCGCTTCGTAAACGTTGCGCGCCAAATCTCAACTCCTCAAACTTGCCAGATCCATAATCTTACCTGTGCGACCAAAGTCGGCAGCCACGCTCGCGTGGCCCGACCCGCCGCCCGAATGTTACCCATTGTATCGATTCATGCAGGCCTGAACACCCTCGCGGGCCCAGACCACGATCGCCTCCACAGCCCGGCCGACCGCCTGCTCCATGGCGGGAATTTCTTCTTTTGTAAACTTGCTTAGAACAAAATCGGGCCAGTTCCAACCCGCCGGCGGGGCCCCGATGCCTATTCGCAGCCGGGCAAATTCCTCCGTACCCAAGCGGCGAATAATGTCCTCCAGTCCCTTCTGTCCTCCGGCAGACCCGGCCGCCCTCACCCGCAGCTTTGCCAGCGGCAGATTGAGGTCGTCGCAAACGACGAGCAGGTCTTGTTCGGGAATCTTATAAAAATCCCGCGCGGCCAGCACGCTGGCCCCGCTGAGATTCATGTACGTTGTGGGAGTCAGCAATAGGGCCTTCTCCCCTTCAAGGTCGGCCTCGGCCGTTTCGCCCTGAAAGCGGGTCTTCAGGCCGCTGGCGAAATACCTCTTGGCCAACTCGACGATGACGAGGAACCCGACGTTGTGCCGGGTCGCTTGGTAACGTCGCCCAGGATTGCCCAGCCCTACCACAAGTTTCATGCGGGGCATCCTCTCAGGCAACGAATCGGCACACTATCCGGCCATCGCCAGCAAGCCGCTATTCCTCCTCTTCCTCTTCCTTTTTGGCGCCGATAACCTCTGGCTCGCCCTCGACGGGCGCCCCGGCCTCGGCTTCCGGCTTCTCGACGGGAACGATACATTGCACGACCACAGTTTCCGGATCGCCTAGGACCTTCGCCTTGGCGGGAAGCTCGATCTGGGCGATCGTGATCGTATCGTTCAGTTTTAATTGATTGACGCTCACCAAGAGCTTTTCCGGGATCGAACCGGCCGGGCACTCGACCTGCAGGTCGTGAACCAATTGCTCAACGACTCCCCCCTCGTTCACGCCTGGGGCTTGACCGCGAATCTCCACGGTCAAATGCACCTTGACCAGTTCATCGACCGAAATGCGAGTGAAATCGACGTGCAGCACTCGCGTCCCATAGGTATCCCATTGCAAGTCGCGAATGAAGGCTGATTCGTTGACCACTCCAGTCAGGCCGACCATGCGACTGCCGTGACGAAGCACCGCGGAGAGCGCGTCGGTGGAGACGGAGAGACTCACGTTCGCCTGCCCGTGACCATACAAAACGGCCGGAGTCAGGCCGGAATAACGTAGCCGCCGATTCGAGTGCTTGCCACCCGTGGAACGGGCGACAGTAACAATCTGTTCCGCCATTGGGAATCCTCGTAATAGTTCCAGTCATTTTCGTTCCCCCGCCGATGGGCACCTCTCGCATCGATGGGGAAACCAATCATTCTCGCCGATTCGCAAGGAATTTCAAGGCCAGCGAGCGAGATTTTTTCCAACTGGAAATCGTGCCCGCTGTACTTGTCCCTAATAGGGCGAGATTAAGGCATATCGCACAGATTTTCTTACCCAAATAACCGGCTTACCGATTCATTGCGATGTATCCGTTTGATTGCCTCACCCAACAAGGGGGCCACTGACAATACAGTCAAATGATCGAGGTGTTTGTCTTCACTCAGCGGGATGGTGTCGGTGAGGAACAGTCCATCAATCGCGGCCTTTTGTAGACGCTCCACCGCCCCGCCGACTAGCAGGCCGTGGGTGGCTGCCAGATAGACCTTGCGGGCCCCTGCGTCGCGCATGGTCATCGCGGCCCCGCAAATCGAGCTGCCGGTACTGATCATGTCGTCGAAAATCAGGGCCACACGGCCTTCAATTTGGCCGCCGATGACATGGGCCTGCTTCGTCTTGTCGGCGCTGCTGCGCCGCTTGTCGATGATGGCTAGCGTTCCGCCCAACCGCGCCATGTGGGCCAGGGCCCGCTTGATGCTCCCCTCATCAGGGCTGACTACAACCAATTCTTCTTCACAGAAATTCATCGTTTTCAGGTGATCGTCGATAACCGGAGCACCATAGAGATGGTCCACGGGGATATCGAAAAAGCCCTGAATTTGCGCGGCGTGGAGATCCATGGCCAAGACCCGGCTTGCCCCGGCGCGGGTGATCATATTCGCCACCAGCTTGGCCGTAATTGGCACACGGCCTTCGTCCTTTCGATCCTGCCGTGCATAACCAAAATAAGGCATCACCGCGGTGATTCGATCTGCGCTGGCCCTCATACAACTATCGATCATGACCAGCAACTCGATGAGGTTGTCATTGACGGGCGGGCACGTCGGCTGGACGATAAACACGTCACGACCACGGATATCTTCGTCGATTTTGCAGGAAATCTCACCGTCGGGAAACGAACCCACCATCGCCCGTCCGAGCGGTAGGCCCAGGTAATCGCAAACCTTCCTTGCCAATACAGGGTGGGCTCGGCCGGTAAATATCTTCAAATCATCCATTCCTTCAAACCTTGGCGGTCCGATTCAGGGATCGCGAAATTCGACATGACCCAGTGCGCGACACCACCCATCTTTACATGAAAATCGCAAGGATTCCAGGGGTGGCGAGAGAATTCCTTTGCCTTTCTATCCTACTTTTGGTAGGTTGAATAATGGATCGGGATTGTATGCGGTGGAGTCGAAGCGATGCGTAGTCCTTTGCTTTCCAGGTGCGGAGCCTGGATTCCCCTCGTTGTGGCCGTCGTAGCGATTGATGGAGCGCGCCGAGCCACCGCGCAAGCCGGCGGGATCGTTCCACCCAACACCTACGAGGTACAGATTGACGGCGAAAGTTTTCTAGTTGACGGGAACCAGCCGCCCGTCAAGGTCAAGAGCGGGCTAAAGAAGGGAACGACCTACGCCCTGGCGGTACGAATGGCCATGACCCAGAAACTCCGCCTGAATTCCGTACAACTGGAATACGGAATGGTGGCCACGGCGTACGACAACCAGGGCAGGGATCTGCGTGTGGCGCGGATCGTCCATGACCTGGGATTTAGCATGGAAATCCGCGATTTCGGCCAAGAACTGGGCGACAAGCACGAGGACGAATTGCTGAAGACGCTGGCCGATGATGCGGTAAAACGCTTGAAAGACAATAAGGCCGGGGCTGTGACGCAATCGAAAACGAATACCAAGAAGTTCGGCGTTTCCAACGGCAAGTGGTCAAAAATCGGCTATACCGACGCCAAGGGCGTGGCGCGGAGTTGCATTATCTTTGTTCTTTCGGGTGAGAAGTACACCGTAAGTGCGGTGGCGGAATACCAAGACCAATACCTCGAGGATGTCGGACCCTGGATGGGCAATATCCTGGCGTCGATTCGGCCGAAGGCCAGTTGAAATCAAGCAGTGAATATATCGTAGCGAACGACCACTCGGCCCGAGACACCTCGGGCCCGGGAAGGTCCCGACGGAACTAATGTAGTTCCGCCCCTCAGTTTCTTCTTTTTATCGACTACCGGCGCCGAGCGTCTTTGCCGGCGTTGCACTGTTGGTCAGATCGCTGGCCAGAATTCATCCAAACGTCAAAAAAAGGGCGTTCTTGGCTCATCTCTTGCCTGGCGCGCCATTTGCCCCTGGGACAGCAGTTCCGTGGTCCACCAGTGCCTCGTTTCAGTGGGCGAGATGTCCTTTTTGGATACTTTAGAGCCATGCGATAGGGTGGAATCGGCCCGTGCCGCTGACCTCATCTACATCGCCGACACGGAACCGGGAATCCAGCGCAAACGGTGCGGAAGCGGGTTTGGCTACTTTCTCCCCGGAGGCACTCGACTTCGGAATAGCGGCGTTTTGGCCCGCGTCCGCGCCCTGGCAATCCCGCCAGCCTGGACCGACGTTTGGATTTGCCCTAGGGCGACTGGCCACATTCAGGCGACAGGCCGCGATGCCCGTCGCCGGAAACAGTATATCTACCATGAACGTTGGCGAGAAATCCGCGACGAAATGAAGTACCAGCGGATGATCGCTTTTGCCCGCACCCTGCCCGCCATTCGCGCCCGCGTTGCGAAGGATCTTACCCGCCGCGGACTCCCGCAGGAAAAGGTGCTTGCCGCCATCGTCCGTCTTTTGGAAACCACGCTCGTGCGGGTAGGCAATGACGAATACGCCCGGCAGAACGGGTCTATCGGCTTGACTACCATGCGCAATCGTCACGTTGATGTCGGCGGCGCAACGATGCACTTCGAGTTTCGCGGAAAAAGCGGAGTGGAACACGAAATCGATCTCCACGACCCGCAATTGGCGCGAATCGTCAAACAATGTCAGGAATTGCCCGGTCAGCGGCTTTTCAGATATCGCGACCACGAGGGTGGCCTGCACGACGTGACGTCGTCCGACGTGAACGAATACCTGCGAGCGGTCAGCGATGAGGATTTTACGGCCAAGGACTTTCGCACATGGGCGGCCACGGCGATGGCCGCCATTGCTCTAGCCCAGTGCGATCCCTGCCCGCGGACCGCCCGTCGCCACAACGTCAACCAGGTCATTGCCAAAATCGCCCAACGATTGGGCAATACCAAAGCTGTCTGCCGCAAGTCGTATATCCATCCGGGCGTGATCGAAGCCTATCTCGATGAAGCTCTGCCGCCTCTTGCGGAGGCAAAGTCCATGGGCGTTGGCAAGCACGCCAACAAAGGCCTCTGTTCCGAAGAGACTGCCGTTCTGCAAGTACTCGAACTATTGAGTCTCCAGTCCGGGAAAACTGGGGGGCAAAAGCCTGCCCATCGGCAGAGGAAATCTGCGCGTCCGCGCTGATCGATCACCGGCAACATGATCGGCAACAGGCCAAACTGGACCCTTCGCTGTCATCTCGCTATGGGCAACCACCGGGCCCGCCGTCGCGGCCCGATATTTGCTGGCCCAACAACGCATGAGTTCACTCTCGCACGATGCATCTACCACAAATCCCGACGGAATATCGCCCAAGAAATCGCCTGGGCGAATTTTTCGACACGAACTCAAGGAAGGCTTGACGGCGCTCGATCGCCCGGCACGACGGCTCTTCCTTTCCGCGCTGGCGGCTGGACTGGAGTTGAGCTTGAGTCTGATGTTGATCGCCATCGTGCGAACGCAAGAATCCTTGCAGGGGCCGGCGCTCCAATTGGTCGTCGCCACCATGTATTCGTTCGGATTTATCGTGGTTGTGCTGGGCCGGTCCGAACTGTTCACCGAGCAAACCACGTTGGCGATCATGCCCCTGCTGACAGGTGCCACCACCTTGTTCCAGGTGGCCCGCCTTTGGCTGATCGTTTATGCGGGAAATATCATCGGGGCGATTGCCTGCGCTGGCCTGCTAGTGGCTATCTGTCCAGCCCTTGGCACAGTCGATCGGGCGGTCTTCGGTCAGATTTCTGCTCGCATCGTCGACCACCCTGTGTGGGTAATCGTCGTGAGCGGCATCCTGGCGGGTTGGTTGATGGGCCTGGTTTCCTGGCTGGTGGCGGCGGTTCGCGATACGATTAGCCAGATTTTCATTATTTGGATAATCACTGCCGCCATTGGATTCGCCCAATTGCACCATGCTATTCTGGGAGCGGCGGAAGTGACCGCGGGCATCTGGTCAGGCGGCGGAACGACCATCGCCCAGTTCCTTCTGGTCCTGGCAAGTTCGACGCTCGGCAATGCCATCGGCGGCGGATGCTTCGTCGCTTTGCTGAAATTCGGCCATGCTGCTCCCGCCGCGGGACGGACAGACTGATAAACGGATATAACTCAGTCTATGGGCACTGCCCGCCAGTTGCTAGAATCGGCTGGTGCATTTCAACCGGCCAGCACATATATGTCGCTCTTCACATTGAACATCGATGGACTGTCGGCGCTGCTCAATGTGGATGCCGCGGAATTGGAGACCGTACATCTGCCCCTTCTCCGCGAGTGGGAGAGTCGGTGGCGGCATTGCCGGGGAAGGTTCATCGTGCTGCTTGCCGGGCCACCCGGCGCGGGCAAGACGGCACTCGCGGGACTTTGGGAGCAACTCGCGAGGCAAGGCTGCATCGCGGCGCCCGTGCAGTCGCTGCCGATGGACGGCTTCCACTATCCAAACCGCGTGCTGGACTCCGAGACTACGATCGTCGATGGTATGGAAATGCCACTGCGCCGCATCAAGGGCCGGCCAGAGACCTTCGACCTGGCCGCGTTGCGAATGGCGCCGGGCGCGATGCGAGCGGGAAAGACGCTGCAATGGCCGCACTACAACCGAACCCACCACGACCCGGTTCCCGACGCCATCCCGGTGTTCATCGACGGCATTCTCGTCGTGGAAGGGCTATATTTGTTGCTCGACCTGCCGGTGTGGCGTTCGCTCCGCGACGAGGCCGACTTCGGCGTGTTCTTGGATTGCCCGGAAGCCGTGACTCGCGGTGATCTTCTCGCGCGGAAATCCACGCAAGGTCGATCCCTTGCGGATGCCGCAGCCCACTACGACCTCGTAGATCATTACGCCTGGCAGTTATTGACCCGACACCGTCAGGGGGTCGATCGGCTCATTCGTGTGATGGCCGGTCGGCGACTGGAGATTGGCTAGGGGGGCTTCCACCGCTCCGCAAGAATGCCGCACGATGAGTTTGCAATCGACCAGAATGTCACGGGCCGACATGTTCGGCCTCGCGATCCGCTGCATCATCGCGGCAAAGGCCGCCGCCCCTATTTCCCGACAAGGCTGACGCAAAGTTGTCAACGGCACGGAAAGCAGGTCCGAATGCCTGGCATCGTCGATCCCCACCACGCGGATATCGCCGGGAATGGATAGCCCCGCACGGAGAAGGCCCTGCATCAACCGGCCGGCCGTCACGTCGTTGGCACAAACGACAGCCTCCGGACGCGATTGGACCAAGCACTGGATGAAGTCGGTATCAGCCGGATTGCCGCGACGGATCCAGGAAGGATCGAACGAAAGGCCGGCACCCAGCAAGGCGTCGCGCCAACCAAGAATCCGGGCCTCGACAGTCGGCGCGGATCCGAGTCGGGCAATAAAATGGACCGTCTGGCATCCCAAATCGAGCAAGTGCCGAGTCACCAGGCAGCCTGCCCGGCGGTTGTCGATTCCCACCAGATCGAACTTGCTGCGCTGCGGATAATTGACCAGGTCGCGGTCCAGGAGCACGACGGGCAGACCCGCCTTATCCAATAGTGCGGCAATCTCACTGTTGGTTTGCTCCATTTGCGGCGACAACTCGACAGGGGCGAAAAACACCCCAGCCACCGCTTGGTTGATATATTGTCGGCACAGTTGCATGGCGGCCCGATCCTGCTCTTCCATGGGATCGGCTGATGAGTTTCCCCAGAGCAGCGTGAAGTTGCTAGCCTGCATTTCACGGGCGATTTCCGCGCAAATCGGTTCGAAGATCTCGGTATTGCCTAGTCCCGGGATCAGTAGCCCGAACATCTTGCTGCGCAAGGGGTTGGGACTCTTGATATAGGTCCCGGAGCCGACGCGACGTTCCACCAGTCCGGCGGTCTCAAGGTCGCGCATTGCGCGGGCCACCGTAGGCCGCGAAGTCTCGAAACGCCGGCAGAGTGCCACTTCGCTGGGAAGGCGCTCGCCCGAGGCGAACTTTCCCGCCATAATTCGTTCATGGATATGTTCGAAAACTTGGCGGTGTTTGGGCTTATGACTGGCGTCGATCATCGTAGCTGAGGGGGGGCCGAAGGAAGAGCTTCCACAAATCTGATATTACAACTTCTTGAAATTGGCGTCAACCGCTTTCTTGCGGATTTTGTAAAGCACTGCTATAGTGCGTCTATCCTCTGGGTGCGAAACACAAAACCTATGCGTGTGTTTCTCTTTCTTGACAGTCAATGATGGGAGTTGAAGTTTCATGAATTACCGATTCAATATCCATATCCATTTACCACAGGCCCTTTTACTGGCGTTTACGTTACTCTCCGGGTCGGCTCGGGCCGATCAACTTTGGACCAACGACACCGGAAACTTTTCTTGGGACGACACGTCACTGAATTGGAGCGGTGCCGCTTGGACGCCGGGGGCTAACGCCGCCTTCGGGGGACCGGGCGTCGGCACGATCAATGTCGCCGGGCAACAGTCCGTGGGAAATCTGACCTTCACCGCCGCAGGCTACACGCTTGAGGGCGGCATGCTGTCGATGGCGGGCAACTTCGGGGTTTTTGGCAGCGCCAGCGCGACCGTCGACTCGGCCGTCTCCAGCAGTGGCATCCTCGTGTTGGATAGCTCCTATGTCGGGCAAATGACTTTCGGGGGCGCCGTGAACGTGGCCGGGTTTCAGGTCAACGGCGGCACGGCGATAATCAACGGTACTCTCAACTCGGCCGACGGATACTTCTATGTTGGCAATGGAGACGCCAACAACGGCGGCGACGGTCCCAACTCCAACGCGAACACGATGATCATCGGCAACGCGGCCCAGGTCAATATCACCGGCAATCTGGGCGATGCGTTCGTCATTGGCCGCGATAGTGATCAGGGCACAGTCACCCAGAACGGTGGTGCGCTCAACTTCAACCCTGGCAACGGGTCTTCTTTGCTGGTTGCCGCCGGGCCAGCCACGGGCACCTATAATATGAATGGCGGCACGCTCAATGTGAACGGAAACTTGTTGGGTGTCGGCAGTTATGGCGGCAAGGGGTCTTTCAATCAGTCCGCTGGATTGATCACAGCCGGCGGTATCACGGTTGGCATGACCGGCGGCAATGGCATATTGCTGCAATCCGGCGGGACCATCACCACCGGCAATCTCGACCTGCAAAGCGGAACGGTCTCCGTAACCAGCCCGACCGCCGTCGTCACCGTTGCCAATGGTTGGAACCAGGGGTTCCAGGTCGGCGACGGCGCCGCGGGCACGTTCAACCTCTCAGCGGGCCTGATCACGGTCCACGACTTCACCATCGGCACAAACGGTGGAACCGGCGTCTTCAATCAATCGGGCGGCACGATCAACTCCAGCGACTTTTTCTCCACGGGGCTGGTCAACAACGGAACGGCCACTTACAACATGACTGGCGGCGTTTTCAACGAGGCAGGCGACTTCACCCTTTGCGAGACATCCAACCAGACCTGCGCCATGTATCAGTCGGGCGGCGTGGTCAATCTCAACGGCAACAATGTCTTCGTGGGCCGATCGACCGTCGGAAAAGGCGTCTACTCGATCAGCGGCGGAACATTGAACCAAACGTCGGGCGGCGGCAATGTGCAAATCGGCGGCGCGAATGCCGGCGCCGCCGGTGAGATGGATGTCAGCGGCAGCGGTTCGGTCAGCATTGCCGCGGGCACGATGTACGTCGGCAACAACAGCACTCCGGGCGTATTGACCGTCAGCCAGTCGGGCTCATTTTCTGCCAACAATATGCAGTTGGGGCTCAACGGCGGGACGGGCACGATCGTTGTCAGCGGCGGCCAATTCACTCTCGGCAATGGAAGCTACCTGGCGATGGGACTGGGCGGCGGCAATGCCACGGCCAGCGTTTACATGCTCGGCGGCGCGATGAGCCTCGGCTTCCTCTCTGTACACGAAAACTCGACGGCGGCCAGCAGTACATTTTATCAAACTGGCGGCACGGTGACCATGAACAGTACCAACGGCATTGCCGTGGGGCGAAGCGGTGGCGGCACCGGCTACTACAGCATGTCGGGCGGCTTGTTCAACGTCGGCACCAATGATTTGAACCTCAGCATTGACAATTACAACGGTAACTCAGGTGAAACTGGCGTGCTGAACCTCAGCGGCGGATCGATCGTGCAATCCGGCATCTATGGAGTGCATCTTTCCGTAGACGGGAATTCCAATAGCACGGTCAATCAGACCGGCGGCTTTCTGGGCATTTCCAGCACGTCCATCGACGGTCTCGGTGTCGGTTGGAACGGTTCGAGCCAGGGCACGTACAACCTGGCCGGCGGCGTTCTACGGACCAACAAAGTGCAATCCCAGGCTGGCGCCAATGGCACTTTCAATTTCAACGGCGGTACGCTGCAGGCCGACGCCAACAATGCCGACTTCATGCAGGGGTTGACCTCCGCCGTCGTGCAGAGTGGCGGCGCGGTAATCGACACCAACGGCCAGAACATCACCATCGCCCAACCGCTTGTGGCTCCCAACGTCTCCGACAGCGGGGCGGTGACGATCGCCGTCACTAGCGGCGGCTCGGGCTATGTGGCCCCGCCCACGGTGACGGTCAGCGGCGGCTCGGGCACACCCGCTACGGCAATCGCGAACCTCGATGGCAACGGCCACGTCGCAAGTATAACCATCGCCAATCCTGGCGATTACACCAACCTGACCAACGTTGCGGTCAACTTCAGCGGTGGCTTTGGCACAGCCGCCAGTGGCGCGGCTGCCGCGGCAACAGTCAATTTCGCCAATCTTACGAGCGGCGGCCTGACGAAGGTCGGCAGCGGCGCCCTCACTTTGACCGCGGCCAACACTTACACGGGCAACACGGCCGTGAACGCTGGGACACTCTGTCTCAATGGCGTCAACGCGACCGCCTCCATCACGGTAGCCGGCGGGGCCGCACTGAGCGGGACCGGCTCGGCACCAGCAGCTACCGTCAACGTGGCCGCTGGCGGCACGCTCGACTTCAGCCAGAACGCTGGCGCCGTGTTTGCCGTCGGCGGGCTGAACTTCGCGGGCGGCAGCGCCATCAATGTCGGTGCGCTGGCAGACTATGTGTCCAATCCGGTCTTGAGTGCGGGGACGATCAGCGCGTCGAATTCGGTTGCCATCAACGCGAACCTCGGCAGCACGACCGTCCTTCCGGGAACCTACGACCTGATCGGGTACGGCGGCTCGATCGGCGGCAGCGGATCGGCGGCATTCCATGTCGCGATAAGCGGCCTGGGAAGCAGGCAGACTGCGACTGTGGTCGATAGCAACAATCAAATCGACATTGTCGTCAGCGGAGCGACACCCTATTGGAACGGAACAGCGTCTGACTGGCTGGCGACCAATGCCTGGACGCTCCAGCCCAGCAATACGCTGACGACCTACCAGGCTGGCGATGCTGACATCTTTGATGATGCAAATAATATTGCGTCTAATGGCAACGTATCGCTCAATAGAGGCAACATCGCGCCGGCGAGCGTGACCTTCCTCAACAATGCGTTGGCATACAGCTTGAGCGGAAGCTACGGTATAACCGGTACGAGCAGCCTGGCGATTATCGGCGGCGGCGTGGTGACGATCTCCGACTCCAACAGCTATAGCGGTGGCACGATCCTGAACGCCGGCGCGTTGAACGTCAACAATGCCTCGGCCTTGGGAAGCGGCCCTCTGTCGATCTCGGGCGGTACGATCGACAACACCAGTGGCGCGTCCGTGACGCTTTCCACCAACAATCCCCAGACATGGAGCGGCAGTTTCACATTCCAGGGCAGCAATCCCCTCAATTTGGCGCGGGGGCGGTGACGGTCAGCGGGTCATTGCAAACCGTTACGGTTTCCGGCAGCACGCTGACCGTAGACGGCCCGATTTCTGCGGCAAATTCGCTCTTAACTGTAAGCGGCGGCGGCGTTCTGGCGTTAACGGGCAACAACACTATCGGCGCCACGAACGTCACGGGCGGCGTTCTCATTTCCAGCGGCAGCAGTTCCCTGGGCCCAACCACGGTCAACAATGCTACGCTTCTGCTCAGCGGCAACAACACCCTCGGCGCTACTGCGGTCCAAGGCAACGGGTCGCTCGTCGCCGCGGGCAACACCACTTTCGCGGGCCTGCAGGCAAATGGCGGCGGAACGGTCCTCGTATCGGGAAGCGTGAACGTGGCCAGCGGCTACTTCTACATTGGCAACGGCGGCACCAACAACGGTGCCTATGACACTTCCGGCACGATGACCATCAACAGTGGCGCTACGTTGAACGTTACAGGCAACCTGGGTGACAACTTCGTCGTCGGCCGCGATTCCGGTTCGGGAGTCGTCAATCAGAATGGCGGGCTGTTCAACTACAATCCCACCAATGGCGACTTCTTCGTCGGCGCCAGCAACAACGCGGCCACCAGCGCCACGTACAACATGAACGGCGGCACATTGAACCTTAACGGTAAGACGCTCGACGTCGGCTTCGGCGCCGGCGCAGGGGCGAGCGGCGCGATGAACCAGGCCGGCGGCATAGTGGCAAACGCGGGGACGCTCAAAGTCGGCGTCGGCATCGGCGGCGGCACGTACAATCTGACCGGCGGGCAGGTCACGGTTGGCGCGGGTGGAATCGTCGGTGCTTCGAGCTATACGATCAATCTGGGTGGCGGTACCGTCGCCGCCGCCGCCAACTGGTCGTCGGCCGCGGCCATGACCCTGACGGGGATCAACGGCAACGCGACTTTCGATACGACCGGCGGGTCCATATCCTTGAGCGGCCCCTTGAGCGGCGCCGGTGGCCTGCAAAAGGTCGGGCCCGGCGTACTTTCACTCACGGCCAGCGCAACCTTTGCCGGCCCGACGATCGTGGCTGGAGGGACGTTGAAGCTGGCGCCGGGCAATCTGCCTGGGGGAACAGTGGCCTACTACAACTTCAGCAATCCGGGTAATCTCGGTTTCGATGCCAGCGGAAATGGTAACAACCTGGTGACCGGCACGGGCTCTCCAACTTACTCCGCGAGCGGCGTCTTCGGCGGCGGCGCGCTCAGCCTGGACGGCGCTTCGACGCTCGTGGCCAACGCCTTTCCCACGGGAGTCCCGACCGGCGGCAGCCCCTTCACCATCGCGGTCTGGGAGCAGTCGGCGCCTGGCAATGCCGCCAATGCCGGCTTCGTTGGCTGGGGAACCAACTCCAACAACGAGACAAACAACCTCCGCCTGGACGGGCCCAACGCCGTTTCGGACTACTTTTACAACAACGACCTCGTGGCGAACACCAGCGCCAATCTGATGGATGGAACGTGGCATTTCATCGTCGCAACCTACGATGGCACCACAGAAACGATTTATGCGGATGGAACGCCGCTCTCGCCGTCGCGAACCAATTTCACGGCTCTAACGTGCAAGCGGCAAACTTCGTCGTCGGCAAGACAACCGCCGACGTCAATTTTACGGGCCTGTTGGACGACCTGCTGATCGCCAATACGGCGCTCAGTTCGGCGCAAATCGCGGCCCTTTACAACTCGGGGGTCGGTAACGGAGGCAGCAGTAACATCCTGCCCGCCACGACGGCCTTGAAGGTCGCCAGCGGCGGCACGCTCGATCTGAACGGCGCGTGGCAGCAGGTGGCCTCGCTCAGCGACGCCGCGCCGGGATCGGGCGGAAGTATAATCAACAGCAACCTGGAAGCACCGGCGGTCCTCACCATCAGCCCCACGGGTGGATCGACGACTTTCAGCGGGTCAATCGAAGGCGGCGGCACGCTGGGATCGCTGGGCCTGGTGCTCTCCGGCCCGGGCACCCTGGTCTTAAGCGGCAGCAACAGCTATGAAGGAGGCACAACCGTGGCCGAGGGGACGCTGATTGTGGCAACGGGCGGGGCCCTGCCCACCGGAACGAGCTTGACGGTGGGCGCGGGTGGCACATTTGTGTTCGACCCTTCGGAGGCGGGGACGCCGTTGGCGCAGGCCGCCGCCGAGTCGAGCGCGAACGGCGTGGCGGCGGTACCCGAGCCAGGGGCAATCGCGCTGCTCCTGGCGGCCCTCGGGATCGCAATGCTCCGTCGCCGCCTGGTTCACCGGCGGAGATCGTTGGGTTAATCGAATGCGAGCAAGGCAGACGACGTGTCCACGACGTTCTGAACAATGGTTCCGCGCGGCTTGCCTGCTTTTGAGCGGCATCGCCATGGCGGGATCCAGGCTTGCGCGGCGCAGTCCTCGTCCGATCCCTATCGTCCCAGCTTCCACATTACCGCGCCGGTCGGCTGGATCAACGATCCCAATGGGCTGATCGAGACGCCCGACGACACCTACCAGTACTTTTATCAATACAATCCGACCGGTTACACTTGGGGAGACATCAATTGGGGCCACGCCACCAGCAGCAACATGCTTGACTGGACAACACAGCCGGTGGCCCTCACCAACACCCTTTCCTATAACGTCGGAGGCTGCTTCACCGGCAGCGCGATCGAGAACTCCAGCGGCCAGTTGACCCTCGTCTACACGGCTGTGGATGCCAGCGGCAACGAAACGCAAGCCATTGCCACGGCCACGGACTCGACGAACCTCACTTTCACCGAGTATACCAGCAACCCAGTCATTTCCAGCCCCCCGCCGGGCGGCGACAGCGGCGACTTCCGCGATCCCAAAGTCTGGCAATACAATGGCACATACTACATGATTACCGGCTGGCGCAAAACGGCCTGGCCAGCACGTTCGTTTACAGCTCGTCGAACCTGGTGAACTGGACCTTTCGCAACCTTTGCTACCAAGACGGCAGCAGCGGGGCTTGGGAGTGCCCCAATCTCTTTCCCTTGGGCAGCAATGGACAGTATGTCTTGACGTACGGCGCCAACGGGTACGACGAGGCCTCCGTCGGCACGTTCAACTACCAGACATGCCAGTTCACGGCCCGGAATTCGCAAAAACTCGACTACGGCGAATTCTACGCCGGGCAGACCTTCGTCGATCAAAAGGGGCGGACGATCCTCGTGGGCTGGATTACCGGTTCCGACGGCACCGGGCCGACGTACGGCTGGCAGGGATATTTGAGCATTCCGCGCGTAATGAGCATCCTGCCCGACGGCACGATCAGCACGGAGCCCATTCCGGAAATCGCCTCTTTGCGGCAGAACCACCAGCAGTTCAATAACGTGAATGTGACCGCGGTGGGCAGCGGTTACCTGCCGACCGTCAGCGGCAACTGCATGCAATTGCTGGCCAACTTCAACCTGGCAACGACAACGGCCACAGACTTCGGCCTGGACCTCCTGGAATCGTCCAACGGCAGTCAGGCGGTGCAGGTCTACTACGACAAGACGAACCTCTATCTGAAGAGCAGTGACGGCACCTTCACCGCGCCGCTGAGCATGGCCACAATTGGCAACACGCTGTCACTGGACATTCTCGTCGACGCTTCAGTCGTCGAGGTCTTCGGCAACGATGGCCGCGTGGCCTTGACCGCCCGCGCTTTCAATGCCCCGACTAGCCTGGGCTACGACCTCTTTGCCACCGGCGGCTCGACGTCGTTGATCAGCCTCGACACGTACCAGTTGACCACCAATCCGCTGAAGACCTGGACGGGCGGCGGCAGCGACGCCAATTGGTCCACCGCCGCCAATTGGGCCGACGGGGTTGCGCCGGGACTCGGCGCTACGATCACGCTGGCCGGCTCCGGGCAAACGACCAACAACAATCTCGACCCGACGAGCACTTACCTGGCCGGGCTGAGCTTCGCCGCGTCGGCGGGCAGCTTCACCGTGACGGGCAGCGCCATCTGGCTGCAAGGCCCCTTGAGCAACTTGAGCGCCAAACCGCAGACAATCCAGGCGCCCCTGGTCCTGGACGGCCAGAACGTCCCGGTCAACGCGGTGGGCGACGTGTACCTCAATGGGCCTGTTAGTCAGTTGGGGGGCAGTTTCGGCATCGTCAAGTTCGACGGCGGCACATTGTACCTCGGCGGTTCCAACAGCTACACCGGCGGCACGACAATCGCCGCGGGCAACCTGGTTTTCATGACGACCGCGGCCATTTCCGCCAGCGGAAAGATCCTCATCCAAAGCGGCGCGGCGCTGAATGCCACAGGGGCCTATGCCACGGTCCAAGCTTGGCTGGCCAGCGGAGCGATCGACCCCAGTTCCAGCGGCGCGATCGCCGTCGGCAGCAACGACAACGAGCACATTAACTTCGCGGGCTACAACTCGCTCTGCCTGGGGGCAGTTGCCGGTGGAGCGACCTTCAGCGGCACAATCACTCCAACCAACAACGTCTACCGCCTGGGCGGCGGCGGGCCGCTGACGGTGACGGCATCGCTGCCGGATGCCGCGGGCACGGAGCTGGTGGTCAGCGGGGCGGTCACGCTCGCCGCGAGCAACACCTATACTGGCGGCACCAAGGTCCTGACCTGCAGCACTCTCGAACTTGGCCAGCGGACTTCACTGTACAACGCCAACACGGGCGATTGGACCGCGGCCAATATCGTCGTTAACAGCGGCGCCACGCTGACGCTGGCTGTGGGCGGTCCGGGCCAGTTCACCGCCGCGGACGTGCAGCTCCTGGCGACCATGGGAAACTCCAATGGCGGTTTCCAGAGCGGCTCGTCGCTGGGGTTGGACACCAGCGGTGGAAGCCTTGCCTACGGCAACGCACTCGCCAATCCCAACGACGGCGGCAACGTGCTTTCGTTAGTCAAGCTGGGGACCAATACACTTTCTCTCAACGCCGCCGACACCTTCACGGGCACGACGTCGATCGCCGCCGGCGCGATCAGCCTGGGCAATGCGCAGGCCCTGCAGTACAGTACGGTGACCATCGTCCCCAACAACGGCCTGACCTTTGCCGCCGGCATCGTCGCGCCCACGCTCGGGGCGTTGGCGGGCAGCGGCAACCTGCTGCTGCAGAATGCCGCGGGAAACGCCGTCACGCTTGCCGTGGGCTCCAACGGCGCCTCGACGACCTACGGAGGTGTGTTGAGCGGCAGCGGCGGCCTGACGGTAGTCGGCAGCGCCACGCTGGTCCTGACGGGCGGCAACATCTACTCGGGTGGTACCACGGTCACCGCGGGCAGCCTGCAAATTGGGGCGGGCGGCACGGGCGCCTCGCTCGCCAGCGGCACGATCAACTACAATGCGGCGGCCCTGACGTTCGACCAGGCCGACAACACCACCTACGCGGGGACGATCGACGGATCCGGCGTTTTCTCCGAGTTAGGCACGGGGCAGTTGACGCTCAACGGCAATACGACTACCGGCGACTCGCTGGTCACCGGCGGCACGCTCGTCCTGGCCGGTACCCATTCTTTCACCGGCCTGCAGGCCAGCGGCGGGGCGATCGTGGTTTCCGGCAGCGTGAACGTGGCCAGCGGGTATTTCTACGTCGGCAACGGCGGCGCCAATAACGGCGTCGCCGGCACGATCGGCGGGCAGTTGATCATTGACGGCGAGGCGACCATCAATGTCACGGGGAACTTGGGCGACAACCTCGTCGTCGGCCGAGATTCCGGCAGCGGCAGCGTGATCCAAAACGGCGGACTGTTCAATTACCATCCCAGCCAATCCACCTTCTACGTCTGCGCCAGCAACAACCCCAGCACTAATGCGTTCTATTACATGAACGGCGGCACGCTGAACCTCAATGGCAAGACGATGGCGGTGGGCTTCGGAACGAGCGGGAACTCGGCCACGGGCACTTTGACACAAACGGGCGGGATGATTGCGGGCGTCGGCGCTTTGCAGGTCGGTGTCGTCAGTGGCGACGGCGCTTTCAATCTCACCGGTGGTCAGTTCGTGATCGGCAGCGGCGGGATCGTCGGCAGCTCGAACTACGCGATCCACCTTGGCGGCGGGACGATCGCCGCCGCCGGCAACTGGTCTTCGGCTGCGGCCATGACGCTCACCGGCGTCAACGGCAACGCGTGCTTCGACACCACGGGCGGTTCGATCGTGCTCAGCGGCCCGTTTACCGGCACGGGCGGCCTAACCAAGATCGGCGCCGGTACACTTCAGTTGACGGCTCCTTGCAGCTATACGGGCGCGACAGTCGTCAGTGGCGGGACGTTGCGGTTGGTTGCCAACGTGCTGCCGGCTGGGACGGTGGCGTACTACAGTTTCAACAATTCCGCCAACCTGGGCGCCGACAGCAGCGGCAACGGATACAACCTGGTCGTGGGAAGCGGCGCGCCGGCCTTTTCGGCCAGCGGCCTCTTTGGCGGCGGGGCGCTGAGCCTCGACGGGTCGTCGACGCTCGTGGCAGCGACCTTCCCCTCGCTTCTGCCAACTGGCGGCAGCCCCTATACGATCGCCTTGTGGGAGGAAGCTGCCCCGGGTTGCGCGAACAACGGCGGTTTCCTCGGCTGGGGCGTGAATGCCAACAACGAAACCAATAACCTGCGGCTGAACGGCCCCAATTCCCTGCAAAACTACTGGTACAACAATGATCTGACCGCCACCGGCATGGCCGTCAATCCGATGGACGGCAATTGGCACTTCATCGTCGCCACTTATAACGGAACTGCAAACACCCTGTACTGCGACGGCAGCCAGGTGGCCACGCGGACGGCCGCCGGCCTGAGTGCTCAGGCGGCGAATTTCGTCGTCGGCAAGACGACCAACGACGTCGATTTCACGGGCCTGCTCGACGACGTTCTCATCGCCGACACCGCCCTAAACCTGGCGCAAATCACCGCGCTGATGACTTCCGGCGTCAATCCCTCCAGCGGCAACGTCCTGCCCGCCGCCACCGCGCTGACGATTGCCATCGGCGCAACGCTGGACCTCGACGGCACGAGGCAACAGGTGGCCTCGTTGGGCGATGTTGGTCCCGGCACCGGCGGCAACATCGTTAACAGCAACGCAGCGACGCCGTCGGTCCTCGTCGTCAGCCCAAGCAGCGGTTCGAGCACGTTCAGCGGACAGATTGAGGGGGGCGATGGGCTGGGCGCGATCGAGTTGCTGAAGGCGGGGGCGGGGACCTTGGTCCTCTCGGGCTCGAATTCCTACACGGGAGGCACGACGGTTGCCGCCGGCGCCATGGTGGACACCGCCACCGACGTCCTTCCGGCCGGCATGCCTCTAGCCATCGGCGCCGGGGGAACGTTCCTCTTCGACCCGACGGCAGGCGGATCGCCGGCAGCGGGCCTCGCTGACAACCTATTCGCCGTGCCGGAACCGGGCACTATTGCGTTGATATTGGCGGCCGCGTGCGGCGCGGTCTTCCGTCGCCGCGGCCGAGGGCCGACAAAGTGCCGCCGCGATTGTGGCGGATTCACTCTCGTCGAGCTTCTCGTGGTGATTACAGTCATCGGGATCCTCATCGCGCTGCTGTTACCGGCAGCCAATGCCGCTCGAGAGGGCGCCCGCCGCGTGCAATGCGCCAACAACTTGCGACAGATTGCCTTGGCCTCCCAAGCATACGGTGAGGCCCACGGCACCTTCCCGGCGGGCGGCGTCCAGTCCAAGATGAGCGAGACCACTGATCCAATGGCCAATCTCAACGGCTGGAACCGTCCCACTGGGCAGGATTTTTCTAATAACTTCACGTGGCCAACCCTGATCCTGCCCTATATTGATCAAGAGACCGTCTATCGCATGTACGATTTCAGCCAACCGCAAGTGGGCGAAGTGAATTCCTTGGCCCGTTCGCAAGCAGTGCTGGCCTATGTCTGCCCCGACGACAGACTGCAAATCAACGAGCCCAAACCGGGGCAACTGGGGGCGACGCCCACGCAGGGTGTGGGAAACTGGGACGTCTACTCCCGCATGCGGTTGAACTACGTTGCCAACTACGGCAACACCGGCTACAGTCAGACCGATTTAAACGGCGTGACCTTCTTGGGCGGGTTCTTTACCAACGGCAAGGGCTACACGACCGCGGAGATCGCCGACGGCGCGTCCAACACGCTGGCCTTCAGCGAGTGCCTGTCCGCTCACGGACCGGAATACTGGGGGCCGCCGGGCGATGGCATGCTGGCGGAAGGCGGCCAGGCCTTCGAAGGCTACCTGACGCCGAATTCCTCGGCCCCCGACGTAGTTTGCAACATTTGTCCGCAGTCGCGGGCCATTCCCGCAGGCTGTGTGGTCTCGATGGTCGATGCGCAACAATACTCGGCCGCGCGCAGCGCCCACCCGACCGGTGTGAATCTGCGCCTTCGGCGACGCGAGCATGCGGTTCATCAGCAACTTCATTGATATCAATACCTGGCGCGCGCTCTGCTCGTCGCGTGGCGGCGAGTCGATCGATTCCTCCAAATACTGAGCCCGCCCGTGAATACTTACAACTTGTCAGACTGGACTGTCCCGCGAAACCGGCTGGTTATCGCTTACCTGGCTGCCCTGGTGCTGCCGACCGCCGCAGGATGCGGACAGGGCCCGAAGTACGCCACGGCAACGGTCTCCGGACACATCGCGATCGACGGCCAGCCGGTGCCCCGGGGGGCGGTGACCTTTTCGCCCATGACAGGCACGTCCGGAGCTGTCGTCGGCGGCGAAATCAAGACGGGGGAGTACCGTTGCGACGGCGTTCCGTTGGGGAAGCTGAACGTGACGTTCGTCGCCCAAGCGGCCAAACTGGTGCCTTTCGTCGAGAAGGCCACCGGCCAAACCCGCCAGGTCCCCAAAGACATCCTGCCAGCACGCTATGCCAACGGTATCACTGTGGAAATCACCGGCAATCGTTCCGATCTGAATTTCGACCTCAAACATGAATAAGGAGCCCTGACGAAACTGGGTAAAACTTCCATGAGAACAATCTTGCTATCGTTCACCGGGTTAATTGCCCTGGGTCTCATGTCCGCGGCCTCGGTTCGAGCCGCCGACGACGTCGTCCTGGCCGATTTCGAGGGCCCCGATTACGGCGACTGGAAAGCCACGGGAACCGCCTTCGGCACGGGCCCCGCCCACGGCACGCTGCCCAACCAGCAAGCCGTAACGGGATTCCTAGGCAAGGGCCTGGTCAACACCTACTTGAATGGCGATGCCTCGACCGGCACGCTCACCTCTCCGGCCTTCAAGATCGAGCGCAAGTTCCTCAACTTCCTCATTGGCGGAGGGGCCCACGAAGGCGAGACATGCGTCAATCTGCTCGTTGATGGCAAGGTCGTTCGCACATCGACCGGCAACGACGACGAGCGGCTCGACTGGTGCACATGGAACCTCAGCGAACTGGCCGGCAAGCAGGCTCGCATCGAGATCGTCGATCGCGCCAGCGGAGGCTGGGGACACATCAACGTCGATCAGATCGTCATGAGCGACCAGGCCCGCGTTCCGCCCGCGAAGCCGGCAAAACTCTACGACGAACGCTACCGGCCCCAGTTCCATTTCAGTCCCATGAAGAACTGGACCAATGATCCCAACGGGATGATGTTCTATAAAGGCGAGTACCATTTATTCTTCCAGCACAATCCCTCCGGCAAGAACTGGGGCAATATGACCTGGGGGCATGCCGTCAGTCCCGACATGTTCCATTGGACACAGCTCGACCATGCCATCCATCCCGACAAGTTGGGCACGATCTTCTCCGGTTCCGGAGTGGTCGACGAGGACAACACGGCCGGTTTCCAGAAAGGCAAGGAGAAGACCCTGGTCTGCATCTTCACTTCGGCGGGCAATCCCTTCACGCAGTCGATCGCCTACAGCAACGACCGCGGCCGAACTTGGGCCAAGTACGCTGGCAACCCGGTGCTCAGGCACATCGCAGGCGATAACCGCGACCCCAAGGTCTTCTGGCACGCCGCGAGCAAGAAGTGGATCATGGCCCTTTTCCTCGACGGAAACACGTACGCATTATTCTCCTCGCCGAATCTTAAACAATGGTCAAAACTGTGCGACGTGCCTATGCCCGGCTCCGGCGAATGTCCTGATTTCTTTCCCTTGCCCGTTGACGACGACGCGGCGAAGGTGAAATGGGTTTTCTGGGGGGCCAACAACAACTACATGCTGGGCAGCTTCGACGGCCAATGCTTCCACAAGGAGGCTGGCCCGCTTCCCAGCCATTTCGGCGCCAACCGCTATGCGGCGCAAACCTTCAGCGGAATTCCCCCAGAAGACGGCCGTCGCATCCAGATCGCTTGGATGGCCGGCGGACAGTATCCCGGCATGCCGTTCAACCAGCAGATGTCGCTGCCCGTCGGGTTGACGCTGCGGACATTCCCCGAAGGCGTTCGCCTTTGCACCCTGCCCGTCCGCGAGGTGGACCGTCTGCACGCGGGCGAGAAGTTCACTTTCAGCGGCCAGTTGAAGCCGGGCGACAATCCGCTGCAGGCAGTGCGCGGTGAATTGTTCGATATCAACCTGGCGGCCGAACCGGGCACGGCCGGGGAAATTGTGCTGACGGTCCGTGGCACGCCGATTCGCTTCAATGTCAAGACCCGCCAGCTTTCCTGCCTGGGTCGGACGGCGACGATCGAACTGATCGATGGCCGCCTGGCCCTGCGAGTGCTCGTGGACCGCTCGTCGATCGAGATCTTCACGGCCGACGGCCGCGCCAACCTGGCTTTTTGCTTCCTGCCACCTGTCGACAACCAGACCTTGTCTCTTTCCTGCGTCGGCGGAAACGCGGCAATCGTCCATTTGGACGACTGGCGCATGGCATCGACCTGGCCCAAGTCGGAGTAGGCAATTCATGAGATTTCGCGTCTTTTTATGGTCCGTTACTTCGGCCCTGGCCGGATTCCTATTCGGCTTCGACACGGTCGTCATCTCCGGCGCGGAGCAGACGATCCAGGCGCTCTGGAGCTTGAGCGCCAGCGTCCACGGGCTGGCGATGGGTTCGGCGCTCTACGGCACCGTGGTCGGATCGCTGCTGGGCGGCTGGCCCACGGACCGATTTGGCCGCAAGCGAACGTTGCTGTTTATCGGCCTGCTCTACATCCTTTCCGCCGTGGGCTGCGGCTTGGCCGATGGGGTGGGCATGTTCATCGCGGCCCGCTTCATCGGCGGCCTGGGCATCGGCGTCTCCACAGTCGTGGCCCCCCTCTACATTTCCGAAATCGCACCGCCGGCTTACCGCGGGCGGTTGGCAGGAATGTTCCAGTTCAACATCGTCTTTGGCATCGTTGTGGCCTTCGCATCCAATGCCCTGATCGACCAAATCGGCGGCGACGACGCCTGGCGTTGGATGCTGGGGATTGCCGCCGTCCCCTCGCTCGTCTATTCGTTGATGTGCCTTTGCCTGCCGGAAAGCCCGCGCTGGCTGCTTAGCCGTAAGGGCGACCGCGAGCGGGGCCTTGAGGTCCTGCGATTGATTGAACCGGACGCTTCGCCGGAGCAACTGACAGCACAGGCCGACGAGATCGTGGCGGCGGCTCGATCTCGAGCAGGCCGTAGCCTCCGGCTTCTGGACATGGCGCCTCCGCGTGCCGATCCTCTTGGCATTTCTGGTGGCCTTCTTTAACCAGCTTTCCGGCATCAACGCGGTGCTATATTTCGCCCCGCGGATCTTCGAGATGACGGGGCTGGGCAAGAATGCCGCCCTGCTGCAATCGGTCGGCATTGGCGTGACCAACCTCATCTTCACCTTTGTGGGCCTGTGGCTCATCGACCGCGTGGGCCGACGGACGCTTCTATACGTCGGCTCGTTCGGCTACATCCTCTCGCTGGGGCTGACGGCCTGGGCCTTCTTCACTCAACATTACGGCATCGTACCGGGGTGCATCTTCGCCTTTATCGCCGCGCATGCTGTGGGCCAGGGAACGGTGATCTGGGTGCTTATTTCCGAGATCTTCCCTAGTCGCCATCGCGCCGAAGGCCAGTCGCTGGGTAGCTTCACCCATTGGATTTTTGCTGCATTGCTGACCAGTTTCTTCCCGAAGATGGTGGACATCCTGGCACCGGGATATGTTTTCCTGTTCTTCTGCGGGATGATGGTTTTGCAACTGGTGTGGGTTAAGTTGATGGTGCCCGAGACCAAGGGTGTTTCCCTGGAAGATATGCAAGAGCGGCTCGGCATCGATTAGAAATCGTGCGGTGCGCTGGCCGACATAATGACGCAGCATCTTGGGCAGCCGCGGACGACATGGACAAATTATTATGGAAATAGCAAAAGATAGAACCGATCAACCACTTGTCATCGGACTGGGCGAGGTCCTCTGGGACATCTTACCGACAGGACGCCAGTTCGGCGGGGCGCCGGTCAACTTTGCCTATCATGCAGCGCAATGCGGGGCGATGTCTCACGCCGTCAGCGCTGTGGGCGACGACCCCCTGGGCCGCGAAATCCTCGCGCACCTCGATTCCTTGGGGATTCTGCGGCCGCACGTCGCT
This sequence comes from uncultured Planctomycetia bacterium, assembly GCA_963709175.1. Taxonomy (GTDB): domain Bacteria; phylum Planctomycetota; class Planctomycetia; order Pirellulales; family Thermoguttaceae; genus JANXQG01. Next base: position 36,262 of record CAVPVK010000010.1, read on the forward strand.
GTGGACTCCAAGCATCCCACGGGCACAGTCACTGTCGCCCTCGACACCGAGGGTAAGCCGCGCTACTCCATCCATGAGGACGTCGCGTGGGATTACATTCCCACCACTCCGTCGCTGCTGGAACTGGCTGGGCGGGCCGAGGCGGTATGCTTCGGCACGCTGGCACAGCGATCGGCCATTTCCCGCCAAACCGTCCGGCAAGTGTTGGCCGCTGTGCCGCGGACTTGCCTGCGGGTGTTCGACATCAATTTGCGCCTCGACTACTTCAGCGCCGAAATCCTGGAAGAGGGTCTGCGGAACTGCGACGTGCTGAAACTGAACGACGAGGAATTGCCGGTGGTCGCCCGCCTTTTGGCCATCCCGGGAAGTGAGAAGTGCGTCATGAAGGGCTTGTTGGACCGGTATGGCCTGACGTTGGCTGTCCTGACCAAAGGCAGCAATGGCTCGCTGCTCGTCGGCCGCGACGGCAGCGCGGTCCACTCGGGCGTGCCAACCGAGGTGGTGGACACCGTGGGAGCGGGCGACGCTTTCACGGCCGCCGTAACCATGGGACTCTTGCGCGGCGCCGACCTCGACGCCATCAGCGAACACGCCAATTGCCTGGCCAGCTACGTATGCAGCCGCAGCGGCGCGACGCCGGCAATGCCCGCGAGCGATCATCGCGCCGACGCCATGCACAGCGGGCTGGACCGCTCGTCTGCAGCCATCGGAGTGCGGCGCGATTCTGGGCCGGCAGGTCAGCGGATGGGGAAGTCGATCGTGCCACCCTTGCGAGGCTCGATCCGCGACGTGCCACCGCCCGGCAGATGAACCACAATGGCTTCGCAGTTCTCCGCCACCGGTTGGACGTCAAGCGTGGCGGTCTTGCCATCGCCCCGCACCTGAACCGTGAGATGCAACGGACCGAAGGGCGTGGCCACCCCACGCAGCCGCGTGACCATGCCCGGCTTAAGCCATTGGGCGGGCATGCCTTCCAAAAGGTGCAATTCGTCGCCGCGATCCAACTCGATCAGATGGATCGCCAGGCGGATGAACTCGGCACTGGCCCAGTTATGCGGCATGTCTCCGACTTTTCGGAAAGGCTGGCCCTTGAGCGACTGCTCCTCACGCCAGTCGAGCACGGGAGAGGCGTGGTTGGCAAAGGCATATAGTATCTCAGCCGCCTTCCGCCCATTACCCTGCCATAACCAGGCGTGGCCGTAAAACGATGCAAAGTAGTTCCAGATGCCGGTAGCATCCCAGCCAGTGCCGTAGACCATTCCTTCTCGCTCGGTCGCCGCCAGCATGCCCAGATTGCCGGTCACCAGCGGATCGTCCTGGGCGAAGAGTTGCCCTGGATAGACCCCATGGCAAAATCCCCATTGTGCCCGCTGCGGCAGGTCCTGGCCTTCCATGAGGATCGGCAGGTAGCGGTTGCCCCGGGCGTCAACCTTCATGTCGCGGGCGGCCGCCTTGCGGAAGGCTGCCAGAAAATCGTCGTATTCTCCCTGCCACTCCGCCGCCTCTTCGGCCTTGCCCAGCCAGCGGGCGGCCTGGACCCAGGCCCGCAGACCCAGCAGGTTCCAATAGACGTTAGTGTACTCCAAGCGAACGCCGCCGATGCCGCCGTCGGGAAAGCCGGGCGGCTGCAAGCCGTCGTCAAGCGGCGAGGCGTTCTGCAGCGTTTGCCGGCGGAGCACGCGGATGTACTCGGCGATCCGCCGCAGCCGCGGCCAAACGGATGCCAGCCACTTTTTGTCCTGCGTGAGCTGGGCGTGGCGGAGACACGTCCACAGCACAATGCCGTTCTCTTTCCAATAGTTCGACATCACCTCGATGCGGCCATCAGGCTTCTGGTGCGTCAGCTCGTAGGCCACGCCGTTGCGGGCCTGGTCGCCGGCGCCGAGTATCGCCGCCGTCTCCAGCAGAAATGCGCCATCGACGATCCACAGGCCGCGGTAGCACGTCGGCCCAACCTGGAAGGCCGGCAGGCCGCCCTTAATTTCCCGCGCCTGCCAGATGTTGCGGATTGAGGAATCGATCAACGCCTGAATTCCAGCGTCCGGTACTTCGACCCGCCCAAACGGCAACGATACCCTTTCCCAATACGCCATGGCGCGATCGCGGGCCGCTTCGGCCTGTTGAACGGTTCTTGGCCGGGCCGCCATTTCACCGCCGCCGCAGACCACCAAGAAGCTTGCACTCCCTCCGCCGGGCACGGTCATGGCTTCCAAAGGAATCTCTTTCGCAAATTCGCCCGCGGCCATTTTCAAGGAGCAGGTGACCAACTCGCCGTGGTTGACCACAACGTGATCCTCTTGGCGCTCGCGCCAAACGCCGTGTCAACAATCAACCGCGGCTGCAACGTTTGCGGACGCCCGTCAAGGTTTTTGACGCGAACGAGGATCACGTCGTAGCGGGCGTGGCCGTCCAGGGCAGCCGCGTTCGCGCCGGGCGTTACGGCAAAGGCCTGCTCGACGATCTCCCACTGCGTTGCGTTGACCGGCCCTTTCGCGGTCCAACAGGTTTTGACGATGGGTGCCCGCGGAGTGAGCAACTCCTGTTTCTGCCAAACGGCATTTTCGGCGAGTTTGACTCCGATCCGCGTGCCGAACTCGCGTCCGCCCTGGTTAAAGTCGTAGAGCAGATCGCCGCGATTGTCGACGAGCGACTTTTGCGGGTCGTCCGGCAAGCAGATCGCCGCCTGCCACTCCGGCGGAGCGTAGCGGAAATCCACTACGGAAGGAGCGGCGGCCGCGCGGAAATCCCAGCCAAAACCACGCAGGCAACTACGAATCCGACACGTTCCGCGTGCCGCATACGACTTGTTTCACGCCAATTGAGGCGATTCATCACATGGCCCTACACTTTCCACCCCTGACGATAATGCGGACGGATGTACGAGTTCGCCTCGCTGTCGTTGGTGACCTCCATCTTTTCACCATCCCAAAGCAGCTTGCGGTTGGGGTAACGGACGGCTAGGTTCCCCATGAGCACCATTTCCGACAGCGGGCCGGAAAAATCGAAGTTCGAGCTGGCCGGTTTGCCTCCCTTGCACGCCCGGATCCAATCCTTTTCGTGCCCCTCCTCGCCGAATGGAATCCGCTCGACCGCCAGCTTGGGTCGCTGGTAAGCCCGCATCTTTTCCGCCGGGATCAATTGCGGGCTGCGGCCGTAGCAGCCGCATACGAGCGAACCCTTGTCGCCCACGAACAGCACTCCACCGTCATCGTCACCCATTCGCCGGCCCGGCTCGAGTTCCTCCGGCCGCGGCGGCATCATACCGCCGTCCCACCAGGTAAGCTTCACTTCCGGCATGTCTCCTCGCGCCGGAAACTTGAACCGCACGATGGTCGAACGCGGATAGTTCTCGTTCTTGGGCGGGCAGGGTTTCCAGAGGTCGTTCCAGTAGGTCGAAATACAGCCTTCGACGCTCGTGGGATATTTCAGTTTCAAGGCCCAGAAGGGGGCGTCGAGGATATGGCACCCCAGGTCGCCCAGCGATCCGGTGCCGAAATCCCACCACGCCCGCCAGTTGCCCGGGTGGTACGTGGGATGATACGGCCGCATGGCCGCGGGACCAATCCAGAGGTCCCAGTCGAGCGTGGCGGGCACGGGCGGCTTTTCCTTGGGGCGGTCTACCTCGATACCCTGCGGCCAGACGGGGCGGTTCGTCCAGGCATGGACCTCGCGGACCGGTCCGATGGCGCCGTCCCAGATCCAGGTGCAAAGGTGCCGCACGCCATCGCCCGAATGGCCCTGGTTGCCCATCTGCGTGACGACCTTGTTTTTCCGCGCCGCCTCGGTAAGCAGCCGGGCCTCGTAGACGCTATGGGCCAGCGGCTTCTGGATGTAAACATGTTTGCCGCGCTCGATGGCGGCCAGGCCGACGATCGTGTGCGAGTGGTCGGGCGTAGCCACAATGACCGCGTCAATGTCCTTCTGCTTGTCGAACATGTCGCGGAAGTCCTTATAGACGCTCGCCTTGGGATACGCGCCGATCGTCGGCGCGGCGTAGCCCCGTGCATCGACGTCGCAGAGAGCCACTATGTTCTCGCTCTTGCACATGGAAACGTTATGGCCTCCCATGCCGCCAACGCCGACGCCGGCAATGTTCAGCTTTTCGCTAGGAGGGGTGGCGCCGCTGCCCGCCAGAAGGTGGCGCGGCAGGACGGTCGCGGTGGCCGCGGCCAGGGCCGTACCGCTCAAAAAAGTCCGTCGGGAAGTGCGGAAGGGTTGATTGGAGTTTTTCATGGTGGGATTTAAGTGAGTGGGGAATCGGATTGGTTCTTACCTGGGTGCGTCGCCCGAGCCGAGCGTGACGCGATACTTCAACGTCAGCGGTTTGCCAGGCTCGAGGGTAAACGGCTTCAGCCCTGGCCACGACACGTTGAGGAATCCAAATCCATGTCGCAGCAGCCAGCCGTTGTTCGGATAGCCGGGGTTTCCTTCCATGTCGTCGATGCGCCCCCAGGCCGGCTTTCCATGGAAGACGCCCGCCACCTCGGTCCAGCGATGCTTTGCCAGCACGCCGTCCTTGGGCGACGGGCCCTTCTCGGTGTGGATGGCGGTCTTTGTCGCGCCGCCGTCGCGGGCGCAAAGCGGAAGCAAAAGCCGCCGAAACCTTTCTTGCCCTCCGACGTGCCGACGATCCGCACCGGTCGGTCGATGGCATCAAACACCAGCGTGAAATCGATTGTTCGCCGCGCATCGACCGTCGCCGGTCGTTCCACGCGGTGGACGACAATCTCTACGTGCTCCTTAACGAAGCGGCGTTCACCATCGAACCAGCCGTTCTCCACGGCCAGCTTCGCCGTCTCCGCCGTCGTCTCACGGGCCTCCCATCGCACGAACCGTTGCTTGAAATTCTTCACGGTCCAGATATCTCCATTGCGGCCGTCGACCGTAACATCGGGCCACATCCACGAGATACCGCGGTGATGCGGGTGGTCCGGATTAAAGTCGTCGGTCAGCACTGTGCCATCCGGGCCATACACGGGATGCAGGTAGCATGATCGCTCCATCGCCTTGGGAAAGCCGGGGGCCAGTACCATGCCGAAATTATAAACGAAAACCGGCTGCCCGCCGTCGCTGAGCCGCAATGCGCTGGGGCTGATCTCCTGGAATGTGAATTCCGTTTTCGCTTCCCGCGCGGAAAGGGTCGAGGCGGCGAGGAGTAGGGCATAGGCGCAGTTCATGGTCGCTCCAGCGGGCGTGATAGTTCTAACGGCGAGTTCCCAGAATCGCCTTCGAGTCTAGGCGAAAACCAGGCGTTTGTCAATTAATCAGCTAGTCGTCGATCTCGATGCTTTCCAGCAGCAGTTCCCGTCCCTCTTCGATGACGATGGCCGGACTGCCGCACTGCGGGCAGTCAATCACCAATTCGGTGATCTCGCTGGCAGCGCCGCATTGGCTGCAGCGGGAAATCGCCGGCGGCTGGCGAATGAGAAGTTCGGCTCCTGCGGCGGCCGTGCCGGGCGATAGTAACTCGAATGCGAACCGCAAGCAGTCGCAGTGGACGCCGGAAAGTCTTCCCACGGCCACGTCCAAGCGTTTCACGGCGCCGCGCTGTCCGGCACGTTCGAGTTCCGCGCCGACCTGTTCGATCAACGCTTCCGCAATCGCCAACTCGTGCATAAATGAATTATATGCATCTAGGCCGCTGCCAACTGCACGCGGGCGCCTTCCAGGCGATGCGCGAGCAGCTTCGCCACCTCCAGCATCAATTGGTAGCCGAGCCGGGCGTCGTTGCGGCTGAGTTCGCGAAGCTTTAGCGCGTCCAACAAAACGAGGTCGGTCCTCTGGGTCGTCGTGCCGAAGCCCGTATACAAGTAAGGTTCGATAACGGCGGAGAATCCCAGCAGGTCGCCGGCCACCAACGTGTCCACCGTCCGCATTTCGCCGTTGCCTAGCAGGTACTGAATATTAACTTCCCCGCAGACAATGATGCCAAGTCGCTTCGCGGGCTCACCCTCGGCGAAGAGCCGCGTGCCGCCCGGGATCTGCTGTTTCTCCTCGGCGCTCATGGCCAGTTGCCGCAAAGTGGCGTCGTCGACGCCGGCAAAATACGGATAGCGGCGAAGGATCTCGGGCGAAATCATGGGAATGTGGCTCCGGCTTTGTGGTGGTTGGAGTATGATAAAGTCGTTCGTAGTTCCGGCTTCAGCCGGTCTTCAGGCTCAGATTGCTGCCGACCGCGGGTACGCGCCCAGGCTCGACTGCGGGTGTTCGGTCGAGGAAGTCAAGCACGTCGGCTACGGCCCGCGGCACGGCGGAGGCTACGGCGGGAGTGCAGGCCTCGCCGAAATTGACGATATCGTCCGCTTCGATTCCCACAAGGAGTATGTCGTCGTCCTGGGGCAGGTGAAGCTCGGCCTGACGGCCCAAGGCAAGGGCGGTCGGCAGGGTCATGTCGTGCGACGAAGCGCTGCGTTGCGTGGGCATGTCGCCGGGGGCCAGGTGGTGGATCGTGCCCGGCGCGGCACCGCTCTGGATAGCGTCGATCACGATGGCGCGGTCGTAGCCGACCATCTGCTCCATGAGGCGAAGCCCGCCCCAGTAATCCTCGGCGACCTCGACGTCCGCCTGTCCGGCCAGGCGGCTGCGGAGTTCCGCCGCAACGCGCAGGCCGACGCTGTCGTCAGTCACGAGCGGGTTGCCAAGGCCAATGATGAGGGTGGACATGTGAGGAAAATGGGGGAAAAGAAAATGAATTGATCTTCTTTTCAAAATCTGGGAGTTGAGATTTGAAAATTAGGCAATGACAGGAAAATGCCGGACAGGAAGATAATCACCATTCGCTCTTAGCCTCAATTCCCCGCACTGTCTCTTCCTGTCCCCCATCTTTTCGTCAGCATCTTTCTAAAGGTGCTGCGAAAGCCTCTCAATCACCGCTCCGTCTGGCCTCCGCAACGTCACCTCCAGCGGCATTTCGCCGGGCAGACTGTGCGTAGCACAGCCGAAACACGGGTCGTAGGCCCGAAAGGCCATTTCCACCATGTTCAACAGGCCTTGGTTTACCTGGCCTTTGCAGATCAGTTTCTGGGCAGCCTTCTTCACTGACATGCAGATCGGGGCATTGTTGTTCGTCGTGCCGACGATCAGATTCACTTTCGTGAGGATGCCGCGCTCGTCGGTCGTGTAGTGGTGGGTCAGCGTGCCTCGCGGGGCCTCGACGCAGCCCACGCCCTCGGTCGGCGTGGCCGTGGGCAGCGTGCGATATTCCTTGCCCGTTATCTCGGGATCCCGCGACAGCTCAACCCACCGCTCGGCCGCATAGAGCAACTCGACCAGCCGGGCCCAGTGCGTGGCGAGCGTGTGATGCACCGGCTTGCCGCCCAGGGTTTGGTACATCCGCTGGTACTCGGCGGCAGCCAGCGGCGTGGCCATGCCGTCGGCGGCATTGCACCGCGAGAGCGGCGTCGCCTTGTAGACGCCCGAGTCCTCGCCGTCCACAAAGCCCTTCCAGCCGATCTTCCGCAAATAGGGAAACTTCAAATAAGACCACGGCTCGACCCGCTCGGCGATGTACTCACGGTAATCGGCGCAGTCGTACTTGGCGACTTCCTTGCCGCTGGGACTGGTGATACGGACCTTGCCGTCATAGAAGTTAGTGCAGTTATTGGCGTCAACCATCCCCATGTTGTAGGTCTTGTGCAGGTAGACGTCGCCGGTGATCAGTTCCACGTAGGTCTTGTTGGCCAGCACAATATCATCGAGGATCTTGAGCGAGAACCTGGCGAACTCGACCGCCTCCAGCCCGCGGGCCTCGATCTCCTTGCGCTGGGTTTCGTCGATGCCGCGGCTCACGCCGCCGGGCAGGCCCCAATTGGGATGCACGGCCCGGCCGCCGATCATCTTTATGAGGGAATGGCCGTCGTGCCGCATCTTCAGCACCTTGCCGGCCACGTCCATGCCCACCTTTTTCACCACGCCCAGGATGTTCCGTTCGGCGGGCGGGGCGTCGGGGCCGAGGACGAAATCCGGCCCGCTCAGGGCGTAAAAATGCGTTGTGTGGTCGGTGGCGTAGAAGATGCTGTAGAACAGTTCGCGGAGCTTCTTGGCCGTGGGCGGCGGATCGACATGAAAGACCCGGTCCAGGGCCTTCGTGGCCGCCATGTGATGGGCCTCCGGGCAGACGCCGCAGATGCGGGCGGTAAGGTTGGGCATGTCCTCCGCCTGGCGGCCGACGCAGAACTTCTCGAAACCGCGGAGTTCCGGGATCTGCACGTAGGCGTTGGCCACATCGCCCTGCTCGTCGAGAAAAATATCGATCTTGCCGTGGCCTTCAAGACGCGTGATGGGGTCGATGGAAATGCGTTTCATGGGAGGTCTTGGGTCTTAGGTCTTAGGTCTTGGGTGCGTACGATTTGCCGGCCCCAAGTCCTAAGACTTAAGACCTAAGACCCAAGACCTGTAATCAATTTCTACTTATGTCCGTTGCCCGCCGCTGCCTTATTGCAGCGCCTCAGCAAACTGCCGGCCAAGCTAAAGCGATAGAACGTTCCAACGGGATCGGGAATGCCCTCGGCAATGATGCGGTCGATTTCCTCTTCGTCGTTGGAGTCGATGACCGAGGCTACCGCGCTCATCAGTCGCGAGCCGTAGTCGTCCACCCCTTCGTTCGGCCCGTGGCAACCGATGCAGGGCGAGTTCACGGTCGGACACAAGGCCCCGCAGCCCGCCCGCGTGGCGATGCCGCAGCACATCAGCCCCTGCTCCAGTAGGCACGCCTCCTCGTCGGGCACAATCTCCCACGTGCGGCGGAACTTCTTGATCTTCTTTTCGCTCCGCTTCCGCTTGCACTCGTCGCAGACGGTCGTGTCGGCGCCGATGGTCGAACCCTTCGGCGGCAGATTGCCGGAGACGATGGCCGTGATCGCCTTCCAGATATTGTCGGCCTCGGGCGGACAGCCCGGCAAGAAGTAATCCACGTCCACGGTTTGCCGGAGCGTCTTCAAAGTGTCGTAGAATACGGGCAGGTAGAGCGTACCCTCCGGTACTTGCGTTTCGTGCTGCGGATAAACGTTTTGCGGGTTCTCCGGGCCGGTGGCCGAGCCCTGGTCGTAGACCGTCTCGAAGATCGATTTGCGGTCGTTGAGATTGCCCAGGCCGGGAATGCAGCCTTCCGAGGCGCAGGAGCCGAAGGCCACCAGCACCTTCGACTTGCGGCGGAGCAGGCGGGCCATGTACTCCTGCTCGCTGTTGCGGATGCCGCCGTTGAAGAGGCAGACGTCGATTTCGCCGTCGGCCATCTTTTCGATGTCGCGGACCTTGCCGTCGGCGATGCAGGGGCAGAAGACCAGGTCGAAGGCGGCATCGACGTCGAGGATCTTGGCGTCGATCTGCAGGATGGAAATCTCGCAACCACCGCACGACGCGGCCCAGTAGATGGCTAGCTTGCCCTTGGCGGTCTTCTTATCAGCAGTGACTTGACTCATGATTATATCTCCCGTAGGCCGGAACAAGCTTGCGCAGTCCCGGCAGCAATCTCTCGGCGTCTTGCCGGAACTGCGCAAGCTTGTTCCGGCCTGCGGTTAAACCACCTCCACGCATTCTTCATGTTCTTTGAGGATCGTCCCCAGGGCCTCTTCCCGATGCCCGTTCTCCGACCAGTTGCCCGGCCACTTCAGGGGCCCCAGCTTGCGGACGTCGGTCACCAGTTGATCGATGGCATCGGCCAGTTGCTGCCCTTCTGCCGCCGAAGCCCAGACGAGGCGGACGCGGTCCGGCTCGACGCCCATCGCCCGCAGCGTGTGCTTGAGGATCGAGTACCGCCGCATGGCCTTGTAGTTCTGTTCGATGTAGTGGCACTCGCCCGGATGGCAGCCGGCGATCAGTACGCCGTCGGCCCCCGAGGCCAGCGCCTTCATGACAAAACTCGGATCGACTCGCCCGCTGCACATTACGCGGATCACGCGGACGTTGGGAGCGTATTTGATGCGGGCGGTGCCGGCCAGATCGGCCGCCCGGTAAGAGCACCAGTTGCAGCAGAAGCCAACGATTTTTGGTTCAAAGTTTTCGGACATGGGAAGAAGTTGTCGGTTGTCAGCACTGAGTACGCAGTACTCAGCACTCAGTTATCGGATCGTGTTTGACGCTCGCAGTTCTTACTTATTGGACTTTGGCTTCACTCAGTTCGTTTTGCATGTTGTGTACTCGGTACTGTGTACTCAGTACTTCGCACTTTCTCATCCAGCCGAAACGGCCGCAGCCTCTTGCTCCGTCTCCGTCATGGCCCCGTTGCCGTCGGCGTCCCACAGGCGCCTTCGATCTCGGCGAAAATCTGCTCGTTGCTGAAGTGGGCACCGGCGATCACACCCGCCGGGCAGGCCGCCACACACGTGCCGCAGCCCTTGCACAAGGCCGTGATCACGTGGCTGGTATTCTTCACCTCCAGGAACTCGATGGCATTGTAGGGGCACATCGTGTTGCAAATCCGGCAGCCGGAACACTCCTCTTCGTTGATCGAGGCCACTACGGGCTCGATCATCACTTGGCCCTTGGTGATCATGCCGCCCACGCGGGCGGCGGCCGCGGCGCCCTGAGCCACCGAGGCGGGAATGTCCTTCGGCCCCTGGCAAACGCCAGCCACGAAGATGCCGTCGGTCATTGTCGCCACCGGGTCGAGCTTGGGATGCCGCTCGGTGTACCAGCCGGCCATGCTGCAGGAAATGCCGCATTTCAGTCCCATCTCCTTGGCGTCGGCCTGCGGCTCCAGGCCGGCCATGAGGATCACCATATCGACCGGAATCCGCCGCTGCTTGCCCAGAAGCGTATCTTCCACCTGCACGATCAGCCGGCCCGCCTCGTCAGGCTGACGGGCTGCGTCCGTCACCTCGGCCACCTTGCCGCGGACGAAATGCATGCCCTCTTCCAGCAGCCGCTGGTAAAACTCCTCGTAGTCCTTTTGCGGCGCCCGCATGTCGATGTAGAACGAATAGACCTCGGCTTGGGTCTTTTCCAGCACGAGGTGGCCAAACTTCATCGCCGCCATGCAGCAGACGTTGGAGCAATAGGTGTTGGTCGTCGTGTCGCGGCTGCCCACGCAGTGGATGATGGCCACGCGCTTCGGCTCGCTCTTGCCGTCGCGGAGCACGATCTTGCCGTTGGTCGGACCGGCGGCGTTGCAGAGCCGCTCGAACTCCATGTTCGTGTAGACGTTGGCCAGCCGCCCATAGCCGTACTGCGGGATCCGCTTGCAATCAAAGGGCTTCCAGCCGGTGGCCATGATGATGTTGCCAACCTCGACCTCGACAATTTCGTCTTTCTGCGTGTAGTCGATGGCGTTGGTCGGGCAGACCTTCTCGCAGACCTTGCACTTGCCGCGGGTGAAATAGGTGCAGTTGGCCGTATCGAGCACCGGAATCCGCGGCACTGCCTGGGGGAACGGCATGTAGATGGCCTTCCGCGTGGTCATGCCCACTTCGAAGACGTCGTCGACCACCTTCCGCGGGCACTTCTCCACGCAGATGCCGCAGCCCGTGCAATCCGGGGCGTTGACCATGCGGGCCTTCTGGCGGATCTTGACCTTGAAGTTGCCCACCGAGCCGGTCACCTCTTCCAACTCGGAATAGGTGTACATCGTCACCTTGTCGTGCTGGCCGACCTCGGACATTTTGGGCGTGAGGATGCAGGCCGAGCAGTCCAGGGTGGGGAAGGTCTTGTCGAACTGGGCCATATGGCCGCCGACGGAAGGCTCGCGCTCGACCAGGTAGACCGGATAGCCGGCGTCGGCCAGCTCGAGCGTGGCCTGCAGGCCGGCGATGCCGCCGCCGATGACCAGCGTGGCCGGGTTGACCTTCACATACATCCGCTCCAGCGGCCGTTGATGGCGGACCCGTCCGGCAGCCGCGGCCACCAGGGCCTTGGTCTTCTCGGTCGCCGCCTTCTTGTCGGTATGGACCCACGAGCAGTGCTCGCGGACGTTGGTCATTTGCAGCAGATACGGATTCAAGCCGGCGTTCTCGCAAGCGCGGCGGAAGGTCTTCTCGTGCAGGTGCGGCGAGCAGGCGGCCACGACAATCCGCGTGAGACCTTCCTTCTTGATGTCCTCTTCAATCAGGCTCTGGCCCAGCGACGAGCACATGAACTTGTAGTCGCGGGAGACGATCACGTCCTTGACGTTCTTGCCCGCCCAGCGGGCGACCTCTTCCACGTCAACCGTGCCGGCGATGTTGCTGCCGCAATGGCAGACGTAAATGCCGATTTTCTCAGACATAGTTATTCCTCAATCGAGTACCCGGTACTTACACTCAGCACCGGGTGCAATGCTCGCGAATCTCAAATTTCAAATCTCAGATCTCAGTTACTACCGAGTACTGTGTACTCAGTACTTCCTACACCGCCGCCGCCAGTTTCCCATTCAGTTTCGCCGTCAACACGGGCATGGCGGCTACCAGCTCCTTGCCGAATCCCAACCGCTTCGGGTCCAGACCGAAGGCGATGCCCAGGATCTGAGTGAAGTAGATGATCGGCAGGTTGAACTGCGTGTTGAAATAGCCGTTCACGCGGGCCTGGTAGCCGTCCATATTCAACTGGCACATGGGGCACATGCAGAGGATCATGTCGGCGTGGTAATCCTGGGCGCTTTGCAGCAACCGGCGGATGAGCTCGAATGCCTGCGGCTCACTGATCTGCGTCATGTGCCCGCCGCAGCAGTGGGCCTTGACCGGATAATCGACGACCTCGGCCCCCAGCCAGGCGAGCAGGTTGTCCATCTTCATGGGGTATTCGGTGCTGTCGCCGCCCTTGATTGGCCGCACGACCTGGCAGCCGTAATAGGGGGCGACCCGCAGGCCGGTCAAGGGCCGCACGACCTTGTCACGCACGGCCCGCTCGCCGATGTCGTCGTGGATCACGTCGAGCATGTGGCGGACAATCACGCGGCCCGGATCGTAGTGCAGGCCGCCGGCGGCCAGACACTGATTGATTTTTGCGCCCAGTTCCGGGTGATCGGCCATCAGGCGGTCGGTTTTCTTGAGGTTCAGGTAACAAGCCGCACAGGGGGCAACGAGCTGCTTGATCTGCGGATCGACCAGGGCCAGGTTTCGGGCGACCACGGCGCAAGCCGTCAATTCATCCTGGCTGAAGTATTCTGTTGCCCCGCAGCAGTTCCAATCATCGAGCTCCTGGAGCTTGATGTCGAGCAGATCGGCCACCTCGCGGACCGAATGGTCGTAGGCGGCGGCGTTGATTTCCAACGAGCATCCGGGGTAGTAGGCGTACTTCATGGCGGATCGGGTGTTGGGGGACTGGGGAGGTTCTTAGGTCCTACGTCTTAGGTCTTACGTCTTTTTTGCGGTCTAAACTCTCAGTACTAAGTTCTTTCCCCGCTTAGTTCTTTCGCTTTGCGAATAATTGCCTGCAATTGCGGCAAGTTCTTGATCTTGCTGGGGGTCAGCGCCATGCGGCCGCGGCGGAACATGGCCAACCCCATGGGCCCCATCTTCATGGCCTGCAAGGGGCGATTCAGCAGGTGGTAGCTGGTGGCCAGGCCCAGTTCAAAGCTGCGTCCGTACTTGTCCACGTAGTCGGTGAAAGCCTTGGCCAAGGCCGGGGCGTCAGTGTCGTGGTGTAGCCGCTGGGCAATCGACATCCGCTTGAGCGTGTACATGATGTCGGTGATGGGAATCTCCTGCGGGCAGCGGGTGGTGCAGAAGTAGCACGAGACACAGACCCACATGGTGTTGGCGGCCAACACTCGCTGGCGGTCTTCGGCGTTGATCAACGCGAAGATCGTGCGCGGCGTGTACTGCATGTCGGCCCCGCTGGGGCACGAGCCGCCGCAACTCCCACATTGCAGGCAATGCGCCAGGCGCTCTCCGCCGGGCGTGGCTTCGATTACCTCGCCCAGAAAAGAATCCTTGTTTCGGATGGTGTGTGTGGTCATCAATAGCTGCTCCACCGCGGAAGTGTCCGCCCAGGTTCTGCGGTCCGTTTCTCATGGACGCAACAACCGCATCGTTATCGTCCGCTCAGCCCTCAGCAATCAGCGTTCCAGAGGCGGTGGCAGGCTGAAGGAATCGCCGCAATCGGCTGGAGTCTAAGGACTTACACTTTTGTCGCGCCTTTGGCGGATGTCCGCCGCTTCGGCTGGGTCCGCGGAATTTCGTTGCGCGGCCGCGCGGAAATCCGCGACTCCGGCTCCGCCGGCCGGGCGATGGTCGCTCGTAGTCCCGGCTCCAGCCAGAACCTTCTGCGTTTTGCCCCGAATTGCAAAACCTGGTCCTGCATTCTCGGCTCAACCAAAAAACCTTGGAAAACACGATGTTATTGCTGCTCTAGAGGTAGCACCTTTCGCGGCATGCTCGCCATCCGCGGCAAGACTGCCGAAAACCATCTCCCAGGCATTGAGTACTGAGTGCCGTGTACTGCGTACCGCATACCCTTTCAGCCATGGCACGGTCGTCCCCTAAGACAAATTACGCCGCCACGGTAGGATAATTCCAACCAATCGCGTCGGACCCCTCGATTCCACGTATCCAATGCCTTGCTGGGCAGGCGACCATCCCCGTGCAATCGCGCGGTCCGGTTGGAAAGTCGTCGGATCGCAACCGCGTGGAAACGAAGAGCTTTGCAGAAGCGATCCCAGGGAAGAAAGACTAATTCGCTACGCCTGGCGACCAACGGGGCGAATCATGCCGAATGTCGACTTGAGCTATGCGCTTTGGGTCGCAGGCGGATTCCCGCCGATCAGGGATAGCTTTGGATCGAGGACCGCCTGAACGCGGGACTACGAACGTTACTTGATACCCAAGGTCCGCTGGAGTTTAACCCGCAACTCCGCCAATTGCTTGGACTTGAAGCTCTCCTTGGTCTTTTCCAAGACCTCGATGGCGTACAGAATCGCCTGGCGGTGAATGGGGCGCTGCGGGCAGTCCAAGAGCTCGCATAGATCCAGTTGGCCGCATGCCGTCGCGGGGTTGCTCCAAAGCGTCAACAGGTCCGACAGGCAGGAAGCCAAAGTGCGAATGGTGCCAAGGGGACCCTCATGAATCAACTCTTTCGGCGATCCCGGAACGGACTGCTCGGCTTCCAAACCCGTCAACACGGATCGAAGCCGCTCGGCAACGGCCGTTAAACGCCGGCGGTCGCGCGATTGCTGCACGAGCTTGCGAAGCGTCGCAAACAGCTCCTCCATATTCAATGGCTTGGTCAAATATCCGTCAACCGCCATGGCAATCGATTGGATCGCCGTGTCCACCGAGGGGTAGGCGGTGACCAGGATGATCGGGAGGTGGCTGTCCAGGCCGCGGGCCTCTTTGACGATCCGCAGGTCCGGATTGTGCGGCATGCGAATATCGGAGACCATGACATCGAATCGCTTGTGCTGCAACATCTCGACGGCCTGATCGACGTCGTCGGCGCAAAGGCATTCGAAGCCTTCGCGCCGCAACAGCCGGGAAGTCGATTCGCGAAAGGCCTCCTCGTCGTCGGCAATCAGCACGGATCCCATGGACATATTGCTTCACCTTCTTTAGAACCTCGAATACCACCGACTGATTCGCGTCGTTTCAGGGCGAAACACGGTTGCATCACGCGGCCTCACCCAATCGGTCCGATTGGCTTCCGCCGGTCTCGGGGGCAGAGAGACGCGGAAGGAACTTCCCTCGCCGGCGGTGCACTGGAAATCCAGGCCTCCGTCGAGCGACTTCACAATCCCCTTCACGATCGCCAGTCCCAGACCAAGCCCAGGTCTGGCCGAGTTCGCGGCACCCGTTAAGCAGAACGGTGCAAAAAGCTCGTCGCGGATCTCGGCGGCGATGCCGTGCCCTCGATCGCGAATCCAGATTATCACTTTGTGGTTATCGGCGTAATCCACAGAAATGTTCACGCGTTCGCCGCGGCGAGATGCCTCGATGGCATTTCGGCGCAATCGGCTCAGTTTCCACCGTTTCATTCCACCGTTTCAGCGTGATCGTGGCAAATCGGAACGAGCATGTTCAACACGTCGTGCATGGTCCTAGCAATTTCACGTTCGATCCGCTCCAGCATGTCATTATCGGGATATTCCCTAGGCACCGCGTCGGGGACCAGGCGAAAGGAATTCCGTCATTCATGGCTACCTTCCAGCCTAATGTGCAATTATATCGTGGTTGGCCCTTAGGGAAAATGCAACCTAGAGTTCTGATGACGGCAATAACCCAATTCGGGAAACAGGAGAGCGGCGATGGCCGTGGAAGAGATTCGCGTCCTGGTGGTCGATGATTCGGCGGTGATCCGATCGCTCATTGCCGACAGCATTGCCGCTACGCCCGGAATGAAGGTGGTGGGTACGTGCCGAAGACGGTCAAAAGGCATTGGAGATGCTCGATGCGGTCGCGGCCGGACGTGATCACGCTGGACGTGCAGATGCCCCGCATGGACGGTCTGGCGACCCTCGACGCCATCCTCGCACGACGCTCCATTCCCGTGATCATGGTCAGTTCGTTGACCAGGTTAGGGGCGGAAATCGCGCTGGATGCCCTCGACCGCGGGGCCGTGGACTACCTGGCGAAGCCCGACTACGGCGAAAAAACCAAGGCGGCTCTGCGGGACGAATTGCCGCGGAAGATCCGCATGGCGGCCGGCTGCGACGTGCAGCGGATCCTGGAAATCCGCCGCGAGCAACGAAAGCGGATTGCCGAGCGGGTAGCCCAGCGCGGAACGGTGCCGCGGGCGGGAAAGCCGCGCCGGCGAACTTGGCGTTGCCGACAGACGCGGCCGGTGTATCTGCCACATCGCTTTTCCCGCGGAATTGGCGGGAAAGTGCATTGCGATCGGCATTTCGACGGGCGGTCCGCCTGCGCTGGCCCAGTTGTTCGCGGCGCTTCGGCCGCCCATGCCGCCGATCGTCGTGGTGCAGCACATGCCCCCGAGCTTCACGAAACCGCTGGCCTGGCGACTGGATTCGCTCAGCGAGTTGACCATCAAAGAGGCCGCCGTGGGCGATGTCCTGGTGCCCAACCAGGTCCTGATTGCCCCCGGCGGCAAGCACCTGCAAGTCCGCCGCCTGGGCGAGTGCGGTGAAGGCCGTGATCCGCGACGGGCCGGTCGTCAGCGGCCACAAGCCCTCGGTCGACGTGATGATGAACAGCGTCGTCGCGGCCTTCGGCGGCGGTTGCCTGGGGGTGATCATGACCGGCATGGGCCGCGACGGGGCCGACGGCTGCCGCGCAATCCGCGCCGCCGGCGGCTATGTCCTCGGCCAGGACGAGGCCACGTCCGACGTCTACGGCATGAACAAGGTGGCTTATGTGGAAGGGCAACGTCGATCGCCAGTTCGCCCTGGACGACGCCGCCACGGTCATTGCCCAG
Organism: uncultured Planctomycetia bacterium; assembly: GCA_963709175.1. Classification (GTDB taxonomy): domain Bacteria; phylum Planctomycetota; class Planctomycetia; order Pirellulales; family Thermoguttaceae; genus JANXQG01. Next base: position 53,539 of record CAVPVK010000010.1, read on the forward strand.
CAGAGCCGCCGGCTGCGCATTGCCGCCGCAGTCGGCGAGCTAGTGGTCCGTTTCACAAACGACGTCATGGTTCTTACCCCACCCGGTTCATTTGGATGAACGGGGTGGAGTCGCAGAAAGATACCACGCTGGCCGCTTAGCCATCGATCTCCTTCACCGACCGCTCCCAGAGGTCGCCCGACCGGAGCGGTCGCAATATCCGAGCTGCCCGAAGAGAGATTTGACATAGCCCTGCCCTGACCTACGTTTATTTGTCACTTTGAAATCTTAACCCCGGGTAACGTTATGAGTGCCAGAGTTCTCGTCGCCGACGATTCCGCCACCATGCGGAAGATCATCATGCGGAGCCTCAACGCCGTCGGGAATCCCCACGGCAACGTCGAGGCCTCCGATGGAAACGAGGCCGTGCAGACCTTCGTCACCAGGCCAGTTCGACCTGGTGCTGACCGACTGGAACATGCCGGGCAAGACGGGCTTGGAGGTGATCAAGGAGATTCGTGCCAAGGATGCCAAGGTGCCGATCATCATGATCACCACCGAGGCCGAGAAGAGCCGCGTGTTGGCCGCCATCCAGGCGGGCGTCTCCGACTACCTGGTCAAGCCGTTCACGCCCGACACGCTCCGCGAAAAACTGGCAAAGCACGGTTGCTGACGAATAATTCTTCGCCTGCGGCAACTTTGTGAGCTACGGTTGCGTATAGAGTTTCTTCATGCAGGCAGCCCGGAGAAACGCGGCCCGCCGACCATGAGTACATGTGACCGGCGGGCTGCCTTAGTGGGCAGACCTCGGGTCTGCTAGTTGAAGGCACAGTTGAAGTCGCTCTCTTCGCTAGGAAGAGACGACTTCGACTGTGCCTTTTTTGTTTTGGGACTGGGAACATGGCATTCACGTTCTTCTTCCGCGACTCAGAGACCCTCGAACTGGCGATCGAGGACGCCCTGCCCAGCCTCAGAGGCCGAGCCTTCATCCATGTGTGGGACGCCGGATGCGCCCACGGACCCGAGCCCTACACGCTGGCCATCCTGCTGCGAGAGCGGATGTCCGAATACGTCTTCCGGAACGTGCAGATCCATGCCACCGACATGGATTCGAGCTTCGCCGAGCCAGGTTACTTCCGGCATCTTTCCCGACCAGGAGGTGAAACGCGTCCCGCCGAGATCTTCCAGAAATACTTCCGTCCGGCTTCCCAGCCCGGCTTTGTCGAGGTCGTGCCGGAGCTGCGGGCCAAAGTCACGTTTTCGCACCGCGACCTGCTGTCGCTGCGGCCCGTGCGGGAGGGCCTCAGCCTGATCGTCTGCAAGAACGTGCTGCTGCACTTCGACGAAGCGCAGCGGATCAACGTGCTCCAGATGTTCCACCAGGCCCTTCAGCCCGGCGGCACGCTCGTCATGGAGCGCACGCAGAAACTGCCCGCGACGCTTGCGACTCGCTTCCGGCAAGTCGCCCCCTACGCCCAGGTGTTTCGCAAGCTGGATCGTGCGGTTGGGGAGCCTCGGGCGGAGAACCATCGCGTCCCACCTGCACTCCGGACGGCTCGGCGGGCCTTCACGGCCGCCGGCCGCTCCCCCATGTACCCGCGGACATGACCAGTCGCACTGTGGCTGAACCAACCGCCTGCCGCGTGCGACCTGCACCTACCTTCCAGTTCCTACCTTTCACTTCCCACCCTATTGAAACCAGGAGAATGACAGATGTTTACCAGCGGCAAGGCACTTACAGCGCTCGTTGCCGAGAGCAAGCGGCTCGCGGACGCAATCAAGGAAGGCAAACTCCAGGCCCGCGCCAATCCGGAGGCCGTGGCCCGAAGTTCCGGCCCGTCGTCGAGGCCATGAACGCGATGGCGGACGCCTTCGTGGCCCCGATCAACGTGACTGCCGAGTACGTCGACCGGATTTCCAAGGGCGACATCCCGCCGAAGATCACCGACACCTACAGCGGCGACTTCAACGAGATCAAGAACAACCTCAACCAGTGCATCGACGCCCTGAGCGGCCTGATCGGCGAGATGAACCGCATGAGCCGCGAGCACGACGCCGGCGACATCGACGTGGCGATCCCGGCCGACAAGTTCCAGGGCGCCTACCGCGACGATGGCCGAGGGCGTCAACAAGATGGTCGTCGGCCACATCGCCGTGAAGAAGAAGGCCATGGCCTGCATCGCCGAGTTCGGCAAGGGCAACTTCGACGCCGAGCTGGAGAAGTTCCCCGGCAAGAAGGCCTTCATCAACGACACCATCGAACGGCTGCGCACCAACCTCAAGAGCTTCATCGCCGAGATGCACCGCATGTCGGACGAGCACAACAAGGGCGACATCGACGTGGTGATCCCGGTGGAGAAGTTCGAGGGCGCCTATCAAGACGATGGCCCAAGGCGTCAACGAGCATGGCCGGCGGCCACATCGCCGTGAAGAAGAAGGCCATGGCCTGCATCGCCGAGTTCGGCAAGGGCAACTTCGAGGCCGCGCTGGAGAAGTTCCCCGGCAAGAAGGCGTTCATCAACGACACCATCGAAGGGGTGCGGACGAACCTGAAGGCGGTGCTCGCCGAGATCGAATCGCGCTGATCAAGGCGACCCAGGACGGCAAGCTGCAGACCCGCGGCAACGCCGCAGCAGTTCGCCGGCGGCTGGGGCGAGATGGTGGGCGGCGTGAACAAGCTGATCGACGCCTTCGTGGCCCCCATCAACGTCACCGCCGAGTACGTGGACCGCATCTCCAAGGGCGACATCCCGCCGAAGATCACCGACACCTACAACGGCGACTTCAACGAGATCAAGAACAACCTCAACGCCTGCATCGACGTGATGAACGGCTTGCTGCGGGAGACGAATACGCTGATCCAGGCGACCCAAGACGGCAAGCTGCAGACCCGCGGCAACGCCAAGCAGTTCGCCGGCGGCTGGGGCGAGTTGGTGGGCGGCGTGAACAAGCTGATCGACGCCTTCGTGGCCCCGATCAACGTCACCGCCGAGTACGTGGACCGCATCTCCAAGGGCGACATCCCGCCCAAGATCACCGACACCTACAACGGCGACTTCAACGAGATCAAGAACAACCTCAACGCCTGCATCGACGTGATGAACGGGTTGCTGCGGGAGACGGCAACACGCTGATCCAGGCGACCCAGGACGGCAAGCTGCAGACCCGCGGCAACGCCCAGCAGTTCGCCGGCGGCTGGGGCGAGTTGGTGGGCGGCGTGAACAAGCTGATCGACGCCTTCGTGGCCCCGATCAACGTCACCGCCGAGTACGTCGATCGCATCTCCAAGGGCAACATCCCGGCGAAGATCACCGACACCTACAACGGCGACTTCAACCTCATCAAGAACAACCTCAACCAGTGCATCGACGCGGTGAACGCCATGTCGGCCGACGCCGTGATGCTGGCCAAGGCGGCCGTGGAAGGCAAGCTGGCCGACCCGGGCCGACGCCTCGAAGCACCAGGGCGACTTCCGCAAGATCGTGCAGGGCGTGAACGACACGCTGGACGCCGTGATCGGCCCCATGAACGACGCCGCCAAGGCCCTGAAGGCCATGGCGGCCAAGGACTTCACCCGGCCCATCGAGGGCGACTACGCCGGCGATTTCAAGGCCCTGAAGAACGCCGTCAACGCCGTGGTGGAGAACGTCCGCTCGGCGATCGGCCAGATCACCGAGAGCGCCGCGCAGTTCGGCGAGGGCTCGCGGGTGATCGCCGAGAGCTCGCAGACGCTGGCCTCCGGGGCCCAGCAGCAAAGCTCCTCGGTGCAGCAGGTGACGGCCTCCATCGAAGAGCTGAGCCGCTCGGTGGAGAACGTCAAGGACATCGGCCCACGGGGCCGACAAGCTGGCCAAGGAAACGAGCGTCCTGGCCGAGCAAGGCGGGGCGGCCGTGCAGAAGTCGGTCGAGGCCATGGAACTGATCCGCACCAGTTCCACGCAGATCGGCGAGATCATCCAGGTGATCTCCGAGATCGCCAGCCAGACCAACCTGCTGGCCCTGAACGCGGCCATCGAGGCGGCCCGGGCCGGCGAGCACGGCCGGGGATTCGCCGTGGTGGCCGACGAGGTCCGCAAGCTGGCCGAGCGGTCCAACAAGGCGGCCGGCGAGATCACCAGCCTCATCAAGGAATCGACGCAACAGGTCGCAGCAAGGCGCGCAACTCAGCGGCGAGACCGGCGAGGCGCTGAAGAAGATCGTCGAGAGCGTCAAGGCCACCGCGGCCAAGATCGCCGAGATCGCCACGGCCACGGTGCAGCAGGCCGCCAACTCCGAGGAGGTCTCCAAGGCCACCCAGGGCATCGCCCAGGTGACCGAGCAGGCCGCGGCCGGCACCGAGCAGATGGCCTCCAGCAGCCAGGAACTTGGGGCCCAGGCCCAGGCCCTCCGCGACCTGGTGAGCACGTTCCGCACCAAGAGCCAGGCAGCCGAGGCCGAGTCCGAGGCCGACGCCGAGCCATGGCCGTCTGATCGTAACGCGAGGCGAGGGCGGCCTCGGTCAGCCGAGGCCGCCCGCCTAGACGTAATTCGCCTGACAAATGGTGGGACTCGCTCCGCTCGAGCCCACCCTTCACCTGCTACAAACCACACTTCACATACACAAGGAGAACATTTCATGTCCACCGTCATGCAAGAACCGCCCGCCGGCCTGGCGGAAAACACCGTCCGCGAGCAGACCCGCTCCGCCCGACCGGCTCGATGCAACTGGTGAGCTTCAAGCTCAGCGACGAAACCTACGGGATCGAAATCACCAAGATCCGCGAGATCATCCTCGTGGGCCAGATCACGCGGGTCCCGGAAACGCCGCACTACATCAAGGGCTTGATCAATCTCCGCAGCTCGGTCATTCCCGTGATCGACTTGCGGGCCCGCTTCTCGCTGGCCGAGAACGAACTGACCCAGGACAGCCGCATCATGGTGCTCAACGTCGGCCGCCGCACGATCGGCATCGTCGTCGATTCGGTGAACGAGGTGCTGCGGGTGGCGCAGGACCAGATCTCGCCGGCCCCGCCCACCGTGGCCAGCCTGGGCAACCAGTACATGACCGGCCTGGTCCGGCTGGAGGAGCAATTGCTGATCCTCCTGGACGTGGACCGGCTGTTCGGCGAGGAAGCCACCGCGGCCATGGACGAAGCCGTGGCCAACGGCTGAAATTTTGGTGTGAAATAGAGGATCGGCGGCACGCCCGCGGGCGCCGCGGGCATGCCGACCGATCCACTCGCAGGATGGCAAGAGTGGCTTTTTTGCGGCGCCGTAACACGGGAGACGATCATGTTGCCGGACGAGTCGAATAACGTTGACGAATTCGAGCGGAAGCTGACGAGGCTGCGACTGCGGATTGACCAGTTGCCGCCCGAACAACGGTCGCACCTATACGCCTTGGCGGACGCTATTGCGGAAGAGCGCAGGCAATTGCCCGATCGACAGCCTTCCATCACCGGCTCGGCGTGAGGCGTCTTTCTTCCTCCAGGAAACAGCGGACCCGATCATGAGCGACTTGCAAGCGAGCGGACAGAACGAACTGCTCGACAGCCTGCTGGGCGACTTTCTCGACGAGTCGGACCAGCTCCTCACGCAACTCAACGAGCGGCTGCTGCAGCTCGACGAATGGGTCCGCGCGCTGGACGACGACCACGTCGGAGCACTGCGACCCCACGTTGCTCAACGAGATGTTCCGCGCGGCCCACAGCCTCAAGGGCCTGTCGGCCATGCTGGGGCTCACGGACATCAACAACCTGACGCACAAGATCGAAAACGTCTTCGACGCCGCCCGCAAGAACGAACTGGCCGTCAACGGCGACGTGACCGAATTGGTCTTCATGGGACTCGATCAACTGACGGCCCTGATCGACCGCTTGAAGGATCCTGGGAGCGAGCCGGTCGATTGCAGCGCCGTGCGTCGACTCCATCCGCCGGCTGCTGCAGACGCGCGGGCGTGGAGCGGAAGCAGTCGTCGCAGGCCGACGCGGAAAGGGCCATGGCGGCGGAAGGCGAGCAGAGCAGTGAGCGGGCAGCGGGGAGCGGGGAAACGCAGAGAGGGGACACGGCAGACGCGGGGAGCGCAACGTTCCCGTCCCTCTGTTCCCGTGTCTCCTCTCCTCCCGCTCCCCGCTCCCTGCTCCCCGCTCCCCACTCCCCTCCCCGCCGATCCAATGGCGGAGGTGCGCGACGAAGGCGGGATATCCGCAAAAGTACCTTTCGATCTTCATCGACGAGAGCGAGGCCTCCCTGGATGCGCTGACCAGCGCCTTGCTTGGCGCTGGAGAACGGCGGCAACGGCGACGATCTGAAGGGCCTGATGGGCACCGCCCACAAGATCAAGGGATCGGCGGCATCCATCGGCCTGAACCGGATCGCCAAGCTGGCCCACCTGATGGAGGACTTGCTGCAGGAGTTGCTGCAGACGCACGGCTCGCTGTCCAGCGGCGCTGACCGACGTCTTCTTGAAATGCACCGATGCCCTGCAGCGCCACGTGGCCGAACTGAAGCACGGCGGACGGCCAGTCGGACCATTTCGGCCGATCTGGCCCGGCTGAACTGCTGGCGGCACGTCCGGCGAATCGCGGACGCGAGGACGCGTGCGGCAAGACCACTTATCGTCGGCGAAGTGAAATTCGAGCCCGCCTTGGCCGCTGTCGGCGCTGAAGGCCAGTTTGATCTACGAGAAACTTTCCAGGCTGGGAGAATTGTCCGAGTGCGATCCGCGGCCGGAGTCGTTCGACGAGATCGAGCAGCTCGATTGTTTTCGCTTTCGCTTGGCCACCGACCAGCCCTTGGAAATCATCAAGGACCGCTTGCGGATTGCGGGCGTGCTGGAAGCGAGCGTCGCGCGCTGGATCCACTGCGCCACTGGCGCGGAGCAGGCGCAGGGCGGCGAGGGCTCGCGAGCACCGGCCCGAACGGCGAGAACCATCGGATCCGAGGCGGCCCACGCTCGCCAACCAGTGCGCGACCGCAACCGCGCGCCCCGCTACCCGGCTCTGTCGCACCCCGCAACCCCAGTCCGCCGGCCGTCCCTGACAGGCTTCAACCGCTCCGCAACCGACCGGCATCGCCGCCAAGCCGGGTGCCGGACAGCGAGCCGCGCACCGCCGACGCCGGGCAGCGGCCCACCGAGACGGTCCGCGTGGACATCGACCGGCTGGACCACCTGATGGACCTTGCCGGCCAGTTGGTCATCAACAAGGCGCAGTTCGTGCAAATCGGCGACAAGTTCCGCAGCGCGCTGGGCTGCAAGCACTCGGAGCAGGCGCTTGAACAAGGTGTCGGCCGAACTGGAGCGGATGGGCGGCCAGATCGCCCTGCGAGCTCGACGGCGAGCACTCGGCCGGCCGTGCTGGAAGGCATCCGCGGCCACGTGCGGCGGATCCAGAACGAGTTGGAGCCGCTCCGCCGCGAGGTCGCAGGCCTTCCGCCAGGCCCGCGACGTCGTCGAGGACCTGTTCGAAGCGATCCATCAACTTGGGCGCGTCAGCGACGGCATCCAGCAGAGCGTCATGGACACGCGGATGGTCCCCATCGGGCCGCTCTTCGCCCGCTTCAAGCGCGTGGTCCGCGACATCACCCGCTCGACCGCCAAGCAGGCCCGGCTGGAGATCCGCGGCGAGAACACCGAGCTGGACAAGCGGATGATCGACGAGCTGGGCGACCCGCTGGTCCACCTGGTGCGCAATTCGGTGGACCACGGCATCGAACCGCCCGAGGTCCGCGAAGCGGCCGGAAAGCCCCGCGAGGGGACCGTGACGCTCGATGCCTTCCACCGCGGCAACAGCATCGTGATCGAGGTCCGCGACGACGGCAAGGGCCTGGACGCCGACCGCATCCTGCAAAAGTGCCTGGAGAAGGGCCTGGTGACCAAGGCCGACGCCGAAAAAATGACGACGCAGCAGATCTACCAGAAGATCTGGGAGCCCGGACTCAGCACCGCGGAGAAGGTGACCGAAGTCTCCGGCCGCGGCATGGGAATGGACATCGTCAAATCGAAGATCGACGAGCTCAGCGGGACCGTCGATATCGACAGCGTGCCCGGCCAGGGCACCACGATCACGATCAAGCTGCCGCTGACGCTGGCGATCCTCCCCTCGCTGATGGTCGAGATCCGCGGCGACGTGTTCGCCATCCCGATGGAGGCCGTCGTCGAAATCGTCAGCGTCGCCCGGAACCAGGTGAATTCGGTGCAAGGGCGGCAGATGGCGCTGCGTGCGGGGGCGAGCGGTCTCCCTCTTGCGGCTGGGCGACCTGCTCAGCTTCCACGGCGCCGGCGCGACGCCGCCGTCGCCAGCCCGCGGAAACCACGCTGGTGATCGTGGGCGAGGCGGGCGAAGAAGTCGGCCTGGCCGTCGACCGCGTCATCGGCGAAGAGGAAGTGGTCATCAAGTCCATCGCCGAGAACTTCGCCAATGTGCCGGGAATCGCCGGGGCCAGCATCCTCGGCGACGGCCGCGTGTCGCTGATCCTCGATATCGCCGGCCTCGTCGAGATCGTATCCAAGAAGGCCGCCTGAAATCACCTGAACGCTAAAGAGAAACGACTGCCATGATCAAACCGCTAACTGCAAACGTCACCTGTCACTGGCCGGGCTGCACGAGCTGTTCGCCTCGGCCACGCACGACGCCTCGGCCGCCATGTGCCGCTGGACCGACGGGATCATCACCGTCACGCTCGACGAGGTCCGGCAAGTCGCGCTGGAAGAGGTCGGCCGTCGAACTGGCCGTCGGCGACGAGCCGCTGACCATGGTCGTCATGACGCTCGACGGCGAACTCGGCGGCAGCATCATCCTGATGTTCGACGACGCTCAACGGCCGGCAACTGGCCGCGTCGCTGCTTGGGCCGCGAGGCCGGCACGGAACCCGAGTGGAGCGAACTGGAGAAGTCGGCGCTGATGGAGACCGGCAACATCCTCGGCTGCGCCTACGTCAACGCGCTGACGCGCCTGGTCGGCATGGACCTGCGTCCTTCGCCGCCCTACTTCATCCAGGATTTCGGGGCCAGCGTCCTCGAGCAGGCCCTGATGACCCAGGCCGCGGCCGGCGACAGCCTGTTGCTCTGCGACATCGGCTTCCACCGCAACGGAGGAAAGCTCGATTGGCGGGTCGTCTTCGTTCCCACGCCCGGACTGCAGGAGTCGCTCAGCGGTCGCTGCATGCGGCCCCGGCTACGACAGTCCCGGAACCTGCCAGAGCTGTGCGACTACTCGCGACATGATCACCACGACAAACACGACAACCCTGGAAACGCTGGTCGGCATGGGACAGATCGCGGCCGGCGGGCCGCCGCAGAAAATGAGGGCGGTCGTCGGCTCCTGCATTGCCCTGGCGCTGTACCATCCCCGGCTCAAACGGGGCGTCATGGCCCACATCGTCCTGCCGGACTCGGCCGGACGCGACGGCACGCCGGGCAAGTTCGCCGATACGGCGATTCCGCAGGATGCTGGAATTGCTCAAGGAGTCGGCGCGCCGGCCACTGCCTGACGGCCAAGCTCGCCGGCGGCGCCAACATGTTCGGCAGTTCCGGGCCCTTGCAGATCGGCGATGCCAACATCGAGGCCGTTGCCCAGGCCCTGCGGACCGCCGGCATTCGCATCGCGGCCCAGGACGTCGGCGGAAATCGCGGACGGCGCGTGACCTTCGAATGCGACAGCGGGGCGATGATCGTCGAATCGGCCGGCCAGCCCACGAAAACCCTGTGATATCGTTCAAGTATACCGGCACGCACAGCCAGTCTGCGGGAAGGTTCGAAAACCAGTGCTATGCTTCAGGAGGCTTTGAACAATGCCACGCAGACTATTAGTCGCCGATGACGCCATGATCATCCGGCAGATCATCAAGGACATGGCCGTCGTCGCCGGCTGGGAAGTGGTCGGCGAGGCCAGCAACGGCCAGGAGGCGATCGACCGTTACCGGGAACTGCACCCCGACGCCGTGACCCTGGACCTGGTCATGCCCGAACACGACGGCCTGCATGCCTTGCACGGCATCATGGAGTTCGATCCCGAGGCCAAGGTCCTCGTGGTCAGTGCCCTGGAGCAGCGCGGCGTGCTCAAGGATGCCATCAAGGCCGGCGCCGCCGACTTTGTCGCCAAGCCGTTCGACAAGAAGAGCCTCCAGGCGACCTTGGAACAATTGGTCCCCCAGCCCGTCTAAAGAGAAAAACATGAATGTCGAGTACATCAATCCCTTCCTGACGTCGACGATTTCGGTCTTCGATACGATGCTGAACTGCAAGCTGGAGCGAGGCACGCCGTACCTCAAGAACGGAACCCAACCGCAGCACGAGGTCAGCGGCGTAATCGGGCTTTCGGGTAAGGCCTTGGGCACGGTCGTCCTGGGCCTTAGCCGCGAGGCGGCCATCTCCGCCACCGAGGTCCTGCTCCAGGAGCGGCCGGCCGAAATCAACGGCGACGTCACCGATGCCGTCGGCGAACTGGTGAACATCATCGCCGGCAACGCCAAGGCCAGCTTGGAGCACCTGGAGATGAGCGTGAGCCTGCCGACGGTGATCACGGGCAAGAACCACTGCGTCGAATTTCCCACGCGGGTCACGCCGATCAGCATCCCCTTCACCTCGCCTTGGGGTGAAATTACCGTGGACGTTGGCCTGTATGAACTCCCCAGCGGTACGGTCGCCGACGCGGAAATGGAACAGGTGACTGCATGAACCGGGGCTGGAGCGGAAAAGGCGCCTGTGGCCGGGCGGCCAGCGCCTGCGCCGCAGCGGCGGGCGCCTTGGCCGCGTTTGCCCTGCTCTGCTGGGCGGCGGGATACATCTATTTCCGGCACCAGGCTGCGGAGACCCGCGCATCGTCGCGAACCATGCTCGCAGCCATCGCCGACCTGAAGAGCCGTCAGATTGTCAAGTGGCGGGAAGAACGGCTGGGCGCCGCCCACATGATCATGCAGACCGCGCGCTTCCGCCGCGACTTGCAGGATTTCCTTGCCGCCCCGCCCGGCGACCATACATCGCCCAACCTGTTGGAATGGCTCAAAGCGATAGCCGAACAAAACGAGGGCCTGCGGGTCCTCCTGCTTGACCGGAACATGAAAGTCCGCCTGACATATCCCCAAGATGACACGTGGTTCGGGCCGATTGCCCAGACCTCGGCCGCCGCGGCCATGAAGTCGGGTGACGCCATCTTTTCCGATCTGCACCACCATCACGGTTTCGGCGCCATCCATCTGGACCTTGCGATCCCCATCAGTGCCGACCGAGCGCCAGAAACGGCCGAGGCAACGCGCTCCGTGGCGGCCCTCCCGCAGCCCATGGGCGCAATCGACATCGAGGTGGATCCCGAGAAGTTCCTCTATCCCCAGATCCGGGCCTGGCCAACTCCCAGCGAGACAGCTGAGACCTTCCTGGTACGGCAGGAAGGCGGCGAGGTCGTTTTCTTGAGCGACTTGCGGTACAAGGCAGGAGCCGCCTTGTCTTTGAAGTTGCCCGCGCAACATCCCGGCGGCGCTCGCGCGATAGGACGCCAAGGGGCCTCCAGTGCGGCGAGCCATGCTGCGGCAAGCCCTCACGCGACCATTGTCGGTTACTCCGCGGAGGCTGTCGCGGGTCTCGATTTGCAAACGAATCCCGACCGGGACACAATGATGGAGGGAGTCGATTACCGGGGCCACGCGGTACTGGCGACCGCACGGAACATACCGGGCACTCCCTGGTTCATTGTGGCCAAGGTTGACCAGGACGAAATCTATGCCCCTCTGCGGCGACAAGCGTTGACCGCCGCCGCCTTTGCCTTGTCGCTGGTCTTCGTGGCCGCCTTGGGCCTGCGGCTGATCGGTCGCCGCCGCGAAGCGCATTGGCTCCACGACCAACTTGCCGCCGAGGGAGAGCATCGGCTGATTCTCGATTCCACCGACCAGGGAGTCCTGGGACTGGATCGGCAGGGACGGCTGGTTTTCATCAATCCGGCCGCCTGCCGCATGTTGGGATATGCGACCGACGAACTGGTGGGCAAGGTAGCTCATTCGGTGTGGCATCACAAAAGGGCGGACGGCACGCCCTATCCGAGCGAAGAATGTCCTATCCACCGGGCCGGCAAGTTGGGCGAGTGTTGCCGCTCTGAGGACGAGGTCTTCTGGAGAAAGGACGGCACCTGCTTTCCTGTGGACTACACGGCCGCGCCCAGTCTGGAGAAGGATCGTCCCGTCGCCCTCGTAGTCCTCTTCCGCGATACCTCCGAGCGGAAACAGGCCGACTTGCAGCTCCGCCTGGCGACGGACGTCCTCCGGGCCCTGAACCGTGGCGGCGAGTTGGATCCGCTCATCGATGAGGTGCTTCACCTGATCAAGGACGGTCTCGGTCTCGACGCTGTGGGACTGCGGATTCGCGAGGGCGACGACTGCCCCTACTACCGCCAGCTAGGTTTTGCCGATGACTTCGTGGCGCAAGAGAACTCCCTCTGTTCGCGGGAAGAGAACGGGGCCACCGTGCGCGACGACGCGGGCCGCGTCGTACTCGACTGCGGTTGCGGCCTGGTGCTTTCCGGCCGCACCGATCCGCAATTCCCCTGTTTCACCGGGGGCGGGAGTTTCTGGACCAACAAGTCCACGGACCTGCTCGCGCTGCAGATCCTGGACGATCCTCGCCCCAATCCCCGCAATCACTGTATTCGCCGTGGATACCAATCGATCGCCCTGATCCCGCTGCGGTCCGGCGAGCAGATCATCGGTCTCTTGCAATTGAACGACTGCCGCCCGGGGCGATTCACGGCCGAAATACTCCGTTACCTGGAACGCCTGGCCACGAGCATCGGCCTGGCCTTCCACCGCAAGCTCGTGGAAGAGGAATTGCGCAAGAGCCAGGACCGATATCGCCTCCTTTTCGAAAGTTCGTCGGACGCCTATGTGACGGCCAACCCCCGCGCGGAACGGTTAACTTCTGGAAATACGGCCGCGGTGAAGATGTTCGCCGCGAAGGACGAAGGGGAACTCACATCCGTCGGCCCGGGCGGCCTCTCTCCGGAACGGCAACCCGACGGCCGGACCTCCCGCGACAGTATCCTTGAGATCAATGAAAAGGTCATGCTCGAGGGGACTTGCTTCTTCGAATGGACCTTCCGACGATTCGACGGCGTCGAGTTTCCCGCCACGGTCCTGCTCACGCGCATGGAACTCGACGGCGAGACGTTTCTTCAGGGAACGGTCCGTGACATCACGGTCCAGAAACGGGCTGAAGAAATGAAAGAACAGTACGCCATTGCTCTGGAAGGCCAGCGCAAGGCCATGGAGGAGCTCTATGAGGCCGCCGAGGCCGCCGCCCGCGCCAAGAGCGAGTTCCTGGCCAACATGAGCCACGAGATCCGCACGCCCATGACGGCCATTCTCGGCTACGCCGATCTCCTTGCCGGGCAAGTCGACGACCCCGCCCTTCGCGAGTCGGTCGAGATTATCCGCCGCAATGGAAACCACCTGCTCACTATTATCAATGACATTCTCGACTTCTCCAAGATCGAGGCCGGCAAACTCGACGTCGAGCGGATGTCCTGCTCACCGTCGGCGATCGCCGCCGAGATCGTCTCGCTCTTGCGGGTTCGTGCAGAAGGCAAGGGCATCGGCCTTAAGCTGGTATCTTGCCAGCCCCGTTCCCGAGAGCATCTCGACCGACCCGGCCCGTCTGCGGCAAATCCTCATCAACCTTGTGGGAAACGCCATCAAGTTCACAGAGACTGGCGAGGTTCGCGTCGTCGTCAGCTTGGCCGGCCGCGAGGAGCCGAAACCGAAGCTCGTGTACGAAGTGATCGATAGTGGCATTGGCATGACCGACGCGCAAGTCGCCAGCCTCTTCCAGCCGTTCCAGCAGGCCGAGACCTCCACGGTCCGCCGCTTTGGCGGCACCGGGCTGGGCCTGGCGATCAGCAAGCGGCTGGCGGGATTCCTGGGCGGCGACATCGCCGTCCGCAGCCAGCCAGGCCAAGGCAGTACGTTCAGCTTGAGCATCGACACCGGCCCGCTGGCGAACGTCAGCTTTGTTGAGCACGCCAGCGAGGCCATCGTCAAGACGGCCGTGAAAACGCCGAAAGACCCTTTGCCGCAACTTGATTGTCGCATCCTGTTGGCCGAAGACGGCCCCGACAACCAGCGTTTCATATCTTTTGTTCTCACGAAGGCTGGTGCCAGCGTGACCACGGTTGAAAACGGCAAGAAGGCCATGGAGATGGCCATGGTGGCCTGCGGCGCTGGGGCCGACGGCACGACGACCTCCAAGCACCGCCCTTTGACGTGGTCTTGATGGACATGCAAATGCCCGTAATGGACGGCTACGAGGCCACCCGACGCCTCCGCGACGAAGGCTATACGGGCCCGATCATCGCCCTGACGGCCCATGCCATGGCCGACGACCGGCAGAAATGCCTCGACGCCGGCTGCGACGACTACGCCACTAAGCCCATCGATCGCGCCCGCCTGCTGACGACCATTGCCCATTTCCTCTCGGATGCGAAGTCTCGTACGTCCGTCCTCCCGGGAGCGACCGATGGGAGCAACGTTTTTTTGCAGAACCGCACGTCTTGACAACCTCAACCACTTTCGTCCCTCCTGGCCGGAGGGACCTACGGAGAAACACCAATGCCGATCCTCGAGCATAAAACGACGCTCTTACTGGTCGATGACGACCGCAGCATTGTCCGCTTGTTGTCGAAGGTCATCGATCGCAACTTCGGCGATCGCATCACCCTGCACTCCCTGGCCGAACCTCAGGACGCCCGTCAATGGATCGCCCAGAACCTGGTCGACATCCTCGTGACGGATCTGGAGATGCCGGGCGTCAGCGGCCTGGAATTGCTCCGCTGCGCCAAGCGGAAGAACCCTTGTGCCCAGGTACTGTTCATCACGGGGCATTCGACCGTCCAGTCACTCATGGACGCCTTGGAGCTTGGCGCGACCGACTACCTGCTCAAGCCGATCGACCAGACGGAACTGATCGATCTGGTGGGCGATGCGGAACGGCGCTTGCGGCGGTGGCGCGAGGCCCTGCTCGGCACCGTTCAGGGCGTCTGGGCCTGAGGGACGGGCCCAGGCAAACCCGTCGATCGCTGTCGGTGGAGCTCACGGGCTGCCGGCAGGTGCCGTCCGCAGAATTGCAAGCGATTTGCGATTTCTTGCCGCCGCCGGGGGGGGCCATACCCGTGCGCTGAAACGGGTGCCAATTATGCCGGGTTTGACGGTCATTGCAAGCCGCGTTGGCATGAGCTACACTTACTACGTCACGCGGTTGAGTGGTCACTCCTGACGCGATTGCAGGCCAACGTGCTATTGGCGTGCGTCATCAAGCAGCTTTTCTACTCTCATGAATTCACTGGCAATCAGCGGCATCATCTTCGCCTGCGTCTGCGGCGGTGCGCTTTTGGGAATGGTTCTGCGGGCTGTCCTTCCCGCGCAACACCTGGGCAGCGAGGCCAAGGATGTCGTCAAGCTGGGAATGGGCCTGCTCGGCACCATGACGGCGATGGTGCTCGGACTGATGATCGCCTCAGCCAAGAGCACCTTCGATACGCAGCGGACGGGGCTGGCACAACTGGCGGGAAACGTGATCATGCTGGACCGGATCCTTGAACATTACGGTCCGGAATCGAAGGACGCCCGCGAAATGCTCCGCGCCTCCGTGGCCGACATGATCGCCCGGACGTGGGCCGCCGAGAGTTCCGCAGCCGGTCAGACCGGAAGCGGCCGCACCGAAGGTCGCTACGAGGGACTTTTCGAGAAGGTTGAGGCACTGGCGCCGAAGAACGACGCTCAGCGGGCGTGGCAGGCGCAGGCCCTCAAGCTCTGCACCGACATGGCGCAAATGCGGCTGGGTGTTGTTCGCCCAGAAGGGGAGTTCCATCCCCATGCCCTTCCTGTTAGTGATGGTTGCCTGGCTGGCCTTATTGTTCGCCAGTTTCAGCCTCTTTGCGCCTCCCAATCCAATCGTGATTGTCACTTTGTTGGTTTCATGCTGGCCGTGTCCAGCGCGATTTTCCTGATCCTGGAACTTGACCGGCCCTTCGCCGGCGTGATCCAGATTTCGAGCGAGCCCTTACGCGCCGCGCTAACGATACTCGGGCACTAGAGGGAAAACGGGCACTATTCGTGCCAAGCGCCGTCCGGTCCGTTCCGGCAAATGGTGCTGTCACTTTTTTCCCTAGGGTCGGACCCTCGCTGGCATGGTGTCCGGTGTATTGACAACGGCGAGACGGAATTGACACTACTAACCGATAACCCCCCAGAATGGAAGTAACTCCCGATGCGAAGACTCTCCACTCGCGACCTCGTCGTGGCGCTCTTGCTGGCGCTCTGGCGATTCCCGGCTGTGAATCGCCCAAGGCGGGTCCGGCACTCGCAAAACCGGCCAAGGCCCCCGATCAACCGGTCGTCCTCGAATATAGGGAAATTGATCTCATCCCCGGTGAGGAGAAAACGGTCAAGGTAAAGTCAGGGACGGCCAAATCGGCCAAGGCTGAGAAGGAATCGGGATTGGTCGCGCAGGCCGACAATGACTCGGTCACGGTCGCCGCCACCAAGGACGCCCAGGTCGGCGATTGCAGGATTATCATCAAGAATGGCAAGGCCAAGGGCCTGCTCACGGTTCATGTGAAGGCCGCCAATTCCGATACGGCCAAGCCGGGCGTGGCGGCAGCCACACAGGGCCCGGCCGCGCCAGTGGAGGTCACCGGCACACTTGGCGCACCCAACGCCACGACAACCATCAGCGGGCAGCAACTTCCGGCACTCGACCCGAGTTTCGGCGGAGTAATCAAGGGTAACGCCTTGGAATCCAAGGCCTGGTGGGCCCCGCGGATCGTGCCGCCCAAGAAGGCGCCCAACGTACTGTTGATCATGACCGACGACGTGGGCTTCGCCGCCCCGAGCACCTTCGGCGGCGTGATCCCCACGCCGGCCCTGGACCGCATCGCCAAGGCTGGACTCCGCTACACCCAGTTCCACTCCTGTGCTCTTTGTTCGCCGACGCGGGCCGCCTTGATCACTGGCCGCAATCACCACTCTGCGGGCTTCGGCGTGATCTCCGAGCAGTCCACCGGTTTCCCCGGCTACAACAGCATCATCGCCAAGGACAAGGCGACCATCGGCCGCATCCTCAAAGACAACGGTTACGCCACCTCCTGGTTCGGCAAGGACCACAACACGCCCACGTTCACCGCGAGCCAAGTAGGGCCATTCGACCAGTGGCCCATTGGCATGGGCTTTGACTATTTCTACGGCTTCGTTGGCGGCGACTCCAGCCAGTGGCAGCCAAACCTCTTCCGCAATACCACCCAAATTTACCCCTACGTCGGCAAACCGGGCTGGAACCTCACCACCGCCGAGGCCGATGACGCTATCGACTGGCTGCACCGCATCGATCAAATTGATCCGTCCAAGCCATTCTTCTGCTACTACGTGCCGGGCGGCACGCATGCACCACACCACGCCACGCCGGAGTGGATCAAGAAGATCAGCGACATGCACCTTTTCGACGGTGGCTGGAACAAGCTCCGCGACACGATCTTCGCCAACCAGAAGAAGCTCGGCGTGATCCCTCAGAACGCGAAGATGACGCCCTGGCCGGACAAGCTTTTGAAACAGTGGGACCAACTTACCGCCGACGAGAAGAAGCTGTTCATCCGCCAGGTGGACGTGTACGCGGCCTACCTGGCCTACACCGACCACGAGATCGGCCGGGTGATCCAGGCCGTCGAGGACATGGGCGAGCTCGACAACACGCTCATCATCTACATCAGCGGCGACAACGGATCTAGCGCCGAAGGCACGCTGATCGGCACGCCCAACGAGGTCGCCCAGTTCAATGGCGTGGAGATTCCGGTCGAGCGCAATTGAAATATTTCTACGATGTCTGGGGCTCGGACAAGACCTACAATCACATGGCCGTGGCGTGGACGTGGGCCTTCGACACGCCGTTCAGTTGGACGAAGCAAGTGGCCTCGCACTTCGGCGGCACGCGTCAAGGCATGTGCGTCTCCTGGCCAGGTCACATCAAGGACGTGGGCGGCATACGCAACCAGTTCCACCACATCATCGACGTGGTGCCGACGCTTCTGGAAGTCAGCGGGATTCCCGCGCCCAAGCAGGTGGACGGCATCCCGCAGTCGCCCATTGAAGGCGTGAGCTTCGCCTACACCTTCGACAAGGGCAGTGCCGACTCCCCATCGCACCACAAGACGCAGTACTTCGAGATGATGGGCGATCACGCCATTTACCACGAAGGCTGGATCGCCAGCACCAAGGTCATCCGCCCGCCCTGGGAAGTTTTCGGAGCCGTCAATCCGGATCCGCTGAACAACTGCACCTGGGAACTTTATGACCTGACCAAGGACTGGACCCAGGACGAGGACGTGGCGGCCAAGTATCCCGACAAGCTCACGGAGCTGAAGCAATTGTTTCTCGCGGAGGCCAAAAAGTTCCAGGTTTTGCCGTTGGACGCTTCCGTGGCGACGCGGATCGTCGCCCCGCGGCCGAACCTCACCGCCGGCCGCAGCGAATTCATCTACACCCGGCCGATGACGGGCCTCCCGCAAGGCGATTCGCCCCTGCTTTTGAACTGCTCCTACAACATCGCGGCCGAGATCGATGTGCCGGAAGGCGGCGCGGAAGGCATGATCCTCACTTCCGGCGGGCGCTTCGGCGGTTACGGTTTCTACCTGCTCAAAGGCAAGCCGGTCTTCGTCTGGAACCTGGTCGACGTCAAGCGCCAACGCTGGGAAGGCAAGGAGCCGGTCTCGCCCGGCAAGCACACCGTGGAATTCAATTTCAAGTACGATGGCTTAGGCGCGGGTACGCTGGCGTTCAACAGCATCAGCGGCCTGGGGCGGAGCGGCACCGGCACGCTCAAGGTGGACGGCAAAGAGATCGTCACCCAGAAGATGGAGTGGACGCTGCCGATCATTATGCAGTGGGACGAGAGCTTTGACATCGGCTCCGACACGGGCACGCCGGTCTGCGACGAAGATTATCAATGTCCCTTCCCGTTGACGGCCAAATTCAACAAGCTGACGATCAAGGTCGATCGGCCGCAATTGTCGCCCGCCGACATCAAGAAGCTCGAGGAGGCCACGCGGAACAACAAGGCCAGCGAGTAGGATTTGATCCGTGAGCTAGAATAACTTTAACGACCACGAGGATTACCGTAGATTGCTGAATGCCAAGGATGGTTCAGTCCCACTTCCTTCCCGGAGCATTCCCCGATGATACCAAGGTTTTTCAATTCTCTCGCTTTCCGCGCGGCGGCGATGGTATTTCTTGCCGGCCGTATTTTGGCCTGCCCGGCGGCCGCCGCCGATAAGTTTGACAAATCCGACAAGACTGTCAAACCCGACACGCCGGCAACGAAACCGGCTCCCCTTCCCAAGACGATTTTACTGCCAATGGCAACGCCGGCCCCGTCATTGGCCGAGGCGGCAATCCGGGCCACGGCCAAGGAATACACCGCGGCGTTCGACCGCGGCGATGCCGCCGCTCTGGCCGCCATGTTCACCCCCGCTGCCTCGGTGGCGGACGACGAAGGTCAGATCCTTCACGGTCAGACCGCCATCCGCGACGAATACGCCCGGCTCTTCAAGGCTTATCCCGGGGCCAAGGTCGTGGTGGCCATCAAGTCAGTGGAATTCCCCGCGCCGGAGATGGCCATTGAGGATGGCCTCACCCAGGTCTCGGCGGAGCAGGTTGGCCCGCCCGTGATTAGCCGCTATACCGTCTGCCACGTGCTGATGAATGGCAAGTGGCTGATGGCCAGCGTTCGCGAGTCGCGGGTTCGCCTTGCCAGCAATCACTCGCGCGTGGAAGATCTCGACTGGCTGGTCGGCACGTGGCGCGCCGAACGGGACGGCAAGAGTGCCGTTTCCAAGATCTACTGGATCGCCAACAAGAGCTTTCTCGCGCGGGACTACAAGGTCTCCGTCGATGGCATCCAGGTCTCTGGCGGCAGGCAGATCGTCGGCTGGGACCCGAACGCCGGCAAGCTCCGCTCATGGTCCTTCGACGCCTCGGGCGGATATGGCACAGGTCTCTGGACGCCCACGCCCGACGGCTGGCAGATCGAGACCACCGGGGTTCTCGCCGATGGCACGCCCACCTCGTCGCGCGACACGCTGATCCGGGTTCCCGGCGCCGACAACGTTTTCGGTTGGAAATCGGTGGCTCGCACCATGGGCGAGGTTTCCTTGTCCGACACGCCGGAAGTCGTATTCGACCGCCTCGTTGAGAAGAGCGTTGAGAAGAGCGTTGAAAAGAACGTCAAGAAGAAGTAGCGTCGATATCGACTTCCCTTTGGCCTATTGATCTTGCGGAGATACTCACATGAACAAGTTCCTTGCGGCGGTTGTCTTCCTGGCGTTGGCGATCGGTTGTTTGCCGGCAGCCGTCTTTGCCCGCGGTTTCGGCGGATTTGGCGGCGGCGGCTTCCACGGCGGGGGGTTCAGCGCCGGGGGTTTCCACGCCGGCGGGTTCAATGCCGGCGGGTTTGATCGCGGCAGTTTCGGCGGCGCCAGTTTCGACCGCGGCAGTTTTGGCGGTGCCAGCTATGGTGGTTTCGATCGCGGCAGTTTCGGCGGTGCTAGCTACGGCGGTTTTGACCGCGGCGGCGATAGCTTCGGCACTGTTGACCGGGGCAGCCTCGGCGGCGCCACTTACGGCAGTTTCGACCGCGGTGCTGCCGGCGGATTTTCCGCGGGCGGCTACCGCGCGGCCGACTATGGTGACTCCGTCAGCCGCGGCCAACTCAACGGTTTCCTCGGGCTGCCTACCGACGGCGGCTTCCACACGTCGGGGGGCTACACGGCCCGTGGCTACGAGGGTCCAGGCGGTACCGAGGTCGTCCACGGCGCGGCCGGCGTGCAAGGCGCGGCGGTCGGTCCCGGCGGGATGGCGGCCGGTGGTCGCTACGCCAGCGGCACCGCCATCAAGACTCCCAACGGCAATGTCTATACCCATGAAACCACCGCCGGGCGCGGCGTGGCCGCCGGGCCCGACGGCGTCGCGGCTGGCCACTATGCCGCCTCGGGCACGGCCGTCAACGGCCAGAGGGTTGCCGGCCGCGGATACGCGGGCTACGGCACCCACGCCTGGTCGCCCACCTATCGCCATGCACAGGCCATGGGATGTTACGGCTGGGCCGCGGACCGCGGCATGTACTCGGGCGCCTGGTGCGCGAGGCATCCCTGGGCGTGGTACCCGGCGGCCTACTCTGCCGCCGATTGGGCCGCGGCGGTTTGGGCGCCGGTAGCCTGGGCCTCCCTCGACGGGTTCCTCGGATATGCCGACGCCCAGCCCTATAGTTACGATTACGGCGACGACATCGTCTACCAGCACAACAGCGTCTACTATGGCGGCCAGTTGGCCGGCTCCGCCGACCAGTATTATCAGCAGGCCGCCACGCTGGCCGAATCGGCCAACAACACCCCGGCAGTCAACGACCAGTGGTTGCCACTTGGTGTCTTCGGCCTCGTGGAGCCGGGCAAGCAGACGCCGACGATGATCTTCCAACTGGCCGTCGATAAGAACGGCGTAATTCGCGGCAACTACTTCGATCAGGTGACGCAAACCAACCAGCCCGTGACCGGGGCCGTTGACAAGAAGACCCAGCGGGTCGCCTGGCGGGTCGCCGGCGGCAAGGAGCTGGTGGTCGAAACCGGCCTTTACAACCTCACGATGAGCGACTCGACGGCCCTGGTCCATTACGGCGCGGACCGCACCGAGCAGGAACTTCTCGTACGGATGCAGCAGCCGCCGGCGGACCAGACGGCCGCCGAATGATCTTCGACTGTGGGTTCAATTTCAACCATTACGAAAGGACATAGCCATGACCAACGAACCGCAAATCTCTTCGCCTGTCTCGCCCGTTCCGACGGCCGCGCTGATCGTCCGACACGAGTTGCACCACGCCCGCAACCACTGGTGGTGGTTCCTGCTGTTGGGGGTCGTGCTCGTGATCTGCGGCACAGCCTCCTTGGTGTATCCGCTTCTCGCCAGCCTGGCAGCGGTCACTTTTCTCTCGGTCATGCTGCTGGTGGCGGGTGTGACCACGCTCGTTGGCTCATTCTGGATCGGATAGTGGAGCGGCTTCTTGCTCAACGTGCTGGTGGGGTTGCTCTATCTGGCCGGTGGCTTCGTCGCCTCTGAAAAGCCGGTCTTCACGGCCGTCGCAGTCACGGTCTACCTGGCCGTCTCGTTCATGGTCATGGGCATCTTCCGCGTCCTGGCAGCGCTGGCCATGCGCCATGCGCAATGGGGTTGGACGCTATTGAACGGCTGCGTGACCTTCCTCGTCGGCCTCGTAATCTATCGCCAACTGCCGTTTGACGCCATTTGGGTGATCGGCTTGCTGGTGGGTTTGGAACTCCTTTTCGCCGGCTGGACCTGGGTCATGCTATCCCTTGCGATCCGCCGCATCCCGGCGTAGGCGAGCGGGCATCAAAGCCTGCCGTCGGCCAGTAATTCGTCTACGGCATTTCTATCGAGATCGCCGGCGGAGCGACGCTGTTGGCTTTGCGCGTCGGCCACATCCCACCATAGCCAGGCCAAGTTGCCGGTCGCGCGAAGGGCAATGCTCGTTTGCAGGGCCGCGTCGTGGGCGCTTGTTTGCCGCAAGAGGCTCGCGGGAGGAGCAACGCTGCCGGAATGCTGCACTACTGCGGGCGCGATGCTGAGGACCGGCATGACGACCTGTAGTGACGCTTCGGAAGGCGATTGGGCCACAGCAACTTCTGGCTTCGCGTTCCCGGTTGGTGCCGAGGAAGCCAAGGGCGACGCCACAGCGGTGGGATCGAAGACGAATTCTCCGCCGCCGCCGATCACAAGTGCCGTGCCAGTCGGCAAGGCGGTCGAACTGGTGATGATCAGCGTGCCCGACATGACGTTGGTAGTTCCCGCGTAGGTGTTCGCGCCCGAAAGCACCATGTCGCTGCCGCCGCTCACGGTCACGCCGCCCGGTCCGCCAAGATTGGCGCTGACCATGCCGTCGTTGAGTTGGTAGGCGGCGGCATAGACCGGCCCGCCCGTGACGCTTCCGCCGTAATCCACCGTAAGGGTCCCACCGGTCGAGAACAGGCCGGCGGGATCGACGCTGAGCATCGTGCCGCTGCCCGTCACGCTGGTGTTGGTAATGGTAAGCACGGCACTTGGGTTGATAGCTACTCGGCGCTGGACTGGACTACGAAAGGGCGTTGGTGCTTGTGCGAAGTGGCATTTGACAACGCTGCGCTGTGCTGACGCTGGCGTCTACGGCGTTGTAGGGGTAGGACGGACGAGTTTTGGTATATTGGGTATTAGTTAATTGCTCACTTCGCTGGGTGTATAAGTCAGAGTGGTTGCGTAAGTGAACTGATAGGTAGGGGAAAAGATAGATGTGTGCTGGTAGTGTAGATAGTGATGTGAGCGTGGCAGCGAATAAGAGGTAGGGGTTGGTGACTACGATCTGGCTGTCACTATTGCTGATGATTGGGTAGGTGGGGACAATTCGTAGTTTGGAACGTTAAAATAGACTTAGATGGCCTCTGTTGGTATCTACGCTGATAGTCACTGTGTGTGCTGGTGATAGGTACGCTCTTTAGGGCTGACACTGTTATCACAGGTGCTGCCACGTAAGTGTACTGGTATCGGTAGGCGTAGTGGGAGACGTGACGCTAGAGGTAGCCACTGTCACGTACACGTCTCAGGGCTACTGGCTGGGAAGAGGACGTATAGTATAGTCACGGAAACGGAGAATATAGAACAGGTGGTTTGGCAGAAGTAGATGGTAGTGGTGTATCTCAGGTTAGTGTGTTGATATACAAGTAGTTGCTGCTCGCTACGGGGTTATAGAGGGGATAGATAGAGGTCACGCTGGAGTGAAGACGTAATCAAAAAGAACAGGAATACTGTTATATGATGGTAGGCGTTGTCACGGTGACGTCTACGTAGCTGGTGGCCTCGCTGGTCGCTGCGGGACTGATAGCTACGATAGTGTGAGCGCTCTGATTGTCTGGTATTGCTGACGATAGTACGAGCGGTTTGTAGAAGAAGTATACGCTGTGGCGCGCGGTTAGGCTAGTGTGGGTAATAGCTACTTGGTTGCAGCTGGAGATAGATAAGCTGGGAGGACTGACAGAGGTGATTTGGGGCGTGGGCAGGTAAGTGAACTGATAGGTAGGCTGGGAAATGGCAGAAGTGCGGCTAGCGGTGGTCACGTGATATAGACAGTGCGAGGATTGTCGCTGGGGCTGGTAACGACAAGCTGGCTGTCGGTGCTGGCTGTCGATAGTGGCTGGGAAATAGCCGAAATTGACGGACGACGCATTGGCCAATCCCGTGCCGGTGATCGTGACCGTCTGGCCACCGTTGACCGACCCGGCGGAGGGACTGACCGCGGCGATGATCGGCGCGGCCACGTAGGTGTACTGGTCCGCCGGCTGGGAAATAGGCGACGTGCCATTGGGGTCTGTCACCGTCACGTCCACCATGCCGGCTGTCGCACCGGCGGGCTGAGGGCGATGATGAACGAGTACGCGGCCTCAAGGATCATGCCCGAATTGGAACCGAAGTCTACCGCCGTGGCGCGCGCCCAGATCGGTGCCGTAAAGAAAGACCGACTTGCCACCCGACACCGGGCCGAGCGGCGTTCCGATCGAGGTAACCGCGGGTCCGGCGACGTAGGTAAATTGATCGGCCGGATTAACGGCCGATGTTCGCCAGTGGTTGTCACGGTCAGGTCGACGGTGCCCAAACCCTCGCGGGGCTGGTGACGACGAGTTGTGTTGTCGAATCGGTGACAATCGTGCCCGGGTAAACATCGCCCTGGCTGTCGGTGAAATCGACCACCGAGGCGTTATCCAGATCGGTGCGGTGATAGTCACCTGACTCCCGCCCCCCACCACGCCTGCCGACGGACTCACGCCGTCAATGACGGGTTGCGGCTGGATGTAAGCGAACTCGTTGGCGGAAGAGGTGGGCGAGGTTCCGCCCGGCGTGACCACGGTCGCATCCACGATGCCGTCGCTGCCAGCGGGAGTGGTGGCGTGATCGATCTGTTCGCGTTGACCGTGAAGCCGGCCGCCGGGACGCTGCCGAAGTCGACCGCCGTGGCGTTGGCGAGATTCGTGCCGGTGATCGTCACCTGGTCGCCGCCGCGCGGAAGCCCGTAACTGGAATGACGGCCTGAGACCGCCGGCGACACCACGTAGGTGAACTGGTCCGCCGGCGACGTGTACGAAGTGCCGCCGTTGGTGGTCACGATGATGTCGACATGTGCCAGAGTATGCATCCGGGCTGGTGACGACGATCTGGTTGTCGGTATTGCTGCCGGTGACGATTGCAGCCGGAAAGACATCGCCCTGGCCGTCGTTGAAGACGACACTCGACGCGTTGTCCAGGCCGGTGCCGTACACTGTCACGCTGGTACGCCGCCGTCCGGGCTGGCATTGGGGCTGACGTTCGTAACGACGGGCGCCGCCACGTAAGTGAACTGGTCGGCCGGCGTAGCGAGCGACAGGCCCCCCAGACCCAACACCTGGACGTCGACCGTGCCTGGCTGCGGCGGGAACGAAGAGTTGAATCTGCGTATCGTTAGTGAAATAGTAGTTCGGAATCGCCACGTTCGGACCGAAGTCGACGGCCGGCGCGTTTTCCAGGTTCGTGCCCGTGATCGTCAACCAAGTGCCGCCGCCCAGCGGACCGCTCGATTGGGAAAGGCCGGTGACCGTGGGCGGCAGGTAGTAGCCATAGCCATAGGCAACGGTCGATGTGCCGTAGGGCGTCGTCACGCTGACGTTCACGTACTGCTCCGCGTCACCGGTTGATTCGGGATTGATGACGACAAGCGTGTCCGTCCCCTGGTAGTCCGTATTGCTGACGATCGTGGCCGGGTTGCCGCCAAAAAGAACCGATGAGAAACCGACGAGCCCCGTGCCGGTGATCGTGACCTGCGTGCCGCCATAGACCGATCTCGACGGGGGACTGACAGCCCCGATCGCAGGCGCGGGCATAAAGGTGAATTGATCGGGCGTGCCGGTGGCCGAAGTTCCGCCCGGAGTCGTGACGACGATATCGTACGTTAACAGATTGACGCCGTTGTAGTTCCCCGTGGGATTATCGGGACTGGTAACAACGAGTTGATTGTCTGAATCGCTGACAATCGTGCCCGGAAAGCTGTCACCGTAGCTATCGACGAAATCGACGCTTGAGGCGTAGGCCAGGCCGGTACCGCTGATCGTAGACTTGCGTGGCACGGTAATAGATCCTGTCGGCGGACTGACCGCCGAGACGTTGGGAATCGCCGCAAAGACGAACTGATCTTGCGGCGTAATGTCGGTCGTGCCGTAGGCGTTCGTCACCGAAACATCGACGGTTCCGGCGGCTTCCATCGGGCTGATGGCCGCGATCGATTGCTGCGAGATAACCTGAGTGTCGGTCGCGGGCACGCCGCCGAAGTAGACCTCCGGCGCAGTCCAGGTTGGAATCCGTCAAGTCGGCGCCGTTGATCGTGACGGTGGTGCCGACCGCAATTGAGCCGCCTGCCACCGAACCGGGGATGGATGGAGTCGACAGGCTGGCGATGAATGGGGCATCCGTATAAGTGAACCCGTTGGCTGGCTCGTTTATCGCGGAGGTGCCGTCGGGGGTTGTCACCGTCACGTCCACGGTGCCCAGGCCGGAATACAACCCACCCTGCGTCGCATCCGGAGTGATGGCCACGACCTGGCTGTCGGTATTACTGACAATGTGCCGGGTACTGGCCAAAGTCGACTGCGGTTGCGTTGGCGAGGTTGGTGCCGGTGATGGTCACCGTGGTGCCGCCCTCCGCGGCGCCGGAAGGCGGAGTCAAGCCCGAAGGCACACTCAAGCCCGTGACGGCCGGACCCGGCACGTAGGTGAACTCATCGGCGGCCGAGGTGGCCGATGTAGCGCCATAAGACGTGGCCGTGACGTCCACCATGCCCAATTCGTTGCCGGGCGGGCTGATGACGAAAATCGTGCTGACCGTATCGGCGTCCTCGGCCGGAGGCAACGGGTATGCCGTCTCCGAGTAGCCGGTGAACGTGGCCGGATTGCCGCCGAAGTAAACTTGACCCACGTTGGACAAGCCGGTGCCC
The DNA here is from genome assembly GCA_963709175.1 of uncultured Planctomycetia bacterium. GTDB lineage: Bacteria > Planctomycetota > Planctomycetia > Pirellulales > Thermoguttaceae > JANXQG01. The sequence continues at coordinate 80,577 of CAVPVK010000010.1, forward strand.
GTAATCGCCACGGTGTTTCCGCCGCCGATGCCTCCGGACGCGGGACTGATTCCCGTGATGGTCGGGACCGCGTAATAGGTGTAGACCGGAACGAAGGCGATAGTGGAACTGCCTTCCGGAGTCGTCACGATTTCGGGCGCGGGGCCAGGGTTGTTCGGGGGGACGGTAACCGTGATCGAACTCGAGGAAACGCTGGTAATAGTGCCGGGCACGCCGCCAAAGTCCACGGCGGTGTCGGCCCCCGTTGGGTCATCCGGCGCCGTCAGGTTGAAGCCCGTGAGCGTAATCGACGCGCCGCCCAGCACGGGGCCATAGTAGCCGCCAGTCAAGACGAGCGGGGCTTGGGTGTACGTAAATTGGTCGGCTGGGACAGCGAGCGATTCGCCCAAATTCGTGACGACCTGCACGTCGATCGTCGCGGCGGCTGGTCCGGGAGTCCGAGAGCAATTATCGTCCCGGCGGCGTTTACCGAGAACTCGGAACTTGTAAGATCGGTCTGGGTATAGGGAATGGAACTGCCGTAGATCACGTTCGTGGCGCCGGTGAAATTCGCCCCGTAGATATACTGAGTGTAGAATTCGCCGGGGGAAGTGTAGGCCGGCCCTACGCTGTAACTGAGCCCTGTTACTACCGGCAGGTTGCCATAGGTGTATTTGTCGTTGGGGGAAGTGGCCGAAAGCCCGCCCGACGATTGCACCCGCACGTCCACCGCTCCGGTAGCGTCGCCGGGACTCGCCGGAATGGTAACCGAGATCGACTCGTCCGAGTAGAAGGTAATGCCGCTGAAGGGGATCACGACGCTGCCGAAATCGACGGCCGAGGTGCCGTCCGACTCCAAGTTTGTGCCGCTGATGGTCAGCGTTCCGCCACCCGACGTGAGCCCGGACGCGGGACTGATGCCCGTGACCGTCGGCGCGGGGTAGCCGTAAGTGAACTGATCCGCGGGCCGCGAAATCGCCGACGTACCCAGGGGTGACGTGACCTGCACGTCCACGGTGCTGGGGCCCAAGTAGGGACCGGTCACCACAATGGCATCGGGAGAGATGGAGTCAATCTTGGCCCCGTAACCGTCGAACGTCACCGACGTTGCGCCGGTGAAACCAATTCCGCTGATAGTCACCGTCGTGCCGCCCCCCACCGGCCCGCTCGTCGGATTTAACCCGGTCACCGCCACGCCGGTCGTGTACGTGAAGTTCAAGCTGTTGGACGTTACCACCGATTGCGAGCCGGGCCCGTCGGGCGTGGTCACGGTCACCGGCACCGTGTCGCCGGGCGTGTTCGGCGGATTCGTCGGAGTCGGATTCGTAACCACGACTTCATTGTACGAGTCAGACTCAATATAGCCCGCGATGCCGTTGAATAGTACACTGGCGCCCATGAGGTTTTCGCCGGTAATCGTCACCGAGCTCTGGTAGGTCGCGGGACCGGACAACGGTGAGAGGCTGGAGATTACCGGGGGAACGATCTCGTAGTTGTATTGGCCCGCCGCGGTCATTCCGTCGGGCGTTTCCACGTATACGGTCGCCAGACCCAGGGGGCCGGGCGGCACGGTCACTTCAATTTGACCGGGAGTATCCGAGACGATTGTGGCGGGGTTGCCCAGACCGAAATAGACGCTTACGCCGCCGAGTGTCGCGTCGCCCAAGTTGGAGCCGTTGATGGTCACGGTGTTGCCGCCTTCATAGGGACCGTAATTCTGCGGGGTCAATTGCGAGACGGCCGGCCCGGGCACGTAGGTGAACTGGTCCGTGGGCGCGGTCGACGTGGCCGAAAACCCGCCTGCCGTCAACACCGAAATTGCAACCGGCCCAGTGGCCGTCGAAATGGGACTGGTGGCGAAAACAACCCAATTCCCGGTGGCTGAGTCTATCGAATCGAAAATGTTGGGCTGCACGACAAGTGTCGTGCCGAACAGCACTCCCACCGCGTTGGCCAGATTCGTTCCCGAGATCTCCACCTGGGTGTTGCCGCTGAGCGGGCCAGAAGCCGGCAGACCGGAGAGACCGGTCACGTCGGTCACCGTCGGCGGCGGCACGTAGGTATAGGCGTCGGCCGGCCGGGAAAGGGCCGAAGTGCCGCCCGGCGTGGTCACCGTCACGTCGACCGTGCCCGCCATACCCGCCGGCACGTCGGCCGTAATCTGCCAAAGATTGGGATTCTGAGCGGGTATCAGTTGTACGTCGGAGACGATCGTGCCTGCATTCTGGCCGAAGCTCACGTTGGCGTCGGCGGTTGGGCCCAAATACGTACCGACGATGTTCACCTCAGACTGGCCCCCGAGAATTGGGTCGATGCTATTTAGCGGGCCAGCCGCGGGAGTGACGCTTTGCACCACCGGCACGCCAAAGTAGGTGAACTGAGACTGATCCGCTTCCGGCAGACGTAAACCCCCGCTCGGGATGTAGGTTCCGTTCGGATTCGAAGTGCCGCCCGGCGTGGCCACCGTCACGTTGACCGTGCCCGGGCTCGATTGCGCCGGATCGTAATCGATCGTTATCTGCGTGCCTGCCGCGTTGACGGATATGTTGGGGAACTCGAAGCGGCCAGAGCCAATAATGAATGGCACCTCGACGCTGCCGAAGTATATGGCGATATAGTTCTCCAAGTTCGTGCCCGTGAGCGTCACCGTTTGGTTGCCGGCCAGAGCGCCAACGGGCGGCCCGGCCGCCGTGCTGATGTAATCGATGTTGGGGGGCGGAATGTACGTGAAAGCATCGGGATCGGGGGATCCCCCGTAAGGTTCCGAGGTTCCGCCCGGCGTGGTCACGTGTACGTCGACCGTGCCGCTGCCCATCGGGCTTACCACGTAGAGCGTCGTCGCGCTGTCCTGGCTGAGGTATTGCGGATCGCTGTCGATGGCGCCTGGTTCGCGCCGAAGTAGACGGAGGTAACGCCGTTGAGGTTCGTGCCCTGCAACTCCACAATCTCGTTGCCGCCGCCCGGACCGGTCTGCGGCGAAACGCTCGTAATGATCGGCGGCGGCAGGAAGGTGAACCCGTCCTCTAGGATGAAGGCGCCCTGCGGCGTTTGCACCTCGACGTTGACCGTCGCGGGCGACGCGAGGAGCTCGATGGGCGTCTCCACCACGAGGGAAAATGGTCCGTCGCTCCCCGGCTGGATCGTGCCGTCGCCAAGGCTGCCAAACGACACTTGTGTGGCGTTCTGGAGGTTCGTGCCGTAGATGGTGACGTCAGTGCCACCCAATAGGCCTTGCGAGGGAGAGATTCCGGTAATGGTCGGACCCGGCGTGGAAAAGCTGAGTGCGCTGTTGCTGGCCTCGCTGGCGATCACAACGTGGCAGATGCAAAAGTGGCAAGCGTGTCGGAGGCGTGAAACGGACCGATGCTCCCCGAGGCCACGAGCGTCAGCGCTGCCGTCACGCTGCCGCTAGCCTCAAAGACGGGCTGGCCCTCTTGAAGCTCCGCATTGATTTCCGAGATGCGAATCTTGCCGTCGTTGGAGCTGTCGGGGTCGGCGTCGTCGAGGTAGAGGTTCACGTTCGCGTTGAGCCCGCCGTTGAACGTCAAGCTTCCGCTGAGAGGGCCAATCGACACGCCGGCCCCGGCGTACAGGCCGAAGTTCCCCGAAATCGACACGTAGCTGTTGGAACTGCTGTTCGGTCCGGTGACGTAAAAGCCGTCCAGGATGTCGTTCAAGTCTTGACTGTTGTTGCCCGTTTCGATGTCGTGCAGCAGTTGCGCAGCCCGTACGTGTCGTAACCGACCGTGAGGCGCTCCTTCACGCTGAGCGACGAATTGAACCCCACTTCAACGCCATAGTCGCTCAGCCCCGTATTCCCGGTGGAAAGGTTGGGAAGGTCCAAGCTGCCGTTGAAGACGATCAGAGGAACGTCCTGGCCGAAAAGCAGGTTGAGGACGGAGCTTGGGTCGCTGAACAACGGAAACGAGAGGGTGGCGCTGGCGCCTCCGCCCCCGGTTACGGCCTCGGCCAGGGTATTCAACAAGTTCGCCGCGTCGGCCCCGATGGGAGTGCCTCCGGGAAGCGTGAGACCGCTGATCTTGCTCGCCAGCGTGCCGGCGAACCCGGCGATGAGCCCCTGTGCCGAGCCGGACAAGTCGCCGGAGGTGGCGGAGGCATCCAGGCTGCTCAGGTTGGCCGACAAGTCCGACGCCAGTTCCGAGGGATCGGCGGCCGCGGGAGCGTTCAAGATTGCGCTGCTGTTCAGGCCGAAGCTGCCGAAGTTGAAAGTGACGCCGTTCAGTCCGTCGCCCAAATTGTCGATTAAGCTGATGATCGACGTAACGTCCTGGAATGCGGTTTCCAGCGGCCCGTAGCCGGTCTGGCCGGCGACGATTTGCAGCGCCGTCATCAGGCTGAAGCCGCTGAAAACCTGGTCGATGCCGGGGATCGGCGTATTGAGAAAGTTGATCGCCCCCTGGAACGGCTCGGTGTACTGCTGAATGTCCTGAATGACGGGCCCCACCAAGGTGCTTATAAAACTCCCCAGATCCAAACCGACCTGGCCGAAAGAGAATTGGAGCGACCCCGGGTTCGTCAAGTCGCTCCAGTTCATGGAGATGGTGGTGGAGATGCTGGGGAATTCCCCTGTGGCGCCGCCGCTGCCCAGTCCCAAGTTGGCGGTCAGATTGATCTGGGCGTTGGAGGCTCCGCCCCCCACGAGACTGACGGTGGGAATGCCCTGCAGATTGAGGCTGTCCACCGCGATCTGGGCCGACAGCGCGTTTGTCGTATTTGGCGTCGGCGTGAGCTCGCCATATAGAAGGCCGACGGTTGCCATCAGCGAGGCATTGCTGGAAAGCGATGCGCTCACGCCCAAAATCATCTGGTGCGCCGGCATGCTCGAACTGTAGTCGTGCAGCGTATCCGACGAATTCAGCGCGATGACCGAGCTGGTCGACGCATCGTAAGTGAAGGCGAACTCGTAATCGAAGTAGATTTGGACGCTTAGTCCGCCCGTAGCGCGCTGACCTTAAAGGGCAGCGCGGGCAATCCCAGATTGAACGTCAGTGGCGTCGAAACGAGGGTCGCACTTTCAGCCAGCCGCATCTCGACCGTCGCCTGCGTGAGTAGCCCCGTGGACGGGTCTGTTTGCGTGCCGCTGACGTGGATGTCGCTGGCCGAGCCGTTTGGGCTGTCGCCGAGCGAGCCGCCATCGGCGACCCAAGATCTTCAAACCGGGCGATCCAAAAGCCTGGTACAGGGTGCTCTGCAGGTCGTTGGCTATGTTGCCGGTAAACGAGCTAAAGTTGTTGAGGGAATTCTGGATCTTGTTCCCGGAAGCATCGATGAAGTTCTGGACCTGGTCAAGCGTTCCAAGCTGGGTGCCGACGAAGGGGATCGACTTGAGAGTGCCAATAGCATCATCCAGGCTGGATTGGATCGAAGCGACTTCCGACTGCAGATTGCCCGCCAGGCCCGAGAAGGCGTTCAAGACCCGCCGCGGTTCCAACGGCTCCAGCCGCAATGGGCGAAGCCGCGGGCCAAGAAAGTCCCTGACAAAGTTGATCTTGGATGTTTCTCGCATCCCTTTCCGGCGCGACGTTGTGGAACGTGACATGGCAGACTCCTCTGCTGGCTTCTTGATCGCTGAGAGTTCCTCCCTCTAGTAATTGCCATGGCGCCGACTATCCCGCCAAAAAAACAGCTTGGATTGCGAAAAATAGATTGGCGGCGATGGACGGCGATTTATTACATGGCGAGGCGGATTTCCGATTGGAAATCTCAAATCTCAGATCTCAAATCTGAATGCAAGCGTTGTCGGGGCAGCAGGACAGACAGTCCTGACCGTCACTTTGCCACGACGAACTTCACCTCGACGGGCTCAGGCAGGCGGTCGCCCGGCACGGGACACGGCGGGGCGTCCCAGTCGAGCCCCATTGCGGCAAGTTTCGACCGTATCAGGCCCAGATTAAAGACACAAAGCAACCGGCCGTCCTCAGTAAAGCAGACGAGCCGGCTTCCGTCGCGTGTGAAATATAGCGGATCGAGTCGAAGCGTCCAAGCGCCGTCAACCGCGCGACCTCCCTGCCGGTGGCGGTAACAACGAGTCGCACCACTCCCGGTACGTCTTCCAGCGCCAACAAATCGCCGGCGTTCGAAAAGGCGCCATACCCTGCGGAGGGCCCCAAGTTCGGCCCCTCGTTCCAGTCGCCGACCGACCACAGCCGCGCGCCCGCGCGTGAGCAGCCACTTTCCATCAGGGCTGAACCTGACGCTGCAAAACGAGGTGACCGGCAAATCGCAGACCCAGCGACCGGTTTTGGCGTCCGAAATCCTGGCCCCAGGTCCTGTTACGGCCTTGTGGCTTCCGGTAACCACCCAACTTCCATCGGGACTGACGGCGCAATGCCGAACGTCCTCTTGATGCGGCAGCGGAATCTGCCGACCCTCGGGAAGAATCAGTTCGCGTGCGCCGTCGTTGAAAGTCGGGAAGGCCAGCACCCGGCAACTTCGGTCGCTCGCGCCGCCCACCAATTTTTGGGTCATGGCCGGCACCAGGTTCCGGGGCGGCCCATCGGCGCGCCGCCCCCTGGCAGGATCGCAACTCAGCGGCCAGCGCAGCAAGCCGGTCTTGCCGTGCGTGATGAGCGCTCCGGAATCATCCACCCGGACCGCCCAGGTCGCGGGGTTTTGGAGCAATGCGACGTCCTCGCCGCGAACCACGTCGATCACGGCAATGCCGTCCGTGGCGGGCAATGCCAACAGCCGTCCTTGGGGATCAAGTTGACAACTGCCTTGTTCCGGATCGGAGTAGACGTCCCCGCGCCGGTATCCGACCGTGATGCACGATCTTATAGATTTCCCTGCCGCTCTCGAAGCGCAGCAATCGTATGCCCTGCGGCGAATAGTCCAGGCCGACGAGGCGGTCGTCCGTGCTAAACCGCAGCTCAGTCGCGCCGCCGGGGAGCGTCAAGACAAGCTGGCCGGTCGGCACGTCCCACAAGTGCCAAAGCCCGCTCCAATCGGTGCTCAGGAGACGGTCGCCGTAATGATTGAAACGCATCACCACGCCATAGTTGCGGTGAGATTCCAGCGGGGGCGTCTCGACGGCGCCCGAATCGGCATTTACAAGGTAAATCTTGGGGGCGGATGACCCATCTTCCGCGATGGCCAGCAGACGGCCGGCGGGATGCCAGCTTGTCCAAGCAATATCACACGGCGCTGCAGTGGCCGGTCCGAACGTGCCACTCTCGAGGTCAAGAAGACGGTACGATTTTTTGCCGGCCGACCGCGCAAACAACAGCGACCGCCGCGGGTTCCACCGAAGCCGATCGGGAACGAACCCGGTTAGCCGATAGCGGCGCAGCTCCTTGCCCACAGTTTCCCCTCCTCCAGTAAGAGGCAGGCCGTAAACCGCAATCGAGCCGTCTTTGTCGATCGCCGCCAATCGGCGACCATCGGGCGAAAGGTCGCAGACGCCGTACGTGCTCAGTGCAAGCGTCGGCGTCCCTTCAAGTTTCCAAATACGGTGGCTCACCCCTTGTGGAGTTTGGCAACATTGCATGAGATGCCGCCCGCCCTCGTCAAAGGCAAGACCTTCGTAATCGGTGAGCGGACCGATGCCGGGGAGCTGAAACAACTCGGCGTCATCGGCCACGTTTCGGACGCTCACGCGGCCGTCGGCGCCCCTCGCGCATAGCGATGAAACGTGGCATCGACCGTTACGCTAAGCGTCCCTTTTGGGAAGCCGGGCCACTTCTTTGCCTCTTCCATGTCGGCCAGCATCAGTGCGGCTATCGCTTCGGTCCGCAGTTCGTCTTGCGACCGGTCTTTTGGCACGGGCAGCGCCAAAGCCGACTGAATGGCGCGGAGGCTGGCGAAGCGCTGCCCGGAGCGCCTGCTCATTCGCCCGGCCCGGGCCGTAGCGAGGTACGAATCCCAAAGCTTGTCCGTTGCCCGCTCTTTGGCGCTAACGGCCTCTTGCTTCGCGGCGACGGCCTCCTGTTTGGCGGCGGTCTCTGCCTGCGCGGCGGTTTCCGCCCGAGCTAATTGCATGCGGAACCCCAGCGCCGCGGCCGTGGAAATGACGGCCAGCAGCCCGACAGCGCCGCCTAGAACAGCCAGGTACGGATTCCGCCGACACCACCGCCAACCGCGCTCCAGCGACTGACGGGCCGCGCTACAATCGGCAGCCCGTCAAGGAATCGCTGCAAATCATCGCCCAAATCGCGGACACTGGAGTAGCGCTGGTCAATCGGCTTTTGCAGACATTTCAGCGCAATGGTTTCCAGGTCGCGGGGAGTGCCCGGCGCCAGGTCACTGAGGCGGACGGGCTCGCTATCGATCACTTGCCGCAAGGTGTCAATGCTGCTGGCCGCCTGAAAAGGCGGCCGGCCAGTAATCAGGGCATAAAGGATCGCGCCCAGCGCGTATACGTCGGCGGCGGGACCGACCGCATCGAGCCGGCCGGCCGCTTGTTCCGGCGGCATAAAGCTGGGAGTGCCCAGCATTTGCCCCGTTACCGTTCGTCCGGCGTCGTCGGTCAGGCATTTCGCCAGGCCGAAATCGGCGATCCGCGGCCGGCCGTCGCCGCCGATCAAAATGTTGCCCGGCTTCAGGTCGCGATGTATTACGTTCCGCTCGTGGGCATACTGTACGGCCTCGCAGACGGTGCGCACGAGCTCCGCCGCCGCACGGGCCTCCAACGGGCCCTCGGCGAGACGATCGGCGAGGGTCCGGCCATCGACAAAACCCATGGAGAAGTAATGTTGGCCTTGGTATTCACCGACATCGAAGATCGGCACGATGCCCGGGTGATCGAGGAGCGCCGCGGCCTCGGCCTCGGCGTAAAAGCGCTCCACATCGGCTGGCGCGGCATGCAGGCCGGAAAGAATCATCTTGATGGCTACGATGCGGTTCAGGCTTACCTGCCGCGCCTTGTAGACGACTCCCATGCCGCCCCGCGCTATCTCGGAAAGCAACTCGTAGGCGCCAAATCGGCGCAGCGGAGCAGAAGGCGCCGGCGGGCTTGCGGTGCACGACTCGGGCCCGTTTTCCGCAACTTCCATCAGCCAGGGTGCGTCGACCTGGGGAAACTGCTCCAGGTAGTCTTCCACGTGCGGAGATTCCCCCTGCCGGCGACGATAAAACCACTCGATGTCGATCAAGTCGTGGACCAGCCTCCCTTGCAGGGCCTCGGCCGCCTGGGGAAGATAGTCCGAAATTGCGGGCCGATTGCCGGCGACCCACTGTGATTCAAAAGCGTCGCAAATCTGGTTGATACGCAGTAAACCGTCGATCGGCATCGTTCGATCGCCACCGTTTCGATCGCTGCTGTTTCGATCGTCATGGTCTTGATCGCCGCTGCGCGGTTCGGCACTCATGTCAAGCCGCTCTGCTCCCAGATTCCCCGGATCAACTGCAACTTCCGCTCGACCGTTCGCAGCGAGCGATCGAAGCGCACCGCTATCTCGGGGTTCGTCAGGCCTTCCAATTTAGCGACGGCAATCGCACGCTGATCGTCGTCGAGGAAGTTGAGCAACCGTTCATACTCTTCTGCCACTTGGGCGGCGAATTCGGGCGTCGGCTCGTTGCCCACAAACGCTTCGATTACCGTAGAATCGTCCGCCGGAGCGGGACTGTCGCCGGAACCTCGCGGATCGCGTTTCCAGCGTCCTTCGGCACGTGCCAGTTGCAGGGCCTTGTGCAGCGGTGATTACGACCAACAACCGCCAAAGCCCGTCGCTGTCGGTCAGGCGGGGAAAGCGGCCCTTGCGGACGTTGCGACAAAGGCTATCCAGGGCGCTGACGGCCACGTCCTCCTCGTCGGCGATGCCAAACTGCCGCCCGTGAAGCTCTTTCCGCGCCAGGATCACGAGCCGTGCAAAGTAACGGTCCCAAATCCGTTGTGCTTCAGGATGTCCTTGCCGCAGCTTGCTCAGCCAAGGGGTGATGGATTCTATGGAAGCCATATTCGGCCACGCAATACTAACCCGAAGCGCCAGCGAGGGAACGATCTACGCCCTCGCTGGCGCTTCGGGTTAGTATCGCTTTATTCAACCGCGCGAGGTATGTTGTGGGGGGGAGAGTCAAGCCAGCGGGCAACGGCGGAAATTGCTCATATTCCGAACGCCGGCTCCCGCTTACACGAGTAGATCGTAGGCCGCGCAAGTTTGTTCGGGCCTAAAGGTCTTTTCTCATTCACGCTTCAGCCATGCCAAGGCCTCGGCTCGCGATGGGAACGAGGACTGCGTGCCCGGCTTTTGGACCGAGAGAGTGGCGATCGCGCCGGCGCACTCGGCCGCCTCCACCAGCGGGCGGCCCAGACCCAGAAAGTAGGCGAGGCTGCCGACATAGGCGTCGCCTGCGCCCGTGGAATCGACGGTCTTGACCGCTTGCGCCGGTATATGCTGCGTCGCGTTTGGTGTGACGACCAGGCTGCCCCGCGCACCGAGAGTCAGTATCACAGCGCCGGTCCCACGCGCCAGCAGGCGCGGGCGGCCGACTCGGCTTCGGCCATCGTGGTGACGGGCATCCCGGTCAGCAGTTGCGTTTCGGTTTCGTTGGGACAGAAGACATCGCTCAAGCCGTAGACTTCGGCCGGCAAGTCCGGCCGGGCCGGCGCGGGATTGAAGATGGTCGTGACGCCTTCCGCCCGGGCCAAACGCAGGGCGGACAGGTTGGGTTCCAACGGGATCTCGAGTTGGCAGACCAGCACTTTCGAGGCGGCGATTTCCGCCCGCGCCGCTTCTATCTCGATGGGCGTCAGCAAATCATTGGCCCCGCCAACGATGATGATCGCGTTGCGGCCGTCGGCATCCACAGCGATGGGGGCGACACCCGAGGACGCCTGATCGGTGAAGTGAACATGCCGGGTGCAGATGCCCACCTGCTCGAAGTTCTTCAGATAGTTCTCGCCGAACACGTCGCGACCGAGCTTGGCGATGATCGTCACGTCGGCGCCGAGCTTGGCCGCCATCACCGCCTGATTGGCCCCTTTGCCGCCGAAACCCATCTGGAACCGGACGCCGTGCAGGGTCTCTCCCGGCACCGGAAGTCGCGGTACGTAGCTGACCAGGTCGATGTTGCAGGAACCGACCACAGTGATTTTCGGTTGGTGATTCGCGCTGTCCACGGAACCGTCTCCCCTGGTGATTTGTGCTGAGTCACATCACGATCTCCAAAGTCTACGGTGGCGGCCGCCGTTTTGCAACGGTGGATGCGATTGATGGTCCACGGCAAACACAAGGGGAAAGGGCTTGGCACTCTCCGGTTGGATAGTTGCCTCAGGGACGCGAGGAATAACAAGGTCGATTCACCGAACAACCCACTCGCCTGGCAGCGGATGTTGCAGATGGAACTCGATCATAGTCCCGCTCGGGTACGGAAGACTCGAGCTGTCCGCCGCAGGGTGCGACGTACCTGCTGGCGCGGCAGGGCGAAAAGATCCTCATTCGTCAGAATTGCGGTTTCCGACGTAGGTTTGCCGCATGGCGTCGGGAGGCTGGTTGGCGTAAACGCGACCACCAACGTTGTTGATGACGTGCGTGATTTCGCTGCCGGCTCGGCCGTTGAGCCAGATGGTTGTCAGGTTGTGGAACTTGACGCCCGGGACCGCAGGGGCCTCGATGGCGCTGTTGAGCTTCACCGCAGCGTCGCGGAAGTAACAGTACACGCCCACGCCCCACGCCTCGTGACTGGTCACGGTGCCGGCTACCTTGTACGAGGCGTAGCCATTGGCCCTGCCGCCCATCCAGGACGCCTGATCGGGCACGTCGTAGGGCGTCTCGGACTGGTAGAAGTAGACGCGGCCACCGTTGCCGTTCCAAAGCGTCTGGTACTCCTCGTGGTGCTCGTTGAACAGACCGTAGATGGTCACGTGGTTTCCATTGACCACGAGGCCGTTCTTTGTGGGATTATCGGTCCAGGAGACTCCGTCGCCGTGGTCCGCGCGCCACAACCAGATCTGATCGGCCACAACGTGGTTGCTGTTGATCGTGATTCCCACGTCGTTCTTGCCCGCCTTCGGACCTCCGGTGCGCACGGTCAGGTCATACAAGAAAGCAGGATTGGCCGAGTGATCGGCGTTGCTGCCCGGCGGACCAACTTCCAAGAGAACGGGCGACTTCTTTTCGCCGGCGTCAATGATCAGGCCGGCAATCGTCACGCCGTCCACGTCGGCCACCGCGATGACCGGGCGGCCCCGCGTCGGAATCAGCGAAGGGACGCCGAGGCCAAGGATCACCGTATTGGCCTTGGTGACTTTCAGAGAGTCGTCAAACGAGTAATGGCCCGGCGTGAACAGGAGGTGCTTGCCCGCGGCCAGAGCGGCATTGATGCGGGCCGCGGTAGCCGTCGAGGGTTGGGCGATATAGAACTGGTCGATGGGAATGGACGTGCCGGCCGTCGAGCCGGAGGCCCAGCTTGTGCCCTTGGTGTTCGTCCTCAGCGCCGGCACAAAGACCATGTAGTTGCCGCCGCGGTTGACATACAGGTAGGGCTTCTCGCGAACGACGGGTGTTTTGTCCACGACCGTGTAGGGCGGATTGGGGAACGCGCCGGCGGGCGTGTTTTCGCAGCCCACGAAAACCATGTTCCACACGGCGTTGCTCCAGGTCGACCACTTGCTATTGCGCGACAGCCACTGCTGCTGTGAGGCGGGGAGCACCTTGCCGTCCACAAGCGAGTCGGCCAGGAAGCCACCGCTGGCCCAACCGGGGCGCCAGCCAGGGCCGAAAGCGAACAGATAGAGATCTCCCTTGACGTGCAGCCGTCGCAGGGGAGCAGCCTGGGAAATGGCGATCCACGCAATGCCCTTGCTGGAGGACGGAGCGACGGAGAAGTTCTCCAGCGTCCGCCAGAAGTTACAGGTGGCGTTGGCATCGGGCATCCAGTTGGCATCGACGGTCACACCGCCGTTGATCTGCACGTCGTCCGGTTCGCGGCCCAGCCCGGCTACCTGGGTGTAAAAGCCCACGTTAAAGTTGACGTCGTACTTGCCGGGCTTGAAAAACAGCGCGTAGCGTTCGGAGCCAAACTGGGCGGCCTCCATCCGCCTGAAGATGCCGGCTGCCGTCTTCTGGATGTCCGCGGCCGGCATGCTCGCGTCGAAGACGTAGACGTTCGGACCGAACATGGTGGTGTTTGCTCTGGACGCAGGGCCGCCCCGGGCGACACCCGGGATGATTGTGCACAGGCCCGCCACGGCGGCCAGAGTGAAAAGCGTCGATTGTCTTCTCTTGATCATGGTTGGCACTCTTGAGGTCGGGAAAGCTCCAAAGGACGGAGATGGCACACCGGATATGGAAACAGGCGGCCCTCCAGTGGTGCGCGGAACTGATCTTCGGGCTCGCTGGAAGCCGCCGCATTATGGAGTTTTGCCTTGGCCTCCGTGGCGGAGTGCGCGGTGGCCGTTATCAGAATTGGCGTCATACGAGCCCTCATGCACTCGGTCGCGACCCCAGCAGGAAGCGCCGGCGGCCTCGGGATCCACCGAGGCCGCCATGCTGCTTTCCACGTTTGAAGATCGCCGTCGCCGTTGGCTCCGGGTTAAACGACCCTTCAGCTCAGATGAACTTGCCCGTGAACGACGTCAACGCCTTCATATAGTTGCCGCGCTCAAAGGCCGCCGGGTCGGGGCAATTCTGCTGGCTCATGCTGCCCTTGAGCTGCTGGACCGACTCGTACTCCTTTTCCTCCATCCAGTCCCGTAATCCGCTGAGGATCTTGAAAACCTGGCTGGAGCCTTCCTCGTAAACCGTAGAGACGATCATGCCCACGTCTGCCCCCGCCAAGAGAGCCTTGATCATGCCCTCGGCGTCGTGCAGGCCGCTGGTCAGGGCCAGCGAGCAATTCAGCCGCCCGTGCAGGATGGCAATCCAGCGCAGCGGCACCAGCAACTCGTAGGGCGTGCTCAAGACCAGCCGGGGTTTGGTCTCCAGCGTCTCCAGGTCGAAGTCGGGCTGCAGGAAGCGGTTGAACAGCACCAGGCCGTCAGCACCGGCCTCCGCCAGCCGCCTGGCCATGTTGCCCATGGCACTAAAGTAGGGCCCGACTTTCACCGCCAGGGGGATCGAGACCGATTCCTTGACGGCCGACACGAGGTCGACGTAGCGCGACTCGACCTCGCGGCCATTCATGGCCAGGTCGGTGGCGATGAAGTAGACATTCAGCTCCAGGGCGTCGGCGCCGGCCTCCTGCATCATCTTCGCATAGCGAACCCAGCCGCCCTTGCTCGTGCCGTTGAGGCTGGCGATGATCGGCATCGTCACTGCCCGCTTGGCCGCGGTGATGGCTTCCAGATAGCTCTCCGGGCCAACGTGGAAGTCGTCCTCGTCGGGGAAATAGGAAAGGGCCTCGGCGAAGCTGTCGGTGCCAAACTGGTGCAGCTTCGTCAACTCCATCGTGTCGTGCTCGATCTGCTCCTCGAAGAGCGAGGGGAACACGGCCGCGGCCGCGCCCTTCTCTTCCAAGGCCATCAGCGAGTCGAGCTTCTGGGTCATCGGGCTGGCGGCAATCACCAGCGGGTTCTTCAGTTTCAAACCGAGATAGGTCGTCGATAAATCTACACTCATGCTTTCACCTCTTGGGTAATTTTGGCGGGCACCGTGGTGGAACCTTGGTCGGCTGACGTGCCGTCGCCGCCGTTGGTGGCCAGTCGCTCAACGCCGGCCAACTGCTCATACAGGTGCCAGCGGGCGTTGATGTCGTCCTGGGCCAGCTTGGCCAGCCTCGCGGCCGCCTCCGGCTTGGAACGCGTCAGGATATTGAACCGCGCCTCCCGCATGGCGAACTCCTTGTAGTCGCCCGTCGGCTTCTTGCTGTCCAGGTGGAACGGATGGGCTTCGTCGCGCGGATCAAAGTGGTACAACGGCCAGTAGCCGCAGTTCACCGCGTCCTTCTGCAACTGCATGCCCGTGGTCATGTTGATGCCCCAACTGATGCAGTGGCTGAAGCAGATCAGCAGCGAGGTTCCCCGATACGACTCGGCTTCGCGGATCACCTTCAGGGAATGGGCCGGGTTGGCCCCGATGGCGATCTGGCCGACGTAGACGTTGCCGTAGGCCATGGCGATCATGCCCAGATCCTTCTTGCGGCTGGGCTTGCCCGCCGCGGCGAACTTGGCCACCGCGCCGCGGGCGGTCGACTTCGAGGCCTGGCCGCCGGTGTTGGAGTAGACCTCCGTGTCGAGAACCAGGATGTTGACGTCGCGACCCGAGGCGAAGACGTGGTCCAGGCCGCCGAAACCGATGTCGTAGGCCCAGCCATCGCCGCCGAAACTCCAGACGCTGCGGCGGACGAGGTAATCGGCCGCGGCCAAAAGGTCCTTGGCGTCACGGTTGCCAATTGCCTTCAGCCGCTGCTTGAGCGTCGCCACCAACGATCGCTGCAGGACAATCTCCGCGTCGCTCTCCTGCTTGTTGTTGGTCAGGGCCGCCACGATTTCGTCGCCCAACTGATCGCTGAGCTTGGCCAGCAGGGCGCGGCAGTACTGCCCCTGCTGGTCGATTGCCAGGCGGAAACCCATGCCGAACTCGGCGCAGTCCTCGAAGAGCGAGTTCGACCAGGCCGGTCCCTTGCCTTCGGGCGTCTGCGTGTAGGGCGTGCAGGGCAGGTTGCCGCCGTAGATCGACGAGCAGCCGGTGGCGTTGCCGATCAGCATGCGGTCGCCGAACAATTGCGTGATGAGCTTGATGTAGGGCGTCTCGCCGCAGCCGGCGCAGGCCCCGGAGAACTCGAACAAGGGCAACAGGAACTGCGAGCCCTTGACCGTGTCGAGCTTGACCTTCGTCCGATCGACGTCGGGAACCGTGAGGAAGTAGTCCCAGCCGGCCCGTTCCCGGTCCAACTCGGCGATCTTGGGCTTCATGTCGATCGCCTTGTGTTTGACCTGGCTCTTGTCCTTGGCGGGGCAGACGTCGACGCACAGACCGCAGCCGGTGCAGTCGTCGGGCGCGACCTGGATCACGAACTTCCAGCCCGGATACTCCTTGGCCTTGTAGTCGGTGGCCTTGAAGCCCGCCGGGGCCTTTTCCAACAGCGAAGGCTCGAAGACCTTCATGCGGATGGCAGCGTGGGGGCAGCCCAGCGAGCAAAGCCCGCACTGGATACAGATCTTGGGGTCCCAGATGGGGATTTCCTCGGCGATCGAGCGCTTTTCGTACTGCGTCGTCCCCGTGGGGAACGTGCCGTCAACGGGCATGGCGCTGACCGGCAGGTCGTCGCCGCAGTTGGCGACCATCATGCCCAGCACCTCCTTGACGAAGGTCGGGGCGTGGCTGGGAACCGGCGGCACGACGTTGAACTTCGAGGTGACCGCGGAGGGCGTCTTGACCTCGTGCAAGCCAGCCAGGGCCATGTCGATGGCGCGGGCGTTCCGCTCCACGATCAGGCCGCCGCCCTTCTTGCCGTAGGTGCTTCTTGACCTGGTCTTTGATCTCGGCGATGGCCTCTTCGGCCGGGATGACGTTGGCCAGCTTGAAGAAGCAGGTCTGCATCACGGTGTTGATGCGGACGCCCAGTTCGGCCTCCTGGGCCACTTTATAGGCGTCGACCACGTAGAACTTCAGCTTCTTGTCGACAATTTGCCGCTGCACTTCGCAGGGCAGGTGGTCCCAAACTTCTTCCGGTCCGTAAGGGCTGTTCAAGAGAAACGTCGCCCCCGGCAGGGCCATCGAGAGCATGTCAATCCGCTCGGTGAACTCGAACTTGTGGCAGGCCACGAAGTTCGCCTTGTGCACCAGGTACGAGCCCTTGATGGGCCGCGGGCTGAAACGGACGTGCGAGGTGGTGACCGAGCCGGCCTTGCGCGAGTCGTAAACGAAGTAGCCCTGCGAGTACATGGAGCTATTCTCGCCGATGATCTTCACCGAGCTGCGGTTGGCGCTGACGGTGCCGTCGCTCCCCAGGCCGAAGAAGACGGCGCGGGTCACGTCGTCGGCGTCGGTCGAGAAATCGTCGTCGCTGTCGAGGCTGAGGTGCGTCACGTCATCCTTGATGCCGACCACGAACCGCTGCCGCGGCTGGGCCTTGGAGAGTTCGTCGTAGACGGCCTTCACATGGGCCGGCGTGAATTCCTTCGAGCTCAGTCCATAGCGGCCGCCGATAATCTTCGGCAGTGGGGCGTTCCAGCTCTCGGCCATCGCCGTGACGACGTCCTGATAGAGCGGCTCGCCGTTGGCCCCCGGCTCCTTGGTGCGATCCAGGACCGCCATCTTCTTCACGCTTCGTGGAATCGCCGCCAGCAGGGCACTCTTGTCCAACGGACGGAAGAGGTGCACCTTGACCAGTCCGACCTTCTCGCCCCGCGCGATCAGGTAGTCGACCGTCTCTTCGATTACGCCGCTGCCAGAGCCCATGCAGACGATCACCCTCTCGGCATCGGGCGCGCCGATGTAGTCGAAGAGGTGGTACTGCCGGCCGAACAACGAGGCGAACTTGTCCATCGTCTTCTGCACGATGCCCGGGCAGGCGTCATAGAACTTGTTGCAGGCCTCGCGGGCCTGAAAGAACACGTCCGGGTTCTGGGCCGTGCCGCGGAGTTGGGGATTCTCGGGCGAGAGGGCCCGGGCGCGGTGGGCGGCCACGAGGTCCATGTCGATCATTTTCGCCACTTGCTCATCCGTGAGCTGCTGGATCTTGTTCACCTCGTGCGAGATGCGGAAACCGTCGTAGAAGTGCAGAAAGGGCACGCGGGCCTCGAGGGTCGCCGCATGGGAGATCAAGGCCATGTCCTGGGCCTCCTGCACGGAATCGGCCGAGAGCATCGCCCAGCCCGTGCTGCGGCAGGCCATCACGTCGCTGTGGTCGCCGAAAATGGAAAGCGCGTGGGTGGCCACGGTGCGGGCCGTGACGTGAAAGACTGCCGCGGTCAGCTCGCCGGCGATCTTGAACATGTTGGGAATCATCAGCAGCAGGCCCTGCGACGCGGTAAAGGTCGTCGTCAAGGCCCCGGCCTGCAGCGAACCGTGGACCGCGCCGGCGGCCCCCGCCTCACTCTGCATTTCAACGATGGAAGGTATAGTGCCAAAAATGTTCTTGCGGCCGGCGGCAGCCCAAGCGTCGGGCATCTCGCCCAGGTTCGACGATGGCGTGATCGGATAGATCGCCGCCACCTCGCTACACAGGTGGGCAATGTTGGCCGCCGCTTCATTGCCGTCTACGGACGCGAAGCGTTGGTTTTCCACGATAGTTCTCCTCGATGGATCGTTGGTGTGGAAGGATAAAGCAATTGGAGATTATGGTTGCCGTGGATCGGGGGCGAATTTGCCCCGGACACGGGCTAGGGTAAAAGTGGGCGCGGAAGCGAGAGTATTTTTTTTCGTGGCTGCCGGGGCAAGAGATGAATCGAACCTTATTGACTTAGTATAGGTAGCCGATCGTTTCCAGCCGTACTTCAGCCAAGGCTTCCGGCGTTTCGTTAGCGAAGCCCCGCCGAGCGAAGCCTGTCTTCTCTCAATGGTTCCGAAAGGGGGGCGGGGCTAAACCATTCACGATACAGCTCCACGACAATTTTTACAAGGGGATTGCGCTCGGCAAAAGGCGGAATTCATGCGGAGAATTGTCGCATTTATGCATTCGACAAATGCCAAAAAGATCGCGGCGGCGATGCCGATTCGGTTGACTATCGTCCCCTGCATCCTATGGTTGACGTGGGTAACCCTACACGAGGCGAGCGCGACCGACGATGACAACTGCCTTTCACGACGAACCTGCCGTTCCGAATATCGTTGACAACGCCGGTCATGCAATCGTGTTGTCGGACGGCAGCCGTCAGACTCTGGCAGGCCTCGATCGCGGCGAGTTGCTGGCACTGCAATGGCATGAAGAACAAGTCTTTGCTCGGCGGATCCTTGCCGCGCCCAAGGGCTCGTCAGGGCGGTCCGCTATCGTGCGCCAAGCCTACGATACCGTGACGCAGATTTTTGCCGCAGCACAGGGAAACCACTCCGCCGCACCATTAATGGGCGTACATCCCCGTCATCAGCGGCTCGTGGTGGAGTTGCTCCGCCACCAGCGCGCGCGGATTGCCGGCCCGCTTGTTCGAGATCGGTTTTGGGGCAGGAACCCTCTTGAAAGCCGCCGGTGAGGCAGGTTTTCCGTTCGCCGGCATCGAAGTCTCGCCCGTAATGCGGCAACGGGCACTGGAGATGTTGGGACAGCAGCACGCCGCGAATCTTCACGTCGGCGATTTCCTTGCGTCCGAAGTTTCCGGCGCCGACGGCCCCTGGAGCCTAGTCTATTGGAACGACGTGCTCGAACACATCCCGCCTGACGAAATTGGCGACTGGCTCGAGCGCATCTGCCGCATGCTGCCGCCGGGCGGCCAACTCGTTACCGTCACGCCGAATTGGCATGTTCGTCCGTCGGACGTGACGAGCATGCTGTGGCCGCCGAGAACGGAAGCCGCCGGGCTGCACCTCAAAGAATACACGTTGCGAGAGATCCACGCGATGCTTCGCCGGGCTGGGTTCGCCCATGTGGCAATGCCTCTATTGGTCCTGCCCAAGCGCTTTGTTCTCTGTGGCCGCGGCCTCATCGATCTGAAGCGGGCGTTGGAACCTGCCCTGGAGTGGCTGCCCTTCTCGACAACCAGGCTCCTCTGTCGCGGGCTGGCACTTTCCTGCACGATCGCCACGAGAGCACGGTAAGGCGGAACAAGGCTGCGCAGTTTCGGCAACATTTGGGCAGGGGCTTGCCGGAACCGCGCCTGCCGCGCGGGTGCCCCGAAACTCGTTCCGGCCTGCGCTAACCAGGAAAGCGTAGCGAGCCGACTCTACTGGCAAGGCAAGCGGGCCGATGAGCGCCGCGTTTAGCCGCTGGGCAACTTTGTCGCGTCCTGCCCAGCATATCAATCGGGGAAACTCTGCAGCCGGCCGAGGCGGACAAGAACTTGAAAAAATTTCCGCGTCGCAAGTCTAATTAAAACTATGGGTTGCGACTCAATCTGATTTTCGCCGCCGCTTTTTTTCCCTCCTGAGTTTTGACTATTGTTCGCCGTCGTGTATATCAACCTTAGAGGAGCTGAGCGAAAACTGCCAGCGGCTCTTCCCGTGGTAAACTCTTCTCTTCGTTCGACCTACAGACTAAGGAGTGCGAGACAACTGCAAGATCCCGAAGCTAGCTTGAAAACGGCTGCTGGCCGTCATGAGACAGAATGCCTTTACTCGAGAGCCGCTGGGTAGCCAACCTACTCTCGGCGGCACTGAAAGCGTGACAAATCACGCAGCATGTCTCCGCGGCGCAAGCAGCCGTTTTTCATTTGGTCGCCGCGATGATGGCCCGCGGCGCGCGGTCGGCGTCGAGCCCCCACACTCGCAATTCTGTCAAGGCGCACCAGCCCGGCCTTTCCCACCGTAAGTCCCGAATCTCTAGATTGCGGCCTTCGACCGGTTCGAAACGGACCGATTGTGCATCACTGGTTTTCGCCAAATTGAGGCGAGCCACGTGCCGCCCGTCGATTCTCACCTCGCCGTCCACCCAGACTTCATCATGCGGGAAGTCGGCCCGCAAGACGATATCCAGGCGATCAATGCGAACCGCGCGGCCGAAATCGACCGCCAGCCAAGGCCGATCGACGCGTTCCGGCCCCCAGGACTGGAAGGGGAAATCGCCGTGACGGGCGTTGGCTTCGTAACCGTCGATTGCCGCTCGGGCGAAGAACCGCGGCTCGCGGCGGCACTCGCTGGATGCCGTCGCGTGTGGAAATGACGTGGCTGCCTCCCCAGCCTCCGCAAAGACGTTGCATGCCAGATTGCGATAAGCACTTCGCTGCCGATCGCTCAAAGGATGAACGGTCAATTGCAGGTCTTTTTGGGTGTACACGGCTTCCGGCAGCACCCTGTCGCCGCGCGGCGGCACGGTCCAATGCCAGTCGCCACGGGGACTGTAGAGCTCCGCTTCGGGCAGCGGTCCTAGAGCCACGCGCAGCGACCGGGCCCCTCGAACCCGCAGGACGTCGTTCGCTTGGATCTCCGCCACCAGGCGGACTTCGGCGCCGCGTGCCGCCTCGGCAGGTGAAAACCGCCGCTTGAGCATCGTCTTGCCGCCCCGTTCCCACGAGACTTCGATCTCTGGCGCCTCGGCCGCAAACCAGTCGGCCGCCGCGATGCCCGCCCGATGGCGGACGAGTTCCCGGGCTTCGGCGATCTCATTGACACGCCGTTTGCCTTCGTAATAGCGATAGTAGGCCGTCTGCTCGGGCGTCCACGCGGCACCGCGGTAATAATCGCCGCCAAAGGGAACGAGCAGATCGATCCAGGCCGCCAAGATGCGGAGATCCTCGTCGGTCAACTTGGCGTCGCGGTGGCCGTTGCGCAGCAGTTTCATCAGCGGGCTGACGGCCGCCCCAGACGAATACGGGGGCAACGGCGTGACTTGGCTCATCTTATTGATCCACCGCACCCAGGGACCATCGGGATTTCCCAGCCACATGACGTCCGGCCTCGCGGTCAATCGCGATGCCGTGAGCGACAGGTAGGCACGCGTCCACTTCCGCAAGGCCAAGGGATCGTGGTCCGCCAAGTTGCCGCGGAGATCCATCCGCCGCGGATCGCTGCCGTTGTGGCAGTTCACGCATTTGGCGTCGAGGATCGGCTGCACGTGGGCGTCGAAATCGAAACCGGTCCAGCCCGTAGCAAACGACTCGAGTCGGGCCTTGCCCTTGCGCAAGGCCATCGTCGGGCGTGCGGAGATTGGCGGCGCCGTGTTCTGGTCGTAGGAATGACAGCCCACGCACGATTTCACTTCGCCCGGCTGGACTGTGTCCCAGGAGCGCATGGTCTGGATCGCCTCGCCCTTGCGGTTGAGCACCTGGAAATAAAGCGACTTCATGGCCGGGGTCAGGAAGAAAGCCGAGCCGTCCGGCTGGATCGGCGTTTCGCCCACAATTGCCTTGACGTCCCAGGCGCCAAGGCCAGTGGATATCGGAGAACTGGTGAGCGCTCCGCCACCCGGCCCGTGATTCAGATTGCAGCCGACGGAGGCAGCCCGATAACGGAGCTCAACGACCCGCAGGCGGTCGGCTTCGCCTCGCGCGACGCCCCGCATTCCGCCGCCGGCGTAGACGTCCTCGACATAGAACGCGCCTTCGCGTGCGTCGTAATCGACCGTGTCGGGGCGTACGTGGCCGCGGGGTCGCGGCCGCAAGGGAATCGCGCTTAAGCAACTCAGCTCGTCGTCGCCCGCAAGCCATTCTCGCGCCCCGGCGTAGTCGAACCAATACAGATCGAAATGCTCGTGGTATCCGCGGTTCTTGCCCACGCGGTCGGGACCAGCCCAACTGGCAATGAACTCCTCGTCGCCCAGCGGATATGGATAGGCGAAGACCTCGCGCTGCTGCATGGCGGCGTCGACTCGCTCGTAGGGATGTTGCCGCCGCGGCGCGACGAAGGCCATGCCCTCGCCCTCGTTGCGGCCAAGATTCGGGTCGATCTCCACCACCTTGCCCTGCTGCCAGGTATGATGCCCGGAGGCCACGGCCAAGAACCGTTGCGTTCCGGGGACCTGCCGGGCGTGAAGCAGCGAGGTCGGGAACCAGGAGTTCGCCCCATACAAAGCGGCCTGGCCGGTGCCATCGAGATTCATCTGGAAGAGGGCCTGGGGGAAGACCTGGGCCCGGTCGTTGTAGTCCCACCGCGAGTAGACGATCCGCCCGTCGTCTGTCGGCTGCGGATGCCAGGCATGGACCTGATCGACGGCCAGCCGCCGGATGAAGCTGCCGTTGCGGTTCATCTTGTACAGGTTGCTCACTTCCGTGTACCAGCAGGGCACGCTCTGTTCCACGCGGCTGGAGGCGAAAGCGATCGTGTCGTCGGGCAGGTAAACCCCTTCATAGTCGGCGACGCCGAGCCCGAAGGTCAGTTGGCGGACGTGCTTGCCATCCGCATCGAGCTCGTAGAGATGATAGTCATCGTTGCGCGTTGACTTCTTCCAGGCGATCAGGAGGGCGTCGGCGTCATAGCTCACGTCCGGATCGCGGATCACGCCCCAGCGGTCGGGAAGCAATTCACGGACCTCGGCCTTCCCAGCGGAAAGATCGAGCAGGCAAAGGGCGCTGCCCGGCGTGAAATTCCGCTCCTGGCGAGCGTCGGAGAGCCCCTCGGTATAGGCGATGAACGACGGTCGAATGTCGTGCCGCTTGACGAAGACGATTTTGGGGGCCGTCTGGCGCAGCCGTTTGAGACGAAGCTCGCGACGCAGCATGGCCGCCTCGACCAGGAGCCGGGCGTGGCCGGCCAGGTCGTCGGCCGAGAGTGTTCGCAGCCGTGCTCGCAACGGCGCGGTTACGCCCCCGCGTCGGCCAATCTCGGCAATCGCATTTTCCGTCTCACGATAAAGCAGAGTGCCCAGGTCCGGCATCGCGATCGCATTTTCGGGCCGATCGGGGAGCAAGTCTTCGAACCAGCAAAACGCCAAGGGCGAAGCCTGTTTGAGAGCAGCGAGAAAGGCGCCGCTGCCCGATGCGGCGGATGTCGATGAGGCAAATGCCGTACGAGCGAGAATCTCCGGCACGCTTTCCGCCGCTTGGGCCAGATGCCCATAAGGATACACCAGCGCCGCGACGGCAAAGGCGATCAACACCAACCCAAAGCGCAAGCGTTCGCGCTCAGGCATCTTCGCCTGTGCCGCGGGCTGGCTGGGTCGGCGGCGGCGGCACAGAACCGCCACTCGCGCCAAAACCAGAATTGGAATCACCATGGTTCTACGGCAACCAGGGCCGTGCTCTGGATACGGGATCCTTGCGACGTGCCATTCTAACATCCAGCCGCAGCGTGAAGTAGGTTCCACTTGCCGAGAGGAACTAATGCGTCCTCGGCGGCTTGAGAACCGTTAACTCTTTTCGGAATCGTCGTACATTCGACCGTTCCAGCAGAAAGGACCTACGAGCCGCGAAGCAGGAGTGCTCGGCAACTATGCCATCAATTGGAATCTCCGCATTCCATCCGTTAGCATAGGAGAAAAGTCCAGAACCCCCGGAGATTGCCATGCCTTCCCGATCCCTTGCCGTTGCTCTCTCCTTGATCGGCGCGTGCCTTTCCGTCCGTGCCGCGGAAA
The DNA here is from genome assembly GCA_963709175.1 of uncultured Planctomycetia bacterium. Lineage (GTDB taxonomy): Bacteria > Planctomycetota > Planctomycetia > Pirellulales > Thermoguttaceae > JANXQG01. The sequence goes on from CAVPVK010000010.1 coordinate 104,553, forward strand.
CGGTCCGCGTTGACTCCCGCGACGGCGCACCGTGCTTGACGATCGATGGCAAGCCGGTGCGGGCCCGCTGCTTCTGGGGCGCTCCGGGCACGCAGCCGCTGCCGTTAACCAAGGCCGGGCAAGGAATCGAGTTTGAGTTTTCTTGCCGCGACGACGAGCCGGCCCGCAGCACCATGCATTTCCGCTTTGGCAATGCGCCTGGCGACGTTTGGCTGACGGATATTCGCGTCCGTGACCTCGACGCCCGCCAGGATATCCTGCCGACCGAGGCATTTGCCTCCGGCATGGACGGCTTCCACCGCTGCTGGAACATCTGGCCGCCCGACAGGCGAAACACGGTCGGCTCGGTAGCCGTCGCGCCGGGCAACGGGCCCGCCGGCTCGGCCACCTTGCACGTTGCCATCCGCGCCCGGCTGACGGCAACTGGCCCGACTTCCATATCTACCACCAGGCGAATCTTTGCCTGCGGAAGGGCCATCGCTACCGCGTGACCCTGTGGGGCCGCGCCGATCCGCCCCGCGGCCTGACCGTCGCCTTCTACAGGCCAGGCGATCCCTATGTCTTCCTCGGCGGGCCCCCCGGGGCATTCGAGAGCCAGATCCGCCTGGCAGCCACGTCGGGCGTTGATCTGGTCAGCTTTCCCCTTGACCTGCCTTGGCCGAAGCCTGGCGAGGAGCCCCGCTGGTCCACCGTTGATGCCCAGTGCCAGACCGTGCTCGACGCCAATCCCCGCGCGATGCTTCTGCCTCGGATCGGCGCCGACGCCCCCGCCTGGTGGCTGGTATCCCATGCAGACGATGCAATGGTCTGGGACCTGCCCGGCGCCGATCAGATGCGGGCGGTCGTCACTTCGCCGGAGTATCTCCGCGACGCCACTCGCCGGCTGGCCGACCTCGTCGCGCACGTGGAGTCGAAGTTCGGGCCGCACGTTGCCGGTTATCATCCTTGTGGGCAGAACACTGGGGAGTGGTTCTATCAGAACACCTGGGACCTGCCCTTGAACGGCTACTCCCAGGGCGACCGGCGGGCGTGGCGGGCTTGGCTCGCCGACCGCTACGCCAGCGACGCCGCTTTGCAGGCGGCCTGGAACGACCCGCGGGCTGCGCGGCGACTGCGGCGGTTCCTTCGCCGGCCGCGCGGCGGGCCGCGCCGGCGGGCGTCTTCCGCGACCCACGGGCCGAGCGGCCGCTCATCGATTTCGCCCAGTTCCAACAGGAGGCGATGGCCCAATGTGTCTGCCGCATGGCGCACGCCGTCCGCGAGGCCACGCACGGCCGCAAGCTGGTGGTTTTCTTTTACGGCTACCTCTTTGAGTTCGGGCCGGTCCGCAACGGCCCCGCCACCTCCGGCCATTACGCCCTTCGCCGCGTGCTGGACTGCCCGGACATCGACGTCCTCTGCTCGCCGATCTCCTATACGGACCGCGGACTGGGGCAAAGCGGGCCGGCCATGACCGCCGCGGAGAGCGTGGCACTGGCGGGAAAGATGTGGCTCTACGAAGATGATACGTCAACGTTCCTTAGCGACGGAATGCCGCCTGGCTCGGCCGACCGCGTCCGTACGATCGACGAGACCAACAACCTCTTGCTGCGGAACACGTCGCAATGCGCCCTGCGTAACTTCGGCACGTGGTGGATGGACCTGGGGGCAAGCGGCTGGTTCAACGATCCGCGGATGTGGGCGCAGATGAAGCGGCTGGGTGCGCTCGACGATGCGATGCTCGCCACTCCGCGGCCCTATCGTCCCGAGGTGGCGGCGGTCATCGACGAGGCCAATATGCTTCGCGTGGCGGCTGGAGGCCAGGTCGTGACGGACCGCGGCGTTTCGGCCGCGCGCATCCCGCTCGGCCGCATGGGCGCGCCTTACGGCCAATACTTGCTCGACGACGTGGCCGCCGACCGGGTGCGCACCCGAATGTATGTCTTCTTGAACGCGTGGTCGCTCCCGCCGCAGCAGCTTCAGCGGTTGCTGGCTGCCATCCGCAGCCGCTTGCGGGTCTGGTGCTATGCCCGGGCTGGTGCGACGGCCAGCAGAACTCGCTTGATGCGATGCGGACGTTGACCGGCTTTCATATCCGACAACTCCACGGCGTTCGCGCCCTGGCGCAGCCGACGCCCGCGGGCCGCAAACTGGGCCTGCGGCAGTCGTATGGCGTGGCGATGCCGATCGAGCCGCTCTTCGCCGCCGCGGACGCGACTGCTGAGGAGACGTTGGCGACCTACACGGACGGCTCCGCCGCGGTCGCGCTGCGGAACACGGCGGACGGGCCGTCTTTATTTGTCGGGCCGCCCGGCCTGACGTCCGAGCTCTTGCGGGTTGCCGCGCGGCGAGCCGGGGTGCATCTCTTTACACAGGACGATTGCAACGTCTATGCCAACGGGCCCTACCTGGTTTTGCACGCGGCGCAGAAGCGGTCCGATCGAGATCGACACCGGCCATCGCAGCCCCTTGCGCGACCTCTTCAGCGGCCAGCGCATCGCCGACGGGCCGAAGAGCACTTTGCGGCTGGAACAGGGCGAAACTCGGCTCTTGATTATTGTTATTGATTGATCGCGAATCCGCGGCTTGGGTGCCGTCCTGCGTTGTGCCCGATTTGCCTCATCCAATACTGGCCCCGACCCACTGGCGGCCGCGCCGCAAAATAACTATAATCGCATAGGCTCGCCAAACCCGAAGAACGGGCGCTGACAAAGCGTGTTTTGAGCGATGGACCTGGCGATCGAGGTCGAACGAGAGGACGACGGACGCTAGCTAGCCGAGGGGCCGGAACTGCCACCCGAGACATCCGCGGGGGGAGGAATTGACATGCTACCATGAGCAACCTGACCCCGAACCAGTTGACCGAAGCGGCCCTCCGCGCACTGCATTTGATGGATTTGACGTCGCTCAATGACGGCGACACCGATGACAAGATCCGCAGTCTGGCGGCGTCTGCTGTCACTCCCGTCGGCACACCGGCGGCGCTCTGCGTGTATCCGCGCTTTCTGGCCGCGGCCAAAGCCGCCTTGGCGATGCGTGGCTTGTGCCTGCCTGTGGCGGTGGTGGTCAACTTCCCGGCGGGCGCGCCCGAGCCGGATCTGGCCGCCGCCGAAACAGCGGCCGCGATTGCCGCTGGCGCCGACGAAATCGACGTCGTCTTCCCCTATCGGGCCTTGAAGGCCGGCGACTCCGACGTTGGGCGACGACTGGTGACACAATGCCGAGCGACGACGGGCGACAAGGTCTTGAAGGTGATCATCGAAAGCGGTGAGTTGCAGGAACCGGGATTGATCCGCGAGGCCAGCGAAATCGCCGTCGAAGCTGGTGCGGATTTCATCAAGACATCCACGGGCAAAGTGCCGGTTAACGCCACGCCGCAAGCCGCCGAGATCATGTTGCAAACCATCCGCGGCAGTGGCAGGCCGGTCGGTTTCAAAGCCGCCGGGGGCGTACGCAATGCCGCCGATGCGGCCACTTATCTCGCGCTGGCCGATCGCATCATGGGCCTCGGTTGGGTCACCCCGCAGACCTTCCGCTTCGGCGCATCAAGCCTGCTGGGCAGTTTGCTCGGCACCCTGGGCCACCAGCCTGCCGGCGTGAAAACCAGCGGATACTGACAAATCTCCCCTCTCTCGTCCTGCTGAATACGGCAGTCGGGAGATTAATCCAGCCGCACTTCCCCTGGCAATCGAACCACGTTGGACCGAGGACCCAGGCCTTCTCCGTCTCCTTATTTGCGTGCAACCGCGTGCTCTGCCACGAATCGCCGCGTGAGCGCGGCGTTTTCGCTCGGCTGATCGGCATACCGATCGTAAATACCAACGATCACGCCGTCACCAGGCTTGATCGATTGAAAGGCCTGCTGGAACGCCGCTTCGACCCATTCGCGGTGGTCCGAGAGACGCCCGGCGGCCAAGATCTTGAACGCCAGGCAGGGCCGATTGGCGTGCTGGACCGCCTTGTACATCCGCGGTGGATCCTCCTCGAGATACACTTCACCGACCGGAAGCGGGGTCTGGCCCAACAGCTTTTGCAGCTCCTGCCTGGTGCGATGCCGTTGATAGACGCAGGTCATGTAATAATCGGGGTCCCAGCCCTTCGACTCGATGGTGTCTACCACGGCGGGCATGTGCGTCGAGACGCCTGCCATCAGCCCGGCATCCTTGACCCGCTTGAGGAAATCGGCAACCTTGTCGATCTGGCCGCTCTTGAAGAGCTGATCGGTCGTTTCGCCGTGATGGGCGATGCCGATGGTCCCGGCCCGGGCAAGGGCGGTAATGTGTTTGGGATTGGACTCGATGGCTATGAAATGCATCGTGCCGCCCTCGGCGACGTAGCGGCGGTACAGCTCATGGTTGCCCATTCCCGATTGCCAGCAGGTAATTCCCACCTCCTCACAGCGGCGGAGCGTCTTGAGGATTTGCTCCGGGGTGTAGTAACTTCGCATCTCGCGATTAACGAAGTCCGAAAGATGCGACCCGCCGTTGAACGGATTGGCGCCGCAAACGAGGCGGGAGATGCGGTGCTTGCCGAAGGCGATTTGGGGAAGCTTGCCGCCCTCCGCGGCAGCGGCCATGCCTTCGCGGCTGCACTGGGCCGCCAACAATAAGGCCGGGGCCACACCCGCAGCCTTCAGAAACTCACGGCGAGAGGTCATCGTTGGATCTCCTGCTGAAAATCGGGGTAGACGCTGCGGCTATTGTAATCGACTCCGCCGTACGACACAATATTGTTGAGATCGTGAAAGGGACCATTCATGCAGACTTCACCTGTTGGCGAGAATTCCGCCTCCAACCCCCTGCCGACACGCCGCGATGCGATCAAGGTCGTTTCCGTGGTTGTCGGCGGCGCGCTGGCCGGCGTCAACCGAGGCGCACTGGCAGCGCGGATCGATGACCTGCAGACGGGCAAGTGGCGTTTCTTTACGCCCGCTGAGGCGAGGCTGGTCGAAGCGGTTTCCGAGCAGATCATTCCTGCCGACAAGGACCCGGGGGCCAAGGATGCCGGCGTCGTAGTTTTCATCGACCGGCAGTTGGCCGGCCCCTATGCGCATTATCAAACGATCTACCGCGACGGCCTCCGCAGCCTTGCAAGCGACCTGCCGACAACAATTCGCCAAGTCCTTCGAAGCCCTCGCCTGGGACGAGCAGACCAAGGTCCTGCTCTCGCTCGAATCGGGGCGGGCGGCGAAGGAGTTCTGGAAGTCGCCCGCCAGCGGAGAGTTCTTCAATCTCATGCTGGAACACACCATGCAGGGTTTCTACGGCCCGCCGTGGCATGGCGGCAATCACAACAACGTCAGCTTCAAGATGCTGGGACTGGATTTTCCCCACCCGCCGAGTCGGAATCGAGCCCCAAATGGCGGCAAGCCCTAGGATGTGATGTACCAGGCACATTCCGTGTGCTGCTTTCGACCGGCATACGGACTGTGTCGGAAACATAACCCGCAAAGGACCATCGGGATGGAAAATCGACATGTCAACGCGATCGTGGTGGGGTCCGGGGCCGGCGGCGGCGTGGTCGCCAAAGAACTCGCCGTGGCCGGGCTTTCCGTCGTGCTCTTCGAGCGCGGACGATGGATTCCCTACGAAGAGCACGGCGACGATGAGCTGATGTCGCAACGCACCACGGTCCTGGGCAACGGCTATGGGCCCGACGATCTACGCTATCGCCGAGTGGTGGTCGAGCCCAACGGCGCAACGCGTATCGTCGTGCCCAGTGACGGGGCCTACAACAACGTGGCCGCATGCGTCGGCAGCGGGACCGCCGTCTACGGGGCCATGGCCTGGCGCTTCATGCCGCAGGATTTCAAAATGCGATCGACGTACGGTCCGTCTGGCGGGCTCGACGGTCGAGGACTGGCCAATCAGCTACGACGACCTCGAACCTTGTTACGAGAAGGCGGAATGGGAGGTTGGCGTGTCGGGCGACGACAGCCAGAACCCATTCGCGCCGCCGCGCAAGAAGCCGCAACCGATGCCCCCCATGCAGTACAATACGGAGGGCGATCTACTGGAAGCGGCCGCGAAACGGTTGGGTTGGCATCCTTTTCCGATACCGATGCTCCGCAATTCAGTCCCCTACAACGGTCGGAGGGCGTGCGTGCACAGGAGCAACTGCGTCGGTTTCGCTTGCCCGATCGATGCCAAGAACGGCACGCAAAACACAGTGATTCCCGTCGCCCTGGCCACCGGCCATTGCGAGTTGCGGACGGAATCGGTCGTCAGCGAGATCAACGTCGACGACCACGGCCGTGCCAAGGGCGTGAAATACTTCGACGCCGCCGGGCGGTTGCACGTCCAGACGGCCGACGTGGTCGTCGTTTCCGCTTCGGCCACCGAGACCGCCCGCTTGCTGCTGAACTCCCGCTCGAAATTGTTTCCCCACGGGGCAGGCAACAATAACGATTGGGTGGGGCGAAACCTGCAAGGGCCACGCCTACACGGGCGCCAACGGTTTGATCGACACGCTGCTTTACGACGGGCTTGGACCGGGGGCCTGCATCGCCTTCTGCGATTTCAATCACGGCAACCCGGGCATTCGCGGCGGCGGCCTGCTGGCCAACGAGTTCATCGCGCTGCCCTATACGTTTCACCCACATCCGGCCGCCGGGATCTCCGCGCTGGGGGCTGGCCCACAAGGACTTTCAGCGGCGCTGGTACAAGCACACGATGCGGGTCATGGGGCCGGTCCAGGAGATGCCCGTCTTCGACGCCCGCGTTGAGGTCGATCCGACGGTCAAGGACCATTGGGGCATCCCGGTCGCGCGGCTTTCCGGCCAACGGCACCGCAGCGACATCGAAACGGCCAAGTTCCTCTCGAAAAAGGCCGAAACCCTGCTCAAGGAAGCGGGCGCCAAGCAGACCTCGACCTGGGTGCCCGGCCTCGGGCTCAGCGGCGGCCAGCATCAGGCCGGCACTTGCCGCATGGGCAACGACCCAAAAACGTCGGTGACGAACCGTTACGGCCAGATCCACGAAATAGACAATCTCTTCGTGGCCGATGGAAGCCTGCACGTCACCAACGGCGGCTTCAATCCCTCGCTCACGATCATGGCGCTGGGTTATTGGGTGGGCGGTTACATTGCACGCGAGTGGAAAGGGACCCGCTTCCGCTCGACCTGAGATCAAGCGTCACAAAGCTTATGGACAACCCCCTTGCCTCCGAAATCGTCTGTCCCAAGTGCAATGCCCCGATTGCCGCAAGCGACAACTTCTGTCGTCAGTGTGGCACTCCGACAGCCACGGGCGCTGGCTCGTCGGGTGGAACCCGAGGGGCGTGGTGGGAAAGCCCCTGGATCGTGTTGCCGCTGATCTTCGTCGTACTGGGGCCATTCGCATTGCCGCTGCTGTGGCGGAGTCGCTGCTTTAGCCGAGCTTGGAAAATTGTACTCTCGGTCCTCGTGGTAGGTATCGCCGCGTACGCCCTTTGGCAAATATGGTATATCTTTGACCAGGCATTGGCGCCGCTGCGGGACTTGAAATTCTAGGCCGCCGGGTAGCAAATGTCGTCGAGATCCGGCCCGAGTCATAACGTGGCTCGTTTCTCGGCTGGCCGTCGGCCAAGCAGGAAATAGGTGGCGACAAACAATACGGCCGTCACCGCGTCGATCACCGTAAACGGCTTCCACATGCCGGGTATGCCGACCGCATACCAGTGCCAGCCGCTGACGCCCACGTAGGCCACCTTCAAGAGAACGCAGTAAGGGATCAGATCCCGATGCCGCACCGGATCAAAAGCGATCCGCACCAGCATGATCGTAAAGATCAGGAGCAAGGCAGCTGGGAACTGCACGTAGCCAAAATGGTTCGGCGGTGGAACGTCGAATTGCTGAAACGGCCAGCCAGGCGCGATGAGAAATACCAGGCCCAAGAGACCATCGTACAAGGCCGCCAGGGCAAACAAAATCGGCATCCAGATCGGGGTTTTCACGATGTGGCCTCCAGCGGAAGGGAATTGCCGCGTCGATACTTGCGGGCGAATGTCTCGCGCCGCCACTTGCTCAACTCGTCGCCGTAAAGCGTCTTGGCCAGGCGGTGGAAGCCCGCTCGCAACTCTTCCGGGCTCATGTTGCGGGGCCGATAATTCACATCGAACAGCGTGCAGCGCTGCCACTGGCCTTCGTGCAGCAAGCGGCCTTCGCCCTTCAGCCTGTCATAAAGCGGCGTGCCGGGAAAGGGCGTGAGGTAAGTAATCTGCACGTCGAACAGCTCCGTATCGATGACGAAGTCCAGCAGGTCGTCGAAGATTCGCGGCGTGTGCTCGTCCAGGCCCAGCACAAAGCAGCCGTTCACGCGGATGCCGTGCGACTGGATGCGGTAGATTGCGTCTTTGTACTCGGGCCAGCGTTTCCGTTTCCAATCGACCTTCATTTCCAGCCCCGCCAAACCGGCCTCGGTGGGGCTCTCCAGGCCGATCAGCACCTCGGCGCAACCGGCCTGCCGGGCCAAATCCAGCAACTCCTCGTCCTGATGCACGGAGAGGTCGGTCTCGGCGAACCAGCGGACGCGGCGTCCGGCCAATTCGGGCAGGAGCCGTTTCCAATACGAGCGGTTGACGAAGGCGTTGTCGTCGGCGAATTCCACAAACGGCCGCGGCCAGATCTCGCGGATGCGGTCGATCTCGGCCAGCACCCGCTCGACCGGCTTCTGTTTGTAGCGCGTCGTCAGCAGGATGGAACTGGCACAGAACTGCGCAGCGGAACGGGCAGCCGCGGCTGGCCTGCACAGTCAGCCGGTTGTATTTGGCGATATCCAGCAGGTGAAAGGCAGGCATTGGGCCATGGGCCAGATCGAACCGCCCATCGTCGCGATAGATCTTTTGCAGCCGACCCTGCTCGGCATCGCGGAGGAGCTCCGGCCAGACCGCCTCGCCTTCGCCCACCACGACGGCATCGGCATGACGGGCCGCCTCATCGGGCAGCGAGGTCACGTGCAGCCCACCCAGGACCACCGGCACCTTTCGCGCACGGTAGCGGTCGGCCAGTTCGTAGCCCTCCTGCATCTGCGCGCTGAAGCTGGAGATGGCGACCAGGTCGAAGCGGTCGGGAAGCTCGCCCAACTTGCGGATATCGTCAACTTCGAGATATTCGCATTGATGTTCCGGCGGCGTGGCGCCGGCCAGAGTGAGCAGTCCCAGGCTGGGCAGCGAGGCGATGGTTTTGCTGCGCTCGACGAAGCCCGGCAGCGTCAGGCCGAGTTCCAACAGCTCGGCGTCGCAGGCGCGGATTCCGCTCATGGCAATCAGTCCGATTTTCATCGCATGAGCCCCCGATAGACGATTTCTGCCGTGCCGATCATGAGGCCCAGCACGGGGATAAAGAACAACTGCCGGGCCGGCTTGTAGAATGCCGAGGCGGTGCAGACGGTGGGCATGGCGACGGCGCCCAGCAACATGGCGATCGAGCCCACCTGCAGGGGCGGACTGAGATGCAGCGCGGCGGCGGAGAGGGCGAAGAGGACATTGAGCAATCCGGTTCCGATCAGCGAAATATGCCCCAACCGCAGCATCCGCCGCTGCCAGGAGGTGTATCCGCCCAGCCAATTATCGTTGTGGAAGAAAAGGCCAAGGCCCACGCCCGCAAGAAGTCCGGCCAGGACGGCGATCCAGCCGGCAATGAGGTTGATATCCATGATAGAACTCCAAGGGTTCCTTCGTAGTTCCGGCTCTAGCCGATCTTCACCCGCGCACCATTTCCGCCAGCCGGGTAGTAATTTGTGGCTGGCATGCGTTAAACCCGGCGTTGCCGCGTTAGGCACGATTGTACTGCTTTCCACACCGGGCGTGCTATCAAGCAGGCGTGGTGCTGCGGCCGATATAACGACCCTCGGTGCCTGTCCTCACTCAAACCCCAGCCACCCAAACCCTTCCGGTGCAACTTTCGGCCCCGCGGGCTTGGTCCACGATTGAAAGCCCACACCGGGCACCGTCCGCTGCACGCCCAGGGCCCAGACCGTCTTACCGGGCACGATCGCGGCCCTCAGTTCAGACAGCGGAAGCGCCGCCTCCACTGTCCATACGCCGTCGGTCGTTTGCGCGGCGACGAACCACTTGGGGTTCCAACTCCGGTCGCTGCACGCGGCGTCGGCCGCCCAGCCGCGATGGTCGATCGTCAGGTGGTAATAGGTCGCATAGTCGCGATCGGGATCGAGGAAGATGTCAACGCGGTCGTGCTCGGAAAGATCCGGATCGCGCTGCCGCCGCTGGCTTGTGGCTTCATAGTGGGCCCCTGGGGCCTGGCGACACTCGATCGCCACGTAGAGATACTGCTTGTCGTGGGCCAGCATCACTCGCGCTGGCCAGTCGCGATCGTCGCCCAATGGACTTGCCAGCGAGATCGGCCGGCACTGCTTCCAAAGGGCCTCGTCCAGGCGGCCGTCGAGATGCGGGCGCTGCTCCACCGCCACGCATGCCGCCAATGGCTTGGGCGCCGGCCCCTTGCGGTCCAATAACCACGTCTCGCCTTGGGCGCAGGCGCACCAGGCATCGCGATCGACGCCGCCGGAATCGAGGGCGTAGAGTCGCTCGGCCAGCGCGGCTTTGTCCAGTCGGCGATAGACGGCCGCCAACGGGTAGCGCACCGCCGGCGCGGCGAATAGCTGGGGTTGATTGCTTTCGATTTCGCGGGCCAGGACCATCGCTTCCTCGGCACGCGATTTCTCGCGCGATGCTGCGTGGTCGCCAGACGGCGGGTCTTTCGTCGAAGTGACCGTCGCGAACGGATCTTCGCTCGCCGCCAGGTATTGCAACCGCCAGGTTAAGGACCAGCGGGCGAGCGGATCGTAAGGGTAGCGCTGGATGAGCAGCGCCAAGGCCTTGTCGGCCAGATCCCAGCGGCCGCAGTGCATTAGGCGCTGGGCAATGCGAAAAGTCATGATCGCCGCTGCCGAGGCGTCAATGCCGCCCGGAAGCGCGTCGCCCTTTGCTAGTCGGTCGATCACGGACTGGGGATCGCTTTCGAGCTGCTGAAGCACCGCCTGCACCTGCCGCCCCTGGGCCAGGCCGTCCAGAGGACTGCTAAAACCACTGTCGGCGTCCGACGCGCGGCGGCGGGAGGCGACATTGGCCGATGCAAGCCCCGCCATGATATCGAAGCGATTCGCCAGCTCGCCCACGCGCAATGGCCGAACCCCGCCCTCATTTCCGTTTGCACTTACGGAGGTCAAGGGGGCCATTGATTCGCCGGCGACCAGCTCCACACGGATCACGGCCGCGCTGTCTTGATATTCGCCGTCCAAAAGACCCCAAGCAGGCAAAGCGGCGTCGGCCCAGGTTTCTCCAAGAGCGTTGGACCAGTCAGCGGCGGCCAGGGCAATCTTTCCAAAAGCCCTTTCGCCCTGACGGGAGCCAGCTGCTGTGACAATGCACACCCGCTCAACCTTCCATGCCTCGCAGCCGGCCGTTCGCAGCGAGTCGCGGAGGAATACCGGGTCGGCGGACAGCTTGACCGCGGCCAAAGCCGTCTGCCGGACGATCTGCGAAAGACCATCGGAGGTGCGGCCAGCGGGCACCAGAATTACACTCGGCCGCCAGATACAAATTTGCCGAACGATATGCAGCAAGAGGGCGTCGGACACACCTGCCGTAGCGAGGGTGTCCCGTCCGCGTTCTGGATCGCTGACAGGCGAGGCGCCTGCACTACCCCATCTCGCGACGACCGCCGCGGGAAGCAGCAACTCGCTTGGGCGCGCCGGAAATCTCCAGGTCGTCTCGCCCGCCGAACCGCCGACGAGCAGCATGGCCTGGTGCAAGCGGTCGGCAAGCGGCACGTCGTCGCGCGGAACGCTCTCAGTATCATCGCGGCCCAGAACCTCGGCGACTCCCAAGTAACCTTGATCCTTGCAGACCCGGGCGAGCAACTCCAGCGGCAGGTCTTGAGCCGCACCGGCTACCGCCATCACGGCTGCGCGAGCCCCGCCGGCTCGTTGACGCTTCCAACTTCGGCCGCCGTCGTTAGTGGCAAGGATCAGCCCCAATTGGCCGACGGCCCAACCGTGCAGGTCGTCGGCAAAGGTGATGGCGGTGAGCGGCAAGGTGCTTCCGGTCGGCAAGGCGGACCAAGATCGGCCGGCGTCGGGCGTAAAAAAGACGCGGCTGCCGGGACTGCCGACAATCCAGCATTTTGCCCCGCGAACGGCCATTGCCGCGAAATCGAAGATCGCCGCGCCGGGCGGCAACGCACCCAACGGCGGCCGCCATGAACGGCCGGCGTCGCCCGTCAGGGCGATCCAGCCGCCATCGCCAACCAGCCAGCCGTAGGCGGATGGAACGACCTGCATCCCGTGTACGGCCGGGAAGCAGTTTCCAATCCGCGGATTGCGACAAAACTCACCGTCGCCGATTGTTGCTGTGAGTCCCAGTGCCCCGCCCAGGATGGCGCGGCGGGTGTCGAAGAAATCGCCGGTCAACAATTGACGGGAGCCCCCACCGCAGGCCGGTTGCCAACTGCGGCCGGCGTCGCGCGTGGTAAAAATCCCGCCGGGGAACATGGCCGAGGGACAGCCGACGGCCCAACCGCGGCGGTCCGTCAGGAAGCGGATTTTGCGGAGCGCCGGGACCATCGCCGGTTCCCGCAACCAAGATGCACCGCCGTCGCGGGTGCTCAGCACCAGCCCGGTGCTGTCGTGCAGGTAGGGAAACGCCATGCCGCCGGCGGCCCAGCCGATGCGGGCGTCAACGAAACAGACAGACGTGAGCGTGCAGGTCACGCCCGAGGCCTGCGGCGACCAATGCTGCCCGCCGTCGTCGGTGTGCAGGATCACGCCAAAATCGCCCACCGCCCAGCCGTGCTGCGGGTCGGTGAAGGAAACGTCGCAGAGCCGCGCATCGTCCGGTTGCATGCGACGGGCGGGCGGATCGATCCCCTGGAGAGTGGGGACGGGTGCCCCGGGCACCATGCTTTTCCGCTGCGGTCGCGCCGCAACCGGCGCATCATCTTTGGAAACATAGGGCGATTGGGCAATCGGCAACGTGGCCAAGATGCAGAGAAGGGTGGATGCCGGCATAAACGACCCTATCGGTTGAAGCGTCCGTAGCAGAAACGCCACGGTCCCAAAACTTCTTCGTGGCCGTTGATTGTATCAAAAGGGGGGAATCCGCCTCCAGGCCAGTCTTCTCCGCAGCGGGTTGCGTGGTATAATTGAAGATTAGAAATACATTATCACTGGTGTCAACTAGAGGGATATATGAGCTACGCACAGAACCCGTACAGCCGACTTGGGGATTTCGCCGCTTTGGCGGCCGCTGACGAGCGTTCCACCTTTATCACCAAGACTTATCTGCACCTGGCCGGCGCTATTGGCCTGTTCACCATCCTTGAAGCAGTGATACTCAATAGCCCGATTGCCCCTGCCCTGATGGAATTGGCGATGGGCCGGCTGGGCTGGCTGATCATCATCGGGGCGTTCATGCTCGTTAGCGTGGTGGCCTCGAATTGGGCGGTTTCCGCGGTCAGTCCGGGGATACAATACGCAGGCTTGGGGCTATATGTATTGGCCGAGGCGGTGATATTCGCGCCGCTTCTCTATATTGCCAATCACGTCGATCCGTCGGTCATCCCGTCGGCCGCGGTAACCACACTCGTTCTTTTCGGCGGTTTGACGGCAGCCGTGTTTATTACGCGCAAGGATTTTTCCTTCCTGCGGACTTTCCTGGTCTTCGGCGGCTTTGCCGCCATGGGCTTTATTTTGGTTGCCATCCTCTTCGGCTTGCAGCTTGGCGCAATTTTCTTTTACGCCATTATCGCCCTGGCCTGTGGTTACATCCTTTACGACACGTCGAATGTCCTGCACCACTACCGCGTCGGTCAGCACGTGGCGGCCGCGCTGGCGCTGTTCGCCTCGGTGGCCTTGCTGTTTTACTACCTCGTGATGTTATTCCTGTCGCGGCGCGATTGATGCCTGACGAACCGATTGCCGATGTGGTTTCGGAAGGCCCGCCGGGCGAAGAGGAGATCGAACCAACGTTCGATCTTTCGATCTTCATCGAGCAGCAGGGTATTCTCTGCGAGTTTCGTTGCGACGGCCGCAACCAACAGTGGACGGTGCCGAAAACGGTCGTCCGCCGCCCGCACAAGGCCATGTCGATCGATCACGTTTTCGACCTTCTGGCGCGGGTCCGATCGTCGGATACTTGCTCCGCGAAGCGGTAACCAACGAACCCGACTATCTAATGGTGCCCCGCGCCGTGAACGCCTTGATCGAGCGCGTGACGAAGGCCCTTCGCCAGGCTCACAAGGCGGCGCAGAAAGCCAACACCGCCGCGGAGGCGCTTTCCGGTGAAAGTGGCGGGCCTCGGTTCCCGCAGGCTCGATGACTCCCGCTGTCAATACCTGTTGCTGCGAATCAGCGTGAGCGAGTCGGCCGACTTGCCACCCGGCGTCAAGGAGCTGGCGCCATAAAACCCGTGCTTGCAAAAACATTCCACTGAGTCTACGGCGATTCGAGGGAGCACGACGCTCAGCCAATAGAGCTTCAGATGATCGAATGCGTATTGTACGATTTCCCGCACCAATTCCCCGCTCAGTAGCTCGCGATCATTCCGAAGCGGATCGACGATCGCCAGTTCCACGGCTGCACGCAACTTTTCTCCGCCAATTTCCGGATACACTCCCAGGAAGGCAAGTGAGCCTCGGCTTTGGGGGTCGTTGTCGGCCTCGGCAGCATCGACGTTGGCCAATTCCGCGTAGCCGACCATTTGCTCCATTTCTCCGCAGACGAGCTTGAAGCAAAGGCGATTGGCGGATTCGTCGGCGGCCAGGCTCAAATGGGCGGCCAATTGGCCGTGGTCGAGGGGGTAGCGAAACTCACCCTGCGACCAGATCGCGAAGAGTTGCGGATGGTGGACCCAGGCGATCAAGGTATCGAAATCCCCAGCGGTGAAGGGCTGCAAGGCAAAAGTCAGCCGCTCGCGCTTCCGACGATGCAAGCCCTCCTGTACGAAGAATACGCCGGCCATCACGCAGCCGGCCAGGTACCCGAAAAGAACACCGCCAGGCACGGAAAGTACCAGGCCAAAAAAGAAAATCAAGAAGACCGTTTCCGGTCCGTCTTTTTGCAGCCAGCGGGGCATGACCAAGAGCATCAGTACGAGGATTTCCAGGGGGAATACCACGCCCCCAGCCACGAAGGATGCCTTGCGGGGCTGCTTGCCGCGAAACAGCACGATCTGGGCCAGGGTCACGGCGAGGAAGAGCACGGCCACGATGACGAACACCTCGGGCCGTGCATCGAACGTTCGCATGGCGGCGAAGAGTATGGCAAAGACGGTCATCAGAACCAGCAACACGCCGGCACCGAATCGGCGGGGCACGGAGGCCACGTCGCAGGCCGGGCATTCGAGAGGTTCGAGGGCGGAATACATCGCTGTAATCTACATCGGGCGATGCCCTCTGGCAACGTAACGGCGCAGCGCTGGCAGGCAGAGTTGAGATTTGAAATAGGAACTTGAGATTTGAGATATTGGAGTTTGGAAATCTGGGACTACGGCTCTTGCGTCCCGTAGCGCGCCATGTACTCTTTCACGCGGACCTTTCGCGCCGTGTTTTGAGAACTCATGTAGCGGACGAAGCCGAAAATCGGCCGCTCCGGACCCCACGGGCGATCGTAACGACCGAGGATCCAAAAGATGCCCGAATAGGAATTTGGATCCTGTCCGTCCAAGGCGAAGCGGTTGTTCAATTCGATCATCAGATCGAGGGCATCTTTCGGGCCGGCCGTCCACTCGACAATCTTTTTTCCCCATAACATCCGCAGATAATTGTGGATCCGCCCGTCGGTGAGCAGTTGCCGTTGTGCGGCGTTCCACAATCGATCGCCGGTCCGCGCAGCGGCGAACGCCTCTCGCGAATAAACGTAGGGGCGAGGGTCCGACGCATGTTTCGCCAGTGTCGTTTTGGCCCAGTCGGGCAGCGATTCGTACTGGTTGTAGTTCGCCGTGTGGAGGCAAGCGTTGAAGCCCAGTTCCCGCCATGTGACGACCTGATCCAGGAACGCCTCGGCCGATTTGCTCATTCCCCACCACCCTTCCCGCGAGCCCGTCGCCTTATCGGCCAGTCGGTCGGGCGACCAACCTGCCTGTCGGACCATGCGATGAAAGATCTCGTGCACGGAAATATGGCCGTAATGGAGATATGGCGCCAGCCCGCTGGTTGCCTCCGAATCAGGCGCGTTCCTTGCTTCGGCGTAAGAAGCCAGTTGGCTCGCCAGGAAGACTTTCAACCGAGCGGCGGCGACCGGCTCGCCTCCCACGATCCCCACGGGTGCGACACCGTGGTCGATGGGCAGGCGGGCCAGCGCGGCCGACTCGCCGGCGAGCAAGCCCGGCGAGGCGGCAGGCCAGCGTTTGCTAATCGAGTCGGGCAGCGATTCCAAGCGGGAAAGCCTGGCCGCCGCCAGTGGGTCGGCCCGGGGCGCGTCGAGCAAATGCTCCCGTAAGTTTCGCTGCAGGAAGCGACGGAAGTCGTGCGCCCTGACAAATGCCCGCTCGGCCACGCGCATCGGCAGCAGACCGTTGCCATCGATCGCCTCGAGCCGCACCGAGGTCAGATTTTCCACAGCGGCGGCCGCGGGCAGGGCGATGGGATAATCGTCAGTCACCACCACGCACGCCCGCTCGCCGATTGCCACAGCAAGCTTGCGGCAGTCGCCCGGAAGTTTCTCCACATAGGGATGGTACAGCACTGCCGTCCCGGAAAGCCGCCGACAATTGTCGGACATGCCTTGCAGCACGAAGCGATGGCTGCGATCGGTGTCCCAGGTTCCACCGCAGGCAAGCGACTCGACGACCAGCAACGGCCGTCTCAATTGCCTGGCCCAGCCGATGGCCCGTTGGAACGCGAAGTTCCAGCGGGTTCGCCGGGCTGCGGTCATCCAGTAGACGACGAAGTCGCGATCCCGGTTTGGTGGCAAGTCACAAACCAGGCGGAGACGCAGCGCGGGAATGCCGCCGATCTCGGTAGTATCTTCCGCGCGGGTTATGCGTGCCATCTTGCTATCTCGCAAAATGACCCATCTTATGTTGGGCGGCTGCAATTATCAATCGGTCAGGCACTTTTGGTGGGGCCACGTGACAGCAACGCCATGGGGTGACTGTTGAAAATGGGCTAGCGCCGCCTCTCGTCCAGTTGGTGCACCCGGGAAAACAGATCGCCCAGCAACGCTTCGTAGTTTTTCCAGCGTCCTACGGAAGTCTTGTAAAGCGGACGCCGGACTTGGATCGCGCTGGCGGTCTGCACAGGCCGTTGCGTCTCATGAAAACGCAGGCATCCCGCTTCCCATTCCAGCCCGCACCACTTGACGATACGGCGGGCAACGCCTTCCATATCTTCTACCGTCTCCTCGTAGTCCACATCAAGGAAAGGCGACGGCAGGACGTTCCGCCAATGGGCCATCACACGGGAATAGTCCCTGAAGTGCGATACGACGCAGTCCTGGTCGCAGGACCAGGCGGCCCGTGCGAAGTCCGTCATCCAACAGGAGAGGGCCACGTCGCGGAGGTCGCGGCGGCAATGAATTAGCCGCGCCCGCGGAAAGAGCACGCTGATCAGGCCCAGGTAATGGTAGTTGTCGGGCCGCTTATCCACGATGCGCAGGGCCCGCCGGTCCAAGGCCCGCAAGCGATCGAGATGCCGCTGAGCAAGATGGCGGGCCGTCTCCCGGTCGAGGCCGTGCAAACATTCCAGGGGCGTGCCGCTGCGGCGCATGGCCAGGGGCAGCAGCGCGAACATCTCGCGACAATAGGGCAACTCGCCCGCCGCGAAGACCTGCGAATGGCTTGCCAGAATCTGCTCTAACAGGGTGGTGCCAGAACGTGGCAAGCCGAAAATGAAAACGGGCAGCTCGGTATCCAGACCAAAGCCGCTCATCCGCGCAAACGACTGCGGTGTCGATGCGGCAATCAAGGCCTCGACGAACTCTCCGTGGCCGGCCGGCTGATATTCCTGCTTCCGCGCGCAACTGGGCGGCGCGAAGGGCATTCGCCGCTCGCAGGTGTTCGGCAGCCTCGTCATAATTGCCTGCCGCATCGAGTATCCGAGCCAGGCCATATTCCACGGCAATGCGGCCGTCGCCGCCGAAATCCGCTTCCGAGAGCAATTGCCGCATCGCGATCAAGTCGCCCTCGGGCAGCCGATTGCCCAGGTAGAAGGCGAGTTCGCCCAAGGCCTTGCCGAGCAGCTCAAGCCCAGCCACGGAACGTGAACCGGTCCCGCGCAGGCGTTCGGAGCAGGCGATCGCCTCTCGATGGCATTCGATCGCCTCGTCCTGGTTCCCCTGCTCGCTCAAGGCATTGCCTAGGAAGTAGTGGGCCTCGGCATACTCCGGCTTCAGCTCCAGTGCCCGGCGGTAGCAGGCGACCGCCTCGTCCAGCTTCCCTTGCTCTTTCAAGGCAGTGCCCAGGTTGGCATGGGCCTCAGCCCAGTCGGGCTTCACCGCCAGGGCGCGACGGATGCACCCTGCGGCAGCTTGCGGATTGCCGGCCTCGCCGTAGACCACGCCCAGCAGAAGCCACGCGCCGGGCTGGTCCGGCGCGACCGAGAGAATCTGCCGGCAGACCTGCTCGGCCGCTTGCAACCGGCCGGCTTGATGGTGCTGGCTCGCAGTCGCTAGCGCTTCGCCTATCGATGTCATGACACCAGTCGGGCAATTTGGCGCCCGCCCTTCCGAAGCTATCGCCCACCTATCGGCAGACCTCGAACAACCAGCAATCGTCCCGTTCGCTCTCGACCTTGTAATGGCCCGGCAGGCGGCCCCTCTCGGTGAAAGCCATCGCGGAAAACCGGCTGCGCTTGGCCTCGTCCGCAGCCAGCGCGTACACGATCTCGACACCCAGGTCGCCGCGGCAAGCGAGGCACGCGTCAACGAGCCGCTGCCCCGTGTCGGCAAAGGCCGCATGCGTGTACCAGTCGATTGCCGCAAGGTGCGATTGATGAGCGAAACCGCTCCGTACCAGGCTTGCGATGCCGACGATCGTCTGGTCGTTCTCCGCCACCCAGCATACGGCTTGCCCGTTCTGAATTCGTTGCAGCAACGCAATGAATGTCCATTCGCTCTCCAAGCCGGTGCCGATCCCTTGAGCCCAATCCTTCAGGCGAGTCTGGTATTCCCAGTTGTATAGCAGGCAGTACATGGCAACGTCGCCGGCCGTAAGCCGGCGGACACGGGTCGGCGAGGGGGAGAACAATTCGGCCGCGACGGACTGCGGTCCGGCCAGGTGCCACATTGCCCAATCCCTTTGGTGCAGCGCCGGCTTCGAGTAAAGCTCCGCGAATCCGAGCCGCCCATAGAACGGCAGCGTCTTGGGCGACGACGTGAACAGCAGCAGTACTGCGCCGCGGGAGGCGATAAAATCGGCCATTGCGAACTTCATCAAGCTCCCGGCGACGCCCTGGCGGCGAGCTTCGGGGCGCGTGTACACGTGACCGAGCAGGCCGATGCGAGGCTGGGCGGTCGGCGCCGTGTACCACACGTGGCCTATCAGTTCCTTGCTGGATCGGGCGACAAAGAAGCGATCGACGCTCTCCAGGCACGTACGTTCCGCGCGGCGGCGGATGTCGTCGATCCATGGGCAGCCCTTGTGGCTGAGGAGGGCCAGCAGCTCGCCGGCTTCGAATGGCGGCTGCAGCCGCTCGATGGCGAATTCACTCAATGACATGCACGATGTCCCTTTTCGCCGCGACTTGCCGCGGACGCTGGTAGTGCTTGCGAACGGTAAGAAATCGGCAGGATGAACCACATTTGGCGTTTCACGCTCGGCGCCTCGTTGTTTTTTCCTCCCGACTGATTCTAACCTTGCACCACCGGGGAAAGCAATGCGGAGCGGCACCGACGCGCGAGCGGGCGCCCCACCGCTGCCGGCAGAAACTGCGGCGAGCCCCCTCCGCGGCGTTCCCCCGCACCAGCCGAAGCATCAGACCACACGCTTGACGCACCTGGCTTGCACGGTGCTTGGCAGCCGCTCTGCCGGAGGTAAAATGGCTGGAGACGAGCGCCTGCCGGCGGCGGGATCAGTCGAGATCGCACGTGGCCATAGCCGCAAAGAACCGCGCGGAGGCGCCGGAGCAATACTGCAAGGGCCCAAGCTGAAGGCAACTTATGAAGTCCTCGTCACTTCCCCCCCTCTACACTCATCCCATCGGCAGCTTGCCGCGCCCCCGCGTCGTCTTGGACCTGTTGGCCGAACGGCAAGCCAGGCGGATTTCCGCCGCCGACTTCGATCGACGCATGGACGACCTCGTGTTATTCGCCATCCGCTCGCAGGAACAAGCCGGCATGGATGTAGTCAGCGATGGCGAGTGGCGGCGGATGCATTACCTGAACGAGTACCTCCTGCGCATCGGCGGCTTCGCCCAGGTGCGTCCCTTTCAGCACCACGGCGTCGAGAGCATGACGTGGGTCTGCAACGCGCCGATCCAATCGCGCGAGCCGGTCTTCGTCCGCGACGCAGCGTTTCTCGCCAGGCACGCGCACCGCGCCACGAAGTTTGCCTTGCCGAGCCCCTTTCTCATCGCGATGCGGCTCTGGGATAGGAAATACTCCGGCGAGTTCTATCCGACGCTCGAAGACTTGATGAACGCATTGGCCGACGTACTGGCGGCCGAGGCCCGGGCGATTGCCGACGCGGGCGTGACCATCATCCAGATTGACGATCCCGCGCTGACGTACTATTGCGACGCAGAATTTGTCAAGGGACTGGGACACGACAGCCGCATCGATATGTCCAAGGGCATTTCCGAGCGCGTGCCAGCCGCGGTGTCCGCCATCAATCGCATCGCCGCAGGCTTGCGCGTGGAAGTGCATCTTCATTGTTGCCATTCCGTCTTCAAACGCAGCAGCGACGTGAAAGGTTCCTACCAACCGATCCTTGCCTACTTCGATAAGCTCCAAGTGGATCGCGTCAACTTGGAGTTTGCCTATCGCGATACGGGGGAAGCCGCCGACCTGGCATGCATACCGGCGAATCTGCTGGCCGGCATCGGCATTCTCGACGTGCGCGGTGAAAGTCTGCAGAGCGTTGCGGACATCGTGAAGATCGGTGAGACGTGCCTGCAGCACATCGATCCGGAACGTGCGGCGTTCAATCCCGACTGCGGGTTCGCGCCCGACAGCGGCGAACCGCCCACGATTGACGAGGCCTACATCAAGCTCCGCAATCTCTGTGAAGCCGTCCGCATCCTGCGGGGCTCGCCGCGGCTTTCCGGCGGGGTGCGGTAGCGCTGGGGGTCACGGCCGCCCCAACGCCGCCGGGGCCACGGTATCCATAGTCGCCGCGCCGGCGATCGTCGTCGTCGCGGAAAATCGCGCGTCGCTCGTTGCGCCGGCACATCACATGGCATAGTCCCCCGGCCAATTCGATTCTTAACGATCGTGCCATGGCCGCAAAACACCAACTTCCACGCGGCAAGTCAATCCATAAATGTCTAACGTAGGTGTGACCCCAGTACCTCCCCCGTCGCAGCCACGGCCCACACGACGGCTTTGCTCGAACCCCTATTCTGCCAAGACAGTATTATACTGCGTCGATCGGGCCACTCGGCCCTCGTACCTCGCTCTCCGCCGAGCAAGGAGCCGGGGTTGGGGACGCAGGGGCTGGCAGACCGAATGTGCGATTGGCGTAACGGATAAGCGGGAAGAAGAGCGAAGTGCGATCGATCACTGGTCCTTCAGCAACCCCTCCACGATCTCGGAGTATTGCCGCCTCAAGTCAACCTGTGCATCAAGGCACTTTCGGGCCGCTTCAAAATCCATAGAAGCCACAGCGTCTTCTTTGGCACGTTGCAATTTGTAATCTTGCATCGCAAATGTATGGACATCCGACCATGCGGGCGAACAAAGCAAGCATACCCACGTCGGTCCTAGCATATCAGAACAGGAACCGAGTATCGCCTTTCCCGCGTCAACATCCTCTTGGTCTTGCGGAAATAGGTGGGTGCAATGCCACAAGACACGGACAAGATACGGGGTGCCGCATTTCGGACATGCTTCGGGCGGTTTATCTTCGCTCTGTAGGCGATCTACGCTTGTTCGAAACTGCTCGCGTACTTTATCCACAGTTACCCCGAAGTGCATTAGCACCTGAGCAGCGACTCCTTCGTCCACGCGGAGCAACCCCAACAAGATGTGTTCAGCCCCGACGTAATGAAAACCGCCTTCACGAGCTTCCTCCATCGCGTATTCGATAACTTTCTTCGCCAGCGGTGTCGGCTGGAGTCGGTACGTGAGGTCCACGGGAGAAAGACCTATTAGGATGTGCTTTTCGGTCTCAATCCAGATAATGTCCGGCTCGACGCCCAACTTCCTGAGTACGCCGACCGCCGCACTGCTGCCTTCCTTTAAGATTCCAAGAAGGATGTGTGCTGTGCAGATGTGTTCGTGCTGGAACAGCCGTGCCTCGTCTTTAGCCAGTCTCATGACCTTTCGGGCACGGTCGGTAAAACGCTCGATCATATGCCGTCCTTTACTTCGATGCCGTCCGCATCCTGAGTTGCGTTCATCGCCCCATGGGCAAGACTGCCTTCAATCGTTGTGGCAGATCGCCGCCCTCGATGCCAACAGCCAACGAACCGCCATATCCAGTTTATCGGCGGCTCTTGGTGGCCGTCAATCGTGCCAAGCGGTCGGATTGCCGCCTTTGGCGGCTTGCGACCGCGATTTTCTTTTAGCCCTTGGCAATTCCCAGCCGCGATTCGCACGTTCCTCTCGATCGAAAGGGCGTCGAGGACCGGCGGCGGGCATCTCAGCGGGTGATTTTGCAGTTGGGCAGGGCCTTCTGGAGCTTGGCTACGCCGGTGTCCGTGACGGCCGTGTCGGTTAGAACCAGCGTGCGGAGATGATGCATTCCCGTTAGGTCTTCTAGCGTAGCGTCCGTAACCTGGTGGCCAGCGATGCACAACTCGTTGAGTTCGGATAACCTCTTGAGCATTTGCAGAGCACGACCCGTGTACTCATTGCTAACGATATTCGCACGGCGGACCTCAGCAAAGAAATCGATTCCCAGGAGACGTAGTAGCCACTCTGGTCTGGGTGGTGCGGCAAGTGCCTCCGCGTTGCCATTTGCATCGACTACGAAATCGGAATGGACATCCCCCCCAAGCTTCACAATGACTATTACCGCCTCCGACTGGTCACCCGCCTTCTTCATCTCCAACGCCAACCAGCAGAATGGCAAGACCACAAATACGAACCGCACCATCCGAGTGCGGTTACTCAAATGAAACGGCCATCGAAAAATCAGAGCTGCGGCATACCAGGAGAGCATGATCAACATCCCCACGCCCACCACGGCCACTCCCGTCAGCACCGCGTAGCCCTTGTGCCACCCCAGCCAACCGAACCTCTCCGACAGCCACAGAAACACCTCGACGGCCAGCAACGCCAGAATGAAGCGGCCGGGCGTGAGGTGGAACCAGCGGCTGGAAGTCGGGCTGGTCATGTCAGTATTCGATCACCGATCTCTTGGAAGGGCGTCGCATAGACGTAATGTTGAGCTTCCGTGCCCGTGCAAAGTCCTCGTCGGCCTTAACGGTTTCTCCCTTGCGTTGGTAGGTTAATCCCCGGTCGAAATACGCATGGGCGTAATCAGGCTTGAGCCGGATGGCCTCTGTATAGTCCACAATTGCTCTGTCGTCGTCGCCCATTCTCCATAAAATCACGCCACGCCCAAAATATGCTTCGGCGTCATTCGGATCGAGCCGAATGGCTTCGTTGAGATCGGCAATGGCTTTGTCGTGTTCACGCACGTGCCAGTACGCGAAGCCACGATGGATGTACGCCTTACCGCATTTCGGGTCAACTTGGATGGCATCGTTGTAGTAGCTAATAGCCAAGACATAAGCACCGGATGCCGCCGCTTGGACACCGGATTTGACCAGCTCGTCTGCTGTCCGCATGGTTCACGTCTCCTCTTCGTCTACCCTGAAATCTTCATCTTACGAACAAAATGTAAGGACGGCATTCCGGTAGCTTACCGCCCTACAACGGCTCCCGCTTCTTCTCGCTGTTCAATTCCGGTCCGACCTTCCTCCGCTTGTACGTCACGCTGTACTCGACCCGCTGCTTCTTTCCCGACGATAGATCCATGAAATACTTGACGTGCTGCTGATCGACCCGTTCCACGCGGCCAGTGACTGTATGCAGATCGACATACGCTCCGGCCTCGTTGCTCGTCCAGCCCTTGGGCTCCTCGCCTTCGCCCCACAGCACGACATTGGCGTCAAATTGCCGCTCGACCTCGATCTTGGCGGGCACGGGCTTGCCGGAGACAATCTCTTCCCCGTAGAAGAAGGTCTCGTCGTAGTCCACCAGGTCGTAGTACAAGACAAAGTCATTATCGAGCCTGCGTTTGTACTGTCGAGCAACGACGTTGCCGATCTTCTGGTCCTTGACCCTCCGGCGGATCGTGATGTCCTTGTCGGGCCCGACGTTGACTTCCACGCGGTCGCCGATGGGCACATACTTGGTCTCGGTGCCGCCCACGTAGGCGAGATCGTGGTTCTTATACTCCGAGAAGAGCCGGACGGTGCCGTTGGGCAGCGGCGAGAGCCCAAGGTTCTCCATCGCCGAGAGCTTCTTCTCTTTGCCTTTGTTTGGGCCCTGTTCGTCCAGGAGCTTGACGTTCTTGAAGCGGTAGAACTTGGTGAAGCCCTGGTCGCCGCTGCGGTCGGTAAGCTTGTAGATCGATTCCAGCGGCACGTCGATGGCCTTTAGGGCGACCAGACGTTTGGGCTCCTTGTCCTTGATGTCTTCGCGTCCTTCGATGGTGAAGAGGAAGTATTCGGAGAGGCCCTGCTTGATGACCTGCTTATTCCTCTCCAATTGCATCGCAGCAAGATCACCACCGTTATTGAAATTGAATCCCGGGGCGTCCGCATACTTGGTAGCTTCGCCGAAATTTCCTTCAACGCGAACTCTCCGATCCGCAGACAACTCCCGCCACTTACCCGGTGCTGGCCTTCTCGCCAAATCGGCAATCTTCTCCACGAGGTTGATCTTGCCCACTATAAGCCGCGTCTGGGCATTGTCATAAACCTCGCCCGATCCGTTCGTCACCCGCACGTAGCCCGTCACGGCCAGCTTCGTTTCATCCTCGTTGGCGATACCCACGTAATCGGCGGCCCAGGTGATGCCCGAAGTGAAATACCGGATCTCGACCGGGATCTTGCCAGCGATCTGGCTCTTGATGTTCCATTGCAGAGCGTCGTTGCGGCCGGCGGGAAACGTGGTATCGACCAGATCGACCTTATCCTGCTGGTCGAGGATGCGGAACTCGATGGAAGTCGGGTCGATGAGCGTATTGGCCCAAGAGAACTGGATGCGGTTGACGCCTTCTTTCACGGTCAGGAGCCGGTGCTCGCGAACCATGGTAATGTCTTCGCAGTTGTAGATCGTGAGCTGCGTGCCCTCGCGGGTGGGCAGGGTCACCAGATCGACGGCGGCCCAGAGCCTTGCAGAGAGGGCCAGCAAGAGCAAAAACGGCCAGAATATGCGGCGGAGCATGATCGGTTCCCTTCGGAGGTGGTAATCTCTATCGTACTACGGAGGCGGTGGGTGTGCCAGGAGCCCTGGAATAGACGAGCCGTGGCAAGGAATGGTTCCAGTGGCCGCGGCCGGTATTCCGCCACGGGCCAAGGCATCTCGAATTCCTCCGTAGCGGCATAGCCAGTTGACGGCGGCCAAGTTCGGGGCGAAGATGATCGTGGAGGCCGATGGTTCCGGCAGAGGTGTGGCCGCCCACGGGCGGCCTCTCCTGCAAGTCCACTTCCGATAAACGACGATTCCATGAACCGTATTCTGCTCCCGCTGCTGCTGGCCTTGTTGCTTGGCCCAGTTCTCGGCTGGGCGGCAGAACCGAAGGCGGACGAAGCGAATGCGATTGCCGAGATCGAGAAGCTGGGCGGCAAGGTCACTCGGGATGAGAAGAGTCCGGACAGGCGGGTGATTTCGGTAGATTTAAGCACGAGAAATGTGACTGACCAGTGGCTGGCGTGCCTCCAAGGGCTGCCCCAACTCCAATCGCTTCGTCTGAGGATCACTCAAGTCACCGACGCCGGGTTGATTCACGTCGCAGGTCTGACGCGACTCCAATTGCTCGACCTGGCGTACACCAAGATCACCGACCCCGGGTTAGTTCACCTGGAAGGACTGACTGAACTCCGATCGCTGAACCTGTCTGGCCACCGGCACGACATCGGCCCCGGGCTGATCCACGACGCCGGTCTGGTCCATCTCCAACGGTTGACGAAACTCGAATCGCTGAACTTGTCGAACAGCAAAGTCGCCGGCACCGGGCTGGCGTACCTCAGGGGCTTGACGCGACTCGAATCGCTGAACCTCGACGAAACCAAACTCGCCGACGCGGGGCTAGCGTGCCTCCCAAGTTTGCCTAAACTCCAATCGCTTAGCCTGTATGATACCCAAGTTACCGACACGGGATTGGCATATATAGAACGGTTGACGGATCTTCGCTCGCTGAACCTCCGTGGCACGCGGGCCACCGATGCGGGATTGGTGCATCTTAGGAGTTTGCCCAACCTCCGTTCACTGGACCTTTGCGGCACGCACGTCACCGATGCGGGATTGGACCATCTGGCAAGTCTGCCTCACCTCGACAAACTTGAACTGCGGCACACCCGCGTCACGGACCGCGGTCTAGGGAAGCTCAAACGGCTCGCTTCGCTGCAGTGGCTGGGCCTGTCGATCAACGAGATCACCGACGCCGGGCTGGCAAGCCTGGAAGACCTGCCCCACCTGCAAACACTCGACTTGGGCGGAACCAAGATCACCGACGCCGGGCTGGCAAACCTGAAAGGCCTGTCCGAACTTCAATCCCTGTACTTGACCACGACCAAGATCACGGGTCCAGGGCTCGTAAACCTGAAAGGTTTGACGCACCTTCAATCGCTGTACCTGACGGAAACCGACGTGGCCGACGCCGGGCTGGTTTACCTCAAGGACCTGACCCAGCTTCGAACCCTGTACCTGACCGGATACAGGATCACGGATGCCGGGCTGGTAAACCTGTACGGGTTGAGCCAACTCAGCTATCTGCGTCTGGCTCGCGAGGCGGGAACGAAGATCACCGACGCCGGGATATCAGGTCTGCAGAAGGCACTGCCCAAGTGCGAGATCAATGCCCGCGGGATCTCGCGGCAGTAAGAGCTGTTGCTGCGGGTCCTGCAATCGGCCACGTCGTTGAGCTATAATGACCGCTGACATGACCGACCCCATCCCGACCCGCCGCTCCTCCTATCCCACGCCCGCCTGGCTCATCTTCGGCTTGCTGGTCGTGGAAGGGCTGCTTTGGCTGTCGGAGCGGTATCGGTGGTTCTGGTTCAACGAGAGGAAGGGCTGGACGGTCCTGATCGGCGTGGCAAGTGTGGGCGTGGTGATGCTGGTCATGCTGGGCTGGTTCATCGTGGCCCTGGTCTTTCGGCGGCGGTTTCAGTTCAGTATCCGCTCGCTCCTGTTTCTGATCGTCGTCGTCGCCCTGTCGTGCAGCTGGCTGGCGGTGGAGATGCGGGCGGCGAGGAGGCAGAAGGTGATCATGGCGGCAATTGTGAAATTGGGAGGAACAGCGTTCTACGATTATCAGTTTGATTCGTCCGGATGTTTTATCCCAAACGCACAACCTCCGGGGCCGGCGTCGTTGCAGGGTCTGCTTGGAGATGATTTCTTCGGGCACATTTTTGCTGTGAGTCTGGCCCGAACCAATGCCACCAACGCTGATCTGGAGCAACTTAGGGGGCTGAACCAACTTCATAGGTTGTTCCTTGACTCGACCAAACTCACTGATGTTGGCCTAAAGGATCTCACGGAGTTGAACCAACTTGAAGAGTTGGACCTAGATACAACGCAAGTCACAGATGATGGGCTGAAACATCTCAGAAGGCTGAACCAGCTCAACATTTTGTGGCTCGACGATACCGCAGTCACGGACTCCGGATTGGAACACCTCAAGGAGCTAGGCCAACTTCGCACACTGGGCCTTAACGGAACCAGAGTTACGGACGATGGGCTAAGACAGCTTGCCGGGCTGAACCAGCTCAGCATTTTGTGGCTCGACGATACCGCAGTCACCGACGCTGGGCTGGAACATCTCAAAGGGTTAACCAAACTTCAAGTCTTGGACCTTAACAGAACCAGTGTTTCGGATGCTGGGCTAAGACACATCAAGGGGCTAAACCAACTCCACTGGTTGGGCCTTCAGGCCACCAATGTCACCGATGAAGGGGTGAAGAAACTACAGGATGTTCTACCGACCTGCGACTTTGCAGGGCCGAACTAACGGATTAGCTATGCTCGTCAGGAAGCCCACCCGTCGCCGTTTCCAATGCAGCCTGCGAACGCTGCTGGTGGTCGTCACGCTCTATGCCATCCGTTGTAGGTGGTAACCCGCGTCCTCGTCCTCGGCTCCCCCGCAACCCGGCACAGGCACCAGCGGCTGCCGGAGGCGAGGGCGGCGAGAGGGAGGGGCTGCGATTCGGATCGTTTGTTTCCAGCGTTAGTTCTGACGTAGTGATCATGGGACCCTCTCGGCGGCGGTTAGGAGAACAAACAGGGTCCCGGCAAACAACAACAGATCGGAAATACGATTACGCCTATAATCGCGCCCCGCTTAGCCATGCTGCCATGCGGTGTCATGAAAGCATGTCCGACCGCAGCACCAATTACTCCTCCGCAGAGCAACAACCCACAAACGAACGCGAGAATCTGCACGCCCCGCGGGAGGTCACTGGAAAATGCCACGCGGAACAAGCTGAACGCGGCGGCTAGCACCACCGTGACAAGGAGCAACGATCGAAGACTAAACTGATATCTGCTGCTTCTTTCGGTCATGATTAAGTGACGGCGGTTAAAACGGCTGGACCAACGGCTGCGTTTGCCCGACGCCGCCCCCTACCGAGGCAACCAGCGTCCAGCCATCTTCAATTATCGGACGCCAGGGCGGGCTGCACAAGCGGGCGGCACATTGATCTTTATTACCCTACTTGGACGCTGATGAAAGGGCGGGCCTTCTCCACCATCTGCAACCGCCAACTCAGCGATCGATCCGCGGCGACGATGTAGCAGCCTGAACAGACCAATGTGCGATAAATCGGGCACAACATCGCCACTGCAAACTCCCGCGAGAGCAAACGGACGTCCCTCTTCTACCGCGTCGATAGCAACCGTCGACTCGTATTTCCCATCCACCACATGACAAGCGGACCCATCGCGAAAGCCCAGGTCACGCTCCAATTCCGTTTTGCGATGGCCTAAGTAATACCACGCCTGCACCATGGTGAAGACTGCCAACGCGAATATGACCAACGCCAGCAAGCCTATGACCAGAATCAGCCAGCCAGCAATTTGTGACGCGATTTCCATACACGCTGCATTTTCCACGAGAGCCAACGGCATGCTGGCCTTCCGCCATCTTCTCCGACGCCAGCCAAGTCCGACCTGTCGATTTTACCAGGGCAGGGCCGGCAGAGCCATCGGCGGGGCGGCTGTGTGGCGGGTAGGCCGTCGTGATCCAAGACTACGAATACGCCCACGAAGCATCGTCCATTACGCCAAGAGAGTGGTATTCCGTTTCGCCGGCCTCGTTTTTGAGTTCGGCATCAAACCACGGCATTCCATATTCGTCGATCCTGTCAATGGTTACGAGCGGGCATTGAACGATGATGCGTTCAATGGCATTGGCCGTCCAGCCCGCGTCTGCGAGCCCCTCTTGAATCTCGCGATCACGTTGTTCAATGTCGGCTAGTGGCACGGCGAGCAGACGTATCACGTCGCCAACATGGAGCTTAGTACGATCAGGCAAGGTCATTACTCCCCAGCTTCAGATTCACTGCCGGATGCGACTTTGCCGCCGCAGCCTCCCGCTTTCACGAAGAACTTCCTGCTATTCTACCGGCGGCCCCGAGGTCGAGCCAGCGGGCTCTACGGGTACGGCTGGCAATTACATCATAGGTCACCACGATACGCCTTCGTACCGTTTCCTTGGCGATGGACCGAACAGTTGCGGATCATAAATCGACAATGCGGAACAGCAGTCGCCGCCCCAAAGCAGCGTCCAGCCGTTTCCGCAATGAACAAAGCGATGGCGTAATGTCGTCTGCGATTCGATGCCTGCAACAAACTCGTGGAGCGTCATTTGCTCGGACGGCCATTCCACGGTCTTGTCTTTGTCCTCCTCGGCGAAGTGGAACGCCATTCGGATCGGGACTTGGTCCCGGTTGTTTAGCGAGGCAACGTAGGCATCAAGCTGCTGCAATGTCATCTGCTTGGCGCCAAGCCTGATGCTCCGACCGAGGTATTGCTGGGCGATCTTCACGGGAGCGAGAGCCGCGACCGCCAAGATTAGCCCGAGTGTGCCGCACTGGACGAGAAGCAGCGATGGTCTGCCCAGTCTTCGATAGCGACGGACAAGGAACAGCAGCCAGATGCCCAAGGCGGCAGCGTTGATGGGAATCACGCTTACGGCCATGACTGCCCCGGCAGCCGCCGGCCAGGCAACGTCGATGATCGAAAAAGAGAAAGACCTCATTTGACGTTCCTCGTGGGCAGCCGGTTCGTGTCAACGGCCAGCACGTGCGTCCATTGCTATCGGGCAGGCCACCATCGGTAGTATACGCCCACGCCAGCATCGTTGGCAATCGGCTGCCACGACGGCCTGTTCTCGGCAGGCCGACTACAATTTCATCTCATTATCAAAGTCTGTGGCAAGTTTTCCACGGCTAGCCCATCGCCGGCTTTCTGCCCTTCACGCCCTCTTCGCTTGCAGGCCCATTCACAGGCAGGTCGAGGGACGGCAGTGACCTTCAGGAAGGGTATGGGGTCACACCGCCTTTAGCCATTAGCGAGCTGTTCCTGTAGCTTGGCAAGGGTCGCGTCAACATCCTTCCCGGCCGCTTTAATGCGGGCCACGGCCTCGCCGGCGATCGTCGTCGTCGCGGAAAATCGCGCGTCGCTCGTTGCGCCCGCACATCACATGGCAAAGTCCCCCGGCCAATTCGATTCTTAACGATCGTACCATGGCCGCAAAACACCAACTTCCACGCGGCAAGTCAATCCATAAATGTCTAACGTAGGTTTGACCCCAGTACCTCCCCGAACACCACGCGAAGCCCATGTACCTTCGCTCGCTCTTGGAGTTCTATGGCTATCGGCAATGGATGCACACCCAGGCTGAATCTGGTGACACGCTGTGCCGCCTCAAGCACATCCTGTAACGGTCGTTGCGAAAGACCCTCAAACGCACGACGCGCAGCCATCACTTCCTTGGGAGTGGCTTGCTCATTCATCCACTTAATGTAGACTTCCACTCGCCTAGAATTGTCATCCGTAAAAGGCAATTCCTCTGTGTGGAAGACAGTGGCATCTTGACTCCAACCGCACGAATCGCACTTCATGTGTTCCGAATGCCCATTGACCGTTCTCACTGCCTTCTGGCCACAGTTCGGGCAAACAATACTCGAAAACTCCATCATCATGATTTGCCTCATTTGGGAACGTTTTTATATAAAGGCGACATGTCGATCAAATTCTGAATTTGCTCGTTTGTCAAAGACAAGTACCCCGCCTGCCGCTGAAATTGATATGCCTCAAACTCGTGGAACTGTCGATAGGTTGACGGAGTGATCTTCTGCAACCAATGCTTGGTATCGTGTGCTGCGGCCCCAGCAGCCTGCGATGCCGTTCCTGCCTTGTCGGTGTAGATTTGAATCACATGGAAGGGCATGGGGTCACACCGACTGTAGCCATTAGCGAGCTGTTCCTGTAGCTTGGCAAAGGTCGCGTCAACATCCTTCCCGGCCGCCTTAATGCGGGCCACGGCCTCGCCGGCGATCGTCGTCGTCGCGGAAAATCGCGCGTCGCTCGTTGCCGCCGCACATCACATGGCAAAGTCCCCCGGCCAATTCGATTCTTAACGGTCGTACCATGGCCGCAAAACACCAACTTCCACGCGGCAAGTCAATCCATAAATGTCTAACGTAGGGTTGACCCCAGTACCTCCCCCGATGCCGTCGAACCACGAGGCGGTATAGGAAACCTGCGACTGGCCAGCGTTGCCTGTCGAATCGAGGGCCTCCGTGCCGCTGGCTGTGGGCAGGCGGTTGTAGTCGGCCTCGAACGTCTCGTCGCCGGCCGGGTCGAAGGTGGCATCGGCCTGCGTGAGGATGATGTCGTTGGGCCCAATACCCTCCGCCTCGGCGTAGGCGCTGGCCGTGCCGATGGCCGGCATTTCCGGGTCGTAGCCGTCGCAGGTGACGACGGCGTCGCCCAGCCCGTCATAAATGGTCTTGGTGAACTCCTGCGTTCCGGCGGCCTGCGTCATGATGACGTTGCCGTCGGCATCGTACCAGATGTTGGAGATCGCGGCGATCGTGCCCGAGGCATTGTAGCTGATCGACTGGTATTCCTGGCCGAGGGCGTCGAAGGCCGCCCCGCTCTCGCCGATGACCGGATCGCCCAAGTTGGGCGTGTTGTCGGGCAGGCCCTCGGTGTTGGCCAGGTCGTAATAGCGCGTGGTGTTGAGCACGTCGTCCGCGTTGTCGTAGGTGTTGAAGGTGTAGGTCTTTCGGGTGTAGCCCGGATGGTTCGGGTCTTGCGTGTGGTCGTCCGCCATCGTCCAGAGTAGGCGATCCCGCCAGTCATAACCGTACAAGGTGGCGCGGTCGTTGGTCGAGTTGCCATCGACGTAGGCGATCGACTCCGTCACGTTGCCATCGCCGCCGGCGGCTCCGCCAGCGACTGGCCCTCCGGATTCCATCGTTTCCCATCCCAGGCGATCCACATCCCCCACGCGGTCTTTGTACAGGGCGGCGAATCGCTCGCCGTTTCCCGCGTCCGTCAGTGCAAAGCCTGTCGTGTGAGCTTCCACGTTCGTGTCCTTTCTAATCGGGTCGATGGCATTCTCGGCCATCATGGCCATGACGGTTCCCCTCTTTCGTTCCTTCCAAGTACGCCTCCAAATCGGTTCGGTCGAAAAGCACTCGTCGCTTGCTCGGTCGTACCGCCGGAAGCAGTCCGGCCTGCACGAGGCGACGAAGCGATCGGGGGCACAAATGCAAGATTCTGGCTGCGTGCGCGTAGCTCAAATACCGTTCGCTGGTTTCCACTTAATCTCTCCCTGTGTCAAACTCTGTCCTTCCCTTAAAATTATGCCACATGAACCCGCTCGTCTGTCAAATTTCGATATATCCGGCATACAACGCAAATCTCGCAATCATAGTGGGAAGGCAATTAAACGGCGAGAATGGCATCTCTCACAGATCATCTCAGGGGTCTCGGCTTGGCCACGGTGGCCAATCCCGAATTGGGCCGCGTCAAGTCAGGTCGAAGACTTTTTGCCGGAGAGGCAATCGGCTTGCGGCCTGTGGCAATCGTGAGCTTAATTACTCACGTTCCGCACCCCTGGCGGAAGTTAATCTGGACAGAGTGGCGTCGTTTTGGCATCCTTGGCGAACTACGGGAGGTTCAATCGGAATCTGGCCAAGGAGGAGCCGCGCATGGATGCGAGCGTTCGTTTCGACACACAGATTGTTGGTGCATTGCCGGTTATCGCGCATTACTTTGAGCGGCTAAGGTTGGGCGCGATTATCAATGAAGTCGTACCGTGGGAAGGCGGGGTGCCCCTGGGCACGGTTGCGGAGACCATGATTGCCAACCGATTGCTTAACCCCCAGGCGTTGTATCGTATTGGCACATGGACCCAGACAGCGGGTCTGACCGACTACTACGGTGTGACGACGGAGCAACTCAACGACGATCTTCTCGGACGGGGGTTGGAACGTCTGGCCCAACACGCTGCCGTGGTTGAGGCAGCCCTGGTGACGCAGATGGTTAAGGTCTTCAAGGTACAAGTGAATCAGATTCACTTCGACATCACCGACGTGGAACTGTACGGGGCCTATGAACAACAATGTATCGAAGGGCAAACCCCACCCACGCCCCAGCCGGCCTACGGTCGCACGAAAAGCGGGCGGAAAAACGTCAAGCAGATCGGCATGGGGCTGAACGTGACGGCCGACGGGGGCGTGCCGATCGGTCATCTGCCTTTGGACGGCAATGCGGCGGAAAGCCCGGTCCACATGGACAATCTGCGGGCCCTGGCGAAGACCTTGGGCAAGACCGACTTTCTTTACATCGCGGATACGAAGCTCGACACAACGGACAACTTGCTGGCGGTTGCGGCGGGTAAAGGCTTCTTTCTTTGCGGCGGCGCCTTCCAACCCCATTTGCAGGAAGAGTATCTCAAGCTGAGACGCCGTGGGAAACTGCACAAGGTGGATTATTTTCCGCAGAGCCAAGCCCACCTGCTGGCGGATGAGCGGGACAAGTACGAAGCCGCCGAGACGACAGCGGTCTTGGAAGGCATCGTGGACGAGCGGAAGATTCGCGTCAAGTACCGGCTGATCTTCGTATGGAGCGAAGCGAAGGCCGCACAGGAGGCGGCGACCCAAGAGCGCCACATGTCCAAGATCCGCGAAGAATTTGCAGCCGTCGAGCGGAACCTGAACAAGTACAGCCTGACCACACAAGAGAAGATTTTGGGCCGGCTGGAATTGGCCAAAGCGAAGTACTCGGAAGGCAGTTCGTTCGATTACAAGTTGACGAAGGACAGGAAGGGAGTTTTTCATCTGACCTGGAAGATCAACGCCAAGAAGCTTGAGAGGCTCAAGCAACTGGAGGGCGTGTACGTGCTGAAGACGAATATCTCGTCGAAGCGTTGCCCCACGGCAAAGGCATTGTCCACGTACAAAGAGCAAAGCCAAGTGGAGCGGCGGTTCCACCACTGCAAAGGTCCACTGGCAGTCGCCCCTATGTTTCTGGAGAAGCCAGAACGGATGGCGGGGCTGTTGTGCATCTTGGTCTGGGCGTTGATGGTGATGGCCTTGATGGAGCGTCAGACGCGTCGCAGCTTGAAAGGCAAACCGATGTACGGACTTTATCCGGAGAACCGACCTAGCCCAGCACCTACCGGCCCGGCGATTCTCAAATCCTTCAGCACCTTGTGTATTGTGATCGTCAAGGAACACGGCGAAATCTCGCGACGCTTGGCTGAACCCGATCCGACCCAACGGAAACTACTCGCCTTGCTTGGCATACCTCCAAACGGGCTGCGAACCTTCAAACGGAGGTGCGGAACGTGAGTAATTATGCCTTATTGCCGCAGCGACTCTTGTCATAGCTTCGCCCCCCAGAGGCCGTAACTGACGATTGGCCTGACTCCATCGCGGCCTCGATATCCGGAATTGGCCACGATGGCCAAAGCCCAGGAGTACGGCAATGCCTACATGTCCTTGCCGGAAGCCCAACATATGATCAGCCCGTCATACCCGGACGAGACAAGCAACGATTCGTCAGGCGTGAATCACAAGTCGTTACTTCGCTGCTGTGCCATATAAGCGTGCGGGCTCGTGGCGGGCGAGACCGCGCGGCCCCCATAGCTCCCGCAGGTGCGGTAGTCCGCGGCGCATGGCCGTCTAATCACTCGTCCTCAAGCGATAGCGAGAACATCGTCTCGATCCTCGCAATTCGCAGGGCACTGTACTTGCGCCGGGCGTGTTCCCGCGCCCATCTCCCCCCCGATGCCTCGATCAGTCTCGCGATGACTGGGATCGGCTCATGCGGAACGAACACCAGGCTGTTGTCCATGTCGTCCAGAGCAATGACGACCACCCTGAGTGGGCCGACTTCGTTCGTGGCGAACCGCTGGAGCGCCGCCTTCGGCACCTTGTCTTCCATCCCCGTTACGGCGCTCGACGTACCCGGATCGTACCCGTAGAGTTCGATGCCTTTCCAGAGATCCCAATCGTCAATGTACCTCACGTCGTCCAGGAAATCCGCGTAGCTCTCAGCGGAGAGCACCGTCAGAGCCCGGGGATGACGACTCGAAGGCGCGCTGCTATCGGCTTCGCGAACTTCTCGCGTCGCGCTGCTCCATCGCCATTCGAGACAGTCAGCCATGAGGGCTTCTCCCAAGGCTGGCGTCGGCTGCCGGTATCGTTGGCGAGCGCTCACGAATAGGGGCAGTGAGTAGCAAACAACGCCGAGTTCGCGGTGGTAGTATTCGCTTAGCACTGGGGAAGGGTATGGGGTCACACCGACTTTAACCATTAGCGAGCTGTTCCTGTAGCTTGGCAAGGGTCGCGGAAAATCGCGCGTCGCTCGTTGCCGCCGCACATCACCTGGTGCAGTCCCCCGCCCAATTCGTAGGGTCGCGGCAGGAACCGCCCTCACGGCGGTAGCTAAACTATCGTGAAGCCACTGCCCACCGCAACGGTTGCGTCAATTTGGCGAGACGCGCAATCGACAACGCCGAAACATTCGCAACCGCCAGTTGACGCACCCGGAGTTGCTCGCGCTCGCCGTGCCACGCTCTGAGTCTACTTAAATGCCACCGGCAATACCAGCCGGGATCTGAATTCTAGCTGCGTTCCCGTTTCGTCCCCCTGCCCACCGTTAAACACCGCACCTGACCGTGAAACCCGCACCAGGGCGAGGGCCCAAGATGGCCAATAGCATTGCCTTACGAGAGCGCTTTAGAAAACTGCCGCTCGCCAGGCGTAATATTAGGTTAGAAACTCGTTCTTTGGCAATCTAGATCTGTGGAAGCGCCCCCGGCCAGCCCGCCGGGGGCGCAAGGCCCGAGACGCGCCGGGTGTGTCCCGGCGCCGCTGCAGAAACCCTTGGCCCGCCGGCCGAGAGGTAAGGGAGAGAATCTGCGCATCGGATCCGACGGGTTCGCATAACGCGCTAATCCAGTTTCAACTCCGGCGACTTTACCCTAAAGGGGCATATATTCGTCGCGCGAACGGGAGGCCGTTGTGGCACAGTGGCGAGCCAAGCGCAAGTCTTCGGTAGACAACGGGTTGGAGCGACGGCGAAGGCGCCGTGTCGGCATCGTCTCAAGCCGCAACTTTAGAACTTGACAGTTGTTGCGTCAAATCTGGGGTGGGTGTGTGTAGCAGTTGCCACCAATCGGTGGTCGGCAGCGACAAGCCCAGTAGGTCATAGGGGGAACGACCGCGACGCTTGCCACTTCGGAAGGGTCGGCAGTTCCAGTATAGCCGCTTGAGATGTTGGCGGCGGCCGGGAATTGGACCATTTTGGCGGTCAGAAAGGCATCTGGCCGGCAGTAGTCGGTGGCGGCCGACCGCGGGAGAAGTGGCGGGTGGATGGGGTGGCAATTAGTCTGGAATAGAGGGAGGCCGAAGGATAAGGCAGCGGATACAAGGTGTCCCGGAGAGGAATAGAAGTCCTCTCCGGGACTTGACCTTTCGGGAGTTGGCGCTCCCTTGGGTCAGATTCATAATGATCGACAATCTTCTTTAGGGCAAGGCTCCAGTCAGGCGCCGCGGCAGCGGCGTTGTCTTTTGAAAGGCTGTGAGCAGTTCTTCAAGCCCGACGACCACCAGGCGCGGTATTGCGGTGCGGCGTGTCAGGATGCGGCGGATCGTTGGCGGCGTTGGAGTGCCGACCAGACCTGGCGAAAGACGGAGAGCGGCCGGGAGTGCCGCCGTCAACAGAGTTGCCGCTATCGGCAGCGGGTCCGTGAGCGGCGGGAGGCCGAGGAAGTCGCAGCCGAGGAAGTCGCAGCCGAGGAAGTCGCAGCCGAGGAAGTTGCTCCGGCAGAGTGCGAGGGTGAGCGCCCAACCGACGCTTCGGAAAAATCTTCTTGTGCCCGTCCGGGCTGCTACGAGCTGTTCGTTCCTGCCCGGCGCTGGCCCCGTCGGCGCTTCTGTTCGTGCTTGTGCCGTAAGGCTTTGCGGCGAGTCCTGCAGCGCGAGGCGCGGTGGGGACAACGACGTAAAGGACTGCCGCCGACTCCTCGCCGGATTCCGCCCTAGCGGAAGAAAGTACGTCGTCGCTTATTCTTGGTCCTGCTCTGTGGGCCTAGGATTGTCCCATCGCTGCGGCGCGTCGCGGCAGCAATTCTCCAAAACGAAAGATATCGGGACCCCGAGCAACCGGGAAAGAGCGATGAAGGACTGGACGGAAGGCGAGATCCGCTGGATTGCGTTGGAGACGATCGGCGAGCGCTACCGGCGTTACCGGCTGCCGGATGCGGCGGCCGCGGCGGCGATGGCCGGCTCCTTGGCACGTTACGGACAGGTTTCGCCCGTGGCCGTCTGCTTGCGTGAAGAGCAGCCGGAGGTGTTGGACGGTTTCAAGCGGGTAGCGGCAGCCAAGACGCTTCCCTCCGTATCGTCGCTTCAGGCGCGGCTGGTGGAAGTGGACGAACCGACGGCCAAGGCGATCATCTTGGGATTGAACGGCATTGGCGGTCGGATGAAAGAGTTGGAAGAGGCGTGGATCGTGCAGGCCTTGGTGCGCGAGGACGGGCTTTCGCAGCTTCAAGTGGCGGAACTCCTGCAGCGGCACAAGAGTTGGGTCTGCCGCCGGCTGGCGCTCTTGGAGCGGCTTTCGCAGGAGTGCCGCGACGACCTGTGTGTGGGGCTCTTGTCGCCGACGATGGCGCGGCAGTTGACGCGGTTGCCCGCGGGCAACCAGGCCGAAGTTGTGGCGGCCGCGCGGCGCGAGCACCTGACGGTCGCGGAGGTGCATGGCATGGTGGACCTGGTCGTGGCTTGCACGGGCCGGCCTGACGTAGAGTTCGTGCTTCGCGAGCCGCGGCGGGCGTTGCGGCAGGCGCAGGTCGAGAGCCTGCCGGCATGGGATCCGCGTTTGAGCGCCGCGGGGAACCGGGTGCTGCGGCAATTGGGGCACGTGCTGGACGGCTTGGGGCGGATGGAGAACTGGCTGCGGCACAAGGGGCGTGCCGACCTGGCGGCGTGCGACCGGGGCGTGTTGTCGCCCGGCTTCGGCCGACTGGTGCGCGACGCCCGGAACGTGGCCGAACTGAGCGAGGACCTGTTAAGGGAGATTGACCTGCCATGAGCGATCGATTGATTGAAAACGAAGTGATCCGGCGTTGGCAAGAGGGAACGTCGATGCGGCGGATTGCCGCGGAATTACGGATCTCGCGTTACCTGGTGAAGCGGATCATCTTGGACCACCAGAAGGGAAGGGCCGAAGGGGCGGCACATCCCGATCTGCCGGCGCCGCCGGGATCGCGGGGCAGCATTCTGGACGGGCGTGTGCCTTTCATCCAGGATCTTCTCACGCGCTGGCCTTCCATCACGGCGCTGCGCGTCTTCGAGGAGTTGTGCAAGGCGGGTTTTACGGGCAAGTACACGATTGTGAAGGATCTGCTGCGTCAGCTCCGTCCCGATCGGCGGCGTGTGCCGGTCGTGCGTTTCGAGAGCGGCAAAGGGCAGCAGGCGCAGATGGATTACGCCACCTACGAGATCGAGTTCACGGAGGAGGGCCGGCGGCGGGGCAACTTATTCAGTTACGTGCTGGGCTACTCGCGGCGGCAGTACCTGCGGTTCGTGGAGTCCCAGGACTTCGAGACCACGATCCGCGAGCACGTGCGGGCCTTCCAGCACCTGGGCGGGGTGGCGGCCACCTGCCTCTACGACAACATGAAGGTCGTGGTGGCCCGTTACGAGGGCGACGAGCCGATCTACAACACCCGCTTCCTGGCCTTCGCCACGCACTACGGCTACAGGGTCTGGGCCTGTCGGCGGAGGCGGCCGCAGACGAAAGGAAAGTGCGAACGCCCCTTCCGCTACGTCGAGGAAAACTTCCTCAACGGCCGCAGCTTCCGCAACTTCGAGCATCTCAACGAGTGCCTGGCCAAGTGGCTGGCGGAAGCGGCCGACGTGCGCGTGCATCGGGAAACGAAGCGTCGGCCCGTCGACCTGCACGCCGAGGAACTGCCGTACCTGATCCCGCTTCCCGAAAAGCCTTACGATACGGCCTTGGTGGTCTACCGAACGGTCAATGCGGAAGGGATGGTCGCCCATCGGCAGAACTTCTACTCGGTCCCCTGGCGATACCTGGGGCAGGTGCTGCCGCTACGGATCACCGAAGCGGAGTTGATCGTCTACGGACCGGACCTGGAGGTGCTCGCCCGGCACCCGCTCTTCCCGCACAACGTGGCGGGCCAGCGCAGCGAGTTGCCGCAGCACAGGCCGCGGGAAGACTCGAAACAGCGGGAAGTTCACTTGCGCGAGCGCTTCGCGGAACTGGGACCTGCGGGCGGCCGCTTCCTGGAAGGGCTGTTGAAGACCCACCGGGCGGGCAAGGACCAGGCCCAACGGGTGTTGGCGCTCTTGGAAACCTACCACAAAGCGGACGTGAGCAGCGCCCTGGAGCGGGCGGCGCAGTTTCGGGGCCTTCGCGTTGCGTTCCGTGGAGCGCATCCTGGCAGCCCAGGCCCAGCCGAAAACGCCGCTGGAATCTCTCGGCGACCAGCAACAGCACTTGCGCGAGATCATGGAGGACCGGCCGGTTCCGCCTCGTCCCACCGCCGACTACGAACAACTCTATCTCTATCCCGAGGAGCCACCCCCCGATGAGCAGCCGCCGGAAACCGACCCCCGACAACCCAGATGACTTGCGCCAACGCATCCTGGACTACTTCCAGACGCTGCGGGTTCCTCTCTCGGCGACGGACCTGGATACCGTCCTGGCAGAGGCGGAGAAACGGCGCTGGACGGCGCTGGAACTGCTTTCGCACTTGCTGGGCCCCCAGGCCGATCTTCGCCGGCAGCGGGCGATCGATCGCAGGATCCGGGAAGCCCGCTTTCGCGAGTCGGCGACCCTGGAAGGCTTCGATTGGGAGTTCAACGCCCAAGCCATCGACCGCCAACAGATGGAGACCCTGGCCACGGGAGAGTTCATTCGCCGCGGGGACAACCTCGTCATTCTAGGGCAAAGCGGGGTGGGAAAGAGCCATATCGTTCAAGCCCTGGGACGCACCGCGTGCGCAGCGGGGCTATCGCGTGCGTTACATCACCAGTGCCGAGTTGTTGCAGGACTTGACCGCCTGCTTGGCCGATCACACGCTTCCCGAGCGGTTGCGGTACTACAGCAACTTCGACCTTCTGGCGATTGACGAATTCGGGTTCGATCGGATCGAGCGGAGCGAATCCAGCCAAGCAGCCAGCCTCCTGTACAAGGTGGTCGATGGCCGTACCAAACGGTCCACGGCCATGGTGACCAACATCAGCTTTGAGGCCTGGGCGGAGTACCTTGGCGACGCGCCCTTGGCGATGGCACTTCTCGATCGCGTCGTGGACGGTGCGATCATCCTGAAGATCGAGGGGCGCTCTTACCGTGCCGCCCGGCTCAAGCGGCCCTTGCCCCACAAGGACGGCAGAGCGGCGAAGGAACTTCCCCAAGCGACACCGTAAGTACCTGGGCCTCTTCTCTGTTGGTGTGGAATCCGAGGCCAGTGCTCTTCATGCGTCCGGGTGCTCCATGCCGGGAATCGATCTAAAGCAGGTTCGCCGCGAAGTCGGAATCCAGCAAGTGCTGGGCTTGCTGAGTTACGTGCCCATGTCTCGCGAGGGTCCGCGTCTGCGCGGTCCGTGTCCGATTCATGGCGACTCCTCGCCGCGAAGCAGGGTCTTCTCGGTCCATCTCGGCTGCCATCGCTATCGCTGCTTCCGCTGCCACTCTGCCGGAACCCAACTCGACCTATGGGCTGCCGTTCATGGTCTGAGCATCTACGCAGCCGCCGAGGATCTCTGTCGGCATCTCGGAATCCCGATTCCGTACCTGCCGTCAAGCGGATTCAGCCACCATCCCGCCAGATAGCTGGCTCACTTCTGACCGCCAAAATGGTCCAATTCCCGGCCGCCGCCGACAGCTTGAGATCCAGCATCGGCTGGGTGACCGTCCGATGCCGCTCCTGATGCATTCGTAGCACGCTGTTCATGCATTCCACGGCACTACTGGCGCGAACGGTGTGTCGTAAGACCGCCGCCACCCTCCCATACGATTCCTGCCAGTTCACCTCCAACTTCCGACAATACGCCGTCTGGACCAAAGCAGCTGCCAGCCAACGTCCTCCGCCCGGAACGTCCTCGGGAACCGCCGCCAACTGCTTCCGCAGCCACCACCGCCGGACCAATGCCTCACGTAACTCCGCCCAAGGCTCTGCCGCCGTCAACTGCCGCTGCATCCGATCCAGGAACGTCAGGCTTCGCCGATCCGCCAGCGCACGACGCAGTTTGCCCCACTCTGGCCCGTCAAGTTCTTTTACCGCCGCGGCGATCTCTCCCTCGGCCCAGGCTCGATCATTCAACCGCCCATCCGGGCGAAACAATTCCAAGGCGGTCCCGATCCGTTTCCACGCTCGCTCCATGCGGTCGTACCTTTCCATGAGCCGTTCCACCTTCTTCCACGCCTTGCCCGCCAGTCCTCCAAAGCCGCGGCGGTCGCCGCCGTGACGCCACGCGTACACGACCTGTCGGTCCGCTTCTTCCGCCTTCGCCCACTGGGACTCCACGCGGCTCCACAGTTTTCGCAGTACACGCTGCGCTTCCTGCTTCGTATGGAAGACATCCAAGCTGACCTGCAAAGGAGTGGCGTTTCCGGCGTTTTTTCGCTGCGTCTGAAAATCCGCCAGACCACGCTGCATGCCTCGGCCGCCGTCAACCACCGCCTGCTCCAAGGCGTTGAAACCTTGCAACGCCCCAGTCCACGTCGAAGCACTGCGATCCGCAGCATGCGTTCCCAAGACCCACGCCATGCTGTGCGGTTCGACGCCCACTAAAACCGGCTTGCCGTGGAAGAAAATCTCGTCGAAGCAGCCCGTAATCACCAGACCGCGGCAGGCTTGGTCCAAGCGATCCAGTACTTGGCTTGCCGCCTGTGCAGATTCCTTCACCCACCGGCCGATCTTCGCACGGCTGGGAGATTTTTTTTCACGACGATTCCCAAGAGTTCCCTCGTTTGCGAGTAACTCAACCCCATGGCTGTGGCCGTTGCCGCAAACCGTTGCTGCTCCTGTTCAGAAAACTCCGTCGCCTTAGCCAGTCGCTTTTCCAGCAATGCCAGTCGCTCCGCCTGCTGGCGTACTTGTTCTTGGAGTTGGTCGCGTGACGGCCCGCCGCCGACCGCGTCGCGCACTGCCGCTTCGACTTTCTCCGCATGATCGTAGGCGGTTTGCCGACTACACCCGGCCGCCTCCGCCTGTTCCGAAACCGAGCCCCATTTCCCTGTCATAACCGCTGCCGCGTTCCCAATCCATGAAACAATGGGTAATCTGGCCATTTCCGTGAACCTCCTTGTACACGGTCACTTCCTTGAAAATCTCCTACCAATATAAAAAACCGATTCCCATCGAATCTGTCAACCTGAGTTTCCCCAAGAAACGCTCAGATTGAGACGGTGCCGCCGTGTCGAGGATTTGTTCCACAACGCCGGCGGGCCGAGAAACGACCCTGGCCGTTCGACGTAACATGCCTATTCACCAGGACCTACGACGGCCGTTTGAGAGGCCGCGGGGGCCTTTTCTCGTGGACGTGTGTCACTGGGAAATTCGCCGTTCCGTCGGTGCAACCCGTTTGCTCGCATGGCCTTGCGAGTATTCGATTTTTCGTTGTGAGTCAGCCCGGCG
Organism: uncultured Planctomycetia bacterium; assembly: GCA_963709175.1. Taxonomy (GTDB): domain Bacteria; phylum Planctomycetota; class Planctomycetia; order Pirellulales; family Thermoguttaceae; genus JANXQG01. The sequence continues at coordinate 147,993 of CAVPVK010000010.1, forward strand.
CAGAACGTTGTGATTCACGCATAGCCGATTAGAGTAGTTCACTGTAGGTTCTGGCGAGGACGGCGGCAATCCCCGTAGTAGCAGTGAGCGTAACCGCACCCAGAGCGTGCCTGGCCGGTGGCATTGAATCGGGAGGTTATCTCCCCAAACGCTACGACTTCACGTTGCGGATCGCTTGCAAGAACTTCTCCATCGAGGCACAACGGCGATTCGGTTCGGGTTCCAGGCACGAATGAATAGCCTTCGCCAGATCCGGATGGAGCTTGGGCTGGTATTGCAGGATGTCGGTCGGCGGCTGGTCGTGCGACATGGCAGCCATGCCGGTCGTGCCTCGCGGCCATGGCAGCTCGCCGGTGCACATTTCGTAGGCCGAGACGCCGAAGGCAAAAACGTCAACCCGCTGATCGGTCGGTTTGCGGCGGACGATCTCCGGGGCCATGTAGTTGGGGTTGCCCGTGCGGACCCCCGGCTGCTGGAATTGAGGCTGGCAGGGCAGCGTGAGGCCGAAGTCGATCAGCTTGAGCTCCAACTTGGCGCGGTCGGCCAAGAGGAAGTTGCGCGGGCAAATATCGCGGTGCACGAATTCCGCGTCATGCACCGCCTTGATTGCCTCGGCGGCCTGGCGGACAAAATGAGCCCGGTTCTTCTCCAGAACGGGGTCGTGGGCAACGATCAGGGAGTTGAAGTCGGGCCCGTCGATGAACTCCAGGGCAATGTACTGGCTGCCGTCGGTGGTCGTGCCATATTCGAGCGTTTCCACCAGGCGAGGGTGCTTCAACCGCATTCCCAGTTCACCCTCGGTAGGCTTCTTCAAGCCGCGAAAACGCTCTTCGAAGGCCGACGTCTTCTGACGGTCGAGGATCTTCAGGCCCACAATTTGGCCCGTTCGCAGGTCTCGGGCCTTGTAGAACTTCGACATCGTGCCGGAGACGGCCTCGCGGAGCAAGGCATACCGCTTGGAAATGTCAACGCCCGTATTGGCGACCTTGGCTTTGAAAAAATCGAAAAGTCCCATGGGATCAGGTCCTGATGAACAGTGAAAAGCGATTCCTTCTATATGTAATTCGACCCATTGTTTTCCGCAAGGGCGCACACGCCTCGGCCCACTGCGGCTCCGGCATGACTTTCGGCCCCGTTTAACATGCCGATGCCGGCAACGCCCGCATTAAGGCACCACCCGAGAAGTTATTTTCCGCAATAATCGATCGTCGCGGCGATTTCGCTCTGCAAATCACAACGGCGGACGATGCGATCGATAAAACCATGCTCCAGGAGGAATTCGCTGGTCTGGAAACCTTTGGGCAGTTCAATGCGGATCGTGGCCTTGATGGTCCTGGGTCCGGCAAAGCCGATCAGGGCGCGGGGCTCGGCAAATACGACGTCGCCCAGCGAGGCGAAGCTGGCCGCGACACCGCCCATCGTGGGATTGGTGAGGACCGAAATGAACAGCCCGCCCGCCGTGTCGAGCCGGGCCAGGGCGGCCGAGACCTTGGCCATCTGCATCAGCGAGAGCATGCCTTCGTGCATGCGGGCGCCCCCGCCCGACCCCGAGACGATAATCAGCGGCAGGCGCTGTTGCGTCGCCCGCTCCACGCAGCGGGTCAGCTTCTCGCCGACAACGCTGCCCATGCTGCCCATGATAAACGCCGAATCAGTCACGCTGAAGGCCACGCGGCGGCCCCGGACCATGCCCGTCCCCGACACGGCGGCGTCCTTCAACCCAGTGCGGTTCTGCTCCTCGCGAAGTTTCTGGGCGTAGGGTTTGTTATCGACGAATTCCAGGGGATCGGTCGGCTCCAGGTCGGCGTCCCACTCCTCGAAGGTGCCTTCGTCGAAGAGCTGCGCGATCCGCTGCCGCGCCGAGACGTACCAGTGGTAATCGCACTCCGGGCAGACGCCCAGGCGTTTTTCGGCTTCTTTGCGGAAGATGGTCGCCTCGCAGCCGGGACAGCGCATCCACAGCCCCTCGGGCACGCCGCGCTTGGGCGCTTCATGGCGTTTTTCCAGCTGTTGGCATCGGGCGAATTGTCGGCCATATTCAGATCCATGATAGCTCGCGTCGCGCTGCCTTGAAACGTTCGGAAGCAATGGCGGAAAGCCCCGAAAGCCGCAGCGTTCCATTCGATTCCTTCGAAGTGCTTTCAATTCAATACGGGAACTCTGGACGGCTCCAGGTCAAGGAGCTCCCACGTGCCGTGGCCGCCAAGGGCCTTCCAGAGGTCGCCCAAATCGATGTTCTTGACGTGGTGCCGAATGAGGCTTGCCAGCGGTTCCGGGACCACCATGCCGATCACGCCTTCCTTGTGGCGACGAAGAAGCTTGTTCATCACCGCCGCCACCCGCACCTGGGCCTGCTCGATCATCTCGCCGTCGGGCGGGCAGACGTTTTCCGGCTGCTCCTGCCATTGGCGATAGACCTTCGGCTGCTTGTGGCGAACCTCGCCCACCTGCATGCCCTGCCACAGGCCGAGGTTGAGATTCTGCATGCGATCGAGCTTCTTCAAGCGGGCTTCCAGATCCTTGGAAAGGATCTCCGCGCTCTGCACTGCCGACTGCGCAGGGCGAGGTATAAAAGACCTCGATCCGCATGTCGCGCAATTGATCCACGGCGCGAGCAATCTCCATCAGGCCCTGTCGGCTCAAGGGTATGTCGAGAGCGCCTTGGATCCGTTGTTCACCATCGTAATCCGTCGCTCCGGGGCGGATGAGCACAATACGTAGCATACTCAAACCTGAACGTTCTTTTGCGCTAGGGCCAAGCCGCGGAATTCGTCCAGCGCCTGGCGATAATCGTGATGCCCAAATAAGGCGGATCCCGTGACAAAGATGTCGGCGCCGGCCTCGGCACAGGGCCCGATCGTCTCGTGGTTCAGCCCGCCATCGACCGACAAGAGCAGGTCGCTGCCGCCCTCGGCCCGCACGCGCCGCAAGCGATCGAGGGCTTGCGGCTCGAACTCCTGTCCGCCAAAGCCCGCCTGCACACTCATTACCAGCAACAGATCGCAATCGGCCAAGTAGGGCTCGACCGCCGCGATAGGGGTAGGCGGATTCAGAGTCAACCCGGCAACCGCGCCCAGCCGGCGGATTTCCTCCAGCAACGGACGCGGATCCTCGACGGCCTCCACGTGGATGGTCAACAAGTCGGCTCCCGCATTTCGAAACCGATCCAGGTACCGGCCCGGCTCGGAAATCATCAGGTGTAAATCCAGCGGCAGGTGCGTCAAACGGCGGATGGCCTCGACGACGGGAAAACCGAAACTGATATTGGGCACGAAATGCCCATCCATGATATCGAGGTGGAAACTATGGGCCCCTGCTTCCTCCATGCGACGGATCTCCCGCTCCAAACAGCCGAAATCGGAAGCCAGAAGCGATGGCTCGATCACTGGGACCGCCGTCCGAAGCTCGCGTATTATTCCCTCAGCGGACATCGATTTGGGGATTCCTGAACCCGTGTGCTCATTACCGGTACACTACATTCTACCAAGCCGGAGTGGGTACGTCTGCGCTCCTTTGGGAGCGAGCACCGGAGCAGCGGGCTTTTACACACCCCCAATTGGATAAACTCCCGGTCCCGCCTTTAGCCGGACTCCCCCGGATTCCGGCTGAAGCCGGGACTACGAACGCCCGCATTATTCGTCCTTGATCACTGCCCAGGCCGTTTCAATATTACCCATCGGCGCACTGACCTGAATGCCCGCCACGCGCTTTCGCACGCGGGCCACCGACTCGCGCGCGATCTGGATGCCCGTGGCAAGCTGCTCTTCGCGGGTGTTCACGGCGGCCATGCGGGTCAGGACCGCATCGGGCACGACCACGCCGGGCACCTCATTCCGCATGAAAAGGGCGTTGCGATAGCTCACCAATGGCCAGATGCCGGCCACAATGGGAACGCCGAATTGCTGCACGTCGTCCAGCATCCGCAACAAGGCGTCGGGGTCGAAGACGGGCTGGGTGATGGCGAATTCAGCCCCAGAATCGATCTTTTGACGGAAACGATCAAGTTCCCGTTTGCGATCCAGGGCCGTCGGGTCGAGCCCCACACCAATCACAGCGAAGGTCTGCGGATCGATCGACTGGCCGCCTAAATCAACGCCCTGATTGAGCCGCTTCTGCACGGCGGCCATGCCAATGGAATCGGCGTCAAAGACACCGGTGGCATGGGGGTAATCGCCCAACTTGGGCGGGTCGCCGGTCACAAAGAGGATATTCCGCACGCCGCAAGCCGCGCATGCCAGCAGGTCGGCCTGCATGCCAATGAGGTTGCGGTCGCGGCAGCAGAAATGGAGGATCGGTTCGATCTGGGCCTCGCGGAGAATGCGTTCGGCGGTGATCAGCGGCGAGATTCGAGCGCTGGCGCGGGGGCCGTCCGGAATATTGATCGCTGCGACGCCGCGCTGGCAGAGGGTGCGGCTCTTGGTCACCGTGGAGCTGAGGTCGTAACCCCGTGGCGGCACTAGTTCCACGGTCGTGATCCACTCGCCAGCAGCCAACATCTTGCCCAGCCGCGACTTTTCCGCCAGGGGCGCCGCCGGCTTCAGCGGTGCGGCTGCAACCGGCTTCACAATCGGCTCGGTCCGCCGCCGGCTCAGCGGCTTGATGGTTCGGGCCATTTCGCGGATATGCTCGGGCGTAGTGCCGCAGCAGCCACCTACACACGACGCCCCCAGGTTCACGAACCGCTTGGCGTATTCGGTCAGGTATTCGGGAGAGCAGAAATAGATTCGTCGATGATCGACCTCCCGGGGAATGCCGGCATTCGGTTGCACGACCAACGGCAGCGTAATGACGTGGACCGCCCGTTCCACAGCGCCCAGCAGACCGTCGGGCCCAGTGCCACAATTAATGCCCCAAGCGATCGGCTGAGGCCGGTCGTCGGGCAGGGGTGCCAGGAGATGGTCAATCGGCTCACCGGCCGGCGATTCCCCTTGGCTGTCAACCATGCAGGAGAGAATGAAGGGCACGTCCGGCTGACGACGCATGGCTGCGGCGCACTGAACCAGGGCGGCCCGCGAGGGCTGCGTTTCGAAGATGACGAAGTCGGCCCCGCCTGCCCAGAGGTCGGCGGCCTGTTGAGCGATCATCACCAACATCTCTTCACCGGCCTCGGGCGACTGCCACGACGCCGCCACCGGGCCGATCGATCCGGCCACGAGCACTGGTCGATCGGCCGCGTCGGCCACCCGCCGGGCGATCGCCGCGCCGGCGCGGTTGATGTCGTGGAACTTGTCCGCCAAGCCGTATTTCTCCAAGCCCGACCGCTGGGCGCCGAAGGTATTGGTCGTGAGCACGTCGGCCCCGGCCTCGCAGTAGTCGCGATGGATGGTTTCGACAAGCTTGGGATCGGAAAGGCAAAGTTCATCGAACGAGCGGTTCGTGAAGACGTGGTGCCGGTAGATCTCGGTGCCCATGGCGCCGTCGAAGACGAGCACGCCGCGGGAGAGGGCCTCGATGAAAGCGGAGGGGTTCTGGGACATGAGGAATTATTCGATCTCTGTCAAAATACTGTTGGGATTGCGCGGTTAGAGCCTCGTGGCAAATGTACCACTTCGCCGTAGTTGGCGACGGCAAACTCGACCGAGAATCGCCCCATTTCGTTGTCATCTATCATCGTATTGCCTTCTGATTCAACCCGCTCACCCCTACCATTCTACGTCGTATTCGGTTCCTCGTAAATCACGTCTTGCCGGGCTGTTCACCGCGATCGGGAACTTGCTTTGCCGATCGCGGGAAGCTAAAGTAAGTACTTGTATCGCCTATTGACGCGAGAACCGACTCCGCCTGACGGTCGCAACACCGCGTATTGCAACAAGAGAAATCAGATTCGAAATTGAGGAGAACTGGGATGACAGAACCGAGGAATATCGCGAAAAAAACGACCGCAACCCGGCGTGAATTTGTGTTGGGTGCGGCAGCCACCGCCTTCACGATAGTGCCCAGGCACGTGTTGGGGGGCAAGACAGGTCCTGCGCCAAGTGAGAAGCTCAACCTGGGCTCTATTGGCGTGGGCGGTATGCAGGGCGGCAACGATGTCGGTTCCGTAAGCAGCGAGAATATCTATGCCCTTTGCGACGTGGACCAGAACCACCTCAATGGCACCGCGGCCCGCTATCCCAAGGCCAAGCTGTACCGCGACTTTCGCAAGATGCTCGACAAGGAGCACAAGCACCTCGATGGCGTAACTGTCACTATACCCGATTTCATGCACGCTACGGCGTCCTTGTGGGCAATGGAACGCGGCATCGCCGTCCATTGCCAGAAGCCGCTTACCGCGACGATCTGGGAAGCCCGGCTGCTGGCCAACGCGGCCCGCAAGTACCAGGTGGCCACCCAGATGGGCAACCAGGGATACTCCTCAGTGGCCACGCGCATCGCTTGCGAGTATATATGGAACGACGAAATTGGAGACGTCCGCGAAGTGCATTCTTGGAACGGCGGCGGTTTCTCGCGCGGCGTCGTGCAGTGGCCAGTTCCGGAACCGGTCCCCGCCACGCTTGACTGGAACCTCTGGCAGGGACGTTCCCACGAGCACTCCTATAGCTCGAAGATTCATCCGGTCAATTGGCGGGGGTTCCTCGATTACGGCACCATGATGATCGGCGATTGGGGCATCCATCAGTTCGGCCCGGCGAATTGGGCGCTGGGACTGGGCGAGACCGGTCCGACAAGCGTCGAATGCATCGCGGTGGCGGGCGCCAATCCGGTCACGTATCCCAGCTACGCCTGCAAGATCCAGTTTCCCGAGCGCCGAATCAAGTATGCCAGGTCCGGCAAAATGCCTGCCGTGGACGTTTACTGGTATGAAGGCAGCATGGCCGGCATGTTCAAGCCGCCGCGGGGACTCACACAAGAGGACATTCGCGGCGTCAACGAGGTATTCGTGGGAACGAAGGGCTTCCTCGGCACTAGCGATCGAGGCGAGAGCTATACCCTCCTTCCTCGTTCCAGGCAGGCCGGGCACCCGCGGCCGCCGGTGGTGTTGGAGCGTTCGCCCGGCCACTTTCAGGACTGGATCCGCGCCTGCAAGGGCGGCCAACCCGCGTGCTCCAACTTCACCATTGCCGGCCCGTATACCGAATGGATGCTTTTGGGCGCCATAAGCTGGCGATTCCCCCACGAGAAACTGACGTGGGACAGCAAGAACCTGCGATTCACCAACAACGAGAAGGCCAATGACTTCGTCAAGCCGCACTTCCGCAAGGGCTGGGAGCTTCCGGACATCACGGTCTGACTCGCGCCTAGCCGCTGATCACCACGATGGCCATGTCGGCGTTTAGATTCGGGTCGTCGCGGACCTGGCGGCCGGCCTCGGTATCCAGGGCGATCTGCTGGTGGATCTTGATGTGGTTGTCGCGGCAAAAGTCATCGAAGTCGGCGATGGAAAGGAAGCGGACGTTGGGCGAGTTATACCAATGGTACCCCAGCAGCGTGCCCGCCCGCGGGGCCCGGCCTTCTTCAGAAAGATGCTTGCGCAGCTTCCAGTAGCCGATGTTGGGGAAGCTGATGATCCCCCGCCTGCCGACGCGGAGGATCTCCTTGAGCACGCCCTGCACGTCCCTGACCGCCTGCAACGTCTGCGAAAGGACAACAAAATCGAACTGCCCGTCCGCAAACGCCGACAGACCGTGGTCCAGGTCGGCCTGCACGACGTCCAGCCCGCGGCAGACGCAGGCCAGGATCGCCTTCTCGTCCAGTTCGATGCCCATGATAGTGCCGCACCCGCGGCGGCGCAAGCGGGCCAAGAGGCCGCCGTTGCCACAGCCCAGATCCAACACGCTAGCCCCCTCGGGGATCAGTTCGACGATTGTGTCGTAGTCCAGGCGGCGGCGGTGGAAGATGCTCGTCGGGTCCTGGCAACTTAACTCGTCCATCGCCGCTTCGGTCTGGGCATCGTCTGCCGGGGCGGTCCCGAGGTTCGCCAAAAAGGCCCGCATCGTCTCGCCGTAGATGGGCAGCTCATCGGCCAGGAGGAAGGCGTCGTGACCACAGTTGCTCTTGACGTTGCAGTAACTGACCGGTTTTCCGGAGGCAATCAGAGCATTGACCATCTCCTCCGATTGGAACGGAGGAAACAACCAGTCGGTGGAGAAGCTCATCAAGAGCCAGCGGCACTGAGAACTGGCCAACGCCCGGCAAAGTTCCTCGCGCGAGCCGCCGAGGTCGAAAAGGTCGATGGCCGTGGTGAGCACCAGGTAGCTGTTGGCGTCGAACCGCTCGACAAACTTGTCGCCCTGGTAGGCCAGGTAGGAGCCAACGGAAAAGCGGGTCTCGAACTGCGTCTGCACCTGGCGGGGTTGCAAACGATGGGCGTCGAACTTCTCGATCATCGCCTCCCGCGAGAGGTAGGTGATGTGGCCCAACATCCGCGCGATGGAAAGCCCCACCGACGGCCCCGGGCCGTTGCCATAGTACTGGCCGTCCTGGTAAGCGGGATCGCGGAGAATGGCGTTACGGCCCACAACATCGAAGGCCATGGCCTGGCTGGTTAGCCGCGGCGAGGTGGCCAGCGCGATGGTGCCGGCGACCATCTCCGGCAATTGCGTGGCCCAGGTCAGTGCCAATTGCCCCCCCAGAGATCCCCCGACCACGGCCCGCAGGCGGCGGATGCCCAGGTGCTCGACCAGGAGCTTTTGCACCGTGACCATGTCGCGCACGGTGATGCGGGGAAAGTCGGCCCCGTAGGGCCTGCCCGTCTCCGGGTTGACGCTGTTGGGGCCGGTCGTCCCCCGGCAGCCGCCCAGTAAGTTCGGGCAAATCACGAAATAGCGGTCGGTGTCGATCGACTTCCCCGGCCCAATAACAAGGTCCCACCAGCCTGGCACGTCGTCGGCGTCGTGTCGAGCAACATGCGAATCGCCCGACAAGGCATGGCAGATCATGACGGCGTTGTCGGCTGCCGGGCTGAGCCTGCCGTAGGTCTCGTAAGCCACGCGCACGCCGGGCAGGGACCCCCCTTCCTCCAAGGCAAGAGGTTCCTGGAAGGTCACATATTGGGCATGTTGCAGCGGCACGGCCGAACGGAGGCTGTCGCTGCTGTCGAAGACGCTGCTGTCGGTCGCCATGAGACTTAGTGTAACGGAGCGAGCGAAATGGCAAAAGGGCTTGGCATCGGGTAAAATCAAACTTCCTATGCATCACTTGTTACTCCTGCGACTCCGCCAGCGCCTGGTCGAAATCGGCCTTGATGTCCTCGATGTCCTCCAGCCCTGCGCTGACGCGGACGTAGTCCTCCGTCACGCCCGCTCCGGCTAGCTCTTCAGGCGTCTGCTGGCTGTGCGTTGTCGATGCCGGGTGAATGATCAGCGTTTTGGCGTCTCCAATGTTTGCCAGATGCGAGGCCAGCTTCGCCGACTCGATGAACTTTTGCGCGGCCGCCCGACCGCCCTTGATGCCAAAGCCGAGGATCGCGCCGGCCCCCTTGCAGAGATACTTCTGACCAAGCTTATAGCCGGGATGCGATGGCAGCCCCGGATAATTGACCCACTTCACCAGCGGGTGCGACTCCAGGTGCCGCGCAGGGCCAAGGCATTCTCGCTGTGCCGCGGCATCCGCAAGTGCAAGGTCTCCAAACCTTGAAGAAAAAGGAAACTGTTGAACGGACTAAGCGCCCCGCCCAGATCGCGCAGCCAATGCGTGCGGCAGGTGATGATGTAGCACAACTGCCCCACCGCCTCGTGGAATACGGCGCCGTGGTACGACGCGTCGGGCTGGGTAAATTGCGGCCACTTGTCGGGCTCGCGGGTCCAGTCGAACTTGCCGCTGTCGACGATCACGCCGCCGATGCTCGTGCCGTGGCCGCCGATGAACTTTGTTGCGCTGTAGATCGTGATGTCGATGCCGTAGTTGAAAGGGCGCAAAAGGATCGGCGTCAGCACCGTGTTGTCGCACACCACCGGCAGGCCGTGCTTGTGGGCCACGTCGGCGATCGCCTCGAAATCGAGCACGTCGTTTTTGGGGTTGGCCACCGATTCGAGGTAGACTGCCCGCGTGTTTGGCCGCACCGCCGCAGCGATGCTCCGGGGATCCGTCGCGTCGATGAAAGTGACTTCAATTCCCAGCCGCTTGAACGTCTGGGCGAAGAGCGTGATGGTGCCGCCATAAAGTGCAGCCGCCGAAATAATGTGCGAGCCGGAATGGGCCAGGTTCAAGAGGGCAACGGTAATAGCTTGCTGCCCGCTGGAAACTGCCAAGGCCCCGATGCCGCCTTCGAGGGCAGCCATCCGCTGCTCGAAGACGTCCGTCGTGGGGTTCATCAAGCGAGTGTAAATCCAGCCCATCTCCTTCAGCGCGAAGAGGTTCGCCGCGTGTTCCGTGCTCTTGAAAACGTAGCTGGTTGTCTGATGGATCGGCATCGCACGCGAACCGGTGGTTGGATCGGGCTGTTGACCGGCGTGGAGTGCAAGCGTGCCTAGACCGAGCGGACGAGCGGATTCAGTTGACATCGGCGATCTTTCCTAGCGAGAAAATAGATAGATTACCATGTTTACAATCATAATGAAGCAAGGAAATTTAGTTTAGTGCGTTGCTTCACCATGTCAATAGCCTTGACTGGCGTGTGGGTCAGAACTGCGCCAGCACTTCCCGCAATGCCTCGAACGTGATCGGCTTGGCAAGATGTTGCGAGAAACCGGCAGCTTGAGTGCGGCAGCGATATCGGTCGTCGCCATAGCCGGTCACCGCCACCAGGCGCGTTGCGGCAAGCTCTGGGCTCGCCCTTAGGGCGGCGGCCACTTCGAACCCGTCGATGTCGGGCAGGCCAAGATCCAAGAGTACCACGTCAGGATGAAACTCGCGGGCGACCGCCAAGGCATCCTCCCCCGAATGGGCCAACCGTGCTTCGTGCCGCCAGCGCTCGACGAATAGCGCGAGCAACTTGGCTGCCGGAACGTTGTCATCGACGACTAGCACGCGAAGGACGCCCGGCGCGTTTGCCGATTGATTGGCCGCGGCGCTTGATTTTGCGGTGCCCGATTTTGTCGTCGGCTTGGGCAAGCAGGGCATGCGGATGACGAACTCGCTACCCCTGCTCGCGCCTTCGCTATGGACCTCGACCGAGCCTCCGTGCAACTCGGTCAATCCGCGAACCAACGTAAGGCCTGCCCCCATTCCACCGTTGCCCCGCTCGGACGCCGCCGCGGACATGAAGCGATCGAAGATCGACGGCAGCGTCTTCGCTTCGATGCCGATCCCTTCATCGCGGACCGTCAAAACCGCGCCGGACGCGTCGCGATACGTAGAGACCCAAATTCGTCCTGGTCGAACGCTGAACCGCGCGGCGTTATGCAACAGATGGGCCACTACTTGGGCCATCCGTTGCGGATCGGCGTGGACGAGCGCTTCGTCGTCTTCAAGGTCTACGATCAGCGTGTGCTCGTGTCCGGCGATCAGCGGCTGGGCCATTTCGACGCCCGAGCGGACGATTTCGTCCAGCAGCAGTGGCTTGGGATAAAGCTGAATCAAGCCGCGCCGCAGGCGCGAGGCGTCGCGAATGCCTTGTACCATCCACACCAATTGATCCACCTGTCGCCGCACAACCCCTCGGGCCCAATCGGACGTCGCCGCATCGATGCCTTTGTTGTCCAGCAGTTCCATGCCCGTGCGAATCGGACCGACGGCGTTGCAGATTTCATGGGCAAGGACCGCCAGGAAATGATCGTCGGCAGCGCTCAGCGGAAAAGTATCGGCCGTGATAACCATGCTACCGTGTCATGTTGGCTTGCCAACGAATTCCTCGATCACGGAAAGCAACTCGCCGGAGCCAGCCGGCTTGGAGATCACGCGCTCCACACCTACGGAAATCGCCGGGTAAACAGTGTCGATCGTAGGGAACCCAGTCACAAAGACGCCCACCAATTCCGGCCGCAACTCGCGAATGCGGCGGTACAGTTCCACGCCGTCCATGCCCGGCATTCGATAATCGATCAACGCCAGACCGTAGTCCTGCTGGCGGATCAATTCCAAGGCCTTTTCGCCGTCATTGGCCGTATCGACATGATAGCCGCGAAGGGAAAGGGTTTTCGAAAGGATTTCACAACTGCTCCGATCGTCGTCGACGATCAGAATTCGCTGGTTCGTTGCCACAGACTTCAACATCGAAGATAACGCCATAATTTATCTGGAAAGACCGACGGTGCATCACCTAACCACGGGGCAGAAGCGACCGCGCCATCTCGCGGTAGCGCTCTCTTATCTAATCATAGGCGGCCAGTTCAGGGAGAAAAGCCCGGCCCAAAAATCGCGTCGGCGGCACGCGCCGAGGCCGCACTAAAGGCGATTGCTTCGTCTGGCATTATTCCTCTGCGCGGCCAACGCGCGACGATCGCTTGACGGTGGTTCGGCAACGGCTGTACTTTGCATCGTCAAGGCGGCGTCTTCCACTGCTCCGCAAGCGGTGGAAAGCAACTCTTGTATTGCACGCCCTTACGCGGCTCCGCCATCCAAGACGCAACGACTTCTCGCCATCGCAAATAGTGCCGGGTTTGCTTATGCGCTTCGGATGACGCTGCGTCGTGATAAACCTCATAGAGCACAAAACGCTGGGGATCGTCGCTTTGCTGTAGCACGTCAAACCGCAAATTGCCTGGTTCCCTAATCGTGTTCGCGGCATTGTCCTTTGTCGCAGCGAGGAATTCCTCAATTTTTTCCGGTCTCACCAGTATGTGAACGCAAACAACAAACATGAGCAATCCTCCCTTATAGGATAATGATATTCCAGTCGCTCACCATTATATGCCCGCCGCCAGCTATCGTACTTACCAGACGCGCAAGCGCGGAGTTGGGGCGTCGCCAGGGGGGCAGCCCGGAGCCCGCTTGCCGTTCGGAATCGGCGCCATGCTAAACCACTTAAACTTCGACTTATTGCCGTTAAGACCGTCAAATTCGATAGACGATACCTATTACGGAGCGGCAATGATGATAATGTTTATCATGATACTATTTACTTTTTTCTGCGAGCTTGTTATATTGGCATAGCCGAGTTCGGAATCTGCTCGTAGGAAAACGGGAGGATGTGATCGTGAGTCTTGTGACGACCGAAGAACGGTCGAACCATGGAGGGGGTTGGGGTTCTGTGCATTTCCGTATGATAGCCAGGAACGGGTCTCTGCCGCTCGTCTCGCCGGTGAGCAAGGTCAACGCGGCCGACGAGCGGGAAACGCTCAAACCAAACGGTGCCGCGGTTGCCGCGATCCCGGTCCGCGCGGCCAGTCCGGAAGAGCTGGAATGGATCGCTGAACAAAGCCGGCGATTGGAGGGGCAAAGTCCGGAAAAGATCCTGACCTGGGCCGTGGGCCGGTATTTTCCGCGATTTACGATGGCCACGGGCCTGGGACCGGAGGGATGCGTGATCATCTCCATGCTGGCCAAGATCGAGCCGCGAGTCTACGTGTTCAACCTCGATACGGGCTACCAGTTCCGCGAGACCCTCGAACTCCGCGAGCGGATGAACGAGAAGTACGGCGTTCACATCGATTTGCAACGGCCGGAATCGAGCGTCGAGGAATACGAAAACCTCCACGGCGGTCCGGTCTATGACCGCGACTCGGACCGTTGCTGCCATGACCGCAAGATCACCGTCTTGCACCGCGTGGCAGTGAACTTTGACGCTTGGGCAACCGGCATTCGTCGCGATCAAAGTCCCACTCGGGCCGATACGCCCATCGTGAAGTGGGACAAGAAGTTCGGCTTGGTGAAGGTCAGCCCGCTGGCCGCCTGGACAAAGAAAGACGTCTGGAAACGGATCCTCGACGAACAGGTCCCCTACAATCCGCTCCACGATCAGAACTACCCGAGTATTGGCTGCCAGCCTTGCACGCGAGCGGTACAACCCGGTGAGGACGAGCGGGCTGGCCGCTGGAGCGGTTCCACGAAGACAGAGTGCGGGCTGCATACGGGTAAGGACTGAGTTAATCCTCCCTGCGCAGAACGGCATTTATTCCGTTCTACGAATGAACGTGCCCTGCCTTACTTGCTGAAATGGATAAAGAGGATGTCGTCATCTTGGATGACGTATCCTTTCGGCTCCTGCCGCACGAGGTGGTGGGCCTTCACCTCGCGCTCGCTGCCAAGCTTCATTAGGTCGCGGTAGTCGAAGATCTCGGCGCGGATAAAGCCCTTGGCCAGATCGGTGTGGATCGAAGCGGCAGCATCCAGGGCCGTGCCGCCCTCGTGGAGCAGCCACGTGCGGACCTCTTTCTCACCAGCCGTGAGGAACAAGCGCTGCCGCGAGGTCTTGAGCAAGGTCCGAATTACCGCGTCGCGGTCCGTGCCGCCCACGCCCATCTCCGCCTGGAACTCGGTCCGATCTTCCGGGCTCATCTTGCCCAATTCCAGTTCCAGTCCGGCGGACACAACGATTACGGGTGTTTCGGGCGTGCCCAGCGCGATGAAGCGTTCCGGCTTGATCTCGTCGTCGGCCGTATTGAAAACCACGACCCGCGGCTTCTCGCCAAAGAGGCGGAAGGATCGCGTCACCCGCAACTGGTCCTCCGTCATATCGCTCTCGCGGAGCGGCTTGCCACGTTCCAGGGCCTCCATCACGGTCTTGAGCGTGGCCTGTTCATGCTGCAATACCTCATGCTCGACGCGCGGCAACGGCTTGCGAAGCGACTCTTCGACTCGAACCATGCGGTTGGAGACTATCTCCATGTCCGCCAGGATCAAATCGGCGTCGAAAGTCTCCAAGTCAACCTTGGGATCGCGGCCGCTGAAGGCGTCGACTACGAACACCAGGCAGCCGGCCTCGCGGATCAGCGCCAGCCGGGCCGCGCTGCCTTCATGGCTGCGGCTAAGTCCCGGCGTATCGACGAGTTCCAACGAGGCCATCGTCACCTTCTTGGGCTTGTAGATCCGGCACAGCCCCTCAACCCGCGGCTCGGGAATGACCGCCATCGCGCTTCGCGCGGTGTGCCCCATTGCAGGATCGGGCTTTTGACCCGTCATCCACTCGAATACCGTGCTCTTGCCAGAGCCTTGATATCCCACCAAACCAATTTTCATGTCAATCTACTCCAACATCAACGGCGTAGGCCGGAACAAGGCGTAGGCCGGAACAAGCTTGCGCAGTCCCGACACAAACGCCGTAACCTGGAAATCGGTCCCCTTGCCGGAACTGCGCAAGCTTGTTCCGGCCTACATTACTTCCTTACCGCGAGTGGTTCGCGGCAATTTTTCGCTGGCTGTCAAGTCCTTCAAGGCTTGTTCCACGGTCCGCTGGGCCGCGGCGTCCAGCGTGCGGCAGCCAAAACGGACGCGGTAAAAGGCCTCAGCCACCTGCATTGCCCGCAAGTACAATTCCTGCCGGCCGGTGGTCGCGACCAACCGCGTTCCAGCGGCATGGGCGAACTCGCAAGGGGTTTGCCCTGCCCGGCGCTCGATCCCTATCCGCCCCAGGATTTGCTCGAAACGGCGATAGAACTCGACGGAAGTCCGCACTCCAGCCCGCTGGCCGCTGCGAGCTCCTACGATCCACCGCCACAGCCAACGCAGGCTGCGTGCCAGCAACCATAAGACGGTCAGCGGCACGACGGTTATGGCAATCACGACCACCGCGCCGAACAGCCATCCCATGATACCGCCTCGGAACCATGCAGCCAAGGAGGCCCACAACCGCGCGACGAGATCTATCCACCAGGCGGGGTTGAAGAGCTTGGCGAACAGGGCCCGGCTGAAGCGGGAGATCGGCTCATATACCGTTTGGCGCTGTTTGACGCGATCCATGTCGACGATGTAGTTATCCCAGGAGCGTTGCAAGGCGTGCCAGCGACCCTGCCAGGCGCCCCAGAACGTTCGCGCCGCGGCTTGGCTGCCCACCTCGCTCGCCGGCGTCCCATCCAGCCGCAACCAACCGCCGTGTTGCCAGTGCGGCGAATCGCTTCCCGACAGTCCCGGGGGAATCTGCTCGGGTGCGAGGTACGCCTCCACCCAGGCGTGGGCATGTAGCTCGCGGACCTGGAAGCACTGCCGATCCTCATGCCACTCGTCGCAGCGATAGCCCAGCAACACCCGCGAAGGTATTCCCTGGCTGCGGAGCATCAGGGCCAGGGCCGTGGCAAAGTACTCACAATGCCCGCGAGGATGCTTGGAAACGAAGTCCTCGATGGCGTCGATCGAGGTGTCCCGCTCTTGTCCCTCCAGGCTGTAATGGAACTGGCCAGAAGTGGCCAGTTGCTGCTCCAGCCAACGGGCGACGTCGTAATGCCGCGGCGATGACATGCCGCTCTCTTTCACCCACCGCGCGGCCAGGGCCGTCAGCCGGGGCAGGCCGCCCTCGGGCATTTGCAGGTAAGGCAACGCCTCCACCGCTTCACTGGCCGGAACCAGCGGGGCCTGCCGCCCGTCCACAAGCCCGCTGGTCTTCACGTTGAATTCGAAAGGATCACGGTAGGGCTCTCCGCTGAAACGGAACGGCCGCGAGAGTTGGCCGGTTGGTGCAAGGACCAGCTTAGCATCAAGGGGCCTGACGAGCGGCCAGATATAAAAAAGATCGTAGTACTGTAGATTTGGCTCCAAGGCTACATGCTGCACAATCGGTCGGCCGATGCGGAACTCAGGCGGATCCTCGGTCCTTTCATCGAGAGGTGAAAACTCCAGCGGCCAATTACCCGGCGACTTGCCTCGCCGCCAATTGCCGTGCGAATACCAGGCAACCGCAGTCCCGCGGAGATAGACCTCGTTCTCGCGCAAATGATAGGTCGTATGCGTGGCCGGGTCTTCCAGCTTCAACTGCATGACTTCCTGCGGATTTTCGATCATATCGCCCAGACCGCCCAGGGCGATCTGATCGTTGAAGCCGACGGTGCTGACGGTTCTTCGGTTTTGCCGCCAGATATCAAGGTGGGAAAGTCGCGGACGGGGCACCGTGGAGAAGATGACGACTGCCAGAAAGATCGCCCCGATGACGATCAGCGCCAGCCGCGCGAATAACTCGAAGACCACGCCCGAGCGGCCGCTGCCCACCGGCGCGCTGCTGAAGCTTGGCTTCGCACCGGACAGGGGCCACCGCACGCTGGGCCGAAGACTGTTTGAACTCCGTACGCCGTGGGTTTCCGGCATACTGAAGGTGCCGGAGACATTGCGCAGCGCTGCCATGGCTCTCCCAAGGTCCATATAGCGCCAGCAGCGAAAGGGCGAAGGTGCCGACGACGGTATACAAAATCATCACGGCCCCAAAGGCGACGCCTTGAGTGTACCGGGCGGCGACCACGACCTGCAGGAGGCTCATCACGGCCAGCCAGCCGTAGGTGCGGGAGTCCTTCGCCTGGAACAGCAGCACGATTTGCAGGCACAAGAGGATATTGGCCACCGATCTCAGCTTGTTGTCCCAATCGGATTGCACGACGAAATACGGCAGGTAAATCGCCATCACGCCCCACATCGCAAACGAGGCCAGGTTCCGCGGCAGCCGCAACTTCCCCAAGAAGTCGGTAAACAACAGCGAGACCACGGCCGCCATCCACACCCCGGTCGCCAGCCAGGGGCTTTGTGTGCCCATGGCAAAGAGCATTGCCCCCAGCGCGGTCAGCACGGCAATGACGATCGAAAGCAGGCTCTTCAGTTCCATGGGCTATTCCGCGTGGAAAAAACGGGCCAGCTTCTCGCTGGACGTATCAATAATCCGCATGCCACGGCCAGACACCCGCCGGGCGACGTCGGCGGGCAGCCGTGCCGCGTAGTCGCGCTCGTCCAAGTCGATTGGCCGCGTGCTCACCAGCACGATCTCGGTTCCTGCCTCGATCTGGCCAACGGCCTGTTGGAGCAGTTCCGGCACGTGATCGTTCGCTTGGGGCTCGACCAGGGCCAGCCGTTCCATCAGGTCCTGCAACAAGGCCGCCGAGCCCGGACCGCCGCTGACCCGCGGCAGGGGATCGGCGGCTACGAGAAACACATCGCTGTTGCCCTTGCGGCACAGCTCGGCCGCCAGCGTGGCGGCAAAGCTCACGGCCAGCTCCACGTTTTCCAAGTCCGCGGCGCTGGGCTCCGCCGGCTGCCAGAGATCCAGCACGATCGCCGCGTCGCGGCTGTGCGGCTGCTCGAACTGGCGAACCATGACCCCGCCCGCTCGAGCGGTTGTCCGCCAATGGATCCAGCGGCGTCCATCGCCTCGCTGCCAGGGTCGCAGGCCGTAGAAATCGCCGTCCACACCCGGCCGGTGCTCGCGGCGATCATTGCCGGCGAACGATTCGTGCCGCAGAGCGTTCCAGTTCTGCGTGAGCCGTCCCAGCCGCGGCAACACGGTCAGCGTGGCCGAGGTCCCGAAATTCAACGAGAAGCGGAACAACCCAAAGGGAAACCGCGTCGACAGCCGCAACGGGCCGAGCCGGTAGCGGCCCCGCTGCGTCAACCGCCCGCGATAATCGCCGTTGCAGGTCCGCCGCGCCGGAACGTAGGGAAAGAGCACGCTGGCCTCGCTCACTAGTCCATTGCGTTTGCTCGGCTGTCCGGCGGTCAGGCGGCGGATCGGTTCCTCGAGTAGTAGGACCCAACTACCCACCCGCCGCCGCGTGTTGGAAACTGCCAGGTGGACCACCAGCAAGTCGCCCGCGCAGATTGCCCGCGGCAAGCGCCTCTGCACGTTCAGGCCACGGAGCGTGAACAAGGCCAGGTGGCGGCTGAGCAGCAGCGGGCCTGCGAGCATGCTGCCGAGGATTAGCAGCAGGTTGACGTCGTTGACCAAGGCCCCGACGAAGACCGAGACGAAAATGCAGAGGTACTGCAGGCCGTGTCGGGTGATGGTGGTCAAGCGGCGGGGTTTCATGGTGGGATTTGGGACTTGGGCTTAATAGGTCGTCTTGTGCGTCTTCGATTTGAGATTTGGGATCTGAGATCTGAACCCTAAGACCCAAGACCTAAGCCCTATCCCGGCACCGGCACTTCCTCCATCAGCCGCTCGACTAGTGCTTCCACCGCCTGGCGCTGCCCGCCATGCAGATAGCCCTTGGGAATCACGCGGTGCGCCAGGACCGCAACGGCGAGGCTCTTGATGTCGTCGGGCACGACGTAGTCGCGTCCGGCGATCAACGCGGCCGCCTGCGCGGCGCGGTACAAGGCCAGGGCCCCGCGGGTACTTGCCCCGACGTGCAATTCGTCGCAGGTCCGCGTCGCCAGGACGATGTCCAACAGGTAGCCGTTCAGGGCGTCATCGATCCGCACGCGGCGGACAGCCTCCTGCAACTCGACAACCTGTCGGCACTCCAACACCGCCTGCAAGGAATCGACCGGCTCGCCCTCGCGATGGCTGGCCAGCACCTGCAATTCAACCTCTCGCGACGGATAGCCCATCGGTATCCTCAGGAGGAAGCGGTCGAGCTGGCTTTCCGGCAGCGGGTAGGTGCCCTCGAACTCGACCGGATTCTGCGTGGCGACGACCATGAACGGCCGCGGCAGCGGATGGGTCTGCCCGTCGACGGAGACCTGCCGTTCGCTCATGGCCTCCAGCAGTGCGCTTTGCGTCCGCGGCGTGGCACGGTTGATTTCGTCGGCGAGGACTACGTTGGCGAAGATCGGACCGGGGCTAAAGCAGAAGTGCGGCGGCTCGGCGTTATAGATGCTGCTGCCGGTGATGTCGCCGGGCAGCAGGTCGGGCGTAAACTGGATGCGACGGAATTCGCTTGCCAGGCTGCGGGCGATGGCCTTTCCCACCAGCGTCTTGCCCACGCCGGGCACATCTTCCAAGAGGATGTGTTCCCCGCCAGGAGGGCAACGGTCGTCAGCCTCACGACCTCGGTTTGCCCCAGGACCACGCGGCTGACGTTCTCGCGCAGTTTGCCGATGAGCGTTTGGATTGGATTCATGGATGCACTGTTCCGCTTCTACCCATTATTCTAATTGCCGGTGGGGGTTGTCGCGAGTTGGGCCAGGTGGCCAAAATGACTTTTTTCAGGGTTTCGTGTGGTTGTTCCGTCCGTGACACCAGCTTTGGCGGCATACCACCAAGACTGGCAACGAACACCACTGACAAGAAAGGACTCCACGAACGCCTGGAACTTTACAAGCACGGCAAGCCCTATCGGCGGAAGAAAACCGGGAAGACCTCAGGTCTTAGGTCCTTCCCGGAGGGATAATCGCTTGCCACTCTTTGGTTCGGATTAGGGAATCGGAAACCGCGACAACTGCTCTTGTCTCGCAGGCTCGAAAGGGTCTATGATGCGATTACTAACAACAGTTTTGTGAAAAATCGCACGATGCGTCTGTGAACCTGGGCGTTCCCGGGGCAGTGGCGACCCTTGATGGATCGAGGGCAGTATATCCCATTGATCCAAAGGAGTCATAAGCGATGACCTTCGCCACAATCGACGGCCTTCCCTGGCCGGTACCCTGTATGCCCACTCAGCCCGAACCCGACCGCCAGCGCATTCAGCGCATCCTCACCGCCCTGGGACGGCCCGGCCGGCAGGGCCTACGCGTTGACCCGGAATCGCTGGCCCAGTACTATGACTTCCTGGCGGCCCATCTGGAATTGCCCTTTCCAGCTTGCTATCCGCGTCCAGCCACGCGCGCGGACGAGATTGCGGATCGCTGCCAGGTGATCGAGCTGCTGGACCCACGATCGGATCTTTGCGACGAGTTCGACGGTCTCTATTGCCGGACCCGCAAGGGCAAGTTCTTAGTGAACCTGCCGCTAGTCGAAATGACCGTGCTGCCGCCTAACCGGAACGCGCAATTGCTGGCTGACTACGAGTATTGGTTCTGGCACTGGCGGTCTTAGGGCTTGGGAACGGCGAAAAATAAGTCCCCGATCCAGCGCCAATAAGAAAAGGCCGCAAGGCGGCCAAAGCGGCAATCAATTGCCACAATCCAAGTTGAAAGTTATTTTTTCCCAAATCGCTACGACCCCAACGGCATGTTCGAACCTGAGCAGTACCAATTGCTCGATTTTGGCGATGGCCGGCGGTTGGAGCAATTTGGGGCCTTGGTGCTCGACCGGCCTTGCCCGGCGGCTGAGGGGATGCGGGCGTCGAATCCCGCCTTGTGGTCTTCCGCCGGCGCCCGCTTCAAACGCCTCGACGATCAGCGCGGCCGCTGGATCCTGACGGTGGAACTGCCGCCAAGGTGGATCATCTCGCACGGCCGCGTGACCCTGGAATTAAAGCCGACCGATTTTGGTCAGGTGGGCCTGTTTCCAGAGCAGGCCGAGAATTGGGACTGGGTCGGCGAGCAGGTCAGGCGTGGGCGGCCCGACGCGGCACACCCAGTGAAGGTTCTCAACCTGTTCGCCTATACGGGCGGCAGCACGTTGGCCGCGGCGACAGCCGGCGCGGCGGTTACGCACGTCGACGCCGCCCAGAACGTTGTGGCCTGGGCGCGGCGCAACGCCGGGCTGTCCGGTCTAGCCGACGCCCCCATCCGCTGGATCGTCGATGACGCCCTGAAATTCGCGACACGCGAGGTTCGCCGCGGCAACCGTTACGACGCTGTAATTCTCGACCCGCCCAGTTACGGGCACGGCACTCACGGCGAGGCATGGCAAATTGCCGCCGACCTGCCCCGATTGTTGGCTCTTTGTGCCGAGTTGGCGCCCGACCCTCAATTTGTGCTGTTGACTTGTCACACGCCTTCGTGTCCGGCCAGGCGATTGCGGGATCTGCTGTTGGCGGCGTTCGGAACCAGCGCGACGGATCCGATCGAAACAGCAACGATGCGCCTGGTTACCCCCACTGGCAGGGCGTTGTCTCTTGGGGAAACGGCCAGGTGGTAGCTCTCTCCTGCCTGCGATCGATAGTTCCCCAGACGCTTGGATCCAAAGAAAACGTTGCATTCGCTAGTCCCTTCCGGCAGAAGGGGCGTACCGAAAAAAAACGCCTACGAATCCGGCCAAAGACCACGTCGAAGCTCTAGTGACGAAACACCTTGTATCGCATATAATAACCTGTTTAAAGCGTGCAGGTTTCTCAGAGAGATTCGATTCATGAAAATCATTAGCGAGCGCGAAAAGCTGCTCCATGACTTCCAAACGGCCGCCAGCGTGGCCCCTTCGCGGAGTCCCAAACCGATCCTGCAAAACCTCAAGCTCGAGGTGCACGACGACAAAGCCATTCTCATGGGAACCGACCTGGAAGTCGGCATCCGTATCGACGTGGAGGGCATTTGCGTCGAATCCCCCGGAAGCGTGGTTTTACCGATTTCGCGGTTCAGTTCAATCCTTCGCGAAAGCAGCGATGAAAAGCTCTCAGTGGAAAGCGATGGCCGCAAGATCCATGTCCGCGGCCAACGCAGCGAGTTCCAGTTGCCTTCGGAGAATCCGGACGAGTTCCCCACCGTGGGGCTGTTCGACGAGTCTCGATACCACGAGCTGCCCGCCCGGTTTTTCCACGAAATCATTCGCCGCACGGTATTTGCCACAGACAACGAGAGCAGCCGCTACGCCTTGGGAGGGGTTTTGCTGGAGTTGTCGGCCGACCACATTACGGCGGTCGCCACCGATGGTCGTCGCCTTGCCCGTCAGGAAGGTCCGGCCCGATCGGTTGGCGAGCAGCAAACCAGCGGCCAGGCGACGATTGTGCCCACGCGGGCAATGCAATTGCTCGATCGGGCCTTGGGCGACAAAGAAGATGTCCTGCAACTTTCAGCCCGCGAGAACGACGTACTCATTAAGAGCGGCCGCATCGTGATGTATTCGCGGTTGGTGGAAGGGCGTTTCCCCAAGTGGCGCGATGTCTTCCCTCGCCACGACAACACGCAACGGATCGAGTTGACTGTCGGTCCCTTTTGGGCGGCCGTCCGCCAGGCGGCAATCGTTACGAGCGACGAGCGCCGCGGCGTGGATTTCACCTTTTCCCAGGGCAAAGCGACCTTGGCTGCACACGGCGCCGAGTTTGGTGAAGCGCACGTGGAATTGCCGATTGCCTACGAGGGCCGGGAGTTGGTCATCACGCTCGATCCCCGCTATCTGAACGATTTTCTCCGCGTGCTCAATCCGGAAGCGACGCTCCTCTTGGAACTTCGCGATTCCGAAAGCGCGGCGGTATGCTCCACCGACGACGGTTATGCCTATGTGATCATGCCGCTGGCGCGGGATCACAAGTGAAATGCCCGGTCCTGAACGCATCGCCGACATCCTTACGCAACTCATGGCCCGGCGGGGTTTTGCGCGGGTGCAAGGAGCGGCGGCTTATCAGTCGGCCTGGAACGAGGCAGCGGGCCCGCTAGGGGCGCAGTACAGCCGAGTCGGCCAGTTGAAACGCGGAACGCTCGAGGTCGTGGTCGCTAATTCGGCCCTGATCCAGGAGTTCGTCTTCCAGAAAACCTCGATGCTCGAGACCCTCAACCGATTGCTGCCCGATCACGGCATCAAAGACCTTCGTTTCCGCCTGGGAGCTATAAAATAACCTTGGAGCGCGGGGATTTGTCACGGCTTTTATTTGGCCCAGGCCGACTTTGGGAAATCAAATAAAAGCGGCGCTAATTCCCCGCACTCCGAAACTAGCAGAAGAAGTAAATGACCACTGATCCCGAATCCAACGATAAACCCCTGCCGTCCGTTCCGCCCGAGCTGAGCGGTTTCCAACTCCGCACCACGCCGGGGGAAGAGGATTACGGCGCCGATAAGCTCAAGCATCTCAGCGACCTGGAACACGTCCGCGAGCGGCCAAGCATGTATATCGCCGACACGACTTCCCGCGGCCTGCATCACCTGGTCTATGAAGTGGTCGATAACTCGATCGACGAGGCCATGGCCGGGCATGCCAACGAGATCTCCGTGACGATCAACAACGACGGCTCGGTAACCGTGGAGGACAACGGCCGCGGCATCCCCATCGAGGTCCATCCAGCCCTGGGCTTTTCCACGCTCCAGGGAGTGATGTGCGTGCTCAAATTCGGCGGCAAGTTCGACAAGGGTGCCTACCAGACCTCCGGCGGCCTGCATGGCGTCGGCGTCACGGTCGTCAATTTCCTTTCCGAATGGTGCGAGGTCGAAGTCCGCCGCGGTGGCCACGTCTACCAGCAGGAATACGAGCGGGGAGTACCTGTAGCCGACGTCCGCCGCATCGGCCGCAGCGACCGCCGCGGCACCAAGACCACGTTCAAGGCCGACGGGCAGATTTTTCCCAATACCAACTTCCAGTACAGCATCCTTTACCGCCGCTTGCAGGAACTGGCCTTCCTCAACCGCGGCGTGAAGATCATCTTCAAGGACGAGCGGACGGGCGACGGCGAAACCTTCCGCTACGAGCGTGGCATTATCGAGTTCGTCGAGTACCTGAACCGCGCCAGCGAGGCGATGCACGAGGTCGTGTACATTGCCGGCGAGTTTCAGGGCGTGGGCATGGAAATCGCCATGCAGTATTCCGGGGAGTTCACGGAAAACGTCCATACGTACGTGAACAACATCTGCACGGTCGAAGGCGGCACGCACCTCAGCGGGTTCCGCGCCGCCCTCACCCGCACGATCAACAACTACGGCAAGAAGGAGAACCTCTTTAAGGACCTGGCGCCCAGCGGCGAAGACTGCCGCGAAGGGCTCACTGCCATCATTTCCCTCCGCGTGGCCGAGCCCCAGTTCGAGGGCCAGACCAAGACCAAGCTGGGCAACGGCGAAGTGGAAGGGATCGTCAACTCGGCGGTCGGCGACTTTCTCTCCAAATTCTTCGAGGAAAATCCCAAAACCGCCAAGACGATCTGCCAGAAGGGCCTGCTGGCGGCCGAGGCCCGCGAGTCAGCCCGCAAGGCCCGCCAGCTCGTCCGCGAGCGCAAGGGGGCACTTAGCGGCGGCGGGCTGCCGGGCAAGCTCCGCGACTGCACGAGCAAAGAGGTCGACCGATGCGAGCTCTATCTGGTCGAGGGCGATTCCGCCGGCGGCAGCGCCGAGGGCGGCCGCGACCGCGAGTTCCAGGCCATCCTTCCCTTGCGCGGCAAGATCATCAACGCCTACAAATCGCGAGAAGACAAGGTCTTGGCCAACGAGGAGGTCCGCAGCATCATCTCCGCCGTCGGCTCGGGCATCGGCGACGAGGTCGATCTCAGCAAGCGCCGCTACGGCAAGGTGATCATCATGACCGATGCCGACGTCGACGGCTCGCACATCCGCACGCTCCTCTTGACCTTCTTCTACCGG
Organism: uncultured Planctomycetia bacterium; assembly: GCA_963709175.1. Classification (GTDB taxonomy): domain Bacteria; phylum Planctomycetota; class Planctomycetia; order Pirellulales; family Thermoguttaceae; genus JANXQG01. The sequence goes on from CAVPVK010000010.1 coordinate 173,044, forward strand.
CAGATGTACGACCTGGTCCGCGGCGGCCACGTCTACGTGGCCCAGCCCCCGCTGTTCAAGATCACGCACAAGAAACAGGTCTACTACGTGCAGACCGAAGAGGAGATGAACAACCAACTGCTCGAAGCGGGCCTGAAGGACGCCGTTTTCGAGCCAGGCGACGGCCGCACCATCGCCGGGACCGAAATGGAGCGGCTCTGCCGCACGCTGGCGGGGCTGGAGGAATCGCTCGTGGCCCTGGAGCGCCGCGGCATCAGCCTCCGCGCCCACGCCGCGCGGCAGGACCCCGTCAGCGGGCGATTGCCGTTCTATCACGTTTTCGTCGGCCATCAGGAGCACTGGTTCGCCTCGCGCGAGGCCCTCGATGACTTCATTGCCCGGCAGGAGCAGGAGTCGGGCGACGAGTTGAAGCTCAGCGACGATTCAGCCACTGCGGCGACGCCGGAGGCCGAAGGGGAGTCTGAGGGCAACGGCCACGCCGGCCCGGCCGCCTGCACATGGTCGAGTTCCACGAAGTCCGCTCAATCAATACGCACCTGGCCGACTTGCGGAAAATGGGCTTTGAGATCGATAGCCTGGTTCCCCAGGAGCGGACCGGTGTGGAGGACCCGCGTTATATCCTGCGCCGCGGCGAGAGCAGCATCGGGCTGGAGGACCTCCGTGGGCTGCTGGCCGCCGTGCGGAGCGGCGGCGAAAAGGGCATGAAGGTCACGCGCTTCAAGGGACTGGGGGAAATGAACCCCGAGGAGCTCCGCGACACGACCCTCGCCCCCGCCAACCGCACGCTCTTGCGGGTCACCATGGACGATGCCGGGGCAGCCGACGATCTTTTCCGCATCCTCATGGGCGACAAGGTCGAGCCCCGCCGCGAGTTCATCGAGAAACACGCTCTAGAGGCAAGGAATTTGGACGTGTAACGCGTTAGATACGATCCCGGCGCCAACGAATGGAACCGCATCGAGAAGCGGTCCCGCGGTCGTGAAAAGCGGTGATGAATCCCCGCAACCGTGGGCTAAAACCGATCAAGTCCCCGGGTATGTATCAAACAGGCTGCGAACCTTCAGCGCCTTTTGCACCGCCTCTTTCGTCATCGGCACGGCCGGATGGACCGTGACGGTGACGGGGTCCGCCGGACTGATGTGTACAAAGTTGTCTGAGATGCGAGCGTCGACGCCGCCCAGTTCCAGCCACGTCCACAAGGCCGGATGCGCCGCGTGCAGGGTAACGGCGAACTCGCCCGGTGATTTCTCGGCAATCTCCGCAGTCAGGGCCGGGTCCAGCAGGCCTAGCTCCCTTGGATAGGCCAGGGTCACGAGGTTTTCGGAGACCGTCTTGCCGCCGACCACGAGTTTCATCCAGACGAGAACGTTCTTCTCACCGGACTTTTGCACGAGGGGAAGAAGAGGGACCGAGCCGGCCTTGCGGCTCGTGCCCGCCGCGATATCGATGTCGTTGCCGCCCTCGCCGAGCTTTGTGCCCGACAGATCGGTGACCGTCCACTGCACAGTGCCGCGACAGTCCTTCCGGCGGTCGCTGGTGACATACAGATCGACCTTTTTCTCTTTGAGGTCTGCCACGCCGGAAACCAGCAGCGGCGCGTAGAACCGTCGGGCCATGTAGTGCAGGGCCTTCCAGCGGCCGTAGTAATCGACCGACGACCACGATGAGCAGGGCCAGCAGTCGTTGTACTGCCAGTAGACGCAGCCCATCGACCGCGGGGCCTCGCGACGCCACCCTTCCGCTCCGTACTTGATGCCGTAGCCCTGGGTAATCTGGCTCAGCCACAGCGTGCTCTCAAAATCTTTCGGCTCGCGGAAGTATTTCCGCACGAGGATCATGATTTTGTCGGTGCCGATGCGACCGTCCTCCTTGACGTCGATGCACATGCGGTTGGAACGCTCGTGGTACATCATTACCTTCGAGTAGACCGACTGCCGGTCACCCGTCGCGGTAAAGGTACGGGCCGTTTTTGGCTCGGGGAACGACTGGAAGCCGAACTCGCTCATGAAGCCGTGCATGTCGCGATAGACCTCGAACGGCTTGCCGCCGTGCCAGACGTCCCAGTAGTGGACGTCGCCGCAGTCGGGCGAGCCGGTTACGTAGTCGGCCTGCGGGGCCAGGCGATGGACCTCCCCGCCCAGGGTGTCGCGGAAGAGTTTGTAGTAGTCGTCCTCGCCCATCTTGTCGGCGGACCATTGCTTGTCGCGGAAGTACATGATTTCGTTGTTGCCGCACCACACGGCGATCGACGGGTGGTGCCGCAGCCGGGCGATATTGTCGCGGGCTTCCTGAGCGACGTTCGCCAGGAAGTCTGGGTCGAATGCCGGGTAGGTCGAGCAGCCGAATTTGCAATCGAGCCAGAGGCAAATGCCCCGCTCGTCGCAGCGGTCCAAGAAGGCGTCGTCCTCGTAATAGCCGCCGCCCCAGAGCCGCAGGGTGTTCATGTTGGCCGCGGCGGCGTCGTCCACGTAGCGGCGGAGGACGTCGCGGGTCAGGCGGTTGGGGAAGCAGTCGGCCGGGATCCAGTTCGCGCCCTTGGCGAAAAACGGCACGCCGTTGACCGCGAAGTGCAGCGGCATGGCCGCCGATTGCGGCACGGCGCGGAGCGTCCGCAGGCCAATCCGCCTGGTCGCGCGGTCCAGGGGCTTGCCATCTCCGAGGAGTTCCACATCGACGCGATACAAAGGCTGCCGCCCCATCCCGGCCGGCCACCATAATTTCGGGTTCTCGATACCCAGGTCGAGGTTCGCCTTGCCATTTTTTAGATCGACAATTCCACCGGCAACGAACGCATCGCCCAGGAGGACTTGGACCCTTGCCGCGAGGCTTTCGCTGGTGGCTGGCCGGGCGGTTACTTGTACGGTGAGCTTAACCGTGCCATTTCGGGAATGGTCCTGCAGGATGCCGACATCGTCGATTCGAGCAACGTTAAACGCTTCGATCCCGATCTTCCGCCAGATGCCGCACGTAATGAGGGTCGGCCCCCAATCCCAACCGAAATTGCACGGTTCTTTCCTCACATAGCCGGCGCCGGGATAGGCCCAGGTGGGCAGTTTCCGATGGGCTTCCTTGGCCCGCATCAGCGGCAGCACGGAATCAAAGCGGATTTCGATAGTGTTGCCCAGCGGCTTGAGCAGCCTCTTGACGTCGAATTCGTAGGTGCGGAACATGTTGTCGGTCTGGCCCAATTGGCTGCCGTTCAGATGGATCGTGGCCAGCGTATCGAGCCCCTCGCAGCGCAGCACGATATGGTCGCGGGCGAGCAGTTCCGGCAGGACGTCGAATGATCGGCCATAGCGCCATTTGGCGTCGCTGACCCATTGCACAGCTTTTTCGTAATCGCGGTAGTACGGATCGGGGATTTTGCCGGCTGCCAGGAGGTCGGTGTGGATGCAGCCCGGCACGATTGCGGGGAACGTCACGCCGGCGCCCTCTTGGGTGACCTGCCACGCACCGCCCAGGTCCAAGCGGGCGATGACGTCGGCCCGCGCCGAGCCACTACTGAGAATTGCGGCTGCCGGCAGGAGGCAGCAGAAAAGTATCTTTGATTTGGCGGGGATTGTGACGTTCATTGGTTGCTTCCTCTCAACGGTCAGGGAACGTTTAGGATAGCTCCAACGGGCGCGGAACACAACCGTCCATTTGGATTGCGGGATCTATCCCCGCACTCCAAATGGCCTCACTCCGCCGCGTAGCGCTCGGCGAACTCCAGCACCCAGAGATCGATCGTGTCGGTGAAGGCCGGCAGGATCCAACTCGGCCAGACGCTGATAATGGGTGCGGCTGAAGATCTCCCGGTTGCAGACCGTCGCCTTGGCCGTCAGGTCGAGAATCATTGACGGGCTCAGCGGCGAGATGAGCATTTCCAAACGGCTGAAGCAGTTCTGCCGCGGCTGATAACGCCGCAGACGCAGGTCCTCGCGGCTGATTGCCGCCCCCCAACCCCGCTGATCGACGATCGTCTCGAAGCGAAACCCGGGAAAGCGATCGGCCAACTGGTGCAGGCACCGCTCGATGTGTTCGGAAAGCTGCAAACGGGCCTGCGAGTGCAATCGTTGCAGCTCTTTCTCGCTCAAGGCCCGCTGGGCCTCCTCCTCGGCCCGGGCATCGCCCTGCCGGCGGCCCCGTTCGATCGCGCGTTCCAGTCGTTCTTGAAAGTCCATGGCTTCAGGCAGGATGTGAACGGTGCTAGCGGCAAGGGGGCTAAGCCTGGCCTTCAGGCGGCGGAGACGCCGGCTCAGGCGATGGCTCGTGTACGGCGGGCGCCGGTGGGGCAGGCTCGGGCGAAAGCGGCGCGCCGGTTGCCGCCGCTTCACTAGGCGGCTGGCGGGCCGAGTCAGACGTCGCCGGCGCCGACTCGGAGGACGGCGGGGCCTGCTCCACCGCCAGGCCATCGGTTGCCGTCGGCAGATTCGCCGGCTGGCCTTCACCGAGAGCATTCTCGTCGCGATGCTTCTTGCCTTGCTCGCTGGGCGGCCGGACCGGCGGCTTTTGCTCGCCAGTGCCACCGAAGAACTGCATCAGGTCGCCGAAAGTCCGCATAGGCTCCTTGCCCTTCTTCATGGCGTCCGTAATAGGGATCAGCGGTTTGGGTGGGGCCTTGAATTCGTGCCCCCTGGCCGGACCAGCGCCCTGGTACCGCGGTTTTCGCGGCGGGCCGGCATAACCACCGCGACGATCCTCGCGGGGCTTGCCACCGGGACCGGCATCGCCCTGCGGGCCGCCTGGTTGCGGGCTACCGGCCCGCGGCGGACGGCGGCCTTGATCGGGCCGATTCCCTTGCGGACGACCACCTTGCGGACGGCCTCCGCGCTGGCCTTGCCGGCCGCCTGCCTGCCCCTGCGGGCGGCCCTCCTGCGCCTGTGACTGACCCGACTGTTGGCCCGGTTCTTGTCCGTGCTGATTTCCCTGCCGTCCGTCACGCCGTCCGCCCGGACGCCCCTGACCGCCGCGCGGCGGGCGATCGCCTTGTTGTCCCTCCGCCTGGCCTTGCTCATGTTCCTGACCGCTTCGCTGCCCCCCTTCGCCCCGCGACGGGCGTCGCTGCCGCTCGGAACCGGGACGCACCATCGTCAACGATACGCGCCGCCGCTCCTTGTCGACTTCCATCACCCAGACCTTGACGATATCGCCGACGGCCACGACTTCATGCGGATCGCGGATGAAGCGATCGGCCAGGCGACTGACGTGCACCAGGCCGCTGTCGTGCATGCCGATATCGACAAAGCAACCGAAATCGACGACGTTGAGCACCGTGCCCGTCAACTCCAAGCCGGGGACCAGGTCTTCCAACTTCAGCACGCCCTGCTTGAAAACGGGGGGCGGCAAATCTTCGCGGGGATCGCGGCCCGGACGCGCCAACTGGGCAAGGATGTCGCGGAGCGTCAAGGCGCCGATCGTAGTGTCTCGAAAGCGGCTCGGTGGGGCCGGCTCAACTGCGGCTGTCGGCTCGTCCAACACCACCGGCGCAACCTCGGCAACCGGCGCAACAGACTGCATTTCGCCGCTAGCAGCAATCGCCGATTTGTCGGACGCGCTGGCGGCTTCGACCCCTGTTTCGCCCGCCGTTTCACTTGAACTGGCGGGAGCGGCAGGCAGGGCGCGCCCTGGTTTTTCGGCCGCCGCGACAGTCACCGTCGTCGCCGTTGGCTCCGCACTGATCGGGCTTGCCGTCGCAGCGACCTGCTCCGCAGGCGCAACTTCCGGCTTGAGCGAATCCGCCAGATCTTTCGCCAATCCATCCAGGTCGGCGGCTGCCATACGAACGGCCAAGGCCGCAGCCGTTTCCTTGTCGGCCAGGTCGGACGGCTTGCCGTTGAATTTCTCCAGCACCTGCGTGGCAACCGTGTAACTTTCGGGATGGATCCAGGTGGCGTCCAAAGGATTCTCGCCGCCGGCGATCTTAAGGAATCCGGCGGCCTGCACGAAAGTGGCTTCGCCAAAGCCGGGCACCTCGCGAAGCTGCTCGCGGCTGCGGAAGGGACCGTGCTCGCGGCGGTACTCGTAGACCCGCCTGGCCGTGAGCTGATTCAGGCCGGAAACATAGCGCAACAGCGCCGGGCTGGCTGTGTTGACGTCGACGCCCACGTAGTTCACACAAGACTCGACGACTTCATCCAGCGAGACCTCCAAGTGCTTGGCCTTTACATCGTGCTGGTACAACCCGACGCCGATGTTAGCGGGATCGATCTTGACCAACTCGCTGAGCGGATCGAGGAGCCGCCGGCCGATGGAAACCGCGCCACGGAGGGTGGCGTCGTATTCAGGGAACTCCTCACGGCCCAGTTGGCTCGTGGAGTAGACGCTGGCCCCAGCCTCGTTGACAATTACATACGCCACGCCCTGGTCCTTGAGCTCCGTGCCTAGCAACTCGGCGAAAAAGTCCTCGGTCTCGCGACAGGCCGTGCCATTGCCGACGGCTACGACGGACAGTTCGTGGCTGCGGATCAGATGGAGGGCCTTTTGCTGGGCCTCTTCCTTGCGGCCAGGCTTGCTACCCACGAGGTAGATGACGTCGTGGCCCAGCACGTTGCCAAACTGGTCCAGGGCGGCCAATTTGCAGCCACTCTTGAAGCCCGGATCAACGGCCAACACGCGGCGGTTGTGAACCGGCGGTTGGAGGAGAAGATTGCGAAGATTGCGGGCGAATACGCCGACGGCATGCGATTCGGCTCGATCGGTCAGCTCGCGGCGGGCCTCACGTTCCAGTGCGGGGAGGATCAGGCGATTGAGGGCATCGCGGGCGCAGCCGCGGAGGTAGTCGGCATGCGGATGGCCGGGCGGCACCAGGATTTCTGTGAGGGCGGCATCCATGGCATTCAGGTCGCAATCGATGCGGACGCGGAGGACCTTGGCCCGCTCGGCCCGGTTGATGGCCAGCACGCGATGCGGCGGGATTTTCTTGATGTCTTCCGTGTAGTTGAAGTAGTCGCGGAAGGCCTTGATGCGGCGCTGCTCGATCTTCTTGCGCTTGGCATCTTTCTTCTGCTGTTTCTCGGCCTTGGCTTTCTCTCGATCGCGGGCCCGCCGCGCGGCGGCTGGAGCCACTGCCGGCTTCGCTTCCAGGGCAGGCGCCGGGGCTTCTGCGGGGGCAGGCGTCTCGGCTGGCGCTGGGACCACCTCAGCCGCGTCAACTAATGGCGTCTCGCCGCCATCCGGCACTTCGGCGGGATTCTCGACCGGCGCAGCAATGGCCTCATCGGCCACCGCAGCGACGGTGACCGTGGCCGGCGGTACGGCCGCTGCAAGCGGGGCGATCTCGGGCGGCTCTGAGGAAGCCGAAGCGACGACAGGCGGCACTTCCGCGGAATTGGACACTTGTTCCGCAGACTCGGACTTTGGCTCTTCGACCGCTTGCGCTGGCGCTGCCTCAACAGGGGCCGAAGCAACTGGCTCGACCGGAGAGGAGAAAGCGCTGGCAGTCGCCGGGGCATCGAGACTCTCCGTCGCGGGCGGTGTTTCTGCCGCCGCGAGATTATCGGCAGGTGCTGCCGGAGGTTCGGATGCCGCGGGGGGAGTGGAAACTGTGGGACCAGCCGGTGCCTCGAGCGGCATGGACACGGGGTCCGGCGCTACCTGCGTCGTGACCAGTTTCCCGCTTTTTTGCAGGATCTCTCGCAGACGTTGCCGCAAATCGGCCCGCTCGCTAAGCTGTTCCGCCAGGATATGCCCAGCCCCGAGCAATGCGTCGGCCCCGGACGGCACCTGGCGGTCCGGATTGGCGAAGTCGCGGGCACGGGCGTCAAGATCGATGGCGGTCGGAGCGGCCTCAAGGATTTCGTTGGCTAGTTCTTCCAGCCCACGGGAACGGGCCAGCGTGGCCAACGTTTGCTTCTTGGGCTTATAGGGCAGATACAGGTCTTCCAACCGCTTCGTCGTCGCTGCGGAGAGGATCTGCTTCTCCAGCTTTTCGGTAAGCTTGCCCTGGGATTCGATCGAACGCAGAATGGTCTGCTTGCGGTCAGCCAAGAGCCGCATTTTGGTGAGCCGGTCCTGGATTTCGCGGATCTGCTCTTCGTCGAGCCCGCCCGTCTGATCCTTGCGGTAGCGCGTGATGAAAGGAACCGTATTCCCATCATCGAGCAATTCCACAACCGCTTGGACCTGCCGAAGCGGGAAGTCGAGGCCGCGTGCCACGTGCCGCAAGTCGATTGTTACCGTACTGGCCATAGAGACCCGCGATAGTAAATAGGACCGCCTCGTCGAGGCAGTCGATTGCGCAAAGGTTAAATTACCAGAAAACGCCCGAGCACAGGGGGAACGAGTCAAATTGGCGCATGCCGTTATCCTGTCTTACCAAACATTCCAAATTAACAGGAAAACCCGCGTTTCCCAGAACCTCGGCCTATCAATTACCAGTGTCTCAAGGGAGACACTGAGCAAAAACGATATTTTCCTTCAAATAGAGCAAACCCGCAAGGGACCACTTGCCGATACAAGGGGCAACAGAGTGTGGTCCCAAAAAACCACACCCCGGCTTCGTCGAGGCCAAGTCACATAAGCTACCTCACCGGAGGGGCCTGGCAGAGCCGGCGGCAGACAAGGAAGTCCCCGCGCAGAAAGGAATCTGTACCATGCGTTCCAGTCATCTTCGCGTATATTACGGTCCTCAGGAAGAATCCGCCACCGTAGCGGTTGCCGCCGACAAAGCTCACGATAGGATCAGTGTTCCCCTGACGGAAGTTCTTCCCCTCTTGGCCGATGCCGTCCGCTCCGATCGGACCTGGCTCAATGATTTCGCCGACGACGAAATCAGCATCTCCATGGACCTTTACGAAGTCCTTCTGGCCTACCAACACTATCGCCGTCCCTCGGCTTGATCCGGCTGATCCGCAACTCCACAGAACGGAATTCATTCCGTTTCCGGAAAAAGCGCCCAGCGACGGAGGGGATTCCCTCCTACAGTCCGCGGTTCGAGCGTCATCTTGCCGCAAACGGCGCACCAGTTCGTTTTAGGCATCGGGCTGATGGCTCTTGCGGGGCAATTCTCCTATGAGTCTATCGGAATCCGTTCAGGAGGGCAAGTCCCCGGGGATACCAGAGCGTATAATTGCTGACCGCAGCAGTTTTATACCTGGAGCCGTGTTTTCGTGGATCCCCTACTTCCTCTCGATACTTTGTCCGCCGTGCCGGGCAATGGTGAGCATGACGGAACTGATCTTCCGCGTCTCGATCCGGCCGTCTCTGAAGTAACAGCCGAGCGGATTGCGGAGCTAATCGACGAGATCAAGCTTTCAGCCGACAAGCTGGCCAAGGACCGAACTAGCCGGGGCGACGTCAAGCTCCTGAGCAGAACGCTCCGAGAACTTCGCTATGCCTTCAAGGTGTTCGCGCCCTACCGCACCTGCCGCAAGGTGTCGATTTTCGGCTCGGCAAGGACGCCGCCACAGCATCCAACCTACCGACAGGCCGTCGACTTCGGCCGCCGCATGGCCGAGCATCAGTGGATGGTTGTCACAGGCGCAGCGGCAGGCATCATGGAGGCCGGCCACGTGGGAGCCGGACGCGAGCATTCCATGGGGTTGAACATCCTCCTGCCGTTCGAGCAATCGTCGAACCCCGTGATCGCGGGCGATCCCAAGCTGGTGCACATGAAGTACTTCTTCACGCGCAAGCTCATGTTTGTCAAGGAGAGCGATGCAATCTGCTTGTTGCCCGGCGGCTTCGGTACGCTGGACGAAGGCATGGAGGTGCTCACGCTTCTGCAAACCGGCAAGCGCGACCTGGTGCCGGTGGTAATGCTCGACGAACCGGGCGGCGACTACTGGGCCACGCTGGAAGCCTTTATCCATCGGCAGCTACTGGACAAGGGCATGATCAGCCCGGGGGATCTGCAACTCTTCAAGCGGACCGATCGCGTCGAGGAGGCGGTAGCCGAGGTGTTGGGCTTCTTCCGCATCTATCACAGCATGCGCTACGTGCACGGCAAGCTCGTACTGCGGCTCAACCGGCGGCCCGGCCCCGCCGCATTGGAGGCCATCCAGGCCCAGTTCGCTGATATCCTTGCCGAGGGGCGATTCGAGATCTGCGGGCAGTTGCCGGAAGAGAAAGAGGAGACCGCCTTGGCTTCGCTGCCGCGGTTGGTCTTCCAATACAATCGCTACAACCAGGGGCGGTTGCGGCAGTTGATCGATTTCCTCAACGGGAGTGCGGACGCGGATTTCGTGTGACGCCGAGCTGAGATTTGAGACTCGGAATTTGAGCTCTGAAATCTGAGACGCCCGCACCGGAGACCAGTGTCATCGCGGCCGGCAGTTTCCGGGCTTGCAGCGACGCCCCAACAGTCGGCCCGCCTTCAAGCGGTTTCTTGCAAATATGCCATAGAGCCAGTCGGCAATCCCATGGAGTAACGGCCAGCCAAGCGGCACCGTAAGCCAGCCCAGTCCAACAACCCGATAGGCTTCGCGCAAGGCATCGATGCGCTTGAGAATGCGGCCGTCGCTGGTCACTCCATGGATGACGGCCATTACCTCGTCCCGGTTCAGCCCGTAGTCCTCTGCCCGAAAAGAGGGAGCGGAGATGTCTTCGGTCAGGAGCCGTCCGCGGCAGTCACGTTGCTTCAACCACCGCACTTCGCGGCGGCAAATCGGGCATGCCCCGTCGTAAAACAGCTTGAATTGACCGTCGCCCATGGATTTTGCTTCTTCTCCCGACCCTTTTGCCTCTGCTCCCGGCCCCACGTGGAATTATACGCGGCGTAGCTTGAAATCCGCGCGGCCGTAGTGCAAACTCGGTAGGCGAAACCATTCCCAAGAGCTCGTGGTTTCATGATTGAGCTGATGTCACCTGTCATTTTCGGCTAGAAAGGCCCCCTGATGAATGTATCCCGATATGCATTGCACGCTCTCTTGCTCGTGATGGCAAGTCCGCTTGTTTCGGCCGCTCAGTCGGAAGGCCAAACCAAAGACCTCTTGGGCCTCAAGAACGACATCCAGCAGCGGCTGACGCCAAATTCAGGGTCGGACGCAGAGGTGATTTCGGCTCCGTCCCAGGACCCGGCCGCACCGGGCCTGTTGATCACTGTCCGGCCCGGCAAAGCCGATTACCCTGGGGTGTCGCTCAAGCCGCCCGGGGCCAAGGCATGGAATCTCTCCGCCTTTGGCCACGTCGAGGCCTGCGTTGTCAATACGGGCTCCGCGGTGGCCAGGTTCGCCCTCCGCGTGGATAACGAAGGCGACTGGCACGACGCGCCCTGGAATACCGAGCAAATCGAACTTAAGCCGGGCGAGCGCCGCGCGGTCACCGTGATCTTCGGGTATCAGTACAACCACCAGCCGGGCTTTGCACTCGATCCGAAGAAAGTTGTGAACATCCTCATGATGACCGACAAAGTCGCTGCGGCGACATCGTTTCGCGTGGAATCGTTGCTGGCCGGCGGACAGGCCGGCGAGAAGCCGCCGGTAGATCCCGCTTCAGTTCGTAAAAAGCCCAAGGACGGCGTAATTCTCGGCGCCGGCGTGAAAATCCCCATGGACACCCAGGTCGCAGGCAGCGGTGTGAAGGTAGTCGTGGAACGCGACGGGCAGTCGGTCTTAGCCGTGTTTCCGCCATACAAGGGCGAGCAGTCGCTGACAATCAAGCCCCCACTGGGCCGCTGGGATCTGACCCTTGCAACCGAAGTTCATGTTAAAATAACGAATGCTGGCGCGACGCCGGTCGCGCCCGGCGTCGAGGTAACCAGCAACAAGGGCCCGACTGCCGTGGCTAATTCTGCCCCATTGGCCGCGGGGGAAGCGAAGGAAGTGATCGTGTCCTTTATTCCGACCATGGCCGGTATAGGCGCTGCGGTTCCGAAGCCAGGCTACTATGGAAACCGGCCCGGCACGGGGACCAGCTTTGGCAGCGATGCGGTTTCGGCCGTCAAGATCACGGCCAGGCACGACGGCGAGGCGATACTGCGAGTCAACTCGATCACCGCCGCTGCGCCGCCGGCCGTGCTCCCCGACTGGCTCGGAAAGAGGCCGCCCGTGAAGGGCGATTGGTTCAAGACGCTCGACGAGGATTTTAACAAGCCGACCATCGACACGAAGGTGTGGAACATTTACGGGCCTAATTACTGGGACAGAGCCAGCCACTGGAGTAAAGACAACTTGATCCTTGAAGACGGAATGGCGAAATTCCGCTTCGAGAAGAAACGCGGCTTCCACAATGATAATTCGGACTTGAAGGTCGATCCGCACAACCTTACCGGGCAAAAGCAATCCGCCTACGCCTGCGGATATCTAGATTCCGATGGCAAGTGGGTGCAGCGCTACGGCTACTTTGAAGCGCGGGTGAAGCTGCCGCGAGTGCCTGGCCTGTGGCCGACGTTCTGGATGATGCCCGGCCGTGGTGAGAAGCAAGGTGGGTCAGATACCGGCAACGGCGGAATGGAAATGGACATCATGGAACATCTCACCCGCTGGGGACCCTACCGCTACAACGTTGCCTTGCACTGGGACAACTACGGCAATGACCACAAGTCGGTTGGTTCCGAGTGCAATTACGTGCAGGCCGACAAAGACGGCTTTATTGTCCCCGGACTTCTCTGGACGCCTGGCTCGATGGTCTTCTTCTGTAATGGAAAGGAGCTATGGCGGTGGGAGGGGCCGCGCGTCTCCCATGTGCAGTCCTACTTCATCTTCGAAGTAACCACGGGCGGCTGGGACAACAACCCCATCGACGACAAGCAATTGCCGGCGGATTACGTGGTCGATTACGTCCGCGCCTGGCAGCGTAAAGACCTCGCCTCGCGCGTAGACAGCGTTCATCCCGCGATCGGCAAGCCCTGAATGCTCCCAGGCAGACTGCCAATTCTTATCCAATATTGCCAAGCGCAGACGGATCCATTGATTGCCACAAGGGCCGCACTACGAGAGTGCTCGCCGAATAGCTCGCGTCACCAATACGCATTACGATGCTCGTGACGGAGTAGCCCGCTGCGACTCCTAAAGCAACCACTACGACGGTCGCGGACGCCTCGTGCTGAACAATCGGGCGGAAATCCACAGTTTCCATTGGCCCATTCCCGAGATGGCTGCCGCCGAGAATTAGCGGCGTTTTCTCTGGAAGGACGGACTGGCTCTCGGCATCCGGCAGCGATGGGCTCGAATCGGCGCTCGACCTGCCGTGAGTTAAGGGAGTTCCATACCCGGCATGACGCAGAGGAACCACATCAGCATGGTCGACTTGTTTTCCTGCAAGCACATCGGCCATTGCCACTTTCGAAATCGACAGTGTTCGTGTGGCATCGCCCGTCGTAATCAACACCGCCGGTCGTCCAGAGACTACGGTCTGGTAACTAGTATACTGAATCGAACCACGCGAGTTTGCCGTCTGCCACGCTTGATGTGCCAACGCGCGTGAAACTGGTTGTGGCATCTGGACCGATTGAACGTCAATTGGTACGGACGGCGTGGATCCGGTCGAGGCCAACATCGTGGCGGCCGAGCCGAGCGTGGCCGTGGGATTCACGGTGATGCAGGTCGGCGTCTGGCTGACGGTGACGTTGACCGTAGAAGTTGTGGACAGACCGCCCTTGTCGGTGATCGTCGCCAGGAAGGTATAGTCGCCCGCCTGTGTGACAGTGACAGTGGTGTTCTTGGCGGCGTTGCTGCCGTTGGCCGCGAAGGTAGCGCCGCTGGGGCCGCCGGTCTCGCTCCAGGTGTAGGTCAGGTTGCTTTCGCCGCCGCCGTCGCTGTCAGCCCCAAGCACGGAGAGGCTGGTGCTGGCCGGTCACGGTCGATGACTCGGCGGCGGCCGCGGTGGCTACCGTAGGGGCGGCGTCGGTTACTGTCACTACGGCGGAGCCGCTGATGCTGCCGCTGGCGGCCGTGACCGTGCCGCTGCCCGAGGCGTAGGAAGCGGTGTACAATCCCGTCGTGGCGTTGATCGAGCCCGCCCCCGTGTTCGACCAGGTGAACGCCGGCTGCGTCTGCATCGTGTTGCCGAATTGATCGTATGCCGCAGCCGCGAACTGCTGCGAGGCCGCCGAGCCGAGCGCGCTGCTGCTCGGGCCGACGGTAATTGAAGTCAGCGTCTGGCTGACGGTGACGTTGACCGTAGAGGTCGTGGACAGACCGCCCTTGTCGGTGATCGTGGCCAGGAAGGTATAGTCGCCCGCCTGCGTGAAAGTGACGATGGTGTTCTTGGCGGCGTTGGTGCCATTGGCCGCAAAGGTCGCGCCGCTGGGGCCGCCGGTCTGGCTCCAGGTGTAGGTCAGGTTGCTTTCGCCGCCGCCGTCGCTGTCGGCGCCCAGGACGGAGAGGCTGGTGCTGGTGCCTGTGACCGTCGAGGACCCGGCCGCGGCCGCCGTGGCCACCGTGGGGGCGGCGTCGGTTACTGTCACTACGGTGGAGCCGCTGACGCTGCCGCTGGCGGCCGTGACTGTGCCGCTGCCCGAGGCGTAGGAAGCGGTGTACAATCCCGTCGTGACGTTGATCGAGCCCGCCCCCGTGTTCGACCAGGTGAACGCCGGCTGCGTCTGCATCGTGTTGCCGAATTGATCGAATGCCGCAGCCGTGAACTGCTGCGTCGGCCGCCGAGCCCAGCGCGCTGCCGCCGGGCCGACGGTAATTGAAGTCAGCGTCTGGCTGACGGTGACGTTGACCGTAGAGGTCGTGGACAGACCGCCCTTGTCGGTGATCGTGGCCAGGAAGGTATAGTTGCCCGCCTGCGTGAAAGTGACGATGGTGTTCTTGGCGGCGTTGGTGCCGTTGGCCGCAAAGGTCGCGCCGCTGGGGCCGCCGGTCTCGCTCCAGGTGTAGGTCAGGTTGTTTTCGCCGCCGCCGTCGCTGTCGGCCCCAAGCACGGAGAGGCTGGTGCTGGTGCCGGTGACCGTCGAGGACCCGGCGGCGGCCGCCGTGGCGACCGTGGGGGCGGCGTCGGTTACTGTCACTACAGTGGAGCCGCTGACGCTGCCGCTCGTGGCCGTGACCGTGCCGCTGCCCGAGGCGTAGGAAGCGGTGTACAATCCCGTCGTGGCGTTGATCGAGCCCGCCCCCGTATTCGACCAGGTGAACGCCGGCTGCATCTGCATCGTGTTGCCGAATTGATCGAATGCCGCAGCCGTGAACTGCTGGGCGACCGCCGAGCCGAGCGCGCTGCTGCCCGGGCCGACGGTAATTGAAGTCGCCGTCTGGCTGACGGTGACGTTGACCGTAGATGTCGTGGACAGACCGCCCTTGTCGGTGATTGTGGCCAGGAAGGTATAGTTGCCCGCCTGCGTGAAAGTGACGCTGGTGTTCTTGGCGGCGTTGCTGCCGTTGGCCGCGAAGGTCGCGCCGCTGGGGCCGCCGGTCTGGCTCCAGGTGTAGGTCAGGTTGCTCTCGCCGCCGCCGTCGCTGTCGGCGCCCAGCACGGAGAGGCTGGTGCTGGTGCCCGTGACCGTGGAGGACCCGGCCTTGGCCGCGGTGGCCACCGTGGGGGTAGCGTCGGTCACTGTCACTACGGCGGAGCCGCTGACGCTGCCGCTCGTGGCCGTGACCGTGGCCGTGCCCGAGGCGTAGGAGGCCGTGTACAAGCCCGTGTGGACTGTTGATCGAGCCCGCCCCCGTGTTCGACCAGGTGAACGCCGGCTGCGTCTGCATCGTGTTGCCGAATTGATCGAATGCCGCAGCCGTGAACTGCTGGCGAGGCCGCCGAGCCGAGCGCCTGCTGCTGGGGCCAACGGTAATTGAAGTCAGCGTCTGGCTGACGGTGACGTTGACCGTAGAGGTCGTGGATAGTCCGCCCTTGTCGGTGATCGTGGCCAGGAAGGTATAGTCGCCTGCCTGTGTGAAAGTGACGGTGGTATTCTTGGCGGCGTTGCTGCCGTTGGCCGCAAAGGTCGCGCCGCTGGGGCCGCCGGTTTCGCTCCATGTGTAGGTCAGGTTGCTTTCGCCGCCGCCGTCGCTGTCGGCGCCCAGGCACGGAGAGGCTGGTGCTGGTGCCTGTGACCGTCGAGGACCCGGCGGCGGCCGCCGTGGCCACCGTGGGGGCAGCGTCGGTCACTGTCACCACGGCGGAGCCGCTGATGCTGCCGCTGGCGGCCGTGACTGTGCCGCTGCCCGAGGCGTAGGAAGCGGTGTACAATCCCGTCGTGGCGTTGATCGAGCCCGCGCCCGTGTTCGACCAGGTGAACGCCGGCTGCGTCTGCATCGTGTTGCCGAATTGATCGTATGCCGTAGCCGTGAACTGCTGCGCGGCCGCCGAGCCGAGCGCGCTGCTGCCCGGGCCGACGGTAATTGAAGTCAGCGTCTGGCTGACGGTGACGTTGACCGTAGAGGTCGTGGACAGACCGCCCTTGTCGGTGATCGTGGCCAGGAAGGTATAGTCGCCCGCCTGTGTGAAAGTGACGGTGGTATTCTTGGCGGCATTGGTGCCGTTGGCCGTAAAGGTCGCGCCGCTGGGGCCGCCGGTCTGGCTCCAGGTGTAGGTCAGGTTGCTCTCGCCGCCGCCGTCGCTGTCCGCGCCCAAGCACGGAGAGGCTGGTGCTGGTGCCTGTGACCGTCGAGGACCCGGCGGCGGCCGCCGTGGCCACCGTGGGGGCGGCGTCGGTCACTGTCACCACGGCGGAGCCGCTGGCGCTCCCACTCGTGGCCGTGACCGTGGCCGTGCCTGAAGTGTAGGAGGCCGTGTACAGCCCGGTTGAACTGTTGATCGAGCCCGCCCCCGTGTTCGACCAAGTGAACGCCGGCTGCGTCTGCATCGTGTTGCCGAATTGATCGTATGCCGCAGCCGTGAACTGCTGCGCGGCCGCCGAGCCCAGCGCGCTGCCGCCCGGGCCGACGGTAATTGAAGTCAGCGTCTGGCTGACGGTGACGTTGACCGTAGAGGTCGTGGACAGACCGCCCTTGTCGGTGATCGTGGCCAGGAAGGTATAGTTGCCCGCCTGCGTGAAAGTGACGCTGGTGTTCTTGGCGGCGTTGCTGCCGTTGGCCGCGAAGGTAGCACCGCTGGGACCGCCGGTTTCGGTCCAGGTGTAGGTCAGGTTGCTCTCGCCGCCGCCGTCGCTGTCCGCGCCCAGCACGGAAAGGCTGGTGCTGGTGCCCGTCACAGTGGATGATCCGGCCTTGGCCGCGGTGGCCACCGTGGGGGTAGCGTCGGTCACTGTCACTACGGCGGAGCCGCTGGCGCTCCCACTCGTGGCCGTGACCGTGGCTGTGCCTGAAGTGTAGGAGGCCGTGTACAGCCCGGTTGAACTGTTGATCGAGCCCGCCCCCGTGTTCGACCAAGTGAACGCCGGCTGCGTCTGCATCGTGTTGCCGAATTGATCGTATGCCGTGGCCGTGAACTGCTGCGTGGCCGCCGAGCCCAGCGCGCTGCCCGGGCCGACGGTAATTGAAGTCAGCGTCTGCCTCACGGTCACGTTGACGGTCGAGGTGGCGGTGTCGCCTTGCCCGTCTTTGATGCTGACCGTGAAGGTGTACGAGCCCGCCTCATTGAAGGCGACAGTAGTGTTCTTGGCCGCGTTGCTGCCATTAACACTGAATGTGGGGCTGGCGCCCGTCGGCCCGCTCGCGACCGACCAGGTATAAGTGAGCGCGGATTCACCCTGAGGGTTCGCCCCTAATACGGAGAGCGACGTGGTCATCCCGGTTACGACGGACGGCGAAGCAGCCGCCGGGGTGGCAACCGTCGTTGCCGCCAAGGAGTCGCCGGTAATCTTCCAGTTGTCGACGCCGGCTAGAGTGCTCCTGGCGCTGGCGGCGGCGGATCCGTAGTGCAGGCCACTGGCGCCCAAGCTAACTCCGGACTGGACGGTCTCGGCTGCCCAGCCGGCAAGCGCCGCGTCGTAGTTCGCAACGTTCATGCCAGAACCGTTCAGCATGGACGACATGGTTGTCGCCGCAGCGACGTTCCAACTGCCGATGTTCTGGTTAAAGGCGGTGTCGTTCTGGAACATCGAGCTCATATTCGTCACCTTGGACGTGTTCCATCCGCCGATGTTCTGGTTGAATGCGCTATCGTTGTAGAACATCGCGCTCATGGTCGTCACGTTGGACGTGGTCCAGGCCGAGATGTTGCCGTTGAATGACGTCGCCCCGTAGAACATGTCTGCCAGCGTGGTCACGGCGGACGTATTCCATCCGCCGATGTTCTGGTTGAACGCGGTATCTTTGTAGAACATCGTGCTCATGCTCGCCACGCTCGACGTGTTCCAGGCCGAGATATTGCCGTTGAACGACGCCGCTCCATAGAACATGCTCGCCATGGACGTCACGTTGGACGTGTTCCACGTGCCGATATTCTGGTTGAAGGCGGTGTCGTTCTCGAACATCGAACTCATATTCGTCACGCCGGACGTATTCCACCCGCCGATGCTCTGGTTGAACGCGCTATCGTTGTAGAACATCGCGCTCATGCTCGTCACGTCGGAAGTGTTCCACGAGGAGATATTGCCGTTGAACGACGCCGCTCCGTAGAACATGTTCGCCATGCTCGTGACGCTGGACGTGCTCCACGTGCCGATGTTCTGGTTGAACGCGGTGTCGTTCTGGAACATCGCGCTCATGGTCGTCACTTTGGACGTGTTCCAGGAGGAGATGTTGCTGTTGAACGACGCCGCGCCACAGAACATGTCCGCCATGTTGGTGACGCTCGACGTGCTCCACGCGCCGAGGTTCTGGTTGAACGCGGTGTCGTTCTGGAACATCGCGCTCATGGTCGTCACCTTGGACGTGTTCCAGGAGGCGATGTTGCTGTTGAACGACGTCGCATAGAACATGTCCGCCATGTTGGTGACGCTGGACGTGCTCCACGTGCCGAGGTTCTGGTTGAACGCGGTGTCGTTCTCGAACATCGCGGTCATGGTCGTCACTTTGGACGTGTTCCAGGAGGAGATGTTGCCGTTGAACTGCGTGTCGCCATTGAACGTGGAAGTCAGGTTCGTTATCGTCGCCGTGTTCCAATTGGAAAGTCCGCCAGTCAGGCTGGTGCACGATTCGAACGCGCCCTGCAGGCTCGCGACGTCGGTCAGGTCGGGTGAATCGGTGGCCGTGATTGTCAGGTTGCTGCAACCGTAGAAGGCGTCGGTCATACTGCTGAAGGCGACGTCGCCCCATTGCTGGACGGTGAGCAGCTTTTGCCGGTCGCCGCCGTTATTGAAGTCGAAGCCGGCGAAACTGCCTACGATCGTCACCTTGTACGTGCCGCCGGTGGCATAGCTGTGGCTGGTGTTGCCCGTAACGTTGGCGGTGCTGCTGCCGTCGCCCCAGAATACGGTGTAATTGTTCGTGGTGCCCGCCACCGAAAGCGCCAACTGGTTGCTGGCGCTGCTGCCGGGATTGGTCGTATTCCAGGTGGTGACGAAACCGATCGATTGGGCGGTCGCCTGATCGGAAGCCTTGGTGAGGTTGACGGTCTGATCGGCCGCGGCGATGCCGTTGGAGACGACGCACTGGAAAGACTCGGTGCCATTGCCGCTGCCGGTGACGTTCAATCGCCCGTCGGAGCGGAGCGTGACGACCGTGCCGGAAGAAAGGGTGACCGAGCTTCCGGAACCGCTAAAGGCGCGCAGCGTGTCGCCGTTGGCAGTGTCGATAATGCCGCTGATCGACAAGGGCAGGCTCTGTGGATCGCTGTCGGCAGCCAGTGGGTTCACTACGCACGGCACGCCGGTGACGACGGTGGACGACACCGCGCCGACGACCGGGGCTTGCGCCACGGCGACCGCCATCGTTGGCGCCGCGCTGACGGCGCCATTCGCATCGGTGAGCTGGAAAGAGATCGTACGAGTTGCCGTGTTCGGAGTGCCGCTGGAGTCGACGTAGGTCACGGATTGGAGCACCGACTTCCAGTCGGCGGTGCTGGCACTGCCGGTTAGCGTCAATACGCCGGTGGTTGCATTAAAGCTGCCGGTAATGCCGTAGGCGCTGGTGAACGCCAGACGATCCTGGCCGGCGGTGTAATTGCCGGCAATGGACACGGTGGCGGAGGCGTCAGTGGCAGCGCCGCCGCTGATCGAGAGCTTGGGCGCAAGGACCACGGGCGCGCCGTTGGCCGTGTAGTCGGCCGTCGTGGCATTGAGCGTAACGACTGGGGCGTTAAGGTCGTACCGGTATCCCGCGAGTATCGCCGCATTTAAGGGCACATCCAGCCCGGCCGCGAGTTGGGGAGCCGCGCCGACGGAGGCGACATCCAGCGCCCAGCCGCTGCCCGCTCCGGTCAGGTTGTCGGTAGCGAATACGCGAGCGCCCGTTAACTGCGAGACTTGATTGACCAGGGCCTGCCCGCCCGCCGCACTCTGGCCGGTGTCGCAACTGAAGATATATATATTGCCGCCGCCTTGCATGTGCTGCCCCACGGCTTGCCATTCGGACTGCAGAGCGCCGATCGTCTGCGTGGAAATCCACTGGTTTCCCAGCTCGAACTCCCCGGGATCGCCGTGGGAGAGAATGGTGAGCGACGCAATCTGTTCGTGCGTCGCGGCGCTGAGCGCAATCACGCGATCCAGGACTTGGGTTGCCGTGTTGGTCGTCGAATTGTACTCGACAACGACCGCGCCCGGCGTGACCGCTTGAGCCAGGGCGCCGCAGTCAGGCAAGCTCTCGTCGATCAAGACGACGTTGAGGGCCGAGGCGCTGCCAGCGCTTGCTCGACCCAGGAGCTTGGATGTCGCGCCGACGACCGGCGAAGCGGCTGACGCAGCCCACTCAGGCCCGCTCGATTCCGATTGGGCAAAGCGGGCGGCTAACTTGCCGCCATTCGCACCGATCGAGTGGTCGGCACCTGGCGAGATTGAGGTCTTAAGAAGTTCATGGGAGATGGACCGCTGGCCGTGGACGGCAACCGCCCCCGTCGCGACCGAAAGGGGAGTGACACTGTAGAGCAGTCGTTCTTCGAACTCTTCCAAGGCATAGGCGTGAACTTCGGCCGTCGTCCGGTTGGGCGAGTAACGGTTCCACGCCAACCGCGCCGCGTCGAAGACGCCGGCAAGGTAACCCCAGCATCGATACGCATGCTCGAAATTCATCTCGTGCACCATCTGGGTCGCTTCTTAGACAAACTGTCAACACAAGCCTACCTTGCGTGGCTCTTCGACGCGCTTCGCAGCTCTCAAATGCGGACGACAGCGGCAGCGTCGTTGCAATCGTCAATTCCCGCGAGCATGGCTCGCCGGACAGCGATCGACGGCAAGATTCGTGTTGAACGGTTCGGACTATGCCGTCTTTGCCGCGACAACGGCCGGATATTTGCAAGATGCCGACAATAGGGCTTGAATTCAAGGAACCGCCTGTTCAAACGGAAATAGCGAATCCGATCGCAACGGCCGAAGAGGAGAATATCGACAGGGGGGTCGGACTGCCAATTCTTGCGAGACAATCACAGCGGCAACGAAAGGACGGCGGCGAGTTATGCGAACGATCGGCCGGCTGCAGCCGCGTATTCCGCGATTGTCAGCGCTCGTTGTCTTGTTGGTTGTTGGCAGCGGTGATTTGACTTCGCCGACGAAAGCGCTTCGCTGTTTTGCCCAGGAATGCGGGCCGAATTCTCGCGGCAACTTGTTGCTCCCGTACGAACAACGTGTCGCCAGTCTCCAAGCTGAACAGGTGCAAGCCGCCGGCAAGGCGCCCGATTTCATTCCCGCCGACTTCCAGCCCTGGTGGGTCCGCGACATGAGCGGCCGTCTGCGCGACGCGACACAACCGATCTCGATCGATATCCAGAACCTGGTCATAGGGGCAATCCAGCACTCGCCCAAGATCGCGGCCATCAGGTGCACGCCTGAGATCCGGCGGACCGCCATCGCGGAGGCCGACGCCACCTTTGACCCGCAAGCGTTCGCCGAAAGCAAGCTCATCGACACCAACGACCCGGTCGGGAACACGCTCACGACCGGCGGCCCGACCCGTTACCTGGACCAAAACGTGTTTAGTGACGTCGGTGTGCGGCAAAAGACGCTCTGGGGTGGACAGCTTGAAGTGTCGCAACGGTTCGGATACGAAAACAGCAATTCGACCTACTTCACGCCGCCGTTTCAGGCGACCGCCAGGCTCTCGCTGAGCTATACGCAACCGCTGCTCCGCGGCGCCGGCCGGCCCTACAACGAGAGCGTCGTGGTACTGGCGGAGATCGATGCCAGCATGGCCCTCGACGAGTTCACCGGGGCGCTGCAGGACCACATCTTCGCATTGCATCGCGCGTATTGGGACTTGTACCTGGAACGCGTGGCCTATTTGCAGAAACGCCGACTCTGCCGGGAGGCTGAAAACACGCTTTCCGACCTGCGCGCTCGGCAGCGACTCGACGCCTCGCGCACGCAGCTGGTACAGGCCGAATCCGCCCTGGCGATCCGTCGCGCCAACCTGATCCGCGCCGGCACCTCCGTGCGAAACGCCGAAGCGAAAATCCAACTGCTCGTCAACGACCCCGCCTTGCAACCCTCGGCGCAGTTCGAGCTCGTGCCCTTGCAACCGCCCTGCCGGGAGTACTCCAACGTCGATATTCGCCAGAGCGTCCTCAAGGCGCTGCACCACCGGCCGGACTTGGATCAAACCTTCAAACAGATCCGCGCGGCGAGCCTGCGCCTCGATGTCGCTGCGAACGAACTCCTGCCAGTGCTCAACGGCGTCGTCACGACATATGTCAGCGGATTGGAAGGCTACGGTCAAATCGCCAGGGCCTACGGCGACGAGTTCGGCAATGGCGGACCTTCCTACGCCGCCGGCCTCGAATTCGAAATGCCGCTTGGAAATCGCGCGGCAAAAGCCCATGAACAACGGCGGCGCATGGAGCTGTGCCAGTTTCGTTGCCAATTGGATCAGGCGGTGGCCCAGATCGTCCACGATGTGGAAGTCGCGATTCGCGAGGTTGACACGAGCTATCGCGAAATCCAGGCCAGGTACCGCGCGATGGCGGCATCTGCCGTCGTAATCGGTGCATTGCAAAAGCGCTGGCAGTTGCTGGCAGGCGAGGAGCAAGTGGCCGGGCTTCTTCTCGAGGACCTCCTTGCAGCCCAGGACCGCCTTGCGGAAACAGAATACGAGTTCGCGACAGCGCAAGTTTCGTATAGCCTGGCCCTGGTAAACCTCGAGCGGGCAACGGGCACATTGTTCGCCTGCCATCGCCAGTGGGACGAGACCCAGACACGCCCAGCCTGCCGAAGCATGCAGCCCGAAATGGCGCCGAATCCAGCTCGATTTGGGCCGGGAGACCAAACTTCAATCACTCCCGCATGCGCGACTTCGCCCGGCGAGCAAACCGTCGTCCGTCTCCCGCCGACCCAATGATTCGCGGCGAGCGTGGCCGCCCAAAAGCCACCGAGAAAGTGGTCCCATGCAAATTTGGCGAAAGCGCGTTCATGATTGAGACGCCAATCGCGGCCACGGTCCGTCCGTGGAACCAAGTCGGGCAATTTCTTTGGCCGCGAGCTTATCGACCGAGCCCGCGCGATTGGACGACCGTGCGAACAGTCCGCCAGCAGTCGTTCCCTTTGCAGCAAGCTTCCGAAGGAGAGCTTCTGGCAAGGGCCCAGCGGCTCCGTGAAGCCGCATCGAGCGCCACGGCACCCTTGCCGGAAGAGCTTGTCGTTTCCGGATTCGCCCTGGTTGCCGAAGCTGTGCGCCGGGCCTTGGGAATCACGCTTTACGATGTGCAACTGCTGGCAGGTCTGATCCTTGCCGGCCGCAATATCGCCGAAATGCGAACCGGCGAAGGGAAAACGTTCGTCGCCGGCTTGCCCGCGTTTGTGCATTCACTCGCGGGCCGGGGAGTGCACGTGGCGACGTCGAACGATTACCTCGCGCGGCGGGACTTCGAGCTTCTCGGCCCGGTATATCGATTGCTCGGTTGTTCCGTCGGCCTCGTGCATTCGGAACTGCCGCCGGAGGAAAAGCGAGCCGCTTATGCTGCCGACATCACTTACGGCGCCGACCAGGAATTTGGGTTCGATTATCTGCGCGATCAAACCGCCTTGCTCGGTACGCCGAAACTGCCGCCGGGCAGCCAGTTTCGCATGACCCTGCGCAGCGAACCCCAGCAGCAGGCGAAGCCCGTTCAGCGCGGTCATGCGGTCGCAATTGTGGACGAGGTCGACAGCGTCCTCATCGATTCATCCGTTTCACCGTTGCTGTTGAGCCTGGCATCCGCAGATGCCGACGACGAAGCCGCCGCAAACGAACTTGCCCGCAAAGTCGCCATGCAGCTTCGTCGCGACAGCGATTACTCGATCGATGCGAAGACGCGACATCTATTGCTCACCGATTCGGGCAAGGCGAAGCTCTTCGGCAGCGACTATCCCGCGCCTCCGAGCGGCCTGTGCCGCCCTTGGGCGCTTTATGTCGAGCAGGCCCTCAAAGCCGAGCACTTGATGCGCCGCGATGTCGACTATGTCGTGCAAAATGGCAAGGTACAGATCGTCGACGAGAACACCGGGCGTATTTTTCCCGAGCGGCGTTGGCGCGACGGACTGCATCAGGCGGTCGAAGGGAAAGAAGGGCTGGCCGTTCGCGCCGAGAACCGTCCCGTCGGCCGGATCTCCAAACAGCGCGTACTTTTCGCTCTATCGCCACCTTTGCGGCATGACAGGGACTGCGCAGGAAAGCGTGCGGGAGTTCTGGAGAATCTTCAAGTTGCGCGTTGTGGTTGTGCCGCCGCATCGGCCGTGCCGCCGCAATGCCTATCGAACCCGGCTCTTTGCGACCGCGGAAGCCAAATACGCCGCCATCGTCCGCGAGATCGAGCGCCTGCATGGCACGGGGCAACCCGTTCTGATCGGCACACGGACCATCGAGAACAGCGAACGCGTGGCTCGCGGATTGCTGGCCAACGGGACGCCCTTTCGACTGCTCAACGGCAAACAGGATTTGGACGAAGCGGCAATCATATCACTCGCCGGCGAGCTCGGCGCAGTCACTATCGCCACGAACATGGCGGGCCGCGGCACCGACATTCGCCTGCAGCCGGGCGTCGCCGAACTGGGAGGTCTGCACGTGATCGCCTCCGAACCGAACGAGTCGATACGCGTCGACCGGCAGCTTTTCGGTCGGGCAGCCCGCCAGGGCGATCCCGGATCGTACCAGCTTTTCGTCTCCGCCGAAGATTCGTTGCTGCAGAAATACGGGCCGAGCCTTGCCGGCCTGTTGAAGCGAATCGCCGACAGCTGCGGAGAAGTTTCCCTCGATCTATCGATGGAAGTTCGACGGTTGCAGCGTCGCGTCGAGCGAATCCAGTTCCTCAGCCGGTGCAAATTGCTGCGCCACGACAACCTGCTGCAGGAGTTGCTCGCCCGGTGCGCCGGCGAAAGGACGGCCACCTCCTGATCTCCCTCGCGCCGCGGCCGATTGTAGCGAATACTCCGTTGCCGACAGGCAAATCCTGTCTCCGGCGGTCTTCATTCCGAACGAGTTCGCGGCCGCCGGCAAATTAGCACACATCGCGTCTTATATTTGCCTAGCCCGGATACCCGCGCGATCCTTGCGCCATGGTGTAAATCATGCCGCGAGGTCGGGCGTTCGGCCGACATCAGTTTCGCGCGGCTGACTGCTGAGGAAAAGGCTGCCCCCGCGGCCAGACGACGGTCGGAAGCGAATACATGTTGACCCAAGGTCCGTGCCTATGAACGCACTCCATCGTATCGCGGTTTTGGCGTCCGCGGCCATGGCCTGTTCGTCTGTGCCGCTGTTGGCCTCGCCGCCAATGTCCGCCCGGCAGGTCGACGGATTCACCGAGCCGTACCGGACCATTAATGTCGCGGCGCTGGAATCCGGCGTAATCACCAGACTCGACGCCCACGAGGGCGAGGTGGTCTGCAAGGGACAGGTGCTCGCCACGCTGGACTCGGATCTCCTCGAAGCCCTGCGCGACGTCGCCAAAGCCGGCAAGGACGCCGTGGGGCGATTACGCGGCGCGGAGGCCGCGTTGCGATTGAAGCAAAATCGACTCAAGAATCTCGCCATGCTCCGTGCCGAAGGCCACGCCTATCAAGAAGAGGTTGATCGCGCCGACGCCGAGGTTCGCATCGCCGCAGCGGAATTGCTCGCCGCCAAAGAGGACCAACTGGCCAAAGCCCGCGAATTCCGCAGAATCGACGTACAGGTCGAGCGGCGCAAGATTCGCAGCCCCATCGACGGCGTGGTAACACGCTTGCAGAAGCAACTCGGAGAGTTCATTCCGGCATCCGACACCAGTCTGCTCACGCTGGTGCAGATCGATCGATTGCTGGTCGTCCTTCCCGTCCCGCGAGGTGCCGCGGCCAGGCTTCACCGCGGCGATTCGGTCGAACTTCAGTTCGCCGACGGCCTCAAACCCGCCAAAGCCAGCATCGAAGCCGTCAGTCCCGTGACCGACCCGGAAAGCGGCACGGTTCGCGTGCGCGTGACCTTCGACAACGCAGGATCAAAATATCCCAGCGGCGTGCAATGCAGCCTTAGCCTGGGCTCCGAATCGCTTGCGTCCGCCCCGTAACCTGGAAGGGAACCCGCTGATTCCAGCCGCGCCAAACCTTGCCGAAGCGAAACCCTGAATGCCTATGATCAGCAGTGCCATCGATCCTTCGATCTTCGTTGTCGAACCGAGCTTTGCCTGCGGGCCGCTTGAGCAGGCGCCCGAGCAGGCGGCCGCGCGGGAGAACGACGATCGCACGGCGGTCCTCGAATGGGAGGCACAAGCGACTGCCGCCGTGTTCGAGATCCTGTCCCAAGTCGAGGCCGGCGATTCGTTGGAGCAAGGCTGCACGATTTTGGTTAACGGGTTGCAGCAGCTTACGGGCTGCGAGCAGGTGGCACTCGGACTCTGCGGCAACGGATCGACGTCGTTCCGCTTGATCGTCGGGTCGGGATCGGCGGCCTTCGACCGGACGACCGCGGCGGGGCACCGTTTGGAAGCCGCGCTGGCGGAGGTCACAATTCAGAAACGGGCCTTCCTCTATCCGCAGCAAACATCGGTCGCCGGCGGACCGATGCTGGCTCATGAACGGCTTTCGATCGCCGCCGGCGGTTCCCAACTGCTCAGTTCGCCGCTGCGCAGCGCCGACGGAACCGTCATCGGCGCCTGGATTTTCCTCAGCCAGCGCGGATCAGCCGTCGATAGGCGGTATTGTGGACTCGTCGAGGCATGCGAGCTTCGAGTTGCCAATTGCTTGAAACTGCTCCGCCGCGCGGAACCTGGCTGGCTGACGCGACTGCTTCGCCGGTCGATCGACTCGCGCTCCCCATGGCGGCGAAGGCTTGCGCTCGCCGGGATCGGCGCCGCGCTCGGCGGCATGCTCTTCCCAAGCCATTATCACGTCCAGAGCAAGTGCCGGATACAACCGGAAATCCGCCGGTTTGTGACCGCTCCCTTTGACGGGACGCTCGAAAAAAGCCTCGTCGAGCCCGGAGACGTCGTCGACCAGGGCCAGACCTTGGCGCGGATGGACGGGCGCGAACTCCGCTGGGATTCGGCCGGCTTGGAAGCCGATCGCAACCGGGCCGCGGTCAAACGCAACGCCGGTCTGGCAAAGCACGAAATGGGCGCGGCTTGCAGCGCTGAACTTGAGCGCCAGCGACTGGATCTGAAACTGCGCGTGCTGCAAACCCGCGCCGAACATTTGGAAATCAAGAGCCCTATTCACGGGGTCGTCGTCAGCGGAGATTTGAAGCGTGCCGAAGGAATGCCCGTCACCGTCGGCCAAGGCCTGTTCGAAGTAGCGCTCCTCGACCACATGATTTTCGAGCTGGACGTTCCCGAAGAGGAATATGGCCACGTTTCCGTCGGCCAGGACGTCGCCATCGCTCTCGATGCGTTTCCGTCGAAGCGCTGGCAGGGACAAATCGCCAGGATTTACCCCCGCGCCGAGACCCGCGAGGCAGACGAGGTATTTGTCGCCGAGGTGGCCCTGGGAGGTTTCGACGGCGCTCTCCGCCCGGGAATGAACGGCAAAGCGACGATCATCGCCGAGCGTCGCTGCATGGCGTGGATACTGTTCCATAAGCCGTGGAAGACATTGCTCACGATGCTGGGGTGGTAGCATGGATTCCAGTCATCGAGGCGGCGTTCGGGATTCGGGGCAAATCAATGTCGCGCTCCGCAAGGACCTCGTCGTATCGTTGCAGACTTACCGCGGCGGGACCTGCTACGTGATCGAAGACCCCGTCGACTCGCGATTCTTTCGCGTGGGCGTTCCGGAGGGAACCTTCATTGCAATGCTCGACGGATCGACGTCGCTCCGCGATGCAATCTGCCGCAGCGCCGCATCGTTGGGTGAAGATGCTTTTTCCGAGGAGGACGCGACGGCCATCGTCCGCTGGCTGATGGCCTGCGAACTTGCTTACCCGGTCGATGCGCCCGCGCCAAAGCGGCGCACCAAGAGCCAACGCGGCTGGAACTTGCTTGCGGTACGCATACCGCTGCTGAATCCCGACCGCGTCTTTGATCGATTGCTTCCTTGGATACGCTGGCTCTTCTCTCGACCGATGTGGATCCTCTGGGCCGTGTTGTGCGGCGCTGCCTGCTGCACTCTCTGGCCGAGCCGCGCAGAGTTTGTCCGAACGCTGGCGGTAGTCATCGGGCCGGGGAAGTGGCTTTCGCTGTTCCTGACTTGGCTGGCGTTGAAGGTCGTGCACGAGTGCAGCCACGCCGTCGTCTGCAAGATCTACGGCGGTTCCTTGTCCGATGCGGGAATCATGATTCTCTGGGGCGCGCCGGTCCCGTACGTCGATGCGACCTCTTCCTGGGGATTCGGCTCGAAGTGGCAAAAAATCCACACGGCTGCCGCGGGCCTTTACAGCGAACTTTTGATCGCCGCCGTCGCGGCATTGCTTTGGCGGCAGTTGAACCCGGGCCCCCTTGCCACCTTGTGCGTCCACGTGGTGATGATCGCCGGCATCAATAGCGTGGTTTTCAACGCGAATCCGTTGATGCGATTCGACGGCTACTACGTATTGATGGACTTATTGGAGACTCCCAACCTGGCGGCGAACGGCCGTCACTACTGGCAGTCGCTGGTGCGGAAGTACCTTTGGGGAATACCGGCGGCATTTCCCGGACGAACGCCACAGGAACAGAACGTCTTCGCTTGCTACGGGTTGCTTGCCTGGCTCTGGCAGGCCGTCGTGGTCGCCGGCATGATCGTTATCCTGTGTGCGGCCCTGCCTATCGACGAATCGTGGATCTTGGGGTCCGCGCTGTCAATGGTCGTCGCCCTCGCCGCATACCGCTATGTCCGCGGTCTGTTCAGCAAGCATCCTCGTGAGAGGCCCTCCGCGCTGCGGGTCCCGGCCGTAGGGGCCGTGCTGGGAGCTTCGTTTTTGGCGTCGACCTACGTTCCTTGGTTGGGGGCCACGACCGCCCCGGCCGTCGTCGAGTACGCGCCGTTGCACGTGGTTCGGGCCTACAGTCCCGGATTTGTCAAAACAATCCCGGTGGCGAATATGCACGTGGTGCGGGCGGGACAGATACTTGCCGTGCTGGAAAACGACACCCTGGTCAACGAATTGGCCGACGCCGAACTGGCGCTGGAGGAAGCCCAACTGAATCAACGCGTTTACCGCAACCAGCAGGACAATGCCAACGAAAGGGCCGAATCGGAACGAGTGGAGGCATTGCAGAAACACGTCAAGGAAAAACGCGAGCAAGTGGAACGTTTGACGGTTCGAGCGCCCGTCGAAGGCCGAGTGCTGACGCGGCGACCGGAATTGCTTCTGGGAAAGTACCTGCGCCCGGGAAGCGAACTCGTTGCCATTGGCGACGAACATTGCAAAGAATTGCAAGTGTCGATCGCCCAGGATGACGTCGATGATTTCCTTCGCCGCACGGGCAAGCCGGTTGCGGTGCGCGTCGGCGACGGCGGGCGGTTCTCGGCGGAACTGTCGCGGATCGAGCCCCGCGCCAGCCTCGAATTAGCGCATCCCGCCTTGGCCACGCCTGCCGGCGGACCGTTGCTCGTGAAGCCCAAGGACCGCCGCTCGCAAGACGACGGCTCCGCAGGATACGAACTGCTGACGCCCAGACTGACGGGCAGAATCACTCTCACGTCGCAGCAAAGTGCAGACCTTGGTGCGGGACAACTCGGCGCGGTGTCTGTGCAAGCGTCGGGAGAGCATTCGTTGATCGGTCATTGCTTCGCATGGTTGACACATTGGTGCCGCGACCGCGCCAGGCAATTGCGAGGCACTTTGGCCGGGGCCTGAACTCAATGCCCCCACACCGTAAAAGGCGATCGAGGAACCAATCATGTACCAGGTTGTCGACGAAATGCTCGACAAGGCAATCGACGACACCCAAGCCGCCCAACGCAAGGAGCGTCGCTACCCGTTCTTTCGGGCCGCGACCCTCGAAGCGACGGTCGGCGCCTGCCCGCCGCAGCCAGCGTTCGTCCGGGACATATCGACAACGGGAATCGGCTTGCTGCACCCTCGGCCGCTCGAACGCGGGCTGGTTCAGGTCTGCCTGCCGGCACGGGCGGATCAGCCGCTGCGGCTGCCGGTTCGAGTGACCTGGTGTCGCCAGGCCGGCGCCGACTGGTATCTCAGCGGCGGACGGTTCGAGCGATTGTCGATCCGGCAATGGATGCCATTGTGCGTCGGCGTTTTCGCGGCCGAGTCGAGCCGTCGGTTGCAGCAGCGATATCCGTTCTTCGAGCCGGTAGCCATCTCGTGGAAGGCCGGTGAAAGGAGCACCATCAACGCATTTGCCAGAGATATTTCCAGCGAAGGCATCGGTTTGCTGCACAGCGAGCAAGTGCCGCCTGGTCGCGTCAACCTCAGTTTTTTGAAGACGCCCGACCAATTGTGCGACGTGAGCGCGGAAATTCGATGGTGCAGGCCGGCCGGCAATCGCTGCTATCTCAGCGGGTGCGCTTTCCGGAAATTATTCCTGCAGGAATTGCAGCGCCGGGTGCAATAGTGCCGACGACGTCACCGCGGTGCGCGTTGGCGCGGTCCCCAAGTGCAGGCGGCGAGTACGGCAAGTTGAGTGATGTGCTGGAGTAAGGCTGGCTGAATTCCCTATAAAGCCAATGCTGCAGTTGACGGTGCGATCCGATTTGCATCACGTGGGGCGATGCATTTCCGGCCTTGCGCCCGCGGTTTTCGAATTACCCTTGCCGTCCGCCTGAATCTTCAACCGCATCCAATGCGGGGCCTCTTGCCAATCTGTGCGCCGCTCCCCTTGCCGGCGCGCCGAGGCCGTATTCATTTTTTGAAACAAACCGTTTCATTTAACGACGGGTCATCAAGGGACGGCTGCGCTCCCGGCCGCCTTCGACGCCGCCACCCGCAGCCCAGCAGGCCGAGGGCGCCGGTGGCGGCGAGCGCTAAAGCCGAAGGCTCCGGCACTACATTGGCGGTCACGTCGAGCGTAAGCGTCTGCTGGCCGGCCCAGCCGCTGATGTCCTGCTCGTCCGACAGGTTGAATCGGTACTCGCCCGAGAACTCGCCCGGTTTTGAAGTATTGAGAAACAAGTCGAATGTACCGCTCTCCGCGCCGGAGGCGAGGTCGGTGAAGGTCGTCGCGTCCGTGCTGAAGACGCCCAGCGGATCGGAGATGGTCGTAAGGGAATTGAGAGCCAAGCCGGCGCGGTACGCGGCGGGCAGGTTCTCGATCTGGAACTGGAGCGACTGGGTGCCGCTGCTTTGCTGAACGTTGCCGAAGGTCAGGGTCAGCGTCGTGCTGCCGTCGGCAAAGGCCGCCGCCGCATGGTCGAGCACCGTCAGGGTCGCTGTGGTCGTTTGCGAGAGGTTGGAAGAACTCGGGTCGCTCGCCGTCAGGGCAATCGTGTTGACCCCGAGGTGTGTGGAGGCGGCCGAGACCGTGCAGGATTGCCTGGCACTTGGAGCGAGGCTGCCGGTGCTCGATGTTATTGTTCCCAGCGTGGCTGTACCGCTTTGGACGACGGCACTAAGCGTGTAATTGAGATTGTTGTTGCCCGCAGGCGCCGAGTTCATAACGGTTGTTCCCAGATCGGCACTGCCGCCCGTAATGATCGTGACGTTCGCAGCTTTAGCGAGGCCGATCGAAGCGAGGGGGAGAGTGAGGGAAAAAACGGTGCCGTCACCGTAGGTCCCGCCGTAAGCCGTTGTGCCGTAGAGGCTTGATCCACTGAACGTCATGCTGCCTTCGGGACTATAGCCGTCGTACCAGCCGGTGAGGATCGTGGGACTGCCGCCGTGGGTGGAAAGGCTGAAAATCGAGCCCCCGGACTCGCCGTAAAGCGTTGATCCGTGAACGACCAAAGTGCCGCCTGGCTCTGCCCCGATAGTGTTGAACGAGACCAGAGTCGTGGGAGTGCCGCCGCTGACGGGAATACTGAAAACGGTGCCATAGTTATAGGCGCCTCCCAGGGTGGTTATGCCATAGAGAGTGGACCCGCTCAGCGCCAAACCGCCATAGAGGTATTCACCATTGCTGCCACTGAACGTGAAAACGGTCTTGGGGGTGCCGCCCGTGACTGGCAGGCTGAAGATCGTACCCTCGCCGTTGACACCGCCCTGGGTGGTCGTACCAAACAGGGTTGATCCGACGAGCGTCAATGCACCCTGTGGCTGCGAGCCGGTGGCGTTGTTCAACGAGCCGAGGCTCGTGAAAGTTTTGGTGACGGTCGAAAAGCTGAAAACCGTGCCGTCGAAATTGGCCCCGCCCGCTTGAGTCGTCCCATAGAGAGTCGATCCGCTGAGCGTCATGGTGGCCCGTGGATTTTGGCCGTCCGAGCTGTTGAACGAGAATAGAATCGTGGGACTGCCGCCACTGACGGGAAGGCTGAAAAGATCGCCATCGCCGTAGGCGCCGCCTCCCCAGGCCGCGCCATACAGGGTTTGTCCGACGACTGTCACGCCGCTGAAGAAGGTCTGTCCGTTGCTGCCATTCAACGAGAGCAGAGTCGTGAGACTGCCGCCCGTGACGGGGACACTGAAAACGGCGCCATCGTTGTTGGCGCCGCCCACGTTGGTTGTGCCGTAAAGAGTTGATCCGCTGAGCGTCAAATCGGCCCACGGATTTTCGCCGTCAGTGCCGTTGAAATTGGCAAGGGTCGTATAGGTCTGAGCGCCGACCCGGCTGGCGACCAGGCAGAGCAAAACCACCAGGCCGGCGGGCGCGAGCCGGGTCGCCGTCCGTCGCACGTTGAGCTTCCCAAAAGAGCGAGAATTTGCCGGAGCGACAATCGAGCATTTCATCGGACACCTCCTTAAAGGTTTCGATTTCGTGTCACCTAGAAAACCAAGCGCATTGCCTTCGCCGGTTCCATCCCAGCATCCCCAAGACACCGAAGCCCAGCAGGCCAGCGGCCCCGGTCGCGGTCTCGCCGTTGACGATCCAGGCGTTGCCGGTGCTTGTCGGCAAAAGGTTCCCACGCCAATTGCTTGCAACCGACCGGTCGCCCGACCGGGATTGCCACGTCACAAGTTATCCTTGGTGAGCGTTCATAACGGCGCGAGCAACTCCCGATAAATCGAGCGGCTAACAGCGTTAGGGCATCAAGTTTTGAGTGTGCGTATGTTAGACGAAAAGATGGGCGAGATACGGGCGATAGAGGGCGCCGTTGTTAGACGTGTGCGGAGCGGCGAAGGCCCTGGAGTATCACAGAAACTCGTTGTCGCGCAGCGTGAGCGTGCCGACGTCGGGCTTCTCTGAGCTGGAGCAGCCGTATGCGAGCGGTGGAGGGAGCGCGGAAATACAGAGAGGCCAGGTTAACACGTATTCCGTGTCGGTGCGGGGAGTTGCTTGGCGAGGTCATAGAGGATGACCTCGTAAAGGTGACGCATCGAGTGGAAAACGAAGTGTCGGAAGTGAGAGCGCAGATTATCCCACAGTGCCCGCTTGCTCGTCAACTTCTTCCGCACGGCCTTAAATAGCGGGCAGCAGAGTTGTTGGACCTCATCGACCAGGAACGCCAACATCATCAACATGGCAAAGACTACCGACAGGTTCTTCTTGCCATGGCCATAATTGTGTTCGAAGTGGTAACCCTG
Organism: uncultured Planctomycetia bacterium; assembly: GCA_963709175.1. GTDB lineage: Bacteria > Planctomycetota > Planctomycetia > Pirellulales > Thermoguttaceae > JANXQG01. Next base: position 206,889 of record CAVPVK010000010.1, read on the forward strand.
ATTCTTGAGCGTGTTGAACGTCTCGTTCTCGATTTTCCAGCGACAGCGGCCGCCTCTTACCAGGCAACGGGCATTCTGGCGAGAGATCTTCAGGTCCGTAACCCAGGTCCAGGTCCGTTCCTCGCCGTCAGGGCTGATCTCGTAGCAATGGAGCCAATTCACGCGCAAATCTTGGTTGGATTCGTTTAGCGGCACGTCGTTGATGAAGGAAATCTCGTGGTAGACATCCCCTTCAGTCCAGGAAATCGTCGTCACCCGGTCGACCTCCCAGGCGGCGAGCACCTGGTCCCAGAGAAAATCATGATCCCCCGGTTTGGCTCCCAGGATGAAGTGCATGTTCAGGCTCTGCAACTCGCGGATATGCGGGGCGTTGCTCGCCAACCCGTCCTCGACAACGATCAGCTTCAGATGGGGATGCTCTCCGCGGATTTTCTGCAGCAAGCGTTTGGCCGCGTTTCGCTCGCAATCGTTTTTGCGGGTGCCGTCTTGTTTCACAATGGGTTCGGGAGCGAAAGGAATCACCTCTCGGTGATCCGGGTGGATCATCACGGCTGCCAGCATCTGGTGCTGATAGGTAGTCTCTTGCGTCTGGCGATGCACTTTTTCCAGGCAGGAGTCGCAGTGGATGGCCGAAGAAGAGAAATACCCGGTGCCGTCCAAGGAGAGCAGGTAGCAGCCTTGATGGAAGACAAACGGCTCCAGGGCTTTTCCACGCTGGAGTTGGCGAAAGACAGCGTCGAACAAGGGTCGTATCGCCTGCGGCTCCACGGGGTCGAGGATCTCCCGCATGTGAGTGTCCGACGGAACACGCGCGATGCCGAACAGGTTCCCCATGTTCTCATCGTTGCGGCGCTCGTCAAATGCCAGCAGGGAAGGGTCTTTCAGCACAAACATGCTGAAAGCCGACATGAGCGCGTTCGTCAAGGAAATCGGGCACTCCCGCCCACGATGGTCCGCGATCTTATCACATTCCAGCCGCAAGAGTGCGTACAAGGCATCGGCCGAGAGATGCTTGCGCTTCGGCGGAGTGCGTTGTTTTGGTGGACGAGGCAGGATCACGACGACTCTTCTCACCCAGTACCGAATTACCATCCTGGCTGGCAAACCGCCATCCTACCCTCATTACGCTGGATGATATACCGCTGTTCACTGCTTTACGAAGCCTCCTGCTGTTCTTGCCCCTTTTTAGGCCACATTCAGCTTCAGCGGGAACTG
>CAVPVK010000011.1:0-816893 GCA_963709175.1 uncultured Planctomycetia bacterium
CGGGGTAGTTTTGGCTTCCTTTCCACTGGCCATAGTTGCTATTGTACGTGAAATCAAAATGATCCCGAAGCACCACACCGGCAAAAGACGATCTGTTTCATCAACTGGCTTCACGCAACTCCCGGAACTGAATCTCGACTATACCACGGTAACGGGCGTCAGGATCGGCCACCACAAGTGCCTGATGCAACTCCAGAAGTTGAACGGACGCATTCTGAAGATGCGAGTATCAAACGGGAGATCCCCTATGATTTCTGGGGAGTGATGCAACGGATCTACGGCATTCGGCATTCGCTGCTTTGGCCGGGGCAATTTGCGATGATTGACATGTTCAAGTTCGTGACTGTCTGGTGTCTCATTCTCAGTCTGGTGGGGGTGATCGTCAGGCTGTTGCGGTAGTGTGAGGTTCGCGCCCCGGGGTGACCGTCGTGGTTCTCGCCGTGCTGGGCGAAATCATCGAGCTTGCCGCAGGGGCCTTGGGCGTGGCCAGGACAGGCGGCAGCAGGCGGAGCACCGTGCTGGCGCTGGCAGGCTCCCTGGTCGGCAGCGTTCTCGGAGTCGTCGTCGGCGTGCCGATCCCCGTCGTGGCTCGGTCTTGCCGCCGTACTCTTCGCCGGGATGGGGGCGATGGCAGGCGCGATCGTCGGGGATTGTCGGTAGGGCGGACGCCCGGCGCTGGCTGGCAGGTCCGAAAAGCGGAATTCTGGGGGCGACTGGCGGGCACGCTGGGCAAGATGCTGGTGAGCACAGTGATGATCGCGGTCGTGGTGGCGGCAATGTTGCTTTAGAGGCTGGCCGACGCCGTAACAGGCACGCCACGCCGGTCGGCAGCGGCACCGTGACCGAGGCCGATTGCCCGTTACATCGCGTGTTGTCCGAGAATTTCCGACTAGGCCGGGAATAAAACTGCCATTTTCAGCGTCTTATAGATAGGGCCGCTGTTTCTCGGAATTTTTCCGTGAACCATTTCAGACCCAGCGGCGTCTAAACGATAGATACATGTAACAGCTCTTGTCGAGCTGCCCATTCGAGAGAAAGAGCCATGACTTCGATACGGCTGAGTCACGAACTGCGAAAAGGGACGGGTACATTCGCCGCCGATCAATCGGCGAATACGCTCCGTCCTATCCATTGCGCACGTGACATCAGGCCGTACCTATTCCGCGAGAATACCCAAAGCCCGGTGTCACAACGACATCGGGCTTTTTTCATGGACTGGTAGCTGAGAAGGTTTAGCGGCGGCCTGAAAAGCCGTAGACGCGGATTCGAGCACCGCCCAGTCCACTGCGTGAAATCTGCGCGCCAACCCCTGTTTTGACTGCGTGGAGGTGCGCGCCTACGGATGGCTCGTTCGTCTATCGGTTCGAGGACACCGGCCCTTCAAGCCGGTAAGGCGGGTTCGACTCCCGCACGAGCTACTTGCGGCAGAACGTAGCGAAGCCTGGTTATCGCACCTGGTCGGGGACCAGGAGATCGGCGGTTCAAATCCGCCCGTTCTGACTGGATGACGGGATGTAGGGCAGCGGCAGCCCGCGTGCCTTGGGAGCACGAGAGCGCGGGTTCGAGTCCCGCCGTCCCGACTGGATCGACAACGACATTGATAACGACGTTGGCAAATGGTAGTCGAGGGCCGGTTGCCCGAACACGGCTGATAACCGCGTAGCGCTGAGTTCGACTCTCAGGGCTACCACTGGAAACGAGGAGCGAGAGCATGGACCAGGCACGATTGAAACGAATACGCCCGACCGACATTCCGGGGTCGTGGTGTAACGGCAGCACACCGAACTTTTAATTCGGCAAGCAAGGGTTCGAGTCCCTTCGGCCCCACTCATGGGCGCGTAGCTCAGTGGTGAGAGCAGGTCTCTTATAAGGACCGGGGCGAGGGTTCGATTCCCTCCGCGCCAACTGGAGATGAAACGAAACACGGGATCAAGGTGTTAGTGGCAGCATAGCGGATTCTTAATCCGCCAGGTGAGGGTTCAAGTCCCTCTGGTCCCACTGAAGTGATTGATGGCACTGGTCGTCCAGCGGCGAGGATACCGCACCCGTAATGCGGCGACGAGAGTTCGAGTCTCTCCCGGTGCTCTTGTTCATTGACAATTCGGCACACCACAACGCGCCGATGATGTAGCGGCAGCCTGTCGCCTTGCCATGGCGGAAGTGCGGGTTCGACTCCCGCTGGGCGCTCTTCAGAGTCCCGAACGAATCCGTTCGCCAGCACACGTCACGCGACGTTAGTCAACGACACGGTTCGTTTCGGGCTCGCAGGCAGGATGTAGGAAAGCCTGGTATTCCGCGTGTTTCGGGAGCACGAGATCGCCGGTTCAAATCCGGCCATCCTGACTTTGATTGCGGTGGAACTCGTGTTGGTACGAGTAGGCGGCTGTTAACCGCCCTGACGCAGGTTCGATTCCTGCCGCCGCAGCTTTGCAATACGGAAGGTCAAGCCAACTGGCGATGGCAGCCGCCCCGAAAGCGGTCGAGCGATGAGCCTTGGGGGTTCGACTCCCTCACCTTCCGCTTTGTGCGCCCTTGGCCGACCGGCAAAGGTGCCGGACTTCCAATCCGGCGAAGCGGGTTCGATTCCCGCAGGGCGGCTCTGAAAACTGATCGGGGATCGGTCAGCGGCAGGCCGTCTGGCTTTGAACCAGAAGACGAAGGTTCGACCCCTTCTCCCCGAGCCTTTCCAGTCGAGACGTGTCTCGCTGGGTAAACAATGCGGAGTCATCTAACGGTAGGATGAGACACTCTGAAGGTCTTCATGCTGGTTCGATTCCAGCCTCCGCAGCTTGAATTACGGAAGCCAACCGGCTGGATGAGGGCCCTGTCTTGAAAACAGGTGGCGGCGAATAACCGCTTGTGAGTTCGAGTCTCACGGCTTCCGCCTTGGTGAGATTGATTACGGAAGTCATCCGAATTGGTGAGGGACCTGCGTGGAAAGCAGGCGGCGGCAGACATGCCGCTTGTGGGTTCGAGCCCCACGGCTTCCGCTTGAACGAGCAAGGGGTCATGGTCCAACAGGACGACGCCAGCATCGCACGCTGGAGATCCGGGTGCGACTCCCGGTGACTCCACTTGAGAAATACGGTCCCGTGGTCCAACGGCCACGACACCTGGTCCACACCCAGGAAACGATGGTTCAACTCCATCCGGGACCACTGCGGCTCGGTAGGCAACCGGCAGACCACCTTGGCTTAGAACCAGGGATGCTGTGGGTTCAAATCCCACCTGAGCCACTGCGAACGATTACGAACGATCAATGGCCTCGTGGAGCAGCCTGGAGTGCTCGCCTGCCTGTCACGCAGGAGATCGTGGGTTCAAATCCCATCGAGGTCGCTGAAATAGAGAACCGGATGATCACGAATTGGAGGTGACCAATGGCTGGCAGGATCGAAGCATACATTCACTCGGACAACGTCACGCCCAACAAGGGCGGATGCCTGGTCGAGGTGCAGTGCCAGACGGACTTTGCCGCCCGGACGGACGCCTTCATCGCCTTCGCCGGAAAGGTGGCAAGGCTGATGTTCGGCTACGGGGCCAATCACTGGCAGGAGTTGGCTGAGCACTGCCCCGACCTTGAGGGCGAGAGATCCCAGTTGGAGTCGGCGCTCAAGGAGCGCGTGCAAGTAAGTCGGGTGGTGGCTCTTCGCTTGGACAATGGCCGGGAGCAGGCATCCGCAGAGAAGTAGGCGTGGCGTGGTACGCAAATCGGCAAAGCGGCGAAGCTCAAACCTTCGTGATTGCGGGTTCGACTCCCGCCTGCGCCACTTTCGGGTTGTGCTCCTCACGGCGGCCTGTAAAGCCGTTGTCGTGAAAGAAGTGAGGTGGCTGACGAGAGGTTCAATTCCTTCACAACCCACTTATGGCCCGTTCGTCTATCGGTTTAGGATGCCAGCCCCTCACGCTGGCGCGACCACCGCTGCGCGGCGGTGCCCGGTTCGATTCCCGCACGGGCTGCTGAACATGACCATGTGGTGGAACTGGCAGACACGCGACGGTCAGAACGTCGTGCCCTTGAGGCGTGGGAGTTCAACTCTCCCCATGGTCACTGACACATTGCAGGCGCGGCAGGTGCCCAACTGGCTCCCATAAGGCCGGTCGCCCGGCTCGATACCGGGGCCTGTAACTCGCGGGTGGGCGCAGGCTCAACCGGGTCGGGCACCGACCGAAGGTTGGTCAGCCTGGAAAGCCCGGTGCGACTCCGGGACCCGCCACGACCGGGTACGCAAATTGGCATAGCGGCGAGGTTGAGAGCCTCGTGCCTGTGGGTTCAAGTCCCACCTCGGTCACTGACAACAACACGATCCCGTGGTCCAACGGCGAAGACGCCTGGGCCAATTACACCCTATTTCGACGAAGCCCAAATTTCCGGAGGCTGCTATCCGGCAGGTGCATAGTTACCAGTAGAAATGGAACCAAGTCCAAAAAAGGGCGTAGGCGGCGAAGATGCTAAGCGCGACGACAAGCCAGACTACAACGACAATTTCCGGCGTCTCTTTCATGGAAGGCAATTATACGGAAGCCAATTCAAGAGCCGCAAGACCAACTATTACAAGTCAACAGAGAATTAAAATGATCCCGTCGTCTAGCGGCAAAGACGCCTGGGTGACAACCAGGAAAGTGCTGGTTCGATTCCAGCCGGGATCACTATGAAGATGGTCTGTAGGTGTTCCGGCAGCACGCCTCCTCGGTAAGGAGGCAGATCGGGTTCGATTCCCGAACGGACCTCTGAAGACAACGGGCTGGCATGTTCCCAGGAGGCGACTGACCCTTGCAAGGTCGGTGGACCACCGCTACGCGGCGGTGCCCGGTTCGACTCCCGTCCGGTCCACTCGACAAAACGGGCTGATGGTCCAATGGAAAGACGCCAGTTCGGCGAACTGGAGATCCGGGTTCAATCGCCGCTCGGTCCACTGAAATATGGAAGGTAGCCGGATACGGTTGGCCGGACCGCACTGCTAACGCGGTTCCCGCTGGACGGGATGAGGGTTCGACTCCCTTGCCTTCCGCTTGGTGTGCCGAATACGTGCCCTGATGGTGAAAAGGACATCATGCCTTGCTTCTAACAAGGCGTTCCGGGTTCGATTCCTGGTCGGGGCACTGGTGAAAGTTGAGAAAAGGAGCGAAATCATGTTCGGAAACACATTGAAGCAGCATTTCATGGTCATGGGAGCCGACGTGGACGTGACGGTCGGTGGAGACCGCTTCGAGGTCGATGTCGAGAACACGGGCCGCAGCGAGGTCTTCCAGATCCGTCTGCCCGACGACGGCTCGGTGACCGCCAAGGTCCTCGATTCCGACTGGCGGCGTCGGCACCTGGTGCTGGACGTGAGCCATCGGCGGTTCGGCGTGAACCAGAAGTACCTGTGCGGACATGACGAGTTCCACTGGTTTGTCGCGGCTCTGCCGGAGAAGACCGAGGCGGTCTCGGTGCCCGAGGCGATGGAGGCCCTCAAGCCCCAGGCCGTGCTGACAGAGCAGCGGCGCAAGCGGGTTCGGCGACATCGTCGCGGCAACCGCCGCACGACGGCCTACGTCCGGCAGGGCGAGTGGTTCTTCTTGCCGTGCCCGGAGTTTGACGCGGATCGGCATATCGTGGCGCATAACGGCACCCTGGTGCGTGGCCAGGGCAAGCCGCACGACGTCGAGATGTTGTGCCGTCCGCAGGATGGCGAGACGTATGTGCGTGGAAAGGTATGGCATCCCGATCACCGGACCATCTACCTGGATGGTTGGTGCAAGGTGCTCCGCAACACGGAGACCGTGCCGAAGGACCCGGTGGCGGATCGGGAGGCGGAACTGCGCGAGGCGCTGTTCCACATGAACTTTGTTGATTGATCGCGGGCCGTCGCAAGGCGGCCTGCCCATGCTGTCTGTGGTGTAGCGGTTTCTGCATGGCTGGCTGTGAACCAGAAGGTGCCGGTTCGACTCCGGCCAGATAGCCCTGAATGGAAAGGACGCAACGATGACCAAGGTACTTCAGCGGCCGACGCTGATCTTGAACCGCAACTGGCAGCCGGTGAACGTGGCCACCGTGGCCCGTGGCGCTGGTGCTGTTGTGGAACGAGTCGGCCCGCGTCGTGGACCCCAAGGACTTCCAGCTTTACACCTGGGAGGACTGGGCGAAGCTGCGGCCCCGCGACGGCGAGGACCACATCCAGGCGGTGCGGTTCAAGCTGCGGGTGCCGGAAGTGGTCGCGCTGAGCGACTATGACCGGCTGCCGGTGGCCCATGTGACCTTCAGCCGCCGCAACATTTTCAAGCGTGACCATTACGCTTGCCAATACTGCGGTTCCCAGCCGGGCAGCGAGGAGTTGACCATCGACCACGTTCTGCCCAGGGCGCAGGGCGGCGTGTCGAGCTGGGAGAACTGCGTGCTGGCCTGCATGGCCTGCAACAAGCGGAAGGCCGACCGCACGCCGGAGCAGGCGAAGATGCGTGTGCGGAAGAAGCCGGTCCGCCCGGCCTGGAAGCCGCTTTACGCGGACCACAGCATGCGGATGGAAAGCTGGTCGAAGTTCATCAGCGAAGCGTACTGGAACGTGACGCTGAAAGAGTAGTTGTTACGCCAACGGTCCCCGGTCGCAAGGCCGGGGGCCGATACAGGAGTGTCCTCCTGGGAGAGGAAGCGGACTCCAAAGCCGCCTGACGGGGTTCGAATCCTCGCACTCCTGCTTGATTGCCGACGTGGCTCGATTGAGAAAGGCGGCGGTCCTGTAAACCGCTCCATGCTGGTGCAAATCCAGTCGTCGGCTCTGATAGTTCGTCCCGATGGTGTAGCGGATCGCATAGGGCTTTCCTAAAGCCTTGGACCTGGTTCGACTCCAGGTCGGGATGCTTGTTGAAAACGTCTCGATGGTGCAAGGGATCGCATAGGACCCTCCGAAGGTCCAGATCCAGGTTCGAGTCCTGGTCGAGACACTGAATGAACGCCCTGCGGGTGTGCCGGAAGAGCATGGCAGTCCTCGAAACTGCCGGACGAGGTTCGATTCCTCGGCGGGGCGCTGAAATGAAACATGTTCTCGGAGTGTTGCGGATCGCACGCGACCCTGCGAAGGTCGAGGACCAGGTTCGACTCCTGGCGAGGACACTGTAATGACGTGGCGCTGGAGCCAGACGGTAAGGCGGCTGCCTGCAAAGCAGCTTTAAGTGGGTTCGACTCCCACCGGCGTCTCTGATACGGCCAGGCCAACGGCGCACGCGCCCTGCCTTTCACGGCAGTCGGTAGCGTGTGTTCCGTACATGGGTTCTGACCGATTGGTCGTGTCAACCGGTTAGCTCAGAGGTAGAGCACCAGACCGTTAATCTGGCTGTCGCGGGTTCGACTCCCGTACCAAGCACCGCAGGCTGAAAACCTGCTCCAAGCGGCCCGAGGGAGGCGGGCGGCGACCAATGTGTGATCGGCCACCGGCAGCGTGAGCGACCGGCAGCGGCGAGGATTTCGGGCACACTGCTCATGGGGCAGTACCCGGACGAATCGACGCCCAAGGAAGCGAAGCCTGTCCGGTGGCAGCACGGCCAAGTGCCATGTAGTGCGTGGATACCGCTTTCACCGGCCTTCGGCAAGCGGCAGCAGGATGTCCGGCAACTCGCGTCGGGGCTTGCCCTGGCGACGACAAGCCGGACGGAAACTGCCGTGCCGCTGAAGGCTACGTGGATGCTCAAACGACACTCCGCATTTGTGCGTGTGATCGCCAATGGTTCCGCCGCCCAACGGCGTTGCCTGACACGACGTTGAAGTGAAACAGGAGCGGCCCATGACGGGCCGCAGAAAGGAAGGCGAAAGATGCTCACGACGATCAAGATTCGCAGCTATGAAATCGGCCTGCACTTCCGCGACGGCGAGTTCAAGGGCCTGCTCGGCGCTGGTCGCCACTGGTTCTTCGACCCGCTGGGCAAGGTCAAGGTGGAGGTCGTCTCGCAGCGCCCCGTGGCTGGCCCACGAGAAGCTCGACGTGATCGTCAAGTCGGGTGCTGAAGGACCGCGCCGTGGTTCTGGACCTGAAGGACCACGAGCGGGCGCTGGTGTGGGTGGAAGGCCGGTTCAGCCACATCCTGCCGCCCGGCCTGTACGCCTACTGGACCACCTTCCGGCAGGTTGCCGTCGAGGTGATCGACGCCCGCAAGGTCCGTTTCGAGCACAAGGATCTCCAGGTGATCGTCCGTTCGGCGATGGCCGAGCGGCTGCTGGACGCCTTTGCCGTGGAGCAGGGCCAGTGCGGCGTGCTGTTCGAGGACGGTCGGTACGTCGAGACCCTGCCGCCTGGCAAGTATGCGTTCTGGAAGAACGTGGCCAAGGTCGCGCTCGTGCCGGTGGACCTGCGCGAGACGATGCTCGACATCGGCGGCCAGGAGATTATGACCGCCGACAAGGTCACGCTCCGCCTGAACGCGGTGGCCACCTACCGTGTGGCCGACGCCCACCGGGCTTTGAGCGCCACGGACGACGCCCGTCAGGCCCTGTACCGCGAGGCACAGTTGGCCCTGCGGGCGGTGATCGGCAGTCGGGAACTCGACCAGTTCCTGGCCGACAAGGACACCGTGGCCAAGGAATTGGAGACCATCGTCCGGCAGCGGGTGGCCGCATTGGGTCTGGAAGTCATTTCGGTGGGCATCCGCGACGTGATCCTGCCGGGCGACATGAAGGACCTGATGAACAAGGTCACGGAGGCCAAGAAGGCGGCGGAGGCCAACCTGATCGTCCGCCGCGAGGAGACGGCGGCCATGCGCAGCCAGGCCAACACGGCCAAGGTGCTGGAGGGCAACCCGACGCTGATGCGGCTTCGGGAACTGGAAGTCCTGGAGCGGATGGCCGCCAGCGGCAAGCTGAACATCGTGCTGGGCGAGAAGGGTCTGGCCGAGCGGGTCGTGAACCTGCTCTGATTGAACTTGATGCCCGGAGGCTGGGAGCGATCCTGGCCTTCGGGCCACTTGTTTCTGCGCTGATGTTTGTACCCTAGCATGTGGCTGATTATACTCGTAAACATAAATCAAGGCCCCGGTGGTGCCAGGAGCGAACAACCAAATGGTCACTGCGGCTACCAGTAGGAAGAGCCGCTCAGACTGCCAAATCTGGAACACTCGTTCTCCACGTCGGCGTCCACTACGGGGCCACCTTATTCAGGAGGGCCGCGATGATCATAAATAAGCAAGGCCAAGAGTTCATCATCAAGGACACCCACCGGGGCCTGTGGTACGAGGACGGCAAGCTCACCAAGGTGCTGGAAGCGGGCCGCTACGAGATCCCCGTACAGAAGCAGTGGTTTAAGCGGCTGCCCACGGTCGAGTGCGTTCTGGTAGACGTCCGCGAGCGGGACCTCACGATCAAGGGTCAGGAGATCCTCACTGCCGACAAGGTGGCTTTGCGGGTGAGCATCCTCGTGCAGTTCCGGGTGACCGACGCCAAGGCGGCGGTGCAGACCGTGGAAAACTACGAGGAGCGGCTCTACAGCGACGTGCAGCTTGCTGCCCGGCGCTCGCTGGCCTCGATGGCATTGGAGGAAATCCTCACCAACCGCAACCGGCTGAGTGAGGACATCCTGACCGAGATCAAAGAGGTCGCGGCAGGCTACGGCGTGGCGATTCGCCGGGCCGACGTGAAGGACCTGGTTTTTCCCGGCAACCTCCAGGAGATTATGAATCGGGTGCTGGCGGCCCAACGGAATAGCGAAGCCCAACTCGTCGAGGCCCGCACGAAGGCCGAAGTCGAAGAGATCCAGGGCAAGACCCGCGCCGAGGCCAAGCGGCGCGAGGCCGAGACCGACGCCGTGGCTCGGCGTTTACAACTGGAGGCCGAAGCAGAGGCCGCCCGGCTGAAGGCCGAGAACGAGACGCGGGCACTGGTAGAGCGGCAGAAGGCCGCCGAGGCCCTGGAGAATCATCCCGGCTTGCTGCGGCTGGCCGAATTGGAGGCGCTGCGGGAACTGGCCCGGAACGCCAACGCCCGCGTTTACCTGGGTTTGGGCGATGGAGTGTTCAAGATCGGGGATGCTGAGGGCCGCCGCGAATGAGTATGAAGTGAGGGTTGCACATGAAACATTCTCCCGGTGCCAAGACGCTTGCTGGAGATGCCAGGGGCACTTCAGCCATGATTGAGTCGTTCCGCGACGAAGCTCGGCAAATGGGTGCCCTAGACGCCGTGGTCATTTCGCCGCCCAGGCAGGTGTTCACCGCCACCTGGGTCCGGCTGCGGTGCCAGTACGGCTGCTCGGAATACGGCCAGTGCCTGACCTGCCCGCCGCACTCCCCCACGCTGGAGACGACGCGGCAAATGCTTGATGAGTACCAGATGGGCATTCTGCTGCACGGCGCAACTGGGACTTGGTGCGGGACATTGCCCGGACCCTGGAGCGTACGATCTTCCTGGCGGGCTACTACAAGGCGTTTGCCTTCGTATGCGGGCCATGTTGGCTGTGCAAGACGTGCGCGGCAATTGCCAAAGGCAAGCCCGGCAAGGCCGCTGCCTGCAAACACCCCGACAAGGCACGCCCGGCAATGGAAGCTGCCGGTATCGACGTTTTCGCCACGGCCCGTGCGGCGGGGCTGCCCATCGAAGTCATTCGCACGGAGGAGTGTCCCCAAGACTATTACGCTTTGGTGCTCGTGGAATAGGCTTGATGCCATCAACCTGGCCCAGCTACGTCGAATTGCTCGAAAACGGCGAGCTTGCTCGCCGAGCCAGCGAGGCCGTCGCTGCCCTGGCCGATTGCGTGTGTTGCCCACGGCAGTGCCATGCCGACCGGCGTCAGCCGGACAGCCCGCAGTCCTACTGCCGCACCGGGCGGCCGGCCCTTGTCAGCAGTGCCTTTCCCCACCACGGCGAAGAGGATTGCCTGCGGGGTTGGGCTGGATCGGGCACGATCTTCTTCAGCCAGTGCAACCTCCGCTGCGTCTTCTGCCAGAACTTCGACATCAGTTGGCAAGGCCACGGCCAGCCCGTCACCGCCGAACAGTTGGCCGACCAGATGCTCCGCTTGCAGGAGCAGGGCTGCCACAACATCAACTTCGTCACGCCCAGCCACGTCGTGCCGCAGATCCTTGAGGCCCTGGTCGTGGCGGTGGATCGGGGATTGCGGTTGCCGCTGGTCTACAACACGGGCGGTTACGACCGGCTGGAGACGCTGCGATGGCTCGACGGCATCGTGGACATCTACATGCCCGACTTCAAGTTCTGGAAACCCGAGACGGCGCAGGAATTGGCCAAGGCGGCGGACTATCCCGAGGTGGCGAAGGCCGCGATCAAGGAAATGCACCGTCAGGTGGGCGATTTGGTTCTCGATGAACGCGGTCTGGCTCGCCGGGGCCTGCTGGTGCGCCACCTGGTCATGCCGGGCGGCATGGACGAGACCCGCGAGATACTTCGGTTCCTGGCCCAAGAGGTATCGCCAAACACGTTCGTCAACGTCATGCCCCAGTACCGGCCCGAGGGACTGGCCAGCCGGTATCCGGCAATCGCTCGGCCCCTATCGAGGGGAGACTATAGAGAGGCGGCGAAGGTCGCGGTGAACGAGGGCCTGCGGTTGGCGGAACGGTAAGGGAGGAGTAGATCGACCGGCCATGCTTTACAGCCTGCGGACATCCATGACCTTGCCGCTACCGCTGGACCGGGTTTTCCCGTTCTTCGCCGACGCGGCCAACCTGGAGCGGATCACGCCGCCCGAGCTGCGGTTCCACATCGTCACGCCCCAGCTGATCCTGATCCAGGAGGGCACGCTCATCGAATACCGGCTGCGGCTCTTCGGCCTGCCGTTCTCATGGCAGACGCGGATCGCCAAGTGGAATCCACCGCACGAGTTCGTGGACGAGCAACTGCGCGGGCCGTACCAGCAATGGGTCCATACGCACCGATTCCGCGAGCAGGGCGGCGAGACGATTATCGACGACGAGGTGGACTACCGGCTGCCGCTGTCGCCGCTGGGCGAGATCGCGTTCCCGCTGGTCCGGTGGCAACTGCGGCGAATCTTTGGGTTTCGGGAAGCGGCGGTACGACGGATACAGTTGTCCGAAAACCGAGATCGCTAGGACCACGGCAATGAACGAAACCGTCAACGCACTGACGGCGACTGTCACAAGTAGACCCGATCTTGCCCGAACAAATTGATCTTCTAGGTCGGCGAACCAGCAAGACGGTCGCAGAACAGGAGCCAGGAAGCTCGGTGCGACTTTCGCAGTCAGATTAGGTCGTCAACTGAGTTTCGAGTCTTCGCGCAGTCACGTCCTGACGCGGCGGGGCACCGAACATACGCCGGCAGAATCACGGCGCACCACGTGCCCACACTGCCGACGCCCACCACCTTGATGGCGGTGTCCATGAGTTGGAAATGGTCCAAGAGCATGCGCCGGTGTTCCGCTAAGGTCTCCCGGTAGCGGGCAAAGGCGTTCTTAAAGATCTCCATGTGCTCCTCGTGGCCTAGCTCACGCCAGTGATAAATCAGCGGCGGGTTCTCCTTGATAGTCGGTGCCAGTCCGGTAGTATGCACCAACTCGGGGAAGTCATGTTCCAGCACGCTGCGCCCCCGTGTTTTCTCCAGGCGCTTCGTGGCTCGCTTGCGTGCTTCCTCGTCCTGGATCATGGCGATCAGTCTACGCCAAGATGCTGCCCTCGATCAAGCGGTATGCCCGCATCGCCTTCAGGCATCTCAATCCCGAGGAAAAGGAAGAGCGCGTTCAGAACGTGCTGGCCAACACCTGGGAGGCTCTGGTCCGATTGGCTCGTCGCGGCAAGCTCGACCAGGCATTCCCGTCGATCCTGGCAAAGTTCGCTTGCAAGCAAAGCCGCGACCACCGCATCACTGGCGGCCACTTGAACGTCAAGGACATCTTGAGCAAGTATTGCCAGGACCGCAAGGGCGTCGTCGTCGAGCGGCTCGACAGGTTTAACGACGAGGACGGCTGCTGGGAGGAGGCGGTCGTGCAAGACACCCGCAATGCCCCAGTGCCCGACATCGTCGCCTTCCGCTGCGACTTCGCCGACTGGCTCAATCGGCTGAAACGTCGCAATCGCCGCATCGCCGAGTTCCTCAGTCTCGGCCACCGCACCAGCGATGCCGCTCGCAAGTTTCGCGTGAGCCAGGGCCGCGTCAGCCAGCTTCGCCGCGAAATGGCCGAGTCGTGGAAGAAGTTCACCGGCGAGAACGGCGGCAGCACCTCCGCGTAGCTGTCGTTACGATTCGTGCGTTTCATGCGGCTGGGGCGCATCGGCGCTCCAGCCGCTTGATGGGGATAATCGACCGCCCGACATTGGCCCATCTGGCACGGATGTTGCACCTACATGATTCTCGTAGAAAAGCTGCCAAGTCGGCAGCTTCAGGGTCCACGCCCGCTTGGGGTGGGCAGTCGCCGTGTCCCTTGCGGAGCGGCATAACCGACCCAAAGGGTCAAATGGAGGTTCGTATGTTCGGTACTCTACGTCTGCGCCCTGTTTCTCGGGACGAATTGTTCGGTCCCGTTTCGCGGCAACTCGACCGCATGCTCAACGACGTGTTTGGCCAGGACTTCACCGAGGGCATGAAGAACAAGGCCAACTTCCCGCCGCTGGACGCCTACACCACGAAGGACGGTCATTTGGTGGTGAAGACCACGGTTGCGGGCTATGCGCCCGACCAGATCAATGTCCAGGTTCTGCCGGAAGGCGTTCTGGAAATCTCAGGGACCACCAGCACCAACGGCGAGAAGAGCGAGAACCAGTATCACATCCGCGAGCTGTCCTATGGTTCGTTCAAGCGGCAGCTTCGCTTGCCGGAGAACATCGAGGGCGATCCCGTGGCTGAGTTGAAGGACGGCATCCTGACGCTGACCTTCAAGCTGGAACTGCCCGAGGAGAAGAAGCCCGAAGTCAAGAAGATTCCGATTCAGACGAGCTGATACCAGGCTCAAGGAATTGAGAAGAGGATAACGACAACCCGCTCGGTCGCGAGGCTGAGCGGGTTTTCTTCTTTCCGATACGAGCTATGGGCAGGCGCTCGCTCCGCCTCTCTGCGTGATCATGCCCCTAATCCTGCTGGGCCAGACCGCCACGATCATCTGGCACTTGTGCCGTTAGGGATTCTTCGCTTCGGAGCGATGGCCCTTCAGCTCGAAGGTCACGGATACGCCAGCCTGAATCGAAATCTTGCCCAGGGCCATGGACTCGGGGTTTGCACCGCCCGATCCACGCTGGTCTTGAATCACGTTCTGCGACATTCCCCCCGACGACCGACCGTAGCCCCCACCGGACCAACTAGAGAAGTACCACGAGCCGCCGCCATAGCTCTCGTTGATTGCCAGCGGCATGCCGATACTGCACCCCAGAGCCGCCGCCATCTTCTCGGCTTTCTCCTTTGCCGCCGTGAGCGCCAGTTTGCGGGCCGACTCCCGATGTCGCTTGAACTCCGTGGTCTGGAACTCGACGCCGTTGACGTGATTCACGCCGACTTCCAGCATCGTCGAGATCAACGACTCTACCTTCGCCGGATCGGAGAGCGTAACGACGAACATGTCTCGTGCCACGTAGCCAATTGGCTCGTCGATCTCATTGTAGTTTCTGTATCGCGGCTCGATGGAGAGATAGTCAGTCTGCACGTCTTTGTCCGGCACGCCACTTTCTTTGAGCACGGCAGCGGCCTTCTTCCAGATTGCAGCGTTCTTCTGTTTCGCCGTGACCAACTGGTTGTCGCGGGTCTCGATGCCGAAGTTGAGGACGATCTTGTCCGGCTTGGCGTAGACGAGCGCCTCGCCCGTGACCGTGATCTTCGGTAGGTCAATACTCTGTGGCTGCTGGGCAGCCAGCGCGGAGGCCATATAGGCCACCAACAACATGCTTAGAGAGCTTTTCATGCAAGTACCCTTTCTGTGAATCGGTATGCCGTGCCTGCCGATTATAGCAGACCTCGCATCATCGTCGTGTAACAAGTGTGTAACAATCGCCCGCGTTGCCAACCGGCAAGGCGGCACTTTACTCCAGGAGTTTTCATGTCGCATATTGTTCAGATCAAGACGCAACTCAAGGACGCCGCCGCCGTCCGGGCCGCCTGCCAACGCCTGGGCCTGCCATCGCCGGTGCAGGGCAAGGCCAGGCTCTTCAGCGGCGAAGTCGAAGGGCTGGCCATCCAGTTGCCCGATTGGGTCTATCCCGTCGTGGCCGACCTCGCAACGGGCCAGGTCAAGTTCGACAACTTCAATGGCAGGTGGGGCAACCAGGACCACCTCGATAAGTTCGTCCAAGCGTATGCCTGCGAAAAGGCCAAGATCGAGGCCCGAAGACGCGGCCATCAATGCACCGAGCAGACCCTCGCGGACGGGAGCATCAAATTGACCATCAAAGTTGGAGGTGCCGCGTGATGCAAACCATCGAAATCATTGTCACCGCCAAGGGCGAGACCAACGTGCAGACCAAGGGCTTCGCCGGATCGTCATGCCGGGACGCCTCCCGTTTCGTCGAGCAGGCCCTCGGCCAACGGATTGGCGAACAGTTGACTCCCGAGTTTCACCAAGCTCAAGGTGTTGAGCAGCAACAACGTGCGTGAGGCCGTGCAATGAAACGTCCTCCCCACGATGACGGAGTTTCGCACCTCCGTGAACAACTCAGGCTTCGGATCGACTTGGCAGCGAAAGCGGTCGCCGAGGTGCTGCTCACTGCCGCCGACCTGTTCGTGACAATGAGCCAAAGGACAACCGGACCAGGCATCGTCACCAAAGAGGTTGAAGCCAGTCGTGTTCCCGAGATGATGACGCAGCAACAAGCCGCTGACTATCTCGGCGTGAAAGCCTCGACGCTTGGCATTTGGCGATGCCGAAGGTCTTACGAAATCCCCTTTGTGAAGGTCGGAAGCAAGGTCCGGTATCGAAAGGCCGACCTTGATCACTTTCTCCAGCGCCGCACCCAGCGTGGAGGGGACGAAGACGCTTCCAGATAGCTATCCATCGACTAGCCGCAGCCGCTCGATCTTCTGGTTGCGTAGCTTCTTCCGAAAATCGGCCACGGACGGCGGCAAGGTAAAGAAGAGCAGATGCGACGGGCAGCCGCAGTCCGAGGCTCCGAATCCCGCCAGGGGCATGGAAGCCCCCGGCAGTGACCGTAACACGCCTGCCCACCGGCACTCCTGGTTCCTCTTCCCCGTCGCGTACCAGACCTCTTCGACCTGGGCCTCGGCCCGCAGATAGTCGATGTGCCAGCGAAGCGTCTTCTCGCTATATAAATGTCTTCCCACGCGGGCAGCCAAGCCGCCTGGCCCCAGGGCGCTGCCTACGTACACGTAGTAGCCCGGCTGTGCCTCAAGCACGCCCAGCCTGCCCACGACAATTTCCAAGCGCTTGGAAAATCTCAGTACCAGGGCATACGTGCCCGGCAGCGGCGGCAGGCTGGGATTTCCCTCGTCTTTCATCATCCAATCATCCTACTGTGAGGTTCATTCCATGCAACTTGCGCAACGTCTGACCGAGTATATTTCGGCCTGTTTCACGGGCTTGTGGATCGAAAGCCATGAGCACGACGATGCCCTTCGCGAAATCGCCCAACTCTGCCGCGAGCAGAATTGGCGGCTGGCAACGTGGGACATCGAACAAGGATTACAGATCCCCGGCCAGAACAACAGCCAGTCCGCCGACGCCGGGGGCAACGATCCGCTCGCCGCCATTCGGTCGATCAACGCCCTAGCCAGCGCCGACAGTTCGGCAATTCTGGTTTTGACCAATTTTCACCGATTCTTGTCATCACCCGAGATCGTCCAGGCCCTTGTCCGGCAGATCACCCTCGGGAAAAGCAACCGCACGTTTGTCGTCATCCTTTCGCCGCTGGTCCAGGTGCCGGTCGAGTTGGAGAAGCTCTTCGTCGTCGTGGAGCATGATCTTCCCAACCGCGAACAGCTTGAGGAGATCGCCCGTGGGATCGCCACGGAAGACGGCGAATTGCCCGAAGGCGACAAACTGGGCACGGTGCTCGACGCGGCCTGCGGCTTGACTCGCTACGAAGCCGAAGGGGCTTGTAGCCTCAGCCTGGTTCGGTATGGCCACCTGGCTGCCGATTCCATCTGGGATCTGAAGAGCCAGACCCTAAAGAAAAGCGGCCTCTTGCAGCTTCATCGGGGTGCCGAGCGGTTCGACAGCCTGGGTGGCCTCCAAGCGATGAAGGCGTTCTGCCTCCGTTCCATGCGCCGCCAGGGCCACGCCAACCCCCTCAAGCGTCCCAAGGGCGTGATGCTCCTCTCGCCGCCAGGCTGTGGAAAGTCGCAATTCGCCAAGTGTTTGGGCAGCGAGGCGAACCGCCCCACACTGATCCTCGACATCGGTTCGCTCATGGGGTCGCTCGTCGGCTCGACCGAGGCGAATATCCGCCAGGCCCTGAAGATCATCGACGCCATGTCGCCCTGCGTGGTCATGGTGGACGAGGTGGAGAAGGCACTGGCCGGTGTCGCCAGTTCTGGCTCCACGGATTCCGGTGTCACGGCGCGGTTGTTCGGCACGTTCCTCACCTGGCTCAACGACCGCACCAGCGACAGCTACGTGATCTGCACTTGCAACGACATCTCGAAGTTGCCGCCCGAGTTCAGCCGCAGCGAGCGGTTCGACGGGATCTGGTTCCTGGACCTGCCCGGTCGGGAGCAAAAGAACGCCATCTGGGACATCTATCTGAAGATGTTCGAGTTGGACGCGGACCAGGCCCGGCCCAAGGACGACCAGTGGACAGGGGCTGAAGTAAGGGCTTGTTGCCGCCTTGCGGCGCTTCTGGACTTGCCGCTGACAGCGGCGGCCCAGAACATCGTGCCCGTGGCGGTGACGGCTGCCGAGAGCGTCGAGCGGCTGCGGCAGTGGGCGTCGGGGCGTTGTCTCGACGCCGAGGGCGGCGGCATCTACGGTTGCAGCGGTGCGGGTCTTATCTCGAAGCCTGGCCGCAAGGTCCGCCGACAGGACCCGTCGAATAACTGACCAATGCCCTAGGTTCGACACGGCTCCGACACGGATGTCACTTAAACGCTAATGAGTTTCGCGTGACGTAGCTGGACATGATGTCCGGCGAGATCCGTCAAGCAACTGACGCAGTATCGTTCTTTTTCGCCGTTCCGGCTTCTTCCGGTATGGCTGTTTCCCGTCCCATGTTTCACAGGAGCATCCAACTATGTCCATCGCCACGTATCGCCGTCTGATCCGCATAATCAACACCCGTACCTACGCTGCCTACCGCCAGGACCAGCCACTCAAAGGCTGGTGGGCGGCTCGGCGGCGGCTGGAGCGGGCGTGTAACTGAATCGTTCGCACCATTGAAAGGACGTTACTTGAAACAGCCCAGCGAGAAAGCCCCCGAAAAACTCCAGATTGATCGCGGGCTTGTCTTGGCCGCCGTCGCCAGTGGCCTGCTGGCGATTCCGCTGCTCGGCGTTTTGCCGCTCGTCGGAATCGGTGCCGCCGTTGGCGCGTCGTACTTCCTCGTCAATCGAATCCGCCCGAAGTAACGCGGGCATCTCTTCCCCCAACATCAAGGAATCTAATCCATGAGCATTGCATTCGATGAATCTGCCACCCGCACCGCCACGAGTCCGGCGCAACGACTGCGCCGGACGATGGCGGCGGTCCGCGTCAGCATCCAGTGGTTCGGAACCAGGAAGACCCTCACCGCCGAACAGCGGGCCGAAGCAGCCGAACCGTTCGGAACCGACGCCCGCTTCCTGAGTGCGGGCAAGCACCTGTTGGACATTTCTCACCCGGCCTTCAAGACCGTTTCCGCCGTGAAGAACAAGGTGGTCTCGTTCTGGAAGTCGATGAGCCTGCCGTATCCCGAGCCGGGCATCCGGTTGATCCGGCAAGACCGCATCGACGAGTTCACCGCGAAGATGGCGGAGTTCCAGGAAGAGCTGGCCGAGACCGTCGCCAATCTCGACCGGCACTACAACGACTTGAAGGCGATGGCCCGCCAGCGGCTTGGTTCGCTGTTCAACCTGGGGGACTACCCGGAAACCCTAGTCGGCGCGTTCTCCATCGACGCCGATTTTCCCAGCGTGGAGCCGCCGGACTATTTGAGCCAGCTCAATCCGCAGCTTTACGAGGACGAATGCCGTCGCGTGCAGTCCCGTTTCGACGAGGCGGTCAGTCTGGCCGAGCAGGCGTTCACGGCCGAGCTGGCCAAGCTGGTCAGTCACTTGACTGAGCGGTTGTCCGGCAGCGAGGATGGCAAGCCCCGCGTGTTCCGCGATAGCGCAATCGGCAACCTGACCGAGTTCTTCGGGCGGTTCCGCTCGCTCAACGTCCGCAGCAACGAGCAGTTGGACAATCTGGTTGCCGACGCCCAGCGGGTCATCCGTGGCGTCGATCCGCAGGATCTCAGAGACAACCAGGGCCTGCGGCAACACGTCGCCACGGAGATGTCGCGGGTGCAGAGCGTGCTCGATGGTCTTCTCGTAGACAGACCCCGCCGCGCCATCCTTCGCCGCCCCAAGTGACGAGGCTTGCCATGCAACTCGTCATTGATTCAGGAGGGGCCGTCCGGTGCATTTATTCAGAGAGGTCGACCTTGCCGCACTGGGCAGCCCCGCTATTTCTCGGGCCAGCCACGTCGAGCCGGACCAGCAAGGACGCTGGTGGGCCGACATGGCGCCGGTCGGTGGCGATGTGCTAGGGCCTTTCGGAACCCGAAGCGAGGCCCTGATTTCAGAGCAAGCGTGGCTGGAAACGCATTGGTTGAACCGACCGACCGGACAGCGCGACGGTTAGCGGAACTATACCTTCCCCACCGGGGCCAGATAAACGACGAACTCCTCCTCGCCGTCCACCCGCACCAGCCGGTCCATGAGCTGCTGATGGTAGGCAGCCACGGCGCAGGTCCCCGCCCCGATGGCTTCGCAGGCCAAGTACAGGTTCTGGCAGACGTGTCCGGCGTCCAGGGCGATGACCTTGTGGGCTGCCCGCCCGTAGCGCCACTCCATGCGGTACGCGATGGTCGTCCAGATGAAGACCACCGCTGAATGACCGACGAAGGTCTGCCCCAGCGTGGCCTCCGTCAACTTTCGGGGCACTTGCTCTTCATCGAACAAATGGAGGAGCTGGTGCACCAGCGGCAGATAACGGTAGAAGCCGGATTCCACGCCGTTGACACGCTGCACCGCCAGGTAGGTCTCCAGGGCATGCCGATTTCCAGCGGAAGGGACCGTGCGCAACACTCCGCCATGCGTTATCTGCTGCCTGACCCCCTGAGTCGCCCAGAGCAGCAAGGACAGTTCGTCCAGCGTGAGCGGTTCGGAGCTGAAGTGGCGGCAACTCTGGCGGTCGCCGATAGCCGACACCAGGTCTACCGGCTCAATATCTTGCCACTGTCCGACTGGCGGCAGGCCAATCAGTGTGGCGTCGGCTGGGTACGGCTTTTCCAGGGGCGGAGGCTCCACACCCATGTGCTGATCGGTCTGTGAGAAGTCGATCTCCTGGCGGATCGAGTCCTTAAGGAAATACCGGCACTGGTCGAGGGATGGTTTCTCCATGCTTCTTCTCCCACAGGTAACTACTGTCCTTCCATCATAGCGGCCTGCGAGCGGAACTCCAGGCCGCCTAGTCCGGGAACTCTCACCTTTTCCCAATCCAGAAAGGAGCGTTTGTGACCCAATCGCAAATTGACCGTGCCGTGGCCCGCGCCACCGGCGAGACAGCTTCCACGATTCGTAGCATGGGGTTCGGTATCGCCGATCCCACGAATGTCTGTTACGACCCCGAGCCGTTCCCACGCCCCAGAATCGTCAACTGGGACCGGCTCGATGCCCGGCGACCAGCCTATCTGCCCCAACGAGCCCGCTTGCGGCGGAAGTCGGCCTGACGATGCAATCCACCACACCGTTTGTAATGGAAGTCAACATTGATCACAATCACCTGCCGACCTGGCACCGGGTATTCAGTACGGTTTTACGCCGTGCTTCGGCAGTCGCCGCCCGGCCCCGCCCTGTGTTTTACCGCCGCTGCGGGCACGCTCATCGTGAAGGTAAGATCCGCCGACGCCGCCGTCACTTATCCGCACGCTTGGGGGGGACCGCATCTGAGCCCAAGTCCCGACCCCGGAAGCCCGCCAGGAACCTCCTGCACCTCCTCAGAACGCCACTGGCGCTACTTTCGCCCCACCAACCTCGTCCGGCCCGTCCCAGCGGCAAACGAGGCCCTAGCGGCGTCCTACAGCGCCTAGCGGGTTCTGGGATTTTCCCCGCCCATTTGCCAGCAACGACATTACTGATTGCATCACTCACGGAGAAGTAATCATGCCTCTTAAAACCAACGTCGGCGTCAGCCGCAAGGTCGCCGACAACAACTACGGTTCCGCGGTGCCAGCGTGAACTTGGAGGTCGAACTCGATTCGACCCTGATCAACGACCCGGAGCGTTTCCACGACCGCATCCGCCAGGTCTTCCGTCTGGCCCAGCAGGCCATCGACGAAGAGTTGACGCGGCAGCAGGGTAACGGCACGGCAAGCCGCTCGACGCATGGTGCTACGAATAACCAGACCGCTCAGTCCTTTCTGTGGCAGTCTCCGTACCCGATGGATCTCTTTCGCGGTAATTCGCCGTGGAATAATGACCTCGAAGCCTTCCGCCGATTCGGCTTCATGGATCGCAGCCGTAGCCTCCGCAGCCGTCATCTGCTGGTGGGCTTGGTTGTAGTGGCCTAGCCACACGGTCTCAGCGTCCGGTACGCGGAAGTAGATCCCAGCAATCGGTCCCCGCCCACGCCGCTTCAGTTCACGAAGCCATTGATGCGAGACATAAAAGTTTCTCATCACGGGCATCGCGTAGATACCGCTCTGGCCCGCTATGCGGCTCTTGCGGAGCCGCGTAATGCCATTTCGCACGATGACCTTCACCTGCTTCTCTGCGGTCAAATGTACGAACATCGCCATAGTTTCAGCCTAGCTCGGCCAACGGGTCGCCCGGCCATCACCTCAGTCGTACTGCCTAAACAGGTTGGACACCGAGTGCATCTCCCATTTTTCGACGGCTCGCATTGCTAAGCGGTAACTCGCCCTGCGATTGGGCGATGCTGGCTGGGTTTGGGATTACAGACCCAGGTAAGGCTTGTCGTTGCGAAGGTCGGTAAGCCTTTCGATCTCGGCGATGATCGGGTGCAGCGCGGCCCACTCGTCTGGGATTGTTTCCCACCAGCTATACTTTATAGAGTTCAACGCGCCCACCGTGAGGGAGTACATTGTGCCATCAAGGCCATCGCCGCCCACCAATGGAGGCAAGCGAAGGTCGCTGACAGCGCGAGTAATTGGGGCCATCCGTTCAGAAGACAGACGTATCTCTCGCTGCGCGTATCTCACTTGGATGTGAACCGTGTGCGTCCCATCTTCGCCCTTCGGATTGAACTCGCACGACGAACCGTCCTCGAATGACGGTTCGATGGAATATGTGATCCGTGGCCATAACATCGTCCACCTCGTCAGCAGGCTATACTTGGAGTCGGGCAACGGTGAGTTCGGTCGCCGCCGCCCGTGCTATCGTCATACGGGTTGAATCGCCAATCAGCTTACCGTCCTGCCACGGCTTGCACCAGTGAGTTGCGGCTTGCGCAGCCATGCGGTGTTGGGCATCAGACCCAGAACTGCCACCAGCTCCCCGTCCGTGAATTGTCCGCCGTACCGGGAGGCCCTATTCACTGGTCCTCGCGCCGCCACACCTCTTGAATTCGCCAGTCATCATCGAAGCGGACCCAGAGGTTCGTATTCGGCATCCGTAGGTCCAGAGGCACGCTATCCATTGGAACATCAAACGGAGTACCGCCGTCCGCCATTCCTGCCCCAGGGTTGAGCGTCAATCGCAGTTCACCGGGAAGCAGACAAGCAAATACGCGGGCCGGGATTCGCCCACGCCAACGGCAGGGATGTCGGTTTTCGCTCATTGTTGGTCGCGAGGGCTAACTGGTGCCATGGCTATCGCCGCAGCTTGGCAACCCCGGTTGTCGTTCAATCAATACACGCCCCTGGTAGATAACCTGAAACCCCTGAGTAAACTTCAGGTCAGGGAGATTCGTCATCGCCATGGCAATGTGCCGCACGCGCTCATCCGAAAATCTGGCATGGTATCGGAACTCGATTCTGCCGGGGGACATCATGCCTGCAAGGGCATTTCCCTTGGAGTCGTCCTTGTAGGTCAGCCCCTGGATTCCCGCGTCTCGATGTTCCGTCGTTCGTGGAAAGAACGCCACGGCTTGATCGTGCGCCAGAAACTTCACGACGTAGCCGCCCGATTCAAGTTCTGACCGAATTGAGTCAAGCGAGTAAACTTGCATCGTCTCTACTTGGATAACGGGACGCCCTGCTCGTCGGTGAAGCCGTCCGGCGCAGCCGGTTGCGAAGCAACGCGGCGAGTGTCCCTTGCCGGGGCCTCTCAGCAAGCGGGAGTCAGTATATCAGGGTCGGGCAGAGGAGTGAACTGACCTGCGCCGTGTGCCACTACGGCGGCAACGAGTTGGTCATCCACGAGTTGTCGGTGACCAGGAACCGCGTCCATAGTACGTTCTGTAATAAGGGACTTAGCGATTGTCGGTGACATTCCGCAGGCAACGAAGTACAACCATAGGACGGTCGGTGAGCGATTCTGCCCGGCCACGCAGTGAATATAGACTCTGCTCTCGCTTACGCACAACATCTCGTGAAGCGCGTCGAGGCAAGCGATGGCGCGGTTTTCGGGGATGCGCTGGAAGTCTGGCACCGGGCAGTCCCGAACGCTTCGGAAGCCGTACTCACTAGCTGTGATTATACTCGGGCTCTCGCCCACGTTGAGAATATGCGTTATACCTTCGGTCTGGAGATGCCTCGCGCGTTCGGGCGTGGCGAAAAGTCCTTGGGCTATTCGACGTGTGATCCAGAACACCTGATGCGGAATCCCAGCTTGTCGGCTCATTGACTCGGTCACTTCCACCTCACTCGCGCGACAGATCGCCTACCGTGAACATCGCTGATGATTGCTTTCATCGAGGATCATTACGTGTCCTCGGGAACATGGGAGTACAACGGCCCGGCCTCGCCGACCAGCCAGATCGCGGCACGGTGCCTCTCGTACACGGCCCATTCGTACTGCTTGACCATCTCGGCGCTGGCGGCGGCGATTTCCACGTCGCCGACGCGGAGGTCGCCTGTTGGGCCGAGGGGCGATTCGACCTTCAAAACCTCCAACCAGGCCGGTTCAATCCAATGGGCAATGCTCCTTGCCTCTCTCTTCCGCTGGAACTCCCGCAACCGGCAATGGACCGCATACAGCAGTTCCCGGCACGCATCCAACTCGGCGCGGGGCCGCAATTCCGCATCTCGGATGACCGCTCCTGCCCCCTCATCCAGGAACATCAGATTGTCGGTCAGTTCGTAAGGATCGACCTTCTGGGCGTATGGCGGAAAGGTGAAGCGACCCAACGCCCACGCCAGGATCGCAAGACCCTCCGCTTGCCATGTCCCTCGAATCCGTTTGTTGTTGTCAAGGCAACCAAGCAGAGCGTAGAGCATTTCCTTCTCCGCTAGCTCGATCTCGGAGGCCACGTCCAACGATTCGATCCAAGCCGTGAGCCGGTTCCACAGGTCGATGGCGTCAGGATTGACCGGATCGTAGTCCGAGTTGGCGCGGCAGACAATGGCCGACAACACCAGGGCGCGGTGCGCCGACTCGGTGCGGGTCGGAGGGCGCAGGGCAATCGTAAGGGTCAAGTTCCGGGGTCGACACGATGTCCCCACTCCAGCTTGACTTGCTCGCCGTCCTTTATGCCGTCCAGTTGCTTGGCGATGTTCAGTTGAAGATCATACAGTTCGGCTACCGGGACGGCCTTGCGGGAGCGACTTTCCAGGCTTTCTGCTTTCGCCCAGAGGAAAGGATAGAAGTTGAAAGCCGCGTCACCGGGAAGAGTCTTAACATCCTCCTGCCAACCGTTCCAGCGGTAATCGGCGTAATACTTGGCGACATCGCCCGTGAAACACCAGTAGACGAACTGCGAATAGCCCATGTCTTCCATCGGCTCCCACCGAAGTGTGTCGGGCGCGTAGTAGAACATGGAGCCTGCCTTGCCGCCCAAGCCACCACCATCTAGGGCGAAGAAACCGCCGATCACGTCGTCGCCGACGAGCAAATACCCAGGCCTTTCGCCACTTTCCTGGAAGGTTCGCCCCCAGTTCCAATTGGCCATTGAGCGCGGCAGCCGCTCGCAGCCAGAACCAAGGATGCGAATCCAGCCGTGATCCACGAGGATTCCCCCTGTTTCGTAGATGATCGCGCCGATCGGGGATCGCGTCGTCACCTGCATCGCCACGAGGGTACGCTCGCGATTCTCTTCGACAGGCGGCAAGACTTCGACGGGGTTCGTTGCATCACGAAGCCAATCCTGCACGACCGCCCATCCTCGTTCTTGCAAGTTCAGAAGTTCCTCGAAAGATTTCATCTCTTGGGGCGTTTCCCGTGGACGGGCGATGGTCGCGAAAGGACGACGCCTTCGGGACCAATGACAGTGCCATCCCCTAAATCGTTATGCCAAGTTACGAATGGCGGCGGTTTCTGTTCGCGCTCGAAGTATTCCAGTGCCCGACGAATCTCTTCGATGGGCAAGGCCCAGGCTAAGGGGTATTCATCTCTTTGTCCGTTGGTCAAGTAGTATTCTAGCATGGCGTCGGCAGGCCCCGCATAACTTGGATTCCGAGAACTGAAGCCTGCATCCTCGTTTTCGCGGAGGTACATCAGCCAGCCGGCATTTCCATTTACTAGCGCGCACATCAACTGTCCATCAGTCGTTGTGACCCATTGTTCCTTGCACCTTGACTTGTCAGCGGCCATGATCGCTACATCCCTCCGCATAAACCCTAAGTACCGCCTCCCACAACTGCGGCGACACGTCGTGCGGGTGCCCTGCCACGACCTGCCGTAGTCTCTCCTCGGGACTGCCGCCCTGGACAATGGACAGGGCTGCGGCCACGACCGCAGGAGACCGACTCATCCCCGCGCCGCAGTAAACCAGGGTGGGAACTTGGTTCTTCAGCAGGGACACCACGGTATGAATCGCCGCATCGAGGACGCCTTGGCCGTCCTGCGCCCCATCCATGATCGGGAAACGGCAATAGACCAGGCTGCGAGGCAGAACGGGAGATGCTTCTTCCGCCGCGAGGTTGACGACGGCCAGGACGCCAGCCGCCATCAGGCGTTCGGGATCGCGGCCATCGCCAGCATTGCCAATCCAGAGTCGGCCTTGAAGGATTTCACGCATCGTTCAGTCGTTCGCCGCCACAGTGACAATGGAACTCGGAATCCTGCGTGAAACTGTGCGGCCCCCAACCTTCCTGCACGGAGGTCGGGCAAGTGAAGTGCTCAAACACGGTTTCCAAGTAGTGACGGGATTCAGGGTTGCAACAAAGGCCATAATCCGCGTCGAACTCGGCATAGAAGGAGCAGCCGCCGCACTGCTGGCCCGACTCGTACTGGTGCTTTAGCGCCGGTTCGTCTGGCCATCCGAGTTCATACAACTGCTTCGAGTCGTCATTTGACCACGTATCCGTAGTGATTGTATTTCGATTCATTTCCCTGCCTCTTGCCGGACCACGTTCAGCGCCTCGTCGAACTTCGCGGCCACCACGAGGAACTCCTGCCCCCAGCCGCTGCTAACACTCACTTCCTGAATTGGGCCGGTTGGGGCGTACAGCACCTGGAGGTCGAAAAGCCGGGTATAATCGCCCTGTTCAACCCTGCGAAGATGCTCTTGCAACTCATCTTCCGCTGCCGCCGCATCGTCCCACGACGACCAAGCAAAGTCGTTACCTGCCCGGTTCAGGAGCTGTTGGGTATCTCGCAGAATCGCTGCTAGATCGGCTGGCATAATACCTTTGCGGCCAAGTCCTATGCACTCATCCCTGTTTCAACAGGGCGTTTTTTACCTCGTCGAGCCATGAAGCCCGTACCCACTCAAGATCATTGAACGGCGAAAGCCGGGAACAGCACCAGCCCGCATCCTCCAAGACCATCATCATCCCCGGCGCAGCCATCACATTGGAGCTGTGGATAATGACTGGACAAGCGGGCTTCTGGGTTGCCAAGTAGTCGGCGACATCTCGTCCGGTTTCAGGATCCTGTAGATTTCCATCCAGAAGTCGATTGGCCCCGAGATCGTGGTCAAGACAAATGAGCTGCACGTCATCCAGGTTGTTTTCCAGCCAGGCAACCATGTCTGGGGCGCTGTCGAACGTCATAATCTCGTTTTCGGGGCATAGGTCGTGCAGTAGCTCGACCATCGCATGAGTCCGCCGCAAGTCGTCTTCAAGCAGTGCGATCACAAGTCCTGTTCCCTCTTGTCCACCCAAGCCCCTTGCACCGGGGGCAGTAGTAACGAAATCCGTCTTCTGAAGGAGGCTGAGGGTCTCCCGACATCTCGCGGCTGCCGTTGCAAACTGAACAGACCTCGCCGTTCTCGGGCATCGGCGGCAGCGCCTCCACAAGCTCGGGCAAGCCAACGGTGCCAGACCACCTGACGATACACGATGCTACGCCCTCGGGATCATCGAGAACTTGCGGTAGTTCCCCCTCGCCCAAATTGCCGACCCACACCTGGCCATCTAGCCCAAGGTAGCACGCTCGCCCCATGCTGGCCATGAGACGGACCACCTCCTGCTCGACGAACAGGTCATCAACGATGAACGGGTTGGCACGCCACTCCGCGAGCTGCGTCTCGCGAACGCTGCGTAGGTGTTTCTGTTGTTGTTCTGTCAGTGACAACCGCATAGCTTCAGCCTGTCTCAGCCATGGAGTCGCTGCTGTTCTCGGATTCGCCGTCTCGCTGGAGAGGATTCAGGACACGAGCCTGTACGACTCTAAGTCTCTCCCACACGTCGTCGGGAATCATGTACTTCCACACGCCCGTCAACATCCGCGCGAATTGTGGATCGCCACTTGCCAGACTCTCCACTTCGTCAATGAACTGCACGCCATGATGGCCGAGCAAGCACTCGACTGGGCCTGCGGCGATATGCCCAAGCTCGTCGTCGCTGACGGCAGCGGCTGTGGCAAGACGTATGAACTTCCATTGCTGCTCAGGACGTGCGGTAAAGCCCATCCAGGTAACGGACGCCCCGACCCTATCGTCCTCGGATTTGTCGCCGCTGCGGAGTTCCGCGAGCCAAGATTCGGCGAACGAGGCCCATTGGGCGTCGTCCAGTCTGTCCCAGCGTTCGTCAAGGGGCATCGTTATTCCGTTTCGTTGCTTGGCTAATCGTCATGCTGTTTGCCGATGCCGATTTGGAGCGGCATCGTCGTCTCGCTCGTTGAAACCTCCACCAACACAAGCCTACCGCTCCGAACACGACCGCGATAGGCAGCGACAGCCAGACGAGGAGTCTTCCGTCGATTCCAGACGAGGATTCGCTGAGATGCTGCTGGCGCGCGTGCGGACCTTCCGGTTGAGGTGAATCAGCCCCGCGCTTGAATGGAATGCGCGTTCGATTGGCACGCTCTGGGTCAGCGGGCGGTTCCAGAACGCTCACCACGCACTCATTGCGATTGGCCGCATGCTCCAGCAGTGTGAGCAACCTGCTCATCTCGGATTTGTACCAGTCGAAGTCGCCTTCAGCCGTTGCGGGTGTGCTGAGAACGTCTTTCCATGCTTCGACAAGCCTAATGTAAAGGTCCTTGACCGCTTCGGGCCGGTGAAACATCGGAGCCCGCAATGGATGCCACAGGACCGCGTTGACGATTTCGCCCCCGTCCAGGACTTCGCCGAGCAACTTCTCTAATGGTTTCACTTTCACCCAGTAACCGAGCAAGTGCGAGACCCCCGTCAGTTTCGTGGGCGTTAGCAAAATTGAAGCGTCTTTCCGAAGAGCGTCTACTTGCTCCTCCGGCACGGACAACAGAAAGTTCAAGTAAGCCATGCTGTCACGTCAGTTTTCGGTCGTCTAGGTTAGAGCCAAGCTCTCCCACATTGGTTGCTACTCGTGTTGGACGTTGCGTCCCTCCAGGTCTAAACTTCGGTCGTAGCGAAAGCGGATCTGGCCTACATCTTCAACAGTCATAACCATTCCCAGAACTTTCGTGTCGGACCGATTCAAAAAAGCCCACATCCGTTGCACACGGTCCGGCACAGGCTCGGAGAAGTCAACTTCATGTGTCATCCACCCAGCCTCGGGCGGATTTGCTTCGGGAATCGAAATTGAAAAGCCTTTGTCAAAGACGCACGCACATTCGACATAA
The DNA here is from genome assembly GCA_963709175.1 of uncultured Planctomycetia bacterium. Lineage (GTDB taxonomy): Bacteria > Planctomycetota > Planctomycetia > Pirellulales > Thermoguttaceae > JANXQG01. The sequence continues at coordinate 29,148 of CAVPVK010000011.1, forward strand.
TAGATGCTGCCTGAGCCAAAGTAGAACGTGAAGGAATAGCTTGCTCCGAGGTTTAGCTCTGTTCCTCGTCCTCGCACCGCCTTCTTCATGGATTGTGCGATATATTCACAAACGGTCTTGTCAGTACATATTACTCGTCGCTGTTGATAGTCGATATGAAAGCCACTGATCTTTGGTTGCGGCTTGCCGTCGAGCAGATTCATCATTTCGCGTCCGGCAGTAGCATTCGCCCACCAATGCCAACTGACGAAAACTACGACTGCCACGACGACGAACAGGCCAATAGTTCTTGCCGCGTACAATCCAAAGCCCGGCTTGAGGCGGCAGAGGGCGATCCCCAACATTCCCGGCACAATCGGAGCAGCAAACAAGAGATACGCCTCGGCAACCAGTCCTCGACCTACTAGGCAGAAGCAAAGCAGCGGCCATACTGCCCCCCAGATAACAGTGCCCAGCCCCCAGCGATAACCAAGGGAAGATCCAGGGAAGGAAAGACTCAATGCGATTGAGACGATCCCGCAGAGAACGCCAGCGGCGACAGGGAAGAACAGCACGATGACGCCGCTTGCTCCGAAATCAGGCGTGGCAAAAAGTATCATCGCAAGGGATCTCTACCCGTATTTGTTGTTCAGGAAATCGACGAGGGATGCTGCATCATCAAATGTCGCTTGATTGTCGGATACATCGACATGGGTGTAGACCCTCGCCTTCGTGTCGAAGTACACGCACTCCTCAAGCCCGATCTGATAGACTCGCCAACTCCATTGGCCATTCCGCTCTGGACGCGGAAGCTGGGATTGCCGCAAAATCCGTTTGCCCAACGAATCAGGCAGATCTCTGCGAGCGTTCTCGACTGCCCGGATTACGTTCTGAGGATCGTTGAAATCAGGGTTTTCCTCATGCCACCGCTGCTCGGCTTCACGGCAGTCACGACAGTAGCGAACCTCCGCTGTCTTCTTCGATCCGATTAAACATCCGCCGAGCACGAAGGTCTTTGCATGCGGAAAGGACATTCGCTGGGCTTCGAGGTACTCGGGCCTGAATCGTATGAGACCATATCTGACAGGCACCGAATCCTCTTCAAGTCGGCGGCTATGGATCGGACAAGTCGTTGTTTGGAAAAGCATCGGGACTGGACGGCTACCTTACTCGCTCCTTGAGTGCCCGGTCACTTGCGGGTCTTGTTGGGTTATCGAAATCTGCCCGCGATCACCGAGATGGATGATACGTCCGTGAACCTCTTCCCCCTTCTTCGGATAATCCGCAAAAGTGATTCGCCGTTGCTTGGCTTCCCGCATGTCGGGAACCAGCAAAAGTGCCGGGAATGGCACTCCGATGTCCAGCCATACGCCGAATGGAGCCCGCGCAACGACAATACCAGAGATTGGCTGGCCGACCACAAGAGCCGCCTTCACGGCAGGCCACTCCTCGGCGGCGGCATCGGATCGCCGCCCCGGAAATCGCGCCAGAAGATCCTCTCCCCAGGTCAAATCTACCTCTATCGGTCTTCGCGACCTGCCGACTTTTCGACCAAGCTGGTACGGTCGGCGCACACTCCGTTCCCGTGGGTTTCGCACTTGACGCTTACCGAAGCCTGCATTTTACTCCCACGGCGGGGTGCCAGCAATCAGCGGCCAGGATGAGGGCCGGGCCACAGCGGAAGCTCGACGGCACGGCTTTGTTCCGTCACCGACCATCGCGACGGGCCGACCAGCCCATGCAGAAACGGCAGTACGCGCTCGGCGGGCGGCGGCCGGGCGTTGTAGCCCCAATTACGATTCGGAAACCGCAGCAATTCCACGAAGCATGCCTGCAAAAACGAACCGATGCACCGGGTAGAGGGCATACCAATACGCCAACCCGCCAAGCCCCACGGGATCAAAGATCGCCGTCTGCCTGATGATCGACCCGTTGGCGGTGGGGGTGACTTCGAATTCCAACCATGCTCGCCCGGGCAGTTTCATCTCTGCCGCGAGTCTCAGTCGTCGGCCTAGCTCAACGGCCTCCACTCGCCAGAAATCGACCGCATCTCCGACTTGCAAGTCCACGGGGTCGCGCCGTCCCCGGCGCAGGCCGACGCCACCGACAAGCAGATCAAGCCACCCCCGCAGTCTCCATAACCAGTTGCCGTAGTACCAGCCGGTCTGGCCGCCGATCCGTGCTACCGGCGCGAAGGCAGTTTCCGCTGGAACAGCGACCTCTGCCGTCCGGGAATCAACGATTCGGTTCGCAAATCGCACGCCACCCCAGGTCCGAACAGGCCCCCCCGAAGACAGTGCATCAGACCAGCGTGTCTCGGCCACGCCTCTGTCCTCGTGGGCCAAGGCCCGTTGGATCGCTTCGGCAAGCGGGCGCGGGCGGATGGAGAACTCGGTCAAGGCGGCTGGGTCACGGACGATGGTCGGGTTCCGGAGCCCTTCGACCAGCTTCCGGCCCACGCGAGCGTAGACTGGCGTGACCAGCCCCAGCCACAGGCTCGACAGGTACGGGGTCAGCAGCGGCACGGAGATCATCAGCCGCCGCAGGCCCCGCTGCTGGGCGTATTCCCGCATGATGCCGCCGTAGGAGACGATGTCCGGGCCGCCGATTTCGAAGATGCGGCTTCCGCAATCCGGCAAGTCGAGGGCAGCCAGTAGGTATTCCAGCACGTCCTCGATGGCGATGGGCTGTGTGGGCGTGGCAACCCAGCGGGGACAGATCATCACCGGAAGTCGTTCCGTCAGCGCTCGGATCAATTCGAACGACAGGCTGCCGGAGCCGATGATGATCGACGCTCGGAGTTCGATCACCGGCACGCCAGAGGCCCGCAAGGCTTCGCCCGTCTCCTGGCGGCTGCGGAGGTGTGCCGAGAGCGCCTGCTGCGGATCGCCCAGGCCGCCCAGGTAGATGATGCGCTGAACACCGGCTTGCCGGGCGGCTGCGCCGAAGTTCGCTGCCGCCTGCCGGTCCTCCTTCTCGAAATCTTGTCGGGTCCCGAGGGAATGGACCAGGTAGTAGGCCGTGCGGACACCCTGCAAGGCCGCTTTTAGCGATTCGGGACTCAGTACGTCGCCTGCGACGACTTCCGTGGTCGGCTTGCTGGCCCGCCACTTCAGCCGCTCGGGGTGGCGGCAGAGGCAACGAAGATGAACGTCACGCTCTTCCAGCAGCGGCAGGAGCCGCCCGCCGATATAGCCGGTGCCGCCAGTCAGGAGAACGAGAGTCATAAGTCTACGGCGACTGCCCGGACTGCTTTGTCGTATCGCACTTTCATGGACGCTCTCCCTGCTTTGACTGCGGTCTCCTCATTATAGCCGTTGGAGAGGATCGCGCGACTGCCGCACCGACGGACCGCCTTCACCAACCGCCGTCTCTTGCGGACGGTACAACGAATCTTGCGACAAACCCGCAGTTTGCAGTTCGACAGCGAGCGTCATACAATGTCGTAGATCGAGCTATTGGTTAGCACGACGCCCCGAAAACCTCACGGATGGGCGTTGGCCGGACGCCGCCGGTGATTTAGGGGACCGGCGTCAACCCGCCCGTTTCGAGCGTCCGCTACGGCCTACGCACCGGTTCAGCTCTCTCTACTCGTCCGCCGGAACCAGGGAGACACGCAAGCCCAGGTAGCTGCAACGGATCGCGGGCCCGAAGTTGCTACGGAACGCAGACCGGCAGCCCCCCGCCGAGTCGAACCAGCGACCGCCGCGAATCACGCGGGCACCCGTAGCAGGCCCCGTCGGATCGTCCGTCGGTGAGTTCGCATGATACCCGTCATCATAACCGTCCGCACACCACTCCCATACGTTCCCGTACATGTCATACAGCCCCCAAGCGTTCGGTTTCTTCTCGCCCACCGGGTGTGTCTTGTTGCCAGAATTCGCGCCATACCACGCATACTCGCCCAGCCCCGACTGATCGTCCCCAAAGCAATAGCGCGTCGAGCTCGCCGCCCGGCAGGCATATTCCCACTGTGCCTCCGTGGGCAATACGAACTTCCCGTGCTCCGTGCCGACTTTTGCATTGAGCTTCTCAAGGAACTTCTGGCAATCGTCCCAACTGACCTGTTCCACCGGGTTCTTCGGACCCTTGAATCCGCTTGGATTGTCGCCCATGACGGCTTCCCATTGCTCCTGCGTCACCAGATACTTGCCCAGGTAGAACGGCCTGGTGATCCGAACCCGGTGCTGCGGCTTTTCACCGGCGTAGGCGTCCTTGTCCGAATCGGGCGAGCCCATCATGAACTCGCCCGCCGGGATCAAGACCGTCTCCAGTTTGACGCCCTTGCCAAGGTCAACAGTCAGTTCCTTCGGCGGGCTTTTCGTCTTGCCGCCAGCACCAGCTTCGTTTGGTGCCTTGCCCCCCTCCGATGGTTTCGGCTCCTTATTGCAAGCACTCCCCGCCATTGCGAGAAGCGCGATGCACGCGATCACGACGTTTCTCATAACGTGTCCTCTCATAAGAAAGAGGTTTTGTGACCCCACGATGCTCACGCCGAACCACGACGGCGAATCGAACCTGCCGACTGGCAGGAATTCTGATCAGAGGCAACGCCCCGTAACGCCCCTAATCGTATCGCGGACGCCGGTCGCCGGGAAGACTCCGTGGAAAAGCCGCCTATTGGGTGGCGGAAAGGCAGCGGGCGGCTTGCCCAGTGTCGATACCCTGGCCTGGCACTGGCCTTGGACCGCTGCCGCCCCTCGACGACAAGCCTCGCAGCGGTTACGCTGATAATCAGCGGCGCGATTCTGTTCGAGGAGCACGTTCCACCAGAAACTCACGACATACCACGAAGACCACGAAGATGAAAACGAACCATGCACTCCTGATGATTATGGCGATCCTGATCGCCGGGCTGAACCCTCTGGTCACTTCAGCTTCCGATGCCGTCTGGCCGCAGTTCCTCGGGCCGGGCTCAAGGGCGCTGTCCGGTAACGCTAACCTGCCGGATCGCTGGTCCGCCACCGAGAACGTCGCCTGGAAGATCCAGATTCCGGGACGGGGCTGGTCTTCGCCGATTGCATGGGGTGACCGTGTGTTTCTTACAACCGTGGTGGGCCAGGACGAAGCGGAGTTACCAAAGAAGGGACTCTATGGTGGCGGCGAGCGGCCCGAAGTACCGTCCTCGGAATACCAATGGAAAGTGCTATGCTTGGACTTGCTTTCCGGCAAGGTCCTGTGGGAGCGACTCGTCCATCATGGCCCGCCGCCGAGCCCGGCGCACTCGAAAAACAGCTACGCCTCGGAAACGCCGGTCACGGACGGCAAGCGGGTGTACGCCTATTTCGGAAATGTCGGCGTATTTTGCCTCGACATGGAAGGTCGCCCGGTGTGGTCGAAGCAACTCTTGCCGCACGCCACAAGGAACGGCTGGGGCATGGCTTCCTCGCCGGTGCTGCACGGCGACCGGCTTTACCTGGTCAACGACAACGAGGAGAAGTCCTACCTGCTGGCGCTGGACAAGCGGACCGGCAAGGAAGCATGGCGCACGGATCGCGATGAGAAGAGCAACTGGTCCACCCCCTATGTCTGGGAGAACGAGCGGCGAACCGAGATTGTGACGCCCGGCAGCGGCAAAGTCCGGGCCTACAGCCTGGATGGGAAGCTACTCTGGTGGTTCAAGGGGATGTCGAGCATCACTATCGCCACGCCCTACGCGGACCGGGGCTTGCTCTACGTCAGTTCCGGTTTCGTCGCCGACAAGCAGCGGCCATTATATGCGATTCGACCGGGGGCGAGCGGAGATATTTCCCTCGCACCTGACCAGACGAGCAACTCGGCAATCGCGTGGAGCAACCCGACCGCTGCGCCCCTACAACCCTACAACGCTGATCTATGAGAGGCGAATTTATGTGCTTTACGACCGAGGGCTGCTCGGGGCTTTTGACTCCCGAACAGGTAGGCCGCTGTTCCAGCAGCAACGACTGCCGGACGGAAAGCATTTCACGGCATCCCCCTGGGCCTACAACGGTCGCGTGTTCTGCCTGAACGAGGACGGCGTGACGTTCGTCGTGCGCGCGGGCGACAAGTTCGAGTTGCTGCACACGAACAAGCTGGCCGACGACGATATGTGCATGTCTACCCCTGCGATGGTCGGAGATCGGTTGCTGATCCGCACTTCGGCCCGGATCTACTGTATCCGCAAGGGCGAACAACAATAGGCTGTTCCCGGTGGTCAGCCCAGGCCCCAAACCCCTCATCGCAGTCCTGATTCTTCAGGCCGCGAACCCCAGATTCACGACCGCGCCCAGCACGGAGAGCCGCAGGACCTTCCGTGCCCGATGGGCGCTTTCATAAATCGCTCCCAATTCCAGATAGGGAGCGATTCTCTTATCTATCAGCGATGGCTCGCCAACCCGGTCATACGACCGATTCCCTGTCAATACGCCAGTATTCGATTGCCGCTTCGTCGAACAACTGCTCAATCGCATCAACCTCATTCTGCTTCTTGAAATCATACTCGGCCTTAGTGATTGGCAGGAGCCATAGTATTTGCACGCGAAAGCCGTCACATTCACACACCTCTAGTTCCTCGCCGAATGGATAGGGCAGCGAAACCAGGAAATGGTCGCACGTTGCACCTTCAAGCCAGGGTTGGCCGATGGGGATTGAGTGGAAACTGCCCAAAGTCTTGTCGTGATGATAGTGCGCGATCATTGCAAGCAATTCGACGGCTCTCGAAGTTTCCCTCTCGGTCGTCAGAATGAACTCCAGTCGCTTTCCTGGCTCCTGCGACAGGACCGATGCACCAAGCGAGACGTAACACCAGAGGCCAGTCTTCGGACCTGGGGCGAATCTAAGAACCTTGAACCACGGCGCTAGCGTCTTGATAGGGCCAAGGTGCCAGGTCCATTCCGAGTGCTCGTGTCCCAGGAAGAATCGGCAGCAATGGTCGTGTACCTGAGTCAGGACTTCGTCTCGGTCCATGTTGTCAGTTCGCCAGTCCATGCTGCCCAACAACGCACCGCGAGAATACTGCCCTCTTGAGACCTCTTGAGACTACTTCTTTCGCTTGAACTGGTACGACTCGAATTTCTTGAACGCGATGGGATTCGTTAGACCAACCCTGCCACCTTCCAAAGCCCGTGTCAGGAAATCCTGAAATGATAACGCGATAACGACAGGTTCTTCTGCTCCTTGGCGTTGATGGACGATTTTCCAGCCTCTGGCCATGCCGTCCTCGTACGGCAAGCAAGTCATAGCAAGTTCCAATGCGGCGAACGACCCATCGGGGAAGTCACAGAATCGAGCGTAGACGCCCGTTTGCCAAGCCAATGACGACCTCGGCCAACCCGCAGGGCACTTGGCTTGAAGCTCGACAATCTCCACCTCCTGGAAAGAATGAAATCGCACAGCATCACTTGGTATGTCGGCAAATAGAGTGACGCCATCGCAATTTTTGTAAAACAACAAAAAGTCGCCTGGCAATTCTGGAATACGTTGAGGAGATCGTACCAGTTTCTCGATTCGCTTGTCAAAGTCGTGTGGGGCCAGCGGGGGAGCGGGATTGTGTTTTCCCAGCCGGACCAGGAGTTGGTGGACTTCGTCTTGTTGACGGACGGCCCAACCGAGTTTCGGACGTAGTGCAAACGTGTGCTTGTCCTGAGTCACGCCGAGAAGACCCCCGAGAAATGCCATCGCCGTTTCGCCAGACCGCGACTTCAACAGAAAGGGAACTTCGGACACACCGCTCGGCAACGCTTTTGAGGATACTGAAGCATTGGGGTCGCTCAGAAAGGGATTTCGTACACTGTAGTTGCCCGTGCAACCGCATTTCAAGTACGGGATCAGCGTCACCATCCAGCCGTTTAGCTTTTCGTATCCATACGCTTCCTCTCGCTTATAGATGTTTCTCCAATGCGAAAGGTCTACGTCGCCGCTCGATGCCCGCACAAAGTGGTCGGCCACGGGCCGCAGCGATGCAAGCCACCAGTCAAGGTCGTAGGCTTCGAGGAACTCGATTTTCTCGCGCAGCCGCTTCCAGTCGGTCGTTGTGCCCTCCAAGGTGATTTCGGGGATGCCGCAGATGCAGTACAAGACCAACTCAAAATACGGCTGGAACGTATCAAGCAGGGCGACTTCGCACGCGGTTCTCTCCGTAGGGCCTGTCGTGCTGAAATCCGCAATCAGCCGCTCGTAGGTGCTTCCTAACCGCTCCCTGATCGCTTCCGAGAACTGGTGGATCACATCGCTCCAGGGATTCTCGGGCGAACCCTTGTGAATGTCATCGCGTTCGACCTGGATTCGCAGCTTGCCTTGATGCGAAACGAATCGGTTTCGCAGTTCTTCTGGGTGTTTGCGGACGTGCTGGGCAAGCCCCTGTACAATCGTTGTCCAGATCATATCCGGCGACAGGACCAAGGGCCGATGCTCGCTAAATGCGATGTGCGTAGCGGCAATGAGTGGATGTACGGCAACGTCCTCTAGGCAATCATCCGTGTAGTCGGAGCAGGCTTCGATGACGCTGCCAACAAGACGGCTGGCAGAATCCCTCGTCTTGACGGTTTTCCTTGGTTCTGTCGCCTGCAAGACTTCATGTACCTGAAAAGTGATACACCCTTCATTCTGCTGCTGGACTTGCATCACTACGGCTCCAAAGTAAATTGCCGGTTCTCAGTATTTATCTTACAACGACGGCGAGAGGGGGACAACAAGGCTACGTGTCCACCGGGACGTGGGAATACAACGGCCCTGCCTCGCCGACCAACCAGATCGCGGCGCGATGCCTCTCGTACACGGCCCATTCGTACTGCTTGACCTCCGCCTCGCTGGCGGCGGCGATTTCCACGTCGCCGACGCGGAGGTCACCTGTCGAACCGAGGGGCGATTCAATCTTCAACGTCTCCAACCAGGTCGGTTCGATCCAATGGGCAATGCTTCTTGCCTCTCTCTTCCGCTGGAACTCCCGCAACCGGCGGTGGATCGCGTAAAGCAGTTCCCGGCACGCATCCAACTCGGCGCGAGGCCGCAATTCCGCATCTCGAATGACCGCTCCCGCCTCCTCGTCCAGGAACATGAGATTGTCGGTCAGTTCGTAAGGATCGACCTTCTGGGCGTGCGGCGGAAAGGGAAATCGGCCCAAGGCCCATGCCAGGATTGAAAGGCCCTCTGCGTGCCATGTCGCCCGCATCCGTTTGTTGTTGTCAAGGCAACCAAGCAGAGCGTAGAGCATTTCCTTCTCCGCTAGCTCGATCTCAGAAACCACGTCCAACGATTCGATCCATGCCTTGAGCCGGTTCCACAGGTCGATGGCGTCAGGATTGGCCGGATCGTAGTCCGAGTTGGCGCGGCAGACAATGGCCGACAACACCAGGGCGCGGCGAGCCACTCGCTGCGGTTCGGGCGGGCCAGGGCAATCGTAAGGGTCAGCTTCTGGGATCGACACGAGACCCCCATTCCAGCTTGATTTGCTCGCCGTCCTTTATGCCGTCCAGTTGCCTGGCGATGTCCAGTTGGAGATTATACAGTTCGGCCAACGGGACGGCCTTACGGGTACGACTTTCCAGGCTTTTTGCCTTCAACCAAAGGAAAGGACAGAAGTTGTAAGCCTTGTCACCGGGAAGGTCTTTCACGTCTTCCTGCCAGCCGTTCCAGCGGTAGTCGGCGTAATACTTGCCGACATCGCCCGTGAAACACCAGCAGACTAACTGCGAATAGCCCATGTCTTCCATCGGCTCCCAACGAAGGGTGTCGGGCGCAAAGTAGAACATGGAACCCGTCTTGCCGCCCAAGCCGCCGCCGTCCAGGGCGAATAAGCCGCCAATCGCATCGTCGGCAACGAGCAGATATCGTCCGCGCACCCCACGATCCATGGTGGGTACGGATTGCCAACGAGGTCTTCCACCAACCGCTGTTCGACAAGTGCATTGCGGAGTATCTCAGGGCCGACGCCTTTGTCCGCCTGTTCAAGCCGCAACAAGACGCGACACTGCGGCAGGAATCTCGATTCAAGTCGTAGCGTCATTGCCTGTCAGCCGTGGTCTGGACACGTTCATCGGGTCCCATCCGTCGAGATGCCAGAACTTCTCAAGGCCGATCTCGTTGTACAATTCGATCTCGTCCGAGTACATCGGCCACATGCCTCCAATGTGACATGTGAAACCGTTCAGTTCGACGGACTTGTTCTCCTTCGTGAGATGCGGCGGGCCGAAGATCAGGAAGGCGTCGAGTTCTGACTCCTCGGAGATCCGAGCATGGAAGTTGATGGTTTCGCCGTAGCAGAAGGGGCATTTGCCGCGAAGCTGCTCGGCGATGTAGCCGATTGCCAAGCACCAGGACTCGTCCAGGGACTCTACCGAGATCATCAACTCCGGTCGGCCCAGCCGCCACTCAGGATGATTGGCTTCGGAAACTCCAAACGTGAATCCAGTAATGAACCCTTCCTCTGGCCAATTCTTGTACGTGAACACGAAGACCGGGCGCAGCGCGGCGTCGGACGAGTCGATCCGGCGAATGATCGGCTCAGTGTTGCCGGTAAGGCGATCAAGGTGGTTGATGAAGAGTTCCGCGTTGCTTGGCATGGTTCGGTTTGGCTACTCTTTGTTCCAGTCGTACAACCCCAGTTCGTCACGAAGGTCTTCTCCAAGGGATTGACGAGCGATTTCAAGCTCTTCCCTGATCTTGGCGAACGACGCGCCGGAATCACAAAGGGTCATTGCACGATGAAGGCTGGCTTCAATCGACTCGATTGCAGCCCTTGCCGGTTGCCGCCATGATTCGATAAAGCGACGAACCGCCCACTCGACGGGATCAATGCCAACAGGCAATAGCGTCCCTTCTGGCGCATGAGCCTGACGCAGCCAGGTCGTCAGGGTCTTCACCAATTCATCGGGATGTCCTGGCTCAAGTTCTGCCATGCGGAGACCTCAAGTGGCGGTTACTAGGCCCGCCAAGGGCGTATTTCCGGGAATGATGATGTCATCGCGTCGAAAACAGCTACGCGAAGTCTCCTCGCTCTTACAGCGGCGAGCTACTTGGCGTCGGACGTATCGTTCTCCATTAGTCTGGCCCTTGAGGCAACCTCCGCCACTTGTTCGTGGTCCAACCCGAAGAAATGGCCAATCGCTTCGCGAGCAAACTCCTCACTGCCGGTGTCTCGCACGAACCTCAAGTAGGACTTCTCCGGCCCAAGTTCCTGATATGCTTCCCGCTCAGTCTTGTAGTTCTGGACCATGCCATCGTCCAAGGGTATGTTGTGCAGTTTGTTCCAGACAGCCTTGAGAATGACCGACGAGGCTGCATCGGCGTGCATTTCGGGATGACCACAGTCGGCGAGAAGCTCCGTGTTACCTCTCCACAAACCGAACTCGTTCCGAATACCAGTACCGAGGCCGTGATGAAACCGGCCCAGAAGTTGGTCGCGAGGGGTGTCCCGGAAGTTTGCTCGACTCTCATCGCTCCAGCCGGTGAGCAGGCGGTCCACTGCTTCCGTCAGCGTCTTCGGCCATTTGTCGCGGATGTGTCTATCGCGCTCGATGAATTTCGTCTTGTCGTCGTCTCCGGCGCAGGTGCTTTAGCCAGGTGCGCCACGAATCGAGAGGTTGGGGCGGTGCCTCTGCTGGGCTGAGTTCTTTACTCCCGCAGCGTATGCAGGTGGTTGACTGCTCAGGACAACCCGCACCGCACTTCCTGCAACGTCTGATCTTGTCCCATCCCATTTCTGTTTCCAGAACGTCCGTATGCCCAACTGGTCGGCCAGCCGTCAGCCGCCCAGTTGATCCGCCGATGGCGGAGTTTGCGGTTGCGCGGTGTTATCGGGATTGCCTAGGTTCTTCCGGTCTCGGCGCTGAATCATTGAGCGGCATGCTAGACCAAGTACCAGAGACCCCAATGCGCTTAGTGTGATGATGCCCCAGCCTATGCCCAAGCGCTGCAACCTGAGTGACCAGCGGTCTCCGCTTGCGTCCGTTTCAATGGGAACAAGGAATCTCCATGGCTTGAGCAAGACGCCGTACAACAGAACGAAGATCACGGCAAGGGTGGCAGTCTTCCAGGAACGCAGCGCGAAGGCCGCGACCACGATGGCGGCGATTACAATCAACCCTGCCCAGCAGAAGCTAAGGATCGTCCGAAACTCCGCCTCGGTTTGGGAGAGGTTTGCAATGAGAAATGAGGAAATCATTGTTGTTCATTCAACCGTTCAGTATTCGCCAGTCACCCGCCGAAACGGTACGGTCAGCGCGCACTCCGTTCCCGTGGGTTGCGCAGCGGACCCTTGACCGTAGCCTGCATTTTACTTCCCTGGCGGGGGGCGAGCAATCAGCGGCCAGGATGAGGGCCGGGCCACAGCGGAAGCTCGACGGCACGGCTTTGTTCCGTCACCGACCATCGCGACGGGCCGACCAGCCCATGCAGAAACGGCAGCACGCGCTCGGCTGGCGGCGGCCAGGCATCGCTATACTTCAACGAGTCCGCCGCCTTCAGCCCGGCTGCGAAGCTGCTTTGGGCATGGCGGACAATCGCCTTCTCAGCCTTCGGCGGCACCCGCCGCTTGTTCAGGCCGTACCCCTGGAATCGCCCGGCGTGGACGTTCTCGATAGGGCCGTTCCGCCAGGCAATGTGCGTGATCGTGTTGGCAATGACCCGGATGCCGTGTTTTCCGGCTGTCTCCAAGGCTTGATCCAGCCGGTCCGTGGGCCAGCTATTTCGCACATGCGCCGCCAGGTCCGGCACCGTGGCCGCCAGTAGGCACATGGGCGCTGTCGAGGTGGCCGAAGGTCTTCGGGCCGGTCGGCAGGTAGGCCAAAGCCCGATGGACGAGATCATCGTAGCGGCGCTCGTCGGCACCACGCAGCGCGAGCCACCACGCCAGCGCCGCCGAAATCTCGATGTTCATGCGGGCCATCTCCTCGTCGGCGATCTGGCTGACCTGCTCGTCGGCAATGTCTGGCGCATCGGGACGGGACGGATCGGCCAGCACGGCGAAATACGAACCCCAGCGCAGGCAGACGGCGACGGCGGCCCTCGCCTCGTTATCACGTCGCATATTTCCGCCAGGAGGCACCGGCTTCGTTTCCAGGTATTCGACGACCTGCTGGAACATCGGCACGGTGGGCGGCGCGATCCTGGCGATGAGCCACCCTCTCTGTTCCCCGGCAGGGCTCCATGCGCCACCGTCCAACTCAAGGTCATCGGTGACAGGGACACGGAGAACGCCGGATTCGGGCAGGGATTGTTCGCTCACGCCAATCTCCATGTTTCGAGTTGCGGTGCAACCCAGTTCCCGGATACTCCGAATCGAGTGTCCGGGTATTGGGTTCAAGGTGTTCCGCTGGACGGCGACAGAGATTCAGCTAGGCTGATCAGATTTTGCGGACTGACTCGAATAACACCGTGGCGCGGGGAGTCGATGTCCGCTATCAGCATGAACGCGACGGAGACGATCAACGGTAGAATCGGAAGCAACTGTGATCCCGCCTTGATGCTTCGCGAACCATAGCCAACCAGCAAGTTGCAACCGATGGCGATTGCTGCCATCAGGGCCCAAGCCGCAGATGGGATTTGATTCCAATACGCAGCCTGAGTGTATCCCTGCGAGTTCAGTACATCGTTCATGCCCGAAACAGCCAGGGCCATCACGGGGGTTGGATCTGCCTTGGCCGGGGCGCGGATCGCGGACCACAACTCGGTCTGCAACTGAGCAGTGCGGACGTTGATCTGCTGACGATCTTGTTCATGGTAAGCCTTGTAGAACAGAACGCGCTCATCGAGGTACTTCCGTAACAGGTCGCGGACGCGGGCCGCGTCGGCGGCAGGCAGTAAGTCGGCGCGGACGTATTCCGTCCCGATGGCGTTGGCCTCCGCCTCCTCGTAGTTTTTGCGCTGGTCGTAGCGGCTTGTGGCCATGGAGAAGCTGAACCCGATAATGAGCCCGAGCAATGTCAGCGTAGCAGCCAGGATAAAGCCGAAGTCTTCTCGCAACTCCTCGTCCAGGACGCCCTGCCTTTTGCGAAACCACCAACCGCCCCAAGCCGCGAGCCACAGCGTGATGAAGGAGAGCACGAAAAGAAGTTGCGGATAATGAGTTGGGCAGTACATTTCCTATTCCTCCCTCGTACAGGTCGGCGTCGAGCTTTGCTTGATTCTACAATGCCACGGGCCCTGCGCCACGATCTGGCGTCGTCTACAGCGGCTCCCGCTTCCGCTCGGTGTTCAACTCCGGTCCCACCTTGCGGCGTTTGTAGGTCACGCTGTAGCTGACGAGTTGCTTCTTCCCCGGCTGGAGGTCGAGGAAATACTTGACGTGCTGCTGGTCCACCCGCTCGACTCGGCCAGGCACGTCGTGCAGGTCCACGTAGGCCCCCGGCTCCTGGCGGTCCCAGCCCGTGGGCTTGCCGTCCGGCCCCCACAGCACCACGTTGGCGTCGAACTGCCGCTCAACCTCGGTCTTGGCCACGACTGGCTTGCCCGAGACGATCTCTTCCTCGAAGAAGAACGTCTCGTCGTAATCGGCCAGATCGTAATAGAGCACGAACTGGTCGTCCAGCCGCCGCTTATATTGCCGCACCACGACGTTGCTGGTTTTCTGGTCTCTTAACCTGCGATGAATCGTGATGTCCTTGTCGGGGCCGACGTTGACCTCTACGCGGTCGCCAATGGACACGTACTTGGTCTCGGTGCCGCCGACGTAGGCCAAGTCCTTGCTCTTGTACTCGGAGAAGAGCCTGACGGTGCCGTTGGGCAGCGGTGAGAGGCCGAGGTTCTCCATGGCCGAGAGCTTCTTTTCTTTACCTTTGTTTGGGCCTTTCTCCTCGAGCAGCTTGACGTTCTTGAAGCGGTAGAACTTGGTGAAGCCCTGGTCGCCGGTCCGGTCGGATAGCTTGTAGATCGACTCCAGCGGCACGTCGGCCACCTTGAGGGCCACCAACCGCTTGGGCTCCTTGTCCTTGATGTCCTCGCGGCCTTCGATGGTGAAGAGGAAGTACTCGGAGAGGCCCTGCTTGACCACCTGCTTGGCCTTTTCCGGGGGTGCCGCAGGAACCTTGTATTGGAAACGATTGAGCTGGTCGGACAGTTCCTCGCCCTCCTTAGCAGCGTCCTTGAGTTGCCCGAAGTACATGTCACGATCCATACCCTTCAGCTTCTTCCAGTCAGTCGGGGCGGGCCGCTGGGCCAGATCGGCGATCTTCTCCACGAGGTTGATCTTGCCCACGACCAACCGCGTCTGGGCGTTGTCGTAAACTTCGCCCGAGTTGTTCGTCACCCGCACGTAGCCGGTCACGTTGAGCTTGGTCTCGTCATCGTTGGCGATGCCGACGTAATCAGCAGTCCAGGTGATGCCCGAGGTGAAATACCTGATCTCGACGGCGATCTTGCCCGCCATCTGGCTCGTGATGTTCCATTGCAGGGCGTCGTTGCGGCCTGCTGGGAAGGTCGTGTCCACCAGGTCAACCTTGTCCTGATGGTCGAGAATCCTGAACTCGATGGAGGTCGGGTCTATCAGCGTGTTCGCCCAGGAGAACTGGATGCGGTTGACGCCTTCCTTCACGGTCAAGAGCCGGTGCTCCCGGACCATGGTGATGTCTTCCGAGTTGTAGATCGTGAGTTGGGTGCCTTCGCGGGTGGGCAGAGTCACCAGGTCCACGGCGGCCAGGGCCGGACAAGCCGACGCCGCCACGAATGTCACCATCGACCAGAATGCCAATTTCCGCATGGATAACGCCCTCATTTCAGAACTTCATTGTACATTGCCGCCTGTGCTGCTGTCTTGCTGGTTAGACGCTCGGCGGCCCGAGACAGTTCCAAACCCCCACCGGGCAGGAAAGGCCCTGCCCACAGTGCAGAATTGGCGATTTGCCGGGCAAGGCCCCCAGAATCGCTTCTGACGGCCTCTTTCGCAGCAGGCCCGGATTTTGGTCGCCATCGACCGGAATCCCCGCCAAACGCTTTCTTGCATTCTTGGCGGGTTCTTGAGGGCGGACCCAGGCCGTTCTCGGTTCGGCTGCCTCCGAGGGCAGCCCTCGACGACCGATTGCAATGTGGCTACGCTGGTATTCGATGCCTGGAGCGACCCGAAAACGGCAAGCGGGACGACGAAGGAGAAGAGGGGGCGATATGCTGGTGGAGTCAACAGGAGCGATGGCGATGCAGCAACAGATCCATAACTTGCGACAAATTCGACTGAAGACGGCAACGTGCTGCTCCGCCGTCTGGGGCGTAACTCTGCTGTTGTTGCAGGCACTCGTGACCGTGGGGCACGTTCAGGCAGCCATCAGCCCGGCCACACCAGGGGAGGAACCCTCGCGGGACTACACGGTCATGGTTGAGGGCCAGCAGGTTCCCGTGTACGCGGTCAAAGTCGCGCCCGCTGACCCGGTGCGGCGATGGACGGCGATGGACGACAAAGTCCACTCGGCAGCGTTCTTCGATACGGCGGCCTTTGCGACCTTCGACATGCCCGGCCCCGCGAAGGTGACCGTGACCTGCAAACAGCCAATCACCTCTGCGAAAATCCTGCCCACGTCCTTCCACATCGTCCCGACGATCCAAGGCAAGGTCTTGACCATGACGCTCACCCGGCCAGGGCCCATCACCGTCGAGGTCAACGGAAATTGGGTTGGATCGCTCCATCTGTTTGCCAATCCGCCTGAAGCTACTGCCCCAAGTCCCGATGATGCCGACGTGATCTACTTCGGCCCCGGAGTGCATGAGATCAACGGCCTGAAGGTCGGCGATGGCAAGACGGTGTACCTGGCACCTGGGGCCGTCGTGAAGGGAAATGCGGGTGGTCGCGGCCCCGTGGTTGCCCTGGAAGGCAACCATATTGTACTCAGGGGCCGAGGCATTCTCGACGGCAGCCTATGCCCGACGCACTCCCGCAATCTGTTGCTGGTGCGCGGCACGGACATCACCATCGAGGGCATCATTCTCCGGGATTCGAGCACCTGGAACATCCCCATTCGCCGGTCCGGGGGAGTCACGGTGCGGAATGTGAAAGTGTTGGGCTATCGGGCCAACTCCGATGGCATCGACGTCTGCAACAGCCGCGATGTGAAAATCGAAGGGTGCTTCCTTCGCACCCTGGACGACCTGATCGTCGTCAAGACCGACAAGGGCCAGGGAGAATCCCGACGCATCGTGGCCAGGGATTGCGTTCTGTGGAACGAGGTGGCGCACGCGCTGAGTGTCGGCGCGGAACTCCGCGAGAATGTCGATGACGTGCTCTTCACCAACTGCGATGTGATCCACGACAAGGGGCGCGAGTGGACGTTGCGGGTTTTCCACTGCGATTCCGCCTGGGTCAGCAATGTCCGCTTCGAGAACATCCGTATCGAGGAATCGCGGAAGTTGATCTCATTGTGGATCGGGAAGTTCGTCTGGACACGCGACCCGGAGCGGGGGCACGTTCGGTCCGTGACCTTCAAGAACATCCGCGCCGCTGCGGCCCCGTTGCGTGTGGAGCTTCAGGGTTACGACGAGGCGCACTTGGTCGAAGACGTCCTCTTCCAGGACGTGACGGCCAACGGGAAGCCACTGATCCGGGCCAACATTCAGGCGAACCCCTTCACACGGAACTTTCGCGTCCAGCCGTAGGCGAAATCCTCCAGTCCCGGCTCGAACTCGATAGTGCCCACCGCCGCCGTGCTGCCGATGCAGCACGCGTGCACGATGCCGGTCGTGATGCCGGACCGCTCCACAATGGCCTCAATCTTGTCGGTCAAATCGTCCAATTGCCGGTGGCCGGTCGTGTCGAAGGTGATTTGTTCCTGGTGGCCCATGACTGCTAACCTTTCTTCAACGCCATGCCGATTACTCTTCCGTCTTGATGGGCTGATGCCAGGGGCTCCAGGCCGATTCCTGGCCCGAGTCGCTCGTTTGCATGACGCGGAAGTAATAGACCGTTGACGCCGCGAGCCGCTGGCGTCCTGAGAGCGGGCCAACGAATTGCCCAGTCTCGATGCCGACCTTTATCCTCCACACAACGGGCAGACTGACTGCATCGTACAGTCCCGCCAAGTGCGTTGCAAGCAAGATCAAGGCCGTCGTTCCCCTGGCCGGTCGCGCACGACCAGCGCCGCGCGGAGCCGTGCGAGTGAGGCGACATCGCTGACGCGGACACTCTTCTTGACAGGCAGGACATGGTCAATCACCACGCTGTCCGCTCTTTCCAGCGCGGGCAGGTCATGGCTTTTAGCCAATTTCAAGGCGGTGTCCTGATCCTCTGCTGCCCGAGCAAGTGGGATCGCGTCATTCTCTTGGTCCTTGCCCTGCTTCGCTGACGAGCAGGTGGAATTCTCCATAATCCGCTTCGCCACCTGGTCCGCCTCGACGGCAACCCCCTTGCCGTTGAAATGGACGCCATCGTTGGACCAGTAATCAGGATGATCTTTCACCAGACCATAGAGATCGTTCACAGCAATCCCGTCCTTCGTCACAATTTCTTCGGCGATCTTGTTCCGGGCCAGCACCCGCTTGGTGCCCTCGGCGATGACATTCAGCTTGCCCGATTGCCGCATCGGCGTGGTCGTGGCCCAGATCATCTTGGCCTTGGGGGCGTGCTTGCGGATCGTCGCCACCAGCTCGGGAAAATGCTTCTGGTACTCGTCTTCGCTGTAGCCCCAGCCGTGCAGACCGTTGTTGAAATGGACCACATCGAAGCGACACTGTTCGAGCACGAGTGCCACCTCGGCCAGCAGGGCCGGATCGCCGATGGACTTCGAGGTCGTGAGCCGGGCCACGGACGCCTTGCCTTTGAGAACATCGGCGACCTGCTGACCGTAACCACCGGTAATTGAATCGCCAATCAAAAGCACGCGAGGCAGCTTGGTTCCGTTGGCATCGGGAATCCAGACGTTGCACCACTCGATAGACTCGCGGGTGATACGAGGCTCCTCGGCGTGGAGTGCCGCCGTGGTGATGGAGAGGGTCACAACCGCCAGGCTAAGGTGGAAAAGGTGTTTCATTTCATAATCTCCTTGTTGGGTGTGGATTATACCACGAAGGCACTCGTGACCCTATACCTTGCCGACCGGGCCAGCGGTCGCTAAGACCGAGCTGAACGAACCTCTGGACCGTGTGGTTCAGCGGCGACGAACGTGATCAGGGCCGCCACGGCCTCGTGCCAGTTCTGCGATTCCGTGCGCCCGGATGCTTTGCGGGGCTTGAAACTATGCTCGCCGTCCTCTAACCAGTGCAGGCGGATGGTGTCAGCGAGCGGGTAACTGGCAACCTCATCCCTCGTACCGAACGGATCTCGCGTTCCTTGGAGAATCAACGTAGGCGTCTTGATCGACCGCAGGTGTTCGACGCGGGGCTGGGCAGGTTTCCCGACCGGATGAAAAGGGTAGCCCAGGCAGGCGAGGGCCGACACTTGCGCTTCGTCGGCGATCATGCTGGCGATTCGCCCGCCCAGTGACTTCCCGCCGATCACTAACCGGGTCTTTCGAAACGGGCCGATGACCTCCAGCCAGGTCTGGCGCAGAATGTCCTCGCGGTCGGGGGGGCGTTTGGGGCCGCCATGCCTTCGCTGAGCCATGTACGGGAACTCGAACCGCACAACACGCAACCGGCCTTCCGCCAACCGCTGGGCAAAGAACTCCATGAACGGCGTGTCCATACCCGCTCCCGCGCCGTGCGCCAGAATGACGGTCGTCGGTGCAGTGGCAGGGCCGTTCAACAGCAACTGGGAAGGATCGGGACCAGGCATGGCGATTACGTATTCTCTCCAGCTTGATGGCTATCTTGAACGAGTTCTGGGTATTTTTCGCGGACTTGATCCAGATCAATGCCCGTGGGTCGCTTGGCAGGTACGATTCAAGTAGAACAAACGAACAAGCATTTCTCAAGGAGCCTATGATGAAACCTACCGAAATCCTTAGTGGCGAGCATCGCATTATCGAGCAGGTGCTCGATTGCCTGGAAACAATAGCGCAGGAACTGTGCAACCGAGGGGCGATTGGACAAGACCTCGGCAGAACAGGCACTCGACTTCTTCCGTAACTTTGCCGACCGCTGCCACCACGGCAAGGAAGAAACCCACCTTTTCCCGGCGATGGAAGCCAAGGGGTTTCCTCGCCAGGGCGGTCCCACGGGCGTGATGCTCTCCGAGCATGAGCAAGGCCGGACGCATATCCGGGCATGGCGGAAGCAATCGAGGGGGCCGCCGCTGGTAACAGCGAAGCGGTCGCCCAATTCGTCAATCATGCCCAAGGTTACGTGGGCCTGCTGCGGGAACACATCGAGAAGGAGGACCACTGCCTGTTCACGATGGCCAACCAGGCCCTGACCGAGGACGATCAACAAACGCTGTTGGCGGCCTTTCGAGAACGTCGAGCAAGAACACATGGGCCTCGGCACGCACGAGAAGTTCCTGAACCTGGCGGACGAGTTGGCGGATCGACTCGGTGTGACGCGGGCGGTCGGCATTAGCAGCCGGGCCTGCGTTTGTCATCATGGCTGATTCGCGCGGCAAGGCAGCGGCACGTTTGGCCCGCGAGAAACGGACCATTCTGGCGATGGTGCGGATATACTGTCGGGCTCACCACGCCGCCAGCGGCTCCCTCTGCGGCCAATGCCAATCCCTTTACGATTATGCTGTCGCCCGGCTGGATCGCTGCCCGTATGGGGCCGGGAAGACGACTTGCGCACGCTGCCCCACGCACTGCTACAAGTCGGCGATGAGGGCCCAGATCAAGGTCGTAATGCGCTATGCCGGACGGCGGATGTTATTGCGTCACCCCGTTCTCGCCCTGTTTCACATGCTGGACACTTGGCGGAGGCCCGGCAAGCAATCCCGTTAGCAGTCGGTTACCGAAAGCACTCGCCCAGAAACTTCTGAAGCTCGCACCGTGGAGCAAAACGACGGGGTTGTCACCCCTCTGGCCCCGAGACAAGATCGTGAGCCTTGTCCGGGCCGACCTTCGCCCACAGGGATTTGATTTCCACCATTATCGGGCCTCCGATAATCTGTCGGCAACCGACTTTGGTACTTGGAGTACGGTGCCATGCCGTGCCCCTTTCGGAAAAGTGAGCCGGGACGTGACATCTTCCCAGTCCTTCAGGTTCCGGGAGCGGACTGCACCGTAGCAGCCCTTCGTGTAGCAATCGAAGTAGACGACATAGTCGTCGCCGATGCGGATGGCCGTGGGACCTTCTACCCAGCTCGGCGTGAAGGGTGCGGACGCTGCGCCGAACGGCCCATCGGGACTGTCGCCCACGGCGATGCGAAGGTTCTTCTTTACCGGCTTCAGGGTCTCGTCCTTGACGATCAAGTAATACTTCCCATTGGCATGCAGCATGGTGGCGTCGATGACGTTGAACCCGCCGTCGAAAAAGAGCCGCGTGGGCGTGAAGGTCTTGAAGTCCTTGGTTGTCGTCGAGTAGATGCGGTGGTTATATTTGCCGTCGCCGGTGCCGTCCGTCTGTGGGAACCGGCCAGGGATCGTGGTGGACCAGAAAATGACGTACTGCTGCTTGGCCTCGTCAAAGACAACTTCGGGTGCCCAGCAGTTCATTGCCTGGGGTTCGTGCGCCATGACGCCAATGGCCTGCTGCTCCGACCAATGCAGCAAGTCTTTCGACGAGGCATAGCCGATGGTCTGATCGTTCCATCCGTTGGTCCAGACCAACCGAAACACTCCGTCCGGCCCTCGCAATAGGCACGGGTCGCGCATCAGTCTCGACTTACCGGCTTGAGGCACTAGAAAACTCTTCCCGCCGTTGAGCGCCTGCCAGTGGTAGCCATCGTTGCTGCTCGCCAGGTGCAAGCCGTCTTCACCGTTGCCCACGAAGTACGAGAACAGGAAACAGTTGTCGGACGATACCGTGTCGGGGTTAGGTGCCATCTTGGACTGCGTGCCCGGATGTTGAGGCTCGGCGACACGATCCAACGGCAGGCCATGGAAGTATCGCAGCAGGACGGCGATGTTCTTATCGTTGGCCTTGAACGCCTTGGGAGCCTGACTTCTGTACTGCGAGATCGGCAACGGGAGGGAGTTCTCGCCCGGCTTGGCGAACCCGTAAATCCCCAGCTTGCGGAACTCGGGATTCTCCAAGACCTTCTTCGCGTCGTGTTGGTCGCCCCAGCCCACCAAGCACTGCACCAGTTGCGTGTGCGGCCCCGCCATCTTCGCCACCGCCGCGATGCTGGCCGGATCGGGATGCTCGTTCATCAGCCAGTCGATCTCCCGGAACATCTTGGAGTCGATTACGGTGGGATGCTTCAGATCGTTGCAACTTAGCCAGATGACGCAGTTGGAGTTGGCCCGCTTGGCCGCCGCATGGATACGGGTCCAGCAGCGATCCAGGGCCCGGCGTTCGTAGGCCAGCTTGTCGGACGGTTTCAGGCGATCCTCGCCAGGAAATGGCTGGCTCATCAGCTCCCGGTACATTGCCTTTTCGCACTCCAACCACTGCTCGCGAGCTTTATCTCCGGGGCTCAATATTCGCTGCGAGGGGTTCCACACCCAGTCGATCATAAAGCCATCCATGCCGGTTCGCTTCAAGCCATCCTCCATCGAGCCGCACAAGTAGTCCAGGTAAGCCGTGGTCAACGGGATGTGCGGTGCGCTGGGCGTGCCGTAGCTGAGGTCGGGATGCTTCTGGCCCCAGAGCGTATTGGCACCCACGCAGTAGTATCCCATGACGCGCATGCCCTTGGCATGGCCGAACCGAACCAAGTCGGTCAGAAAGTCGAACTTCAGGCCCGGCTGCGGCGGGATGACCCCGCCTTTGTACCAGGCGTAGCCGTTGCACGATACGGCGAAGGTCTGGATGACATTCGCCCCAAGACCTTCATACCAGCGGACGTGATCCTCGGGCGAAGCGTCGGCCCAGACGCCGGGACCCGCGAAACCGTTGATTCCTTTCGGCCCCCAGTTGAAGTCGATGCAGAAGGCTTTGATGGGGAGTGGAGCGTTGCGGTCGGCGGCAGCGGCGAACCGGCCGACTGCCAAGAGCACAACCGATACGATCACCCCCAGAAGCATGCGATCTCTCATCACTCAAGTCCTCGACGACACGGTTTTCAACGAGATTATGATCCCATGCGACGACGCAATGCTCAAGCCCCAGGGCCGTCCTGAGCTCGAAAATCAAGGCAGCAAGGAATCTCCACTTGTTCGTTGTTTGGCAAGGGATTCGTCGGCAGCCAAGACGCCCGCAATCCGTTCCGCAAGCCGCTCGGGCGTGGCGGTCGTGCTTGGCTCAGTGACCAGATCGGAACAACCGTTCAACAACATCAGGTTGAGTCCGTGATCTTTACTGCCCCGCATGTCCGTCCTTACGCCGATCACGCGCTTTCCGCGCCCGCGAGCGTATCCCATCTCGAAGCAAGTGCCCGAGTCAGCATCCGCGCCATCGAGAATGGCGACGACAACCGAGCAACTGTCGAGCGCCCCGGTCAGGCACGCGAACATCCGCTGGGAGAAATCCGGCTCGTCCTGGAACTCCTTGTCGTACCGCTGCGGCAGGAACACCTGGAGAGAGGGGCAAAGCCGCTCCAGTTCGCCCGCAAGCCCTTCGTTGAAGAGTCGTTCCGCCAGCGTAAACACGGGTCCTGACAAATAGATCATCATCGCTGATACCCCTCGGATACCCATGATTCTACGGCTGGCCGGGACGATTGGTCAAAAACCGGCGCTGTTAAGCTGGGCAATATCGTTCTACAGCTTCTTGGAGGCTCGCTGGCGGCCGACCGGCCGGGGAGGCAGGATTTCCTCGTTCGGGCACCGAAAAGCGTCTTAGACGCGGGCTGGCGCTTCTTGCCGGGCCCGCTGGAGCCGAATCTGGTGGTTGCTGATGCGACCGACTGCCAAGGTCCTCTACGCCCGGCCTCACGGCGGCTATCAATTCGTCTGCTCATTTCCGTGCGATCACGATCAAGTTCACGCCCAGGGTTTCGCTACCAACGTAGAACTTGTCCTGGGGGATTCCTGCCCCAGATGCCAACCGCTCCAGCTCGCTGCTCGTCCGATAGGTCAAATACCAGTTGCCGATCCATTCCATGTAGGCCCGTGTCGGGTTGTGCGGCGCAAAATTCCCCACGAGCAGGACGCCACCTTCAGCAAGACGCTCCCAGAATAGCCGCAGCATGGCGACGGCCGCCTTGTCGGGCAGGTAGTCGAACAGGCCGGAGCAGATCCGAAAGTCGGGGGTTCCCAAGAGGTTCCCCGCGTTGCGATTCTGCGGCAGGCGGAATAGATTCTCTCGCAGGCAACGCAGTGCCCCTGGCCCCAACAACGGTGTGACCTGCGGTTGGCTGAACTCCAGGGCCTCGGGGTCCAGATCGAGGAGGGTGGCTTGCAGGCTTGCGCGGCGGTTCTCCGGCAAAACGGTCAGAGCCTGGGAAATGTCGGTGGCCGGTCCCGACCCGACGCTGACGACATGGTAGCTTGGAGCAGCCGCCTGAAGGCAGTGCGCGACCAGGGCTGCGGCCGTCTGTTGCGTGCGGGATCGGACCGCTTGCGGTGCAGCCTGATGCTGGAAGTAACGATCAAAGGCCCAGCCCAGAGGATGATCGCAGCAGTGGTATGTCCCGATCCAGTGCAGCATCTGATAATCACCCGCATAGCCGCGAGGCTTCAGTCGGGCATGGCGTTGCAGCATGCCCGATTCCAGCAGTGGTCCGGCAATCCGCCAGAACTCCATGGAGGGCAGCCGATTGGCTTCGCCCCAACAACAGGTCTCGGCCAGTCGTTGCAAGCAGGCCGTGAGCGCCGCATCGACCAGGACTTCTGTCAGGTTCTTGTCTGCCCATTGGTCGGTGAACTGCCGGGCCCGGTCCAGATCCAAGACAAGTTGTTCGGCTGCCGATCGCGCTATTTGCAATAGCCGTTGGGAATCTTGTTGAGGTTGGCCGGATGCGGCCTGCATACTGCCGATGTAGCGATCTTCGCGGGCAATCATCGCGTCCTCAGCCTGGGCAACGACGTGGCCAGCCTTCAGGTCCTTTCCCGGATACTCGACCTCGGCACCGCAAATACACCGGACCCGATGGTCGAACTGGAAAAGCGTGGCGTCGAACTCCGATCCGCAACGAGGGCAAGTAATGGCCATTTCGCTATTCTCCCATGACCGTCACTACCACCGTGCGCCGTCGTGGCCGGACGTCGCACTCCAGATGGAAAATCTGCTGCCAGGTGCCGAGCACTAGCTTGCCTTCGGCCACGGGCACCGAGAGCGACGGACCCAAGAGCGTGGCCTGCAAGTGCGAGTGGCCGTTGCCGTCATGCCAGGCCCGCTCGTGGCCGTAGTCGCGGCTGGGCGGGATCAGGCGGTCCAGCATTTCCGGCAGGTCATGCTCAAGGCCCGGCTCGAACTCGATGGTGCCGACCGCCGCCGTGCTGCCGATGCAGCACGCGTGCACGATGCCGGTCGTGATGCCGGACCGCTCCACAATGGCCTCAATCTTGTCGGTGAAGTCGTCCAATCGCCGGTGACCGGTCGTGTCGAAGGTGATTTGTTCCTGGTGGACCATAGAGGCTTTCCTCGTGCAGTCATTTTACTCCTTGGAGGTCCGTCCACTTTCCCTCGGTAGTGACATACGTTCCTTGCATATCCTTCAGGGCCGGTAATCGACGAAAATCCGATACCGGCACCAGTGGCGTGATCCGGTGGCGATAGAAGAATCGGTCCACGGTCTCAAAGTCGGGCGGCATCTGGCCCTCGACCTGATAGAGACGCGAAACCAGTTGGCAGTTCGGCACGAGCCACTGGTAGATCTGCCAGTTCTCCGTCCCCGACCAAACGCGGTATGCGGGGCTGCCCTGGCCGCCGTTCTGGAATGTCGTCTCGGAATATCCGCCCGAGTACGGCAAGATGGCATCGCACTGGTGCTCGGCGAAGCAGAGTATCTTCCGGCCCATCCGCTCGCGCAGAAACCGCATCAGCTTCACATGCTCCAAGTCGGCACCGAAGCTATCGAGATAGAAGAGCGTGCAGCCACGGTCGATCATCTTCTGGAACCGCCGCCAGAGCATCTCGCGGTGGGCCGGATCATCAGCGTTAATCGGGATCACTTCGTCTTGCTTCCAGTCCAGTCGCAGTGCCATGTCGGCAGGGCGGGTTGCCACGCCCAACTTCAGCCCCGCCTCCTTGAATCGCTGCGACAGGATTGGCCAGTTCTGCTCCACTTCCGGTGGCAGGATGTCGAAGTCGGGCCGGTACATCGCACCCCGAGGATCATCGCCGCCTTGGCCCCAGAGGACTACTCCCTGGCCACCGTTGGACTTCAGTGCCGGGATCAGCGTCTTGCAGAACGCATCCACGTCCTCGGGCCGGTCGAGACGGTGATGCCCACTGTGGAATCCGTAGGGATTCGTCGGCGAGACGGCCTGCTGGCTGTGGTTCATGTAGTCCGAGGCGATCCAGCGGTAATCGGCATCGTAGCGGACCGGGCCGAACGTGGCCTGGAAATGTTCGCGGTACGGGGCCAGCAGGTGCTTCCACTCCCGGTTGGGGCTGACGCGGAGCCGCAGGTCGATTGTCCGCATGCCGCGAGCCGGGATTGGCGCGGCGACGAAGTAGATCAACCGCCGCTTAGGCGACTTCTCCCGCTGGTCTGCTTCCCAACTGCCGTAATCCCAGAGGATGAGCGTTCGCGTCCAACCGGACTTCCAAGGCGAGACGCCCACGCCGACCGTGTTGTCGATGGCGTAACTGCCGCCAATTTGCGACCAGAAACTGGGATGGCACAGGCCCAGCCCATGGGCCTGGAAGTAGCTGATATGCTGGACCGGCATGAGACCTTCTGGGGGCCGATCAAAGTCGAACGTAAGGCCCGAAAAGCCCAGGACGTTGATCGGCTCGTCGGGATGCCGGTTCTCAATCTGGGCGGAGATCGTCACGTCCTCGTCGTCGAACATGTACGTGGTTGTCGAGACGACCTGCCCGCCGACATGAGTGACACGGGCCTGGTGCGGCCCGAGCACTTCCAGGGTTCTTCGATCAACAGGCACGGTCTTCACGATCCCGGTCCCGGCATCCTTGAACCACGGCTCGGCGTTGAACACGTTCCAACTGCCGCTGGCCAGCGTATGGCCGCCGACGCGGATCGCCGAGAGCCCCTCGGTAGTCACCTCAAACTCAACGCCCTGCGGCGAGTGATGGAGGAATCTGACCGAACGGTCGCCGATGGACTTCGATGTCGTGAGCCGGGCCACCGACACCTTGCCTTTCAGCTCATCGGCGACCTTCCGGCTATAGCCTCCGGTAATCGAATCGCCGACCAACAGCACGCGGGGCAGCTTGGTGCCGTTAGCACCGGGAATCCAGACGTTGCACCGCTCGATAGACTCGCGGGCGATGCGAGGCTCCTCGGCGTGGAGTGCCGCCGTGGCGATGAAGGCGGTCACTACCGCCAGGCAGGCTTGGAAAAGGCATTTCATTTCGTATTCTCCTTGTCGCTTGTTAATGCCCGAGTCAAGAGTGCTGTCAGGATCGCATGCAGGGCGACCGCTGGCCACAGGAGTTTGCCGGTCAAACCGCCCATGAAGCCGACATAGGCGAGATATAGCGTTACAGCCGCACTGTAGGTCAACATGCCAACCAGCGGCGAGCCCGGCCAGCAGGCGACCCCTAACGCGATAAGGGCGATGCCGGTAACGCGGGCTACCGCTATGGCAACGCTGGTAAGCCCCTCACCGAACAACAACTGCCCAGCGAGCGACGGAACCATCAGCAACGCCAAGCCAGTCGCGACTTCGGCCACAGCGGTAAGGACAAGCACTTTCTTCATCGCGCCGGTAACACCTAATCTTCCAAGCGGGCGACCGCGTCCGTAATGGCCGGAAGTTGTTTCCACTCCTCTTCCGTCAACTGCTCTGGATCGAGGGCAAAGTTCATCGCGTGCTCGGGGGGTGAAGTGTCGCCATGTTTCTATCTTACATCGGCCAAAGCTCACCGAATTACTTCACCAGGGTATTCTTGCTTGTCTTACTCCTTACGATACACTTCGGGCACTTTCTCAGTCTCGCCCAGCATCTCAAGCGCTTGGTCCACAAGTTTCTCCAACTCGCGGAGCTTTCCAGCGTCCGCCAGCGGCTGGGCGCTTTCCATGAGTTTGCCGATTGCCGAGGGATCTCTGCCGCTGCTATGCCAACGCTCAACCCCTGCGCACCCGCTTCATCTTTGCTTGGATACGGAACTCCGGGCGATCCAGCGAGACGGCCTTCTCCGCCAGCGGTCGTCCCATCAGAAACTTCCGATAGGCCGCGATGGCTTCCGCGCCGAAGGCGCTGTCCGAAAGGCGTTTGGGGAGATCCTTGCCTGTGGCACCCGTATTCAAGCCCACGAGAACGCACCCATGGTTATAGTGCCAAGCGAGATATGTTTCCCAGTCAACCATGGAGCCGGGCATACCTGCGTTTGCTTCCACGCCCGCCCAGGCGGGGTTCCCTCGCTTCTCTAGCTCGTCATAGATCGGCTTGAAGCTCTCCCCAAGAACCCCGACCGCATAGGTGGTCCAACCGGGCCGCGAATACTTGTTGAAGGCCGTCCAGATGGGAGCGTTCATCACCTCAATGGGCGCGGGGCGGCTACGTGAGGATAGAGCTTTTCCGCGAGGGATTCCCGCATCGACGAACTGCTCACACCAGAAAGCGATGGTTTCCTGAACGATCTTCGCCAGGGCCTTTCGGAAATCGTCCGGTGGCTTGTCGGCGCTGAACCCACGATCCAGGAGCGCCCGGTAGCCGAGCGGTCCCTCAGGCACGCCGTCTTCCTTCATCATCTTCGTCTGCTCGGGGTTCGGTTGTGAGTAGTCGTCGATGCTTGGCTCTAACCCCACCAGCACTCCCGCGAAGAGGGCTTCCTTGCCTTCTGCCTTGAGTTTCGCAATCTCCTCGCGAAGGACCGGTCCGATGACTTTTGAGATAATCCGCGTAATCTCGGCCCGTATTCTCTTGCTCGTAAAACACATGTTCGGTGGCAGGCGTTCGAGCACACCATGGTTTAAATAACGTACTTTGTTCGGCGGCCCGTCCCAACTGTGCCACTCGACGTTGTACTTGTTGTTCGGGTTGTAACCCGGCTTGTCCTGATCGAACCAGTTCCAGAGGTCCGGGCGGCTCTTCCACGCAAGATGGAAATCGAAATGCAGCATCACCGCCATGTCGTGCTCGCGGGCTGCGGCGAATGCACTTCGAATGCGGCTGGGCAATTGCTTCTCAAGTTCATAGGTCGCATTGGGTAGGCCGAAGCCCAGAAGCCGAGTCTTGCCGTCGCCTTTCATGCCGACCTGCGCGGCCAGCTCCCCTGCTTTCTCAGGGGAACTCCAGAAGATGAGGTATTTCACACTTTGGGACGCGGCCGGTGCCTCGCTGCAGGCAGGTGGGGCCAGACGGCTTTGCTCGCGGGTATCCCTCGCGGGCGTTTCATTGAGGATTGTCACGCTGGCAATCTCGTCATTCGGCATGGCAGCGATCTTCCTTGCGATCTGCTCCAGCTGCTCATGGTCGTGCTGACCAGGCCCGTGCCCCGCCACGGACTTCGCTTCTGGCTTGGACGAGACCAGCAGGCCCAGCAAGGCGGGCGTGGGCCGTAACTCTACCGTCTTACCGTTTTGGGTGTTCCTTACCCGGACGACGAGTTTGTCGGCCTGTACCCAATTCAACGTCCGCTTGCCAGTCGTCGCACCCGTCGCCGCCTGGATGCCGTCGAGGAAGCACGACTGCGGCGGTTGAGCCAGGGGGCCGTCACACGTCACCTCGACATCGAAGTAACCTTTGGCACCGACCGCATTACGACCGATCATGCCCATCCGGGCACCGGCGACGACCGAAGGACCGAGATGGCCGTGAAGCTGGACGACCTCGGCCAGCCACGCGGGATCGGAGCGCTGCCGGTGGTAATCGGGCGTGGGCAGGTTGTCCTCGGCAACTGCAAGTACAGGCAGGACCAGGAGAAGGGTGGTGGCGATGAATCGTGGCACAGCTGAGGCTCCCAGTTGCATGATTACCGACTCGCTCTTGATAGGCCAGAAAACCGTCTATTATCCCGGTATCCTCCCGGACAATCAACCAGGTCGCGCCTGGCAACACGCCAGCTTACGGCTGCGCGGCACATACGGCCTCGTAAACTTGGTTCGCGGTCATCTCTGCACCCACCTGGACCGTAAGAATGATCGCGCCCTGTCGCCGGTAATGCTCGACAAGCGGGTGCTTTGTGAGTGGTAGATTTCCAGCTTCCGCTGGACTGCCGCTGGATCGTCATCGGTTCGGTCGGCACGGTCGCCGCCGACATTGGTTCCAATTCGCCCCAGCACTGTTTCGGGGGAAGACTCAAGACGGATCACCGTCCGCACGTCAACGACGGCGTCCATCGCGCGGGCCTGCCCCAAGTGACGGGGCAAGCCGTTAAGCACCAACCAGGCATGGTCGCCGCTGCGGGCCATGAATCGCTTGAGTATTTTCGCTGCCAGTGGAAAATGCTCGTCCTCCAGCAGCGCCCCCGACTGCAAGACTTGGCGGAGGAACTCCAGATCCTCGCGACTTATATGTTCATCGGGATTGATTGCGGGCGACCAGTTCGCGCAGGTTCGCCCCGAAATCGAAGTGCAGGCAGGGCAGCCCTCGCCACCCACGGACGGCGAGCACGTTCCCCAGCGGCGTCTTGCCGGTTCCCGTGGGCCCCAGCAACAAGATGGCGGCATTTCGTGGTGTGGCGGCTTCTCCAACGTGAGTCATATAGGTATCATCGTCCGGCCCACCAAGTCTTGCTTCGGTATCACGGATCGCAGAACGGGAGATTGTGAATGAACGTGTCGAACGCTTTCCGCAAGGCTCCATACCGTTTACGATACAAAAAACCAAACAGGAATGGAGGCCATAGGAAATGGAACACCTGAACCATCTGAACCGACTGGCGCGGACTGCCGCGCTGGGGGCATCGGCCACAAAGGCGTTGATCAGCCAGAAACCCGTGGCGACTGCCGCGAGTCCCAGTATCTGGAAGATTGCACCGCCCAATAGAAGCCCCTTACCGTGCGGTACTTCCAAAGCATAGTCGATTCGCGTCGCAGTCTGGTTCAGCCGCGCGAAATGAATCACTCCATGTCGGACGCATTGTCCAAGGCCGGTACTCTCGCCAGAGCCTTCGAAGATCACCGCATCTGCGGTCCGGCTGACGATGCGCACTGGCCCAAATTGCGACACGCTTCCTTTCGCCAGGATCGAAGCCGCGAGCAAGGCCAGGCTCTCCGGCTCGCCATCCACTTCGGCCATTCCTTGGATCGGAAGCCTATCGGTTGGCTCGTTGGTATCGAGACCCCTATCGACGTGCGGTTCCCGTGCCGCCATGACAAGGAACCGTAATCCCGCCAACCAGACCAGCAAAGCAACTGCCGTAACGGAATTCAGAATCAAATGCGCTACCTGGGTGTCCACAATAAACTCCATCATCCCGCTGCGCCCCGATATTCAAGGCCCGAAATCGAAGTGCAGGCAAGGCTGCACTCGCCACCCACGGACGGCGAGCACGTTCCCCAGCGGCGTCTTGCCGGTTCCCGTAGGCCCCAGCAAGAGGATGGCGGCATAGCGTGGTGCGGGGGCTTCCCGAGCGTCTGTCCTAGAGGTATCATCCCACGACGGCGGGTCATTCTCAAGCCCTCATGCCATCAGCCTGCTTCCCTGCCCCTATCCTTTGACAGTCTGCACGATTCGCCTATGAACGAAGAGAACACGCCAACCCCCGCGCTCGTGATTCGCTCCCTCGGAGCAACCCTGCTGTGCGCCCTGCTGGTTGCGATCTGCTACTTCTTCGTGGATAGGCCCGTGGCCTGGTTCATCCACAATCATGTTCCGCACTCGCCGCTGTTGATTTGGCCAACGCTCGTGCCGCCCATCCTCGTGCGTCTGGCCCCCTGGGCGGCCATCGTAGCCTTCGTCTGGTGGGTGTGGCAGCCACGGTGGCGCGGGCCGAAAATCCTGCTGGCCTTCTCGTTGAGCCTGATCGTGGCTGAGGCGATCAAAGACCAATTGAAGTGGTGCTGCGGGCGGTACTGGCCGGAAACCTGGGTCAACAACAACCCCTCGCTTATCCAGGACGGGGCCTACGGGTTCCATCCGTTTCATAAGGGAATCGCCTTCGAGTCGTTTCCCTCCGGGCATACGTTGGTCGTATTCTCCCTGGTGTCCATCGCCTGGCTCCTCTGGCCCCGCTGGCGATGGCTGTGGTCGCTTGCCGCCCTGGCGGTCATCGTGGGCCTCCTGGGTATGAACTATCACTTCGTCGGCGACGTCGTGGCCGGAGCATTCCTGGGGTCGGTCACAGGCGTATGTACCGTGAAGTCGCTTTGCCGAGGTACTGGCCCTACAATTTCTCGATGAGGGGTGCGCGAGTGGCCGTTTTGCCTGTCCCAGCACCGAGCTGAAGCTACCGCTGAAGTAGGCGGCGCAGGCGGCGGTTCCGCGTCAATCGGACAGCTTTCGTTCTTCAAACGCCATTCTTTCCAGGCATGGTCACACCCTTGTGAGTCCAGAACGAGTAAACGGCGAATCGGTGTTGGCTGGAACTGCCGCCACAGCTTAGACGTCTCGTCCCATCCCAGCACTGCCTCAATATTCCTCCACGTCCATCGTTTGCGACTTTCAATCTCGATCTTCGCTGTAAGTTCGCCTGGTTCGATCATGGCCCCTTGTTCCAACCGCGCGGTCAGGCTCTTACGCACACTTTTCATGCCGCCGCTGAAGCTCGCGGGCCTGCTTGGCATATTCGCGAAGCTCTTGCTGCGTGATGACGGCTACGGCTTCCTTGGCCTCGACAACAACAGGTTTATTTCATAACCCGCTTCTCTTGGCTGTCGAGACGGAACGGTGGTTTGTGTACAGGCATTTTCATTCCCCTGCATGTCAGTTCTTTCCGGTCTTCACGGCAGCCGGTATGTCACTTGACAACGGCGGGGGCGAGAACTCTCGCATTTCTTTGGCTGGCGGCCACGACCCCGTACTGCTTCAGAAATGTGGCAGCTGTGATGTTTTGATTCGCCGCTGCCAGCCTCAGCAGCCGAAGCTGATCCTCGACAAAGAGGACTTTGACCTGGATTTTCTTCTGTTGCGCCATTTCGGTTCACCTGGGGTATGAATTCCGGTTCGGCGATGCACCGAACTGAATCCAATTTAGGACAAATGGCCTTTGCACAAAATAGATCTTCAGCCGAGATGGTCCGCGAGTGCCTATTTCCACGGCATATTCCGGAGGTCGAGTGAAGTCGTGTCCGTGCAGATTGCCAGGGGCGTGCCCATCGTCGCACTGATGCCGACAGTGGAGGCCACGATCACCATGCCCAGTGTTTGCGACGGACAACATGGAATCCTGGTGCGCCCTCCGGGCCAGCACATAATCGCGGTCGGCACGGGCGTCGTAGAGAAGAGGGCTTCACGCCAGGACCGACGCGAGTTCCATCGCCGAGTGGATGATCCGATCCGGCTCAACCCCCAGCACCTCGGCGGGCGCACCCTGGCGATTGAGCCAGAACGCCTGGAAGCCGAATGCCTTTCCACCGGCCACGTCCCAGCCGTTGGACGAGACGAAACCGATCTCCTCGCGCCGGATGCCCAGGTGGGTTTCGGCCAACTGATATACGGTGGGGTGTGGCTTGTAGGTGCGAACCTCATCCACGCTGAAAACATGTTGGAACCGGGCCTCCAGCCCAGCGTATCGGACCACGCTTTGAAGCATTGTCGGCGTCCCGTTGGACAAGATCGAGCAGGGAATACCGCCCAGGCGCCCAGGGCAGCGGGAACCTCCGGGAAGGGACTCAACGTCAGATATGTCTGCATCAAGTATTCGATCTGGCCGGACGTTGGGGCCAGTCCCAGCGAGCGACAAGCGAACACGAGGCCGTCACGGGTGACCTGCCAGAAATCCTCGTACCGGCCCATGAGGGCTCGCAGCCAGGTGTATTCGAGTTGCTTCGTACGCCAACGGGCGGTCAGGTCAGATCCGTGGCCGGGGAACACTTCCTCGCACCGGCCCAGCACGGAGTGGACGTCGAACAGCGTTCCGTAGGCGTCGAACACGAGTGCCTTGATCATCATCGACTCCATCATCGTTGAGAAGCTGACTGCCCGACCACCGCCTCCCGCAACTTCTTCGCCAATTCGTCAGCGGCACGCAGCAGCGCGGCATCCTGCTCAAAAGCCTTGGCTCCTACCGAGGCCACCGTCGCCTCTGGGCCGAAGACCATCTTGATGCCGCTGAACGAGCAATCGTCGCCGTAGCCGCAGCGAATGCAGGGGGCGTTGCCCTGGATCACCATCGTCCCCAGGTTCGTCATCCCTTCTTCCAGCATCCAGAAGGCGATCTGCGAAGTCGCCGTCTCGGCGGCAGGTGGCATTCCTTGAACCCCAGGCGGGCAGGCCGTGGTAATCACCGCCACGCCAAACTTGCGGGCATTACCGCCGATCTGGTGCCTGTGGCAGTACATTCGTTCCATGAAGGCTTTGGTTCGTGCGTCCAGACTGCTGTAGGGCGTGTAGCCGCCGATCACGAAGGCCGACGCATCGTGGAAGAGTTCGGCCAGGGCTTGACCGTCATCCTGAACAACGCATTGGTTCGTCTTCACGCATCCCAAACACGCCCGGCAGGGTGCGAGATCGAGGTCGCTCAGTTTGACAAACCGGCTCGTCAGGCCGGTCAACTCCAGAATCCGTTTGACGGCCCGATCCGTGTTGCTGTCCGGTATTGGGCTTCCACTGATGCCAACGACTTGAGTTCCCACCAAGGATTTCTCCGAGTACGGTATGCCATTCCTTCTCTTCATCATGCCGCATTTTACCAGAAGCATTTCGAGGCACCAACAAGCCCTCGACTGCGAGAGGACGAGTTCCTAGATTGGCCCGGCAACGGACGGCAGGTAGAATCATGGACGGCCCTCCGTCAGGTCAGCACCGAGACTGGCGGTGCAGGCGGGGGAGAAGAGATCACATCAAGGGAGACAGAAGATGCGGAAGGCAGTGCAGATTGCGGGCGTTGCGGGCGTAGGCGTGTTGTTGGTCATGTCTTGTGTGGGGGCGTGGTCGGCCCCGTCGCAAGCAGACGAGAAAGAGGCCCCTTCCCAGCTTTGCGTCGTCTGGACGTCCGGCGATCCAGGCGTCGCGAAGAACGTCTGCTTCATGTACACGCACAATGCCAAGCTCCGAGGATGGTTTGGCGTCGTCCATCTCGTTGTCTGGGGGCCATCATCCAAGCTGTTGGCCGAGAACGAGGAACTCCAGAAAGAGATCAAGGTGATGCAGAAAGACGGGGTTGTCGTGGAGGCATGCGTGGCTTGTGCGAAGAACTACGGCGTCGTTGACGCCTTGAAGAAGCTCGACATCGACGTGAAGCCGATGGGACAACCGCTCACCGAAAGGCTGAAAGGCCCTTGGAAGGTACTGACGTTCTGATTTCTCAACCGACCGAGTCAGCAGCGTCATTCGCCGTTGCAGCGGGCCGCTTCCGAGCCGCCTTGCTGCGGCGAGATGCGGCTGGCCGAGACTTCGCAGTCGTGGAGGGGCGGCCAGCACGGGATGAGCGAGGCTTGATCTTGAGTTCGGCAGCCGGGTCAACCGCTGAAAGTTCTGGCGAAGGAGCAGAATCGGTGGGCTGGGCCTCCGAGTTGTCGGGCTTGGCGGAATCGGGCGTCGTGGGAGCCGGGCGTTCGACGAGGCCGTACTCCTGGCCGAGCCAAGTCACGGCTTGGTCGAATAGGTCCTGCGGCGTTTCGGCATAGATCTCAGCGTAGTCGGGCGAATCAAACAGCGACTCGAACCAATCGCTCCGCGACAGGGGTGTAAGGTTCACTGCTGCGAAGCGGCGGCGGAGATCGACGAGCTTCCTTTCGGCCTGTTCGGCATGTTCCTTGTCCGCGTACTTGCTGCTCCAGGCCAGAACCTTCTCCCACCCGAGAATGCACTGCTCGTCGTCCTGTTGATGTTTGCGGGGCAAGGTGGCGTCGATCTCCCGCTTCTTCGCCTCCCACATGGCCCAGGCCGCGTCGTAGGCTTCCATGTCGCTCTTGCCCGAGCCCGAGGGGAAGTAGTGGACCTTTCCCTTGTAGAACTTTTTCCAGTAGCCAGGCTTTCCGCGCGAGCCAGGCTGCCACGATAACTTGATGCTCCTGGGCATGGCTATCTAATCCGCTATCTAAAAATGATGGCAAAAGGGAGGAAAAACTGGCATCGTCTCAAGCCGCAACTTTAGAACTTGACAGTTGTTGCGTCAAATCTGGGGTGGGTGTGTGTAGCAGTTGCCACCAATCGGTGGTCGGCAGCGACAAGCCCAGTAGGTCATAGGGGGAACGACCGCGACGCTTGCCACTTCGGAAGGGTCGGCAGTTCCAGTATAGCCGCTTGAGATCCAGCATCGGCTGGGTGACCGTCCGATGCCGCTCCTGATGCATTCGTAGCACGCTGTTCATGCATTCCACGGCACTACTGGCGCGAACGGTGTGTCGTAAGACCGCCGCCACCCTCCCATACGATTCCTGCCAGTTCACCTCCAACTTCCGACAATACGCCGTCTGGACCAAAGCAGCTGCCAGCCAACGTCCTCCGCCCGGAACGTCCTCGGGAACCGCCGCCAACTGCTTCCGCAGCCACCACCGCCGGACCAATGCCTCACGTAACTCCGCCCAAGGCTCTGCCGCCGTCAACTGCCGCTGCATCCGATCCAGGAACGTCAGGCTTCGCCGATCCGCCAGCGCACGACGCAGTTTGCCCCACTCTGGCCCGTCAAGTTCTTTTACCGCCGCGGCGATCTCTCCCTCGGCCCAGGCTCGATCATTCAACCGCCCATCCGGGCGAAACAATTCCAAGGCGGTCCCGATCCGTTTCCACGCTCGCTCCATGCGGTCGTACCTTTCCATGAGCCGTTCCACCTTCTTCCACGCCTTGCCCGCCAGTCCTCCAAAGCCGCGGCGGTCGCCGCCGTGACGCCACGCGTACACGACCTGTCGGTCCGCTTCTTCCGCCTTCGCCCACTGGGACTCCACGCGGCTCCACAGTTTTCGCAGTACACGCTGCGCTTCCTGCTTCGTATGGAAGACATCCAAGCTGACCTGCAAAGGAGTGGCGTTTCCGGCGTTTTTTCGCTGCGTCTGAAAATCCGCCAGACCACGCTGCATGCCTCGGCCGCCGTCAACCACCGCCTGCTCCAAGGCGTTGAAACCTTGCAACGCCCCAGTCCACGTCGAAGCACTGCGATCCGCAGCATGCGTTCCCAAGACCCACGCCATGCTGTGCGGTTCGACGCCCACTAAAACCGGCTTGCCGTGGAAGAAAATCTCGTCGAAGCAGCCCGTAATCACCAGACCGCGGCAGGCTTGGTCCAAGCGATCCAGTACTTGGCTTGCCGCCTGTGCAGATTCCTTCACCCACCGGCCGATCTTCGCACGGCTGGGAGATTTTTTTTCACGACGATTCCCAAGAGTTCCCTCGTTTGCGAGTAACTCAACCCCATGGCTGTGGCCGTTGCCGCAAACCGTTGCTGCTCCTGTTCAGAAAACTCCGTCGCCTTAGCCAGTCGCTTTTCCAGCAATGCCAGTCGCTCCGCCTGCTGGCGTACTTGTTCTTGGAGTTGGTCGCGTGACGGCCCGCCGCCGACCGCGTCGCGCACTGCCGCTTCGACTTTCTCCGCATGATCGTAGGCGGTTTGCCGACTACACCCGGCCGCCTCCGCCTGTTCCGAAACCGAGCCCCATTTCCCTGTCATAACCGCTGCCGCGTTCCCAATCCATGAAACAATGGGTAATCTGGCCATTTCCGTGAACCTCCTTGTACACGGTCACTTCCTTGAAAATCTCCTACCAATATAAAAAACCGATTCCCATCGAATCTGTCAACCTGAGTTTCCCCAAGAAACGCTCAGATTGAGACGGTGCCGAAAAACTAGATAGCATCATATCGCAAGTCGTTTGAAAGTCAATACTTACAACTTCGATGCAGATGCTCACACGGCAGCGTCCCAAAACGGTGTTTTTGAGGCGAGAGCAGGTTTACTCTTGGAATTCGGCAAATTTTGGGTAAGATGCGGGATTGCCGACAATTCCGTGCCAGGAGCGAGGTTGTCCAAACACGGAACCCCGCCAAACTCGACGTAAGAAGTGTCAAGTTCAGGAGTTGCGATCTGAGACGGTGCCGCTCACACCGTAGAGGTCACAGGTTCGAATCCTGTAACGCCCATTTCGCAAAGCCTTATCTAGCAAAGAGTTAGATAAGGCTTTTTTCGTTTAGAATCGGATACTACGGGGCGGCGGCGGATTCCATTAAGGCGGAAGACCTGAGCGACAACCGATATAAGGCATCGGAAGATTCCGGCCCGACCAGATAATTTCCATGTTCGCCGCTGGCCCAACCCGAAGACGGCGGTGTCATCCGGCAACCGGCTCCACCGTGTCCGCCACCATCGCCACTCGCACGGCCAGCCTGAAGGCCCAATCCCGATTGTCGCGGGTGCAGTCTTTCGAGCCTGTTAGGTAGGCATGCCGAACTCAGCGTGAACGACCCACGCTGGCGTCGCGCAACCGCTTCAATCGGCATAGATAACTTCATTCCGCATGCCAGACTCAGGTGTGCTAGTAACGTTCTCTCGGCAAGACCGCCCGATACGACTTTTGGGGGCCGGCCCGCCACCGTTTCGTGATCGGTTGTCCGTCTAACGGCATGAACCCGGCAGTCGTCACGCTATTTATTTTATAATGTTGATTTCGTCTTATTTCTCTTTTCAGGCATGCTAGACTTGCATACGTTCCGGGCAGAGGACCTGAGGAAACGTACCAAATGTCTTAATGGGCAGGACTTCGGCCTGTAAATTGAAGGCACAGTTGAAGTCGCTCTCTTCGTTAGGAAGAGACAATTTCGGCCGTGCCTTTTGTCGTTTTGCCATTTCTCGTTTTGCAAAACTGAAACAGATCGCCATCACATACCTTCGCCGACCACCACTTTCTGAGCAGGAAGCATCGTTGTAAGAGGATGAGAATCATGAACGACAATCAGTTTTCTCCCGACGCTATCTCCAGCCCAGGAAGCCCGGCAAACGGGGGCGACCTTGGCGGACGGCAAGCGGAGCAAGTGCCGCGAAACACTGAAGATCGTTACCGAACTCTGGTCGAGAACATCCACCTTGGCATCACACTAATTGACGAGCAATACCGGATTGTGGCGGTCAACAGTGTCCATGCGACAATGGTCGGCAAGCCAGTGGACGGATGCCTCGGCCAGGAGTGCTTTCGGGTTTTCGAGAAACGAGAAGCAGTTTGTCCGCACTGCCCCGGCGCCCAGGCCATGAAAACCGGCAAGCCTGCGGAGGCCGAAACCACTGGCGTAAGGCACGACGGCACAACCTACTCCGCAAGGGTCCAAGCCTTTCCGGTTCGTGGTTCGGATGGCCGTCCCGAAGGATTCATCGAGATCGTGGAGGACATCACCGACCGCAAGAAAGAGCAAGATGCATTGAGGCAAGCCAACTTCTGCGTGCAACAAGCGTCCGATAGTATCTTCTGGCTCGATCCGGACGGGAAATTCATTTTCGCCAATCAGAAAACCTGCGAGATCCTGGGTTATTCAAGCCAGGAACTTCTCGCAATGACTGTTTTCGATATTAACCCGACGATTTCCCGCGAATGGTGGCGGCCTCACTGGAAGGAGATCCAAGATAAGAAGTCATTCGTCATCGAAACCAGCCACCGCACGAAGAGCGGCAGGGTTTTTCCGGTGGAGGTGAACGTCAACCACATGACCGTCGATGGAAGGGAATACGACTGTGCCTTTGCCCGCGACATTAGCGAACGGAAGAAGGCCGAGACGCAGTTGGCCCACTTCTCGGCCATCGTGGACTCGTCGCAGGATGCCATCTACGCAGCAGACCTGGACGGGCTGGTAACTTCCTGGAATCCCGGTGCAGAGCGCATTTACGGATATAAGGCGGAAGAAATGATCGGGCGGCCTGTTTCGACTCTCGCGACTCCGAGCCGATCCGGCGAGACTACGAAGCTCCTTGCGAGAATAGCGGATGGCGGATATTTAGAGCGTTACGATACCGTTCGACGTTGCCAGGATGGGACTCTGGTGGATGTGTCCATAACCCTCTCCCCGATAAAAGACGGCGATGGAAAGATCATCGGTGCGTCAGCCATAGCCCACGATATTACCAACCGCAAGCGTGCCGAAGAGGTGATTCGTCAGAGCGAAGAGAGATTGGCAAACATCGTCGATAACGCCGCCGAGGGCATTTACACGATGTCCCTGGACGGCGTGCTGACGTTTGTCTCCCCAGCCTGGACCGAGAAACTCGGATTTGACGCATCGGAGGTCGAGGGGCGAAGTTTTGTCCCGCTCGTCCATCCAGACGACGCACAGGTTTGTCACGATGCGCTCAAGAGAATTCTGGCTACTGGCACGCCGCAGGACGCCACGTACCGCATTCGCCACAAAGACGGGAGTTGGCGGTGCCATCACTCCGTTGGCTCCTTGGTCAAAGACAGAAGCGGGCATCCGGCCGGTTTCGTCGGTGTGGCCGAAGACGTTACCGAGCGTTTGTACGCCGAAGAGATGCTGCGGGCCAGCGAAGAAAAGTACCGTTCCTACATCAACAATTCCCCCACCGCTGTATTCGTGACAGATTCGATTGGGCGGTTCGTGGAAGTCAATGCAGCCGCCTGCAGGCTTCTCGGTTACCCGGCCGAAGAACTTACGCAGATGGGGATCCCGGACATCCTCACTCCGGAGTACCTGCCTGCGGCCATGACGCTGCACCAGGAGGCATTACACAAAGGCTTGACCACCCAAGGCCAATTGTGCTTCGTGCGGAAGGACGGGTCGCGAGTTTTCATGTCGGTTGACGCCGTTAAGGTCCAGGGAGACCGGGTCA
Source organism: uncultured Planctomycetia bacterium (assembly GCA_963709175.1). Classification (GTDB taxonomy): domain Bacteria; phylum Planctomycetota; class Planctomycetia; order Pirellulales; family Thermoguttaceae; genus JANXQG01. The sequence goes on from CAVPVK010000011.1 coordinate 69,909, forward strand.
TTGGCTTCTGCCTGGACATCACCGAAAGAATCAACGCTGAGGAGTCGCTCAAGCAATCATCGGAAGCGTTGCGACAGGCCAATCTTCGGCTCGAAGAAGCCTGCGGCAAAGCCGAGGCTGCCGAACAGGAAGTCCGAAAAAGCCGAGACTTGCTGCAATCGGTGATTGACGGGATCGGTAGTCCCATTATGGTGATTGATCGCAATTACCAAATCGTACTGGCGAACCGTACCGTCCGTCAATTCACGGGCGGGATCGATCCTGTGGTAAACGAACTGAAATGCCACCAGGTTTCGCACCGTCGCGAAACGCCGTGCGAAGGCCAACACGATCCGTGCCCCCTCAATTTGGTCCTCGCGAGCGGGCGGCCCGAAAAGGTCATCCATCGACACTTCGATTTCAGGGGCGAAGAAAGCACCGTGGAAGTCACCGCCACGCCTCTCATTGACGACAACAACGAAATCCGCCACGTGATCGAGTCGTGCTATGACATTACCGAGTTGAAGCGGGTAGAAACAGAGTTGCGCAGCGCAAAGCGGGCTGCCGAGGCCGCCAACCGGGCCAAGAGCGAATTCCTGGCGAATATGAGCCACGAGATTCGCACCCCGATGACGGCAATCTTGGGATTCACCGATATACTCGCCGAGAACCCGACGCACGATGAATCGGCCGAGGCAATCCAGGTTATTCAACGCAATGGTCACAATCTGCTTCAACTCATCAACGACATCCTCGATCTATCCAAAATCGAAGCGGGCAAGCAGCAAATGGACCTCCAAACGTGCTCGCCGCGGAACATAGTATCGGAGGTCGTCAGCACGATGCAGGTTCGTGCCGACGCAAAAAGGCTTCGGCTGAGAGCCGCCTTCGACGCGAACGTTCCCGATTTGATCCAGACTGACCCAACTCGCCTGCGGCAAATCCTGGTAAACCTTGTCGGCAACGCAATCAAGTTCACGGAAGTCGGGGAGGTCCAGATGGTAGTGCGACTGGCCACCGCTTCCGCCGGCGGAGCTAAACTGAGCTTCGACGTGATAGACACAGGCATCGGCATGTCGGAGGAGCAAGTGAGGATGCTGTTCCGGCCATTTTCACAGGTGGATGGATCGGCAACTCGTCGCTTCGGCGGCACCGGCCTGGGTTTGGCAGTCAGCAAGCGGCTGGCCGAGATGCTCGGCGGCGATATCCGGGTGCACAGCAGCCCCGGCCAGGGCAGCATCTTCAGCCTCAGCATTGGGACCGGCAATACGGTTGGGCTGACAATGCCCCAAGTGTCAGACAAGCCGTCAACCACCAGCGGGACGGAGGGCATTGGTTGGAAGAAGCTCGACTACCATATACTCCTGGCCGAAGACGGTCCTGACAATCAGCGATTGATCGCTTTCTTGCTCCGCAAAGCCGGCGCCCAAGTGGAATTGGCCGAAAATGGGCAGATTGCGGTTGATTTTGTCCTGGCTGCACAGCAGGCCGGAAACTCTTTCGATCTGATCCTCATGGATATGCAGATGCCCGTCATGGACGGCTATGCCGCTACGCAGATGCTCCGAGGGGCCGGGTACACAGGGCCGATAATTGCCTTGACCGCCCACGCCATGACAGGCGACCGCGAGAAGTGCATCAGTGCTGGCTGCGACGCGTACATCACCAAGCCCATCGATCCAAAGAAGCTCGTCGAGTCGCTGAAACAATCGATGGCGAAGGAACCAATCCCAACCTGACATCCCATCCACGGGTGGATGCGCGGCATCGATCAAACGGGCCCGTTCCCCAGGAACAACTCCGGTTATGCGGGACTTTAGGTGAGTTTTGACGCTGAAGGCGCCGGTTCGGCTTCCCTCAACCTCCCTTACTCTCTCTGCGCGGGGATGGTAAAATCGGGCCTGTCGGTAACTGAATGGCGCCCCTGTGATAAGAGCACCAATGCCCTCCTAAACGGGCGGGTTTTGTTGATGGAATGGGAATTGCAACGGGAACGCTGCAAACACTTGATTCCTGCGACTACAACTTGACTAGTAGAATGCTTCCGCCACTTGGGAGACTTCAGAATGATCGGGCAAATGCGACATTCGGGCGTGGGTTTACTGGGCGAACTGCCTTGGGGTACGCACGTTTGCCAGTTCTACCAGACCCAACAAGACTTGCTGGAGGTCTTGGGCGGCTACTTCAGGCAAGGCTTGAAGGACAATGAGTTCTGCCTGTGGGTCACTTCCCAAATCCCGGCGACGGATGAAGCGCACCGTACCCTGGCAGTCGTTGTGCCCAATCTGGGTGATTACATCCGCCGCGGCCAGATGGAAATAGTGGCTTATCGGGATTGGTACTCGCCCGATGGACGCTTCGACGCCGACCGCGTGCTGAACAACTGGTTGGAGAAAGAGCGTGCGGCCGTGGCGCGAGGATACGAGGGATTGCGGGCCGCCAGTACTCTCTCGTGGCTGAAAAAGGAAAACTGGAAAGCCTTCGCCAATTACGAAGCAGCATTCAATACCGTGATCGTCTCCCAGTGCTTGATGGCCCTCTGCTCATATTCCGTTGACCAGTTCAAAGGCGTTGAAATCCTCGACGTGCTTCGCAATCACCCGGTTGCCCTGGTGCGGAGGGAGAATAGTTGGGAAGTCGTCCGCAGCCCGCAGCAACAGAAGACGGAGGAGATGCTGCACAAGAGCGAGCAGCGGGAGAAAGCCATTCTGGGTACGATCCCCTACCCTGCCTGGCTTAAGGACAGAGAAGGTCGCTTTCTTGACGTCAACGAGGCTTGGCGCCGGTTCTTTGGTTTGGACGCTAAAGAAGTTCTCGGAAAGACCGGCTTCGAATTTTTGCCGCAAGAAATCGCTGCAAGATTTGCGGAACAAGATCGGAATGTGGTCGAGTCTCAACGTCCGTTTCAGGATGAAGAGTTGCTGACCGACACGAATGGTCGCAAGGTGTGGTTTGAGACTGTCAAAAGCCCTCTGTTCGATGAGCACCGCGAAGTTGTAGGGATCAGCGGCATCGCCCACGATATCTCCGAGCAAAAACGGGCCGAACGAGAGCGACGAATTGCGATTGAGTTCTTGCATCTTATAAATGTGAGTAATGGGACACACCAGTTGATCCAAATGGCAACGGGATTCTTGCAGGAACAGTCCGGTTGTGAAGCGGTGGGTGTCCGACTGCGAGAAGGTGACGATTGCCCGTACTACGAGACGCATGATGTCCCGCAAGAGTTCGTCCTGGCCGAGAACTCGCTTTGCGCGCGTTATGAAAACGGCGAGTCGCGGCACGATGGCAACGCCAATGCCGTTCTTGACTGCCTGTGCGGCAACGTAATCTGCGGGCGATTCGATCCCTCCAAGCCGTGCTTTACATCCGGAGGCAGTTTCTGGACCAACAGCACGACCGACTTGCTGGCAGGCATCGGGGAAGCCGATCGACAGCCCCGCACTCTGAAACGTTGCCACTGCGAGGGATACGAGTCGGTTGCCCTGATCCCCCTGGTCAGCGGCAACAAGCGACTTGGGCTTCTCCAGTTAAACTCCCGCAGCAAAGGGCGGTTCACTGCCGAGACCGTACGCCGATGGGAGAAGTTGGCGGGCTACCTTGCCGTGGCTTTGGCGAAATTCGAAACGGAGCAAAAGCTGCGGGAAAGCGAGGCCCTTTACCGTTCGCTATTCGAGAACAACGCCGATGGCATTTTCCTCGCGAACTTGAACGGGGTTATCGAGGATGCCAATCCCGCCGCGTGCGCGATATTCGAAATGTCGAAAGAAGAGATTCTCCAAAGAGGCCGTGCAGGATTAGTTGATCCGACCGACGCGAGGCTGGCCCCCTTCTTGGAAAAGCGAGGTCGGATGGGGAAGAGTAGCGGCGAGTTGACCCATATCCGCAAAGACGGTCGCACATTTCCCGCGGAAATCAGTTCGGTTATTCTCGATGGCGGCCAAGGCCAGAGTCGGGCTTTTGTCGTGATTCGGGACATCACCGACCGCAAACGGGCCGAACAAGAAAAGCTGGAAATGGAACGCCGCCTGCTCCACGCCCAGAAGCTGGAGAGCCTGGGTGTCCTGGCCGGGGGGATCGCCCACGACTTCAACAACATCCTGGCTGGCATCATGGGCTACGCCGATCTGATTAAGCGTTCCCTGCCACACTCCGAACCAGCACAAGCCGACCTGGAAGTGATTAAGAAGGCCGTCCATCGGGCTGCGGGCTTGACACGGCAAATGCTGGCATACTCAGGCAAGGGCAAGTTCATCGTCGAGCCGGTGAGCCTATCGCAGCTTGTCGGCGAAATGCGGAAAATGCTGGAAATGTCCGTCTCGAAGAAGGCCGCGCTCAAGTACACCCTTGCCGCTGAGCTTCCGGCCATCCAGGCCGATGCCTCCCAGATCCACCAAATCATCCTCAATCTCGTTATCAACGCCTCGGAAGCGTTGGGGGAATGTAATGGCCTGATTTCGATCGCTACCGATACGGTCCACTGCGACGAAAAAGCCCTTGCCGGTCTCGGATTAGGCCACGACCTCCGCGAAGGTCTCTACGTTCGTCTGGAAGTTTCCGACACTGGTTGCGGCATGGATCGGGAGACGCTGGGGAAGATATTCGACCCCTTCTTCACGACGAAGTTCACCGGGCGCGGATTGGGCCTGGCGGCGGTCCACGGTATTGTGCGAGGCCACAACGGAGCACTTCAAGTCGTCAGCGAACCCGGCAAGGGGACGACCTTCCAGGTACTTTTTCCCGCCGACTTTTCGCTCATCCCTGCCGGAAAGGACGAACCGCTAGCGGATTCTTGGCGCCGTAGCGGCGTTGTCCTGGTCGTGGACGACGAGGAAACCGTTCGCAATTCTGCACAGCGAATGGTCGAGCAGGCCGGATTCTCGGTTTTGTCAGCCAATAACGGCGAAGAGGCAATCCGCATATACCGTGAGCGCCAAAATGACATTGCGTGCGTGCTTCTCGATCTGACCATGCCCAAGATGAATGGCGAGGAGACTTTTCGTCAGCTTCGGCAAATCTGCCCGGAGGTCCGCGTCATTCTATCGAGCGGCTATAACGAAGAAAGCATTTCCGGGCGGTTCGCGGGGCTGGGGCTGGCCGGATTTATCCAGAAACCCTATCAGCTTGATGCCATGATCGGTGCTCTTCGCAAGGCTGTGGACGGCGGTAAAATCACATAAGAAATCGTTTCTCGTGCTCTTCTGCGGCTTTTACTCGCTTCGACTGCCACCGTGGGTTTCTTCCTGCTCTTGATGTTCGTCGTTCGGCCTCTGCTGAAGATATTCGTTCGGCGTGCACTTCAGACGGGAAGCGGCGAACTGGGCTCAAACAGTGCAGCGGTGATCCTGGTCGTATTGTTCCTGGCAGCGTTGGCGACGAGTCCGATCGGCATTTACGCGATTTTCGGGGCATTTCTGCTCGGGGTCGTTCTTTCGGATGAGGGGCAGTACCGCAAAGTGATCGCTCGGGTCTGCGAACGGACATCGGCACGTTTTCCGGGTTCCGGCAATGGTTGATGCCGCTGGCGATCGTGGCCTGTGCGGTCGTCGGCAAATTGGGGGCATGCGGCGTCGCGGCCCGGCTGGGCGGGTTTTCCTGGCGAGAAGCGTTCTGTGTCGGGGCATTGATGAACACCCGCGAGCTGATGGAGCTGGTGATCATCACAATCGGGCGGGACCTCGGTATGATTCCGGACAGCGTGTTCTGCATGTTGGTGCTGATGGCCTTAGCCACGACGTTCATGACGACGCCGCTGGTCGTGCACGCCCGGCACGGGTCGGAATTGGAACCGTTCATCGAGTCGAGCGGGTTCTTGCGATGGGGAGGCAAAGCGACTCCGGTGGACGACGAATAATAACATTTTGCAAACGACGGCAGGCCGCTGTAAGATGATGCCGGATTTCTTGTAACTCTCCGCGAGTATATATGGATAGGGAGAGCAACTGGGTGAGCGAACAACAACGACACCACGGGGAAGGCGTTGGCATTCGCGCGGAGATTGACGACGCGTGGGTGCGAATGGTCTTGAGTCAACATGCCCCATCCGTAGGGTCGTGGCTGCGTTTGCGCTACTCGATTCTCACGGCCGAAGACGTGGAGGACATTCTGATTATTGCCATGATTCGGCTTTGGAAAGTCCGTGAACGGTTCGATGCTGCAAGGGCCTCGTTGCGGACCTTTTTTGCCCGCATTGCCGACAACGTGGCCCGGTGCCTCATTTCCAGCGGTTGGGCGAAGACGAGACAGTTGGAAGTGCCGCTCGATGCACAGGAATTTGCCACACCGGCCAGCGCCAACGAGGAACGGTGCGATGAGAGTCCACAGGACGACTCCCTGATGCGAAAACTCGGGCAAGCGCTCAATCAACTTCCCGAGGCGTACCGGACCATTCTTTTAGCCGACGCCTGCGCCGGGCCGCGTGGCCTCGACGGAGTTTTTGTCGCAGGAACTGCAGATCCCCGCGGGAACCGTGCGCGTCTATCGACATCGGGCCGTGACAACACTTCGGAGGTTGCTTGCGGAAGCAGGTTGCAAAGTCCCATGAGCACGCCTACGCAACGCGGTCCCGATTTCCCTGAGCACCGTTGGCTGGTCGATCAGATCGCCAAGCTTGTCGGACCCGCGATTTGGCCGAAGTGAGTGATGCCGATTTGGAGGCCCTGCTCAAGACCCACACTAACGCCGCGTACTCCCCCGAGGAGATCGAGCGTCTCTTATCGCGATTTTGGACTGAGGTTTCCCAGCCCCCCGCACCCCCGGCAATTTTGCCCGTCAGCGATATTGACTCGGCCGATGACTCGGCCCATGCTCCCTTGCCGCCGTCCTCTTCCGTGTTTGGCTTCCTGGGTAACCTCACTTCGCTGGGCGGTTTCACGCCGACGTTGTGGAGCTTGCTGATTCTAATCTCCGGCATGCTGTTAACGCTGGCCGTGGTCGTGGTGACGATCCGCAACACCCTTGTCCGCGTCGAAGTGCAGGAGGTCGCGAAGACCGAAAGAGGCGTCCCGCAGCCGTCAACGTCTATCCCAACTGTCCATGCTTCGGCGAAAGCAACACCACCCGCGGTCCCAGGGGAGACACCACCTGGCGTGCAAGACTTGCAACTGGCCCACTCCCGCTTGCCGCCCTCCCAACTGGTCGACTCCGATCTAGCCACCGTGACTATGGCCGCGGGACGGTGGGCACAAATCAACGGCAATGTGGGCAACCGGGCCGTGGCGGTGGGCGAGGTGCTGCAGCCAGGGTTGCTCGATTTGACGCAGGGAATCGTCGAGATCGCCTTCCGAAACGGGGCCGCCGTCCTCTTGGAATCGCCGACCCAGGTAAAACTATTGGGGCCGGAGCGGGTCTTCCTGATCAGCGGCAGGGCGGTCGCTCACGTGCCCAGCAGCGCCGTCGGATTCACGATCGAAACCAGCGATGCTCGATTGGTCGATCAGGGCACCGAGTTCGGCGTGAGCGTCCCGCCGGACGGGCCGGTCCAGGTGCAGGTCTTCGAGGGCGAGGTGATCGTCGAGATGAAAGGCCGCGCCGACGGTGCTGCCTTTGACCAGCGGCTGACCAAGGGACAGGCCCGCGAAATCCCCGCTGCGCCCGCGCAGCCGCGGCCAATCGCCTTCCAGCCGCGCCGCTTTCTGCGGAGGTTCCCCGTGTCGTTGGACCGTCATGGCCCTGTGTCACCCTACAACAAGAGCCGGCTGAGCGAGATCCGCGTCATGCCGGCGCCGGGGAAAGTCGTGATTGACGGCGAACTTTCCGACTGGGACCTCCGCGGGCAATTCCGCGCGGCGTGCCTCGAGCCCTATGCGGCAGACTACCACGTCGAGGCGGCGATGATGTATGACGCTCAGCGATTGTACCTCGCCGCCCACGTGGCCGATCCGGCCCCCATGTGCAACGTCGGCGATCCGGTGTCCGACCTCGGATTCGTTTGGGCCGGCGGCAGCGTTGTGGTCCGCCTCGGCGCCGACCGTCAGCGGCCGTGGCCGCTGAGCGCCACCGCCGGCAATTGCCGCGAGGCAGCCGATAACACGATCGTCCACATCAACATGTGGTATTCCTGCGTTGAAGCCAAGGCCCGTATGGTCCTCGGCTATGGCATCCGCGACGAAAACCAGATTGCTGATCCCATAGGCGTCGAAGGCGCGTTCCGCAAAGACGCCAACGGGCAAGGCTACACCCTGGAATATGCCGTCCCCTGGCGCGTCCTCAACGTAGATCGCGATCCGCCCCATGCCGGCGATACGCTGGCCGCGACCTGGTACGTTCACTGGAGCGACGAGGCCGGCCGCACCTGCATGGGAAAACTGATCGAAGTTGTCAATCCCGCAGCCGAGCGTCCCGAGTTTTCACGGGGGCCGACCTGGGGCAAGGCCGTTTTTGGCACGGCACGTTAGCAAGTTTGAAATCCTGAATCGAATTCATCGATCTTAACCTGGGCCGGGCGCGACGACGTGATGTTCTGCCGGGACTGCGCAAGTTCGTTCCGGCCTATACCTACTTTTAATCAGAGAGCCGTTCCATGAAGAACTTATTGAAATTCGCAGCATACTTGTTCGCCGTCCTAGTCCTCTGGGTGGCCAATCGCGGCGCTAGCGGCGGCAGCGTTTCGTGGCAGGGCCTCGGCGGCGGTTCCAACGACTCCGGCTCATGGGAAGCTTCACCTTCCGGCTGGTCGAACGGCGCCACGCCGGGCCCCTTCGACACCGCCCAGTTGCTCAATGTGTCATCCGGCACCCGCACCATCACCGTGGACGCGGGCGAAGGCATCGGCGACATGATTATGCAACAAAACAGCGTCGGCCCTTACAATGTCCTCACGCTCAACAACAGCCTGACCATCAACGCCCTGGACCCCACCCCGATTGTCACCACAACCGGCGTCGGAGCCAATGCCCCCGTCATCAACGTGGGCGGCAACATCCTTACCGTGGGGACAAGTTATGTGGGGCAGGCCACCATGACCTTTGGCAACGTCAATATTGGGAACGAGGGCCAGGTGGTCGTACAGAACACGGCCCCCAATGATGGAGGGGGTTACCCGGGCACCAGTTTCAGTTCGACTTTCGGCGCGGTGAGCATGGCGTCGGGGGCGTCCATCCAGTTCAGTTCGATTGATCTCGCGCCCACGGATACGCAAACCTTTTCCGGCCCTATGAGCGTGACGGGGCAAGCGGAGATTACGGAGTCGGCGACGCGGTTTTCCGGCGCGTCGACTGCCTTCAACGGAGGGGTTAGCGTGACCGGCGGCCTTTCCGGCCTCACGGTCTTTCCGGTCGGACCGGTGACGTTCGGCATGCCAACGACGCCGGGCTTGAGCGTGGCGGCTGGGGACACAGTGCAGGTCACCAACCAGTATGGACCGGCATCTGCGACCGTGAATGGACTGTCGCTCGCAGCGGGTGCGGGAACGCTCTTGCAGTTTACAGGCCAGGACGCCGGCAACTCAACGGCACCGATCACGGTCGGCGGCACTGTAAGCCTGGGAGCCGGGTCGACGGTGCTGCTGCAGTATACCACCCCGCAGGGGAACGCCGTGTTCAATATCGCCGGCTCCGCGACCGTGGTGCAGGACGGGGCGACGCTCGATTTCGACTACTTCGGCGCGAGTCTTAATAACGGCACCCGGCAATTCATCAACAACGGGAACTGGACCCTACAGAATCAGGCGGTGGTCACGATAACGCAAAACGGCAGCAGCGCATCGGTATCGGGTGGGTTTGGCAACCTCTCGGGAAACGTGAACTCGGGCACGATGTCCGTCAACAGCGGTTCGCAGGTGGCGTTTGCCGACATGACCAACAACGGCACGCTCAACCTGGGGACATCGGCAGCGCTCGGTGCTGTTTTCCCGGATGGACATCGACGCTGACGAACGCCGCTGGCGGCGTTATCAACATAACGGGGTCGCCGGCGTTCTTTATGGGCGGGGCTCTGCCAGCGTCGGGTGGCGGCAGCGGCGGGTTCACCTATATCGGGCAGCCCGGGAGCCAGTTGAACGTACCTGCCGGGACCTGGCTGACGTTCTCGTACCAGTCCAATGCGACCTTGAGCAACTCGGGAACAATCAACCAGAACGGCGGAACGATCGATTTCGACTGGAACAACTCGACCAACTACAACGTCGGCGGCGGGTTTTCCAACGCCGGAATATGGACGTTGCAAAATGGCGCGATCTTCCAATCGACGAGGAACGGAGCATTGTATTGGAATGGATTTCAAGCGGCAGCCAACAACACCAACGCTTCCGGGGGCACGCTGAGCGTGCTCAGCGGCTCGTCGCTTTTGATCGGGAACCTGGGCAACGCGGGGACATTGGTGCTGGGAACGAATGCAACGATGGGCAGCACCGCCCCAGGCGCGCAATACCAGTCATTGACGCTTACCAACTCCTCCGGGGGCATGCTGAACGTGACTGGCAGCGGCGTAAACCTCTTCGCGAACCAAGGTACCGTGCAGTTGACCAACCAGGCGGGAGCAACGCTGAATTTCAACAATGGCTCGACGCTGACGATGAACGTTTCCACGGGGCGAAGCGCCATGTTCATCAACGCCGGCGCCGTGAACCAGGTGGGCAGCGCACTGCTGTTCAATTGGAATGACACGAACTACAACACCTTCGACCCTACCAATAATTGGTTTGTCAACAGCGGAACGTGGACCCTCAGCGGCGCCAGCCTCGTGGACTTCACCCGCCTGGGAGCCAGCTACCAGCCCGGCGGGTTCTTCTTCGGCAACGCCGTCTCGAACGCGGGGACGATGAACATCCTCGATTCGAGCGTGGTGAACTTCTACACGCTGACCAACACGGGCACAATGAACGTGGGCAACGCGGGAAGCGCCGTGGGACTGGGGACGACCGCGAACGGGCCGACGATGGCGAACCAGGCCGGCGGCATCCTGAATGTGCTGGGCAACGCGACATTCGGTTGGAACGACGATAGTACCAATGATACCACGACCTTCAACAACGGCACGGACGGCTCGACCGGCAACCAGTTGATCGTCGGCAGCGCCACGCACGCCGCCACGCTGGACATCGTCGGCGGCAACGCCCTGTTGGCCAATGGGGCGGGGAATTCCGTCACCGTCGCGGCCGGTTCGTGGCTGGGCATCCTCAGCTACGAAAACGGCCAGCCTTACCCCTATCATGCCCGCTCGGCCTCCCTGAGCAACTCCGGTGCGGTCACCCTGGCCGGTACCATCGAGTTCCGCCCCAACCACACCGCACCGTTGATTGGCTTGATCAATAGCGGCACCGGCGCCATTGTCGTTAGCGGCCCCAGTGCGGCGATCGTTCGTTCGGTGCCGGCGGCCGGATCGCAGTATTTCGGCGACAACGCCAACGACGCCTACAATACGCTTCTTTCCTTCACCCCCGGCACAACCCTCCAGGGAGCCACGGCCAACGACACCCTGACCTACGTCAACAACACCGGCTCAACACTGGTCGACGCCTTGCAGTTGACGATGGGCGGCGCCTTGTCGCCGGGCAACGGTTCCGGCGGCAGGTTCCTCAGCTCCATCGGCGTGCTGACCCTCAACAACGCCAACGTGCACCTGGGCTCCGGCACGATCTCTTCGATCACCGTCAGCAGTGGCGGCTCGGGGTATTCCTCCGCCCCCAACGTCAACTTTGCCTCTGCCACCAACGGCTTTGGCTGGGGCGCCTCGGCGACGGCAGTTACCGATGGCAACACAGTTACATCGGTGCAAGTGGCCAGCGGCGGGCAATATTTCGCCGCGTCGCCGACGATCACCTTCGGCGGCCCCGGCAGCGGGGCCACCGCCACTGCCAACATCACCGCGGTACCAGGCAGCGGCGGCACGCTCAACATGGACATCGGCGGCATGTATGCCGATACCGGCTCGTTCGACCAGCTCAACGTCGGCGGCGGCTCCGACAGCGGGAACTTCATTCTCGTTGACGGTTCGGGCAACACATTCAACATTAGCGCGGTCAACGGCTTTACCCCCACGGGCACCTACAAGCTGATTACCGCCAACAACGTGGTCGGGACGTTCGACAACCTGGAGTACGACGGCGGTTCCGCCGCCGGCGTCTACACGCTCAGCTACTCGCCTACGGGCATCAGCGCGGTCTTCGCCGCCACCGCCCCGACCTGGAACGGCAGCGGCGGGAGCAACTGGTCCAGCGGCAGCAACTGGATCGGCGGAATGGCGCCGAACGGCGTGGACGCCCAGGCAGTAGTTGGCAGCGGCGGCAGCCCGATCATCCTTGATGCGGCCCAGACTATCGGGCACCTGGTGTTCGACAACGCCACGACCAGCTACACGATTTCCGGGAGCAATGCGTTGACGATGCAGGTCAACAACCAAACGGTGGCGGCGACCGTAACCACGGCCAACGGCGCGCACACGTTGGCGGTGCCGCTCGTCCTGGCGAGCAATCTGCGGGTGTCCACTGAGGGGACTTCCGACCTGGAGATCAGCGGGGATGTCAGCGGCAGCGGCTATGGAATCACCAAGGCCGGCGACGGCACTCTCTTGCTGAGCGGCACGGACAATAGCTATACCGGCGGGACGTATGTCGATGCCGGAACACTCATCGTCAATAACAATGGCGCGGTCTCGGAAGGGACGAGCTTGACCATCGGTGCCGGCGGGACATTCATCTTCGACCCGACGGTGAGCGCCGCGGCGATGACGACTGCGTCGCTAGCGCAATCCGCTGCGATCGCCGTCGTTCCCGAACCGGGAACGCTGACGCTGCTGGCGGTTGCGATGTTCATCGCAATCGGCGCCTGGCGAAGGAGCATGTACTAACGGCCAACCGAACTTGGCGGCTGCCGCGGCAATTCGTGAAAGTGAACGTTTCCCGCCGCAACGGGGCGCAAAGTGCTTAGACTTCGCGCAAAGGGGCTTTCTCGAGCTTGGAACTTGCCGCGGCAGTCGAATTCTAACCTCCGTGTGGGAAGAAACGCAGGGTTGGAGTTCCGGTTTTGGCCGGCGTTTCCCGCATACACCGCCTGAAGCCGGAACTCCAACCGCTTTCTTCCCGCCCCAGCCCTACCCTATAATATTCCCCGCCCCCCACTGAGGAGAGTTTGATGTCTTGCCGTCTGCTGAAGCGTCCGGCCTGGTTTCTAGCCATTTTCGCCTTTACTGTTGTCCCGGGCTTCGCCGCTGAAAATGCACTCGCCTCGTCGCGCGTGAGGTTGCCGGTCCGCTTTATCGCGCCGGCCAAGGGGTTCGTGAGCCTGGCGATGTACGACGCCGATGGCGTCCTCGTGCGAAGCCTGCTGAATGCCCAAGCCGTCGAGGCGGGGCCGCAAACGGTTGCGTGGGATGCCACCACCGACCTGGGTCTGCCCGTCAAACCGGTAACCTACCAGGTCAAAGGCGTCTTCTTCACCGAATCGCTGGCGCTTAAATACGTGATGACGGTCGGCAAGAGTGGAAATCCTCCCTGGCGGACGCCGGACGGCAAGGGCGATTGGGGCGGAAACCTGGGCGGCCCCAGCGCGATCTGCAGCAACAGCCGGTCGGTTATCATGGTCTGGTCCTGTGTCGAGGACAATCAGATCACGGGCATCCAGCAACTGGACAACGACGGCAACGTGCAGCTCCGGTATTTCACCTTCTATCCCTGGGACACTCGTTGTGCCGGGGCCATGGACGAGAAGAACTTCTACCTGGGCATCGAGAACTGGCAGGAAAAGCGCTTGGAAATCGCCGTCTACAATCTGGGTGAGCCGCGCGGCAAGATCCTCACGATCCTGCCCACCGGGGCGCACGAGGAACAGCCCGAGACCCGCTGGCACGGCCGCTGGAGCGCTTGGCTGGACGGCATGGCCGTAACCAAGGACACGCTCTACGCCAGTATCGCCTCGGACAATGTCCTGTTTCTCATCGACCGCGGTTCGGGCAAGATCATTCGCCAGCTCACACTGCCAGCACCTCGTGGACTGGCCGTCGTAGGCGACCGTTTGCTGGTCGTCAGCGGTAAACGGGTTTTGAAGCTGAAGCTGGACGGTTCCGTGGACTCCGTGTGGATCGACGAAGGACGCTTCAAGGCCCCGCACGCGCTTGCGGTCGATGCCGCGGGGAACGTCTACGTCGGCGATAGCCGGATGCGCGGCCTCGGCGGCGAGGACTACGCAGAAGGCAGTCGGCAGATCTGCGTCTTCTCCCCGCAAGGCAAGTTGCTCCGCACGATCGGCAAAAAGGGGGGCGCCCGTTTCCGGTCACTTCGAGGCCCAGCGGTTGGGAGACATCGTCGCCATGTGCATCGGGCCAGACGGCAAATCCCTTTGGGTCCAAGACTCGGTCACCGGTTTCCAGCGGACTTCGCGCTGGTCGTTGGACGGCGAGCTTCAGCGGCAATGGTTCGCCCGCACGCTCGACCTTTTTCCCGACGTGATCAATCCCGGGCGGCCCAACGAGTTGATAACGGTGCACGACGCCTTCAGCGACGCTCCGGGCATCTTGGGCTACCAGATTGATCTGGCGGCCAAGACCTGGCAGCCATCCTGGCATTACGAGAGCACTTGGGCCGACATGTACCAGGAAGACGTCCTCATCAGCCACGATCATGGAGGCAACCCGCTCAAAGGAAAACGCTGGCCCGTGTTCCAGTATTCTTTCTTCGCCCCGCTGGTGGTTCGGGGCGGCCGCACCTACGCCATCGACTCGTCGGGCAACGACTACGGCGTGATTTACCTCCTGCCACCCGGCGAGAAACCCCGCCCCGTGGCCATGATCTCCTACCACCGCGCGGAAAAACAGGGCAATAAACTCCATACGATCTACGATCAGGGACCCAACAACTGGTTCACCTGGGCCGACCGCAACGGCGACGGGCGGATGTCGATGGACGAAATCCGTTTCACGGAGAACCCGCGAGCCATGGAGCCAACCGGCCGCATCTTCGAAGGCTGGCTGGACGCACAGCTGAACGTCCATATGAAGCGGCCTTTGCGGGAAGGCCGCTCGAATCGTCTGGTCGACAGTATGCTGCCCCTGAGAGAAATCTTGCCCAACGGGGCGCCGATTTACGACTGGAGCGATTTGAAGGAGGAAACACCCTTGCAGGCGCCAAACCTCAACGGCGGCGACGGCTGGAAGACCGTCAGCGAGTACAATTTGCCCAGACCTTTGGAGACCGCGGACGCCTACTACTCGCTGGTTACTCCCGGCACCAATCAGAAATTGAAGATGCCGGGGATCGACGGCGACGGCTGGTGGGCCAGCCGCAACTGGCGGACGAAACTCGTGCGGTTCGACAAGCAGACGGGCCGGCCGCTGTGGGCCGTGGGCCGCCGCGCCCCGGGCCGCGCCGAACCGGGCGAGATGTATTACCCGGCCTCGCTGGCCGGCGCGGACGGCGATTTCCTCTTCGTCCTCGACACCCTGGGCATGATGTGGGTCTGGCACAAGGACGGCCTTTACGTCGGCCGCCTGTACCACGATACGGGCGCGGGAAAAATGGACGATCAGTCGATCTATGGCGAGGTCCAAAGCGCCTCGATCTTCCGCGATCCGCAGACTAAGAAACTCTATTCGTTAGTTTGCGCCGCCGGCGCATCCATCCACGAGATCCTGCTGCCCAAGGTCGAACGGCTGACGGGCGAGCCAGTTGCGGTAACCGGCCCGCAGGCAGCGCAAGCCCGGCTCTGGGACCCGGACGGTGTAGCTCCCAGCCGGCGTCCAACCTGCAAAGTCTACTTCGCCTCGCAACCGCCCAAGATCGAGAAGGGATTTGATGATCAGTGGTGGCGGCTGCCGGACGGGCAGCTCCGGCCCGAAATGATCGTGTTGCTCGACGGTCAGCGGCTGGGTTCGGTGCGGGCCATGTATGACGACAAGAATCTCTATCTGGCCTTCATGGTTCGCGATGCTGTTGGGCCTGTGAACCGCGGCAGCGAGTTGCCGTACTGTCCGTTCGTGAGCGGCGCCTATGTCGACTTCTGCGTCGCGCCGAACTGGTCGCAACCACAGCGCGAAGAAGTTCTCGACGGGGACTTGCGGGTCGTCCTGGCCCGAGTTCACGGGCCGGGTACTTCGGGCACCATCCCGGCGGGTCGGGGCGAGCAGGATTTTCAGCAAGGTTTTTGGCAGCGAAAGGCCGGCGGCAAAAACCCGCAGACGATCGTCTCCCCCGCGGCCAGAATTCGCTTCGACCACATCGGCCCCATGCCCGGTCTGCGCATGATCTACCACGTGGGCGGTAAAGACGCCGGATTGCTGACCTACGAGGTCCTGGCGGAGGTGCCCTTGGCGAGCCTGGGATTATCCCATCCGGGCGGCCGGCGGTTTGGTTTCGACGCTTCGATCGCCGTGGCCAACGCGGCGGGCGACCGCCGAGAGCGCGCCGGCCACTGGGGCGGGGCGTCGGAAGGGGTCGTGGTAGATCGTCCCGGCAGCGCGCGCTTATTGCCCGATACCTGGGGCACGCTTTACTTCGTGCCGCGCAAGTAATGGGCTGACAAGACGCCGCGGGAGGTGGTATAATGATAGCTTCTCAAGCTCTTTTCCTCCACGCTCGCGCGCGGCGACCCCTCCAGGTCGAGCAATGATGGAAATCGACCGAAGGGAATCCTATGGGTCTACGTCGTGCATGCTGGCCGGACCGGTTGCGGTCCGCGCTGGCCGTGGGGCTGCTGAGCCTCTTCGTGCAGGGTTCTGCACTCGCCGCCCAACTGCAAACGCCCGGAAAATACCGCAAGAAGGAGCCTGCGCCGCAAATGGCTCGGGACTTCCGCTCCAGGAACTTCCTCGTTCATACCGATCTTTGCGACCGCGAGGCCAATAATCTCGTCGCCGAGTTGGAGACCATGCTGCGACAGGTATCCGGCTACTGGGGACGGCCGCTGCGGGGCATGATCGAATGCTATGTCGTCCGGGACTTCGCTGATTTTCCCCTCGACGCCATGGAACCGGAAGGAATTTCGGGGATCAAGACGGCTGGCGGCTATACCCTCATGCGGACCGCCACGGCCGGGGAATGTTACCTGGCCAAGTCGGTCGTCTACGCCAGCGCCCGCACCGAGGTCGTCCGGCACGAGGCGGTCCATGCCTATTGCCATCAGACCTTCGGTCGCGTCGGTCCGGTTTGGTATTCCGAGGGGATGGCGGAAATGGGCCACTACTGGAAGGAAGGTGACTCCGCAGTCCGCGTCGCGCATCGCGAGGTCCGCTTCCTCCGCCAAAACCCGCCGAAATCGCTGGCCGCCACCCTGTCGCTCTCCCAGGTCAGCGGCGATTCGTGGCAGAACTACGCCTCGCGCTGGGCGCTGTGCCATTTTCTGGTCCATGATCCCAACTACTCATCCCAGTTCGCCTCGCTGGGCCGGGAGATCCTGGCCGGCAACGACGCCAGCTTCAACCGGACCTACGGCCCAACGTCCCGGGAATTGTGGTTCGAGTACCAGTTCTTCATCGACCACATCGACCGGGGCTACCGGGTCGACCTGTGCGCATGGGACTGGAACAAGAAGTTCGACTCTCTGCGGCCAGGACGCACCGTAACCGCCTCGATCAGGGCCGGCCGCGGATGGCAACCCACCGGACTGACGGTCAGCCCGGGCGTGCACTACCAATGCATCGCCACGGGCAAGTGGCGGGTCGCGACCGAACCCAGAAGCACCGACGGCGACGGCGATGATCATGGTTGCGGTCGGCTGGTGGGAGTCTTAATGAAAGACTATCGACTCGGACCGGAGTTCGACGTGGGCGGCCATGGCTCGCTCCAATCGACCACAGGTGGCAACCTGTACCTCCGTTGCCGCAACGCCTGGAACGACCTGGCAGATGACACCGGTCGTCTCGCCGTCAAGCTCAAGATCCAGGACGGAGGCGGCCACCGGCACAAGGCCGAAGCACCCCTTGCGGCCGCGGCGACGGCTGCGGCGGTAGGCAAATGAAGAATTGTGGTAAGACGCATGATTAAGCGCTTAATAAAAATCTTAGCGGAATACACTATCTTCGGCACGCTGACCCTGATGGGCTGCCCGACGGCCGTCGCCGTCGAGCCGGCCGGGGAAGCCGCTCTGCGAAGCCCCGATCCCTGGGCCGAAGCGCGAAAGCGGATGGTCGAGTACGAAATATTTGCCGCGGGCGTGAAAGACAAGCGGGTCTGCGACGCGATGCAGGCCACCCCGCGGCATGAGTTCGT
Organism: uncultured Planctomycetia bacterium; assembly: GCA_963709175.1. Taxonomy (GTDB): domain Bacteria; phylum Planctomycetota; class Planctomycetia; order Pirellulales; family Thermoguttaceae; genus JANXQG01. The sequence goes on from CAVPVK010000011.1 coordinate 88,024, forward strand.
TTCTGCCTCCTTGCGGCGCTACGCCTACTTCGATATCGGCATGCCCATCGGCGAGGGCCAGACCATCACGTCGCCGTTCGTCGTGGCCTACATGACCGAGCAACTCCATCCGCAGCCTACGGACAAGGTCTTGGAGATCGGCACCGGCAGCGGATATCAGGCCGCGGTGCTCAGTGGGCTGGTTGCCGAGGTCTACTCGATCGAGATCGTCGAAAAGCTCGGCCAGCGGGCGGCCAAAACGCTCAGCCGGCTGGGTTACGATAACGTCAAGACCAAGATCGGCGACGGCTACCAAGGATGGCCCGAACATGCGCCGTTCGACAAGATCATCGTCACGTGCTCACCGGAGAAAGTGCCCAAACCGCTCGTGGAGCAGCTCAAGGAGGGCGGGCGGTTGGTGGTTCCCCTCGGGCAGCGATACCAACAAACCCTGTACTTGTTCAAGAAGGTCAAAGGAGTCCTCAAGGCAGAACCTCTGCAGCCGACGTTCTTCGTGCCGATGATGGGCCGTGCCGAGGAAGAGCGGGACGTGCCGGCCGACCCGGGCGACCCGGTGCTCGTCAATGGCGACTTCCAGAAGGCCCCGGACGGTCAGCCGGCCGGTTGGTATTACGTCCGACAGGCCAAGATCGAGGCCAGCGGGCGGACGGCCGACGGCAGGTGTCTCACCTTCCAGAACACAACGCCCGGCCGCCCTGCGCAGGCCCTGCAAGCGGTCGGCATCGACGGCCGTCGTGCCCGCGAGATCGAAATCTCCTTGTGGGTCCGCGGAGAGCGGCTACAAGCCGGTTCACAGCCGGGGCAACACCCGGGCCTGGTTATAGTCTTCTTCAACACCAATCGCGAGGCGATTTTCCGCGAAGGGATCGGGCCGTGGTCCGGCACCTTCGACTGGGCCGAAAAACGCCTGCGCATGAAAGTGCCCACTACGGCCCGCCTGGCAAGCGTGGAGATAGGTCTATGGGGCGCGACCGGAAAGGTCTCGGTCGGTCCCGTGGGGCTCAAGGTCGTCGCTTCCCAGCCATCGCCCGACGAGAAGTCCAAGTAGGCTGGGGTTATTCCAGCAGGACATACAGCCCGCTTTGAGCCACGGAATCTACCCAGCTTGCCTGACCAACTACTGCAGCACCGCGAGCTGACTTTACGACGCGACCCGCGCGGAAAACTGCCCTTTCGTTCAGGGGCAAAGAAATCACGGGCGTGATACTTCGCACCTAAGTAATGATTTACGTTGTCTCATGCGGCTACTTGCCGGCACGGAAGGACCGGCGCAAAAGCTTGAATCGTCCGCATGATTCGGATAGATTAGGAGAAAGTGAGTGCGCGAGGGCCAAGCACGCGGCGGTAAGCCATAGTGTATGGCTGCAGTTTTTCAGGAGCGACGGATAAGAGGGTGAGAATGACTCATTTTGAAGGCCACAACGTCCGTGGGCGCACGACTGTTGGTGGCTGGCGTTCGCTACTGCGGGTGAGCCTTTCCAGCTAAGATAACCTTCTGTGTGGTGAGTCATGAGAATCAAGTCGAAATTGAGTTTAAAGTCTTTATTGGCTGTCGCGGCCATAGTTTTTCCGATCCTCCTCGCACCCTGTACGGCGTGCGCCGATGACGTCAACGCGGTCAACAGTTCGGACTGGAACACGCCCAGCACTTGGGACGTTAATAGCGTTCCGCTTGGCACTCAGTCCGTGGGCGCCGGTCTCACCGGTACGCCGCCCTACAACGTGACCATCTACAGTGCCAACGCTTCCTGTGCCAGTCTGGATATTGCCAACGGCAGCAATCTGGACCTGGGTAGCAGCTACTCTTTGACCACTGGCTCGATCAGCATCGACAACGGCAACAGTTCCCTCACCACCAACGACAGTTCGGGTACGATTGTGCCCGCCAGCGCGAGCCAACCCTTGTATATTTCCTTGGGCGGCTTTGCCAACGTGAACGTCCCGATCGTCGACAATCCCTCCGGCCCGTCCTCGGTTACCATCTATACAAACGGCAACGAGGTGAGTTTCGGCAACACCAACGGCGTAGCCAGCGCCTATAGTGGCGGCACGACGATCAACTTTACGAACTATATGCAGTTAGATACGCAAAATGTGGGCTGTTTCGGAACCGGGCCAGTGACGCTAAACGGCAACAGCAGTCCTTATAACCTCAGGCTGGCTTACTTGCAGGGTCAGACGAACCAACTGAATATCAATGGGGGGGCGGATTTGATTGGCGGCAGTTGGAACGGGCCTATCATTCTGGCGGCCAACTCCCTTTTGTGGGCGGACGGCGGCGTAAATCTTAATGGCCAGATTAGCGGGTCGGGCGGCCTTGCCGTTCAAGGTGGAGGCGCCTCAATCACGAGCGCGACCAACACCTACACCGGCCAGACGTTCGTCCAAAACGGCGGCGTCCTTGACGTGCAAGCCCCCCTCACGAACAGCGGCGTCGCCGGCCCCTTAGGCGCGCCCACCGGGGCCAACGCCGTCATCGACCTCTCCAACGGCGGCACGCTTCAACTCGATTTCGCCCAAGGCGGCCCTTTCACCACCAACCGACCTATCAACATCTCGGCCGGAAATGGGGTGCTGAATGTCAATGACAACGACACCGACTTTGTCTTTAACGGCCCGATCACCTCCAGCGCAAATGGCGCGGCAAAGACATTCGTTCTCAATATGGGCGCCATGGGAAACGGGGATCGAGAGGAAGTGGACCTGAATGGAGTCATCTCCGACGCAAGCGATGGCAGCCAACTCGGGCTTACGGTTAATTTTCAGACACAGAGCCAGTCTTATAACTACGCAAACCTTACGAATACCAATACGTTCACCGGGCCGATCACCCTGGTGCAAGGTGCTAACAGCCCAACTGGCATCTTGACGGTCGGTGGCCTGGGCTATACACCAGGTGGGAATGCTTATGCATGCACTCCCGGAACGGGAAGCCTGAACAATGGCAATTACCCGGGCGCCATCTCCCTCGGCACCAGCACGGTTTTCAATTACTGCAGCTCGGCGACTCAAACGCTGTCCGGTCCGATTTCCGGCCCGGGAACCCTGATGCAATCCGGCCCGGGCGTCCTGACCCTAACCAATAGCAATAATACTTATACCGGCCCGACGCAAGTCCTCTCGGGTGGAACGCTGCAGATCGGCGCCGGTGGCACGATCGACAATTCGAATATCACGGTAGACAGCGGCGGGGCGCTGGCCGCGGTTGCCGGCAGTACGTTCACGCTTTCCGGCAGCGGCCAGACGTTGACCGTCGCCGGCAAGGTCCAAGGCAACGTGACCGTTGCCAACGGGGCCGTCTTGAACGTGCAAAATGGCGGCTCCATGGCCGGCAATGCCCCCAGCGAGACTGTGACCGTCAACGGCATGATCACCCCGGGGACCTTCGGCACGCAAACGGCCACTGACGGCGTGGGCACGATCGCCATCGGTGATGCCAACTACAACGTGACCCTGCACCTCGGCAGCACCGGGGTCTACAACTGGGGCATCAGCGCCGACGGGTCCACCATCGGCTTGATCAACGTCATCGGCGCGGTCACGGTCGATCCCGGTGCCGTGGTTCAGGTGAATAACTTCGGCGGGGCAAACATTGCGGGTCAGCAGTACACGATCATGACCTGGACCAGTAATACGCCGCCCGCCAACGTCCTAAGAGTGACAACGGCGCCGCCCGCCCCCGGCACGATCGTGAATTGGACCGGCCGCGGAGCCCCTTCGTTGAGTTGGGACACGGGGAACAACTGGGATTTGAACGGCTATTCAGGCGGGGTGGTCAGCATTGTCGGCCAGAGCTTCGTACTCAGCGGGCTGACCGCTACGAAGATCGCACCGCTTTCGACTTCCGACGTGGTGATCGCGCCGACAGGCGGCGTGGCGGCAATCGGCCCCGCAAACCCTGCCACCGTCGCTTCGCTCTCGCTGGGCAATGGCAGCGATCCCACCAGTTTGGCACTGCAGAGCGCCGGAACGTTGACGGTGACCAACGGCGTAACGCTGAACAACAATTCCACGCTCAGCGGGACCGGCATGCTCGCCACAGCGAACTTGAGCGTCCCCAGCGGCACGGCAAACCTCGGCGGCGCGATCACCGTCGCGGCCGGGGCCGTGAGCGTCAACGGCACGGCGAACTTGAACGCCGCCAGTACTCTCATCGCGTCGGCCGTTAGCGGGAGCGGCACCGTCAACTTCAACGGCGGCGCCGTCAAGGCCGCCGCCGATTTCAACTTCAGCGGCCTCGGCAGCGCGGTTGTGCAAAGCGGCGGCGCGGTGCTCAATTCCAATGGCCATACGCTGACCCTCGCCCAGACCCTGACCAGCGGCGGCGGCGTGGACGGCGGCCTGACGGTGCAAGGCGCCGGTGCGGTCGTTGTCAGTGCGAGCCAGGCGTATACGGGCGCTACGAACGTCATCAACGGCGGCACGTTGAAACTGCAAGGCGTCCCGTTTTCGCCGCCCGTGCCCGGATATTCCTATTGGTTCAACGCCGCCAATCTCGGCCTTGCCAACGGAGCCTCGGTTACCTCATGGGCCAACGGCGGCAGCGCAGGCGGATCGGCAACCGCAATAATGGGAAATGGTTTCACTCCGCCGACCTATATCGCTAATGCCCTCAACGGTCTTGGGGCCGTCAATCTTAATGGCGCAGGCCCTGCTTTGGCCGCAAGAGGACAACAACATCGAGACTGTCTTCTCCGTCTTTGCGGGCACGAGTTTCCTGATGACCGACTCGTCTAGCCCCGGCAGCGGTCAGTATAATTTCCATCGTTACAATGGGGACGATACTGATGCAGATGCCCCGCTATGGGATATTCCCAGCAGCAATGGTTGGGCGAGCGGGAGTATTACCGGCGGAACAACCTCCGTGAACGGAAGTGTCTACTACGAAAACAACGCCAGCACGATCGCCAACATGCCCGTCAACGCCGCCATCAACGGCTTCAACCTCATCGCCGTCCAGGCGACCGGGCCCGTCACCGCCGACAGCTTCAACTACGACCGAAATCAGTCCTACCACTCGGCGCAAAACGGCGGCCAAGTTCAGGCAGAGGTGATCGTCTACGATTCCGCGTTGACCGCCGACCAGGTCCAATTGGTCGAGGCCTACCTGAATGACAAGTGGGGGCTGGGAGCCTCCGGGCTGCCCAGCCTCGTAGGCAACAACGTCTTGCCCACCAGCACGGCTCTGGCGGTCGCCGCCGATTCCACGCTGGACTTCAACGGCGTCAGCCAACAAGTAGCCTCGCTGGGCAACTACGGCGGCTCGGGGGGTACCGTGACCAACAGCGCCGCAAACGTGCCGGTCACGTTGACGCTCGGCCCCAGCGGCGGTTCGGCCACATTCAGCGGCGTCATCGACGGCAGCAGTTCCGGCGCGATCAGCCTGGTGATGAGCGGTAGCGGCACGCAAACCCTGGCGGGATCGTTTGACGGCCCGGGCAGCGTGCTCGTCGATTCCGGCACGCTGATCCTCAGCGGTACAGACAGTTACACCGGCGGCACCACCGTCAGTGGCGGCACACTGGAAGTGGCCGCCGCCAGCGCCCTGCCGGCCGGGCAGAATCTGGCGGTGGGCGCCGGTGGGACATTCATCTTCGATCCCACGGCAGCCGCCGCTCCGCTAGCAGAGTTGGCCGCGGCTTCGCCTGCGGGCAGCCTGGCGGCGGTCCCGGAGCCGGGAACCCTAGCACTGTTGGCGGCGGGTGTGGTTGCGGCGTATGGCCTGTGGCGGAAGAGGAAAGTACTGAGCACCGAGTTCTGGGTACTTGGTACCAAGTGCTAGTGCCCTGGGCTGTCGCGGCAGGCGTTTCCGAGATTTGACCTTTCTGGAGCCGTTAGCGGAGTGCTTGAGATCCAGATGCCGGCCGATAATCTGCTCGACCGTTGGGAGGCGTTCGTCAGGTACACCAGTGACGGCAGGATTCCAATAGACAATAATGTCATTGAGCGATTTCTGCGGCCTGTCGCAATCGGTCGCAAGAATTACCTGTTTTTCGGAAGCGAGCATGGCGGCCAGACGGCTGCAACTCTCTACACGCTGGTGCAGAGCGCCCGGCGCAATTGCCTGGACGTGTGGCCGTACCTGACTGATGTGCTGCGGCGAATTGCAGCCATGGCCCCCGGCGACACGGCTGCCTTGGAAGCCCTGCTGCCAGATCGCTGGGTGGCTGCTCATCCTGAGCACCGGCTTGAGCAGCGGGAAGAAGAATCGCGTGAAGCCCAGGTCCGTCGCCGCTGTAAACGTGCCGCGCGTCGTGTCGCCGCCTCCCAGCAAGTATTGTGATTCCAACTCTGCGCCGCTATGCTTTGGGGGGGTGGCTGGCGTTGCCCCCCCGCAAGCCCCGGGGATTGATGAATGCCGGTCGGAGAATATCGGTGCCGGTGGCGATCAATTGGGGAACTTTTTCGTTTCGTGGCACCTCAAAACTGAGTGACGAAAGTTCACGCCGAGTGGCGGAATTGGCGGTCAGACAAGATGGGAGCCTTGGAGATGTGGATACAGGTATGTTGTGGACTGTTGGCGCTGGTTATGGCCGCCCCAGCATTGGCAAATGGAACCTCGTCGCCCGTACCGGGGCCAATGCGTGAACCTGAGAACCGTCCCTGGGGCGAAGAGAGCGAAGGCCTCCGGTGCCGGTTCAAAGCGCCGGACCGACTGGAGCAAGGGATGCCGCTAGAGGCCGAAATCGAGTTTCGCAGTGCCTCGGAACGACTCTCGCCAGGCGTGACGAAGCTCAACCGGTTCCTCGCCGACGCCTCCCTGGAACTGACTCTATTCGATCCGAGAACCAAGGCGTCTATCACGGTGCGGCCCTATGACCCGACCTCCGGGATGCCGGTGCAGGATGAGGGCAAGCAGGTCGAACTGCTCGACAAATCCGATCCCCGATCATTGAACACTAGCTTCCCGCTCGCCACCGTGTGGAGCACGCTGAAAGCGGGCATCTACCAGGTGCGCGTGCGGTACTCATTCCCCGGCCAGTACCAGAAATCGTGGTGGCGAGGGACGCCTGCCGAATGGGACGCGATCTGGAAAGGGACCGTCGTCTCTGCACCAGTGACCTTGCAAATCCTCGCTGCCACGCAGAGAACGGAAACGCTGTTACTGCCGAGACGCGTGCGGCTCCTGCCGGGCCTCACGATCGGCTATACGAAGGAGGATGCGGAGAAGGTCGAGGTGCCGCGGCGCAACGGTTTCGTGATCGGGACCAGCATTGCCGGGGACGCGGCACAGGCTTTCAGCGTTCAGAGCGGGCCGCCGAAACCGGACGACAATCCCATCGACGAGTTGCTCGGCTACCATGGCGGCGACAAGAAGCGTTCGTACACGATCACAGTCTTTGAGACCGCCGATCGGGCTCGGCACATGTGGCACCCAGGGCCGGGCTCGGGGGACTACCGCGAGCTTTGGAAGAAGACTTTCGACCTCTCGCTGTCGGAGAAGGAACTCAAGGAGTCGGCGGGGACAGGATCACGGTCGACACCGATACGATGAGCCGTTTGCCTGTTCTATGCATAGCGAGGCGCAACTTGGCCAGGCAGCGAAGATGGGCCTGCGAAAACCGCTGGTGGTCTTTGACGCTTACCGATAATCTGCTTCAACAATCCCAGATTGGGGCAACGATGCCGTAGACTTGCCCTCATGCTCCGCGCATTCCTTCGCATGTTCCGACCCAGGAAAAACCGGAGGAAAATGCGACCTCGCCTCCAGCCATCGGGGCAAAAAATGCCCCGGGAACGACATGGACCATTGAAGTCGGGTTAGTGGCACAGGCCAAGGCGTCGATCTAGTCGAGCCTGTGACGTGCGGAGCGCGACGATCCCGCGTTTCCAGTCCTTTTCCAGCGGCCGCTGCTACGGCCCGCCGATTGGCTGGAAAGCGTCAACCGACCCCGGTTGGAGGCCAAGTTGAACGCCTTGCGGCGATGCGTCCGTCGGGGCTCTCCAGTTGGGGCGGCAGATTGAATGGCCGCTTGCGTGAAGTAATTAGGAATCGAGTACCTTTTCTTTTCCGGCATGCCCTTCCATTCCTGGCCGGGGCGGAAACGGTTAGTTATTTGTGAGGTCCTTGTGCCGCCAAGGGCTTGACATAATTCTCCGCGACGTACGGCTTGGAGCGCGGAACAAACTGGCCACCGTCCCACCGGATGTTCTTGAAATGGGTTTTGACAAAGACATCGTCCGGGGTCATGGGCGTTCCCTTGGTATATTCGTCGCCAGCCGACTTGTAATAGGATTCATCCCAGCCGCTAACCTTCCCCGGCAACTTACCAAGGTTCGCCGTGTAAGCGGGGTTCTTGCCGTCTTTATTGATCGTTCCGATGGTCCACTTGACCCTTTCCGCCACACTCGTCTCGATAAACTGCTTCATTCCTGGCGCCGCCCTGAAGGTCAACATGTTCAGTTTATGCCAGTCATCCAGCTGCCAGCCATACGGATTGTGCAAATCGGAAAGCTTGATGCGAACCGTGTTCCATCCCTGCTTCGGCAGGTCGAAGAAGCCATAGAACATATCCTCCATGAAATTGGCTTCTATGAAGGAACGATTAACTTGGACGGCGATTTGCGATCCTGCCTCCGGCGAGTTGAATTCACAAACCAACTCGGCCCCTTTTGGCCCCATGAAGAACGAGGAATTCACTTTGCGCGTGCTGATGCTCCACCACATGCTTTGGCCCAACTGGTCCGTCGTCCAGTCACGACTGCCGTTGGAGAAGTCGTCAATCAGCCGGTTCGTCGATGGCGTCGCCTTGACGTTGGCTGCCTTTAAATCGTTCGGCCATGCCCAGGCGTAATTGCTGGAGACGGCCATTTCGCTCAACCCGTTGTAGCTATGGTTGGGAGCCTTGATCGGGACGATCTCATAAATGGCGTTGGCGAACGCCGTGATCGGCTCGTCGTTGAACACGACCGGGCATTTGATCTGCCATGTGCCATCATCGTTCTTCATCGGAGTACCCGTGATCCAGAACCGGCTCAGGCAATTCCTGCCGTCGGTATAGAACATCTGTATCCGCTTGAATTTGAGTTTGGTTTTCGGCGGCGTCACCTTGAAGACGGGAATACCGTCGGCTTGTTGCAACAACAGTATGCCCCTCGGGGTTTCCGGAAACTGAAATTCGCCTTTGAGCTTGTCTTGGAACCAGAGATAATCGGCGACCTGGACTTCCGGTGGAGCGCCGTGGTTGAAGTTGGCGCCGAGGACGTAGCGTTTGTCGCCGCGGACCTGTTTGATCGCCTGAATGCTATTCCAGTCCGGGCAGTGAAAATCGTCCGAGGCGCCGCGCAGCAGCACCGGAGCCCTGATGTATTTCCAGAATCCACCCTCGTCGAATTCCCGGAACAGCTTCCCGTATTTTTCTTCTAACTCCTTTTCAATCCTCCCCGCATTGCCGGTAATGATCTCATGCACATCCAGCTTGCCGCCGCAGCCGCCGCACTGGGGAACGACGGCGGCCAAACGCGGGTCAATGCTCTCGCAAGCCGTTAGACTTCCCCCGGTGGAAAAGCCGGTGACGCCGATTTTCCCGCGGTTGACCTGCGGCTGCTGGACCATGAAGGAGATGATTCGCCGTCCGGAGATCTGCCGGGGAAAGAGCCAATCATTGCGCGGGCTGGGAACCGCATCGATCGTTTTATCCGTGGCGCTGAACCATCGTTCTGGACCTTGATTCGCGCTGGCATTCAGTGCGCCCCAGTCGGTATTCGGCAACCCAGCGGCCTCGCCGCCCATTTCCGCATTCATGTTGTGGTTAGGGTTGAAGCAGGCATAGCCGAGCCGGGCATAATAGAGTGCGCTGCCTTCGCTGCCCGTTTGCGGGCCGCCGTTCGTGTTCATGATGGCGGGAAGATTCTGTGCGCCCTTGGGGTAGGCCCAAAAACCACAAACAATCGACTTCTTCCCTTGGAACGTGCCGACCGTAAGTTGCACCCAGTTGACGACAATGCCGTCCTTGGTTTCCCATGTCTTGTGGATTTTGGCCTCAAGCGGGTTGTACTTGTCGTAGCTCTCGTTGTAGCCGTTCCACATCTGAGGGAGCGTTTGCGGTACATTCTTGAGGTCGGTAATGCGCGGCACCTCGCCTTTACCCCAAATGTCCAGCGTCTGCGCGTTCAACGATACCGCTCCGTTCCACAGAAGTCCCGCCATCGCCATTAGCAGGGTGATGACGCCGACTAGAATACGTCTTGCGGTCGCGTTCATTGGGCGAATTGTCTTTCACGAGCAAGATAGGCAGCCCGCCTTAGGACATCCGGGCAACTCAGCAGCCCCCATTATAGACGCACGGAACCTTGCCGCAAACGGTTTCCCGACCGGATGGATAGCCCAGGCAGACGAGGCCCGCCACTTTGGTCTCGTCGGCAACCAGGCTGGCGATCCGCCCGCCCATGGACTTGCCGCCGATCACTCGAGACTGAGTGAAGTACCGCCATCATGAAGCCGCCGGGGGCGGGCGGCGCCCGGAGCTTTTCTGCCATGGCACCTGGCGGCGCAGCGATTGGTTTGGCTAGGAGCACGAACGGTAGGCCGTACTCCACCACGATAACACCCGTCACATCGCCGATACTACGGCGATGCCGCCAGCGCCTTTTCGAGCAGCGCCCGCTCGGCGGGCTCCAGGGGCACCTGCAAAGCGGCCGCGCGGCCGCGGGGCGACATCTTCCGCCAGGTCTTGCGAAGGATGTCGATCATCTTCGCCTCGTCATGCTCCCGGACAAGCCGCGAGAAATCGTTTTCCAAGAATACCAGGCAGGCAACATCCTCTAGTAGCTGCGTGCGGGCATTCGATTTCAGTTCCCGCTTCCGCAGCAGGTTCTGCACCTCGACGATCATCGCTTCACCATAGCCGGCCTCGGCCAGGATTTTGCCGGTCGTCTCGGCGTGGAACTCGTACAGACGCGTCCGCCAGCGGTAATACCCGGAACGGTCCTTCGGATACTCGCTCCGCGGGATCTTCCAGCGGCAGATGTGCTGTGCGCGAACCGCCAATTGTACGGCCTCGGGAGCGTCGGGCTCAAGCTCCGCAAGCCAGTGCGTCATTCGCAGGCCGTACAGCAGAGCGTAAGGATACTGTTGACCGGCAAATGTGCGAGGCGTTGGGTCTTCGCCATTGGCCGCATCGATGCGGGCGATCGCGGTCTCAAACCGCTGCCGGTCGGGACCATGGACAACAGGCTTCCGCGGAGACTCGTCCATGGAAGTATGCTACCCACCGCGGGCACGGAAGTCAACGGAATGTGGCCTTAGCTTAATGGCCTGCCTTGAACCAGGGAACTATGCTGGGCTACTTCCCACCCTTCACATAACCGTACTCAAGATATCCGATCGCGCCGGGCGTCGCTTGGATCGCCGCGGCGACGCCTTCGTTGCCTTTGGCTTTCTTGCCCACCGGCCAACTCGGCTGTTCGCCGCTCCCGGGACCTTTCTTGAAATCCTCGCTGATCGCGCTGAGGTGCCTGGCAAATACAAAGGTCGTGCCGCTGCCATCGGCGCGGACGACGACTTGAATATCGCTGTCGGGCAACTTCGCCTCCGGATTCGCGTCCGCGATGGCCTTGTCGTTCCACTTGGTGATCTTGCCCAGGAAAATGCCGGCGTAGGCGTCCCGAGTCAACTTGAGGTTTTCCACGCCGGGAAGGTTGTAGGCCAGCACGATGCTGCCCGCCGTCATGGGCAGCAACTGCACGCCGTCGGCGACCTTGCCCATCTCTTCAGGTGTCATCGCCGCGTCGCTGGCGCCGAAGTCGACTGTGTTGTCGATGACCACTTTGACACCTGCCCGGCTGCCCACCGACTGATAGTCGACCTGCACCTCGGGGTGGGCCGCATTGTAGGAAGCAAACCACTTGCGATACAAAGGCGCTGGGAAGCTTGCGCCGGCGCCTTGCAGGCTGACGGGACCCTTGGCTTCGTTCTTATCGCCGCCTTCGACGGCGATGGTCGCCAAGGCCGCTTTCACCTTGTCGGCAACGGCCGTCGGCAAGGGAATATATCCCAGCGCCGGGCTCTCCTTCTGACCGTCTGTGAGACACCAGCTCAGCACGTTCTTAAGGGCGTTGCCCCTCTTGGGGTCCGCGTACTTCTTGTAGGCGATGATCCAGGTGTAGGTGACTATGGGGTACGACCCCTCGCCTTCCGGATCGGAGGCCCACCCGATCAGGTCGTCGGGCAGCGCCGCGGCGGCCAACGCCTTTTGGCCCGACTCGATCGAGGGCTCAATGAACTTGCCCGCCTTGTTCTGCAACGACGCCATCCGCATTTTGCCGCCTTCGCCGGGCTTGCCGGAGTTGGCGCCGGGCGAGCAGCCAAGTCCACCGCACAACAAGAGCGACAAGGAAAGAATGGCCGTGGAAATGCGAACGCTGTTCATGAGTCACCCCTGCAAGGCAAACTTGCGGCACTGTAGGCCGGAACAAGCTTGCGCAGTTCCGGCAGGTTTTTGGTCGGATCTTGCCGGAACCGCGCAAGCTTGTTCCGGCCTACTATTACTATTAGATTCCGAAGACGTGGAACGTTATATAGAGCCCCGCGGCGAAAAGCGTCGCGCCCAGGAAAATGCAAACCGGCAACGTCAACACCCAGGCCATGAGGATGCTGATCAAGGTGTCCTTCTGCAAACCCGATTTGTTGGCGGCCATGGTGCCGGCGATGCCCGAGGAAAGGACGTGCGTCGTACTGACCGGCAGGCCCATGAAGTCGGCCAGGCCGATGGTGGCGGCGGCCATCAACTCGGCGGAGGCCCCCTGCGCGTAGGTCAGGTGCGACTTGCCGATCTTTTCACCGACGGTGACCACGATCCGTTTCCAGCCGATCATCGTCCCCAGGCCCAAGGCAATGGCGACGGCGAACTTGACCCAGTCGGGTATGTACTTGACGATCTTGTCCAAGTCCTCTTTGTCCTTATGGATCGCCTTCACCGTGGCTGCATCGGTGATCCATTTCCCTTTGACGAGCTTGTCGGCGCAATCGGCCACCAGGTAGATCTGGGAGCGAAGATCGACTCGCTCGTCGTGAGAAATCGTGGCGATGTCGGGAATCGCATCGAGCTTGAAGGCGATAAACTGGCTGGTAAGGGCAATGGCAGCGTAAGTCTTGTCCGTCGGTCGGCCGCCGTCCTTGGAGTACTGCGTCATCTCGTCCAATGCGTCGCTCAACGTCACGTGGGCGCCGTCCGCCATTGGCGAAATGGTCTCCGCGAGATGCTGCATCTCCGCGACCGTGGCGGGCAACTGGGCTGGATCCTGGCCGAGGTTCAGCGCGAAGGCCGCCGGAACCAGTCCGACAAGAATCAGCATGATCAAGCCCATGCCCTTTTGTCCGTCATTGGAGCCGTGGAAGAAGCTCACCAACGTGCAGGTGAGCATCAAGACGCCGCGAATCCAGAGAGGGGGCACCGAGGTCTTGTCGGGGGCTTCGTACAGATCCTTGCGGCGGATGAGAAACTTCAAGATCAGCAGCAGCAGTCCCGCGCCGATAAAGCCAACCAAGGGCGATAGCAGCAGGGCCGCACCTACTTCCTGGGCCTTGCCCCAATTGATGCCGCCCATCCAGCTCCTGCCACCCATGATCGCATTGGCGACGCCCACGCCCATGATCGCGCCGATCATGGTGTGGGAACTGGACGCCGGCAATCCCAAGTACCAGGTGCCAACGTTCCAAATGATGGCGGAAATGAGCAGGGCAAAAATCATGGCAAAACCGGCCCCCGTGCCGGAGTGCAGCACCAACTCCACTGGCAGCAGGGCGACAATGCTGTAGGCCACCGCGCCCGAGGACCAGAGCACGCCCGCCAAATTCCAGCAACCCGACCAGACCACGGCATAGGTCGGTTTGAGCGTGTGGGTGTAGATGACCGTGGCGACCGCATTGGCCGTGTCGTGGAACCCGTTGACGAATTCGAAACTCAGGGCCAGGATCAAGGCCAATAACAGGAAGAATGCCGCCCCTATCGTGACCGGCTCTCCCCAAAGCATCACGTATCCCAAAAGTGGCATGAACTTTCTCCTGTATTAGCTGTTCCAACGTTGATCGGTTCAGAAAACCCTGCTCGGCATGATCAAAATGAGGTCCATGCATCCTAGGTGGGCAATTACAAACCGTCAATCAGCAGACGCAATAGGAATTGGTTAGGAATCGGTTAGGATAGCGTTAGAAAGAGGCGGGTTGGTTGGAGGAAGGTATTCTTTAATTGAATCAACCGAACTGCGACACGGGGGCTGCATATGGGAATTGCAATGGGTACTTCGATCGGCATAGGAATCGGGTTCGCCCTATGGGTGCTGGTACGCTGCGTCCTGACGGGGTTTTACACGGTGGACCAGAATGAGCGGGCCGTGAAGACGGTCTTTGGACGCGCGCAGCGGCTGGGGGATCTGACGACTTTGGCCGATCCGATTGCCGAAGCCTTGCGAGAAGACGAGAGGGAGCGGTACTGTTTCCCCCAGGTGCGGGTTATTATGCCGGGCGGGCCTTATTTCAAGTGGCCGTGGGAGAAGGTATACCGGGTCTCGGTAGCTACCGCGACGGCCAACATGGCCTATGACCCGGAATCGCCTGAGGCCAACAAGCACGGAACTGTGCTGGAAGCCGTCACCAAGGACCAGTTGAACACGGGCATGACGGGGCAGATCCGCTTCCAGGTCGCCGAGCGGAATCTTTATGCGTACCTCTTCGGCATAGCCAATCCGATCGCCCACGTGATGGGCTATTTCGTCTCGGTGCTGCGGGAAAGGATCGCGACCTTCGAGGCGCCGGGGAAAAAGGAGGCGGAGGGGACGGCAGTTTCGGTCGAGGGCATCTCGATCAACGACCTCCGCAAGAACCTGCGCGACCTGAACGAGCACATGGATCGGGAATGCCGGTGCTCGCAGGCCCGCTACGGAATTCAGCTCGACGCGTCGCTCATCACGGGAATCGACCCGCCGCGGGAGGTCGAGTCGGCGCTGGCCGCGATCAACACGGCCCACAACCAGGTCTCTTCGGACGTCAGTCTTGCGACGGCCGCGGCCGACCAGCGGATCGTCGAGTCCCGCCGCGCGGTTGAGATCGAAACGCTGAAAGCGGAGGCGGATGTCGAGCCGCTGCGGCGTCTCGCCGCGGAACTGGCGGCACTTAAACGTCACAACGGCAAGTCGGCGATGGACGCCTACGTACGAAACGCGAAACTGGCGCTGTTTGCCCGCGCCAATCGACTGATCGCGGAGGTGCAGGCATGATCATCTACCTAGCGTCGGTAGCCGTTATTTCCTTCCTGGCCTTCCTGGTCGGCGTGCCGCTGCTACTGGGCGTTGCCCGCGCCCTGGGTATCTACACCATCGTAAACGAGCGGCAGTGTCACGTGTACGTCTTGTTCGGCAACGTCATTGGAGTTCTCAGCGAGCCGGGGTTCTGGTTCCTCTGGCCGCGATTGGGATGGAAGGCACTTCTGGCGCCTTGGCTGGGACGCTGCGAGGTGACCGACATGCGGCTCAATCAGGAATACCTCCGCAGCGCGCCGGTGAACTCCGAAGAAGGGGCGCCGATGGGCATCGGAATCTGGTACGAGATGTTCATCAGCGACCCCGTGGCCTATCTGTTCAAGAACGTCGATCCCCGCGGGTCGCTGGCGGCCAACGTCAGCAACTCGACGGTTCGCTGCCTGAGCAACCTGCCGCTGGAGAAGATGCTCGTGGACCGTCATGCGATGAGCTCGTCGGTCCGCGATGAGGTAACGCCCAAGTCCAACGAGTGGGGTTACCAACTCGGGTCGATCTACATTCGCAAGGTCCACTTCCGGGACCCGGAGATGAACCGGCAGATCGAGAGCAAGGTGGTCAACCGCCTCCGCCAGGTCACCGCGGCGATCAAGCAGGACGGAGTGAACCAGGTGAGCATAACTACAAGCACGGCGGAACGCCAGGCTGCGGTGGAATTCGGCAAGGCGGCTGCGGTGCGGCCAGCCGTCGTGGGCAAGGTGTTGGCCGAGATCAACTGTGACGCTGAGGTGGCCGAAGCCATGTTCGCACTCCTGGAAACGCAGCGAATCCTCGAGGGAGAAGCCAACCTAACGCTGGTCCGCGCGCCCCAGCAGGCATTGATCGCCGATCTGCTGGCGGCCCAGCCGACGGGCGCAGAGGCGATCGCACGCGACCAACACGCGTAAGCGCCGTCGCCGATCACAGAACCCCCCGTTTGGTTTATTGTATCGCTGCCGCGGCTGGTTATATAATGTCCTTAGAAGGCCCGATTTGCTAGTGATGTTCCATTCTAAGTCTGCGCTGCCTGCGGGACGTGAACGTTCGCACTGACAACCACGGGCCTTCGCTTTTTCTTGCCGGCTCACCGCGACCCAAAATAGAAGAGCACCAGCCCCAGTGTGACGTCTCGCAACTGGTGCGGCACCCAGTCGGCTCGATTGATCAGGTAGAGTACCGCGGTGCACGACAATACCAGCAGGACGACGACCGCCTTCAGATTTTCCCAGCCCCGTGCCCGTCGAAAATGCACCACGCTGCCAAGCAGATAGGCGAATACCACGCCCAGGATGGTCAACGCCTGCTGGGACTGAAACAAACGGCCCTGCCGGAAGAGATACACGGCCAAGGCGACGAAGGCCGCGACGAGGATCGCGCGGATGCTGTGTCGAGGCAGGTAAAGCGGGTGGGGTTCGGCTTCAATTTGACCGTCCTCGGTAAGCCGGCAGACGACTTCGGGCGAAAGGCGGATGAATCGCCGGGAGGTGAAGTAGTGGGCCAGAACAATCATCAGCGTTTCCGTCCAGAGCAGTTCGACTTCCCGCCCGCGGCCGATTTGGACGATGACGACGGCCACGATCAAGAGCGTCAGCAACGCGCGAACGCTGCCTTGCGGAAGGCCAAGTGGCGGACGAGTTTCCGAGTGTGATGGCATATCATTGGCCGCGAGCCCGAGATCGGGAAGCGACGCCTCGCGGGGAGTGCGTGTCATCGACAAGATCCAGAGCTTCGCATCGCCTTAGGCCGGCGCGGCCTGCGTCTTGGCCTTCTCGGCCATCTCGCGCTCGGCGATCAGGTCTTCCAGCCGCTCCTTCTCGCGGAGCAGGTCTTCGACCGACTTCCCCGACTCATCCTTGGCCTGGGCCGCAGTAAAGGGAAGATTGATCGACTGGCTGCGGAGCCATTCGTTGACCTGGGCCTCGTTCTTCTTATAGAGGTAAAAACCCAACGCGGCAGTTCCGACGCCGACAACGAAGCCGGTCACGTGGTCTGAAGTGATGGACATGAATGTTTTGCTCCTTTGAACCGATTGGCGAAAACTAGTTAAACCGAATCGGGATTCCTTGCGGCATCCGTCCGAATCCCTCCAGCACCTCGCCGTGAACTTTCGACACGTCTCGAAGCTCTTCCAACAAGGTGCGGAAAGGGTGCGCTCCGCCACCCGTCATCGCGTATTTCAAAAGCCCCTGCAACTGCGCTCAGGATGCGCACTTGCTCGGGAGCATCCACGTCGGGGCCGATCATCAATTCGTAACGGAACTGTCCCTTGCCGCGGCCGTGGACTTCCACCGGCCGGACCTGCACGCCCGTCGACGGAACCGCGA
This sequence comes from uncultured Planctomycetia bacterium, assembly GCA_963709175.1. GTDB lineage: Bacteria > Planctomycetota > Planctomycetia > Pirellulales > Thermoguttaceae > JANXQG01. Next base: position 105,582 of record CAVPVK010000011.1, read on the forward strand.
TCAGGTGCCGTCCAAAGGAAGCCAGCCAGGTTACTACCGAGGCGGTGAGGAAGTTGCCGCGAACAAAAGCCGTAAGGAGATAGGCCAGCGAGAGGACTTCCGGATCGAACTTTTGCCTCCCGCGAAGCTCCTCCCAGGCGTGGTCCACCACGGCCCATGCCGTGCCCAATCCGGCCAGCCAGTCCCAACGCGTGGGCGATCCCTTTGCCGCCTTCAATCCGTGCATGGCCAGCGCCACGGCCAGCGCCGCCGCGGAAAGCACGGCGCTGCCGCCTAGTGCGGGCTGATTCTCCGGCTCGGCCAAGAGCCGAACGGGCGCGGAATCGCAATCCAGCGACAAGTGGAAGGCGATGCGGAGGGCAATTTCCTCCTGGCTGATCTCGTGGGGACTGAAGCGGGCGAGGATGGACCGCGTGATCGGCGAAAAGCTGATCGACTCCATCCCCGGATGCTCGCGGACCCCGGAAAGCATCCGCGAAACGTCGCGGGGAGCGACCGATAGCCGCACTCGCACCCGCCCGGGAAGGGAGTGCACCACGGTTACGACCGGTTTTGGGGATGCGATCATCTGGCCCTCCGCTCCACGTCATGAAACAAAAGCCGCGACGAATTGAGCACCACGGCGACCGTGCAGCTATTGTGGAGCACCGCGCCCAGAAGACCGGCAGCACGCCGATCGAGGCCAGCACGATTCCCAGCGTGTTCACGCCGACGGCCGCGGCAAAATTCTGCCGGATGGTCTGCATCGTCCGGCTTGCCAGGTTGATGACCGCCGGGATCATCAAGGGATCGTCTCCTGTGACGGTGATGTCCGCCGCCTCCATGGCAATATCCGTCCGCGTTCCCCCCATGGCGATCCCCACGTCGGCATAGGCCAAAGCCGGGGCGTCGTTGATCCCGTCGCCGACCATCACCACGTGCGTGCCCTTGGATTGGAGCTTCAAGACCGTTTCCGCCTTGTCGTCAGGCATGGCTTCCGCCCGATAACGGTCCACGGTCATGCGATCGGCGATGATTTCGGCATGCTGCTCAACGTCGCCGGTCAAGAGCACGATGTCGTCGATGCCGGTGTAGCGAAGGCGGTTGATGGCCTTTTTCATGTTTTCCCGCAAGGCGTCCTGGATGCCCAGCACGCCCAGCAGCGCGTTGTCCGCGGCGACATAGACGATGTTCTCGCCCGCTCGGACGAGGCGATTGACGGCCTCGGTCGCGGGGACCAGGTCGATGGCGTTTTCCTGCATGAAACGGCGGCTCCCTACGCGGATGACGCGGCCCGAGACCATGGTCTGGACGCCGCGGGCCGTGTAGATCTGCGTATCGTGATGGGCGGGAATCTGCCAGCCGCTGCGGCGGACCTTCTCGACCACGGCCGCCGCCATGGGGTGCGTGCTGGTTTCTTCGGCGGCACTGGCGAATTGGAGCATCTCCTGGGCCGGAACCGCGGGCTTCACGGGAATGATGCTGGTCACTTCCGGGCGTCCCACGGTCATCGTGCCGGTCTTGTCGAAGATCAGAGTGTCGGCCTCCGCCAGCAATTCCAAGTAATTGCTGCCCTTGATGAGGATACCATTGCGGGCTGCCGTGCAGATGGCCGCCGACAGGGCAGTTGCCGTGGAGAGGCGGACGCCGCAAGAGTAGTCGATGATCAGCATGTTCAGCGCGCGGCTGCTCTTGCGCGTGACCAGATAGACGATCAAGGCCAGGAGAAAATTGACGGGAATGAACTGCGCCGAAAAGCGGTCGGCGATGGTCTGCACGTTCGCCTTGCGGTGCGTGGCCTCTTCCACCATGTGGACGATACGGGCTACGGCGGTCTGGTCGCCCACCTTCACGGCTTTGATCACCAATCGGCCGCTCTTGACGACCGTTCCGGCAAACACCTGGTCTTCAGCGGCCTTGCGCAAGGGCATGTACTCGCCGGTAATCGAGGCCTGATCGACTGCCGCTTCGCCCGACTCCACCGCGCCGTCCACGCTGATTTTCTCGCCGGTGTGGACCATGATCCGATCGCCGGCGCGAAGTTGATCGAGGTCCACGCGCTCCTCCGCGCCGTCGTCGCGCAACCGCCAGACGGTCTCTTCGCCCACAGAGAGCATGTTGCGGATGGCGCGGCGGGTGCGGCCCATCGTATAAGCGGTAAGCAGCTCGGCAATGTCGGCCAGCCAGATGATCGTCAGCGCCGAGAGGCCGCGGCCGCTGGCGATGCTGGCCAGGATCGCCGTGGCGCTGAGCGTATCCGCGTTGGGACGCAACGTGCTTGCCAATGACCTCAGGCCGCTGCGAAAGATGGGACCTGCCAGCGATACGGCCGTCAACGCAGGGACGGTGAGGAACCGCCCTAAGAGCGTTGCCGTCGCATGGCCGGCGGGCTTGCGAAAAGAATAGAAAGCTAGGGTTGCCGTCGTGACTCCGATCCGCGCGAGCATGTCGGAGAGCGAACCCTCTTGCAACCGCCGTTCGTTGACGGTCGGGCGGTTCTGTTCGGCCCGTTCCGCTTTATAAGCCGTCAAGGAGTACGACCCAATCACCAATTCCACTAGCTCGAGGACATCTTGCGGCGACACCTGGGTGTGGTCAAAGTGGAGCAGGACGTTCTGCGTGCGGATATTGACCTGCGCCTGGCGAATGGGCGACAAGTCGCGCAACCGTTGGCAGATTTCGGCGGCGTAGGTGCCGAGATAGCCCAGCGCGCGGCAGCGAATCCGCACCCTGCCCGGAAGGGTGTGGACGATCTCGCATTGCAGAAGCGGTTGTCGTTTTTGCCAGAACATCGCCACGAAACCTGATCCTCCGCTATGCTTGCCGGTTGCCCAAGAGCGACGCCAGGCCCCACCAAACCAGCGTGAGCCCGGCGGGAAAGGCACGCGTTCCTTGGGTCAGAAGTTTTTGGATGCCAACGGCAGTCAACAGAATAAGCCCCGCCGACCAGAGATCGATCAAGCCGCCGCTCTGGTCATACACGATCCGATTCACGCTGCCCAGGAGTTCTCGCAATTCGCGGCTGACGACCGGCTCGGGAGTCCGCTTCAACTCGGAATCGAGACCCATCAGTCGGACGACGGCGGCGAAGAGCAATTCAGGTCGCACGTGGTTTTCCTGGTAAAGGATGAGCACGCTGCCGGTGGCGGGGTCTACCTTGATAGACTGCACGCCCTGAATGGTGGGGAGTTTTTCTTGCAGCCGGGCGGTACCCGCGGTGTTGGCCGCCAAAGAAGGCACGCGCAGTCGCACGCGTCCGGGGATCCAATGCGCGGTCTGGACCGGGCCGGTGCGGAACATCGGCATAATCGTCCGGCGACGAAACTTGTTCTTGCCCAACAGCCCGGCAAGAAGAAACCCGGTAATGATATGCATGCGGTCTCCAACTATCCTATCCCAAGGGGATCTTTATAATATAGGACAGCGCAGCCGAGTAAGATAGGACGGCCAAGCAAGATAGACCGGCGGAGGAGAAGGATCCGACGCATCACCAGTCGGGGGGGATAGTGCTCATAGGGCGGCCCCGCTACACCTCACTCAGCCATCGTGCCAGCACCGAGATTATGTAGTCGATCTGCTCCGGCGTAAGGGGCTCGCCGGCGGGAATGTGGTGCCACTTGGCCAGGCATCCGCGACAGCAGGTGGCGGTAGCGTGCTGGGCCACGAAGACCGGGTGCCCTCGCATCGGCGTCTGCCGACCATCGTTACGCGGTTGGGAGTCGGCTAGCCGTTCGATGATGAAACGCCTGCTGTGCTCCAGCACGACCGGCAAGGTCTTTTCGCGGAGGTACGCCATTTCCTTGGTCCCGAGCCGAAAACGGCTGCGGAACTCGCTCCGTGCCAGGGCGGCAAACAGTTCATCCGGGTCGCGCATCCAATGCTCTCACGTTACGGAATCTCGCTGTGCTCCCCGCTGACGACCAGGTTTCGCCGATCGACCAGGTTGAAGTAGTAGACTTTGACGGCCTCCGGCAGTCGGGCTGTCGCTTTGCGACCACTGGAGTCCAGTTCCGCCGCGGCCGTTTCCCACTTGCGGTCCTGCCATCGCCCGGTCTGGCAGGTAAAGTTCAGTTCCGCTCGCTGGACAGGCACGGCCGCTTCGAAGGCGATCCAGACGTGCCGCCCGTCGTGGCCTTGATCCGTTATCTTGACCAGGGGTTGACCGCCGCGAAGCTGATTTTCGGCAAAAGCCAAAATCTCGGCTGGATTCTCGCCGGGCCCCCCGTGACCATGCGGCATGCGCAAGCGGATCGAGAGCGTGTGAGGCCCTTTCGGCAGGCGGTACGACTTCTGCAACGAGTCCATCGGATAGGCGAAGTCGTTAGTCCCGGTCACCCAGAGCATGGGCATTGCACTGTGACCGAGCCAAACCGAGGGGTCCCATCGGCCAAGCCATCGCGCCGCCCTCGCGGGCCCAAGCCTCTGAAAGTCGGGCAGCCAGACCGAATTGTCTCCCAGGAAGCCGCAACCATAGACGGGCACGGCAAAGCGGAAGCGAGGATCGACGCCGGCAACGATGCAGGTCAAATAACCGCCCCAAGAGATCCCTGTGACCCCGATTCGCTGCGGATCGACTCCGGGCAGAGACCGCAAGAGGGAATGGGCCAGGACGACGTCGGCGATGGCATGGTAGGTCCATTGGTCTTCGGGCGGCTCATCGACCTGGTCGAAACCGCCCCAGCCCGGTGGGCCGCCGGCTGAGTGTCGCTGCCATTTGCCATAGGAGCCAATGGGCACGCAGCCGCAGGTGTCCATGGCGATGGCGGCATAGCCCCGGGAGTTCCATAGCTTGACCCAGGCATCAAAGGCCGTGCCGCCCCCGCCATGCACCAGAACAATGCCCGGCGCTTTGGATCCCGGCGGAAGCTTCGGCAATGCGTAGTAGGCGAACACGCGGGTGGGATGCTTATGCCAGGGCAGCCCGTCGTAGAATACGGCGGTCATTCCCTTGGCCTGAGGGGCGTCCGCGGGATGGGTCTTGGGGGCACTGCCGAGGACCTTCATGTCCCATCGCGGAACCTCAAAAGGCAAGCTGGCGCTGGCCTTGGACGCGTCGTTCGCTGCCGCGCTGGCGATCAGGCCGAGGTAAAGAACTAAGAAAACCAATAGATCTCGCAGGTTCATGGGGCACCCCTCAAGTTCGAGAAAAACGCTGCCTGGCAAGCTATCAAAGCGCGAAGTTACCACGACCCGGGCATTTATGCAACCCGCCCCGTGGCAGTTGAACTCCCGTCCGATGTCCGTTAGACTGACCCCCAAAGACAGACCTGCATCGCCCACACTCCCTTATCCACCAAGACGTTCATGAATTCGACGGAAAGCCCAGCCCGCGCCCTATTGAAACAACTCGCCCAAAAGGCCATGTGCCAGCGCGGCCTGCTGCCGGACTTCTCGGCCAGCGCCCTGGCCGAAGTCGCCCGGCTCCAGGCCCCCACGGCAGGCAACGATGGCCTTCGCGACATGCGAAACTTGCTCTGGGCGTCGATCGATAACGACGACTCCCGCGACCTCGACCAACTGACGGTTGCCGACGCCCTGCCGGGCGGCAAGACCAAGGTCCTCGTAGCCGTTGCCGATGTGCATGCGGTCATCGACGGACTGGCGGCGATCGACCTGCACGCCCGGCATAACACGACATCCGTCTACACGGCGGCCGAGATTTTCCCCATGCTGCCGGAGAAGCTCTCGACCGACATCACGTCGCTGGGTCCGGCAACCGATCGGCAGGCGATCGTGGTGGAGATGGTTGTCTCCGATGGCGCTGTCGAGCAGTCGTCGATCTATCGGGCGTGGGTGCGGAATCAGGCGAAACTGGCCTATAACAGCGTGGCGGCCTGGCTGGAAGGCGGACCGGCGCCGGAGGCCGTTTCCGCGGTAACCGGATTGGCGGAGAATCTCCGCCTGCAAGACCGTGCAGCCCAGTCGCTAAAGGCCATGCGGCAGCGGCACGGGGCTTTGACGTTCGAGACCATCCAGTCGCGACCGCAGTTCGACGGCGATGACGTTCGTTCGCTGGAGGTTGAAAAATCGAATCGGGCGACCCAACTCATCGAGGACTTTATGGTGGCGGCGAATTGCGTGACCGCCGAATTCCTCGAACAGAAACGCTTCCCCTGCCTGCGGCGCGTCGTCCGCACACCCAAACGCTGGGACCGGATTGTGGAAATCGCCCAAGACCACGGGCAGAGACTTCCGCCTGAGCCAGACTCGCAGGCCCTTAATGACTTCCTCACCCGTCAGAGGGCCGCCGATCCCTTGCGGTTCCCCGATCTGTCGCTGGCGGTGATTAAACTTTTGGGGCCGGGAGAATACGTGGCCGAAGTGCCCGGCGAAACTACTCCTTTGGGGCATTTTGGCTTGGCGGTGGAGCATTATTCACATTCCACTGCGCCCAATCGGCGTTATCCGGATATTATTACCCAGCGGCTGCTGAAGGCGGCCCTGGCCGGCCGGCCGATTCCCTATCCGCAAGGCGAATTGGAAGCATTGGCCCTGCATTGCACGCAACAGGAGGACGCGGCCAAGAAAGTCGAGCGGCAAGTGGCCAAGTCGGCCGCGGCCATGTTGTTGAAGCCGCAAGTCGGTCAGCGGTTCGACGCCATCGTTACCGGAGCAGCCGAAAAAGGGACATGGGTGCGGGTTTTTACCCCCCCGGTCGAGGGAAAAGTAGTTCAGGGAGCCCAAGGGCTCGACGTGGGCAACCGGGTGACGGTGGAACTGCTGCACACGGACGTGGAACGTGGTTTTATCGATTTTCGCAGGGTCGGATGACGATTGCGGCATATAATTCCGATGACGCGGACGAAATTACCGCGGCGCTTAGATATAGCATATCGCGCTGGCCGGAAGAAGCTTGCGTGGTTCCGGCCTGGATAAGGTCTCGTGCCGCAGGAACGTCCCGCCTATGAGGAAAATTGCTAGGTGCTCTCAATTTCCACAGCACTTTCTGTTACAATTATCGAGCTGGTAATCTCGCGTCCCGGGGATTGATTCGTGAGCAAGTCATTGGCAACGCCCGTGCTTCCGGGCTTGGATCTTGGATTATTGAGTCCGGAGTACCTGGAGCAGGTGTACGAACTTTATCACGCCAATCCCGGACAAGTGTCCGCGGAATGGCAATCGTATTTTCGCTCGCTGGAAGAAAAACCCAGCGCAGCAAGAGCGGTCCAGGTCGGCCCGCCCCGGCCGTTGCGCGGCGGCGTTGCCACGGTGGTTTCGGCCCCGCCCCCGGCGGCAGGCCGGACCGGCAAGCCCGCCATCGCCGATAGTCCCAGGCTGCGGGAACCCCCGGCGAAGGTGGCCAATGGAGCAATGGCGGCAGTCCCAACGGCGGCGAAGGGCGTCGCGGCGGAGCCACAACCTCCAAGCAAACCTGCCGATAGTCCCGCCAGCAGCCCTGCCGGCGTGCACGAAGCAGGAATTCAGGTGGGCAATGGCGTCGCGGTTGCCGCCGTCAACGGCAATCGCTCGAGGGAGTCGCACGCCGAAGCACGGATGCAGGAAAGCGTCGATCTGTTGATCCGCAACTACCGGGTGCGGGGGCACTTGATCGCCAAGGTCGATCCCTTGGGCATCCCTCGCCCCATGCCGCCGGAACTGGAGCCGAAGTTCTGGGGGCTTTCCGAGGCCGATCTCGATCGTCCGTTTTCTACGTATTGCCTGGCCGGATCGAACTCGCAGACCCTCCGCGACATCATGGACCGGCTCCGCAGCACCTATTGCGGCGCTATCAGCGTGCAGTTCATGCACGTCGACGACCTGGAAGTCCGCGAGTGGTTGCAGCAGCGGATGGAAGAGCCGCAGAACCGCCTGAAGCTGTCCCGCGACGAGCAAATCCGCATCCTCACGCGGTTGACCGACGCGGTGATCTTCGAGGAGTTCATTCGCCGCAAGTTCGTGGGGGCCAAGAGCTTCTCCCTTGAAGGCGCCGAGAGCCTGATCCCGCTGCTGGACCTGGCCATCGAAAAGGCCTCTTCGCAAGGCATCGAGTCGATTGTCATGGCGATGGCCCATCGCGGCCGGCTCAACGTGCTGGCGAACATCATCGGCAAGTGCCCACAGGATATCTTCCGCGAGTTCGAGGACATCGATCCCGAACTGTACCGCGGCGGCGGCGACGTCAAGTACCACCTGGGCTACTACAACGACTTCGTCACCTCGACCGGCCGGAAGGTCCATCTCTCGCTCTGCTTCAATCCCAGCCACCTGGAGTTCGTCAACCCGGTCGCCCTGGGGCTGACGCGGGCAAAGGAGGACCGCGGGCCCGACCTCAGCCACGAGCGGAACCTGGCCATCCTGATCCACGGCGACGCGGCTTTCATCGGCGAGGGGATCGTGCAGGAAACGCTCAACCTGAGCCAATTGCCCGGCTACTCGGTGGGCGGCACCGTGCACGTGGTGATCAACAACCAGATCGGCTTTACGACCCCGCCGGAGCAAACGCGTTCCACGGTCTATGCCACCGACGTGGCGAAGATGCTGCAGATTCCCATCTTCCACGTCAACGGCGAGCAGCCGGAGGCGGTGGCGCAAGTGATCAGCCTGGCGCTGGATTTCCGCGCGACCTTCCACCGCGACGTCGTGATCGATATGTACTGCTATCGCCGCTGGGGCCACAACGAAGGCGATGAGCCGGCATTCACCCAGCCGCTGCTGTACCGCTGGATCGAGAACCACAAGTCGGTCCGCGAGGCTTACCTGGAGCATCTTTTGGCCATGGGTGAGGTGACGCAGACCGAAGCCGACCAGATCGCCGCCCATCGCCGCGAGAACCTGGAAAGCGCCCTCTCCTTGGCCCGCCGCGAGGACTTCGTGCCGCGGCCCAAGGTGTTGGGCGACGTGTGGAAGGGCTATTACGGCGGGCCCGAGCGGCTGGACGACGACGTCGAGACCGGCGTGCCCCTGCCGCAATTGACTTCCCTTCTGCACCGCCTCACCGAGCTGCCCGACGACTTCCACCTCCACCACAAATTGAAGCGGATGATCGAGAGCCGGCGGCAGATGGCGGCAGGCGCCCAGCCACTGGACTGGTCGGCGGCCGAGGCCCTGGCCTACGCGACGCTTTCCATGGACGGTTACCGCGTCCGCCTCTCGGGCCAGGACTCGATCCGCGGCACGTTCAGCCACCGGCATGCGGCCTACTACGACACCGAGGACGGCCACAGCTATTTCCCGCTCAAGAACCTTTCGACCGAGCAGATGCCGGTCGAGATTATCAACAGCCCTTTGTCGGAGGCGGGCGTGCTGGGTTTCGAGTACGGCTATAGCCTGGGCTATCCCGACGCCCTGGTGCTCTGGGAAGCGCAGTTCGGCGATTTCGCCAACGTCGCCCAGGTGATCATCGATCAGTTTATCGTCAGCGCGGAGGAAAAGTGGCGGCACCTCAGCGGCGTCGTTTTGCTTTTGCCCCACGGCTTCGAAGGCCAAGGCCCCGAGCATTCCAGCGCACGCGTGGAACGGTTCCTGCGGCTGGGCAACGACGAGAACGTGCAGGTCGTTGTTCCCAGCACGCCGGCTCAGTTCTTCCACGTCCTGCGGCGGCAGGCCATGCGTCGCTGGAAGAAGCCGCTGGTGACGCTGACGCCCAAAAGCCTGCTCCGCCACCCGGCCTGTGTTTCGCCCTTGGAGAGTTTCACCCGCGGGCGATTCCAGCGGGTGATTCCCGATCCGACCCTGGCCGGCCGGCAGCCCAGTCGTGTGCTTTTGTGCTGCGGCAAGATATACTATGAACTCCTGGATGTCCGCAACCAGCGACACCCGGACGTGGCGATCGTGCGACTGGAGCAGTTGCACCCTCTGCCACAATCGCAGTTGAAGGCCGCCTTGGACCACTTTGCCGACGGCACGCCTGTCGTTTGGGTCCAGGAAGAGCCGCGAAACATGTCGGCGTGGTACAGCCTGAAGGTCCGTTTCGGCGAGCGGCTTTTCGGGCGGTTCCCGTTTTCCGAGGTCACCCGCAGCGAGTCGGCGACGCCGGCCACGGGCTCGGCCTGTTGCTACCGCCTGGAGCAGAAAGAGCTTCATGCCCGGGCGTTCGGCGAACATTGAGTGCGACGGCGGGACCAGGTGGAGATCGTAGGTTCGAAACCTCACCGCCGATTCCGCTTTCTTGGAACCAGGACAGATTAGCTATGAGACACGAAATCAAAGTTCCCACGGTTGGCGAATCGATTCAGGAAGTCCAGATCGGCAAGTGGCTGAAGAGCCAGGGCCAATGGGCCAATAAGGACGAAAGCCTCGTGGAGATCGAGAGCGACAAGGCCACCGTGGACGTTGCCGCCCCGGTCCCCGGCATTGTGGCGCAGGTGCTGCATGGCCAGGGCGACGTGGTTCCCGTCGGCACGCTGATCGCTTACTTGGAAGAGGCTCCGCGACCGGACGGCGGTGGGGCGCCGGCAGCCACTGGGGCGCCGGCAGCCGCTGCGGGGCGCCAGCACCGCAGCCTGGGGCTGCGGGAGCAGCGACGGCCGCAGCGGCAGTTTCTGCCCCGCCGCCCGCCGCATCACCGAGCGCCGCTCCGCAGCCGCCCGTCCCTGCGGCCAGCGCGCCAGCGGTCGCAGCCGCGCCCGCGGCCACGCCCCAGGCAGCAGCGGCAGCACCGGTGGCGGTCTCGCCCGCGACTCCGGCCGCCCAACCCGAGCCCTTCGCCCAGAATGGGGTTGCCGAACACGCCGGCGAACCTGCTTCTGCGCCGGCTGAAAAAGTCGGCGGCAATCAATTGATGACGGCCGGCGACCGAGGCGCCGGACCGATCAGTGCCTTGCACGGCGCGCCGCCGCGGAGCGAGGAGATCGTGCCCATGAAGTGGATCCGCCGCCGCATCGCCGAACGGCTGGTCGAGGCCAAGAACACCGCGGCCCTTCTGACCACGTTCAATGAGGTCGATATGTCGGCGGTGATCGAGATCCGCCAGCAGTATCGCGAGGCCTTCCAAGAGCGCGACAGCGCCAAACTGGGCTTCATGTCGTTCTTCGTCAAGGCCACGATCGAGTCGCTTAAGGCCTGCCCGGAACTGAACGCCGAGATCCGCGAGAACAACATCGTCTATCGAAATTACTACGACGTCAGCATCGCCGTCGGCGGGGGCAAGGGACTGGTGGTGCCCGTGCTCCGCAACGCCGAGCTCCTGAGCTTCGCCGAGATCGAGCGGTCAATCGGCGACTTTGCCTCGCGGGCGAAGTCAGGCCAGTTGAAGCCCGACGAGTTGATCGGCGGGACGTTCACAATCACCAACGGCGGCGTCTTCGGCTCGATGCTCTCCACACCGATCGTCAACCCGCCGCAGAGCGGCATCCTGGGCCTGCACGCCATCCAGGAACGGCCGGTCGCCCGCAACGGACAGGTCGTCATCCGACCGATGATGTACGTGGCGTTGACCTACGACCACCGCATCGTCGATGGCCGCGAGGCGGTCGGTTTCCTGGTTCGGATCAAGGAGCTCATCGAGCAGCCCTCGCGGCTGCTGCTACAGGTGTGATTCAAAGAGCGATTGACGTCCGGCGTCGCGGCCGGTAGCTTATATTATCGCTAGTCTACCCGTCAAATTCCTTTAAGGTTGCTGCAGCAATGGCGCACGACGTAACGTTGGTTCTCGGCGATGGCACGGGCCCCGAACTGGCAGAGGCGGCACGCATGTGCGTCGACGCCACCGGTGTGAAGATCTCGTGGGATCCTCAAGAAGCGGGGGTCGACGTCATGGAACGGGTCGGTACACCCCTGCCCGAGCCGCTGCTAGCCAGCATTCGCCGTACCCGCTGCGCCTTGAAGGCCCCCATCACCACTCCCGTGGGCAAGGGCTTTCGCAGCGTCAATGTGCAGCTCCGCCAGGAGTTCGAGCTGTATGCCTGCGTTCGGCCTTGCAAGCACTACCCGGGCGTTCGCACTTTCTTCAGCAGCGTGCCGGTCGACCTGGTCATCGTCCGCGAGAATACCGAGGACTTATACGCCGGTATCGAGTTCGAGGCCGGCGCCAAACCAACCTGCGATCTGATCGATTACATCAATCGGGCGTCCCCCGACAAGCGCATCATGACGCCCAACAACTCGACGGGCGTCACGATCAAGCCGATCAGCGTTCCCGGGTCCGACCGCATCGTGCGTTATGCCTTCGAATACGCCCGAGCGAACGGCCGCAAGAAGGTCACGGCGGTTCACAAGGCGAACATCATGAAGCACACGGACGGCCTGTTTTTGGCTACGGCACGCAAGGTGGCGACGGATTTCCCCGACATCGAGTTCGAGGACCGGATCGTCGACAACATGTGCATGCAGTTGCTGCAAAAACCGGAACTCTACGACGTCCTGGTGCTGCCCAATCTTTATGGCGATATCCTCAGCGACCTGTGCGCGGGTCTGGTGGGCGGACTGGGGGTCGCCCCGGGGGCCAATATCGGCGCTAGTGGGGCCATTTTTGAAGCCACTCACGGCAGCGCGCCGAAGTACAAGGGCCTGAATAAGGTCAATCCCGCGGCCCTCATCCTCTCCGCGGTCTTGATGCTGCGGCACCTTGGCGAAAAGGACGCGGCCGACCGGCTGGAGCGGGCCGTGGCCGCCGTAATTGCCGAGGGACGCGACGTGACCTACGACATGAAGCCCCACCGCGACGATCCAACCGCGGTCGGCACCCGCGAAATGGCCCAGGCCATTTGCCGAAAGCTCGCTGCCGCGGGATAGCAACGGTAGTCTGCAACCGCCGGTGAACCACCTTGGAGTCTAGGAAAGACCCAAGAAAAATGGGGAAAATTGCCAATTTGGCCTTTTTCCGTCTGCCGGGTATTGAGTAAACTCCCCCTCCACGGAAACTCGACGGGAACGCTGGGTATGACGCTGCATGGAGGCGGCCGCATGACGAACGACAACTGCAGGGCCGGCCTCTTGGGGCTTGTCCTTCTGGCCAGCCTGGGTGTTGTTTGCCCGCTGCTGGTGGCGCCGTCACTTCCCCTGGTCGATCCCGACGAGGGCCTGCACGCATCGATTGCCCAGGAAATGCTCGAACGCGGCGATTGGATCGTGCCGCGAATGCTCGACAAACCGTTCCTCGACAAGCCCATTCTCTACTTCTGGGCGATCGCCGTGTCGCTGAAAACCTTCGGCATGTCCGAGGCGGCCGTGCGCCTGCCGGGGCTGCTATTCGGCGCGTTGGGAACCTTGACCACGGCAGCCTTGGCATGGCGGCTCCTCGGTCGCCGCACCGGGCTGATCGCCGGCATGTTCTATGCCACGATGATCCTGCCGCTGGCCCTTGTACAACTTCCCGCTCACGACGTGGCCCTGGTCCCATTGGTTAACCTCGCCCTCATCTGCTTTTGGGAATCCGAGTGCTGCGGCGGGAAAAAGGGAATAGCCCCCATTTGTGCGCAGCACCCGGTGGGCCGTTCCGGCAAATGGGGACTGTGGCCTTTTTCCCGCGACTGGGCTTGGTCCGCCGCCGCCGGCATGGTCCTTGGGCTGACGATCTTGACCAAGGGGTTGGCGGGGGTGGCCATGGTGGGCATTGCCTTTGGCGGCTGCCTCATCGTATCCAGGCGATTGCAACGCATCCACTATTATCGCGCCGCACTTGCCTTGACCCTGGCGGCAATCATCGGCTCGTCGTGGTACCTGGCCGTGGAGCATGCCCACCCCGGTTACTTGCGCTACTATTTCTTCCGCCGCCACGTACTGGGCTTCCTCACCGACTCGCAACCGCACGGCGGAGCACCATGGTGGTACTACATCCCCTTCCTGGCCGTCGGCGGAATTCCCTGGATTGCCTACTTGCCGGTGCTTGTTCAGGACTCGCTCGACCGCAAGCGAGATGCCACGCCACCGCTAACCGACGCTCGCGGCAACCGACCACTGCTATTGCTGGCCTGCTGGGCGATCGGCTGCACACTCTTTTTGACGTTCTGCCGATCGAAGCTCCTCACTTACATCTGGCCGGTATTTCCAGCGATAGCAATTCTGGCGGCAGTAGTTTGGACGAGAAAGATCGAAGACGGGCTCACCGACGCCGCCAAGCGCTGGATGGGACGAATCGTGTGGTGCACTTGCTTGCTGGGTCTGCCCGCACTGCCGGCCGCGCTGGCCATTGTGCAACTTGCGCTGCCGGTGCAGTTCTCTCTCCTGGCATGGACGCTGGGGATCGCATCGGCGGCGACGACCCTTGCGCCGCTTTGCAGTTGGCGGCTTGGCAGGAACCGCTTGACACTGGGGCTGGCCGTCTCGACCATCGCCGTGCAGATGGCTGTCCTGCTGGTGTTCGCTTTCCCCCAGGTGGCAGCGGGCTTGTCCGGCCGCGATCTGGCCGATTACATCAATCGCACGGGCAAATTGCCCGCCCGGCTGATCCTGGCCCAGGAACGCGTCGGCTCGGTGGTTTTCTACCTCGACCATGACCTGCGGAGTCAATTGCGATCCGGCCAGATGGTGAACCAGGATATCGACGACCCACTCCCCTCGCCGCTGCGAACGGCCGAGGAGTGGATCGTCATTCCAGAGCGCCATCTGCACACCGCGCTCCACGACTACGATCTCCAATCGCTGCCCTATGAGCGTGCCGGTCGCTTCCGGCTCTACCGCCGCAGCGACGTTGAACCGCAATCACTGGCCGGGCTCTCCAACGTTCCGCAGTGGCGGTGACGTAGGGCTCGCCGATTGCCGCGCCAGCCGCAACTCGCCGGCGCAGACTTCTGCTACAATCGCGCCGGGATACATCCGTTTCTGCGGCATTGCTTCGCTACGTTGCTCCGCTGTGACAATCGTCGCCGCCAGGCCTTGCCATGCGGCGAACCCCATCGCCGCCAACGGCCAACCTTGCCTTCGCCAGATCTCCATGAGCACTTCGCGAATCAGGTGCGGCGGCTGCACGGCCAGTTGGCTCAAGTCCAGCCGCACTTCGCCTGGCGAGAAACGGCGCAAGCATTGCTCGGTCACGTTTTCCGCCATACTATCGATCAACGACTGCGCCTCGCCCGCCAACTCACCCAATCGCAGCAGCGCATCAACGATCGTCGGGCTGTAGTGCGCGGTCAATAAAGGCAAGAGTTCCCGGCGGATGCGGTTTCGCATGAAACGGGCGTCCCGATTGCTGCCATCGCTACGGAACGGTTGTTGACGATCGTGAAGGTATGCGGCCAACGCGGCGCGGCCTATACCCAACAGCGGCCGCAGCAGCGTCGCCGCCCCCAATCGCCGCGACCGCGACATGCCGCGGAGGCCGCCGATGCCAGTCCCGCGGAGGATGCGGTGCAAGATCGTCTCGGCCTGATCGTCGGCCGTATGCGCGGTGACGACAAAACGGGCTCCTAGGCGATCGGCTGCCTCTTCCAGCGCGGCGTAGCGTGCGCGACGCGCGAGGGCTTCAATCCCCTGCCCGCGACCGCCGGACGAGAGCTCAATCACGGCGGTCGCCACAGAGCATGTCAGCTCCAACTGCCGGCAAAGGTCGCGGACGAACTCCTCATCGGCGTCAGAATCGGCACCGCGCAGCTTGTGATTGACGTGCGAGACGATCAAACGTCCCTCGCCCGGTAATCGTAATGCAGCCAGTGCCGCAAAGCAAGGCCGTACTATCGCCGCCGCCGGAGACGGCTACCAGCACCGAGACGTCCTTCCACTCCTCCGGCGGCCACGATGCCGCCAGCCGGGTTTCGAAGGGATGCAGTGGTTTTTCTCCATCGGGCATGATGTTTTCCGATCTTCGGTTATAATATGAGGTTTTCCCCAAGGGAGTTACGCGAAATTACAGGCAATTCGACCGGCTCACGGCCCTTGATCCGCAGTTCACCCTTGACGAGAATGTAGCGGTTCTGGGGTTTGCCCTTCCGGCTTGCCCTTCTTGATGATAACGGTGCGAGTGCTCCACCACAAACGGACTTCGCAGCCGAGTTTGGTCAGCTCGTCATTGTAGACAGAGGCGTTGACCATCAAGGCTTGATCCTCGCGGCTAGGGTCTTGGTAGAACGTGGCGTGGAAGGGGAGTTTCTTCGCCTTGATCGGCACCGTAACGGCCCGCTTCTCGAAATCATTCCACCAGTCATTCAGCGCCTGCAACTCCTCCCTGGTGTAACCGTTGATCTTCTCGGGCTCGGCCGCTAATTGCTGGTCGATCTCGGCCAATTCCTCACGCATAACCTTGACCCGATCTTGGAGGCTCTTGAAGAATTGGGGGTCATCGGCCAGCAAAGCATTCTTCTCGGCCTTGTCGATCTCGGCAGCCTTCTTCGCACGCCTCTCCAGCAATGCACGGTGCTTGCCTTGCTGGCCCTCACGGGGCCTGACCAATTCGTCGGGCGGATCGGTCAAGCAGGCCGTCAACTCCTTGATGCCCAGCCCCACTTCCTTGAAGATGAATGGTTCGATCAAGTCTGCCGTAATCTCATAAGTGCCACAGCTACCCTTCCCAAACTGTGCATTGCTGGAGCAGCGGTAGCATCGAGGACGACCGGGCGGGGTGCAAGCATACATCTTCTTCCCACAGTGGCCGCAAACCAGTATGCCGGACAGTGGATACTTTTCAAAACGACGGCGGCCCCAGCCGTGCGACTCGAAACCCGCGATTATCCGCTGCGCCTCGTCGAAAAGGTTACGGTCGATGATGGCCTTGTAAACGCCTTCTTGGATGAAAGCCCCTTCCATCGTCTTTTTCCAGGAAACGGGCCGGTCTTCGGCGCATAGGACAGCCTGACAACATCCTGCTTGCCCGGTTCTCCCAGCACGACGTTGAACTCGCCGGACTTGCGGAGATTGTAAACGAAGTCGCCAACGTATGCCCGATTCGTGAGAATCTCCTTGACCGTGGCTGGCGACCATTTGCCTTGCCCTCGCTGGCTGCGCGTCGGTATCTTCTCCTTATTCAGCATGGCAGCAATCTCGTTCAAGGACCGCGTTCTTTCTTCACGAACAAGCGGAAGATTCGCCGAACCACTTTGATCTCCTCCAAGTCTCCTGGGATGAGGTAGCGGCCGACACGTGGTTTGCCGTTGGGCAGGGTGGTGCATAGCCTCCGCTTCGCAGCCCCTTCTTGGCAAGTTCCATGCGGGTATCGGCGAGACGCCGGGACAACCGCGTGCAATGTTCGTGGCTCGCCATTGCCCACCCCGCGAGCTTCCTGCAAGCATCAGGGTCATTCGCCAGATCGAGGGGGCCTTGATTGCAACAGTGAATCCAGCGAATCCGATGACCAGCGAAGAGTTCCTTGACCGCTACGTTTTCAGCGTGGAGACCAGCGGCAACCAAGTCATCGACGACGTACTGCGGCCGACAGGCCCAATCGAGACTCTGGCCTTGGAGCGTCAGGACGAGCTGAGCTGGGGCAATGCACGCGGCATGACGATGCCCAACCCTTGACCGAGAGAGAATCGCCATAGTGAGCCTTGCGGCCGTGCCGTTTAATCCGGTTCGTTCGACGGCCGCACGGTGTACCGCCTGTGGAGTTCGTCAACTCATGGCACGGGCGGAAGATCGCTGCACGATTCTCGGAGCGAGAGGGAAGCGCTGTTCGCAGCGGGCGCGAGATTCGCGGCCTTGTTCATTCCCCGCTAGAGTCTCCGGCCCCGTGGGGGTTTGCCCTGTCCCTCACGGCGGCCGTTCCCTTCATCATTGGTGCTCGTTTTTTCAAGGCTCTTCAAAAACTCCTCATTAGAGCCTTTCAACCAAACAATCCGGTCGGAGAATCTAACGGCTTTGAAGTACCAAGGGAGAACCGCACTCGGAATGCGGTTAAGTGTAATCCCAAAAACCAACAAGGCCGAAACGATCGCGACAAGGCCCGTTTGCATGTAACCCAAATCACGACTATCGCCTTTGAGATACGTATGAACCCACAGACCGGCGCCGACTGAGACAATCAAAGCCACAACGGGAAGCAACCGAGCCCACAACGGATACACGCGGTGCCTCCGGCACACATGAAGCCATACTTTAACTGGGCCGGTATAGCTTGATTGACCGAACCCCGAACTGCCTCCGTAAGAAACGCTCTAACGGCTCCTCCAACGGCTTCTCCTACTGATCGACTCAGATTCTTGTGGCGTTTGTTATCGAACGATATTTCGACTGCATCACCAACTTCAGATTGATTACAGATGGCACAACGGCGCGGCAGAGTCGTTCCATCTTGGACGACGAGGCATTGACCATCGCGCATGGGTTCCACTTTGTGGGTAGATTCGTCCATCATTCGGCCTTTCCAATCCGGTCAATTCAGTACCGTGACACTGCACTCAGAATAGCTTCCGTTCTCGTAGCTTGCAAGAGACCGCAGCATTGACGGTATCGGCGCATGAAAAGGCCCCCTGCCGCAGCAAGGGGCCTTGATTGTCCGCTATCAGCTAGGGTAAACTAGCGGATTCGCCCTTTCCGGCCGGTTACGGCCGAACCGTCGAAAAGGCAGTAAATCCGGGAAAAAAGGGCCGGAGACAAGCGATAATTCGGTAAGGTTTTCTCCAAGGGAACACCTATGACCAAGATTGCCGCCGAAAAGGTCCTCGTCCTCGATTTCGGATCGCAGTATGCCCAACTTATCGCCCGCCGCGTCCGCCAGCAGCAAGTCTATTGCGAAATCGTCCGTCACGACCTTTCCGCCGAGCGGATCGGGCAGATTGCTCCCAAGGGGCTGATACTCTCGGGCGGCCCGTCGAGTGTTTACGAGGCCGGGGCCCCCAAGTGCGATCCGCAGATCTTCCACTTGGGCCTGCCCGTGCTGGGCATCTGCTATGGCATGCAACTGTTCTGCGAGGCCCTCGGTGGCCGCGTGCAAAGCGCCCGGCGCGAGAGTACGGTCGGGCGCACTGCCGCCTGGTCAGCGACGACGAGCTCTTTGCCGGCGTGCCGGAGGACCTGCAAGTCTGGATGAGCCACGGCGATCAGGTCGCGCAGGTCTCGCCTGATTTCCAGCCGCTGGCGGCCACCGACACCTGCCCGTTCGCCGCGGTCAAGCATTGCAGCCTGCCGATCTACGGCCTGCAGTTCCACCCCGAGGTCACGCACACGCCGCTGGGCCAGCAGATCCTGGGCAACTTCCTGCATGGGATCTGCCGATGCTCGGGCCGGTGGAAGATCGGCGATTTCGCCCGCGAGACGATCGATGTCATCCGCGACCGCGTCGGCAAGGGCCGCGTGGTCTGCGGGCTCTCCGGCGGGGTCGATAGCAGCGTCGTCGCCGCCCTGCTGGCCGAGGCCGTCGGCACGCAGGCCTCGTGCATTCTCGTCGACAACGGCCTGCTGCGGGCGGGTGAGGTGCAGTCGGTGATCGAGGAGTTCACCAACCACTTCAAAACCGACCTGCACGTCGTGCACGCCGAGGACCGCTTCCTCAAGACTCTGGACGGCATCACTGATCCGCAGGAGAAGCGGAAGCGGATCGGGCACGCCTTCATCGAGTGTTTCGCCGACGAGGCCGCGCGGATCGAAGGGGCCGAGTTCCTCGCCCAGGGAACGCTGTATCCCGACGTTATCGAAAGCGGCGGCACGCCCGACGGTCCCGCCGCCACGATCAAGTTGCACCACAACGTGGGCGGGTTGCCGGAGGACCTGGCCTTCACGCTCATCGAGCCCTTGCGCGACCTCTTCAAGGACGAAGTCCGCACCCTGGGTCTGCGGCTGGGCCTGCCGGAAGAAATCGTCTGGCGGCATCCGTTTCCGGGCCCGGGGCTGGCGGTTCGCTGCCTGGGGCCGATCACCCGCTCGCGGTTGGACACGCTCCGCCAGGCCGACGCCGTCGTCGTCTCCGAGATCAAGCAAGCCGGGCTGTATCGGCAGACCGCGCAGGTTTTTGCCGTGCTCCTGCCCGTGCAGAGCGTGGGCGTGATGGGCGATGCGCGGACGTATGCCGACGCGCTGGCGATCCGGGCGGTGGAGACGGAGGACTTCATGACGGCCGACTGGAGCCGCCTGCCCTACGATCTCTTGGCCCGCATGTCGACGCGGATCATCAACGAGGTGCCAGGTGTGAACCGAGTGGTCTACGACATCAGCAGCAAGCCGCCGGCGACGATCGAGTGGGAGTGAGGCGCGATTGCGGTTGCCAAGGCCGTGAATTACAACCTGCGACATCTCCCAGTGGACTACTCTATTGATCTATGTGCGAATTCAAACATCGCAAACGCACCAAAAAATCGCCAACTTGCAAACCATGTGCAGCAAAAGGCTTGCGCCGGCGGGACGGGAAATTCCGCGTGAGATATGTCACAACAAAAGGCGGCGGTCGAACTCTTCGGCATGTTCTTCGAGAAGCTTTGCCACTGGGAACGGTACCCGAGTTATGACGCCGGAACCAATCCTCGTCCAGCATGTCGTTAATTAGGTGTACGAGCCTATGCTGAGTGCAGTTGAAGAACGGCTTCCGCTGCGCGAGAATACATACCCTTTAGCATCAAATCGCCGTAGCTAAGACTGGAAGAGCGTACGGCGTCCCGAGGGTACACGGCGACATTTCTCTGCCTTGCGCTCGCCCGGCGGGCGAAGGGCTTCTGAGCGGCCGGGCGGACCTCGGCCTCTTGCGCCCGGTGGGCTGGGCCGGAGGTGCTTACCTAAATCTGGATTTTCAAAGAGCGAGTTTATACCCTAATATACGCTTGGCGAGCGATAGTTTTTTGAAACGCTCTGGTAAGTCTTTGCGACGGATCATCTTGGGATGGTTTTTGCGCAGGCGCGGGCGTCTGCTTCTTTTCCCGCAACAACTCCACCAGGTGTGGCCGCTTAGACCTGCTTGTGGGCGAGAAGGCCTGAGGATACACTGGCGGGTAAACCCCGGGAGGTTGGCCAGCTCCGGCGGTCAAGATGGAGTGGGTCGAGGGCCAGCTGAACGTTCGCGAGGATCTTGTAGAAGACGGTCAGATTTGCGAACATCGTTCTCATCTTGTCCCATGCCGCGGTACACCGACGATGAAATCGCTCATGCCGACCTCCAACACGGCAACGTGCTCGTGGTGCCCGCGGCCGACGGCAGTCTCGCCCTGAAATTGATCGACTACGACGGCATGTACGTGCCCGGCCTTCGCCAACATGCCGTCGGGCGAGATGGGGCACCCGAACTATCAACATCCCGTACCTTTGCGTTGAGGTCGATAACGCCGACATGCACAATTTCTTCCATTCTGTCTATCTCCTTCAGGTCATTTCGAGCAGCAGTGAGAAGGACCCGACCTTAGAAAATCGCTTTAACAACGACGAGAACCTGCTTTTTTCGGAGCAGGACTACCAGCACCCCGGAGAAGTCGAAGGTCTTTCAATCCCTTTGGGAGGTGGGCGACGCGACGCACGGCGCACCGATCCGAGCGCGCGGAAGAACCTGATCCGGCAAGACTGGCAAAACGGCGTTGGCTGTTGCGGACCGCGGTCATATCCGCTCCGCTTCTTGTATTCGCGCTCGTTCTCCTGGAAGCGCTCCTGCTCCGTGCACCGCCGCCGGCCGTCTACTCCGTCGAGGTTGAGCCACCCGAGGCGGTCCTGGAGGTGAGCGACAACAAGGCCGCGACAGTCACGCACGAGGGGCAAGAGTGGACCGTCACAGTCAATGAGCCGGACGGGAAGAAGCGGATCACCTTGGCAGCAACCAAGCCGGGCTACGAGCCGCTCCGCCAGGATTTGCAGCCCATGGCAGGTGAGGCGCGCACTTTGCCGCTGTTGCGGTTGAAGGCATCTCCGGCCGTCTATTCCGTCGAGGTTGAGCCACCCGCGGCAGTCCTGGAGGTGAGCGACAGCAAGGCCGCCAAGTCGAGCACGAGCGGCTAAAGTGGACCCTCACGGTTGACAAGCCCCGACGCCTAAGACGGCAGTTACGTTCGTAGCCACGCTGCCGCGTTATAAACCGCTTTTCCAGGAGTTACAGCCCATGCCCGGTATGCCCGCACACTGCCGAAGTTGCGGTTGAAGCCGTCTCCGGCAGTCCGATTCCGCGATCGACCGACCCGAGGCGGTCCTCGAATAACGACATCAAGTGCAGCAAGGCATCGCCGTCGGGCGAAGTGGATTGTTAGGGTCAACGAGCCGGACGGGAAAAGACGGATCGCTTTGACGGCCACATGCGCGCTACAAGACGCTCCACGAGGATTTGCTGCCTTTGCCAGGCGACATACGGAATCTGCCGCTGATACGATTACGGCCCTGGCCCCACTCGATTACGAATTCTATGGGAATGCAATTCGTTCGGATCGAGGCGGGCGAGTTGATGATGGGCTCCCCGCAAGGCGAAGACGGAGGCGATTCCGACGAGCGCCCGCAGCACCGTGTGCGCGCATCACGCACGCGTTTTACCTAGGCACATACAAGGTGACGCAGGCCGAGTTCAAGCGGATCATGGGCGAGAACCAAGCTACTTCAAGGCATCGGGCGACGATGCGCCAGTGGAGACAGTCTCCTGGGACGACGCCCAGGGGTTCTGCCGGAAGCTTTCGGATTTGCCGGAGGAGAAAGCGGTGAGGAGAACCTATCGACTGCCTACGGAGGCGCAGTGGGAATATGCCTGCCGCGCAGGGAGTACGACGCCCTATTGCTTTGGCAACGACGAGGCGAAACTTCGCGACTATGCATGGTACGATAAGAACTCCGGCAAAAAGACGCACTCAGTGGGCCAGAAGAATTGCAACGCTTGGGGGCTGTACGACATGCACGGGAATGCATGCATGCCAAATTAACCTACACTCGATTCGGCTCCGAGAGCAATTAGCTCCGCCGCAAGCTCATCGCCAAGGTTGCTACCAGCCGCCTGAGCAAGCATCAAAGCCGAAATCCCATCAGGAGTTTTCAGGTTGATATCTGCACCGTGCTTCGCCAAAACTCTCAACATCTCAATACGAGGTCCGTTTGTCGCCGCCATCTCAGCCAACCAATGTATTGCAGCGTAGCCCCGATAATCGTCGGTTGCGTTGACATCCATGCCATTCTCTAAACACCAGAGCAGTCCCGGCAAATTTCCGCAGTATGCGTCATAATGAAGTTGCGTCATCCCACGATTTCCGACGCCAGGGCTGAATAGTCTGGTTTTGGGGTCGCTCATTTCCGTTAGTATAGCCTACCAGACACGGCTGCCAATATGTAGGTTAATCGTGATATGCATGGCAACGTTTGGGAGTGGTGCCAAGACCTGTACGACGAGAAGTACTATGCGAAGTCGTCGGTGGACGATCCAATGAGGCCTGCAACGGATGCCCTCCGCGTCGGCCGGGCGGTTGCGGATTACGCGGCGGCGATTTCCCGGACCAGGACCTCGCGCGGGACCGAGAAACCGGGTCGCGATGGCGATATCGGCTTTCGCGTCTCTCTAGCTCCGGCGGATTAAGAAGGAATTCCGGACGCGCATAGGTTGACGCTGGCCAGTGGAGCCGCAAGTTCTTGCGGCCACTTCTGAAGAACAGCAGTATTGCAGATGAATTGTGGAGCGAAATTCTCCTTGGTTTCTTAACCGCGCTCGGGATCGGCTATCTGAGCTACAGCATGGCGCAGGACCGGAGTTTCATCTCCCCGTTGATTGAGCATTTTAACGAGATGCGCTGAGAAAATCATTAGCTGCTTTTCCCGCAGGGGAGTTTGCAGCAAGGTGGGCGTACTCGGACGATGATGCGGGATTCATTGTCGGCTTCTCGTCACAGCGGATGAAGAAACAAGGCGAGGAACGCCTATCTCAACGTGGCAGTCAGCTATGGGATGTTATTTGCGACGATGATTCGCAGGCGAAGTGCCTGGACCACTACATCTAGTAGTGTTTGAGCCGCATGAAAGTGAATCGAACGCCAACCGATCCCGGTAGACAAGTTTATTGGCCATCAGTCCTCGCAGCGAAGCAAGACCGCGGTCTTCGATGGGCAGTCGAACCCGATCGTTCCCCTCGAGCATTCGGATGATGATGCCAGAATCCAGGTAGATCAATCGTCACCCCAGCCCTGGCGTTCCCGCTCAATTTGCGCATCGATGTCCTCACCGCTTCGTAGAACCGCCGCTCTGCCGAGAAGGTCAAAAATAGATGTCCGCGGCGGGGACTTCGCGGTCGATTCGTTCCTCTCGGAACCTGCAAAAACAATCAACTCCGCACGACCTTGAACCAAAGGCGGCGTCTCGTCGGGCACGAAACGGTTGTCGGCAAACGTGCCGTGAATTACCGTAACGCCATTCATGGGCTGCACTCTTTCATCTTTCTCGGGGGGCACGATTGGAGTGATTGGGGGCGGGCTTGAAATATCCGGTGAGGAATGCCTGCAAATCAATTATCCCTTCCGTTGCGCGAACTGACAAGCGGAATTCCAAGGAGCGGGGGCCAGGCGGCCAGGCCGATGCGCCGCGGAGTTTTCGGGGATAAGATCCAGTTTGGTTACGCCGTCCCGAAAACGACGGTTTGCCACCGCGAGAAGTCGTGCACGGCAACGATCCGGCAGATCGCCTGCGCGTATCTTGCGCTGCCGATGGCCGACGGCTCGATGGGGAATATGTCCGAGTAGTCGGCCCGTTCGTCGCAGACCCGTCGCAAATCGAGAACGGAAAGCCGGGCGCGGACCGCCTCATCGATGATGACGTCGTTGAACACGGCCAGAGCGGCCCGCAAGACCTCATTTCCACCCGGCACGCTCAACTCCCCGGAAAGCGAGAACTGGTCGTAAATCGTGCAGACGACCGTTGGCTTACCTAGCCCGCAGACCGTTTGCAGCATTTCCCGGTACTCGCGGCGGAACCTCTCTCTGCTCCGCGCCAGGCTTGCCAAGACCTCGCCTACCGAAAGTGCCGGTTCCTGGAGTATCTGGCTCTGCCCCAGGGCATCGTTGCCCCCGACACTGATCAGCAGGTGCGAGGCATCGGGCGGCATTTGCTGGAGCTGTTGACAGACGTTGCACGCCACACTTCCGTCACGTGCCGCGAGCGTCGCGCCCCAGCCGCGCGGGAGCCGAGCGCGAAGCTGATCGATAACTGGTTCTTCTCCCCGGTCGCGGTGAACATAGGCACCGTTGTCGAAGATCGAGTCGCCTAATAACACGATGTGGCTCATTCCCACTTCAACACCGCCCCCGTGTCGGCGCTGGTGGCCATCGACGCATACCGCGCCAGCCAGCCGGTCGTGTACCGCGGCGGCAGCGGCTGGAACTGCTTCGCCCGCGCCGCCAGCTCCGCTTCGCTCAAGCGCACGCTGAGGGAATGCCCCAGCACGTCGATCTCGATGATGTCGCCGTCCCGCACCAACCCAATCGGCCCGCCGGCGGCCGCCTCGGGACTCACGTGCCCGATGCACGCCCCCGCCGTGCCGCCGGAGAAGCGGCCGTCCGTCACCAGGGCCACGCTGTCGCCCAGCCCCACGCCCTTGATAGCCGTCGTGGGGGCGAGCATCTCCTGCATGCCCGGCCCACCGCGCGGTCCTTCATAGCGGATCACGACCACGTCGCCCGCCTTCACCCGGCCGTTGACGATGCCCTCGTAGGCCGCCGTCTCCGATTCGAATACCACCGCCGGGCCGCTCAGCTTCAACATACTCGGCTTCACGCCCGCCGTCTTCACCACCGAGCCCCGCGGGGCCAGGTTGCCGAAGAGGATCGCCAGCCCACCTTCGTCGCTATAGGCGTTTTCCACCTCGCGGATGCAATCGTAGGGATCGAAACCCAGTTGCTCGTTGCTGAGATCGCGGACCGAAGCCGCCTGGCGGTCCACGATCATGCCGTGGTGCGTCCGCTGGCCGCCGGCGGTGACCGCGGCCAATTCCAGGGCCTGCTCCACCGCGCCGCTGCCGCGGATGTCGAACTCGTCGACGTTCTCGCCCAGGGTCTTGCCGGTGACCGTGGGGCAGTCCTGGTGCAAGAGGTCCGGCCGCCCGCGGCGGACCGCGCCGAGGATCGTGTGCACGCCGCCGGAATTGTGGACGTTCTCCACGTGGTAGTGGCTGCTGGGCGCAACCTTGCAGACGTTCGGCGTGCGGCGGCTCAACTCGTTGATCCGCTCGATGCTGTAGGGCACGCCCGCCTCGTGAGCCACGGCCAGGATGTGCAGCACCGTGTTCGTGCTGCCGCCCATGGCCATGTCCAGGACCATCGAGTTGTCGATCGAGTCGGCAGTGACGATCTCCCGCGGCAGCAGTCCGTGGCCGGGCCCGACGCGGTCGAACTCTTTGACCATCTCCACGATCCGCCGCGCCGCCGCCTGAAAGAGCTGCTTGCGGTCGTTGGCCGTAGCCAACAGGGTGCCGTTGGTCGGCAGGGCCATGCCCAGGGCCTCGCACAGGCAGTTCATACTGTTGGCCGTGAACATGCCCGAGCAGGAGCCGCAGGTCGGACAGCCCGCCTTCTCCAGGGCCAGCAACTCCTCGGCGGAGACTTTGCCGCTTTGCCGGGCGGCAGCGCCGATAAAAACGTCGATGAGGTCGACGGTCTTGCCGTCGGCGGTCTTGCCGGCCTCCATCGGCCCGCCGCTAACGAAGACCGTGGGGATATTGCAGCGCATGGCCCCCATGAGCATGCCGGGCACGATCTTGTCGCAATTGGGGATGCAGATCATGCCGTCGAAGCAGTGGGCCTGTATGACCGTCTCCACGGCATCGGCAATCACCTCGCGGCTGGGAAGGGAGTATTTCATGCCCGCGTGGCCCATGGCGATGCCGTCGTCCACGCCGATGGTATTGAAGACGAAGGGCACGCCGCCGGCCGCGCGGATGCACTCCTTGACGTACTGCCCCACCTTGTCCAAGTGAACGTGGCCGGGGATGATGTCGGTGTAGCTATTACAGACGGCGATGAACGGCTTGCGGAAATCGTCATCGACCACGCCGGTGGCGCGGAGCAGGCTACGGTGCGGGGCGCGGGAATCGCCCAGTTTGATCATGTCGGAGCGCATGGTGGAAGTACCCGGGAAGTTGTGCGAAGTGTGGAACAGTTCATTCTAATCCAGCACCCGACCGATGGGTAGGGGCGATTGCCCTGATCGGGCTGGCAGCGTATGTTAAGCATGTGGAAAACAACCCTCGCCGATTTGCCGACATGATTCCCCAGTTCATTTTCTTCGATATGGGCAAGGTGCTCATCGATTTCAGCTTCCCGCGGATGTGCCGCCAGATCGCCGACGTGGCCGGACTGGAGCCCTCGCAGGTCCAGGCCGTGCTGGCGGCGGGCCTGCAAGCCGATTACGAAATCGGCCGACTCGATGCCCGCGGGGCGCACGAGGCGTTTTGCCGCCAGACGGGCACGCGGCCCGACTTCGATGCCTTTCTGCATGCCAGCAGCGACATCTTCGCGCCCATCGAGAGCATGCTGCCCGTTGTCGCGCAGCTTTATCATGCCGGATACCCGCTGGGCGTGCTTTCCAACACCTGCGAAGGCCACTGGACCTATTGCCTGCGGCACTTTGCGATGGTGCGGGAGTTCTTCTCCACATACGTTTTGAGCTACCAGGTCGGGGCCGTGAAGCCCGAAGCGGCCATTTTCTGCAAAGCCGCCGAATTGGCCGGTTGCCGCCCCGAGGAAATCTTCTACACTGACGACATTGCCGGGCACGTGGCCGGGGCCCGGGCGGCGGGACTCGATGCCGTGGTCTACGAATCGGCCCCGCAAATCGTCGCCGAACTGCGAGAGCGGGGCGTGAAGTTTAATTATTGAATCGCCGACGGTCGAAAGACGGGATCAGGCAGGCCACTGGTCTTTGAGCGCCAACCGCAAGCGGTCGTCCGCCAATTCCCGTTCGATGCGATCGGGCGACCAGGCGCCTTCGTGCAGCGAAAACAGCGGCCGGCCGATAAAAGTCGCACCTTCAAACGCCGCGTCCATTTCCGGCCATCGCCCGACAAATGAACCCTTGCCGGCCGCCTTGCGATCGTCGAGCCATGCCGGGACCCCACTGCTTGTGCTGAACCACTGGGCGACCCGCTCCACGTCCTGCCTTGACTCCAGCCGGCCGATGATCTTTGCACTGCTGTTGCCAAACACGTTGTAGTCGACCACCCGCGGGCTCTGCGTACACAACAGACATCCCACTCCGTATTTTCGCCCTTGCGCAAACAGACGGATCAAGGGCAGCTTAGCGGGCGTCAGCTTGTTTCCCGAGGGAATGTAGTCTCGGGCCTCGTCGAGGTACAACAAGAGCTTCATGCCGCCGCCCTCCGATCGACTCACCATCCAGCGGTAGATTTCGGCCGCCAGCGAGGCGACAAAGAACTGCTTCTGACCGTCGTCGCTCATCGCGTTGAGGTAGACGATATTCAGCGGCGTCCTTGCCGAATCCACGGGTCTCCGCAGCCCATCGACATCCAACGGCAGCCCATCGCGGAAGAGGTGCCCCGCCGGCCCGTCAACCAGCGAATTGAGACTTCGTGCGAGCTTGTCGCGATCGGTCTTACGGATATAAGCGTCCGGGTCATCGATCCCCAGGCTGTCCGGGGCACGAATGGCGGCGATGATCTCGGTTATCGACAATTCGCCAATCGATCCGTTTTTGCCCAGGGCCCGCAGAAGCTTGACCAGGAACGCGGTCTGGGGACCCGATTCGCCTTTCGCCTGCGCGAGACTTGCCAGATTCGCCGCGGCGGTGGCCAACATGCCGTCAAATTCCTCCTGGCGTCGCATCGGATCGGCGATTGCCGCAAGCTGGTCGATCCTGGGCAAACGCAGCGGATTCAGACGCAGGCGAGTTGCGTGCGACGATCCGGGCGTGAAGACCCTCGGCTCGACGGATTTCCAGTAGCGGTCGAACCGCGAGCGTTCCCAGGCGGGAAGGCCGGCAGCGTCCGCCGGGCGGAGGAACTGCACGAGGTCTCCTTGAGGATCGACGGCAAGCACCGGAATGCGTTGCAGGATGGCTTCCTCGACGATGCCTTTGGCCAACCAGGTCTTGCCGCTGCCCGCCGCGCCGACGACCGCGGTATGCGTGGCCAACGCGGCCGCCGGCATGGCGACGCGTTTTTCCGCATCTTCGCGAAGATTCCCCAGCCACAGCGACTCGGTTGCAGGTGTTGCCTCGCCCGATACGGGTCCCGGCCTCTTCGGCCCGTTCGGCGCCTCCGGGACGCTTGCAGCCGTTTCTTCTTCCTCATCTTTCAGGTCTACGCTCTCGATGTGCGGCTCCGCCTCGGGCAGCGGTGTGGCCCGCAGCTTTTCTTCCCAGATGTTCAACCGGCCGCCCTCGCTCTTGGGGCCCAATCGTTGCGTACACTGGTCATTCCAGGGACAATGGGCGCAGTAGCAGGGCTCGCCGGGCGGTTTCAGTCCCGTTCCCGCCCGCTCGTCATAGGACGACCAGGCGACCATCGATGCCAGCAGGTCGTAGATCTTGTAGCGCCTGCGCGTATAGCTCCTCCCACTTCAGCTCCAGCATCTGCCGGCGCGGGTGCAGATAGAACACGGCCACGTCGGGCTGGGTCTTGTGCTGCGCGTGGTGCATCAATCCGTACACGCCGACTTGAAAGAGATCGTTTGAGGGCTCGTTTCCCGGCGTCAGCTTGTAATCGATGATCCGCCGCCGGGCGACACGCCAATCGTAGAACACGTAGTCCAACCGGCCAACGACGCGGACGCCCTCGCCGCGACTTCCCACTTCGAATGTCACGTCTACGCGGCGGCGACGGTCGCCGAACATCTGCTCGACGATCTCTTTGGGCTGCATGCCGATCGACATCGCGTAGGAAAGAATATCGGCCAGCTCGCGAACGTAGGTGCCCAGGGCCTGAATAAAGGCCTGCTGCCGCGCCCCTTGCGCGGAATAGCTCCTGGCGGTTGACGTGCTCTTTATAGATGTGCTGCCGCAGCTCCTGGTCGAGTTGCGCCGCGCCTTCCGAATTGCGGGTCAGAACTTCGACGATCGTGTCCGATGCGGCCGCTTGCGAATTGAAGGCCTCGATGGAGTTATGGAACAACTTGCCGCAGGCGGTAGTGTCGTCGTTGCCTTCTTTCCAAATCCGGGAAACGCGCGGATGCCGCAGACGCCGCCGCCGGGTCTCTTCCAGGTCGAAATACAGGATGCGCGGGCACGTTGCGGCGACCCTGATTTGCGTGACATTGAAGCGGGCTGGCTCGGCCATGAGTTACAAGAGGAGCGAAAGATCGTCATCGCAAGGAGTGGCATGCAAAAGGTTCTCCTTATGCATCTGTTTGGCGACGGAGATTATCGACGTCTTGAGCGCGTCGCGGATAGCGGAGGGCGCCTTTCGCTCTTCGGCGAAGCGGGCGGCCAGCCCCGACGCGGTCATCCCCATCGTGAGCGCAAGCTGGCTGCGAATGAACCGCCGCAGGTCGTCATCGTCAAAAGGGTCGACGGCGATCTCCTCGTCGGAACAGGGGCCGGCGTTGGGTTCGTTGGCCGTGAGGATCCGTCGGACCAGCGGATGTTCGGCATACCGCCGCTGGCGAAGGTGCGAGGCGATGACGTCCTTCTCCGTCAAGACCCGCGTCGTCCCGTCCGGAAAATCGATTTCCAGATCGCCGGCGCGGGCGTCGTTGACGACCTTCTGCAGTGCGTCTAATTGCGCAACTTCGTTGAGTTCCAACTCGACCTTCTGGTATTTTCCGCGTTTCTGCGGCGAGAAGAGATGATCGTGGTACTCCTGCCCTTTCTTCGCCAGACTTAAGGGACGGCGACGATCGACGAGCAGGAGGACGCTTTCAGGCGGGGTCTTGTCGCCCACAAGGCGGCCGAGGGCCCACGCCATCGATGCGCGGTCCAAGGTGCACACGGCAACGATTCCCACGCGCCGCAAGCCCCCCTCGGTCGATCTCAATTGCACGATTCGGTCATAAACGGGCTTGCAGTTCCTTCTTGGCGGCAAGGGAGCCTCGAGTTTCACAACGCCAAGTTCGCTGTCGCTCCGGCATTGTTCCAGCAGCGCATCCACAAGCCCCAGCAGATTGGAAGCATCCGGGGGCAGCTTGGAGTGGTCCAGTTCCAGCCGGCTGCAGTGCTCCGCCATCCGCTCGGCGACTTTCGTATCGATCGATTCGGCGACAAGCGCCGGCGTAATGAGCACTGGCGGAAGCATGCCTTCCCCGGCTTCCCATTGTTGCAGCCACCGTTCGGGCCCCAATTTGCCAAGTAGTTGTTCCTGTTCCAACCAGCGTTGATGCGCCCATCGTATGGCCTGCCGCGGCCGGGGGTCGGCAACTTCCTCCATGCGCGCAGCCAGCCACCGGCTTCCCAAGGGAAACAACCCGTCGTTGTGGACGCATTCCTTGATCTCGGGCAACTGCATCAGCGGCTCGATGAAGTTCTCCAAGCGGCGCTGCAGGATCTGCCGCGTCCCCTCGGCGTCCAGCCTGGCAAGCTGAACGGGCTCGCACTGGCGGATGCGGTCCCAATCCGCCCCCGCGATTACCTGGCGATTCACGTGATCCAAAAGCATTTCTTGGACGCCGCAGAAGATCGTGGTCAAATCTCGCGACGAATCCAGGAGGATGTGCAGGAAGGTTGCCAGCGCCCTCATCCTATCGTCGTTTAAGACGTCGACCTGATCGAGGCAGAGCATGAAGGGCTTCGAGCCCTCGCGCGCGAACTCGGTCAGAACGACGAGCACGCGGAGGACGTGTTCGTCTTGCATTTCGTCGCTGTCGTCGTCGCTCGCCGGCAAATCGAGATCGATCCTCCGCAGTTCGTCGCGTTCCAGTCGATCGCCGATCAGCCAGCGCACGGCAAGGCGTGCCGCCGGATCGTCAGCCGGCTTGTGAGACGACTGATAGGCCGAGCGAAAGAAGGCCCATAAGACTTTGAGGATCTTCCAGTCCATCGATTCATGTTCCGGAAAGTCACGGGTCAAGCCCGCGGCAAACCTGCGGAACGCGGGGAGCGCAAGCGGCCTTGCGCCGACAGACAGCTTCCTGATGACCGCCGCAATAATTTCGTAAAGCGGCGTCGAACGGAACAAGTCCCTTCTTCCTTTGGTGAGTTGGCTGACGGCGCACTTGAGAATATAACCTGGCAGCATCGCGGGACTTGCGTGAATGTTCTGCAGGAAGATGCACCAGGCGTTGCCGTCGCTCGCCCACTGGTCGAGCCGGGCGAGCAGGTGGCTCTTGCCGATTCCCGGCTCCCCCCAGACCACCACGCCCGTCGCCGTCGCGTTTTCCAGCGATTCTCGGCCGGCGTCAATCAAGGCTGAAAACTCCCTTTGGTGGACGGCGCCGACGTCCAGGAACCCTTCGCCGGGCTGCGTCATCCGGTTGACGAGAAAAGGACGCTGCTGAAAATGGTAGCGGAGGTCTTCCAAACGCATCGGAGCCGTTTCCTCACCTGCGGATTCACTTGCCAATTGGACGCTCATGGTTTGATCCTCGACACCGAGGTATGAATGGTTCCATCCTCAATAATCGCTGCCGCTTGCTGCTCCGCAGAGACGCCCGAGCGTCCTTCGCCGACGTTGATCCGAAAGCGCCGGGCGCGGCGAAGCAGTTTCAAGCCGCGATCGAATTGTTCGCGAGAATACTGCCCAAGGGCGCGACGAAGATCGAATAACGATACAAAATTATAGAATCCTTTTTCGCCATCGAGGCGACGGAATGCCTCGTCGAACTGTTCGGCAAAGCGGTCATCGACGGCCGTTGGAACAGAGGCCGCCGGCGCGGGTGTCGCGGCAGACTCCCTTGCTGGCCGCTTGCCCTCTTCTGCTTCGGCGCGGCCTGCCCCGCGGTGCGAGAGACCGGCCTTCGGAAAGAGGTCTTCCGCCAGGAAGAGCAATGGCTTACCCTTCTCGTTGATCCAACCGATGGTCGCTGGTGCCGTGTGGGAGGCCAGTTTTTCGTTCGTCAAGCGGACGAATCGTTCCCTCAGATCCGATTGGGGGTTGCCTGCAGCCTTCCCCAATAGCTTGGTCGCAATTTCGTCGACGTGGAAACCACAATCGTCCGTCTTCCTGCAAGCCTGAATTCCGCACTCCAGCAGCTGCGTCGATCCGGCCAACCGATCGATGTCTTCCCGCAGCGTCAGGTGGGCGTCGAGGAACTTTTTCCCGCTGGCCGCAGTGACCTTCTTGGGGAGATTTGCGGCCACAACCACGGCCTCACGAAACGTCGGCTTGCCCATCGCCACGACGGCGTCGGCCAAGGGTAAATTGCCTGCCAACTCGGCCAGCCGGCGAAGAGTCGACGGATAGCCTGGCCCGCCCAACTGCCGCTGGGACCGCAGGGCCTTGAGCAGGACCAGGGGCGCCTGTTCGTCGACGACCTCGGCGAACGCGGTCTTGAAGACCGCTTTGCCGTTGACCCACTTCTTCCACTCGGCGATGGCTGCATGGGCAAGTGCGCCGCGAACGAAAGCCAAGGTTGCAGGATGGCGGGCGACGTGCTCTGCGTCTTCCCACAGCCCGACCGGGGACTCCATCACCGCTTGGAGGGCGATGCCCTTCTTCTTGTCGGGCGGCTTGACGAGGAAGGCTGTCGTGGTGAACGTCTTCTTGCCGACCGCGGCCAGAACAACGTCCGGCTGCGCCTCACGATCGACCGCCACTACCAATTGTCGCAATGAGAGGGGGTAATTGCCCTCCGCTTTCTTGGCCGCCAGCTCGGTGACAAGCCTTG
The DNA here is from genome assembly GCA_963709175.1 of uncultured Planctomycetia bacterium. Taxonomy (GTDB): domain Bacteria; phylum Planctomycetota; class Planctomycetia; order Pirellulales; family Thermoguttaceae; genus JANXQG01. Next base: position 138,998 of record CAVPVK010000011.1, read on the forward strand.
TCGCCAGTTCGGCGGCAACGTCGGGCTTCTTCGAACTCTTCGCAGCCATCGAAGACCTCTGAATTTCGTATGTCGTCCGCTCCTTATTCCAAGTGTAGTCCACTTCGTGTTATCGCGGAAGCGGGGGGTTGCGCTTCCGGCGACACTGCCAATTGCGTGATCCCGATACCCCTTTGTCAGGGCACCAGGACCGGGTTATCGGGATGGGATGATCGCGGTCGACTAGAATCGCTTGGTACGTACACAAGCTTTGGCCGGAACAAGCTTGCAGAGTTCCGGCCTACCATACCATTAACGTACGCCGTTGGGCGTCCGCAGCGCATCGGTTATGACGATTTCGCCGACACGGAGCCGCTTCACCGCCACTTCATCCAGATCGAGCGACCGGACCCTGGCCTCGCGAACCGCGAGGCGGCCGATCACCAGTCGGCCGATCGCCAGGGCCCCGACTGCCAAAGCTCCGATCGCCAAGGCGCCGACGGCCAACGCGCCGACAGCCCGAATTCCGCGGGCCGACGCCCCAACGGCCGACGCCCCGACGGAAGACGCGCCAACGGCGGAAGCCCCGACGGCCTCCTTTGCCAGCCCGACGTCAGGCGCAACGGCCGCCACGTCGGGCAGTGGATGGTCCAGTCCGCTGAGGGTCCTTGCGATGCGGCTGCGGACTACGGGCACCCTCGTGGCTGTCGGCATTACCCAATCTCGAGCGAATTGCAGCAGCGGCGTCTCGGCCATCGCCAGGCGCGAAAGCATCTCGACTCGCCGTACGACAGCTTGGTCTACCGGGCGGCGGAGCCGGCTGTACTCGTGCGAGCGGTCGGCGACTGCCAATTCTGCGAAGACCCACGCATCCTCGATGCCGAGGTTCATGCCCCGCGCGCGACCGGAGAGTGGATGTGCGCCGCGTCGCCGGCGAAAAAGACGCGGCCCGCCGCCATGGCGGCATCGATGCGGTGGGAAATGTGGAAGTTCGACTCCCAAAGCGGCGGTCCGGCCTGTTCGGCCTCGACCAACTGCGCCAGCGGTTGGGGATGCTTGGCGATGACCCGCCAGATCGGCTCGCCGTCGCGGTCTTGCAGCGCGTCGTCGACTACACGGACCAGGAACAGCAGCTCGCCGCCGGCAAGAAAGAAGACGTGGGCATGATCCGGCGCCAAGGCCGTGCGCAGGGGAACGTCGGCCAGATACCACGGCTCCTTGAACGCCGAACCGGGAAAGTCGATCGCCAATTGTTGTCGCGCGACACTGTGGGCACCGTCGGCTGCCAGCAGCCACGGGCAGCGCACGACTTCGCGGGAACCGCCTTCCGTCGGCTCGATGACCGCCTCGACTTCCTCGCCCGACGTGCGACACTCGACCAATTTTCTCCCCCGTTGGACTTTTCCACCGGCCCGTTCCAACGATTCGGCCAGCAGCCGCTCCGTGGCCGCTTGCGAGAGGGCCAGGAGGAACGGATAGTGTGGATGGATGCCGTCGAACGACACCGTCGCCACGTTCCGTGTCCGCCGATAGAAACGGCCTCCGCGAACTGGCAGTCCAATGTCCAGCATGCGTTGGGTGACACCGGTCGGTCTGAGAATGTCCAACGTGCGGGGATTGACGGCCAGGGCCCTGGACTGTTTGGATGCCTCTTGGCGCATTTCGATGACCCGCGGTGTGCATCCTTGACGTGTCAAAAACAATGCCGCGGCAAGGCCGACGGGGCCGGCGCCGACAATCAGGGGTTCGCTGGATCGATGCATGGAAATCTCCTTTTCGAGGATCCACTAGGGTGCAAATGCGAGGCCAAAGCCGGCATAGGAGCCCGAGCCGAACGGATGGTGCGGGTCCGTGACGCAAAAGCGCCCCCGGAGCGGTCACTATGACCAGTGGCCGATGGCCCGGCAATCCGATAGAATCTTGTCATGAATACCACATTCCAAGAAAAATGCGCGGGGACCAGCCAATGGCAAGAACTCGCCGATCGCGTCCTCCAAGGACATCAATTGTCGCCCGCTGAGGGCCTCGCCATACTTCATAGCCCCGATGAAGAATTGCTGGACCTCCTGGCCGCCACGTACCGCGTCCGCCGCCAATGGTGGGGAAACCGGGTGCGCCTGAATTTCCTCATCAATGCCAAGAGCGGTTCCTGCGCGAGGACTGTGGCTATTGCTCCCAGTCGCGGGTCTCCAAGGCTGATATCTCCCGCTATGCCCTGCTGCCGCCCGAACAGATTCTCGACGGCGCCTGCGCGGCCTTCCAACGCAAAGCCAAGACCTATTGCATCGTCACATCCGGCCGCGGGCCCGGAAGGCGGGAGCTGGACCTGGTCTCCGAACTGGTGCCACGGATCAAGGAACAATACAACCTGGAAGTCTGCGTTTCCTCCGGGCTGTTGCGAGCGGAACAGGCCCAGCGGTTAAAGCAGTGCGGCGTCGACCGCGTGAACCACAACCTCAATACCAGCCGCCGCTTCTATCCGCAAATCTGCACGACCCACACCTTCCAGGACCGCTTGGACACCCTCTGGGCCGTCCGCGGCGCGGGCATGGAGATTTGCTCCGGCGGCATCGTCGGCATGGGCGAGGAGGACGACGACGTGGTGGAGCTGGCCCTGGAACTGGGCAAACTGGAGGTCGAGGCCCTGCCAGTCAATTTCTTCACACCCGTCGAAGGCACGCCGCTGACGGCCGCCAGGCCGAAACTGCCGACCGCCCGATATTGCCTCAGGGCCCTGGCGTTGTTCCGGCTGGCCAATCCCCGCGCCGATTTGCGGGCGGCGGCCGGCCGCGAGTTGCGGCTTGGCTGGCTGCAGCCCCTGGCACTGTATGCGGCCAGCTCAATGTTCGTGGGAGACTACCTCACCACGCAGGGCCAGCCGCCGAGTGAGGATTACCAGATGATCCGGGATTTGGGGTTTGAGATCGTAGAAGACGGAGCGGAAGGCGGCGATTTGAAATCTGAGATTTGAAATCTGACGTCTGAGATTCGAAATGTGAACTTTGAGATGTCAACTTCGCAATTTCCCAACGTTTCGGCACTCATCCAGCAGGCCCGTCAGGGCGATGCCGGCTGCCGCGACCAGCTCTTCGCGCTCTGTCGCAGCTACCTCGATATCGTGGCGCGGGCCCAGGTGGAAACGTGGCTGCGGGCGAAAGTCGATGCCTCGGACCTGGTGCAGGAGACGATGCTGGAGGCGTTCCGCGATTTCGAGCGATTCGATGGCAGCAGCGAGCAAGAATGGCTCGCCTGGCTGAAACGGATTCTAGCCCACAACGCGGCCGATTTCGTCCGCCGCTACCGGGGCACCGCCAAGCGGCAGGCGCGGCGGGAAGTGCCCATCCGCTCGCCGCAGGATTCGACCCGCGTGTACGGCGCGGCCGAGCCCGCCGCACCTTGCCAAACTCCCAGCCAGGAGTTCCTGCAGATCGACGACGAGCTGCGGGTCACGGCCGCCTTGGCCGAATTGCCCGCCGATTACCAGGAAGTCGTCGTGCTGCGGAACCTGCAACGATTGTCGTTCAACGACGTCGCCGAGCGGATGGGCCGCTCCCGCCCGGCGGTACAGATGCTTTGGATGCGGGCGATCAAGAAGCTGCAGGAGGCGATGGGGAGCGAAGAAAAGCCGGATTGAGGCAGAGCAAAGGAATACCAACCAGAACACAAGCACTGCAAGAGGACTCGCCTGTGGACAAGCAGAACGATCTCCACGAAAGCGACAGGAACCTTTTAGGCGGCCTCGTCGGCGCCGTGGCGGTGGCGATCTGTGTCGGGCCGCTGCTGTTAGTAGTTTCCGGTCGTCCCTCGCTGGTTTCTATTGGCCTGTTGCTCTTCATGGGATGCGTCGCCGGAAGCGTGGGGGCGAACACGGGCGAACCGCTGCGGGCCGTAGTGCTGGGAGTTCTGCCATTCACGATGGTGGCGGGTTTCTATCTCCCCTTCACGATCTTTTTTCTGAAGGTCGCGGACTGGTGGGGCTTTGACCCCAGCCGCGACACGCTCACATTCGACATATTGGCCTTTATGCTTTCCGCCGCCGCCCTGGGGGGAATATGCGGATTCGTGGGAAGCGTGGCCGGCCGGGCGATGCCGCGATCGGCCACGGAAAAGCGGCGGTGGCAATTCACGCTTCAAGAAACGCTCTGGATCTTTGTCCTCGTCGCCTTGTACCTCGGTCCGATTCTGTACTTCCTGCGCGAAAGGCCGTCGCCGTGAGCCCGCCCGACGATCCCCAAGTGCTGGAGTTGTTGGACAGCTACCTTTCGCAGCTCCAGGCCGGCAAGCGGCCGGACCGCGAAGCCCTGCTCCGTGAACATCCGGAGTTGTCAGCATCGTTGAAGTGCCTGGAGGCGTTGGAAGGCATTGCGCCCGCCGCGGTTGACGATTCCGATCTCGTCGATATCACGCTCCTGGAAAACTCGCGTCTGCCTCGCGAATTCGGCCCCTACCAACTGCTAGAGGAAATCGGCCGCGGTGGGATGGGCGTAGTCTACAAGGCGCGGCAGAAGGCCCTGGATCGCGTTGTGGCCTTGAAGATGATCCTCGCCACGCACCTGGCCTCGCCGGAACACATCCGCCGTTTCCAGACCGAGGCCTGGGCCGCCGCCCGACTGCGGCATTCCAACATCACCCACATCCACGACGTCGGCCAGCACAACGGCCAGCACTACTTCACGCTGGATTATATCGAGGGCGAGAGCCTGGCCCAGCGGATCGCCCGCCAGCGGCTCTCGACGGAGGCCATCGTGCGCGTGGTCAGCGCGGTCGCCCGGGCGGTCGAGCACCTGCACGCCCAGGGAGTGGTCCATCGCGACCTGAAGCCTTCGAACATCCTCCTGGACCGCGACGACCAGCCCTACGTGACCGACTTCGGTCTGGCCAAAGTTTTTGTGCCCGGCTCCGAGGCGACGACAACGGGAGTGATCGTCGGCACGCCCAGCTACATGGCCCCCGAGCAGGCATCGGGGCGAGGCTCCGAGGTCGGTCCCGCCACGGACGTTTACAGTCTCGGGGCGATCCTCTACGAGTTGCTCACGGGCGAGCCGCCCTTCCGCTGCGAGAATCCGGTCGACACGCTCCTGGACATCCTCAGCCGCGAGCCCCGCTATCCGCGTCAGCTTAACCCGCGGGCGCCGCACGGACTGGAGTTGATCTGCCTGAAGTGCCTGGCCAAGTCCCCCGCGGACCGCTACGGCTCGGCGGCGGCGCTGGCCGACGACCTCGATCGTTTCGCCCGGCACGAGCCGCTTTCGGTGCGGCCGCCGAACGTCGTCGAGCGGGTGACGCAGTGGAGCCGCCGCGAGCCGGCGCTGGCCTGGCGGCTCGGGGCGCTGGCCATCTTCTACCTTGTGGAACTGGGGAACTATCATTACGGCGGGGTCGATTGGCCGTTCCATTGGAAGATGACCGTCCTGGCGGCCGCCTGGCTTGTGATCGCCGTCGTCTGCCAGCAGTTCGTGGGCCACCAGCGGCTGGCGGTGCCGGCCCGATTCGTCTGGGGCACGCTCGATTCGCTCATGCTGCTGGTGATGTTGTTGTTTTTTGCGGACGGTGCGGCCAGTGCGCTGGTGGTCGGTTATCCGTTGTTGATTGCCGGATCGGGCCTATGGTTCCGCGTCCGCTTCGTCAGTTTCATGACGGTCCTGTCGTTGGTTTCTTACGGCGTACTGGTAATCGATTTCTACTATTGGCGGACCGGTCTGCAAGACCACTTCGATATTTCCTTCGCCCGGCACGTCTTGTTCGCTGTTTCCCTGGTAGTGTTGGGGACGATCGTATCGTCGCTCGTGGAGCGGCTGCGGATGCTCAGCAGCTTTTACGGGCGGCAATTGCCGTAGCGTGGCGGGCTGGTTGGAGTTCCGGCTTTAGCCGGGTCGCGGGCATGTTCGATACTAACCCGAAGCGCAACGAGCAGCAGCGTTGCCTGTCGCATGGCGGCGTCCTTCAACGATCGTGTGAGGTATTGAAATGCACTGTCCATCGCACTTCACGGCTGAGCGGGCTGGTGAGCTTCACTCGCAACCGCTGCCCATCCAGCTTGAAACCTGCCGCGACACCGCCAGCCTGGTCTTCAGGCGATACGCCCACGCTGGCGACTTGCCACGACCTTTCGCCCGCCGGCGTTACGATCCGCAGTTCGTAGGGATCGTTGGCCACTACGCGGCTGCTGCCCGATAGCGTGGCCGAAGCGGCATCCCAGTTTTCGCCCGTCACGTCCATCATGCCCTGGGTGACGTGCCTGGACGTGCTCAGAAGCTGCGGATGCTCGCAAAGCGGACGGACGGCCAGAATCTTGCACGAGCCGCCGGGAAGGTCCGCCTTCAGGACGTCCTTGAAGTTGGGAAGGAACCGGCCGCTCCAGAAATCAAAGGCGACGTATTCCTTCGCCGCGGGCAGGCCGATCCGCTCGACCGGACAAGCGATAGTCGCCGGCGCGCTGCCCCAGTTGTACAAGGCCACGACGTCGCGACGCTGTCGGCCGCGGGTGTCGGCAAGGTGCCAGATGCGGGCCGGCTCCTGCTCGAAGACATCCACCGGACGCGCGTGCAGCCCGTGCGCTGGGATGCAGCGGCGGAGCACGTCAAGGCGGTCGGGCGGGAAGTCGGGCATCCAGTCGCTGTTGTAGAGCAGGTCGCCGGCAATGGCCGTGAACGAGGCGTTGAGCCGGGCCTGGTCCAGCGGTATCGAAGCCCGCACGGAGACGCAGTCCGGATCGTTCCACCAGACGCGGCCGTTGAGGAACCACAACCGCGAGGCGTGCGGCGAGCCGATCTGCCCCGCCCCGGTGTCCGGTCCCACGCGCATGGCATCCAGCAAGCCGAAGGAGCCGCCGAAAGAGCGCATGTTCTGCGAGACGCAGCAGCCCAGGAAGAAGACTTTCGGCCCGGCGGCCTGGCGGACCAGCTTCACGCCGTCGCGGAGGGCCTCGATGTTGGTCTTGTCGGGATTGCTGAACGCGGCCTCGCCGATCTGGTCGTCGCGGTAGCCATCGTTGACGTAAATCTGCCGCGTGCCGCTGCCGGTCCAGAATCCGTCCATCTTGAAGAGCCGGTAACCCCAGTCGTGCGCGATGCGACCAACCTCGCCACAGACATAGTCCCGCGCGCCGGGCTGGGTCATGTCGAGACACGTGCCGCCCCAGTCGGTCACGAACGGCTTGCCGTCCGGCCCCTTAACGAACCATTCCTGATGGTCCTTAAAATGCGGATCGTTCCAAGTTCCCGCAAAGGGCATGAACCAGATGCCCGGCGTAAGGCCCAATTGGGTAATCCTCCCCGCCATGGCCTTCATGCCCGACGGATACGGACCATCGCGGCGATGCGTTGTGAAATTCTTGCGGGGCCCGTTGCCGCCGATGCCATCCTGCCATCCGTCGTCGATCTGGATGAAGTCGAAGCCGAACGGCGCCAGGTTCTTGGCGGCGTACTGCGAGAGTTCGGCGAGGTGCTTTTCATCGCACGAGCCGGCGTTTTTTTCCATGTACCATGTGCAATAACCGGCGGGCTGCGGCGGCAGCTTGATGGCATAGACTTTCGCGATCCCATCGGCGTAGGCCTCCAGGCCCAAGCGGGCGTCGTCGAAGTAGCCCAGCGCGAAGGTCTCGGTGGCGGCGTCGCCGCCGGGCTTGATCCGCAGCCGGCCATAGTCCAGTTGCGAGCGAATGCGGACCACATCGCCCGCGACGGGCGAGAACACGACGCCACTGCCACGATCGTGCGTCAACCAACCGCCAACGACGCCGCTCCGCTTTCGCGGATCCACCACGGCCAGGAAGGCGTAGCTGCCGGGGTTTTGTGCCGGCTCGCGCAGCCCGCCGGTGCCGAGCGTGCGGATGCGGGCCAGCGGCAGGCCCAAGTCCACCTTGGCCGAAACCGTGGGAACATGATTGAGGACAATCGCCTCTCCACCGCGGTTGTGCAATATCGAGCGGAAAAGCACGAAGGGCACGCCCGGATAGAGGTTCACGAAGTCGCGGTTGCCGTCGGCATAGGCAATCTCAACGCCGCGCCCTTTGCCGAAGGTCTTATCCGTGCTTTCTGCGATCTTGGCAGTCCCGCCTTTGTCGGAGAGCTTGCCGTCCGTCAGGAATATTTTGCCACTCGGTTTATGGGTCACACTGAAGCTTCCGTCGACAGGATCGACGCTTACCACGTAGACGTCATTTTCCACGCGAACCGTCGCCGCAACCAGCGTGGGAACGGCGGTCCAGAACAGAACTGCCGCGGCAAGAGTCGTGATGAAATACTTGATAAGCATGGTTGGGCTTTTCCTTTTGTTGGAATACGAAGTTTCGACGGATTGGCAATCCGCACTTTGGGCTCGGCAGCCTTCTCACGGCCCCGATACCTTGCCGATGATGTTGATTTCTCGATAAACGTTGAACCCCAATGGGCCGTTCTGGAACTCGAAGCGGACCGCCACGACATTATGGGCCTTTGCCTGCAGGCGAATCTCGCTGGCCCCGCCACCACACACCTTGTTGCCGGTGGCTATTTTTTCGAATTTGTCGGGCTGGCCGGCGTGGGCTACCAGCACCATGTAGCGCGGCTGGCGCGGCTGTCGCTGTGGCCGGCGAAAGTGCGAATCTCGCTGATGTCGCAGGGCCGCTTGAGCCGCAACGTGAGCCAGTCGCCATTGCCGTAGCCGCGGAACGTCTTGCCGTCGTCGGCCGTCTCACCGCCGCCGGCGGCGTTGCGGGTCGTGCCATTGAACAGCGCGCTGGCGTCCGTCCCGCCGCCCGTGTGGGCGCAGCGATCTTCACTGGTGGCAAGGCAGCGATGCAGGAGGTCGTCCTTCACGACGTCGGCCTCCTTGGCGTCGCATCCGCCCTCGACGGTCTCTTCTTCCGCGGCCGTCTCGGGCGGACGGGGTTTCAGCTTGCCGATAACCTCAACGTGGTGCTTGCCGGCCGCCACAAGAAACCGCGGTCCCACGGCGCGGCCGTCACATCGCACCGTGGCGTTCTCGAACCGTTCCAGCGGCGCGATGATCTCGGCGGAAACGCCCTGCGGAACCGACGCGTCGAGCAGCCAACGGTCATCGCTCAGCTTCCACGACACGTCCACGCAGCCCTGCGGCGTCGGCACCCTGCCCCGTGCCCAGCTCAGATCGCAGAGTTCGGGCCGGATGACAAGTGTCTTGAACCCCGGCGACGTCGGCCGCACGCCCAGCACGCGGGCCGACATCTGTACAAGCGGCGTGGAACACCAGCCGTGGCTCAGATCGCCGCCGTTCCACATCTCGTGGAAGGACTGCGTCTCGGGCACGATTCGCCAGCGGCGGATTTGCTGCGTACCGTAGCGATTGAAGAGCCCGGCGTGGTCGATGGCCTGAAAGACCCAGTGCATGAACCACGGCTGCGTGTTCAGCGGCTTCTCGGCCAGAACTTTTTCCACGATCGCCGCCTGCCGGTTCTTGGGCGCGAGGTCGTAAAGCACGGCCAGCAGGTTGACGTGCGGGCTGAAGGTCTCGATGTCTTTGTCCGCCGGCAGCCACTGGCCCGGCTTGACGGAAGACTGGAAGGGCTTGCCGTCGCGATAGAGGCCCTTGTCGGCCACCCACAGCTCACGATTGAAGGCCACGGCGGCTTCGTCGTGAAGCCTGGCATAGTGCGCAACGCGGACCTTGTCGCCCGACATCGCCGCCACCCGCGATGCCATGTCCAGGCCATGGCAGTAGAGCGCCGTGAGGTAACCTTGGCCGATTACGGCCGGCGGATGGTGGCAGCCGAAGCCGCCGATATCGACCCAATCCATGAACATGTAGTTGGGGGCCTCGGAGATCAGGTTGTTAATACCCCGCCAGGAGACGTAGGTGTCCAGCAATTCGTGCACGTAGGGCGCCATTTCTTCGACGAGGGCCCGGTCGCCCGTGTAATCGTAGTAGTCCATGAGCATTTGCAGCCAGGCGATCGAGTAGCTGGTGTGAAAGTTGTGGTAGCTCTCGTCCTTCAAGATCCAGGCGAACTTGCGGATGTCCTGGCGCGCGAGCCAGGGCTGGGCAAAGGCGTAGTAGTTCACCATCGATTCGATCACGTAGTCACCCGGGTCACTGATCGGCTCCTGGTGATTGGGCGAATCGAGATGGTGGGTTTGCAGGCAGATCTGCACGGCCCAGCGAGAGACTTTCCAGGTGCGATTCAAGCGCTCGTCGCTGCATTCGAAGTGACCACGATAGTCCAGCGGCTGCGAGGTGAAGTTGGCGCCGGCGTCGACGATCTCCAGCGGCGTCTTGACGTTTCTTACCTCGACCGTGAAGGCCGGGGCAATCTCGGTCATGAAGGGAAACTCGAAGCACGTCTGGCCCTCGCCCAGCACAACCGTGGCCCCGTTGTTGCCGCGAATCGTCAGCACGGCGCCGCGGCCGCCCTTCACCGTCAGCGTGGGATAGCCGCTGAGCACTCGATCGAATACCACGCGGAAGGTAGTGTCGGCGGCAATCGTCCGCGACGGCAGACCCTCGATGCGGAGGACCGGGTACTGAGCCTCCATCAGCGGCGGAATCTCGCTGGCCACCAGCGGCGACCAACGGTCTCGTACCGTGCGGCAGGCGGGCCAGGCGGCATCGTCGAAGCCCGGCAGCCGCCATCCGGCTGGTTCCTTGCCGGCGTCATAGACCGCCGAATTGGGGAAGTGCGCGGCGGGGACGGCCCGCCAGGAGGCGTCGGACTTGACGACCACGTGCGTACCGTCCGGCAGGCTCGCGTCGGCTTCGAAAAGCAGTCCCGGCTGCCGCGCGAGACCGTTGGCCCCACCGGCCATTCGCGGAAGACCTCGGCGGCAATCACGTTCTTGCCGCGGGTGAACCAGGGCGTGAGGTCACGGGCGTCGTAGAACCATCGGTGAGTTTCGCCGCCGGCAAAGTCGCGGCCCATATCGACGGGTCCACGAGAAACGAGATGCCCGTTGACATAGAGCCGGTACTTGGCGTCGGCCGTGAGCCACGCGCCGACCTTCCGCGGTGCCTCGGCCAGGACGATTTGCTTGCGAAACATGCCTACCGGGGCACTGCTTCCCTGGCCTTGCGGGCCATCGCCGAGCCAAATCCATTTGGCCTGCCACGGCGACGGCTTTTGGCAATCGTTTTGAAAACGATAACCGGGCGAATGCACGCCCTCCCGATCGACAACGGTTTTCATGTCGGGATACTCGATCGGCCCGCGTGGATCGATCGCGCCGGCGTGCGGTGTTGTGGTCGATTGCTCGTCCGCCGCGCCCATATGTTGCAAGATGAATTCCACCACGGGCTTCGGATCGTCCAGCCCATGCGGATGGTGACCGACGCCGGGCTTGTGAATGACCTGGATCGTGCCCCCGAGCTTCCGGTAACGCTCGGCGACGATGGCCGTGTTTTCTGCCGGCGGGACGACGTCATCGGCGTCGCCGACCACGTGGATGAGGGCCACCTTGGCTGCGGCCAGCGGCGCCAAGATATCGACAGGATTGCCGCGGTAGGCCAGCGCTTCAGCATCATTCTTGAAACCGTAGCACTGCAGCAGCGCCGCCCAGTCGCCACGGCTGCCGTTGCCTTTGCCTCGGCCGCCGGGCCAGCTCTTGAAGTCGCAGACTGGCGCATCGCCATAGATCACGGCGACCCGATCCGGGTTCTCGGCCGCCCAGCGGTAGCAGTACAGGCCGCCGCGACTGATGCCGATCAGCACGACCTTGCGGGCCAGCCCCTTGGCGGTCACGGCATCGTAGAAGGCATTAAAGTGTTTGACGGCTGCCGGGCAACCGAAGGTGTTGCCCACGCTGATATGGGCGTGATAGAAGCCCTTCTTCAACAAGGCCGGCGCCGCGCATCGCTCGGTAAAGGCGTCGGGGAATTCCATGCACCACGACCATGGCTTGCCCGGCAGGGCCTGCTTGGGCTCGACGACCCAAGCCGTGCAACCGTCAACGGTAAACGTGTGCCGCGTGAAACCGTTCCACGTATCGATCTTTTCCCCGGGCCACGAAAGCTCCCTGCCCGTAGGCATCCCGACCGGTTCGGCCGCGCGGACCAGAATGGCCGTGAGCCAAAGAGCGGACATGACCATGACGACACGCAATATGTCGGCCGACTTCGCCATCGGCAAGTTCCTGATTCGAGGGATGATCAGTTCGGAATTCATCTGTTTCGTTAGCATCAGCCAGCCCCTTTGATTCAATGCTTAAAACGGTTTTGCAGCGTGTTGACGTTGCTGCAAGCTTCACTTCGTGCCTGCCGGTTTCAGATCGCGCCCTTCGATCTTCAGCACATAGGCATAATCGCAGGGCTTCCGCGTGGGCAAAGTCACCCATAGCCCATCGTTGCGCTGCGACCATTTCAGGGAGTCGGAGCCCAGGAGGGCCACCGCATCAATTTTTCCCGCAGACGCCGCGAGCGCGCGGACCACGAGCTTACCGTCGGCCGGCCAGCCGAGGAAGATCGCATAGAGCATCGGGCCTTTCGTCGTGAAACGGATGTCCTTGTCGGTGTAGGCAAAATCCTCGCGGAAGAAACCACCCCCAGCCCGCACCGGACCCTCGGCGTAGACCTTCCAGGGCCGCGTGCCATAGATGGCCTCGCCGTTCAATTTGGTCCAGGCGGTCAGTTGCTCGAGCATTTGCTCGACTTCGGCATCGAGCGCGCCGTCGGGACGTTGGACGACGTTCAACAGCAGATTGCCGTTCTTGCTCACCACGTCCGCCAGCATGTGGACAATCCAAGTCATCGAACGATATTTCCAGTGGCGATTATAGTACCAGTCGCCGATCGAGGTATCGGTCTGCCAGGGATACGGATTGACCTCCGGCAGCACGCCGCGTTCCATGTCCTGGACGAACTCGCCCGACCCGCCTTGCTTGCAGGTGTAGACGGCGGTCGTCTTGCCGCCCGCATCCGTTGTCACGTTGTACAGGTGGGCCACCAGCGACATTCCGGCCGCGCCGAACGGCACGCCGCCATCGGTGTACAGCAACTCGGGCCGGTGCTGGTCCACCAAGTCCTTCATCCGCGCGAACCACTGCTGGTGCCAATCGGCATCCTGGCTGTAGACGCAATCGTTGGGTTGCGACGGCGGGTGGTAGAGGTCCCGCCATTGCGGGTCCGCGCCGTCGTAGGGGACGCCTGCGAAGGGACCGGTCTTGTCGGCTCCATGGCTGGTCTGGAACCAGCAGCGACTGTAGCCCAAGTGCTCGGAGACGCCGAAGGGAAGGCCCAGTTTCCGCGCCGCCTTCTGCCAGTCGCCGACTACGTTGCGTTTCGGCCCCATGTTGACGGCATTCCACTTGTGGAACTTCGAGTCCCAAAGGTCGAAGTTGTCGCAATGCACGGCCTGCGAAACGAAGTATCGAGCCCCCGCCTTCCGGTAAAGCGCCATCAACCGGTCGGGGTCCCATTTCTCCGCCCTCCAGAGCGGGATGATGTCCTTGTAGCCGAACTTCGACGGATGCCCGTAATGCGCGACGTGGTATTGGTACTGCGGAGAACCCTGGATGTACATGTTGCGGGCGTACCAATCGCCTTCTTCGGCGACGGACTGCGGACCCCAGTGGGCCCAGATGCCGAACTTGGCGTCGCGGAACCAATCTGGGCATCGATACTGCTTGAGCGATTCCCATGTCGGCCGAAACGGCCCGGCGGGGATTGGATACCGGACATCGGTCGTGGAACCTGCGGGCGGAACTCTCCGGGGCACGATCGAGCGGGCGGGCGACGGTTTTAGGTCGGCGCCGGGCACCTTGAAGGGCCAGAATTCGCGAACTACCCGTTCCCACTCGTCGGCCATGAGTTGATGGCCGCGGTAGGTCGGATGCACGCTGTCCCAGACCCAGTAGTCGGCCGGGGCACGTTTTGCCGCCTCATCGAAGACGGGCTGAAACTTCACCAGGGCGGCCCCGTACTTCTTGGCAAGCCGGGCGACGATCTCCTGCCGCCGGCGGATGCCTTCGCTCACCTTGCCCACCGGCTTAAGAAAGGGCTCGCAGAGCACCAGCTTGATCTTGGGGTTTGCCGCTTTGGCTTGGGCGAGCAGTTTGTCGTAGACCTGTTCGTAGCGATCCAGGGGGACGCCGCGGCCCTCGTCGTTCACGCCAATAAGAATGCTCAGCACGTCGGGCTTGAGGTCCAACGTATCCTGCTGCCAACGCTTCTCCAGGTCGAGCACCGTATTGCCGCTCACGCCGCGATTGAGAAAATCGAGCCGTCGCTCCGGGAAAGCCGCCCCATGCCGGGCCGCGATGATGAAGACGTATCCGTGCCCCAGGATATGATTGGGGTCCGCGCTCCGGCCGCGATTGCCGTCCGTAATCGAATCGCCCTGAAAGAGAATTCGGGCCCCGGGCGTGAACGCGGCAATGGGCTGCGGATCGGATGCCACCGCGAGGAGTCTTGTGGTCACGGACACAATCACGAACAGGGCAATGCCAATTCGCGGCAGACGATTCGCGACGACGGTATTTCGGAGTGATGGGTTCGCAGTCATGCAACTTACGCTCTTGGTCAGGGAAGGCGGCGGGTTGGCAGCCGGACCGTCGTGGCTTGCCACGGGGAAACGTCTCCTCCAAGGTAATCCGCCTCGCCCCGCAAGGCAACCTTTCCTTGCAGGAATTCCTTGGCATAAGCGCTGTGAGCACGGTAACATAAGTTTCGGCCCGATTTTTCCCGAGGAGTCCCGACCATGACAGAACTTCCAATCCGCTTCGCATTTGTGATTCTACTGCTGCTTGCCACTTTGGCCGCTTCATCCCATGCCGCAAACCTGGACGACTCGCCCGAGCGCGATCCCTTGGTCGTGGCCCGCTTGGAGAAGTTCCAGGACTGGAAATTCGGGCTGATGATGCACTGGGGCATCTACAGCCAGTGGGGCTGCATCGAGTCGTGGCCCCTGGTCGAGGCGGACCGCTGGGCCCGGCCAGACGACCTCAAGCCGTGGATCGAACGGAACAAGGATTTCACACGGTTTTCAGCCGACTACCGCGGGCTGAACACGACCTTCAACCCGCGGCGGTTCGATCCACGGCTATGGGTGGCGGACGCCAAGAACGCCGGCATGAAGTACGTCGTCTTCACCACCAAGCACCACGACGGCTTCTGCATGTTCGACACCAGGCAAACGGACTACCGCACGACCCACCCCTCCTGCCCGTTCCACGCCGACCCGCAGGCCGACGTGGTCAAGGCCGTCTTCGACGCCTTCCGCAAGCAAGGCTTTGGCATCGGGGCCTACTACTCGAAGTCCGACTGGCATCATCCGGGCTACTGGTCGCCCGACTGGCCGCACCCCAACCGGAACGTCAACTACGACATCAGGAAGTATCCGGACAAATGGAAGACGTTCGTCGATTTCACGCAGGCGATCGTCGGGGAGTTGATGAGCGGCTACGGCCCGATCGACATTCTCTGGCTCGACGGCGGACAAGTGCGCCCGCCCGATCAGGACATCGACATGCCGCGACTGGCGGCCGAGGCGCGGCGGCGACAGCCGGGCCTGATCATCGTCGACCGCACGGTGGGCGGCCGCTACGAGAACTACCGCACGCCGGAGCAGGAGGTGCCGGACCGGCCCCTGCCCTGCGCGTGGGAAAGCTGCCTCACGATGGGCGACCAATGGTCGTACAAGCCGGGCGACAACTACAAGTCGCCCCGCACGCTGATCCACTTATTGGTGGACATCGTCTCGAAAGGGGGCAACCTCCTCTTGAATGTCGGGCCCGACGCCGACGGCCAGTTCCCGCCCGCCGCACGGCAGCGGCTAGCGGAGATCGGCCGCTGGATGCGAGTCAACGGCGAGGCGATTTACGGCACGCGGGCGATCGCCCCCTACAAGCAGGGCCGCGTCTGCTGGACCCGCAAGGGCCACACGACCTATCTCATCGTCCTGGCCGAGAAGGACGAGATGGCCCCGCCCGCCCGCGTACGAGCGCCTGCGCTGAAGAAGGCCCGACAGGTTCACATGCTGGGCACTGCCGAGGCAGTGAAGTGGTCGACCGGCGACGGCGCGGGCCTGACCGTGGAAATACCCGAGAGCATTCGCCTCGCGCCGCCTTGCGAACACGCCTGGACGCTGGCCGTGGAAGTCGAATGAGGAAGCGGTGATTGGCTCAGAAGGAGATTTGCAGCCCCGAGCTGACGGCCTGGAGCACGGCCGAACCGTGGGTCTGGACTTGGTACCAGTTGTTGTTCAGCCCGATAATCTGCTCCTGGCCCAGGGCCAGGTCCGTCAAGAACACGACGTCGTAGCCCACGCAGAGACTGAGCCAATCGGTCACGTGGTAGTCGGCGCTCAGGCCAACGCCGCCCAGGAACGCCAAATGGTGGCAATCGGCCGAAAAATGGCGGTAGTATGCGGATTGGTCGAGGTTGGTCTCGCCGTAGGTTTCGAGGATCGTGCCTTGAGCGAAGTTGTCGAAGATACCGGCCTTCAGCGAAGCGCCTATTTCCACCCGGTGGAAGTCCAGGAGGTCGGCGTCCAAGATCACTTGGGCCCCGTTGAGCTCATTGCGCGTGGTTGCCCGATGCGTAAAGAACAACTGGCTGGGAACGCCGCCCCCGCCGTTGCTGATGCCGTCGGTGAAGCCCGTTCCGCCGCCGTTGTAGAGCGTCAGGTCGCCGCCGGTGGCGGCCGTGAGCACGGAACTGGGCAAGCTCACCGTCGTGCCACCGCTTACGTTGGGCGTGGCGCGGAAGGTGCCCGTCAGCCCGGCCCAGGCGTCGTTGTTGAAGTTGGCGTTGACGTAGCCCAACCCCAGTCGCAGGCCGCGGCCCATGAGCGGAAACACGTAGTCGGCCCCTTTGACGTTGGCCTCGGTCATGTAGAACTGGCTGTGCGAATAAGCCATGAGGGCCGGATGGGCGTCGGTGGGAAATCCGGTGCTGGGTCCGAGGCCCGATTGATCGCCGGCCGTGTTCACCGGCGAGGTGACGTTGGCGGCGTTGACGATGGGAGTGAAGTAGGTATTCGCGTTGATGTAGTTCTTCCCCGCCCAGGTCCCGCCGATGGCATTGGCATTGAAAGCCACGCCGTCGACATTGCGATTGAACGTCGAAGTCCAGTCGCCGAAGTGCGAGTAGACACCCTCGAAAATCCAATGGTTCCAGCACACGCCACCTTGAAGACGGTAGCCAGTGTCGCCCGTAGCCTGCGGCAAGTCACTAAAGCCGGCGGCATCGGGACCGTCGATGAGGTTTCGCGTATCGCTCCATATTCCGGCGTGCGATGTCCAAAGCCAATCGGCCTCAAAGTAGAACGACGGCCCTTCAGGACCGGCCACGACGGTCCCGCCCGCAGGAACCGACTCACTGGGTGGCACGGTCTGCCCGCCAGGCGCTGCTTCGCCGGCGGGGAGCGATTCGATGGACGGCACTTGTTCCGCTGGCGGTATGGCGGAAGGGGCAACCTGGGCCCAAACCGGCGATGCCATCAGCAGCAGCGCCGTCAGGGGCACAACGAAACACCGCGACCGACAGTCCATCTATCGACTCCGTTCCACGACTGGCATAAAGCCGGGCCATCCGTCGGCCCTGCCGGTAGAATCGTCTGGACCATAATTGCGGTTTACCCATTCTCCGGAACTGCCGCGTGCGCCGCTTGTTCCGCCAATAGCTGCCATGCCTATTATTTGCCGTGGGCCAGTGCTGCGGGGGAAACGGATTGTGCGGGTCCGATAAACTTTGCCGGATTTGCCGGTTCTCTTCAGCGCGGATATCTTTCGCCCGGATCTCCAGGCCGCGTGCGTCAGCCTTTCCAGGCTGAAAATTGCCATGACGGAATAGCTACGTAGTGCGTCTATCCCAGGCGGGCTCGATCCGACGGAAATCGCCTCGATCACCATGTTGGGAGACGGCAAGGAGTTGCGATAGCAAATGACCAAGGCGGGGCTCTCCATCGCCACGCCGAGGAAGAAGCCGTGCGAACATGCTCTTGTCTTCAAGATCGTGCGGCAGAAACCGTTTTGAGCTGCTGCACAGAATCACAGAATGCCTGCGCCATCGACTTCCCGCGGCACGGCGCTAAAATAACTTGGGCGGTGAAGCGCGAGGGCCCGCAGTCCGGGTGCGCGTTGCTCGTCACCGCCTGGCCGCCGGCAAGAAATAACCCCGCTTTATGGAGATGGCGATGACGTTGCGCACGTTTGGAATAGGACTATTGGCGTGGTCAGTTATGGCCAGTCGACCGGCGCCGGCCGCGATCCCTGAAACCGTCAGGGCAGTCGTCGGGCCCTGGATTGCCAAGGAGAATCCAGTCGGCGTAATTGTCGTGGTCCGCCAAGCCGGCGGGACCCAGTTCTTTCCGTTCGGTGAAGCGGACAAGGCCCGGCATAGACCGGTGACGCCCGATTCGATTTTCGAGCTCGCTTCGGTTACCAAGGTCTTTACGACGACGTCGCTTGCCATGGAAGTGCAAGCCGGCCGCATGACTCTGGACGATCCTGTGGTGAAATACCTGCCTTATCTTGAAAAGAACGGCGGCGACATCAAGAAAGTCACGCTCCGGCAATTGGCGACGCATACCTCAAGCCTGCCACGAGTAGCTGGCCCGAGGCGTCCCGATGGCGGGCGTCCCGAGGGTGAGTGGACCAAGGAGTCGCTCATGCAGTGGCTTGCCCAATGGCATGCACCCTATCCGCCCGGCAGCAAGTCGTTGTATTCGAACCTCGCTGTCGGACTGCTCGGCTACGCAATTGAGAATCGCGAACGGCAACCGCTGATCGAAGTATGGAAACGCCAGTTCCTGGGACCGCTGGGAATGAACCACACGTTCTTCGATGTTCCGACGGACGCCACAAATGTTGTCCAGGGGTATAACCCAAGAGGCATGCCAATCAAGCCGATTCCTCAGGGCGTCTGGCCTGCCGGCGGACGCTTGCGTTCATCGGGACACGACCTGGCCGAGTTTCTCAGCGCCAATCTCGGCGAGCGGCCCGATCTTTCCGCCATTACGAAAGCCATGCAGCTCGCCCAGCAGCCATTTTTCGAGGCGTCTCGGAAGATGACACAGGGGTTGGCCTGGCAGCGGCTGAAGCTCTCCGGCGAATTCATCATCGATAAGAACGGCGGCCTGACCGGCACCTCTACCTATATAGGCATGCTACCGAAGCGGCGTATCGGAGTGGTCGTCATGGCGAACCGGGGCAAATGCACTGCGACTGGCGTGGGCCGGAAATTGCTGCTGGCACTGGCAGGCAAGCAGCATCCAGGCGACGACAACGCCGAGGAAGACCAATAGGCAGCGAAGAATCATTGAAATTACATAAACTACACAGACTTTATGGACGAAAATAATTGCATTCGTGAGCAGGTCGGCAATTATTATTCTCTCCTCTTCCGGCAAGGTCCCCGCGTTGTTCCGCTCGGTTCCCCTCATCGCCGTCGCGCCGCTGCTGTTTATCTTCAGCGGTTGCGTCCTTTCCGGCAAACCGAGCGGCCCCGGCAATTGGCACTACCATCCCTGCGACTGGACGCCGGAGGGCGACTGCGGTGAATACGACGACTGCGCAATGCCGCCACAAAGAGTTGATCGCTGGCGGGGTGAAGTCACTGCCGCCCGGCCAAAGCTGCAGCCCGTTCCAGAAAGCATCCCGTTGTTGCCCGCGCCTCCCAAGGGAATAGCCGCGTCAGGCCGCGGTCTACCGGCAAGAGCGCTCGCGGTCGCTCCAACAGACCGAAAGAGGCCGAAAGTCCAGGAGCAGTCGAAACCACATGACCCGGACCGTGTGGCCAAGGAAGTGGCGATGTCCGGCGTCGAAGAATGCGACTGGCATCAGCCGGTGGGAAAAGCTTCGCCGACAGAGCAAATATCTGATCTTCCCGAGGCCATAACATCCTATGGTTCGCCAGCCGCTAAAGAACCCTCCACTAAACCCAAGCCTGCGCCGTCGCAGCATTCCGCCACGTCCACCCAGCTCGATGCGGCGGCCAAACCGCGCCCTGTTCCCTACGCCTGGGGATATTTCGGGGCGTGGGGACGGTAGTCGAGTACCAGCTCTCAACCGCAGCCCCATAAAACTTCGTATTTTGCCTGTCCCTCCCGGCCAATTCTCCCGGCAAAGTTTGCTCAAGCGGTATTCTCATTGCGACGAAGATTGACTAGGGTAGATTGGATACCCGTCATACGAGAGCGCGCAACCGAATGTCCCAGGCAAGTTCCATGAGCGACGAGAAAACACCCGGCGACGGCCTGTTTCAGGCCGTTAGCGATTGGGTTGCCGACTTGGGCGGCGTGGCGATCGACTGGCTCGTGGGATTGGGCAGCATCACGCTCTTCGCTTTTCGCACGGTCCTCTGGCTGACAACCCGCATGGTGCGGCGGGAAACCCTCGTGCCGTCATTCTACCAGATAGGTGTATTGAGCCTGCCGGTGATCGCGTTGACAGGCACGTTCATTGGAATCATCCTCGCCGTCCAGGCCTACGGCCAGTTCCGCATGCTGCATATGGAATCGAGGTTGGGAGCGGTGATCAATCTGTCGCTCGTGCGGGAATTGGGACCGGTGCTAGCGGCCACGATGCTGGCTGGCCGGGTGGGCGGGGCCATGGCGGCCGAGTTGGGCACGATGCGCGTAACCGAGCAGATCGACGCGCTGGCCAGCATCGGCGCCAATCCGATCCATTACCTCGTTGTGCCGCGATTTCTGGCCTGCTTGCTCCTGATTCCCGCCCTGACGATCATGGCCGACTTCATGGGAATCGTGGGCGGCGCCTTTTACAGCGTGTACCTGTCGAACATCGACTGGCATTATTACCTGCAACATTCGCAGACGTACGTCCGCCTTTTCGACGTGTTCGCCGGCATTTTCAAGAGTCTCTTCTTCGGGGCCGCCATCGCCCTGATCAGCTGCTACCACGGTTTTCATTGCGATCCGGCGCAGAAGGTGTCGGCCGCGCCACCACGACTTCCTTCGTCTATTCGTTCGTGGTAATCCTCATGCTTGACGTCGTGCTTTCCATTGGCCTGGAACGCGTTTACCTCTTCTTCTGGCCGGAAGGTCCGAAGTTCCTTTGAATCATGGTCACCTCCGTTGAAAACACCGCCGCGCAAGCGCCGCTGATTCGCGTCGAGCAGTTGGGTGTCGAGTTCGGCAGTCACGCCGTGCTCCGCAGCATCGACCTGGCGATCGGCCGCGGCGAGACCCTGGCGATCATCGGCGAGAGCGGCTGCGGCAAGACCGTGCTCTTGAAGACGCTCATCGGCCTGGTCCAGCCCACGCGGGGAACGGTGTTCTTCGACGAGCAGGACCTCGCCCATCTGACCGAGCGGACCTTGACCCGGCAGCGGATCCGCTTCGGCTTCGTCTTCCAGCAAGCGGCGCTGTTCGACAGCATGACCATCGCCCAGAACGTGGCCTTTCCCTTGCGGCAGCACACCCGCAAGACGGCAGCGGAGATTGACGAGATCGTCGCCGCGCGGCTGGGCGAAGTCGGCCTGCCGCCGACCGTTCGCTTCAAGAAGCCGGGCGAGCTCTCCGGCGGCATGCGCAAGCGCGTGGGCCTGGCCCGCGCCTTGGCCCTCGAGCCGGAAGTCGTGCTCTACGACGAACCGACGACGGGACTCGACCCGATCATGAGCGACGTCATCAATGAATTGATCCTGGGCACGCGCCGACGGCACCCCGTGACGAGCGTGCTGGTGACGCACGACATGAACTCGGCGCGGAAGGTCGCCGACCGGGTCGTGATGCTGTATCCCCTGGCGCGGCTGAAGGACGGCGAGGCGCAGGTCATCTACGACGGCCCGCCCGCCGCTATGGAAAAAACCCGCGACCGCCGAGTGACGCAGTTCATCCACGGCGAGGCGGGCGAGCGGTTAATGGAAATCCAGCAGAACGGCACTTGAGGAACGCGGAAGCCATGAACGAACGCATCATGCAGTTTCGCGTGGGGGTCATGATCCTGGCGGCGATACTTATCGCCGCGATCCTCGTGCTGTTGTTCAAAGGATCGAGCCTGATGCAGGGGACGTACCCGATTTACATCAAGTTCAGCGAGGCCCCGGGCGTATCCCGCGACACGCCCGTTCGCATGGACGGCATCCGCATCGGCCGCGTGCAGGAGGTGCAGTTCGCCAATCGCGAGCGCGGCGTGATCGTTACCGCCGAGATCGACCGCAACCGCACGCTTTACAGCGACGATCAGTGCCGGGCGACGTATTCGCTGCTGATGGGCGACGCCGCGTTGGAGTTCGTGCGGGTCGCCGACGTCGCCGGCAACCCAGTTCCCATCGAGCCGGGGACTACCCTGCAGGGACAGTCGCCCCCGAACCTCACGGGCTCGCTGGCCGGTATGCAGCGACAGGCAGCCGAGACCTTGGAGACCCTCAACACGGCCGGCCACGACATTGACCGCCTGGCCAACCGCGTCGACCACCTGGTGGAGACGAATGAAAAGCGGATCGGCGACATGATCGGCGAGGCCCACGAGACTATTCAGCTCCTGCAGCAGGCTCTGCGGGCAAGCAACGACATTCTCGGCGACCCGCAACTCCGCGCCCAGATCAAGCAAACGATCGCGGAAATGCCCGTGGTGCTCAAAGACACGCAGGCCACGATCCAGCAGATCGGCAGCACGTTCTCCTCGCTGGACAAGAACATGCAGAACCTCGAGGACTTGACCAGGGCCCTGGGCGAGCACGGGCCGGGTGTCGTGGCGCAATTCGACGCGAGCATGAAGAAACTCGATCAGTTGAGCGACAATCTCTTGCAATTCAGCCGGCTCTTGAATAGTTCGCAAGGCTCGCTGGGGGCGCTGCTTCGCGACAAGGACCTTTACCAGCACGTGGACCATTTGGCGAAGAACCTCGACGACCTCAGCCGCGATCTCAAGCCGATCGTCCACAACGTCTGGATTTTCACCGACAAGATTGCTCGGCACCCGGGTGATCTCGGCGTCCGCGGCGCCTTGAAGAAGGACAGCGGGTTGAAGGACAACGATTCCGGCGACGAGACGCAGCCAGTGACGACGAACCGCTGGCCGCTGACTGGCGGCGGGCAGTGGAACATCGGCGGGCAGTAAGGCGATGGTATGCTCGAAGGCTTCTAGCCGAGAGCATGTTCCGCGCCCGCATACTTTCGGCTAGAAGCCGTCGAGCGCGCCGCCCAAATCGGGAACTTATTTTTGCGCTTGCCCAAAACCTGAGCCGCGGCCGTCAATACAAGAGTTCCTCGGTCGAAGGACTGCCGTTGACCGGCTGCCGACACGTCCCCGGCGCGGCGGCAATCTGCGATCCTGCCACTTTTTTGCCGACGGCCGAATCGTCCTCGTGAACCGTCTCCGGCATCGTCGGAACCCGGCGATAACGAACGGTAACCTCGGTGCGGCCCAAGGTGAGACAGTCCCCCGGCATAACCTGAGTCTCGCGGACACGGGTTCCGCGAAGAAAAACCCCGTTCTTCGAATCGAGGTCCCGCACGATCAGGACATCGCCTTGGCGAAAGAGTTCACAGTGCGCGTGGCTGATCCACGGGTCGGTGAGCCGCACATCGTCTTTTTCGCCCCGGCCGAGGACAGCGGGCAAATTGTGCACCAACGAGCGGCGCTGGCGAGCATAGTGGTCAAGTACGACCAATTCCAGAGGCAGGATTTCCACCGAGGCCGCTTCCTCACACGTAGAAGGAATTGGAGAATCGGTCATCTATTCGCTCCCTTCGGTTGCCAACCGCGTCTTTGAGGCGGACTGTGAACCACTAGCGCCGCTTCCTCACCATAAGAATTCTCGCAAGCAGTGGCACGATTGTCAATCTGGATATAGAATTTGAAAGTGCATCCGCGAGCAAAGCATTGAACCGCGAGCAGCTTCACAACCTAATGGCCTGTAATGGGTTACATCCGTTTCTCGATGAATGCCTCATGAATATTGCCAAAGCAAATCCCCCGTGGCCATTGCCCGCTGTTTGTCGGCTCGTGGCGCAACGGGCGAGGCGAGCGGCGGATGATTGAAGCTGTCATCCGCCGTATAGAGTCCGGCCGCGACTTGTCGCTAGACGAGGTCGTTGCGGCGTTCGAGCAGATCGTCAGCGGCCGTTGCGGCGAGGATGAAGTCGCCCGTTGGCTGCTGGCACTGAACCGCAAGGGCCCCAGTGTCAGCGAAGTGGCGGGAGCGGCGCTGGTCCTGCGACGGAAAATGACGCCGATCCGATCCTCGCGGACCGATCTCCTGGATACTTGTGGCACGGGCGGCGATCGCCTGCAAACCTTCAATATCAGCACGGCTGCGGCCCTGGTCGTGGCCGCGGCGGGCGTGCCGGTGGCCAAGCATGGAAATCGCGCGGCAAGCAGCCGCACTGGCTCGGCCGATGTCCTGGCCGTATTGGGCGTGAACGTCGAGGCCGACGTCGCCCGCGTGGAGCGCTGCCTGAACGAACTAGGGATCTGCTTTTGCTTTGCCCCCCTGTTGCACGACGCCATGCGACACGTCGCTCCTGTGCGGAAAAAGCTGGGAGTGCCGACGATCTTCAATATTCTCGGTCCGTTGATCAATCCTGCCGGGGCCGCACGGCAGTTGCTCGGCGTGGGAAGGACGGAGCTACGGCCATTGCTGGCCGAGGCCCTGGCACTGCTTGGTACCGAGCGGAGTGTGGTCGTCCACGGTGACGATGGCCTAGACGAAGTCAGCCTCGGTGGCCGCACTCAGGTCGCGGAAGCTGCCGGCCAGGTGCGGCATTTTTCCTGGACGCCGGCCGATTTCGGGCTGGAAAGCATCGAGCTGTCGAGCATCCGCGTGGGTGGGCCCAATGAGAGCGCGGCGGTCATCCGAAGAGTGCTTGACGGCCACCCCGGCCCTGCCCGCAATATCGTCTTGGCCAACGCAGGGGCCGCGCTATGGACGGCCAGTGTAGCCGCTACCCCCGCGGCGGGCGTGACGCTGGCGGCCCAGGCGATCGACACGTCCGCCGCAAGCGACCTGCTGGCCCGCCTCGTCGATATGAGCCACGCAAGGCCCTAACCTCTTCCCAAACAGGCCGCCGGATGGTAAACTGACGGATTCTTTCCGTCCGCTAAGTGGGGGCGGAGGGCGTCCCTGTTCCCATCCAAGAACCGCAAAACATTACGGAGAAATAAGTTATGGCAAAACCGCACCGCGTTGCCAAAAAGGCCAACCACGGCAAGCGTCCGTCCAACAGCAAGGCCCGCAAGTCCAAGCGGCACCAGGTAAAGACCTGAAACGATCTGACGTCGATTATTGTTTCGGACTCCAAGAGTATTAGGGAGCCAGTCGTGCCTAAGAAACCGCTGATTCTTGACTTCTGTGAAGTCGACCTCAATCATGTGGTCAGCGACATCGAAGAGATCCGCCGCTACAACCCTCAGCGCTTCGAAATGGAGCAGTTAACGGCGATAGTCTTTGAGGACCCCGCCCGTTCGATCTGCGTCGGCTATAAGGATCTGCGGCCCGACGAGTTTTGGGCCCGCGGCCACATGCCCGGCATGCCGCTGATGCCGGGCGTGATGATGTGCGAGGCCGCCGCGCAACTTTCGAGCTACTATGCTGTGAAGAACAAGCTCATGAACGGCATGATGGGCTTTGGCGGCATGGAAGACATCCGTTTTCGCGGACTGGTGCGGCCCGGTGATCGCCTGGTGATCGTGACCCGATTGCTCAAGGCACGGAGGATGATGATTACCTGCGAATTCCAGTCGTTCGTCGAGCAGAATCTCGTCTGCGAAGGCATTATTAAGGGAATTCCCTTGCCCGTGGGGCAATTAGGCAGCGGCCAGCCCGCCGCGCTGGGTGATGACGAGTAGGTCTCTCTGGCCGAGAGGGACCAATACGTTTCCGACCATTCGAAAACCGTCGCCTGTCCGTTGAGTCATTGCAAGTTAGTCCTTTCCGGCAGAAGGGACCTCCTTTTTCCAAAGTAATCGCCGTGGGTCGCCGAGCACTCCGCAAGATCGATCCGGCTCGATCTTTCCAGGCACCTGTTGGAGTTCGAACAGCTTCCGCGACCGTGGACAGCCACGACCATTTTCGGCCGCATCGCGCCGCTGGAAGTCGAGGTCGGCTCGGGCAAGGGGCTCTTCTTGCGGAACGCGGCCCGATTGCTGCCGGACGTCGATTTCCTCGGCATCGAGATTGCGCAGAAGTACGCCCGCTTCGCCGCCGCCGGGCTAGCCAAGGCGGCAGCGCCCAACGGCCGGGTCGTGTGCGGCGACGCTTTGCGAATTTTCGCCGAGTTGATCCCCGACGGAGCGCTGGCCGCGGTCCACGTCTATTTTCCCGATCCCTGGTGGAAAAAACGGCATCGCAAGCGGCGGGTGATGAACGAGACCTTCGTGCACCACGTCGAGCGGACGATCCGGCCGGGCGGCTCGTTGCACTTCTGGACCGACGTGGAGGTGTATTTCCAGGCGACCTTGGAACTGCTGGCCGCGCACAGCCGGCTCGACGGGCCGATCGCCGTGCCGGAGACGCCGGCCGAACATGACCTGGCCTATCGCACGCATTTCGAGCGGCGCATGCGGTTGAGCAATGAGCCCGTCTATCGGGCCGAGTTCAGGAAGGCCGTTTCGTAAAGCGGAACTTATCCCAGCACCCGTTCCAAGTCGGCAAAAGGGAACGGAGAACGGACCCGCTGGTCAAATCCGGTCGAGCATGTCGATCCAACGCACCAACTCGCCGATTTCGGCGGCCGTGAAATCGCGGGGATCCTTGCCGAGGTCCTTCTCGGTGATGGGCACGCGGGCCGCCTTCGACAAATTGACCATATTCTTCACCAACTGCCCCTGCGCAGAATTCTTTACCGTGCCCAGGAAGATCGCCAGGCGGTGTGCGGGGTCAATCTCCGGCGGCGGAAGCATCGAACCGCCGTCGATCACCGCGGCGGCGCGAATCAGGTCGCGGCTGCGGAAGGCCGAGAGCAAGGCCAGCGAGGCCCCCGTATCGCGACCGCAAACGACGACCCGTGTCGAGTCCACGGTGTAACGCGCCTTCACTTGCGCAACCAGCTTCTCGACAAAGCCAACCTCTTCCGTCCGCCAGCCATTTACCGCGCCGGGTCGGGGGGCGAGGAAGATCAGGTCGGCTGCCTCGCAGAGCGGCTTCCATTGGGCCAAGAGGGCCGCCTCGTCCGGCACGCCCGACCCGTGCAGCCACACGACCACACCGTGCGGCACAGACGGGTTGTAATGCTGGGGCACATAGGCCCAGACCTTGTTGCTGAAGTCGGGCAGGGCAAAGTCGATCCGTCCGATCTTCTGCTTCGGCTTCTCGCCTGACGCGGTTTTCGAACGCGCCGGGGGGAGCGCCGCCGGCGGCAAATCCACGGGCAATTCGGCCATCTTGACCGTCAGCTTTCGCGTCTTGTCCTTGTGGCGGACCTCCAGTTCCATGGCCATGCCAGGCTCGAAGGCGGAAACCCCGCTGCGTAACTCGTCGGGGTCCATCACGTCATCACCCGCCACCGACTCGATCACGTCGCCCGGCTCGATCTTGGCCTCCGCCGCCGGACTGCCGGGATAAACGTAGCGCACCGTAGCTCCCGCGTCTTCACCGTCCCGAAGGGGAAGAATGCCGAGGAAGCCGTGCTGGAAGGGCTCCAGCCGCGAGATCAGCTCGAGATCCGCCTCGATCCGTTTGTCGCCCCGCATGACAACAAAGTGCAGCTTGTCGCCGGCGTAGTGACGGCTGATTTCCTGCTTGACCTCCGCTGCCCGGGCAATCTTGTGACCGCCGATCTCGACGATGCAATCGCCGCCCTTGAACCCGGCCTTAGCGGCGGGCGAGTTCGGCCGGCAAGAGCCGATGACCGTGTTGCCCGTATAGAGGTTCTTGGACTGCATGAAAACTCCGGCCACGCCGGTATAGAGGTCCTCGCCCTTGCGGAGCTTGGGAAGGACTTGTTCGATTCCCTCCAAGGGAACGGCAAAGCCGATTCCCGAGTCGTACCATTCGACGCCGGCGATCTCGTCGGCCGATTGCGGCGAAAGTGGCACCAGGATTCCCATCACGCGACCGCGAATGTCGACCAAGGGGCCGCCGTAGTTATTGGGCGAGACGGGGGCGTCGGTCTGCAGGGCCTTACCCCATACGCGGCCGACGGCGCTGAGGATACCCACCGCCATATTGGGCCGCGATTCCTCGAAAGTCCGCCCCACGGCCACACACCATTGGCCCACGCGCATTTCGCCCTGCGGGGCAACTTCGGGCACCGGCAGCGGATGATCGGGCTCGATCTTCAACAGCGCCAACTTGCAATTGTGGTCGCGGGCCACCATCTTAGCCGGCTTGCGCGTGCCGTCGGGCAACCGCACGAGGATCGAGGCTGGGCGATTCACGAAATTGAACGCGCTGGAGAGGATGTAGCCGCTGGAGTCAACCACCAGCCCGGTGGTCGGGCCGGTGCCGAAGAGGACGCGATCGACCCGTTCCAGGCCGCCGATCGTCTCGATGCGGACGACCGAAGGGGCGACGCGATCGACTGCGGCGACGAGGGCCTTCTGCTCCAACGTGGAGAGATCCTCGGCGTCGGCCAAGGTCGCAAGCAGCGACATAGCGGCGCAAACGGACAAGGCAAGGCCCGGTAACTTTCGATCGCTTCGATTCATCGTTCGCACATCAACTCCTGCTGGAAGTGCCGAACACTCGGTACGCAGCACTCAGTACCCGGTGCTCAGTTTTCTTTACCACTCGCCATCGTCGGGTCCAGTCTGATCTCCGACTTCTAACCTCTGACCTCTGCCCTCTCATCACTTATCATCTGGTCCGGCCTGCAAAGCAACGTCCACCAGTTCCTGACCGCGCAGTATGGTAATCTTCACCGCATCGGCGCGATCGATCATGCCCAACTCCTTCTGCAGGTCCGCGCAGGATTGGGCAAGCTCGTTGCCGACCATGAGGATCAGGTCGTCGGACTGGAGGCCGGCGCGGGCGGCGGCCGTGCCCGGGCGAACCTGGTCGACGTAGGCGGGCGTCCGCTCCAGGACATCGGGCACTAGCACGATGCCCAATAGGCTGGCGTCCATGGGATGGGCGGGCCTCTTCTCGGGCGGCAGTTCCTTGAGCGATATGAACTTGCCCGTTCTGATCTCCTCGACCGATTGGCGAACCTGATCGATCGGCACGGCATAGCTCAGCCAGGTGTTGTTCAACGAGTTGCGGAGCTCCTTGCCCAGCAAACCGCCCAGCTCACCGCGATAGTTCACCAGCGCCTCCGCCGGCGGCGCCGGGGTTGTTGGTAGCTACGTCCAACACGTAGATCGGCCCATGGTAAGGGGTCTCGAAAACACCGCGGCGACCCTCCAGGCGGGTGACCACCGAGACCGTGCCGCTTTGCACGCTGTCGGGTTCGTCGCCCATGGCCACGTTGAAGAGGTTGCTGAAGGCCAAGATCCGCTCGCCTCCGGAAAAGGAGGCGGCCTTGGCTAAATCAAAGTGGGGCAGGTCCGTGGCCTCGATCTTGATCACGGCGATTTCCAAACGCGGATCGCCACCCAAGAGCTTGGCGTCGTAGCGGCGCCCGTCGCTGAGGGTGACGGCGATGCGGTCAGTATCAAGGACGTAACTCAGCGCAGTAAGAATATGCCCTTCCGCCGAGATAAGGAACCCGCTCTGGTAGCCCTCCATGCCGCGGAAGCCACCAGCACCGTAGATCTTCACCATCTTGGCTTGGGCCCGATCAATCACGCGGGAAAGGCCCGGTGCGGCCAGCGCAGAGTTTGCGCTCGCCAGCAAGGCCGCAAGCAAAACCGTGGGACCAATCGTGGTTCTCATTCGATACATGGGCTTACTTTTTCGCCTCGTCGGTAAAATGGAATTGATCGAAGTCGATCTGGAAGGTTGAACCCGCGGTTGCCTGGACTGCGATGCGACCGGGCAGGTCGTGGCCGTCAGCAGTGTGATATTTTCCAAAATGGACTTGCCACGGATCCTGGTGCTCATCGACATAAATTTCCATGACGGCCAACTGGCCGTGGGGATCGAAGTAGAACCAGCTTTCGATGCCGCGATAGGGAGCGACGAGCACGTCGAACAATCCTTCCTGGCCCGGCATGGGAAACGCGCCGAGGTAATAGGCGTCGGTAAAGCCCTTCAGACCCTCAACGGCCAGATGCCGGTAAAGGAACATAATGGCCAGGAGGCCATCGTTGCCCCCGGTCTGGAAGGCATCGACGAACTTGGGGCCCAGTTTCCACTTGGATTCGCCCGCCGGGGCTTTGAGTTCCACGGCGTCGTCGGCGACGTGCAAGCGAACTTCGTTGCCGCTTTGCAGCTTTCCCGTAAAGGTCCAATCGCCGTGGCTATTCTTCCCGTCGCCCGGCTGCTTCCATTGCTTGAGCACCCGATCTTGCTCCAGCTTATTGAAGTAAAAGTTGGCAAAGCCATGCTTCTCTTCAAAGACTTTCTTCACCACCTCTGGCATCGGCAGCTTCGGCTGTATCTGCGGAGGTTGTGGACGGGGGATGGGCTGGGGCCCGCCCTTGGGCCTTTTCTCGCCAGGCTTGGGAGGCGGCATCTGCTGGGGAGGCCGTCCCACCGTCATCTCGATTAATTGCTCGTTGGCATGCACGCCCGCCAGGCGGACGTAGATCGGGTAACTCTTGTTCTCGCGGCGGTAGGTCAGCGGCACCTGCCATCCCTTGGGAAATATACCCAAGGCGTTCTTAAAGCCGTTGGGCGTGGTGATGGCCCGTCCGGCGAAGCTTACGATCTCGTCGTCGGTCCGCAGCCCGCGGCGGTAGGCGTCGCAGGTCTCGAGTATGTCGGCAACTACCACGCGGCCCTGCTCGTCCGCCTCAACCCGAGCGCCCAAAGTGGCGTGATCGACAATTCGCCCACTGTGGAGAACGCCCAGGAAGTTCTTGATCTGGTTGATGGAAATAGCATAACCCACATCGACGCTCACGCGGCCCCGCTTGTCGAACGAGCAGCGACCGTTGATGCCCACCACCTGCCCCTGGCCGTTGAACAACGGGCCGCCGGAATTGCCCGGATTGATCGAGGCGTCGGTCTGCAGGCAATCGGCGTATTCCAGAAGCGTGCCTTCGGGAAATTGGTAGCGGTGCACACCGGAAATGATGCCGCTAGTGACGGTAGGGTGGAAATCAGTGGCCAGCAGAAATGGGTTGCCCATGGCGAAAACCCAATCGCCGGTCCGCAGGCGGTCGCTGTCGCCTAGTTCGGCGTGGGGCAAGTCGTCGCGGCCCAAAACCTTGATCAAGGCCACGTCGCCCGTGGGATCGAGTCCGACTACAACGGCGTCGTAGACCCGACCATCCGACATGCCGCACTTCATGGCGTTGCCGCAACCTTGGGTGACGTGGAAATTGGTAAGGGCATAGCCGTCCGGGGAAACGACGACGCCCGATCCGCCCCCCTGCCCCGCCGGATCGAAGATCGCCAGAACGTTCTTGCCGGCCTTGGCCATGATGTCGATCCGCTGCGACTCGGCCGCCAGGACCTCGGCGGGCGGGTCGATGGCTCGCGCGGCGGCAGCCACAAAGAAGACGAGGCAAAACGGCAAAAAAGTAATTCCGTAGCTCTTCATTTGATCAGCCTCAGGTTTCCCAAGTCGAGATGATCGCCCGCCCCGAAATTCCCCAAAGACTCCACGATAACCGCCAACCGCCGCACACCGCTGACGTCAATGCCCATCGGATGCGGATCGTCTTTGGGATCTTTCTCGTCGCCAGAAAAACTTATGTCCAGCAAAGTCTTGCCATCGCCCAGCACTTGCAGGCGGACGTGGCCCAGCGGGCGGACGTCGTCGTCGATGCCGGCCACACCTTCGAGGCGGCTGAATTTGCCCGGCAAGGTCCAAGCCAACTCACTGCGGCTATGCAGAGCCAAGCCCTTGTGGAAGGCCTGCCCGTGGATCCGCAACGATTTTGACTCGAAATTCTGGTCCCGGCGGGGCTGAAAGAACGCCAGGCGGCTGGCGAACTCTTTCCCCGTAACCGTGAAGCCGAACGGCTCGATCCGCTCCACATCGGGCTTCAAATCACTCAGGTAGACTATCTTGCCGCAGGACAGATCGATCTTGGCAATATCGCCCAGCCCGACACGGTCCGTACGGCCTCCCGGCGCGGCGAACTCGACGGCGTCAGCGCCGAGCTTCAGCGAGTTGGCAGCCCAGCGCGAGCCGGCCGCATCGACAATCGTCATCGGGCTCTCCGCGGTGGAGGCGGCCGCGGCGTGGAAATAGATCAGGCCAAAGACATCGGCCCGCCTGACCGAGCGGGATTCGTTGTGCAGCAGGAAGCGAACTTTTTGCTCCGTCACTTGTTCGATCGCGCCTTCGTAGGCGACCGTGTTGGTCTTGCCTTTGACGAGCACGTCGCTATGCAGCTTTCGACCGCGAATCCGCGACCACTCCAAAGCCGTGGCATCGGAAACCGGCTGGAGGCGAACCGCTTCCACTTCGCCGATCGGCAGTTCCAGGACGCGGTTGGGGAAGACGATCTTGGCCCGGCCCTCGCCGGCCGTGTATTCCGCGGCCAGGAGTTGCGAACCATCGACCAGATCGACCCACACGGCGGCCTTGGCGGGGCTTGACGGCGGAGCCTGTGCCGACAGCGAGACCACCTTGGCCGCGTCCAGCGTCTGGCGACCAGCCGCGGTCTCCACGACCAGTTGGGCGGCGTCCCACTCCGCGAGGCTGCCGGAGACCCGCGTGCCATCGACAAGCTGCACGTCGAATTTGGGCACAGCCAAATCGGGAGCAGCCGCTACGGCCGACAGGACCATCATTTGCAGGATCGCGTGCATGGTTGACTTCCTCAAGGACACCAGGCCGACCACGGGTGTAGGGTCGGCCTGACGTACTCACTCACCAGGTTTATTTTTCATCGTCATCGGCGTTCTCTTCTGCGGCCAGTTTGCGGAAATACTCCTCGATCGCATCGCGATAGTGGGGAGGGAAATCACGGCCCATCTGCTGCAGCGCCTCCTCGCGCTGTTTTGGCGGCATGTCGCCCCAACCGCTCTTGTGGCCAATGTCCTTCTTGGCCACGTCGCCGGGGGCCTTGCCGCCCGCCGGCGTGCTGTCCTGCGCCGGGCGGCTGGACTTCAACGCATTGGCCCCGCCCTGATTCTGCTTGTTCTGCTCGTCCTCCATCTTCTTGATCATCTTGTCCAGCGACTCGATGACGCCGTCCTCCACCTTGCGGACCTTGGGACCGGCGCGGCCCAGGTCCAACCGCCGCTGCACGTCGCCCATCCGCCGGGCGATATGATCGAGCGTCTCTTCCTCCAGGGAACTGAGATCGGCCTGCATCAGGTAGGCCAGGGCGATATAGCGGCGAGGGCTGGTCTCGGCGCCGTCGAGCAACTCATTGATCACCTTCAGCCCCTGCTCTTTATTGAGCATGCGATAATAGGCCACCGATTGGTAGAACAACAGTTCTGCAGGGGCTACTACGTCCGCCGGTTTCAGGCCGCCAAGCTGCTCGAGGGCCTCGTCGAACCACTGCCCCTGAACGAGCCAGCGACCATAATAGAGCCGCATGTTGGCGGCCAACAGGGGCGAAGTTTTAGCATCGGTCAGCCAGGCGAAGACCGGCAGGACCTGACGGGTTCGGGGATGCGAGCAGATCTCCACGAGCTTGGCGACGTTGGGATCGACAGTTGCGAAGGCCTCGCTCAGATGGTCCAGCAATTCGGAGCCGTTGGCCCGATCGCCGATAGTGTTGACAACGCCCAGGGCCCTGCCGCGGAGAGCGATATCAGCGACATTCTTTTCCATCCACGCGATCGCCTGGATCTTGACATCGGCCACCTGGGGCGGATGCCAGGAAGGCACTTGTGAATCAAGGCGTCCGATGCAGGCAACGAGGATGCTGCCGGCGCCGATGAGCAACAAGCGGCACCGACGCCAAGGCAGACGGCAAAAACACCCATTGCCCATCGTCCCTTGGGGACGGAACCGCTCGATCGATCGCTGAACATACGCCTCATAGGTTTCTCCTTCCCTTCTGGACCGTCTTCGCACTTTCCAGGCGAAGTTTACAGTTAATTCTCACATCTTCGATCTCAAATCTCTCACTGATTCTTCCCCAACTCCAAATCCCGCGTGACCTTCTGGACCCGAGCCTCTTGTTGGCTAAGCCGCTGCAAAGCGTCCAGCACGTCCTGCTTCCTGGCCTGCTCCTTGGCTTGTGGATCGTCGGCGGGAATGAGCAGCGAATAACGTTCCGTGCGACGGTTGACCCGCATCTGTAGGGCACGGATCATCTTCAGTTCGGCAAGCTGCTCGATCAACGGCGGGTCCTGCGGCTGGCCGTTGGGCGAAGGTCCGGGCGGCTTCTTCTTGTTCTCGGCGTCCTTCTGGGCCTTCTTCAAGGCGTCAACGATCTCTTCGAGGGCCTTGATGACGTCAGTCTCGATGGCCTGCGTGAGCACTTCGGTCTTGCCCTCCGCCAGCCGCTGCACAAGCTGCTGCATATCCTCGTGGACCTGTTGCACGGCTTCGGGCAGGGCCACAGAACTGCCCTCCTCGCGGAGCAACGAGAGGGCCTTGGCGACCTCGGCCACGATTTCCGCCTCGCGATTGCTCAGCCGACCGGTATCGATCTCGAAGGAGTGTGCACGGTCGGCCAAAGGAGTCTTGTCGAGGTGGACGGTGCCGGCATAGATCTCCCGCTGGATTTGCAGGACCTTCTGGAAGCGGGCTTCCAACATGGCCAGTAGTTGCTTCATTTCCTCTTCACGAAGTTGACGGAGTATCGCCTCCAATTCGGCCTTGGCCGTGTCCAACTCGCGGAGGGCCTTGCTTTGCTCGTCAAGGGCCCCGTCCTTCTTGGCCTTATCCAGCCGCTTTTGCGCCTGCTCCATGTGCTCGCGGGCCGCTTCGAGCCGCTTGCGCACTGGGTTTTGCTCCTGCGGCGGGTTGCTGGGATCCTGGGCCTGGGGTGGCGAATCACTCGGCTCGCCCTGCTGTTCCTGGCCTTGGCCCTGCGACTGGCCTTGTTGGCCCTTTCCCTGGGATTGACTCTTTCCCTCGCCTTGACCTTGGCCCTGCGATTTTCCGTCGCCCGGCTTGCTCTTGCCGTCGCCCGGCTTGCTCTTGCCGTCGCCCGGCTTGCTCTTGCCGTCGCCCGGCTTGCTCTTGCCATCGCCCGGCTTGCTCTTGCCATCGCCAGGCTTGGCCTTCTCATCACCGGGCTTCGATTTGTTGTCGCCCGGCTTAGACTTGCCATCGTCGGCCTTGGCCTTGCCATCGCCAGGCTTACCGTCCTTGCCTGCGCTCTTGCTGTCGCCCTTCTCGCCGGGCTTTCCGCCTTTGCCGTCACCCTTCTCGCCGTTCTTTTCGCCCGGTTTGCTGTTGGAGTCGCCTTTGGCATCCCCCTTGTCGGCGCCCTTATCGCCCTTATCACCGTTCTTGCTGGCACCCTCTTGAGTCTCGCGGATGTCCTTAGAGAGGTCGCTGGTCCGCTGGGCCAGCCCGCCCTGCTCGCCAGACAACGACTTGGGATCATCGCCGCCGGCGGTGCGGCCTTGGACATCTTTCTGGTCGCGGATGATGCCGTTGATCTGATTGAGGTACTTGCGGAGGAGCGCCTTCTGGTCGAGGATCTGACGAGAGCGATCTTCGCTCATCAGCAGTTTGAGGATCGCGTCCATGTCCTCGCCGACCTTGCCTTGCTGGCGAACGGCGTCGCCAAACTTCTCGCGGTGGAGCAGATCCACGATGTCCTGAAGGCTGGAGTCGACCTGGCGCTCACCGCTTTCCTTGAGAGCCTTCTCGATCAGCGCCGCCCGGTTGGGATCGATCTGGCGGACCTGGTCGCGCATCTTCATAAGGATGCTCTGGAAGTCCTTGTATTCGGCGGCCAATTGCTGCTGGTTGGAGGAAAGGCTCTCCGCGGGCGATATCGGAGCGGCGGTCGCCGGCCCCGCCGTGCCCGGGGAGGTCCCTGCCTTACCCGCTTCAGCATGGGCATCCTTGGTAGTGTCGGCATTAGCCCCGGCTGCCGCCAGGACGAACGACAACGCCAGGCAAGGTATCAGGGACACAACCCGCGACCCGCAATTGCGTATTTCGCAACTCCGTGCCAAACACTTTGTGACCATGGGAATCACTCCTTTTCACCAAGGCTGTCTTCTTCACTTTTCTGGGTTTGCAGAGTCAGTTCTTTCTGCCTCTGGATGATCTTCTTCAAACGCTGGACGACATTGATGTTGAAATCTTCCGTCTTCATCATGTGGTCGAGGACGTCGCGCATCATCGTGAGGATGCGGTCTGCCTGCACGCGGGCAAGCTCGCGTCGCTCCGGCCCGGCCGACAAATCGGCGACCTTTTCGCGAAGTTGATCGATGCGCTGGTCCAGCACGGGGAACAGGCTGTCGACAATAATGTGCAGCGGTTGCAGGACCTGGACTTCAATGCGTTGCTTGCGGCTCTCGTTGTTGGCCTGATTATTATCTAATTGTAATCGAATTTCCTCGATCGCGGCGGCCACGTCCGCCGTTTCCAGCGCGTTCTTGCGGCAGTTCTGCAGGGCCTGCAAGGTTCTTTCCAGCCGCCGCTGGTTCAATTGGGCAAGATTCAACTTGGGAGTCGCCGCCTCGTGCTCGCCCGGTTCGGCGCCAGGCAGCTTGGCCTTAGGCGTCCCAACCGCCTTTTCAGCTACACCCGCCTTCTCGGGGGGGCTGAAATCCATCTTCAACAAAAGGTTGCGCGTCTCGATCATCTCCTCGACGATTTCTTCAAACCGCTGCTTTATTAGCAATTCTCGTGCCTCCAACCGCGTCACCAACTCATCTTCGGAGACCACGTCCAACTGCCAGGCTTCGCCACTGCCAACATTTGGGCCGTTGCCAAAGGCACAAAGGTCCTGTGCCCGCACCATGAGCGTCAAGCGTTGTCCCATGGAGAGGCTCATATCCGCGGCCTTTACGTCAGCCTCCTTAACGGTATACTCGGGCAGGTGCTTAGGCAAATCCGCCAAGAGCACTTGGCCATTGCGCTGGCGGGGACCGAGAGGGAGACCGCCATTTTTCTGTGCAGTGCCGCCCGTTTCCTGGGCAGCGCCGTCCCGCGCTTTGGGCAGGGCCGCGGGCGCCCGCTCCTCGACGGTATAGTCGAACCATGCCTTGGCCAAGCCGTGATCGTCGGTGATCGTGCCCGTAACAGGCACGCGACCCTTGGGCGTGACGCAGGGCTCCCGGGTTCCAACCATGCGGACCTTGACCTCGGGCGGTTCATCGGGAATGGCCACCAAGGAGAGGAAAAGCGGCTCACGGAGCTTTAGACCATCAGTATCGCGGACGCTGAACTGCAGGGCCGTCTCGCCCTGCTCTTTGCTCCCGGCGGCCTGCGCCTTGCTTCCTGCCTTAGGCGCGGGGAAGGGATAGAAGGTGTAGGTGAAATCCTTCCGATCCGCGCCTAAATCGGCTGCGGCATATTGCTGGAACCAGGCCGGCTTGCCCTCCACCGCTGGACCGTCAATCCGCGCCATTTCCAGTGGCTTCTCAGCCCTGCCGTGGATCGTGACGCGGGATCCAACCGGCACCCGCACGGGTACCGCCGGACTGACCGAATCGATCGTCAACGGCTTCCGTTCGATGTAGGCCGGATACTCGCACTCCAACGCAAGGTTCAACGTCGGGTTGGGCACGACCTTCAACAACAGGTCGTAGATGCGGCCATCGCCGCCGACCACGTCGATGTGGACCGAGGAGAGCACGCCGGTAAAGGCATAGCTATACTCCTGCAGCACTTCGTTCACGTCGGCGGATGCAGACGGACGGCCGATATTCTTCATGGTCTTCCGCTCGCGGCCACCGTCGTCACGGCGAAAACGGATTTCGACCTTGCTGGGAATGACGGGAATTTCGGTGTCGCCGCGGAAAGCCCGCACGCGAAGATCGAAATTCGCGCCGGCCGCCACCTTGGCCACGCCGTCGTTGAATCCGACCGCCTCCAGGCGGATCTTCCGCGGCCACGTAGCGTTGCCCAAGAGTATATTCCGCTGCGTCCAGAGATCGAGATCGGCGGGGTCCAGGACCGCCAGTGCTACGATGGTGGCGGCCAATCCCAGGGCGATCACCACTTTCCGCACCACGGGCATAGGGTTAAAGACCTGGCGGATCGACACCTTTTCCAGCCGCTTTTGGGCCAGGTAGGTAGTACAGACGAGCATAGCCGGATTCACGGTGTCCGGGCTGCCGGGCAGACTGCCCAGCGAAACCGACGTCAGCAGGCTGTCATTGAATTGGGGAAACTGCCGCTCCAGGACCGTGGCCATGTTGGCGTCGCTAAGGCGGACGAAGGCCCTGCGAAGGACGAAAAGAAAGAGCACAACGGCCAATCCAACACCAGCAACAGCCAGCAGGCCGGCGCGGATGGGCTTTGGCGACTCGAAGAGCCAGTCGATGGCCATACTGCCCCAAAAGGCCGCGCCCAGCCAAACGGCTGCCGCCGCCATGCCTTCCAGCCAAACGTAGCGGCGAATGGCCGCGCGGAGGGCGTCAAGCCGCCCGCGGATGGCAGGAGGCAAAGACGGCGAGTGTTCGTGGATTTCGGTTGACATGCTTTCGAGTTCACTAACCCGGAGTGCGCCTGAGGACGCCTCGCTTGCGCTTCGGGTCGGTATTGATCATCTCCCTAGCCGGGGTAACATTCCCTATTCTGATCCATTCACGCCAATTTCGCCAATCGCCGCACGAGCCATTCCAGGCTCAAGACGCTGCACAGCGCGATCAACATCCATTTTAGCCATTTTTCGTCCTCCTCGGGCTTCGGCGCCAGCGGAATCAACTCCGTACGGCTGACGTCTTTGAGCCGATCGACGAGCGAAGGCGAAGCCGTGTCGCTCAAGGCCACTGACAGATCTTCGTAATATCCGCCTTCGGATTTCAGGGCGATCTCCCGCAGGAGGGCCGCGTTGCGCTGCGGATTCTCCTCCTCCAGCCGTGGCACCAAGGCGCGGAAGCTCTGGTGCAGCCGCTCGTCGGCCGATTCCGGAACCTTCACCTCCAGGCTGTAATCGCCCGCCTGAAGAATAGGCAATTCAACGAGGAACCGCCCTGCCCGGTTGGGGTCAGGGGTCATTGTCACGGTTTGCTGATCGATGCCGTCGCGGGTGACGAAGAGCGTCACGTTGGGGGCAGCCAACGGTTCCATGTGCGAGTTTTGCAGTTGCGCCCGGACCTCCACCGTAGCGCCGACGTTGTAACGGTCGCGGTCGATCGAGAGCGTGCCCCGCGCCGACTGGCGGCGGAGGTGCTCCTGGGCCGCGAAGCGAATGGTCTTGGTCCAAAATTGGTCGAACAGGGTGGGATCGATTCGCCGCAGACGCCACGTTTCGCCGCTGCCCAGGTACAGGATGGGCGATGCACTGTAGCGCTGCACTGCCATGTAGATTGGTTGCTGGCCGCCCTGCGCCGTGCGGGGATCGCTGAAACGGGCCAGCACGGTCGCCCCCGCTTTCTTATCGCGGACGGGGCAAAAGCTGTAGACGCCGGTGAACTGCGCCAGGCGGCCTGCGAAGCTATCGCCGTGTCGCCCAGCCAGAGGTAGGCGGCTTGCAACCCTTCGCGGGTGAACTCCAACGGCCACGGTTCCTCCGAACTAAAGGTCACGTTGCTCGACACGCTCACACCCTGATTGAATTCCACCGGGTAAAGCTTGCGGATCATTGCCAGATCCGGCTCCTGGACCCAGCTTTCTGAAGTGCGGCCCGCGTTGACCGCGCCGGCCACGACGATCATGCCGCCATGGTCTTGATCGACCCAGTCGTACAACGTCTTGACCTGTTCGGGCTTGAGCGCCTTCCAGTCGGGATCGAAGGCCACGAGGCAATCGTAGTCGGCCATCTCTTGCCGCGTGGACGGAAAATCGTTGAGGATGGCCGTCGCCTCCTGCGACATGCCCGGTTGCCCCGATTGCAACAGCACATCGACTTTCACCGACTTGTCGCGGAAGAGCAGTGTGCGGACGTACTGATAATCGCGCATGGGTCCGCCGGCCACCAGCAGCACGTGCGTCTGGTGTTCGGAGACGTCCACCGGACTCTCCAGGTATTGATCGGAGGCGTTGGAACTGCCCGGCGGTGCCTTCACTTTGAGGACGAGCACGTGGTTGCCCAGTTCCATCGGCGGCAGTTCGAACTTGACGGGCACGGCCTCCCCGTCGCCCAGCAGGGTTTTGTCGGCTAAATCGACGGGCCGTCCCTGCCCGCGGCGCGAAGCGTCCTTGACCGCCGCGCCGTCGCGGACTAGGAGTTCCACCCGCACGGTGCGCCCTTTGAGCCCAAAGCCCTGGATCGAGCCCTCCACGGCGACGCGGTCGCCGGGAAAAACCCGCGAGGGCACGTTGAGTTCGGCCACGCGGACGTCGACGGGCTTCTTCTCCGATCCGAGTCCGACGGTATAAATAGGAATGTGTGATTCTCGGGCCAGTTCTTCGGCCATATCCGGCGAGGCGCCGGCATTCAGGCCGCCATCGCTGAAAACCACAATGCCGGATACTGGCGTGTTCCGCTCCTCGCGCACAAGTTGTTCCAAAGCCTCGCCCAGGCGGGTCTCGGTGCCGCCGGGCAGCAACTGCTTGCTCCATTTCAATGCTGCCGCGGTATTATTGGCCGCAGGCTTGCCGGGCGCCGGCGAGACTTCCGACGATTCTTTGCTGTTCTTGCCGTTTTTCGCGTCCTTCTCCCGGTTCGCTATCGCGTCCTCGCCATCGTCGGCCGTTTCCGCGGCAGGGGCCTGCATGGGCAAGACCACGCGGTGGTCCTTGTCCAGGACGTTGTTGAAGGGCACGACCGTGACCTGGTGTTTCTTCCGCAGCCGCGCCAAGAACTGGCTGTTTTCCAGCCCGTCGGCCACTTGTTGCAGCCGCGTCTTGCCCGCATGAACACCGTTCGTGTCGAGCCCCATGCTCAAGCTCGTATCGACAAGCATCAGCACCCGGCTGTCGAGGTGCTCTTCGCGCTCGCTTCTGTAACGGGGTTGGAGGTAAACGACAAGCAGGCCGAGCAGCACTGCCGTTCGCAACAGCGGCAGCCCGAAGCGAAGATACCACGGCAACTCGGCCGAATCGCGGCGGTAGATCCAATGCAAGGGGGCCAGGATCACCAGCAAGATGCCGGCGTAGAGCCACCAATCGGAGATCGACTGGATCCGCCCGAATTCGAAGGTGGACTTGGTCGCCGTTGCTTCAGCCAGCAGCCATAATGGGGAGTGCATCACGCGGGGCCTCCCTTCGGGGCGGCAACATGATAGCCGCACGACCAGGCCAACATTTGTTCCAAGGCCAGCACGACCACGAGCGTCAAGAGCATGGTGTCGCCCAGGTTGCGGCCCTCGGTTTCGTCGAGCTTGGCGTCGTAGCGCGAGGCGTAGGCGAAGTCGTATTTCAGCGGCGCCAACCGCGGGGCCAAGTCGGGTCCGGCCAGGGCCAGCAGGTCGCCCTCGGCCGCATCGACGTTGACGGCAAAGTTGCGAACCTCGGTCTTGTTCGAGGGCTGCGTGAGCCGGGCCTGGTAGAAACCGGCCGTTTCCGTCTTCCCATAGGTCACCGCCTGTTGCTCAGGGTGTTGCTTATCGGTCGGTGAACCATTGACCAACTCCGCCGAGGAACTGCCTCCGGGACCGGTGAAGCGGACCGCCGTCCCAAAAGGCGGCGAGCTGAAGGCCACGGTCTTCGCGTCGCCCACCCGCAGCCCTTCGTCCGCGCGGAAACGATGCGACAGATAGGGGACCATATTGAGCACGAAGCCCACAAACGCGCCCGAATCCACTTGCGACCAATTGTTCCAGTTGCCGGTTGTGGTGGAAAGGAAGGCCAGCACCCGACCGCGTTGGAAATCCTTCTCCACCAACAGCGGGGCGCGGTTGCGTAGCCGCATGATGACTTTCACCGCCGGGTTGGGCCGGGCGGTCCAGTCCTCCGTGGCGGCAAAATACTGCTTCACGTTGATCTTCGACAGGTTCTCCACCCGATGCTCCATATTGCGAAAAACGAAGTGGTCCTCCGACTGCACGTCGGGCGTGTTGTCCAGCGGATCCGCGACCAGCGGCTGCGGCTTATCCAAGGGCAACGGAAACAACCCGTCGCCGTTTCGGTAAAGATCATGCGTCACGTACTCGCCGCGGGTGAAAGGCCCGGTGGCGAAGAACACTCCCCCGCCCTTCTTCACGTATTCCTCCAGGGCCGCAACTCCCGACCGCTCGATCTTGCCGAAATTGGTTACGCAGATCAGGGCGAACTCGCTTAGCGGCCGCTTCGGCCGCGAGAGATAGTCGGGCGAGACGATCTCCGGCTGGATGCCCTTGCGAGCTGTCAGAGCGTCAGCCAGGCGCAGCGCGTCCCGCGCGGCAGGCTGACTATCGACCAGGAGCACGGGCGTGGCCACGGGCAGATCGACGACCGCGTAGCGCTGGTTGTCGATGTCCACCGCATCGGCGCCAAGATTCGCTGCGATGCGATGCTCGCCAGCCACGTCAAACTTGACAAAAAAGTCCTTCTGCGCCGAGCCCCGCGGCGGAATGACGTCGATCGTCACGCTGCCGCCGGGCCGGTTGTCGGTCGACCAATAGACGGGTATCTTGCGGACTGGCGACATGCCGTAGTTCCGCACGGTGACCTGCATCGGCCACTGCACGCCCGCGGCACGGATCCCTTCCTCAGGCTCCAAGGTAGCGATAGCCAGATTCGGCCGAGCAGTGTCCTCCACGCAGTCGATCAGGCGGATTTCGGTGTTGTCACTCAGATCGAGGAGCTTCTTCTTCAACTCATCAGGCTTGTCCCACTGGCGAGTGCGGAAATCGGTGAGCAGGTAGACGATCCTCCGCTCGCCCGAGCCATCGCCCAGCAATTGCTGCTGGACGAAATCCAAGGCCGCGGGTGGCTCGGCAGCGGTTTGCGAGACCTGGATCGAATCCAGCGTACTGGTGAGCCGCTTGGCGAAATCGGCATCGACAATTTCCTTCTGGAAGTCCGGCCGGGTTCCGCCGTAGCGGCCGCCGCATCGCGAAAGCCGCACGAGCGAGAAAAGCTGCGGCTCGCGGGGGCGGGTCAGCGAATCGCCCAGCCGCTGAATTACTCCCTTGGCCTGTTCAAAGGCGGTCTGCGAGCCAAGGTTCTCGGACATCGAGAAACTGTCGTCCAAGAGCACGATGTGGTGTGTCTTCTGTCCGGCGAGGAAACTCCCCCAACGGTCCGGCAACAGCGGCTGGGCCAGGGCCAGCACGACCAGCGCAATCGCCGCCAGGCGGAGCAATAAAAGGAGCAACTGCTTGAGGATGACCCAGGTCCGGTGCTTCTTTTGGCTGAGAAGGAGGAACTCC
Source organism: uncultured Planctomycetia bacterium (assembly GCA_963709175.1). GTDB lineage: Bacteria > Planctomycetota > Planctomycetia > Pirellulales > Thermoguttaceae > JANXQG01. The sequence goes on from CAVPVK010000011.1 coordinate 182,159, forward strand.
ATCGCCGCCCACTCGACGCGCTGATGGCGGAGCATGTTGATCAAATGGATCAGCACCGGAGCGGCGAGGAACCACATTCCCCAATAAAATGGATGGACCAGAGGAAGCATGGTGATTTATCCGCGGTTCTTTTGCTGCGTTCCCAACCGGTTGCTCAAGAACGCCGCCAGGGCCGCATCCAGTGGTTGGCTGGTTCGCAGCAAGGTGTAATCGACGTTGTTCCGCGTACAGCCGCGGCGGACTTCCTCCAGGTAAGCCCCCATGGCCTCGAGATAGCCTTCGCGGAGGGCCCGTGGATTGCAACGCACCACGCTGGGAATCTCCAGACCCTCGAACCGCGTCGGCCCTGTGAAGGGAAAATCCAACTCGTCGCCGTCCAGCACGTGGAAGACCATCACATCGTGCCCGCGGCTGCGGAGCAGTTTCAGCCCGCGAAACAACCCGTCGCGCGGCGAAAAGAGGTCCGAGACAAGAATCATCATTCCCCGCCGTGGATAGGTCTCGGCCACTTCCCGGAGGATTGGATAGAGATCGGTCTTGTCGCGGGGTTCGCTCACGTCCAGGGCCTGGATGATCGATTCCAGGTGGTTTCGCTTCGCCCGCAGGGGCACGACCATCCGCACCTTCTCGTCGAAGGAGACGCAGCCCGCCGAGTCCTGCTGACGCAGGAGCAGGTAGGCCAGGCTGCAGGCGACCGTGGCCCCGTACTCGAACTTGTTCATCGCCCCACGACCGTAACGCATGCTGCCGGAGACGTCGACAAGCAGGGTCGCCCGGAGATTGGTGTCCTCCTCAAATTGCTTGACGAAGTAGCGGTCCTGCTTGGCCCACAGCTTCCAGTCAATGTGCCGCGGGTCGTCGCCGAAGGTATATTCACGGTGCTGGCGGAACTCAATCGACTGGCCGAAGTACGGACTGCGATGCATGCCGGAGAGGAAGCCCTCGACGATGTGCCGGGCCCGCAACTCCAGCCGCGTGATCCGCTTGATGGCGTCAGGATGCAAAAATCTTCTGGAATCGCGCATCGCGGGTCAGTTCGTCCTCTCGCTTGGGGGTTGCGGCCACGATACGATCGATGACCTGGTCGGTGGTGACGCCCTCGCTCTCCGCCGTAAAGCTCAGCACCAGGCGGTGCCGCAACACGGGCTTGGCAAGGGTCTCGATGTCCTCGCAGGTCACGTGCGTTCGGCCCTGCAGCAATGCGCGGGCCTTGGCGCCCAGGATCAGGTATTGCACGGCCCGCGGCCCCGCCCCCCAGATTACCTGATCGCCGACAAAGTCGGGGACGCCCGCCTCGCGGACGCGAGTCTGCCGCACCAAGGCCAGCGAGTAGCGGATTACGTGGTCGGAAACGGGCACCTCACGGACGATCCGCTGCAGGTCGAGGATCTCCTTCGCCGTAAGGACGGGCTCGATCTTGTCGCACATAGTGGTCGTCGTCCGCCGCGCCACCTCGAACTCCTCCTGGAAATTCGGATAGCGGACGAAGACCTTGAACATGAAGCGGTCCTGCTGGGCCTCAGGCAGCGGGTAGGTGCCCTCTTGCTCGATGGGGTTCTGCGTGGCAAGGATGAAGAACGGGTCGGAAAGGGCGTGCCGCACCCGTCCCACCGTCACTTGCCGCTCCTGCATGGCTTCCAGCAGAGCGGCCTGCGTCTTGGGCGGCGTGCGGTTGACTTCGTCGGCCAGGATCACATTGCTGAACAGCGGCCCCTCAAGGAAACGGAACTCGCGGTTGCCCGTGGCACGGTTCTCCACGATCACGTCCGTGCCCGTGATGTCGGCCGGCGTGAGGTCGGGCGTGAACTGGATGCGGCTGAAGCTCAAGTTGAGCGTGCGGCTTAGAGTGCTGATCATCAACGTCTTGGCCAGCCCCGGCACACCTTCCAAGAGGCAATGGCCGCGGCTGAACAAACAGATGAGCAACTCCTCTACGACCGCCGTCTGGCCGACGATCACCTGGGCCAACTGGTCCATGATCTTGCGGCGGGCCGTGTCGAGTTTCTCGATGGCGGAGGAATCCTGGGGGGTGATCTCTAAAGTCATGCTTCGTCTGGTTCCCGTGGTTGGTTTGTGAAGAAGGCCGGAACAAAGGCCAAGTGTTCCTTTTTCAACGTTGGTAAATAGGCAACGTGCCGCGATCCAGTTGCAGGATCGTGAGATTCATAGCGGTGGTGTAAGCTGCCCCCATAAAGCCCTGCTCCCAGTAGCCGTCGGCGTTGGCTTCGTGGATCAGGCGGGGAAATATCTCCTTGCGGTAGGCAGCCCATTTCTCTCCGCCCGCGCGGTAGAGCACCTGGGAATAGTAATAGTGGGCATAGTGCCAATGGCCGAACATCAGGTTGGCGTTGGCCGAGGAATTCAGGTTCTGCTCGCAGTATTTCATCATCCGCCGTACGGCCTCGACCTTGTCCTTGTCGCCCTCCTTAGCGTCGTATTCGCCCGCATTGAACAGGCAGGCAATAGCGGCCGCGGTGATCGGAGGCCGGCCGCCTCCGCCGTGCGAGTTGTAGCAAACGCCGCCATCGGTGCCGGTGCACTTGCGGATGTACTTCACGGCCTTGTCGATAATCTCCTTGGGCACGGGAATGCCGGCGTTACGGCACCCGCGCAACCCTTGAACCTGGGTAATCGTGGTCGAGCCCTCGTCGAAGTCGCCGCCGTCTTTGGCGCGTAACGTAACCCCAGCCGCCGGCCGCCGTCTGAGCCTCGCCGGTGAACTTCACCGCCGCGGTGAGAACGCGGATTAACTCCTCACGTCGATCGGCGTCTTCCTCTTCTCCCAATACCTGGGAAAGGAAAAGCATAGAAAAGCCGTGGCCGTACGTGTAGCGGTCGTCCTCGCGCGAGCCGATCAGGCCGTTCTTGTTGGCATTGTGGGCCAGGTAGTTCACGGCCCGCTGAATATTGTTTGAGTACTTGCCTTGCATGGTCGTCGAACCCTCGCAAAGCAGCGCCGTGGCGGAAAGTGCTGTGATGGCGGTAGGATACATCCCGTTGGAGGCCGTCCAATGCCCCAACCGCGTTTGTCGCGATGCCAGCCAATCCAGTCCCCGCGAGACAGTGCGGTCGATATCTCGCTGGCTGAATTTCTGGTCGCCGCGAGCCCGCGGTGGCAGTGCAACCGCAAGAGCGGCCAAGGCGGCGATAACCACGAGGTTTCTCATATTCTCCATAATGCCATTCTCTTTATCCACTGGGACTGAACGGGGAAAACTCCGACCAGACGATTTCCCGACGCCCACATTAATGTCTATTCGCGAGATCTCCCAATTCTTATTGCTTCTCTGTCTTATTGCTTCTCTGTCTTATTGCTTCTCTGTCTTATTGCTTTTCTGTCTTATTGCTTTTCTGTCTTATTGCTTTTCTGTCTTATTGCTTTTCGACCGCGCCCTTGACGGCGTCCAACAGGGCCTCTCCCAACTTTCCACTCGATTTCTTCACGCCCGTGCTAGTCCGCACGACACTCTTCACCGGCTTGTTGGTGAAGAGCAAAGTCACAGTCTCGTTGTTGGCCACGACCCGCACGGTCTTCTCCGCCGGATCGGCATGGATTTCTACACCCATCCCGCGCATCACGGCCTTGTGGTCCTTGTCGTCGTAGACGATGCGGCCGTCGCGGCGATCGACGGCCAGCAGCGATCTTCGCAAGGTCATCTGCCCGAATTGTCCCGCCTGGTTACTCCACTGAAATGCCACGAACAACAGCACAGGCAACCGATCGGGCTGGCTGACGAGAAGCTGGTGGTGATCGACGTCCACCGGCGCCGGCCAGGCAAGCTTGCCCTTCAGGTCCAGGGCATAGATGCGGGCCCGGCGGAGGGGATAGCAGAGCATTCCCTGCGTCCCTTGCATTTGGTCTTCCGCGCCGTTGCCCACGATCGTGTTGTCGTGAGCCACGACGATATATTGGTCGCCCATCCGCTTGACCAGCAGCTCCTTGACGGAAATGCCCGCCCGGACCGGCAACTGCACGTCGGCCATCGTGCGGCCATCATCCAGCGCGATCAACACGAAATGCCCGTCCGGTTCCAACACGCCCACCGCCTCGTCACCGACGACGGCCACATGGGCCGCCGAGCTGAACTTCCGCGTCGGCCAAACGGCCTTCTGCTGCCAGGGATCGAAAAGGGCCAGGGCATGATCGTTGTCGTCCTCGTCCTGCCCCCAAGTGAGCAAATAGCGGCCGACGAAGTCCATGCCCGAATCGGCTAGAGTGGAAGTCTCGCCGCGAACTACGCCACCGTAGCGGGGTCCAGCGTCAGACTTCCGCGGAATCTTCCGCGTGCCCAGCAGTTGGCCGTCGCTGGCCCGATAGACCGTGGCTTCGTCACTACCGGGCGCCAGGACGAGCAGATATTGCTCGTCGCCAAAGACTTCACTGCCGCGCGGCAGATCCTTGCGCTCCCATAACGGTTCACCGTTGGCGGGATCGACGACCACAAGGTTCCGCCTCCGTACGAAGGAAACATAACGGGCGGTGACTGGACCGAAGGGATTGGTGCGGAAATCGGGATCGATGCCGTTGTTGATTAACACTGCGTTGCCGACGCTGTCGGTTGAAGTGTCCGTCAGGTCCTGCGTCCACAGCAACGCGTGGGATTTCCCCGACACGCCCCAGGGATCGAGGGCGCAGATCTTCGTCCCCACGCAAATCACCAGCAAGTGGCCGCAACTGCGAGCAAGCGTGGAATAGGGATTGTAACCGCCGCCAATCACCCGCTGGTTATCCGCCAACCGCATCGGCCGTTGCAGGTTTCCTAAACCGTCACGGAGCACAACTTCTTGCTGGAGATTGAAACTGACGGTGTAATCCCTGAAAAACGGCTCGCTGGGCCCGCCGAAGCGAACGTCGAAATGCAGACCGCGATTGACAATACTTTCATTGGTGTCGGGCTTGTTGACCTCCACTTCACCAGCCGGCCAAGCGGGCGGCGATAGGTTGAGTTCTCGGCGGAGGTCGTCCCAAGGCGATGCGGCGATCCATTGCGCGGGCGTCTTGCCCGCAATGAGCACGTCGGCAAAGCGTTCCAAAAGCAGCCGGCAACAAGCGGCGGCATCGCTGCGGCGGCGGGTGCGGGCCTCACCCTCGGCGGAGTGGCTGAGGCGATAATTCAACTCGGCCATATCAGCCAGCAGCGCCGCATGCGCCTTGCGATCGCTGAGATCGACGGTGGATGCCATGAGAAGCTCCGCTTCGAGGATTCGCCCCGCCTCGATGAAGCGATGCAGTAGCTCCTTCCGCGCCTCGGCCGACTGGGGCTGATTGCCAAAGCAGGCCAGGAACTGCTGCAAACTGTCGCAGCCCGTATCCATTTTGGCCTCTTCCAAGCGCCGCTGCACGATGTCATCCAGGGCAGTGGCCGCTTGCTGGCCGCCTTCCTGGCGGAGCATGCCAAGCCGCGCCCGCACCCAACAGTCGCGGCGAACGAGGTAGGAGCGCTCGACCTTTTCCAGGGCCGATTTCGTGCCCTCGATATCGAGAAGCTTCAGGTAGAAGTCGATCGCCTGCCGCCACTGATGGGCTTGATGCAGGCCGGCGGCCATATAGCGGTAATATGCGGTCTTCTGGGCGGCGTCGTCCAGCAAGGGCTCCAACTCGCTCGCCATCGCGCGATGCGTGGCAAAGTCGTCGCGCAATCCAGTCAAAAGGGCGTCGCGAAGCAGTTCTCGCGTGCGACCATGCGATTCTGCTTTCTTGTCCAGGCTGAAGGCCCGGCGAAAATCGGCCACCGCCGCGGCGGGCTTGCCGGCATCCATGAGCATTTCGCCGCGGAGCGTGAGCCCCTCGACGTCGTTGGGATTGGCCGCCAAGAGCCGCGAGACTTCCTCTCGGGCAGTGTCGGCCTCGTAATAAACCTCCAAGCCGTCCAGACCCTGTGAAATCACGCGGCCACGATAGCAAATCAGGTTACCAGGCACAGCGCTGCGGCGAGACTTGGCTGTGGCCACGATTTTGCCCTCGTTCAGATCGATAGCCGCCACTTCGCCGGTGCTCAACGGCAAGTAATACTGGTCGCCGACATAACAGCCGTGGCCGCAAACGTTGGCCCCCGTGGGCAGGGCAAGCGATCGGCCGCCCCATCCGCTCCGGCCGTCTTCCAACTTGATCGCGTCGACCGCGTTGCGACTCACCAGCACGATCAGGCCCTTGTGGACACAGGCGACGTAAAGGTGCTCGCCGCGGGGCTGCGGTTGCCAAACCGGCTTGCCGTCGGCCAAGTCGAGGCAATAGAGCGCGTTGGCCTCGGCGGGCGTGAGCAAGACTCGCCCGTTGGCAATAACCGCCGTGCCGTCCAGCCACCGCGGCGTGAAACCGCCGGAATTGTTGTACGGATTGAAAACCACCCCGCGGAAACGTCGGCCGCCCGGTTGGCCCGGTTCGCCCGGCCGACTATAAACGTAGCCCCAAAGCAGGGCGTGAGTGGCCATGTCAACGGCCACCACGCAATCCGAGCCGGTTGGACAGATCAGCGCGCCATCGCTATACGAAGGCGAGACACCCGCCAGCCGGCGCGTCGAATCCTGAGTTATATTCGTCTCGACGGTCGACAATTGCTGGTGCCAGAGAATTTGCCCTTTGGCAGCGTCGATCGCCAGGAGGCGGATTTCGTCCTTGATTTCGGCCAAAACATAGAGCTGACCGCGGAGCGGCAACGGCGGCCCGAGGAAAAAGGCATCGCCCAGCCCTTGGGATTTTAGTTCCAACGAGTCGTCGCCACCCAGTTCCCAAACATGCTTGCCGCCTTCATTGGGTCCGCCCTTGCCGAAGATGTCGTAGGCCACGAGCTTGTTGCTGGGGCCGTGGCTGGAAGCGTCGCCACGGCCGCCGATGAATATCCCGCCGTAGTTTCCGTTGACCGCCAGCGGCAAGTCCTCAATCACGAACAGCCGCTGTCCGTCGCTGCTGAGCGTGCCGTAAGTGGCGTCGTCCCAAATCCGCTGGCCATATTGGGCCGGTTGGCTCATGTTGCGGCCGTTGATCCACACTGTGCCGAAGCGGTTGGGATGCTGCTCCTCGGCCTCAGATTCCGATTCGGTCTGCCAGATCCGCTTGCCGGTCTTGAAGTCGATGGCTAGCACTTCCCGCACCGTGCGCATGAAGATTCGATCGCCAACTGCCAGGGGATGCAGGCCGGAAAACAGGGGAAGGTTGTGTTCGCGATAGTTGTTCTCCTGTTCCAGAATCGCGTCCTGAAGCGGTTTTTCAGCCACGTCAATCCGCCAGCGGAGGTTCAACAATGGCATGCCGCCCGTCGTCGCGGCATTCCGCGCGGGGTCGCCGCGAAACATGGCCCAACGATCCGTTTCCACGGCCGCGGACATCGTCTGCAATCCCGTCGCCTTGGCCAACCAGGACGAGGCGTCGCTTTCCTGGTCAAACCAGGCAACTTCGTGCCCGCCAATCTGCAAAGGGGTCTTGGCCCAGCGATGCTTCAGGTCGGCCAGCACCGAGCGGCATTCGGCCGGCATACCTGCCTGGTAATAGCAGGCGGCACGGGTGAGCGAAAGCCCCGGTTCGAAGCCGTCGGCCGCGGCTCCCGCCTCGTGGAGCCGCTTCAAAGTCAGCGCGGCGGCCAGCGGCGCGCCATAGTCCATCTGGTGCAGGGCCAACAGGTAGGTCGCCTCATAGCCGGCTTGTGTGTGAAAATACCGAGCGGAAACCTCGGACAAGCCCGCAGCATCGCCCGCCGCAACCGACCGATTGAGCTTCTCGCGGGCCTCGGCCCCATTGCGGACCTCGTAGAGTTCCAGACCCTCGTGAGGCATTTGCCCAAGAAGCTGCTGGGCCTCGGCCTTCATGCTCTTGTAAATCGGGGCCCTAGCATCGGGCTGGTAGAACGAGTCTTCGTCGCAGTGGAGAACCTGGCTAATGTCTTCCAGCGCCTCGCCATAGTGGCGATCCTGCAACAGCCTCTTGGCCCGCTTCAGGGCCTGGAGAATCTTGCGATCGGGTGCGGCGAAGTTTGCCGGACTGGCGTCGTCGGTTGTGACGGTGCCCCCCGGTGCAACCACCGCCGGCGCCGCGCAACTGGACCCTGACTTGGGCTTGCAAAATGCTAACATCAAGACACCCCGTGGCCGCGAGCCCCGCGAATACCAAAGCCCGCGGCACCGCCCATCGCAAATTCCCCATAATTCCCTCTCCGTTAAGAGAACGTTTCCTTAGATGGTTACCGCGATGGTAAAGTTCCTTTAGCTGTCGCAAACCGCACAACCTCTTATACTAGAAGATAAATGCTAAAAATGCAAGTCTACGCAACCATTTAGAGTTATACAATAACCGCATTGCGCGGGCGAACTGCGTTCGCAGAAGCGATTTCCCCCGCTAAAATCACGATTTCTAGGCCAAAGGTGGGTTGCATTTTTCGCCAAACATCCGTAAAACATCATTCCGAAAGAGCTCGAGACGAACTTGATCCCCCCTGCTGCCGGGTGATGGAAGATGCTTTGTGACCATCGCGGACGAAAGTGGGGTTAAGGTCCGTCCATCCCACAATTCCATACGAAACACCGTTAGAGGGAAATTTTCCATGGCAAAAGCTGCCCCGAAAGCTCCTACGAAGACCGAGGTTCTGAAGAACATTGCCGAGGCCTCGGGTGTGGACAAGAAGGAAGTAACCAAGGTGATGGACGCCTTGGCGGACGAGATCAAGAAGACCCTGGGGCCACAGGGCACCGGCGTATTCGCTATTCCCGGTCTGGTGAAGATCGAACGCAAGGTGGTTGCCGCCGTGCCGGAACGCAAGCACGTGCCGGACCCCTTCAAGAAAGGCGAGTTCCGGGATTATCCGGCCAAGCCCGAGTCGGTGAAGGTCAAGGTCCGGGCGTTGAAGAGCCTCAAAGACATGGTGGTATGAGGAAATGACGAAACCCAAATGACGAATGACGAGCGATGAAACAGCGAGTTTCGTCGTTCGTCATTCGTCATTCGTCATTTCGCCCAGCATTTCCGCCAGGAGTTCCATGGGCAGTCCGACCACGTTGGTCTCGCTGCCTTGCACGACGTGGACCCAACCCAAGCGGTCCTGGTAGCCAAATCCGCCGGCCTTGCCTTCCCAGAGGCCGCTGGCCAGGTAGTCGTCGATCTCGGCGTCCGCCAGTCGATCCATCCGCAACCGGCTGACGGCAACGCGGACGCGAGCGATGCCCCCCGGCACGTTCCAGAGGCAAAGTCCGCTGAGGACGCGGTGTTCGCGTCCGCTGAGCATTTGGAGCATCTGCCGTGCATGGGCATCGTTGGCCGGCTTGCCGAGGATCTGCCCCTCGCACTCGGCCACGGTATCGCAACCTAGCACAAGGCCGCGAGCGATGCGCAGTGCTACGTCGGTCGCCTTTTGCCGAGCGAGCCGGGCAACGAGTTCCGCGGGACTTTCCCGGCTGCAGATGCCGCATTCGGCCTTTTCGTCGGGCACGACGACATCGAAGTCATACCCGGCCTCGGCAAGCAGTTCCCGCCGCCGCGGCGAGCGGCTGGCGAGGATCAATCGGGGGCGCATGGGTTGGTCCGCCATTCAACGGCATCCTAGTGGGCAATCGGAGGGTTGAAAAAAGGTGAGATCTGAAATCCGAGATCTGAGATTTGACATTTCAGATCTGAAATCCTATTCCTAGCGGAAGTATACCCGTCCCCCACCGGTCCTCCAACCTCCCATGTCCATCCCTGCCCTTGAAGTTCTCTATGAAGACAATCATCTCCTGGTGCTCAACAAGCCGGCCGGGTTGCCAACGATGGGCACACCGGGACCAGCTCCCACGTTGTTGATCTTGGCCAAGGACTATATCAAAGCCAAATACCACAAGCCGGGCAACGTCTATCTGGGCGTGATGAGCAGGCTTGACGCCCCGGTGACGGGCGTGGTGTTGCTAGCACGCACGTCGAAGGCAGCCGCGCGCATGACCGAGCAGTTTCGTACGCACGCGGTGCAAAAGGTTTATTGGGCGCTGGTCGAGGGCAGTCCGCCCGAGACTGCCGGCACGCTCGTGGACTGGCTGACACAGGACGAGCGGCACCGCCGCATGCACGTGGTCGCCGCTGATCAAGCGGGGGCGAAGGAGGCCCGGTTGTCCTATCGCGTGCTGGCCGGCGACGGGCGGATGTCGCTGGTGGAGGTGCAGTTGGAGACGGGCCGCAAGCACCAGATACGCCTGCAAATGGCACACCATGGGCATCCGGTGGCAGGTGACCGCAAGTACGGCAGCCAACTGAAGTTTTCGACCGGCATCGCCTTGCACGCCCGGCGCCTGGTGGTCGCCCATCCGGTCCGCGACGAGTCCCTGGTGCTCGAAGCACCGCTGCCGAAGTCGTGGCCTCGAGGAATGTGGCGCAGGGAGGGGCTATAATCGATCGCCGTTGCGGCGTTTTCGGACCGCAAACCGCCGGCCCACGGCTTGCCACTTTACTCAAGGCAGAGTAGCCTAACGAGTAGGCTAATTATCTTTTTTGCGCACGTTCCTCCCCTTGTCGGCCAGTCCTGGTGAGTGAAACCCGTCGCCTGAATTTCGAAAAATGCGCCTTGACCAGCGGGTTGCTGACTATCCAGCAACTCGACGAGGCCCGGTTGGCCCTGCGCAATGGCGGCGTAGCCGGTACGCCGGTTGGCGGCCAGTCCGCCACCAGCCCCACCGACCAGGAACTCTCCGAGAAGATCGTGGAAATTGGTTTGCTGAACGCATGGCAGGCCAAGCAACTGCTGGACGGCCGTACCAAATTCACTCTCGGATCCTACCGCATCATCGACTCGCTGGGCCAGGGCGGCATGGGACACGTCTTCAAAGCGGAAGATCCCATTCTAAAACGCGTGGTGGCCATCAAGGTCCTGCCCAAAGGCAAGTCGACGCCCGAGGCCATTGCCAATTTCACCCGCGAGACCCACGCCCTCAGCAGCTTGAGCCATCCCAAACTGGTGCGGGCGGTTGACGCCGGCAACGATGGCAACGTGCATTTCCTGGTCACGGAGTTCGTGCCCGGCAGCGACCTGCGGAAACTGGTCCGTCGCAGCGGCCCGCTAAGCATGGAAGCAGCATCCTACATCATCTCCCAGGTCGCCGAGGGACTGCATCAGGCCCATCAGCAAGGCATAGTACACCGCGACGTGAAGCCGGGCAACGTGCTCGTCACGCCGGAAGGCGACGCCAAGCTTTCGGACCTCGGCCTGGCCGGTCCGATGTACTCGTCCCACGCCGACCAGGACCCTCGCTACGGCAAGATCGTGGGCACGGCCGACTACCTTTCGCCCGACCATATTCAGTCGCCATGGAACCCGGTGCCGGCCTGGGATATTTACTCGCTGGGCTGCACGTTGTATTACGCGGTGACGGGCAAAGTGCCGTTTCCTGGCGGCACGACGTCGGACAAGGCGCGGGCCCATTGCGGCCTGAAACCGCTCGACCCGCGACGCTTGAACCACCAACTGAGCGACACCTTCGTCGACGTGATTGCCGATCTGATGGCTAAAGACCCGGCGGAACGGGTGCCGTCGGCTTTGGCGGTGATCGAACGACTGGCGCCGTGGGCCAAGGAATTCCAGCGGCAACGGCAAGCGGCCGCCAATGCCGGACCGCCCGCGCCGCCACTACTGCCTACGGGGGAGCAGCCCGTCGCAACCTCGGCCATGGCCATCACGCCGCTGGAGCCTCTGGGGCAGCCTGGAACGGCGCCAACCACAGTGCCGCCGCCGCTTCCATCCGTGCCGTCAGAGAACGACCGGTTCTCAATACCGGTGGTGCCACCGCCAGTGGTCACGCCGCCGGTAGAGGGTTGGGATTGGGACAACTTCGCGGCGGGCGACATTCCGCCGGCGGTCGAGGAAGTGCAGTTGCGCGACACACTGCCGGACCTGCCTACCGGGATGGAAGGCGCATCGGACAGCGAGGTGAGTATGAGCCTGATCGTGGAGCCGCCGCGGAGGCTGCCGATCGAGTTGCTGGTGGCGCTGGTGCTGGCGCCGGTAGTGCTGGCGGGGTTGGGGCTGCTGGTGGCCTGGCTGTTCAATATCATGCTGTTTTAACCACTTACTTAGCCTTCTTCCCTTTCTGCTCTCCGTCGATTGCGAACTCCCGCATCCAATACCGCACATCTTCCTCCAGCAATGGGACGCTCGGCCGCTCTGGTCCCGCGGAAACCGCCTCCTGCCGCTGCCGGCGGGCGTGGACAACCTCGGCGAACCAGACGTCGCTATCGACCGCCCGGGCCCGCCGCCGCTTAGCTGCCCGCTGAAGGCGATGATCGCTGGACACGACCGTGAGCCGCTGCGGCGCGGTGTCCTCTCGGATCAGTTGCTCGATGAGTGTATCGGCGTCTTCGTCCCGCGGGGCGAAGCGAACGAGCAGGCCCTTGTGATTCGTTTCCCGCCGCAATCCGGGCGGCGGATCATGGGCGTCGAAGACCACAACCGTTCGGGGAACTTCCTCGGGATCGAGCGAGGCGGCCAGAAAATTCAATAGCGCCAGCCGGGCCTTTTCCAGGCTCGCCGCACCGCGGATCGGCACCGGCACGTCGGCCACATTCAATAGATTGTAACCGTCGATGATGTAAAGCACGGCGCGAATGCCCCTCGGAGAAGAAAATTGGGGAAAGGAAAATGAAAGAAAGAAATCGCGTGTAGATCTTTCCCGTTCCTGAGTTTCTTACATTTTCTTTTCCCCCATCTTCTTTTCCGCCTTCTCTTCCGTTCTCAACACTTCCTATTCAATTTTACCTTCCCGCCGACCACTACGGCCACCGCCCTGCCCTGCAACTCCCAGCCGGCAAAAGGCGTGTTGCTGCTCTTCGAGCGAAGTTGGGCCGGATCCACCTTCCAGCGGACCGCCGGATCGATGACCGTGATGTCGGCGTCGGCCCCGATCCGCAGTGTGCCCTTGTTGAGCTTAAGGATCCGCGCGGGGTTGATCGTCATCTTGGCCAGCGCCGCCGGCCAGTCGAGATGGCCGGGAGAAATCAACTGCGTGACCACCAGGCCCAGCGAGGTCTCCAGACCCACAATGCCGAAAGGGGCCTGGTCGATCTCTTGCATTTTCTTTTCCTTGGAGTGCGGAGCATGGTCGCTGGCGATGCAATCGATGGTGCCGTCCTTGAGCGCGGCAATGATGGTCTCCACGTGCTCCTTGCCCCGCAAGGGTGGGTTCATCTTGTAGTTGGAGTCGAAGGACCGCAGGTATTCGTCGGTGAGCGTGAAATGGTGCGGCGTGACTTCCGCCGTCACGCGAACGTCCCGCTGTCGAGCCCGCCGCAGCGACTCCACGCCGTTGACCGTCGAAATGTGCATCACGTGCAGGCGGCCGCCGGTGGCCTCAGCGAGGGAAATGTCACGGGCGATCATCACGTCCTCGGCGGCGGCGGGGATGGCCGGCAGGCCGAGCACCAGCGAAACCAGCCCCTCGTGCATCACGCCCTTCTGGCTCAATTCGCGGACCTCGGCGTGGTTCATCACCGGCTTGTCGAACATCTTGCAGTATTCGAAAGCCCGTCGCATGAGCTCGGCGTCATAGACGGGCGAGCCGTCGTCGCTGAAGCCGACGGCGCCGGCCTCGACCAACTGGCCGATCTCGGCCAGTTGCTTGCCCTCGCGGTTCTGGCTGACGCAGGCCACGACAAAGACATTGCAGTGGCCCTTGGCGGCAGCCGTCTGGCGGATGAACTCGACGGTGCCCTGGGTGTCGATGGGCGGATCGGTGTTGGGCATGCAGGCCACCGAAGTGAAGCCGCCGTTAACGGCCGCGGCCGTACCCGTCTCGATGGTTTCGGCGTCCTCGAAGCCCGGCTCGCGGAGGTGGACGTGGATATCGATCAGCCCCGGAGCCACGATCCGCCCAGCGGCATCGATCGTCTCGGCGCTGCCGTCGGCGGGGGCATCGTAGGCGGCGATGCGGCCGTCAACCACCAGCAGGTTGGCCACGCGGTCCATATTTTGGCTGGGGTCGATGATGCGGCCATTAGCGATTAAGAGTTTGTTCATGGGGCAAGCCTGCGTTCTACTTTCCGTTACAGAGCAACCACAACACGGCCATCCTTACCGCGACTCCATTCGTCACCTGGTCGAGGATCGCCGATTGCGGTCCGTCGGCCACGTCGGCCGTGACCTCCACGCCGCGATTGATCGGTCCGGGGGCGAGGATCAGCACGTCGGTCTTCGTGCGGGCAAGGCGCGCGCTATCCATCGTATACAGGTGGGCGTATTCGCGGACGGAGGGAAAAGGCCGCGTCGCCTGCCGCTCGAACTGGATCCGCAGCAGGTTGAGCACGTCCACCCGCGGAAGAATGTCGTCGAGGCTATAACAGCATTCCACACCCAACTCGGCCCAATGGGGCGAGACCAGCGTCGATGGCCCGCAGACGATCACGTGGGCCCCCAGCTTCTTCAATCCCCAAATGTTCGAGCGGGCGGTGCGGCTGAAGAGGATGTCGCCCACCAAGGCCACGGTCAGCCCCTTGAGGCCCCCGCGCCGCTGGCGGATGGTAAGGATGTCCAGCAAACCTTGGGTGGGGTGTTCGTGGGCCCCGTCGCCAGCGTTGATCACCGAGCACCGCAGGTTCTGCGAGAGCAGGTGGGGGCTGCCCGGCGTATGATGTCGCACGATCATCACGTCGACACCCATGGCCTCGATGTTCTTGGCCGTGTCGATGAAAGTCTCGCCCTTGGAAAGGCTGCTGCTGGAGGAGGAGAAATCGAGCGTGTCGGCCCCCAACCGCCGCGCCGCCAGGGCGAAGCTGGTTTTCGTGCGTGTCGAGTTCTCGAAGAAGAGGTTGCAGCAGGTCTTGCCGGGCAGGGCGACGATCTTGCGGTCGCGGGATTCCAGCACGCGGCGGAAAATAGCCGCCTTGTCGAGGATTAGCGTGATTTCCTCGGCCGAGAGGTCTTCCAAGCCGAGCAGGTGCCGCCGTTTCCAGAACTCTGGCGGCTCGCCCAACTCTGCCAAAATGGCTTCCGTCGTCATGACCAGGGTGCCCAGGAGGTGGAGGGTAGGAGAATGCGTTGGGCAGCAATTATAATCGATTCCATGAGCGACACCAGAGCCACCCGCGTCCTGATTCTCACCGAAGCGGCGATCGGCCGGCAATGGGAATCCCTGCTGTGCGGGCCCGACATGAAGGTTTGGCTGGGACGCGCCGGGATTCCGGCCGGCGAGCGCCCGGAAGTCATTTTGACCGACGCCTCCGGGCCGCCGCCGCCGCGGGACGAGGCGGGAATGATCCAGGTGGGCGGCGACGGGCCAGCGGACGTGCGACTGCCGGTCACCTGCACTGCCGACGAGTTGCGCCTCGCCTGCCGACTGCTGGGCGAAGTCGTTCGCCTCCGCCGCCTCCAGCAACAAGCCAACCAGACGCAGCGCGAACTGGCCCTGGCGGCCTTCACCGACTCGCTTACCGGGCTGGCCAATCGCCGGGCCTGGGACGAAGAGCTGGCCCGGCGACTGACTCATGCGGCCGACAGAAAATCCAAGCTCTGCCTGGCCGTGCTCGACATGGACCAGTTCAAGGAGATCAACGACACCCAGGGGCACGTGGCCGGAGATCGCGTCTTGCAAGCCGCAGGCACGGTTCTGCAGCAAAGCCTGCGGCAGGGCGACTTCGTGGCCAGACTTGGCGGCGACGAGTTTGGGATGCTCGCTTGGGTTCCCGGCGAGATCGCGGCGGCGACGATCGTCGAACGGGCAAGGCGTCGCATTGCCGAGGCGGTCGGCGGCGCGAACACGCCGAAGATTACTGCCAGCGCCGGTTTCGCACTCAGCGGCGGGCTTTCAGGACGGGACACGTGCGAATCGTTATTCCTTGCGGCCGATGCGGCACTGCTCAAGGCAAAGCGCGAGCGTGGAAACGCTATGCAAGCGGAAGCCGGAACTTCAATCAAGATCCGGTAACCGCCGGTTTTGGCGGCTCGGGCGGCGGCCTCAGACGCGGCGGCGTCAACGACGCCGGACCGAACTTCGCCTCGATCGGCTTTTCGTCGCACAGCGCCAGACGCAAGTCGAACGGCTCGAGCCCGATAAAATCCAGCGCCCGAACGATCGCTACAGGTGGCAGCTCGACATGCCGCGCTTCTCCAGGTACTGCTGGTGATACTCTTCGGCCTTCCAGAACGTGCCGGCGGGCACGATCTCGGTGACGACCGGGCGACGATACTTGCCGCTTTTTTCCAACGCCTCCTTGGATGCCTCGGCCGCCGCCTTCTGCTCGGATGAATGGTAGAAGATCACCGAGCGATACTGCGTGCCGTGATCTGGGCCCTGGCGATTGAGGGTCGTGGGATCGTGGTTCTTCCAGAAGACGTCGAGCAGTTGCCCATAGCTGACCTCGGTCGGGTCGAACTCAACTTCGACCGCCTCCGCGTGACCGGTCGTGTTGGTGCAAACGTCTTGATAGGTTGGCTGGTCCATGTGACCGCCGGTATAGCCCACGGCCGTTGCCTTGACGCCCTTGATTTGGCGGAACGTGGATTCTACACCCCAAAAGCAGCCGGCAGCGAAAGTCGCCGTTTCTGTTTTCATGCCTTTCTTCTCCTTGTTCGGTGTCGTTTGCGATGTTCCATCGGATCTTGTTTTCGGGGCGGCCGCGGAAGAGTATTGCTGGCAGCCAGACAAACCCGCCGCCACAAAGGCAGCGGACAAGAGTGCGAAAATGCGCGACAAGATTCTCATGACTTACCTCCGCGCGGTTCGGCGGCCTTCGGATTCCCCGTGGCGGCCGCGGGCTTGGCCTCGTCGAGCTTGAGTGAAGCCGAGTTGATGCAATACCGCAGGCCGGTCGGCCGCGGCCCGTCATCGAACACATGGCCGAGATGGGCGTTGCACTTGGCGCAGACGACCTCTGTCCGCCGCATGCCGTGGCTGCGGTCGACCACCTCGCCGACTGACTTGTCGTCGATCGGCTTAAAGAAGCTCGGCCAGCCGGTGCCCGAATTGAACTTGGCCTCGGAACTGAACAGCCGGGTGCCACAGCAAACGCAGCGGTACGTGCCTTCTTTATGACAATCCCAGTAGGCGCCGCTAAAAGCCCGTTCGGTCCCTTTGCGGCGAGTGACGTTGAACTGCTCGGGCGTGAGCTTCTTCCGCCACTGCTCGTCGTTCACGGTCAGCTCGCCTTCGCTCTTGAGCACCTCACCAGCGGCGGGGCCGCACATCTTTTCGCTACAGACAGCGCCCGACGGCTTGGCATCGGCCTTACCGCCGGAACCTCCCGTTTCGGTCTCGGCCGCGCAATTGCAAATCGATAAGCGCGACCACATCGCAAACATCGCTATGCCGCCCAGTGCGGCCGTACCGTAGATCAAAGCCCTGGACATCGCCATGCTCCTTGCCTTCTAAAGGAAAGAATTGTTCTTGGGACCGCCAACGCGGTTCGCAAGGGAAGACGGGCCAAGGCGGGAAACCTTACGCGATTTCTCGCCTACTGCCCATCTTTCTCCATGGCCTGCAAAATCCGTTGTCGGGCTTCCGGCCGCAACATAGCATGTCGAAAAGCCGTGTCGGATTCGATCTGCCGAGAGTATGTTCGCAGGAAATCGCCTAGCCGATGCATGTCGCGGGCAAAATGTCGGCAAAATCGACACACAACCAGGTGGAACGAAAGGCTTATCCGCTGCCAGCGAGTGAGGTTGTGGTCCCGCGATTCAGAGATCAGCCTTGCGGCCTCCTTGCAACTGAACATAGTCATCTCCTGGATTCGCTCTTCCAGCGTCCTTGTAAGCACTTGGCCAGTTGCAGCCGGGCGCGGTGCAAGAGCACCCATAAGTTAGACGTGCTAATTTCCAGATCCTTACAAATAACGTCGCTTTCCCTGCCGTCGAGTTCGCGCATGACAAAAACGTCGGCCTGCCGCTGGGGCAGTTTCGCGATGCAATCCCGGACGGCCACCCAGAATTCGTCGCGTTCGAGACCTTCGCTCGGCGAATTGGCCATGAACCGCGGGTCGGCCCTCCAGTGGCCCGTCCTGTCGAACAGCGAGTTGAGTGCAGAATTATCGGATTCACTCAGGGAAACAGCCGACATACGGCTGCGGCGGCGAAAGTGGTCGATGATTTTTCGCTTGACAATGCCCAACAGCCAAGCCCGTTCCGTGCCTTGGCCAGCGTATTGATCGACAGGCGCAGGGCGGCGACGAACGACTCTTGCACAACTTCTTCGGCCGCTTCGGGATCACGGAGTCGGCTCAAAGCGTAACGGAACAAGTAATCGCCATGCTCCTGAAGCCATTGGCCGGGGCTGGTTCCGTTCCTTAAAGGGCGCTTTGTTTCGTCCACGGCCGTAAATCCTACCTTTGGCCGTATTTTACGGTATCACATTCTTCGGATCAATGACGTTCGATTCCAGGACGTCGATCAGAAGCCGCGCACTCTCACTGATGAAATCAGAATACAGCGCCTCCCGGCGGGCTATCTGATTGGTCAGCAAGTCGCGCCGGTCATGATATCGCTGCGTTATCAAAGAGCCTACGAAAGTCCCCGCCGCACCCACGAATGAGCCGCCAATCGCGGACATGGCGGCGATCATTGTTGAATCCATGTATGGCCTCCGCAGAAAGCTTTCTAGCTTGTGCGGCAGTTCGGCTCCGCATCAACAGCCCTGTTACCAGCAATCCGACTGCAAGGTTGCCCGAAGGACTTACGGCGACAACGTTTAGCGGTGGTATCGACTGTGCAGATTCTCGGATTTTCGGCTGCGCAGGCAGACGTTTTCCAGAAATGTCCCGAACCACTGGCTGTAGCCGCATTAGCGGCTTGATCGCAAGCGGCGGCTGGCTGGAGTCGGAAAGAGCTTGCCGAACGCCGAAATCGTTCCAGAAAACACCGAAGCACCACGATGGTCATGCGAATAGGGAAAGGTCGCTAATGCACTCGGCGCTCTTGCCGGGAACCGGCCTGTGGTTGCCCAGCTTACTGACCTTCGCGGTCGCCATCGCGCTTGTGGAGAGCCTATCGATTGCCTCTTTTCCTTCCCCAAACACCAAATCCGACACCCAGCGCCACGACCAGCATTACCAGCGCGCTCGGTTCCGGCACGGTAGCCAAATGGGAAGCAGCCGGGGCCGCGCCTGTTATCGGCGTGGCATCCGCCGTCGGATCAAAAATGAACGTCCCGCCGGCGCCCACCGCCAAGCTCGTTCCGGTGGGCAGGGCACTGCCGCTGGTTACCTCCAACGTGCCGCCGCTGACCGTCGTGCCGCCGGTGTAGCTGTCACTGCCACTGAGAACCAGTGCGGCCCGAGTCGACAAGCACGCTCCCCTCGCCAAGCAGCGAGCCCGTCAGGACTTGCCTGCCAGTGCCGGTCATCACCAGGCTGATCGCTGAGCCAACGGTGCCGTCGATATTGCCGCTAAACGTGGTTGAGCCACCCGTGGGGCTTATGGTCAGGACGGAGGCGGAGCCTGTGTTACTGTTGATGATGCTGCCGCCTCCGCCGCCGCCGTCCGACAACGAGGCGACGGTCTCGGCTGTGCCATTGAGGTCCCACTTGGCACCGGAAGCTATGGTCATTGCGGTCGTCGCCGGGACGCTGCCGCCACCGCCGACCGTGATCGAGGGCAATTGGCTGTTCTCGATCATCATGTAATAGACATTCATATCCAGTTCGCCGCCGTCCGAGGTGGACGTGATTCCGGCAAAGCCGGTTGCCGTGGGCAGACCCGCAGCAGCTAAGTTCCAGGTCGTGGACGTTATCGAGTTTTGCGAAGTAGCACCATCGGCCGGCCAAAGCTCGGACGATGTCGAAGTCCCGCCACTGACAGAAAACTGCATCCAGTACAGGGTGTTGGCCTGATAATTGTTGCCGCTGGTGATTTGCGGCCCCCACGACTTGTTGTCGAACAGATCCGACATATTGTCGCTGCCATAGTTGCCGCCAAAAAGCATGTTGAGGCCGTTGTTCGCCGACAGGTTGTTGCCGTTGACCTCGGGGATCGCTGCGCCGATGCCGCCGCGCGAGGTGTTGGTGTTGTTGAGCTGAACCAGCGCCAGGACCGTGTAGTTGCCGTCGGCGTTCATGCCGTTGGGGATGTAAAGCATGTGATTGGGGTCGCCGTTGGCGGCCGTGGTAACGTGCAGGTAATACTGACCATTTGTGCCCGCCGTCTCCGTGTAGTAGCCGGGATTGGTGCCATTGGGAGTGCTGCCGCCGGAAGCAAACGCCCAGTTTGGATTGAGGGTGGGGGAGTTGAAGTCGTCCTGGTAACCGTGGACAACGCTGCCATTAAGGTTGAAGTTGCTCGGCAATGTCAATCCTTGTAGTCCCGCTTGCATCTGCAGCGTGCCTTGATCGATGACGGTTGGGCCGGTGTACGTATTCGCCACCACGATGAGCAGTGTGCCGCTGCCGGTCTTGGTAAGCGTGCCGCTGCCGCCGATTGGGTAGTTGGCCGTCTGGCTGCCAAACACGTTGTACGCCAAGACGCCGTTATTCGTGATGCTGCTGGTCGCCAGCGAGGGATCGTGGCCGCTCGTGCCGTCACCGAATTGCAATGTGCCGCCGCTAACCGTGGTGCCGCCCCCGTAGGTATTGGAGCTAGTCACGACCAGCACGCCGGGGCCGGTCTTGGTCAACGTGCCGGGCCCACTGATCGGGTAATTGACGCTTTGGCTGTTGAACACGTTATACGTCAGGGCAGAGTTGTTGGTGATGCCGCTGGTGGCAAGCGCGGCGTCGTGGCCGCTCGTGCCGTCGCCCAATTGTAAGGTGCCGCCGCTCACGACGGTGGCGCCGGAGTACGTGCTGGAACCGGTCAGCGTCAGGGTATTGGCTCCCCGCTTGGTCAAGGCCAGGGTCTGGGTAATGCTAGTCCCATAAGTGAAAGAGCCGCTGCTCGTATCGATGCCAAGGACTGAGGTGCTGTTCGTCCATGTGGCGACACCCAGCAGGCTGTCGATCTGGCTGCCGCTCCAGCCGATGGTCTCATTTCCTGTCTGAACGACGAGGGCGGCCCCTCCAGCCACACTGACGCCGCCCGTCAAGGGAAGCGATGCTGCTCTTGCGGCCACGAGCACGCCGGAGTCGACAGCCGTCCCGCCGGTGTAAGTGTTGCTGCCCGCGAGCACCTGCGCGCCGTTGCCGCCCAACACCAGGCCGAGGGTGCCCAAGGTGCCGCCGCCCTCGATCATGCCACTGAATGTGGTCGTGCCGCCCGTGGCGCTCAATGTCAGGACGGCTGCTGTCGAATTGCTGTTGATGATGCTGCCGCTGCCGTTGCCGTCGGTCAACGAGGCCACCTGCTGGTTGACACCATTGAGGTCGAGCGTCGATTGGGCCGAGATGATCAGCGGCGTGGTCGTCGGCAAGACATTGCTGTTAACGACCGTGCTAAAGCTGAAATTGCTGATCTGCTGCAACGCGTTCAACCCGCCGGTCCCGCCACCGAAACCGATGAGGGCCGTGGCGCCGCCGGTGGTCGCAGCCAGGCTGCCGGCCGCGTAAGTGGTTGACCAGGTGGCGCTAGTCGTCAGGTCGGTCAGGGTTTCCACCAGGTTATTGCTACCGTCATAGGCCAAGTTCACCTGAATCGGATCACCGCTGGAAAGATCGACCGAGCCGGTCGAGCTCGTTGTGCTTAGGTTGGGTGTTGCGTTGTTGCCAGTATTGGCCGGATTGTTGACACTGCCGGATGTTGAGTTGAACACGTACGACGTCCCCACGCCGCCGGGCGCGTTGTGGTAGATATCGAGCGAAATGCCGGCACTATTCGTTATGCCCGCGTAGCCCTCACTGCCGCCACTGCCACCCACAGCGCCCGTACCCCGTGGATCGTTCTGGAGCATGAAAACCGTACCGTCGGCGTTGTTGCCGTTGGCGCCGACGACTTGATACGTGAAGCTGGCGTTAAACCTGCCGGTAGATAAGGGAAGGTCGTAGAAGGCGGTGCGGGCCTCGCCATTGTTGTTGTCTGTGATGGTCAGCGAATTACTGAGGATCGTTGCGCCGTTCGTCGTCCAGTTAGTACCGTTTCCCCCGAAGCCGCTGAGCGTGAAAAGGCCGGGGGCCAGTTTCACGAGCCCTTGGTTGATAATGGTGGGACCGGCGAAGGTATTGGGCTGCGACACGATCAGCGTGCCGCTGCCGGTCTTCATCAGCGTGCCGCTGCCACTGATGGAATAGTTGGCAGTCTGAAGGGCAGCCACGTTGTAAATCAGGACCGAGTTGTTGTTAATGCCGCTGGTGGCGAGCGACGCATCGTGGCCGCTCGTGCCGTCGCCCAATTGCAGGGTGCCGCCGCTTACAGTTGTCGCGCCGGAGTACGTGCTGGAACCCGTCAAAGTCAGTGTATTGGCGCCCAGCTTGGTGAGAGCCAGATTCTGGGTAATGCTAGTGCCATAAGTAAAAGGGCCGTTGCTCGTATCGATGCCCAGAACTGCGGTGTTGCTGCCCCAGGTCGAGTTGGACGTGTTCAAAAGGGTGTCGATCTGGCCACTGCTCCAACCGCTGGAACCATTGCCCGTCTGGATGAAGAGGCTGGCCCCTGTGGCGACGCTGACCGGGGTAGGCGAGTTGTTGGCGTAACCCGGCAACGACGCTGGGTTGTTGGCCGCAAGCGTACCCTGCGTAACGGACGTGCCGCCGTTATAGGTATTCGATCCGGTCAGCACTTGCATGCCGGGGCCCGCATTGATAAGGGCCGCGGACCCGGCGCCGCCCAACCCACCAGAATAGGTCTGGCTGACGCCGTTAGCAACGTTGAGTGTAAGAGACGTGACATTGGAAGGCAGGGTGAGATTGTTGGGGCCGGTAAGGCCGCCGAAGGCAGGCGTATTGACTTGCGACAGATTGAGGACACCTGGACCCGTCGTGTCGAAGGTGCTGTTCTGGAGCGCGAGATCATTGCCCAACTGTAGTGTGCCCTGGCTGACCAGCGTGTTGCCGCTGTAGCTGTTGGCCAAGGCAAGGAGCAGGTTCCCGGGGCCGGTTTTGGTCAGCGTGCCGCTGCCGCTGATCGGATAATTGGCCGTCTGGAAGCTATTCACGTCGTAGACCAAAGCTGCAGTGTTGACAATGCCACTCGCGCCGATGTTAATCACGGGATCGGTATTGCCGTCGCCGAACTGTAACGTGCCGCCACTGACGGTCGTGCCCCCGCCGTAAGTCAAGCTGCCAGTCACAATTAGGTTTCCCGTGCCCACCTTCCACACGCCGGCGACAGCCGACATACTGGAATTGCCGTAAGCGAGATTGCCGGAGAAAGTACTGTTATTGTTGTCGTTAGCGCCGACAATCACATTGGCGTACCCCAAGGCGCCGGGGTCGAGGGTGCCCGTAAACCCATTGATTTGCGCCGACGTCGGAGTCATGTCGGGAGTGAGCGGATACGCCGAGGACGAGGTAGAAATCGAGCCGAGATCGTTATAGCCGCTATCGCCCGGCCCCTGAACGAGGGCGTCAAATGAGTAGCCGCCGCCAATCTGGTAGTAGCCCATGACGATGTTGTGGTATCCAGCGGTGAGGTTGAGCGAACCAACTGCGTTAGGAGTAACAATGGGATACGCACCGTTGAAGTTAAAACCCTGGGGGTAGTTGGCGTTGACCACCTGCTGGCCGTCAACCCAGATCATACTGCCGTCGTCGCTGCTGGTGCCGAAGTTGTACGCCCCACTGGCAGGAATATCGATCATTCCAGTGAGATACCCTGCAAAGTTGCTGGCGCCGCTCGTAAACGGACTGGGGAAAGGCGCACCCTGGTAATCGGTGCCATTCAGGGTTCCGTGATCACCCACGTTCAATATAGGCGTTGTTACGATCGTGGTCGGAGTGAGGCCGCCCAGACTTGTTTGCAACGCAGCTTGTGAGTTGAAATCGGATTGG
This sequence comes from uncultured Planctomycetia bacterium, assembly GCA_963709175.1. Classification (GTDB taxonomy): domain Bacteria; phylum Planctomycetota; class Planctomycetia; order Pirellulales; family Thermoguttaceae; genus JANXQG01. Next base: position 205,938 of record CAVPVK010000011.1, read on the forward strand.
TTAATACCACTCATCTGGTAATAAAGCGTGGCCAGGCCAGGGGACTGGGCGGAAGCCGCGGTGGGACAAAAGTAAGAAGCCATTCCCACGAGCAGAACAGAAAATAAGTTAACCCAACGAGATTTCATTGCACACCTCCAAGAATATGGTAAGTTGCGTCCGCTCGCTCCGTTCAATAGCTCAGCCACCAGGCCGGAGAACGAAACGGAATCGGGCTTCGTCGGCAAATTTCTCAATCGATAGAAGCAGATCCCAGCTTCACATAGGGTCGATTGTAGCAGAATTCGCGGAAATGCGCATCAGCGATGCATTTGTGCGATAAAATCACGTGATAAAAAGAGGCGAGAAAAACTCCCAAATCCCCAAAGTAGTTAGTTTCTCTCGAAGCGAGTAGGTATGCTCTTGAAGGCGTGCAAGGTCGTCCGACCCTGGTTGATCACTTCGTGCGGAGCCATTCGCCATAGCTGTGACTTCCGCCAAGCGAATTTCGGACCACAACGAGTACTGCAACCGCGAGGCACAGCCCGATTCCCGCCACTGGCGGCCACCTTCCTGCTACGACCATCGCGGCCAAAGATGCCCCTACGTCGGCCCCGATGCCGGACCGCCAGGACGGGCGTCCGGCGCGTGCTTGTCCAACCTGGCATCGCTGACCTTGATGCAGGCGAAGACATACTTCTTTCGGTCGTAGGACTTCAGCCCGTCGTCGGCATCGCGGAGCGACTGGTAGAGGTAGTCGAATAGGATATTTTGCCATGGCCATACGGTTCTTCGACATCTGTCAAAGCGCCGTTGCCGTTGTCGTGATCGTTTTTGATTTCGTTTCAAGCCCGCGCCACAGCCAGCGCAATGCATCCGGCAAGATAGCCCCGCCATGCTTGCCGCCATGTTGGCCCGTGCCGCCCACGAACTTGTAATCATAATCCCTGAACTTCAAGGCCGCCGCCATTTCCTGGTTGGCTAGCCACCAATTGCCGTACTGATTGTCCAGGTCGTGGCTGCCGTCCTGGAGGAACACGCGGAGCGGCTTGTGGGACGTGGCGCGGATCAGGGACGGATAGACGTGGCCGCCACGAATATTGGTGAAGCTGCCCACATGGCTGAGCACCTTGCGGAAGGCGTCCGGGCGCTGCCAGGCCACGGTGAAGGCGCAGATGCCTCCCGACGAGATGCCGCAGATCGCTCGCCGCTCGGGATCCTCGGTCAGCTTGTACCTTTTGCCGACCTCCGGCAGGATCTCTTCCAGCAGGAAGCGAGCGTACTGGTCGCTCAGAGTGTCGTACTCGAAGCTGCGGTTGCTGGCCTGCCAGCGATCACCGGGTGAATCGCTCCCCAGGTGGCCGGGATCGATGAAGATACCGATGGTTACCGGCATCTCGCCCTTGTGGATGAGGTTGTCGAAGACCACCGGCACGCGGAAGTCGCCGTTCTCGCTGGCATAGGCGTGCCCGTCCTGGAAGACCATCACGCAGGCCGGTGTCTTCCTGTCGTACTGGGAGGGCACATAGACGTAGTAATCCCGCGTCGTGCCTGGGAAGACCTTGCTGCGCCACACGTTCTTGGTGACGCTGCCCTTGGGCACGCTGTCGTGGCGCAACGAATCGGGGCCCAGCTTGTACTCTTCATCGCCAGCGCGGACTTGGGAGACGAAGAGCAGTGCCATTGTGACAACGACAGCATGTTTCATCGGGGTTGGCCTTTCATCGGAAGCGCGACGGTTGGCAGATGAGACGTTTATGGCGCCAGGGCGCGTTGGATGGGACCGTCCCAGTGGTCCTGCCGCACATCATGACTCTCCTTTTGTGCTGTGATCTTGATGTATCCATTGCGTTGGCCGTCAGTCTCCGACGCATTCGGCCAGTTTTCTGGTCCGGCTGAAAGCACTATCATCCCATGTCGCAAGGCAATACTCAAGTCCGGTTTGCATCCGGCCAGCGACCCCGACGGTGACGACCTGCAATACAGGCCCTGACAAACGGCCAAGCGAACTGCCTCAACGGTTGTGGCAAACCGACCTTGCCTTTTTCGTTTTGGGCCAGTTTGGCCAAATCGTACGTCGAACCCACCCTCGAAGGGAGAGAAAGCGGCTTTACGACCACACCCGCCACCTGCGGTGGAAGAGCCAGAGCATTGTGCCCAGGAGGAATGCGTCCAACGGGACGTAGAATGCCATGTACGCCGCTGCCGCGTGCCGCCACCAGAAGCCCGCCTGCGAGGCCTGATTGTGCACGTCGCCCAGCGTCACCGGCAGGCTGAAGGCGGCCGCCACGGGGCTGGCCGACGTTGACCATTGCAGCCAAGTGAACGGGCTGCTCCAGCCAGTGGCGACCTTTCCTGCCAACAAGGCGTCGTGCATCGCCGGCGAAAACTCCTGGACGAAGATCCAGGCCGCCACCGGCGCCGCGTAGAGCAGCATCAATATCACGTAGGTCGCCATCATGCTCACGCTCGTCCGCGAGAAAATCACCGAGCAGAACATGGCCAGCGTCGTCGTCGTCAGGGCCGTGAGGACCACGATCACCAGGTAGCCGAGGATCGTCAGCGTGTCGCCACCAGTACGTCCAGGGCGGCAAGACCCAGACCAGCAGCAGCGGCCAGACGATGAACGCCGTCAGCACGCAGGAGACCCGCAGCCCGGAGATCAGCTTGCCCGTGAGGATCTGCCAGGGCGAGACCGTGGTCGTAAGCAGCAGCTCCAGCGTCTGCCGCTCGCGCTCGCTGGTCACGCTGCCGGCGGAGAAGACCGGGCCCACCAGCACGTTGAACAGCACGACGTAGCAGGTGTACCAGGGCGCCCAGGTGGGGCGGATGAAGAGGCAGACCGCCATCAGCGGAAGGGCCAGCAACATGCTCAATTGGATCACCAGCCGCAGCATGAGCGTCCCCTGGCCGAAGAGCTCGCTCCGCATCTCCTTGTCGTAGATCGGGTTGATGCGATCGGCCATGAGATCGCTGCGCTTGGGCGGGGCGAAAAGCCAGTCGGGGAACTGGTCGCTGCGGATGACCATGCCCACCGCCATCTTCTGCTCCAGGTCGGGATCGACCACGTCCTTGGCCTCGGCGCCGACGTCGGGCGGGTGCAGCAGCCGGCGACTGGTCGTCCGCAGCAGTAGAAACGCCGCCACCAGGCAGCCGGCCGGCAAGATGCCGCCGATGAGCACCAGCTCCGCTTCCGGAGTGTCCTTGGTCGCCTGGTAGAGGAGGATCCCCACGAGGGCCAACGGCAGGATCACCAGGTAGGAAACGACCAGCGCGGCGATGGTGCGGGTGAAGTAGCTGCTGGCCGCGACGCAGATCATGCCGAACAGGGCCACCGAGGCCGCCATGCCGATGTAGGTCGCCAGCACTTCATAGGGCGACACGCCTCCCAGCGGCAGGCAGAGCATGACGATCGGCAGCGAGCAAAAGACCAGCACCGCCAGGTGGCACAATGCGGCCAGCAGTTTGCCCAGCACGATCGGCCCCGGGCCGCATGGGGCTGGCCAGCAGCATCTCGTAGGTCTGCCGTTCCTTTTCGCCGGTGATCGTGCCGGCGGCGAAGCTGGGCACCATCAGCGACAGCAGCACGAATTGGCCCGAGAAAGAACAGATTCGACCAGCCGCTGAGGCCTCTTCTTCGTTGCCGACTGCTGAGGTCGAGCCGTGGGTCTTGCTGGGCCACGCCGCATAGACGACCACGCCCAAGAGGCCGACGTAGACCAGCAGCAGCACGAAGGCCCGCGTCATGCGGAGGTTGACCAGCAGTTCGCGCTGGAGAACGGGGTTTTCAATGAGGAACATTGTCGAAACGACCTCTCACCTGCTACATTGGCCCGCAAACACGCCAGCGGTTTTATCGGCGATCTCCGCTGCCGCCGCCACCTGCCCTTTCTCACGCCACCGCGCCCTTGGTAACCATCATGAACACGTCTTCCAGCGTCGGCTCCTTCTCGGCAAAGGAGCTCATCCGCACCCCGGCCGCCACGAGCTGCTCCAGCAGGCCGGCAATCTGGTGCGTCGTCGGCCGCCATCTCCACGGTGACGTGGTGGTTCTCGATCTGCACGTCGCGGGTCTCGGGCATGCTGCGGATGATCGCCAGGCCGGCCTCCATATTCTCCAGGAACGTGATCCGCACCGATGCGGTTGCCGCGGATGCGGCGATAGACATCCTCGATCGGGCCCGTGCATCAAGAGCTTGCCGCGCTCGATGATGCCGATCGAAGTGCAGCAATCGGCCAGCTCGGTGAGGATGTGGCTGGAGATGAGGATCGTCTTGCCCATCCGCCGCAGCTCTTTGAAGAGGGCCTTGACCTCGATCCGCGCCGGGGATCCAGGCCGCTGGTCGGCTCGTCGAGGATCAGCACGGGCGGGTCGTGGACCAGCGTCTTGGCCAGGCAGAGCCGCTGCTTCATGCCCCGCGACAGGCCGTTGACGAAGGCGTCGCGCTTGCCGGTCAGGTCCAACAGCTCCATCACGTCGTTGATGACCTGCCGTCGGCGGGCGCGGGGAAGCTGGTAGGCCACGGCGAAAAAATCCAGAAACTCCCAGACTTTCATGCCGTCGTAGACGCCGAAGCTGTCGGGCATGTAGCCCACGCTGCGGCGGACGGCCAGGGGGTCCTTGCTGACGCGATGGCCATTGACGATCCCTTCGCCGCTGGTGGCCTTCAGCAGCGTGGCGAGGAAGCGGATGGTCGTGCTCTTGCCGGCGCCGTTGGGTCCGATGAAGCCAAACATCTCGCCGGCCTCGATCTTCGAGATTCAAGTGATCGACGGCCAGCAGGTCGTCGTAACGCTTGGTGAAGTTAATCAGTTCGATCATCGCAAGGCCAGGCAGGTGGGACGAAGGATCAAGGACAAAGGGAATCTCAAATCTCAAACCTCAAATTGGAAATCTCGTTACCGTTTACTTCATGGCTCCGCGGGATCTTCGGTCTCAGGAGTTGCGTCGACAGAATGGCGATTCCCGCCGCTGGGGTCGACGTTCCCCTCGATCGTATCCGCTACCGGATCGGGCAGCTCTCCGGCCTTGAGATGGGCGATCAGCAGGGCCGCTTGCCGCGTCTGCTGCCTTTCGGGCGTGATTGCCAGACCGGGAACCTCATCGGCGACCCTCGCCACCAGGCAAATCTCGTCGGATCGCAACTCCAGATTGTGCAGAGCGATTTTCGCAATGCCACCCGCACTCAGTTTACCGCTGGGTTGCCAGCGCCGAGTCGCCTTGTCGCTTATCGGAACTGTCCGGTTCACTGCCGACAGATCTTGCGGGACGGAATCCGTTCCGGACAAATCGTCTTGCGGGGCGGTCCCGGAGCCCTCCGCCGGATTCGGCTCTCCGTCGGGCAGCAAGACTCGGCTTTCGGGAACGGCAGGACCACGACGGCGCCGACGATCGTCCACCGCCTTCTCTCGGCGATCAAAGTTCAGGATCGCGGTCGCGCCGGGATCGAGATGGGGGATCTCCTCCGCTAGCTCGACGCCGGACTCTCCGCCGCGAACTGCCTGGCACTCGTCTAACGGATGCTTCGTGCCGTTGGTCACGCGGAGATTTCCGTCGCTGTCTTTATGCAACGTGACAGCGCTGTCGAATTCGGCCATCTCTTCGCAATGCATGTAATTGACGGCGTTGGAAGCGACGCGGAAACCGCTCAGTCGCGTGTCGTCGCCGCGCCGGCAAACCAATTCGCCGATGGAACCAAAGATACTGGCAGGTCCCTTATAGGCATCCGGCTTATCGTCCCCGGGGAACGGCAAGATCTGCCCGGCCGGATCGTCCAGGTGGAATTCGTACCGCGTGGCCAGCGACGTATACAACGCCGTGTAACGGGTCACGTGCGCCCGCGAATAGCCGGGCTGCATCTCGATCACGGCGATCTCATTCCGCGATCGGGCGAAGCCGATATTGAGTTGGGCCAAGTGGATCACCAGGATGGTGCAGCCGATCGCGACCAGCGGAGCCGCGATCCACGCCCACTCGACGCGGCCCAGAAGTCGGAAGATCAGCCAATTAACGGGCACCAGAACGCACAGGTAGCCGACCACAACCCAAACGATGAAGCTCCGCTCCGGGACAGAAATGCCAGAGGCGTCTCGCAACGCTTCCCGCGCCTTCTGGGCGACAGGGCTGTAGTCGTTCCAAGCGCCCAGCCCGGGGGCTGGGACCCCGCTGTAGGGACTGGAATCGTCGTCATCGGGCAACGGCTGGCTATACGAGCCGTAGTTCGCTGGGACCTGAGGAACCGTCCGCGAATCAACAACGCGCGTCATGTCAGTAGCGTACTGCTGGAACCCGACTCCCGTATCGCGAACAAAGTAGCGCACGGCAGTCATCCGCGCGGCGTCATGGGGAGAGGCCGAGTCTTTGTCGTCGAGCCAGGCGAAACGCTGCTCGTCACTGTTTTTGTCAATCCAAAACCTGCGTGCCGGCCGCCGCAGCAGGCAGGCGTTGAAGAAGCAATCGAAACCGGACCAACTGGTCAACTCGATGCCGCTGAGGCGAAAGGCGGTAGCCACAATCCGCCCGCGGCCAACCTTCCGCTCCACAACCAGGTGTTCGCCGGTGGAGCGAAGGTCGGTGGCGTCTTGGCTCAGCTTCAGTGTGGCCCCGGTCCAAGGTTTGGTGGGCCGTGGGGGAAGGCCGTGCTGGCCCGCCCAATACTGTAGTTCCGTCAAATCTCGTGCCGAGAACGTTCGCGACTTCTCCACCGTGGCCGGCAAGTACGGCCCGAGAAAGCTGTTGCGGAGCCGTTCCAGGGAATCGGGACCGCTGAGAATGATCTGCCCTCCCCAGTGGAGCCAATCGATCAGGGCCTGTTGTTGCTCGGCGTCGCATAAGACGGGATCAAAGTCGTCCCAGAGCAGATAGGCGATGCTCGTCCAGTACAAGGCGTTGGAGGGCAGACCCGGCCGCCGCGCCCGGCATAAAGACAACCTCATAGTATTTCGCGCCCGGGTCGCCGGAGCGCTTGGGACCTTGGATCGAGGCCTTCTTATTGAGATATTCGTAACGGCCCGCCGCATTGGAGAGGACAACGAAGAAATAGCGATACGACGGCATGGCCGTAAACCCCACGCTATTTTGCAGCACCACAGCGCCCCCGCCGGCCGACAGCTTGAGGCTCACCATTTTGGCCCCGTGGGATAGCGGAATCCAGGTCGCCGATTCCAGCGACTTTGCCTGTTCCTTGGCCAGCACAGCGGGACGCTCCGTAGCAATCTGGTACGGAACGGCAAGCAGCGGCACCGGCCGCTGCGCAGAGTCAACGACCTCCGTTTGCAACTCGCCCTGAAAGTCGCCGCGGTTGGACGCCACGTCGGTCCAAACCTGGCTGACCCAGTGGCCCGGCTTGCAATAACCGGCGCGGTCCTTCCCGGCGGGCATAAAGGCGACCGCGTGGCCCTCGAAGGGGTCTTTTTCCTTCTTCTTCTTTTCGGCGGCCGCCTGCTTTTCTTTTTCGCGATCTTCGGGCGTCTTGTTGCATCCGCTGCAACCGTTGAGGCAGAGCATCATTGCCAGCGCCCACCAGGCCAGCGCGGAAGGAAGCGGCTTCACCCCGCCGTGGCGCTGTCCCGCACCGTCCGTATAGACTGCCATCACACGATCCTCCGATACCCTCTAGTGTATCGGATCGTGGGCGGCAAGCAACCTCGGGTGTGAAGCAGCCTTGGGTGTGAATCGATTTATCGCCGCAAAGCCCATCACACTTCCGCCTTCTGCACGGTGAAGCGTTCCAGCACCGCAGCGTCGGGCACAACGCCCAACCCTGGCTCCGACGGCAAGGCAATGCGCATGCGGCCGTCGCCGGCCGCGCGGAGCGGGCGCAGCGGCTCGGCCAAATCGACGGCCAGTTCAGCGTCCACCGGAAAGAAATCGGCCGGATAGGCGGAGTTCATAGAGGCGGCCAGGCAAAGGTCGGCGCGGGCGCCAATTGGGCTTTGCGCCGCTGCGCCGCCCCAACAAGTTACCTCGGCAGCCTGGCAGGCCTCAAGGACCGCCAGCGCCGTGGTCAGCCCCCCTACCCTGCCTGCCTTGAGGTTTACGTAGCGGCAGCTCTTCAAGTCGAGGGCCATTTCGGCGTGCAGCAGCGCGGCGATGCTCTCGTCCAAGCAAACCGGCGTCCGCAGCGATTCCTGGAGCATGGCATGGGCCACGAAGTCCTCGGGCGCTAGCGGTTGCTCGACCATTGCGAGGGCAAAATCGTCGAAGCGGTAGAGCAGCTCCGTATGATTCAGGCTCAACGCCCCTTCGCAGTCGATATGAAAAATGCCTTCGGGAAACTCCTGCCGCACGCTGCGAAGCATTTCCAGGGCCCAGCCGGGTCGGATCTTGAGCTTGATGCGGCGGAAGCCCGCCGTGATAGCGGCGGCGATCGCGGCCATAAATGCCTCGGGCGAATCCATGCGATCGAAGCACGGCCCAACCTCCACACCTCGGCTCCCGTTGCCCTCGGGGAGCGGAGCGGGCGGCGAAGGCAGCGCGGCGGTGAGCAACTCATGCAACGGCCGCTCTTGCATTCGCGCGGACAGGTCCCACCAGGCGATGTCGATGGCCGCTTTGGCATGCTGATTGCCACGGAAAGGCGACAGCCTGTCGGCCAGCCTATTGCCCGAGTCGATGTCCGTCTTGACGACCATCGGGGCAAGCCAATCCCGAAGCACAACGAAGGCCCCGGCGGCCAATTCGCCGCCGGCCAACGGCGCATTGCCCGGCGCCGCCTCGCCCCAGCCGACCGCCCCGCCGCTGACAAGTTTCACCAGCACGGTTTCCAGGGTATCGCAGGCGCGGCCGGCAAGGATCTTCGGGGCCTTGCGGGGCAGGGCGATATGGTAGAGGGAAAGAGAGTCGATGTGCATAGCGTGCTATCAAGTCGCGGGCTTCGCCAGCACCTTCTCCATCGGTTCATTTCCCGTGTATTGCGGCTGGCGGTCGCCGAGTGGCTTGATGCGGATGTTGCGGAACCAGACGGGCGCGCCGCCGTAGTTCTGCAACTGGAGGAAACCTTCTCGCGGCATGGCGCCGATGGCGTAGGGGAATTTATTGTGGTGGCCGTCGGGGTTCCTGCCCGCCGTCGTCCAGCGGTCGAGATCGGCCGTGACAATCGCTTTGCCGTTCATTTCCACGCGGACCAGGGCCTTGTCGACAGTAATGCGGAAGTGGTTCCATTGGCCGACGGGGCGGTTGGCGTCGGCCGCTGGCGGCACCAGGTCGTAGAGGGCGCCGTTGGCGTTCATGGCATTCCAGGGCACGTTGTAATCGCCGTTGTCGAGGATCTGCACTTCCATGCCCGTCTCGACCGGCCGCTTGGTGTCGTGGACCCGCACGAAGACGCCGCTGTTGGCCTTGGCCTTGGCGCCGACCTTGAAATCGGCTTCGACGACGAAGTCACAGTAGCGGCGGCGGCTGCTGACGTAAGGCCCCGCCTTGGCCGGATGCAGCTCGCCTCGGGCGTTGACGGCCCAAACGTCCTGGCTGGGCGATACGTTCCAGGCGTCGAGGCCCTTGCCATCGAAGAGGATTTCCCAGCCGTCCTTGTCCAGTCGCGGCCGGTAGTCGCCGCCGGTCTTGGTTGCGGCCGCCGAGACGGCGGCAATCAAGAGGAAGCTACACAACATGCCGGTGAAGAAGGTCGTTTTCATGAGCGTATACTCGATGGAAAGAGGAATGAGAGCCCTTCGGCGGCTTGCCCAAACGGGGCCTGGCCTGATGGTGCTGCCATGAGTTTGGTTGGCCGCCCCGGAAAAGTCAAGTCGGCAAGGCAGGAAGAAAATCACCTCCCGCCACGCTCCGCCAACTCGATCGCCCGCAGTAGCCCGCGGGCCTTGTTCATCGTCTCCTGCCACTCGGCGGCGGGAATGCTGTCGGCCACGATCCCGGCGCCGGCCTGCACGTAGCCCTTGTCACCCTGCACAACCAGCGTCCGCAGGGCGATGCACGTGTCCATGTTGCCACTGAAATCGACATAGCCCACCGCGCCGGCGTAGGGCCCGCGGCGATGCGGCTCCAGCTCGTCGATGATTTCCATCGCCCGCACCTTTGGCGCACCAGACACCGTTCCGGCGGGCAGACATGCCTGCAGGGCCTCAAAATCGCCCTTGTCTGACGCCAACCGTCCGCGGACGTTCGACGTGATGTGCATCACGTGGCTGTAACGCTCGATAGTCATCACGTCGCTGACTTCCACTGTGCGATAGCGGCAAACGCGGCCCACGTCGTTGCGGCCCAGATCGACCAGCATCACATGCTCCGCACGCTCTTTCGGATCGGCCAGCAGCTCCTGGGCGAGACGGCGGTCATCCTCGTCCGTCTTGCCGCGGGGGCGCGTGCCGGCCAGGGGCCTAACCGTCACCTGCCCGTCCACGACGCGGACCATCACCTCCGGCGAACTGCCCACCAACGTCACGCTGGGCGTGCGGACGTAGAACATGAAGGGACTGGGGTTGACGACCCGCAGAGTGCGATAGATCTCGAAGGGATGGGCCGAGAGCGGCACTTCCAAACGCTGGCTGAGCACCACCTGGAAGATGTCGCCGGCGCGGATGTATTCCACGCACTTTCGCACCGCCTCCTCGAACTGCGGCCGCGTGAAGTTCGAACGGAAATCCAGTTCCACATCGCCCTCCGGGCGGATATCGACCAGGTCCAGGTCGGCCGAGCGGACAGCCAGGTCCTCCACCAGGGCATCGACACGGCGACAAGCCTGATCGTAGGCCGACCGGGCCGTCGCTCCCGGCCGATCGAGCCGGGCCATCACCACCACTACGATCGTCTTGGCCACGTTGTCGAAAACCACCATCCGGTCGTAGAAGGCGAAGGCCAGGTCGGGCACCTGCCGGTCATCGGGCGGCGCCTCGGACAAACGCTCGAAGTAACGGACCGTGTCGTAGCCCGCGTAGCCCACCGCGCCGGCGCAGAACGGCGGCAATTCCGGCAAGTGCACGGCCCGCAGGGCCTCGACGTGGCGGCGGAGTTCCGCCATGGGATCGGCCGCTTCGTAGGAGCGGGTCGTGAGCAGCGGTGCCCCGGAGGCGGAAAGTCCCGAATAGGAATTCGTCGTCACGCGGCGGTCGTAGGCCTCGATCTCGAAGAAGGGATCGGCTGCCAGGAAGCTGTATCGCCCTACCTTTTCCCCGCCTACCACGCTCTCGAACAGGCAGGCGCAGCGCCCCGAATCGATCTTGTGGAAGGCGCTGACCGGGGTCAACGAGTCGCATACCAGGCGGCGGTAGACAGGCACAAGCATGCCTTCGGCCGCCAGCTTGCTGAAGGTCTCGAAGCCGGGACAATGGACCGCCGGCGGCTGGGTCACGTCGCTGGGCGCCGGTCGGGTTTGCGGGGAGGGCATGAATGGAGGTTCCCGTAGGGTTGGCTGGCAACTTCTTCTAAGCTTAACAAGCCGCGTCCGGCGTGGCAACGCAAGCCACGCGGCGAGAAGTCAGTTGACTCGGAATTCCCCTATCGTTAGAATCTGAGTAGGGATAGGGTCAATAGCGAGTCCAGTGCCATGAAATGCCAACAATGCGAGCGGCAAGCAACCTTCCACATCACCGAGCTTACCGGCGGAAAGCCGCAGGAGCTGCATCTCTGCGAGGACCATGCCCGGACCTACTTGACGTCGTCGTCCGGCACCGAAACCTCGGCGCGGGGGGGATGGCTGAGGCTCTGGCCCAGCAGGTGCAGCAGATGGCCATCGGCCAGACGGCGGAAGAGCTCGCCCACCTCGACAAGCAGGCATGTCCCGTCTGTGGAATAACCTTTTACGAGTTCCGCAGCCAAGGCCGCCTGGGCTGCCCGCACGATTACATCGCCTTCCAGACCCAACTGGAACCGCTGATCATGAACGTCCACGGCGAGTCGGAACACGTGGGCAAGCGGCCCCGCCGGGCCCCGGGCAGCAGCGAAAAGCGGACGCAGTTGATTCGCTTGCGGCGCGAGATGAAGGAAGCGGTCGAGAGCGAGAACTACGAGCGGGCTTCCCAGCTTCGAGACGAGATCCGGCGGATTGAAACGGAGCAGGCGACCTAGCGGGAATGTGCCGTGGAACTTAAAGAACTGATACTGACCAGCGGCGAATGGCTGAGGGGCAACGGCCCGGAGGCCGACATCGTCATCAGCAGCCGGGTCCGCCTCGCGCGGAACCTGGCCGAATTCCCTTTCATCAGCCGCGCTACCCCCCAGGATCGCGTACAAATCGAGCGGATCCTCCGCGACGCCATCATCAACTCGCACGTTTCGGCCGATCTGCTGTATATTGCCGTGGACGAGCTCGAAGGCGTCGATCGCCAACTCCTCGTCGAGAGGCACCTCATCAGCCGCGAGCATGCCGAGGGCCAGGGCCGCCGGGCGGTGGCCATCGACAAAGCCGAGAAGTTCAGCCTGATGATCAACGAGGAAGATCACCTGCGGATCCAGGTCATGCAGAGCGGCTTTAACCTCGGCAGCGTTTGCGAGCAAGTCACGGCTATCGACAACGCCATCGAGGAGAAAGTCACCTACGCCTTCCACGAGCGGCTCGGCTACCTCACGGCCTGCCCCACCAACGTCGGCACCGGCATGCGGGTCAGCGTCATGCTGCACCTCCCCGCCTTGGTCATTACGCGACAGATCGAAAAGGTCTTTCGCAGCCTGCAAAAGATCAGCCTTGCCGTTCGCGGACTATTTGGCGAGGGCTCGCAGGCCATGGGCGACTTCTACCAGATCAGCAACCAGATCACCCTCGGCCGCAGCGAGGATGAACTGGTCCAGCAGGTTAGCGACATCGTGCCGGTGATCATCGACTACGAGCGGCAGGCCCGGCAGTTCCTCATCAAGGAAAGCCAGGAGAACCTGCACGACCGGGTGAGCCGGGCCTACGGTATCCTGCGGACGGCGCAGACGATAAGTTCAGAAGAAACGATGCACCTCCTCTCCAGCGTTCGCATGGGGGTGAACCTGGGCTTGATCCCCGACCTGCGGATCGCCGACATCAACGAGTTGTTCATCCACACCCAGCCCGCCCATCTACAGAAGCGGACGGGCGGCGAACTGGGCAGCGCCGACCGCAACATCGAGCGGGCCCGCTATCTGCGGCAGTATCTCAACCGCGAGGACGGGGCGAACCGGGCGGAGAAGAACTGACTACCGGTCATCCTCATCCACCTCCGGCGCCAATGCAAGCCCCAGGGCCTTCAACCCTTTGCCGTGGGCACCGAAGTACTCGACCGGAAACGGCTCATCGCCGCGAACCGTCGACCATTCATAGCGACTGAACATCTCCATGTAGCGGTCGAAGCGGTCGGGCCGCGAGAAATCGAGCTTCTCGGTTAATGGCGCCAGGGCCGCCTCGACCCGCGACCTCCGCCGGTTCGAGGCCTGGTTGATTTCGTCCAGCGGCACGTTGGCGGGCACGCAAACATAGGGCGTCAAATCGGGCACGTCCTGGAAGCAATCGTCCATCAGCGGTGCCACGGCCACCAACTGGTTCATCGGCGGCGCGCCGAAGATTTGGCAGATCGTGTGCAGCACCGACGACTGGTTGTAGAAGCGGCTGACCACGACTCCGCCCCGCTTGACGTAGGGGCCGGCGACCAGGCAGAGCGAGCGATGCCCGTCCACGTGATCGACGCCGCTTTGCGGGTCGTCCTCGTTGATGAAGACGACTGTGTCCTTCCAGAAGCGGCTCTTCGACAGGCCCTCGAGCACCCGTCCCACGGCAAGGTCGTTGTCGGCCACGTAGGCCCTGGGCGTCGGCACGCCGCGGCCGCCTCCCTGAGTATGGTCGTTGGGCAGATAAACGATCATGAATTCCGGCATCTCCCCGGCCCGCTCGAACTCGCCCAGGGCCCTAAGGAATACGTCGGCCCGGATCTGATCGGGGATGTCCATTTCCCAGCCCGGATAGCGGAGGTCGCTGTAGCGCCGCAGGGCCTCCAAGTGGTAAACGCAGGTGAACGCCGACTTGCCCGTCTTGTTCTTCCAATCCTGGTAGTAGCGGGCCCAACCGTATCCGCGGGCCTTGATCGGATAGTCCAATTCGCCGAAGTTGCGGAAGGAAATCCCATGACGGAGCAGATGGTCCCAGATGAAGCCGCAACCGGCATAGCAGAGCGGATCGACGCCGAAGTCGTAGGTCGAGCGGACGTTGCTCCACTCCTTCTCGCGATACGGTGACGTCAATCCCTGCACGGCCCACTGATGTCCGTCGGCGGAACAGATTCCGCTGCAATAATAATTGTCCAACAGCACGAACTGGTCGGCGATGGCGTGGGTATTGGGAGTCGTCCGCCGCGGGAACTCGCAAAACCGCGGCTCAACGTTGCCCCGCCCCATGTCGCCCAGCACCTGGTCGAGCTTCTTGTTCTCCTTGATAACGTACACGACGTGCTTGTGCGTCGAAGGTTCGCCGACGCAGGCGGGCACGGGCCGCGGCCGCGCGCCCGACTGCATCTGGGCCTGAGCCCGCACGATCTGGGCGAGGTGGAAGCCCTCTTCAGCCGCCCGGGTCATCGTCGCCCGCTGGGCATCGTCGGCCGGGAGCCTGAGCTTCTGCAATCCACCAAAGTAACCGAAGACGTTGCCGATAAACAGGTCGTCTCCGCTGAGGCAGACGCAACTGGGAAATCCGCCCGCCGCAATCAGGCCGTGGTGCGGGTGGTCCGCCTGCCCTCCCAGCCCGATCATCGCCACGGCGTTGTTACCCGCGTTAGCCGCGTACAGCGTCTTTCCGTCCGGACTGAGGCACACCCCATCCGTCAGGCTGCCGTAGGGCAGATCGGCCCGCGGCCGCGTGTTGATTTGTTCGACTACGGTCCGCCCTGCGACGTCGATCACGCTCACTCCGTCGCCACTTTCATCGACGACGTAAGCCCGTTTTCCATCGGGCGAGAGTGTCATGGCCTCGGGATGGATCGGCGTGGCGATTTCAGCGACGGCCTTCCGTGCAACCATGTCGATCACCGACACGCTGCCACGTAGTGCCACACTTCGTTCATCGACGGCAACGTCCGTGCCAGCCGACTTTTCCGTCCGATCGCCCTCGCGGCGCGGCCCCCGCCGAAATTGCTCACCAGGGCCGTCTTGCCGTCGGGTGTCCACACGACGCCGTAGGGACAAACGCCGACGGGGATCCTGCCAAGCACGCGGCACGCCGGCAGATCGACCACCGCCAGTTCGTTGGCGACGGAAAGGGCAACGAGGGCGAGTTTTCCATCCGCGCTCAGAGCAACGCCCAATGGGTTGACCGATCCGCCGTTGGCCGAGAGATCGATGGCTGGCCCAATTTTCAGTCCGCCCTGCGGGTCGAGCGCGGCCACGTAGAGGTTTCTTGTGTTTCCCGTGACGTACACCGTGGTGCCATCGAGACTGACGGCCAATCCGTGCATCGAGCCTTGATCGTTTTGGCGGCGGCTCACCTCGGGATACCGAAACTGCTTGACGCTCTTGAACGTAGCGATATCGACTACGGCTAGACAGGCATCGGTCTTGGCTACCAGGTACTTGCCACCCTGGGCGACGGCAATACCAAGCACGCGGCCGGGCACGCGAAGGGACTCGCCGGCCGGGTGGATGCTATGCCCAATCTGCGAGAGGCCTGAGCGGCCATTGTCCCATGCCTTCAGCATGGTCCAGTCGGGCTGCGGTTCTTCCACCCCTGCGGGAACGACATGATGGTTCTTATCCACGATGCGGCCGGCATTATCGACCGGCGCTCGGCGATCGCCGGTCGGTTCTGCGGCGAGAGAAGTGTGGAAGAAGCTGAGGAAAACCAGAATCAAACCGAGATGGAGAAGCTTCCAGGGAGATGCCATGATTCCTCCTTAAGCAGCGAGCTCGTGTGCGATGCGGGTCGATCATAGCAAGTCGATTTCCACCGGGCAAGTTCGTGTCTCCGCCAGTAGGACAGAAACTCGAGTCCTTACCAAGAACTAACTGATTGCTAACCGTGCTCTCACATGGGCCGATCCCGTACATCCCGATGATTCCAAATACGTAAGGCCCTCCACGGCAGAAGAGGTCTACGATCCGCTCAGCCGTTCCTTAACCGCCCGCACCACGTTGGGCGGCAGGAACTTCGCCAGCTCATTTTCGCTGGCGAGGCCAGCGATCTGCTTTATGAGCGAACTGGAGACGTGGGCCAACTCGCCGTCGGCGATCATAAAGAGCGTTTCGATGTCCGGCGCCAAGCGGCGATTGGCCATCATCATGGTCAATTCGGCGGCGATGTCGGTGATCGGTCGCACCCCGCGGACCATGACCCGCGCCCCGGCATGCCGCACGAACTCAACCGCCAGGCCCTGAAAGGTCTCGATCTGGATGTTCGGCAATTGGGCCGTCGCCGCGCGGATCAGTTCCACCCGCTCGCAGGCGGAAAACATGCCCTGCTTCTCGATGTTGATGCCCACGCCCACAATCAACCGGTCGAAAAGCCGGCTCGCCCGCTCGATGACGTTCAGGTGTCCCAGCGTGATTGGGTCGAAGGATCCGGGATAAACGGCAATGCGCGGTGCGAGTTCCATGGGTAAAACCTCCTGGACTTCTTCATCGCAAGGCATCGATCAGACGATCGATGTCGGACTCGTCATTATAGGCGTGCGGACTGATCCGCAACCGCCCGGCTCGACAACTCAACACTACCTGGCGCTGGTGACACTGCCGGCGGAGGGCGTCCGGGTCGCGGTCGGGGAGGCGGAAGGAGACAATCCCGCTGCGGCGGGTGCCCGTTCGGTCGCTTTCAATAATCGCCCCGGCAGCACTCAGGCGGCGGCAGGCCAAATCGGTGATCTCCAGAACCCGCTGGCCGATCGCCTCCTGCCCGTAGCGGAGCAAAAGTTCCAGGCTGGCCGCCAGCCCGATGAAACCCGCCATGTTCATCGAGCCGCCCTCATAGCGCTCAGCCGTATCTTTGAAATCCAGCTCAATATGGGTGAAATCGCGATCGTGGGCCACGCTGTTCCAACCGACACCGATGGGGCGAAGCAGGTTGAGGTGCTCGCGGCGAAGATAGAACACTCCAGCTCCTTCCGGGCCCAACAACCACTTGTGACCATCAGCCGCCAGAAAATCGACCGGTGTCTGCCGCACATCAAGCGGAAAGACGCCTAACCCCTGGATGGCGTCCAAGAACAGCAGAGCGCCGCGGTCGTGGACTATCCTGGCCAATTCATCGAGATCCTGCCGCCAGCCGCTGGCATAAGCCACCCAACTGACGCTGACCACTTGCGTGCGGGCATCGCAGGCGCGGGCAAGCGCCTCCACCGGCACTCGGCCAGCTTCCGTAGGGACGCGGCGGACTTCCACGCCGCGAGAAATCAGGTTCAGCCACGGATATTGATTCGATGGAAACTCGTTGTCGGGCAGCACGACGTTATCCCCCTCCTTCCAAGGGTACCCTTCGGCCACCAGGCCGATTCCCGCCGTCGTATTGGGCACCAGGGCAATTTCTTCGGGCTGGGCATGGATCAATTCAGCCGCCCGTTGCCGGGCATCGTTCAATTGCCGCATCCAGCCGGGATAGTAGGCATCGCCATTGGATTGGGCGTCCTCATTCCAGCGGGCGATCGCCCGACAGGCCGGCCCGCTGAGGGGGGAAACAGCTGCATGGTCAAAATAGGCCCACTGCCGGGCGACCGGCATTTCCGTGCGAAAAACGCTCCAATCGGTTTTGACCCCGGTTGTGGGCAATAGATCGATCAACTTCCCGACTCCTTTTTAATACTTGCTAGTGGTAGATGGCTCAAACACTGATTATACTAGAAAAGTAGAGTTCCTTTGCCTTCTTCGCTGGTTAGAAGCCGTATTCTACTCATGCCTAAGATTTTTTGCATTGCCGGCGCGGTCGTTGCTATCCTCTTGCTGCTGGTATTCGTGGTCGACCTGGGGATCGGCTATCCTTTTGACCGGCGGAGTTGGCTCATGGACATTTCCATGTTGCTTTGCTCGGGAATGTTGGGTTACATCAGTTGGGCCACTTTTCGGACGCTAAAATAAGCGGTAGACTAGAGGTTATTGTCCCGAGCAGATAAAAATGGCAGACAACGAAGTACCCAAAAAAGCAAGGCAGCCATCGCCCATTCTTCGCAAGCGTTTGGAAAAGCTCTTCGAGGCGGGGAACAAGCAGGCGGGCCAAGAGAAACTCGATTACGCCAGCGATCTATTCACGGAATGCGTTCAAGGCGATCCGGGGAACTTGGTATATTTGCAGAGTTTCATGACAAATCTGCACAAGCGGTACGGTAGCGCTAAGAAGCTCGGCCCAATGGTGCAGTTCAAGGAGCGAGGTGCGAGAGCAGCCTTGAAAAAGGCGACCGCCCAGTGCGATTGGGACGCAGCCATTCAGCAGGGAATCCTGGTGTTGCGGGCCAACCCCTGGGACGTGCCCACACTGACCTCGATGGCCACGGCCTGTGCAGGCATCCTGACCCAGGAGGGCGCCTCCGCCGCCGTGACCTACGGCGACTGCGAGCTTTATCTTTTGAAGTGTGCGTTCGACGCCGGCCCGAGAGACAAGCCCGATGCTGAGGTTTGCCGCCAGTTGGCCGAGGCATTGGCCAAACGGGAACGCTACCCCGAGGCCATCAATTTCTGGCACAAGGTGGAGCTCGTTCGGCCAGACGATGAGTTGCCCAAGCGGCAAATCGCCACGCTCACCGTTTTGCAGCATCAGGCCAAAGAGCCGAAGTCAGAGGGAGCGAAAACCGGCAAGGCCGCTGCGACAGGCAAACAGGACCAACAGGAAGAGTTCACCCACGAGGACCGCCTCAAGCAGCGGATCCAGCGCAACCCCAAGGACCTTACGGCGTACGACGAGTTGGCCAATCTCTATTCGAACACGGACCGCTACGTGGAGGCCGAAGACGTCTACAAGCAGAAGCTGGCAGCCTCCAACAACGATCCCACCGTGCGGGAAGAGATCGAGGACGTGCAGCTCCGGGCCCTGCGGGCGAAAATGATCGAAGCGGGCAAGAAAGCCAGGGAAACGGGCAACGAGGCGGACAAGAAGGAATACGAGCGGATGCGCATGACCGTCATCGTAAAGGAGCTGGACGTTTACAAGAACCGTTGCGAGCGCTATCCGAACAACCTCATCTTCCGCTATGAATTGGCCAAACGCTACCAATTGAAGGGCGATCTGGGCGAGGCGATCAAGGAGTATCAAGTCGCCAAGGCCGACCCGCGCAAGAGGGGAGCTTGCCTGATTGAGCTGGGCGAGTGCTTTCGCGCCATCAAGCAGTACCATCTGTCGATGAATCACTACGAACAAGCCGTCGAGGAGATACCCGACCGCGACCAGGAAGCCAAGAAGCTGGCCTACTACCGGGCGGGAAAACTGGCCATGGGACTGAAAGACCTGGTCAAGGCCGAGAAGTACTTGACCACGCTTGCGAGCATGGACTATACCTTTCGCGATGCGTCCCAACTCTTGGAACGCCTCCACGCCATGCTCGAAGAGGAAAAAAACAAGGGTGGCGGCCAACAGGAAGAAGAGCCGGAGCAAAAGGACGATAATAAAGAAGAAGGTGGCGGGGAAGAATAAAATCGGCACCTCTGGACCGGCACCTCTGGACAAGGGGCCTCCTTTTCGGCACAATGGTAGATTCGCCGCGTGCGGGGCTGGGTCCCCGCCAGGTCTCTCACCAGAACATTCCCCGAAGTAGCGGAAAAACATGCCCCATTCGAACAGTGCCAAGAAGCGTCATCGTCAGAGCTTGGAGCGGCGGGACCGAAACCGCGCCGTGAAGCGCGAACTGAAAACCCGCGTTCGCAAGGTGGTCGAGGCCGTTGATGCCGGCAAGGCCGATGACGCCCAGAGCGCTCTGCGGGCCGCCGCCCAAAAACTTGATCGCGCCGCCGCCCATAAAATCATTCATCGCAACGCCGCCGCGCGAACCAAATCCCGATTGGCCGCCCGCGTCAAGACGCTTAAGCCCACTCAGCCCGCTGCGGCAAACTAGGTGGTCGCCCTTCAGAACTCCACGTCGGCCGCGTTGAAAATCGGCCCCTCGACGCAGATCCGGCGATAGTCCCACTGCCCTTGCGGATCGCGGATCTTGGTTACGCAACTGAAGCAAATGCCGATCCCGCAGGCCATGGGGCTTTCCAGCGAAACCTGACAGGGAAGGCCCAGGCGGGAAGCCATATCCATCGTGGCGTGCAACATCTTCTCCGGCCCGCAAGCCACGATGCGACAGGGGTAGGGCGATTTTTCCACTACCGGCGGCACGAGGTCGATCACGCGACCGCAATGCCCTGCCGAGCCGTCGTCGGTGCTGACAGCAACTTCAACGCCAAGATCGCGAAAGTCCTCGATCCCCGCGAGGAAAGCAGCGGAACGATGGCCATAACAAAGCGTTGCTCTCTTGGCCAGCGGCACGGCCTGCGGCGGCCGCCCATAGTCGCCCAATCCCAGGTAATGCCGGGCCAAGGCCAGAAACGGCGTCTGGCCAATGCCGCCGGCCACCATGATCAGGTGCCCGGTCTCCGTAGGCGGGAAGCCATTTCCCAGCGGTCCCCACATCTCTAGCCGGTCGCCCGGCTTCAGCGAAGCCAACCGCCGCGTCATCCGGCCGATAGCCTGATACACAATATCGACTCCCAAAGCTTGCCCCAACGCATTGCGATAGGTGTCGTAAAGGGCCAGCGGCCGGCCCAGCAACGGATCGTTGGTTCCCGGCAGACGGAACATCAAAAACTGACCGGGAAGAATCGTTGCGGCAATGCTCGGGCAGGGCAGACGGAGGCGGTAGGTGTCGCGTGCGAGCAGCACGTGTTCCTCGATGGCGACGCTCTCTTGGCAAATATGTTCGGGGTTAGAGGTGTGCATCAGGTGTTTTTTTGGCTTTTCACAAGCGACTGCAAGGCTTGGATCTCTTCAGGGGTCAAGGGACGAATGGCTCCCGGCGGAAGCTTGCCGAGACGAACCGGCCCCACACTCACCCGCACCAGCCTCAAGACCTTGTGACCTACTCGAGCCAGCAGGCGGCGAATCTCGCGATTCAGGCCCTCGCGGAGGACAATCTCCAGCCAGGTACTGTCCTTTTGGTGCGATTCCGTGCGAATCGCCTCCACGCGAGCCACACCTTCGGCCAAATGGACGCCACGCCGCAGCTTGTCGAGCACCTCCGGTGTCGGGCGCCCGGCGACCTGGGCCAGGTAGACCTTTTCAACCCCGTAGCGAGGGTGCGTTAGGCGGTTGGCCAGATCGCCGTCGTTGGTGACAAGGATCAGTCCTTCGCTGTTCAAATCTAGTCGGCCGATGGCGAAAAGCCGGATGTCCTGATTGGGAATCAAGTCGATCACCCGCGGCCGTTGGGCGGGATCGCGATTGGTCGTCACCACTCCCTTGGGCTTGTTGACGGCATAATAGACCCGGCGCCCGAGTGAAAGCGACTCGCCGTCGACGCGAATGTCCTGGACGGCTGAATCGACACGGGTGCCGAGTTGAGTGACGACCTTGCGATCCACCTCGACGCGGCCCGTGGTGATCAGGTCTTCGCACTGTCGGCGGCTTCCCAGCCCGGCCGCAGCCAACACCTTTTGCAGGCGGTCTCCGGCTGGATGCTCACCCACAGGGCCCTGTGAGGGCCGCGGCAACGTATGCGGCACCCGCCGCACACCGCGCTTTCCCGACGGCATGCGGCGAGTGCCGATGCCTTTGCCACCAGTTCGCCCTTGTGGCGGCCGGCGAGTTGTCCCGCCACCTGTCACCGGCGGACGGCGACGGGGCTTTGAAGGACCTGCGGCATGTGCATCGTCGCCCTCTAGACCGATAACGCTGCCGGTCGATTGACCGCCAGGTCGCTTGGCCGGCCTCCCCGGCCGTTGGGGCGGTTTGCGCGGAATTTTCGTCTTTGAGGAGCGGGCATAGGTCTCTGGTTGGAGTTCAGGCTTTAGCCGGTAGATGCTAGTCGGAGTTCCGGCTTTAGCTGGGAAGCGCCGGCTAAAGCCGGAACGCCAACGCTTCGGCCGAATCATCTATCATACCTTGCCCAATTAGACTCCGACAGAGTGCAAATGGAAAGCAGTTAAGCTTTCTACGGCTGGCTCACTGGCGGGCAATAGATGATCGGCGGCGCGGTCACTACCGGCGGCTGAACCACCGACGATTGCAGAACCTGCGGCTGTGGGCAAGCTGGCAGTACAGTGCCGGGCGGTCGCTCCAAAGCCCGTGTGACCTCTGCCCGAGGCTCTTCATACTCTTGCGGTCGGGCCCCTTGTACCGGTGGTCCCATGCCGGGCGAGGGATAGGGGTCGAATACATCGGCTCTTCTTTGTTGCCGTGCCTCAGTGCCGGGATGCTCGAGGTTGGGCATCGCCAAGCATCCGCAGCAGGCCGGCAACGCCAAGAGGGCGATAAAGCGTAATATCCCGCGCATAACAATCTCCACCCCCCGATGGCCTTCGACAAGCCTCGGGATTGTATGGATCTCCACGGGCGTAGAAAAGAGGAAAACTCTTGTTGCAAGGTCAGAAAACAGGATCAGTATGCCCATAGGCCCCATACATCCCATTCCACCTCGCGCTCATCTACCCGACATAGGCATCCAACAGCACCGTCGGCTGCTGCGGAATAAGGCGTACGCTGCCTATGCAAGCAGGCAATAACGCGGTTCCACCCTTTGCGAGGGGGGCAATCTGTGGATCGCCCTCGATCCTGACCGCACCGTGCAAGACACAAATGACGTGGAAACAGTCATCCCCGCCGATTGCCTGAGGTTGATCGAACTCCCAGCGATCCATAATGAACTTGTCGCAGGAGACCAGGCGGCTGACCCAAGGTCGGCCCGTCCGTTGCGGTTGCACGGGATCGACGGGACCGCGCTGGAAATCGACGACCGCCAGCCCCTGCTCAACGTGCAGCGGACGCGGCTTGCCATCGGAGCCGCGGCGGTTCCAGTCATAAAGGCGGAACGTGGTATCGCTGGACTGTTGTACTTCCGCCACCAACAGGCCTGCCCCGAGGGCATGAACCGTCCCGGCGGGAAGGAAGAGGCAATCGCCCGCCTTGGGCTCGAAGCGATGGAGCAGTTTTTCACAGGTTCCCTGGCGAATGGCGTCGGCCAACTGCCGACGATCAACACCCCGCTGAAGCCCGGCGTAGATCGCGCTACCGGGATCGGCCGCCAGGATATACCATGCCTCAGTCTTACCTAAGTCGGGCGGATTGAGCGCTGCCCCTTGCCGGTCGTCAGGATGGACCTGAACCGAAAGCGGTTGGGCGGCGTCGAGGAACTTTACCAGCAACGGAAAACGCGACTGGGGGTTATGGCGGCCCAAGAGTTCCGCGCCGCGCTGGGCAACCAACTCGCCAAGCGACGTGCCGGCCAGCGGCCCTAACTCGACGATGCTCTGGTCGGCGCCGTGATCGGCCACTTCCCAACTCTCGGCATAGTCGTTGCCCGCGCCAAGCGATTTGCCCAGGCACGTTTCCAGACGGCGATTCCCCCACAGATAACGACGCACGAGCAAGCGAAAACGGAGCGGATAAAGCGGTATCATCGATAGTTCTTCCTCAAGTGGCCGGCGGTTGCTAATCACGCCGTCCTGAGCTATTATAAACAGTTCCCCCGCCCTTTGCAGTTGCCACCCCTCACCCCTCCTCCATGGCCCAAGCCCCCGCCGAAAGCGATCTCTTCCAGGAAAGCACGATGACCTTCGGGCAGCACCTCGAAGAGTTGCGGACGTGCCTGTTCCGCGCCATCTTCGGGTTGGCAGCAGGTTGCGGGATCGGTCTGCTTCCCTGGGTCTGCATTCCGGTCGTCAAGTTCATCAAAACTCCGGTGGAAAATGCCCTGAAAAACTACTATCAGGAGCAGGCGGAGGCCAAGGTCTTTGCACCGGAGGAAAAAGCATTGCTCCAGGATGCCGGCTACACCAGCGAAGCTGACCTCCAGCGGATCGGCCAAATCGTGGCAAAGCAACACGTCTCGCTGGAAGCCGTCCTGGTCGATCCCAAGCTCCTGTTGAACCAATTGCGGCTGCGACCGGACACCTCGCTGGCTCCGCCGCCGGAGACCGACGCCGGCGTCGATGACAACGGCCTGCGGAGAGTGGTGCTCTTCCGTCCCGTGGCCGACGATCCGCGAATCCAAATGAAAAGCCTCAACGCCCAGGAGACCTTCATGATCTACATGAAGGCCTCGATCCTTGTGGGCGTGGTGCTGGCCAGCCCCTGGGTGTTCTATCAAATCTGGACCTTCGTGGCCGCCGGCCTTTATGCCCACGAGCGGCGCTACGTGCACCTGTTTCTGCCGATGAGCCTCGGACTGTTCCTGGCCGGCGCCGCGGTGGCGTTCTTCCTCGCATTCGACAAAGTGCTGGCTTTCCTGCTCAGTTTCAACCGCATGATGGGCATCGATCCCGATCTGCGAATCAACGAGTGGATGAGCTTTGTATTGCTCTTGCCGCTGGGATTCGGAATCAGCTTCCAGCTTCCCCTGGTAATGCTCTTCCTGGAGCGGATTGGCCTGTTTTCGGTGAAGACCTACCTGGCGTCCTGGCGGATGGCGATTCTAGTGATCTTCGTGCTGGCGATGATCCTCACTCCCACGGGCGATCCCTACACGTTGCTGCTGATGGCCTGCCCATTGACGCTGCTCTATTTCGGCGGTGTGTTGCTCTGCAAGGTACTGCCGCGGGCCAAGAGCCGCTTTGCAGAGTAAAGGCGCCACGGGAGGCGTCCTTCGCAGAACGGAATTCATTCTGTTTTGAGCGAAGGGAGTAACTTCCGTTCTACGCAGGGACGTCCGACCTCTGCAACCCCCGTTTGAAATCTCAACTTGTCTTGA
Source organism: uncultured Planctomycetia bacterium (assembly GCA_963709175.1). Taxonomy (GTDB): domain Bacteria; phylum Planctomycetota; class Planctomycetia; order Pirellulales; family Thermoguttaceae; genus JANXQG01. The sequence continues at coordinate 230,676 of CAVPVK010000011.1, forward strand.
TGCGGAACCTAAATCGCCTCGCCGCCGCGTTCGCCGGTGCGGATGCGGATGCAATCTTCCAGAGGGAGCACAAAGATCTTGCCGTCGCCGATCTCCCCGCTGGCCCCGGTGCGACCACCGCGGATGATAGCATCGATCGTCGGTTCCAGGAATTCCTCGTTCACGGCGATCATCAATTGCACTTTGCGAAGCAGGTTCACGGAGAACTCGTGGCCGCGATAGACTTCCGTCTGGCCGCGCTGCCGCCCAAAACCTTGCACGTCCATCACCGTAAGGCGAAAGACCTCCACGTCGGCCAGGGCCTGCTTGATGGCCTCCAATCGGTGGGGTTGGATGATGGCAATAATGAGCTTCATGGTATTCTCGCGATGGGAAGAATCGGATTACCGAAAATCCTAATCCATCAGCCGAGGAATCTCAAGTAGGTCCATTTTGCCGAGAAGGACCAATGTGCTTTAGAATGTGAAAATCAAGTCCGCTGCCGTAAGAAACTGCGAGGCGCTGCGGCCATCGTTGAAAGGCAAGCCCGTCTGCCGCGACATCCCGTAGCCGCCCGAGCCGCCGTCGTACCAGTCGTAGCGAACCTCGGGGCGGAAGGTAATATTGGCCTGCGGCCGCCAGTTCAGCCCAGCAGTCATCTCGTAGAAATTGCCCTCGAAGCCATGACCCGCCCATGCCCGTACTCCGGGAACGTTACCCGGCCCGGTTACCACGATGCCATCCTGGTCGCGGAACCATTCGCCCCGCAGGCAGGCCGCCCACTGGCTGGTCAAGGTGTAGATATAGTACTGGTTTAGCCCGTACCAGTCGCCCGCGCTGCCACTGGTCGTGGCGTTATTCTCGACACCCAGGTCGTGGACCAAGACATACTCGCTGCGGGCGCCAAGCTTCTCCTGTACGACCAGGCTATAGACAAAACCGTTCTCGGACGTTCCCAGGTCCTGGGGGCCGGTCGAGAGCGTGTAGGACACGACCGTTTGCTTGTCGGCGCTCTGCCAACGGAAACCGCCGAGAAAGTCCAACGAAGGATTGTCCTCCTCCAAGGGACTCCAACCGCGATGGAACCCGCCCTGGACCGACCAGTTGTCGTCCATCCTGTAATCGGCCAGCATGCCGGTCACCTGGTGCGGCACTCCGTAGGTATAGCAATAGGAATGCGAATAAAAGAAGTTCGTCGGGGCGGGCAGGGTTTCGTAATCCATGAGTCCGCAGAACGTGCCGAGCTTGACGGTCAGCTCATTGTAGCCCACCGCTGCGTAGGCTTGGGGCAGAATTACGCCATAGGTCTGGCCGTCGGGCCCGTCGAGGCGATTCTCCAAGCCGTTATTGATGTTCCACCGCCAGTCGGTGCCGAAAGTGGCATCGATTCGGCCGCCGAAGCTCAGCCCAGCGCCGTCGTTGGCAACCGGCCTCTCTAAACAGAGCCAGAACTGATTCATCTGGTATTCGCCGTTCAAATCGCTCGTGCCCACCGGGCCATTGAAGCCGCCCGACGTGGAATCGCCGCTGAAGCTTATGCCTTGCTGCAGCCAGCCATTGAGAGAAACACCCATGTTTTGCAGGCCGGCCGGCTGTCGCAATCGGATCACCGGGCCCGGCGGCGGCGGCAGGGGTGGTTCGTCGGCGGGCGGCTCGGCATCTGCCCCCATGCGCTGGTGCAGGCGGGCCTTCAGGGCGGCAAGTCGCGACGTGCGGTCGGCGGCTGCCGCGGGGGATGCATCCAGTTGGCGATCGGCGGATTGGGCTTCGACACTCGCCGACGGTAGGGCGATGGAAGGGTCGGTCGGGCTGTTGGACGCGGCAGCATGGGCATCAGCCGGCGCCGCGGGGGCAACGGCTGGTGAAGTCGCCGCGGCAACTGCCTGCGCGGCGGGTGCGACCTGCACGGCGTCGACTCTGCCGTTCAAGGCGGCAACGGCCGTATCCTCGAATTCCTCTGTCGATAGACGAGCCCGTGGTCCCGTCGAGCTGTCGTCCGCACGAACTGCTGGGGCAGCCCAGCAGGTCGCCAGCAACAGAACCGCGGTAGTCCGCACTATCAAATTGCACCGCATGAACATGCCTCTCCTGCTCATCATTCGCGACTCATGCGCCGCCGGCTTTCGCCCCCAGCAATCCATCGGAACGGCGGACCGCGGTAATTATCGGAAAGAAGTGAAAAACGCATGCCAAACGGCCAAGGGGCAGTCGGGCCCGTAAAGTCTGTCGTCTATGACGGTTGCTCGTCTGTCGAGGCTTATTGGGGTTTTCCGACGAGGCAAGATGTAGCGCCCTTGCGGACGATAACGGCGGTCGCGTAAGCCGCTCTTTCGGCCATCGGAACACTGCACTCGCGCGTGATGGCCAAACGACTGGGGTAGGGTGCCAATACTGGACTAAGGACGATGGATTGAGTCATGAATTCCTTTTGGGGGCAAAACGCTTGTATTTCTCGCGAAGGCAAGCAACAATCATGCTCGTCCCGTTTGACCTGTACTCTGCGGGATGCCTTCCGCAAGGAACGGACCATTTTCCGTTCTATGTCCCGCCCAGTTTTCCCACCTACGTGCACCATCAGCAGCAGCGACAGGTTGCAAGCTTGTCCTACGGAAAGGTCTCTCCCGTGATTCGCACCGTTACGTTTGTCTGCGCCGTCTCATTGCTTTTCGTCACGGCCATCCAGGGCCAGGATGCCATCTGGCTGGAAGGAGAGCAGCCGGCCACCAAGAATGTCGAGGTCAAAGTGGAGGCTTTTGGACGTACCGAGCTGCTTGCCGGCGGGAAATGGCTTAGGCTGCAAGTGGACCAGCAGGACGTGGCCAAGATACTGCCCAAGGAAGGGGCCTTGCTGGGTTACCAGTTCCCGACCTCCGTGGGCGGCAACTACGAGGTCTGGGCCCGCATCGGCTACGAAGGCGTTCGCTCGCCCTTCGAATGGCGAATCGACCAAGGCCCCTGGCAGCCGATCAAGCCGTCCGATCCGGGCATCGACCTGACGGACCTGGCCACGTGGTCCCCCGTGGCCTGGCTGAAACTGGGAAACGCCGGCCTGGCGGTGGGCAAGCACGCGTTCGAGTTCCGCGTCAAGGCGTGGTCGAAGGTGGAGAACGGCAAGTTGGCACCGCAAGGCGTTCTCTTCGCCTGCGACGCGATCTGCCTGTCCCAGCGGCCGTTTCGTCCCAATGGGAAATTCAAGCCCGGCGAGGACTGGCAGAACCAGAAGGACAGGAAAGCGGCCCGGCAGGTTTTCGAGTTCAAGACCGGTGGAGCGGGCCGAACGCCGGCCCGCCGGAACGGGTCGAAGCGCCGCTGGGCGGCCTGTGGCAAGTGGCGCGGTTCGACGAGCAGGAGGTCGTGGACCGCGACGGCCCAACCATGACGATCCCCGATGCCGGCCAATTGTTCTGGATGGGCACCACGGTGCCGGCGAACAAGTTCCAGGACCGGCCGGAGCTGTTGCAGTGCCACCGGCTGATCTACCGCGCACGGGTTAAGGTGCCCGCCGAGCTGGCCGGCCGATCGTTCGTATTCCGCTTTCCGGCGGTGAACCTCTTCGCCAGCCTGCTCGTCAACGGCCGGTACTGCGGTTTCACCAAGGCGCCTTATGCCCTTTGGGAGTGCGATGCCACGTCCGCGATCCGGCCTGGCGAGGTAAACGAGGTCTGTGTCGTGATCAAGGACTCCTATTACGCGGTCAGCCCCAAGCTCGCCGGCCCCGGCGCTCGCGGAGCAGCTTCGGCGTGCCCCTCGACATGTTGAGCCAGAACTGGATGATCGCCCATTTCGATTATCCGATCGGCACGGGCGTCGGCAACGTTGTCACGTCGTCGGGCATTCTGCTGGCGCCCGGCCTGGTGGCGGCGGGACCGGTATACACCAGCGACGTCTTTGCCATTCCCTCGGTGAAGAGGAAGACACTGGGGCTGGAAATCACGGTGACCAATCCCACGTCGCAGCGGCGGAAAATCCAGTTGGTCAATGAGATCCTGCCGGCAGCCCCTGCCGGAGTTCCGCCTTCAGGCGGGAGTCGCAGCAAGCACCGCTTGAAGGCGGCACTAGGAACGCTGCGGCCGAGAAGGTCTTCGTGACCGCGGAGGTGTCGCCGGATGCGGGCAAAGAGGCGGTCGTCAAACTCTCCGAACCATGGGCGAATCCGAAGCTCTGGTGGCCCGACGATCCGCAGATGTACCGCATCGTCACGAAAGTCCTCATGGACGGTAAGGTGGTTGACGTGCGCGCACACGCCCTTCGGCTTCCGGGAATGGGAATGGGACGGCCCGCAGTTTCGGCTCAATGGCCTGCCCTGGAATCTCCGCGGCGACACAGGCTTCGGGGTCGACGGCGCTCGGCAACGGCACCGTGCAGGACACGGTGGACTACATCCGCCAGACCCAGGCAGAACCACATCCGCTACTGGAAGTCGACAGGCTGCGGCGGCCTGGCGAATTCGCAGGTCCTGGACGAGATGGACGCCAACGGCGTCGATCGTCCGCCGCGACGGCATCATGGACGGCATGGGCTGCAATTACATGCAGCCATCGGCGGCAACAAGGACCTTTTCGACAACTGGATGGTCCAGCTCCAGGCGATGGTCAAGGAGGAGCGGAACCATCCCTCGATCTTCGCCTGGTCGATTGAAAACGAGCTGACGCTGATCAACGCCCGCAACTTGGGCCAACTGGACAGGGTCGAGCCGCGGATCACGCGGGCGGCCAAGATGGTGATGGCCATGGATCCCACGCGGCCGGCGATGATCGACGGCGGCAACTGCCTGCGCGACCAATCGTTGCCGGTCAACGGCTCGCACTACATCGAGGGAAGCATCACGGCGCCGGGCATCGCACTGCGCGAATATCCGGATCAGGCCTACACCTGGGAGAAGATCATCGCGAACGAGAAACAGTGCTTCCCACTGGCCTTGGACCGGCCGATCCTCATGGGCGAGTGCTTCTTCATGAGCGGTTTCACACCCGGCGAGATGGGCCAATTCGGCGGCGAGGGCTGCTTCGCCGGCGTGGGGCCCAGCACGCAGCGCGGCGGCGGCCTGTTTGCCAAGATGATGACCGAGGGCTTCCGCTGGCACGGCATCGCCGGCTGGGAGTTTTGCAGCGGCAGCGGCGAATTCGGCAACATGCACTGCAACTCGCAGAAGCCGGTAGCCCTCTTCTGCCGCCAGTGGAACTGGACGTTCGGCTCCGGGGGCAGCGAATCGACCGCGACGCTCAAGCTCTTCAACGACACCCGCTTCGCCGACCCCATCGACGCCGCCTGGCAATTGCGCGTCGGCGGCAAGCCGGTTGCCGGCGAGCGGCAGACGTTCGCCCTGGCCCCTTGCGAGCACCGCGAGTTCGATGTGTGCTGTCAAGGTCGCCGCCGCGTTACCGCGGCGCACGGCCGGCGCAGTTCATCCTCACCTGCACACGCGGCGGCAAGGAGGTCTTCCGCGAGGTCAAGCCCGTGTCGGATCATCGATCCCAACGCGGGTCCGAAACCCGCCGTGGCGGGTCGCTCGCTTGCGGGTCACGACCTGGTCGTGCTCGATCCGCTAGGCTCGGTCAAGGCAACGATTGCGGCCCGCGGCATCGCTTTCACCGAGGTCCGCCTCCGCTGGCCGAGATCCCCGTCAAGGCCAGGGTCGTGGTCGTCGGCAAGGACGCCCTCAACGCCCGCGAAGCCACCGATCCGAAGTGGACGGCCCTGGCCGGCAACGGGGCTAAGGTGCTGGTCCTCGACCAGGCCCATCCGCTGCACTACCAGGCACCTGCCTACGGACATCGTGCCCACCGATTTCGTGGGCCGCGTGGCCTTCGAGGAGAACACCGAGCACCCGATCTTCAAGGGCCTGGAGCAAGACGACTTCTTCACTTGGGCCAAGGACCACATCGTCTACCGCAACGTCTACACGAAACCGACCCGCGGGGCAACCTCCCTGGCCCATTGCGACAAGGAACTGGGCTTCTCGGCCATTGCCGAGTGCCCGGTTAACGACGGACTGCTCTTGCTCTGCCAGATGGTCGTGGGCGAGAAGCTGGACTTCGAGCCGGCTGGCCCAGCGGCTCTTCGACAACATGCTGGCCTATTGCGCCGACTACGTGCCGGTCCGCCGCGAGCACGGCCGTCGTCATGGCCGAAGAGCAGCCCGGCGCTGAAGCTGCTCCGCGAGTTGCGGCCTGAAGTTCGACCTTTGCCGGCGACGTGCTCTGACGGCCATCGGCGACGGCAAGCACCAGGTCGTTGTCTTCGACGCCACGCCGGCGGCGCTCGCATCGCTGGCCGGCAACTCGACAAGGTGCGGGCCTTCACGGCCAAGGGCGGCTGGCTGATGGCCTGGGGCCTCGCGCCCGACGGGCTGGCCAGCTTCAACAAGCTTGTGGGCGTCGAGCACGTGCTGCGGCCCTTCGAGATGGAAACGTCAATCTGCCCGCCGCTCCGCGACCCGCTCCTCTCGGGCCTGTCGGTCCGCGACGTGGCCATGGAGTCGACCGAGCAGATGTATCGCTGGGCGGCCGACAAGTACATGGTGGACGACGAGTTCACCTGGATCGTGGACTTCGACGACATCGCGCCCTTCTGCGAGTTCCCCGGGGCCAAGGCCGGCGACCATGCGGCCGCCCGCAAGGCCCAGGCCAATTGGCCGCGGAACGTCGTCAACGGCTTCACCCACGATTTGGATCTTGAGCTACTACATGGACACGGCCGCGCCGAAGTGTCGAACTGAAGCTTGCCCCGGCGCGGAGCGGATCAAGCACTTCTCGATCATGCTGAATTGCGATTATGCCGCAGCCCGGCAAGGTCAACCTGTACTTCGACGACGACCCCAAGCCCGGGCCGTGTTGCGACCAGGCCCGACCGCTCCCGCCAGGAGTTCGACCTCTCGCCGCGGCGGTCCTCGCGGCTGGTGATCGAGCTGGCCGAGTTCGAGAAGGCCGGCGAGCCCCACCGGCCTCGACTTATGTGCGGCTGGAGCGTGGATCGCTCCGACCAATGGCGGCAGAAAGTCAAGCCGCTGTTGCAGTATCGGCGGGCTGGTCAAGTATCCCATGGGCCAGGGCGGCATGGTGCTGAACCAGTTGTCTGGTCAAGCCGGCCGAAGCAGAATCCCGTCAACGCGCAGAAGAAAAGCAACATCGTCGCGGCATTGCTTCGCAACATGCATGCCACTTTCACGGGCGGCAAGGTTCTGACGACGGCCAACCTCAAGTATCAGCCGCTGCCGTTGGAGGAGCAGTGCAACCAGTACCTGTCGATGCGAGCGCGGCTGGTTCGGCGGCACCACCGGCGACCTGAGCCTCATCCCCGTCGGCATGCAGACCTTGGCCGGCGTGCACCTACGCGATCCGCGACTCACCGCACCTCGCCCGTGCCTTCGTGCGTCATGTTGGACGGGCCACTGGCCCACGGCAAGCTGCCAAAGGCGGTCAAGGGGCTGCGGGCCAACTGCAAGGCCGACGTGCTGTTCTTCTTACACACCTTCTACCAGACCGCCCCTACCTGGGCGCTGCTGCCTCGGGACCGGCCGCCGGCGATGGTCTTCAAGTACGTGGTCCACTACGCCGACGGCAAGACCGCCGAGGTGCCGGTGCGTTTCAGCCAGGGGGTCGACAATTGGACCACGAAGTCGCCCGCCGGGCTGAAGGACGCCGCCTTGGCCTGGGCGGCACCGTTCCCCGGCGACAAATCGGGGGAGCAGGCGGTGCTGTATTCTCTCGCCTGGACCAACCCGTGGCCGAAGGAGATCATCGCCGGCATCGATCTGGTCCGCGAGGGGGCCGACGGCGACGGAGGCGGCACACCCGTGCTGCTGGCGATCACGGCCGCTCGGGCAATGGGAGGCATTCCGTGAACACATAGGTACGCCCGGTTCAGTACCTGCGGCGCGATGCCAGGTTGGGCTGCTTGCGGCTGGCACGGGCGTTGCGGGACTGCTGCGAGGCCGGCAAGGCGTCCAAGTTCGTGGCCGTCGTACTGGATTGCGTCAGCCAAGCCGCCATGGAATTCTATCAGCAACGGTGGTTCGCTGAGCTGCCCGGGCATCCGCATCGATTATTCGTCAGTGCGAAGCATCTCGATTCGATCGAGGAGGTCCCGTAGGCGTCAAAGCCAACCGTCGCCGCAACCGCCAGAGCCCCGCCACAATCCGCGGCAGTTCGCGGAGCATGTGCAAGTGGCCGCCCGGCACCTCTCGCCACTCGATCGGCACTTCCACTACCTGCATGCCGAACCGCCGGGCAAGGACGAGCAGCTCCAGGTCGAACAGGTAGCGGACTTCCTTGAGGTCGGCGAAAAGGCGTCGCCCGGCTGCCGCACGAAACATCTTGAATCCGCATTGGGTATCAAGCACCTCGATGTTGAGCATGCGTCGGGCAGCCGCGGCGAAGAGTCGTCCCGCCAGTTGCCGTCGCCAATCGCGGGCGCGGCGAATGGCCGGATCGGGCGCGACGCGCGAGCCGATCGCCACATCGGCCCCGCGGGCGATGGCCGCGGCCAGCCGGGCGTGCTCCTCGATCGGCGCGGCTCCGTCCGCATCGGCGAACAAGAGACTTTCGCCACACGCCGCCAAAACGCCCGTCCGCACCGCGGCGCCCTTTCCCTGGTTCTGGGCATGCCGCAACAGACGCAGTTGCGGCCAGAAGGCGACTCGCGACTCAACGACGGCCTCAGTCCCGTCGCGGCTGCCGTCATCGACGACAATCACCTCGTAGGGCTGCCGGAAGTCCTTGTCCAAATACGCACGTACACGGTCCAGATAGGGAGGCAAGCGCAGGGCCTCGTCGAACGCGGGCAGAATCAGGGAAATGGCGAGGGCGGGCATGCAGGCAGGGATTGGACACGCGGAACTAAGATTTCAGGTCTCAAATCCCAGATTTCAAATCTGAAACCTGAAATATCTGAGATCTGAAGTCGGCATTCAAGCTAATTCGAAACACTTGCAAGGTAAAGTCGCGGCATCTATAGTAAATGAATCGTCAGTAAACCGCAAACTACCCCCCCAACCTGAACTCCCATGACTCGCCTGTACCCCCTCCACGCTTCCCTAATTGCACTTTTCGCCGCAGCCTTGTGCCAGCCGTCGCAGCCCGCCACCGCGGACGACAACCTCGTTCCCTTGAAATACGAGGCCCCGAAGGCCCTTTTCGTGGGCACGCCCAAGAATATCAAGGCCAGCGCGACGCTCGAGCCGTATTCGGAAAAGCCTGCCGCACCGTTGATGATTCCCGCCGGTTGCACCAATCTGGCGGCCAAGAAGAAAGTAACTTCCAGCGATCCGGCGCCCATCATTGGCGAGTTGTCGCTGGTCACCGACGGCGACAAGGACGGCTCCGACGGCAGCTTCGTCGAGCTGGCGCCGGGCAAGCAGTGGGTGCAGATCGACCTGGAACAGCCAGCCGACCTGTCCGCCGTGGTAATCTGGCACTACCACGCCGAAGGCCGCGTCTACCATAGCATCGTGGTCCAGGTCTCCGACGATCCCGAATTCACCAAGGACGTCAAGACCGTCTTCAATAGTGATTTCGCCAATGCCTTGGGTTTTGGCGCGGGCAAGCAACTGGAGTACATTGACGATTACCGCGGCAAGGCCATCGCCGTCAAGGACGCCAAGGGCAGACCGGTCCGCGGCCGCTATGTCCGCTTGTGGTCCAACGGCAATACTTCCAACGACCAAAACCACTACATTGAAGTGGAAGTCTACGGCAAGCCGCTTAAATGAGCCGCAGCCGTTTGTTCCTGGCGGCCGCATTGTTGGCCACGATGGCCCTGGCGGCCGCCATGCGGCTGCCCGGCCTCAGCCAGCGGCCCATGCACGCCGACGAGGCGAACCAGGCGGTCAAGGCCGCGCGGCTGTACGAATCGGGCCAGTACGATTACGACACCACCGACCATCACGGCCCTACGCTGTACTGGTTGACACTGCCTTCCTTGGCCGTCAGCGGTGCCAAGGGCCTGGCCGATAGCGGAGAACTCGCTTACCGCATCGTGCCTGTCATCTTCGGCCTGGGTCTGATTCCTTTGCTCGCGCTGCTGGCCGACGGGCTGGGCCGGACAGCGGCGATCGCGGCAGCTTTGCTGACCGCCATCTCGCCCGCGATGGTCTTTTTTAGCCGCTATTATATCCAAGAGACGCTACTGGTCTTCTTCATGCTGGCCGTGCTGGGGTTCGGGTGGCGCTACGCTCGTAGCCGCCGCATGGGTTGGGTGCTCGCGGCCGGGGCCGCGGTCGGCATGATGTATGCCACGAAAGAGACGTGGATCCTCTCGGCCGCCGCGGCGGTGCTCGCGGCCGGACTGACCTGGGGCTGGTCGCGGCTGTACGATCCACAAGTGCCCGGGCCAAACTCCCCAAGTCGTGCGACGTGCTTGCGGGTGGTCCTTCATGTCCTCGCGGGCGTGCTGATGGCTTGTTTTGTCGCGGGCGCCTTCTTTTCCATGTTCGGACGCCATTGGGCCGGCCCGTGGGAATCCATTCGGGCCTACGCCAACTATTTCCACCGCGGCAGCCAAGGGGGCGAACACGCCGAACCGTGGTATTATTATTTGCAGATTCTATTCGCCTACCGCCCGTCGAAACGGATCTTTTGGAGCGAGGGGATGATTGCCGCGCTGGCGTTGCTCGGCGCGATCTCCGCATTGCGTCTCCGCGTTTTCGCGTCCCCATCTATTCCCTTCTCTTCCCCCTCCCCTGCCCTGCTCCGCTTCTTGACCTTCTTTACTTTCCTGCTGACGCTGCTCTATAGTCTGGTCAACTACAAGACGCCTTGGTGCGCGTTGAGCTTCCTCATGGGCATGATTTTGTTGGCGGGCGTGGGCGCGGCAGTCTTCGTCCGCATCGCCCCGAATTGGCCACTGAAGCTGCTTGCCGCCACTTTACTTGCCGTGGGCGCTGGACATCTCGATTGGGAGTCCTGGCAATTGAACTTCAATCCGCGTTACCTGGCTGATCCGTCGAACCCCTATGTCTACGCCCATACTCCCATGCCCTTGCCGAAACTCGGCGCACGGCTCGATCGACTGGCCGAGCGCGTGCCGCAGGGCCGTGACCTGTGGATCCAAGTAGTCGTACCCGAGAATTACTGGCCCCTGCCCTGGTATCTGCGGCGGTTTGACGAAAGGCGGATCGGCTACTGGCTCGATCCAAATGTCTGGAAGGAGGAACGCGACCGCTTTCCGCCACCAGCAATCCTCATTCTTGGCGGCGATGTCGAGAGTGATGGCTTGGCTGCTGGCCCGGTAGAATATTGCGGCCCGGTGAACGAATCGCTGCGACCGGGGGTGTTGATCAGGGTCTACGTTCGTAAGGACCTCTGGCCAATCTACATCGAATGCCAGAACGAAAAGGCGGCGGCCCCCAAGACCTAAGGCCCAATACCGGTTGCCTCTTTGCGGCCGGCGCGATATTCTTATTCGTTCAATTAGAGTGCAGCGTAGGCCGGAATAAGCTCGCGCAGTTCCGACGAAGACTTGTTTGAGTTCTGCCAGAACCGACCCTGCTGCGCGGGTGCCCCAAAGCTTGTTCCGGCCTACCGCTTCCCTGCCTTTGGAGAGTATCATGTTCCGCAAGATTCTGCCGCTCTGTTTGCTTCTCTCGTTGGTCGGCGCCGTTGCCTTGGCCAAACCCGGCCAGGTGATTATCATCCGCCACGGTGAGAAGCCGGCCGAGGGCGACGACCTGACCGTGAAGGGCCGCGAACGGGCTGCGGCCTTGGCCCCCTTCTTCCAAGACGGCGACTATCGCCCGGTGGCCATTTATGCCTGTAGCCCTAGCGAAGAGCATCATTCTCGCCGCTGCGTGGAAACAGCGACGCCCTTGGCTGAAGCCATGAAGATGACGCTGAAGACGTTTCATCACGGCGATTTTGCCCCGATGGCCAAAGAGATTCTCTCCAGCCCGGAGTATGACGGCAAGATCGTGCTGATCTGCTGGTCGCACAAGGAGATACCGGCCGTGGCCGCGGCACTGGGCGTCGCCGATCCTCCCAAGTGGCGGGGCGAGGTCTTTGATCGCCTCTGGATCATCCGCTTTAGCGACGGCAAGGCCACAATGCACGACGCGCCGCAACGCCTGCTCTATGACGACTCGGCCAAATAGCACGCCGCTTATGGCACGGATTTGACCGCCTTAAGACGGTTGTCGACGCGACTGACAAGTTCCGGCGGCAAGGGAGCGAAGTTCACCCGCGACACGTCCGCCTGGCCCTGGTGGACCGCCCAGCCGAGGAAATCGACGATCTGCTTCCGCGTCGCCTCCGACTGGCGATCCGCGCAGACGGCGTAGATCACACCGGTGATCGGATACGAATCCTTGCCGGCCTGATTGACGAGGCTGAACGTTAGGTCCTCGGGGATTTCGGCGAGGATAGCCTGGGCTGCGGCCGTGAGATTGGCCGGTTCGGCAAGAACGAAGGCCGACTGGTCTTTGTTCTGGACCGCCCCGTAGTCCAGGTCGATGTCCTGGAAAGAAGTGTAAAGCCGATCGACGTAGCCGATGGCCCCGTCGATTTCATTAATCTTGATGGCCACTCCGGGATTCCGCTCGGCGGCAATGCCGACGGGCCATTTGACCTGGGCTGCCGCCGGTCCGACTTGTTCCTTCCAGGCCGGGCTGACCGCCGCCAGATATTCCGTGAAGAGCTGCGTGGTGCCGCTGGAATCCTCGCGGTGCACGACAGTGATCTTTTTGGCGGGAAGGGCGACGCCCGGATTAATTGCCTTCAAGGCAGGGTCGTCCCACATATTGATCTTGCCGAGAAAGATGTCGGCCAGAACTGCGCCGGTAAAGTTCAGCGGCGCCAGGCGCTTGCGTTGCTCCGTCTTGCCCTTGCCTTCCTCGTTCTTGCCCTTCAGATCCTCATGCTTGACCTTGAATTCCTCAATATGGTACGCCGGCACAACACCGCAGAGCAGCAGCGGTATATGGACCACGGCGCAACCGTTCTTGCTCGCCTTGTCCCGCAGCTCGGCCGACACTGGATCATGGGTGAAGGCAATCGAATAGACCTTATCCAGCATGCGCTGGACGCCCAGCGTGGTCCCGGCCGATTCACAAGCGATTTCCACTCCCTCGCCCTTGTGCTCTTTCTCCGTGTCGGCCAAATACTTTCTTTTCCAAAGGTTCTCGGCAACCACGAAAATAGCCGAAGTGCCGCCCGTCTTCAATTGCTGCGGATGTTCAACTGCAACACGACTGGAGCCGAAGAAAAGCCGCGGCGAAAAGTAGATAAGCAGTCCCACGACGGTCGCGATCGCAACCATCGCAAGGACCCGAACTCCAACTCCGCCTTTGCGCTGGTCCGTCGAACCGGGCAATGAATTCTGGTCTTCCATCGCAAACTCCAGACACGCGAGTACAGAACGAGTATTGTTTTCGCATCGGCGGTGGAAAAAGTCAAGCGGTTCGTTGGAATCTGGCCGCACTGCTCGCAACAAAATCGACCTAACCGAAAGTTAACACTTTCCTCATATTGCCCTAACAGCAATGCGATATACTGCTGCGTACAAATTGATGCTTGTGCGAAGGTGAGCAGTGGAAGCCCACCGGATATAACTATCGCACGAGAGTCGAATAATCCATCCTTTGCGTGACCATTACGAGGCAGCGCTTTAGCACCCATTAGGATCGACAACGCTTTCCCCTCGGGAAAACGGCATGGGTGCGCTTCTTAAACTCCACTTTCCTTCCGTAAGGCCAATAGCCCGTACCTTTGCGCTGCCCGGCGTTCCGCCGGAAATTGCCCTGGGTGCGTGCTTCGGCGAGCGTTGGAAAAGTGTCTGAGTCGATGATCAGCCGTTATCAAGGCCGCGCTGTGGTGCGGGCGCCTCGTCTGCACCAGGCCTGCGGTGCGGGCGTCTCGCTTGCGTCGCCTCCTTGAGTGGTTTTGGCATTGGGTACGTACATCGGGCCGACCTGGAGGGTCCAGTGATCGGCGTAAATAATTTGGCAGTGCAACTTTAGATTTTGGAGAATTATGCAATGAAAGTCGTAAATGTCTTCGGATGTTCGGTGATTGCGGCCGCGGTGGCACTTTCACTGGGCGGCCGCGCGTCGGCCCAAGAAACCATCACCGAGTGGAATTTCGCCGCCACCAATACGGCCAATGTGCCGAATCCGGCGCCGAGCATGGGCAGTGGCACCTTGGGTTCGCTGGGAATGACCAATAACTACCTCTATTCCACCGCGGGAACGAACACCTACGTTCTGCCCGGCACGGCCGGCGGACCGAATATCGTGAACAACCCGGGCACGATATCCGGCACGGGGGCGACCGCCTTCACCGACATCAATTCGTCGACGGGCGTGGCGAACCCCAGCTTCACCGAGAACACTTGGCGCGATCGCGGAACCAAGCAAGGCGGCAACGCCGGGTCGGCCAACAACGGCTGGAATCTCGCCGCCCCCGAGTACACGCAGGGGCTCGAGTTCGACGTGCCCACCACCGGGTTTCAAGGCATCAACGTCAGTTTCGACTGGTATTCCACCACGCAGGGAATCCGCGACATGCAACCGCAGTACAACCTGAATGTCTCCAATTCCGCCGGTTGGACGAACATCGGCCCGCAACTGATCGCTGTGTCCAACGATTTTTACGGTACGTCCACTCCCACCAACACGCTCGACTTATCTTCTATTAGCGGGGCCAACAACGATCCGGAATTTGGCATTCGCCTGGTGTCGGCCTACGATCAGGACCCGACCTTCGTGGCCTCGCAGGAAGCACTGAGCGGGGCAACGGCCTCCTACGCCTACGCCTCCGCCGCGCTCAACTCCGGCGGGCTCGTGCAGATCTACAACAACAACTCGGGCAATTGGCGGTTTGACAACATCGCCGTTTCCGGCACTCCTCTGGCCACCCCCGAACCGTCCACGCTCGCCCTGCTCGCCGTGGGCGGCATCGTCGGAGTCGTGGGTTTGGCAAGGCGGCGCCGCAGAGGTTAAGAGAAGCTGCGAATCTAGCTGCAAATCGGGCCGGGCCGCCACAGTGCGGCCCGGCATTTTGATGAGAGGTTCACTCTTTCCCCTGCGGGACTATTTGCCCTGTTGAACCAACGACCTAACTCAAATCTAACTCAGATCTAACAAATATCTAACCAATACAGTACTAGTTTTGTAACAACGTCGTTTTATAATAGGACCTGCATGAAAGCATGGAAATTCGAGAGAAGGTTTCGTACGCCGACATTCCCTCGCAAGCACAAGGATGCTATCACGCTTCAACGACGTGGCTTTACGCTGGTGGAACTCTTGGTGGTCATCGCGATCATCGGGATCTTGATTGGTTTGCTGTTACCGGCGATCCAATCTGCCCGCGAGGCCGGGCGCCGTGCAGCCTGCCAGAACAATTTGAAACAAATCGGTCTGGCGATCCTCAACCACGTCAGCACGCGCGAACTTTTCCCTGCGCCGGCCATCGTGAGTACGATCGTAGACGACCCGGGCACTTATGATACCTGGGCCGAGGCCTCTTCCGGTGCTCTGGCGCAAACAAGCACGGCCAAAGCTGGATGTTGGAGATTCTGCCCTTCATGGAGTACGGTTACCTCTATAACGGATGGACTAACCGCGAAGCGGTGTGCGGCGGAATAAACATCAAAATTGCGGAGACAGAAATCAAGGAATTCTACTGCCCCTCGCGCCGCAACGGACTGCGCCCAGGGGACCGCGCCTTCATGTTGGAAAATGGGAATATGAGGGGTGGCGGCACCGACTACGGCGGCTGCGTCGGCCGCATGAACGGTTGGCAAAACGGCACCACCAACCATCATCAATTCGAGACGCTCATCTACCCATACGACGTCGGGCACCAGCCAGCAACCAAAGAGCAGCTCTCGCCCGCCGCGCAGGTCATGACTGGTATTTTCTCTCGCTGCAATATTCTCACGAAGCCCCAGGAAATAATCGACGGCACGTCGCATACTATCATGGTTGGCGAGTTGCAACGCCTTCAGGCCACAGCGGCCCAACTTGCAATGTGTACCGCCAATGGCACCGATCCTGGCTGCGTGGTTAATTACGACGGCTGGGCGCTGGGTGGCTGCGCGACCTTGTTTACTTGTTCCACCGACCCCGGCCATAGCAATCCTGGGGGTATAAACAACCAGTTTTTCGAATCGCCCGGAAGCGAGCACCCTATGGGTTGCAACTTCGTCATGGCCGACGGGTCAATCCACTTCTTCAATGAAGTAATCGACTGCGGCGACAACTATGCCGTATTTCCGCTCTTGGGAAGCATGGCCGACGGCCTGAGTACTGCAAGCAGTGGTCTTTCAGTCCAGATCTCGGAATAGCACACCAGACGCCCTACGCTCATGCTATCAACCGAGGTTTCCACCGCTAGCAATTGCCCCGCGTCGCCGAATGGGAGTTCCGGTTTCCGCCGATCGGCTCCAATGATCGCAGTTTTACTGCTCGCAGTTTTTCTGTCGGGCGGTTGTGGTGGAGATCGGGCAGTCGGCAAAGTGTACGGTACGGTCACCCTCGACGGAAAACCGCTCCCCAAAGCAGTCGTCACGTTCCTGCACATTGGAGGCGGCCGACAGTCCTCTGGGCTTACTGATGCCGATGGCCATTATCAATTGTGGTTCCTTCGCGACCGCATGGGTGCGCAATTAGGCAAGCACAAAGTCAGTATTTACACATCGGGCACCGAAGAAACGTCCGGGACCCACGAAAAAGAACGTGTCCCGGAGATATACAACACCAAGACCACGCTTGAGCGTGAGGTGGCTGCGGGCGAAAACGAGTTCAACTTTGAACTTTCATCAAGATAAGCCGATTTCTAACAGAACTTTAACGATCTCCTTATATTTCTTTAACAGAGTTCGGGTAGAGTAAGCGTACATTTTGTGAATCTGGAACCGTTTTGTTCCCCCTATCTCAACTACACCACGAGGCAGCGCCGCACTGAACACCGCGATACCCATCGCAGCCCAATAACTACCTTGATGTTATTGCGTGCCGTTCAAGTGCTTTCTTTCCAACGTGATCCCCGATTTGGCCACAAGGGTTGGCTTGTTCCGTGCTCGGAGGGTGCGGAGTTTCGGGATCGGTTTGTGGGCCTCGTAGAGTCTTCGTCTTCCACCGGCTGCAAGGATCGCAGCAGGCCCTGACCCTTGGCGTAATGGCAAGATTCGCTTGAGTTGTTGGCTCGCGCGTTCGCTCGTGTTTCGTTCCTGGTTCATTGTCGTACCAGGCGTGGAAGGGGGGAAGAAATTCCCGGCACTTGTTGAGAGCGTACTCAACTTGTCCGGGGTCTTCGAGTATCGAGTTATGATGTTTTTCGGTTACTTGGATGCCGGCGAGATCCGAGGAACAAACTACTTTCAAAAGGTGAGAAAATGCGAATGAATGGACAACTTTTGACGAATCGTTTCCTGACGGTTTTACTCCTTATCGGTGTAATTGGCGTCGCCGCCACGGCGACCGCACAAAGTCCTCAGTATTGGGACCCGACGGCCAGCGGCGGCGCCGTGCTGGGCGGCTCGGGCACCTGGTCCACCAGCGAATGGTGGAACGGGTCCTCGGATACAACTTGGTCCAACGGGAACGACGCCTACTTCGCCGGGACGGCCGGTACCGTCACGATTCCAGCGACCCCGACTCCAGTCGCCAACAACCTTTACTTCAACACCAACGGATATACGGTTTCGGGCGGTGCGCTCAGCCTTTCGGGCGGGACCATCACTGTGCCGACGGGCGACATCGCAACCATCGCCTCCCTTGTGAACCTGCAAAATAACTACAGCGTGGTGGGCGGCGGCACGTTGACGTTGATCGGGCAGGCCGGGGCCCCCGGGACCGGGACGAGCACCCTATCGTTGACCAACACGACTTCGATGAACATCGATTCCGGGACGACCCTCGTTCTCGCCAATAGCACGGGCAATTTTACCACTTTATCCCAGATTGCCCTCGGAGCCGGCGGCACGATCAACGGGAACCTCGTGATCAGCCAGCCGTACCAAGAGATCGAGTTCATGCCGTATGCAGGTACGGCAACCCAGCCCGCTCCCGGAACATCGTACACTTTCAGCGGCAGCGGCGCAATCTACGTGGCGGCTCCTGGAACTAGCCTCGCTACTCACAAGAACCAGAACTCCGGCACGCAGGGGTGGATTTCGAACGTCAACGTGCCAATCTATCTGAACAGCTCAAACCTTCCCTTTACCCCGTTCGATGTGACAAAACCGACGTTCGCGAGCAGCCCCGTTTTTGGGACTGCCATCGGCGCCACCAAGTGGAGTACCTTGAACATCAACGCACCGATTTCCGGAAATGCGGACGCGGTGCTCACCTGCAATACTTATGCCACCGGCTGGGGAGGCTCGGCGATCACGTACCTCAATGCGCCATGCACCTATACGGGCGCGACGATGCTTGAAGGGAACGGGGCTCTGGACTCGTCTCACGGCGGCTTGGCGTCCATTCCGCCCGGCACCGGCTCGTTGATTTTGGGTGTCAGCAATGCCCTCCCGGTCGCAAGCAACGTCGAGTTCGATGCGCTGACGGGGAATCCAACCCAATACCCCGTGCTCGATTTGAACGGCAACAATACGCAGGTTGGGTCGCTCACGGTTCCTGTCCAATGTGACCAACCAGTCCACCGCCATTTTTATCGGCAACAATGCTCCCGGCACCCTTGCGACGTTGACGGTCAGCGGCACTACGACGCCTTACTACGGCTTCGGCGGAAGACTGGTCGACAGCCCCCTCGCTACGTTTGGCAGCGGTTCGGGCGGAACGCTCGCCGTGGTCAAGAGCGGTCCCAACACGCTCAACCTCTCCGGTTCCAACACTTACAGCGGGGGAACCATTATCAACGGCGGTTACCTCCAGGTAAGCAACGCAGCCAACATGGTCAATGCCTCGGGTACGGGCGATCGGCCCGGTCACCGTGACCGGAGGCGTGCTGGCTGGCTCGTCGGTCGGCGGGAGCGTCGCCGGCGCCGTCACGGTGCAAAGCGGCGCGGAGATCATGCCCGGCGGAGTCAACGCCCCGGGCGCGCCGCTTTCGCTTGACAGCTCGCTGACGATGCAAGCGGGCAGCCTCCTGTCGTTCGTCTTCGGTGCTCGAACCTCCGCCACTGCGGCGCAGGTGCAGGCGGCAGGAGCGCTGTCGCTGCCGACTGGCGCCGACAGCGTCACCGTCGATATTACCAAACAAGGCAACCTGTACCAGGTCACGCCGTTGTTCACCTTCAGCAGTTTGACGAACGGCACCGCCTCGCTTGCTTCCCTTCAACTTGGTACTACCGGCGCGGTCCCGGCGGGGTACAGCTTCGTTTTGGATTCGTCGCTGGGTTCGCTGGGAAGTGGGAACCCTAACCAGATCGACCTGTACGATCCGAACATCACGAATCCCGTCTCGCTGGTATGGAACGCCCCTGGAGCAAGCGGCACGTGGGACACCAACGCAGCAAATACGGTCTGGAAGGCGGGGGGAACAAGCGTTCCATTCACCACTGGCGGCACGGCCAGTTTCCTCGATGTCAGCGGCGCGACCTCCGGCGTTGTGACCATCACATCGTCCGGCGTTCAGCCCGGCACCGTCATCGTTTCTAACAAGAATACGTCCTACACCTTCACCGGCGGGCCCATCGCCGGCTTCACGAGCCTCACCACGGGCGGCGGGATGACGACTCTGGCGGCGACGAACTCCTATACCGGCGGCACCTATGTTACCGGCGGCACGCTGGTGGCTGCGGCTGGCGACGGCAGCCTCGGCAATTCTCCTCCGGCGACTCTACTTGGACAACGGGGCCACGTTCGCCACATCGACTGTCGGGCCTTAGTTCCTCCCGCAGCGTATACGTTGCCACGACCGGCGGCAGCACCGACACCGGCGGTAACGTTCAATACCAACGGCCTGAACAGTACGCTTTACGGAAACGTAATCGTGGGCAACGCCGAGCGTATCCGGGAGCTTTGCGAAGACCGGCCCCGGCCTGCTGAATCTCGCCGGCAACACGGCGCTAACCGATGCTTCCAATGCAACGGGTGCGGTGCTTAGCGTCCAAGGCGGCACCCTTCAGGTCAGCGGGCCACTGACCTTAGGCAGCTATGGCAGCATGAATGTCGGCTCCAGCGGAACGCTCGAATTCTCCAGTACCGCCGCTGAAACCGAGTTGTTCAATGGCAGCGTAATCAATGGGAAGTTCGTGATTGACCAGCCCACGGAACTTTATCGTTAACCGCGGAGTCATCAGCGGGACGGGAAAAATCTACGTCACCGCCCCTCAGGGCGTCGTTATCAGCAACCACAGCAATTCCAACGGCGGTACGGTCAATACGAGTATCGTCCTTAACAGCGGGAATCTGCCTTTCAGCAAGACGGACGTCACGCAATCGACAAATCAATACGACTGGCCCCAACAGCTTCATCGTGTCGATTGGCGGCGATATCAACACCTCGGCTGCAGAGACTCGGGCACGATTACGGTCAACGGCGTGATATCGGGCAACTCGGACGTGAACTTCTCCGCTACTAGCACCGGTGGCGGCGGCGGCGGCGGCAGCGGTCCCAATCTCATCCTTGGGGCTTCGAACACCTATACCGGTGCGACGTTCATCGCCTTTAGCAAGGCAGCGTCGTCCAATTGAATGTCTCCAACTCGCTGCCGACTGGGACCGACTTGATCTTCGGTAATCCGGACGGCAGCGCCGAACTCGGACGGGGCCACTCTTGATCTGCATGGCAATAACCAGCAGATCGGCTCCTTGTGCACCGCAACAGCGGGCACGAAGTCAAGTAATTACCAGATTACGAACGAGTATGGGGGCATTTCACACGTTGACCGTCAGCGGCACGATAACCCCCTATGAGCCGTTTGCAGGGTACATCTCCGATGGCCTTGGCACAGGTGGCGCTGGTCAAGTCGGGGTCCGAACACGCTGGTCTTGACCGGCCCCAGTAGTTATTCGGGCGGCACGACGGTAGCGGGCGGGTCGCTCTTCATCGACAATGCCAACAATGCCCAAAGCTCGACGGGCATAGGGAACGTCACCGTCAACGGCGGGACGTTCGGAGGTGTCGGAAACGTCGGCGTTCCTAACTTTGCGGCAGCGAATGTTAACGTTTCGGCGGGCGCGACGCTCTATGCGGGCCTTCCCCGCGTCGGCGCCGTGGGCCCGGTAAGCGGCACCCTGAACGTCACCGGCAACTTGAATCTCGCTGCCGGCGCAAACCTGCAGTACGACTTCGCGCCCAGTGGCGACGGCCTGGTCACGGCAAATGACATTTCGCTGCCCAGCAGCGGCACGGTGGCGGTGAACGTCGTAATTGGCGACATGAGCGGGAACCAGACGTTCCCGATCATGCAGGCCGGCCTTTCGAACTATAGCGCGGGCGTGCTCACGCTGGGCGCCCATCCGACGAACTACTCGTTCAGCTTCTCCTCCGACGGTTCGTCGTATGTCAACCTCAACGCGACATATCTCGGCCCCGCCAACCTGACTTGGGTAGGCGGCAACGGGAACATCTGGGGCAACGCGGCGCGTAGCTTCTCCGGCGGGATGAGCGATGGTTCGCTCGGTCCCAGTAATAACGGCGACCTGCTCACCTTCAACGACTCGGCCGGCAGTGCCAACAGTTCGATCACGGTGCTCGGCAGCGAGTCGCCGGCGAGCATGACGTTCTCCAACGCGGCCGTGGCTTATACACTGAGCGGCGGAACGATCACCGTGGGCACGATCAGCGGCGCCGGCTCGGCCACCATCAGCACGAACGTGCTAAATCTCACCGGCCCGGGGGGCGTCGCCAACAACGTCACCCTGTTTAACTCCGGCAACGTCAACGTCACGGGTGGGACCCATACGGTGGCCGCACTGGGCGACGTCGTGAGCTACACGACCGCCGGCACTACTACCGTGAGCAATGCCACCCTCAAGGCCGGGGCCCTCTACCAGGACACGCTGAACATCAATGCCGGCGGCGCAATCGCGCTAACCACCGCGCCCACGGCGCTGTATCAGATTCCCAATTACGCCAACACGCTCAATCTCAATGGCGGATTGTTGGACGTACAGTCGAGCGGCATCAACCTTCGCAATTCCAGCCCGGCCGCGGTGTACGCCGCGATCCAACAAAGCGCGACGACGGGCTACACCGCCGCCAGCGGCATCACCAGCAGCACGCTCGCCAAGAGCAACACGGCCGCCTACGGCGTGGGCTATGTCCCCAATTACAACGGCGGCCTCTATACGCTCGTGGCCGCGGCCCAGTTGGGCGATGCCAGCTTGCAAGGGACGGTGACTTCCACAGACCTTGAACTCGTAAGCGGAAGCAATAGCAACCTTTACAAGCCGAATGTGGGCTGGACCGGCGGCGACTTCTACTACCAGGGTTATGTTACTCCCGCGGACCGCACGGCGACCGTCCTGAATCTCCATGCCGACTCGCCCGGGGAGGTCGTCAGGCCTTTGGCCGTGGTCAGCGGCGGAGCCGCTGAGGTTTTGTACAACAATTCGACCGGCGCTCTGGTGTTGGCGGTCTCCGGCGCCGCGGACTTCGACTACATTAACGTCGCTATGAGTAATATCCTTCCGAACGCCGAAGTGAACAACTTGGGCTCGGCTTGGCAGACGCCTTCCGCTGGTTACATCCAGGCCCTCGGCCAATACTCGTGGGCAGAGACCACGACCGGCATAGGCGACCTGTCGCCGGGGAGCTACCTGCTGGCAGACTTGCCGCCTGGACTGGCCGGCGACTTCGCGGCCGGCGCTGTAACGTTCGGTCAAGACAAAGAAAATGCCGCCGCAATTAGCGACAGTGTTTCCGTCGTGCCCGAGCCTGGTTCTTTGGCCCTGTTGACTGCGGCGGCGTTGCTCTGCGGCGGCGCCTGTGCGTTGCGCCGCCGGGCCGTACCGCAGCAAGGCTGAAGCGATTGAGTGGTTTTCGGTGAGCTGGGCGAAGCGGATGCCGCTTCGCCCAGCTTGGTTTGTTTATTATGGCTTTTTTGCCTGAGGATTGAATGTCAACGATGTTATTTCGAAACTTGCCCGGGAAGGGGCCGAGCTTGGCAATCGCGGCGGCACTCGCGCTGGCATTATGCGCTGCGCACGTTTCCTCGGCTCCGGCGCAGGCCGTTTCTTACGACCCGGGCACGGGAGTGCTCCAATTGAACGACAGCGGCTCGAGTTACGTCGAGGATTTGGGCAGCATCCAGGTTTACGTGGCAAGCCCCTCGTATCTGCCGTCCGGCGGTACGATCAACGTGCTCAATGGCGACTGGGGCGCGCAAGTGGTTTCTACCACGAATTCCAACAACGACATCACGGGCGATCTAATGGATTGGTACTACAATCCCAACAAGAACGACGCTTTACCGCAGGGCGTTTACACGCTGGCACAGCTCCCAACGGGGATGTCGGCGCTCGATTTCGGTTACTCGTATTCCTATACGTCGGGCCCCCAGCACACCCTCCATACTATCAACTACGGCGCCGGCGACACAACTGGCGCAGTGCTTTTCGGCAGCGTTCTTGGCGGTTCCCCCACTGGGTCCATCGTCAATGTGGTCTCCAGCGGTCCCGCGAACCTCACCTGGAGCGGCACGAACGACAACGTGTGGGACGTCGGCGTTAGCGCCAACTTTGCCGGGTCGCAGACGTTCAACAACGGCGACTACGTGACGTTCGACGACAGCGGCTCGGGCGGCACGGTCTCGATCGCCTCCGGCGGCGTCGCCCCCGGCTCGCTGATCTTCGCGAACCACGGCAAGTCCTACACGATTGACGGCGGCCCGATCACTGGCAGCACGAGCCTGGTGCTATCGGGCGGCGGCACGCTGGTCCTCGACAACTCCGCGACGAACACCTTTACCGGCGGTATTGAGGTGGAAGACGGCGTTCTGACGGTTGCGGGCGCCAACGTTGCACCGGCAGGCACCTCACTCACCGTCGGCGCGGGCGGCACGTTCATCTTCGATCCTACGGCGGCCGGCGGCCCCTCGACCGGGCTGGGCGCCGGGGCCGCGTCACCTGGAGGGAACATCGCCGCCGTGCCCGAGCCGGGGACTTTGGCTCTCGTGGCCGCCGTTGGCGTGTTTATCGCCTTGGCCGGCTTGCGGCGGCGGAAAACGTGAGGGGAGCATCTATGTCCCGGCCGCTTTCCCGCGCCGTTGGACGCGGGGGCAACTATTGCCGCACGGCCCCTATCGTGCGGCGAATGACGTCCCGCATCACCTCGGCGGGCCCGTCGTGGCCGGTGAAGTGCTTGAACTGCAGACAGGCCTGGCGGACGAACATCTCCATGCCAGTCACGACCGTGCAGTTGCGACTGCGGGCGTCCTTGATCAAAAGCGTGTTCTCGGGGTTGTAGACCACATCGAAAACGACCATCGAGGGCCGCAGGTGGTGCTTTTCATAGGGCGTTTCATCGACGTTGGGATGCATGCCCACCGGCGTGCTGTTGATGAGGATGTCGGGATTGGCCTTGTGGCGATCGGGCCAATCGACGGCCAGGCAACCGAAGCGCTCGGCCAGCACCTCGGCCTTGCGCGGAGCGATATCGCTGACCAGGACGTGGGCGCCGCGGCAGACCAGACCGTAGACGATGGCCATGCCAGCGCCGCCGCAGCCCATCACCATGGCCGTGCGGCCAGAGAGCCAGCGTTCGCCGGCGGAAGAGGCCCCCATGGCCTCTTCCAGGCTGGCCATGGCGGCGTAGTAGTCGGTGTTGAATCCCGCCCGAACTGGGCCATCGATCACCACCGTATTGGCCGCGCCGATGCCCTGGACGGCCTCATCAACCTTGGTGAGCTTCTTGATCACTTCCTCCTTGTGCGGAATGGTGACGCTCAGGCCGCGAATTCCCATGGCCCCGGCCTCGTCGATGAAGCGGCTGAGGTCCTCCCGGGGCACGCGGAAGGGCACGTAGACTTTGTTCAGCCCAAGGTGAGCGAAGGCGGCGTTGTGGATCAGGGGACTGAGGGTATGTCCGATCGGATCGGCCACGACGCCGTAGACCTCGGTCTCGGCATTGATCTGGTCGTAGTGGTAGACCTCGACCATGTGCTCGAAACTGAGCTGCCCCGGCGCGAGTGCCCGCTCGTGATGCGAGGTGGCATAGGTAACTGGGGACCCGAACTTGCCGGCGAGGATGCGGGTGGGAACGCCGATGTCGCCCATCCCCAGGCCGATCGTGGGCACCGTGGCCTTGCGGGTCATGTCGAGAATCCGCACGTTATCGCTGGGATGGTTGGCCATGGCCGAGATCTTGACAATATCCGGATTGCATTGGGCCAGACGGCCGTGGATCTCGTCGAGGTTGTCGGGCGTCTTGCGGAAATCGTGGAAGCTGATGATCCGCTTGGTCTTGCCGAAGCGGGGGATCTTAGCGGCGATGTCGTCTTCCAGGTCAACGTACTCCACTCCCTCAGCGATCGCCGTCCGCAGGAGGAGCTGCCGCTTCTCCTCGGAGCCCGACCACTTGCCACCGTCGGCAGGGCGGCGGCAGGCAATGACTACGGGGCAGGGCCGCTCAACGATCAGGCGTTTGAGGTTGACTTCCCCGGCGATGTAGTCCAACCGCAATTCGACCAGCTTGGCGCCAAGTTCGGCGAGGTGCCGATGCTCGGCGATCATGTGACGATGGCGGTTACGGCCGACACTGACGCAAATCATAAGTTCGCTCGGTGGATCTAGGTGCGAGAAATCCCGTTCCCCCCATTGTAACTTGGCTGGTGGGATTTATGAAGATGCCGCGAGCACTTTCCGCAGCCAGGATTGCCAAGCAGGATCCAACGGCGGCGCAGGAGTCGGGCTGCTCCAGGAACGGGCCCACGCCCGGACATGGCGACGGCACGGTGCGGCCATCCTCATCTGCGAAATGAACGGCTCTGCCTATGTTATATCCGCTTGAACTGTTTATCCAACTCCTCCCTCGTAAAAACCAGTTCTGTGGGCCGGCCGTGGGGACAATGGTGCGAATCGTCCACAGAGTGCCGCTGGGCCAACAGCGCGGCGATCTCGGCCGCCGTGAGCCGATCGCCGGCCTTGATCGCCGCCTTGCAGGCCACAGTGTGCAGCATGTCGTCGAGCAAATCGCGGCGGTCGGGCTGGCCGCCGCCGGAGACCAGTCGCTCCAGCAGGGCGTGGAGGATCTCGCCCGGATTCATGTTCGCCAGCATCGCCGGAAAGCCGGTGATTAGCACGGTATCGCCGCCGAAGGGTTCGATCCGCAGGCCAAGCAAAGCCAGCACCTCGCCGTGCTCCAGGGCGATGGCCGCCTCGGCCGGGTTGAGATCGACCGGCTCCGGGACCAACAGGCTTTGCGTCTCCAGGGCCCCGGCATCGATCCGGGTCCGAAGTTGCTCGAAGAGGATCCGCTCGTGCAAGGCGTGCTGGTCGATGATCGTCACGCCTTCCCGGGTCTCGGTAATGAGATACCGGTCGTGGATCTGCAATGCCTGGGGCGGACGCGCCGAAAGCTGTTCGACGCTGCGCGACTCATCGGCATGCGCATGCGGCAGTTGGCCGCCCGAGTCGTAGCGCAGGCCTTCCGCCGCCGCTTCCGAGCGTCCAGCGGAATACGGGCCTTCCGAACCCTGCCCGGCAAATGCCTGCGGAACGGTCGGCGGCCGCAGGTTTGGCCGGAGGAGGTCCAGCCGAGTCAAGGCCAAGGGCTGATGCTCGGCATTTTCGGCCGTGGGAAAAGAGTATTGCGTTAGCGGCGTGTCGCGGGACCAAGGTTCATCGGCCCCCGCCGAGGAAGGCTGCGGCGGCGCCGCAGGGGTTTGCCAGCCAGTCATTTTGCCCTTGGCCCAATCGACGAGTTCCTGCCGCAACTCGGCTGCCCGGTCTTCGTCATGTCCGCCGCTGGAAACCTCGCCACCGGACGGAGCCTGGGCCAAGGTGGTCAAGTCGGTAGTGAGGAACTTGCTACGAAGCGTGGACAGCAACTGGCTGTAAAGGCGGCCACCGTCGCGAAAGCGGACTTCCTGCTTCGTGGGATGGACGTTGACATCGACCATGTCTGGCGGCAGCTCAATGGAGAGGAAAGCGATGGCGCAACGCCCCACCATGAGCAGGCCGCGATAGGCCTCGGCCAGCGCGTGCTGCAGGGCGTGATCGCGGATGTAGCGACCGTTGAGAAACAGGTACTGCATGCGGTTGTTCCCGCGGCTCTGGCTGGGGTGGGCCACGCAACCGTGGATCCGCACGTCGCCATCGCGGCTTTCCACCGGGATCAGGCGATCGGCCAGCTCGCGGCCGCAAAGGCCGGCGATCCGCTCCAGCGGGCTTTCACTGCCGGGCAGGTCGAACACTTGCCGCTCGTTGTGCCGCAGTGTGAAATGGACCCGCGGCAGGGCAAGGGCGATCCGCGTGAAGGCCTCGCTGACGTGGCCGAACTCCGTCTGCGCGGTCCGCATGAACTTTCGCCGCACGGGTGTGTTGTAGAAGAGGTTATGAACCTCGACGGTCGTGCCCACAGGACAGCCGCAGGGCGAGACCTCGCCGGCGCGACCGCCGGCGACCTCGATCTCGGCGCCACCCTGGCTGGCGGCGGTGCGGCTGCGAAGCACCAGCCGGCTGACCTCTCCGATGGATGCCAGGGCCTCGCCGCGGAAGCCGAGCGTGCCGATGCGGAACAGGTCGTCGGCCTCGGCGAGCTTGCTCGTGGCGTGAGGGGCGATGGCCAGCGGCAGCTCTTCGGCAGGGATGCCGCAGCCATTGTCGACGATCCGCATCAGATCCAGTCCACCGCCGGCGATGGAGACGTCGATTCGGGCGGCTCCCGCATCGACCGCGTTTTCCATCAACTCCTTGACGACGCTCGCCGGCCGCTCCACGACCTCACCGGCGGCGATTTTATTGATGAGCGATTGGGATAGACGGCGGATGGGCATGAGGAAAAAGGATGAAGGATAAGGGATGAGTCGGCGGTTCACACGAAGTTGCGAAGTTTGAAGGCTCTTACGTCTCTCTCATCCCTCATCCTTCATCTTTCATCCCTCAGAGTCCGTACTCTTTGATCTTTCGGTACAACGTTCGTTCCCCGATCCCCAGCTTGCTGGCGGCCAGCTCGCGATTGCCGCCGGAAACCCGCAACGTTTCCGTGATGAACATCCGCTCGACCTCCTCAAGCGTGTGACCAACCAACCCGACCAGCGAGCATTCGCTGGGCTCCACGGATGGCGCGGCCGGCCCGGCCAGCTCTTCGGGCAGGTCGTCGAGGTCTAGCAGGCCGTCGTAATCGACCACGACCATACTTTCGACCACGTTCCGTAATTCACGGACGTTACCCGGCCATTCGTAGGTCAACAGCCGATGCCGCGCGGCGGCCGACATGCCTCGGATCCGCTTGCTGTGCTGACCGGTGAACTGCTTGAGGAAGTAATCGATGAGCATGGGGATGTCCTGGCTCCGCTCCCGCAGGCTCGGCAGGCGAAGGGTGACGACTTTCAGGCGGTGATACAGGTCGGCGCGGAACGTGCCGGCCTCAATGGCGTCCTCCAGGTTGCGGTTGGTGGCAGAGAGGATCCGCACGTTGACCTTGATCGGGTCGTTAGAACCGACGCGGGTGATCTCGCCGCTCTCCAGCACCCTGAGGAGCTTGATCTGCGTGGCCAGCGGCATGTCGCCCACCTCGTCGAGGAAGAGCGTGCCGCCGTGAGCGTATTCGAACTTGCCTACGCGATCCGCCGAAGCGTCAGTAAAGGCCCCCTTAATGTGGCCGAACAACTCACTTTCCAGGATGTTCTCGCTCAAGGCGGCGCAATTCAAGGCGACGAACGGCTTGTTCTTCCGCGGACTGTTTTGATGCACGGCCTGGGCGATCAGTTCCTTGCCGGTGCCCGTCTCGCCCTGGATGAGCAACGTGGCATGCGTGGGGGCGATCCGCTTTAGCCGTTCGATGATGTCGCGCATCTGGCGGCTGTCGCCGATGACTCCCTGGAAGCCGAACTTCTCGTCCAGGCGGCGCTTGAGCTCGAGGTTCGCCCGGCGGAGTCGTGTGCTCTCGACCGCCCGCTGTGCGGCGGCGCGGAGCTGGTTCAAGTCCAGCGGCTTAGTGAGGTAGTTGAAGGCCCCTTTTTGCATGGCCTCGACGGCCGAAGGGATCGAACCGTGACCGGTGAGGAGTATGACCTCGGTATCGGGCTGGGCGTCTTTTGCCCGCTGGAGGATTTGCAGGCCATCGACGTCGTTCATCTTCAGATCGGTGAGGATGGCGTCGAAATCTCGCTCCTCGACGAGCCGCGCCCCTTCGCTGCCAGAAGTAGCCACGCGGCAGCGGAAACCGGCTCGGTCGAGGCATTCCGCCACGGTTTCGGCGTGGGACTGGTCATTGTCCACGATCAATACTTCGGCGGCGGGCCCCGTCGCACTGGAAAAGGTGTCGGTCGCAGGGCTAGAGGTTGCGGGACGCATGATAATGATCTTAGCGAAACGACTGCCATGCGAACAGCCCCCTCCAAATGGCATCGCACGCTGGCCATACACCGTAATAAGGCAGGAGTTTGCCGTTCCGGTTGCACGTTCGCTCGAATTGCAATAGACTGAAATCCACTTTCATTCTCTGCCGAGTTTCGCTGTTTGCTGCGCCGAGTCCCAGAATGCCCTACGAAACGACGTGTCCGAAAGGCCATCGACTGCAAGTGAGCGATGCCCATCTCGGGCAGCGGATCCAATGCCCAGCATGCGGCGAGTCGTTTGTCGTGCCCGAGGGCAGCCGGGGCAAGTCGACGGCCGCGGCCAATGGGCCGCCGCCCTGGAAGCTTTCCCTCGGCTTGGACTCGGACGTCAGCCGCTTCTGCCTCTTAGCTGGGCGGCCGATGGTGGCAATCGGACTGGTCCTGGTCTTGCTTTCCAGGGGCTGCGAGTCGGTCGGCCACCGCGGCGTGGAGCGGGCCGAGGCCCTCGCAGAAAAGGCCACCGACCAGTTCAATGACGACGTCAACGCACGGGAGTTGGCCGTGCAGCGAGAAATCGATGCGGTCACTGGCGGCGACAACAAGCTGGACAAGCAGAAGAGTCCCGACAACCAGAAGACCATCGATGAACTGAAGAAGAAGAAAGCCGATCTGGCCGCCGCCATCGCCAAGGAACGCAAGGCCAAGGAGGTGGGTGAATGGCGGGAACTGGAAGTCGCCGCCCACACCGCGAAGACCTCGTACAAAGTCAACGGCTACTGGCGCGAGATGTTCTTCGTGTTCGCTTCCATCGTGCTTTCGTCGGGACTTTTGATTGTCAGCTGGGGGGCCGAAGGGGCGGAACGCTGGATCACCCTGATGATGCTGGCCATTATCACTTTCAGCCTGTTCATCGGCGGGTTGGCGTGGTTGCCTGTAGCCCGCTAGTACGCCAGGCTGGAAAGCGTGACGTACTATCTACTATCTATCAACGCACGAGAACGTCATCCTCCTGCCCACAACCGCAGCAATCGGCCCAATCAAGACCCGTCTCTCGCCGCACCCGCTGGTCGAAATCGCCCAGCAAGCCGCCGATCACATCCCACGTGTTCTGACGCCGGATCTCGATGTCCCCTTGACGGTTGACGCGGATCATGCTGTCCTCGGTAACGCCGATATGCTCCAATTCGGCCGTCTGGAATTCGTCCTCGCTGACGATGCGTCTGAGGACCTTGCCCGACATTTCAATAAAGTGCATAGCGCTTCCTTCCTTGTCATCTCCGCCTACATCTTAATAGATAGTCAGTTCCCGGTCAAACGGTGGCAATCGCCCGGGATGACGGTTTTGTCACACGGCCTCGCGTATGCGGCCTACGGGTTCGTGCAGCGATTCTCATTCCGCTGGCAGCGCCGCGCGGACGGCCTCGCAGAGGCGGAGCATCTCGTCGGGCGACAATCGTTCCGCCCGCAGCGTTGGTTCCAACCCCAGCTTGGTCAGCAGTTGGTCGACCTGGTCCTTGGAGAACCGCTTCTGGGCGCTCCGCAACTGGCTGCGGAGCACTTTACGACGATGGAAGAACATCGATCGCACGAAGTCATGAAAGAAGGCCCGATCGGGAATGCCTTGCCGCAGCTTTTCGTCCAAGGTGATCTGCACAAATGCCGACGACACTTTGGGCCGTGGCCAAAACACCGTTGGGGCCAAAACCCGGAAGATTTCGGCCTGGCACTGGCACTGGACCCAGATGGCTAAGGCCCCGTAGTCCTTGGTGCCCGGTTGGGCAACGATGCGGTCGCCAACTTCTTTCTGCACGGTGACGGTCATCGTCGAAGGCGGCCGATCGAGGGCAAGCAAATTGGAAATCAGCGGTGTGGCCAAGTTGAAGGGAAGGTTGGCGACGAGCTTCAACCGCCGTCCGGGACCGTCGCGCAGCAATTGCTCAACGGCGGCGAGCACGGCTGGCTCGATGCGGCTCTTGCTGGCCAGTGCGTCGGTGTGCAGGAGAGTTACGTTGGGGAAGCGGAAGAGTTCCTCACTCGCCAGTTGGTGGAGGTTGCGATCGACTTCAACGCTCACCACGGCAGCGGCCAAGGGGGCCATCTGCTGCGTCAGCCCGCCAGTGCCTGTGCCCACCTCCAGCACGACGTCGTCCGGTCCGATCTGCGCCGATCGAGCAGCACTCGCTGCAGGTTCAGGTCGATCATGAAGTTCTGGCCCAGATCGACGCGGGGTTCGATGCCGGCCTGGCGGAAACGCCGTGTTAGGAAGGAAAGCGTCTGTTTTTCGGAGGTATCCGGGGGGTGGAGCATGCGTCAGGCTTCAGGGGTGGGGGCGAGGGATACGGGTTTGAGGTTCCGGCCATTCCGGGCGTAGAGGGAGCGGACTCCGTGTCCTTCCTGCTCTGGCTGGATGGTTTCCAGACTCATCGTTCTACCGCCGCCGGCCAATTTTCTGCTTCCACCAACCGTTGCACGTACTTGGCCAGGATGTCGGTCTCAAGGTTTACCTTGCCACCTACCGTTAACTTCCCCAAGGTGGTCACCGCGAGCGTGAAGGGGATCAAGGCCACGCTGAATCGCTCCGGTTCGCTGCCAACGATAGTAAGGCTCACGCCATCGACCGCGATCGAGCCCTTGCTGGCCATTTGCCGGGCTAGTGCCTGCGGGACCGAGAACCAATAGGTTGACCAGTCGCCCGAATCGATTCGCTCCAGCAGCGTGCCTATGCCATCAATATGGCCGCTGACGAAATGGCCTCCGAGCCGGGCATTAACGGCCAGCGATCGCTCCAGGTTCACGGCGCTGCCGGGCTGCAGTTCCCCCAGATTGGTCCGCGCCAGCGTTTCCGGGCCGGCCTGGAAGGCGAACGTTTCGCCTTCGACGGCCACCACGGTAAGGCAACAGCCGTTCACACTGATGCTATCGGCAACCGCCGTTTCCGCAGCGATGCGGGGTTCTCGGACGATCAATCGGCAGCCGGGAGGCTCCGAACGGATTTCGGTTATAGAGCCCAGGGCTTCAACGATTCCGGAAAACATAATGGGGGGAGTGCGAAGGATTGGGGATCGGAAGGGTAGTGAAAATCCTGAATCCGAATGACCGAAACTTTTTTGGACCGTTTTGCTTTGTGGTTTGAATACGTTTCGGTTTTCGATATTCGGTTTTCGGATTTCTCGCTTTGATTGTCCGTGTCAGAATACGCTTTCCTCCTGGTGCCTGCGTTCGACGAGCTTCTCCCACGCATACCGCAAAGGGGCGTATAGGACGAAACTCACGCAGACGATCGATACGGCGTAGTCACGGACGACCATTATCGCCACGAGACTGAAGATAAGGCCTACGAGGTGCCGCAGCGACCGCTGCCCGCGAAACAGTTGGTTGAAGACGTGGGGATAGGGAATCCGCGAGACCATCAACATGGCCGTCAGCAGGGCGAACAACGGCAAGATGAACTGCAAGCCGATGTCGATCTGCGGGGCGAACTTCAGCGAGTTGTCGCTGTTGCGAAGCGTGTGGAACATGATGGCAAAGGCGGCGACGCTTGCGGCCGCCGCCGGGCTGGGTAAACCGCGGAAGTTCATGTGGTCGTCGGCATCGTTGGTTTCCACGTTGAACCTCGCCAGCCGAAGTGCGGCGCAGGCCGCGTAGGATGCGGCAATCACCCACGCCGCTTCCTTATGCAAGAACGAAAACTGCGGACACATTTTCACCAGCAGGAACGCTGGCGCTACGCCGAACGACACCATATCGCAGAGGCTGTCCAACTCGGCCCCGAATTCACTGGTTGACCGGGCGAGCCGGGCAATGTAACCGTCGAGGGCATCGAAGAGCATCGCCAGGAAGATCAGCCAAGCACTGAACATGCAATTGCCCGCATCGGCCACGACGGTCAAGAACACGCCGTCCGGAGACTTGATGGGCGTCGGTACCCGCGAGGCGATGACGATGGCAAAGAAGCCGCATACGAGGTTCCCCAGCGTAAACATCGTCGGCAGGATGGCGAAAGTGCGAATGGGACGCATGGGAAGGGTCTTGGTTCCTGGGTCTAAGGTCTTGGGTACTCCGCAACGATCGTCGTCCCAGCCTTTACTTTCTGCCCAAGTCGAACTTTGATTTCCAGTCCGACTTCAGCCGGCAGAATCAGTTCCGTCCGCGAGCCGAGTTTGATCATGCCGAAAACATGTCCTCGAGATATGATTTCGCCCGGCCGCAAATCACAAACGATCCTCCGGGCGATCGCGCCGGAAATCTGCCGAACTACTAAGCGGCGGTGCGGGGGGGCCTCTTCCTCCAGGGCGATCCACATGTTCTCGTTCCGCAGGGCGCTTTCCGGCCGCAGGGCGTTGAGGAACTCGCCGGGCGAATACCGCAGGGCGATCACCCGCGCTGCCAAGGGTGATCGATTTAAGTGTACGTTAAAAATCGACAAAAAGATGCCGATGCGGACTGCGGGGCCGCCCACGAATTCATCGTAGTCCAACGACGTGATTTCAGCGACCGAACCGTCGGCGGGCGAAACCAAAGCTCCCGCATCTTGCGGAACGTGGCGGGACGGATTGCGGAAGAAATACACGATTAGCGCCAGCACTACCAAAGGCGCCAGAGCGAGACACCGCCATGGCCAGGGCAAACCAATGCCCAGGATTGTCAGGATTACTGCCGGCCCACCCATGAGGACCAATTCGGCCGCCCCCCAAGGCGCGAAGGGCACCGACTTTCTCCAGCGGAAGGGATTATTGCCATCCGACCAAGTGCAATGGCATAAGTTTCGGCAATACTTCAGGTCCCGCGGATCGAGGACATCATGGGGGGCACCGCGACAATCGCCCTCTCGCAGCCCAGCCATCCGCTTAACGTAGCCCGCCCGGAAACGCTTCAACCACCATCGCCGCCAGCGTCCCCAAGCGAGTTCGATTTGGTAGCAGATGCCGCCTCCCGGCTGCACGCTGCGGATATTCTCAGGCAGCGGCTGGGGCTCTGCCCGAGCCGACGTCCTCGCTCCGCTGTGGCTGGTGTTCATGGATCAAGTCCCCGCAATTCCCCATCATACCCGCCACGGGGCAATAACGGAAGGTAGACAGGCCGGTCGTTTGCAGCACTGTTAGCATTTCATCATTCCGTTTCCCCCCGCTAGCCAAGCCCATCGAAATCGGGGAAAATATTCCACTTTAGACACTATCACTATTTCAGGAGAGCCAACATGAACGCGGAAATCCTCGACATCCATGCCCGACAGATCCTTGATAGCCGGGGAAATCCCACGATCGAGGTCGATGTTGAACTGGCCGATGGCTCGATCGGTCGTGCGGCCGTTCCCAGTGGGGCGAGCACAGGCGTGCACGAGGCCCTGGAGCTCCGCGATGGTGACCCCTCGCGTTACCTGGGCAAGAGCGTGATGAAGGCGGTGGACAACGTCAACGACGTCTTGGCCGACGAGTTGGCCGGGATGGACGCCCTTGATCAGGCGGCCCTCGATCGGCGGATGATCGAACTGGACGGTACCGAGAACAAGAGCAAACTGGGGGCCAATGCCATCCTAGGCGTCTCGCTAGCCACCGCCCATGCCGCCGCCACCCATACGGACCAACCGCTGTTCCGCTACCTGGGCGGCGTCGGCGCCCGTGTTCTGCCCGCCCCCATGATGAATATCGTCAACGGCGGCACCCACGCCGACAACGACGTTGACGTCCAGGAGTTCATGGTCATGCCGCTGGGCTTCGATTGCTTCACCGACGCCATCCGCTGCGGGTGCGAGGTCTTCCACAATCTCAAGAAGGTGCTCCACGGCAAGAAGCTCTCCACCAACGTGGGCGACGAGGGCGGCTTCGCCCCAGATCTGAAGAGCAATCAGGAAGCACTGGACGTAATCATCGAGGCTATCGCCAAGGCAGGCTACGAGGCGGGCAAGCAGGCCTTCATCGCCCTGGACCCGGCCGCCTCGGAGTTCTTTAACACCGAGAAGAAGACTTATTCGTTCGACGGCAAAGACATCAGCTCCGCCGAGTTGGTGGACATCTACGCCAAGTGGGTCGACAAGTATCCGATTTGCTCCATCGAGGACGGCTGCGCCGAGGACGACTGGGAGGGCTGGAAGCTCTTGACCGATCGCGCTCGGCAGCAAGATCCAGCTTGTCGGCGACGATCTTTTCGTCACCAACACCAAGCGCCTGCAGCGGGGCATCGACGAGGGCATTGCCAACAGCATTCTCATCAAGGTCAACCAGATCGGCACCTTGACCGAGACCATCGACGCCATCGAATTGGCCCGCCGCAACGGCTACACGAGCGTTACGAGCCATCGCAGCGGCGAAACCGAGGACGCGACGATCGCCGATTTAGCCGTGGCCTTACGAACCGGGCAGATCAAGACCGGTTCGGCCTCGCGAACCGACCGCATGGCCAAGTACAACCAGTTGCTGCGGATCGAGGAGCTGCTGGGCGATACGGCCATTTATGGCGGACCGCTGTTCAAGCGGAAGTAGTGCGATTTCAATTTGGAGTGCGGCCATTTATGGCCGCTCTTTCCATTCGCGGTTCAACCGCAGACTTTATCGGCCGGCGATAAATCGCCGGACTCCAAATTGAAATTCGTTACTCGGAAAGCTCAACGTCGATCGGCGGGATGCCAAGCTTCAGCTCCGTCGTCCACCATTTATAGCGGCGACGTTCTATCAGTTCGACTGGCTGCTCGAAGTATTTGCCGATGGACGCGAAGCCACTCGGTCGATCCGCTGTTGCCTGCCGCGAGATGACCAGCACCTGGTAGTTTCCGGCCTGCGGAACAAAGAGCGTGAACGCGCCGGAGGCGTCGGTTCGCGCGGCTGCACCACCGAAATCGGCCAGTGGGCCAGATATCGCCTTTCCCGCCACGGGCCGTGGATCGTCCGGTCGCAGACCGGCGATCGGCAGAGGCTTGTCCGGCAGCCTGTCCGCGGGCAAGGCAATAATCACCGCGCCCTCGTCGGCTTGCGGCTTATCACCTTTCCCGACCGACAACATTACCTTGCCTTCCACCGGCACCCGCTTCTGCACGTCGAGGTCTGCTTGGCTGCCGCTCGACGATCCCCTGTGGCCGGCAAGATACCCTAGGCCAAACGACGCCAGAGCAACCGTCGCATAGAGCACGGCTTCGACATAGAGCATGCGGCGCGGCAGGAGGATCTTGTCGGAAGGCACGGGTATCAACCGCAGAGGTTGCGGGCAGGGGACGCGAAATTCCAAGCTGCCCTCCAACTCGGAGTCGGGAATGCGGAACTCGGAACTAGGCGTGCCGCCTTGCACTGCGGTTCCTCCTTGTGCTATGGATCGGCATCATTCGACCGCCCCAGCAAATGGATTGCCTGGACCAAGACCAGCGCGATCAGCACCACGACCCACATGATCGCCAAGGCCAGGGCCACGTAACCCAAGACTTTTCCACCCGGGTCGTCGCCCATCTTTGAAAGGAGCCAAGCCAGTGCTACGACAACGCAGATCGTCATCGGCAGCACCAGGCCCGCCACGATAAGGCCCATCAACACCTTGGACGGAACGGACTTGCGATTCATACCCCCCATTTTGCCGTGAGGCTGTCATATTGTCAAGGCTGGCAGAGGCCGGCCGTCTTGTCCTTGACATGCCTTGCCTATCGACCACAATGAATTATCAGGCAAGGGAAGCGGGAACCGAAAGAGGCATGACATGAAGCGTTCGCGGCATGAATGGCAGCTGATAACGGCCGGCGTTTTTGGCGGTCTCGTGGCTTTGATGGCTACGAGCGGATGGGCCACGGAAGTTCTCCTCAAAGACGGCCGCGTTCTGCGGGGGCGCGTGGGCGAGACTACCAGCCTGGCCGAGCAAAGCGGGGCCGGCGAGGGTGACGACATCAAGCAAATCGTCTTCGTCAACGACGATTTCCGCCTGACCTTTGTCTCGCGGCGGCAAGTCGCGCAGGTGCGTCCCGGCACCTCGCTGGAGAATGCCGAGAAATTCGACTGCGAGCAGCCCCGTGATCAGATCGGCCACAAGGGAGCAAAGGTCATGTCGGTCGGGCCGCCGGCTGGTCCTTTGAAGGAATTCGACGACTGGGGCCGGCGGATCTACCCCATGCGAACGGCTGGCGGCATTCTTAACGTCGTGCAGGTCATCACCGACCTCACGCCCCAATATGCCCGCGTCGAGGGGTTGCGCGTGGCATGGGACATGCGGATCGCCACAGCCACGATCCCCGACAAAGTGCTTAAGTCGATCCTGATGCACCAGATCAATCCGAAAAACCTGGAGCATCGCAAGAAGGTGGTCCGCTTCTTCCTCCAGTGCAAGCGCTACGGAATGGCCATGACGGCGCTACAAGAGACCATCCAGGACTTTAACAGCGATACGCAGGTCGTCCAGGAGCTGCAGCCCATTTTGCAGCGGTTGCGGCAAATGTACGCCCAGCAGATGTTGGAAGAGATGGGCCTGCGGCAGGGCAGCGGTCAACATGCCCTCTTGCGCAAGCTTCCTCGATAGATTTCCCACGGAAGGGGCGTCGGGGGAGATCTTGCAAACCGTGCGCCAGGTGCAATTGCAGTACAAGGAGTTCGACGAAAAGCGCCAGGCCGTCGTAACCGCCTGCCAGGCCCTGCTGCTGCAAGTCCAGGAGCGGGCCGACCGCGCGGCGCTGGCCACAATCCTCCACGAGATCGGGTCGGGGCTGAGCCCCGAGACGTTCCCTGGCATGGCCGCCTTCCTGCTCAATCAAAATGCTCCCGGAGTCAAGGCGGAGGAAAAACTCTCACTCGCCGCCAGCGGTTGGCTGCTGGGCGCCGACGACGCCACAACCGACCTGCCCACCACCCTCTCGGCTTTGCGACTGCGGGGACTCGTGGAAAAGTACCTGATCGAGACAACGCGCATCAAGCGCGAGCGAATTCTACACGATCTGCTGAGCGAGCCAGCCGCCAAGCCCGCGTTGCTGGCCGCCATGGCCGCACACATGACGCCGCCCTATACCCTGCCAGACGCGCTTGACGAGAACCTCCCGGGTTATTTCAAGCTGGAGGTCGGCGTGCTGCCCGAGCACCCGGACGCGACGTACTACGTGCAATTGCCGCCGGAATACAACCCCCATCGCCGCTACCCGACGATTGTCTCCCTGCACGGCATCGGCCACGACCCGACGATGCAGATCGAGTGGTGGGCGGGCGAGCATCAAGAGCACACTCCACCCGGCCGCAAGGGCCAGGCGGGCCGCTACGGATACATCGTCATCGCTCCGGCGTGGACCGTCGAACACCAAAAAGAGTACGAGTTTTCCACCCGCGAACATGCCGTGGTGTTGGGCTGCCTGCGTGATGCTTGCCGGCGGTTCGCCATTGACACGGACCGCGTCTTCCTCACCGGCCATAACGAGGGAGGCGACGCGGCCTGGGATATCGGCATCTCGCATCCCGATCTCTGGGCGGGTGTGATCCCCATCTCGGCCGAGGCACAGAAAACCTGCTCCTTTTACACCGAAAACGCCCGGCACGTTCCGTTTTATGTCGTCTTGGGAGAGTTGGACGGCGGCCGCGTCGCCCGCGACGCGCTGGTCTTGGACCGCTACCTGAAGAGCGGCTACAACACGACCGTGGTGGAGTATCTCGGCCGAGGGCACGAGCACTTCCTCGACGAGCAATTGCCGCTTTTCGACTGGATGAACCGTTGCAAGCGGAGTTTTCCCTTGCCGCGGGAGCGGGAACTGTCGCACGAGCGGGAATTCACCTGCACGACGATGCGGCCCAGCGACAACGTCTTTTGGTGGGCAGAACTTGAGAGCCTGCCACAGAATTCCATCGCCACCGGTTGGACTATTCCCCACGATTCCAAGCCGTTCACCACGGGTTCCGGCCTGACGGCGCCCAATAGCGCGGGGGTCGTTCCCAGCCTGCCGCTGCCGCGCAACGTGCATCCGCTGCTGGTGAAGGGGAGCGTGCCGGCCACCAATACCGTGCTCCTCACGGCCGGTAATTCACGGGTCACCATCTGGTTATCGCCGGAGATCGTCGATTTCAAGAGCCGCATCAACATCTCCGTTGGCGGCCGCCGACCCAGTGGCGTGCCGGCCTTCATTAAGCCGAGCGTGGAGACGCTGCTGGAGGACCTTCGCACCCGTGGCGATCGGCAACATCCCTTCTGGGCGAAGGTAGAAACGAAATAACTACTTACCCAGCAGCACGCCCTTGACGAACCAGCCCGTTGGCTCGCTGGTCATGGCGGCAGTCGAGGGGCCCAGGGCCTTGGCGACGATGGCGAAGTTGGGC
Source organism: uncultured Planctomycetia bacterium (assembly GCA_963709175.1). Classification (GTDB taxonomy): domain Bacteria; phylum Planctomycetota; class Planctomycetia; order Pirellulales; family Thermoguttaceae; genus JANXQG01. The sequence continues at coordinate 270,257 of CAVPVK010000011.1, forward strand.
AACTTGGCCCCGTTGATCCGCTGCTGCCGCGGCTTGCCCTTACTCTCGCCGTGCGCGGCGAGGCTGTTGAGCGCCCGGCCCAGCAGTGATTCGCTCTGCGGCATCTTCCCCTGCTGGATCAACTCGTAGGTTGGTTGCACGGCGCGATCGGTCCAGGCAAAGCTCCGCGACGACTGCTGATTCATTCCCAGCCTGTTGGACGTGAGGTTCCATACTTTCTGGAACTCCGGTTGCGTGGCCAGACAGTTCTTCGCCTCCGTGGGCTTGAGGATCTTCTCCAGGAAGTCGAGGTGCGTGGATATGAACAACTGCCCGTGGGCGACGGTGATCGCCCCGTGAGGGAGGAAATGGCTTTCCTGGCTGTCCTGGTCATCGTTATCGTCGGATTTACTCTTGCCTTCCTCTTTCTTAGGAGTGAGCGACGGAACGTCGATCACCGGCGCCTTGGGCCCGCCGGCTTCTTCTTCTTCGACAATCTCCCAGACGACTTTGCCGGCGATCACTCGCTTCTTGATCGTGGGGTCGTTTTTGACACACTTCTCGATGGCCTTGGCTACGGCGGCATCGTCCTTAGTTTCGATGGCCCACAGCAACCGCTCGCTGGTGGTGGTAATCGGCAATTTGTAGTCGGTGATCATGGTCACCCGTTGTCCGAGGTTGGCGACGAGTTCCGCGCGGAGATCAATCTGCGGACCGCTGGGATCGGTTTTCATGCCCTCAAGGGTCTGCTGCCAGACGCCTTTCTCGCCTACGACCTCGTCGTACAGCGGTCCGAAATTGTCGAAGGCGTTAAGGATATCGACATAGACCGTGAAATAGCTGACCACGTCGTTGCTTACCCAGGCCTGGGGAGTGAAGTCCTTGCCGTTGGGCAAGACGAACATCTTCATCGATTCCGTATAAGGCGGCGGGGCATAGATCGCCGTGCGGTGCAGGATCTGGTAGCCGTCGGCGGATACGTCGACGAAGCCTCCCACGCCTTGGAAGGCCGCGTAACCCTGACTCCGCATGATCGACACGATGACCGTCTTGCCTTGCCGCCGCTTTTCCGGCGGCGTGGCTGCTCGTGTCGCCTCGGCATAGCCCAACGGATAGATGAACCAGCGGATGTCGGGAACATGATTGGGACTGTCAACCGCACAGCGCTTCATTACCATCCGATAACTGCGCACCCCGGAAAGGCTGTCGGATGGCCGACCGGTGGCCAGACGGCCGAGGACGTCCTGCACGACGGCCACGTCATCGCAGGCCCCAAATAAGTTCTCCGTGAGAAAATAGACGGTTTGCCCCATGGCGGCCGCGGCCGCCGCGCCGCCCTGGCCCGCAGCCACCTGCTGGTTAGCGGGCAATGGCACGGCCCAAACGTAAACGGGAACTCCGCGAATCGTGCGGATGGTCTCCAGGCCGGCGCCGGCCGCCAACCCCGCGCGGGCCTTGGCCAGCAGCGCCTTCGCGCTCGCAAGGTTGCCCGTCACGTCCATGAGCAATACCGTTGCCGCAGCGCCGGGTTGCGGTTCGAGCAGCGCCAGGCAGGATTCACCGGTGGGCACACCACGAAGATCGTCCAAGTGAATCCCCAGGCGTTCGGCAAGTGTGGTCCATTGGGCTTGCATCTGGGCCCGAAAATCCTCTTCGAACGGCTTCATGACCGGTTCGGCCATGAGTTTGCCCAGGGGGGTTTTCTTCCATTGTTCGTTTAAGCTGACGGTGTTGGTCGCCGAAACGAACCCGACAGTGCTCCTGGGAAGCAGCGTATCCATCGAAGGAACGGCTGCAGACAGGCTTGCGGGGACTAGCAGACTCGAGACGATGAACCACAGCATAGGCCGGAAACTTGACACGGCACATCTCCTTTTCGCGGAAAATCAAGCAATTCTTATGCCCCAAAAGGTAAGACACCACGTTCTCACTGCCGCCGAGCCGGCATCGCAGCAACCTCAGGGACTGAAGAAAGTTTATCGGCCGTTGTCAACTTATGCTAGATCGAATCCGCAGATTAGAGAAAACAAAAAAACCTTGCCGGTTTCCTAAAGGCGGAGGTTTGGGGTGCTTGGTCGATAAGTAGATGGCTTACATAGGCTATATACTAAAAATAGGGTATTTAAGTTATTGAATTTCGGTGACCCCTGCAGGCATATGGAATATCACCGTGTCAGGTATAATACCCACATGAAGGAGTTTATCAACGCCAGCCTCAGCCACGACGTTATCCACGGATACATCCCCTTTACTTCGCCCCACGGGCTGTCCGAAGGCGAGGTCTCCGAGCAGACGATCATCGATAACCCCTGGCTCCAGCGACTCCGCCAGATCCACCAGTTGCAGACGGCCTGGTGGGTTTACCCTACGGCCGAGCACACCCGCTTTCAGCACGTTTTGGGGGCGATGCACTTGGCCAGCCGCATGATCGAGGCGACTTACGAGAGCCTACAAGCGGTCTGTCCCGACTTGCCCAGCCGCGGTTATGTCGAGTCACTCTTACGGATGGCGGCGCTGCTGCACGACGTGGGCCATGGGCCTTTTGGCCATTTTTTCGACACGCACTATCTGGCCGCTTACCAATTGAACCACGAGATTGTCGGCAGCCGGATCATTCTCGACCAATTGGCCGATCTGATTCGCCGCGTGCGGCGAAACCCCAACGGCCATATGATCGATGGCGAGCATCTCGATCCGCAACAGATCTGCTTCCTGATCATGCGCCCCGCGGCGGGCCGCGCCGACGACGGCCCGAAGTGGCTGCGTTTCCTCCGCAGCCTCTTCTGCGGCCTCTACACCGTCGATAACATGGACTTTGTGCTCCGCGACGCCTACATGTCGGGCTACAGCCAGCGGGCCTTCGATCTCGACCGGTTGCTGCGCTACAGCCTATTCACCCATCGCGGGCTAACGATTCACGAACGGGGTCTTTCTGCCCTGGAGCGGTTCATTGCCGTGCGGGGCGACCTGTTCCGTTCCGTCTACTACCACCGCACGGTACGTGCCATCGATCTGACCTTGCAGGAACTCTTCGTCGATAGCAAGGCCGATCTGTTTCCAGGAAACCCGCTGGACCATCTGGACGAGTACGTGCGGTTCACGGAGTGGTCGCTCTTGGTCCGCGTGGCCGACTGGCACCTCTGCGTCGACCCGCGGCTGCGGGCATTGGGCGAGCGGTGGCGGGAGTTCCTGTCGCGGAAACTGCATTGGAAGATGGCCTGCGAACGGCAGGTCTTTTTTGCGCCTGGCCAGCACGAGGAGGCAAGCGTCTTCAGCGACGAAGAGGCCCTCGAGCGGCGAATTCGCAAGAATCTGCCGCCGGATCTGAAGGACCTCGTCTTCCGCATCGACATCCCTCGCCACGTCTACCGACCCGAGGCCCTGGCCCCAACGGCCGACCAGAATTTCCTTCTCGACCCAGCCACCGGCAAGATCCATCGACTCAACGAGCGGGAGCTGTTTCGGCGGATTGCCCTGAGCTTTCGCATCTTCCGCATCTACGCGGAAGACAGCTTGCACAACGCCGATTTTGCCGCAGCCATGGAACAAATCGTCGGTCCGACGGGGGTTGATGACGTGACGAATATGTAAGGGAAGGCAGCAATGGGCGAAAAAATTAGTCTCAATTCGAATATCGACGATGAGCCGATGGCTGGGGAAGGCGACAAACAAGAACTTTCCGAGAAAAAGACCTTCTATCGGACACTCGGCAAGAGCGTCGTCGAACTGCTGGGCAAGGAACGCGATTTCCTGGCCAATGCCGCGAACGTCGCCGCAGTGCTCTTCGAGGATCTGCCCGACGTGAATTGGGCCGGATTCTACCTGCTCAAGGGCCATGACCTTGTCCTTGGACCTTTCCAGGGCCGGCCAGCGTGCAGTCGCATTGGACCGGGAAAAGGCGTCTGCGGCGCGGCCGCGAGCAAGTGCCGGACTGTCGTCGTTGAGAACGTCCTGAAGTTCGACGGGCATATTGCCTGCGACAAGGCGTCCAAGTCGGAGATCGTCGTGCCGTTGTTCCGCGGCGATCAGTTGCTGGGCGTGCTGGACGTCGACAGCCCCATTATCGCCCGCTTCGACGACGAAGACCGCACCGGCCTGGAGGAGATCGTTCGCGTGCTGCTGGAAGCGTCGGATAAACCATGAACAGACACTACGCAAACCGTAGGGTAGGACCACTCGAAGTTTGCCAACCACCACCACCTCGCCCCTATGTCCGAACCGTATAACCAATATGACAATCCCCTGATCGCCCGCTACGCCTCCGCCCGCATGAGCGAACTATGGAGCCCGCAGCGTAAGTTCAGCACATGGCGGCGACTGTGGGTGGCCCTGGCTGAGGCCGAAGCGGAACTTGGGCTGTCAGTTACGCCGGAGCAGATCGCCGAGCTGAGACAGCATGTCGACACGATCGATTTTGCCGCTGCCGAGCGGCACGAACGGCGGCTGCGGCACGATGTCATGGCCCACGTCCACGCCTACGGCGACGTATGCCCCACCGCTCGACCGATCATCCACCTGGGCGCTACGAGCTGCTACGTGACCGACAACACCGATCTGCTTCTCTTGCGCGAGGCGATGGAACTGGTGCGCGACCGGTTGGTGGCCGTGATCGGGGCCCTGGCCCGCTTCGCCCAGGAGCATCGGGCACTGCCGTGCCTGGCCTTCACGCATTTCCAGCCCGCTCAACCAACGACGGTGGGCAAGCGGGCTTGCCTGTGGGCCTACGATTTCGCCTTGGACCTGGCCGAGATCGAGTTCCGTCTGGAGAAGCTCAAAGCCCACGGCTGCAAGGGCACCACAGGCACGCAGGCCAGTTTTCTCGCCCTTTTCGAGGGCGATCACGAAAAAGTCCGGCGGCTGGACGAATTGATCTGCCGCAAGATCGGTTTCGCGGATAGCTATTGCGTCACCGGGCAGACCTATCCGCGGAAGATCGACTCCCAGGTCCTGGCCGTGCTATCCGGCATCGGGCAAAGCGCCCACAAGATGGCCACCGATCTGCGGTTGTTGGCCCATCGCAAGGAGATAGAAGAGCCCCACGGCAAGGAGCAAATCGGTTCGTCGGCGATGGCCTACAAGCAGAACCCCATGCGCTGCGAGCGGATCTGTTCGTTGGCTCGTTTCGTGATGAGCCTGGAAGGCAACGCTGCGGCTACCTTGGCCGTGCAGTGGCTGGAGAGGACCCTCGACGACAGCGCCAACCGGCGGCTGGTCCTGCCGCAATCGTTCCTGGCTACCGAGGCCGTGCTGATCCTCTGCCGCAACGTGGCCGAGGGGCTGGTGGTCTATCCGCGGGTTATTGGAGCGAATCTCCAGTCGGAGCTGCCCTTCATGGCCACGGAAAACATCCTCATGGCCGCCGTCGCTGCCGGCGGCGATCGGCAGGACTTGCACGAGCGAATCCGCCAGCACAGCCTGGCCGCCGGCGCGGTGGTGAAAAACGAAGGCGGCCGCAATGATCTGATGGACCGCATCGCCGCCGATCCGGCATTCGCGAAGGTCGATCTAAGCTGCCTGCTCGAGCCGGCTCGATTTGTCGGCCGCGCACCGCAGCAGGTGGACGAGTTCCTTGCCGCGGTGATCGAGCCAATTCGAACGAAATACGGAGAACGGCTGGCGGCGGACGCCGAGGTGCGGGTTTAGCTTACCCGATCTCATCCAGCAACCGGCTGACGGCCGCGTCTAGCTTGCCGGGCGTCTCGTAAGTGCCAGAGGCAATCTGGGCGCGGATCGCTTGCACACGGTCCTGGCGAATGCCCTGTGTCTGGCCGGCCTGGTCGGCTGCCCGGGCAGCGTCGGAGATGTTCACTTCATCTTGAATGGGCGACGATTCCACTGAAGAGCTGGAAGAGGTGTTGGAGGCCCGCGTGATGTGCGGGGCGCCAATCGCTTGAGGACCATGTAACTGCGCGGGGCCGTAAACTTGCATCGCTCGTGCTCCTTCTATTCTACCTTGTTCCCACCAGCGCCGCACGCACGATCCGCCATGATGCAACGAGCGGTTTGACCGAAACCTCTGCCGCCGGAAACTCGTCCCCTCAGGGGCCTTTCGCCAGCGACTGCCGATTCCTCGTCCAAAGGTTTCAGGCTTGCTTGGTTGTCATCGACCTTGTGTGCCGGGGGATTCAGGGAATCCTTAAATGCTCGAATCCTATCGAAAAAACGCCCTTTCACCAGTCGTATCGCCTGTGCGGCGCAGTGCGGGACCGGGGCGATGCGCGGCGGCAACAAGCGCTGGCTTTTCGCCACTTGAGTTTGCCGATCGTGCAGCACCGCTACCTATACGAGATTCCACTATGCAAGGTTCTAGAAGTTGAACCGGCCTCGCCGATTTCGCGGCCGACGACAGGATTGCCGGATTATAGGTGAAGCCCCCAAGAGAAACAAGGTCAACGGCGGGGAAGCCGTGGCAGGCGAAACCAGCACTTGCGGGCGGACGCGCGTCACTCCGAAAATTCCATTTGGTACGAAATCTGCATGCGAACTCATCCGCACGGCAGGTGTCTTACGTATAAAGAGAGAAAGGTGTCGTGATGAACGCACAGCCGCAATCTGAAATAACTGCCGGGTCTTTGACCCGCGATCATTGGGACGTTCCCATCCGTGTCGGCCTCGTACCCTACGTCGCCTTCAGCCACTGGCTGGATGAGGAGCTTCAGAAACTTAGGCTCCGTTGGCAAGATAAAGCGGCTCCGTGCCGCGGAACCAACGACGCTAGGTTCTCGCATACTTCTCTAGTGAAGCTTCACTATTTGAAAAAAGCCGAGGGCGGCAACCTTCCTGGCCAAATAACGGGGCGTTAGTTCCAGCATTGGAGGGGTGAAGGAAACCTCAGCCATAGTTGGCCCCGATCCTGTGCGCCTCTTGCAACAACCCGCCATGCTGATCCAGGCCAGTCTGGCGTACCCTTGGTGCCAAATAAAAAGTCATCTGCTGCTTGTTTCGCAGCATTCACGCAACGTACTTCGTGGGCTTTCTACAACATTCGAGCAACAAAGCAACGCGGTGGAAGCTTAACCACCTGCCTTTGCCAGCACCTCGGGGAACGGCACGTCGGCCATCACCCCAAAAAGCGGGTGAGTCGGTAGCTTTACCTTGATAGTCCACGGCGAGCTCACACCGCACAAAAACCGAGCGAGCGATCGAGCTTGGCCGAGGATATCGCGGTACTCGTCCCGCAGATTGGTGGCCTGAGACCAAACCCCGGGATCGATCAATGCGCGGGACCGGGCAGGCAACATCACGGCCTTGCCGCCACGACAACACCAGGAGCAGTGCCCGCAGGACCGATCCATCGGGTCGCCAAAATGGGCTCCCAGCGCGGCCACTTGGCAATTGTCTTGCTCCACCCATTGGGCAACCTGCCGCAGCCGTTGGATTTCACGGGATTCTCGCTGTAGCACGCGGTCGTAGAGCGTCTTGACCAGCGCCGCTCGATCGTTCGGCCGATTGCGCATGCGAAATCGCTGACGCACGCCCGCGGTCCGCAGTTCCAGCCAGTTTTTCTCGGCCAGATAGTCCAATGCCCGCACCACGCGGTCGCGCGGGGCGTCGATCGCCTGACAGGTCTCGTCCAGGTTGATATGGAACCAAGTTTGCGCCTTATGGGCCTGGGCTAGGACTTTCTGCAGGAACGTTTTCCGTTCGCCCTCGAAGTTCCGCAGGATTTCAGCCGAGGGAACCAACGGCTTGAACTGGTACTCGGCGTAGAATGGCGTGCCAGCGTCGATGTGGCCCAGCAGCTCCAGATAGGTCAAAAGGGTGCGAGTAACCGTGTTGCGAATATCGTGCTTGCTGGAGAGATCGTAAACGCTGACGTCGAATTCGTCGTCCTGATCGAAGACCTCGTCGACCAACGCGGCGACCGCCTGTGGTGTGGGCGTGTCGCCATAGGCGAAGTTCTCCAGCACGTTCAGGTCATTCGGGCAAAAGAACATCTCGCAGATTGCGGGTTTGCCGTCGCGGCCAGCCCGGCCAACCTCCTGGGCATAGTTTTCCAGGCTCTTGGCCGGATTGTAATGATAGACGTAGCGAATATTCGCCTTGTCGATGCCCATGCCGAACGCGATAGTGGCCACGACGATTCCCTGTTGGGCCTGGATGAACCAATCCTGTGTCTCGCGGCGCTGTTCATCGTCCATGCCCGCATGATAAGCCCGGGCGGACAACTTTTTCTTGTCCAGCCGCGCGGCCAGTTCCTCAGCCGTTCGCTGCAAGGTGACGTAGACGATAGTTGGCCCCGGTTCGCGCTCGGCCAGGGCGGCGAAGAGTTGTGCGTCGCGCTGGTCGGCAGTGACCGGCGTGCCTAGTAGGGTGAGATTGGGCCGATAGAAGCCCGTCCGCACGGCGCAAGTGGGCCCAATACGGAAGAAGCGACAAATGTCGGCCAGCACCTGGGGAGTGGCCGTGGCGGTAAGGGCCAGCACCCGTTGAGCATGGCAAAGCTGGGCGAAGCGGGCTAGTCGCAGGTAATCAGGCCGGAAGTTATGGCCCCATTCAGAAATGCAGTGGGCCTCGTCCACGGCGAACAGCGAGATCGCCGTCCGTTGGATGACCTCGCAGAATCGTTCGTTGACGAACCGCTCCGGTGCCACGTACAGCAGCCGTAGGTGCCCCGAGCGGACCTCGTCCATGGCCGTACGGTATTCATTCAAGTCGAGTGTAGAGTCGAGTCGCCGGGCGGCAATTCCGCGGGCCGCCAGGGCGTCGATCTGGTCCTTCATGAGGGCGATCAGGGGCGAAACTACCAGCGTTAGGCCTGGCAACACCAATGCCGGTAACTGGTAGCAGAGCGATTTTCCGCCTCCCGTGGGAAACACCGCCGCCGCCGACTTGCCCGCCAGGAGGTGACCGATCACCTCGCGTTGGCCCGGCTTGAAGTCAGTAAAGCCGAAATATTGACGCAACGTGATTAAAGCGTCCGGTGCGGAGACCGTTGGAGTTTGGGGAGCGAGCGTGTCGGCAAGCATGCGATGGACCTCCGGACTGTGATACATGAACATTTGACCATATTCCACTTATCGTACCCGCGCTATTGGCGTTTGCAAGTGCAGAACGAAGGCTTTTCCCACAATCTGGCATTTTTTCTTTCATCGAGCCGATCGGGAAGCCGAAAAACATCACTCTGGCGGTAGGATATATCGCCATTAGAGGTATTTCGGTGGTCCCCCTCCTTGTATGCGCACTATCCCTCGCTAGAATAAAAGCTTCGTCCATTGGGACTAGCGCTGGGAGGTCGTCCACGCTGGGCGGCAAGTTATTAGCTTGTTCTCGCGCAAGTTCCAGCCCCGTGCTTGATCGGGAGCGTATCGAGGGTGGAAGTCTGGCCTGCAATCGACCTGCGCGGAGGTAAGTGCGTTCGCCTCCGGCAGGGTGATTATGATCGTGAAACGGTCTTCGGTGAAGATGCCGTCGCCATCGCACGGCAGTGGGCCGATGGGGGGGCCCACTATCTCCACTTGGTGGATCTTGACGGGGCTCGCGATGGGCAGCCTGGCAACCTTTCCGTGGTGAAGGCCATCCTTCAAGCTGTGAGCTTGTCGTGCGAACTGGGCGGAGGCATTCGCAACGAGCAGACCATTCGCGAACTATTAAACATGGGGCTTTGCCGCCTCGTGATTGGAACGCTGGCCATCCGCCAGCCGGACTGGTTTCGCAGCATGTGCCGGCAGTTTCCCCGCCGGCTCGTCCTGGGGATTGACGCCCGCGGTGGCAAGGTGGCAACCCATGGATGGCTTCAGACCACTGACATGGCGGCCCCGGAAGTGGCACGGCAGTTCCAGGATGAGCCCTTGGCGGCGATCGTTTATACCGACATCGCGACCGACGGCATGCTTGCCGGCCCCAACGTGGCGGCGATGGCCGAGATGCAAGCGGCCGTCGAACTACCGGTGGTGGCCTCCGGGGGCGTGACGACCTGCGACGACGTCGCCCGACTGGCCGCCGCCGGCATGGCCGGATGCATTATTGGCCGTGCCCTGTACGAAGGAACCATTGCCCTGCCCGAGGCGCTGGCCGCCGCCGGGTCAGAGCGAAGAAATAACTGTGACAAGTCGTAGGGTGGGCTTTAGCCCGGGGCACCCAGTACTCTGGGTCTCGGCACACCGCGACGGGCTAAGGCCCATCCTACCGCAAACAACTGAAACGAGGACTACTCTCAATGGCAAGAATCCCAGTCTCCGACATTCGTAACGTGGCATTTGGCGGGCACGGCGCCGCGGGCAAGACTGCCCTCCTGGATAAGATCCTTTCCCTGACGGGTACCGTCACCCGGCCGGCCAGCGTCGACGAAGGAACGAGCATCTGCGATTTTGACGAGGAGGAGAAGGCGCATCACCACACCGTCGAGGCACACGTCGTGCATTTCAACCATGGCGGCAAGCGATTTTATGCCATCGACACGCCCGGCTATCCCGACTTCATCGGGCAGACGATTGGCGCCGTCCATGCCGTCGATACCGTGGTCATCGAGATCAACGCCCAAACCGGCATCGGCGTCACCACCCGCCGCGTTTTTAACGAGGCCGGCAAAGCCGGCCTGGGCCGGTTTATCGCCATCAACAAAATGGACTCCGACAACATCGACTTCCCGGCGCTGGTGAAGACCGTACAGGAAATGTTCGGCAAGGGCTGCCAGCTTCTCAACGTGCCCTTGGGGCAAGGGGCCGGTTTCAGCGGGGTGGCCAGCACGCTTAAAGTGCCGGCGGACACGCAGGGCGCCTTGGTCGATCCCAACGATATCCACACCTCGCTTATCGAATCGATCATCGAGGTCGACGAAGACGTGATGACGCGTTACTTCGACGGCGTCGAACCCAGCGAGGAGGAAATCGGGCGGTTGATCGTCCATGCCGTGGCCGGAGGGGTACTGATACCCATCGTTTGTTGCTCGGCCAAGAGCGGCGTGGGAGTGCCGGAACTGCTCGATGCCCTGGTCTTCTGCGGCTTGCCGCCCAACGCCGTCCACCGCACCGCCGTTACGGCCGATGAGAAAGTGGTGGAGGTCATGGCGGATCCGGACGGTCCGCTGGTCGCGCAGATCTTCAAGACCCGCATCGACCCCTTCGTGCAGAAGTTGAGTTTCATCCGCATCTACTCCGGCAGTCTGAAGAGCAACGAAACCGTGCATGCTGAGGGCATTCGTAAGGGCGTGAAGCTCGGCCAATTGTTCGAGATCCAGGCCGACAAGACCGAAGCTGTCGATTCCGCCGGCGCTGGCCAGATCGTGGCCGTGACCAAGATGGAAGACCTCAAGACCGGCATGTCGCTGGGCGATCTGCTGCTGCCGCACATTCACTTCCCCGCGCCGATGGTCGGGCTAGCGATCACGGCGAAGGGCCGCGGTGACGAGGCCAAGATCGCCACGGCCCTCCGCAAGGTCGAACAGGAAGACCCCACCTTTCTCCTGCACGCCGACCCGCAGACAAAGGAAATGGTGGCCTACGGCATGAGCGAACTGCACCTGCAATTGCTCCGCGAGCGGATCAAGCGCCGTGACAAGGCCGAGGTCGACACGAAGGAGCCCAAGGTCCCTTACCGCGAAACGATCCAGGCCAACGCCGAGGGCAGCTACCGCCACAAGAAGCAGTCGGGCGGCCGCGGCCAGTTCGGCGAGGTCCACATCCGCATGTTCCCCTTTCCCAAGGACACCAAGCCCGAGGAGTTTTGCACGAAGGCCCGGTTCCCCTCCATGAAGGAATTCCACTACGACGCTGAGAACAACTTCCTCTGGGTGAATTCGGTCGTAGGCGGCACGATTCCCAGCAACTTTCTGCCGGCCATCGAGAAAGGCTTCAAGGATCGCATGGAGCGCGGCGTAATCGCCGGCTACAAGGTGCAGAACGTGGGCGTGGAGGTGCACTTCGGCAAGTACCACGACGTGGACAGCTCGGAACAGGCCTTCAAAACCGCCGGATCGATGGCCTTTCGCAACGTCTTCCAGCAGGCCAAGCCGGGCCTTCTGGAACCAATCGTGAAAATCGAAATCACGGTGCCAAGCAGCAAGGTGGGCGACATCACCAGCGACATGTCGGGCCGTCGCGGCCGCGTGCTGCGGATGGATTCGGCGGGCGGCGATCTGCAAACGGTCGTAGCCGAGGCGCCGCTGGCCGAGGTGATGACCTACGCTCGAGCGCTTTCCAGCATTACCGCGGGCCAGGGCAGCTACACGTTGGAATACAGCCACCACGACATCGTGCCGGGCAACGTGCAGGCGGAGATCATCGCCAAGGCGCAGTTGAAGGAGGAGGAAGAGGACTAGCTGTGGCCATGGAACTTCTGCGACAAATGTCGCAGAAATTCGACGACCCTGCCACTATCGCAACAGGGCTGACTTCATCGTCGCTGGCGTGCTCGACTCCCAGGTCGAGCAGGACGAAAAGACCGCCATCCGCGACCTGCCCAAGTACAAGTACCGAGCCCGGCCCTGGCGGGCATTGAGCGGCAAATCTGCCTGGACGGGCGGGAAAATCCGTCCTACAATTAGGCACGCGCTCGCCAGCCCATGCTGCGAGTCCGCCTGTCACCGTCCCAACCCGCCAAGAGTCTTGTCGTAATGGCAACCGACGTTCCCGCCGCAGAGACCGTGCCCGAACTGACCGACCGCATCGTTCAGACCTATTCGGAACTGAGCACCATCACCCATCTGGGCCATTGCCCGCTGCCTAGTTATGAAACCATCGTCGAGATCCTGCAAAGCCTGAAGGACATCATCTTTCCCGGCTACCGGCGGCGCGACGGACTGCACCTGGGCAATATCACGTACCACGTGGGCGAAGTCGTGGACAGCCTGCACGACCAGCTCACCGAGCAGATCGCCCGCGCCCTGCGACACGAGGCAGGCGAGGCTTTCACTTGCGGGCCCCAGGAAAAGGCCGACTTCGAGGCCCTCGGCCAGGCCAAGACCGTCGCCTTCCTGCAGCAGATTCCGGCGGTCCGCGAGCTACTGGCCACCGACGTGCGGGCGGCCTACGACGGCGACCCGGCCTGCAAGTCGCTGGACGAAGTGATATTCTGCTATCCGGGTCTGGAGGCCGTTACCGTCTACCGCCTGGCAAACCTGCTCTACAAGCTTGATGTGCCGCTGATTCCCCGCATCATGACCGAGTGGGCCCACAGCCGCACCGGCATCGACATCCACCCCGGCGCCACGATCGGCAAATACTTCTTTATTGACCACGGCACGGGCGTGGTCATCGGGCAGACGACCGAGATCGGCGATTGGGTCAAGCTTTACCAAGGCGTGACGTTGGGGGCTTTGAGCTTTGCCACTGACGCCGAAGGAAACCTCGTTCGCGGAACCAAGCGCCATCCCACGATCGAGGACTACGTCGTGATTTACGCCAACGCGACGGTTCTGGGCGGCGCCACGGTCATCGGCCACCACGCCGTGATCGGCTCGAGCGTCTGGATCACGAGTTCCGTTGTTCCGCATGCCACCGTGACGCTGGAGAAGCCGCGGTTGAACGTCCGCGATCCGTATTTCACCGCCGATTCGTTTTCGATCTGAATGCCGCCTAACACGTCTTCCGAAACGCGCCTTGGCTCAATCCTGGCGCGAGTCGCCGAGAAACTCCCCAACCTCCTTCGCACGAAGCACATTTCGTCGGAGGTTCCGGTCGGGCAGCAGCCTTTGAAACGCGTTCTCGGTCCGGTCGACCTGGTCATGCTGGGCATCGGCGGCATCGTGGGAGCGGGCATCTTCGCCCTGGTCGGCACGGCGGCAGCCGGCGACGCAACGCGGCCGGGGGCGGGCCCGGCGCTAGTACTTTCCTTTCTGCTCACGGCAGTGGCTTGCAGCTTTGCCGCACTGTGCTACGCCGAGTTCGCTTCGCTGGCCCATGTCTCTGGAAGCGCCTACAGCTACGGCTATGCCACGCTCGGCGAACTCGTGGCCTGGATCATCGGCTGGGACTTGATCCTGGAATATGCCGTGGGCAACGTGGCAGTGGCCGTCTCCTGGTCCGGCTACTTCCAACGCTTGATCAATCCGTTTCTGGCGCAACTCCACGAGCGGTTTCCGGGCTGGGTGGCAGTGGAGTTCCCAAAGTGGCTGGGAACGGATCTGCGCACGGCCGTGGACGACAAGTCGCTGGGCATCGTGACCTCCGCCCCGCACGTTTTCGGTGTGCCGATCGTCTTCAATTTTCCGGCGGTGTTCATCGTGTCGGCGATCACGGCCGTGCTGGTCATCGGCGTCAAGGAAAGCGCCTGGTTCAACACGGTGATGGTCGGCATCAAGCTGGTGGTGCTGGCTTTCTTCGTCATCGTGGGCATGTTCTACATCCGGCCGGAGAACCTGCACCCCTTCATGCCCAACGGCTGGAGGGGAGTACAGGCCGGGGCGGCGGTCGTGTTCTTCGCCTTCATCGGCTTCGATGCCGTTTCTACGGCGGCCGAGGAATGCCGCAATCCCCGCCGCGACCTGCCCGTCGGCATCCTCGGCTCCTTGGCCATTTGCACGTTCATCTATGTGCTCGTGGCCGTTGTGCTCACGGGCATGTGCCGCTACGACGAGTTCAAGGACCAGGTGAACGAGCCCTTGTCTGTGGCCATGAGCCACGTCAACCTCAACGCCGCGGCGGGGATCATTGCCTTCGGCTCGGTCGTCGCCCATACGGCCGTGCTTCTAGTCTTTCAATTGGGACAGCCGCGCATTCTATATGCCATGTCGCGTGACGGGCTGCTGCCCAAGGTCATGGCCAGGACCCACCGCCGCTTCCGCACGCCGCACGTGGCGACGCTCTTGACCGGCCTTTTCGTGGCCGTCGGCTCCGCCCTGGCAAGTCTCGATGAGATGGCCGACTTGTGCAACATCGGCACGCTGTCCGCATTTATCATCGTTTGTGCGGGCGTGATCGTTCTCCGTTGGCAGGATCCGGGGCGCAGCAGCGGCTTCCGTACGCCCTGGGTCCCCTGGATTCCCCTGGCGGGAATTGCGTCGTGCCTGTGGTTGATGCTTGGCCTGCCGGCCATCGCCTGGGTGCGGTTCATAATCTGGTTGATCGTGGGCCTGGTCTTCTATGTGTCCTACAGCTATTGGCGGCAGCGGCACAGCGGGCAAGTTGGAACAAGCCCGTAAGCCGGAACAAGCTTGCGCGGTTCAGGCACCGACCTTTTCAGTTTTCGCCGATCCATTTGCCGGAACTGCGCAAGCTTGTTCCGGTCTACAACTTGGGCTATGCTGAAAGGCGAGATTCCACTGGCGGAGGGGCGTCCATGCGAACAATTGCCCGGTTTTTGGGAAACCTGCGGATCTGGCCGGGGCCGATCCTGGCCGTGGAGCTGATAACGATGTCGCGGCGGGCGCGGTACTATGCTCTCCGCGTGCTCTACGCCGCCGCCCTGTTTTTTGCTCTCTGGATCAATTACGAGGGAAGCCGTCGCTACAGTGCCAGCGATATAAACTCGATCGCGCAGTTCGCCTCGGACTTTTTCCAGACCTTCGGCGTCATGCAGCTCATGGCCGTGATGCTGATTGGGCCGGCGCTGGCCGCAGGGACAATCGCCCAGGAACGCGAGCGGCGGACTATGGAGTACCTGTACGCCTCGCCGCTGAGCAATCTGGAAATCGTTATCGGCAAGCTTGGCGGCCGCGTGCTTCAGATTATCTACCTTGTACTTGCCGGCATGCCGGTGCTGGCCCTGGCCATGCTCCTCGGTGGCATCGCGCCGGTACACATCGTGGTGCTAACGGCCATCACCATCAGCACGGCCCTCTTCGTGACCATGGTCTCCATCGCCGTTTCGGCCTGGACCGCCAGGGCCCGCGACGCTGTGATCCGCGCCTACCTTCTCTTCTTCTGTATTTGGGTGCTGCCGCTGCTTACGGCCGCTCTTGCATTCAGTTCACGCGCTGCCTGGAGTATTCCCCTCGTGCAGCAATTCCTCGTCGCTGATCCGGTCGTGACATTCATGTCGGTCTTTACGGGCGACAGCCCTTGGGGACCGGTGAGCGAGCCCTGGACGCTGCTGTGGGCCCTGGTTCGCAACCAGATGATCGTCGGCGGGGCCGTTCTGACCGTGGCGACGAGTGTCATGCGCCGCGTCCACCTGCGTGAGGCAGGCAAGGCGGCTCGCAAGCGCCGCTGGCGGCTGTGGGGTTGCGCGGCACGATCGGCGACCAGCCCATGTACTGGAAAGAGATGTTTGCCGAAGCCCGCACCGCGCGGCTGGGCCTCCTGGGCATTGCCCTGCTGGCGATCATCTTCCTGGCGGTGTGCGGCTTCACGATTTATACGTTTCTCGATTCTCGCCAGCAGCGATACATGCGAATGGGCGATGAATTCTTCCAATATGCAATCAGCATGAGCACATTCCTCAGCTGCTGCGGCTTGCTGCTTTTGACTGCGCGATCGGCCAATTCGGTCACGTCGGAAAAAGAGCGGGACTGCTGGGTCTCGCTGCTCAGCACTCCCCTGGAAGCGGGGGAGATCGTCAGGGCCAAGATCGTGGGCAACCTCTGGTCGCTCAAGGAATTCATACCGTTCCTGGCCGTCGTCTGGCTGCCAGCCGTGATCCTCTGGCCCGCCTATTCTATTGGAATCGCCTTCACGCTGCTGACCTTGGCCGTCCTGGCGGCCTTTACGGCTACGCTGGGCGTCTACTGTTCGCTCTCCTCGAAAAACGGACTGCGGGCCATGGGCGCCGCACTGGGGCTCGCCATCATCATCGGCGGCGGTTATATGCTATGCTGCTGTCCCATGCTGGCGATGGGTCCACACACCGGCAGTGACGATGGCATCGAACTGGGCCTGGCGCCCTGCATGCCGTTCTTGCTCTTTTGGCCAGGTCTGGTCACCTATGAGACCGGCCGTTCCTCCGGCGGGATGAACCACCAGTTCGGCGGTATGATGGCGGCCTATATCATCGGCACGATCGCCTACGCGGCCGCCGCGCTGATGATGATGACGGCGGCCATCGAACAGTTCGATGAAAAGTGCGGCAGGTCGCGAGGAAGGTGGACAGAAAGCGGCAGGCCGACTAACCGTCCGCCCGTTGCGCCACACGCAACTGCGCCCGACCTTGATCAACCGCCTGCTGACGGGCGGCCATGAGTTCCGGCGTATGGGCCGACTGGCTGTGAGCGGTTTCCATCTGCTTGATCGCCGCCTGCTCGTCGATCTGCGCGGCTGGCATGGCTCGCTGCGTCAAGAGCGAAACGACATCATTGGTCACCTCGACAAAACCGCCTTCCACATAGAATCGCTCCACGTGGCTGCCCTGGCGGATTCGCAGCTCGCCGTATCCCAATCGCCCGATCAAGGGCGTGTGCCCCGGACCAATGCCCAGCTCGCCGTCGAACAGCGTCACGGCGACGAAATCGGCTGGTTCCTCGCAGACGGTCCGCTCGGGAGTGACGACGATGCAAGTTAAATCAGCCATGGTCGGATAAACGTATTGCAATCTGAAATCTGAGAATTGAAATCTGAAACAGCTATTTCGCGGCTTCGGCCATCTTCTTGGCCTGGGCCTCGGCCTGCTCGATCGCCCCTACATACATGAATGCCTGCTCGGGCAGGTGGTCCCACTTGCCGTCGGCGATCTCCTCGAAGCTGCGGATGGTCTCTGCCAGCGGCGTGATCTCGCCGGGCTTGCCCGTGAAGACCTGGGCCACGAGGAACGGCTGCGAGAGGAACCGCTCCATCCGTCGGGCGCGATGCACCACGAGTTTGTCCGACTCGCTCAGTTCATCAACGCCCAGAATGGCGATGATGTCCTGTAGCTCGCGGTAGCGCTGCAGTGTGGTCTGCACGCGCCGGGCACAGGCATAGTGGCGTTCGCCCACATACTGCGGATCCAACACGCGGCTGGATGATGCCAGCGGATCGACGGCCGGATAAATGCCCTTTTCGGAAATCGCCCGTTCGAGGTAGATGAAGGCGTCCAACTGGCCGAAGGCCGTGGCCGGGGCGGGATCGGTGGGATCGTCGGCGGGTACGTACACCGCCTGCACCGAGGTGATGGCTCCGCGGTTTGTCGAGGTAATGCGCTCCTGTAACTGGCCCATCTCGGTGGCCAGCGTAGGTTGGTAGCCCACGGCCGAAGGCATCCGCCCCAGCAGGGCCGAGACCTCGCTGCCGGCCTGCGAGAAACGGAAAATATTGTCGATGAACAGCAGCACGTCGGTGCCGGTCGAGTCGCGGAAGTACTCGGCCATCGTCAGGGCCGAAAGGGCCACCCGCAAGCGGGCTCCGGGCGGCTCGTTCATCTGGCCGAAGACCATGCAGGTCTGCTCGATGACGCTGCGGCCCGTGTCGCCGATCTTGGCCTCTTGCATTTCCAGCCAGAGGTCGTTGCCTTCGCGGGTCCGCTCGCCGACGCCGGCGAAGACCGAGGAGCCGCCGTGGGCCGAGGCGATGCGGGCGATCAGCTCCTGGAGGATAACCGTCTTGCCCAGCCCTGCCCCGCCGAACAGCCCGGCCTTGCCGCCGCGGACGAAGGGCGTCAGAAGGTCGATGACCTTGATGCCCGTTTCGAAGATTTCGGTTTTCGTGGAGAGGTCGACGACCGGCGGGGCGTCGCGGTGGATGGGCCACCACTCCTCGGCATGGACGGGACCGCGCTCGTCGATGGGGTCGCCCAGCAAATTGAAGACGCGGCCCAAGGTGGCCTTGCCCACGGGCACGCGGACGGGGGACCCCGTGTCGGTGCAATCCATGCCGCGGACCATGCCGTCGGTGCTGCCCAGCGCCACGCAGCGGACGCGGCCGCCGCCGAGTTGGGCCTGGACCTCGCCGGTGAGGCGGATCTTTATGCCCTTGGTCTCGGCCTCGATAGTCACGGCATTGTAGATCGGCGGCAGATGGTCCTCGGGGAACTCCGCGTCAAAGGTCGAGCCGATGACCTGGGTCACGCGACCGGGTTGCGCTTTCGGGGTTTCGGGGGTGGTTGTGGTGGGCATGGTGAAACGGCCTGAACTGAAGATTGAAAATTGCAAATTGCGAATTGAAAACTGCAAATTGCAGACATGAAATGTTCGCTACGTGGTACTTCTTTTTCTAATCCCTACTTTTTTTCTGGTTGCGACTCTTCGCGGTCGCAATCGATTTGCCGATGATCCTGCAAAGCTGGTCGCTTTCGTCAATTTACAATTTGCAATTACTTCTCACTTATTGAGCGCTTCCGCTCCTCCGATTATCTCCAGCAATTCGCCGGTGATCTGCCCTTGCCGGGCTCGGTTGTAGGCGATTGAGAGGCTGCCGATCATTGTCTCGGCGTTCTCCGTGGCGTTCTTCATGGCAATGCGGCGGGCAATCTGCTCGCTCACGGCCGCGTCGAGAAAACACTTGAAGAGCTTCACCTTGAAGCTGGCCGGCACGACCTCATCGATGATGCTCCGGGCCGAGGGCAGGAATTCATACTGCGGCTGGACACCGTTCTGATTCTCGTCTTTGCTCGCGCCGTCCAATTGACCCAAGGGCAGCAAAGTCTCCGCGACAGCAAACTGTCGGCCAAGGCTCTCGAACTTCGTGTAGACGACGTCAAGGCGGTCCAGGCGGCCCGACTGGTACCAGTCTATGTAGCGGTTAGCCAGGACGTCGACCTCGGCAAACGTTGGCTTGTCGTCGAACTGCGTGAAACGCTCAACGATCTCGATCTTGCGGAAGCGGAACGCCGAAATTCCCCGCTTGCCAGAGACTTCCAGGCGAACGTCGGGCAGCTTCGATTGGAGCAGTTTCAGCTGGCTCAGTCCCAGACGAATCACGCTGCCGTTGTATCCGCCGCAGAGGCCGCGATTTGCCGAGAGCACCAGCAGCACCGCCTTGGACGTGTCGGCATGGGGCACCAGCAGCGGATGTTGGACCTCCAGGCCGGCCGCGGCCAGGCGGCCGACCAGCGCGGTAATCCGCTTGGTGTAGCCCGAAGCAGCCACGGCGCGATCCATGGCCTTGCGGAAGCGGGCCGTGGAAATCAACTCCATCGTCCGCGTGATCTTGCGGATACTGCGGATCGACTTGCGTCGGCGATCGAGTGCTCGGGCTTTGGCCATGGACTACTTCTTCCCCGCCGAAAAAATCTTCTGGAACTCGGCAATCGCGGCGTCGATCTCGGCGAAAGCGGCGTCGTCCAGTTTCTTCGTTTCGTCCAGTTTCTTGTACAGCGATTGCTTCTGCTCGCGCACGAACTGCAGGAACCCGCTCTCCCAAGCGGGCACGTCCTTGATGGGAACCTTGTCGAGGTGTCCGCGGGTGCCGGCATAAATGCTCAAGCACCTGGTCGATGACCGGCATGGGATGATACAGACCTTGCTTCAGCAGCTCCGTCATGCGGTAGCCGCGATCCAGGCGGGACTGGGTAGCGGCGTCGACGTCGGTCCCCAACTGGGCGAATGCCTCCAACTCGCGGAAGGCGGCCAGGTCCAAGCCGCAAGCCGCCGGCCACCTTCTTCATGGCCGGCACCTGGGCGTTGCCGCCCACGCGGGAAACGGAAATGCCCACGTTCATGGCCGGCCGCTGCCCGGCGAAGAACAGGTCGGGCTGCAAGTAAATCTGCCCGTCGGTGATGGAGATCACGTTGGTGGGAATGTAGGCCGAGACCTCGCCTTCCAGCGTCTCCACGATCGGCAGCGCCGTAAGCGACCCGCCGCCGTGCTCCTTGCTGAGCTTGGCGGCCCGCTCCAGCAGGCGGCTATGGGCGTAGAAAATGTCGCCGGGATAGGCCTCGCGTCCCGGCGGCCGCCGCATCAAGAGCGAAAGCTGCCGGTAGGCCTGGGCCTGCTTCGAGAGGTCGTCGTAGACGATCAAGGCGTCCTGGCCCTTGTACATGAAATACTCGGCCATGGCGCAGCCGGCGTAGGGGGCCACGTACTGCAACGGGGCGGGATCGCTGGCCCCGGCCACGATCACCGTGGTGTAATCCATCGCGCCGTAGCGGCGCAACGTCTCGACGAGCGTGGCGATGTTCGATTCTTTCTGGCCGATGGCCACGTAAAAGCACTTCACGCCCGAAGTCTTCTGGCTGATGATCGTATCGATGCAGATCGCCGTCTTGCCCGTGCGGCGGTCGCCGATGATCAACTCGCGCTGGCCGCGGCCGATGGGCGTCATGGCGTCGATGGCCTTGATGCCCGTCTGCAGCGGCACCTTCACCGGCTGCCGCTCCGCCACGCCCGGCGCCATGGACTCCACGGGCCGCCGCTCCGAGGTGACCAGCGGCGGGCCGCCGTCCAGTGGATTGCCCAGGGGGTCGAGCACGCGGCCCAGCACGGCGTCGCCCACTGGCACGCTCAACAAGCGGCCAGTGCTGCAGACCTCGTCGCCCTCTGCGATTTTCAGGTAGTCGCCAAGAATAATGACGCCCACCGAATTCTCTTCCAGGTTGAAGGCCAGCCCGTACACCTCGCCGGGGAATTGCACCATCTCGCCGGCCATGACGTTCGACAGCCCGTAGACGCGGGCGATGCCGTCGCCCACCTCGATCACGCGACCGACCTCGCGAACGTCGATGCGGGACTCGAACTGCTCAACTTCCTGCTGGATAACGGAAGCGATCTCGTCGGCTTTGAATCTCATGAACACTCCTCTCGATCATCTGCTGGCGGATAGATTGCAATTGGTTGGCGACGGAGCCGTCGTGGACGGTGTCGCCGACGCGGAGGACGGCCCCGCCGATCAGCGCCGGATCGACGACGGCCTCCAGGATCGGCCGCCGCCCTAGCGCCGCTGCCAAGGTGGCAGCGATCTGCTCGACCTGGGCGGCACTGACGGGACTGGCCGTGGTTAGGCGAACGCGGACGCTGCCCTGCATTTCCTCGTGCAGCTTCTTGGCCTGCTGCATGATCGCCCGCAGGCAATCGAGCCGGCCGTGGCGGGACACGACCTTGAGGAAATTCAACAGCAGCCGGGATATCTGCGCCGCAAAGACCTTGTCGAGCACGGCGGTTTTCTCCTCGTGGCTGACCAGGAGCGAGCCGAGGACCGTTTCCAACCGGGGATACTGGGCAAAGACCTCGCTGACGATCGCCTCCAAATCCTCCAACACTGCGTCAATTTGGCCCGCAGTCTTGGCGGCGCCCAGCAAGGCACGGGCGTAGATCTCGCCGACCTTTTCCTGGTCCACGTTGGGCGCAAGGCGGGCCGCCGCTTGGGCGTGGCGAGCGTTGATGTCAGCCGATTCGGCCATTTCTCGTACAACGGAATTTATTCCGTCACCTGGTCTTCTTCATGAAACGGAATGAATTCCGCCCTGATTCCTACGACGGAATGAATTCCGTTCTATGTTCTTCTAATTGTGGGATTCCCCGTTGACCTTCGCCTGACCGGAACGGGCAAACTCGCTGACCGCCTGGTCAATCAGGCGACTGTGATCCGCGGCGTTGAGCTTGGCGCCGACGATCTTGCCGGCCAATTCAACGGCCAAGGTGGCGCTGCGATCGGCCAAGTCCTTTAACGCGGCCAGGGTGGCCGACTCAATCTGCTGCACGGCCCGCTGCCGTTCGATGCCGGCCTCTTCGCGGGCCTTGTCCAGCAGTTGTTGGCCGACCTTCTCGGCGTCGCGCCGGCCCTGCTCGATCAGGCCGCGAACTTCGTCGCCCGCCGCGGCGAGCTTCTTTTCATAGTCGGCCAGGAGTCCCCGGGCCTCGTCGTTCTTTCGCTGGGCCTCCGCAATCTGCTCGGCAATCTCGTTCTCGCGCTTCTGCAAACCTTCGCAGATTGGCCCCCAGGCGAACTTCTTGAGGATCAACAAGACCACGACGAAGACGACGGCCGTCCAAATGGAAAGATCGCCGCGAAAGGTCACCGGATTGAGGGCAGTAGCCGGGTTCTCTCCAGCCTCCTTGTTCTTCTCGCCCGAACTGTTCGATGCGGATGACGCGTCTACCGTCGATTCACCCTTCTCGGTAGCCGCGCGAACGACCCCGCTATAGCAGTGCAGGGCCGCGAACAACATCGCGCCAATAGCCAGTCGTCTAAACATGGTGTCGGTCCCAAAACCTGACGGGAAGCGGGGCTTGGGGTTCTTTTCCCTTGCCCCCGAAATCAGAAGAACAGGCTCAGCAAGCACACGATCAAGGCGAAGAATGTCACGCCTTCGATCAACGCCGCCGAGATAATCATGGCCGACTGCACGCTGCTGGCCACTTCGGGCTGCCGGGCCATGCTCTCCACGGCCGAGGCGCCGATCTTGCCGATGCCCAGGCCCGCACCGATGATGGCCAGCCCCGCGCCAGCGGCGCCGCCGGCAAGCATGGAGAAACTCATCGGCTTGCTGGCAGGCGCGGCCGCTGCGCCACCGGCGTTGTCGGCTTTCTTTTCCTCAGCGAATGCCGGAACCGCCATCAGGCTCACCATGACGACCAACAAGGCAACTTTGGCTAACTTGAACACTGCAACAATCTCCTCTCGTGAAAATGGTTTTCTTCGGTCGTCGCCGCCCGGCCGCCTAGTGCGGATGGGCCGACATGCCGATGAACAAGGCTGTCAAAAATACAAAAATGTAAGCTTGCAGGAAGGCCACGAAGATCTCCAGGAGCGTCAACGTGGCAGCCCCCAACACGCTGGTTATGGTGATGCCCGCCCAGAGCAGAACGAAAGTCTGCCCGGCGGCTATGATAAAGCTCACGATCACCGCCAGGACCAGGTGACCCGCGAACATATTCGCCAGGAGACGCACGGCCAACACGATGTGGCGAATGAACAGCCCGATGACTTCGATCACAAAGATCATGGGGACGAGCACTACACCCAGCGCCCGGGGAGTTCCATGTGCGGTATGAGGCTCTTCCAGTAGCCGACGGGGCCGAATTTCGCCACGCCGGTTCCCATAACCACAATAAAGGTGATTGCGGCGAGGGCCACGGTCACCGAAAGCGAACCCGTCGGCGAGCCGGACCAGGGAAAAATGCCCAACAAATTACAAAAGAGGATGAAGAAAAACAGATTCCAGAGAAACGGCAGGAATTTGTCGGCGTCGTGCTTGCCGATTGACGGCCGCACCACTTCATCGCGGATGAAGAGAAGGAGGACTTCAAAGGAGTTCCAAAAGAAGCCCTTGGGCGCGCCGCCCGCCTTCATCCGCCGCGCCAGCGAGGTAAAGACCAGGATCATTAGCGCTGCGGCCACCAATTCCAGGACCATGAACTTGGTCAACTGCAGGCCAAACACCACGGGAAGCTCCACATGCCCCCAGGGGAAGTGGAAATACTTCGTATCGCGAACGTGATTGGCGATCTCTTCGAGGTCCATGACTCAGTCGGCCCTTTTCTGTTCCGTGGCCGTACGGAGAGCGCTCTTAGGGCCTTGTGGCAGTGTGAAAGCGGTCTCGACCGCCAGCGTTACCAGATAAAAGACAATAAGGTAAATCAGAAAGCCCGCGTTGGATAGGGGGCCTCCCCGAAAAACCACGACAACTGCCGTCCCCAAGGGGATTGCAAGACGGACCGCGGTCGCCACCAATACCATGGGGACCACCAGTCCTTGCTTGCGAAACGGCTCACTTAGACCCAAACTGATCCAGGTCGCCAGCAAGCAAATGCCTCCGGCCGCGATTCCTGGAAAAATTCCTGGCGGGTTGCCCCAAATCATCCAGCCCAGCGGCAGGACAACGGCCATGGTCACCAAGACCACGGCGCCCGAAACGACCATGCGGAACAGCAGACTCGTCTGCGACATTACACTAACATAGCATAAGGAAGCTTCCGCGGTGCGAAATTCATCTGCGATCTTCGCAAGCCTTTATAGAACAGATACTTATAGCCCCGCGTCCACCGTCTTAGCCGGAACTGCTAGCGGCGCCGCTCGTAGTTCCGCCTTCAGCCGGTGTTTGCCGCACCGCCCCGCTAAGAGCGGAACTCGAGCCAGTCGCTCGAACGCCGATACTTCACTCCAAAATGCTTGTTTCGGTTGCCGGAAGCGGCTACGATGAAGAAAGTGCTCAACCATCGCACCTTCGGGGAGATCGGGCCGATGAAAGCGACTCTTATGCTCGTGGTGACGATTCTGCTGCCCGGCCTTGCCGCTTTCGGGCAATTTCGAGAGGATCCGGCAACCAGCAGCGATCCGGTCTGGGAGTGGATCGAGAAGACCAAGGATCCCGATCCCGAGACTCGCCGTCATGCCGCATTGGTCCTCAAATATATGGGGCCGGTGACCGTGCCGGCGCTTGTCGCGCTGCTGAGCGACAAGGATGTCGGTGTCCGGAAGAATGCGGCGGTGGCCCTGGGTACCCTCTCACGCGACGCCGCTCCCGCCGTGCCCGCCTTGCGCCGCCGCCAGTCCAGCCGTGCCGGCCATCATCATGCTGCTGGACGACAAAGTGCCCAATATCCGGCCGTGGGCCGCTGATGCCCTGGGAAAAATCGGCGCGAAGGCCAAGTCGGCCGTACCAGCCTTGACGAAATGGCTGATTAGCAAGGATTCGACTGAACGTATCATGGCGGCCGACGCACTCGGGGCCATTGGTCCGGAGGCCAAAACGGCCGTGCCGGCCCTGACGGAATTGCTCGATAGCAAGGATTCGCATGAGCGTTGCGTGGCGGCCGAGGCCCTGGGAGCCATCGGTCCGGAAGGCAGGGGGGCCGTGCCGGTGCTCATAAAGCTTCTCCGGCCGGAATACGACCGCGGCACCCGTCTCCACGCGGTACGGGCGTTGGGAAAAATTGGGCCTCAGGCCAAGGCAGCCATTCCCGATCTCGTCGATATATTGCGCGGCACCTCGTCGTTTCTGGACGCTGAAGACAGCGTCTTCGACACGTTGTGCAACATGGGGCCGGCAGCCAGGCACGTCCTGCCGGAACTCATCCAATATGTCAACACTACCAACTCTCTGGGCCGCGTAGAACACAAAGTCAATATGTCGGGACCGGCCATGGTCGATCTTATCGTGCTGTGGCGGTGCCACCATGACTCGCACGTGCGCACCGAGGCAGCGCAACTCTGGAAGGTGCTCGGTCCGGATGACATTCCCTCGATCAGTTCATTTGTCCATAGCGGCGATCCGGCGGATCGTACCATGGCCCTCGAGAAGCTCTGCGACCTCGGAGAGGCCGCGAGGCCGACGTTGCTGGAACTGATGAAGGCAGCCGACGCCGATCTCTGCCAGGACATACTGAAGGCGATGCGGGAGAAACATATCGCCCTGCCCAGCAAGCAGTCGATGGTGGCCGCGGGTCAGCGTTCTTGCCGACAAGGACCGCCGTGTTCGGTTGGCGGCAGTCGTGATCCTTGGTCAGATTGGCGCCGACTCCCCGGCGGCGGTGACTGCATTGGTCGGTGAGCTGCAAGACGCCGACCTGGGGGTGCGGGTCTGCGCGATCGAGGCCCTCGGCCGAATCGGTCCCAGCGCTGCGCGGCGACCACCGGTCTCATCGGGCAATTGCGCGACGATTGCCCGCCGGTCCGCTCGGCCGCAGCCCGTGCGCTGGGGCGGATTGGTCCCGATGCGAAGGCGGCAACACCCGCGCTGCGCGACTTGCGGCACGATTCGCGGGATTATGTCCGGCAGGCGGCCGAGGAGGCTCTGACGCTGATTCTGCCCGGCGACAAGGGCCCGACCCGGGGGGCTGATCGAGAATAGCCCAGCGATTTATCGCTGGGGGGGCTCTTTCTTTCCCGCCAAACGCACGTTATCGAAGAAGAGCGTGACGGGCGGACCGTTGCCGTGAGGGTCCAACACCAGCACGAACAAGGTGAGCCGCTTGGGGTCCAAGTAGTCCGGCTTCGAGATCTTATCCTTGCCGGTCCGCGGCAAGCGCGTGTAATCCAGGTCAATCGTGCTCTTGCCCGGCTTGACGACGAGCGAGCCGTTAAATCGCGAAAAATAGTCCTTCGATCGGTCGTCCTTGATCAAGACACCCAGCGTAACGTCCTTGGGCTGGGGATTGAAGACGTCGACGAGGAAGCGGGCATTCTCCTGCGCCAGCCGCAGGGATCGGCCGTCTTCCAGGGAAATCGTCGAATAGTCCCTCTCCCGGCTCGTGAGGCGCAGGGCGCACTGGCCGTCGGTGGCGTGTTCCCGGACCACTTCGCCGCCCGTGTTGGCCACCAACATATCCTGCCCTGGCTCGAAGCTGCACAGCAGCGTCTCGCCTTCGGCCACCGCCTGCACTGTGGCTTTCATCCAGTAGGCGTCCGCGGCCGTCTTCAAGTCGGCGAGGTCCTCGGACTCGATGCCACGCGCGACCGCGTCGGCGATCAGCTCGTGGCCGGCGGGCCCCAGGTGGACGCCGTCCCATCCCCAGTACTGCCGTTTCATCGCTTCCTCGGCGGAACCGGCCTTGTGGAAGGCCGTAGCCGCGTCGACGAAGCCCGTCTTGCACTCGCAGGCAACCGTATGGGCCGCTTTACTCAGCTCGGCGGTGGTCTCCCATGTCCGCAGCCCCGGAAGCGTCGTCATCAGCAAGATATCGGCCCGGCCCTTGGTCGCGCGCCGAAGCCGATCGACGGCCATCCGCAGATACTGCGTGTACCTCGGCCCGCGGACGCCGTCCTCCCAGTCATTGCCGCCGAACCAGACCAGCACCAGGTCCGGCGCAGGCGCGTCCTGGAGCCAGCGGGGAATCAGCACCACGTTCTGGCTGAGCGTCGTGCCGCCAATGGCCGGATTGACCAGCGTCACCTTGCCGCCGTAGGTCTCCTTGAGTCGCCGCACCAGGATTTCCGACCAGAGCTTCTGCTGGTTCGCCCAATGCCGCTTGTCGCTCAGCGAATCGCCCATCGTCACGATCGTAACCGGTTGCCGGGCCTTGAGCTTGGCCAGCACTCGGGCTGTTCCCGGATGCGGGACCTTTTCCGCATCCACCGCCTCCCGCGGGAGCGCCTTCTCCAGCGACATTCGTTCGATCGTGAAGGAGCAAGCGGGCCACTCTCGCCAATAGAACCACTTGCCCACCCAGAGGTTGCGGAAACGGCTCGGGGCGTAACCATGCTGGGCATCGACCGGCGGGCCAGAAAGCTCCGGCACGAGATCGCTCCAGGGGACGTTGACTTTCTCCCACTGCGTGGAACGGATGGGGAAGCAGTAGCCGTAGCGGAGGCCGAAATTCTCAGCGTCGATGAATTCCAGCCCTCCGCACCCCTTCGAGCCGTCGCCCTTGACCCAAAAGCTGAAGCCTTCGTACTGGTCCCAATCGTCTTTGGGATTGACCCAGGCGACAAACGTCTGCGGCCCCGCCGATTCGATGAAAGAGAACTTGCAGGCCTTGCCGAACTGGCCGTCAACCAGCTCGACCTTGCCCGCCAAGGCTTTCGCTCCGGCCTTGGTTGTGACCTCGGATGGTTTGTGCCGCACGGCGGTTAGATCGACGAGTGCTGGGCCCGGAGTTTGGCCCCAAGTGCAAGTGGCGAAGAGCAAAGTGGAAATCAAGATGGTGGGGGCAGGCTTCATGGCGGGCACCTCGGTGTTCTCGGGAAAGGGGCTGGAGTTCCGGTTTTAGCCGGGAGGCGGCAGAAATGCCGGCTCAAGCAGGAACTGCAACGGACTAGCATACCACGGCTGGGGCGACGACGCCAACGCTTCTGTCGGAGTCAGCTTGTGGGCGCGGTGTCGTCAATCCGATGGCGGCCAGCGGACAAAACTCACGGACGATCGGACGTTTTCAAGTCCGGCACAGCGGTTGCGTTACGCATCGACAACAGTTTTCCCCAACCCCTTTCAAGGAGATTATGCCATGAGAACTGCGATTTTCGCGTCGCTGTTGTTTTGCGCCCTGCCCGCCTTCGCCGCGGATGCCCCGCCGGCCAGCCCGCCGTCGCCGTCGCCCGTCACCTACGAAGTGTGGGGCTACCAGTGGGACGGCCGGCAGTACGTGAAGCAGCCGACCCGCTGCCTGACGACCACCGACCTAAAGCAGGCATCGGACTATGCCACCCAGATCGACAGCTTCGCCGGTTGGACAGCCGCGACCAATTTGCCCGATGCCTGCGTCGTGCATACGATCTTCAACGGGGCCCCAGTGGCCGGCGTGCAGTTGCCCGCCAACCCCACACCGCAGACGTTTAGCGTTTGGGCCTTTACCCAGCAGGATGGAAAGTGGGTCAAGGACGACAAGTATTCCTGGACTACCACGGACCCTGAGCAAGGCCTGGCCTATGCCAAGAAAGTCGACGCCGTTTCGGGGTGGCAGACCACGACCAACTGCCCGGCGGTCTTGCCGCCCGAGCAGCGCTACGTCAACGGCGGCCCGCTGCAAGGCGCGAATCTCGCGGCAATGCAGGGCACAGCGCCCGGCGGAATCGACTTTGGCCCCATCCATATTCGCAACAATGCCGACGGCGGACAGACCGTCTCTCTGCCCTACATGAGCGTTCGCATCCCCGCGGGCATGGTGGCCAGCAACCATTGGACCTTCAGCCAAAACGGCGGCGGCGACGATGACATCAGCCCCAGCTATGACAATTCCAGCTCGGTACAGGACATGATCAATACGCAGGATATGCTCAACCAACAGCAGATGAACAACAATATGCAGGAGAATCTCGACACTCAGAATTTCTTAAACACCG
Source organism: uncultured Planctomycetia bacterium (assembly GCA_963709175.1). Classification (GTDB taxonomy): domain Bacteria; phylum Planctomycetota; class Planctomycetia; order Pirellulales; family Thermoguttaceae; genus JANXQG01. Next base: position 299,678 of record CAVPVK010000011.1, read on the forward strand.
AGAATATGATCAACACCCAGAACGCGTTCAATGCGATGAATCCCTGAACGCACCGTTGGCAACCGGGCCGTGGTGCGGGCGTCCCGCCTGCACCATTGTTGCCCTTTTTTGAAAACAAGGAGAAACCTCAAGTGGAAACGAGACTGAAGAAACTGGAACGAAAGAACCGTTTGCTCTTTGCCGGCCTTGCCCTGGCGCTGTTGCCGTGGGTTGTCGGCGCCGCGAAACAACTCCCCGACCTGATCGAGGGAAGCAAGGGCAGATTCACCAGCGTTGAGACGCAACAGGTGATGCTGGTCGACGAGGCGGGCAACAAGCTGGGAAGCCTGACGGGGAAGAAGGACGCTTCCAACCTCACCATCCGGGACGGCAACGGCAAGGTCCGGCTCTTTGTGGGTCTTCTTAACGGAAACCCGACGATTCTCTTCGCCGACAAGGACGGCGATACGGTGGCGACCTACGCCGAAAAGAACGGCTCATTCGAGACCGTCAAGTAAGAGGCAAACTGCCGTAGGTAGAATAATTCTCCGTCTGTTACGCATCTAAGCATCTAAGGCACGAATCCTACTCATGTCCTTTTCCCGGGCGACGGTGATCGTGGTCGACCAGGTCGCCAGGATCGTCGCGGCAGCATTCACTTTTTCTCCACGGGCTTCTGTGCCGGATACCTATCTAGCTCGGCTTGCCACTTCTTCACGTCGTCGGGCCGGTTCGTGGCGGTGGCGAGGTCGAGGAGGCGGTGGATCGCCTCCGCCATGCGATCATTTCGAGCCATTTCCGGAATAGCCTTCTCGTCCTGTTTGAGTCCGTCGTAGCCGGCGACGAGAAGCGGTTCAGCCTCGACGGGCTTCTTCTGCCCCAGGAGCGACTCGCCGAGCATCGACTTCACGTACGCCACTTGCCACGGAGCGGCTTGCTTACTGTCCATGAGTTTCTTGCGTAGCTCCAAGCAGTTGCGAAGCATTGGTTCCGCGTCGGCGTATTTCTTCTGGCGGAGCAGGTTCAGGCTCAGCAACGCGAGTTCTCCCGCGTAGGCGGGTGACCCAACGCCAGCTTTCTGTTTCACTACTGCCATCCATTTCCGTCGCCAGTTCTCGGCCTTGCCGAATTGCTCAGCAGCTTCATAGGCCGCAATCGTGTGCGAGAGGATCTGTGCGGCGTTTTCGAGCTGGAAGTTCCGTTTTTCCATTCCGCTCGCGGCTTGTTCAAACAACGGCAAGGCTTTTTGCAGGTTTCCCACATACTGGTACGCCATCGCCAGGTTGCTGAAAGTGGCCAAGGTATCTGGATGACCGGGGCCAATGATCGCAACTCGGGCGACGCGCACCCGCTCAAGAAGTTCGATGGCCTGCGTTAGTTTTCCATCCGCCAGGTACGCAACGGCCACGTTGTTCTGTGCAGTGAGGCTAAGTGGGTGCTTGTCGCCCAAGTTCTTTATGACCACGTCGCGCACTTGTTCGAGCATTACAACGGCTTGCGAAACCCTTCCGGCGGCCTGGTACGCCATGGCGAGGTTGTTTTGCGTGACAAGAGTGTCCGCATGCTCGGCCCCGAGGGTCTTCATGCGAATGTCGCGTACGCGCTCATAAAGCTCGATGGCTTGCTGCAGTTTTCCTGCCTGGTAATACGCCAATGCCAGGTTGTTTTGGGCGGAAAGTGCCAGCAGCGCTGTCGGCCGCGAAGCGTGTGACGACAACATCGCGCACTTGCTCCATCAGTTCGATCGCCTGCGGAAGTTTACCCGAGTGCTGGTACGCCAAGGCCAGATTACTTGTTGTGGAAAGCGTGTCGGGATGAACGGGCCCCAACGTCCTGAGTCGGATGTCGCGCACTTGTTCCAAAAGTCCGATCGCTGGCGAGATCTTCCCGGCTTGCTCGTAGGCCAAGGCCAAGTTGTTTTCCACGGTGAGCGTGACAGGGTGGTCGGACCCCAGCGTCCGCGATGATATGTCGCTTGTTTTCTCGAGCAGTTCGATCGCCTGCGGCAGTCTCCCGGCGTCCTGGTACGCCAAGGCGAGATTACTTATCGTGGAGAGAGTGTCGGGATGCTTGGCGCCCAACTTCTCGACCCGGACATCGCGAACGTGCTGAAACAGTTCGATCGCTTGCGAGAGCTTTCCTTGCGACCGGTACACAATCGCCAGGTTATTAAGCGTGGTCAGCGCCGAAGGGTGGTCAGCGGCATGGTTTTTCTCGAAGACCCCGATTACTTGTTCGTAGAGCTCCATCGCTTCCTTCGACCTGCCCACAGCCTGGTAAGCCATCGCCAGGTTATTAAGCGTCGTGAGGGTATCGGGATGTTCGGCTCCCAACGTCTCTACCCGCGCAGGCGCAACGCGCTGCAGTATTTCGACCGCTTTGGAGAATTCCCCTTGCGACTCGTACGCGATAGCAAGGTTGTTGAGGTTGGTGAGGGCGAGAACGTCGGCGGGATTATGATTATTCTCGACGGATTTGCGAACTTCCTCGTAGAGTTTGATCGCTTGCGCCAGCTTGCCGTCGTACTGATACGTCAAAGCCAGGCTGTTGAGCGTGCAAAGTGTGTCGAAGTGATCGGTCCCAAGGTGGGTTTTGCGAATCTCTACAGCGCGGGAGAGGAATGCTTCGGCTTGCCCATATTCGCCGATACCGCGGTAGGTATCGCCGATGGTTTGCAGCAATTCGGCCTGTAGACGCGGCTGCTTGGGGAAACTCGCATTGATCGTTTCGGGCGCCAATCCGAGCGCGGCACGGTCGAGCAGTTCCCGTATCGTCGGATTCACCTTTGCCTTGGCGATCGATTCGCCGGCTTTGAGCAAGGCATTGGCCTGGTTCAGTGCATCGGTCTGGCCCAATAACCTGTTTTGCAGGAAGTTGCTTACTGCTTGGGCGACTTGTTTCTCCTCGATAGCCTTCTTCTTCTCCGCTTCGACCTCCTGCTTCTGCTCTTCGACCAGGATTAGCCGTTCGCCCGCCAACTTCTCCCCGGCCTCGGCACGACGTCGTTGTTTCTCGGTTTCGGCCAGTGCTTGCTCGGCGATCTGACGCTGCTGCTCCGCCCGAACGAGGCCGAAGGTGGCGCCGCCGATTCCCGCCAGCAACGCGAGCACCACCAGACTGGCGGCGATGACCTGGGCCTTGTGCCGGCGCACGAACTTCCGCATCCGGTAACCGGTGCTCGCCGGGCGGGCCTCCACGACCTCGTCCGCCAGATAGCGCTGAACGTCGCGGGCCAGGCCGTTGGCCGTCGCGTAGCGCCGCGCGCGGTCCTTTTCCAGCGCCTTGAGCAACACCCAGTCGAGTTCGCCCTTCATCAGTCGGCTGAGCCTGGCCGGTTCAATGTTCCGGTTGGCCGCGATGCTCGGCAAGGCGCCGGAACTGCTGAGCTTTGCGCTTGGCCGAGGGGCCTCGACTTCCCGTACGATCCGCAACACCTCCAAGAGTGCGGCTTTGCCCAACGATTTGCGGTCCATGGGCGTAGAACCCGTAAGCAACTCGTACAGCAGTACACCGAGCGAATAGACGTCGCTGCGGGTGTCGATGTCCAGGTTGTTCAGGCTGGCCTGCTCCGGGGACATGTATTCCGGCGTGCCGACAAGTGTTCCAAACCCGGTGACCAGTGTCTTCTCGGTCAGCGCTTGCCCGGCCGCCTTGGCCAGGCCGAAGTCGATCACCTTGGGCACGGGCTTGTCGTCGTAGAGCGCCACCAGCACGTTGGACGGCTTGATGTCGCGATGGATGACACCCTTCTGGTGGGCGTGCTGGATCGCCTCGCACACCGGCACAAAGAGTTCCAGGCGTTCGCGCGGCGTGAGCTTGTGCTGGTCGCAGTAGTGGGTGATGGGGCTTCCCTTGACGAGTTCCATCACGAAGAACGGCCGTCCCGACTCGGTACTGCCGACGTCGAGTACGCGGGCGATGTTGGGGTGGTCCATCAGCGCCAGAGCCTGGCGTTCGGCCTCGAAGCGTGCCAGAACGGCCTTCGAGTCCATGCCGGGCTTGACGATTTTCAAGGCCACGAGGCGTCTTACCGGCACCGCCTGCTGGGCCATGAACACCGTGCCCATGCCCCCTTCGCCGATCTCCTCGATCAATTTGTACCGCCCGGCGATGACGTCGCCGACTGTATCCGTCGCAACAGGGGGTGGAACGGCGGCACGGCATTCGACCGTACCGCTTTGCGGCCCGGGACCACTGGATGCTGCTTTCGCCGGTCGGGCGTCGGCGTCTTCAATCGGCGATCCGGACTGCTGGCGACATGAATCTTGGACTTTCGCGAGTTCTTTCCGCAACTCGGACCGGAGAGCTTCCGGGGTGTCGCCCAGGTAATCCTCAATTTCGGGCCAAGGACCGCCGCTCTGGAGCGCCTCCTGAATGGCTTGTTCGAAACGGTCCGACACCTGGTCGATGCGGTTTAGATTGGAGAGCGATAGCGACTTGTCGGGTCGTTCACCGGCATTGTCCATGAGCGACGAACCTTGCGAAAGGAGGAGGTTCACAGCCTGCGTTTTGGGTGCCGAAATTATACGCGCCTCGTCAAGGGGAGACTAGAATTGGCGGTCTCGTTCTCAGAAGCGGTCGTTCCATAGGAAGAGCGGTTCCTGTGCAGGGCGACGGGTGCAATGGGTTATCGGAATCAGCCGATACACCAAGCGCACCCGCAGACTGGTGACTTCAGTCTTCCACGTCCATAACCCTTGCCGACTTTGCACATTGAAGGACCGCCCGCTAGAATGGTCTGTGCTGTAGACTCCGGCGGACCGGATGGCGGCCCCTGGCGGGGTGGCTAGCGTGCGAAGCAGTTCCCACTTGCCGAGAGGAACTAGTATGTTTCCGGCCGCTGGAAAACAGTTACCGCTCCTTTGGATTGTCGCACGTTAGTCCTTTCCGGCATAAAAGAACTACGGGCAGAGCCCTTGGACGGAGAGTACCAACCCATGATTCCTTTGCACGATAGGGAGGGGGAAAAGACTCCACTCTCCGCCGAAGCTTCCGTGACAGAATGGATCGCCGCGCTGAAAAAAGGGGAGGCCGAGGCGGCGGAACGGCTCTGGCATCGCTACTTCGAACGCCTCGTGCAATTGGCGAGGAAGAAGCTCGGCTCCGCTCCGCGACGGGTGGCCGACGAAGAGGACGTGGCGGTGGTCGTGTTTCGAAACCTTTGGCAAGGTGCCGAGGCGGGATGCTTCCCTGAGCTTCGCAATCGCGAGAATCTCTGGCCGCTGTTGGTTGTCTTGACCTCGCGACGGGTAATCGATCTGCTCCGCTATCATAAGCGACGGGGCGATTGCGACGCTTCGCAGGACCTGGACCAGGTCATTGCGGAAGACCCAACGCCGGAATTCGCGGTCATGATGAGCGAGAACGTTTCGCGACTGTTTGGCCTGTTGGACCCCGTGCAGAGGCAACTCGCCCAAAGCAAGCTGGAAGGACTGGAAAACTCCCAGATCGCCCGGCAGCTTGGCTGCAGCCAGCGGACTGTGGAACGCAAGTTGCGCATTATCCGCCGGACGTGGGACGCGAACCCTTGACGGGAGCGCAGCCACGAAGCTGCGCTCCCGCCGCTGCGTTGCTAGCCAAAAATGTTGTCGTGGCTGTAGGAGGCGAAGTTGAAGTCGATGGCCGTCAAAATATCCTTCGTGAACGTGCCGTCGTTGTAAACGCCGCCGCCGATACCTTCGCCGAGAGTGCTGTGCGCGGCGCTTCCTCCGCTGCCGGCAAGGGCCAGGTTGAAATCGATCACGCTGTTGATGACGCCGGGGGTGCCGGACGGGGGCACCGTCACGCCGGGGGTGCCGGGCGGCGGTGGGGCGAGGCTGGAGCCAGGGTTGACCGCAAGGCCGCCTCCGAAGCCGTCGCCACCCATTCCCTTCGCTTCTCCGTTGCCGCCTTGGGCGATATTGTCCTCGAGCGTGCTATTGATCAACCACAATGTCGAGTTATCGACAACCGCTGAGCCAGGGGTACTGAAGAAGGTGCTGAAGCCCAGGCCGATGCCGCCGCCGAAGGCGGTACCGCCGTTCACGCCGTCGCTGCCGATCGCCTCATTGCCAATCAAGGCGCAGTTGGTGACAATGGCGTTTCCGGAGAAGGAGTCATCGATGCCGCCTCCGACGGCGAAGCCCCACACGGCGCCGCTGTAACCGGCCGAACTCTTGGCGCCTTGCCCGGCAATCGCTTCATTGCCGCGCAAGGTGCTATTGGTCAGCGTGAGAACTCCAGGGACCTCGGGGATTCCCATCTCGCTCAGGCCGACTCCCCAGTTCGCTATGGCACCGCCGTCGGCGATGGCGCCGGGCCCGGTAGTCGTGTTTCCGCCGATGGCTTTGTTGCCGATCAGTTTGCTGCCGGATACGCTTGCCTGGCCGCCCACGTTGACTATGCCGCCGCCCTGGCCCGCGCCGGTGGCCGGGCCGGCATAGCCGCCCGCGACAGGAGTGCTGCCGTTGCCGCCAATGGCCTCGTTGCCGCTGAGCGTGGAATTGTTGATGGTCAGGACCCCGTTGCCGTTAAGAATGCCGCCGCCAATGGCATCGCTGAACTCACCACTCGGAGCGGTGGTACCGACGCCATTGGCTCCGGCCTGGGCGATGTTGCCGCTGACATTGGAGTTGCTAATAGTCATGGTCGCCAGGCTGTAGTTCGGGCCGTAAGTCTCGTTTTCTTGAATCAGCCCGCCGCCGTTCATGGCATCGCCGTCACCGCCGGTCGCTTCGTTGTTGGCGATGTTGCAACTCGTGATCGTGACGGTCGACGTGCCGTAAAGGCCGTCGCCATAAGTAGCGAGGCCGCCGCCCAGGGCAAAATAGGGCGCCGGGGAACCTGCGGGAGTGGCTGCGGAAATTGCCTGGTTGTCGGTGATCGCGCTATCGACCAAGGTCAGCGGCCCGTCGTAGTTCGCGATGCCGCCGCCGGTACTTCCGCCGACCGCGCTGTAGCTGCCTCCGCCCAACGCCTCGTTGCCATCGAATGTCGAGGACTGGATGGTCGCCGTGCCCATATTGTTAAGCAGCCCACCACCGAAAATATCGTTGCCGGCGGTGGAAACCGCCTTGTTTCCGCGGACCACGGAACTGGTCAGGTTGAGCTTGCCCCCATTTTCGATGCCGCCGCCGCCAATGGGCTGGCCGGAGTAAGTCTGGCTGCCGTTGGCGACATTTCTTCTGAACGTGCTGTTGTTGACGGTGGCCGTCGAATCGGGATTGATCGCCAGGCCGCCACCCATGCCATTTCCGCCGGTTCCCGTCGTTCCGCTGCCGCCCAAAGCGATGTTGCCCTCGAGCGTGCTATTGGTCAACGTCAAGGCGGAGTTGTCCAGGACCGGCGCCCCAGCAGTATTGAAGAAGTAGCTGAAGCCCAGGCCAACGCCGCCGCCGAAGCCCGTTCCGCCGGTTAGGCCGTTGCTGCCGACGGCTTCATTGTTCGCCAACGTGCAGTTGGTGATGGTGGCGTTCCCGGAAAACGAATCATCGACGCCGCCGCCGACGGCAAAACCCCACACGGCGCCGGTGTAACCGGCCGAACTCGCGGCACCCTGCCCGGCGATCGCTTCATTGCCGGTCAACGTGCTGTTGGTCAGCGTGAGAATACCGGGAACCCCAGGCGTCCCGTACTCGTTCAGCGCCGATCCCCAGTTCGCAATTCCGCCACCATCGGCGATGGCGCCAGGTCCCGATGCGGAGGTTCCGCCGATGGCCTCGTTGCCCTTCAGCGTGCAGTTCGAGACGCTGGCGAGACCTCCGAGGGTGACGATGCCGCCACCCTGGCCGCTGCCAGCGGCCGGCGCAGCAACGACATTTCCATCGGCAACGCTGCCGAGGGAGGGGGTGCTGCCATTGCCGCCAATGGCCTCGTTGTCGCTAAAGGTGGAATTGTCGATGTTCAGGATCCCCTCGCCGTTCTCAAGACCGCCGCCATCGGCAGCGCTGAATTCCGTCCCGCCACCGCCGTTGTCTCCGCCCTTGGCGACGTTGCCGCTGACCGTGCAGTTGCTGATGGTCATGACCGCCAGGTTTTGTGGCACCTCAAACGTCCCGTTTTCTGAATAAAGCCCGCCGCCCTGGCTGTAGACGCCGGTACCGCCGGTCGACTCGTTGTTGGAGACGGTCGAATTCGTGATGGTGACCGTGGAGGGGTTGTCATTGCCAATTACGTTCCCGTTGGCGTCGGTGACGGAGCCAGTGTGATTCGCGATGCCGCCGCCGAGGGCGAAATAGGGGTACGCTGCACCGGCAGGATCGGCCGCACTGATCGCCGCGTTGTCGGTGATCGTGCAGTTCGTCACGTACAGCGTTCCCCCATCCCAGTTGTCGATGCCGCCGCCGGTGCTGCCTCCCAGTGGATTGGAGTAGCCGCCGCCCCCCAAGGCCCGGTTGTCCTCGACGGTAGTCCCATTAAGGAAGGCGGTCCCTTGATTCAAAAGGCCGCCACCGCAAACGTCGCCATAACTTGCGTTCGCCGCATCAGGAGACGTAGGACTAGGAGTAGCTGGCGATAAGACAGCTTCGTTGTTCGCCAAAACGCAGTTATCGAGCTTCAGAGTGGCGCCGGGCTCGTTGAGAATCCCGCCTCCGCCGTTCGCGCCCAGGTACTCAGTCACGACCGCTTCGCCGTTGGCGATCGTCAGACCGGCAATGGTCACGGTGACCGACCCGCTGATATCAAAGACGCGGCAAGCGCTGGCCAGGTTGGCGTTGTCGCCGCTGATGGTCAACTTGTCCGCCCCCGGCCCCTGGATTTTCAGGTTTACGGAGATCGGCAGATCGCCCGATGTGAGTGCGATGGAATGGACCGAATTAGCGAACTCGATGGTCTCGCCGCTGACCGCGCTGGTGATGGCGGCCCGCAGCGAACCCGGCCCGCTGTCCGCGCTCGACGTGACGATGACGGGCGAACCGCTCAGGACCAAACGGTCTTCGAGGGTCTCCAAGCGGAGTCGCCGGAGGGGCGAATTGCGTTCGGCAGGCCGGCCCCGCTGGCGAGACGCGGCAATCTTGGTCTGGAAGGGGCGCAAAAACGTATCGAACATGCGACGCATAAGAACGTCCTTTTAAAAAAGTGCTAAGGGGAACTGTCAACAATCGACGTTTGCCGTCGTCTCTTCCCGGCGGCCGTGCCGGGCTTGCCTTGCGTGGGGCTTGCCTTGGAGGCATCGGAACTGCCCTCACGCCCGTCCTATGCATAGGCTCGCCGCAAACCGCCGTTCCCCGACACGTTGCTGGAAAGATTTTTCCTGATTTGTTGAATCGCGGGTTGTAAACACACCGCCGGGCATCTACAACTATTGGGGATTGGCTTACAAAATTGGCGGAGAGCCATCCTTCCGAGCGAGTCCGCAACGGGATCGAACCAGTTCAGCAGGTTGGGGCTTGAAACTAGTGTAGAGTCTCCGAATTGTCGTACCTTTGGAGTTCCGGCTTTAGCCCGGAAATGCCGCCTAAGGGCGGAACTCCAGCGCGGCGCCTAAATGCCAATCCGCGTGAGACACTACACTCGATGCAGAAAAGCGGCTCAGCGGAAAGTCCGCGCCACGCGGAAGCCGAAGCCGTTGAAGCTCGGGTACGACGGCACGACGGCGTAACGGGCCGCAGATCGCACGAAATACGCCGAATAGCCGAACGTGCCGCCACGCAACACACGGTAACGTGTATTATCGATCACTAAATCGTCCTCCTTAACGTCAGTGATTTCCTCTCCTTGAGAGTACGCCCTGTAGCTTTCCTGGCACCATGTCGATGCGTTGCCATGCACGTCGAATAACCCGAAGTCGTTCGGCTTCAAGCCCCCCACCGGCCAGGTTCTATACCTGGAGTTCTCCAGACACCACGCATACTTCGGCAGCAAGTCTTCCCTTTCTCCGAAATAGCGAGCCGTAATTGCCCCCGCACGGGTCGCGTACTCCATCTCCGCCTCCATAGGCAAACGATACCCGCCCAGACTCAGATGACTCGCTTTCAACTTGAAATCAGCGCCCTTGATTTCGTAACAGCGCTGCTCGTCAGGTATGCCCTCCCTCTCGCTCAACCAGTTGCAGTATTTTGCCGCCCTGTACCAGTCGATGCCGACGATCGGCAGATTCGCCATCCGGGCGTACACGGCCGGAAGTTTGAAGCTCGCCTCGAACTTGCGGTACTCCTCCACCGTCACCGGCTTGGCAGCGACGGCAAACGTCCAGCCGATCCGCACCCTGTGCTGCCTCTCGTCTAGGTCTATCCTGCCCGCCTCCGTGGAGGGCGATCCCATCATGAACTCCACCGGACCGGGAACGACAACCATCGTCTGGCCCTGACCATTGACGTACCACTGCGGAGGAGTTTTCTCTTTTTCCTTCGTGAGCAACCGCCGGATGCCCTCCAGCCGCGTTTCCCGCTGTTCCTTGTCCCGCGCCCATTTCTCGTTCACCAGCGTTAGCCACGCTTCTTCCTTCCACGTCCTCAGCAGCCATTCCACCGCCGAGTGCAGACCCGGATCACGTTCCGTGCTGTACCACTCCCGCAATTTCAGCAGTCGAGACTCGCGTTCCTCGGACGGCACGTCCGCTTCCTGGAACTCCCCCAAGGCGAGGAGTAACGCCCGGCGAATCGAGAGGTCCGGCTCGCTGTCGAGACGACGGACGACGACCCCTGCATCGGCGCCAAGCGGGGCCAGGCGGTGAATCAAGTAGCTGCGAACCCGCGGATCGGGGCCGTGCTTCAAGAGCGGCCAAACCTTTTCCGGCCGGTTCATCTTCAACAAGGCGACGGCCGCATTCGCCTGCCGCTTGGCGAAGACTTCCTTAGCTTCCTCGTCAGTGTCGGGCATCGGTTTCCCGACTTCGCCAAGCAGCCACGGCATTCCAGCTTCGCCAAGCTCCGTGAGTTTCGGGTAAATAACCGCGAACTGCTTGTCGTCGGCATCCATTAGCAAATCAGCCAACACCTCGGGACGTTCGGCGGCGTAGTCGGCCAGGATGCCCGTCGCCAACGACCGCTGCAGGTCGCCACGCGTGCGGTCGTGGAAGACCGCCTGAAGTCCAGGCAGGAGCGACTGCCGGACGGGCCTTAGGGCTTTCACCCAGGTGGCAGCCAACAGCGGATTCTCGGCCACCAGCGCTTCCGCCGCCAACTTGCCGGCATCGGTCCAGCGGGGAGATGCCGGGTCAAACGCTGCCAAGGCGCAGAGGGCACGAAGGCGGCGATCCCTAGCCGACGCCGAGACTTCGGCGGCCAGCCACATTTCCGTCACTAGCTTGTCGCGGTACGGCATTAGCGCCTCACGGATCACGAGCAATTCCGCCGGCTCGGCGGTGAGCAGCCGGTCGGCCAGGTACGCCACCTGCCCTTCGTCTTCCGCAACCAGCGCCAGGCTCAGCCGCAACCGTTCCTTCTCGTCCAGTTCAGGCTGCTGGAGGTGCTGACGGAGTTGCGGCACGATCTCCGCGCGGAACGGCGCCAGGTTCGCGATCAAGATGGGCACTTGGGAAATCTCCACCCTGCGCAAAGCATCGACCTGTGCCAAGGCGCGTTCCCGCTGCGCATGAACGACTCTCACGTAGCCGACCGTGCTAACCGCGGCGACTAACGCCAGGAGCAACACGGCCGCCGCCGACAGCCCCGCCACGACCGGGTTCCGCCGGCACCAGCGCCAGGCATGTTCCCATCGCCCCACCGGCCGGGCCAGGATCGGACGGCCGGCGAGACAACGCCGCAGATCGTCGGCCAATGCCTGCGCGGTCGCATAGCGTCGCGGGACCGATTTCTCCAGGCACTTCAGCGCGATCGTCTCCAAATTGCGCGGGACGGCCGCGTTGAGTTGCCGCAATGGCACTGGTTCACGCTCGATGACCTGCTGCAGGGTTTCGATCGACGTGGCCGCTTGAAAAGGCGGGCGGCCCGTGAGCGTCGCATAGAGCACCGCGCCCAGGGCATAGATATCAGCCGCGGGACCTATGGCCTTGATCTGCCCGGCCGCCTGCTCGGGCGGCATGTAGCTGGGCGTGCCCATGACCTGCCCCGTGTCCGTCAAGTCGCTGCCGCCGTCGACCCGCTTGGCCAAGCCGAAATCGGTCACCCGCGGGCGGCCCTCGCCATCGATAAGGATGTTCGACGGCTTTAGATCGCGATGGATCACGCCCTGACGATGGGCATATTCCACGCCTCCGGCCACCGTCGCGACCAGTTCCGCCGCTTCTTTGGGCGGCAACGGCCCCTCGGCCAACCGAGCGGCCAGGCTCGGACCATCGACGTAGCCCATCGAAAAGTAGTGTTGTCCCTCGTGTTCGCCAACCTCGAATACCGGTACGATGTTCGGATGATCGAGCAGGGCGGCTGCCTCGGCCTCGGCATGAAACCGATCGTGATCGGCCTGCGTGGCAAGTTGTCCGGCGAGAATCATCTTCACCGCAACCAGGCGGTTGAGGGAAACCTGACGGGCCTTGTAAACCACGCCCATGCCGCCGCGGGAGATCTCTGCCAGCAATTCATAGTCGCCAAGGTAGTGGATCCGAGGAAGTTGACCGTCGGGAGTCTGAATCGCGGACGGGGCGAACGGGAGCGTCGCTCTGGTATCAGTCGCTGAAACTGGCTGGGGCGGCTGGGTGAACAGGTTCGCGAAGCGATCGAATTCCAGCGCCGGATACTGTGCCCGGTAGTCCTCCAGCGTCGGGCTTTCCCCAAGCTGGCGGCAATAGTCGAGATCGAGGAGCAGCAGTTCGCGAAGCAGGTCAGAACGTTCGGCGGTGGGGAACTGCGTCAGAAAGTCGTCGATTCTCGGGCGCGGACCGGCCCTCCAAGCGGCCTCGAACTGATCACATACACGATCGACCCGCTGAACCTGCGACAACGGGGCTGAGAACCCTTCATCGTGCGGTTGTGGTTCCATGGCGACCTAATAATATTCCGAGGGCGGGTGGGGGGAAAGAACCTGGTAAATCCGTTTGTTGCTCGGGTCCTATGGTATTCTCGCCGCCCGGGCTTAAATGCCGACAAAACTGGAGTCCTCCGTTTACAAGGGAGGGGACATTCCGGACATTACTGAGCCGTTGAGCCTTCGAGGGCCGGGCGGAAGACGCCGCGAGGGCTTCGCGCAGCCTCTTCGGGATGGAGTGTGCGACTTCGTCGAATTCGCTCGGGCGTGGCAAACACCGCGATGCGCGGGCGGCTGGGGTCAACGCCCCCCCCATCGAAGCCCCGAAACGTCAGCCGCTGAGAGACCGAATTCCTCCAGCGAGTAATAGTGCTTCGCCTGCTTTTGCGGGGCGTTCTCGACCAGCCATCGCTTCATTGCGGCTTCGTGGGCGGGCTGGAAGTCGAGGCCTAACTTCTCGTAAACGGCCCGCACGGCCGCGACGGGGTCTTTGACGAGGTCCGAATACTCGACGTCGATGAACTGATTGGCTGGCGTGCAAGCCCGCGCGCGGGCGTAGGACGCCGACGCCTGCTGGAACCAGTCGAGCATCAGGCGGCCAAGTTCTCGGGGACGCGTTACGCGAGAGAAATAGGAATGCGCGACTGCCAACAGGCTGGCAACCGAGGCGATCGCCTCGGCCGGTTCGCGAAGGGTGCGTATGATGCGGGCCGAAGGAAAGACGCTCAGCAAGCTGTCCAGATACAGGCAATGGACCGGGCTCTTGCTTACCCAGCGCCGCCGGGGGAAGTGGTAGGCGAGGATTTGCACCTGGCAGCGGTATTGCCGATAGCTTTCCAGGATCGTCCCGGCATCGAGCCCGCGCAGCCATCGCATGTAGCTGGGGATATAGCCGTTGAAGAGGAAGCCTTCGTGCACAAGCGAATTATTCCGCAAGGCCGAGCATTCGTCCGGGCTGAGGGGATCGAAGTGATGGATCCGCGGAAAATGCGCCAGCAGCCAGGCGAAAGGACGCGCCTTGGCGATCAATTCCGGGGCCCGCTTGTCCGATGGCGAAATAGCCGGCATCGGCGGCGGCACGGGCTGCAGAAATTCCCACAGCGCCGGGCGCGGGCCGCGTCGTCCAAGGCCAGCAGGCGATGCAGCAACGTCGTTCCCGTGCGGGCAAAACCCGCGACAAACAGGGGCTGCTCCACACGACTCTGCAGTATCTCCGGGTACTCCGCCAGGCAGCGGTCGATAAGGAGCCTATTCGCCAAGGCGAGAACCAGGACTTCCCGGGCCATGTAGCGGCCCACCGTCGTGAGGTCCGCTTCTTCTTCGAGCGAACGCAACAGCCGTTCGAGCCGCGACTGCAAGGCCGGGTCCTCGTCGCGCCGAAGTCCGCTGCGTCGTTCAGCGGCGGCCCACAGGGAGTCGGCCGAAAGGGAGACGATCGCGTGCCCGCTGACCGATTGGGCGACGCTTCCGATCCCGTTGGCCGCTTGAAACAGCCACGGGATTCGAACGCTCTTGTAAGTGGACTTGATCTTCATTGCATTTGTGCGGCCCAGCTAACCGCCGGAACTCCAACATCTTCGAGCAGCGCCTCGTGCACCCCACGTTGCCCGTTATTGGGGCGCTGCGTAATGTAGGTAAGGGAAAGATGGAGAAAGACTCTCACCCTGCCCTCTCCCAATGGGCAAGGGGACGAGGAGGGCCTCTCCCTTACACCGCGCTCTTCGGCGACCATCCCGATGGAGCCCGCGAGGAGATGGCAGCTAGCTGTTCATTGACAACTTACTTTTTATCGGTCAGCTCGATCTCCGAGATGGTCGGGCCTTCGTTGGCCTGGAGGATGTTCAAACGCACTCGCCGGGTTTCGACAAGCGGAAAGTCCTTGGAGAACGTCCCCAGCGTCGTGCCGCTGAAGATCGTTTTCCAGCGGCCATCGTTCCAGGATTGGAACTCGAACTTCTCGACGCGCTGGCCGTACTCTTCCTGGATCCGCACCCCGCATAATTTCCGCGGCTTGGCGAATTCGGCGGCGATCCAGGCGCGATGAGTACCCGCGTCGGTTGCCCAGCGGGTGCCGGGATCCTGATCGAAAGCCATCTGCGGGCCAAAATCGTCAACCATTTTCTGATAGACATTCGAGGCCGTAGCCCGCACAGTCGTTGCCGGCAGCACGCGAACGGCCGGGATGTCGGCGGCCGGGCCGTCGAGTTCGAGCTTGACGATGGTGTCGATTTCCTGCCTGCCCCACTTGGGCACGCGGAGGGAAAGACCCGCGCCGTCCTGTGTCACTTCGACCGTGCCGCCGGTCAAGAGATGGCTTCGCAGGACCCGCTTCGGCAAGGGCGGCAAGACCAGCGGGTCAGCGTTCCAATGGAGGATGTGCAGATAGACGACGTTGCCTTGCCAGGTCGATGCCAGGTTGCGGTTGGGCCGGTAAGGGCCGCCGCGGGTGCCGTAGAGGCTCTCTCCGAATTTGTGCAGCCAATCGCCCATCTCCCGCAGCCGCGCGACCTGCCGGGGCTCCATTAGGCCTTCCGGGGTGGGACCGACGTTGAAGAGCAGATTGCCGTCGCCACCGGCGCACAGCACCAGCGTTTGCAGGCACTGCTTGAGCGGCTTCATCGCGTCGTTCGGCTTCCAGGCCCACTGGTTGCAAATCGTCATGCACGTCTCCCAGGGACGATCCACCTGGAAGCCGCCGATCGTCTGCTCGGGCGTGTCGTAGTCGCCCGCCGCCCCGCTGCGGTTGTTGACGAGGATGTCGGGCTGCAGCGATCGAGCGTAGTCGATCACGGCCTGGCCTCGTGCGGCGTCGAAGCATTGCGGCACGTCGAACCAGATCGTTTCCAGAGGACCGTAGTTGGTGATCAGTTCGCCAATCTGCTTCTTGAGATATGCCGTATAGCCTTCGAGGTCGGCCGTGGGTTTTCGCGTGCTGCCGCCGGGGCTGCCCATGGGGTGCAGAGGATGATGCCAATCGGTGACCGAGTAGTAGGTGCCGAAGGCGATGCCTTGCCGCTTGCAGGCCGCGGCGAGTTCCATGACCACGTCGCGGTGGAAGGGCGAATTCATGATGTTGAAATCGGTCTGCTTCGTGTCCCAAAGGCAGAAACCGTCGTGATGCTTCGTAGTGAGCACGATGTACTTCATTCCTGCCTCTTTGGCCGTACGGACCCAGGCATCCGCGTCGAACTTGACGGGATTGAAATGCTTGTAAAGGTTGTCGTATTCTTCGATGGGAATTTGCGCGCCGCGGGACCAGCCGATTTCCGTTCCCTTGATGCTGACGGGCCCCCAATGGATGAACATGCCGAAGCGAGCCGCCCGCCACTGGGCCAGGCGCGCCGCGTGGGATGAAGGCCCGGTCGCCTCGGCGGCGGGGACCGCTGCCAGCGGGCCGGCGGCCAACAGAAGCGCCAGATGAAGAGCGATACGAAAACCTTGTCGTGTCATGGCTTGTGCCTTTCGCGTTTGAATAAGGGCGTTACTTCTTGGGTGGTATTCCGTCGGCCGAGCGATCCAGTTCCAGGGCGATCACCGTATCGATCTCCCGCCGGTCGGCGGCGGCCATTGCGACCTCTAAAGTGTCAGCGGTCTGCCTGACCGACACAGTCCCTCCAGTCAGCGCGACACTGCGGACAACCTTCGCTGGCAGGGCCGGCAAGGTCAGCGTCTCGCCGGGCCAACGCTGAACGTGCAGGTAGACGGTTTGGCCGCGATGGGTCGAGACACCGAACGTGCCGGGCTCAAATGGTCCTCCCCGCGTGCCGTAGATGCTCTCGCCACACTTGGCCAGCCAATCGCCGATCTCCTTGAGACGGCCGGACTGCTCAGCGGCGATTTCGCCGTCGGGCATGGGGCCGACGTTCAAGAGCAGATTTCCATCGCCGCCGGCGCAGCGGAGGAGCATGTTCATGCACTCCGCCAGCGACTTCACACCGTCGGCGTGGCCCCCCCAGGCCCATTGGCCGCGGCGAGAGATCGTCATGCACGATTCCCATGCGTGCCGGCAGTCGAAGCCGCCGATCGCCTGCTCGGGAGTGTAGTAGTCGGCCCAAGGTCCGACGCTCTCCGGGTGATCCACACCGGCATGGCCCAGCGGCCCCGCGTCGGTGCGGCCGGCGTCCAGGCGATTGTTGATGATGATGTGCGGCTGGAGCCTGCGGACCAGGGCGTAGGTTTTCTCCTGGTCCCAGGGCGCGGAACGTCCATCGTAGTCGAACCAGAGAACGTCGATTTGGCCGTAATGGCTTAGCAATTCCGTCAGCTCTGCCTGCATTCGCGCGACGAATTCGGCGTTTTTCGCGTTGCGGCAATCGCCGTCGCGCCAATCCATGGGCGAGTAATACCAGCCGATCCCCATTCCCGCCTCGTGGGCGGCCTTGGCAAGTTCGCCGCAGACGTCGCGTTTCCACGGCGTGTGCATGATGTTGTAGGCGTCGACCTTGGAGTCCCAGAGCAGGAATCCGTCGCAGTGCTTGGCGGTTAGCACCAGATATTTCATGCCCGCCGCCTTGGCGACGGCCACCCATTTGCGGGCGTCGAATTTCGTGGGGTTGAAGCGCTCGTAGAGCCGGTCGTAGACGGCCACGGACGTCGGTCCGTTGTTCGGGCATTGCGGATTCGAGTTGGCACGGGACCAGCTAATTTCCTGTTCGGTGAGGCTGACCGGCCCCCAGTGGATGAACATGCCAAAGCGGTTCGCCCGCCAGCGCTCAAGGGATTGAGGGTCGGCTTTACTGGACTGCGCGGCATGCGCGACCCCAGCCGCGGCGAGGGATGTGATTGCCAGCAGAATGGCCAAACCAGCGCCATTGCAGATCGATCTCATGGGACGGGCCCTTCTTGCCAATAGCTTGCCATGCCAAGCCAATAGCATACCGCGCCGCCAGGGCGAATGCCAGCGTCTCGAGACGCAGCTTCACTCCGCGCCGATGTGGCTTCCCTTCTCGGCAACTGAGCGCTTCATCAGCAGTACCAGGGCAACAAGGGAAAGACTCGCGACGGCGCAGACCCAGAAGACGTCGAAGTAGGCCAGCGAGGATGCCTGCTGCTGGCGGATGTTATCGAGCGATCCGAGCGTCATCTGCCGCGCCGCGGCCGCATCGCCCGTCCGCTGCAGGAAGTATGCGTGTGTCTTCGCCGTAAAGCTGTTTACGTGGGGGTTCAACGGCCCAAGCCATTCACCCAGCCGGGCGAGATGGAACTGCTCGCGCCGTTCCTGGACGGTCTGGCTCACCGACGTGCCGAAACTGCCTCCCTCGTTGCGCAAGAGGGCGAGCAGTCCCACCGCCGCGCCGCGCAGTCGTTGCGGCGTGTAGAGAAAGGCAGCCACGTTGAGCGGCGCGAAAATCAGCGAAAGGCCGACGATCAACACCACCCGCGGCCACACGATTTGCCACGGGCTGATTTCCAGGTTCATCAGCGACATCCACCAACTGCCCGCCGCTACAAGCAACAGCCCTACTGAAATCAGCCCGCGGGCGTCAGTCCCGCGGCCAAGCAGGGTGCCAACCACGATCATCATTGCGATCGAGAAGAAACCAGCCGGCGACAGGACCAGTCCCGAATGAAAGGCGTCGTAGCCGAAGAGGGTCTGCAACAAGGCGGGCAGGGCCACAGTCGCGGCGTAGAGCACGGCGTAGGCGGAGAAGATGATCACGCAGCAGGCCGCGAAATTCCGCTCGCGGAGCACGCGGAAATTGACAACCGGGCTGGCAATTCGCAGCTCGCGGTAGACCAGGCTGCCGGCGGCCAATACCAGCACGATGGCGAGCGACTGCACCCGCCAGAACGGATCTCCCATCCAGTCCCACTCCTGACCTTTGCTGAGAATCACCTCCCATGAGGCCATGGTCAGGGCGAGCAGTCCCAGCCCGATGCCGTCGAAGTTCAGCGGTCCCTTGCGCAGCTCGGCCCGCTGCCGCACGAGGTAGTCGGGATCGCGAAGCAGGGCGTGGCAGGCGAGAAAGCCGACAACACCCACAGGGAGGTTGATGTAGAATATCCACCGCCAGTTGTAGGTATCGACGAGCCAGCCGCCCAGTGTCGGGCCGACAATCGGGCCCAGCAGGGCGGCCACGCCGAACATCGTCATGGCCGTGCCTTGCTTCTCGGGGGGAAAAGTATCGAGCAACACTCCCTGGCTGGAAGGCTGGAGGCCGCCGCCAGCCAGCCCTTGAAGCAAGCGGCAAAGCACCAACTGCGGAAGCGTCGCGGCCATGCCACATAGGCCCGACGCGATTGTGAAGACGGCGATCGAGAGGAGGAAATACCTGCGGCGGCCGAGCCGGGCGGAAAGCCAACCGCTGATCGGCAGGACGAAGGCGTTGGCAGCCAGGTAGCTGGTGATGACCCATTCGCTGTCGATGACCGCCGCCGACAATCCCCCGGCGATATAACGCAGCGCCACGTTGGCCACCGTCGTGTCGACCACCTCCATGAACGTGGGGATGACCACGGCTACCGCCACCAGCCAATGATTGACCGCGGGGCGACTGGCTATTTGGGGAGCGAGAGTCGCGGTGCTCATAACGGCCTGGCGGTCGTGAAAAGGGATGGGAGCGGCATACCCGGCCCCGCGTTTTCAGGGTTTAGGATCCGTCGGAGCAACCGGCAGCGGGGTCACGGTCTGGAGAAAGTCGCCCGCATTCGGGCCGGTGGGCTCTTCCTTGTAGTAGACATAAGGGACTACGGAAAGGCCGGGGAAGAGGGGTGTCTTGTCGGGATCGTACTTTGTCAGTTCGATGCGAACTGGCAGGCGTTGCACGATCTTCACGAAATTGCCGGTGGCGTTCTCCGGCGGCAGGAGGGAAAGCGTTTGGCCCGTCCCCATGGTGAAACCGGTAATGCGACCTTTGAACTCCTGCCGGTTGCCGTACATGTCCACCTCGCAGCGCACGGGTTGACCGATGCGAAGATCGGCCAGTTGGGTCTCCTTGAAATTGGCGTCGATCCAGATCTCCGTGAGCGAGCGAACGGCCATCAGGCTCTGTCCTGCCTGGACGTTGTTGCCGGGGTTGACGTTGCGGCCGGTTACTACGCCGTCAATGGCGCTGACGACCCGGCAATAGCGGAGGTTCAACTCGGCTTGATCCAGGTTGCGGCGGGCCTGCTCGAGGTTGGCCTCCGCCTGCTTGACGGTCGGCGCACGGGGGATGAGTTGGGCAAAGATCTCGTTGACGTTTCCGTTGGGCGCCTGTTTGTAGAATTGCTCAATGGCCTGTTTGGGTGTGGCGGTCCACGAGGCCGGAAAGTAGCCCACCTGCGCCGCGACTTTGCTGCAGGTCGGCGAGCGCCTCGCGGACGGTGGAGAAGTTCTGATCCAGGTCGGGCGGCACGTGGTCCAGCGCCTGGCCCGATTGAGGCTGGGCGGGCAGGCCGAGGTTGACGCGGAGGGCATAGACCTCCTGCAATGCCTGCTGGACGGTCGCCTCGTCGACTGTCACGGACTCCCGAAGCACGTCGATTTCCTGGCTCGATACGGCGTTGCTGGGGACGAGCTTCACGCCGCGCTCGAGGTTGGCCGCGGCAAGTTTCAGGCTCGCCTTTCGGCTGTCGAGCGTGGCGACAGCGGCGTGCAGGTTGGCGACCTGGTCATCGACCTCCTCGATGGCATGCTGGAGCTTGTAACGGTTGGCGCGGGTTTGGGCCAGTTGGGCTCGAACTTGGGCCTCGGCTGCATCGAGGTTCGTTGCCGCCACGTCCACGGCAGCCTTCTGAATAGCCACCTGCACGCGGTAGGGCTCGGGGTCAATCTCCACGAGCACGTCGCCTTCTTTTACACGGTAGTTGTCGTCGACCATGACCTTAAGCACCTGGCCTGGGACGCGGGCGGCGAGGAACGTCAGATGGCTGTTGACGTAGGCGTCGTCGGTGGACACGGTGTTCAGCGCCGTCATCACCCAAGGGACGAGCAACCAGCCCCCGACGCCGAGGACTACAAGGATGGCAATCACTAACGTAACTCTTCTGCCCCGCTCTGCGGCCGGACCAGGCTTGGGCGGTTGTTCCGCGTTGCCAGTAGAAGCAGAGGCTTTTGATGCGACATCTGGATCTGGACGAAGCGGATCCGCGGCCAGCGAAGATTCATGTCTGTCGTGGAAAATCGCCGGTGCTGCACTCGGTGTTGACGTAACGTCCGTTCCAGGCTGCCGATCGTTCGAGCCCGCCATAGCGGTGGCACTCCTCTATTATCATTTCCGCACGGTGGCGACAGTAAAAGTCGTTTGGAATTATAGACGGGGGAATCGCTTTGGCCATGGGATTCGGCATGAGTTTGGCACTTTGCTCGTCGCGGGGATTTGAAAAACATAGGATGAAGCAGGCTTCGACGGACTTCGCGCATGTCGGCGCATCTCCGGTCGGACCGTGCGGTGCCGCGACGGTGGGAATTTTAGTGGGTTCGTTGAGACGTCGAACGGTAGGTCGCGGCCGACGCAGTCTGCGCAGAATAGTGCTACGGGAAAGCCGTTAAATGAATGGAACGGCATTGCCGCCCGTCACTGCATGTCCTCGAAGAGTGCGTCGACGAATTTATCGGGCTCGAAGAGTGCAAGGTCCTCGGCCTTCTCGCCAACGCCGATGTATTTGACGGGCAGCCCGACCGTCTTGCGGATGGCCACTACTACGCCTCCCTTGGCCGTGCCGTCGAGTTTGGCAAGTATCAGGCCCGTGCAGCGGACGGCTTCGGTGAAATGCCGGGCCTGGCTGATGCCGTTCTGTCCAGTTGTGGCGTCCAGCACCAGGAGCACCTCGTGCGGCGCCTCGGGAATCTGCTTGCCCAGCACGCGGTGGATCTTGGTCAACTCCTGCATCAAGTTCTGCTGGGTTTGCAGGCGACCGGCCGTGTCGACAATACAGATGTCAGCGCCGAGTTCCAACGCCTTGGCGACGGTGCGATGGGCCACGCTGGCGGGGTCGCTGCCGGAGGCGCCGGTAACGATTTCGGCCCCCAGCCGCCGGGCCCAAATGGTCAACTGCTCGACCGCCGCGGCGCGGAAGGTGTCGGCGGCTCCCAACACTACTTTCCTGCCCTCGGACTGGAACATGCAAGCCAGCTTGGCGATCGAGGTGGTTTTGCCCGCCCCGTTCACTCCCGCCACCATGATCACGGTGGGACCGCTGGCGGCGTAGCGGATCGGTTCGGCGGGTTGGGCCAAGATGGCCTTGAGTTGGGTCTTGATATGCTCCAGGATCTCGTCCATCTTTACCACGCGGGCGCGGAAGCTGGTGCGGATCTCGTCGGCGATTTCCTGCGCGGCTTCGACACCCATGTCGGTTTTGATGAGGGTTTCGAACAATTGGTCGACGAAACTGTCGTCGACCAACTGCCCCTCGCCCTTGAAGAGGTCGCGGATGTCGGTATTGAGGAACTGGGCGGTCTTTTTCAGACCTTGCTTGAGTTTTTCGAATAGACCCATGAGGGGGACATCGGATCTGAGATTTGAGATTTGAAATTAGCGAACGGCGAAACTCGAATGACGAAGGAGTTACTCGCACCCGGGTTCTTCGTCATTCGTCATTCGAGCGCCGTCATTGGTATCTTTACGCATCAATTTGTCCAGTATTCCGTTGACGAACTTCGCCGACTGGGCCCCCCCGAATCGCTTGGCCAACTCCACGGCTTCGTCGATCACCACACGGGCCGGCGTGTCGGTCAGATGGATCTCGTAGGTTCCCAGCCGCAGCAGATTACGGTCGGTGGCAGCCATCCGCTGGACGCTCCAGTTCTCGGCGGCCGCGGCGATCTTCTGATCGAGTTCGGCCTGGTTTGTCGTTACGCCCTGGATGAGCCCGCGGGTGAACTCCACCAGGCCGGGCGTTCGCAGCCATTGGGAAAAAAGCTCGCCTTCGTCGGCCGCGATGGCGTCCTCCTGATTGCTCAGTTCGGCCAGGTGACGGACGAATTCCATCAACTCGCGGGTCTGCACGCCCTGGTCCAACAGCGCATCGACGACGGCGACCGCACCGGGCTGGTTGGGGTTGAGGTCCTCGCGATAGAGGACCTGAAAGGCGATTTCACGGGCAAACGTTCTGGGACGCATTGGGCAGTAAAATCCGAAATACGAATATCGAGATCCGAAACAAATTCAAAATGAGAACTTCAAGTGTCGGCAACGTCGAAATTCAACCTTTTGATCATTTGTGCTTGATATTTTGGATTTGTTGAGGATTTCGGGTTTCGAGATTCGGGTTTCCTTTTACGCCTTGGGCAGTTTCGCCAATAGGCTCACCATTTCCAGGGCTGCTTCCGCGCAATCGACTCCCTTGTTCCCCACGTGAGCTTGGTCGTCGTCCTTGCCGGTTGTCGCCGCGCGACCACCGCTGCGGGCGATGGCCTGATCGAGCGTCTCGCACGTGAGGATGCCGAAGAGCACCGGCAGCTTGTATTGCGCACCGAGTTGGGCCAAGGACATGCTCACCGCCCGATTGATGTACTGATCGTGCGTTGTCTGGCCGCGGATCACGGCGCCCAGGCAGAGAATGGCGACGTGCCGCCCTGCCGAAGCCAGTCGCGAGGCCACCGTGGGGATCTCGAACGCGCCGGGCACCCATGCTACGTCGATACGGTCCTCGGGGATGCCGTGGGACGTGAGCGTCTTGACGGCGCCGTCGAGCAGGCGCTGCGTAATGGACGAATTGAAACGAGATACGACGACGGCGAAGCGTCCATCATTTAGTACGGCTTCTCCAGTGTAGACGTTCATCTCACTCCTTGGCGTTCATGCCCATGAGAAACTCGGCGTTGCTCTTGGTCTTTTGCAGCCGCGTGACCAGCAATTCCATGGCGTCGGGCGGGTTCATGTCGTTAAGCACTCGCCGCAGCACGCAGATCCGCCGGTACTCCTCAGGGTCCAAGAGCATTTCTTCCTTCCGCGTGCCGCTGCGGTTGATGTCGATCGCCGGCCATATCCGCCGGTCTACCAGCTTGCGGTCGAGCAAGATCTCCTGGTTGCCCGTCCCCTTGAACTCCTCAAAAATCACCTCGTCCATGCGGCTGCCGGTGTCGATAAGGGCGGTGCCGATGATCGTCAGCGACCCGCCTTCCTCGACCTTGCGGGCCGAGCCGAAGAACCGCTTCGGCCGCTGCAAGGCATTGGCGTCCACGCCGCCGGAGAGGATTTTGCCGGAGCTGGGGCACTCCGAGTTCCAGGCCCGCGCCAGGCGGGTGATGGAATCGAGGAAGATCAACACGTCGAAGCCGTACTCCACCATCCGCTTGGCCTTTTCCAGCACCATCTCCGAAACCTGAATGTGCCGGGCCGCCGGCTCGTCGAAGGTCGACGAGATCACCTCGCAGTTGGGGCCCTTGACCTGCCGCTCCATGTCGGTCACCTCTTCCGGCCGCTCGTCGATAAGGAGCATGAAGACGTACAAATCGGGATAGTTAACCAGCGCCGACTTGGCCATCTTTTGCATGAGGATCGTCTTGCCGGCCCGCGGCGGGCTGACGATCAACCCCCGCTGGCCAAAGCCGATGGGCACGATCAAATCGACGACCCGCATGCTGACTTCGTCGGGCGAAGCCTCCATGCGAATCCGCTCGTCGGGGTGCAGCGGGGTCAACTCGTCGAAGGCCACCTTGTTGTTCAGCAGGTTGGGGTCCTGGTAGTTGATCGCCTCGACCCGCAGAAGAGCGAAGTAGCGCTCATTCTCCTTGGGTGGACGGATCTGGCCAGAGACGGTCGTGCCCGTCTTCAGGCCGAAGCGGCGGATCTGGCTGGGGGAAACGTAGATGTCATCGGGACAGGAGAGGTAGTGGTAGTCGGGGCTGCGGAGGAAACCGAAACCGTCGGGCAGGACTTCGAGCGTTCCTTCGCCGTACATCAGGCCGTTAAGCTTGACCCGCTCCTTGAGGATTTTGAAGATCAGGTCTTGCTTCTTGATGCCGGCATATTCGGTGACGTTCTCCTTGCGGGCCTCCTCAATCAATTCGGCCATCGACATCTTTTGCAGTTCGACGATGTGCGTATCGCCGGGTTGCTTGGCCGGGTCGAAGCGAGTTTGGATGTCGGCGGAGATATGGTCGGCCCCGGCGGCGATTTCCTCGGCCAGCGAGAGCGGCTCCTCGTCGTCGTAAGAGTACGGATAATCGGCTCCTTCCGGTTTTGGCGGTGCGCGGTCCAAGGGACGGTCTGGCTCGGCCGGCCTGACATCGTCAGCCGTCTCGGGACGCTGGTCACGATCGTCGTGTTGAGAACCGACAGTGCGGGCGAAAGGCATGGATCGAATTCCTGACAGGATGGGGTGCCGACGCGCGGATGGCGCCGGCGGTGGGTTGATGGGCGAAGGGTGTGCGTAGCGGAGGACTCCGGTCTACGCCCGGCCTTCCGCGCGAGGAACCTCGGCGAAGACCGGATTTCCGTTCGGTGTTCTCAGCAGGGGCCTGCGGGGCTGGGATCAGGGGAAGCAGCGAGAGTTGCGTCAGCCGACGAGGGACTGCCAAAGGCGCTGGACTTGCTCTTGAGTATGTGCGGCCGAGCCCGAGTTGTCAATAATGAAATCGGCAAGGGGGCGTTTGGAGTCCAAGGAATCTTGGGCTGCCTCCCGGGCCGCAAAATCCCTTTCCGTCCAGCCCCGGCTCAGAGCCCGGGCCGTGCGCACCTCACGGGGCGCATCGATAAAAGCGTAACAATCACATAGTTTATCCCAACCGGCCTCAAGAATCAATGCGGCGTCCAGTATGGCCAAGGGAGGGGGAGTGAGAGGGATGCGGGGAGAGGGGGGAGGACAGCGCGGTGAAGGGAGAGCTAACGGGACGCTCCCCGTGCCGGTTGTTGAGCAGATAGGAGGGGGAGGAGCAGTCCGCAAGGCCTCGGCTTGGCCGGCCAGTCGGCGGGCGATCTCCGGATGGGTCAGCGATTCCAGGAACTTGCGCTCTTTGGGTCCGTCGGGCGGCGGGGCGAAGACTATTCTGGCGAGTCGAGGGCGGTCGATGTGGCCGTCGGGGCCGAAGACGGCATCACCCCACCGCTGCCGGGCGGCGACCTCCACATTGGGCAGTCGCAGGGCCTCATGGCCAGCGCGATCGGCATCAAGGATCGCTGCGCCGAGTTCCGCCAGTTGCCGCGCGACCAGGCTCTTGCCGCTTGCCACACCGCCGAGGAGACCGAGGATTTTCATTCACAAGTCCACTCCGCCGCCTGCCCATGCAATGCGTCGTCGTCATTGAGGAATGCCAGATGCGAGAATTCTAGCATAGTGGCTCTGTCCTGCCAACCCGGCTGTGGAATCCGCGCCTCTCGGCGTCTCTTGACCGAGCGTTTTCTGCGAAGTAAGATCGGAGCAGACCGACGCCTGGATCACGAAGGAGCACTCTGTGAAAACTTGCGCGAAGTGCAGTTCGACCAAACGCGCGGGGCTGTCGATTGCACTGCTGGCACTTTGTGACTATGGTAAACATCAATCGTCCGGCATCGAATATTGGAGTCGGCTGCCTGGTCGTGTTCGCCCTCTGCTTCGCCGGGGTAGGCGTGGGGATGGGCGTGTGGATGGTCAGCACGGTCGCCACGTATCTTAGGCGCGGAACTGGATCGAGACCCCCGCCAGCATTGTCCGTGCCGACCTAAAGACCCACCGCGGAAAATCGACGACTTACGAAGTCACGGCCCAATATGTTTACCAGTTCAGCGGTCAGAAGCATACCGGCAACCGCGTGGCCCTTCTCGGCGGCGCGGACAACTTCGGATCGTTTCAACTGGATGCGTACCGCGAGTTAATCGCGTGCCAGAAGGCCAATCGCCCCTTCCACTGCTACGTCAATCCGGCCCAGCCTGATCAGGCGATCTTGTATCGCGATCTGCGCTGGGAGATGATGGTCGTGCAACTGATCTTCTTCCTCATGTTTGGGAGCGTGGGCTTCGGCCTGTTGTTCGGTGGCCTGGCGGCCGTGAAGAAATCGAGAGCGGAAGCCGCCTTGGCCGCGGCGCACCCCGAAGCCCGCTGGATGTGGAAGGCCGATTGGGCCGCGGGGCAAATCGTCTCGTCGCAGAAGAACGCGATGCGCGCCACGCTGCTCTTCGCCGTCTTTTGGATCGTGGTCACTGCCCCGCTGCTGCTCGTGTTGCCCGGCGAAATCCTCACCAAGCACAACCGCGTCGCCTTGCTGGGCCTTACGTTCCCTGCGATCGGCCTGTTGCTGGCCGGCTGGGCCGTTTACGCCGTGTTGCGCTGGCGGAAGTTCGGGCAGTCGATTTTCCAGATGGCCTCCGTGCCGGGCGTCGTCGGCGGGCAGCTTGCCGGTGTGATCCGCACGTCGGCGAAGATACGGCCGGAGGACGGCTTCCACCTGCTGCTCCGCTGCGTGCGTCGGGTTACCACCGGAGCGGGCAAGAGTCGCCACACCACGGAAACCGTCGCCTGGGAAGACGAGCGGATTGCCATGCACGAACTGCTCGACGACCTGGCGGA
Source organism: uncultured Planctomycetia bacterium (assembly GCA_963709175.1). GTDB lineage: Bacteria > Planctomycetota > Planctomycetia > Pirellulales > Thermoguttaceae > JANXQG01. The sequence continues at coordinate 326,909 of CAVPVK010000011.1, forward strand.
GCAATCGGCAATCCCCGTCGCCTTCGACATCCCCTACGACTGCCAGCCCAGCGACGAGAGGAATGCCGACGACCAGATCGTCTGGCGGCTGACAGCGGCGGCCGAGGTGCCGGGCATCGATTATACGGCGACTTTTGAGGTGCCGATCTTCAAGACTGCCGACAGCGACCCGCACTTCTCGCCGCAGCGGGGCGCGATGGACCAGTACGTCGGTCTACCCACGCCGGAACGCGAGCTCCGTGAGGCGGGCATGATCAAGACCGCATCACCCGACGGCGTGGGCGTCCGCTTCCTGTTTCCCATGGGGCGAAACCCGGGCTGGGCCACGATCCCCACGGTGCTTGCGCTGGTTTTTGTCTGCGCAACGGTCATCCTGTTCAGCGCGGGCGCGCCGATCGCAATTCCGATAGTCCTGGGCCTGCTCGGCGCACTGCTGCTGTTTTCCGCAGTAAACCTCTACTTCTATCAGAGCGCCGTAGACGTTTCCCCGCGCGAGCTGGCCTTTTGCGGCGGGCTGTTCGGCCTGGGCGCTGCGCGGCGGATCGAAGCGGCCAATCTCAAGGCGATCGAGGCCCGCTTGGGGGCGTCCTTGGGCCAGAACGCCTACTACGACATTGTCGCCACAGATAGCAACGGAAAGCGGATAACGCTGGGAAAGCGCGTGCCGGGCTTGCGACTGGCGGGGGCCGTCGTGCGGCAGATGAAAGAGGCGATGGGCTAAGCAAACCCTCTTGCATCCGCCCAATTCGGGCCGGCCTTCACGTCTACCTTCAACGGCACGCGAAGTTGATGGACGCTCGACATCTCGTCGCGCAGCAACCCGGCGAGATAACCGACCTCCGCCACCGGGGCCTCGAAGATCAACTCATCGTGGATCTGCAACAGCATCCGCGAGAGATGATTCTCACGCTTCAGGCGACGATGCACGTTGATCATTGCCAGCTTCATCAAGTCCGCCGCTGAGCCCTGGATGATCGTATTGACGGCCGTCCGCTCCGCCAGGTTCCGCGAGCGGCCAGCGCCGGCCCGAACGCCCTCGATCGCACGGCGGCGGCCGAGGATCGTCGTCACGTAGCCGTTGCGGCGGCATTCGGCCAGCGACTCGACGAGAAATCGCTCGATGCCGGGGTAGGTCTGGAAGTAGCTGTCGATGAATTTCGCGGCCGTCTGCTGGTCGATGCCCAACTGTCGCGCCAGGGCCCGCGAGCCCTGCCCGTAGATCGTGCCGAAATTGACGATCTTTGCCTGGCGGCGCATGTCGCCGGTCACCGCCTCCAAGGGAACGTTGTTAACCTGCCCGGCCACGCGGGCGTGGATGTCCTCGTCGCGCTGGAACGCCTCGCAGAGGCGTTGGTCCGCCGTGTAATGGGCCAGGATCCGCAGCTCGATTTGCGAGTAGTCGGCCGCCACTAGAGCCCAGCCTTCTTCGCCGGGCACAAAGGCCGAGCGGATGGCGCGGCCGATTTCGGTCTTGACGGGAATGTTTTGCAGGTTGGGATCATGCGAGCTGAGTCGCCCCGTTGCCGTGACGACCTGATTGAACGAGGCATGCACGCGGCCGGTCCGTGGATTGACCAGCTTCGGTAGCGCGTCGACGTAGGTCCCCTTAAGCTTGGCGTACTGCCGGTATTCCGCAATCTTTGCCGGTAAGGGATGCTGGTGAGCGAGCTCCTCCAGTACGTCGACGTCGGTGCTGGGGCCCGTCTTGGCCGTTCGCTTGATTACCGGCAATTTGTGTTCGACGAAGAGCACGTCCTGCAATTGCCGCGGTGAGGCAATGTTGAACGTGCGGCCGGCCAAGGCATAGATCTCCTGCTCCAGTCGCTGCAACTCGCCACCAAAGTGATCGCTCAATTCGGCGAGTCTCGCCACGTCGATCTTCACGCCGTTGTATTCCAACTCCACCAGCACGTCGATCAACGGCATTTCCACGTCGCGGAACAACGGCACGAGGCTCTCCTCTTCCAGCCGCCGGCCGAGGATCGTCTGCAGGCGAACCGGCACCAGGGCATCCTCGGCCGCATAGTCGGTGATCTCCGGGATGGGCACCTCGTCCATCCGCTTCTGATGCTTGCCGGAACCGATCAGCTCTTCGATCTTGATCGTGGTGTGGCGAAGATACCGCTTGGCCAGGTCGTCGAGGTTGTGGTTCCTTTGCCCGGCGTCCAGCAGGTAGCTGGCGACCATGGTATCGAAGTCAGCTCCGGCCAATTCGAGTCCGGCCCCGCGGAGGACGATGCGATCGTATTTGAGATTCTGGCCAAGCTTGCCCATGGCCGGATCTTCGAAGACTGGCCGCAGGGCGTCGAGCGCCGCTTGCGGATCCAACAACCGCGAGCCCGGCGGTCCACGGAACGGCAGGTAATAAGCCCGCTGCGAGTCCCAGGAGAGTGAGATGCCCACGATTTCGGCCCACCGCGGCCAGATGTGCGTTGTTTCGGTATCGACCGAGATTTGCTTTTGCCTCCGCATCTCCGCAAGCAGTGCCGCGAGGGCCTCGGGCGTTTCGATGGTCGTATAGATCGGCGTAATTGTATCCGGCTCGCTTCCGCTGCCATCTGTTTGAGGCGTGGTACCGGCCCGCCCGCTTGCGGGTCGAGTGCTGCAGAGCGCCGCCAGCCGCTCGCCTAGGCGGCGAAAACCGAACTCCTCGAAGAGGGCGAGCGTTTGAGCATGATTCTGATCGTCCGGCAAGGCCGATTTCCAGGGAATTGCCAGGGGCACGTGGGTGTCGAGTTTCACCAGCTTGCGGCTCAGGAGGGCCTGCTCCTGATATTTCTTGAGGTTCTCGCGCTTGGCCGCGCCATTGACCTCGTCCACGTGCGCGAGGATGTTTTCCAGTGTGCCGTACTTGGCAAGCAAATCGCGTGCTGCCTTGGGACCGATCAGGGGCACGCCGGGCACGTTGTCGGTCGAGTCGCCGACGAGGGCCTGGTAGTCAACTACCTGGTTCGGCGCCACGCCCCAATCGCGCTGGAGGACGTTGCGGTCCATGACCTCGTTGCTGCGGATGTTGTAGACCCTGACGCGGTCGGTGATCAGTTGCCGGCAGTCCTTGTCGCCGCTGACGATGAAGCACTGCCCGCCCAGCTCGCCCACAAGCCGGGCGACCGTCGCTACGACGTCGTCGGCCTCGAAACCTTCCCGGGCCAGCAGGGGAATCCCCAGCGCGTCGACCAGGCGGTGTACGAAGTCGATCTGTGGCACGAGGTCTTCGTGCATGTCGGGCCGGCCCGCCTTGTATTGCTCATACAGTTCGTGGCGAAAGGTCTTGCCCGGCAGATCGAAGGCGCAGAAGAGAAAGTCGGGCTGTTTGGATTCCAGCAAGAAGAAGAGGTCGCGGGCAAAGCCATAGACCGCGTTGACCGGCTGGCCGCTGGGGCTGGTCATGTCCGGGATGGCGTGGAAAACCTGGTGGATGAGGGAATGGGCATCAACGACCCAGACGGTTTTGTCCGCGAGACTCGCTGGCGCGGACGATGCTTCCGCAGGCGCAAACGAGGTTTGCGGCCCTTCGTCGCCGACCGCTTTGGCCGGCGGCGGTGTTTCTTGATCGAAGAGGGATTTCTGGTCCCAGGCAACCCGTTTGGCCATTCGCAACTCGTGTTTATACCACCGGTCGTCGGACCCGGCCTATAAGCGGCTGCCGCACAGCATTAGCCATGATACCTTGGCCACGAATGGCGTCAATATGCAGCATTGGTCGATGGTCGGCCGCCCTCTGACCCGCCAAGGTCATGGAGTGTCCAGAAAAACGGCATTATAGATTGGCAATTCGCTTATGTTTAATTGACCGCGCATTGTCAGCCCGAAGACACTCCTTGATGTCGTCGGTCTTTTTAGGTTGCTCGTACCTGTCCCAGCCGTAACACAAGCTCGCTCCGGCATGCGTTTTGCCCTTCTTCGAGCTTCGAGTTGGCGTGGCGCCGACGGGAGGATTTTTTCCTTGGCTATTTTCACCGCGCCCCTACAATAAACATGGACGGAGCCGGGAGGCCCGGAAAAAGGGCCTCTATGGACGTGAAAGCGAACCCCAAGGAACAAAACAGGCTGATTTCATGGCGACGACAGCAGAAAGAAAAGTGACCAAGACCCTCGATCGACCGACGACCCTGCGCGAGTTGCGCAGCAGCGGCTGGCGCTCCAAGAGCGTAAAACGCGAAATGTACGACAACTTCATGCGGATGCTTGCTGGTGGCGAGGACCTGTTTCCTGGCATTATCGGCTATGAAGATACCGTAGTGCCGGAAATCAACCTAGGGCTGATCGCCCAACACGACATGCTCTTCCTGGGCGAAAAAGGCCAAGGCAAGAGCCGCCTGATGCGGCTGCTGTCCCGCTTCCTCGACGAAGAGGTTCCCTATCTGGACATTCCCGGTTGTCCCGTCCACGAGGACCCCTGCCATCCGATAACTGCCCGCGGCAAGCGGATGCTCGTCGAGGTGGCCGACTCGGACGTGCCTATCGGCTGGTGGCCGCGCGACCAGCGCTATGCCGAACGGCTGGCCCCGGGGACGAAATTCGCCGACATCATCGGCGAGATCGATCCGTCGAAGCTGGCCTCGGGCACGAGCATGTCGGCGGAGGAGGCGCTGCATTTCGGCCTGATTCCGCGGATGCACCGCGGAATCTTTGCCGTCAACGAGCTGCCTGAACTGGACGAGTTGGTCCAGGTGGGGCTTTTCAACATTTTGGAAGAGCGGGACGTGCAGATCCGCGGCTACCCCATCCGCTTCGACATCGACGTGATGATCCTCTTCTCGGCCAACCCGGCCACCTACAACCGCAGCGGCAAGGTCATTCCGCAGCTCAAGGATCGCATCGGCTCGGTGATCCACACACATTATCCGCGCGAGCGTCAGTTGGGCATCGAGATCATGGAGCAGGAGTCGCACGTCGAACTGGGTGGCGAGTTCCCCGTTGTCGTGCCCTATTTCATGCGCGAGATCATCGAGGAAATGAGCACCGTGGCGCGGAAGAGCAAGTACATCGACCAGCAATCTGGCGTCTCCGCGCGGTTCAGCATCGCCAATTTCCGCACGATGGTCGCCAGTGCCCGGCACCGCGGGGCGATCCTCGGCGAGCGGCCGGCTGTACCCCGGATCAGCGACTTGGGCCACTTATATTCCTCGTCGTTGGGCAAGCTTGAGCTGGACATGATGAGCAGCCATCAGATGACCGAGCGGCAGGTCCTCGACGCGGTCCTGGCCGAGGCCATCCGCAACGTCTTTGAGGAGTACGTGGACCGTCACGGGCTTTCGGAGGTGGCTGAGATTTTCTCCCGCGGCGTAAAGATCGAGGTGGGCGACTTGCTGCCTTCCGCCAGCTATGCCGACCGCCTGAAACGTGTGCCACCGGCGTGGGAAAAGGCCTTCGAGGTCAACGCGTCCAGCGACGCCGCCGTGCGGGCGTCTTGCGTCGAATTCGTGTTGGCGGGGCTTTACGCCACCGACCGGATTTCCCGCGCAGCAACACGGGCAAATCGTCTACGAGATCACCTGAGGAGCAAAGCATGTCACGGCCCATCGGCGGCGTAATTCACACTTACCAGCGCTACGATCCCAAGACCTTTCCCAGTCCCACGCAACCGGCCCCTGACCTGGTTTCCGGGGCCATGGAGCATATGCTCGCCCATGGCAGCATGCGGGAGCTTTCCGACGAAGAGTTGGCCCGCGCGATCCAACTGGATCCCAGCCAGATCGCCGGTTTGGGGCCCAGCTTGGAGGCCCTCATGGAACTGCTCCGAGAGCGCAAGCGGAAGATCCTTGAGACGTATGAGACCCGCCGCGTGAAGGAAGAGGCCGCTAGCCGTTTCCGCGAGTTGGCCAAGTCGATGAAACCACCCAGCAAACTGGAAGAGCGATTCCGTCAGGCGGTCAAGGAAGAGCAACTTTACGACATCGAGCGGCTCTGGTACCGCGTGGACGACGAACGCAGTCCCTTCGCCAAGCAGCTTGTGAAGCTCATTGATTGGCTGGGCGACAAGTACCAGGTGGACGAACTGGCGGCCAAGTACGAGTTCACCGGCCGCAAGTCGATGACGGTGCCGCAGGCCATTGAGATCAAGCAGGAGTTGGAGGAGATCGACCGCCTGTTGAAACAACTCGAGGAAGCGGCCAAGACGGCGCAGATCGGCGTCATCGACATGGAGGCACTGGCGGAATATGCCGAGGCGGGCGATATGGAGAAGCTCAACGAGCTGGCCCGCATGGTGGAGCAGTTGCTCAAGGACCTTGCCGAGCAGCAGGGGCTGGAGAAGACCGCCCAGGGCTATCGGCTTACTCCCAAGGCCTACCGGCTCTTTCAGGGACGGCTTTTGGAGCGGATATTCAGCAACCTGGTGGCCGCGCGGACGGGGCGACACGTGGGGCCCATCGTGGGTGAAGGGGCGGTGGAGCTGCAGCAGACCAAGCAATACGAGTTCGGCGACTCGCTGGCCAATATGGACATCCCCGGCTCGCTGATCAATACCATGCTCCGCGACGGTCCGGGGCTGCCTTTGCGGATGCGCTCTGAAGACATCATCGTCCACCGCACGCGAAACTCACCCAAGTGTGCGACCGCCGTACTTTTGGACATGAGCGGCTCGATGCGCTACGACGGTCTATACATCAACGTCAAGCGAATGGGCCTGGCTCTGGACGGCCTGATCCGCCAGGAGTATCCCGGCGACTGGCTCCGCTTCATCGAGGTCTACACCTTCGCCAAGTTGCGGCAGGCCGGCGAGGTGGTGACGCTCATGCCCAAGTCGGTAACGCTCTTCGACCCCGTCGTGCGGCTGAAGGCCGACATGAGCGACGAACGCATCAGTGAAATGCAAATCCCGCCGCACTTCACCAACATCCAGCACGGCCTGCAACTCGCCCGGCAATTGCTGGCCGCGCAGGATACGGTTAACCGGCAGATCATTCTTATTACCGACGGGTTGCCGACGGCGCATTTTGAGGGCAAAGACCTTTATTTGCTTTATCCGCCCGACGCCCGGACCGAAGAGGCCACGCTCCGCGAGGGCCAACTCTGCCGCCGCGAGGGAATCACGATCAACACCTTCCTCTTGCAGAGTTGGTGGCAATCGAGCGAGGACGTGCAGTTTGCACAGAAGCTGTCAGAATCGACCACGGGCCGCGTCTTCTTTACTGCCGGCAAGGATCTTGACCGCTACGTAGTCTGGGACTATGTTAAGCGGCGGCGGGAGATTCTGTCGTAACGATGTCGGGTGGGGCAAACAAATAACTGTCAACGTCTTGTAAGGGGTCGCAGGCCCTGCGCAGAACGAAATTCATTCCGTTCGTTGAAAACGGAATAGATTCCGTTCTACGCAGGGAGGTTGCCCGCTATTCTATCCCCAGTTGACAAGCGTTGCTTTTTCGTCCTGCCTGAACGAGCCGCGTCCAAATTGGAGGGAACGCCATGTCCGCACCCACGTGGATTCTTTACGGGGCAAACGGCCATACCGGCCACCGCATCGCACGCGAGTCCACCTCGCGCGGTCAAAAACCGATACTTGCCGGACGCAATACCCGCGCGGTCGAGCGGATCGCCCGAGAATTGCAATGTCCCTGCCGAGTCTTTACCTTGGACGATCCGAGTCAGGTCGCCGAGCAGATCCGCGGGGCAACGGCCGTGCTCCACTGCGCTGGCCCATTTTCGGCTACCGCACTGCCGATGATGGAGGCCTGCTTCGCGGCCAAAGTCAATTATCTGGACATCACCGGCGAGATTTCGGTCATCGAGGCGGCAGCCGCGCGCCACGATCGGGCAGTTGCGGCCGGCGTCAGCCTGCTGCCGGCCGTGGCCTTCACCCCATTGGCCGGCGATTGCCTTGTGGCCATGCTGGCCGCTCGGCTGCCTGCCGCCGCGCGGTTGCAAGTCGCTTATACGACCATGGGCAGCATCAGTCCCGGCACCGCCCGCACCGTCGTCGAGCAGATGCCCGCCAGCGGCAAAGCTCGCCGTAACGGCCAGTTGGTAGAGTCGCCGATTGCCGGGCAGATGATCGACGTACCCTTCCCCGCCGGCCCGCAATCGGCAGCCATGTTCGGCCTGGCTGACCTGGTGACGGCCTGGCATACGACGCACATACCTTGCATCGAGACTTTTGTGGCGATGCCGGCCTGGAAGGCGCACAGCGTGCAGAAGCTGCAATGGCTTGGCTCGGCGGTAAAAGTCGATATCGTTCGCGACGCCATGGCGTCAATGCTCCGCGGGGCTTGGAGTGTGGCGGGTCCCGCCCCCTCGAGTGGGGAGCGGGCAGCCGTCTGGGCCCGGCTCAGCGACCAGCAGAATCAGCTCGCCGAGGCCGTGCTGGAGACGATCGACGCCTATCGCTTCACGGTGTTCTCGGCCTTGGCCGCTGTGGAGCGGGTGGCGGCGGGTGGAGTGGCTCCCGGCTTTCTCACGCCTTCAAAGGCATTTGGGCCGGAGTTCGCCCTGCAAGTCCCGGAAACGAAGCTGCAATGGATCGCTAGCCCAGCGCCAGCGGCGTAATGTCCGGAGGAGGCGGCCGCGCTGGTGGCGTTTAATTCAATCCGTTGACTCGATCTTTAAGAGGCAAACGGAGAGAATTCCGTTTTATGTAGATTTGCGCCATTCTTAAATAGCCGCTACTGGCCGCCATCCCCGCGTCGCTTCTGGCTGTCTACAACGAGTACCGTAATGTGGCCGTCGCGCGAAACGCATGGCGACCAGGGATTATCCAGTTCCGTGCTGAAATACTTGGGCTTAAGCGGCTTGTCGAGCCAGAACCGTGCCGGCGAGCGGGTGTAGATCTGTTCGCCTGGAAGCGGAAACGAACCATTGCAGACGAAGCTCTTGCTATCGCCGGCCCATTGTGCCCGGTAGTGGCCCAGGGCGATCTTCGCTTTGTTCTTCGTATCGAGGTCGATAACCCAGATCTCGCCCGGCTTGCCTTCCGCCTGTATGCAGTAAGCGATCTTCTTCCCGTCGGGCGACCAACTTGGCCAATCGCCGTCGCAAAGCTCTGTGGCGGCGCCGCCGTCGGCGTTGGCAGTCCACAGCTTCGCCCCCGGATGCACGCCGGCATTGTCCGTCCGCGAACCTTCGACAGAGAAGACTATTTGCTTGCCGTCGGGCGACCAGTCGGGGAAGCGGCCCGCGCGAATCGGCTTCTGCTTGCCCGTCGCGACCGCGAACTCGTAGAACCTGTGCTGCCGCGAAAACAGCCCCACGACATCGCGACAGATCAAGAGCCGCTTGCCGTCGGGCGACCAGCGCGGAGTGCCCCCGTCGGCGAGCTTGCGCAGGCCGTTGCCGTCGACGCCGACCAGCCACGTTTCGCGCTCCGGGGATTCGCCGACGGTCAGGGCGTCGAATGCGACCGATTTGCCGTCGGGCGAAATGCTTGGCGATCCAAGATCCCAATGACCTGGCATGTTCACGAAAACTTCGCTGGCGTCATCCGTCCTTACGTACACCATGCGGTTGTAGATCTGGTTCGGCAATCGTGTGGGCGGTTCCGCAGCCCGATTGCACGACGGAGCGACGATTGCCGCCAGCGACGAGAGCAACCAACATCCTGCAAATTTCCAACGCGCGGTCATGACTTCGACCTCCTTGTTTGAAAGAACTGATTGCGTTACGCACCTTTGAAAATCTCCGCAAAGAACGCCTTCATGGCCTCCCACGATCGCCGATCGGCGGCAGCGTTGTAGGCCGCGCCCTTGGAGTTGTCGTTGCCTGCGCCGGGGTTGGTGAAGGCGTGCACCGCGCCGCCGTAGGCCACCAACTGCCAATCGACTCCCGCGGCCCGCATCTCGTCCTCGAAGGCCGCGACCTCCTTGGGTGTGACGTGCGGGTCGTCGGCCCCGTGCAAGGCCAGCACTTTGCAGCGGATGTTCTTGGCGTCCGCCGGGTTCGCCGTGGCTAGTCCGCCATGGAAGCTTACGACGCCCGCCACGTCGGCCCCGCTGCGGGCCAGCTCCAGCACGCAAGTGCCGCCGAAGCAGTAGCCGATGGCTGCAACCCGCTTGGGATCGCAGAGCGGCTCGCGACGGAGTACGTCGAGCCCCGCGCGGACCCTCGCCCGCATCAACGCCGGATCGCTCTTGTATTTGCCGGCCAGCGGGGCGGCCTCCCGCGGACTGGTGGGGCGAACGCCCTTGCCATAGATGTCGGCGGCAAACGCAATATAGCCCATCTCCGCCAATTTGCGGGCACGCATCTTGACGTAATCTCCCAGACCGGTCCATTCGTGGACAACGAGCACGCCGGGCCGCGGCCCGGCAATGGCGTCATCCCAGGCCAGGTAGCCTTCCAGGGTTTGATCGCCCTGCGGGTATTCAATAACTTTCGTTTGCATGGCGGCATGGAGCGAGGGAGTGGAGGCGAGAAGCAACAATGTTATGGCAATGTTACGCATATTTGTGGGATCCGGTGACGGTCAACGTTACGAGGAAAGCTATTGGTTTACAATTCCCGCCCATGTGATCCTGGCGCCGCCGGCATGGCCCTCGACATGGGTGGGACAATCGCGGCGCCGGGTGGCATGGCGGTACCCGGAGGCTGTGATCCTGGCTGGAAATTGGGTTGCGTCCCCATTGCTGGAGCCGATTGCCACGTTCCGCCGCCGCCGGTCCAGTCTCCAGAATATCGCTGCCCGTGACCGTACGGAAGACGGCCCGCCGCATAGGGATTTTGCCATGCTCCGTACGGCAGCGTCCAGGGACCTTGCGGATTGCCCCAGGGACCGTAAGGTGTTGCCCCCGGGCGATAAGGATACAACCATTCGCCATAGGGGCGGATGGCTGTGCCCGCCCCCCAGGTTTGCACGATGTTCAGCCAATCGTCGCCGGCATGGATGACCTGGTGGCGGTAGCCGCTTTCCTGATAGGTTGGATCGGTCGGCACCAACGATGGACGCTCGGGCTCGTATTGAGCCACCCGCTCGCCGGTTACGGGCGAATGCGTGTAGTAGCCGGGCAGGAAGGCCCAACTCACGTCGCTGGCCCAGGCGGCCGGAACGAATCCGGTGGTTAAGAGAAGGAAAATCGCGGGGTGTAGTTTCATGACGGTGAGGCCGAATCTAGCGGTAGGAGTGCTAGCTCAGTTCAGAGGTTATTGGGCTTCTCAACCATGAGTTCGCCTGAATGGGGATCGTAAACGTAGCGCTGTCCGGGCGGCAACGTAGGGAGTTTAATGTTTTGGGCTTGGATGATCTTGGCCATGTACTCTTCCTGAGTCTTGGGCGGATTTCCGCCATTTTCCGCCTTGTAAAGATCCATGGCAAGTTGAATCTGGTCCAGGACAAGGCGTTCCTTGACGTTCCATTCGGCCCTCAGCGCCACCGTGATCATGTCGCCGCCATAGCCGCGGCCCTTTTCGCCCATGCCCGCGGCCGCTTTTTCACGAATCGTGCCGGGCTTTGCGGCCGTGGGTTTCGGCGGGGAAGAGGGAAGTCCGCCGGCAACATTTTCGTGTGGCTTCTTGTCCGCGGCGGGTTGGCTGGCCGTGTTCGCCGCCGGGGCCTGGGCTGCTGCTGGTTCATCGTGTTTCGCTCCGCGCGGAATCGGCCCGTCGAGACCACAACCGGTCAAGAAAGCGAGGCAAAGGGCGGGCAGCCAGTGTGTCACAATTTTCATTTTTCTCCTCCATAGTTCTCCGGCGAAGCGGCGAGGCGGATCGACCAACTCTCCATTTCCGTCAGAACGGTTGGTTGGGTCATATTGAAATCCAGAGGCGTCAGCGCGATCATGCCCTGGTCGAGCGCGGACAGGTCCGTCTCATGTTCTGCCAAAAGGGGGGCTCGACCGCCGATGAGCCAGTAATACGGGCGTCCAAACGGGTCCTGACGCTTTTCAAAGCGGTCGCCGTAGCGACTCACGTTCATGGGCACGACACGTAACCGCGGTTCGCCAGAAAGCGCCGCGGTGGGAATGTTGATGTTGTAAAGCTGCGGTGATGGTCCCTTGGCGACCAGGACCTGCTCGATGATCTGCCGGGCGAGGCAAGCGGCCCGGTCGAACTGGAAGCGGCGTTCAAACTGCAGGGAGACGGCGACGCTGGTAATGCCGAAAAAGGCGCCTTCGATGGCCGCTGCCACGGTGCCGGAATACAGCACGTTGATGCCCGCGTTCAGACCGGCGTTGATACCGCTGACAACCAGGTCCGGACGTCGCGGGCAGAACTCATGCACACCAATCTTCACGCAGTCGGCGGGACTGCCTTCCACTGCCCAGCCCCAGCGGTTGTCGTCACTGCCGCCTGTCCGCTCGTTCTGAAAAACCTCCTTGACGATTAACGGCGTCAAATAGGTAATCATGTGGCCAACGCCGCTTTGCTCGGTGGCAGGCGCAACGACATAAACTTCTCCCAAGCTGGTCAGTTCCCTCTGCAGGGCCGCCAAGCCGGGAGCGTAAATTCCGTCGTCGTTAGTGAGAAGGATAAGCACGGGCGAAGGGTTTTCGAGATCGTTGGCCAAGGCCCAACTCCCATCATAATTGGAGATCGCCTGATTATCAATGGCCCGGTCGTAAGGTGTTGCCAGAATGCAGTTTACGGTTGGCGGATGTTTCCCGTTGCAAAATGCCATGTCTCGGCTAAAATAGAACTTTGTGTTTTCCTTACATTAGAGAAACCAACATTTAACCAATCGACGTGCTTCGGACAGTCCACGGGACTGCCCCGAGGCACAGTGTATTGCGAGTATTCGACGGGTTCTGGAATTGACCGCAAGAACCAACGGATGCGCGAGGGTGTGTGAATGGCGGGCCTTGTTCTCATTCTGATGCGCTGGTTGATCGCCGGGTGCGAGCGCGCCACCGCGCGAATCAACTTGGAATGGAGCACTGCGTCCGGCAAGACTGCCGGGCGAAGGTTTGCCTGGTGTGGCGTCCGGCGAAGCATTGTGCCCGGTTTGCCATTCCTCGTATTGCAACTCCCTGCCATCCCTTGGATGACGTATTGTCTTGGGCGAGGATGGACCAATGGGCCGTATGGGCTTCAGTATGCCCCGGTGCGGCGGGTAACCGCCCCTTTATCGAAACCCCTCCACAGATGGGGTTGTCGCGATCGCCTGTGGTTCATCGATAACAACCAACTCTTGACTTGCTCCCAACGTGTGCCGGTTTGCCGGACCACCATGCTTGGGACGGGTGGCCATTCAAGCGACTTTTCGATGCCCGCCTACGCTGCCGATCGTTGATCGGCGAGTGCCGCTGACCGCCCAGGGGTGCCAATTTCCCCTAGGCGTCTTGGCGGAACGCGAGTGGATTTGCGAGGTATAAAGTCGTGCTAACCTTGGGGCAAGTTGTTGCTATCGCTTTTACGGCGGTTGCCGCCTTTGCGATGGCCTATGTTCTTATCAGGCTCTTCGATCATTTGCGGCGACGAGACGCCCAGCGCGAGGCCGACGATATCGTGTCCAAGGCGCGGCAAGAAGGCGAAAATCGCCGTCGTGAGGGCGAGCTGCAGATCAAGGAGTCAATGCTCAAGCAACAGGAGGAAAGCGAGAAAGAGCTGCGCAAGATTCGCGGCGAGCTCCACGAACGCGAACGCCTGTTGGACAAACGCCAGGATGCGCTGGAGGAGCAGGCGGAACAGGTCCGACGCCAGGAGAAGGGCGTCGAAGCCTGCCAGCGCAAGCTGACCGAGAAGATCCAGGAGGTGACCCACCGCAAGGAGGACCTGGCCAAGCTGCTGGATCTGCAGCGGCAAACGCTGCATGAGTTGAGCGGGTTGAGCCAGGCCGAGGCCACGCGGCGGCTGCTGGAAGTTCTCGACTCCCAACTCCAGCAGGAGACCGGCGCGGCGATCCTCCGTTACGACAAGCAGTTGGCCGAGACTTGCGAGCACAAGGCCCGCGAGATCATCGTCACCGCACTGCAACGCTATGCGGCCGCGCACACTGCGGAGTCGACGACCAGCACCGTCGGTATTCCCAACGACGAAATGAAGGGACGGATCATCGGCCGCGAAGGCCGCAATATCCGCACTTTCGAAAAGGCTACAGGAGTCGACCTGATCATCGACGACACGCCTGGCGTGGTCATCGTCAGCGGGTTCGATACCATCCGCCGGGAGGTAGCCCGTCTGGCGCTGAACAAGCTCATTGCCGACGGCCGCATCCATCCCGCACGGATCGAGGAGGTCGTTGGCGTCACGCAAAAGGAGTTGGAAAAACATATCCAGAAATTGGGCGAAGACGCCTGCCAGGAGCTGGCCATTCACGGCCTGCACGAGCGGCTGATTGCCCTCTTGGGGCGGCTCCATTTCCGCACCAGCTATAGCCAGAACGTGCTGCGGCACTGCGTCGAGGTGGCCTTCATCGCCGGCATGATGGCCGACGAAGTGGGATTGGACGGCTCCCTGGCCCGGCGCTGCGGGCTGTTGCACGACATCGGCAAGGCAGCCGACCACGAAGCTGAGGGCGGTCACCCCAAGATCGGCGCGGAACTGTTGAAACGCTATGGCGAGCGGCCGGAAGTGGTGCATGCGGCCTGCGGCCACCACGACGACCTGCGGGTCAGCAACCCCTACACCGTGCTGGTGGCCGCGGCCGATGCCTGCAGCGCCGCACGGCCTGGCGCCCGTCGCGAGAGCCTGGAGCGTTATGTCAAGCGGATGGAGGAACTCGAGCGGATCGCAGGCAATTTTTCCGGCGTCGAGCAGGCCTACGCGATACAGGCCGGCCGCGAACTTCGCGTCCTGGTCAATTCCAAGGAGACGACCGACGAGACGGCCGCCAAGATTTGCCACGATATCGTGCAGGCCTTCGAGAAACAGTTAACCTACCCGGGTGAGATCAAGGTTACCGTGGTGCGCGAAAGCAGGCATGTTGATGTAGCGAGGTAACAGGAGGAATTCGAATTCCGATTTTCTTGGTATGCGTTTGCTCTTTATCGGCGACATCGTCGGCAAGCCGGGACGGCAGATCTGCACTCAGGCCCTGCGGGGACTGCGTCAGGAGCAGGCGATCGACCTGATCGTGGCCAATGCCGAGAATGCGGCGGCCGGTTCGGGACTGACGCCGCCGATCTTTCGTGAACTTTTGGCTGCCGGCATCGACGGCATGACCTTGGGCGACCATGTCTACAAACGCCGCGAGATCATTCCCATTTTGGAAAGCGATCAACGACTCGCCCGACCAGCCAACTACGCGGCGGAGGCGCCAGGTGCCCAAGTAATGCTTCTCACGGCGGGCAATGGGGTGCGAGTGGCTGTCTTCACACTGTTGGGGCGAGTCTTCATGCCGCCGGTCGACTGCCCATTCCACGCCGCCGACCGCGTGCTGGCCGCGCTGCCGGGCGATGCGCGAGCCATCCTCTTGGATTTTCACGCCGAGGCGACCAGCGACAAGCAGATTATGGGCCGTTATCTCGACGGCCGCGTCACCGCCGTCTTGGGCACGCATACCCACGTCGCCACCGCCGATGAACAGATCTTGCCCGGCGGCACGGCCTTCCAGTGCGACGTGGGCATGACGGGCCCTTGCGAGAGTATCCTCGGACGGCGGATCGACCGTGTGATGGAGACGACCTTGACCCATCGGCCGACGCCCTTTGACGTTGCCGTCAACGACGTGCGACTGCATGGCACCCTGGTCGATTTCGACCCGCAGACGGGGCGCGCCAGCGGCATTCGCCGCCTCGTGGTGAACGAGGAAGAGGCGAAGCGGCTAGAGGACTCCAAATATAAATAAATAAAACGCCCTTGCATTGGGCGTTGCGAATCGCTATCCTCCCCCCTCGATAAATCGACTTCCCGTGAACGCATCAGGCAAGCCGCCGCAGAGATTGATGCCCCTCGGTCAGCGCATCGCACTGGTCGCACTGGCCTCGACTCTGCTGGGGTTGCTGGCGACGGCCGAAACCTTGACGCCCGACGCGCGGGGCTACGGTACGCACGAGCAACTAGGCTTGCCGCCATGCACATTCAGCGTGATTTTCCAACGGCCATGCCCGGCCTGCGGAATGACCACGTCTTGGGCTTGGTTGGTGCGCGGCGATATCCGCCGCGCGTTGGCTGCGAACACGGGCGGCACGCTCCTGGCAGTACTGAGCCTGGCAAGCGCTCCGTGGTTGTTGGTTTCCGCGCTCCGCGGACGGTGGCTCGGCGGCCGGCCCAACGAATGGGCCGTCGCGGGTGTTGCCGCCTTGGTCTGCCTGGTCACTCTCGGGCAGTGGGGGTGGCGATTGTGGATGTTTTGACACTGGCGAGGGAATAACGATGGATCGTCGCTCTCTTCTACCTCGGTGGCCCGCCGTCGCGGCGTCGCTGATTGTCCTCTCCATTCTGACTTGCGGCTGCAAGTCGGCGTTGGAAAGCTTTGCCCTCTTTACCAGCGGCACAGACATCCCTCCCGAATTCGACGGTCTGAAAGGAAAAACCGTCGCCGTCGTCTGCCGCCCGCTGACCGGCGAAGAGTTCAGCACGGCCGGCACCGCCCGGGCATTGACCGAGAGAATCTGCGATCTTCTCAAGCATAATGTCAAGGAAATCCATCTCATCGATTCGCAGAAGGTCGCCAACCTGCTGGATGAAAAGGGGGTGGACGATTACCTGGAGATCGGCCGGACCCTGAAGGCCGACAAGGTGGTTGGCATCGATATTGAATCGTTCAGCGATCTGGACGGCCAGACGCTCTTCCGCGGTCGGGCGACGGTGCATATCAAGGTCTACGACGTGGCCGACAAGCAGGTCGAATGGCGGAAGTCGCCGCCGCAGTTCGAGTGGCCGCGGATTGGCAGCAAGCCGGCAACCGACTGCAACGAGGTCGCCTTCCGCAACGAGTTCATCGATGTTCTCGCCGAGCAGATCGCCCGCTACTTCTATCCCCACGACCGCTACGAGGACTCGGCCAGCGACTCGCTCAGCATGCACTAGCCTTTCGATTGACTACGTGCGGCCGTGCATGTACCATGAAGGAGTCGTGAGGCTTGGTTTCCGCGGAGCCGGAAACTGCTGCCTGCCCCGAATGTCCTAGATCTTGTTTGGAAGGTCCTATCGCCATGCCATGCTCTACCTCTCCGTCGCGTGCCGCGCGGCTTTTGTTTGCTCTGATGTCCCTGCTGGGATTGACACCCCTCGTCGTGGGCCTCTCCCTTGGTCCGATGGCGGCCTGTGCAATTGCCGAAGAACCGAAAGACAAAGACCAGCCGGCGGCGAAGGACGATGCGGCGGATGCGACGGAGAAGAAAGATGACCAGCCCGTCGAGCTTCCCAAGCCGGTGGACAAGGAGCTGACCGCCGACGACGGCATGATCCTCAAGATTACCTACTATCCCGGGGCCAAGGACCAGGAAAGCGTCCCGGTGCTTGTTTTCCACGGTTTCAGCAAGCCGTGCAGCCGGAAAGACTTCGATCAGGAGCAGGGACTGGCAGCGTTCCTGCAGGCGAAGCTTGGCTGTGCCGTGATCGTGCCCGACCTCCGCGGCCACGGCGATAGCACCAAAATAATGCCCGCGAACAGCAATCGCGCGGAGAAGGCCAAGGGCCGCGACCTCATGCCGGCAATGATGGTGCCTCAGGACCTGAGGGCCCTTAAGGCATTTCTCTGGGAGCAGAACAACAAGAATGCCTTGAACATCAACAAGTTGGTGTTGGTCGGCGCGGACGAAAGGCGCGGCATTGGCCCTGTACTATGCGTTCGACGACGCGATGGGCTACGAAAACGGCCAGCCCTGGTACGGCCCGACGTTGCAAATGGGGCTATTCGTCAAGGCGGCCGCGCTGGTCTCGCCGCCGGCTACCGTCACGGGCTTCAAGCCGGCCATCGCTACGATCATGAGGAATCCCGCGGTCCACAACCTGCCCGTCATGATTGCCGTGGGCAACAAGAACAAAGATCGTTTCAACGTGGCGGAAAGGCTCTACCACGAGTTTATCTTGGGCCGCCCTCCTGCCGAGGCAGGCAAGCCGGAAACCCTGACGGCATATTTCTTCAAGAAGCTTGCCACGCCGTTGCAGGGAGCCAAGCTCATTGCTGCGCCGGACATGCAGATGCAAGAAAACATCGCCGCCTTCATCAAGCTCCGCGTGATCACCAATCCCGATGCCAAGCAATGGAAGTGGAAGAAACGCTTGCTTCCCCACGAATGAATGCCTACGGTCTCTGCGACGTCTGCTCCGCCCGCGGGATCTTCAACTCGACTCCCATGGGTAAGATGTCGGGCTCAGTGAGCACATTGCGGTTCGCCTGGAAGATCTCCATGGCCCGTGATGCCGAGCCTAGATCGCGCTCGGCCAGCAAGGCCAGCGAATCGCCATCGATAATCTTGTGCGTCGGCGGCGTCGAGGTCGGAACACCCTCTGGACCTGGAAGCATCTCCCCAAGCGACGCCCCCCACCGCGTGCTTGCCATCTGACCGCCCTTGGCGAAATTGGTGTTGGCAAGTCCGCTGAAGCCGCGGGAATCGGGATAGGTCTTCGGTAGTTCCGGCGGCGGCGCGGGGCGATCTGTCGCCGTGACGATCGTTGGCGTTGGCCGGGAAGGCTCGGCCGGCGCCGTCGCTTGTGGACGTGCCTGTGCGGCGGCCGACGGCGAATCGCCCGCGGCAAGGCCTCGCAGGTCCGGTTGTCGGCGGAGCACCAGGGGATCGCTTTGCAGGGGAACGGGATCGTCGGTCCCGGCCGGATGGCGGAACAACAGCGCGAATCCCAACCCGATGAGCATTACTGCCGCTGCGGTCGCGAGTCGTATGCGCTGGTCCATAAAAGCCTCCGGTAACACGCCTGCCCGGGAACGGGCCGTATGCCTTTTCCCGCAGGATTGACCGTCTCAAGAATTATCGGGGACAATTTGCGGCGGGGACAAGAGGGGGGGAGGAATTCTGTGCCATTTTGTCGCGTCCTCGCAGCGATGATGCCGGTTATAGCGGGATTTCCGGCACCGTTCAAAGTGCGGCAACCCTCCGGCGGCTGAATTCGATCATTAGGGCGTCTCGTTGCTGCTATCATCTCGCTTTCTCCCCGTCACCATCATTTTGTCGCCGGCGTCCTCCCATTGTCTCAAGGGCAACTGAAGGCCCGTCCGCGAGATTTCATTGCGATCCAGCAGCCGCAGGCCGCAGAGCGTCGGCCGGCGCGGCGGTCGCAGGTGCAGTAGACGTCCAGCCGCCGGCGGTGCTCGGCGTCGCCCACCGGCACACAACCGTCGCCCACGAAGGCTACCGCGGCTTAGACGAAATTCGCCGCCTGCGCCGCAAGCGGTGGCATCGTCTGCGCGTCAATGGCTGGCGCCTGGGCACTGTCGTGGTCGGGCGCTGACGTTGGGTGGCTCGCGCGGCACGCCGCCGCCCACGACAATGGTCGCGTTGACCAACCCGGCGTCGTTGACCGGCGGGCTAGCCGCCGCAATGCTCTTAGTGAACCACGTCGTGTTCCCAAACTGCCCACCATCCGTCGCGCCAGTTGACGCCTTGGTTTTCGATTCTGCCAATATTAGTGACGTTCTGTTTTCTCGCGTCTTGCGAACAAGCCGTACCTCTGTTCAATATGCCTATATTACCTAGATTCCGTGGCTGTCACCTTGTTCCTTATGGTGCTGATCAGGGCCGGCCTCTTAATTGATCGTATTGCTGTCGGTACCAGTCGCGCTGCGGTAAATTCAGGTAACGGGGTTCCACGCTCCAGGGAGCCCCCAGATTCCATGCGAGGGGATGGCTTGGCACATTCTCAGTTAAACCGGCGCAACGTTGCGGCGATAGATCCACAGCGCACCGCGAAGTTCCAAGGCAGGTGCCGATTTCGGACTGATTTCAATCGCACGATCGACATCTGCAGTCGCCCTCTCGTATTGTCCCAGGTCCAGGTAGAACTTGGCACGTTCAATGTATGACTTCGCATCCGAAGGGGCGGCGGCGATAACCGCGGCAAAATCGGAGTCCGCACCCGCGTCGTCCCCTGTCTTCGATCGGAGCCACGCTCGCATACGATGGCTATCGCGTAGGTCCTCGCCTAGCTTAATCGCTTCATCAAGATCGGCCAGGGCGTTGCTGAACCGGCCAAGTCGCTCGAATACCGTTGGCGCTCCTCAAACCGCATGGCGGTCTTCTTGAAGCGAAGGGCCTCGGTAAGATCCGCGACGGCGTCCCCGTACGACCCTTGTATGGCGTAGGCAAAACCACGATTCTCAAAGGCCAGGGAACTCTTTGGGTCGAGCCGAATGGCGGCTGAATAATCCTCGATCGCCTTTAAAGTGTCACCCGCCCAGAGGTGAGCCGAGCCGCGGTTGTTAAATCCATCTGCGTCGTGCGGGGCCAGGCCAATTGCCACGTCTAGGTCGTGGATCGCGCTTTGGGTGTCCCCGAGGAGAAGGTAGAAACAGCCGCGGCTCCCGTATGCCTTCGCCGTGGGCGGCCCTATCTCGATCGCCCTCGTTGTTTCGGCTATGGCGAGGTCGAGAATCCCCTTTTTCCAGTTCGCGTGAGCCAGGCCCAAATGGGCGTCGACACTTTTCGGATCGCAGCGGACTGCCTCGCTGAATTTCGCGACGGCGCCATCCCAATCCCTCTTCGCAAGCGCCTCATTTCCTTGGCGAATCAGAGGTACTGCGTCCTCAGCCCTTGAAAACGTGCCGGGTAGGATGCACGCGGCAACAACGACCGGGTAAAGCCTGACACAAACCTGACGCAATAACCGCATTATGGCTCCTCCCTCGAATCATCCTAGCATCCCAGGATTGCCCTGCAGCTCATTTCCCGCTGTTTACGTCCTCAATGCAGATCTTGGTCTTCTTGTTGTCGTCTCCTAATGCGGCGGCACGCGACTTACTGCGGGACCTCGAAACACCAGAAGATCTCCGCCCCGCTGATGCCCCTGGCTTCGTACACGCGCCGCCGTGTATCCTGGATCATGGCCTTGCCGCTCTCGCCGCTGTACACGCTTACCCTCACCGCCTGCGGAACCTGGAACTTGTAATACCCTAGGAAGGGCTTGCCGCTGGCCAGCGAGGCGGCCATGTCGACGATCGTGGACGTTTTCAGGCGCCTTCTTGATGCCGTTGATCATCATCGGCTGCCCTTCGATCAGCACCTGCTGGATGAGGTAATTGTGCCGGTAATCGCCGGCCGCGAAGTCGGCGTCGCAGACAGGTTGCAGCCGGGCATTTCGCGCTTCCAGGTGCTGCTGCTGGCGATCGTGTTCCTGCTGCACGATGCGGTTGACCTCGATCACTGCCCTCGGTTCGTAGGTAACGCGGCAGCGAGTGACTGGATCTTGCATTTCCGTGCCGCGTCTTGGCATGGCTCGATGTTCATCGAAATACTCGGCGACCGCCCGATCGCGAGCTTCATCCAGTCGTTGTTCGAGTGGCTTGCTGGGATCCAGCGCGTCCCGCAATGCCTGCTCATCGACTTCATAGGGGAGCATCAAATCCCAGTGATGGGCGACAGCTCGGTCGCAGGCCGCCCTATGGGCTGCATCGATCATAGCTTGGGCGGGCTCGGCAGTTGTGCCGTTTGTAGCCGCTGCGATTTCCAGGGACGGCGCTGGTGGTGCTGCGATAGGTCGCCCGTTGGCCGCGGCTGTCGCGGGCCAAGGTCCGTCAGCGCTACTCGCCGCTCGGTAGTTATTGACACGGGCACCATCGGCCCCCTGCGCCGATTCGTTCGGCATTGCGCCCGAGGGGGCATCGCTTATACTGGAGATAGTCACGTTTCTCTTGTGATTGTGCTGCCACCGAATTGCGATCGGATGGCTAAAAAAAATCGATTTACTCTGCCGGCCCGATCACCGCGATCGGCCCGTGCTGTTTCTATAGGCCCGCAGTTTCTTTGGGCCTCTCTGGTTTCGGCGTGGCCAGGCGGGCTCTTATGTTGGCCACGTCCTCGGGGCCGAAAACACGACGGCCCGCGATTCTTAACTTGGGCTCCGGCACGAGGCCGTGACACAGCAGGTACTCGATGCGGTAAGCTTTTACATTCAGCAGGGCTGCAACGTCTTTGAGACTCATTTGTTCCATGGGATTTTCTCCAGGTGTGCCGCGGCGCAGGGCGCAGCGGCGAAGTGAATGGTTGCCTTGCGGCGAAGTAGAAATACGACCCAGACGACGGCCAGAGCCGTCACGCGGTCAACGAGAAGTAAAAGGCAGAAAGGTCAGAAGCTATGCCCGCGGTCACACGAGGCAGCTTCTATCATACGATCTCTGGGGTCGCGGCGCAATAGCCAGTCCGAGAATTTTCCAGGCGGCTTGTGGGCTTCTTGGACGCTCGCCTGTGGGCCTGCCGATGCTCCAAGGTCTCGGAAGTGGTGCTGCGAGCAGAGGGCCGCCAGAGGGGCGCTGGGGCACTCAGGGAGGCGATGGGAGGCGGGCGGAGGATGGTCGCAGGATGTCGCCTAGATCACCGAGTGGCGGTCGCGCAGCGGCGCTGCTGTCGTGGCTGGTTGGCGGATACAGGCCCGGGCGCATTATCAACGCTGTCTTAATACGACCGTAAGCAGACACAGCAAGGTGATTCCGATCATTCCGCCCACGCAGCAACGTCGCATGAACCGAACGCAGTTTTCTTCGGTCCGTGCGATACCGAATGCGTCAAGCCAATACCATGTAGACCGACGGTCCTTGATCTTCGGGTAAGTGGCTTCCGGCCATCGCCGCCAAAGGCAGAGTGCCCAGAGAGAATTAGCAACTGCCGCGAATGCTAAAACGGCGAGGTCTTGTCCGTTCATACCCTGAAACTCCATCTCCGCCAACGGGAGGCGTGCCCGACGCGAAGCGTTCGCGCAGCGGCTCAGCGGGTGGGCGATGTTGGCAGCTTGGACTACCGCGGATTTGTCGTCCACGGCAGCCCGAGCATAGGGTCATACGCGTCATCCAGTTTCTTTTCGAACGATTTCGGTCGGTAGGCGACCTTTTGCGCCACGATTGAGGCCCGCATTTCTTTCAGGATCCGCAGATTGTCCTTGCGGTGACTTTCGAATACCGCGGGCGGCACAAATTCTCTCAACCGCCAGTGTCGATGCGTCGTATCGAAACGCGCGTTTTCCATGAAAGCAATTGCGCGGTCGATCCCTTCGACTTGGATTTCCCATAAAGACCGGGAGCGGTTCCGTTTCCACCAATCGGCCATGTTGGGTTTGCCCAGATTTGGCGAGAGATTCCATTGTTCGCTAGCAATGTAGTGGATTTCATTGTCATAGCACTTGATGCATCGCCACATGATCGATTGGCAGACGGTGCCCACGGTTTCGGGACACACTTCGTCAGGCGCCGCGTAGCTGTACGAGTAGTGATGGTCGTTGAAGTGCTCGATCAACGTGTCGAAGCCGGCAGAACCTTCGGCGAGAAGTTGTTGGATCGCCAAGTAGACAACCACTTGGGCGTTCTCGTCGTAGCTTGCCGGAAACGGATAACTCTCGGGTGCCTTATTCTTGGAAGCCAACCGTTCCACGAGCACACGAATCCGATGCTCGTCGGCTTTTTCCGGGGGATCGACCGCCTTGGCTGAATCATGACAAAATGTGAGAAGCATGGTGCCAATAATCGGAACGAATCTCGCTCTCATCTTCTGTTCCTCGATACGGCGGCGAATCGTTTGGGCAATGAACAGCCCCGCCTTGCCCAACATATCTTCGCTCGCTCGCGTTGTCGTAATGAAGGTCAGTCAAATCGACATTCTACCCTCTTCCGCCAGCGAGGGGAACTACGGCCCGGCCGCCGCGCATGGAAGATCGTCCGAACGTTCGAACTTTTTGGGCAGCGAAGGCCGTGCCAATTCTCCAGACGTCTGGTGAATTCCGGCGGGCACGAGGATCGGGCTGCGGAAGGCCACGGCAGTTTGCAGGGCCAGGCGTGCCCGTAGGACCTCAGGCGGCCGGCGGTGTTGGACTAAAGCCAACCGTGGGCCCTGAGATACGCGATCCAATCTTCCTTATCCGCCGTCATGTCATTGATGTTTTCTGGCGATTTCCATCCAATGCCATCGCGGCCTGTCCGAACGTAAAGTGCCCTCGCGCCATACTCGGCTGGTAGTCCTGGAAAGTCAAGACACCGCAATATGTCCGCGATCGTTACGGCATCCGAATCCTCGCAATGGTCCATAATGCAGCCCGCCGCGATGATGAGGTCTAGCACTTCTGCGGACTCACCCTGCTGAATAATGGCCTTCGCTTCCTCGATTGAAATCGCTGAATCGGACATTTGGCATACATCGATTTGCCGAGCCAACGCGTCGGCTTAGCCGTCAGCCGGAGGCTGATCGGCCGTAGGCGGACTCTGCGGCTGGCCGTTGTCGGCAGATGATTTGGCAACGAGCGTGAAGCAGTATCCAGCGATCAGTAGCCATCCCACGGTGCTCAGGAAGCTGGCAGCCGACATCGCCAATGCACCAGCATGGTAGTCAAGCGAATGAAGCAAATGGAACAGTACATCTCTTACTGGGAGAAGGATAAATCCCCACAAGAGCAGATGGATGCGCTTTGGGCCGCCACGTAGCAGAGCAAGGACCATTAGCGCGATGCAAACCAGAATGATGCCTTCTTCAACGAGCGTAAGCCTGCTGACATAGCTCGTCGTAACTGTGGTCACCGATTTGAAACGTACAGTGTTTGAGTCCATACGCTCACCCCGCCAACGGGTTTCTAGTTGAGATGTGGCTTTTCGCCGCTTGCCGTATTGTACATCCACGCCGATACCTACGGCAATCTCGGGGCCAGATTCGCGATTCGCGTTTCGGGTCACCCGCCACACGAGGAGTCTTGCCGTGCCACGAAAGCCGGCGGCACGGATTTAACGCGGCGTTTGACGCCTGCAATTGGTAAGCGTCGCTGTTGCCAAGACTCAGCCGACGAGACCCGGGCTTGACGAGGGCCTCGCTTCCTATGGTAGAATCGCCAATGCTACCGAATCGATCCATGAAATCAATGGAGGATAGCGGCGTCGACGTAAACGAAGCGGTCGAGCACGCCCACGAAGACGATCGCGCAGTAGTCGCCCTGCCGGTCGCTCGCGCCCTTGCCGGGGTCGACGCAGACCAGCCGCAGGTCGAACTTTCTGGGCCACTTCCCCGGCGGCACCCAGATCCCGGAGAGGTGGGGTCAGACCGGCACGCCATAATGGCAAAGCACCAACTTCCACGCGAAGTCAATTCATAAATGTCTAACGTAGGTTCGACCCCATACCCCCTTCGATACTTACGCTTCGTACGACTCTCTCATTCGCTACCTTTGTCCGGCTTTCGGCGACGCACTTTTTGCCGCAGATTTCAGTTCTGTATCCCCCCTGGAATTCGCGTCGCCGGCTTTTTCCGACCCCCGGTAGGGCCTTCCCTTCTTGTAGAGCTCCATTCGGAAACGTAACTCTTCCTTGCCTTCCTCGGTCAGCGATTTGTCGGTCAGTGCCATTTCAATCGTCTTCGCCTGCCGGAGCGTAGCGTTCTCAAAGTCGCCGTTTTGCGCGTACGCGGCAGCCAATATGTCAAGATAGCGCCAGGACTTACCGTTGCTCAGTTGGTAAGCCTTGGTTGCGATTTCGACTGCTTTTCCTCCGTTGCGGTACTTCCCGTCAGGGCAAGTCGCCTGTAGCCAGGCAAGGTTTTGATATGCACGAGCATATTTCGGATCGATCGTCATCGCTTGCTTGAAGTCAGCAATCGCCCTTTCGTGCTTGCCGTTCTTCTCGTACGCGCGGCCGCGGTCGCTTGAGACCGCGGCCCATTTTGGGCGTAATCGCATGGCCTCGGTGTAGTCGGTGATGGCCTTGTCGAGTTCGCGCTTTGCTTCATAGACTAGCCCTCGGCCGAAATGCGCTGTGGCCGATTTCGGGTCCAAGCGGATTGCGTTGGTCCAGTCCGCGATTGCCATATCGTAGTCGCGCTTCATTGTATACGCGTAGGCCCGGTTGCTATACGCGTCGGCATTCTTTGGGTCCAGCGCAATGGCCTGGGTGAGCGCGTCGATCGCAGCGCCGTAGTCCTGTCTCTCGAGAGATGAAATTCCTTTTTGATATGCCAACACCGCGCGATCAGCAGCCAGAGCAAATCTCGGCAGCAACAAGACTGTGATCGCGATCGCCGCGCGGTACCTGTATAGGATCATGGGACTCCCTCTAGGCGGATAATGTTTAGAACTGGTCTTTCGGCTATGGCGAGGTCAAGAATCCCCTTTTTCCAGTTCGCGTCGTCCATCACGAAGGAAGCGAAGCGTCATTGCCAGAGATACCCGCGCCACTTCTCCCGGAAATTGATCCGTCGCGAATAACGCCGGTGCGCTTCGCCGATGGCCCGCCGCAGGCTATCCTCCGACGACGGTACGACGATCAGGTGAGTATGATTCGGCACCGGGCAGCAGTTCCATATCTCCACGCTCTCCTCGCGGCACCACTCGGCCATCAACTCGATAAACGCCGCGTAGTCCTCCTCGTTGAAGAAAGTCTGTTGCCGGCGATTGCCGCGCTGGGTGATATGGGGCGGCGGGCCCGGGATCACGATTCGTGCGATTCTTGCCATGACGCGAATTTACCAGACCACAAATGCACCGTCAATAAATAAGTATTGTGCCACCGGAATTCCCCGGAATTCCACGGCGGCCCACCCTAGCAATCGCAGCGATTCCCGCTACCATGGATGAAGGTTTATTTCGTTTCTCCCCCCTCGGTTTCAGAGCCATGTCTGCAACGGTCTTATTTCCCAAGGTGGGCCCCCGCCGCCGTCCCGTGTCCATGTCTTTGGCTGCCTGGTCGGTTCCGGGTCTAGTGCTCGCGATAGCCCTATTATTCCTGCCGGGCTGCCGGAATGTTGAAAAGTCTGAGGCTGGCGGTCCAGGCAAAGCGCCCGTCAAAGTCGCCTTGCCGCTGGATCGACCCGATGTGATCGAGTATGAGGACGTCCGCGGTCTGACGAAGGCCGACAAATCGATCGACTTGCACTGCCGGGTCAGCGGCTACCTGAAGAAGATCTGCTTCGAGGACGGGGCCGACGTGACCGAGGGCCAGCGGCTTTTTGAAATCGACGACGCGCCCTTTCAGGCCGCTCTGGACAGCGCCAAGGCCGATCTGGACGTCAAGATCGCCAACCGCGGTTTCCGCGAGGCCGAGCTCGCCCGCAACAAGTCGCTTCCCAAGAACGCCATCAGCCAGTCGGAGTTAGACAAAAGCGTCGCCGCGCTGGCGGAGGCCGTGGCCCAGGTGAGTTCCGGCACGGCCGCCGTGAGAACGGCCGATCTCAATTTGCAATACACCAAGATCGATTCTCCAGTTACCGGCCGCATCGGCAAGTCGTCCATCTCGGCGGGCAACCTCGTCGTGGCCGACAACACGCTTCTCAGCACCGTCGTTCGTTCCGATCCCATGCTCGTGGAGTTCAACATCGACCAGCAGATCTTCCTCGACGTGCAAGGCAAGATTCGCGAAGGCAAGCTCCAAATGGCGGACAAGGACAACATCCCCGTCTTCTTGAAAGTCGGCAAGGAGACCGGCTACCCTCATCGCGGCAAATTGAGCTTTGCCAATAATGTCTTCGACGAGAACACAGGCACCATTCTCATGCGGGCGAAATTCGACAATCCCAAGCCGGCGACCGGCAGCCGGCTGCTTGTGCCCGGCATGGATGTCGAGGTGCGGTTGCCGATCGGGGATCCGGCGCAAGCGATCCTGGTGGCCGAGCGGGCCATCGGCGCCGACCTGGACCAGAAATACGTGCTCGTACTCAACGACAAAGGCCAGCCCGAAAAACGCACGGTCAAGTTGGGGCCGAGGTTCGAGGGCCTTCAGGTAATCGAACAAGGGCTCAGTGCCGCCGATCGCGTGATCGTCGTCGGGCAGCAGAACGCCTTGCGGCCTGGTGCGAAGTTGGAGATCCAAGAGGTAAAGATGGGGGATTACGCCGCGACTGACGCGACCACGGTCCCGGCGCAGACTCCGCCGGCCAAGGATTCGACAACCAGCGAGCAGCCGGCCGCGGACAAACCGCCCGAGCCAAAGGCGATTGAAATACCTGCGGGCAGCGATTCCGCAACCAAACCGTCGGCTGAAAACGGCAAGCCATCGCCGGAACCTGCCAAGAAGGGAGAGTAGCCGTCGTGTTTTCGCGATTCTTCATTGACCGGCCGATTTTCGCTGCGGTGCTATCGATCGTCTTGACGGTCGCTGGCGGCGTGGCCATGTTCGTCTTGCCGGTCGCGCAGTACCCCGAGATTGCCCCGCCCACGGTCCAGGTGGCCTGCGTCTATCCCGGCGCCAATGCCAACGTGGTCGCCGACACGATCGCCGCGCCCATCGAGCAGCAGGTCAACGGCGTCGAGCACATGCTCTACATGTCGTCGCAGTGCACCAACGACGGCGCCTACAACCTGACCGTCACCTTCAAGCTCGGCACCAATCTGGATATGGCCCAGGTGCTCGTGCAGAACCGCGTCAACCTGGCTCTGCCCACGCTGCCGGACGTCGTCAAGCAAACCGGCGTGACGACCAAGAAGAAGTCGCCCAACATCATGCTCGTGGTGAACCTTTCTTCGCCGCCAAAGCCGGGCAAGGCGGAACAATACGACCAGCTTTACATGAGCAACTATGCCAGTGTTTACATCAAGGACGAATTGGCGCGGCTGGACGGCGTGGGCGACGTCGTCTTCCTCGGGCAACAAGATTACAGCATGCGGGCGTGGCTCGACCCGGTGAAGATGGCGGCCAAGAAGCTGACGGCCGGCGACGTGATCAACGCCCTCCGGGAGCAGAACGTCCAGGTGGCTGCCGGCCAGATCGGCCAACCGCCCGTGCCGCCGGGCCAGGCCTTCCAGTACACGATGTCCGCTTTGGGCCGGCTGACCGATGCCGAACGAGTTCAAGAAGATCGTCGTCAAGACGGGCAAGGACAGGCAGGTCGTCTGCCTGGGCGATATTGCAAAGGTCGAACGCGGGGCCAAGAGCCAGGACCAAACTTGTACGCTCGACAAGCAAGCCTTCGGTTGGCCTGGCCGTCTTCCAGCTCCCCGGCTCCAATGCGGTGACCACCGCCAGCGGCGTTCAGGACAGGATGTCGGAACTGAAGCGTCGATTCCCCGTGGGGCTGGACTACTCGATCGTTTACGACACCACGCCCTTCGTTACCGAGTCGATCCACGAGGTGCAGAAGACGCTCTTCGAAGCGGTCGATCCTCGTGACGCTCGTCGTGCTCTTGTTCCTGCAGAACTGGCGGTCGGTGATCATCCCGCTGGTGGCCGTGCCCGTTTCGCTTATCGGCACCTTCGCGATAATGGCCTTGTTGGGTTTCAGCCTGAACAATATCTCGCTGCTGGGGCTGGTGTTGGCGATCGGCGTGGTGGTGGACGATGCGATCGTGGTGGTCGAAAACGTGGAGCGATGGATCGAGCACGGCCTATCACCGCGGGAGGCGGCCTACAAGTCGATGGAGGAAGTCACCGTGGCGGTCATCGCCATCGCCTTCGGCCTCAGCGCCGTGTTCATCCCCACGGCCTTCATTCCCGGCATCTCCGGCCAGTTCTACCGGCAGTTCGCCTTGACGATCGCCACGTCGACGCTGATTTCGGCATTCAACTCGCTGACCCTCAGCCCGGCCCTGGCCGCAATCCTACTGAAGCCACACGCGGCCCAGAAGGACTGGCTCTCGGCCTTGCTCGACCTGACGCTTGGCTGGCTATTCCGCGGCTTCAATCGCGCCTTCAACGCCACCACTGCGGTCTACGCCCGGTTGGTGCGACTTTGCATCCGCGGAGCCATCGTGGCCCTGCTGGTCTACGGCGGCCTGCTCTGGCTGACCTACGTCGGCTTCACCAACGTGCCCACCGGCTTCGTGCCCGAACCAGGACAAGGGCTACCTGCATTGTCTCCGCGCAATTGCCCGACTCGGCCGTCGCTGGAGCGGACCAGGGCGGTCTTGCGGCAGATGGAGGACATCGCCTTGAGCAAGGAAATGCAGGACCGTGGGGTAGGTCATACTGTGGGTATCGCGGGACAGTCGTTCCTGCTGAATGCCAACGGCTCGAACTTCGCCTCGCTGTTCGTGGTGCTCAAGCCGTTCCACGATCGCCACGAGGCCGACCAGTCGGCGGACGCTGTCGCAAGCGGCGCTCCGCAAGGAGTTCATGGAGAAGATCGACGACGCCCAGGTGGCGGTCTTCGGCGCACCGCCTGTCGACGGCGTGGGCAATGCCGGCGGCTTCAAGCTTATGGTCAAGGATCACGAGCAACGAGGGGCTGGAGAACCTGCAGAACCAGGCTAACACCCTGGCGGCGGCTGCCAATCAGCAGCCCGGACTGGTGGGCGTGTTCAGCATGTTCCGGGCCGAACACGCCGCAACTTTTCGTCGACGTCGATCGCCAGAAGTGCAAGCGGCTGGGCGTTCCCCTGAACGATGTCTTCGGCGCCTTGCAGACCTTTCTGGGCGGCTACTATGTCAACGATTTCAACGAATTCGGCCGCACCTGGCAAGTCAACCTCCAGGCCCGGGCAGATTTCCGCGACCAGGCTGCCAAGGTCCGCCGCATCGAGGTCCGCAATAGCCGGGGTGATATGGTTCCCTTGGGCACGCTGGCCACGGTGCGCGACTCGACCGGCCCGATGATGATCACCCGCTACAACGGCGTCACGGCGGCCGCTCTCAACGGGGCCTGGATGCCCGGCACCAGTTCGGGCCAGGCCGTGGAGAAAATGGACAAGCTGGCCGCCGAGAAGCTTGATCCTACAATGAGCACCGAATGGACGGAATTGACCCTCCAGGAGATTTTGGCCGGGAACACGGCCCTTCTCATCTTCCCCTTGTGCATTCTCTTTGTCTTCCTCACGCACGCGGCCGAATACGAAAGCTG
The DNA here is from genome assembly GCA_963709175.1 of uncultured Planctomycetia bacterium. Taxonomy (GTDB): domain Bacteria; phylum Planctomycetota; class Planctomycetia; order Pirellulales; family Thermoguttaceae; genus JANXQG01. The sequence goes on from CAVPVK010000011.1 coordinate 357,622, forward strand.
GGCGCTGCCGGTGGCAATTATCCTCATCGTGCCCATGAGCCTGCTCTGTGCGCTGGCCGGCGTCTGGCTCCGCGGCATGGACAACAACATCTTCACGCAGATCGGCTTCGTGATCCTGGCCGGGCTGGCCTGCAAGAATGCCGTGCTGATCGTGGAATTCGCCAAGCAGGAGCACGAGCACGGCAAGGACCGTTTCGACGCCGCCGTGGAGGCCTCGCGGCTTCGCCTGCGGCCCATCATGATGACTTCGTTCGCCTTCATCCTCGGCGTGGTGCCGCTGATGCTTTCCACCGGGGCTGGGGCCGAGATGCGGCAGACCTTGGGCACGGGCGTCTTCGCCGGCATGCTGGGAGTAACGTTTTTCGGCATCTTCCTCACGCCGGTGTTCTACGTGGTGTTGCAGAGGCTGTCGGAACGCACGTAGCTTGCGCCCCTTTGCGGCGGAGGGGATGCGGATGCTATAATATCGTCCTGCCCCCTTCCTATCCCGCCTCAATTTGTCAAAAGGACATCCCATGACCCAGCAAGTCAGTCGTCGCAAGTTCCTGCAAACCGCCGCCGCGGCTGCCGGTGTGGCCGCCGGGGCGAACGTCTTCGCCGCCCCGGCCGTGCTTTCGCAGAAATCGCCTAACTCCAAGCTCGGCACGGTCGTCATTGGAGTCGTCAACCAAGGCAAGCCGGCGGTGGCCGCCGCATCCTACGAGCGGCTCGTGGCCTTTTGCGACGTGGACGAAAGGCACATGGCGCAGGGAAAAGACTTCCTCGGCAAGCAGCGACCCGAAGTCAAGGCGTCCGGCGTCCAGGAGTTCTATGACTACCGCAAAATGTTCGACAAAATCCACAAGGACATCGATGCAGTGTTCATCGCCGCTCCGGACCACCATCATGCCTCGGCATCGCTCATCGCCATGCAGCTCGGCAAGCACGTCTATTGCGAGAAGCCGCTGGCCCACAGCGTTGGCGAGGTACGGCTGATGATGGAGACCGCCCACAAGTGCAACGTCATGACCCAGTTGGGTAACCAGGGACACAGCAGCGAATACATTCGCGTGCTGTGCGAGTATATCTGGGCCGGCGCTATCGGCGACGTGACCGAGACCTATAGTTGGGCCCCCACGGGCCGTGGCGGGACGGGCGGACGACTGCCTACGAAGCCGGTACCGGCCGGGCTGCATTGGGACGAATGGATTGGCCCCATGCCGTACCGCGATTACCACGAAGAGCTGCATCCGTTGCAATGGCGTTCGTGGTGGCAGTTCGGCGACGGCTCGGTGGGCGATTGGGGCTGCCACAACCTGGACGGCCCGTTCATGGCGCTGAAACTTGGCTCGCCAACGAGCATTGAGGCCGTGGCCCAGTTTGGCGGCTCGGACGAGCGTTATCCCTTGCGGAATGCCATCCGCTGGGACTTCCCCGCACGCGGCACGATGCCGCCGGTCAAGGCCTTCTGGTACGACGGTTATTTTGGGGCCACCGATTCCACCGCCCACGACGAGGCCGCCGGCCTGAAACAAAACCGGCCGCCCATCGTGGATGAGTTGGAGAAGAAATACGGCCGCGACCTCAAGAACGGCGGCACGATCTACGTGGGAACCACGGGCGTCATGTACACGGGCAACTACGCGGCCAATCCAACAATCATCCCGATAGAAAAAATGAAAGAGTTTCCCCGCCCTGCCAAAACCTTGCCGCGCGTCGGCAAGCCGCCCAAGGGGTCGGGAGTGGCTACGCACCAATACGACTTCCTGCGTTCCTGCCGCGACGGCCGGCCCGCATCGTCGAACTTTGACTACGGCGGACCACTATCGGAGATGGTGTTGCTCGGCTGCCTGGCCGAACGCGCCGGAGTGGGCAAGCAGGTCGTTTGGGACGCCGAGAAGGTCGAGGTAAAGAACCTGCCCGAGTTGAACCGCCTCGTGCATCGGGAATACCGCAAAGGCTGGGGGTTGTCGTAGGTCCGTGTTGCCCAGAGGGACGAATGTGCGCTGCAGCGCTCGAAAAACCCCGGCGGCAAATCGTGGCACAATTCGCCTATTGGAAAATGATCCCATGAAAAAGAACCTGCTGTGGCTTTTGTCGGCGTTATTGGCTTTTGCGGCCGTTCCCGCCTCGGCCCTCACGCCGGTGATGATTCAAGATTATGAAAAGGCCTCTTCGCTGCCCAAGCTGTGGGTTGTCGGCATTCCCAACGAGAACGCCTCGGTGCAGTTATCTACCGACCATCCTTTCGACGGCAAGCAGTCCCTGAAGCTCCACTACCACTTCGTGGGCACCGGCCAGTTCCAGTACCTGGGAATCCCCAACACCGTCAGGGTCCAAGGTCCCGTGCACAAACTGCGTTTCCGGCTGTATGGAAACAACTCGAAGTGCTCCTACGGGCTGCAGGTGCTCGATGCCGGGGGAGAGACGCACCAGTACCGCTCGCTGTCTAGCGGCCAGGGCCAAGGCGGGACGGTGGATTTCACCGGCTGGAAAGAGGTGGTCTTCGACCTCGATGCTCCCCACGAGACGTGGGGAGGGGACCGCAATGGCAAGGTCGATTATCCGCTTGCCACGATCGTCCTCACCGTCGGCCAGCCAGTGGAGAGGGAGGGCGGGAAAGAGAAGCTAATGGCCGCTGAAGGCGACCTGTACTTCGATTCCCTTAGCGCGGATTCTGAACTCAGCGCCGAGGAAACGCTCAGCGACCGGGAGATCGCCGTCGTCTCGCCCGACTATTGCTCGGCGGTGAAGGGCGATACGAAGATCGTGCTCTCGGCCCCTGGTTTCAAGACTGCCACGGCCAAATGTTGGAAACAAGGTCCGGGCTTCGGTTCCGACTCCACCGTGGCCACGATCGCGCTGGACGCCCAGGGCCACGGCTCGTTCGTCTTTGCCGCCGACCAGTATCCGCACGGCCCCTTGTGCCTGCGGATCAATGGCCAGGGCAGCAGTTATAGCGACAATTGCTACCTCCAACTCTATAACAAGGGCGGCGTCTCCTGGAACGAGGGCATGCCCAAGGACCCGCCCCCGGCAGCGCAGGGAATGAGTTTGCTGTTCGCCGACGATTTCAGCGGCCCCTTGTCCATCGGCGGCGACAACACCAAGGCCACCTATTATGACCACAAGCCGCCCCACGGCTGGCAGGACTTCAGCTTCCACCCCTTCACCGACCACCAATCGCCCAAGGACCCCTTCGCCCAGGTCGATACCTACCTGCGGATTCGGGCCAGCGACCAGTTGCATAGCGCGGGCCTGATCTGCTCGGTGAAGAGCGACGGCAGCGGCGTCAAGGCCACCGTGCCATGCTACTTTGAGGCCCGCTTTATCGGCCCCAACGCCATCGGCGCCTGGCCGGCCTTCTGGCTCTTAACCGACAATTTGAGCAACGTCAATCAGCCTTGCGATGAGCTGGACATCCTCGAGGCCTACGGCGGCGAAGGTCCGGGCCATCCCAACGCCCACGATATCTACATGATCACGCCCCATGCCTGGAGCCAGAAGGGGTCGGCGGCAGAGGCCCTTACGGACAAGTTCTACCGCACGAAGAGCCCGACGCACATGAGCCGGTTCGGCATCCCCTCCACCTGGTACGAGGCGATGCACACCTACGGCTGCAAGATCACCGAGACCGACACGATCTACTACTGCGACAACATCGAGGTGGTCCGCCACCCGACTTTGCCGGTGAGCAAGCGGCAACCGCTGTTCTTCATGCTCAACCTGGCCACAGGTGGCGGCTGGCCAGTAGACCTTTCGCGATACCACGGCACGGCCGACATGTACATCGATTTTGTGCGGGTGTATCAAGGTACTTCAATCCACCCAATTCACGCTCCGGCCTCGGACGACAACGCGAAGTCAAGCGACCGGCCCTTTGCTATCGTTGCGGTTGCGGAGCCGACCACCGTGTCTCGCGGCGGGACTATCCAGCTTCACGTCGCGATCAAGAACGTGACCAAGACCCCGCAAACGATCGACGTCCCCAACTGGGCGTGGTGGGCCGTTACCGATGCGTCACAGATCATGATCCCCGGCTGGCCCAAACACGGCGGCCATGGCCCAGTGGTCATCTTCAAGCCGGTGAGCATCGAGCCGGGCAAAGCGTACGACCACACCTGGACAGCCAGTGTCCCGGGCGACGCCGCGGCAGGAAAGGTGACTTTTAGGGTCGGCGTGCCGCTGCACCGCGCGTCGTCCGATAAGGCGTGGTCCGAGCCGTTGACCGTCGAGGTTGTCGCGCAGAAGGCTGCTAAGTGATGGCGGGCTCACGGGGCTTTCTTCAATCCTTCTCATCGAACGGTCCAGGAACCGTCGTTCGGGAAGCCTGGGGCGTTGCCGTTCAAAGCACCATCCCGGCCCACCGCCATCAGCGCGGCGGAGTAAAGTAGGCCGCCGTTGCCCGGCAGCTACAGCGGTAGCGCACCCCCCCCCCCGCAGATTATTGCCGTTCGGCGGGCAGGTGTTCTTTCGCGCGTTCAAGAATCCGCGAAAGATTTTCCGGCCGAGTGAAACTAATTATGGGCGTAAAGCCAACTCGTAAACCGGGCGAACAGGGTTCGACCCGTTGGTCCGGCGCTGCCACCTCCCAACCCGAAGGAGTTCAGACCATGACACGCACGCTCGTTCGTATCGTGTTTTTCCTGACGGCCCTGGCCCTGCGGCCCACGGATCTGCCGGCAGAGGATCCGCCCATTCCCGTACGGCCCGTCAAACCAGCAGCACCGGCACCGGGCCCGGAAGCCAACTACCCGATTCAGTTGACCAAAAGCGGCTCGGACACCTCAGTCACTGGGACACTCAACCTTGCCGCCGCGTCCTCCGCTCCCTGCCCCGGCGCGAACACTTCTATGGGTAGTACAACATTCAATGGCATTATCGCCAACGGCGCTACGCTGCAGGTTCAAGGCGAGAATACCTATACGGGTTCCACGACAATCAGCAATGGCGTGTTCGTCGGTGCAGCCGGTGCCTGGACTGCGGCGGACCAGGGCGTCGGAACCTTCCTCTTCGCTAACGGCTGCGCCGGCGCGGGTGCCGTCGCCCCCAAGAGCCCGGCGGCGCCAATTCCCAGAGGCCCGGTCTTTTACATCATTACCGAAGGGGCCGGCCTGGGCGACAGCGTGCGGAGCGTGCCTTGTACCGGCCAGGAAACGGTGCTCAGCACAGTCGCCGCGGTCGGTGGTCTTTCCCAGGTCTCCAGCACGAAGATGTGGATCGCTCGACCGTCGTCCGACAATCGCAATACGAGCACCATCCTCACGGTCGATTGGGACGCACTTTCCAGGCGGGGAATCAACACCACCAACTATACGCTCAAGCCCGGCGACCGCCTGGTTTTCGGCGAAGATCCGCTGGTCACACAGACCAATTTGCTGGGAAAGAAAACTGCCCCCATCGAGCGGATTTATGGTTTGGTTTCTTTGATCGCTTCCACGGTCGCCGGCTTGCAAGAGACGCCTGCCGCTATCCCAGTGATAAACGAGCTCGTGCGGAAGGACTTGATTAGCGACAACGAGAACGTCAAGCGAATCCTGTTGGATGCGTTGCACCGCGTGGAGGCGGGCAAGAAAGCGGCCCCGCAAGGAGCGGCGGGAGAAAAGACGGGCAAGCAGGAGGAATCGCCCAAAGCAGTCAGCCCAGCGGCAACAGAAGCCAGGTTGACGCGGGCAGAAGAGAAGTCGATGCAAACCGCGCCGAACACGCCCGCGAAGCCGGATCGAGCAGAGAAGTCGCTCGGCGCAGTCAAGGAGGCCGCGGCGCACGAATTGGCCATGCAGCCTTTGCCGGCCTATCGCATCGAGCCGCCGGACGTAATCCAGCTTGAAATGCTTAAGGTGGTCCCCTTGTCGCCTTATCGCGCCGGAATCTACGATGTCTTCCAGATCCGCGCCAACGCCCTGCCCGACCACCCAATCGAAAACAAATTCATGATCGCGGCAGACGGCGCAGTCGATCTCGGGCAGCCCTATGGATCCGTCAAGGTGGCCGGCAAAACCAAGGACGAAATCCGCGCGGCCTTGGACAAGGCGCTGGCCAAGTTCCTCCGTGCCCCGGAAGTTTCCGTGCAATTGACCCGGGCTGCCGGCGTCCAGCCCGTTAGCGGCCAGTACCTGGTGGCCCCCGATGGCACAATCAACCTGCGGCAGTATGGGCAGGTGGCCCTGTCGGGCAAGACCGTGGCCGAGGCCCGCGCTGCCGTCCAGAACCACTTGAAGCAGTTCCTCGATTCGCCCGAAGTGTCGGTCGACGTGGTGGCGTACAACAGCAAGACCTATTACGTAATCACCCAAGGAGCAGGGATTGGCGACAGTATCCGCCGCCTGCCGATCACCGGCAATGAAACGGTGCTGGACGCCATGAGCAATATCGGCGGGCTTTCCCAAGTCTCAAGCAAGAACATTTGGATTGCGAGGCCTTCGGAAGGCAGGAAGACGACGATTTTGCGCGTCGATTGGGACGCCATCACTGGCCGCGGGGCGACGGCCACCAACTATCAGATCTTCCCCCACGATCGGGTCTACATCGCCCAAGACCCGCTGATCACCAACACGAACCTGCTCGGCAAAAACACCGCCCCCATCGAACGGATCATGGGGATTTTGAGCCTCACGACCTCCGTGGTTCGGGGAATTGGCGAAACGCCGAGCGCCGACGTGTTGCTGAAGGAGTTCGTGCAAAAGGGCCTTATTACGGACGATGAAGGGATGAAGAAGATCGTCTCGGACATAATCCGCCTCCGCAGTGAAGAGAGCAAGAAAGCCGCTCCGCCGCGAACGGATCGCAGCCATTAACTCATAGCGGAGCTATGCCGCAATTAGTCCGGCGGCGCTCGTGCTGGGCAATGGCCCAGAGGCGAAGCTCTCCAAAGAGTTGTGCGAGGGTGGCAGGCAGGTAGTGCGCGTTGAGGCCGCTGGGATTGGGGAGGACCCAAGCGTGGCTGCCGCCGAAGAGGTCTTCTTGAAGGCCGACGCGGGCGTCTTTGATCCCGGAGACAATGCGGTAGGGGCCGATGCCGACGAAAGCGACGACAGTCGGTCGCCAGCGTATGACTTTGGCTTGCAGCAGTCGGCCGCCGGCGCGAAGTTCGTCGTCGGTGAGTTCATCCGCGCGGGCGGTGGTGCGCTGGACGATGTTGGTGATGCCGAATTTGAGGTCGAGAAGCAGGGATTCTTCAAAGGGTGAGAAGAGTCGCGGGGTGAAGCCGCCGCCGTGGAGTGCCGGCCAGAAGCGGTTGCCGGGGCGGCCAAAGTGGCGGCCGATGGCGGCGGTGTAGAGGCCCGGGTTGATGCCGGCAAAGAGAACGATGAGGTTCTTGGCGACGAGATCCGGAACGAACTTGTTGCGTGCGGCGAGGAGTTGGGCTTTGGTGGGTTTCCAGGGGGTGGGCAATGTCCGATTCATAAGGCGGCGTCTCCTCCATGATTATTGCTGTGACGACCTGGCGGACAAGCAGCAAGACTGCAGAACCACGTGGCCTTCGGCTGGGGAAACAAGGGATTTTACATCTAGGCACAAATTCGTGTAAGACCTGGTTCCTCGGCCGGTATTCCCTTTTGTGCGAGAGTTAAAATAACTTAGTCTCGCAGATTAAATGCCGACGCGAGGGTCTTGACGTGCTCGACAGCTCGGATTTTCGCAGGTAGGTTTGCCAGCAAAAGGAGCAAGGACAATGGTCGCCTTCAATAAAAACAGCGGTAAGGTCCCCTTTGAATTCGGACAGGAAACGTTGGCCACTCGGGTGGTTGAGCGCACCCGCGATTATTTTGCGAGGCACCCCGACATTTCCCGCGAGGAGTTTTTGCTTTCCGCGGTACGGAGGGAAGTCACTTTCCGCGAACAGCAAGAAATGCGGCATCGCAGCGCGTTCCCGCGTCCCGCCGTCAGCAGAGTTGAATCGCAATTCACCAATCGGCAGCGTCCGACGATGGAGGATCTCCAACAACACGCCGCGGTAGCCGAGCGGCTGGCGCAGCTCGATTATGAGCGGCGCGGTTTTTGGCCAAGACTTCGCCGGTTGCTTATGGGTAACCGCTCGTCGCGGGTTACCTAGGCCGCCGCTTCCGCGGCTGCCAGTCTTCTTCAAGAGTCCTTTTTATGTGGTCACTTTTGGGAGTGGAAAGAATCATGAACAGGCTAAATGGAAAAGTTGCGGTCGTTACGGGAGCTTCCAAGGGCATTGGCGCGGCCATTGCCAAATCACTGGCGGCCGAAGGTGCGTCAGTCGTTGTAAATTACGCCTCCAGCAAGGCCGGCGCCGACAAGGTCGTCAACGAGATTACGGCGGCCGGCGGTAAAGCGGTCGCCGTGCAGGGCGATGTCACCGAGGCGGCCCAGGTCCAAGGCATCGTCGACACGGCCGTGGAGAAATATGGCCGACTCGACATCCTCGTGAATAATTCTGGCGTTTACGAATTCGCACCGATCGAAGCGGTCACCGAGTCGTCGTTTCATAGGCTGTTCAACACCAACGTGCTCGGGCTGCTGCTGACCACTCAGGCGGCCGTCAAGCACCTAGGGGAAGGCGGGAGCATCATCAACATCGGCTCCGCCGTCAGCCGGCTCAAACCGGCGAACTCCGCGGTCTACACGGCCACGAAAGGCGCGGTGGATATGATCACCTCGGTGCTCTCCAAAGAGTTGGGCCCACGGAAGATCCGCGTGAACTCGATCAACCCTGGGCTCGTCGAGACCGAGGGGACGCACACGGCAGGCGTCATTGGCTCAGAAATGGAAGCGGCGTTCGTTGCGCAGACTCCGCTGGGCGTGCCGGCCAGCCGGGTGATATTGCTGCTATCGCGGTGTTCCTGGCCTCCGGCGAATCGGGCTGGCTTACGGGCGAACTGCTGCCCGCGAGCGGCGGCCTGTAAGGTCCAAGCGGACGAAGGTGGATTGACAGTGAGTTCGAATGCAACGGGCCCCGCCACAATCGGTGGCGGGGCCCTTTGCTGCAGAAGAAGTTGTGCCACCCGACTCGCGGATCAAGAGACTCTTCGCCTGATGCCAATTTATTACTGCCGCGAAACGCGGCGCCGCGGCGTCCGTATCCCCGTGACACTGGCCCGCATGCCGGCGCCGCATATAATTTCGCCGACATCCTTGGGTACATACGTGAACCGAACATTTACGACAGGTTATGGCAAGTCCGGGATTAATCAGCCCCCCAAACGATTCGCCGGCGACGCGGTTAAGTCTACTTGTGCAGATCCGCGACGGCGCGAATCTGCGCCGCCTGGCAGGAGTTCGTCAAGCTCTACGGTCCGGTCATTTATGGTTTTGCCCGGAAGCGCGGGCTGCAGGACGCCGATGCGGCAGACGTCATGCAGGATGTGCTGCGATCGGTTTCCGCAGCGATCGGCCGACTCGACTACGACCGCAGCGCGGGAACTTTCCGCGGTTGGCTGTTCACGATCACTCGCAACAAGATCTTCAATTTTCTTTCAGCGCGGCGAATTCGCCCGCAGGGCTCGGGCGACACCACTACCAACCGCCTTCTCGAATCGCACCCCAATCCAGGCGACGATTCCGACGCCTGGGAGTCGGAATACCAACGGCGTGTCGCCACGATGGCGATGGATCGCGTCAAGGGAGAGTTCCAGGACAATACGTGGCGGGCGTTCTGGCTGACTGCGGTCGATGGCGTTTCGGCAGTCGAAGTTTCCCGGCAAGTCGGCATGTCTCCGGGAGCGATATACGTGGCAAAGAGTCGCGTGCTTGCTCGGCTCAAACAGGCGGTCGAGGCGATCAAGCGGCAGGAAGAGGAGAGTTGACGTGAATACCGATAGGAAGCCAGATACCCAGTGCTCGACATCCGAGGAACTTCGGCAATTGCTCGATCGGTCGCTCTCGGGCGAGTGGCAGGAGCGGATGACTCATCACTTGGACGACTGCACGTGCTGCCAGGCGAAACTGGAGGCGCTGGCGACGGAGGGAAGCAATATTTCGCAAGTGATCGAGCGGCTTCATGAGGCCGAACCGATGGCGACGTCGGCCTATTGGCCTGCGCTCGATTTGCTCACCGCGGAAGGCGGTCAGGCGGTGGTTGCGCAGACAACCGTCAAGACAGTCGGCCAGGCGCACCGCCGCGCGCTGGATTTTCTCGACCCGCCGAGCGATCCGGCCTTCCTCGGCCGGTTGGGACAATTCGACGTGATGCGCGTCCTGGGCCAGGGCGGCATGGGAATCGTCGTCGAGGCATTTGACACCCGGCTGCAGCGCAACGTGGCGCTGAAGGTGCTCGATCCGGACCTTGCTGGCGACGAGATCTCGCGGCAGCGATTCTGCCGGGAGGCCCGAGCGGCGGCTTCGATCACGCACGAAAACGTCGTCGCCGTGCATCAAGTCGAAAAAGCGAAGGAAGACGGGCTTGCCTTCCTGGTGATGCAACTCGTTTCCGGCGAGTCGCTGGAGCAGCGCCTGCGCCGCGTCAAACAACTGTCCATGCGCGAAGTCGTGCGCATCGGCCTGCAGGCCAGCCAGGGTCTTGCGGCGGCGCATGCCCAAGGTTTGATCCATCGCGACATCAAGCCCGGCAACATCCTGCTTGAAGAGCCGTCTGACCGCGTAAAACTCACCGACTTCGGTCTTGCCCGCGTGGCCGATGAGATGAAACTGACTCGCACGGGCTTTGTTTCGGGCACGCCGCTTTATATGGCTCCGGAGCAAGCCCTCGGCGGAGAGGCCGACACGCGTTCCGATCTATTCAGCCTGGGCGCCGTGCTGTACGAAATGCTGCGCCGGTCAGCCGCCTTTTACCGGCAATTCGGCGCCGGTTATTCTCAAGCAGATCGTTGAGGCAAAGCCGCGTCCCCTGCGCGAGTTTAATCCGTCGGTCCCCGAGTGGATGAGCGTCACCATCGAACGCTTGCTGGCCAAAAAGCCGGCGGACCGCATCCAATCCGCCGCGCATCTGGCGGAGCTTTTTGAGTTTGAGTGGGCGCTGATGAAGACTTCCTCCGAGGACGTGCCCACCGTTTGCGAGGAAGAACAGCGAAGGCGGGTCAACCGCAGCCGGCGGATCACCGTTGCAGTTGGCCTGGCTTCCCTTGCGATAGGGCTGCTTGCCGGAATGCTTCTCGCGCCGCGTGGACGTCCCACGGTGTCAGCAGCAGGACAAATCGCAGCCGCCGCCGAACCAGTGGCGGTGCTGAGCGCCAATGACGGCGCGGTATCGTCGGTTTCATTCAGCCCTGCGAGCGAGATGGTTGCAACGGCCATCGAAGACGGCTCGGTCCGGCTGTGGGATCTGCCGGCCAGGAGCGTCAAATACACCTTCATCGCCCATCGCGGCGCCGATCGGGTACGCAGTTTTCTCACAAGGATGAACTGTTCGCGACCGCTGGCGACGATGGCATTATAAAACTCTGGGAGCCTTCGCAACCGGCGCCTCTGAAGCGTTTCGAGCATTCCAGCGCCGTCCGCGGTCTGGCATTTTCGCCCGACGACCGGACCTTGTATGCCGGCGACTGCGGCGGCACGATACGCGCGTGGTCGATTGCCGGCGATCGACCTCCCGTCGAGGCGCGACAGCCTGGTGCAATCTATGCGGTCGCTATTTCTCCCGATGGCGAAATGCTGGCCACCGGCGGCACCGACAAAATAGTCCGGCTGTGGAACGGCAAGACACTCACCCAGAAACTTCTCTTGGAAGGACATTCCGGGCCAATTAACGGATTATCGTTCGATCTCTCCGGACGGCGATTGGCCTCTGTCGGCTGGGATAAGACTGTGCGGATCTGGGACGTGGGCAGCGGGCAGCGCGTAAGGTCGTGGCTTGGGCACGAAGGGGAGATTGAGGCGGTCGCCTATTCGCCTGACGGCAAGAAACTGGCTACCGGCGGCTCGGACGGTGCTGTGAAAGTATGGAACGGAGAGACTGGCGAGCCGCTTGTTGCCTATCTCGGTCACAATGGCCCCATTCAATCAATTCGCTTCAACCCCGACGGCAAAATACTCGCATCCGGCGGCCGCGACGGCACAGTACGGATTTGGAATAGTGACTGAAATAACCTGGCCGTAGCGTTGGCCGAGTGAAACGAGTCCCACCGATTTCCCTCGTTTAACTCGGCTCACCCTAAAGCCCCCGGAACAATTAACCGCTAACCGTTTGGTTAGAAGCGAACGACGTCGTTGCATGACGGGTTGGATTCCACCGTTGCCAATTCAAGTTGCTTGACCTAGCCTGCCTTGCAACCCCCGCCGCGATTGTCGACGGGCTGCCATTGCCGCGAGATCTGGCGCTCGAGGTACCCGTCCAGATCGGCGCGGCGGATGCGGATGCTGTTGCCGATGCGTGCGTGCGGAAGGGTTCCACGGCGGATCAGTCGCCGCACCGTGTCAGAACTGACATTCAGGTAGGCGCCGGCCTGGGGAACGCTCAAGACGACCGGCTGGATCGGGGTATCGGCAATTTTCATTTAGGACTCCTCCGTGTGAAGATCTTGGATATGGGAGCGGTAGGTGCTTGGGTCTCGCGAAATGGGTCAGTTCCGTAACTCGTCGCTAGGGATCTTCGTCTGATCGACGAAATCCCGCAGACGCTCGCTCAAGAGGCGTTCCGCCACTTCAGCTACGTTCTTGCCGTGCAGACCCTGCTCCGCCAGCCGCGTGAGGATCTTCACGATCTGCGGCGTGGTAGCGATGGTGATCTGCTGAGTGGGGGTGACGTTCTTGGGCTTCGGCATATGGAATAAGTATTTAATAGTTATGGCAGATTTATCGGCTCATTGTCAATAGAGGCTCTTTCAATCGGTCTCCAGCGGACGGTTGCACAAAAAAACCGAAAACTGCCATTGGCGGCGGAAAAAAACTCATGTACACTCCAGGGCGGATGGAAATGCATTATTTCAAGGAGGGTATCAATGCTTTCACTTCGCTTTTCGGCCGATGACTATGCGTTTGTTTACTCGGCAGGACGCCCCATCGGGGCCATCCTCGTAGGCGCGAGTAAGGGCCAACGGCAGTTCTCACTGCTTTTTTCCGGCCAAGCCGACGACTTTGAGATCCTTCGCCCCCCCGTCGTCCAACGGCGTTACGGCCGGGAAGAGTTGGAGCGACTGGAGTCACGATTCTTGCGTAACCGTTCGGCGTATCAATCTTCGCAAGAATCTTTACTGGTTTACCAGGATTAACCATCTTTGAGATTCTTGCCGTTTGTATCGGTTATGCCCGACATTCCTTCAATGCCGGTGGCAACGGCTGCCGATGCACAACGGTAGGCACTCCGTTCAATTCAAGGGGGGAAATCCATGAATCGCCGCATAATCCTTGCGCTGGCTTGCGTTGCCGTACTCGGCACGCTCTGCCTCGCGTCGCAGGCCCAGGCTCAGGCCTTCAACCAGCAATGGGGCCAGTCGTATAGCACCCAGGACTGGAACCGCTTGTACCACTATCCGTACGTCTATTATCCCCAGAATTTTTGGGGGCCAGACTATTACCGCAGCTCGGGCAACATGTACTTTCGTTACCCGCCAGAAATGCAGATCCCCGTCTACAACCGCCAGTGGCATAACGAATACCCACAAGAGCGGCGATACTACGGCGGGCACCATTTCAGTCTCGATGTGTTTTAACTAGCCGCAGGTCAATCATTTTTCGCGTTAAGGGCCCTTTGCCTTGCACGGCGCAAAGGGTCCTTCCATTTCTTGGCAGCAATACTACAATGGTTTGACAAAAGTTAGCCAACGGACACGAGCTTCTTACTGATAATGGAAACGGTCAGCGCCGTCCCGGTCTTTCTCATGTTTGCCTGCGTGGCGGGGCTGGCCATGGCGCTGTTTGCCATTGCGGCAACACTGAATCCTCGGCAATACGTGGGGCCCGTGCAGAAAATGCCCTACGAGAGCGGGATGGATCCTATCCATGACACCCGCCGCCGCTTCGACGTCCGCTTCCACCTGATCGCCATCGCCTTCCTGGTCTTCGACGTGGAGGTGCTATTCCTCTATCCCTGGGCCGTGGCTACCAAACGGCCGGAAGCAACGGCCAGCGCGCTGGTAGTGGCGACTCTTCCGCCTAAAGGCGGTACTACGAGCGCATCGCCGACGGTGGAGGCGGCGGGACCATTGGCGACGGCCGACATTTCCGCCGCAGTGGAGCAGGGATTGGCCAGCGATCGGAATATCGTTTTTGCCTCCTCGATGGTCTTCATCGCGCTGCTGGGCCTCGGGTTCCTCTACGACTGGCGGAAGGGGGTGTTTCAATGGCGGTAGCTGATTTGATGGATCAGGTCGCCGTGACCCGGTTGGATGAACTGGTCAGTTGGTGCCGCAAAAACAGTCTTTGGCCCATGCCCTTTGCGACCGCTTGTTGCGGCATTGAGCTGATGGCCGTAGGCGCCAGCCGCCACGACATCGCCCGATTCGGCTCCGAGGTTTTCCGCTTCAGTCCCCGCCAGTGCGATCTGATGATCGTCGCCGGCCGCGTGGTCATGAAGATGCTTCCCGTGCTGCAGCGGATCTGGCAGCAGATGCCCGAGCCAAAGTGGTGCATCTCCATGGGGGCTTGCGCATCGACGGGCGGCGTGTTCGACACATACTCCGTCGTGCAAGGAATCGACCGTTTCATCCCCGTCGATATGTACGTGCCCGGCTGCCCGCCGCGGCCAGAGCAGTTGATCCAGTCGGTGGTCGATCTCCAGGAGAAGATCCAACGCGAGGGGACGATGTTCGGCAAGGAGTTCTACGCAGCCTCTCGGCAGCAGACCAAGCGGGCCCTGCAGGAGCCGTAAGGAAATATGCCTCTTCAACAGACCCTCGACGCCCTTCGCGCCGCCTTCGGCGACTTGCCTGCCAGCGAGTTCCGCCGCGAAACCCGCGTGGTCGTTCCGGCAGAGAGACTTCACGAGATCCTGGCGTGGCTTAAGCAGCAGGGATTCGATCTGTTGGTCGATATTACCTGCGTTGACTACCTCCATTATCCGGGGGCGAAAGACCGCTACGGCCTGGTTTATCTATTGGCGGGAACAGAGTACGGGGCACCCGCTGCCGGGTCGCGGCTAACAGTACGGGCCTTTGTCAACGACCCAACCCCCGCCGTCCCTTCCGTAGTCGATCTCTGGGAAGGGGCCAACTGGATGGAGCGCGAGGTCTGGGATATGTTCGGCATCCACTTTGAGGGACATCCCGACCTGCGGCGAATCCTCATGCCCGAGGAGTTCACGACCTTCCCTCTGCGGAAAGACTATCCGCTCCAAGGGATGGGTGAAAGACACAACTTCCCCGTTTTGAAACGCGGAGAAAGTTGAAAATGCCCCTAACCCTTTCTCAACTTACCGAACTCCCGCCTCCGGGCGATCCGCAGGCATACCTATGGACGATGAATTTCGGCCCCCAGCATCCGGCCACGCACACCACGCTGCGGCTGCTGCTGAAGCTCGAGGGAGAGCGAGTGGTCGACGCCATTCCCGACATCGGTTTCCTCCATTCGGGCTTTGAGAAGATCGGCGAGAGCCTCGATTTCAACCAGTACGTGACGGTCACCGACCGCATGAACTACATCTCGCCCATGGCCAACAACGTCGCCTGGCACATGGCGGTGGAGAAGCTGCTGGGCATCGAGATCACACCGCGGTGCAGCTACATCCGCACGATCGTCTGCGAGTTGATGCGGCTCAGCGACCATCTCCTCTGCCTGGGGGCGATGGGCCTGGACATCGGCGCTTTCACGCACTTCATGTACGCTTTCAACGCGCGAGAAACGATCTACGATATCGCCGAGGCGCTCTGCGGCGCCCGCTTCACCAACAGCTATACGCGCGTGGGCGGCGTGATGCGCGACATCACACCGCTAGTCGTGCAAATGATCCGGGACTTCCTCGGGGAGATGCCCGGCGTGCTGGACGACATGGACCGCCTGATGGGCAAGAACCGTATCTTCGTCGATCGCCTGGAGGGGGTTGGCTTGTTGACGAAGGAGGAGGCAATCAACCGCAGTTGCACGGGGCCGATCGCCCGAGCCAGCGGAGTAACCCGCGACCTCCGCCACGACGAACCGTACCTTTCGTACGCCGACTTTGATTTCCAAGTGTGCTGTGCCCGCGAGGGCGACTGCCTGGCGCGCTACCAGGTCCGCATGGCCGAGATGCAGGAGACCCTCAAGATCCTCCACCAGGCCGTGGAAAACATCCCCGCCGGGCCAGTGAATGTTGGACCCGACCGGCGTTCCATCCTGCCGCCGCCGGGCAAGGTCTGGACGACGATTGAGGGCCTGATCTCGCACTTCGAGCTGGTAATGCCGAACCGCGGCATGCCCGTTCCCAACGAAGAGGCTTATTGCGGCACCGAGGCGCCTAATGGGGAATTGGGTTTTTACGTCGTCGGCGATGGCAGCCAGCGGGCGTATCGCGCCCGCTGCCGCCCGCCCTCGTTCATCCATTTTGCCCTTTTTCCGCACCTGATTCGCGGGCACACGCTAAGCGACATCGTGGCGGTCTTGGGCAGCTTGAACATCATCGCCGCGGAGTTAGATCGGTAGAAAATGCAAACAACGCAAGCGCCACCAAAAGAAACGGCGACCGAGCCATTGCTGGGACCCGCGATCCGCCGTGAGATCGAGGCCTTTTATCCTCGCTATCCGTCGCGGCGGGCAGTCGTCTTGCCCGCGCTGCATGTTGTCGACGAGCATCTGGGCTACGTGCCGCCCTGGGCGATCGTGGAAATTGCCCAGATGCTCGAACTGACGCCGGCCCAGGTGCAGGACACGCTCAGCTTTTATCACTTTTTCCCTCAGGACAAACCGCGCGGCAAGTACAGGGTATGGATGTGCCGTTCCATCAGTTGTTCATGTTGCGAAGGCGAGGTCCTCATGGACTATTTGGCCCAGAAGCTGGGCATTCGGCCTGGTGAGACGACCAGCGACGGCAGCGTGACCTTGCTGCCTGCGGAGTGCCTGGGGGCCTGCGACTTCGCGCCCGCCATGCTGGTGAACGACACACTTTACCAAACCATGACCCGCGAAAAGATCGACGCCTTCGTCGAGATGGTTCGGACGGAAAAGCCCTAAGACCTAAGCCCCAAGACTTAAGAACCCTCAACCCCGTGCCCTACGAACCCGTCCTACTCGCGAACATCCACAAGGAGAACAGCCATACCCGGGCCGTTTACGAGGCCGGCGGCGGGTATCGCGCCTTGCGCAAGGCCATGAAAGAGATGACTCCGGATGATGTGCTGGCCGCGGTGCGTACGTCCGGGCTGCGCGGCCGTGGCGGCGCTGGATTCCCCACGGGCTTGAAGTGGTCGTTCCTGCCCAAAGACCGCCCCGGTCCGGTTTACCTGTGCGTCAATGCCGACGAGAGCGAACCGGGCACGATCGTCAACCGTGTGCAGATGGAGAACGATCCCCACCAGATTGTCGAAGGCATCATCCTCAGCGCCTACGCCACAAAGACGACCACCGCCTATCTCTATCTCCGCTACGAATACCCCTTGGCGCGGCAGCGGATGCAGTCGGCCATCGACGAGGCGTATGCGGCCGGTTACCTGGGCAAGAGTATTCTCGGCTCGAGCTACTCGCTCGACCTGTTCATCCATCGCGGCGCCGGGGCTTATGTTTGCGGAGAAGAAACCGGGCTGATCGAGAGCTTGGAGGGCAAGCGGGCCTGGCCGCGGATCAAGCCGCCGTTTCCGGCCGTAGAGGGTCTTTTCCGCCGCCCGACCGTGGTGAACAACGTAGAGACGATGGCCTGCGTAGTCCATATCATCGACCGCGGGGTGCAGTGGTTCCGCTCGATCGGCGTTCCGCCCGATCCTAAGGACCCCCGCGACGTCGGCAGTCTGGGGCCCAAGCTCTACGGCATCAGTGGACACGTGAACAAGCCCGGCTGCTACGAGGCGCCGCTGGGCATCACCGTGCGGCAGGCGATCGACGAATTCGGCGGCGGCGTCTGGAAGGGCCGCAAGGTCAAGGCCGTGGTCCCCGGGGGACTAAGCACTGGAGTGATGACTGCCGACGAGTTGGACACGCCTATGGACTTCTCCAGCCTGATGAAGGTCGGTTGCCTGGGCCTGGGGACGGCCTGCCTGATCGTGATGGACGAAACCTATTCGATCGTTGACTTCCTCTATAATAGCTGCCGCTTCTTTGCCCACGAAAGCTGCGGCCAGTGCACGCCCTGTCGCGAAGGTACACACTGGTCAGTGATGATCATGGAGCGGATCAAGGCGGGCCGCGGACGATGGATCGACCTGGATTACCTGGCTGAAATCGGCAACACCATCGGCATCATTCCCGGCACGACAATCTGCGGTCTGGCCGACGGCGCCGCCTGGCCAATCAAGACCGCCGTCCGTAAGTTCCGGCCTGAGCTGGAGGAAAACATCAAGCGGACCAACCCGACGGGCTACGCCAGCAAGGAACCAGTCCCGGCGATGGTGGGCAGTAATGGAAAACCGCACTGATGAATTGGAGATCTGAGATCTGAAATCTGAGATCTGAAATTTGATATCCGATATCTGACATGCCCAAAATCACCATAAACGGACGCGAGATCGAGTTGCCGGACGGCCTGCGGGTCAACGCCATCGAGGCCGCCAAACGGGCCGGCATCGAGATCCCGCACTACTGCTACCATGCCGGTCTTGCGGTCGTGGGCAGTTGCCGCATGTGCCTGATCGAGACGGGCACGCGCGACGCCAAGACGGGCGAGATCAAGATGCAGCCCAAGCTCGTGCCCGGCTGCACGGTGCCCGCCACCGACGGCCTGGTGATCGCCACCGCCACGGACAAGGTGCGGCAGGCCCGGGCGATGGTGGAGGAGGACCTGCTCCTGCGGCACCCCATCGATTGCCCCATCTGCGATAAGGCCGGCGAGTGCGTCCTGCAGGACTACCACTTCCGCTACGGGCAGGCCAGCCGGCGGACCGACGTACGGCCCTTCACCAGCCGCAAGCGCGACCTGGGCGACGTGGGCCTGTTCATCGACCGTTGTGTGATGTGCTCCCGCTGCGTGCGGTTCTGTGCCGATGTCAGCGGCACGGCGGAGTTGATGGTCGCCAATCGCGGGGCCCACGAGGAAATCGACGTTGTGCCGGGCTTCCCCCTGCACAACGAACTCTCCGGCAACGTGGTCGATCTCTGTCCCGTCGGCGCCCTGGCCGACAAGGACTTTCTCTACCAGCAGCGGGTGTGGTTCATGCGGCGGCACCGGGGCGTCTGTACTGGTTGCTCGGTCGGTTGCTCGATCTGGATTGAAGAGAACCAGGACCACGTCTATCGCCTCAAGCCTCGCGAGAATCCACACGTTAACAAGTGGTGGATGTGCAACCAGGGCCGCTACGGCTATCACCACATCCACGACGAGCGGCGGCTGATCTCGCCCCGTTTCCGCCACGACGGCAAGCTCGTCGACCTGAACTGGAACGGTTTGCCCGAAGAGATCCGCGGCAAACTCGCATCGGCGGGCCGGCTGGGAGGCGTGCTCTCGCCCTATTTGAGCGTCGAGGAGGCGTATCTGCTGGCCAAGCTTTTGCGATCGATCGATCCTCAGGCGGTCTTGGCCATGGGGCCAGTGCCGGTGGTGGGCGAGGATCAGAAGTTTCCCGGTTTCTTCATTTCAGCGGAGAAGGCCCCCAATCGCCGCGGTGTCGAGGAGGTCCTCGCTCAGTTCATGCACAAGGTGCTTTCCTTCGACGACTTCCTCAAGGAACTCCAGCAAACGCAGTTCGGCAGTGTGTGGGTCTCCGGCGGCTACAAGGAACCGTGGATCGAAGAGTCCGTGGCGCGGCGATTCGAGAAGGTGCCGCTGTTGATTGTACAGGACCTGTTTCCCTCGCCTCTATCGGAACGGGCTGCCTACGACCTGCCCTCTGCGGCCTGGGCCGAGCGCGACGGCTCATACATGAACCGCTGCGAACGCCTGCAAACGTCGAACATGGCAGTGCGTCCGCCGTGGGGCGTGCGGCCCGAAGGGGCTTTGTTCTGGCAGATGCTCGGCCGCAAGGGGCTTTACAATTATCGCGCCGTGTTGGATGATCTCAGTCGCGAAGTGCTCTACTTTGCGCCAGCCGCCGGCCCGTTGCCGGAAACCGGCCTGGACATGAAGATCAACAAGCTGGCGAACGTTGGCGCGACAACCGCAAAAATGGCGTGAATATAAAGCATTTGAGATTTGGGATCTCAGATTTGACAGCCAAGACGGGACCTTTGACAGAAAGATATCGGCAGAAAAAATGAAGATCGGCCAAGGAGATTTCGGAACGCTGGATTTCCCGCGTTAGCATTCCTTCCTCCCTCTTTTTCTTTGAACATCTTTCTGTCAATGATTGTTTTTCCTTTATGCTTGCAATCGTCCTTGTAGCCCTGGTCAAGATCGCGGTGGTAATCGGTGGACTGATGACCGCCGCCGCATACCTCGTCCTGGCCGAGCGCCGCATCGCCGCCTGGATCCAGGACCGTCGCGGGCCGAACCGCGTCGGCATCCCATTGACAAAGATCGCCATATTCGGACTGGGTCAGCCGCTGGCCGACGGTGTGAAGTTTCTTTTCAAGGCCGAGTACACGCCGGCCCACGTCGATAAGGCGTTATATTTTTTCGCCCCCATGACCATTTTCGTGACGGCGATCGCCGTCTTCGCCGTGATTCCGTTTGGCGGCGTCTTGCCCAACGGGGTCTTTCCGGCAAGCTGGGGAGTGCAGCAGCCGGTCAACCTGGTGATCGCGCCGAACATCGACGTAGGCCTGATCTTCGTCTTCGCGATGGGCAGTATCGCCGTCTACGGCGTGGTGCTGGGCGGTTGGGCGAGCAACAACAAATATAGTTTTCTCGGCGGACTGCGGAGCAGCGCCCAGTTGATCGCCTACGAGCTGCCTCTGGGATTAGGTATCCTCGGCGTAGTGCTCTCGACGGGCTCGCTCCGCCTGGACACGATCATGGTGCACCAGGCGGTGACCGGGGCATGGAACGCCTTGGTGCAACCGCTGGGGATGATGGTTTTCTGCGTCGCCTCTTTTGCCGAAGCCAGCCGCCTGCCGTTCGACCTGCCGGAGGCTGAGCAGGAGTTGATTGGCGGCTATCACACCGAGTATTTCGGCATCAAGCTGATGATGTACCTGGTGGGCGAGTACCTGCACATGGTCGCGGCGGCCTTCTTGATCGTGATCCTATTTCTCGGCGGCTGGCACTTATGGGGAGTGACTGGAGCGTGGCACTTTTGGGACCCGGCCGGCACAGTCAAAGACATGAACGATGTCACGTGGGTCGAAGCGATCCTGCGACTCGTGGTGCTCAACGCTAAGGTGCTGGGCATGATTTTCTTCTTCATGGTGGCCCGCTGGGCCTGGGCCCGATTCCGCTACGATCAGTTGATGTCGTTGGCCTGGCTGGTAATGCTGCCGCTGGGAATGGTCAACCTGGTTTACGTGGCAGTTTGGGAGGAATACGGAACGGCATGGTGCCGCAGCGCGGATCTGCCGCAACACCTGGAGCATGTAGCCATGGCCGCCTGCGGCTGGACCGTACTCATCGTGGCCTGGTTTGTGGCCACGAAGATGGCGCCGCCAGCGAGCGACAATCGGCCCCGCCGCCTGCCGCCAGGGGTGAACGTCTGGTCCGGGAGTGATAAGGAGACCGTGAACCAATGAAATCCGGCGACGATTTTAGCATTCCCTCTGCGGTTCCGCCGTCCGTGGCGGATGAGCGCGGTGCGCAACCGCGGGCCCGTGAAGCTGCGATCCGCTGGGTCGAACCGCCGCGCCTAGGCATGCTGGGCAAGAGCTACATGATGTTGTTCATCAAAGGCCTGACGACGGCCCTGCGGCACATGTTCTTCCATAAGAAAATCACGCTTGAGTCGCCGGAGCAACGGCACGTGGTCCGCGATCCGGTAAACTATCGCGGCGTGCATCGCTTGAACAAGGATAATGAGGGCCGCGTGAAGTGCGTGGCCTGCTTCCTCTGCGCCACTGCCTGCCCGGCGCATTGCATCGACATCGTGGCCGAGCCGAGTCCTTGGCCGGACCGCGAGAAGTACCCCAAGGTCTTCGCCATCGACGAGCTTCGCTGCATCTATTGTGGAATGTGCGAGGAGGCCTGCCCCGTGGAGGCGATCGAGCTGACGAGTTTTTACGACCTGACCGGTTCCAGCCGCGAGGAAATGATCTTCGACAAGGAGAAACTCCTGAGCGTTTTCGAGCAAACCAAGGACAGCGAGCCGATGCCATCCAAGCGGGCCGCCGCCAACTCTGGTTCCGGAGACCCGACATGAACACTATGCGAGCGATATTGGCCTTCGGCGCCGTGCTGGCGGCCGTCGGCCTGTGGTGGCTTTTGCCGGGAAGCAATCACCTGCGGCGGACGCTGGGCGGGCTGCTGGCCTTTGTGGGCTTCGCGCTCTTGGGTTCCCAGGTGCCCGTCGTCGGCGACTGGTTCGCCAAAGGCATGTTTCACGCCATCGCCTTCGCGACGATCGTGGCCGCCGCGGCCACGATCAGTTTTCGTAGCCCGGTATACTGCGCAATCTGGTTCGGCATGACGCTGACCGGCGTGGCCGGTCTGTTCCTCTTGGCCGGGGCCGAGTTCCTGGCCGTGGCCACGCTGGTCGTCTATGCTGGGGCGATACTCGTGACATTCCTCTTCGTACTCATGCTCGCGCAGCCTGAAGGGCATACTTCCTACGACCGCCGCAGTTGGGAGGCTATGGTTTCGGCATTTACCGGGGCGGCGCTGGTGGGCGTGCTTACGATGATGATCGTTGCCGCAGTCACGCACGGGAAAGGTCCGGGGGTCGCCCATGCGCCGCCCAGCGGCGAGTCGGCGGCCACAGCCGCGGAGTCCACTTCATCGGGATTTGCCGCGCCGACGATTGCACAATTGGGCGCGGTGCTATTTACCCGCCATCTGGTGGCCGTCGAGGCAGCCGGAACGTTGCTTTTTGTGGCCTTGGTGGGGGCGGCGGTGATCGTCAACCAAGGCCGTGCCGCCATGACATCAGCCCAAGGGACAAGCCCCGCCGCGGCTCAAAACGGAGGTTCCGCTCGTGCCTCCTGAACTGATAACCCTGCAAAGCTTTTTGGCCGTTGGCGCCGTGCTTTTTGGCCTCGGGCTGATTGGTTTTCTCAGCCGGCGGAACATGATCGTGATGTTCCTCTCGGCAGAAATGATGTTGCAAGGCGTGTCGCTCAGCCTTGTGGCCTGGGGACGCTATCACAACGACCTCGGCGGCCAGATGCTGGTGATCTTCATCATCGCCGTGGCAGCCTGCGAAGCGGCCATCGCCCTGGCCCTGGTGCTTATGCTCTTCCTGCGCAAAGGTCATCTCGATATCGCCATGTGGCAGGAGCTCCGCGAGTCGAACCAACCGCCCTTCGAGGAGGAGTCGCTGCCGCCGGAGAGCGGTGACGAACCCCGACACTGGCCGCACCTGCCTCCTGCGGGCGTGCTGCCGGAATCGGTCTCCGAAAAAGACGCCTACCGCCCCAAGGTCTGAACGGCTCCAGGTCTTAACGGAAACAGGTCTCGACGAATAAATGGAACAGTACATTTCCCACTTGCTGATCGCAATCCCCGCCCTGCCCTTGGCGGCCGCCATCATCGTTGGCGCGCTGGGCAAACGGGTCTTGCGCGAGCAGTGCCACTGGCCCGTGGCCTTGGCCTTGGCGGGCTCCTGCCTGCTCAGCATACTGTTGATATTTGCCCTGCAGCAAGGCGAGAAGAACCACCAGCACGTCTACCTCGCCCGGCTCTGGACCTGGGCCGCTGTGCCAGCAGAGAGCCCGGAGCAGGGAGCAGACCGTGGGGTGTCCCACCCTACGGTTCTCAATACTCAGAGTTCCGCGGATGAATCGACAGCTTCTGCCAGCGCTACTCCCGCCTTCCACCTGGATGTCGTTTTGCGGGCCGATTCGCTGACGGCCATAATGCTCGGCATGGTCACTTTCATCAGCACGCTCGTGGTGATCTACGCTAGCGGCTACATGCACGGCGATCCGGGCTATTGGCGGTTTTTCGCCTACGTTGCCCTCTTCGTGTTCTCCATGACGATGCTGGTGTCGGTGAGCAACTTCGTTCTGCTATACGTCTTCTGGGAGGCGGTGGGCCTGTGCAGCTACCTGCTCGTTGGCTTCTGGTTCGAGAAGCCGGCGGCCGCGGCGGCCGGCATGAAGGCGTTCATGGTCAACCGCGTAGGTGACTTCGGCTTTGCTTTGGGCCTGTTCCTGCTCTGGACCACCTTCGGCACGCTAGATTTCAACGATTCCAAGATCGAGACGATTCCGGCTGCCAACGGCCATGCGGCGCAGACCATCGTGCACGTCGATCCGCACGAGGTTGAGGATCCGCAAGTGCCCGGCACGGTGGAACACGGAATACTGGGGCATTGGCGGCTGACGCGGGAGCAGCCCTACGGCGAGGGCGGGGTGATCACGGCCATCTGCCTGCTGTTGCTCGCCGGCGCTTGCGGCAAGAGCGCCCAGTTCCCCTTGCACGTCTGGCTCCCTGACGCCATGGAAGGCCCCACGCCGGTCAGCGCGCTGATCCACGCGGCGACGATGGTCACGGCGGGCGTTTACCTCGTCGCCCGCTGCACGCCCCTTTTTGCCGCGTCGCCCGATGCCCAAGAGGTGGTTTCCGTGATGGGCGGTTTCACGGCCCTATTCGCCGCCCTGATCGCCCTGACGCAAACCGATTTGAAACGAATCCTGGCCTATTCCACCGTCAGCCAGCTTGGCTACATGTTCCTGGCCCTGGGCACGGGCAGCCAGACTGGCGTCACTTCGGGCATGTTCCACTTATTCACGCACGCCTTCTTCAAGGGGTTGCTGTTCCTTGGTGCCGGCAGCGTGATGCACGCTATGGGCGGGGTGATCGATATCCGCCAGTTCGGCGGGCTGCGGCGGAAGATGCCAATCACTTGCTGGACGTTCCTTTTCGGTTGCCTTGCCCTGGCGGGTATCTTTCCCTTTGCCGGCTTCTGGAGCAAAGACTCTATCCTGGCTGCGGTGGCGGAAAAGGCCGCCGAAAGCCAGGGCTCGATCTACGGATACCTTTATTACGCCGGCATGCTCGCCGCTTTTTGCACCGCGTTCTATACCTTCCGGGCATACTTCCTCACCTTTCACGGCGAGGAGCGGATTCCCAAAGAGGCCGGGCATCATGCCCACGAGTCGCCGGCATCGATGACCGGCCCGCTTTTCATCCTGGCAATCGGCGCCCTGGGTGTAGGAATGTATTTCCAGTGGACGGGCGATTTCCTCAATCCCAACGGCTTCCTCATGCATGCCCCGATGCTCAAGGTTCTGGAGGCCGGTGGCGCGGAAGCGGTGGAGGTCGGTCCCTCGCATCTCACTGTGGCCCTGATCAGCACAGTCGTCGCCCTGGCCGGCGTCGGCCTGGCGTGGCTCTTCTACATAGCCCGGCCGGATCTCGCCGAGGCGACGGCACGGTCGATGAAGTCAGTCGGGCTTTACACCTTGTCGCACGGCAAGTTCTTCATCGACGAGATTTATGCGGCATTGATCGTCCGGCCGCTGGAGGCCCTCGCGGGGCTATTGGCGCTGATCGATACCTACGTAGTCGATGGCACGGTGAACGCCGTGGGGGCCTTGCCGCGGGCCTTCGGGTCGCTGTTTCGTCCCTTGCAAGACGGCATGGTGCAGTTTTATGCCCTTGTGATGGCGCTGGGCGTCCTGGCGCTGATGGGAGCCTTGCTGTGGTAATGCCTGCGAACGTCCTCTTACTCGTGACCCTCTTGCTTCCCGCGGCAGCAGCCGTCCTGGCCGGCATTGGGCGAACGCATGCCCGTTGCTGGGCCCTGGCGGCTTCGCTGGCTACGCTCGTGGGGGTGATTTTCCTTGTCGCGCGATTCCACGCTGGCAGTACGGACTTCGCGGCCACCGATTACCATTGGTTTTCCGCGACGGGCATGCCGCTGGATATCCGCTTCAGCGTCGCCCTCGACGGCCTCAGCCTCTGGCTCTTCGCGCTGACCGCCCTCTTGCTGGTGGTCAGCGTGCTCATCAGTTGGGAGGCGATCAAGGACCAGCCGACACTGTACTACCGCATGCTGCTGATCCTGGGAACGGGAATGCTCGGGGTTTTCGTCGCCCGCGACATCATCCTCTTCTACCTCTTTTTCGAGTTCACGCTCGTCCCACTTTTCTTCCTCATCGGCATTTGGGGGAGCGAACAGCGGCGTTACGCTGCGATCAAGTTTTTCCTCTTCACGCTGGCCGGCAGCGTAGTGACGTTGCTGGGACTCTTGACCATTGTAATCTGGGATGCGCAGAGCGGCAGCGGCCGGGCGATGACATTCTCCATTCCCGAATTGACCGAGCGTCTGCGGCAGCATCCGATGCCTTACGCCTTGCAGACGTGGCTCTTCCTCGCGCTTTTCGCCGGGTTCGCCATCAAGGTGCCGATCTTCCCCCTGCACACCTGGCTGCCCTTGGCCCACACCGAGGCCCCGGCGGCGGGCAGCGTGCTGCTGGCGGGGGTTCTGCTGAAGCTCGGCACCTACGGTTTCCTGCGGTTCAACCTGCCGATGCTGCCCGATGCCACGGCCGCGGCCATGCCGTGCCTGCTCTGGCTCTCTGTGGCGGGAATCATCTACGGGGCGCTCGTGGCACTGGCCCAGAGCGATCTTAAGCGGTTGATCGCCTATTCCAGCGTCAGTCACCTCGGCTTTTGCATGCTGGGCATTTTCGCCCTGAACCGCGTCGCCGTGCAGGGCGGCAGCCTGCAAATGATCAACCATGGCCTCTCCACAGGCGGCCTCTTCGCCCTGGTCGGCATGATCTACGAGCGCTACCACACGCGGCGGATCGCCGATTTCGGCGGCATCGCCCGCCAGACGCCCGTGCTGGCCTTCTTCATGGTCTTCATGACGCTGGCGAGCATCGGTTTGCCGGGCTTGAACGGCTTCGTCGGCGAATTCTTATTGCTGCTGGGCATGTTCCATCGGGCATGGGGAACGACGGCAATGACGTGGACCTATCACTATCGCGCGATCTCGGTCTTGGCCACCAGCGGTGTCGTTTTGGGGGCCTGGTATATGCTTTCGCTGGTGAAGCGGGTGTTTTTCGGTCCCTTGCAGGAGAAGAAACACGCCGAGCCCATCAGCGACCTTAAGCTGCGAGAGATCATGGCCCTGGTTCCCTTGTGCGTGGTCATCGTCTGGATCGGGGTGCAGCCGCGGTTTTTCCTCGACCGCATGGCCCCTGCCCTCGACCGTTTGACCAGCCAGGCGATGCAGGCGGCCGACGAACCATCGCCAGATGTCCTCGAAAAAGTCGACGAGGCGAGCGAAAAATGAAAAGTCGTAAAGCGAGAATTGTAAATTGCGGCTTGAATGGCAGAGACATGAAACCGCTGAACGCGTCGCGCCGCAACCTCCAATTTGCAATTTGCAATTCCTGTTTCCTCGCGGAGCTTCCCCGTGTCCCTTAACGTCGTCTGTTTCCTGAGTGCCGAGATCGTGCTCGTCGCGGCGGCGCTGGCCATTTTCATGGGCGGGGCATTTTCTGCTGCGCAGAAGATCTGGGCTCCAATCGCGTTAGGGGCGGTCGCCCTCGCGGCCGTTTCGCTCTGGTCGTGCGGCGGGAATGAGCGTTACATGGAGCAGACCGGGGCCGCCGACCTGATCGCGCATGCCCACGGCGCCGCGATCACGTCAACAGAGGTCGTACGCGCCATCGCGACGTTCGTGAAAAACACGCCCGTCCAGCCCGACGCGCTAGCCACTTATGGCCGCTGGCTGGCCCTGGCGCTCGGGGCGGTTATGGTCCTCATGGCCTGGCGGCCGCTGGCTACCGGCGGCACGCCCGAATACCTCGGCTGCCTGCTGCTGATCGTCGCCGGGCTGATGTTGGTTGCTTCGGCGGCCAATATCGTGCTGTTGTTCATCGGACTGGAATTGATTTCGATCCCGACCTACATCCTCTTGAGTCTGGGACGTCGCGACCCGGCCAGCCAGGAGGCGGCCGCCAAGTACTTTTATCTGAGCGTGCTGGCCTCGGCAATCTCGCTATACGGTTTCAGCTTCCTCTACGGCGTCACGGGCACGATGCAAATCACCATGTTCCCGCACGCGTCGCTTTTTCCGTCCGCAGGATTCGATCTGGGCAAGGTGGCCATGGTCCTGATCCTCGCCGGGCTGTGTTTCCGCGTCACGGCGGCGCCGTTCCACTTCTACGCGCCCGACGTTTACCAGGGGACGATACACGCTAACGCGGGCATGCTCTCCGTGCTGCCCAAGGCTGCCGGACTGGTGGCCATGGTGCGCCTGGTGGTCCTGGGCATGCCCGACATGGGCCCTTATGCCTGGAAGATCGTCATGGCCATTTCGCTTTTGACGATGACCCTGGGCAACCTTTTGGCGCTCTGGCAAGACAACGTGCGGCGGCTGATGGCCTACTCTTCGATTGCCAACGCCGGTTACATGCTCATCGGCCTGTCCGTGGCGTTGGCAACCGGCGCGGTCGGCGGCTATTGGGATGGTATTGGGGCAATGTTCTTTTATCTTTGCGTCTATGGCGCCGCCACGCTGGGTGTGTTTGCCGTCCTGGCCTATTTGGGCCGCCAGCGGCAGCAGATCGAGAGCGTCGAGGAACTGGCTGGCTTGGGCCGCATCCGGCCCGCCATGGCTGCGGCGCTGGCCGTGTGCCTTTTCAGCCTTGCCGGAGTGCCTCCCGCCGCGGGCTTATGGGGCAAGCTGTTGCTCTTCGGCAGCGCATTGAACGTCAATGTCGGCGGCGGCCCGTTGCGGCCTTGGTTCGTGACGCTGGCGGTCGTCGGTGTGTTGAACGCGGCGGTGGCGGCCTACTATTATCTTCGCATCATCGGCCTGATGTACTTCCGCGAGCCGTTGGCCGCTCCGCGGGCTGAAGGCGGTCGCGGTTCGTATATTGCCGCGTTACTTTGCAGTCTGGTGGTGCTGGTCTTAGGCTTCTATCCCGGGCCGCTGATGAAAGGGTGCGTCGATATATCGGGGAAGACTATGGTTTCGGAGAGACAACCCCTGGCCGAGATAGAGATGACAAGAAGGTGAATGACAGGAAGATGATTGAGAGAAGACAAGAGCCGAAAGGGTTGTTTTTCTGTCAAACGTCTTTCTGTCATTCGTTTGCTGATTAAGCGGACACCGTGCAACGCAATCCCTACGAATCGCCGCGGGCTCAAAGTGACGTCAATCGCGTCGGTGGGCGGGACGTTCGCGTCATTCTCGTGGTCTGCGTTTATCTCCTCTTCGCCTTGAACGGAATGGTCCAGGCAACGCGACCTGTGAGCGCTGGACTGGGGCTGCTCATTTGGGCGCTCACCGCCACGATGACGTCCTACTGGTGCGTGCTCGACGCCCGCAGGCTGAATTGTCCGATCGTGCAGTCGCTTCACTGGATCATGTTTTGCGCCTGGTCGGTGGCCGTACCCTTGTACCTCGTCTATTCCCGGAGATTGCGCGGCCTGGGAATCGCCATCGTCCATGCTGTCGGCCTGCTGATCGTTCTTGACCTGGCCTTTGTCTTCGCTCGACACGTCGCCCGGCAGTACCCCGGCTAGGGAGATAGAAAGTAAGCCAAGCCATGCCCCGCCGTCGCTCGCATGCCGCCGACCTCGTCAAGCTGCTGGAGTCGGCCGCGCAACCGCTGTACGTGCTCGACGACGCCTTGGAGATCGTCTACCTCAATGAGGCTTGCCGCAATTGGCTAGGGCCCGACGCGGAACAATTGCCGGGGCGGAAGTGCGTTTATCATGCCGGCGGCGGGTTGTCCGGGCCCGATGCCGTGGCTGCAGAGATTTGCCCGCCGCCAACCGTTCTCGAGGGTCGCGAAGTCTCGGCCGACGTTGCCCTGCGATCTGCCGAGCAGACTCTCTTTCGCCGCGTTCGTTTTCTGCCGCTTTGCCGGCCCGGTGAAGAGGTTCTCTGCATCGTCGCCCTGGTCGACCTGCAGGATCATACCGAGGAACTCACCGAGTCTGGAACCTGCGGTGGCGACGAGGCCCAGGAACTTCACGAGCATCTGCAACGTTTCCGCCAACAGACGGCCCTCCGCTATCGCTGGGAACTGGTTGCGGGCGTTGTGCCGGCCATGCGTCGGGTGCGAGCCCAGGCCGAAATGGCGGCCGTAGTGCGGGCCAGCGTCTTGCTGCTAGGACCGCCGGGCAGTGGCCGCCGCCATCTTGCCGAGGCAATTCACTTTAACGGTCCGGCCGATTCCATCGGCCCGCTGGTGCCGCTGGAATGCAGCTTGCTGGACGTGGAATCGATCCAGTCGACGCTTCATGGGGCAGTGGAAAGGAAAGAGCGAGGCACGCTGCTGCTTTGCGATGCCGATCAGCTTTCGGCCGAAAGCCAGGCAGCATTGGCCACGGTCCTTGGGTCGGGACGCTGCCCTTTGCGGGTGATTTCGACGTCGGCAGCACCGCTGGTCGAGTTGTGGCCGCGAGGGCTTTTCCGCGAGGACCTCGCCGCAGTGTTGAGCACGATCACCATCGAGTTGCCACCGTTGGCCAAGCGGCGCGACGACCTGCCGCTCCTGGCACAAGTTCTGTTGGAGGAGCAGAACGTCCGCGGCGGCAAGCAACTCGCCGGCTTCTCGTCGGAAGCGCTCGACCGCCTTTGCGCCTACAGTTGGCCGGGCAATGTGGCGGAACTGGCGGAGGTAATCGCTGAAAGTCATGCTCGGGCCTCCGCGCGACTGATCGCGGCCGGCGACCTGCCCGAGCGGCTTCGCCTGGCTGCCGACGCCGCCGCGCGCCCCCGCCGCAAGGAGGAGCCGATCCAGCTCGACGAATTCGTGGCGCGGATCGAGCGGGAACTGATCCGCCGGGCCTTGACGCGCACCAAGGGAAACAAGACCAAGGCGGCTCGGCTTTTGGGACTCAACCGCCCGAGACTGTACCGTCGCATGGTGCAGCTCGGCCTGGCGGAGGAGGGGGACGATTGAAGACTAGTTATTGCAACTTGAAGTCTGAAGTCTGAAATCTCGGATCTGAGATCCTGCTATCATCATGAGTTCATCGCCTGCCACCTCGTCCGCAGCCCGCCTCATCATCTGCGAACCAACTGGTTCTTGGTCGGCCGCGCTGCGAAGCGAATTGGCCGAAACGGGCATCCGCGTGTGGGAGTGCCGCGCCCTCGCGGACGCCTGGCAAGCCCTGGCGCAAACGCCAGCTGCCTTCGTAATTGTCGAGGCCGGGCGCGAGAACCTCGACGATCTTCTGCGACGCATGGCATGGTTCTCGCGGGACTTTTCCCGAGCCCGCATTGCCGTCGTGACCCCGCGGAGCATGGCCCGATTCCAGTGGCTCCTGCGCAAGGCAGGGGCCGTCCAGTTCCTCGATTCGCCGCGGCGACTGGCGTCGCTGGCCGCCCTCATCGTCCGGCATCTGGCCAATGTGCCACCACCGCAACAAACGCTCGTCGAGCGGATTTGGTCCAGCCTACCCTGGGCGTCGCCGGGAATGTAGAATGTTTCTGCACTTTGGAGCCTAATGGGACTGATAGGACTTATCTGTCCCACGAATCCTGGAAGTTTCCCTGCCCCTCTCTACCCCGATCCACCATCAATGCCCGTACCTGTCACCGAACCCGCCGTCCGCAACGCCCTCGCCAGTTTCCAGGACCCAGAGACCGGCCGAAGCGCCGTGCAACTCGAGCAGATTCACCACGTCAAGCTTGTTGACGGCAAGCTCTCCGTGACCCTCGGGCTGACTAGTTGGGCGGCGCCGCTTTGGAACGAAGTCGGCAATGAGCTGCAATCGCTGCTCAGGACCCGCTTTCCCGAGCAGACGATTGAAATTCTGGTCGAAGAGCATCCTCGCCCCGCTGAGCCTTCGGGCCAGCTCGGGCTGACGGCCAAGAGCGTTATCGTCGTGGGGGCGGGCAAGGGCGGCGTGGGCAAAAGCACCATCGCCGCCTACCTGGCCTGCGGGCTGGCCCGCGCCGGCGCCAAGGTTGGCCTAATGGATGCCGACGTCTACGGTCCCAGCGTGCCGCATCTGTTTGGCATCACGGAAATGCCCCGGTTGGTGGGGGAGAACCGCATCCAACCTATCGAGGCCGCGGGTGTGAAGATCCTCTCCATGGGCCTGTTGATTCCGCCGGAGCAGGCGGTGGTGTGGCGGGGTCCGATGCTGCATAAGGCCCTCACGCAGTTCGTGCAGGACACGCTTTGGGGCGACCTCGATTACCTCGTCGTCGACATGCCGCCGGGCACGGGCGACGTGGCTATTTCGCTCTCGCAGTTGATGGACGTCACCGGCGCCGTGGTCGTCTGTACGCCGCAGGACGTGGCCTTGTTGGACGCCATGCGGGCCATCACCATGTTTCACAACGTGAAGATCCCCGTGCTAGGCATGGTGGAAAACATGAGCTTCTTCGTCTGCCCGAACTGCGACACGCGGCACGAAATTTTCGGTTCGGGCGGGGCGCGGCGGCGGGCGGCCGAAAAGAAACTGCCGCTCTTGGGCGAGGTGCCGCTGGACACGCAGTTGCGCATTTTTGGCGACGAAGGACGGGTATTTGCCTCGCTGGACTACGAGCCCACGCGGGAATATCTGGAAGCGATCCCCCGGGCCGTGGTGAGCGAGCTGGTCCGCGCCCGCCGCAGCCGGCCGGCAATGCCCAAGCTGCCGCTGCTGTGACCCGAGACGCAAGCGGTAGAACGGAACAAGCTTGCGCAGTTCAGGCAGAAGCACGAGCAGATTTTTGCCGGAACTCCGCAAGCTTGTTCCGTCATACCCCTCATACTCAAGACCTATTTGGGAAACAACGGCGATTTCAACAATCCCCAGCGGGCCAGGCGGAAGGTCAGCGCGGTCTTCATGCAGCCCAGTCCGTAGGTGCAACTCCGCCGAAAGTTGATCGACGACGACTCCTTCTCGTAGCGCGTCGGGCAGCTTACCTCGGAGATGATTTCGCCCAGCCAGAGGATTTGGGCGAGCACCTGGTTGTCAAAGACAAAGTCGTCTGAGCAGGCGTCCAGGTTCAGCCGCTCGAGAAGGTGCCGCGAGTAGGCCCGATAGCCCGTATGGTACTCCGAAAGCTTCACGCCGAGGATGAAGTTCTCCGCCCACGTCAGGCAGCGGTTGAAGAAGTACTTCCAGAAAGGCATGCCGCCCTTCATGGCGTGCCGGCCCAGGACCCGCGAGGCCAGCACGCAGGAATACAGGTCCGAGCCGAGCATGGCCACCATGGCGGGAATGAGCCGCGGCGTGTACTGGTAGTCGGGGTGGACCATGATCACGATATCGGCCCCGGCTTCCAGGGCCAGGCGATAGCAGGACTTCTGGTTGGCCCCGTAGCCAGCGTTCACCGGGTGTACGTGAACGATCGTGTGGGGAAGCGTGCGGGCGACGGCGGTCGTTTCGTCGCGGCTGGCATCATCGACGACGATCACCAGGTCGACGACGCCCTGGTCCATCACTTCGTCGTAGGTCCGCTTTAGCGTCCGCGCGGCATTGTACGCCGGCATGACGACGACCACCTTTTTGTCACGGTACATTCTCGCCTCGGAAGATTTTCGAATGGGAAATATCGCCCTTGATTCTATTCTAATAGCCTCCGGCGGGGCCTTGCAGGGCCAAATCGCGGGCTGCCGATGCAAGGCGGGGCAAGTCGTGGAGGTTGTAGCGGTTAAGTGGATTGGAGAGGGGTTTAGCTGGAGAGGCGCCGTGCCTTGCCCGTCTTGTCCGCCTGCCAACATTGGCCGCTCTCCACGTCCATGGCCGTCAGCCAACCGTCGCCGTAGCACCAGGTATCGATGCACTTCAGGTGGCCCAGATCGAGGATCTCGCCGCTCTTCTGCGCCGTATGACCGAGGATAGCCGTCTTGCCGGAAATGTGCGGCCCCGGCACGTGCCGCTTGAGCGATTCCCAGAGCAAGATCTCGCGCGGCAACCGGTCGAGCGCCGAGTCGGCCCGATAGTTGGCATGTACAAAAATATGCCGCGCGGTCTCGAAGGCCAACGGACAGCGGACAAGAAACTCCAGATGCGCCGGCCAGACATCGCCTGGATCGGGCGATCCGTAGCTGGCCAACGTGGCATCGCCGCCGAATAGCAGCCAGTCCGCAAGCAGGTCCCGGCGCCCGCGGCACACGCTGAGCATTGTCTCGTCGTGATTGCCCAATAGCGGCACCAGGCGGGTTTGTTTGCCCAGGGCGATAAGCGTTTCCAGCACGCCGCAAACGTCCGGCCCGCGGTCGGCGTAATCGCCCAGCGCGACGATGGTGTCCTCACGCCGCGGATCAACGCCGGCCAGCACTGCTTGCAGGGCGGCCAGGCAGCCGTGAATGTCGCTGATGGCTATGATGCGGCCGGGCATGATTCATCCCAAGCGGACGCCCAGGTCGTCGATAGTATAGGGTATGATCTCGTCGGGACAGACGCTGCCGCGATGCTTGCTCACGTACATCGCGCGGCGAAAGTGCATTCCCTCGCGAATTTTGCCGAGGTGGATAATGGTGTTGGCATTGGCCAGCAGATCGCCCTCGTCCAGCGACCGCTCGATCATGCCGTCGAGGGTTGTTTCGTGCGACGTATAGAGCAACATGCAGCCGATCGACTGTGGATCGTAGGCGTGGGCGGCCACCGCCGCTGCGTTCTCGCGGTAATGTTCGCGAAAGAGGTCGCGGGCCACCCACTCGGCGTCCTTGCGGAGAATCTGGTGGTAAACATACTCAAAGAGCTCGATCTGCACGGAATCGCTCGGCCGATCGACCGGCTCGATACCGTCGACGACCGCACGCCGCACGCCCCCGACAAAGTTGCCGTAGAAAAAGGCGATCGTGGCATTAAGCCGCCGGGCGAGTTCCGCCTGCCAGTCGTGCCATGCATCAAAATCCATGTCTTGTCGGGTGACGCGGCGGCCGCCATTGCTGAAAATATGCAGGTATTCAACGCGGCGGCTGGAGGCGAAGAAGTTCGCCGCATCAACATGGGCCTCCGGGTCGCCCGCCGCCAGTTCCCAGCCGAACATGCGTCGGGCATAGTCGGCGTGGTTCTGCGAGTCGCCGCGGGCGGTCATGTCGAAGACAATGCCCGGCTGCCCCTCCTCCTTCAAACCTGCACGTGCGAATTGCAGGCCGAACTGGGTCTTGCCAATGCCCGTCGAACCGACGACTACGGTCAACTTGCCCGGCAGCAGTCCGCCGCCCAGGAGGTCGTCGAGTCCTTCGATGCCGGTGGATAAACGATTGGCTGCGGTCATTCGCGGAAATCTCTCTTCACCTGGTCATCAGTGCGGCGGCGATCGCAGTGACAATGTACAAACCGAACAAGACCCACCAGCCTACGATGATGATGCGTCGGGATGGAGGAAACCAAGCCGCGAGGATCATTCCGGCCAGAGCCATGAGCCCAAGGACCGCGGCAAAAATGCCGGCCAACTCCGCGGGCGTGCTTCCCGGCGACATCCAGCGGGCGATACTGCTGATGACGCTGCAAACGACGGCCGCCGCAGCCACTACCCCCAGCAACTCCCCGAGCGTGAACTGATCGCCCTGGGCGTCGCGCGGCTCGCCGGGCTCAGCCGCACGCGGCGGCAGGAAGGTCGCCGCTGGTGGCGGAGAATCATCCGGCGTGAGCTGATACTCGTCCGTCACCTGGTCTTCCGATGGAGGTTGGCCGGAAGGTTCGGTCATACCTCCATCCTACCCGACTATTTCTCCACCAGCCAGATGTTGCGGAAACGGACAGGGTTGCCATGGTTCTGGAAATACAAGGGGCTGGCGTCCGGACCTTCCGGGAAGGGCGATGCCGTGGTGGCGTGTGTGGCCTCGGTGTCCTTTTGCACTTCCACACCGTTGAAGAGGACGGTCAAGCGGGCGTTCTTCACCTTCTTGCCATTCTCATACTGGGCCGCCGTGTAGTCGATGTCGTACGTCTGCCAGGAGAGCGGCGGATAACACATGTTGATCCGCGGGGCTTTAATCTTGTAGATCCCCGCGCAATCGTCGTCTTTCGCGTCGAGGCCGAACGAATCGAGGATCTGCGTCTCGTAGCGGCCCTGCGAATAAAAGCCGCTGTTAGCGCGGCCCTGTCCGCGGGCGTTGGGCATGAAGGGCAGCAGGAACTCCAAGTGGATCTTATAACTCTGGAACTTCTGCCGCGTCGTCGCGCCTTCCAGCAGCAGGCCGTCCTTGATGCGGCCTTCACTGAAGGCCTTTGCCGACGTGCCGTCGAAAAGCACGACCGCGCCGGCCGGCGGCTTGGCGCCCAAGGTGGGACTTGTGCGGAGGACCTTCTTCAGCTTACCCAGCGTGCTGCCGTCGCTATCCTTGACGGTCAAGACCAGCGGCCCGTCGCCGGCGTCGAGGCGGATTGTGCCGATCACGCCGTTGTCCGCGGTGAAGGTGACCGCGCCGTCCTTGGCCTGGCCGTCGCTCTCGACGCGGCTGCTTTCGTTCCAGCCGCTGCCGGGCAGTCCGCCGGGATAGCCGACCGCGTGGAACTTGCCGTCGCCCAGGGCTATGATCTGGGCGCCGTAGGTGACGGCGTCGTCGCCGCTACCCACTTTGCCGACGTATTCGCCCTGGACTTTGAAATCAGGCCCAGCCGCGGCAACGTCAGTGGCCACGATGTCAACGTGGGCGCGTTGCGCGGACTTGTCCTGAGCAGCGGCCGAGGCAGCTGCGGCCAAGAGGAAACATGCGATCAAGGGAAAGGATCGGGGGCGAAACATGATGGATTCTCCTGGGATGGATCACAAGAACGGTAAGACCGATACGGCCCTATTCTAGATGGTCCGTTACGGTCTTGTCCAGTCCTCAAAACGCCGTCCGGGAACGCGCTGAAAATACCCTTACGCCGTAATCCCCTTCGTCAGCGCCATGAAGGCAGTTTCCAGGTTGATCTCGTCCTCCTTAAACATCGTCAGCTTGTGCCCGCCCTGGATCAAGAGCGTGGGCAGGTCGCTGTAGTCGTCCACACCTTCGCAAAGCGTCACCAGCAGATGGCCGGCGCGAACCTCGATCTTCTCCAAGAGCTTGCTCTGCTCCAACACCTTGCCGGCCGCCTCCAGGTCGCCCTGCACGCCAATCTGCAGCACAGTCCGCGGCCGCACCAGCTTCATAACGTCCGGCACGTTGCCGCTGACCAGCAACACGCCCTTCTCGATCATGCCCACCTTGTTGCAAACATCCGACAACTCGGGCAGGATATGGCTGGAGACCATGATCGTCTTGCCCATCTTCCGCAACTCCTTCAAGAGGCTGCGGATCTCGATCCGCGCGGGGGTCGAGCCCGCTGGCCGGCTCGTCCAGGATCAGGACCTGGGGATCGTGCAGAAGCACGCGGGCAAGCCCCAGCCGCTGCGTCATGCCGCGGGAAAGACTGGTGACGAAGGCATCGCGCTTGTAACCCAGGTCCACCAGGTCGAGCACTTCGTGGCAGATCTTCTTCCGCGCCGGCCCCTTGATGCGGTAGGCCGCGGCGAAGAACTCCAGGTACTCGATCACCTTCATGTCGTCGTAGACGCCAAAGAAGTCGGGCATGTAGCCGATGATCCGCCGGATCTCCTTGGGATGCGTGTAGATCGAGTAGCCGCAAACGCTGGCTTCTCCCCAGGTCGGCTGCAAGAGCGTGGCCAGGATCCGCATTGTCGTGGTCTTCCCTGAGCCATTGGGGCCGATGTAGCCAAACAGGTCGCCCACGTCGAGTTCCAGGGTCAGGTTCTCCAGGGCGTGCACGTCGCCGTAGATCTTAGTCAGGTCTTGCGTCTTGATCATGGAATCGGTGCCGGGGGTTCTCAGTTACTGGCGTCGCCCACGTTCGCGACGGGCAGCACGAAGCGGTAGATTGTCGTGTGCTTGTCCAGGGCGTTTCCCAGAGGTTTCGCGTTGTCGGCGAGGCCGCGAAGCAGGTCTCCGCCGCGACAGGAGCCGTCTTGCGGCGGCATGGCAACCAAGACCGCGCGACCGGCCTTCAGCAGCCCGCTCAGATCGGTGAATCCCTGGCTGGCATTGCTCAGGTGGGTTCGTTTCCGTCCGTTGGCGGCGTTGTAGAACAACATGGCCTGGAGCACGTAGTCCATTTCGCGGCTGGCGCGGTCGTAGGCGGTTTGATTTACGCCGGGCAGGGCCGGGCCGCCGCTCGACTCTTCGCTGAAAAATGTGCTCAGGCTGACCCGTCTCGTCTCCGGGCCGATCGTCACCGACTCGCCGGGGTTCAGCGTATCGATCGTATAGACCCAGTCGCCGTAAACCAAGTAACAACGCGAAAGGGCAACGGCGCCGTTGTCCGGCGAACCGCTTCCCTTGAGTCGGTTGGTGACGGTGCCGGAAAGCTGCCGGCCATCATCCTGAAGCGAGGCATCCACCCCGACATCGGCGGCACGCCCCAACCAGCGTTGCACAAAACTCTTGGAGGCCCAGACCTGGATCGGGGCGCCGAGGACCGCATCCAGCGACGGGGGGATCGCATACGACTGCCCCCACATCGGCGCAGCGTTCTGCCCCCTGCCGCCGTACATGCGCAGAGAATCATCGCCCTTGCCAAACCATCCCAGCGACGCATCCGAGTCTTCCGGTGGCAGGCCACCAGGCAGTCGCGGCCGCAGGGTCAAGTCGAACGATTCGCCGCGGGGGCTGAAAATGCTGAACCAACTCGCGCCACGGGCCGTGCCTCCGGCGTCGATATCCACCAGATCGACCTGACAGACGCGGATCTGGTTGCCCTTCAGCCAGTTCGCAGCCAGGTAGGCCCCCACGGAAACCATGACCACGACGAGAGGAAAGGTAATCCACGTCCAGTGCATGCCGCGGCCCAATCGGCGGAGGAGGAAGTAGTCGCCCGGGCCGATCCAGAGGATATACACGATCACCAGCAGAGCCACCACAAAAAACGGCACGAGATGGACATCGCGCGGCACATCGAGGGCATCCGCAATTGGCCGGCCAGGTCCGTGAACCCATAATTCGGCCCCATGTTGTCGGAGTCCTCGGCCTGCTGGGCGACGGGCAGGCCCAACAGGGCGGAGACGAGTAATGGGCGATCGGCCCAGTCGCGGATCGGTCCGCGATCGAGGTCCGTGGCCACGAAGACCAGCAGTCCGAGCCCGTGGGCCTGGCGAATCACTAGCGGCACGTCGTTGTCGCGGGCCTCGATCTTGCCCTGCACGTCAACCAGTTTGGGGGTGGGCAACTGCAACCTCTCAACCGACTTGGGCGCAGCAATAGGGCTCGGTGCATTGACGTACGATTCCCAGACCTTGGGATCGTGCAGGATCACGCTTTTTTCGAAGCGGCCGGGAACAAACCTTGCCAGCGGCGAGCCG
This sequence comes from uncultured Planctomycetia bacterium, assembly GCA_963709175.1. Lineage (GTDB taxonomy): Bacteria > Planctomycetota > Planctomycetia > Pirellulales > Thermoguttaceae > JANXQG01. The sequence continues at coordinate 396,807 of CAVPVK010000011.1, forward strand.
GCGTGCAGGGCCTCTTCGGCATGCGAGCCGGCGCAAAGCACGAGCGTGCCGCCCGCGCGGACCCATTGATCGAGGGCCTCGATGCGGACGTTCTGCGGCGAGATCGTCTGGAAAACTTCCGGCCGGCTAGTCGAAATGACGACCTCATTAACACCTTCATAGCCCTGCCAGCGCGTGGGCAACCGGGCAAGGCTATCGAGCATGGCCACGACATTGCCTGCCTGCGAACCCGTGCTACCCGCCTCGGTACCTTTCTCCTCCGCCGCGCGTTTTTCCAGCCCGATGGCACCCCTGCCCACGCAGACAATAAGCCGTTTATCGGTGCGAATCGCATCGTCGAATTGGAGCCTGGCGTTGGGGCTGGAGTGAGAGACGGAGTCGATTGATTTTTCGGCGAGCTTGCCGCGGCTGTCGAACAACGTCAGGTCAATCTCGCCGGCATCGTGACCGAAGCGGACGTACAGCAGGACCGTGGCGTCTTCTCCGGGCAAGATCTCGCACGGCTCCAGGGCTTCATAGGAGCAGTTCAGGTTGTCGCTATCGGCGACCGTGGCGCGGACGCGGCCAATCGCGTGTTCGCTCCCGCCGTGGATGGTGATTTCGAGCGGCGTCCAGACGCCGACCTTGTAGCGATCGGCGAATCCCACGTTTACAGCAACAAATTCCGGCGGCTTGGGTTGCTGGGCCCGGGCAACGGCGGTGAGAAAGGGAATGACTCCCAGCGCGACGAGCGACATCGCCCTGGCGCGGTTACTAACCCGAAGCGCAAGCGAGGGCCGCGCACCGTTCCCTCGCTTGCGCTTCGGGTTAGTACCAGTATCATTGCCAGCCGCAATAGTTGTCGCTCTCATGGCTTCTCCGCGTCCGGGCAAATGCAAACCAATCGGCCGCAGCCAGGACATCCGCCGCCATATTTCCGCAAAACGGCCTCGGTCAGGTCGACGCCTGCAACGTTGGCGATCGTCGTCATCCAGGCTAGGACGTCGGCGAACTCGCCGGCCCGTTCCTCGTGTGAGCCGCTGCGCAAAGCGGTGGCCAACTCGCCGACCTCCTCCATGAGCCACATGAAGGTGCCCTCGATACCCCGCGCAACATCTTTCTCATGGTACATGCGGCGGATGAGAAGCTGAAAGTCGGCCAAGGAGACTTGCTGCGCGGAGGGGGAGGCGTCGGTCATGTTGCTCAATGCTTCAACCTTGAATCTGAAATCTCAAATCGGAAATGTCTGAAATCGAAAATCTGCGCCACCTGATGCTCCCTCCATTCTACGGCTTCTTATCCAGGCTTTCCAGCAGGGCATCGGCCCCGGGAAAATGCGGATCGCGACGCAACAATTCCCGAAGGACTTTTCTGGCCTTATCCCTTTGCCCGGCCTGGACCAGGGCGTCGGCCAGAGCCAAGCGCTGCTGGAGGTGGGACGGGTCGATTTCGACCGCCGCCTCAAATTCTTCGATCGCCCGATCCAACTCGTTGAGTTCCACCAGGGCCGTTGCCAGCAGGCGATGGGCCTCGGCGTCCTCGGCCTGGATCTCCAGGGCCTCCGTGGCCCAGCGCCGGGCCGCTGCGGCGTCATGCCGCTCCAAGGCCAACTCCGCCAGTTTCTTGCGTGACGGCAGGTCGTTCGGCTCGAGCTGGGCAAAGCGGACCAGTGCGGCGGCCAGTTTCTGCTTCTGTCCAGACGCCAGATAGACCTTCGCCCGTGCGGCCGCCCATTGCGGGTTCGCTGGATCGAGCTTCTCGCCGAGGGCACACAGACCGGCGGCTTCGTCGTATTTCTCAGCTTTCCGCTTCATGCTGGCCAAGAGATTCAGCAGCAGCGGCTGCGGAGACTGGCGATCGAGACCCGCTTCCAGTTGCGCCATCGCTTCTTTGGATGTGCCCGGCTTTTTCAGGCGAACCATTACGTACGTCGCCAGGGGTTGATGGAGTTCGACCTTGAGGCTCGCGGCAGCCATTTCGGCGGCCTCCGCCTTCGCGCCGCGCTCTAAGCAGGCCAAGGCCAACCGGGCCGAGACTTGCGGATCTTCCGGCTTAAGGCGATGGGCCTTTTCCAGTTCACCAAGAGCTTCGCTCTCTGCCGACACCAGCACGGGGGTGGCATCGACCTGCTTGCGGAGAAAGGCCGTGTAGCCACGCTCGAATTCCGCTTGCGAGACAGCGAACACCTTGCGGACGGCTGCATCCGTCGCCGGGTCTTCGACGTAGGCGGCCACCATCCTGCGGGGCGCGTCGTCGCCGCCCCTGGCAATCATATATTCCACGTAAAGCTCGCTCTGGCAATAGGCCAACTGGCAATCGTCGCCGCTCATAGCCCGCGTGAAGCCGGCGTTCAAGGTATTCAGGTTCATCAGCGTCCCGGCCGCCGCCCGCTTCCGCAGAAGCAACGTCCAGCGATACGGCCGCGAGATCTTTTCGTTGTAGACCGCCAGACCCTCGGTGAACCAGTGCGGTATGTTGTAATCCGTCTGCTGGAGATTGAAGACATGGACCATCTCGTGCCGCAAGGTGCGGGCCCAGGCGAACGTGCCATGCGTGGCGGTTTCAGCGGGCGAGACCATGCCCACGATCCGCCCCGAACTGGCCGCTACGGTTTCCAGGAAGGGCAGGCCGGTCATCCGCGCACTAAACCAGGTGTGGCCCGATTGCCCCTGCGCCTCGTTGAAGATCTCCACGAGCGTGGGCCCCGGCGGCTCATAGCCGAACCGCTCGTTTGAGGTCGGCGTAGACGGCCTCCAGGTGCGGGACAACGTAGGGAATCAGGTGGGCGTCGGCCTTGTCGTAACGGATCACGAAGTGCGGCGTGGTACGGGTCTGCATGGCGTCGAGCACGTCGAGCAAGTCCAACGAATTCTTAACGCGGACGTGGAACGGATCGGCGTCGAAGGCATCCTTTAGAACCTCGCGGGCCTCGCTCTCGCGTCCCATGCGCATGAGGAGCAAGCCCAGTTCGGCATGCGGCTCGGGCTGCCGCGGCAAGAGGCGAATCGATTCGCGGAAATAGTGCTCCGCGGCGGCCAGCTTGTTGCGGATCTCAAGCATTCCGGCCAATTCCGCGTAGAAAACGCCCGCGTGAGGGTTGCGGGCGACCACCTCGGCGACCAGGGTGTCGAGACGCAGACGGGACGGAACCATAGGAGCGGATCCGTTTGCCTCAGCGGCCCGAGAGGGATCGTTCATGATGGGTTTACGCGATCTCTTCCCGCCGGTTCCTTCCATCAGCCAATAACAGGCGGCGATCCTTCCCAGCGTCGTTTCCTCCAGCGGGTTCAGCGGCAGGAGTTTTTCGCGCGAGCAACCGCAGGGCTTCGCCGGTCTGATCGTTGAGCCAGGCGACGTCCGCCGTAAGCCGCCATGCATCGGCCTGGTTGGGATTGATTTCCAGGGCCCGACGAAGCGATGCTTCGACTTGCTCGATCTGGAAGTCCTCCATCGCCAACTCGGCCACAGCCGCATGCACCTCGGCGGCGCGGGGATTGATTTCCAGGGCGGCCTGGAACTCCTTGGCGGCGTCGGCCCGGTTGTACTTCTCCATCAACAACAGTCCCGCCTCGTAGTGGGCGGGCCAGTAGTCGGCATCGAGCTTCAGGGCCCCAGGAAAGAGGTCGTTCACGAGGAAATCGAACTGGTCGCTGAGACGGTTCCAGCGGGCGTATTGCGCAGCCGCCAGGCCGATCCACCGCAGCCACTCCGGCTTCTTCACGTCGTGGTTGTTGTAGAAGTCGATCAGGCGATGGTACTCGCGCTGGGCGTCGTCGATTCGGCCGGCAGTCCGCGCCAATTCCGCCATGACGTAGTGCGCCAGACGGATGCGCGGGGGCCAGTTTCAGGGCTGCGGCGGCGCGGCGGCGGGCCTCGGGAGAATCGCCCCGCTCAAAGGCCAGCCGGGCCAATTGGGCCTGGATTTCCGCCTGCTTTTCGGCCAGCGGCTTAAGGCACTCGATGGCCGCCGCGGTCTTGCCTCGCGCCTCCAGGCAGGCCGCCAGGCCCAGGGCAGCCTGGTCGTTGGCCGCGGATTCCGGCTTGTAGATCTCTGCCGCCTCCTCGTAGCGGCCGTGCATGAGCAGCGAATGGGCCTTGGCAAGGTCGGCAGCCGAAGCGGCAAGCGGAACGATGAACAGAACGAGGACGAAGGGCGCCATGCACCGTAGGGCGTGGGGACTGGACTCCAGGCCAAGGGCCGCCAGGCATCTCGCCCAACGTCCGACACTCCGGCACATACCACCGGCCCCGCTCTTACCAACCATAGAACATTCACTCCCGTCGCGGAGAAAGCTTGATCCGATCCACCAAGGGAACCATCGTGCGTCCGTCCGCCGCCGGACAGGCGGAAATGGCGGCAATGATCTGCTGAGTATATTGATACCGCAATCGGCCGTCGCAATCCAGTTCCGCTTCGACAGTGGCGTTAGCCGCGATTGGACCTCGGAACGCCCGAATCTGCTCGCGCAGTTCGCCAACGCCATCGACCGCGCGGTCGTTGAAGGCGATGGAGGCCAGTTTGCCCGCCGCGTCGGCGCGGAGCCGAATCCGAACCGCCGGCAATTGGTGGAAGTCGGCGTCCTTGTCCGCGCTCACTGCCGCAGGTGCCTCGCCGTGCATTGCTTCCTCCTTGGGGCCCATGCGCCATGCGGGAAGCGTCAGGGCAAGCAGCAAGCCGCCCAGCCCCAAAAACGGCAACCAGCAGCTCTCAAGCGAATACCCGCGACGTGCCGCAGCCCGCGTCCACCAGTGCTTCGGGTTCGCAATGAACTTCATGGCCCGTTCTCCGGTAGCGGAGAGAGGCTCTCCACGGCTTGCGCTTGTAGTCCCGGCTTCAGTCGGAATTTCTCAAGGATTCCGGCTGAGGCCGGGACTACGATCGCCGGACGCAGCACACACCGCGCGAACCCTGCTGCCTGTGCTGTTTCCATCAGCCGCTGGACCTGCCCGGTGGATGCTTCGGCATCGGCACGGATGACAACCGTGGCCTGCGCAGGCTCGCAGCCTAGTAAGCGCAAAGCGGCTTGCTCTCGCTGCCATGCCGCAGGCAGGGCCTCCGGAGCAGTCGCTTGACCGGCCACGGTCACAATGCCCTCCCGCGACAATTGCAGGGAAATCGTGGGGGTATCCCGCGTTTGCGGAGGACGGGCCAGTGTGCCTCGGGGCAGGCGAATCAACTGCGATTCACCGCCCAGCGAGACGCATATCACGGCCAGCAAAAGCACGGTCGGCAGCAGCGAGATGCCCAGCAATGGCAGAACGCCCAGGGTGCGATTGCCGGAGGGTGGGGAGGCAAACTGCAAGTGGTTACCTTTTCCTCTTGTTCTGGCTTTCCTTGCTCGCTAATCGCCTCGGCGCGCCGCCGCAAAACGCTCCGCAAAACGCTCGGCAAGGATGCCCGCCTCGGCAAGGAGACGATTTACGCGGCCCAGCACGAAGTGATGGAAAGCGACTGCCACCAGGGCAATCCACAGCCCTACCGCCGTGGCCACTAGCGCCATGCCGATGCCGCCGGCCAAGTCACTAGAACTGGGTATCGAGCCGCCAGCGGACATAGTCTCAAAGGCAGTAATCAGGCCGCTCACTGTACCCAGCAACCCCGCCAAGGGCGCTAGTTGGGCAATCAGCCAGACGTGTCCCAGCCGGACGTGCATCTTGATGCCCTCGAGCGAGCCGAACTCCTCCATGGCAGCCGCCACCTTTTCGTCGCCGGCGGCCAACTGTGGCAGACCGGCGGCGAGCACGCGAGCGAGAACCGAGTGGTCGGCTCGCACCAAATCAGAAGCCTCCTGGAAACGGCTTTCACCAAGGCGCGTTTCCAGCCCCTGAATCAAGGCCCCCGGCACGACGCTGTCACGGCGGACGGCCAGGATGTTCACGATTATCGAGGCCGTCAGGGCCGCGCTGAGAAAGAGAAAAATGACCGTGAAGGGCATGCCGAGCGCATGGGCCACCCAGGCCAATAGGCTCTCTCCCATGGTTATTTCACCCCTTTGGCCCATCGGCTGTTGGGATACTGATTAGCGAGTATCTCCCGCATTTCCTTGACATGACCCATTTTATGATCGGCGGTGAACAGCGTTACCAGATTGGCGACGGCCTCGGCATCGAACTCGGGCAGCGTGGAGTATTGCAAATGGACATGCAGGAAGGCCCGAATTGCCGCGCGAGTATTGCCGGACTTGCGGAAAGCCATGCCTTGGGCGATATAGGCCATAGCGTTGATCTCAGGGCTCTTGTCTTCCATCTCGTCGATAATCTGGCCGAGGTTGCGCAGGGCTTCGTCGGTCCTGCCGTTGAGGATCATGCAACGGGCCTTACCGACCCGCGCGGCGGTTCGCTGGAGTTCCGCCAGATCGCCGGGGGCGGAGTTGTTCACGGCTTCGTCGAAGGCCTTGCTGGCCGCAGCCGCGTTGTCTTGCGCCAGATAGGCTCGTCCCAAGGCAACCTGGGCCCGAATCTTATAGTCGGGCCAGGGGGCGTCGGCCAATTTGGCGTAATACTTCTGGGCATCGGCGATCTTGCCGGCGGCAACGCAGATATCGCCCATCAATTCGCATGCCTTGTAGTAATGGAAGTTGTTGGGGGCATTCTTGAGGAAGGTGAACATCAATTTTCCGGCGTTGGCCATGTCTGCCGCACCGGAGAGAGCCAACTCTGCCGTGCAGTAGGCGCGGCAAAAAACCATCTCCTGACCCATGTTCGCCGGCTTGTCCTCTACGGTCTCCTTGTCCAAGTCCTCAACGGCCTTTTCATAATTGCCCTTGAGAATGGCATCCTGAGCGTTGAGCAATGCCTGCGGCGAGTCGTCGAAGATAATCCGGCTAACCTCGTTGGCCTGGACTTCCGTAGGCCCTTTTCCTCCCTGCGGTTCAAAGCTGATCACCGTTGCCGTCATATTCGTGATCTTGCCGTAATAGGGTCTTGGCGCAGTGCTGGTGTAGATTTGGTCCAACGGCCAGGCAGTGCCGACTCCGAGCACACACAGTGCAGCCGAAAGTAATATCGCACGCTTCATCGATTAGTCCTCCTCAAACTGAACCTATCACTGTTTCACGTCATCCACTTTCTTCGGCAATCCCCTCGCTGGCCGGTCGGCCAACCGTTGGATCCGCTTGAGCAACTCATTGTATCTATCATACCAGACGGCGCCGCCCATGTCGGGACAGGCTCGTTGCGTGGCGAGGATATCGTTTTCAGCCGCTTCCGCCAGTTCGGTCCGCTGCCGCCGTTCGCCGGCCCTTTGGGCCTCGCGGAGGCGGCATAGCGCCTGGTTATAGCGCGATTCATGGTAGACGCCGCGGAAACGGCCCTCGCCTTGCACCCGCCGTCCCAATTCTCCCCAACCCCAAACTTCCGGGCATCGCTTGTCCCCCTCAATGGCCATTTCCAGGTATTCTGGCTTATCTTCGCCCCAGGACTGGTAGATATACGCGGCCTCCACTTGCGCGTCAACCATCAGAGGGTGGACCTTCAAGACTTCGAGAATCTGGCTAAGGGCATGGGTGTTGTCCGAGAGCCGGCGAAGGCAACGAGCCAGCTCGATCCGCAGCGCGATCGTTGCGTCGGGCGCCGGCGAGAAATCGGCATGCTTTTCTATGCCTTCCAACACCTCCTGGAAAGCCGCAACCGCTTGTCGATAGGCTCCTTCGGCAACCAACAGCACAGCCGGACCGTTCACGTCCAGCCCTTGGGCCAGACCTGCGTAGGCTTCCGCCCGCCATGCCTCGACGAAAAAGCTGCCGGCCCCCGGTCCCTTGGCAAGGTCCTTCAAGAACGTCTCGACCTGCTGCTTGAGCTGCGCGACCAAGTCGTCAAGTCGCCGCTGGCGATAGCCCGCCAGATAATGCTTCAGGAGTCGATTGACGCGAAGGCAGGCTTGCAATGTCACCCGCCCGGCATCGGCGTGGGAGGCGGTTGGCAACGAGGTCTGGAGAATCCGCAGAGCGGTCCTGGCCTTGTCCAAATGGCCGGTGGCGAGATAGGCCAGAATTGCCAGCGTAGAGGAATCCAGTGTAGCGGCGCTCAGTGTGGCGCTGCTCACCGGATCTTCCAGTAAAGCAATCGACTCGGCAGGCCGGCCTTCGGTCATATCGATTTCCGCCAATGCGAGCATGCCCGCGGCTAGCGTTCGCGGAACACTGCCTGCGGCGGAGCCGGTAAGCGATGCTCGGTACTTATCGACCGCATTTCCCCCGTCTGTCGCTTTGCACCGTCCGATGCCGTCGGTTAGCAAACTAGTCGCACGGGCGATTTTCTTTTCCGCTTCGGCCGCGTAATTATGCTCCCAGGTCGATGCCTGCAGAAGCCCCTTCGCCTGTCGCCAAAGGGCCTGGCCGACCTTCAGTTCTATTTCTCCTCGCCGCGGCGAAGTGGAGGAAATCTCATCCAGTAACTGCTCGGCCCTGTCAAGTCGACCTCCGTCCAAAGCCAAATCGAGCAGGCTGGCGCGAGCGTCGTCGGCCTCCGCTCGGTCACCCCAACGTTGGACGATCTTTTCGGCGAGCGTCCGTAATCGCTCGGCGGCCGTGGATCGCGATGCCTCGCCGGCGCGACGCAGCAATGTCTCGCGAGCCGCCAGGCCAACCGTGGCCGCCAACCGGGCTGGGCCCGAATTACTGGAGTTCTGGGCCACGCTCTCGCCAAGCGCAGCCGCCTCATCTAACTCGTCCGCGGCATAGTGCAAGTAAGCCAGGTAATACCGCACCGTGTCGTACTCCTCGGCCGACGGTTGCGAGACGGACCGCAAATCCATCGCGAGCTTGCAACACTTCAGGGCCTCGCTCTGCGCGGCAACGATCTGCTGCCGCCGCTGACGATCGAAATCAGCGTCGTCGCCTGCGTCCGCGCGTGCGGCCCCCTGCCGGGCGAGTCGCAGCCGTTCCATGGCTGCCGCCGCATGGTTCAAGGCATCGGCGAAGGTGCCGGGCTTGCTGGTCTTGTCACCGCCAAAGACTGGATCGAGGAGCCGGATCTTGGCCCTTGCCTGGTAGGGTCCGGCTGCGGCGGCCACGACCGTGAACTGCTGCCGCGCCCAGTCGATCTGCCGCTTCCGCAATTCGCTTTGGTCGGCAGAAGCGGCCGGCAACCCCTTCAGATATTCCATCGCCGCTTCACCACCGAGAAATCGAATCGCCAGGTCGGTTTCCGGCGAACTCGACGGCGGATGATCTCCGTCGATCCAGTTGTGGGCGATGTCGAGGCCCTCTTTGAATTTTTTCACTTCCGGACGCAATGCCGTTTCCAGGGCCTGCATGGCGGCCTTGCACCTCAAGCTGCGAAAATCGGCTGGGTCGTCCGGAAGTGCCGCCAACCCTTCGAAAATGCCAAAGGCCTTCCCTTCCTCGCCAAGGTCTTTCCAGCAGAGTCCGCTACCCAGTTGGGCGTAGTAGCCGGCCAAGTTGGACTGCTGACTATGGAGGTCGTCGAAGCGCTTGCTGGCATCCCGCAGGGCGGCCGTCCGCCGCTCGCTGCCCAGGGGAAACGTCTGCCCCATTTCATACTGAACCCAAGCCAGGGCCAGCCGTGCCTGCAAATACCGCAGGCGGATCGGGCCGCGGACCTCGACGCGTTTGCTCTCGTCGCGCACGAAACCGATCTGCTTGCTTTGCTCATCCGCCCGCTTCTCAACGCCGGACCAACACACTTCGGCCTGGCGCAGCAGATCCTGGGCCGCTGCCACGCGTGCCTGGCGTGCCGGGCCTCGATACTGCTCGGCCAGGATTCGCTGCAATCGCCCGCGATCCAAAAGCACGTTGCCCAGTTGCTGGGCGGCCGCATCGGCCAAAGGATGGTGAGACCGTTCAGCCAGGAACTTGGCCAGCGTTTCCTGCGCCGCTTGCAACGGCTTGTCGCGCGCTGACTCATTCAGCCGCGCCGCGGCATCAATCTGCGTGACCGCTAGTTCGTAGGGAATCGTCTCCGCGAACGTTGGTGGTATCGCCGGATCGGCCTGCGCATGCTGGAGATAGTCGATCGCCTCTTGGTAGCGGCCATGGGCCCGCAGAGAGTCCAGGGTGTCTTTTTGCGCGTCGGCAGCCCGGGCCGATTCCGCGGACGCTCCAAGCAGAATCAACAACAGAAGGGCGGAAAGAACCGATTGCCGCACGGAATAAAGATCCATAACAGAAATATGCGAGTGTTCCTCTATTATAGCTCGCCGCGAAGTCGTGGTGTCGCCTTACTAGTGCGGCGACTCCCACCGTAGAACGGAATTCATTCCATTTTGAGCGAACAGGGTAGATTCCGTTTCTACGGAGGGAGGCGCCACGCCGGCTGGCAACCACTGCGACCCAGAGCTACCTCTGCGGCATCGCCCGCCGGGCGGCCGGGTGGGCCTTCATTTCCTGGCGGATGAACGTCACAAACTCTGCGAAGGCGGGCCGTTGCCGCAACTGGCGGTCGACCTGGTTGGCCAGCTCTAATCCCCGGAACAAGGCGGACGCGATCACTTCGTGCTGGCCCTGGAAAATGAACGGCGAGTGGCGCAGGACCTCGGCCGTGTAGGCCACGACGGCCGCCTCTTGCAGCGACTCCGCGGAACCGGCCAACGAAGCGGCAAATTGGCTGCGATGAACCTTCTCGTGCGCCGCCTGCTGGGTCTTGCCCGCCAAACTTCTTCCCTGGGGCTCGTACCACGTCAAATCGACGGCGGCGATTTCGCTCGGGCCGTTGGGCGCCAACTGGACCTCAAACAGGGCAGTGGCTGTCTGGCCGTCGCAAAAATCGGCCGTCACGGGCCCGGGCAGCAAACCGAGCCAGTCGCGCGACTCGTGGCCCAGCAGACGATAGGCCACCACCGACTTGGGATTGAAAGCAACCTCCAATTTGACCGAGCGGGCCACCACTTGCGAACGACCAGTGACGATTTCGCGAAGGGCCCAACGGACCTGCTCGGCACTAGTGGCCCGATGAACTTTTCCACGGCCAGCATCCGCCAGCATAGTGACCTGGGGATCGGTCTTATTCAGTTGCCCCAACTCAACCACGTCCAAGGGGATGTTCTCTCCGGCTGCCTGGGCTACTTGCCCGCGGACCTTTTCGGCGACCATTGACTCGAGGTCCAACAAGCCGTCGGTCAGAAGTACGATCCGCACGGCAGGCCGACCCGGACCGTGCGATTGACGAGCCACGCCGTAGGCCTCGCGGAGACCGCCGACGATGTTCGTGGCGCCTTGAGCGGAAAGGGATTCGGCGGCCGCGGCAAACGTCGGCAGGTCATAGCGACCAAGGTATTCCACCAGCACGTGCGAGGCCTGGTTGAAGGTCACCAGCGAAAGCCGGTCGTCCGGGCCTACCATTTCGGAAATGTCGCCCAGGGCGCGGCGGATGATTTCCAAGCGGCTACCCCAGCGCATGCTCGTCGATGTGTCGACCAGCAGCACGAGGTGCACTGGCGCGTGCGAACTATCGTCAATATGCCGGGCCTGCACCCCGATCTGCAGGAGGCTATATCCGTCGCCACTGATTGGCGACGGTCCGCCGGCCACGCTAAGCCCGAGACCCTCTTGCTGCGGCTTGGGAAATCCGTAATCGACCGCCGCCAGAAAGTCCTCCGTGCGGATGCCCGCATCGCGATCGATGGGCGGCCATTCGTTTCGCTCCAGATACCTGCGGGCGAGCTCATAGCTGGCTGGCTCCATGGCCAAGGGCACCGCGCAGCTCTGCAGACGCGGGTCCGCGGCGGGCGAAACAAAGGGATGGAAGCCCGTCGTTATGAGGAACTTGCGGTTCGCCGACGGCGCCAGCGGCCAATCGAGTCCCTGCGGCACCGGAGCGGTGGGACGCACGAGCGACTCCGTCATGTCATCCCAGTTATTGGGCGGAGAGCCTTCAACATCGACAGGGAGCGACAAAAGGTTGTCGCTTCGCGGCAGCGCCGATGCCACCCAGTCGTGCGGTGCCTCAGGGCCGACCTCGGCCAACTCAATTTCCCGTTTCTCAGCACGGGGCGCGCGGTCGCCGGAGGAATCATCGGCCAGTGCGTCCCAAGACAGTTCCAGGGTTTTCACAGCCGCGGCGGGCGATTCCGGTTTCTTCGCTTGCGCCAACTCCCCATCGCCCGACCGATTCAACGCCAACGACAACAACATCGCGCTGCCGAGGCTAAGGGTTATCGCCAGGATCAACGACGCGGCAATGGCCATGCGGCTCATCTGCAAAGCGCGGTCCCCATTTTCCCGCCCCTGACGGCGGGTGAGATTTCGCCGCACCCGCACGCGGGTACCCGGCCGGCGGCAGGAGGCGACCAGATCATCCGGAAGCGGCACGTTTCGCAAGGCCTCGTCCAGCCCATCATCCTCGGCCAAGGGAATGGCATATAGCCGCTCCAAAAGGCCGGCCGGAATCGGAACGTCGCAGAGGGTCTTGTCGATACGTTCCCCTGCCGCTTTGGGAGTGAGGACTGGACTGTTTCCATTTCCATCCTCCCCTCGCGTGGCTGCCATACTTGGCCGGATGGGAGTGGGCTTGGAGGTGACGACCGGTTTCCGATCCATTCCCTTCCCATCCATGGGGATGGCGCGAAGCCGTCCCAGCAGACCGTCCGGCATAGGGACGTCCCGCAGTCGGGCATCGAGTTGGGAATCGGAAGAAGGCATGGACGTCCTATTTTGGCGTATTGATGTTATTTCGCGTTGGCGCTGGGGAATTGTTATCAGGCAGCTTGGTGTTCGGGACCTCGGTCAAGTACTCTCGCAATCGGTTTCGCGCCGGCTGACCCGCGATAACACGGTGCCCAGGGGCACGCCGAGCATTTCGGACGCCTCTTGGTGCGTCAACTCGGCAACCACGACCAGGATCAACGTCTCCTTAAGTTCCTGCGGGAGTCGCTCCAGGGCATGTTGCATCTCGTCGCTAAGTTCGTCGCGGCAGGGATCGCTGGGTGGATCCTCGGTTTCTAATCGTTGATTGTCGGCCACGAGCGTAGGCGGGCGGGGCCGCCGCCAATGGTCGGCCACGCGGCGGCGGAGGATCGCCGCCAACCACGCCCGAACGCCTCCATCCGCCTGGAAGAGATTGCGGCTCTTCCAGGCCGAACGAAAGGCATCCTGCACGATGTCTTCGGCCTCGTGGCGATCCCCCACAAGGCGGTAAGCCAAGCGGTACATTGCGGGACCATGGTCGGCCACCATGCCGTTGAACTCCGCAAGGGTAAGCGCCACGGTAATATCTCCTGGACCGCTCCGCATCGGTTGGCACGGTGGCGGAACTCCGGCTCAAGGGTTATTCGGGGATGCCGGGCCAGACTATTCCCCGATACCACGAAGTCTCGACTGAACCTTCTTTATAACCGATTTAGCAAGCTGGTTCACGGAAAAGTGATGCGCGTTTTGGACATTGAGAACCTCACAGGGCCTGCAAAGTCGCCCCCCTAGATAGAAAATCTACGGCGTTCAAAGGGAGGAATGGACCAAAACAGAGATCTTTTTACGTATTCGAGTCGTTTTTCGTGCCTGTGGCAGCATCTTGAGCGAGACATACCGCCACCGAGAGATTCCGCAGAAAACAAGACAAATCAACCTTACGGCCACGCACCCCCCTAATTATGGATTGCTCATTTTGGCCCACTCTTGGCCCAGTTTGACCCGATTCCAACTTATGACTCAAACCGGTGATGCGGATGCGATTACGACGTTCCGTTGTGCCCCTCGCGGAAGCGGAAATTCAGAGGTCGGATGCCAGCGCTCGCGGCTAACTCAGGCGTTTACAGAACATCGGGGAAACAGCCGCTTGGCTTCGATCGGCACGGAGTGGAACTCCCGGAAGCCCACATTCTAAGGCATTCCGATCGTGCCTACCGGACAAGCCGTCACTCCCCCACGGCGTCCATGGGATGCTCGATCGAGCTTTGGATCATGATCGCCTTGTGACCCTTGAAGGCCCCCAACTTGGCGCGGAACTTGGGCACTCCCTCCACCGACACAATCACCGGCTGATGGACGTCTTTCTGCGTCGTGATGATGTCGCCCACCCGCAGACTCATCAACTCGCCCGTGCCGATCTTGGTCTGAGCCAGCCGCACCTGCAGGGCGACGGGCGAACTGCAAATCTGCTCGCTGATCTGCTGGATCGTCTCCTTGGAGGCATTCTTGCGGCCATAGGTCACCCAGTTGTTGGCCGAGAGCTTGCCGCCGATCCGTTCGATGGAGTTATAAGGTATGCAGAGGTTCATCATGCCGCGGAGCTCGCCGATCGTCAGCTCGAAGCTAATCACCACCACCACCTCATTCGGCGGCACGATCTGCACGAGTTGTGGATTGCTCTCCACCTGCAGGACCGCCAGCTTCAGGTCCAGGACGTTTTCCCAGGCATGCCGCAACTCATCGAGAAACAGGCCGGTGATCCGCGAAACCAGCCGCAACTCGATTTCAGTGAGCGGGCGGCGGGCCAAAGCGCCCAATTCCCGGCCGCCGCCCAGGAGGCGATCGATGATCGGGTAGAGGATGGAGGGGTTGATGTCGAGAATGAGGTTGCCCTCCAGCGGATCGGCCTTGAGCAGATTGAAGCAACTGGGGTTCTCCAGGCTGAAGACGAACTCGCTGTAGGTCAATTGGTCGACGCTGGTGAGTTTTACTTCGACGATGCTCCGCAGCAGCGCCGAAAGCGCCGCGCCAAAGTTGCGGCCAAAACCTTCGTGGAGCGTCTGCAAGGCCCGCATCTGCTCCTTGCCGACCCGCTCCGGCCGCTTGAAGTCGTAGGGCGTGACCTTCTCGCGGGCAACGGGTGACGCCTTGATCGGCGTCTCGGTGACCGGCAACTCACCACCGGTGTTCATGGCGCTGAGCAGGCTCTCGACTTCAACTTGTGAAAGGACTTCGGCGGTGCTCATAATTCGTCTTAGAACCTATCCGAGAACCGGATTGGGTGGTTCTCGGCGCAAAACCCTGCCTCTCAACTACGTGCGGATCTGCCCATTGCCGTAAACCACATACTTGTAGCTGGTCAGCTCATTCAGGCCGCAAGGGCCGCGGGCGTGGAACTTGTCGGTGCTGATGCCGATTTCCGCTCCCAGGCCGAACTGCCCGCCATCGTTGAATCGCGTGCTGGCATTGATCATCACGGCCGAGCTATCAACGCGGGCGGCGAATTCTCGAGCGGCTGCCAGATCACTGGTGACGATCGTTTCGGTGTGTTGCGAGCTGTAATGATTGATGTGGCGGATGGCCTCGTCCAACGAGGCCACCACCCTTAGCGAAATCACGGGCCCAAGATACTCGGTAAAATAGTCCTGCTCGCTGGCCGGTCGGGCGGCGGGCAGGAGTTCAAGCGTGCGGGCATCACCGCGGATTTCGATACCCTGGTCGATGAGGGCCTTGCCAACCCGCGGCACGAGCGCTTCGGCCGCGGCGGCGTGGACCAGCAGCGATTCGGCCGCGTTGCAGACGCCCAGCCGTTGGCATTTGGAATTCACCGTCAGCCGCTCGGCCATGTCGGCATCGGCCGTGCGGTCGAGGTAAACATGGCAGTTGCCGGCGAAATGCTTGATGACCGGCATGCGGGCCTCTTCGCTCACGCGGCGGATGAGGCTTTCGCCGCCGCGGGGAATGGCCACGTTGATCGACTCGGGCATGCGGAGCAGTTCTCCCACTGCATCGCGATCGGCGGTGGCCACCAGTTGTACGGCGTCGGCCGGCAGCCCAGCCTCGGCGGCAGCCGTCGAAAGGAGTTCGGCGATCGCGCGATTAGAATGTGCCGCCTCCTTGCCGCCGCGGAGGATGACAGCGTTGCCGCTCTTGACGCAGATGGCCGCGGCGTCGGAAGTCACGTTAGGCCGCGATTCATAGATGAAAAACACGACGCCCAGCGGAACGCGGACCTTCTGCACCTCCAGACCGTTGGGTCGGATCGACGACGAGATGATTTCGCCGACGGGCTCCGGCAACGCGGCGATTTCGTCCAGAGCGACAGCCATGGCCTGGATCCGCGCGGGCGTAAGGCGCAGGCGATCCACGGCGGCGTCGGTCAGGCCGAAGTCGCCGGCGGCGGCCAGATCGCGACCGTTGGCCTCCAGGAGGGCGGCGGTACTCGCAACAAGTCGCTTGCTGGATGCCCGTAACCACTCCTGTTTTTGTGCCCCAGTGACTACGGCCAGATCGGCAGCGGCCTTTTTGGCACGAGCCGCTATTTCCAGGCAGTAGTTGTGCAAATCGTTCATGGCGGGAGTATCCTCAGGACGCAAACGGGTGTCAACGGCGATTTGGCCGAGAGAGGGGACCAGGAGAATTATAGCACTTGGAGGGGATGCCATCGGTGGCACGTCCTTGGGTAGAACGGAATTTATTCCGTTCGCTCAAAACGGAACAAACCCCGTTCTATGCAATGCCGCCGGCCGCCTCAAAGGCCAACAGCGCCTGCCGCACGGCAGCCACATCATGTACTCGCAGGACATCCGCTCCCAGCCGCGCGGCGGCCAAGGCGGCACCGAGCGTACCCGCCGTGCGGTCAGCCGTGGGATCGCCGATCAATTGCCCAAGAAACGCCTTGCGGGAGACCCCGACAAGCAAGGGACAACCCAATTCCCGCAGCCGCGGCAAACCGCGCAGCAGGGCCAAGTTGTGCGCCATGGTCTTGCCGAAACCGATTCCCGGGTCCAGGGCGATGCGGCCGGAGGCAAGTCCGGCGGTGGTCAGGGCGTCGCGGCGGGCAGCCAACCAAGTTAAGACCTCGTTAAGAACGTCGTTATATTGCGGATTCAACTGCATGGTTTGCGGCACACCCAGCATGTGCATGGCGCAGACGCCACACCGGCTTTCGACCGCCAGGGCCAGCGTTTCGGCGTCGCCCGTCAAGCCGGTGATGTCGTTGATAATCTCCGCTCCAGCGGCAAGGCACTCGCCGGCGACCCGTGCGTGGAAGGTGTCGACAGAAATCGGCGTGTCGATCTGCTTTTTCAAGGCGACTACGACCGGCAAGACGCGGCGAAGCTCCTCTTCGGCCGATAGCCGCGACGCCCCTGGCCGCGTGCTTTGCCCACCCACATCCAACACGTCGGCGCCCTCGGCTGCCATCTGCAGACCATGTTCCACCGCCGCGGCAAGGTCGAGGTATTGCCCGCCATCGGAGAAACTATCGGGGGTAACGTTGA
Source organism: uncultured Planctomycetia bacterium (assembly GCA_963709175.1). Taxonomy (GTDB): domain Bacteria; phylum Planctomycetota; class Planctomycetia; order Pirellulales; family Thermoguttaceae; genus JANXQG01. Next base: position 413,872 of record CAVPVK010000011.1, read on the forward strand.
GCACGCCCATCAGCAGCGGGATGGGCCCGGCAGCCAGCGTCTTGGTCCGCAGTCGCCAGGGTAGAAAAGACCGGGTCATGTTGGTGAAGCGATAGAAGAGAGCCGTAGGGTTTTCCTGCGCTACGCAACCTGGTCCACCTTACGGCTTTTCCCAATTCTTATTCCACAAGCGTTACTCACCACGGTTTTTCCATAAGCGAGACAATCTGCTCAGCCAGACGCTGGATCGCCCGCTGATGGCTGGTGGCCACCGACTGGCCGACCTCGGGCACGAGGCTGCTAGCCGCGCCGATATCGACGGCCGCCGCGGGGACCGGCACGGGCGGAATGTCGCGGACGGGGCATTTGCGGCGATCAACCCAACTGACCTTCACCTGCAGGTTCACTTCTTCCTCGCGCGGATCGGAGTTAAGGGTATCGAACAGCAGGTGTTTCGTCTCGCTGGTGATCGTGCCCGTCAGCACCGTGTCGGCCGAGGGCGAGGAGACGACTTTGTAATCGGTGCGGCGCTCAATTTCCTTGATGACCGCCTCCGTCAACTCTTCGGCCAGGTCGCGGCGATAGCTGTTGGAAGCAAAGACCGGTACGTAGACCGTATCGTAGCCCTCGGGGAAGAGCGTGCGGGCCCCGAACTGGTAGCGGGCGGGCAGGCAGCCCGCCACTAAAGCCGGCAACAGTCCAGCGAAAATCCATCGTACGGCGAATGATCGCGGATACTTTCGCACGCTACTTTCCGTCACCGAAGGGAGCCGTCAGCCACTTGAAGTGATTCACCGGTTCGTCGGGCTCGTTGCGGACCTCCTCGAGGCGGGTCCGCGCCCGCTCGGCGAACGACGAATGCGGATACTTGTCGATGATCAGATGGTAATACTCGCGGGCGGCGCGGAACTGGCTCTTGGCGTCGTAATACTGTCCCATGATCCATTCGCGCTCGGCACGGTGCTCGTAGATCAGGGCCTCGGTGGCGCGGACGCGGCGTTCCTCTTCGCCGAGCTGGCTGGGGAACTGGCGGAGCGCCTGCTGGGCAATTTCATCGGCGTCGTTCAGCGGCACGACCGAGTACTTCGGGCCCTGGTAGATCTTCAATTTCGCTTGCAACTCCAGCAAGTGCGCATCCTTCTGGTACTTGCTCTTGGGATGATTCTTCCGCAAGGTGTCGTAGGTCTGGGCCGCGTCTTCCCATTCGCCGCGACGGAAGTGGGCGTTGGCCACCCGCCAGAGCGCCGCGTCGGCGTACGGTCCAGTCGGATCATGCAGCCAGACCTCCTGGTAACAAGCCAGGGCGTTGCCAAACGTGTCGAACCAGGGCTGCTTCTTGTCGGTGAAATTGGGCACCACCGGCCAGTTGTGCCAGCGGAGGTCGAGTTGCTCCCAGTAGGTGGCGATAGAGAACAGCCGGGCGACAACCGTATCGAGATAGCGCGTGTTGTCATGCTTCTTGAGCAGTTCGATGTACGCATCCTGGGACGCGCCGTAGTGGTCGGTGAAGAAGTAGCACTCCCCCTCGAGGAACATGGCGTCCTCCTCCATGGCCGAATCGGGCCAGCGCCACGAGGCCGTATAGAACTCTTTGGCTGCGTCCTCGTAATTCTTGGCATTGAAGAGGGCCTGCGCTTTGTCGTAGGCCGCTCGGGCAAGCTTCTCGTCGGTGCCCCAACCAATCGACTCCTTGAATTTCTTCCAGGTATAGTCCGGTGCGAGATGGGAGAAATCCCATTCGTCGTCATCGTCGTCGGCCTTCTTGGCTGAGACCGGCGCGATTGTCGTAGGCGTCGCGGGCGCAGGGCCGGCATAACCCGGCGGCGGACCGGCCGGCGCGGTGACGGCATCCAACGGTGGCCCCGCCGCTGGCCCCTGTGGGGCGACGCCGCTAGCCCCGACGGGCACGACATTGGGGTCGAAGTAACGCGTGGTCGCCGTTGCCGACGAACTGTAGGGAATCGGATCTGCGGGACGCGCCTCTGCGCCCGGCCAGGTATTTGTTGGGTTAATCGCCGGTGGATAGTCGCCGGCGTTATTTTGCGCCGCTGCCGATTGGTCGTACGTGCGTGGAGTTCCCAGCGCGGCCTTCGAGGGCGGTGTGGGGAAGGGCGCGGACGAGCAGCCAGCGAGGACGACCAATGCCAGGACAGTGAAGCGCATGGTTGTAGTCCCGGCTTCAGCCGGTCTCCTGCTTGTACACCCGGCTTCAGCCGGTCTTCCGCTTAAGGTTCCGGCCATCTCTCGGGCTGCGTTTCTTTGTGGCATAGGCGACATCCGTGTCGGCAAACCGGTATCCACCTAGCTCCAAAACTCGTGGAGGTACTCGTACATTCTCGGTTTGTGACCCAAAAGATTAGCGATGTAGTGGTTCAATACGCCTCGCAACTCGCCCAGCATGCGGTCGTCGACTTCCATGCGACGCCAGGTCTGGGCCTCCAAATCGGCCAGTTGGGCCATCGTCCGCAACACTCCGGCGCTGACGGACACGACGTTGGTTTTGCCGCGGCGACAGTCCGGGCAGAGGACGCCGCCGTGGATCGCACCAAAGGCAATTCGCCCGGCCATCTCGATTTTCGTTCCGCACTCGGCGCACAGTTGCAGCGAGGGCGAATGACCCAGGAAGCGCAGGGCGCCAAGTTCGTAGCGCGCCAAACGCCGGTGGACCACCTCGCCCGCCGCCAGCGCAGCGAGCGTTTCATCGGCTAGATCGAAGAGCTCCGGATGAGGATCGTTGTCGTCGGTCAAATTGCCCAGCAACTCGACCACGTAATAACCGGCGTACAGCCCGGCGAGGTTCTGCCCGGTGGGCCGGAACCGCCGCACGAGTCTGGCTTCGGTCACCAAGTCGAGCGCATCGGACGATTTGTGGAGGAAGACTATTCGACAATGGGTCAATACGTCAAGAGCAGACTCGAAAGGGTTCTTTAGCCGCCTGGCCCCCTTGGCCAAAGCCCCAATCTTGCCAAATTCCCGGGTGAAGAGGGAGATCACCAGGCTGGTTTCACTGAAATCGACGGTGCGGAGGACCAGTGCGCTGGCTTTTTCAGAAGGCATTATTATGCGGGTTAGCTGAGATCGGTCGGCTGCACGACGCGGTCCCATCCCAACGCTGTAACCTTTGGTTGGGAAGCGGCTGTGCTGGGCTGCGGCAATTCCGGGGGCAACATCAGTTCGATAAGACGCGACCGCCGCAACAATTTGACCGCCTCGATGAACTTATCGGTGCTCACCGGCTTGGTCATAAATCCGTCGATGCGGAGGTTCTGCGCTAACAGCACTGCGCGGTGAACGGCCGACGCCGTCAGCACCAGCACGGGAATGGCCTGCAACCGCTGGTCGTCGCGAATCTCGCGGAGCACCTCCCGACCGTCCTTCTTAGGCAGTTCCATATCCAAGAGGATAATGTCCGGTTCGGGAGCCATGGCGAACACGCCTTCTCGCGCAAAAAGCTGAGGGCCTCCTCGCCGTCGCGGACCAGGCTCACGCGGCAGCGAATGTTCTCGTGCTTCAAGGCCTGGATCGTCACCCGCGCGTCCTCCAGGTTGTCTTCCACGAGCAGAATCTCGGTGGGCCGTCCAATTAGCGTTCGGTTCATAGAAGCGACCTCCCTACAATTTCTCCGACGACCCCTAGCGGCTGTAATGATACTGGCCCCTATTACGATTCTACCTTGCGTAAGTGCTAGCGGCAATTCACTTGGACAATACCGTGCAACAACAAACAGGCCTGCAGTCCCCCGAGTTTCTCGCTGTTTTGAGGGTATCTCGAGGTTTGCCGCAGAATTTATTTACTCAGATGTTTTGGTTCTTTTAGAGAATTCCGAACCGGACCTACTTGACATACGTATAGTCCTTGTTACAATCAGCGTAATAAGGGGAGAGAAAATGGAAAATCGCATTACGAACTTGGAGAATGGTCGTGGCGACGAGCCGCAGCGCATCGGCGACATCCTGGCGGAGTTGCTCGCCCAGTACGAGGGGCGTTGGGCCGCCGCCAAGGTCACCATCATGGAAACACCTGAAGACAAGGAGGATCTTTCATGCTTGTTCTATCCCGTCGCGTGGGCGAACGTATCTTGATCGACGGTCAGATCGCCGTCACCGTCGTTGAAGTCCGTGGCGGGCAAATTCGCCTGGGCATCGAAGCACCCCGACAAATTCCCGTCTGGCGCGAGGAAGCGGCCGGAAAAACGGAATCCAGCCGCGTCTTTCGTCGCGTAGCAACCTTTTGATTGCGCTTGCCGCAGCCGAAAACGGTCGAAGGGCGACGTGTCAGCGAGGCCCTAAAGCACATCCTCGCTTATGCTTCGGCGGTTGATATCCCTTGACAAGTAGCTTTGTTGGCATAAGTCCTACCACAATAGTGGTATGAAATGCTCGGTAATGCCACAATGCGGCGGCAAATCTCGCGGCCACTTATCACGGCCGGGTGAATACTGTACGATAGGGATTCGTGCCTGCGATGCTATGTTAAAATTGCCGGGCGGATTCCCGACGAACGGAGGCGGTGGTTTCATGCGACCGCGGCAATTGCCTTCTGCGACCACTGGTTGACGCACTATGTGAAAACCATTAAGATATTTTCAACTACAGTTGTGGTAATTGCCAATTTTTCCTTTCGCCTGTTTTTTCTGAAAGCATGGACTCAAAAAGCCCGTTGACGTTCCCTAAGTGGTCCAATAAGTTGGCCCTGGGGGCGTTGCTCTTTCTGGCGACAGGACCAGTCTACGTCGGCTTTCTGCTGGCCTACGGCGCCAATCCGACCGCCTTAAACGTCGGCTATGCCCCGCAACAACCGGTGCCTTATAGCCATGCCATGCACGTTGGCAAGTTGGGGTTGGACTGCCGCTACTGCCACAATACGGTTGAAAAGTCTGGCATGGCCGCTTTGCCCCCAACCGAAACATGTATGAATTGTCACACCACCATCCTCCCGAACTCACCAAAACTGGCGCCCGTCCGGGAAAGTTATACGACCGGTATGCCGATCCCCTGGATCAAAGTTCACGACATAGCTGATTACGTCTATTTTAACCACAGCGCCCATCTTAACGCTGGAGTAGGTTGCGTCGAGTGTCACGGCCGAGTGGACCAGATGGAAGTTGTGCAGACGGTCAAGCCGTTGAACATGGGTTGGTGCCTCGATTGCCATCGCAATCCCGGTCCATCGCTGCGCCCAAAGAACCAATTGACCAATATGCAATGGGCATCGAGCGATCACGAGGACCTTGGAAAGGAACTTAAAAAGGCGTATCACGTGAACCCCAATACGGACTGTGTGACATGCCATCGATGAAGCCCGATATGTCGAACCACGGTCCCGAGTACGTCAGGCTTTCCAGCCAAACAAGCCCGAGTCGCGCCGATGATGGAGCTGCTTTGCCCGAGCACGATGTAATGCCAACTAGCACAGGTGAGGCTGGAAAGCCTGACTTACCAGGTGATTGTCAAGCCGGAAAGCCTGACGTACGGTATTGGCGGAGCCTAGCGCAACTAGCCGACACACCGGAATTCCGCACGGGGTTGGAGCGACAGCCAGCGCCGGGCGCGGCTGAGGCGCTGCACGCCTCGCGGCGACGGTTCATGAAGACCATGGGGGCCTCGCTCGGCCTGGCCGGGCTGGCGACCACCGGCTGCATCCGCCTGCCGGAAGAGAAACTGGCCGCCTACGCCCATCGGCCGGAGAACCGCACGCCCGGCAACCCGGTAAGCTATGCCACGGCCATGGAGATCGGCGGCGTGGCGCAGGGCCTGCTCGTTACCAGTTTCGACGGCCGGCCGATCAAGATCGAGGGTAATCCGAGTCATCCGCTCAACCGCGGGGCGGCGGACATGGCGGCCCAGGCGAGCGTGCTGGAACTCTATGACCCCGACCGCAGCCGCGGCGTTTTCAAGCACGGGCCGGAAGCCCATGGGGGCCCAGCCAAGTGGGACGATTTTAGCGACAAGTTCCTCAAGCTCATCCCAGCGGACGGAGCTGACTTCTGCGTGCTCAGCGAGGCGAGTAACTCGCCCAGTCTGGCCACTCTGCGGACAAGACTACTGCGGGAAAAATACCCCAAGGCCGAGTGGTTCGAGTACGAACCGCTGGGCGACGACAACCTTCGCCAGGGCACCTACGCCGCCTTTGGGCAGCACCTGCTGCCGGTGCTGGAACTGGCCGAAGCTCGCGTGATAGTGAGCCTGGATGCCGATCTTTTCGGCGATGGTTCGCCTTTGGCCGTGAAATACGCTCGCGATTTTGCGGGAGGCCGCCGGCTCCACGACAAGAAGACGCAAAAGGAGATGAACCGCCTCTATGTGATCGAGTCGCTGCACACGATCACCGGGGCCTCGGCCGATCGTCGCCTGGCTCGGCGGAGCGGAGAAATCGCAGCCATTGCCGCCGAATTGGCTGCCGCGCTGGGGGTTCCCGGCGTAGACGTTCCCAAAAACTCGCAACTGCCGCTGCTGCATGCCATCAAGACCGATCTGGAAGATAACATGGGCCATGCGGTAGTCGTGGCGGGCCCGCGGCAGCCCCCTGAGGTCCACGATCTGGTTGCCCGGATCAACCACTTGCTTGGCAACGTCGGCAAGACGGTCGTCTACTATCCGGATCCGCAGCCCAAGCGGCCGACCTACGCGGCAGCCCTGGCCAACCTCGTCAAGAAGATCAACGAGGCGGAAGTGTCCAAACTGTTGATCATCGGCGGCAATCCGGTGCACGACGCCCCACAAGACGTCAAGTTTGCCGCGGCCCTGAAGAAAGTTCCCGCCAGCGCCATCTGGCCCTGCACGAGGATGAGACGTCGGCGCTTTGCACCTGGCACCTTTCACGAGCCCACTACCTGGAGTCGTGGGGCGACGCCCGGACCTTCGACGGCACCGCGAGCATCGTGCAGCCACTGATCGAGCCGCTGTTCGATGGCCGCAGCGCGATTGAGATCTTGTCGATGATCGTTGACGCCAAGCCGCGGAGCGGCTACGAAATCGTTCGCGAAACTGCCAAGTCGCTGGTGGACAAGACATTCACGGAGTATCGGTGGAAGAAGCTGCTGGCGGAGGGCGTGATCGACGGCACGGCGTCGAAGCCGGTTTCGATCGAAAAACTGGCCGAAAAACCCCCGACTTTCTCGGGGAGAGACGTGGGAGGTGAGAACGAATATGAGTTGGTCTTCTACGCCGACAAAATCCACGGCGGTCGCTTCGCCAATAATGGTTGGCTCCAGGAGCTGCCCGATCCGATGACGCGGCTGACCTGGGACAACGCTGCCGTTATGAGCGAGAAGACGGCCCAAGCGATCCGGGTAAAGCAGGATGAGTTGGTGGCTTTGAATGCCGGCGACGCCCAGATTTTGGCCCCCGTTTTCTTCCTGCCCGGCATGGCCGAAGGTGTGATCGGCCTGGCGCTGGGCTACGGTCGCACGGTCGTCGGCCACGTCGGCAATGGCGTTGGTGCGAACGCCTACGACGTGCGCACGATGGCCAACCTCGGCTGGACGATCGTCAAGGCGCAGCCAACCGGCAAGCCGCACCGGCTGGCCACGGTGCAGGACCATCACATCGTCGATTACTACGGCAAAGAGGCGGTCCAGGATCGAATCCCAGAGTTGATTCATGAGGTCGCGCTGGACGCGGCCTACGAGGGCCAGCGCGATAAGCCTGCCATGTCGATCTTCGACGAACACCGTTTCGACGGCGCACGGCCAGCCCCGGACGAAGCGGGCGATGTGCCCAAGCACGATCTGCACCGCTGGGGGATGGCGATCGATCTGACGGCCTGTACGGGCTGCGGGGCCTGCGTGGTGGCCTGCCAGGCGGAGAACAACATTCCCATTGTCGGCAAGGAGCAGGTGTTGCACGGCCGCGAGATGCACTGGATCCGTATCGACCGCTATTTCCGCGGAGAGCCGGAGAATGCGGTGGCCGTGCACCAGCCGGTGCTCTGCATGCAGTGCGAGAACGCCCCCTGCGAATCAGTCTGCCCGGTGGCAGCCACGACGCATAGCCAGGAGGGCCTCAATATGATGACCTACAACCGCTGCGTTGGCACGCGCTACTGCTCGAATAACTGCCCGTACAAGGTGCGGCGGTTCAACTTTTTCGACTACAACCGCGGCACACTGGCCGACGAATACGTGCCTAATCAGATTCGTGAGCCGATCAGCGAATTGATCCGCATGCAAAAGAACCCCGAGGTGACGGTCCGCATGCGGGGCGTGATGGAGAAGTGCACGTACTGCATCCAACGGATCGAACAGACACGGATCGCGGCCAAGCGCGAGGGCGATCGCCCTATCCGCGACGGCGAGATCCGCACGGCCTGCGAGCAGACCTGCCCCGCTCAGGCGCTGGTCTTCGGCGATCTGAACCAGGACGGTAAGGCCGGGCGTCCCGAGAGCCGCGTTCACAAGCTGCAAGCACTGGCCCGGACCTATGGCATGCTGGATGCCGAGTTGAACACCAAGCCGAGGACTCAGTACATTGCCAAGGTCAGGAACAGCGTGAAAGAAGAGGGTCTCAGGTCTTGATCCTAAGACCTAAGACCTAAGACCTAAGACCCGAGACCTAAGACCTAAGACCCGAGACCCAAGACCTGACGATGGTCGAAATCGACAACACGCTGGAGGATCCCCGTAACCGGGCCGCCCTGATCACAGGCGAGCCGGGCCACAGCCTGCATGCGGTCACCACTGGCGTGGCCGCGGTGGCCGAGGCAGCCCGTCCGCCGCGGGCATGGTACGTGGCCATGGCCTTTTCCCTGTTGCTGCTGGGCACACTGGGCCTGATGGTCTTGTACCTGTTCATTACCGGCGTAGGCGTGTGGAACCTCAATCGGCCGGTCTGCTGGGCCTTCGACATTACGAACTTCGTTTTCTGGGTCGGTATCGGACATGCCGGCACATTGATCTCGGCCATTCTCTTCCTCTTCCGCCAGAAGTGGCGGACGAGCATCAACCGCTTTGCCGAGGCGATGACCATTTTCGCCGTGATGTGCGCCGGGTTGTTCCCCGCCATCCACGTTGGGCGGGTGTGGGTGATCTACTGGGTTTTCCCCTATCCGAACCAGATGGCGATCTGGCCGAACTTCCTTAGCCCCCTGCTCTGGGACGTTTTTGCCGTGAGCACCTACGCCACGGTCTCGGTGCTCTTCTGGTATTTGGGCATGGTGCCCGACCTGGCGACGTTTCGCGATCGGGCGAAATCCAAAATCGCTTACTATGCGTACGGCATTTTCAGTCTCGGCTGGCGGGGCAGCAACCGCCACTGGCACGTGTACGAGCGTGCCTACCTGATCCTGGCCGCGCTTGCCACGCCGCTGGTGCTCTCGGTGCACAGCGTGGTGAGCTTCGACTTCGCGGTATCGCAACTGCCGGGTTGGCACACGACGATCTTCCCGCCGTACTTCGTCACAGGGGCGATTTTCAGCGGCTTCGCCATGGTGGTGACCCTGGCCGTGCCGGCCCGCGAGTTGTTCGGACTGAAGAACTTCATCACCCTGCGGCATATCGACAACATGGCCAAGGTCATCCTTTTGACCTCGTGCATTGTCGGCTATGCGTACTCGATGGAGTTCTTCATCGCCTGGTATGGCGGCAATTCCTGGGAGCAGTTCCACTTCCACAACCGGCTCACCGGACCGATGTGGTGGGCCGGATGGACGATGGTCACGTGCAATGCCATCCTGCCTCACGTGCTGTGGTTCAAGCGGATTCGCACCAACGTCTGGACTTTGTTCGTGATTAGCCTGCTGATCAACGTGGGCATGTGGTTCGAACGCTACGTGATCATCGTCGTTGGCCTCTCGCGAGACTTCCTGCCCTCGAGCTGGGGCTCCTACGCTCCCAGTTACGTGGAAGTGTTGACGCTTGCGGGCAGCTTTGGGCTGTTTCTGACGCTCTTCCTGCTCTTCTGTCGCTACTTGCCGATGGTGGCGATGGCCGAGGTGAAGGGCATCCTGCCTTCGGCCCAGACGCACGGGGAAGAACATGCACCGGAGGAGGCGATGGAGGTCGCGGGAAGCTGACGAGGAGAGAAGTTATGGAAACCATGACCAGAACACCGCCTGTTGTAGAGCCAAAGCTGTGGGGACTGCTGGCCGAATACCCCGATCCTGGGGCACTGAAGGCAGCAGCCGAGAAGGTCCGCGACGCCGGATTCCGCAACTGGGACTGCTGCACGCCGTACCCGGTCCACGGCCTGGATCAAGCGATGGGTGTGCGGCCGACGATTCTGCCCTGGCTGGTGCTGGGCGCGGGCCTGACGGGCTGCGCGATTGCCACCGCCCTGCAGTGGTATTGCAACTCGCCGCAAACGGCCAACCAGTCGGCCGGGCTGCTCTCCGGCTATCCGCTGGTGTTCAGCGGCAAGCCCTACTGGAGCCTGCCGGCAAACATCCCGATCATCTTCGAGCTGACGGTGTTGCTCTCGGCCCTGATGGCGTTTTTCGGCGTGTGGGGCCTGTCACGCCTTCCGCTGTTCTACTTCCCGGCGTTCAAGATCCCACGCTTCCGCCGGGTGACCGACGACGGCTACTTCATCATCATCGAGGCCCGCGATCCGGCCTTTCGCCTTGACGAGGCGCGGCAGTTGTTGTTGGACACCAATTCCACTACCGTGGAAGAGGTCGCAGAATAGGGAGAGGAATTGCAAATTGCGACTTGAAAACTGCAAATTGAAACTTGACGACAGAAGCCGGCGGTCGCTCTCTGCGCTGCGGTCGTACGGCTGCATCATCCCCGCTTCTGCCAATTTGCAATTTGCAATTCCCCAGCGGAGGACGTAGGCCTGATGAAAATAATATTGGGTTTTGTCGGCGTCGGACTCTTGGCGGGGTTGATTCCCTTTGGCCTGATCGCCTTGGCACGTTCGCAGCCGTCTCCCCTGCCTCCGGTCCATCCCATCCAGGACCTGTTCAAGCAACAGAAGTTCCGCCCGCAGCGTGGAAATCCCATGTTTGCCGACGGCCGGGCGATGCGGCCGCGTCTGCCCGGTGTGACGGCCGGCGCCGACCTCCTGGTGCCCAACGAGATCGTCAACGATCCCGATCGTCCCCACATGATCGACGGCAGTGATGCCCCGTTGAAGCTTGACGACGAATTGACTTACCAGCGCGTGGTCGGAGGAACCGAGCCACAGGCCGATGGCAAGCCGATTTATGTCAAACGCATTCCCGTCAAGGTCTCGATGGACCTGCTCCAGCGAGGCCGTGAGCGCTACACCATTTACTGCGCCGCCTGCCATGGCCAGGGCGGTTACGGCGACGGCGTGGTGGCGCAGCACGCAGCCGAAATGCAGGCGGCCAACCGCGACGCCGGTGGCTGGGTCGCCCCCAAGAACTACCACACCGACGACGTGCGGCAGCAACCCGTCGGGCAGCTTTACAACACGATCACCAGCGGCATCCGCACCATGCCGGCCTACGGCAAGCAACTCTCCATACTCGACCGCTGGGCCATTGTGGCGTACGTGAAGGCCCTCCAGCGCAGCCAGGACGCGAAGGCGGCGGACGTGCCGGAGGCAGATAAAGACAAGTACCAATGACGAATGGCGAGTCTTAAATTTCAAATCCCAGATCTCAAATCTCAATTCCAGAAGCTTAGCCTCCTCCCATGCAGATAGCATCCACCACCTTTAGCCCGCAGAGCACGACCCTCCGCCTGGGATCGGCGGGCCTGCGCATGATCGTGCCGGGCCTGATCTTGGCGGCGGTCGGCGCGGCGATGGCGGGCATTTGCGTCTCCCGCGTGGAAGATGCCCAGCAATATGGCATGCCGCTGCTGTACCATGCTTACCTGGTGGCGTTCCTCTTCTATCTGACGATCACACTCGGTTCGCTCTTCTTCGTGTTGCTGCATCACCTGGCCCGGGCCGGGTGGAGCGTCACGCTCCGCCGCCTGGCCGAGGCCCTCAGCGGCAACGTAGTCCTCATGGCCGTTCTTTTTCTGCCGCTGGCGTTTAACCTGCACCAGATTTATCCCTGGGCAGCAAAAGCGGCGGCTGGAGCCGCGGAAAAAACGCAGGAAAAGCCGGCGGGGGGAGCACAGGCTGCAGTCGGAAGCGGCGAGGAAAACCGGCCAAAGCCGGAACTACAAGCGGCGGGACACGACATCTGGCTAACGCCCGCTCGCTTCAACGGCCGTTTCGTGATCTACTTCGTCATCTGGTGCTTTCTGGCCTGGTATTTCCGTGGCCACTCGATCCTTCAGGACCGCAGCGGCAGCGTGGCCTTAAGTCAGCGGATGGAACGTATTTCCGCCCCCGGAATGATTCTCTTCGGGATCACGATCACCTTGGCCGCCGTCGATCTGATCATGAGCATGAATCCGCACTGGTATTCGACGATGATCGGCGTGTATCTCTTTGCCGGCGCCGTCCTCAGCGGCCTGGTGGCGGTGGCGCTGCTGGCGCTATGGCTGCAATCCCAGGGGTTGATCCACGGCGCGATCACCAAGGAACATTACCACGACCTGGGTAAGCTGATTTTTGGCTTCGTCGTCTTCTGGGCGTATATCGCCTTCAGCCAGTACATGCTCATCTGGTACGCCAACATGCCGGAAGAGACGCAGTTCTTCATGATGCGGCAGATCGGCCCGTGGGTGGGCGTATCGCTGGCCTTGATCGTCATCCATTTCGTCCTGCCGTTCCTGGGGCTGATGTCCCGGCACGTGAAGCGGTTTTTGCCCCTATTCGCATTCTGGCTGGTCTGGCTGCTGGTCGCCCACGCCTTGGACCTGTTCTGGCTGGTGATGCCGAATGTCTACAGCCGGGAAATCGCGCCCGACGGGACTCTGCCGGAGGCATTCAAGGCGGTCCTGCAGTCGCGGCAGTCGGTCTATCAGCTAAGCGAGGGAGCGTCGTCGCTGGCCGATGCCATTAAGGTCCCCTTGCAGCCGGCGGCCATCGCCGTGGTGGTCGGGTTGCTGATCGCCATGGGCGGCCTCTTCGTGGCCAACACGGCCCGTCTGCTGCAAGGGTCCGCCCTGGTGCCCGTCAAGGACCCGCGGCTGAACGAATCCCTGAATTTTCATAACAGTTGAGCTGAATCCATGAGCACCACGCCCAACGAATATACTGAGAGTTCCGCCGATGCCGACCACGGAGCGGTCCTTTCACACGTCGAACCCGACGACATCGGCGTCGGCCTGCTGACGGTCGTCGGTGCGCTGGTGGCCGTAGTGGTGCTGCTGATCGCGGTCTTGCTCCAGGCCTGGTTCTACAATTGGAAGCTGGATCTGATCGCGCAACGGAGCGGCCCGATCGATGCAAACCAGACGCCGGCGGCAATCGCTGCGGACCAACTCCAACGCATCGAGACTTATGGATGGGCCGATCCAAAGACCAAGAAGGCCCGCACTATTCCCATCGACCGGGCAATGGAACTGGAAGCCGCCGAGTTGGCAAGAGAGAACGGCGGTCGAAAATGAAAAACAGGACCTCTAAGACGCATAAGACCAATAAAACTTCGATCGCCGCGACACTATGCGCCCTGCTTTTCGCCGTGTCAGCCACCGCCCAAACATTGGCACCCGTCGCTGGACCGGCTGCCGACGCCAAGATTGTTGACAAGCCGAATGCCCAAGTACCGCTGGACGTGCAGTTCGGCGACGAGTCGGGACAACGCGTGAAATTGGGCGATTATTTCCATTCCGACCGGCCTGTGCTGCTGATCATGGTCTATTTCGGCTGCCCGCGATTGTGCAGCCTCTCCTTGAACGGGCTGACCGAGGCCGTGCGAAAGATCGACCTGCTGCCGGGCAAGCAGTTCGAAATCGTCACAGTGAGCTTCAATCCCGAAGAGGGGTCGGTATTGGCTGCGGCCAAGAAGGAGAATTACCTCAAGTCACTGGGCAAGCCCGAGGCCGCTGCCGGCTGGCACTTTCTCACTAGCAGCGACCCATCCGCCGCGCGGGCCCTGGGTGAGGCGATCGGTTTCGGCTATTGGCAGAATCCGCAAACGGGGCAGTACCTTCACGAAGCGGGCATTTATTTCTGCACGCCGCAGGGCCGCGTCTCGCGCGTCGAGCGGGGTGTCGCGTTCGATGCCCAGATGCTTCGCGACTCGCTGATTAATGCCTCGCGAGGACAGATCAGCTCGGGGCTGTTCGGTGTGGCCCTGGCCTGCGGACTGGCCCATTTCGATGAGCAGACGGGCAAATACACCTGGGCCGCCATGGCGATCGTGCGAGCCACGGGAATCGCGACCCTGCTGGTACTCGGCTCGGCCATAGGGTGGCTGGTCTACCGAGACAACCGCAATAGATCGGTGAGCAAGATAGCAAACGCCGGATGACAATAGTTGCCCAAGACCCAAGATCCAAGACCCGATTGTGAAAAACCTCTGAACCCATGACACCTTTCCTCCTGGCGCAACGAACGTTCTGGCTCGAGCCGCCGGCGTCGACTTCGGCCCAGAGCCACGACCTGGTGTTCTACGCCTTGCTATACGTGATGGCGTTCTTCTTTTTCCTGGTCGTCGCGATCATGGTGACACTGGTGGTCGTCTATCGCCGCCGCAAGGGCGCGGAGCTGGTCGGCGCCCCCACGCACAACACGCCGCTGGAAATCTGCTGGACGGTAATTCCGCTGGGAATCGTCGTTGGTTTCTTTGTGTTCGGCATGCGGTACTACGTCGATCTGGAGACCCCGCCGGCGGGGGCAGACGTGGTGGACGTCGAGGCCAGCCAGTGGCAATTCAACTTCAAGTATGCCAACGGGGCCGAATCAAACGAGCTATACCTTCTCAAGGATCGGCCCGTCGTTCTCAGGCTGACGTCGAAGGACGTCACCCACGCCCTCTACATTCCGGCCTTCCGCGTACAGCGCAACGCGGTGCCCGGGCAAAACACGGAGATCTGGTTTCAGCCGACCTTGGTCAACGAGAAAGATCCCGTCACCGGCGAGTTTGATTTCTATCACGTCTTCTGCACGCAGTATTGCGGCAACGGCCATGCCGAGATGAACACGCGGGCCTACGTCCTCGCCAAGGAGGACTACGACAAGAAGCTGGCCGAGGCGGCAAATATCTTCGTGGACAAAAGCAGCAAACAGCCGCTGCCCTACGCCGAAGTGGGCAAGAAGCTCTATGCCAGCATGGGCTGTTCCCAGTGCCATTCGATCAACGGGGCTGCGGGGACAGGCCCGACCTGGCAGGGGCTGTACAAGAGCAACGTGGCCTTCTCGAAGACTTACAAGCCCGGCTTCACGCTCAGCGAGAGCGACGACGACAAGACGTGGGATGAATACTTGGAGCGTTCGATCCTCCACCCCGAGGCCGACATTGTGGACAGCTTCCAAAACGTCATGCCGCCGCAGGAGTCCAACTTGAGCGGGTCGCCGTACAAAGACAAGAAGCTCAAGGCGTTGGTCGAGTTCATCAAGAGCCTGGGAAATCCCAAGTACTACAAACCGATGCCGACGCCGGAGCCTGCCAGCGAGAAAGGGCCTGCCAGCGAGAAAGGGCCTGCCAGCGAGAAAGGGCCCTCGGGCGAGGCCCTCAAGCCTCCGGTGGAGGTCAAGCCATCTGACAAAAACAAGCCGCCCGCGACGGGGCAGACATCAGGCCGCTTCGCCGATCGACCGGGAGATCCACCGGTTGACAAGTCGGAGGCCGTGCCGCCGGTGAAGAAAGAGGAAGAAAAATGATCGCCAAGAACGCCCACGTCCCGAGTCCCCCCAGCGACAACTACCTGACGCACAGTCGCGGCGTCTTCACCTGGCTCTTCACGCTCGATCACAAGCGGATCGGGGTGATGTACCTGGTTTCGGTGCTGATGGCCATGTTCCTGGGCGGCATGTTCGCCATGCTCATTCGCACGCAGTTGCTCGATCCGTCGGGGATGCTCTTCCACAAGACCGAGATCCTCAAGGACTCGCTGGTCTACAAGCCCTACAATCAAATCTTCACGCTGCACGGTGCGATCATGATCTTCCTCGTGTTGATTCCGGGCGTTCCGGCGGTCCTGGGGAACTTCGTTTTGCCGTTAATGCTGGGGGCCAAGGACGTGGCCTTCCCGCGGCTGAACCTGTGTAGCTATTACTTCTACGTCGGCGGCACCTTGCTCTTCCTGGCCTCGATCATCGTCGGCGCGGTCGATACCGGCTGGACCTTCTACACGCCCTACAGCACGCAGACCCAGACGGCTGTAATCTGGGTGGCTTTGGGTGTCTTCCTGCTGGGGTTCAGCTCGATTCTCACGGGGCTGAATTTCATCGTCACCATCCACAAGCTCCGGCCGCGGGGCATGACGTGGGGCCGCTTGCCGTTGTTTGCCTGGGCCCTGTACGCCACGGCGGTGATCCAGATCATTGCCACGCCCGTCCTGGCGATTACGGTGCTGCTGCTGATCATGGAGCGGCTTTTTCATCCGGGCATTTTCGATCCAGCCTATGGCGGCAACGCCGTGCTCTTCCAGCACTTCTTCTGGTTTTATTCGCACCCGGCGGTGTACATCATGATCCTGCCCGCCATGGGCATCATGAGCGAGCTGATCGCCACGTTCAGCCGCCGCGAGGTGTTCGGCTATCGTTTCGTGGCCATGAGCAGCATCGCCATCGCGCTGATTGGCTTCTTCGTCTGGGGGCACCACATGTTCCCCAACGGGCAGTCGGCCCCGGCGAACACGGTCTTTAGCGCCCTGACGGTTCTGGTGGCTATCCCCTCGGCGATCAAGGTCTGGAACTGGCTGGCGACCCTGTACAAAGGCTCAATCTGGCTGCGGACGCCCATGTGCTACGCCCTGGGGTTTTTCGTCATCTTCTCGATCGGTGGCCTCACCGGGCTGCCGCTGGCGATCCTGGTGACAAACTTCAACAACCACGACACGTATTTCGTCGTGGCCCATTTCCATTACGTGATGTTCAGCACTGTCTTCATCTTCATCGGCGGCCTGTTCTACTGGTGGCCAAAAATCACCGGCCGTATGTTCAACGAGCCCCTCGGCCAGTTCGCCTGCTTGCTGGAGTTCGTCGCCTTTCATCTCACGTTTCTTCCCCAGTTCATCATGGGGATGCACGGCATGCCGCGGCGGTTGGCGACGTACCAGCCGGAGTTTTATCCATATCACGTAATCTCAAGCGTGGGGGCGTTCCTGCAATTCATTTCATTCCTGTTGGTGGGCGCGTGCCTGGTGCACTCCCTTTTCCGGGGCAAGAAAGCCCCGGCAAATCCGTGGGGCGGTTCGACCTTGGAATGGACCTGCCCCTCGCCGCCACCGCACGACAACTTCCCCGAGCCGCCGATAGTCGGCCGGCCCTACGACCATGAAGGTCTGGAGTGGGATGATGCCACGCAAGGTTACGAGCGTAAAAAGGAACTTGTGACAGCGGAAGTGAGAACTTAAACCCAAGTAAAGTGCAAGCCGGAACAAACTTCGAGGCACCCGAAACTTGTTCCGGCCTACCGCTAAGAGCTAAGTACTGGCAATATGACCCAAGCCACCCTCCCCGAAGCATCGCACGAGCATCCCGAGTATCTGGCGCACCACTTCGAGTCGCTCCAGCAGCAATACGACTCCGGCAAGCTCGGCATTTGGCTGTTCCTCACGACTGAGGTCTTGATGTTCTCCGGTCTGTTCTGCGGTTATGCCGTGTTGCGGGCCCTCCATCCGGAGATCATGCTCTACGCCCATCATTACTTGTCGGTGCCGCTGGGGGCGCTGAATACGGCCGTGTTGATTTTCAGCAGCTTCACTATGGCCTGGGCCGTCCGGGCCGCGCAGTTGGGCCAGCACAAGTTGCTTGTCCGCTTGCTGGCGATCACCCTGGCTTGCGCGTTCGTCTTCCTCGGCGTGAAGTTTATCGAATACAAGAACAAGTGGGATGAAGGTCTGCTGCCGGGCAAGGACTATCGCCCCAAGGAGTTGCCGCCGAACTTGCTCATGGTCGGCGTCGACGAAGGGCAAGAAAGGGCGGCGGCCAAGTCGCCGGATAAGTCGGACAAGCCGGTCGAGGCAGTGAAGTCGCCGGCGGTCGCGGCGGGGAGCGTGGGCGAGCGATCGACCATTGCCCCGGCGGCCATCGGGCCCACGGGGCTTTCACCACTTTGGTTGGAGCGCAAACAGCTTCGCCACGAGTTCCTGTGGTTTGGGCCAGAACCCTTCAACGTGCAGCAGTTCTTCGGCATCTACTTCGCCATGACCGGCCTGCACGCCATCCACGTCCTGGCCGGCATGATTGTCATCGCCTGGCTGATCTCCAAGGCCCGCAAAGGCGTCTTCGGTCCGGACCGTTTTGCGGCTGTCGATTTCGTCGGCCTCTATTGGCACCTGGTCGACCTGGTGTGGATCTTCCTTTTCCCGCTGCTGTACCTCATTTCGTGAGTTCTGCCTCGGGCGCATAAGACATATAGGACCCATAAGACTGACAGGATTGACATGGCCAGCGTTCACGCCGATTCGTCTACTTCCGCTCATTCCGGCTTGGGACATGTTGTTCCGCTTTGGCTCCTGGCCGCTGTGTTCGCCGGCTTGATTGTGCTGACGGGCCTGACGGTGGCGGTGGCCCAATTCGATCTGGGCAATATGAACCTGTACCTGGCCTTGGCCATCGCCACACTCAAGGCCTCGCTGGTAGTGCTGTTCTTCATGCACTTGCTATGGGATCGACCTTTCCATTCCATGCTGTTCATCGGCTGCTTGTTGTTCGTGAGCCTGTTCATCGGCATCGCCTTGACAGACTCTCGGGCTAATCTGCCTTCGGCGATCGGGGGCGAAGGCTCGGCCATGCAGGGCATCCATACCCCGCTGGGGAGCCCGCAGAAGTGAGCGAGCGGCCGGGGCCGCGGGGGCCATCGAGCGGTGCGCCGCCGCTGGACGCCGGGACCCTGGGCATGATCGTTTTTGTCGTGGCCCTGTCGATGTTCTTCGTGGCGAGCGTGGCGGTCTACCTGGTGATGCGGCAGATTCACCAACCCTGGCCGCCGCGGGGATTTCCCGCCCTGCCGGCGAGCCTCTGGCTGAGCACCGCCGATATCGCTTTCGGCAGCGTCATGATCCACGGGGCCGTGAGAGCCGCACGCCGCGGCAGCCAAGTGGGCATGCAGTGGAATCTATTGGCGTCGCTGGCGCTGGCTCTGGGGTTCCTCGGCCTGCAGTCCTACGCCTGGTACGCCATTTGGACGCAGGTCGTCGCTGCCGACCGTTCCAGCACTTACTTGGAGATGTTCTATGCCCTGACGGGACTGCATGCTGTGCACGTGCTGGGCGGGCTGGGGCCGCTGGCGATCGTGACTGTCGCGGCCTTTAGCGGGCGGTATAGCCGCAAAAAGAACGCCGCCGTCCGCTACACGGCCATCTACTGGCATTTCCTCGCGGCGGTGTGGTGCGTCATCTTCACGGTCGTGTATGTGATGTAACCACCTTTTCGCTGGCCGGCCCTTCTTTCCGATCACCATCACGGTGGGCCTGCGTTCGCTCTGCGATCTGGTCCCACCCTACGGAAATGGCGTTCCCATCGATCAACGGCAAGGATCCGCCGCCCGGATGACCGTCGAGCACCATGAACAACATCAGCGACGGCAGATAGACGAGGCTGGCCAGGAAGACCCGCCGAGCGTTCCGCCGCGTCCGAGCGCGAAACATCGCCACTGCCAGCAGGAACCAGCCTAGTCCCAGTAGCAAGGACATCGCGCCGAACAGATAGCCGGCCAGACCGGCGAATGTGACTGCCAGCCCCAGGGGCAAGAGGGCCAGTGAATAAAGCACGATCATCAGACAGGTCAGATGCCCACGAGGGTCAATCAGCGGCAACATGCGAAAACCGGCCCGAGCGTAGTCCTCGCGGCAGAGCCAGACGAGGGAGAGGAAGTGGGGGATTTGCCAAAGGAACAGGATCGTGCCCAACAGGATCGCCCCCAGTGAAATGCTGCCGCAGGCCCCCGTCCAGCCCATTACCGGCGGCAGGGCGCCGCAAATAGCCCCCACCAGCGTGGAGAGGGAGGTCCGTGGCTTAAGCGGCGTGTAGACGAGCGAGTAGATGACGATGTTCGCCAGTCCCAATAGTGCGGTGAGCGGATTGACCAACTCGTTGAGAATTCCCACCCCTGCCGCGGAGGCGAGCAGGGCAAAGATCAATGCCGCCAGCGGCGAAAGCTGACCGCTAGGCAGCGGCCGCCCGCGGGTCCGCCGCATGAGGGCGTCGCGGCGGATCTCCAATAGTTCGTTCATGGCTGCGGCCCCTGCAGCAGCCAACCCAGTACCCAGGATCGTCCACAGCAGGCGGTCGTAAGCGAGCGGGCCAGGCGACCCGAGAATAAACCCCACCGCGGTGGTGACCAAGACCATGGCCGTCAGTCGGATTTTTGCTAACTCCAGGTACGACTTGAATTCCATTGCCGCGGGCGAATACACTATAAAGTTCGGTGTTACTCTTATGATACGTGAGGCGACAATGGGTGTCCAATCCCGCGAACGGGAACCTGCGGGTGGTTTGAGCGATTTACTGGCGATCGGTTTCGGCACGACCGTGGCCATGTGGGCCGTGGGCTACGTCGGCCACATGCCGCTTACCAACGTCCCGCCGCTGGTTTTCGTCAGTCTGATGCTCGGCTGCGTGGCGGTCGGAGGCTGGGTTGCAGGCTGCAAGACGCCGCGCGGCGTTTGCGGCGGCCTGGGCTTGGGGCTGATTGTCGCCCTCCTCAATCTAATGGTGTTAGGTAGCGTCCTGGCCAAGCCGAACACTGGGCAACTCGTACCGCAGGCATGGCTCTGGCTGCCGGGCTATTTTGTCGTCTGCCTGGCGATGGCCTCCGCCGGCGCCGCGGCGGGAACGGCCTATCGTGGCATTCGTAGTCCCGGCTGGCATCCGTCGATCACGAGTACGTGGTGCCCGGCCGGGACTACGAGCGGCCCAGCGATCGACTGGCTTCAGGGCTTTGCCTGGACCGCGTCTGCCGCCACGCTCCTATTGATCATGACCGGCGGACTGGTCACCGGTTTCCGTGCCGGGATGGCCGTTCCCGATTGGCCCAACAGCTTCAGTTACAACATGTTCCTCTATCCCCTGGCAAAGATGACGGGTGGCGTTTTCTACGAACATGCCCATCGCTTGCTGGGCTCGTTGGTCGGGTTGACGTCGCTGACGCTGGCGATTCTGGTGTCGATTCATCGCCGCTCGTACGGGGCGTTAATCCTGATTTGGCTCGTGGGCTTCTGCGTCCTGCTGCAGGGCGTAATGGGCGGCCTCCGCGTAACCGACAATAGCCCGGAGTTGGCCGTCGTGCACGGCTTCTTCGCCCATGTGATCCTGGCCGGAATGATCGGCGTTACGGTGTTGCTGGCGGCGACGAACAACGGCACAATTCCAAAGGACGATGAGCCAATAGCGTTACCGGGCGAGACCGACGTCTTCCTCACGACGTTGCTGGTGCTGGCCGTTCTCGGTCAGACACTGCTGGGAACGCTGGTTCGGCAGATGGACTTTGGCCTGATCATCCACCTCTCGATGGCGATGCTGGTGGCCATGTTGGCGATGGTGACGGGGATGCGGCTGTGGGGATTGTATCCAAACATCGCCGCTTTTGCCCGCTGGGGGCTGGTCTTGATCGGGATCGTGATCGTGCAACTGATCCTCGGCGGGATCGCACTGGCCTTCCGTACGCCAGCAGCGGCGGCTTCGCCTTCAGCCGAGCGGTTGCTGGCACAGCCCAATGCCTTGCAACCGGCCATCCATGCGATCCTGACGACGGCCCACCAAACCATGGCCGCAGTATTGCTGGCGGTCGCCGCAATCCTGGCGTTCTGGACGTGGCGACTGACGGCAACCCGGGGGAGGGACGAGCAGGCCGAAACGGCCGACGATCGGCTCGACGCGGCGGTAACGGCTGGCTAGACTCAGGCGTCGCAGATCTCGATCGCTTGCTCGAGGCTCTTCATCGCTTCTTTCCGCTTGGGAATGAACTCCTGGGCCATGTAACCGCGATAGCCCGAGTCGACGATCGCCTGTGC
Organism: uncultured Planctomycetia bacterium; assembly: GCA_963709175.1. Lineage (GTDB taxonomy): Bacteria > Planctomycetota > Planctomycetia > Pirellulales > Thermoguttaceae > JANXQG01. The sequence goes on from CAVPVK010000011.1 coordinate 435,779, forward strand.
GATCTTGTGGTAGTCGAGCGTTTGCGAGTCGTCGATCTCATTGCGCCCTGGCACTCCGCCGGTGTGGAAGTGGCCCCAGCAGTCGTGGTGTTCTTTGACGTCGGCGAGGACGTCCTCCTTCATCATTCCGGCGTGGTAGATGTCATAAAGCACCTTGACCCGCGGCGAGCCCACGCCATGCACCAGCCCCACACACCACTTCGTCGAATCGGCCATGTAATCGTGGTGGTCGTGGACTGAATTGAGGAATTCGAGGCAAACCGTAACCTGTTTCGTCTCCGCGTAGCCGGCGATCTTCTTCAGGCCGGCGATACAGTTGGCCAGGCCCTCCTGGTCGTCCATACCCTCGCGGTTGCCGGAGAAGCAGATCACGTTGGGGAAACCAGCGGCCGCCGAGTCGTCGATGCCCTTCTTTACCTTGGCGAGGCACTCCTCGTGGTTTTGCAGCCGGTTGAGACCCTTAACGATCGAGTGGCTGGGGGTCATCGCGCAGATCAGGTTGTGCTTTTTCAGCGTGGGCCACTGTTCGGGCGTGGTCAATTCGATCGACTTCAGGCCCATCGCGGCGCAGGCCGCGGCGAACTGGTCGAGGTCCATCTTGGCCTGCTTGCGGAATCCGTCGTAGCACCAGAGACAAACGGAGTGCTTGATGCGGTTATGCCACTCGGCGGCCCAGGCCGATGAAACCAACGGTCCGGCGGCGGCAAGGGCGGCCGCGCCGGCGACCGTCTGCAACATCTGGCGGCGAGTTTGGGATTGGGGGCTGAGTTCGGCCGGGTCGTGCGGCGAGGACATGATTTGGCTCCTGCAGAAGATGGCGGGGAAGTACTAATCGCCATGGTAGTCCAGGCCGTTGGTAATTTCAACTGGGCTGGAGGGGAAGGGGAAGGACGCGGAGGCATGCAGAGGGGAGAGGGATAAGAAAACGCGGCGTCGCGGAGAGATCGACGAGGCGATCGTCGAGGCCGACTACGGAGGCGTCGAGATCGCCAGCAATTAATCGCTGGCGACTTTCTTGACGAGCTGGAAGCGGACGTGCAGCCGAAATTTCCACTTCAATCGCTGCTCACAGCAGATCGCTCGCCAGGTCCGCCAACGCCGAGCGCTCGCCCCTTTCCAGCGTGATGTGGGCGTAGATCGATTGCCCGACCATGCGGCTGACCATGTAGCTCAGCCCGTTGGACAGCGAATCGAGATAGGGATGGTCGATCTGCTGGATGTCGCCGGTGAAGACCATTTTCGTACCTTCGCCGGCGCGGGTTATGATCGTCTTGACTTCGTGCGGGGTGAGGTTCTGGGCCTCGTCCACGATGAGGAACACCCGTTGCAGGCTGCGGCCGCGGATGTAGGCCAAGGGCGTCATCACCAGCTTCTCGGCCTCGAGCATCTCGCCGATCCGCTGGGCGTTGGCGTCCTTGTCACCCAGCTCGTGGCGGATCACCGTGAGGTTGTCGTGCAGCGGCTTCATGTAGGGATCGAGCTTGGCGGCAATGTCGCCCGGCAGGTAGCCCAGGTCGCGATTGCTCAGTGGCACTGTGGGCCGGGCCAGCAGGATTTGCCGATAGGTCGAGCGGCATTCAAGCGCCGCGGCCAAGGCCAGCAGCGTCTTGCCCGATCCGGCCTTGCCCATCAGCGTCACTAGCTTGATGTCCTGGTTCAACAGAGCGCACAGCGCGAACGACTGCTCGGCGTTGCGGGGCTTGATGCCATAGGCGGGGATCTTGTTCACCCTCACAAAGGCATGACTGATGGGCCGATAGGCGACTAGCACCGATTTCGAGCCGTTGCGGAGGATGAAGTTCTCGTTGGCCTTGGGATCGGCGACCATCGGCAGGCTCTCGCGGGCCACTTCATGGCTCTCGTTGTAAAAGGCGTCGATCGTCTCGCTGGGCATATTCTCCACGATCCGCCTGCCGGAGTAGAGCGTATCGACGCTCTCCACTTTATCGCTGGTGTAGTCCTGCGCCGTCACGCCCAGGGCCTTGGCCTTCAGGCGCAGGTTGGTGTCCTTCGTGACTAACACCACCTGCCGGTGCGCCTCTTGCCGCTGCAACATCAAGGCCGTATTGAGGATCCGATGGTCGGGGGCGTCGCTCAAGAAGGCCGCCTTGAGCTGCAGCTCCAATTGGCCGCCGAGAACGACCCGAATCGACCCTAACCCCGGTCCCAAGGCCGCTCCCTGCTCCGAGAGGATGTCGCCCGTGATGCGGTCAAAGGTGCGGAGAAACTCGCGGGCCTGGAAGTGGATATCGTCGTGCCCCTTCTTGAAACGGTCGAGCTCCTCGAGGACCGTGATCGGGATGGCGATGTCGTTTTCCTCGAAATTGCGGATGCAGCCGGCGTCGTGGAGAATGACGTTCGTGTCCAGCACGAAGAGCTTAGGATAGTGCTTGGCGGGGCTATTGTTCATCAACACGTGTCCTGTAGGGAACGGATGTTGTGCCGTTCCTGATGGGCCCTGCCTGATTCCAAGAGGCTTGCCGGGGCGGCACCGATAGCTGTCGCCGGGACATCGTACGCGGAAAACCGGCGGATGTCCAGCGGTAAAAACCGACTGCACGCAGCTTCCGTCCACCTTGCCGCAGCGATGGCCGCCTTCTACACTGAACGCCATGCACCCGTTGTCTCAGTCCGGAAAGACTAATTTCATGGCCCGCGCCTTGCTGCTGGGCGAGCGAATCGATCTCCGCTCCTTGAGCACGTCGGAACGGTTGGCTACTGATCCGGTGACCATTGCCGCGGGGGCCAACGGCATTACCGTCCTTTTCCGCTATGGAGCGGTAGTCCTTTTCAACGTGGCCCCCTTGGAAGAGGCCGACTTGCTTCGCCAAGTCCAGCCCCTGGTCCATCAGCCTTACACCAACCCGGAAATCGAGTCGTTGGAGATCCACATTGACGCCAGCACCCGCGAGGGAATGACGGGAAACGTCTTGACCTTGGCGGACTACGCCGTCGAACGTTTCCAACTGGTGGCCGACATTCTCAGCAAAAGCACCGTGCTGGCCATGTACGAAGCGCGTGCGGGCCGCAGCTTCGACCTCGTGGAGCCATTTGCCGTCGGCCTCCAAAAGAACTCGCGCGGCGCCAGTTCCGGGAATGAACTGTTGCAGCAAATCGGCGTGACGCTGCTCAGCGAACACAATCTCGTAGGGCGGGTCGAGGTGATCGACAAGCCTGAAATCATCTGGGAACATCCCAACCTGGAACGACTCTACCTGAGACTTGAAGACGAATTCGAGATCCGCGAACGGCACTTGGCCTTGGAACGCAAGCTGAATCTCGTATCGCACACCGCACAGACCGTACTCGAGGTTCTACAGAGCCGACGCACCCTCCGCCTGGAATGGTACGTCGTGATCCTGATCCTTGTGGAAACTGTCGTCAGCGTGGTACAACTGCTGATGACTAGACACTCGTAGGCTCAAGGGTGCAGTCGATCCAATAGCGCTCGACGCGCAGGGTGAACACCCGGTAGGGTGGGAGAGTGGAAACCTCAATCTCATCACCGTCTATCGCCAGGACTTCGCAACAAACTGACTGCTTGTTTCGCCGCAAAGACCCAATAAACGGCGCCATATTGACCATTACATGGTCCCCTGTGCGAATATCCATTTCCCGGCCTCGTTGGTGCATTAGGCAACTCCTCGACCTGCTCCGCCCGACAGCGGAATCCTGATTGTGTCTTGGTGATCGAGCGTATCTTCCGAAAGCCCTCTCGCCAAGTCACTCTCATCGTACAGGTATCGAATGGTTCTGCCTAGACCTGCGAAAAATCGCTCGAGGACCGTCTGGAAGAGAATACTGACAAAGATTGCCAAAAGCCCGCAGGAAATAGCATTGCCGCGCAACTCTAGCGGTCTTGTTGACGTATTGTTAGAATTCAGTTAGAAATTCGTTAAAACCGAAGAGCGGGCGGCGATCCCGCCCTTCGGTATATTCACCTAAACGCTTATCTTTTTTCCTTATCTTGGTCCTTCGGTTTCTTGCGATTATTAGTCGTACGGGAAGTGGTCGATCCCGCCGAAGCCGGAGCGCGTCCGGCAGTCGCGGCGGCGCCAACCGGCGTTCTATTGGCGGCAGCGGCCCCGGGCAGGTTGTTGGATTTGAAGCTAGGCATGCTCGCCAGACTCACCTTCTGCGGTTGCGTCGGGCCGTGGCTACCTGCCGTCGCACTTCGCTCCATTTGCTGCCGTTCTGCTCCAAAGCGCACGGTCTCCCGCGCCGCCTGGTGCAACTGCGCGTGTTCGGCGGGAGACATCGCCCTCATGGCCATCCCACCGGGCCGCGCGGCGAGTTGGTGGACGTCCATCGCAGTGTGGAGCATGGCGGCGTCGGGGCGCCTCACGCCACGGGCCAACATTTCGCGCTCGGCCGCCAGGGTGTGTGGCGGACGCATGTCGGGGTGGCCGCGGTAGTAGTCGTGCCAGGCGACCAGGTGCCGGTCCCATTCGCGTTCGCCCATATGGTCAACGTGATACCAACGATAGTACACAAAAAGCGGGTCGTAACCAAAGCGCGGTGAGCTGTAATAGAACCAGGGGTGAATTCCCAAGGCTACGTAGCGATCGTCGTAATAGTCGCCGAAGTAGTAGTGCCCGTATGCTGGCCGGCAGAAAAGCGAGACGCTGAACGCCCCAACATCCAGGCAGACACTTGGCCTGTAAACAGCTACCGGTCCGGAAAAGTAGACCGGCGAGAATACCAGGCCTCTTCGGGCTAGCGGATAATCCCAATAGCCGGGCACATAAACCCAGCCGCTGGGGCACCAGCAATACGTGGCCGGGACCCAGAGCCAGTCGGCTTGGCATGCGGCCCAGTAGCCGGGCTGCCAAGCAAAATGGGTTCCCACCCAATGCCAGTGACCGCTAACCCAGAAGTAGTTCACGCCCGGCGGGTTGCTCGTGGGACCTGTTTCAATGCTCTGTGGTGGCTGGGGAAGATAAGTCGCCTCTTGGAGATGGGCTGGCATCCAGTAGCCGGACGTCCATTGGTGCCCCTGGCCGGGCAGATCTTGCCAATAGCCTGGCATCCAGCGGTAGCCCGGCGGCGGCGTCCGCCATACGCCACTGACCCAGAGGAAGTCGTGGCGGTCATCGTCCCAGCTCCAGTAGCCGGGGATCCACACGGAATTCGGATCTTGCGGCCGCATGTCGGGGGGGACCTCTTCCACCGCGGCAGGCGGTTGCCGGGGGACGATCATTCCGGGCGTTTGGCCCGCCGAAACCGGCACAGCATAGGCCTCATGCACTGGTCCGCGGGTCATGACCTCAACGTTCGGATCGTCCGCCGCTGGGGCGGGCGCAACGGCATTGGGATCCATTGGCGGGGGTGGCGGAACATCTTGGGCGTGCGCTGGCATAGTCGATAGTCCAACGACAGTCAGCAAGCTCAAAGGCACGCACCAACGGCAAATGTCAGTGATAATTCGCGCGGTCATGATTCTTATTCTGTACTCCTTTACTAAGAAACGCCCGTTCTTTGGGGCGCACGCTCCCATTATCTCCACCGGCCGAAATCGAGCAATACGAACTTTTTTCCGGTTATAGGTCAACGGTCCGACGCAATCTGCCGCGGATGGATTGGCTCGGGCCAAATTGCGGTCGATTTCACGCTTTCGCGCGGTCTTGAGTCGAGTGACAGCGTCTCGAGCGGCGATCCACCGCAATAATCCGGCCAGAGCCGCGTTTATAATGGTGGAACTAGCGCAAGCGACGCCACAAGCAGGTCTTGCGGAGCGCTGGCGGCAGGAGTTCTGCATGATGGCTGTTGACCCCGACCGTGGGCACCAACAACGTTTCGCCCAATGGGTTTGCGATCATGGCAAGGCCGTGCGCGGATTCCTCTTGGCGCTGGTTCGTCGCGGCGACGTGGCGGATGACCTCTGCCAGGAGGTTTTTTGCCGGGCATGGCAGGCCCGCGAGCGCTACACGGACCAAGGCAAAACACGCGCCTACTTGCTGCAAATCGCCAACCGGCTGGTTTGCGATCGGGCACGCCGGAACGGGCGGGAATTGAACCTTAATGAGGTGAGTTGGCAGTCTCACGAGCCTTCCACCCGGTCGCCCGATCCTTCGCACTCGGCCATGATGAGCGAACAAGTTGAGTTGCTGCACGCGGCCCTGGACAGGCTAACCCCCATGCAACAGCGGGTTTTACTCTTGAGATACTACGGCCAGATGGAGTTTCAAGAAATTGCCGATACGCTGCAATCGCCCCTGAGCACGGCGCTGAGCCATTGTCGCCGAGGACTGGAGGCATTGCGGCGAATGCTTGTGGAGACGACGCCATGAACGATGCGACCAACCAAGACGTCAGCGACTTGAAGCGGATGCTGGAAGCGGCAACCGCTACCGACGCAACCTCCGCGGGCGGCGAATGCGCCCCGCCAGCGATCAATGACGAATTCGCCTCGTTGCGGGAGGCGTGGCTGGCCTTTGGGCAACTCGTCCGCGCGGCGGACGACAGCCTTCCGGCCATGCAAGAATTTGTCCCTCCCGCCGCAGTGGCTATCCCAGCCGGGCAAGAGGTACAGGTGGTCAGTGGAATCCCCGGATACCGGCTTGAAACGGGACGAGCAGTGCCCTCTCCGCGTCAGCGGCTATGGTTCGGCATGACGTTGGCGGTTGCCATGGCGGCTGCCACGTTGCTGGTGGCGGTCGCTTTGGGGCGGTGGGGGCGGCTTGACCGGACGCTTAAACCGACACCGGTAACGGCCGATTCCCGTCCATCCCGCCTTGACCCCTCGTTGCCGCACAATTCCGCGGCGACGGCCAAAACGAGCGTGTCGCAAACGAGGAAGGTTGCCATTACCGGTCCATCCCTGCCGGCCACTTGGGATGATTCGTTGGACACGCAGATTGCCCAGGTATCGCAGCAGATCACCAAGGTTAAGCAGAATTGGCAACACCGCGTAGATGACGTGGACGTGGTGCAATATCGCATGGACGAGGTCAGCGATGCGTTGCAAAGCGATCAGTTGTAACGGTTTCTTTTTCCCCTCTCCCCCAGTGAAAAGGAGCGTGAGTTCATGTCTTGGTTGAAGTTTTCCGTGTGGCTTGCCACCGCCGCACTGCTCGCAGGTTTGAGCAGTCGCATGGCACGTTCGCAAGAGCCGCCGCCCGATCGCGATGCCGCTTGGGATGGCCCGCCTGGGCCGGGTCCCGATCATCAAGTTGCCCGACCGGACGATGAGCGACGCGCGGGACCGCCGCGCAGCCGTGAAGACGGTCCTCCGGGGCCTCCCGATATGCGCGGTGGACTCGAGATGTTTGGCGGACCCGAGGGCGATCGATCCGAGCGGCGGCAGTCGCCGCGTGGCGACCGCCGACACGGACCGCCATCGCGTGGAGAGTTTGGTCCTCCGGGGCCGCCGGAAATGGGTGGCGAACCGGGGATGCATGGTGGGCCGGGGATGCGCGACGGCCGCGACATGCGTGGCGGACCCGGGGGCAATCGGCCCAGGCCGCCGCAGTCTTCTCGCGGCGATTTCCGCCGACAAGGACCGCCACCGCATGAAGAGTTTGGTCCTCCAGGGCCGCCGGAAATGGGTGGCGAACCGGGGATGCATGGTGGGCCGGGGATGCGCGACGGCCGCGACATGCGTGGCGGACCCGAGGGCAATCGGCCCAGGCCGCCGCAGTCTTCTCGCGGCGATTTCCGCCGACAAGGACCGCCACCGCATGAAGAGTTTGGTCCTCCAGGGCCGCCGGAAATGGGTGACGAACCGGGCATGCATGGTGGGCCGGGGATGCGCGACGGCCGCGAGATGCGTGGCGGACCCGAAGGCGACCGGCCCAGAGCGCCGCAGTCTTCTCGTGGCGAGTTCCGCCGACAAGGACCGCCACCGCGTGGAGAGTTTGGTCCTCCGGGGCCGCCGGAAATGGGTGGCGGTCCCCAAGCTGATCGGCCGCAGCCTCCACAAGGTGAACGCCGCCACCAAGGTCCGCCGCGGCAAACAACCGGCGATGAGGACGACATCGACGCAACCGAATAGCTGGTTTTGCGTGCGGTGAGATATACTCATAGTCAGCCCTGAACGCGTGTCGGACCGTCTCCGTTGCTCGTATCAGGGCTGATGTCTTGGGATTGAGCAAGTTTTAGATGCGAGATTCAGGCGAAGCTCGTGGTCCCGATTTCGAGAACTTTTTTGAAGGAGACTATTCGATGTCTGCGTGGCAGTTTTCCCGCATGCTTTTCGCAGGCGCTGTGCTAGTTGGTTCGATTTCCGCTGTGACGGCACAAGATGCACCGCCGGCCGGCCCCCCCAACGAAGTGCGGCGACCGAAACCAGGCGATGACTCAAACGGCCCCCCCGGCCCGCCGCCGGAACGTCGCGACGACCAACCGCAGACGCTGGGCGGGCCACGTCGCGGGCCCCGGCCGGAAGGGCATCGCGGGCCGCGTGAAAATGGGCCGCCGCGCCCCTCGGTTCCGACGGTGATCGCCCTCGCGGGCGTTTTGGTGGCGGCGCCGACGACTTTGAGTCGCTGAAAACCCGCGACCCAGAACTGTTCAACGCTATGCAGGAGGATCGCGATCTGGAGCGCCAATCCCTCGATCAGGCCGCGGAGTATCGCCGGGCGGGGAAAGACGAGCAACCCAAGATCAAGACCAAGCTCATCGAAATCGTCAACAAGCATTTCGAGGTGCGACAGCAATTGCGAAACCTGGAGGTGAAGCGGCTCGAGCAGCAACTCAAGGAGCTTCGCGAGAGAATCGATCAGCGCACCAAGAACCGCAAGGAAATCGTCGACAAGCGGATCATCGAGCTCACCGGCTCGGATGAAGGCGAGCACTTTTAGCAGTCTTCCGTTCTCCACGGGAAATCACCGAGCACTATAACTGCGTATACGTGATCCAGTCAGCGCGCGGGGGAATTGCTTCAATTCCCCCGCGTTTTTTTCTTGAAACAATCGCTTTTTATACCTAAATATGGTTATTCGTCAATCCCTTTGCTGGCTTTTTTGGGGAAACCACGCCATTTTCTATCAAGCCTCTTGCAATTTTCGATAAAAGCGATTTTAATAGAACTTAGGGCTTTGGGACCGATGTCGTCCGCGTGAATGTAGAAAGCACTTCTTCCACGGGACGCAACGGTAGTTAGTGGGATATTGCGAAGTTGCTGCTGGGTTTTTCTTCGGGGTTTATAGCTGTCATTGACCGCATTGCGTCAATTGCGGAGAAACCGCGCTAAAAGTCCCTCGGCAACTCGATAAATTAAGAGTTCTGGACAGCATCTCTGGTTGGGTAATCGCTATGACGTGTGCATGCAATCGAATCGGCTCCCTTTTTCTCGAAGGTATCATGAAAGTTCACCGCATCTTGTTGTTGGCTGCTCTGCTGGTTGGAGTGGCTCTTGTTTCCACGGTTTCGGCCCAGTCGTTCAGTACTTACACCAATTCTGACGGCTCGATCTTTACGCAGGGGACGAGCCTGGAGGGCACCGTTTTTCTGCCCGGCAACACGGTGAACCTTCCTGGCTACACCACGCTGCCGACCGCCACCGTAAGCTACGGTCTGTCCGCCGTGAAGGTCGACCCCTTCCTGACCCCCCAGTATTCCAACGCCGTCAACAACGTCTGGGGCAGCACCAACACAGCGAACTTCGCCGTCGCGCCCAACATTCCCTCGACGACTTATCCATCGATGGGCAACAGCCAGTTTTCCAGCAATGGCACCGGGGACGACAATGCCCCCAACGCCAATAACTGGACGACCTGGAACAACAACAATAGCTACATTTACACGGGCATGGTCGATATCCCGCAAACCAACGACCCCAACGGAAACATCTCCTTCATCAAGCAACTCGACGACAGCGAATCGCTATACATCGACGGACAGAACATTTTCAGCGACACCAGCTGGAGCGACGCCCTGGTGACCACTCTCTCGCAAACGGCCAACAGCTATCTTTCGCCCGGTTGGCACAAGATAGAGATTGTGACGTACAACGGCGGGGGCGGTGCCGGTCCCAACAACGGCTGGAACATGGGCTTCGGCTGGGACCTCAACGGCGACTATAGCACAACTGGTTTGACCGCCGGTGTTAGCGTGCAACAAACAATCGCTAGCCCACCCACCGGCAGCGTGGGGGCCACTCTCAACCTCTCGGGAGTCACGAATTCCGGCTTCGTCATGCCCATCGATCCGGGCGATGGCAGCGTCTTCCAATCGACGCTCACGAACTCGTTCAGCAATTCGTTATCGCTCACCGGCGACGCCACGTTGGACGTCACGAACTCTGGGGCGACCAACATCTTCACCGGCGGCCTGAGCATCGGCGACAACACGCTGCACATCGTCGGCGGCGCAACGGTGCCTGGCACTGTGCAAATCAACGGCCCCGTGTCCCTTACCGGGAATAACCAATCGACCTTCGACGTGCAGAATAGCAACACGCTTGCCCTGTACGGCGTGGTCAGCGGAAATGCCGGGCTGGAAAAGATCGGCACCGGCAAGCTGATTCTCGGCAACTACAACACCTACACCGGCAACACGATCGTCAACGCGGGCATTTTGCAGCTCAACATGGGCGGCTACCCCGGCGCGCTGGCTGCGGGTACCACGGTCACCGTCAACAACGGCGGTACCCTGCTCCTGAACCACGGCGATGCCTTGAGTTGGGGAGGCGACGCTGCCAGCGTGGTTATCAACAGCGGCGGCACCGTGACATCCGGTGCGGGCTTCCGCATAACCCTCTGGAACCCGGTCAACATGACGGGCGGATACCTTGCGGCCAACGGCAGCGGCGGCAACGACGGCGGCTTCAACAGCAACTACTCTCTCTGCGGCCCCTTGAACGCCACATCGGACACCGCCGGCAATCCGGCCACGATCAGCGCCGCGATTGGCCTGCAAACGCAAAGCGGGAATCCCGGCAACGTTGTCTTCAACGTGACGCGCGGCAGTCAAAGCCCGGCCGTCGATTTGAACGTCACTGGCGCCATCGGAAGTTGGAATACCGGGGCCGGCCTTACCATACAGGGCAATGGCATCACGGCCCTCAGCGGGCAGAACGCATACACCGGCGGCACAATCATTTCCGGCGGCACGGTCAACGCCGGTGGAACCTCTTTCGGCTCGGGAACGGTCAAAGTGGCGGCGGGAGCGACCGTCAGCGTGAGTGCGAACTCCGGTCTGACCGGCTTCTATTACCTGAATAGCACATCGACATCGACTGCCGTCAACATCAATGGCAACACCCCGCCAAATTACTACAATAACCTCCCCAGTCTAGCGAGCTATTGGGGAAGCCTGACGCCGTCGCTGATCGCTCAGAGCAACTCGGTCACTGGCACCGCAGTCAGCATGGATTACAACGGCGAAGGCCAGTCATTTCCGGCTGCGGTCCGAAACAACAACCAGTATTTCGAGGCCATCTATACCGGGGCCATCGACATCACGACTGCAGGCACGTATACCTTTGGCACGGCCAGCGATGACGGCAGCATGATCTACATCGACGGGCAGACCATCGTCAACAACAATAAGTTCCAGGGCGAAAGCGGGAATAACAGCGGTCCGCAAGTCACCGGAACGGTCTCACTCTCCACCGGCGAGCACCAGATTACCATCGGTTACTACCAAGGCAACGGCGGGTATGGCGTCGAGGCATATTACAGCGGGGCAGACTCCGGGAACACCACGGAGCTCATCCCCAATGCCGTGCTCACGCCGGACCTTGTCGTCGGCTCGCTGCAAGGGGCCGGCAACGTGACGTTAGGGGCCAATAGTCTTTTCACCGGCACCGACAACACGAATCAGGCCTACAGCGGCGTGATCGCCGGCAACGGTGGCGTCACAAAGGCAGGCACGGGCACATGGACGATTTCAGGTGCTAATACGTATACCGGGCCGACCACGGTCAACGGCGGAGTGCTGCAACTTGCCGCGGCCAATGCAATTCCCTCGGGGGCCGGTACGAGCAATATTACCGTGGGGCCGCTCGGCAAATTGGATGTTTTTGGCCAAAACGCCACGATCAACGGATTGAACGGCAGCGGAGTCGTCGACAACACGGCCACCGGCCCGGCGACGCTGACGGTCGGCGCCAACGGCGACAGCGCCAACTTCGGCGGTGTGATCCAGAACTCCGGCGGGGCGTTGAGCGTCGTCAAGATCGGCGCCGGCGAGCAGGTATTGAGCGGCACCGGCACGTATACCGGCAGCACGACCGTTAGCAATGGGACCCTGACCACCCTTGCCGGTCCCGTTCTCAGCAACCTCACGGCCGCCAGCGCCAACCAGGCCCTCGGTACCGGCCGGCTCACGATCGCCTCGGGTGCAACCGTCAACATCGGCTACAGCGGCCTGCAAGGCAGTTATTACAACATGGCGAATTTGAGCAATATCGCCTCGATCACCGCTATTCAGACGGCCTACTCGGCCGCGAATGCTACGCTGGTCCAGCAAAGCAATGTGTCCAGTGTGACCAACTACAGCGGCACGCGATTCGACTTCGGCAGCGGCTGGAGCAACTCGCCTGAAGGCCAGGGCTTCCCCGGCCAATATGCCCAGAATAGCAGCAATTCCAACACGCCCGTCTTTTCCGCGGTCTACACCGGAAACCTCGAGGTTCCAGTGTCGGGCGTTTACACGTTGGCCACCGAAAGCGACGATGGCAGCATGTTGTTCGTCAATGGCCAGGCAATCGTCACCAACAACTTTCCCCAGGGTGTCACACAGCAGAGCGGCACGATTGCCCTTACTGCCGGAGTGGCCTACTCGATCGTCATTCCTTACATGAACACGGGCGGAGGATACGGCTTCGCCGCAAGCGTCCTGACCGGACCAGCCGGCGCGGGCGTACCCCAAGGTGGCGAAGACCTGCCGCAAAGCTGGCTTTCCACCGGCCCGACCAGCCAATCGATTGGCTCTCTTGCCGGCGATGGTACGTTGAACATCAATTCCGGCGTGCTGTACGCCGGCAGCGACAACACCAGCACTACCTTCACCGGTGCGATCAACCAGAGCAGCATTGGGACCGGCCTCACCAAGGTCGGCAACGGCACGCTGACGCTGACCAACTCGGTCATGGGCGCTACGCTCGTGAACAGCGGCCCGCAGCCGATCGTCTTCGCCCCTGCTGCCTCGACGAACATCACCGGCACGGTCACCGGCGGCATGCTGGTTGCCAGCGGATCGGTGACTTCGACGCTGCAGAATCTGGCCGGCGCGCGCGTCAGCGTGGCGCGGCCGGCACGCTCGTCGCCGGCGGCGGCGGAACGGGCCTGGTGGGCAACTATTGGGACACCACCGGCGGCACTGCTGGCGTGCCGGGCAACACCGTCAACTCGAACTTCACTTCGCTCGCGCTGTTCAACGCTAGCGTCAACAACCCGACCTACGTCATGAGCACGACGCCGACGGTCACCGCGCTGTCGAGCCTTCCCAACCAGGGCAACAGTAACGGCCAGTACTTCTCCTTCAGTGAAAACGCCAACAACAACGGCTACTTCCCCGGCAACTACAACGGCAACGGCCCCGCGTTCACCCAGAACGACTTCGAGGCCTCCTATACCGGCAAGATTACGATCTCCGCAAGCGGGGGCGGTACCTACACCTTCGGATTGAATAGCGACGACGGCAGCATGGTGTTCATCGATGGCAATGCGGTCGTCAACGACAACAACTACCAGGGCCAGAACGGTTCCAACCCCGCTACACAAGCCACCGGCAGTGTCTATCTGGCGCCGGGTCCGCACGACATTACCATCCTGTACTACCAAGGTACTGGCGGCTATGGCCTCAATGCCAGCTACAACGGGCCCGATTCGGGCAATGTCGCCGTAAACCTCCCCAACGCGGTCCTCAGCCCATCGTCGATGACCGTCGGTTCGCTGGATGGCAGCGGCAGCGTGCAGTTGCAATCCGGCGTGAACCTGATCGCCGGCGGCGACAACACCAGCAGCACCTTCGGCGGAGTCATCTCGGGCATCGGTGCGCTGACGAAGACCGGCACGGGCATGATGGTCTTGACCAACGCCAGCACGTTCGCCGGCAACACGGTGGTTTCCGCCGGGACGCTGCAACTGGGCGACGGCGCGGCCAACAACGGCTCGGTAGCCGGCAACGTCTTCAACCAGTCTGTCCTGGCCTTCGCCAATCCCGCCGCGCAGACTTTCGGCGGCACGATTTTCGGTTCGGGCATGGTCACCAAGTCAGCCGCCGGCGCACTGGTCCTGCCGGTGGGCAATCCCTACACCGGCGGTACGCAGATTTCCGCGGGGCAGGTAACGCTCAATAACGCCTATGGCTTGGGCAACGGCCCGATCACCCTCGGTGGCGGCACTGTCTTGCGGGTCCAGCCCAACGGCGTCGGCGGTTTCGGCGGCAACGGCACGGCCGGCGCCGGTTGGACGCTCAACCGCAACGACAACAGCGGCAACCCGCCATTCATTTCCAACAATGTCTTGACGCTGACCGACAACAACGGAAGCGAGGCCCGCAGCGCGTTCCTCAACAGCCCAGTCAACGCCAGCGGCAACTTCACGGCCACGTTCGTCTACCAGACGCCCACGGTCAACAACTCAACCAACACTGGCGCCGGCAGCACGGCCGACGGCGTGACCTTCCTCCTGCAGAACACTGGCCCGACGGCCGTGGGCGGCAGCGGCGGCAGCCTGGGCGGTAGCGGCATCAACAACGACGTAGGCGTGACCTTCAACATCTACCCCGGCCACACCATCGGCATCGGCGCGATCAGCGGCGGCGCCGATCCGGCGCCTCCGGCTATACCTTCAATCCGGTCAACTTCCTCAACAACAACGATCCGATCCTGGTGAACGTCACCGGCAGCGGGAATGGCAACACGTTGACGGTAACCCTCACCGACGAGGACGCGCAGTACAACGGGGCCACGCAAACTTACCAGTTGATGCTGCCCAACACGATCGATAACCTGCTGGGCGGCACGACGGCCTACGTCGGCTTCACGGGCGGCGACGGGGGCGCCTCCTCCACCCAGACCATCAGCAGCTTCAGCTACAACAACGTGGGCGGCAGCGGACCGATCGTTAGCGGCGCGGCGACCATGGGCGACGCCGGCAACAGCGTAACCCTCACGGGCAACGCCACGGTCGACGTGGGCAGCGTAGCCAGCGTGGTCTTCGGCCCGCTTTCCGTCGGCGGCAACACTCTCACTGTGACCAATTCGGCGGGCGACGGCGCGGCAGCCACGTTCGGCGCGGTCTCGTTGACCAAAGGCGCTGGCTTCGCCACCGGCCCGGGCGCGACGCTGAACCTCGGCGCGCTGAACGACAGCGGCACGGCGGCAACGATCACTTTCAGCGGTTCGGGCAAGACGAACCTCGCCGCTGCGGCCACCAGCCTGGTCAACGGCACGCAGTTCAACATCGTGGGCGGCACGGTCAACGTGGCCGACGCCGCCGGACAAGCGGCGGGCACGGAGACCGTGATTAACCTCGCGCCGGCGCGGCCTTCGGCATTCCCGGCAGCAATACCACGATCGGCGGCCTCAATGGAGCCGGAACCGTTCTTCTGGACGGCAACCAGTTGACCGTGGGCAGCGCCAACAACTTGAGTTCCAGCTACTCCGGCGAAATCAACGGCGCCGGCAGCCTGCTGAAAAACGGCACGGGAACGCTGATCCTCAGCGGCGCCGACAGCTATGACGGAGGCACGAGCGTCGCGGCAGGCACGCTGGCCATCACGACGGCTTCCGCGCTGCCCAGCGGGTCGAGCCTGGTGGTGGGCGCCAACGGCACGTTCATCTTCGACCCCACGGCCACGGCTTCGCCGCTGTCGGGTTCTGTGCCGGCAATTTCCGCCGGCCAGGTGGCAGCGGTACCCGAACCGGGGACGCTGGCACTGCTGACTGCGGCGTTGATTGGCCTGGTGTGGGGCATTCGCCGAAGACGCGACTAAAGGCGAGAGGCACTGACGGTTCGGCAAGCGCACTGCCCGGGCTTTCTCGAGCTTGGACTGGGCAGGGCGCTTGCCGGCCGCTGGCGCTTACCCTCGCAGAATACCCCGACTGCCTCCCCGCGGCGACGCGATAGGCATTTCATAAGCCCAGCCGAGGGTCCGCGCGGCGCGATACTGGGCTTTAGAGTAGCACCTTCGGCATGAAGAACCGCGATTCAGGCCGCGGCCTCCGCCGGCTCCTCGGAATTCTCTCCGCTCATTGGCTGGTTGAATGAACCGTTCCGCCAGCCCTTGGGCGACACGCCCAGCTTCTGTTTGAAGGCATTGGAAAAGTGGAACTGGTTCTCGAAATGCAAGGCGGCGGCAATCTGCTTGATCGTCAGATTCGTGCCGCGGAGCATTTCCATGCCCCGGTGGATCCGGGCCTGCAAGTGATACTGATAGGGTGAAAGACCTGTCTGCGCCTTGAAAATCCGGCGGAAGTGCTTCCCGCTCATCGAAAACGAGGCCGCCAACCGATCCATGTTCACATCCGACGAGGCATCCCGCTCCAGCAAAGTGCGGGCTTCGCGGACGACGGTTTCCGCTCGGCGGCTCGTCCGCCGCCGGCGGACAGCTGCGATTGCGGCGGCAATGACCTCTGTCACGTTGACGGCGATCATTTGCTGGTAGCCGATCGCCTCGGACCGCACACGGTCGATCGCCTGTAGGAAGGGATGCAGGATCGCGTCGTCGGGCCCGATGGCCAGTACGGGCTCAGCTGGGGAGAGGAAGGCCCGACGCAGCAGTTCGTCGGCATGGCGGCCGGCAAAGGAAAGCCAATATTCCTCCCAGCCGATCTCGCGCCTGGGCCGGTAGCGGTGCCACTCGCCAGGGAAGAGAAACAGTACGCTGCCTGGCAATACTCGCTGCCATCCCGCGGTCCGGGATTCAAACTCGCCATCCCCCTGCAGGATGTACAGGACCTGGTATTCGGGCAGAATTCGACCTGTTTCCCAGGCGAATTGATAGCGGTCGGGGTGTACGCTCACGGGGTAGTGGTTGCCTGGCGGCACCTGACTTGCCCCCACTCCGGTGACGAACAGGCCCCAATCGCGGTCCCGCTGGCTGACTGGCAAATAGCGGAAATAATCGTTGTCCCATTTCGACATAAGCCAGTCCCCACGCCGCAAGCTGGGCGAGTGCGAACGCCCCCCCTAACCCGCTAATTATCTCACAGAACCAACTTTTTAGCAAGGAAAAGTTTGGAAAAGCCGCTGGGAGTGAAAACTCGCGGCAGGACACGCTCCGACCGGTTCGGCCGACCGAACCGGCCACCTTGGGACTCTTGGCAGCAGTCGCGGCCGGATTCGGCATTTGGCGGCGGAAACGGCACGCCTGTGGCATCGGGAAACGGCAGATTCGAGAATTGGCATTGGAGATCTGCGTGCCCATAGAAAGGAACTGGATACTGAAGACTGAAGACTAAGAAATGAAAATTGGCCCCTAATTTCGCCCCGTGCAAGGCAAACTGTCCGGATTTGGTATGGAAATGCGCCTTCTAAGCATGGACTAATGCGCAGGCTTGGACTTCAATAGAGGATAGTCTGGTTCTCTGGCGTCATTAATCGGTGCTTTTCACCTGAACCTTTGAAGGGGTCTTACCATGTCCCACCGTTGCCTGCGCGATCCTGCGCGGTGTCGTTGGCGTTTTCTCGGTTTTTTTCTTCCTCTCGGCAAGCTCCCAGCAGGCACCCGCGGCCGGGATTTTCAGCACGGCCTACCTGGGCGCCGGCAACTTTGACGCCAGTATCGGCCTAAGCACGAGCAAAACGTATCTCACTGACGTGAACTTCAACGGTTCTGCGGTCACTATCAACGGCGTCCCCTTTGCCGCCAGCAGCGGCGGCAATCCCTCGGGAACCGACTATTCGATCAGTGGTATTCCGGACACCTTTTCGGGCTTTACTAGTCAAGTTACCGGTAATCTCGGCACACTCCTCAGTTCCTTCATCTACGGTGGCAGCCCCGGCGTCTACAACTTCAGCGGCCTTACGCCAGGCCAGACCTATGTCATTACGTACTATGGCGTTTCGTTTGATCCGGCGGGAGAGCGCGTCCAGAATCTGACGACCTCCGACGGCGCGACGGGCACCTACGACGTGGACTTGGACGCTCCGGCCGCCGGCTACGCCAACTTGCTCCGGTATACCTTCCAGGCCACCGGCAGCACGGAGACGATAACCGCGACGCCCCAGGTTTCAACTTACACCCTGCACACATACGGCCTGTCGATGGAGCAGACCTTCAATAACACGACGAGCCCCAGCGGCAACACGAACTGGAGCGCCCTCACCTGGTCGAGCGGTACTGCCCCGAACGGGCCCGACACGAATGCCTACTTCTCGCCGGCCGCGGCCCATACGACCATTACGCTGGATACGCCCGCGACGCTCGGCTACCTGCAGTTTGCCGGCACCAACTCGTATCTGCTTAGTGGCACAAACACTCTTACCATGCAGGCCGACATGGGCGGGACGGCCCTCTTGAACGCGTCGGATGGATCGCATACCATTTCCGCCCCAATCGTCCTCAATTCCACCGCGGCGCAGTTGGGCGGGGGAACCCTGACGCTCAACGGCGGCGTCTCCGGCACGGGCGGCCTGTCCGTCGGCAATGGCTTGCTCGTCCTCACTACGAGCAACAACTACAGCGGGCCCACCACGGCGATCACCGGCGGCACACTGGCCCTGCTCAACGCCAATCCCTTCCCGAACAGCACGTTGACCATGAGCGGCGGCGCGGTGGTGTTCGATAGTTCGGTGTCGCCCAAGGTCTTCAACATCGGCGGTCTGGCAGGGACCAGCAATCTGGCCCTGCAAGATAACGCGGCGTCACCCAACCCGGTGAAGTTGAACGTGGGCGGCAATGGTGCGGTTACCAACTACACCGGTCTATTGAGCGGCGCGGGCACCTTGAACGTGGTTGGTCCAGGCGCGCTCACGTTGGCTACGTCCGGCGCTACCAGCAACCTGACGGGCGGCATCGTCCTCAGCGGAGGCACGCTCAACTCGGGTTTCGGCGCGGTGAGCAACACGGTAACCTTCGCCGGCGGAACACTCCAGTTTGCCAACATCCCTGGCAGCCAATTCGTCGGGGCTAACATGCTCGGGGCCAGCATCAAGAACAGCGCCGCCGCCGTGGCGATCAATGCCAACGGCCAGACGGTCGTCAGCCCGCCGATCGACGGCACCAATACGGGCGGTCTGAACTTGTCGGGCGGCGGCATGCTAGTCCTGACGGGGGCCAACGCTTATCAAGGCGCCACCACGGTGAGCAGCGGCACATTGAGCCTGAACCCAGGGAACACGTCGCCCGGATTCACGATTGCCAACGCCAATTTTGACACGCCGAATTTGGGGAGCGCCGGTTGGAGTTACAACACCGCCGGCGGAATCTGGAACTTCACTAACGGCAGCGGTGCCGGCTCCGGCCTTGCTGCTACCGGTTCTCCCTGGGTCTCCGGCGGCAGCGCTACCCTCGCCTCGATGCAAGGCAACACGCAGGCCTGCTTCTTGCAGGACAACGGCTTTATTTCGCAGTCGGTCACCGTGGGCGCCAGCGGGTACTACAACCTGTCGTTCCTTGAGACAAATCGACCGGGTTACGGCGGCTATCTATTGGCGCTCTCGGTGGACGGCAGCAGCATGGCGACATGGCCGGCAGCCACGCTCAATAGTGGCAACACCGTGTTTCAGCCCTACGACGTGACCGATGTCTACCTCACCGCGGGTACGCACACGCTGGCGTTTCAATCGACGCAGGACCCTGGCGGGGCCGACACTGACATTGCAATCACCAATATCGGCGTCAGCGGTTATGCGGCGGGCAGCTTGCCCACGACCACCGCGGTGAATCTTACGACTTCTGCCGCGGTCCTGAATCTCAGCGGACTGACGCAGACGATCGGTTCGCTGACCGGCGTCGCTGGGTCCACCGTGATCGACACCGGCACGCTGATTTCTGGCAACGACAACACGAACGCGACTTTTGCGGGCGCAATCACCGGCAGCGGCGCGGTGACGAAGATCGGTACGGGGATCATGTTGCTCAATGGCCCGAACACCTATACCGGCCTGACCACCGTCAGCAGCGGCACGCTGGCCGTCGGCCCTTCAGGGAGCCTCCCCAGCACCACGACTCTTACGGACAACGCCACAGTCAGCTTCAATAATCCCAGCCAAAGTCTCACCGCGCTGGCATCCTCCGGCAGCGTGACGCTCAATGGCACTACTCTTGCCATCATCGGCCCAAGCGCTTTCTCAGGCAGCGTGAGTGGGAGCGGTACGCTGATGGTTTCCGGCGGTTCGTTAACCCTCACCGGGAACAACGCCTCCGCCGTGCCTACCACGGCCAACAACGGCACGCTGGTTCTTACCAACGCCGGCAGCAACAATATCACCGCGGCCACGCCCGTCACCGTAACCTCGTCGGGCACCTTGGACGTCACCGGTCTTGGCGGCGGCAACGGCATCACCTTGGCCGGCGGGCAAACCCTCCGTGGACAGGGCACCGTCCTGGGGCCAGTCACGGGCGGAGCGGGCAGCACGCTGCTCTCGGGAACGGGTAACATGGTCAGCACGGGCATCGGCACGCTTAGGCTTATGAGCGGCCTGAACTTCGCCTCGGGGGCGACCTTGGCTACGTATCTTGGCACTCCAGGGACCAGCTCCATGAGCCCGGGCAACGGCGGATTGATCAGCGTCCAGGGCAATGTAACGCTGCCCTCCAGCGGCCTGAACCTGTCGCTGTTGAACAACAGCAACTTGGGCGGTCTCGGTTCCGCCGGCAATGGTTATTACGACCTGATCAACTACACGGGGACCTTGATCGGAACTCCGTCCAGCGCCTTCAGCGCGATTTCGGGCAAGACCCTTGAGTTTTACGTGCAGAATAATCAACTCGACATGTACGTGGCCATCTCCAACTTGAATTGGACGGGCGTGAACGCGGACGGCGTTACCGCCAATTCAAGTTGGGACACTACCACGACCTCGACGAACTGGGCCAACCTCGCGCCCAGCAGCACGACGGCTGCCGCCTACCAGGATGGCTCGAACGTGACCTTCGCGGACAAGAACGCCCTTAACAACGGCGCGATCACGACCTCCAACATCACGATTCAGTCGCAGGGTGTGCAGCCCAATTCGATCACCTTCGACAACAACACCTTGAACTACACGTTCAACAACGCCGCAGGTGGCACGGTGGGTATCGGCGGCGCCACCGGCATCGTCAAGAGCGGCAGCGGCGCGGTCTATCTGCAAGGCGCGAACACCTTCCAGGGGCCGGTGTCGATCAACGGCGGCATCATTAACGTTGCCAACGGCGCCGGTCTGGGCGTCTCAAGCGGCGTTACCGTGGCCTCGGGGGCCGCTTTGCAACTCCAGGGCGGCGTGAGCTTGCCGTCCATTTCGCTGTCGCTGGCCGGAAGCCTGGATAGCGTTAGCGGCGCCAACAGCTATCCCGGGTCGGTGACGCTAACCGCCCCCGCTGCGATCGACGCGACGGCCGGCCTGCTCACGCTCGGCGGCGCGGTCAGCAACGGCGGATATGCCTTGACGATCGGCGGCGCGGGCACGACCACCATGAGCGGACCGGGCATTTCGGGCAACGGCGGATTGACGGTCAACGCTGGCGCCACCCTCAACCTCGCCGGGACGATGTCCACCTCCGGCAGCCTGATCGATAACGGGTCGCTGAATCTCGCGGGCGCCGCTGGCGTAAACGGCACTTTGCTCGTCGCGGGCACGGGCTCCGTCTCGTCGGCCAACAGCCTGGCCGTCGGTTTCCAGTCCGGCGGAGTCGGCGCCGCTTTCCAGAACGGCGGAGCGGTCACCGTCACCGGCGCCGGCAGCGGCTTGTATGTCGGCGTGGCCGGAGGCACTGGGGCTTACAATATCACGGCGGGCACGCTGTCTGCCGGCGCGGGGACTACGCTCACCATCGGCGGCCTGAGCGGCAACAGCGGCACGGGGACGTTGAACGTCAATGGCGGGCTGGTGCAGGCCCTCGGCGCCTTGACGGTCGGCAATGGCCCGACGACCATCAATCTCAATGGCGGCATCCTGCAGACCCCGGCATGGTCGGGTGGGACGAACACTGTGGCCCTCAATTTGAATGGCGGCACGCTCCAAGCGAACTCCAGCCTGGGCAACTACCTTGCCGCCACGTCTTCGGCCAGCATCAGTGTCTATGCCGGCGGGGCGGTGATCGATACCAACGGCAACAATATCTCGATCTACCAGCCGCTCGGCGGGGTGGCCAATAACGGCATTACGTCGATTAGCCTTGTCAGGACCTCGACAACCGTCTTCACCTCGCCGCCCGCAGTTACCTTCAGCGGCGGCAGCGGCAGCGGGGCAACGGCCTATGCCACGCTTTCGTCCTCCGGCAAGATCAACGGCATCGTGGTCACCAATCCCGGTAGTTACACGGTGGCTCCGACAACCATCACCGTCGCCGGCGCCACGGGATTGGGCCTGACACCCACGCTGAGCAGCAACAGCAACGGCGGACTCACGAAGAACGGAGCAGGCATCCTGTCTTTGGGTGGCGTTAACACCTATG
The DNA here is from genome assembly GCA_963709175.1 of uncultured Planctomycetia bacterium. GTDB lineage: Bacteria > Planctomycetota > Planctomycetia > Pirellulales > Thermoguttaceae > JANXQG01. Next base: position 458,276 of record CAVPVK010000011.1, read on the forward strand.
GCGGTCCTACCGTCATCAATGCCGGTACCCTGCAGTTGGCTAATATTCCGTCAGTTCCGGTGGGCATCCAGGCCGTCGCCTTCTACCCCATGAATGGTCCCTTCGGCGCGGTCGCCGCGGGGGCCAGCGTGCTGGATACAATGAACGGGTTAAACGGCACCCTTCAGGGCACCGGGGCCAGCTACGTGGCCGGCAATTTCCCCCAGGGACCGGCCCTGCAACTCAACGGCACCTCGAATTACGTGACGGTTCCTTACAATTCCGCACTGGGGTTGAACAACTACACGTTTTCTACCTGGCTTGATGTCACCGCGCCGCCCGCTATCGGTGGATCCGGTCCCGGGATCATAAGCACGCGCAACGGCGGCGATGAGACCTTCGATTTGCAGCTCACCCAGCCCACGGCCGGCAGCTACCAGCTTCACGGCGATATCGGCTCCGGCAGCGCGTGGCTTAACACAGCCGCCAATTCCTCCACGTTTGGCGCCCTCTCCGGTTGGAATATGGTGACCTACACGGTGAATTCGACGGCCGACACCTACGCGATCTACCTCAATGGGTCGCAAATCGGCGGCGGCACGTTTGGCGGCACCGCGCTGTTGATGAAAGCGGGCCAGACGCTCTCCTTTGCCTCCCAGGAAGCCGGCGGGACGTCCTATGGCAACGCCGGCTACCTCAACGGGGCCATGGAGGCGACGGGCATCTACAGTGGCGCGATGACTGCAGCCCAGGTGCAATCGCTCTACGCCAGCGCGGTGGGCCTGTTGCCCACCGCAACATCCGTGACGCTCGCCAGCGGGGCCACCTTCGACCTTAACGGCGCCAACCAGCAAGTAGCGTCCTTGCAGAACGGCACTGGCGGCGGGGGAACGGTCACTAACAGCAGCGCCAACAGTGCAACGCTGACCCTGACGCCGCCTTCGGGCAACTATACCTTCGGCGGCACGATCACCAACGGCAGCGCTCCGCTGAACCTCGTGCTCAACGGTAACTTCAGCGCCACCCAGGTCCTCTCGGGCAGCAATACGTTCACCGGCACGGCTACGGTGGCCGATATGACGCTCGTGCTGGCCAACTCCGCGGCCATGCTGAACGCCACCTTGAACGCGACCCAGGGCGGCCAGATCTTGTTCGACCCGGCCGTCGGGGCCGCCATCAGCCTTGGCGGCCTGAGCGGCGACAACACCGTCACTATCGGCATGTACACCGACTCGCCCACCACCCCCCTCCCCGTGTCCCTTACCGTGGGCAGCAACGGCCAAAACACCACCTTTGCGGGCTCTTTGAGCGACAACGGCATGGGCGCGACCCTCACCAAGGTGGGCAACGGCATCCTCACCCTGCTGGGCAGCAACAGCTACACGGGCACGACCTTCATCAATGGCGGGGAACTGGGCGTGGGCGACGGGGCTATTCCGTCGGGCGGAATCATCACCTTCGGCGGCGGAGCCCTGCAGTACGCGGCGTCCAATACGACCGACTACTCCGCGCAGATTTTCAATAGCACCAGCCCCATCGCCATCGACACCAACGGCCTGAACGTGACCTTCGCCACCCCGCTGGACGCTTCCAACACGGGCGGCCTGACGAAGCTGGGGGCAGGCATTCTCACGCTCACCGCCGCCAACGCCTATAGCGGCACAACTACCATCGCCGGCGGCGAATTGAGCGTGGGCAACCTCGCGGCCATTCCGGCCAGCAGTACCATCACTTTCACCGGCGGCGCTTTGCAATACACGCCCGTCAACACCCTGGATTATTCCGCCCAGATCCACAACAGCACCGAACCCATCGCCTTGGACACCAATGGACTGACCGTGACCATTTCCGGCGTCTTGGACGCGACGAATTCGGGCGGTTTGACCAAGCTTGGGGCGGGCACGCTGGTCCTCGCCAACGCCAATCTCTACAGTGGCACCACCACCGTGGCCGCCGGCGTCTTGCAACTGGCGAACCAGCAAGGCATTCCCGACTTTGGCGGACTGGCCCTCAGTGGCGGCACGCTGGACCTCAATGGCTATACCAATAAGACTCTGAGCGTGCTTACCACGACGGCCCTCAGCGGTGGAGTGATCACCAGTTCCGCGCCGGCCACCGCCGTGACGCTGAACCTGGAGGTCTCGCCCACTCCCTTGGAATCGGTCGTGGGCACTACCTTCAGCGACGGCGCAGGCACGCTCGCCCTGGTCATCTTGTCGCCCAGCACGAGTGGCTACAACAGCGGCCTGCAGTTTGCGGGCACGAACAATACCTATAGTGGCGGCACGACGATCAACAACAGCTACGCGCGGGCCGATAACCCCACCGCCCTCGGCACGGGAACGATCACGGTGAGCAACAGCGGGTTTGTGGAACTCTGGTGGAACACCGGATCCCAGACCATGTCCAACAACTGGGTGCTGGAAACGCTGGGTGGGAACCAGTACGGCAGCCAGGCAGCGCAGAAGTCGGCCATCTTCGCCGACGGCGGCGGGGCCGGATACGGCTCGATCTCCGGGGGCACAATTACCGGGGCGTATATCCTCAGTGGCTCGATCACCTTGGCCAGCGACGCCAGCATCGATGCCTACGCCACGAATATCCTTGAAATCAGCGGACCGATTTCCGGTCCGGGCCAGCTTTACAAGGGCATCCTGGGCGGCGGCGCGGGCGGCGGCCTGGTGGTCCTCACCAACACGGCCAACAGCTACCAAGGAGGCACGACGCTCAGCAACGGCACCCTGGGCATCACTGCCGATTCCGTGCTCGGCCCAGCGTCCGGCGGCATCACGTTCGCCGCCCCCAGCACCCTGGAAGCCTTTGCCAACAATATCACCATCGATCCCAACCGCTCAATCACGATTTCGACGACGGGGGCGGGGGCAATCAATGTGCAGAACTTCACAATGTCGATCCCCGGATCGATTAACGGCGTCGGGGGGCTTACGGTCGCCGGCGGCACCGGTGGGATCCTTGTCCTCGGCAGCGCTAACGGCTACCTGGGCGGGACCAACATCAACGGCGCTGTGCTCAACGTGAACAATGCCGCAGCGATTCCCGGCCAGGTTTCCTTTGGCGGCGGCACCCTGCAGTACACCGCCAACAGCTACCAGGTCGATTATTCAGGCAGGATCTTCAATAGCGCGGGCCCCATCGCCATCGATACCAACGGCCAGACGGTAACCTTCAGCAGCGGGCTGGACGCTTCCAACGTGGGCGGTCTGACGAAGATCGGTCAGGGCACACTGGTCCTAAGTGGCTTCAACGCTTATAGCGGCACAACCACGATCGCCGGCGGAGTGCTCAACCTGGCTTCGCCCGGGGCGATTCCCTCGGCCAGCAACATCACTTTCGCTGGCGGCACGCTCCAGTACGCGGCCAGCAACAACGACTATTCTGCCCAGATCGTCAATAGCACGGGCCCGATCGCCATCGACACCAACGGCCAGAACGTAACGTTTGCCAGCCCGCTGGCCGCATCCAATAACGGGGGCCTGAACAAGATCGGCGCGGGAATGTTGACTATCGGCGCGGCCGCCAGCTACAGCGGTCCGACGGTCGTCAGCGGGGGCACTCTGCAACTCGGTTACAACCCGGCGCTGCTGAACGGTAATATGGCCAGCCCGAATATTGGCACCGGGACTAACGCTTACATATACTACAGCGCGATGTCGCCAGCCCAGCAGAGCGCCTTTGTCTGGTCCAGCAGCGGCAATGGTTCCAATGGAAGTGGCGCTTTGACCGGCCAGGGCAGTGCCTGGGGCTACAACACGCCCTATCCGGGCCCCCAGGCCTTCAGCCTGCAACAGACCAGCTACCTCGGGCAGACGTTGAATCTTGCTGCGGGCACCTACACAGTTTCGTGGTCGGAAGAGGACCGGCCCGGCAATAACCAGTCGTATGCATTCCTGGTGGACGGCTCGCAGATCGGATCCAATTACACTGCCAGCACCACTTGGAGCACGGCAAGCGCTACGTTCACGGTCGGTGCCGGCAGCCACACGATCGCCTTCTTGGGCCTCGACACCGCCGGTGGCGACAACAGCGTGGGGCTTACCAACATCGCCTTCAATAATTCCAGCTTGCCGTCGTCCACGGCGCTGAGCATTGCAGCCAGCGCAGCCTTCGACCTCGATGGCGATACGCAAACCGTGGCTTCGCTCTCCGACGTCAATGCCTCCGCAGGCGTGGGCAGCGTGATCAATAGCAGTGCGTTGGGCGGTGCTACCCTGATCATTAACCAGCCGTCGGGCGGGTCGAGCACCTTCAGCGGCACGATTGTCGACGGCGGTCCGGGCTCTGTTAACACCATCAGCCTCGTCCTCAGCGGCAACGGCACGCAGGTTCTGGCCGGCTCGAACACCTACAGCGGCACAACGGCGATCACCGGCGGCGTGCTGCAGGCGGTCGACGGGGTCGGCCTGCCGAGCACCTCGAACCTGATTTTCGCCGGCAGCATCGCACAGTCGGGCGCGCCCGCCGTGCTGCAATCGAGCGGCAGCTTTACCCGTGCCCTGGGCACGGCGGCCGACCAGGTGCAGTGGATGGGCGACGGCGGCTTCGCCGCCAACGGTGGCCCGCTGACGGTCAGCATCCCCAACGGCGGCAACCCGCTGGCCTGGGGCAGCACGTACTTCGTTCCCAACGGCAACGCCTTGACGTTCGGCTCGGCGACGGCCAATGCCCAGGTGAATTTCACCAACAGCATCGATCTCAGCGGCGGCACCCGCCAGATCTACGTGGCGGAGGGCACGGGCGGCGACAGCGCCCTGATTTCCGGCAACCTGGTTGACAGCGTCGGCGGGGCCGCCCTGCTCAAGACTGGCGCCGGCGAACTGATCCTCAGCGGCAGCGACGCCTATACGGGCGGGACGACGGTCGAAGGTGGAGTCCTGATGATCACGACCGCCGCCGCATTGCCCACCGGTTCGAGCTTGGCGGTGGGCGCCGGCGGCACGTTCATCTTTGACCCGACGGCCACGGCTGCACCGGTGGTCGCCGCTGGTTCCGCGGCTCCAGCGGGTGTGGCGGCTGTTCCCGAACCGGGAGCCTTGGCCCTGCTAGCCGTGGCGGCCATGGTCGGGTGCGGCATTTGGCGGCGAAGGAGGTAAGGCCACCGGTAGCCAAGGGCGAAAACTGGGAGCGAACGGCCTGGAGGGACAAATATCCTCCGGGCTTCGCTCGCGCTCCATTCCGGATTTAGCATGGAAATGCGTCTCCTAAGCATGGACTAAACCGCAGTCCAGGAGCTCCTCAATAAATCACAATCTGCCGCTCTAGCGTCACTAATCGGTGAGTGTCACCTGAACCTTCGAAGGGGGTCTCATTATGTCCCAGGGTTTCGTGCGCGGTATCGTCGGCTTGTTCCCGGTCTTTTTCTTGCTCTTTGTCGCAAACTCCCAACAGTCCCCCGCGGCGGGGATTTTCACTACGGCCTACTTGGGTGGAAACAGCGCAAATCCTCCCGACCTCGATGCCAGCATAGGTCTGAGTACAGGCAAGACCTATCTCACGGCCGTGAATTTCAACGGTTCCGCGGTCACCATCAACGGCGTCCCCTTTGCCGCCAGCAGCGGCGGCAATCCCTCAGGAACCGATTATTCGATCAGTGGTATTCCGGACACCTATTCGGGCTTTACGAGTCAGGTTAGCGGTAATCTCGGCACACTCCTCAGCTCCTTCATCTACGGTGGCAGCCCCGGCGAGTACAACTTCAGCGGCCTTACGCCAGGCCAGACCTATGTCATTACGTACTATGGCGTTTCGTTTGATCCGGCGGGAGAGCGCGTCCAGAATCTGACGACCTCCGACGGCGCGACGGGCACTTACGACGTGGACATGGACGCTCCGGCCGCCGGCTACGCCAACTTGCTCCGGTATACCTTCCAGGCCACGGCGGCCACGGAGACGATAACTGCGACGCCCCAGGTTTCAGGCTACACCCTGCACACATACGGCCTGTCGATGGAGCAGACCTTCAATAACACGACGAGCCCCAGCGGCAACACGAACTGGAGCGCCCTCACCTGGTCGAACGGTACTGCCCCGAACGGGCCCGACACGAATGCCTACTTCTCGCCAGCCGCGGCCCATACGACCATCACGCTGGATACGCCCACGACACTCGGCTACTTGCAGTTTGCCGGCACCAACTCGTATCTGCTTAGCGGCACGAACACCCTTACCATGCAGGCCGACGTGGGCGGGACGGCCCTCTTGAACGCGTCGGATGGATCGCATACCATTTCCGCCCCCATCGTCTTGAATTCCACGGCCGCGCAGATGGGCGGCGGAACGCTTACTCTCAATGGCGGCGTTTCCGGAACCGGCGGCCTGTCGGTCAGCAACGGCGTGCTCACCCTCACCACGAGCAACAACACCTACACCGGTCCGACCACCGCGGGCACGGCGGGCACGCTGGCCCTTCTCAATTCCAATGCCTTCCCCAACAGCACCTTGACCATGAGCGGCGGCGCGGTGGTGTTCGATAGTTCGGTGTCGCCCAAGGTCTTCAACATCGGCGGTCTGGCAGGGACCAGCAATCTGGCCCTGCAAGACAACGCGGCGTCACCCAACCCGGTGACGCTGAACGTGGGCGGCAACGGTGCGGTTACCAACTACACCGGTCTATTGAGCGGAGCCGGGACCCTGAACGTGGTGGGGCCGGGCACCCTCGTCTTGGGCATAGCTGGCGCCGCCGGCAATCTCACCGGCGGCATCAGGATAAGCGGAGGCGAACTCGGCGTGGTCACCGGCGCCCTGGGCACGATGCATCCGGCCTTCGCCGGTGGCGCCCTGCAGTATGCCGCGAGCAATACCCAGGACTACGGCAGCCTCTTCACCAACAACACCTTCCCAATCGCCTTGGATACCAACGGCGGGACCGTGCCGGTCTCCAATATCGGCAGCACCAATTCCGGCGGCCTGACGAAGTTGGGCTCGGGATTACTGGAACTGAGCGGCAACAATACCTACAGCGGTCCCACCACGATCAGCGGCGGAACCCTCCAAATGGGCATTCTGCCCGGCGGCACCGGATTCTTGCCGTCGCTGACCGCGGTCAATCTCTCCAGTTCGTCGGCGTATTTGAATCTCGGCGCCACGCCGCAGACGATCGGCTCGCTCACGGGCGTCTCCGCCGCGACCGTACTGGACGGCGTATCGCTAACCACCGGCAACGACAACACCAACGCCACATTTTCGGGCATGATCACGGGTACGGGCTCGCTCACCAAGATCGGCTTGGGAACCGCGGTGCTCAACGGCCCGAACGGCTACACGGGTGCAACCAGCGTCAGTGGCGGCACACTGGCCGTCGGTCCTTCGGGAAGCCTGCCCGCCACCACGACGCTTACGGACAACGCCTCGGTCAGCTTCAACAATTCCAGTCAGAGTCTCTTCGCCCTGGCGTCCTCCGGCAGCGTAACGCTCAACAACACGGCCCTGACCATCACCGGCACCAGCACCTTCTCCGGCAGCATCAACGGGGGCGGTTCCCTGCTGGCCTCCGGCGGTTCGCTGACCCTCATCGGGAACAACGCCTCTGCCGTTCCCACCACGGTCAACAACGGTACCCTCGTACTTTCCAATGCGGGAAGCAACAACATTGCCGCGGCTACTCCCGTCACCGTCAACTCGCTGGGCACCTTGAACGTCAGCGGCCTGGGCGCCGGCAATGGCATCACTTTGGCCAGCGAGCAAACCCTCCGCGGACAGGGTAACGTCTTGGGATCGGTCACGGCCGGCACGGGCAGCACGCTGCTCTCGGGGACGGGCAATACTGTGGGCACAGGCATCGGCACGCTCACCCTGATGGGCAACCTGAACTTTGCCTCGGGGGCGACCTTGGCCACATACCTGGGCACACCGGGAACCAGTTCTACGAGCCCGGGCGATGGCGGCTTGATCAACGTCCAAGGCAATGTGACCCTGCCCTCCAGCGGATTGAACCTGTCGCTGTTGACCAACAGCAACCTGGCCGGGCTCGGTTCCCTGGGCAACGGCTATTATGATCTGATCAATTATACGGGGACCTTGACCGGCGCGCCGTCGAGCGCGTTCGCCCCCGTCTCGGGCAGGACTTTCGCGTTTTACGTCCAGAATAATCAACTCGACATGTACGTGGCCATCGCGAACTTGAATTGGACGGGTGTGAATTCCGCCGGCGCCGCCAATTCAAGTTGGGATACCACCACTACGTCGACCAATTGGGCCAACCTCGCGCTGAGCAGCACGACCGCCAACTCCTATCAGGACGGTTCGAACGTGACCTTCCAGGACAAGAACGTCCTTACCGGCGGGACGATCGCGAACTCCAACATCGTCATCCAGCCCGGCGGCGTGCAGCCCAATGCGCTGACCATCAACAACAACGCCGTCAGCTACACGTTTAGCGACGCTGCCGGAGGTACGGTGGGGATCGCCGGCCTCACCGGTATTGTCAAGAGCGGCAGCGGCGCGGTCTATCTACAAGGCGCAAATAGCTTCCAGGGCCCGGTGACTATCAACGGCGGCATCGTCAACGTTGCCAACAGCGCCGGTTTGGGCAATTCGAGCGGCGTTACCGTGGCATCCGGGGCGGCATTGCAACTCCAGGGCGGCGTGGCCGTGCCGGCCATTTCGCTGTCGTTGGCCGGCAGCGGTGTCACTGGCAGTCCCGGCGCCCTGAATAGCGTCAGCGGTACCAACAGTTATGCCGGGGCGGTGACACTCACCGGCTCCTCCACGATCGACGCGACAGCGGGCCTGCTCACGCTCGGCGGGGCAGTCAACAACGGCGGATACCTGCTGACGATTGGTGGATCAGGTACAACCACCATGAGCGGCCCCGGCATCTCGGGAACTGGCGGACTCACGGTCAACGCCCGGGCGACGCTCAACCTCAGCGGCAGCTTGGCCAGCTCCGTCAACGTAATCGACAACGGCGCACTGAACCTCAGCACCGCTGCGCAGAGCGTCGCCAACTTCAGCGGTTCGGGCGCCGGCAGCAGCCTGATTTTGAATAATACGGCCCTGACGGTCACGGGCACGGGCGTCTTCGCAGGCTCGATCTCCGGCGGCGGCAGTCTGGCGATTTCCGGCGTCCAGCAGCTCACCGGCGCCACCGCGCTGGCCGGCGGCGTGGGCGTCAACGGCACCTTGCTCGTCGCGGGCACCGGTTCGGTCTCGTCGGCCAACAATCTGGGCGTCGGCTACCAGTCCGCTGCGGTTGGCGCCGTGTTCCAGAACGGCGGAGCAGTCTCCGTGACCGGCAGCGGCAATAGCTTGTATGTGGGCGCGGCCGGGGCGCCGGGGCCTACAATATCACTGCGGGCACGGTAACTGCCGGCGCGGGCACGACCGTCGATATCGGCGGCCTAAGCGGCAGTGGCGGCACAGGAGCGTTGAACGTCAATGGCGGGTTGGTGCAGGCCCTCGGCGCCTTCACAGTCGGCAACGGCCCGACGACCATCAATCTCGACGGCGGTCTCCTGCAAACCCCGGCCTGGATGGGCAGGTCAAACAGTGTGGCCCTCAGTTTCAACGGTGGCACGCTGCAGGCCAACTCCAGCGGGAGCAACTACCTGGCGGCCACGACTTCGTCCAGCATCACGGTCTATGCAGGCGGGGCGGTGATCGACACCAACGGCAACAATATCTCGATTCTGCAGCCGCTCATCGGAGAGGCCGACAGCGGCATCACGTCGGTTAACATCGGCCGGAAATCGACAATCGTCTTCGCCTCGCCGCCCGCGGTCACCTTCACCGGCGGCAGCGGCAGCGGGGCAACGGCCTATGCCACGCTTTCCCCCTCCGGCACAATCAACGGCATCGTGGTCACCAATCCCGGTAATTACACGGTGATCCCAACCAGTATCAACGTAACCGGCGCCACTGGCTTGGGCCTGACGGCCGGCACGACCAGCAACAATATCGGCGGACTGATGAAGAACGGCGCGGGCATTCTTGCCCTGGCCGGCGTGAACACCTATGGCGGTCCCACGGTCATCAATGCCGGCACCTTGCAACTAGCCACCCAACCGGGTATTCCATCAGGCATCCAGCCCGTCGCCCTGTACCCCATGAACGGTCCCTTGGGCGCAATCGCCGCGGGGGCCGGCGTGCCGGAGTCGGTGAGCGGGTTGAACGGCACCGTCAACGGCACGGGGGCCAGCTATGTGGCGGGCAATTTCTCGCAGTCACAGGCACTACAGTTCAGTAACAGCAGTTACTTCACGGCCCCCTATAGTTCTGCCCTGGCGCTGAGTACCTTCACGTATTCAACCTGGGTTAATTTCACCTCGCAGCCGCCGGTAAGCGGATCGGGTCCCGTCTTGCTGAGCACCCGCAATGGCGGCAACGAGACGTTCGACTTGCAGTACGCCCAACCATCGGCCGGCAACTACTATTTGCACGCCGACATCGGTACCGGCAGCGCGTGGCTTAACACTGCCGCCAATTCCTCGACGTTTGGGGCCCTCTCGGGCTGGAACATGGTCACCTATGTGGTGAATTCGATGGCCGACACGTACTCGATTTACCTCAACGGCGCTTCAGTCGGCGGCGGCACGTTCAGCGGCACCGCGCTGATGATGACTTCGGGCGAGAACCTCTCGATTGGCGCCCAAGAGGCCGGCGGCACGAGCTACAACTCCTCGAGCGGCTACCTCAACGGGGCGGTGGAGGATGCGGGCATCTACAACGGCGCGATGACCCCCGCCGAAGTGCAATCATTGTACACCACCACTGTGGGCACGTTGCCCACGGCCACTCCCGTGACGCTCGCCCACGGGGCCACCTTCGATCTCAACGGCACCACTCAGCAAGTGGCGTCGTTGCAGGATGGCGCCGGTGGCGGCGGCACGCTTACCAACAGCAGCGTGGCCAGCGCTACGCTGACCCTTGCGCCGCCTTCGGGCACCTATACCTTCAGCGGCACGATCACCAACGGCAGCGCTCCGCTGAACCTCGTGCTCAACGGCAACTTCAGCGCCACCCAGGTCCTCTCGGGCAGCAATACGTTCACTGGCAGCGCGACGGTGGCCAATATGACGCTCGTGCTGGCCAACTCCGCCGCCATGTTGAACGCCACCTTGAACGCCACCCAGGGCTGCCAGATCTTGTTCGACCCGGCCGTGGGGACCGCCTTCAGCCTGGGAGGCTTAAGCGGCGACAGCAGTGTTTCCATTGGCCTGTCGACCGACTCCGGCAGCAACCCTATGGCCTTGGCCCTCACCGTGGGCAGCAACGGCCAGAACACGACCTACTCGGGCACTTTGACCGACGGCGGCGGCGCGGCGCGAGCCTCACCAAGGTGGGCAGCGGCATCCTCACCCTTCTGGGTAACAACACCTACACAGGCACGACGTTCGTCAACGGCGGCGAATTGGGCATGGGCAACGGGGCCATTCCGTCCGGCGGAATCATCACCTTCGGCGGCGGGGCCTTGCAGTACGCGGCATCCAACACGAACGACTACTCCGCGCAGATTTTCAATAGCACCGGTCCCGTCGCCATCGACACCAACGGTCTGAACGTGACCTTTGCCACCCCGCTGGACGCTTCCAATACGGGCGGCCTGGCCAAGCTGGGGGCAGGCATTCTCACGCTCACCGCCGCCAACGCCTATAGCGGCACGACCACCATCGCCGGCGGCGAATTGAGCGTGGGCAACCTCGCGGCCATTCCGGCCAGCAGTACCATCACTTTCACCGGCGGCGCTTTGCAATATACGCCCGTCAACACCTTGGACTATTCCGCCCAGATCCACAGCAGCACCGCTGCCATCGCCTTGGACACCAACGGACTGAACGTGACCATTTCCGGCGTGTTGGACGCGACGAACTCGAGCGGTTTGACCAAGCTGGGGACGGGCACGCTGGTCCTCGCCAACGCCAACGCCTACGGCGGCACGACTACCGTCGCTGGCGGCCTGTTGCAACTGGCGAACCAGCAAGGCATTCCCGACAATACCGGGCTGGCCGTGAGCGGCGGCACGCTGGACCTCCACGGTTATACCAATAAGACCCTGGACCTGCTTACCGGGTCGGCCCTCAGCGGCGGCCTGATTACGAGTTCGGCGCCAGCCACTGCGGTGACGTTGAACCTGGCAGTGGTCCCTGCCACGGCCTTGGAATCGATCGCCGGCACGACCCTCAGCGATGGGGCAGGGACACTTGCCCTGAATGTTAGCTCAACCAATGGCAGTGGCCTGCAAATAACCAACACGAACCACTACAGCGGCGGAACGACGATCAACGGCAGCTACGTGCAGATGGACAATCCATCAGCCTTGGGCACCGGCGCCATCACCGTGAGCGATAGTGGCTACGTCGCGCTTCAGTGGAATTCTGGGTCGCCGAAGTTGGCAAACAACTGGGTTCTGAATAATTCGGCCATTTACGCTACCGGCGGAACGGCCGGCTACGGCGTCTCCAACTCGGGGGCCTACAACCTCACCGGCTCGATCACCCTGGCCGCCGGCGGCGACATCGACGCCGCTTCGACGAACATCCTTTCGATAAGCGGGCCGATTTCCGGCCCCGGCGGCCTTTACAAGGGCGTCCTCGGCAGCGGCACAGGCGGCGGCCTGTTGGTCCTCACCAACACGGCCAACAGCTACCAAGGTGGCACCACGATCAGCGACGGCACCCTGGGCATCACGGCCGACGCCGTGCTCGGCCCGACGTCCGGCGGAATCACCTTCGCGGGCAACGGCACCTTGGAATCGTTCGCCAATAGCATCCAGATCAACGCCAACCGCGCGATCACCATGCCCACGGGGGTTGGCGGCACGATCAACGTGCAGAACTACTCGATGTCGATCCTCGGATCGATTAACGGCGGCGGAGGCCTGACGGTCGCCGGCGGTGCCGGTGGGATCCTCGTCCTCAGCAGCGCTAACGGTTACCTGGGCGGGACCAACATTAACGGCGGAGTACTGAACGTGAACAACGCCGCCGCGATTCCAGGCCAGATTGCCTTCGGCGGCGGTACGCTGCAATACACCGTCAACAACCGGCAAGACTATTCCGCCCAGATCTTCAATAGCACCGGCCCCATCGCCATCGACACCAACGGCCAGACGGTGACCTTCGGCAGCGGGCTGGATGTCTCCAATACGGGCGGCCTGACCAAGATTGGCCAGGGCACGCTGATCCTCAGCGCCTACAATAACTACAGCGGCACGACCACCATCGCCGGCGGCGTGCTCAACGTCGGTTCGGTAGGCGCAATTCCCGCGACCAGCAACATCACCTTCACGGGCGGCACGCTGCAATACACTGCCGCCAGCCAGCCAAACGATTATTCCGGCCAGATTGTCAACAGCACCTCTCCGATCGCCATCGACACCAACGGCCAGGACGTTACGTTCGCCAGCCCGCTAGCCGCTTCCAACGTCGGCGGCCTGACGAAGATTGGTGCGGGATTGCTGACCATTGGTGCGGCCGCCACTTACAGTGGTCCGACGGTCGTCAGCAGCGGCACGCTGCAACTGGCTGCCCCCGCCTCGCTGCCGGTGGTGCCTAACGGCAACTTCGCCAACCCAGGCTTCGGTGGGGCCAATTACGCGTATTACAGCCTTGGGAACGGGACCAACACGACTGCCGAAGTTATGACCGCCAGCCAGGCAACGGCCTTGGTTTGGACGAGCAGCGGCAACGCCGTCGCCAATCGAGTGGGCGCCGGCGGGGCCTTGACGAGCCAGGGTAGTGGCTGGGGCTACGCGACGCCGTATCCAACCTCATCGCTGTATCCATCGAGCTCGCAGGCGTTCAGCCTGCAGGCGAACAGCTACCTCGGCCAGACGCTCAATAACCTCGCTGCGGGCACCTACACGCTTTCGTGGTCGCAAGCGTTCCGCCCCGGTTACGCCGACGATCCCTACGAATTCTTGCTCAACGGCGTCCCGGTCGGTTCCGCGTACAACAACGAAAGCACGGCCTGGAACACCACCAGCGCTACCTTCACGATCACCTCCGCGGGCAGCTACACGATCGGCTTCCTTGGGACGTCCGCTGATGACGGCAGCTTTGGGCTCACCAATTTTGCCTTCACGAACTACGTGCCCGTGCCGGCCCCGCTGAGCCTTGCCGCCAGCGCGGTCTTCGACCTCAATGGCAACTCACAGACGATTAGCTCACTCTCGGACGTCAACGCTCGAGCGGGCGTGGGAAGCGTAATCAACAGTAATGCCAGCGTCGCGGTGGTGCTGACCATCAGCCCGACGGGCGGTTCGACCACCTTTAGCGGCACGATCAGCGACAACGGCTCGGCCAACGCCATCAGCCTTGTGCTTAGCGGCACTGGGACGCAGGTCATGGCTGGATCGAATAGCTACAGTGGGACGACGACGATAGCTGGCGGCGTATTGCAGGCGATCGATGGCGTCGGCCTGCCCGGCAGCTCGAGCCTGATCTTCAGCGGCAGCCTGGCGCAGACGGCGCCGGCGCCGTGCTGCAAAGCAGCGGCGCTTTCAGCCGCGCCGTTGGACCGGGCGCTGGTGAGGTGCAGTGGACGGGCGATGGCGGCTTCGCCGCCAACGGCGGGCCCCTGACGGTCAGCATCCCCAACGGCAGCAATCCGCTTATGTGGGGCAACAGCACTAGCAGCACGGGAACGCCCTACTTCTTGCCCGATGGCAGCGTTCTGACATTCGGCTCTCCCACGGCGAACAACCAGGTGAACTTCACCAACAGCATCGACCTCAACGGCGAAACCCGCCAGATCTACGTGGCGAAGGGCACGGGCGGCGACAGCGCCCTGATTTCCGGCAACATCCTCGATAGCGTCGGCGGGGCCGCTTTGCTCAAGACCGGCGCCGGCGATTTGATCCTCAGCGGTACCGACACCTATACGGGCGGCACGACGGTTGCGGGCGGCATCCTGACGATCACGGCTGCCGCCGCACTGCCCACCGGTTCGAGCTTGACGGTGGGCGGCGGCGGCACGTTTATCTTCGACCCGACGGTGGCGACTGCGTCGCCCGTGGTCGCCGCGGGTTCCGCGGCCCCGGCGAGTGTGGCGGCGGTTCCCGAACCAGGCGTCTTGGTCCTGCTTGCCGCGGCTACCATGGTCGGGTTTGGCATCTGGCGGCGGAGGGGCTGAGGGCGAAGCGTTGAAAGCCCGGAGAGAGAAATACCCTCCGGGCTTTGTTTGCGCTAGGTGTCATTTTTCCCTTCGCGAGGTATAACTAGAGTTGGAGTTCCGGCTGCGCACAGAATCCGTATGTCCCCTCTCTCACTCGACTACTCATGCTCTTCCTCGAAAGCCCCTGGCCCATCCTGATTCTCGGCCTGGTCCTCGAGACATTCCTGGCCTTGGCCCTCTTCAGTTCGCGGCGGGGCGTTTTGCTTTGGGCAATGGTGGGTGTGGCGCTATTGGTGGTGCTTGGCGTGCTCATCGAGCAGGCGACGCCCACAGACACCAAGCAGATTCGTCAAACTCTTTATGCCGCGGCGGCCGGACTTGTGACCGACGACGCTCGGCAGGTTGATGCCCTGATCGTGCCCGGTCCCGACGGCGACAGGGCGCGGGAGTTGGTCGGTTGGGCCTTGTCGCGAGCTAAGTTCCTGGAACTGAATGTCGGCAACCTCGAAGTGAAGCTCAACTATCGGACCAGCCCGCCCACAGCCGAAACCACCTTTACGGCCTGGGTCCGCGGCACGGATCGAAGCGGCACGTTACCCGGTGAGATTTCCCGGCCGGTGGCGATGGAGGTCACACTGAGGAAGGAGTCGGGCCGCTGGCTGATCTTCGGCGAGCCCAAGCACGACGTCCGCGAATAGCAGTTCTATGGTTTCTCTTTAGCCGGTCCTTTGGGCCGTGCAAGCTGCAGGAGTTGGTACATACCCAGCACAAAACCGAGCATGGCTCCTACGAGGACGAGGATCGGCAACGTGTGAAAGCGACGATCGAGCCAGTAGCCGCCTGCTGCGGGCAGGGCAATTTCCAGGGTAATCGTCATCAGGCGTGCCGACCACTCAACGGCGATGGCCATGAGAGGACGCTCGTCGGGGTCACTGTTTGCCATAACTCTTACTATAGCGAAAAAAAAGGTCGAGTCGCCACCGCAGAAAAGAGATCGTGAGGCGAGAAATCGTGATCTCTATTTTGACACCAACTCTTTTGGGGTGGTCCCTACTTACCCGCGAAGATCGCAGAGAAAATAATTATTGGCATAAGTTATTTACTTACATGAATTTACGACAATTCGGATGTCTACTGCCGCCGCCATTGGCACTTCCCCCCGATTGCGTAAACTCGGCATTCCAAGTATAATTTTGATATTAGAAGTTTCCGTTCCAATCCATAGTCTGGTCGCAAGGCAATAGGGGCCAGACCGAGGGCGGAAACATCTAATACGTGCCTGGGATCGAACCTACGGTCCTGGGGTTGGACCCTATCCGTTATCGGCTCGGACCTGGGTGCTGTGCGGCAATATGTGGAAGAGCGTATTGCCGCTGCGCAAGTTGGCCCGAGTTCCCGCCTGGACGTGTCCTACCAAAGTGCCGGCTCGCATGTCGGCAGGGATTGAGAAGAGCGAGAGCGAAGCGCGACAGCGGTAAGGAAGTCCGCGGCGCCGAGCGGTTCGCCGACCACTTGTGGCGGTGGATTGTTAGCGAACCGAAAAACGGAGGTATAAGCCCGTGAGCAACGCAGCAGATCTCAAGACTCGAACGGTCAAAGAACTAACCGAACTGGCCAAAAAACGCAAGGTCGTTGGCTGGCATGACATGCGGAAGGACGAATTGGTGCGGGCCCTGAAGAGGCAGGCCAAGAAGGCGGCCGCCAAACGCAGCACTTGTGCGAGACCCAGCAATGGCGTTGCCAGGACCAACGGCGCCACAAAGGTCAATGGTGCTGGAACGCTCAATGGCGCCGCAAGAGCCAATGGGGCCAAGGGCGAACAAGCGAAGAACGGCCAATCCAAGAATGGTCAATCTAGCAACGGTCACGCGAAAAACGGCCACACGACTCCGCTTGGGAAGTTGCCGGTGAACTTGCACGTGGGCAACGGCCACAGCAAGGACGATTCGCAGCCCGGCAAGACCGCGGCGCATGGTCCCAGCCAGCCGAGTTCCTCGGCCGGCCCGAATGGAACGCACATTACCCTGCAGGAAACAGAAAAACTGGCGCTATTGAGGGAAAAGGCCCTGATCGAAAAGGGGCCGAGGCCTCACAGCCCTCAGGCTGAGCGCCGGTTGCAGGAGATCAAGACTCGCCTCGCTGAAGCCAAGGATCTGGCGTTCCACGCCTTGAAGGATGATCGCAACGGCACACGGGATCGGCTGGTGGTCATGGTCCGCGATCCCTATTGGCTGCACGCGTATTGGGAGTTGGGGCGGCGGAGCGTGCAACGGGCGGAAGTGGCGATGGGCCAGTATTGGCACGCCGCGCATCCGGTGTTGCGTCTCCACGAGGTCAGTCGCAACGGCACCACCAGCGCCGCCCGCAAGGCCGTGCGCGACATCGAAATCCACGGCGGCGTGAACAACTGGTACATCGACGTGCAGAATCCTCCCAGGGCCTACCAGCTTGAAATCGGCTACCTGGCGCCGGGCAACCGCTTTTATTGCCTCGCCCGCAGCAATGTCGTGAGCACCCCCCGGCCCGGTTCGGCCGACACCTTCGACCGGAACTGGTCCGAGGTGGCCAAGGAATGCGACCGGGTCTACGCCATGACTGCCGGATCGACGGAGCAAGAGGCCAACGGCGACCTGAAGGACATCTTCGAGGAGCAGATGCACCGGCCCATGGGCGACTCGCTGCTGACACAGTTCGGTCCCGGGGCGTCGGGGGTGAAGCAGGACTTCCGTTTCCAGGTCGATACGGAATTGATCGTCCACGGCGTGACGCGGCCCGACGCTCGCGTGACGCTCCGCGGCGAGCCGGTCCGCCTGCGGCCCGACGGCAGTTTCGCCGTCCGCTTCAGTTTGCCTGATCGTCGCCACGTGTTGCCCGTGGTGGCCAACAGCAGCGACGGGGCGGAACAACGGACCATCGTGCTGGCGATCGACCGCAACACCAAGGTGATGGAGCCGGTGCTCCGCGATCCGGGCGAGTAAACCGATGCCGGTGCTCTACCGTCACCTGGACGATCTGCCGGAGCGGTTCCGCGGCGGCGTCGTGTCGATTGGCAATTTCGATGGCGTGCACCTCGGCCATGCGCAAATCGTGCAACGGCTATTGGAAATGGCCCGCCGCAGCGGTGTGTGCGCCGTAGTTTTGACTTTCGATCCCCACCCGGCCCAGATATTGCGGCCTGAGCGGGCCCCGACCCCGCTGAGTTGGACGGAGCACAAGGCCGCCCTGTTGTGCGATTTGGGGGTTGCGGCCGTGGTGGCGTATCCAACCGATACGGCAATGTTGGCACTTCCCGCTAAGGAATTCTTCGAGCGCATCGTGCTGGGCCAATTGCGGGCTCGCGGAATGGTCGAGGGGCAGAACTTCTTTTTTGGCCGGCAACGGGGCGGCAATATCGAGGTGCTGGAGCAGTTTTGCCGCCAAGCCGGCATTCCCCTTGACGTGGTCGAGCCGGTGCAGATCGACGGCCAGGTGGTTTCCAGCTCTCGCGTGCGGACCTTGATTTCCGCGGGAGAGGTCGCGGCCGCCGCCCGGCTGTTCGCCCGGCCGTATCGCATTCGCGGCACGGTGGTCCATGGGCAGGGCCGCGGCAATCGGCTGGGATATCCGACCGCCAATATCGCCCACATCGACACCCTCTTGCCCGGCGAAGGAATCTACGCCGGGCGGGCGTGGATCGGGGACGCTCGTAGCCCCGGCGTTACCCGGAGTCACGCAGATTCAGCGCCTGAAGGCGGAATTACAAGCGCGGTGTACCCCACGGCCATGAGTTTGGGAACCAATCCGACCTTCGACGAAGCGGAGATGAAGGTCGAGGCTTTCTTGTTGGACTACGATGGCGACCTCTACGGACGGCCGATCGAGATTGACTTCCTCGCCCGTTTGCGGGACATTAAGCGATTCGACTCCCCCGAGCAATTGATTGAACAGATGGCCCTGGACGTGCGGGAAACGCGGCGGATCAGCAAGAAGGAATAGCCAAAGAGCTTTCTTCTTCCTCCGAGACCTGTTCTCAATTTGCAATTTACCATTTACAATTTTCATTTGCAGTCATTGCCCCTTTCCCGTCGCCCAAATTTATGACTTCCCCTATCGACTGGCTCCGATTTGCTGAGATTGTCCGTTCCCATCAGCGATTTCTGCTGGTCTGCCATATCCGGCCCGACTGCGACGCCTTGGGAAGCGAGTTGGCCATGGCGGCCATCCTGGAAAAACTCGGCAAGGAAGTACTGCCGGTGAATGATTTTGCCATTCCGCCGACCCTGATCTTCCTCGCACCGCCGGGCAAGGTCAAGCAGCTTGGCAAGGATGTGAGCGAAGAACAGCTTGCCGACCGCGAAGTGATCATCGTACTGGACACCACCGCGTGGATTCAACTAGGCAAGATGGCCGACGTGATCCGGCGGAGCAAGGCGATCAAGATGGTGCTCGACCACCACGTCAGCGGCGATGACCTGGGCGCGGAACTGTTCAAGAACACCAGCGCCGAGGCGACCGGCCGGCTAGTTATCGAAGCGGCCGATGCCTTGGGCGTGGAGCTGACGCCGGACATCGCCCAGCCAGCCTTTGCCGCGCTGGCCACCGACACCGGCTGGTTTCGCTTTGCCTCGACCTCCGCCGGCACGATGCGCTTGGCGGGGCGATTGGTGGATGCCGGCGCGCAGCCCGATCTGCTTTACAAGTATCTTTATGAGCACGACAGCCTTGCCCGCTTGCAGCTCATCGGACGCACGCTGGCTCGGACTCGAGCGGAATTGGGCGGGCGGCTAGTTTACACGTGGATCGAGCGGGCCGATTTCGCGGCCACCGGAGGCGCTGGCCTCCGACACGGAGGACATCATCAACATGACGCTCACAGTGGCCGGTACGGAAATGGCCGTTATCCTGGTCGAACAGGCCAGCGGGCAGTTCAAGCTCAGCTTGCGCAGCCGATGCGACGTCGATTGCAGCAAGCTGGCCGAGATCTTCCAGGGCGGCGGCCATAAGAAAGCGGCCGGCGCAACCTTGGATGGCCCGCTGGAAGCGGCGCAAGCCCGCACGCTGGAGGCCGTGCGAGCCGCGATGACCAAGGCCGCCTGCGATAAGTAAGGCCGCCTGCGATAAGTAATGTAAAGTAGTTTCCAAAACCGTAAGCCTGCCATGACCATGCCCGCCATTTCCCCTTCTTCACCTTCCCCCGACAACCGCCGCGGATTCCTCGCCAAACTTGTTGCCCTGGGGCTGGCAGCGGTCAGCCTTGCCGTGCCGGCAGTCGCCGCCTTGGCGGCCTTTCTCAATCCCTGGCGGCAGAGGGCTGCGTCTGGCAATTGGATCCGCGTGGCCTCCACGACGGCGATTCCCGCTGGCGGGGCTCCGCAGCGCTGCCCCGTGATTGCCGACCGCTCGGACGCCTGGAACTGCTACCCCGCAGAGGCCGTCGGCGCGGTCTTCCTGCGTCAAACGCCCGACGGCAAGTTCGTCGCTTTGCAAACGATCTGCCCGCACAACGGCGGCTGTGTTTCTTACGACCCGGAGCAGAAGAACTACTATTGCCCCTCCCACGGCGCACTGTTCAATCTAAAGGGGCAACGACTCGGCGAAAACGGCATCAGCCCACGAGACATGGATGAATTGCAGGTCGAAGTTCGCGATGGCACGGAGGTCTGGGTAAAGTTCGAGAAATTCCAGGACGGAACGGCGGACAGAGTATTAAAGTCATGAAAACCATCTTCCATTGGATCGACCAGCGCACCGGCCTTGTCACTAGTTTGGGCCATTGGTTTCAGCGGCCTCTTGCGGGCGGCCCAGGATGGAGATTCGTCTGGCCCACGGCGATCGCCTTTGCCTTCGTTGTGCAGGCCATCACGGGCATGGTCCTCTGGATGTATTACACGCCGGGCGCAGAGTGCCTGGGAAAGCGTGTACTACCTCCAGTACCACGTGCAGGAGGGCTGGCTGCTTCGTGCGATCCACTTTTACATGGGCCAGGCGGCATTGGTGCTGGTGGGACTTTACCTGGTGCAGATGATCGTCCGCGGCGCGTATCGCCCCCCGCGGGAATTCCTCTTCTGGGCGGTCTTGCTCATTGGCCTGGCGACGCTGGGACTGAACCTCACGGGCGATCTGCTCGCCTGGGACCAGAACAGCTTCTGGGCGACGAACATCCGCATCGCCTACCTTTCGCATCTTCCGTTGGTTGGCCCGTGGCTGAGCCGCCTGGCGGTTGGCGGAACGCAATTCGGCACGTTCACGCTTACACGCTTTCTCGCCTTGCATATTGGGGCCTGCAGCCTCGGGTTGCTGGCCCTGATACTGCTTCACGCGCATTTGGCTTGGCGCCACGGTTTGGAGGATCAACGCAGCGATGGCGCCGTGCCGACCCTCTCCCGGAGCGCGAGAGGGGGTTCCTATTGGCCCGATCAGGCCTGGCGCGATGCGGCTGCTTGCTTTGTAGTGTTGGCAGTCGTCGTGGGCCTGTCGGTCCGCCACGGCTTTTCCACTCCGCAGGCAGGCATCGAGCTGGGCGCCCGGCCAACCTCGTTGACGACCCCGGCACTGCGCGGCCCGAGTGGTCGTTCCGTGGCCTTTATCAACTCCACGAAACCCTCAGCGGATGGCCCGAAATGGTCTCGATCTTTGTCATTCCCGGACTTACAGTGCTCGTATTCTTTGCCATGCCCTGGATCGGCCGGAACGTGGTGGGCCGAACCTTGAACATCGCCGTGACCTTGTTCGTGTTGGGCGGTCTAGTCGCCCTCTCCTGGCAGTCGTACGCGCACGACGCGAAGAACGACAAGTATCAGCTTGCGCTCAAGGCCGGCCAGGAACAGGCTGAGCGGGTCAAGGAGCTGGCTATGCAACCCAGTACAGAAGGCTCGGAGCCGGCAGCCGACACGGCAAAAATGTCTGCGCCAAGCCCGACGATTCCGGTCAGCGGGGCACTGACCTTGCTCCAGAACGATCCCAAGACTCAAGGCCCGCGATTGTTCAACCAGCACTGCGCCAGTTGCCACGATTACAGCGGTCCGTCCAGCGGAATCACGCGACCGGACAAGCCCACGGCCGCCGATCTGTACGGCTTCGCGGGCCGCGAGTGGCTGACTGGCTTCATGACCACTCAGGGCTTCAAGAGCGCGAAGTATTTCGGCCATACCAAGTTCACGCCGGAAAACAAGAGCAAGATGTATGAGTTCCTCCAGGAGACCTTCTCGGGTTTTGAGAAGGCCGAGAAACAGCAGGTGATCCGAGCGCTTTCTTTCGAGGCAGGTTTGAAGCCGCAGCGCAACGCCGACACAAGCGATGCCGCGGACATCGCTGCCGGCAGGCAACTCATCAAGGACAACTGCGGCGGATGTCACGCCTTCCACGGCAAACGGGGCGAGGATGGCAAAGGTCCGAAACTCACTGGCTACGGCAGCCGCCAGTGGCTGATCGACTTCATCGGCAATCCGGCCCACGTGGATCTCTACGGCAAGAAAAACGACCGCATGCCAGCCTTTGCCGCGGCAGCGGATGCGAAAAAGAACGACCTGAGCCGCCAGGAACTGGAACTCTTGGCCGACTGGCTGCGGGGGGAGTGGTACGAGCCGAAATAGCCGAAATAGGGGATTTTGACAACGGCCGGCACTTGTGGTAGGGTGGGACGAGATTGCGTAACAAGCGCAGGCTCACCCAACACTACACACTACCATGCGAAGGAGACCCGGCTCATGTCCCTGTTGCGACAGATTCCATTTCGATCGTTCGTGTTCCTCACGCTGACTTTGGCGGTTGCCGTCTCGGCCCGGGCTGCCGAGACCTATTTGAAAGTCATTCCGGGTACGGCCCTGGCCTGGGGCGCCGTGAACCACATGAAAGACGCCGGAGATAAGGTCCAGAAGTTGGCCGGCGTCGTGCAAGTCCCCGCGGGAAATCTGCTCGACTCGCTCAAGAAGGAGTCGGGCCTGGAAAAGGGCATTGAGGAGAACGGGGCCGCCGGTTTCTTCACCCTCAAGGGCAAGGACGAGAAGGGCGCCACCATCGACGCGATATTCGTTGCGGTTGCGGATGAGAAGGAGTTTCTCGGCAACTTCGACGTCGTAAAGGCGGGCGAGAAAATCAACGAAGTCAAAGCCAAGAGCAATGGCCCTCGCGTCATGTGCCTGGCGTTCCGTGGCGGTTACGCCCTGCTGGCCCCGCAAGACAATCGGGCCGCAATCGAGGCGGCTCTCGATTCCAAGCAGGACATCGCCGGCGAAATGGCCGGGCTGGAATCGTGGATCGCCGAGAATGACGGCGTAGTGGTGGGCACGGCGGCGGGCATCAAGTTCGCCGCCAAGGCGGCCACCGAGGGGCTGAAAAAATCGACGGAAGGCGCTGCGACGGCGCCCGAAATGGCTCCCTTACGTGTCTACCTCGATTTCTATGGCAAGGCCATGCAAGCGGCGCCCAGCGAACTTTCGCTGGCCCTGGCTGGCATCCGCTGCGATAAGCAAGGATCGATCAGCATTCTCGGCCGGGCGCGCCTCGTCAGCGGCGGCACGATTGCTAAGGCTGTAGAGGGAATCGCCCCCGTCAAGGAAAACCCGCTGGCCGGCCTGCCAGGCGGTCCCTTTGTCATTGCCGCCGGCGGTTTGGGCATTCCGAAGCTGGCGGATGCCTACCAGGAATTGGCCACGGGCTTTATGAAGAGCATGAAGTCGCTCTATGGATTGTCGGCCGAAGACGTGGAGCGCATGAACAAGGACTCCTTCGCGGTGTTCCGCGAGGTGCAGTCGATGAACTTCGTGATGAAGTCGGGCAAGCGCGGCGATCCAATATACAGCAACATGTTCTGCACAATGCGGGTCGTGGACTCGCAACATGTACTCGAGCTACAGGAAAAATATGCCGCCAAGACCAGCAAGCTCCTGCAAAACGCCAAGGAAGGCATGATGAAGTCGCTGAACGTCAAGCGGCTGGAGATCGGCGGCAAACCGGCCATGCAGACGGAAGTGAACTTCGATCTCGCGGCCATGCCGGGGGCTGAAGCCAACCGCGCCGCCCTGGAAATGATGATGGGCTTGAGCGGCACGATGGTGACTTATTTCGTGGCAGCCGACGAGCACACGATCCTGATGGGCCTCGGCGTTTCACAAGAGCGCATGGCCGCGGCCCTGGACCTGCTCAAGCAGCCGCGAAAGAGCCTTGCCGAGGACAGCGACGTGATGGTTACCGCGGGCATGCTGCCCCGCGACGCCCAGTGGGCCATCTACGTCAGTCCGCGCGGCTACATGCAGTTGACCCAGCGACTGATGTCCGCGGCCCTGAAGAACCAGCCGGAAGCAGAAGGATTGGTGCTGCCCCAGTTCGCCAAGTGCCCGCCGTTGGGCATTGCCCTGAAGGCCGCGCCGGCCGAGCTAAGCGTCGAAATTGCCGTTCCCTCGGCGTTGATCCAGGCCGGTGGCGACTACGTCAAGGCCATGCAGGCGATGATTATGAATCGCCTGATGCAACAGCAGCAGGCCCCTGCGCCCTAAGGCTAGGGAAGGAGAGCGCATACGAGCATCGAAGCCTGGCTTTCCGACGAGCTCGCCAACCTGGAAGAGGTTGGCCTCCGCCGCCGCCTGAGTTCCCGCCAAGGCCCCCAGGCGGCGGAGACCATCGTGGAAGGCCAGGCCCTGGTCAACTTCGGCTCGAACGACTATCTGGCCCTGGCGGCCGATCCCCGACTGACGGCCGCCGCTATCACCGCTATTCATTGTGAAGGATTCGGCAGCGGGGCCAGTCCGCTTATAACGGGACATTCTCAGGCACACCAGCGGCTCGAGCAACGGCTTGCCCAGTTCGAGGGCACAGAGGCGGCCCTGATGTTTCCCTCGGGCTTCGCGGCGAACCTGGCCGCCGTCACCGCCTTGGCAGGCCCTGGCGACGTCGTCTTCAGCGATGTGAAAAACCACGCCAGCCTCTGGGACGGCTGCCGCCTTTCGCGGGCCGACGTCCGCGCCTATCCGCATGCCGACTGGCGCCGGCTCGATACGGCCCTCACCCGGGCGTCGGGTTACCGTCGCCGCTTGATCGTCACCGATGGGCTGTTCAGCATGGACGGCGATCTGGCGCCGCTGGTAGAGATTGCCGAGATCGCCCGGCGGCACGGAGCCATGTTGGTGGTGGATGAAGCCCATGCCACGGGCGTCTTTGGTCCCAATGGCCGCGGCACGGCCGAGCACCTCGGCGTGGAAGATTCCGTTACCGCGCGGGTCGGTACGCTGAGCAAGGCACTGGGTTGCGCAGGCGGATTCATTTGCGGGAGTCGGCTCTTGATTGACTGGCTGGTCAATCGGGCTCGGTCGTACATCTATTCGACGGCCGCGCCGACGGCCATTTCAGCCGCTGCGCTGGCGGCCCTGGAGATCGTGATTGCCGAACCGCAGCGCCGCGTCGAGCTCTTGCAACGGGCCACCGTCCTGCGGCAACGGTTGGCGTCTCTCGGCTGGTCACTGGGACCGTCGGCCAGTCAGATCATTCCTCTGGTAGTCGGAGATCCAGAGCGTGCCGTCGAGCTTTCCCGGCGTTTACGGCAGAGCGGACTTCTGGTTCCCGCGATTCGCCCTCCCACGGTGCCGGATGGCGAGGCCTGCCTGCGGGTCAGCCTCACTTCGGGGCACTCCGAGGCGCACTTCGCAGCGCTAGTCGAAGCGTTGAGCGCTGGACCGTAGGGTAGGACAAGCACAGTAGGCTGAAACAAGCTCGCGCAGTTCCGGCAAGGATTGGCTCGCGTTCTGCCGGAACTGCGCAAGCTTGTTCCGGCCTATCGACCAAAGACCGCGAGGGGAATGTCACGGCGTCGCCAACTCGGCCCAGGCCAGCGGATGATCGGAGGCGCCGCGGTCGCGGAGCCCCGCATCGACAACGCGGAGGCCGCGGACGATGACAAAATCGATCCGCGGTGGTGCGCTGGGGCCCAGCTTTTGCCCCACGGCGTCGATTACGCCCGGCGCGGCAAGCAGGCGGCCGATTTCCGGGTCCGTGACTTCGCTATTCAGGTCGCCGAGCAGGATCGACGGCGACGACAAAGCGAGATACAGGTTAATGGCCTCGCGCAGTTCTTGTTGGCGGATGGCGTCGCCGCTACGGGCGATGTGGGTCAATAGCACGCTAATCGTTGTCTTGTCCGCCCGAATCCGCGCTAAGACAGCATTGCGGTAGCCGCGGCCATTGAAGGCCGACAAGGGAATCCGTTGCCACGATTCCACCGGCAGCGAAGTCAAGAGGCCGTTGCCGAAATCGATGCGGCGCCAATCCCGCGTGGCGGGAGCGAACAGCCATTGCCGGCCCATCCGTCGACCGAGCAAGGCAGCCTGGTCGTCGCGCTCCCATAGCCGAGGCCCGTGAACCTCGTTCAGGGCCACGAAATCGAGGTCGGCCAGGCAGCCGGCCACACGATCGACGTCGCGGCGGCCGTCAGCGCCTTTGCAGCCATCGATGTTGAACGTGCCGACGCGGAAGGAGTGCGGCGAAGGCTGATTGCTTCGTACCACCTCACCATTGAGGGCGACTCCGGCCGCTGGTCCCGTCGGTTGCGGCCACGAGGCCCACCAGACCAGGCCGGCAAGGGCCAAAAAGAGTGTGATGACGAAAAGGCGGCGACGCACGGGACCTGGGCGGGTACCCCGAAGCTTGTTCCCGCCTACCGCTACCGTACTTATTCCACTGCACATCCCACGCCCGCCATCATCCGTTCGCACGCCTCACACACCGAAGCCACATCGATGGCCTCCATATATGTGGTCGGCGCGTGCCGCCGCTGCTTCGTCGTGCCTTGCAAGCTGGCCTTCTGCAGGTTGATGTGCCGTGGCCCGTACGGACCATGCTTGTCGGCGGGCCACGGACCATACAGGCCAATACACCGTGCGCCGGCGGCCGCCGCGAGATGCAACGGCCCCGTGTCGCCGCCAAGGGCAAAACGGGCGCGGCGAGCGACCGCGGCCAATTGCAAGAGCGTGACCTTTGGGCAAAGCACGGCGTGTCCCTCGGCGGCCGCGATGATCGCTTCCGCCCGTTCGCATTCCGTCGCGTTGCCCCAGACCAAGAGCGAAGGCAGGTTCCAGCGGCGTCCCAACCAGGCGGCGACGGCGGCATGACGATCAACTGGCCAGAGTTTCGATGACCAACCGGCCCCCGACGCCACCAGGACAAATCCCCCGTCCAAACCCAGGTCGTGGATTAGCCGAGCCGCCGCTTCGTTATCGGGCGTCCCGGCCGGAACGTCGAAACGGACTTCTGGCGAGCGAATGCCCAGTGGTTTCAAGAGCTTCAGGGCCCGATCGACGGCGTGCAGGCCATCAGTATCGACCAAATCATTATTCAGCCAGCGACTAATTTCTCGGCCCCAGCGTCCGTCCATGCCGATCCGCCGCTTGGCGCCGGAGAGCCAGGCGAGCACGGCCGATTTCGTCAAACCTTGGGCGTCGATGGCCGTATCGAAGGCGAGGTTCTTCAGGCCTCTCCATAGTCGCCACACTTCGCCAGGTCGGCGAAGCCAACCGCGCGGCAATACGATCCGCCGGTCGATGGCCGCATGGCCTTCGATCAATTCGGCCGCACGCTCTTCAACGGCCCAGGCAATGTAGGCATGGGGAAAACGCTCTCTCAGTGCGCAGGCTAAGGGCATGGCGTGGATCACATCGCCGATGGCGCTAAGGCGAACGAGCAAAATGCGGGGAGACTCTTGTAGATTGGGCATCGGGCGGCATTATCGCCCCGGTGGCATCGAGGATCAATACCAAGTAGGGCGCTCGTAGTTCCGGCTAAAGCCGGGGCTATGAGCGCCGGAACTCCAACTTGTGTCTTGAGAAAACGGCAAATTCCAGCTAAATTGGAATATGCCTTCCGCGCACTTTGGCCGTGCGCAACTCCAACGTTCCTTCCATGCCACACGAAAAACCGATCGGAATCGACCTGGGAACGACCAATTCGGCCATGGCGTGGGTTGAGGACACGGGCCGCAGCGCAATGATCCCGAACGCGGAGGGAGAATTCATCACTCCCAGCGTGGTCTTTTTCAGTGAGACCGAGGTAGTGGTCGGCAAGAATGCTCGCACGGCCATCACAGCGCATCCCGATCTAGTGGCCCAGTGGGTGAAGCGCGACATGGGTGCCGCTTATTATTCCCACCCCATCCATGGCCATTATCTGCCTCCCGAAGTAATACAGGCCTGCATCCTCCGCAAGCTAAAGGCCGATTTGTCGCATGCCTTGGGCGGTGATTCGCAGGTCGTGATCACGGTGCCGGCCTATTTCGACGAACTGCGCCGCAAAGCAACTGCCGACGCGGGCGAGATGGCTGGCCTGCGGGTCCTGGACATTGTTAATGAACCGACGGCCGCCGCTCTGGCCTTCGGTGAGGCCCTGGGATACCTTACTCCGGGGCCCCCGCATGCAAATCAAGCGCGTCAGCAACTTTGCGTCCTCGTCTACGACCTTGGCGGCGGCACGTTCGACGCCACGCTCCTGCGCCTGGCAGAGGCCAAAGTCGTGACACTGGCTACCGACGGCGACGTGCAATTGGGCGGTCACGACTGGGACCAGCGGCTGGTCGATTACGCGGCGGACTCTTTCGTCAAGACCCACAAGATCGATCCTCGTCAAGACCCGGCCGCGTTGAACCGCCTGTTTCTCGACGCTATGGAGGCCAAGCATACGCTTTCGGCGCGGCAGCGAGCCGTGATTCCGATAAACTACGAGGGCCGCGTCGCCGAAGTGATTGTCACCCGTCAGCAGTTCGAAGAGATGTCGGCCGACTTGTTGGAACGCACCGCTTATACATCGCGTCAGTTGTTGACCGTCGCGGGCTTGGAATGGAAAGACGTGCAGCGCGTCCTGCTGGTCGGCGGCTCCACGCGGATGCCCATGGTGGCCCGCATGCTGCAGGAGCTGACCGGCATCCAGCCCGATCGCACCGTCAATCCGGACGAGGCCGTTGCTCGCGGGGCGGCCCTGTATGCCGATCACCTCTTGGCGGAGCGGGGTGGCGCCACGCTCGCGGGCGAGCCTCGCAGCACGTTTCACGTGACCAACGTCAACGCCCATAGCCTGGGCGTGGAAGGCATCGAAACCGAGACGCTTCGCAAGAAGAACATTGTGCTCATTCCCCGCAACACGCCGCTGCCCGCGCGGCACACCGAACGGTTTGCCACTAAGCAGGATGGCCAGCGGTCGATTCTCATCAAGGTGTTGGAAGGCGAGAGCTCGCAACCGGGCGATTGCATCGCCATCGGCCGCACAACCGTCCGCGAGCTTCCCGCCGGATTGCCCAAGGGTTGGCCGGTGGAAGTCACGTTCGTCTACGGAACCAACGGCCGGCTGGAAGTGAACGCCCTGGTTCCCGGTACGCAGCACCAGGCGCGGCTTGAGTTGGTCCGCGACGCCCGGCTCTCCCCGGAGGGCTTGAGCCGATGGAAACAGCCGGTGAGCGCCGCGGGAGGACTCGGCGCGTTCGAGTCGGCGGCCGACGAGGTCCTCAGTACCGCGCCGTCGCCCGGGCCGTCGCCCAGTGGCATTGGCTGGGCGCTCGTAGTCCCAACTTCAGCCGGCCCTCCGCAGGCAGACCGCCTAAAGGCAGGACTACCAGCGGCGGCGCCCGCCGCGACCGGCGACGGCAAGACGATGGTCGGCCCCGCGCCACCGCCGGTCCCTGCCCCGGTCGCACCTGCGGCCCCGGCGCAGAAATGGTTTTCGGGTCCGCGGCCGTTGACCAACTTCAACTCTCAGTCGCCGGAAAAGGGAGAGGGCGTGGCAATCCTTGGCTCACCGCTCGGTGAAGCAGCGGAGCAGGACGTAATGGCCGAGGCCGCGGCTGACCCTGCTGTGCCGTTGATCGAGCGCCCGCAGCCGGCAAAGAAGCGCCGCCGCATTCCCAAGTGGTTGGAGCGCGTGATCGGCCATGGCATCGTGCTGTTGATCTTTGCGGCCGTTGCCTATCTGATGATTTCCCATGCCAGGCCCGACTTTTTCCCTCGGTTGTTTGGCGGTCAGCAGCACACGTCGAAGCCCGCCGAGCCCGCGCCATGAGCGAAGACTACGTTCCAGCGGTGGGTATCGACCTGGGCACCACGTATTCGGTCATCGCCCGCCTCGACGAGCGAGGGCAACCGCTGACGCTTATCAACGCCGAGGGCGATCGACTCACGCCCAGCGTGGTGCTGCTGGATGGCAACGACGTGGTGGTAGGCAAGGAGGCCATGAAGGCCATGGGCAGCGAAGCGGAGCACGTGGCGGAGTGCGCCAAGCGCGACATGGGACACCGTGCCTATCACCGCGTGATCGACGGCAAGCAGTATCCGCCGGAAGTCATCCAGGCCTGGATCCTCAATAAGCTCCGCCGCGACGCGATGCAGCAGATGGGGCCGTTCGACAAGGCAGTGATCACCGTACCGGCCTATTTTGACGAGGTCCGCCGCAAGGCGACGCAGGACGCCGGGTACATGGCAGGCTGCGAGGTGCTGGACATCATCAACGAACCGACGGCAGCGGCTGTGGCCTTCGGGTTCCAACAGGGCTTCGCCGGCGCTCTGGGCAGCCACGACGAGCCGCGGCGTCTGCTGGTCTACGACTTGGGCGGCGGCACGTTCGACGTCACCGTGATGGAGATCCGCGGCAACGAGTTCCTCACACTGGCCACCGATGGCGACGTGGCCCTGGGCGGTTACGACTGGGACCAGCGACTGCTGACCATTGCCGCCGACGCCTTCCAGCGCGAGCACTCGCTGGATCTTCGCGAAAGCCCGACTGCCGCGGGAAAGCTCTGGCGGGAATGCGAGGACGCCAAGCGAACTCTTTCCAGCCGTTCCAAGGCGCCCATCGTCGCGGAGTACTGCGGCAAGGTCTCGCGAGTGGAAGTCTCCCGCGAGCAATTCGAGGAGACCACGCAGGACCTGCTGGATCGCACTCGATTCACCTGCGTACAAGCCCTGCGGGCGACTGGCCTGGACTGGCCGGACCTCGATCGCGTCTTGTTGGTCGGCGGCTCGACTCGCATGCCGATGGTCCGCGCCATGCTGCAAGCACTGAGCGGCAAGCCGCCGGATACCTCCGTGGCGGCCGACGAAGCCGTGGCCCACGGGGCAGCCCTGCAAGCGGGACTGGTCCTCGCCAAGCGCGGCGGGAAAAAGGCCCGGTTCAGCATCCGCAACGTGAATTCACACAGCTTGGGCGTAGTCGGCATCGAGCCGCAGACGCGCCGCCGTCGCAACGGCATCATCATTCCCCGCAACACGCCCTTGCCGGTCAGCGCCCGGCGACAATTCCGCACGGCCAAGGACGACCAGCGATCGATCCTCGTACAAATCGTGGAAGGCGAGAGCCCCTCGGCCGACGACTGCACCCCCATCGGCCGCTGCACGGTGGCCGACCTTCCGCCCAAGCTGCCCGCGCAGACGCCCGTCCACGTTACATTCCACTACCGGACCGATGGCCGATTGAAGGTCCGCGTCAAGGTCCCCGGGGCATCCGGTACTCCCGAGGCCCCTGGTACGCCGCAACAAGGAGCACCGAGTGCCCCAGACCGGCAATTGGACACCGAGATCGTTCGCGAGAACGGACTGAGCAAGGAGCATATGGACGCTTGGCGGCAGTATATTTCCGGGCAGTCAGCGACCGATTATCGGTAGGCCGCGGTCGCTCGATCTACTTAGTCCGGTTATGCCTGCGGCCTGACAATGATCTTTCCCTGGCTGCCGTCCATGGCAAAATGCTCGCTCTCGATTCCCATTTTCTTGAGCATCGCCGGTGTGACACGAATCCGGCCATCGGCGCTGACACGGTAGGTTCCCAGCGAATTCGCCGGTTGCTCCTTCAATAGTACCAGGACCGGCTTGGTCGCGGTGTTGGCAGGATCTTCGCCGACGACATAGGCATTGTCGCCGGGCACAAAGCCAGACGCCCGCACTACGGAAGGCGGAATGTTCAAGCGATCGGCGGCGCAGTTTCTTGCCCGCCGGCTTGCCCTCAACAGCAGCGGGAGTTTCTGGGGCGGGTGTCGCGGGAGTATTGATTTCGTTCATAGTGATGGCTGACGGAGGGAGGGTTGGAAAGAAATACAGCCATCGGCTGAATGGTCGCCGTAAGCTGCTGGTTACTATTGTGAACCCAATGCGGGCCGTGGTCAAGACACCGGTTTCCACAGATTCCAAGTGCTTATTTGCCAATCTCTTACAACTCACACCCCCCTTTGGAAAGCACAGACAAAACGAAAGAGTCGCTCGACGTTTCGAAGCCGGACGACGGGCCCGTTGGGTGGCTCACGAAAAATCGCCTTGGTCCCAAGGCAATCAAAGGTTCGTCTCCTCGGCGCAAAAAATCCGGCTTTGGTCGCCAACCGCCTCGTTTGCGTGATGCGGTCCAATATCTGCTGTTAGTCATTTCGACGCCGCAAGGGAGACCCGCGGAAGAGGCTTGAAGCGGAGATGGTGATGCTACTCATGGAAACCGGCCGGCGGCGGGTCTTGGTGCTGAATGTCGCGCCCCAAATCGAGGCAGGCGAATTTCCTATCAAGCGGATTGTCGGGGACGGCGTGACCGTCAGCGCCGACGTGCTGACCGATGGTCACGACGAGGTTACTTGTCTTCTAAAGTATCGCAAGGCGGAGCAACCCCTTTGGAGCGAAATCGTCATGGCGCCGCTGGGGAACGATCGGTGGCAGGCCGAATTTCGAGTGCCAGAAACCGGCCATTATCGCTACACCATCGAGGCATGGGTGGATCATTTCAAATCGTGGCAGCACGACTTGAAAAAACGCCTTGAGGCAGGCCAGGAAGTTGCCGTCGAACTGCAAGTGGGGGCCGAGTTATTGGAGGCCGCGGCCCGACGGGCCAGCGGGCCCGACAGCGAACGGTTGCGGGCGTCCGCGGCCGCCTTGGGCAAGGGCAACATCCCAGAACGCGTTGCATTCGGTCTAAGCGATCGCTTAGCCCAGTGCATGGTCCCTTGGCGCGACCGGGCTGTGAGCACGCTTTATTCCAGGGAACTGGAAGTTGTCGTTGAGCGAAAAAGGGCCGCCTATAGCACGTGGTATGAGGTGTTTCCCCGGTCATGCAGTCCCGTGCCCGGCCGGCACGGAACACTCGCAGATTGTTTGGAACGCCTCCCTTACGTGGCGTCGATAGGTTTCGACGTGCTTTACCTGCCGCCCATCCATCCGATTGGCCGCACCCATCGGAAGGGGAAAAATGCTGCCCTGACGGCCAACGGCGAAGATCCCGGCAGCCCGTGGGCCATCGGCTCCGACGAAGGCGGACATAAGGCTGTGCACCCGCAATTGGGCACGCTCGCGGACTTCGACCGCTTGATTGCCGGAGCGCGGGAAAACGGCATGGAGATAGCCATGGACCTTGCGTATCAATGTTCGCCCGATCACCCTTACGTTCGGGAGCATCCCGAGTGGTTTCGACGACGGCCCGACGGCAGTCTGCAGTTTGCGGAAAACCCGCCCAAGAAGTACGAGGACATTTACCCGTTCGATTTCGAGACCCAGGCCTGGCGGGAACTTTGGGAAGAGTTGAAAGGCATAGCTCTTTTCTGGATTCGCCGCGGCGTGCGGATACTTCGCGTCGACAATCCGCATACGAAGCCTTTCCCCTTTTGGAGGTGGCTGATCGAAGAGATCCGCAACGAATTCCCCGACGTGCTCTTCCTGGCCGAAGCCTTTACCCGCCCCAAGGTCATGCACGATCTAGCGAAAGTCGGTTTCAGCCAATCGTACACGTACTTTACTTGGAGAAACAGCAAGGAGGGGATGACTCGCTATTTCTCGGAACTCAGTGCGCCGGACGTGCGGGAGTACTTTCGTCCAAATCTCTGGCCGAATACGCCCGACATTCTCTCCGAATATCTGCAATACGGCGGTCGGGCGGCCTTCGTCGCCCGGCTGGTCCTAGCGGCAACGCTCAGCGCCAATTACGGTATCTACGGGCCCGCCTTCGAACTGATGGAGAACCGCGCCCGTGAAGCCGGCGGCGAGGAATATCTCGATTCCGAAAAGTACGAGTTGCGTCACTGGGACATCGATAACGCTTCAAGCCTGAAAGACTTTATCCGCCGCGTCAACTCGATCCGCCGCGAGAATCCCGCGCTGCAGCGGGACGGCAATCTCCGCTTTCATGCGGTCGACAACGAGCAGTTGCTCTGCTATAGCCGGCAGAGCGAGGATCGGCAAAACACGATCGTGGTGGTCGTGAATCTCGACCCCTACCATCCGCAATCCGGCTGGCTGGAATTGCCAATCGAGGAGCTCGATATCCCTTTGGAGTGGCCCTATCAGGCCCACGACCTGTTGGGCGGGGCACGCTTCCAATGGCAGGGTCGCCGCAACTTCATAGAACTAGATCCGAATGTCGTTTCGGCCCACATCCTCTTGCTGCGTCGGCGGTTGAGAACCGAGCGGCAATTTGAATACTTCATGTGATTGGTTTTCCGTGTCTCACTTTTTTAGCAAGTAGTGCTCCATGTCTGCTACGACTCCCCTTTGGTATAAAGACGCCGTCATTTATCAACTACATGTCCGCGCCTTCTGCGACGCCAACGAGGATGGAATCGGTGATTTTCGCGGTTTGACCAACAAGCTCGACTATCTGCAGGACCTTGGGGTCAATGCCATTTGGCTGCTTCCCTTCTATCCTTCGCCCCTGAAGGACGACGGCTACGACATCGCCGATTACCAGGGCGTTCACCCCAACTACGGCAGCTTGCGAGATTTCCGCGTCTTTCTCCGCGAGGCCCACGAGCGCGGGCTCCGCGTGATCACGGAACTGGTCCTCAACCATACCTCCGACGCCCACCCCTGGTTCCGCCGGGCACAGGCCGCGCTGCCGGGCAGCCGCTGGCGCAACTTCTACGTCTGGAGCCAGTCCCCCGACCGCTACCACGAGGCGCGAATCATCTTCAAGGACTTTGAGCCCTCGAACTGGACTTGGGACCCGGTGGCCAAGGCGTACTACTGGCACCGTTTCTATCACCACCAGCCCGATCTGAATTTCGACAATCCCGAAGTCCGCCGGGAGATCTTCCAGGCCCTGGACTACTGGCTGGGCATGGGCGTGGACGGCATGCGATTCGACGCCGTGCCCTACCTTTTCGAACGCGAAGGGACCAATTGTGAAAACCTCCCCGAGACGCACGCCTTCCTCAAAGAACTGCGGGCCCACGTCGACGAGCGTTTCGAGGGCCGCATGTTACTGGCGGAGGCGAACCAATGGCCCGAGGACGCCGCCAAGTACTTCGGCAGCGGCGACGAATGCCACGCGGCCTTCCACTTCCCGCTGATGCCCCGCATGTTCATCGCCGTACAGATGGAAGACCGATTTCCGATCGTCGACACTTTGGCGCAAACGCCTGCCATTCCCGACCCCTGCCAATGGATGCTCTTCCTCCGCAACCACGACGAGCTGACGCTGGAAATGGTCACGGAAGAGGAACGCGACTACATGTACCGAGTCTATGCGCGCGATCCGCGGGCCCGCGTGAACCTGGGCATTCGCCGCCGCCTGGCCCCCTTGATGGGCAACAATCGCCGCAAGATCGAGTTGCTTAACGCGTTGCTGCTCTCCCTGCCGGGCACACCCATCATCTACTACGGCGATGAACTTGGCATGGGCGACAACATCTACCTCGGCGACCGCAACGGGGTCCGCACGCCCATGCAATGGAACGCCAACCGCAACGCCGGCTTCTCCGACGCCGGCCCGCAGCAACTCTACTTGCCGCTGGTGGCCGATTACGAGTACCACTACGAAACGATCAACGTCGAGACGCAACAGAAGAACCCGAATTCCCTCCTGGCCTGGATGAAGCGATTGATCGCCGTGCGGCAGCAGTCGCGGGCCTTGGGACAAGGAACGCTGGAGATGTTGCATCCGGCGAACCCCAAGGTCCTGGCCTTCCTCCGTCACGCGGGCGATGAAAAAGTGCTGGTCGTGGCGAATCTCTCTCGCTTCCCGCAATACGTCGAACTCGACCTCCCCGCACTGGCGGGTCAGTCGCCCGTCGAGCTCTTCGGACAGGTGGAGTTTCCGCGGATCGGCTCGGGCCCTTACCTGCTGACACTGGGCCCACACGCTTTTTTCTGGTTCGCCCTCCGTCAGCCGGCGGCCCTTCGCCTGCCAGGCTGCGATAGCACGGCCCACGAGGCGGGCCAAGAAACCCCCCTGCCCTTGCTTACGGTCCATGGCAGTTGGGACGAGGTATTCGAGGGTCCCGCCAGCCGCGAGCTGGAGCGCATCCTGCCGGCTTTCCTTATGTGCCGTCGTTGGTTTGGCGGAAAGGCCCGAACCATTCGCGCGGCGAGCATCTGGGACGTGGTGCCTTTGCGGTCCGACGAGATGCAAGTGCAGGTCGGCCTGGTCCTGCTGCGGGTCGAGTACACGGAAGGCGAGCCCGAAGGCTACCTGGTCCCCATCGCCTTCGGCGATGAAGAGCGGCTACGGACGTCGGAATCCCCCGGGATTTCGGCGACGATATGCCGGTTGGAAGTGGAAAAGGAAGGTGCGCGGACCACGGGCGTGATCTATGATGCCTTCGGCGCAGGAGGGATTCAGCCACTTGCTCTGGGAACTGATCGCTTCGCGGCGGCGGTTCCATGGCCGCAAGGGGACGCTCGCCGGCCGCCCGTCGCGGCGGTTGCACCGTATGCGGCTGCAGGGCAAAGGGCCCTGGAAAATCGTGGCCTCGAAAGCCGAGCAGAGCAACAGCACGCTCTTCTATGGTGACCAGTTCCTCTTGAAGATCTTCCGCCGCCTGGAGGAAGGGGTCAACCCCGAGTTGGAGATCGAGACCTTCCTCACGGACAACCTGGCCTTTGCCCATGCTCCGCCGCTGGCCGGGGCAATCGAGTATTTCACCCCGCAGCACGGCCCTGTCACCATCGGCGTCCTGGAGGGCTACGTTCATAACCAGGGCGACGCTTGGACTTACACCACCGACGCGGTCGATCGATACTTCGAGAGCGTGCTGGCGCAGCAACCTTTGCCGTCTCTGCCCGACGCCCTGCTGCCTCGCGAGCCGCTCATGCAGGTGACCGCGGGGACGCCGCCGCAGCTGGCCGAATCGATGATCGGTCCGTACCTGGAGTCGGCAGCGTTGTTGGGCCGCCGCACCGCCGAGATGCACGTCGCCCTCGCCTCGGAAACCGATTTGCCGCACTTCGGCCGCGAGCCCTTTTCCCAGCTCTATCAGCGTTCGCTGTACCAGGCCGTCCGCAACCTGGCCGGTCGGACGTTCAGCATGTTCCGCCGCAACGTCAACAATGTGCCGGACGAAATTCAAACGCAAGGTAGGGCCGTCATCGCCCGGGAGGGTCAGATCTTCGAGCGGCTCTATCGCATCGTGCAGCAAAAAATCGACGCCGTCCGCATCCGTTGCCACGGCGATTACCACCTGGGGCAAGTCCTCTATACGGGCAGCGATTTCGTGATCGTCGACTTCGAGGGCGAGCCGTCCCGCTCGATCGGCGAGCGGCAGCTCAAGGCATCGCCCCTCCGCGACGTGGCAGGCATGCTTCGTTCGTTCGACTACGTCTCTTATTCGGCGTTGTCGGACCGCATTGCGGGAATGGTGTTGAGTGCCGACGAGCGAGCGCGGCTCGATCAATGGATGCAGTTCTGGACGTTCTGGAGCAGTGCGGCCTTCCTCAAATCCTACTTGGCACTGGCCGATGGTCAGCCTTTCCTGCCCGGTACCCGCGACAGCATTCAGTTGCTCCTCGACGTTTACCTCTTAGAGAAGGCGCTTTACGAACTGCGCTACGAATTGAATAATCGCCCCGATTGGGCGAGGATTCCCCTGCACGGGATCCAGCAGCTCTTGGAGGAGCCGGCGCTATCGACGCCAGCGTGAATTTCAGCGCAGGCTTTTACAGGGCGGCGACCTGTCGCCGCCCCGCAAAAGCCTGCGCGATTTCGACGGCATTGGGGCTAAAGCAGCTAAAGCCCATCCTATAGTAGATACGGAGTACGAGCACTATGCTACTGACGAGCATCCTTTCCGACCGGGACCTTTACCTATTCAACGAGGGCTCGCACGAACGGCTTTACGAGAAGCTTGGCGCATCCCTTGGAAAGCGAATCGGCCCGGGTCACGGATTTTGCCGTGTGGGCTCCCAACGCCAGTAAAGTCTCCGTGATGGGTGATTTCAATGGATGGTCGAAGACCGCCCACCCACTGGAGAGCCGCGGAGTTTCAGGCATTTGGGAAGGCTCGCTGCCGGATGTCGCGAATGGGGCACGGTACAAATACCATATCGTCGCTGAGCACGACGGGTACGAGGTGGATAAGACCGATCCCTTCGCCTTTTGCGCAGAATTGTCGCCGCATACGGCGTCCGTGGTCTGGGACCTGGCTTACTCCTGGCGAGATGAACGCTGGATGGCCGAGCGGGGGCAGCGACAAGCGACGGATGCGCCCATGGCGATCTACGAGGTCCACCTCGGCTCCTGGATGCGATGCGGTGACGACAAGACTCGATTCTGTTCTTATCGCGAGGTGGCGGAGAAACTCGCGCAATACGTCGTGGACCGCGGATTCACCCACATCGAATTCCTGCCGCTCATGGAGCATCCCTTCTATGGCTCTTGGGGCTACCAGACGACGGGTTACTTCGCCCCCACCAGCCGCTATGGAACGCCACAGGACCTGATGTACTTGATCGATTCTCTGCATCAGCGCGACATCGGCGTGATTTTCGACTGGGTGCCGGCGCATTTTCCCAACGACGAACACGGCTTGGGGTATTTCGATGGCACCCATCTCTACGAGCATGAAGACCCGCGACGGGGGATCCACCCGGAGTGGCATAGTTTTCTTTTCAATTATGGCCGCAACGAAGTACGCGCTTTCCTCCTCAGCGCGGCCATTTTCTGGCTCGATAAATACCACGTTGACGGCTTGCGAACCGATGCGGTGGCCTCCATGCTTTACCTGGATTATGCACGGCCTGATGGACAATGGCTTCCCAACGCCTTCGGCGGTCGCGAAAACCTGGAGGCGATCCAGTTCCTACGCACTTTCAACGAACGGGTCTATGCGAATTATCCTGATGCTGTGACGATCGCCGAAGAGTCCACGGCCTGGCCCATGGTCTCCCGGCCGGTTCACGTGGGCGGGTTGGGGTTTGGTTACAAGTGGGACATGGGCTGGATGCACGACAGTTTGGAGTACATGGGCCAGGATCCGGTCTTTCGCAAATTTCATCATGAGAAGACGACTTTCCGCAATCTATATGTTTTCAGCGAGAACTTCATCCTGCCTTTGTCGCACGACGAGGTGGTGTACGGTAAGGGTTCGCTGCTTTCCAAAATGCCGGGTGATGCATGGCAACAGTTCGCCAACCTCCGCCTCTTGCTAGGTTGGATGTTCGCCCAGCCGGGAAAGAAGCTTTTGTTCATGGGCGGTGAGTTCGGGCAGTCGAACGAGTGGAACCACGACACCGAACTCCAGTGGGCGCTACTAGACTCGGAGCCAAACCTCCGGCTGCGGCAATGGATCGACGATTTGAACCGCGCGTACAGACGGGAGCCGGCCTTGCATCGCTTCGACTGCGATCCGCGAGGCTTTCAGTGGATCGATTGCCACGACAGCCAGCAGAGCGTGCTGACGCTGTTACGTCGAGGGCAATCCGTAGACGCCGAGATCCTCGTGGCCTGCAATTTCACACCCGTTCCTCGGGTGAACTATCGCACGGGAGCGCCGCCGGCCCAGTGGTGGGAAGAAATCCTTAACAGTGACGCGTTGACTTACGGCGGCAGCGGCTGGGGCAATCTGGGTGGGCTGGAGCCCGCACCGGTGCCTTCGCACGGTTTTCCATCTTCCGTCGTTCTCACTCTGCCGCCTCTGGCAGCCGTCTTCTTCCGGGCCCGGCGGTGACTTGGAGTGCTTAAGCTTATTTTCTTGCGAACCGGCACGGGCCATGCATTCTCGATGGGTGCCTTGGCCGTCGCCGGGCGGCATCATCGTTATTTGAAAAAGGAGCACAAACATGAGAACCCGAGGAATTTTATTGACGGCGGTAGCCGTCCTGAGCCTTTCGATTAATTCTCCCAGCGAAGTCAACGCACGGGGACCGAGATCGACATCTAGTGGCAGCCCTGTGAGGAATTGGTCTAACTTTGCCCAGAACCAGGCCGCTGCCACTGCGTACCTGCAGGGCCTTGCGGCCCGAACGGCTCGATACGATCCCAATGCAATCGCCCGACAATACGCCCAGCAGGCCAAGTTCGTCAACGCGGCGACCGCCCTTCAAACGGCAACGACGAATCTCGCCTCGACCGTGCAGCAAGCGGTCGCTCAAAGTGGTCTGACGACAGCCAGCCCGGTCGTAACCGCGGCCGAGCAGGTCGTCCACGACGTCTTTGGGCCCATCACTTCGGGCACCGGACTAAGCCTGGTGTCAGCTTTGAACGGTTTGAACCGGCAAAATCTCGCCAACTCTCTCACTGGTCTTAGCGAGTTTGGACAATCGGGCTATTTTGGCAACGGGACGACCGTGCCGATCGTGCCATCGGGATATGGCGACTACTCTGGCTTCGGTGGTTATGGCGGCGGCTCGAGTTACGGAGGTCCCGCAGGAACAGCCGCCGGCGCAGCCTTGCAGGGTCTGGGAGACGTGACAACCGCGCAAGGTCAATACAATCAGGCTACGTCCTTAGCAGCCATCGAAGCGGCCCGCGCTCAAAGCAACGCTTTGCAGAATCAGGTTCAAGCGGTGCAGACCGGTTGGGAAGTGGCGAAAATTGGCGCTGCGGAGCGGCAACGGGAACGTGGTCCTCGGGTGAATCCGCAGGAACTCGCCCGCGCGGGTGCTCCCGCTGCCTTGAAACGAGACCAAATCGATCGCTCCAGCGGCGTGGTCTACTGGCCCGTAGCGTTGTCGGGCGACAGGTTCCAATCGCAGCGAAATACGATCGATAAGCTCACCGCCCGATGGGCCGAATACGGAAGCTTGACCGCGGAGGAGCGATCCCAGATGCGGGAAAACGTGAATATGATGCTCGGTGTCCTTAAGTCGCGCATCGCTTCCATGCCGCCGCACGACTACGTGGAGGCCAGCGGGTTCCTCAAGAGCTTGCTCTTTGAGACCACGCATACAACAGTTTAAGCAGCCCGCGGCCGGGGCATTCGGGCAGTGGACAAAACGGGCAAATCACCTATACTCGCGGAATCGAGTTTTGGTCGTGCTCGCCCGCTATGCTTTTCCCCCTGCCCATCGACGAGGTCATCCCGCGAGTCATCGCGGCCTTACAAACTTCGCCTGCGATAGTGTTGCAAGCCCCCACCGGCGCCGGCAAAACGACTCGCGTGCCGCCGGCAATTCTCGACGCGGGTCTGGCCGGCGGCCGGTCGGTGGTCGTGTTGCAGCCCCGCCGCGTGGCGGCACGGGCCTGCGCGGCGAATCGCTGAGGAACGGGGCGTAAAGCTCGGTGGCGAGGTTGGCTACGAGGTTCGCTTCGATCGCTGCATTGGCCCCAAAACCCGGATCAAAATCGTCACCGAAGGCATCCTCCTCCGTACGCTTCAGCATGATCCCTTCCTGGAGTCAATGGCGGTGGTCGTGTTCGACGAGTTTCACGAGCGAAGCCTCAACAGCGACCTCGCCTTGGCCATGGCCCGGCGGGTACAAGAGACCGTTCGTCCGGATCTCAAAGTGGTTGTTATGTCGGCCACTCTAGCGGCTGAACCGATCGCCCACTGGCTCGGCGATTGCCCCGTAGTAGAAAGCCGCGGACGGCTTTATCCCGTCGAGATTCGCTACGTGGAAGACTCGCGCGGCCGCCCGCTGGCCGAGCGGACGACCGAGGCCGTCGAGCAGGTGCTTGCTCAAACGTCGGGCGACGTCCTCGTCTTCCTGCCGGGCGTGGGCGAGATCCGGCAAACGGCGCGGCGACTGGAAGCAACGGCCGCACGGCAGAACCTGGCCGTGCTGCCGCTCTATGGTGATCTGCCCGCCGAAAAACAAGACGAGGTACTCGGAAGGATCGACCGTCGAAAGGTCGTCCTTGCGACCAACGTGGCCGAGACCTCACTGACTATCGAAGGTATTACTGCGGTGGTCGATACGGGGCTGGCGCGATCGCTGCGGTTTGATCCGCACGTGGGCATGGACCGCCTGCAATTGACGCCGGTCTCGCAAGCCTCAGCCGACCAGCGGGCGGGCCGGGCAGGCCGCACACAACCAGGTATTTGCCTTCGATTGTGGGCCGAGCGAACTCACCGCCAGCGTCCCCCAGCCGAGGAGCCGGAAGTCCGTCGCCTCGATTTAGCAGGTCCGACGCTTGAACTCCGTGTCTGGGGCGAGCGGGATTTGGAAACGTTTCCCTGGTTCGAGGCCCCGCCGGCTGTCTCACTGGCCCAGGCCGACGCCTTGCTTAAGCTTGTCGGGGCTCTCGAAGCGGGAGAAGTGACGGCCTTAGGTCGTGCGATGGCCCGACTGCCCATCGGTCCGCGCCTGGCCCGCATGCTGCTGGAGGGCGAGCGGCTTGGACAAACGGAAGTAGTGGCCTTGGCGGCGGCATTGCTCAGCGAGCGCGATCCCTTCAGATTGGGCGAGGAGGGATCGCGCTACCACCGTGCGGTGACAGCCGACTCCGATTCGGACATCAGCGATCGGGTCGCAGCCCTGGAAGCTTTTGAGGAGTTCGGGCGGACCGATTCGCCTGCGGGACGAGTCGAGCGCGCGTCGGCCAAGTATGTGCTGCACGTGCGAGATCAGTTGCTCCGCGAGTTGAGGCGGGCGGGGGAAGAGGGGAGACGCGGAAACGCGGGGACGCCGAGAGTCCAAGTTCCCATGCCCCACCTATCTCGTCTCCCCCCCAGTCCTCCCAGTGTCATTTCTTCGCCCGGCGATGCCATACGGCGGGCGCTGCTGGCGGCTTTTCCCGACCGACTTGTGCGGCGGAGCGGACCTGGAAGTTGTTTTGGACGGATGGTTGGCGGCCGTGGCGTGCGAGTGCTCGATGCAAGCGCCGTCCGCAACGCCCCGTTGTTCCTGGCGGTGGACGTCGATCGGGGCGAGTCGGAAGTCGTGGTCCGCCAGGCGTCGGCCGTCGATCGCCAATGGCTGCCCACCGATCGGCTCGCCATTCGGACCGAGGTCGAATTCGATGCCGCCAGCGGCCGCGTGATCGCCCGGCGGCGAGTCTACTGGGAGGACTTACTCCTGGAGGAAAGCCCTGCCGCGTTGCCCGAAACTGCCGAAGTGGCCGTAATTCTTGCCCAGGTGGCATCCGAATCGCTGGAGCAGGCCTTTCCCTGGGACGATGTCGAAACGGTTGACTTTGTCAACCGCGTCCGCTGCCTCCGCCATTGGATGCCAGAGTTGGAACTGCCAGCCTTCGACTCGTCAGACCTGCGGGCCATTTTGCCGCAAGTCTGCCTTGGTTGCCGTTCACTGGAAGAATTGCGCAAGGCCAACTGGCTGGCGCACTTGAAGGCCGCTCTCAGTCCGCAGCAACAGCAGGCCCTTTCCCGCGAAGCACCCGAGCGGATCGAGGTGCCCAGCGGCAGCCATATCAAGCTGCACTACGAGCCAGGCAAGCCGCCCGTGTTGGCGGTTCGAATCCAGGAGATCTTTGGCATGTTGGAGACGCCGCGGGTGGCAGGCCGGCGAGTACCGGTCTTGTTGCACCTGTTGGCTCCTAACCATCGTCCGCAGCAGGTGACCGACGACCTGGCCAGTTTCTGGCGAACCACGTATCACCAAGTCCGCAAGGATCTCCGCCGCCGTTACCCGAAGCACGCCTGGCCGGAGGACCCCTACGCTGCCACGGCGGAAAAAAGGCCGGGGAGGAAAGGAAGTTCGTAGAACGAGATTTATTCCGTTTCTGACAGCAACAGGGCAATACAATCAATTCCGCTTAATTCCGTTCTACGGAGACGCGATCAACGTATGAATATGAACACCTTCAATCAGCTTGCCGACATTTACGAATCCATGATCGATTGGCCGAATCGCCTTGCCGCGGAAGGACCTTTTTATCGGCGCTGGTTCGAGGAGATCGGCGTCAATCGTGTCGTCGATGCAGCCTGCGGAACGGGGCATCACGCAGCCATGTTCCATGATTGGGGGCTCGAAGTGGAAGGGGCCGATCTCAGCCCGAGGATGATTGATAAAGCCAAGGCTGCTTTCGGCGAGCCGGCGGAGTTGCGCTGGGCCGTGCGGGGTTTTGGCGATCCGATTCCCGCTGCCGGGTCGTGGGACGCAGTCGTCTGCGTAGGAAATTC
Organism: uncultured Planctomycetia bacterium; assembly: GCA_963709175.1. GTDB lineage: Bacteria > Planctomycetota > Planctomycetia > Pirellulales > Thermoguttaceae > JANXQG01. Next base: position 502,524 of record CAVPVK010000011.1, read on the forward strand.
GCTGGCCTTAGCGCCGATCTCTCGGCGGCACAGGAGGCTGTCTCACGGATGATGGAAGCCTTACGGCCTGGCGGCATTTTGACGGTTCAAGTCCTCAATCTCTGGCGGCTGGCCGATGGGCCCTGCCTCTGGCAGAAATGTCTCCGCAGGCAGATGCCGCAAGGCGAGGTGTTGATCGTCAAGGGCGTGCATCGCTGTGACCGGCGGGGCTACGTCGAGCTGATCGTCGCCGATGCGACCAGCGGCACGCTGCTCGCGCACGAATCACCGCAGTTCCTCGGGCTATGTGAGGCGGAAGTTGGGGAATGGATGCATTTGGCGGGGGCAGAAGAGGTCCTGTACTTCGGCGGCTACGCAGAGGAGCAGGTCGATTTTAATCCTGAGACGAGCGTCGACCTGGTCATGGTGGCAAAGCGTTGACGCGATCGGGGCAACTCTCGCACGATCATTTGCAATCTCTGGACCGCTGGCTCGCTTTGGACTGCGGGGACTTGTCACCGCTCTTGACTATCTCCCGAAACGCGCCGTCCCTCGCGATTCGACCCGAAGCGCTGACAAGTCACCGCACTACAAAGGTGGCTAAAAAGTCACCGTCTGCCCACTGACCACGGCCTCGGTCTCTTTGCGGCAAATAATCACGGCGTCACGGGCAAGGAATCCGGCTAGTAGCGGCGATGCCGCGCCCGACCCTATCGCCCGCAACACTTCACCCAATTCGTTCTCGAAGGGTGCGATAGCGTCACCAACAGGCAGTTCGGGACGCAGCGTGCCGCCGTCGTCCGTGAGCACCGTCAAAGGCGTGGCTAGCGACGGTTCGCCTCCGATGACGGCGAAATCATAGACCAAAGTCGCCTTCTCCAGATAGATCTCGTAGCCGTGGGTGAAGGGGCGGCCCTGCTGGGCAATCACGCCGCTGGCCGCCGTAACGATCAACTGAGGATCGTCGAAGCGGAATTGGGCATGGAACCGCTCCACGACCTCGCCCCGCATGCTGCCCGCGCATTGCACAGACCTTGGCATGCCGCAAACCGTGCGAATGAAGTGGGCGTCGTGCACATGCAGGTCGAGCATCGGCCCGCCGATAACTGCCGGGTCATAGAATCTCGGCATCCACAAAGGATCGGAGATAATCCGCTTGAAGTGCCCGCCCAGCATCCGCCCGTATTTGCCGCCCTTTATCGCTTCGTAGGCATAGCGGTACTCAGGGAAGAAGGGCAAAACGTGCCCGATCATCAACAGCCGGCCCGCCGCTTTCGACGCGGCAACCATCTCGCTGGCGGCAGCGGGCGTCAACGCGATTGGTTTCTCGCAAAAAACGTGTTTGCCGGCGGCCAGCGCGCGGCACGCGGCGGGAGCGTGTTGCGCGGTCGGCAGGCAGATATCGATCAGATCGAGCGAACCGTCGGCAAGCATCGCGTCCAGCTCCGCGTACTGGGCCACGCCCGTAAGATCCATTTGCTCGCCGGGCGGGCCAAAATTACCCTTGATCGACCGCCAATCGCCACCGCGGCGAACCGGATCCTGCTCGCAAATAGCGCGGACCTTTACCCCCTTGAGCCGCTGGTAGGCCAGGTAATGGATCATGCCCATGAAACCGAGACCGACGATGCCAATCGAAACCATTTCGTAAGTCCTTGTTGGCAAACACTTTGCGGCGCGCCTTTCCGCAATAAGATGATCGTTTTTTGCCTTCTTGGAGAGGCGTTGAACCGTATCTTTGTGGCATTCGTCGTGCATTGTTCTGGATCACATACATGATACCCTACCATTTCGACGCGTCGCGGCAAAGTTCTTCATTGACCATGTGCCGGGAATCAACCGGCTCATGCAGATTCCCCAGCGTGCTGATCACCGCGCACCAGGCGTTCCTGACGCACGGTAGGTTACATAAACAGCTTTGTGTCCAACTTAGAGAGCATGCTCTTGAGTTGCTCGACCGACGCGTTGGTCGTGTTCTCGGCAATACTTGCCAACCCGCCAGAACTGGGCGGGTCGGCTACTAGTGTGGTCAACTTCCTCAGTTTCACCTTCACCGCGCTGCTCGGGCCGGTATTTGGATCGCGGCTGATCCAGGAGCCCGGCGATAACGACGTGATGGGTCTGGCACACTATCAGGCTGGATTCGCGCCGGTCCTCTACGGCATCGTTCTCGCGTTGGTCTTGACGTGCTTCTTGAAGGAAACCGGACCCGCCGCGCGAAAGGCCGCCGTCAACCCGTAATCGGACATTTTCGACTGGCACGGGCGGATGTGACACCAGCTACCGGGTGGTCATTTTGATTATTATTTCTGGGGTTTCTTGAGCCTATGTTAGCAGAGTATTCCAAATTCTAAGTTGCCTGGGCGGGTGTATTGTCCCGCGTCTTCCTGAGCGCTAGACTTATACACGGAAGTGATAATTTGCCCGAAGGTGGCATCATGACCAGCGGACACAGACAAGTGGTCCGTTGGTCGAACTCCTTTAGGAATAGCGCTACTCGTACCAACCAACTGCCGAGGCGGGGCTTGAGCCGGTTCGAAGCCTAGCAGGAACAAGCTCGGACAAGGGCTTAGAATCAAGCTCGTGTGCTGTGCGACAGCACAACGAATCCGGTAATGCGTTCGGCATCGCCGCGGTGAGTCATTACCCAAGTCAGATCCACGTACAAGGAGCATTCTCAAATGAATCGAATCTTGCTGTGTTTGGTTATTCTCGGCGGGGCCGTCGTGAACTGGTCTTTCGCCGCGCAGCCCGGCGAATCCGTCGGCCGACGAAGCCGCCATTCGCAAGGCGGATGAAGCCTACGTGAAGGCGTTCAACAAGCACGACGCCAAGGCCCTCGCCGACGCCTGGTCGCCGGAGGCCGTCTATCTCAACCGCGTCACCGGCGACGAAGTCACCGGCCGGGCGGCCATCGCGGAGGAATTCACCGCCGTCTTCAAGGACCAGCCGGAGGTCAAGCTCGAACTCAACGTGCAGTCGATCCAGTTCGTCTCGCCGAATGTGGCGGTCGAGCAGGGAATCGCTAAAACGCTGGCGCCGAAAGCCGAGCCGGAGGAGGAAGAGTATAGCGCCGTCTTTGTGAGGCGCGAGGGGCAGTGGCTGCTCGATCGCGTAACGGAGAAGGCCAAGGAAGCCGCCCCGTCCCGGTACGAGCAACTGAAACCGCTGGAGTGGATGATCGGCCGCTGGGTCGACAAGGACGACAAGGTCGACATCGAGACCGAGTGCAAATGGACGAAGAATCAGAGCTTCATCACACGTTCGTTCACGGTTGCCGCCGAGGGCCAAATCAATATGTCCGGCATGCAGATCATCGGTTGGGATCCGGTTGCCAAGGCCATCCGGTCCTGGACGTTCGACTCCGACGGCGGCATTACCGAAGCCACCTGGACCTTCAAGAAAGATCGCTGGTTCATCCAGAACAAGGGCGTACCTGGCCGATGGTCGAAAGGCCTCGATGATCAATGTTATCAAGCCGGTAGACCAGAATTCGTTTACCTGGCAGACAGTCGAGCGGACCGCGGGCGGCGAATTGCTCCCGAATATCAATGAGGTGTTAATCGTCCGGGAGTAGCGTTGCCCGGTCATTGCAGCTTATCCCGATTCTGAAGATAGACATCAAAACAAATCATAGGTGATGACATGAAACGTGTAACGACTCTCTTGGTATTCGTCGGAGCGGCCCTTCTTTTCGTGCAGGACGACATCTTTGCTCGCGGTGGTGGAGGTGGTGGCGGCGTGCGCGGAGGTGGCGGCGGAGGCGGCGCGGCCGCAGCTGCGGCGGCGGCAGGCCGTTCGCCTGCATAAGCGGTGGAGGCGGTGGCGCGGCCCGCGGCTCGCCCCGCGGCCGGCGCGGGCGCCGCAGCGCGGCCGGCGGCTGGCGCGGGCGCGGCAGCGCGGCCCGCGGCGGGCGCTGGTGCAGCAGCGCGACCGGCGGCGGGCAGCGAGGTGTTGCAGCCGGCGCCCGGCCTTCTGCCGGCCAAGTGAACAACTTCCTGGATGTGCCGGCGGCTTCCACCGGCGCTGTCGGGGCTCGGCCAGCTGGCGGCGGCGGCGCCGCAGCCGACTTCCTGCAAGGCGGCGGCGGGGCCGCAGCGTCGCAGCTTCCGGCCGGATCCCGTGCGGCTGCAGCAGGCGCCGCCCGACCCGGCGTTGCTGCCGGTGCGGCCGTCGCTGGCGGTGCTGGCAGGCGCACGCGCCGAGAATATGTCCGAAAATCGTGCCGGCCGCGTTGAGAACCGACAGGAGTTGCAAGGCAACCGTGAGCAGCGGCGAGACGAAGTCCGCAATCAGGTCGCCGAAAACCACCCTCGCATGGACTTCTGGAGCAATAATCCCGGCTGGGCGGCATGGCGCATCTCGGCGCCCTATCGCTGGGCGACCTGGGGCGCACTGGGCGGCTGGATTGGCTACGGCGCCGGCGAACCGTCCAGCTACGCCTACGGCGAAAACATCTACTACGAAGGCGACCAGGTCTATTACGGCGACCAGCCGGTCGCGACGGCCGAGCAATATGCCCAGCAGGCCGATGCGATCGCCGCCAGCGCGCGGCAACAAAGCCCGAGAGCGGCGAGTGGCTGCCGCTGGGCGTTTTCGCGCTCACGCAGGACGGCCAGGCTTCCGGCGTAGAGCCGACCTTGTTCATGCAGCTCGCCATCAGCAAGGAAGGCGTCATCGCCGGCACATTCAAGAACATGGAAACAGACCAGGTACAGACGCTCGAAGGGATGGCCGACAAGAAAAGCCAGCGCGTCGCCTGGAGCGTCGCGGGCCAGAAGCGACCGATCATGGAGACGGGAATCTCCAACCTCACGCAGGATTCTTCCCCGGCGCTTATCCACTTTGCCGACGGACCAGACGCAGCAGTGGCTGATGGTGCGGCTTCCGGAGCCGAAGACAGGGGTGAGATATGCCACACGTCAATTAGCCTTTATTTGATTAATATAGTGCCTATCGGAAGTCCATCCGCGTGTGATCAGAGCGGAATCCGTTTTAGAGTGTGATTGTTCTCAGGCGTCTTGGTCGGCCCAAGTGCCGCCGCTTTGTAGAAAGGGTTTCCTATGAATCTTGGTAAACGGTGTGCAGCCGAGTTTATCGGAACATTTTGGCTGGTGTTTGGCGGCTGCGGGAGTGCTGTCCTCGCGTCGGTTATGGGCGGGAAGCTGGAGGGCATTTCCGTTAATATCGGTATCGGTCACCTCGGAGTTTCGCTTCGCCTTCGGGTTGACGGTGCTCACGATGGCCTATGCAATCGGCCATATCTCCGGATGTCACTTGAACCCGGCGGTCGACGGTTGGTCTGGTCGTCGGAGATCGCTTCAAGGCAGGGGAGATGGCTCCCGTACGTGATCGCGCAAGTGCGTCGGCGCGCATGGCAGGCGCGGCCGTATTGTATGTGATCGCTTCCGGCAAAGAAGGCTTTACCTTGGCGGACGGATTCGCCTCCAACGGATATGGCGAGCTCATTCGCCTGGCAGGCTATTCGCCTGGTCGCGGGATTTGTCGGCGGAAGTCGTCCTGACGTTCATGTTTCTCGTGATCATCCTCGGCGCGACGGATCAAGCGAGCACCGCAAGGCTTCGCTCCGATCGCAATCGGCCTCGGGTTGACGCTGATCCACCTGATCGGCATCCCGGTCACGAATTTGTCGGTGAATCCGGCTCGGTCGACGGGGCCTGCGGTTTTCGTCGGTGGTTGGGCCCTCGCGCAGTTGTGGCTGTTTTGGGTTGCCCCGATCCTGGGCGCGGCGATCGCGGGCATCGTATATCAGCAGGCGTTCGAATCGACTGCGGCGGAAGATCGCTAGCAACTGAAGACGAAGCCATGTCGTTTGGCAAACGATTGACAGGATTCCTCCTCATCGGCCTAGGCGCCATCGGGATGGCCGCCTGCCTGACGGGGATTGCCGGTCTGTGTATCGGCGCTTCCCGCCTGCAGCAGGTCAATTCGCGGCTGTTCCATCAGGTCGATCAGCTCATCGTTCAGGTCGATCAGCGGGCGATACAAGCCCATAATGCCGTTGGCGGAACAAGAGATCTCGTCGAGGCATTGAAGCGGACCCTGCATGAATCGGCAGCGGAGTTGCTGGCCGGGCGGGTTGCGTCACTCCCCGAGATCGAGAACATCGAGCGTCGCCTTGTGTCGGCGATGGAGCGTACTGACGAACTGGTGGAAGTATCTGCCTCCATGGCAGAATTGATCGAGCAGTTGTTCGCCACTATCGACGCCATCGCGTCGGAAAGGAGCGTCGATCTGCAAGGCTCTTCCGACCTGATGGCGGCGATCCGATCGACACGGGAATCGCTGGCCAACGCGTCTGAACGCCTGGCGGATGTGCAGCGACGCCTGGATGAGATCCGCCAGAAACGGGGCGTCGACGTCAATCTCTCGGAAATCACGAAGCTCTCGCTCGGCATGGTTGCCAAGCTCGATGTCGTGCAAGCGCAGATCGCCGCATTCCGTAGCCGTCTCGACGAAACCAAAAGCCGATCGGCTTAATTCCAGGCACCGGATAAGAATCTGGATTCTTGTCGGTCGAGTGCCTGATCCTGTTGCTGATCGCCTGGGTCAGTGCCGGCCAGTTCTGTCTCCTGCTCCAGGGTCGGCGGCTTCTGCGGTAAACGGTCACACCGGCCTCGAACAGAACGCCCCAAGCATGAGCGGCAGCGTGCTTTCCCGCCAAAAGCTGCCATTGTTCCATTTAGAGACACCCACAATTATACTGTTGCTAGGTCAGCAAATACCCCTTATCGGCCCACCGCTGGGCGGAGAGAGAACCATGAGCAACAACAATGACGACGACAATGACACTCAAACCAAGATGAAGAACAAGCAGTACTTGAAGGAACTGCGGAAGCTTGAGACCGAACTCTGTCGCCTGCAGGAGTGGGTGAAACTCAAGGGGCTGAAGGTAATTGTGATTTTCGAAGGGCGCGATGCGGCTGGCAAGGGCGGTACGATCAAGGCGATCACGGAGCGTGTCAGCCCGCGCGTTTTCCGGCTGGTGCCCTTCTGGCTCCCTCCGATCGCGAGAAGACTCAGAACTACTTGCAGCGGTACATGCAGCACTTTCCGGCCGCCGGTGAAATCGTGATTTTTGACCGCAGTTGGTACAACGGCGCCGGCGTGGAGCGCGTCATGGACTTCTGCTCGGAGGAGGAGTACCAGCGTTTCCTTGAGAGCTGTCTGGTTGTTGAGAAGTACCTCGTGGATGGCGGGATTATCCTCGTCAAGTTTTGGCTGGAAGTGGGCAAGAAGGAGCAGGAGCGTCGGTTTGCCGCCCGCATCGACGACCCGATGCGGCAGTGGAAGCTCAGTTCGATGGACGTCGAGTCCTGGACCGCTGGTACGATTACTCCCGTGCCCGCGACGCGATGCTTACGGCTACTGACACCGGATACGCGCTATGGTACATCGTGAACTCGGATGACAAGAAGCGGGCCCGACTGAACTGCATTTCCCATTTCCTGAGCCTGATTCCTTAGAAGAAGTGCCACATAAAAGGTGGAGTTGCCCAAGCGGTCAAACAAGGACAAATACGACGATCAGGCCACTCTTGAGGGTAGAAAGTTCGTGCCGGAAAAGTATTACGCGGATACTGACGCGGAAATACTGCGGGCAGTAAACATGGACGAGAACCCTACTCCCAGTGGGCAAAAGGGCAAAGCGATCCTCGCCCGACTGGCGCCGGGCTTGGGGGTATTCGCCGCTTATCAGCGCGACTGGCTCAGGCACGACTTGATTGCCGGGGTGTCGGTGGCCGCGGTGGCCCTGCCGACCGCGATCGCTTACGCCGAGATCGTCGGGCTTGATCCGGTTTTCGGACTTTACACTGCCATCCCGGCGCTGCTGGCCTACGCGGTCTTCGGCACGTCACGTCACTTGATCGTGAATCCCGACGCGGCCACCTGCGCGATGATCGCAGCGTCATTGACGCCGCTGGCTGCCGGCCATCCGGAAGACCTTCTCCCACTATCGGTCGTGTTGGCTTGCTTCGCCGGCCTGTTCTGTTTCGCCGCGAGCTTTCTCCGGCTCGGTTTTCTGGCCGACTTTCTTTCCAAGCCGATTCTGACCGGTTTTCTCAATGGCGTGGCAATCAGCATCTTCCTGGGCCAGATCGGCAAGGTTTTCGGCTTCCCTATGAAGTCGCACGGCATTCTCGCCAGCCTGATCGAATTCGCCGGCAAACTGCCGCAAACGCAATTGCCAACGCTGGCGGTAGGGCTGCTGGCCATCGTGATAATGCTCGTGAGCAAGCGACTGCTGCCGCGATGGCCAGGTCCGTTGCTGGCAGTCGTTGCAGCGATCGCCGCCGTGAAGCTGCTGGGACTGGAGGCGCGGGCGTGGAATTGGTGAAGTCGGTGGGTGCCGGATTGCCTCGTTTGCATTGGCCGGCGTGCAACCCGGCATACCTTCCGCCGCTGTTCGGCGGTGCGCTTGGCGTAGCACTGGTGAGTTTCTGTAACGCCATGGTCGTCGCTAGAAGTTTTGCGGCCAAAAATAATTATGAAGTCGACGCGGACCGCGAACTTTTTGCCTTGGTGCAAGCTAGATCGCCGCCGGACTCTGCCAGGGATTTGCGGTGAGCGGCACCGAGTCGCGGACGGCGATGAACCACGCTATGGGCGGCAAGAGCCAGGCGGCCGGATTGGTGGCGGCCGTGGTCATGGCCGTGCGCTGCTGTTCCTCACCGTTCCCTTTGCGCTACCTGCCGAAAGCGGCTTGGCGTTGTGTTGATCGTTGCCGCCATCGGGCTGTTCGATCTCGCCTCGCTGCGGCGGCTATGGCTCGTGAGCCGGTCGGAGTTCGGCGTTGCCATGGCAACAATGTTCGGGGTCATCGGCCTGGATGTGTTGGAGGGTATCGTGCTGGCGGTCAGCGTGGCTTTGCTCCTGCTCCTGAAGCGCAGCGCTGCCCACCCGATGCCGTCTTGGTCCGCGTGCCCGGCATGAAGGGCTTTCACGACTTGATGCACCATGCCGACGTCCCGCGACGCCCGGGTTACTACTCTACCGCTTTGGCGCCGCGATTGTGTTCTACAACGCGTCGTACCTCAAGAAACGCGTTCTGGATCTGGCGATTGTCCAGTCCGACCTGAAATGGGTGATAATCGACGGCAGTACCGTCAACACAATCGACAGTACGGGGGCCGAAACCCTTGAGGCCTTAGCACGCGATCTTGCCCGCCAGGGCGTTCGATTGGGACTTGCGGCGTTCCGCACCGCACCGCGAGACATGCTCGAACGTTCGGGTGCGCTGGCGACGATCGGGAACGATTCCGTATATCCGACGCTAAAATCTGCGATGAACGCTTTCCTGGCGGTTCAGTCGGGCCCACTCAAAGGCCCGGAGGCAGCGGAAGACGCCCAAGCGAACGAAGGACCGACGGAATGACGAACGGCGATTATGATCGTGGCCGATGCCGTTTTGAGGTCCTCGGTCCTCTACTGCGGAGGACGCGATGAGTTTCGCGCCGGCCGAACATGGCCCGCCTTCATCGCCGCCGCGGGTCGTTGCTACTAGCGGCGTAATCTTTTCGGCGTTGTACATCACCAGCCTGATACTCATCCGGCTTGCGGTCCCGGCCGATCCCAAGGATCCTGGCATTTGGCTTGCCGATTTGGCCTATCGGAACTGGGTCCGCATCGCACTGAACCTGGTTCCCTTCACGGGAATCGCCTTCCTCTGGTTCATGGCGGTGCTGCGCAATCGCATTGGCCTCCGCGAAGATCGCTTCTTCGCCACGTTATTCTTGGGGAGCGGACTGCTCTTCGTCGCCATGCTCTTCGCCACGACGGCCGTTTCCTTTGGACTGCTGGAAGCCTTCGTTACCCCTGGTCATCTTTCCGCCGACAGCGAAGCTTATGCGGTCGGCCGTGCGACGGCCCACGCGCTGATGAACACCTTCGGCATGAAGATGGCGGCCATTTTCATGTTCGTAACCTCCACGATTGGTCTGCGGACGGCGGTCCTCGTGCGCTGGGTATCGTTCGTCGGTTTCGCTCTTGCTTTGATACTGCTTTCCGTCATTACCGACTTTGCGTGGATCGCGCTGGTCGTACCGTTCTGGGTGCTTCTCGTGAGCACGTACATTCTCGTTACCGACTTCCGATCCGCAGGCCGGACGGCAAAGCCTCAAGGCGCTGGTGCTGGACATTAGGCGGGTGGCGGATCATACTGGTTAGCGACTCATGCGTTCCATCGTGAGGAGTTTCTTGCCGTGGACTTTATCACTGAACATCCGCTGATTGTCGCCATTGCCTTCATGCTCATCGCGGATATCGACTCCCGCGCCGCGGCATTATTCTGTGAGGCGCAAAACCTGATAAGCCTGGCTGTATCTCTGCCGCCCGGCGGAATGCCTTGATCCCAAGAGGTCGAAACCTCAACCTAGACTTGATATAGGTAACTAGGCAACCGTGGTTCGGCAGGCACAGATCCGCTGCACCTTCATTTCGCAGGGATAAACAAAATGAACCCAGAACAATTACGACTGAAGGCAACGCGAGAAGAAGGCGCTGCGTGGAAGAAATGGGGACCCTACCTGAGCGAGCGCCAGTGGGGTACCGTGCGCGAGGACTATAGCGAAAATGGCGACGCCTGGAACTTCTTCACCCACGATCAGGCCCGTTCGCGAGCCTATCGCTGGGGCGAGGACGGCATCGCCGGCATTTCCGACGACCAGCAGCGACTCTGCTTCGCGCTGGCTTTGTGGAACGGCAAGGACGCAATTCTCAAGGAGCGACTCTTCGGATTGACCAACGGCGAGGGCAATCACGGCGAGGATGTGAAGGAGTACTATTTCTATCTCGACAGCACGCCGACCCACTCGTACATGAAGTGTCTTTATAAGTATCCGCAGGCGGCCTTTCCCTATGCCGACCTGGTGGACACAAACCGCCGGCGCAATCGCAATGAAATGGAGTATGAACTCCTCGACACGGGAGTGTTCAACGAAGACCGATACTTCGACGTCTTCGTAGAGTACGCCAAAGCCGGTCCGGAAGACATCCTGGTGCGGATCACGGCGGCGAACCGCGGCCCCGACGCGGCCGAACTGCATCTCCTGCCCACGCTGTGGTTTCGCAACGACTGGTCGGCGTGGATTGCCGAAGCGAATCGAGCTGCCGTGAAACCCAACCTCAAGCAGATCGAGGCGCCGGCAGGCGCGAGTGCCGTCGAAGTAACGCATCCCGTGCTCGGTGAATTCATTCTTTCCTGCGAAGGGGAGGTGCCGCTGCTTTTCACCGAGAACGAAACCAACAACGAGCGGCTTTTCGCGGGCAGAAGAACGAGAGTCCCTACGTCAAGGACGGCATCAACGATTGCGTGGTGCAGGGCAGCCAGGACGCGGTGAATCCGGACAAGCAGGGCACCAAGGTCGCGGCCCACTACCGGCTCAGGGTCGGCACCGGTCAGACCCAAGTGATTCGCCTGCGGCTCACCAAGCCTCCCGGACCAGAAGGGCAGACCTTTTGGAAAGCAATTTGATGAGATCTTCGCCGACAGGCTTCGCGAAGCCGACGAGTTCTACAAGTCGGTCACGCCGCCCTCGGCGAGCGAGGACGAGGCCCGCGTGATGCGGCAGGCGCTGGCCGGAATGCTCTGGAGCAAGCAGTTCTTCTTCTTCGACGGCGACAATTGGCTGGAGGAGCATAACTCCAACCCGCTGCATACTGGCTATCGCAATTCCCGGAACTCGGATTGGTACCACATGCTGAACAAGGACATCATCTCGATGCCCGACAAGTGGGAGTATCCCTGGTATGCGGCCTGGGACCTGGCCTTCCACACGCTGCCGCTGTCGATTGTGGACCCCGATTTCGCCAAGCAGCAAATGGAATTGATGCTCCACGGGCGTCTACCTGCATCCCAGCGGTCAGATTCCCGCCTACGAGTGGAACTTCAGCGACGTGAACCCGCCGGTCCATGCCTGGGCGACCCTGTTCCTCCATCGCACCGAGCAGGCCTTCCGCGGCGAGACCGACGTTGATTTCCTCAAGTCGGCCTTCAACAAGCTGCTGCTGAATTTCACCTGGTGGGCGAACCGCAAGGACCGCTTCGGCAAGAACGTCTTCGAGGGCGGCTTCCTCGGCCTCGACAACATCGGGGTCTTCGACCGCAGCGCACCGCTGCCCACCGGGGGCCGCCTAGAGCAGGCGGACGGCACGGCCTGGATGGCGCTATTCAGCCAGAATATGGCTGAACTGGCCGTAGAACTCGCCGCCCACGACCGCACCTACGAGGACATGGTCTTCAAGTTCGCCGAGCACTTCTACTACATCGCCGCGGCCATGAACCGCCCCGGCCAGGACGGCATGTGGGACGAGGAGGACGGATTCTACTACGACCTGCTAGTGCTCCCCGATGGCAGCACCACGCGGCTCAAGGTCCGCTCGATGGTGGGGCTGCTACCCTTGTGCGCCGCGACGGTCATCGAGAAGTGGCAGCGCGAACGCATTCCGCGGGCAATCGCCCAGATTCAGGCCCGCTTGCGCCGAATGCCCGAGCTGCTGGACTGCCATGCACCCCACAGGCCCCGGACACCTGGGCTTGGCTGAGCGTGGGATTATGGCCCTGGTCAACCGGGAACGGCTCCGTCGGATCCTCGCGAAGATGCTTGATGAAAACGAGTTCCTCTGCCCTTATGGCATTCGCTCGCTCTCGAAGTTCCACGAGCAACATCCCTACATCTTTAACGTCAACGGCTAGGAGTACAGGGTGGACTACCTGCCGGCCGAGTCGAACACGGGCATGTTCGGCGGCAATTCCAACTGGCGAGGGCCGGTCTGGATGCCGGTGAACGCCCTGATTATCCGCGCACTCTTGCAGTTCTACCTCTACTACGGCGACAACTTCAAGGTCGAATGTCCCACCGGCTCAGGCAGGATGATGAACCTTTTCGAAGTGGCCAAGGAAATCGCCGATCGGCTCGCGCGCATCTTTCTGCGCGATGAGCGTGGCCAGCGAGCGGTCTACGGCGGTACCGAGAAGTTCCAATCCGATCCGCATTGGCGCGATTACATCCTCTTTTACGAGTACTTCCACGGCGACAACGGCGCTGGGCTCGGCGCGAGCCATCAGACCGGCTGGACCGGGCTCGTTGCGAAGTTCATTCAACTCTTCGGCTGCCTAAACTCCGAGCAGCTGCTTGAGACGGGCAAGGGCGCGGTGTTTTGAAAGGGCGCCGCAGACGCTCAGAAGCAGTAATATGAAAACGTGGCTCCGCGTGCTAGGGGCAGGCGACTCATCCATGATTTCCGGAGAATTCTTTGTGCCATTCCTTGTGCTGTTTATGTATCATGAGCACAAAGAATCGCCACGTGAGGCCAATATCTTGCGGAAATCATGGGGTTTGGCGCGGTGCCCAGGATTGGAGGCGCTTCATGCCCATGAAGCCGAGACCGACGATGCCAACCGAAACCATTGGAATACTCCTGTTCTACTGTGCGACCTTCAGGAACCGCGGGTATGCCTCGTCCCACGTGGCGGTGTTCCGCGGTTCGTACTCCTCCACGTCGAAGCTGCGGCGGACGACTTCGCGGGCCTCGGCGATCGAGCCGACCGCGCCGTCGGCGACGGCCTGCACCATGATGTTGCCGATGGCGGTAGCCTCGATCGGGCCAGCGATCACGCGGCGTCCGGAGGCGTCGGCCGCGGCCTGGCAGAGCAAGCGGTTCTGGGTGCCACCGCCCACGATGTGGATCGTTTCGATCCGCCCTTGGGCCAATTCTTCGCACATGCCCAGCACGTAGCGGAACTTCATGGCGATGCTGTCCAGCGCACATCGCAAGACCGCCCCTTCGTTCCCCGGAACCAGCTGGCCCGTTTTTGCGCAAAACTCGCCGATCGCCCGCGGCATGTTCTCCGGCGACATAAAGACATCGGCATCGGGATTGATGAAGGAAACCAGCGGTTCGGCGGCGGCGGCCAGGCGGTTGAGATCCTCCCAGGTCCAGGTCCGCGTCCCTTGGTTCCAAGCGCGGCGGCATTCCTGCACGAGCCAAAGCCCCGTAATGTTCTTCAGCAGGCGAATCGTATTGCCGACTCCGCCTTCGTTGGTGAAGTTCCGCGACAGCACCTGGTCGTTAATCACCGGCCGCGGCGATTCGATGCCCATCAGGGCCCACGTTCCAAGGCTGATATAGCACCAATCGGGTCGCGCCGCGGGTTTGCTGGCGGCGGGAACGGCCACCACGGCGCTGGCGGTGTCGTGCGTTCCCGGCAAGACGACCTGGGCCCGCAGGCCGGTTTCGGCCGACAACGAGCCGCGGAGCGGGCCGAGCACCGTGCCCGGCTGCGCGATCTTGCCGAGAATATGCGTCGGCAGGCCAAACTTCTGCAGCAAGTCTGTGGCCCAACCACACTTGACAGGGTTATAAAACTGCGAAGTACTGGCGTCGGTCATTTCGTTGCATTTCTCGCCGGTCAACAGCCAGTGCATCAGGTCTGGCATAAAGAGGATGGTTTGGGCCACGTCCAACAGGGGCGATTGGCCCAGCTTCATCGCCAAGAGTTGGTAGAGGGTGTTGAGTTGCATGAATTGCAGACCGGTCTGTTGGAAAATCTCTGCGCGGGAGACAATGGAAAATGCCTTTTCGAGCATGCCGTTGGTGCGGCTGTCGCGGTAGTGGCAAGGATTTCCGAGCAATTCATCATTGCGGCCAAGGAGACCGAAGTCCACGCCCCAGGTATCGACGCCGATGCTGACAATCGCCTTGCCGCCGACCGCGGCGCCGGCGGCCGCCAGCCCTTGCCGCACGTGGCTCCATTGTCTCGGCAGGTCCCAGTAGAGCCGCCCGGCAAGATCCACGGGTCCGTTTTCGAAACGAAAGACCTCTTCCAGCCGCAGCTTCTGACCGTCGAAACGACCGATTAAATGCCGCCCGCTAGAAGCCCCCATGTCAACTGCCAAATAAGCCTTGTCCGTCATCTGCCAAGCCTTTTCAATTAGGGAAACTGAGGGAAACGATGCGGAAGTTCTTGCCCGTGCAGGGTCAAGTACGCCGACAGGACCCGCCCAGGCGAAGTGTCCTATGGAAAAGCATTCCCGCGAGTCTTATCGTCCCTAGCCGCGCAACGATCGTCAAGACCCCCGATTTTCCACCTCAGGGCTTGCCCGTCCTGCAAAGCAGGCCACCCAACGGAGAATTATTCAAATACCCACAATGGGTGTACATACTTGACTGACTTTGGAAACATTGCTAGAGTTGACTATCGGAGTTGTGATAGCAAGGATTCTATAGGTGGTAAGATTCCAATCTAGTCCAAGATGAGATTGTGATGAGAGTTTCTGCAAAAACCGAATACGCGTGCATTGCGATGTTGGAGCTGGCTGCCCAATATGGGTCTAACGAGCCGGTGCGGATTCGCAGAATTGCGGAACGTCATGACGTTCCGCCCCGCTTTCTGGTGCAAATACTATTGCAACTCAAGGGCGCCGGACTGGTCGCAAGTGTACGCGGTGCGGCGGGCGGATACCACCTCATTCGGCCGCCACAGGAGGTGTCGCTCCGCCAGGTCATGGAAGTGATCGAAGGCACGCCCGAAGAAAATGTCCCGACGACCGCTGCATCTCCGGACTCGCCCGCGGTGAAGGTGTTGATGCAGGCATGGAAGGAAGTGGGCGAGGTCCAGCGAAAAATGCTCGGTGGCATGACGCTGGCAGACTTGCTCCAACGCAGCAAGGCCCAAGAGGGTGAAATGTATCACATTTAGCCGCCAGATGGTGGTGCGAATACCTTGCTTTTTGCGGCCGAGTGGCGTAGAATCTAGACGTTGAGCACCATTCCAGCACTGTTTTCGCGTGCACTCGATGAGGTGGCACGCCCTTCTTCTTTGGGAGCTTAGCTATGCATTCCATTGCTCTCTGCGTAATGATGGTCGGCGGTTGGATTTCGCCTGAGACCGATATCGCGACGATCCCTCTCCGCGATGAGTTGTCCACCCCTACTGCAATCCAGGAACAGGAGTGGAGGGAGCGACTCAAGAAGCACCCCTTGCCTCGAGTTCCCACGTTGGATGACACTCCGGCAGCCGACAACTATCGTACTGCGGGCGGGTATCGTCCTTACGGTTTTCAAAATAACCAGCAGGGTCAATCCAATCTCGCAATGCCTACTGCGCCAACCGATACGTCGGGGCAGAACGTGGGAGTGAATCCGACCGGCGGCATTTCTCCAGGCGGCATTTCTCAGCAGGGTGGCGTGTCTCAGCCAGGCGGTGGATATCAGTCAGGCGGTGCATATCAGCCGGGCGGTGCATATCAGCCAGGGGGCATCCAGAAAAATGATCGTTACGGAAATATGTCGCTGGCGGGGGCGCCCGTCTATGGACCTAGTGGTGCGGCGCTCGTCCCGCCGACGGCCATAGCCCCACCCAACGTAAACAACGTTATTGCCAACACCACGGTGGGTAATCTCATGGCCCGCTATGGGTTGCAAGACAATGGCCCCGTGGCGGGCATGGGGGGAAATGCCGGGTATTCCAAGCCTTTTTCGGGCTACACGCCGCCCAACGGATATAGCCCATGGATGGGGCTTTACCAGCCTACCAACGGGTCTGTTGATCCCTACACAGCCTATGTTCAGCCAGCCTTGAGCCAACAGAATTTTAACGCCCATGTCAGCGAGCAAATCCAGGGCGTACGGCCGATGATGCCGGGCTACGGCGCCGCCGGCCGGCGTCGAGGTAAATGCGGGCGGGAACGGTTTGGTGAATCCTAGCCAGTTCCTTAACTACGGCAGCTATTATCCGACGAACTCCTTGCCCCCAGCCAATTACGGCTATCCGACACGATAGCCGGTCGATTCGGGGAGAGTGCAGCCCCTTTAGAGGGAATCGTCGGGCGTTCTCAGTCTCGCTGATTGCGTATTGTTCCCCACATAGCGGCCGGGGTCCAATTGAAACG
Organism: uncultured Planctomycetia bacterium; assembly: GCA_963709175.1. Classification (GTDB taxonomy): domain Bacteria; phylum Planctomycetota; class Planctomycetia; order Pirellulales; family Thermoguttaceae; genus JANXQG01. The sequence goes on from CAVPVK010000011.1 coordinate 519,415, forward strand.
CCGTTAAGGAAGCGGAAGTGGAGAATAGGTAGAGTCGCCCGCGCCAGACCGCGGAATGGTTGACGCTGCCGGGCACGTTGCGGCTTGCTTCCAGGGCCAAGACGATGTCCACACCGCCTCGAACCGGGGCATATTTCTGCGGGGCCGCTTGAAACCGCTTGAGCGCCTCCTCGCTGGAGAACTGGAAGATCTGCCCTTCGTAGATCGTCTGAAAGTCGGCGTTTCCGGCCACCCAGCGGTCTCTCTCGCAAAGCTCGACTGGGCAAAATCCTTGTAGGGCGTAGCGAAGCGGATTTCCGCTAGTCGTCATCCGTTGCTCATAACTAGCGCTGCGGAGGCGGTTTTCGCCAACTCTTTCCGGCTCTAACGAAGCATTCCAGTTGGCCTGCATCGGCAATGCCGGGCTGCAATTGGTCGCATCACCGGCAACGCCTTCCGCCTCGGGCGCGGCAAGCGATGCGCCTTTTACTGGTGCAGAGGGCATTAGAATATCGGGCTTCGAATCTGGCAATGGCGCCGTCGGGTTTGTGTCGGGTGGCGGGGAGATCGGCTTCGCCGGTGTGGGGGGCAACTCCGGTGATTTTGGGGGCTCGACGCCCGGAATCGTGATCGGCGCCGGGCTTGTTGCGTCCGCTGCTCGCTTCGGGGTTGTGGGAGTGGGACTAGGCAGTTCATTGGGCGTAAGGGACGGCGTCACACTAGCTCCAGGCTTCGGCTCCGCAGATGGCTTGCGCTTCTCGGGTTCCAACCCTTCCGGGAGAACGTTCATTCCCGGCACCCCTGGGATGCCGAAGTTCGTTCCCCCCGGCACACTGGGAGTGGTTGGTGTAGGTCCCGTTGGCAGTGCGGACGTTCCGCCCGAAGTCCCGCCCGGAAGGGCTGGCCGCGAGGGGAGTTCCGCGGCCGGAAGTCGCACCTCCGGCGTCGGCGCCGGAGTGGGTATGAGAGAGCCGCCAATTGTTTTGGCATCACTCTCTGCGGGGCGGGGCTGACATGGCCATCGCCGCCAGTTCGTGTCGTTGTATCCAAATGTAAGTATGTTGACTTTGCAATTGGGCTTGGGTGGGCAAGACGGCCTGACCTCATACGACTGGGGCAATCCCGTCGCTGGCCACAACAGGCAAATCCCGATGGCGGCGATGACGTTCAACTTGGTGATGCTGGGTGACGATTTCTTCATGCCTAGAATCCATTGCGGTTGCGGTTATAGTTCCGGCCCAGTTGCTGGTAACCCTGGATCGTCGAGTTGCTCAGCGAGGCGATGCCGGCGAGGCGCTCGATCGGCGCGGTAACCTTAGTGAGAATGTTGGTAAAGGTTGTCATCTCGTCCTCGGCCACGTAAATGCGGTCGCCCGGCAGAATCTGGTAGTTCGTCGCCGTTTGGGCCCCTTGGGTAATGGCATACCAGTCGATGGGCAATATCTGCTGGCAGCCGAAATTGTGCGGTGCCGGCCGGGCGATCCAGATCTTGGTGCTCGATACCTGCGACAGCCCGCCGACTTGAGACAAGGCGTCAAGCACCGTATCGTTGCCGGTCACTGGCAGCCGACGGACGCTATCTCCTAAGCCCGACCCTTGAGTAATGATGTAGTATACCTTGCTGTTGAATGCCACTACGTCGACCGATAATTCGGGCGAGTCGAGAAACTGAGTCAGGTGTTTCTGGATAGCGATACGAGCTTCGGTAACCGTCATGCCGGCAATGCAGACCACGCCGTACTGCCGGAGGTTGATCGTTCCGTCGGAAGCGACCAGATATTGTCCGCTTACCGGCTGTGCCCCCGACACACGCGAGAGTTGTACGCTGGCGGCTGGTTCCCGGAGCCACTGGGAAAGCCACTTGTTCAAAGTCCCGCGGATCTCGTCGATGGTCATGCCAGCCACTCGCACCGAGCCGTATACCGGCCCCAGGTTGATTGTGCCTTCCGCTTCAACCATGTAGTAATTGTCAATCGGCTGTTCCGGCGGAGTGTTGGCACGGATCTGCAGCACATCGAAGACCTCGGCCCGATAGGGCGGCCGGGGGATAATTTTGAGCATTTCGATCTGGATGATATCTGGCGGCTCGATGCGGTATGCCGGCAACGACACCATCGTTTGCTCCCGCCCCGCCTGGCAAGATTCGGGGAGCGGCGGTTCAATTTTGGGATCGAAGGGGTTTATGGTAGCGCAACCGGCCAGCAACAGCGCGGCAAGCCAGGCGGCCATAAAAACCGATCTGGCAGGGCAGACGTATGGGTTACTACTGGGCATGACCGGAACCTGTGGGGTGCAGGATTTTTGCGTCTAGGCAATCCTGGTAGTATAAGACGACTTTATCGGCAACTTCGACGCATGCAGTGCCGTTAAAGTCTTCCTAAACCGTGCAGTCGGAATAATCGGCAAACTCACCACGGTTCTTTGCCTTGTTTTCAAGAAACACCAAAAGAAGTAGCCGCCCGCAGGAGAGAAACCCTTCCTATGGGCGGCTAGAATCAGAAGAAGATTGCCAGAAAAGCCTAGTCTATGGGCCGATTAGGGCAACCTAATAGTATTGGTCTGTGAAATCGATTACATGCCGGTCTGGCCTTCGTCGGCCGGCGGTTCGCTACCATTCTTGCTCCCCTCGGGTGTCACCAGGATTTGATACACAGTGACGGAACTGCTGCCCGTGGCGTAATTCAGCCCCACGTCGTCTCGGAGAAAGCCGCCGTGGCTGTCGAAGAAGATTACATTCGCTCCACCACTATGACCGGAGCTGATATTCGCCGTCATCGGATTGCCGTTGTATTGGGTGAATCCAGTTCCGCCATAACCGCTGCCGTATACTGTGGCAAAACTGGTCAAAGCCGTGGCGTAGACATTTCCAGTGATCGGGAATCCGAACGTCTGGGCAAGCTGCGTGTTAATGGTGGTTCCAGAGACATCGTACCAATTGTGGGCCTTGGCCAGGGCGCCCGCAGCGGCCGCTGCGGTGGGCGGAGCAATAGTGTTCTCACCCAGCATGAGGGTATTCCCCGTGCCATCGTTGCTGGAGACATAGTCCTTGGTTTGCGGCGCCAAAGCGGCACTGCCCGTGGGGCTCATCGAGTAGGCATACTGATCGCGGATCACCAGCCCATTGGCAATATACGAGCTTGGCCCCACCCCGGAGAAGGTGGGCGGAGGATCGCTGGGACAGGAGAAGAGCTTCAAGGCGGTTCCCGTATAGGCTCCGCCCTTCTTGACCAAAGTCCACAAGTCCGTTCGATCCAGGTTGGGCAGTAGCATGGTCGGCCAGGAGACGGGGCTTGAGTTTCCAATCACCGTGTTCCGCCAACCGGGAAACGCCCCGTGGGTGCTTTCAAAGCCAAGCAGGGCCACGGCAATCTCCTTTTCATTATTCAAGCAACTTGCCCGGCGGGCCTGCTCCCGCGCCGCGGAAATCGCCGGCATGAGCAATGCCATCAACATGCCAATGATGGTAATTACCACCAACAACTCCACCAGCGTAAAGGCCGAGCGAGCCATTCCAAATCGAGCCATTCTCTGCCGTTCCATGTTCGAACTCCTTCCACCTCTCAAGGTTTTCAATGCCACCGATCCGGCGCCGAATCTGCGGAACAACGAGAGGTTCCGCCGGCGCTGCCGCGACACACTCCTTGCCCCTAGGTATTGTCTCAAATTCCGATGGAAAAATCCAGCGTTTCCCCCGAAATTTTTTCCGGGGACTGGAATTGTTGGCGGTTTTCCACGACAATAAATCCTAGGGGCAGGAAATCTCGTTCCGCTTGCGAAAGGATCATGGCCATGCATCGCTCCATCCGCGGCTTTACTCTGGTCGAGTTGCTTGTCGTCATCACGATCATCGGCATCCTCCTGGCCATGCTCATTCCGGCCGTAAATATGGTCCGGGAAATGAGCCGGCAATCCACTTGCAGCAATAACCAGCAGCAGATCGCTAAGGCCATTCTCAACTATGAAGTGACCAAGAACCACTTGCCCGGCGTCCTGTCCAAGACCCCTAGCGGGGTGGTTTATTCCTGGGTAGAGGCAATTACCCCCCAATTGGACAGAAACGACATCTGGGAGATGATCTTGCAGAACAAAATGGCCGGCGCGGTGTCCGCTGGCCAGACTCCCACTTTGAATATTATGATCTGCCCCAACGATCCCTATCTAACGATTCCCACGGCATCCAACCTACAGGGACTCTTGAGCTACGGCATCAACGACGGCTTTTTCGTGGACCACCGTTATAGCCCGCCGCACGATTTGTTGAACAATGTCGTCAATCCCACGACAACGTCGAAGCTCACTACCCGTCCCGTTGCCGGCGTGGCCGGCTACGCCCGCGGCGCCCCGGTGAGCGGCTCGACGACCATCATGCTCGGAGAGCTCACGGGCGATGGCGGATCGACCTACGCGCACACGACGGGCCCCTGGACCACCGTCAGTACTACGGCCGCGTCTGCGCCTGCTGGGGCAACCCAGTTGACCTTCCATTGGCCGGTGCAGAACAACACCGTGGGCGCAGCGATCGCGATTTCACCCGGAATGATGGTCTCCAACCATCCCGGCGTGGTGATCGTCACGTTTTTTGATGGTCACACACAGGCGGTCAAGAACGAAACGACCTATCCCAGCACGCTCTGATCGGACTGTGCACGTCCGGCCGACCGTCTGGACACGGTGCCCGAGCCTGACCTGGTCAGCCTGGAATGGCATGGAAAGGCTGACGTACGCCGGGACCTCACGCGTGCTTGAATATGAAAAAGCCCTGGATCGCCTGCAATCCAGGGCTAGGTCAACATCTGAGATTTGAGATCCCGCAACGCAATCGCTACCGAACGGCTTCGTTGAGCATCTTGGTGTTGGGCACCGTGTGACGATTGATCAGTCCTTGCTCGTCGGTCTCGATGACTGTGGCCACCGGCCCCACTTCGCGGACTGTCCCCTGCATGCCGGCGACCTCTACCAAATCGCCCGAGGCCAGTCGCTGGCGGAGGTAGTAGCCGGCAAGGATGCCAGCCATCACGTCCCGCCCGCCCAATCCGAGGGCCAAACCAAATCCCAGAGCCAGACCACCGCAGATCAATAGGATCATGTTGTTGAGCAACTGGAACTCAATGCCCAGGTGCTTCAAGGTGAGGATGAAGGTCAAGAGGGCCAGGGTGTAATAACAGCCATTGGCCAGATGCTCAGCATAGGAGATTCCCAACCGGTCGGTGCTTGTGGCGATCACGCCGCGGAGGAAGGTCGCGGCGAAGAGTCCCACCACGACGATCACCGTGGCCACTAGCAGGTTGGGGATGTATTGAGCCACGCTGCTCATGGCAGTGGAGACCTCCGTCAGCCCGAGAATGTTGAACGCCGCCATGAAGAACACGCAGATCAAGAGCCAGAATCCGATCGTGCCCAGGATGGTCGGCACGTTCCGCTCGACGCCCATGTGCTGCATTGACTGTGCCAGTCCGCTTCGCTCGGCGGCGATCTGTAGCCCCAGCTTTTCGCTGACCTTGGTGAGTACCTTTCCCGCCAGACGAGCGATGAGGTAGCCCACTACCACCACTACGATCGCCGCTACAATCTTCGGTCCGTACAAGATGACCTGGTCGACGGCCTGCTGGAAGCTGCCCTGCAGGGAGGTCTTGGTCGAGTTGAAAATTTCGGAAGTGCTTTGTGCCATCAACATGAATCTGTTCCTTTCGCCTGATAGGTCTTGGGTCTTAGCCGTAGAAATCGGCCGTATAAAAGCTCAGATGCCGGAGGGGCAAGACGCGTCACAAGGAATTTCCAGAAATCGTCTCGGGAAACAGTAGCGATTATGCGGGTGGCGCCGCAGTGAGCATGTACCCGCGGTCGTGGTCGTGATCGGACCGACAACTTTGCCGCAGGGCGGCTATCTGCCGTTGACTCTTCAGGCCCGAATCGGTAATTTTCCCAACCGCCGCACGATTGCCTGGCAAGGAAGCCTGTCGCACAGCGGCCGATTCTGGTCATTCCACGGGGCAGCCACGATGAATTCCGCGAATAATGGGCAAGGAAGCCACAGCACCGCGATCCAGGGCGTACCACTCTTGGACCTGGCAAGGGCGCATTCAGGACTGCGGGCGGAGATGCTCGCGGCCCTGGGACGGGTCTGCGACAGCGGCGGATTCGTACTTGGCGCCGAAGTCACCCAACTCGAGCAGCAACTGGCGGCCTATTGCCAAGCGAAGCACGCCATCGCTTGCGCCTCTGGCAGCGACGCCCTGCTGCTGGCACTGATGGCCCTGGACATTTCCGCCGGCGACGAGGTGATCCTGCCCAGCTTTACCTTCTTTGCCACGGCCAGTGCAGTCACCCGACTTGGAGCCCGGCCAGTCTTTGCCGACATCGACCCGCAGACATTCAACATCGATTCGCAACATGTCGCCTCGCTGGTCACACGGGCGACGAAGGCGATCATCCCCGTTCACTTATTCGGCCAGGCGGTCGACACGGTGGCCCTGGCAAAGATCGCTCGGCCTCAGGGCATCGCCCTCGTGGAGGACGCCGCCCAGGCCATTGGCGCCGAGAACCAGGGTCGCCGCGTTGGATCGATCGGGACAATCGGCTGTTTCAGTTTCTACCCCACGAAGAACCTAGGCGGGGCGGGCGACGGCGGTATGTTGACCACGCAATCCGACGACCTGGCCGACCGCCTGCGGCTGCTTCGTGGCCACGGCATGCGGCCGCGTTACTACCATTCGTGCATCGGCATCAACAGCCGACTGGATTCGTTTCAGGCCGCGGTGCTCAACGTCAAAATGCCCTTCCTGGACCATTGGACGTTCCTGCGGCAAACCAACGCCGACCGCTATTCGGAACTCTTCATCGAGGCCGGATTGCACCGCACTCTCGTGTTGCCACAGGCCCAACCGGGCATGCGGCACGTCTGGAACCAATATGTAATCCGCGTGCCTCAGGGCCTGCGGACACCGCTCCGCGAGGCCCTGGCTGAGGCCCGCATCGGAACCGAAATCTACTACCCGCTGGGCCTTCACCAGCAAGAGTGCTTCCGCTACTTGGGCTACCAGCCCAACGACCTGCCCGAAACGCGTCGCGCAGCCGACGAGGTGCTGGCCCTGCCGATTTTCCCCGAATTGCGGGCGGAAGAACAGAAGCACGTAGTGGAGCAGATCGCGGCCTTCTTTGCCAGGCGCAGCGGCGGCCACTCCATTCAGCGGCCGAAATTCCTTACGCGCCGGGAAGCGGTCGAGTGAAGGGCCTCACTTCACAACAAAGTTCACCATCTTTCCCGGCACGACGATAGTCTTTGCGATCATCTTGCCCGCCAGCAGCTCGGCGATCTTCTCGTCGGCTCGGGCGGCGGCTTCCATGGCCGCCTTGTCGGCATCGGCGGCGACCATGATGCGCCCGCGGAGCTTCCCATTGACCTGCACGGGTATCTCGATTGTGTCCTCCTTGAGCAGGGCCTCGTCGAACTCCGGCCAGGGCTCGTAGGCCAGCGTGCGATCATGGCCCAAGCTCTGCCAAAGCTCCTCGGCCAAGTGCGGGGCGAAGGGCGAGAGAAGCAGCACGAACCGTTCCATCGCCGCCTTGGGCCGCCCAGTGACCTTGAAGAAGTAGTTGGTAAACTCCATCATCCGCGCGATAGCCGTGTTGAACGATAACTGTTCGATGTCCCGCGTCACGGCCTGGATAGTCTTATGCAGGACGCGGTTTTGTTCGAGCGTGGGCTCGATCTCGATCACTGCCGGATTGAGCCGCGTTTCCTCCGCGCGATCGTCAATGACCATACGCCAACTGCGATCGAGAAAACTGTAAACGCCAGTCACGTCTTTGGTGCTCCAGGGCTTGACGGCCTCCAGGGGCCCCATGAACATCTCGTAGAGTCGCAGGGCGTCGGCCCCGAAGTCCTTGACCACCTGGTCGGGATTGACCACGTTGCCGCGGGCCTTGGACATTTTGTACGCCCGGCTCTCGACGCGGATTGATGGCTCCGCCTTGAGGACGAAGACCTCGCCCTGCTTGGTCACTTCGTCGGGCTTGAGGCTCACCGGCGTCAACGGCTCGCGGGTTGTCTTGGCGATCGGTTGACCGTCGGCACCGGTGGTCGTTTCGGCGCTGCTCAGCCAGGCCCCGTCCGCGGTGCGATAGCCGGTGTATTCCGTTTCGCCAAGGATCATGCCCTGGTTGACGAGTTTCTGGAACGGCTCAGGCTGGCTGACGTAACCGCGGTCAAAGAGCACCTTGTGCCAGAAGCGGGCGTAGAGCAAGTGCAACACCGCATGCTCCGCCCCGCCGACGTAGAGATCGACGGGCATCCAGGCCTTTTCCAACTCTGGATCGACGAGGCACTCCGGGTTCGTCGGATCGAGGAAGCGGAGATAGTACCAGCAGGAGCCGGCCCATTGCGGCATGGTGTTCGTTTCGCGGCGGTAACGCTTGCCATCGAGCGTGACGTTCAGCCACGACTCCGGGGCCTTGTCCAAGGGTGGCTCGGGGCGGTCGTGGGCCGCGTCGAACTTCATCATCTCCGGCAGGTCCAAGGGCAGGTCCTCCGGCTTCAGGGCGCGGAGCCGGCCGTTAGGCTGGCCGTGGGCGTCCAGCTCGCGGAGGATGGGGAACGGCTCGCCCCAGAAGTGCTGCCGACTGAACAGCCAGTCGCGGAGCTTGTAGTTCACCGCCGTGCGGCCGAGGCCCTTGGCCGCCAGGTCAGCCGCGATCTTCTGCTTGAACTCAGCGGTCGGCAGGCCGTCGAAAGGGCCGCTGTTGACGGCGTGACCGTGACCAGTGAAGGCCTCGCGGAGCTTGCCAACATGCGCGAGGTAATGGGCATTCAGGTCGGTCGTGACTTCAGCCGCCGGCCGTCCCGTAACGCTCGAATGTTCCTTCAGCCATGCCTCGTCCGGCATCACCACGGCCGTAATCGGCAATCCGAACTTGTACGCGAACTCGAAATCCCGCTCGTCGTGCGCCGGCACGGCCATGATCGCCCCGGTCCCGTAGCTGATCAGCACGTAGTCGGCCACCCAGATCGGGATCGGCTGCCCCGTCACTGGATTGATCGCGTAGGAGCCGGTGAACACGCCCGACTTCTCCTTGGCCAGATCGGTGCGGTCAAGGTCGCTCTTACGCGCGGCCTTTTCACGGTAGGCTTGCACCGCCTCGGCTTGCTCGGGAGTCGTCAACCGCTCGACGAACGGATGCTCCGGGGCAACGACCATGTAGGTCGCCCCGAAGAGCGTGTCCGGCCGCGTGGTGTAGATCCGCAGGACCTGTTCGTCGGGCCGGGCCGGGTAGCCGGCCAGCTCACGGTCCCGCCGCCAGCCGTCGTACTCCCGTTGCGATGGCTTGCCTTCCGCGTCGAGGATCGTGCCCACGAAAAAATCGACCTCGGCCCCGCTGCTCCGCCCGATCCAGTTCCGCTGCAGCATCTTGATGCTCTCGGACCAGTCGAGCCCTTCAAGGTCCTTTTCCAGGCGATCGGCGTAGGCGGTGATCCGCAGCATCCATTGCCGCAGCGGCATGCGAACCACGGGATGGCTGCCTCGCTCGCTCAGCCCGCCGATCACTTCCTCGTTAGCCAACACGGTTCCCAGGGCGGGACACCAGTTGACCGGGGCCTCGATCTGGTAGGCCAGGCGATGCTCGTCGCGGTAGCGGTCGATGGCCTCGGGCCCCTGTTCGTCCACTTCGTCGGGGATGGGCAGTTCCGCGATGGGGCGGCCCATTTGCCGCTGGGGGTCATACCAGGTATCGAAGAGCACGAGGAAGATGAATTGCGTCCAGCGGAAGTAATCGACGTCGGTGGTGGCCAGCTCGCGGTCCCAATCGTAGCTGAAGCCGAGCATCTTCAACTGGCGGCGGAAGTTGTTGATGTTGCTCTCGGTCGTCGTGCGGGGATGGGTGCCCGTTTTCTTGGCATGCTGCTCAGCCGGAAGTCCAAAGGCGTCCCAGCCCATGGGGTGCAGGACGCTATAGCCCCGGTTGCGGCGGTAGCGGCAGACTATGTCGGTGGCCGTGTAGCCCTCCGGGTGGCCGACGTGCAGCCCTGCGCCGCTAGGATAGGGAAACATGTCCAGGACGTAGATCTTGGGGCCCGCAGGGAGACGCGGGGCGGCAAACGTACGGTTCGATTCCCAATAGTGTTGCCATTTAGGTTCGATCGCGGCGGGACTATAGCGTGGCATGTTCGGCAGGTTGAGCGAGTCGATAGGAACAAAACTCGCATTGTAACCGGTTCAGCCCAGAACGGCAATTTGAGCGGCCGATGGACCGCAGTAGTTATTTCTCCGCCTTTTCCTCGTCAAGCCACTCTACCACGCCAGTATCCAGGTCATAATAGCCGGCCACGATGCGGACCTCCGATTTGTAGTCGCCAAGGTCGGCTTCCTTGCCGATCTTTTCGGCCATCAGGCGGGCGTTGGTCTTCACCGTATTGGTCAGCGCATTGCCCTTTTCGCCCTTCGCCGCCTCGACGGCGGGTTGGATGTCGCGAACCAGCGAATTAACGTGGCCAGCGGCGGTAGCACTTTCCATGGCGGCTTTCACCGCTCCACAACTCTCGTGGCCCAGGACGACGATTAGCCGCGTGCCGAGGTGGTCGACGGCATATTCAATGCTTCCCAGACCATGGTCGTCGACCAGGTTGCCGGCCGTGCGGACCACAAACAGATCGCCGATGTTCTGGTCAAATATCAGTTCCGGCGAGGTCCGCGAGTCAGCACAACCGACGATGATCGCGAACGGGTGCTGAGACTTGGCCGTCGCGATCCGCCGCGCGGCCGTCGGCTTTCCCTTGCTCACCGCGTCGGCCACAAAACGTGCATTGCCTGCTTTGAGCCGGGCGAGTGCGGCATTTGGGCTGACCGAGGCAACGGGATCTTTGGCAATCGCGATGCCGCCGGCCAGCACCAAGAGACAGGTGGCAACGAATCGAGCAAGAAAGGTCCGAGAAGACACGATAAACACTCCCTATTCAAGACTTTAGTAACAGTATTTGGTCAACTCCACGGCACATTCTACGCGTACCGGAAGCTCATTGGTATCATCGGGTTCACCGATTGACGCCCCCCCACCGGTTGGCTAAGCTGGTGAAATCCATGCGGAGGAGCAATCGCCATGTCAAAACGAATCCTGGTCTTGTCCGCTTCCGTGGGGGCGGGGCACATGCGGGCGGCCGAAGCGGTCGAACTGGCCCTGCGGCAACTGGCCCCCGAGGCGGAGGTCAAGAACGTCGACGTCCTCGACCTGACCAACGCCGCCTTTCGCCGCTTATATGGCAAACTCTATGTCGATCTGGTCAATACGGCCCCGCATCTGTTGGGCTTCGTCTATGACATGCTCGACCAGCCGCCGTCGGCTCAGCGGAAGTCTGACCGGTTGCGTCTGCTGATCGAACGCCTGAACCTGGGACGGTTGCTGCACCTGCTCCGCGACAACTCGTGGGACGTGATCGTCAATACCCACTTCCTGCCCGCCGAGATCATCGCCGCCCTTCGCCGCAAGGGCCAGATCAAGACGCCGCACCTGACGGCCACTACCGATTTCGAGACGCACCGCCTGTGGGTCAACCAGCCCTGCGAGCACTACTTCACGGCAACCGAGGAAGGCGCCGCCTATCTGGGCCACTGGGGCGTCCCGGCCCAAGACATCTCGGTCACCGGCATTCCCATCCATCCCGTCTTCAGCCAGGAGAAAGATTGCCGCGCGTGCCGTCAACACTTGGGCCTGGGCGACGATCGCCCCGTGATAGTGCAAATGGCGGGCGGGTTTGGCATGGGGCCCGTCGAGAAGATTTTCGCCGGCGTGCTCTCGGTCCAACGGCCGCTGGAGGTCGTCGTCGTGGCCGGCCGCAATGAGATGCTCAAGGCACGGCTGGAGAAGGTGGAAGTCCCCTCGCGACATCGAGCGACGGTGATGGGCTTCACCCTCGAGATCGACGAACTGATGGCGGCGGCCGACATCGTGCTCTCCAAACCAGGCGGACTGACTACGTCGGAGGTCCTGGCCCGCGGAGCAGCGCTATTGATCGCCAATCCGGTACCCGGCCAAGAAACCCGCAACAGCGACTTTGTTTTGGAGAACGGCGCGGGAATGAAAGCGAACAACTTGCCCACCTTGGCCTACAAGCTATCGCGGCTCTTGGACCAACCGGCATTGTTGCAGCAGATGAAGGCCAACGCCCGACGGCTCGGCCGCCCGCAAGCGGCACTGGACGTGGCCCGCGCGGCGATGGGATTCACCCGCCTTCCGCCAGATTGTCGCTAAACACTTTGGCGATGATCTCTTCCAACGGCGGGTCTTCGACGCTGACATCCTCGATGGCGTGCCGCGCGAGAATGCACGAGAGCACGTCGGTCACCTTGGTCCGCTCGATCCGCAGCTTGGCACGCGGCGGCTCGATGAGCAGCACTTCGCCGTAGCGGCCCAGATCGTCGGGCATCTGCCCATCGGCCGCCAACAGCGAGACCACTTTCTGGCCGCCAAAACGGTCGAGGATGCCTTCCAGTGAGCCATTGTAAATGATCCGCCCCTGGGCGATGATCACCACGCGGCGGCAAAGAGCCACGACGTCCTTCATGTAGTGGCTGGTCAAGAGGATCGTCACTTGCCGCTGTTGCTGATACTGCTTGAGGAACGTCTGGATGTTGTGCTGAGCGACGACGTCCAGCCCGATGGTCGGCTCGTCGAGGAAAAGGACTTCCGGACCGTGGAGCAGAGCGGCGATGAGCTCCATTTTCATCCGTTCGCCCAACGAAAGTTCGCGGACCGGCCGTCCCAAAAGGCGCGCGACGTCGAGCATTTCTGCCAAGCCGTCGCGGGTGGTTTCGAACTGCCGCGGCTCGATGCGGTAAATGTGCTGGTGCAGACGGAAGGATTCGGCCGCTGGCAGGTCCCACCAGAGTTGGTTCTTTTGCCCCATCACCAAGGCGAAGCGGCGGCGGTAGGCGTTTTCGCGTTTCCAGGGCACATAGCCCATGACGGTTGCCGTGCCACTGGTAGGGGTAAGCACGCCGGAGAGCAGTTTGAGCGTGGTGGTCTTGCCCGCCCCGTTGGGGCCCAGGAAGGCGACGAACTCGCCCGCCTCGACCGTCAGGTCGATGCCGCGGACGGCCTCAACAGTCTTGAGATTGCGATGGAACAACCCGCGAATCGACGCGCCGAGCCCCTCTTTTTTCTGAAAGACGCGGTAAGACTTGGCCAACTGGGCAATTTCAATGATGGGCATGTGAAGTATTATAGGGTCGGAGTGAGGTAAGGAGAAAGGGGCCCGACCCACCCCCAACGACAATTGCCAACAGCCAAATTTGACAATATACCTCCGCGCAACTATGACTAAATATTCATGATCCTAGGCAAAACCACCGCCCTGAAGGCAACTTATGCGACATTCCCAATTCTCGTGCCGTCCGTTCTACCGCCGCATCCTGCTGTTGTGGACGCTGACATTGCTGGCCACCGGCGCCGCGTTGTCCCAGGCCTGCACGAGCATCCTCGTCACCCGCGGGGCCTCGGTCGATGGTTCGGTGATGATCACGTACAGTTGCGACCTGGTCGGCCTGTATGGCTCTGTGTCGCTGAGCCCGGCGGCGGACCATAAGCCGGGCGAGATGATCGCCATCGAGCCCCGCGGTCCGCAAGACAAGCGGCCGCCCGGCAAAATTCCCGAAGTCGCCCACACCTATAAAGTACTGGGCTGGATGAACGAGCACCAGCTCGCCATCAGCGAGACTACCTTCGGCGGCCGAGAGACGTTGCACAATCCGCTGGGCCTGATCGACTGCTCGACGTTGATGACCCTAGCGCTGCAACGGGCGCGCACCGCGCGGGAGGCCATCAAGGTGATGACCGGACTGGTGGGCCAGTACGGCTACGGCGACGAGGGTGAGTCTTTTTCGATTGCCGACACGCGGGAGGCGTGGATCTTGGAGATGACCGGCATTGGGTCCGGCGGCAAGGGAGCCATCTGGGTCGCGATGAGAATCCCCGACGGCGAGATCTCCTGCCACGCCAACTCCAGCCGCATCGGCGAGTTCCCGCGCAACGATCCGGCGAACTGCCTTTTCTCGGAGAACGCGGAGAGTTTCGCCCGCGGCAAAGGCTGGTACGATCCGAAGTCGGGGCAGCCCTTCCGCTTCAATGAGGCCTATGCCCCCGAAACGCCGCTGACGCGACGGATCTGCGACACGCGGGTCTGGAGCATCCTGCGGCGGGCGGCGCCTTCGCAACACCTCTCGCCCGACTACCATCGCGGCAAGCCGGGCTCGCAGCCCTACCCGCTTTCACTGCGGCCCGACGGCAAGCTCTCGGCAGCCGACGTCTTCGCCCTGATGCGCGACCACTACGAAGGGACGGAATTCGATATGACGCAGGGCATCGACGCCGGTCCCTTTGGCGTGCCGCGGCGGTGGCGGCCGCTGAACTGGAAAGTCGACGGCGTGGAATACGCTTGGGAACGCCCAATCGCTACACAACAAGCCGCCTTCACCTTCGTCTCGCAGTCGCGGGCCTGGCTGCCCGATCCGGTGGGCGGCCTGTATTGGTTCGGCGTGGACGATGCCTATACCTCTTGCTATATTCCGCTGTACTGCGGCATCGAGGAGCTGCCCAAAAGCTTCGCGGGCGGATCGAGCGACAAATTCTCGTGGGACTCGGCATGGTGGGTCTTTAATTGCGTTTCCAACTACGCCTATCTGAAGTGGTCGTACATGATGCCGGAGATTCGCGCCTGTCAGAAGGACATCGAGTCGAATTTTCTCGCCCTGCAGCCGGCGGTCGAGAAGACGGCAGTGGAACTCTTGAAAACCAATCCCAATCTGGCGGTGCGCTACCTCACGGACTATTCGGTGATGCATGGCGAGCAGACGGTTGCCCGTTGGCGGGCGCTGGCCGAGCGCCTGATTGTCAAGTACAACGACGGCTACGTTCGCGGGCGGCCCAATCAGGATCCCGAGGTCGGCTATCCGGAGGCCTGGCTCCGCCGCGTGCTTAAAGAGCGACCCGTGCAGTTCAAGGTTCCCGTGGAAAAGCCGGCAGAAAAGAAATAGTTCAGCGCACCAGCCCGCGGTTCCTCAAATAGCCGCCCACCAGCTCCTCGACCGGCACCTCATTACGGGCCAGCAGGTAGACCATGCCGCGCTTGGTGCAGAACTGCCGGGCCTGCTCGATGAAGTTCGCCAGCGTCCGCTTGTAGCGGGTCATCAAGGCGGGCGTGACGCTGACCTCCGCCACGTCGGCATCCTCACAATCCACCAACCTGAGATCACCGGTGATGTCAGGATCGATCTCGGCGGCCGAAAGGATTTGGATTACGTAGACGTCCAGATCGCGGGAAAGCAGATAACGCAGCGCCGCCTCGTACCCCGCCTTATCCATCAAGTCGCTCAAGAGGACGACGATCCCTCGGCCGGTGTTTCGGATACAGAAGTTCCGCACGCCGTCGGACATCGAGACAGCCTCGCCGCCGCGGATCTCCTCCAAGTGAGCAAGCATCCGCCACAGGCTCTTGCGACCGCGAAAGACCGGGGCGGGTCGGCCGGACGGCTGGCCCAGCGTTTCGATCTTCACCCGATCGCCCCGGACCAAGCCGACGAATCCCAACGCGGCCGCAAGCTGCGCGGCGTAGCGGAGCTTGGTAGGTTCGCCGAAACCCATCGAGGCGCTGGCATCGATCAAGGCGTAGAAGTGCAGGTCCTCCTCCTCGAGGAACATCTTGAGAAAGAGCTTTTCCAGCCGCGCATACGTGTTCCAGTCGACGAATCGCAGGTCGTCGCCGGGCACATAATTGCGGAAGTCGGCGAACTCCACACTTTGGCCCTTGCGCGGGCTGCGGCGTTCGCCCTTCATCCGCCCGCGGAAGATCTTCCGGCTGACCAACTCGAATTTCTCCAGCTTGGCCAGCAGTTCAGGAGGGAGTAGAACGGAAGCGTCCATGGCACAGGCACCACCGTGCAAGGGAGTCGGTGTGCAAAAGCGTCTGAAACCGGATGGGCATCCGCGTACAGCCGCCCATCCGGTGGAACGAACGTATGGCGTTTGGGACTTATCCCGCAATTTGCGAGATAGCCTCCTGCAGGCGGAATTTGTCGAAACCGACAAAACGCTCGACCACCTGACCGTCCTTAAAGAGGATCAGCGTGGGAATAGCGTCGATGCGATAATCGGTAGCCAGGTTCATGTTTTCGTCGGTATTGACCTTCACGACCTTGACCGCCTCAGCGTTTTCCACCGAGAACTGCTCCAGCAGGGGGGCGATTCGGCGGCAGGGACCGCACCAAGGGGCCCAGAAATCGACTAGCACCGGCTTGGTCGAACTGAGAACTTCGGTTTCGAAGCTGGACTCGGAAAGTTCCTGGATGTTTGCCATGGAAAAAAGGATCCTCTGCTGTCGAGTGATAAATAAAAGGTCCGCCTCCGGTGGAGAAGCCCGCCCGGGTTAGGTCTGCTTGATATTATAAACTCTATTTCTTCAGCGACAACAGGGGTATTGACGCGGCAACGCCACCAAGGAAGCATACACATTAGGGGTTGTGGCGGAAGAAACGCTCCGCGATTGCACTCCCGGCGCGAAGTTCGTAGTTCCGCCTTTAGGCGGCACGACGCTCGTAGTTCCGCCCGGGCATTGCATTGTTGGTCGGCGGCATTTTCCGGAGGATTCCGGCTAAAGCCGGGACTACCAGCGCCAATCTACCCGATCGCCTTCTCGTAGATCCTGTAGATCTTGTACTTTTTGGCCCCCACGGCTTCGATGGTCTGGTTCACCAGGTCATTGTCTTCCAGCGTCCAGCCCAATTCGGCGCCCGTGTAATGGGCGACGTTCTTGCCGAAGTCCAAGGTCTTGAGGATCAACATTTCGGCAATTCCGCGGCGGCGGTATTTCTCCAGGATGTCCAGCACGATCATGCGCGCCGTCTTGATGCGGCGCCTTCGCCAGAGAAAACGCACCAGATTGATCGGCAGCCCGTAAGGAAACAAGCGGCCGTTCAACGGCTGCACAGCCTCGTTCATATCGGGCAAGGTGATGGAAAAACCAACCGGATAGCCGTCAACCTCGGCCAGCAAGACCATGCGGGGCTCGGCTAGTTGCTTCAGACGTCCCGCCATGTAGCGAAACTCGGCCTCTGTGAGACTGACGAATCCCCAGTTGTGTGCCATAGCGCCATTGTAGACGGTGTTGCAGCGCTGCACCTCAGCCTCGAAGTCGCTTTCATTGAACTCGCGAATGGTGATCTTGCCGCGGCGCATGATCCGCTCCGCACGTTCGCGCCAGAGGTCGCTCATGTTCTTCGGATCGAGGAACCACCAGCTAAAAAGGTCCTTGGCCTTGATCAGCCCGCAGCCTTCGAGCAGCCCGGCGTAGTATGCCGGATTGTGATTGTCCATGATCCGCGGCGGCGTATGGAAACCTTCCACCAACAGGCCGCAAGTATAGTTGGTCGAATAGTCGATCGGACCGAGGATCGACGTGCGGCCGCGGTCGCGGAGCCACTTTGCGGCGGCCTCGATCAAGGCGGCCGCCATCTCCGGGTCGTCGGCCGATTCGAACATGCCAAAGCAGCCCGTGTTGGTCTTGTGCTCCTCGTTGTAGCGGGGGTCGTCGCTGACGAGGATCCGTCCTTGGGGAACGCCGTCGCGGTAAGCGATGAATTTTTCAGCAGCCCCGTGCAGGTAGAAAGGGTGCTTGCGAGGATTGAGGAACTCTTTCTGGTCCAGGAGTAACTGCGGCACCCATTGCGGGTCCTGGGCGTAAATCCGCCAAGGGACCTTGAGAAAGGCATTCAGTTCGCTGCCGGAGGCAACGGGCCGGATTTCCAGCCGCCCTTTGATGGCGGACCGCCGCACGGCTCGCCGCTGGGCCACCGCCTGGGCCGCGTCGAAATCGATGTCGTAGACGCGATAAGTCTTGGTAATCTTGGCCCCACCTTTGGTCAGCGCCCCGCGAGAGAACCGGTTCGATTCCAGTACCCAGGAGAACTCGGCCTCCTCCATGCCCCACTCGATCGCCTTGGGTACGATGCCGTGCATGAGCACCAGGCCCAGCCCTTGCATCTGATATTCGGGCAGCACATTGGTCGAAATCAGACGCATTTTCTTGATCGCCCGCTTATTGCGCAAGAGGTGAATAAAGCCAGAGGGAAAGAGGCGGCCGTCGATCTCCCGGATGCGGGGGTTGTAGTCCAAGAGCCCCAAGGTGGCACCCACTAACCGCCCGTCGATCTCCACGAAGATGGCCAATTCGGGCACGATCAGCGGCTGCATGCCCTTGGCAGCGTGCTCCACCTCGCCATCGGACATGGGAACAAATCCCCAGGTGTTCGTCAGCGAACGGTTGTAGATCGAGAGGAACGATTTGACATCCTCGCGGAAGCGGGACTTGTCCAGCGGCCGGATCTTGACGTTGTAACGTTCGATGATCTGATCGCAGACGGGACGCAGCTTTTCAGCGATCCGGGGCAGCATGGAAATCTCTCCCCAGAAGGCATACATGTCCTGTGCCTTGCCGAAGCCATAATTCGCAATCAGTTTTTCGTAGTAACGGGGGTTATAGGGCATCATGAACGTCGGCGACGAATCGAAACCGTCAATCAACAGGCCGACCACGCCGTTGAGCGATGGATTCACCGGACCCCGCAGCTTGAAAATCCCCTGATCGGCAAACCAATCGCGAACGGCGTCAAACAGGCCGTTGGCCACCTCCTGATCGTCGATCGACTCGAAAAAACCGAAAAATCCGCGGACATCGTCATAGCGATTAATGTGTCCGAGGTTTAGAATGGCAGCGATACGGCCAACCACCTCACCCCCACGATAGGCCAGGAACGTCTGGATTCGGTTTCTGTCATAAAATGGGTTGCGTGCGTAGCCTACGTTTTCTTTCTGATCGATGCGCAGCGGTGGAATCCAGTAGGGATCGTTCCGATAAATAGTCCAAGGAAATTCCAGAAACTGCTTACGTTGTCGGGAAGTTGCTGCGCGCTCGATGACAATGGGCTTCATATTGGGCTCTTGGTCGAAAATGTTCCGGACATCTTACCCCTTTTGACTTTTGCGGGTCAATCCTGACCGGACGGAAACATGGCGAGGATACTGATTACCGGGGCCAGCGGCTTTATCGGCTTTCATTTGACACGGGCGCTGCTGGAACAAGGTCATGAAGTAAGCTGCCTGGTCCGCCAGTCTTCGAAAATCGACCGCCTGGCGGGATTGCCGATTCACTTGGCGACAGGCGATGTGACCGACGCCGCGTCGCTGCGGAAGGTCGTGCCCGGCCACGATGCAGTCTATCACCTTGCCGCGCTAACCAAGGCCGTCCATGTCCAGGACCTTTATCGTACGAATCGCGATGGAGTGGCCGATCTCGCCGCGGTCTGCGCCGCCCAGACCACCCCGCCAGTCCTGCTCGTGGTTTCTTCCTTGGCAGCCATGGGGCCGTCCGCCCCGCGGCGGCCACGACTGGAAAGCGATCCCCCGGCGCCGGTGTCGCACTACGGGCGGAGCAAGCTGGCGGGCGAAAAGGCCGCCCGACAATTTGCCAAGGATGTGCCGATCACTATCCTCCGCCCGCCAATCGTCTTTGGCGAGTCGGACGCGGCAACTTACGAACTCTTTCTGCCGATTGCCCGTTGCGGCGTGCATGTCGTTCCCAGTTGGCGAACACACTGGTTTTCCCTCATCCATGCCGACGATCTCCTGCAGGCGATGATTCTGGCGGCCCAGCGTGGAAAACGGATTGTCGCCGATCCGTGCGACGGTGCTGCCGCCGCCCGAGGCTGTTATTTTGTTCGGGCCGAACGAGACCTGACGTTTTCCGACTTGGGACGCATGATCGGGGCGGCCTTGGACCACCGTCGCACCCTGGTCCTTCGCGTGGGGCCGTTTGGGGTCTGGACCGTCGCCTTGGCTGCCACGGCATTCTCGCAGCTTCGCGGTCAGGCCTGGTATTTCAATCTCGACAAGGCCCACGAGGCCCGAGCCGGGTCGTGGACCTGTTCCAGTGATGCCGCCGGGCGGGAATTGGGATTCGCCGTGGCCGCTCCCCTGGAGGACCGGCTGCGGCAAACGGCCCAGTGGTATCGGGAACACGGGTGGTTATAAGCTCCATGCCTTTCCTCCTCGGAACCGACGAAGCCGGCTACGGACCCAACCTGGGACCTCTGGTCATATCGGCCAGCCTTTGGGAAGTCCCGGCCGGCATCCGCGGCGACGACCTCTACAAACGTCTTCAAACCGTGATCGCCCCCGGCGCCGCCCGATCCGCGAAGACCGCCGATCAGCGGGTCGCCATTGCCGATTCCAAGCTGCTTTACCAGTCGGGCAAGGGACTGAAGCTGCTCGAACGCGGGCTTTGGGCCGCATGGCATCTGATCGATCGCCGGCCGGCACTCTGCGGCGACGTCTGGCGACTGTTGACGGGCGACGAGGACCGGCCGCGCTGCGAGGCCCTCTGCGACGTCTGCTCATCGCTGCCCGCCCCGCGGGAACTCGATGCTGCGGAGGTCGACGCTTTGTATTCCCGGCTGTGCGCGGAAATGACTCAAGCGGGAGTGCGGCTGGTCGATCTGAAGAGCGTTGCCATCTTTCCGCGCGAGTTCAACGACACGGTGGACCGCAGCGAGTCGAAAGGCGCAGCGCTTTCGCACTGGACCCTGCAACTGATAGTCCGCATGATCGAGCCGATTGGAGATGCGGCGATTGCGATTCTCTGCGACAAGCACGGTGGCCGGGACCGCTACTTGCCTTTGTTGACCGACCATTTCCCTGGGCAATTCATCGAGGTCGTCGCCGAAGGCCGGTCGCGGAGCGTTTACCGCTTCGGGCCGCCTGAGCGGCGAGTCGAGATAGCCTTCCAGGCCAAAGGGGAATCACACCTGCCCACGGCACTGGCCTCAATGGCCTCGAAATACCTTCGCGAGCTAGCCATGCAGGGCTTCAACGACTTCTGGCGAGGCCACGTTTCGGACCTTCGGCCCACGGCCGGCTATCCGCTCGATGCCAAGCGATTCAAGGCCGATATAGCCGCCGCGCAGCAGGCACTTGGCGTTGAGGATAGAATAGTGTGGAGAACTAAATAAGAACGCGGCGTCCATAGTCCCGGCTTTAGCCGGGAGTACGAACGCCGAGGAGATCTACCATGGACTTGTTCATCATCCGTCATGCATGGGCGGAGGACCGCGACGACGCTGCCTATCCCGACGATTCGCTCCGGCCCCTGACCGATGAAGGGCGCAATCGTTTTGCCCGGGTGTGCGACGCCCTGGTCGCCCGCGGCCTGAGACCGCAGTTGATCGTCAGCAGTCCCATGCTGCGGTGCGTGCAGACGGCCGATATCCTGGCCAGGACATTGGGCGACAAGAGCGAAGTGGTTCAGGAGGAGGAACTGCTGCCCGGCGGCGATGTCAAGCATTTGCTTTCCTGGATGGAACAACACGCCAGCGGCCTCGACAAGGTTGCCTGGGTGGGCCATGCGCCGGACCTCGGCCACCTGGCCGCCGCGCTCATGGGCTTGGACAAAGGCTGGATCAATTTGAAGAAAGGGGCCATTGCTACTCTGGCCTTCCCGGAATCGCCCGAACTTGGCCGCGGGGAACTCCGCTGGCTGGTGACGGCAAAAATACTGGGCTTGTAGGGAATCCTACATCCCTACATCACGCCCTTGGTGCTGGGCACGCCCGTCATCCGTGGGTCGATCTCCACCGCGGCGCGGAGCGCTCGGGCGGCACTCTTGAAAATGCCCTCGGCAATGTGATGGCCGTTGCGTCCATAAGCGACCAGGATATGGACGTTGGCTAGCACGTTGAAAGCCAGTGCCTGCCAGAAGTCGGCGACTAGCTCGCTTTCGAAATCGCCGATCTTGGCCGCAGGGAACTTGGCGTCGAAAACGAAATAGGGACGCCCCCCCAGGTCGATGGCGCAGGTAGCCAAGGTTTCATCCATAGGCAGGGTGAAGTGTCCGTAACGGCGGATGCCGGCGCGATCGCCAAGGGCTTGACGCATGGCCTGCCCCAGGCAGATGCCAACGTCCTCGACCGTGTGGTGTTGATCGACGTGCAGGTCGCCCTTGGCCTCGATCGCCAAATCGATGACCGCATGCTTGGCCAGGAGCGTGAGCATGTGATCGAAGAAACCGATGCCGCTGGCGATCTCCGCTTGGCCAGTGCCATCGAGATCGATATCCAGCCGGATCTCGGTTTCCGCGGTCTTACGTTCTAGCTTGGCCGTGCGCGACATAATGAGACGGAAATCCTAAATACCAATGCCGAAATCCGAAACCAATTCGAACTAGAAAAGCACGAATGTTTCAAACGCTTTCAGTCATTCGGTATCTGGGTTTGGGATTTGTTTCGGGTTTCGATATTGGTATTGCGGACTTCTACACGAGGTTCCGCAGCGCCTCCACGCAGGCCATAATTTCTGCATCCGTGCCCACGGTTATCCGCAGGCCGTCGCCCCATCCAGGATACATCATGTATCGGATGAGGATCCGCCGGCGTTTCAACTCTTCGTATATCGGCCGGACGGCTTGCCGACCGTGTACCGCCCACACAAAGTTAGCTTGCGAATCGGGCACTGTAAACCCTATATCCCGCAATACCGTCACCAGGCAACCCCGCGCGTCGAGAATCCTTCCGCGGGTCTGCCGCAGCCACTCCTGGTCACCGATGGCCGCCGTTGCGGCGGCGATCGACAGCGAGTCGCAGTTGTACGAATCCTTCACCTTCACGAACTGCTCGATCAACGGCGGCTGGGCAACCAGGTAACCAAACCGCAGCCCCGCCAGCGCGTACGACTTGCTCAAGGTCCGCGAGACCATGATTTTCTCGCAGTGTGCCACCAGATCAAGGCAGTTGCGGTCCGCAAAATCGGCGTAGGCCTCGTCCACCAGCAGCGGACAAGGCAATCGCCGGGCGACTTCCAGCACTGCCTCGGGCGGCACCGCGGTGCCCGACGGGCTGTTGGGATTGGCCAGGAAGACCAACCGCAGATCGTCGCTTCCCCCGGAGAATGCCTCAGGCAGCGTCCAGTCGGGCCGGAAGTGGACTTCCTCGCTCCGCGCGGCTTGCAGTTCGGCCAGCGTGCGATAGAGGATATAGCTGGGATACGGCAGCCGCAGCAATTGCCCTTCGCCGACCAAGGCCCGCGTGACGATCGTGAGGATGTCGTCGCTGCCGTTGCCGGCGAGGATCCATTCCGGCGGCACGCCCAGTAGCTCGCTCGCACGGCGGCGGAAAGACCCAGCCGTTGGGTCGGGATACTTCTGCA
Source organism: uncultured Planctomycetia bacterium (assembly GCA_963709175.1). GTDB lineage: Bacteria > Planctomycetota > Planctomycetia > Pirellulales > Thermoguttaceae > JANXQG01. The sequence goes on from CAVPVK010000011.1 coordinate 542,626, forward strand.
AGCCCCGCCGCAAGGCTTCACCCACGGCCGTCGCCACGGCAGCCGAGGGCGGATAGGGATTCTCGTTGGTGTTCAGCTTGATGAACCCATCACCCTGCGGCTGTTCACCCGGCACGTAGCCGGACATGGCATTTATATTGGGCCGGAAGTAGCCGGGCATGGTTCAATCCTTGTACGGTACGTGGCCCAATCGATTCCCAGCTTGCGCATTCTCGCCCGCAAGGTGTGCGGATTGATTTTCAGCAGCGCTGCGGCGCCGTGGCGGCCCTCGACGCGGCCGTGCGCGACGACCAACACGCTTTCGATGTGTTTTTTCATCGCGGCGTCCAGCGACAACACCTGCGACGATGCCGCGGGAGCGGCCGGCGAAGACTCGCTTCGGCCCGCGGCGGGCGGCCGCTCGCTGGCCCCCAGGGCGCCGGCCACGTCCAGTCGCTTTCCGTTGCCCAAGATCGCCGCGCGATCGATCACTGCCCCTAGCTCTCGGACGTTGCCCGGCCAGGCATACGAGGTCAGCAGTCGGATGTCTTCGACCGTCAAAGGGGCCTCGGGCAACACGAACCGCACCGCCGCCCGTTCGGCAAAGTGCCGGGCCAGCGCGGGAATATCCTCCGGCCGCTCGCGCAATGGCGGTAGGCGGATGGGAAAGACTGCGATGCGATACCAGAGATCTTCGCGGAATCGCCCTTCGGTCACCATCGCCGCCAGGTCACGATGTGTGGCGGCCACAATGCGAACGTCGACGTGCATCGGTTCATGGCCGCCCACGCGCTCCATCCAGCCGTCCTGGAGGATTCGCAGCAGGCGAACTTGTACGGCCAAAGGCAACTCGCCAGCCTCGTCCAGCAAGAGCGTGCCGCCATTGGCCCGCTCGAACCATCCCTGCCGCGCCTCCACCGCGCCGGTGAAGGCCCCTTTCTCATGACCGAAAAGCTGCGAGTCGATCAACTCCGCCGGGATCGCGCCGCAATTCACGCGGAGGAACGGTCCATTGGCTCGCGGCGACTGCGTGTGGATCATCCGGGCGATGAGTTCCTTGCCGGTGCCCGTCTCGCCGAGGATGAGCACGGGGGCGTCGTTCCGCGCCACCAGCGCCACCCGTTCCATGACATGCTGCAAGCCCGAGTTCTCGCCCACGATGCAGTCGGAATCGATCTTTTTCCGCCCCAGGCGTTTCAGCAACGACTCTTTGTCGGCCTCGGCGGCTGCTTGCATGGCCGCCATCTCGCGGAGCCGCCGATCGTTTTCCAGGGCCACGGAGAATGGTTCAAGTAGGGCTTCCACCAGCGGCACGTGCGAATCATCGAAGTCCACGCCAGTCTGCGCCAGGAGCACGACGACGCCGCCGCTGGGGTTTTCCGCGTCGCCAAGCGGACCAGCAACCGCGTCACCCATCAATCCGCTGGGAATGATCGCCGCCAGCAGATCGCGGCATCCTCGCGATTGATCCGCATGCAAGACCTCTCGCTTGCCGCACCACGCTAGCACCCGGTCGAGCTGGTCCTCATCGCAGGTGGTGCGGGCTTCCGGCAGAAGATAATCGGGCATCGGCACTCCCACCGCCACCGTTTCCAGGCACGCCCGTTGCCGGTCAATTCTGCGCACCAGGAGTTGGCCGATGGGTTCTCTCTTGCCGAGAATGCCGGCAATCGTATGGGTCGACTCCTGAATTTCGATATGGCGGCAGGCCTCGCGCCAAACCGCAACTTGCAGCGCGCGATCGAGGCCAGCAGGAGATAGACTATCAAATTTCACGGAAACACCGTTTCCTAATACGGATGCTTCCATCATACCGCAGAGCAGGCAGTTCTTCAAAGGGGACCCAAGCCCCTACCCCGCCTTGGCGCGGCGGCTTCCCGCTCCTTCTTCGTCTTCCGCGTGAATGCGAATGGTGGCACCCGGCGGCATCCGCCGCTCGGGAATGATGCCCCGCTTGGATGAGACAAGGAACGGCAGGAATTCGGCGGCGAGCCCGTCGGGGAATTGTTCCTTCAGCGCGGCGAGGATCTCTTTCCAGGACAATCCGCTGCGGTAAATTACCCGATAGGCCTCTTTCAATTGCATAACGTCTTTCATGTCGTAGCCAGCTCGCCGCAGTCCCACTTGGTTCAATCCTACGACGTAGCTGCTCTGGCCGTCGATGGTCACAAACGGCGGTACATCGCGGGAGATGTGGGCGAGACCGCCGACCATGGCCAAAGTCCCTATACGGCAGAACTGATGCACGCCCGCCCCGCCGGAGAGAAAAGCCCTCGATCCCACGGTCACGTGGCCTGCCAGCATGACGTTGTTGGTCAGAATTACGTGATCTCCCAAGTGGCAGTCGTGGGCCACGTGAGAATTACACATTAGCAGGCACTGATCTCCGATCACCGTCTGGTGGTCCGGTTGCATGGCCTTGTGGATCGTGACATTCTCGCGAATCGTATTGCCCGATCCAATTATGACCTGTCCAACGCTCGCCGGGACATTGGTGTGCTGGGGAATACCGCCGATGACGGCCCCCTCGAAAAGGTGATTTTTCTCGCCCAGGGTGGTCCCGCGTTTGATGACGACATGACTTTCCAGCACACAATCGTTGCCAATCGTCGCGTCAGCCTCGACCACGGAAAAGGGACCGATGCGCACGCCGTCGCCGATTCGAGCCGAGGGAGAAACCAACGCCAAAGGATGAATAGCCATGAACTTGCACCTCAGAGCGGCCGGATGGGGCTAAGGACCGCGCGCGTTGACCTCGCCGCGCGCAGTTGAAACCCTGACCGTTGTTATCGGCCCAATAAAGCCTGCGGGTTTGCCCGATTATGCTGAAATCCACGGATTTACCCAATACCAATCCCGAGACCTAAAACCCAGAACCTATTTTTCGCATAGGCTCTGCCGCTCATATGGAAGCATGGAAGCATGGAAGCTCGTCGTCCTCTCGCCCCCTGTTCCCTCCCATACCAACTTGGTAAACTGAATAAAGTTTCTTGATATTGCGATCCAACTCCCCTTCACACTCATGTCAACACCCGACAAGCTCTACGACGAAGCGATTGAACTGCAACAGGCCGGCAAGCTCGATGAGGCCGTGACCCGGCTAGAGGCCCTGGCCCAGAGTCATTCGGATTTTGCCCTGGCCCGCGCGGCATTGAGCGCTTTCTATAGCAAGCAAGGCCGCCACGGGGAGGCCGTGGAGCAGGCCCAGTTGGTGTGTGAGCTCGATCCGGACGATCCCTTCAGCTACATGGCCAAGAGCCTCGTCTGCCAGCGGGCCGGAATGATCCGCGAAGCCGAAGAGGCGATGGCCGAGGCCATGAATCGCCAATGGGTCGCCAAGAGCGGGCGGTGAGAATCTCTACTCCACCACTTCCGGATCGAACTTCGTGCCGGTGACTTCCTTCCGCGGCATGCCGATCTCCTGCATCAGGTGTTTCGCCAAATGGCTGTGGCGGACGCTGAACGTGAAATAGATCGCCAGTCCCACCGCCAGCCAGCCCACCAGCCGGCACCAGGTCCAGACGGAGAGGAAGAGCGTCATCGTGAGATTGATGCAGATGCCCGCCGGGGCCACCAGCCAGATGACGGGACAACGGAAGGGCCGATCGGCCGCGGGCCTTTGGAAACGGAGCATCCACACGGCCGCGCACACCATAACGAAGGCCATGAGCGTGCCGACATTGACCATCTCTTCCAGGGTGTAAATCGGCGTAAAGGCGGCCGTGACGCAAATCACTGCGCCAGTCAGCAGCGTTGCCACGTGCGGCGTGCGGAAGCGGGGATGGACCGTACTGAAGATCTGCGGCAACAGTCCATCGCGCGACATGGCCATGAAAATCCGCGCCTGGCTGAGGAAAAGTACCAGGAGCACGCTCGTCATGCCGGCCAGCCCGCCCGCCGCGATCAATCCCCGCGAGAACCTCAGCCAGGTACTGTCGGGCAGACCCGGCGGCGGCTCGAAGGCCGAGGCGATAGGGGCATGGATGTCGATTTCGGGATAAGGGACCATGCCCGTCACTACCGCCGCCACTACGATGTACAACAGCGTACACAGGGCTAGTGAGACGAGGATGCCGACGGGCACGTCGCGCTGGGGCCGCCGTGCCTCTTCCGCATGCGTGGAGATGGAATCGAAGCCGATGAAGGCGAAGAACACGATTGCCGCGCCCAGCATCACGCCCGACAATCCATAAGGCATGAAAGGGCTGCGGGTGGCCTCGTCGATGGGAAGCAGCCAGCGGTTCAAGCCCAGCAAGCCGAGGATGCCCCAGGACTTGACCTCGACCGCCTCCTCGTCCTGGCGGACGTTGGGCAGGATCTCGGCGACGGCCTGCCGCTGCGCCTCAGTCTGCGGCAGGTGCGCAGCCACGCTTGCGGAAAGGACTTCCAATTCCTGCCGGGCCTTGGCGGCGTCGCCGCCGGTCTTTTCGACGTTTGCGACGTCGCGCTGCTTGCGATCGATGCGGTAGGCGGCCGCGACTTCTTTCTCAAGGTCGGAACGCTCGAGGGCAGGCGCCTTGTGGGTCGCAAGGTATTTCTGCACGACGTCGGGAATGACCTCTTTCTCCTGCGGGAAGCGGCGTTGGGCGACGGGGATGCTCGTCCAATTGGTCGGATGCACGTAGCTCCAACCGGCCAGGATCACGAAGACCACAACCGCCAGCTTGACTGCCACAAGCGTGGCGTTGGTGCGGGCGCTCTCGCGGATACCGAGCACCAGGATGGTGGTAATGACCGCCATGATCAGGACCGAAGGGAGATTGAGGATTCCGCCGCCGACGAACGGATCGTTGGACAGCACGGCGGGGACGGTGGGCAGATAGAGCGCCGCCAGCAACTTGTTGAGATAGCTCGTCCAGGCCGAGGCCACCGTGGCGCAGCCCATAGCGTACTCGAGGATCAGGTCCCAGCCGATGATCCAGGCGAAGATCTCGCCCAGCGTTGTGTATGCGTAGGTGTAGGCGCTGCCGGCAACGGGCGCCATAGCGGCGAACTCGGCATAGCACAGGGCGGCCAGGGCACAGCCGACGCCGGCGATGGCATAGGAGAGGATCACGCCCGGCCCCGCGTCCAAAGCCGCAGCCCGGCCGGTGACGACGAAGATGCCCGCCCCGATGATGCAGCCTACGCCCAGCGCCGTCAGCGACCAGGGTCCCAGCACGCGGTGCAAACGATGTTCACCGGCCGCCTCGGCCAGCAGGGCTTCCAGGTCCTTTCGAGCGAAGATGTTCTTGAAGTTCACGTGGGACTTTCGGGGAAGTGTAGCCGCCGAGCGGCGGAAGAGATCGGGGGGAGTGCAGCCGCGGAGCGGCGGCTAATCAAAATCGTCAAACCGCGAGCGAGGTGGGGTCTATGTGTCGGTTTCATCGTAACCTGAAGCGTAAACCCGGTCAATTAACCCGACCCGCTCCGCATGCCCGCTTTTTCCTGTCGCGTGACAGAATTGTCGCCCGTCAGGCCGCTAGCCCGATCTTTTGGCCTGCTGGCGAGCGCAGAATTGTTATGCAGCGCCGCAGCGAATCGATGACCACGACCGCCGAAAGGGCCAGCATGGCCGCCGCCATCAGGCAAGTCAGTTCCAGGGTATAGACCTGCACGCGGAGGGCCTCGAAACCTCCACCCGCGGACGGCATCCCTGCCAACTGGACTGTTAGTTGCCTGATCTCCTCGCGCCAGCCGACGATGCTCAGCGTGCCCGCCGCAAAGACGCTCGCCACCACCAGCACCAGTGGAATCGCCGTGCATAGAGCATACGTCCGGCGCGGCGCATGGAGCAGCAGGTAGACCGTGCCCACAGCCAGGCCGATAGTGGCCAGCAGTTGGTTGGCAATGCCCATCATCCTCCAGAGCCGGTCGATATTGCCCGTCAGGAGCAGACCGCCCCAGCAAAAACAGACAATCAGGCTGGCAGTAATATTCAGCGTCCAGGAACTGCGTGGAGGAGATGGGGACTGTCCCCCGGCGGAAGCGGGGACCGTCCCCTTTTCCGGACCGCCAGGCCGGAACTGCCCGATCGCCTCTTCCACGATGAATCGGGCCACGCGCGTGCCGGTCTCCAGCAAAGTCAGGATGAACAGCACCTCGAACATGATGAGGAAGTGATAGAGATACGCCATCAAGGCTTTCATGCCGGGCAGCACGGCAAGGATCTTGGCCATTCCCAGCGCCAGGGTCACTGCCCCGGCGGTGCGGCCCGACAGTTCCTCCTTGATGCCGGCCTCTTCCTTCAACTCGTCAAACTGCTTGGGGTGCAGCATCCACTGGTCTTCGGCCTTGGCCTCTTGAGCGAGGGCCGCGTATCGGGCCGGCTGCGTGTTGATCTTGAAATAGTCGCCTGGCTCCAGGGCGCAGGCGGCGATCAACGCCGTGACCGACACCATGCCCTCGACGAGCATGGCTCCGTAGCCGATGGAACGGATGTCGGACTCCTTATTGATCATTTTGGGCGTCGTACCGGACGCAATCAGGGCGTGGAAGCCCGACAAGGCCCCGCACATGATCACGATCGTCACAAAAGGCCAGACGCTGCCGGTGACCACCGGACCTCCGCCATGGATGTAGGGCGAAAGGGCCGGCATTCGCAACGGGGGATGGGCGGCCAGTATGCCAATCGCCAGCAGTACGATCACGCCAACCTTCATGTACGAGCTGAGGTAGCCTCGAGGGCAAAGCAACACCCAAACCGGCAGGATCGAGACCGCGGCCGCGTAGACCGGCAGCATGATCGACAATTGCACCTCATTGAAGAGCAACAGGTCCCGCAATTTCGAATCGTCGAAGACCTTGCCAAGAATCACGGCGAGCAAAACCAGCGCCATGCCCACGATCGAGGCCTCGCCCACTCGGCCCGGACGCATCTTGTACATCCAGAAGCCGGTCACAAGTGCGGCGGGGATGGTGGCGATGATGGTGAACATGCCCCAGGAGCTTCCCTCGAGCGTATTAACGACCACCTTGGCCACGCCAGCAAGCGTGGCCACGATGATGAAGAGCGTGGCGATCGTAGTGGCCGTGCCGGCGATGGGGCCCAGCAGGTTCTGCGCAATCTTGGGCAGCGACTGGCCGTTCGAACGGACCGAGGCCGCCAGCACGATGAAGTCGTGTACGCCGCCGGCCAGGCATGCCCCCACGATGATCCAGGTGAAGCCCGGAAAGAACCCCCATTGGGCGGCAAGCACCGGGCCAATCAGCGGGCCCGGCCCGGCGATCGCCGAGAAGTGGACCCCGAACAGCACCAGGCGGCCCGTGGGCTGATAGTCGACGTCGTCGCGGAGGCGATGGGCCGGCGTGATGGATTTATCGTTGAGAACCGCCACCCGGGCGGCCAAGAATGCCCCGTAAAAGCGATAGGCCACTGCAAAGGCCGCCAGCGCCGTTATTACCAGCCAGAGGGAGTTCATATTTTCCCATCATAGAACACGTGGACGTTTTCTTCAATGGAATCGGGTGTCAGGTCGCTCGTTTAGTTCATTGACAATCTACTCAATCTCCACAATCGACGCGACCTCGCCGTCGTGGCCGAAGCGGGCTATCAGGGATTCGGTGGCAAGGTTGTGGCCCAGCAGGGTGCGATTGGCCTTGGTCCCCAGGTTGCGGTAGATGATCCATTGCCCATCGGCAATGGCCACGCGGTAACCGACCGCAACTTCCGCCGGAACCGGCGTCAACCACTCTGCCACCGTCAGCCGTCGCCAGGTCATGCGGCGGCGGAAGCGGCCGCTGTCCAGGTCGATGAAGAGGGGGGCGAAGAGCCGCGTGCCCGGCGTGCGTTGCCGGATCTCCAGCCCCTGGATAACCGCCTGCAGTTCGCCGGTACTCGGGTTGGCACGCCATTCGGGCAGCGCCAGCGGCAAGACCTGGGCCAGCGGCCGATCGGCCGACCGCTTGGGCTTCGAGGCGGCATTTCCCCGCACGAGCAGCCCCTCCCGGCCTTCCGCCGCTGGCCGGAATTGCACCTGTGGCGCCAAGGGAAGAACGCCGCAATATTCCAATTCGCCGGGCAGCGAGCCCAGAACCGCGTCGGCCAGCAGCAGGAAGCGGTCCTCGCGGGCCAGCACGATCTGCCGCTCCAGCTTCACGCCCCCGGCAAGTTCTATCTCGAGCTCTAAGTAGTCCACTTCCTCATCGGAATACCAACAATTGGATTCCCAATTCGACACCGGCGCCAGCGGCTGGCCCTGCCGCGTGATCTCGAATTGCCACGGACCCGACGCGACGATCTGGCCGGAAGCAATCAACTCGATTTCGCAACTTCGCCCGGCAAAGAGCACGGCGATTCGCTCGTCGTTGTGGGACCAGTTGCGGCGCATGACGGCGACTGCTCCCGCTTCGCAATAGATCGATGCGGGCGGTAACTGCGGAGACTTCTTGGCCGAGGGCGCGGTGCCGGTCGCCAGATCGGGCAGGGCCATGGCCGCCAGTCGTCGGTCGATGTCGTCGCCGCCTTCCAGCGCCGACGCGAAGAGCTCGCGGCCCCAGCCTTCCAAACCGCCGGAGTCGTCCTCTTGCCTCTCGAGGAGCGCCTCGAACAGCGGCCTTCCATCCGGACGAGTGCAGCGCACCGCGTTGCGCAGCAGGCGGCGGTAGCGCTGTTCGGCCCGCGGACCCCAAGCGCCGGGCAACGTGGCGGACATCGCCCGGCAACGGGTCCAGCAGCCCAGAAGCGAGCCGAGGAAACGGAACTGAGGCGCGGGTGGCATACCCTGGCTATCGAGGATCTCGCCGAGCCCCAGGGCAATGGCCACGCGGCCGCTCTTTGCCAGGCGGCGGCAGGTCTTGCCATCGGGCAAGCGGGCGGCCAGCGTCCAGGCCAGCTCTACGGCCAAGAGCTGATGCACGAGGGATTGTGCGTGAATGGCCTGCGGTTCGACTTCGACCGCCAGGCTCGTGAGAAAGTTCGCCAGGACGGACCACTCCTCCGGAGCGAGGGTTACTTTGAGTCCCGGCAGGCTGGCCGCCCACGCGATCGCCTCCCGGGCGACAGCCGCGTCGCGAACCGGCCGGGGCGTCGCCGCCATCCAGGCAGCGGCACGTTGGCGGAGGGCATCAGGCGATTCGTGGCTCTTGAGATTTCCGACGGGTTCATGCGGCAGCCCGGCGATATGGGGAGCCGGTTTTTTTCCAGGAATCTTGCGTCGGGCGAAAAAGGGTGCGTTTTTCACGATCTGCGGTTGCGGGGAAGCATGGAGGTGAAAAGGCGATTCTACCCCACAGCAGCCGCGGCAGAAACCACACCTCCTGGGCAAAACGTGTAAAGTTTTCCGACACCCGCGGTGGAGAATTCGACACTTGTTGGTCCTTTCTGCCGAAAGGGGCTGGTGTGCTGGGCTGGAAGAAGCGTGCGCAGTTCCGGCAGATCACGAGCAAACCCGTGCCGGAACGGCGCAAGCTTGTTCCGGCCTACCTGCTGGGCAGCTCAACCGACCGATGCCCGATGCCACGCCGGGCACGAGACTGTGGTATATTATAGAGATCGTGCAACAATGCCCAAACCTGGCACGAGAAATGCGGTCCGGCATTTCGCCCATTCGTGCCCGTTGCCATCAGAACATTCAGGTTCCTCACCATGAAATTGTCGCCGCTTATTTTCCGTATGGTTCTCCTGGCCGCTATTGCCGGGCTAGTCTCCATGGCCCGGGCCGAGGAGCCCGAGGCACCGCCCAAGCCGCGAGATTTGGGTCCGCCCCTGGTCGATAACGCAAAGGACCTCAAGCAGCTCGGCAACTATGCCGCCTGGCTCGATCCGAAGAACAAGCAAGTGATTCTGGTGGGCGAGACTTGCAAGGCCGACTACCCGCTGGAGTTTTTCATTACCACCAAGGCCCGGGCCTATGAATCCGTGCTGGTGATCAACGGCGATCGCCGGCAGCCCGGCAAGATGTCGGTCTTCCAGCAGATCGAGCTGGCCTTGTTACTCTGCGGCGCCAAACCGGGCCATCCGTCGGTCTACGACAATAAGGCCGACAGGACCATCGTGGCCACCGGCGATGAGATCATCCTAGAGGTGCGATGGAAGAACAAGGAGGGCAAGCTGGAACAGGCCGACGCGCGGACCTGGATTCGCGACATCAAGACCAAGAAGTCGCCGGAGAAGAACTGGGTCTTTGCCGGCAGCCGCTTTGCTCCCGACGAGCAGGGTGGCAGGCAGTTCATGGGCGACGGCGGCGATTTTGTCTGCGTGCTCAACAATCCTATCGCCATGCTCGATCTGCCGGTAGTTAGCGCGGTGCGCTGGAGGATCGGTCCTTCGAGGCCAACCTGGAGAAACTGCCTCGCCAAGGCACGCCGGTGACGATAATAATGAAGCCAAAATCGGCGAAAAAGAAGTAATGGCCGATCACTTGGTATCCAGCCGCAACAACCTCAAGCCATAAGGCGCCCTGAGCGTCACGTCGATTGGCCCTGCAACGCTCGCGTTGACGATTTCGCCCGTCTCCGCGTCTAATAAACGGCAGCCGCGCGGATCAAAACCCAGGGCCTCGCTGCTGAAGGAAACCTTCGCCTCGACCGCTTCGGGCGACCAACTTGCCAGCACGATCAACGCTGCCTTCTTGGCGGGATCGGAGAGCACCAGCCACTTCACCGCGTCCGGCCGGTCGGCAATCACTGCAGGACGATCCCAATAGTTTCCGGCCTTGACGCGATTGTCGCCGTAGCCGAAATCGGCCAGGTACCGGTCCAGCGGCCCGGAATGCTGAATCTCGTGCACGGTCCGCATGCCCCACTCGATCCGCAACCGCAAACGTTGAAGTTCCTCCGCCGGCATCTTGGTGGCCAGCCCAGCCAAGACTTTGTTCGTCGATCCGCAGACGTCGTACAGGCTCAAAGGCAGATTGCCGGTTTGCCGTCCGATGGTCTCGGTCCTCAGCCATTCGGGCGAGAACGGCCGATCGACGGCCAATTCATGGTCCAGGTCGGCTGTGGCCCAGGTTTGCAAGGGGAGCACCAGCGTGTTGGTCATGTGGACGACCCATTCCAACGGCTCGCTCCGCTTCCGCCGCCATTGGCAAAGCAGGTTCCAGACCCGCTTCTGATACTCCCGCTGGTTCCAGAGAACCAGGCAGGGCTGGATCTCGCCGTCTTCGGCCAGGTAGGCGTCGCTGGTCCGCGGATTGACGGCCAGGCGGGGATAGGTGTTGTCCCAATACAGGCTCACGCCTCGCTTGAGCCACTCGTTGGCGAACCAGCAGCCGAAATCGCGGTAACTCGGACCGTAGGTGACATCGACCGACCGGCCAAGCTTGCGGTAGCCGCCGACGCTGGCCGCGTCCAGCGGCGTGCGGGCGTGGGCGTCGGCCTCGGCGTCCCACTCGTCCTGGAAGACGGCGTATTCCGGCCGCGCCGCGGCGGCTTCCATCTCCTCATGGTAGACGGTCAGCGGCCGTTTGGGGCCAACGTCGCGGGCGCGGTTGGCAAAGTGCGAAACGCTGTCGGCCCAGTTCCACGTGCCATGGACCAGCGGCGGCTGGTTACGGCGGACGTACTCCGTCAACCATGCCGTATCCAGCGGCTTGCCGTCGCGGCAGGCGAGGATCTTATCGACGACCGTCCAATCGTCGCGGTAGGGACCTTGGCTGGGGCACTGCAGGCCGCCGAAGGGAACCACGGCCAGCCCGCCGGGGATGTCGGGCAGCCGTCGCCGCCAGTCGGCCGGCAGCGGCTTGGTGGGCGAGGCCTGCAAACCGAAAACCAGCTCCCGCGGGTGGCGGAGCACGATCGGCCGGTTGATGATAAGAACGTCCAGGGCGAGGACGCCGTGGCGGCGGACTAGCCGGTGCGTGGGCTCCTTCGAGTTGCCCTTCGCCGTGACCCAACCGCGGTCGTTCTCACCGAACCAGGCTAGCCCGCGGGCCTCGGCGCCGAGCCACACGTAGGGCACGAAGCCGTTTCGCCAGGCCTTGCTGCGTGCGGTCTGGGAGCCGTCCCAGACGACGCCCTCTCCCGCCGGCGCCGCGCCAGAGTAGTTGTGCCGTAGCCCGTCGCCGATGGTGTGCATGAGGGGAACTTCCTCGTCCCGCAGCGGGATCTCGATCCACAAGCGGTCGATCTCCGCCGGAGTGCGACCGGGAGTAAGCCGCATTTGAACCTTCATGCAGCCATCGGGCTCGATGGTCGAATGGGTTTCGACTTGCACAGCATCGGCGACGGCCGTCGCCTGGTACTCGGCGGCGGCGGGCTTGGTGGAACTCCACTTGCCGGCCATTTGGGTCCATGGCTGTTCCTTGCCGGCGCAAAGCAGGTGCAGGCGGATAGGACCCGCCAACATATCGCGGCCAAGGCTCGTCACGCGGTCCCAGAGCCCAAAGCCGTTCAACGTGTACGTGCGCCCCACGACGGCCGCGGTATTGCCCGTCACGCGGACCGGTTCGAATGGCGGGAAGACTTCGTCGCTGAGTCCAAGCGTGTTCTTCTCCCAAGCGAAATGCCGGCGGGCGAAGGTGAAGCGGTCGCCCGGCTCGAGGCGGCCGTCGGCCTTGATCAGATCGGCCGCGAGCGTGTAATCGCCGTCGGGCAGCTCGGGCAGCGGCAGCTCCTGCTCCACGCTGCTCAGCGCCCTTGATGTCGAAAGCACCACGCCGCCGCCGCCATCCAGCCAGCGTCAAGCGGACTTGCGAGGGGCCCCGCGGCGGAGCGTCGGGCAGGCACCGATAGGTAATCAGATTGCGGCTGGGGAACACGTGTGCCTCGAGCTGCAATGCCCGGGGCTGAACGGCTTTGAGCTTCTCCGACGGGCGGTAGCGCCGCCAGGCATTTTCGGCCTCCTCGGGCAAGAGGGCCTTGCCGTAAAGGCGAACGTCGCGAAAGATGCCGATCGGTTCGTAGGGCGAAAGCTGCAATTGGCTGCAATACGCCGGGCCGCCCGTGGTCGCCAGCCCGCGGCCGAGAGTCTTCTCCGCCAGGCGGCCGTTGATGTACATGGCGATCGTCTTTTCCTTCCAGGTGATGAGCAGATGATACCAGGTGCGCGGATGGAACTCGGTCTCAAGACCGTCGTGGAGGAAGTGCAGATCGTTTCCAGCGGGAAAGTAGAGGGTCATGGGCTTCAGCCCCAGCCCGCCGCCGTCGTTAAGAAAGTAGAGCGAGAACGGCCCGGCGAGAAAGGTGCGGTTGTTGTCGGCGTAGTTGTTCACGCCCACCGGTTGCAGCCAGAACTCGATTGACCCTTCATGAAGGTCAAGGAGCTTGGGAGCGGAGATCGTCAGCGGCCCGAGGTAGCCGCTGTAGCCGGAGGCAGGCGAGACGCTCGCATTACGGGCGGGTTGGATCTCGAGGCCGTCCAGGCGATTGGCGGTTGGACGGGCGTCGCCGCGGAGCGGAAGTTCCACAAGCGGCGCGTGATTGGGGCAGAACCAGGGCGACCCGTCAGCCACGGGACCCATGCCTGGCCCAGCCTCGGACTCGTCGGGCCAGAACTTGACGATTTGCGTGTGGATCCGCACCTCGTCGATCGCTCCGGCTAGTCCGGCGTCTTGCCGCTGGTTGTTGCCGACATAGATCGGGCCGAGGTGGTTCTCGTCTTCCTCGCCAGCGGCGAGGCCTTCGCCCCATTGCAACGGCCGGGCCTGGCACTGGCGGCCATCAACGAAGAGGCGGCGGAAGGCGATGGGATAACCGTCGCTCACCCCGGCCACGTGGATCCACCGCCCGACCGGCACCGCGCCGGGCGGGCTGCTCGTCCGCGTGGCCTGCCCGTCGGCACCGTTGGTCGTTTCCAGGTGCAATGCGCCCTGCGCGTCGACCAGCAGGGCAAAGCCCTTGGTGGCGGGCTTGCCGGCTGCCGGCTTGCCGGTGCTTGCCGGCCGGCAGACGATGTACGCCTGTTTCTGCGGATAGCGGTCCAGCCTGATCCAGGCCTCGATGGAAAGATTCCCGCCGGGGAAGGTGGCTTTGGGCACGATGCGCACGGCGCCGTGGCCGTGGACATGCAGCGTTCCACCGAATCGGCCTGGCGTTGCGATGGTGGCGTCGCCGAGCATCTCGCGGTCGATCGGCTTCGCCGTTCCTTCGATATCGGAGAGGTCACGGGCGTTGAAGGGGCAGAGGAGCCATGTGTGAGGGTCAGACCGATACGGGGCCTGGAAAGCAACATCTGTGGCGACGGCGCGTCCAAAGAGGGCGGCGAGGCAGCCAGCCAGGAGCAGGGCACGATGAGAACTGGAACGAAGATTCTTGGTCATGGGTGGGATCGTCGTGGGGATAGCGCTTGGAGAGAAGCTTCAGTATATCGGTCTGCGATCGCTGTGGTAGTAGGTCGATTCGGCAGAGCACGAGTCGTAGGCAGGGACAAGTTTGCGCGGTTCCAGCAGCACACGCCGCAGCGCTACCGATCGACTCCGTTGTCGGAACTGTGCGAGCTTCGGACCTACCGTCCTTTCCACGGATCGGCAGAATGGACCTACTTCCCCAGCGATCCCAGCTTTTCGGCGGCCGCCGCGTCGCCGGGGTTCAATTCGAGGACTGCACGAAGCTCCTCGGCCGCATGCGTCCGGTCGCCGACTTCCAGGTAGGCGTCGGCCAGCGTCTGGCGGCAAACCGCGTTCTTCCCGTCCGACAATTCGCAGGCTCGCCGGGCAAGTTCCACGGCCTTGGGCCCGTCACGGAAGCGGCGGTCGGGGCAACTGGCGTAAATCCAGGCGAGCGTCCTCGGTCCCATCGGTTGCTGCGGCGCCAGGGCAATGGCCTGTTCCAGCAGCGCGATCGCCGCGGGCACATGGTGCCGCGGCGCCAAGAAGATCGCCAGCTTTTGCATGGCCGGCGCCCGCTCCGCCGCGTCAGGAATTGCACGAACGCAAGCCATGGCCTCATCGATCCGCCCTTGCCCGGCCATGGCCTGGGCCAGTTCGGGCGGCGTCTGCCGGTAATGGGCCGCATCCATTTCCAGGACCTTGCGGAACTCCGCTTCGGCGTCGGCGAACTTCTCTCGATGCAACAAGGCGTCACCCAGGTTCTCGCAGGCCACAGGATTATCGCCCGTGATCGTCAGCGCATGGCGAAAGAGCCGCTCGCTGTTGGCCCAGCAACTGGTCTGTCCGTGCGCGACGACGAGCAAGGCCGCCAGTGTCGTAGCGGTGAGTGCGGCGAGGATGATGCTAGAGCGCCGTCCCGGACCCAACGCCCATTGTGCCGCGGCAGTGATTCCCCAAACCGTCGCGAGAAAGATGCCGATGGAAGGAATGTAGCAGTAGCGATCGGCCATCGCCTGCGAGCCCACCTGCACCAGGCCGATCACTGGCACGAGCGTGAACAGGTACCAAAGCCAGCCGACAGCCACTGCGCTCGCAGTTCCGCCCGGGCACGATGTACTCATGGTCGTGGTCGGCGGAATTTCGCTTCGAACGAGCGAAATCAGAATCCACCACGCCGCCCCGACGCTTGCGGCCGCCAGCAACAGCCCGGCGAGTGCCGCTTGCCAGGCCGAAGGGTGGAAGTTGTATGGGTAATAGACGGCCAAATCGAACGGCCAAATCAGCATGGCAAGATACTTGACGCAGGCGATCGACGCATTGGCCAGGCGAACCGGCAAGCCGGCCGTATCGTGTAGCATGGCCATAGCGCCTTCGCTCGCTTGGGCCGCAATGGTCGCGACGGCGACGGCCAGGGAAAGTGCCACCAGAGGCAGCTTTTCGAACAAGAGGCGGAAGGATGAGAAACGAGGGGTATCCATTCTTTGCAGCGGCCAGAAGTCCAGAAGCAAGAGCACCGCGGGCAAGGTGACGAGCATCGACTTTGACATCAGCCCCAGGGCCATGCCGAAGAAGACCACGATCCAACGGCCGAAACCGGGTCTTTCGGCATAGCGGTGATAGGCCAGCAGCGTAAGCAAGAAGAAAAGCGTGCTGAGCACGTCCTTGCGTTCTGCAATCCATGCTACCGATTCAACATGCAGCGGATGGACGGCAAACAGCGCGGCTACCGCGGCGCTCCGCCACCGCGCGGCCGTCATTCTCCGCAAGACGATGAAGAGCAGGACCGCGTCGACCGCATGCAAGGCGGCGTTGACGGCATGGTGCCCGCCTGGCCAGACGCCAAAAATCTGGCAGTCCAACATCAGCGAGAACCAGGTCAATGGGTACCAATTGGCAGTTTCAGAACTGGTAAGGGCCCAGCCGATGCCGCCCAGCGAGAAACCGTGGCAAACGTGAGGGTTGTCGGGCACGTAGACCGTGTCGTCGTAGTTAACAAACTCGAAGCCGATGACCTGTAAATAGATCACGGTCGTCAGAAGGACCAGAGTGGCGGCGACGACGACGTCGATCAACCAGGCCGGGGTGCGCGGTGCGCGGGCGTCAGGACGTCGCGGCGTGGCCCGCGACCGCTTCACAGTTCGTGGCTTGGGCATGGGCGATGCTTCTCGGAATAGCACATCCCTTCGTAGAACGGAATTTATTCCGTTCGATCAAAGCGGAATAAATTCCGTTCTACGAAGGGACGTACCAACCAATTAACCAAGTTGCTTTTCTGCAAGCCTCTATTGCCGGTCCAACTCCTCGCTTTGCGGCAGGTCGGCCAGCGTCTGGAGGCCAAAGAGTTGCAAGAAGCGATCCGTGGTAAAGTACTGTACCACGCGCCGCTTGCCGGGCAATCGCTCGATCCGCAGCAGACCGCGGTGCACCAGTTGCGAAAGGACTGCGCCGCTGGGCCGGCCGCGCACGGCGGCGATCTGCTCGCCGGTGAGCGGCTGTTGGTAGGCCACGATGGCCAGCAGATCGATCGCCGCTTGGGAAAGCCTGGCCTCGCGGACGCGGCCATAGAACCGCTCGCGGAGCGGATGAAACGGCCGGCGGAGGGTCATGCGGTAGCCGTCGGCATCCTCTTCGATGAAGTATGGGCAACCGTTCTGGCCGTAACGCCGGTTGAGATCGGCGATCAGCCCGCCGATATCGCCCGGCTCGACGCCGCGCATCAACTCGGCTGCTCGGGCGGCGGTCAAAGGACGGTTTGCACGGTCGCCCACAAAGAGCATCGCCTCGATGATTCCCTGGGGAGTTGGCGGACCAGAATCGTCGTCCGCCACTTCCTCGTCGATTCCTGGGGCCTGTTCGTGCGGTGCAGCTTGCCCGAGGCCCGGCTCCACGGCGGCATCGGCCGCCGTGGGCTGCTGCCCTTGGAGTTCGGACGCGTTGACCGAACCCATGACCTGCGCAAAGGCCCGCGCGAGTTCATCTAACGAAACGGGATCCTGGTCGCCGCGGCTCTGTTCGGGTGTACTGGTCATGGGAAGACAAAGCGAAATGACGAATGACGGGGACGCGAGCAACCCTTTCGTCATTCATCATTCAGTCTTCGTCAATTCCTTTCCTCAGCTCACTTCCAGCGTTTTGCGACTTCGTGCTTCATGAATTTCAGCCCATCGGAGGCCAATTGGTGCTCGCTCTGATACATCCTCCGCCAGATCTTGGTCGCCGCCACTATCTTGTCCAGGGCCAGCCCGAAGGCCTCGATGACCATAAGGTTGTCATAGCCGATTTCGTGCAGCGTATCGAAGTTCTCCGCCCAGCGGACATTGCCGGCGCCGGGCGTGCTACGATCGTTCTCGGAAATGTGGACGTGGGCCAGGCAACCCTTCAGCGCCCGGATGGCTGCGGGGGTGTTCTTTTCCTCGATGTGCGCGTGGAAGGTGTCGTACATCATCTGGCACCTGGGGTGGCCCACGTCGTGGCAGAACCTTGCCCCGTCGGCCGCGGTGTTCAATAGATAGCATTCGAAGCGGTTGAGATACTCCAGGGCCAGCGTCACCTTGACCTTCTCGGCGTGCTCGGCAACTTGCCGCATGCTCTCGACGCCCCATCGCCATTCGTCGGCCGTCGGCCCTGCCCCGGTAAAATGGCCTAAGGCGGAATGGAATGGTCCTGCCATGGCCTCGCACCCAGCCGCGGCCGCGCAATCCAGCGCCGCCCGATTGGCGTCGACGCCGCGGCAGCGTTCGGCCGCATCGGGACTGATGGGATTGTTGCCCGGCAGGCGAATAGTGACGCCCGTGCGAGCAAGGCCGATGTCGTTCAAACGCTTGCCCCAGCGGGCGTATTTTTCCACGTCGTGCTCGAAGATGGGAATCTCCACGGCATCATAGCCGATGGATTTGATCTCCTCGAGAACTGGCATGACCGAGTCTTCCAGCGTATCGCACCATAGCAGCAAATTAAGTCCGAATCGCACGACATGTCTCCTAGCTATCAGGTTTTGTTGGTTGGGTCCGGCTCTTCGTCGGGCGAGCCCAAGATAGTCGCCATGGCGAAGAAGTAAATGCCTGCCGGCAGGGCCAGCACGCACAAGATTCCATCGAAAATCGCCTCGGGAACGATCAATTCCCGATGCGGCAGAAAGGGCAGCACTTCCTTGGGAAGGAATTGTGCCATGAGGATCACGCCGGCCGCAAGTCCTAAGGCCAGAAGCGCGGCGCCGATGCCAAGTTTATCGTCGTTTGACATAATTTTTAACTAAAGCGCTCTTACGGGAATTCCTTCCAGCAACTCGTGCCGGCGGCGGCGGACCAACTCTCGGGCAGCGGGAAACAACTCCCCGACGCCCTCGGTCAAAGGCGGAAAGCCGACGCGGCGCATGACCTGATTCATCCTATACAATAGTTTGTCATCTTGGCCGTAATCTTGCAAGATGCGCTCGCGGCGGAAGAGCAAAATCATGGGGGCCAGACGGTTGGTGCCGCGGGGCGAAATGCGGTTGACGGCCGCCTCGACGGCGAGCGGATCGACGGCTTCCAGGGCCCGATAGTAGGCATCGAGCTTTTCGGGGTTATCGGCAGCGAGGGACCAGTCCAGCAGGACCTCGACGAGTACGTGGCCGAGAAAGCTGGGGCGGAAGCCGTCGTCAGGGGCCAGGACACGGCGGATTTCGTCGGAAAGCCCCAAATTACATTCGACAAAGGCCCGCGTTTTGTGGAATCGCTCGTCATCGCGGAAATGCTGCAATAATCCCCTCGCCACGGCGGCCGTCTCGCTTTGGGGATGGTTGGCGGCCGGTTCCACGGTCCTGGGCCTCAGCCGTACACCACGATCAACGACTCCAAGCCAGTCAGGCACGGCTGTCCCGGCCACGAAATAGGGGTCGTCAAGGAAGGGCAAGGCATGGGAAAAGTAGTTCATCGGCCGGAAAAAAAGTCTGGCAGACGCGGGACGGGGACTCCATCGTACCGCGGCAGACAGACTAAAGTCCATCCCACGGAAGGTTATTCCAGTTCAGACACCGCGCGGATCCCCACGGGGACCGAGCATAGGACGACCCAGCCGTGGCCGGCGTGGCCCGACATCGCCTCCAGGGCGTGCTGGCGGTCGTCGAAGACGGCGAAGGTCTCGCCGCGCGGCAAGTCCACGCCCAGAAATCGCTTGCCCCGCTTCTCTGCCTCGCGGCGAGCCGCTTTGGTGAGGCTGATCATGACCGCCCGAAAGCTCTTAGAGACGTTGCCGGCCTGCACGAAATCGAGCACGAAATCGCAGTAGTGCTCAGCGTCGATGAAATGCCGCAATTGCTTTTCCACGGCCTTGCACTGGCTGGTGGTAGCGATGTTGTCGCGGAGGTTGACCACCAGGACCTCGCCGACTTGCTCGCATTCCAGCGGGGCGGAACGGGGATGGAATTTCGGCATGCCGATCTGAGAAAGAAAGTCCACCACCCAGCCGATGATGACCAGTTCGCCGATATAGAGGACAATGGCCGCTACGGCGATGGCGATAACCGTGGCGAAAATGAGCGTCGCCATCGGATAGGCCCGTGAAACATTGACGAGGCTGAACGCCACGGCGGCCAGCGTCACCAAGGCCAGCAACGATGAGAGCGCGAACTGCCACGGTGGCTTGCCTGACCGCGAGCGCCGGCTACGGCGATTATCCGGGATTTTGTCAACCATCACCCTTATTATAAGCTTCGAGCGACGCCCTGGAGAAGCAGGGGAATAGGTGAGTAAGGGAGCGAGAAGACCGGTCTTATTCGAAGATCCCGGCCCCGAACTTTTCCTCTTCTTCGACCTGTTCTTCCGCAACCTCGAGCACGTGGTCCGTGCTGGTGGGATCGACCGCGCGACAGCTTGCCGTCAGTTGATCGACGACTTCATCCAAGTCGTAACGCCAGGCCGCCGCGTCCAAGTCGGGCGGATTCAAGGGACGAAACTCCCGCATGAGGAGAATCAGCCGCAGCAAGTGGCGAAAGACAATGCCCTCCTGCTTCAAAAGGTCCTTGCTACCCACGTAATTATTGAAATTACCGTTGAATTCCGTAAGCAGTTCGCCCGCCGCCCAGACGGGCCGGGTACGGACATCGAAAACGCCCGGGTATTCAAAGTCGAACAGCCGCCGCAGCTTTTCAGCCAGCGCGAGCACCCATTTGGGCTCTTCGTCCTGCGCGGCGTCGTAGCTGCGGCGGGGCTTCCATGGCTCTTCCTCCTCGCGGGGCTTCTGCACCAGCTCCTCCGCCGTCGCCAGCCCGAGTTGCAACAACTGCTGATCGAGCCGCAGGGTAGCCAAGGGACCCGGCGGCAGGAACTCCTGCTTGGGCACACGGACGTAGCGAGCGACCGGCGCGGGGAAGTCCAGTGCGCTTTCAAAAGCCTGGATCCGCTCCTTGCGATCGGCGATGCCCAACTGGTTGACCAGAAAAATGCCGAACAGCGGATTGACGCTGCGGAACAGGGCCAGCTTGGTCAGTTCCGCCGTAGCGTGCGCCAGCAAGGGGCGATAGGGCGGCGGAGCGGGAGGGGGCGGCGGAGGACACGGAGACGCGGAGGCGGGGAGACGCGGAGAGGGGGGGAAAAACAGCAACCCGCCCGTCTCCGCCTCTCCGTGTCTCCGCGTCTCCGCGTCCTTCTTCTCCCTTTCTCCCCTGCCCCCCTGCTCCTCCGCTTCTCCCGCCGGTGGTTCCGGCTCCAGCCGCACGTAGCCGGCTTTGTGCAGCACGAGGAGCATCCGTTCCAGGTCTCGCTGGGCCGCCTCCAGGTATGGCGGATCCATCAGCCGCTTGCTCACCAGGCGGCGGATGATGTCGATCTCAGGCGAGGCGTCAAGCATGTAGCCCAGCAGTCGCCAGGGCAACGGCCCGCGGCTGTGGAGCTTGCCGGGCGGGGCCGCGATCAGCTTCTGGAACTGGGCCTCGTTCCAATACTGCTCGTTGTCGCGGCGATGGGGCATCTTCCGCTTGAGTGCCTTCTTGGCCTTCATCAGCCCCGGGTCTTTGGTGTCTTCGGGGATCTTGTCGTATTGCTCCCGCCAGCGGGCGATCTTCACGTCGTCCTCGTGGGCCAGCACATAGACGTGGCCCTGCGAGTCGAACTGCGGCCGACCTGCGCGGCCGAAAATCTGGTGGGCGGCGCTCGGCTCCAGCACCCGCTTCTTCTCCGGCGGTCCCTTGAGGATGGTGGGCAGCACGACCGAGCGGGCGGGCAGGTTGATTCCCGCCGCCAGGGTTTCCGTGCAGATGGCCACACTCAGCAGTTTGTGCTGGAAGAGCAGCTCCACGATGCGGCGATACTTGGGCAGCAGCCCAGCGTGGTGCACTCCGACGCCCCGCAAGAGGAGTTGCCGCAGCTTAGTGCCCGCCCCTTGCGACCAATCGTGCTCGTCCAGTTCCTGGATCAGCCGGGCCCGCTGGCCGTCGCTGAGAACCTTCTTGCCCTTGATTTGTTCGGCCACCGTCCAACATTCGTCGCGATTGAAGCAAAAGACCAGGGCCGGCGTCATGCGGGCGTCGGCATCGCCGCAGGCCATCTCCTCCAGTTGCTCGGTGAGCAGCATGTCGCCGATCCAGTGGTAGCTCAGCGGCACGCGGCGCTCTTCGCCGCGAACGAGCTCCAATATCCGCTGGTGGCTCTGCCGCAGCCAGTGGATGAAGTCCATAGCATTGCCCACCGTGGCGGAGAGGAGGAGCAGGCGGACGTGCGGCGGCAGCATGCCCAAGGTCAGTTCCCAGACGATGCCGCGTTCCGGGTCGTTGAAACTATGGAACTCGTCCATGACCACTGCAGCGGTCTTGTCGAAGTCGAACTCGCCGTGCAGGAGGCGATTGAGGAGGATTTCGGCCACGACCACGAGCACGGGAGCGGAGGGGTTTTCGCGGCGGTTTCCGGTCACCAGGCCGACATCGCTGGCCTGGAAACCCCAGGCGACGGCGCGATCCTGCATCTCATGGAATTTCTGCTCCGTCAAGGCGATGAGCGGCGTGGTGTAGTAGGCCTGTTGCCCGGTGTGCAACGCCTCGAACAGCGCCGCCTCGGCGATGAGCGTCTTGCCGGTGCCGGTGGCGCACAGACGAGCACGCCCTGGTCCGAGGTGAACCAGGCCAGGAGGGCGTCTTCCTGGACCTTGTAAGGCTCGAAGGGAAGCTGGTCGAGGTAGCGGCTGGCAAGCTCGTCGCGAGAGGGGATGGGCATGAGCTATATTCTACCGCGCTGCGCGAGTGCTGACAGACCCCGGCTCGCGCCGCGTGCTGCCGTACTGGGAGATAGATCGCACCTGCGCCGAGAACGGGCTATAATCATAGGCTTTCGGTAAAAGGAAAGTAAGGACAGCCCATCATGAGCCCTGAGGAATTCCGCCGCCACGGCCACGCGGCAATCGATTGGATCGCCGAATATATGGATCGAGTCGAGCAGTTGCCCGTCCTCGCGCAGGTCAAACCGGGAGAAGTCCGCAGCCGCTTGCCCGACCACCCGCCGCTAGACGGCGAGCCGTTCGAGGCAATCCTCCGCGACCTCGACGAGATCATCCTGCCGGGAATCACCCATTGGCAGTCGCCCAACTTCTTCGCCTACTTTCCCAGCAACAACTCCGGCCCTTCGATTCTCGGCGATCTCCTGGCCTCCGGACTTGGCGTGCAGGGAATGCTTTGGGCGACCAGCCCCGCCTGCACGGAACTGGAGACGCACGTTCTCGATTGGCTGGTGGAAGCGCTCGGGCTGCCAGACCGATTTCTTTCCAGCGGGCCGGGTGGGGGAGTCATCCAGGATACCGCCTCCTCCGCCGCGCTCTGTGCGATATTGGCGGCGCGGCAGCGTGCGAACAGCGAAACCATTCAGGCTGGAAAGCCTGACGTACATCCGGCGGGAAAGCTTGACGCACTGGTCGCGTACGCCTCGACCCAGACGCACTCTTCCGTGGAGAAGGGGCTTCGGGTCGCCGGGCTGCAAAGCGATCAGTTCCGCCGCATTGAGGTCGACGATCGTTGGGCTATGCGGCCCGATTGCCTGGCCGCGGCCATGTCCGCCGACGCGGCGGCGGGCCGCAAGCCCTGCTTCGTCTGCGCTACGGCAGGCACGACATCGTCGCTGGGCTTCGATCCGCTGCGAAAAATCGGCGAAATTTGCCGCCGCCACGGGGCATGGCTGCACGTCGATGCCGCCCTCGCCGGCACGGCAGCCATCTGCCCCGAATTCCGCACCATGCACGACGGCCTTGAGCTAGCCGACAGCTACTGCTTCAATCCGCACAAATGGATGTTCACGAATTTCGATTGCAGTTGCTTCTTTGTCGCCGATCGCGGGCCGCTGATCCATGCCCTGGGAATCATGCCCGAATACCTGAGGAACCAGGCGACGCAATCGGGCGCGGTGATCGACTATCGCGATTGGCAGGTGCCGTTGGGGCGGCGTTTCCGGGCGTTGAAGCTGTGGTGCGTGTTGCGGTGGTTCGGCATCGCGGGTATCCAGCAGCGAGTGCGGCAGCACGTGGCATGGGCCCAGGAGCTGGCCGGGTGGATCGCGGCCGACCAGCGCTTCGAGCTGGCCGCGGCGGCGACGTTGAACCTCGTCTGCTTCCGCCATCGCGGCGGCGACGAGCCGACGCATTCGATTCTCGACCGGGTGAACGCTTCCGGGAAGCTGTTCATCAGCCACACCCGCCTGCGTGACCGCCTCACGCTGCGGTTTTGCGTAGGGCAGACCAACACCCACCGGCGGCACGTGGAGGAGGCGTGGAAGCGGATCGGCGAAGCAGCGGACTGAAGTTCAAATTCCGCAATATCACGCCTGCAGATCATCCAGCAGCGGGCGCCAGAAGGGCAGCGGGGGAAAGAGGACGCGGCCCGTTTCGCGGGCCAAAGCGGTGGAGGGCCGCACGCGGTCTTCTTCGAGGGCACGATCCCAATCGAGCTGGCCGAGAAGAAGACGCGTGAAATCGGCCACGTTCAGACGCAGATAGCTGCGGCCCAGGACGTCGGCTACCGCGCGGCCGCGGCCCGCGATCTCCACCTGGTACTTCCGCCCGTCGACGAGCAATCCCAGTTCCATCGGCCGGGCGAGTCGGGCCTTGGCAGCCCGCTCGGCCAGCGTACCACAAAGCATTCGCAATAACCCCAGCGGATCCAACAGCCGCGCCATGCAGAACTCCGCATGCAGCCCTGCGGACGTGGGCCCTGCCGCACCGTGAAGATATTCCAAGTAGCGGCAGTTTGTCGGGCGCACAGAGCAATTTGCCGATGATCCTGCTCGATGGCGTCGCCGCAGGCCCGGGCCAGCAACTCCAAGCCCGCCTTGCTGCAATCGGGCGCGACCGCCAGTTCAATGATCTTTTCGCCTTTGATCGCCGCGTAGCCGACAACCTGCGTGCTGCTCTCCTTAAAATCCCAGAGATCGCGGCCGTCCAGGGCCACATAGAACTGGTCGCAGGCCCCGCGCTCCAGCAGCCAATGCCAATAGGCGCGGTTCCTCTCCAACATGCCGAAACTGCCGGACTGACTCTGGCGATAGACCCGGGCGATGGCGTCTTCTTCCCACCTTCTCCAGGGACGAATCTGAATGTGGCGGGTGCGGCGAAGACCGCAACCGCGTTCGTGGAATCGAGCGAGCACGGCGTGCGGGCTCGCCGCGCAGCCCGCACTGTCGCCGCAGAGGGCCCAACCGGTGCGGCGGAAGAAGTGGGGAATGCGGGTCCGCAGGAAGCCCACCATGGCGCCAGAGCGCGCCATTTGCCGTTCCGCGGCCAACAGCAAGTGCGTCCCCAATCCCTGCCGGCGGCAATTGGCCGCGGTGGCCAGGCCGTGCACGCCGGCCACCGGAATCGCCATCGTGCCGAACTGCATGATTCGCTGCGTGATGTGCACGTGGGCGATTGCCGTGCCCATGCGGCGGAGCAGGAGGCGGTCGCCTGGGGCATAGAGCGGATCATCGAGCGAGGCATGGAATTCCGCCGCGCAACTGCTGCCGAATATCTCCATGAGGAAATTTCCCACGGCCGCGTGATCGCTGCGCGTGCAGGAAATGATGGAAGAGCGAACTCGGCGACGGCCGGCAACGTTCGAAAGGAGAGGTTTGCCGCATGGCATGTCGGCGACGATCGGCGGCTTCATCCCTGCGCCCATGTGCGAGAATCCTTGTACCCGAGGAACCTGACCCTAACCTCGAGCTTCCACTATCAAAACATCTTTTCTTACTCTTGGGAAGAGGCGCATTGAAGAAAATTTCGCAAATCGTTTTCGGGATGCAGACAGAATCCATACTCGCGCGAGCCGAGCACCTTTTCACGTCGCCACGCCCGTCGCGTTTCGTTCTGGTCTTCGAGCAGTTGTTGCCGTCGTTGCGCGACCCACGGCTGCAGTTCCTCATTGATGCGGCGCAAAGCGCTCCAGCGGACGTAGGCGTTGTCCGGCGTGACGAGTGTGCTGACCCACCGCTGCTTCTCCTCGGCGAGCGTTTCGGCCGCCGCTTCGCCGTCGGCCAGTTGTTGCCCGTGCAGATGCTTTTCGGGATGGTAGGTAAGTTCCCGCAATTGGCGACGGATGTCGCGCAGCCTTTCGCTACTGGCCTGTGGCCGCGGAACCGGCAAGTAGAGCGTAGCGGAAACGATCATGATGGCCGGCGGCGCGAGCCCGAAGAACGTTTCGATCAATCGATCCGTCACCTGGTCGTATTTACCCCCGCCGATGCCATGCAGAAACAGGTCGCAGAGGGCCAGGCGTGCCCAGAGCGTGGTGATCAGCGCCCGTGAACGGATTCTTACACCCTGCCGGCCCCAGGCCATAAGGCGGTGGACCGCGTCGGCGGCATCGCCATCGGCGGCCATGGGCAAGCGGAGTTCTTGACCGGCCCGATCGGAAACCAGTATCTCACGGCCGCGGCGACAGACAAAGACCCGCCGCCGCTGCGGTTGTTTGGCCGTCCAAATCCACAGCGGCAATTCAATCCATGGCCCCTCGATGACGAGGTCGGGGACGGGATGGGCCGCGTTGCGAATGCGATTCCGCTGGCGATATTCCTGCACTGCCTGGTTATAACATTGGCGAAAGCGCTCGCCCTCGGTGATGAGGTGGAACAGGAACCAGTGAAAGGGCTCGCTGCCGCAGACCGCGCTTTGCGGCAACTCCAGCGTCTGCAATCCCCACTCGCCTTCCAACTGGTGGCGGGCTTGGGCCAGACAATAACCCAGCCGATCGACGTGCTTTGCTCGTTCCAGCACCATCGGCCAGTAGCGGTGGATGAGCGGATCGGGCACCAGCGGCGCGATCCGCCGCGCCACTCGGGGACCGAAACGGGCGAACAGGTCTGCGTCAAGTATCCGCCGCTCTTCGAACGGCAGCCGCCCGTCGGGCCGGTCGAATGGCACGGCTTCACGGCGGGGATCGTCGAGCGAGCCGCAGGGCGTCGGCAGTGAAACGCTCTTCATCGCGTCGCTATCGATCACCAGGTTCACGGCCGCTGCAGCGTGCTGCCGGGCGAGGCCGCCCAAGGCGAAGTTCTTGAACCATACACCCGGATGAAACAACTCCGGCTGATGCCCAGCCAGAAAAAGCAGGCCCTGCGGATCGAGGCTCAACCTATCGAACTGGCGATACGACGCGGTCCATGCCTGGGCCGCATCCAGCAGTTCCGTACGGGCTTGTCTCGCCAGATCGCCGAGCGTTCGGCCGTGCAGCCAGTAGCTACCGGTATTGCGCAAACGGATGTTTTCGGCCGCCAGGGCTCCCGCCTCTTCCAGCGGCGGTACGGACAGCACCGCCCGGTTTTCGCGCGGTGTCGTCAGGCGCTGATAGACTCGTTCCGGGGCTAGGGTCATAGACGCCGCATTCATGAGGTTTGCGCAGCGGTGGCGTCTGGCACTGGATGGCCGTTCTCGTCCGAAACCGTCTGCGGCACGATACCCGCTCGGACCATGGCGCGATCCAATACCTCTTCGTAAACCTTCAGCCGCGTCTGGGCATGGTCCAGCGACCCGCCGAACGACCGGGCTTCGTCAAGGTATATCAGCGGCACGGGCATCTCGATGATCTTCAATCCCAAGGCCACCGCCTGTACCCAAAACTCCAGTGGCATGGCATAGCCCGTCTCCGTTAGCGAGAATCTTCCCAAAACCGGCACGCGGTAGGCCTTGAACCCGCAGAAGGCGTCGGTCAATGCTAGACCCAACTGGCGATTCAGCCGCTGCGTGATGATGTGGTTGATCCGCCGCCGCTCAGCCGGCGGGAGGCTATCGCCGGGAAATTCCTTGAGGTAGCGGCTGCCGGAAACGATGTCTGCCTTGCTGGCGGCTGCAATGAAATCAGGAATCATGCTGGGCTGGTGCTGGCCGTCGCAGTCGATGGTCACCAGCACGTCGTAGTTCTGCTGCAGGGCAAAGGCAAAGGCCGATTGCAAGGCCGCCCCGTAACCGCGATTTTGCGGGTGGGTTACGACTTGCAGGTCGCCGCGGGCGGCCAGTATGTCGGCCGTGCCGTCGCGCGAGCCATCGTCGATGACGAGCACGTCGCGGCAATGCCGCAGCACTTCATCCAGAACGGGTAACACATGGTTGATTTCGTTGTATACCGGCAATGCAGTCAAGGCTCGTACCATAATGCTAATTCTACGAGCCACCGGTCGTCATGGAAAGGCGGGAGGGTGAGGCTGTCAAAATCCGCCGCCGCCCGGCCCTTCCCTTTACCCCAGCCATTGAAGCGGATCGCGTTCCTCGCGACTGGCCCATACCTGCACTTCGGGGAACTCCTTTGCCAACAACTCGGCCAGATCTTCAACGGCGAATCGTTCGCTGGCGAAGTGGCCTGGCAGCAAGAGCCCGATGCCCCATGCCTCGGCCTCCACGCAGGTGTGAAAGCGGGCCTCGCCCAGCACCATGGCCTCGCACGATGCCATTCGCGCCGCCTCGAGGAATTCGCCCGCCGCGCCACAAGCCACGGCTACACTCCGAATCCTCGCATCCCCGCTTCCGACCTTCTGCAGGCGCGCCAACGCCCAGGAATTGCATCAGACGCCGAGCCAACTCGTCCAAGGTTGTCGTTCCCTCGATCTTCCCTTGGCGACCCGATCCCTGACCTGCTGGATGCGGCAACAGGGCCGCGATGTCCGTCAATCCCAAACCCTCCGCCAATCGCTGATTGATCCCTTCGGCAGCCGAATCGAAGGCGGTGTGGGGGCTGTAAACGGCCACGCCCGCGGCGATCAGTCTCAGCAGCATGCGACCGACAATGGTATCGGATGTCAGTCGCTTGACCGCCGCAAAGGGCAGAGGATGGTGCGTAACGACCATATCGGCGCGGCCGACGATTGCCTCATCGACGGTTGCCGGTGTGACCGTCAAGCAAGTCATAAGATGCCGCACTTCCGCACGACCTTCACCAACTAGCAGGCCAACGTTATCCCACGACTCCGCCAGCCGCAAAGGGGCAAATTTCTCTAAAAAGACCTGGATTGACTGGACATTCATTACTTTTTGCGTCATCAATGTGCACTTCATCTATATCATCTCGATCAACTTTGTATAATAGCTAGCAAGCCGGCGATTTCCAATCGGCACTTCATGACCCTTGATTTTTGAAAGGCAACGGCATGTCTCACGGCAAGACATACTGCGACATCGTCGCCACGACGTACAACACCCCCCTCGTGCAGCTCAACCGCATCGTGCCCTCCGGAGCGGCAACGGTGTTGCTAAAACTGGAGTTTTTCAACCCATGCAATAGCGTGAAGGACCGCATCGGCCGGTCGATGATCGAGGCGGCCGAGAAGACGGGCCAACTGACTCCGGAAACACATATCATCGAGCCCACCAGCGGCAACACCGGCATTGCCCTGGCCTTTGTTGCAGCCGCTCGCGGCTATTCACTGACGCTTACGATGCCGGAGTCGATGAGTCTGGAGCGCCGGGCGCTGCTTCGCGCCTTGGGGGCCAACCTCGTGCTCACTCCGGCAAAGGACGGCATGAAGGGGGCGATCGCCAAGGCCGAAGAGCTGGCACGCACCACTCCCCATGCCTGGATTCCCCAGCAGTTCGACAACCCGGCCAATCCGGAGGTCCACGAGCGGACCACCGGTCCGGAGATTTGGGAAGATACCGGCGGCAAGGTCGATATTCTGGTGGCCGGCGTGGGGACGGGTGGCACGATTACCGGCGCGACCCGCTACCTTCGCTCGAAGAAGCCCGATATCCGCGCGATCGCCGTAGAACCTATCGACTCGGCAGTGATCTCCGGCGGCAAACCCGGGCCGCACAAAATCCAAGGCATCGGGGCGGGCTTCATTCCCAAGAACCTCGACACGAGCCTGCTGGGCGGAGTGGAGACCGTGACCAACGACGAGGCATTCACCTGGGCCCGTCGCTTAGCCAAGGAGGAGGGCATTCTCGTGGGCATCAGTTCGGGCGGCAACGTGGCCGCGGCCATTCGTGTGGCCGCTCGGCCTGAAAATCGCGGTAAAGTGGTCGTGACCATCGCCCCCAGTTTTGGCGAACGGTACCTGTCGACGCCGCTGTTCGAGGGACTGTCGAGCTAGACGCCGCCGCTTGGGAACGTCGTTCAGAACCAGGTCACCAGGCGCAGCATCACGGCATCGCCGAGATTCATGTCGCCGATGCCGGACTCGTATTCCAGGCGGCGGTCGAACAAGTAGCCGATTTCGAAGGCCGTCCGCTCGCCGCCGTTCTCCGTGAACTCCAGGCCGACGCAGAGGCGGATATCGCGGTAGGTGGCCAGGTCATTGAATTCCTTCACTCGCTCGATGGCCCACGAGCCGCCGCCCAACTCGCCCGACAGGTAAAGGCGAGTTCGGCGGGTCAATTGATAGAACGCCTGGGGCCGGGGGAAGACCAACTCCAGGCGAATGTCGGGGGCTGCCATCCAGATTACTCCGGCAACCGGCAGGAGCTTGATGTCGCCGCGGTCGAGGTAGTCGACGCCGAAGACCAGATCGAGCGACGGCTGCACGTTGAAGAAGCCCACGGCATGACTGGGAAAGAGGATTCCCTTGCGGGCGCTGCCCACGAAATCGCTTGCCGCCCACACCGACGCCGCGACGTCGAAGGCCAGCGGTCCGAATTGTTGGCGAACCTGGCCGGCGGCGCTGAAGTCAAAGAGGCGCGGCGGCATGTCGGTCTGGTCCGGGCCGGAAAGAAAGTGGAATTGCCCCCCGAGGCCGGCGCCGGCCGCGACGCCCGCCTTCTGGTAGTGGTCCCAGTCGATGGAGAACATGCCGAACTGGTTGCCGCCACCCGGGATCCATTCCAGCCAACCGGCCGAATAGCGGTATCCCATGAAATCGCCGAGCGTAGGGGCTGGAGATGCTTTCGCCAATTCTTCAAGGCTTATCGAACCGTCGGCGGCAGGGGCGCCACCGCCGGCAGGGCCGGAGTCCTGGGAAGGCGGCCCATGGGGTATTGGGTTAACGGATGGTAATTGCGGCGTTGCGTCAACGGATGGCAGTTGGGGCGTCGGATCAACCGTCGGCAGATGCGGTGTCGGATCGATCGTCGGCAACTGGGATGATTGGGCGGCCTGGCTGAACGGAGATTGGCTCGTTGCGCCGGGCGGTGCTTGCAAAATGCCGGAATCTCGAGTCTGCTGCGCAGGCGATCTCGCTGCCGCCAGAACCGTCAGGAGACCGACGATGGCATAGGACGTCCGCATCCCAGCAGCCCTTTAACCGGAAGATAGTACCCCAAGCGTGACGAGGGCGAATCTTCCTGTTTGGGTTGGTATACGTCAAGGTCAGTCGGATTATGGCAGGTCACAGACGGCTCGTCGGGCTTCTCTTCGTACCCGACCCGAGCAACCGTCGTCTTCTCGCCATCCAATATAGAGCCAGACAAATAGCGGCAGCGAGAATCAGAACCGCGGCCACCCACGGGCTGCCGAGACCGCCACCCGATGATTTCCGAGGGGACCTTTCCTTGTATCCCAGCTTCTCGGCCTGCGCGAAATCCTCGTCCGCTTTAACTTTCTCCCCTTTATTCTCGTAAGCCATGGCGCGGTTGGCAAATGCCTCGGCCAGCTTCGGGTCGAGCTTAATAACCTCGGTGTAGTCGGCAATCGCATTGTCGAAGTCACGTTTCTTCGCGTAGGCGATGCCACGATTGTAATAGGCCACAAACTTCTTAGGGTCGAGCCGTATGGCTTCGGTATAGTCCGCGATCGCCGGGTCCACGTCGCCCTTGTCCTCGTACGCAACCCCGCGGGCAGAATAGGCATTAGCGAGTTTCGGGTCGAGCCGAATTGCTTCCGTGTAATCGGCGATGGCTTTGTCGGGCTCGCCCTTCTTTTCGTAGGCGACGCCGCGGTAGTAACAGGCATTGGCGTTTTTGGGGTCGAGTCGGATGGCTTCGGTAAACGCAACAATGGCCCCGTCAGAATCTCCTTTCTCCTGAAGTGACTTGCCCTTCTGGTACGCGTCCGCCGCCGGATCGGCACGTGCCACAAGATTTGGCAGCAACAAGACTGCGAGCAAACCCGTCGCCCAGCACCTACATCTGATCATGATGAACCTTTCCTTTGAGTTGGACACCTCTTTTATTGTAGCACCGTGACCACGATATTAGTTGCCACGAGGTCGTCGATCAATCGTCTTCGTCGTAATCGTGCTTTCGGGCTTCTCGCCAACCATCCTCCCAGGAGTTCCGTTTATCGGCTTCCTGCTCCTGGTCGTAAGGATTGCCGTCGCGTTCGAGGCCGTCCCAGTACGCATCGTAGCCCTCGTCGTAGGCGTCATGGTCGGTCATTGCCCGCTCTCCCTTTTCCGCAAGTCTTGGACGCGGCCGGTCAGCCAAAGGACCCCGCAGTACAGAACGAAGAGACTCGGTCCTTCGCAAATAGTCCACAACGGCGGCATGCCCGTAGCAAAATCGAGGGCGGTCAACCATAGGCCAAAGAGGATCGTCAGGACGACCACGAACTTGATGACCGGCAGAAAACGGTGGACATCCAACGAAAGGAAAAGCAGTATTGCGCCATGCATGGCGTACATCACCGACAGGGAACGGGTCAGGTAGCCGATGATCGGCCCAGCGGGAAGTTCGCCCATTCCCAGGTATCGATGAATCTCTTGCATCCATGCCAGCGGCATCATCGATGGTAACAGCGCAGCCAGCATAATAATCCCGTCGAATCGCAAGAACAGCACTAGCGTTTTTTCATAATTATTCATCGGTAAAACTTCACAACTACCGGCGACGTGCCGACCACGCCTCCCAACGATACGGCACATCCAGTTCGTTTACTCTTTCTTGCGCGAGGTAATATCTGGTTTCCCGCAAAAGCGATTCAAACCTATCAGGTCCAGCCAACGTGTTCAAGCGGTTGTGGCTTATGCAGTGGCTTTCCCAGAGATCCAGATACCACTCCCGCGACGTGTGGATTTGGTGGGCAACGACCCGATGCGTTACGAACGTGAATTCGCCCGTGGACTCAACAACCGTCTGCCACGGTCGATCTCGATACGCCTCGTCATAATCGGGAACATGCCGGCCAATGGCATCTTGGGTCCCAGTGTGACTACCGACTCTCAAGCCCGTTGCATCAGCTCTCCTTGCCGAATTCCCGCAATGCGACCAGCAGCAAGATCGCCCCCACCGTCGCACACAGCAGACTCCCCAGCAAGCCAGTCGCTGCAAGTCCCATAAGCCGGAACACGAATCCTCCCAGAACGGCCCCGATGACACCAACGACGAGGTTGCCGACGACGCCGTAGCTGTGGCCTCTCAAGAGCTTGCTTGCCAGCCAACCTGCGGCCAGGCCTATCAGTAGAAAGTAAATCGCATCGAACATGTTTTTGACGAACGCCGCTAATTGCGGGTCGTCCGTCTTTCTTTCCTGTCATTGCAAGTCTCCTTGAATTCTACGTAGGATAGCCTTGGCCAAGGTGCCCATATTTCGGGTCATATCCAGCGACCGCCAACAATACGAGCATGCCACCGAGGCGTAACGTCGCCAGGGAACGGCAATGGCCAGGGCCGTGTTCTTGTCGGGCAGATCGGCCCGACCATAGATTGCGGGCAGCCGTCCGCACGCCCAAATCGTCGCGGGGGCAACACGTCCAGCGAAAAGACCAGGACTATCTGGGCCGTCCAGCGGCCAATGCCCTTCAGCTGCGTGAGATGGTCCACGGTCCGTTCGTCCGACAAACGCCCGATCTGCCGCAGGTGGACCGTGCCGTCGTTCACTTTGCCGGCCAGGTCGGCTAGATACGACGCCTTCTGCGGCGACAGGCCTACCGGCCGCAGGTCGTCCACCGTGAACTGCGCAAGGTTCGTCGGAGTCAGGCCGTCGGGTCCTGCCAGTTCCTGCAATCGCCTACGAATGGAGCGGGCGGCACACGGGATCGGCCGCCCGATGATCGCGGCGGGCCTCTTGGATTGCGGACGGATTCAAGGCGTCACAGGCTCCCCGTCAGCACGAAGGCATGTTTGCTACGCATCGTGACCTTTCCACGCTTGAATTGCGGGCTCGGAGTGGTCGAAACGATATCGATCTCCTGCGAGCCGAGGTGCTTGGCGGGACCCGGTTTGTTCTGCATCGCTAGAAGTTCGAGGTCGCCGTGCCATTCGTCGAGCACAATCAGGTACTTGTCGTCTTTGACGACATTTCTCATCTTGCCGTTGAAGGTCGTCTTGAAGCCGGTCCTTCGAAAGGTCGTTTGCACGAAGGTCTTCCAGAGGGCTATCATTTGCTCCTGGCTCAAACCGGGGATGCGCTTGCTCATAATGGCCCGTCACTCCAGCCTCTGGCTCCGCGGGTTAAAGAAGCCCGCACTCCGCAGTCGCCATCGCGTCATTCGTTCTGCTCGTTTCACCGCAACGCCCGTGGTCCCTTGGCCTTGGCATGGGTATCCGCTGGCGGGCAGGCGGCTCCGACAGGGAGACCAGAAGCAAACAGGTCGGGAAAACCTAATACTACCTCCGCGAGAATAGACATGCAACAAGCCCACGGCGGCTTGAAGCCCGGCATCCAGCGATTAAACTAAGTGTCTGTTCCTAGAGCCGGGTGTGCCGAGTGAAACGAGTCCTAGCATGGAAAGCCGCGAAATTGGTGGGACTCAATTCACTCGGCCCACGCTACGGCCTCCTCTCTGCAGAAGGAGAGGGAGTTGGTAATCCCAGGAGATCATCATGGTTCCTCCCACACGATCGGTCCCGACACGTTGGCTGGCTCGGTTGCTTCTCTTAGCCGCGATGTGCGCCGCGGCCCGACCAGCCTGGTCCGCGAACCATTCGCGCTGGCCCCGACTGGAAGAAGTGATCGTCGTTTCCAAGACGCACTTCGACATCGGCTTTACGGACCTCGCCAGCCGCGTCGTGGATCGCTATCGCACGTCGATGGCCGACCAGGCCCTGAAGCTGGTCGACGAAAGCCGCGGCCTTCCGCCGGACATGCAGTTCTCCTGGACCCTGGCCGGCTGGCCGATGTCGCAGGTCCTTTGGCCGGGGCAGACCGACCGAGCGCCGCGAGCGGTTTCTGGCGGCCATGCGGGCCGGGCCGGCTGGTGCCCCATGCCCTGGCCTTCACCACGCACACCGAATCGCTCGATCTGGAGGACCTCACCCGCGGCTTTCGCTTCTCGGTCGAAATGGCCCGCCTGGCCGGGCAGCCGCTACCCACCGGCTGCAAGATGACCGACGTGCCCGACCACACCCGCGGGCTGGCCACGGTCCTGGCCAACGCGGGCGTCAAATTCTTTCACCACGGCTGCAACGACAACTGCACCCCCGCCGACCTGCCGCCGCTGTACTGGTGGCAAGGTCCGGACGGCTCGCGGGTCCTGACGGTGCTCTCGCGAACCTATGGCTCGGACCTTTGCCCGCCGGCGGACTGGCCGCTACAAGACGTGGCTCTGCATGTGGATGACCTACGACAACCAAGGGCCCGCCCGACCGCAAGATGGTCGAGGAGTTGTTCGCACGGGCCAAGCGGGACTTGCCGGGCGTGCGGGTCCGCTTCGGCCAGCTTGTCGGACTTCGCCGACGCCATCATCCGCGAGAAGCCCGACCTGCCGGTGGTCCGCGACGACACGCCGGACACGTGGATTTACGGGATCGGTTCGATGCCGATCGAGACCCAGTTGGCTCACGCCACGCGGCCGCGGATCGCGGCCCTGGAATCGCTCGACACGCTGCTGCAAACCTGGGGCGTGCCGTGCCCATCCGCCGCACACGGCCGTCCGCGACGCCTACGAGAACACGCTGCTGTTCGGCGAGCACACCTGGGGACCCGACGTGGGCCGCTATGCCGGCTATGCCTACGGCGAGCAATGGAAGAAGAATCTGGCCGCCGGCAAGTATCGCTTCCTGCTGGAAGGATTCGACCAGAAGCGGGCCTACGCCCACCGCGCCGCCGACCTGGTGGAACCGGCCATCCAGGAGCGCATGGCCGCGCTGGCCAAGGCGGTCGCCGTGCCGGGCCGGCGGATCGTCGTGTTCAACCCGCTGCCCTGGACCCGCGACGGCGCGGTCGAGATGCCCTGGACCGACGAGACGACCGCGGCCTGACCGACGTCGCCAGCCAAGAGACTATTGCCGCTCAGGCGGCTTACTTGGGCGGGAAGCGGACTGCCTTGCGGTTCGTGGCCAAGGACCTGCCGCCGCTGGGCTATCGCACCTTTGTACCCGCCGCAGGGACGCCCTTGACGCGCAGCGTTTCGGCCGACGCCGGAAACCGGGTGCATGGAGAACGAGTTTCTCCGCGTGACGCTCGACCCGGCCCGTTGCGGCATCCGGTCGATCATCGACAAGCGGACCGGCCGGGAACTTGTCAACGCCCAATCGCCCTACGCCCTGGGGCAATATCTGTACGAGCGATTCGACGCGGACCAGGGGCTGCGGCATGCCCACGATTACGTGACGCACCGTCCTCAACCAGGACCCGGGAGAGATCGGCTGCCAGAGCAAGCCCAATCTGCCGTCGGCCAAGGAGCATCCCTATCACGCGGCGACGGCGGCGGACGCTACCGTGGAGATTTGCGGCGGCGCGACATTCGCCTCGGCCGTGCTCAAGTCGTCGCCGCACGACACCATTCCCGATGCCACGCAACTCCGCGTCACGCTTTACGCCGGTCAGCCCTGGCTCGATCTGGAATGGTCGATCGCCGACGAAGACGCCCGATCCTTGGCCCGAGGCCGGTTGGCTCTGTTTCCCGCTCCGCGGCCGACGACGCCACCTTCCGCCTGGCCCGTTTGGGCAGCATCGTGAATCCCGCCAAGGACCTGGTTCGCAGCTCGAACCATGACCTGTTCTGCCTCAACGGCGGGCTTGACCGTCGAGTGCGGCGACGGGCCGGGGATCGGCATCTGTCCGATCGACGCCCAACTGGTCAGCCTGGAGCGGCCGGGGCCTTTGGCGTTATTCCCGCGATTTCGTGGCCCACAAGCCCGACGTCTTCGTCAATCTGTTCAACAACCTGTATTCGACGAATTTCGCGCAGTGGATCGACGGTTCGTGGTCGTCGCGGGTCCGACTCTGGGCGATCTCCAAGCGCGAGTCGCTGCCCGCGTCGCTGATCGGCAACTCGTGGGAGGCCCGTCTCGGCTGTCTGGCGGCCGTCGCCGACGGCGCGGCGGGCAAACTGCCGCCGCGGGCGACCGGTCTGCCGGTCGAAAGAACACCGTCGGCCGAAGGCAATCTCGGTCAGCCGCGGGCCGCTGGTTACGGCCTTCGGTCCCAACCCCTACGGTACGGGGACGCTGCTGCGTTTATGGGAACAGGCGGGCGACGGCGGCGTCTTTACGGTCCGCTTGCCGCGGGGAATGCACGTCGCCAAGGCGCAGCCATGCGATCTTCGCGGCCAGCCTAACGGTGCGCCAATCGCCGTGTCCGCGGAGGGCGAATTCCGCGCGACGGTCCGGTCGATGGCCCCAGCCAGCTTCGTACTCTTGCCGCCGCCTGGCCTGCCTCTCGGCGACCGAACGCAGCACTCTCGAACGAGGATTGAAAAACAGGAGGAAAGCGAAATCTCCTATAAAGCCAACAATGCGGAGGACGACGCGATACGATTTTCATCGCCTTGAACAATGCAATTGCGCCCTTGCGCACGGTTTTTGCATCATTGTTGCCGGTCGCCTGAATTCTCTACCGCTTTCAAGGCCCTATTGTTGCTTCTCAGACGCCCCAGCGATACCAAACGCCTTGCTGGGTCTCGACCTCCTGCCATCCCATGGTGTGGAGGATGTTGTCCAGGTCCGGACGGCGGAGAAAGTCACTCAAGAGACGGGCGATCGGCGGTCCCGACATCTCGGCCACTTCGTGGAACACGCCCTCTGGATCAGGATGAATTGCGCGCTGCGCAATGGAAGACCAAGCCCAGGGCGACCAGGTTGTCCCGAACGTCCTCGGCCGCCAAATCCTCGACGGCGTGCGCCACCAGGCTGTCGCGGATCAGCTCTGGCCGATCCTTGCGGACGGCCAGAATGGCTGTTCTTTTGCTGAAGGTCAGCAACGTCCAGGCGCCTAGGAAATCGATCCCGGAACGTATGAACGATCGCGCAGCAGAGCTGCCGACGCGATATTCGCGGCAGAGGTTTGCCACCGTCGTATCACCCGCAGCAGGCACGACTTCGACGAGGTCCTGCATCTCTGGGGGCGAGTACGCCTGAACAAGTTGTTGGATCTGCTCAGCCAGGCGTTCCGGCGCCCCCGGATCTTCCGCTGCCAAAAGGCGTTGAAGATCGTCCCGACTCGCTTGCCTCGCCTCGTATTCGCGCAACTCGTGGTAAACGAACAACGACCGCCGCGGGTCGTCAGGCGCAATCTGGTTTCGGTATTTTCAGGAGATCCTTGGTTCGGCCGATCACGTAGGCGCCCGACGGCACTGGCGGTATCTTCGACTTGTCCGGCGACGGAGTGCGAGCCCCAAACAACTGCTTCAGCCATCTTAACACGACAACTCTCCCGGAACGTTCTACACCCGTAATTCTAGCCAGGCGTATTTCCCCCCACAACGAGGCCAACGTCTTGCCGTTTCTGCTGACGGAGTCAATTTCGCACGCATCCTGAACTTGGGCGACGCCAAGTTACGCCAACCCGCGGGCGTCGTCGCGGAGCGCGACGATTCCCTGCGGCGGTCACCCCCAACCTCCGCGGCGAATGGCCGGTTGCCAGTCTGCTTGAGTCACATCCGCCCAAGCTGCGATCGCCCGGCGGACCCTGTTCGTCGGAGTAGAGGCATTGCGATTTGATGATTCGGCCCGCCGTATGTCCCTTCAATGAACTCCGCGGCCACACATTTGGCGGACGGAAGATACTGTTTTTGGAAGTCGCCGAATTTGCCCGTGACACTCCTCGGCGGCCGGGCCCTATAATCCTAGACGGCCTTTGTCGCCGGCCCTGGAACCCGGCATTCCGCCTTGGATATCCCTCCAGAACGAGCATAGCTCATGACCAATCCCGACAAGCCCGAAACTCACAAAACGCAACGGTCGGAACAGGCTTCCGAGCCTGCCGACGTCACGGCGGCCTACCAACCGGGCGTTGCCGGAGAGGAACTGGTCCGCGTGCTGGACCAATACCTGGCCGATTTGGAGGCGGGATCTGCCCCCTCGCGCGAGAAGCTGCTGGCCGAGCATCCGGCCTTAGCTTCCCAATTGGAGCCCTGCCTTTCCGGCATCGAGTTTATTCATCGCGCGGCCCGCCCAGCGGCGGATTCCTCGTCACGACTCGGCGACTTTGAGATCGTCGGCGAGGTCGGCCGAGGCGGGATGGGCGTGGTCTATGAAGCCCAGCAGCTCTCGCTCAAGCGGAAAGTGGCCCTCAAAGTCCTCCGCTTCGCAGGCGTTGCCGACCAGGATGCCATGGAACGGTTCCAGCGCGAGGCCGAGACGGTCGCCCAGTTGCACCATACGAACATCGTACCGATCTTCGCCATCGGCGAGCAGAAGGGCGTGTTCTACTATGCCATGCAGTTCATCGAGGGCCGCAGCCTGGCTGCCGTGCTGGAGCAGTCGCAGAAGGAGGCTGTCCCGCTGGATCTTGTCGAGGCGGCCCGCTGGACGCTGCAAGCCGCCGAGGCCCTGGCGCATGCCCATCAGCGGAATGTGATCCACCGCGACGTGAAACCGTCGAACCTGATCCTCGATCCGGCCGGCCAGGTCTGGCTGACCGATTTTGGACTGGCCAAGCGGATGGATGATATGACCTTGAGCATGACCGGAGCGCTTTTGGGCACGCCGCGCTACATGAGCCCGGAGCAGGCCTCGGCGGCGAAGCAGCCGGTCGATCAACGCACGGATATCTACAGCCTGGGCGCTACCTTGTACGAGTTGGCCACGGGCAAGCCGCTGTTCGATGCCGATTCGGCACACGGAATCATCTCGCAGATCCTCACGACCGAGCCGCCGCCGCCTCGCGAAGCTGCGGACGGGCCTGCCGCGCGATCTGGAGACGATCATCCTCAAGTGCCTCGCCAAGGAGGCGTCGGCTCGATATCCGACAGCACAGGCGCTGGTCGACGACCTGCGGGCGTTTTGCGAAGGTCGGGCCATCAAGGCCCGCCGGGCGAGCATCGCCGAGCGGACGGTCCGCTGGGTGCGAAAGCGGAAGAAGACCGCAGCGGTCGCGTCGATCGCGGCGGCAGCAACGCTCGCCGTCGCTATCGTGTCGTACATTACGCTTAGCTCGTGGGCCGCCGCAAGACTGGCGCGACTGTCGGTAGCTACGACGGCCGACGAGCATTTCAAGGTGGAAATGCTCGATGAGGCCGAACAGAAGACGATTGCCACCTTCACGGCGCCGACGCAGGAGGCACAAGTCATTCCGCCCGGCCGCTACCACGTGCGGCTTTCCGGGGCCGGTCAACTCAGCGAGACCTCGCAATTGGATGCAGGCGTTGGCCGCTATTACAGTGTGACCGCGGCGCTCAGCCCGCGCAATCTGTGGGACATTTCGCTTGCCCAGGACGAAGCGGTGGAAATGGCCCGGCTCGACCACCGCGACGACGTTCTCCTCGCGCAGCAGGACAATCTCCGCCGCGTGAACGGCGCCACCGGGCAGCCGATTTGGGAAACCAGCCTGGCGGCGAAAGACCAGCCGTTGGTCGATCGTGTATTTCACGCCATGTCTGGCCGCCGGCCGTTCTTCTGGCCGAACATTTTCGGAAGTGCGGGGGCCGGTTACGAGCCGCCCTGCCTCGTCCGCCCGCTTATCGACGTCGATGGCGACGGCACGCCGGACCTTATTTGGGCCAGTCGCACCGCGGCGGCGCTGGCCGCCGCGTCGGGCAAATCGGGAAAGCTGCTCTGGTGCCATGTATGTCGGGCGGGATTGCCCGACAATCTCCGCGAAGAGGACATCAAGTCCCGGCAAAACAACGGCCAAGGCATCTTCGGCAACGTGGTCGGCAAGCCGCTGCTGGCAGAAACCGGGGGGAAGAAAATCGTCGTTTCGATCTTCGCACTCAACTATGAGCGGATAGAATCGAAAAGCGGCAAGTGGTTCGATCGCCAATCGCAACTCTGGATCGAGGCAATCGACGCCAATGGCGGCACAACACTTTGGCGGCGGCAATTGGACTGGTTGCCGGGAATTTCGGAGAGGAATGTCCTCTTCGCGGCGACGACTTGGATCCATGGCAGTCGCGCCGTGGCCGCGGTCGTCTGTGGCAACCGCCTCTATGGCTTTGACATTTTCACCGGTCAAGCGACATGGCCCGATCGGAAACTCGATGACCAGCCGCCGTTGGGCGCTTGGTTCGCGAAGCTCCGCGGTGGCAGTGAGCCGGAGGTTGTGCTGCTTCGCGAATCGGCGGTGAGCGATGACGCCGCCAGCGTCAACAAGGGTTTCGGCCCGAAGGGCAACCGTGAATTGAAATTGACGGTCCTTTCGCCGCGCACCGCCGCGCCGCTCTGGGAACGGCCGTTGGACAACGTGGACCCCATAGGGTTTCTGGGCCGCGTGGTTACGAGCGACTGGGACTGGCCTCTGATCGTCGATTTGGACGGCAAAGAAAAAACGGCGATCGTCGTACCGTTCGTCGACTACAAGAGCCACGCCAGCGGCGTTGAACTCCTGGACGGCGGCAGCGGCGAGTCCCGCTGGAAAAGGCCGCTCGCACGGATTTCGCAGAACTGGCAACCGGCGCAAACCTATCGAGTTGTCGCCGGGCCGGACCTGGACGGCGACGGCCGCCGCGAGCTTTTCGCCGCGTCCTACGATCCCAGGTCCGGACGAGTGTACGTAGACGCTTTGTCCGGCGCGACCGGGCGAATCTTGTGGAGCAACCAGCAGATCGCCGCGTTTCCCAACCAACCCGGTGTGCTGCTGCCGCTGCGTTGGTGGCAACCTGGCAGCGATGGCTGGCCGCTGCTGGTGGTCGGGCAGCGTAATGGCGCCGATTTCGGCGCGACCAACGGCGGCGCGACGATACTCGCCGCCGCCACGGGCCGGATCGAGCACGAATTGACCCACTTCGGCCAGCCCGAGGTTTTCGACGTCAATGGCGACGGCCTGTTGGATCTTGTCGGCTTCGATCTGCCCATGCTGGCCCAGCGCGGCGGCGAGGGCCGGCTGCGGGCGATCAAGGGCCTGCCGCCGACCGCCTGGCGGACGATAGGACGAAATTTCATGCGGCGGGATTCCGACCGCGGACTGGATTACAACGGCGACGGATATGGCGATTTGTTCTCGTCCGGCGACGGGTCAGCTATTTCTGGCCGCGACGGATCGGTTCTTTGGAAGAATGACTCGTTGATTGGCGCGCATGTCGTGTCCAATCCGCTGCCGGACGCCGATCTCGACGGCGACGGCACGCCCGACTTGCTTGCGATGCCTGCCAAGTTCTTCGACCTTTCGACCAAGACGGCCAAGGTCGTCGCCGTGTCGGGCCGCGACGGCCGGACGCTCTGGACCGCCGATTTGCAGGTGACGGAAGATAATTCGCTGTCGCTTAACTATGAAATCCCGCCGCACCTGGGCGGACATATCCTCGAGACAGGCCAGAAGCCGGACGTGCTCGTCCTCTATCAGCGGCAGCGGCATGTACCGATCGAACAGACCAATCCGGCTTCAACCCGGGAATTGAAACAATTCAGGCTCGTTCGCCTCTCCGGGC
Source organism: uncultured Planctomycetia bacterium (assembly GCA_963709175.1). Lineage (GTDB taxonomy): Bacteria > Planctomycetota > Planctomycetia > Pirellulales > Thermoguttaceae > JANXQG01. The sequence goes on from CAVPVK010000011.1 coordinate 584,828, forward strand.
GCGACGGTCGCGCCGCGTGGGAGCAACCGATCGACGAGTTCAGCGCGCTCGACATTCGCGACACGAACATCCCCTTTGCCATGGCCGATCTGGATGGCGACGGCGTCAAGGACATCGTGTTCTGGCTGCCGGTCGCGCCTGAAGAGTCGCCGCCGACCATGAAAGAGGAGCCCAAGAACAGTTCCAAGGAATCCGCGGCACAGCGTCCGGCAAAGTTCGCGTGGCCAATTTTCCAATTGTGCGCCGTCAGCGGACGCGACGGCAAAGTGCTGTGGCGGCGGCCGGGCTTCTTCACCAACCACACGTTCGCGATTTGGCAATTGGGCGAGATACCAGCACCCGTCATTTGCGATCCCAAAGGCGACGGCAATCCGCTGGTCTTTGTCACCGACCAGGGCCTTGTAGCGAATGTCCCCGGCTGGGCTGCCGACCAGCGGCTTGCGCCGGATGGCGCTGCCGGCATCCGCAGCGAAGTCCTCGCGCTCGACGGAAAGAGCGGAAAACCGGTTTGGTCGTGGTGCGGCGCCGCGGCCCCCTACTTTCACCCGTTGGAAAGCACGGGCGACTGGCAGACCGCTTCGCCGCAGGTTGTCCGCACGGCAGCCGGGCCGGCGATCGCGGTCAGCGCCTTCGACGTATCGTTTCGCGCTCGCAAGGACAAGGGGCCACCGACTCCCGCAGTGACTGAGAAGTACGGCAACCAGATCGTGTTGCTGAACATGCGCGGCGAACTGCTGCAAGAGACAGACAACGGCAGCCAGCGCGGGCCGGCCAGCGTCGGCCAGCGGATCTGGATCCACGACCTCTTCGGCGATGGCTTGGACGAACTGCTATGGTGCGACAGCCGCACCGTGCGGGCGATGCGGCCGGGGGCCAAAGGTATCCTATGGGAGTCGGAAGCGATGCCTACGTTTTTCAAGATCAACAGTATTCAACCCGCGGGCAAGGATTATCCCGCAACCATCGCCGTGGAAAACCCACAGGCAATGGCCTATGGCCCTGGAGCAAAACTCCCCCCGCCAATCTCCGTGCTTCCCGTACCTGCGGCGGGCATGGTCGGTCTTGCTGGGCCGACGGGCAAGGCCCGCTGGCGCTGCGAAGTAGCCTATGGCGAGAATGGTATTGCTCCCAGCCTTCTGGAAACCGGCGATCCGAATGGTCCGCCGCGGATTTCGGCACACGGTCCCGGCAGCGCGCAGACGTGTTATTGTGCGGTTGCTACCGACGATCACGGCTGTTACCTGCTGCCCAAACCGACTCCGCGGCGTTACGATGCCGAGTTCGTCGACCGCCGCCTGCTGCATCCGCTTCCCTGGAATCGGCCGGACGGCATGCAGAGCTTCCAAGAGGATTGGTCCGGCACTTGGATCGTCGTTCCGATTGTCGTCGCGGCGGTCGCCGGCATCGTCGGCTGGTGGCCGGGCAAGCTGCGCCGCGCGGCATGGCTTTTCGGCTTGTGGTTCGTCCCCTCGCTGGTCATCGAAACGATACGATTCGTTCTCGAAAACCGCGAACTAGGTCCGAACGAGCATTACGACTGGAGCAACTGGTGGGCGGTTTCCATGAACGATTGGCGAATTGTCCTGGGGATTCTGCTGCAAATTGTGATCGTCTGGTGGCTGGTGCGGCTCGCCTGGTGGAGCGTGAATTGGATTCGTGCTAGATTGAACAGGACACGCAAAGCCCCGGCATGACTCTCGCATTCCCCAGATTCGATGAACGACTCCACGCCCAACCTGTCGCGACTGCTTGCGGAGTTACGCGACGGCGACGCTGAGGCCCGGGCGGCAATCCTTGCGCGGTATCAGGCGTGGCTGCACGTTCTGGCGCAGACCCAGATCGGCGGCCGGTACCGAGGCAAGTTCGACGCCTCGGACGTCGTACAGCAGACGCTCCTGGAGGCCTGCCGCGACCTGCCCAAGTTTCGCGGGGGCACGGAGGCCGAATTGCTGGGCTGGTTGCGGCAGATTTTGGCCCACGTGCTGGGGCACGAGTTTCGCCGCTATGCCGGTACGCAACAGCGCGATGTGGTACGCGAAGTCTCACTCGAACAATCGCTGGCCCAGTCGTCGCAGCGGTTGGGTGACATGTTGGCGACGTCGGGTTCCTCGCCCAGTCAGCAAGCGGTCAAACATGAACAAGAGGTCATGCTGGCCGAGGTTCTTGGCAGGCTGCCCGACGATTATCGCGAGGTAATCATTCTCCGCAACCTCGAAGGTCTTTCGCATGAGGAAGTCGCCCAGCGGATGGGCCGCCGCGTGGGGGCCGTGCGGATGCTTTGGGTCCGCGCCTTGGCGCGGGTGCGGAAGGAAGCAAGTCGTCAAGGGTAAGCATGGCATCAGGCTTGGAGGTAGCCAGCGACAAACCCGAGGCCAAGACGGGATCGTTTCATCTGTTTATCTGTTTCAAACGACGGAAAAAGTCAGGAAACCTTCGGCTTTTCTTGCCCGGCAGGTGATTTGACATCCCGCCTGACTTTCGAGACCCACCCCGAGATTCAACCGCACAAAAACGGAAAGGCGGTTTCCGAATGCTGGGCGCGGAGATACTCCTTGTATCTCGCGGTTTCTGATGCCCTTGTCAGGCACCAAGAGGGTGCAGATAATGCTTTCGGCCATGGTGCGCAGTTGCCCTCTCGCAAGGCTGGTTGTTCATGGAAAATACTGGCGAACATGCGGACAAATCGCTCTCGCTCTCAAAGGTGGTAGGCATCGACCAGCTCTGTGACCAGTATGAACGGGCCCTTCACGCGGCGATCCAGAACGGCAGGCCCTGGCCCAGCATCGAGGACTACTTGGGGGATACGACCGAACCCGTGCGTTCCCAGTTGCGGAAAGAGTTATTGGCCGTCGAAGCGTCATACCGCCAACGGCAGACCGGAGGCGGCAACCCCGATCCACCTTCTGGAAGTTCGCTGGAAACACGACCTTGGCAGCCCGAAGAACCCGAGTCCCGGCCAACAAGCGAGGACGCCACTTTCAATCAGCCCCAACTGGCACGGGAGGGGAACATCGGGCATCCTGACTGCATTGGCAGATTCCGGATCGAGCGCGTGCTGGGGCGAGGGGCTTTCGGGACGGTTTACCTCGCGTTTGATAGCGACTTGAAGCGGAATGTGGCAATAAAGGTGCCGCACCGGGAGTTGATCGACAATCCCGAGAGCATGGAACTCTATCTCGAAGAAGCCCAGGTGGTTGCCTGCCTGGACCATCCGGCGATCGTGCCTGTTTACGATTTCGGCCAGTCGGAGGATGGACTGTGTTACGTGGTCTCCAAGTACATCGAAGGGGGTAATTTGGCTTCGAGGATGGCTGCCCGTCCCCTGTCCCACCGGGAGTCGGCAGAAGTCGTGGCGACGCTCGCGGAGGCTCTGCATCATTCCCACAATCACTTGGTGATCCACCGGGACATCAAGCCGGCCAACATCCTCATCGATAGCAAAGGAAAACCATACCTTGCTGACTTCGGGATGGCCCTGAAGGAAAATGATTTTGCCAGGGAAGGCGGGCTAGTCGGTACTCCGGCATACATGAGTCCCGAACAGGCCAATGGAGAAGGACACCTGGTAGATGGACGCTCAGATATCTTCAGCCTAGGAGTCGTCCTTTATCAACTACTGACATCAACGTTGCCCTTCCGCGGGAGGAGTAGAAGCGAATTGATCGAACGGATCAAGACCTTGGAAGCCTACCCTCCCAGGCAACTCGATGATTCCATCCCGAAGAAATTAGAGCGGATTTGCCTGAAGGCGATTGCCAAGCGCGTTGAGGACCGCTATATGGCAGCAATTGATTTTGCCAAGGACCTACGACGGTTCTTGGAGCGGGACAAGCCGCCTTCGCGGCGGACGGGCCCAACGCCGCCCCACGGGCCGAACTGGAAAGCGTGGGACTTCGCGCCGCTCGTACAGGAGAAGCGGCGGGGATTTTGCGGGCGGGAATGGCTCTTTGAAGCGATCGAGCGTTGGCGGTTGCTAGGTAACGAACGGATGTTGCTGATTACCGGCGACCCGGGCGCGGGAAAGTCGGCCATCTTGGCCCAGTTCCTGCATCTGAACCCCGAGCAGCGCGTCGTGGCCTATCACTTTTGCCAGGCGGATACGCTCGCGACCTTGGAGCCGTGGCGATTTGTCCGTAGCCTGGCGGCCATGTTTGCAGGAAAGTTCGACGAGTACGCCGTGCAGTGCCAGGATCCGGCAGTACGCGAGGCATTGAGCGAAACACGGTGCAAGGAGGATCCAGCGAGCGCCCTTGAGGAGGGACTGTTGGGGCCGCTGCAAAAGATATCCACGCCTCCGAACGGCCCGCTGTACTTACTGATCGATGCCTTGGACGAGGCGATGCTGGCGAAGGGGCCGGGGAACATGGTTGATCTTCTTGCAACGCGACTCTCGCGATTGCCCAGTTGGCTGCGGATTGTCGCCACCACGCGCAAGCAGGCGGCGGTGTTGGCCCGACTCAAGGGTCTCAGCGCGAAAGAACTGGATGCCCAATCGGCGGAGAATCTGGCCGACGTGCGGGATTTCATTGTCACGCGTCTAAACAGCCCTGACTTGGCGAAAAAGCTCGCCGAGAGCCGGCTGAACGGGGCCGAAGTGGTTCGCATGCTCTGCGAAAAAAGCCAAGGGAACTTTCTGTACGTGGAGCAAACCCTTGACGGCATCGAGCGGGGCCTGCACGCCATAAGCAAATTGGACTCCCTGCCGCCGGGTCTGGAAGGCCTGTACATGCAGCGGTTCGATGCCCAGTTCCCAGATGCGGAGCGATTTGCCGCCTGCCGTCGTGTGCTGGACGTGATCGTGGCTGCCCGCGAGCCACTAGCCAAGGACGAACTTGCCCGCGCGGCCGGGATGGATGCCGAGAAGGAACTGCTAGCCGCGCTAAAGCAGTTGTCGGCCTACGTGCCTGCGCGGTCCGGCGGGGATGGCGTCTCACGGTACGCGACCTATCACAAGTCGCTGGTTGACTGGCTGACCGACCCCGAGCGGCGCGACGAACCCCACTCCGCCAACCCGAAGCGTGGACACCAACGACTGGCCGATGCGTTTTGGCAGGACTATCAGAACGGGGTGGGTGCAAGGTCGCACTTATTGGGGCACGGCGACCAGGCGGGAAAGCCCGATGAACGCGCAATGTCGCCGTATGCCTTGGCCCACTTGCCCACGCATCTAGCGGCTGCCGGTCGATGGGACGACGTAGAGCGACTCCTGTGCGACATCTTCTACCTTGAGGCCAAGGTGAAAGCTGGAAAAGTTTTCGACTTGGCTGCAGACTTCACGATGGCCATCGACGCCTTGTCCGAGGATCGCCCGCAACGGCGCATCCTACGGTTGCTGGAAGAGGCCCTGCGTCGCGATATTCACTTCATCGCTCGGCACGCGCAGGACTATCCGCAATGCCTGTTCCAATGCCTCTGGAACAGTTGCTGGTGGTATGACTGCGCCGACGCGGCTAAGCACTACATCGAGTCCGAGGGGGGCTGGAGCGAGAAGAACGCTCCCTGGTTGCAACGCGCGGACCGGAAGCTCTGCCAAGTGCTGGAGCAATGGCACGACCTGAAACAGCAAGCCGACCCTGGCTTTCCTTGGCTTCGGTCGCACCGTCCACCATCGGTGCATCTCGGCACGGCACAACTGGCCGTCTTGCGAGGGCATGAACGTAAGGTGACAAGCGTGGCGTTTTCCGCCGGCGGGGATCGGATCGTCAGCGGATCGCAGGACGAGACTCTGCGCGTGTGGGACGCCCGCAGCGGCGCGGAGCTGGCCGTCCTGCGCGGGCACGAAGGCCTTGTGCATAGCGTGGCCTTTTCCCCTAACGGGGACCGAATCGTCAGTGGATCCTGGGATGATACCGTGCGGGTGTGGGACGCTCATAGCGGTGCGGAACTGGCCGTCTTGCGCGGGCACGAAGGGGAGGTAAGTGGCGTCGCCTTTTCCCCTAACGGGGACCGAATCGTCAGTGGATCCTGGGATGATACCGTGCGGGTGTGGGACGCCCATAGCGGTGCGGAACTGGCCGTCTTGCGCGGGCACGAAAAGGATGTGAATAGCGTGGCCTTCTCCCATGGCGGGGACCGGATTGTCAGCGGGTCGCAGGACGAGACTGTGCGGATATGGGACGCCCGCAGCGGCGCTGAACTCACCGTCTTGCGCGGTCATGAAGGCCCGGTGATGAGCGTCGCCTTTTCCCCTGGTGAGGATGAGCTCGTCAGCGGGTCGGATGACAATACCGTGCGCGTTTGGGACGCAGGCAACGGTGCGGAACTGGCCGTCTTGTACGGGCACGGAGGCATTGTGCATTGCGTGGCCTTCTCCCCCGGCGGGGACCGCATTGTCAGCGGGTCGCAGGACGAGACAGTACGTGTCTGGGACGCTCGTAGCGGCGCGAACCTGGCCGTCTTGCGCGGGCATGAAAGCCTTGTGCATAGCGTAGCCTTTTCCCCGGACGGGAATTGGATCGTCAGCGCTGGGGGTTGGGACAGGACAATACGGGTGTGGGACGCCCGCAATAGCACGGAACTGGCCGTCTTGCGTGGGCACGAAGACGAGGTGAGTGGCGTGGCGTTTTCCCCAGGCGGTGACCGGATCGTTAGTGGGGGAGGCCGAGGTGACAACACCGTGCGGGTGTGGGACGCCCGTACCGGCGCGGAGCTGGCCGTCGTGCGCGGGCACAAAACCTCAGTGGATAGCATGGCTTTTTCCCCGGGCGGGGATTGGATCGCGAGCGGATCTTGGGACAATACCGTATGGATTTGGGATGCCGGCAGCGGCGCGGAGCTGGCCGTCTTGCGCGGGCACGAAGGCCCGGTGATGAGCGTCGCTTTTTCCCCGGACGGGAATCGGATCGCCAGTGGGTCGGCTGACTATTCCGTGCGGGTGTGGGACGCACGCAGCGGCGCGGAACTAGCCGTCTTGCGTGGGCACGAAGACCTAGTGGTGAGCGTGGCCTTTTCCCCTGACGGGGATCGAATCGTCAGTGGGTCTTTGGACGATACCGCGCGAGTGTGGAACGCCCATACCGGTGAGGAACTGGCCGTCTTGCGCGGGCACGAAGCCTGGGTGACGATCGTGGCCTTTTCTCCCGATGGGGATCGAATCGTCAGCGGTTCCGGAAGCTCCGACAAGGACGGCTGTACCCTCCGGGTTTGGGACACCCGCAGCGGCGCAGAACTGACCGTCTTGCGCGGGCATGGAGAATGGGTGAATAGTGTGGCCTTTTCCCCTGACGGAAATCGAATCGTCAGTGGCGGGGGTTGGGACAAGACTGTGCGGGTGTGGGACGCACGTAACGGCCATTGTCTGGAAGTGATTCGAGGCTCCGTCGATGTGCATGCGACGGCTGCTGGCTCGCGGGCATTTCCGCTACGGGCATTGGTGCGCGGGCTGGAGTCCGTCGTTGAGCGAGCCGACAGCGGCCAGCTCCTCGCCTGGTTTCCTGTCAGCCTCAGTAAGATCGTAACCCACCCCTCTGCCCGTACCTGGGCTGGTGCGGCGGTGAACTACGTCTGCCTTATAACGCTGGAAGGCGGCGATGCATTGCCCGCTGGAAACCAATTGCAACCGCCGCTGGCCACCCGAGAGGCGAAGAACGGCCCTGCTGGAAGTTCTTGAGATGACCAACCGTGCCCAACACCTAGAGAACCGTTCGCGTCATCATCTCCTCGACGTTCCGCGCCATGCTGCGCCGATTTCGCACTGCTTCGATGCGTCTCATCGAGACATACAATTCCTCGGAGTCGTGCGTAAGGGCCCATTTCTCGGAACGACGTCAGCCCAGCTTGCCTTCGGTCAGTGTGCCGTGAAAAAGTGTGTTGTCTCTAGCGGGTACGAGCCCTGCTCGATAAGCCGAAGCCTAACCGACCGCGGCACCTCTCGACACTACCCCCCACCTCTTGACTTTAGCCAACTCCGAAGCAAAGGACTCGTTCCGCGCAAAGCCAGCTAACCCCACCGATAACAAAGTATACCTATGGCCGAGATCGCGTTTGTGTGCCCGATTTTCGCGGACGGCACATTGATTTCTATCATCGCGATCTCCGACTGAGTTTGCAGAGGAACGCAGGCACGGCGTCGAATGGCCCGCTGATCATCAGAAAACCGACCACTGCTGGGACACTGTCTGGCGACAATTCGGACAGTCCTCGGCAACAGGGGGGCACCTCGATATCCGTCGCCTGGTAAGATTATGGGCACCAGCCTTTTCCTTATCGCCGAGTCTATGAGCGATGTCACCGAGATTCTTTTTGCGATCGAGCAGGGCAGCTCGCCGCGCCGATTACGCATGATAGGGTGAACCCTTGGTCCGGAGGTAATCATGTCGATTGATCCCAAACAGTTGCAGGCGGCTTTTCTGGAAACCGTGCAAGCGGCGGCGGCCGCGCAGCAAGGCCGCGCCGCTGCAGACCAATGCCACGACAATCATACTCAGCGTGCCCGGTTCGGGAGCTACGGTCACCGGCGATGAGATCGCATAGATTGGCCAAGGAATAGCCGCGGGGAGATTGTCGGCACTCGCAATCCAACTCGCCCCCGACGAACTGTACAGCCCGAACTCTGGGTCCGAAACGCTGCCGAGCGGATTAAGCGCGGCGCCGCTGGTGCTGGAACCGGTCCAGATTTCAGTCGTCGGCGGAGTGCCCCCGGTTTGCGTGTAGTCGATCGGGTTCAGGAGCGTCCCCGAATACAGGTCTCCTATCGAAACCTCGATGCCCTGCGTGTTGTAAATGGGAATGCCCGCAGACGATGGTGCGTTGGCCGCAGCACTGCTGGTGCTCGTGGAAACAACCGCTTTCCACGTCACACCTGCGGGCAAAAGTGCCGCGAGCGGCGCCGCTTGGCTGGCGGCAAAGGCGTTGTAGGCGCCGATGTTGCTGCTGCCCCCAGTAACTTCTCCAGAAGTCGCGAATATCAACTCGTACTCAGAACCCGGCGGAAGATTCGGCAAAATCACGTCTGCTCTGGCGCAAACTGGCGCCGTCAGGCACGCGCACAACGCCACGCCGATCGCTCGTCGCAAAACACTCAGAAGCAATTGGATTTTCACAGATCATCTCCCGAAACGTACAAGGTAGGGCTCACTTACGTCATCAATTGGAGGCTGCCGGTGGTAGCCCATTCAATTCCGAGCGTTCTCGCCGGCGCGGCCCCCCGGAGCCAAAGCGACGCGGCCGGTGTCCGCCCGGCGCTACCCACCCGAATCGGGTATTGGCGAGGCCCAGAGAAGTGCCTCCTCCCTGCTCCTGCCCCTGCCGGCCACCGGTTCGGTGGTTTTACAATCCTGGTGAGACCACAAGTCATGCGTCTATTGGGAGAAGTCGCACGGAAGGGAAAGTCCGCCAGGCGATGACCTGAAATGACCTTGTTTTTTTCCCGTGTCGGTTCCTTACCCAAAGCTGCTTGCCCCAACAGCGTATTTTCGTATGATTATGTTGTCATAATTCCCAGTCCATGCGAACACACCGTCAAGCGATCAGTCCTCGCTGGCGACGACCGTGCGTGGAATTTGAGCGAGGTTCCGGGCTCTGTTGCGAACGCATTCAACAAGTTGATAATCTTTTCCTATTTGAAAGACGTGCCATGCCGGACTATCCGGAGGACGTGCCAGCAGGGGGTCAGATCTCGGACCACTCGCTTATGCGGCGCTTGCGGCTCGGCAGCGAGGATGCTGCCACGCAGATCTACCTTCGCTATGCTCACCGCCTGCGAGCCTTGGCGAGGGCTCAGTCCTCACCGGACCTGGCACGTTGCGTCGATGCCGACGAAATGGTGCAGTCAGTGTTCGGCAGTTTCTTCCGGGGAGCGAAGAGCGGTTTTTACGACGTGCCGGTGGGCGAGGAGTTGTGGAGGCTGTTTCTCGTGATCGCGCTGAATAAGATCCGAGCCAAAGGGGCCTACTTTCGCGCTGCGAAACGCGACATTCGCATGAAGGTCGACGGGGCCTTGCTGGAAACATGGCCGGACGCCGCGCAGGGCGACGACGCAGCCATGCAAGCCTTGCAACTTTCCATCAAGGAGGCATTGGACGGCTTGCCGCCTGAACACCGTACGATGGTCGAATTGCGAATCGAAGGGTACCGGGTGGAAGAGATCGCCGAGCGGATCAAGCGATCGAAGCGTTCCGTGGAAAGGATGCTGCAGGGAGTGCGAAAGAAACTAGCGCATTTTGTCGACGAGGCGTGACATGCGAAAGCTCGTGGATTTTCACGCTGAGCAGGACTTGGAACGTCTCATCGCTGCCTTCGAAGCAACACAGCACGAAGATGGCGGCGCCGATCTGGCGAAATTCTTGCCCGACCGCAACGACCCGGTTTATCTGGCGGTCTTGCGCGAACTCGTGCGCGTCGATTTGGAATATATGTGGACACGCGGTCAGTGCCGGCGGGTCGATTATTATCGGCGGAAGTTCCCCGAGCTTTTCGAGGATTTGCACAATGTCCAGGCCATTTGCTTTGAGGAATTCCGCTTGCGGCACCAAGCGGGCGAAGACGTTTCGGCTGAGGAGTACCAGCGGAATTATGGCGTGGACACGCGATCGTGGGCGGTTCTGCCGCAGCCTGGCGGCTCAATTGACCTTGATTTTGGCCGAGGGAACGATCTGGGGTCGTCACACCGACCATCGATCTTCTCCTCCCGTTCGTCTGCCGCAGCCAATGGTCGTTCGCAGGTACTGACCGTGCCCAAGACGGGCGAGACGCTGCTTGGCTTTGAACTGGTTGACGTGTTGGGCCGCGGGACGTTCGCCACGGTCTTCCTGGCCCGGCAAGGCAACCTGGCCGATCGGTTCGTGGCGCTGAAAGTCTCGCAGACTCGGCTTGAAGAATCGGGGATCCTCGCGCGGCTCCAGCACACGAATATCGTTCCGATCTATTCGGTCCATCGGCACGGCCCTTTTCAGGTGATCTGCATGCCGTTTTTTGGCTCGACCACGCTCGCCGAGCTCATCCGGGACTTGCGTGGCCGGCATTGCCTGCCGGCCTCGGGACAGGCCCTCGTCGAGACGCTCTGCTTGCGGAATGCCGGCACGTGCCGGAAGAACCGCGATGTGCAGCCGGTGGCAGAGACGCCAATAGCAGCCGCGGTACCCGCGGATACCCTCAACTCGTGGTCGCCCAGTCGCGAGAAGTCGATTCACGCGGCAAACGATACCTTGGCGATTTTCCCCCCTGCTGCCGCCATGTGTTTGAAAGCTCTTTCCGGCATGACCTATGTCGAGGCGGTACTGTGGATCGGCAGCCGCCTGGCGGCAGGGCTTCATCATGCCCATGAGCGCGGCATCCTGCATCGCGACTTGAAGCCGGCCAATGTACTCCTGGCCGACGACGGCCAGCCCATGCTTTTGGACTTCAATTTGTCAGAAGACGTGCGGCCGGTGGGAGAAAAGGGGACGGTCCCCATTTGCCGGAACGGCCCGAAGGGTGCTTTGCACGAATGGGGACCGTCCCCTTTTCTCCCCCGGGCCGAGTTCATCGGCGGAACCCTGCCTTACATGGCGCCCGAAAACCTGCTGGCCTATCAATGCGGCGCGCGGGCCGGCGACGTGCGCAGCGATGTCTATTCGCTGGGAGTGATTCTTTACGAGTTACTGACCGGTCGCCTTCCTTTCTCGGCTTACCGGGGGCCGGAGCCGGAGGTGTTGTCGCGGATGCTGGCCGATCGCCAGAATTCGGCGCCGGGCCTGAGACCTTGGAACAAGGCCGTTTCGCCGGCAGTCGAGGCAATCGTAAAAAAGTGCCTTGCAGCCGATCCCCAGTGCCGTTACGCTTCGGCCGACGAGCTGCGCGATGACATGGAACGGCAGTTGAAGCACCAACCGCTTCGCTATGCCCCTGAACCCTCATGGCGCGAGCGGGCTCACAAGTGGGTGCGTCGCCATCCGCGACTCACTTCGGCCTCCAGCATCGCGGCGGTGGCCAGCGTGTTCGTCGCGCTGCTGGCGGGCGGGCTTGCCTACCGCGGTGCGCGTTTGGCGCGTTTCGAAGCCGCAGAAAACCTCGTCCAATTCCAAAATGACTTGCAGGCGGCCCGAGCCCAGGTTCTCGACGCTCCCGTCGCGGGACAATCCTGCGCGGAAGCGAGCCGCGAAGCATGCCAAAAAGCTCTCCGTCGCTTTGGCGTGATCGAGCACCCTGACTGGCAAGGTCTCCCCTTATTCACGAATTTGTTGCCCGAGCAGCAAGTCAAGACCCGAGCGGATGTTGGCGAGTTGCTGTTTCTCGTGGCCGCGATGGAGGGCCTCGCGGCCGACGCGATCGAGCCGCCCTCGACGCGCGACGAACATCTCGGGCGGGCCGTCGATCTGAACCGCCGCGCCGAAGCGTGTTACGCGTCCGGCGATATCCCCGGAGCTGTTTGGCAGCAGCGGGCCCTTCTGGCGGAACGTCAAGGCAACGCCGACGAGGCCCGGATTGATCGTGAGAAGGCGGCAGCTCGGCCGGCGCAGTCGACCCGCGACTTTGGCATGGCGGCTTGTATTCTGACGTCGCAGCGCCGGTTCAGCTCGGCGTTGCCGTTGTGGCGGAGAGCTTCCTCACAGGATCCGCAGCATGTTTGGGCCTGGTACGGTCTGGGCTATTGCTACGATCGACTCTCGCAGCCGGCCCAAGCCGCGGCCTGTTACACGGCATGCATCGCCTTAAAGCCTGATTTTCACGGCTGGTACTTCAGTCGTGGACTGATCTACTTGAAGCAGAAGGACTATGCACTGGCGACCGCCGATTTCAACGAGGCCCTGCGCTTGCGGCCGGACTGTGTCGAGGCCCGCTTCAATCGAGCCCTGGCGCGGCTCGGTACAAATCGCTGCTCCGAGGCGGTCGTGGATTTTGAAGATCTTATTCGCCAGGGCCACGACGACGTCCGCACGCATTTGCTGCTGGCAGAGGCTCGAGAAAAGGCGGGTGACATGGAGGGAGCCGAACGGGCACGAGTCGCCGGCATGCGTTGCCAGCCGAGCGACGATGCAGCCTGGGTCTCTCGCGCGATCGCCCGTTGCAAGAATGATCCGGCTGGGGCGGTGGAAGATCTCGATCGGGCCTTGAATTGCAATGCCTTTTGTCTCCCAGCGATGGAGAGCAAGGCGAACCTCCTAGCCGAGCGACTAGGGAGGACCGCGGACGCTGTCCGCGCTAGACCAAGCGGTGGCAGCTTATCCGGAGAACGGCTCGCTCCTGGCCGCGCGAGGCGTGCTGCTGGCCCGACTCGACCGTCGTGCTCTTGCGCGGCATGATGCCCAGGCCGCATTGGCGTTGGACCACTCGGCCGCGACTGCCTATCAGGTCGCCGGGATTTATGCCTTGCTCTGGCAGCAGCAGCCGGCCGATCTCGATCGGGCGATCGCGCTATTGGCGTCCGCGCTGCGAAGCGGCTATGGCGAAGACTTGATCGCGAAGGACAAGGATCTCGACCCCATCCGCCAGCATCCCCAATTTCAGCAGTTGATACGGGCTTTGCAAACGCTGCATCCGGCCGCGAGCGATCAGCTTTCCGATACCGCGCGACGTACCGGCGCCGGTTAGCACCTTTCCAGGACCGCGCCAGTTTATTCCCGATGGAACAATGGCATGACCAGGGCCGCCAGAACTAAACATCTCACGCTGGAACGCCTGGAGAAACGATGCGTCCTCACGCAATTCGGCGTTCCCTGGCCGGAAATCAGCCATCTCACACTGAGTTTTGCCCCCGACGGCACCATGGCGGGCAATTACGCCAGCGACTTGTTCGCCACACTCGACGCCCAAATGCCCACGCACGAGTGGGAAGAGGATATCCTCGAGGCGTTTCAGACGTGGGCCGTGAATTCCAATATCAACATTGGCCTTGTCGCCGACGGCGGCGAGCCTTTCGGCGTCCCGGGTTTAAAACAGAGCGATCCGCGCTTCGGCGATGTTCGCATCGGCGCCTTCCCGATGGGCGCCGATGTTCTGGCTGTCTCCAATCCCTACAATCCGTTTGTAGCGAGCACGTTGGTCGGTGATGTCTTTCTGAATAGCTCGGATGTTTTTACCGCCAACGGCGCGAACTCGACCTACGATCTCTTCTCCGTTGCGCTGCACGAGGCAGGACATGTGTACGGCTTCCCGGATAACCTCGATCCGAACTCCGTCATGTACGAGACCTACCATGCGGACACAAGTCTCAGCGCCACCGATATAGCCGACCTGAAGGCCCTTTATGGCCCTCGCACGGCCGATCCATTCGACGGCACGCTCGCCGCGGCTACCCCCTTGCAGTTTGGTCTCTGGGGCGACAAAGCGACGTCCGCCACCGTCGTCGGCGACATTGGTTCGCTCACCGACGTGGACACCTACCGCCTGGTTGCCCCGCAAGGATCGCAATCGCTCGCCGTGAGCATTGATGTCGCAGGATACAGCTTGCTTACGCCGCGAGTGACCCTTCTGGATGCGTCGGGCGCGGTCCTTTCCACGGCCGTTACGACCGACCCTCTGAACAACAACCTGTCGATCTCGCTCGATCAGGTCAAGGGCGGCGCTACCTACTACGTGCAGGTTTCCAGTGGCCAAAGCAACGTGTTCGGCATTGGCGGCTACGAATTGCAAGTGGCGTCTCACGGATGGGAGCACGTGCCGCCGGTCAACGCGAACCCGGTGGGAACGACCCCGTCTCCCCCGACCAACGGCAGTCCGTTCCTTGCCACGACGTCGGGCTACTCCGGGAACAGCTACAGCGAGCAGAACGGCATTGACATCCTCGCCACGACGCCAGGTTATGTCGAGCATACCTATTATGAATTGGTGGACACAGTCAGCCCCCCTTGGCCAACGCAGACTTACGAGGTGCAATCGGCCGACATCGGACCTGGCCTGACCAACATCATGACGGTGGTCCTCAATTATTCGGATAACCCGAACGTGAAGTTCACCGTTGCCATCAGCGACAGCCAGGGAAACGTTGTGGCAACGAAAACTCTCGATGAATCGACAGGCTATCTCGAGCTGCAAGCGATGCCGATCGGTTCCGCGCAGGATTACTTCGTGAAGGTTGTCGCTTTTGATCCGCCGGCAGACGGGGCGACGTTCGAGTTGAGAGTTGATTACGCCTTGAATGGCGACGACCTGGAGACCTACGTCAGCGATTCGCTCAGCCAGGGACAGTACTCGGCAGCGAGGACACTGCAAGTGAACCAGAGCCAGGAATTCAACTTCGTCCTGGCCGCTACCGACTGGAGTGTGCCGACTCCAGCCGGCGTCCGCATGGAGATTGAAAACCAGGACGGACAGACCGTCTATTCGATGTCCGTAGCGAACGGTGCGCAGCAGGTCGGCGATATTTTCCTCGACGAGGGACAATATACCGTGACCTTCACGCGGGCAACCGCAGGTGTCGATACGCCGGTGGCTTTCACGCTCAGCGCCTTAACGACGAGCGACCGGCTAGGCCCGCAATTGCGAGGTACCATCCAGGAGCCGCTGGATTCACCCACGGCCTCGGCGCTGCCGCAACTCACGTTCTACTGGCTGCCGTACGAGCCGAACCTGGCTGCCGCCTCTATGGTGAACTATGCGTCTCAGGCTCCCGGCGATTTGCCCGATTCAGCAGGCGAACAGACGGCGGCGGTTCTTTCTCAGGAAACCGCGATTGACAGCGGGGGGCCGAGCGCAAGTCCTCGAATTGGACAGCCGCCGCAAGAGAACCGCGTGGTGCCGGCCATGGTCGCTCGGCTTGATCACCCTAATGATACAGCAGCGACTCAGGATCTCGCAGACGTCCCAGTGGTCGCGACGCAATTTGCGGCAACCCTAACCCGGCCGTTCGCGGCGGAGTCCGTTTCGCAATGGACGACCGGGGGGAAATCTACGCGGCCGCCCTTGAAACGGCCGATTCTGAGCCTGAGAAAGATGTCCGGGGGCCAG
Organism: uncultured Planctomycetia bacterium; assembly: GCA_963709175.1. Taxonomy (GTDB): domain Bacteria; phylum Planctomycetota; class Planctomycetia; order Pirellulales; family Thermoguttaceae; genus JANXQG01. The sequence goes on from CAVPVK010000011.1 coordinate 600,692, forward strand.
CCCGGCAAGCCCGGTTTAGGCGACAACACGGCGGCCGCCGTCGATTCGACTCTGAGCGGCGATTCCGAAGTTCAACCAGCCATCGCGGGACAGTCGCCGTTCTCCTCGGCGGTGAACGCTCGCGACTCGAGTACTATCGATCATATTTACGCTTGGATTCAACGTCTCGACGCCCGCGATTACGCCGCCTGGTCCGTTCCGCCGGTCTGTCTGGTTTTGGGTTGGTTCGTCTTGAAACGTCTGCCGGAAGTTCGCGACGAAGAACGCATGGTCGAGACCCGTGGGAAAGGTCCTCTAAGCGCACTTTTGCCGAAGCGTAGAGAAGTTAGCCGTTACTACGACTATAAATAGTTGCGTAGATGGCATCGATTGCGGTGACGAACCGCTGCTCCCAATGCGTGTCGCCATCAGCGATTGAGCCCGCGAACCGCCTATGAATTGGGGATTTGGAACAAGTCGTAAATCCTTGGCCAGCGAAGGTCCTTGTAAACATGCGACGCTTGCGGCCAGAAAGTAGAAGCCGCCTTAGGGTGAAACGCCCGCCAGAGAGTTTCACCGTCGCTGAGGAGGCCTCGTGCGGCCCGTCCCTGGATCAGCCTTCAGGCGGCCGACGGGTGCCTTGCACCGCACCTCGATCGCAAGTGCACCAGCTTGATGAACTCGCTACGACCGCGCCGGCCGCGTGCAGAAGCAGGCAGAAACGAACGGCCGGCGCGGAAGCGAGCTTGCCTCTCCAGAGCGACACGACTCGGCGACCGCCGCACTAATGAACGGGACAATAGGGAAGCTTATCACTACCACATGGAACTGCCCGAGGCATACCATGGATGAGGGCATCGGAGCGAACTCTCACAAGTGGAGAGTCGTTTCAATGCGAAGGTTCCGCCAGGATTCTTCGCAAAGCGCGCCGGCTTTGGCCTATCGTGCAGGGCGCAGGTCGCCCGGAATCGGGCAACCAATAGCGCGATAGAGCCGGAACTGCCACTCGTTGTAAGCGCTGACGGCCCGCAGGTACTCGCGCCGGCTTTGGTCCAGGGCCTGGATCGACTGGAGGACTTCCAGCGGCAATCCCTGGCCGCCGTGGATTCGCTCCAGGTTTCGCAGGTAGGAATCACCTGCCACGCGAATGCCAGTTTCCGCCACCGCGATCTGGCCGCGAAGAGATTGACACTGGGCGTGTGCCTCGACGATCTCTCGCGAGACCATGTTCGTGACGCGAACCTGGATCCATCGTGCCTGTTCTATCCGCGAACGGGCCGACTCGCGGGCGGCAATGTCGCCCAGGCCGAAATTGCGCAACTGCCAATAGGCGGTGGCATCGAGATCATATCGGTTTTGCAGGTCGCCGATGGTCGAGCCCGGGCCGCCGCCGAATCCGCCCTGGCTCACGTCAACGAGTACGTTTGGCAAGAGCGGGGCGTAGCGCTCGCGATTGAGCTGCTCTTCCGCGGCGCAAACAAGGTGGCGGCTCTCAGCAATTTCGGGACGGCGCGACAGGCCGTCATTGACGAGCTGCGCCATGCCAGCCTCCTGCGAGATCAGCTCGATCGGCACGATAATGGGCTCTTCCGGCACCAGTGTGCAATCGGGCGGCAAGTTAAGCAACTCCACCAGCGCGGCTGAAGCCACACGGACCTGCGCGGCAGCCTGGGCCAAGGCATTTTTCCGCAGCGCGACCTCGGTCTGCGCCCGATCGGCGTCGGCCTGGTTGCCTTGGCCGGCGTGGGCGAAGTCGGCCGTCATATCGCCAAGTTTCTTGGCATTATTGAGCGTCTCCTGGGCGATCGCTTGTTGCTGAAATGCCCGCAAGAGATCGAGATAGGCCAGCGCCGCACTCAGGAGGACATCGTGGCTGGTGGCCGCGGCGGCATGTTGTATCGCCGCCACCTGCTGCCCCGCGACGCGAGGCTGGTAAACCGCATCGGCGACGGAGAACTTGGCGGACAGGCCGGGAATCGCTGGGGCGCCGCCGCCCACCGCATCCATGCCCAGCCCGGCCTCTAGCGCGGAGCGGTTCGCCACGGTGATCGAGCCGTCGCTATTCTGGAACGGGCCGGTGTGATTCTGATAATTGATTCCGGCTTGAATAGAGGGAAGCCACAAGACCCTTGCTCCCCTCAACTGCGCGAAGGCACCGCGAATCTGCTCATTGGCGAAAGCCACCTGGGGATTCTGCCCGGAAACCAGCGCCAGGACCCTGGGGAAGCTGATGACCTCCTGGTTCGCCTGGAAAACGTTGGGTACTTGCGGTGGGGGAAGTATCAACGGCAGCGGAGCAGCGGCCGCTTCGCGGCCGGCGCCGAATGCGGGACCGATAGGCGGCATGCCTGGGCCCGGTATTGCTGCGCGGCTGTGGGGATCAGGGGCCTGAGCGCGCGCCAAGGAACTTCCCAGTCCGGTGCACAGGGCCGCCAGCAGCGCAAGGGATACGGTCCTTCGAGCGGAAGTGCTGCCTCTTGGCGTTGCCGCTGATTTCATGTTCATGGACCGCCTGCCCGCGCCAGTGGACTGACGGGTCTGCCGGGGGGCCCGCACGCGCCGGGTGCGAAGGACCAGCATGGACCGCAAAAGTCGTCGCCACGGACTTGTTCTCACATCGGGAAAAAGCCATGCAATCGTTACGCGGTTCCGGTTCGTCGGCACAATCGTTGCAGCTTGACCGGCGGAGACTTCAGCAGAATCGCTACGGTCAGAATAGATTCGCCAGGCATTACGATCGCACCCTCAAAAGCGATTGGTGCCGGAGCGTTCTCGCCGCAGAGCTCCGCGGCAGGAAAATACATCACCAGCGCAGGCCGAATCAAGCTATCTTGTTCCGGCCTAAGCAAGGGTCTTTTTCGCCGCGGTACTATTTCGCCGCCGGACTATTTCACCACCTCGACCGGCTGCCCATCCTGGAGAGTGGCGACTTGCGGTTGAACGACTATGTCATCCGCCTTCAGGCCGGAAGTTACTTCCACGTCGCTGCCCACCTGCAATCCCGTGAGGATTGGCGTTCGTCTGGCAGTTCCGTCCTTGACCACCCAACAAAATGCCAGCTTTCCTTCGCGGACAACGGCGGAAAGTGGCAAGACGTCCACGTTGGGTCGCTCTTCGAGCACGATATGCGCCGTGGCATACATGCCTGGTCGCAGGAGTCCCCGCGGATTGGGAAGGTCGAGTTCCGCAGTCAAGGTGCGATTCGTTCCCAGGACCCAACTGGTTCGCGTCACCTTCCCTTCCACGACGCGGTCGGCGAGGGCCTGCACGCTGACGTACCCGGCGCGACCCGCCTCGACCAAGGGAGAATCCATTTCCGGCACATCGACAAAGATGCGGACCGTATCGGCGCGGGCGACGCTGAGCATGGGCTTGGAAGCTGAGCTTCCGGCGGGGTGGACGAAATCGCCGCGGTTGACGTTCCGCTCGGTCACTACTCCGGCATAAGGGGCGCGAATTTTAGTATATTCCAGCAGCGATTTCACGCGGGAGAGGTCGGCGTCGGCGTTTGCGCATGGCGGCGCGCGCCACCGCCTGGTTGGCCTTCGCCTTGGCCAATTCCGCCTGCGTCTGGAGGAGCGAAGCCTTCCCCGCTTCCAGCTTAGCGCGGGCTTCGCCCTGCGCCGCCTCCGCGGCCTTGAGCGAGTTGCGAGTTTCGTCCTCCAGCTTGCGATCGACCGAACCGCCGGCCGCAAGCTGGCTGATCCGCGCGTATTGCGACTGCCATCGTGTGACGTCGGCATCAGCGCGGGTGGTGCCCGCCTCGGCCGCGCTGACGTTGGACTTGGCGGTCGCTACGGCGGCCTCCGCGGCAACGACCTCCGCCGCCGCCAGATCGATCTCCGCCTGGGCCTGGGTCAACGCCGCCTCTTTCTGGCGGACTTCGTCGCCGATCTCGGGAAGGAACAGTTCTACGAGGAGCTGGTTGGCCTCTACCCGGTCGCCCATGTCCACACAGAGCTTCTTGACATAGCTGGGGAACTTGGCATATAGCGGCGTGAACTCGAACGGCTCGATTTGGCCCGGCTGGACGCATTCCCGCCGAAGCGTCTTCCGCACGGGCGCCGCGGCATTGACACGTGTCGCCGCGGCGGACGTAGCCGCCGATCCGGCCGGTCTCGCTTCCGCGATCGAGTTGGAGGAATGACAGCCCGCCAAGCTAACCAAAGCCGCGGCGACCGCAGTGAAACTCCATGCAGACTCAAGTCGATTCATTTCAAGCGTCTCCTTGGATGGAAGCGGGCTCGTAGTAGGGGCTTTCGGGGTTGTCGGGATCTAGCGATGCCGTCTCGGTGGTTGCTCGCGATTGCACCAAGGCAAAGACCGAGGGAAGTACAAAGAGCGTGGCAAACGTGGCAGCGGCCAGGCCGCCAATCACGGCCCGGCCCAGGGGCGCGTTTTGCTGGCCCGACTCGCCCAGGGCTAAGGCCATCGGCAGCATGCCGGCCATCATCGCGCAGGTCGTCATCAGAATGGGGCGGAGCCGGCGTGCTGCCCCTTCGACGGCTGCAAGGATCGCGGTCCCCGCCGGCGCCCGGCGGCGGCCCTCGGCGAACGTGACCAGCAGGATGGCGTTGGCCATCGCCACGCCGACCGCCATGATCGCGCCGATCAGCGATTGGATGTTGAGCGTCGTGCGGGTCAAGTAGAGCACCAAGACCACGCCCGCGATCACCGCGGGAGCTGTGGAAACCGTCACCAGCGCTAGCCGCAGCGATTGAAAGTTGGCCGCCAGCAGGAGGAAGATCACGAGGATCGCCACGAGCAAGCCAAGACCCAGGCCGTCGAGCATGTCGCGCATCGGCGGGATCTGCCCTCGGACCGCAACCTTCACGCCTCGCGGCGGCTCTCCCGCCCGTCGCAAGGCCTCGTCCACCTGCCGCGACATCGAGCCTATGTCGCTGTCGGCGATGTTGGCCGTCATGCTTATCTGACGCTTCATGTTGTAGCGGTCGATCTCGCCGGGCATCGTGCCGTGGGAAATGCTGGCCACGTCGCGAACGAGGACCTGGCCCGCGGCGTTGTGTTTAACGGGAACCATCTCAAGATCGGTGATCGAACCCACGGGCTTGATGCCCTTCGGCGAGCGGACGACGGGGCGCGGCACTTCCACCTGCACCTGGTAGCCGATGCCGGTCTTGGGATCGGCCCAGTAGTTTGGCACCGTGAAGCGGCTGGAAGAAGTGGCCTCGGCCAGCGACTTCGCCACGTCGTTGGGAGTGGCATAGACCGACGCCGCTTTCTTGCGGTCCACGTCCACCTGGACCGTCGGGTAATCGAGCGACTGCACGAGTTGCAGGTCGCGGATCGCGGGCAGTGCGGCCAATTCCTTCATCAGCTTCGCCGCATAGGGGCGGGTCTCGGCAAAATCGGGACCATTGACGGCCACTTCCACCGGCGTGGGCGAGCCGAAGCTCATGACTTCATTGATGATGTCGGCCGGCTCAAACGAGAATTGTACGCCCGGAATTGCCGCGGCCAGTTTTCCCCGCAGCGTTTCCTTGAACTGCTCGATCTGGATGCCGCTGCCCTGCTTGAGCGCAACCCAAACCACAGCGTCCTCCGGACCCCGCATCCACTGGTAAACGGCGTTGATGGGGTAACTGGAACCGATCGTGCCGAGATAGCCGAGGCTCTTTTCCACGTTGCCGCCGGACGCTTCATTCGCCACGTCCAGGGCCTTGAGAACGACTTGCTCGGTCCGATCGATGTCCGTCCCAGCCGCAGCCCGAATTCGGAGACGGAACTGGCCGGTGTCGATGGTGGGAAAAATCTCGGTTCCCAACCGCGGCCCCCATCCCCATTGGATGGAAATCAACGCTACCGCGATGATCCCGCCGGACACGATGAAATACGCCGCCACAACCACCCAACGAAAGCGGACGACCGTCGCCAACGCCCGCTCGTACCTTCGCCGGAATCGTTCAAATGAGAACGACCCCAGCCGACCAGCAGTGGAAGGATCGTCTCCGGTCGAAGGACTCTCCAAAGTCGAATCGGTGTGCAAATCAGCCAAATGAACGTGGCGCAAGAGCCAGACCGAGAGCACGGGCACAAACGTGCTGGAGAGGAGGTACGAGGCCACCATCGAGAAGCCGACCGCCAGCGACAAGGGCACGAACATCGACCGCACCGCGCCCTGCATGAAGAACGAGGAAATGAAGACCGCCAGGATGCAAACCATCGCCAGCAGCCGCGGCGCCGCGGTCTGGGCGTTGCCCAGTCGCACCGCTCGTGCAATGGAAGGGGCGCGTCCCATCTGGGTATGGATGTTCTCTATCTCCACGGTCGCTTCGTCCACGAGGATGCCGATGGCCAAGGCCAGGCCACCCAGGGTCATGATGTTGATGGTCTGCCCCGTGAGCCAAAGCGCGACCACCGCCGCCATCAGCGCCAAGGGGATATTCAATAGCACGACGATCGTGCTCCGCCAGTCGCGAAGGAACAAGAGGATCATCAAGCCCACCAGCACGGCGCCCAGCACACCTTCGCCGACCACGCTCCAAATGGCTCGCGTGACGTAGGGCGACTGGTCGAACTCGTAACTCACGTGGATGTCGGGGGGGAGCACCGCCTGCATGTCGGGCAGCGCCGCTTTCACTGCGTTGACCACGCTCATCGTCGAGGCGTCGGCCCGCTTGGTCACCAGGATGTAGACGGCTCGCCGGCCATTGGCCAGGGCATAGCCGGTGGCCGCGTCCGAACTGTCCTGGACGTATCCCACGTCCTGAATGTACACCGGCGCTTTAGGGCCCCGCCGCAAGGCGATCGTTTCCAGGTCGTGGACGTCGCGGACCACGGAGTTGACCGGCACGAAGGGGTACTTTCCCTCCAGCGGAAGGTTGCCGGAAGGACTGATCGCGTTGCTTTCCGACAGGCGCCGACAACGTCGTCGGGCGTCATGTCGTAGGCCCGCAACCGTTGCGGATCGACGGTAACGACCACGGTCCGCTGGTTGCCACCGAAGGGTGGCGGCGCGGAGACGCCGGGCAGGCTGGCGAACATCGGCCGCACGCGAAACAATGCCAGATCCTGGATCTCGCCGATGCTGCGGCGCTCGCTGGAGAGGACGAGGTAGCCCACCGGCACGCTGCCCGTGTCGAAACGCATGATGAAGGGCGGCACGGTGCCGGGCGGCATGAAGGCCCGGGCGCGGTTCACGTAGCCGACGGTTTCCGCCATGGCCTGCGACATGTTCGTTTCCGGGTGGAAGTACAGCTTCATCAGCGACATCCCCTGGACGTTCTTGGACTCGACGTGGTCGATGCCGGTGATGTAAAGAAAGTGGTATTCGTAATAGTTGGCCAGGTAACCTTCCATCTGCGCGGGGTCCATGCCGCCGTAGGGCTGGCAGACGTACATCACCGGCAAGTTCAGGCTGGGGAAGACGTCGATGGGCATCTGCCAGACCGCTACCATGCAGCCCAAGATGACGCCGACCAGCGCCACAATCACCGTGAAGGGGCGATTCAAGGCGAACCGGATCAACCACATAAAGACTATTCTCCACTGGCAAACAAGCTAGAGGCGCTGATCAATTCCTGCCTTTTCCTCCGCTCGTGCCGACCTGGCCATCGAGGATTTCCGGGACCAGTTCCCGGAGCTTCTTGCGGACATCCTGGAGGAGCTTGCGACCTGCCTTGGTGATTCTGTAGTTCTTTCGCCGTTTCCCCGATACCACGGCGGACGCGGAGGTCAGGAAGCCTTGTGCTTCCAAGTGATGAAAGATCGGGTAGAGGGTACCGGGACCGAGCTTGTAGCCGTGCCGCTGAAGCTCTTCCATCATTTCCACCCCCCAGATCGGCTCCTTGGCAGCATGGTAGAGGACGTGCATACGCACGAAACCCCCGAAGAAGTGCCGCATCAAGTTGTCCTTCATTATATCATACTCCGATATTGACTTTCGATATTGTAGCGCTACGATGAATTTCGGCAAGTGAAACGACAATTTGGCCCGGCGCGTACTCTGGCCTTGGGCCGCAAACACAAAGGACGAAAGACATGGTCAACAAATCAGAACCGTCACGGCGGCAGTTCCTCCTGGCGGGAACCACCACGGGAACCGGACTTGTCATTGCGGGATTCGCTGGAACCACCATGGCGGCCGAAACCGTTGCCGCCGCCAAAAGTGCCGCGCAGGCCCCGGACGATATTGCGCCCCCGGAAGACCTGATGCGAGAACACGGCATCCTGAATCGAATTCTCTTGATTTATGAGGAAGGGCTGCGGCGGCTGCACGCCAAGGAGAACGCAAAACCTGCCACGTTGGCAACTGCCGCCAAGATCATCCGCACCTTCATCGAGGAGTATCACGAGAAGTTGGAAGAAGACCAGCTCTTTCCACGATTCGAGAAGGCGGGCAAGCTCGTTGATCTCGTAAAAGTCCTGCGGGAACAGCATCAGGCCGGTCGCCGATTGACCGACGAGATCGTTCGATTGGCGACCCCGGACGCTGTGCGAGACGCCCGGGGAAGCCAGAAGCTCGCCAGGTCGATGGAACTATTCATCCGCATGTACCGGCCGCACGAGGCTCGCGAGGATACGGTGCTCTTTCCTGCGATTCGCAGCCTGATGACTGCAAAGGAGTTCGACGAGATGGGAGATCGGTTCGAGGACAAGGAACACCAGTTGTTCGGTGAACATGGCTTCGAGGACATCGTGGCACAGGTGGCCGAGATGGAGAAGCTGCTGGGAATCTACGATCTCGGCCAATTCACTCCGAAGGTGTAGAGAGGCCAGTAGATTCCATCACGGCACTGCTGGCGGTCGTCGCTGCAATTCTGCTCGTTCGATTCCGTGTCAACTCTACGTAGTCGGCGCTGGGCGGGGCAGTGATTGGTTTGGCAGTCCGAATCGCAATTCTTCAAGTGCCACTATTGACTTGATTCTGGAAACCGATATATTCATGTAAGCGAATATGAAGACCAAGACGGCGCACCCCCAGACCAAGACGATATTTCGGGCACTTTCCGACCAAACCCGGCTGCGGATTCTCAATCTGCTCCAGGGCGGAGAATTGTGCGTCTGCAACATCGTATCGGTATTGGACGTTCCGCAACCCACGGCCTCCCGGCACCTCTCCTACCTGCGCCGGGCCGGATTGGTCGTAGCCAGGAAGGAAGGGTTGTGGATGCATTATCGCCTGGTTCCGGCACGTAACAAATCCCATGAGATGCTGCTGGAATGTCTTGCCCAGTGCTTTCGCGAGGAATGCGTCTTCGCCAAGGACAGCGAACGGTTGCGGACGGGGATCGGTTCCTGCGGCAGCTAAAATTTTTTCGACCAATACATTCGCCTAAGCAGATACATGGCGCATAAAACCAGGATCTTGTTCCTCTGCACCGGAAATTCCTGCCGCAGCCAGATGGCCGAAGGTTGGGCGAGAAAGCTCAAGTCCGAGACTATCGAATCGTGCTCGGCGGGCGTCGAAACGCATGGCCTCAACCCGAACGCCGTCCGGGTGATGGCTGAAGCGGGCGTCGATATTTCCAGCCAGCGGTCCAAGAATGTTGACGAGCTTCGTGACGTTGAATTCGACTACGTTGTCACCGTGTGCGGACATGCCAAAGAGCATTGCCCGCTGTTCCGGGGCAAGGCAAAGATCGTTCATGTGGGCTTCGATGATCCGCCCAAGCTGGCAGCCGATGCCGCAACCGACGAAGAACGCCTTGCGCCCTACCGCCGCGTGCGGGATGAGATCAAGGCTTTCGTAACCGGTCTTCCTGACTCGCTCCGCAAACGAATAGCAAGCTGATGAGCAACTGCAACGTACGACAATTGTCCTTCCTCGACCGTTACCTGACCCTGTGGATTTTTTTGGCGATGGCCGTGGGCGTGGGAATTGGCTACTTCGTTCCTGGCGTTGAGTTATTCATCAACCGCTTTCAGGCTGGAACCACGAACACCCCTATCGCCATCGGCCTGGTCTTGATGATGTATCCACCGCTGGCAAAAGTGAAGTACGAGGAATTGGGCGACGTGTTCCGCAACTGGAAGGTACTTGGTCTATCGCTAGTTCAGAACTGGGTCATCGGTCCCATTGTCATGTTCGCCCTCGCCGTCATTTTCCTGCACAACTACCCCGAGTACATGATCGGACTCATCATGATCGGGCTGGCCCGCTGCATTGCGATGGTCATCGTGTGGAACGAGCTGGCGAGAGGCGATTCGGAATACGCTGCCGGGCTTGTGGCCATCAACAGCATTTTCCAGGTGCTGTTCTACAGCCTCTATGCCTACATCTTCATCACACTGCTCTTGCCAGTATTCGGCCAGAAGGGAACGCTGGTCCAGGTGAGCATGGGCCAGATCGCCAAGAGCGTTCTCATCTACTTGGGAATTCCCTTTCTGGCGGGCATGTTCACGCGCCTAGTGCTGGTAAAGGCCAAGGGACGGCAGTGGTACGAGCGGGCGTTCATTCCCAAGATCAGCCCGATCACGCTGACTGCCCTGCTCTTCACTATCGTCGTGATGTTCAGCCTCAAGGGCCACCTGATCGTGCAGATCCCGCTCGATGTCGTGCGGATCGCGGTTCCGCTCTTGATCTATTTCGTGGTGATGTTCCTGGTCAGCTTTTACATGGGTCACAAGATCGGGGCCGACTACCGCAAGACGGCCGCCCTGTCGTTCACCGCAGCCAGCAACAACTTCGAGCTGGCGATTGCCGTTGCTGTGGCGATTTTTGGCATCAACTCGGGTGCGGCCTTTGCGGCGGTCATCGGGCCGCTGGTGGAGGTTCCCGCGCTTATCGGCTTGGTGAACGTTTCGCTCTATATTCAGCGGCGGTACTTCGCCAGCGAATTGGTTAAAGTCGGAACATGAGATTCATGACGGGCTGGCGACGGTGCGTTGCCCTTGCTTGCGCTTCGGATTAATATGGCTCGTGGAGCGTATGGTTCAGCCGCCGATAATGCTGAACCGACTCCGCCATAGACTTCAACAGAAAGCGCCACCATGTATCAAGCCCGCCACTTCTTCCTCTTGTTCCTGTTGTTGATTGCTGGCCGATCGACGGCTGCGGCGGCCTCTGCGTCGGCGGCAAAGAACCGCTTTGACGTCACCGCCTTCGGGGCCGTGGGAGACGGCGCGGCCGATGACACGTCCGCCATCCAACGCGCGATTCATGCGGCGGAAAAGGCGGGCGGAGGCACGGTCTGTTTCCCCGCTCGCACCTACCTGCTCGATTCGTATTACCCCAGCAGCCACCCTTGGTTCTTCTACAACCTGATCGTCGGCTCGCACGTGACGCTCGCCGGTCAGAGTGGGGCCCGGTTGCTCCAGGGCCCGCACGGCCGGCACGCCATTCTGCCGCGGGCCACCGAGGTCCGCAATACAGTGCTCGCCTTCGGCCCGGATTATGCCACGATCCGCTACCAGAAACCGGCGGTCAATGGGGGGTTCTTTTCACTGCGAGCAACCCGCGCCGGCGCCACTACGGCAACCTTTGCCAATCCGCGCAACGCGCGGCACTTTGCCCGCGGCGACTACGTGGCGATCTTCGCCCAGGCAGATGGCGACGTCATTCCCACAGAAACCACTCAGCTCGCTTCCGCGAACGATTCTACCGGCGCGCTGGATTTTACGACGCCCTTGGCGCGGTCGTTCTCGACGCCATTAATCGCCAATGTCACCCCGCTGGCCACGATCCATGTGGCCGTGAGGAACCTCATCATACAAGGCACCGAGCCCTTGGCCGTGTCCGAGAGCTTCGATTTCACGGCCGACGACAATCGGTTTCTCATCGATTGCTCGATCGGCGGCGGCAATGTCACGGGGTTGAACTTTAACACGCTCAATGGCTTTTGCTTCCGCCGGAACGTCATCACCTGCGTTGGCCCGACATTTTCTATCCTTGAACTGCCGCAACGCAACAGCCAGAACGGCTGCTTCGAAGACAATACGATTCAAGTGAAGCAGACGGGCATGGGAGAATACGCGGCACACTGGAGAATTACCGGGAACTGCTTCACGCTGCACCCCGACGCGAAAACCAGCAACGGGCTGTTCATTGGCGGCCTGGACATCGACTTCAACCACAACCGCGTCGAGGGCGGCAACCTTACCGGCGGCGGCGGCTTTGGAAGTCTGATCGCCGATTACTCGGCGCCGGACTTCTACGCCGCCTTCGTGGGCAAGATCCGCATCGCCAACAACACGGTGGTTTGCCGGGCAGACGGCAACGCCTGTCTGGGGCTGTTTGCCCCCGACACGCTGGTCACGGGCAACACGCTAACCGTACAAGGATCGGCCGTCGGGATTCACGCCGAAGGGCCGCTGCCCCAATCGCTCACCATTCAGGACAACCGGCTGACGATGGGCAGCGGAAACGGAATGGTTATCGTGACGCCCAAGAAAGACCGCTCTATAATCACCGGCAACACGCTCTCGGGCGCGGCCAGCGCGGTAGGCATTTTCGTGGCCTCGCCGCGCAGCCCAAATAGCGGCGGACACATCATTTGCAACAACACCTTCCACGGCTTCGGCGCGCCGATCTCGATCGACAGCTCGAAACATCCGGGAACGAAGGTCTCGTCCAACCGGAGTTACAGCATCCAGCCCGAGCGGTAAGGCGGATTGATCAGCCGGTTGGCGGCATCGTTATTCTTGAAGCGGAGATTCTCACCGTCCCACAGCAGCTTTTCCTGCGAGCGGATGGCGATATTGCCCAGCAGCACGACCTCGCTGAGGTGGGCCGCGTGCCGGGCGAAATCGGAGCCGGCCGGCTCGCCGCCTTTGCAGGCCGCGAACCATTCCTGCCAGTGGCCGGGCGAACGGGCGAGTCGCTGCGGCGGACGGCCGAAATCGCGGGCCTTGCTCTCCGGTATCAGCCGATGCCCGTACATTTTGGCCTTGTCGCCGACGACCATGATCCAATCACCTTCGGCGAAGGGCCTACCGGGCTCCAACTCCTCCGGCCGTGGCGGCTTCAGGCCGCCGTCCCACCACGTGAGCGTGACCGCCGCGCGATCGCCATCGGCGGGGAAGTGCCAACGCGTGATCGAGGCCAGCGGCGCAGTTTCATCGGCGACTTCCGGCCCGTAGGGATGGTTCGACGAGCTCGCCTCGACCGTATCGGGGTGCCCTAGCTTGAGGGCCTTGAACGCGGAGGAAAACTGGTGGCAGCCGATGTCGCCCAAGCAGCCCGTGCCGAAGTCCCACCATCCGCGCCAGGAGAAGGGATGGTAACAGGGATGGTAGGGCCGCATTTTCGACGGACCGACCCAGAGGTTCCAATCGAGCCCCTCGGGCACGGGCGGACGGTCGGCGGGACGGGGGCAGCCGCGGAGGGAGATCATGGGAATGCGGTTGGAACCGGCGTGGACCTCGCGGACCGTACCCAGCGCGCCGACCAAATGGTCTCGCAAAATAGCCGCGCCTCTTCGCTGGCCTGTCCGAAGTTGCCCATCTGCGTGGCGACCTTGGCCTCGGCGGCGGCGCGGCCGATCATGCGGGCTTCATAGACCGAATGGGTCAGCGGTTTCTGGCAATGGACGTGCTTGCGCAGCTTCAGTGCCATCATCGTCGCCGGCGCGTGATTGTGATCGGGCGTGGCCACGATCACGGCGTCGATGTCCTTGCGGGTATCGAACATGCGGCGGTAGTCGGCATATAGCGCGGCCTTGGGGAAGGTCTTGGCGTTGTTTTCCAAGGCCCGGCGATCGGGATCGCAAAGGGCGACGATGTTATGGGCGCTGCCGGCGCTGCGGATGTCGCCGGAGCCCATGCCGCCAATGCCGATACCGGCCACGTTTAGTTTTTCGCTGGGCGGGTTCTGGCCCGGTCCGCCCAGGACGTGCCGCGGCACGATGCTGAAGGCTGCCGCCGCCGCACCCGCGGCCAGCGCCTGACGACGACTAATGGGGTTGGTCGGTTCCATGGAAAGTTCTCCCAGGTCTGAAGGCAGAAATGAAGCAACCGTATTAAGGCATGGGTGGCAACGGATGTCAAGTCGCTCAACCACAGTGATCGGTGATATAATAGCCAAGCGCCGATGAGTCCGTTTCCATTTGCAACTTGCCGCTCATGTACCGCACCGCATTCTTCCTGATTATCGCCGCCGGGTTCTTCACGGGGCCAGCCGTGGCACAGCAGGCCGTCCACGTGGGCAAAGGCTCCTACGCTGAATTCCCGCCGCCTTCGGCCGGCAACGCGGCGGCGGAAATGGTCCGCCGCACGTTTCCCTTGGTCGATCGCACCGACCGCCCGATTCCCACCAACAAGCTTTGGACCGCACTCCTGGAAGGCAAGGCGGCCGGGTCGTTGTGGATGTATCCCTGGCGCGTCGATCCTCGCGATTCAGGGTTGGAGTTGCATTTGCCCCTGCAATGGAACCGTGCGGGCAGCGATCCGCTTTGCGACGCTCCGCTGAGGGTCGGCGGCGTCGAGTTCCGCGCCGCTGGTCTGCAAGTCAAGGACTGGGGCGATTGGACGCTATCCTTCCGCCTCCGCCAATCGGCTTCTCGCTATTTCGACGTGACCGTCGGCGAAGGCATGCCGATCGTGTGGGTCGAGCCCCACGGCGTTGAGTTGCTCATCGATGCCGGCCGCGATGCCCGATGCACGGCCCCGCAAGATGGCGTTCTCGTCGTATCCGCAGCCGGGCGATTTTATGCCGTCATCGCGGCGTCCGGCACGAAGTTCACGGAAACTAACGGGAAGATTGCCGTGCGCATGCCGGCGGGCAAGGCCTTCGCGGCCTTTGCAGCGATGAAGCGCCCCGGCGACCTGGCCCTCTTCGCTCGCTGCGCTGGGTCGATTCCTCGAGACAGCCGCATGGATTGGTCGTACGACGCCCGCCGCGGCAAGGTGACGACCACCTGGACCGTGAAGACCGAGCCACTCGTGCCGGGCGGCAAGAACGTCGTCTTGCAGGGCTGGCTGGCCCATCACTGGCGCGACGCGGTCTCGGACGTGGAGTTTGCCGGTCCGGAATACCTCACGCCCCGCGGCACGATGCGGACTTCGCTGGGCAACGCCTTCCAATGGGTCTACGACTTTGATGGTTTCCTGCCGAGTCTGCCCGCCCCAGCATCCCGCGGCGGGGCCCACGACTTCGATCCGCGGCGGATGGAGCAACTGCTCGATTACTGCGCGAAGAACCCGCAATACGGCGATGACAGCTACTGGGGCGGCAAGGACCTGCTGCGATTCGCGCAGTACATGCTCATGGCCCGCGAGCTGAAATCGCCGACTTACGCCCGTCTGCGGGAACTATCGCGGAAGTCGCTGACGGATTGGCTCACCTTTACGCCCGGCGAGAAGGCCCATTACTTCACTCGCTACGCAAACTGGCATGCCCTGATCGGTATCAAGGACAGCTATGACTCGGCGCGGTTCAATGATCAGCATTTCCACTACGGCTACTTGACCTTGAGCGCGGCCCTCTTGGGCATGGAAGACCCGGCGTTTCTGGCCGACTACGGTGGCATGTTGCGGCTGGTGGCCAAGCAGTACGCCAATTGGGACCGCGCGGACCGCCGCTTCCCCCTGCTGCGGACCTTCGACGCCTGGGCCGGCCATTCCTGGGCTGGCGGGCTGGGGTCGCCCGGCGGCAACAACCAGGAGTCGAGCTCCGAGGCCATGCAGTCGTGGATCGGCCTGTTTTTGCTGGGCACGATGCTCGACGACGCGGAGATGACCGCGACGGGGGCCATGGGCTACGCCATCGAGTCCCGCGCCACGATGGAATACTGGTTCAACGTGCACGGCGACATCCTGCCCGCCGCCTACGGACACCCGCTCGTGGGCGTCCTTTGGTCGGGAGGGCAGGTCTACGGCACGTATTTCAGCGGTGATCCCGGCTGGATCTACGGCATCCAGTGCCTGCCGCAATCGCCGGGCTTGGACTACCTGGTTCGCGACCGGGATTTCGCAGTCAAGGCCTTTCGCGAGGCCCTCGTGGCCCGCAAGGCCAAGGAAGGAAGCGACGACCTAGCCGCGATGGGCGACCTGGGCAACGTGCTTCTGGCCCAGGCCTCGCTGGTCGATCCCGCGTGGGCCGCGGTCCAATTCGATCGGCTCTGGCAGGCCGGCAGCCCGATCGTGCAAAGGCACTTCGGGGCGGGGACGACGTATTACAACCTGCATGCCTATCGCAGCCTGGGACATCGACTCTGGAACGTCCACTTGAGTCTTCCGACCGGCGCTGCCTACTACAATCCTGAGACCAAAACGGCCACCTGCGTGGTTTACAATCCCACGTCGCACTCAGTGACCGTCGAGGCTTCGCGCGACGGCAAACCATTGGGCACGCTAGTCGCAGCACCGCGCCGGGTTACGTGCGTACACAACCTTTCGCCGACAGGGCCGACGGCTGCGAAGGAAAATGCAAAGTGACTGTCTATGGACAGTTGTAGGGCACGCGGATAAATTACTTTCGTGAAAATCCGCATTCTCCACGTCATCGACTCGCTTAACCGCTGCGGCACGGCTCAACAAATGGGCCTGTTGGCTCGCGGCCTGCCCCAAGACCAGTTCGAAGTGCATGTTTGCGCTCTCAGCCGCGGCGGGCCGATTGGCGACATGCTGGTCCGATCGGGCGTCACTGTCGAGGTCATCGGCCGCCGTTGGCCCGCTGACCCGGCCACCTTCTTGCGGCTAGCCCGCTATGCCAAGGGATTTAGGCCGCAAGCAATCCACGGGTGGCAGCCCGCGGGCCGGGCCTACGCCGCGGCCACAGCCCGACGTTGCGGCGCAAGGCTTACGGTGGTCTGGCGGTCGGTCGAGCCCGATCGCGGAATACTGCAAAGAGCCGTCAATCGCCGTGTGGGTCGCCGGGCCAATGTCGTGGTGGTCACCTGCGCGGCGGTCCGCGATTACTGCATCGAGCAAGGCATTGCGGCCGAGAGGATCAGGGTCATTCCCACCGGCGTGGGCGCAGCGGCACCGACGACGACGCGGGGACAAATCCTCCAGCGGCTTGGACTGCCGGAATCGGTTCGCCTGATCGGCTGGGTCGGACAGTTGGAGGCGGACCGCGGCGGCAAGGACGCAATCTGGGCGGCCGATCTCTTGAAGGTCATCCGCGACGACGCCCACCTGCTCATCTTCGGCGCGGGGCCGCACGGTCAGCGACTCGTCACCTTCCGCGACCAGGTGGAGATCGCCGACAAGGTCCATTTTATGGGCGAACGCGGCGACCTCGACGAGTTCTTCCCGCATCTCGACCAATTCTGGTCGACCCGCTACCGATTGGGCCAGTCGCAGGCGATCCTGGAAGCCATGGCGGCGGGAGTGCCGGTAGTGGCCAGCAATGTTCCAGGCACGCAAGATCTGATCCAGCACGAAGCGACCGGCTATCTTTTCGCCCCGGGGCATCGCGCCGGGCTTACCCGTTGGGCAGAGCACTTGATCAATCATCCCGACGACGCGCGGCGGATCGGCGCCGCCGGGCGAGCCCGAGCGCAAAGCGAGTTCAGCGCGGAGAAGATGATCGAGACGTGGAGGGACGTTTGAAGGCGAGAACAACGAATGTAAGCCCGAGACGACCGGTGGTACCAGCCAGCCTTGACCACATCCGGAAGCTATTCGTCCACCGATCCTATCTTGAAATACGCATCCGCTCCCGAACGATCTGCCGCACTTCCTCGAGCCAACCGGCACGTTGTTCCGGCGTGCTCATGATGATCGACTCGAAATTGCGGCGATGGAAAATCTCCAGGCCGCAGAAGCCGAAGACGCAGGTCTTCCAGAGGTTCTCCAGCGGGTCGCCGAAGAGGCGGAGTTCGTCGTCGCGGGGCGTGTTCGAGGTCGTGAAGACAAGAGCCCGCTTGCCCTTGAGCTTGCCGATCACACCCTGCGGGCCGAACTCGTAAGCCACGCCCTGGCGGAAAACGCGGTCGAGCCAGCCCTTGAGGATCGCCGGCGGCATGGCCCACCAATTGGGATGCACGACTACATAGGCATCGGCTTCGGCCACCTCGCGGCAATGCCGAGCGATTACCGCGGGCTGCTCGGCAGCCTTGGGGATTTCGACATCGGCCAGAATCGGGTCGAAGCCCTCGGCATAAAGGTCGTGAAAGATAACCGAATGCCCAGCGGCGCACAATTCTTCGACGACTGTCTTGGCGATCGCGTGACAGAAACTCCCGGCCCGCTGGTGGCCGAGGATTACCAGGATTTTCATTTTTTCTCCAATCTGCGGAGCCAATTAACGGCCCTTACGGCATCTGGCAACTCAACCCTCCCGACGCCGGCAAATAGCACTGCTGCACGTAGTCGGCCACCATGCGGTCGGCACTGAACCGCCAGCCCAGCGTGCTGATGGAGTTCATCATCCGCTTCATCCAGTGCTGCGGCAGACCGTCGCTGTCGCGATCGTAGAACAAGGGAATCACTTCGTCGCTGAGAACCCGCAACAGGTCGGCGGCGTCGCGAGCGTCGGTGATGCGGTCGTCGACGTGCTGCGTACCCTTGCCGATGGCGAATCCGTTGGTGCCGTCGAAGGCCTCGGCCCACCAGCCGTCCAGGATGGAGAGGTTCAAGGCCCCGTTGAGCACCGCCTTCTGCCCGCTGGTGCCGGATGCCTCCAGCGGACGCCGCGGATTGTTCAGCCAGACGTCCACGCCTTGGATCAAGTGCCGGCAGACGTTGATGTCGTAGTCCTCGATGAAAACTACCCGCTTGGCGAAGTGCGGGTCGAACCGCAGGTTGGATATCCGTTTGATCAGTTGCTTGCCGGGCTCGTCGGCGGGGTGCGCCTTTCCGGCAAAGATCAACTGCACCGGCCGCTGTGGATCGTTGACCAACTCCGCCATGCGGTCGATGCTGTTGAGAAACAGGTCGGCCCGCTTGTACGTGGCGAAACGGCGAGCGAAGCCGATGGTGAGGATGTTGGGATCGAGGATGTTCCGCGCCGCTTCAACCACTTCGTCGCTCTCGCCGCGGCGGCGGCACTGGCGGCTCAAGCGGCGGCGGACGAAGGCCAGCATCAGGTTTTTCAGAGCGTAGTGCGTTTCCCACAGCTCGCCCGGATCGACGGCGTAAATGCCCCGCCAGGTCTCCGGATCGCTGAGCCGGGCCATCCAGCCGGGACGGAAATTGCGATCGTAAAGCTGCATCATCTGGTAGGCCAGCCAGGAGGGAATATGCACGCCGTTGGTGATGTGACCGATGGGGATCTCGTCTTCCGCCCGCCACGGCCAGAGATGGGCCCACATTCGCCGCGAGACGTGTCCGTGGAGATTGCTCACGGCATTGGCCCGCCGCGAGAGCTTCAGGCCCAGCACGGTCATACAGAATGTCTCGTGCTCGTTCTGCGGCTCGACACGGCCCAGCCCCATCAGTTGCTCGAAGGAGATTCCCAGTTCGTCGCGCAGCGGGCCGAGGTGTTCCTCGATGAGATTGCGGTCGAAGCGATCGTGCCCGGCGGGAACGGGCGTGTGCGTGGTGAAGACGGTGCGGTGGGCCACTTCGCGCAGGCCGACCTCAAAGCTCACGCCGTCCTCCTTCATGCGCTGCCGGATTGCCTCCAGCGTGGCGAAGGCGCTGTGGCCTTCATTGAGGTGATAGACGCCCGGCGTAATGCCCAAAGCCGTCAGGGCGCGGATGCCGCCCACGCCTGCCACCAGCTCCTGGCGGATGCGGACGCGGGTGTCGCCGCCGTACAGCCGAGCGGTGAGTTCCCGGTCCTCGGGGCTATTGCTGGGGACGTCGCAGTCCAACAGGTACAACTTCACGCGGCCCACTCGCATCAGCCAGACCTTGGCCAACAAGCGTCCGGTGCGGGTGCTGATTTCGACGGTGATCGGCTTGCCCTCGCGATCGCGTGCCGGCTCCATCGGCAGATTCTCGACCTTCGTGTCCAGGTACTCTTCCTGCTGGTAGCCTTGCTGGTCGAGGTGCTGCTTGAAATACCCTTGATCGTAGAACAAGCCACAGGCGACCAGCGGAACGCCCAGGGCGCTGGCGCTCTTGATGTGGTCGCCGGAGAGCACGCCCAATCCGCCGGAATAAATAGGAACCGATTCGTGCACGCCGAATTCGAGTGAAAAATAAGCCACCGGCCGCGAACCCAGCACACCTGTGTTGATCCGCCCCCAGTCGGGAATCTCCGTCAGGTATTCCTTCAGCCGCCGATAGGCCTGGTTAATACGGCTGTAGAGAACCATTTCAGCCGCTCGCATCTCGAGCCGCTCGGGCGTGAACTCGGAAAGCAAAGCGATCGGGTTGTGGTCCAACTGCCGCCAGCGGATAGGATCGAGGTCGCGGAAGAGATTGACTACTTCATGGTTCCAACTCCACCATAGATTTCTCGCCAGGGCCACACTCTTCTCAAACAGTGTTTCCGCCGTAATCCCGTACGACGCAACGGGTTCCATCTCGTAGTCGGAAACAAACTCGATCTGACTCATATAAGTCCGCCTCTAAGCTGAAGAAGCTTTCCATAAGGAAAACCGAAAAGTGCCAACCGGTGATTATACGCGATATCCGCCGGTTGACGCTAGCGGAGTGTGCGACAAAAAGATAGGCGGAAATGCGGCGGAAATGCGCAAGCCAGCTTGCACAAAACGCTGAATTTGCCTATTATGCGAGGTTTCAAATCGATGGTCACCCTAGGAGAATTCATTGATGTCGGATAAATCCGAAGTTCAGGTTCACTGGCACGAGCATGCTGTCGCCCGCCCCGAGCGCGAAAAGTTGAACGGCCACGCTGGTTGCGTGGTTTGGTTCACGGGACTAAGTGCGTGCGGCAAGAGCACGGTGGCCAACCTGGTAGACCACAAGTTGTGGTCGGCCGGAATGCACAGTTTTGTCCTCGATGGTGACAATATTCGTCATGGCCTGAACGCCGCGCCCGGTATGCTCAAGGAGCGGCATGGCGAAGATTTCGCCAAGCGGTTTGGGCTAGGGTTCTCCGCCCAGGACCGCGAAGAGAATATCCGCCGCATTGGCGCGGTAGCCAAGCTTTTTGCCGAGGCGGGTGTCATTGCCATCACGGCCTTTATTAGCCCCTATCGGGCCGACCGCGACCGGGTCAGGGCAACGTTGGCGGCCGGTGATTTCGTGGAAATTTTTGTTGACGCGCCCATCGAGATCTGTGAAGCTCGCGACCCCAAGGGCCTTTACAAGAAAGCCCGGGCTGGCGAGTTGAAGGGGTTTACGGGCATCGACGATCCATACGAGGCCCCGCTGAAGGCGGAATTGGTGTTGGACGCCGGCACGAAGACCGCCGAGATGTTAGCGGATGAGGTGATTGCCTATCTGCGCCGCGCGGGCAAGCTTGGCGGGTAATCACACTTGCAGCAGCGGCGGAAATGGTCGTAGGGATTGGGAACACGTGACTAAGTGACGCGCTTCGCTGGCCGTGGCCACATGAGCCGGCGAGCCGTGCCACGAAAACGTCTCGCGCGGTTGATTGAGTCCGCCGTTGCGTCGCTTGCCCTTTTAACCGCCAGTTGACTATGGTATATAATGGTGATTGCCGATTGGCGGGAGGCTTTGCCGTCTCGCAGGCTAGTAACGGATTGCGCAGGCTATGAAAACCGCCTCCAAAACAAAGAATCGAGCCGCGAGGAGCAAAGCGGCGTTTCCCCCCGAGAGGCGAATTGCCGGCAGCAGGGCTGTTGTGCTCTTGGCAGCGCGGTGGTTGGCCGAGGACGATGACCGGGTTGCTTTGAAGGCACTTTCAGGGGCCTTGCCGGAAACGGGTGTCGACGCCCGGCTTTGGCGCCCTTTCGAGGATTCTCTAGCCGACTGCCG
Source organism: uncultured Planctomycetia bacterium (assembly GCA_963709175.1). GTDB lineage: Bacteria > Planctomycetota > Planctomycetia > Pirellulales > Thermoguttaceae > JANXQG01. Next base: position 622,370 of record CAVPVK010000011.1, read on the forward strand.
TTGCCTGCACCTTTTTGGCACGGCGGCCGAGTTTCTGCCAGTTGTGGAGTCCGCTCGGCAGAACGGCGTGAAGGTCGTGCTCTCGCCGGAAATCTGGCAGACGGGCGAGAGCGGCCCCTATCCCCGCGGCTGGCTGCAGAATACGGCGGCCTGGTTTGCGCAGACGGGGCGGTGGCTCACTTCCAGAACGCCGGCCTGGCAACGCGAGTTGTACGCTTCCGTTGACTTGCTCCTGCCGAACTCGAACCTCGAGGCCCAGCGGATCGCTCGGCGGTTCAGGCTCGGGCCGGACCGGTTCCGCGTCGTTCCCCACGGTGTGGATCCGCGTTTGGCCGAGGCCGATCCCGAGCTCTTTTGCCGCCATGTTGGCGTGCGGGATTTCGTGCTCTATGTTGGTTCTATCGAGCCGAAGAAGCAGCAGCTCGGTTTCCTTTGGGCCATGAAGGATCTGGACGTTCCGGTGGTCATACTCGGCGATGTCGCGCGGCAATGTCAATGGTATCTCGACGAATGTCGCCGCGTGGCCGGTCCCAACGTGCATTTCTTCCCACGGCTGCCCGGCGATGATCCTCGATTGGCCAGCGCCTACGCGGCCTGCGGTTGCCTTGTGGTAGCCAACGGTGTTGCTGCGCCGGAGCGGATCGCCCTGGCGGCCGGTGCGTCCGGCACACCGCTGGTCTTGTTCGAAGGAGGCGCGGCCAGCGAGTATTTCGGCCAGCAGGCCATTTACATCCGACCCGACGATGTCGCGGGCATTCGCCGCGGAGTGCAGGCAGCCTTGGACCGCAAGCGGAGCAAGAATTTGGCCGAGCACGTTTGCACATACTTTTCGTGGAAAGCCGCGGCCAAGGCCCTTCGCGATGTCTACGGGCAAGTCAGCCGCATGCCTCGAAGGCAGCTGGCCGAGCCGTTGCGGGTAGCCGCCGGTCATTAATTGGGCGAAAAACTTCGGAAGTCGGGAAAGGACGATGGTCGCATATACTCGCCAGCCCAAGCAGCCGCAATCGGTGACTCCCCTGGTTCGCGCCCGCCGCATGGTGGCCGAAACTTTCCTGCCCGATGAACCGGACAAACCGCGGCGTCGCATGCTCTCGGGAGGCGCCTTGCTTGCGGCTAGCGTTGTCTTATTGGTTGGGGCAGCCGTGCTGGTCTACTGGTTGTGGCGGTAGGACCCTTTACAAACGCCCCTCAGTAGGAAACAATAGTAGTCTTGTAATTCATGTACGCAACGGCGGTCTCTCCAAAGTGCTGGAGTGACCGCGGTTTTTTTGCATAAAACCTGTTTTCTCTCATACATGGGTCGCTGCCTAACGAGGCCAACCCGGTCGGGAAGCAGCAGTGGAGGAGTGACTGAGATGTCGGACCGCATTCCCATGACCCGAGCGGGCTACGATAAAATCAAGGCGGAGCTCGATTATTTGCAGTCGGTGGAATTGCCCAAGGTTCTTGAGGGCTTGGCGGCCGCGCGGGCCGAAGGCGACCTTTCCGAAAACGCCGAGTACCACGGCCGGCGGGAGAGCCATGCCATGCTCGAAGCGCGGATCGGCGCCATCCGCGACAAACTTTCCCGCGCGGTATTGGTCGATCCCAGCCAATTTCCCAAGGACCAGGTTTCCTTCGGCTGCACGGTCGTGGTCAAGGACCTGGATTTCGGCGACGAGGAGGAGTTCACCCTCGTCGGCGCCGGCGAGGAGGACTACAACAACAACAAGATTCTCGTCACCAGTCCCTTAGCGCAAGGGCTAAATGGCAAGAAGGTGGGCGAGAAAGTCGAGATCGACGTGCCGCAAGGCAAGGTTCGGTTCGAGATCAAGGAGATCCGGCCGCCGGAGTAAGTTCCTTTACACGGTCTTGGTGAATCCCGGCATAGCCACTGGATACTTTCCCTCCTTGTCCGGCGTCACGGGCGGCGTAGTATCCATCGTGTAGTGCTCCAGGCCCGGCGCCAATTCCAGGTTCGAGGCCATGGCCTGATCCCAAGTGATCTGCTGGCCCGACTCGGCTGCCATCCGCCCGAGGATGCCGGCCATGGCGGCCTTGGCGCTGAACTCCGTTTCGTTGTACGGTTTGTCGTTGCGAATGGCCGCGAACAGCAGGTCGTGCTCGACCTGGTAGGGGTTCCGGTACTGTGCCTTGGCGCACTTCCATACTTGGTTGGCTGTCGTCTGCTGATAGCCCTTGAAGATCCGCGGCCCGCGGGCGTCCTGCCCTTCGCCCAGGATCGCCGAGCCCTTGCCGCCGTGCACCACCACGCCAAAGAAGTCCCAGCAGCCGCTCATGTGCCGCCCCTGGGCCATCATCCGCGTGCCATCGGGAAACGTATACTCCACGGCATAATGATCGAAGAGCTGGTCGGGCTCGGTGCGGGTCTGCCGCCCGCCATGCCCCTGGGCGGAAACAGGCCAGGCCTGCTTGATCCAGCAGCAGATATCGAGATTGTGGATGAGCCAGTCCAGCAGGAAACTGCCGTTGAGCCACGTGAAGCAGGAATAATTGCGGACCTGGTGGCCCAGTTCGTTGACTTCCGCCGACCGCGGCCGCAAGCCGACGGGCCCGTGCTCGCGATAGGCCCAAAGCGAGATGACGTCGCCGATGATGCCCTTGTGGATCAAAGCCACCGCCTCCTCCAGCGGTTGGTCGTGGCGGCAGCGGAGCCCGCCGGCTATCTTGAGGTTCTTCTTCGCGGCCTCCTCGCCTGCCTTGAGCACGCGGCGGATGCCCGGGGCGTCGACGGCGAACGATTTCTCCATGAACACGTGGCAACCCTTGGCGACGGCATATTCCACATGGATCGGGCGGAACGCGGGCGGCGTGGCCAGCAGCACGACCCCGCCGGGACCGACTGCGTCGATTGCCTTGCGATACGCGTCCAGTCCGACAAACTGGCGATCGGGTGGAACGTCGACCTGCCGGGCCAACGCTTCCCTGCTCAAACCGGCAACGCAACCACTGACCTTTTCCGCGAAGAAATCAGCAGCCGCGACCAGCCTGGTGGGTCCGGCGGTTTGCAGGGCCTCGCGGACCGCGCCGTTGCCGCGGCCGCCGCAGCCCACCAGGGCAATCTTGATGGTGTTGTCCTCGCCGGCATAGGCCCGTTGTGAGATGGCAGTCGTAAGGGCGGCCCCGGCCAGGGCCCCGCCGGTCTGCTGCAGGAACGCGCGACGCGTGGATCGATGGTTTGACATGATGGTTCTCCGGGTAAGGGGTAGGATCGAGTCGTAGGATTGCTATATGCTGTAGTCCGATGGCTTCACGTTCTTCTTGAAGCCGCCGATGTGAATCGGGTTGGGTTCATACTTGCCGACGAAATCGACGTTCGCCTTGGCGGGAATCTTGCCTTCCAGCCCCATGCACCAGTAGCACGCATTGACCAGCAGGCGGCGGAAGTTCTCGCATTGCAGGTCGCCGCAGTGACCCATCGTCGTTGTGAAGATCCGCGCGGCCTTGCCCTTCGCCCCCGTGTAAGACTTCGTCCAGGCTACCGGCACGGGCGGTTTCTTCTCGTTGATTGGGTCGGTCGGTTTCATGCCTGTCAGGACGTGTCCGAGGATCAGCGGCTTGCTGTCGCCGGTGAGCGTCGTGATTGCATAAACGTCCGACGGCCCCCAAATCTCGCCCACGCCGCGGACGATTGGATGCCGCTCCATGCCCGGTGCGACCGTCGCCCGCGTGCTCTCCACGTTGTGGTCGCCGTAATGGTTGATCCAGGTTTCACCCAGCACTTGTCGGCCAAAGCCGCCGGGAAATCTGCCGCTGTTGAAACTGTATCGGGCATAGGGGCTGTCCTTGTGCTGCGTGTAGTTGAACGCGTGGGTCGCCGTCCGCAGACCGACGATCGGCTTGCCCGATTCGATATAATCGACGATGTGTTTCATCTGCGAGTCCGGCAATTCCCGAAACCGGGCGAAGATCACCAGCAGGTCGGCCGCATCGAGGGCCTCCAGTCCGGGGATGTTCTGTGCCCCCGGATCGATGAAGCCAGTCTCTGGATTGACGGCGAAGAGCACCGTGCATTTACATCCGTGACGAGCAGCCAGGATCTTGGCCAACTGCGGGATGAGATCCTCGCTGCGGTATTCATCGTCGGCGGCGATGAGTACCACGTGCTTGCCCGCCAGCGGTCCGGACCCGCCTTGCATTATGGCGTATTCGTTCGTGGTTCCGCCTTCAGGCGGTGTCGTGCCGCGTAGCGCGGCAGGGGCGGCGAGACAGAACAAAACGGCAATGAGTGCAGCTTGAAGTTGCAGAAGGCGGGCTTGGTGCATGGGAGGGCCTCGAAGCAAAAAGGAAAGGTATCACCCAGGAAAGCGTCACAGCTAATATAACGTCGTGCCAGGCAACTATCCACCACGGTCCGAAATGTCAACTTTCTATATATTATCGCAATAGTAATCAAATTGCGCGCGGCCGTCAATATTCGCGGAATCGTTACAGTTTAACATTCGCGGCTGCCGATGCATGGAGCACCATGTGGTGTCGAACTTGTGGCCAAGACGTTCCCGGCGTCCCATCGGTTGAGGATGGGAAGTTCAGTTGTCCGCGCTGTGCGGCCGACGTTTCCGGCCTTTCGTCCGGGTCCACGCCGACAGTCCAGGCCGCTGCGACGGCGCCAGAGACACGCGCCACGGATGGTACGGCTGCCCAACATCCTCCCTTCTACGATGGCTGGGAAATCGGCGAAGAGCTACGGCATATTCGCTGTACCCTAGGCATACCGTCGCGCACGGCTAATGCGGGCGAGCGGGAGTTCCGCCTCCACGCCGCTCATGGCATTTCCGCTCCGCATGGCGAGCAGGCCACACGGTCATCCTCGCAATCGCAGCGGCCAACGCCCAACGCGCGGAAGCGTGCCCCTGGCGACCGGCCGCTAGCCATCCTGGCTTGGACCACACTGCTCTTGGGCACCGCGGGCTTCATTGTCGGGCTGGCCTTGACGGGTTGGTCGGTGGCCGGGGAACGACAGGATCTCTGGAAAAGTGGTGCCCCGATTATTCTCGCCGGCCAGATCGTCTTGATTCTGGGTCTGGCCCTGCAACTGGACCGCATCTGGCGCGACGGCCGTTGGGCCGCGGCCAAGCTAGAGACCGTCGACGAGCAACTCCATGACCTTAAGGCAACTACTTCGTTGCTGGGCGCGGGTAATGGCCCTTCCGGCGAATTCTATGCCCACTGGACCGGCGGCGCGGCAGCCGAAGTCCTGCTGAGCGACCTGAAGAGCCAGCTCGATTTGCTTGCGGTGAAACTGGCGAAGTAGGATCGAGGACGCAATTCACTCGTTGGTTGCGAATGCGGCCGCGGGTTCTTGCCGGTGTTTCACGGTCACTCCATTCCTTCGCAAAACGGTTTCGTAGCATCAGTGTACCGCGACGGTCCTCAACTCTCCACATACTGTCTGAAGGCGGGACTACGAGCGTGACGGGTCGCTTGCCCCCGTCCTTGCGATGGATAAACTAATAGCAGATGCGAACCCCGTGCCCGGCAATTGCGTCCTAGGGAAAATCCCCGCGCGGGAAAGGGGGCCGTTTCCTTTTCCGTTCCCGGGGATAAACCGTAGAAACCTATGAGCAAGCAAGGCTACCACGGCCCACTGGAACAAATCGCCCCCTGCGTCTGGCGGATCCCGCAGTCGTACAAGCTCGGCATGCGGACCGAAGGCCGCATTTTCGCCGATGATAAGCTCATCGAGCAGATCCGCAACGACCAGGCCCCCGAGCAGGTAGCCAACGTCGCCTTCCTGCCGGGCATCCAGACGGCCAGCCTGGCCATGCCCGATATCCACTGGGGCTACGGCTTCTGCATCGGCGGCGTCTGCGCCACCGATCCGCTGGAAGGCGGCGTGATCTCGCCGGGCGGAGTGGGCTACGACATCAACTGCGGCGTGCGCCTGATGACCACCAGCCTCGCCCTGGACGATGTCCAGCCGCGGCTCAATGCTCTCATGGACGCTCTTTTCCGCGACATCCCCGCCGGGGTCGGCAAGGGCGGCACATACCGCTTCAACGCCAAGGAGCTGCGGCGGCTGATGGGCGAGGGCCTCCGTTACCTCGAACATCGCGGCCTGGCCACCGCCGGCGACATCCAGCACACCGAAGCCCAAGGCTGCCTCCGCGGCGCCGAGGCCGATGATGTCAGCCCCCGCGCCCTGGAGCGCGGCAATGACCAATGCGGCACTCTCGGCTCCGGGAACCATTTCCTCGAGGTCCAGGTCGTCGATGAAATCTGCGACGAGACGTCCGCGCGGGCGATGGGCCTCTCGCTGGGCCAGGTCTGCGTCATGATCCATTCCGGTTCGCGGGGGCTGGGCTACCAGGTCTGCGACGATGCCCTAGCCGCCTTCCGCAAAGTGCCCGCCAAGTACGGCATCGAGCTGCCCGACCGCCAGTTGGCCTGCGCCCCGTGCATAGCGACGAGGGTCAGAAGTATCTCGGCGCCATGCGGGCGGCGGCTAATTTCGCCTGGGCCAACCGCCAACTGCTCATGTGGCAGGCCCGCGAGATCTTCGCCGAGGTCTTCGAGCAATCGTGGGAATCGCTGCGGATGAACCTCGTCTACGACGTGGCCCACAACATCGCCAAGCTGGAAGAGCACACGGTCCAAGGGCAGACCAAAAAACTGTGCGTGCATCGCAAGGGAGCCACGCGGGCCTTCCCCGCCGCACATCCTGAACTCCCCGATGCCTTCCGCGCCATTGGCCAGCCGGTAATCATCCCCGGCGACATGGGTCGGGCGAGCTGGGTGCTGGTTGGCCAACCGGGCAGCATGGAGCAATCCTTTGGCACCACCTGCCATGGAGCCGGCCGTGTCATGAGCCGTACGGCCGCGGTTCGGCACGCCCAGGGGCGGCGGATCGACCGCGAATTGGCCGAGCGGGGCGTGATCGCCCGCTGCCGGAGTTGGAAGGGGCTGGCGGAAGAGCAACCCGACGCGTATAAAGACGTGAGCCTGGTGGTTGACGTAGTGCATAAAGCCGGGCTGGCCAGCAAGGTGGCGCGGATGCGTCCGATCGGCGTGGTGAAAGGGTAAGTAGAACGGACTTCAGTCCGTTGGGCTCCAGGCGACGGACTAAAGTCCGGCCTTAGAAAACGAAAGAGCAAAGCTGCGATGCGATCGACGTTCCTTGCCGGCATGATACTATGTACTGCCGCGAGCGGCTGCCGCGGCGCGGACAACACCAAACACGACGAACCTTCGGGAGGCAAAGCGATGACGATTTCCATTACCAGCACGGCGTTCGCCGCCGGGATGCCGATTCCCAAGAAATACACGGGCGAGGGCGACGACGTCTCGCCGCCGCTGGCCTGGTCGGGCGTTCCGCAAGGGACCAAGGAACTCGCGTTGATCTGCGACGATCCCGACGCCCCGGTCAAGGAGCCGTGGGTCCACTGGGTGCTTTACAAGCTCCCCGCCGATACGGCCAATCTTCCCGAGGGCCTTCCGCGCGAGAAGACCTTGAAAGCGCCAGCGGGGGCCGATCAGGGTCTGAACGATTTTCCCACGGACAACTTCGGTTATCGCGGCCCCATGCCGCCGCGCGGCCACGGCACGCACCATTATCATTTCAAGCTTTACGCCCTCGGCACACCGCTTTCCGTGCCGCCGGGCATTAAGAAGAATGCTTTGCTGGCGGCGATGCAGGGTCACATTCTGGCTGAAGGCGAGTTGATGGGCACGTACGAGAGGTAAATTGACTCGTGCCCGACCAGCGCCGGCATCGCGGCCCGCATCCCGACGATCTTCGCCTTTTCGGCGCGGAGGCCCTGCCGGCCTTGCGGACGGCCGCGGTGGAACTGGCCTGGCTCTTGAGCCGCGGTTACCCGCACGAGTCGAGCCTCAAGCTCGTCGGCGATCGGCACGCCTTGGAATCGCGGCAACGCCTGGCTGTATCCCGCTCGACTTGCGGCGACGGCGAACTCTCCCGCCGACGGCAGAGGATGGTCGCGCCTCATGCGCTGGCCGGCTGCCCGATCGAGATCGACGGCTACAACGTCTTGACGACGGTTGAGGCGGCCTTGTCAGGCGGGGTGCTTTTGGCGGCTCGCGACGGCGCCTTCCGCGACATGGCCAGCATGCACGGCAGTTATCGCAAGGTCGACGAGACCCTGCCCGCCCTGGAACTCATCGGGCAGACGCTCGCGGGCTTCGGCGCCAGCGAGGCCCTCTGGCTGCTGGACCGTCCGGTTTCCAACAGCGGGCGGTTGAAGGCGATCATTGAGGAGCTGGCCGGGCACCAAGGATGGGCGTGGCAGGTGGAGTTGGTGCACAATCCGGATGCCGACTTGATCCAATCCGAGAGAATCGTCGCCACGGCCGACAGCGTCATCCTCGATCTCTGTGGGCAATGGTTCAATCTGGCGGGGGAGACAGTTCGGCGGCACGTGACTGGGGCATGGCTCTTGGATCTCGAGTCAGACGCCAGCTAGATCAAGCGCACCGCTAATTCGATCTGCGGTAATTGGCCACCTTCGCCATTCCCCCCGCATTCCCAAAGGCCGAGAAATATCACATGGATGGGTGCAAAAGCCCGGCCGTCCCGCGGCTGAAGTTTGGTGAACTTAGTTGTCGGCCCGAGCGTCCATATTGACGACCCTACGGGTTTCCAAGTTCGGCGGGAATCCGCCGAATTCAATCTCGTGGGCTATAGTCTAGGTCGACGTTCTCCGGTCATTTGAGATTTGGCAACAAATAGGGAGCACGAATGCCTAGGTTGGCGATCAGTTCCAAGATCAATGGGAGGCCCGTACGATGAACGCCTCGACCTCGCGTGTTTGTTGTTGCGAAAAACAGTTCGAACTCGATCACTCGTTGTTAGTAGCGAAAGGGAACCCGTCGCAGCACCGTCTCAGCAAGGTAGATTTCCTTCGAGCTGTTGCCACCTGCACAAGCGAGTCCAACAAGCCTCGACTGGCGGAATTCGAAGCCGGGGGCGTGGAATCGATCCTCATGTTCTGTCCTTATTCTACTTGGGTGCAAGCCTTTGGCGAACCGCGGGATGTCCGGGAACATCGATTGTCGGTCTGCCAGTCTGCGATCCAGTTGTGGGAGCAGCCATGCAGTGACGGCATCGTTCACTGCCTTGGGCATTTCATAAACGGTTCCAGCGATGACCCGACGGTTGTTTTGACGCGAGTATGTAATTTCTGAGTCATCGCCATCCCGGCACAAAAGAAGCCGATTCACGGCGATTATTCTCCGGGTCAGGATCAACGATCAGTATTACGCGCGGCCAGACCATGAAATGCCAATTGGTGCGCATCCGCAACCAGGCTGGTGTAGCGTATCGATTGGGTTGCGCATTATGTTGCACCCGTGAAAAACCGATAAAAGCCCGACGCGCAAGCAAGGAAGCGAATTCCGCCGACTTCCCGCACTTGTGCCGCTTTTTCCCGCGACTAACGGACGCGAAATCCGCCTTCCGTCCGTTCGATAACCTGCCTTGGGCATCTATCGGCTGCAAGTTCCATCACAACCAAAGGATGGCAGTCAATAATATTCACCAAGAATTTGGTTGTCAGACACGGTTTGGCAGGGTTATCCAGTCGTCATAACTCCCAAGACTCCAATGGGCAAGGCGGCCGTCTTTCGCTAGAATTCCTAGTTCGCTATCCGCAAATTGCACGGAGGATCGAGTAGATGCCGTTGGCCAGTCGTTGTTCGCATGCGTTCGACAGCGAAATCCGCAATCGCGGACAATTGTATTACCGGCAAGACCGAGTGTCGCTGTTGGCCAGGGGGTCGAACCACGTGCGGGCGGTGGTCCGCGGAGAGAACGAATATCAGGTCGTGCTCGATTGGGGATTCAGCCGCGAGCAGTTGGCCGCCGGTTGCACCTGCCCCTACTTTGAAGACCACGACGACTGCAAGCATATTTGGGCCGCGATCCTGGCCGCCGATGCGGCGAAAATCGGACCCCGTGGCACACGCCAGCTAGGAATCCTCGCCCTCGATCCGGAAGACCTCGGTGACGACGACGAAGAACTATGGCTCGCTGACGACAACGGGGAGGATGACGGCGACCTGCCGCACGGGCCTGGCCGTGGTTCGGGCGCCAAGAAAAGCCGCGGCAAAAGCCCCCCCAAACCGAGTTGGCGGCAGCAACTTGCATGGTCCGGAGCCGACGAACATGGTGCCGTCGTTCCGGTGGTCGGTCCTCGCCCCCCTAAGATTCGCGAGATCTGGTATGTCCTGGCCGAAGGATCGGGCGAAGATTCCGGCCGGCCGCTGGTACTGCTGCGGCAGCGCGAGATGAAGGCCAACGGCCAGTTCGGCAAGTTGAAGCTCTTGAACCTCGGGCCCCACGAAGTGAGCCAGATGGCCGAGCCACAAGACGCCGAGATCCTCGCGCTCCTGCTGGGCTATCACGACGCGGAAAGTCGTCATTTGTACTATGGCTATTCGCCGCGGATCGCGGAGGTCCTGTTGCCCAAAGGTGTGCAACAATTCCTGCTGCAGAAGATGGCAGCCACGGGCCGCCTGGCGCTGGCCGTTACCGGTCCTCATCATCTGCCGGAGATGATGGATCTCCAACCGCTCTCCTGGGACGATGGACCACCCTGGCGGTTCCGCCTGAACATCGACGCCAACGACGCCGAGCAGCGGTGGACCCTCAGCGGCCAGTTGTACCGCGAAGGCGAATCGCGGCTCGTCCAACAACCGCGGGCGATCTTCAAGCAAGGCGTGGCTATACTGGAAAACCGCGTAGCAATGCTGGAGGCGGGCGGTTCGTGGTGGATGATCGAGGCCCTGCGGAAGACGCCACGGGTGGAAGTGCCGTACCAGGACCGCTGGGAGCTGTTGCGGCGTTTATGGCAACTGCCCGCCGCGCCGGAAATGAGCTCGCCCGAGAACCTCCGCGTGGAAGAAGTCTCCCTGCCGCCGCTGGGGCGGTTGCGGATCGACAAGCCCGACCGGTATGATCCTTATCGCCTGCCCGGCCACGTCGATTTTCTGTACGATGACAAGGTAGTGGCCGCCCAGGAGACCGCGCGGGGAATCGTCGACGAGGAGAAAGGGCGGGTCATCGTCCGCGACCGACTGCGGGAACGCGATCTGGCGGCCGGACTGGCCGCGCGGGGCGTCCGACCCATGGAGGGCTGGCAGGCCGATAAGTTCAACGTTTGGGTCCCCAGTCAGAAGCTGCCGGAGGCAGCCGAGGCCCTCGTACGCGACGGTTGGATCGTCGAGGCGCAAGGGTACTTCGTTCGCCGGGCGGGGACGTGGCGGATGAACGTCACCTCCGGCGTCGATTGGTTCGATCTCTCCGGCACCTTGAACTTCGACGGCATGGAGGTCCACCTCCCGGAAATTCTCGAAGCTCTCCGCCAGGGGCAGCACTATGTGAAGCTGAAGGACGGATCGCGGGGCATCCTGCCGCAAGATTGGGTTGACCGCTTCGCTTCGATGGCCGAACTGGGCAAGGCCGAGGGCGAGGCCATCCGCTTCCGCTCCTCACAGGCTCTGCTGCTGGATGCGCTGCTGGCTGCGCAAGACCAGGTGACCATCGACGCGCCTTTCTCGCGGCTGCGGGAGAACCTGCGGTCGTTCAACGGCGTCGGCCCGGCCGCCGAGCCCGCCGGCTTTTCGGGCGAACTGCGGCAGTACCAGAAGGTGGGGCTTGGCTGGCTGCACTTTCTGGAGGAGTTCCGCCTGGGCGGCTGCCTGGCCGACGACATGGGGCTGGGTAAGACCGTGCAAGTGCTGGCAATGCTCCAAGAGCGGCGGCAACGGCCCGCCAAACAGGGGCAGCAGCGGCCGCCCTCGCTGGCCGTGGTGCCCCGCAGTCTTGTGTTCAACTGGATCGAGGAGGCCCGGCGATTCACGCCCAAACTGCGCGTGCTAGACTATACCGGGTTGCAGCGGGGCTCACTACTCAGCGACTTCGACGACTACGACCTGGTGGTCACGACCTACGGCACGATGCAGCGGGACATCGTCAAGCTCAAGGACCGCCGCTTCGACTACGCCATCCTCGACGAATCTCAGGCGATCAAGAAACTCCCACTCGCAGCGAGCGAAGGCCAGCCGGCTACTGAAGGCCGATCATCGCCTGGCGATGACCGGAACGCCGGTGGAGAACCACTTGGGCGAGCTCTGGTCGCTGCTGGAGTTCCTCAATCCGGGCATGCTCGGCTCGGCGTCGGTTTTCCAGGATCTCTCCAAAAAGGTCTCGGGCGACGCCGAGGGGTTGGGGCTTCTCCGCCGTGCGCTGGGGCCTTTCATTCTCCGCCGCACGAAACAGCAGGTCTTGACCGAGCTGCCGCAAAAGACCGAGCAGACGCTGCATTGCGACCTGGAGGGCAACCAGCGGAAACGGTATGACGAGCTGCGGACCTACTACCGCGCCGTGCTCGGCGAACGGATCGCCCAGACCGGCATGGCAAAGGCCAAGATCCACGTGCTGGAGGCCCTCCTCCGCCTGCGGCAGGCGGCCATCCATCCGGGCCTGATCGACGTGGCGGCCCGCGACGAATCGAGCGCCAAGCTCGACGTACTCATGGAGCAGCTTCGCGAGATCGTCGAGGAAGGGCACAAGGCACTGGTTTTCTCACAGTTCACTTCCTTCCTGGCAATCGTCCGCGACCGCCTCGACCGCGAAAAAATGGTCTACGAATACCTCGACGGCCAGACGCGGCAGCGGCGGCAGCACGTCGAGCGTTTCCAGAACGATCCGGCATGCCCCCTGTTCCTCATCAGCCTCAAGGCGGGTGGGCAAGGCCTGAACCTCACTGCTGCTGACTATGTGTTCATTCTCGACCCCTGGTGGAACCCGGCAGTGGAGGCGCAGGCGATCGATCGCGCCCATCGCATCGGCCAGCAGCGGCACGTCTTCGCCTATCGCCTGATCGCCCGCGACACGGTTGAAGAGAAGATCGTCGAGCTGCAGAGGACCAAGCAGGATCTGGCCGACGCGGTAATCGCGGCCGACGGCAATGTCCTCAGTCGGATGACCAGCGAGGATTTGGAACTGTTGTTGAGTTAATGTCCCTCGGTCCACTGGATTTCCCACTTACAATCGAGTCTTCTCCATTGGCTTCGCGCAAACCAATCGTCGGCGACTGGTACGACCATCCGGAATACTATGACCTTTCGGTGAGCGAAGACACGCCCGCCGAGGCAGCTTTCATCGAGGCGGCCTGCCGCAAGTATGGCGTCTTCCCCACGCGGCGGCTGCTGGAACCGGCCTGCGGCTCGGGGCGACTGGTGGTGGCGATGGCCGCCAGCGGCTATGAAGTGACGGGCCTGGATCTCAACGACAAGGCGCTGGGCTTCTTGCGCAAGCGACTGCGACGGCGAAAGCTCACCGCGGAGGTCTTGCGGGCCGACATGACCGACTTCACGCTGGCCCAGCCGGTGGACGCCGCCTTCTGCCTTTTGAACAGCTTCCGGCACTTGTTGACGGAGGCGGCCGCCAAGAGCCACCTCGAGGCCGTGGCGCGGAGCCTTCGGCCGGGAGGAATCTATATCCTCGGGCTGCACCTGGTGCCGCCCGACGCCTACGACGACGCCATCGAGCGCTGGCGGACGCGGCGAGGGGCAACGCAGATCAGCACCGACTTGCGGGTCACGGCGAGCGACCGTCGCCGCCGCGTCGAGACCCTGCAGGTATCGCTCCTCGTGCGCCGCGGCGAGAAGCTCTGGCGGTTCCGCAGCAAGTTCGATCTCCGCCTGTACACGGCCCCCCAATTCCGCCGGCTCTTGCGTAGTGTGCCGTCGTTCGAGCTTTGCGATGTCTATGATTTCTGGTATGAAATCGACGAGCCACTGGAACTGAACGGCGAGATCTCGGATACGGTGTTTATCCTGAAGAAACGATGTTCCGCTTCCTGAACCCTCACCACCGCATTTCCAGCGTGTTGGAACTGACTACCGAGCGTCTCCACGGATGGGGGCTGGAGAACCTGCTCCTGGATGCCGACTGCACGTTGAAACGCTATCGCGGCCAGGAGTGCGCCCCGGGCGTAGCCGACTGGCTCTGCGGCCTGCGGCAAGCAGGTTTCGGACTTTGCCTGGTTTCCAATGGGCTGGGCGAGCGGATCGGGCGTTTCGCCAAACCCTTGGGATTGCCTTTTGTGGCCAGGGCCCTCAAACCACTTCCTTTCGGTTGCCGCCGCGCCATGCGACAAATGGGTTTTCGCCGGCAGTCAACTGCCATCGTGGGGGACCAACTCTTCGCCGACATCTTGGCGGGCCGTCTTGCCGGGCTGACGACCTTTCTTGTAGAGCCGATCCATCCCGAGGACGAACCATGGTTTACTCGCCTCAAACGCGGACCGGAACGGTGGCTATTGCGAAGGTATTACCCCGGCAAGCAATCGTAACCCGACGCGTTAGCGAGGCAAGCGAGGTCCTTGCTTTACGCTTGAGGTTACTCGGAGGATATTTCGTGCCGGGGATAATAGTGATAATAGCTTGACATTTGCCCCTTTACAGGGTCGAATATTGATAAGGGGCAGTGTTCGGGCCGCCAGCCCAGGGCAAGTGGTTCCTCGTCCCTTTGGAGGCTCTTTATGCGTTTTCGGCCCAATTTCGCGTTCTCTCGGTTCGTTCGTCGGCGAAGCGGTTATACGCTCGTCGAAATCCTTGTCGCCTTGACCCTGACCATGGTCCTTATGACGGCCGTGGTGACAGTGTTCGGCGGGGTAGGCGACGGCATTGCCAAGTCGCGGCGGGCCATGGAACAGTTCGATCGACTCCGCACGGTTGCCCAGCAGTGTGACCAGGACCTCAAGGGAATCACGGTCACGCTTGATGGCCGTCCCACGCGGCCGGAAGAGAATCGCGGGTATCTCGAGTTGATCGCGGCAAGCATCCTCCCAACTCCGCAAGCATACAACGGAGCGACCAATACCACGGACTTTACCGTGGGAGCGGGCACGGCCGACGCCAGCCACGTCCGCAGCGACATATTGATGTTCACGACCCGCAATGCCACGCGGCCATTCCTCGGCCGCTATGCCCTCAGCGCCGACCCAACGAATCCGACGCTGCAGTCCGACGTGGCCGAGGTCGCCTGGTTCCTCCGCGGCAAGAATCTGCACCGGCGAGTTTTGTTGGTGGCGCCGGGCGTCGCTCAGAACCCGTCATTCGCCAGCCTTCCCAAGAACACATTCTTCGGCAGCAACGATATCTCCGCCCGCTTGGTGAACGGCCAGATCGTTCCCAATAGCCTGGGCGATCTCACCAAGCGCGAGAACCGCTTCGCCCATCCGGTCGATCAGTTTCCTTTCGACGCCCGTCGCTGGGGACTCCTGGGACTTCCCACGCTGTATGAATGCTCGTCGCCAACCTGGATGGGAACTTGGGTCAACGGGACCACGCCTCCAGTGAACTCCGGACCCAATTTCGCCAAGATCGACCTGTGGGATAGCAACAACATTGCCCAGGCCTTTTTTGGCATGTCCGGGGGAACCGCCACACCCGACCAGTACCTCGCGCAAGACGGTGTCCGCCTGGCTGACGACGTGATCATGACCAACGTGATCGGCTTCACCGTCAAGGTCTGGGAGCCAGCGGCCAATAACGGGACGGGCGGATACGTCGACCTGGGATACGACCGCGCGGCCTACAATCCGCAGATCTACCCTGTTCCACCCCAAGGAACCCAGTACAAGAGGTTCGGCCATACCGGCATGCCGAAATCGGGCCTGCAAGTGCCAGCAAACACAAATTATCCTTGCGTCTACGACTCCTACTGCTTCAGCTACGAGAACGAGGGCATTTACACCTTCAACCAATCGGGCAATCGCGTGGCAGTGGCGCCCAGCAACTATCCTGCAGGACTGGGAAAATGGCCGGCCGGCACTTCGACCAACGGACTGGACGACGATGGCAACGGCCTTGTCGATGACTCCAACGAGTTGATCACGCAGCCGCCCTATGCGGTGCCCTTGCGCGGCATCCAGATCAAGATCCGCTGCTACGAGCCCGACAGCAAGCAGATCCGCGAGATCACCCTCGAGCACGACTTCTTGCCGAAGTAGCTGCTGGGGTCGCGCGTTTGTGGGTCGCGAGCCATCGGCTTACGGCAGCACGATCATCGATTGGCTCTTGACGATTGCGTAGTCGTCCGGGAACGTGTGAAACGCCTGGATCAGCAATTTGCGGGTCCGCAACTCAACGTTGATGTAGCTCAAGGCGCCCAGGGCCATGCGGCCGCTGGCGTCGAACTTGTGCAGCATGCCCTTCTGCATGCCGTCCTCGGCCAGTTCCTGCTGGAAGGTCCAGAAAACTTCGGGATCGACCGGCTCGAGTTGGAAGCTCATCTCGTAGCGGACGCCGCCGCGGCATTCCACCGAGTCGCTCCGCTGGCCCTTGAGCGAATAGGACATCAACCGCCGTTTTTCAGGCAGGGGATGATGGGCGGAAGCGGCCACCTCGGTGAGCGTCATCCCGCCGTAGCGCCAGGTCACCACGTGGCCCGCGCTGGTGATATCGATCTTGGCTTCGTAATCACCCCGCGCAACCTTGCGGGACTGATGCACCTCGAACAGTTCCGGATGCAAAGCCCGACCGTAGAGCTGAAAGACCAACTCCGCGACTTTGGGTCGAACAGTCAGCACTTCCATGAATCCTTTGCTATCACAAGGCCCGACGCGCCTGGCGGAAAATCGCGTGATCTTCTGGAAGGTTCCAGGTCTCGCGGCATGCCGGCCGGGGAGGCGTGGGCGGAAGGAAAAGTCTCTTGTCATCACACGCCTGCATTATAGCGATTGGCGAGCGATCAACCAAGGGTGTTTTCTGAAAACCGCAAGACGATTTTTCATTTGCTCTTGACAGATCTTGCCGCTCGTAATTCCGGCTAAAGCCGGTACTGCGAGCGCGGCAAAACTCCGCGCCTCATTTTAATAGGCCAACGAGCACGTCATAGAATGCATGCGTGCCGGCGGCGATGCCGAAGCCTCGGTAGCGGAACAACACGGCGAAGTAGACGCCGGCCAGAAACCGGAAAAGAAAAGTCTGCCAGGCAAAAGGATCGCCGGAGCCGGGAACGTAATGAGCCGCAGAAAACAATACGCTCGTCACGATGATCCCACCCACGACGCTTGCGCGCGGGCCCGCCTTCAGCCATGCTAGCAGGCCGACGGCCAGGTTCAGCAAGATCAGGCGGAAGAGCAGCTCTTCGTAAATTCCCGCGCCCAGGTAGCTGGAAATCGTGGCCAGCAAGCCGCCAATGCTCAGGCCGACCGTTGCGGCCACCACCTGAAAAAGAAAATGATATAAGCTCCAGCAGAGCCAGAGGGCCGCGGCCAGGGAAAGACACTCGCCGGCCATGGCGCAAAGCACGACGCGGGGAACGCGCCACGATTGCCGCAGCACATGATGCCAGCCCAGCAGGATCGCGACCGTGAGGAACGGTAGGAGCAAATAGGTCCGAAAGCCCAGTAAATTGAGCGTCCTCCGCATCCAGTCGTCGGCGCCGTTGCGGAGGGCGTTAGATCCCAGGCACAACAAGCTCGTCTCGTAGATCACCAGCAGCGGCCCGGCAAAATAGAGCGCCGCCAGCGGCCGCCGCGATTGGGCCCAGTATTTGCTCGGTGCTTCGTGGTACAATGGAGGCTGCATTTTTCCCAGAGTCTACCATGAGTGCCGTTCTGCAAGAAGTCTACCAGCGGTTGTTCGATGCCTTGGGCCCGCAGAAATGGTGGCCCGGCGACACCCCTTTCGAAATGATGGTCGGCGCCGTCCTCGTGCAAAATACCAACTGGCAGAACGTCGAGCGGGCGATCGAGAACCTCCGCCGGGCCGAAGTCCTGGAGCCGCACGCCCTCAATGAGGTGCCCGTCGACGAATTGGAGGAGCTCATCCGTCCCGCCGGTTATTTCCGCGTCAAGGCTAAGCGGCTGCGAAGCCTGCTGGAATACCTGGTCGAGCGCTATGATGGTTCGCTGGAGAACATGTTCCGCACGCCGCTGGCCGATCTTCGCCAGGAATTGCTGGGCATTCATGGAGTAGGACCGGAAACGGCCGACTCGATCCTCCTGTACGGCGGAGGGCTGCCCATTTTCGTGGTCGACGCCTATACCTATCGCGTATTCAGCCGTCACGGTTGGATCGAC
The DNA here is from genome assembly GCA_963709175.1 of uncultured Planctomycetia bacterium. Classification (GTDB taxonomy): domain Bacteria; phylum Planctomycetota; class Planctomycetia; order Pirellulales; family Thermoguttaceae; genus JANXQG01. The sequence goes on from CAVPVK010000011.1 coordinate 640,423, forward strand.
CGGGAATTCGATTATCATCAGATCCAGGAGTATTTTCACGATCGCCTGCCCTCCGACGCCCCAATGTTCAACGAGTTCCACGCCCTTGTGGTTTACCTGGGCAAGCACTACTGCAAGAAAGGCAAACCGCTTTGTAAGGCATGTCCACTGGAATGCATGCTGCCCAAGGGAGGACCGATCGACGATTGAAGAAGGGTATTGCTATGTCGCTCTTTGCTGCATCTGAGGAAGAGAATCGCCGCGCCGCCCAACCGTTGGCCGCAAGGATGCGGCCGGCAACACTCGACGAGTTCGTCGGCCAACAGCACTTTCTCGGTGAAGGCAAGCTCTTGCGGCGACTGCTGGCTGCCGACCGTCTGGGCTCGGTGATTTTCTACGGGCCGCCGGGCACCGGCAAGACGACGCTGGCCCGACTGCTGGCCGGCGAGAGCCGCAGCCATTTCCAGCAACTCAGCGCCGTGACCAGCGGCGTCAAGGAGTTGCGCGAGGTTCTCGCCGAGGCCCACGACCGCCTCTCCGCCACCGGCCAGCGGACGCTCTTGTTCATCGACGAGATCCACCGCTTCAACAAGGCCCAGCAGGACGTACTTCTGCCCGGCGTGGAGGAGGGCGAAGTGATCCTCGTGGGGGCGACGACCGAGAACCCCTTTTTCACGGTCAACAGTGCGCTGGTCAGCCGCAGCCGCATCTTCCAGTTCCAGCCGCTATCGAACGACGACGTCAAGCTGCTGCTCCGCCGCGCCGCGGCCGACACGCTTCGCGGCCTGGGCGAGCACCAGGTGCGGTTGCACGACGACGCCCTCGACTTCCTGGCGGAGACCAGTGACGGCGACGCCCGGCGGGCGCTGGCGGCCCTGGAGGTGGGCGTGCTTTCCTGCCCGCAGCGGCCGGTGGAGTTCACCCGCGAGCTGGCCGCGGAATCGTTACAGCGGAAGGCGGTGCAGTACGATCGCGACGGCGATGCGCACTATGATTCCATCAGCGCGCTGATCAAGAGCGTCCGCGGCAGCGATCCCGACGCGGCCTTGTATTGGCTGGCGCGGATGCTCGAGGGTGGCGAGGACGTTCGCTTTCTCGCGCGGCGGCTGGTGATCCTTGCCAGCGAAGACGTGGGCAACGCCGATCCCGCCGCGCTGCCGCTGGCAGTGGCCGCCGCCCACGGTTGCGAGTTGGTCGGGCTGCCCGAATGTCAATTGACGCTTGCCCAAGCCGTGACCTACCTGGCCTGCGCCGAAGTCGAACGCGGCGACGGTCGGCATCGGCGAGGCCCGCCGCGACGTCCGCGAGGGCCGGCTGCTGCCCGTTCCGATCCATCTCCGCGATTCGCACTACGCCGGGGCGAAGCGCCTGGGCCAAGGGCAAGACTACCAGTATGCCCACGACGCCCAAGGCGGCATCGCCGCACAGGATTATCTGGGCGTCGAGCGCGAGTATTACCGTCCGGTCGATCGCGGTTTCGAGCGGGAACTGAGCGAGCGTTTGCAAGCCATCCGGGCGAGGCTGCGGGAATCGCGAAAACCATGACGTCACTCTTCGGTCGGGATAGCGGGTCGCTTGCAGCCTTGAGCGTTGGACGTTGCATCGCGCAGGTGATGCTCGTCGCCACCTGGGCCGTGTTTGCTCCCGGCAATATCGTGGTCCGGCTGCCATGGCCGCGCTTGCTGGGCATGATGATGCGGTACGTCTTGGCCGTTGGCCAGCAATGCAGATATCACGTTGGCACGAGCCATCCTTGCCGCACTGCCTGACGGTCCTGGCCCCCTTGATACAACTGGCGTCTTGAACGACAATGCTCTGCCAAGGAGAAAGGCCCCGCCCATGAATGCCCTGCTATGGATCTCATCGTTGATGCTCATTCTGTCCGCTTCACCGAAAGGCGAATCTCTTGCCATGCCCATCCAGCGGGGTAAGCCGCATCCGATGGCCTGTGCGGACTACAGCCAGGGGAAGGTCTTTCTCGTGTCGGCCCAAGGCCAAGTCGAATGGGAGTATCCCGCCCCCGCCTGCGACGATCTATGGGTGCTGCCCAACGGCCATCTGCTGTTCGTGACCGGCCACGGCGTGAAAGAAGTCACCCGGAATAAGAAGGTCGTGTTCGACTACCAGTCGAAAAGCGAGATCTACGCCTGTCAGCGGCTGGCCGGCGGCAACACGTTCATTGGGGAATGCAACGCGGGCCGACTGCTGGAGGTCGATCCGTCCGGCAAAATCGTCAAGCAACTCCACCTGCTGCCGGAAGGCAAGGACGGAGGCCACCTCTACATGCGCAACGCCCGGCAACTGCCCAACGGCCATTACCTGGTCGCACATTTTGGCGAACAGGTGGTCAAGGAGTACAATACTGAAGGCAAGGAGGTGATGGAGATTCCCGCTCCTGGCGGACCCCATAGCGCAACTCGCCTGCCCAACGGCAACACGCTGATTGCCTGCGGCGACATGGGCAGACAGGCCAAGGTCTTTGAAGTGGACAAGACCGGTAAGATTGTCTGGCAAGTCGCCAGCGACGATTTGCCCGATATCAGCTTGAAGTTCATGACCGGCCTGCAACGATTGCCTAACGGCAACACGGTGATGACCAACTGGCTCGGACACGGCGAATTTGGCAAGGCGCCGCACGTGATCGAGGTCACGCCCGACAAGAAGGTCGTCTGGACGTTCGCCGACCACAAGACCATGAAGACGATCTCCAGCATCCAACTTCTGGACACTCCCGGCGATGTCACTAAGGGAGAGATCGTTCACTAGCCTGGATTCCCACGGTCCGGCATTCACCTAAAGATTTTACTCTGAGGGGAAGACGTCGGGTAGCTTTTAGGTGAATGCTTAACACCATGTTGGAGCCGTCTCAGCCAAAGAGGAACTGGAGTCGCTTGTTGCCCAGCCACGGGATGCGGATGTCGGTCTTATCGGGCCGTCAGCCCGGCGAGTGTCCAAGTTGGATAGTCGAGCGTGATGGGTGCCAGTCGCGAGCCAACTCGCTTACTTCGCCATCATCCTGCTGCCCACCCCCGCCCTCAGCGACCCCACCCCAAGTCCAGCCCGGAAGTGCTGCGGGGCGATTGGGAGGCGATGGAAAGCACGCCCGCGGGCATCGCGGTGAAGGTCGAGGTAAAGGCGGCCAGGACTTGGGCCGATTGCAAATGACGGCCGCCCGCGCCCGAACGATGACTGCCAGCCGCTTGCAGTCGAGCACGCTCGGCCAACGCTCGAACTGGGCACTTTCGACCGCTCGCCAGGTCTCGATCAGGGTCATTTTGTCCGTAATCGGGCTGCGCCGCCTTGTCGCGATCGGTGACAGACGGGATCGTATCGGGAAGACCGCCGACGACTAGTTGCTGGTCAACACAGGTTGGTTCGTCAATGCAAACGGTCACCGCCGACGAGCTGTACGGCAGCAGCGGGGACTTCCTCGACGCCTTGGAGCAAATGGACTTGCGGTACGTGGTGGAGACCAGGAAGAACACGATTGTGTTTACCGCCGAGCCGGCGACCTTGCCCGGCGCCTCTCCCGGCCCCACGGCACGGAAGAGGCACGGTTGCTACCGCTATGGGCGCACTGCAACCTGAGCAGTAGGATGCTGTGCTTACGGTGAATCCGAGCAGCAATTTCCCTGCCTACCCTCCATCAAGGATTAGATCATGTCCATTATGACCGGACTGTCTGGTAACGAAATGTATTGCCTCCACCTGAAAGGGCTCAGCCCTGGGGAACTTGTCGTCGGCAACAGCGTTTATTCGCTGGGTTTTGTTGGCGGCATTGGCGCCGGGTTGAAAAGCGCCTTCGGTGGGGAAGTCACGCAGATTACCCAGATTATCCATGAAGGCCGCCAGCAATCGTACGCCCGCATGGTGGAAGAAGCCCAGCAACGCGGCGGTGCGGGTATCACCAGCGTGACCAGCGAACTCCGCGCCTTCCATGGCAACATCGAGTTCCTTTCGGTGGCCTCCTGCGTCCATGCTGCCGACCAAAAGACGGAAAAACTCCTCTTCTCCACCAGCGGCGATGGGCAGGAACTTTATTGCCTGCTGGACGCCGGCTATTCGCCCCGCAAGTTCGTCTTCGGCAACGTGGCCTATTCCACGGGCATCGGCGGTGGGTTGCTGGGCAGCCTGAAGAGCCTTGCCCGTGGCGAGATCAAGCAGTTCAGCGATATCTTCAACAGTACGCGCCACCTGGCGCTGGCCCGCATCGCGGCCGAGGCCAGCAGCGTCGGCGCCAACGCCGTGGTCGGCATCGAAACCGAGATCATGCCGTTCCAGGGCATCCACGAGATGTTCATGATGGGCACTGCCGCGCACAATCCGGCCCTCGATGCGCGGCATTCCAAGGAACCGGTCACCAGCGACCTGACGTGCGAGGAGATGTGGAACCTGACGAACATGGGCTACATGCCCTTGAAGCTGGTGTTGGGCACGGCCGTCTATTCCCTGGGCTTCTTCGGCGGCCTCAAGGCGATGTTCAAGTCGTTCAGCCGCGGCGAGGTCACAGACTTGACTTCGCTCGTGTACGACGCCCGCGAGCACGCCATCGGCCTGATCAAGCGGGAGGCGGAGGCGATCGGCGCCGACGACGTGGTGGGCGTCAAGACGCATATCCACGAGTTGGGCGGCCTGATCGAGTTCATGGCGATCGGCACCGCCGTGAAGCGCGTGCCTGCCATCGCCACCGTCACGCCCACCCTGCCACCGCAGGCAATCATCAAGGACAAAGATACATGGATCAGCCGCGACAACAACCTCTTCGCCGCCGTTGGAACCAGCAAAGGGGATCAATCATCCTGAAGGCGCGGGCTCTAGCCCCATGGTAGAGACACTAAGAAGAGTGAGCAGGGTCGGTGCGCCGCCCGCAGCCGATGCCCGACGGGCTGGCACGCCGGGCTCTTTGGCAACGATTGACGGTCGCCGTGAACGGATTTAGAGCGGCAGTACTCTTGCTTCTTGCGTGGCTGCTTGACCAAGGAGCACAATCATGAGGTCTTTGGGGTCGCTCGCACTTTCGGCGTCGATCATCTTGAATTCCAGCGTGGCGGCCGCCGCCGAGTCCCGCATGGGGTCAACAAGCGCTTACGGCGATGAACAGCGGACTGATATGCTACTTCTAGCCAATCACCGTCAACTCGCGTGAGCTTCAGCGCCCGCGTGCTCCAGTTCCGGCCGTCGGGACCGACTCCCTCTCTCGAAAATCTCGACGAACTCTTGGTACCGGCCGGCAATCCTGGCGACGGCGTCTTTCCGCGCGATCTTCTTGGCCCGGTAATCGACCAGCGGCTCCCAGAAATCGGTTCGACCGACGGCGAAACCGATGAAGCCGTTGACGGCAGCCGCCACCGCCAGCCACTCGTGCACCCGCTTATCGTCTTCACCTCGCCCCAAGACGATGCAGCCAACTTTGTCCCTGCCGCCACGACGCGCGGCGGCCACGATTTTTTCGCAGTCCTCTCCGCGATCCAAGCCCTCGATCTTCCACACGTCCGGCTCGACACCGCCGTCCTGCAGATCTTGGATTGCCTGCACCATCAGCTTCGGACGCAGTTCGAGGTCGTACGCCCGCTTGTCGCCATGGAGCCGCCCAAGCTCCGCCTTCACGGCCGGCACCAGCAACTCAAACATGAACCGGCTCTGGCTCTCGTCACGCAGGTAATCGGACAATTGCTTCAGTCGTGCCGTCTGTTGTTGGTTTGCCGCCGCGTCACCCTCGGGGTTGTAACGCACCAGCACCTTGCAAAACGTGGGCTGAAACGACTCAATGTGTTTGGCGAAGTCGGTCCCGTACTGAAAGTCGAACTCCTCCTGCCCGCTCTTCTCGGCGGGACAAGCGAAGCTAAAGCCATTGGCTTTGGCGTCACGAAGAATCGCGGCGCCGAATTGTTCATCGACGAGGATCCCGGCCTTCGCTTTGGGCACGCCCGCGGCGACCGCAGCCTTGAACCCGTCGTAAATCACTTGCTTGGCGGCGGCAATTTCCTCGGTCTGACTGGCGGTAAGATCGCCGTGCCAGCCGAACATCTTCGTCTCGAAGGACCCTCGATGGTCGAAGGGCAATATATATAGCGGCTGTTCGTAACCGATCGTTTTCATAATGATTTCCGATCTGCACGGGGAACGGTTTGCGCATGGTCGCCATGTTGACGTCAGGCGATCCGCACGCACCCTTATTTACTAGTGGCCTGTTAAATCCGCGCGCGGCAATCTTTTTTCACACGGTGCCTTCCTTGCGACGCGGTTGCCGCCGCTGCGGACATCGCTATCATTATGGTAAATCATTGCCGCCTCTCTAGGAAAGAAAAGTGGCCAAACAAACAGTATCACTCATAGAAATCGGAGACCGGACCATGTTGGTGACGCGTAGCATGCTGGCGATTGTCTTGTTGGTCGGCATTTCGAGTTCGCTGACCAGATTGCAGGCGGCCGAAACGTCGGCTGCAGAGCTCGAAGGGGTGCGGTGGGTCGGGCCACCGGTTTCGCTCGAAGGGCTGCGCGGCAAGACGGTAGTGCTCATTGACTACGCAACCTGGTGCCCTAAGTGCAACAAATGGTCGGGCGAGGTTTGCAAACAAATCAAGGAGGCCGTCCAGGACAAGCCGGTCGTGGTGCTGGCCATCAATAACGACGAAACGCCCGGCAATGTCAAGCCGTACCTGTTGGCCCGCGATTTCCTGGCGCCGAACATCGTTCACGGCTACGATCCGCAGATTGCCAAACGCAACGGCCTGCCGGATCTTTGGGGCTACATGATTATCAACCCCGCAGGAAAAATCATCGATAAAGGCCAGGTCGGCAGCTATTTCGGCGGCGATGCCAATAAGGTCTTCGTGGTCGCCAAGAAGTTGCAAGAACAGGCGGACCTGGGTGAGTTTGCCGTGATCGATGCGAAGATGTCGGAAACGGTGAAGGACGCCCTCTGGCCGATGGAATTGGGCATGGCGGGCAGCGCCGACCTCCGCAAGTTCAAGGGCGAGCAAAAGCAACAAGTCGACGCGGCCCTGGCCAAGTACGGCGACAAGTCGCTAGAGAAGATCCACAAGCTGGCGAGGGGCAACGTCGACAGCCAATTTGCGGCCTATGATCTTGCCAACGGGCTGGGTCTGCAACTCAAAGGGACCAGCAGCGCCAAGGAGGCGCGGAAGGTTGCCCTGGCACTTGAAGGCGACGCGAAATTCAAACTTGAGTTGGCTGCCAAGAAGGCCTACCAACGATGCGAGAAAATGCCTGACGGCTCGTCCAGTCGCAACTCGGCCCTGAAGACCCTGATGAGGCGTTTTCCGGGTACCCTTTACGCCGGCAAGGCTAAAGAGTCGGTCGAGTCCACCACTGTCACGGCCACGGCAGGCAAGCAGGCTCGCGCTGACAGGTAGTCACCGCCTGATTTGCGCGAATCAACTCGGCCAAGGTCGTGTCGTGTTGCCCTGCGGCCAGGGCGAGGGCCTTCTGATACTCGTGCAACGATTCGTCGCGCTGTCCGCTGGCGGCCAGAGCAAGGCCCAGATTGTAATGGGCTTCCGGCTGGTCCGGCTTGATTCTCAGGGCCTTGCGGTAATGCACGATAGCCGCGTCGTATCGCTCCAAATGCGCCAAAGCGTAGCCCAGATTGTCGTGGGCATCGGCCGAATTGGGCTCAAGGTCCAGGGCCTTTTGGTAGTGCTCGATCGCAGCGCCAAAATCGCCGCGGCCGGCCAGGACGTATCCCAGGTTGAAATGCGCTGCGGCAAAGCCGGGTCGAATCCGCACGGCCTGCCAGTAATGCTCGATCGCTTCCGTGTATTGCCCGCGGCCCGCGAGGACGAACCCCAGGTTGAAGTGGGCTTCGGCGTAATCGGGCCGGATCCTCAGGGCCCGCCGGTAATGCGCTATGGCCTCGTCGAATTGCCCACAACCGGCGAGGGCAAAACCGAGGTTGTTGTGGGCCGCGGCGAAGTCGGGCTGGATTTCCAAGGCCCGCCGGTAATGCTCGATCGCCGCGCTTGCCTCTCCCTTGCCCTCCAAGGCGTTGCCGAGATTGTTGTGTGCCGCGGCGTAGTCCGACTGGAGTTGCAAGGCCCGTCGGTAATGGACGATTGCCTCGGCAATCTCTCCGCGAGCAGCAAGGAGCTCTCCCAGGTTGTTATGGGCCGCAGCATAATCGGGATTGATCTTTAGCGCCGCGAGGTAATGGACGGTCGCTGCGGCGAGATCGCCGCGCTTTCCGCGGTCGGCCAGGGCGTTGCCGAGGTTGTAGTGTGCCACGGCGTAATCCGGCGCCAGATCGAGGGCGTTTCGGAATTGGGCGATCGCCTCGTCGCCCCGTCCGCGGGCAGCCAAGGCGTTGCCCACGCTGTTGTAAGCGCGAGGATTGCCGGGACGCCGCGCGACGACTTGTTGCCAAAGGACGAGATCGTCGCGGTAATCGTTGTTTCGCTGCCAGGTGAGCACCGCTAGTGCGAAAACGCTGCCGCTCAGCAGGCCACCGAGAATCATTTTCCGGCTCCGTGCCGAAATGGGAAGTCGCCGGGCGACGACATAGACACCGAACACCACGGCCACGGCGACTACCGCCAAGGGCAAGTACATGCGATGCTCGAACGCCAGGTCGGCCAGTGGCATGACGCTCGACGTCGGCGCCAAGATCAGGAAGAACGCGGCCCCCAAGAGGCCACCGGCCGGCCATTTCCAAAGGGCATAGCCCGTTGCCGCAAGCAGACCGGCAACGACCAATGCTCCTGGCAGGATCTCGCCGACGGTTTGCGCCGGCTGCCAGCCATAGTCCAATACCAGCGTCTGCGGCCAAAACGCCAGCCGTAGGTAGTGCAGGATCACACCGGGTTGGCTGCGGGCGTACTCGAGCCACGACACCGGCAGCCCGTAACCGGCCCAGGGGCGCGGAGCGGCACTAAGTTGCAGCAAGGCGAAGATCGTCCAGCCGGCCAGCAAGGCCAGATACATGCCCCAGCGCCGGCGCCAAACTTCTGCCAACGATCCGGTCAGCAGCAAACGATCATACAAGAGGATTGCGATCGGCAAGGAGACCGCCACTTCTTTCGAGCCCAGCGAAAGCAGCGCGGCCGATGCCGTAACCGCGCACCAGCGATAGGGATGGGGTGAGCTGCCGCAACGGACGAGGCTGTAGACCGCCAGAAGATAGAACAATCCCATCAACGATTCATACCGCTGGGTCACATAGGTGACGGACTCGGTTTGCAAGGGATGCACGGCCCAGAGCAGGGCCACCGCCAGCGCCAAAGGAACCGCTGCCTGGCCGAAACGGTTGCGGAACGCCGGCAGCAAGAGCGTGCGGTGGACGATTCCGAATAAGGCCAAGGTCGCCAGCAGGTGGATCGCCAGATTTGTCAGGTGGTAGGGCAGCGTGTCGAGGCCGCCGAGCACGTAGTCCAGTGCGAATGAGAGATTGACGACGGGCCGTGATTGCAAGCCCGTTGCATTGGCGCCGCGGACAAGGAAGACGTCCCCGAGCGGCCAGAGGTGGCGGATGGTGGCATTGCCGACGATATCGTTGCTGTCATCAAAGACGAACGGGCAATTCAGGCTACCAGCGTAGGTGACCAGCACGGCCGCCGCCAGCGCCAAGATGGCGAGCCGGGGCGAACTGGGCGTCGGCCGCACCCCGACGGCGGAGCGGACGTTCTTGCCCGGCGCTTCCTTGTTGACCTTCCTTGGCATCGCGCTGTGATTCAGACGCAAGCGGACTGGGGCACGAAGCAGATCCCTCTTGCCGAGAGGGATCAATGCGTCGCCTACCGCTGAAAAACCGTGACCTTTCCTTTGAATCGTCGCAAACTGGTCCTTTCCGGCAGAAAGGACCTACGGGCCGCGGCCACAATACTCGATGCTGGCCGATGAGGCAAGAGAGGTGGGGAATCACCGATCTCAAATCTCAGATTTCAGATCTCAAATTGCCGAACCGTCACCTTACGCCGGCAAGCTTTCGGCCAATTACTGGCCGAAGCCACCACCGCCGAAGCCGCCGCGGCCGCCGCGGCCGCCGCCGCGGCCGCCATAGCCTTGGCCGTTGCCGCCTCGCCCACCGAACCCGCCGCCGAAGCCACCACCGCCGAAGCCGCCGTTGCCGAAGCCGCCGTTGCCGAATCCACCGTTGCCGAATCCACCGCCCGGCGCGCCGCCGCCCTGCGTGCGTTGCCACCAGGGTTGTTGGTTGTTATTGTTTTGCGTGTTGGAAGACGTTGAGGTGCCGACCGACTGCACGGCGTTGCCGGCATATGCCGTGAGGGCCTGCTCGATGGCCGCCGAACTGGTGCCGTGCAAGCGGACCACAGTGACCGTCTCATTTTCTTCGGCCGCGGCCACGTCCATCTCCTGGACAATCTCCTTGATTTCGTTGAACACCGGATCGGTCGCGGAAACGATCAGGGTGTTCGTGCGGGCATCGACGCTGATGCCCACGCGGTTGGCCGTGTCGCGCCGGCTTTGACCGCCGCGGTTGCCGCGCCCGCCGCCGCCACCGTTGTCGCCACCGCCGAAACCGCCAAAACCACCCGGACCGCCGGGGCCACCGCCGAAGCCGCCGGCCATGCCCCGCATGAGCATGGGCAGGAATCCACCGCGCCCTCCCTGCTGCTGCTGTCCGCCCACCAATCGATCGGCATAGATCTGCCGAAGCTCATCGGCGATGTCGGACGCCTTCTGGTGCACGACGGGAATCATCCGCGGCTTGGGGGCCACGGCGACATCTTCCGGACTCTCTTTCATATCGAGGATCTTGAGCAATCGCTTGACCGTCTGTTGATCGGCGTGGTTGGCCATAACAATCAGCGCGTTGAGACGGGGCTCAGCCATGACCTTGACCGGACCGGTGGCCAGGGGAGCCTGCCCGGAACCGAGCCGCGCGGGCCGAGGGCTGGGTCAAGACGCTTTCGGTTTCGGCGGAGACGCCGCCAGCGAGAAGCCTATCGAGTTCGTCCGCCACGTCCTGCGCCTCGGCATACTTGAGGTAGTAGACGGTCATCGGCCCATTGCTCACGGTGATTTCGTTTTGGAGCATCGCCTGGAACTCGTCGAGGGCCTTTACATCGTCAGAAGCAATGGTCAATCCGTTGGGACCGGGTATCACGAGGATGGGCGAGGCCGGCTTGCCCTCCGCCGGTGAGTCGGCTGCGGCGGGCGAATTGGCTGCCGCAGGTGGATTCGCTGCCGCAGGTGGATTCGCTGCCGCAGGAGCCGCCGCTGGAGTCGCCGCTGGCGTGACGTCGGCCACCCATACGATTTGCGCCCCAAAGAGCTGTCCGGCATTGCCATGCGCGGTCGTCGTCACCCGGGTGGAAGGCTCCGCCCTGGGGGCTTCGCGAGGCGGATCCGACGGCTTGGGCGGCAGGTGTCGCCATTGCCCGGGCTGTTGGTCCAAGAGGGACGCGGGCGGGCTCGGTGGATTGTCGTCGCGCGGCAGCGAAGGCGCTGCACTCGGCGATCCCGAGTTTCCGCCAGGCTGCTGGGGCGAATTGTTCCCGCCACGCGGATTGATGAAGCGAATCTGGTTATTGGGGTGCGTGATGCGCCACATTTCCTGGACACGCAACAATGCGGCCTGGGCATCGTCTTCGCTCATCGGCAGGTGGCGAACGGTACCTTCCTGGCTGGCAAGCGCCATATCCAGGTGCTGCTCGCCCAATTTTTTCAGCAGGTCGCGGATCTGGACAAGCTGGGCCTCCGTACCGCGGATCAGCAACTGATGGTTCAGCGGATCGGCATCGACCATAGGCGCTTGCTTGGCGTCGCCGGAAGCGAAGAGCTTGCTGATGGCGTCGACCGCCATTTGCGGGTCCAGACGCGTCAAGCGGAGGACCTCGATGCGGTCCTTCTGCTGCATTTCCGCCAACGTGGCCTTGATCGTGGCCTGCTGCGGCGGACGCGCCAAGGCGACCAGGCTATTGGATTTCGGATCGACGGAAATCTTGACGTCGGTCTGGCCGGTCATGAGTTGGCTGATGACCGCCAGGACGGCGGGCCCATCGCAGGTACCCAAGGGGTAGACCACCAGTTGCTGAGTGTTATTGAGACGGGACACAACACCTTCATCGCCGGCTGACCCGGCATCGAGTTTTCGGATGATCTCCGTCGCTTTCGCCACTTTATCGGGGCGTCCGCTCACGAGCAGCCGTCCGCTGCCGCCCTCCTGCGCCACGCGGACCGAACCATCGGTCGACATCATCTTGTCTTCAGGAATATCCAGCATCTGCCGCAGAATAGGCAGCACGTCCTCGGCCTGGGAGTTCTTCAGTTGGAAGATCTTCAGTGCGGAGTCAACGACGTCGTCCTCGAGGTGCTTGAGGTAGTCCCGCACGGCCCGCTGCCTTGCCACGGTATCGGTGACCGACAACTCCTGTGACTTGGGGAGCGACTTGATCGTGCCGTGGGCCCCGAGCAGCTTTTGGACCTCGGACTCGATTTCTGTCGGCTGGAACTTGTGAAGAGGGAATAACACGTTCACGAATTCGGACTCGCCCTTTGTATCCAGTGCCGCCACCGTTACGGTGGGCGCCAAAGTGGTGGAAATCGCCTCATCGGCCGGGACGAGCATCAACATCCGGTCGCGGCGGATGAGCGCGAAGTTCTTCGTGGAAAGAACGTTGTTCAACAGGTCGATCGCTTCAGCGGGCGTATACTCGCGGCTGTCGGTGTAATTGAAAGTCCCATCGGGTGCGGTTCCCGGTATGACCAACGAGAGGTCGGCCTGCTGGGCGAACCAATCGAGCACGTCTTTCCAGGGCTGATAGCGGAACTGGAATCGCAACTTGCCCGTCTTCTTGGCCGGCGCGATGACTGGCGGTTTCCACGCTTCAGATGCCGACGCGCTGCCAGCCCCCCTGGAGAAATTGGCCGGCGGCAGAGCATCTCGTCGATCGCCGGAATTATCGCCAGTTCGCGGAGGGTAATTACCAACGGACCGGCTGTGCTGGTGGCGAGGCGGATCGCCGCCGGGATCCGTCGCTGGCGGCGGGACCGGCTTGGCGCCCGGTGCCGCAGAGTCTCCTTTAGTGCGCGGCGCTGCGGTCTCGGCCGGCGGCACAGCGCTGCCTTTGACCGATGGCGCGGATTCCGCCGTCTTTCCTCCCGGAATCCCGGATTGCAGGGTAGATTCCGCGGTAAACGCGACCCCTACGCATATCAAGACGGCTAGCGCGAGAAATGCAACTGGCATCGTGCGCCAAAACGGGAGATTTCGCATGATCAGTCCCATGGCAACCTGGGTAAGAGAAAAGCACCGTTTCACGGGTGAAATATTGCAATATTCGATTATAGTTCAGTCCCTCTGCCCATGCTAGAGCCAACGGCTTCGTGGAATGGGCGTATTCCGCCTCTATTAATCCGCTGATATATTAACGCCTACGGCGGTCTTTTGTTCCGCTGCTTTACTACCGCCTGCGTCAATTTCAACGATTTTCCGCCCTGGCTGCCCGAGATTTCATCATGCCCACCCGACATTGGACACTTATTGACCACGAACTTGACATTTATGTCGATCATCTCGCCTTGGGCCCCCAACAGCTCGGCGGCGCGGCCACGGGCGGTCGCATCGTCAAGCGAAGGCTTCATACGGGGTTGTCGGAGGGTGTTGACGTGATCGAGGTCGGCCACGGCGATTTCCACTTCACAGTGCTTCCCACCCGTGGGATGGGTATCTGGCGGGCTCGCCTGGGCCAAACGCATCTGGGCTGGAAATCCCCCGTACGCGGTCCGGTCCATCCAGCGTTCGTTCACTTGGGCCGGCCGGACGGGCTGGGCTGGCTCGACGGCTTTGACGAACTCCTGGTCCGCTGCGGCTTGGAGAGCAACGGGGCCCCGGAGTTCCATCCCGATAGCCGTCTTCGCTATGGTCTGCATGGGAAGATCGCTAACCTGCCCGCCCACAAGGTCGAGGTCACAGTTGACGAGGAATCGGGCCGCATGATTGTGCGCGGCACGGTGGACGAAGCCCGGCTGTTCGGCGGCAAGCTCCGCCTGGAAACCTCGATCGAGACGGTGGTGGGCCGGCCGGGGATTCTTGTCCGCGACACGGTGACGAACCTGTCTGCCGCGGCCGGCGATTTTGAGTTGCTTTACCACATCAACTTCGGCCCGCCGTTGTTGCAGCCGGGAGCGAAGGTTGCGGTGCCGGTGAAACGTTTGGCGCCCCGCGATGCCGTTGCCGCCGCCGACTTGGCCACCTGGAACTGCTACGGACCCGAGTCGCCTGGCTCGAGCGAAGTCTGTTTCTTCATAGAAGCGGCGGGCGACGCCGAGGGCGCCACCCAAGCCTTGATGCACAATGCCGAGGGCACACAAGGCGCCAGCCTGAGGTTCAATACGCGACAGTTTCCTTGCTTTACGATCTGGAAAAATCGCGAGGCATTCTGCGACGGTTACGTCACCGGACTGGAGCCCGCCACGAACTACCCCAATATCAAATCGTTCGAAAAGAAGATGGGGCGGGTCGTCGAATTGCGCCCGGGAGAGTCGCGAGACTTCTCGTTGGAATTGGAACCGCTTGCCGGCGCGGCGGGTGTGCAATCGGCCGCCGCGAATATTGCGCGTTTGCAGCAATCCACGCCGCCGGAAATCCTTGCCCAGCCGGATCCACGGTGGTCGGCGCAGTAGGCCAAGCCATTGTGGTATGATGAAATAGGTAGAGCGTAGGCCGTTCCAGTCCCTCAACCAGGGAGAATCCGGTTGCTTTTCGGTCCCGTCTTTCTCGCGAAGTCGTGATTGCCCCACGACGCACGCGCATCTACATTGCCCGCAGCATCTATCCGACAGCCCTGTTGCTGCTGATCTGCACGGCCTGGCTGGTGCTCACGGGCACGCGAATCGTCCGCGACGTGAGCGACCTGGCGCAATTCGCCGGCCTGGTTTTTCAGATCATCGCACCGTTGCAATTGGCACTGGCCGTCTTCTTCTCCGCCATGCTGGCCGCCAGCGCCGTGGCCCAGGAAAAAGACCGTCGGACCTTCGTGCTCCTGCTCCTGACGAACCTCTCCAACCGTGAGCTCGTGCTGGGAAAACTCCTTGCCAGCCTGTTGCAGGTCCTGGTCATGTTTGCCGCCGGCCTACCAGTCTTTGCCCTGCTGGCTTTGTTGGGCGGGATCTCCGCCGGACAGATCGGCCGCATGGCGGCCGTTACCGCGGCAAGCATCCTCGTCTGCGGCAGCCTCGGCTCGACGTTGGCCCTCTGGCGGGAAAAGACCTTTCAAGCCCTGGCCCTCTTCGTGTTGATCCTCGTGCTCTGGCTGGCTCTGGGCGAAGTGCTCGCGGCCGGCCTGCTGGGCGCGGCCCCCGCCGGGCTCGACGCGCACATTTGGGCTACGGCCATCAGCCCCTGGCAGGCGATCTGGACGGCCTCGCAGCCCTACACCGGATCGCTGCCCGGACTGGAATGGCTCGGTTCGCCGATCAACCTGTACCTGCTCGTGGCGGCGGCCCTGGCACTGCTCCTGAACGGCTTGGCCATTGTGCGAGTGAGGTCCTGGAATTCCGCCGGGCAGGATGAGCCGCCGACGAAGACGGAAGAGGAAGAGAAGGGAGGAGAGGGAGAAAGGGAGAAAGGCGGGGCGCCTGCGAAGCGGATCGAGGGAGAGGGGGAGACGAGACATCGAGTCGTCTGGAATAATCCAATCCTCTGGCGAGAAATCCGCACCTGGGCCTATGGGCGGAAGATCCTTATCGTGCGGCTGACTTTCTTCGTGCTTTTCGGCCTTGCGGCCGCCAACCTGGGGCGGATGACCAGCGGCCAGACAGAAATCAGCCTGGCCAGCGGATCGATGGCGGTGTTGCCCATGCTGCTGTTGAGCCTTGTGCTAGTGAACGCCCAGGCGGTCAGTGCACTGACGGCGGAACGCGATACCAAGGCCCTCGATCTGCTTCTTGTCTCCGATCTCACGCCCAAGGAATTCGTTTTCGGCAAACTGGGTGGGATCTTCTATAACACCAAGGAGATCGTCCTCCTGCCCCTGCTGCTGTGCGGCTATCTCTATTGGCAAAACGTGATCGACGGCGAAAACCTCGTCTATCTCTGCATCGGCATGGGCGTGCTGTATGTCTTCGTCGCCGCGCTGGGGCTGCATGCCGGGCTGATCTATGAAAACTCCCGCAGCGCCATTGGCACAAGCCTCGGCACGGTCTTTTTCCTCTTCGTCGGCGTGGCCACTTGCATGCGGATCATGATCGCCTTCAGCGGCTCGTTCAACGCCCAACTGCAGCCCTTTCTGGCGTTCATGGTCGGCGGCGGCTGGGGTCTCAATACGGCATTGGGCGCGAAGAACCCTTCGGCGGCGATCCGCCTGGCCTCGTTCGCCTGCCCCTTCGCCACTTTCTATTCGATCACCGGTTTCCTCCGCGGGGACCAGGGCGATATGCTCATTGTCTTGCTCGTCGCGGGGACCGCCTACGCCTTTACCACAGCCGCGATCCTGATTCCGGCGATCTACGAATTCGACGAGACCACGGGGAGAACGACCGAGTAGAAAGTACAAGAGAAAACCACGAATCACACGGATCACACGAATGGGAAGAAGAGGAAGATCGCTCTGCCGCCTTCCCGCATCTCCCTTTTTTATTCGCGTGGTTGGTGGTTTCCTCTTGCCGGGCTATTGCCGGGCGGCGGTTAGAGTCTGCGTACGCTAGAATTCATTTCGTATTTCGATTTTCCTGTTCTGCCTGCGATGCTAATTACCGGCCTCACCGCCATGGCTCTGTTGTTGCTCTGCTCGGCCTTCTTCTCGGCCAGCGAGGCGGCCATGTTCTCGTTGCGTCGTGCACAGCGGCGGGAATTGGCCGGCGACTCCCGGGCCCAGCGGATCATCGCCAAACTGCTGGAAGACCCTGACCGCCTGCTGACGGCCGTGCTCTTCTGGAATCTGACCATCAACCTGGTTTTCTTCACCATTGGCTCGATCATCAGCCTCGCCGCACAGCAGGCCGGCGAGGTGGCCACAGCGGGCGCTTTCGCCGTGGGCTCGCTGGCGACGATCATCCTTTTCGGAGAAATGCTTCCCAAGACCTTGGGCGTCCAGCAACCGTTGCGGCTGGCCGTGTGGCTTGCCTCGCCTCTGGCGATGGCGGTCCGCATGGTCGATCCGCTCTTGCCCACCCTCCGCCTGGCAACGCTGCTCTCCCGCCGCCTGCTTTGGCCGAGTTTCACGCCCGAGCCCTATCTG
Organism: uncultured Planctomycetia bacterium; assembly: GCA_963709175.1. Lineage (GTDB taxonomy): Bacteria > Planctomycetota > Planctomycetia > Pirellulales > Thermoguttaceae > JANXQG01. The sequence continues at coordinate 657,561 of CAVPVK010000011.1, forward strand.
CGCGTCGGCGACCTGCAGCGGGCCGTCAAGCTCTCCGACGCCGATACCACGCTCGTCCAGCAACAGCATCGTGTCTTGGAGAGCATCGTGCTTCTCTCCGACATCCGTGCCGAGGAACTGATGCGGCCGCGAACGCAGTTTGTCTCCTATCGACCGCCGGTGACACTGGCCGATCTGAAGGCTCGACCGCCGTCGGGCGGCTATCTGTTGGTGACCGAGCCCGACACCGAGGAGGTGGCGGCGGCCATCGCCCTGGATGACATCTGGCCGGTACCGGAGGGTCCGTTGGACGGGCTGGCCGAGGCAGTGATCTATGTTCCCTGGTCGACGCGGGCCGCCGACGTGCTGGAAATGATCCGGCATCGCAAACAAGAGGTTGCCGCCGTGGTCAACGAGTTCGGTGAGACGATCGGCATTCTCACCTTCGACGACATCCTCGACACGCTCTTCAGCGGCGCCCCCAGCCGCAGCGAACGGCTCCTCCGCCGCGATCCCATCCGTCCCGTCACTCCGGGCGTCTGGCACGTCACCGGCATGACCAGCGTGCGGCGGCTGATCCGCTATTTCCAGGTCGAAAAGCCGCCCACGCAAGGCGTCACGCTTTCCGGCGTCATCCAAGAAGTGCTGCAACGCTTGCCGGAGCCGGGAGACCAGTGCGATTGGGGACCCTTCCACTTCAAGGTCCTCGACGTGCCCTTGCGCGGCCAATTGCTGATGGAGTTGACCATGCCTGCCGTCGGGGAGCCGACACCATGATCTGGATCGCCGCGGGCTTGGGAGTGTGCGGGCTGTTGCTGAGCAGTTTCTTTAGCGGCGCGGAAACCGGTTTCTATCGGGCCACGCGGCTTCGTCTGGTATTGGACGCCCTGGCCGGCGACTGGGTCGCCCGCGGATTGTTGTTCCTGGCAAACCATCCGTCCTTGTTCGTGGCGACGGCCCTGGTCGGCAACAGCGTGGCCAATTACATGATCTCGCTGGCCACGGTGATTGCCCTAAGCTGGATGTTTCCCCAGGTGCCGCGAGCGGCAGAGATCGTGGCTTCCGTCATCCTGGCCCCGCTGGTGCTGGTCTACGGCGAGCTGCTGCCGAAAAACCTGTACCTTCAGGCCCCCAACCGTTTGTTGCGAAACAGCGGCGGGTTGTTCCTGTTCTTTGTGGTCCTCTTTTTTCCTTTGGCTGGGGCGCTGTGGCTGTTGGGGCGATTGTTGGCTATCGTAACCCGCGTCTCCCACGAACCAATCCGTCTGGTGCTGGCCCAGCGGGAATTGCGGCGAATCCTGGCCGAAGGGCACGAGGCCGGAATTCTCCACCCGGCGCAGCAAAGTCTCGCACACGGAATCCTCGCGGTCGCCAGCAAGCCCGTGCGGCAGTTTCTCACCCCACCCGGCCACATGTTGCAGGTCCGCAGCGATATGAGCAAACAGGCCGTACTGCTCTTGGCCCAAAGAGCACAAACCGCTTTGATTTCGGTTGCCGATGTTGCGGGCCGGTTGGTTGGTTATGTGCGGGTCGTGGACCTGAGCCTGCACGAGGGAGACGATCTGGCTCCCGTGCTTCCCTTGCCCGAAATCCGCGACGACACATCCCACCTCGCTGCCCTGATGCGGCTGGAAAGTACTGGCGACAGCCTTGCTCAGGTGGTGGGCCCTCGCGGCGAAATGGTCGGCATCGTGACCTTGGAACGGCTCCGGGAACCGCTGTTCTAAAGCCTGGCGTATGGGCTGGATAGCCTGTCGTACTCGGGACGCCGCTATGGCAAAAATCACTAACCGAGTAAGCAAAACGGCTCTGTCGTTTGGCCATTTAGATCCATTTTCTCGCGGCTAAAGCCCGCTTTTCTGGTCTTTGGATCGCGGATTTTCGAATTAATACCGCGGAGGAAAAAAAAGGGCTGGCCTGCGGGAAAATCAGGCATAGAATTCAGACATGGAAAGGAATTCGAGTTCGCACGCTGTCACCCGCTGACTTTTCATGGGCAAGGCTTGCTTAGGGGTGAGAACGGGCAATGAAGCCCCCCATTTTCCCAAATTTCGCAAACTAAAAGAAATTTCGGTCAACCCACTTGACTAGTATGGGGGCAGAGTGAGAAAATTTGGTAAGGAACGGAACGAGGCATATCGGCCCGGCGGAAAAAATGCGATGTCCGTGGCCGGCATGTCGCTGCCAACCCTATCGAAAGGCCGCTTTCCTACGTATATAGTTGCGACGGTGGTGCTTTTCGATGGCCTATGATTTAATAGCCCGAGGACGTGCTTCAAGTGTGATCGCGGCCCGTCGTTAGCGGCGGTCGCCCACACGCGGCGTAAACCGTGCTTACGGTTCGCCTTCCCGCCTTGAGTTGCACAAATCGGAAACACCCCCCAAGTGGGATTTTGTAGTGTTAGTCCGCGCGACGGTAACGATTAAGAGGGCGGTTTGTGCGGGGCAAAGATTTTTGACTTGAGAAGAGACATTAGGAGGTAAGTATGAATTTCACTAAAACTGCATCCGTCGAGGAGTTGCAGGTGATTAGTCGTTTCGAGAGCTTGCGCAAGATTCTGCTCTCGGAGCAATACGCTGATCACCTCAAGAAGCCCTTGGCTTACTGGGCTCTGCCCACCGATCGGCGGTTGCCCTTGGCGTTTCTGGGACGGACCCTGGAAGATTTGTTGCAAACGCCATTTTCAGAACTATCCAATACGCCGGGAATCGGCCAAAAGAAGATATGCTCATTTGTTAAGTTGCTGGCTCGCGCGGCCAATACCGATCCGTCGGAACTGCCCACGGAGACGATCGCCCTGCCCACCCGAGAAGCCGAGAAGGCCGAGGGCGACGGTGAATCGGCCAACGGGTTCAATCCCGCATCGGTATCCGAGGTAGTGTGGGGGCAGTGGCGAGCGAGCGTGACCAAGCATGGCTTGGGCAGCGAGAAGCTAGGCCGCTTTGCTCCCACCCTGCGGAATATGACGCGCGTAATTTGGAACACGCCCCTGGAAGCCTACACCCGTTTCGATCTGGGCGAGATTCGCTCCATGAAGACGCACGGCGAAAAGCGGGTGCGGGCGATCCTGGAAGTTTTTCACAGCATCCACGTGCTGGTTGCCAACATGGGCACGCAGGACCACCTGGTCTTGCGGATTTTTCCCCGCCTTATCGATCGCGTCGAACAATGGATCGGTCATGTCTTGCAGACGCAGGGAGTTCCCACGACGCAAGAACTGTTCGAGAATGTCGTCGGTCCGCTTTTGGAGCAAGTCCGAAACGACGCCACGCAACAGATTGCCAGCCTGGCGGAGAACCGGCTGGGCATTTCCGGACCGATCACCAGTGTTCGGCAGGCAGCGCGGGCCATGGGATTGACGCGCGCCCGCGTCTATCAGTTGCTCAACGAGATCAACGACATCATGGCGGTGCGGTGGCCGAACGGCCGGCACCAGATGTACGAGCTCCGCGAGAAGGTCGTCACCGAGTCGCAGGAGTTGGAATCTCCGCCGGACTTCCAGCAGTTCTTCGCCGCCATCGAGTTGTTCTATCCCGGCAGTCGCCGCGGCGCCGCCGGTCCGGTGGAACCGATAACGGACGAGGAGGAAGACGAAGTGGAAGAGGCGCCGTCGGAGAGCATGGAGGACGAGCAACACCTGGTCGGCGCACGGTAAGAGCGGCAAGGCGGTCATTCACCAATGCGGCGCTCGTAGTTCCGGCTTTAGCCGGTGTGCCCGGGATTCCGGCAAGCCGGGACTGCGAGCGCTGCGCATTTCCTCCCGTTTCGGGAAAGGGCTCACGCCGCCGCCTGCTTTCGCGCGGCTCGAGCGCGGCTGCTCACCAGCGACCAGACCAACGTGGCGACGTGGGCGGCCGCATTGGGCCGGGCCAGTTGCCGCATGGCATGCGACATAACCGCTCGGCCTTCGACATCGCGAAGCATGCGGTCGAGCAACGCGGCCAAATGATCGTCCAGGCGACTGGCAACTTCCCGCTCATCGACAAGCAGCGCCGCACCGGCAGCGACGAAAACGTCGGCATTCTTCCGCTGATGATCGGCGGCGGCGCTGGGATAGGGTATCAGTATGGCAGGCGTTCCCGTTGCCGACAGTTCGGCAAGCGTTGTCCCGCCTGCCCGGCAGACCGCCAGGTTGCTCTCGGCCAGTAACTCGGGCAGATTCGGCCAGAAGGACTCAACTCGGGCTTCTACGTCCAGCTTGCCGTAGAGTTCGCGCGTGGCCGCCAGGTCCGACTCGCCGGACTGGTGCAAGACCTCCCAACCGCCAAGCAGGTGGCGGATCTTATACAAGGCCCGCGGAACATTTTCGTTCAAGGATCTTGCCCCTGCACTTCCGCCCAGCACGACCAGGCGGTTTTGCGGTGCTGCCGCCCCGGCTGCGTGTGCTGCGGCGGTCCCGGGCGCCAATGGCTGACTTGATCCGAGAAACCCGATAGCACGAATCGGGTTGCCGGTCCAGCGCGTGGGACATCGCCAGCCGAACGTTTGCTGGCTTGGCTCGAAACTCGTGCAGACCAGGCTCGCGTATCGCGACAACCAGCGATTGGCCTTGCCCGGCGTCACGTTCTGCTCCAGCAATATGAGCGGCAGGCGACGCCGCGCGGCAGCCCGACCCATAGGCACGCTGGCATATCCACCGAGACCCACGACGCCGGCGACATCTTCTTCGTCAAGCAGGCGACTAGCAGCGAAATACCCGGCTACGTTTTCCACGACGAAGCCGATAGCCTCGCTGGCCCGTTGCGGCAGCGGTCGGCTGGGCAAGGGCACGTAGTCGAAGCCCGCCGTCGCGACATGCCGTTGCTCCAGCGGTTTGCCCGAGCCGGCGAAGGTAATCCGCACTCCGGGGCGATTGGCCGCCAACTTCTCGGCGACGGCAAGGCCGGGGAAGAGATGCCCGCCCGTGCCGCCGCCAGCGAAAACAATATGGGAGATATGTGTCATGTTAATAGTTTGTTGAGTTGGGTGTCGCGTCCCTTCGCCGAACAGAACATATTCCATTCGCTTAAAATGGAATGAATTCCCTTCTACGCAGGTACGCCTTACTTCATCACTTCTTCCTGCCCGGCGATGAGTTCGACGCCGTGGCCCGTAGGCCGCTGGGCGACGTTGATTCTCAGACAGGCCGTTCCCAAAAGGGCGAAAGCGCTGCGGCGATCCAGAAGCGGACGACGATCTTGCTTTCCGGCCAGCCGCGGAACTGAAAATGATGGTGCAGTGGGGCGCAGAGAAAGATCCTCCGCTTTCTCCATTTGTACCAGCCAACTTGCAGGAGCACGCTGCCGGCCTCGGCCACGAATACCCCGCCCGCTAGCACCAGCAGGAACTCCTGCCGGGCGACAACAGCCGTCACTCCAAGCAGACCGCCCAGCGGCAGTGAGCCGGTGTCGCCCATGAAGACCTGGGCGGGATGGCAATTGAACCAGAGAAAACCGACCATGGCGCCGATCGTGGCAGCCGCGACCACGGCCATTTCGCCGCAACCGGCGACATGCGGAACGTTTAGGTATGCAGCCCACTGGGCGTGTCCTGCCGCGTAGGCCGCCAGGCCCATGGCAGCGGCGGCGAAGACCATGCAGCCGCCCGCCAGGCCGTCCAGCCCATCGGTCAAATTCACGGCGTTCGATGCGCCGACGATCACCACCATGGCCAGCGGCACAAACGCGAGACCCAGTCCATGCGGCAGCACGCTGAAGGGCGGGGGCAGCAGTAGTCCGTCGGGCAAGGCCGAATGGTCGCAATACAAGTAGATCGCTGCCGCGGCGGCCACTGCCGTCTGGCCGGCCAGTTTACAAGCGGCGGAAAGGCCTCGCCTCTCCGAGCGGAGTTTCACCAAGTCGTCCATCGCACCCAGCAGCGTCAGCCCGGCGGTAACGGCTAGGGCAAGCAGCAGATAGCGGTTAGTCAGATCGCCTGCCGCCAGCAAGCTGCCGCCCAATCCGGCTACAATGAGCAGTCCGCCCATCGTGGGTGTGGCCTTCTTTCCTTGATTGAGGCGGCAAAGTTCTGCCGAGTCGCTCTTGATCGGTTCACGAAAGCGGTGTCCCAGCCAGGCGATCCACCGCGGTCCCAAGACGACGGCCAGCAGGAAGGCAACCACGGCCGCGAGGGCAGCACGGGCCGTGATCCGGCCGATCGGAGCGTCTTGGAGAAACCAGAGCAACATAAAGGAACTAAAGCACGAAGTCCGAATGTCGAACTTCCCCAACGTTGTTCCCTGAGCAACCGGGGCGGCGCGGATGCGCCGCCCCGCGCTCAGAACGAAGTCCCACCGTGAAGCCCTTGCCGGAGCGACCGACCCAGTGGTCGCGGGACCCGGCAAGTTATTTGCTTCAACCCAAGGAGGGGAGGGCGGCAGTCAGTTCCCGCAAACCGACCGCCAACGGTGGCACTCCTTCAATGGTTTGGAATCCTGGGTCTTGTACCTCCTCGATGTTTGGATACTTGCTGTGCCCTAATGTTCCCGGTTCAGCGGACTTCATGCCGATTGCCGTCGGGGAAATTCTTTTAACGCATCGATCACCCGTTCCATCGCCATCACTCGCGACCCCTTCACCAGCACGATATCGCCCGGCATGACGGCCTGGCCCACCAAGGGCAAGGCATCCTCCAGGGTGTCGCAAGGCACGGTCCGGGCGCGCACTAACCCCGTCGATCGGGCGCCGGCAGTGACATGCCTGGCGAAGCGACCGCAAGCAATGACCAACTCTGCCCCGCCAATCTGCACGATGTCTTTTCCGATTTGCCAATGGAAGGCGATCGCCTGTGGCCCCAACTCGGCCATGTCGCCACAGATGACGATGCGGCGGCCGGCGGCATCGAAGTCGCGCAATAGCTCCAGTGCCGCCCGCATGGCCGTGGGATTCGAGTTGTATGTGTCGTTGATGATCGTGGCACCGCGGATTTCGGTCACTTCGCAGCGCATCGGGACGGCCTGGTAAGTAGTCAGGGCCGCGGCGATCGGTTCCAGGTCGAAACCCATCATGCGGCCCACCGCTATGGCGGCCAAGGCGGCCAGGACGTGGTGGCGACCCCAGACCGGAATCGAGAACCGTACCGCAGCGCGGCCGTCCCGATTACATTCCTTGCCGCAGACCACCTGGAACTCCAGCTTTCCCTGCCGGGACTGGATCTCTATGGCCCGGAGGTCGCACTGCGGTCCCGTGCCGATCCAGGTGATCGGGGCCGCGCACCGTGCGGACACGATCCGCAGCCAAGAATCGTCGGCCAGGACGGCCTGTCCGCTGGCCGGCAAGGCCGCCAGCAGTTCGGCCTTGGCCTCCGCCACTCCTTGGCGGCTGCCGAAACCGCTCAGGTGGGCGTCGCCAAGCTGCGTGATCACGCCCACCTTGGGCCCGCACAATTCGGCCAACGTGGAGATCTCGCCCGCTCGGTTGGCCCCCAGCTCCAGCACTGCGTAGTCGTGATCCGCTTCGATGGAAAGCATGCTCAGCGGCACGCCCCACTGGTTGTTGAAATTTCGCGGGCTGGCCGTTCCCTTCAGGCGGCTTTGCAACACCGTGTGGATCATCTGCCGCGTGGTGGTCTTGCCCACGCTGCCGGTCACGGCGATGACGCTCCCCGTGAAGCGCCGCCGCTTGCATCGGGCCCATTGCTCCAACGCCTGTTGGGTGTCGTCAACTTGCAGGACCCAGCCGTTTTCAGGCGGATCTTCGATCCTCGCGGCCACGGCCCCTTGAGCCCCACGGGAAAATGCGTCACTGAGGAAACAATCGCCGTCGTAGTTCGGGCCTTGCAGTGCCCAGAAGACGTCGCCCGGCGAAACCTGGCGACTGTCGCTGACGATTCGGCCCACCGCAGCGGTAGCGGCATCGTGAATCCTGCGGGTGGGCAGGATCCGGCCGGAAGTCGCTTTTGCCAGATCGTGAACGGTGTCCATCGTCAGTTGTTGGGATTCGGGTGCTCAGTACGCAGCACGCAGTACTCAGTCGCGGGCCGGAACAAGCTTGCGCAGTTCCGGACTACCGTGCTAGGCTCTCGCATATAGCCATTCTTCCGCAATTTCACGGTCATCCAGCTCGATTCGTTCGTCGCCGATGACCTGGTGGTCTTCATGCCCTTTGCCGGCGATCAACACACAATCACCCGGCTGGGCCTCCGCCAACGCCCATTGGATCGCTTCGGTGCGGTCGATAATCACCTGTGCGGCCGCTGGCCGGCGATAGCCCGCCAGGATCTCGGCGCAGATTTCCTGGGGATCTTCGTGCCGCGGATTGTCGCTGGTCAAGACGCTGCAATCAGCCAGCGACTCGACCTCGCGACCCATCAACGGCCGTTTCTGCCGGTCACGATCGCCTCCCGCCCCAAATACGCAAATCAGTTGCCCCGCGGTCACTTCGCGCAAGGCCCGCAGGCTGCTGGCCAGGGCAACGGGCGTATGGGCAAAATCGATGAATACGCTAAACGGCTGGCCGCATTCGATCCGCTGCAAGCGGCCCGGCACATACTCCACCGCCTCCAGGCCGCGGACCACTATGGCCAGGTCCAGCCCGTAGGTCAGGCCCACGGCGGCCGCCGTCAGGCAGTTGTAGATATGGTGTGTGCCGATCATGCGGGTGCGGACGGGCACGGATTCGCTGCCGGCCGTGAGCAGGAACGTCTGCTCGCTGGAGAACTGTTCCAGTGGCATGGCGGTGATTTCTGCCGGCTTGCGGATACCGACCGTCAGTGCTGGGCCGTTGAAGTTTCGCAGGTAGCCCATGGCCACGGCGTCGTCGGCGTTCACCACGGCAAAGCCTTCCGGGGCCAGGTAATCCAGCAGCTTGGATTTCGCCAGGCGATAGTCCAGGAGCGAGGCGTGGTAATCGAGGTGATCGCGGCTGACGTTGGTCACGCAGGCCACGTCCAGGCGGACGCCGGCGATGCGGCTCTGCGCCAGGGCATGGCTGGAGACTTCCATCGCGGCGTGCGTGCACTGGTTGGTCACCATCCGCGCCAGCAGCGGGGCCAAGATATCGGCGGGCGGCGTAGTATGCGAGGCCGGTTCGATCTCCAGGCCATCGAAGTAACCCAGTGTGCCGGCCACGCCAACGCGATATCCGCCCTTCAACAGCACGCTGGCGATAAGGCAGCTTGTGGTCGTCTTGCCGTTGGTCCCGGTGACGCCGATCAATTTCAGCCGGGAGCTGGGATATCCCGCCAACGCCTGGCAGAGTCGGCCATAGGCATGGCGGACGTGGGGCACGATGCCGTAGGGCACGTTCAGCCCGGGCTGCGGACGTTCGCAGAGCACCGACGTAGCCCCGCGCTCCACCGCCTCGGCGATGAATTGGTGGCCGTCTTGGCGATCGCCAGGCACCGCGGCGAAGAGGTCGCCCGGCCGCACGCGGCGCGAGTCGGCCGTGCAGCGCAGCGGGCGAATGTCGTCGGCGCCGTGGAATTCAGCTTCCGGCAACAGCGCACGCAGACTAAGCAGCCGATGGTCGACAGAGCAGGTTTGCACGGCCCAAGGCCTCCATGCCGCAGGCAATTCGCTTCCCTCGTCATCCATGAGAGGGAGTAGGTTGAGGGCCGGATTGTCCCAATTTTCCGGGTCGTGTCAAGGGGAGAAAAGTAGTTGAATTTTTTCGAAAACCGAGTATAAATGGAGGTAGGGCCTTTGGTCTCAGGTTTTAGGTCTTGGTTCCGCCCCCCCGGTTCATCCGGGTCGGGTCGTACAAAGCTACTTCGCTGGCGGTTTTAGCCATTAATTTCCTTCACCAACCCGGATAAACCGGCTCGGGTGGTAGCATCGGATCTGCCTCTCACAATCTAAGACCCAGCAACGGCACCATGCAACGAGCCCATCCACGCCTTCCTTGGGTTTCCCGCGCCGGACGTGGGGATTCGTCGCGCACGGCGCGACGCGGGAGGCCATTGCGCTTTGAGCCGCTGGAAGACCGCCGCCTGCTGTCGGCCAGTTCGCTGCCCCATCCCGACTTCGTGGTCCATTGGTCCAGTACCTTTGATTATAGCGGTTCCACCTCCCCCAACGGCCTGACCCCCAACCAGGTTCGCGGGGCCTATGGATTGGACGCCTATACAGCGTCCGGCGTAGTCGGCTCGCCGATCATGTTTGGCTCTATCCAAGGCACCGGCGCCGGGCAGACAATCGCCATCGTCGACGCCTACGACGATCCCAACGCCCTCTCGGACCTCAACGCCTTCTCGTATTACTTCAACCTTCCGGAGTTCAATACCGGCAACGGGCCGACGTTCCAGAAACTGACCGAATCTGGCCATGCGGTAAGCACAAATCCCAGCAGTCCGTATTACGTTCCTACCGATCCCTCTGGGCCGTCCACCAGCACAGGTAACGACACATGGGAGATGGAAGAGTCATTAGACATTGAGTGGGCCCACGTCATCGCCCCGATGGCCAACATCGATCTTTTTGAGGCTCAATCAGATGCGGCTGACCTTTATGCCGCCGTACAGACTGCTGGCAACACTCCCGGCGTGGACGTGGTTTCGATGAGTTGGAGCGTTGATGAATTCTCCGCCGAAACCACTAAGGACACGGTCCTGTTCGCCACGCCGTCGAGCCAAGGGGTGACATTCCTGGCCGCGGCCGGCGACGCGGGAGCCTATTCGTCTGACGCCACCACTACCATCACACCGCAATACCCGGCCGCCTCGCCTTATGTGGTTGCGGTCGGCGGTACCACGCTTACGGTCGATGGCAGCAGCCCCACATACACCTACGGCGGCGAGACCACCTGGGGCAGGACTAGCGGCACCTCGTTTGGCGGTGGCGGCGGCATTAGCGAGTACGAAAAGCAACCGACCTATCAAAATGGCATCGTCAGCGCCTTCAGCACCAAAAAGCGCACTTATTCGGACATCTCGGCCGACGCCAACCCCAACACGGGCGTGCCGATCTACGACAGTTGGGATTTTGGGTCCTCGACGCCCTGGATTCAGGGTACGATGGGCGGCACCAGCCTGGCAACTCCCCTCTGGGCGGGCCTCGTGGCAATTGCCGACCAGGGAGAATCGATTGCCGTTCAGTCGTCGCTCAGCGGTTACTCACAGACGTTGCCCACGCTCTACACTCTGCCCGCCGCCGATTTCAATGACATCACCAGCGGCGACGCCATCGGTCCCAGTCCTACGTATAACCCCGGGTCGGGCTACGACTTGGCGACCGGCCTGGGCAGTCCGGTGGGCAACCTGGTCGTTTCCGAGTTGGCCGGCTATCCGGCCGTGGCCACCGCGGCGGCCGCACAAATCAATGCCGGCGCCACTTCAGTCAATCTCTCGGTGCTGGGTGCTGATCTGGCGGGCCAGACCAATTTGACCTACACCTGGTCGGCAACGAGCGCGCCCAGCGGGGCGGCGACACCGGCTTTCTCCGCCAACGGCAGCAACGCGGCCCAGGACACCACCGCTACACTCTCCACCGCCGGCTCCTACACCTTCTTGGTGACGATCACCGATCCCAGCGGGCTTTCCACCACCAGCACCGTCAGTGTGACTGTGAATTCGGCCCTTGCGAGCCTTGTCGTCACACCAGCGACACCCACTCTGGCCAGCCATGCCACAGAGCAGTTCGCGGTCACCGGCTATGATCAATTCGGCACAGCCCTGACGATCCAGCCCACCATCACATGGACGGCCACGGCCGGCTCGATCAACTCGAGCGGACTCTACCTCGCCCCTTACGCCTCCGCTTCGGCAACTGTGACGGCCACCAGCGGAACGGTCAGCGGCACGGCGGTCATAACGATCGACAACAGCCCGCCCACGTTGGCCACGGCGGCCGCCGCGTTGCCCAGCCTGGTGACGGGCTCGACGACCGCGCTCTCGGTCCTGGGGGCCGACGACGCCGGGGAAGCGAACCTCATCTACACTTGGTCGGCCACGACGGTTCCCAGTGGTATCGCCGTCCCCACGTTTTCCGACAATGGCACCAACTCCGCCAAGAACACCACCGCCACGTTCTTTGGCGCCGGTTCCTACGGCTTCCTCGTGACCATCACCGACATGGGAGGGCTGTCAACCACCAGCAGTGTGAACGTGACCGTGGGCCAGACGTTGGCCGCCTACAGCGTCACACCGCCGCCCCAGAACGGCGGCGGGGCCGATGGCGGCGGCTCGTTCCAGACGACGGCCCTCGACCAATTTGGCGATCCGCTTTCCACGCAGCCGTCGCTGCCTTACTCGATCAGCGGCAACGACATTAACTTCAACGCGGCCGGCGGGGCGACCATCGACCTCAACGGCGAAAGTCTTAGCTTTGCCAGCGTGACCTTCAGCACCGACGGCAACGCTGTCGCCCAGCAAGGGTCTGGCGGAACGCTCGATCTTGCCAATGGCGCCAATTCCGCCACGCTCACGGTAACTGGCGGCTCGGATACTATCGCCGCCCCCGTGGACCTGCAAAGCAACACGAGCGTGCTTCCCGCCGCCGGCAGCCAATTGATCGTTTCCGGGGACATCAGCGGCATGGGCAGCCTTACCGTGGACGCCCCGGGCACGGTTGTACTTGCTGGGACCAACAGCTATTCGGGCGGAACCAACGTCCTCGAAGGCACGCTCGCGGTGAACACCTCCACGGCCATTTCCAGCGGAACGAGCCTCGTAATCGGCGCCGGCGGGACGATGATCTTCGATCCCACGCTATCGGCAAATCCCGCCCAGGCTGTTGCTGCCACGACTCCCGCGAACGCCGTCTCGCTCGCAGTTCCGCCTTCAGGCGGCAGTAGGTCGCTCGTCGTTGCGCCTTCAGGCGGTGTCAGCCAGCTTGTAGTTCCGCCTTCAGGCGGTCTGGTACTTCCATTATCGGCCCCCCCCGTCTTTCCCGTTGTCGCGACCACGCACCATGCACTCGTGGTCGTCAGCATTGCATCCCAGCACTCGTCCCTAGTCTCGGACTCGCCCATTACACCGCCCAAAGGCGGGACTACGAGCGCCGCGCCCCCCGTCGTTCGGTCGGCGGCAGTAGAACGGGCTGCCGCCCAACTCGCTTGGCTGGATCACAGCACTGGCGAAGACACGCCGGACCATGACCAAGAGGTGAGCACTCAGATCCGCGACGCCCTGTTCGCCCAATACGGGGCCGCTTGAGATCAAATCGTGCGCTATTGGAGTTCCGGCTTTTGCCGGTTGATGCGGGAATCACCGGCTAATGCCGGAACTCCAACCTTATCCGCGACCAGCATATCCCCCACCCAAAGACCGCCGCGGCGGCAAGTTCTGCGATCATGGAAGGCTCGGGGACTTGGACGATGGTGAAGCTCGAAGTGTCTATCCCGCTGGGATCCGAGTCGCTAATTCCCTGAGTATCCATGATGTCCTCTTGCGCCGCGTTCACCATGTTAATCTCCGCTATCTGCCAGTCCAGATCGTCGATCGGACCGGTTTCTGAGCCGACCGTGGCCTGGGCATTGGTAAAGGTTACGCTGCCAAAGTCTGGCAAGGGAACGATCGAGCTGTAGGACGGCGCCTCGGTGATCCATTCCGCCGACGTCCGCGCCGCCGAGGCAAGGCTTTGGTACAACGTGAAGCTTGTGCCCTTGGTGATGTCCAAAAGCGTCAACTGGAATTCGTTTGCATAGCCGGGCGGATCGTAAACCACGGAGGCGGTGACCGAATCGCCCGGCGAGATTTTGAAGCCTGACTCCGTTGTCATTCCGCCGGGATACATTTCGTACCAGGCCACATATTCCGCTGTTCCGTCGAGGATATACGACTCCGTGCCCACTTGCTCCACCGTGTCATCGCTGAAGCCGTCGATTCCCACCCATGTGGCACAGGCCGAAAACTGTGAACCGGCACCGACTGCCGGCCTGGCTTTCGGTACGATCCACGATCCGCTGACCGCACTGACCGAATCGCTCACGGGGCTGCTGAAATTACTCTCGACGGCATAGCCCGCCCAATTATATGCCGTATAGAGCGTCGGGTTGTTCACAGCCGCCAGAGTGGAAGCGGACAATGGAAGCATGCCGGCTACTGCCGACGAAGCGGCATAAAAAGGCACGGCAATAGCCATCAGCACGGTCAGCACCACGCTTCGCCGAGAATTAATATCCCGAAGCGTAAGCGAGAATACGGTGTGCGTGTTTTGACTTGGAGCAATCATCGAGTTGTCATGCAGTGTCGACCGGAAGCTATTATAGTCGTAATTACCCGAAAAATCAACGAATTTGGTGGTATAATTGCGGGGTAGACCGCTGAACTCTATGAGAAGTCGATGCGCCGCAAATCAGCCCACAGCCAGAGGCCGGACCCTCGGACTGTACAACCCGACACGCGGCGCAGCGACGTACCGACGAGTTCATCGCCATTGGTAAATGGTACCGTTGTTGATGGAACCCTCCCTTTTCCCATTCCCGCCGCTGATGCCACGTTGGAAGCTAGTCCCTTGCCGCCGGGCCTCGACCGCTGGCTCGCCCGGAACGGTGCTGCAACCGCCGTCTGCAGCTTGTTGGCCGTGCTGTTGGTAATCGTCTTCGGACAAACCTTCTGGGCCGATTTCATCGATCTGGACGATGCCCATTACGTATTCCAAAACAGCCACGTCCGCGACGGATTGTCGTGGGGCGGAATCGCGTGGTCCTTCAGCCATCGTTACCAGGCGAACTGGCACCCGCTGACCTGGATTTCCCACATGCTCGACTGGCAGTTGTTCGGCCCCTGGGCGGGCGGCCACCACCTGACGAGCATCGTGCTCCACGCCCTGACCGCCATGGTCCTCTTTCTGGCCTTACGGCGATTGACCGGCCGCATGGGACCCAGCGCCCTGGTCGCCATTCTTTTTGCCATTCATCCCCTGCGGGCCGAGTCGGTGGCCTGGGTCGCCGAGCGGAAGGATGTTTTGAGCGGGCTGTTCTTCGCCTTGGCCTTATGGGCGTACGCGAGGTACGTGGCGAGACGACGAGGGGTGCTTAGTACTCAGTACTTAGTGCCCACTACTGAGTCGGGAGTCGCGAATAGGGAATCGCAAGGGCAGGTTAGTGAACCGGCGGCGCTAGGTCCTGATAACTGTGTACTGAGTACTGAGTGCTGTGTACCCGGTACTAACCACGGGACCTATTGGTACGCCCTGGTCTGGATCCTCTTCGCCCTCGGGCTGATGGCCAAGCCCATGCTCGTGACGTTGCCTTTCGTGCTCTTGCTACTGGACTTCTGGCCGCTGCGGCGGACGGCTGGAGTACCGGCTTTAGCCGGCGATTGCGGCAAACGCCGGCTAAAGTCGATACTCCAACTCTTCGTGGAAAAGCTGCCGTTTTTCACGCTCTCCGTCACGAGCTGTGCCGTCACGATCTGGGCCCAGAGCGAAGCCCTGGAGGATCTCGGCGTCCATTCCCTCGCCTTTCGCGCGGCAAACGCCCTGGTGGCCTGCGGGCAATATGTTCGCACTACCGTCTGGCCGGCGAACCTGGCCGTTTTCTATCCTTTTCCCAAAGACAGTTGGCCGGTCTGGCTAGTCGTCGCGTCGGGCGCGGCTGTGCTGGGAATCTCCCTCGCCGCAATCGCCACGCTGCGTCGTCTGCCCTGGGTGGCGACTGGCTGGTTCTGGTTCCTGGGGATGCTCGTGCCCGTCATCGGTCTGGTCCAAGTAGGAACGCAAGCGCGGGCCGATCGTTACACCTATTTGCCGCAGATCGGGCTGCTCGTGGCCCTCGTCTGGACCGCTGACGCTTTCTGGCGATGGCGGCGGCTTGGTCGTCGCTCGGCGCTGGCGGTCTCGGCCCTGTTGATTGTGACGCTGACGGTCTGCGCGGTCCGCCAAGTCTCTTACTGGCGCGACACGGAGACCCTCTGGCAGCACACCATCGCCAGCACCGTCGAAAACGCCCGCGCCCACGCCAACCTCGCCTCGGTCCTCGGACGTCGCAAGGCCTATCCGCAGGCCATCGAGCAGTTCAAGATCGCCCTTCAAGCCGATTCGAACCAACCGGGCTGGCTGAACAACTATTCCATTACACTGCGCGAGGCGGGGCAACTGGACGAAGCCATTCGCGTCAGTCGCCTGGCCGTGGAGCAGCGGCCGGATAACTCCACCTTCCACCAGAACCTCGCCGAGTCGCTGTTGGCGGGGGGGCTTGCCGACGAGGCCATACGTGAATGTTGCGCGGCCTTGAAAATCGAGCCCAATTACCTCGCCGCGCATTACCTTCTGGCTCGGGCCCTGGCCAGCCGAGGAGCGGTCGATGAGGCCATCGTGCATTACGAAGCCGTTCTCAGAATCGATCCGGAGTTTGTCGCCGCGCACCTGAACCTGGGTGTGCTGCTCGTCGGCCACGGACGAGTAGACGAGGCCATCGTCCACTACCGCAAAGTCCTCGACCTGGAGCCCAACTATCCCGAGGCCCACAACGATCTAGGCGCGGCCTTTGCCCAACAGGGTCAGCTCGACCAGGCGATGTTCCATTTTCGCCGCGCCTCTGCAGCTCGCGCCAACCTATATCATCGCGCGATTCAATCTCGCCTTGTCGCTAGAGGCCGGCGGCCAGCTCGACCAAGCAATTCTCCAATGCCGGCAGGCCCTCACCCTCGCCGTCGCCTCCAACGACTCCTCCACGGCCCACCTAATTCAAGCCCGTCTGGAACAAATAGAAAGAAAACGCTCTGCAAATCCAGCGAAGTGAAGAGGTCTGTCGTCGCCCCGCGTTGCGACCCCACCGGGCTCGTCCCGGTCGGTGAAGGAGGCTGGACCGCTAATACGTCCGTCGTCGCCCCGCGTCGCGACCCCACCGGGCTCGTCCCGGTCGGTGAAGGAGGCTGGACAGCTAATACGTCCGTCGTCGCCCCGCGTCGCGACCCCACCGGGCTCGTCCCGGTCGGTGAAGGAGGCTGGACGGCTAATACGTCCGTCGTCGCCCCGCGTCGCGACCCCACCGGGCTCGTCCCGGTCGGTGAAGGAGGCTGGACAGCTAATACGTCCGTCGTCGCCCCGCGTCGCGACCCCACCGGGCTCGTCCCGGTCGGTGAAGGAGGCTGGACAGCTAATACGTCTGTCGTCGCCCCGCGTCGCGACCCCACCGGGCTCGTCCCGGTCGGTGAAGAAGGCTGGACAGGCTACGATGACTCCTTGCCGCGGATAGCCCACATGTCATATTCCCCAAACGTTCCGGTATAGAACGTCTCTTTCCAGATCGGCTCCTGTCCCAAGGAATACGCCAGGTTATTCTGGAAGGCCTGGGCGATCGCCCGCGGAGACTGCTGGATGTCACCGCGGAGCGCGACGTGAAGATGGTCAGGCATCACCGAAAGCCTCGATATTCGGTAACCTTTCTTCTCGGCGATCTTCTGCGACACCTCGCGAAGCTTTGCCAACCGTTGGCGATCGACGACCCGCCATCGCTCCACGGTGACCAGCACCACGTGCAGGTTGTACCAGTACCGCCCGTGGGCCGCCTCCGTGGGCATTGAAAGGTCGGCTGTCTCATCGACCACCGTGAACTCATGCATCAGGGCCCGAAACGCCGGATCAACAAACCGCGCCTCGATCACCTGCGAAGCGACATACGCTTCGACCTGCTCGCGGGTGTTGTGGCCCACCGACGTGACCGAGAGCTTGCGGCTAAGGCCTGGAAACTCCCGTGACGCCTTGCGGAACGCGTGGTCGAGACGCCCCTTGACCCGGCCAGCCAGGAATACCGGTGAAACTTCGGGCGTGGCGCTGAAGGTCAGGTGCACCTTGTCGTCGGCCCAGTAGCGCTCCAGCAACCGCAATCCGTCCTTTTCCCAAAGGCCCGTTATGCCGTCCAAGACGCTGGCGTCCGCCGGGAACGGCGGGCGCGACGGCCATCCCGTCCAGGAGTAGCGCAGCTCGAACGCCGGCTTGACGTTGGACCGGTAGAGTGGCTGAGATTGCACGGCCGTTAATCCCGAGGCGAAAAGCGCAGTCTACCACCTTGGAGTCGAAAGTCCAGGCGAACGCGGGGCGACGCCGGCCGCACTAGCTGTTCAGCCTGCTTCACCAACCGGGACGAGCCCGGTGGGGTCGCGTCGAGTGAGGTGCTTTTGTGTTCTAGCTGTTCAGCCTGCTTCACCAACCGGGACGAGCCCGGTGGGGTCGCGTCGAGTGAGGTGCTTTTGTGTTCTAGCTGTTCAGCCTGCTTCACCAACCGGGACGAGCCCGGTGGGGTCGCGTCGAGTGAGGTGCTTTTGTGTTCTAGCTGTTCAGCCTGCTTCACCAACCGGGACGAGCCCGGTGGGGTCGCGTCGAGTGAGGTGCTTTTGTGTTCTAGCTGTTCAGCCTGCTTCACCAACCGGGACGAGCCCGGTGGGGTCGCGTCGAGTGAGGTGCTTTTGTGTTCTAGCTGTTCAGCCTCTTCACCAACCGGGACGAGTCCGGTGGGGTCGCGTCGCGTGAGGTGCTTTTGTGCACTAGCTGTTCAGCCTGCTTCACCTACCGGGACGAGCCCGGTGGGGTCGCGTCGAGTGAGGTGCTTTTGTGCTCTAGCTGTTCAGCCTTCTTCACCAACCGGGACGAGCCCGGTGGGGTCGCGTCGCGTGAGGTGCTTTTGTGTTCTAGCTGTTCAGCCTCCTTCACCGACCGGGACGAGCCCGGTGGGGTCGCAACGCGGGGCGACGACAGACGTATTAGCGGTCCAGCCTCCTTCACCGACCGGGACGAGCCCGGTGGGGTCGCGTCAAGTTTCTCGATCTACTTCGGATTCCCTTCCCGCCACGGTTTGCCTTCCTGGTAAAGCTTGATCCGCTTGCCCAACGATGCAACCAATCGCTGGTTTCCCTCGGCCTGGGCCATTTTCAACGCCCCTTGGGCTGCTTCCAAGGCCTCCGGGAACTGCCCCGCCTCTGCGTATGCCGCTGCCAGAGTGTCCTGTATCCCCGCCTGCTTCCCGCCGCTAAGCTTCACCGCCCGCCGGGCCAGTTCCACCGCCTCCTTGCCGTTCCGCAGCGAGGCGTCGGACGTGGTCGCCAGGACCCACGCCAAGTCGCTCATGAGCCGCGCATTGTTCGGTGTAATCCGCAGCTCCGCCCGCCAATGGGGCAGGGCTTCTTTGACCCTCCCCATGGCAAAGAGCATGCCGCCTAGGTTGTGTTGCGCGGCGATGTCTCGCGGGTTGATTTCCAACAGTTTTTCCCAAACCTCGATCGCCTCACGCGTCTTATGCTCTTTCAATAGGGCGATCGCCAGTTGATTGAGGGCCTCGGTGTCTTTCGGCGCCGCTGCCACGCGTTCCTGCAGGATCTTCATGGCATCATCGGTTTTGTTAGTTGCCATCAAGGCCGCGGCCAATTCATGCTTAAAATCCGCGTTTTCGGGCGACAACGCCAGCGCCTGCCGCAGTTGCTCGGCCGCCTCCGCCGCCTTGTCCTGTTTCAGCAGAACCCCAGCCAGATCATGGCGGTATTCGCCGCTGTCGGGCTGGCATTGGACCGCCCGTTCCAGGGCGGCAGCAGCGTCGGCCGGCTTACCGCGGGCAACAAGAGTCATTCCCAAATCGTGCCAGATCTCGCCCGCGTCCGGCCGGGTCTGGAGGGCCTTGTGGTACTCTTCCACAGCCGCCTCCAGAGCATTGCTTTTGGCGAGGGCGTTGCCGAGGTAGAAGTGAATATCCGGAGCGTCTGGCCGAGCCTCGGCCACCGCGCTAAACTCCTTCGCCGCCGCCTGTTGCCGCCCCAGCCGGGCGAGGATCTGTCCCAGCTTGAACCTCGATTTGACGTCCTCCGGCTGCAATTGCAGCTCCGTCTGGTATTCCGCGCTCGCTTCCTCCAGCAGGCCCTTGTCGTATAGTGTGTCGGCAAGGTTCTCGTGGCACTGCGGCGCATCGGGATTTTGTTCGACCGCCAGGCGGCCAAAACGAATCGCCTCGTCCAACTGTCCAGCATCGCGAAGCGCAACGCCATAGTTGTTCATCAGGTCGGCCTGGTTGGGCTCGAGTTGGTAGGCGATCTGAAAATGTTCGATGGCCTCCGCGTACGCCTCACGCCGGGCAAGAACCCCGGCCAGATTGGCGTGGGCATGGCTATTATCCGTCGTACAGGCGAGCGTGTGCCGCCACAGCGTTTCGGGGTCGTGCCAGAACGATACCTGCCGGACGGCGAAAACCACCAACGGCAGCGTCACCAAGCCCGCGGCGATAGTCGCCAGGCGCGGGCTGAAGCCAAGGCGCTGCCTGAGGGCGTCGGCCCCCCAGATCAAAGCTACCAGGAGACCTATCTGCGGTAAATATGTGTAGCGGTCGGCCCTGGACTGCGCTCCCACTTGGACGAGGCCGATGACCGGCACGAGCATACCCAGGAACCAGAACCAGCCGCTGAAAAGACGTACGGAAATTTGCTTCGCCCCAGATAGCCGCCGCGGAAATCGCCAGCACCGCCGTGCCAGAGACGGCAACCAGCCACACCGGCCAGCCATCGACAGGAATTGGATAAAACGGCGCCAGGTTCACCGGCCAGAAAGTCGCAAACAGATACTGCCCGCACGCCACCAAGGCATTCGCGGCTCGCGCTGCCAGGGAGTGCACCCGCGTGTCTTCATACGCTTCACTTTGTGCCCAGAGCGTCACCGCGAACTCGCTACCGTCAACGCCATTAGCGGCAGCTTTTCCACGATCAGTTGGAGTCCCGGTTCTAGCCGGCTTTTCCCACCTCCGCCGGCTAACGACGGAACTCCGGTAGTACGTCGCAGTGGCCAAAAGTCCAGCAACAGGAGGACAAAGGGCAGCGTCACTAGCATCGGCTTGGCCATCAATCCCAGGGCGAAAAAGACGACGACTAATGCATACCACCAAATCCCCGTGCTCGGTGCCCGGTACTCAGGACCCAGTACACAGGTGTCAGTAGCAGGTGCTTTCGCCTCGCGACCCTGCTCACTGGCTGCTGTGTACTTTTTGCCCTGCACTTTGTACTCCGTACTCATTCCCCTTCTCCGCACGTATTCGGCCCACGCCCACAGCGTCAGGGCGAAGAACAGCCCGCTCAACACGTCCTTCCGCTCGGCGATCCAGGCCACCGATTCGGCCCGCAGAGGATGGATGGCAAAGAGCACGGCCACCAGGGCGCTGAGCCCCTGCCGGCCGGTCAACCGCCACAAGGCCAGAAAAAGGGCCATCGCGGCCAGGGCGTGCAGCAAAAGGCTCGTCAAATGGTGCCCGCCCGCCCAATCGCGATATAACTGCCAATCGAGCATGTGGGAGATCCAGGTCAGCGGGTGCCAATTGGCCTCGTAGCGATGGGAAAAGGCCCACGCGATCCCGTCCCACGACAGCCCATCGCGGACGTGGTGGTTCCGGAACACATACTGGGCATCGTCCAGGTCGATGAAACTGGCCCATAACGTCTGGCCGAAGACGACGGCCACCAGCACGACCAACAGCCCGCATACGGCGACGGTGGCCCCGTATTTTGCCAACCAGGTCTTCAACCATGGCGGCAGGGACAAATCGGCCTCGTTTGACGCGGCAGCCGTCCGCGGAGGCGCGGAAGCAGGTGGGTGTTTTGCGGCGACGGAGGAATTTGTGGCTCCGGCGGCATCACCGGGCCTTTTTGCGGTCTTGTGTCGTTTTCGGCCCATGCCAAGCATCTCGCAGAGGAGTGACGTCGGGGGTAAACCCGTCATATCTGCTCTAATATACACCACTTCCGGCCGCGCGGCCGGCGTAAACCTGGCGGCGACCTACGTTAAGACGGGATAACGGGGTCCAGACAGATGAAGGTGGAAAAGAGGAGAAACGAACAGGGGCGAAAAGAAAATGAAGACAGAAGAAAGAAGAAGAAAGAAGAGGGAAGGAAACTAACAAGAAAGACACTTAAGCCGGGAAGGGAAGCTGTCACCATAATCACTACGACTTTCCGTGTCATCGCTTTTTATTTTCCTTTCGTACATATTGCGCTCATATTGCGGCTCTTTGTTCTTCTTGGCCTCTTCTGGACCTTTTGTTCCGCATTTTTCTGTCCGACCGTTCTTTCCGCTTATCTGCTATTTTCCTTTCCCCCACCGTCCTTTCCCGATTCTTTGACCGGGCCCAACGGATTTTTCTTACATCCCGCGCTCGGCCGGCTCAAGCTGGCACCGCTAGCAATGCATGCAAGGGAAATCGGCCGCCTTTTACTGCGACCATGCGACCCAAGACCCATGAACTGAGGCCTGAGACCTAAATCGACAAGTGATCTTTTGTCCACTTCACGAATCAACTCCCAGCCATCGTTTTTCGCTCCCCGGGAGCCGGTTCTGCGGCCGATTTCCGACGTAACCACTACCTTTGGGTGATTTTTTCACGTGAACTTCAATTCTTTTGGGGGATGCATTCGCTGAAGTTTCCCTCCGGCCGATGAAAATTCTTTTCTAATGCTTGACCTTTTTTTTGATTCATGCGATACTCAGGCTTGTGCTGATTAGGCAAGAGACGCCGGTGTGCGGCGTCGAGCGGCGGTTTGGGTTCCGCCGCACCCGAAGTCGCACTGGATAGTCCCACTAATCACGTCTTTACGAACCAAAGGTTGATTGAACGGAAAAAGCCAGTATAGCTAGGCCTGATCTTTTCTCTCATTCCGCAATCTTTTGCCCCGCATCGCACCTCAGAATCACGGTTTCGTCAAACAGGAGAGCTTGGAAATGAAACGCATGCATTGGTCCTTTTTGTTCTGCGCCGCAGTGGCCGGGCTTGTGCTCGGGCTGCCGTTGTCTGCTAGGGCGACCCTTAACCCCAGCTTTCAATCGGCTGAGATCAGCACCCTCGATCTCGGCGACACGGGCGTCAGTACGGGCTCGGGTGGCTTGGTCGAGTTGAACAACACCGGATTGGTGATTACAAATGTTCTCAACTCGACCTACTATCACAACAACGGTAACAACAACACTGCGATGTACACCGGCCAGTCGGCCATCATTAAGGCCGTGCTGGACGGCATGGCTGGCCAAACTAACAGCCAAGGTCAAGTTTTGGCAACTTGGCAGGGAACACAAGGGATCACGGGAATCAATGCGGCTGCCAGTCCTGGGACCTATGGAATAGCTTTCGCCTATTCAAACAATATCCAGCCATCCTTGTATGGCAGCACTTGGGGCGGCACGCTGATTTCCTCAGGCGATACGGCTAACAATGGTAATAACGGCGACATGTTGATTCGCGAAACCTACGTTGGGGACGCGAACCTCGCTGGCCAGGTTGACGTGGCTAATGATTACGACACTTGGGCGGCAAATTTCGGAACCGTTGTCGGCCAGGATCCAACTACGTCGACGAATGGTAATGTTGGCATCACGGCCGGCGACTTCGCTAACTACTCATTTCTAAACCCGACTCAGCCAGTAGATGTCGCGAATGACTACGACCTCTGGGCTGCCACTTTCGGTGATCCGCCTCTTGGTGGCGTGGGTGGCCCGGTTCACTTGGCAGGTGTGGCCGCTGTGCCTGAGCCGAGCAATTTTGTTTTGCTCGCCGTCGCCGGGTTGTTTGGCTTGGTTCTTTTTGCAATCAGGAGATTGGCAACTTTGATTTCTTTCAGAAAGGTTATGCAAATGAGGCGCGTCGGCGTTGCTCTGGTGGCGATCTGTTTGGTCGTCGCGCTGTCTCTGACGGCGCAGGCTGAATTGGTCTATTTTCTGCGTCCCGTAACAGGGTCTGTCGCCGGCAACGGCAACAACGGTAACGGTCCTGCCGGTAACTCCGGCGACTCGGAAGGAACGTATACAATATCGGGAAATGGGATGACAACGCCCTACACAGTGGATATTACCTCTCTGCCAGCGGCGGGGACAACCGATGTCATCAGCTTCGAGTTGTATGCCGCAGTTGTTGGTCGTGCCCAGCCGTGGTACGACCAAGCCTATCTCACTGGTAACCTGTGGATTCAGCAGACCACAACCGCCGGTGCGACTACTCTGGTGCCTGATGTCGGCGATTCTTTGTGGCAAAACGGTTTCAGCGGTGCTCTTGGCACTGCGGTTGGGCCTCAGTGGGGTAGCGCAAGTGCCTCCGGAAATAACATCAACGACACAAACAGCAAGTATACTTATCCGTCTACTAAGTCTGCTGCTGGTTCGGTTACTGGAAGCGCTTGGAAAATTAACGGTTTCGGTAATGCTGTCACCACCGCGGGGACGATCGGCCTGATCAAGATGGCTGATGTTTACTACTCGTATGACAGTACGCTGCAGGCTGGTACAACTATCTTGCAGCCTATGGCCTACGTATCCGCGACAAATACGAACTCGCCGGGTGGCGAATGGTGGATGGATGCGACGAATCCGAGCAATCCGCCGTCCGGTGGCACCAAGACCATCGTTAATGCCAATTTCAACCCATCCAGTGGTTCACAGTCGGTTCAAACCAGTTGGAGTTTCCTTGGAGCAGGATTTGCCAACACGACCGCCGTCGACATTTCTTTCGGCACAGCTTCGTCATCTACGAACATCGTTGGTCGTGTAGACCTGAGTGCGGCGACTGCCACACCGACCAGCGTCTACTCCAGCGGCACCTCGGCCATCGCCTCGACGTTGACCAACACCAACTACGCCACCTCGGGGCAGACACAAGACGCCTTGACCTATTACAACGTCACCGCCAGTGCGGGGACAGGTAGTGTCTCGGGTGTCAACACGGGGACTTCGCTTGGCGTGGGTGCCAGCGTTCCGGTCTCCTTCACTTATGCGGGAGCGGCCAACACCTTCGGTCCCGTCACCGTCAGCCTTACCGCTTCCGGTAGTGGTGCGACGGGTGCCGCGATCGGCAACAACACTTCGAGCGTTAACTTGAACGTCATCGGCATGGCCAACAAGGGAGGAGTTGCTGACGGCAGCGGCCAATTGGGCGTTTTTTCTGGCAATCTGCTCAGCACAGGGGCAATGCCCGCCGGCACCAGTTTCGCTGGAATCGAGACCACGCTAGGCACGTCGGCTAGCTTCGGCATTGGCTCCACGTTCGCTCAGATCCTGGCTGGTTCTAGCGCCAGCACTAGCACGCTGACCATGCAGTGGCGTAGTCGGGCGGCCTCCGAATTGCCTGCCGCCGCCTTTGCTTCTGGCAGCCTGCCATTGTTCAGCGACGTGGTCAATTTGAGCGGTATTCCGAACGGTACGGCCAACACCTACGTCTTGGAGATGTCCTACGATCCCACCCAGCTTCCCAGCTATTATCAGGCAAATGGAAATGGGGCCGGCTTCCTTTATCTCGGTTACGTCAGCACCACCGATAACAAGTGGCACGGTGCCACAGCCACGCTTTCGGATGGCAACTCGGCCCCAGGTGCAAGTTACGCGGCCTTCACCGCACTGCCATCGTTCAGCCCAATCAGCGGCTACAACGGCAGCTTCGCTAGCTTCACCGCCCTGCCCGCTTTCAGCAGCTACAGCCTCGCTAACCTGTTGGGCGACTGGGGCATTAACACTGCGAACGACACCGTTTGGGCCGTAATCGACCACGACGCCCAATTCGCGGTGGTTCCGGAGCCGGGCACCTTGGCCCTTGGCGGTGCCGGTCTGGTCGCTCTGTTGTTCGCCTATCGCCGCCGCAAGGCAGTCAAGGCTTAGGCCCTTTACGAAATCCAAGCTCGGGAAAGCCCCGTCGATCCTTGTTGGTTCGGCGGGGTTTTCTTTTTGGGGTCTAAGGCGCATGAGCGGCCCCGTCCGGCTCGCCCGGGCTGGTGAAGACGCCCACAAGAACGACCCCGCCCGGCTCGTCCGGGCTGGTGAGGGAGATTGACGGCTACGCGTCGCGTCCGGCCGCCTCCGCTCCCCGCGCCGCTTGCGGTTTGTCGGCCGTCTTCTTCCGCCGGCTCATGGTTTTCGAATTGCCGCGCAGGATCGCCCCAAAATCGTACTCGCTGAACGTGCCGGCATAGAATCCATCGTTCCAGATTCTCACTTGTCCCAACATGAACGCCAGGTTGTTCTGAAATCCCAGGGCGATTTCCTGCGGCGACTGTTCGATGTTTCCTCGCAGCGCGAGGTGCAAATGGTCCGTGAGCAGGGCAAGGCGTGCAATGGCATGGCCTTTCTTGGCCGCGATCCGGAAACATCCATCCCGGATGACGCTCAACGACTTTCGGTCGTGACACCAGCCCGATCAGCCACGACCATGACCACGTGCAAATTGTACCAATACCGCCCATGCGATGACTCTGTCGGTTGCTTCAGGTCGACTTCCGGGCAACCTACCGTAAACTCTTCCATCTGGGCCGCGAACCGCGAGTCGGCAAATCGCTCTTTCCCAACCTGTCTCGCGATATAATCCTCGACCTCCTTGGTGGTGTTGTCGCCAACTGATCGGAGGCAGACCTTGCGACTGAATCCGCCGAACGAGACGCCCGCCAAACTAACTGCTTGCTGGAGGCGGCCTTTCGCGCGGGCGGCGAGTGTCACAGGCGCCACCGCCGGCTTCGCGCTGAAGGCCAGTTGGACTTCGCGCGGCGACCAGCGCGATTCGAGCAGCCGCAGTCCGTCGCTTTCCCAGTAGGGCTTGGTTCCTTCCAAGTCGACATGGGGAAGAGCCCCATCGGACGGCCAGCCGGTCCACGAGTAACGCAGATGATACGCCGGATCGATCTGATCGGTCGTGTACAACGGAGCCGGGGGCATAGCCGTCAATCTCCTTCACCAGCCTGGGCGAGCCGGGCGGGGTCGTGGCGGGGACGCAGCGGCGGCTGCGTCGCATAGTCGTCAATCTCCTTCACCAAGCCCGGGTGAACCGGGTGGGGTCGTTCCTGCGCCTAAGACCCAATACCTGCTAGAACTCTGCACTCCCTGGCGTCCGCGGATACGGAATCACGTCGCGGATGTTCGCCATGCCGGTAATGAACAATAAAACCCGCTCCACGCCCAGCCCAAAGCCCGAATGCGGCACCGTGCCGTAGCGCCGCAGATCGGTGTACCACCAGTAGCCTTCGGGCTTGAGGTTCTGCTCGCGCATCCGCATCTCCAGCACGTCCAGCCGCTCCTCTCGCTGGCTGCCGCCGATGATCTCGCCCACCTTGGGCACAAGCACGTCCATCGCCCGCACCGTACGGCCGTCGTCGTTCAGCCGCATATAGAAGGGCTTGATAGTACGTGGATAGTTGAAAAGGATGACCGGCGACTTGAAATGCTCCTCGGTCAGGAATCGCTCGTGCTCCGCCTGGAGGTCATGGCCCCACTCGACGGGGAACTCGAATTTCCGCCCGGAGGAACGCAGAATCTCCACCGCGTCCGTATACGGCAGGCGGACGAAGTTGCTCGCTAGCACGTGGCGAAGGGTATCGACAGCCGTCTTGTCGATCCGCTCGCGGAAAAACTCCATGTCCTCGGCGCAGCGGTCCAGCACGTCGCCGAAGATCCGCTTCAAGAACCGCTCGGCCAGGTCCATGTTGTCGGTCAGCTCGAAAAAGGCGGCCTCCGGCTCTACCATCCAGAACTCGGCCAGGTGCCGCGCCGTGTTGGAGTTCTCGGCACGAAACGTGGGTCCGAACGTATAGCACTTGCCCAGCCCGCAGGCGTAGGTCTCGGCCTCCAATTGCCCGCTAACGGTCAAATAGGCAGCTCGAGCGAAGAAGTCCTGCGCGAAATCGATTTCTTTTTCAACCCGCGGCGGGTTGGCCAGGTCCAATGTGGTGACCTTGAACATGGCCCCGGCCCCTTCGCAGTCGCTGGCGGTGATGAGCGGTGTATGAACGTAGAGGAAGCCCTCTTCCTGGAAGAAGTCATGAATCGAGCGGCAAACGCAGTTCCGCACGCGGGCGACAGCGCCGAAGGTGTTGGTCCGCGGCCGCAGGTGAGCCACCGTGCGGAGGAATTCGAAGCTGGCCCCCTTCTTCTGGATGGGAAACGTCTCGGGATCGGCCCAGCCGTGGACGGTCAGACTGCGGGCCTCGACTTCGGTGGCCTGGCCCTTGCCGGGCGATGCCTTGACCAGGCCCTCCACGCTGACGCTGCAGCCGACGCTCAGCCGTTTGACGTCGGACTCGTAGTTGGGCAACGAGCCGGGAGCGACGACCTGGATGTTGCCCATCGACGAGCCGTCGTTGAGCTCCAGGAAGCTGAAGCCGCCCTTGGAGTCGCGACGGGTGCGGATCCAGCCTTGGAGGAGCACTTCCTGACCGACCGATTCGGCCGAACGGGCCTGGGCGACCGAGAGTTTATTCATAACCATCATTCCCCTTGGTCGGCCAGCCAGCGTTCCACGTCGAGCGCCGCCATGCAGCCCGTGCCGGCGGCAGTGATTGCCTGACGGTAATAGTCGTCGGCCACGTCGCCAGCGGCGAAGACGCCGGGCACGCTAGTGAAGGTCCTGCCCGGCGTGGTCCAGACAATATATTTCTTGTCGGTAAGTTCCAGGGCGCCTTGCAAGAACGCCGTGTTGGGTGTGTGGCCGATGCCGAGGAAAAAACCGGAAATAGGCAATTCGAGGTCTGCTTCACCAACGGTGCTTTTCAAACGCACGCCGGTCACACCGTTTTGCTCGTTGCCCAGCACTTCATCGACGGCCCGGTTCCAAAGGATTTCGATTCTTGGGTTGGCCTCGGCGCGTTCGGCCATGATCTTCGAGGCCCTCAATTTATCGCGGCGATGAACCAGGTAGATCTTGCAGGCGAACTTGGTGAGGAAGGTAGCCTCTTCGACGGCCGAGTCCCCACCGCCGATCACGGCCAACGGCTTGTTGCGGAAGCGCGGCAGGGCCCCTTCGCAGACGGCGCAACCGCTGACGCCGCGATTCTTATATTTGCTTTCCGATGGCAGGCCAAGGTAATTGGCCCTAGCCCCGGCTGCCACGATCACCGTTTGGGATTCGTACGTCTTGCCGTCCGAGGCAGTGAGCCGAAAGGGCCGTTGGCGAAAATCGACGCCCTTGATGTCCTCGCCGATGATCCGCGTGCCGAAGTTGACGGCCTGCTGTCGCATGAGGTGGAGCAATTCAGGCCCCTGGATGGCATGCTGCGTGCATGGCGGCAGTTCCAGGTGTTTTTCTTCGGGGAGCGCCGACTTGAGATACGGCTCCAAGTTGCCCGCCGGAAAGCCGGGGTAGTTTTCTACTTCGGTAGTTAGTGCCAACTGCCCCAACGGCAGGGTGCCGGCCATCTTGTTTTCCGGGGTGTCGGCCCCCTCGAAGAGCAGGGGCTTCAGTTCGGCACGGGAGGCGTAAATGGCGGCTGTCCAGGCGGCTGGGCCACTGCCGATGATGATGAGTTTTTCGAGCATAGCTTCGGTACTCGGTCTTGGGTCTTAGGTCTTGGTGTGATTCAAATATTATAGGAAGGATCGGGCCTGCGCCTACCAGGAGACCGCTGGAGTTCCGGTCGCAGTATCGAAAAGCACCTTGATGTTGCAAACCCCACACCGGGCCCGGTGGCATCGGATCAGGCAGAGAGCAAGGCGAGATGCAGCAGCCGCCATGGCCGCGAGCGAAACCGGCAGGGCTTGGGGCGTCACGAACTCCGCGATACGCTGGGGGAATTCGAGCAATTATTTCTGGCCGGTCACGACGGGCGTGTCATCGGCGTTGCCCCACTCGTGCCAACTCGCATAGTAGTTGCTCACATTTACTGCGCCCATCAGCTCCATGCCAAAGGCCACCACGGACGCACGTCCCCCTGACTGGCAATGGGTGGCGGTTGGCCGCGCCAGTTCGATGCCGGATGCCTGAAAGAGCCCGCGCAACTCCGCGACGGTCTTGAACCGCTGCGTCTTCTTGTCGATCAAGTCGATCCACTCCAGGTGCTTGGCGCCGGGAATGGCGCCAGCCCGCTGGTTGGTTTGCTTGTCGGTCCCGCAAAACTCAGCCGCCGAACGGGCGTCGACGATCTGCAGCGTTTTGTCCCGGAGAGAAGCCAGGAGTTGTCCCTTGGTGGCCAGGCGTTTCGCCTGCGGCTCCGCGTGGAAAGCCTTCGCTACGGTCTCTGCCGGCTTGTCGGTTTCCAGGGGAAGACCGGCTGCGTTCCAAGCGGCCCAGCCGCCGTTGAGAAGCGTGGCGTCAGCCACACCCCAGTAGCGCAAGATCCACCAGATCCGGGCAGCGTCTCTGGAGTAAATGGCGTCGTAGACCATGACCTGGGAATCGTTCTGGATGCCCAGTTCGCCGATGCGGCGACTCCAAGCCGCGGCATCTTTGCCTGAGCCGAAAGCCTTGGCCCACTGGGCGGCGTCGACCCAGCGGGCGGCCGGGATGCGGCTGGCCTCGTAGGCTTTTCGCGGCCGGGCATCGAGAAGGATGAACCGATGGGCAATCTCCGGCTTCGCCAGGTCGGTCGCCTCAAGCAGCAGGTCTGGACGGGGATAGGTCGTAGTGTCGGCAGCCAATGCGTCGCGGCATGCCAGGAAGACCAAAAAACAGGAAATGGCAATTCGCATGGTGGTATTCTAGTGCTTCCCGTAGTTCATGGCAACGCCCTTGGCCAACGCGAGCGGTTGACTCGCTTGCCCCTCGGTTCGCGGCCGCGTATACTGCGGCCTGACGCAAGTGGAGATTGCGATATGGACATGAAAACACCCGAAGTGCTTTACCAGGCCAAGCGATTCCGCGTGGAACGAGTGACGCAGGAGTCGGCCGATGGATCACAACACGTCAAGGAGATCGTGCGCCATGCGGGGGCCGTGACCATCGTTCCGCTGCTGGACGACGGCCGTATTTGCTTTGTGGAGAATTATCGCGCGGCCGTGGGGCAGCGCCTGGTGGAACTGCCGGCCGGCACCCTTGAACCGCCAGAACCGCCAGAAAAGACCGCCTCGCGGGAACTGGCCGAAGAGACCGGCTACCGCGCGGCCCACATCGAGCACCTGACCACGTTCTTCATGTCGCCCGGCATTCTCGATGAAAAGATGTACGTCTATGCTGCGACGGGGCTTGCTCCCGGCAAGATGGCCCTCGAGGCGGGCGAGGACATTCGCGTCTCGCTGCTGAGTTGGCACGACGCCCTGGAGATGGTTCGCGATGGCCGCATCCGCGACGCCAAGAGCATCGCCGCGCTCTTGTACTACGACATGTTCCGACGGCGAGGGAGGTCGTAGCTTAGGTCTTGGGTCTTATTTCTTCGGTTGGCATGAACGATTCCGATGAACTCGTCCGCCGCATCCATGCGGCGGACGGGCAGGTCGTCCTGGCTCTCAACGGCGGCAGCAGGGCCCTGGCCGAGTTGTTGGAGGTGCCGGGCGGATCAAAGACCCTATTGGAGGCCGCGGTGCCCTACTCGGAGGGCGCGCTGACCGCATGGCTCGGCAGCCGGCCAGAACAGTTCTGCTCGTCGCGAACCGCCCGTGCCATGGCCGTCGTCGCCTTCGTCCGCGCGATTCGTTTTGGCGCCGCGGAGCTGCAAGCCGCCGGCGTGTCATGCACAGCGAGCCTGGCGACGGATCGGCCCAAGCGGGGCCCGCATCGCGTACACGTGGCTGTGCAAACCGCCGGGCGGATGCGGCACTGCTGGCTCCAGTTCGACAAGTACGTCCGCAACCGCCGCGATCAGGAACAGATCGTCAGCCGCCTGCTGCTCAACGCGGCGGCCGACGCTGTGGGCGTTGACGAGCGGCTGGAGTTGCCGCTGCTGCCGCATGAGCGGTTGGAAACCGAGGAAACGACCGCGCCGCTGCCATGGCAGGATCTTTTCCTGGGGCGGGCGGAGAAGATACCCTCACCCCCTGCCCCTCTCCCGAAGGTAGAGGAGAGATCATTGCCGGCAGCGATTTTTCCTGGGGCGTTCGATCCGCTGCATGCCGGACATCGCCGCATGGCGGCAATTGCCGCAGAGGTTCTCGGGCTTCCCGTGGCCATGGAGATCTCGATTCTCAACGTCGACAAGCCTGCCTTGGACTACCTGGAGATCGCCCGGCGGTTGCAGCAATTCCCAACGGAGCAAGCCGTTTGGCTTACGCGCGCGGCCACTTTCGACGATAAGTCGCGGCTGTTTCCGGGAGCGACCTTCATCGTAGGCGCCGATACCCTGCGGCGCATCATCGATCCGAGGTATTATGGCGGCAACCAGGACGCCATGCTCCAGGCGATCCAGCGGATCGTCGGCCGCGACTGCCGTTTTCTGGTGTTCGGTCGGACCATCGAGGCCGATTTCATCCGCCTGGCAGACATGGGTCTTCCTGAACTGCTTCGTGGGGCGTGCGACGAGATTCCCCAGGACAAGTTCCGCGAGGACATATCGTCGACGGCGCTAAGAAAGCCATAGTAAAGCGGTAGGCCGAAACAGCTTGTGCAGCTCCGGCACGGAGCGGCATCACGGCGACCTGCTGCCGCTTGTTCCTGCCCCCGGCGCTTTCTTGCTTCAAATATCCACAATCACTTCCGCCAGCCAGTCGTCGCCGGTTCGCTCGACCTTCAGGCCGTGCCAGGTGACGGCCTTGATTTCCACGTCGAGCCGGTGCCGGACCGGGTCCATTGGTTCGCCGCGGGCCGTGCCTTGCATACCGCCGTTGCTAACGGAGACCGTGAAATCGCAAAAGACCAGGCGGCGGACGTGAAAAGTGTACAGCAACTCGCCAAGCCAATCGCGGAGGAGGGCGTCGAGATCGTCCGCCGCCATGTTGATTTGCACTTCCTCCAGAGGCCGCACCGCCGCCAAATCGCCGACCATCACAGAAAACATAGCCCTGGCGGCATCGGCGAATAACGTATTGAGGTCCGCCGCGCGAATCCGCAGCCCAACGTCGGCGGTGTGGTCGAAAAGCTCGAACATGAATCGCTATTTCAGCCCCATCTCGGCCATGAGGACTTGAAGATCTTCCCACACCAACTTCTTCGCCGGCGGGTTGCGGAGCAGATACGATGGATGATAGGTGCAAAGGGCCCGCATGCCGTTGAAATCGATCATGCGGCCCCGCAGCTTGCCGATGAGTGTGTCGACTCCCAGCAAATTTTGCGCGGCGCACGCCCCCAGGCAGCAGATGAATTGCGGTTGGATGATCTTCAGTTGGGCATCAAGGTATTCGCGGCAATTGGCCGCTTCGACCGGCAGGGGCGTGCGGTTCTCCGGCGGCCGGCAGCGAAGGATGTTCATGATGTAAACTTCCTCGCGGCGGAGTTTCATGCCCTTTGTGATGATGTCAGTAAGAAGTTGACCCGCGCGGCCGACGAAAGGTTCACCCTTGCGGTCTTCGTCGGCGCCGGGGGCCTCGCCGATGAAGACGAGCCTGGCATGCGGATCGCCCACGCCGAAAACCGTCTGTGTACGATTGGCCACCAGCACCGGGCAACGGGTGCAAGCGGCCACCCGCTTGGCCACTTCGGTGAGGGATTGCTCGCGGGATGCGCGAGCAGGAAGGGGTGAGGGGTGAGCGGTGAGGGGTGAGGGGAGATCCGTCGTATCTCCCGCTCTCCGCGTCTCCGCCTTTCCCTTTCTCCCTTTCTCCCCTTCTCCGTTTCTCCCCTTCGCCTTGGGAACGTGCGAGACGCCGGCCCGATGCAGGCTCTCCAACTGTTGTGTCACGGCCCGGGTAAACCGGGTAGTCGATTTGGGGGTTTCTTCCGCCATTGGGCTGCCGATGGACTGGTGTTCGGGGTCCTGCTGAACTAAGATGAATCATATATTTAACAGGAAACATTATCAACATCATGGGTGTTCCGCAAGTCGCCATCGTCGGCCGGCCCAACGTGGGAAAATCGAGCCTTTTCAATTGGCTCGCCGGCAAGCGTTTGGCCATCGTCGATCCTGCTGCCGGCGTAACCCGCGACCGTGTCACGCACCTCGTGCAACTGGAGGATCGCTTTGTCGAGTTCGTTGATACCGGCGGCATGGGCATCGAGGATGTCGATAACCTGACCGAGGACATCGAAGAGCAGATCCAGGCCGCCGTTGACGCGGCCGCGGTGATTCTCTTCGTCGTCGACACCCGGGACGGTATCATGCCGTTAGATAGCAAGGTCGCGGAGCGGCTCCGCTACGTTGAGGCCCCGGTGATCTGCGTGGCCAACAAAACTGATCATTCCGGGCTGGAAGGCCAGGCCGACGAGTTCTACCAGTTCGGTCGCAAGGTGGTCCGCGTCAGTGCCAAGGAGGGCCGCGGCAAGGACGAGCTGCTGGAGGCCGTGCTGGAAAAGCTGCCGCCGGAAGACCCCACAGCCAAGCCGCCCGAGGAAGGCGTGATGAAGGTGGCCATGGTCGGCCGCCGCAACACGGGCAAGAGCACGCTGGTGAACACCCTGGCCCAGGCCGAGCGGGTGATCGTCAGCGAAGTGCCCGGCACGACCCGCGACTCGATTGACGTCCGCTACGAGATGGACGGCAAGACGTTCGTCGCCATCGACACGCCCGGCTTCCGCCGCGGCAAGAGCATGGGCGACAACATCGATTTCTACAGCATGCACCGCGGCCAGCGGGCGATCCGCCGGGCCGACGTGGTGCTGTTGTTCTTCGACGCCACGCAGCGGATCAGCAAGGTCGACAAGCAGCTTTGCGCCTACATCGCCCAGCAGTACAAACCGTGCATTTTCGTGGTCAACAAGTGGGACCTGATGGTCGGCATGCCGATGGAGAAATGGGTCTCGCACCTCCGCGACACCTTCCGCACGATGCTCTATGTGCCCATCGCCTTCATCACCGGCCAGACGGGCAAGAACGTCAAAGCACTGCTCAACCACGCGCAGATGCTCTACAAGCAGTCGCGAATGCGGCTTTCCACGGCGCAGCTCAACAAGCTCTTGCGGGCGGCAATCGAGAGGAACCCGCCGCCCACGCACCAGAACCGCCGGGCGCGGATCTACTACGCCACGCAGGTGGCGGAGCAGCCGCCCACGATCGTGCTCTTCTGCAACGATCCGAAGATGATCTCGCAAGGCTACCAGCGTTACTTGCTGGGCGTGTTCCGCGACCAGTTGAGGTTCAACGAGGTGCCGATCAAGCTGTACCTGCGGCGGCGAGAACAGTCGGATGAACGCAACGAGATCGACGCGAAGATGGAGGGGTGATGGGCGTCCCCTCGCCGACCGCGGGTACACAGTGCCAGGGTAGAGGAATAGGGTGATGGACTACCTATCAAACCGACACGTGAAACCGCCCGACCTGCCGAGGTTCGCGACGGCGAAATTTGGCGCCAGGTGCTCAATGCAGGAGCGGCCGCCAGAACCCCGCCGTCCCGTCGGATTCCATGTCCAGCAGAAATAATCAATAGATAGTACGTCGCGCTTTCCCGCCGGACAGATCGGTCGGGGCGGGAAAGCCTGACGAACAGGAGGTAAACCATGATCATCGGCATTCCCAAGGAAATCAAGCACGACGAATACCGTGTCGGCCTGCTGCCCGTCGGCGCGGAGGAACTGACCCGCAGCGGGCACCGCGTCCTGATCGAGACGGGCGCCGGGGCGGGCTCCGGTCTGAGCGACGACGAGTATGTCCGGCACGGCGCGGAGATCGCCGCCACGGCCCAGGAGGTCTACGGCCAGGCGGAGATGATCGTCAAGGTCAAGGAGCCCCAGCCCGGCGAAGTCCGCATGCTCCGCAAAGGGCAGATCGTCTTCACCTATTTCCACCTTGCCGCCGACCGAAAGCTGACCGAGGACCTGCTGGCCAGCGGGCTGATCGCGGTGGCCTACGAAACGCTCCGCGACAACCAAGGCCATTTGCCGCTGCTCACTCCCATGAGCGAAGTGGCGGGGCGGATGAGCATCCAGGAAGGGGCCAAGTACCTGGAGCGTCCGCAGATGGGCCGCGGCATCCTGCTGGGCGGGGTACCAGGCGTCGAGCCGGCTCACATCACCATCCTCGGCGGCGGCGTCGTGGGCGCGAATGCCGCCAAGATCGCCGCCGGCTTCCGCGCCAACATCGGGCTGTTGGACGTGAACATGGACCGCCTCCGCTACCTCGACGACATCATGCCGCCCAACGTGACCGTGCTCTTCAGCGACCGCGAGACGGTTCGCCAGCAGCTCCAGCGGGCCGACCTGGTGATCGGCTCGGTGCTGGTGCCCGGCGCCAAGGCCCCGCGGCTCATCGAGCGCGAGGACCTGAGGCTGATGAAGCCTGGCAGCGTGATCATCGACGTAGCCATCGACCAGGGCGGCTGCGTGGCCACGAGCCGCCCCACCACGCACAGCAATCCCACTTTCCTGGTCGACGACGTGCTGCACTATTGCGTAACCAACATGCCCGGCGCGGTGGGCCGCACGAGCACCTACGCCCTGTGCAACGTCACGCTCCCCTGGGCCCTGCAGATCGCCAACCGAGGGCTGACCGCGGCCGCCGAGAGCTTGCCGCCGATCGCCCGGGCCATTAATCTTTGCGAGGGCGAAGTGACCAATCGGGCAGTGGCGGAGACGTTTGGGATGGCGTATAATCCGCGGTTCGAGAAGTGAACTCAGGACGAAAAAAAGCACGACTGGATCAGTTGACCCGGTAACCTTGGAAGATCGTTGTTAACAGGATTGAGTGATGTCTACACCCCTTGTCGGTATCCTTATGGGCAGCGACAGCGACTGGCCGAAGATCAAATCGGCGGCGGCGGCCCTGGCGGAATTCAATGTCCCGCATGAAGTCCGCGTGATGAGCGCGCACCGCACTCCCGCGATCGTGCAGGAGTATGCCTCCACCGCCGCGGCCCGCGGCCTGCGGGTAATTATCGCCGCGGCGGGCGGAGCGGCCCACCTGGCGGGGGTCGTCGCCGCCCACACCGTGCTGCCCGTGATCGGCATTCCTGTCCCCACGGACCTGCAAGGCGGCCTCGATTCGCTGCTCTCGATGGTGCAGATGCCCGGCGACGTGCCCGTAGCCACCGTCGGCGTGGGCAGCGGCGGTGCCCGCAACGCCGGGCTGCTGGCCGTGCAGATGCTTGCCCTGGCCGATCCGAACTTGCAAGAGAAATACGCAGCCTACAAGAGCGGGCTCGTGGACAAGGTGCTCGCCAAAGATGCAGCCCTACAAGCGACTTTAAGAGCATGAGACAAACAAGTCGCATAGGTCTCATGAGTCCTTTAAGTCCCATCGGCGGGCTGAAGACATGATCAAGGTAGAAACTCTGCACTGGGTTGGCGGTCCCGATGGCCATCTCCGGCTTATCGATCAGACGCGGTTGCCGGCGGAATTGGTAGAAATCGATTGCCGCGACGCGGAAGCCGTCTGGGAGGCAATCAAGTCGCTGCGGGTCCGCGGGGCCCCGGCCATCGGCATCGCCGCAGCCTACGGGGTTTGCCTCGGCCTGCAAACCATAACCGGCGAGGACGAGGATGCCTTCTTCCAGTGCCTCGAGCAAGTCGCCGCCTACCTTGCCACCAGCCGCCCCACGGCCGTCAATCTCTTCTGGGCGCTGGACCGCATGAAGGCGACGGGCGAGAAACTCCGTGGCCGGCCACTCGAAGTAATCGAGGCACGGTTGTTGGAAGAGGCCCGCGCGATCCACGAGGAGGACCGCGCCATGTGCCGGGCCATCGGCGAGCACGGGGCCGCGCTGCTGCGTGACGGGCAGGGAGTCCTTACCCATTGCAACGCTGGTGGATTGGCAACCGCCGAGTACGGCACGGCCCTGGCGCTGTTCTTCATGGCCGCCGAGCAGGGCAAGCGGCTGACGATCTTTGCCGACGAAACACGGCCGCTCCTGCAAGGGGCGCGGCTGACGGCCTGGGAACTCCACCAGGCTGGCCTTGACGTTACCGTGATCTGCGACTCGATGGCGGCCCAGGTGATGCGTGAAGGCCGCATCCAGGCCGTGGTCACCGGCGCCGACCGCATCGCGGCCAACGGCGACACAGCCAACAAGATCGGTACCTACGGCGTCGCCGTGCTGGCAGCCGCGCACAAAATCCCCTTCTACGTCGCCGCGCCCACCAGTACCTTCGACCTCTCGATTGCAACCGGGGCCGAAATCCCCATCGAGCAGCGCGACCCCCGCGAGATCACCCACGGCTTTGGCCGCCAGACCGCGCCTGACGGCGTAAAGGCCTACAACCCGGCCTTCGACGTTACGCCCGCCGAATTGATCGCCGCGATTATTTGCGAGCGCGGCCTGATTCCGCCGGTGAACCGGGCGAAGATTGCGGAGCTGGTGGGATCCCCAAATCCTCCATCGTAACTTCGCTTATTCTCGCCTTAACCACATCCGCCCCGGCGGCGGCGAGCGCGTCCGCGGGAAAGCTCGTGGTCACCGCCACACACCGCATTCCGGCCGCTTTGGCGGCCTCCACGCCATTGACGGCGTCCTCGATCACGCAACACTCCATTCGCCGGAACGCCCAGCCGTTGCGCCGCCTGGAGAAAAATGTCCGGGTG
This sequence comes from uncultured Planctomycetia bacterium, assembly GCA_963709175.1. GTDB lineage: Bacteria > Planctomycetota > Planctomycetia > Pirellulales > Thermoguttaceae > JANXQG01. The sequence goes on from CAVPVK010000011.1 coordinate 695,629, forward strand.
CGGCTTGCGGTGGAAAACGTCCTCCCCCGTCACGATCGTCGCGAATCGATCCAGCGGCGTCTGAAGTACTGTCGTCAGATTGGCCTCGACCTTGATCCGGTCCGCGCTGGAGGCCACGGCGATGGGAATGCCCAGTCGATGCAGGTGCTCCACAAGGTCTTTTGCGCCGGGAAATGCCTTGCCCATCTTGGGCAGCAGCTTGAGGTACCAGTCGTAGGTGCGGTGTTTCATTTCCGGTACGTATGTCTGGCCGTGCAACTCGGCCACACCGCCCACGTAGCGATCCTCGCCCGCTCCGACAAACGGCTCAAAATCTTCCGGTCGCGCCGTGATGCCGAACTCGGCCAGGGCGCGGATCGCGGCGGCGTTGATGATCGGCTCGGAATCGACGAGTACGCCATCCATGTCGAACAGCACAGCGGTGGTCATGAGTGGTCTCCTGGGGAACGTTCAAGCTAGCATTTTTGCGCGTTGTACGCCACAGCCCGCTCGTAGTCCTGCCTTCAGGCAGAAGTGGCGAGCGAGGTCGCCGGGTCCGCGCTGTGTGCCCCTTGACATCGCAAATCCCCCACCGCTAGGATGGCTTTCGGTGCCTCCATGAAATATCTTGACGAATATCGCAACGCCGACGCCGCCCGCCAACTGGCGACGGCCATCGCACAGGCGACGACGCGGCCATGGAGCATCATGGAGGTCTGCGGCGGACAGACCCACGCCATTCTCCGCTTCGCCCTGGATGAAATGCTGCCGCCGCAAATCACCTTGATTCACGGTCCCGGTTGCCCGGTCTGCGTCACGCCCTGCGAGATCATTGACCGGGCACTGATCATTGCCGCGCGGCCGGAGGTCATCTTCTGCTCCTTCGGCGACATGCTGCGAGTGCCCGGCTCGGCGAAGGACCTCTTCACCGTGAAGTCGGAAGGGGGCGACGTGCGGGTTGTCTACTCGCCTATGGACGCCGTGAGCTTGGCCCAGAAGAACCCCGATCGGCAAGTCGTCTTTTTCGCCGTCGGTTTCGAGACAACCGCCCCGGCCAACGCCATGGCGGTAGTCCAGGCCGCGCGGCTGGGGCTGACCAACTTCTCGGTGCTCGTTTCGCACGTTCTGGTGCCGCCGGCCATGCGGGCCGTGCTTGCTTCGCCCGCTTGCCGCGTGCAAGGCTTTCTGGCTGCCGGCCACGTATGCGCCGTCATGGGCACTGCCGAGTACGAGCCGATCGCCCGGGAGTTCCACGTTCCTATCGTGGTCACGGGCTTTGAGCCAATGGACATTCTCCAAGGGGTGCTGATGTGCGTGCGGCAACTCGAAGCGGGCCGCGGCGAGGTTGAAAACCAATACGCCCGGGCCGTCCGCGCCGAAGGCAATCGCGCAGCCTTGAAAATACTGGAGGACGTCTTCGAGGTCGTACCGCGGAAGTGGCGAGGGATCGGCGAGATACCGGCCAGCGGCTGGTCGCTCCGCGCGGCCTATGCAGAGTTCGACGCCGATCGCCGTTTCGACGTCTCCCACGTCACTGCCGACGAACCGGCGGAGTGCATTGCCGGGCTGGTCTTGCAAGGGCAAAAAACGCCGAACCAGTGCACCGCCTTCGGTGTCCGCTGCACACCCGATCGCCCTCTGGGCGCGCCGATGGTCTCGGCCGAAGGGGCCTGCGCAGCGTACTATCGTTACCGGCGGCGGCATTGAATCGTCTCTCTCATCCCTCACCCCTCTCCCATTCTTTTCCATGCCTCAAGACTTCACGCTCTCTTGCCCCGTGCCGCTGGTCGAGCACGCCACGGTCCAACTGGCGCACGGCGGCGGAGGTCGATTCATGCGGAACCTGATCGAGGGCCTGTTCCGACCGGCCTTCGCCGACGGCCCTTCCGTGCCGGCGCACGACGGCGCCGTCGTGGAAATGCCGGGCGGACGGCTGGCGATGACCACCGACACCTTCGTGGTGCGGCCGCTCTTCTTTCCCGGCGGCGACATCGGCAAGCTGGCCGTTTACGGCACGGTGAACGACCTGGCGATGTGCGGTGCCCAGCCGCTCTATCTTAGCGCCGGCTTCATCCTCGAAGAGGGCCTGCCGATGGAAACGCTCCGCCGCGTAGTCGAATCCATGGCCGCCGCCTGCCGCGAGGTGGGCGTGCGGATCGTCACCGGGGACACCAAGGTCGTCGATCGCGGCCATGGCGACGGCGTCTTCATCAACACGGCCGGCGTGGGGATCGTGCCCGCCGGCATCGACATTGCCCCGCAGCGGGTTGCGCCTGGCGACGCGGTCATCGTCAGCGGCGATCTCGGGCGGCACGGCATGGCCGTGATGTCGGTCCGTGAAGGGCTGGGCTTCGAAACCCCTATCACCAGCGATTGCGCTTCGCTGGCCGGGCTGGTTGCAGCGATGGCGGAAGTCGGCGCGGACCTGCACTGTCTTCGCGATCTGACCCGCGGGGGCTTGGCCGCCGCCGTAAACGAGATCGCCTTGGACGCATCGTTGGGCATCGAACTGGACGAGACCGCGATACCCGTTTCTGAGTCGGTCTCCGCGGCCTGTGAGATTCTCGGTCTCGATCCGCTGTATGTGGCCAACGAGGGCCGCCTGGTAGCTTTTGCCGCGCCGCGGTCCGCCCAGCGCGTGCTGGAAATCATGCGCAGTCAGCCGGCCGCCCACGGCCCGGCAATCATCGGCCGGGTGACCGATGCGCATCCGCGTTGCGTGGAAGTGCGTGGACCGTTGGGCGGCAACCGTGTTCTCGACCTGCTCTCCGGCGAGCAGATGCCGCGGATTTGCTGAATTTACTTACTCCTTGGCCCATCCACACGAGCGAACAACTCAGGAAGCGGCAAACGGAAACGGGGCAGAACATCGCCACCGGAGAGCGCATCGTCGGGGCCAATTTCAATCCAATCATCGGGAGAAAGGTAGGCCCGGGCCGTGCGGGTCGCCGGTTCGACGTACCATACCAACCGCACGCCGGCCTCAAAGTACTCCTTCAGCTTGCGATCCATCTCCGCTTTCGTGTTGTTTTCGGAGAGAATCTCGGCGGCCAGGTCAGGGGCAATCGCGTACACGGCGGGCTTTGGCGAATCGCGGCCAGGCAGTCGTTCCCAGCGGATAAAAGACACGTCCGGAGCGCGAATCTGGGCGGGAAGGATCTTCAACAGCCCGTCCGGCCCCGCAAGCATGCCGATATCGTTGGTATCGAGGTAGCGCTGGATAAAGTACCCCAATGCCAGTGCCAACATCGATTCGTAGGTCGCCGTCGTTTTTTGCACCAGGGTCCCGTCAATCAATTCGCAAATGCGGCCGGTACGGGCTTCCGCCTCCAGCAGATCCTTTTCCGTTGCCGTGCCCGGAGTCGGATAAATGAGTATGCGGTCGGCCGGGAAACCGGGCAACCGGGCATGAACGTCGGCGATCGTCCAGGTAATTGGCGACGCGTTGGAGAAGACGGTGCTCATGGCGAATTCCTGCGGCACGCGGCAAGAAACGTGGCTCACGCGTTTGATTGCAATTATGGCGCGGCAGGCGGGACCCGTCAACAAAGGGCCACGGGGCCGCACGGCGGCTGCATCGCCCCACTTGCCTTCCCGCCGATTTTCGCTATCAATGGGGGAATTGAACCTCCGTCCCTAGCACTCCGAGGAATCCTCTCATGGAAATCCAACAATTGGTTCGCGAATTGAAGGTGAAAAACGACTCCAAGATAGTCCTCCTGGTCGCCGACGGCCTGGGTGGACTGCCCCTGGAGCCGGGCGGACCGACCGAACTGGAGGCCGCCAAGAAGCCCAACCTCGACGCCCTGGCGAAAATCGGCGTGCTGGGCAGTTCGATTCCCATCCTGCCCGGCATCACGCCCGGCAGCGGCCCGGGGCACCTAGGCTTGTTCGGCTACGATCCGCTGAAGTACCCGATTGGTCGCGGGGCCCTGGAAGCCACCGGAGTGGGCTTCAAGCTCGGGCCGAAGGACGTCGCCACGCGGTGCAATTTCGTCACCCTCGACACGGCCGGCCGTATCACCGATCGCCGCGCCGGCCGCATTCCGACGGAGGAAAGCGCCCCGCTGGCCATCAAGCTCCGCGAGGTTAAGATCCCCGGCATCGAGGTCTTTGTCGAGCCAGTCAAGGAGCACCGTTTCTGCGTCATCTTCCGCGGCGAAGGCCTCGGCGGCAGCGTGGCCGACACCGATCCGCAGAAGACGGGCGTGCCGCCGCTGGCCCCCAAGCCTCACGATGCAGCCAGCCAGAAAACGGCCGAAATCGCCAAAGAGTTCATTGCCCAGGCCCAGAAGCTGCTAGCCGGCCAGCCCAAGGCCAACGGCTTGACGATGCGGGGTTTTGCCAATGCTCCCCACCTGCCGAGCTACGAGGACGTGTACGGGCTGAAGGCCGCGGCCATCGCCGTTTATCCTATGTACAAGGGCCTGGCCCAGTTGGTGGGCATGGACCTGGTGGGCAAGCCCAGCAGTTTGAGCGAGGAGATCGACGTCCTGGCCCAGGCCTGGAACGACTACGACTTCTTCTTCGTGCACTTCAAGTACACGGATAGCCGCGGCGAGGACGGCAATTTTGCCGAGAAGGTGAAGATGATCGAGCAGTTCGACGCGATCGTGCCCCGCGTCAATGCCCTGCAGCCGACGGTGCTGGCCGTGACCGGCGATCATAGCACGCCGGCCAAGATGAAAAGTCACAGTTGGCATCCGGTGCCCGTATTGATCTCCGGGCGGAACGTACGCACTGACGCCTGCCAGACGTTCGGCGAGACCGAGTGTCTCAAGGGCGGCCTGGGGCAATTCCAGGCAATGTATCTCATGCCGATGCTGCTGGCGCACGCCGATAGGCTGGAGAAGTTCGGGGCATAAGTTCATTTCACCAGCCGTGCCCCGAGCCAGTCGGCGTGGTCCATCACGTCGCCCGCCTCACCGTAGTCAACAACCAGGTCCAGGCGCTTGCCGCCCGCCAGATCGATGGAAACCGCCTGCGGCGGCCCGCCACCGCGGATCGGCGGACTGCTGAATTTCAACTTTCCGTCGACGAAGACCCGAAAGCCGACGCTCCCCTGACCGCCGGTCGAGTCGTCGATCCCCACATCGGCCTGGAGGCGGCTCCAGGGCTGATCGAGCCGATAGGTCAACCGCGCGGCGCTGTGGACACCGATGCCTTTAAGGTACAGCCGACCGCGGCAGCGCAACTCTCCGCCCGTCACGTTGCGGTCGTTCTGGTAGGGCCACTTCAGGTCCAAGTAGGGCAGAAAGCGATACTCGCTGGGGCGAATGTCGGAAAGATAAACGGCGCGGCCGTTGACCGGCATGAGGAAGACCAGGTCCGTGGCGGCCGCCTTCCACTTTGCTCCCGAGAGCGTGGTCACCTCCAGCGAGTCGCCGTTGAGTTGCAGCCCGGCGGCCAAGAGCCGTGCGCCGTCGGACATTCCGAGCCAAGCGGTGCGAGGCCGGGCTTCGGCCTGCTGGCGCAGGGATGGATTGAAGATCAGTGCCACCACGCGGCGGACGGCGATTTCCACCGGCCCGAGATTTCCTTTGATCCGCAATTTATCGCCGGCCAAGGTCTCGGTGTCGATCAGTCCGGTCAGCTCATCGCCGTTGTCCAGGATCAGGCGGTCGGTCTGGCCCGGTGGGCGGGCGACGCGGTCGAAAAGTGCGTCGCGCTGGACGGGGAACGGCGGCGGACGGAAGACGATGCCGGCCAGGCCATCCCACGAAAGCTTGATACTGCCCAAAAGGGCCGAGTCGAGCGCGAGTTCCGTCTTGTTGGTTGACAAGAGGGCGGCGGGCAGCAGACCGCCGTCGGCCAAGACCACCACCGGCCCCTTGCGCGGTTCGACCAACTGACCCCAGGTAACCAAGTCGGCCAATGCGAGGCCCCGCGACTTGCCACCGGCGTCGAAGCCGAGTTGCCCTTGGGCATCGACGCCCGTTAATCGGGCGGCGAAGGGCTCGCCCTTCACGGGTACGGCAATTGGCGACTCGGCCGGGGCAGGCGTCGAACCGAGGAGAAGGATTGCAAGAAACAGGGCTGTTGGAGTTCCGGCTTTAGCCGGCAGACATGCGAAATGCCGGCTAAAGCCGGAAGTCCAACGGCTCATTTTAGCGCTGTCCTCTCTTTATCGTTGGAAAATCGGCAACTGGTTTTCGGGCATCTGCAAAATGATCAGGCACATGGCCGTGGCGTATTCAGGGCCGTAGGCGGCGGTCCAGGAGCCATCGGGCCCTTGCCGCGAGATCAACTCGTCGCGGATGGCCGGATACCAGCGGGCCCATCGCTGGCCCCCGGCCTGCCACATGGCCTGCACCGCGTAGTAGTGGCCGTATTCGAAATACTGCTCCCGCCGCACAACTCCCTGCTCCGGGCGGAAGCCGGTGAGGTAATCCAAGGCGCGGGCAATGCCCGGCCATTGGGCTTCATACACTCCGGCGCTGTTCAAGGCAACCACTGCTGCCGCCGAGCGGGGAAATGCGCTCTCGCCGCCGGCGCTGAGTTGGTAGACGAAGCCGCCGTCGCGATTCTGGCACTTCTTCAGGTAATCGATGGCCCGGTCGATCGTCTCCTTCGGCACCTGGACGCCGGCGTTGCTGGCAGCGCGAAGGGCCATGACCTGGCAAACGGTGACGGAGATGTCGGCGTCATCCTTCTTGGGGTAATAGCGCCAACCACCTTCGTTGTTCTGCGAATTGACGATAAGGCGGGCGGCAAGACCGAGCTTTTCGCGGAGGTCTTTTCGCGTCGACATGCCGTCGCATTCGGCCAGGAAAAGCGTGGCGAAACCATGGCTGTACATTGGCCCGTGGGTCGTCGCCGTGGGTTCGACGATGAAGCCGCTGGGCTGGGCGTTGTTGAGCAGGTAATCGACGGCCCGTTGCACGGTGCGACCGTAGGGCCCGCGACCAGGCGTGCTGCCGCCCGCCAGAAAAGCCATGCCGCACAGCCCGCAAACGGCGGCGTTACCGCGCTGCATTCCCAGGCCGAAGCCGCCGTCGTCGTTCTGGCGGCTGGCCAACCATTGAAGCCCCTGGTCGATAGCCCGCTGTGCGGCCGGGGTTATCATGGCGGCGGCCGTCTTTTCGGGATCGGCGGTCTGGGCGGCGGCAGGGGCGGCGAAAAGCAGCAGAAGGAGCAGGGACATGCTCGATACTAACCCGAAGCGGGCACCATGTACTGTCGGCCGCTCCTTCACGATCATTTCCCGTCCCCCGCGGGCTGATCTTCCGACAGGCGGCGGAAATAGTCCTCGATCTCCAGCTTGTAGTCCGGCAGAAAGAACTCGGACGGTAATTCATTGATCTGCTCACGATCGTGACTCTGCAACGCCGCCTGGAACGATTTGATCGTCCACGGCCGGCCTTTCGCCGCCTCAATGGCTTTTCTATCCGGTTTGCGGTTCTTCGGATCGCTCTCCTTTGCGGGCGCGTGGGAAGCGGCCGATGGCTGGCCGGAATTATTGCCCTGCTTCTTCGCGCTGCTGCCGACGGGCTTCGGCGAGTTGCAATTGCTGCCGCTGCAGCAGCCCGACTGCTTGGCCTGCTCGATCAACTTCGCCAGGTCATCGACAATCTGCCGCTGCAGATGCTGCGTCACCGCGCCGGAATCGCGCCGGTCGAGGCGCTGCGGGACCTCGCGCATCTCCTCGGCGATCTGCAAGAGCGGGTCTTTGGGCTTCTCCTCCTTCTGGGCGGCGGCGCCTAGTTCCTTCTCCAACCGTTTCCGCGTCTGCTCGTCGGCACGGCCCTTGTCGTCGGGCTTGGCCGCATCGCCCAACAACTCGCGATCGTAGTCGTCGCCCGTCTTAGAATCGAGGCTATCGCGGAGCTGATCGTCGGTGGAACGGGGCGGTTCAGCGGCCCCGGCCAGCGAACCGATGAGTATCAGCAAGAGAACGCTGTGCGCGACGCTCGCAGTTCCGGCTTCAGCCGGCGGATTCCGGCTGAAGCCGGTACAACGAGCGCCGTGTTCTCGCGTCGAATTTTGCATTCTTTTATCCATGCTCATTTCTCCTTTCCCTCGTTCTCGCCACCCTCCGGATCGCCGTTTTCCGGTTGCGGGTGGAGAAGCTGAAACATCGACTCGGCCAGTCGGTTCTGCTCATCCGACAACCGGGAATAGTCATCGCGAAGTTCAGCGGCCGGCTTGCCGGCAGCCTCGGCCTGATGCAATTGTTGCGTGCGGAGATTCAAATCCTCCTGCAAGAGTTTCAAGAGCTTGAGCTGGGCCAGCGGCAACACGCCGCCGGACGGCCCGCCCTCGTTCTTCTTTGGGCCCTGGTTGCCCTGTCCGCTGCCGCCAGATGACTGCCCCGGTTTTTCCGGTTCCATGGCTGCCAGCAGCAATTTCAGGCGGTCGATTGCGCTTTGTTCCGCCTCTTGCGTTATACGTCCGGTCTGCCGCCGTTGCAAGTGCGTGGCGGCCCGGCCCATGGCATCCACGGCCGCCGTCAAGGCCATGCGGAAGACGTTTCCCTCGTCGAGCGACTTGGCAAGCCGGTCCGCCTCACCGCCCAACAGCTCTTGCTGCCGGGCCAATTCCAGCAGGCTTGCGATTTGGGCGCGGCCCAGGGCGCCGTCGCGCTCCATGCCGGCGAACTCACGGGTTTCCTTGGCAATTTCCTCCTCTTGGCGATGCAGGTGCTGGACGGCGTCTTGCACGCGGGCCTGCTGCTCCATGGCCAGTTGAGCCGCCGCCTCAAAGCGCTTCTGCCGCAGGTTTTTCGCCGCGTCCTTGAGGGCTTCCTCGGCCTGCTTTGCCCCTTGGCTAGCGCCCTGGGCATTGCCCGACTGGCCGGCCTGTCGGCCCTGGTCCATCTTGCCGGCCGCGTCGCTGAGGGCCTTGGCGGCTTCCTCGGCCGTCAGCCGTTCCAGCCGCCGGCTAAGCTGCTGGGTCTGCCGCTGCAATTCTTCCTGCTGAAGGGCAAGCCGCTGGAGCTCGGCTTTTTGCGCTGGGGACTTGCGCCGCCGGTTGCCGCGCGGCCGGCCTCGTCGATCTTGCGGCGCAGGCCCTCTTGCCGCCGCCGCAAGGCGTCGAGGTCTTTGCCGGCCTCGCCCAACTTCTTGACCATGCCGGTCAGTTCCTCGCGGCGGTTGTTGGCGAGGATGTCGAGCACCTCCTGCAGGTTCTGCAAAATCTTCTGTTGATCGGCCGGGGCCAGCCCCAGTCCATTATTGCGGATCTTGTCGCCCGTTGCCGACATGTCGGCAGCGATCGACAGCCGCCGGGCCTCGGCCAAGGCGTCATTGAGCGTCTCCGCGGCTAGCGGATCGTTCTGCCCCAAGACCGCCACAGTTTCGTCCATCTCCTGTTCCAAACGGGTCTGGCGGCGGGCCAGGTCGAGCTGATGCTCCGCCAGGATCGCCAGATCGGCCGACTCCTGCGGCGTAAGCTCTTTGAGGTCGCGGCCCACCGTCTGCGTGCCCAGGACCGCCGTATTGCGGGCGGTCTCTTCCTGGTCCCGCAGGAGCTGGGCCACATCGCGTTGGAAGCGGCGATAGTCCTCCCACTGACGCATCCCGGCCAGAAGCGCCTCCAACGACGCAGTGACCTGTTGGATCCGATCATCGGCGCGGGCAAGATGGGCCTGGCTCTCGGCATCGCGCCCCGCGGGCCGCGGCGACGATTGCAAGCGAACCAGCGAGCCCTTGACGGCCGCCGTCAGCTCCGTGCCGATGACGGGCAGGTAATCTCGCCCCAGCCGCGCAAGTTCGGCCAGCATCCCTTCCAGGCGGCGCTGAAAATCGGGATTGTCCAGGTGATTATTGCGGAGATCTGCCAGCAGCCCGAGGACCTGCCCCGGCAAACCATCGCCACGGCCGGTGAGGCTGCGGGCGATCTCGCGCTGGCTGAACTCGGCGGCCTGCAGGCGATCGATGTCGGGCTGCTCCAGTCCGGCAACGCGTTGCAGTTGCTTCTCTAAGCCATCGACTTGGGTGTGGACCTCGTGTTGAAGTTGCAGCACCCGTCGCAACTCCGCCAGCAACTGGCTCTGCCGCGCGGCCATCTGCTCCACCAATTGTTCCGGCGTGACCACGGAAAGCATTCGCGGTTCGCTCTGGCCAGTCTGGCCGCTATAGTCGGTGGCCACCGCGCGGCAGGTCACCAGCATGCCGGGGGCAAGCTGGAGCGCGGAGAGTTCCACCGACTGCTCGAGCGTCGTCTGCTGCTGGGCGGCCGCCGCATCGAGGGCCGCCGAGGTCGATGGCGGAGGCTTCTCAGGCCCGCTTAGAAGAGGATACGTCCTCTCCTTCGCCCTCTTGCCGTCGGTCCAGTTGAGAACCAGGCCGACCTGCCGCAGGGCCAAGTCATCGCTCGCCCGAACGCGGACCTCAACCACGGCCTTCTCGGTGACGAACAGGTCGGCAGAGGGCTGCTGGATGACGGCGGTGGGGGTGGCGTCGGCCTGCACGTGGAGTTGCCACGATTCGTCGCCGCCGCCCTCGACGCCGTCCACGTCGATCAGGTGAAACGTGTAAGCGGTGGTCTTGTTTACGATGATTTCCGGCGGCGCTCCAGCCTGGAAGGATAGGCCATCGGCATCGATCCGCAAGGGAAAAACCCGGCCGTCGTCCAGCCGCAGCGTGCTCGACGGCTTGAGCCGCTTGGTTGCCTTGCCGGCAAGTTGCACCCGCGAGCCAGCGAGGATCACTTTGGGCAAGGTGGCCTCGCGATCCTCTTCGGGCCAATTCGTGTAGGCAGGCGGAATGATTTTCAGATGCAGCGATTTCACCACGGGCGGCTCAGGCGGATCGACGACTTGGACCGAGATCCAAGGCATGTCTCGATCATCGCCGCCCGTGCAGCGGAAAGCAAAGGGAGAAGTGACGTTTTCCCGCCGCGCGGTCATGGCACTGCCGAGCAATTGCATTGGCTCGGTCTCTTGCCGCGTCCGCCCCTGGTTGTCGGTGAGACGATATTGGATATGGCAATCGGGCGGCAGCGGGGCATTTTGCTTATCGATGACCTCGACCTCCAGTGCCCGACCGCGAACCACAACAATCGGCTCCGCCGGCAACCTGAGAATCAAATGGTTCCGTTGCGGCCAATCGGCCGTTCCCAGGGGAAATATCAGCCGGGCCAGGGCCGTGCGGGCGGCCGCCGCATCGGCCATCGTCAGGCAGGCGGCCAGTAGTGCGACCGTCAGGGCCGCCGCTGCCCACCGCAGCGCCGGCCGCCAATCGATCACCGCCGCAAAGTCGAGGCCGTCGCAGGCGGCTACGGCCTGGGAGATCGCCACGCGGCGCATGGCTGCCGAGCCGGCCGCCCGATCGTCTTCCGCCTGGCGGAGGAACTCAACCGCGCTGGCCAGCCGATTGCGGACGGTGGGGAAGCACGCCTCGACCCGTAGGGCCAAGTCAGCGTCGCCCAGTCGGGCACTGAGCAGCAGCACGCGACGCGCGGCCCGGTAGGCGGTCCAGCCCAGGACGGCCAGCACGGCGGCGGCAAAGACCACAAGCACGCCGCGGTCTTTGAAGCGGAGCAGGTAGTCGATCGCTCCGAAGCAAATCAGCGTCGCTAGCACGGCGGCCGCGACCGTGCTCACTCCGCGGATCGCCAACAGACGCACGACGCGGCGCCGCAGCACCTGAATTCGCTGTTGGAGGGGATGGAGCATGCCTACATTCTCCCTCTTGAAGGGAGCCAAGGCAAGTAATATGGAATGCAGGAATTCATTACCGCTTTTCTTCTTCGGGCGGCATGTACGCATGGTCCTGGTTGAGGCCGGTGACAATTTGGCCAAATTGGTCCAAAACCGACCTTTTATTTGGATTTCTCGCGCCGGTCGTCGAGGACATTCTTCGCCGCAGCAGCCGCGACACTGTCGAGCAGGTACTCGGCGGCCTGTGGGACTTCTAGTGACCTACTCTATCAAGCTATGTGCGAATCACAACGTTCTGCGCCGGGCTGACTCACAACAAAAAATCGATAACTGGCAAAGCTATGCGAGCAAATGGCTTGCGGCGGCGGAACAGGAGATTTCCCTGTGACACATGTTCACAACCAAAAGCCTTGGCGGCCCGCGGACTGCCGTCGTAATACCTTATGAATAAGCATCTTATGCGAACGGACAGAGTCGCATTTCGGCCCGCCGCCGTTGTGAAACCAATCCTCGACGCTGCGCCAGGGCGGTCGTTGCAACCCCTTGGGTACCAAAGACTTGCGATTGACGCACCGGTGACCACAACGACCTCCCGCTCGCGCGACGAATACATGCCTCTTTAGAGTATAATCTCCGCAACTGAGACTGGAAGCGCACATGCCTTCACCGGATCTCCCAGCGCATATTTTCTCGCTTGCCGCTTCATCCTTCGTCCCTTCATGCGGCGGGATGCTCACCTCAAGCCTTGCGTGCGCCCCGGGACTGGGCCAGGGGCACTTATATAGATCCAAATTGTCAAAACAGCGAGTTTCTACCGTAATACTACGCCTGGCGAGCGACAATTTTCCAAAGCGCTCTCGGTTTTCGTGCAGGCGCCGCCGTCTGCTCCTTTTCCCCAGAGCAATTTCCTCAACTGGCCCCTTCACTCTCATGAGCGCCCTGCCGCGCCAAGCTCTACGCGACCCCCTCCACGGCGAAGACCGCATCACCCAGGTAAGAGTGTCTGCTGCGGTCGGTGCCGAAGGCTCGTGCCGTTGAAGTGCTTTGCAGGGGGTGGCAAGTTTAGATCTTGGCCGCGCCCTACCGCCTCCGCGACGGAGACCGTGGAGACGTCGTGGAAATACCCGGGTTTGGAATCGTGAAGACGGTGAGGCGAAAGCGCGAGCGCGCGAGACGAGACACCCACGAACAACAGCCTTCGCCCTACCGCCAACAATCGCTACGTGGACCTCCCACTACCGCGCGTAGGCCGGCCGGCGTCCTGGCCGCCGCGGCGTGCGTGAGACGGTGCTCCCAGTCTCCGCCAGCACCCGTTGGGCCTTCACCAGGTCGTTCACCTTGACAACCGCGACCGAACCCTTGCGCGAACCGAACGAACTGTAGGCATAGTCGATGTTCAAGTGCTCGGCAGCCAACTTCTCGCAAATCTTGCGGAAGGCCCCGTTCTGATTGGGAACGTCAGCCAACAAAATATCAGCTACTTCGTAGCGTATATTAAGGCCCTGGAGGACCTCTTGGGCTGCCTCCACGTTTTCCGGCACGAAACGGACCGTACCGCGATCGCCGGAATCCATGACGGAAAGGGCCTGAAAATTGACTTTCTCCTTGCCCAGTGCGGTCAATACGGCGGCCAGACGCCCGGGCTTGTTCACCAAAGAAACGGAAAGCTGCTTGGCAGTTTGCATCAGAGAAACTCCTTTCTGAATCGGAGGGGGCCAATGCCAATATGAAGATGGGAGAAGACGAGTCTCCATTTGATCTTACGCCGCCGCCGACAAAGGTCAAACTGTACGAACTTTTTGCGGGAACTTGCAGCCCAGCCGCTGCGTCGAATGGGTGTAGAATAGGGCCTAGAAACGCGGCGCTTGTAGTCCCGGTTTGAGCCGGAACCTCCCGGAATTCTGGCTCAAACCGGGACTAACGTCGCCAAAATGCCAAGATAAGGAGATTTCCCATGCTCGCCAGATTGAACGGATGGATTGCCGTCATTGTGTTTTTTGTTCCGGCGCTCGCCGGCGCTCAAGGGTTGTTGGTGGTCGTCGATCCAACGCAACAAGTCCGCCTGCCGCGGCCGATTATCATCTGGCCACATCCCCAGCCGCGTCCCATCCCCGTTCCCGAACCGATACCGGTCTCCTACAAGATCGACTCCCTGGAGGTCGACGCCCGGCTTACCGACCAGGTAGCCAAGGTGCAAGTCTCGCAGTCCTTCGTGAACACCGGCAGTCGGCTGATGGAAGTCTCCTTCATTTTCCCCCTGCCCTACGATGGGGCCGTCGATCGCATGACCCTGCTGGTTGATGGCCGGGAAATGCCGGCCAAATTGCTCAGTGCAGACGACGCCCGGCGGACCTACGAGGAGATCGTCCGCAAGAACCGCGATCCGGCCCTGCTGGAGTGGATTGGCACGGGCATGTTCAAAACGAGCGTCTTCCCCGTGCCGCCGGGGGCCAAGCGGACCGTTTCCCTCCGCTACGTGCAGCTTTGCCGCCAAGAGGAAGGCATGACCGATTTCCTCTTCCCTCTGAGCACGGCCAAGTACACCTCGCAACCGGTGGAGAAGATCACCTTCCGCGTGGCCGTGGAAAGCCAGGCGGAGATCAAGAACATCTATAGCCCCACGCATGCCGTCGATATCAAGCGGACGGACGATCGCCACGCCGTTGTCAGCTACGAGGCGAAAGACCAGGTTCCCGCCTCCGACTTCCGCCTGCTTTACGACATCGGCCGCGGCAAGGTGAGCATGCGCGTGCTGACCTATCGCCCCGACAAGGACCAGGACGGTTACTTCCTCTTGCTGGCCAGCCCGCAGATCAAGGCTGGCGACGAGCGGCAGAAGAAGACGGTACTTCTGGTGATGGACCGTTCGGGGAGCATGAGCGGGCAAAAGATCGAGCAGGTCCGCGCGGCGTTGAAGCACGTGCTCAACAACCTCCGCGAGGGCGATCTGTTCAACATCATCGCCTTCGACAGTGAGGTGGAGTCGTTCCGGCCGGAGCTGCAGCGCTATAACGACAAGACGCGCCGCGAGGCGCTGGGCTTCGCCGAAGGGATTTATGCCGGCGGAAGCACGAACATCAACGAGGCCCTGCGGATATCGCTCGGGCAGCTCACCGACGCCGGCCGGCCCAGCTACGTGGTCTTCCTCACCGACGGCCTGCCGACGGTGGGTGAGACCAACGAGATGCGGGTCGTGGCGAACTCCAAGGAATTCAACAAGGTTCACGCCCGTATCTTCTGCTTTGGCGTGGGCTACGACCTGAACGCCCGCTTCCTCGACAAGCTGGTTCGCGAGAACCACGGCCAGAGCGAATACGTGCGGCCGGACGAGAACATCGAGGAGCATGTCGCCCGGCTCTACAACCGCATCGAAGTCGCCGGTGCTGACGGGCATGCAGATCCGCTACGACCTGGAGACGGCCAAGACCGAGAACGGCCCGCCCGTGAACCGCGTCTATCCCCGCGAGACGACCGACCTGTTTGCCGGGGAGCAGTTGGTCGTGGTGGGCCGCTACAAAAATGCGGGCACGGCCAAGATCGTGGTGACCGGCAAGGTGGGCGACAAGGAGCAGCGGTTCGACTTCCCCGCCGCGTTCGTCGAGCGGAGCAACGACGAGTCGCTGGCATTCATCGAGAAGCTTTGGGCCGTCCGCCGCGTGGGCGAAATCCTCGACCAGATGGACCTCAACGGCAAGAACGATGAGTTGGTGAAGGAGCTCGTCGAGTTGGCCACGCGGCATGGCATCCTCACACCGTACACCTCGTTCATGGCCGACGAAACGACGAACATCCACGACGTGGCCTCGAACTTCGATCGCGCCAACCGGCGGCTGGAATCGCTGGCGCAGACCGGCGGCGCGGCGGGCACCGCGCAGAGAGCTATGAAGGGCGACTTCCAGAACGCCTATAACTACCGGGACGCCAACGATTTCTCGGGCAACGCACAAGCGGCGTCCAAGAAGCTGGCGTCCAACGGCTTCAACCGCTTCGCCCAATCGGCGCCGGCCGTCCCGGCGGCCCGGGCCATGCAGGCGAAGGACGGCGGGGGCGGCATGGGGGGCGGCGGATATGCCCAAGGCGCGGCGGCCCCAGTTGCCGAAGCGGCCAAGGCGGCCGGTGAATTGTCCTACGGCGGCGAAATCCAGCAAGAGGCCGACCAGGCGCAAGTCACGGTGCGGAACATCGGCAATCGCACATTCTATCGCCGCCAGAACCAGTGGGTAGATTCCCAGGTGACGCCCGAGCAGCAGCAAAACGCCCGCCGCGTCAAGCAGTTCAGCAAGGACTACTTCGCCTTGGCCCGCCGCTACGGCCACACGATGTCGCAGTACCTGGCGATGGACGAGGCGGTGATATTGAACCTGGACGGACAGGCGTATTTAATCGAACCGTAATTTCAGCGGATGCCCATCGCCTCCAGTTGGCGAATCTCGATCTCCCACGCCTCGCGGTCTTTATCGGACACGTCGGGGTCCGGAAGCAACGGCGCCGGGTGCAATTCACCAGGGCCTGCAGCGTCTGGTAGCGGCGCGTCAGCCCGATCGCCGGCGAAATCTGGTCGCGCACGATCTCCACGACTTGTTTCAGGTCGGCGGCGCCCTTGGCCTTGAGGTGTTGCCGGAGCGAGGCAAAGGCCGCGGCGGAATAACCTCGCGTGAGCTGGTCGAGCTGATCGACGGCGCCGTTAGCGGGGTCGAGGAAGCCCTTGAGGGTCCAGGCAATGAATTCGCGGCGATCGGATCCCTCCGGATCGAGGATCGGGATCACGAGGTCGCCCGCCCGGCCGGGGCGGCGGATGTCGGGCGAAAGCAAGTGGATCCGGGCCGTGATCAGCAGCCAGGTCACTTTGCCCCGCAAGGCCGGGTTGGACATCATCGCCTGGACTTTACCCGTGAGGCGGCGTTCGGTCTCGTGCGCGTCGGCGCCCACGCCGCCGAACTGCGTGTCGGCTTCGTCGACGAAGATCAACACTCGGTCGAGGGCCTCCACGGTGCGGCGGAACCGTTCGAAGATCACGTCCGTCTGGCCGTACCACTGGCTGCGGATGCCTTTCAGGACGAGCACGGGGAGATCGAGTTCGCCCGCCACGGCTTCGAGGATGAAGGTCTTGCCGCTGCCGATCGGTCCGGCCACGGCGGCCCCCGAAAGGGCCTTGTCGCCGCCGGCGCGAATCCGTGGCAGAAACTCGTCGCGAAAAAACTCCTTCAGCCGGCAGTATCCCACCACGTCGCCGAGCGTATGCGTCGGTTTGGCAAACTCCACGACGTCCTCGCCGAGTTGTCCCTGGATAAACTCTTCGACCTTCGCGACCACGTCGGCAGGCGTGACCGCGGTTTCCGTATAGGCAGAGCCCAAGAGGATCTGCCGCAGGGCTTGGACCGACAGGCCAGCCGTGAGCGACGCCAGTTCCGCCGGCGTGCTCCAGAGTTTCGGCCTGGTAGAGGCCGACGCGAGGAAGGTCTCGATGTAGTGCAACCGGTCCGCCGTGCTCGGCGCCGGGATTTCCACGGGCAGGACCTGCGGCAGGCGGCTGACGCGGGGATGGACGAGGCTCCGCGACTCGGCTATCAGGCAGACGGAATCGCGGCCGTTGGCGAACGCCGGATCGCAGAACCAGTCCTGGACGACACTGATGCGGTGCAATTGCCGCTCGTTGAGCGCGGCAATGTCTCCGTTGCCCGCCGGCAGCAACATATCGGCTGCCTCGATGAAGACCACCAAATTAGCGGCGAGGTTCGACGACCGCGCGCAGACGGTCAACTGGCGGAGCAGTTCCAGGGCGAGATTGGGGTTGCCGATGGCGTCGAGCAGGAGCCGCTCGAACTGGCCGCCGAGGCGATCGGCCTCCGACGGGCCTTTGCCGGCCATTCCGCGGAGCAGCAGTGTGTCGGGATCGATCCCCGATTTCCAGGCAATCCAGGCGCTCTTCACGTCCGCGCGGTCGTCGAGGATCCGCACCGGTCCGTTCAGTTCATAAACGATGCGGACGATTCCGCGGCTGCGGCACTTGTCGGCGAGGAAGGAGACCAGGGGAACGTGCTCGCGACCGTTGTAGAACAGGTCGTAGACGTTCCCGCAGAGAATGACGCTCCGCGACTGGCCGGAGTTGAGAATTTTCGCCAGCTTGACGTAGAACGGATAGACGTTGTCGGCCATGAATGGACTGTACCTGTCACGCTGCGGCGTCGACTGCACTTAAGGCGGAGCGCGAAGACTACCTCCTACGCTTCCGGCAGCTTGCTCTTTTCCGACGTTTCCTTCGCCTCCCCGGCCGCCGGTTCCTTGGCGAGGCCGATGAGCTTGTCGAATTCGGTGTCGGCCTGGCTCTTGGCGGCATACTCGAGGAATTCCGCCTCGGAACGCTTGGTGTCGACGCCGGCCAGTTCGCGGGCAACGCGGGCGCCGGCCTGCGACCTGGTCCGCAGGTCGCGCATTTCCTGCAAGTCCTTGGTCGTCTGGTCTTCGCCGATGCCGGCAACCATGTCGGCCAGCTCCTTCTCCTCCTTGGCGGTGAGCATGTCGGCAATGGTCTCGTGTTTCTCCTGGCTGATCTTGTCCAGCTCACGGAGCAGCGACTGGAGTTGGACCTTGTGGCCCGAGATGTTCTGCTCGAGAGTCTTGATGTCGCTTTCCAGTTCACTGCAGCGGGACTCCTTTTCCTGCAGAGTGGAGCTGAAGTCCTTGAATGCGGCCTGGCATTTCAAATACTCCGGGTCGCCCTTGACGGCATCGACGTCGCTGCCGTGCTTTTGGACGACCTTCCTGGCCATCGCCGCCGCCCCGTCGCGGAGATTCCTCAGCCGGGCGGTTTCGTCGGACTGCCGCTGCAACTCGGCCTTTTTCTTCTCTTCCTGGGCGATCATGCCGGCGACGGCGTCCTTGTACTGCCGGATCCGCTTCCGCTTCTCGGCAATGATGTTGTCGTAGGTGGCCTGAACGACATAAGGGTTAGCGCTGAGGGCCATGCGGGCAGCATCGATGCGGCCCGTGAGAAGGTAGCCGAACGCACGAAAATAGCGCCAAATCGCCGAGAACATCGCAGTTTCCTCTTACTTCTCTATCGCTACCTGGGGCCAGCCGCCCGCTGCCAGGTCTGCAGCAGGTTGTTGATCACCTCGGCCGGCGGCGGATCGCAAATAGTGGTTAAATCGATGGCCAACCCATGGTCGGCGTATTTTACAAAGGGGCTCTCCGCAAATTTTACGGGAACGGTTGGATCGCCGGGACGGAACCCATGGTCCAGGGCCTTGCGCTGCATGGGACCGCTCATCAAGAACCGCAGGAACTTTTCCGCGGCCTCCTGGTGGGCGGGAGTGGTCCATTCGGTGTTGAGAATGCAGTAGGGGTTGTCGCTCCACATATTGCGCTTGGGGTAAACGACTTGCAGCGTTCCCCAGCGGCCCTCCGCACTCTTTATGAAATCGATGGCCACCGATTCATAAACCATCACCGCATCGAAGGACGACGGGCCCTTGAGCACCATTTCCTTCATCAGCGTGCCGGTGGAATCGGTGCGGGCCGTCAAGCCGCGTTCCAATTGGCCCAGCCATGCCTGGAATTCCGGCTTGACGATGTCGGCCAGCACGAGACTGCTGTTCTTGCCGTGGAAGTCGTAGGCCATCAAGACCAGCGACATCAGGCCGGAGTTCGACTTGTCGGGATCGGTGATGCCGAACTTGAAGAGCCCCCAGTCAGGCTTCTTGGCGATTCCACCCCAACCGCCTTCCACCTGCAATGCTTGGGCGAGCGACTCGAAGGTGATTTCGGGAAAGCGGTTCTTGAAGGCCTCGTAGCGATCTTTCCACGTGACGAACACCAGGGGCGTAAGCGCCAGCAGTTCTTGCTTGGCGATAGGGTTGCCGGAATGGTTGATTTGCCATTCCTCAACGAAGACCGCAGTGTAAAGCGAACTGGCCGGCAGCCAGGCATCGATGCGCTTGTCGCCGGCGAGGATTGCGTGGGCCCCTTCCAGCGAACCCATGGGAATCAGGTTCACTTGAATCCGCTTGCCATCCTCGCTCTGGGCGAACTGCTCGGCCGCCCATTCGAGCCAGGTTCGCTTCTCTGTGCCGTACGCCACGCCGATCGTAACGGAGCCCAGTCCCACTGGTGATGAAGACGATGTCGCGGGAACGGACTCGCCGCTTCCTTTCGCCACCTTGTCATTGGGCTTTGAGTCGTCTTTCTTACCCGAGAACCACCAGTAGCCGAGTCCCGCCAGCACGATCCAGACCAGCACGATAAGCACGGCTTTCCCGAACCAGCCTCCCTGGGAACCGGACGACCGCATAGTTTTCATGGTGCTCATGGAACCTTCCTCGATGGGCCATCAAAAGAACGTGGAAATCTCCTTGAAGACCTCGCGGATATTCTCCGGAGTGCCTGCAAAGTACTTGCCGTGGGTAGCTTCCGCGATCCTGCCGAGCACGTCGGGCACGGCATCGCTTCCATAGCCAATGGTGAAGATGCGGATGCCGCGCGACTCTTCACCGCCGCCAACGCTCTTCAGCAGGTCCTCCAATCCGATGCTGCTCTTGTTGTCCGCGCCGTCGGAAAGGACGATGATCGCCGCGATCCTGTCGCCCCCGGCTTTCTCCGTCAGGTAGCGGTGGGCCTGGGAAATCGCGTCGTAGAGGGCCGTTTCGTTGCCCGCGAAGTAGCTATCGACGGTCTGTGCCGCCTTCTGCCGACCGGTCGCCACGGACAGGCCCTGGCCGGCCCAAGCCACCTGGTCGTTGAACGACATCAGGGAAAGCGAATCCTCTTTATCCAGCAGGTCGATGAGTTGCTTGGCGCCCAGTTTGGCGTTGTCGATCTTCTCGCCCTGCATGCTGCCCGACACGTCGATGGCCAGCACCACGTCGGCATGCTTCTTGCGATTCTTCCACAGCCCGATCACAGCGCTGGTCACGCTTGCCGGGGGCACCTCGAGGGTCGTTTCGGGCTGCTTGGGATCGACTCCGTGGGCGGCATCGATCGGCGCGGCCAGGGGAATGGCGACGTCGGCAGGGCGGAAACCAAACTCCATGGCCCGCTTCTGCTGTTCCGGGGCGGTGAGGAAGCCGATGTATTGCTCCGCCGCCTTGCGGTGCTCGTCGTCGACCCAATCGCGCTGGACAATGCCGACGGGGTGGTCACTCCAGAAAGTGCCCTCCTTCGGGTAGACGGCCACGATCGGCAAAGGCGGTTGCGGACGGGTGTCATAGGACTCGATCACCATGTTCTCGTAAAGCACGGCGGCGATCAAGTATTGCGGCCCGCCCTCGAACATTCGCCGGCCGAAGAAGCCGGTGGAACTGCCGTAGTGGACCACCGACTCCTCGATGCCGTGGAGAAACTTCCCGACTTCGGGGCGCTCGACGTCTTTCAGCGACAGTCCTTTCAATTTGCCCGCCCCGGCGTAGACCTCGGCCAAGACGGCGATCAGTCCGCTGTTAGAGTATTCGGGGTGCGTGTGGCCGAACTTGAACTTGCCCCATTGGGGATACTTGTATTTTGCCCAGCCTTGCTCATCCTGGGCGATCTGCAGAATATCGGCCCAGCCCAGCGGTCGCTTGCCCCATCCCAACGCCTCGGCCATCGGTTTCCAGACGGCGATCACGACGGGTGAGACAACCAGGTTGCGGGTTTCCCCGACCAATGGCTTGCCGCTGCGAGCCTTCGATTCGGCGTTGCCCAGTTCGATAAAGACCGATGACGCGGGGCTGGCGAGGTGCGCTTTCAGCCGGCCTTCCTGGATCTCCGCGATCAACTCGCCCGACCCCAGTGGAATAGCACGCACCTGGATCCGTTTCTGCGAGGTGCTGACGTGGTCGCCGCTGTTGAACTCCTGTGTGACGGCTTCAATCCACTTTTGCTTTTCCGAACCGTAGGGGAAGACCAGTTCCAGAACGTCGCCACCTGCGGTGTGGTTTTGCGCCGGTCGTGCGCTGCCAACACCCGGGTTCTGGGATTGGGCAGGCTGGGAGCTGGACGAGCATCCCGCCAGCCCGAGCATTAGCAACACCGACGCCGCCGCAAGCCGCTTAGTCGCTTGCCGCCAATTTACGACTGGTATCGAGCCGAACATTCGACCGCCCTCCGTCATCTGATGCAACGAGTTAACGCCCAATATTATAAGGTATGCCAAACGGCGTGCCAATGAGCGTTGCGCAGGCATTTCGCCTCGGGGCGCCGTTCCTTGGACGCTAACAAAACCCTAACAATTCAAGTTTGCGCTGGGTTTTGTGGCGGACCGCCTTCCTGCTCCGGGGAATTTGCCCGATCCAATTGACCAAGTTGATCGATCCGCTGTTCGACCCGTTGCGCAACTTGCAATCCCATTTCCAGTTCCTCACGCATACGAGCGAGATCTTCGTCTTGGCGGTCCCGCTTGAGCATCGAGGTCTGCAAATGGTCGAGCGTCTTACCCAGGTGGTGAACGCTCTTGTCGACCTCGCCAATCAGGGCCTCACGCTGTGCGAGGACTTGTTTGCGGGCCTCGGGCGTGGCCATTTCCTGGGCCGCTTGCCAGAGTTCCAGGGTGCGGCCCAAGGAATCGAGACACGACTGGTACAACTGTTCGGCCTTGTTCTTTATCTCGGGCAGCAGCAGCGAATCGATGTTGTCGCCCATCACGCCAGCGCGTTCCAGGCGGCGGTAGAGCCGCCGCAATTCCTGGGCACTCTGCGTAGTGCGAGGGTCGTGGTCTGCCCTCAGCGCTTGTTCCAGTCCGTCGATGATCTGCGCCTGGCTTTGATCGGACTCGCCCTGCAGTTCATCGAACGCCCGGCGTGTCAACTCGTCCCAGCCGAGAATTGAACGCGTGACGGCAATGCCAACGCCCGCCAAGATGCCAGACAGCCCCAGGAACCCTAGAAAACCCAGGGGCGCGTGGAGCACGACAGCCATTGTAAAAGTCGCCGCTCCAAGGCCCGCGGGAATGACAACAAGCGGAGAGGCGATAAGCTCCTTGAGAACGCGTGTTCGGTAGATTCGGGGGTCCATGGGAGATGGGCGTTCCCTCGGGCAACATGAATGCGAAGCGTATTGCGGAGAGCCACGGTCCCTATTCTATCTTCAGAAGGCCCGGTTGGGGAGAATACGGCATTCTATCCTGCCCGGCACACAAAACACTTCAGGTACTCGCTTTCGGGACAGGTGACCGAAACGGGGTGATCGGGCGCGGCCCCGCGTTGCTCCAACACCTGGATGTCGCGGCCGCTCTGCTGGGCCACGCTCACTAGCATGAAAAAGAAGTCGTCGCGGCTCACGTGGCCGGAACAACTGCACGTCACGAGGATGCCGCCCGGCGCAAGCACGTCCAGCGCCAGGCGATTGAGGCGGGCATAGGCCCGCAAGGCGTCGTCCACTCCGGCGCGGTTGCGGGCGAACTTGGGCGGATCGAGGACGACGCCGTCGAACCGCTCGCCGGCCGACTTGAGCGCTTGCAAGGTCTCGAAGGTATCGCCACTTTCGAAACGCAGGTTGTCCAGGCCGTTGCGCTCGGCGTTGTCGCGGGCCTGGGCCACCGCCCGCTGGCTGGAATCATAGCCCAGCACTTCGCGGGCCTTGCCCAACGCGGCCGCCAGACTGAATCCGCCCGTATAGCAGAACATGTCCAGGACGCGGCGGCCACGCATATACCGCGCCGCGGCCGCGCGGTTCTCGCGCTGGTCGAGATACAGGCCCGTCTTTTGCCCTTCGGCCAAATCGACGCCATAGCGCAGACCTTGATCGACGATCGCCAGCGGCGCGTCGGGCATGCGGCCCCAAGCCAGGCCTGGCGACAGTTCGAGCCCTTCCGCGCGGACGATGTCGCGCTCCGTGCGGAGGAGGATTCCCTGCGGCCGCGCCAACTCGACGAGCATGGGCACAATTTGCGGCAGGCGGACGGCCATGGCCAGTGCGGTCACTTGCACGACGAGCCAATCGCCGTAGCGATCGACGACCAGCCCGCTCAGGCCGTCGCCCTCGCTGAAGACTAGCCGTGCGGCGCCGTCGGGCAGGTCGTAGCCCAGCACGCTCCGCAAGGCGAGGGCCGTTTCCAAGCGTCGCCGCCAGAAGGCGTCGTCGAGCGATTCGGCCTCGTTCCAACTATAAAGCCTCACGTGGATGCGGCTGCGGCCATTGAAGATTCCGCGGGCGATGAACTCTGCCTTGTCGGAGCAAAGTTCGACGACGTCGCCGTCGGCCGGGCTGCCCTCGATGCGGTCGATGGCCGAATCGAGGACCCAGGGATGGCGGCCGAAGAACGGTCGGGCCTTTCGCGGCTTCAGCAAAACACGGGGCAAAATAGGGCTCCAAATACCAGTGGCATTGGGCATTCCCAGAACCAATTTCGGGCCGGACCAATGTCAGTAGAGTAGTATCGTAGTCCGAATTCCGGTTGGCGAACAGGTGGCGAAAGTCCGGCGTCTTTGGAGCGCGGCGACCTGTCGCCGCCTTTTGCTCATTCGGTGCTGCACCGCGACAAGAAAGCGGCAACAGGTCGCCGCGCTCCAAAGGGCTACGCCGCTGGTCGATTTGAATTCTGTCGTATCCGTGCCGATCCAAGGCAGCGGACCCGCGAGACGAATCCGCAATTCATTTCGTGTAAAAGAGTTACGAACGCACACCATTTTCGCCGAGAACGCCGCGCGGCTGAAACGACGGCAAGCATTTGCTTTTCGACGGGAGCGTAGCCTATAATTGAATCGGAACAGGAGCAAGCTCCCAAGCTTGTGCCGGGCCGAGAAAGCAGCAGAATTGGTCTGGGCTCGCGAGTGGGAAATTGCCGATAGTGAAGTTACCTTTAGAACCCCTCACACAACTCCCCTTTTTCAGTTTTCAGTAACTCGAAGAGGTCCGGTTGCGTGAGGGATCCTAAAGCAAATGCCCCTTTCGCCCGTTATTCCGACGGAGGTGCCAAACCTTAAGCGTGAACCGAGATCAATATAAGGCAGTGCGTAGCACGCCCGATCTTGCGTTCGTCTCGCAGCGACGCATCCAGTCGCAATCAGGCGGGGGGATTTTATTGGAGCCGCCATGAGCCCTGAAAAGGGAACATGGCGGCTCTTTTTTTGCCATCGATCACTTGGCGGAGGGAAGCGGCGCCGCCTTGTCCAGCGCCAAATTGAGCATCAACACGTTCACGCCTGGATCGCCCAGAAAGCCCAGGCTCGGCCGGTCTGTGTGCTGGTGGATCAGTTCCAACACCTTTTCTTTGGGGACCTTGCGCGCGTCGGCCACGCGCTGGGCCTGTAGTTCCGCATTCTCGGGGCTGATGTGCGGATCGAGCCCTGAGCCCGACCCCGCCACAGCGTCGCCGGGAATCGGCGTGCTGGGATCGATGGTGGGATTGTCGGCCGCATTGAAGGCCGCGATGAGCTTCACGTCGTCCACGCCGTCGGCATCGGTAAAAGCGCTGTCGGGAATCGATGACTTAAAGGATATCGAGTTGTCCTGGCAATAATGAATAACGCGATCGGCGATGCCGTCGAAATCCATTTGCAGCGAGGCGACGACATGGACGGTCATGCCGGCGGCCAAGTCCGTCAAGGCGCCGGGCTTGCCGTTGACAATGAATACAGTGCTCTTCGGATCAACATTGATGACCGTGCTGCCGGAATCGTCCAGCGTGATCTTGTTGTTCACCGTATCCATGCCGCTGATGCCCGCGTCGATTTCCTGATCGGCGACATTCAGCGCGGTCACAACGGCCGGCGTTTTGTCGTTGAGCTTCAGTTCCACGATAGAGCCGATGGGGATTGTCGTGGCGTGGATCGTTCGGCCGTGATAGTTCACCGCGGTATTCGGATCTGCCACAGCCGGATCGAGGGTGTACGTTGTCTTGGCGGTGCTGCCCGATTCGCTCAGCGAAATGGTCGACCTGGTTACTGCGGCGACGACGCCCTGGACACGGCCCGGGCAGCAGGTACTCATGGTCGCTGGCGCCACCGCGGCGTGGCTCTTGTCGGCGGCGAAGATGGTAAAGGCAAAGTCCTTGGTGGTGCCGTGCATGAGTTTCGCGCTCAAGGGACCCAGGTTGCTGCCGCCGGAGCTGCTGGCGTCGTAGCCGCTGCCCGCCGAACTGGGACGGGGGTGGAAATAACCGGGCAAGGAGAAGTTCTGCCCGATCAGATACGATCCGACGGCGTGCTGGTCGTCGCTGGTCAGTCTGCCGTCCTTGTCGACCAGCGAACCGTTGGCCTGCACGGGAAAGACGGCCTGGCTGATGGCCCAGACAGCCAGCGGATAGAGTCCGCAGCAGACCGCGCCCAGCACCAGCGTGGCGCCGATCGAGGCCCACACGTGTTCGAGAATCGAGCCGCCGCGGTCGTCGGTGGCGTCCAGTTGCGTTGTTTCGTTGTTGGTTTTCGCGTTGCTCATTTTCGTTCCCACTGTTAGTACTTGCTACGCCAGGTGCAGGAAATGGACGAACTGATCAATCAGCCAGATCCCCGGGAAGGGACAAATCACGCCACCTACGCCGTAGATCAACAGGTTGCGGCGGAGGATTGAGGCGGCGGAGGCCGCGCGGAATTTCACTCCCTTCAGCGCCAAAGGAATCAGGGCGATGATGATCACGGCATTG
Organism: uncultured Planctomycetia bacterium; assembly: GCA_963709175.1. Classification (GTDB taxonomy): domain Bacteria; phylum Planctomycetota; class Planctomycetia; order Pirellulales; family Thermoguttaceae; genus JANXQG01. Next base: position 721,764 of record CAVPVK010000011.1, read on the forward strand.
AAGATCACGGCGCTGAGGACCGCGCTGTGGGGAGTGTGCAGGCCCATCACGTTCAGGGGCATCACCTCGGGAAACGCCCCCATCAACATGGCGGGAATGATGGCAAAATACTTGGCCACGTCGTTGGCCACGCTGAAGGTGGTGAGGGCCCCGCGAGTCATCAACATCTGCTTGCCGATCTCAATGACCTCGATGAGCTTGGTGGGGTTGCTGTCCAGGTCAACCATGTTGCCGGCCTCCTTGGCGGCTTGGGTGCCGGTGTTCATGGCCACGCCCACGTCGGCCTGGGCCAGGGCCGGGGCGTCGTTGGTCCCGTCGCCGGTCATGGCCACCAGATGCCCCTTGGCCTGCTCGTTCCGCAGCAGGGCCAGCTTGTCTTCGGGTTTGGCCTGAGCGAGGAAGTCGTCCACGCCCGCCTCCTTGGCGATCGCCGCCGCCGTGAGCGGGTTGTCGCCGGTGATCATGATCGTGCGGATGCCCATGGTGCGGAATCGCTGGAAGCGGTCGGGCAGGCCGCCCTTGACGATGTCTTTGAGGTGGACAACGCCCAGGGCCTTGTCCTGCCGGGCGACCATCAAGGGCGTTCCGCCGCTGCGGCTGATGCCTTCCACGACGGAGTCGAGCTCGGTGGGGCACGGGCCGCAGATCCAACCGCGGACGGCGTCGGCGGCGCCCTTGCGAATCGACTGGCCGTCGACGTCCACGCCGCTCATCCGTGTCTGGGCGGTGAAAGGCACGAAGACGGCGTGCGGCATCATATGGATCTCGCGGCCGCGAATGCCGTACTTCTCCTTGGCAAGGATCACGATGCTGCGGCCTTCCGGCGTCTCATCGGCCAGGCTGGCAAGCTGGGCCGCCTCGGCCAATTCCTGGGGATCGACGCCCGGCGCGGGAATGAACTCGGTCGCCTGGCGGTTGCCCATGGTGATCGTGCCGGTCTTATCCAAGAGCAACACGTCGACGTCGCCGGCCGCTTCCACCGCGCGGCCGCTCATGGCCAGCACGTTCTTCTGCACCATGCGGTCGATACCCGCGATGCCGATCGCCGAGAGCAGCCCGCCGATCGTGGTCGGGATCAAGCAGACCAGCAGCGACACCAGCACCGTGACCGAGAAATTCAAGCTGACCTGTTCGTAGGCCGGGGTGTCGCCCAGGTAGGTATGGGTGAAGATGCCGAAGGGCATCATGGTGACGACCACCGCCAGGAAGATGATCGTCAGCGCCGAGAGCAGAATGGAGAGGGCGATTTCGTTGGGCGTTTTCTGCCGCTTGGCTCCCTCGATGAGCTCGATCATGCGGTCCATGAACGACTCGCCCGGATCGGCGGTGACGCGGACGGTGATTTCGTCGGAGAGGACTTTGGTGCCGCCGGTGACGGCCGAGCGGTCGCCGCCCGATTCGCGGATCACGGGCGCCGACTCGCCAGTGATGGCCGATTCATCGATGGTGGCGGCGCCGTCAATGATCTCGCCGTCGGCGGCGATCATCTCGCCGGCAGTGACGACGAAAACGTCGCCTTTGCGGAGGGCCTCGGCCTCGCGCCAGGTGAACGAACCGTCCGCGTTCTTCCGCTTGGCGCGGGTCTTGGTGCGGCTCTTGCGGAGCGTGTCGGCCTGGGCCTTGCCCCGCCCCTCGGCCATGGCCTCGGCAAAGTTGGCGAAGATCACGGTGAACCACAGCCAGACGGAGATTTGCGCGACGAAGAGCCGCTCCGACGGCAGCGTGAAGAACAGGTCGAATGTCGTCACCGCGGCTCCCACTTCGGTGACGAACATCACCGGGTTTTTCCACATATGGACGGGGTTGAGCTTTCGCACGCTCTCCCACATCGCTGGAACTATGATCTCGCGGTCGAACAGGCTTCGGGCTTTAGCTGACATTTTTTTCCCTTTGGAGTGCGAGACGGGCACCATGTACTCATGGTCGTTCCCGCTTTCGTTTTTTATTGGGTCCGCAAGGCGGGTTGCAATTGGCAGGCGGCAGGTCCAAGTCTGACAGTTCTTCCTTTTGTCAATACAGGATATTCGATCCAATCATCTTGAAGTGCTCGATCACCGGTCCCATCACCAGGCCCGGCAGGAAGTTCAGTGCCCCGACGATGATGATCACCGCCGAAACCAGCAGGCAGAAGGTCATCCCCGTGACGGGGAAACTGCCCGTGTGCATGGGCACCGCCTTCTTTTGGGCCAGGGCCCCGGCCAAAGCCATCACCGGCAGGATCTCCCAGTAGCGGCCGATGAGCATACAGAAGGCCTGCGTCCAGTTGAACATCGTGCTGCCGTAGACCGCGACTGTTTTGTGGGGATCGGCCGGGTCGGGCGCCGTGTCGGTCGGGGCATAGCCCACTCCGCCGAAGGCCGTGCCGTTGTTGGCCGTGCCCGAGCTGTAGGCATAGAACAATTCGCTGAAGGCGTGCGGCCCGTTATTGGCGTTGTTCTTCGTGCCCCAGTCGGTCAGGCACGACCAGGCCGTGAAGCCAACCGTGTCCAACACGATCATCAGCAGCAAGAGCGAACAGCACTTCACGTCGAAGCTGACGATCTTCTTGCCCAGGTAGTCGGGCGTGCGGCCGATCATCAGCCCGGCCAGGAAAACCGAAACGAAGACGAAGACCAGCATCGTGTACAGGCCGCTGCCGATGCCGCCGAAGATGACTTCGCCCATGTGCATGTTGAACAGGAGCATGAAGCCGGAAAGGGGCATCATCGAGTCGTGCTGGCAGTTGTTGGCCCCCTCGGCCGTGACGGTGACGTTGTTGGCCCACGTGGCCGAATTGTAAACGCCGATGCGGACCTCCTTGCCTTCCATGTTGCAGTTCGCCGGCGCGACGCCCAAAGCCGTCATCCGCGGATTGGGCTGGGCCTCGCAGTACCACGTTATCAGGTTCGTAACGATCAGCAGGCCGAACATGATCAGCCAGATGTTCCAGCCATGGGCACGGTGATTGATCATGCGGCCGTAGTAATACGGCAGACCGGCGATGACGGAAAAGAACAGGAGCAACTGCAAGAACTGAGCCAGCGGCGTAGGGTTTTCAAAAGGATGAGCGCAGTCGGCGCCGGTTATGCCCGGCCCATTCAGCCCCAGCACCTTGGGCGCGGCGTAGGCGGCAATCGGGCCCTGCAGGACCGTCTGCTTGGAGGGGCTGTCCGGCGCGGTGGCGCCCGACTGGTCGAGCGTCGTCGCGGAGGTGTAGGGCCGGAAATTCATCGGCATTCCCTGCCACACGTCCAACAGGGCGAAGACCAGGCACATGGGGATAAACAAGTAGAGCGTGATCCGGGTCAGGTCAACCCAGAAGTTGCCGATGTTCCGCGTTTTCTGCCGAGCGATTCCGCGAACCAGGGCCACAGCCGCGGCAATGCCCACCGCCGACGAGAAGAAAAAGTGCAGCCCGGTCGTCACGGTCTGCGAGAAGTGCGTGAACATCTGCTCCGGCTCGTAGCTTTGCCAGTCGGTGTTCGTGGCGAAGGAGATCGACTGAATGAAAGCGATGATGGCCGGCACTTTTCCGCCAGCGGTCACTTTGCCGGTCTTAGGATCAATCGTCGGCGAACCGATGGCGCCGTTCTGATCGACCGACTGGCCCAGGCTGGGCATATTCGCTTGCAAGGGCAAGAGATCCTGGATACGGTACAGGCCATAGCTGAGCAAGGTCGTGACCAGGCCGAGCATGAGCAGCGAAAGCGTGTACTGCTTCCAGTTCTGCTGCTGTTTGGGGTTGACTCGGGCCACCTTGTAGACCAGCCATTCCACGGGCCCAAAGATCTTTTCCAGAAATCCCAAGCCGCCCTCCTTGTCGGGATCGAGCACACGCAGCAGGTAGATGCCCATCGGCTTAGTAATGGCCGCCAGCGCGACGAGGAACACAAGGAACTGAATCCAACCGGACAAAGTCATGTAATGCATGGGACGTTCGGTTCGTTAAAGGCTTTCCGGGCGAATCAACGTGAAGAACAGGTAGACCAGCAGACCCAAGGCCACGATGCCGACGATGAGGTTTTCCATGGATCAGATCTTTCCAAGGGCATGAGTGTAAGCGATACAAACGACAAAAAAGCCGACGAGAGCGAGAACGAATACAAGGTCCATCATGGGACTGCTTTCGAGAACCAAGGGTGTTGTTGGGCGAGCTACAAGGCGTTGCCGCCGTTGACTCGCGGAGTCGAGCAAGCCGACCGGTGAAAAGCAAAATTCGTACCAGGAATACTGGCTTCCCCCAAGTTGAATAGTGCTAATGACTTGCGGCGCAGTGGCATTTTTGGTCCAGCAAGAAGTCGTGCAAAATGCCGTGAGGAGATTGCAGTTTGCGAGAATCAGCAAGAGTCGGGCTCTCGCCAGCCAGGCATTGCGATGCTATCATGAGTTGCCTTGGGGATAGGGTACGGCGTCCAGTGAGTTCGACCATGCGCGGTTCTTCGCGGGTGTGCGTTTTCGGGGTTCTGTTGCTGCTGCTCAGCCTTTTGGGCTGTTCATCTTCGTCGCCGATCCGCGTTGACAAACCGCTGGATGCGACGCACGAGCAACTCATGAAGATCGGCATGGCCTATGCGCGATTCTCGGCCAGCCAGAAACGGCCGCCCAAGACCTGGGCCGATTTAGGCACCTTCCTGCCCGAGTCGGAAAGGACAGAGACTCCTTGGTGCTCCGCCCGCGACGGGCAGCCGTTGATCATCTGCTGGGGCGTCGATGTTTCCAAGCACCCCGCTTGGGCAAAGACGACGCCCGTGCTTGCCTACGAGAAACAGGGCGCTGAGGGCACTCGCTACGTGCTGACCGTAATCCGCAGCGTGGAACTGTTGTCCGACAAAGAGTTCCGCGAGGCCAGTTTTCCGCCCGGCCACAACCCGGGCCTTTGAAGGAGGCGTGCGATGGCGGCTTGCAGGAATTCTGACGGCCTAAGGCCGTCACCATTGGGACTGCGGCGCGATGGTTTCACCTTGGTGGAACTGCTGGTGGTCATCGTGATCATTGGAATTCTGATCGGCATGCTCCTGCCGGCGGTGCAGTCGGCGCGGGAGAGCGGGCGGCGCATCCATTGCGCCAACAATCTCCGGCAGATCGGCATCGCCTTCAACGCCCACCGCGAGGCCACCGGGGCTTTTCCCAACGGCGGCACCGACTACTTTGTTTCCCGCACGTTCATCAACGGCGGGCCCGCCGCCTATGACCAGCAAGGATGGTCCTGGGGCTACCAGATCCTGCCCTACACTGACCAGGCGGACTTATGGAGCAACCCCAGCGACCAGGTAGTCTCCGGCACTCCGGTGCGGCTTTACTTTTGTCCGGCGCGAAGGCGGCCGGTTGCCCTCAGCGGCGGCCCTTGGCAAAGTCAGTCCTATCCCCGCGCCATGGGCGATTACGCCGGCAACGCGGGGGTCAGCACCGTGGGCGATGACGGGGGCGGCCAATACGGAGACGGCCTCATCGACGGCGTAGTAGTCCGCGGCGGCCTGGTGCTGCAACAGGGACAGCCGACGGCGAGCCCTACCGCGACGGTGATCAATGAGTCCAAAATCACCGACGGTTGCTCCAACACGATGCTCGTGGGCGAGAAGCGGATGAACGTCGCCTATTGCATGACGGCCTGCGGGCCCGACGACAACGACGGCTACGTCGGCGGATTCCAGGACGACGTAGTCCGCTGGGGCTGTTTTCCGCCGGCGCCGGACTGGCAGGGACCCTTCGCTACCTTTTCCACCCTGACGCCCGGCAACTATCAGTTCGGCTCCTCGCATCCGGGCTTCGTGCAGTTCGTCTTCTGCGACGGTGCGGTTCATGCGGTCCATTACAGTATCGATCCAAAGGTCTTTGCCGAGGCATCCAGCCGCAACGACGGGGAGACCTACAACACCGACAGCCTCTGACTTATTGTTCCTTTTTCTCAACTTTCTCAACGAAACGCAGCGAATGGACTAGCGGCTCGTCGGCGTGGCCAAAGCGATCGAGCCATTTCTCCTCGACGCGGAAGGTGAAAGTCACCTGCCGCCCTTCGGGATCGGAGACAAGGTAGAAAAACCAGCGCACCGGAACGTCGCCGTCCTTGCCCTTCGCCCGCACGCGCAGAATCCGCAGGTGGGCGGGGCTCTCGGCCTGAGCCGTCTCCAGGAACTCGCTGAAGCCCACGCCCGACAGGTTCTGCACGATGCCCTGGAACTGCTCCAAGCTGGGAAGTTTCGACACCGCCACCTGAGGCTGCGCCGCAATCCGGCACAAAGCGACGTCCTGGCCGCGGTCCAGGCGGTGCAACTCGTCGTGGTCGCGGGTGCGGTCCGTGGGGAACCACGAGCGGTCGTGCGTCAACATGGCGCCCCCGCCGCTTTGCAAATAGCTAACCCGCGTCAGACCCTCGCTCGGCTTCAAAGGCAGGCCAGCCAGCGCCGCATCGCTGAGTTTGTCGGAGGTGTCAAGGCGAGTAATCCTTACCTTCAGCAGGACGATCCAGTCCAATCCGTCCTCGACCGTGCCAATCTCGCGGTTCTGCTTCACCCGCATGGTGAACCAGTCGATCCGCCCGGTGCGTCGGTCGAAACGGCACTTGGCCTCGAGCCCCACCTGGTTTGCAGCCCCGTAGAGCCGTCCCTCGACTCGGCCGGACATCTCCAGCCGCGCGAACTCGGGCGTCGCCTCCTTGAGCGTGACTTGGACGGAATTCAACGTGATCTCGTCCAAGGCCAACAACAAGGCAATCGCCTCGTCGGAGGGTTTCCACGACTGGCCGATTCTCACCGCTTGCTCCGGCAGGAGTTGATCCAAGGGAAGGCTCTCGCCGACGGTGGACACCAGGTCCAGGTCGTCCCAATTGAAGGAGCCCTTGGGAGAGAAGAGCGTCTCTTTCCCGCCCAAAATCTCCACACCCACGAGCCGGCTTTCCGGCCGCAGGGCGGGCGATTGCGCAACCGAGCCCTTTTTCAGGCTGGCCGAGGCTTCCTGATAGTAGCGGACGCTTCGCGCCGCCTTGTCGGTAGCTGAGGGCAGTTGCAACGTCCTTTCGTCGTAGTCGCGGTTGTAGCTGAGGTTCACCCCCTGCCGCTGGGGCTTCTCACCGGAATTTGATCGCGAAAGCACGTCGCCGCTTGCCTCCAGCGCGATATTGACATGGTCAATATGATCAACTTGGCGCCGGCTCGCCAGGGTGTAGCTCTGCGAATCGGGGTCTGCAGACAGGGCACCGGACGGAGCGACCAGAATAAGAAAGATAATCCAGCAACGAACGCGCGTCATAGCTTGCCATCCCTTTTGTAAAAGGGGGGTGAGATTAATGGATCAACCAACCGGTGACATCGATAGGATCGACCAAATCATAGCAGACCTCCGCTTCGGAACCTATCCGGAAACCGTGCGCGACTAAATATTCATGGAACGACGGTTGACCACTTGATATTTTTCGCAAAGTGAATAGTGTAAATTATAGTGGCACGTTCGCGGACGATTAAGGACTGCTCCAAAAACGTATTGATTTCATGGGTGGACCACGCGGTTCATCTTGAGAACGTTCGGAAGAAATGAGCGGAGCTGCCGGGAAAACACCGGCCCAAGTTGATTGCTTCCGAACGTATTAAAAGGAGTGAAGGGACGAGGAAGTCCATCCTGTTGCGTCGTGCGGCAAATCGCCCCGCCAGGCAAGCGAACCCCTTGGCCACTGCCGGACGTACAGAGTTCGTCGCCTTGGTGGCCCACAAAGGAGCTACGATGCATACCGAGTATCGAGTCGCTGCGTTGCAGGAACTTCGGGACCAGCAGGTACGCTTTGCGCCCAGGGAGAAGAAACTCGAACAAGTCGCTGCCGCCGAGAAGCTCCTCACGGAGATTGAGTCCGATCGGACGTACACCTACGAGTACTTCTGCTATCGCATCACGCGGTTCCGCTCGGAGGCGTACCGCGACGTCAAGTTTTTTGGCCGCGACGCCACGCATGATTTGCGGCTGTTCGTTGAGGATTTGTCGGATGCCGCTAATATAGCTGCCGGCTCGGCGGGTGAGCGCGTGATGACGATCGCGGAGCTCGCCAGCCGCTTCAACGTCTCCACCAAGACCATTTCTCGCTGGCGCCGCTTGGGCCTGATCAGCCGCCGTTTCGTGGTCGATGGCCGCAAGCGGATTGGATTCCTGGAAAGCTCGGTCGACCGCTTCGTGGCTCAGAATTCCGACAAGGTTCGCCGTGGCTCCCAGTTTAGCCAGCTTAGCGGATCGGAGCGTGCGGCGATCATCGCCCGTGCCCGACGCCTTGCCCAGGCGGGCGGTGGGCCGTCGGAAGTGGTTCGGCGGATCGCCCGGAAAACTGGTCGCAGCGCCGAGACCATCCGGTATACGTTAAAACAATTCGATCAGGAAAACGCTGACTTTGCGATTTTTCCCGATAGTCAAGGTCCTATTCACCTTGATGCCAAGCGGAAGATCTACTACCAGTTTCACCGGGGGGAATCAGCCGATTCCCTGGCGAAGCGGTTCAGTCGTACGCGGGCCAGCATCTACCGCATCGTTGCGGAAGTCCGGGCGAGGCAGTTGGGCGAACTGCCATTCGACCACATCCCGAGCAATGAATTTCCGCGGGCAATCCGGTCAGTAAAGCGAGAGCAGGAAATTCTCGGCCCCCTGCCCTCTCCGGACGACGACGAGCCGGTCAAGAAAGCACGGCTTCCCTCCGGCTTGCCCCCGTACCTGGCCAGCCTCTATGAAGTGCCATTGCTCAGCCGCAACCAAGAGGCCCACCTTTTCCGCAAGATGAACTATCTCAAGTACAAGGCCGCCCAACTGCGGGAGAAACTCGATGCCGGCCAGCCAAGATCGAGCCTCATGGATGAAATCGAAGGTCTTTACGAAGAGTCGGTCGCCACGAAGAACCAGATCGTCCGGGCGAATCTCCGCCTGGTGGTTTCGATCGCCAAGCGGCACGTGGGGCCGGCAGAAAACTTCTTTGAACTGGTGAGCGACGGAAACATGTCGCTGATGAGGGCAGTGGACAAGTTCGATTATGCGCGGGGCTTCAAATTCAGCACCTACGCAAGCTGGGCAATTATGAAGAATTTTGCCCGTACCATTCCTGACGAACACCGTTATCGCGACCGCTTCCGCACCTGCAACGGGGAGATGTTCACCAGCAGCGAGGACGAACGGAGCGACCAGTTCGAGCAAGAATCGTCGCAATCGCAGCGACAGTGGCAGGTGGAGAGGATTTTGGGCAAGCTCGACGAGCGGGAGCAGAAGATCATCATCAGTCGTTTCGGGCTGCAACGCGGCCAAGAGCCCTTGACGCTAAAGCAAGTGGGTGCCGAATTAGGGGTAACAAAGGAACGAATCCGCCAGCTCGAGGCCCGTGCTTTGAGCAAGCTGCGTAAAGCAGTCGAAGACGAGAAAATTGATTTCCCAGGTTAGGCTCGGGCTTCCACTCCATGCTCGTCTCGCCCTGCCGTAATGGACTATGGCAATCTTCTCGCCCGTTGAGGGCAACTCCGGATCATTGCCGGCCACGGCGTCCGTCGAATTGGCGAAATCGGAATAAACACAACTAATACAGAGATCATTCTGGGCTTGGCCGCAATCGGTTGGGGAACCGGGAGTGATCGGGCCGAAACTTTGTCTAGCAAACGAGCAACGGCTGCGAATCGCTCCGGTAAGCATATATATAAATAACCCATTTGGGTTATTTCTCCACACTAACAATGACGAGTTTGATAGGGCAATGGGTTGAAAATTTTTCCCAGCAAGTGCCTTGCATTGCCGAGAAGTGTCGTTATACTAATGGATTCGCGTGTCGGCTTGACCGGCTAGCGTAGCTCAACCGGCAGAGCAGCTGATTTGTAATCAGCAGGTTGTGGGTTCAAGTCCCTCCGCTAGCTCGTAAAAGGGATCGGCAGGTCCTAGTGTGGCTGGGGGGCTGGTCCCTTGTGTATAAGGTGCCCTCCAACACGCATACAAGGTATGCCTGGGGCGGATTGCCAACGGTGAGAGTTTTCGCGGTCCCAAAGTCGTGTGTTTGGTCTGAGGCGTGCATTGGGCGGAGGCAGCCCCCAAGGGAATAACAAGACATCCGGAGGGTTTCCCGAGTGGTCAAAGGGGTCAGACTGTAAATCTGATGGCATAGCCTTCGAAGGTTCAAATCCTTCACCCTCCATTAAGAAAGAATGACGCGCGGGTGTAGCTCAATGGTAGAGCCGTAGCCTTCCAAGCTACTTACGTGGGTTCGATTCCCATCACCCGCTTGGACGGCCGGAGAGAAAGAGATAGAGAGGACAGGAACGAGGAAGCACGAAATCCGAATTACGAAATCCGCGATCCGCCGGCGGGTGCCCGGATGCAAATATCAAAGCGGGATGACCGAAACCGCTTTCACATTTGGGATTCGGTTTTTGAATTTGTTCAGGTTTTCGGGCTTTGGATTTCGGATTTGACTTGTTGGCTGCTGTAGCTCAGTCGGTAGAGCGCGTCCTTGGTAAGGACGAGGTCAAGGGTTCAAGTCCCCTCAGCAGCTCTCGGTCCAGCGGACGCGCAGTGGTTGTTTGTGTAAAGATTCAGTTTACCGTTAGTCGCTTGTGATTGCAGGGAGATAGAATGGCGAAGGAAGTTTTCCAACGTAAGAAACCTCACGTCAATGTGGGTACGATTGGCCACATTGACCACGGCAAGACCACCCTTACCGGCGCGATCCTGGCGACCCAGGCCGCCAAGGGCTTGGCCAAATTCAAGTCGTACGCAGATATTGCCAAGGGCGGCACGGTCCGCGATGCCACCAAGACGGTGACCATCGCCGTGTCGCACGTCGAATACGAGACCGATAAGCGTCACTACGCCCACATCGACTGTCCGGGCCACGCCGACTTCATCAAGAACATGATCACCGGCGCTGCCCAGATGGACGGGGCGATCCTCGTCGTCTCGGCGGCCGATGGCCCTATGCCGCAAACCCGCGAGCACGTGCTCTTGGCACGGCAGGTGAACGTGCCGGCCCTGGTCGTGTTCCTCAACAAGATCGACCTGGTCGACGATGCCGAATTGCTGGAACTGGTCGAGTTGGAAGTCCGTGAGCTGTTGACGAAGTACGGTTTCCCGGGCGATGAAATTCCCATCACCCGCGGTAGTTCGTTGCCCGCCTACAACAACCCCACGGACCCCGCAGCCACCAAGTGCATCAGCGACTTGCTGGATTCGGTTGACGCCTACATCCCCGAGCCGCAGCGCGAAGTCGACAAGCCCTTCCTGATGGCCGTGGAAGACGTGTTTTCGATTGAAGGCCGCGGCACCGTGGCCACCGGGCGTATCGAGCGCGGCGTGATCAAGGTCGGCGAAGAAATCGAAATCATCGGTTTCAATCCGCAGTCGCGCAAGACGGTCGTGACGGGCGTGGAAATGTTCAATAAATCGCTTGACCAGGGCATGGCCGGCGACAACGTGGGCTGCCTGCTCCGCAGCATCAAACGCGAGGAAATCGAGCGCGGCCAGGTATTGGCCAAGCCCGGCTCGATCACGCCGCACACCCAGTTCGAGGCCGAGGTTTACGTCCTTTCCAAGGAGGAAGGCGGCCGGCATACCCCATTCTTCAGCGGATATCGCCCGCAGTTCTATTTCCGCACGACCGACGTGACGGGAACGGCAAACCTGCTGGGCGACGCCGAGATGTGCATGCCCGGCGATAACGTCAAGTTGTCGGTGGAGTTGATTTCGCCCATCGCCATGGACGTCAACGTGCGTTTCGCCATCCGCGAAGGCGGCCGTACGGTCGGCTCTGGCGTGGTGACCAAGGTGATCAAGTAGTCGGTGACAAATGGCGAATGGCAAATTGCCGACGAAAGGCGTTTTTTGCCATTCGCGCAGAGGGACGTAGCTCAACTGGCAGAGCACCGGTCTCCAAAACCGGGGGTTGCGAGTTCGATTCCCGCCGTCCCTGCTTTTCAGGCGGCCGGTTGGAGTCCCGGCTATAGCCGGAAATCCGCCCGAAGGCAGGACTCCGACAGTTGCCCGAAGCGCTGGTAAAGCGCCGGACGTAGGAATGGACTGACTCGGCCCCGTATTCAACAAAGGCCCCAAGCGGTGTACGCATTTTTTGAAGAGTTTTTTCGGTTTGGCGTCTATAAGCGAAGCCAAGGGCGGATCGTCCGCCAGGTGACATTTGCGGCAGTGGCCCTGGCTTTGCTGATTGGACTTTGGCAATTGGTGTTGTGGTTTCGTGGCCACTCCGAAAACCCCTGGGTAGCGTATGGAGTTCCCGGACTGTTGGCCGTTGTCGGCCTGTGGATTGCTTACCGCTCCGTTAACTGGCCTGTGTTTGCGGACTTCCTCATAGCCGTGGAAGTGGAATTGAACAAGGTCTCCTGGCCTTCGCGGGCCGAGTTGATTCGCGCCTCGGTGGTCGTAATCATAGTAATATTTGCGCTCGGAATGTTGTTGGCATCGTTTGATATGTTTTGGGTTTGGTTGTTCAAGCTACTTGGCGTTTATTCGGCGTGAGCGGCAGGTATTCCGCGTTGCCGGCAATGGGATTGGTAAGTTTTTTCGCAGAGGTTGAGCCGTGACAGACCAGACCGGAGAGAATTCAGGAGTCCTGCAGGATCCTCCCGCGGTGCGTCCCGAGGAGACATCCACGGTCGATCCTGCGCGGGTTGCGTCCGGCAGCGAAACCGCCGAGGTCGTTGCGACCAACCAAGAGGATGTGCCGGCGGAATCGATCGCGGCGGCGGAGTCTGGCAAAGGGGATGATGGCGGCACTGGCGCCAGCGAAAGCGCGGCCGTCCCAGCGCCAGCAGCAGCGGAAAAAATGACGGTGAAGACCAAGCCCGCCAGGGCGGCCAAGAGTCGCAAGGCTGAGGCGGTGGCGGTGCCCAGCGAACCGGAAGTCCCCAAGTCGGAGAACCTCAACTGGTACATCCTTAAAGTCCAGAGCAATCGGGAAGATTCGATCCGGGACAGCCTGTTGCGACGAGTCTCCATCCAAGGCCTCAATCGATTCTTCGACGAAGTGATCGTTCCCACGGAGAAAGTTACCGAATTCAAAGGCGGCAAGAAGCGGGTAATCAAGCGGAAGCTTTATCCCGGTTACCTCGTCGTCCACATGGAAATTAATGAAGACACCTGGTTCCTCGTCCGCGAGACGCCGGGAATCGGCGATTTCACCGGGGCGTCGGGCAAGCCCGCTCCGATGTTGCCGCACGAGGTCGAGCGGATTCTCGCCAAGCAGGAAGAGAAGAGCGAAAAGGTTCCCGATTTGAAGATTCCTTTTGCCAAGGGCGATCGCGTCAAAATCATCGAGGGTAACTTTGAGAACTTCGAGGGCGAGGTCGACTCCATCGACAAGACCAACGGCCGCGTGACGGTGATGATCACGATATTCAACCGCACGACGCCTGTCGAGTTCGAGTACTGGCAGGTCGAATCAGTTTGAACCAGAGAGAAATTACGCGAACGAATTAACTATCCCAGTGACCGTGCGGCGGTGGAAATCCCCCGGCCCCGCGTCGGTGGAATAACGATTGAGCAATTATGGCGAAGAACCTTGTAAGCGAAGTGAAGTTCCAGGTCCCCGGCGGACAAGCCACCCCGGCCCCCCCGGTGGGCACGGCCTTGGGCAAGTATGGCATTAACCTCGGGCAGTTCGTGTCGCAGTTCAACGACCGCACCCGCGATGCCGGCGGCATGCCGATTCCCGTGGTGGTGAAGGTCTACAGTGATCGAACATTCGAGTTCGTGACCAAGAGTCCGCCCGCAGCCGCGCTTTTGAAGAAGGCGGCCGGAATTGCCAAAGGCTCCGGCATTCCCAACAAGGAGAAAGTGGGCAAGGTCACTTGGAGCCAGGTCGACGATATCATCAAGCTGAAGCAGAACGATCTCGGTTCGGCCAGCCCCGAGGCCGCCCGCCGGCTCATTGCCGGAACCGTGCGCAGCATGGGGTTGGAGGTTATTGACTAAGCGTAGACAAGAAGAAATACGGACTGCACTCGGTACGCCGGGTCGCGGATTTCGGATTTTCCACCATAGGAGGCGACTAGTTCGCCGTAGCACTACGGGAGAAAGAAATGCCTAGAGTAGCAAAACGAATGAAGGCCATGCGGGCCAAGGTGCCGGCGGAAGCGACGACCACGCCGCTTCCCGAGGCCGTCAACCTGCTGAAGACCTTCAACACGACTAAGTTCGACCAGACCGTCGAAATCGCCATGCGATTAGGGGTCGATCCCAAGCAGGCCGACCAGTTGGTCCGCGGCTCGATCGTGCTGCCCCACGGTATCGGCAAGACGTTGCGCGTGATCGTCTTCGCCAAGGGTGACAAGATAGACGATGCGAAGGCGGCGGGGGCCGACGAAGTCGGCGGACCGGAACTGGCCGAAAAGATCAAGGGCGGTTGGACCGACTTCGATGTCTGTATCGCTGCCCCGGACATGATGGGGGTTGTCGGACCCTTGGGCAAGGTCTTGGGACCTCGCGGCCTGATGCCTTCGCCCCGCGCCGGCACGGTGACGCCCGACGTGGCGAAGGTCATCAAGGAGTACAAGGCGGGCAAGGTCGAATTCCGCTGCGACGCGGGCGGCAATGTTCACGCCGTCGTTGGCAAGCTGAGCTTCGAGGCCGGCAAGCTCGTGGAGAACATCGCGGCATTCATGAACTTTGTGGGGCACCTCAAGCCGGCGGCGGTCAAGGGACAGTACGTCAAGGGGATTGCCATCAAGGCCACGATGAGCCCGGCGTTGAGGATACCGTCGGCGTAGGCAGCGACTCGGCAACACAGACACAAACAATCAACCCAGGCGAAAGCCATGAGCAAGTACGTCAAGAATCTCTTATCGGACGACATCAAGAAGCGCCTGCAGAGCGTCAACGACGCCTTGCTGGTGAACATGATCGGCATGAACTCCTCCTCGACGTATACGTTGCGGAAGGAGCTGCGATCCAAGAACATCAACATCCTCGTAGTGAAGAACAGCATGGCCGCCCGCGCAACCGCTGGCACTTCGCTGGCGAAGTTGTTCGACGGCGTCGGCGGATCGGCGGCGATCTGTTGGGGCTGCGAGGATATCGTGGCCCTGGCCAAGTCGATCACGGGTATCATCAAGAGCGACAAATTCCCCGCGTTTCAACCCCGCGGCGGCGTCATGGATGGCGAGCAGATCTCGGCCGACCAGATCGCCGAAGTGGCCAAGTGGCCCAACCGCAGTGAGCAATTGAGTCTTTTGCTGGGCCAGATCCTCTCCGTCGGTTCGCGATTGAATGGCCAATTGGTCGGTATCGGCGGCACGCTGGCGAGCCAGATTTCGGAGAAGGCCAAGGGCGGCGAGGAATCGACGCCTGCTGAGGGCGAAGGCGCTGCCCCTGCCGAAGCACCGCCCGCGTCCGAGCCCGCGGCAGTTCCCGAACCGGCGGCAGAAACTCCCGCCCCTTGAAGGTTGCAACGCAGATGAAGCGAACCTTGCGTCGGGCAGGCTTGTCTCATCCTCGAAAATTGAATTAGGAAAGATGGACGCGGAGGTCCATCTCGGCGGAAAAACGGATTTTTTGACTACACTAACCCACTTCAAACCACAAGTATAGAATCGTGTCGGCGAGCGGTTCCCGTCAGTTCCGCGTCGTCCGCGCAAAAATCGAGAAAGGATCGATCCTACGATGTCGACTGCTGAAGCTACCCGCGCATTTTCCCAAACCGCCAAGGACTTGGGGGATAAAATCGCCAACCTGACGCTCAAGGAGGCCAAAGAGTTGAGCGATTACCTCGAAGAGGTCTACGGCATTAAGGCAGCGGCCGGCGGCGCTGTGATGATGGCGGCCCCCGCGGCCGACGCAGGTGCGGCGGCTCCGGCGGCTGCGGAAAAGACCGAGTTCGACGTGGTCGTCGAAAGCTACGAAGCAACGAAGAAGATTGGCATTATCAAGGTTGTGCGCGCGGCCACCAGCCTCGGGCTGAAGGAAGCCAAGGACCTTGTCGAAGCCATTCCCGCCAAGGTCAAGGAAGGCCTTTCCAAGGAGGACGCCGAGAAGCTCAGGAAGGAACTGGAGGAAGCCGGCGCTAAGGTTGTTGTCAAATAGCGCGGTTTTGGACTGCGAATGTTCAAGGTTTTGTCTCGTTGCTTTCCCTATCCCCCCGCGGCCAGTCCCGCGGCGCGGCCGTTCGGTGCTGCGCCGTGGGCGACAACGCCCCCCTTCCGCGGGGATTCCCTTTGCTTCTCTCGGAGGTGAGTGCCCATGGCGACTTCCGCCCAACGCCGCGTTCAACCCAAGGATATCCGCCGCTTCGGCAGTCAGCGGGCTCCGCACGGCATACCAGACCTGACCCAGATCCAGACCCGTGGCTACGATGCCTTTCTGCAACAGGAAGTTGCCTGGCAGAAGCGCAAGGACCAAGGCATCGAAGGCGTGCTCCGCGAGATCTTTCCCGTGGAGAGCTACGACAAGACGCTCCGGCTGGAATTCGTCCGCTACGAGCTGGGCAAGCCCCGCTATGAGCCGGACGAGTGCCGCCAGCTCCGCTTGACCTACGGGCGCCCCTTCAAGGTGTGGCTGCGGCTCACCAAGGAGCAACCTGTCGAGGAAGAGGTGTACCTGGGCGATATCCCCATCATGCTTGGCGGCGGCGAGTTCATCATCAACGGCGCCGAGCGCGTCGTGGTGAACCAGCTCCACCGCAGTCCGGGCGTCGATTTCGTCATGGAGGTCGAGGGAGCGGGCGAACGCCGCCTGCACAGTTGCCGCATCATTCCCGAGCGCGGAAGCTGGATCGAGTTGAATGTCACCCGCAAGGAAAGCCTGGCGGTTCGCATCGACCAGAGCGGCAAGTTCTCCATCATGAGCTTGTTGCGGGCCATGGATCCCAAGTACGGCGACAACGAGGCCTTGCTGCGCATCTTCTACGAGACCGAGAAGGTGAAAATCGTAGACAGCCGCACCGTGGCCAAGCTCGAAGGCAAGTGGGCGGTGACCGACGTCATCTACCCGTCCTCCAGTCCCCGCGCCGGCGAAGTGATCGTCGAAAACGCCGGATCGAAGGATTCGGTCAAGATCAGCAAGAATATGGCCGAGACGATCTGCACTTCCGGCATTGACGAAGTCGAGGTCATGGCCGAGCCCAAGAACCCGCTGCTGCTGTACTCGCTGCGGGAGGACGCCACGGGCAGCCACGAGGAGGCCCTGCTGAGGATCTATCAGCGGTTGCGGCCGGGCAACCCGCCCAACCTGGAAAAGGCCAAGGCCCTCTTCTTCGAAAAATTCTACGACACCAACCGCTACCGGCTGGGACGGGTGGGCCGCTTCCGCATCAACCGCAAGCTCGGGCTGGATATTCCCGAGACAGAAATGACTTTGCGGCCCGAGGACTTGCTCGCCGCGATCCAGTACCTGGAGAAGCTGCGGGCCAACGATCCAACGATGAAGCTCAAGAACGGTCGCACGATCAGCGTGGAGATCGACGACATCGACCACCTGGGCAACCGCCGTTTGAGGACGATCGACGAGCTGGCCAGCGACGAGCTCCGCAAGGGATTTCTCAAGCTCCGCCGCACCGTACAGGAGCGGATGAGCCTGAAGGACATCGAGGACATGACGCCGCGGAGCCTGGTGAATCCCAAGAGCATTTCCGCGGCGATCGAGTATTTCTTCGGCCGCGGCGAGTTGTCGCAGGTCGTCGACCAGACCAATCCGCTCTCGATGCTCACGCACGAGCGGCGGCTCTCGGCCCTGGGACCGGGCGGCTTGAACCGCAAGCGGGCGGGCTTCGAGGTCCGCGACGTGCACATTTCGCACTACGGACGGATCTGCCCGATCGAGACCCCTGAAGGTACGAACATCGGCCTGATTTCCAGTCTGGCAATTTACGCCGGAGTGGACGACTACGGCTTTCTGGTCACGCCGTATCACCGCGTGAAAAACGGCAAGCTGGAGTTCGACAAGGAAGGCAAGCCGCTTATCGAATGGCTCCGCGCCGACCAGGAGCACGAGGCCCGCTTGGCGCCGGCCGACGTGCCGATCGACCACGGCAAGCTTGTGGGCGACTCAGTGATCGCCCGCTACCACGGCGACTTCCAGATCATCCCCTGCGACCAGGTGCAGTACATCGACGTCGCGCCGAGCCAGATGGTGGGCGTCTCCGCCGGACTGATCCCCTTCCTCGAACACGACGACGCCAACCGCGCCCTGATGGGCTCGAACATGCAGCGGCAAGCGGTGCCGCTGCTGATCACCGATCCGCCCCTGGTGGGCACCGGCATGGAAGTCGAGGCCGCGAGGAACTCGAGCATGATCGTCCGTGCCCGCTCGAAGGGCACAGTGACCTACGCCGACGCGCGGCGGATCGAGATCGGCGGCGACGTCTACAACCTCCGCAAGTTCGTGGGGCTCAATGAGCGGACCTGCCAGAACCAGAAGCCGATCGTCAACGTCGGCGACAAGATCGAGAAGGGGCAGGTCATCGCCGACGGCGCCGCCACCTACAAGGGCGAGCTGGCCCTGGGACGCAACGTACTGGTGGCCTTCATGGCTTGGGACGGCTTCAACTTCGAGGATGCCATCATCATCAGCGAGGAGCTGGTGCAGAACGACACGTATACCTCGCTGCACATCGAGGAATTCGACATCGAAATCCGCGAGACGAAGCTCGGCCGCGAGGAGTTCACCCGCGACATCCCCAACGTCAGCGAGAAGATGCTCCGCAACCTCGACGAGTCGGGCATCGTCCGCGTGGGCACATTCGTCCGCCCCGGCGACATCCTCGTCGGCAAGGTCTCGCCCAAGTCGAAGACCGAGCTCACGCCCGAAGAGAAGCTGCTGCACGCCATCTTCGGCCGCGCCGGCGAAGACGTGAAAAACGATTCGCTGGAAGTGCCCTCGGGCGTGGAAGGCATCGTCATCGACACGCAGAAGTTCTCCCGCCGCATGAGCCTCAGCGAGGAGGAGCGCAAGGCATTCGAGGCCGCGCTCAAGGAGGCCGAGTCGGAGGGCAACCAGCGGATCGCCGCCGCCTTCGGCGACCTGGTGGCGAAGATCGAGGACGTGCTGAAGAAAAAGCTCACCGACGAGGACAGCAGCCCTTTGGTCGAGGGCCGCGACTACCGCAGCGTGGCCGAGCAGGCGCAGAACTTCAACCTGGAATCGCTGGACATCCGCAGCCCGGAACGGAAGGCGGCCCTGGAGAAACTGCACAAGCAGGAATGGCCGGCGGTGGAGGCGGCGATCGACGCCCGCGACCGCAAGCTCAACTCGATGAAGCGCGGCGACGAGCTCCGCAGCGGCGTGCTGCAGATGGTCAAGGTCTACATTGCCGCCAAGCGGGTGATCTCCGTGGGCGACAAGATGGCCGGCCGCCACGGCAACAAAGGTGTAATCTCCAAGATCCTGCCCCGCGAGGACATGCCTTTCCTTGCCGACGGTACGCCGATTCAGATCATGCTCAACCCGCTGGGCGTCCCCAGCCGCATGAACGTGGGCCAGATCCTTGAGACGCACCTCGGTTGGGCCGGCGCCAAGCTCGGCTTCCAGTCGATAACGCCCGTCTTCGACGGCGCCACGGAAACGAGCATCGGCGAATTGCTGACCGAGGCCGGCCAGTGGGAAGCCCGCCAGAACCAGGCCGACTACGGCCGTTCCAAGGAGGCCGCTGACCAGTACGCCCAGAAGATCATTTCCAAGTCGGGTAAAAGCCAGCTCCACGACGGCCGCACCGGCGAGCCGTTCGAGCAGACCTCGACAGTCGGCTACATTTACATGCTCAAGCTGCACCACCTGGTGGACGACAAGGTGCACGCCCGCTCTACCGGACCCTACTCGCTGATCACCCAGCAGCCTCTGGGCGGCAAGGCCCGCTTCGGCGGCCAGCGTTTCGGGGAAATGGAGGTGTGGGCCCTGGAGGCCTACGGGGCGGCCTACATCCTGCAGGAGCTGCTCACGGTCAAGAGCGACGACGTCGAGGGCCGCACGAAGATCTACGAATCGATGGTCAAAGGCGAGAACACGCTGGAGGCGGGCACCCCGGCGAGTTTCGACGTCTTGACCAACGAGATCCGCGGCCTGGGATTGAACATGCAATTGGAAAAGGCGCGAGCCTGACAAGAACAGAGTAGAACAGAATTGACGAACGGTGAAGGAATGACGAATGACGGATGACGGAGAATGCGCCGCACGGGCCGTTCTCTTCGTCATTTGTCATTCGTCATTTGGATTTTTTCTTCGTCGTTCCCTCCCCACTATTTTTCGGCAATTCAGGAGGCATTCCCATGAGTACCGGCGAAACCACCTACGATCGCATCAACGACTACACGGCGGTCAAGATCAGCCTGGCCCGCCCCCACGACATCCGCAGTTGGTCTTTCGGCGAAGTGAAGAAGCCGGAGACGATCAACTACCGCACCTACCGCCCCGAGAAGGACGGCCTCTTCTGCGAGCGGATCTTCGGACCGGAGAAGGACTGGGAATGCTCCTGCGGCAAGTACCGCGGCATGAAGTACAAGGGCATGATCTGCGACCGCTGCGGCGTGAAGATCACGCATAGCCGCGTCCGCCGCAAGCGGATGGGCCACATCGAGCTGGCCGCGCCGGTAGTGCACATCTGGTTCTTCAAGGCCATGCCCAGCCGCCTGGGTGCATTGCTGGCCATGAAGACTACGAGCCTGGAGAAAGTCATCTACTTCCAGGACTACGTCGTCACCCGTACCGGCGACACGCCGCTGAAGCCGCAGCAGCTCCTCACCGAAGACGAGTACCGCGAGGCCCGCAAGCAATACGGCGAAGGGACCTTCGACGCCGACATGGGCGCCGACGCCGTCCGCAAGCTGCTGCAGGAGCTCGACCTCGTCAAGCTCTCGCAGGAGTTGCGGGTCGATCTGTCCGAGACCTCCTCGAAGCAGAAGAAGAAGGACCTCATCAACCGCTTGAAGATCGTGGAGGCCATCCGCGACAGCGATAACCGCCCCGAGTGGATGGTGCTGGACGTGATTCCGGTCATCCCGCCCGACCTGCGGCCGCTGGTCTTGCTGGACTCGGGCAATTTCGCCACCAGCGACCTCAACGACCTCTACCGCCGCATTATCAACCGCAACAACCGCTTGAAAAAGCTCGTCGATCTCAACGCCCCGGAGGTCATCATTCGCAACGAGAAGCGGATGCTGCAGCAGTCGGTGGACGCCCTCTTCGACAACAACCGTTGCAAGCGGCCGGTGCTGGGGTCGAGCAACCGCCCCTTGAAGTCGCTGACCGACATGATCAAGGGCAAGCAGGGCCGCTTCCGCGAGAACCTGCTGGGCAAGCGCGTGGACTATTCGGCCCGCAGCGTGATCGTCGTCGGCCCCGCGCTCCGCCTGCACCAGTGCGGCTTGCCCAAGAAGATAGCGCTGGAACTCTACCAGCCCTTTATCATCCGCCGCCTCAAGGAACTGGAGCACGCCGACACGATCAAGTCGGCCAAGAAAATGCTCGAACGGAAGGACGAGGAGGTCTGGGACATCCTCGAGGAGGTGATCCAGAACCATCCCGTGCTGCTGAATCGCGCCCCTACTCTGCACCGCATGGGCATCCAGGCCTTTGAGCCGACGCTCGTGGAAGGCAACGCCATCAAGCTCCACCCCCTGGTCTGCAAGGGCTTCAATGCGGACTTCGACGGCGACCAGATGGCCGTGCACCTGCCCCTGTCGATCGAGGCCCAGGTCGAGGCCCACACGCTGATGATGTCGACGAACAACATCTTCAGCCCGGCCAACGGTGCGCCGATCATCAGTCCTTCGCAGGACGTGGTGATGGGCTGCTACTACATGACCGCCGCGTTGCCGCAGAGCAGGGGCGACGGCATGAAGTTTTCGTCGTTCGAGGAGATGATACTGGCCTACTCGCTGGGCAAGATGGACACTCACGCCGCGATCGAGGTCCGCCTGCCCGAAGGACGCTTCCTCAAGAGCGATCGCTCGGCCCAGCCCGGCAGCCTCATCAAGACCACGGTGGGCCGCGTGATGTTCAACTCGTGGCTGCCCAAGGGCATGCCCTTCTACAATATGCCGCTGCGGTCGAAGGACCTGGCGGAGGTGATTTCCGACTGCTACGAGATCCTCGGCCGCCGGAAAACGATCGACCTCCTGGACACGATGAACCGCATCGGTTTCAGGCAGAGCACGCAGAGCGGGCTGAGTTTCGCCACCGACGACCTGATCACGCCGCCCAACAAGCAGAAGATCATCCAGGACGCCGAGCGCGGCGTGGCCAAGATCCAGAAGCTCTACCAGCGCGGCATCATCACCGAGGGCGAGCGCTACAACCAGGTGCTGGACGCCTGGACCCACGCCCGCGAGCAGATCACCACGAAGATGATGGAGGTGCTGGAGAACGACCACCGTTCGCCGACCTACGTCAACCCGATCTTCCTCATGGCCCATAGCGGCGCTCGCGGCGGCGTCGAGCAGATCCGCCAGTTGGCCGGTATGCGCGGCTTAATGGCCAAGCCCTCGGGCAAGATCATCGAGACGCCTATCAAGGCCAATTTCCGCGAGGGCCTGAGCGTGCTGGAATACTTCAGCTCCACGCACGGAGCCCGCAAGGGCCTGGCCGACACGGCCTTGAAGACGGCCGACTCCGGCTATCTCACCCGCAAGCTGGCCGACGTGGCCCAGAACGTCGTGGTTACCACGCACGACTGCGGCACCAGCAACGGCATTACCAAAGGAGTGATTTACCGCGGCGAGAAGGTGGAAGTGAGCCTCAAGGACTCGATCCGCGGCCGCGTCAGCCGGGCGAACATCGTCAATCCCATCACCGACGAAGTGATCGTCAAGGAGAACGACCTGATCACCGTCGAGGTCGCCCGCCGCATCGAGCAGATGGGCCTGGAGCGGATCCAGGTCCGCAGCCCGATGACCTGCGAGGCGGAATTGGGCATCTGCGCCCTGTGCTACGGCATGGACCTTTCCACCGGCACGCTGGTGGAAGAAGGCATGGCCGTGGGAATCATCGCCGCGCAGAGCATCGGCGAGCCGGGCACGCAGTTGACGATGCGGACGTTTCACATCGGCGGCACCGCCGCCCGCCACGTCGAGGAGAGCGAGATCAAGGCCAAGAAGCAGGGCGTGGTCAAGTTCACCCGCATGAAGGTCGTCCGCAACGACGCCGGGCAGCACGTGGTGCTCACCCGCAACGGCGAGATCCTCATCCTCGACCCCAAGGGCCGCGAGTTGGAGAAATACGACGTGCCTGCCGGGGCCAACCTGGCGGTGGCGGAAAACCAGGAAGTCGTGCCTGGCGCCTTGCTATGCCAGTGGGACCCGCACGCCATCCCCATTCTCGCCGAAGTCACCGGGAAGGCCCGCTTCGAGGACATCATCGAAGGCGAGACGATGCGGCTGGAGAAGGACCCCAGCGGCCACCAGCGCAAGATGATCATGGAGCACAAGGGCGACTTGCACCCGCAGATCATCCTTGAGGACGAGTCGGGCAAGATCCTCGACTTCTATTACCTCCCGGAAAAAGCCCACATCGAGGTCATCGAGGGCAACCGCGTTTCTGCCGGCACGCTGCTGGCCAAGACCCCGCGGGAAGTTGCCGGAACGCAAGACATCACCGGCGGTCTGCCCCGCGTGACGGAGATCTTCGAGGCCCGCAAGCCCAAGGACCCCGCCGTGATCGCCGAGCTCGACGGTACCGTGGAGTTGCTGGGCGAGAAGCGCCGCGGCAAGCGGACGATCATCGTCCGCAGCGAAAGCGGCATCGAGCGCGAGCACCTCGTCTCGCACGGCAAGCACCTGCGGGTCCACGCCGGCAGTTTCGTCCGCGCCGGCGAGGCCCTGGTGGACGGCCCGCTCGTTCCGCACGACATCCTTCGCATCTCCGGCGAGGAAGCCGTGCAGGACTACCTCACCCGCGAGATCCAGAACGTCTACCGCAGCCAGCGCGTGGAGATCAACGACAAGCACATCGAGATCATCGTCTCGCAGATGCTGCGGAAGGTCCGCGTCGAGAGCACCGGCGACACCTCGCTGTTGCCCGGCTCGATCATGGACAAGTTCGAGTTCCGCGCTGTCAACCGGGAATTGGGCAAGTGCCAGAAGATCGTGCAAAAGGGAGATAGCGAGTTCGCCGAAGGAGCGATCGTGCCGATCGACGCCCTCAATGCGCAGAACGCCCAGATCGAGGCCCTCGGCGGCACGCCGGCCAAGGGCGTCAAGCCCAAATCTGCCACCGCCAGCACGCAGCTCCTGGGCATCACCAAGGCGGCCGTGCAGAGTTCCAGTTTCATCTCGGCCGCCAGCTTCCAGGAAACGACGAAAGTACTGACGGAGGCCGCCCTGGCCGGCAAGATCGACCGCCTCGTCGGCCTTAAGGAGAACGTGATCCTCGGGCACCTGATCCCCGCCGGGACGGGCTTCCGCACGTACCAGGATTCAGAAGTCCGCATCCGCCCGCAGGCCCTGGAGGGTCTGGGACCGGAGAAAGAAGACGTCCTTGCTCGTCACTTCCCCTTGCTGGAGGCCGCCGACAAGTTGGAGGCCAAGGCGGGCGACGGCCAGAAGTCCAGCGGCCCCAGCCCCTTGGACGCCCTTTTCGAGCACGCTGCGACGGTAGACGAGGACGACGAAGCGGAGCCGGAAGAACTAGTAGCGGAAAGGGGCGAAGAAGAGGACGATGGGGAATAGGGCGGCGGTTGGGAGTTGAGCAGGACACGGCTCTCATTTGCCGTTCCAGGACCGGGATCGGGCCAATGTGCGGCCAGGAGACTGAGTTTGCCGGAGCGAAAGTCGCGAAAGCGGGGAAGTGCCCCCGTTGACACCCTTGGAAAAAACCGGCACAATGATGGATTCCCGTCGCCTGTGGGGATTTGGGCACAGGAATTGTAGGATCTTCGCCGATTCTGTGTCGGTCGAAGCGAGAATACACCCCAAGCCCCCGCGTTGGTGTGAGGGAAGAAGCCTCCACCGACCCCGCGCCGGTGGTAAAACGACTGAGTAGCTATGCCGACAATTAATCAACTGGTCCGAAAGAATCGCGTCTATCAGCGCCGCTATAGCAAAGCGCCGGTGCTGGAACAGTGTCCGCAGAAGCGCGGCGTCTGCCTCCAGGTCAAGACGATGACCCCCAAGAAGCCCAATTCGGCCTTGCGGAAGATCACCCGCGTACGGCTTTCCAACGGCAAGGAAGTCACGGTCTACATTCCCGGCGAGGGCCACAGCCTGCAGGAACACTCGATCGTGCTGATCCGCGGCGGACGTATTCGCGACCTGCCCGGCGTGCGCTACCAGGTCGTCCGCGGCGCCTTGGACACCCTGGGTGTCGAGGGCCGTAAACAGTCCCGCAGCCGATACGGCGCTAAGAAGGCGAGCAAGTAAGATACAAGAGGTCTTGGGACTTGGGTCTTAGACAACCGCCTAAGATCTAAAATCCAAGACCTAAGACCAAATAACCCCTTAATCACCACATGGGTCGCATTACAGCCAGTCGCAAAACCCTCGCCCCCGATCCGAAGTTCGGTTCGATCCTGGCGAGCAAGTTCGTCAATTGCATGATGTGGAACGGCAAGAAGAGCAACGCGCGGCGGGTCTTCTACGGTGCCTTGGACATCATCCAAGAGAAGCTCAAGGACGTCCCGCCGATCGAGGTCTTCACGCAGGCCGTCGAGAACGTCAAGCCGAATATCGAAGTCCGTTCGAAGCGCGTCGGCGGTGCCTCGTACCAGGTGCCTATGCAGGTCAACCGCACCCGGCAGCAGTCGCTGGCCATCCGCTGGATTCTCGGTTCCTGCCGCGAGAAGAAGGGCCGGCCGATGCACGAGAAACTGGCCGCCGAGTTGCTCCAGGCGTACAACCGCGAAGGCGCCGCGTACACCAAGCGCGAAAACGTCCATCGCATGGCCGACGCCAACAAGGCCTTCGCCCACTTCGCCTGGTAGTCACCGGATAAGAGAACATCGTGAGCAGCAATGACATTCTTCGCGTCGCGGTGGTAGGCGGCGATGGGACCGGTCCGGAAGTCACCGTCGAGGCCGTTAAGGTCTTCAAGGCCGTTGCGGCCCTGGAGGGCATCCGCTATGAGCTCAAGGATTTCGATCTCGGCGGCGAACGCTATCTCCGCACGGGCGAAATCCTTCCCGAAGACGTGGCCTGCGAACTGGCCAAGTTCAGGGCCGTGCTGTTGGGCGCGGTCGGGCACCCCGACGTCCCCCCCGGCGTGCTGGAGAAGGGCCTGCTCCTGGCCCTGCGGTTCCGTTTCGACCAGTACATCAACCTGCGGCCGGTGAAGCTTTTTCCCGGCGTGGAAACGCCGCTGGCGGGCAAAGGGCCCGGCGACATCGATTTTGTCGTCGTCCGCGAAAACACCGAGGACATGTACGCGGGAGTGGGCGGTTGGCTGAAAAAGGGCACGCCCGACGAGGTCGCCACGCAAACGGCGATCTACACCCGCAAGGGCTGCGAGCGCTGTATCCGTTGGGCCTTCGAGTTCACCCGTAAGCGGAACAAGAAAAAGCAGCTTACGCTGGTTGCCAAGACCAACGTCCTGACCTACGGCCACGATCTTTGGTGGCGGACATTCCAGGACGTTGCCAAGGAGTATCCCGACATCAAGCCCGACTACAATCACGTCGACGCCTGCTGCATGTGGATGGTGAAGAACCCGGAATACTTCGACGTGATCGTGACGACGAACATGTTCGGCGACATCATCACCGACCTGGCCGGCATTCTTCAGGGCGGCATGGGCGTGGCTGCCGGCGGCAACATCAATCCCGAGCCGGGCGGGCTAAGCATGTTCGAGCCCATGGGCGGCAGTGCGCCCAAGTATACCGGCAAGAACGTCATCAATCCCATCGCCGCCATTGCGGCCTGCGGCATGCTGTTGGAGCAAAGCGGATACCCCCAGGCTGGCCAACGGGTGATGCAGGCCGTTCAGACGGTCACCGGCACGAAGATGAAGAGTCAGGCCGCCGGCAAGATGGGCTATGGCACCCGGGAAGTCGGCGACTTGGTCTGCGAAGCCCTTTAGAGTACGCCAGGCTTTCTTGCCTGACAGCAGCTTCACAAGAGGTCGGGTTCCAAGCGAGCGGCTTCCGCCGGCGGTCTCGCACGCTCGATTGTCAGCCCGGAAAGGCTGACGTACGTCGGCCTTTCCAGGGTGACAGAATCGCCGATAGATCGACCTATGCCGCGGCGATCTTGGGTCGCAACGTTTCGAAAAGGTTGATCGTCGCCAGCATCTGCCCCTGCTCGTCGTAGAACTGCACGATTCCCACGGCCACCAGCCACATCGCCAGATAGCCCTCCCGCCGATAGCTGCGAGCCACGTAGCGACCTGCGTCGATGAGGATTCTCTCGTCGATATCGCCGCTGGCAGAGCCCGCATCCTCAGCATCATCTCGGCGCCGCGTGGAGTTCGGAAATCCGCTGGCGGGGCGGTCCGGTTCGTAAAGGCGGGGAAAACGGCCGGTCTGACGGCCCTTTGGGGTCATGGGGGCTGCCCGGGTTTGGGGTCGCCCGAGCCCCAAGTAGTCGGAAAAGACTCGCTCCACAATGCGGCGCACTTCATTTGCGCGAGGATCCGTCCGCATGCTCAACCTCCTTGTCGGCTTCGATGGATCGCTAAAGTCTACAGCTTTCGCGGAAATGCCCCAAGCCCAGTATTCTGACGTCCCGAAGATTGACCTTAGCGGCCACGGCAGGCCGGAACAAGCTTGCGCGGTTCCGCAAGATACTAGCAAGTCCCTGAAGGCACGCTTGTTCCGGCCAACGCTTTACTGCAAACCATAACGCGCTAGCTTTTTCCGCCGGCCCACTCCACGGCGTTGCAGAGCACCTTCCGCATATTGGCATCGAAGAAGATCGGATAGGTCTCGTGGCCGGGCTGGAAGTAAACGACACGCCCCTTCCCGGCGGTCCAGACCATGCACTGCCGCGACGATTCCTTACTGCCGTCGGGCCGCGTATACACGCCGTCGAAAACGACCGATTCCGGCTCGGGACACTCAAAGGGCTCGGTGTAGCGCTCGGTGTGCGGGAAGCTGAAATCACTGAGGCCCGCGGCGATCGGATGCTGCTTGTCTTTAACGATCATTTCCAGCTTGCTGCCGTCCTCAACATAGCCGCCCTTCCAGCCACAGTTGGTGCCCAGAATGGCCTTGAGGGCCTTGGAGTAATGGGCCGAATGCATGGCGATGAACCCCATGCCGCCCTCTTTTACTCGCTCGACAATCCGCCGGACGTGCTCGTCGGTCACTTCTCCGTGTCGCTGGTGGCCCCACCACATGAGCACGCTGGTCTTGTCGAGCGAACTGGCCGGAACTCCCTGCTCGGGGTCGGCGATGGAGGCCGTCACGACTTCCCAGCCCTTGGCCTTCAGCGGCTTCAGGCCATCGGCAACAGCCGCGTTGATGTCGTGGGGATAGACGTTCTTGGGCGCGGTCTTCTCCGACCAGACAACAACCCGGCGCTGCGGCTCGGCGGCCCAGGCGGACGAGGAGTCAAGGAGTTCAACGGCAGCGGTTGCGCCGGCGGCGAGGACCGTGCGACGGGAAAACAGCGGGTGTCGAGTAGACATAATATGGTCTTTCAGTTAGGTTTGCTTTGTATTCCCTGTTGCTCCGCTCTTTCGATCAGCGGAGTGTCACAATATTCAACCATGTGAGAAGACTTCAATGCCCCTCACAGAACCGGACTTGCAGATTTCCCACATCCGGCTCTTCAGTAAAGTTCACCTCCCAGGCGAGAGGGTGTTGAGTTTGTGGACTATCCGCGGCGTCGGCAGGGGATAGTGCTTCAGGTACACCCAAAAGCCTTCCCAGGAAAACGACTGCTTCTGGCTGCGGCGGTTAAGCCACTTCATGGCCAGTTGGACTACCCGCCGGTAGTAGCGAGCCAGCGAGCGCATATTGCCGCTGATCCCATAATACTGGTAGTGTCCCGTCAGCTTGGCCTTCAAAACCGACCACCATTCCTTGACCGGATAGCGATTCCGCACCGCCTTGAGCCAATCGTTCAACTCACGGCACTTCTTGCGAAACTTCTTCTGGCTGGTCTGGCGGCCGACCTTGAACTTCCCCCACCGACTGCTGTCGCAGTAGTGAGTGAAGCCCAGGAAATCGAAGGTATTGGGCCGTCGTTTCTGCCGTTGGGCGTTCTGTCGTTCATACCGCCCAAAGCTGATCACGCGAGTTTTCTCTGGATGCAACACCAGATCAAACTGCGTGAACCGCTCACGCAGTGCCTCCAAAATGTGCTGCGCATCGTCCTGATACTGGACCAGGCAGACAAAATCGTCCGCATAGCGCACCAGAAAGCACGCGCCCCGAACCTGACGTTTGACACGTTTTTCAAACCACAGGTCAAGCACATAATGCAGGAAGATATTCGAAAGCATCGGGCTCAGATTGCCCCCTTGCGGTGTTCCTTGCTCGGTGGCCACGACCTGGCCCGCCTCAAAATACCCTGCCTTCAGAAACCGCTGAATCAGCAGCAGAAAGCTCGGGTCCTTGATGCGGACTTGCAGGCATTTCATCAACCCGGGGTGCGACACGCTGTCAAAGAAAGCTTTGAGATCCGCATCGATCACATGGTTGATGGGCTGCGTCATGATTGTCGTGCTCACCGCGTGGAGCGCCTGGTGGCACCCTCGCCCCGGTCGAAAACCGTACGAGCAGCCGAGGAAGTCCGCTTCGTAGATCGACTCCAGAATCTCGGCGATCCCTTTCTGCACGATCTTGTCTTCAAGAGCGGGCAGTCCCAGCGGCCTCTGCGAGTGCTCGTCCTTGGGAATGTAGACCCGTTTGGCAGGCAGCGGCTTGTACCGCTTCGCCTTCATCCGTGTCACCAGGTCCCGCAGGTTCTCGTCCAGATGCTCTCCGTACTCCTTCCACGTCACACCATCCACGCCACTGGCCCGGTCCCTGCCGAGCCGGTGGTAACATGCCGCCAGGAACTGCTCGTCCAGCAAATGAGCTAAGCTCGTGTACTGGCATTGCGGCTCCTCGCGAGCCCGTTTGGCTATGAGGATTAGTTTTGTCCACGTAGTGACTTCCAGTTCTGTGTCTGGCATACGCTTCCTCATTCCTCTACACTCTACTGCCAACCCCTTCGAGTGGGCCATCGACCCGCGCCGGGCATTGCCCCGACTACGCCTCTACTATGAGTTGGTCCGACTGCCATGCAGTCATACTTCCGCCTCACCTCTTCGGCTTCGTTGGAAGCTTCCTTTTGGGAACGGCATGGCTCTCCCAAGTTCCGATGTAAACCGTTAGATGACCTGCCATGGACTCAGACCCCGGCACGGCGTGCCGCACTCACCGTATCGCGCGTCACGCTGCTGGCTTCCAGACCATGAAACCCTTGGCCCTGTGCAACAAGGAGAATTTCGGGGCTCAATACCTTCACTTGCGTTATGGCCGATCATCCGCCCTCCCTTTGGCCTCACGTGATTTGTTGTCTCCTCACGTGCAAAGTTCAGTTCCGGCCTGATGGTTAGTCTTTGGCCGGGTTGGATTGTCCAACTGATTCACATCAGCTTTTCTTGGCACACTCATGGCAGGCTCCAGGAGGAAATAAGGAGGGGGGAAATCGGAGTCTTATCGTAATTGCCGCGCCACCCCTCGTCAAACAGATTGGCCTATCGCTGCCTTCCTTTTCCCATTCGACACTCTAGCAAGAAAGCAGGGGTCCTGTGGAGCGCGGCGACCTGTCCTCTCGCCATTCAGCGTCGAAAGAACAATAGCGGCGACAGGTTGCCGCACTCCAAAGGCTCACGTCCTCTCAACGTCGCGGGTTGGACAGCCGCTCCCGGATCTCCGAAAGCCGCCGCTGGGCCTCCGGGTATTTCGGGAATCGCTCCAGGATCCACTCCATGTCGGCCTTAGCCGCATTCAAGTTGCCCTTCTGCATATTGAGCAGTCCACGGGCGTAATAGACGTCGGGCACCGTGGGATTGACTTTCAGGAATTCGTTGAGCAGTTCGATCGCGTCGTCAGGCCGATTGTTGTTCAGGCAAACGTTCGAGAAACTCATGAGCAGGCGGATCGTGTCCGGCGCCCGGGCGTCGATGCCGATCATCCGCGCGACCAAACGGGCGGCCTGCGGGTAGTCCTTTTGGCCGAGGTTGATTTCATATCGGCTGAGCACGGCCCCCGGAAAGTTCGGGTCACATAGCAACGAGCTCTCGTTTTCCTGGATGGCCAAATCGAGGTCCTCCTTGGCCTTGTCGGCACGTCCGGTCTTGGCATACAGATCGTGCCGCCGCATGTACACTCGGCAGAGGTTGTTGTGGTCCGAGGCCCGATCGTTGCGGACCCTCAGTCCCAATTTGTGGCAGTCGATGGCGTCGTCGAGCTTCTTTTCTGCCTCGGCCAGTTGGCCCTTGCCGGCGAACTCGTCGCCCTGCCGCGCCAGGATAATGCCCAGGTTGTTGTAAGCGTCGGCATAGCGCTGGTTGGAATTCAACGCCCCGCGAAAATACTTCTCGGCCAGGGCCAGGTTCTTCTCGCCTGACTTGCGGGCATAGTAGACACCCAGGTTGTTGTTGCCGAAATCGTAGTCGGGCTTGATTACCAGGGTCTCGTTGAAGGCGTCTGCGGAATAGTCGAAGAGCAATTGCTGCATTTGCAGGAGGTTCAATTTCAGGGTCGCGGCCTGGAAATCCGCGACCAACTGCCGCCTCTGCGCCGGATCGAGCTTTTCGGCCTCCTTGAACTTCTCGATCATATCTCCCAACGGCTGCTTCAGCGAGTCGTCGAGATGCTGGGGCGGACCCTTGAAATTCTTGGCCAGGTGGGCGAACAACTGCATGGCCTCGTTCACTTCGCCGTTGTTCATCTTCTTCGCGTCGCTGTCGTAGGCGATGCCAATGTGGTTGTAGGCGAACCAATTCTCGTCGACCACCTGGGCAGCGTGCTCGAACAAGGCGTAGCTGTCGATCCAGTAGCTGACTTGCTGGTACGTGATCGCGCTGAGCACGGTCATGACCGCCACCGCGGTCCACGCCAGGCCGACGCGGGTCTGCGGCCAGCGCTCGGCCACTTCCTTCAAGAGCCAGACGATCATCAGGTAGACGCCAATCATCGGCAGGTAGGTGTAGCGATCGGCCCGGGCCTGCGTGCCCACCTGCAGAATGCCGATGACCGGCATCAGCGTCCCCAGGAACCAGAACCAGCCCACGGCAAGGTACCCCTTCCGCCAGAAGACCACTCCGGCCGCGGTCACCGTCAACAGCAGAAACAGGCCAATGGCCGCCTCGCAATAATTCAGCGTGCTGAAACCGGCCCAACCGCTCTTGAGCATATAGGGATGCGGATAGAAAGGCGCCATGTTCGCCGGCCAAAGCATCTGCCCCAGATAGTTGGCGATGCTCATCAGCGAGTTGACGATCCGCGGGCCGCCCGGCAGCCCCTCCCATGAATTCAGCGCCACTCCCTTGTCCTGGCCAACTACGGTCCTCTGGCAGTCGTACAAGACCATCACGAACCAGGGAGCCTTTTCCAACACGAGCCAAGCCGCTTTGCCGAAGTCCGGGCCATCGTCGGGATGGCGGCCGGGCGGCCAAAGGGCGTTTCGCCAACGATTCAGCGGCCAGGCGTCCAAGAGCAGGAAGACGCACGGCAGAGTGACGGCCATCGACTTCGCCAAAAGCGCCATGCCGAACAACACGGTCACCAGCAAATACAGGCCGCACGTGGCCGTCGCCTCCGCCGACGATGACTGCGTGATCGGACGACGGCGGGCATAATAGGCGTAGGCCAGCATCGAGGCCATCCAAAACAGCCCGCAAAGCACGTCCTTCCGCTCGGCGGCCCAGGCCACCGATTCGACCCTAAGAGGATGGATGCCAAAGAGGGCCGCCACGACGAAACTCGGCCAGAGCGTGCCGGTCATTATCCGCAGGGCGAGGAACAGCAGCACGACGTTCGCGCCATGGATGACCATGCCGACAAGGTGATGTCCGCCCGGCCAACTGGTCCGATAGCGCTCGTTCGCCGGCTCCCAGCTTCCCTCGCTGAACAACTGCCAGTCGAGCATGTGCGACACCCACGTCAGGGGATGCCAATTTCCCTCATGGGAATCGGCAAAGGCCCATTTGACGTGATCCCAAGTCAGCCCGCTGACGATCTGGGGCTTTTCGTAGATGTAGACGTTGTCGTCGCAGACGGTGAATTGGTGCCGCACCGTTTGTACGTACAAGAGGACGATCATCATGAACAGCCCCAGGCCCAGCATCGCCGTCAGTACCGGTCGCCCCACGGTCGGCGGCGGCGCATATTCGTATTCGACGGGACGCACCTTGCCGCCGTAGCGCGGCGAGGCGAATGGGTTGTCGCGGCTTTTGACGTCTTTTAGGCTGCGGCGGCGTAATTCGTACTTATTGGGCATAGTACTATTCTGCGTTTTCGAGGGCAATCATGCAAGTATGCGTTCTTTCTCTGTATGCGGCAGAATTTTCTGGCGTTCCAGCCCCCTTCTCGGCAAATTGCACACGACCGCAACTATGAATATAATAGCGGCTTTCCCACCGTTCCTACCCCCTCAAGGAGCTCGTCTGTGCGCTATATTCTTCCCTTCTCCACCTTCGTTCTCGCGTTGACGACCGGCCTGTTCGCCAGGGCCGACGAACCAGCGGCGGCCGACCTGCCCGTAGCCTCTGGCCCGTTCCAGCCAAGCATGGACTCGCTCAAGCAGTATCAATGTCCCGAGTGGTTTCGCGACGGCAAATTCGGCATCTGGGCCCACTGGGGCCCGCAGGCCGTGCCCATGGATGGCGACTGGTACGCCCGCGGCATCTATGAGCAGGGCAGCGGCCATTACAAGTATCACCTCGAACATTACGGTCATCCCTCGAAGTTTGGCTACAAGGACATCATCCCCTTGTGGAAGGCCGAGAAATGGGACCCTGACCGCCTCATGCAACTCTACAAGAAGGCCGGCGCCCACTACTTCGTCAGCATGGGCTCGCACCACGACGACTTTTTCCTCTGGAACTCCAAGCTCCACCGTTGGAACGCCGTCAACATGGGTCCCAAGCGCGACGTGGTGGGCGATTGGCAAAAAGCGGCCAAGAAGTACGGGCTGCATTTCGGCGTCTCCGAGCACCTCGGTGCCAGTTTCACATGGTTCCAGGCCAGCCACGGCTCCGACAAGACGGGCCCCATGGCCGGCATCCCCTACGATGGGGCCAATCCCGAATACCAGGACCTCTATCATTTCCCCGCCGAGCCCGGCGACACCGGTTGGTACAGTAACAATCCCCGCTGGCAACGGCAGTGGTACGCCGAGATCAAGGAGCTCGTCGATAATTACCATCCCGACCTGCTCTACAGCGACGGCGGCGTGCCTTTTGGCAATAAGGTGGGGCTGAGCATGATCGCCCACCTCTACAACTCCAACGCGGCCTTGCACGGCGGTCAGAACCAGGTGGTTTACAACTGCAAGCAGACCTCGGAAGGCCGCTGGATCGAGGACCTGGAGCGCGGCATCATGCCCAAGATCGATCCCCACCCCTGGCAGACCGACACCTCGATCGGCGACTGGTTCTACAACCGCAACTGGAAGTTCCGTCCCGTGAGCTGGATCATCGACATGCTCGTCGACAACGTGAGCAAAAACGGCAACCTGTTGTTGAACGTCGTGCAGCGTCCCGACGGTTCATTGGACCCCGAGGTCGAGCAAATGCTGGCGGAATTGGCCGATTGGAACGCCGTCCACGGCGAGGCGATCTTCGGCAGCCGGCCCTGGCTGGTCTACGGCGAGAGCTCCGTGCGGGTCAAGGGCGGCAGCTTCGGCGAGGACTTCAAGTACAATGCTCGCGAAATACGCTTCACGACCAAAGGTCCGGCGCTCTACGCCATCGCCCTGGGCTGGCCGGACGACGGCCGGCTCGTCGTCCGTTCGTTGGCCAAGCCCGCCGGCGAGAACATCAACAACATCACCGCGGTCAGCCTGCTGGGCTACGACGGCAAGGTCGATTGGCAGCAGACGGCCGAGGGCCTGACGGTCACCCTGCCGGAGAAGCCGGTTTCCAAGTACACGACGGGGCTGAAGATAATCGGCACCGAGCTTAAGCCGGTGTCGTTCACGCTGCCGACCCCCGCGATCAAGCCCGACCGTCGCGGCAACGTGACTTTGAAGGCTGACGACGCCGATTTGCACGGCGACGGCATCAAGGTCGAGCAGCGCGGCGGCGTTTCGAACCTTGGCTTTTGGGACCGGGCTGCCGACTGGGCCTCGTGGAAGGTCGATTTCACGAAGCCCGGCGTTTACCGGGTGACTGCCCGCTGCGCCGCAGCGGGGGGCGAGAGCGAGCTTGCCCTGGAATTGGGCGGTAAGCAGTTAACGGGCAAGGCCCCGCAGACCGGCGAATGGGATCGTTACGCCGACGTGAGTTTCGACACCGTCGAGATCGCCAAGGCGGGCCTGCAGGAGGTTAAGCTTCGTCCCCGCGACCCCGAAGCCTGGAAGGCGGTGAACGTGCAAACGGTGAAGTTCATCAGAGAGTAAGGATGCCTAAAAATACTGGGCCTGGTAGCGTAGGCATCTTGCCTGCGTACCGGGTTATTTCAGGCACCCCAAGTAAAAGCGGCGGTTTCCAGCCTGCGGCGAAGGCTTTAGTTTTTGTTGGCGGGCAGGACTTGCGACTGTCAAGGGCGGAAGACTTTGCCGGTTAGCGAGAGATTGCCATGGACGGAAGCTGGCAATTTGACGGTACAACCGTTAAACTTTGACTGCCTTTCGCACCAGGAAATCTCTGCGTAACAAGAGCAGTAAACCTTTTGCTGAAAATAGTTTCCGTCCGTTCAAGGGGCTTTGCCAACGGTGCCGATACGGTTAGTGACCCTTAGCGAATTGCGCGTGCCGCGGTGGCACGCTGCGAGGGCGCGCTAAAGACCGTATCGGGCACGTTTCGGACCACGGAATGGTTCGGCGGTTTTTGGCGCACGTAACCGTGCGAACTGAGGGGGCTTACCCGCCTAAACATCCGGACAGCGACCGGCAAACACGCTTCAGTCGGTTCTGACCCATGGGAGAACCCGCGCTAGCGCGACGGATTGCTCCCCAACACGGACATTCCGCGTTTAATGGCCGCGGCCGGGTGTAGAAGCACCGTCAGTTCATTGTAAAGGAGTTGTTGCTCAATGAGAACCAAGATTTTGTTTGGAACGCTGCTGTTGAGCGTCGCCCTCTGCAGCCGGGGGTTTAGTGGTGACTGCTGTGCGGCCCCTGCTTGCTGCGCTCCGGCCCCTGCCTGCTGCGAGAAGGCCTGCGGCTGCGAGAAAGTCTGCTGCCAGCGGATCACGCCGGTGCACGACCTTTTCTGCGGTCTGAAAGACCTGTGTGCTTGCAGGCACTGCTGTGCTTGCGAGGCCTGCGGCCCAGTCAAGGGCTGCTGCGCTCCGGAACCCGCCTGCTGTGCCAAGCCCGCTTGCTGTGCACCGGCTCCGGCCTGCTGCGAGAAGCCGGCCTGCTGCGAGAAGGCTTGCTGCGAACGTCGCTGCTGCCACATTGTGAAGCGTTGCGGCTGCTGCGCTCCGGCCTGCTGCGAGAAGCCCGCTTGCTGTGCACCGGCCCCGGCCTGCTGTGCACCGGCCCCGGCCTGCTGTGCCCCGGCCCCGGCCTGCTGTGAGAAGCCGGCTTGCTGCGAGAAGGCTTGTGGTTGCGGCTGCGAGAGCCGTTGCTGCCGTCATCCTTTGGCCGACCTGGTCAACTCCATCTTCTGCGTGAAGTGCCGGACCTGCATCGCTTGCAGCTCTTGCACCACCGGTTGTGCGGTTGAAGGTTGCGGATGTGGTTGCGGTGGTGCGGCCCCGGCTGCTCCCGCGACTGCCCCGGCTGCTCCGGCGGTTGCCCCCAAGGCCACCACCCCGGCGCCCTTGCCGCCCGCCCCGGTCAAGAAGACCACCAGCAGCGATGAGTCGGCCTGAGCCCGACGCAGTTCGCTAGTGAGATAATCCTCAAAGACCTGCCCGGGAGCAATCCCGGGCAGGTTGCTTCTTGAATCTTACCGCCGGCCGGTTTGCGCTGCGGCAGTCGTTTCCGGCAACCGCCGGCCGACGATTACTACGTCGTGCGGATGTTCGTTGTAGGCCGACTCCACGGAAACCACACCGAGCTTCTCGTAGGGCAGGTCAAATTCCGGCAAATGCGAGCCACAGCCCATGCAGAAATAGGTCCAATCCCGCTCCCCGTGGCCCAGACCCTCGCTGGCCGCAATCCGCTTGATCGGCTTGGCATAATAATAGATGAACACGTCGTCCACAGGACCTATGCTGACTAACTGCACGTCGTCGGGTACAAGGGCCCTTAGAACGGCCGTCTCATCGGCAATGGGATGCCAGGTGGCGACGAAGATGTTGACGATTGCACCGGCGTAGGTCAGTCCCAGCAGCCCGGCAATGGTCAAGCTGCCCAGGCTCTGCCGCCACGGCTCGGGACGAGCGGCTGCCCAGAAGGATATCGCAGTGGCTGCTGCTGCGGCCATGGCAAATAACGCAGTGAAGAGAACCGGCTGCTGACCGCGTAATGGCCCGAGCTGCAGCACCGTCGCGCCGACGATCCAAAGTCCGAGCCCAGCGGCCATCAGGCCCGTGCCAATGAAGAAATGTCGCCGCAGACGCACGAGCCATTCGCTGGCCCCGCCCGCGCAGCATTGCTGCGCCGCCAGGCCGATGAGCATCGCGGTCAAGGGCAGCATGGGAGCCAAATAACGGTTCCGGGCCCCAGGCACCGCATAGCAACTCAGCACGGCCACCCCAATGGCGGAGGCCAGAAAACAGACCTCCTCGCGGGCAAAGGCGGCGCCGCGGCGGAAATCCCGCCGCAACCAGGCCACCAGCAGTACGCCCCAAGGCAGCAAGCAAGCCGCCACGCTGAGCGGAAACTCGACCAGGTGTGCCAAGGTCCGCATCCAACTGCGGTCCTGGAATCGCATGCCGATATCGCCGCTGAGCATTGTCCAGGCGTCGTCCGACCCTACGCGGAGATAAAAGGGGATCTCCCAGGCTAGCCAGATGGCCAGGAAAACTGTCACTCCTGCGAAATGCTGCCAACGCACCAGGTCGCGCCAACGGCGCATGAGCAGAAGAAAAACCGCTACACCGCCGAGGAAGTAGACAGGTGCCTGGGGACCCTTGGTGAGCATGCCCAGGGCGGCCAGGCCATAGCCGCCGCACCATGCCGCCAGCGGCCGCCGCGCGGCGTCGGCCTGCCGCCAAAGCAGAAGCGATCCGGCGACAACCAGGGTGTAGATTGCCTCGGTCTCACCCAGCCAGCCAAACTGCAGCACCAGTCCCATGGTGGGATAAGCGGCAGCGGCGCACACAGCGCCTAGCCGTGTGAGAAACCGGCGGCTGCAGACGTAGATCAGGATCACGGTAAG
Organism: uncultured Planctomycetia bacterium; assembly: GCA_963709175.1. Classification (GTDB taxonomy): domain Bacteria; phylum Planctomycetota; class Planctomycetia; order Pirellulales; family Thermoguttaceae; genus JANXQG01. The sequence continues at coordinate 760,035 of CAVPVK010000011.1, forward strand.
CAGCACGGCCAGGACGCTGGGAAGGCGAATCGCCACGGGATCGGTCTTGCCCCGCACCAGCGAGACGAGGGCGATGGCCCAATTTTGCACGGGTGGACGGCTGAGGAACGGCAGACCCTGCTGGCGCGGTACGATGAAATCGCCGCTGGCGAGCATTTCCCGTGCGACCTGCCCGCGCCGCGGCTCTTCGCCGCTAGGCGGTACCTCGCCCAGGCGAGTCCCAAAGATCAGCCCCGTGAGGAGCAAGATTGCCCAGAATTCCCATTCCAGCCACCATCGCACGCGGGGCCCCATGATGCGACTCCTTTCCGCTACCAGAAGGATGGTTTTTCAGAAGGGAGGGTAGCGGAAAAGCGACTTTGGGGTCAAGAGCGACTGCTATTTCTTCTTGCTCAGCCAGGGCATCAGCACGTGCTTCATCTTCACCAGCGTGTTGTGCGGCGGCGCGCCCTCCTGGTCCTCCGAGTTCGCCATCAGATACGAACGGAGGCTGACCAATACTTGTTGGGCCTTCTCGGCAACATCCGCGCGGCGGCGGTTGCGGCACTTCCGCGGTGTAATCGTAAGGAAAATACGTGTCTGCAGCACTCCGGCGCTGCGGACATCGCCGTCGCCACGTTCCCGCCGTACCCGCTGCTCTTCGAACCGCAGGTCGAGATGAAAGGTGACGGGGCGATCCGTAAGTCGCCGCTGCTGGCCCTCGGAATTCTCGGCAATATCCAACTGGATCTGGTTGCCGTCGATCTTCACGATCCGCGCCCCGTGATCGGCCACAAAGCCCCGCAGTTTCTCGATCGCCATTTTCGTGGGGACGGGCGTGATGAGCGTCTGCTGGATGACCACGCCGTCATTCTTGGCGGCCGCGGTGTCCTGGGCCCGCTTCTCCGTCGTCGCATCCAATCCGCTGCCCAATTGCACGACCTGATTGCGGCCGTTTTCCTTGGCCATCAGCAACGCCCGGTCGGCGCGGCGAAGCATGGTTTCCGGCGTATCGCCGGGTTGGATCTCGGTGACGCCGAAGCTGACGGTGATCGACTGACCGTTCATCGCCGGCTGCGCGACCTGAGACAGGGCAACGCGGATCTGGTCGGCGCGGCGGCTGGCGGTGGTGTTATCGCAATCGGCCAGGAGCACGACGAATTCCTCGCCGCCGTAGCGGGCTACCAGGTCGCCCGGATGGCAGGCGCCCTTGAGCAGCGAGGCCAGGCTCTTGATCGCCTCGTCGCCGGCCTGGTGGCCGTAGGTGTCGTTGACCCGCTTGAAGCGGTCGAGGTCGCACATTAACAACGCGCAGGGGACCTGCTGCTGATGATGGGCGTTAATGAACATGGGATGAACGCGATCGAACTCGGCGCGATTTGCCACCTGCGTCAAGGGGTCGCGGCTGGCCTTGTCGGCCAGGCTCTGGCAACGTTGCTCCAGTGAGATCTCCGACGAGGCGTCGTGCAGCAGAAGGATCGCCCCCTGCGTGTTTCCATCGCCGCCGATCACCGGGATGACGTGGGTGTCGACCGCCACGCAACGGCCGTTGCGGCCCCAAACCGTGAGCCGTCGCAGGGATTGCACACCGGAGTTGATGGCCGCGGCCACCGGGCAATCGTTTTCGCTGATGGCGTGGTCCTTCTCGTCGCAAAGCTTGAGGATATCCGGCTGCCAGCGCTGCTGGCGGATGCTCGCGCCGGGAATGCCCGTCAGCCGTTCGGCACCATGGTTCCAGACCACGATGCGGCCCCGAGAGTTGACGAAGATCACGGCGTCGTACATGTTGTCGAGGAGCTTGGCTTCGAAGATCGAGGCCTCGCCCTGGCTGCCGGCAACGGTCGGCGGAAGCGCAACGGCCGTGAAGTTCCAGTAGGCGTTGGCCGTCTGTGGATCGAGCGAGAGCAGCCACCGCGTAGCCACGTCCTTGCGGAGTTGACCTCGATCGCCTTCGAGCATTTCCGTGAACTGCCGCACGAGAATCGGGTCGAACTGGCTGCCGGCGCAGCGGAACAACTCGGCCATCGCCCGCTCTTGCGAGAAGGCGGGGCGGTACACGCGGTCGGTGGTCATGGCGTCGAAGGCCTCGGCCACGGCGATCATCCGCGCGGCCAGCGGAATCTGCTCGCCGTTGAGCCCCGTGCTGGCGTGCGCGCCGCGACTGCCGTCGTACCATGTGGAGATGTTCTCCACTATCTGCAGGATCTCGCTGGACGTGCAACTGCGGCGGAGGATCTCCGCGCTCATCAATCGGGCTCGGCCCATGATGGCCGCTTCGTCGCTGTCCAGCCGCGTCGGCTTGAGGAGGACGTGGTCAGGCGTGCCGACGATGCCGACGTCGTGCAACAGGGCGACAATCTCCAGTTCCTCGCGTTGCCGTGCATCGAAATCCAGCCGCGTGGCCCAAGCCGAGCAGGTCAGGGCCACCCGCATTGAGTGGCTGGCAGTGGCGGCATGCTTGCACTGCAACGCGGTGAACAGGCTGCCGGCGATCCCCAGCCGCCGCTTGGCTAGTTGGTCGTCGGACGATTCCTCGGGGGCCACCGCTAACGACGGTCCGCCGAGAGCACCGCCTTCGAGTTCCTGCAGCAGCGACCCCAGTGCAGTCATCCAGTGCTCGGAGGTCGCGCCGGCAACGTCGGGAGTTTCAATCGGGATCGGATTGCCGGCACTGGGTGGACTGGTCATGAACGATCGCTTCTTCAAAGCCGGGTTTGCGCAAACCGGCGGTCGCGGCGTGCAATACCGCGCGATACCGCCTCGAACGGGCAGGGTGAATGGGTCTATTGAAAGATTAGGTCACAGGCGGGGCCGGGTCAAAAAACTATGCGAAAAGTCAACGCATAACGAAGCGTTGCTTTACTCCGGCGCGAAATAAGCCCACGTGCGTCAGGCTTTTCAGCGCTTTTCAGCCTGACGCCCCCACGATCAGGCTAGAAAGCCTGTCGTACTTCCGTGCCAGGGTACTACACGGTGCGCTCCACTGCGGCGTCCGTCACTGCCAATCGGCGATCTCGTTGCCGTCGATGGTTGCCAGCGCCTTGTAAACGCTGAAGTCGATTGTGTCGGAAAGATAATGGCCGGCGCAGTCGCAGGCGATGAAGTTCGCCCCGCCCGGATGCCGACTGCGGAAGCCCATGCTAAACTGCCAGGTGCCGGCAAGGGCGGTCAGAGTCGTGCTGGAACCGTAGTTCAAGGGAATACCGCAGGTCGCCGTGGAACCGTCGAACCAGTACCAGAGCGACCAATCGCAATACTCGGGCACGCACTCGCCGAGGAAGATCGTCCGGCTAAGGCCGTCGCGAATGTCCATGTTGGCCGTGAGGCAGGGGGCCCCGCCGGCGGTCGTCGCTCCGCCGCGGCAAATGACGCCGTTGCCGTGGTCGATTCCGTCCATGCTGCCGGCATTACGGCCGATGCTTCCCGAACTCGTCGCGATGCTGACGTTATACAGCGAACTGGAGTATCCAACCCAGTTGCTGCCGGCGCAGGCCTTGTAGTTGGTCAGGGCATAGGTCAGCGCCGTTGCACTATTGCCGGGCGAGGCGAGCATTTGGTTGCCGATGTTGCCGCGCCCGTCCGACGGGCATCTGAGCGTGCCGATCGGCGTCGCCAGGACCATGGGGTTGTTGATCCCGTAGCTCGAGTTCGTATACCCAAGATTGTAGAACGGGTTCAACCCGACGGTCGATGCCAGCCCGGACTGGGAGAGGCTCGTCTGGCTGTAGAGAGGGGCCTGGTCCATGTTGGGCAAGATCGCCGTGAACCAACTGACGCCGTTGGCGGTGGAGTTCGTGCCGGTGGTCGGAATGCCGACCGTCGTCACCAGCCCCCAGTTCGTCGGATATTGCCGTAGTCCCGCTTCAAACTCGGTGACGGCCAAGACAACCTGCCGCATGTTGTTCATGCATGCCGCCCGATGTGCGGCTTCTCGGGCGGCGTTTATGGCCGGCAGAAGCAGGCCGAGAAGAATGCCGATGATCGCGATCACGACCAGCAATTCGACGAGCGTGAAGCCCGTCGGCCTGCGGGTTGGTCGATCGGATGGATACGGCTTGAACGAAAAAACACGGCGACCCTTCCCAAGATTCCGATCTCTGCACATGGGAATCCTCCCTCCACGCGTGCGCGTGGTTTGTGCGCGAGGAGCCTTGCCTCTCTCCGCCCCGTCCACCGGCCCTCCAAGATCAGCATACAGCAATTCGGTGAGAAAAGGAAGTTTTAAACTTAACAACTTGTAAAAGGCCCTGAACGGGAGCAACGCGGCAAAAGCATAGGGACATTCCGATCTTGTCCGTCCTCGTCGTGGCGATGTTGGGGTCTACTTGTTTAGGCGGTTGATGACCCCACTTCGGGAGGGACTGTTCAACAGGAGGAGGAAGCAATACTATTGGGTACATTACAGGCTCACCGTGGCTCCGCGTAAAGCGAGCCGGCGGCAACGGCGGACAAGGTACCCGATTGTGAAACTAATCAGCTATCAACTCGATCGCGGACCGCGGGTGGCGGCCCTCCGCGGCAACGACATCATCGATATTCAAGACGCCGATCTGAACCTGCCCAGTTGCGCCAAGATCCTGCTTGCCCAAGGGCCCGAGGCCATCGGCCTGCGCAGAACGGGCAATCGTTGCCGGCAGCCCCGTGGCCGGTCCGGTTACCCGCCTGCCCCCGATTCCCAGCCCAGAGAAGATCATTTGCATCGGCTTGAACTACGCGGACCACGCCCGCGAGACCAAGGCCACGGTGCCTTCCTGCCCCGTGGTCTTCAACAAGTTTCCCACGGCCTTGTTACCGCACGAGGGCACCGTCCGCTTGCCGCGGTTGAGCACGCAGGTCGATTACGAGGCCGAGTTGGTGCTGGTGATCGGCCGCGGCGGCCGCCACATCCCCCGGAGCGAGGCCCGCGGCCACATCGCCGCCTATACCTGCGGCAACGACGTCTCGGCCCGCGATTGGCAGAAGAACAAGCCGGGCGGGCAATGGCTTTCAGGCAAGAGCTTCGACACCTTCGCCCCCTGCGGACCCTGGATGGTCACGGGGGATGAAATCCCCGAGCCGGGGCATTTGGGCGTCCGGCTGCGCCTCAACGGGCAAGTGATGCAGGACTCCAATACGGTCGAGTTGATTTTCCCGGCTGAAGAACTGGTGAGCTACATCTCTGGCTTCTGCACCCTGAAGCCGGGCGACCTGATATACACGGGCACGCCCGGCGGAGTGGGCATGGGACGGCAGCCGCCGGTTTACCTCAAGCCGGGCGACGTGACGGAAGTCGAGATCGAGCGGATCGGCGTGCTGCGGAACCGCTTTGAGGCAGAGTAATGCCGTACCCGGCACACAGCGTGTGCCGGGTACGGCCGTTCGCGCCTTATTTTACGGCCGCGGCGCCGGCCGATGCCACGGCGTGATCGTTTTCCACCGTGTCGCCGGAAACGCCGATGGCCCCGATGATCTCGCCCGCCGCGTTCACCAACGGCACGCCGCCGGGGAAGGTGATCAGCCCGCCATTGGAGTGTTCGATGGCGTAAAGCGAACCGCCAGGCTGCGACAATTTACCGATTTCGCCGGTGGGCATGTCGAAAAGCCGGGCGGTGCGGGCCTTGCGGATGGAAATATCGGCTGAACCAAGCCAGGCCCCGTCCATGCGCAGGAAGCCTTTCAAATGGGTTCCCGTGTCGACGACGGCAATGTTCATCTTCACCCCCAAAACCTGGGCCTTGGCATAGGCGGCGTCCAGAACGGTCTTGGCTTGGGCAAGCGTGATGTCGGGCATGGCATTCTCCTTGTTGAAAGGGGTTGCTGAAAAAATGTTGCCGCAATTATAAGCAGGCGGATGGTAGATCGGAAGCGGGGGTTGGAGGTCTTGGGGATCAGGTCCCCGACGTAAGTCCGAATTCCCGCGTGCCGCTTGTCATGACAGAAAATCCTGTTAAAATGGGAGATGATTCGCACGCCACGGCGTTTTTCTCTCTCCCCGCAGTCCCCCTGCAATAGCGAGGTCGTCCAGCAGTGCGCAAACCCGCCTTCCCCATTGCTTTGCCTTTCTTCACGCCGCTGGCGATCGCCGCGATGGCGGCGGCCTTCCCGCCCTGGCTGGCTGCTGCGGCTGAGAAACCGGCGTTCAATCGCGACATCCGCCCTATCCTGGCGGCAAACTGCTTCGCCTGCCACGGACCCGATAGCGCCGCCCGCAAGGCCGACTTGCGGCTCGATCAGCGAGCGGCTGCCGTCAAGGCCGGGGCCATCGCCCCCGGCAAGCCCGCTGACAGCGAATTGATCCATCGCATAACTTCCAGCGACGACGACGAGCGGATGCCACCGCCTTCGACCCACAAGCAACTGACAGCGGCCCAGCAGGAAACGTTGCGGACCTGGGTCGCCGCCGGGGCTGAATACGAGCCGCTCTGGTCCTTCATCGCACCCGTGCGTCCCGCCTTGCCTGCCGTGAAGCAAGCGGACTGGGTCCGCAACCCGATCGATCGGTTTGTGCTGGCGGCATTGGAACAGCGCGGATTGCGGCCCGCGCCCGAGGCTGACCGCCGCGCTGGCCCGCCGCCTGAGCCTCGATCTTACGGGGCTGCCGCCGGCGCCGGAGGCGGTGGAGGCGTTTGTCAACGACTCGTCGCCGCAGGCCTACGAAAAGCTAGTGGAGCAGTGGATGGCGTCGCCGCGCTGGGGCGAGCACCGCGCCCGCTACTGGCTCGACGCCGCCCGCTACGCCGACACCAACGGCATCCACTTCGATAACTACCGCGAGATCTGGTCCTATCGCGATTGGGTCATCGACGCCTTTAACCAGGACATGCCCTTCGATCGCTTCACGGTCGAACAGTTGGCCGGCGACCTCTTGCCGCAACCGTCCGACGAGCAGCGGATCGCCACGGGCTTTAACCGCTGCAACATCACGACCAACGAAGGCGGCGCGATCGACGAAGAGTACCGCGTGCTTTACGCCCGCGATCGAACCGAGACTACCTCTCGGGTCTGGATGGGGCTGACCGCCGGCTGCGCGGTCTGCCACGACCACAAGTTCGACCCCTTGCCGCAGAAGGAGTTTTACAGCCTTTCGGCATTCTTCAATAACACCACGCAAGCGGCCATGGACGGTAACGTCAAGGACACGCCGCCGGTGATTTTCGTTGCCGGCACGCCGGCAGACCGCAAGCGGTGGAAGACGATCGAGGGCGAAATTGCCGACGCCAGGAAACGCCTCGACGACCGCAAGCGTGTCGCCCAGGCTGATTTCGAGAAATGGGCGGCGGGCTCGGCTTCGCAAGCGCTTTCCGCTCGCGTGCCCAGCGACGGACTGAAGTTTTATGCCCCCTTGAGCGAGGGCCAGGGACGCAGCGTGGCAGTGACGGTCGACGCGCGGCCCCGCACCTTGGCCCTGGCGTCCGACGACGCCTGGGCGCCGGTGAGATAGCCGCCAAGGCCCTCACGGCCCGCGGCACCTCTCCCTTGGAAATCACCGAGGCGGGCGACCTCGACAGCGGGCAGGCGTTTTCCTATGGCGCCTGGGTCAAACTGCCGGGCAACGTCGGCGGTGGGGCGGTCTTGGCCCGCATGGACGAAGGCGATGCCTTCCGTGGTTGGGACATGTGGCTGGAAAACGACCGCCCCGGGGCCCATCTGATCCATCACTGGCCCGACAACGCGATCAAGGTCGTCTCAAAAAACGGGATCCAGCCGGGCCGCTGGCATCACGTGATGGTCACCTATGACGGTTCCCGCCGCGCAGCCGGGACGAAAATCTATATCGACGGCAAGTCGCAGCCGGTGGACGTACTCAGCGACAGCCTGCGAGACACAATGCGGACGAAGGTGCCGCTGACGATCGCCCAGCGGCACAAGAGCAGTCCCATTAACGGAGTGGCGTTGCAAGACCTGCGGATTTATGGCCGCCAGTTGTCAGCCGGCGAAGTGGAGCAACTGGGCGCTACCGCACGATTGGCGGCGATCTTGAAGAAGCCGGCGGCGCGACGGAGCAAGGCAGAGAGCGATGAGTTGTTGGATTTCTGGCTCCGCCGTGAAGACAAGCCCTATCAGGATCTCGCTGCGAGGCTGGTGGAAATCGAGAATGAGCAAGCAGCGATCCGCGCCCGCGGCACGGTGGCTCACATCATGCAGGAACGGCCCGAAACGCCCAAGGCCTACGTGCTCTTCCGCGGCGATTACGACAAGCGCCGCGAGGAAGTCGGGCCGGCCACGCCGACGGCGCTTCCGCCTTTGCCTGCGAACCTGCCGCGGAACCGGCTCGGCCTGGCCCGCTGGCTGGTGCGGCCGGAGCATCCGCTCACTGCCCGAGTTACGGTCAACCGCTTCTGGCAAGAGGTCTTCGGCACGGGCCTGGTGAAGACGAGCGAGGATTTCGGCGTCAACGGAGAAACGCCAGTCAACCAAGCGTTGCTCGATTGGCTGGCGGTCGATTTCCGCGAGTCGGGCTGGGATGTGAAGCGGCTCTTCCGCCTTATGGTCACCTCGGCGGCCTACCGGCAGTCGGCCGCGGTCACGCCGGAAAAGCTCGAGCGCGATCCGGAGAATCGCCTGATCTCGCGGGGGCCGCGGTTCCGCATGGACGCCGAGATGGTCCGCGACTATGCCCTGGCAGCTAGCGGCCTGTTGGTGTCAACCATCGGCGGACCCAGCGTGCGTCCCTACCAGCCGCCCGGCGTCTGGGAGGCCGTGGCCATGCCGGAGAGCAACACCAGGTACTACACGGCCGACAGCGGCGATGGTCTGTATCGGCGGAGCATGTATACGCTCTGGAAGCGGGCGGCGCCGCCGGCCTCAATGGATATATTCAACGCCCCGTCGCGCGAATCGTGCACGGTCCGCCGCGAGCGGACGAACACGCCGCTCCAGGCCCTGGTCACGCTCAACGACCCGCAGTTCGTGGAAGCGGCGCGGCATTTGGCGGAGACGACGCTCAAGCAGGGCGGCGACAAGACTGAGAGCCGGCTGGAGTTCGCGGCGAGGCGGTTGCTGGCACGGCCCTTGCGGCCACAGGAGATGCAAGTCGTGCGGGGCAGTCTCGACGGCCTGCTCAAGCATTACCAAGCGGATCGTGCCGGAGCCGAGAACCTCTTGAAGGTCGGCCGCTCGCCCGTCGATCCGAAGCTCGATTCGTCCACCCTGGCAGCCTGGACCATGGTTACCAACGAGTTGATGAATTTGGATGAAGTCCTGAACAAGTGAATTCCAAATCCGAAACAAATTCCACTAAGAAGGCTTGCAACCAAGAACCACGAATCGCACGAATGGCGGAATAGATCCCGTTGTTCTCTCTTGCCGTTGGTGTGCTTTGCGGTTGGAACTATTCCCCCACGTTTGGAGCAGAATTATGGACAGTGCGAATCCCTCTCGCCGCGAGTTCCTCGATCGGGCCGTCCGCACGTTGGGCGGCGCAGCGGCTGCCTCGATCGTCGGCGGCGCGGGTGTGCTCTCGGCGGCCGAGGCGGCCGTCGCTCCGCCGCCGCCCGGCCCCCACTTCCCCGGCAAGGCCCGGCACGTCATCTACTTGCACATGGTCGGCGGCCCGTCGCAGATGGACCTCTACGATTTTAAGCCGAAAATGGACGCCATGTACGACAAGGACCTGCCCGAATCCGTTCGCCAGGGCCAGCGGCTGACGACCATGACCAGCGGCCAGTCGCGCTTCCCCATTGCACCGTCGAAGTACAAGTTTGCCCAGCACGGACAGTGCGGCATGTGGGTCAGCGAGCTGCTCCCCTGGACGGCCAAGATGGTCGACGAAATGTGCTTCATCCGCACCATGAACACCGACGCCATCAACCACGAGCCGGCCATCACCTTCGCCCAGACGGGCAACCAGATCGCCGGCCGGCCCTGCCTGGGAGCGTGGGTTTCTTACGGGCTGGGCTCGCTCAACCAGAACCTGCCGGCCTTTGTTGTGATGGTGGCCAAGCCAACCAACATGGAGCAACTCCAGGCAATTTCCGCCCGGCTCTGGTCAAGCGGCTATCTGCCGGGCGAACACGCGGGCGTGTCGTTCCGTACCAGCGGCGATCCGATTCTCTTCATCCGCAACCCGTCGGGCGTGTCGAGCGACGTCCGCCACACGACCCTGGAGGGCATCCGCGCGCTGAACGAGATGAACTTCGATCTCTGCGGCGATCCGGAGATCCGCACGCGGACCAAGCAGTACGAGTTAGCCCTGCGGATGCAGGACAGCGTGCCGGAGCTGGCCGATCTGGGCAAAGAGCCCAAATCGACCTTCGATCTCTATGGCGGCGAGGCCCGCAACCCGGGCACCTTCGCCAACGCGGCTTTGCAAGCGCGGCGGATGGTAGAGCGGGGCGTCCGCTTCGTGCAGATCTATCACAACAACTGGGATTCCCACGGCAATGTGGCGGGCCGCCTGCCCAGCCAGTGCCGCGACGTCGACCAGGCCTGTTACGCCCTGATCCACGACCTCAAGAGCCGGGGCCTGTTGAAGGAGACACTCGTCGTCTGGGGTGGTGAGTTCGGCCGCACCATCTACTCGCAGGGGGGGTTGTCGCACCAGAACTACGGCCGCGACCACCACCCCCGCTGCTTCACGATGTGGATGGCCGGCGGCGGGGCCAAGCCCGGCATGATCTACGGCGAGACCGACGACTTCTCCTACAACATCGTCAAGGACCCCGTGAAGGTCCACGATTTCCACGCCACCGTCCTGCATCTCTTGGGCTTCGACCACGAGCGCTTATCTTATCGTTATCAGGGGCTCGACCAGCGACTGACTGGCGTGGAGAAGTCGATCGTCGTCAAGGAGTTGCTGGCGTAAATAGTTTGGCAGCGCCATTTGGTAAATCGCACAGACCCCGCCTCGCTTGTCGAGGCGGCGAATGTCAAAGCTTGCGCAACGTCGTTCTACGACCGCCGTGGCTCCACGCCCAGCAGGTTGCGGACGAAGAAATCGACCCGGCGGCGGCGGCCGTAGGGCGATTCCGCCGCGCCATGGTTGGAGCCGGGCACCACCAGTAGCTCGAAATCCTTGTCGGCCCGGATCAAGGCGTCGACTACCTGCATCGTGGAAGCCGGGTCGACGTTCGTATCCATTTCACCCACGATCAGGAGCAACTTGCCCTTCAGGCCGCGAGCCAAGGTCACGTTGGAATTGGCCGCATACTCGGGTCCGACCGGCCAGCCCATCCACTGCTCGTTCCACCAGATCTTGTCCATGCGGTTGTCGTGGCAGCCACAATCGGCCACGGCCGCCTTATAGAAATCGCCGTGGGTCATCACCGCGGCTGCCGCACTTTGCCCGCCGGCTGAACCGCCGTAAATGCCCACGCGGCCAAGATCGATATACGGATACTTGGCGGCCGCCGCGCGGATCCACAAAATGCGGTCGGGCAAGCCGGCGTCAGACAGGTTCTTCCAGCAGACGTCGTGGAACTTCTTGGAGCGGTTCGACGTTCCCATGCCGTCGATCTGCACGACGATGAATCCCAACTCAGCCAGCGCCTGCGGTCTGTGGAAAGCGTCAAACTGCTTGGGCACGAACGAGTCCTGCGGTCCGGCGTAGATCTCCTCGATCACCGGGTACTTCTTCGCCGCATCGAAGTTCGTGGGGCGAAAGATCACGCCGTAGATATCGGTCGTGCCGTCGCGGCCCTTTGCCACGAAACGCTCGGGCGGCTGCCAGCCGGTCCGCAACAAGGCAGTCCAATCGGCCCGCTGGAGTTCGCAGACGAGCTTGCCGTCGTCCGCGCGGCGGAGCTCCGTCACCGGCGGCAAATCGACCCGCGAGTAACTGTCGATCAGATAGCGGCCGTCGGGCGAGAAGTCAATCTTGTGCGTGCCGTCGCCGGCGGTCAGCACGGTCAGCCCCGATCCGTCGAAGTTGACACGGCAATAATGGAGGTAGTAGGGATCCTGGCCGGGATGGATGCCGCCGGCGCGGAACCAGACCTGCCGCTTGGCCGCGTCCACGCGATCGACGCCGCGGACGACCCACAGGCCCTTGGTGACCTGGTTCTTCACCCGCCCGGTCTTGCCGTCGTAGAGATACAGGTGGTTCCAGCCGTCGCGCTCCGACATCCAGGTCAACTCGCCCGAGCCGTCGAGATAATTGAGGTAGTACTTGCCCGAGTAGTCGATGAATGTCGGGCTGCGCTCGTCGACGATCGGCTTGACGTCGCCTGTGCGGGCATCGATGGCCAGTAAACGCAGGGCCTGGTGGCCCCGCTGGTTGTAGACGAAAGTGAAACGGCTCGAATCGGCTGCCCAGCGGTAATCTTCGATGCTCCAGGGGGTGTCGAACAAGCGGTGATCGACGGCGATCGGTTTCCGCGCGATGACATCGAAAAGCTGTGGCCGAGGAACCGGCAGCGGGTCGCCGGGCTTGACGTACACGTGGGAGTGCAGCTTTGGTTGCAACTGGTCGCGCGGCGACGACTCAATGAAATAGACCTTCCGCTCCTCGCAGCGCTTCGTGCGGACAGCGACCAGGCGGCGGGAATCGGGCGACCAGAAGAGCTGCCCGTCGTAGCCGTCTTCGGCCGTGCCGCCATGGCTGAGGGCGAACTCCTCGCTGCCTGCGCCGCGAATCCAGACGTTGTCGTCCCGGATAAACGCCTCCCAGCGGCCATCGGGCGATTGGACCTGCGGCCGGGCCCCGGACTCGCGGCTACGCCGGTTCCGATTGCCCGCGGCGGGGAAGGTATTGACAGCGTCATCAATGGTTTTCGGCTCCAGCCGCTTGGCTTTCTCGTCAGGCGGACGGATCTCCACAGTCGAGTCATTTTCGGTGGCGACTTTCAATCCCAGCGGTTTTCCTGCATTATCGACCACCAGCCAGACGTGTCCGGCGTAGGTGTGTTGCTCGTATTCCCCGCCGGGGCGGAGACGGCCATAGGACTGCCGCTTGCCTTCCGTGTCGAGCCAAAACAGTTCCACCGTGCCGGACGTTCGGTTGATGAAGGTCACTGTCGTTGACGCGCCGGTTTCACGAGTAGCCCGCGGACCGCCGACAAAGGGCGTTAATCCTTGCAGCGTGCCAAGGTCGTGGGCGTGGCGGGGCAGAGCGGAGAGCTTGCCGGTCGTCAGCCCGAACCGCCACCAACGGCCGACGATCTCAAAATCAACCTGCTGGCCGGCCGGATCGCATTGGAGTTGCTCGATGGGCAGGCGATTGGCGGGAGCATCCGTTATCTTCTTGGCGATCAGTGCAGCGGCCAGCTTCTGGTGATCGAAGGCCGGGTGTTGGCGGCCCTTCTCGGCCTCGACAACGAGGAACTCATGGCTTTGCGATCCCGTGCGGACCTTGTACCAGAACTGGCGGTTGTCATCGAACCAATGCGGTTCGACGCGGTCGCGGAAGACTTTGTCGCGGACCAGTTCCGGCAGCCCAGTCGCCCGGGCATAATCGGCCTTCGTGCCCTGGGCAAGAGCGGAAGTGGAAAGAAAGGGCCATAGGAGCGCTAGGCAGGCAAAAGCACGCGATGAGCAGGCAAATTCGGGTGTCATGGCAGGCGCGATAAGAGAGAAATACAACGTCGAACACTAACTTCAATAACGCCTGATGGTAATTGGTACGGGGCCGGATAGCCAGCCAGAACACACGCTTTCCTTCGCAAGGGGGGCGGGACCTAAGAAATCGGACATCCGCAGCGTCATCGAAGTGACGACGCCAAAAAATCGCCATGATGCCGAGGTGGATTATGGGTGTGGTGGACGACCCGCAAGATCCGGCTGTGGCCAATCAGCCTGCCGAAACATCGCCGAATCGTGGCGGCAGCGCCGAGTAATAGCCATGACCGGCCGAAGCTGCTGGCCGGCATACAATCGGGTCATTTGCCGCCCGACAGGTTCGTTATCAGGTCGTTGAGCGGCACAAACATTGCCAGCATGATCAGCCCGATCAGCAGCATTTCAATCAGCCACACCAGGGTGCCCCATGTGGTCAACAAGCGGGTCCGCCCCGCGCGATGCAACCAGGCGACGACGGCGAAATCGACCGCCAGGGCCGGCAGCAGGGTGTACCAGAACCTGGCGATCCCCATGACCGCAAGCGTCATATCGGGCAGCCGCGGATTGAAATCCTTGAAAAGTTTTTCGTACTTCGGCACCAGCACAAGCAGCAGCCAGAGAATGGCCAGGCCGAAGACCGCATGCAGCGCGAGCAGAACCACCGTTGCAACAAACGATGCCTTGTGCCTGCTTTCGCTCATAATTGCCTTCCTTTCGATTGCCTGAATTTGGTGGATGCTAGGGATGCTACCTTTTTTCTCCCACGGGGCAGCGCATCTCGATGGCCCGAAGAACTCGTTCTTTGCCGGTCATTTCTTCCACCGTGCTAGTCATGGGAAATCACTCTGGGAGAAGCTGGCATTATACGAAACGTTTCGCTAGAATGGCAGAAGTTGTCCCGAAAGTACAGCACTTCTCGTGATCGGAGACCGTCCATCGCAAGGCACCGGGCTTGAACGGCGGTCCCGGATCAGACAACAATGCGTTGAGGTTCTTCACGCTCGTATACGCCGGCTTCGGCGTGCCATCGGCCCGCAGAATGCCGACGTTGCTCTCGGCATCCAGCGGCTTTCTCCGCAGATCCAACAGCTCGTAGAGATAAGTGCGGACAACGCCGCGGAGGTAGTATTCCGGCAACAGGCGAACGAAGTATTTGCAGGTGGACGCCTCCGAAATGCCGGGCATCCGCAGGCCGTCGGTATGATTCGGGGAGTTGTGGTAGCCAGTCTCGGTGGCGATAACCGGACGCTGGCAGATGACACGGCACCGTTCCATGTACCAGTCCCACCGAAAGCCCGGCGGGCCGCCATCGGCATAGCAGTGCGTGTTGGCGTAGTCCGCCGAACGGAGCAGTCCGAGTTTGGCGCGCGTTTTCCGGGTTGCTCATCGCCGTCATGATCACGGGCAACTTGGAGGTGGCCGGATTGCGACGGATCATCGCGTAAAGATCGTCCTGGAAATCCCGTGCACCCTGCGGGAAAGGACGGCCGTTGTACGAGATGCCTTCTTCGTCCGGTTCATCAGGTCCTTCGACGCCAGGATTCTTGAGAAACCGGTGCCGCGTCTCTGCACCACTTCTCGGCACCGCCGGCAGTGAAAGTGCCTCTATAATACTATGGAATTGGGGTTTGTAAAATAGGGGGAAGTAGCAGCAAGGAAATAAGACCGAAACGGTGACGCGAGCCGCCTCAGTTGGTGTGGACAATCGTTGCCCTTGCCCCGCCCTGAGGTTGGGCTATCATTATGGTTACGTTCTGGCGGTGCGACTGAAGATCTATCAGTTCTTGGAGCAGATCGCGATGGCCGACTATCGAAGATTGACGATTTCGGAGATCCCGGTAACCGTGGTTCACTTTGTCGATTCGTCCCTGAGCGACCTCTGGGTTGGCATGGGCGATGACGCCCTTCGTGATCCCCGCGGACAGATCCACCAGGTGAGCGAGGAGTTGCAGCGACTTGTCGACGAGGGGCGGACGCACCTGATCTTGAACTTCTGCAATGTGGAGTTCATGTCGACGACAATGTACGGGGAACTCTTGAGGCTTCGCAAGAAAGTGATCGCAGCCAAGGGGACCCTGACGTTGACTAATCTCAACGCTTGTAACATGGATGTGCTGAAGGTCCTGAGCCTCGACAAAGTGTTCAATATCCGCGCTGACGAAGCTGCCGCCCTGTCCTCTCTTTGAGCAGCGGCCGAGATGTAATCCCCGGGAGAGGCGAAACGTGTCGGCGACTTTGCGACTCTTGTTCGGCTCCGAAGCCGGCCGCCGCTACGATTTCGGCAAGTCAGACATCCTCATCGGCCGCGACGAGACCTGTCGCGTGGTGCTTGACGATCCCGCGGTCAGCCGCAGACAGGCAAGAGTCTTCTTTCGGGACGATCGCTATTGGCTGGAGGCCGCCGGCCGGAACGCGACGCGTGTGAACGGCCAGGAAGTTCAGAATCGTGAGCCCGTGACTTTGGCAGACGGAGATCAGATCAAGATCTGTGACTGGCTGTTGGAGTTCCGCTGCGACCGCGCCGCCGCCGAAGATGACGACCCCATCGACATGTCGAGCATTTCCAGCAGCGTGGATGCAAGGCCCAACGCCGACGCAATAGGACACATCGCTGCCGCCGACAAGTTGCGCGTGATGCTGCGGATATCGGAAGCCTTGGGACAGACCCTCGACACGCAGGCGCTGCTGACGAGCACGATTGACAGTTTGCTCGAGATCTTCCCTCAGGCCGATCACGCCTTTGCGCTCTTGGCCGATGGCGAAAGGCTGGTGGCGCAGGTCGAGCGCGATCGACACGGTGGGCAGCGTCGGTTCAAGTACAGCGCCACCCTGGCTCGAGAAGCGATGAGGGCACGTCGCGCGATCCTCAGCAACGATCTTTTGCGCGAGCAGCCGGTGCCGATGACCGATAGCATCCTGTCATCCGGTGTTCGCTCGATCATCTGCGTGCCGCTGCTATCCCAGAAACTCGAGCCCTTGGGCGTAATCGAGTTGGACGCGATCGATCGTGAGGCCCGTTTTGATGTGGAAGATCTCGAACTTCTCAAGTGCGTGGCTCGGCAAGTGTCGCTCTCGCTGGAGTATTCGCAGCTTCATCGTCGACTACTGCAGCAGGCACAGTTGGAGCGGGAGTTGGGCCTGGCGCGTGCCATTCAGCGTGCCTTCCTGCCGCGGGTCGTGCCGACCCTGGCTGGCTACGGCTTCTGGGCGTACTACCAGGCGACCGGCGCGGTCGGCGGCGACTACTACGACTTCGTGCGGCTTCCCGACGGCCGGCAGGTCGTGCTTCTCGCCGATGTAGCCGGCAAGGGCATCCCGGCGGCACTGATGATGGCGCGGCTCTCGGCCGTCTGCCGCAGCGCACTGCTTGGCTGCGCCCACGACTTATGTCTGGCGCTTGCGGCGATGAACCGGGAGATTTGTGAAGTAGCCAGCGTAGGCAGCTTCGTGACCCTCGTCCTCTGCGCGATCGAACCTTCCCAACATCAAATTACCGTAGCCAGCGCCGGCCATATGTCGCCCATTCTGCGCCGCCACGACGGCACACTGGACGAACCGGCCGACGACGTGGTTCGCGGATTTCCGCTGGGACTGGCCGATGACGCGGAGTACCGGGTGACTACTCGTATGCTCGGCCCAGGAGAGTGCGTGGCGTTATACAGCGACGGCATCTCCGACGCCCTCGACGCCCGTCAACGAGCGTTCTCCGTCGCGCGCCTCCGTGCGGGCATCGCCCGCGCGGTGACAACCGATCCGACCGCGATCGGCGAGGCTTTGCTGGCGGAAGTATGGAAACATGCCGCCGACCAGCCGCAATACGACGACATGGCAATGGTCGTCTTTGGCCGGTTTATGTCTTGAGATCGGGATCGACGCTTTGCCAGCATGACCATTCCCCGAACCGTCTACGTCGATTTGGACGTTGACGAAATGGCGGATGAGTTATGGGCAAACCACCATCCGGCGGATGTCAAAACCGGGCCTCCTGGCAACAACTGGTCGGAAGCGGCCAAGAAATCAGGCATCGTCTCAAGCCGCAACTTTAGAACTTGACAGTTGTTGCGTCAAATCTGGGGAGGGTGTGTGTAGCAGTTGCCACCAATCGGTGGTCGGCAGCGACAAGCCCAGTAGGTCATAGGGGGAACGACCGCGACGCTTGCCACTTCGGAAGGGTCGGCAGTTCCAGTATAGCCGCTTGAGATCCAGCATCGGCTGGGTGACCGTCCGATGCCGCTCCTGATGCATTCGTAGCACGCTGTTCATGCATTCCACGGCACTACTGGCGCGAACGGTGTGTCGTAAGACCGCCGCCACCCTCCCATACGATTCCTGCCAGTTCACCTCCAACTTCCGACAATACGCCGTCTGGACCAAAGCAGCTGCCAGCCAACGTCCTCCGCCCGGAACGTCCTCGGGAACCGCCGCCAACTGCTTCCGCAGCCACCACCGCCGGACCAATGCCTCACGTAACTCCGCCCAAGGCTCTGCCGCCGTCAACTGCCGCTGCATCCGATCCAGGAACGTCAGGCTTCGCCGATCCGCCAGCGCACGACGCAGTTTGCCCCACTCTGGCCCGTCAAGTTCTTTTACCGCCGCGGCGATCTCTCCCTCGGCCCAGGCTCGATCATTCAACCGCCCATCCGGGCGAAACAATTCCAAGGCGGTCCCGATCCGTTTCCACGCTCGCTCCATGCGGTCGTACCTTTCCATGAGCCGTTCCACCTTCTTCCACGCCTTGCCCGCCAGTCCTCCAAAGCCGCGGCGGTCGCCGCCGTGACGCCACGCGTACACGACCTGTCGGTCCGCTTCTTCCGCCTTCGCCCACTGGGACTCCACGCGGCTCCACAGTTTTCGCAGTACACGCTGCGCTTCCTGCTTCGTATGGAAGACATCCAAGCTGACCTGCAAAGGAGTGGCGTTTCCGGCGTTTTTTCGCTGCGTCTGAAAATCCGCCAGACCACGCTGCATGCCTCGGCCGCCGTCAACCACCGCCTGCTCCAAGGCGTTGAAACCTTGCAACGCCCCAGTCCACGTCGAAGCACTGCGATCCGCAGCATGCGTTCCCAAGACCCACGCCATGCTGTGCGGTTCGACGCCCACTAAAACCGGCTTGCCGTGGAAGAAAATCTCGTCGAAGCAGCCCGTAATCACCAGACCGCGGCAGGCTTGGTCCAAGCGATCCAGTACTTGGCTTGCCGCCTGTGCAGATTCCTTCACCCACCGGCCGATCTTCGCACGGCTGGAGATTTTTTTTCACGACGATTCCCAAGAGTTCCCTCGTTTGCGAGTAACTCAACCCCATGGCTGTGGCCGTTGCCGCAAACCGTTGCTGCTCCTGTTCAGAAAACTCCGTCGCCTTAGCCAGTCGCTTTTCCAGCAATGCCAGTCGCTCCGCCTGCTGGCGTACTTGTTCTTGGAGTTGGTCGCGTGACGGCCCGCCGCCGACCGCGTCGCGCACTGCCGCTTCGACTTTCTCCGCATGATCGTAGGCGGTTTGCCGACTACACCCGGCCGCCTCCGCCTGTTCCGAAACCGAGCCCCATTTCCCTGTCATAACCGCTGCCGCGTTCCCAATCCATGAAACAATGGGTAATCTGGCCATTTCCGTGAACCTCCTTGTACACGGTCACTTCCTTGAAAATCTCCTAAGACATAAAAAACCGATTCCCATCGAATCTGTCAACCTGAGTTTCCCCAAGAAACGCTCAGATTGAGACGGTGCCAGAAATCAGATAGCCCGACAGACGCAAAGGCTTGTCGGGCTTCCGATTACGACAGGGTGGGTGACTGGACTTGAACCGGCGGACCCAGATCCACAATGTCGGGGCGAAAAGTGGTAGAAGTGGTAGTCCCGATCTGAGGGGTCTGCTATCCCCCGGCAGAAGGGGTGGTGAGCTATCCACGATCGACAACCTGCCCGGCGATGCTACAATGAGCTTCGGCCGCGAAGTGCGGGACTCGCCCGAAATCCGCGTTTCCGCACGCGCCAGAGTGCCATCGCGGAAGCGGCGCAGAGCAGAGCAAGGGTCGACGGCTCTGGCACGGACGCGGACGCGACCGGGACGAACGATACGCCGCGAAACGCCGTATTGGAGCCCGCCGTGGCCATGTCCGTGAAGGAGCCGTTCATGATGTTGCCGAAACCCGAGCTATCGGTTATCGACACCAGCTCGCCGCCACCGGAGGCA
Source organism: uncultured Planctomycetia bacterium (assembly GCA_963709175.1). GTDB lineage: Bacteria > Planctomycetota > Planctomycetia > Pirellulales > Thermoguttaceae > JANXQG01. The sequence continues at coordinate 779,675 of CAVPVK010000011.1, forward strand.
CCGCTTCCCCCATCCTTTATTGCAAAGAGCGTGACGTCGTCGTTCGCGTTGACCTCTCCGACCAGCCCGCGGTAAGTGTCCAAAGAGTTGCCATCGCTGCCTTCGGGCCACCACGTGCCGTCGAACAACGAGTATTTCAGGATTCCCGCCGATTCGTCGCATAGGTATAACGTGTCCGGGCTGCCCGTGTTGTTCAAATCGCACATATAGAATGCATCGAGAACGTCGGCGGTAGTCGACGGCACCAGATTCGTATACGTCTGGCCGGATGTGGTGGGTAAGCCGCTGCCAATAGCATTCAAGCCCAGCGCTGAGCCCTTGCTGCTCGTGGCATAAAGTTGGCCGTCGAATATATTCACTTGGCGGGTATTCGAGAGGCCCGTGCTGACCTTTACGCTTGTCGAAGCGCCCACCGTCGTGTAGCGGACGCCGCCCGCCGCGCCGCTGACCCAAATGTTCGTGCCGTCGGTGGTGATGGCGCTCCGCGGGTTGTTGCCGTCGGCGAAATCGGTCAAGGCCGTCGACGTATTGATGTTGCCGTAGGCATCGATGATGCCTACGACCCGGGGATCATCAGCCGCCGCGGTGCTGGACACGGCAGTGCCCGCCGACAGTGATTCATATCCGGTGAAGGTGACATACTGGCCGTTGGTTGAGAGCGTCAGCATGCCTTCCGATGTTGCCGTACCGCTGGCGAAAAGTGGATAGTTGGGACCGCTCGACGCGGTGGGCACGGCAAATGACTGCACGAACGAGCCCGATGGCGTGTACTCATCGAGGAATACCGGATCGCCTGTCGAAGACAGGCCAATTGAGCCGCCACCGACGCGGTAAATAAGCAGATCGCCGGGTATCATCTCAGCGGCGACCGCCGGCGTTGCGCCGATGAGCGCAAGCAGTAGAAGTGATGCGTAAGCTCTCCCGGGAGCCATGGATGCGACCTTTCGCCAAGACGTGCTGCGCAGAGGGCGAGTGAAGGAACCGCGGGGCGGCCGTTTTTTGTTCCAACCGCCGATGGAACTTTAGCCGCCGCTTTTTCCATCTCAGATAAAATCGAGCGATATGCCTTCGCAGGCTCAGAGCGATGGAACTCCTTCCACCTTGCCGTAATGTACTGGAATCCAGTGTTCGTGTCAACGAATTTTCATTGGGACCGTACGCGAAAAAATCACGTAATTTGGATAAACTGTTTGACTAACCCTCCGGCTTTCCTATATAATCATCGGTTGTTGCGGCGAGAGGGGGGCCACCCCATGCGGCAAAAGCTTGTTTCTCTCCCGCTCACACTCTTGCCGGGCCGAGCGCCATCAGGCTTCGTGCGGGCCAAACCGGTCCGGTTCTACCTCTCTCAAGGGGCATTACGATGCTTGGTCACTGCCGCCGTCTGGGCCTCCGGCACATTTTCTGCCCATTCAGCGTCCTGTTGATCGCAAGCTGCGCCACGCCGGTGCGGGCCGACGTCTTCAGCATGCCCACCGGCTTCTCCAGCCTCAAGTTCAGCAACGTGGGTGACCCAGGCAACGTGGCCGACACGGCCGTCATGAACACCAGTTCCGAGGATATCCTCAACATCAATGGCAGCCCCGACCACAGCACAGGCTATGGGTCGGTAGCATACGACTATGCCATGGGCACCTACGACGTGACCGTTGCCCAATATGTGCAGTTCCTGAATGCCGTGGCCAAGACCGGCGACCCGTACGGTCTATACAACCCGCTGATGTCGGGTGCAGCGTCGGGCCCCGCATCGTCCGATCCGAACGACCCGATCGGAACTACGGCTGCACAGGTCTACATCACCAGCGGCAGCACAAACTACCCCGTGGCCTGCGGTATCATGCGGACCGGCATGACGGGCAACTATACCTACTCGATCGCGACCAGCGCCGACGATGCGAACCTCGCCTCGCCGGCCATCCCGGCCACCAGCGGAAACTTCCCCGTCAATTGGGATAATTGGGGCGACGCCGCCCGCTTTTGCAACTGGTTGGAAAACGGCCAGCCGACTGGGCCGGAGGGAGCCGGCACCACCGAGACCGGCTCCTATACGCTCAACGGCGCCGAGACCGTGCAGCAACTCTTCACGGTGACAAAGAATGCCGGGGCCACCTATTGGATTCCCACGGAGAACGAATGGTACAAGGCGGCATATTACAAATCCGGTGGCACTAACGCGGGCTATTGGACCTATACCACACAGAGCAACACGGCACCCAGTTCTACGCTCTCAACCACCGGTACGAACAACGCGAACTACAACAGTTCCGGTTTGCAGGCACCTACCCCGTGGATCCTCACGCCGGTCGGCTATTATGCCGGTTCTCCCAGTCCCTACGGCTGTTATGACATGGGGGGCGACGTCTACGATTTGACCTCGACGCCGGTCACCCAATCGTCCGACGGCACCGGGGAAGGGCGCTTTGTGTACGTTATGCGCGGCGGGTCGTTCCACAAGACTGACGCCGAGGAGTTGGACTCCGATTACCGGACTGGCGACGATCCGGCGAAATACGGTCACGGCAGGTCCTTCCGCCTGGCTTCCTGGTACACTACCGTCTGGAGCGGCGGCGGTACGGGAAGCAACGCCAACGACTGGAGCGCTCCGGGCAACTGGACCGGCGCCGTGCCCACAATCACCGGCGGCGTAGGCGTGGCGGTACAGTTCGGCCCCTTGAGCGGCGGCCACGCCGCCAATATCAACGACTTGGACGCCGGCACGCAGATCAACGGCATTAGTTTCGCCAGCGGCGCGCCGGTCTATGATATCACGGGCAACTCAATCCTCCTGGGCGGGCCGATCACGAATCAGAGCGGCACCGCGCAAACGATTGGACTGGCCATGCAGTTGGTGGCCGGCGGTGGCATGTTCAACACGGCTGCCGGCAACGTCACCCTTAGCGGCGCCCTGAGCGGCGGTAGCGCCGGGAGTTCCTCACTGGAGAAGATCGGCGCGGGCACTCTGACGCTTGCCGGCGACTGCACCTACGCCGGCTACACCAGTGTAAACCAAGGCGTGCTGGCCCTTGGCGGCGGCGGCATGGGCAACACGGCACTGACCGTCGGCAACGCCGGTTCCAGCGCCACCTTGCAGGTCAACGGCAATTACACCATTGGGACGGGCGGCGGCGCGACCTGGCCGTCAGCGGTGGCGCCGACGGACAGGGCATCCTGGCTTTCAGCACCTCGGAAGCCGCCCCAGCACGCTCACGCTCAGCGGTGTCATGACCCTGGGCGGCACTTCGGGCAACCCGGCCATGTTGAACTTCAATCTGGGTAGCAGCGGGGTCGACACGTTGCCGCCAGCAGCGTGACGGTCGACGCCGGCGGGGCGATCAGTCGCACTCAGCCAGTTGGCAGGGTCGTCGATCCTTCCCGGCACCTACAACCTGATGACCTTCAGCAGCGGTTCCGGTCTCGCTGGGCTGACCTTTGCCGGCGGGACCACCGCGCTCAGCGGGAGCAACGGCGAGTTATTCAAGCTGGTGAGCTCTCCGACGGCCGAACAGTTCGCGGTCACGATCTCTCCGGCCAACGCGTATTGGACGGGCGCCCAGGGCACGTCGTCCTGGAGCACGCTGGTCAGCGGCAGCAACACCAATTGGGGCAGTACCGCCAGCGGGCCGGACACCAACCTGCTTCCCGGCGGCGGTTACACCAACGTCTTCTTTACGGCCTCCGCCGCATCGAACTACGCCAACACGACCCTGGACGGCAACTTCACCATCAACAGCCTGACCTTCAACGCAACGCCAGCGGCCCCGTTGCCATCGGTCCCGGAAGCTCCGGTTCCTATGCCCTGACGATCTATGGCGGCGGCATCACCGTCGATGCCGGCGCCGGTCCGGTGAACATCACCGCCCCGCTGGTCTTGGGGGCCGCCCAGACCTGGACGAACAACTCGTCCAACCTGCTGACGATTTCCGGCAGCAGCGTCACCAACGGCGGCAACACGCTCACGCTGGCCGGCTCGGGCAATACGGCGATCTCCGCCGCGATCGGCGGCAGCGGCGGCCTGATCAACAACAGTTCGGGCATGGTGACCCTGAGCGGCGCCGAACACCTTCTCTGGGCAGACCCAGGTCAGCGGCACTGCCGCCTTGTTGCTGGCCAACTCCGGCGCGTTGCAGAACAGCACCTACGCCGGCGGCGTCGGCCAACGGCCTGGCGTTCGCGCCGGGCATCGGCACGTTCACCCTCGGCGGCCTGAGCGGCAGTTCCGACCTGACCTTGTCCGACACCGCCGGCGCGGCGGTCACGTTGCAGGTCGGCAACAACGGCGCAAGCACCACCTACTCCGGCGCCTTGAGCGGCCCGGGCGGGCTGGCCAAGATCGGCAGCGGCAGCTTGGCGCTGACCGGCGCCAACAGCTATCACGGCCGCCACCAGCGTCAACCAGGGAACGCTGGCCCTGGGCCCCGGCGGCTCGCTGAAGCAACACGGCGGTCACCGTCGGCAACGGCACGTCGGCCAGCGGCATCTTGCAGATCAACGGCAACTATGCCATCGGCGGCGCAACCTGATCGGTCAGCGGCGGCAGCTCCGCCGGCCAGGGCGCGGTGATCTTCAATCCGGCGGAGAGCCAGCACCAGCACGCTGACCGTCGGCGGCGCCATGACCGTGGGCGGCAGTGCGGGCAACCCGGCGCTGCTGAACTTCAATCTGGGCAACGGCAGCGTCGACACGATCGCCGTCAGCGGCAGCCTGACGGTCAATGCGGGCGGGGCGATCATCGGGCTCAACCAGTTGTCGGGCACGTGGCTTGCTCGGCGGACTTACAACCTGTTGACCTTCAGCAGCGGTTCGGGACTCGGCGGACTGACCTTCGCCGGCGGTGCTACGACCATCAATCAGAACGGCGACGCATTCAAGCTTGTCAGCACCACGGGCTGCCGAAGCAGTTGTCGGTCATCGCCGCGCCTCTGCTATGCCTATTGGACCGGCACCCAGGGCACGTCGTCTGGAGCACGCTGGCCAGCGGCAGCAACACCAACTGGGCAGCAGTACCAGCGGGCCGGACACCGACGCCCTTCCCGGCCGGCGATCACCAACGTCTTCTTCACGGCCTCCGGCGGCCTCGAACTTACGCCAACACGACCCTCGACGGCAACTTCACCATCAACAGCCTGACCTTCAGCACCAGCGGCGCCGTGGGCATCGCCGCCGGGTACTCCCGCCACAAGCACTCTGACCATCGCCGGCCAGCGGCATCACCGTCAACCCGGCGCCGGCGCGGTGACCATCAGCGCCCCGCTGGCGCTTGCCGCCTCGCAGACATGGACGAACAACTCGTCCAGTTCCCTGACCGTTTCCGGTAGCGTGGCCAACGGCAGCGACTTGCTCACGCTGGCCGGCTCCGCGGCACATAACAATTTCCGGCCTCATGCAGCGGCAGCGGCGGTCTGATCGCCGCCGGCAGCGGCCTGGTCATAATCTCCGCAAGCAACGATACCTATACGGGCACGACGACGGTCGGCGGCGGCACGCTCAGCGTGAGCGGCAGCGGCACGATCCTTGATAGCCCGTCGATCGTCGTCGACGCTGGCGGCCGGTTCCTCCTGGACAACTCTGCGGCCAACGGGAGCAACCGGGTAGGCAACTCGGCCGGCGTAACGCTCAATGGCGGCACGTTTTCCCTGTTGGGGAACTGGCTCCGCCCCCAGCGGCGAGACCGTCGGGCCTCTTGACCTTTGGTCCCGGCGTTTCTACGGTGACGATTTCTCACGGCACGTCGGGGCACAACGCGGCGCGATGGTTTTCGGCAGCAACACTTCCGCCCTGGCGGGCGACCTCGCCTGGACCGCCAACATCGGCAGCATGGTTAATTTCACCGCCGCGATCCCCGGCCAGGGCGGCCCCGGCGGCAGCTATACCGGTGGCTGGATCACCACGGCCCCCGGCGATTACATCACTTTTGGCGGTGCGGCCAATGCCGGCGTACCGTCGATCAACGACCCGGCCGCATGGATCGTCGTCAACGGCCATGCCTTTGCCCGCTACAGCCGCAGCAACGGCATCCACGAGGACACCGCCAACTCTGCGGGGAACATCACCAATTTTTCCTACGAGCTGGGAGCGGCGTCTGCCAATGCCAACGTCGTAATTACCGGCACGGCCGCGGCCACGCCCTGCGGCAGCAAGACGATCAACGACTTGATGGTACAGTGACGCATCGGCGAGACACAGCACCCTCACCGGCACTCTCAATATCATGAACAACGGCGATGGATCGGGAACGCCGCTGGACGCCAACGGTGGCATCCTCGTCAGCGGTTCGGCCGCTTTTACGCCCAATGGCGGCTATACGATCAACGGCGGCACGATCACCTCGGGCAACTCGGGCGTCAACTCCACGTTGTACACCTGGATCGACTCCAATACGACCACGATCAATTCGGTCATCGCCGACGTCGGCGGCGGGGCAACGACGATGCTGGCCAAGGCCGGTGCCGGCACGTTGGTCCTTGGCGGCGTCAATACGTATAGCGGCGGCACGGCCCTGGACCAAGGCGTGCTGCGCTTCGCCGCCGGCGCCCTCCCGCACGGCGCGGCGAACATCCATTTTTACGGTGGCACGCTGCAATGGGCCAAAGGCAATACCCAGGACATCTCCGCCGGCATTGCGCCCGTCGCCAGCGGTCAAACGGCCATCCTCGACACCAATGGCAACGGCGCCAGCTTTGCGACTGGGCTGTCTGGAAGCGGTGGCCTGACGAAGGTCGGCAGCGGCGCCCTGACGCTGCTCGCCGCCAACACCTACATGGGCGCCACGACGATCTCGGCGGGTACCTTGCAATTGGGCAACGGCGCCGCGGGGAACGACGGCTCGATTGCCGGCAACATCATCGACAACGCGGCCCTGGTCTACGACCTCTCCGCCAGCGAAAGCTACGGCGGCGCGATCGGCGGCAGCGGCAGCCTCACTCAAGCAGGCTCTGGAACACTGATCCTCAGCGGGAACAACGACTACACGGCGGTACTTCGGTTGAAAACGGCACGCTGATAGCGACGGATGTCAACGCCATTCCCGTCGAGACAAGCTTGAGGATCGGCGCAGGCGGGATATTTGTCTTCGATCCCTCGGTCACCGCCGCGCCGATGGCCTCGTCAGCCGCCTCGCAGATCAATCCTGTGCCGGAGCCGGACGCGTTGACGCTGTTCACCGTGACCTTTTGCGGTGCGGTCGTTTACCGGCGCATTCGATCGCGGCCGAAGAAGCAGTAGCGGAAGACCGGCAAACACCTGGATACTTGGGCCTGCAAGATACCTGGTAGCCGTTGGCTTTCGTTGACCCTGCGCGGAATCGTTATTTTTCGTAACCGCAGAGCGATCGTTCATCGCGTGACGAGCGGGCATCATGCTTGTTGCATGGGCGGCGTCGTCACGAGGGACGAGGTTCCATTATCTCAACAGCGGGACATCGGGCCGCCCGACCAGCGATTGCGGCTCCATATCGCTGCGACGATAAAACCGGAATCGTCCCGCTTGCTGGTAAGGCAGCGACGAAAGAATGTAGACGTGCAACGATCGGGGATGACGACCCATTCGTCCGCATTTCGCACAGGCGAGGGGAGGGGGTCGTCGATATCCAGATAAGTCTCTCGACGATATTCCAATCTCGCCGCGGTAACCCTGGCGTCCAACTGGCCCACGCAGCCGGAAAGCGACCAGAGGCGAGCCCTAATGTTGGTAAATAAATCCAAGGCCGGTCATCTCCGGCGTACACAGCGGTGTAAGCATCACCGGGCCTTTTTCTTTTTCGGTCTTGTTGACGGCATCGCAGGCCAGGTAGCCCAACCACCAGCCCAGCCAGACCTGCGAAAGATAGTGGACATTGTCGTTGATTCGCGAAAGCCCCGTCCAGGGCGAGCATGCGTAGAAGAAACATTTGGCCCACGGGTCGTCGATCATGCCGGCCAATGTGAGAAAGGGCACCGAACCGGCACCGAACCCATAAAGGCATGGCCGCTGGCCCCGTGGGAACTGCGAAATGGCTGCCAGTACGAATCGTCGATGTATGGCGACGGCCGCCCGCCGCCGGCCAGATATTGCAAGGCGGGCGTGTCCCGTGATGCTCTTTTCAAGGTTATCCAGACCTCGCCGGAAACCCTGGAAGAACTACTGAGGGCTTTGATCACGTCAGGTCGTGGTCGTGGTGGCGGTCGTGAGCCTTTGGGGGAGTGTATATATAAAGAAAGTCAGTCGCTAGTGGATGACGATGCAGTTCGGCAATGCCTTCTTAAGACCTTTCACCCCAGCGTAGGTCACCTTGGTTCCCATCACGTCCAGAGACTGCAATTCCGTCAATCCTCTGAGATGTTCCAGCCCGGTGTCAGTCACTCCGGTGTACGCCAGATCCAGCGATTTCAGGTTCGCCAACCCCTTGAGATACTCCAGGTCTGTTACCTGGGTTCCTTTCAGGCTCAGCGATTGGAGTTTGGTCAATCCCCCGAGGTGAACTAGCCCGGCGTCGGTGATGTTGCTTTCGAACATGTTCAGCGACCTGAGGTTGGTCAACGCTTCGAGGTGTTGCGGTCCACCGTCGGAAATCTTGATTGCCCTCAGACGCAGCGATTGGAGTTCGGTCAACCCCTTGAGATGAATCAGCCCAGCATCGGAAAAAGCGCTGCCCGCCAGGCTCAGCGATTGGAGTTTGGTCAACCCCTTGAGGTGAACCAGCCCGGCATCGGTCACACCGCTGCCTCCCAGGCTCAGCGATTGGAGTTCGGTCAATCCCTTGAGGTGAACCAGCCCGGCGTCAGTCACCTTCGTAGCCGCCAGGTCCAGCGATCTGAGGTTGGTCAACTCCTCAAGGTACTCCATTCCCGCATCGGTGACCGTTCTGCGGCACATCAGGTTCAGCGATTGGAGGCTGGGCAAGCCTTTGAGCTGTCGCAGCCCGGCGTCGGTCACGTGGGTTGCCCGCAGATCCAGCGATTGGAGGTTTGTCAGCCCTTTGAGGTGCTCCAGCCCTGCGTCGGTTATCTTGGTGCTAAACAGGTCCAGCGATTGGAGTTGGGGCAATCCCCTCAGGGTTGTAAGCCAAACATCCGTGACTTTGCTGCTCGAAAGGTCCACGCAAATCACTGGCTTGCGCGGACTCTTTTCATCGACGGTCACCTTGCCGCCTAGTTTCTCAATTTCGGCAATCGCCTTCGCTTGGTCAATATTCGTTTCCGCCACCAAGCTGTAAACGGGAGCAGATTTCGATTCGGCTTTCGACCCTTCCTTCGTCGCAGGTTGGTCCCTGGAGGACGACGCTTCATCAGCCGGCTTGGCGGCGGTAGCTTGACTCGTCGCTGGTTTCTCCTCCGCCACGGCTCGCGGCGCAAGCGACACCGCAGCCACCACGGTTACAAGCACCAAAGCGGCGACCGTGACCGAAACAGTCCAAAGCCGTGGGGTACGGCTTTCCAACGACTCATTTTTCAGCAACATGATTACCCTCCGGTAAAGTTCAGACTTGCGACAACCCATACTCAAACCAATGACTGCCGGGTTCAACCTTCCAGCAGCACGGGCGGTGAGGAATTCGGCGTAGTCTTCCACCTGCCGCGCTTGAAGTGCGGCTTGCGCGTCGGCAACAAAATCCTGGCAGAGTCGAAGCTGCCGCCGCAGCCACCAAAGAAGCGGCTGATAAAAGAACAGCACCCGGACCAGCCCCGCCAGAAGCCATGAACGGAAATCATGACCATCGACGTGCGCCCATTCGTGGGCGAGGCACCATCGCAACGACTGCTCATCGCCACAGAGGTTTTCGGGCAGGACGATCACCGCTCGTCCCCAAGCAGAGGCAAACGGCTGACTCAGGCGGCGGCTCACCAAGAGTCGAACCCGATCTCCACGCCCGCCTGAAATCTCGGTAAGCAAGTCGCGGCAAGGTGATGGGACAGGCTGCGAGGTCCACAAGATGCGGACCAGCCCCACGATCCCCACAAGCCACCAGCCAGCACCTACGACCACGCCAAAAAGGTAGATGCCGACAATCCAGGCACGAATCTGGAAAGCATGGACGGGTGCTTCCACGGTTTTCATGTCGGGAACTGGCGGCGCGCCACGATCCAAGGCGGGAAGAGGCATCGGCTCGGGAATCGCCCGTTCCATCATCGGTTTAACCGGAGTCGGCAAGGGAGCTTCCTGCTGCTTTACTGCCCCAGAGTGCCACCAAGCCAGCGAGAGTTGAGGATAGCCGGGAATCATTCCCAGCAAAGGTGCAACCAGGCAGCCCGCCAGCACCAATTCGATAATCCGCACCCGCCGTACAGGTTGCCGCCAGACCAAGACTGCACCGCTGCCGATCAACAGGATCGTCAGGCTCACCAGGGCGGAACGCAACAGCCAGGAACAGAGGATATCATGCGTATGGCATATCACGGCTCCTTCTTCTGACGGTTCTGCCGCTCTTTGCGGCGGCGGCTCTGGGCGATGATCTTTTCTAGTTGCTTAAGTTCTTCCGGGCTGGAATCGGTGGTGCCGAGAACGCTTACAATCACTTGGTCCATCGCACCGTCGAATACTTGCTGGACGAAACGCGACGTGGCACTTTCCCGGCTGTAGCAAGGAGTATAGATGAACGACCGCCCCTGGCTTTTGTGCGATACGAGTCCCTTGTCGTCCATGATCCGCAAGAGCGTCTGCACGGTGTTGAAGGTACGTTCGTCGTTCGGGTAGAGCCGCTCACGGACCTGTCGGACGCTGGCCGATCCCAATTCCCAAAGCACCTTGAGGATATCGAATTCACGGTCAGTAGGCGAGAGATCTTCCATCGTGTCCTCCCCCAGCGATTTTCGTATAACCGAAGTCTTTCGGTCATTGTATCCAGGGAAGAAATCCTGTCAAGAACCATGACCGAAAACTCTCGGTAAAGCAAAAGACCCACCAGCCAAAGGGCGGTGTCTGGCTTGAAAAAGCCTGCGTTCCGCAAGTGGCTGCTGCCCTGGTCCCTTGCTTAGATGGGCTGGCTCACGACTCCACAGTGGGGCGGAGATTCCCACCCGCAATTCCTTCAGCAGTTACCTGGGCATGAGGTGGACCCCGTTCTTTGTACCAAAGAACGGGTTGTATCTGTAAAGGGTTAGAGAGGCTGTTTGGGTCGTCTCTCCTTTGCCTTCGCCGCCCCCCCGGGGGGCGGCGAAAATTTTTGCACTTTTGGGTAGGCCACCTCCCTCACGTCATCGCCGCCATCGTACGGTACGGACGCCGATGCTCAGCGCGGACTGTTCGTCCCAAGCCTGGTGCTCCGCTTCATTCGCTGCGACTCCATACACTTCAGCCGGCGTACGCTTGTTCAAGCTTTGATGACGGCGACCGTAACAATAGAACTCGAAGTAGTCGCGCAAGCTTCGTCTCCGCCTGCCAGGCGTCCTCGTAGTCCTTGATGTACACCTCCTCGTACTTCACCGTCCGCCACAGGCGTTCCACGAACACGTTGTCCAACGCCCGGCCGCGGCCATCCATGCTGATCGCCACGCCACGCGACTCCAGGCAACTCGTGAAGGCCAGGCTCGTGAACTGCACGCCTTGATCCGTATTGAAAATCTCCGGCGTGCTGATCGCCAGGGCCTCCTCCAAGGCCGCGATGCAAAACGCTCCGTCCAAGCGTGTTCGACAACCGCCACGACAAAACATACCGGCTATACCAATCGATAACCGCCGTCAGATACATATAACCGCCCCGCAACGGGATATACGTGATGTCGGTGCTCCATACGTGATTCGGCCGCTCGATCTCCACATTCCGCAGCAAATACGGGTAAATCTTGTGTTCCGGACACCGCACCGTCGTCCGGGGCTTCGGGTAAATCGCCTCCAGTCCCATGATCCGCATCAGCCGTTGCACGCGCTTGCGATTCACGTCGAACTCAGTCGGCGATGCGACGGCTGCCAAAATACGGCCGCTTCAGGTACAGCTTGTCGATCCGTCGCATCAACTTCAGGTTCACCGCCGTCTCGCCAGCCGGCTCGTAGTACCAGCTCCCGCGAGCCAGGCCGAGCAGCTCGCACTGCCGTCGCAGGCTCAACACGCCATGCCCCGGCTCGATGCACGTCCGACGCGCGTCAACCGAACTGGGCAGATTTTTTTTTCAACCACTCGACCTCCATCTTCAGTCGGCCGATCTGCTCGAACAGTTCCTCCTGGTTGTTCTCCTCGGCACGCTGCTTGCGACGCCGATCCTCGAACAAGTCCACGGCGCCCTCCAAGAGCCGCTGCTTCCAAGTCGAGATCTGCGTGGCATGCACGCCGAACTGACCTGCCAACTCGCCAAGCGTCTTGTCGCCTTTGCAAGCCGCCAAGGCGACACGCGCCTTGAACGCCGCGCCGCGCCCACTCGCCACCGCCGCTGTCCTTGCGGCCTTCACCTTCCTGGCCATAGTCCTGAACCTCCTCATCGGTTAAAATAAGAACCAACTTCTAACATAAATGTACTGGTTCAAATTTCGGGGTCCAGCTCAGACTCTGGTGAAATTGGCAACAAATAGGACAGCACAGACTGCAAAGAACGCTCCGAGCATTATTTTCACAATCTTCATAAATGCTCCGATTCATCTTGCCTGAATGGTTTTCTGCCATCCGTGGAGATTTCGCACCGGACACTTCACCTACCTGCGCGACGGCAGGCGTACTCGACGCTCGTGCGCCGGTGTCTCCATGCGACCCGCCGAACGCTTGTGCCATTATATACTATTCACTGACAGTCGGGCCCGAGCCTCTCTCCGCGCTCTAGCGACCCCGGCACAGCACACCACTCGGTCCCATCTTGCAGGGCGATTTATGGCCGGTGACGGCCGCGCTCGCCAGATGGGGTGACTCGCCACGGCCGCACTCGTAGGGTAAACTGGCTTATGACAGCACCGAGAAGGCGGGAGCCGCCCCCGTGCGACGGCAATCCCGTATTCCGACATTTGCGTGGCTGCTTGACTAAGGAGCAAAATCGTGAAGTTCTTGTCGTCGGTCGCACTTTTGGCGTCGATCATCTTGAGTTCCAGCATGGCGGCCGCCGCCGGGCCCAAGCTTGCCAGCCCGAAGCAGATCACCAACTCGATCGGCATGAAGCTGACCCTCGTGCTTCGGGTGAGTTCAACATGGGCGCCTGCGAATCGGCAGAGGACGCAGCTGAGTTCTTCACCAAGGCCTACGGCGTTCGTTGGACCCCAGGCATGTTCAGGCACGAGCAACCTGCGCACCGGGTTCGAATCACAAAAGCGTTCTACATGGGAACGTACCATGTGACGCGCGGCGAATTTCGCCGTTTCGTCAACGACGCGCATTTCGTCACCGGTGCGGGAAAAGGAGAGCCGCTCGACCATTTTGGCTGGGGTCCAGAAGGAAAGCAACACGTTTTCCAGGAAGAGAAGCCGGGAGCGGATGGCTGGAGTGCCGAAAGAAAGAAGCTCGTTTTCAATTCGAAGTACTCGTGGCGGATTGCGGGTTTCGAGCAAACCGACGAGCACCCGGTGGTCAATGTGAGCTGGAATGATGCCGTTGCGTTCTGCAAGTGGCTCAGTCGCAAGGAAGGCAAGACCTACGGCTTGCCCACGGAGGCCGAATGGGAATACGCCTGCCGTGGGGGGACGACAACGCGGTACTACAGCGGCGACGATCCCGAGACATTAGCCAAGGTTGGCAACGTGGCGGACGCGATGGCGAAGAGGTGGGCGCGGCGGGTTGCCCCTGCTATCCTGCAAAAGCTCATGCGGCATGCGTCCATTCAGACTACCATGGCGTTTTACGTGGACTTGGACGTCGACGAAATGGCGGATGAGCTATGGGCGAAATTCCGGCCAGCGACTGGCAACAATGCGGCTGTTTGCAACACTTTTGGCAACAATCGGCCAGAAACGGCCGGAAACGAAGAAAGCCCGGCAAACGCAAATGCTTGTCGGGCTTTCACTTACGACAGGGTGGGTGACCGGACTTGAACCGGCGACACCCAGATCCACAATCTGGTACTCTAACCAACTGAGCTACACCCACCATGCGGTTCGGTCAACCAGTAATATAGTCCCGGCAGGAGAAAGCGTCAACCGAGGGGGATGGAAGAAGAAAATGAGGGAAGAGGAGTGAGCGGTGAAGGGGGATGAGACATTTGAGATTCGAGATTTGAAAATCTTTTTTTGACTAGCCCGTTTGCTGCCATTCTGGAAATTTAATACCGTGCTGCAAAAAATGCATACGGCCTCGGCGCGTCGGCAAACGGCTTCCGAGGTTTGGCGAGAATCCCGCGATGGCAGTTGAAAAATTGAGACGTCCGGCTAAGGTAATGCCAAAACCGTGCGGGCAAGGGCGGAAATTCACCACCCAACGCGGTGGAAATCCTGTCGCGCCGTCAACCGTAGCGTCGGTTTCATAGGAAAGTTTTCCCGCTCACGCCGCATCCAACTCGCCGGCCGCTTCCTCATCGTCGTCGTCGGCAAGGTCGGCAATGCGGAGCCGCAGCCTGCCGATCGCCGATACGGGACGCGATCGCCAAAGGGCGGCCGCCACGTAGATGCCCTGAAGGCCCAAGAAGCTGCCTACAAAGACCTTGCCGCCGCCACCGAAACCGTAGCTGTGCAGCCCGGCGCCCAGGACGAAGTTCACGCCGTACCAGGCCACGATCACCAGCGCAAAACAACTCACCGCCAAGGCCGCCAGCCCACGCTGCCGCACCCAGCCGGCAAAGCGGGCGTGCAAGACAGCCAGGTAGCCCAACAACGCAATCAAGGCCCAAACCTCTTTGGGATCCCAGCCCCAGAAACGGCCCCATGAATAGGCCGCCCACATGCCTCCAAGAAACGTGCCGGTGGCCAATAAGACCACGCCCACCTGCATGGCCCGATACGTGAACCGGCTGAGGGCCTCGATCACCGGACGGTTCTCGCCGACCGTGAGTTCACGGCGCCCGATGAGGAAAAAGCCCAGGGAAATGTCGGCAATGCCCATCGCCAAGGCAAAGGCCGCATAGCTCAGCGTGATCGTCATCACGTGGATTACCAGCCAGAAATTGTTCCGCAACACCGGCTGCAAGGGTTGCAGGCTGGAGTCCAAAACGCTCGGGCAGTTGTCGGCCAGGATCAAGGCCACGGTGGCCACCGCCGCCGCGGCGATGGCGATGAAACGCCGTCGATAGATCAACTCCAGCACCAGGCCAATCGTCGCCACGCCCAGCCCGACGTAGACCACCGATTCGTACATGTTGGTCACCGGGCGCGGCCGGAAATTGTCACCCGCATGAAAAAGCCGATGAGCATGGCCACCATGCCCGCGGCGTAGCAGGCCAGGCCGAGCGGGTACAGGCCCCGCAGACCCCGCCAGCCAGAGCCCAACTGCAAGAGCACGCAGAGGCAGGCCGTCAGCATCAGGGCCCAGGCGAAACGGAAAGGCGCCCAGTGGTTGTAGGCCACCTCGAGGTCGATCGTCCGCTGCGGGGGATAGGCCCCCAATTGCGGACCCAACTCGCGGATCCGGCCTAGGAATTCGTGCGCAGGCCGCGTTGAACTCGGCGGGCGATTGGGCCAGCCAGGCCGCCCGCACGCGACCAAAGGCCGCGCAAACTTCCCGCACCGCGCCACTAGGATCGGACTGATCGTCCCAGTCCATCCGCACTAGCGTGTCGAGGCAAGCCCAAGGCTTTTCCGGGTCGGAAATGGGAAGGATCGCCAGCCGCCGCCCGGCGCGATGGTCCTGGTAGGCCCGCAAGTGATCGAAGAGCTCGACGCCCTGTTTCTCCAGCGGCGTTAGATCGTGCTCCTGCTTGAAGACGAGGTCCTCGGCCCAGAGCATGAACGACGTCGGCTTGTGCGACTTGGGCGACTCGATCTTGACCTCCAGCAGCTCTTGC
Organism: uncultured Planctomycetia bacterium; assembly: GCA_963709175.1. Classification (GTDB taxonomy): domain Bacteria; phylum Planctomycetota; class Planctomycetia; order Pirellulales; family Thermoguttaceae; genus JANXQG01. Next base: position 795,493 of record CAVPVK010000011.1, read on the forward strand.
GGGGCAATCCACTTCTGGTCGGGCGCCATGCCCAGCAGTTTGCGGAGGGCCAGCGAATCGACCGCCAGCAGCGGCATGGCATCCCACTTGTCGCAGCCTTTGGCCGCGGCGCCGACCGTGCAAGACATGGCGCCTTGAGACTTGCCCTCAGTCGCTTTGCCGGACGGCATGGGGCTGGATTTTTTTTCCCACGTGGGCGAATCCAAGAGCGTGGCCACGTAGAAGGCCGTAGCGTCCAGCGACTGCTTCGACTGGGGATCGGTGAAGCTGACCCGGTTGGCCAGCAGCCGCCACGTTTCCCAGGCGAGGCTGTCCAGCGGTTTCTGCCGGCCGCCGTCCTGGACGGGCAGCGATCGCCATGCCGCCCAATCGAAGTGCTGATCGGCGGCGCTGGCCGCAGGGCCGTCAGCCAAGGCGTGCTGGCAGGCGTTGAAGAGGCAAAAGGCCAGGCTGGCCGCAATCGCACGTCGCATATATTGCTCCTGAGAGTTGGTCGTTGTCTGGGAAGTCCGCGCGGGCACGGACTTGCCGCGCCAAGCCCGCGTGACGAACATGATCAGTGTGCCCACGCAGGTCATGATGCTGCCGATATACTTGGCTGCCAGGCCGGGGTCGCAGGCGGCGGTGAGCACTGTGCCGGTGCCGCTGGGCAGGATTCCCGATTGATAGAACGTGTACCTGCCGTGGACCAGCGGCTCGTTCATAGAGATTTCGTGGACCTGGTCAATGTGCCTGACTTCGTCGAGCACGCGGACCGAGCTGGCGAAGCGGGCGTCTCCCATCCCGCCGGGGTTCATGCCCCGCGTAAACTTCTTCAACTGCAGGGAAAAGCCCAACGGCAGGCTTTCATAGCCGTAGGAAACCGCCAGCGTGCCCTCGGACGTCTTCACCGGCATGGGCATACCGCCATCGCCACGCTGCAACCACAGGCTGCGGGAGGTATCGCCCGCGGTCACTTCCACCTGGGCGGCGGCCTCGAAGGTCTCCTTCTCGCCGCGGACCACCGCCACCGGCGTGAAGACGAACTCGCGGCTGGCGTGCGGGAGGTAATCGACAATCGAGACCGCGGTGTTGGCCCAGGCCTCGACCGTGTCGCCCGCGTGGACCTCGCCCCGCGACCCGTACTTGCCGTCGCCCCGGAGTACCGGGAACTCCGACGCGGCAATAGAGCTTGTTCTCGGAAGTGGCCAGGAATTCGACGGCCGCTTCGGCAGCAACCGCCGGGTGGCGATACCAGAACTTCACCGGGCACTTAATCGCGCGCATCCCAGCAGGGTTGGCGAACGAGGCATTCACCGCCTGGCGAATCGGCTCTTCGCCGCCGGGCAGAAAGACCTGCAACTCTACGACCGGGTTGTTCGGTTTACTGCCCATGTTGAGGTAATGCCCGTCGGCCTCGAGCCGCGCGTTGGGCAGATATTGGGCGATCTGGATCGCGGCATCACCGCCTTCCAGAGTGATCTTCTTGCCAACGTTCTCTGCTGACGGGCACCCGGGTGACGCGGCCCTGGTAGTGGATCGTCAACAGGCCCTGCGGATCGAGGCCGTCGTGTGCCGGGGGATTGAGGAAGTCGTCGAGCATGGTGTCGGCCTCGGCCTGGCGGAAGACGACTTTGGCCGAGCCCACGGCCACCTCGCCGCCGAAGCGCGTGGCCGTGAGCCAGTGCTCAGAGTTCTGGGAGTTGTCGGCGTTCTCGGCGTTGTCGGGCCCGACAAGCGAGAACTTCATCGCCGGGATGCCGTTGCCATCGCGGGCAGCCTGCCATTCCTCGGCGGGCCGGGCGTGGGCCAGGTATCGCGTAACCCGCAGCTTCACGCCGTTGATCTGGCCCAGCAGCAGGCTTTTGTTTTCCGGCCAGTCAACCGGACCCGGGGTGAAAATGAATTCTGAAATAGGGCGGTCGGCCTGGCCGGGCACTGGCCGCCACTGGACGGAAAAGCGGTTCTGGTCGCGGACGGTTACATGGTCGCCCGTTTCGCCCTCCTCCAGCGCGAGCGAGGCGTCGACGCCGTAGTGGAAGGTGACGATCGACCCCGTCAGCAGGACCAGCAGGCCGGCATGCGTGAGCACGAAGGCATACTGTCGCGGTTTCCAGGGAAAGCGGATGAGGGTGGCCGAGAGGATATTCACGCCCAGCAGTCCCAAGAGGGCGACGAACCAGGACTGGGTGTAGAAGTACCAGCGGGCGTAATCACGGCCTTTGTCGGCCTCGACGAACGTAGCGGCAGCGAGAATCGCCGCCAGGATCACTATCAACGTCACCGCCAGTTTAAGCGAAGCGAGGAAGCGAAAGACGGCTTTCGGCAGGTTCAGCAGGATGGAATCGGCGCGCATTGGTCCATTTACCCCATGAGCTAGCGTGATCAGGCGGGCCAGATAATAGCCGCCACGGCCGGCGGAGTAAACGTCAACTTAGCGTATACTTGTTGTTTGCCGAAATTGTTGCAGGTCTTTAGGCGTTGCGTTAATGAGCAAAGAGTGGAGAGTGGCCCTGCTGATCGAAACGGCCCGCGGCTACGGCCGCCAGGTCCTGCGGGGGATTGTCGACTACGCTAACCGCAACGGCCACTGGTCGTTCTACATCACGCCCGGTGACTTCGACCAGGCCCTGCCGGAAATGACGAAGTGGGGAGGGACGGGGATCATCGCCCGGATCCTCACGCCGCGGCAGGCCAGGGCGATCCGGGACACGGGACTGCCGGCGATTGCCCTCGACTTGCCCGCAGCGCGCGGCACGGCCGGTGGCGAATCCTACCACGGGTTTAGTGAGTTGGTCACCGACTCATTGCAGGCCGCGCGGATGGCGGCCCGCTATCTGCTGGGCAAAGGCTTTCGGTATTATGGTTTCGTCGGTATTCCTGGAATGGTCTGGTCCGACCGCCGTGAAAAAGGCTTCTGCGAGGCGATTGTCGCAGCGGGATTTGCGGCCGAGGTGTTCCGAGATGCCCCGGAAAATAAAGGGAGGGGAACCTGGGGACTGCAACAGAAATCGCTTGCCCGCTGGCTGCGGGCCCTGCCCAAGCCGATCGGACTGATGGCCTGCAACGATGACCGCGGCCGGGAAGTGCTCGAGGCCTGCTGGGAGGCCCGCCTGCGGGTGCCCGAGGAGGTGGCTGTGCTCGGCGTCGACAACGACTCGTTGCTCTGCGACCTGAGCAACCCGCCTCTTTCCAGTGTCGTACTGAATGCAGAGAGAGGGGGCTTTCAAGCGGCCGCGCTCTTGCACGAGATGATGAGCGGGCAAGTCCGGACGCCGCAGCAAATCAGCGTGGAGCCGCTCTATGTGGTCAGCCGCCGTTCCACGGACATCGTCGCCCTCGAAGATGTAGAGGCGGCCGCGGCCATGCGGTTCATTCGCGATCATGCCGACCAGCCGATCCGTGTCAATCAAGTGGCACACGCCATCGGCCTTTCGCGGCGGATGCTGGAGATCCGTTTCCGGCAGTTGCTCGGACGCTCGTTGAACGACGAAATCCAGCAATGCCATCTCGAAACTGCCAAACGCCTGCTAGCCGAGACCGACTGGCCGATGGGGAAAATCGCTGCCGCTTCCGGGTATAGCAGCGCGAGCTACCTGAACGTTCTGTTTCGACGTTTGCTGGGCGTAAGCCCGACCGAATTTCGCAAGCGAACTCGGACCAGGTAATCTCTCCGCGTATTTGTTGGCCAATAGGTTAACAGAATCGATTTGCCGTTGCGCAATTTCGACAGATATTTGCGCATTATTGCTTGCTCGTCTATGACTTTCCAAATATTCTGAGGTTAGCAGTCCTGGGACTTGGGCTTTTGACTTAACAAGTAGCCCTCAATTGGCAAAAAACAATAGGGCACGTTTTCGGCGCATCTGGGCATGTCGCTGCGCCCGATACAGCATTACTAGGAGGATGTCATGGCTCGCTTCATCGTAACTCGTTTCCGTTTTCCCCGGGTAGTTTGGCTCGGACTGGGGTTGCTAGTGCTCGGTTCGACCACGCCGGCTTGGGCTCAGACGCCGTCGATGGTCGATCGCTTTGATTTCTGGAATAATTCGGGCAACGACGCGGTGGGATCGGCCACGCTCAACCTGGTGGGCGGCGCGACCATCTCTGGCGGCGCGCTCAATCTCGGCGGCGTGGTTGGCCAGTATGCCAGCATCAGCGGCATCAACGGCGGCAATGGCGTCAGTGCCCTGTCGGCCGTGACGTTCGAAGGTTGGGGCACCTATAGCTCCGCCACGGGCGCCTGGTCGAGGCTCTTCGACTTTGGCGGGACCGATGGCGGCGGCAACGGCTACGACTATATTGGACTGACAGTCGCCGCCAACGCAACGGGCACTCCGTTGCGGGCGATCTTCAGCAACACCGATCCCGGCTTTAACAACGAGACCGACGCCTCGGCCGGCACCACGGGGGCGACCGGCAGCCCGGTCTATACCGTGGTCACGTTCGACAACGCGACCAACGTGCTGGCCCTCTACCTGAACGGGAGCCTCGTGGCGAGCAACGTGGCTCCGGCGGGCGTAAACCTCTCGGGAATCAGCAACCAGTACGCCTACCTGGGCAAGTCGCTGTACAACGGCGATTCGCCGCTAGACGGCTCGATCAGCGAATTCCGCGTCTGGAACGGCGCACTGTCGCCGGCGACGATCGCCGCCCACGCCCTGGCCGGCCCGCAGAGTTCGGCCCAATTGGCCACTTGGAACGGCAGCGGCGATTTCTTCGCCAACTCGAGCAATTGGAGCCCCGGCCTTCCCAACGATCCGGTGAACACCTCGATTGTCGTAGCCAGCGGAACGCTCTCGGTCTCGGCCCCCACGACCAACAACTATATCGGAACGACGATCCTCTCGGGCGGCGTGATGTCGGTCTACGCGGACAACGAGCTCGGGGCCGCCGCGGGCGAAATCTCGCTCAACGGCGGCGTGCTGAGCCTCAACGGCAACAACGAGTTTGCGACGTCCCGGAACATCATCCTCGGCGCCGACAGCACCGGCCTGCAGGAGGGAACGGTCCAAGTCAATAGCGGCTGCAGTGCGGCCTTTTCCGGACAGACGATCAGCAGCATCACCGGCGGTGCGTTCTTCTACGTCGGGGGCAGCGGCACCTTGAACGTGACCGGGCCCGTCGTCCTCTCCGGCGGCAACCACTTCTTCCAGGCCAGCGGCTCGGTCGTGGTCTCGGGTAGCGGCTCGATCAGCGCCGAAAACGCCTGGAACGACATCGGCTACTCCAGCGGTAACACGCCCTCGCTGACGCTCAGCGGCTCCTCCAGTTTCCTTTCCAACGGCGACTTCAACATGGGCGACACTTCTGGCACGGGTAACACCGTGACGGTCAACGTGCAGGGCAATGCCACCCTGAACGCGGGCAACCTGTACGTCGGCAAGGGCCAAAACACGGGCATCTTGAACATCAGCGGCGGCGTCCTCAACGTGAACGACATCCGCACCGGCGACGGTGACCCCAACGGCGACACAGCCATGGGCACTACTGTCCAGACGGGTGGGGTCGTCAACTTGACGGGCTGGTTCCGCATGGGTGAATATCCTAACTCTGCCGGTGTTTACAACTTCAGCAGCGGCACGATTAACGACAACCTCATGGCCCGCGTCGGCGAGGAGGGGAGCGGAACCCTGAATGTCAGCGGCAATGCGGTGTTCAACATTGGCCAGGACCTGACCTTGGGCCTGCCTGTCGACGGCTCCACGCCAGGCAACGGCGTGGTGAATATCTCCGGTGGCAGCATCAACGTGGCCGGCCAACTGCTCGTCGGCAACGTGGGAAGTGGAACCGCGGACATTTCCGGCGGCAGCGTCAACGTGGCCGGCCGCCTGGTCGTCGGCGCCCTGGGAGGAAACGCGTCGATCGTCCAGACCGGCGGCAACGTGGTCTTCGGGGACAACGACGGGGATAGCCGCATCGGCGGCGACGACAGCGGCGGCACCCTCGCCGCTCTCTCCGCCGCCTCCGTCGGTTCGTACCAAATCTCGGCCGGGACCCTCACCGTCAACGGCAATTTCCAACCCGGCGCCGACGGCACGGGAACGCTGATCCAAACGGGCGGAGTCATCAACAGCGGCGGTTGGCACTCCATCGGCCGCTTTGCCGGCGGCGTGGGCATCGAGACCATCAGCGGCGGCGTGTTGAACTTGACCAACACGGCCACGCACCTGATCGTCGGCGAGCAGGGCACGGGCACCCTCACGGTCAGCGGCACCGGCGTGGTGAATTGCGTCTCCGACCTGTGGATCGGCCTGAACTACGGCGGCTCGCCGGGCAACGGCACCGTCAACCTCAACGGCGGCGTGATCAATACCTCCGCCGTGACGGGGCAAGGCGGGACCTCCACATTCAATTTCAACGGCGGTACGCTTAATGCCACGGTCAGCAACACCGGGTTCATGCAGAACCTCACTAGCGCCTACGTCGAGGACGGCGGCGCGGTCGTCAACACCAACGGTAACAACATCGTCATCAGCCAGGCCCTGCTCGCCGGAGGAACGGGAATCGGCGGATTGACCAAAATCGGCGCCGGCACCCTCGGCCTGACGGGCGCAAGCACCTATAGCGGGCCCACCACGGTCAACGCCGGAACCCTCCTAATCACCGGCAATCCCGTATTGCTCGGGGCAATCGAAGTCAAGTCCGGCGCCACGTTGGGCAGCGACTCCGGCTTGCCGGCCGTCACGGTCGACGCGGGCGGCACATTCGCCGAGGGCTACACGTTCTCGAACCCTCTTCAGATCGGCGACCCGCAGCCCGCCAGCCTCACCACGGCCCCCGGCGCGATCTTGTCCTTCAAGCTGTCCAACAGCGCCTCAAGTGGCAACGACGAGATCACCGTGGGGAACAGCGTCAACCTGGCGGCGGGGACGATCATCAACATATCCCAGCTTTTGAACAGTTCGCTGCAAAGCGCCTCGTCGTACGATCTCATCACCGCGCCGAGCATCACCGCCGGATCGCTGGCGCTGACCGGCCTGCCGCTGACCCGGCAGCACTATTCGCTGGTGAACTCCGGGGGCACGCTGATGTTGGACGTCAGCGCGGCCACCGCCGCCAACCTGGTCTGGCAGGGCGGCCTGAATGGCAACGCCTGGGACGTGCAGACGACCAAGAACTGGTACAACACGACGGCCGCACAGAGCGACTACTTCTATAACCTCGACAACGTCACATTCAACGACTCGGGCAGCAGCAAAGGCACAATCAACCTGACGACGAACGTGCAACCGGGATCGGTGACCTTCAGCATGACCTCGGCTACCAGCGCCTACACGCTGACGGGCACCGGCGGCATTACCGGCTCAACCGGCCTGGTGATGTCCGGCTCGGGCATGCTCACGATCGCCACCCCGAACACTTACACCGGCGAGACCGACATCAACGGCGGCACAGTGAACGTCGTGGCCGGGGGGGCCCTGGGCGATGCGAGCAATTCGCATACGACCAACATCGCCGCCAATGCCGTCAACCTGGCCACCGTAAACGTCAACGGCGGGACGCTCTCCGGCCAGGCCCTCACGGTCGGCTCGGCGGGCAACGGTAGCTTGAATGTCTCCAACGGCCAGGTCGTCGTCGGCTCGGGCGGAGCGACGTTCGGCGGCGCAACCGGCGGGGTCGCCAGTCTGAGCCTTTCGGGCAGCAGCTCGATCACGCTCACCGCCAATGTCCCCTTCATCCTAGGCAACAACGGCGGCACGGCAACCGCCGTGGTCGGCGGCAGCTCCAGCATCGTGAACACCTTTGTGGGCGGCGATCCGCAGTTCGTCGTCGGCAACGGCTCTAGCTCGGTGGCAACCCTCACGCAGAGCGGCAACACGACCATCAACACCGCGGCAGGCGAGTTCTGGGTCGGCAACGGCGGCGCCACCGGCACCTTCAACATGTCCGGCGGCTCGCTCACGGTGGGCAACTGGTTCGTCCTGGGCCGCAGCTACCCGAATAATCCGGGCGGCATCGCCCAAATGAACATGAGCGGCGGCGTGGTCACCAACACCGGCGGCGGGAACTTCGAGGTGGCCGAGGCCGGCACCAGCGGCACGCTCTCCCAGACAGGCGGCGCGATCAACCTCGTGGGCCCGCAGATGTGGGTCGGCGCCGGCGGCAACGGACTGTACACGATCTCCAGCGCCAGTTTGAACATCAATAGCGCCCTGGTCGTCGGCCAATACAGCGGCTCCAGCGGCACAATGACCGAACTGTCCGGCGCCACCGTCTCGCTCGGCGGCGACAACACCTTCATCGGCAACAACAGCGGCGCGACGGGTGTCTTCAACCTCCAGGGCGGCACGTTCACTGGCTGGGACGTCCGCGCCGGCGTCTACGGCAACGGCACCTTCAACCAGAGCGGAGGCGTGGCCAACGTCAACGGGTGGCTCCGCCTGGGCGAGGACCCGAACTCGACGGGCGTTTACAACTTGAGCGGCGGCACGATGAACGCGAACCTGATGTTCCGCCTCGGCGAGGAAGGAAGCGGCACGGCGAACATCAGCGGCAATGCCGTGCTGAACGTGGCCCAGGATATTACCTTGGGTCTGCCCATCGACAATAATACCCTGCCCGGCGCTGGCACGCTGAATTTGAGCCAAAGCGCCGTCGTTAACGTTGCCGGCGGGTTCTATCCCGGCAACGGTGGCGGGACCGGTGTAGTGAACATTGGCGGCAATTCCAGCCTGCAGATTACCGGCGGCGGGAACTTCGACATCGGCGACAGCACCGGCGGCGCCGGCAATCTAAACACCAGCGGCACCGTGAACCAGACGGGCGGCACGATCAGCCTGGCCAGCGGGCAATTCATGGTCAGCAATGGCAGCCAAGGAAGCGGCGTCTTCAATATGTCCGGCGGCGTGCTCAATGTGGCAAACTGGATTCCCGTCGGCCGCACGGAGGGCACGGGCGTCGTCAACATGAGCGGTGGTGTCATCAATAAGACGGGCGGCGGCAATATCATTTTGGGCTCTATCGCCGGCAACGGTACCTGGAATATGAACGGCGGCCTGGTCCTTAACAACAGCCTCCTCATCCTGGGCGAGAGCTGGGTGTTCACCAACGGCGGCCCCACCGTCATTGGCAATGGCAATTTCTATCTTAATGGCGGCACTCTCCAAGCGACCGGCGTGAGCAGCAACGGCCAGGGCAGCGGCAATCTGTACTTCAACGGCGGCGTGTTGCAGGCCTCCGCCGGCAACGGGAACTACCTGGCCAACAACGGCGGCGACTATATCCAGGGCGGCGGAGCGATCATCGACACCAACGGCAATGGTATTACCATCGGCGCCGCGACTGGCGCCGGATCCCGCGCTCAGCGGCAGCGACGGCGGCCTGACCAAGCAAGGCGCCGGTTGGCTCACTCTCACCAACGCCAACAACACCTACGCCGGCGGCACGCGGATCAACGGCGGCCTGCTCCAGGTCCCCAGCGACGGCGCCCTCGGGGCTGTGCCGGCCAATGAGCAGGTCAATATCACCATCAACAACGGTGGGGAGTTGTACAATGACGGCGGCCAGTTGACACTGAGCGGAAATCGCGACATCCTGCTCGGCCCGGGCACGCAGTACATCCAGCCTGGCTGGGGTCCCAGTGGCATAACCGTCAATGGACAGATCACCGGTTCCGGCGGTCTGGCTGTGCCGTGGGACGGCGGCGTGCTGACCCTGAACAACTCCAATAGCTACCAAGGCGCCACGACCATCGGCACCACGGCTGGTCCGTTCTACTGGATTAACGGGGCTGCGAATGTCACCCTGCGGTTGGGCAACAACAACGCCCTGCCAGGCACCGACCTGCTCTTCGGTAGCGACGCCAACAACAACACGGCCACGCTCGACATGAACGGCTTCAACGCCACCGTCGGGGCCCTGAGCGGCGGAACCAACGCGGTCATCGACGATGAGAACGGCAACGGCGTGAACACCCTGACCGTGGGCAACAACAACGCCAGCGGGACGTTTGCCGGGACTATCCAGAATACGACGGGCTCGATCGGCCTCGCCAAGATCGGGACCGGCACGCTGGTGCTGTCCGGGTCGAACAGCTACGACGGCGGCACCTATGTCGAGGACGGCACGTTGGCGGTGACGACCGCTAGCGCCCTTCCGTCCGGAGAAAGCCTGGCGGTGGGGGCCGGCGGTACGTTCATCTTCGACCCGTCGATCGGCGCCGGAGCGGTGCAGTCGGCTCCGCCCGCCGCCGGAGCAGGAGTTGCCGCCGTGCCCGAACCGGGCGCGATTGCCCTTTTGCTGACGGGACTACTCGCGGGCGCCGGCCTCACCTGGAAGCGAAAAGACGCGAGTAACATCTAGTTGGTTCGACAGTTTTTGCCGGCTGTCGCGGCAGGGCTTTCCCGAGCTTGGACTTGCCGCGGCGGCCGGCTTATTCTTACGGCTGGCAACTACGTCAGGCGATCGAGGACCTTGCGGAATGGCGGAGCCGGTCGTGAAAGGACGCTCGGCAAAACGCAAAAGCGATGTGAGGAGGCATTTTGGCATTGGAGATGGCTGGGGTGCTCGGTAAGAGCAGGTGTTTCATGGGGAAGGCGCGTCAGCTCGGCTTTACCCTCGTGGAACTGTTGGTGGTCATCGCCATCATCGGCATCCTGGTGGGGTTGCTGCTGCCGGCGGTGAATGCGGCGCGGGAAGCCGGCCGCCGCACGCAGTGCGCCAATAACCTCCGCCAGATCGCCCTGGCCTGCCATGCCTACAGCGAGGCCCTGGGGGTCTTTCCCGCTGGCGGCATCCAGGCCAAGCCCTGCGACCCCATCCAGAACGACAACGGTTGGGTTGACTATCCGCCGGACACCAGCGACGACAAGTGGAGCAGCAACTACAGTTGGGCCACGCTGATCCTGCCGTATATCGATCAGGAACCGGTTTACCGCATGTACAATTTCGCCCTCGATCACCTCGACCCCGCGAACGCCACAGCCCGCTCGCGGCCGATCGCGACCTACGTCTGTCCCGACGACACGATGCAGATCGACGAGCCGCGCCCCGGGCAGTTGGGCTGGAACCTGGGCCGAGGCGTTGCCAATCCGCCCTATTACTGGAACTGGGACAACTGGTCGCGCCTGCGGTTGAACTACGCGGCCTGTTACGGCAATACGGGCTATAACCAGACCGCGATGGGCGGCGTGGCCTTCCTGGGCGGCATGTTCACCAACGGCAAAGGCTACTCGACAGCCTCGATCGCCGACGGCGCCAGCAACACTCTTGCGTTCAGCGAGGTCCTCCCCGGCCACGGGCCCTACTACGAAGGGCCGCCGGGCGATGGCATGGTTTCCGAAGGCGGCCAGGCATTTGAAGGCTACGTGACGCCGAACTCTTCGGCCCCCGACATCGTCTGCAACGTCTGCCCACAATCCCGCGCCGTACCCAATGTCGGTTGCATCGTCTCGATGGTCGACTCCCAGCAGTACCAGGCAGCCCGCAGTCCCCATCCCGGCGGCGTGGTCTCGGCTTTCGGTGACGCGGCCATGCGGTTCATTGCCAACGGCGTGGACATCAACGTCTGGCGGGCCCTCTGCTCGTCGTGCGGCGGCGAAAGCCTGGACGGAGGCAGCTATTGATGCGACCCCTGCGGCGGAAAAACGCTGTGGCCGCCTGGCTGGCGGCAGCCTGCGCCCTGGCCGTAAGTGGATGCGGCGAATCGAAGTATCCTTCCGCGACGGCGACCGGCCGAGTCACCATCGACGGCGTGGCGGTGCCCGTGGGCGTGATTACCTTCAGCCCGACGGCTGGCACGTCGGGCCCGGTCGTTGGCGCGGCGATCAGCAATGGCGCGTATCGTTGCGAGCAGGTGCCGCAGGGCAAGCTGCAAGTGACCTTCATCGCCCAGGCGGCCGAGCCGATGACGATTTCCCACAGCGCGGACCACGTGCCGCACCAGGTCCCCAAGGACATCCTCCCGCCAAACTGCCGCGCGGGCCAACCCGCCCAGATCGGTCCCGGCGAGAACCAGCTGAATTTTGACCTCAAGAGCAAGTAAACTATAGTTCGCGTAAGCTAAATCCCCTTCGCCTCAAAAGGATCCTCCCACCATGACTCTCCGCTCCGCCTTGCTCTTCGCTTTGCTGCTTGTCGCGGCGCCGGCGCCGGCCCAAACGCCCCTGGAAATCGACCTGCAGGCCCCCGGCACGCCCGTCAGCCCCACTTTGCACGGACTGATGACGGAAGAGATCAATTACTCCTACGATGGCGGCCTATACGCCGAGCTGATCCGCAATCGGGCATTCCTCGACGACACCCAGAACCAGCCCGTCCATTGGACCACAATCGAGCAGCGCGGAGCGGGAGGGCGAAATCAAGATCGTCGCCACCCACCCCCTCACCGACAAACTCCCCAACAGCCTGGAAGTAAACGTCAGACGGGCCACGGCCGATGCGCCGTTCCGCGTCGTTAACGACGGTTATTGGGGCATTCCCATTAAGCCCAATACGACTTATCGGGCCTCGTTCTACGTCCAGGGTGGCGGTCAGGCGGGCCGCAGGCCGCAGAACCCGCCGCGGAGCCCGCGGCGCCGGGCAGTTGGCCGTGAGCCTGGAGAGCGACGACGGCACGATCGTCTACGCCCGCGCCGAAACGCCCGCCGTCAACGTCCACTGGCAGAAGTTCGAAGTTGCCCTGACCACCGGCCGGGACGTCAAGCCAACCACGGACGGGCGGTTCGTGATCGCCGCGGAACAGCCCGGCACGTTCTGGTTGAGCCTCGTCTCGCTCTTTCCGCCCACCTACCACGATCGGGCTAACGGGCGGCGGATCGACATCATGGAAAAGCTGGCCGCCATGAAGCCGCAGTTCATCCGCTTCCCCGGCGGGAACTACGTCGAGGGCGACACGCTCCAGGAACGCTTCGACTGGAAGGCGACCGTCGGTCCCCTGCCTTTCCGCGCCGGGCACCGCAGTTGCTGGAACTACCGTTCCACCGATGGCATGGGCCTGCTGGAGTTCATGGGCTGGTGCGAGGATCTCCACGCCCAGCCGGTGCTGGCGGTATACGCGGGCTATTCGCTGCGGCAGCAGTGCGTGGAGCCCGGCCCGCTCTTGAAGCCCTACGTGCAAGATGCCCTGGACGAGATTGAATTCCTGACGGGCGACGCCAAGACGACCTATTGGGGCGGCCAGCGGGCCCGCTGCGGCCATGCCCAGCCCTTCCAACTGAAGTACGTGGAAATCGGCAACGAGGATTATTTCGACAATTCCCGCAACTACGACGCCCGCTTCGCGCAGTTTTTCGACGCCTTCAAGGCCAAGTATCCGCGCCTGCAACTGATCGCCACCAGCCGTGAAGTGAAGAGCCGCGTGCCCGATCTTTTCGACGACCACTATTACCGCAGTGCCGTCGAATTCTACAAGGACCTGCACCACTACGACACTGCGGACCGCAAGGGGCCCAAGGTCTTTGTGGGCGAGTGGGCGACGCGGGAAGGCTCACCGACGCCGGATTTCGGCGGTGCTTTGGGCGACGCCGCCTGGATGACCAGCATGGAGCGGAACTCCGACCTGATTGTCATGCACTGCTATGCCCCGCTATTCGTCAACGTCAACCAGGGCGGCATGCAGTGGCAGACCGACCTCATCGGCTACAACAACCTGGAGAGCTACGGCTCGCCCGCCTACTACGCCCAGGTGATGTTCGCCAACCACATCGGCAACGTGACGCCGCCGTCGGTGCTCAAGGCCGACAAGGAGGTCTTCCTGCCCTATTCGGTGACCCGGCAGAGCGAAACCGGCAAGGTCTATCTCAAGGTCGTGAATCCGGGTCCCGAGGCCCGCACGGTGGGGATTTCGCTCAAGGGCGCGGCTGGCATCCAGCCCGACGGCAAGGCGATCAGCCTCCGCGCCGCCGGCCCGCGGGAAACCAATACCATCGCAGAGCCGACGAAGATCGTTCCTCTGACCGAGACGCTGAAGGACGTCTCGGCAAGTTTCCGCCGCACGTTTCCGGGCTGGTCGATCACGGTGTTGGAGTTGACGGCGCGATGAGCGGCCGATTGCGTGGCGGTGCAAAGCAAAATAGAATGAGAGCCAGTTGGAGTTCCGGCTAAAGCCGGAACTCCAACGGCTCATTTCAGCCCTCGAAGACCATATCAACCGGAGTCATCCTCATGGATCTCAAAACCCTTGAAGTCTGGTTCGTCACCGGCAGCCAGCACCTTTACGGCGAAGCGGCCCTCCGCCAGGTAGCCGAGAACAGCCGCTGCGTGGTTGAGGGGCTCAACGCCTCCGGCCGCCTGCCGATCCGCGTAGTCTTCAAGCCGGTCGTCACCACGCCGCAATCGATCCTGGAGGTCTGCCGCGAGGCCAACGCCGCCCCCGCCTGCACGGGCATGGTCCTCTGGATGCATACCTTCTCGCCGGCCAAGATGTGGATTGCCGGGCTGACCTCCCTGCAAAAGCCAATCGTTCACCTGCACACGCAGTACAATCGCGATCTGCCCTGGTCCACCATCGACATGGACTTCATGAACCTCAACCAGGCCGCTCACGGCGACCGCGAGTTCGGATTCATTTGCACGCGGTTGCGCAAGGCACGGAAAGTGGTCGTCGGCCATTGGCGGGACCCCGAGGTCCAGGACCGCCTGGCGGCCTGGATGCGGGCGGCGGCCGGGCGCGGGAACTCCGCAGTCTGAAGGTCGCCCGGCTGGGTGACAACATGCGGCAGGTGGCCGTGACCGAGGGCGACAAAGTGGAGGCCCAGGTCCGTTTCGGCGTGGAGGTCAACGGCTTTGGCGTGAGCGAGCTGGTGCAGCAGATCACCGAGGTCTCCGACGCCGAGGTCGATCGCACCGTGGCCCAGTACGACCAGCTTTATGCATTGGTCCCAGCCCTCCGCGCCGGCGGCGAGAAACGGACGTCGCTCAACTACGCCGCCCGCACCGAGCTGGGCCTGCGGCACTTCCTCGACGCGGGCGGATTCCACGCCTTCACCGACACTTTCGAAGACCTCAATGGGCTGATGCAACTGCCCGGGCTGGCCGTGCAACGGCTGATGGCGGAGGGCTACGGCTTCGGGGCCGAAGGCGACTGGAAGACTGCCGCCTTGGGCCGGGCCATAAAGGTCATGGCCCAGGGCGCCTCGGGCGGAACCTCCTTCATGGAAGACTATACCTACCACCTCGATCCAGCCGGTCCGCTGGTCCTGGGAGCCCACATGCTGGAGATCTGCCCTTCGCTCGCCGCCGAGAAGCCGTCCTGCGAAATCCATCCCCTGGGCATTGGCGGCAAGTCCGACCCCGTGCGGCTGGTTTTCAACGCGGCTGCCGGTCCGGCGGTCAACGTGGCGATCATCGACATGGGCGATCGTTTCCGCCTGCTCTTGAACGAGGTCGAAGTGGTGGCCCCGCCGCAACCGCTGCCGCGGTTGCCAGTGGCCCGAGCCTTTTGGCGGCCGCGTCCGGACCTGAAGACTGCCGCCGCCGCCTGGATTTATGCCGGCGGCCCGCACCATACCGTTTTGAGCCTCGGCGCGACGACCGAGCAGATAGAGGATTTTGCCGAGATCCTCGATCTGGAGTGCGTGAAGATTGACGCGCACAGCCGAATCGGCGATATTAAGAACCAACTTCGCTGGAACGCAGCCTATTACGGCGGGTAAACCAGCAAATTCTAAAGGCCCCCGCCGGGACAAGCTTAGCGGGGGCGAAATGCCTCGACTATTCATAGAGCAAACACATGGAATCTCTCGACTGGGCAATGATTGGCGGCTATTTCGCCCTCTTGTTGGGCGTGGCCTGGTGGGTCGTCTACAAGAGCAAGGATACGGCGGCGGACTATTTCCTCGCCGGCCGCAACCTGAGCTGGTGGATCGTGGGGGCCTCGATCTTCGCCTCCAACATCGGCTCGGAACACATCGTCGGCCTGGCCGGCTCCGGAGCCAAGGACGGCGTAGCCATGGCCCACTACGAGCTGCACGCCTGGTGCCTGCTGGTGCTGGCCTGGGTCTTCGTGCCTTTCTACGCCCGCTCGTTGGTCTTCACCATGCCGGAGTTCCTGGAAAGGCGATTCTCGACAGGCTCCCGCTATGTGCTCTCGATCGTGTCGTTGATCACCTTCGTAGTCTCGAAAATCGCCGTGGGCATATTTGCCGGCGGAATCGTCTTCTCCACGTTGCTTCCCGACATGCGAATCCCACTGGGCAACGGGCAGGCGATCGACAGTTTTTGGATCGGTTCCGTGCTGGTGATCCTGCTGACGGGGCTTTACACGGTGCTCGGGGGAATGCGCGCGGTTGCCTATAACGACGCCATCCAGACGGTCGTCTTGATCATCGGCTCGGCGACGCTGACGATCTATGGGCTGTGGAAATTGGGCCACGGCAGCCTGCTCGGCGGATGGGCCCAGGTGCGGGAAATATGCCCGTCCGACATGCTGAATCTCTGGAAGCCGCTGGTTCCCCAAGGCGTGGAAGGAACGTGGGCCCCGGTACTGGAAAAGGACGCCGCGGGCCACGTCGTTCGCGAGGCATGGTACTTCAATGATCATTTCCCCTGGTTGGGCATGGCGATCTGCGCCCCGGTGATCGGGCTTTGGTATTGGTGCACCGACCAGTACATCGTGCAGCGGGCCCTGGGGGCGCCGAACGAGCAGACGGCCCGCCGCGGCAGCATCTTCGCCGGCTTCCTCAAGCTTTTTCCCGTCTACCTGTTCATCGTCCCCGGGCTGATTTGCTACGCCCTGGTCAGAACGCACAATGTTCCCGCCAACAGCGACCTGACCAAGATTGTCCAGGTCGAAAACACGGCCGATCCGGCGGCGCAAAAGGCGGCCAAAGACTGCGCTGCAGGCATCCTTCCCGCTGATGGTCAAGGACCTGCTGCCGGTCGGCTTGCGCGGTATTGTCGTGGCGGGCCTGCTCTCGGCCCTCATGGGGTCGCTTGCCGGAGTCTTCAACGCTTGCTCGACACTCTTCACCGTCGATCTCTACCAGAAATGGAGGCCGGACGCGAGCCAGCATCAGATCGTCCGCATGGGCCGCATCGCGACGGGCGTGATGGTGGCCATCGCCCTGGCGTGGATCCCCGTTGTCAAGGGGGCCAATAGTCTCTACGAATACTTGCAAAGCATCCAGGGTTATCTGGCCCCGCCGATCTTCGTGGTCTTCTTCCTCGGCGTTTTCTTCAAACGGCTTAACGCCAAGGGCTGTTTTTGGGCGATGGTTGTGGGCTTCGTCCTCGGTCTGTTCCGCATGCTGGTGGACACGCCCATGACGCTGGGAATCGAGAAGTTCCCGGTCTCCGTTCAATCGCTCTACGAGCCCGGCACGTTTTTCTGGATCGTCCACAGCATTTTCTTCCAGTACTTTAGCATCCTGATCACAATCGTTTCGGCGGTGGTGATGGTGGCGGTCAGCTACATGACTTCGCCGCCGCCGGCGGCCCAGATCCAGAGCCTGACCTTCGGTACTTCCACGGCCGAAGACAAGCGGCGGACGCGGGCGAGCTGGAGCTGGCCAGAAGTGGCGGCTTCGGCCTTCGTGCTGGCCGCGATCGTAGGGGCTTATGTGTATTTCCGCGGATGAAGGACACCGGCGTCCACCAGCAAGCATTCTCCCTTGCTTCGTGAAGTATGTGCAGCGGCCTCGGCCCTGTGCCAAAGAACTTCCGGTTCGGTATAATAGCGGTTCGCTTGGGCGTCGAAGCGCGGAATCTGCGGGTTGCTGCGGCCGGTGAGGATGTGCGCCGCGATTTCGCCTTCGCATCCTGTAGAAAGCCCAACGGTCCAAGTCGCCCTCCTGGCTCAACCATCGGCCGAGTACGAATTAACGCACCAATTTACTGGGGAGGGGTTCCAGTCGGCAATTAGTCGATTAGGCTCATCCCGACTTTGGTGCTGCTGGTAGCCATCGATAAACTCCGTCTTAGATTACGTCCCCAAAGAATTGCCCGTGGAAGCCGAACGGGATGTGCTGCGGCACGTCCGCCCGCGCGACTTCGCCAAACGACTGGGCGTCGAGGACGAGCAGAAATGAATTGCCTCTTTGGGCGTCGAGGACCACTGAGAGGATCACTCCCTCGTCCTCGGCCTTTGCCTGGGGACCGGCAACGAACGCCGGCTCGCCAGGATAGCAGCCTTCACGAAACCACGTCGCTGACCCGCCCCGGGCCACGTCCACCTTCACGAGTTGGTTCAGGAACTGCGCCGGGGGTCTGTCGGCTCGTGCCCACCCCGTAGGCGAACTCATAGGGCCTCATGTTGCCGCGCTGGTAGTTGATGCGCGGTAGCTCGATGCTTTCCTCGCCAACCACGTCGTATTTCAGCGACGTGCCGCCCAAGGGGATGCGATAGCGGCGAAATGTTCCCGTGGGAATCGGCCCAGTCGGCCGGCGCAGCCGGTCCAGGTAAAAGGCGCCGATGATGGCGGCATCCGGGTAGCCGGCGACATCCAGCACCACTTCGTCCCGGTCTTGCCAGGCGTTGATGTGATGGAATGCGAAGAAGGCATCGCCCTCGTAGACCCCTTTGAGGTTCCGCCCGGTGCGGTCGATGACCAGGAAACGAGTACCCCGCTCCGGCTTCCAGTGGAAGTTCTCGATGAACGGACGGCCCTGAAGGAGGAGGCGGACGGGGCTGACGACGAGCGGGAACTCGACCAGGATGGCATAGTCTTCGGTCAGGGAAAAGCTGTGCATGTAGGCCGGTTCGCTCGCCGGCACCGAGGCGATGGGCGTGCGGTGGGGCTCCCCTTGTGCCGTGCGGTAGACGGTGTACTTGCTGCGGGCGGAGAAATGAGTGACGTAGTTGACGAGTTCGGCCCGGGCGAAATCGTAGTGGGGATGGGCGGTGGTGAGTTGCCCTCGCACTGAATCGGCGTAGTTCAGTACCCCGACCGTCTCCAGCGTCTTGGGGTCAAACTCGACGGGAAGCGGGGTTTCGGTTAGGGCCAGGAAGTGGTTGGCGATCCGGGTGACATTGACGCACGCATTGTCCGTAAGGTCAGGGACGAACAGCGACTTGATGCGCCGAAAGAGGGAGCGGCAGGGGTCGGTGGCGAACTCCGGGAACTCAATCCTGCCCGTCTCCTGGACCGCCTTGTGTGCCCGGCTCTTCAGGAAACGATTGGCGTAGGCCACGCTCCCGCCCCGCACGGAAAACTGGTGCAGCATGGCCAGGCCGTCGAACCAATGGCGGAAAGGCTGCTTTACCGCCTCGAACTGGGCGGGTCCGTTGCGGATGAGTGTGCCGGAGAGCCACGGCGGGATCGTCCCCTGGACGGGGAGGTGATCGACCCGCAGCTCGTTCACCTGCGAGGAAAAGCCCTTGGCGTACTCGGCGGCAACCGGCCGCCCGGACCCACTCGGCGCGATCGTTGGCGCGTCGGTGCCCATCGTGTCATCTCCAGTCGAGTGGCAGACACATTGTGTTCGAAAATCGTCCCTGGCACGCCACTGTTGATGCGTTGTGCAAGACCCGGTACTTCCTTGTCGCTACTTATTCTAGGAGATACTACCTTGTGGGCAAGTCTGCCGCGGTGCCGATGACGTACGATGCGTCGGGAGTTGGCCAGCGAATTGGCGAGGCTGGAATTGATAAAACAGCGAAAACCGGGAGTATGGCTGACTTCCACGGAATGGGTTTTGCGCCAGTTGGCAACTGCGGGTCAAGCTTAGCCCAAACCTCATCCGATATGCCGTGGAGATGGGCGGCAGCCCAAATCCGCCCAACAGTGTCGGCAGGATTCTAATAAGCCGCGTCGCTTTAGAGCATGCGGAATGCCATAGCAAGTGCATGTCTATCCGACAGATTATTGTTTGGCCAGGAGGAAGAGCCATGAGTACTATCAACGCTCTCGGCGCATCATTCGCAAGCAATTCCGCGGTGGGGCAAAACGCGAGCTTAATGCTTTCGCCTAATGCACCCGACAGCTTTGGCGAAGCATTCAATCTCTCGCTGACCCAGCAGGTTGACAAGAACGGCGCTAGTGGTCGCTACGTTGGAAACTTCGAAGGCTGCCACCATCGTCGCCACGAGCGATATTGCAAAAAAACCGGTGCCAATTCGGGCAATACTGGAGACGCCAGCGGATGAGTTGCCTCGCCGATGCCCGAAGACATACGGTAGAAGAAACGAAGAACCCCTTGCCGCTCCTGGCCTGGCACGGACGAAGCTCGCGTTCTAGCGGCAATCTTCGTCGTGATGGTCACTGGCTTGTCATGCTGAAATCGGGCCGGAACGAACTCCGGCCCGTCGCGAATTCGCGTTAATCCAGGAAGTAGAGTTGACTTCTACTTCCCCGCCCCCGCGAACATCTTCTTGCGCCCTCGGCCATTTCTTCGGGCGTGGTGTCGGCCTTGTGCGTGGCGAGCATCCAGGAGTGGCCGAAGGGGTCCTTGAGCGAGCCGGCGCGGTCGCCCCAGAACATGTCTTGCACGGGCATCTCCACCGCGCCGCCCGCCGCGAGGGCCTTGTTGTAGGCCGCGTCGACATCGTTGACATAAATGTAGAAGCCGATCGGCGAACCGCCCAGCGACTCGGCGTCTTCTTGGGATGCCCTGGGCACTCGTCGCCCATCATCACGATCGAGTCGCCGATCTTGATCTCGGCGTGCATGACGCCGTTGCCGTCGGGGCCAGGCATCACGTGCCGCTCGCTGGCGCCAAACGCCTTCTTGTAGAACTCGATCGCCTTACGGCAGTCTTTGAACATGATCGTCGGGGTCACCGTGTGATACCCGTCGGGAATAGGCTTAGCCATGAGAAAACGCTCCAGAAAGAAAAGCAAAAAACGGCCAACAATCGCCGCCCGCGGCGGCACGTCCGGAAATTATTGGTGTCGGCGTTGGACCGGGCAAGTGCCTGACGCAACTCTAATGCGGCGTTTTCCACACCCGCGTACTGCTTCGCCGGGCGGCGCCCCGTAAGCTACGTTTGCCAACCGAGCCCGCAACCGCGGCGGACAATGCGCCGGCTTTCGTGGTGTCAGGCTGGCGCCCACTTGGGATGACACTCACGTCGAGCCACGCCGGCTGTGGGCTTCTTGGACGTGCCTGACGGCGCCCCAGCGTTACCCATGGCCAAAGTAGTGCTGACTGATTCGCTGGGTGCTTGGAGATTGGGTGGGAACGTAGTTCATGGCGTAGTAATTCAATACGTCCGCCACGACAGGAGTCCCTGTCGTCCGGCTGGCGATTTGCTCGGTGGTTGCCTGCTCCGACAAGAACTTGCCCCGCGCCGTAAGAGCAAGGTTGCGTTCTCGTTTTCCCCTTTTGTGATGGTGTCCCATCTTTCCTGCAAACAAGAAACGAAAAAGCCCAGCAGGTGCTGGGCTTATTCCTGTACCCCCTAGGGGAGTCGAACCCCTGTTCTCGGACTGAGAATCGCACCGGAAGCATTTTTCGCAAACCATTGTGTCACATAGCTTTGCGTCTCTAAGTCATTACTTCGCAACGTGTTGCAATGGCAAGCAGTTTGTCGAGTTTGCCCGC
>CAVPVK010000012.1:0-768915 GCA_963709175.1 uncultured Planctomycetia bacterium
CAAGCATGACACTCCACCTCCCACCAATCTACCGAGGAGACAATGCTGTGCATAACATGTATCGAACGGCCGCGGTTCTTTTCCTGCTTCATGCCTGGCTTTCCGCTCCCTCTTGCCCGGCGGCTGAGCGATGGTCGCCTTACTGCATCAACGAAGGCGAAGGTGGCCAGGTCATCGTGTCAATCGCGGTCAGCAAGTCGGATCCCGATTTCGTCATGTTCGGCACAGATGTCGGCGGACTCTATCGCTCCGCGGATGGCGGCGCCCACTGGGTCGCTACGGGAGCCGGCTTCGACGCTGTGACCGGGCTCGACATCGCCATCGACCCGGGTAATGCGGACCATGTTCTCGTCGTGGGATCCGCACCTGCAGCCGGACGTTGGTGCGGCGTTTATCGCTCTGCCGACAAGGGAGTCACGTGGACCAAGGTCTTGGCGGATGACAAAATCCACGACATTTTCGACCGCCGGGGGAACCACCAACTTGTGCTTGATGGGTCCAGTTACGATGCATCCCGCGGGTGTTGTACGAGGGTCTACTACGCATCCGGCGGCGGTGCCTGCTACACGTCCACCGACGGCGGAAGCAATTGGACGAATGTCTCCGCTTTGGCTACGAAGAGCCTGTTAGCGATCAATTCCCGCACGGGCTCGCTCTTTGCAGCGCAAGGCAAGACACTCTGCCGCAGCAACGACCATGGCGCTAGCTTTCAAACCGTTTTCACTACGACCAAGACCATTGGCACCCTGGATGCCACCGATGATGTTGTCGCACTGGGCATCAGCACCGACAGCAAGGTTTATGTATCGACGGATAACGGCGAATCCTTCAAACCCAAGGCGTCGCAGGGTATTCCCGCGGGCGATAAGCGGCCGTTCGCCAGCCTCCGAGTGAACCCGGCCAAATCGACTTACTTCATGGCGTTCATCGAGGGCGCCGACCATCCCAAAGTCGTTTCTCACGACGGCGGCGATCATTGGACGACGATCGATGTCTCGAACATGCGCCATACGATCATCGACGGCGTCGCAGGCCGCGCCGACGTGCCCTTTGCCTGGCATCCCACTGACGCAAGCGTGTGCTGGGAAGCCCGGCATGATTTTATGACCAAGAGCGGCGACGGCGGCCGGACTTTCTCCTGGTGCAATCGAGGATACGCAGGGATCTTTTCGGGCCAGGGAGGCACGTTCTTTTTCAACGTCAACAACCCCGATCGCCTGGCTCTGCCGTCGGTCGATTGGAATGGGGCCGTAACGCACGACGGCGGGCGCACTTGGCAGCATCTCTTTGGCGACCCGTCCGTCTATCCGTGGTGGGGCTGGACCTACGGATGTTACAGTGTCGAGCCGGGAGTTTGGTTCTTCGTCGCCTCGAAAGCGCATTCACCCTGGAACCAGCAATTGAAAGTCACGCGCGACGGCGGCAGGACCTTTGAGACCCATGATCTCAACGTTCCTTGGCGTCCAAGCTGGAGCTGCTACCAGGATCCGGCCGATGCCAAGGTTTGGTTCTACTGCAACTACCGCAGCACGGATGCCGGACACACATGGAAGGTCATGGGCGCCGACGTCCTCACGCACGATCCCGTGAAGAAGACGCTTTATGGCCGTTCCTGGGAAAAGACGCCTGCAGAGGGTTGGGTCGTCTTGAAGTCGGACGACCATGGTGCGACGTGGCAGCGTGTGTTCCACGCCGGGGGCGGCGATCTGAAAGACATCGCCGTTGACCATTTGCATGGTATCGTCTATGCGATTCACCCGGGGGGCCTTGATCGGTACGACGCTTCCGCCAAGAAGCTCACGTTCATCACGGACTTTCCCGTCGATCAATACGGCAACGGGCCCAACCTGTGGAGTGTCGCGATCGATCCCGTAGATCCGCGGATCCTGTACGTCGCCAACGGCGGTCACTTTTACCAGCCCGACACGTCGGTGATGAGGTCGGTGGATGGCGGGCAAACTTGGAAGTCGCTTACGGTCTCCCGGCGACTTGGCACTTTGCAGTGCGCGGCGCTGGGTGGCGGAGGATGCGTCGAGGCCCTATGGTGCCGGGTTCATCCCGAGACGCGGGAATTGCTCGTCGGCACGAACGACTTCGGCTTCTGGAAATTCGGACCTTCGGTCTCTTCGCCAATCAGAACGGCAAAATGACTCTCGAAAATGAAAGGCGGTGTTTCGTGCGATTTCCACCCGCTTATACCAAACTGCTGGCCGCGATAATGCCGTTGCTTCACAGATGCCTTGAAGCGACGGCCATCGTGATGGCAATACAGTCCGATTCGGCCGCGGGCGCCGTGCGCCAACCGGTTCCCTTGGGCAGGCTTGATGGGGGCGCGACGGTTGAGGCCATTCCCGTTAAGGGACGTGGTTGGGGGCTGCAAATCTCGGGCGCCGGCATGGCCTCGGCCATCCAGGACAAGCCGGTGCAATTGGAGTTCTGGAGCGAAACCGGCCGGGCTGCCTTTGCCGCTGCGAGTTACGATGACTGGAGCGAGATGAATGGCGGCTTCCGTGGCAAAGCGACTCTCGACGGTCCGGGTGGATGTCGCTTCAACGTCGAGGACCATTGGCACCTGCAAGATCCGGTGCTGCGGATGGCTCGCACGGTAAGCGTTGTCAGGCATGCGCCGGGCGGATTTCTGTCCGGCTTCACCTTCGAGTTCACCAAGGCAACGGCTTGGCAGGAAGCCGATTGGTTTGCCCCTGGCATGATCTATGGTGGATTCGCGCATCTTAGCGAAGCTGCCATCGGCGGGCGGCGCTATTATTTGCCGGGCGCGTTTGCCGTGCGCATCCGCGAGGATCGCCTGCCGGCGCCGCTGTTTGCCGCCCACTTCAGTGATGGCACATCGCTGGCGGTGCTCAATCCGGCCCCGCGCGGCGACACAACCGTCGCCGATGCCCACGACACCAAGGCCGTGCCCATGATCGACGGGCGTTTCCAGTTCGGGGCCATTGGGGCCGAAGAACACGCCGGAAAGCTGTCGTTAGGCTATTGGTTTCCCGGCAGCGAAGGCGAGGTGACCTACGCCGGCAACACCTATCCCGGCGGCCAGATGCACCAGTGGCGGCGGCGGTATCATCCGATCCAGGACAGGCTGGTCGATCGCTACGAAATCGCCTTCCGTTTCGGACGAAACGAAAGCCACGCGGCTTGCTGCAAGGGCGTTTGGCGCTGGGCCTGGGACAGGCTCAAACCGCAACTCACGCGCCAGGATATTGCCGCAGCACGCCGCAGCCTGGTTGACGTGCTGGCTCATTGCGTCGTCGAGAAAGGCGATCGCAGCGGTATCCCTAACTACGTTGATGCCGTGAGCAAGGACCTGGCCCGCGCGGATCGCAAGGCAGTCATGGGATTCACCGGCAAGAACCTGGAGGCAGCCGATTATCTGTTACAGGAGGCGGCCCTGGACGAAAGTCCGCGCGGGAGGCAGCTAAGGCGATCTGGCGAGGCGATCGTAGCTTCGTTTCTCCGCCTCAACATGTCGCCGCCCGTGGCCGAAGGATTCAATCTCGACGATGGCCGTCCGGTCTGTGCGATCGGGGGCAGTGAAGTATTCCTGCGGTCCTTCGGCGACGACATCAAGGCGTTGCTGAAAGCCTACGAACGCGAACGACGCCTGGGACGCGATCACCCGGGCTGGCTGAAGTGGTGCCGGCAGTTCGCAGACTGGTTGCTCACCCAGCAGCAGCCGGCGGGCGGGTTCCCGCGCAGTTGGGCTCCCGGCAGCGGGCAGGTCGTTTCCGCGTCGCCTAACGCGAGTTTCAACGCGGTACCACTGCTAGTGATTCTTGACCGCATCACCGGCCAGGCCAAGTATCTGGAGTCGGCCCGGCGTACCGCCGATTTCTGCTGGGCCGACGGCCAGTGCCGCGGTTTCTTCGTGGGTGGCACGATCGACAATCCGGACATTATCGACAAAGAGGCCGGCACGCTCTCCGTCGAGGCATACCTGGCACTGTACGAGTCGACGAAGGAGAAAACATGGCTCGATCGCGCCGCGGCCGCAGCCAACTTCGCGGAAACCTGGATCTACTGCTGGAACGTCCCCATGCCGACGGATGAAGACGGCGCGCGGCTGCACTGGAAGCGCGGAGTGCCGACCGTCGGTCTGCAACTGATCGCTACTGGTCATTCGCTGGTCGATGCTTACATGGCATTCGACGCCGACGAATTTGCCAAGCTCTATCAATACACAGGGGACCCGCACTATCTCGCGGTCGCCCGCATTTTGTTGCACAATACCAAGAACATGTTGGCAATGCCGGGGAGATTATTCGACGTAGGGACGCTGGGCTGGCAGCAAGAGCATTGGAGCCTGGCGCGACAGCGCGGCTACGGCCTGCACCGCGGTTGGCTGCCCTGGGTGGCGACAAGTCATCTTAACGGCATCTTCGGCGTCATGGAACTCAGTCCTGAGCTGAAGGAGCAATTGTTCAACCCTAATTGGGAGGTCCATCATGACCCATGACCGCCAAGAGTTCGTGGTCCGCGCCGACCATCTTCCCGCCCTGTATAACGAGGCCAAGCAGTGATGACGACGAATTCGTTTACGAATACTGCCCTCTCACGTCGCCAGTTTCTCGCCAGTACGGCCGCGGCTTCGATTGGTCTGGCTGGACTAGGAGCCAAGGCGCCGCAGTCCGCGCCTGCCTTTGCTCAACGCGGCTATTACGTCCTGCCGTGCCGCGCCCCCACGTTCGGCTACGAAGCGTGCAGGGACATGATTGACTGCATGGCGGACGACCGGGCGAACACCGTCATTCTGTGGATCGGCGGTGGGTTTCGTTCGAAGAAGTTCCCCGTAACCTGGCAATACAACGCCGACCACGCGAACGTTCGCCACGATTTCCTTGGCAGACTCATCCGGCATGCCCACCGCCGTGACGTCAAGTGCCTGTTAGGCTTCACGCCTTTCGGCTACGACGGCGTGAACCAGTATCCGCGGGAACACCCCGAACTGAAAGCCATCGGGCGGGATGGAAAGCCGGTCGCCGAGTTTGGCATTCACTGCTGGGGCTGGAATCTCTGCCCCGCCAAAGCGGAATCACAGCGGTTCATGATCGAGTACGCCCGTGAAATGGCCTTTGAGTTTTATCCCGAAGCGGACGGACTATTCATTGAGTCGAGCGATTATGCCATCTGTCACTGCCCGCAGTGCGGCCCAAAACACTTCGATCACGAAGTCAAGTTCGTGCGAGACATTTCGGAGGAACTCTGGACGCGGAAAGCAGACGCGACCATCGTCGTCTATCCACACTATTTCTCCGGAGCGAGACTGCGGTTTGCCTTCACCGAGGCCGTCGCCACGAAGCAGCCCTTCGACCCGCGCTGGACGTTGTTCTTCACGCCGCACAGCGCCGCGATTGAGCCGGGTCTCATAGCCCGGGCCAAGGGGAGTTGGTGGTGGAATGAGGCGCCATCGCGTTTCGACATTGCGGGCATTCGCGCCGGAGCGCAGCGGGCCAGGGACGCCCATTGCACGGGGTTCATCCCGTCGCTGGAATGCTACAGCTACGTGCAGACGCACGAGGAATTCGGCGAGCCGTGGCTGAACGGACGACGACAGGCACCGTTGGGTTTCGGATGGTTGGCCGAAGGCGATTCACCGTATCGAGAACTGCCCATGCGCGCCGCGCGGCTTGCCTATCGTGAGTTCTCGGCGAACCCAGACCTGCCTGACGATGCGTTCCATGCCGTGTTGGGGCACGACCTCTTCGGGCTGGATTGGCAGCCCGCGCAAGTCCAGGATACACTGGAGCTGTGCCGCGTCTTTGGTACGGACCGCGACTGGACCGTGCCCGCACCGCTGACAACGCCAGGCCTCGTGGAAGCGCGCCGAAAAACCGGTCGGCTGGACGCAAAGAAACGCGACTTCCTGCGGGACCAGCTTGCCCGGGTCCGCGCCATCGCCATGCGTCATCGCGATGCCACGACACCCGGCGCATGCGAGTTGGCGCGCATTGCACAATGGCTCAGCGATCAATGGCAGGGAGCTAACAACGCATTACTGAAGAGCTGAACTACAATGAATGAAATCCTTTGCATTGAGACCTTGCTGGTCGGTTCTTGCCTCTTGGCGTCTGCCGCAACAAACCTCCGCGCGGCCGATCCGGAGGGCGGCAGGCTGTCGTTCGAGCAGTACTTGCGGGCGAGCGCCGTCCCGCCAGCGACGATCGAACGGTTTCTGCACGGCCCGAGTTGGGCCCGCTTCGATCCCGAGTTGGGCTACGTCCTGGGCAATTATCTCCCCACAGACGGCCTCGACCACAGCGCAACCCTTTCGACCGTCCAGGCCAATGGGGCGCGGACGGCCTTCATGTATGCCGGCAAGAACTGCCGTATCAACACCTATGGCGACAGCTTCACCCAATGCCATCAGGTCAGCGACGGCGAGACGTGGCAGGAATACCTGGGGGCCCATCTCGGCGAACCCGTGAGGAACTTCGGCATGGGCGGCTACGGAGTATACCAGGCGTATCGCCGGCTGGTTCGCGAGGAGAAGACTGACCACGCTGCCGATTACTTGATCTTCTACATTTGGGGCGACGACCATATCCGCAGCTTGCTCCGCTGCCGCCATGCCATCATTTACCCGGTATGGGACGACCAGGGCGGCCGCATGTTCCATAACAACTTTTGGCCCAACGTGGAAATGGACCTCGAAACTGGCCGCTTTGTCGAACGGGAGAACCTGCTCCCTACCGCCGATTTGCTCCGTCACATGACGGAGCCGCAATGGATGGTCGATCATCTTAAGGACGATCTGGCCTTGGAACTGCTGGCCTACAAATTGGGGTACATTCGGGAACTGGATCGGCAGCCGATTAACCGGCTGGCTGCCCGATTAAACTGCCCGATGGACTGGAACCGGCCAGCCACCCTCCGCGAGCAGGCGGGCACGCTCCTGGACAAATACTCGCTCCGGGCAACGCGGTTCATCCTGGACAAACTCCGCGAGTTTGCCAGGCGAGAACGGAAGAAACTCCTCGTGGTCTTGTTCGATCCCTATCGTGCGATGGCGGAAATGAAGCAAGGCGGAACCCGTTACGACCAGGAGATTGTCGAATATTTGGCCAGGGAGAGAACTCCTTGCTTCGACATGAATGTGGTGCACCTTCGCGATTTCAAGAACTACAACCTGTCTTATCCGGACTATATGAAGCAGTACTTCATCGGCCACTACAATCCGCGTGGGAACCACTTCTTTGCCTATGCCATCAAGGACGTCGTCATCGGCTGGCTTGACCCCAAACCGGTCACCTATCAGAAACTCGATCCACAAACCATCGATTTCAAAGGCTATCTGAAGCAACCATGAACTACCCGAAAACTGTAATCCAGTTGTCAACGATCCACTGATTAAGTCTCCGTCATGGCAATGGTGCCGCGGCGTTGCTGTCGGTGGAAGTGGTATCCGGCTCGCAGTACAGCGAGCTCGCGACGGCCGAGATCTACCCGTTCCTGCACCGTTCGACAAGAAAGAGGACTGAAATGAAAACGAAGATACGCCAACTGCTGCAAGCACTGTGCTCACGGTTGACTCGCTGGTTGCCTGTCGTCTACGGCGCAGGATTAGCATGCCTGCCATTGAGAGCCGGGGCCGAGACGGCGTCGACCCAGGCGGTAACCGCTTTGCCGCTACGGGAAGCCGTGACCACGAAGATGGATTTGCCCGCCGCAATTCGGCCCGGCTTGGAATTGCACGTAGCGCCAGAGGAGATGATCAGGGATTGGGAACTGCCGATAAGCCATTTGTCAGCCTGGAACGAGCGCGGGATGAAATCCGGACGATTCGTCGAAAAGGACCCCTGCCACGGGGAGGTGCCCGCGTTCTCGTGCATGGGGGCGAGTACACGGTTTCCAAAACACTGGTTCTGACCGCCGACGATTCGGGCAATGAGAGCGAGCCCGTGCGGTACTCGGCGGCGCCGGGAGAGAAGGTGCTCTTCCGGGGAGGCGTGCATCTAAACGGCTGGAAACCGTTGACCGACGCGAGGCCGTACCCGCTTTTGCCGCGAAAGTCGATTGGCAAGGTATGGTACCTCGATCTGAAAAACGCCGGCATTACCAAGCCTATGCCGCTAAAACTCGGCGGCTTCGGCAGTGGAAATGGGTTTGCGACGCACCCGGCGCATGAATTGTTCTTCAATGGAAAAGCCCTGCAGATTGCCCGCGGGCCCAACGAAGGCTTTTTGAATATCGCCGATGTTGTGGTTAAAGACGGAACAAAAGGCTATGACCGCACAGGAAGCAAGGCAGGCATATTCACTTACACGGGGATCTTCCACGGAAATGGGCGGCCGAGCCGGACCTGTTACTATATGGGTATTGGTTCTGGGACTGGGCCGATTCCTACGAGCGCGTGGCCAGCATCGACCCGGAGAAACGGGTGATCACGCTGGCCAGGCCGTGGCATAACTACGGATTCAGGATTGGCGCCCCATTCTATGCCTACAATGCCCTGAGCGAACTTGACCGGCCGGGCGAATGGTATTTGGACCGAGTGAACGGGCGAATCCTGATGTATCCCCCTTCCGATCTGCAGGGTGCGACGGTCGCGTTATCCACATTTGCCGACACGATGGTTAACCTGGAGAACGTCTCCAACATCCGTTTCGAGGGATTGATCTGGGAATTGGGAAGTGCCGACGCCATCCATGTACAAGGCGGAGCCAACTGTTTTTTCGCCGGCTGCACGATCCGGCATTTTGCCGGCAATGCCATCGATCTTCGCGGAGGATCGCACCATGGCCTGCTCTCCTGCGACATTTATTCCATGGGCCGCGGAGGAATAACGGTCTCGGGCGGCAATCGTCGAACGCTCAGTCCTGGCGGGCATTTTGTCGAAAACTGCGATATTCACGATCTTTCGCGGATCGATCATACCTATACCCCTGCCATTATCCTGGACGGTGTTGGGAACCGCGTCCGGCATAATCGACTGCATGACGTCCGGAGCAGCGCTATTCGGCTGGGCGGTAACAATCACACCGTGGAATACAACGAGGTCTATAATGTCGTGACGGAATCCGACGATCAGGGCGGGATCGACATGTGGGGAAATCCAACCTATCGCGGCAATGTGTTCCGCTATAACTACTGGCATCATATCGGCAAATGGCGGGGCGCAGGCGAAACGCCGGCCTGCGGTCAATGCGCGATCCGCCTGGACGACGCCATCTGCGGTACCTTGATCCAGGGGAACATCTTCCAGCGGTGTTCGGCCGGTAAGCTTGGCTTTGGCGGTGTCCAGATCCATGGCGGCAAGGACAACATTGTGGAAAACAACCTGTTTGCGGACTGCACGGCAATGGTCAGTTGCTCCCCCTGGGATGATGCACGCTGGCGGGCATTCGTGAAATCGGCGATGAACCGTCGAGAGATCGACCGGGACCTTTACCTGGAACGATACTCCGAACTGGCGACGCTGTTGGATAACGCCAATCTCAATCACGTACGAAACAACCGTGCGGTTCGCTGCCAGGAACTCTACCGTCGCGCTCCGAAGAACTTGGATGCCACGAACAACATCCGCTTGCCCGACGCGGACCTGACCCTCAAGCCCGACAATCCGCTGTTCAGCCAGCCTGGCTTCGAACGGATTCCGGTAGAAGAGATGGGAGTGTACGCCGATAACTGGCGAAAACCGTAATGAAGCGAAAGCAGCTCTTTGATGACTCACGATGTGATTTCTATATCGCCTATATCGCCAATACGTGGGGCCTGCCCACGGACGACGTTGTGTTTGCGGCGAGCGGCTGTAGCAACCCAAAGAACCTCCTCGCGCAACTCAAAGGGTGACGTGCGGTCGTTGACGGCTCCGGTGAACATCCTGTAGAGCAACTGGGCGCACATGGTCACGGATTCGTTGCTGACTCCGCCGGTCGCAGGCCGCCACGAACGCTCCGGTGGCCGCTTGTTTAATGCCTAGTGGAAGTGCGATGTCTCTCAACGCCGGTCCAGCACGAATTCGTGTGACTCCAGCGGGACCGGATAGGCGGTGATCCAGGCCTCCGAACGGAAGTCGTTGACACCGTCGGCTAGTACCAGCGCACGACAACGTCGATCGGCTTAGGTGGCCAAATCCTGCGTGCGCCCGATACGGTAATAGATCGCTTGGTTCTCGAGAACCCGGTCTTCCCCAACGGCGAGGCCCGCCAGGGCCGGCAATCCCAAAAAACCTAGGGCAACGTGAAGGATTGCTCGCAGTCTCATGAACCGATATTCCTTATGCTGACTTCGCGCAAATCTGCTCCGAGCACGAATTGTCCCATACCAGGATTTCGACCCTACGCCACGTGGGCTGCCACGGTCTGAGCGTCATGGTTTCGCCAGCCGCATGGCGGCGCGGGCTTTGTCGGCTGCCGGACCATGCTTCCATGTGCGAACGTCCTTGTCGGCCAGTAGGGCTTCGAGGACGTCGGCCATCATCTCGTGGCCCATGTGGTTGGGGTGGATGTAATCGGAGTAAAGGTCGCCTACGTACAAGATGCCGCGGACCGTAAATGCCCTTTCCATGTCGGCAATAGCGCAGTCGTTGGCCTTGGCCAACTTGCGGATCTCGATGTTGGCTTTGGCCACTATCTGCACAAGGCTTTGCTTGCCGTAATAATCCGCCGGGATCATGGTGGCCGACGGCGTGACCGTGTGCAGAGCGACCTCTACACCGGCCGCTTTGAGCTTGTCGATGGCAGCCTGCGTGTTCTTGATGTAGCCGGGCATGCGGTTGTTCTGGCTGTCGTTGGCGCCATATTCCCAGATGACCAGATCGGGTTTCTCATTGAGGATCTGGTTGATGTGTCTCAGGCCGCCGTCGCTGCTCCAGCCGCCGACGCTGACAGAGGTGACGTTGAGGTCCGATTTCGTCCGCTTGGCCACGTCGTCCTTCCACGTATTGTCAGCACCGCTGTAAATCCTGAAGACGACGTTGACCGATGGATATCCGTAGTCTTCCTTGAGCCGCTGAGCCATAAGATACCAATAACTGAACTTGCGGGTCTCGGACTCGGGGACCAGGTAGTCCTTTCGCACGTAACCAAGTTGTGCGCAGGCTGGAATTGAGTCGCCCGCGACCACAATGGTCACGTTCTTACTGGCTTTGAGCTTGGCCACAGTCTTGGCGATCTTGTCTTTTCCCGACACGAATGCCTGGGCCGGAAGCAGCCCCGGCGGGTCGACATCGGTCGTAGGCGTGATGTCCTCGGTCTTCTCCTGCTTATAGAATTGGACGCGATCCACGATGTACCAGTTGGCTTTGGTCGTATCTTTTCGCTCGATGGAATATGTGAGGTAGTACCAGTAATCGGTAATGGGCTTGGGAGACCACTTGTCCCAAGGCATGAAGACCTTGTGCCACTTAGTCTCCTTAAGCGGCACGCGGAACTGGTGGTCCGAAGAATCCCAGTTCGTCGAAAATACGGCGGTCCCGTCGCTTCCGTCGCCCTTGATCCATAGGCAAATGCCCTTGTAGGTCTTCAAGTCATCCGCGATGACCTTGCCGTCCTTGTCCTTGACGGGCTGGACGCCGGTGTCCATCGAGCACAACCATCCGAGTTTCTCCGCGCCAGTCGGCGCGTAGACGGTCATAGCGGCCCCGTCGCCGACGGACTGGCTCGTGTTATAGTGCCAGATGCCGCCCGTGGACCACTGCGTCCAGATTCGCGTGCCGGGGATGATGGTCGCAAACTCCAGGTTGAACTGTTTTTCTCCCTCAGGCAAGAACGGTCGTGTGCAAGGATCCGTTGCTGGGTTGGGCAGCTCGAATCCTCCCGCGGTTAATAGGCTTGCGCATGCTAGCACGGAAACGATTGGGGCCAGGATGAGTCTCTTGTTCACGCAACGTCTCTCCTTTCGATGGGCGGCGATTGCGTCGCGCACTTCGGGATTTGTAACGAAGCCAGGCAGCTTCTCAGGGGACTTAATATCACCAGAACGAGCAAAAAATACTCTTAAGGTTGCCCTGCCTGTCCTTTGATACCAGTCAGCACGTCGCGCACCGTCACATTCCATCGCTGGTGTTCCTCGCTTTCGGACAACGGGAGGCGCATCGTGCCGGTGCCGCCAGCATCGCTGGTGGCGTTCCGCGCGAGATCCGCATTTCGAGCACCAACAACGTCAGCAACCTCGA
Source organism: uncultured Planctomycetia bacterium (assembly GCA_963709175.1). Classification (GTDB taxonomy): domain Bacteria; phylum Planctomycetota; class Planctomycetia; order Pirellulales; family Thermoguttaceae; genus JANXQG01. Next base: position 12,131 of record CAVPVK010000012.1, read on the forward strand.
TCCGTACCACATGCGGCAAGAAGTCACCTTCGACGCTTTCACGCTTGATCGCCCAACGTACAATCAGGTCCCGGTCGTCGGCCTTTACGTCCACCGAGACGCCCGTCACCGAATACGGCAGCAGAGACAACAGTTCACCTTGGCCGGCCGTCAACACGACCCTGTCCTGCTCGGTCAGCCGCTTGCCGCTGCGCTGGATGTAGCACGCCGTGTGTGGCAGGCCTGCGAAGTCCACGGTGCACGAAACGGGAGCCCGGTCGCCGCCCTCCTCGTGCATGACGCCATCGGCACCCACGGTCCGCTTCGCGCTGGCCGGAGGTAGGAGCAGTCCCACCAGATATCCGCGGGTGCCGTTCGCCGAATGTAACTCATGCACACACGGCAGCATTTCGCCCGCGGCCAGGCCGGCGCCATGTACCATCACCCAGGGCTTGATGCCACGTTGCTCCAGAGCTCCTCGCAGATCTCTGCTGATCGACTTGAATGGGACGACTTGTTGCTTCAGCTTTGCCGGAGCCTCAAGCGGCTGGAGGAACTCATCCCGTTCGGGCATGCAGGTACTCACCACCAAGCCCCTCTGCTCCAGGAAAGCCTCGATTGCCGGCCAGGTCTTCACGCCAGCGGGATGCGTCCCCATCCCGAGCGCGACGGTCATGGGCAAGAAGAGCGCCCGCGCGCCCTTGGACTTCAGTTCGCCGGCCAGCAGTTGTGGCTCGGAGATGAAATAGGGGTCGTAGCCGGCCCTACGCAGGCTTTGGATCACGTTCTCCTCCTCCTTGACGAACTCTTCGAACTTGCCGACTGTATACGCCGCACGCTGGCTGGTCGGGCTCCACAAGACCGCGATCGGCGAGAACTGACGCCGCGTCAACTGGTACTGCCGCCCAACGCCGTGCTGGATGACGTCCAATGCGACCTTGTAATCGAGGGCGGACTGGCTCCACGTCAGGTCTGGATTGCGTAATGAGTACCACCAGAAGAAGCCACAGCCCGCGTCGCCATTGAATAGGTTGTCCCATAGCTGGTATTGCGTGCCCAGTCCTTTGTTGCCGTAGCCGACCCAGGCCATGGACTTCAGGTCGCCGGTTGGATGGAAATTGAGCCGCTGCAACTGCTGAAAGCGGCCGTTGTAGCCCGTGACCGACCGCAGTGCCGGGGTGAGCTTCGCCCAGTCGATGCCGTTGAACGGCGTCGATGCCTGGGTGCCCGAGACACTAACGCGGATCCCCGGCTCGACGGCGTTGATCCAGGCTGCGTAAGAAGTGAACACGCTCGTCCAGAGATCGTCATTGTGTGCCCGCCACTCGTTCCACAGGCCCCAATTGCCGGACGCCTTTGTCTCGGCGGTGACCGGGGCGATGATCTCATAAAAGGACTGCGCCGATGTCTCGAGCGCGGCGTTCATCGCCGCGACCGTGCCGAACTTCGACTGCAGCTTCCTGTGGAATGCCTCAATGTTCGCCGGGTGCATGTCATAGTCGAATTCCGCCGCATAACTCGTCAGCGAGGTCTCGTCAGCAAGGATGCCCGAAAGCGGCTTGTATTTTGCGAAAGTGCGGACCCGTTCGGTGATCTCCTTCTGACGCCTGGCAATTTCCTTAGGATCGGCAAACGACGGCTTGCGGATGAGGTACTTCCTGTCCTTGGAGTTGTTCCACGCCCGCTGATCCCAGACATACATCGGGTTGTTCAGCCCATCGACACCGAGGAAACACTGGTTCCGGAAGCCGTTGACCATTGCATCCCGCATATCCCACCAGCCACTGGACTGGGCACAGGTAATACCCAGGGCACGAGCCAAGCGCAACTCGACGTCGGCCATGTACGGCAGGCCGCCGCAGTCCCCAGCTATGAACTTCGAAGTCATCCCACGTCTGCGTCGGTGTGAAGAGCACGACCGCGCGCCCTTCGGCCACGATAGACCCGTCATGCCGGGCGGTCAGCCGCAGATGCACAGACGTGCGGGACATGCGTTTCGTGGGGATAGTTACGATGGAACGTCCGCTCTCTGGCTTGACCGCGTGAGTCCCGGCAAGATCGAGCGTGATACGCTCAAGGATCCGCTCACTGGCGACAGCCGGTTCTGACGCCGTCACCTCCCACGTCGCCACCTTGTCGACATTTTGCGGCGGCGTGAAGCCCAATTCGATGTTCGCGCCACGATCGACCATCTCCGGGACGAAGAGGGGAAAAACGGTCAGCCTGGGCTTGACGAAGTCGATCTGCCAGTCCGTCACTTTGCCGGCCTTGTCCTTCCATTGGCGGATGCTCAGGTTCTCGTCTGCGTCATCACCGCTGGCCGCCAGTTTCAGCGGCTCGCCGGTCCGGCTGAACATGGATCCCGAGGCCCAGTAGGTAGCCCGCGCCAACAGATCGTACCAGATTTCCCAGTAGCGGAACTGGAAGCCATCCCCAAGACGCTGGTCCGGCGTCAGGGACATCGGCGGCGAGAGACCATCGGTACGGACGCTGAGAGTCACCACGCGCCCCTTGCCGACCTGCTTGACCGCCAGCACCGGATTGCCACCATCGGTCTCGATAAGCACCTCCGCGCCCGCGGCGGCCTTGCACTGCATGACTTCGATCTTGTGGACCGGCAGGGCATCCAGTGGAAGGCCATCGGTGATCGGATGCCTGCCGACGAGACGCCACGGCTTGCCGCCGATGATGCCTTCTCTGGGTTCCCGTATACCGTAATAGCCGCCCGCAAAGTAGTCGGACGGTGCGTCGACCAAGGCGCATAGCTTGCGAAGATCATCGGTCCAGACGGGCTTTTCTCCACCGGGGAAAGGCATGATAAAGACCAGTCCGGTGCCATCCTTTTCGACCCGCCGCAGGATGCCTTCCCGCGCCGTCTCCGAGAAATTGCTCCAGCCCCAGGGAGTCGTCAGGATCATCGCATCCAGACGCTCGGGGCGTTGCATCGAGCTGGCCAGGTACCGCTGGACCAGCATGCAGTCGTCGGAACTCGTGCCGCGCTGGCCATAGAAATCGGCGATGCCCCAGGTATTCGCGTCCCAACTCCGATCCCAAGTCACCACGTTGAGGTTTATGTCCAGGCGTTGCATCAGCTCGGATGCCGCTCGGCCTCCCGACACCCCGTTGATGGCGAATACCTTCAAGGGGCCGCGGCTGAGGTTCCGCCCAAAGGCAAAGTGCGGTGTGCGGACCGTGGTCGTCGGCTGCAGGTCCATGCGATCCGCATAGGGCATGAAGGGCACGTCATCCCGCTCCGTCGCGCCCAGGCGGAAGTTGTCGTAATAGATGGTGCGGCCTTCAGGTGGAGTGCTCATGAAGAGCATGACCAGGACGATGTGCTTGGGGTCGATGGCCTTCCGTAACTGCTCAATGGGGATCTGGACGAGGTTTCTGCCCTTGGTCAGCTTGAAGGCGAAGTTGAATCGCGAATCAAAGCCCTTGCTCTTGGCGTCGTCGATGCGGAGTTCGACACTGATGTTCTCCGGGGCCCAGGCTTCGAACTTAAACACTTGGTAGGCAGACCAATCGGACGGTGGATTGGGCAGACCGATGCCTGGCCAGCCGTCGGCGTGGTGGACGACCTTTAGCTTGTAGTGGAGATCCTGCTTCGTTAAAGGCTCGATCGTCACTTCGACGCCAGCGGCAGCATCCTGCCAGGGTTTGACGTCCTGTCCGGCGGTGAACTTGGCGATGATCAAGTCGGCGGGCTCGGCAGCCAGCAGCCGGCCTACGCTGATATTGAGGATCACGATGAACCAGATGGCAACGATCGCAAGCTGGCGGCGATGCCCGCTAGAGAAGGAAGGACTGGGGATCATGGTAGGGGTCCAAATGAGAGAGGTGCAGGGAGTCGAGGCGTTGCAAACTCCTCGTTGGAAACGGGGCGGATGCCTTTGCAAGGCGATGTGAGCCAAAGCTCGGTGCTGTGGGCGACGATAGGAACTCCAGGCATGCTCAATTTGTTTGTAAGTATCACGGTTCAAGTATCCTTCAGCGCCACAGAAAGCACAATATGTAAATGGTTCAACTTGATACGAATTTGTACGCACGCTTTCCCGTTGCTGGTGAGGCGCGAGTCCCCAAGAAACCAGTTGGGCAGAAACATGCTTGCAGCAAGCCGGGATACCAGGCTATGATTTGGCCGAGTGACGATGTTCACGAGGTTCGGAAGCCTCTTTCACGTTTTGCGCCGCGGCGAATTCGCCAGTTTCCACCTTGCAGCCTGGCGATGTATTCCGCGAGTTGTCGCCTGGCATGGGCGTAATCCTTGCCTTTCCAGCACGTGTCCTTCTGAAGTTGTCGAAGAATAGTGTCACAGGCGCGTCGGATGCGACAGCGAGACGCGTCGACTCCAAGATCGTGGTAGCTCGATAACATTCCTTGAGCATGTCCGTGACTTTGAGCGTCAGTTCATTAGCCCCCGGCTTGAGGTCAAAGGCGAACTCCGTCCCCATCGTTATCCGCAGCGTGACGGAATTGCGCCGGGGGTTGAACACGTCGCGCTTTGCCGCGTCGTAGAAGAGAACCTGCATGCCCCAGGCGCAGCCCTTCTCCCAGCGCCCTTCCGGGCCGCCTCCCCACTGCATCGAGCCGCGGCGGCAGACGATCCTGGCGTTCTTGTCCTTGAAAGTCACCTTGAGCGACCTCTTGCCCCCGGTGACGTGCTGATCGCTGGCTTCGCCATGGGCAAGGACGAAGTCCCAGTAAGCCTTGACGTCGCTGAAGTCCTCGAATGAGTCGCGCAAAAACCTCGTCGCTACCCGCTTGGCCGTGTCGGCCTTGACACTACCGTCGAGATAACGGTTCCGCACATCCAGCAAGTCGCGACCCTGCGCGCTGGCCAGCGAAGCCGCGAGAAGTGCCGCGAAAAGGACCACGAGTAGTTTCGTCATAGTACTGCTTTCGCTCGATTATGGTCCGATGGCATACTGGTTCCTTTCCCTGCGGATGTAGAGCCGTCTTCCCTCGAAAAGCGGATTGGCCACGAATCGTTCCTGCCGCTCGGACCACTGGTTGACCATGACCAAATAGTATTCTCCCGCTTCTGCCTATCGCTAAGTTCCGGCCCATGGCCCCGGTATATTTCATCCTCTGCCTCAAAGCCCGGCAACTTCGGCGATAACTTCATAGTTCTTCAGGACGCCCAAGGGCAATTCGCGCCCGATCGGCGCCGCCGAGGGCATCAGAACGAAGCCTCGCCCGCTGCCGCGCGTACCTTCGTGTAATGATTGCTTGACTTTTTCGGCGAAGCGGTCTGGAGGCAAACGTTCGATGTCGCTCATTTCCAGGTTGCCAAACAACACCAGTTGTTGTCCATATTGCTGGCGCACGTAAGCAAGCTCGACGTCGCCCTGCGGCGGCGGCTCGATCGGATCCAGGGCATCGGCCCCCAGCGCGACGATGTCGTCGAGAACTCCCTTGAGCCGGCCGTGCGAGTGGACGCGGGCGTAACCTCCGGTTCCGTGAATGATGTCGACCAACGGCTTGTCGTAGCGGCAGACATAATCGCGGAATAGCGCGGGGGGCAGGTAGGGGGCCGCGGCGAATTCCGGCCCATAGATTCGCCAGAGTCGGCCGGGAAGCCGCCGGGCAACTTCTGCCGTGACGGCCAGCAGGGTCGTGGCAAATCGTTCGAGCAATTGATGGAACAAGGCCTGCTCGGTCAAGGCGGTCACGGTGTACTCGCCCATGTCGAACAACAGCGCGGCCAGGCACAAGGGATCGGGGGTATCGATCATCACGATGCCCGCGTCACCTATTGCCGCCTCGGCGGCCAGGAACGGCCCAGCATCGACAACTCCGCCCGCCGTTGCCGGCGGCAGGTCAAGAAAAGCCCTCAGATCGTCCGGATCTTTGAGAAGATGCTCCGTCGTCCAGATCGTATCGATATCACGGTCGCGACGGGTCTGCATCGTCAGCGTGCGATTGCCGGCCACAACCGTGCGCCGAGTGAAAACGCTTCCGTCCTGTTGCCAGGTCTCGTCGTGGGCGAGGTGAGCGATCGGGTCAGGGGCGATCTCCTTGAACGCCACGCCGCGCATTACGATGCAATCGGTCTTCTCTTGCGTCAATTCCAGCAGCGGCCGCCATGACGGGTGCGAATAGATATTCAGCGGGTCCGGGTTGTCCGGATTCTGGTCCAGGCCGTTAAGCTCATAGAACGAAACAGCCGGCCGGTCGACCGGTTTTCCTCGAAGTGTAGCCATTAGCCGTTCGCGCCGATTCATCGATGGTCCTTTGCATCAGGCGACGCTTTTACAGGGCTGAACCCCTCGACGATCTTGGCAAATCTAGCGAGTTCATGGTCGTCGGCCTCCAGACCAAGGTTGACGAGTTTCAGATCACTGGCGATCTTGGGCTCCTTGCCCATTCCCCGCGACGCGAACAGTGCGACGCCAATCGGTAGTGTGGCAGCAAAACTCATCAAGCATCTCTTCGGATCTACGGCGGAGTCAGCAGGGCCTTGAGCGCGGGGATATCGAATTGCTCCAGCTGGCCGAAGCAGAATAGCTCGGGCGCCTGTTCGACAGTCCAGTTTCGCTCGATCACCTCCTTGAGGCTGTCCAACGGCTGCCGGAGATCGATCCGGCCGACGGCCTTGTCTTCCAGCGCCGCCGCAACGAGCGCGGCCGTACTGGACCGCGGGCCGATTGCGACTAGCGCGATCGACTGGGTCTTGGTCTGGGCCAGCGACCACTGCGCGATAGCCGCGATCTGGCTGGCCTGGATGCCCAGCGGCCGCTCTCCGAGACTGGCCAACAAGAGCATCCACAGGTAGCTTTCTCCGGCGATCTTCGATTCGCCCACGTAGAACGGGTCGATGGCCAGCACGCGGTAACCCTCGGCAAGCAACCGCTCGACAACCGGGGCCGTCGCAGCGCGGCCGCCATCGGCCACGATCAAAGCCGTCTTGATTGCGGCGCCGCAAGTCATCTCCACGGCGGGCACCGTCCATGCCCGGCCCACCTGCAGCCGCCAGAACACGTAGCGGACACCTTCCTTCTCCTCGTGGCCTGACTCGATGGCCTTTACCTCATAATCCCTGGCCTTCACCAACTCGCGGAGTTGTGCCCGGCGCTGCCGCCGCCAGATCTTCAAGTCGGCCTTGTCCCGCGGCGGACCGGGCTGGCGGGGCAACTCCTTGGAAAGCCGCAATGCCAGGCTATGAAAATCCTCGTTCGTCGCCGGCAAGGGAACGTCTAACTCCTTTTGCGACTTTACTTCGGATTGGCACGGGATCTCCTTGGGATCGAAGTCCCTGCTACCCGGATAGAAGAAATCACCTAGCATGCGGTAGAACGCCTGACGGTTATCCAATTCGTAGTTGTGCGTGCCGGGGTTGCCATTGACATGCGACCGCAGTGCGTCCTGGCGGTCATAGAGGGCGAAGATCGGCCGGGCGGCATCCTCGAGCGGCGAGAGCGCATGGCCCGCAGCGAAACAGCAGTCATCCTTCGAGTTGTAGGTCAGCAGCGTCGGTCGTGGGGCCGCATAGCGGTCAGGTGGGTGTAGTCGGCCAATGCCGCCAGGTCGTTGGGGGCCTGCTCCGGATCCCCCAGATCCTCCGTGTGCCGGATGCGCGTGAGAAGGCTGGAGTAGCCTGCCACAGGATTGGCCAGCGTCACCCGCGGATCCAGCGCGCTGATGAAAATCGTCTGCCATCCGCCGCCGGAGAGGCCGGTGACGGCCACGCGGCTCGGATCGGCATGAGGCAGGCTCAACAGCAGGTCCAGTCCCCGCTTCAGCGACAAGTAGAAAGGGGCCACCCCACTTGTACCGCACAGGTCAAGCTGATTCATGCGGTTGTGGTGGAAACCCGGGCCGCTTAGTTGCCCCATGCCTAGCCACTCGACGTTCAACGCCAGCATGCCGCGTTTGGCCTGGTTGATGCAACGGACCTGCTTGTAGGCGACCGATTTCCCCGGGAGGCCCACGTGACCGTTGACGTTGAGGATGACCGGCATCTTGCCGGCCAGTTTCTCGGGCAAGTAGAGTAGCGCGGGAATCCACATTCCCGGCACCGCCTCGAAGCGGAGTTTCTGGATCCGGTAGCCCGCCCCACCGGGCAGCGATTCCAGCCATTGGGTTTTCGCCGGCGTATCGCGCCATCGGGCGGCTTCGCCGCGAAAGACCACACGCTCGAGGACCGCTGCCCGCAGCCGATTGGCTTCTGCCTCCCATTGGGCGACGGTCGCCATCGCCGGCAGTCGCGGTACGCTGGCTTCACAATGCCGCTGCACCTCGATCAACGGCAGTGTTGGGCCGATGATCGGCCGCTGCAACATCGACTGGAGAGAGTTCTCGCCTAGATCCACCACGGCGATCTCGTAGGTGCGGATTTCCGGCACGGTAAAGGTCAACACTCCGGCCCCTTGGCGAAACGGCAGCGAGACGTCCTTCTCATGCTCCGGGCTGGCCAGGCGGACCGAGCGGACCTGCCGTCCGGGAATGCGCAGGCAGACCTCGACGTGCCGGGCCGGCTCACCGGCGCAATAGTTCACAAGGTGGACCATCTTCCGGTTGACCTGCTCGGTCAGTTCTGCACAAAGGCCGTGCGGCCCTTGCACATTGAGCGACATGCCGTCGCCGCAGGCCCGGTGCACCGCCGCTAGTGCGTCACCCTTGATCTCAGTGCGGACTAGGGCCGTGTCCGGCAGATCATCTAGCGCGGGCTTGGCCCGTGGCCTATTCCATTGGTCGTGCGTGGCCGCCGGTCCGATCAGGCAAAGCCGCCCGCCGGACTGCATGTAATGTTGGAGCAGCTCAACCTCCCGGTCCGACATGGCGGTACAGCCGGCCAAAACGACTGCCCTGTACCGGCGCAGGTCATCGAGTTGCTGCCCATAGACGATCTGGAAGGGTATGCGGTTTTCGATCAACGACTGTTCCACCTGCCACGTGACAGCAACTTCGTTCGCGCGGCCGAAGGCCAGCGAGGGGAAGCTCCGCAGTACAGCCACGTCCGCCACGACGGCTGCGTTTCGCAGCAACTCGCGCCGCCGATGGAAGAAGCGGACGAACGATTGGGTGGCCGGACCAGGCGGATCTTTGGGTGGAGCGATGCCGCCGGGATAGTCAACGATCCGACCGGACTCGAACCAGCACACACCGCCCAAGCAATCGAGGTTAAAGGCCATTGACTCGGCCATCTCCAGCGGCGAGTTCACGTACGTAAACGCCGAGTTCTGCATCCGCCGTGCGACCTTGTAGGTGCGGATCCGTGTTTGTAACGTCTTATCGCGGTAGCCGGGCCGGATGTCCTCGTCCCAAAACGCCTCGCCACCGGGGACGAGCCGGCCGTGATCAACGGGTGGCTCGATCCGCGGCAAGATCCCGCCCGGGTTGCAATCCATGAGGATGTCCGGCCGCAGCGAGCGGGCATAGCGGGTCATGCGGCAGTACGACTCCGCCAGCGACTCGCAGCAGAAGTCGCGCCAGGCACACTGGAGGGTCCCTTCCGTGCCGGGCGCGGGAGGCAACAGGCGATCCAAGTCGGCCGCGCCCATGTCCGCCCGCTGTTGCGGCGTGAACGTAGTCTTCAGGTAGCAGCGGAATCGATCGACCGAGCAAGCGTCCCAGCCGGCACCAACGCCGTAGTTGTCGAAGTGTAACAGGTCCGCGTGAATCTCCTCGATGGCGTAGCGGACGATCTTCTGGTGGTAGGCTTCGGCGTCCGGATGATTGCGGTTCCAGTAGTAGCGATAGCGGCCAGCGCCCCAAGGGTAAATGATCGGCTTTCCCTTGGCGTCCAGAACGGCCCACTCCTTGGCCTCCGGTTTCTCCTTGAAGAGGAGTTCCCAGAGCATGGTGCCGCTGTTGGCGTAAACGCCCACACGGAGTCCCGCTTCATGGCAGCGGGCGGCGAACTGTGCTGCTTCGGCCATGCTCGTTCGCTCGGCCTGGATGCCCGCTCCCTTGTAGCAGTGCATCATCACGAAGTTGACTCCCAGGGCCTTCAGGCGGGCAATCATTTCCGGGCCGTGCTCGCGCCGGTAAGCGGCCAATTGTTCGGGCGTAGGGGTGTAGCCCGGTCCGCCGTCGCGGCGGACGCGGAACAGCAGCGGCTCCCAGTCGCCGGCCATCACGATGCCGTCGCGCCGCAGCCATTCGGGACGGCGCTCAGGCGGCAGCGTAAGCGTCTCGGCCCGGACGACCTCGGTTGCCAGAATCAGCAGAAGTGTTGTGCAGGCCGCTCTCGCAGTAATGTTCATCGAATTTCTACCCGGTTGGAGTGCCATTGCAGGATTGTAGTTCTTGCTCCGGGGCTTGTCGAGCACCTGCGTAAGATGGATTTCACTTCGTTTGCCTGAAACAGAAAAACGACGGAGTCGCAGCGCGAAGGTTACTGGCCGCAACGACGTTCGTCAAGTCCTGGAGGTTTCGCCTGAAGGCAAGGACTTCGTTCTCTTCCATCGGAAGACCGTGAGAACCTTCGGGTCAGGCCAAAGAGACCTTGGAGTACTTGCACAAGCGAATGGGCTTTGACCTGTGGATGGTGACACGCACCTCTGGAGACGACTGGATCGTATTGCAGGCCGACGACAGCGGATACGGCGTCAAGAACGGCGATGTTTTTCGGTGGACTGATTCATTTTGCTCCCGAATAGTACATGTCGCTTACTTGGAAAAGTGGTGAGCTGTTCGGCACTGTCTGTGCGATCCACCCTACGCCTGTATCCCAGCAGATCACTGACGAGCTTGAGCAAATCGCGATTCTGGCGCGACTGCTCAGTACCTTGCTGGAGGCCGATTTGGCGGCTGCGCAGAAGGAACGCGAGTTGGAGCGAGCAGCAGCGGAATCCATGATCGATGAATTGACGGGACTTTACAACCGCCGGGGTTGGAATCGGTTCTTGGCCGTCGAGGAATCGCGGCATCGCCGCTACGGTCACCCTGCATCGCTCGTTCCGATTGATATGGACGGCCTCAAACCGATCAATGATCTGAAGGGTCATCACGCCGGTGACATAGTATTGCACAAAGCGGCCGAGGCGATTAGTTCGGTTATCCGCAAGACCGATGTTGCTGCCCGTCTCGGTGGCGACGAATTTGCAATTCTCTGCTCGTGGAGCGCGATGAGCAGGACTCGCAAGCTGTAATCTCAAGATTGGCTGACGCCTTTGCAGGTCAGTCCATTGATGCCTCGTTCGCGTTCGTGGTTTGGCACCCAAAGTCGGCGTTTAGCGAAGTCTGGCGCCTCGCCGACGAGAAAATGTATGAATGCAAACGGACAAAGTGCGCTTCGATCGGTTGCCTCGTTGGAGACCGGCATTTAGCCCGGTCTCATCCGCGAGCATCGAACGATGGCTCTAAGGACAACGCGACACAACGGAGGGATCTACGTACGCGTTTGACGGGACGCTTCCACGCCCATGCGGCGGTGCCCAAGACCATCGAGTTCCTAGACATTCCGGTTTGCAACCCGCGCCGTACCGAGCTAGGGCCTGACCTGGCAGATGGTCTTTCTCTTTTTCCGATGACGCTCTTGCGGCGGTCACCCCCGCGTCACCCCCACCGCCGCGTCGAATGGCACGGCCGGCGGCAAATAGTCAGGAAATCTTCGGTTTTTCTTGACCAGCAGGCGATTTGACTCTCTCGCCTGATCTCCCGGCATACGCATTCCGAGATTGCCCTCCCGCCCGACACCGCTTTATCCGGCAACCAGGCAAGGTCGCCCGTGTGGACGCCCCAGTTGCTTCGGCCGTTCAGCCGCCGGATTGTGGCGCGGTCGGCGACTTCGGCCGGCCCGACTTCCGCGGCCGCGAGGTCGGCATGGCGCGCGGCCGACGCCGCTGAGCATCATGGTCTGGTGGCCGTAGGTGGTCGCCGGCTCTGTGCGTTCGTCGTTGGAAACTCTGATTCCGATGGCTGTCCAACGCTTTGAAGTCAGAAGTGGATTCTCGGGCTGTTCTGGCCGCAAAAGTACGTGGCGGCGGTAAATCGCCAGCCAAGCGTCAGAAATCGACCAATTTGTAACACGGTGTTCGGCGTGATTATAATGAGGGGCTGATGACTCGACCGGACGCCAAAAGCCGTACGCCTTCCCAACTGTGTGTGACGGAGAACTCCCATAATGAACGAAATGATACGACGCATTCTCGTATCCTTCACCGCCGACCTGTTGCCGGTGCTGCTGATCGTTCCGATCGCTCACGCCGCAGATGCATTGGACCATGAATTCCTCGGTCCGCCCAAGGCGGCGGCCAAGCTGAAGTGCGACGTTTCCTGGGTTGGCAACTCATTCTCCGGGGCTGACGACAAGTGGGTCCAGAACTTCTTCATTCACATGAACACCGCGGCCGATGGCTCCTGCTTCACCTGGAGCCACTGGGATGAAGGAGGCCGGAAATTTGGGGTCTATCGGGACGGGGATATCATCGCGAACAAGGACGTGAAGGCGAACAGCCTAAAGGTGGAGGATAAACGGGGGCGAACCTGGACGATCCAGGTGCGGTATACGGACCCGAAACACCAGGAATGGGAATTCCTTCCCAAGGCAGTCCAGTGCGATGGCAAGGACATCGCGCTGCCCGATCTCTTTCAGCCCACTGCTCTGGCGGTGGCCAATGACGGCCGGCTGATGGTCGCCGACTCGCTCACCGGCCCCCGCCAGCAGGTGCTGTTCTACGATATCTCCGATCTGGACCATCCGAAGCTGACCAAGGCTTTTGGTGACTACGGCGGCATTGCGTCGGGCACGCCTGGAGAGGTCACGCCCACAAAGTTCTGGGGCATTCGCGGCATCGGCATGGACGCACAGGACAACGTCTACGTGGCCATGAGCGAGATGGGCACCGTGCTGCGGAAATTCACGCCCGAAGGCAAGCTGGTGTGGGAGGTCTATGGTCACTTCTTCGTGGATGTGGCCTACGCCGATCCGCTCACCGACGGCAATGACGTGTGGGCCATCCAGGAGCATTACGTTATGGATTACACCCAACCGGCTGCGAAGCAGGCGAAGTGGGTCGGGTACTCGCTGGACCGGCACAAGTACCCCAATGATCCGCGCGGTCTGATGTTCGTCAAGCAGCAGGGCGAGCATGGCTTGACTTCACCACAGATCGTCTACCTCAATGGCCGGCGCTTCATGTTCGTGGGCGGGATGTTCGCTTCAAACTTCATCAATATCTTTCGCTACGACCGGGACGGTAAGGGGGAAATCGCGATCCCCTCCGGCCTGATCATGCAATGGGGCAACAACCTCTATAACACCGACCAGCAATGGCCTCCCCATCGGCCAAAAGGCAAACCCTTCATCTGGCGCGACAGCAACGGAGATGGCGACTACCAGGCCGATGAATACGCGCCCAACACGGACCGAGTGCAGCCCGGCCCGTTCTATGTTGACAAACTAGGCAACATCTGGATGGCCTACGGGTTCTTTCGTTACGACTTCCAGGGCCTTGACGGGAAAGGCAACCCGATCTATTCGGCCGACAAAATCACCGTGATGGAAAAACCCAAGCGGATGAAGAATGTGGCCCGAGTCTGTTATGATTCCGACACCGACACGCTTGTCGCCGCCGAAGAGGGCGTGGATGAGCGCGGGCATCCTGATATGCGCCATATCGGCCGACTTTTCGTCTGCCGGAAATACTTGGCGGGAAACCGTGATGCCGTCATTTGCACTTCGGGTGCTGGGAGAGAGGCGGCCTGTATTGCGATCGCCGGTGACTACGTCTTCACCGGCGGCTGGAAGGAGCGCGGACGGGTTCATGTCGATCGGCTGACCAACGGGGCCGCCGTTGGTGTCTTTGATCCCGGTCTTACCGTGGGCGGCGTCGACAAGACTGGTTGGGTCGACATCCTTACCGGCATCACCGCTCACAAGCGGCAAGACGGCACATATTTGATATTCATCGAAGAAGACTACCGTGCAAAATCCATCCTTTACCGCTGGAAACCCTGACCCACGGAGCAACCTCATGCATAACAACTCCAATCCGGTCGAAACGTCGCCGCGTCAATCCTGCAATCGTCGCGGGCTGCTTGCCGCCGGACTCGGGCTGGGCGGACTTGCAGGACTAGCCAGTCTCCATCCGGCATTGGCCAGCGACAACCCGCCGCCCGCGGACAGCACGCTGAATGTCAAAGCGTTTGGGGCCAAGGGAGATGGCGCTACTGACGACACTGCCGCCATCCAGCGGGCGATTGATGCGGCCGCCAGGCTCAACGGGCGAACCGTTTACCTGCCGCCCGGCGTGTACGCGATCGGTTCACCGCTTCGGATTACGGATACGAGGGCGGTCGTTCTACGGGGGGCCGGCAAACGGCTCGTCACGCAATTACAATCGCTGCCCTCGCTGGCCGACAAGCCGGTAGTCTACTTCGAAAATGCCGAGCATTGCGGTTGCACGGACATGACCATTCACGGTGGCCCGCGCAATGCGGCTCCGCTGTGCGCCGTTCAATCGCATGTGAAGAACCCCAAAACGTACACGCCGACCTACTTGTATCTGACCCGGCTGTACCTCGGATATCCAGGCCGACACCTTCAATGGGGCGTGCGCTGGACCTGTGAACCGGGCCAGGACCAGAACAACGAGATGGCCCGAGTGGATGACTGCTCCGTGTCCGATTGGATCGACAACTTCGCTTTCGATATCGGCCACGGAAACAGCGAGTGCCACTTGTTCCAGCAATGCGACATGGGCGGCGGCAAGAAAGGTGCAATTCAACTCCACGGAGGCAGCGTGCAGATGGTCAATTGTTTCTTTGCTGGCCCTGGTTGGCTGCTGGATTTTCAGCCCGGCCCGTACTACCACCAGTCCTTCTTAGCCAACACCGATGCCGAGCGGGGCGGCGGTTGGTTCCGGTCGGCCGAAGGCTGCAAGGGAGTGCTGGATCTGTATGTCGTCAATTTCTGTCCTGCGGCTGGCGCGGAGAACAGTCCCTGCATCGAATGGAACGCGCCCGATTCGATGCTCAGTTGCGTCAACTGCCGGATGGACCCGTCGGCCCCCGGTGTCCACGCCCACTTCGGACCAAAGACTCGCGTGAGTTTCAGCCACTCGAAGCTCGGCATCCAGCACATGGAATACGCTGGCCACCTGTCGCTGGTTGACAATCACATCATGTACGGATTGAAGCTGGAGAGACTCGGAGATGGCAAGCTCTTCACCCAAGGGAACAGCAACTTCCGCACTCCGGCGGAGGAAGGATGGAGATGAAGGACCGACCCGCACAGTTCGTTACCGGCCGACGTTTTGACAAATGCACGTGGGGAATTATGGAGACTCGCATGCACAATTTGCCCTAGTTCGGAGGTCCATGACGACCCATGACCGCCACGGCGGAAATGAAGCAAGGCGGAACCCGTTATGACCAGGAGATTGTCGAATATTTGGCCAGGGAGAGAACTCCCTGCTTCGACATGAATGTGGTGCACCTTCGCGATTTCAAGAACTATAATCTGTCTTATCCCGACTATATGAAGCAGTACTTCATCGGCCACTTCAATCCGCGTGGGAACCACTTCTTTGCCTATGCCATCAAGGACGTCGTCATCGAGTTGCTTGACCCCAAACCGATCACCTATCAGAAACTCGATCCGCAAACCATCGATTTCAAGGGCTATCTGAAGCAACCATGAAAGGGCATGATGAGTACTCACCGGAGACAGCAAATTCGGATTTTCGGCAGTGTTCTAGCCGCTGTTTTGTGCAGTGCTTGTGCCGCAGCCCAGAACGAGCCGAAGGATGCCATTCTGCCTGTCGCGGTTACGGCGTCCAGCACGCAGTGCGACTCAAAGGCCGCAAAAAACCTGCTGGATGCTTCCGGATTGAGCGAATCGCCACCGGGCAGTGGAATTTGGGTACATAGCAACGATGCCTTCCGTGACGGAGGCGTGGAACGCGGCACAATGTGGTGCTCGGGCGCCATTAAAGACCAGAAGGAAACGACGCCAACCCTCACGTTCGACTTCGGCAAGCCATGCGCGGTCGGCAGTTTCCGCGTCTGGAATTACAACGAAGCCAATTGGACCGCGGCGGGCTTCAAGGACGTTGAAGTCACGGCATCACTGGACAACGCGAAGTACACGCTGCTGGGAACGGCCATTTTCGAGCAGGCCCCTGGCGATGATGGTTACGAAGGGCAGTTCGTCTCGCTCAAGCAACCGGTCAAGGCGCGCTTTGTTCGCTTGCACTGCCTGAGCAACTGGCAGGGCGAACGATCGGGACTGGCCGAGATCCGCTTCTTTGCCGGCGGTGCGGGCGATAAAGACGCGATTGCTCCCGGCGTCAAACCGGTGGTCCGTGCGCTGATCAAGGGCCGGCCGAATCCGCCACGGCCGGCGGTTCCCGGCGCCGAGAACATCGTCTTCCCCGCCAACTCGGGCATTATCGACGTGACGGCAGCACCCTATAACGCCAAAGGCGACGGCGTGGCCGACGACACTAGGGCCATTCAGCAGGCGCTGCGCGACTATCCGGCCCGCGGAGCCATCATCTACCTGCCCAACGGCACCTATCTTCTCAGCCGCCCGCTTCAATGGGGTGCCGATCAACGTTTGACGGTGTTGCAAGGTCAAAGCCGCGCCGGAACTGTCCTCAAACTCAAGGACCATTGCCCCCGTTACGACAACCCGGCGCAGCCCAAGGAAATGGTCTGGACGGGCGGCACTCCGGCGCAGCGGTTCCGCAACCAGATCCGCAATTGCACATGGGACACCGGTTGCGGAAACCCCGGGGCCATCGGGGTACGTTTCGACGCCAGCAACGTGGGCTGCCTCCGCGACGTCGACATCCGCTCCGGCGATGGCGCGGGCGTAATCGGACTGGATATGGGCTACGCCGACGACTTCGGCCCGTGTTTCGTCAAGAATGTTCGCATCAGCGGCTTCGACACGGGGATTGCCACCAAGTTCGGGGTCAACAGCGTGGTGCTGGAGAATATCACGCTTCACGGCCAGAAAAAACTGGGCTGGCACAATAATGGCCAGGCGATCACAGTCCGCAATCTCGTGAGCGAGAACTCTGTGAGCGTTCTCCGCCAAGACCAGTGGGGCGGGTTCTTCACACTCGTCGACGCAAGACTCACCGGCATAGGCGTCGCGTCGAAAAAGCCGGCGATCGACTTGTCTGCCGGCGGCATGTTCGTTCGCAATCTGGTCAGCACCGGTTATGCCAGCGCGATTCGCAAGGACGACAAGGCCCAACGGGAAACCGTCGCCGGACCGGCGGTCGCCGAGTGGGCCAGTGCGCGGCTGCCCGGTTCGGGTCTTAGGTCGCTCGGCTTGGCCGTGAAAGAAACGCCCGACGTGCCCTGGGACAACCCGGCCGATTGGGCCGTGATCACCGACTTCGGCGCCAAGATGGACGGCCGGAGCGACGACAGCGAAGCCTTGCAAAAGGCTATCGACTCGGGCAAGACTACCGTTTGCATTCCGCGCGGGACGGCCGCAATCGGCAAGCCCGTGGTCATCCGCGGCCACGTGCGGCGTCTGATCGGTTGCGAGACGGCCTTGAAGTTCCCCTCGCCCATGCCCGGCGCGAAGAATATCTTCACCGTCGGCGAAAGCCGCGAACCGGTGCTGGTCGTGGAGCGATTCGCGAGCTTCTTCTGGGACAATCACGTTCAGGTAAATTTCATCGACAATCCGACCAGACGCACGCTCGTCCTGCGGGAGTTGGGCGACGTGGACGACACCAGTGACCAGCATCCTGACGGTCGCGGCACGATTATCAGCGGGCCAGGCGAGCTGTTCGTGGAAGATGTGACGGGCCGTTTCCACCTTCAGCCCGGCGTCCGCGCATGGATGCGCTACGTCAATCCCGAGACGAATCAGGACGGCCGCAACAAACGTCCCGATACGCAGTGGCACCTCCGTAACGATGGTGGCCAGCTTTGGATCCTTGGCATCAAGACCGAAGGGCCGGGCACGGTCATCGCCACACGCGATGGCGGGCGCACCGAGCTTATCGGCGGATTGGCCTATTCCAGCGGCGGCGCCCGCACCCAAGACCTGCCAGAATTTGTCGTCGAAGACTCGCAAGCCAGCTTCAGCATCACCGAGGCGAACTTCTCGAACAACGCCTACAAGTCGCTGATCGTGGTGAAGAAGAAGGGACAAGCGGTCTCTGAATTGAATCGCGGCCAGACGCCTGGCAGTTGCGGTGGCAGCATGATACCGTTCTGGTCCACACCGTAAGTAAAGAACGAGATTGCAGCTGCCGAGCCACCGCCAACGCCTCCGGAGCGGCCCGGCTGGCATGGAGACCGTTCCCCACACATGCCGCAATGAATTCCGGTCGACGCATCAGTCTCTAGCCGGCCAAGACTTCGGGCTTAAAATCCCCATTGGCCCAATTTTCTTGTTATTATGAGTCGTTTGAGATCTCAGTTCTAAGAACCCCCCCGTCTCGTTCAGGGAATGCAATATGTATAAGGCACTCTCGTGATGAAAACGACTCGATACAACTCAATCACTTTAGCAGCGAGCCTGTTGTTCGGCTGCGGTGTTGCTTCGGGCCAAGCCCGGCAATGGCACCTTCCCGACAACGCTCCATTGTTGACCCGCTGGGCCAAGGATGTCTCGCCGGCCAACGCCCTGCCGGAGTACCCTCGCCCACAAATGGTGCGAGAGCGATGGCAGAATCTCAACGGCCTCTGGGACTACGCCGTTACGGCCAAAAATCAGGAGAGCGTGCCCGAGAAGTTCGACGGCAAGATTCTCGTCCCCTATCCGATCGAGTCGGCACTGTCGGGCGTGATGAAACCCTTCTTGCCCAAGGATCGGCTGTGGTATCGCCGCACGTTCACATTGTCCGAAGCGTGGCGCGGCCAGCGCGTCCTTTTGCACTTTGGCGCAGTCGACTGGGAAGCCGCCGTATATGTCAACGGCCGCGACCTCGGCGGCCACCGTGGCGGCTATGACGCGTTTACGCTCGACATCACCCGGGCACTCCGCTCCGGTGAACCCCAGGAAGTGGTCGTCTCGGTGCTCGATCCTACGGATGAAAGCTGGCATTTGCACGGCAAGCAGACGTTGCATCCTGGCGGTTGCAGTTACACGGCCTGTTCCGGCATCTGGCAAACCGTGTGGCTGGAACCGGTCCCCATGACCACGAGCATCGAAACACTGCACGCGGTTCCCGATTTGCAAGCCGGCGTGCTGAAGCTGACCGTCGCCGGTCGCGTCGGCAACGAACCCTTGACGCTCGTCGCTACCGCGCTGGACGGTGAAACACAAGTCGCCCAGACGGCGGGCAAGGCCGGTTTTGACCTGTGGCCCGCCCTGCGGGAAAACAAGGTCCGCTTCTACAAGAACACCGGCTCCTGGTTTACCGCCGATGTGGACTTGCCGATGAAGGACGCCAAACGCTGGACCCCGGACAGCCCGTTCCTCTACGACCTCAAGGTCGAGATGCACGACAAGGACGGCAAGGTGCTGGATGCGGTCGGCAGCTACTTCGCCATGCGCAGCGTGGGCAAGCGGCCCGACCCCAAAGGCTTCACGCGATTCCTGCTCAACGGCCAGCCGACGCTGATGACGGGCGCGTTGGACCAGGGCTTCTGGCCGGATGGGATCTACACCGCGGCGACCGATGAGGCGTTGAAGTATGACGTGGAGATTGCCAAGTGTGCCGGGCTGAACATCATCCGCAAGCACGTCAAGGTCGAGCCCGACCGTTTCTACTATTGGTGTGACAGATTGGGCCTGATGGTCCTCCAGGACATGCCCACGGGCAAGGAAGGCGATGCCAAGACAGACCTGCCGGCCTCGCCGGAGGCCGCCGCCCAATGCGAGTTGGAGAAGCGGAACCTGATCCAGCAGCGCTGGAACCATCCGTCGATCGTCGCCTGGTGCCCGTTCAACGAAGGCTGGGGCCAGCACGATACGCTGCGTTATGCGAAATGGATCAAGGACCTCGATCCGACGCGCCTTGTGGATGAGGCCAGCGGCTTTCCCTGGCATGGAGGCGGCGACATCCAGGACAGCCACGGGGGCACGTCGGCGCCGAATCCGCGCCAGATCGGCATCGTCAGCGAAAACGGCGGCTTTGGCGTCGCGACGCCCGGCCACGACTGGCCATGCGAAATCTGGACCTATCACTCCTTCGACCCCGTCACCGGCCGCGACATCGACGCCTTGGGCGCGGGGCTGAAGGGAAAACGCATGCCCGTTCTCAGCGAAAAATCCAAGGCACGGTTCACACGCGCCGTCGCCCGCATGTACGCCGACCTTTGGGAACAGAAGGATTCCCACGGCATGACCGGCCAGTTCTTCTGTCAGCTCTACGATACCGAGTCAGAGTGCGACGGCCTGGTCAGCTACGACCGGGCGGTGTGGAAGGTCGATCCGGCCATCATCTCCAAAGCCGCCCGTGGAGGACTGACACTCCACGTGCCGGCATCCCCCGCGGCGGGTGCTTTCACCGACCAGAACCCTGTCGATTTCTCTTATCCCTACCGCGATGGGATCCGAGAACGGACGACCACGGAGTTCCGCGATCCGGCCATCATTCGTGATGGCGACCGGTATTACCTGACGTTCACGGTATTCCCCTTCTCATTGGTCGGCCCGCGGAAACTGATCGAGGCGAGCGACAACAGCAACGTGAATAAGAAGACCAGCCTCGATTACCTGGAAGGCCCGTGGATGATCAAGCGGAACGGCAAGTATGTTTTGTCCACGGCCGCTCCGTACCGTGGTCCAAAGCCCGGCGACCAGAATTCAACTGCTTCCGACTTGATGCCAGGTTACTGGATTTGCGCGGCGGCGGCCGACAATATTTGGGGGCCGTATCGGAAACAATCGCAAGTCTTTCTGGGTGGCCACATCCCCGTTTTCCACGGGCCGGACGGCAAGGAGTGGTTCTCCTATCGAGGCGAATCGGGTGGCAAGGCACCATGCCGGCTATGTATCGATCCGATCCCGTTCAATTCCGACGACTCGGTCAAGCCCTTCAAGCCTACGGTGGAGGAGGTTGCGATTCCGCCGGGAGCGAGACTGCCCGCTGCGGGTACGCCTTTCGATCTCCAGGGTTTCATCAACCGGGAACTCCACGTGGGCAAACGGCGCATCGTCGTACCGCCGGGCCGGTATCGCGTGACACCCCATGAATGCCAACATCTGGTGCTCCACGACCTCAAGGACGTTCAGATCATTGCAGACGGGGTGGAGATGATCTGCACCGAGACGACACGTGCACTGACGATTTCGCGCTGCACGAATGTCACCGTGCGCGGGCTGGTGATCGATTACGATCCGTTGCCGTACACGCAAGGCCGTATCGCGGCAATCTCGGCGGACCGCACGGTTTATGACATCGAACTCTTCGACGGTTATCCGGCTGCCGAAACAGTCCATAATTTCAAGTACGAGGTCTTCCGGTCCGACACGCGGACCTTGCGCTGCGAGGATCGCGGCCTCAGCAAGATCGAGGTCGTGGACTCCCGCCGCCTGCGTCTCACGAGTCCCGGCCGGCACGATCGCAACCCCGAGCACGCCGGTGACCTGATCGTGATCGGCTCCGAGTACTCGCCGCACGGCAGCGCCGCCCATGCGGTCGAGTGCAGCAGCAACACCAACGTGCGGCTGGAGAACATCGATCTGTTCGCCTCGAACTGCTTCGGCTTCCTGGAATACGACTGCGACGGGAGCGTTTATTCGCACTGCCGCATCGACCGGCGTTCGCCCGCGGACGATCCCGTTCGGCGGGCGTCGCCGCGTCTGCGCTCGCTCAATGCCGACGCCTATCACAGCAAGCAGGCGATCCACGGTCCGTCTTATTTGAACTGCGAGGCACGCTTCATGGGCGACGACTGCATCAACATCTGCGGCGATTACCATCTGATCGTGAGCTCGCAGGGCCGGCAACTGCGCGTCCTGGCCAAAGGCAGCATGAACATTCAGCCCGGCGACCCGGTGGAACTCGTGCGTTACACCGGCGAGCGACTGCCCGATGCCAGGGCGGTTTCCATCCAGCCGGCTGGGGCGATCCGCGATGACGAGCGGTCGTTCCTGGCAAAACAGAATATGGACGCCGGTTTGAAGAGCGGCCGCGGGCTCGGCAAGGCATTCACCATGGTCCTGGATCGCGAAGTGGATGTCCCCCGCGGAGGTGTCATCTGTTCGGCCAATCGCATCGGCAACGGTTTCGCGGTCAAGGGCTGCAACTTCGGTTTCAACCGCTCGCGGGGCATCCTCATCAAGGCCAGCCGCGGAGAGATCAGCGATAACCGCATGGAAGGGTGCTGGATGTCGGCCATTTTGGTCTCACCCGAGTACTGGTGGCTGGAGGCCGGCAGCAGCAGCGATCTGACAATCACTGGTAATCGCATCACGGATTGCGGCGGCGTGCCCATCCGCATTGAGGCCACCGGCGGCAACGGCGAGATTGCCCCGGCAGGCGCGCACCGGAATATCGCCGTCACCGGCAACATCGTCACCGGCTGTGCGATGCCCGGCATTCTCGCAACCTCGACCGCTGGACTAAGAATTGAACGGAATGTGTTTGATGCACGGACGGGTAACAAGTACGTTTCAGGACAGATGCAAGAGGCCAATAAGAACGAACAAAAACCTATTGTAGCGATCAACTGCACGAAATGATAAGATAAGGCTCGCACGTGTGCCAAAATCAGCACGATATCTGGAAACCGAGAGATCCAGGTCGGATGCTCCGGGGCCGTCCTGCCCGCCGCCATGCTGCCGCAGGAAGCCAAGGCCGGTGGAGCATGTACTCGGGGCGCCCTATACCATGACCTTTCGGCTCAGGACCTTCCAGGCTGTGCAGCCCTCGCTGTTCAGTTTCAACACCTCCGGCCAACCCGGCGGCTACGCCGACTTCGCGCACTTCACCGTCGACGAGCCGCGGGCAAGGAGCATTGAGCGGGTGATTCCGATTGGCAAGTCTGTCACTCCGACCTGTGACGCCGACGGGAGTCCACTGGCCGCAGATACGCCGAACGACGTCTTGGCGAACGTGCCGGGTGATGGTGCTGATCGCGCGGCCGAGAATGTCAGATTCCAGGTTGTCGATCTCAACCTGGGCCGCGTGGCGCTCAAGGCAACTGGTGACCGGTTTGTTTCCGCCGACGCCGAGGTCCTCAAAGATCTCGCGGGCGCGGTGCCAGGGGAGGCCGAGTCGTTTCAATGGATCAATCTCGTGCGGGGGCGGCACGATGCTCATATTGCTCACGAACCATCGCTACGTAGCGACCAAGCCGAACAACCCCGGGCCGGTCACGGTTTCCGGCATCGGACCGCGGCCAGACCGAAAGGATGATGCCTGTTTTAGATGGAAAACGGTTAGAAGTTGTTTCAAGACGGGATACGAGTCAACTTCGCTCCCGGCCGAAATCGGGTTTTGAAATAGCTTCTCACGATTAACGCCCTTACCTTGGAGAGTTTGAAATGAGCAGACAGCTTCGCCGAATATTGTTGTTGCCGACCGTCTTTATCATAGTGGCAGCCTTGCCATGTTGTGCCTTGGGCCAAACCAAGGACGCAACGGAGAGACCGGCGTCGCTTCCCGCGCCGGCCGGGGTGTCGCATTTTTTCCACGGCCCATAGTCTGAATTGGTACGTTCCGGGCATTCTTACTCAACTGGCATCGGCATGCGGGATCCAAGACCACAAGCAGGTGGGACTGCAAAGCCTAGGCGCTTCGCGGACCATCGAACACTGGGAGTTGAACGGCGGCAGGAACCAGGCGAGACAGGCGTTGGAGAAGGGCGACGTGGACGTGTTCACCATGTCGCCTATTCAATTCCCGGACCCCGGCATTGACCACTTCGTCAAGCTGGGGTTGGCGCACAATCCCAAGATGAGATTCACGTTGCAGATTTCCTGGTCGGGAAACGACCAGGACAATCAGAAGTTCTCCATGGCGACGATGATGGCGGCAACCATGTCTGACAGGGAAAAGACGGCGAAACAACTGGCGACGCTCAACTTGGATAACGTCAAGGCCGCCGAGGCACAAGCCGAGAAGATCAACAAGGAGGTCGGCAGGAACGTGGTATTCCTCGTGCCCACCTCTCAGGCCCACGCCGCCCTACGAACGATGATTTACAACAAGGAGATACCAGGCCTGGTCAAGCAGGCCGAGCTGTTCGCGGACAACATCGGGCACCCGACTGCGCCGGTGCAGGCGTTGAATGCGTATTTGCACTTCGCCGTGATCTATCGCCGCAGCCCGGTCGGTTTGCCGATCCCGAACGTGTTGAAGAACGCCATGCGGCGGCAATGGGATGAGAAGTTCAATCGCACTTTGCAGGAAATCGCCTGGAAGACAGTGATCAATTATCCTCCCAGCGGTGTCGAGCAAGCTTCCGCGACCTCTGCGACGCAATCCTCCACACCGCCGGCAACTCGAGCGCCCGCACTGGCCGCAACCACGGCTGCCGGGAAGATCATCCGCATTAAGGCCGGCCAGTCCACGCCTTTCAAGGATTCGCAAGGCAATGTCTGGGAGGCCGAGGAAGGCTTCGAAGGGGGCAATACGATCGCACGGGATGCGGACACGAAGATTGCGGGAACGAAGGACCCGGGCCTGTTTCTGAGCGAGCATTATTCCATGGAGTCCTTTTCCCACAAGCTCCCCAACGGCAAGTATGTCGTGAAGCTCTACTTTGCCGAAACGTTTGACGGCATCACTGGCCCCGGTCAGCGGGTGTTCTCCTACAACGTGCAGGGCCACGGGTACAAGGACTTCGACATTTGGGCCAAGACCGGCGGCGCCAATCGCGCCTATGTTGAGACCGTGCCGGTGGAAGTGACCAACGGAGAACTCAAGATCACCTTCACCGCCAACATCGAGAACCCGGAGATCAATGCAATCGAGATCATTCCGCAGGGGCGAACTTCCGCCCCGCCGACGGCCAGCAGTTCCCTGACGCCTCCAGCGGGCGGCCGACCCGGGAGAAGGCCGGGCGGATTTGGTGGGCCGATCGTACTGGCCCCCGATGACAAGGCCGCCTTTGATGATCCGCCTGTCGGATTCAAGGCTAGACGCGCCGATGTCCCTCATGGGCGACTGGAGATGATCGAGTACGATTCGAAGACGGTGGGCACCACGCGCAAAATGCAGGTGTATACGCCGCCTGGCTATTCGAAAGAAAAGACGTACCCCGTTCTGTATCTCCTGCACGGTATCGGCGGCGACGAGACCGAGTGGCAGCGTTTCGCCACTCCGAACGTGCTTTTGGACAACCTGCTGGCGGATGGGAAAGTCGTGCCGATGATCGCGGTCATGCCCAACGGCCGCGCGCAGAAGTACGACCGCGCCGAGGGGAACGTCTACGGTGCCAGTGCCGCTTTCGCGGCTTTCGAGCAGGACCTGCTCAATGACGTGATCCCCGCGATCGAGGCCCGCTATTCGGTTCGGGCGGATCGCGAACACCGGGCGATTGCCGGTCTCTCGATGGGCGGCGGCCAGTCGCTTAACTTCGGGCTGGCGCACCTCGACACTTTCGCTTGGATTGGCGCTTTCTCCGCCGCACCCAACACTAAGCCGCCGTCGGAACTCGTGCCCGCCCCCACCGCCGCCAAGACCAAGCTCAAGTTGCTGCTGATTACTTGCGGCAATAAAGACGGCTTGATCCGTATTAGCCAGGGCGTGCATACCTATCTGAAGAATAACGTGGTTCCGCACATCTGGCACGTTGACGGCAATGCGCACGATCCCACGCATTGGAGCAACAGTCTTTATCACTTCGCGCAGCGCATTTTCCGCTGAATTCCAACAGGAATGCACTCGAAGAGGATCTCGATATCCCTAGCCTCGATGGCACACCCATATCGGGGTGCGCAGCGGTTGCGCACCCCGACGCGGAGGCCCCGCTCCTCCGCTCCTCCCAACAAGGTGACTTCCGCCACGCGCCGTGCTATCCTACGAGAATTCAGACTAGTCTAGTTCCGACCAGGTTCGAGGGCGAGCAACAGGATTCTAGTTGTCTAGTGCGGATCGGCGACGAGGTGTTTGCCAGCGGGTTGGAGAGACTGAAGGACGCCAGGGAGCCCTGCCCTTTGGTCGCGCTGGTCAGGGGGACAAGCCAGGCCAGCTGTCGATCGAAGTAGTCCCCTTGGCTGCGACTGATGGCAGGACATCGTGTCCGTCTTAAGGGCGCCACAGCCAAAAACACATTGGAGGTCCTTTTTGTCGATCAAACGGGGCGTCACCCTTTGGTTTCGAGTGTCACTTCGCAAACCTGGCAATCGACGCCTTGAATTCTTACATACAGTGTCGGATGCGGTCCGGACGCGGCCAGGTACTTGTCGAGCGAGATCGCCTGCCAGGAAGGCCACGATCGGCTTTCGCGTTCCTTGCGGTAGTCGCGATCGTTTGTTGAGACTAGCACGGTCCAGTGTTGACCGCCGTTGGCGCCCACGTTGATCCGCAAGCGGGCCGACCTCGCGGCGCCGACGTCGAAGAGGTAGCCGAACTCGCTACCAAAGCGGAGTGATTCCGATGAGCCCGAGTGGTCGGCCTGGTACAGATATTGTCGTTCCACCCGACTGTTGGCGGCGAACTCGACGACCTTGCCGGCAACCAGCCGGATCGGCAGATCCATGCCCGGCAGGCAGGTAGACGGTCCGACGCCTCGGACCCGCAACGTCGCCAATTCGCCCGCCAGTTCGTCGCGATTGGGCAGCGTGATGCGCCAGGCAACGCTCGCAGTTCCCCCGGCGGCGACATCGAAAACAACCTGGCCGCCGGCAAGTGCTCGCATCGCGGACCGCGGCGATTGCTTCTGGCACAACGGCCAGTTGGTGGAACCGCTTGCTTACCTGGCAAGCATTTCCAGCACTTAGCCGCAAATGGGCAACCGCCCAGCCATCGTATGGAGCGCACAGCGGCGGAAGTGCGCAAGGGATCACCTGGAGCCCCCCGCACGCTTGATCTGGGTTTCGACATCGTTCCAGAGCGTGCGGCATTCCTGATGTTCGCTGGGAGCCAATTTGTTCAGGGCCTCCGAGTCACGCAGCCCTGCAAGGTCGGGCTCCTCCTTCCACCGCGACAACGTCTTCCGCGCCTGGATGGAGTCCGCGGCTGCGCCCCCATCTAACTTCCTGGCCCAGGCGGTCAAGTCGGATTGCAGCCAATCCCGCGCCTGTTTGCGCAAGGCCATCAACTCCCGAGGCCCAAGGCTGGCCACATCGTCACCGCGACAGGAGCCAGCCAGAGCGGCAGTGCAGGCTGCGTTGAACTGGTGCCCGGAGCGCAGGTCCTCGGTCAAACGTGGCGCCGCCTTAAACGCCTCGGCATACAAGCGTGCGGCCGTGGCATGATGGTGTTTTACATAACAGAGCTCCGCCAGGTCCAGGCAGTCTTCGGCCGGGGGTTTGTCCCTCCCTTGGACAATGGCAGGAAGTCGGTCTTCCAGGGACAATAAGCGCTGACAGCGCTGCAACTGGCTCTGAAGATTGGGTCGCATCTGCTCATCTAGTTGAGAGAGCAAGTCGAGACTACGGCGAGTGGCCGTTTCGGCCTGGCTGAAATCCCGCCGTGCGAGCAAGGCCTGGCCCAAGGCCCAGTGGGCCTGGGCCAACCGGGGATCGATGCGGATGGCTTGCCGGTAATGGTCGATAGCCTCGTTCAGTCGGGCCTGGTCCGGCGGGGAGACGCGGAGCGAGTTGCGAGCTATGACCCATTTGGGATCGAGTTGACTGCCTTGCACGTAATGTTCCACAGCCTCGCGCAAAGCGCGTCCGCGGGCCTCGTCCACGATCTTGACGCCCTCCGGATAGTAATCGTCCGCTTCGTCGCGAATACCCTTTGCTGTCAAGGCCACGCCGAGAAGGTAGTGGGCTCGGGCAAAAGCAGGATCGATTTGCAAAGCCTGCCGGTAGTTGTCGATGGCCTCGTTGATCCGTCCCATAGCCGCCTGGACTTCGCCGAGATTGTAATGGGCTGGGGCCAACCGAGGATTGACTCGCAAGGCATCCTGGTAGACGAGGACCGCTTCCTCCCATTGGCCCTTGGCTTTCAGGGCCAGACCAAGGTTATTCAGCGCCGGCGCAAAAGTGGGATCGTTCTGCAATGCTTGGTGGTAAACGGTAAAGGCCCCAGGGCCCCAGTCCGACGCATTGTCGTCAATCCAGAACTTATCGTATAGGACGAGGCCGAGGTCGTTACGGACAGCGAGTGCTTGCGGTCGAAGCTGAAGGGCCCTTTGGTAGTAGACGATTGCTTGTGCACTATCGCCTTTCCCTTGCCTGGCCGCGCCGTAAAGAACCTTAGCCAGCGTAAAGTTGGCCCAAAAATCGTCGGGATGCTCTTCTTGCACTCGCCGGAGCAGTCCGGTCCCATCTCCGCCGGCAAATTGCAACCGCTCCCCTAGCGCCAACAGCAGTGACAGCCGTTGCCCAGCGATCGGTGCTACGCGGGCTAGTTCGGCCAGAGCAGTTGTATTCCCCCAGGCAACAGGATCGCGAACGAGGTCGCGCCAGGTGTCCGGGTCGGCTTGCCGAGTCATCCTCAGCAGCCAAGCCTGCCGAACCTTGTCCGTCGAGCAAACGGCCCAGTCGTCCAGCGCGGCCAACAGCAAGTCGCCGAAGGGCGATATCCTGAGTTGCGCGGCTGCACGTTCCGGGTCGTCAAGGGGTTTGAATAGTCCACTGCCACGGAGGGCTTCTTCGTACTCCCGGTCGGCCTGGGCATTGTTGAAACGCATCTCGGCAGCGTGATCCAAACGCCCCTCGACAAAGGTCGATCGGTTCAGGCGGATTACTTCCAGTTGTCTAAGAAATTGCTGGTGGCGGCGGGCCTCTTCCAGGAGCGGGTACATCCAGGATGGTCCTCGGTCGCCGAGGCGGAACCTGGCACGCTCCAACGCGGCATCGGCTTCGGGGAAAGCGGACTGCTGTTGCAGCCGGACCACCTCGCGCAGCTCGCCCTCCACTGCCCGTACCGTGGACGTCCGCTGCCCGATCAGCCACGTTCCGCCGCCCAACACGGTCAGCGTCAATAAAACGGTCACAACGAGTAACAATGCCAGCGCCGGGCGGCGCCGCATCCAGCGGACGAGATGTTCCCATCTTCCGGCACGGCGCGCCGCGATTGTGTCGCCCCGAAGAAACCGCTGGAGGTCTTCTGCCAACGCGGCGGCGTTGGCGTAGCGCCTTGGCGGTTCCTTGTGCAAACACTTGAGGCAGATGGTCTCCAGATCGCGGGGCAGGTTCGACTGGAACCGCCCCGGCGGGATTGGGGTATCGGTCAGCACCTGTTGCATGGTTGCCGCCGCGGTCTCTGCTCGGAAGGGCGGTCGGCCCGTCAGAAGTTCGTAGAGGATCGCCCCCAGAGCGTAGACGTCTGTGGCCGGCCCGAGGGCGTCTTTCGGACCCTGCACTTGCTCGGGAGCCATGTAGCTCGGGGTTCCCACCGCTGCTCCGCTGAGAGTCAGCCCGGCATCGGCCTGCACTCGCCGGGCCAGGCCAAAATCGGTCACCTTGGGCGTTCCGTCAGCGGTAAGCAGGATGTTGCTCGGCTTGAGATCCCGATGAACGATGCCCTTCTGATGGGCGACGTGGATGGCCTCGGCCACGTGTTCCAGCAAAGCGGCAGCCTGGCTGGCTGGTTGAGGCTGGCCCGACATTTTCTGCGCCAGGCTGCCGCCTTCGACGAATTCCATGGTGAAATACGGTCGGCCATCCACGTCGCCAACTTCATAGACCTGCACGATGTTGGTATGGCGCAGACCGGCCACGGCCTCCGCCTCACGCAAGAAGCGTTCCAGTTCATCCGGCCGGGCATAGGCGCCGGCCAGGGGCATTTTCAAGGCCACGGGACGGTTGAGCCGCAGGTGCCGGGCCTTGTAGACGATTCCCATGCCGCCATGGCCCAGCACCGCCTGCACTTCGTAGCCGGGAATGTGCGGCAGATCGGAAGTCGGCCGCAGGCGTGCCATGGCGCCGTTCGGGCCGGCATCATTGGTAGAGGAGGACTCCGGGAACCACGCGCCGAGCTCGGCTTGAAGGGCCCGCAGTCGCCGCCAACCAGCGCGGACCTGATCTAACAGTTCAGGGCAGTTCCGACAAGCTTCGTCGGGCGTGCTGCCTGAGTCGAGAAGTTCCTCAAGCAATTCCTCGACACGTGGATTGTCGGTCATGGCGGGGTCTCCACGGAAGGATGAAAGACTAATCGCAGTGCAAAACGGTTACTTTTCATCCTTCGCAGGGCATAGATTGTCTAGTTCCTTCGCCAGCAGCACCAGCGAGCGGTTCAAACGTCGCTGCACCGTTTTGGGGGAAACGCCAATGACTTCGGCGGCCTCGACCTGGGTCAGTTCCTGGAGGCGAACCAGGTCGAAAACCTCCCGCTCCTCTTCTGGCAACCTGCCGATCGCCTCCAACATCAGGCGACCGTGCGGTGTCAGAACCGATCCGCTACTGGCTTGTGTCGGCACCTTGTCGTCTTCCAAGGCGACATATTTCGGCTGTTCATCTAAGCGGCGGGCCAGGTCATTGAGTTCCCAACGCATGTGCTGATTGACCAGGGCGAAGAACTGGCGGACGGTCTGAGGATGGACCGAGCGCATGGCCTTGAGCAAGCGTTCTACCACAGCGCCGAGTAGTTCGTCGGGCTGTAAGTTCAACGGCGGCAATGTCAAACGCTGGTACTTACGATACAAGAGATTCGCGCACAGCATCTGCAAACGGCGGACCGAGCGGTCGAGGAGAGCCCGCACAATCGGCTCGGCCGGTTGCTCGCCGTCCAAGGCGTCGAGGTATCGCTGGACTGCAACAGTGGTATTTTCTGGATCCATGGGAAGTTCCCGATTGAACACCGAAGAACACGGTATTGTAGCACTTCCACTGTCCGCCTTCCACGCTCAGAAAGCGTGGGAAGGGAAACGGCTGCCAGTCGTGGTAGATACCCATGCGATGGGGCAGGACAAGGGCCAGGCCTATCGCATATAGAGCAACAAAAGCCTAGGGCCTAAAGAACTATGACTCTCGTGCTTATTATAGTGTTTCGCAAGTCATTGCAGCTAAAGGAGTTGAAGATTTCCATGCGATTGCCAAGGAGCAAGGGCCGGCAGATTCCCAGTTTTCCCCCCTGGCATACCGGCGGCGCCCTGACGGATTTGCGTCATCGATCAGCGCAGGTGCCCCAAAAAAAGGGTTCTTCATGAACACCGGAAAATTGCAATTCGAAGAGCCCGATCGCCGACAGCGAGAACCGCAACAGGCGGCCCGATCCAGGATCGCCTCCGTGGTGGTTCGAAGTCGCAAGTTCCAGCGGGTGCTCGAATTGGCCGAGCGCGTGGCCAAATTCGATTCTTCCGTGCTGATAACGGGCGAGACGGGCGTAGGCAAGGAAGTCGTTGCACGCCATATCCACGGCCGATCGCCCCGGAACGAGTCCCCTTTTGTCGCCGTCAACTGCGGCGCGCTGCCGGAATCGCTTCTGGAGAGCACGCTTTTTGGACACAAGGCGGGAGCATTCACCGGAGCGACGAAAGACCGCCCGGGCTTGTTCGAAGAGGCCGACAAGGGAACGATCTTCCTGGACGAGATCGGAGACACCACGCCGGCAGTCCAATTGAAGTTTCTCCGCGTGCTTCAGGAGCAGGAAATCATGCGGGTCGGCGAGACGCGGCCCCACAGGGTCGACGTGCGAGTGATTTCCGCCACCAACCGCGATCTCCAGCAGGCCGTCCAGGACGGCGAGTTTCGCGAAGACCTCTATTACCGGCTGCGAGTGGTGGAGATCAACGTGCCGCCGCTGCGGCAAAGGAAAGACGATATCCTCGCCCTCGCCCTGCATTTCGTCGAAAAATGCGCCGCGCGCCTCGGCTTGGCGGGGCTGAGTCTTGACCCCACCGGCCTGGATTGCCTCGTGGAGTACCCATGGCCCGGCAACGTTCGGGAGCTGGAGAACGCCATTGAACATGCCGCTGTCTTCTGCCGGGACAACGTGATTCTGCCGAGCGACCTTCCTCCGCAGATTGTGGGCAGCGGCGCATCGCTGGAAGTACAGGATGAGACCCGCTCGACGAAACAGCCCCTGGCGGACGTGGAACGGGAGCACATTCGACGGATCTTGGCGGCGACAAACGGAAACCGCCGGGAAACGGCGAAGATCCTTGGCATCGGCGAGGCCACCCTCTATCGGCGTCTGCGGGACTCGAACGGTAGTCCGGACGGCGGCGCTTTCGCTGGCTGCAGCCGAAGGGTCGCCCGTGCCGCGGGGAGAGAAATCATGGCGGTACGTGGATGAAGGTCGCCACGCCAAACGCGGTCAGCGCGAAGCGGGGACAACAACGCCAAGTGTTGCGAGTCCACTGTCCGCCTTTCACGCTTAGAAAGCGTGGGAGAGGAAATGGCTGCCCACATCGAGAAAAAGAGACGTCCGATTCGCCTCTCGTAGGCCGGTTTCACCCGCCACGATTTTGAAAGCGCGGACCGAGGGACTGACAGTCAGTTTACGAATGCCGGCTGATAAACGGCCAACCGGCAAGTGATAACCATGGCAGCAATCACTTGTCACCAACCCTGCTGCCGTTACCCAAGGAATGACGCATGACAGCCACGGTACTCGAGAGGAAACGGAAGACGGGAGATGGCAAGGCTATGGCGGCCGAGCCTCTTTCGCCTGAGGAACTGGGCAAGATGCACGCCTACTGGCGTGCGGCGAACTACCTGTCCGTCGGCCAAATCTACTTGATGGACAATCCGCTGCTGAAGGAGCCCCTGCAACTCAAGCACGTCAAGCCGCGATCGCTGGGTCACTGGGGCACCACGCCAGGCCAGAACTTCCTCTACGTTCATCTGAACCGGGTCATCAAGGAGTACGACCTGAAGATGCTTTATATTTCGGGCCCCGGGCACGGCGGGCCCGCGCTGGTGGCTAATGCTTACCTCGAAGGCACGTACAGCGAGGTCTATCCCAACATCGGCCAGGACGAGGCAGGCCTGAAACGACTCTTTACGCAATTTTCGTTCCCCGGCGGCATTCCCAGCCACGTCGCTCCGGAGACGCCCGGCTCCATCCATGAAGGTGGTGAATTGGGCTACGCCCTCTCGCACGCCTACGGGGCGGCCTTCGATAACCCCGACCTGATCGTCGCCTGCGTCGTCGGCGACGGCGAAGCCGAGACCGGCCCGCTGGCCACTGGCTGGCACGGCAACAAGTTCCTCGACCCCGTCCGCGACGGCTGCGTGCTGCCCATTTTGCACCTGAACGGTTACAAGATCGCCAACCCCACGGTGTTGGCCCGCATCAGCCACGAGGAGTTGGACGCCCTGATGCGTGGCTACGGCTACACGCCCTATTTCGTCGAAGGGGACGACCCGACGAAAATGCACCAGCTCTTGGCGGATGCTCTCGACCACATCATCGGCGAGATCAAGGCCATTCAGACCGAAGCGCGCGGCAATGGGTTCACGCGGCGCCCCTTGTGGCCGATGATCGTGTTCCGAAGCCCCAAGGGCTGGACCGGCCCGAAGGAAGTCGATGGCCAGAAGACGGAAGGTTACTGGCGATCGCACCAAGTGCCCATGGCCGACATGTCCAAGCCCGGCCACGTCAAGATCCTCGAAACCTGGATGAAGAGTTACAAGCCGGAAGAACTATTCGACGAGACGGGCCGCCTGGTGCCGGAGTTGGCCGAGTTGGCGCCTCAAGGCGAGAAACGCATGAGCGCGAACCCGTCCACCAACGGCGGCCTGCTTCTCAAGGATCTCAAGTTGCCCGACTTCCGGGACTTCGCCGTGGACGTGCCTGGCCCCGGTGCTACGGACGCGGAGGCGACGCGCGTGATGGGCAAGTTCCTCCGCGACGTCATGAAGATGAACCTGGACAGCAAAAACTTCCGCCTGGTCAGCCCGGACGAGTCCAACTCCAACCGCTGGCAGGACGTTCTTGAGGTCACCAACCGCGCCTGGGTGGCCGAGACGTTGCCCTACGACGACCACCTCAATCCGGATGGCCGAGTAATGGAGGTCCTCAGTGAGCACCAGTGCCAAGGCTGGCTGGAGGGCTATTTGCTGACCGGGCGGCACGGTTTCTTCTCGTGCTACGAGGCCTTCATCCACATCATCGACTCGATGTTCAACCAGCACGCCAAGTGGTTGAAGGTGACGCGGGGCATTCCTTGGCGGCGGCCGATTGCCTCGCTGAACTACCTACTGTCCTCGCTCGTCTGGCGGCAGGACCACAACGGTTTCAGCCATCAGGACCCCGGTTTCATCGACCACGTCGTGAACAAGAAGGCGGAAGTCATTCGCGTTTACCTGCCGCCCGATGCCAACACGCTGCTGAGCGTGACCGACCACTGCCTGCGCAGCCGTAACTACGTCAACCTGGTCGTGGCGGGCAAGCAGCCGGCCCCCCAGTGGCTGACCATGGACCAGGCGATCAAGCATTGCACGGCGGGCATCGGCATCTGGGATTGGGCCAGCAACGACCAGGGCGGCGAGCCCGACGTCGTCATGGCTTGCAGCGGCGACGTGCCGACGCTGGAGACCCTGGCCGCCGTGGACTTGCTGCGCAAGCACCTCCCTCAGTTGAAAGTGCGTGTGATAAACGTGGTGGACCTGATGAAGCTACAGCCGGCAAGCGAGCACCCCCACGGACTGAGCGACCAAGATTACGACGGCCTCTTCACGAAGGACAAGCCGATCATCTTTGCGTTCCACGGCTACCCTTGGCTGATTCACCGCCTGACCTATCGCCGCACGAACCACAAGAACCTGCACGTCCGCGGCTACAAGGAGGAGGGCACGACCACGACCCCCTTCGACATGGTGGTCTTGAATGATCTGGATCGTTACCACCTGGTGATGGACGTGATTGACCGACTGCCGCAACTGGGGACTTCGGCCGCCTACTTGAAGCAGACCTTGCGCGACAAGTTGATCGAGCACAAACACTACATCGACAAGTACGGCGATGACATGCCGGAAATCACCGGCTGGCGGTGGGGACAGCATGGGACAGCAGGCGCGCCGCGGGTCCGCGACACCGCGGGCGATAACGTTTGAGGAGGTGTGGAACTACCTCCACGATCCGCGGGAGTGACTACGTTCATGGCTGAAAAGATTGAGAAAAGCTTGCTGGAACTCGACTTTGGCTCACTGGCGCGCCGGGCGTTCACTCCGTCCCCGGCCGCCTGGGAGGACCAAGTGCTGTACTTCTTGCTGTTGGACCGCTTCTCGGACGGCAACGAAAAGAACGGCTACCGGGACAACGAGGATCGGCCGGTTGAAAGCGGCTCAACACCGCTTTGCCAACCAGGGGAAAAAGGCCGGACAGATTACGACGTATGGCTCAGTGCCGGCAAGGGCTGGCAGGGCGGAACGATCGCCGGTCTGAAGAGCAAGCTCGGATACCTCCGCCGGCTCGGAATCACCGCCCTGTGGGTCAGCCCCATCTTCCGGCAGGTCGCATTCGAGCCGACCTACCACGGCTACGGCATCCAGAATTTCCTCGACGTGGATCCACACTTCGGCACGCGGACGGAGTTTCGCGACTTCGTGCAGGCCGCCCACGAACAAGGGATATACGTCATTCTCGACATTGTCGCCCACCACACGGGCAACGTTTTCGCCTACAACGCGGACCGATACCCAACGCAAGACATCTCAGGCCGGTGGTACAACGACCCGCGCTGGGACGGCAAGCCGTACTCGGTTAAGGGCTTCAATGACCGAGACGGCCGGCCCACGCTGCCTTTTGACACGCCTCACGGCAATCAACTGGAGGCGGCGTGGCCGGACGGCGCCATTTGGCCCCGGGAGTTCCAGCGACCGGATCTATTCCTTCACAAAGGGCATATTACGAATTGGGATCACCAACCGGAGTATGCCGAAGGAGACATGTTCGATCTGAGGACACTCGATATTTGGGTGAAGTGGCCCGGGCAGTATTGCCAGGCCTCTTCAGCTTTCGCTTGCTTGTGCCTCGTCTACTGCTTCTGGATCGCTTACGCCGATCTCGACGGGTTCCGCATCGACGCTGCCAAGCACATGGGACCGGAGGTGCTGCGGACTTTCTGTGATGTGATCCGAGAATTCACCCAGAGCATCGGCAAGGAACGCTTCCTCCTGGTCGGAGAAATATCGGGCGGACGCGACCACGCCTGGGAAGTGGTGGAGCAAACCGGTCTGGACGCCGCTTTGGGCATCGAGGATGTGCCAGGCAAGCTGGAGGGCATGGTCACGGGTTACGCTGAGCCGGCGGATTATTTTTCCGTGTTCCGCAACTGGATCCTGGACTCACCCACCGGGCATCGCTGGTACCGCAACCAGGTGGTTACCCTGGTAGACGAACACGACCAGGTCCGGAAGGGTGGCACCAAGTATCGCTTTTGCGGCGACGGCCGTTTCCGTGACCTGGCGTTCAACGTGATGGCGGTGCAGTTGACCACCATGGGCATCCCCTGCATCTATTACGGATCAGAGCAAGGTTTCGACAGCGGCGGGCGCCCCAGCGGTTCGGACCTCGTGCTCCGAGAGAACATGTTCGGCGGTCGGTTTGGCGGCCTATGCACGCAAGGTCGCCACTTTTTTAACGAAGACGGCGAGCTATACCGGGCCTTGGCCGCGCTGATTGACCTTCGCAAAAAGTTGTTGCCGCTACGGCGAGGCCGACAGGCGCTGCATCGAGTCTCGGGAGATGGCGTTACCTTCAGCCTTCCGCACCGTCTAGGTGATCGGATGCGATCGCTCGTGTCCTGGTCGCGACTGTTCATCGACCAGGAAGTCCTGATCGCAATGAACACCGACGAGGCGCAGCCGGTCACCGCCTATTCGACGGTTGCGCCGACATTTCGCGTCGAGGGAGACCAGTTCCACCTGATCTTCTGGTACGCCCCGAAGAGTGCTGCGCCACCTCCGCTTACTTTGACTGTGGAATGTGGCAGTGGGCCGCTGGCCGTCCGGATGACAATCCCGCCCGCGAGCTTCGTAGTCTACCAGGCCGCCCCCGGACTGAACCGCCTGGGCCCCAGCCCGCCCTCGGACTTGAAACCGTGGCATCCGCGCACCGGCCCAACCGCTTAACCGCAGGACAACCGAAGGCGAAACACTATGGATTCGACGGTGATCACAGCAACCTCTGCGCCGTTCGGCTCGTGCGTGGGCGCCGCTGCCTCCATTACTGCCACCTGGATAACACAGCGCACTCAAGTGGATAACGAGCGGACCGAAGCAAGACTCCGCGAACGCGAGTCGCTTTACGGCGAGTTCATTACGGAAGCGTCACGGTTGGCGGTCGACGCCGTGGACCATTCGTTGGACCGTTTCGACAAGCTCGTAACCCTGTACGGGATACTTGGACGCATTCGGCTGCTGGCCGGAGAGCGGGTCCTCGCCGAGGCGGAGGCTTGTTGCCGTCGAATTGTCGATCTTTATTCGAAGCCGAACATGAGCGTGGAACAACTCCGCACCGCCTTTGAAACAGATAAATTCGACCCGCTCAAAGAGTTCAGTGTTGCCTGCCGTACGGAACTTAAAGAGGTTTCCGACGGCGTCCGATCGCGGAATGCCTGGTTGTGAGGCGTCTCCAATCAACTGCTCCCGCAAAACCAGGAGAAAGGAAAGCCCATGGAAACGACAACAGCCGCCGCCCCTCGTCCCGCAAGGGCAGCAGTTGACTTTGCGGAACTCCGCCGCCATTACGGGTGTGGTCCGATACGGTTTGCGGGAACGGATGAGGTACTTTACGAGCGGCACCTGCTCTTCGACAACGTTGTCCGCTCCGAGGTCAATGTTGGTCGATCTGACCCGACTCGAACGAGAGTGTCGATCAAGAAACTGTCCGCTTGGTCCGCTTAGGAACATAAGGAGCGACTCGGTCCCTCCACAGGCTGGGCCGGAGCGTCTCGGCTCGACGGCACGCCCATCAACGCCATAAACCTATCGTGATTAAATTGCCCAACCATACAGAGTATTTTTGAAGTGTCCAGCACCTGAGCTACATCTCGGCCGGAATCACTCAGAAGACGAAGACGTCAGGAGAATAACCATGAGTGTGCCAAGAAAAGCTGATGTGAATCAGTTGGACAATCCAACCCGGCCAAAGACTAACCATCAGGCCGGAACTGAACTTTGCACGTGAGGAGACAACAAATCACGTGAGGCCAAAGGGAGGGCGGATGATCGGCCATAACGCAAGTGAAGGTATTGAGCCCCGAAATTCTCCTAGTTGCACAGGGCCAAGGGTTTCATGGTCTGGAAGCCAGCAGCGTGACGCGCGATACGGTGAGTGCGGCGTGCCGTGCCGGGGTCTGAGTCCATGGCAGGTCATCTAACGGTTTACATCGGAACTTGGGAGAGCCATGCCGTTCCCAAAAGGAAGCTTCCAACGAAGCCGAAGAGGTGAGGCGGAAGTATGACTGCATGGCAGTCGGACCAACTCATAGTAGAGGCGTAGTCGGGGCAATGCCCGGCGCGGGTCGATGGCCCACTCGAAGGGGTTGGCAGTAGAGTGTAGAGGAATGAGGAAGCGTATGCCAGACACAGAACTGGAAGTCACTACGTGGACAAAACTAATCCTCATAGCCAAACGGGCTCGCGAGGAGCCGCAATGCCAGTACACGAGCTTAGCTCATTTGCTGGACGAGCAGTTCCTGGCGGCATGTTACCACCGGCTCGGCAGGGACCGGGCCAGTGGCGTGGATGGTGTGACGTGGAAGGAGTACGGAGAGCATCTGGACGAGAACCTGCGGGACCTGGTGACACGGATGAAGGCGAAGCGGTACAAGCCGCTGCCTGCCAAACGGGTCTACATTCCCAAGGACGAGCACTCGCAGAGGCCGCTGGGACTGCCCGCTCTTGAAGACAAGATCGTGCAGAAAGGGATCGCCGAGATTCTGGAGTCGATCTACGAAGCGGACTTCCTCGGCTGCTCGTACGGTTTTCGACCGGGGCGAGGGTGCCACCAGGCGCTCCACGCGGTGAGCACGACAATCATGACGCAGCCCATCAACCATGTGATCGATGCGGATCTCAAAGCTTTCTTTGACAGCGTGTCGCACCCCGGGTTGATGAAATGCCTGCAAGTCCGCATCAAGGACCCGAGCTTTCTGCTGCTGATTCAGCGGTTTCTGAAGGCAGGGTATTTTGAGGCGGGCCAGGTCGTGGCCACCGAGCAAGGAACACCGCAAGGGGGCAATCTGAGCCCGATGCTTTCGAATATCTTCCTGCATTATGTGCTTGACCTGTGGTTTGAAAAACGTGTCAAACGTCAGGTTCGGGGCGCGTGCTTTCTGGTGCGCTGATGCGGACGATTTTGTCTGCCTGGTCCAGTATCAGGACGATGCGCAGCACATTTTGGAGGCACTGCGTGAGCGGTTCACGCAGTTTGATCTGGTGTTGCATCCAGAGAAAACTCGCGTGATCAGCTTTGGGCGGTATGAACGACAGAACGCCCAACGGCAGAAACGACGGCCCAATACCTTCGATTTCCTGGGCTTCACTCACTACTGCGACAGCAGTCGGTGGGGGAAGTTCAAGGTCGGCCGCCAGACCAGCCAGAAGAAGTTTCGCAAGAAGTGCCGTGAGTTGAACGATTGGCTCAAGGCGGTGCGGAATCGCTATCCGGTCAAGGAATGGTGGTCGGTTTTGAAGGCCAAGCTGACGGGACACTACCAGTATTATGGGATCAGCGGCAATATGCGCTCGCTGGCTCGCTACTACCGGCGGGTAGTCCAACTGGCCATGAAGTGGCTTAACCGCCGCAGCCAGAAGCAGTCGTTTTCCTGGGAAGGCTTTTGGGTGTACCTGAAGCACTATCCCCTGCCGACGCCGCGGATAGTCCACAAACTCAACACCCTCTCGCCTGGGAGGTGAACTTTACTGAAGAGCCGGATGTGGGAAATCTACAAGTCCGGTTCTGTGAGGGGCATTGAAGTCTTCTCACATGGTTGAATATTGTGACACTCCGCTGATCGAAAGAGCGGAGCAACAGGGAATACAAAGCAAACCTAACTGAAAGACCATATTATGTCTACTCGACAAGAGACCAACCAAATCGACAGTCAACGTTCATCATTAGATCAACGAGGCAAGCTCGAAGGTCTTGCTCCAACACCCGTGAAACCTCATACAGCCAAGCCGGCGCAACGGTGGCGGCTTCTTCTATGGCTGGCTGGAGGCGCCGTCGTCCTTGCGGGGGCTGCCTATTTCCTCGTGCCTTGGGTCGTCACGGGCCTAAATACCGTTTCCACCGACGATGCTTACGTAAACGGCCACTATACCTTCGTGACTTGCCGCGTGGCTGGACACGTGAAAAAAGTCCTCGTGGACGACAACTTCCGCGTGAAAAAGGGGGATCTGCTGGTCGAGCTCGATCCGGAGCCCTATCAAGTTCAAGTTGCTGCTAAGAAGGCCGCGGTGGAAGCGGCCCAAACGGACCTGACAAGCGCCCAGTCTCAAGTCCGCGCCTTGGAGGCGCAAGGCAGCAGCATGCGATGGAAACTCCAACACGCCATGGAGGAGGTCAACAACCAGGTCGCCTTGTTGCGAGCCAACGTCGCAACCCTGGAAGGTAAGAAAGCTGCTCTGGCGAAAGCCCAGGCCGATTTCCGGCGGGCCCAAGAGCTGCTTCCTCACCACGCGGTCTCGCAGTCGGACTATGATCTAGCCAAGGCGGCGTTGCTGGTCGCCGAAGCAATGGTCAAGCAGTCGCTGGAAAATGTCTACCAGAACCGCGTGTCGCTCGGACTTCCCGCACAACCGTCGGAGGGTCACGATCTGGCGTGGGCGCCGCCCGATCTCGACCAGACGTTCTCCTCCGTCCGCCAGGCCCAGGCCGACCTGATCCAGATCGGGGCCCAGCTCGGTGTGCTCGGCTCTCTCACGGAGACTCCACGCCGGGTGTTGGAGCGATTCGAAAAGCGGGCGCCGGGCGGCGACATCGATCGCCTGTTCGCCGACTTAACCCTACGGGCGCCTGCCGTGAAGCAGGCTGAGGCCCGTTTGCACGAGGCCCAGCGCGACTTGCAGCAGGCCGAGCTGAGCCTCCGCTATTGCGATATCGTCAGCGAGATCGACGGCGTGGTGACCGGCCGCAATGTCAACCCAGGCAATAATGTCCAAGCGGGACAGAACCTGATGACCGTCCGCTCGATCGCTGAGATCTGGATCGACGCCAATTTTAAGGAAACGCAACTGGCAGACCTGCGGATCGGCCAGCGAGTGCGGTGCGAGGTGGATATGTACGGCGGCCGCCGGCAGTTCGAGGGCCGGATCACCGGGTTCACCATGGGCACCGGTCAGACACTCTCTTTGCTGCCGCCAGAGAACGCCACAGGCAACTACGTCAAGATCGTCCAGCGGTTGCCGGTCCGGATCGAACTGCGCGGCTACAAGCCAGACGAGGCTCCCTTGTTTGTCGGACTGTCGGTGACGCCCTATGTGTATTACAAGGAACCGCCCGCGGGGCCGCATGCGGGGGATGTCCTGCAGCCATCGACCGGTCTGCCGACACGACCCCTATACGCCCAACCGTGATCTGACCTCCGACCTCCGAGCTCTGATCTCTGATCTCTGACCTCCGATCTCCCATGAGCAGCAAGACACTCAGTCCCGCCGGCACCCACACGCCTTCCCTCGCCGACCATGGGTACATAGTGCCTGGAGGAGCCCAGCCCGGTCGGCCGGCGGGCAACTACTGGATCGTCGCCGCCGTAGTCGTCGTGCCCACGTTCATGGAGATCCTCGACACCACGATCGCCAACGTAGCCCTGCGGTACATCGCCGGCGGGCTGGCCGCCGCGCAAAACGATGCTGACTGGGTCATCACCAGTTATCTGGCCGCCAATGCCATTGTCCTGCCGATAACCGGCTGGCTGTCGGCGCACCTCGGCCGCCGCAACTACTTCATGCTTTCCATCGCGCTGTTTACCCTTGCCTCGGCCATGTGCGGCTTGGCCACCGGCCTGGGGCAGATGATCCTGTTCCGGATCATCCAGGGGCTGGCGGGCGGCGGGCTCCAGCCGTGTAGCCAAGGGGTCCTGCTGGACGCCTTCCCGCCCGAGAAGCAAGGCACCGCCATGACGCTTTTCGGCGTTGCGGCCGTGATCGCCCCCATCGTCGGCCCGACGCTCGGCGGCTGGCTGTGCGTGAACTACGACTGGCGGTGGATCTTTCTCGTCAACGTTCCGATGGGCCTGCTGGCGTTGTTGGCCGCATACGCCGTGGTCGATGATCCCGACTACCTCAAGCAGGAGCGGGCGGAGCTCCGCCGACAACCGCTGAACTTCGACTACATCGGCTTGGGGGTGCTCGCGCTGATGATGTCCTGCTGGG
Source organism: uncultured Planctomycetia bacterium (assembly GCA_963709175.1). Taxonomy (GTDB): domain Bacteria; phylum Planctomycetota; class Planctomycetia; order Pirellulales; family Thermoguttaceae; genus JANXQG01. The sequence goes on from CAVPVK010000012.1 coordinate 54,318, forward strand.
AAATCATGCTCAGCAAAGGGCAGGAATGGGACTGGCTGGGCGACCCGTTCGGGCGGGTGCAGACGCTCCTGACCCTGTTCGTGCTAGGGCTGGCCTTGTTGATCGTTTGGGAGATGCGCGTTGCCAGCCCGATCATCAACTTTCGCGGCTCGGGGAGCGGAACCTTGCCGTGTCCTGCGTCATTATTTTCTGTGCGTTCGCGGTGGTGTACGGAGCGAGCATCGCGCTGCCCGGGATGCTCCAGTCGCTGTTCGGCTACGACGCCTTGCAATCGGGGCTGATGATGTCCCCCTCGGGTATCTCCTCGCTTGGGGCGATGGTGCTCGTCGGCTACCTAATGGCCCGGCGGGCCGACGCCCGCTGGTTGGTCGCTGCGGGCCTGGCGGTCATGGCCGTAGGCAGCTACGCGATGGCGCGGATGAACATCCAGATTAGCCCCTGGCAGGTGATCTGGCCGCGGATGCTGTTGACGCTCGGCCTCGGACTCATCTTCGCCCCGATCAGCGTGGCCGCCTACAAGTACACGCCGTTGCATCTCCGCGGAGCCGCCGTCGGACTATTCAGCCTGCTACGCACCGAGGGGGGCAGCGTCGGCACCTCGCAGGCCCAGACTATTGTGGAGCGGCGTGGGCAATTCCACCTGTCCCGCCTGGGCGAGCACCTGGGGCCGGCGAACCCCCATGTCCAGTCGTTCATGGAGGGAGCCTCGCAGTATTTCCAACAGTGGACGGGCGACTCGGCCCGGTCGGACCAGATGAGTCTAAACGCGCTTGACAGCCTCCGCCAGCAGCAGGCTTCGTCGCTCGCCTACTTCGACGTCTTCTGGCTGTGCGCCGTCTTGTCGGCGGCACTCGTCCTTCTGGTACTGCTGATGAAGCGTTCGGTCGCCGAGAAGGGCGAGCACATCGGGGCGGAGTAGGATTTCGCCGGGGAGCATGGCCGCGATGAATCGCCGTCAGCCGTCCCTTTCGCCTCATTTGGTCGTGGCGGTCGCTTTGCTGCTGAGGGGAAGCTCGACGGTGAAGCACATCCCTTCACCCGGTACGCCGCGGATGGTCGCAGCGCCTCTGAGCAACTTGATTCGCTGACAAATCCCCTGGACCCCGAAATGGCCGGGCACCGTATTCTCCGAGTCAACCCCGGGATCCCAATCCTGGACGTCAATCCGGAGCACATCAGCCTCCAACGTCAGCTTTGCAAACAGTCGACGGTTTCTTGCTATGGCGGCAGGCGTTGACAAGCGATTCCTGCACGATGCGGAAGGCGGCCAATCGTTGCCGTCTGTGCTTCCCAGACAAACGATCCAACATGACTACTCTCCTTCGTTTCGCACGGACCCGATCTCTTTTCGCGCCCGGCTGCTGATCAACCAATGTTGTTGCGATTCGGCGCTGACGCTGCGCGTTGGCGGGAACGGCGCCCCCTCGGAGCGCCACGACCGCGATGAAGATTGGCTACAGATTGCGATCGATCGCAGGTCGCATAACGGTGCGTCAACTATGGGGATCGCCCCGGCGGCTTCGGCGGGAAGCAGCCGCGTGTCATGCACAGTAAGGAACGTCCCGCTGCGTTCATGGATCAACATGGTGTAGCCCCGCCGGAGATTACGCGGCTGTTCTGGGGGCAAGACAAACGAATCGCCCGAGAGCTTGCCCTCGGGCATCAAGATCCGGAATCGCCGTCGACAAGTCATGATGTGGGCCTCAAAGTAGTTCGGAGGCATTGATTGCAGCCGAAATTACGGGCAGGTTCAGCAAACCGAACCGCACTGTGAACACAGTGCAACCAATGGGCCAAACCCTCGACGTCCTGGTCGGTCCACGTGGTTTTCGCGGCTGGGAAGGGGCAGCAAGGGAAAGGAGTTGGCGCGAGGATGCCAAGCTGTCGCTGTCGCTCTCAAGAAAACTATCAAGTCCTCCCGTTAGCAGCGGACCGGCTGGGTTACTTGGAAAATCTACCACCATGAGCGGGAATTCTCCAATTGTCCCGCACACGATCTGACCTGCTTCCCTCGTCGCACACGCTTCCAGGTCTATCAAGAAGACAAGCGTCTATCAAATTGACAGTGAATCCCGATCTGCGTGGGCTCGGGCGAGTGGCGTTCGGCACTTTATCGCCTTGTGTGGCCACACGAAGGAACGGCATGCGCGTTGCTTTGGGAAGCGTGCGGCACGCGGATCGTGCCGGCAGGAAAGAAACAGCAAGGAGGATCGATATGTTAGTGCTTTCGCGATATTGCGACGCGGAGATTCGGGTCGGAAACGACGTCACAATTACCGTGCTGGAAGTTCACAAAGGACGAGTTCGACTGGGTATTGAGGCTCCCAGTGAAATCTCTGTCCGGCGGGGAGAACTCCTGTCGCCAACAAGTCGCGGCCAACCTTTTGGGAGTCAGCAATCATGTTCTGCAAGTCTGCCCACGCGGGGCTCGTAGCGGCGGCACTTCTTATGTCCGTACCGGCCTCGGCTCAGGACTGGGCCGGAAAGATGTTTCAGACGTCGAGCCACGATTTCGGCGTCGTTGCACGAGGTGAAAAAGCCGAGTTCGCCTTCGTTCTGGAAAACCTCTACGTCGAGGATGTGCATATTGCCGGCGTTCGGGCAAGTTGTCACTGCACGAGTCCGGAGATCGAGACGGAAACGCTGAAGACTCACCAAAAGGGCGCGATCATCGCGAGGTTCAATACCGCCGCTTTCCTCGGATCCAGGGGTGCGACGTTGACCGTGACCTTCGATAGGCCCTATTTTGCAGAGGTCCAACTCAACGTGCGCGGCTTCATTCGCAGCGACCTGGCACTCCAGCCCGGAAGCGTGGACTTCGGAACCGTGGACCAGGGCAGTGCCGAAGAAAGGACCGTCACGGTCAGCCACACGGGCGGTCCGGACTGGCGGATCACTGGGGTTCGCAGCGTTGACACGCAACTGTCCGCCACCGCAACGGAATTGAATCGGAGCGCTGCGGTAGTAACGTACCAAATCGTCGTCCACGTCGACCAGCGGGCCTCGGCCGGCTATCTGGCTGGGAACCTCACGCTCGTAACCAATGACCTGCAGTCGCCTGAAATCCAGGTGCCCGTAAGCGGGATTATTCGCGAGCGAATTTCCGCAAGCCCCGCACCTCTGTTCCTGGGTGTCGTGGAGCCGGGCCAGAAGACGGTCAAGCAGATCGTGGTTTGGGGCAAGGAGCCGTTTCGTGTGACGGAGACGTCCTGCAAATCGGCCGGCTTTAAAATCGCAGTACCGGATGGGGTCGCAGAGAAGACTTTGCACGTCGTTCCCGTGACCTTCATTGCTCCCCGGAATTCTGGCCGCGTGGAAGCGACGATCCACATCGAAACCAGCCTTGGAGCCATAACGCCCATACGCGCTTACGCGGATGTTGCCGCGCATTGAAGTCCCCAACCTCCAGCTCTCATTCGCATAGACGTGCTAGGGGCATGGAGGGACGAGTTTCGTGTTTTGTGTTGTGTTTTCTGTTTCCCTTTCTCAATAGGAGGATTTAGTTATGCGACGTCTTGGGACAGTGATTGCCGTATTGCTCTTGCTGTTGTTGGTTTCAGTGCAGTCGGCATCCGCTGGTTGGCGCTGGCGTGCAGCGCGCTGCGGATGCTGCACGCAGTGCTGGACGCCCTGCACATCATGCTGTACGCCTTGCACATCGTGCTGCACGAGTTGCTGCGCTACCGGGTGCGGCTGCTTTTCGACGGTTGCGGTTGCCACTCCGTGCTGCCAAGGCACGGTTAGCGCCGTCCCTGCGCCGTCGGTTGCGCCCGTGACGTCGGTTGCGCCAGTGCCGACCCTGCGCCGGCCGCCAAATAGCGGCCGGATTGACTTTGAAACAGGTGCGGTAGCTGCGCGGACACAGCCGGGAGTCCCGAGACAAACGTTTGCAGGCAGGATTTTTGCCGGCAACATCGGGCACTCCCGGCAGTGTCGTAGCGCCGCTCCTGCCTGATCGCCGGAAATGCCGGTGTTTCCGCCGGGGCATCGATCGTTCCTCCTACAAGCATGCCATGAATTATTCAGGAAAGATCCGTGGTTCTGTTATGGGCCTTGCCGCCTGTCTCCTAGTGTCCCTTGCCCATGCTCAATCGTCCAGTGAGCAGCACGCTTCCGGCCTCGTCCGTACACTCAAGCGATCGGACGCGGGTATTCCGGGCGTTGCGCCGGCGTGGACCGAAGACCCAAGCAAGCATCCTCTCGTGCCCGCTTTGCGCTGGGCCCAAGAGGCCTTGCGGCAGATCGAGCGGATCGACAGCTACACTGCCACACTGGTCAAGCGGGAACGGACCTTGGGAAGACTGGGACCAAGGGAGTCTCTCTCCGTCAAGGTCCGACAGAAGCCCTTCAGCATCTACGTGAAGTCTCTCGGTCCTCAGTCTCTGAAGGGGCAGGAGGTCCTCTATGTCGAAGGCGCCAACAATGGCAAGATGTCGGCGCATGGCGTGGGGCTTCGCGCGCTGCTGGGCACCCTGGCGATAGATCCGGATAGTCCGCTGGCAATGCAGGGGCAGCAGTATCCGTTGACGGAGATCGGTATCCTCAAGCTTACGAAACGGCTCATCCTTGTCGCCGAAAACGACATGAAATACGGCGAGTGCGCCGCGAAGTGGATCGACCACGTCAAGATCAACGACCGGCCATGTCGCTGCATCGAGGTCGTTCATCCGCGGCCGCGCACGAATTTCATCTTCCACATCGCCCGGATCTTCGTCGACGACAAGCTGAAACTCCCCGTTCGCTACGAGCGTTATGATTGGCCGGACAACCCCGGCGACAAGCTTCCCTTGATGGAGGAGTACACGTATCTTGACGTCAAACTGCATGTTGGTCTCGCCGCCGCCGACTTCGACGTCCGCAATCCCGCCTACCACTTCCACCCCCCGGACCGCGGGTTGGCGGTGAAAGGCGAATCGGGCGGGACTCGCTAAAGCAACAGGAGACAATCCGATGTCATCACTTTTGTCAAAGTTCCATCTCGGCCGTCACGGCGACGCCGCCTGGACCGACTCCCCTCAGCACACCGGCCGCACGGATCGGCCGTCGCATGAGCGTCGTGCTATGCCCGCGTCGAAGGCCAACGGACAAGCGACGACAGAAACTTCAATTTGTTGGCCACGACGCAAAGAAGCCAAACACTCCAAGTTCGTGACGGCCGTTCCCAAGGGCTTGGCAGTGCCGGTGCCCTGTACAGCAGCGCCTGATGTTGCGCGACGCTTCGAGCTGTTTTCACAATATGGCAGCTTCACGATGGCGTATGCCACCTTGCAGCCGGAAATGAAGTACTTCGAGGGTCATGGAGGATACCTGGCGTACGACACTTGGGGCGGCATCCCGTTCGTGTTGGGAGATCCGGTGGCGCCGACAGCAAGTTACGCGGCGATTATCGAGGCCTTTGTGCGGGAGCATCCGCGTACGTGCTTTTGCCAGATTTCCAATCCGGTCGGGGCCGTCCTCGACGGCTTGGGTTGGTTCGTGAACGAGTTCGGGGCTGACATACAGCTCGACCTGCCCACGCACGATTTTTCGGGGCCGAAGAAGAGCAAGCTTCGTCAGGCCGCCCATAAGATCCGACGCGAGGGGTACGTCGTCGAGGAGCGGGCCTCCCTGGACGCTGAAAATACCGAACTGTTGGCACTCTGCGACGCCTGGCTTGCCACGAAAACCGTCAAGCATGAAGCACGATTCTTGGTGCGTCCGTTGACCTGGGGGAACGAACCGGGGGTCCGCAAGTTCTTCCTCCGCGACCCGAACGGCTGGATCGTAGCATTTGTGGTTTTCGACCCGATCTGCGCGGGAGGCGACGTGATCAGCTACTCGCCCGCCATCAAACGGCGATCTCCGCACGCTCCCACCGGGGCCGAAGAAGCCATCACCGCGCTGGCCATCGAACAATTTCGGTCCGAGGGAATCAAAATCCTTCGGCTCGGGCTGCTGCCCTTGTATCAGGTGGAGGACTCGGGCTTTCACGAGGGCTGGTTTCTGAAAAAATGCTTTCAGTGGGCGTACCGGCACGGCGATCATTGGCTTTACAGTTTTCGCGGCCATGCCGACTTCAAACATCGTTACCGGGGAACTCTCAGCAAGGTATACTTTGCAAGCCCGACACGGCGGAACGTCTGGAATCTGCTCGCGCTGCTGCGGCTGTGCGCGTTCCGTTAGCGCGGCCGTTCCCCGCGTTGGAGATTTGGCACACATATTGCATCGAGTCAGTCAGCGCTTTGGGGAAACAACATCCTGACAGGCTCGTCGAGATCAAAAACATGGTGGACGTAGCTCAGTTGGTTAGAGCGCACATGTGCATCTGGTTGTCAGGGATTCGAGCCCCGTCACCCACCTTTGCAGGCAGGAAGATTTGCCGGCGATCGCCCGACAATTAAGAATACCTCTAGCACCGGACAACGCCGAAAGGGATTTCGTCCGGTTAGCGACATTGCAGGGGGCGCGAGGCATTCGCGTCTATGAAGAATTTTGGTCCCGCATGCCATGAAGATCCTTGTAACTGGCGCCAACGGTTTTATCGGCTCCCATCTCACCCGCGAATTGCTGCGGCAACGGCATGAAGTGAGCTGTTTGGTCCGCAGGATATCGTCCGAGCGACTCGACGGTCTCAGCGTTGGCCGGATTCCAGGTGACGTCACCGATCGCAGCACGCTGGCGGCGGTCGTGGCCGGACGTGACGTTGTTTACCACCTGGCCGGCTTGGTAAAGGCCGTCCATACGGACGAACTCTACAAGGTCAATGGCCAGGGCACCGGGAATATCGCGTGGGCGTGCGCCCAGCAGTCGACCCCGCCAGTGTTGGTAATCGTATCATCGTTGGCCGCCGTCGGGCCATCGCGGCCCGATCATCCGCATGAAGAGTCGGACATGCCGGCGCCTGTCTCGCACTATGGCAAGAGCAAACTGGAAGGCGAGTTGGCGGTGCGCGAGTACGCCGATCGCGTGCCGATTTCCATCGTCCGACCGTCGGTGGTCTTTGGCGAAGGCGATCCGGCGACATGGGAAATCTTCCGGCCTATTGCCCGACTGGGATTGCACCTGGTGCCGACGTACCACGATGAATACCTATCGCTGATTCATGTCGATGATCTGGTCCGTTTGTTGATCTTGGCCGCAACGGGCGGCGAGCGTATCGCCGCGCAACCAAACAGCGCGGCCGAGGCGGCGCGGGGCTGTTATTTTGCCGCGGCCGAAAAAGACATGGCCTATGGCGACCTTGGCAGGACGATCGGCACGGCCTTGGGCCGGACGCGAACGCGCGTCATGCACACGGGGCCGCTAATGGTGTGGACCATCGCCGGCCTCACCACGATCTTTTCACGTCTCTGTGGCAAGGCGTGGTATTTTGGCCTCGACAAAGCCCGCGAGGCCCGCGCCGGATCGTGGACCTGTTCGGCCGGCGCAGCCCGAAAGGCGTTCAATTTCTCCGTAGGCGCCGCACTTCCAGAGCGGATCGAGCAGACGGCGCAATGGTATCGCCAGCATGGTTGGGTGTGAGGATCGCGGGGACTTACGACCCAATCCTTGTCGGTCACTCTGAGAGATGGAACGTCATTCTGAGAGATTTGACCTGTTCGGATGCCTAGACGCCTGAATCCTTGCCGTTGCAGCGGTCAGCCGTAGCAGTGGCTTGCAGAACCGCCTCCAGGCGGCGACGATCCATTCCATTGCCTTCGATCCGCACCTGACCTCTCTGCACCGCTTGCGAAACGTTGAAATCGCCGCGGGCCAAAGAGCGAAACGTAGCGGAATTCACGTGGAAAATAGCAGTGCTCCGCATGCTCACGCCGTCGTCAACAGCCCCCAGTCGGCCTTCGCGGACCAGCAAGTCCCATTGACCGCCGCCCGGGCCGTCGACTTGGAGACCCACGTGAGCAATCTGCGGATCATCCTCGCATATATCGCCGCGACTGCGTAACGGCCGCAGGTGACCGTGGACGTCGAACTCCGGCTTATACTTCGCGCGGTGCGTATGACCGAAGTTTGCTTCGATGGCGAAGCGGGCAAGGCGAGCCATTTGTTCGCGGTCCAACCTCGGACACGGCAAATGTGGCGTTGCGCAGAACGTATTGGTCATGTCGAATTGCGGGTCGTCTCGCCAGTAGACACGGTAGATGCCCATCTGGTCGCGGAAGGTCTTGGCAAACCACGCTCCGTCCATGTTCGACGTCGAATCGGGATTTCCCAGCGGTGAGAGGGCCTCGATGACCTCCTGCATCACAGCGGCCATCTCCCCGATCCGCGCCGGGTAGGGCGACGTGACATGGTAAGTCAGTCCATGCAACTCAGGCCGGCTATGGATGTGGCACATCACGGCCGAGACCCAATCGACAGGCACAAAGTTCTTTCGATCGTCGCCATCAATTCCCAGCGCCGCGACGAGCAGATCGCCCGCCGTGGTCGCCCCACACCACCTTGCTGACCATCGTATGGGCAAGCTTCAGGGGGACATAAAAGCCGTGATAAGACGTCGTGTATCCGGTCTGCGAATCTCCCACAATGATTGAAGGACGGTAGATCGTGGGCGGGTCGAGCCAGCTTCCCTCTCCACGCGGATCGGCGGCCGCGCGGACTAGCATCTCGGCCTGCAGCTTCGTTTTTTCGTACACGTTGCCTGGCATCTGGCCGAGGTCGACGTCGGCTTCCAGAACGCGGCCTTCCCGCAAGCCGCAGACGTAGGCCGTCGATACGTGGTGAAATTGCCGGATACCCGTCCGGCGGCAGAGTTCCAACATCCGTCGCGTGCCTTCGATATTCGTTAGGTACGGCTCGCCGTTGGGATCATCGCCTTTGAAGACGAGGCTGGCGGCGTTGTGGAAAATCGAAATGCAGTGTCGTTCAATCCAATGCAGGGAACGATTGTCCAAACCGAGGTCGATTTTGCTGAGATCACCTTCGAGCACGACGGGCCGGGGCAGCGAGGTGTCCAGCGACAGTTCCCACTGCCGCAACTGGGTCTCGATGCGCTGACACGCCGACTCCGACTTGGAAGGCCGAACGAGTACCGCCACGCGGCGTCCTGCCAGCAAAAGATCACGCAGCAGGTAAGAGCCCAAGAAGCCTGTCGCGCCGGTAAGCAGGTGGTAGCTTGGGGCGTTTTTCGTCCCGAACCCCAAAGAATAACTCTCCATTCAGATCTCCCTTTGCAATGCATGGGTGGGCGTTGGGTCTTGGCAAGCAAGATGCAATTCCGCAATCAGCCCGGTAACTACGGCAAACCAGTAGCAATGACATGTTGGTCTACTAGGATAGGCGTAGCAGAGGCGACCTATGATACTCTCCGCTGATGAGAGGGGCCGCGAAAGCCATGCCAAACGGAATCGGGTTTCCTGTCTTGAATCTTGACTTGGAGAGATTCCCGCCGGGCACGCCGTTTGCTAAAGACTAATAACCGTTTACGGATGCCTCATACATTTTTTGTTCAAAGGTGGGACTAGATAGTCCGAGCGAGCGCCGGTTCACCATGCATTAGAATGATGCGGATGGAACGGGGGGCCGGCGTTCGCTCGGGCGATCTGGTCCCACTCTAAGCAATTAACCACGAGAGATTCGTTCCGCCCGTTTCCGCGCAGCGCGGCGAGGCGTGCAGGAAAGAGTACCAATCGCTGCTTCGGAGAATCTCTTGATGTCCCTCCTCGAAATACGAGTCCTGAAGAAAACGTATGGTAGCGGCGAACTATGCGTCGAAGCGCTGCGAGGAATTGACCTGACTGTCGAACAAGGTGAATTCCTGGCGATTATGGGCCCTTCAGGCTCGGGAAAGAGTACGCTCTTGCACATGCTCGGCGGCGTTGATCGGGCGACCAGCGGTCAAGTGCTGCTGGAAGGCGCCGATCTGAGTGTACTCAGCGACGATCAGCGCACGATACTGCGCCGCCAGCGGATCGGTTTCGTCTTCCAGTCGTTCAACTTGCTGCCCACGCTGAGTGCCGAGGAGAACGTCTCGCTGCCGCTGGAGTTGGGCGGCGTTTCAACGCCGAAGGCCCAGGCTCGGGCTGCGACCGTCTTGGAATTGGTCGGGATGTTGCACCGCCGCAGGCACTTGCCAAGCATGCTTTCTGGTGGTGAACTGCAACGTGTGGCGATTGCCCGGGCGCTGGCCATCGAACCGGTATTGCTGCTGGCGGACGAACCGACCGGCAACCTCGACACCGCCAATGGCCGGCAGGTAACGATGTTGCTGCGTCGACTGGTCATCGAGCAGCGGCAGACGATCGTCATGGTGACCCACGATCCGTACGTTGCGGCGCAAGCGGACCGGCTCATTTGCCTGCGCGACGGATTGATCGCAAGCGACAACGAACAGAACCCGGTTCCGCCCATCGAGCAGCCGGACACCATGTCGGGCAGCATGTCCTCATGGTCGTGCTCGGCGGTGAAGAACGGATAGACGCGATGATCACCTGGCGACTAATGGCAAGCGACGTCCGCCGGCATCCCGGTCGCAGCACATTGACGCTGTTGAGCATCGCGATCGGCATCGCGTCGGTAATCGCCGCTTCGCTGGCCACGGCCACCACGCGGAATGCCTATCGCCGCATGTATGAGGAAATCGCCGGCCGCGCCGCCCTGCAAGTCACCGCGGCGGCCAACGGGACCTTTCCTCAGGAGTTCACGAAGAGACTCGTCAAGCTCCTCGGCGTTCGAGCGGCCGTGCCAAGCTACCAGAGGGCGACGCGCCTCTTTTTCAACCAGGATAAGGCGGGCTTCGACCAGAAGAGCCTGGCCCTGATCGCGATCGGCATCGATCCGGAGCACGATTCCGACGCACGCGACTACGAGCTGCGGGAAGGCCGCTTCTTGACGGCCGACGATAGCGCCAGCGGTTTGTTGGAGGTCGGTTTCGCCGAAGGCGCCGGCATTCACGTGGGCGACCAGGTGAAGTTCCTCTCGGCCAAGGTTCGCCGTCTGGGCCACTTGGGGACTATCACGATCGTCGGTCTGCTGGCGCCGCGGTCCAGCCGCATTCAACAAAGGCGGCGCGCTGTTCCTTCCGCTGCATTTCGCCCAGCGTTACCTCGGCGACAAGGGGAAGATCAACACCATTGACATCGTGCTGGCTGACACCGCCGATGAAAACGCGGTGGGGCAAAACATTCGCGAGATTCTGCCGTCCGGGCTGGAAGTGCATCCGCCCGCCTCCGCCTCCCAACTGGCTAAAGGCACCATGATGGAAGTCGAGTGGGGGCTGTCGTTCGCCAGCGTATTCGCCGGCGTCCTGGCATTCATCATTATCGCCAACACGTTCCTCATGAAAGTCAGCGAGCGGCGTCCGCAGATCGCAATCCTGCGGGCCGTCGGAGCGACCGGTCGGCAGGTCGTGGGCATGATGCTCCGCGAGGCCCTCCTCTTGGGAATTGCCGGGACGCTCTTAGGCTGCGTGTTGGGCTTGGCTGGCGGATATCTGCTGATGGTCGCAGTTACGCAGCTTTATGAAAACGTTCCGCCGCCTGTAAGCTTCTCGCCGCTGCCCTTTGTGCTGGCCCTCGTCTTCGGGCCGGTACTTTCCTTGGCGGCCGCGGCCGTGCCGACATGGGCGACTACGCGGGTCACACCGCTGGAGGCGATGCGGCCGGTGGTGGGGCGCGATGGCTCCGGCGGGACATCGGGGCACGCGCTTGTGGGCCGCGGGTCGTGGTGGATGTCCGTCTCGGGCATTGCCTTGCTGATTATCGTTGCCATCCTGCTTGTAGGGAGCGTCCATGGTTGGCTGCCATCGTGGCTCTCCATCGAGCTGGCGCGCTGGACATGGCCGTCGTCGTGCTCGTCATTCCGGTGCTGGTGCGGCCGCTGGCAGCCTTCGCGGGCTGGCTGCTTCGGCCTCTAGGAATACGGGAGATCCGTCTGGCGCAGCAACAAATTGTCCGCCGTCCAGTCCGTAGCGCCCTGACCATCGGCGTAGTTTACGTGGCCACGGCCATTGGCATCGGCCTGGGATCGATCATTTCGACAACCGTGGGCGACGTCCGCTCGTGGTATCGCCAGACCTTGCAAGGGGATTTCTTTCTGCGCGCCGAGTTCCCCAACAATAGCACAGGCGAGTCGGAAGTCGTGCCCGACGCTCTGGAGGAAGAAGTTCGCCAAATCCCGGGCGTGACGAGCGTCGATACGGTGCGGTTCTTCAATACCGACGTGGGCGACCACAAGATAGTCGTCGTTTCACGCGAGTTCCCCGAGTCCGAGCCGCCGATCGCACTGTATCGCGCCGACCCGCATGAGGTCCACCGCCGCCTGCTCCGGGGCGAAGTGGTGATCGGCACGAAGTTGGCCCAGGTATTGTCCGTCAAGCCGGGCGACGAGATCGAGGTCGATACGACGCGGCAAGGCAGGCAGAAGCTCCGCGTTGCCGCGCTGGCGATCGATTACATGGTCGGCGGCGAGATCATGTACGTCCATCGGGCAAAGGCCGAAAAGCTCTTTAATGTCCAGGGCGTGAACACGGTCTTGGCGACCGTTGGGCCGGACAGCCTCAGTGCCGTACAGGACTCCTTGGCGCAAATCGCCCGCCGCGATCAACTCATGTTGCACTCGTTTGCCGACTTGAGTCGAATGCTCGATCGGTCGATGGGCGGCGTGATCGGCGGCTTGTGGGCGATCCTCGTCCTGGGGTTCGTGGTGGCCGCCTTCGGGATCGCTAACACCCTTACGATGAACGTACTGGAGCAGACCCGCGAGTTGGCCTTGCTCCGCGTCGTCGCGATGACGCGGCGGCAGGTCCGCCGCCTCGTGCTTTCGCAAGCCCTCATGATTGGTCTCATCGGTCTGGGGTTAGGTGCCCTCGATGGTATCAGCACGGCCTATTGCATCGGCCGGAGTATGATGCCGTTGTTGGGCTATCCGGTCGAGTTCCTCTTGCATCCCTGGCTGTTGGCGGGGTGTGTCGCCTTCGGGTTGGCGATCTCCCTGCTCGCGGCGCTGGGTCCGGCCGAGAGAGCGGCGAGATTGGATCTGCGGCTTGCGCTACGCTATGAGTGAAGTTGCCTTCTCGATTTCTGGATCTGTGGGAGTCCCACGACTTGCCCGCCGCTGGGAAAACGTAAGAAATCTTCCACCCATGCATGGTAAGTTCCGCTTGAAATTGCTGCGGAGCGATATCGTCGGTCATTGTGAGAGATGGCTTGTCATTCTGAGAGATTTGGCGAGAGCTATCGTCGAAAGGCCAATATAACACCACGAACGAGAAGCTGGCCAGGTGCGAGTTCATGAATTGGCGCACGGCTTGCATCAAGCCTTGCCAGAATCCATCACTTGCCAAATTGAATGTGTGCCCACCTATGACCGCGTCCGCACCGGAATCCGCACCCTCTCTTAACACGAAGCCCGCTAGCCCCGCCGCTACGGCTACCCCCGCAGCACCGACACCGACCAAACGGCCCCGCCGTGGAATATTGATCTCTATCGCAGCGGTTGTAGTCTTGGCGTTAGCGGCGCTGGCTTTCGGTTGTATCGGCTCCCGCCTCTCGTGCTCGGAGACCGAAGATGCGTTTGTCGAGTCTCACATTGTCAACGTGGCTCCGCAGGCGGTTTCCGGCCGTCTTTGCCGCTTGCTCGTGGAGGAGAACGATCGTGTCGAGCAGGGACAGGCGCTGGCGGAGATCGATCCGGTTCTGTATCGCGACAAAGTCGAGTTGGCTCGATCCAAGGTCGACGAAGCCGAAGCGGAGCTGCGGCGGCAGGAAAGCAGCCTCGCGCGGCTGCGGGTGGAGATCCCTATCCAAATTGAAATCGCCAAGCGAACGCTTGCCGCTGCCAAAGCGGACCAAGCCCGAGCGACGGAAGCTCTTAAATTCACCATAGACGAGGTAGAAAAGACAATCTTAGAGGCCCAAGCCGGCGTGGATCTCGCCCAAGCGGACTTCGTGCTGGCGCAGCAGGAGTATCAGCGTTTTACCGCTTTGTATCAGCGAGAGGCCGTCCCTTTGGAGCGTTCCCAGCAAGTAACGCGAGCCCGCGACGTGGCGCAGGCGCAAAAGAACCTTGCGGTCGCCAAGCTCGCGAAGGCCGAGGCGGGCCGCACAGAGATATCCGTTGCTCGCCAGGCACTCGACGCCGCTGAGAAACTCGCCCAGAAGGCCCATGAAGGCGTTGACCTGGCGGAGACGGGCAACGATCAAATCAAAGAGATGGAACTGCTGACCGCCCTGAAACGGGAAATGGTAAAGGAGGCGCGGCGGGGGCTGACTGCGGCCGAGGATGAATTGAAGTACACCGTGATTCGAGCCCCGCTTTCCGGGGTTGTTGTCAAGCGTTACCGCCACCTCGGTGACTTCGCCTCGGCCGGCAGCCCCCTGCTAAGCATGTACAGCCCCGACTTGCTCTACGTTACCGCCAACCTTGAGGAGACCCGCCTGCCCGGAGTCGCGTCCGGCAACCCAGCAACCCTGTACATCGATGCTTTTCCGCAGCCATTCCAAGGTCGGGTCGTCTGGATCAATAAATCGACAGGCGCCCAGTTCGCCCTCATGCCGCGCAACGTCGTATCCGGAGAGTTCACGAAAGTCGTACAGCGCGTACCGGTTCGGATCTGGATCGAGAAGGATCAGCGCTGGCCGCAATTGCAGGCCGGGCTCTCCGTTCGGGCGGTGATCAGCCACGGTCCGGGCGACCCCGCCTGGGCGGAAAAGACGGTCCGGGAGTTTGCCAACCTTGAAGGACGTTACAACGAGGCCGCGCATGGAGACGTGGATCAGCGATGATCCGGTATTTTCTTAACCGATTTGGAAAGATAGCGAAATGATTGCTACAAAGGACGAAGTGTACGAGAAGATCGCGGTCGCCCTGACCGATGCCCTGGGGGTGAATGCGGAAGACATCAAGCCGGATGCCACTTTGGTGGTCGACTTGGGCGCCGAGTCGATCGACTTCCTGGACATTGTCTTTCGCCTGGAAAAGGCATTTGACATCAAGGTTTCCCGCAACGACCTCTTCCCGGAGGACGTGCTTACCGACCAGAATTACGTGCACGACGGCTGCGTCACGGACGTTGGAATGGCGGAACTCCGGAAGCGACTGCCGTTTATTAACCTGGACGACTTCGCCAAGAAACCGGTCGTTCAGGATTTCGCCAGTGTGCTGACTGTCGCCGATCTGTGCCATTTCGTGGAAAGTAAAATGCAAACGGCAGGTTGAGAACTTGTTTCAAGAACAAGTCCGGAAGCCATTTGTACGGCTTGCGAATAGGTTTGAACCAGGTTTTCTCCGCCTTCTCTTTCCAGGAGACTCTCTTGAGCCAGGTAACATCACCACTGGCACAATCGCCTCGGCAAGTTGACCAAGGGGCGACGGATACCGCCCAGCCGTGGCTGGCGGCGGTGGCCATCGTCCCGATCCTGGCCACGGTCTTCCAGACGTTCGTCCTCACGGACGTGACCAATGACGTGATCCGCAAGAGCATAGAAGCCGAGCATTACGCCATGATCTGGCCGCAAGTCTGTTGGGGGATCGCGCTGTTCTACGGGGTCTTCGTCGGCATCTGGGCCTCGCCTCGATATGGCGCCCGCAACACCCTGTTGTTCGGACTCGGCTGCTTTGTGGTGGGCAACGTGCTGTGCGGCGCCGCAGTGGATGTGCTCAGTATGGCGATAGCCAAGTCCGTGGAAGGAATCGGCAAAGGCCTGGTCATCGTGATGTGTCGATCCTTGCTCTATCGCCAGTTCGACCGCCTGGTCATCGTAGCCATCGGTTTCTACGGCATAATCGCGTACTCGACCCGTCCCACGACCCCCCTGTTGACGGCCCTGATCAACGATTCGCTAGGTTGGCGGTGGATCTACTGGGTCAACGTGCCACTCGCTCTGTTGGCGTTTCCCCTCGTCTTGCGATTCGTCCGGCCCGACCGTCCCGCTCAGCCGCGTCGGCTGCCGATGGATTGGTTCACGGTTAACGCGGTGGCGGGCTGGGCCGTGAGCATGCTGTTCACGGTCGCTTGGTATCGCAAGTGGGGTGGTATGACGTCCAACGCCTTTGCCGCCTGCGTGCTAATCGACCTGTTCGTGCCTCTTGTCCTGGCGGTTCGGCTCGGCAGCGGCCTGCCCGTGGACGAGCATCTTCGCAGAATGCTCCGCGTTCGCGTCTACGTCTGGGCAATGGTGACGCGCGTCCTCCTCCTGATCCAACTGCTCATGGTCCTTTCGTTAATGGCGATGTACTGCATCGACGTTCGGGAATACCCACGGTCGGTGGCCGGATGGGTCCTCACGCCGACGACGTTCACCATGGCGACATCGACGTTCTTGACGACCTTCTTTCGTCGCCGTCGGTTGCGGCACTTCTGGCTGCTCGTGGGGGCCGTGGGCTGCTCCGCTTGTTTGTGGTGGATGTCATCCATCGACGGCTTCACGAGTAAGACGCGACTGGCCCTGATGATGGGTTGCTGGGGGCTGTTCGTGGGACTAATACCGCCCAGTTTCCTGCAGGACGAAGTGGAGGGATTGGATCCGAAGGATTTCCTCTATGGAGGGGCGCTGGCGGCCCTCACACTGATCCTTTCCTTCATTTTGATTCCGTCGATAACTACTACCACCATCGCCGCCTGGACCGATCGTGCCGTGGACACCGAGCGCATGAATGTGCGCGAGAACCGTCCTGAAGTCCAAGAGGCTTCTCTCCGCATCGCCGACTATTTCCAACAGCACGGGGTGGCCGGACCGGACCTCGCGCAAACGACATCCACGGTTCTGGGAAGCTTCGTGCGATCCGAGGCAATGGTCCAAGGAATCCAGCGCGGCTTGCAGTTCCTGAGCCTGCTTGTCGCCGGCATCGGGTTGCCGATCGTCGCACTGCTCGCGGTGTCTACTCGGTATGGGCCCGTCGCCCTGCCCCATGCAGTCATTCCCGACAAACTACCGAAGTAGTTCGTCGTCATAGATTACCGACCGCTCGCCGCAGCCGAAGTGCGGCCAGCACTGCTTGATACGTGCTGTTGTATAAGTTCGTGTAGGCCTGAACCCGCAAGGTCTCGGCATCCAAGACTTCGGTATTCGTGCCGGCCTGGTTCTGGTATCGGTCGCGGGCCACGCGGAGATTCTCATCGGCCTGGGCCGTCGTCTTGCGTGCCACAATCACGCGTTCCCTGGCGGTTTGGAGATCGATCCATTTCTGCCGCACCTCCAGGGCAATCATCGACTCGGCATCGCGGCGAAGACGTATCAACGCCTGCGACTTTTCGTCCAGTTCGAGGGCCTGATTCCTCACGCGTCCAAAGTCGATCGGGTTCCACTGTACGCCTACCATCGCTCCCGTAATGCCGTTAGGCTTGATAAAATCGTCCTGCTGGTACAGATATCCCCCGGTGACGGCAACCTGCGGACCATTCTTCCCCCGCACGCTGGCAGCTTCGTCTTGCAGCGCGCGGGCTTGCGCGGCAAGGCCTGCCAATTCGGGGCGATTCGCAATTGCGGCCCGCGTCAATTCGTCGAGCGGCGGCGGCACGTCCCGATCCTGCAATTCGGCAAGCAGTACGGGTTGGGACAAATCCCGCCCCAGGGCGCGGTTGTAAGCAGCCTGGGCGACTTCCAAGTCGGCCCGGGCATCGATGGACTTCTGCTGCGCGTCCGCCAGCGCAACTTGGGATGAGAGAAGATCGTTCTTCGACACGACCCCTTTGTCGTACATCGCCGAGACGTCTTTATCGTGTGCGATCAGGGTTACGGCTTTGCTTTCGGCGACTTCGACGATGCGCGTCGCCCGAAGGACCGTCACGTAGATCTCGGCAACGTTTATTTTGATGTCCAAAACCGTGCGACTGTGATCGGCCCGATTGGCGACGACGTTCGCCTGGGCTGCGCGGATGCCGTTGGAGATGCGGCCAGAGGTATAGATGGGCTGGGCCACCAGGCCGTAGGCTCCCCCGCTGTCGCGATTCGTTATAGGCAGCACGACAGTGCCCAAAGGGCCCAACGAGCCTGCAACCCCCAGCTCCTGGCTTGCCGCGTAGTAGTCGGCGCCCAAGGCCACCGATGGCATGCGCTCGGCGCGGGCTGCATTCCAACCGCTTTCGGCGGCGGCGACGTTCCACTGGCTCGCCGCAATCCGCTGGTCGGTTCGCAAGGCTACGGTCCATGCCGTCTCCAGAGTCTCTGGTTGCCCAGCAGCCGCCGGTTGCGGAGGCAACGGAACAGCTTCCATGGGTACCATCGGGACCACAACGGGTCCGTTTTGCTGCAACGATCTGGTTGACGGCTGGGCGACGGCCGAGGAGGCACAGGTCAAAACCAAAATAATACTGAAGCCAATGCGGTATACGAAAATGCTACAGTGGCGTGAAAGTCTATTCCGCATGGTCGTTATCGAAGGTCTAGCCGTCAGAGCTGGAAAAAAGCTCCTGATCCAAACTTCGACTTCCCCGATAGACCAGGATAAACGGAAAAGACCTTACTAACACGAAACCGCAATATCGCTACATCCTTGGCAGTCTGCCCACGCTGCCGAATCGCCAGGATCACCCGTTTGGTGAACATTCTCAATTCACCCCGTTGGGCCGCGATTGGCGGAGACGCCGATAAAGCGTGGCTTCGCCAATGCCGAGAATCTTTGCGGCTTCGGTACGGTTCCCCTTGGTGGCCGACAAGACCCGTTGAATATAGTCCCATTCGATATCCGCCAAGGGGCGATGGGGCGTTTCGGTCGGCTCCGGCCCATCGTGCGGTCCGGATCTTCCTTGGATCTGCGAAGGAAAATGCTTCGGCAGCACGACGCCATCGTGGCAGAAGACCGCGGCATGCTCGATGGCGTTTTCCAGCTCTCGAACGTTGCCGGGCCAAGAATACTCCAAGAGGCAATCCAGACTCGTGGCGTCGAGTCGTAGATCGGGCATTCCCAGCCGGGTAGCACACTTGCCCACAAAATGCCGCGCTAAGGGAAGAATGTCATCCTTTCGCTGACAAAGCGGTGGCACATGAATCTCAACGACGCGCAGACGATAGTAAAGGTCCTCGCGGAAGCCATTGGCGCGGACCGCCTGCTGGAGGTCGCGGTTGGTGGCGGAAATGACCCGCACGTCGACTTTGAAAGGCCGTGTTTCCCCGACCCGCATGACCTCTCGTTCCTGGAGGACGCGCAGCAGTTTCAACTGCAGGGCAGGCGTCGTGTCGCCGATCTCATCGAGAAAGATCGTCCCTCCCTCGGCCTCTTCAAAAAGTCCGGGCCGGTCTTTCGTTGCCCCGGTGAACGCGCCGGCTTTGTGGCCGAATAAAGCGCTCTCCAGAAGTGTTTCCGGCAGCGCACCGCAGTTGACGGCGACAAACGGGGCCTTGCAGCGGGGCGATTGGCTGTGGATGTAACGCGCCACCACCTCCTTGCCGACACCCGTTTCGCCCGTGATCAGCACTGACGAATCGAATTTGGCCACCCGATCCGCCAATTGGACCACTCTCTGGAACTCCCGGCTGCGAACTTCCACGGAGGCGATTCTCACCCGGCCCGAAGGATCGATTTGGCTTTGTTGGCGTTCCAACTCCAGTTCTTTCTCGCGCAATTGATTGCTCAGCGCTTGGATCTTGCCCTGAATGTCGGCTGCGTGAAAATAGGGCAGGTCCTTGGCAATCTCCATGCCCCAGGAGTCGATGTCCATGCCTACCGCCAGACATCGCTGGTCGCCCTTCGCACGACACTCCCGTTCCACAAAGTACACGCTCTTCCCAAGGCAATACGTGACGTATCCGCTGGCGTGGCCCATCAAAGCCCAGCAACAGGGTTCGTCCGCAGTCCCGAGTTCTTCCGTGTAGGCATCCGCCTCGACCGAGTCCTGGCAGGAAAACTGCATCGAGAAACGACCTGTCGTCGCGTCCAGATCAAAGGAAAGCGCGGCGGTCTTGGCGGCGCCAAGGAGCCTATGCAACCGCAGGAAGGCTTTGAGCCATTCCGTCAGGCTGTCCCATTGGAAAAGCCGTTCCATGGTCGCCGCATCCACCTGCCCCCAGAAATAGCCCATGCGCAGTCACGATTCTGCGGGCATCCTCCTTGCCGACCATTTCAATCAGGTCCCGGCGAAACTGACCCAGGCAGGGAGCGTCGTGGATGAAAAGTCGACGGCCATGAATGTCGACGAGTCCATCATCGAAACGGATCAGTTCACCCAATCGCAGTTGCTCGGCTTTCATGTCCGACAATCCTCCAAGTGCCCATTTGGGTGTCGAAACCAGGCGGCCGCCATTCTGTCAAATTGAGGGAGGCCCTCTCAATATGATACCGCGCGAATCGTTTGACTGCATCGGCTTCGTTGCCTTCTGCGCTTTTTACGCGGCGAAAGTGGAACAGTTGTTGCTTTGTCTCTAATCGGCAAGCTGAGTCAGTAATATCCCGGCCCTGCCTGCTGCCCAGAACCAACAATACCCCTCCAACGGCAGTGCCGGGAGTCCGCAAAGACGATCGAAGAGCGAGGTGAACGAATCTTATGAAAGCTATTATCACGAGACTTCATGTCCGCAGTTACACCGATCAGCCGGTTGGCAGGGAATCAATTCAGGCACTGTTGCAGGCGGCAATGGCCGCTCATTCGGAAGGGGATGAGCGTCCCTGGCATTTCGTGGTGATTGAAGATCTCGTTACGCGAGAGCGAATAGCCGAGATTCACCCCTCTGCCCATATCGTGGCGCAGGCCCCCGTCGCCATCCTGATCTGTGGCGATCAGACGCTGCAGAAGCACGTCGGATTCTGGGTCCAAGACTGCGCTGCGGCAACGCAGAACATCCTGGTTGAGGCCCAACCGCTCGGGCTGGGGGCCATGTGGCTCGGCATTTATCCGGTGGAAGGTCGTGTCCAGAACATCCGCAAACTCCTCGATTTGCCGCCCACCGTAATTCCCTTGTCTGTGGTTACAGTTGGCTATCCAATCGAGCAAAACGGATTGAAATGCCGCTACGACGCATCGCGCGTTCATTTCGAGCACTGGTGAGACTGGTACGACACACTGGAAGAGGCATGGAAATGCTATGAATGCGAAACAGCGAAACAGCTTCTGGGTAGGCCTGCGGGTAATGGGCCGGGCCGATTTGAGAGAGATCCTGCGAATCGAGGCCGATTCGTTCGCGAATCCCTGGTCCGAGCGGGATTTTATCGACCACTTGGACAACCCGAACTCGGTGGCCCTCGTGGCTGAGCGAAACGGCTTCATTCTGGGGTACGAGGTCTTTGGAATCGGCGCTCGGCGGCTTCAACTGTACTCGTGTGTCGTTCGCCGCGCCTTCCGGCGGCACGGCATTGGCTCCAGACTCGTGGAGAAGTTGATAGCCATTGTGGCAGATCGTGGAGCCGACAGAATCGCCGCCAAGATCCCAGAGAGGAACCTCGTCGCGCAGCTTTCCTTCCGTCACTGGGGATTTCGGGCCACGAGAATTCTGGTCACTTATCTCCTGGATGACCAGGACGTGTACGTCATGGAATACACCATGCCGGGACGGTCGATTTCGAGCGTCGATGCCGGGAGCGGTGAAGACGAGTTAATCCCTTGCTGGGAAGTAAAACACTGTTAATGCTCCGGGATGAAATCCTTGGAGTTTCATCACTCACGAAAGAACCTGCCATGTTGGACCTCTCGCGGGAAGCCTAAGGAGTCTGTGAATGTTCAACTCAATCCTCGTACCGCTCGATGGCTCGCCCCGCGCAGAAGGGGCGATGCCGCTGGCATCGAGCATTGCCCGCCAAGCCGGCGCCAGCCTGGAAATCATGCGAGTGCACGAACCCTACCTGCTCGAAAGTCCGCACGGCGGTTGGGCTCGCTTCAATCCCGCGGAGGACGAAATGCTCAAGGAAAAAGAGCGAGCATATCTCGACTCCATTACCACGCGGTTGACGAAAACGGACTCGACGCCGGTGACTGCCGCCCTTGTGGACGGCCTGATCGAACGTGCGATTCTGAGACGAGTACGAGCGAAATGCCCCGATCTGATCGTGATGGCCACCCGCGGGCGCAGTCCGCTGAACCGCTTCTGCTTCGGCAGTGTTGTCGAAGAACTGGTAGTGCGCGGACCGGCCCCGGTCTTGCTTGTGCATCCTGGCGAAACGCCTGACGGCCAAGGGCCAAGACCGGCCTTGAAAAGAATCCTGATACCGCTGGACGGATCGGAGTTGGCAGAGCGCGTGCTGGAACCGGCAATCGACATAGGAACTCTCGCGGGTGCCGTCTATACGCTCATTCACATCGCCGACCCTGGTTCACCCCTGGACGGCTTCGCAGCGGTGACGGAACCGCGCGCCATCGAATATGGGTGTGTGCAACGAAGGTCCACGGCTCTGATCTATCTCGATCGAGTGGCTGAACGCTTGCGTATCCGAGGATTGGACATCCGGACGCACGTAGTCTCGGGCAAATCGCCCGCCGCCGCCGTGCTCGACGTTGCCCGTGGCGAAAACGTCGACCTGATTGCCGTCGCAACCCACGGCCGTAGTGCTCTGAGACGATTGCTCTTTGGAAGCGTCGCCGAAACTATCGCATGGCGTTCGACTATTCCCGTGTTGGCCTATTGCCCCAATTAGAAAAGCGTTCACGAAATACTAACCAAAGGAGGGAATTCAATGCCCGGCTTGCAAACCACATTACGTCCGTACTTGCAGATCATCGACAGCGTATCGATGCAGCTAAGCCGAGTCAAGCAGCTGCTGAACGACCCCAACTCGCGACTCATTGACAGTGACCCCAGATTCCTGATCGGCGGGCAACTGGGTGATCTGGCAGAGGACTTCGCAAGCCTGGCGAAAGAAATCGAGCAGCCGGAACCTGAAGCCCCCGAATCCTAAGATGGCCGGCGCAGTTCTCTACGAGCGCAGCTATTAGCTGAACGTGACCATCTCGACGAGGTGCAACGCGGGGGTGATTCAGCCGGCGGTCTCATAGACCGGGGGGCTGGCCGCGGTCGGTGGCACTTCCGGTCGGGTCGCGCAGGCTTTCGAGCGTCAGCCCGCCCACCCGTTGCAGCAGTTCTTCGGCTATCGTTTCGAGCCTTCACCGGGGGCCGAACTTCTTCGGGTTGTCCCTGCTCGGCACGGTCTTCCGGTTCCGATGCCGCGCCGCCCGCCGGCGTGGGAAACGCCGCCACCATCCCGGTTAGCTTGTCAGCGGCCTCGCACAGCGGGGGCGCCAATAATCCTCAAGTATCTGTTTGCGTGTCGAAGCCGCGCGGCCGCTATCCTGTCAGATTGAGCGACGCCTCTCAATATGACACCTTGAGCACGTTTAGTTGAACTCGCTTGCTTTCCGCCCAATTCTCCCAGGGCAAGAGTGGAACAGCAATTGGAACTTCATCCATTCAACGTCTGGCAAGCCGTTCGCGTCAATGGCATCCGCTTTGCTACAAACAGCGTCGGTCACGCATGGGATTGGCTCGGCTGGCGAAAAAGCGATGGCTGCCAGCCGAGCCACGGCAAGTGTTTCATCGCACCAATTGTCTTCTTTAGGAGACCGTTACGATGTGTCGATCTGGAAAGTGTTTTCAATCGTTGCTCACGCTAGTGATCGTGCTAGCAAGCGTTTCTATCTGCGAGGCAGGCGTCTTCGGACGTTGGCGCGTCCGATATAACTATGCGCCAAGTTCTCCGCAGTGCGTTGCGGCACCGGCTGTTCCGGCCCAGGGTCAGCCGGGGACATCCGCGATTGCGTACACGGTCAACAAACCTGTGAACGCGGAGGCTGGCGAAAGAACACCCAGCCGCGCGGAACCGACTTTCGTGAAGGTCGTCCCATGCGACGGGGGTTGGAGCACAATGCCGCGCAGCTCATGGGATTTCGGCAAGCTTCCGCCGTATTCCAACTGACGCCACTCCCCTGAAGAGAAGAAGGAGAGAATGCGTTCCGCGTGCAATCGTCGCAGTGCGGGATGGCTCGAAGTTTTCCGAGGAGGCGATTCCGGTGAGCCGGTCAATGATTTCGCCGAGTCGCCGATCGACGCAGTCTTCTACAGGCTCCATGCTGAGAAGAGCCGCAATTCTGGCGAGAAAAACTGGAGTCCATCGCATTCATAGTCGCAACCCCCAAAAAAGTGCCATGCTAGTCCTGTCGCGAAGAATTGGTGAGTCGATCGTTGTCGGTAAAGAAGTAATCATTCGCGTTGCACGCGTCTCTGGGACCCGTGTGTTTCTGGCAATTGAGGCGCCGACGAGCATTCCGGTCGATCGCCAAGAGATTTGGCTGGTCAAGAATCGAGAACCGGGCGAGACGGATACTCGCGAAAGCGAGGAAATGCGCGCCGGGACGGCGGCAATGACTCAGGGCGAAGCCGACTGCAAGACACGGAGCAATGACGCCTCCACGGAGTCTTGGCTCGTCGGCAAGACAATCCCAGGGCTGAATCGGATGCTTGGGGGAGTGAATGAGAAAGACCACGTTAATCAGAACGACCGCCACGGTGTTCGTGAAAATCGCGTTTTGCTGGACGGCCATACGGATACAATCGGCCTTAGGCCTGCGATCCATTGCCTGATTGCCGACCACCGGGCATGTAACGGTCCCGATATCGAATTCTGCGACGACCTGGCTGTCGATGGATTTCAGCCGGAATTTCAGGGGGCAGTGCTCTCCATCGTGCGGGAATTACTGCTGAATGTCCGCTGCCACAGCAAGAGCAAGAACGTGTTGCTGGGGCTTACCCAAGACGACGGGAACCTGTTTGTTCAGGTCCAAGACTGGGGCATCGGCTTTGATCCCGAGAACGTTCATCCGCGCAAACGAGGACTGAAGGGAATTCGAGACCTGGTTGGATGGCTTGGTGGCACTCTAGGAATTAACAGTCGGCGCGGGTCAGGGACCTGCGTAATCGTCGAAGTTCCGCTGGCGCCGGAATCCGGATCGCACAATCCGATACGTGAGCCCAAGCCGAGATGAGCGAATTGTGGAATCGGCTAGGAGGCGGTGGAAACGTCGACAGCAACAATTCAGCAGATGGGATATTGGTTGAGATGTCAGATGTCGTTGTGAAACCGGTTTCCACCCGCGGCCAGAGGAAAGCGTTCCTGGAATTCCCTTGGACGCTTTACCGTGGCGATCCGAACTGGATTCCACCGCTGCGAATCGACCAGAAAGAGATGGTCGGCTATGTCCGGCACCCGTTCTACGAGCGGAACCGGTCGCAGACGTTTCTGGCTTATCGTGGCGGCGAACTGTGCGGTCGTATTGCCGCCATTCTGAATGTTGGCCACATTGAACGGTACAACGATCCTCGCGGTTTCTTCGGCTTTTTCGAATGTCGTGACGATGCCGAGGCGGCCCATGCGCTCTTCGACGCCTGCCGCGACTGGCTGGCCGCTAAGGGAATCCACAAACTCCGCGGCCCGACAAATCCGTCCCTCAACTACATGCTCGGCTTGCTGATCGACGGGTTCGATTCGCCGCCGACCTTTATGATGACCTACAACCCGCCGTATTACACCAGGCTGTTGGAGAATTACGGCTTCCGCAAGCGCAAGACCTCTACGCCTTTTGGGGCCACATCTCGATGCTGCCGAAGATTGCCGAGAGACTCAAGCCCGTCTGCGACCGGATCATTGAGCGATATGGCGTCCGCATCCGACCGCTGGACAGGACCCACTTCCGCGAAGACGTGGAGACGTTTCTATCGCTCTACAACCGGTCCTTGACGAACACCTGGGGCTTCGTGCCCATGTCCGACGCGGAGATGGAGCATCTTGCCGAAGGGCTTCAGCACTTCATCGTGCCGGAAATGGCCGTGGCCGTGGAGGTCGAGGGCCGCGTGGTCGGCGCGACGTTTGCCCTGCCCGACTTCAATCCCCGCATTCGCGACATCAATGGTCGGCTGTTCCCCTTTGGCTTCATTCGATTACTCCGCAAGAAGCGGGAGATCAAGAGGATTCGGATAATCTCGACGAACGTGCTCCCCGAGTACCAGTTGCAAGGCTTGGGATTGGTGCTCATGCACGGTTTGGTGCCCAAAGCTATCGAGTGGGGCATCGAGGAAGGCGAGTTCTCTTGGGTCCTCGAATCGAACTCCTTTTCCCGGGGTGCGCTGGCCAAGGGCGGCGCGCAGATCACCAAGACCTACCGGCTGTACGATTGGGATCCCTCGGCCGGCAATGGCGAAATCCAGGAACAAAGGCAGCAAACCACCTCCAACAGAACAACATGGACGTAGGGTCGCGGTCTCAACCGTCGTCAGGTTGTCTTCGGCCCGTTTCTCTATTCTGCCGCGAACCCAGCGGAGCAGGAGCCATCGGGTTCATTGCTAGCAACATCGCTGGCCGAGTTAGCCTGAAAAGTGGTATAATCCTCTTCACGCGGGCGATCTCGAACGCCCAGCGGCGCGGTGGGCCTCTTGCTGGTTCCCGACGAGTACCGGATTAGAGTTTTTGCCATGACAAGCGATCACTTCGCGCAACAGGCAAGTACCACGGGTGACGCGTACCGAGCCTTGCTGGCCGTTTCGGAGGCGATCGTCTCGCACCGCGATTTATCTGCGCTGTTCCACGATCTGGCCGGCCGGCTCCATCAAGTGGTGAAATTCGACTTCCTCGCCCTGGTCCTGCATGACGCAGGGACCAACACCATGCGGCTTCACATCCTGGAGACCTCCGAACCCATCCGGCTCCCGTCCGTTACGGATCTTCCTCTCGTGGAGGATCCGGCAGGGTGGATCTGGCAGACCCAGCAACCGCTGATCATCTCGAGCCTGAGTGCAGAAAGGCGTTGGCCGCGGTTCATGGAAGGAGTGAAGGCGTATGGAGCCCGAAGTGCCTGCGGTTTTCCGCTGACCACCGCCCGGCGGCGGCTGGGCGCGCTGGTTTTCGCGTGCAAGCAACCATCCGCTTACGATATGGCCGACGCGGGATTCCTGCAACTCGTGGCCAATCAGGTGGCCGTAGCCGTCGAGAACGCCTTGGCCTTCCAGGAGATCGAGACGCGATGCAAGGAAAGCTCGCCCAGGAGAAGGCCTACCTGGAGGAGGAAGTCCGCAGCGAGCACGAATTTCGGCGAGATCGTCGGGGAGAGCGCCGCCCTGCGCCGGGTGCTCAAGGAGGTCGAGACCGTCGCCCCCACCGGCTCCACGGTGCTCATTCGTGGCGAAACGGGCACGGGCAAGGAGCTCATCGCCCGTGCCCTTCACGACCTGAGCCCGCGCCGCGACCGCACGTTCGTCAAGCTCAACTGCGCGGCCATCCCCACGGGACTCTTGGAGAGCGAGTTGTTCGGCCACGAGAAGGGCGCCTTCACGGGCGCCATCAGCCAAAAGGTCGGCCGTTTCGAGTTGGCACACCAGGGGACGCTGTTCCTCGACGAGGTTGGCGACATCCCGTCGGAGCTGCAGCCGAAACTGCTCCGCGTATTGCAGGAACAGGAGTTCGAGCGTCTGGGCGGCACCAAGACCATCACCGTGGACGTGCGGCTGGTGGCCGCCACCAACCGCGACCTGGCGGCGATGGTCGCCGAGGGCCGCTTCCGCAGTGACCTCTACTACCGCCTGAACGTGTTCCCGCTTGTGCTGCCGCCTCTCCGCGAACGCCCGGACGACATTCCGCGGCTGGTCCGCCATTTCACCCAGCGATTCGCCCGGCGGATGGGCCGGCGGATCGAGACCATTCCCTCGGCGGTCCTGGAGGCCCTGGTTCGCCACCCGTGGCCGGGCAACATCCGGGAGTTGCAAAACGTGATCGAGCGGGCGGTCATCCTCTCCTCCGGACCAACGCTTCAGGTGCCCCTCGGCGACCTGGAAGTCGGGAATCAGAAGTCAGAGGTCGAAGGTCAGAAGACAGAGGTCAGAAGTCAGAGGTCAGAGGTCAGCGTTAGGAAGGCAGTTTCCGAAGATGACCCTCAGACCTCTGATCTCCGACCTCCGACCTCTGGTCTCACGCTGGTCGATGCGGAACGGGAGCACATCCTCGGCGTCCTCCGGGAAAGCAATTGGGTGGTGGGCGGCCCGAAGGGCGCCGCGGCCCGCCTCGGTATGAAGCGATCCACCTTGCACTGGAAAATGAAGAAACTCGGCATCTCTCGGCCCGAGTAGCGCTCGCCCGCTGGCGCAGGCGCCGCCCGCTGGCGCTGGGCTGTTGACACTCTCCTACCGGTCTCCCCGACCACATCGCTCCCTCCGATCTGCAATTCCTTGTGGGTCATTGCTTTACGAGGCGAAGTGAGACCGTTCGGCTCGCCGGCACGGCCTCTGCTTTAAGCGAAAGCCGGTAACGACATGATCGAGGGCTTAGTTCACCATTGACGATCAAGGGAGGACATGCGTCCCACGAGGAGTAAGCGATGCTGCGAATCACAGTGCATGACAACCCGCGGGCCCTCACGTTCCAACTCGAAGGGAGGCTGGGGGGGCCGTGGCTACGGGTGCTGGAGGAGTGCTGGCAAAGCACCTTGGCCCGTCAGCATAACCCCGTCCTTCTCGTTGACCTGACGGGCGTGACCTTCATCGACGCCGCGGGCAAGGCCTGCCTGGCAGACATGCACCGCCAAGGGGCAGTGTTTATTGCGGCCGACTGCCTGACAAGAGCCATCGTGGCCGAAATCACCGAATCGTCCCATTCAGCAGGCGGCAAAATCCCGACGATCTAATCTCAAAGAACAGGAGTTTAACCATGGATATTAGTGCCAGCAAGAATTCTCAAGACACTCACGCTTCGACCAAAGCCACGCCGAGTTGCTCTGCGACAAAGTGCCTTTACAAGTGCCGGGACGGTTCGCCGGCTGCCAAGGCCGATCCACAACCACCCGTCGCCGCCCACCGCGCTGGTGCATCGCTACCGAAAGTGGTTGCTCTTGGCGGGAACTTTGGCCGGGCTGGGGCCGGGCGCTATTTCCTGATTCCGTGGGTCAACACCACACTGAACACGGTGAGCACCGACGATGCTTATATCAACGGTCATAGCACCCTCGTGGCCGCCCGCGTGTCAGGGCAAGTGCAAAAGGTCCTTGTGGACGACAACTACCGTGTGAAAAAGGAGGACCTGCTCGTACAACTCGATTCCGAGCCGTACCTGGTTCAGGTCGCCGTCAAGAAGGCCGCGGTGGAAGCGGCCCAAACGGACCTGGCGAACGCCCGGGCTCAAGTCCGCGGATTGGAGGCGCAGGGCAATAGCCTGCGCTGGAAACTCCAGCACGCCATGGAGGACGTCAACAACCAGGTCGCGTTATTGAGAGCCAACGTCGCGATGCTGGAATCCAAGACAGCGTCTCTGGCGAAAGCCCAGGCCGATTTCCAACGCGCCGAGGAATTACTTCCCCACCATGCGGTCTCGCAGGCGGATTATGATCAATGGAAGGCGACGTTGCTGGTCGCCGAAGCGCAGGTAAAGCAGGCACTGGAGAATGTCTACCAGACCCGCGTATCCCTTGGACTGCCTACAGTGCCGCCGCGGGGTCACGATCTCGCCTGGGCGCCGCCGGATCTCGACCAGACGTTCTCCTCCGTCCGCGAGGCCCAAGCCGCTCTGACCCAGATCGGGGCCCAACTCGGCGTGCGTGTTTCTTCCGCGGTGACTCCGCGCAAGCTGGTGGAAGACTTCGAGAAGCGGGCCCCGGACGGCGATATCGATCGGCTGTTAAGCCAACTGGCCAGCCGGGCGCCTGCCGTGAAGCAGGCCGAGGCTCGGCTTCGCGAGGCGCAGCGCGACCTGGCGCAGGCCGAGCTGAACCTCCGTTATTGCAACGTCGTCGCCGAGATCGACGGTGTGGTGCTCGGCCGGAACATCAATCCCGGCAACAACGTCCAGGCGGGGCAGAGCTTGATGGCCGTCCGCTCGATCACGAAGATCTGGGTCGATGCCAACTTCAAGGAGACGCAGTTGGCCGACCTGCGGATCGGGCAGCGAGGCGGTGCGAGGTGGACATCTACGGCAGCCGCCGGGAGTTCGAGGGGCGGATCACCGGGTTCACCATGGGGACCGGACAGACGCTCTCTTTGCTGCCGCCGGAGAACGCCACAGGCAACTACGTCAAGATCGTCCAACGGCTGCCGGTCTGGCAAGAGTTGGTACTTGATGCCCGATGGCCAAGCTGGACGGAAAGCCTACGGCCTGCTGCAAGAAGCCATGGCGAAGCGCTCGGTGGTGGGCATCGGAACGATCGTGCTCGGCGGTCGGCAGCAACTCGTCGTGATGCGACCGGTGGACCACATCCTGACCGTCAGCGGGCTGGAGTACCAATCCGAGCTACGGAACGCTTCGGAGTTTACCGGCGACCTTGACGAGCAGGACTTGTCCAGCAAGGAGCTGAAGCTCACCGAATCGTTGATCGAAGCCACGACCGACGAGCACTTTGACGCCGGGCAGTTCCACGACGATTACGAAGAAAAGCTGCACGAGCTAATCGAAGCCAAAGTGGCTGGGAAGAACGTCGCTTTCATCCCGCACGAGAAGCCCCGACCGGTGCAGCCGCAACTCGATCAGATCGGGAAACAGTTCTTGAACCCGGCCGCAGGAATAGAGAGTCCCAGCGGTCTTGGCTCGAAATCCGTCCTCCGGCTGCCATAACGCTGTAAACGAGCGTATTGGGGTCAGCGAGACATTCCGGCCGCGGGCTCCTCGACCGTCATCGCCACGCAGAACGGACCCGCGTCGCTTTGACCGTCCCGCTGGAAGTCGATGTTGACGACCTTCTTCTCCGGGTGCGGATTGTCCCACGCGGCCAAATAGAGGCGAAGCCTGGAGTTCCTCTGTCGACTGGCGGCATTTTGACCGTCCCAGGCGACGATCCCGCGGGTGACGGCTTTGGAGTGGTCTTCGTTCCACCAATCGCGAACGTCTTCGCCAAGGACGATGGGGATGGCCGCTTCCGATCCGTCTTCGTAGTGTAGTCGGTACTGGCCAATTTGCGTTCCATCGTCGGCAGACCCAAACTGCGTGCCGTGAAGAATATAGAGCCGGGTGAAAGATTTGCCGACCGAGATCGAATCCGCCTTTTCCTTTCTGAGCTTCTCGGGCAGGTACTTATTACCCAACTGGATCAAGCCCTTGGCGATGTTAAACTTCACGCCGGCCAAGACCTGATCGCCCTGCGGCAGTTCCGCGAGGTTGTTGGGCCGCCCGGTGGTTTCAAATCTCTCCGTGAGTCTCACGTTGGCCTTCGGTTGCAAGTCGATGCTCGTCAATCGTCCGGCTGGCACGCACGGCGGGCCGAGCAGCCGACCGAGCAAGCGGTCCAAGTCGCCCCCGCAGGCTTGCGGCGCAACGACCGTGCCTTGCCGGTCCACGACAAGCATCGTGGGCGTCTCCAGAATGCCGTAGTACGTGGACAAGCGAGGCGGTCGCTTGGCATCTTCGTCACAGAGAATGGCCCAAGGGACCTGTTCCTTCCGCAAGTACTTTGACAATGCCACGCGGTCCGCATCCATGCCGATGCCCACCACTTCGAACCCACGATCGCGATAGAGCCGGTGGAGCAGTTTTGCATGGCCGAATTCGAGTTTGCAATGGTCGGAGGCGAGGTCCCAGAATGCGACGAGGACGACCTTACCTCGATATGCCGCCCACTCGAACTTTGCCCCTTCCAACGCCGTCCCCTCTATGTGAGGTACGTTGTTGCGCAGGGCAAGACGACGCATGACACCTTGGAGCAGTTCGCGGGCGTGAACGACCTCTTTGTCATTGGAACTAACCGCCAATTCTGCGAATGCGCGGCCGTCCCGGCGGCCAGATCGCCGCGATCGACCGTCTCCAGCGTCTGCACGGCCAGCAGCGCCAATTCCATGTCCTCGGGTTGAAGACCACTTTCGACCCGATGGGTCAGATAAGCCGCGACATCTCCGATGATCGCGTCGAGCGGCTCAGAGGGTTTTGGCAACGCGATTCCGCGGACGCGATCTTTCAAGTCTCCAAGCCTGGTGCCCGGTTCTAACTCCACGATGGGCGGCGAATTATCGTCGAGGCGCGGCGGAAACTCTGGCCATCCCTGGTCCAATCCCAATTCCCGCAGACCGTCGCGAATTTGCAGCAGGTCCCACGTATAAATCTTCTCCTCTCTGCCCACCGTCGCGTTGAGACGCGTGCCATCGGGAGAAAAGCAGCGCGGACGAGCCACGCCGCCGTCCGCAATCGGCAAGATGCCAAACTCCCGGCCAGTTTCGGTATCGCATAGTTGAATCTGGCCCGGTTTACCACCCAGAGCCGCGATCCGCTCGTCCGGCGAAAAAGCGATGTCCTTGGCGCCCGGAAAGCGAGGACCTGCTTGCCAGCTTCCGCTTCGCCACAAGCGGCATTCGCCGTCGATAATACTGACGGTTGCCAGCCAGCCTCCCCGGGGGCTGAACCACGCGGAAGCCACCTCTCCCACGGGGAACACCTCAACCAGCTTGCCCGTCGAGCTGTCCCACACGCGAGCGTTGGTTAGCGGTGGGGAAGCGCCGCCGTGACTGGCGGTCGCAACCCATTTTCCGTCCGGGCTGACGGCGCATTGGCGGACATCGTTTTGCGCCAGCCATGATGGTATGCACTTCTCGACTTGATTTCGACTGGTGCAGCACGACGGCCGCTGCTTGAAAGGTGCGACCTGCCACGGCCGCCACCGTACCGTCGGAGGCAAGGGAGGTTTCTTCATCACCCAAACGTGTATTATTGAACAGGCTCTGTGGAGTTTCGACGCGAAGGACTTGCTTTGTTGAATTCCACTGCATAGGCCAGCGGCGAAATCCGTCGGCGCCGTAGGTCAGCAGCGCTCCCGAGGTATCGAATCGAAGCGGCTCCCGGTCTGGTACGATCGCCAGTTCGAGACCGCTATGCGCATCGAGGAGCGATACTCCACCGGATGAACCCACGGCCAAGACTCGTCCGTCCGGGCTCGGCGCGATCTGCGCGCCACGTTCGCGCATCTCCATTTTATTCTCCGGGAGTGCCACCGCGAATTCGCGTGCGGCGCCTCTGGCGATGCGCAGGATCTGCAGGTTCTGGCCCTCCATCGTGAAGGCAGCCGTGCGGTCGTCGGGACTGACGATGAAAAAATTTCCGTCTCGCGCAGCCATGTGCAGCAATTCCGTACCAGAGGCCGGCTCCCAGAGTTGGCGAAAGTCGCCCCAATTGTTGGTCACCAACAAGTCGCCGGCATGATTGAACGTCGGCACCACACCCGCACTGCGGATTCCGGTACAGCGACTTGCTACCATGCGGCGGGTGACCGTGTCGTAGATTTCCACGGCTGGCGGATGGTCGGTGCCGACCGCCAAGTGGCGTCCATCGGGGTGCCAGGCAACGATGCCGGCGGTCGCTCGCACCGCGCACTCTGGCTGTTGCTTCCCGGTTTCCATGTCGGCAATCCGCCAGCCGCCCCCGTGTACAATCGCGACCTGCGGCTTGCGGGGGTTCCAATAAATGCAAGCTGGATCATCGATCCAGCTCGAGAGCCTGAAATGCTTCAGTTCTCTGCCGGAGGGGAGTTCGCAAACGCGGTATTGGTTCCCACGGTAGAGCGCTACAAATCGACGGCTGTCGGGAGCGAAGGCCAGGGCGAGATAACCGTCGCTAAGAATGATCCTCGCCGGCTCAAGGTCGATGCGGAACAACCGCGAAGGGACCGTTTTGTCGTCGGTCATCGCACTCAGGTAACGTCCGTCGGGACTGAATTCCAGGCCGTGGTAAACAGCCACGCGACTGCCCATATTGAAAGCCGCGATTTCGCTGTCATCGCCGACCCGTCGCACACTGATGCGACCATTGACGTCGGAACGCGCGTAGATATTCAGCAGCGGTGCGAATGCGAAGGTAAGGCATCCCGGCGGCGCTCCGGGCCATCGCCGCTCGGCGACGAGGTCAGGCAGGCAGAGCGCGGCGACCGCCTCGTCGGCCAACTTCCGCGATGGCCCTTCGATCTGCCGCACCTTGGCGAGCGCTTCCAAGGTGTCGAACCGCTGACCCGGAAGGCGGCTTTTGCTCGCCAATCGCGCTTGCGCCAGCAGCGCGCCGGCCAAGTCGCGCTGCGCGTCCGCCTCGGCGATCTGGGCACGATGCAGGTTATCGTCGGCGCGCTCTTTCTCGCTGCGTG
Organism: uncultured Planctomycetia bacterium; assembly: GCA_963709175.1. Taxonomy (GTDB): domain Bacteria; phylum Planctomycetota; class Planctomycetia; order Pirellulales; family Thermoguttaceae; genus JANXQG01. Next base: position 88,234 of record CAVPVK010000012.1, read on the forward strand.
CCTGAATTGCCTGACGGTACGAATTTGCTGCGAAGAATGACGATACCACGATGCCGGCAACCAACGTCAACGCCACGGCTGCCGTCAGCCCCGCTACGACCGGCTGTCGCCGACACCACCGCCAAAGCCGATCGGACCGTCCGATCGGTCGGGCCACGATCGGCTCGCCACGCAGAAAACGCCCCAACTCGGCGGCCAGTTCCGCAGCCGTCTGATAGCGTTTCCCCGGCACTTTCTCCAGACACTTCAGGCAGATTGTCTCCAGGTCGCGGGGGATGCGGGTCTGCAAATTCCGCGGACTGGGCGGTTCATCCTGCAAGATCTGCACGACCATCATCCGCTGGTTACCGCGGAAGGGAACCTCGCCCGTCAAGAGCTCGAAGAGGATGATCCCCAGGGAATAGACGTCGCTGCGGCGGTCGGCTATATGGGCCTCGCCACGGGCCTGCTCCGGCGACATGTAGGCCGGTGTGCCCAGGACCTGGCCATCGACGGTCATGGTGATCTCGCCCACCTCGCGCTTGGCTAGGCCAAAGTCCGTGAGGTGCGGTTGCCCGGCCATGTCCATCATCACGTTGCCCGGCTTCAGATCGCGGTGGACCACGCCCGCCGCGTGGGCCACGTCAAGCGCCTCGGCGATCTTCATGCAGAGCTCGGCCGCTTCCCGCGGCGTAAGCCTGTGGCCGGAGAGCCATTCCTGCAGGTTGCAGCCGTCGATGAAGTCGCTAACGATGTATAAGGTCCCCTCGTCGCGGCCCACCTCATAGACACCCACCACGCCCGGATGCTTGACCTGTGCCGCGGCCCGCGCCTCGCGAACGAACATCTCGGCCTCCGGGCCCTCGATCTGGCCGCGGCGGGGGATCTTGACCGCCACGGTGCGGTCCAGTTTCGTGTCGCGAGCCTTCCAGACCGTGCCGAAATGCCCGTCGCCAACGCTTTCCAGCAGCTCGAAATGCCCGATCGTTCTTACGGCCCCGGGAGTATATGGGGCCGTCTCGTCGGCGATCAGGCTGAAATTGCTGCCGCAAGATGGGCAAGCTATGTCGGTCAGGGGGTCGGCATCGACCACCTCGATCGGATCGTGGCAGTGTGGGCAGCGGATGTGCATGGGAATTCTCCCAACAACCGGGTGAAACGTGCGAAAACGAGCAACAGGTAATAGTATGAAAGTACACCGACAACGACCAGCGCCCCGTCGCCACCCTGGCTATTAAGAACGGCTCGGAGCGCCAAACGCCGATGTCAAAATACGTTCCTTTTCCGACGATCTGCTGGCGATTCGTGACCGGCCCGCACTAAGCCGGGCGAATCGGTCTGAGATTGCCGTCACAGAATTCAAAGCACCGCATCGCCGCCAAGTCAACTGCTACGCGATCTGCCGACGGAACAAGGAAAAGGTCAACTTCGTCGGCGCGTATTTTGGTGTCGAGGAGCGTTACAAGGATTTCGCGGCGCTGCTCAAGGACCGCAACGTGGATGTTGTCCATATCAACTCCCCGATTCCCGACCACGCCTGGATGAGCCTCGCGGCGCTCAAGGCCGGCAAGCACGTGGCCTGCACGAGCGACGAGGAACACGCGAGGCTTGGGCCTGGGGAAAAATGCCCGGCAAAGCTTGCGGCCGAACACGCGGATCTCGGAGCCGGGTGCCGCCGTCTTATATTCCAGGAAATACGGCTGTGGCCGATTGACCAGGTAAGGTCTCGACGTGCCATGGACGCTGCGTACCCAAAGGACCGCAGCCTCCCCTTGCATGACCGCTCCCAACACCTGGGGCGACAACTTCCGCACGCGCCCTTAGAGACCGATCACGCTCCCAGCGGGTGGCTCTTCCGGCGGCCGCGGCAACGTCGTGCAACGGCCAGATGGATCACTCGATCCCGACGCGGAACGGCTTTTGGAACAACTGGCCCGGTGGAATGCCGTCCACGGCGAGGCGATTCACGGCAGCCGGCCGTGGCTGATCTGCGGAGAAATCGCGAGCACAACGCGCGGCGTCGGCTTCGGCGAAGATTTACAGCACGGCGAAACGGAGATTCGCTTCGCCACCCAAGGTCCGGTGCTCTACGCCATCGCCCTCGGCTGGCCGCAAGACGGGCGGATCGTTGTTCGGTCGTTGGCCAAACCGGTGGCCGGGAATTTCAACATTATTGCCGCCGTGACGCTTCTGCGCTACGACGGTAAAATGGCACGGAAGCAGACGGACAACGGATTGACTGTAACCCTTCCGGAAAAGAAGATTTCCGAGTACATGGTGGGGCTGAAAATCACCGGCACGGACTTCAAACCGGCTCCACCCCATGCCTCCGTTCTTAATCCGCAGCATGCCGGGCACAACTGATCCGAGGACAACCACCTTTTCGCTGACCCATTTCCAACCTTTAGTCCTGGAGCGTGATACTAATGAGGCTTCACATCACAACTGTGTTATCTCTTCTATGTTCTCTTTTCGCCTTTACGGCTTGGGCGGCCGATGGCGAAGCCCCCGCCGCCGGCTCGGGTCCCTATCGGCCGGTGTGGGAATCCCTCAAGGCCCATCAGGACCCGACCTGGTTCCGCGATGCCAAGTTCGGCATCTACACGCACTGGGGACCGGTGACGGTGGGCTCGGAGGACTGCCCGGCCGGCGGCCAGTGGTACGGCAATGAGATGTATAGTCCTAAGAGTGGGGTGTTTGCTTGGCACAAGCAGCGTTTCGGCGATCAGGCCAAGGTCGGCTACAAGGACCTCATTCCGAAGTTTAAGGCCGAGAAGTTCGACGCCGAGGCCTGGGCCGAGCTCTTCGCTCGCTCCGGGGCAAAGTTCGCCGGCCCGGTGGCCGTGCATCACGACAATTTCGCCATGTGGGACTCCGCGGTCACGCCTTGGAACTCGGTCAAGATGGGGCCGCACCGCGACATCACCGGTGAGTTGGAAAAGGCCATCAAGCGGCGCGGTCTGAAGTTCATTACGACTTTCCATCACGGCTTCGCCTGGCGATACTTCGAGCCGGCTTTTGCCTTCGATGGCGCCGACCCGCGATACGCCTTGCTCTATACCGATTTCCACAAAGCCGACGCGTCGCCCTCGAAGGTCTTTCAGGATCGATGGCTGGCCATGGTCAACGAGGTGGTGGGCAGGTATCAGCCGGACATGATATGGTTCGACTTCGAACTGGCAGTGGTGATTACACCCGAGTACGAACAGCGGATGTTTGCCGACTACTACAACTGGGCCGCCAGGACTCACCACGAGTCTGCCGTGGCGCACAAGTTCCCTCACATCCAGAAGTACACGGGCATTTTGGACTTTGAGCGCGGCCGCGAGGACCGGCTGGTGCCTTATCCCTGGCTGACCGATACCGTCCTGGCCGACTGGTTCAACAATAAAGCCACGCCATATCGATCGCTGGATTACATGGTCCAGGTATTAGTCGACATCGTCTCCAAGAACGGCTGCATGTTGCTGGACGTCAGCCCGGCGGCCGACGGCACGATTCCCGATCAGGCTCGGAAAATGCTCCTGGGCATGGGTGACTGGCTGGCGATCAACGGGGAGGCCATTTACGGCACGCGGCCCTGGCTGGTCTACGGCGAGGGCCCCACGCGCGGCAAGGGGGGCGGATTCAGCGAGGGAGCTGACAAGCCGTTTACCGCCCAGGACATCCGCTTTACGACTAAGGGAACTGCACTCTACGCGATTGCCCTGAGGTGGCCCGAAGACGGAAAACTGCGGATCAAATCACTCGGGTTCGACGCCGGGAAGGTGACCTCCGCGAACCTCCTGGGCCATACGGGTGCTCTCGTATGGACGCAGGGCAGGCAATGCCTTGAGATCACGCTACCCAAGGCCAGGCCATGTGAACACGCATTCGCCTTGAAAATCCTCGGCGACGCTCTGAATCCGTCGCCTGCCGCCCAGGTACAACCGGGCGCACGACCGGCGGCCGATGGGTCCGTAACGCTCCTGCCGGAAACTGCCGAACTTCATGGCACGCAGGTTCGCGTCGAGGAACAACATGGTCACGCCTACATAGCCGCATGGGACAAGCCGGAGGATTGGGTGTCGTGGAAGATCGCGTTTCCCGTACCCGCCAAGTACGAGGTGACCGTAATTTACAGCGCAGCCGCTGGCGCCACGAGTTTTCTGCTTGAGTTGGCCGGGCACAAATTCAGCGGAGCCGCAAAGCAGACACCGACTTGGTTCGAGTACGGTACAATCTCCATCGGCAAAGTTGTGGTGGACAAAGCCGGCGTGGCCGAGGTTCACGTACGAGCACAAGACGCAGCCACTTGGAGAGCGCTTAACATTCGCGAAATTCGCTTTACCCCTTCGCGTTAGATGAACGCGCAGTATGTGGCGGCTGATGTCGCCTACGGTGTTTCCCACGGCTGAGGCGGCGCACAAGGCGTGGGAGCGGTCGCAGGAGGTGGTGGGCGGGAGAAAGCGGGGACGGGAGGAAGCGTTGAAACACTTGGGGAGGAAGGGAAGTCAGTAAGTCGAGTCCCAGAACCCGACGCGGAAGATGATCGATGGCAGGGCCGAGACCAGGGCCGCACGGAGGTGGATCAGGATTCTCGGCTTGCCGGGCGTGCTTAGCGATCCGTGGGCGGGTCAGTGTGCCAGAATTCGCTCGATCTTCTGGGCGATCGTTTCCAGCCCGCCCGTATGCAGGATTACCCTGCGGCTCGCCTTCGCCGCCCTGCATATCTGCGGCACGAATTTCACGAGGACGACAATGATGTCCGCGGAGGTGCCAGGGAACTTCTTGCGGTTCTTGTCCAGCGTCTCCACCTTGACCCGCCCGTGGAAACGATCGGCAACGATCCCGCCTTGCTCCAGCTTGAAGCCCGCCAGCAGCACCTTGGGCAATTGCGCGGGCGTGCCTGGCGCCTGCGCCTGGCGGCGGATCTTCTCGGCCGGCATCTCGGCCAGCACCCGTCCCAGGATCGCCAGGTTCTGTTCCATCAGCTTGGATTGCGTGGCGTACTCGCTGAATAGCTGGCCCATGGCAAAAGCCACGATCGAAGATGCCGGCAGGCAGGCGAGGATCGCTTCGGGGCTGAAATAGCCCACCACGTCGTCGGGCGGAAGGATCGAGAGAAGTCGCTTGGCGAAGCGCTCGATCAGTTCCTCGTCCGCCAGGGAGGAAAGTATCTGGTCGCGGGTGGGGGCAGCCCGCCGCGACTCCAGTTCCAGGCGGGCCGCCTCCAATTCCAGCTCCACCTGGGCCTTGCGGTCGGGCTCTTCCTTGTTGCAGGCGGCCAGGCGGCGGGCGATCTCGTGGATGTCATAGGCGTGCAGCTTGTGGCGGCTGTGCGGGACTAGGCGCTGCTGAGCCTGCTCGGCGAGCGCCGACAGCCGCTCCTCAGGATGCTCGCGCTGCAGATCTGTCACCCGCTCGATGAGGAATGCCCACTCGGCATCGCCCCACTTGGCCTGCACGGTTCTCCGCTTCTTCGCCTTCTGCGGCTCGCGGCGGCAAGGGGCCAGTTCGGCGGACACCCTCATGGGACTGCCCCAAGATTTCTTCGCGGTAGACGGTCAGGTCTTCCGGCGCGGAAATGCCGAGGCGGACGACCTTGCCTTTGACGGCCAGGACGGTGGCTGCCAGGCCGCACTGCGGCACCACGATTCGTTCACCGAGCTTGCAACTGAGGACCAGCATAAAAGTTCCTTCCTAGTTGTGTCACAGCGTCCCGAACTCAAAAACTTGCGCCAGGATCATACGGCTTCGCGGGAGCGAACTCTCCAGCCATAGCGCGCTGGTGCAAATCCGAAGCCGAGGCGCCGGCCTTGCGCGCTGCGACGAGCTTCTCAGGGTCAATCTGGGCCGGTACGCCTGCACGTGCCGATCTAAGGTATTCCGTCGCGGCTTGTGGGCTGCCGTAGTTATTCAAATCGATCTCGACGACGTTCCGATCGGGATCTTGGTAATAGATTGAGATTGATACGCCGTGGTCGGCAGCCCACAACGGCTCGATGCCTAAGTCCTTGAGCCGGAGATAGGTGCCCAACAGCTCATCAACTGTCTCGCATTCGAAAGCGACATGCTGCAAGCCGGTATGGTGACGTTTGTCCGGGTCAAGCGTGGCCTTTGGTACTTCAAAGAAAACGATGCGATGATCCATCTCGTCGTTGCTGACGAATGCAAACGCCGAGAATGGCGGCCCTTGCCGCATGAGCCGTGCTATCGATGGAATCTTCGCATGCTGATTGACGGTCATCCCTAGTACCTTCCCGTACCAATCGACCATGTCCTTTAAATTGCCTGTGATGAGGCCGTAGTGGTGCAGTTTGGGATGGACGATGACTTCAGTGTTCATGAATGTTCTCCTCTCGATTCATTTCTGGACATTTGTCGCATAACGGGTTTTGTCTCGCATGGTGTGCTCTCTGATGAGCGATGTGCCCTTCGACCTTACGGCGATACAGGTGTCGGACTGTTTGCCCCGGCTGGTGGCCAGCATCTTGATGTCAATCCAGATCATGGGCCTGCTAGGCTTGTACCTGGAGGATCGGATGTTATAATGTCTTTATGAGTAACTGTCTTAGCACACCTATTATCTTAGCTACTAAGATAATAGCTGTAGCCCCGACTGAGTCAAGGCCATGTCCAAAGATTCTGAAAAACGCTCCGAACTCGTTGCTGCCATGTCTCAGGAGTTCCGGCACCTCGCCACGGCGACCATCCTGTTCCACCAAGCCATCGCGGACCGGCTCGGCATGCACCTCACGGATCATAAATGTGGAGATATTCTCGTGCAAACCGGCCCCATTACGGCCGGCGAACTGGCAGAGCGCACCGGGCTTACGACGGGGGCGATCACCGGCGTCATCGACCGACTGGAGAAGGCGGGATTCGTACGTCGCGTCAAGGACCCGGACGACCGGCGGCGGGTTATTATCGAGCCGTTGGCCGAGCGGATCAAAGGCCAGATTGTTCCTTTGTTCCAGTCGATCGGGCGCGGGATCGCCGATATGTGCGCCCGGTACAACACCCGGGAACTCGCCGCCATCCGCGAATTCATCACCGGCTTTAACCAACTTACTTACGAGGAGGCTACAAAACTCCGCGAGGAGAGTTCGCACGCAAAGCCGGACAAGAGACAAAGGCCAACTGCATCGAAGTGACAGAAAACTCGGCAGGGTTCAGTTTCGGGCATTTCGCGACTACTTGCCTGTGGCGGTGGGGCACACGAATGTCGCTAGCTTAAGGAATGCGACCACAACAAGTCGTAACTGCTTTGGCGTGCCATCACAAGTCGTTGTAGGCTGGCCGAAGGCTCCACGCTTAAGGTAGTGACATTCGTCACCCCCTCCGCCGCGTCGAACGTTACGGCTGGCATCAAAAAGTCTGGAAACCGCTGGTTTTTCTTGACGAGCAGGCGATTTGACAGCGCCGTCGGAAGTTGCGGCCATCCGCTGCATCGCTTGCGGCTTCGTTGGTGCTGTCCCAAACGGTACAGCCAGCCGGCTGATAGGTAAGAAGATGCCTCTCTCTGAACAAGAGAGCCCCGACCGGCGCGATCCCGCCCGCGCCCAGGGCTCGAGGCCCCAAACGCGAGAAGGATCGGAACGGCACCGGCTACGGTGTGGTTGCCACTTCGGCCTGTCCTATCTGAAGCCGCTCGACGGCGGCCACCAGCTTCGCGTCGGCCAAGCCGATGGCGCCCACGCCGCTGGCAACCGCGTGGGTCAAGGGCCTGCTGCCGAGCCAGCAACCGGCGACCGCGGCGGCTGTGCCCCAGTGGCCGGTGAGGATCGAGGCGGTAATGACGGTTCCCGCGTCGATCTGCGTCGTGGGCGACCGCTTCACAATCTGCACCTCGGGATGCAGGATCTCGAACGTAGCCTGCCGGCGGCGCTTCAAATCGGTAGCTAGGGGAGCCCTGAGCGAGCATTAGAACGAATCGCAGCGGTCACTGAGTCCCTGGACTCTTGGGCAAAGCACCACTAAAGTGGTGTTCCGAGTATAGGGCTCAGGAGCGGATGTGTGCAAACCCCAAAAAACCATGCAAGATTCCGTGTTACATCCTGGCCGTGGCGATCGACTATCCTATTGAACTGCGGTTCCTGACGGATACCTGAATATGACGGATTGGGATGCGGTCGTAGGCCAACACGTGGAAATCGTGCGACGCACGGTCTACCGCCTCGTCGGCAATCACGCGGACGCGTGGGACTGCATCCAGGAAACGTTCCTGGAGGCGGTCAAAATCGACCGGCGCGAACCCGTTCGCAACTGGCCGGCACTGTTGCGTCACCTTGCTACCGCCCGAGCGTTGGACCTCCTGCGGGTGCGCTGTCGGCAGCAGAACCGCCTCGGCCCGGAGGCGGAACCGGCGCAGGCGATCAGCCGGGAACCCGGTCCGTCCAGCTCCGCTGAGGCGAGCGAACTCGCCGACCGTTTACGCGCTGCCGTGGGCCAACTGCCCCGCCGGCAGGCCCAGGTATTTTGCCTGAGTTGCTTCGAGCAGATGGCTTCCGAAGAGGTTGCCCAGCGGTTGGGAATCAGCCCGACGGCAACCCGCATGTTATTGTGTCGGGCTCGCCGACGCCTGCAACGGCTCCTGGAGCCGTTGGCTGGACCCTTTGGACGGCGCCGAAAGAAGATAACCGAGGACCTAAAGGATGGAGAACCGCGAAGACTTCCATCACGACGACTTGCTGGAGCGTGCGGTGGATGCCATTTTGCGCGATCCGACCCCGGGCGAATTGCCCCCGGATCAGGTCGCCCAATTGGTTGCCGCCGTGCGGCAAGCCGCCGACAAACCCTGCCCCATCACACTTATCGAGAGGATCGAAAATATGAAACTGCGAACCAGAATCGCCGTGGCTGCCGCCGTCTTGATTGCCGTCATTGGCCTCATGTCCTGGCTCGTGCCCGGCAGCGGGACCGCCCTGGCGTTTGGCGATGTCGCCGAGGCCTTGAACAGCGTGCATAGCGCGACCTGGAGAACCACTACGGTGGTCAAGGGGCCGAAGAACGAGTCCGTCACGTGGAGCGGGACTGGCATGTTCCTGGCGCCGTCCCACGAGCGAATCGAGGTGATCGCCGGGGGAAAGAAGTCGATTCAGATTTATGACGGCAAGAAGGACAAGGCCATCGCGCTCGATCCGGATGCGAAAACGGCGACGGTCATCAACCTCAAGAACCTCCCCTCGGAGAGTCCTTATGGCCGGACGTTCCAAGGTTTTCGGGAGCTCGTCGCCGGCGCAAACAGTGGCGGAGTCTTCAAAGTCGAGCGTCTGGGTATTGAGAAAATCGACGGCCGCCGTGCCCAGGGCTTTCATATCCAACTGGGCGCCGTGGAAGTCAAGATCTGGGCCGATCCGAAAACCTTGCTGCCCATCCGCGTCGAAGAGACTACCGGGGCCGCCAGCGGCTCCGAGGTCCGCATCGTGATGTCCGACTTCCACATCGGCGTCGATTTGGACGAATCGTTATTCAGCGTTGACCTGCCAGCCGGTTACACAGTCCAGCAAACCATGCAGATCGACCTTTCCAAGAAGCCGGTGGCCTACCTGGCCGAAGCCCTGAAGTGGGCGGCCGAGCACAATGACGGCGTTTTTCCGGCCACAATGCGGGGCGAGGAAGGGTTGGACGGTGTCATGCGGCGGGCCGGCACGGAAATGGCGAAGAAGCTTGCCAACAACAAAGCCGAGATGACGAAGCTAGTCAGCGATATTGCTATGAAACTGGGTGGCGTCTACGGGTTCTTGTTTGCTCTGCCACCAGACGCCTGGCACTACGCAGGCAAAGACATCAAGCTCAACGCGCCGAACCGGCCCATTTTCTGGTACAAACTCAAGACGGACGCCAAATGCACCGTGATCTACGCCGACTTGAGCATCAAAGAGGTTCCGGCGAACGAGGCGCCGAAGGTGCCCAAGTCGAAGGAAAGCTCTAAACCGTGAAGATACTACGATCGCTATGGCGCAACGCCCGGCAATCATCTGCGATGGCGAGATCCAACTCGCCAGCAAGATCCGGGTGCTGACAGGCGAGGCCGAGTACCAAAGGCTGAGGATAAATCGTGTACTGGAAGTCGCGTGAACCGCCAGCAAAAGAAGGGATATACCAGCCCCACTACTTCCTGCCCAGGGCCGCCCCCACCCGGTGCAGTTGCTCAACCGATCTGGGGCCATCGCACCGTCCTGGTAAGTGCCCACGTTGAAGGTCATGGGGGCATGGTGGGAATTGCAGGCGCGGACGTAGGCAATGACTTCCTGGTTGAGATCGTCGCACAGTGGGTGCCGCGACTCGATGTATTGCGCTCGTTGTTACCTGGACAACGACAGAAGAGGCCGCCGGATGCCGGGAACGATCAGGTGTTGAAATGATGTCGATCTGACAACCCTCTCAGTATTTGGATAGTGATCACGGGCAGCTTCAACTTCACCAGCGCGGCCGAGGAAAACAACGCCGAGAACCTGCTGGTTCGACCCTCGGCCGGTGCCCTTGTGATCCCTATTCACGATTCTAACCGGGCGGTAGCGCCGATGCGTGACTAAGCGATACCTCTGGTTCTTCCCGTGAGACAAGCCCCCCTATTGCGCCGGTCGCCACATTCGGAATGCTCGGGCTTTGGTGCTGCTGCATCCGGGGGCAATGGAGCAAATGGCGGATTGTGACAGCGACGGCTCACCCCATGCTTCGCTTGCTTACTAGCTAGCCGTATAATACTGTCGCCCACGGTTCGCTGAAGCGTTGGTTGAGGAGTATCCAGGCAATGAGGAGATCAATATGGATTTGCAGTTTCATGGCAAGAAGGCACTCGTCACGGGATCGACTGGCGGCATCGGACTGGCGATTGCGCACAGGCTGGCCCAGGAAGGGGCAATGGTCGTTGTCAATGGACGTAGTGCGGATCGCGTCGAGAAGGCTGTGGAGGAGATCCGGCGTGCCGTGCCAGACGCCAGTATAACGGGGACCGCCGCCGACCTGGCCACGGATAAAGGCGCGGAACTACTGATCCGCGAATGCAGTTCGGTCGAAATCCTCGTCAACAACGTCGGCATTTACGATGCCAAGCCCTTCTTCGATATTTCCGACGCCGAGTGGCTTCGCTTCTTCGAGACCAACGTGATGGGCGGAGTGCGGCTCAGCCGGGCCTACTTGCCCGGCATGCTCCAGCGGAACTGGGGCCGGATCGTTTTCATCTCCAGCGAGTCGGCCATCAACATCCCGGTCGAGATGATTCACTACGGCATGACGAAGACGGCCCAGCTTGCCGTCTCGCGGGGGTTGGCCGAGATGACGGCCGGAACCGGCGTCACCGTGAATTCTGTGTTGCCCGGTCCGACCCGGTCCGAAGGCGTTGAGGGCTTCGTTAGCGGCATGGCCCAGAGCCAGGGAAAGACCACGGCGGAGGTCGAGCAGGCCTTCTTTGAGCACATCCGCCCCTCGTCGCTCTTGCGGCGGTTTGCTGAGCCGGAAGAGGTCGCCGCGATGGTGGCCTTCGTCTGCAGTCCCTTGGCCTCGGCAACCAACGGGGCGGCACTGCGCGTGGACGGCGGGGTCGTCCGTTCGGTAATATGATCCACTGCCCGAACCCTCCCCCATCGCCACAATCCAAAGAGATGACACCCAGCGAAAAAGAGGATTCCTGTGAATACAATGAACCATCAGATCGTACTCGCAGTCAGGCCCGAGGGCCTGCCCAAGCCGTCCGACTTCCAACTCGTCGAGGCCCCATTGCCCGAACCCGCCAACGGGCAATTCCTGGTAAAGACGAATTACTTGTCGGTGGACCCCTACATGCGCGGCCGGATCAGCGAGGCCAAGAGCTACGCCGAGCCGGTTCAGATCGGCCAAGTCATGGTTGGCGGTACGGTAGGCACGGTCGTGGAGTCCCGGCATCCATTTTACAAAGCCGGCGACGTCGTAGTGGGCTACTGGGGCTGGCAGGAGTATGCCATCTCCGACGGCCAGGGCATCCATAAGTTCGACGCCGCGCTGGCCCCCATGTCCACCGCCCTGGGCGTCCTGGGTATGCCGGGGATGACGGCCTACTTCGGCCTGCTGGAGATCGGCAAGCCCAAGCCGGGCGAGACGGTGTTCGTTTCGGGGGCAGCCGGGGCCGTGGGCTCGCTGGCGGGCCAGATCGCCAAAATCAAGGGCTGCCGCGTGATTGGCTCCGCCGGATCGCAGGCCAAGGTAGACTACCTCATCGGCGAGTTGGGCTTCGACGCGGCCTTCAACTACAAGGACGTGCAGGACTATGTTCCCAAACTACAGGAAGTCTGCCCGCAGGGGATCGACGTGTACTTCGACAACGTGGGCGGTCCGCTCACCGACGCCGCGTTCACGCAGATCAACGTCGGGGCGCGGATCGTCATCTGCGGCCAGATCGACCAGTACAACGCCACCCGGCCGCCGCGAGGCCCACGCCTGCTATGGCACCTGATCGTCAAGCGGGCCAGGGCTGAGGGGTTCCTCGTGTTCCAGTTCGCCAACCGGTACGCCGAAGGCCAGCAACAGGTGGCCGAGTGGATCAAGGAGGGCAAGGTAAAGTACCAGGAGACCATCGTAAACGGCCTGGAATATGCGCCCACGGCGTTCATCGGCCTGTTCCACGGCGAAAACATCGGCAAGCAGTTGGTAAGGGTTGCCAAGGAGCAACGATAGGAGTACCGGCATTATGTTCATCCAGCGAATCATCGTCTGCCTTCTGCCGGCGCTTGTTGGAACTCAAGACCACGCAACGGTTCGATTGCCGAACGGCGAGGAGTTCAAGACTTGGGAGGTCCCGCTGCGGTTCACCCGCACCTATCATGTTGCCCAGGGTCATCCCAAGGCATCGGACGACAATCCTGGCACGGAGGATTTGCCGTGGCGAACCATCAACCATGCGGCGCAACTGCTCCGGCCCGCAGAGCGGGTGCTCATCGGCTCGGGCGTCTACCGTGAGCGGGTGCGTCCGGCGCGCGGCGGAACGGGGCCGGATCGCATGATCAGCTACGAAGCTGTACCGGGTGCAAACGTCGTTGTTGCCGGCTCCCAGGTACTACCGGCCGCTTGGGTGCCTACTCAGCACCGAGGCAAGCCAGGCGGCCCCAAGTTGTGGAGTACGAATTTGCCCGAAGAGCTGTTCCACGACGAGAACCCTTTCGCCATGCCCAACCTGACCGACGAGCAGATCGACAAATGCATGGATTGGGCCGTGGGCACTAAGGGGAAGGCCCCCAACTCACTTCGCCGCGGGCTGGTGTTCCAGGGCGGCCGGCGTCTCCGGCAAGTCGCGGCGTACGACGATCTGGCCGTCGCCAGCGGTACGTACTGGGTCGAGCCGAAGGGGCTGAGGCTCCACGTGCGTCCCTTGGCCGACGCCGATCCCAACAAGGTGTTGATCGAAATCACGACGCGCGGAATGATCTTTGCGCCCGAGACCTTCGGCCTGGGCTACATCCGCGTCAAGGGCTTGGTGATCGAACACTCGGGAAACGGTTTCCCCCGGCCGCAGCAGGGAGCGATCTCCACCATGCGCGGCCACCACTGGATCATCGAGGACAACACGGTGCGGGAGTGCAACGCCATCGGCATCGACATCGGCGATCAGTTCGACACGATCGGACCACCGCTGGCCGAAGGCGGCCAGCACGTCGTCCGCGGCAACACGGTGAGCGACTGCGGCATCGGCGGCATCGAAGGCAAGAAGATCGAGCAAACGCTCATCGAGGAAAACCACGTCTTCCGCAGTGGCTGGCAGCGGGCGCAATTCATCTGGGAGACCGGCGGAATCAAGGTTCACTGCACGTTGAGTTGCCTGCTTCGCCGGAACATAGTTCATGATATGATCGACGCCCCAGGCATCTGGATGGACTACGAGAACCGCAACTCCCGCTGCACTCAGAACGTGATTTTCAGAACCCGCTCCGTCAATGGGGGTATTTTCATGGAGGCCTCGCAGATGCCGAACCTCGTGGATCGGAACATAGTCTGGGGGGCCAATGGCAACGGCATCTACCAGCACGACTGCGACGAACTGCTCATCCTTCACAACCTCGTGGGCCGGAGCACCGATGCTGGAGTTCGCATGCAGATCTGCTCTGGCCGCGTGGTCGGTGGGCGGCCCACCACCGCCAAGCGAAACAAGGTCCAGGGCAATATCTTGGTGGACAACGGCCAACCGATGGCCATTTCCGACCCCGAAAACGACATCGACTGGAACCTGATCGGGGCCGGCCAGAAGTCGTTCGACCTTGCCGCCTGGCAGTCAAAGCACGGTTGGGACAAGCACAGTAGCGTTGCCCGCGTCGAGGGCGCCTTCGCTGCTGGCACGTTGGAACTGACGTTGTCGGTCAATGGAGATATCCCGCATTGCCCACGTCATCCCGCGGTGGGCTTTGATTTCTTCAATCGGGCTTACGTCGGAGATGTGTGCCCCGGTCCGTTTGCGGTGATGCCGGCGGCCGCCGACAAGATCTTCCTGGGCATCGCGGGAAAAGTGCCAGCGGCGACGAAGACAATTGGAGGCCACTGATGATTCCTTCGACGGTACTCAACGGCAAGGTCGCCCTGGTAACCGGCGCCAGTCGCGGCATCGGCCGGGCCATCGCCGTCGCTCTTGCGAAGAGCGGCGCCGCCGTGGCGATGAATTACAAGGCGCACGCCCAGGAGGCCGAGGCGGTCTCCCGCGAGATCCAGGACTTGGGCGGCCACGCCTTCGTCATCCAGGCCGACGTGTCGATCTCCGTGAACGTGCATCGGATGGTCCAGCAGGTCTATGAGCAACTCGGGCCGGTGGCCGTGCTGGTGAACAACGCCGGCATCACCCGCCCGCAGTTCATTCATGAGATCACGGAGCAGGACTGGGACGAGGTGCTGGCCGTCAACCTGAAGTCGGTGTTCCTGGTCACCCAGGCCGTGCTGCCGAGCATGAGGGTGGCAAAGTGGGGCAGGATCATCAACTTGTCGTCCGTGGCTGCCCAGACCGGCGGTGTCATCGGCCCGCACTACGCGGCCTCGAAGGCCGGCATTTTGGGTCTGACGCATTCCTATGCCGCCCTACTGGCCAAAGAGGGTATCACAGTCAACGCCATCGCCCCGGCATTGATCGAGACGGACATGATCCGCGACAACCCCCGTGCCACCCCGGCCCTGATCCCGGTGGGCAGGTTCGGCACGGTGGATGAGGTGGCCGACGTGGTGGTGATGCTGGCCACCAACAGCTACATCACCGGCCAGACTATCAACGTCAACGGCGGTTGGTACATGAGCTGAGGGGCAACCTGCGCTTGCCCAATCTTTTTGCCAACCTAGAATGGCAAAGGACCGCAAGGGCTGATTGCCATGGAAAAGTGTTGGCGTACTAAAGTCACTGCAAGTTGCCACAGTCCGGACCATCCAGACGTCGGGCAGAATTGCTCCATTGTGATGTTCGACGGCGAATGTCACCTCTGCAATGCGTCCGTCAATTTCATCATCGCCAGGGATGACCAGAAGCGGTTCCGTTTTGCTTCGATCCAGTCTGCCATTGGCAACCGCTTGCTCGGGCAGTATGGCCTATTGCGGGAGAGGCAGGATACAGTCGTCCTGGTCGAGGGGAATCATGCGTTTACCGGTTCTACAGCGGCGCTGCGCATTGCCCGCCGCTTGCGGTGGCCGTGGCCGCTTCTGTTCGTGTTGATTGCCATCCCGCAGTTTCTGCGCAACTTCCTCTACTTCTCGATCGCGCGCAACCGTTACCGATGGTTCGGCAGGTCAGCGAATTGCCGGTTGCCCAGCCCAGAACTTCGTGAACGCTCTCTGGATGATTTCGGACCGCTGTCGTGACCTTTATCCGCCCGAGTATAATGCCGCCCATCCGTAAATCGCCGTGAAGCACAGAAACAGGGCGGTTAGCCCGTGATACCCGAGTTTCAACCACCACGCCGTCAAATGCGCCGTGACGTCAAAGACGGGTTGCAGTGCCAAACGAATGCCCCAGAACAGCGCCACGTACAGGCAGAAACTACGGGCCAGTCTGGTTCCGCTGGCCAATGTGTCGGCATTGGACAGGCTGATCAGTCCGAAGGCGATGATCGACAGCACGACATAGCCGCCATACACCCAGTACATCTGACGGTGCAAACGGGAGAGGCATTTCAACTCCGCCCTCCAGTTGAGCCGAAAAGGCACCATCGCGGAAGCGATCAGCACGCACAATTGGCCAATCCCGCCGATGAAGATGAGATGGCTAAGGAGTTCTCGCATTCTACGTTCTCCCCTAAACGGCGCCCACGGCCTTCATGAACGGTACGACGATCCTCAGTACGAATGGCGGATGAAACAGCGCACCGGCAGGCAACGTCAACATGCATATCGTGAAAGCCCACCCCCGCGCGACGCTTCGCAGGCCAAGGAAGCGGCCGAAGCGGGATCGCTCCGTAACGATTCCTACGGCTTGTACCAGAAAGAAAACGGTCGGGCCACCATAATCGGCGCCAGCGGGAATGGAGATCACGAGATCGTGGACTAATCCGCTGATGAGGAACCCCGCAAAGAGAGCCCCACGCGGCCCAAGGCGTCGCGCCAGCGGGCGAAAGAGGAAACGATAGGTGAGGTCCCGAAACGCGGTGTTCCAACGCGCACCCCAGAACTCGCCAAGGCTGACTGACGCCAGAGGCCAGTTCATCAGCGGCCGGGCATCCACACCGCCCGCCCGCCAAGCACAACTTGCCAGGTGGAAAGACCCAAAATGGAGCATGAGGCTTACACCGATCATGCCAACCCAGCCGGTGAGGTAGGCAGATTCGTAAGGCAGCCAGCGTGCCAAGCGAAAGAAAACCAGCACGCCCAGCAACGTCTTGCCCAAAGCGAAAAGCCATTCGGTCGCAGCAGGCCGTGCAGCGGACGAGGACGGCAGCAGGAATGCCGCAGCATCCATGCCCGGCCACAACAGCAGGTACCCCGCCTGACGCCAAATCGGCGCGCCGTTGACGGATGCACGGCGCCATGTCAGCCACTTGCAACCCACGTAGATCGACATCGCCAGCAACCACATGAACGTCCATCGGGGCCATGTGGCTGGAGTGAGCAGGAATACCGCTGCGGGCAGGACTAGCAATGGCCCGCAACCGAGCCAAGAGCGAAGAATGGGCTCGCATAGCTGCGTCAGCATTGCTTGTCCGGCGCGACTATTCATGCGGTCAATGTTGCTGCGATAGGACATCGGCAAAAGCCCGCTCGATTTCGGGAAACTGAAACTGGAACCCTGCCGCAAGGAGGCGGCCGGGAACAACCCGCCGACTCTTGATGATCAATTCCGTCTCGGTGCGCAGCAGAATTGCGCCCACTTCCAGCATCCAACGTGTGGCGGGCAGCCCGATGTGAATACCGCACAAATGCCGCAGTACCCGCATCATTTCTCGGTTAGTGACCGGATTGGGCGCGGCAAGGTTGACGCAGCCGCTGACGTCGTGTTCAATGAGCCACTCCACGGCGCAACAGAAGTCCTCGCCGTGAATCCAGGAGACGAATTGTCGGCCATTTCCCATCGCTCCTCCCAACCGCAACCGCACTAATCGATGGAGGACGTCGAAAACACCGCCTTTAGCTGGCGCAAGCACCATCGCCGCTCGCATCGCCACCTTGCGAGTGCAATGCGTGGGAGCTTCGTCCATGGCTCGTTCCCAGGCCGTCGCCACCTCGATCGAGAACGCATCCTTGGCTTCGGGTGTCGCTCCGATCTGGCCGGCCGCCTCGTCCATAGGATGATCCAGCGTGTGCTTGTAGATGGTCGCGGTACTCGAGTTGAGCCAAACGGGGGGTGGGGATGCACATCTCGCGATTGCTTCGCCAAGGACTCGCGTGGACGCCACGCGAGAGCGGAGAATCTCCTCCCGGTTCCGCCGGTGGTAACGGCAGTTGACCGAACGCCCGGCGAGATTCACAACGGCGGCAGCATGTTCCAACTCCCCAGCCCAGTCGCCAAGGGATTGACCATCCCACTTCACGGAGCGAACGCCGTTGACGGGAACCGAGCCCCGCGCGACAGAACGACCACCGTCCACCCGCGTTTCGCCAACCACGGTGCAAGGATTCTTCCGAGAAACCCAGACCCGCCTGGGACAACTACTTTCTTGCCATCCCCCATGTTGCACCTCGAACCGAGCGTGATCCTTGAATTGCGGTAATGCCTGATTCCTCTGAAGTCATGTTACGTCGATCCCATCCGCATGCAAGGGGCTGCTCCATATCCCGGAAAGACCGAATTGGTCCTGGACTTTCGCCGGATGGGCGAAATAATTGCCTACGGAAAGCAGTGCTCCCGTCAAAACCACAGACGTGACGATGAAGATTCCAGCCATCCGAGGAATAATCGAGCGGCGGATCCTCGTGAATTACCAGGTAGACCCGGATGCTCTCCGGCGGGTTCTGCCCGAGCCATTTCGTCCGAAATTAACTAGCGGCGTCGGCATGGCGGGTATCTGCCTGATCCGCCTCAAGCACATTCGTCCCCGCGTTCTCCCAGCCTTTGTGGGGATTTCTTCCGAAAACGCCGCCCACCGCATCGCGGTTCAGTGGGAGTCCGGTGGGCGGACCCAGGAAGGCGTTTACGTCCTGCGGCGCGACACGTCATCGCGGCTGAACTCGGCTGCCGGTGGAAGGCTCTTCCCCGGTGTTCATCATCATGCTCGCTTTGACGTTAAGGAACAAAACGACCGCTACTCCGTTATCATGGACAGCGACGATGGGGAAACGCACTTGGTTGTCGAGGGGCAGTCAGCGACCGCGTTGCCGGATACCTCCATCTTCCCTTCGCCGGATGCGGCTTCAGAGTTCTTCAAGCGTGGTTCCCGGGGCTATTCGCCAGCCAGGAAGCCAGGCACTTTCGACGGGATTGAACTCCAGTGCACAACCTGGCATGTCAAGCCGCTGAGAATCTCCAGCGTTGAATCGAGCTTCTTCGAGAACCATGACGTTTTTCCGCCAGGATCGGTGGAGTTCGACTGCGCCCTCTTGATGAGGGATATTGCACATGACTGGCTCGCTCGCGAGTCAGTCTGCTCTGAATGCGATGTAGTGCATCCGGTTCCTGCATGAATCCAACTCGGACGCAGTGGGGCGGCCGGCGGTGACTTATTTGGCCGAGTTTGTCCCGCAGCCGGCCAAGACCGGCGAAGACCCTGGCCCCGGCGCCCGGCGAAAAACGAAGACCGGCGAGTGGAAACTCGTGGGCAATCACCCGCTGGATCACTACATGCGGCGGTAAGCAGCCCCAGGAATTGCAGGGCGATGATGCCCTCGCGAGCGGCCTTGCCCTGCTCCCGCTCGACCGTTTGCGACATCAAGACTCCGGTGATCCAAAGCGTGATCTCATCGCCCATGGCGATAATACGATACTCGTTCCAGTTGCAAACCGCCAGCAGTT
Source organism: uncultured Planctomycetia bacterium (assembly GCA_963709175.1). GTDB lineage: Bacteria > Planctomycetota > Planctomycetia > Pirellulales > Thermoguttaceae > JANXQG01. The sequence goes on from CAVPVK010000012.1 coordinate 107,576, forward strand.
GTCCGCCGAGTTTGCAAACTGACCCGGAATCATACATATTAGTTAGCTACACTGCGAAGTCGGCTGCCCGCGCGCCCCGTCACCGAAGGAGAAACAGCGTTGAAGAGAGCCAGAGTCCTTGAAATCGCATCATCTCTCGCACTGTCTTGCGTGAGTATCGGCCTCGCCTTGTCGATTTCGACAGTCTCGGCGGTAGCGACTGAAGTCATCCAGGTGCCGATCGCCCAGGGCCCCTGCGAGCCGACCTGGAAATCCCTTGGCGAGCATTTCCGCCAGCCCAAGTGGTGGCGGGAAGCCAAGATTGGCATGTGGCTGCACTGGGGACCGCAGTCGGTCGGCGAGGACGGCGATTGGTATGCCAAGTGGATCTACATGCCAGAACATGCCTGGGGCGGCTACACCCGCGTCTATCCGCACCACCTCGAGCGCGTCGGCCATCCGAGCGAGTTCGGCTACAAGGACATGCTGCCGCGCTGGAAGGCCGAGAAGTGGGATCCCGACAAGCTCATGGCGCTCTACAAGCGGGCCGGGGCCAGGTACGTGATCGCCCAAGGCATGCATCACGACAATTTTGATCTTTGGAACTCGAAGTACCAGCCCTGGAACGCGGTGAAGATCGGCCCGCAGCGCGACATCGTCGCCGGTTGGAAGAAGGCCGCCGACCGCGAAGGCATCCGCTTTGGCATCGCGTTTCACGGTGACTACTCGCTATGGTGGTACCAGCCGGCGTTTCTGGCCGACCTGGAAGGCCCGCGGAAGGGCGTTCCTTACGACGGGCGCAGAATTACGACGGCAAGGACACCTGGTGGAAGAAGATCGGCCTCGACCTCAAGGACCTCTACGGAATCGATCTCAAAGATGACGTGGCCTTCCCGCCGGGCTTCCAGGGCGATCCGAACGAATTCCGCATGCGCGACCCGCTCTCGCACGGCGTTCCCGACGGCGACCTGCGGAAGCATCGCGACTTCGCCGTCTGGTACGCCACGAAGTGGACCCGCCGGGTGATCGACGCCATTGACCAGTTCTCACCTGACTTCATCTACTTCGACGGCGGGGGCAGCTATCCCTTCTGCGGCCACGGCACCGGCCGCGGCCTGCGGGCCGACGCCACGCCGCGAGTCATCGCCCACCTCTACAACAAGAGCATTGCGAAGAACGGCGGCCGCCTGGAAGCCATGGCCTTCACCAAGGGGAACGAAGACCCCCGGGCGGTGGCTGTCAACTGCGAGTCGCAGGTGCCAGGGGACATCAAGCGTGATTGCACCTGGCAAACCGAGAACGGCCTGGGCGAGTGGTTCTATCTCAAGGGGACGTTCTATGATAGCGGCATGGTTATCCACCAGATGCTCGAAGCGATTTCCCGCGACGGTAACTACGCCATCAACATTCCGCTCACCCCGGCGGGCGAACTCGATCCCGGCGGCCTGAAGACCCTGCAAGATATGGGCGACTGGATGAACGTCAACAGCGAAGGGATCCACGGTTCCAGTGCCTGGGATGTCTGGGGCGAGGGGAAGGTCGCTATGGCCGGCGGTAATCTCAACGAGAGCCACGCCCGAACGCCTTACACGGGACAGGACATCCGTTTCACCGCGAAGAACGGCGCGGTTTACGCCTGGCTGATGGCTTGGCCCGCCGGCGGTAAGGTAATGATCCACTCTCTGGCCGAAGGGGCCGGCAAGATCGAGGAAGTCAAGTTGTTGGGCTGCCCGGTGAAACTCGACTGGCGGCAGACCGAAGAAGAGCTGGTCGTCTGCCTGCAAAAGCAGCGGCCCTGCGAGTTCGCCTACGGTTTGAAGATTGTCGGGGCGCAGCCTCAAGGCCGTCTCGCCCAAGGCCCGTGCCATCAAGCCCGCTGCCGACGGCTCCCTGACTCTCGATCCCGAGGCGGCCGAGCCCCAGGGCGGCGTCAAGCCCGAGTCGCGCGGCGGTCCGATGAACTTCGGCTACTGGGGCAGTGGCTCGGATTTCGTCGTGTGGAGCGTGGACTTTGCCAAGGCAGGCGAGTTCCAGGTTTTTTCGCAGGCCGCATGTCCTTATTCCGGAGTTGCTCTTCGACTCGAGGCCGATGGAGCCATTCTCCAGGCTGGCGTGCCTAACACCGGATCGCACGATCGCTACGTCGCGATCGACTTCGGCGTGCTCCGCATAAAGCGGCCGGGCACGCAAACCGTTCGTATCCGTCCCGCCGACCCGCAAACCTGGAGACCGGCCAACCTCCGCGCCGTTTCGTTCCGGCCGCTGCCCGGCGGCGCGAGAGAGAATACCGATCTGCCCCGCGCGACTTCCGACTTGCAGGCGGCGATGACCTGGTCGCCGTCGGCGCCGGCCGGCACTCAGGCCTACGTGGCGTTTCGCAAGACGTTCGAGCTGAAAGATGCGCTGCCGGCGACGTTGCAGATTTTCGCCGATTCGCGCTACATGCTGTGGGTGAACGGCGACTACGTGCTCCGCGGCCCATGCCGTTTCAATCCCAAGCGGCCCGAGTTCGACACCGTCGCGCTGCCGCGACTGAAGAAGGGATTGAACTCACTGGTGGTGCTGGTGCACAACTACCCGGCCATCAACGGGCGGACCATGCGACACGCCCCTGGCCTGGCGGCGCGGCTCGAAGTTGCTGGGCGGGAAGTCTTGCGAACCGACAGTTCCTGGCGCACCAGCGCGAAGACCGAGTACCTGCCTTCGCCTAGCGCGTGGAGTTCGATCCCCGACGTCATCGACGCTCGCAAGAGCCCGGGCGAGTGGCAGCAGACCCGCTTCGACGACTCGCGCTGGGAAGCCGCCATCGGGGTCGACGGCGGCACGTGGGGGCCGTTGCAGCCGCGTGAAATTCCCCTGCCTCGCGAAACGGAGCTGACGGGCATGAAGCTACTGCCTTCCGGCCGGGCGTTGCCAAGCGCGACGCCGATCAATCTGCCGGCCGGCACCGAGTTTGTCGTCGATTTCGGCCGCATGGCGATGGCCTACGCCGTCGTGGACCTCAAGGCCGAGGAAGGCAGCGTGCTGCAAATCCAATATGCCCTGCGCTATTTGCAGGGCCAGCCGCAGGAAAGGTATGGCGTCGGGACGACCTACACGGCCCGCAGCGGGCGCCAGCGTTTCATGTCGGCCGATCAGTGGTGCAGCCGCTACATGACGGTCAAATGCGTCTCGGGCCGCATGACTATTCACGGCCTGAAGATGGTCGACCGCCTTTACCCCTTCGAGCGCGTGGGGAACTTCCAGTGCAATGACGATCTGCTCAATCGTCTCTGGGAGAGGGCCGTGCGGACGGTCGAAGTCGTCAGCGACGATGGCTACGGCTCGGACGCGCGCGAGCGCAACGAATGGCTGCAAGACCCTGCCGAGCCGAACTTCATCACCACCCGCGTCGCCCTGGCCGGCCCGGGCGTCGGCGGCAAGCTTGCGTACAGCGACTCGCGGCTGCTGAAGAACCTGCTGCGGCATGCCGCGCTGACGCAGCTCGACGACGGGCGGATCCTGGCGACCTTTCCGACCGATCGCGGCGCGGAAGACTGCCACTACGTGATCGAAGACTACTCGTGCCAATGGGTCGAATCCTTAAGGTGGTACTACGAGGCGACGGGCGATCGGACCTTTCTCGCCGAGATGTGGCCGGTGCTCGCGAAGCAAATGCGCTGGTTCCTCGATCACCGCACGCCCCGGGGCCTGGTCCTCGCCCGGGAATATACGTCGTTCGACGATCCCCTGGCCTATATCACGTGCGAAGGGACCGCGCTGAACGCGTTCGTCGCCCGGGCCCTGCGAGACTCGGCGACCCTGGCCGGGTATCTCGACCGCAAGACGGAGGCCGACGTTTACGCCCGGGCCGCCGCGGAACTGGCCAAATCGATGAACCGGCACCTGTGGAACGCGGCCGAGGAGACCTACAACTCGGCCTTCGTCAACGAGAAGTTGCTGGGGCCCACGGCCCACGCGGCACTCTTGGCGTTGGACCGGGGCATCGTGCCAGACGACCGCCGCGAGAGTACGCGGAAATGGTTCCTCGCCCACTACCAGCGGCCCGGCAGCTTCCACTGTTGCGAGAACCGGGACTTCGAGAGGATGGTCGCCGACCGGGCGGGGATCAACATGCCGGTGACATACTATTGGGTCTTTGAGGAACTTTACCGGATGGACTCGGCGGCGATGGATCGGGAAGCAGTCAGCGAGATGCGCCGTCGCTGGGGGCAGATGGTTCGCCAGAGCGACGACACCGGCACGCTTTGGGAGACGTTTACCGGCCCCGAATCTTGCCACAATTACGGTTCGGTCCCGGCCTGGTTCCTCAGTTCCTATGTGCTGGGCGTCCGCGTGGACGGCCCGGTCTGGAAGAAGCACCTGCTGATCGAGCCGCGGTTGGCCGATCTGACTTTTGCCCGCGGCGTGGTTGTCACGGAATTCGGCCCGGTGCGCGTTTCATGGCGGGTGCAGGGCGGCGAACTGTCGTTTCACGTGGAAGTGCCGCGGGACGTCTTTGCCGCGCTTCGCATCCCCGGCGGCAAGGCCTCGACGTTGAGGTGTTCGGCGATCCGGGCCGCCGCGAAGCAGCAAGGCCGCTGTGCGGTGCTGACACTTGCGCCGGGCGAATATGAAGGAAAGGTCGCGGTAGCGGGCGGCTGAATGGCCGAGCCGGTGGCAGATTAGTCCCGCTGCATGTCACGGGTCCCAAGCACCGTCGAGGATTCTATGAACCACGTTGAACGATTCCGAGCGGTAATGAACTTTCAGGGGGTAGATCGGCTGCCACGTTGGGAATGGGCAATGTGGTGGGACCAGACGATCGCGCGATGGAAGAGCGAGGGCCTGCCGTGCCGGCTCAACCAAGTCTTCGACATCGCTCAATACTTCGGTCTCGATCCTTACCAGCAGTTTTGGTTCTCCACGACCGACGCGACGATCGAAGCCTTGCAGCATCACGTCGAAGGGATCGTCTCAAACATGGACGACTACCTGATGGTCCGTCCGCGGCTGTTTCCGCACCATGCGCAAGCGATCGAGTCGATGCGTCCCTGGGCGGCGCGGCAGGCCGAGGGCGAGGCGGTAGTGTGGATCACCTTGGAAGGGTATTTTTGGTTTCCACGGACCCTGATGGGCTTCACGAAGGTCAGCCTCGCCTTCTACGATGAGCCGGAGTTGATCCACAGGATCAACGAGGACCTGACCGAATTCAACCTGAAGATCCTCGACCAGGTCGAGCATGTCTGCGTCCCCACCTTCGCCACGATCGCCGAGGACGTTTCCTACAACAACGGGCCGATGATCTCCGAGCGGCATTTCGATGAATTCATCGCGCCCTACTACCGCCGCCTCGTGCCCCGGCTCCAGGAAATGGGTGCCGTGATCCTGGTCGACACGGATGGCGACGTGACTCGCATGGTACCGTGGCTGTTGCGCGAGGGAATCCAAGGCGTGTTGCCGTTGGAACGCCAAGCGGGTGTCGACGGGATGGCTCTAAGGGAGCAATTCCCGAACCTCTGCATGGTGGGGCACTTCGACAAGATGACCATGAACAAAGGCGAGGAGGCGATGCGCCGCGAATTCGTGCGATTACGCCCGCTCATGGCCAGCGGCGGATTCATTCCCAGTGTCGACCACCAGACGCCGCCGGGTGTGTCCATTGACGAGTACCGCATCTTCCGCCGATTGCTGGACGAGTACACAGCCGGAGTGAAGTGAATTTCTGGTAACAATTCGAGACTGGGGCAAGACAACGGGGCGGCGGCCCGATCCTCGGCGGAAAGCCCAAACCGATTCAAGACAGGGAATCACCCGACATGTGGTGGACGCCGGACGGCAAGCGGATTCTCCAGGGCGCCGAGGGCCGGCTTTTCCGGGAGGCCCTGGCCATAATCGTGGACATGGTCCGCGACGATACCGAGGGGCTTCGGCAGTTCACTGCTCCGCCCTTCGACAACCTCCAGGCTTGACCCAGGACACGAATTGGCCTACCCTTCCGCCTCGTAAGTACCCCGCATACGACGGGTGGCCGCCGAACCACCCCCAAGCGTCTCAATCGCTCCCGGATAAGTGCGTGTCCAATCTCCCTCGGACTCATGCTTTCGGGAGTTCTTTTAGGCGGTTCGCCTACCTTTCGGCGAAAATTACTCTTGCCCCTGCCAGCGTCCATGAGGCAAAATATGGCTTGCCACCAAGGACATGGAGGAACACGATGGCAACGAAGAAGAAACGGAAGTCGCCAAAGCCCAGAAAACCGCCGATACCGCCCAAGTTCTCGGTGGGCGACCGAGTGCGAGTGAGGTTCGGCGTCCCCGACCCCGACTTCCCCGATATCCCACTCGGCGGTTGGGCGGGAATCATCACCGAAGTCGATCAGGATGGCCGAGTGCCGCTTTTCCTCGTAGAGTGGGACAAGTACACGCTCGACCACATGCACCCAGTCTTTCGCAAGCGGTGCGACCGGGATGGCTTGGAAAAAACCAATAGCTGGCTTGGTCAGGAAGACCTGGAAACTGACGATGGCCAGCCGGTGCCGATGGAACAGCCCACCCAGATCGTGACCCGCCCGTTGGACAAGGGGAACGAGGATGATCGAATTCGGGCGATCTTCGACCTGACCAGCGACGATCCGTTGCCCGAGGTCGATGGGAAAAAACTCTGTAAGTACCACGAGTTCCTCGCGGCCCACCTGACGTTCCCATTTCGGGCGAACTACTGGAAAGAAACCGGGCCGTTCCAAAGCCGGAAATGTACGGTCAACGTGGCGGGACTGGTGGCTCTGGACGACTACGATCCCAAGGACGGCTATGGCCTGCTCTGCGAAGTTCGGCATGATGCCGATTCCCAGAAGCCCGTCAGCGTAGTCCAAACACGGTCGAAAAATCGGGGTGTTCTGCTTGGGTTCCTGGGGAGTATCCTTAGGCTTTTGGATCGGCAAGAGGAAAAGCCAGATGACGAATACTGTCTCCCGCTTGACCAGATCGAAGTGATAAGGCCAGGACAAACCCAGCGGCTGCTGGCCGATTACTCGTATTGGTTGCACAACCATTGATGCAACGCAACCAAGAGAACTTGGCGAAAAAGTCGGGCGGCGAGTGGTTCGTTTATCTCCTGCGGTGCGGCGATGGATCGTTGTACACGGGGATCACGAAGGACATTACCCGTCGTTGCGAGCAACACAATGCCGGGACCGCCTCTCGCTACACTCGTAGGCGTCTACCCGTCGTGCTGGTATACCAGGAGCCGCAAGCCAGTCAAAGCCTTGCCCTGAAACGAGAAGCGAAGATCAAGGCCATGTCGAGGTTGGAGAAGGAATCGCTCATCGGACAGGCGGGGTAACAACCAAGGGAATTGGCCGGTTGATGGATTGTTTGGGCACCTCGTGGTCGGAGACAATTCGGATTCCGAGATTGAAGCGGGAAATCGACTCGGCATGCGAACCGTTCAGACTCTTCGTACCGGGGTGCCTCACGCAAATTACGCGGCGACCACAAGATCGGACATACGTGGCAACGCAATGTTGCATGGCCCGGCCTTCGGCCACAAGGGCGCGGCTGGTCAAAAGCTCCCGAATGGTCCAGCGACGAAGGCTGTGGGATCCGTCCCGGCCTTCAATCCAGTCGAAACCATTGATGCCGGAAAGCGGTCACTGGGCTTTGAGATCGACTCGCTCGTGGGCCCGCTCATGGCGCCATCGTTCGACCTGACGCAAGAGTGCCTCGGGGCTGCGGCCCTTCATCGCGAGGTTCGGCTGGGGCGGCGGGAGACGTTGAATCACGCCCGCAGCCGGAAACTCCTCCCGCTACATTCTTCATGGTACCCCAATGACGAAACAGTGAACGCCGGACAGCTGCGACCGGCGGCTGGCAGGACTTTTGCCGAATAGGAGCCCCTGTCCATGAAGCTGTACCGATGCTTGTTCCCACACTGCCGCTCGATCGCAGCCGGCCTTGCGGTCACCGTGGGGCTGATGGTCTTCAACCCGTCTCTCCGCGGTGGCCAGGAGGTTCGGGCCGTAAAGCCCTCCGACTGCAGGCCGGCGCTGACCGATTATTACATGCGGTGGAAAGTGGCGAGCCGCTCTATTAATATGGTGAGACTGGTGACGCGCGGGGCGTAGCCGCACGGAGCACGAATGGGAAATACCGGTTCAGCTATCTAAGGACCACTGCTATGTCATCCGCATCGCGTCGCGATTTTTTGAAAGGTTCGCTGGCGCTGGGTGCCGCCGCCCTGGCCGGCCGTTTCCCGGTCTCTTCCCTGGCGGCCGCCCCGACCAAGGCCAGCATCAAGTTCGGCCTGGTCACCTACACCTGGGGCCAGGATCTCGATCTGCCCACGCTGCTGGATTATCTTGCCAAGGCCAAAATGCTGGGCGTTGAACTCCGTACCGGCCACAAGCACGGCGTCGAGCCGAGCCTGTCGCCCCAAGAGCGGGCGGATGTCAAGAAGCGATTCGTCGATAGCCCGGTGGCTTTCATCGGCATGGGCAGCACCCAGGATTATCACGACCCTGATCCCAAGAAGCTCGCCGAATCCATCGAACGGACCAAGGCTTTTGTTAAGCTCAGCCATGACTTGGGAGGCAGCGGCGTCAAGGTGCGGCCCAACGCCCTGCCCAAGGGCGTGCCGGTCGAAAAGACGTGCGAGCAAATCGGCAAAGCCTTGAACGTGGTCGGGGCCTTTGGAGCTGGCTATGGCCAGCAGATCCGTCTCGAGATCCACGGCGGCTGCGCCCACATCCCCGTCATCAAGCAGATCATCGACGTGGCCAACCACCCCAACGTCGCATTGTGCTGGAACTCAAACGTCAGCGATTTGCAGGATGGTGGTCTGCAGCACAATTTCGACTTGGTCCGAAGCCGGCTGGGCTACACCACGCACGTTCGCCAGCTCGACAGCGCCGACTATCCCTTCCAGAAGCTACTGGAAATGTTCGTCGAGTCTGGCTACAACGGCTGGTGGCTCCTCGAGGCCGGCGGCAAGAAACCGCCCGCCGACCGCGTGGCCGCCCTGACCCGGCAGCGAATGATGTTCGACGACTGGTACGCCAAAGCCCAAGCCGGCGGCTGAATCTAGAAACCTGTCGCCCTGCTTTATGTTTTTTCCGGCCGGCTGCCTGCTGCTTCATGGCCACGTTGCCGCCCACAGGCCGCCGAGTTGGCCCACAGCAGCCCGACAGCCCTGCCTTGGCTCCCCAAGGCCGACCTGGACGACTGGACGCGACAGGGCGGCCCGCAGGCGACCACGTGGCCGGACGAATTCTCCCTTCCCTATTTTCGTGCGGTTTCTAACGCCCAGTCGTCCGTGCGAAACGGCGAGGCGGGCAGACCTTCCTTGTTCATCAAATTGGGTTGAGCGGTCTCGATCCAGCCGAAGCGAACGGCGGCGGGCTCGGGGACTCCCTTGCTCCGCACGATGATCGAGTTGCCGTCGACCGACGCTTCGGCAGGTACAAACTTCCTGTCCTTGCCGGCGATGGTGAACCAGTCGAGCGGCTTGCCATCCCGCGAGGTCAACCCGCCGCCAACGTGGCTGAAGTGGATGCGGATGTGGTCGCGCTCGATGCAGGAGCGGAGAAAGAGCGGGCCGCTGTAGATGATCCCCTTCTGGCCATACGTGTTCGCGAGGGCAAGTCGCACCAGCCGGACGGCGACCGGCTTCTTGTTTTTCGGGTGAATATCCTTCGGGTCGCCGGCGTCGGTGATAACGACCATGCCGGTGTTCGGAACGGCGAGCGACGCGGTCTGTGCCTCCCACAGGAGCGGCAGGATTTCCGGCGGCGGGTTCTTCACCGGCCAGCCGCCCTTGCTGTATGCGAATGGCGCGATCTGGACGTAGTAGAAGGGAAACGGCCCCTGGCCCCAAGCAGCGCACAGCCCTCGATCAACCGCTTCTGGCGACGGCAGTATTCCATCCCGATGTTCATGTCGGATTCCCCCTGATACCAAAGCGCACCGCGGATCGCATAAGGGATGACCGGCGCGATCATGCCGTTGTACCAGAAGGCCGGATCCGGCGACGGGCTGAACTGATTGATGGGCATGCCGCCGATTGCGGCGGTGATGACGGCGACCGGCACGTCGAGTTCCTTCTGAAGCTCGGCGGCGAAGAGATACGCGACCGCCGAATAGTCGGCGACGTTCTTCGGCTCGCAGAGGAGCCACCGGCCTTTCACGTCGTCAATCGGGGCACGCTGCCAATTGTAGTCGACGTGGAACAGCCGCACCTTCAGGTTGTTCGCGGCTGCAAGGATTTTCTCATGATCGCGGATGCCCTGCTCGGGATTCTTCGGCGGCGCGACCCGCATATCCATGTTGGATTGCCCGGAGCAGAACCAGACCTCGCCGATGAGCACGTCCTTGAACGTCACGATGTTCTTGCCGGTGATGGTCATTGGGAACGGTCCGCCGGCCTTCTGCGCAGGCAGCGTGACCTTCCACTTACCGTTCTTGCCGGTGACCGCGTCCACTTCGGTACCGTTCAGCTTGACCGCAACGGCTTCGCCGGCGGCCGCCCAGCCCCAGACGGGAATCGACTGCTCGCGCTGCAGCAGCATGTGATCGCCGAAGATCTTCGGCATGCGCACGTCCGCACGCGCCGAAGGGGTAATGAACGCCGCGAGGGCCAGGCACACTATCACTCTGCACGCCCGCATCAATATGTCTGCTCTCATCGTTCGGTCCTCTCCTGTTTCTAAGTCAGTCCTTGATCGACGCCCGTGCCCGGTTCGACGTCGGCGCGCCCGGCTGGAAGCCGAGATCATGTCTCGTCCGCCGATTGGCAGGTCGCATGATCTCGGGCTAGCCGCCATTTTAGTTGGCCGAACGCGCATCCCACAATCTGCCAACCGCAGGGAGTGTCGTGAGACGGACGCCGAACAAGGAAACCATCAACGCACTTTACGGAGTTCCCCGACCCCACCCAGCCCGCGGCTACTTGGCCGCCACAGGCCGCGTTGTCGGAAGGCTGGAGACTATGCCGCCAGGAACGTCCGGCTGGTCGGCTCGGCGCCTTATTCGGGAGGGCGGCGGCCCGGAACTGATCCCATGAGGGCACCTCTCGCAGCGGCCACCGCGGCCCATCCTGGGATGTCAGCGAACCACAGGCATATCATGCTAGCCACCGAGTACGGGCGCTCGCCCGGGCGGGCTACGGGCAGATCTGCCCCCTGGCAGACGGTGGGGGCCATGGCTCCCTGCACTTCCAGCACCAGCCGCGGGCTCATTTCCTGCTGTTGCCGAGTCTGAAGGTCACGTTCGTCAGGCAGGCGACGGTGCGGCCCGACTTGCCGCCGTCTGAGCCCACGGCAGGGTATCGGTAACCGTCAAAGAATCGCCATCGCCTATCGCAGTTCCAACTCCGCCGCCGGGCAACGTTGCGAGTCCGCTCCACTGACGTGGGAAATGGTAGAATTGTGGCATCGGGACGGCAGTTTCGGGACGCCAACGGGAACAGCCTGGCGGCTCGGTGTTGACGAGGGGCTGGCGATGATTGGCGGCAGAGTGCCGTTGGCAATCTAAGCCGATCCGCATGAATGCTCATGGACATAGTCACTTCGGTTATTGTCGCCTATGTCACCGCGCTCTCCTTCTTTTCTGCGCTTCGTTTGCCCAAGGTCGCACGTTGTTTGGCATGGCTCGTTTGTTCGGCAATCGTTGCCCTCTCGCCCTGCCTGATTCCGGTGACCTCTTCGGTGCAGCGGATGGCTGGTGCGCTGGTGGCGATCGCGCTTCTGGCGAAACTTTACGATGCGTTCCGCGCAGCCGATTTGCACTGTCAGAAAGGACTGCGGTCCTACATGACTTGGCTACCAAACGGGTTTTGGCTCGTCGCGAGGGAAGTCCCGCCACCCGAGCCGCGACGCCGCGACTGGAACAGGCTCCCACGGGTAATCGTTTTGGCGGCAGGCAGCGTTTCGATACTCGTCCTTGTTTTCGTCTACGACTGGGCGACCTGCCCCTTCGCGCTGGAGCATGGCGTGAAGGTGGCTGTCACATTCTCAACAGTCGTCTCGCTCACTGAACTTGGAGCGATCGCGTACCGCTTGCTGGGTGGCGTTGCTCTCGACTTTATGGCGTCTCCCGCCGCAGCCCCGACCCCCGCCGAGTTTTGGCGGCGCTGGAACCGGCCCGCTCAGCAATTTCTCCAGGAATATGCCTTCCGTCCGTCCGGCGGCCTGCACCACCCAATTCGCGCGATCCTCGTCACTTTCGCCGTGTCTGCCGTCGTCCATGAATATGTCTTCGGCATCGCTACCGGCCTGTTCCAAGGTTGGCAAGCCCTGTTCTTCCTCAGCCAAGGAGTAGCGGCGACGTTGACGTTCCGTTCACGTCCGACTGGCTGTGGGCGCACACTCGGCACCCTTCTCACGCTCATCTTCAATCTTGCAACCGCTGTCCTATTCTTCAAGAGTGTTAATATGATCGTCCCATTTTACTCACCGCGGCCCGAGTGATTGGGTTCCTTCATCAGGGCAATCCACTGGGTCGGCGTTCTCCCCTCGCAAATCGGTTCTTTGCCCGGCGGGGTGGAAGCAGGCTGCGGTTTGGCCCCTAGAGAAAGGCCGCAGAGGAGGAACGCCAGCAGCGGACAGAAAGTTCTCACGTTCAACCTCAATTCCGCTTAAGGGGCTTCATCGTGCGAACCGTTCGTCGCGCAAGCACGCGATTTTTTCCTTGGCTATGCCAGCGACCTCGCGGACGCGAGGGTGGCCAGGAAGGCCTCCCGTTGACTTGCCCTTCCGGAGCGGTTCTGCAGGGCTTGGGGAATTCCGGTCTCCGTGGCGCGAAGGCAGGGCTCGGGCTACCAGGCCATGGAACCTTTCCGGCCCGCCGACAGTCTAACCCAGGCGATCTTGCTCGCCGTGAAGTACAATGGAGATAACAAGACGAGAGGTTGTTCGATGACAAAACAGGCGTCCGTGCTGATGGCGATTCTGGCGTCAGTGTTGGTCGGCTACGCCCGGGCCGCCGTGGACTTGGTAACGCTGCCGACCCGTGAGGGCACGCAGCTCACGATCTACAACTCGGAAGACATCACCATGGTCCGCGAGCACCGCCTGCTCACCGTAAAGCAAGGCGTGAACCGCATCCAGTTCTCCTGGGCCAACACGCTCATTGATCCGACTAGCATCGAGTTCAGGATTCTCGATCACCAGGATAAGGTCGATCTGGTGGACACAACTTTTCCCGCCGGCCGCAACGACGCACTGCAGTGGAACATCACGAGCAAGATGGCGGGCAAGATCCCCGTCGAGATCCGGTATTTTACTTCGGGCCTCACCTGGAGTGCTGACTACGTCGGCATCGCCAACGCGGACGAAACGAAGCTCAACGTGACCGGCTATGTACGGGTGACCAACAACTCCGGCGAAGTCTACGACAACGCCCAGACGCGGCTTGTGGTGGGCGAGATCAATCTCGTGGAGAAGATCGCCGATCTGGCGAGGAGGCCGCCAGCACGGTTTCCGGGAAGAGACACAACGACGACCGACGCGCCGAAGAAGGACATCGAGGAACTCATGACGAGATTCGATTCACTGATGCTAGAAGGCCGCCATCGTGTGGCGGAGGAGGCAGCGGCTGAAAAGAGCAAAGATGTCGTCAAGCAGGGTCTCTCCGAGTATTTCCTCTTCACCATCGAAGGCCGCGAGGACATCAAGGACAAGGAGCCCAAGCGATTGGTGGCCCTGAAGGTGGCCGACGTGCCGCTGGAGTGTTTCTACAAGCTCACCGACCGCACTGGCGACCAGGGCTTCACCAAGTTCTACCGCTTCAAGAACGTCAAGCTCCTCGACGACAAAGGCCCAAACAAAGGTAAAGAGAAGAAGCTCTCGGCCATGGAGAACCTGGGCCTGTCGCCGTTGCCCAACGGCACCGTCAGGCTCTTCTCCGAGTACAAGAGCAAGGATCTGGCTTACGTGGGCGGCACGGAGACCAAGTACGTGCCCATCGGCGACCGCGTAGAAGTCAACGTCGGGCCCGACAAGGACATCACGATCCACCGCCGCTTGAAAGACCAGAAGATCGCCAACGTCGTCGTCCGGCAATACAAGCGGCGGATCGATGACCAGTTCGTGCTCTACTACGACCTGGTGGACTACGACGAGACGTTCTTCTACGAGGAAGAGCTGGTTTCCGGCAAGCCGGTTGTGGCCAAGACGGAGGTCGAGCGGCAGTTCGACGCCAACGTGATCCTCTGGGGGCCAAACGGCAAGCCCAAGGACTGGGAAAGCCAGGAGCCGGGGGCCTACGTGGACCTGCACGGCATGCCCGGCCGCATGGAGCGGGTGGACCAGCAGCACGTCAAGTATTTCATGGACTTGCCGCCGGGGAAGAAGCAGAATGTCGAATACAGCGTGACGTACAAGCGGCGAAAGGTGGGGCCGGAGTTGAATCAGGCGAAAAAGAGGGAGCCGTTGTAGAGTATGGAGGATGGTATCCAACTCGTGCTCCTACCCGGGCTGGGTGCCGATGGTCGCCAATGGCAACCGCAGCAGGCGGCTTTTCCAGACTTATTGGTACCACCGTGGATCGTGCCGTTGCGCAAGGAAACGCTGCCCCACTATGCCGCGCGGCTTGCGGAAATGATACCTCGTTCGAAGCCCATTGTGCTTGGAGGCTCCTCGTTCGGCGGCATGGTGGCGTTGGAAATGGCCAAGCATTTGCAGCCGAAGTCCGTGATCTTGATTGGTAGCTGTCGCTCCCCGAAGTCCATCTGCCATACGGTACGTTTCTTTCGGCCGATTCTCTGCAAGTCACCTGGGTGGGCTGTCACGCTCGCCAAACCGCTGGCTCCGCTGGGCGTCCGGACGTTCCGCAATTTCCGTCCTGAGTTCGGGCGACTGTGCACGACGATGTTCCGTGACTCCGATCCGAGATTGATAGCCTGGGGTGTCTGGGCTATTCTCGGCTGGCAGCCAACATCGACTGGCGAGACGCCCATCCGTCAAATCCACGGACAGCTGGATCGAATGATACAGGTAACGCAGGTTGCAGCCGATTGCGTGATTCCCGACGGCGGCCACCTGATCAACCTGACCCATGCCGAACACGTGAACGATTTCATTCGCGGCGTGGTTGCCGGGCGACACAACCTTCCATCGTGACGATGGCGTCGACTGGAAGGGCACATCGGTGCGGCGTTTCGCAACAGCCCAAGTCGTGACCCGATACATTCCAGGTTTCGCGGCCATTGCGGCCCGAAGGGCAGCTTGATCGATCGCGGCGGATCACCTAGGACCGCAGGTATTTGTGTCAGCTTATGCCTTCAGTCTTTTGGGGGGTATGCCATAACCTGAGATATTTCCACGCAGTCCCTTTCACCCGCTTGTGTTACTTATAGGCGGGTATTATAGTACGGGAATGCAGCGGGGCTTTCCCCCACGCAGTTCTGGGATTCTCACGAGGCAGCGCTGTCGCCGCTCGGATGACCAGGTTGGCCCTGGAAGCCCAGCGGGCGACTCTCTAAACGACGGTATCGCGATCGACGAGCTTCGTGCCCGTGCGGTCGGGGTGTTCTTGCCGTCGCGTTTCTGTTTGCTGACCGCTGGGGCGGTCGTGCGCGTTTAGTGGCGTGTTGGTAGGTTTCGTCGACTTGGATCGCGGGAAGCAAATCATGGCGAATCGAAACAACTTGAGAATGGAGACGATGGCAGTGATCCAGCCCGGTTGGCCATCGACGCGGAGCGAAAAGGGCCTGACTGGTCTGCTGGGTATCGTCGCTGCGGGAATCACGTTGCTGGCCTCTCCCGTCGCGCGGGGTGCCTCGTACTCCTGGCAGGAACAGTTGGGCGACTGGTCGGTGGCGTCGAATTGGGGCGGTACGCTACCGAGCAGCAACGACACTGCCTGTGTCGCGAACGGCGGGACCGTCAACGTCACGGTGTCTGAGACCTGTGGCACGATGTCGTTGGGCAGCGGCGCGGGAAGCGGTGCGGTGCAAATGACCAGCGGGTACCTCGAAACGCTTGGTTATCAGAACATAGGGTCGTCGGGCCCAGGTGCGTTCGTGCAATCGGGCGGCACGAACGCGTCCGGCGAATTCTTCCTTGGTAGCGCCTCCGGCGGCAACGGCACGTATGCGTTGAGCGGCAGCGGCCTGCTGATGTCGTCCCAGGAGTTTGTGGGCTACTCCGGCACAGGCAGCTTTGCCCAAGCGGGCGGCCTCAATACCAATCGCCTCGGTTTGTGGAACGTCTTTCTCTATCTCGGCTACAATACCGGCGCCAGCGGTACCTATAGTCTGAGCGGAAACGGCAAGTTGTCCGCCTACGCGGAGAGCGTCGGTTGCTCCGGCACGGGCAGCTTTACGCAATCGGGCGGTACGAACACCGCCGGCATTGCGGCCACTCCGGGCGGCATTACCCTCGGCGGCAACGCCGGCAGTAGCGGCACGTATAACCTGAGCGGCAGTAGCCTGTTGTCCGTATTCGAAGAGAATGTTGGCGGCTCCGGCACGGGGAACTTTATTCAGTCGGGCGGCACGAACTCTGCCACGTACCTTTATCTTGGTGGCTCCGTCGGCAGCAGCGGATCGTACGCACTCAGCGGGCCCGGCGCGATGTCGATAATTAATTCTGGGTATGTCGGGCTGGGCGGCACGGGTGTCTTCACGCAAACCGGGGGCGTAAATTCGCTCTATTCCCTCACCATCGGCGACTACGCGGGTGGAAGCGGGACCTACATCTTGAGCGGCGGAACGAACGCGTTCGCGCAGTACGGGGCCATCTATCCCGCCCTCTATCTCGGCTTCAGCGGCGGCAGCGGCGCGTACATCCTCAGCGGCAGCGGCCTCCTGTCGGCAGCGGCTCCTGAATACGTGGGCTTCTCCAGCACGGGAAGCTTTACGCAGACGGGGGGAGCGAACAACATCAGCGGCAACTCGCTCTACGTTGGCTACAATGCCGGCGCCAGGGGAACGTACAGCCTTGGCGGCAGCGGCCTCCTGTCGGCAGCGGATCCCATATACGTGGGCTACCTCGGCACCGGTAGTTTTGTGCAGTCGGGGGGAACGAACAACATCGCGTCCTGGCTTTATTTGGGCTACAGGCCTGGCGCGAGCGGCACCTATACCCTTAGCGGCAGCGGACTGTTGACCGCAGAGATCGCTTATGTGGGCAATTCCGGTACGGGCAGCTTTACGCAAACCGGGGGAACTGACTCGCTGGGCGGCCTGTTTGTCAGTAGCGGGACGTATAGCCTTGCCGGGAACGGCCAATTGGCGGTTGGCTATGAGTACCTTGGCACCAGTTCGAGCAGTTCCGGGTTCTTCCAGCAGACCGGCGGAGTGAACGCCGCGGGCTATCTATCGATTGGCTCTAATGGCCGGTATGAGTTTGGCGGGGGCACGCTACAAATCAACGACGGACTTTCTAGCCAGGGCGTCTTCGCCGGCGGAGGAGGCACCGGCGCGCTGAGCGTGGTAAACCGCATTCTCGATTTCTCCAGCGGCACTTGGCAGAACTGCGGGGCCATATCGGCGACCGTCAGCGGCGCTTCGCTGGTGATCGTGCCTCCGGGATTCAATCCGGCCAGCCTCTTCGCCAGTTATTCCAGCACTGCAATCGTCCATACCGTCGGGACCACGCTCACGGTTGCCGCCGGGCAGCAAGTAATGGGCACCGGCACGATCAACGATCCGGTCAATTGCCAGGGGACTATCATAGGCTCCCCGGGGTTCATCAACATGAACGGAGGGATTACGCTATCCGGCACGGGCGTTGCCAGCCTGGAGAGTTCTCACGGTCAACAACACGACATCCGGCATGAGCGGCGGTTCGCTCCAAGTCGACGAGCCTTATATCGGCAGCGGAGGAAACGGGCAGTTTTCGCAAGCGGCAGGAGTCTTCTCGGTCGGTACGGTGACCGGTAGCAATAGCCTGGCGGGGGGAGCCTCTATCTCGGCGAATTCACTGGCGACAACGGAACCTACATTCTCAGCGGAAACGGCATGTTGTCTGCGTACTGGGAGTACGTGGGCGGTTCCGGAACCGGAAGTTTCACCCAATCGGGAGGAACGAATTCTGTCGCCAACGCCAGTAGGTTTTCCACACTATACCTCGGCTACTCCGCGAGCAGCAGTGGCTCGTACAGCCTGAGCGGGAGCGGCCTGCTATCGGACTACGTGGCGGATATCGGATTCGCCGGTGTCGGGGTGTTCAACCAGACGGGGGGCACTCACGCAGTCGGCGCCTACATCGTCCTCGGTGCGAGTGGAGGCACCGGCACATACAACCTTAGCGGCAGCGGCGTCCTGTTGGTAGCCGGCGGCGAACAGGTGAGCAATGGCAGCTTCGCCCAATCCGGCGGAGTCAACTCCATCAGCGGCACTGGTTCCGAAAGCACCATGGGCGGACTGAATCTCGCCGGCACGTATATCCTGAGCGGCAACGGCCTGCTGTCGGTAACCGGCACCGAGTGCGTCGGCTATTACGGCGGCGGGACCTTCACGCAGTCGGGGGGCACTAACGTGACCGGCAGCCTATATGTCGGCTACGGCAACCTCGGCGCCGGCAGCTACAATCTCAGCGGCAATAGCCAGTTGTCGGCGAGCAACGAGTACGTGGGGTTCGAATACCTGGAGGGTGATAACAGTGCGTCCAACTTTTCAGGAGCATTTACGCAGTCGGGAGGCACAAACTCGGTCGCCGCCGGGCTTTACATCGGAGAGTATCTTTCAACACAACAAGGCACGTACAACCTGCTTGGGGGAATGCTGGTGCTTTCGGAACTGTATCCAGGTTCCGCAGCAGGCTCCGCGTTTTTCAATTTCAGCGGCGGCACGCTTAAAGCGAACAACTCGTTCTCCAGCAGCATTTCCATGACCTTGGGTACCGGCAGCGGCGCGAACCTCGACACAAACGGCTACACCGTCACACTTGCCGGTTCACTTTCCGGTCCCGGCAGCCTGACGAAAGTTGACAGCGGCACGCTGATCTTGACTGGCACGAACACCTACACCGGCACGACCACCGTCAAGCAAGGCGAACTCCTCGTCAACGGCTCGCTCGTCAGCCCCGTCACGGTGCAAAGCGGCATCCTGGGCGGCACGGGCACCCTCAGCACGGTCACCATAAGCCCCAGCGGCACCATCGCTCCGGGCAGCCCGCTGGGAACCCTCACCCTAAGCGGCAGCCTGATCCTGTCGTCGGGGGCGATGCTCGATTACGACCTCAACACGCCGACCACCAGCGGCATGATCGAATGCGCCAGCCTGGCAGTCGGCAGCCCGCTGGGGTTCTCCAACTTCAGCTTCGAGAACACGTCGAACTTCCGCCAAGGGGTCTACGACCTGATCCAGTCCACGAATGCTCTCCCCAGCGGCATTTTGGCCGGCAGCACGATCGGCTCGATCGACGGGTGGCAGGCGAACCTGTCCGTCTCGGGCAACGACGTGGTGCTCACCGTGGTGCCCGAGCCTTCGACGCTGGCGCTGCTGGGCGTTGCCCTCGGCCTTGCCGGCTATGTCCGGCGACGGCGGAAAGCGAGACCCGTGTAGCCTACGGCCTTCAATCAACCTGATGTCCCCTATCATGTCGGTCTTTGCGGCGAAGGCAGGTATTGTACTTTGGTCCGTGGCCAGGGTGCGCAGGCGGTTGCGCACCGCTGCATTGGGGGGAAGGGACGTCGCACTAAATCCCCAACGGCGAGTCGGTCGGGTCGGACTTCCGCCGGCGGCATCCTGAGGGCGGCCTGTACTCGTGGTGGGACTACCGGATACTGGCCTTCCTCAAGGGCCTGCGGCTGGATTACATCCCAGCCACGGAGACGGTGGGGGGCTGCACGGA
Source organism: uncultured Planctomycetia bacterium (assembly GCA_963709175.1). Classification (GTDB taxonomy): domain Bacteria; phylum Planctomycetota; class Planctomycetia; order Pirellulales; family Thermoguttaceae; genus JANXQG01. The sequence continues at coordinate 127,326 of CAVPVK010000012.1, forward strand.
CGTCGAGATCGACCGCGACCAGCGGAAGGCCGCGAAGCCATCGGACCACGCACCCGTCGCGGCGTGGTTTACGGAGTCGGAAGGTAATTCGCGGTAACAGTTCCGTCTTACTCTTGGCCGACGACCCTGGTAGCCTGCCCCACCGTGGACGCGGCTCATTTTGCAAGGGCGGGGGATCGAATAGCCCCGCCGCGCAGGTTTTTGTACGCGGCGTCCAAGGATAGCGCTTGCGACGTCTAGAACTTTGGCAGCTATCGCCGCCCGATTACCGCACTAAGGCAGAGCGGATATGCCCGGCGCGCCTTCCTTGAAGCCCGGCTTGGGCCGGATCCCCAGGTAATCTTCCAACATCGCGAAGACGGCGTCGGGGTACTGAATCCGGCCACTGGCACAATAGTTGCCCATGACGAGTTTCGGCAGCATGCCTTCGCCCAATAGATGGAACATCCGCAGGTTGCGGGCCAGCATCTGCTCCACCTTCGGCCGGCCAAGCGCAGCCTCCAGGCGCCACGGCCAACCAACTCGGCGGCATGGGCCCTCGCATCCGCCAATGCTGGAGGCCGTTCGGGCGCGTAAAGCCACTGGTGAAAGAGGAAGTATTTTGTGGGGTCCGCCAGCCAGACCGCCAGGGCCAGCCGCGCATAATGGCAAGCGTCACGATGCTCGGGCTGGGTCTGAACGACGTACTCATTGCAGTCCCTGTTCAACGGCACGGGCAGGACCACTACAACAAATTGCGGTCCATCGCGCTCATGGGCCAGTTTCAGGTGCCGATCGACCTCACGGCAATGAGGGCAGGAGTAATCAAGCATTTCCACAACCACGAAGGGGGCCCCCGCCTCGCCCAGATAGGGGTTGGCACGGGGGTCCCATGGTGCGCCGATGCCGGGAATCGCCGAACGGTCGGAACTGGAAAGTGCGCTGACGTTCGCCCGCATGGGGACGTTGTCCGGAATCACGGGAAAAGACCGGACCGGTTCAGCCGCTTGGGCATTGGCCGTTGCGGCCGGCCGCCGGCCCGTGTTTCCTGCCGCATCGGCCGGCGCAACTCCGCGCGGGCCTCGCCGCTCAGGGGTTCCACGCGGTGCGTCTGCGGGCGCGACCCCAAGAACTGCCCGAGAATCAATCCGCCCAGGGCCGCGGCAGCAAGACCGCCCAGTGAGGCCAGAGGCAAGTGCCCGTGTGGACCCACGGCAGACTTTGGACGCCGAAGGAAGGCGGCGACGACCAACCCGCTGGAGAACAGTCCGCTGGCATGCACCACCAGGCACCAGGGGCAGATTTTTTCGTCGGCAATTCCCATCAAGCCCAGGAACCACACCGCCGCACCGGAGGCCAGCATGGCCAGCAGTAGGAGCGCCAGCCAGGCGGCCCGTCGCACGGCAGGCGTTCGCTGCGGGCCGAGGCAGGCCGCTGCCAGCAACATCGCGGCATAGGTGAGAAACCCGGGAATGCTCACGGGGATCGACCACCAACGGGACCAGCGGCCATTGAGCGCCTGTTGGCAATCGATCTGTGGTAGGCCGGAACAGCCCGCTAGAGTGCCGCCCGCCAGCGAGGCCCAGGCCAAGTAGGCCGATGCCGCCACCGCGGCGGCGAGGCTCAATCGCAGGACCCATCGCCAGAGACGGCCCGGTGCGGGCAGTTGCCACAAAGAGCGGGAATTGTCGCCGTGCACTGAGGCAGCGGCTATCCACCTCGCTATCGACACCTTTCCCCCCCCGCCCTGATACAACGCTTCCCGATTTCCAGCCAGAGCAAGTATGCTACGGGGTCGCGGGACCGTCAAGGCGCGGGGCGACTCTCACGACACCCTTCCTTAAGTCTATGTATTGAATATTTGTGGAAAAATTCCGTCAAGAGGTATGTGAAATATTTGCGAAAAATGCTTGCGAAAAATGACGGTTCTTAGTATGTTGAGGGTGTCAGTGGCAAAACTGTATTTAGCAGTGTTCCAAACGGTACTTCGCAAGAGGGCCGTTTGTTCGCCGGGTCGAACGCGGGGGTAGGTCAGGCTTTCCATCGCTTTCCAGCCTGACAGCGAAGCGACTAACTTCAGGATTCAAGCCCGACAACGACAGGCTGAAAAGCCCGAACTAGGTTCGGCCTTTTGCGGTGAGAAGTTTCCAAAGTTGATGCTGGACCCGGCCGAGAACAGACTGCCCGACGCATCAACGTATCAACATTCTTCAAGCAAGGAAATGATCTAATGAAAACGACGCGCTTTTGTGTGGCAGCGGGCATGTTCCTCACGGTTCTAGCCTTTTCCTCGGGCTGGGGCATTGGCGCCGTGATTAATTTCTCGACGCCGGTGACCGTGAGTGGCGACACCGACGTCATGAATGCCGGGGCCTCCGTCTTCGCTTACGACGTGACCGGCGCCGCCGAGACGGTCAATGGCATCTCTTTTGCCGGCTTTGGAAGCGGCGTGACCGTGAGCAACCTGGGCGGTCCTTACGGCGGCTTCCTCATAGGGAACGGCGCGCCTGCCAGCAACCTGTCTACGGCCTACCAGACCGTATTGACTGGCGGATATTACAACGGCGGCGGTGCAGCCACCTTGACCCTCAACGGCCTGGCAAGCGGAGTCCAATATGCCGTGCAGGTCTGGGTCGATGATTCGCGAGGTTGTTGCGACACTCGCACTGAGACCGTCAGCAGTGGCGGGAACACCGTCACCTTGGCGTACAACAGCATCCAGGCGTCAGGCGGTCTCGGCCAATACACGATCGGCACGTTTACCGCCGACACTGCGACCCAGGTCATCACGCTGACCGGCAACGCTTCGACGCAACTCAATGGCCTGCAGCTCCAGATACTGCCGTTTACCAGCAGCGTCGGCTTTTGGAACGGGACCAACGGCAGCACCTGGGACACGAATACGACGGCCAACTTCTCGGTCAACGCCGCCAATTCCCCGTTTGCCACCGGCACATTCAGCCACGCCACTAGTGCCGCGCAGACGGCCTATTTCGGCGACTATTATTACGATAGCAACAGCAGCGGGGGCACCGTGGCCGTCACGCAAAACAACGTGACCGTCGCCGCGGGCGGCGTCTCGACCGGCATCGTCTATTTTCAGAACAGCGCGGTCAACTACACCCTGACGAGTGCCGATTCGGTGGGAATTACAGGTTCGACTGCCGTCGGTCTAATCGGGCAAGGCGCCGTGAACTTCAACGGCCCCAATACCTACATGGGTCCCACCACGATCAGCGCGGGCGTTCTCGTCCTGGGCAATTCGGCCGCCGTGCAGAACAGCACCGTGAGCGTCAACGTGACCAACGGCCTGCAATTCGCCGCCGGCCTGGGCACGGCTTCGCTGGGAGCCCTGGCCGGTACGGCCAACTTCGTCCTCAGCGATCAGGCCGGCGGCCCCGTGGCGCTGGTCGTCGGCTCAAACAACGCCAACACCACCTATAACGGCGCCCTGAGCGGCAACGGCAGCCTGACTATGGCCGGCACGGGGACGCTCTCCTTGGGCGGCAACCTCACCTATACCGGTAGCACGATCATCAATAGCGGCAACATCAATATCAACGGAGCCGTGATTAACCAGCCGACCGTCGTCAACAGCGGCGGCACGCTGACCCTGAACACCGGCGGGCCGTTCAATGGCGTCAATAGCGCCTATACGATGTTTGTCAATGGCGGCGACGTGGTCTGGAACAGCGGAAATGCCAATCCGGGGCGTATCTACCTGACCGGCGGCACGCTGAACATGAACTCGGGCGGCAATGCCTATGAGCGCTACGGCATCGAGGCCGACGCCTCGTCTGTTACCTCGGTGATCAACGGTCCCGGCACGTTGAGCCTGGTTTCCGACCAGACGGGTTCGCCCATTGAGTTCACCGTGCAGGCGGGGACGCCCCCTGTGGGCCTGCTGGTCAATGCGGCGATCGTGCGCGTCGGCGGACTGACGAAGGACGGCCCTGGCGGCATGGTAATGGCCGGCGCTAATACTTATAGCGGCAATACCACGGTGAGCAACGGCACGCTGACGATCATCGGCGGTGGGAGCATCAACAACGGCGGGCAGCTTATTGTCAGCGGCGCCAACGGGCCGGCTTTCAACCTCAACGGCGGCGCGCTCGTCACCAGCAATGGGGGAAATGCCATTTACGTCGGCGTCAACTCGGGCGAGACCGGCACGATCAACATCATTGGCGGTTCGATCGCGATAACCTCTAATGCATCCGGGTCGAGCGTCGCCCTTGCCGATGCGGGCAACGCGGTATGGAACCAGAGCGGCGGCACGGTGACGACCGCCGGCGGCTACTGGCAGGCAAACCAGACCGGAACTACCGCCACGACCAACGTCAGCGGCGGCCTGCTGAGCATCGCAGGAAACATCAACCTGGCGGAACGCGGCACGGGGGTCTTCAACGTCAGCGGCGGCGGCGAGGTCATGGTTGGCACGCTGGCCATGGTGGGCTATTCGAACTCCGGCACCGGAGCCAATGGCACGTTCAATCTCCTTAGTGGAGGCACGCTTGCCGCCGGCACGATCAGCTTATATCCGGGCCAGACGTCCTACGGTACGGGCACTTTCAATTTCAATGGCGGAGTGCTCGTGGCCAGCGGCAATAATGTTTCGTTCATGACGGGCATCAGTGCTGCTACGGTGCAGGACAACGGCGGCGCCATCAACAATGGCGGTTACAACATCACCATCGGCCAGGCCTTGGCGCACGGCGGCATCAGTTCCACCGATGGCGGCCTGGTCTTCCAAGGGTCGGGCACAACCACCCTGACCGGGGCCAATAGTTATAACGGCGGCACGACCATCAATGCCGGTGCCCTGGCTTTCGGCGCGAATAACGCCCTGCCCGCGAGCGGCGTCGTGACCCTGAACAACGGCGCGTCGTTAAACCTTTCCGGTTACAGCGCCAGCCTCGGCGCCGTCACGCTGGCCAGCGGCAGCGTCGCCAGCATCCCGGCCGGCGGGGCATTGACCGCGACCTCGTACAACGTGCAAAGCGGGGCCATCGGCGTGCCCTTGGGTGGCGCACAGCGCCGCGTTGACGCAGACCGGCCACGGACTGGTGACGCTTACTGCCGCGAACACCTATGGCGGCGGCACGATCGTCAGCGGCGGGACCCTGCAGCTCGGCGATGGCCTGAGCAACAACGGATCGGTCGTGGGGAACATTACCGACAACGCGACCCTGGTCTTCGCCAACCCCAGCCCCCAGCAGTTCGCCGGGGCAATCAGCGGCACGGGCAGCGTGAGCGAGAACGGGACGGCCACGCTCACGCTGAGCGGCAGCAATTCCTACAGCGGTCCCACGAACGTCAACGCCGGGACCCTCGTCGTCAACGGCTCGCTGGCGGCCGGTGGGACGGTCACTCTGGCCGCGGGAACGACGTTGAGCGGCTCCGGCAGTGTTGGCATGACTACGCTCGCCGGCAGCGCCACGGTTGACGTCAGCCAGAACCCGGCCAACCGCTCCTTGACTTTGGCGGGGCTTATCCTCGGCAGCAACGAGACGATCAACTTCGGGGCTTTCGCCAACTACACGTCAGTCCCGGCCATCAGTGCGGGCACGGTCACTACCAGTGGGCGTTCTACGGTGAGTTTGAACTTTCCCAACGGCTACGTCCCCAACGGCATATACGACCTGCTCAGCTTCAACACGGTAAGCGGCTACGGATTGGGGGCATTTACCTTGGCCAACGGCGGGCCGAGCGGGCTGGGCGGGCGGCAATCGGCCAGCCTGATCCATACCGGCAGCATGCTGGAGATGGATGTCACCGGTGACTACCCCGTCTGGACCGGGGCCAATGGCACGGCCTGGGTCGGTCAGAACAACTGGGTGCTGGCCTATGCGCAAACCGTCACCGACTTCGAAACCGGCGATGCGGTCCAATTTAGCGACACGGCCGGTTCGAACGCCGTAGTAAATACGACCGTTAATATCTCTAGCGGCAATGTCTTCCCCGCCAACGTGGCTTTCAACAACAACGTGCTCAGCTACACGGTGACTGGCGCCAACGGCATTGCCGGCACCTGCGCATTGGTTGTGAGCGGTTCGGGGACCGTGACGATCGCGAATTCCAACTCGTACAGTGGCGGCACCTACCTCAACGCCGGACGGTTGAACGTCAATAACCCCGCGGCCCTGGGTAGCGGCACGCTGACGATCAATGGCGGCGCGCTCGGCGATACCAGCGGGGGACCCGTTGCGCTGGCGACCGCCATTCCGCAGGTTTGGAGCGGCGATTTCAGCTTCAAGGGCCCGAACGACCTGAACCTGGGCACGGGCGCAGTGACCCTGAGCACCAGCACTAACCGCACGGTGACCGTAACCGCCGGCAATCTGACCGTGGGGGGCGTCATCAGTGGCACGGGCGCGAGTCTAACGCTGGCCGGCGCCGGCGGCCTGATCCTCGGCGGGGCCAATACCTATAACAGCGGCACGCTCATCCTGGGCGGCACGCTTACGGCCGCCAACGACAGTGCTCTGGGCAGCGGACCCGTGACCATGAACCCTGCCTCAACCGCCCAGGTCAACTTTACCAGCGCGATGCCGTCGATCGCTTCGATTAACAACGGCGGCGCGGGCACTTCCACGATCGTGCTGGGCAACGCCGCGGCCCCTTCGGCCACGGTCTTGACGATCGATGCCGGCAACGGCAACAGCTCCTTCAGCGGCACGATCAGCGACCTGAGTTCCAGCAACTCGGCAGCCACCGGCAGCGCTGCGTGAAGACGGGGACCGGTACGCTCACGCTCGCGGCCAGCAATACCTACACGGGCGGAACTACGCTCAGCAACGGCACGATCGTCGCCAATAATGTCTCGGCTTTGGGCAGTGGGCTGTTGGTGCTCAATGGCGGGACATTGCAAGGCGGCTTTTCCACCGGCGCCACACCCGTCATGATGAACAACATCCAGGTCAACCCGGTGGCGGGCAACGCCATCAACGCCCCCAGCGGCTACAATCTGCCTCTGGGCGGCAACCTGACGGGCTCCGGCACTCTAACCAACCTCGTGGCCGCCAACGTGCTGCTTTCCGGCAACAATGCCGGATTCGCCGGCACATACGTCAATACCACCGGCAATACCTTCCTTGCCAGCCCCGCCGCAGGCAGTGCGGCGGCTTCCTGGGTGTTGAACGGCGGTATCCTGGCGAACGTCAGCAGCGGCACCTTGACAATCGGTTTAGGGGCCCTCTCGGGCGGCGGCGCCGCCGAACTTGGCAACAATGATGTCAGCGGCGGGCAAGTGACCTATTCAATCGGCGCGTTGAACAGCAGCACCGTCTATAGCGGCACGATCGTCGACACCGTCAACGCCGGCGGCACTACGGCCATCGCCGTCGTCGGCGGGTCGCTCGCGCTCACCGGCAACAACAGCTACAGCGGCGGTACGACGCTCAGCAACGGCACGATCGTCGCCGGCTCCACGACTGCCTTGGGAAGCGGGCTGTTGACCCTCAACGGCGGCACGCTGCAAGCCGCCTACGCAGGCGGCGGCAGCACGCCCGACTTGATGAACAACATCCTCGTCAATGCGGTCGCCGGCAATACGATCAGCGCGCCAGCGGCAACAACATGCCGTTGGGCGGCAATTTGACCGGATCGGGTACCCTCACCAAGATCGGCGGCTACAGCGTTTTCCTCGCCGGCAACAACGGTGGGTTCAGCGGGACCTATATCAATAATGCCAGCAACACGATGTTCAACGGCAGCAGCGCAGGCAGCGCACTTGCGACCTGGGTGGTCAACGCCGGCAACCTGTGCAACTTTTTGACCGGCCCGCAGGCGATCAGCCTCGGCGCCCTGTCGGGCGGCGGCGGCAACTTGGGTAATAACGTCGGCAATTCGCAGGTGACCTATACGGTCGGCGCCTTGAACAGCAACACCACGTATAGCGGCAACATCGTCGATTCCGTAGGCGGCGGCGGCACGACAGCCTTGGTCAAGACGGGGAGCGGCACGTTGGCGCTGGCGGGCACCGAATACCTACAGCGGCGGCACGCAGATCAATGGCGGCGTGCTCAATTTTGCTTCCGGGTCGCTGCCCAGTTCGGGCATCAGCTTCGGCGGCGGCACGCTGCAATGGGCCACGGGCAACACGCAGGACGTGTCGGCCGGCATTCTGCCCATTCCCGCCGGGAAGGCGGCGAGCCTCGACACCAACGGCAACAACGTGACCTTAGCGTCCTCCTTGAACGGCGGCGGGGGCCTGACCAAGATCGGCGCGGGAACGCTCACGCTGACCGCTACCGCCAGTTACGCCGGCCCCACATCGATCGCCGGTGGAACCCTGCGAGTGGGCGGTGTTGCCACGAACCCGGTAACCGCCAATCTGCTCTACGACCTGGACGCCTCAAACGCGGCGAACTATACCGTCGGAAGCGGCGGCAATGTCACGCAGTGGAACGACATTTCCGGCAACGGCAATAACTTCATCGTCGCCAGCGGCGCGACAGGCCCCACCGTTCTGGCGGCGGGCAGCGGCATCAATGGCCTCGGAGCCCTTCACTTCAACGGCACCCAGCAGCTTGTCCTCCCCAATGCGACGAGCCCGGAAACCGTGTTCATCATCGATCGGGTCACAAACTACAACGGCAATCTTGACGGCATTTGGGGCCAGACTGGCACCGACCCCAATACCCAGTACGATTTCGGTATTCGAGAATACGGCAGCGGTTTCTGGCAATACGCCAGCGGCAACGGCAACGATTACGTTAACCCCAGCACCGGGTCGATGTACATCAACGGCGTCCAGGTCGCATCGACCGCCAACGGTGCGTACACCCTGGACGCCGCGCAACTGCTGGAGGCCAGCAATGCCTCTCCGGGCTCGTGGGAAGAGACCGGTCTGGGCGAATACGGAACGATCTACGCGGGCGGCCGTTACTTTACGGGCGACATTGGCGAAGTCATGGCCTACAATTCGGTGCTCAGTGCCAGCGACATGCAACTGGTCCAGAGCTACCTGATGTCCAAGTGGTTGGGCATCGGCAGCGCCGGTGTACCCGGCAACAACATCTTGCCCGCCACGACGCCGGTGGTCATCAGCAACGGCGGCACGTTCGACATGACCAATGGGACGCAGACGATCGCCTCGCTTAGTTCGACGGACGGCATGGGGAGCATGGTGCTGCTGGGCAGCGGCGTGCTCACGGTCGGAGACGCGACGAACACCACGTTCGACGGCGTGATTTCCGGCACGGGCGGAGCGCTGATCAAGCAAGGGGCCGGCACGCTGATGTTCTCCGGCAGCAACATCTATAGCGGTTCCACGACCATCGCCGCCGGCACCCTGCAGGCCGTGGACGGCGTCGGCTTGCCGGCAGTATCGAACCTCGTCTTCAGCGGCAGCCTGGCGCAAACCAACGTCGGGGCCGTCTTCCAGAGCAGCGGGACTTTCAGCCGCAGTCTGGGGGTGAACGGAGACCAGGTGCAGTGGAACGGCGACGGCGGCTTTGCGGCCAGCGGCGGCTCGCTGCTGGTGAGCATGAGTCCGGGCGCTCCGCTCCAATGGGGTGTTACCCAGTACTTCGTAGGCAACGGCAACGTCTTGACCTTCGGCTCCCCCACGGCCAACAGCCAAGTGAACTTCACCGACAGCATCGACTTGACCGGCGGCAGCCGTCAGATCTTCGTAGCCCAAGGGACCGGCGGCGACAGCGCCCTGATCTCCGGCGACATCGTCGACAGTGGCCGCGGGGCCAGCCTGCTGAAAACCGGCCAGGGCACGTTGATCCTTTCGGGCTCCAACAGTTACGATGGCGGGACAACGGTCGCCGACGGCACGCTCATGGTGGCGACCGCCTCCGCCTTACCGGCCGGAGGCAGCCTGGCCGTAGGCGCGGACGGCACGTTCATCTTCGATCCCACGGCGGCTGCCGCACCGCTTGCGGCCTCGCCGGCGGGCTCGGTCGCGCCGGTGCCCGAGCCGGGCACGTTGGCGCTCTTGCTGGCCGGTGCAATGTTGGCGGCATTCGCCGCTTGGCGACAGAGGAAGAATTGAGGTAATCGACTACCGAGAACAACCCGGCTGCCGTGGCAGTCAGTTCGCAGTGAAGCGCATTCTCCAACCCCTTGCCGGCTGATACCCACAGCCGGTGAGCGTCGGGAACACCCAGACCCGACACCCGCGTTTCACCGAGCTTGGATCTGCCGCGACAGCCGGTCTTCTTTCGTTTGGCTGGCTGATTTTCCCGTAAAGTCAACGGTTTCTTCAAAGTCCCGAAATGCCACCCGATTCTCGGAACGCAGCTCCGTTGCTCCCTTCAAAGCCCGCGGCGGTCGCCCCCGCGTCACCCCCAACTCCGCAGCGAGTATCCTTTCCAGTACGCGTCGGCGTGGCCCACCGAGGTGTGCTGCTGCTTCGACGTCTGTTATGCTGGAGCTTGCCCCGACAGTTCCAGGACAGCAAAGGAGAGTTGGTGATGAGTGTCCGAAGCACGCGATTCCAATTGTTGTTGACATTGTCTTGCTTTGTCGCTGCGGATGGTTTACTGCCCAAAGCCGTTCGTGCCGAAACCCGCACGGCTGCCGACTTGACCCCGGAGGCTGTCGGGAATGCGATCAACACGGCCCAGGACGGCGACACCGTGCAACTCCCAGCCGGCACGGCCGTCTGGTCAAAGAAGGGCTGGCACACAGGCCAATTCGCCCAAGGTGAAGGCCATCACCATCCAGGGCGCTGGCATCGACCAGACAATCATCACCATCGACAAGAGCCAGTCCGGCACGACATCGTTCAACCTGGAGGGAACGGAAGGTAAGCCGTTCCGTGTCACCGGCATCACCTTCGACGGATCGTTACACCCCAAGGAAGCAAGCTGGGGCGCACTGATGCGCATTGGCGGCACTTGCAAGAACTTCCGCATCGATCACTGCAAGTTCAAGAACTGTGACGTGATGCTCGGGATTGACGGCGACAGCTACGGGCTGATCGACCATTGCCATTTTGACGGGGAACTTTCGCACGGCGGCTGCCTGCAGCCGGTCTATTGTTCCGGCCCCGGCATCTCCAACCTTCGCAAGCCGCTCACGCTGGGCACCGCCAAGGCGATGTACTTCGAGGACAACGTGATCAATCTCAGCGGGGCCGTGGCCAAGGGCGACAACCCGTTCTTCGTGGGCATCAACGCCGCCCGCGTCGCCATCCGTCACAACAAGATCGTCAATGCGGAAATCGAGATCTACGGCCCCGGGCAGAGAAAGTGCGGCTGCCAGAGCGCCGAGATCTATGACAACCAGTTTGCCACGGTCGATGGGGGCAAGCCGGGGGGCCCCATCTTCATCAATGCCGGCGTGGCCCTCGTCTTCAACAACACGGTCACCGGCTACGATTGCCGCGTCATCGAACTAACGAACCACAGGGCATTCATGGAAATGCCTCCTTGGGGCAAGGCCGACGGCAAGAATCCACTCGACGGCAACCAGATCCCCGCCGGCCAAGTCGGGGCGGGCTATCCCTGCTTCGGCCAGGTCGGCTGGGCAAGCAACGTCGACGGAATCTTCAAGCCGACGCCCTGCTACGGTTGGAACAATACCCGCAACGGCGGAAAGTTTCTCATGGCCGTGACCAACCGCAATCCGAACGTGTTGGCGACGATCAAGGAAGGCCGCGAGTTCTTCAACGAGAAGCCGCCGGAAGAATACTACAAACCCTACGTCTATCCCCATCCGCTGCAAGAGGGCTGGGAGGCGCGGATGAAGTGCGCCGCCGGCGTCGCCGGTGCCAAGCCCAAGGTCCATCGCGGGTTGCCTTATGCCGTGCCGGGCAGTGAGTTGCAGACGTTGGACGTCTATGCTCCGGCCGAAGGCAAGAATCTCCCGGTCGTCGTGTGGATCCATGGCGGCGGCTGGCACCGAGGAGACAGATCCGAAATGGACAAGAAACCGCAGGCGATGGTGGACAAGGGATTCGTGTTCGTCTCCGTCAACTACCGCTTGTTCCCGGACGTGACGATCAAACAAATTGCCGCGGACGTCGCGAAGGCAATCCGCTGGACCAGGGATCATATCCGGGAGTACGGCGGCGACCCGTCGGCCATCATCGTCATGGGCCATTCCGCCGGGGCGCAACTGGCCGCTCTGGTTTGCATCGACGACAGGTACTTGAAGGCTGAAGGGATTTCCCTGGCCGCGATCAAGGCATGCGTTCCGGTCGACGGCGACAGCTACGACCTGCCGATGCAGCTTAAGGCGGTCGAGGAGGGGCCGGTGGCCAGCTATACACTCGATTTCGGCGACCCGACGAAACTGAAGAAACTGCCGTCGATCACGATTCTCGCCAAAGGGAAGCGGGCGGCCAGCATCAGGATCAAATTCGGCGACGGGGCGCTGCAGAAGGATCTATCGGCAGTAACCCATGTCGCCAAAGGCAAGAACATCCCGCCTTTCCTGGTGCTTCACGTTGCAGACCACCCGGAAACCAAAGCGCAATCGCAACGGCTCGTCAAGGCGCTGGTGGCAGCGGGCGTTCCGGCAACCGCGTATCCGGCCGCCGGGAAGAACCACACCACGATAAATGCCGACTTGGGCTTGCCAGACGACGGGCCGACCCGGGAGATACTCACGTTCTTGGGCGCGGTACTGAACAGACAACAATCGGCGCAGGGGTTGCCATAGACGTTGTGCCCGGCTGGCCCGCCGCCGGCACTGCCGGCAATGCCGTTCCGCGTTGTTGGCGTCATGCCCGACGACGGGGTACAATCTCGCAGCGACATCCAGAATTGCCCACGATGGACTACGACCAATGCCTCTGAACGACCCCATGATGAAATGCGGACCTGTCGCATTGTGCTTGCTGCTGACGTTGGCGGCTGTCCGTGGAGCGGAAACCGCCCCCGCCTTCACGGAGATTCCGGCTCCCAAGCTGCTCAGCCCGCCGGACAAGATGGAGATGACCGACGTGGCCAGCTTCTTCCGTTGGACACCGATCACGAGCTGCGACAGCTACGAGATCCAGATTGGCCGGGACGCTCAGTTCCGCGACCTGGTGAAGCGGAAGGTGACGAAGAATGTCCGCTATCACGAAGATTGTTACTTTCCTCGGGAGATCCTGCCGCCCGGCAGCTACTGCTGGCGGGTGCGCGCCATCATCGCTGGCCGGGAAGGGCCTTGGAGCGAGACGTCTCGCGTGCAAGTCAACGCGGACCATGCGGTAGCCAATCGCGTGGTGCGGACCATCACGTCGGCAAGCACCCGTTTTCCTGATGCGCAACCGTGCGTGGGACCCGCGACGGTCCCGGTTGAGAACATCCGCTCGATTCTTCCTGAGGGCCTCGGAAGAATCATCGTTCCCGACGACATCACGCTTTGGACCGCCACCGACGCGGCCCTTGCCAAAGCCCGAAAGTACGACGAACTGGGCATTGATTTCGTGGTCTGGAACAACCGTGGCCGTGCGCCGCTCTCACTGCTGGAATACTTCTTCCAGAACTTCAAGCACTGCATCGGCACTGCCGAAGGGGAGCACTTCTGGGGCTGGCACTGGGAACGCGGGCCGGAGGGAAACATTTCCGAGGAGGATTACCTCCAGCGGGCCTGGGTCCTTTGCGGAAAGTACGGTCGCTTGTACTTCTGGGGCGACGGCGAGCCCAGCTCCTACCTGTGGACTTCAGCGAGCTACGAGAACCGCGACGTGTTCCGCCGCTACCGTAAGAACCTCGTGCCCATGTTCAAGTCCACGATTGGGCACGTCGCGCTGCATTCCAGCGGTGCCGTGGAAGGGCTCATGGCCTCGGGGTGGGTCGAGAACAGCGGCATGTGGGCGGACGAGTTCGTGTGGGGCGAGTGTGGATTCGGCGGCCTCGGCGAAATCAGCGGGAAGGGAAAACCAGATGACACTCGCTGCCCTTGGATGTATGACATCCAGATGTGGCTCATGGGCATTGCCTCCGGCTCGACGGCGTTCCACCTGGAATCCGCGCACCAGTGGAGCGACCAGGCCACGGCTTCAGAGAACTATCGGCGATTCTTCCTGCCCTTCGTCCAGGCCGTCGTCGCGCACGAGATTCTCCCCTCGCGGCAAGCCTTCCTCGATAGCATCCATGTGGCGGTCCAGTGCGACTACGAACTCGCCAAGACAAGACACCAGGGGCGATACGAGCCTGATTTCGGTTTCCTCACCAGCTTGTACGCGCTGAAGCACACGCCGTTCCAGGAGATTATCCCCGACAACAGCCGCTACGGCATCATTTGCCTGCTTCCTCCCACGGCGGTTTGCCTGAACCCCAAGACGCAGATCGTGCCGCAGACGGAACTGTTGGCGAAAAACGATGCCCGGCAGTTGTTTGATCGGGCCTACCCGGAGCGATTCCATGGGAACAGCCTTCCAGTGGGAGTGCGACGGTACGGTGATCATCACCAATTCCAACGAGAACCTGGACATCGACCAGGACTTCAGCGTCGATTTGCCTCGCGGGCCAGTGCAGTCGCTTCGTGGCGTCATCGGCGTGCATCAGTACCTGCTGGGCAAGATCAACAAGGACGGCAAGGGCTTCTGGTTCCAGACGAACTGCCAGTATCCCGAGCGACGGCTGGAATTGGAACTCCGCACGACCCATGAGCCGCAGGTCACCGTCACACCTTCGCAGGCTCGGCTTGCAGGGAACTGGGACGCAGAGAAGAAATGCTACAAGCTGTCGCTTTCGGTGAAGGATGGCGTGGCGGAATGCGTCGTCCGTTGATCCCAGCCATGGTTGACAGATCGAGAACAGAATCGGCACCATGAAGATCGCCACCTGGGACGTCAACTCGATCCGCGCCCGGCAAGACCGACTGCTGGTCTGGCACAGGAAGTCCCAACCGGACATCCTGTAGTCGAAGATCCGATGGAAATCCTCATAGACGGGACTGCCGGGGCCATGGGTGGTCCAATCTGCAGAGCGCGCGTTTGAACCTGCCCTTCTGTGGCGATGAAGAGTTCGGCCGATTGCACGCCGCCGTGCGGCTGCTGCTGCCGATACTGCCTGCGTTGGCAGCCAGTTCGCCGTTTGTCGAAGGACACCCGGCCGCCGCGCTCGATGCGCGGATGGAGTTCTACCGCGGCAACTGCCGCCGCATCCCCTCGATCACCGCACGCGTAGTGCCGGAGTCGGTGTTCTGCGAAAAGGATTACCGGCGGACCATTCTCGATCCCATGTACCGCGATATCGCATCGCTGGACCCCGCCGGAGTGCTCCGGCACGAGTGGCTCAATTCCCGCGGTGCTATAGCCCGTTTCGATCGCGGCACCATTGAGATTCGCGTGCTCGGCGTCCAGGAATGTCCCCGTGCCGATC
Organism: uncultured Planctomycetia bacterium; assembly: GCA_963709175.1. GTDB lineage: Bacteria > Planctomycetota > Planctomycetia > Pirellulales > Thermoguttaceae > JANXQG01. The sequence goes on from CAVPVK010000012.1 coordinate 142,583, forward strand.
TGGCGATCTGCGCTGCTGCGGCAGCCGTGCTCCGAGCGCTGGTCGAGCAGCGGTGGGCTGAGGCAGCCAGACAGCAAGTGGCGACGACGGAGTCGCTGCAAGCGATCCTTCTCGCGTCGATCCGGGATGGCGACCGCGCCATAATTGGCGACGGAGGGTATCTCGAATTGCTGGGCTTTCCGGAGGGCCGTTGCACGGCGGGCGAGTTGTGGCGGCACTGAAACGGCAAGCGAGAAGAACTGCGAACCCAACGGCCTCCGATCAGCAAGATGCCCCGGCCATCCTATCTTTCCCCACGCACTCGTCCCCGGCGAGCGCGGCACGAAGGGCAACTTGATCTCGCGGCGGATCACCTCGCACCGCAGGTATTTGTGTCAGCCAGTGCCTTCAATCTTTTGGGGGATATGACATAACCCGAGATATTTCCACGCAATCCATTCCACCCGCTTGCGTTACTGGCAGGCGGGTAGTATAGTACCGGATGTGGCGCGGATCTTTCCCCCGTGCACTTCTGATTCAACGAGGCAGCGCCGTCGCCGCTCGGATGACCAGGTCGGTCCTGGGGGCCCAGCGGGCGACTCTCTCAACGACGGTATCGCGAGCGACGGGCTTTGTGCCCGCGGGGTCGCAGATTTCTTGCCGTCGCTGTTATCGATTGTGACCGCTGGAGCGGTCGTGCGCGTGTCGTGGTGTGTTGGTAGGTTTCGTGGACTTGGATCGCGGAAAGCAGATTATGTTGAATCGAGACGACTGGATAATAGAACCAGCGGCCGGAGCGTTGGCCCCTGGTCTTGCCTCGGCCCGGAAAAAAAGGGAGGTGGCCAAGCTCGGTCTGTTGGGCATTGTCGTCGGAGCATTGTTGGGAGGCATCGGGACCGCTCGCTTGGCTCAGGGGGCCGTCTTGGCATTGACAGCCACAGGGGCCGGCAGCCTGACAATTCCCGCGGGCTACGATTGGACCGACGTGACCGTCCAGTGCTGGGGCGGCGGGGGTGGGGGCGGGGGCGGATACACCTCCGGCGGCGGCTACTACTCCTACTATGGCGGCGGGGGAGGGGGCGGCGCTTATTCTGCCAAGACGTACACGACACCGCTGGTCGCTGGGGCATATAGCTATTACGTCGGCGCTGGCGGCGCCGGCAGCGCGGCGGATTTCGCTGGCGGCACCGGCGGAAACACCATTTGGAACTACGGCGGCGCTCAGGACATCATTGCCGGCGGCGGTGGCGGGGGCAGCGGCGGCAGCAGCTCCGTCGGCGGCCCCGGTGGCGCTCAGGGGACGGTGGGCGCAGGCGCGGGCTATGCGGGTGGCGCCGGGGGCCCCGGATGCTTGTACAACGGCGGCGGCGGCGGCGGCTCCGCCGGCCCGAGCGTGCCGGGTGGCAACGGCTTCACTGGGACGTTGAGCGGCGGCGGCGGTGCGGGGGGCTCTGGCTACGGTTCCGGCGGCAACGGCAGCAGCGGCGAGGGCACCGGCGGGAACGGCAGCTTCCCTGGCGGCGGCGGGGGCGGGGGCTCCTGGGGCGGCCAGGCCGCGAACGGGGAGATCGTCATTACCTACACGTTGGAGCAATTGGCCAATCCGGGGACGTGGACCGGCCTGCTCGGCGCGACACTGGACTACTTGACTCCGAATTACAGCACGAACGCCTCCAGCGGTTCCCTGACGCTGGGCAGCCTGACGAGCTTGAAGAGCAATCCAAACGTTGGCGCCGTCACCTTCGGCGATGCTTACAACGTCAACGGCAGCGCGGTCGCCGTCTCGTCAAGCGCAACCAACCTCACGGTCGCACCCGGCGGCATCTCCTCAACGCTGCCCATCGTCTTCACGAATAACGCCCTCGATTACACGATCAACAGCTCCGACGCCAACGGCATCAGCGGATCAACTTCGGTCATGCTTAGCGGTTCGGGCATGGTGACGTTCACGGGCACGAATACCTATACCGGCCTTACGACGGTCAGCGACGGCACGCTGCAACTAGGGCTGCCCGGCGGGCCTGACGGCAGGTTGGCCACCGCCTCCATCACCGACGATGCCTTCCTGGTCTACAACGTGGCCCATAGCCAGACGATCAATTATGGCATCGGCGGCAGCGGCAGCCTGACTATGGCCGGTCCCAGTTTCCTTTCGCTCCAAGGCAATATCGCCTACACCGGCAATACGACGGTCAGCGCCGGCACGCTCCAACTCTACAACGCCCGCAACTTCAGCAACGGCAACGTTCCATCGAATACGATCAGTATCGCCGGCGGCGCCATGTTGGACATGTACGTGGACAATTCCGTGACTACGACCGATAACGCCAACCAGGTGCTGGGGAGCACGCAGGGCGCCGGGACTACGATCACGGGTGCCGGCGTTTTCCGCAAGACGGGCAACGGCATCCTCGCTTCCGGTCAGGGTGTAAGCGGTCAGTACTTGACGATGGACATGGCCGCCGGCGGCCTGATCGACATCGAGGCCGGCACCTTCCGCAACGGCGGCTGGCAGGACACGACGTGGACGAATAACCTGGCTTCGATGAATATTGCCGCAGGCGCGACCTTCGATGTCTGGGACGGCAATCCGGTCTACATTGATGCCCTGACCGGCGCCGGCACCGTGACCAAGCAGCAAGGCAGTGGCAACGTGGTTCTGAATGTCGGAGTCGCCAACGGTTCCGGCACGTTCAGCGGAGTTATACAAAACGCCTTGGGCGCGATCAACCTGGTCAAGAGCGGCACGGGCCTTCAAGTGCTCTCGGGCAATAACGCCTACACTGGCGCCACGACCATCAACGGCGGCACGCTGCAAATCGGCAATGGCGGCAGCGGCGAGGCGCTGTTAAGCCCGTCGATCAACAACAACGGCACGCTTGTTTTCGACCACTCGGACGCGCTGGTCTACTCCGGGTTGATCGGTGGGACGGGCAATCTTCTCAAAGAGGGCAGCGGTGTCCTGACCCTGACTGCCGGGAATACATTCAGCGGCGGCACGACGATCGTGGGCGGCACGCTCAAGCTCGTCGGGGGTCTAAGCGGCTTCGGCGGCAACGGCCTGGGTTGGACTGTCAACAGCAATGGAATCACTTCGACCCCCATTGCGAACAACGTGCTCACCTTGACGGACAACAACGGCGGCGAAGCCCGCAGCGCGTTCTATAATCTGCCGGTTTCCGCCGGCCCCTTCACCGCCAGTTTCATCTACCAGGCCGGCGGCTCGATGCAAGCCGATGGAATGGCCTTCGTGCTGCAGAACGACGGCCGTGGCCCAAGTGCGATTGGCGCCGGCGGCGGCAGCTTGGGCTACAGTGGAATTGCACCAGTGCTGCCTTTGAACTCAATATCTACGGAGCCTACGGCCAGGGCCCGGCTTTTAATACCAACGGCGCCACCGGAGGCTACAATACGTCCACGGGTATTGGCCTTCAAGATGGCCATCCCATTCTGGCCGTTCTGACTTACAACGGCTCGTCGAGCCTCACGGCGCAATTGACCGACCTCGCCACCTCCGCCACGTGGAGCCAAACATATACCGGGGTCAACCTGGCGCAGATCGTGGGCGGCAACTCGCTGTACGTCGGCTTGACCGGCGGCGACGGCGGGCTGGCGTCCACCCAGACCGTCAGCGATTTCGTGTTTATGAACAGCAGTATCACGGGCAGCAACATTCTGCCCACCGGCGGCCCCGTGCGAATCGGCAGTGGAGCGACCCTCGACATGAGCGGTGTTAGCCAAACCATTTCCTCACTGGCCGACGCTGTGCCCGGCGCGACGGTGGGCAGTCAAGTATTGCTAACCGGCGGTTCGTTGACGGTGGGCAACGGGAATTCCACAACGTTTTCCGGCAGTATCAGCGGTGCTCGCGGCAGCCTGACCAAAGCCGGATCCGGCGCACTGGACCTCGCGGGGAGCAACACCTATACCGGTCCGACGATGATCAACCAGGGCGAGCTCCTCATTAACGGTTCGCTCGTCAGCCCGGTGACCGTCAATAGCGGCGTACTCGGCGGCACGGGCACCGTCGGCCCAGTCACCGTAAGCCCCAGCGGGGCGATTGCGCCGGGCAGTCCGGCGGCGCCTTGTACATTAGCGGCAGCCTGGACCTTGCGACGGGCGCCGAGATGGACTACGACCTCAACACGCCTTCCACGAGCGACACGATCGATTGCGGCAGCCTGGCGCTAGGCAGCCCGCTGGGATTCTCCAATTTCCATTTCGGCCACACGTCGAACTTCGCTCCAGGCGTTTACGACCTGATCCAATCCACGACTACGCTTCCCGGCGACGTCTTGCTGAACGGCAGCACCAGCGGCTCGATCGACGGCATGCCGGCGAATCTGACGGTGTCTGGCAACGATCTGCTGCTCACGGTCGTGCCGGAGCCGGGGACGCTCGCGCTGCTGGGCGTCGCTGTGGTCGGCCTTATCAGCTACGGTTGGCGGCGTAGGGTAAGAAAATTCTCTGCGCGGGCGGCTTAGCATCCATCCTTGCGATCAATCGGGGGATTCCGGCACGGCGGCGGGTGCGCTGCGCTCACCCATGATCAGCACTCGGCTTGGCGCGCCAAGTTCCACGCGGAGCAGCTCCTTCTCTTCGGCCACGTCCTGGAGGATCATCTGCAAGTTGTTAATGTCGTTCTGCATCATCTGCGCCTGCACGGAGTTGCGCCCCACGTTCTCGGCCTCGGCCCTTTTCTTTTCGACTTCCTTCTCAAAGCTTGCCAGCTGTTCGGTGGAGACTTCCAGTTGCCTATCCAGGTGTTTGATGTCTCTCTGCAATCCAATCCGCATGGCATTCCTGACCATATCGCGAGATTTTTCCCGCATTTGTTCGAGTTGGCCCTTCATCGCCCCCAATTCCGCCTGGGCCTCTCGCATGCCGGGAACTTGCTTTTCTGCCGGCACTCCTGCCACGGGCTTGGGCACCTTCGCTTCCAGGAGCAGAAGGCGATTCTGCAGATCGCGGTAACCAGGATTGTTGTTAAGTACCGCGTCAACCTCAAGTTCGGCGATCTCCGCGTCGGGCGATTCGATGTCCTTTAGGCTCGCCTTGGCATCCTCGAGTTTGCCGGCAATCACTCTGTGCTCAGCCCGCATCAACTGGAACTGCCGTTCCCGATCGGCGTACATGGCGACGGCCATGGCCGCTCGAGACTTCGTGGTCTCGTCGTCGGCGAAACCCATATTGGCGAGCTCCTGTTTCAATTGCTCCCTCTTCTTGCGGACCTCGTCCTCCTTGTTGATCGAAATCTCGGTGAGTTGCGCGAGTCGCTCGCGCCGCAGGACCCTATCTTTATCAACCACCTGCGTCATATAGGCTTCCACCACGGCGTTGACGATGGCGACCTCCGCATTACGTGGGTCATGCGACCTTGCCAACCAACAACTGCCGCGGATGGCAAAGTCGTGGAATAGAGTGACGACCTTTACTCTAGTTCACCCTGCAGGGTTATGCAAATGCTCGGAATGCCACCAACCGCATCGAAAACGTCGGATGCTGCCAATCGTACCATTGCCGCCCGCGGGAAGCCTCTCGCCTACTTTGCCTTGGCGGGCGGCGCCGCGGTGGGGGCGTCTTCGCCCGTCAGTGACTTGCAGGCCGCCCTGGCCATGGCCATTGCACCGGCGTTGTTGGGATGAACATGGTCGGGGAGCATCTCGGGGTGGTCGGCCAGGGTGGCATGCATGTCGATCACGCCCGACACGGTCTCCGCGGCCGCTTTGTCGATGATGGGAATCTCTTCCTTGACGCCAGGTTCGTTGATGCCCCAGTTGCCGCCGGCGGGCACGGGAGCCGGCCGACAAACGAAGATGCGCGGCCTGCTAGTCAGCTTGGCGAATTGAGTAACGTGCGAGTCTCCCCGCACCGTTCATTTCAGCAACTCGTAGAAGACAACACCGCCCTTCTCCGTCTTGTCCTTCAACTTTCCGCCCAGGGCTTTCATGTGCGGGGTCTTCCCGTGGGCGTCGAGGGCCTCCTTGCTGGCCCACTGCTCATAGAACATGAACTGCGTCTTTTCGGACTTTGACTGATGCAGGTTGTAGCACAGGCAGCCAGGCTCCTTCCTGGTCGTTTCGACGAGTGCCAGAAGCACTTCTTTTACTGCGTCTTCCTGCCCGGGCTTGGCCTTCACTATCGCCGTCAGGATGATCCCGTTCTCCGGCATGTCGGACTTTGCGATCCCTTCGGCCATGATCTCGCCTGCGAGACAAAGTAGTGCGGTCAAGGCCGCGACTCCGGCCAATAACGTGCGTCGGTTGACTTGCATGATCGTTTGCTCCAATGAATGGGGGTGCTGAATACGGGTTGCAGGTTTCTAGGTTACTCCACGTCACCTTAGTCCGCAACCGTGCTAGGCGGCGATCCATGACGCGTCGCTAGCCGCGGTTGACAAGGCCGATCTGTGCGCCGAGAATCATGGAAAAGGAAAAAAGGAAGACTGCGATGCGTAAAATGACGTGTTTCCGAGGGGCGATATTCTTCTTCTGCTCAGGCATGGCATTGGCCATGGCCCAAGGCCAATCGCCCACTGTGACCAAAGATCATTTTGAGATCGCCGACTTCGGAGCCAAGGCCGATGGCAAGACCGACGACACGGCTGTCATCCAGAAAGCCTTGCATGCGGCCGGTAAGCAGGGTGGCGTGGTCACAATTCCCACGGGAAAGTATCTGGTGGCCGGAAGTCTGAAGATTCCAAAGGGCGTAGCACTCCTGTCTTCATTGCCCAACATGCCATCGCCACCTGTTGCCGTGGCTGCCTGGCGAAGTGGCACGGCATTTCCGAACGCCAGTCTCTGACGTCGGAACAGATCAACTAAATAATTACCGTGCTTGCGCGGTGGTTGGAAAAGCAGCGGGAGTTGTTTTGATGGCCGACGAACAATATCACTTGCGGCGGATCGAGCGCGAGATGCCCGACCGGACGGATCAACTGGCAGTCCTCCGCAGCCAGAAATACTTGTCGCTGGCGATGGCCTGCGACAACCAGCCCTATCTGGTCTCCTTAAACTATGCCTTCAGCGAGGAGGAAAACTGCTTCTATGTCCACAGCGCGCCCGAGGGGCGGAAAATCGAGATGTTGCGGGCCAATCCGTCTGTCTGGGGGCAGGTGATCGAGGATCGAGGCTACCTGCCCGGCCAATGTTCCCACGCCTACCGCTCGGTGATGTTCGAGGCACGGGCAGAGTTCGTTACGGACCTGGGAGAGAAGCGGCGGGGCCTGGGGCTTATGATTGTGCATGCCGATCCGGACGCCGCTGAAACGCTCCGGCAGCGATTGGTGGCAACGTCCGATCTGGCACAGGTGACGGTAATTCGGTTGGCGGTCGTCTCACTGGGCGGAAAGCAGGGTCAGTGAGGATCGCGGTTGGCGCGATCTGCGCCGCCAAGCACCGGTCCCCGATTCCCAGCCGCACGAACGGCCAGTTGACCGGGTGCAGATCTGCATGTTGCCCGTGTTGGCATGGCCGCCACCCTTGGTAATCTGGTGGGCTGGGGCGACCAGCACGATGCGAAGAAGGTCTTGGAGAATCCCGAGTTCCGCAAGCTGGGGATCTACGGGTTCGCCAGGCCGGGCGACAACTCTCTGCCGCTGCCCATCGAGCAGTATCGGAGTCAGGCCCCAAGGCGTTCCAGGGCAACGATAAGAACATCGCCGTCCTGCTGCGATACTTCCACAGCCTGCCGCTGGGCTTCATGGAATCGACATACCCCAAAGGAAATACCAAGTAACCACTGCGCCGACCATGACTATACTATAATGGTCATCCAACACGAGACTATAAGCCAACACGGGGTTTCTGCATGATACGAATTGTCGCCGCCTGCCTTCTCCTCATTCTGCCTGCACTCGCCGTTGCCGGGAGCCATCTGCCCGTGGCTTTGGAATCCAGCCAGGTCAACGTCCTGATGGCGGATCGAGCTGAGCGGAGCGGCATGCTCACCGTCACGGTATGGGGCAAGCCCGAAGGCCGGGCGTGGGTGGAGAACTGGAAGCAGCCTGCCAATTCCTTCCAATGGCTGGTCGAGGCACCAGAAGCGGGCCGTTATGAAGTCAGCGTGCTGGCCGAGGGCAGCGCCCAGGCCGAGGCGGAGATCGTCAGCGAGGGAGGACGTATCACGTTCCGCTTGCCCAAGGGCTGGGACAAGCTCGTCCTGCCCGAATCGCTGCCGGTTCCCAAGGGGCGAAGCACAATCACTCTGCGGCTGCTGAGGCCCGACAACGCGAAGCTCAAGTCGCTGGAATTGATCAACCTCGCCGCCCGCGACGACATTCATCGCCGCATTGATCAACTTCGCGCTCCGACCAGGTGGCTGCGTGACGCCAAGTATGGCATCATGTTCCAGTGGGGCGGCTGGGGTTATCCGCAACACGGTCCGAAGAAACCCTGGCCCAAGATGATCGACGACTTCGATGTCGAGGCGTTCGCCCGCATGGCCGAGGACACCGGAGCCGGATACGTCATCTGGTCGGTCACCTGGTGCAGCTACCATTTTCCCGCGCCCATCAAAGCCATCGACCGCATCGCGCACGGCCACACCAGCCAGCGGGATCTGGTGGGCGACATGGCCGATGCCCTGGCCAAGCGCAACATCCGGCTGATGCTCTACTATCACGAAGGGCATCCCGACAAGGACTGGTGGCCGAAGAACTGGGATTACGCCGACACGGACCGTAAGGAAAAGTTCGTCAACAACCTCTGCGACGTGATGACCGAGGTGGGTCAGCGCTACGGTCCGAAGGTCGCGGGCTGGTTCCTCGACGACGGCATGCTTTTCTACCCGGCACCGTTCGAGCGTATTACCAAGGCATTGAAGGCCGGGAACCCGGATCGCCTCGTCTCCTACAATTCCTGGATCTTGCCCCGGTTGACCGATTTTCAGGAGGTCTACATGGGCGAGGGATTCGCAGGCAGCGCCGAAACGCCTGTGGGTAGTGAGGGGATCTTCCCGGCTGGTGCCCAGAAGGGGCTCTTCGCCCACGGCATGTTCGTCCTGGATGGGCCGGACTGGGGAATCAACAGTCCTGATACAAAGATCAACCAACCAGCATTTTCAGCGGACCAGGCGGTGGGGTTGGTGCGAAGGGCCGCCGAGAGAGGGCAGACGCTCAGTTTCAACCTGCTGATGTATGAGGATGGTTCGGTGAGCCCGGCATCGCTGGAGGTCCTGCGTGCGGTACGGAAAGCCATCCGGGGTAAGTAATCTCGTTGACGAAAGGCCGATCACGATGAAATGCGCTGTTGTCGTTGCGATGGTAATGTTGTTCGCCCCCGAGGTCTTTGCGGGCGATCCAGCAGAGGCCAGCGGGCATCCTTGGCCAGCGGAGAAGGCGTGGCAGTGGTACGAGCAGCAGCCCTGGCTCTGCGGGTTCAACTATATTCCGGCCACGGCGATCAACTACACCGAGATGTGGCAGAAGGAGACGTTCGACCCCAAGACCATTGACGAGGAACTGGTGAAGACTCCCGCCCCCTGGTACTGCCCGGCCTGCCTCAAGGAGAAAGACGACCCGACCCCATGAATCCGAACAGGCGAGCACATGGCAGTATGAGCGAAAGCAAAGCAGTAATCAGTCGTCGGCATTTCCTCGGCACGGTAGCGGTTGGGGCTTCGGCCCTCGCGACCACAAGGTCCCTCGTCTTGGCCGAGAGTCCCCCCAAGCAGACAATGTCCCACCGGGAGCGGATCGAGAAGGCTCTGGCGCTTGAGGAAACGGATCGGCTGCCGTTCGGCTTCTGGTGGCACTTCCCCAATCAGGATCGCGCCCCCAGGCGACTAGCTCAGTTGTCGCTGGAACTTCAGCGAAAGCTCGATCTCGATTTCATCAAATTCTCCCCGTATGGATTATTCTCTGTCGTAGATTGGGGCGTGGTACTCGATATACCGGGCGGCAAGTTGCCTCCCGTGCAGGCGGAATATCCGGTCAAGAAGCCTGAGGATTGGCGGAGTCTGAGGCGATTCCGGGGCACGGAGGGGGAATATCTCGTCGTCCTGGAGGCACAGCGGATTGCCTTGTCCGAAATGCGGCAGCGCGTTCCGCTCATTCAGACGGTGTTCAGCCCGCTGACGACGGCGTTGAAACTTGCCGGACCCGAGAAGCTGCTGGCTCATCTTCGCGATGTCCCGGCTGCGGTACATGCCGGTCTGGCGATCATTGCCGAGACGACCCGTCGTTTTGCCATCGAGGCGCTGACGCGCGGGGCCGATGGGCTGTTCTTCGCCAGCCAGACGGCCAACGAGGGCTACTTGACCCGTGCCGAGTACGCGGAGTTCGCGAAGAAATACGACCTGGCAGTGCTGGAAGCCGCGAAAGGCCGCTCGTGGTTCAACATCCTGCACATCCACGGCGAGAAAGGGATGTTCGACGCGGTGCTTGACTATCCCGTCCAGGCAATCAATTACCACGACCGCGAGGGTGGCCCGTCCTTGGCGGAGATGCGGAAGGAAACAAAGAAGTGCCTGGTCGGCGGCATCGGGCACACAACAACGCTCGTTCGTGGCACGCCAGCGGACGTGGATGCCCAAGTCCGGGACGCCTGGGAGCAGGTCAACCGTCGCGGTTTGATCCTTGGTCCCGGCTGCGTGGGGAGTCTGAAGTCGCCCGAAGCGAATATCCTCCAACTTCGCAAGAGCGTGGAGAAAACGGCGACATGATGGCATCCGTATTCGAGCGAATCGAGGGCCTGCTGAAGGATCGCGGCGTCGGCTTCCATGTGCTACGGCACGAGCCGGTCTACACGAGCGAAGAGGCCGCGAGAGTCCGGGGCACGCTGCTGGCCAGCGGAGCCAAGGCCCTCATCGTCAAGGGGGAGGATGGGTTCGTCATGTTTGTCGTCCCGGCAGACCGGAAGCTCGATAGCCACGCCGTTCGCCGAGCCAAGGGCTGGAAGAAGATGCGGTTCGCCACGCGGGACGAAGTCTTGGAACTGACTGGCCTCACTCCCGGTTCCATACCGCCCTTCGGCACTCTGTTCGGCCTGCCCACAAATTGCGACGAACGGCTGGGCGAAAACGACGTGATCAATTTCAATGCCGGGGACCATGGCATCTCGGTCAGTATGCGGTATGTTGATTACGTGCCGGTCGAAAAACCGGAACTGGGGAAGTTCGCAGAATAGAAGGAGGAACTGTCCATGAGTGTGCCAAGAAAAGCTGATGTGAATCAGTTGGACAATCCAACCCGGCCAAAGACTAACCATCAGGCCGGAACTGAACTTTGCACGTGAGGAGACAACAAATCACGTGAGGCCAAAGGGAGGGCGGATGATCGGCCATAACGCAAGTGAAGGTATTGAGCCCCGAAATTCTCCTTGTTGCACAGGGCCAAGGGTTTCATGGTCTGGAAGCCAGCAGCGTGACGCGCGATACGGTGAGTGCGGCACGCCGTGCCGGGGTCTGAGTCCATGGCAGGTCATCTAACGGTTTACATCGGAACTTGGGAGAGCCATGCCGTTCCCAAAAGGAAGCTTCCAACGAAGCCGAAGAGGTGAGGCGGAAGTATGACTGCATGGCAGTCGGACCAACTCATAGTAGAGGCGTAGTCGGGGCAATGCCCGGCGCGGGTCGATGGCCCACTCGAAGGGGTTGGCAGTAGAGTGTAGAGGAATGAGGAAGCGTATGCCAGACACAGAACTGGAAGTCACTACGTGGACAAAACTAATCCTCATAGCCAAACGGGCTCGCGAGGAGCCGCAATGCCAGTACACGAGCTTAGCTCATTTGCTGGACGAGCAGTTCCTGGCGGCATGTTACCACCGGCTCGGCAGGGACCGGGCCAGTGGCGTGGATGGTGTGACGTGGAAGGAGTACGGAGAGCATCTGGACGAGAACCTGCGGGACCTGGTGACACGGATGAAGGCGAAGCGGTACAAGCCGCTGCCTGCCAAACGGGTCTACATTCCCAAGGACGAGCACTCGCAGAGGCCGCTGGGACTGCCCGCTCTTGAAGACAAGATCGTGCAGAAAGGGATCGCCGAGATTCTGGAGTCGATCTACGAAGCGGACTTCCTCGGCTGCTCGTACGGTTTTCGACCGGGGCGAGGGTGCCACCAGGCGCTCCACGCGGTGAGCACGACAATCATGACGCAGCCCATCAACCATGTGATCGATGCGGATCTCAAAGCTTTCTTTGACAGCGTGTCGCACCCCGGGTTGATGAAATGCCTGCAAGTCCGCATCAAGGACCCGAGCTTTCTGCTGCTGATTCAGCGGTTTCTGAAGGCAGGGTATTTTGAGGCGGGCCAGGTCGTGGCCACCGAGCAAGGAACACCGCAAGGGGGCAATCTGAGCCCGATGCTTTCGAATATCTTCCTGCATTATGTGCTTGACCTGTGGTTTGAAAAACGTGTCAAACGTCAGGTTCGGGGCGCGTGCTTTCTGGTGCGCTATGCGGACGATTTTGTCTGCCTGGTCCAGTATCAGGACGATGCGCAGCACATTTTGGAGGCACTGCGTGAGCGGTTCACGCAGTTTGATCTGGTGTTGCATCCAGAGAAAACTCGCGTGATCAGCTTTGGGCGGTATGAACGACAGAACGCCCAACGGCAGAAACGACGGCCCAATACCTTCGATTTCCTGGGCTTCACTCACTACTGCGACAGCAGTCGGTGGGGGAAGTTCAAGGTCGGCCGCCAGACCAGCCAGAAGAAGTTTCGCAAGAAGTGCCGTGAGTTGAACGATTGGCTCAAGGCGGTGCGGAATCGCTATCCGGTCAAGGAATGGTGGTCGGTTTTGAAGGCCAAGCTGACGGGACACTACCAGTATTATGGGATCAGCGGCAATATGCGCTCGCTGGCTCGCTACTACCGGCGGGTAGTCCAACTGGCCATGAAGTGGCTTAACCGCCGCAGCCAGAAGCAGTCGTTTTCCTGGGAAGGCTTTTGGGTGTACCTGAAGCACTATCCCCTGCCGACGCCGCGGATAGTCCACAAACTCAACACCCTCTCGCCTGGGAGGTGAACTTTACTGAAGAGCCGGATGTGGGAAATCTACAAGTCCGGTTCTGTGAGGGGCATTGAAGTCTTCTCACATGGTTGAATATTGTGACACTCCGCTGATCGAAAGAGCGGAGCAACAGGGAATACAAAGCAAACCTAACTGAAAGACCATATTATGTCTACTCGACAGATTATTCGTTACTTGGCCCGCCACCGGCCTGGAGTCGGTGCCTCTCTCTTGTGTGTCCTTGGGACGATGGTGGTCTGCTGGCAAAACGGCTCAGCCAATGCCCGAACGCCCGATGTCTTCGCCCAGAACAAACGTCTGGGCCGGGGCGTAAACGTGCTGGGCTACGACCCGATCTGGAAAGATCGGCAGAAGGCCCGTTTCCAGGAGAAGTATTTCCGGCTGATCAAGGAGGCCGGTTTCAACCACGTCCGAGTCAATCTTTATCCCCTCCGCGACAAGGCTCTGGGGCAGGACCAGAAACTCAGCGCCGCATGGTTCGAGACGCTCGATTGGACGCTCACGCACGCCCTGGCCAGCCGCCTGCTGGTGATCCTCGACTTCCACGAGTTCCAAACGATGGGCGAGGCCCCCGAGGGCAACAAGCAGCGGATGCTGGCCGTGTGGCGACAGATTGCTGAGCACTGCAAAGACGCCCCCGATGACGTGCTCTTCGAGATCCTCAATGAACCCAATAAGAAGCTCACCCCGTCGCTATGGAACCCTTTGCTCCGTGGGGCGCTGGCAATCATCCGCGAAACGAACCCGCACCGCACGGTGGTCATCGGGCCGACCTTGTGGAACAGCATCAATGATCTGGACAAGCTCGATCTGCCCAAGGAAGACCGCGACCTCATCGTCACGGTGCATTACTACAATCCGTTCCATTTCACGCATCAAGGCGCACCGTGGGCCGGGCTGACAGGCAAGGTCGGCGTGCCGTGGGACGGCACGGCGCAGGAGCAGCAGGCGATTGCGAACGACTTTGGCAAGGCTCAGGCATGGGCCGAGAATCACGAGCGTCCCATCTACCTGGGCGAGTTCGGCGCGTATGACAAGGCGGACATGGCCTCTCGCGCCCGTTGGGCCAAATTTGTCGCCCGTCAGGCCGAAAAGTTGGGCTGGAGTTGGGCGTGGTGGCAGTTCGAGGGCGATTTCGTCCTGTACGACGTGCGCAAGGACCGTTGGGTCGAACCCCTTCTGCGGGCATTGTTGCCTCCGCTGGAATCGCATCGGTACCAGTGACCCATCGAGGCTTCAGATGTCGAAAAACATTCCCAAGACCGGAAAGAAGGCACGACCCAAGACCGCCGTGAAAGGCAAACGCTTCCACTGCGCCAAGTGCCGCAAACGAAGCCCGAGGCCGGTGAAGGCTCCGGCACCCTGGTACTGTTCGACCTGCCTCAAACAGATCGCCGACTCGACCTCAGGAAACCCAGCAGGCGATAACCTGCAAGCCGAGGGCACACCTTGATCAGTGCCTCTGTTTTCACCATCGCCTGGCGACACGGTTGAGTGGTATTATGACTCCCATTGGAAACTGAAACGATATGGTTGTTTCCACCAGCCAATCATTCGCAGCAACCCTGCGAAGTGGTCGTCCCTCGCTGGTCGAGGCACTGGCATGGCTGCAAAGGCAGCGTCGTCGGCTGTGGATTTTGAGGGTCTGCAGCTGGATCGTCCTTTTCGTCGAGGTGTGGGTGTTGATTGGGTGCTGGCAGCTTGCCGCCACGCGGCATGGCGCATGGAAGACTTATCTCTGGTCGCTGGCAGCGGTACTGGCATGGTTCCATGGGTTGTCGTTCCTTCTCGCCAGTTGGCCAACGAAAGTGGCGGCCCGCGTGAATCCCAGTGGAGACCGCTGGCGGATCGGAAGGTATTCCGAGGCGGAAGTCCGGCAGTTAGTCCATGAGGCGACTGATGGACTGCCGAGCCGGTTTCGCCGATTGCGCGTTTGCATAGCCGACGTCCGCAGTGTGGCGGCTTGGACATGGCTGAACGCCTTCTGGCCCAGCGCGGATCGAAACAAGACGATCGTTTTGACAAGCGGTTCGCTCCACTACTTGGAGCGTAATGAGTTGATCGCCGTGCTGCTGCACGAAGTCGGGCATCACCTACCCGATAACCGTGTGACCGTCTTCGGCGGTTGGCTGCTGGCCGACGTGACATTCCACGCAGCGGCCTTCTGGGCCTACTGCCTGACCGACGCCAGCAACCTCGCCGTAGTAGTCTTTATGTTCCTGCGCTGGATGTTGATTGTCCTCTTTGCCAAAGTGATGGGCTACGTCACCCAGACCATTGAGCATTTCTGCGATCTGTTTGCCGCCGAACGGACGAACAGTGGAGCCATGATTAACGCCTTGCTCAAGCTGTCAGAAGACGAGGAGCTTTCGGAAGTCGTTTTGATCTGGGCTCGCGGGAAATGATCAACGACCTCGATCTTGCGCTAGATGATCTGGTGCTGGCGCTTGCAGACGCTCGTCCATACGGTCGGATCTTCCACGAGAATTTGATTCGTCATGCGGCCGAAGTCACGAGGATTCTGCGAGCGGGTCGAAAACCAACCAAACCCACCAAGAGCCGCAAGTTGAATCAGGAGTTAATCGAGTTCGTGGAGCAGCGGCGGGAACGGCAAGTGCGGCGGATTCGCTGGCGTCGATTCGACGGCGATGGAGACGGCGTGCTTGCTGACAAAGAAATTGCTTGCTTGTGCGAGGCTCTTATCACGCATCCCGATCACGTTCTCGTGACCAGTCGGGAGGAGCGTGAGCCTACGACCCATCCCTCTTGTCGAGACCGGATTCTGGTTCTGAACCTGCTCTATCCCGCATGTCCGCCTGTCACTTTGGCCGAGGGGCGGTTCGGCACTTCCGTCACTTAGGCAAACCAAGCATTGCTGCTGTCGAGCAGAAGAGTACCTACTGCAATGGTCCATCAGGAAGAAATCACCTTCGAGACGACCGGACACCGGCAAATGGACGACCTCACCGACCAGGTTGCTGCCATCGTCGAGCGATCTGGCATCACGACCGGCGTCTTGCATGCGTACTGCGTCGGCAGCACGGCGGCGGTGGGCACGATCGAGTTCGAGCCGGGGCTCGAGCATGATCTGCCGGAGATGCTCGACCGCCTGATCCCGCCCGGCCGCGACTACGGCCACGAGCGGGCCTGGCACGACGGCAACGGACACTCGCACTTGCAGGCCACGCTCCTTGGGCCGTCGCTTTCGGTGCCCGTGGCCGAGGGCAAGCCGGTGCTGGGCACCTGGCAGCAGATTTTCCATCTGGAGTGCGACGTCCGGCCGCGACAACGCACCGTCGTGGTCACGGTCATGGGAGAATAGTAAAATGGCCATCACTTGCCCGAAGTGCGGGTCACAGTTCGACGCCACTCTGTTCGAGTTTGGCACTCGCGTCCGCTGCGATTGCGGGACCGAGGTCGAGTATCCGGGAACGGGTCTTCGGGCTGGCCACGTTCTGGCCGAGGGCGCGAATAAGCTGAGTACGCAGGTATCCGCACCTGACGCCGAATTGAACATATTCAGCACCGCAAGGTGGGGCCGGAACTGAACACCGAGCGGAAGCGGGAGCCGCTGTAGACGGCCTGGTCATGCAGTCGCGCCGCTCTTGTTACAGACGTGTTACATTGGCTTGGTCTGATCTCGCTTATAATGTGGGCACGGCTGCCGTTTGGAACGTGCATGCAAACCTCTATTTGCGAAAGGGACAACATGTTACTACGATTTACGACCTTTGTGTTCGGGAGCCTTGTGTTGGCTGCCATGCTGTCTGCGGCTGAGAACGAACTTCCGGGTGTCACCGTCTTCGGTACAGCTACGACGCAGGTCGCGCCGGACCAGATGGTCTGGCACCTCACGGCGAACAACCGGGGGCCAAAACTGTCTATCGTCGCAGAACAGCACACAAAGCTGGTTCAGCAGGTGCTGGGTTTTCTGAAAGAGCATGGCATCAAGGATTCCGATTTGCAAACGTCCCAGATGGAGTTCGGCGAGAACTGGGAGTACAAGAACCAGTCGCGAGTCAAGGAAGGCTACTTCGCCTCCACTCAGGTTTCCGTCCGCACCGCGAATCTGGCCACCTACAAGCCGCTCTGGCTTGGGCTGGCGGAGATGTCCGGCGTCACGGTCGCAGGAGTGAACTACGATCATTCCAAGAGGATCGCCTACCAGAACGAGACTCGGCGAATGGCCATTCGTGCGGCCAAGGAAAAGGCCACCGAGATGGCAAAGGATCTCGGTTCAGAAATCGCGGAACCTCTGCGGATCGAAGAGGACCTCTCGGTAAACGAGGCGTGGCGTGCAGGCGCAAGTAACTTTTCTAATTCCGTTGCAACCGAGGGGGATCGGGGCGCAGAACAAGAGACATTGGCCCCCGGTACGATTCCCATCCGCATACGGGTCAAGGCTACCTTTCGTTTGGTCACGCATGGTGGCTGAGCAGTATCGTCAAAATCGGGGCGCATCGCCATCTGGCATCCGCTCAATCCTCTCTGGCAGCACGCATTGTCCGCAGCCGTTCCTTTACATCATCAAGCGCGAGCGTACGTTGCACCTCATCCGGTACGCAAATCAGCCGGGCTCTTCCACGCCAAGCTGGAGACGACCACGATCTACACCAAGGTGGCCGACATCCGCCAGCAGCGGATCCAGAGCCCGCTGGATGTCCTCAACGGCAATGCCTGGCCCGCCCTGGCTCCTTCGGCACCGAAGCCGATGGGGCGGATGCAGATTGCCGTTCGCATGCGGCCCGGTGACCCGACCACGGTCGACGCCGAGGTCATCATCTTCAGCGAGGATCGCTACGTCCACCTCGACGGCATCGTGGTCCGCGAGCCCCGGCCCGGCTGGGTCACGCTGCAAGTGCCCCCGCTGGCGGATGCCGGTGCAACTGCATTGGCGATGCTGCCATTTCTCGCCGCGGGCCAGGCGCACAAGAC
Organism: uncultured Planctomycetia bacterium; assembly: GCA_963709175.1. Taxonomy (GTDB): domain Bacteria; phylum Planctomycetota; class Planctomycetia; order Pirellulales; family Thermoguttaceae; genus JANXQG01. Next base: position 160,469 of record CAVPVK010000012.1, read on the forward strand.
CAGAGGTCTCTACCAGAAGAACCTCGAAAACGGAATCCATTGGCTCGTGGTACATCAAAAACACGACGGCGATCTGTCGGCGGGGGGTTCGCCCAAGATGCTCTCCCATGCATTGGCAACCATCGCTTTATGCGAGGCTTTTGAGATGACCGGCGATAGCGCGGTCGGTGACGCCGCTCAAAAAGCGTTCCATTTCATTGTCGAACAGGACGTGAAGATCGGCGGTCGGTCTGACGTTTCGGGCAAGCCGCCCACTCTTTCCATCGCCGCATGGGAGATCATGGCGATTCGCAGCGCAAAGATGGCTGGTTTGGAAGTGCCGTCCGAGGTTCTGGAAAAGGCGGGCAAACGTCTCGCCAGCTTCCAGGCCGCGGATGGGAAGTACGGCGAAACGGGGCCGCGCGACGCAAGCAACGCAGCCACGGCCATGGGGCTGCTCAGCCGATTGTATCTGGGCGGCAATCCCTGTACGTTAACGGTGTTTGGGGGCAAATTCACGGTCTTTTCGCCCGATGAATCGGTGGTTTCGGCCTCCATCCTCTGGTACAATCAACCATAGTTCGACGCTGGTCGCTCCGGTTGGGGCGGCGGGCGGCGCGAAAGGAATAGGTTGCGATGCCAAAGACCGGGTTTACACCGATTTCAATGGACACCTTCGTCGCCGATTACTTGAAAAACAATCCCGGCGAAGATCGAGACGCCATCACGGCGGGGCTGAAAGACGCACTCGACGCCTATAAGCGGGGCGTGACCTGCTCGTGTGGATCGCCGCTCTGGGTAATCGGCTCTGCCGTAGCAGAATATGGCTGCTTCACCTGCATCACGAGGGAAGCCGTTCCCGATTCAGACTACGAAATCGGCGAGGCTTGCGAGTAGCCGTCAGGGGAGTTGGTGGTCGTGCCCTCGTCGGGTGGGCCCTCATTTCCACGCTATCGAAGGCAGGCCGGGATTTCAGGGAAATCAATGGATGCTCGTTCGTGAGGTTTTCAGGGGCTTCGTGCTGACCAATAGCTCGATCCACGACATGCTATGGCGCTCGCGGTCGAAGTGCAAATTGCCGGAAAGTCGCAGAACTGGCTTCCTAGTCCGCAAGAGGCACGGTTTGGCGATGGCCGCCCATCGGTACGGCATACGCGTGATCCTGTTCAGCCGCTATAATGAAAAGGCCACAGCCAAATCAGGAGGAGTGTCCATGAACGTGCGGTACATTAAAGCAGTCCTGGCGATCACAGTAGCCTGGTGTGTGATCGTTAGCATCGGGCAGATCGCCAAGGCAGCCGAGCCAGCAGATACTTGGCCGCAGTGGCACGGGCCGACCCGCGACTGCTTTGTCGGCGGACCGGCCTGGCCAACCAGTCTGGGAAAGGACCATCTGAAACTGCTCTGGCACGTCAATCTGGGGCCGGGCTACTCCGGGCCGATCGTGGCGGCAGATCGCGTCTTCGTGGCCGAAACCAAAGAAAAGAAGACCGAGATCGTGCGGGCGTTGGATCGGGCAACGGGCCGGGAACTCTGGAAAGCCGAATGGCCCGGCGCGATGTCGGTGCCATTCATGGCCAATCGCAACGGCGACTGGATTCGTTCGACGCCAGCCTACGACGGCCATTCGCTCTATGTGGCTGGAATGCGGGACGTTCTCGTGTGTCTCGATGCCACGATGGGAAAAGAACGGTGGCGAGTTGACTTCGTAAAACAGTTCAAGGCTCCGTTGCCCGACTTCGGCTTCGTCTGTTCGCCCCTGGTCGTGGACGATTTCTTATATGTCCAGGCTGGGGCGGGGTTCTGCAAGCTCGACAAGCAGACCGGCAAGGTACTGTGGCGCGTGCTGACCGATGGCGGCGGAATGTTCGGCAGTGCCTTTTCGTCGCCCATCTACACGACCCTCGGCGGCAAGCCCCAACTGGTTGTCCAGACCCGCATGAAGCTCGCAGGCGTCGATCCGGATTCCGGCAAGGTCCTGTGGTCTCAAGACATCCCGGCCATGCTGGGCATGAACATCGTCACGCCCACCGTCCTGGGCGATAGGATCTTCACCAGTGCCTACGGCGGCGGCAGCCGTCTGCTGGAGATCAAGCGGACAGGCGAGGACTTTCAGGTTCAGACGGTCTGGAAGACGCCACTTCAGGGCTATATGTCCACGCCGGTGACCATCGACGGCCATGCCTACCTGCATCTGCGGAACCAGCGGTTCACCTGCGTGGACCTGGCCACCGGAAAGCAGCGGTGGGAAACGAAGGAAAGGTTCGGCCAATACTGGAGTCTGGTGGCCCAGAAAGATCACATTCTGACCTTGGACCAGCAAGGTGAACTGATTCTGATTCATGCCACGCCCGAGAAATTCGACCTTCTCGACTCAAGGAAGATCAGCGACGAGGAAACGTGGGGACATTTGGCCGTCTGCGGGGACCAGGTGTTCGTCCGCGAACTGAACGGCATCTCGTCCTACCGGTGGCGATAATCATTGTCATGCTTCAGCATACCTTCATCCACCTGCCCGGCATCGGCCCCCATCGCGAGCGGAAGCTCTGGGATCAGGGCATCCTGGACTGGGACGGCTTCCTTGACGCCGCCGACAACGGCATCCTGTCGAAGAAGACGTGCGAAGCAGGAGTGCCCCTGGTGCGGCAGTCGCTGGAGGCGATTGCCGCTGGTGATCCACGCTTCTTTCACACCCATTTGCCTACGCGAGAAACCTGGCGGCTCTACACCGAGTTCGCCGACCGTGCCTGCTTCCTCGACATCGAGACCACGGGCTTGTCCGCCGACTACGACAAGGTGACGACCATCGGGGCATTTGGGGGCGGCAAGCTGGCCCTCTTCGTCCAGGGCGTCAACCTCCATCGGTTTCCGGCCTACATCGCGCAGTTCCCGTTGCTCGTCACGTTCAACGGCAGCCAGTTTGACATGCCGTTCCTGCGGGCGCATTTTCCCACGGCCAGGCTGGACCATGCCCACATCGACCTGCGGTTCGTCTTTCACACCCTCGGTTACCGGGGTGGACTCAAGGAGGTCGAGCGAAACCTGGGGCTTCATCGCGATCAGGCGATCCAGGGCGTAGATGGGTTCGAGGCCGTGCGGCTCTGGCATCGCTACCGGCGAGGTGACAGGGCAGCACTGGTGAAACTGGCCCTCTATAACCTTACCGATGTCGTGAACCTGGTCGAGCTGATGGACATTGCGGTGACGCGAAAACTCCGCCAGGGGACATTTCCCGCTGATTTGCTGTCCGCCGAGCCCGCCCGTACCCGAACGCTCGATTCGGAGCATGTCGGGAACTGGATTGCACAGCAACTCGAAACATGGAGATTGGCGTGAGCGGACCCGCGTTCATTTCACCGGCAGGGATTCTCGGCCAATGACCCGACCACGGATGGAAACGATCATGTTCTTCAGGGGCACGTTGCGGCCAGATTGTTGAACCGCTGTCTTGGCAATCCGCAGCAGGCCAGTACAGAAAGGCACTTCCATGTGGAGGACGGTTACGCTGCGCAGCTCGGATGCGGACAGAAAAGCCGACAGCTTCTCGACGTAGGCATCCCCGTCGTCGAGTTTCGGGCAGCCGATCACGACCGGGCGATGGTGTAGCAACTGGTGGAAATCGGCCATCGCAAACGGCACGCGGTCAGCCACCAAGAGCAGATCAGCACCCCGCAGGAATAGAGCGTTGGGCGGAACCAGCCGAAGCTGAATCGGCCAGTTCTCCAGGCCCGACGCTTGCGGCAGCGGTTCCCCACCGATTGCATCGCCTGCCGAAGTGAGCACGGACGCAATCGGCCGCCTCTGGATCAGAGACTGCACGGCAGCGCCAGGACATCCGCTGGGAAGCGTCGGCGGGCTCCGCGTTGCCTCCAAACCGGCAAGGCGCTCGCGCACCTGTTCCTCACTAAAAACACCCGCTTCCCGTTCAATGACACGGATCGCGCCTTGTGAGCATTCGCCCAGGCAGGCCCCCAGCCCATCGCAGTAGCTCTCGGCCACGAGCCTGGCCTTGCTGTTGCGGATCTCGATTGCCCCTTCGGCACAGGCCGTCACAACCGCGCACTTCTCTTCGTCAATCTCAATGATCCTGCGCCTAGCCATTAGCATACTTGTCCTTCGCAATCCAGGCCACTAGGCTCGCTTTTGACCGGCCAACCGTCGAATCAGGCCGCCACCACGCTCTACGCCGCCTCTTCGTCCGCGTCCACGTCCTCGCAGAATCCGATGGCGTCCTCGGCGGCAACATCGTTCCAGATCAGGCTCATCAGCCCCGGCAGATATTACCCGCTACACCCGTAGCTTCACTCGCGGCAGCGAGGGCGAAGGAGATGGCAGCGAATGCCACAGGTGACGTGCCCGGCCAGTTTGACCAGCACGGCCAGTATGGCAAGCCAAGCATGGGCGACCAGCGCGGCAAGCGCGGTAAGAAAGCGACGTTCAAAGACGCCAGCGTATTGCGTGACGAGGATGCTGATGGTGATTCACCTACGCGTGGTGCCCCACGGGCAGAGGGCGATACTGCCCCTGACAGCGGGAGTGTTTTTGGCGTTTATGGGGCTCCAAGTTCGGCTGACCAGTACAAAGGGCGGGTGTTTGAAGACCTCGTTCCCAAGACTCAGCCGGAGTATCTTGACGAGACGCATGAGGGCGGTCTGGATTCCGTATCGACCCGCGTCGAGGACGTTGAACTTAACGACGATGACGATGGAACCATGGATTTGCTGGCGGCTTATTCGGAAGCGGAGGAGAGGCGCGGCGTTAGCAAAAGGACACAATTGCCGGGAAGGGTAGTAGCGAAGCGGGCGACCCAAAATCGCGCGGCAATGCTGGTACCGCAGTCTGATCCGCTGGGCCTCGCGCAGCGCAGAAGGGAATTAGAGGCCCGCGGCATTCCGTGCCAATAGATGGAACTACAGAACCGGCAGGAGTGAGCCTGCTATGGCGTTTGTCTCTGTGAATCGCGCCGTAGCTATAGGTGTACCGTCATCCACGATGGCGTGCTGATCGCCACTGCCGGTTTATTCGACGAGCGCGAGAGGGATCGCCCCTCGCCTTCGGGGCGCGATGGCTCTGCTTAAACAGCGGCATTGAGCCTCCCCGGTCGTGTGGGTGTTTTGTCCTTCCCCGCAAGATTGGGTTCCCTCTCAAGACAAGGGGGCGGAAGTTTACTTGGAAAAACCCGTGATCAGCAACACGGGTAATCGGCCCGAGTGGCTTCCGCCCCTTTTTCCTCTTTCCCCCACAAATATCGGAGAGAATCGAGACGCGAACACGGGCAAAGAAAAGACGCGCGGATAGTATCCACCGCTGCTTGTGGTGGGATTTCGCCGCGCGGAGACACCCATCCGATAGATGTTACACTGCCCAAAAGTGTTAAGGGAATTCCTGGAACTGTGAATCGAGGACGTCAGGAATCGGGGTTGAGCGGCGGATACAAGATAGATGTCTCGGCATTCGGGATGCGTGTATGGCTGCGGCTGAATAAACTAGCTTCGTAGGGCAACGGACAGCCATGGCCGCGGCAACTTTGACCGACTTTCAGAAAGGACAATCAGGTTCGCCATGTTCAAAATATCATTCGTTAGCCTGCCTCGTCGATACGCACTTCATGTTCTTAGCGTTTTGGCGGCAGCGCTTTTGGTCACGTTGGCGTCGCCTTCGGCGATGGCCGCGCTCTTCGACAGCACGTTTTCGGTTTATGCATATAACTCCCCTGCCTCCGGCCTGTATACGAGCAACGCGACGCTGCCCGGCACGACGGTGATTGACGACGGCGAGTTGTCGGTAACGACTTCGATCGTGCCCGTGCCGAACAGTTCGAGCGAATGGCTGGTTTTCAACTATAGCACCGTCGGCGGCGTCCCTTTGAACAATGGAGGCAATTGGGAAGTCCTTGAATATCTTACAGCGAATGTGGGGGTAAACTTTACCGGGGCGTTCGCCGCCTTCTCTATTAACGGCGTTGCCCAGCCGCTGAAATACAGCATCTTCCCTGGATATTCCGTCGGGACCAGTCCGGTGCCTGGCGAGACGGGGACTCCTGGGCTCGTTAATGTTGGCTTCAATGCTCCCATCTCGGCAGGAGCGCTGCCTGGGCTTGGGAGTTACATCGACCCGTTCAGTAATCTGTATTACTACGGGATCACCAATTATGCCGCGATCAACGGCTACACGGAAGCACTGGAGTTCTCGCCCCAAGTTGCTGCCATCCCCGAACCGGGCACCCTCATCGTCTGGTCTCTGCTGGGCAGCCTCGCCATCGGCCTCGGCTGGTGGCGGAAGCGGAAGACCGCATAGTCGTTCGACCTGGGAATGAAAAGCACCAACGAAAAAGGCCCTAACAGCAATCACGCTGCGGGCCTTTTCTATTCGTTCCGTTTAGCGTGCCCTACGTCGCCGCAGACATACTACCAGTCCCAGCAACGCCGAACCCAGCAGCGCAAGCGTGGAGGGTTCGGGCATGATCACCGAGGCCAGTCACGCGAACGAGATTGTGACGGGCGGGGATGCGGATTTGGTGTTCATCGGACGCGAGTTACTGCGGGAGCCGTATTGGGCGCTCAAGGCCGAACATGAACTCGGCGTAGAAACTTCGTGGCCGATACCCTATGGTTATGCCGTCAAGCGGCGGGCGAAGTAGGCGTCGGTTTGTACCGGCCACGCTGGAGCGACATTGAATCTCTCCTGCCCGTAGGGGTCCTGACGCCGGACCTTGCGGTCAGGCTTCTCGGCAAGAAGCCCGGATCTCCGCGCCCGTGAAGTCGGCGTCCACCGGCCTGGGCGGGTGGGGGTCGAGGCCGAAGATAGATGTCCCAGATCGCACGCCGCTGTTGCACGCTGGGCAGATCGAGGAACCACACGCCGTCGCAACGCTCGGCGCGGGACGGCTCGGGCGGCAGCTTGCCGATGTCGCTCGACGTGGCGACGACGAACACGTTCGATTCGTGATCGGACATCCAGGCCGAAATGTACTCGGTCTGTTGCAGGGCAAGGGGCACAGAAGGTATCCTTACGGAAATAAGGTGAGAATTTAAGGCGAAAGGAACTGTCAATGAGAATCAACGGGCAATCAACCATCATCGCGATGCTAACCGTAGTCGTTCTGTCGCTACTGGCCACCGCCGCCGTGGCGGACCAAGCCAAGAAGGGACCGTTGAAGGTCTTCATTCTGGCGGGCCAGTCGAACATGGAGGGGCAAGGGAAGATCGCCTCCGATCCCAAGAGGAACGGCGGCAGAGGGACCCTGGAGTACCTGGTCAACAACCCGGCCAGCGCCAACCGCTTCAAGCACCTGCGGGACAAGGACGGCAAGTGGATCGTGCGCGATGACGTGTGGATCTGGTATCTGGGCCGCAAGGGAAAGCTGACGGTTGGCTACGGGGCCAAGCAGGGCATGATCGGCCCGGAGTTGGGATTTGGCCTCGTAATGGGTGACTGCCTCGACAACCAGGTGCTGTTGATCAAGGTCGCCTGGGGCGGCAAGAGTCTGGCCAAGGATTTTCGCCCGCCCAGTTCCGGTGGCGAGATTGGCCCGAGCTATAAGGAGCTGATCCGGCACGTCAAGGACGTGCTCGCCAACCTCAAGACGCACTTCCCTGATTACGACAGTAAGGGCTACCAGCTTGCGGGTTTCGGATGGCACCAGGGATGGAACGACCGGATCAATCAGGGTTACAACGACGACTACGAGAAGAACCTTGCGAACTTCATCCGTGATGTCCGCAAGGACTTGGGTGTGCCGAAACTCCCCTTCGTGATCGCCGAGACCGGAATGAGCGGCCCAAGCGAGAGTCACCCGCGCGCCTTGTCCCTGATGCGCGCCCAGGCGGCAGTCGCCAAGCACGAGGAGTTTCAGGGGAACGTCGCCTTTGTCGGCACACGGGACTTCTACCGTCCGCCCGACGAGTCTCCGTCCGCACAGGGCTACCACTGGAACAACAACGCCGAGACCTATTTCCTGATCGGCACGGCAATGGGCGATGCGATGAAGAAGCTCTGCGGAAAGCAGTGAGAAGGCCGTTCCTTGGCCAACTCATCTGTATTGCCGAAAAAGGTGTCGAGATTTTTCAAGCGCTTGGAAATTGTCGTTGGCAGAGCCCCCTCGAATTTACGTCTGCTGTTGAACTTGCTGGACGCCGGTGGCCTGATGGAATTCAGCGGTCGGTTGTTCGCCTGTCCGCTGGCACAGCGCCCGCTCGATGGACCGGCTGGCGTCCCGGCAACTCGATCCAACGAATCCCCTGGTCTGCAAGCTGGTCTCGCCCTTCGTGGTGATCGTGATTTCGATGCTCTTCATGCGGCACCTCCATTCACCAGGATAGTCAATTTGATGCTGCCATCTGCAAGGGTCTGCTCGGTGCATTGATGGCCGCGTCTTCGGGTTTCGATCTTGGCCTTTTCGCTGGCATACGCTTGGACGAATTTATCAAGATGGGCCTGGTCGCCCCACCTGCCACCGAAATTGTCGAACTTGACCTGACCGCTGGCGAGGTCGACCCGCTCAGCCTCGCGACCGAGCGGGTTCTCGTTATCCTCTTCTCAATTCCTTGAGCCTGGTATCAGCTCGTCTGAATCGGAATCTTCTTGACTTCGGGCTTCTTCTCCTCGGGCAGTTCCAGCTTGAAGGTCAGCGTCAGGATGCCGTCCTTCAACTCCGCCACGGGATCGCCTTCGATGTTCTCCGGCAAGCGGAGCTGCCGCTTGAACGAACCGTAAGACAGCTCGCGGATGTGATACTGGTTCTCGCTCTTCTCGCCGTTGGTGCTGGTCGACCCCGAGATTTCCAGAACACCTTCCGGCAGGACCTGGACGTTGATCTGCTCGGGCGCGTAGCCCGCAACCGTGGTCTTCACCACCAAATGACCGTCCTTCGTGGTGTAGGCGTCCAGCGGTGGGAAGTTGGCCTTATTCTTCACGCCATCCGTGAAGTCCTGGCCGAACACGTCGTTGAGCATGCGGTCGAGTTGCCGCGAGAGTGGGCCGAACATGTCGTCCCGAGAAACAGGGCGCAATCGTAGATTACCGAACATAAAGAACTCCTTTTGACCTTTTGGGTCGGTTATGCCGTTCCACAGGGGACACGGCGACTGTCCACCCCAAGCGGGCGTGGACCCTGAAGCTGCCAACTTGGCAGCCTTTCTACGGAAGTCATGTAGGTGCAACATCCGTGCCAGACAGGTCAATGTCGGGCGGCGGCCACGGGGATGGGGGGGAACCCTGGACCGCCCCGGCTGATACGGGTCATGTCGGGGCATAACGATGAAACTGGCCGCGTTGCGATTTGCATTGCGAACCAGATACGCGAAAGCCCCGCCGACCGACCGGTTATGGCCGATCAAGGGGGGCTTTCAGCATGAAAAAGACGGGTCGCCATACAGCCAGGCTCTGCACCCAGTATATTTATTGCGCGATTGTGACCCCGATTTAGCCTTCTGCCGTGGCCCGTTGGCCTGTATCCAACGGTTCTCGCGATGCGGTCTGGCAGGTACAATCAAAAAGACAATAGCAGCAGAATATTGACTTCCAGGAGTTCGAAACAATGCTTCCGATCAGCCGGACCGCCACTATGAGGACTTTGTCGGCATTCCTCACATTGGCGCTCGTTGCCAGTACCGTGGGAGTCCATGCCGCCGACAAGACGATCAGCCTGGATATCCCCGACACGGGCCAGGAACCGAGGAGGCCGGAGGGCGGTTGGTGCGGTGAGGCCGCGATCCAGATGGCCTTGTCGTACTACGGCGCATACGCCTCCCAGCAGGCCATCAATCGTGCAGGCAAGCCCGCCCATCCCGATCTCTACGCCCAGGACATTCCTACGGCGATGAATAACCTGGGCATGGAGTTCACGCCATGGCTGGGAAAAGGCCTGCCGGAGTTCACAAAATGGGTGCGTGGCCAACTTGCCGCCGACCATCCGGTCCTTGTCGGCGTGAAGATCTATCCCACCGCGCATCCGTGGTGGCCGCTCGATCATTTCGTCTTGGCTGTGGGCTGCACCGAGGACAGCCTGACCTACAACACGACATGGAAGAGGCAGGAGACGAGGACTCTTGCACTGCTGTCGTCTCAAAACGATGGCTTGTCGTTTGCTAACGGCCTCGGCGTGTACTTCGGCTGCGCGATCACCGGCATCAAGACAGGAAACGCACGATCCGATCTCAAGCCGACTCGGATCAAGATAGGGCGATGCGGAGACAAGCAAATAGAGCTCCGCGTCACCGCAGTGCGACTGGAGCCCGGGAAGCGATATCGGCTGTTGAAGTTCACCGATTTGACCGCGGCGCAGCGGCCGGGCGGGCATGGGGAAGTGCTACGGACTTTCGTGGCCGATGGTTCGACGGCGGATCTTGTCGAGAAAATCGGCCTCGACGAAACTCGCTTGTACCGTTGCCTTCCCTCGTCCAACTGAGATCCTTGTCGCGACGTTCAACCGGCACCATGAAGATCGCCACCTGGAACGTGAATTCCGTCCGTGCCCGCTTGGAGCGGCTGCTGGCCTGGCTCCAGAAGGCCCAGCCGGACATTCTCTGTCTTCAGGAGTTGAAAACGCAGGACGTCGGCTTTCCCCATGATGCAATCAGCAAGGCGGGCTACCATGCGGCCGTCTATGGCCAGAAGACCTTCAACGGCGTGGGCATTTTGAGTAGGATCGAACCCCGGAACGTCCTTCGCGGCATGGATGACGGCATCGAAGACCCGCAGGCACGGTTCCTGGCGGCCCAAGTGGGCGAGATCCAAGTCATCAGCGCCTACATCCCCAACGGCCAGGTCGTCGGCTCGGAGCCCTATTCCTACAAGCTCGCCTGGCTGCGGCGGCTGCGGGCCTTCATGGAGAGACATTTCACGCCGCAGACGCCCTTGGTCGTCTGCGGCGACTTCAACGTCGCGCGCGACGAACTCGACGTGGCCAATCCGGCGGCCTGGGAAGAGACGGTCTTGTACCATCCGACAAGCCGCGCGGCCCTGGAGGAGCTACTGTCGTGGGGCCTGGTGGACGCGCATCGTCAGCAGCACCCGGAAGGTCGATTGTATTCCTGGTGGGACTACCGCATGCTGGCCTTCCCGAAAAATGACGGCCTGCGGCTGGATTACATCTTTGCCACGCAGTTCTCGATGGTCAGCCATGTCCGTGGGCGGCGCAAGCCCGAAGAACGCTTGCCGAAGCTATACTTTCTGTAGCGGTAGCTGTTTGGTAGTTGCCGTGTGCGGGAACGTATTACGGATAGGCTATGATCTTTCGCCGCCTTATGGCCGTCGCAGGCATTATGCTGATCTTGCCGGTGTGCTTGCTGGGGGCGCTGGCACTGTTTATCCCGATCACGTTCTCCGGCGCGGCGTATTTGATTGGGGCGCTGCTGATCGCCGCTGGGGCCATGACGGCACCGTGGCGACAGACCCGCTTTCGCGGAATAACGCGAGCAGGACTGATCGTGATTATTCTGGTCGCCTGCACGCGCCTCATCGTTGCCGACCGTGGCACAACCACCGTTCTGATCACACTCCCCAGCCAACAGAACGCCCGCTGGCTTCGGCGCATCGTTCACGAGCGTGACATTGCCCTCTTCGGCGTTCAAGCGGCCTACCTGACAGCAACGGCAATCAGTCCCCGCGAACACGATGGGCTGATTCCGGCTTTGCGTGCCGCCTATCGTGCGATGCAGGAGGCGGGTGAAACCACCTCGTCGCCCTTCTTGAACACTTACCTGGGATGCCAAGATTCTGCGTCGTTCGATACGGTCGTCATCGAACCGTCCAGCGGCGGGCCTGCTCGGACCGCCGTTGTGTTCCTTCATGGTTTCGGTGGGAACTTCACCGTTCAAGGTTGGCTGGTGGCCCAAGCGGCGCGCAGAGTAGGTGCGATTACCGTCTGTCCGTCCGTGGGTTGGCAAGGAAACTGGTGGGGTGAAAACGGACAAGCAACTGTCCGTAACACGTTAATCTATCTCCATAACCGGGGAGTAGAGCGGATCTACCTCGCTGGTCTCTCCAACGGTGCCGTGGGAACGTGCCGGTTGGCCCCGCGATTGCGTTCCGAACTTAGCGGGCTGGTTCTCATCTCAGGGGCCGATCCGCAGGCTCCCGACGCCGGGTTGCCGGTCCTGGCACTGCAAGGCAACGCCGATGAGCGAATGTCGGCGGCCTTGGCCATTCAACTGATCCAACAACTCGGCAAACGAGGAACATATCGAGAGTTTGACGGAGATCACTTGCTCCTGGCAAAGCGGGCCAGCGAAGTCCAGGACGCACTAGCCGCGTGGCTGAGTCAGCAGGAGAAGGCTGCCGACACCGGCATTTCCCCGGTAGCAATGCGGAAATAGGACCGGGACCGAGAAGAGCGGCGGCACTCGATTCAGTAACAGCGGACGCTTGGAGTGCTGTGAGCAACCTGGTCAGGTACAATACGTGGGAAGAGGCGAAGAAGGCGGACAAGAATCCCTACCCAAGGAAGTTCCTATGCTCTACCGACGATTTGGCCGAACCGGACTTTCCATGCCTGTGCTTACGTGCGGCGGCATGCGCTACCAGTACCAATGGCAGGACACACCTCTCGGCAATATCCCCGCCGACAAGCAGGCCAATCTCGAAGCCACGGTACGGCAAGCCCTGGACTTGGGCATCAACCACATTGAGACCGCTCGCGGCTATGGATCCTCAGAACGGCAACTCGGCCAGATACTGCCCGGGCTGCCGCGCGAGCGGATCATCGTACAGACCAAGATCATGCCCTTGGACGATCCCTGCCAGTTTGTGGCCGACTTCCGCGATTCGCTGGCTCGCCTGGGGCTGTCGTACGCCGATCTGCTGGGTATCCACGGCATCAACAACCATGAGACGCTGTGGTGGGCGGTCCGGCCGGGCGGGTGCCTTGAAGCAGCCCGAGAATTGGTCACCGAGGGCAAGGTCCGGCACGTCGGGTTCTCGACGCATGGTCCTCTCGATGTCATTCAGGCGGCGATTTCCCACGAGCGCGGCGGGGGATTCGATTACGTCAACTTGCACTGGTATTACGTCTTCCAGCAGAACTGGGCCGCCATCGAAGCCGCCGTGCGTGCAGACATGGGCGTGTTCATCATTAGCCCATCGGACAAGGGAGGCATGCTTTACAAGCCGCCCACCCGACTGCTGGAGCTTTGTCAGCCGTTGCACCCGTTGGTCTTCAACGTCTTGTTTTGCCTTGCCCACCCCCAGGTCCACACACTTAGCATCGGAGCTGCATGTCCGGGCGATTTCGACCTGGCCGCGAGTGCCCTGGCCCTTCTGGATCGGAAAGATGAACTATTACCGCCCATTCTGCAGCGGCTGCGCCAGGCACTGCTGGACGCGGTGGGCGAGGAACTGGCGGATCGTTATGCGGAGGGGCTGCCCCTGTGGCAGAACAGTCCTGGCTACATGAACATGCCCGTCATGCTCTGGCTGCGCAATCTAGTCCTGGCTTATGACATGCTGGAATACGGAAAGATGCGCTACAATCTTCTGGGCAACGGTGGGCATTGGTTCCCTGGTCTCAATGCGGCCCACGTTGATGCGCTGGATCTCGAAAAGGCCGTGGCTGCATCGCCCTTCAAGGACAAGATTCCTCAGTGGCTGCGAGAGACGCATGCCCTGCTTAGCGACGCTCCCAAACAACGGCTCAGCCGAAGTTAACGAGGCGGCCATCGGTCAGACACCCGACATGGCGGGCCGGGTGAAACGAGACGGCCCAACTATAGATATTGCCGGGGGCGGTGGCGGATTTTAGGAGAATACACCCATGAGACGGCAGGACACCCGCTCGGATTCCTGTTTGGCGGATTAGTTGACACCTCCGGTCCCCTAAGCCTGGTGGAACACCGTCGCGCGCAGGGCCACGGTGTCGGCTAGCCTCTCGGCCAAGGCGGCGCAGGCCGGTGCGAAGGCCAGAAAGTAGAGCGCCGCTTGCCGGAACCCGCCGACACCGGCCCCTGCCCGGCGTACTTCCATGGCACTCGACCTCGGTACGGGGAGAGCGGACCAGGTGACGCAACTCATTTGGTGGTGATGGAGAAGTCAGTAAAATCGAACCGGGCATCCGCACCACGGGTGGACACGATTTCGACCCCGAAATCGATCTGCCCAAGCGTGGAGTTCGGAGCAAGCCAGCCCTGCGCCATGGTCCATTGCAAGATCGCAAGAAGGTCCACGGTGCCGGACGTGAAAGGGGTGGTGGGGATGAACGCGATATAGTGGTTATTGGCGGTCTTCCACACGTTGTAGTCGCGGCCACCGAAGGTCGCCGTTGCGGCACGGCTGCCGGCCGGTGTTTGGTGGAAGTTCTCCGTCCAAATCATGAACTCGGTCGCGCCGCTCGTCGCGATGCCGTTCGTCCAGATGTCGTACGCGACGTTGTAGATGCCGACGTGGGGACTCTTCGCGGCGAACGTGCTCGCGATCGACTTGAACGAACGGATCGGCACGTTCTTGTAGTCCTTGTGGACGTTCGGATAGCTCTTGACGGCTCCGTCGCCGCTGTTGTTGTTCATGTTCGCGACGACGTACCAACGGTGGTACGAGTAGGCGTAGAGAGTCTCCGAACACGAATACTTCTGGCAGTTCCACATGTTGTTGTGGACGTAATACCCGCCGTTGCTCCAGCCGCCATTGGTGCCCGAAGTGACGAAGACCGGGCGAGCGTTTTTTGAACCAGTGGCCGCCATTCGCGGCGTCGTAACCGTGTCGGAGCCGGTGGTGCCCGGTTCCTCGGCTTGTCCTGTGCTACACACCACGAGGACAAAAGCGAAAGAAAGACGAAAGAAGCATGGGCTTAGGGACATGGCGAACTTGGGCTCCTTTCCGAAGCGTATGGATGGCCAGACAACAGCCATGATTGTCCATTGTCGTCCTGGGGATCGGCAGGTCAAGGGCCCGCGACGTTCATAACAATGCCCGAAGGCCAGGATCGCTCCCAGCCTCCGGGCATCAATTTCAATCAGAGCTGGTTCACGACCCGCTCGGCCAGGCCCTTCTCGCCCAGCACGATGTTCAGCTTTCTGCCAGCGGCAATCTTCTCCAGGAATTACAGCTCCTGGAGCCGCATGAGCGTCGGGTTACCTTCCAGCACCTTGGCGGTGCTGGTGGGCCACTACATCTCAGTCTAGTGCAACATACTGTCCGGCCTTCAGTCCAAGCTGCGCGTCGTCGTGCTCAAGCAACAACACGGCCAGTGGCACACCCAAACAACAGAAAAGCCCCCGAACACATGACGTGAACCGGGGCGCTTTCCTTACAACTCGACCTTCTCGACCTCGGCCACGAAGCGGCCGCCGTCGTCGGCCAGGAAGGCAGCCACCACACTGAACACGGCGTCACTGAAGCCGCCGACGTTCAGGATGTCGCTGCGCTCCGGGGCCTGGGTCGTCGCGTACGGCTGGAGGTCGATGCAGACCAGCTTCGGGCCTGCAAAACCCTTGCCGGACCCAGAGGGTGCCCCCCGGACCTGGTTGCGGACAAACGACTGCCACTCGGTCATCACGGCCGTGGAGCCGTTGCGGCCAGCGCCGACCCAGCTCTCCTGGTCGCTCACCAGCACGCAGCCAGCGAACTTCCGGTTGGCGTACCGGGCGTTGGCCGCAGCCAGCGGCAGCGAGCAGTTCGTACCGCCGCCACCGTACTTGGCCAGCCGCTCGGCCAGGCTGAGGACCGAGTCGGTCGGATCAACCTTGGCCTCGTAGGCCGCCGTGTCGAACGGGATGACCACGCTGTCCGGGTTGCGCCGCAGGATGGCGGCGGCGAAACAAGGCCGCCACGTCCACGCAGCGCATCTTACTCGTGCCGCCCCGACCACGGTTGCCCGTGACCGGCGAGGCCATTGAGCCCGACACGTCCAAGCCGATCACGACCGGGCCCGGCAACTCCGGGACGTTGCCGCAGGCGATCTCCGCCGCCTTGTGCAAGGCAGCCTTGATCTTCTGCGGAACCTCGTCGCCGACGTTCATGTACGCGGCCAGGAACTGGTACGGGAACTGCCGCGAGCGGCGGATCTCGTCCGGGTCGGCCAGCCGCGCCGCCACGTAGTCGTTCATCTCCCGGCTCGCCGGGCCGATGACCTCGTGGCGCAGCAGCGTGTTGAGGTTCATCCGCAGGGCCTGCGGACCCATCTTCCGGGCAATCGCTGCCCAAACCGCCGAACCCTTGGCCGTGTCGGCCAGCAGGTCCCAGCGGGCGTGCATGTTGCCGAGGATCAGCACCTGGGCCTCGGCCGACTCCGCCTTGCGGAATGCAGCCAGCGCCAGGACCTCCTCCGGCAGGTCGGCCTCGGTGGCCGGCGCCCACTTCTCGACTGGCTTGTCGGTCAGCCAGCCGAACAGCGGCGCCGGGCGTTGTCGGCCGGGGTCGGCCGCGCAGGCGCAGCACGTCACGCAGGCTCGGGTCGTTGCCAATCGACGCCGACAGCAGCTTCTCCACGGAAGCCGCGTTAAGCCAGCGCTGCACGGCCCGCTGGAGCGAGTACGACAGGCCCTTGCGGTCGAACTGGCCGGAGCGGACGAACTGCACCAGCGTGCGCAAGATGCGGCCGTTGTCCACGACACGGTCGAAGACCTTGCGGAACAGGGCCGGGTCGCGCTTCGACAGGGCCAGCAGCAAGGCCACCGGCATGTCCTTCATCATGGCCCGTTGGCGGCTGTAGACCGCCAGCTTGGCCAGGAAGGCGTTGTCGGCCACCTGGTCTACGAGCATCTTGAGCGTGGCGAGCTGCTCATCGGCCTGCGCGTAGTAGGTGCCGTTGAAGCAGCCGGTCGCAGCAAGCTGCGCCAGGGCGTGCTTCGGCTCCAGCTTGTAGGCCGGGCCGCCCGCCTCGTTGCGGGTATCGGTGCGAACGAAGCGGCTCTTCAGGCTTGCGAACAGACTCTTGTTGGCCATGATGACCTCCTTCACAAAAAGACCCGACGAGGGGTGGGCAGAGTCGCCGTGCCGTCGAATCTCTCCGGATTCGCGCGGCACTGGGAAGCTCCCGTTTCCCTGGCTGGGGTTGGTGGGATGTACTCCACTCGGTCAGTCGGATCGTGTTTCAAACGCACTCGACGAAGTGTTCGGCAGAGCTTTTCCCTGCGGGCGACTCATCACCGCCCACAAGTTCCGGCCCCATGGGTATCATCGAGGGGCCGGGCGGGAATCGAACCCGTTAAACCATGTACTCCACCACGGCATTCGAGCGTGTTTCCGTTTTTTAAAAAGGACCGACGAAGGTATGGCCAGAGAACAGCGGCGAACCGCTTCTGGGGCGCTACGTTACGCAACGGCGACATGCGCCGGTGGGACTTGCACCCACATCACCAGATCCAATGTACTCCGAACCGGCAGTCGGTCTGGATTCAATGGGCGACGAAGTATTTGTCAGAGCGTTATTGCTCTACCGTTGAGCTACGCCCCCATGGATTGCAGCACGCAAGGTGGAGGCGATTGGATTCGAACCAACAACCGATGTACTCCGACAGGCAGTCGCCCTTTGTATTTCTCATTAAGGCCCAACGAAGTTGTTATCGAGACGTTTCATTTTCAGTGAATGTAGTCCCGGCATGCAGTTGGGCTTGTACTATGACCATCCAACGAGGAAAAAGGTTCAGACGGGGTCATCTTAACAGGATGTAGTCCGAACCACGCAGTTGGACAGTCAAAGGCACTGGTGGGAGTCGAACCCACGTAAAGCTGCTTTGCAGGCAGCCGCCCTACCGTCTGGCTCCAGCGCCAATTCCATCAGTGTCCTCGCCAGGAGTCGGACCTGGTCCTCGACCTTCGCAGGGTCGCGTGCGATCCGCAACACTCCGAGAACGTGTTTCATTTCAGCGCCCCGCCGAGGAATCGAACCCGGGCACCGTGCGCAGCAGGGTCGGGCAACATACTTGCACTCAGTGGACCGCCGGGGGTCGAACCCGGGTCTCCAGTTCGCCGAACTAGCGTCTTTCCGTTGGACCATCAGCCCGTTCTTCTTCAGTGGACCGCCGGGGAATCGAACCCCGATTGCCTGGGTGCAAACCAAGCGTCTTACCTTTGGACCAGCAGCCCGCCAGTTGGCTTGACCTTCCGTATCACAAGCTCCGGCAGAAGGGATCGAACCTCCATCCCCTGCTTAACAGGCAGGTCGATTACCGTTATCTGATGCCGGATCAAGAGTCAGGATGGCCGGATTTGAACCGGCGATCTCGTGCGCACCGACGACCATGCTGCGCACGGTGCCCGGCGGAATACCAGGCTTTCCTACATCCTGTTCATCAAGATGCCCAGCGGGAATTGAACCCGCGATTCCTGCATGGCGAGCAGGTAGGTTTCCGCTACATCATGGGCGCGTTGTGGCATGCCGAATTGTCAATGAACAAGAGCTCCGGGAGAGACTCGAACTCTCCTCGCCGCCGACCACCGCTTCGCGGCGGTGCCCGCTTCTCGCCTACCAGTCCAATAAAAAAGCCCGATGTCGTTGTGACACCGGGCTTTCGGTATTCTCGCGGAATAGTCACGGCCAAGTGTCACATGCGCAATGGATAGGACGGGAGCAAATTCGCCGATTGATCGGCGAATGTACCCATCCCTTTTCGCAGTTCGTGACTCAGCCGTATCGAAATCATGGCTCTTTCTCTTGACCCGCAAGCGGGTGCCCCGGCAACTCGACAAGAGCTGTCTCCATGTATCTATCGTTTAGACGCCGCCGGGTCTGAAATGGTTCACGGAAAAATTCCGGGAAACAGCGGCCCACTATAGTAGACGCTGAAAACCGCAGTTTTATTCCCGGCCTGGTCGGAAATTCGCGGACAAGACGCCATCTAACGGGTAATCGGCCTCGGTCACGGTGCCGCTGCCGACTGGCGTGGCGCGCGGGGCACGGCGTCGGCCAACTATTCGGCTAGGTCGGCATGGGCTGGTGCGAAGGCCAAAAATTCGAGCACCGCCGGACGGAACGAGCCGACGTACACTTCCTGCTTTCGTTCCCGCCGCTGGACACACCGGGCTTCTCATGGTCACGAGTCAACTCTTGCACGCCGCACTTGGGTGGCCAGAGCCCTGAGCATCGGTTCGGCTCCAGGTGAAGAACCTTCGGCCTTCAGTTTTTCCACTTGATTGTTAGCCCATTCCGTCAGGGCGCACCTCGCGGCAGATTCCGTAAGGTACTTATAGGCGTCGAGAATGTCCCGCTCAGTCGGCTCGTACCCACGCCCGTTGAGCAGATGCTTGATCGCACACAGCGACACCTGTGCGGCGAACGCCGGTTCCTTCTCGGCGAAGTCGCGGCCCGAACGAATCAGCGTCGAAGGCTCGGCGAGGATGTCGCGAGCGCACTCCAAGGCGATGTCCAAGTAGCCAGCATCCTTGGCAGCGGCGAACCACTTGCCCTTCCCGCCCCGGCACTCGATGAGGGCTGCTGCACGGGGCCTATGAGCGGCGTGCGGACCGGCTTGGCAAGACCATAGAAGACCACCACGCCTTGGCCGGCGCCAAGGGTCGACAGGGGTTCGGCAGCACGGTCGAGCGCCGCGTCGATGTTCTGCCAGTTGTTGTCAACCCATACATTCCCGGCCGGATCAACGTCAATATCAATGAGCATCTGCATGCCGCCACCCACATAGCCGCCGGGTGGCGAAATCGCGTCGCCCATCTTCTTGCCGGGCGGCCAAGCCTTTGGGTTGGCGCCGCACAACTGGACAATCCCGGCAGTCGCCGGGCCAAAGTTCGATATCCAGACATTATCGTCACCGTCCACGGCAGCCGCCCACGGACCAACCAAACCGTGACCGCTGATCGGCGAGCAGGGAGCTTCCTTGCCATCGGGACCAAGGACCGTAATGCTGCCTCCCTCGGGGGCAGTGCGAAGATCGGACAAGGCCCGCGTGATGATGGGGTCCGGGTTGCGCCCTTTTTCCACAGCCTGGATCATCTGCTCCAAAACGGCCTTGCCTTTATCCGAGGTGCCCAGACGGCATGTGACCCAGACGTTACCCTTGCTGTCAACGGCAAGTCCGCTGGGGCTAAAGCCCGTCTTGAAGGTTTCGACCTTTCCCGGACTCGGATCGGACGCCGGGAACCGGCTCAGCCAATCGCCTGCGGCATTGCTGACCCAAATTCGATCTTGCTGGTCAATCGCGAGATGGAATGGCCCCAGGAGATGGCCCGGGTTTTCTTTGGGGTTGCGGGTCTTGTTCACAAAAAGCAAACGCCCTTTGGCGGGATCTCCTTTGGGCATGAAAACCACGGCGCTGTGTTCCAAGTCGAGCGCCCAGATATCGCCGCTGGGCGTGGCAATAATT
This sequence comes from uncultured Planctomycetia bacterium, assembly GCA_963709175.1. Lineage (GTDB taxonomy): Bacteria > Planctomycetota > Planctomycetia > Pirellulales > Thermoguttaceae > JANXQG01. The sequence continues at coordinate 180,697 of CAVPVK010000012.1, forward strand.
CCCTGCATCAGTCCCAGCTTGCCGCCGAAGTTATAGCCTTCTGGCGGAGACAGCGGCTTGCCCGTCTTGTTGAACTTCGCGATCGTCTTGCTGCCATAGGTGGTCACCCAGCAGTTGTCCTGGGCGTCAATCGCCAAGCCAAAGCCTACGCCTTCGACACCTCCGCCGGTAAAGCCGGTGACCGACGGCGACAGCGGTTTGCCATTGGGAGCGAACTTGGAGATGTTACCATCCCACAACGAATCCTGATTTTGCGCCCGACCAGCCAATTGTCGCCGGTCCAAACATTCCCCTCACTATCCACCATCATCTTGCCTGCGGCACTGTAACCCCCGCCGGTGAACTTGAGCGGGAAAATCCAGGCGCTCGGGGCCCAACTCAAGTAAGGCATGAAGGGCGTCGGCCGCAAGTTCTTGCCTTTCGGGATAGGGTAGAAATCGTCCAGCAAGGCGAAAACCTTCTCTGGCTGGTGCCACGGGTAACGCGTAATAGTCTCAACCGCCGTCAATGTGTCTGTCGGGACACTGCCGGATGGGGAAGTTGCGGCGGCGAGAAAGCGACTGCACGCATCCGGTTGAACTTGCGTGCTAGCGCCGGCCATGAGGCTGGCCAAGGTGGCGAAATTGGCCATCGTGGGCGTTTGCGCTGTTGAGCGCATCGGCGATCGTGGCGCCGTAGCCGCCGGTTTCGAGGTCCACGAAATTGGGTACGTTGCCGGCCGCAATCCGCAGCCCGAGGGATTTACCGCCGAGTGCGTCGCCATTCAGGAACTGCGCATGTCATTGCGGATGCGATGGTCGTGAATTCGTTGACCGTGACTTTCTTCGACCATGCGGTTCCCAAAACTGCCAGCAGCCGGATCTTCTCGTTCGGGCCTTTTGCCTCAGCGGCCATTGGAGTACCGCCTTTGGCGACTGTGTAGAGCACGCTCCCTTCCGGCGCTTGGCCCGCATCAAGCTTGAACACGCCGTCGCCGTTGGTCTTGCCCTGAGCCAACTGTTTGGGATCGCCGGTGCCAGCCGCGTAAAGTGTCACAGTCGCCCCGGCAACGGGACTGCCGGCGATTTTAACGACGCCCGCAAGCGGCATGTTCTGTGCTCCACTCCTCACTGCGCGTCTGCGGAATACCTGGGCAATCTGGTTATCGGACGGCAGCGGGGAGTCGGTTGTTTGCCCGACTTCGGTCAGTGGTCGCAGGGTTCCCTGAACCGTAGCTGTAGTGGCCACGCTGGCGCGAGAATCGATGTCGCGCGACGCCGCGGAGTGGATGGCGAAGGCCAATATGCCGCCGATCGCCGATAGGGCGAGACAGGCGGCCGCAGTTGTTTTTAGTTTCAACATGAGAGCGTCCTAACGTTGGAGTTGGAACAATCGCGGAATTGAATAAAGTACTCGTGCGTCCAAGCTCCGCATGGATACGAAACGGATTATTAAGGCGGCCGCCAAGAGTTCAATCTACCCTCAAGGGGCAGTGATCCAAGGGGAAAGGACGTAGCTTGGGGAATTGTTCGGTTGGAATTGTCCAAAGGCAAGAAAATCGGAGTAGATTAGCAGATCCCAGATACCCGTCTGAAGACCTTATTTTCGGCCTGGCCTAGCGCTTAGCGGCCAATCCATGCGTAGGCTAGGTAAGCAGTTTCCGCACGTTCCATAATGGTAGGTTTTCCAACGCTTGACCGGTGATTGAATCCCGCCTCCCCACTTGCAGAAAACCTTTTCGAGATCGCATCTCGCCCTGATGCGCACCAAGGTTGCCAGCGGCGCACACGGTGTACGAAGCATGCAGGCCCATGGTGGCCACGAGGATCGCATGGGGACAAGTGCGCAACCGTTGCTCATCTTCCACGTGGTCGGGCTTGTATTTCCCGCCCAAATCGCTCTAATCGATGCAAATCCCCACGGATGGATGACATTTACCTATCACCTCACACGGAGGAGAACAACCATCGCCAAACTCGCCCCCACAAAGCCGCTGACCAAGACGGAACTACTTGCCAACATCGCCGCCACCACCGCGCTTCCCAAGCCGCAGGTTGATGCCGTGCTTACAGCCTTGGGCGGCGAGATCCAGAAGAGCCTCAGCAACAAGGGCGCAGGGGCGAACGCGATCCCCGGCCTGGTGAAGATCGAGAAGAAGAAGGTCCCGGCCCGCAAGGCCCAGAAGGGCGTGCCGAATCCCTTCAAACCCGGCAAGCGGATGGACCGCCCGGCCAAGCCCCTGCAACAAGGTCAAGGTGCGGGCCTTGGAGCTGCTCAAGGACATGGCCAAGTAGCAGGCGCACGTGGTCAATCAATTTTCATTTCGTGAAAGGGGGGGATAGTGACGCCGGACGAACAACTGAATCGTCTTGATGTCGAATTGGATCGGCTCAATAGCGAACACCCGAAAGTGCATGGGATTCTGCGGCTGGCAAACACATGCTTGCGCTCATGCTCCAGGTGGAAATGGCAGCAGCATGGCTGGACCATCACTGATGGGGAGGCATGTGGCATTATGAATGGAGACGACAAGGAGCAGCGGACCGCGCTGCTGTCGGTCCTGAAAGGGCACAGATTCACAAGGTGGAATTCATTCCCGGCGCAGATGTCTTGGAGGTTGTGCCAGACCCTTGACCGCCATGCGCCGCAAGGATCGCCGCTAGCGAAGAGCGTGCATCTGGCGTTCACGACGCCAGCCGTTGACCAAAGCCAGGGCACGCGGGTCGAGTTTCAGCAGCCGGATCAACTGCGACGGCGTACAGCCCAACGTGGCAGCCGCCGGCTTCGGCTCGAAATCTAAGGTGCCCAGCACGTCCAATGCCTCGGCCAACAGGCTGGGGAAGTCGTCGTTCCCGGCGACTTATCTTCAGACCCCCGCCACAGCGCGATTGCCAGAGAAGACTGGGCACGTAATTTGTGCCGCAAGGTCGGCGGACCTCCAGCGCCAAGTTCACCCTGAGCCGGAAGAGGGCCTGGGCTTGGTTCTGGGACTGGCTGCGGCGCTCGCTGGCCTCGGCATGCACGCCTGTCGGCAAGTGGTGCAGGCTGATGGCCGTCTCCACCTTGTTGCGGTGCTGTCCCCCTGGTCCCGACCGGCGCAGACGGCGCACGTCGCACTCGGCCAATAGCTGCTCGGCGCTCGCGGTTGCGGGATGATCGCATGGCTTGGACATGCAAGTAATGTACCAGATAATGCCGAATACGTCGTCGGGGCTTGGCGGCGGGTCACAGCAGCATGGCCACTACCACGACGATCATCACCGCTCCCAACAGGATCTTGCCCAAGCATGTGCGGCCGTCTCCCCGGCCCAACGTCTGGGGAATCGGCAGATTGACGATCGCTGGCGTCTTTATCGGACTCGCCGAACTTGTTTTTTGCAGCGCCGTTCTGGCCGTCGGTGAATTCGGCATGGGATTCAAGATCGGGGTGTTGAGAACTCTGGCCTTTGTCGTGATCGTGTTCGGCAATCAGGCGACGACCTATGCCGTTCGCGAACGCAGACGCCTTTGGTCCTCCCGTCCCAGCTTCTGGCTCGCGATGTCATCGGTCGCCGATATCTCGATCGCTGCGACGTTGGCCATCAGTGGAATCTTCATCACGCCTTTGCCGATGATCGTTGTGGCCGGCACGCTTGCCGCGGCAGCCATTTTTGCATTGGTCGTGAATGCGGCCAAGGTGCCCGTCTTCGGGCGGCTCGGGATCGCATGATGATCAATCAACTTGAGCGGACAGAGGAACATGCCCGTTGTCTTTGCCCCGCGGGGGCGTATAATTAGGGTGTCGGAAGAGTCGCGGCCCACTTGACCACGACTTTTCCGCGAATTTGTCGGATGACTAAATGAAAGGCAACCCGGTCGTGCCGGGGGGCTCGTTGATGAGTAAGCCGACGTGGTCGAATACCTCCGGGTTTTCCGCCACGTCGGCTTTTTTGTTTTTGGCTGCAAGAGACATGCGTAGCCAACGGGGGAAGAGCTTCTGGCTGGAATGTTTCCTGTCGGCAAAAAGACGAATCCCCGCTTATCACGAAGGATATTGAGATGAAGCGATTTCTAGCATTTGCGATGATTGCCGCACTGGGCCTATTGAAACCAATGGATAGAAAGCGTTGCACGCGCGGACTGATGGCGGTTTTGGCCCTCGATCTTTGGAACCTGCAGTTGGTCGTGGCCCAAGTCCTGCCCCAAGGCAATCACAACTTCGGCACGTTCGGCAACCGCACGCTGGTGCACTGACCGGCAAGGACAAGCTTCGCGACCAAGGAAAAACCGACCGGGTAGTCGGGAAGGCCAAGCAGGTAGGCTGCGCTTCGACCTCATGCGCTGGACAGTTTTTGGGTTAGGTTAAAGGGAAGCGCCATGAAGACGACGAGGCCCAACCTCAGCGAGAGACCGCAATGACGATGGCTGTCGCTAGTCTGCTGTACGGTGCCTGGCACATCGTTGTCGTCGGGCTTTGGTTGTCTCTTTCGTTGTTGGCGACCGGGCACGCGATTCTCAAGAAGAGCGACTCGCGGGCCGCCATCGGATGGGTGGGCTTCGTTTGGTTCGTGCCGCTGGCTGGGGCTGTCGTTTACTTCATTTTCGGAGTGAATCGCATTCGCCACAAGGCCGCCCTGCTGCGAAGAAACCTCGATCGATACCGGGCCCAGGCCGCACAACCGGAATGTCGTCCGGAAGAACTGCAGCGCCATTTGCCGGATCGCACGGGACATCTGCAGATGCTGGCCCGGGTCGTGGGGGGCGTGGTCGATCGTCCCCTGCTGTCGGGTAATCGGATCGATCCGTTGGTGAACGGAGATGAATCTTATCCGGTCATGTTGGAGGCGATCCAAGAGGCACGCCGGACAATCTCTCTGGTGACCTACATCTTCGTTCGGGACGAAGTCGGGATGGCCTTTGCCCATGCGCTGGGCGAGGCCGCCCGCCGGGGCGTGGAAGTGCGGGTGCTGATCGACGCGATGGGGACTTGGTATTCCTGGCCCACCATTTTCCCTGCGCTGCGCCGGAGGGGGTGAAGTACGCGCGGTTTCTCCGGCCTTTTGCCTTGTGGCACGTGATGTCGATCAACATGCGAACGCACCGGAAGATCCTGGTGGCGGACGGGCGCGTGGGATTTACCGGTGGCATGAACATTCGAGGGGGAAACTGCCTGAGACGCCTACCGCCACATCCGGTACAGGACATCCATTTTCGCGTGCAGGGACCCGTTGTGACGCAGCTGCAGGAGGCGTTCACCGATGATTGGCTGTTCACGACCGGCGAAGCCTTGCGCGGTGATTCGTGGTTTCCGCCGACGGAAAACGCGGGGCAGGTGTTGGCACGGGGCGTGGCCGATGGACCGGACGAGAATTTTGAGAAGCTTCTTTGGACATTATTGGGGGCGATCTCGATCGCCCGCTATTCCGTGCGGATCATGACTCCCTATTTTCTGCCCGACCCGGCCGTGGTCTCCGCACTGAATCTGGCAGCCATGCGGGGCGTGCAGGTTGACATCATTCTGCCCGCGCGCATCGATCTGCCGTTCGTCTTGTGGGCTTCCCGGGCAATGTGGTTGCAAGTGCTGCGGCATGGATGCCGGATATGGCTGACCCAGCCTCCATTCGATCACTCGAAACTCATGTTGGTGGATGACTGCTGGGTGCTGCTGGGATCGGCCAACTGGGACTCGCGGAGCTTGCGTCTCAACTTCGAGTTCAACTTGGAATGTTACGACGTCGAACTCGCCCAGCGGCTCGATCGGTGGGTCGAGACAAAACTCAGTGGAGCCCATCCAGTGACGATGGAGGAGGTCGATGGCCGTCCCCTGCCGGCCCGCCTCCGGGACGGCATTGCGCGATTGCTGTCGCCGTACCTGTAGTAGCCTCTTGCCTTTGCCCCGCGCCGGCTTACAATGAAGGTGTTGGACGAGTAGCGGTTCGATCGCGACTCGCCAACGAAATTGTCGGATGACTGGATAGAGAGTAACTCGGCTGCTCCGAGGGGCTCGTTAGTAAGTAAGCCGACGTGGTCGAATACTTTCGGGGTATTCCGCCACGTCGGCTTTTTTCGTTCTTGACCGTAATGCCGCCCGCGCACAGCGAAGGAAAATACGGAAATGCTTGGCATGATTTTGATCGTGGTCTTACTTCTGATGTTTCTCGGTGCTTGGCCCGGTTGGCCTCACAGTAGAAGCTGGGGTTACTACCCGAGCGGAGGGATTGGCTTGATTCTGGTCGTTTTGTTCGTCCTGTTGCTGTTGGGCCGCGTCTGATTACGGGAACAAGCTGCAAGCTCTGGCACAACCGCCTACCGATCAAGACGGGTGCATAATCGAATTTACTGGCAGGCGGAGGAATCCAATGGACAAACTTGATCCGGGCTTCGTCGTCCCGATGACACATGTCCAATGCCGGCTGTGCGGGCATGACATGCCCGCCGGCGCGGACACGTGCCTGCACTGTGGGCAGATAACCAGACGGGTCCGCGTCCGCCAGGTTCTGCTTGTCGCGGTATGCGTGATGTTGTTCGTCATCCTGGCTGTCGCGTTTGCCTTCAGTGTGAGCAAGTCGCCAGTTCCCCCGATGACTGAATCACTGCAACTGAACTCCACAACGCAATCTCGGATATGAGCAGGGGTCGAGGCGAGGCCATGAGCGAAACGCCAGGTGTCAGCCAGCCGATATCCAGTCGTTTAGAAACACGAAGACAAAAACCAAACTCGACGAACGAAAGGACCGCTACCACGCTAAGCATAGCCAAGACACTCAAGGGTTACCGATTGCACGGCCTGGATGGGGAAATCGGGAGGGTCAAGGAATTCTACTTCGATGACCTCCATTGGACCGTTCGCTATCTGGTCGCAGAGACGGGAAACTGGCTCACGGGCAGGCAGGTGCTGATTTCCCCCTATGCGCTGGGCGCCGTGATTCAAGGTGAGCAAGATATTACCGTCGAGTTGACCGCGAAGCAGATCGAGGGCAGTCCCTCGTTGGACAGTCACAAGCCCGTCTCCCGCCAATTCGAGGAGGCCTACTACCAGTACTATGGATGGCCGATGTATTGGGGCGGCCCATACAACTGGGGTGCTTATCCCTACATCGTGCGCGACCGCAAGAATTGGAACACCCACTCAAAATGAGAAATCGTGGGATCCCCACTTGCGCAGCACTCACGACGTAAGTGGCTATCACATTCACGCCACAGACGGCGAGATTGGCCACGTCGATGACTTTATCATCGACGACGAGACTTGGGCGATTCGTTACCTGATCGTCGATACGCGGAACTGGTGGCCGGGAAAAAGGGTCCTGGTTTCACCACAATGGATCGAGCGCGTTAGTTGGAGCGAGTTCGAAAGTCTTCGTCAATCTTTCCCGCGAGGCAATCAGGCAGTCGCCGGAATACAGGATGGAGTCTCTGCCGACGCGGGATTATGAGACCGGATTGCACCTGCATTACGATCGCCTTGGATACTGGCTCGATGAACCGGCCGGCGAAAAGTATTTGCGCACATTTGAAAAACAAATTGAAGTGTCTTGAACGCAAGTCACATGGAATTCCAGGAGAATCGAAATGAGCATTGTCATGAACGTAAAAGATGAGGTCGAGGACGAACATCGCCGTGGAAGCGGAGAAGATGGACACGACCGGCAAACCGTTGTCGCCCGATCTGCTGCGAAAGATGAACGCCTATTGGCGCGCCGCCAACTACCTCTCGGTCGGCCAGATTTATCTCTACGACAATCCGCTGCTGAAGGAGCCGCTGAAACTGTCGCACGTGAAGCCTCTGGTGGTCGGGCATTGGGGCACGACGCCGGGCCAGAACTTCATCTACGTGCACTTGAACCGGGTCATCAAGAAGTACGACCTGGATATGTTCTACATCGCCGGTCCCGGCCACGGCGGCCCGGCGATTGTGGGCAATGTCTATCTCGAAGGCACCTGGAGCGAGATTTATCCGAACGTCACCCAGGACGAAGCCGGGCTGAAAAAGCTGTTCAAGCAATTCTCGTTTCCCGGCGGCATTTCCAGCCACGTTGCCCCGACCACGCCGGGCTCGATTCACGAAGGGGGCGAACTGGGCTATTCGCTCAGCCATGCCTTCGGAGCGGCGCTGGACAATCCCGATCTGATCGTCGCCTGCGTCGTCGGCGACGGCGAAGCGGAAACGGGCCCGTTGGCGACCGCCTGGCAGTCCAACAAGTTTCTCAACCCGGTCAACGACGGCGCCGTGCTGCCGATCCTGCACCTCAATGGCTACAAGATCAGCAACCCGACCGTCCTGGCCCGCATCGAGCATGAGGAACTGGAGCAATTCCTGCGGGGCTGCGGCTGGACGCCCTACTTCGTGGAAGGTGACGATCCGGAAAAGATGCATCAACTCATGGCCGGCACTTTGGACAAGGCCATCGAGGACATCCGGCAAATCCAGGACAATGCACGGAACAAGAACGACACCACTCGGCCGCGCTGGCCGATGATCGTCCTCAGATCGCCCAAGGGCTGGACGGGACCGAAAGTCGTCGACGGCCTGCAAATCGAAGGCACCTTCCGCGCGCACCAGGTGCCGCTCCTGGTCGATTCCGAGCATCCCGACCATGTCAAGCTGCTGGAAAGCTGGATGAAAAGCTACAAGGCGGAAGAGCTGTTCGACGAGAACGGCCGGCTCATGCCGGAATTGGCCGAGCTGGCGCCCAAGGGCGACCGGCGGATGGGCGCCAATCCGCACGCCAACGGCGGAATTCTGCTGCGCGACCTGCGCATGCCGGATTTCCACGTCCACGCGGTGAACGTGCCGTCGCCCGGCGCCGTGGAAGGCACAAGATACGCTGGTGCTGGGCAAGTTCCTCCGCGACGTGGCCAAGCTGAATCAGGATCAGCGCAATTTCCGCGTCTTCGGTCCCGATGAGACGCTCTCGAATCTCCTGGGCGCGGTCTTTGAAGTCACCGACCGTCAATGGGAAGCCCGGGAAGTGAAGAATGACGAATTCCTCGCGCCTGCCGGTCGCGTGCTGGACTCGATGCTCAGCGAGCACCAGTGCGAGGGCTGGCTGGAAGGATATCTGCTCACCGGGCGGCACGGGCTGTTCAACAGCTACGAGGCCTTCATTCGCATCGTCGACTCGATGTTCAGCCAGCACGCCAAGTGGCTGAAGGTCACCCTGGAACTGCCCTGGCGGCGGAAGATCGCCTCGCTGAACTACCTGCTCGCCTCCCACGTCTGGCAGCAGGACCACAACGGCTTCACGCACCAGGATCCCGGCTTCCTCGACCACGTGATCAACAAGAAGGCCGATATCGTCCGCGTTTACCTTCCGCCCGACGCGAATTGCCTGCTCTCGGTCTTCGATCACTGCCTCCGCAGCCGGCATTACGTCAACGTGGTGGTTGCGGGAAAACACGCCCTGCCGCAATGGCTGACCATGGACGCGGCGGTCGTGCATTGCACGGAAGGCATCGGCATCTGGCAATGGGCCAGCAACGACCAGGACGCCGAGCCGGACGTGGTGATGGCCTGCTGCGGCGACACGCCCACGCTGGAGATTCTGGCGGCCGTTTCCATTCTCCGGCAGCATCTGCCCGACCTGAAAATCCGGGTGATCAATGTCGTCGACCTGATGAAGCTGCAGTCTGCCAGCGAGCACCCGCACGGGCTGAGCGAAACGGATTACGATTCGCTTTTCACCAAGGACAAGCACATCATCTTCGGCTTCCACGGATATCCCTGGCTGGTCCACCGGCTGACCTACCGCCGCACCAACCGCAACCTGCACGTCCGCGGCTACAAGGAAGAAGGCACGATCACGACGGCCTTCGACATGCGGGTGCAGAACGACCTCGACCGCTTCCACCTGGTGCAAGACGTGGTCGATCGCCTGCCGCACTTGGGCTCCCAGGGGACTTATCTGAAGCAGATGATGCGGGACAAGCTCATCGAGCACAAGCATTACATCGACGAGCACGGCGAGGACCTGCCGGAAATCCGCAATTGGAAGTGGGGCGAACCGCAATGAATGTGAGAGCGTGCGTGCTTTTTTGTTGACCCTTGCAAGGAGATCGAACATGACCGTTCAAATCGACGTTGAAGGCCGGAACACTTCGTTCAGGCTGGATTGGAAAACCTGGCGCTGGCACTGCCTGGAGGAACCGGGGGAAGCCGTGTTTCCGCTGATAACATTTGTCGATGGCAAGCGCTACGAACTGTATGGGGATGCAACATTCGCCGAGGTGGACAAGTGAGTCGAAGAGACGCCATTTCCGGCGTGGTAGAATCCTCGGCGTTTTCGTGGGGCAAAGAAGAGAGGTATTCGAGATGGGTTCAAAAGAGCTTGTAGACATCGCCAGCGCGCTCGTGGCCGACGACAAGGGCCTGCTGGCCATGGACGAAAGCAATTCAACCTGCAATAAACGCTTTGCCAGGCTGGGGATTCCCCAGACCATGGAGGCCCGCCGCGCCTATCGCGAGTTGATTGTGACCGCGCCCGGGCTGGGCGAGTGCATTAGCGGCGTAATCTTCTACGACGAGACGATCCGCCAGCAGAAGAAGGATGGCACTCCCTTTGTCAAGGTCATCGCCGAAGCGGGAATCATTCCCGGCATCAAGGTCGACACCGGCGCCAAGGACATGGCCGGTCATCCTCAAAGAGAAAATAACCGAAGGTCTGGACGGTTTGCGCGACCGCCTCAAGGAGTACTTTCTGATGGGAGCCCGTTTCGCCAAGTCGCGCGCGGTGATTGCCGTGGGCGATGGTATTCCCAGCCGGGGTTGCAACGAGGCCAACGCGCAGGCCTTGGCCCGCTATGCCGCATTGTGCCAGGAAGCCGGGATGGTCCCCGTCGTCGAGCCGGAAGTGCTCATGAACGGCACGCATACGATGGAGCGCTGCGGCGAGGCAACCGAGGAGGTCCTGCGGACGGTTTTCAGCCAGCTTCACACGCAACGGGTGACGCTGGAAGGGATGATCCTCAAGCCCAACATGGTGCTTCCCGGCTTGACCTGCCCCGAGCAGGAAGCGGTGGACGACGTGGCCGATGCCACGGTGACAAGCCTCTTGCGCGTCGTTCCCGCCGCCGTTCCAGGCATCGCCTTCTTGTCGGGCGGGCAATCGGCTGAACTGGCCTCGGCCCGTTTGAATGCCATGAATGTTCGATTCAAGTCGCGACTGCCTTGGGCGTTGGCGTTTTCGTTTGCCCGCGCCATTCAGCAGCCAGCATTGGAGATTTGGAAAGGCGACGAGGCCCACGTGTCGGCGGCGCAGCAAGCCCTGGTTCATCGGGCCCAGTGCAACCGTGCTGCCCGCCGCGGCCAGTACAATGCCGATATGGAAAGAACAGCGAAGGGATGAAAATCGATTCCAAGGATTTCCGCGTGCGGCCCGGAAAGGAAGTCAACCTCAGTGACTGGCCGACGATCGTGAAGCCGTTTTGCAAGTCGAAAAAGCGATACAACAAACTCCTGGAAGAACACGTTGAGGAGTTGAGTTCCCTGCAATGCCTTCACTACGCATCCAGCCGCTATGCGCTGCTGCTGATCTTTCAGGGGATGGACGCCGCCGGCAAGGACGGCGCCGTGCGGCACGTCATGTCGGGCGTCAATCCCGAGGGCTGCGAGGTTTTCAGTTTCAAACAGCCCAGCGCCGAGGAATTGAAACACGATTTCCTTTGGCGCTCGACCTGCCGCCTGCCGGAACGCGGGCGGATCGGCATCTTCAATCGTTCCTACTACGAGGAGGTGCTCGTCGTTCGCGTGCATCCGGAGATTCTCCGCGGCCAAGGGCTCCCGCATGAGCTTGTCGACGAGAAGAACCTCTGGAAGCAGCGGTATCGTTCCATCGTGGACTTGGAGGAGCATCTCCACCGCAACGGCACGCGGATCATCAAGCTTTTCCTCCACCTATCGAAGGACGAGCAGCGAAAGCGGTTCCTGGAGCGCATCGACGAGTCGGACAAGAATTGGAAATTCAGCCTCGCCGACATCCACGAGAGGAAATACTGGAAACCATACGTGAAGGCTTTCGAGGCATGCCTGAACGCGACGAGCACGCGCCACGCGCCGTGGTATGTCGTGCCCGCCGACGACAAGGAGAATGCCCGCTTGATCGTTTCCCAAATCGTGCTCGACGCGCTCAATGACCTGAAGATGGCATATCCCAAAACCACCGCCGAGCGTCGCCGGGAACTGAAATCCATCGGCAAACAGCTCTGAAAGAAATCGACGCGGACTTCGTGGGTGTGGACCTTCGTGCGATTGGGGCCTCTCCCCATGCAATCCTGCTCGTAGGGGCTGACCGCTGAACAAGTGCCGGCCTCGATCTCTCCCGACGTTTCCCTAGGAATCCCTCGCTGGGATCCCATGGAAATAGCGAGTCGATGGGTTTTCGATTTTTGGTTTTTGGGTCGAGGGTACTTGCCTTCTTGGTGCCTCATGCATTACAATGTCTTTCGCGCGGATGACTAGATGAGGAACAACTCGGTGCCGCCGGAGGGTTCATTGGAGAGTAAGCCGACGTGGCCAAACGCCTTGGGGTGTTCCGCCACGTTGGCTTTTTTCGTTCTTGATTGTGCGAGAGGAATCGCCAAGGCTGTACGGCGCCGGAGAATCAACAACGGCAGGGAGGATCGCAGTTATGCCCCGACACCTCGAAGTTGACGGGCGGTCGGCCTCATGCGAAGTCGGCAACGGCTTGCCTGTGGCCAGAGGCAAGGCTCGCAGCTACTACCTCTCGCGCCACGACGGGCGCCGAATGCTCGTCGTGCAGCGCCGAGCAGGCGAGTCTCTGCGGATTAACGGTGGTATCACGGTCGACATTCTGGAAATCCAACGAGATCTGGTGAAGCTCGCGATCGAATGTTTACCGGACGCTGCTGCGAATTCGTAAATGACATTTTGATAAGACACTACTGACATACAGGTGCTAGCAAATGAAATCTGCCTTGACACTCCGTCTTGAAAAACTCGTGGCCCTGCGCGACTCTTCTGGGCGACATGGCCCGGATGGAGGATGATTCCATGAACGACCACAGCAGGACCGCCAGCATACCGACCGACATGGAAGAGCTTGCGAATGACGACGCGAATCAGGAAATCATGTTTACCCTGCTCGGAAGCGGCGAAGGCGTCCTCGACCAGATTGAAGCGGCAATCCGGCGGGTCGAAGGCGGCGGCTACGGCTGCTGTGAACGGTGCGGGCAACCAATCTCCGAAACCCGCCTGGACGCCCTCCCGTATGCCGCGGAGTGTGTGCGCTGCGCATGGCGAGCGGAACAGTACGCCAACGCTTGATCCGTAGTTCAACCGCGTTCGCCGTTGCGGCCCTACAAAGTAAATGCTGGCAAGCGTGGCGGAACGGCGGACCGAACCGTTCGCTTGCCTTTGCCGCCTGGCGGCATACAATGATGGTGCTGGAGGAACCGCAGTTGGTCGCGACCCTCCTGTGAAATTGTCGGATGACTGAATAAAGAGCAACCCGGTCGTATCGGGGGGCTCGAGAAAGAGTAAGCCGGCGTGATTGAATACCTTTCGGTATTGGATCACGCCGGCTTTTTTTTCGCCTTTGGCGATGAAAGGCTTCGCAATGAAGACGGATGTACAACTGAAGAATGACGTGATCGAGGAATTGCGGTGGGAACCCGCCGTGACTGCAAGCGACATTAACGTCGCTGCCCATGACGGGGTTGTGACGCTGAGTGGCAGGGTTCCGCATTACGCCGAGAAATTGGCTGCCGAACGGGCGACTCAACGCGTGGAAGGCGTCAAGGCGATCGCCGAGGAAATAGCCGTTCATCCCATCGGAGCCTTTGAACGCAAAGATTCCGACATCGGCCAGTCCGTCGCGACTTCTCTGCGGTGGCACGTATGGGTACCGGGCCACGTCCAGGCAACCGTCGAGAACGGCTGGGTGACGCTCGCGGGCAGCGTGACGTGGGAATTCCAACGCACTTCCGCCGAGGACTGCGTGAGATATCTGGCCGGGGTCAAAGGGGTTTCCAACAACATCACCCTCACCCCGGGCGCCCAGCCGACAGCGATCAAGGATTCGATCGTGAAGGCGCTGAAGCGCGACGCCGAAATCGATGCCGAGAATATTGATGTGTCGGCCGATGGCGGCAAGGTGACTCTCGCCGGCACGGTCAGTTCCTGGAATGAGCGCGACGAGGCCGCAACGGCCGCATGGCGCGCTCCCGGTGTAACTAGCGTCCAGAACAACCTCGCTGTTTCCCTGTAAGCAACGATCCGAGAGGGAATGCCGGCAAGTCGCAAGCTCTGCCGGCAAGCCCTCGGCCGCGTCGCAGAACTTGCCTAATACTAAGCGAGGGGCGAATGTCGTCCACGGCGGCCTTACATTCATTTAAGGAGTCAATATGTTTGGCAGAATGATCCAGGCGGCGGTGATCGTGGTGGCGATTGCTACGCCCGCCCTCGGTCTGGACTGGACGACGAAGATGTTTGAGACAACCAGCCACGACTTCGGCACCGTGGCACGCGGCGAGCGTTCGGAGTTCGAGTTCGTCCTGGAAAACCTCTACGTCGAGGATGTGCATATCGCCGCGGTCCGCGCAAGTTGCACTTGCACGACACCGAAGATCAAGACCGAAACGCTCAAGACTCACCAGAAGGGAGCGATCGTCGCGAAATACAACACTGCCGCCTTTCTTGGCGCCAAGGGTGCAACCCTCACCGTGACCTTCGACAAACCCTTCTTTGCAGAGGTCCAACTGCACGTCCGCGGTTTCGTCCGCGGCGACGTGCTGCTCCAGCCCGGGAGCGTGGATTTCGGCGACATAGATCAGGGCAAGGCCGCCGAGAGGACCATCACGGTCGGGCATACGGGCCGTCAGGATTGGCGGATCACCGAGGTCCGTAGTGCTAATCCGCATCTATCCGCGACAGTGATTGAGTTGGATCGGAGTGTCTTGCAAGTGACGTACCGGATTGCCGTCCACCTGGACCGAAGCGTTCCGGCCGGCGATCTGGCCGGGAGCCTCATGGTCGTGACCACCGATCCGCTGTCACCTGCGATCCAGGTGCCAGTACAGGGGACGATTCGCGGCCGAATCTCGGCAAGCCCGGAATCGCTGTTTCTCGGCGTCGTTGAGCCGGGCCAGAAGACAACCAAGCAGATCGTGGTCCGTGGCACGGAAACGTTTCGCGTGACGGGAATCACGTGTGAGGGGACGGGCTTCACGGTCACTGTACCCGACGCGACCACTGGCAATTCGTTGTACATGGTCCCCGTAACCTTCGTCGCTTCGAAAGAGTCGGGCCGGGTGGAGGCCACGATCCACATTGAAACGAGTCTCGGAGCCGTAAAGCCCATACCTGCCTACGCCAACGTCTTGACCCACTGATGATCGCTGCAACTATGACACTACTAATGGTGACGCGCCCTGATGAAACGGGTAAAAGGAGCGAACGAAATGGAAGCCGATGAGCCCGTGACCGTCTATACGGTCAATAATCCCTACGAAGCGGAAATCATCAAAATGGTCCTTCAGGGCCAGGGTATCTCTTGCCAATTGGATGGAGAGGGACAAGCCGGACTATCGGATATCCTCGAAATCCGCATTCTTGTGCCAGTACGGGACGCTGACCAGGCCACGAAAATTATCGAGCAGAGAGAAGCGCAGCACGAAGCGGCAATACCGCGACGGCACGGGGTGAATCGCCATCCCGACGTGTGAAGTTGCACTCCCAGACGTGCAGCCATCGCATCATGCCAGCGCTTCGCCTCGATGACCGTCCCTGGGCAAAGACATGCGATGGGGAACGCTTCGCACGTGCTAACGAATTGCCGCCAGCGGAAAACGCTGGTACTTCCTTTTGGAGAGCGATGCCATGGAAGCGATGGGATTCGTGGAAACGAGAGGTTTGGTGGCCGCCACCGACGCTATGGCAAAAGCCGCAAATATCAAGATTGTGAAGCGTGTTAACATCGGTGGCGGACTGGTGACAGTGATCGTCAGCGGCGGTGTGGGCAGCGTGCGTGCGGCTGTCGAGGCAGGCGTCCAGGTGGTCGGTGAGGCCGGCGAATTAGTGAACAGCCTTGTGATTCCGAATCCAGCCGCGGGCATGATGGAGGCTTTCCTGGCCTAGCACCGCCTACGTCTATTGCCTTTGCGCCGCAATACCTTACAATGAAGGTGTTGGAAGAGTCGCGATGCCGTGAATCCCGACTCGTTCATGAAGTTGTCGGATGACTAGATGAAGGGCAGCCCGGTTGTGCCGGGGGGCTCGATGACGAGTACGCCGACGTGGTCGAATACCTGCGGGTGTTCCGCCACGTCGGCTTTTTTCGTTCTTGCAGGAGCATGATCAAATGACTGACGCAGAAAAAATTATCGGAATCGACCTGGGAACAACCTATTCGGCGGTGGCCGTGATGGAGGGGAAGGAAGCCAAGGTCATTGCCAATCAAGAGGGAAACCGGCTGACGCCCAGTGTCGTGGCCTTCACCGGCAAGGGCGAAACGCTCGTTGGCGAGTTGGCGAAACGGCAAGCCGTCACGAATTCCCAGCGGACCATTTTCTCGATCAAGCGGTTCATGGGCCGCCGGCACAACGAAGTAGCCTCCGAAGAGAAGCTCGTTCCCTACAAGGTCGTCGGGGGACCGGAAGACTACGTCAAGGTCCAGATCGACGCCCGCCAGTACGCGCCTCCGGAAATCTCCGCGCTGATCCTGCGGAAACTCAAAGAGACCGCGGAGGCCTACCTGGGTCACAAGGTCAACAAGGCGGTGATTACCGTCCCGGCCTATTTCAACGATGCCCAGCGCCAGGCCACCAAGGATGCCGGACAGATCGCCGGCCTGGAAGTCATGCGCATCATCAATGAGCCGACCGCGGCTGCGCTGGCCTACGGCCTGGAGCGGAAGGTCGCCGAGAAGATCGCAGTCTTCGACCTGGGCGGCGGAACCTTCGACGTCTCGATCCTGGATGTTGCCGAAGGAGTGTTCCAGGTTCTCAGCACGAACGGCGACACGCACCTGGGCGGCGACGACTTCGACCGCGTGCTGCTGGACTACGCCGCCGAGGAGTTCAAGCGGGAGAATGGCATCGACTTGCGCAAAGACCCGATGGCCCTGCAGCGGCTCCAGGAAGCCTGCGAAAAGACCAAGAAGGAACTCAGCACGTTGCAACAGACCGAACTCAATCTGCCGTTCATCACGGCCGACGCCAATGGCCCAAAACACCTGCAATTGACGCTCTCGCGGTCGAAGTTCGAGCAGTTGGTCGACCACCTCATCGAGCGCTGTCGCGGGCCGGTCAACCAGGCGTTGAAGGATGCGCATTTCGGCGTCAACCAAATCGATGAAGTGGTCCTGGTGGGCGGCTCGACGCGGATTCCCAAGGTCCAGGAACTTGTGCGGACAATCTTCGGCAAGGAGCCGCACAAGGGCGTCAACCCGGACGAGGTCGTGGCCGTTGGCGCGGCGATCCAGGGGGGAGTGCTGGCCGGTGAAGTCAAAGACGTTTTGCTGTTGGATGTGACGCCCTTGTCCCTGGGCGTCGAGACCCTCGGCGGCATCATGACCAAGCTGGTCGAACGCAACGCCACGATTCCCACCGCGCAGAAGCAGATCTTCAGCACGGCCGAGGCCAATCAGATGGCAGTGACCATCAAGGTTTACCAAGGCGAGCGGCAGATGGCGGCCGACAACCGCCTCCTCGGCCAGTTCAATCTGGAAGGCCTGCCGCCCGCGCCGCGCGGCACCCCGCAGATCGAAGTCGCATTTGACATCGACGCCAACGGCATTCTCCAGGTCTCGGCCAAGGATCTGGGTACGGGCAAGGAACAGAAGGTGCGCATCGAACAGAGCCCGGCCTCTCGAAAGAGGAAATCGAACGCCGTCGCCGCGATGCCGACGTGCATGCCGAGGAGGACAAACATAAGCGGCAACTCGCCGAACTGCGGAACCAGGCCGAGACGATGACCTGGCAGGTTGAGAAGCTTATCCAGGAACACGAGGGCAAGTTCCGCGTTCCCGACAACGAGGCCGTGACGAAGGCCATCGACGAGACCCGTGCGGCAGCGAAGGGCAACAACGCGGAAACCCTCAAGGCGGCGATCCACCAGTTGGAACAGGCTTCGCACGCGCTAAGCCAAGCCCTCTACGCCGCCACCAACGCCCAGGCCGACGCTTCGGCCGCTCATGCCAGGCCCGGCAACGGCGCTCCGCACCAACCCAGCGGGCAGCGCGATGGCGCGGCCACGGGTGACCAAGAGGAAGACGCTATCGATGCCGAGTTCGTGGTCAAGTGAACAAGCCAGGCGAAATCCCGGCAGCTGTCAAGCGGGGGAGCTTTCGCTGGATTGATTCGAGGCGTGCCGAACGGATTGAAGCTGAATCGCAATCGCGCTTACAGCAGCACGTCAGCACGGACCCAATGTATCCGCGAAACGTGAAAGCGTTGGCGGAAGACGGACGCTTGTTGCTTTCGTTAGCCGGTTCGTGCACCTCGCAAGGAAAGAGTTTTTTGATGTCTACAGTACATGAAGAGAAGAAAGTCGCCCATCAGGACGCATCCGGTCACAAACAGGAACACTGCTGCTGAGCACGTTCGACGGCACAGTTGTGAGCGTGACCGGCAATAAACTGGTGATGTCGAACAAGGAGGGGAAGGAGTGCTCCCACACGTTGGCGAAGGATGCCAAGCTCACCCGCGACGGGACGCAATGCAACGCGGCAGATCTGAAGCCCGGCCACAAGATCCGCGTGACTGCGCATAACGTGGCGACCGGCGTCGAAGCCCTCGACAAGCATGCCGAGTTCGCGAAATGCAGCAGTTGACGCCGCCGGGCAACCAGTGACGCAGCCGATGAAGTGCCGGGTGCTGGTCTTGAACCAGCGCCCGGCTTGCTGCGCCCAAGCCGTGCGGAAAGCGCTACGAAGTGATTCGTCTCATTGCCTTCGCACCCGTGCTGCGTACAATAATGGTGCGGGAGAGGTTGCGCCGAACTTGACTGCGGCGTTCCCGTAAAACTGTCGGAAGACCAGATAGAGAGCAACTCGGGCGTGCCGGGAGGCTCGATAGAGAGTAAGCCGACGTGGCAGAACGCCTTAGGGTGTTCCGCCACGTCGGCTTTTTTTGTTTTGTTTACCGAAAGGAAGTCACTCAAATGTCGGAAAATCGTATCAAAATTGCTCCCGATGCAGTAGCCTATGCTGACCGGACGACGTGCAAGCTCGTGGTGGAGTTCGCCATCCCCGGAGCGCCTACGGAAACCATCGATGTCAAGATGCTGGGAGACAGCATCCACATGACAGCGCCAGCCAAGGACATCGAGTACGTTGCCTCACTCGCTCTCGCCTGCCCTGTGAAACCGGACAAGGCCGAAGCGGTCTACGAGCACGGACTGCTCCGCATCGAGGTGCCCTTCAAGGATCCGATGGAGGATGCCGTGAAGGTGGTGATCAAGACGGCCGGTGCGGAAAGCAAGCCCGCCGCCATCACAGCGGAAGCGGCTTCACCGGCGGTTGGGCGCGGCGGCAACAAGCCGCCGGCAGGCCAACCTGCGGCAAACGTGCCCACTCACGCCAGCGCATGAGTTACCCCAAGCCTCGCGGCGGAACACCTTGGCGTGTTCCGACGCGTCGGCTTTTTTCATTTAACCATGTCCGAGACAAAAGCCGCGGCTGTTATTCTGAACCTCACAACCGGATCGCGGATGCCGCTTGCGGGCTCCGCAAGAACGGAGCTCGCTGCTTTATCAAGTTTGCCAGGCGTTCCGCAGAGCGAATCCCAGACGCCGCTTCGCGAATACCGTGTTGGATCAAGCGAGAGGTCAGCTTGCGGAAAGGTGGCGATCGAGGGGCTCAATCGTCTGCTGAATACACCTTCAGAAAGGGCACCGGCGAGCGCGGCTCCGCACAAGTGAGCGGTGGAAAACCCATACCCTGAACATTTCAAGGAAACCGAATCTCGTGGAAAAGGCACACAAACGAGGGCATGGCCATCACGGGGCGCCGTGGCACAGGAATTTGCACCACGATCTGGCGCCTGTGGCTGGTGGTCGGTGTGATGCTGATCGCGATGCTGATTTACGTTCTGTCGGATAACGAGCGATTCAGGTTTGGGGGCAGTGCCGGACAGACGTCCCCTCCCGTCCCGGCGATGGGCCCGTGAATCATTTGTTAATCCAGTGAGGATCCTTACGATGCCTACCGCTGCCGAGATTCGACCGGCAACCGCGCACACCCACCATCCCAAGGCGGAAGTCCATCAGGTCATCGTCTGTTTGTGATCGGCAAGATTTCCATGATCCAACGGCTGATCGCGACGAAGCCCGATGTTCCAGAACAGGCGTAATAGGAAGATCAAAGTCAGGACCTAAGGAGCGAAGGGGGGAAAATGCTATGAATCCAATACGCTTCTATCCGCTGCGATTCGAACCGATCTACCAGTATCGGCTGTGGGGGGGCCGGCGCTTGGCCGACCTGCTCGCCGCGCCCTTGCCCGGCGACGGCCCCATCGGCGAGGCCTGGCTGCTGAGCGACCGCGACGACCATTCCAGTCTCGTTGCCGATGGCCCGCTCAAAGGCCGGACCCTTGGGCAACTGCTCAAGGAGTCGCCGGAGCAGATGTCGGGAGAACGGGCGGGGCGATTCCGCCGGTTCCCTCTGCTGCTGAAGTTCCTCGATGTTCGCAACTTGCTTTCGGTGCAGGTGCATCCGTCGGATCGGCAGACCGACTATCTGCCGCCCGGCGAAACCGGCAAGTCCGAGGCATGGGTCGTGCTGGAAACGGGGCCCGACAGCCGCATCTACGCGGGCCTCAAGCCAGGCACCACCGCAGACGGTCTGCGGCGAGCGGTCGCCAACAAGACGATCGCCGAGCACCTCGCATGGTTTACGCCCCGAGCTCGGCGATGGCGCCCTCGTGCCTGCCGGGACGGTTCACTCGCTCGGCGACGTGGTCGTGTTCGAAGTGCAGGAAAACAGCGACGTGACGTTTCGTCTGTACGATTGGGACCACATCGATGCCAAGACCGGTCAGCCGCGACCACTGCAATTCGATCAGGCGCTGGCCTGCATTGATTTTGACCAGGGTGCGATTGGTCCGGTCGTGCCGGTGGTGGAAGAGGTCAAGCCGGTGCTGCGAGAACGACTGTTTTGCTGCGAACACTTTGGATTGTCGCGAATCCGCGGAGAAGGGCAGTTTCTCGTCGGCGCCGCTGAAACGCCGCGCGTGCTGGTTTGCATCGCCGGTAGCGGCAAGTTGGAGCACGCGGGCGCCGACTATGCCGTCCGTCGAGGCGACGTTTTCCTCTTGCCGGCCTCCGTCGGAGCGTGTTGCTGCCGGACGAGCGGCGCGATCGCGATGTTGGACATTTCGCTGCCGGAGGGAAACACCAGGAAATGAAAAAACTGATCGTTTTCGATCTGGACGGCACGCTTGCGGAAAGCAAGGCGGCGATCGACGCCGAGATGGCGACGCTGCTTGGCACTCTGCTTGGTGTCGTGAAGGTAGCTGTTATTTCCGGCGGCAACTGGCCGCAGTTCGAAAAGCAAGTCCTCGCCAATCTTCCGCACGACAAGTGCCTGGCGAATCTGTCGCTCCTTCCCACCTGTGGAACGAAGTTCTATCGATACACCACGGCTTGGGAAAAGATCTATTCGGAAGATTTTACCGCGGCGGAAAAAGAAAAAATCATCGGCGCGCTCAAAAAGTCGATCGCGACAAGCGCCTTCAACGTCGAAAAGGTCTGGGGCGAGGTCATTCAAGACCGCGGAAGTCAGATCACGTTTTCCGCCTTAGGGCAGCAGGCGCCGCTCGATGAAAAAAAGAAGTGGGACCCCGACTTCGCCAAGCGGAAGAAAATCAAGGCGATCCTCGATAAGCTCATCCCCGAGTTTTCCGTGCGCTTGGGCGGCGCGACATCGATTGACGTCACCAAGCCCGGCATCGATAAGGCCTACGGGATTCGGAAACTCCGCGACATCCTTGGGGTTCCAATTCAAGACATGATTTATGTCGGCGACGCCCTGTTTCCGGGCGGGAACGACTATCCGGCGAAAAAAGCGGGCGCCGAGGCGATCGCGGTCCGAGATCCCCACGAGACGAAAACCGTGATTGAAGCAATCATCGCCTGCTTGGACGGCGATGAAAGGGCACAACCTCTCCAGGAGGCGACGCGATGAGCGGCATTCAACTACAGCGGCTCGGGATCCTGATGAAGCCGGAGCCGGGCAATCCCCAGGAGATCGAAGGCGTCCTGAATCCGGCTGCCGCTCGCGGCCCGGATGGCAAGCTCTATCTCTTTCCCCGACTGGTGGCAAGAGGCAATTATTCCCGCATCGGCGTCGCGCGGGTTCGCTTCAATGACGCCGGCGATCCGTGTGGGGTCCAGCGGCTCGGCATCGCACTGGAACCAGAGGCCGACTACGAGCGGCTGCCGAACGGCGGCGGTGGCTGCGAGGATCCGCGCGTCACGTTCGTGGAACCGCTTCAGCGCTACATGATGACCTACTCGGCGCTCTCGCCCATTGGCCCGCGGATTGCCGTGGCCGTATCGGAGGATCTGTTTCATTGGAAGCGACTGGGGCTCGCGGCCTTCGAGCCTTACGACGGGATCGATTTTGTCCACGTGGACAACAAGGATGCCAGCCTCTTCCCCGTCGCCATACCGAACCATGCCGGAAAAATGCAGATGGCCATGCTCCATCGCCCGCTTTTCCCCGGCACGCGTCCCGAGGAAACTGCCGGCCAGGCCGCGTCGCGCGAGGTGGACCTCGCGCATGAAAGCATCTGGATTTCCTACTGTCCGATGGCATTGGAAGGCCCCGAGCCGCGTCACCTCGGCCTCTTCAATTCGCATCACCGCCTGGCGACGCCGGTGTCGCCTTGGGAGCGGCTCAAGATCGGCGCGGGCACTCCGCCCGTACTGACCCGCCACGGCTGGTTGATTCTCTACCACGGCGTGAGCGAAATGGCGGAGCCGAGCGAGGGCGGACGCAAGCTATGCTACGCGGCCGGGGTGATGGTGCTCTCGAAAGAGCATCCGCGCGTGATCCGCTATCGATCCGCGGCGCCGGTGTTGACGCCGACGCTGCCGCAAGAGCGCGACGGGACCGTCGCCAACGTCGTGTTCCCCACCGGCATCGACCGCCGCGACGACCTCGGCCTGCCGGACCGTTTTGACGTTTACTACGGAATGGCGGATAGCCGGATTGGCGTGGCCCGTCTGGACGTGCCGGAGTGCCTGCCGCCGGAACGATTCGTCGATCCGCCGCAGGCAAAGGTGTAACGTTCCCAATTCAGGGATAGAAGAGGAGGATAGTGATGTTGAAACCCAATACCGATAAGCCCGCGGCGAAGCCGGGACCGAAGCCCGACGCTAACGACGATCTGAAATCCCTGCCCATGCCGGAGATGGAGAAGAAACTTAGGACGTCGCCGGAGGGCCTCAGCCAGGCCGAGGCGGAGAAACGGCTGACCGAATACGGGCCCAACGAGATCAAAGAAGAGAAGACCAATCCGTTCCTCAAATTCCTCACCTACTTTTGGGGCCCCATCCCGTGGATGATCGAGATTGCGGTAGTTTTGTCGGGCGTGGTCGGGCACTGGGAGGATTTTGGCATCATCCTCTTTTTGCTTGTCTGCAACGCCGTCGTCGGATTCTGGGAAGAACGCCAGGCGGGCAACGCCATTGCCGCCCTGAAGGCCAGCTTGGCGATCAAGGCCCGCGTGAAACGGGATGGGAAGTGGACCAACCCCGCAGCGCGTGAATTGGTGCCGGGCGACGTCATCCGCATGCGCCTGGGCGACATCGTGCCGGCCGATGCACGCTTGCTGGATGGCGACCCGGTGGAGGTGGATCAGTCCGCGCTTACAGGCGAGTCATTGCCCGCCGAGCGCAAACCGGGCGAGGCCGTGTTTTCCGGGTCGATCATTCGTCAGGGTGAAATCGGCGCAATCGTTTATGCCACGGGCGCCAACACCTACTTCGGCAAGACGGCGCAACTGGTGCAGGAGGCGCACACCGTCAGCCATTTTCAACAGGCCGTACTGAAGATCGGCAAGTACTTGATCATCCTCGCGGTGGGACTGGTGGCGGTGATTATTACGGTCGGTATCATCCGCGGCGAACCGATGCTCTACGCCAAACCGCCCAAGGACCCTGTCCTCTTATTCGCCCTCATCCTCACCGTCGCAGCCATTCCCGTGGCCATGCCTACGGTGTTGTCGGTGACGATGGCGGTCGGCGCCCGCCTGCTCGCCAGGAAAAAGGCGATTGTGAGCAAGTTGGTGGCCATCGAGGAATTGGCGGGCGTAGACGTGCTCTGCTCGGACAAGACCGGCACCTTGACCCAAAACAAACTGACGCTGGGCGATCCGTTCAGCGTCAACGGCATCCCCGCCGACCAAGTCATCCTCGACGCCGCGCTGGCGTCGCGCGCGACAATAACGACACCATCGACCTGGCCGTCCTGGCCGGACTGAAAGACAAGAACTCGTTGGAGGCTTATGAGGTGCTCCATTTCCAGCCGTTCGACCCAGTACATAGCGCACCGAGGCGAGTGTCAAATCCAAGGACGGAAAGGCGTTCAAGGTGACGAAGGGAGCGCCGCAGGTGATCTTGGCATTGTCGGCCGATGTCGGAGAGGTGAAGCCCGCCGTCGAGAAGGCGGTCAACGAATTCGCGGCACGCGGCTTCCGATCGCTGGGAGTGGCGCGGGCCGAGGGCGACGGGCCATGGCAGTTTGTCGGCGTTTTGCCCTTGTTCGATCCGCCGCGGGAAGACGCCAAGGCGACCATCGCGACCGCGCGGCAGATGGGCGTCGAGGTCAAGATGGTTACAGGCGATGCACTGGCCATCGCCGAGGAAACCGCCAAGAAGTTGGACATGGGCACGAATATCCTCGACGCCGCCACCCTGGGCGACTCCAAGAAGCAAGAGACCGCGGCAGTCGCCGAGTCCATCGAAAAGGCCGATGGCTTCGCGCAGGTTTTCCCCGAACACAAGTTCCACATTGTGGATGTCCTGCAAAAACGCGGCCACATTGTCGGCATGACGGGCGACGGGGTGAACGATGCCCCCGCGCTGAAGAAGGCCGACTGCGGCATCGCCGTCTCGGGCGCGACCGACGCGGCCCGCGCTGCGGCATCCATCGTGCTGGTGGCGCCGGTCTTTCGGTGATCATCGACGCTATCAAGGAGAGCCGGAAAATCTTCCAGCGGATGAATAGCTACGCGATCTACCGCATCGCCGAGACGCTGCGCGTGCTGTTGCTGATGACGCTGGCGATCCTGATCTTCAAGTTTTATCCGGTGACCGCGGTGATGATCGTGATGATCGCGCTGCTCAATGACGCCGCGATCCTGTCCATCGCCTATGACAATGTTCATTACAAGGACAAGCCCGAAGCCTGGAACATGCGCATGGTGCTGGGAATCTCCACGGTGCTCGGCGTGATTGGGGTCGTCTCTGCCTTCGGCTTGTTCTATCTCGGTGAGCGCGTCTTTAATCTCGACCGCGCCACATCCAGACTCTAATGTATTTGAAACTGTCCGTGGCGGGACATCTGACGATCTTCCTGACGCGGACGCGCGGCCCGTTCTGGTCCATACGCCCCGCGCGAATTCTATGGGTGGCCGTGCTCGGTACGCAAATCGTGGCGACGTTGATCGCAGTTTATGGACTGTTCATGACACCCCTTGGCTGGGGTTGGGCGCTGTTTGTTTGGGGCTACGCCCTGGCCTGGTTCCTCGTGAATGACCGCGTGAAACTGTTCGCGTACAGGGTGTTGGATCCAACTGCCTTGCCCCTATTGGCCAAGAGAGTCAGGACTCCCATTGCCTTTGCCCCATAGGGGCATATAATGACGGTGTTGGAAGAGTCGCGGCCCACATGACTGCGACTTTTCAGTGAATTTGTCGGACGACTAGATAGAGGGCAACCCGGCCGTGCCGGGGGGCTCGTTAGCGAGTAAGCCGACGTGGTCGAATACCTCCGGGTTTTCCGCCACGTCGGCTTTTTTCGTTTTGAACCGGCTTTTGTCGAGTTCCACCTGCTACCCAATAAGGAACTGAATCATGTCTGAGAAGAACTCTGTTGTCGCTATTTTCGAAACTCACAACCAAGCCGAGGACGCCGTTCGTGAACTCCAGAAGGACGGCTTCGACATGAAGAAGCTCTCGATCGTCGGCAAGGATTACCACACCGACGAGCACGTCGTCGGCTACTACAACACCGGCGACCGCATGATGTATTGGGGCAAGCTGGGGGCCTTCTGGGGCGGCTTCTGGGGGCTGCTCTTCGGCTCCGCCTTCTTCTGGGTGCCGGGCATCGGTCCGCTCGTCGTGGCGGGACCGCTCGTGACCTGGATCATCGCCGCGCTCGAAGGCGCCGTCATGACGGGAGGACTGTCCGCCCTCGGCGCAGGACTCTACAGTATCGGGATTCCCAAGAACAGCATCGTACAGTACGAGACCGAGGTGAAGAGCGGCAAGCTTCTCCTGGTTGCCCACGGAACCGCCGACGAAGTGGAACACGCGCAGAACCTCCTGCATCAGACGGGAGTGGAGACAGCAACGGTTCATGCCCAGCGAGTCGCAGTCGGCGTGTAACCATGGAAATGGAAACCCATGGTCCCAGACATCATTCGTACCGGCTGAAAGCGGCGATCGTGATCCTCATCGCGCTGGTTGTCGGCGGAGCGCTCTATTTCGGCGTCATGGCATGGTATTTCACGGGGGTCGATCCCGGAGGCGGCCCCTCGGGCTTCGGCGGGGAGGCCGCGAAGTCGTCTCCCGCTGCCGAGGGCCAGGGGAACCTGGCCCTTCCTCCTTTTTCAAACAAACTATTTTCGGAAGTTCAAGTTATGTGGATACACTACACTGCCATTGGCCTGGGCGTCGCCCTGGTCCTGATCGCCTTGTACCTGTTGAGTTGCATCCGTATTCTCAACGAGTACCAGCGCGGTGTTATTTTCCGCCTCGGCCGCGCCATGCCCAAGCCCAAGGGACCGGGGCTGATCATGGTCTTTTCGCCCGTCGATAGCATGGTGCGCGTGGACTTGCGGACCATAGCAAGAGTCATCGAGCCCCAGGACATCATCACCCGGGACAACGTCTCGGTACGCGTCAATGCCGTGCTCTATTTCCGGGTTGTGGATCCCATGCGGTCTGTCTTGGAGGTGGCCGACTTCTTGTTCGCCACCTCCCAGGTGGCGTTGACGACCTTGCGCAGCACGCTGGGGCAGGCGGAACTCGACGACCTGTTGACGGAGCGGGATAAAGTGAACCGCCGCTTGCAAGAGATCATCGATGGGCATACCGAGCCGTGGGGAGTGAAAGTCTCCGTCGTGGAAGTCAAGGATGTAGACCTTCCCGAGCCGATGAAGCGGTCGATGGCCCATCAGGCAGAGGCCGAACGCGACCGGCGTGCGAAGGTCATTAACGCGGAGGGAGAGTTCCAGGCCGCGGACAAACTCCGCCAAGCCGCCCAGATCATGACGCCCTATCCCATGGCGATGCAAATGCGCTATCTCCAGGCCCTCGCCGAGGTAGCCTCGGAGAAGAATTCCACCATCATTTTCCCGTTGCCACTGGAATTGTTGGCACCGTTCATGAAAAGCGGCCGAGACGGCGCGAGTGCTGCCACGCTGACCAGCGTGCGACCCGAAGACACACGGCTGGGGGCGAGGGATTCTTCACAATCGGGAAATGCCCCTGTGTCCGCAGCAATACCGGCGACGGTGAGCGGGAATGGCCGGTAGCATGCCCAGGCATGGCGTCGAATACGATGCAAGCGGTCGAAAACAAATCGGGTGTTCAGACTCCACGCTCGGCGCCATCAAGCGGGAAGGGTCCCGATGTGGCATCTACGTCGGGGCCGGTGAAGATCGCGACGGGTCTCACGAGCGACGAAGCCAGCCGCCGGTTGAAGCAATTCGGTCCCAACGCGGTGCCGGACACGACTCAGAATCCGTTCCGCATCGCACTGGAAAAATTCTGGGCGCCGGTTCCCTGGATGCTGGAAGCCGCGATCGTGCTTCAGACGGTGCTCGGCGAGTATACCGGGGCAGCGATCATCGCGGGCCTGCTGGTATTTAACGCCGTGCTCGGATTTGTTCAAGAAGGCCGCGCCCGGGCAACGCTTGCCGCCCTGAAATCGCGGCTGGCGCTGTCGGCGACCGTACGCCGCAACGGGGCCTGGACAAATCTTCCCGCCGCGGAACTGGTGCCCGGCGACATCGTAAAACTCTCGCTGGGGGCCGTGGTTGCCGCCGACGTTCGCCTGGCGGAGGGATCGGTTCAAATTGACCAGTCCATGCTCACCGGCGAATCGATCCCCATCGAAGCCGGCCCGAACTTCCAGACCTATGCCGGGGCGCTGATCCGGCGCGGCGAGGCGGTTGCCGAGGTGACGGCGACCGCCGCCCGCACCAAGTTCGGTCGGACCGCCGAGCTTGTGCTCAAGGCCCATGTCGTGAGTTCCCAGCAGAAGGCCGTGCTCCGCGTGGTGCGCAATCTGGCGATGTTCAACGGCGCCCTGATCACCGTCCTGGCGGCGTATGCCTGGATGCACGCCATGCCGGCGGTCGAGATCATTGCGCTGGTGCTCACGGCGATCCTGGCCTCGATCCCCGTGGCGCTGCCGGCCACTTTCACCCTTGCGGCGGCAGTCGGCGCGCGGTCGCTGGCACACCAAGGCGTTCTGCCGACCCGCCTCTCGGCCGTGGACGAGGCGGCATCCATCGATGTCCTGTGCGTCGATAAGACGGGCACGCTGACACGCAATGAACTGAAGGTGACTACCGTCCACCCGCTGCCTGGCTTCGACGAGCCCCGCGTGCTGGCATTTGCCGCGCTGGCCAGTTCCCACGGCGGCCAGGACTCCGTCGATGCCGCCATTCGTGCCGCCGCCGCGGGCAAGAATCCCGCCGACCTGCCAAAACGGCTGAGTTTCCTGCCCTTCGATCCGGCCACGAAAATGTCCGAGGCGACAGCGGTCGATCCGAGCGGCGGCAAACTGCGGATCGTGAAGGGGGCCTTTGCCGTGGTCGCCAGCCTCGCCCAACCATCGCCAACGGCTTCCACGGCAGCCGGCGAACTGGAATCGCGAGGATTCAGGGTCCTGGCGGTCGCCATCGGTCCGCCGTCAGAGCTCAAGCTGGCGGGTCTCATCGCTCTTAGCGACCCGCCTCGGCCAGAATCGGCAGGGCTCGTCGCGGAACTACGTGCGTTGGGTGTGCGGACCGTGATGGTCACCGGCGACGCGCCGGCAACGGCGGCCATCGTGGCTCACGCGGTGGGCCTTGAGGGACCGGTCTGCCCGGCAGGGCCGATCCCAGACAATGTCCGCCTGCAAGATTTCGCGGTTTTCGCCGGCGTCCTGCCGGAGGGCAAGTATGACCTGGTAAAGGCGTTCCAGAAAGGCGGTCACGGCGTCGGCATGTGTGGTGACGGCGTCAACGACGCCCCGGCGCTTCGTCAAGCGCAGATGGGGATCGCGGTCTCGACGGCGACCGACGTCGCCAAATCGGCAGCCGGGATCGTGCTCACCGTCGCGGGACTCGGCGGCATTGTGGCTTCGGTCAAGGAAGGCCGGATAACATTCCAGCGAATCCTGACCTATACGCTCAACTCCGTGAACAAGAAGGTCGTCCAGGTGCTCTTCCTGGCGGTTGGTCTGATTATGACCGGGCACGCGATTCTGACCCCGTTGCTGATGGTCGTCGTCATGATTACCGGCGACTTCCTGGGAATGTCGTTGACCACGGACCATGTGCGGCCGTCTCCCCGGCCCAACGTCTGGGGAATCGGCAGATTGACGATCGCCGGCGTCTTTATCGGACTCGCCGAACTTGTTTTTTGCAGCGCCGTTCTGGCCGTCGGCGAATTCGGCATGGGATTCAAGATCGGGGTGTTGAGAACTCTGGCCTTTGTCGTGATCGTGTTCGGCAATCAGGCGACGACCTATGCCGTTCGCGAGCGCAGACGCCTTTGGTCCTCCCGTCCCAGCTTCTGGCTCGCGATGTCATCGGTCGCCGATATCTCGATCGCCGCGACGTTGGCCATCAGTGGAATCCTCATCACGCCTTTGCCGATGATCGTTGTGGCCGGCACGCTTGCCGCGGCGGTCATTTTTGCCTTGGTCGTGGATGCGGCCAAGGTGCCCGTCTTCGGGCGGCTCGGGATCGCATGATCATCAATCAACTTGAGCGGACAGAGGAACATGCCCGTTGCCTTTGCCCCGCGGGGGCGTACAATGAGGGTGTAGGAAGAGTCGCGGCCCACTTGACCACGACTTCTCCGTGAATTTGTCGGATGACTAAATGAAGAGCAACCCGGCCGTGCCGGGGGGCTCGTTTGTAAGTAAGCCGACGTGGTCGAATACCTTGGGGTATCCGGCCACGTCGGCTTTTTTCGTTTTCCCAGACGTCATTTCAAGAACCCGGTACGCAGCCCGGAAGGCAATGCCAAATCCCGGTTTGTGAAATGGACTAGAACACCCGCTTATCAAGCCATGGGGAGTGCGCGGTCATGCCACCGGTAAACCAACTCGTTCAGCGTCTGTCCGACGAAGTCATCGCGGCACGGGAACGACTCAACTCGCTCCAAACGGAAGCCACCCAAGTCTTCCATGGCCAGGAACAGCGATTCAAGCGTTACGTTGCCCTGGCGGATCGCATCCGCGCGATCTTTCAGCCGCGCATCGAGGCGCTCACGGAGGTCAACGTCTTCAAAGACATCAAGATAAGCGTGAGCCTCGAACGACAAGGCCCGGAGGGGCTGGGAATTCACGTGGAAACGACCACCCTCTCCGTTCCCTATTCCGAGGAATCTCCGGCCAAGGTGGTCCTTGCCTTTCGCGTGAGCCATGACGGCACGATCGAAAACGCAGTCATCGAGTACGTCTTGGAAATCCTTCCCATCTATATCAAATTCGTTGGCCACGTTCAACTGCTGGTCCCGTTGGACAATCCCAGCGATGAGGCGATCGCCGCCTGGCTCGATGACCGCCTGGTGGAATTCACTCGGACCTACTTGGCTTTGTCCTTCACGGACCAATACCAAACGAAAAGCCTGGAGACGGATCCCGTGATGAACGTCCAGTTTCCGAGGGCTTTTGCCGCAGGGAAGAAGGAAGATCATGGCCGGACCTATTACTTCTACACGAAGGAATCGTTGCAGGATTTCGAGAAGGCCCCGTCCGACTACATCGGGGCCGCTTCGTAAATACACCACGTCAAGGTTGATATCTTAACATGAAAGGCTGAAACACATGCGAAGTATTTTGATCGTCGCAGGCATGGCTCTCGCGTTGGGCGCGATGGCGGTTGCCCAAGGACCCCAGAAGAGCGTATCGGGAGATTCGCCCGCCAAGCCCGACGCGGCAACCGCCAACCATGGGTACATGGTGCCCGCCGCGCCCGGGCCCTCGCGTCTCCAGGACGAGAAGGCGATCAAACTCGCCGCTGAGGCGTTTGCCAAGGCCTACAACGCCGGAGACGCCAAGGCAATCGCCGGGCTTTTCCTGGCCAGTGGCGAGATCGTCAACGAAGAGGGTCAATCCACTCAGGGCCAAGAAGGGATAGAGCAAGTATTCGCTCAAGTTTTCAAGGAGCATCCTAAGACTCACATCGATGTGGCCACCGAGTCCGTTCGCTTCATCGGTTCGGATATGGCGATTGAGGACGGGATGGCGACCGTGACCCATGGTCCCGACGAGCCCGCCCAACACAGCCCCTACTCGGTGACCTACGGCAGGCAGGATGGTAAGTGGCTGACAGCAATCGCCAGAGACCTTCCCGATGACACGCCGACGCCCGAGGAGCAGCTCAAGCAACTCCAGTGGATGATCGGCGAATGGGTGGACGAAAGCCCGGAAGCCCTCGTCATGACCTCCTACCGCTGGACCGACAATCAATGTTACATCTTGAGCGAATTCAAGGTCCGGGTCGGCGGCCGTCCGGTAATGACCGGGACCCAGCGCATCGGCTGGGACCCCTTGGCCAAGACAATCCGCTCCTGGGTCTTCGACTCGGAAGGTGGGTTTGGCGAAGGGATCTGGTCCCGAGAGGGCAACCAATGGATCGTGAAAAGGACCGGCGTGACCCGCGACGGAAAGGTTGCCTCAGCGACCAACATCATCACCCGAATGTCCAAGGACCGCATGACTTGGCAACAGCGGGACCGCATCGTTGGCGGGGAGAAGACGCCCGACATCGCGGCAATTCCCATCACGCGTAGACCACCCCCACCCCTGTAACATGCCAGCGGCATTCCTTTGCCTGGAGAGACCGGAGAAATACCAATGAATACAAGTACGAAATTGAAAACCGTTGTGACCTTCGCACTGGTCGTTTTGCTGTCGGCGGGCCTGGCCATGGCGGGCCGGGGCGGCGGTGGCGGCGGTGGCGGCGGCGGCCATGGCGGCGGTGGCGGCGGCCATGGCGGCGGTGGCGGCGGCCATGGCGGCGGCGGCGGCGGATTCCACGGTGGAGGAGGCGGGGGTGGATTCCATGCTGGCGGCGGCGGAGGATACCACGCGCCTTCTTCAGCGCCCCGCGACAGAGTTTCAGCGCCGCGCCGCGACGAAACGCCAGCGGCTCGATCGTCGAGGCCGCAGAATGGCGGAACCAACCGCGAAGCGTTTACGGCGGGCAACCGCCCGAGCGTCGGCGAGCGGCCCGGAGTCGCCAACACGCCCAGCTGGGATAATCGCCTTGACGCCGGCAATCGTGCGGATCGGGGGAACCGGACCTACGTCGCCAACCGGCCGATCAATGGCAACAACAACATCGATCGGTTGAACAATTTCGGCGGGCAAACACATGCCAATTTCAACGGTGGAAACTTCAACGGTGGCAATTTTAACGGTAGCAACTGGTACCACGGCAATTGGAACGGCAACTGGAACAACGGCTGGAATAATTATCAGCCGCTGGGCTGGTGGGCGGGCGGGTACTGGGCCGGCGCCGCCATTTCGGCGATTCCCTGGTCGTGGGGATATTATCCGTACTACAACCCCTACTACGGCGGATCGTACGCCGCCGGCAGCTCCTTTGATTACTCGCAGCCGATCGTAGTGGCCCAGGCGCCCGTCGCGCCGCCCGGCGCACCAGCGGGTCTGACCGCCGAACAACAGGCGCCGCCCTTGTTCGATGCGGCGCGGACTGCCTTCATGCAGGGCGACTATGCGACCGCGCTGGCCCAGGCGGATCAGGCCATCGCGCTGGTGCCCAACGATACCGTACTCCACGAGTTCCGCGGCCTGGCGCTCTTCGCGCTGGGTCGCTACAAGGAAGCGGCTGCCGCCGACTACTCGGTGCTGTCCACCGGTCCCGGCTGGGATTGGACGACGCTCAGCGCGCTCTATCCGAACGTGGAGGTCTACACGGCGCAACTCCGCGCCTTGGAGCAGTACGCAAAATCGCACCCGGCCGCCTCGGACGGGAAATTCCTGCTGGCCGAAAACTACCTGACTTGCGGCTACACCGATGCTGCCGCCGCACAGCTTAAGGCAGTCATGGAATTGGATCCCAAGGACCAGTTGTCCGCCCAGCTGCTGAAAAGCATTACTGCACCCGAATCTGCCGAGCAGGCTGCACCCAGCCAACCGGCGGCGCCGACGAAGCCGGCCGATGCGGCGAGCCTCGTGGGCAACTGGACCGCAACGCGGGCCGACAGCCCCACGATCAAACTGGCCCTGGCCGGCGATGGGAAGTTTACCTGGTCGCTGGACCAAAAAGGCAAACCGCAGCAGTTCAGCGGCACATGTACCATTACAGACAACCTCCTGGTCCTCAAGCAGGGCGATAATCCCATGATGGCGGGCCAGGTCGCGTCGCTAGCCAGCAACCGCTTCAACTTCAAGCTGGCGGGAGACAACCCCAGCGACCCCGGCCTGACGTTCATACGATAATCGTTGCCGAGAGTTGCGTGTTCTATCAGGCGAAATGGAATGAATCACTAACCAATGCGGAGAATCATCATGAGAACTTTAATGATTATAGTTGTTCTGCTTGCAGTCGGCATCGCCGGCGTGGGGTATTATCGGGGCTGGTTCGCTTTTTCAACGGGCACCGCGGGCCAAACGCCTAGCGCTACGATCACCGTGGACAAGAACAAGTTCCACGAAGATGAGCAAAGGGCCAGGGACGACGTGCAAGGGCTCGGGCAAAAGGCCAGGGACAAAATCGGCGACCAGACCGGCAAGGTCAAAGAACCGCAGCCTCAGCCCTGAGACGACCTTACGCTCTTTAGATGCTACAACCGCGGGCCGTGCTGGCATTTCGCCAACTTGGCCTAACCGTTTGTAAAGGAGAACTTGATCATGTTACGGCTCGCTATCGTGTTTCTCGTCATCGCTCTGATCGCCGCTTTTCTCGGCTTCGGAAACGTGGCGATCTTGTCCTGGGACGGCGCGAAGATACTCTTCGTCGTCTTCCTGATCCTGGCCGTTCTTTCCTTCCTAGTGCACGGTTTCAGGAGGCGACCCTTCTGGGGGTGAGAGGTAAAACGAAAAACCGCTTGCGTTCCCCGGGGGCGTCTGATATGATGACGCTAGTGAGCGGGCTGCCGGGCGAGTTCCCTACGGCCCCTTGAAGCAATGAACGCAAGTTTGTCGGATGACTAAATAAGACGCACCTCGGCCTCAACGGCTGGGGGGTGTGTTGAAGAGTAAGCCGACGTGGATCAATCCCTAGCGGACGGGTCTACGTCGGCTTTTTTTGTTTTCCGCGTTCGCAAGCAGGCATCGACATTAACAGTAAGGAACTCCCATGTCCACCACGCACACGCCCAATCGCTTCGACCTGGACCGCCCTGACATGGCAGTCTTTCCCTATGCCAAGCACGCTCCCTTGCCGATCGAGACCAGACAGGAGCTTTACCAGGAATATTGCCACGGCCAGCCGGTGGAGGCGCTGGCCCGGCGGTTCTGCCGGGCCCGCTCGGGCATCCAGCACATCATCAACGAAGTGCGTGCCGCACGAATCCTGGAGTTGCCTCTGGACTACATCTATAACGGGCAGTTCCGGCGCCCGTGTTCGGAAAAGAGCGCGGACGAGATCTTGGGCTTACTGCCCGAAAACGATCTTGCGACGAAGAAGCGGCGGTTGGCCAGCGGCTTGCCCGCATACCTGGTCAGCCTGTACGAGGTGCCGCTGCTGACGCGGCAACAGGAGGCGCACCTCTTTCGCAAGATGAACTACCTTAAGCAGGAGGCGAACAAACTCCGCGAGACGCTCGACGTCCGCCGGCCGAAGCGCCGCCTGATGGATCAGATCGAGAAACTGTACGAGGAAGCCGTGGCGACCAAGAACCAGATCATCACGGCGAACCTCCGGCTGGTGGTCTCGATTGCCAAGCGGCACGTCGGTCCGGCGGCGGAGTTCTTCGATCTCGTCAGTGACGGGAACCTGTCGTTGCTCCGCGCGGTTGAGAAGTTCGATGTTTCGCGGGGCAACCGCTTCAGTACCTACGCAACCTGGGCGATAGTGAAGAATTTCGCTCGCAGCATCCCTGCCGGGCTGCGTCATGGGGACCGATTCCGCACCGGTCACTTGGAGGTGTTGAGCGCCGCCGAGGACCAGCGTACAGACCAGTACGAGCAAAAGTCGGCTCAAATCCAGCGGGAGTTGCAGGCGGCGCGGATCCTGGGGCGACTCGACGCGCGGGAGTGGCAGATTGTCACGAGCCGTTTCGGCCTAACGGGTGGCCGGGAACCGCTGACCTTGAAGCAAGTCGGGGCCGCGATCGGCGTAACCAAAGAGCGAGTCCGACAGATCCAGTGCAGGGCTATGGAAAAAATGAAAAAGGCTGCCGAGGAGGACCACATCGATTTTGACATGGCAAGTTCGCCCTGACGGCAATTGCCTTCCTGAGGCATGGTAACGGAAATCAGTTCGACTCAAGACACGAAAGCAATCACCATGGAACTTCCGGCACGCCTTCAAGCAGATCGATTCACGACGCCTGGCCGCTACCGCGAATTGGAGACCCAGATCCGACATCGTGTGGCCGGAAGCGACACTCCGATCCTCTTCATCTACGCCTTTGATCCGCGGACCCGGCTGGGACCGTTTGTGTTTGTCGACAAGACCCTCATTCCCGGCGCACCGCGGGCGGTGGGCGCCGCACTTTATGCGGCCGGCTTCCAGAATGTTCGCCTGGTCTTGCAACAGTGGAACCCAAATATAAGGCCCAGCGAGGCTAGTTTCGACGGCAAGCCTCCGCAGGTCCTCATGGTCTCTGCCATGCAGATCCACAGCGCGCCGGCCTACCGATTGATCCGCGACGCCTGGCAATTGGGCGATGACCGGCCGCTGATCATGGCCGGCGGCCCCAAGGCCGTTTACGAGCCGTGGAACTTCTTCGGGCTTTCGCCCGACGGCCGGGAAGGCGCCGATGTGGTGGTCACGGGCGAGGAATATGTGATCTTGGAGCTCCTGGACAGAATTGTCGAAATGAAGGGGCCCGGGGATACGATGCGTGCGGCGTTTGAGCGGGCCCGCGCGGGCGGCCTGCTGGAAGACATCCCTGGACTGGTCTACCGGCCCGACGCGCTCGATGGCCCGCCCCAGTACCTGGTCAACACCGGAGTGCAGCGGCTGGTTGAAGACCTCGACGAGCTGCCCTTGCAACTGGATGCCATGGGGCTGTTCGAGCCTCCACACCGCCGCAGCACGTTGTCCTTTCAGCCGCTCGCGGCCGAACGTGTCGGTCGCCACGCGAAAATCCTGGCGATGGTCACCACCCATGGCTGTCAGTTCCATTGTCCCTATTGTCCCATCCCAGGTTATAACCAGTTCACCTTCCGGCACCGCAGTCCGCAGCGGATGGTCGAAGAGATCAGCACGGTTGCGCGGCTCTGCGGCATATCGACGTTCTTTGGCACGGACGACAACTTTTTCAGCCGTCGCGACACGGTCGAAGCAACGCTCGTGGCCATGGCACGCGGCAAGGTAGGCAACAAGCCCTTCCGCAAAGCCATCAGCTTTGCCACGGAGGCTACGGAGTTCGACGTGGTGAAGAACCAGGACCTTTTGCCCTTGGCCCGCGATGCAGGCATGCGCGGTATCTGGCTGGGGATTGAAGACCTCACGGCAGGTCTGGTCAAGAAGGGGCAGACTATTGAGAGAACGAAGACCTTGTTCAAGCTGCTCGTGAAACAGGGGATTGCCCCCATGCCGATGATGATGCACCACGACGGCCAGCCGCTGTGGACGTTGCGCAGTTTGTACGGCCTGCTCAACCAGGTACGGTTCCTCTGGAGGGCCGGCGCGGCGTCCTGCCAGGTGACGCTGTTGACGCCCTGGGTGGGCAGTCGGGGCTACGAGCAGCCGTTCCGCGACGGTCTCGTGCTGAGCAAGGCCGGTGGACAGCCGATCGAGGACTACCAATACGATGGCAACCATTGCCTCGCCACCAACGACGCCCATCCTTGGCGCCGGCAGATCAATATGCTCGTCAGCTACGCCGCGTTCTACAACCCGCTGAACCTGCTGCTGGCATTGCCGCGGTTCGACAAGGTGTGGCGCGATCGGATCGTGTTTCAACTTCTCGGCATGGTCGGGGTGGCCAAGTCGATTTACCAGTCGCGGGAGTGGCTCACGCGGTTGATTTCGGGACCGATCGAGAGGCTGGCCGAATTGCCGCGAGCCAGGTTTCCTATGA
This sequence comes from uncultured Planctomycetia bacterium, assembly GCA_963709175.1. GTDB lineage: Bacteria > Planctomycetota > Planctomycetia > Pirellulales > Thermoguttaceae > JANXQG01. The sequence goes on from CAVPVK010000012.1 coordinate 218,284, forward strand.
TCGGACCCGGCGGCGTGTCGTCCGAGTTTATTCAAGGGAGCATGTAACGCAGAAGGTGGCCTTGAAGCGACTTCATTTTCGGCATCTCACTTATTGTTTTCCGGATCCGCCAGACTCCGCGCACTTCATTGCAAGGACGACCATCCGCATCTCCTCCAAAGGACCGCAGGGGACGGGGCTGTCCCGCAATACCGTATCGGGGAAGAGCTGTCCGAACTCCCATTGTCAGGCGTGGGGATGATTGGCGGCCGGCCGCTGCAGGCCGATTGCCCGCGTTGCACGATGCCCGCCCGGTGCTACCCAGCCGAACCCCGGCAGGTTACACTACGGTTGCTGCCCCCAGCTCTGCTTCGCTCTCGAATAGTCGCCCCGCATTCCAGGAGACAACCCACATGGTCCGAAACCTCCCCCCTGCTTCTCTCATCTTAGGACTTCTTTTGGTCGCTTCGGGCGGCCCGGCCATCGGTCACGCCGACACGCTGGAGATCGGCAGCCCGGCACCCTACTTTCGCTTGCCCGGTATCGATGGTAAGACCTACAGTTTGGAGTCGTTCCGCGATGCCGAGATCCTGGTCGTCGTCTTCACCTGCAACCACTGCCCCACGGCCCAGGCCTACGAGGGCCGCATCCAGCAGCTTGCGACGAAGTTTAAAGATAAGAAAGTTGCCCAGGTGGCCATTTCGCCCAACGACCCCGAGGCGGTGCGATTGGACGAACTGGGCTACAGTGACCTGGGTGACAGCTTCGACGACCTGAAGATCCGCGCCAAGGAGAGGGGCTTCCGTTTCCCGTACCTTTACGACGGCGAGAACCAAAAGGTCTCGCGGGCTTATGGCCCTGTGGCCACCCCGCACGTCTTCGTATTCGACCGGCAGCGGAAGCTCCGCTTCGAGGGCCGGATCGACAACTCCGAGAAGCCCGAGCGGGCCACGTCCCACGATGCCCGCAACGCCATCGAGACCCTCTTGGCGGGCAAGCCGGTGCCGGTGGAAAAGACGAAGGTCTTCGGCTGTTCGATCAAGTGGTCCGACAAGCGCGAGTCGGCCAGGAAGTCGCTGGAGACCTGGGCCAAGGAGGAGGTCACCTTGAAGTTTATCGACGAAAAGGGCATCCGGTCCCTGGTGAAGAACGACGGCACGAGACTTCGACTGATCAACGTCTGGGCCACCTGGTGCGGCCCCTGCGTGGCGGAACTGCCCGAGTTCGTCACCGTGAACCGCATGTACCGGGACCGGGACTTCGAGTTGATCACTATCTCCGCCGACTCGCCCGGGGAGAAGGACAAGGCCCTGGCGGTGCTGAAGAAGAAGCAAGTCTCATCCAGTAATTATCTGTTCGCCGGCGACGACAAGTACAAACTCATGGATGCCGTGGACGAAAAGGCATCCGGTCCCATCCCGCACACCATCCTGGTCGCGCCCGGCGGCAAGGTGCTCTACCGGAAGTCGGGTCCCTGCGAACCGCTGGCGATCAAGCGGGCCATTGTGGACTACCTCGGCCGCACTTACAAGTGAAGGCCTGCTGGGTTTGTTGCTGCTCCGCCATTAGGAGATACATCATGGATCGTCGTGGTTTTCTGCAACTCGGTCTCGGTGCCGCGGCCTGCGGCGGCATGAAGGCCTTTGGCAGTGTCCCGTGCAATCTGCAATCGGAGGCAATGCCCGTGCCGCCCGCCTTCAGCGTCATTCCCGTCGTGGGCGACGGAAAATGGATCTGGACCAAGCCTCCGCAGGCCGAGACCGGTTATCTTGAACCCCGCTTGTTCCGCGTGAGCGTCGGCATCGAACTGGTGGGCCGGGGCGACGGCACACAGATCAAGGCCACCACGCCGCTGCCGGTCGAGTGCCCCGAGCAGAAGCTCGAAGGGGGCGACGTGCAGGCCCAAGACTGCGAGGCCGAAGTCCGCGACGTGGGCGAGTATGCCCGGCAGTTGTACCTGTACGCGCCGCAAATCGCCCAGGGGCAGAAGATCTCCGCGAAGGTCAGCTACAAGGCCACCCTTTACAAGCAGTACCATAGCTACCAGCGCGACCAGTTCCCGCAGAAGCAGACCGTCCCCGCCGGCATCGGCAAGCAGTTTCTCGGCGAGAGCCCAGGCATTCAGACGCGGAGCAAGGAGGTTCACGACCTGTTGAACGCCTTGCGGGGCGGCTTGAAGCACCCTTGGGACCTGGCGGAGAAGTTTGCGGCCTGGATACCTCGCAACATCCGGCCGCAGATCGGCCCCTACACGAGCGTCGTTACGGCGCTGGAGAAACGCCAGGGCGATTGCGCGGAGATGTCTGCCGTGTTTGTGGCCCTCTGCCGCACGGCCGGAATCCCGGCCCGGCTGGTGTGGGTGCCCAATCACAACTGGTCGGAAATCTACCTTACCGACAAGGACGGCAAGGGGAACTGGATTCCGGTGCATACCGCCTGCTACTTCTGGTTCGGCTGGACGGGTGCCCACGAGTTGGTGATCCAGAAGGGGGACCGGCTCCGCCTGCCCGACCGCGGCAACCGGCTCTTCCGCTTACAGGAAGATTGGATGCAATGGGGCGGAGGTCGCCCGGCGGCGAGTTATTTGGCCGAGCTTGTCCCGCAGCCGGCCAAGACCGGCGGAGACCCTGGTCCCGGCGCCCGGCGAAAGACGAAGACCGGCGAATGGAAACTCGTGGGCAATCACTCGCTGGACCACTATATGCGGCGGTAAGCAGCCCTCCGCCTTGCAGAAGCCAGCCAGGGCCATGACCGCTTCCGGCAGGTCAGCCTGGGTGGCCGGAGCCCGCTTCTCGACCGGCTTGTCGGCCAGCCCGCGAATAGTGCCCGCCGGGCGTTCTCCGGACTTGACCGGATTCGCGGATTCGCTGTGAATCTTGTTAGCAAACCGCATTCACAGTAAAATCAGGAGCGTTGCATAGTGTCGAATTCCTATCAGCTGGTGTTCTGCAGCAGCTCTCGACAAGCTCCAGTCGCCCTGCCCCGCCTGTTCGCAGAAACCAACGTACAGTGCATACTCGGAAATCCAAAATCATCTTCTTCGTGTTTGAGGGGTTGAACGCCCTCGCCACGTCGTACTTTGGAAGCTACGTCTTTTTCCTGCTGCGCGACCGCTTCGGCTTCGGCAACCTTGGCAACCTCTCGGTCTCGGCCCTCGGCGGCTTCGTCTACATCTTTGCCGCGTGGCTGGGCGGACGTTTCGCCCAACGTTTCGGCTATTTCACGTCGCTTAAGACCGGGTTCGGCGGACTGGCTGTCTGCTTGGGGCTGGGCGCGCTCGTTCCTTCGATGCCAGCGGTCATCATCGTGTACCTCGGTTACGCGACCACAGTTTGTTTCACCTGGCCGACACTCGAAGCCCTCGTCAGCGACGGCGTCGGCGATGACATCCTCCCCAAGAACATCGGCATCTACAACGTCGTCTGGTCCGCGGGGGCGGCGTCGATGTATTTCGTCGGTGGCACGCTCTATGAGACGCTCGGTCACGACAGTGTCTTCTGGCTGCCGGCATTCATTCACGGCGTACTATGTTTGACCGTCTTCTGCCTGGGCAAGAACCCCATCCCCACGAAGCCCCTTGCGCCACAGGCGGCGGCGACACAGCCGCTGGAAGCGGCTACCTTCGCCCGACTTGTTAGCCCGCAGACATTTCTGCGCCTGGTGTGGCTCGCGATTCCTTTCTCGTACATCGGGATTACCACGGTCATTGCCATTATCCCGGCCCTGGCAAAGTCGCTGGGGCTGTCCACGGCGCAGGCCGGTTGGTTCTGCTCGATCTGGATGTTCGTCCGCCTGGGAACCTTCGTGGCCCTCTGGCAATGGACCGGGTGGCACTACCGCTTCCGCTGGCTGGTGGGCGCCTTTGTTGGACTGACCGCCGGCTTCGGTGCCTTGCTTCTTTCCACGAACTTTGGAATACTCGTCGCCGCCCAAGCTGTCTTCGGCGTCTCGATCGGTCTCATCTATTACTCGTCGTTGTTCTACTCGATGGATGTTGGCGAAACCAAGGGCGAACACGGTGGATTACACGAGGCGATGATCGGCACCGGCATGTGCTTGGGTCCGGCGGTAGGCGCCCTGAGCCTCTGCCTCGCGCCCGGTTTCCCGAACGCCGGGATTTACAGCGTCACCGCGCTGCTGGCCTGTGGACTAGCCGGCTTGATCGGCCTGCGTATGCGGTGGGCAACATGATCCGGCCCCTATCGACTCCTTGTCCGGCATGGAGTCAACGCCGAGCTTGTCCCGCAGCCGGCCAGGCCGGGCGGAGACCCTGGCCCCGGCGCGGCGAAAGACGAAGACCGGCGAATGGAAACTCGCGGGCAATCACCCACTGGACCACTATATGCGGCGATAAGCAGCCCCAGGAAAAGAGGTTCGACATGTGGTGGACGCCGGACGGCAAGCGGATTCTCCAGGGCGGTGAGGGCCGGCTCTTCCGGGAAGCCCTGGCCATGATTCTGGACGCGGTCGGCGACGGCAACGAGGGGCTTCGGCAGTTCGCTGCCCCGCCCTTCAACAGGCTCCAGCCCTACCAGAAACTGGCCGTGTCCGACTTTCTAGCCCCACCGCCAAAGCCACTTTGGCGGTCATCAGTGGCCGTGGTCGTGCGGTCGTGCACTCTACCAGCCGTAGAACATTGTAGTCCTGCGGGGACTCGATCGTGCGAACCACGTCGACCGGGCGACCGCCTAGCGTCTTGGTTCGCGCTGGGCGGCTTCCGCGAGCAGGGCTTGGCGCCAGGGGGCGTTCTCGCTTCACAAGTCGACCGCCTCGATACTTTGTCGACTAGACGAAGTGAGCTGGCCCGTATACAGTTAGTCGGCTCCGGCAGTGCCACTTGCGATCTTCCCGGAGATTTCATTTCCACTGAGCCTAATTAACCCCATAGTTTCTCCAAAACGAGGAGGCAATCGTGAGCATTTCCGTCACCACTGTCGATTTGTCCGCCGATCTGATGAAAGTAGTTCCCATGGCCCCATGCGAAAATGCAATCCACCCGGATGAGGTCCCAGTCTTGTTCGGGACTGCTGACGACGAGGATGATGAAGATGATGATGAAGATGAAGAGGATGAAAATGATGACCTGGACGACCTCGATGAGGACGAGGACCAAGATGATGAGGATGACGACGAGCTAGACGACGACGAGAACGACTACGACTGGAAAGAAGTCTCTGACCACGATGAAGAAGACGAAGAGGAGGAAGACGAAGAGGAGAACGACGACGAGGAGGATGAGTAGTCCTTGAACCACCGAGACTTCGACGGTAAGTCGATGCGGAGCATGGTCATTCTGGGCAGCCTGAGACGGTAGTGCAACACGGCGACGGTGCCAGGCTAGATCAAAGCGGGTCCGGGCTAATGGCCACGAGCTGGACTCGGGCGACATCTTGGATTGCCGCGTGCCGGGTTGTGGGGATATGGTCAGACGCAATATTCTCCGGAAACGGCGGACAAGGGTACTTTGATCGGCCTTGACTCAAAAAACCCAACGCCGTATTCTCCCGAAATCACGAAGCTCGTACGCCACTCGTGCAAACGTCCAATCGCTCCCGAAAAAGCAAGTATCCTTACCCCCCCGAGGACACTGGCTTTTCGGGGGCTTTTGTTTGCGCCCTTCGTTGGCAGCCCAGGCGGGTATGGTTTCACGTCAGGATTCGTCGCCCGAGCGGTCCGCCGCAACGGTGTCCTGCTCCTTTTTCTGCTTTCGGCCGGGGCGAGGCTTCGCAGATACCTCCGCGGCTTCCTCAACCGAGTCGGCCGACCCCCTGAACAGGTTCTGGTCGAAGATCCATTCCTCCAGGGCTTCTTCGGCCGCTATCCTGAAGCCGCGAAGGTTGAATCAGGAGTTAGACGAGTTCGTGGACCAGCGGCGGGGACGGCGTCGGCAGCACGGCGGCCGTGGGCACCATCAAGTTCGAGCCTGGTCTTGAGCATGACCTGCCGGAAATGCTGAACCGCCTGATCCCGCCCAACCGGGACTACGGCCACGAACGGGCCTGGCACGATGGCAACGAACAAGCCGTAATCGCGGCCTCGGACCGCGGCAGCAGCCCCAGTTACGCGGCAAGCCAAGCATGGAGCCCTCCTAGGGGGTTGTGGATGGGAAAGGTGGCGGTTCTATCGGCCGAGCAAACAAGGTGTATACTGACTGCCGTGGAAGGCTTTTACGGAATCCGCTTTACCGTTGTTGAAAGGGCTGTCATGAATCGCCATATTTTGCTATCGCTCATGTTGGGTCTGCCCCTGTGGGTTGATTCGGGCTGGACCGCAGCAATCGATCCCGAGCAGGCGAAGGCCATCGCCGCAATCGAAAAGCTCGGCGGTCACGTGGCTTTCGACGAGCAGCATCCGGGCAAAGTCGTGAATTCAGTGGATCTGGCACGAAGCAAGGCGACCGATGCTGCGATGGAAAACGTGAGCCGGCTAACGACAATCGAATATCTGGACCTGACGGGCTCGCAGGTCACAGACGACGGCTTGCTTCACGCGTCGGGTTTGAGCAAGCTCAAGTCGGTGTCGCTCAAGGGTACGAAAGTTACCGATCATGGCTTGGCCCACCTGAACAAGCTGACCAACCTGACCACGCTCAACCTCTCGGAAACCGCGATAACCGGCGAAGGGCTTGCCCACTTGCCTAATGCAAGGAAGATGCATTACCTCTATGCCGGCGACAGCAAGTTCAATGACGCGGGCATGGCTAATCTTAAACAGTATCCTGAACTCGACCGGTTGTTCCTTACCAAAACCGGAATCACGGACGCAGGCCTTTCGAACATCGAAGGGCTCACTGGCCTGCGATGCTTGCTGCTGGAAGACACGCAGGTGTCCGACGACGGTCTGGTCCATTTGGAGGGCCTGAACAAGTTGGCCTACCTGTGGTTGGATCGCACCAAGATCACTGGCCCGGGCCTCGTGCATCTTAAGAAGTTGGGAAACCTCCGCTCGCTTAAACTAGGCGGAACAACGATTGGCTCCCGTGCAATTCAGGACTTAAAGAAAGCGTTGCCACGCTGTAGCATCTCGGTTGAAAAATAGCCTTGGTAGCAGCGGCAGCTTCACGAGATTTTGATTTTCGCACTTGCGATGAAACCGATGGGGGCTGTTGCTGCGGAAGTGGCCGATGACACGACGCCGCACCGTGCGGAGTTAATGGGCCAGGGAGCGGGTAATGGTAATCAATGCTGAATCTCCGAATCCGAAAGTGAACCAATAAAATGATCATGCGAGGTTCTGTTGCAAGGGGCCCGTTGCGATAGATAGCCTGGGCGGGCGGCTTCCAGGAGATTCCAGTTGGCGGTCTGCGGACGAGGCAGTTCGTCAAAGGCATCGAGCGGTGCCGTCAGGTCCAGCAGGCTGAAGCCCATGCGGCGGATGGTGGACAGGGATTCGCCAGTAGCACGGGCTACGGCACGATCGAGGCGGGATTGCCGAACAGGTTGGGCTGCAAGTTCAGCCCAGCGATCAAGAGATCAACGCTTCGCTTGATTAGGCGGTAGTTGCTTGCGGTTGCTTGCTAACGTAGAATTTTCGGTTTATACAACACGGCGAACTGCTTGCCGAGTAACTTTGTGAGGTGGCGATGACTTTCTTGATACGGTCGGTCCTGCACCGGCATGCTCGGTATGGGACGGCGATTGGGACCTTATGGGTGCTTTTCATCGGAGTCGCTTTGTCTGGCCGTGCCGACGACTCGGTGCTAAGCTTGAGCGATCTTGCGGCCTTCCGCGAGCCGAAGGCGAACTGGGTCATCTGTGGCGACGTGAAACTCGACCCCAAGAACCGCCGCCAACTTGCCGCGGCGCCGGGACAAGGCATCTTGGTCAGTCATGGCAAGGGCGTGAATCTCTGCACGGAGAAGAGCTATCGCGATTGCCAGGTCGAGGTGGAGTTCATGATCCCGCAGGGCTCAAACTCTGGAGTCAAACTGAATGGCTGCTACGAAATCCAGATCTTCGACTCCTGGAAGAAGAAGAAAGTCACGGGCAGCGATTGCGGAGGCATCTATCCGCGAGGCGAATATAGCCCGCACTATCATACGATCGACGACGGAACGCCGCCCAAGGTCAATGCCTGCCGAGCGCCGGGCAAGTGGCAAAGGCTCAAGATCACTTTTCAGAGCCCCCGCTTTGACGCCCAAGGCAAGAAGACTGCCAACGCCAAGTTCGTTCGCGTTGAACTTAACGGCATCGTGATCCACGAAAACGCCGAGGTCAAGTATCCCACGGGAGCCGCGTGGCACAATACCGAACACGATCAGGGCCCGGTACTTTTCCAGGGAGATCACGGCCCAGTGGCCTTTCGGAATCTGCAGATCAAGCCTTTGTGATCCTGCAGCCGAGCCAGCCTGCCAGCGTCCTTCCAGGCTTGTGTGAGATTAGTGGCCCGCCCGACGGAAACTAGCCATGCCGCCGCAGGAAGCCATGGCCCCTGGGACGTCGTCGGGTTCGATGAGGCGAATAATCACCGAGCGAAAGGATGGAACTCCTAGCCGGTAGCCAGCGTCTATATGCATGTATAAATATCCTACACCTTTTTTTTCGAAACGCTGTGCGATGAGAATCTTCTCTTTTGTCGCCTATGGTGCTGCCATCGTCGTCGGTTCTGCTTTTGCACCGGAAAAATGCACTTTCGCGCAATTTGCGGTTCCCGCGCCATTGGCCGTGCAGCCGCCCCGCGAAGCAGCAAGGAGCTCGTCCGGATGGGGCGAAGCAGAGTATGTCTTCACTGCCAAATTGGAGAATGTCACCGCCGGGCCAGTAGGCAATTCCTGCCCGCCCGTCTATATCAACAAGCCACACCTGACGGTGGCAAAGTGTCTTCGTGGAGCATTGAAGTCCGGCGAGACAATCGACTGCGTCAGTTCAACTCGGCAAAAAACCAAGCCCACGTTTCCGATCGGCGAACGGTTCGTGATAGCGGCCGGAAAGTCGCAGGGAGAAATGCTTATTGTACGGATGGAAGTTGTGTCGGACAAAAACGTGTCCGAAGCAACGCTCGACTGCAAGATGCCGCTCGGTTGGCAGGTCGAAGACGGCAAGCTGGTATCGCCTTGGGCCGCGTTGGGTGGAAAGGCCTGGCCAGTGTCCGCCGTGAGAACGGGCGACGCCACGTGCAGCAAAACTGGCCGTCCGGCATTGATGGTGGGCGAGGGCGTTCGTTTCAGCGTCGAACCGGCGCCGCCTAAGGAATCGATTGAGTGGATCAATCCAGATGGCGACGGAGAGTACAAGGTCACCGTAACGAATATCACCCACAAGCCGGCCAGTATCCCTGCCCTGCTATTTGACGGAAAGACTCCCCAGTGGGCCGAAAGCATGGTGATCCGCTGCGACGGAAGAACCTACCTCTGCCCTGGCTGAAACGGTGTGGCTGGAAAGGTCGAGCCGTTTGTATTGCAAGCGGGCGAGTTTGTATTGCAAGCGGGCGAGAGCGTTTCAACCATCGTCAATATTGTCCGTCTGGAAGGCCCTCGATGGCCTGAAGGTGGTTCTCGGCTCGAGTTCCAATTCTGCCTGGACGAGAAAACACAAACAAAATCGTTCTACTACATGGGCCGGCATCACGACCCGATTCGCCGATCGCTCGCCAACCCCACAGGCAAGTAGTGACCGGGCAGGCAGATCATGGTCGAGCACGACGAAGTGCTTCTCCAGCTCGGCCGGGACGCTTACGATCGGCGACAGGGCCACGACAAACGTGCGGTTCTGCTTGCCGGTGCAAACCTGCTTTGCCAGGGCCTGCACGATTTCCGGGGAGTTTAGGGACCTGTGGGGTCGCTGCTGGCGTCGGCGGGAGTGCTCTGGCCGGGGATCTGCAAGCCAGAGGCGATGACCCAGACGGCCAAACGCCAAGTCTGCTGACGGCAGAGCTGTGCAATTTCGGCCAGGGCATCATCGTGCTCGTGGGACGTGATCCACCGGCCGGTGAAACAGGCGGAAATGTATTCCGTAAGTCGATGAGTGAGTGTCATGGAGGTTACTTTCGATTACGATAGGGTGATGAACGAGAAAAGCCACGACCGTGAAACGCTTGATTTACCGTCACAGCCAGGCACCTACGCCTTGATTCTGGAGGCGACGGCCGTTCAGGACGTGCCCATCGGCAAGCTGGGCGTGCTGCACATGTTGCCGGGAATCTACGTGTACGTTGGAAGTGCGTTAGGACCGGGCGGATTGGCGGCGCGCGTGGATCGGCACGTCCTGCGTGAGAAAACGCTGCATTGGCACATCGATTACTTGCGTGCCGAAACGCGGCTTGTGGCCGTATGGTTCGCAAGGGGAGCGAAACACGGGGAATGCCACCGGTCTCGAATACTCGAACGGGCAACCGGAGCACAGGTTCCGCTGGATGGGTTCGGGTCGTCGGATTGTCGCTGCCGATCGCATCTACAGTATTTCGCGAATCTGCGGGCTGTGGAGGTCATTCGATCCCAGTTGAAGTGCCGGGCGATACGGTTTTCCGAAGATTGAGCGGATGCCCTACGATCGCTGCTGTTGCTGCTGATCGACGGTCTGGGTGCCGACGAATGCCAGCAGGCCTGGCCCTTCCGCCCGCCGCTGACGTTGGCAAACCCGACTATCGCCTGAAGCCCGAACTCGAAAGGACTGCCGTGCCAGCTCAACCCTCCGTCGCCGCAACGGCCAAGCGAAACATCGAGACGATTGCACAGCTTGAGCAGCAGTTGATCGCTCAACAATCCCGGACTGGACGATTGGGTGCCGGCGTTGCCCGCTTCTTCTGAAGCCTCCGCTTCATTGTTGCTCAGGTCATCTTCCTTATCGCGTGGATTGTTTTGAGTACCTTGAGGACGGTGTGGCTTCAACCGTTCGACCCGTATCCTTTTCAGTTCTTGTCTCTGATCGTGGGGATCGAATTCATTTTTCTCACCACATTCGTTCTCATCAACCAAAAGCACCAGATGCGTCGTGCCCGAGCAATGGTCGCACCTGAATCTGCAACTCAGTATGCTCGCGGAACAGGAAGTCACCGAGAACGTAAAGATGCTGCACACGATCTGCCGGAAACTCGGCTTGAAAATACCGATTCCGGATCAAGCAGTAGGCGATCTTACCGAGAACACCGAGATAGCCGCCCTGGTCGATGAGATTGAGAAGGCACGGGATAATGATGCCTTGTCGTAGGCGCGTTCGGCGTCATCTGATCCTGCGGAGAGGGCGATTGCTGGGCATCGCTGTTCTATCATTCGTCTTGCCTCTGGCGTTCGAGTTCCACTTTGGGAATTTCGTAGCCGGGGCTTCGTAGGAGCGGCTGGCCTCGGAGTACAAGGTGCGGCATGGCGGGCTGTACCCATTCGGGAATCGTCATCCCGGTCGTGGGTGTTGCATTCTCCGTGTCGGACCGTAAAATTTCCTCGTGTCGGATGACGAGACGAAAAACATCTCGGCCCTGTTGGCAAAAAGAAATGTTCAGAATCGAGACACGGAAGGTTAACGACCCGGGCGTCTTCACGGCGTTCGAGGAAACCGTGCGAGCACGTCGCCGGGGATATGCCGGAGCAGGTAGCCGAACAAGAACGAACAGCGTGTCGCGGATTCGGGACTAACCGCCCAGATTCCGCGGTCCCGGATTTCGCGGCCAGCCCACAGTGCTCCAATTGAACGTTTGGCAAGCATCTTGCCATACTGGCTATCGCAGCGGCAAATTCTTGGGTTGCAGATTGCGCATACGATCCACTTCTTCGGGAGCAATTTGCCAGTGGTTTCCTGTTTCGCTCGTGCGGACTAGTCGTAGACTCGATACCTCTCGCGTGTAGGAGTAGCGGCCCTCGACTTTGATCTTGCCTTTGAGCGTTGCCTGGAGTGGTTCGTCTGCGTCAGGCTTGATGGCAAACAGCTCATGTTGAGGCCGAAGGCCGGCCGTGCGCCGCGCTGAATCTTCGCGCAAGAACTTGATGCGTTCTGCGGACGGCATGAGTTCAGCAAAATCCAGCGCACGAGGTGCCGCCAGCAACAGTTTCTTCAAGTTATTCCACAGACCGTCATTACTCGTGTAACCATTATCATAGGTACCGGTGACCAGGATGAGTTGTCCGTTGAGGTAAATGCGAAATGTGATGAACACTGCAGCCGGTGCCGGTTTCACAGACAAGAGACCGCCGAGCTTTGGCGCCAGTAGTACCACGATAATTCTCGCATTAACTAGCATTTTCATATAACCTTTATGACCTTTCTTACTTTCGAATGATTGTATGCCGACCCCAGACGACAGGTCTTGGGACTCGCGGCTGACCGTTGCGTAATCCAATCAACTCCTCATACGTGGCGAAGCACGAGGCGTTACGAGGGAGGTGGCCATCGGTCGCAAAAACGGCCCGCGGGGAATGACGGGCCGCTGGATACGTTGATGCTGAATCCGTACGGCGGAAGGGCGAGCCGACTTACTGCAGCCACGACCTAACCAGCGGTGTTGGCCAGGTTTATTGGATTGCCCCGCTACGGACCCTGCTCAAGAGGTCCTGACATGTTCCCGCTCTGTTCCACGCTGGCTGTCGGCGGCCGACCAACCTGGTGGACTGTCCGGCCTTTCGGAATGCAGTGCGGTTCCCAACATCCCCAGGTAGTCGTCGAGCGAGGCTTCGTTGATCGGCCGCTGGAACAGACCGACGTGATCGTCGGGACGGATCAGGCAGAGGAAATCGCCAGCCATTCCATACAGACGGCGGAAATCACCATGCGCATCGCGCAGACAAGGCAATTTGGCCTGCGGCGGTCGTTTGTGGGACGTCACCTTGACACTTGCATGCCCCAACGCATCCGTTTGCGCTGCGCGTGCCCGGTCGCACGCTTGTTCACGTGATGTCTCAACCTCTGCGATGCGGGGATCCATGAGGAGATAGGCGTCGACGCCGGATCGGTGAAGCGAGTCCGCCAGCCGGCGCGCACGTGGCATGTCGACGGTTGATCCCGTCCCAATCAGCGCCACGGGGCGAAGCGGCCGCAATAAGTCGAATAAGGTTACGATCCGGCCCGATGACGCATCGCGGAAGGCAACATCGGGCGCACGGTCCCCGGCCTTGATCCTCGTGCGGGTGAACCAGTTGCGTCGGTCTTCGTGCCGCGAAAGGCTGCTCCCTCGATAATTCACGTGGAGCTGCGCAAATTTGCCAAACATCTTCTTCTGGACCCAGGGACTGCGCAGTACCGGCAGCACGACGAAGTCCCGCAGGAACCGCTTCCTTGCATTCGGCGCAAACAGGATGGTCATCGCGCCGTCGGTTTTCTTGAGCACTTCGCGGGCCTTGGGGAGCCGCTCTTCCTGGTAGGTGTCGAGGAGGCTTTCCGGCGCACCGCGTAATACTCGAGCGAGCTTCCAGGCCAGATTCGTGGCGTCCTGGATCCCCGTGGCAATCCCTTGGCCGCCCGTGGGACTGTGGATATGAGCCGCGTCGCCAGCAAGCAAGACGCGCCCGGCGCGGTAGCGATCTACCATGCGGCAGCTCACGCGGAACTCGGAGATCCAGGTCACACCGCGTATCGCGGCCACGCTGCCGACGCGTCGGGCCATTAGTTCCCGAATCAGGTCCAGTGTGACGTTGCCAGGCATTTGGTCAAGCTGTTGCGTCACTTCGACAAAGAGCCTCCACTTATCGCGTCCAGGAAGGGGCAATGCCGCAAAGGAGCCTTCGGGATGAATCCAAAGGTGGGTCGCCGCATGGTCCAAGGGCCAGTCCAACTCCAAGTCGGCCATGAAGAATGCCAGCGGATAGGTCTTTCCGGCAAAGGAGATTTTGGCTTGCTTCCGCACAAGGCTATGCGCCCCTTCGCAGCTCACGAGCCACTGCGACTCCACGAACTGCTCCTGGCCGTCGGCCATGCGCAGGCGAGATACGACCTTGTCATCGTCTTGCCGAAAGTCCAGCAATTCGGTGCCCCAGAGGACTTTCCCGCCGCATTCGAGCACGGCCTCGCCCAGGATGGCCTCGGTCTCACTTTGGGGGATCAGCATCAGCCTCGGGCTGAATGCCTCGCGCCCGGAATGGCTTTGGAACCGTCTACCGTCCAGTTTCAGAAGCTTGCGGGGGCCGGAATAGAGGTTGACCGAGAACGCCCCAGTGCTGCGTGCCAGGAAGCGATCGGCGAGGCCCATGCACGCGAGCACCTCAGACGCGCGGAACTGTAGTGCCATGGCCTTTGACGTGGTGGAGGGGCCAGGCTGTTTGTCGATGATTCGTACGCGGAGGCCGAGTCTCAGGCACTGGCAGGCCAATGCCAATCCGATAGGGCCGGCGCCAACAATCAGAACTTGGTCTGTGGAAGAAGATGCCATGACAATCTACCTTGATATGTGTTATGGGGGATTCCTGCTTTCTTCTACGCGCACCGTAACGAAGTGTTACAGGCCATGGGTCACGTATTTCGCCGCAACTAGATCACCAGTTTTCTTTCCGTCGTCGCCTTGACGCAGTTTCGCGGCGACTTGCTGCAAGAACGAGCCCCGCTGGGCGACTTCCTGGTTGGGACTCTGTGCAAAAACCGTGGCGAAGTCGTCCAAGGGCTCTATGCCGCCATCTTTGTCGCCGGCCTTAGACACGGCAAGGGCCGCTTCCTTGGCTACAAACGATGCGGTGATGTCGAGGTCGTTCTCCTGCAGGCAACGGCGGACCGCGGCGACGTGTTCGCGGGCCTCCCAGGCGCTAACGACCCCGGCACGACGCAGTCCCTGGCCCAGAAGCACATAACGAAGATTGCGGATCAAGTGGGCTCGGCCGGCCCGTTCTGATTCGGAGGGAAGGCTTTCCAGGCAATCACCATAGGTATTTGTGTGTTCATTGTTGCAAAACTCGATTTTGACGGCGATTCGACGTTTTGAATTACGAGATCGTAATCTAGGCGAGATTCTCTGCAAACTAGGGGGGGACAGCGGAGAACTGGCGGCCGAAAATCAGAAACGAACGGTTTCCAGCTGCTCGTTTTTGGCGCGGAGTTGGGGGTGACGAATGTCGCTAGCTTAGGCGCGGAACTTTCGGCCAACCTACAACACCTTGTGATGGCACGCCAAGGCAGCAGCTACGACCCGTTGTGGTGGCACTCCTTAAGCTAGCGACATTCGATGAGGTGACCGACGCAGGATAGTCGGGCGGCCGTCGTGCGGAGAGAACGGCCAGATTTTTGAGAGTGTCAGGCATCCGAACCAGGGATAAGCCGGCTGACGCGGCAGTTCCAGGCTCGGGAAAGCCTGCCGCCGCGGCCGAACGACTCTTGGTCGTCGATTGCGCCAATTCCGTCAAACTCCGAAGCGGGCAAGAACGTTTTCCAGAGCTTCGACGGCTATCTTGTTTTGGTCCGATGAGTTCCAACGACTTTCGTTCGCCGCGAGCCATGACAACACCCCCGCGGACTGCGAGGTATCGGGCGACGATGCGGTCCCATCGAAGGCAGCCCGACTCGATGCGAAAAGCGCATCGCTCGTGACACGCGACGTGGCTGCCGACATTTCCGCTTTACCGCTTGATGCTGCCGACACAGCCGGCGCGTAGGATAGGTTCTTAACCGGTCTATCCAGAACCGGCGAGAGCGTGGAAAGGGCGGACGTGGCAAACGGTCCATTGGTCAGAGCGCTGGTCATTGCGACCGGCGTGGATGCGTCGGATACCACGGCGGTGCCGGAGGCGGGCGAGGCCAGTGCCGCGGCCGATACATTCGATGCCGATTGGCTCGGGTCAAATATGAATGTCCCGCCGGCACCGACCGTCAGGCTTGTTCCGTCCGGAAGGGCGTCCGACTCAGTGACGATCAGCGTCCCGCCGGTGACGAAGGTCCCGCCCATGTAGCTATTCGGTCCGTTCAGCGTGGCCGTGCCAGGGCCAGTCATGTTGATGCCCCCCGTGCCCTGCAGGCCGCCGGCGATCGTGCCCGACTGCACGGTCATCGTATTGTCGAGCGTGATCACCAGCGGCACGGTGACCGTGGCGTTCGCGTAGTTGTAGATCGTGCTGTTCGGCGCGGGGCCGGCGGTGAAGCTGGCAACGACCGTGTATGTGCCCGGCGCTGGGGGGCGTCGGCGAGCCGTCGTAGGTGAAGCTGAACGTGCCGTCGATCGGCGTCACGCCGTCGATGCCGTATGCCGTCGCCGTGGCCGCTTGCGGCTGGCCGGTGTCGCCGAACGGCCCGGCGTTGACGACGATCGTCGGCGCGGCCTTTTCGATGATGACCGGCACGGTCGCCGTCACGTTGCCGTAGTTTTGGTAATTCGGATCGGAGTTGGTGAACGTGACGGTCGCGATGTAAGAACCCGCTTGGCTAAAGGGCGCCGTCGAACTTATGATCGGGTTGTCGGTCGAGGTGTAGTTGATGCTGTAATTGCCTTGGATCATCGTGGCGCCGTCGGTCAAGTACGCCTTTGCGGTGACGCCGTGCATCTGGCCGTCGTAAATCGACGTCCCGCCGACGAGCGAAAGATCGGGGCGTTCGAGGACGTCGAACGAAATCGGCATCGTCACGCTGCCGGCCAGGTTGGTCGCTTGGAAGGTCGCCGTGGGGTTGGTGCCTACCTCGCTTTCCGTCGGCGTATAAGTGATGGTGTCGGTGGCCGGGTCGAACGTCATCGTCGGCGGCCCGCTGAGCATCGCAATTGTCGGCGTGGGAAAACCGGCAAAAGACAGCGAATACTGCGTGGTCGTCTGGGCCTCGGCCGCGGGCGTGACGCCCCTCGATCCGACATTGTAGCCTATGGACTGGATCGTATAACTGTAATAGCCCGTATTCGGCGCCACGGCGGTCGGGGCGCTGATGTAGGCCGTGGGCGAAGAGGGCGTCCCGGCACTATTCACCGACGCGACGGCGTACGAATATCCGGCCTGCGGCGTGAACGTGTAGCTGGTGGATGTGATAGCGGTCGCGACGGTGCCGTATACATACGCTCCCGAACCATCGGTGCCTTTGGCGCCGCCGGGGTGCCCTTGCCAATGCACCGACAGGATTTCATACGAACTCGCCGACGACAGGTTCGCGTCCATCTCCCAAGCCGCGTTCCACGAGAGCGTGACCTGCGAGGTCGAAACCGGCGTGGAAGTGAAGTTGGTCGGGATCGTCGGATCGGGGATCGTCACCGTGATTGTGTTGCCGCTGCCGGACTGGGGATCGGACCAGCTCCAGTAGTTCGGATCGCTGCTGGTGAAGTTGGCGACGGCCGAGTAGGTGCCCGGCGCCGTCGGCAGCGTCGCCGAACCATTGTAGGTGTAGTTAAAACTGCCAACGACGGGCGTCACGCCGTCGACTCCAACCGCGGTCGCCGAAATCGGATGCGGCTTGCCGTCGTAGGGGAACGTGTCAGCGCCGCTGACGGTGATTTGTGGATACGCCGGGCTGATGGTGAGTTGCCCCGCGATGGCGGCGTTGGTATAGCCCGGATCCGCGCTTGTGAACTGCGCGATGACGTTGTACGTGCCGGCGTTGGTCGGCGGCGTGGAGGAGTCGTTATAGGTATAGGTGAAAGTGCCGTTGATAGGCGTCACGCCGTCAGAGGCGTAAGCGAAGGCGGTGGCAGTCTCCGGCTGCCCGTTGTAGACAAAGGAGTTGTCAACGTAAGTAGTTGCGGGGAACGAGAGCACGGGGCAGGCGGGTAGCCCCTGCGGCGGCGGGTCGACGGCGATCTGATAGTCGGTCGCCACCGGGCCGGAAGAACTCGTGCCACCAATCACGTTCAACTGATTGTTGCCGTCGATCACGACGGCCGAATCATACAGCCCGACGGGCAGCGACGCGCCGGCCGTCCACTGGTCGAGCACGGGGTCGTATTCATCCACGGTCGTCACCGCCTGGTTGGCGCTGTTCTTGCCGCCGACGACATAAATCTGCCCGTACGCGGCATAGACCGACGAGGCGCCGCTCAGTGCGGCAGGCATCGAGGAAACCGTATCCCAGCTGTTCGTCGCCTTGGTATAGCGATAAACCGTGGCGACGGGTTGACCTGATGAGTCCAAGCCGCCGAAGACGAAGATGTGTCCCGCGCCGTCGTCGGCCGACGTGGTGTGCGTCAGGGCTTGCGGCAAGGCGGCCAAATAGGTCCAGTCCTTGTTGGCCGCGTCGTAGCGTTCGACGCTCGCCAGCGCCTGCCCGTTGCTGCCGCTCCCGCCGATGGCATAGAGATAATAGCCGCCCGAACTGCTGGCCGTCGAATCAGTGACGTAGCCGAAATAAGCGCGTGCGGTCTGCATGGCGTACGACGTCGCGCCTTCCAGGTTGTACCAGGAGGTCGTGGCGGTGGGCTGCGTTCCGCTCGTGCCGCCGAAATTGAGGATCTCGCTGCTGCCGTCGCTGGTGGTGCCGTAGTAGCCCGGCACACCCACGCCGCTGCCGGAGCTGGCCTGGTTCAACGGGGCCGACGCCGCCCAGGCGGCCGCGCCGGTGGGCAGCTCGTAGACGGTGCTGAGCGTTTGCTTGCCACGCGCGCCGCCGAAGATATAGGTTGTGCCGAAGAGATCCATCGCCGCCGCCGCGGTGACGGCCGCCGGCAAGGGTGGTCCCGCCATCCAAGGCAAGATCGAAAGCATCCTGCGGCTTTCCAGCGATTCGACCCGCAAGGTCCGCATGTGGAATCTGCGTCGCCCCGTCCGATTGCCGCCGTGCGCCGCCCCTATTAACTGATGCTTCACCATCACCGCCTCTGCAAAGAAGGATGTTTCGCCGAACCGAAAAGAGTCTGGTGCGATTTCCCACCAGCAATATTCTTAGGAATTCGGAAAATTTTGTCAAGGAAATCTGGAAAAAGTCGAGGGGGGCTCGATGGGACTGCTCCTGTTTCATCCCCCGCCCCGCGCATTGGGACTTGCCTGAATCCTCGCCGCTCACGTCCTGGCTGGTTGAGTACCGGCAAACAAGTCGCCTTGGCATCTTGGCACGGACGTCCCCTACCGAGTAGCCGGGAATATTCGACCCGCGGATTGTCCCGGCGCCTGGAGAATCCGCCGGTCGCGACCTATGGATGCCGGTCCGCAGTCGCTGCGCACCCCCGATATGGGTGTGCCGTCCTGGATGGCGCAGGCGCTGGGGGGAGTCGGCCGGTCATCGACGGAGCCTCTGCCCGGGCCCCATGTACAGAATGGCCCTGGGCGTCCACGAACGCCGCCTGTACCACACGCGCTGTATGCAACCGCTTACTTATCGAAGCCGCCGCAATGTTGCGAATCAGATTTCCGCGCCGTATGATCGTGCTATACGTCGTACCGTTCGGCTTGATTCCGGCGTGCGTCAGGGGTTGAACGGTTACCGTGGCGGCAAGCGTCAAGCGGACGACGGCCCGCCGGACGACTGAATGGTTTATGCACCGGTCTCCCTCCTTGGAATGGAAGGTACAACATGAAGACACGATGGGCGCTTTGTCTCGCTTTGGCCATGGCTACCTACGCGCAGGCGGAGGTCACCGTGTTCGTGTCCCCAATCGCTACGCCGGACGGCGACGGCAGTCGGCAAAAGCCCTATCAAACGCTCGTGCAAGCCCGCGACGCGATCCGTGCGCTCCGTAAAACGGGGACGCTTAAGGCTGGCGAGGCCGTAACCGTCTGCCTCCAGCCGGGCAACTACCTGCTCAATGCCTCGTTCGAGTTGACAGCCGCCGACAGCGGTTCGGCTGCCGCGCCGGTCATCTATCGTGCGAGTGAAGGCGGCAAGGCCAGGCTGCAAGGAGGTGTCTCGCTCGATTCGGCGGCGTTCCATGCCGTCACCGACGCCGCCGTGCTCGCCCGGCTCGGCTCGGCGGTGCGTGAAAAGGTCCGCGTGTGCGACCTGTTGGGCAAGGCATGGGCCAATTTCCCGGAATTCAAAATTGCCTTTCACGGACCGCCAGTGGCTCCCTGGCTCTACGTCGACCATCAGCCGATGCCGCTGGCGCGATGGCCCAATGCTACGGCGGCCAGTCCCGGCTGGGCCACCTTTTCGGAGGCCGTCGACACGGGACTTCCCAGGGCCGACGCGGCTGACCCGGCGATGCGCAGGGCCCACCCGGGATCTTTCCTCTTCGACGATCCGCGGCCTGCCCGCTGGAACTTGTCGGAAGGTGTGTGGCTCTTGGGCTACTGGACCCACGACTGGTGCGATGAAGTGATTCGCGTCGCGTCGTATGACAAGGAGAAGAAGGTCATCGCCCTAGCGGCGCCCCACGGCTACGGCATCAACGGCGGCACTTGGGCGCGGCCAAGCGGCGATTCTTCGCCATGAATGCCCTCGAGGAACTCGACGCGCCGGGCGAATGGTATCTCGACCGCACCAGGAAGAAGCTTTACTACTATCCCCAAGGTGACCTGGCCCGCTCCGAAATCGTCCTCGCCACACTGCCCGATGCGCTGGTCAAGATCCACGGGGCGAAGCACGTGAAGTTCGTCGGACTGCGTTTGGAATACGGCCACGGCGATGGACTCGTCGCCCGCGACGTTGAGCACGTCGCACTGTTCGGCTGCGTCGTGGCCAACCTGGCCGGTGGCGGCGTTTCGCTTGACGGCGCGAATTGTGCGGTCCGCGGCTGCGACCTGTTTAATCTCGGCAGGAGCGGCATTGACCTCAACGGCGGCGACCGCCGCACGCTCACGCCCGGCCGCAACGTGGCCGACAACAACCACATTCATCACTATGGCATCTTCCAGCGGACCTACGCCGCTGGGATCGGCGTAAATGGATGCGGCCATATCGTGTCTAACAACTGCATCCACGACGCCCCGCACAACGCCGTGCTGTACGGCGGCAACGACCATCGCTTCGAGCGGAACGAGGTCTACCGCGTGGTCCTGGAGACCGGCGACGCGGGGGCGTTCTACACGGGCCGCGACTGGACCAGCCAGGGCAACCTGCTGCGGAACAACTACATCCACGACCTTGGCGGCGGCGACGCGCATCAGGTCAATACGATGGGGATGTACTTCGACGACTGCGACTGCGGCGACACTATCGTCGGCAACGTGTTCTGCCGCGCCGGCCGGGCGATTATGATCGGCGGCGGCCGCGACAACCCGGTGCTCAACAACCTGGTCGTCGACTGCCCGATCGGCCTGCACATCGACTCCCGTGGCATGACCTGGATGCAGTGGAACAACCCGGCCGACGAGAGCTGGTGCCTGGAAGAGAAGGCCAAGCAGCTCCACTACACCGAGCCGCCTTGGAGCACGCGCTATCCGCGGCTGGCGAACATCATGAACGACTCGCCGCGCGAGCCGCTAGGCAACACGGTGCGACGAAACGTGTTTGTCAACTGCGGCCGCCAAGTCTGTGGTTTCGACGGCAACGTGCAGAAGCTGCTCGACAAGCTGGATATTGCTGACAACCTGGTGGTCAACACGACCGGCGCGGCGAAGGGCGTCGCCCCGGCCGTCACGTTCAAGGGATTCAAGAATCTCGCCGGGACAAGGGGTAAGCCGATCGACCTGTCGGCGGAGGCCCTCACGCCCCAAGCCTTCGCCGGGCGCTGGAACGCCTGGATTCAGCGGGCGATTTCCTCTTTCGAGGCAATTCCCTTCGACAAGATCGGCCTCTATATGGACGACTATCGAACGACGTTGCCCACCCGATAGCTCTTGCTGACAGGCCACCATTGCAGCCTGGTTTTCGCCTCGGTGGGGGTGCGCAGCCGCTGGGTACCCCCGATATGGGAGTACCGTCCCGAATCCCAACGGACAATTCATGCAACGTTTTGGCTGCGCAAGACTTATGGCGATTTCACGGCGCTGGGATCAGGATTCCTGGTAACCTACGGACTGCAAACACCCCTGCTGATGATAGGTCCCACCCGCTATAGACGGGATACGGTCGCGAGATTACTTCCAACGAATTGATTAGGATTCTCCGGTCACGGCAGTATTTAACGAGTGCACTCGGATAAAATGCGCATCCGGGCAGATGGCAAATGACCAAGAACGAACTTCGCGACGAATTCCACGAACTCTTGACTCGCCACCAAGGCCAAGTCTTTGGGTATATCTTTGCGGCCGTGCGGAAGCTTCACGATGCGCAGGACATTTACCAGGAGACTTGTGTCGCGGCATGGAAGAAGTTTCCTTTATTCGAGCCCGGCAGCAGTTTTGCCCGCTGGGCGTGTGGCATTGCGCGGCTCGAAATCCTAATGTACCGGCGGCGGCACCTCCGCGAGCAGCGTCGACTGAGTGAGCACGTGCTGTTGAAGTTGGCCGACGTGGCGTCGGACGAGGACGTTGAGGCTGCCGAGCGCCGGCATCGGTTCCTGGCGTCGTGTTTCGCTGAATTGAATCAGACCGAACAGCGAGTAGTTGAAATGTCCTACAGCGCCGAATCCGACTTAAGCCACGTCGCCCAGCAATTAAATATGCAACTTGCCAGCCTTTACAACGCCTTGAGCCGTATTCGCCGCAAGCTTTTCCAGTGTATCCAGGGAAAGCTCCGTACGGAGATGAAACCGTGAGCGATCCGATCGAAGTGCCTCGCCAGCTTTGGCATCTAATGGACGGCCATCTCAACGGCACGATCTCGGGTGCAGGCATGGAGGAACTGGAATCGCTTGTGTTGAGCAACGAGGCAGTCGCCCGGACGCTTTTCGAGTACACGCGGCTCCATGCCGAGTTGTACTTGTTTGCTGTTGCCCGAGTTTCGGCCGCCAACGCCCTGGCCGAGGAGTTCGGGCAAGCTGCTCCGCCGCAAACCGGAACGTCCCATTCTCAGCCGTCGCGGTCCCGGCCGGCGGCGAGCAAGTCCCCCGTGCTCGGGTTCCTGTGCAATCGGTTGCACGTCGGCTCCGGTACTTCCGTGGCCGCGGCGCTCGTGTGGCTGGCGATGGTCCTCTGCACGGGTATAGTGCTTACGGCGATTGTCGGCCTGGTGCTGGTTGTTCGCGGCAGGCACGTGGGTGTCGATGCACCCGAACCTCGAATCGCAGTTCGCCAACCTGGTATTCCGTTACCTGCTCCCGCCGTTCCGCCCGCTCCTTCCGCCTCCGTGGCCCTTCTGGTCCACACGGCTGATTGCTGTTGGGCTGACGAAGCAGTCGCTCCCGAAGTCGGCGGCAACCTGGATGCCGGCCGCAAGCTAGTCCTCAAGTCGGGGCTGGCGGAGATCCTCTTCGAGGGCGGCGCACGGACGGTGCTTGAAGGTCCGGCGACTCTGGAAATTAGTTCCCGCACCAGCGCGATTGCGCCAGGGTAAGTTGGCGGTGACGGTCGAGAATCCGTCGTCCCGCGGCTTTGTGGCGTGTACTCCGGGGATGAAGTACACGGACATGGGCACGGAGTTCGGCGTGCTGGTCAAGGAGGACGGCGTGCAGGAGGTCCACGTCTTCCGCGGCAAGGTGCAGGCGGAGCAGACAGTAAAGAGAAAGGAAGAAAGGGAGATAGGCAGAAAGGGAGATGCGGAGATGCCCTCGACTCCTTTAGTGCTCACCGTCAACCAGGCCATTCGCATTACCGGCCCCAACACGCCGTTCGAGCGGATCGCCTCCGACGAAAAGCGATTCGTGCGTACCGGGCAGATGTCGCGCATCGTCGCTCAGCAACTGCGGCAATCGCTCGCGGGTCCCCGCCGGAAAGTCCTCCTTGATGCCACTCAAGTCGGCGCGGAAAAGCGGCTGAAACCACGTACCCCCGAGACAACAGTGGCGGCAAGCCGCGATTCGACCGCCCCCGGGTTTGTCGTGACGATCCAACCTGGCGGGGGAGATTGTCACGGAGTTGAGTTCATGCCGGAAGGGGCCGCCGCGTGGGACCTCTCGGCCTTCGGTCACGTCGAGGCCCGCGTGGTCAACACCGGCCTCAAGCCGCTCGCGATACATTTGCGGGTGGAGAATGGTGGCGACTGGCATAAGGAGCCCAAGAATGCCGAGGCGGTCAACGTTCAGCCTGGCGCCGCGGCGACCGTAAAGACAATCTTTGGCTATTCCTATGGATACAACCCGGACTTCCCCTTAAACCCGGCCGCAGTCATAAGGATAGTTTTGTTTGTTGAGAGAGCGGCGGAACCACGCTCGTTTCGCATCGAGTCCGTGTCGGCCGCCGGCCCGGCGGGCGAGAAACCGGCTCGGAAAAAGTGAAATCTGGCGCTGTTGGCGGAGAGGAAACCGGGCCTCTTGGTAAGTGCCCAAGGAATTGGAACAACAAGGAAAATAAGAATGAAAACCGCAGTCCGCTTTCTCGGTTTTGTCCTCGCGTGCGCTGCCGCCTTTGGCGGCGAGTGCGGTCCAGTCAAGACAACTGCCACGGCCAGTCCAAAGGCGGCACCCGCTGGCGATGCCGGCAAGGATACGGCAGCACTGATCGCGGCGCTCGAAACAGCCCGCCAGGAAGAGGCAGCCTTGGCGGTCATTCGCAAGCTGGTTCCTCGGGATGAGAAAGGCGTGCGCGAAGCCTTGCAGGCGGCGATTGATCGCGAAAAGAACGAGGAAGTCAAATCCCATATCGTCGTCGAGATCGCCAAGGGTTCCAACCCGCAGATCATGGAACTCCTGATCGGCGTCTACCGGAAAGGAGACCACGGCCTCTACACGGGACCGGCGGCCGAGGCTTTGGTAAAGGTCCCGGGCGAGAAGATGGCTGGCGTCTTGGCCGAGGGTCTTAAGCGACAGTACACCGAATGCGCCGCGGCCGCCGTGGCCGATGCCCTGCGAAAGCGCAAGGAGAAGGTTGTCAGCGACGCGCTTTTGGCCGCCCTGGAGTCCTTCGAGCCCACCTGGCTGATCGCCCGGGAGCACGTATTCTCGGCGCTCGGCGGCAGAAACGAACCGCGGATCACTACGGTACTCTTGGACAATCTCCAGAACGCCGAAGACGAAGGGATCAAAGAATCCTGCGCGGGCCCTGGCCCTGGAAGGAGGTAACGAGGTCACCGAGGCCCTCATCAGAACGCTCCAGACCGCCGACAAGTACCTGTTGCGAGAAGTGGCGGCGCAGAGCCTCGGCAAGCGCGGCGAGGCGCAGCAAGGCCGATCGCGGAACGCCATCGCCTCGGCCCTGAAGAAGGCCCAAGCGACGGAAACGCAGGACCGCGTCAAGAAAGCCGTCGCCAAGGCTCTGGAGCAGATCGGGAAGGTCAAGTAGCTGTACCCATCACGCTCCGCCGTGCTGAAACGACATCGCGCGGGCACCGAGCGTAGCTTGATCGGCGCAATGAGTACGATGGAGGGAAGAAGTTATGCTGAAGCTGTCGAATTGGCAAGTACTGCCGGGCTGCCTCGTGCTGTTGGCCGGCTTGGACGCCGCACACTGCGGGGAGATCGAGGCCTGGGACGCCCCCGTTCCTGCGGCGGGCGGCGAATTCCAAACGGACCAGCGCGCGGATTGGAAGCCTCTCCGCACGGGCGACGCCAGGCAATGCGCGGTCCTGGACAATGGCAAATTACTCCTCGCCGCTATCCCCGGCAGCGAGGGCGCGATCGTTTGCTCCAAAGCGCAGGGGGCTGTTAAGGGAACGACCGTCGGGCTGTCGTTTTTCGACAGCCTGGGAAAAGTGGTGGCTCCCGTGCGAAGTATCCGACTGGCCGGGCGCACGGAGGCAGAGAGCGTGGTGCAACTCACGCTGGGCAGCGGCACGGCCGCAAACCAGGTTTCCAACTTGTCGCAGGTGTCGTTGAAGTTGCGGCTCGGTACCAGCTTTGTCGAGGTCGCGGGTGCGCAGCGGGTGGCCGGTGTGCGGGTCAACGCTTCGATGCGGTTTGCTTTACGGCCCGACCTCTATGGCACCGACGTCTTCTATTCGGCCAGCATGGCCAGCTTCGCTGGCAAGAACAAAGTCTCGCTGCCGATCGAGAGCTACCTGCTTTGCGTTCTGAATCCTGATTCCGCGGTTCTCTGCACTTGGGACGTCGGCGGACGGAACCCGAGTCTCCATCTCTCGGGGGCAGGCCGAGAGCGGCAATTCACGGCCCTGGACATTGGTTTTCCTGACCGGCGTGAACATGGCCGGAGTATCCGCGTGGGGCTGCTGGAGGCCCCGGGAATCTGCCGCTGGGAGGACCTGGCGAATAAGGCAGCGCAGTTCCCCGAGAACGAAGTGGTCTCGCTGCAACCGGCGTGGACCGCCCCTTTCCCTGCCCGCTGGTACACGCTGATCTGCCATGACGAGCAGGCCCGGGGCAATTCCAGTCTCCATTTGCCTGTCGAGACCTGGCCGCTGGCCGGCAGAATTCGCGCGGGGAGGCTGGAAATATGGACCAAGAGCGGACCGCTGTGGACGGAGGACGACCGTCAGCACAAACCATACCGTGCCGCCTGGTACGACGGAAAGAGGTGGGGATTGGACCTGGAGAAGCCTTGCGGGCCGTTCAGCATCGCGTTGAACTACCCAATGGGGCGCGTAGCCCAGACGCCCGACTCGGTACTGACGGTGATCGACCTTCTGCGGGAGATGGCTCCCGAGACCTGGGAACAGATGCTGGACGTCAAGGGCCTGGAGCAGCGGGGAAAGTACCAAGGCGAGGGGAAGATGGTCATGGCCCCCTGTGCCGCGCTCTATGAACTGGCCAAGATGGCTGAAGACAAATCCGCGCAGGCCGATACTCGTGCCAAGGCCGCCGCGCTGGAGGCCTACCTGCGGGCCTATCACGATCGTTCGCAGGAGTATCTGAAGTTTTCTGAGCAATTCAGGAACGTGTGCGCGGCCGCGGCCCACCGCTCGCCCCCGGTTGCGGCCCTCGCGGCCAGGCTCGTCGCCGCCTCTCGCGAGATCGACAGCGAATGGGAGCGGCTGAAAAGAGACCAGGGCCTGGATGCCGGCAAATGGGGCGCTGGTATGCAGCAGATCTACGCGGTCATCGATGCCTGGCCGGCGGATGTGCAGAAGAAGCTGGAGTCCCTGCGGGGGAACATCATCGAACCGGGGACCGGTTACGCGTCCTTCGTGGCCATCGGCGCAAGGTCGTTCGCAACCTGCACTACCTGGCCGTCTACGGTGGCAGCGAGAACGACCATACGCTGAAACTGTCGGCTGTGGTGCAAGAGCTTTGCCGCCAGGAGCTGCGAAACAGGTACTTTAAAGAGGACCAGTACGGTGAATCAACCCGAGGACCTCTGCCCAATCCCAGCAGGCCGACGGAGCAACTTAAGCGATGAGCACGCTCATTCAAGGTGGAAAAGAGTCGCACGCCCGTGCGGATCACCCACACCCGGTTGGCGAGTCGCCCTTTGAATACGGCTCCAATCCGCTGCGGCTTTCGGGCAAGGATTGGCTGGCGGTGGCCGTCTTGCTGGCGGTAGCCCTGCCGCTAATTTTCCAGGGCTGGCCAAGACTGGAGACCATAAGCTGGTACGCGAGACAAATCCCTCCATCGCCAATCTCGGCGTCACCACTTTCAGCGTCACAAGATGATGCATCGCCGGGGACGCCAAGTGTGGCGGGGCCACCGGTGCATCACGTCGAGCATACGGGACCCGCCGATTATCGCATTTCATTTCGACTCAGCAACGACTTCTGGTCGTACGCTCGCTGGTGCCAGTCGGCAGCAGAGAAGTACCGGGTGCTGGTTGTCGGCGATTCGACCATTTGGGGATACTACGTCGAGAGCCGCGATGCACTGTCCCAATGCCTGAACCGCCTCGCCGGTGCGGACTGCCATGCCAACATGGGGCTGAGCGGGCTGCACAACATGGCGATGTTCGGTCTGCTCAGGCACTTCGGCGAAGCCATTACCGGCAAAAAGGTGCTTTTGCACTTCGACCCCTTATGGATGAATTCTGAGGAGAGCGACCTGCGGGGTGAAAAAGAGTTCCATTTCCAAGACGAAGAACTCGCTCCCCAGTTCTCGCCGTCCTTGAGATGTTACCGGGCGGACGTGGAGACAAGACTGACCCGCTATATTGGCCAGCACTCCCCGCTGACCAGCTTGACGACCCACATCCTGGCTTGCTACTTCGATAACACGAACCTCAACCAGTGGATGATGTCGCATCCCGACAAGGACCCGTTGCGCCAGGTGACCTTCGACGTGCCGTGGTCCGGTGAGTCGGCGTACCAAAGCGATGCGGCGGGAAATGGCGAGCCGGTCAAACCCTTGGTCTGGTCCGCGAAGATCAAGAAGCCCAAGGACTATCCGTGGGTCATGCCCTCGAAGTCGCTGCAGTGGGGTTACTTCCGGGAGGTGGTGGCGCTGCTCCGCTCCCGCAACAACGAAGTCTTCGTGATGGTCGGCCCCTTCAATCCCTATGCGCTGACGCCCGCGAGTCTGCATCGCTACCGCGCGCTGACCGCAGAGGTCGTGCAGTGGCTGCGCGCCAGCAGCGTGCCGCACTTCCTGGTTCCGGATCTCCCCACCGACGAGTATGGCGACGTCAGCCATCCGCTCAAGCGAGGTTACGCGAGAATCGCAGAGGCGTTATACAGCGATCCGTCATTCAAGTCATGGAGCCATTGAACATGTGTCACAGGATTGGTGGGATTGCCGGAATGATCCTGGTTGTCCTGCTAGCAGCCAACAGCGGCTGCCGGCCGGCTGCGGACTCCGGCACCGGGCAACACCCAGGAACGGACCCGGCGGCTCAGGCCTCCGAGTCTGAGCCGATGGTCCACATCGTCGGGGGTTCTTTCATCATGGGCAGCGACCGCGGCGGCGCCGACGAACAGCCGGCGCACCGGGTCACGCTGGACGCCTTCTACCTGGACAAGTACCTGGTCACGCAGGAGTCGTATCAAGGCCTCATGGGCAAAAACCCCAGCAAGAACCAGGAAAGCGGCAAGAACCCGGTGGAGCGCGTACGCTGGAGCGACGCGGTCCGGTACTGCAACGCGCGCTCGAAACGTGATGGACTCGATCCGTGCTATCGCGAGGTCAATCCGGGCATCTGGGAGTGCAACTTCGAAGCCAGCGGATACCGTCTGCCGACCGAGGCGGAATGGGAGTACGCCTGCCGCGCGGGAACGGATACAGACTACTCTTTCGGGAATTCCGGGCAAGAACTGGGAAAATACGCATGGTACGCAACGAATGCGGGCAACCAAACACACCGGGTGGGACAGAAACTGCCCAACGCCTGGGGCTTGCACGACATGCACGGGAACGTTTGGGAGTGGGTCAACGACTTCTACGCCCCGGAGTTCTACAAGGAGAGTCCCGAGCGAAACCCGCGTGGCCCCAAGAGCGGCATGGGGTTGATGCGCGGCGGGTCCTTCCGGGACAGCCAGGACAGTTGTCGCTCGTCCTACCGCAAATACAACGACGACGAGGACCAGGCGCTGGTCTGCGCGGCCTATGAACACCTGGGCTTCCGTTGCGCCAGGGCCTGCAAGGACAAGTAACGCGCCATGCTCTTTCACACCTATACTTTCGCCGTCTTCTTCACCATTGTATACACGGGCTTCCTGCTGCTGAGGAAGAGCAGGTTCTGGGTCCACTGGCTTCTGGCCGCCTCCTATTTCTTCTACGGATGGTGGAATCCCCTCTACCTCCTGCTCATTCTGTATTCCACTACTATCGACTACGTGTCGGTGCGATTGATGGAGAGCGACCCGCGGCGGAAGAAGTTGTGGTTCGTGCTCGGCGTGACGAGCGTTCTTTGCCTTTTGCTGTTCTACAAGTACAGCGGTTTCATAATTGAGAACCTGAACTCACTCATCGCCGCCGTCGGCATGCGGAGTTGTATTTCCAAACCCGGGTTCGCCCTGCCGGTGGGCATCTCGTTCTTTACCTTCCAGTCCCTTAGCTACATCATCGATTGTTACCGCGGAGAGTTGCCGCCGGAGAAGGACTTCATTCGCTACGCCGCGTTCGTTTCGCTCTTCCCGCAACTGGTCGCCGGTCCCATCCAGCGGGCATCGCACCTGCTACCGCAAATGCGGACCACGCGCACCGTGTCGCTGGTCAACATCACGGATGGCCTCTCGCTGTTCGTGGTCGGAATGGTCAAGAAGGTGGCCTTCGCCGACTTTCTGGCCATCTACGTCAACAAGGTCTACGCCAGCCCGGGTGAGTTCGACAGCCCGGCCTTGCTCCTGGCCACGTACGCCTTCGCCTGGCAGATCTATTTCGACTTCAGCGGTTACACGGACATGGCCCGCGGCGTGGCCCGGATGATGGGCATCGACTTGAGCGTGAATTTCAACCATCCCTACCTGGCCACCAGCCTGCGCGATTTTTGGAGAAGGTGGCACATCAGCCTCTCGACCTGGTTCCGGGATTACGTATATATCCCCCTGGGGGGAAATCGCGAGGGAAAGTCCAGCACTTACAAGAACATGTTTCTGACCATGGTCATCTCGGGGGTATGGCACGGCGCGGCCTGGAATTTCTTCATCTGGGGTGCGCTGCACGGCGCTGGCCGGCTTCTCACCACGGAGTTGGAGGCAAGCCGTTTCTACAAGCGAATTCCGAATCTCGTGAAGCAGTTCTGGGTCTTCAATTTCGTGGCGCTTTGTTGGGTGTTCTTCCGCGCGGCCACCCTAGCCGACGCCTGGGCCATCCTCAAGGGAATCGCCCGCTGCCGCGTGGTGGACCCCCGCTTCCCGTTGGCAGCCCTGGTATTCATGGCGGCGATTTGGGTCTATCAATTCCTGGCCGAATCGAGGCTGAAGACCGTGTTTCGATTTGCTCCGCTGCGCGTAGGACTGGTGGCGAGCATGTTGCTTTACGTGGCCTTCTTCGTCCGCACGTCCGGCGAGGCGTTCATCTACTTTCAATTCTAGGCAAACCCGTAAACAATCTACCGAAGGAGAATGGAATGAAGCGTTTTATGGCGATAGCGACCGCCGGTATGCTGGCGGCCCTTTCTTGTGGAGCGTCGCGGCTAACGGCTGCGCAGAACGAGATCCTGAAGATCGGCAGCGGTGGCAAGGGCTTGGCCATCTCGTCGAGGGCGACCGGTGTCCAGGCCGAACTCTTCGTGGCCGGCGCCGAAGGGGAGTCGAGTGCGGCGCTGGACGCCGCGAAGGTTAAGCTGGCACCCCAGGACGCGTTCGTCGAGGTGGCGCCGGCCGGCGATGCTCTCGAACTCCGTCTCAAGGCGCGATTCGCAATCGTGCCCGGCTTCCACCATGACGACGCGCTGTTCGACCCGACCGTCTGCAAATTCAAGAAACTCTACGTGCCGTCGGAGAACTGGCTGCTGATCATCCCCGAGGGCGGGAAGACGGCCTTCGTTCTCGCCTGGCCAATCGCCGCGAAACAAGCCCCGTCGGAGCAGGTCCCGGTGCTCACCGTGGAGGGCCTCGGCGCGGACGCCCGTTTCGCCACGGCACGGGTCAACTTCGCCGGCAAGCCGATCTTTGTCGGCGTGCTTGACTACGTGGCGTACGTGGACGACCTGAACCGTCGGAACCTCGCCTTCACCTATCCCGTGAACGATGGCGAGAGGGGACGCGGGTACAAGTGCGCCGAGGTCAAGACCGACGTGAAGCTCCCCTGGGGTATCCAGATGTGGACGACGCTTGCGCGGCCAGTCGGGCCGCCCGATCCGAAGCAGCCGGCTTGGATGCGGACCTCGGAGACTGCCATCGCCGGCGTTCCCGTCTGGACCTGGATGGTCAGCGAGCCCGGCTCGCAATGGGACGACATCCTCGACTGGTACGAGCGTGTCAGCGTCTCCGTCGATAACCGGTGGGTGTTGCACCTCGACAAGCGGTGGGCGCCCTACTACGCGGCCGTGGTCTATCCCCGCGCCCACGGCAAGAAGCAGAACGTGGTGACGCTCAGCAACATCCTCCAGGGGGCGCTGGGAAAGAAGGCGCTCATGGCGGCGATCGACGCCGCCGGGATAAACTCCGCCGGGGTCAGAATACCCAAGGGACTGCCGAGCGTTCCCGCCACCTGCGCCGGCTATGGCTACGTTCCTTCCAACCTCAAGGCCAAGGACCGCGATCGCTACCGGAGTTCGACTTTGGCCCTCTACAATTTCTGCGTCTACAACAGGCAGCGGAGCGATGAACTGATCGCCGCAGCGAACAGGATTTCCGCGGTCTGCAAGGCCAAGGCGAACGACCCGCAATTGAAGACGCTGCTCGAGCGCATCGCGCCGTTCGCCAAGGAGCCGGCCAGCTTTCTCGATGAGGAGAACGGCAAATACCACGCGAGCGTTTTCCCCTACGTGAAGGCCTACCCGGACCTCATGCGCGGCGTCGATTTCTCGCAAGTCGGGCTGAACAGCGAGTGGTTCGCGCATATCAGGGACTATTACTTCAAGGTCTATGAAGACTTTGCCGAGAAGGACAACGACAAGGCAATGAAGATGATCGATCGCGATCACTGGACCAACCCGGGTGGCACGCTGGACGGAACGGTCTACGCCGAACGCCGGCTCGTGCAACGCCTCTGCCAGGAAGTGACCCTCGCCGGCGTCGAGAACCCGGAATCCCGTGAGCTGGCTACCGAGTTCCGCAAGCAGCTCCAGACGGCGCTGCGGGCAGGTCACTACAAGGAAGCCTGGATGAATTCGGCGCAGGCCATTGAGGGCAGCGGACGCTGACTTGGACGCTCCTGGCTATGATGGGCGAAGAGAATATTGCCGTTGGCTCGCAGGAACGCATCACTGATCTCGCCTTTTGAGTTCGGCATCGTGTGCGACCAGGCGATTTTGCCGTCCTTGACGAGGAACATGCTCTGTACTTTGTCTTCGCCGGCATAGAAGAACGGATGCCGGGCCAGGCCATTTCCCGGTAGCTCGGCAGGAGCCATCGGCGGAGCGGCCAGGGCGAGGCTTTTGCCGATAAGCAGAACGCCGCAGATCATTGGCAAGAGTCGATACATTCTCGTGCTCCCAAGGACTTTCATCTCAAGATCACAATCTCTGCCACGCCCTTACAGCGGCTCCCGCTTCTTCTCGGTGTTCATTTCCGGCCCGACGTTCCGCCGCTTGTACGTCACGCTGTATTCCACGGTCTGCTTCTTCCCCGGCTTCAGGTCCATAAAATACTTCACGTGCTGCTGGTCGACCCGCTCGACCTTCCCAGGCATGCGATGCAGATCGACATACGCTCCGGCTTCGTCGCTCGCCCAGCCTTTCGGCGGCTCGCCTTCCGAGCCCCAAAGCACGACGTTGGCGTCGAACTGCCTTTCGACCTCGATCTTGGCGGGCTTGCCGGAGACCAGCTCTTCCTCGTAGAAAAACGTCTCGTCGTAGTCGATCAGGTCGTAGTATAGGACGAACTGGTCGTCCAGCCGGCGTTTGTACTGCCGGGCCACGACGTTGGCGATCTTCTGGTCCTTCACGGGACGGCTGATGGTGATGTCCTTGTCGGGGCCGACATTGACTTCGACGCGGTCGCCGATGGGCACGTATTTGGTCTCGGTGCCGCCGACGTAGGCCAGATCCTTGTTCTTGTATTCCGAGAAGAGCCGAACGGTGCCGTTGGGCAGGGGCGAGAGGCCGAGATTCTCCATCGCGGGGAGTTTCTTCTCTTTGCCCTGGTCATCGAGGAGCTTGACGTTCTTGAAGCGGTAGAACTTGGTGAAGCCCTGGTCACCTGTGCAGTCGCTCAGCTTGTAGATCGATTCCAGCGGCACGTCGATGGACTTCAGAGCAACCAGCCGTTTGGGCTCTTTGTCCTTGATGTCTTCGCGACCTTCGATCGTGAAGAGGAAGTACTCGGATAGGTTCTCCTTCTTGACCGCCTTCTGCACTTCCACAACGATTCCGCTATGAGACAATGTGCTATCTTCAGAACGGCGGTCGAAAATATTGACTTTGTCGGCGAAGTTCTCATATCTAACGCCCCCGTCTTTGAAGCGTCCGTTGGTTGGCAGCGAAAGGCCCGTTGGCGGCCGCCTGGCCAGATCTGCAATCTTCTCTACCAGGTTGATCTTGCCGACCACGAGTCGCGTCTGGGCGTTCTCGTACTGCTCGCCCGAGTTGTTCGTCACGCGGACGTAGCCCGTCAGGCTGAGCTTGGTTTCGTCGGCGTTGGCGATGCCCACGTAGTCGGCCGACCAGGTGATGCCCGACGTGAAATACCTGATCTCGACGGGGATCTTGCCCGCCATCTTGCTCGTGATGTTCCATTGCAGGGCGTCGTTTCGGCCGGCCGGGAAGGTCGTGTCGGTCAAGTCCACCTTGTCCTGCTGGTCGAGGATGCGGAACTCGATGGAGGTGGGGTCGATCAGCGTGTTCGCCCAGGAGAACTGGATGCGGTTCACGCCTTCCTTCACGGTCAGCAAGCGGTACTCGCGGACCATGGTAATGTCTTCAGAATTGTAAATCGTGAGCTGCGTGCCCTCGCGGGTGGGCAAGGTGACGAGGTCCACGGCCGCCTTGAGAGGGGCAGAGAGGGCCAACCAGAGCAGAAACGGCTCGAATATGCGGCGGGGCATGACCAATTCCTTCAAAGAAGCTATTCTCTATCGTACATCAGGGTCGGCCAGTGTGCCACTTGGCCCGAAGTTGGACGCTTGGCGGCGAGGAATGGTTCCAGGGACGGCACGATTTCGGCATCGAACGGGTCAGTAGCAGATTTCGCAGTTTGGCAAAGCCCGTTGAAGATCTTTTAGACCTGCAACGGTGACCTCGGTGTCGTAGAATTGCAAGTCCTTAAGTTGGGTCAGGCCCTTCAGGTATTCCAGGCCGGCATCCGACACGCCATGTGCGAAGAGTAGGTGGAGTTTTCTAAGGTGGGCCAAGCCCTTGAGATGTGCCAAACAACCGTCGGTCACGTCGGCGTGACGGCAGGTCAATACTTCGAGCCGGGGCAGCCCTTTGACAGACTCGCCGAATTCAGCATCCGTGAGTTTGGGAAAAATCATCCCGTCGTCTTCAGTGAGGTAGATGCTTCCCACGAAAATACCCCGGCCGGATCTTTGGTCTGGTGGCACAAGACGATTCTCATACCGTACGTCGAACTCCACGCCAACTACATCCGAGAAGAAGTCGACATCCAACAAGCCAATCAACCACTTTGGCCACGGAATTGCTGCATCCCGGTCCTCAAACTGATAATCGTAGCAGACGGAACCATCCATTCTCCGAATCGCCTGTGCTGCGTTCTTCTGACACTTGGCATATTTCGCCTGCACGGCGAGCCAACTAAACGGCAACGCTGCGGCCAACGTCAGCATCAGCAGCGTGCGGATGCCAAATTGAAACCGCCGCCGGAAGAGCAAGGCCACGCCAAACCACGCAACCATCAAGAGCGTCATGCCGCCGACACCAGCCACGGCGACCAGGACGGCGTAGCCCTTGTGCCATGCAGGCCAACTTAGGCAGTTCGACGCGAACAGCAAGCCCGTCACCAGCAGCGAGCCGTAAACCAACCAGGCCGGTGCGGGGCGATACCAGCGGGTTTCTTGCTTGGTGTCCATGCAGGTCATTTTATCACGACCAGCGGGCTACCCGCCATCGGCCGGACCCGCTGGCATGCAGCTTTCGGGTGGTGCCGCCAATGAAAAAGCCCTCCACCGGCATTGCCAGTAAAGGGCTCCTTCGCGTTTCCGAGATGACTACCGGATTATCGGCACCAGGCTGCTTCAGCCTTGCGGGCGTTTCAGCCGTTCGACCGTTCAGGACACCGGCTGGATCGCTTCCGCCAGCTCTTTGAACTTCTTGGTGCCGCCGGCTTCCTTGATCACTTCCAGCAGCTCGGTCGTCTTGATCAGCCCGCCCAGGGCGTTGACCGTGGAGGCGACCTTCTTTACCAGGTCCAGGGTAATCGTGCCGTTGGCTTTTACGGGCTTCTGGACCGCTGCCGGAACTTCGACGGCGACAGGCTTCGCCGCCGGTTTGGTCGCCTTGCCGTTGCCGGTCTTCTTCAGCTTGCCCTTGATGGTGCTGACGTGGCCCGGCGTGATGGTGATGCCGTGCTTCTTCAATGCCACGGAAATCTCGGCGGGCATAGCCTCGGGATGAGCAGTAATGTACTCATGGACGGCCGCCGTCTTTTCACCTCTACGTGTCTTCTTTGCCATGTTCGTGTCTCCTCATTCGGTTAGGGGCAATAAAGAATTATTGGCCGCGGAATCGAATAGACAAGCTGCGGAAGGCGGGCAAAAGGTCGGTGGGATGAGGTAGATTCTGGTTATAACGAAGGCAACGGCAGGACCAGCCAATAGGCGACACCTGCCGAAAGGGTCATAGATAGCGGGTCACTCAGTTGCAGGGCAGCTGTGTGGGGCATAGAATGACGATCGCCAGTCTGACGAACTCTTGGGGCGAATTTCGCACAATTCATAGAGGAAGCGAGGCGCGGGTGGACTGGATCACTGACACAATCGCGATCGGCAACTACCTTGAAGCCGTCGATGTCGAGTTGCTGCGACGCGAGAGGTTCGCCTCAGCACTGAGCTTGGACGGCACGCTTTATGGCAAAGAACCCGCCGACTACGGACTGCGACGCATCGAAGTCGTCCAGCTTGAAGATGCTCCCGGCAATGAGCCGCGCCGTTTCCGGCTTGCCGTAGAATACCTTGACGAACTGGTACGAGAGGCACCGCCGGTTCTTGTCCAATGCCATGCCGGCCGGAGCCGATCTGCCGTTGTCGTAGCCGGCTATTTGGCGCGCGTGCGTGGAATTGACCCGCAGGAAGCCTTGGACCTCATTGCCGAGAAGCGTCCGATCGCGGTTACGCCGGGCTTGGAACGGCTGCTGGATTTCCTGTGAACTTGTTCGGCACGCAGGGCTGACTTGCTGGACCAGATTTTGATCACGTGATCAAAGTTGGCGGACCGGGGCAGATGGCGGCGTGGGCTTCTTCGACGCCTACGACTGCCTGCTCGCAGCGGCGGTGGACGAGGCTGGCCAGGCTACTTTCGAAGCACCGTGCGAAAGACGATGGAAAAGGCAACAGCGGACACGGCGAAGCACGCCACCTTGGCTAATTCGCTGAGCGAATCATAGTGAGGTCCTTGCAAACCATAGAGAAGAGTGGCCCCGCCCACGGCAAGCAACCCAATCCCAGCAAGTGCCCCTATTCCCTCGACCAAGTAATTTCGGTTCTCGTTGCTCATCGGTCTTTCCCCTTTGTCGTTGTTTCCCGGATCGATCTCCCGATTATAGCCGCGGTCGGTGGCGTCAAGTAGCGGGCTGGGCGACGCTGACGACGTCATTATGGGCTGTCCGCTTCCACCGTAATCGCTTGCTCTTTCTCATTGAAGAAGAGGGCAATCTGTTTTCGGCCTTGCAACCAGGTGCTGCTTCGCGGCGTCCGCAACCAAGCCACAATCGCCGGAATTCCCTCCACGCACAACAGCTTCCTGGCGACAGCCCGATACTCGCGACTGACCTCATACACCGTGATGTCCCATTTAGGATCGTACCATCCCGCCTCCCGCAGATGATTGCATTCGGAAATACCCAGCGATTCATAGCGGAAGCGAGCTTGCAGCACCGGATAATACTCACCGTTTCGTCGTCTATGCTCGATTTCGGTGGCCGAGATTCCGGGGTGTGCAAGAAAGGCCACCGACAACTGGTCGCCTTGCGGAAGCTCCCCGAGTTCGGTCACAAGCAGCATGAGACCCACCGGGTACGACAGGTGCTTTGGCAGCTTCGCCTTGTATCTGGTCACGATTGCCATAATTCGCCCTTTCCCAGTGAGGGCCCGATGCCGGCAATCCGCCACACATGAAGCAAGTGCGCGACTTGCCGGACTTCGAGGACTGCAAAGCAGATTGGGCATTGGCCCTGGTGCATTCGATTCGCTCGGCCAACGGTTCGCCCTAGCCGTCAGCCGCTAGGCTCATCCGCCGAAGGCGGACCCTGCGGCTGGCCGCTGTTCGCCCTAACTTACTGGTCCACGGTAAATATCACGGACCTACCCTCTTCTGCCGCCTTCCGGTAAAGGTCGCGGACTGCCTGGAACCAATCCCATGTATATTGAAAGTCCTGCTCGCCATAATTAGGGTGGTATTCCTTCGGCACCACGTTGAAATAGCGATCCCGGAACCACTTCTCCGTAAGCGGCACCAAAGCGACTGCCACGTCGCGAACCTCTTCAGGCGTGACCAGGCAAACGATGTAGTCGTCGGTCTGGTACAATGATTTGCCGCCGAGAACGCAGCGGTTAAGGGGATAGGTACCTCCGCTGGGATCGAGTGTCCCATCAGCCAGGCATCGGTGCATTGCATCCCATGCCTTATCGCACTCGGCGAGGTTCTCCTTGTCCCAAGCCTCTTCAATGTCCTCGATCGCTCCCATAACTTCGTCGTCGTCGGAGGCCGAGTCCAGTGTCGTCTGCTGCGCCTCGGTGAGGGCAAAGAACACACCACGACATGCCATGGCTGGTTTTCTCCCTAGTGTGGCCAACGGGTCGCACTAGCGGTCGCCGAAGGCGATTCCCGAAGGGAACTCTGCCGCCGTGCGATGTTGGCAGTCTTATTTCTTCTGGTCATTCGACATCGCAACAGGCACCATTATCCCATCACGTCGGGCTTCGTATATGTATTCGCCAATGCTCAACGGGACCACAAAGCGAGTCAGGTACTCTAAGGCGATGTCGGTGGCGTCCTTGTCACTTTTCGCGAAATAGCCGTAGTGCTCCGCGTTGTCCGAACCGCGCTCGCAGAGAGTGTAGCAGCCTCTGCTCTTTATGAGCTTGTAGGTCGAGGTCATTGTAAGTGAGAACGACAGATTAACGCGGACCTCCTGCCCAGAATTCTTCTCCAGTTTGCCTGCAGGTCCCTTTTCCATGTCGCTGGTGATTTGCTTTTCCAGCTCTCTTTCCTTTCCATACGTGGGCCAGTAAACCTTCAGCTCGGCCACATCCCTATCCTTTTCGACTAAACGGAAACTGTCGCGGAAGACTCGCCGGGATACGGGCACTTCCTGCTCGCCGTAAACATAATCGCGCGAGGTGACGACCTTCCCGTTCCGCACGACCTCGATCTTTCCTGAATAAGAATTCTCAGCCTTTGCGGCACTGGATTGTGCCCCGGATTGCTTTCCAGTACTGCATCCGCCCAGCACCAGGAGGGAAAACAGAATTATCGAGCTTGACGTATATTGCATTTCTGCGTCTCCAGTATCGGGAAGCCAACGGCGTTCTACCTGACACTAGTTTTTTCGCCGCTTGCCGTATTGTACATCAACGCCAATACTTAGGGCAATCTCGGGGCCAGATTCGCGTTTCGGGCCACCCGCCACACGAGGGGTCTTTCCGTGCCACGACTGCCGCCCGCGGCGATCTCAGCCAGACCTGGCCTTCCTGCTCCGCACCGCGCCGACTAGCAGCAGCACGACCGAGAGCAGCCACACGGCCAGGGCGTCGATGTTGGGCCAGTTCGGGTCTCTGGTTCCTCAATCAAATGGATTCTTTTCGCCTTTCGTCGCAGGTCGACCACAAGCCCTGGGTTGCGAAGCGGAAGGCGGCTCGACGTCCGATTTCGGCCGAAACGTCGGATCAACCCGCATGCGCAAGGATTTGACCTCGCCGCTCAACCTTTCAAGCATGACCCGAAGATCGGCTATCCCGGCACTTTGTGCCACGGCTATGGCTGCGGCGGACTCTTCGCGACGCGACGCCGCTTTTTCCAAATCTGCCTTGTCCTTCTTTAGTGCCGCATTCACCGCCCTTAGCGCCACAATTCTGCGGTCTGTTGTCGCCTTGTGGTTAGTCCTCTCTCTCCCAATCTCCGCTAGTTCTGCCCTGCGAGACTCGATCTCCGTGCGGAGATAGTCGATAGCCTCCCTGGGCGGACTCGACGAGTCGGCGGCGAGTGCCGCCACGGAAAGAAGACCAATCACCAAGACGATGCATTTACCGCTCCACCGTACGACGTTCATGGTTTGCCTCCTCGTTCCTTCGCGGGACGTTGGGCTACGGGCTTTGCGCCGCCCGGCACCGGCTGGTTCGGTTGCGTCGGCAACGAGCGGTCGAGAATTGTGCGGATTTCCGCGACTGCCTTGAGGAGCGAACCCACCTCGTCCATTGCTGCTTGCAGCGGCGACTCGCTTTTTCTCAGGGACAACGTTTGATTATCGGATTCAAATAGTCGCTGTTTACAGAGGAGTTGATTTCGCTCGCTTTGCAGTCGTTCGTTCTCTGCTTCGAGCGCGGCGATGGTCTGGGCCGCGGCGACTCTTTCATCCGCTTGTCGTTGACGCGCCTCTCGCAGCTGGTGGTCGAGCGATATCACCTCTTTGACAGCCTGCTCCAGCGATAGTTCGCTCGAATTACGCTGCTTGTCGCCGGCAGCAGAGGAATTCCGAGCCGTTTCTTCCGCCAGAACCGGCCCGGCGCAAATCGATGCGATCATGAAGATGATGAACAAACGGCCGGTGGATGGACTCGATTGCCAAGACATGCGATTCTCACGGGAAAAAATGGCACTTATTCACGTTGCCGGCCACCCTGGAACGCCCAGCGTCTGGCCTCTATTCTACCGCGCCGCGACATCTTGCACCACAAGAGCCCACCGGCAGCGTCCAACCCCCGCCTCCGCGGCACCCTTCGTGCGGCGGGCAACCGGCCGAAAAGCGGGCGTGCAGGACGGTGAGGCTCTCAACTCCTCATCTCGGCGAGTCGTCGATTCCACTGCACCAAATGCCGCTGGGTATGCCCTTGGCCAAACGCAGGGTTCCATTTCCTGTGACAGGCCCTGAATAGCTCCAACGTTTCTGGCGTCAAATCCGAGGCGAGAATCTCAAAATCCGCCCATGAATCCACGGCAACTCATAAGGAAGGGTCGGCAAGCAAGCCATTCTCTCGCAGAACTGGAGCAGTACGGTGTACCGCGCGGCAAAATGGTCCAACGCCCGCTGCTGGTACGCCGGTGACTCAGCTTGCACATGCCAGCGACACGCCTCAACAACAAAGTCCTGCATAGCTCGGTTCTGCCAACGGGAGGCACGGCGGTCGCCGCAGCCTGCCTCTGGAAATCGGGTTACATTTCGCTCAGCTTACCGCACCTACATGGCCCGCATCACCAGGCGGCGACCCGCTCTGCGGCTGCGGCGTGTTCACCTGCAGAGGGCTGGTCGGGGAAACTACGAGCATCTGAACCGATGAGGCGGCTACAACCATTTCAATTGTCCTACTCTTGTTTTTGTCGTCGGGGTCGCCAAACTGCAATCGTAAACCATCCGTATAGCCCTGCTGATTCGTCATCGCCCAGGCCCAGAGCACAGGCAAACCATACATCTCAAGCCACGGGTTCTCAGCGAGAGCGCATGGGTCCCATGTGATGCTGGGCGGTGTGGAGGGGGACGCCGGAGGTGACAACTGGCGGCCAGACGGCAGGCGGCCGGGAGTTGCTTGCGTTCGGCCGCCTTTTGAGCCGGTACCCACGGAGCGCCTCGGGTTGGCTTTGCGGCCAGATATTGGACAGCGGGCGATCGCAGTCCGTGGCCCCCGCCAGCAACTGATCCGGTAACTCTTTGGCATAGACCCCGACGTCCAGGCCAAGTACGATCCGCAATATCGTGACTCTTCCGGTAACGCGGTATTGATACATTCGAACTGCTCCGCCAACGATCATATGCCCGCCGCCCCCACCAAGGCAACCAGCGTCCAGCCCCTTCAATTATCCGTGGCGAGGCGGGCCGCACAAGCGGGCGGCGTGGGAAGCGGACGGTTTTTCCAGGTATCGTTCCTTACGCATCTTTAGGTCCAGATGCCATATCATTCCTCCCAGCTTTCCAAGTCGCCGCGTAGAGTTGGATCGGCTGCGAAGTGACGCACTACCGAAGCCACCTCGTCGATCGGGGCCACGAAAGCCACCTCGGGAAATCCTATACTCCGTGCGATTGGCGGAACTGCGGTCAAATCTGGTGTGCGGGCAGAGAACATTGTCCCGGTGATGGTCAATGTCTTCGACATTGGCAGGCCCGATACGTGAACCTCTTGAACGCACTCCCACGGCATTCGCACTACGTTGCTTGCAAATCCCTGCAAGGAAATGATTGACCACGCCACGCGAATCATTCCGGGCACGAGGGGGACCTTGTCCAACGATGATCGCCCAATAAGTTTCAGTTCGATACCTTCTCGGCATATTCGCAAAATCGGTCCCCGTCTTGCAGCAAGATCGAAGAGTGCCTTGAAAAAGACCAGAAGCAGCAAAATACCGATCACTATGAGGGGAAGCCCAGCATCTGTGGCTGGCCGGCCGTTGGCTTTCCGAAGAGTGCCGGAATAAAAGAGCGGTCCCATAATCACGCCGAATAAACCGAATGTGCCGCAAACCACTGCTTGTACGACGAAGATCCATTTCTTGGCAGCGAATCGTGTCAGCAAGCGATCTTCTTCTTGCATGAAATAGCTCCCTCGCCAAGAACTGGGTTAGTTTGCAAACGCTCAGGCCCGTCGCCGCCATTTTCTCCCGCGCCAGCCAGACCCGACCTGTCGATTTTACCAGCGGCGGGCCGCGGGAGCCATCGGCGTGGCGTCATTCGGTGTCGTCGGCTTCGTCTACCTCGTAATAGGGTTTAATGTCTTCATGCCTTCTGATATGAAGTGGGGCTACCCGCACTACCACCCGACGTTTCGTATGAGTATCCTCGGCATCGTAAACGCTCCAATTCCCTGCAAATCCGACATGGCGGAGCAGCTTGAAATGGTCCAGAAAGTAGCCCTTGTACCGTCCATCAAAGAGCATGCCACATTGCCAACGGGTCAGGACATCGCCCTTGACGAGGTGATCGCAAAAGTCGTTCAATTCGGCAATCCCGTTCTCATGTGGCGTTGGTACTTCGCACCGGAAGGCACTGAAGGCTTCCCGCAACTCGGCGGCATTGCGTAAGCCGCTTCTGACGGCGAGATCGACGAACTTGTCGGTCTCCGAAGACCATGGCTTAGGATTATTGATCCCTCGTCTCGGAGAACGTCGGCGAAACCAGGAGAAAAAGGACATGGGTGTGCCTGCGTGTCCAACGGTCCAACGGAGACTGGGGGCTTGCCTCCGCCTCCTGCTTTCACGGAGACCTCCAGCTATTCTACCGGCGGCCCCGAGGTCGAGCCAGCGGGCGGCCGATCGCTTGGCGGGTGCGGCGTAGTGGTGGTTAGTTTGGCTCGGCTTTGGAAGCAGAACTCACAGACAACCCTGACCACAAGGAGGATAGTCGCACAAACGATGCCGTCGAAGGCCAAAATCGCGTGGACACCAGGCTCACTGGGGTGAAACTTCATAAAGTAGACCAGGCATGTCATGCATGGGCAAAGCGGCCAGCCCCGGTAAAACATCCCCTTGGCCACAGAGTCCGGCTCGTTAGCCAGCGGAAAACCGAACGCTTTCTGCCAGATGGTAGTCCGCAAATTCGCCCACAAGAGTGCTCCGGCGACAAACGTGAGCAGGATCCCGGTAACCAGATGAACACGACGCGGATATTCCATGACGCTAACGGTGATCACGACCCCGGCCAGGATCACGATCGCGTCGGCATTGCCCAGCATGCGGCCCAACGCGAAGAAAGCCGCGGTGCCTGTCGTGAGACCGAACATTGCCCGCAGGCTAAACTGGAAGCGGCGTCCGGGTTTCGGTGCGGCGGGTTGGGGTTCGCTGGTGCTCATGGGCTTTTCGCGGATTGTCGCCAATGCCGTCTCGAAACCGAGCAACGTCGCGTTGGGTCACCTGAGAGTCTTCATTTGCCGCAGATCATCCTCGGTGATGGACAAATCGAAACTCTCTTCCAACGCCATTGCCAATTCTACCGTATCCAACGAGTCTGCGTCCAAGTCCGCGGCAAACGAGCTGAAACTCCGGACCTGATCTTTGTTCCAGCCGAGCGTTTCACAGATTATTCCGCGGATGCTCTCTTCGATCGGGATGATCGATTCCGACTTGTAGAGCCGCGTTCCGTCCGGGCTTCGCAAAAACCAGAGCAGCGTCCCGCACTTCGGACACGGGGCATCGCCCGATGATAGCGACGGTTCAATGCGGATGTCCGAACCGCAGACAGGGCAATGATTTGGCATTCCTTCGGGAGTTCGCGATGAAATAGTCATAATCGTGCCGACCCACGAGGACACTTCCAAGCTCAACGGGTCATTTTTTATCCTACCGCCCGCCCGCGACACAAGCAACCGACGGACGCGGCCGAAGAGCGGGTGCGTGCCGAGATCGAAGGGCGGGCAGCAAGTTGGATGCCCTGGAATAACCCATTGTAGGGGCTTGGGTCCTCCTGAAAATCGGCCATCAGTCGTCACGTTGCCTGGCCTTATGAAGTTGCCAAGCCGCGACCAGCGTAATCGGGACCATGATCGCGAGTGCCGACGCAGCAGCGTAAGCGCCGGACTTCGGCACACCGGACGGAACCGTGAACTTCAGCATGGAAAGAAGGAATTCATAGCGAGCCTCGGCCTCCGATTCGAAGCTCTCCCAACGTGCATTGTCAGCGATCAAATTGTCGCCGATCCAGTTATAAAGAGCGACGCCGACAACGCATCCAAGCAGGTACGAAACGACGACATCGAATAGGCGTTCACGTTCGGCAACAACGGTGAGATGGAATCCGATCCATGCTCCGAACATCCCCACCACGCACGGAACCATGGAAAGGCCGAACGTGCGGACCAGAGATGCCGCGACGGCTACCCAGGACGTGAAGAGCAATAGCGATGCCAAACCGAACTGGAATGGGGCTCGGTCAACGGGGCCGGGACTTTTGCGAGCGTTCATCATCTGGAGATCCCTGTTGCCAGTTCCTCCTTTCATGCTAACCGGGGCAAACAACCCTGGCAAGCATGCG
This sequence comes from uncultured Planctomycetia bacterium, assembly GCA_963709175.1. Classification (GTDB taxonomy): domain Bacteria; phylum Planctomycetota; class Planctomycetia; order Pirellulales; family Thermoguttaceae; genus JANXQG01. The sequence goes on from CAVPVK010000012.1 coordinate 262,755, forward strand.
ACGCTCGGCAGAACGGATGCGTGCGGAAATCGCGAGAAGCAGGAAGCTCTCGAATAACCTGACCTGGGGTGGCTGTGCTGGAGGGGTCGGCAAAGCTGTTGGCGGTGGCATCTTCGCCCACGGCAGGCATTGCAGCGAAGGCGTCGTACGAGGCCTGAAGAATTTGATCACAAGATGAACAGGGGCAGTCCCGCGTGGTGTTAGCCGGAGGGCGGAGGTAGCGATGTCGCAATTGACTGGCCCGGCAAGTCAGCCATGCCCTGGGCCAATGCGTCTATCTTTGGCCAATCGAGCAGTTCCTTTTGGATCGGCCAGAAACGCACCGCCCTAATGGCGATTCCAAGATCGCGACACGCGGCACCGAGGCAGATCCCTGCAATGAGCATTGGCCCAAAGGTTGGAAGGTCCAGGGCAAGCATTGGCACAACAACCACCACGCCGACAAGCGTGAGACCCGGTAGGCTAGACCAATGCAAAAGTAAACTGCTTATGGTCGGTGGTTTGTGCCGTGCCGTGGTTAGCTTTCGGACAAGCGTACGCAGTAGACGGTCGTTCCGGCTCATTTTCTGCTCCTGATCAAATCCAAAAGAAGGCTGCCCTCCGCTGCCACTACCAAGGCTTCCAGTGTCCGGCCGCCCCCATTATCCACCGCCAGGCGGCCCGCACAAGCGGGCGGCGTGGCTGGGCTGGACACGCAGCCTATTCGTCCGATTTGAAGTCCTTGCACTCCCGCCATGCCTGTTCTGAGTTGGCCAAAACCTCGCAGCCGCAGAAACCTCCGGTTGAAGCGAGCAGGATCGACCCGAAAACCCCAAGGGATGGACGAAAAAGCAGAAGCAGGAGCAGCGATCCCCATCCGGCAAAGATCGCCGCAAGCATGACCATCATTGCCCGCTGCCGATTCGGCGTTCCCAGCAGTGCCAAGCCCGTAGTGATCACGACGAGGAACAAGGAGTAAAGCGTTCCGCCGATTACATAGACCGTCCGGGGCATGCCCACAACGGGTACCGTCGCCAGGAATAAGAGCACCAGCAATGCCCAGCCCCATACGACGACTTTTGCTGGACGTCCGAGTTCGCTAGTTATCTCGCTCATACGGTTGAAACGCATAGCGGCGTACCAATGCAAACCACGCTTCTCGCCACCGTAGTATACGCCCACGCCAGCATTCGTGGCAATCGGCCGCCACGACGGCCTTTTCTCGGCATGCCAGCTACATCTTGATCATGAGATCAAGATCTGTGGCAGTTCTTCTACGGCAAGCCCATCGCTGGCCCTCTGCCCCTACGCCCCTCTTCGCTCGGCCCATGCCCAGGCAGGTCGAGGGGCGGCACCGAGGCAGAGGTACTCTGCAGGCGAAATCCGGCGTTATTTGTTCAGGTTTACTTGTCGGACACTTCAGAACCAGGCGAACTGTGATCGCGTTTTTTCCGCCCGCGAAGCCACTGGCGAACCCTAGGTCGGTTGATCAGCCAAACTGCGGCCCACAGCACGGCTTCGCTCATCGAAAGGACGAATGGAATGGAGGAGCACGCCAGGACCAGGCAAATCAGGGCGACTTTACAGAATGCGTCTACGCCGAAGGCCTCATGCGATTGCTCGGAAGCCCGAACCACAATCCATCGAACGGTGTTGAGGAATATTGCAACCCAGACGGTGACCAAGAGCAGAGAGCCGATGCCAAATTGCCCCGGTCGGGCATCTTTCTGCTTCGCCCAGAGTGTCAACCACCATATCCCCAGGCCGCTGTAGATTACGAAGATGCCGAGAACCGCCACGAAGGCAAAGAAAAAAGTGCTGTCCGTGCCGAGACTGAAGAAGTTCGCGATGAACGCCGTGTATACCAGCCCCGTGAGGAAACGAAGCCACAACCGACGACGGCCTGTCAAGGCACCAGCCTCGGTTTGCCACCTCTCTTCTTTCTCTGCTAGCTTGTCCGCGTAAGAGGCAACTCGTTTCGAACTCACGCCCGCGTCTGGCGCCGCCGCATTTGCCTTTGGTGATTTATACAGGTTCGACTTGTCCATTGTCTCGATTCCTCTTGACCAGGACAGCCGGAAGATTGATCTCCCACTCAATAATACTACCGTTTGCCCACTGCCTCCCGCTGGACCCAGTAGGCTGACTATGCTCGAAGCTGTCGCTCATGGCCTGAATGAAGTCGAACCGAATCGAGTGTATCCGCTCGACGCCTGGCGTTCTAATGGACATCAAGCTTATTGCCGCTGCCCACAGTATAACGCCCTACCCACGACGCCGGCAATTATCCCGCCTAGCCCGCATTCCCAGGCCCCGCAAGGCCCTCCGATGCCCCCGCTGGGCTATTCGGCGAAGAAGCCGGGAAACAAGGCGGCGGTGCTGGCGGGCGCGTTTTGTGGGATTGGGGCGGATGCCCTTGGCGTACAGCGTTGCAAACCCCGCGGCCTTGCATACAATTACGGCGTGTTCTTTCCTTTGTCAGTTCTTTCAGTCGAGGAGGAGTTTATGAACAGGCAATGGCTTCCACTGGCAGTTGCTGGGTTGGTGATCGGGTCGTGCATTGTGGCGAGGGCAGCCGAGCCGAGTGCGAACAACACGGACAACCCGTTCGCGGGAAAAATCGTGCGAGTCAGCATGGCGGGCGAGACGAAGAACGAAGTATTCATGCTCGAGCATGTGAAGTTAGTGACTGTGAGCGGTAGCGAGCTGTTCCTTGTTGGCACGGGTATCCAGAATAGTTCTGCCCGGAGATCGTGGGATGAGGGCCTGGAAGTCCATCTCAACCTTCGCTTCGTTACGTCGTATTGCCCAATGACCCCAGAGCAATGGAAAGACAAGCAGCGATCTATGCCGACTCGCTCCCCTGAACGCCCAGAAGGATCTGCGACTCCCTCAACAGGCCGACGTTGACAGACGCTGTGGGCAACGGTCGGGCCCTCGATTTCAAAACTGGCTTGGCCTATTGTCAATGGGCGGCGTGCCACGGCGAGCAAGCAGATTCTGATGATAAGATGAAATTGTGGGTGGTTTGCGGTGCTGTTTCGCCTTGTGGCTAGCGGCTGCACAACGGCGTCAACTGGCTTGCCACGGTATCGAAGATCGCGAACTTACCGTCGCACACCGCGGCCAGTCCGATCAGGTATCGAGTTTGCGTATCAAGCTGAACGGCCTTTTCACCCTGCCAGTCCAGCAATCCCGCCGGCGTGGCGGCGAAATACCGGTGAATGTGGCCCATGAACATGATGCGGTTTTCTACCGCGGCGAAGCTCTTGGCAAGTCTCTCGGTCGTGTGGGGCCACCCCTCGAAGTTCCACAGATCAGCGATGTCGTAGGGATCGAGCCAGGGCTCCACGTGGGTGAACAGGCAGCCGTCGATCTCCAGGCGTGCCTGAAGGCTTGCCATGAAATCGACCACCGGCCTGGAATACCTCTCCCGGACGCCTCCGTCAACATCGTGGCAGAGCCCAAACTCGTGATTGCCCCAGACGCCGATCGCTCCAGCTTCCTGCAATAACTGGCAGGCCTCATCGATGCGGCCGCCCAACTCGAAAACGTCCCCGAGCATGACGATCTGCTCGACACGCTGGCCTCGGAACACTTCGAGGGCCAGGCGTAGATCGTCGTTGCGCTCGTGGATATCGGCAAGCAGCCCGAGTTTCATGGGCGGCCCTTTTCAGCGGGCGAGCTGGGATGTGATGTACGGGCCATGTCGGTTATGCCCCTTTTCGCGAAAACCTTGAGGAAACTGGATTCGTGGTCCGCCCGCAATGCGGGGTCGAGACAATTTTCCGCCAGATAGACGGCCTCGATTTCCGGCGGCAGGTTGCCGAGCTGCTGGTCTTCCTTGGCACGGCCCCCGTACAACGATAACGAACGCGGTTGGTATTGCAAGAGGTCCCGGATGACCAGTTGCAGCGTGACGCCGCTGATTATGTCGTCTTCCAGGATCGGGACTCGGCCACCTCGGATTACGGCGAGGTCGTCGCGAGTCTCCAGTTGCCACGGCGGGTAATCGACAAAGACCGACAGCACGCGTGCCCCAAGCCATTCGAGGAAGAACCCGTAGACGTGCCCTTCAGGAGCGACGGCGAGGTAGCGGTCGAATTGGTTCTCGGTGAGGAGCTTGGCCATGGCGAATGCCGATACGCAGTCGTGGGGCACAAGCGGGTTCTGCGATGGGCTGTCGGCGTCGCCCTTGCTTTGGACATGCCGGCGTTTCTCGGCATCCTTCGATCACCAGACGCCATGCCCGACGCCAACCGGCGTCGTTCCGCCCCTATACTACTCCACGACGCCCGCCCGAACAGCCCAGGGCGTGCCCGATGGTATCAGCCGGAGGGAGAAGTTCCAGTATTCCGCACAAGCAGATCCCAGTTTTTGAAAACGTAACGATGCACTATCTTCAAGCCCAAGGAAACAGCAATCGCTTTTACCGCCTGAAACCGTCCGACGAAGACGATCTCCGTCGTCCGCGTCACCCGCGTTCTGTCGGTTGAAATTCCTTCAAGGTCAAATGAATCGACTACACCGCGAACGAACCTGCGGAAAGAAATGTCGGTGTCGACCATCTCAAAGCATAGCCGTCGCGGCTCCTCCCATTCAAGGATTCGCTGCTTGATGCTGCCTCTGTCGGAAACGCACTCTCGGGCCTCGCCGACACCACCGACGCCCGATGGGAGGCGGCATAATCTGGGCCGCGGTATTCCGAGCAAGAAGAAAAGGGGCGGTGACAATTCCATTTCCGAATCGCAGAGCAGCGGCCAAATGGGCTGTGGGGAAGCGTCAAACGTATGGCTTGTGCGAACTTTCATGCCCGAATCCGGCGGTTCTGGCGGTGGTTGCCGGACGCCGCCTTGTCACGGCGCCCGGCCACCTGCAATTATCCGTCGCGAGGCGGGGATGGACAAGCGGGCGGGTCTGCTCAGGACCTGGCGAAGCGGAGCCAAACAACCAGCGCGGCAATCGCAGCCAAGATCATAACTCGGATGACCCCTCCCCTGGTGTTTGGCAGAAGCGAGAGGACGTGGGGTCTGCCTCTTGCCCACCAAATCCGCAAGATCACGAACGCACTCCCCGCTAGACCGACAAGGTAGCTTGCTCCGTGCATGAACCAAGCGGCCAGGAATCGGTGGTGCTGGCCGGGCGGAACCAGTTCTGCAAGACTGGCCGGAAGGCAGATGATCGACCGCCGCGAAAGCTCGATCCCGACAACGCCAGCCAGCGATGCGGAAATCGCCATGACGGCGAGAAGCCCCAGAATCGACATGAAAAGATGGGGAATTGGAACGGGAGGCAGACCTTCCGACTGGGAGACCAGTGCAAGGATAACGCCTATCAGGGCGCCGACGCCGACCGTTGCGGCAATGCCCCAGCAGATTGCAAGGACCGTCGGCGAGGTCGTATGAAACAGGGGCGGATGACCAATCGTGAAGTATTCGATGCAGAGGCGGGCTGTGATCTGATCGTGCAGGATACCGTAGGCGATTGCGGCGACGGTGCTAAGCAGAATGATCTTCGCTTTTCGCACGGCACTCATACTGCTTTTCTCGCTGCCAACCGAATTCATGCCCAGCCAACGGTCAGGGTGCCCGCGACCGTCTTCTCCGACGCCGGCCAGGCCCGACCTTCGCTTTCACTAGCGGGGCAAGGCGTGGGAGCCATCGGCGGGGCGGCGAAATGGCTCTGCGGATCTTGGCTTTGCTCTCCTTCTCAATGTCCTTCATAGCGGGCTGCACAAGCGGGCGGCGGACTCCAAGGGGGAACTGGGCGGGCGGATCAGGGCTTGGGCTGGAACTCGCCGCACCAATCCGCCTCGTGCGTCTCAGGCCAAGATACTCGATAGACGACGGAACGGCCATCTTCGCCCATTTCCTGGTCTCTCGGCAGCGGTGAATTCCGACGGCAAATGCCACGTTCGTCTCGCAGCAGTTGCCAGAATCGGCAGTTCTTGCAGCGTTCGATTTGCTCGTTCACGTTGCGAACTCCTGGTGCGATCTTGAATACCACGCCGGCCGAGAGGCCACCTTGCCACCGGGATCAGCGTCGAGACATCTGCAATTATCCGGCGCGGGGCCGGGCTGCACAAGCGGGCGGCGTGCGAGGCGAGCGGTCCTGCCGCAAGGGCGTGCTGGCGACGCCCGAAGGCTACTCTCGCGGAATCGGTTGCATTAACCAAAGCAAGAGCAATCCGCCAACAAGTGCCGCGATGGTGCCGCCGAGCAATACGCCTGTGCGTCGTGGCCAAAAGTCGGCGGCGAAACTTGCCCCAGGTACGATCCAGGCCAAGAAGTACGCAATGCATGGAATAATCAGAGTATCGAACGGAATGGACTTGTACAGCTTACCGAGCGTCGCGACATTTGCGGTCAGCAAAAGGACCTTTTCCCTTCGACATGCTCGCAGAAGCCGACCATAACTGCACCAGTCCAAGACCATGGCTTTCTACTGGACGCCAGATTACTCGCCGCTATCGGTAGTATAACGCCACGCCACGGCCTTTGGCAACGTGCGGATCACTGGATATAAAAGGGATCGTTGTTGTTCTTCGTGATAAAGAAGAACAAGTTCGCCGCGTCGACTTGCTTGGATAACGCCTGGACCGAGCCGTCGCCCATGCCGCAGACCACGACTCCGGGATGCGTCGATGACGGACCATATGCCGCCGGCGTCGGCCCGAAGCCAGGATCTTCGTATTTGCCGGCGTCCGCACCCGTTGGACGGAAATCATAGGCGAGAAATGTTCGCAGGCCGGCTTTCGCAACGGCAGATTCCGGCCCCCACCTGTTGTCGAAACCGGGCTGGACGAAGTAGTTATACGGGGCTTGCGGCGTGGTGCCCGTTGGCGAGCTGCTTTGCGGCATGCCAACCAGAGTGGCCTCCTTGCCTACCGTCCAGCGGCTGGCCGCCTCGTCGATCGTTTCGATGATAAAGATCGTATGCGAAAGGCCATCTTGAATATCGGCAGCCGATGTGCCCGTGCCCGGAAATATCGCACCATCGGGATGCAGCGGCACCGTGCCAGGGATCGGCGACATCGTGCCATACGGCGGCGTTGCCAGCGGGTTTACCACCATGATAAGGCTGCCGCGGGTGGTGGCACCCACGGCCTTGTAATTCGTGATGCCCGGGGTCGGTTGAGAACTGGACGCGTTCCGACGAGGGCCGCTTGGGCAGACGAATTCACGGAGCTGGGTGTTCATGGCCGTAACGATCGCCCGGTTTGAAGTATCCTCCGGGTCGCCATTGGAGGGCAAGGTCTTATAGAAGGCGTCGTACTCCATGAACGGCAGTAGCCGGACCAGATGGCTCCAGCCGCCAACGGTCTGCTTGCCGTCGGCGGCCTTGGTAACGGATGCCGATGGCGGGAATCGATTGTTAAAGGTACTGGCGTAGTTCTGGAAGGCCAGCCCGATCTGCATGGTCTTGTTAAGGCACTCGGCTCTTCGTGCCGCCTCACGCGTTGCATTGAAGAGCGGCAGTAGAAGGGCCAGCAGGATCGCAAGGATCATCATCACGACCAGCAGTTCCCTGAGACTGAACTGAAACCGGTTGCGGTCGAGTTCCGGTGTGGCGGGTTGGGGTTCGGACGGCGTGAAGCTGCCCATGATCCGGTCCTTCCTGAATCCAGTCTACGCACTCCAAGGCACGCTGGCAACCGGCAGCCGCGGCCTGGCCGGCACCGGGGGCTGGGGTCGTGTGGGCCAGTCGTAGGTTTGCCGTGTTGGTTTGCGGCCGGCAGCCAACACCAATCGCTTATTACGCACCAAACCGCTCGGCCAGGGCATACTTCTCCGCGACGCCGATCAGCTCGTTGAACTCGGCGAAGGTCATCTGCGAGGACGGGCTCGTCGTGCCGTCACGATAGACTTGCTCGTAAACCGTGCGGATCGCCCTGGCAGCAGCGAATAACCCGGCCAGCGGATAGAGGATCAACTGGAAGCCCATCGCCGCAAGCTGCTCGCGCGGAAGGACCGGCGTCTTGCCGCCCTCGATCATGTTGGCCACTATCGGCTTGGGTACGCGGCGGCCGATATCGGCAAGCTGTTCTACGGAGCTGGGGGCTTCGATGAAGCTGGCGTCAGCACCGGCCTGGCGGGCAGCCAAGATCCGGTCTACTGCTTCCTCCATGCCCACGACCGCCAAGGCATCCGTGCGGGCGACGATGAAGAAATCGCGGTCGCCCCGCGCCTCCACGGCGGCACGGATTTTCTGCACGTATTCATCACGTTCGATGACTCGCTTGCCTTGCATGTGCCCGCATTTCTTGGGCCAGAGCTGGTCTTCGAGGAAGCAGCCGGCGGCGCCGGCTGCGATCAGTTCTTGCACGGTGCGATGGACGTTCAAAGGGTTGCCGTAGCCCGTGTCGGCGTCGACGATGATCGGAATGCCCACGCTCATGCAGATCCGACGGGCTCGATCGGTGATCTCGGTCTGCGTGAGCAGGCCCATATCGGGCTCGCCGATGGCGGTGGCAGCCACGGAGTAGCCCGAGACGAAGGCCATGGGGAAGCCGACCTGCTCGGCGAGCTTTGCGGAGAGCGTGTCGTAGACGCCGGCGAAGGCCAGCGTGCCGCCCTCGTCCAGGATGCGATGGATGCGGGTTCGCGACATAATTCGGTTCCTCGTTCAGCGATAGATCGTGATTTCACTGCTAACTTGGCTCGGCTGCAGACCCATGATAGCATCCCGGCACTCGTTGCACACGAAGCCCGCCTCCTGGCCGCCGTGCCTGCCGCCGTGCCGAGTGCAACTCATCGGTGCCATCGCCGCGATCGGATGGGCGAGCGAGCAGCTTTGATCGGCGGCCGCAAGAGCAGCCAAGGAAGCACTCCGAATGGGCCAAGAAACGTGAACAATGTCACGACCAGGAGCGTGGACTTCCCTCGTTTCAGGGCGTCATTGATGGCCCAGAAGGCACAAACGACGTGAATCGTCCCGACGATCGCAAGTATCTCCACGCCGAGCGGGTCAAGCCCGTACGTCACGTGAAGCCACCTGAGCAGCGAGAGCACCACGGCAACGATCGTCGTCAAGACTAGCAAGGATCGCAGGCCGAACTGGAAGGGACGGGGTTCAGGCTGCGGTGGATCGGGCCGGCTTTCGGACGTGGTCATGGCTGGACTACTCGCCTCCGCTTCTCCTCAATCTCCGCGATGCGGCCCCGGACGTACGGCTCATGCTCCGGCCAGCGTTTCGCGACCTCGCCGTAGAGGGCGGCTGCCGCATCCCAATCGCCGGCCATGTCGAGTTGGAAGGCGGCGGCCAAGGTGTCGTCGGGATGACCGCGATCCATGGCTGATCGAATCACAGGCTTGAATAGCGGGCGTACCAGGAGCCAAAGAACCGCTGCAAAGGGCCCCAACGATGCAAAGAACCCGACGACTAAAGCACCAGACTGTCCTCGTTTCTGAGCGTCACCGACAGCCCACGCGATGCAAACGACGTAAAGACTCCCAACGCTCACAGCCAGTATCACCAAGCCGACTAGGTCAAGCCAGCCTGTGACGTAGAGCGATCTCAGCAGCGAGAGCACTACTGCAACGAACGTCGTCAAGCCAAAGAGGCCGGCAAGGCTGTACTGGAAGCGGCGGCGATCGGGCGTCAAAGTCGCAGGCTGGGTTTCGGTGGTCATGGGCTATTGCTTTGCCGCACCTAATAAGGCATCACGTCGAAAACCCTGACTTTGTCGTGGCGACACCGCAAGGCCAGTAGCTTCCCATTGGAACTGAAAGCAGAACCCCCCAGATTGAAATCGTCGAATTGCACGTCAATCGTCATGTTGACCTTGCCGGTCGCCAAATCCCAGATCTTGATTTTCTCGTCGCCCAAACCGAGCGAGATTATCGTCTTGCCGGTCGGACTGAATGTGAACGCATCGACGCCACACGGCGAATGCCCGGCGAGGGTAATCGTCTTCTTTCCGTCGGGCACGGTCCAAAGCTGAATTTGTTCGCGAAGAAGGCCTGCGGAGCGAAAACTGCGGCGGCAATTCCTGCGGTTCCGGCATGGCACAGGCTCCCTGCGACGTGCCGGCGAAGCTCTGTCGCCAATCACGTCTCTTTCCGCCAGTATACGGCCAAGACGAGGCCGTTGGCAATCGGGCGGCACGAGGGCCTGATCGCAGGCAAACATTTTGATCACAAGATCAAAGTCGTGACGTCGGGCTTGCGTCGCAGCAAGGCGTTCGACGTCTTTACGAGCCCCTTGCACAACGGTCGGCAGACAGCCCTGCCTCACAGGTCGTTTCCGGTATCCCGCATCGTTATTTGGCAAGCGAATCCGCAAGGATGGACGTCCCACCACCGACCGCACCAGGGGCCGCAGGGAGTGATCGCTCCCGCGTGAAGGAAGTTGTCCTCGGTCTTAACGACTTCGATGAAATCGGAGATTGCCTCTTCGTCCGTAGCAAATACAACCTCCTGCGGCCCGCCTCGCACCGTTCGAGTCGCGACGCCGCTAGGGACATGACCGAACACTAGTTCCCGCCATCGCTTCATCACGGCCGCTCCACGGAGACTCAAATCGACGCTACCGATTGTCGGTAACCAGTCCGCCGGCACAATCCGCGATCGGTCGAGTAGCAGTCGAATTGCACCCAGGACTTGTTCGTCGATTTCAAGCAGGAGGCCGCGATCAATCAGGGAACGCAATGCCTGCTCAACCGCACTCCGTGGCTCGTCAATTGATCCGTCGTTCTCTTTGAGGCACCAGTTGACTAGCCGGGCCGGCGGCATGGCGATCGTCATGTAGGTCTCGTCCAGCAGCCAGAACTCGGTTTCCGTCAAAGCCTGTTCCCGAAGGAACGGCAGCCATGCCTTGGCAGCGTCGGGCGAGAAATTCTCGTTCATTCGCTAACGCCTTTCAGCGATCTCCGCGTTCCAACATGCTGGCGTGCGTCTCAACGAGCAACCGGTAAACCAAGCGGTTCGGGAAGATCGACTCGAACCAGCCGCCGTCATGGTCGTAGTAGATCCTCGACAACGCCGCTGCAACTGCCGGTGACCGCGACAACCCTGCCTCGCAGTGCACGAGGAACACGTCCACCTGGTTCCACATTTGTTCGACGAAAGCGAGGATTTCAGCAGCAAGGGCGGTCGTGAACGACGTAGGCGTGTCGGGGTCCTCGATATCCTCGAACACCAGCCGCAGCAACCCGACGCGGTTCTCCGCATCGAGCACGGGGAAGTCATCGCGGGCACTGATTTGGATCGCGGCCCAGGGTCGTTCCGAGCGAAAGAACTCGGCGTTGCGGGCGGATCGCGCCACGAGACGTTTTGGGGCTGGAAGCCGTGTCATCAAAGCCAGTCTACGCCCCGCAAGCCAGGCAAGCAAGTGGTGAGCGTACTGGTAGGCAGCAATCGTCTCGCATATAATTGGTGTCGTTGCCCAAGATCGCGGAAGGTCCGCCATGATTAGTTGGTTGACAACGGAAGCTCGGGCCCTGCTAGAAGCAGAGTTTCCTGACAAGCTCGCCCTGCCCGACACCTACGCGTTTACGCTGGTTCTCGTCGCTTGGCCGCCGACGCAGGATTGGCGTGTGCTCAACGCGGTTTGCCGGGCAGCCAGTCTCTCGAAAGGCGATGTCCAGGATCTTGCTTCTCAGGCGTTACCGATCGATTTGAAGCGCGGCATGCGCCACGCCGACGCAGCCATCGGGCAGTTCGAATTGCTTGCCTGCGACGCCTTGTCTTTCATCATCCCAGATCGCGTAATCGAGGATCCGCCGCCCGGCTATCTCGCCGAGCTTTACAAGAGCTTGGCTGAAAGCTCGGACTTCGAGGTCGTCGAGGTTACGATTACTTTGCTACCCGAAAGCCCGGAAGCCAGCGACTTTCTGCAACTGTTCATTGGTAATGCCGCAGCCGATCTCGCAACCCCGCGAAAAGTGACGCGGCGAAAGGCCTGGCTGATGACGCTGCTCGCAGCACGCATCGGCGGCGAAGTTCGCATTGACTCGTAGCCAAGCTGCGAGCCGAAATCGCCGGTCCAGGTCTCGAATCTCAAACCGTTGAACAAGCATCGAAGGCGTCGAACGTGACTATATAATCGCGTCGGTGGATTCAGGAAATGCTCATGATTACTTCCGCGACTGGCGGCTGAAAGCCAGGTTACGCCCCGCAAGGCATGCGGGCAACCGGCAGCCACGGCCAAGCCGGCACCGGTGGCTGGGGCTCGTGGGGACCATGCTGGCGCACATTTTCCAGCCTTTCCCCTACTTCTTCAACTCTTCGCGGTACGGCTTTCCCTGCTTGTAGAGTTCCAGGCGGGAATGCGCTTCGGCCTTATCCTCGTCCGTTGCTGACTTGTCGGCCTTCGCCAATTCGATGGATTTCGCCTGCCATTCCTTGGCCTTCTCGAAATCACCGCTTTCAGCGTACGCCGCAGCAAGCGTGCCAAGACAATACCAATGCTTGCCATCGTCCAGTTGGCAAGCCTTGCTGGCATTCTCAACCGCCCTTTTTCCATCGCGGTATTTGTCGCCGGGGCAGGTTGCGAGCAGCCAAGCGAGGTTATTATAGGCATCGACATACTCGGGATTGATAATCAAGGCTCGGCTGTAGTCGGAAATGGCGTTGGCAAAATCGCCCTTATTCATCAAAGCCGCACCACGATTGAGGTAGCCGCTGGCATCCTTGCGATTGAGAGCCAATGCTCGGTTGTAGTCGGCAATGGCCTTGTCATGATTGCCCTTCCCGAACCAAGCATTCCCGCGACCGAAGTAGGCGTAAGCGTATCTGGAATTGATAGCCAGGGCTTGGCTATAGCTGTCAATGGCCTTGTCGTAATCGCCCTTGCCGTGCCAAGCACTTCCGCGATTGTAGTAGGCATCGGCATACTTTGGATCGATGGCCAGGGCTTGGTCGCAGTCGGCAATGGCCTTGTCGTAGTCACGCTTTTGCAACGACGCATTTCCACGATTACTGTAGGCGTGGAAGTCACTGGGGTTGATAGCCAGAGCTTGGTCGTAGTCGGCAATGGCCTTGTCGTAGTCGTGCTTGTCAAATTGAGCATTTCCGCGATTGATATAGGCATCGGCATACTTCGGATTGATGGCCAGAGCTTGGTCGAAGTCGGCAATCGCTCTATCGTATTGTGTCTTTCCGGTGGCTGTGAAAAGCTTTTTCGCCGCGGCAATCGCGAGGGCGGATAGTGGCCGATGATCAAGGGGTAGTCGCGGAAGAACCCGCGGCGGCCAGGGTCTGCCGGAAGTTCCAAGGCATCCAGTTCCCCGGATTCTCGGCGGCTTGTTGCGAGTGGCGTTCCAACTCGGTGAGGTAGTCAAGGGGATTTGCCTCGCAGAGCCTGCAGGTGTGGATCAGGCTCATGAAGATATCTCCCACGTGGGCGCCACGCGGAGTCTTGTAGAACAGGGAGTTTTTGCGATGCCGGATCGCCATCTTCAAAGCGCGTTCGCAGATGTTGTTGTCCAGCGGTGCTCCGGCCACGCGCAGGAAGAGCGTCAGCGGCTCCCAGTGCCGAAGCATGTAGGCAATGCTAGCACCCAGCGCGGAATTGGGTTCCACACGCCGCTCATCGAATTGTCGGCCCAGCCAGGCATGGAGTTCCTCCATGACCGGGCCGCTTTGGGCCTGATGGAAGATCAGCCGTTCCTGGGGCGACATATTCCGCTCTTTGGCGATCGTATCGTTGCGATAAACCGCCGCAAGCGACTCCAACACACGGCGGCACTCCTCGGGAAAACGGTCCGCCACGTCGACGAACTTCCGCCGCCCGTGGGCCAAGCAGTTGGCCAGAATCGTCTTCAACTCCCCGGGCAGATTCGCGCCAGAGCATCGCACATCTGAATCGGCGAGCCAAGCTCTGCCGCGCGGCGGGCCAGCACATCCGCCAAATTCTCGCCGGCGTGCTGCCGCCCGCTCAGAAACAGGACAATCTTATTTCCATCCCGGGTTTCCGAAACGATGCCCGTCGTGAACATCCCCTTGCGGGCGGCCGCTTCCTTCGCGGGCGACGGCGGCTCGCTGCCCGTCCCCTCGGCCAGGTCGTCCTCAGAAGCGTCGCCCGACAATGGCTTCGCCACGGGGCATGCCGCGCCGGCGGCCTCCGGGGCGCTCGCAGCCGGCGCCTGCCGGCCCATCATCGCCAGGATCCTGACCGTGGTATCGTCGTTGTAGACCACGTCACCTTGGGCCGCCTGTCGAGCCATCTCATCGAGGACCGGCTCGGCGTGCTCGGCCTGGGCCGCAACAATGTCCCATTGCGTCGCGGCGGGCAGGGGAACGCCGACGTCCTGCTGGAACGTTTCGTTGCGGTTGAAAGGCATGCCCATCCCGTATTTCAGCAGAGCGATCATGCTCCCCACCGTGGCGTCGCGCTTTCCCTCGGCATCCACCCCTGCTGGCAGATCTGCGGTGATGACCACGCCGCACAGGCCGCAGCGCAGCTTCTGCAGATAATACACCTTGCCGCCCACCGGCGGCTGGCCCACCAGTCGCATCACCACGCCGGGGCGACCGGTGTCGTAGAGCGTGCCCTCCTGCGCACTGTGGGCAGGGATCGCCCGGCTGGAACGACGAGTGGGGGACCTCGATCTTTTCCGCGGCGGTGTAGGCATCGGCTCCGTTGTGGCCGTGACCCTTGGCTCGAACGGGCTCTGTCGCTTGGGAATCGATCTTGAGCTCGGGAGCGGCGGCCGACGTCGCGCTGGCCGGCGACATGCCTTGCGACGGGGAAGCGTCGCTCGCAGGCGACGCCGCAATCGCTGGACCTGGCGCGCTCTCTGCTCGGCGCTGCCCGACCACTTTCGCGGTCTTCTCGGTCTTCATCCCGAAGAGCATTTTCCGCAACCGCGCGATGGTCGTATTCTTGTCGCCCACGGCAAAGAACAGACCCACATAGGACTCGATCACGGAGTGGAGCGTGCCGTAGTCTTCCGCATGGAGATCCTGGGCGTCGATGCGTTTCAGAAGGTCTTCCAGCTTGCCCATGTCCAGCTCGATAACGGTCGAATTGGCGAGGACCATGACAGCGTTCCACGACGCCCGGCAAAATCCCCCCGCGGCCTACTGGTGAAAGCGGCGGCGACTTTCCCGCCACCGCCCGATTCCTATGAACAGACCATACCCAGATCCGCAGAAATCAGGAAGATCAATTTGCTTAGGTTTGCCAGGAATACAGCCCCAACCACGTCCGCCAGGCAAACGTCGGCATGCTCTGCCGGCGCCCCGTTACGCCGCCCCCGGCTGTGCCGGGTATCCGACCGATCGCCAGACGGGCGCCGCACGCGTGGCTTCCGGGTTCCCGGCCGCCAAGAGGACCTGCAGTTCGTGGGCCGCCAGGGTCCGTGCCGCTGCGCCCTTGCGCGGCCACCAGGCGAACTTCCCTTTGGACAAGCGTTTGTGGCAAAGCCAAAAGCCTTGGCCGTCATAGACCAGGATCTTCAAGGCCGTGGCCGGCCGGTTGCGGAACACGAACATGCAGCCGCTGAACGGATCGCGCTGGAGAACCTCCTTGCAGACGCGGGCCAGGCCATCGATGCCGCGGCGAAAGTCGCTCGGTTCGACAGCCACCAGAATCCGCATTTGTGGCGTGATCTGGATCATGAGGTCGAGGTGCGGAAGCTGCGGCAGAGCACGGCCAGATCGGGCGGCGCCATGGTCTTCATCTGCAGCCGCATGGTGACTCCCCTCACGTCCTCCATCTCCAGGATGCAGTCGCACGTGCCAGCTGGCAGAGGCGGAGGCAGTTCCACAAATGTGGCTGTTGGCCCCGATCTGTCTCTTCTTCGCGCGGGAGTGGATCGCTGCTCCATCCGTTTCTTGAGCGAGTAATAGTCCACTCGCAGTGCCCGCGCCGTGCAGTTCAGCCCGTACTTGCCGGCCATCTTTACTGCTGCCACCCAGAGCGAACTCGCCAGGGGCGAGCGGGCTCTATGTGTTCTTCGCCACTCCGTAAACCGCCGCTGGACATTCTCCAGAGATACTGGCAGTGCGCGTGTCTTTCTGGCATTCATTGACCGCCCTCCACAACACCGTGAACCGACAATCAACCATACCACGCAGCGCAACACAACTCACACACGCTCGCCGAAAGCACACATCGTATTCGCCCTTTTTAATCCAAACATTTCCGCGATTGCTATAGGCTTTGGCATACTTGGGGTTGATAGCCAGGGCTTGGTCGAAATCGGCAATAGCCTTGTCGTAGTCGCCCTTATCCGTCCAAGCATTTCCGCGATTGATAAAGGCTTGGGCCGACTTTGGATTGAGAGCCAGAGCTTGATCGTAGTCGGCAATGGCCTTGTCGAAATTGCCCTTCATCTTCCACGCAAGGCCGCGATTGATTAAGGCATCGGTGCAATTGGGAACCAGGGCCAAGGCCCGGTTGTAGTCGCCAATAGCCTTGTCGTAGTCACCCATTTCATACCAACAATTGCCGCGATACAAGTCGTCCGCAGCAGCTTGGGCATTCAGATTGGAAGGATTGCCAAGGCACCCCCAGAAGAAGTCGATTAGAAGACGAAGCATGTTCCGGCAGCGAAAGTACGTTCACAAAGAGGGTCGGGTTACGGATTACACTGTCGGTATAGCTTCTTGCCGCGACCGGGGCTATTGGCATCGAGCTACACTTGATTTTACATCATCGCGATGGCCGATACCACGTCCCCGGGGCTTGCCCAAAGAGCCTCAATGGGCGAGCGTAGATTGCTCCGAACGGTCTGCCATCGGCTAGTGGCCTGTCAAGGGGCGGCACCTTGACCGCAGCAGGCGTCTTCATCTCGAACTGGACGTCGCTGAGGCAACCGCCGCCACGGCCCCGGCTTTCCCACGAGCAGACAACCTGGTCCTCGCCAGCCAGGCTTCACCGGCATGCCGCTTCCGGCCAAACTCAGGCCGTGTGCCGAAGGCCTGGTTGGGAAACACGCCAGGGCATCGGAACGGCACTACGGGACGCCGCGGTTCAGGCACTGCTGCAACGTGGCCATAGCACGCTCGTCAGCGGGTTCCTGGTTGGCAACGAGTCCAGCATGCTCTGGCACTGGCAGGCCGGCTTCAAGCTGCCGCAGCAGCCGTGGTCGCTACGGACGATCCAGAAGAAGTTGGCGACGAAAAGTTGACGCCGGTGGCCCGCTCAGACGCGAAATAACGCGATCGTGAAGTAGACCAGCACGGTGCCGCCGAGCAGGCGAATGTACCAGGCGAGCGTCATAAGCCAGTGCTGCCGGCTGACCCCGTAGCGACCCGACCATTCCGAGAACTCCTCGCTGGCGATGAACATGACCAGCCCGCCGAAGGCCAAGGCGATCCACTCCAGGTGACGGTTTATGTCAAACGCGTCGTTCAAGCGGCAGTACCGCACGGCGGCACATACGAACAGACCGACGGCCAGCAAGTTGACCCAATACTGCTGCATAAAGTCTCGCAAAAGGCAGGCGACCGACCCCAAGATGGTGCTCCTGCCTGCCTCGCCATCCGGGTCGTTATGCGGCTGCTGGTCGGCGGTTATCGGACCGATCTTCTCTCCGGTCGGCAGTTCGATCCAGCATTCGAGCGTGGGCATACGCGTCGCGACTTGCCGGCAATGGGCTCGGGCGACTGCAAGATCGTCAAAGTGCGTGCGTGGGACTTCTTCGGGGTTACGGCGGCGAGCACCGAGCTTGTCGCAAGCGATGCTGGAAGCTCGCTCGGCGTAGGTCACGACAAAATGTTGCCGATTAGGCATGGCTGTCAACAGGCTGCGGTTGGGATTCTCCGCCAGTATACGCCCAGGACGAGGCCGTTGGCAATCGGGCGGCACGAGGGTCTGATCGCAGGCAGCATTTTGATCACAAGATCAAAGTCTTGATTTCGGGCTTGCGTCGCAGCAAGGCGTTCGAACTCGTTACGAGCCCCTGGCACAACGGTCGGCAGGCAGCCCTGCCTCACAGGCACTCCAGCTTATCGCAAAGGACATACCAGCCCTCGCCAGTGCTGCCTTGGATGCCAAGCCGGTAAGCAGGCTGATCGTCACTTTGACTGCGAAAGAGCCCTACCGCCAGCTTGTAGGTTCCCACCGGCAACGATGCGAATTGCACGGCAAAGGCTTCCAACTGGACATTGCCAGGCTCCCACGCCCTCGGATTGCTCCCGGCGATCCACTTTCTTTGCACGACCTTATTCTTGGCATCCAGCAAGGCGATGGCTACGTGGCAGGGTTCGTAAAGATAGGCTACACCGTCGTTCAGCCACTGCCACTGCACGGATAACGGCTCGTCGTGCCGAAGCCGTTTCGGCACGACTACTTTCTGCAGGACGAAATGATAACCGACGTAATTGCCGAGACTTAGGCAAAAGTCGCGGTTCTCCTCAAAAATCCGCGGGTCCCATTGCAGGTAACTCGGTTTACCGCCCTTGACGTAGACGTCTCGCAGCATGTCCGGTTTCCACCAGCCGCCCTTCTTCATGTCCGCATAGTCATCGCAGTACTCGAACACGGATGGATGCCGGCCGTGAGCACGCAGACATTCCGAGCCGTCTTTGGACCACTTGCTGAGAATGCCGTCACGACGCATGCCGGCTCCCTGCTCGACGGCCCAATCGTAGACGATGCCATAGTTGTCGTTGCCCCACGGAACGATCAACTGGGTGCGGTGAAACGCCTCGAAATAGGGCAGTAAGTAGTTCTGCTTCAAATTGGCGGGCGGAGTGAGAACAACGCCGGGAGCGTTGAGCATGCCCGTATGTCCTTCGCCCCAGTTGCCGTAGGAGCGGATATCGATGAAGGCGATGTCGGGGTTGCCGTCGTATCGCCTGCCTAGGACGTTTACAAAGGCATGGAACTTCCGCAGGAAGACCTGGTCGTCCCACGTTCTTGGAATAATGTGTTGACCAGTGGGCGAGGAAGGGTCTGGGACTGCCAAGGGGGCTGCACCAGCGTCGAAAACCCATTTCGGCGTCACGTACTGCTGCCCGATTCCCGTGCTGATATTCATCACGCCGAAGGCGGCCTTCTTGCCGTATTGCCGGAACTGCCTGATGAAATCGTCAACCGCTTTCCAGTGGTATCTGCCCTCCTTGGGCTCAATGGCGGACCACGCCCAACGCCTGTATCCCACACTGATGTAGTCCCTGGTGTACTTGTCGGTTCCATAATATTGCACCCATCCTTTGCCGGGGTTCAACAACATGCTGTTGTCTCGGGCAGGGCGAATGGTGATCATGTCCGCGGCGAACGACGGCATCGCCAGAGCGATCAGCAAGACTGTCAGGGGAACTGTGTTTCTTTGTAACATCGTCTCACTCCCAATCGGGCATTTCTAGCCTTTCGCCGGATAGCCGACCGTCTGGGCGTAGAGCACGCGTTGCTCGGGCCGCAGCTTCAACTCCGCAGCCAAAGCGGTCTTGTTGCAGTTGTGGAACCAGGCCGCCAGCCCCTGTGAAGCAGCGAACAAATAGACGTTGCCGGCGATCAGCCCGGTGGCCACGTTGTAGTAGGACTTCTGGATTTCGGGATCCCGCAAGCCTGGTTCCTGGAGCCTGGCCTTGGCGAACTTGGCGATGTCGGCGACGAAGATCAGGTTCACCGGAGCTTTTGCCCCGGACCCAGCACGACGGCTCGCCTTGGCACGATGGTCGCCGGCAGCAACCGGAGCGAGTTGGTGCGGCACCGCCTCGTAGAGGTAGACGCCTTCCGCCAAAGCTACGTAGAGGTCGATTTCCTGGGAATTGCTGGCGGAGGCGGCGGTCCTGCCGATCTGCCCGAACGGTCCGTTTTCGCGGTTCACGCCCCAGGCCGCCCAGAGCAGGTTCGACAAGGTCTGCATGGGCAGCTTCTGCGGGCTGATATTGCGATTGGTCTTGCGTTCCCACAGGGACGCCAGCACCGACCTGCCGCCGTCCATTTCTGGTTTCGGCAAGATAATCGGCTGCAAGGTAGAGGAACTGGCGGACTCCTGGGCGAGGCCGGGCATGGCGTCGGCCAGCACGGTGAGGGCGGGTAAGGCTTTGATGAAGGTTCTGCGGTCCATGGGGTTGCTCCGATTTGAGGCGGAATTGCAGGGCTTGCACGTCCATCAGAGTAACCGCCAGAAAGCAGCGGGACAATAGGGCAAGAGGGGCACGGGCGACGGCCTGCGTGCTATACTACGGGGACCATGAGCACGCCCGAACCCGAGAAGCGGCCCTTCCAGTTCAGCCTTCGCTCGCTGCTGCTTTTCACCCTGTACGTCGCCGTGCTGTGCTCAATCGGTGTCTGCACAAACTGGGGCGTAACCATCCTCGCAGTCGGCGGTCTCGCCGGCAGGCTTGTATCACGAAAGTGGCTGGGGCTTGTGCTTGGAACCATAGCTGGCGGCATCGGGGCCGCGATGGCCCTTGTATGTCTCTGCTTTCTCGCCTTTGCGATGCATTCTGATTTGTTGCCTTCCTGGCAGCTTTACGCAGCAGTGGTGACCACGGCCACCATCGGATCACTGCTCGGCGGCCTCTTGGTTGGCCGCGTGCTGCGATATCGCTCGGAGCGATAGGCGGCTCTTGCATCGGGTGCCCGAACGAAACGGGTCGTGTAAAAGCCCAATTTCTTGGCCTGCCGATCGAGCTTCACGAGGAAGTTCGTGCCGTTGATGAATACCTTGTACCGCTTCATGTGGGCGACGCGGACTTTCGTTCGGTCTTAGGTCCCAGCTTTTCTGCCTTGGCGAAATCGGCTTGGGCTTTGGCATGATCGCCCGCCTGCTCATAGGCGCGCCCCCGGTTGAAGTACGCCTGGGCGAAATCGGGAGCCAAGCGAATGGCCTCCGTGTAGTCGGCGATCGCCGCGCCCTGTTCGCCCATCAGCTCATAGGCGGTGCCCCGAGCGTTATACGCCTTGACCAGGCTGGGGTCGAGTTCGATGGCGATAGTGAAGTTGCTGATGGCCCTTCCGAGATTGTTCTTGGCGTAGTAGGCCGTGCCCAGGCCCAAGTACCCCTTGGCATATTTCGCGTCGATGCGAACGGCGACCGTGAAATCGGCGATTGCCTGGTCGAGGTCCGTTGTGCACGCGTAGGCCCGACCCCGATGGTAATAGGCATCGGCGTTCTTGGGATCGAGCCGCAGGGTTTCGGTGAAAGCCGAGATCGCCCCGTCGTAATCCTGCTTTTCAAGGCAGAACAGGCCATTGTCGCAGGCTTTTTTCGCAGCATCGGCACCTGCCGCCAGGCTCGGCAGCAAACAGCCCGCGGTCAGCATCAACGCCCAGCACTTCAACGTGTTCATGGCTTTCCTCCGAATTGAACGAATTCCCGAGTCCGGCCTATGTTACCGCGAACGATTACGCGTTGCCAGCCGGTGGAACCTTTCCGGTCAGCGGGCGGCTCACCTGACAGGTGCCACCGCTGCAGGCAAATGCGGGAGGCCTAGTGTCTTTTCGGCTCTTCCCGGTAGGGCTTGCCCTGCCCGTAAAGGTCTAGCCGGCCCCGCATTTTCACCTTGTCCTCGCCATCCGGTGCGATTTCAATGGCCTTGGCCTGCCACCGCCTGGCCTGCTCGAAATCGCCGTTCTCGGCGTAGGCCGCGGCCAGCGTGTCCAGGCAGTTCCAGTCCTTTTCTCCGCTGATCTGGCACGCCTTGCGGCCATTTTCGACCGCCTTTTGCCCGTCGCGGAACTTCGCATTCGGGCAGGTCGCGTACAGCCAAGCCAGGCCATTGCAAGCGTCGGCGTTCTCAGGATCAAGACGTGCCGCTTCCCTGAAGTCGGAAAGGGCCTTTTCGAAATCCCCTTTGGATTGCCAGCATTCCCCGCGGTTCCAGTATGCAGCGGCGTTCTTTGGCCAGAGGGCAAGGACCTGATTTGCGTGGGCGATCGCCTTATCGTATTCCCCCTTTTGCCGCCAGATGACACCGCTAGCATGAAGGGCAATCGCATAATTTGCGTTAAAGGTTAGAGCCTCGCTGTAGTCGGCAAGGGCCTTATCGGATTCCTTTCGCTGGGACCAGACCATGCCGCGGGCATAGTACGCTTCGGCGTACTTGGGATTGAAAAGCAGGGCTTGATTGTAGTCGGCAAAGGCCTTGTCGTATTCCTTTTGCTGCCACCAGATGAGACCGCGGGCGTAGTACGCCTCGGCGTACTTGGGGTTGAGCCGCAGGGCGTGCCCGTGATCGGCGAGAGCCTTGTCGTATTTCCCTTGCTTCTGCCAAGCGAGGCCACGCGAATAGTATACTTCGGAGGATTTCGGGTTGAGCCGCAGGGCCTGTTCGTAGTCCGCGATGCCCTTGTCGTAGCTTCCTTTATTCACCAAGGCGAGCCCCCGGATAGAATAATAGCTCGGCGTCTTGGGATCGAGCAACACGGCCCGATCGGCGTCGGCAAAAGCCTTGCTGAACTCGTTTTTGCAAATCCAAACGATGGCACGATTGTTGTAGGCGGAGGCATTTGTGGGACCGAATTCAATCGCCCGATCAAAGTCGGCGATGGCCTTGTCGTACTTGCCTTTTCTCTGCCAGCATGAGCCCCGACCGATGTAAGCATCGACGTACTTGGGGTCGATAGCGAGGATTCGCGTGTAGTCGGCGAGGGCCTTCTCCAACTCGCCTTTATTGAGCCAGGCGTCACCGCGATTCCGGTAGGCGACGACCTGCTTCGGATTGAATCGCAGGGCTTGGTTATAGTCATCGATTGCCTTGTCGTATTCGCCCTTCGCCTTCCAAGCGTTGCCAAGTTCGTTGTAAACGGAATCAATGCCGGACTTGTTGAAATTGAGCCGCAGGGCTTGGGTCAGATCCGCGATTGCCTTGTCGTGCTCGTCTTTGAATTCCCAGGCAATTCCGCGGCCGGCGAAGGCACTGGCGTTTTGGGGATCGATCCGCAGCATTTGATCGTAGTCGGCGATGGCCTTGTCGTACTCGCCTTTCCTTTCCCAGACGACGCCGCGATCGTGGTAGGCGTCGAGGAAATCTGGCTTCAGCCGCAAGGCTTCGTCCAAGTCGGCGATGGCCTTGTCGTGGTCGCGCCTTGCGATCCACACTTGGCCGCGGTCGAGGTAGGTTCGGGGACTCTTGGGGTCAAGGCGGAGGGCCCGGTTGAAGTCGGCAAGGGCCTTATCGTTGTCGCCGTGTAAACCTGATCGGACACCACGATCACGATAGAAATCTGCCGCAATCGCATGCAGGTAGTCCGAGCCGAGTAGCCGATACGGCAATCCTGCCTGGAAAAGGTCCAGGCAGATACGCAACTCCCCGCCAAGCTCCTCGTCTTCGAAACGGTTGCAAGTCAACGCGGTGGCCTCTGCCCTTGCTGCGAACAAGCAAACGCCGAAAGCCAAGACGAGCACTGGAAAGAAGAGTGGCATCTGCTTCGTCCCCCTGCGGAGTTGTCTGCATAACCGAGATGGTGTCCGACCTTGTCAAATTATGCACCGCCGCGGACACTCACGCAACCGGCCTACCCCATAAAGCGTGTCCTGCCAGCCCGCAGATTCCTTGCTATACCACGCAGATTATGGACACGCCCGCTACCGAGATTCCCTGGTATCAGTTCAGCTTGCGGTCGATGCTGGTGTTCACCGCCTGCGTAGAACCGCGCGGCGACTGCCACCACCGCCAGTCCCTTCTGAGCAAATAACCGCGACATGGCAAAGACTCCGGCTACACATGTTTCCAGCGGCGATTCCCGGCGTGCAAAGCACGTCTCCATCGGTCATTATCCTACCCGCGATACCGCCTGTCAAACCGCAGATCTCCTCGCCAGTCGCCAGCCGGCAGCCTCTTGACCGCGACCAGCCACCGCGAGAAGATTACTAGGGACTCGAAACCCGAACCCGTGTCAAGAAGGGAGAAAGCCATGATCGTGCAGGAAGTTTCCCCTGTCGAGGTCGCCGCCGAGCCGATGCTGGAATACAGCAGCAAACTGGCGTTCGAAATGCTGCTGGGAGCCAAGATCGAGGCGTGTTCGCACTACGGAGATCGTGTCTTGCCGAGCGAGTATCATCCTTTCGTGGCAGCGGTGCATTCCGCCTATGCCGATCATCGGCCCTTGGTCCTCAGCCCCGACATGTTCTGGCTGCTCGTCGCCCAGGGCTTCGCCAACCACGTCAACGCGAACTCCGACGTCATGCGGGACCACTTTGTGCAGTTCGAGGCCAAGAAGAAAGTTGTCGTCCGCCGCGACCAGTTCATCAAGGGCAGTCCCGAGAACGACTGGGCGGAGGCCTACAACGAGTTCGGCAGCAAGCTCGTCGAGTTCATCGGCCAGGAAAACCACGACCGCATCGTCTGCCCGTTCAGTACGACGGGGCTGGTCGAGCGGGCGGCGAATGACCTGGTTCTCATGGATGCGATAAAGTCGTACTTCGAGTTGGGCATGGTCACGCGTTGCGGCATCCCTAGCGTCACTTTGGAGGGCACTGCCGAGGACTGGGCCAAGCTGCACGACAAGACCGAGGAACTGGGCAAGACCTACGACGTGAGGTGGTGGACCGACAAGCTGCTGCCGATCATGGGGCGGATCGCCCGCAATGCCGCCGGGGCCGACGACCCTGACGTTTGGCAGTCCATCTACAAGCTCGACGACAACAGCGGCGGCCCCTACATCGGCGGCTGGATACGGTGGTTCTTCCCGTACATCGTTACCCATGACTACAGCCAATGCAGGGGACGGGACGACAGGCCGAAGCCGGAATTAGTGCGGAACCGGTGGCTTGACGAAGAACCTGGGCGGTTCGACGGAATGACGACCCAGAGCTTCCCGCCCAGCCTCTCCAAGGTGCCGTTGACCTGGCTGTGCTTTGACCAGATATTCGAGATGGAGATGCTTGCCGGATTCGCCTGCTACACGCAGGACAAGGAGACTTCTGCCGTCCGTCCGAAGATCGGCTGGGCGGTTCGCGACGTGGGCGGAGTGCCTGTTTCGCGAAGAGAATGGTGGGCGGAGGCTGCCAGGGAGGGAGCTGTTCCCGATTTCATCGCGAAATGGCTCAAGCGATAATCGCCGGCCTACCGTGCTGCGAGGCGAACTGACGGCCTAGGAGAACCTGGTGCAATTCATCCCTTCCGAATCGACCGCCGGAGAAAAGCCATGCCACACGTCTGCCCCTGGTGGGGCGGGTACTTCATCGACAATCCGCTCCGCCGCCTTGTCCACAACCCCAGAAAAATCCTTGCATGGCATGTCCTGCCCGGCATGACCGTGATGGACATTGGCTGCGGGATGGGCCTGTTTTCGATCGCGGCGGCAAAGATCGTGGGTGAGCACGGACTCGTCATCGCGATCGACCTCCAGCAGAAGATGCTCGATGTCCTCCAGCGGCGAGCGACTGCAGCCGGCGTGGCAAAGCGGATTCGGCTGCATAAATGCGAGGCAGACCGCTTGGGCGTCGAAATCCAGGTTGATTTTGCCCTGGCCTTGATGATGGTGCATGAAGTGCCTGACCAGCGGCGGCTGCTGGGCGAAATCCGCAAGTGCCTCAAGGCGAGCAGCAGTTTCCTGGTGGCGGAGCCCAAGATCCATGTTCCTGGCAAGGACTTCGCCAAGACTGTGGAACTGGCAGTCAGCGTAGGACTGAAGGTCGTGGAAGAGCCTCGCATGCGATGGTGTCACGCGGTGGTGCTGGCGAGGGGCTAGCTCGCCGATCACCGCGCTTTTGGGCTGAATCGAGCATGGCTGCTTTACTGACCGACATCCACCCATTATCAGAGGACGTTGCTCGTGCCCTCCTTACACGGGCGGTGAGCAATCAGGGGCCAGGATGTGCCGTCGCCCAGGGCCCGGTTGACGCCCGTGCCTATCGTGCAATACTACGTACTACGCGATATGCTCCAAACCCGATGAAGAACTCGAACCATGGCTTCAGCCGACCCGAAACTGACAACCACGCCCATACCACGTCGCCCGCTCGGTCGCACGGGCCAACTCGTCACGATCTTCGGCTTGGGCGGCGAGGGCGCCCTGCGAACGCATGGCCGTGAAGCCGAAGCCGTCGCCCTGATCCAGCGTGCCCTCCAGCAGGGCGTGAACTACTTCGAGACTGCCCCGGCCTACGCCAGCAGCATGGATTATTACGGCCTGGCCTTGGGTCCCCGCCGCCCAGAGATCTTCCTGGCCTCCAAGACGCACGACCGCACCTGCGATGGGTCCCTTCGGCTGCTCGACGATAGCCTGCGGCGACTGCGGACCGATTACTTGGATCTCTGGCAACTGCACGACCTTCGCACCGACGACGACCTTTCCCGAATCTTCGGCAGGGACGGTGCCATGAAGGCCCTCCTGCAAGCCAGGACCGAGGGCCGCGTGCGTTATCTTGGCATTACCGGCCACCACGACCCTGCGATCCTGCTGGCCGCGATGCGGGAATTCGACTTCGACACCGTGCTGCTTGCCCTCAACGCTGCCGATGTGCACCGCCTGTCCTTCCGCGACACCGTGCTGCCCGAAGCGGCCCGCCGCAACATGGGCGTTATCGGCATGAAGAGCACCGCCCAAGGTGTCCTGCTCAGGAACGGCACGCTGACGATGGCGGAGGCGATGGGCTACGTGCTGTCGCTGCCGGGCGTCAGCACCTTGATCATCGGCTGCAAGACGCCGGCCGAGGTCGATGAGAACGCCCGCATCGCGTGTGAGTTCGCGGGCTTTGCGGACGACCGGCTGCGAGAACTGGAAGGTCGCACATTGCCGCACGCCGCGGACTTCAATTACTACAAGATGCCGGCGTCGATCTCTTTCCGGCGATGAGCATTGACCTGCCCGCCAAATCATCGCCACCGGCGGGACTAAATCGTGGCTGGGGAGTCGGCCATGCCGGCTGGAAGGTCGCAGGCGTCCATGTTAGCATAGCGGGAGCCTGTCGCGAAGAACGCGAGTCGTGTCGAAAGAGGGAAAGTCAAATGAAACAGATCGTCCGGTCCTTATTTGTCGTCCTGCCGGTAGAGTGACTTCCTCATGGTTTCGAGTGTGCCTTGCCCCGATTACCGGCCGCAGAATTGGGCCGTGATAGATGATGGCGAATCCTTGGCGGTAGCCCTACCCATGCGAAACCGACTCATGCAGGCAGTACTCGTGGCCTTGATCGCTGCTGCCGGTATATCGCCCCTTGCCAGCGGCCTTGCGGCAACGCCGTTGACTGGCGCGGATACAGCGGTGGCCCATGCTGGTCCGAAGCCGACGAAGGAAGGCCAGCCTCTCTATATCTACACGATATCGGCGACGGGAACTCCGGCGTCTTACGACGAGGCGATGGCTGTGGCCTCGTTGCAGGGGATTATCAATCGCAAGTCGCCCGAGGTGTACGTGCTTTCGCATCAGAATAGCCGCCCGCAATTCTGGCTGGATCTGCTCGCAAAGGACGGCCGCTGGCTCCACGGACGCGAGCAGAAACGGCTGGCGGACATCGACGCGTTGGTGAAACTCGCCGGTACCAGGCTTCGAGGTGCAGTGATCTGGGACCCCGCGGTACCCGCCAGCGTCAACGTAGCCACCACCATTGCCGGCGTTCGCGACGCCGTTGTACTCAGCCCGGAGCTTGCGGATCGCCATCTTGCAAAGTGGCGGCTGCCGGTTCTTAAAGACCTCCGCGGCCTGTTCACCGGTGCGGAAACGGGCAGCAGGAAGAACGACGCCTACCGCTGGGCGATCCGGGAGTACCTGGCGAAAGGCTGTTGCTCGTCGAAGCGGCTGTGCCTCTTCGAGGATTCCTTCACCGCCCGTGCCAGCGGCGACCTCGGCTACGTGGTTACACGGGATTGGGCCGTGAAGAACCGTGCTTTTGTATTCGACCTTTCTCCCTGGGGCGACGAAAGACCGCAGGACGATGCCGCGCAGCGGCCGGGTCTGGACCTGGAGACCTACCGCATGATCCTGACCGAGACGCTTCGCCAGTCCGCCGGCAAGCACATGACGGAACTGACCGGCTTCTTCGCGTTCTCGAAATACGCCAACATGCCAGGCCACAAGAGCCGGCACGAGCCGGTGCCGACGGAATGGGAGACGGTCTGGTTGATCTCCCCCTGCAACTGCTACCAGAACACCGTTGCGAGCGACTGTTTCAACCAATCGCTGCACAGCCAGGCGCCGCGGCAACCGCTCACGCAGCATCGCTCGGCACAGTCGATCCCGCTGGAGAAAAAGGCCTACCTCTGCATCCTGATGGCCGACTACGACTCGGCCACGCCGCTCTACGAGTTTCTGCCCAACCACTGGCACAATGCGGATCGCGGTAAGATCCCGCTGGCGTGGGGCATCAATCCGAATCTGCTGGAAACCTATCCGGACCTGATTGCTTACTTCTACAGCACGATGTCGGCGGCAGACACGTTCACCGCCGATGCCAGTGCCGCCGGCTACATGAACCCGAACCGCATCCGCAAGGAGTACCTGCCGTTGTTCGTGAAACACAATCAGCAGTTCTTCCGTGAGGCCGACATGACCATGGCTCCCATGGTGTTGGATTGGGACCAGCCTTCCTCCGACGTCAAGGACGCCTTCCGGCAGTTCTCCCCGGAAGGGTTTGCAACCATCGTGATGGACCTGCACGGGACGGGCGGCAAGCTTCCCGAGCCGCAGGTCTGGAAGGGCATGCCAGTCCTCGAATTGATCAACAACGCCTGTAATTTCGCTGGAACGGAGCAGACCGCCGACATCATGGCCGCTGCCATCAAAGATCGCGGCAGCAAGCAGCCGGGCTTTTACTTCTTCCGCTGCGTGTGGGTGAACCCGACGAACATCGTCGGCACGCTCGCTGCACTAAGGCAAAAACACCCGGAGCTTAATATCGAGGTGCTGGACCCGCACACGTTCTTCGCGTTGTTCAACAAGTTCCGGGAGCAGCGGCACAAACCGATCGCCCGCTGAGTCGATTACGTAAAGTTGGCACGCTTTACGCAGAAATCGTCGCCCGCCGATCCTGCACGTCCGCTGATCGATGGTTGACTTGCACGAAGGTAACTTCCTTGTTCATATGCTGGCCGGCATTACCTCATCCACAAAACGGGCACCGATGGAGTAGCACAACTCATTCAGCCGAAGACAACGGACGATCGCAATGAAATGCTGGGCTCCGCCCAATAGCACCACCCTCATCCGTTCGCCGGGATACAGCGGCTCGCTGTGCAAGAAGCCGATACCGCCGCGGCTGATATCCAGCGTGTAAACGCCGTGCCACTCCTGCGGTCGCGGCAAGGCGCTTAGACTCTGACGATACTCCAGGGCCGCTCGGTAGCGCTTGCCGCGACAGATCATCCGCGGAAAGCGGCGACGATCACCCTGCATGGGAGGGCTCTGCTCAACCCTGTCCGTGTCGTGACCGGCGGGCAATTGCACACGGCAGGGAAGGGATAGAATCCACTGTTCTAACTGTGCTTTGTCAAGATCGCAATCCAGCATCGCGTCATTCCCTCGTCAAAACCACGTCCCGCCTGGCGGTCGAAATACTCGATCACATCGCCACGCAATGAAGCTTTGCGGTAAGGACGATCCCGCATTAGGGCATCGCACACGTCCGTGATGGCACAGATCCGCGCATGTTCGTGGATTTCACCGCGGTGCAGCGCGGAGGGATAACCCCGTCCATCGCAGCGCTCATGGTGCTGGTAGACCATCATCAATTGCGGCCAATCCAGTTCGTCGCAGGCAGAAAGCTCCAGGAAGCCGCGCGTGGCGTGCGTCATAAGCGTTTGCCGTTCCTGGTCATTGAGCGGGGCGCTCTTTTCAAGGATCTTGACGGGCACGTACTGCTTGCCGATGTCGTGCAGCAAGGCGCCCTGGCCAATGCGGATCAGTTCTCCTTCGCTGCGAATCCCTAAACCCTGGGCAAGCAGCAGGGCGAAAGTCGCCACGTTCATGGCGTGCGTGTACGTGCCGTAGTCGTGAGCCATCACCAGGAGGATGTCGCGCAGCGTAATGTTGGAGCGGCAGATCGTCTCCACCAATTGGCTTCCCAGGGACTCCGTGATCTCCACGGAGCGGCTTACATCCTTGCTTTGGAGCGATTCCATGAATATGGCGCGAGTGGCTTCCTTCAAGACTTGATAGCGTCTTACCGGCGCGACGCTCTCGTTATCCAGCAGGTGTTCTTGAAGGTATTTGCGGTAGTTGGACGACTCTTCGGAGCGGATATACAGCGTTTGAATCCCGCGATCGAGGAGCCGATCAAGGTCCGCTTGCGTCAACGGAAAGTCGCGATTGCGGTAAAGCGCCAGGCGCGCGCTCTTGTCTTTCTGGTAGTAGAGATCGAACTGCAGAAGCGTCGCCGCACAAAGGGTGTGAATGCTGACCGGCAAGAGAGATCGCCAGTCGAGCGCTCGCTCCGCCACATGCTCGGACGGTTCGCGCGAGATGGTTCTTCGGTCAAAAGTTGGCCCTTTTCCGAGTCTTGCCGCATGACTTGGCCTCGTCTTGACCTGCTTTGGAGTTCTTGATGATCCTCATTCCAAAGTATATGCCAAGAAAGTGCTGCCGCCTGCATCGTCGTCGAAGTTGTCTCACGATAGGAACGGATCTGGTTACGACGATTGAGTCGATTATGCAGCCGGCTGGATTATTCCACGGCGAACCCAACGTCGGCCGCGAGGACGAACAGCGTGCGGCAACCTATCCTTGCTTGGCGTCCGAGTGATGTTCGGGCATGGAGCGTCTCGAACGTGGGAACAAGTCCCGGGCATACCGCGCCCCATTTTGTGAACGGGGCCACGATGCTCCGCTGGATCCTCATACTGAGCGTGTGTACCTTATTCGTCGATCATGAATGAGCTATCACTCGAAATCGCGTACGGCACGGTCGTGGCGGCGGCAGGTGCCGCGTTGGCGTCGGTGGTTTGGGGCTATGCCGCTCGTGCGGCCATCCGCAAAGCCCGGGCCGAATCCGCGGAAGCCCAAAGTGCACTGGTCCGTTTGCATCAGTTGACCGTGGGCATTGCCGCCGACGTGGATCAGCACAGCGACACAGTGCAGAAAATCAGCGAAGATTTGCAGGCGGAAACAAAGCCGGACGCCGAGCTGATCCTCAAGCACGTGAGGCGGGTGGTTGACGCCAATCAGCAGATGCGCGAGCGGCTTTCGCAATCTGAAAAGCGGTTACGAGAACAATCGCAGCTCATCGAGTCCCAGGCCGCGGAAGTTCGCACGGATCCCCTGACGCGGGTGCTTAACCGGCGGGGCTTCGATGAGGAACTCAACCGCCGCCATGCCGAATTCAAGCGTCACGGCACTCCCTTCTCCCTGATTTTGCTCGACATTGACCACTTCAAACGGCTTAACGACGAGCGGGGACACCTGGCGGGTGACGAAGTGCTCCGGGGCGTGGCGGGCGTCTTGCGGCAAACGATGCGGGAGATTGACCTGGTCGCGCGATTCGGCGGCGAGGAGTTCGCCGTCGTGCTCCTGGGTACGAGCCTGGAGGACGCTTTGGTTGCCGCTGAACGGGCTCGGCAGGCCATCGCGGAGGAGATATTCCGTTTCGAGGGAGTGAACCTTGCCGTTACCGCGAGTTTCGGCGTTGGCCGACTGCGTCCCAGCGAGCGCCCTTCGTCGCTGGTCCGGCGCGTGGACGAAGCACTCTACGCCGCCAAGCAGGCTGGCCGCAACAACACGCATTGGCATGATGACCACCAGATTCGGCCGGCCATCGCGATCCCACCTTCGGGAAAGACGGTTCCGCCCCGCGAAACGGACCGGCAGACCTGTGCCCGCACGTCAACCGGCCATGTGGACGCCGGCAATGCAAACACGGGGCGGCAGGCAATGCAGGTGGCGGCCACGGATAGTCTGCCGCCGACTTCCCCCCACATCTCCCCATGCCGAAGCAACGAGCTGAGTCCGCCGCAGGACGTTAAATTACAGTCGGTCCTGAATGGCGTCGCCAACCGGACAGAGTTTTGCCGCGCCGTGCAGTGCCGTCTGGGCGAATGGAAGCGTTGCGGCAACAACTTCTTCGTGGTCTTGGTAAGCATCGTGCGATTCGAACCGGGTACGGCGGACGGCCAACGCACAGAGGCAGTAGCCTTGACCCAGACGCTGCTCATGGCGGTATACGCGGTGCTCCGCGAAATGGACCTCTTGGCTGAGTTCGTCCCTGGCTGCCTCAGCGTTCTCCTGCCGAGTATATCGCGGTCCGATGCCGTAGCCGTTGCCTACCGGCTTCGCCGAGCAATTCAGGACTGCTTCCGCGCCATCCCGGACGAATCAAAGGCAATCCGAATCGATGCGGGCCTCGCCGAGGCCGCTGACGGCGACGACATGGTTCGACTCCTCAAACGCGCGGAGGAAGCTTTGCACAGTGCCCGCACCGCGGACCACGGCGATTGCTTCTGGCACAACGGCCAGTTGGTCGAACCGGTCGCCGACCTGGCCAGCATCTCCAGCACCTAGCGCCGATAGGTCATCGCAAATGCGAACCTGCCCATGCGGTCAACCACCACCAAAGGAGCCTACCTACGGCTGGACCTTGAGAACCCCCGTTCCCTTGAAGAATCGGGGAGCGTTCGTTGCGCTATACGTACTGGCGGGTTGCAGGGTCCCGGCGAGAATGAGCTTGCCGACTTTCAATTCTCCGTCGAAGTTCAGGTCGAGCATAGCCCCGTCCGCAATCGATAAGTCGGTCTTCCGACCAAGACTGCCAGTACTTGCTAGTGAGAGAGTACCCTCGGCCACGATCGTCGGACCGGTGTAGCTGTTGCTGCCGGAAAGCGTCCAGGTGACTCTTCCCGTTTTTGTGAGGGAAGTCGTCGCAAGGCCCTTGCGGTCATAGGGATCCTTGATGTTGCCGGCCAGCTCGCCTTTGGCGGCGGTGGAACCCGTGAGGACGATGGTCTTGTCGAAGCCGTAACCGGAGATGTCGAACGGGCTGGTGAACTTCAACAAGCCGCTGCCCGATTGATCGAAGGTCACGGTTTGCCGCGGGCCGTCCAGATCGATGATGCGGTCGGTGACCTCGCCCGTGCCGCTGTACGTCAAAGTGCAGTCGCCGCAGAAGTCGATGATCCCATTTTCCAAGTTGGCGGGCGCGCCCAGGCTGCTGTCGGCCCGGCCGCCAGCCACGCGATTGATCGAGGCCACGCTGAGAACGCCGTTTTCGACAATCGTCCGGCCGGAATAGGTGTTCGCTGCCGCCAGACGCAGCGTGCCGCCGCCGAGCTTCTTAAGGGTGAACGCTCCGCCGCCGGGGCCGCGGGAATCGGCAATCACCGTCCCGACCGCGATCGGCTCCTTGGCGTTGGTAGTGTCCACGCCGAAGATCGCACCGGCCAGCAGGCCGTCGTTATCGTTCGACGCGGCAAGATTGCCCAGCAGCGTGCCGACCTCCGCCCCGCTGAGCTCGCCCGGTCCGCCGGCGCTGACGACCAGCGCGGCCGCGGGATGAACGCTGATCCTGCCCGCAGTCCAGCTCGCAGTCTGCTCATCGCAGAGCGCGGCGGCATTCTTCACAAACAGCGTCCCTTGGCGGACGACGGTCGGGCCGGCGTAGGTGTTCGTGCCCCAGAGATAGACGCTGCCCTCGTTCACGCGGCCGAAGGCGCCCCAGGTGCCGATCAGCGTGAAGCCGCCGGGACCGCGAATCGACTTGTTGAAGTGGATGTTATTCCCGGCGACCTTGGCCTGCCCGTTCAGAGTGACGGGGCCGTTCCACTCGACGCCGCCGGCATCAATCACGCCCCGGTTGAGGACCAATGGGTTGACCACTTTGCCCCCGCTGAATGCGAAACCGCCTCCCTGGTTCAAGGTGATCGGTCCCGTGCCCAGCCCGCGGTTCGTCCCCATGCGAAGCGTGCCGCCGTTGATGACGGTCCCGCCGCGGTAGCTATTGGCCGAATTGTCGATCGAAAGGACGCTGTAGGCCTGGTTGGGGCCGCCATTGATGTCGTCGCTGGGATTGGCGTTGTCGTTGCCGCCGGTGTAGACCAGGCCGCCAGGGCCGGAGATCGGGCCGTCGATGGTCAAATGGCCGGCGGCGACCAAGTCCAACGCCAAGTCGCATGTGAGGACGAGCGGCGCCGTGATCTTGTCGCGGCCGAAGATCGTCCGCTCGCGGATGCTCGGCTGGGCACCGGCGCGGTTGGCGGTCAACGCGATCGAGTTGCCGGCCAGCGTCATGCCGTTACCCTGGACGGGGGTCAGATCCAGTCGATTGAGCAGAAATCCCGGGCCCAGGTCATTCGTCACCGTTTGCGTGCCGGGCATTTTGAACTTCAGGAGGTAATCGGCCCGGCCGCCCGGCTGCGGCGCCGAGCCGTCGCCGAGATCGTTCGACCATTTCGAGGCATCGCTCCAATTGCCGCCCTCGGCCTTGTTCCAGGTGAACACGGCAGGCCGACTGCCCTTGGCCGGCGCAGAGGCATCGCCTTGCGCGGCGGTGTTGGTCGCGCTGGGGGCCGTCTTGCTCGGCTTGGCGACACGGGCAGGACGCCGATTCGGAAGCCGAGAGTTCGGAGTTTCCTTGATGGCGGGGGCAACGTAGGGCTTTTCCTCCGTGGCCAAAGCACCGAGGCTTGAATCCTCCCATTCATTGGCCGTCGGCGGCTGCTTGGCGGCCTTGGCCGGGTCAATGTACTCGGCCAGGTCGCGCATGGCGATGGCCTTATAGTGGTTGTCCTTCAAATACTGCATCATCGCCTTGAAGGTCTCGCGCTTGAGGCTCACGCCCGCATGCTCCATGTCGGGTACGCCGTGAAAGGTGAATACGACGATCTTGCCCCCGCACGCCTGCCGCGCGTCGCGGGCGAACATCTCTCCAGTAACGCCGTCGCGAATCGTGTAGGAGGGAACGTCAAATGGATTGTCCACCGTCGGCCGATAGGGGCGCTCGTGGCCGCCGCGGCCAAAGGTATAGCCATTCTTGGTCAACGTCGGGCAAATATCCCAGCTCACGGCATAGAGCGGCCAGCAGACGGTCGTCGGCTTGGGAACGTCGTGCGCCGCCAGTTCGTCTTCCATATCGAGGAAGGCGCTCAAACTCCCATAATGGCCGCGCGTATGGTTGCCGATCTCGAAGCCATCGGCGTCCAACGCTTTCATCTCTCGAAACGTCATGTACCAGTCTTTGCGCGTGCGGAAGGAATCGAAGTCGCAGACATAGATCGACGCCCCGAATCCCAGCGACTTCAAGATCGGCGCCACGATCCGCGCATGGCTGGCGGGGCTATCGTCGAACGTGAGAACTACCAGCTTGTCGGGGATCGGTTTCCGTAAAATGCTATTGGGATTGACGAGCCGTTTCCCTTCGCCTTTTGCAGGCAGGGAAGTGCCGGTAGCAATGCAGGCCATAAGTCCCGCAACGGGCAAAATGATTCTCAGTGAATGTCGATGCATGGGAAGCGATTGTTCTGGTAGTTGTTAAAGGTCCGGTCCAGCCTCGCGGTACTGCCATAAGTCTGCGTTAGCGGTCCAGGCAAGTCAAGCACCATTGCGGCCTGGCCGTCGGCCTGAAATTCGAACCGCGCCAAGGTTGACTTCAGCCATTGCCTAGACGAAAATCCAGGCATGCCAGCACAAATCCTGTCTGAGATACCCAGCCGTTCCCATATTGACAGTGGCGGTATCCTTGAATCGCACACCCCCCCTAGCCCTTTCCTACAATTTCGATCACGAGAAACTGACCTATCGCTGCCAAGACCACGGCTTCCGCCTGAACGAGGTGGCAGATCGTATGTGGGAAGTTATTTTGCCATGAGACGAATCCTTATTCCCGGAGCGATCATTTCGCTCACTTGCCTGCTTGTTGCAGCCGGCTCCCCGAGACCGGTTCCTGCCGACCACGCTCCGCACATGCAGGCGGGACTGGAACTGTTTAAAAGCCGTGTCCGGCCGATGCTGCTCCAGAACTGCCTCAATTGCCACGGCGGCAAGGAGAAAAAAGGTGATTTCGACATGTCTACTCGCGAAACGCTGATGGACAGCGGCATGGTGGAGACCAAAGCCGTGTCGAGTACCATGTACCGGGTCGTTGCTCATCTCGATGATCCGCACATGCCGTACAAAGCCGCAAAGCTGCCGGACGCGTCGATCGAGGATCTCGGTCGCTGGATTGACCTTGGGGCGCCGTACGACCGCCCGCTGAGCGAGCAAGGCCAGACCGCCACGCAGCCCAAGGTAGTGACCGACGCCGATCGCCGCTATTGGGCCTTCGTGCCGCTGGGCCGGCCTTCGCCCCCGCAGGTTCACCGGGCCGACTGGGCCCGCGGGCCGATCGATCGCTTCCTGCTGGCCAAAATGGAAGCCGCCGGTGTGACACCGGTGGGCGAGGCCGACCGCGGAGTGTTAATCCGCCGCGCTTACTTCGACGTGGTCGGCCTGCCGCCATCACCCGAGGAGATCGATGCATTTGTGGCCGCGGCAGATCTCGAAAAGGCCTGGGAAGCGATCGTCGACAAGCTCCTGGCCAGTCCGCATTTTGGCGAGCGCCGGGCGCGGCACTGGCTCGACTGTGCCCGCTTCGCTGAGAGCACGGGCTTCGAGCATGACTACGACCGGCAATATGCCTACCGTTTCCGCGATTACGTGATTCGAGCCTTCAACGACGACCAGCCCTACGATCAGTTCCTCCGCTGGCAACTGGCCGGCGACGAGCTGGCGCCCGACGATGCCGGCGCCTTGGCCGCCACCGGTTTTCTCGGTGCCGGCGTGTTTCCCACGCAGATCACCGTGAGCGAGGCCGAGCGGATCCGCTACGACGCCATGGACGACATGCTGGCTACGACGGGCTGCTCCATGCTTGGGTTGACGATCGGTTGCGCCCGTTGCCACGATCACAAATACGACCCGATTCCCACACGCAATTACTACCAGATGCTTCAGCGCGCTGACCACGACGGTCCGCAGCGAGGTCGAATGGGATTTTGCCAAGAAGGGCGGCAAGCCAAAGCCGGAGAAGTCGAAGATCCAGGTCACGACCGAAGGCCTCGCGCCGCTGCGGTACCACAAGGCCGATGAGTCGATTCCCGACTTCTACGACAAGACCTGGTTTCTCCGCCGCGGCGACGTGGCCCAAAAAGACGGTGAGGCCTCGCTCGGCTTTCTTGACGTGCTGGTCCGCCATTCCGACGGCGCCAAGCATTGGTTCGTTCCCCGTCCGCCCAAAGCCCGGACCTCATTCCGCCGGGCGAGCATGGCGGCATGGATCAGCGATGCGGACTACGGGGCAGGCAACCTGGCCGCTCGGGTGATCGTCAACCGTTTGTGGCATTATCATTTTGGCCGGGGCATCGTTTCCACAATCAACGATTTTGGCCTGCAAGGCGACCGGCCGACCCATCCCGAGCTTCTGGACTGGCTGGCGTCCGATTTGGTCGCCAACGGCTGGAAGCTCAAGCGGCTGCACAAACAGATCTTAATGAGCCGGGCCTATCGTCTCTCCGGATCGCGCACGGCGGAAAACATGCTCAGGGATCCCGATAATCGTCTCTGGTGGCACAGGCCGCGGCGGCGGTTGGAGGCTGAGGCGATTCGCGACAATCTCCTCTCCGCCAGCGGCCAGTTGGACCAAGCGATGTTCGGCCCGGGCACCCTCGACGAGTCGATGCGGCGGCGAAGCATTTATTTTACGGTGAAACGGAGCCAAATGGTGCCGATGCTGCAGGTGTTCGACTGGCCCGACACGCTCACGAGCGCTGGTGTGCGGCCCAGCACGATTACGCCACCGCAGGCCTTGGTATTCCTCAATCATCCGCAGGTGCATCGCTGCGCGGCTGCTCTCGCGGCTCGCCTGAAGGCGGCCGCGGAAAAATCGCCCGCCGCGGCCGTCGATCTCGGTTACCGGATTGCCTGCGGGCGCTTGCCTGGCGTGCGGGAGCGGAGTGAAGCGGTGGCTTTCATCACGGCATCTCGAATAGCCAAGGGCGGCGATCTCGACAAAGCCCTGATCGAGTATGCCTGGCTGCTGTTGAGTTTGAACGAATTCATCTACGTGGAGTGAAAACGGTCCCATGGTTCCATCCATCATCACCTCTTCCCCTTCCCTCCTTACCCGGCGTGACCTTCTCCTCCGTTGCGGTGGCGGCATGGGGATGCTGGCACTGGCAAACCTGCTGGGCGAACAAAACTCGCTGGCTGGTGAAGCAACGTCAACTAACCCGCTGGCGCCGAAGAAACCGAGCATCCCCGCCAAGGCGAAGGCGGTAATTTGGGTCTTTGTCAACGGCGGGCCCAGCCAGGTCGATACCTGGGACTATAAACCGGAATTGAGCAAACGCGACGGGCAGGAACTTCCCGGCTTTGACAAGACGACCGGCTTCTTCATCAACGCCGTCGGGCCGCTCATGAAGTCGCCCTTTGAGTTCAAGCAGCACGGCCAGTCGGGCAAGTGGGTCTCGAGTATCTTCCCGCACCTGTCGCAACATGTCGACAAAATGGCCTTCATCCACTCGCTTTGGACCGAGTCGAACAACCACAGCCCCGCGCTGTTCATGATGAACACCGGGCTGCCGCGGCTCGGTTTTCCCTCTGTCGGATCGTGGGTCACCTACGGGCTGGGCAGCGAAAACGAGAACCTGCCCGGCTTCGTCGTCATGTCGGATCCCAAAGGCCGCGGACTTCCCAAGGGAAACTCTCTCAACTGGACCAGCGGCTTCTTGCCGGGGGCCTATCAGGGGACCTGGCTCAAACCAACGGGCGACCCGATCGAAAACATGAAACGCTTGCCTGGCGTTTCCGACCAAAACCAGCAAGCAGCCCTGGCGGCGGCCGCGCGTCTCAACCGGCTCAAGCTGGAGGAGTCCGGCACGGACCCGGAGTTGGAAGCCCGCATCAAGAGTTTCGAACTGGCATATCGCATGCAATTCGCTGCGCCGGAGGCATTGGACCTGAACAAGGAGCCGAAGCACATTCACGATCTTTACGGCATCGGCCGTCCGGAGTGCGACCATTTCGCCCGGCAGTGCCTGACCGCGCGGCGCATGGTTGAGCGCGGCGTTCGCTTCGTGCAGATCTATTCGGGAGGCATGGAGAACGAGCGGAGTTGGGATGGCCACATCGATATCCGCGGCAACCACACGCAGTTCGCCGCCGAGACCGACCAACCGGTGGCGGGTCTGCTGGCCGATCTGGCGCAGCGGGGCCTTTTGGATTCGACGGTCGTGATCTGGGGCGGCGAGTTCGGCCGCTTACCGGTATCGCAAAAAGGGGATAAGCCGGGCCGCGACCACAATCCGCATTGCAATACCGTTTGGATGGCCGGCGGCGGCGTCAAGGCGGGCACGGCTTACGGCGAATCCGACGAGTTCGGCCACAAGGCCCTGGTGAACAGGGCGGACGTCCACGATTTCCACGCCACGCTGCTTTACCTGCTGGGACTGGAACACGAGAAACTCACCTTCCTGCACAACGGTCGCCGCTACCGGCTGACCGATGTGAAGGGCAAAGTCATTCACGAGGTGATCGGCTGATGCGTTGGCTTGCGTCAGAAACTCTCCATCAATAAGTGTCCGAACATGTCGAAGGTGTCTCCTCATCCGCGCCGCCTGGCGACGACGCCGTTAAGCCTCGCGATCCGAAAGCAGAGGACTTCGATACCCTGCATCGATTAAGAATGGATCGGCCAATCGAACCAGGCAGGCCTTATCAGCGTTGGCCCAGCGCCTCGACCACCTTCTCCGCAACCTGCGCGATCGTGCTGCAATGAGACGGCAGTCTGATGATCGCCGAGCAGATGCCGGCCGTCATTATGTTCAAGCCGTGAATCTCGCCGTCGCGAAAGTCAGTGCGAACGCCGATCACCGGTTTGCCCTTGGCTCGGGCATAGGCGAGTTCGACGCACGTGCCGGAATCCGAGTCTGGACCATCCAGGATGGCGACGACCGCCTCGCAGGCTTCCAGGCCCTCCATCAACGACTGAAAGAGCCGCTGGGCAAAATCGGGTAGGCCCTGGAACTGCTTGTCGCACAGTTGGGGAAAGAAGATGTCGAGCGTTGGCCGCAAACGCCGCATTTCTGCGGAGAGCTCTTCGTTGAACCGCCGCTCCGCCAGGGTGAACAAAGGGCCCGCAAAATAGATTTTCATGCGTCGCTGTTTCCAATGTGTCGCGGCCAAGAAAACGAAGAAGCCCGCACCAGAGAGGCAGGCTTCTTCATGCGTCGTGTTTTTCTGAGAAAGAGGCGATACGCCGACCTTGGCAACCTGCTGCCCATGTTTATTGGTGTAGAGCCAGCGGTTGAACCGGGTGTATCGGCCCTTCCTGTGGACTGATCAATCAACTATACTCTAGCAGATTCCGTCAACCTTGACAAGCCCCCCAACAATATATTTTCCGCCATGAAAACTCTTGTCGTCCCGCTCGCACTGTTGTTCTCTGGCTTCCCCCTGTCCAACTGCTTGACGGCCTATGCCGACAAGCCAGCCTCCAAAATGCCCACGCCCACCGCTCACTCAACTTCTCAGACCGTGCATACCCTGGAAGGCACCGTCAAAGTTCATCTCCGCTATTTGTTGTATTTGCCCAACGATTACGACAAGAAGGGCAATTGGCCGCTGATGCTCTTCTTGCATGGGGCCGGCGAACGGGGCGACAATCTTGAGTTGGTCAAGAAACACGGGCCGCCCAAGCTGATCGAGGAGGGCAAGGCGTTCCCCTTCGTCGTCGTTTCGCCGCAATGCCCCGAGGATCGCTGGTGGGAGCCCGTGTCTCTGTCGGCGCTACTCGACGAAATCGTGGGGAAATACAAGATCGACAAGGACCGCATCTACGTCACCGGCCTGAGCATGGGCGGTTTCGGCACATGGTCGCTGGCCACTTATGCGCCGCGGCGGTTCGCCGCCATCGTGCCTATCTGCGGCGGCGGCGAGCCCATCACCGCGCAGATGTTGGCGAGTGTGCCCGCTTGGGTCTTTCACGGTGGGAAGGACCCCGTCGTGCCCCTCGCCCGCAGCCAGGGTATGGTCGATGCCATGAAGCGGGCCGGCGGAAACGTGAAGTTCACGGTCTATCCGGACG
The DNA here is from genome assembly GCA_963709175.1 of uncultured Planctomycetia bacterium. Classification (GTDB taxonomy): domain Bacteria; phylum Planctomycetota; class Planctomycetia; order Pirellulales; family Thermoguttaceae; genus JANXQG01. The sequence continues at coordinate 303,559 of CAVPVK010000012.1, forward strand.
CCGGCCACGATTCCTGGAGCGAGACCTACGCCAACCCCAAACTTTACGACTGGTTGTTGGTGCAGAAGCGCCAGGGCGGCAAGACCGGCGGTTGATCTTAGAATTCAGGATCGGTCCGCCAACTACATCGCGATTTCTCCGTAGAACGGACTTTAGTCCGTATTTACGGAGCGAATTCCATTCACGATGTTGCCTGGCAAGTTCTTACCAGTTCAATTGCAATCCGGCAAAAGGGCCCTGATAGATGAGCGTGCCGCGGGAATTGATCGGGGGCTCGGCAGCGGCGTCGGTCAATGTGGGTACGTCGTAGGAGAAGTTTCGGGCGGCCAAGGCCAGTTGGTCAATCCACATGGCCTGGTAGCCGATCTGCGCCGTTATAGCCGAAGTCGGACGCCATTCGATCATGACTTTGATATCGGCATACATGGTCGTCGTGGAGTTCGCGGCGCGGGGGTGGCTGGCGCTGGCTCCGTTGATGTCCGCCAGCAACTCGCGATCGAAGTCGTTATTGCAGATCGCCGTCTTGCCTTGCGCGGTGAGCCAGACGTTCTGATGGGCGTAGGACGCCAGTCCGCCGATTTCCGGGCCCCAAATGTTGTTGTTGGTGTGGGCGTGCACCGCGACGGGATTGACGTTGGTGCTGGGCGTGGAGAAGTAATCGAACTCCTCGCGCACGCCGACCTGCCGCACCCCGACGAGCAGGATGACCGTGGGGTCGCCCTCGGGCAGGGGCAATTTGCTCTTCAGACAGAGGTCCTCGGTCTGGAGTCGCGAGACCAGGCCGATCTGAACAAAGCTGTTATTGTCCACGATGGGATTTACCGTGGGTGAGCCGAAGTTCGAGAAGGGCGAGAACAAATTGTCCGCCGAGCTGGCCGCCTGGGCTGACTCGGCCAGCGGATTCAGCCATAAAAACGTTGCCTCGACCTGGTAGGGCGTATTCGTGAAGGTATGTCCCAAGAGCATCTGGACGCCAGCCTGGTACGGGTTGTCGAGGCTCTGTTGGCTCAGGGCGACGGTTGCGCCCGGATTGGTTCCCAGGCTGGCGGCCTCGCCGAGACCGGAAAACAGTCGTTGCATGGCAACGCCATCGACGCTCACGTACCACGGGTCGCGGGGCAACGGTTCGACTCCGCACCAGAACATCGATCCCTGATTGCCTGCGACCGTTGAGCAGCAATCGCACGGTCCAGGCGGCTCGTCGGCGGCCGAAATGCCGATAGCGGCGGCCCAGAAGATTAGCGCTAAGGCCGGAATCGTACCACGTTTATCGCTGCCAAGCGGAATGAAAACCTGCATGGCCGCAACCCCCCCTTTGTTGCAGTATTCGGACTAATCCGTCAAGTCTCCTTATTTGATTCGGTAGTTTCAATCCGAAAAATCAGCATATTCCCTACAAGCGGAACCACGCGGAAGAAGGGAAGAAAAACCACGGGGTTGGGCACTGCAAAGGGCCTAAAGGCCGCCGCGAGGCTGGGGGTCGCGGTATGGTTGCTGCTGCCGATAGAGGCCGGCGCGATTGTTTAGCGAGGCGATGGTTTCGGCTGGCTTGCCTTCGCTTCGGGCCCGATCAATGGCCGTTGCCGCTGTTTGCGCTGCCTGCTCGAACCGGCCGGCCTCGGCGTAGGCCGCCGCCAGCGTATCGAGGAAGTTCGAGTCGCAATCTCGCCCACCGAGCAGGGGGCGAAGGAGATCGACGGCCTCCGCCCCGTTGCGGAACCGCTGATCCGGATGTGTAGCGAGAATCCAGGCGAGGTTGTTCGCCGCGCCGAGGTCGCCCGGCTTGACGCGCAGCATCCAGCGGTAATTCTCCACGGCCTCGGCGGTCTTGCCTTGTAGTTGCAAGCTCGAGGCCAGGGCATATCGCAGAGAAATCGCGGCCGGTTCCAGGGCTATCGCTTGCCGCAGGCAGGCCTCGGCCCGAGCATGATTGCCCTGCTCGGTAAAGGCAGCGGCGGCGGCCGCGAAAAGCTTGGGATTGTTGGGACACAAGCGATTGATCTGCTCATAAAGGTTGACGGCGTCGTCGAACCTTTTCTGTTTTACGAACATCGTGGCCAGGTTTCCCATGGCGTCGAAGTCGCTGGCGTCCAACCGCAGTGCCTCGCGCAACAGGCGTTCCGCGGCGGCGTAATCGCCTTTCTGAATCGCGACCAGACCCAAGTTGGTCAGCGCCGTGGGGTTGTCGCGCGTGACCGCTGCCGTATACGTGAAGAGCGTTTCCGTCGAGGACCAGCGGCGGACCTGGGCGGTCGATAGCCAGCAGCAAGCCGCTAGGGCAACCGCGGCAAGCCCCGCCAAAAGTGGCTTCATCCGCGGCCAGCGGGTGATCGCCTCCGCGCACGCCCAGACAACGAGAATGAAGATGCCCACCAATGGCAGATACGTGTACCGGTCGGCCATCGACTGCATTCCGACGTGTACGATGCCGATCACCGGCACCAAAAGACCCAGGTACCACAGCCAACCGACGGCCAGGTACCGTCGCCTGCGACCGGCGATGATGAGGGCCACGGTGACGGTCGCCAAAGCCAGGCCGCAAGCGATGGCGACCGGGTAATTGCTGGCATTGGAGAGCGGATAGATGGGGGCCAGGTTGCGGGGAACGAACGTCTTCTCCAGGTAGCCGCAGTAAGCTTCGGCAATCGTTGCCGCCCGAGCTTCGATGGAGTGACGCCGCAAGGGAACCATCGCCTGCGATTGGGCAAACATCGTCACGCAGCAACTGATGATCGTAAGTGCCAACAGCGGCAGCTTCTCCAGGATAAGCCGGGCCGACGGGACAACTCGCACCGCTTTCTCCGTCTTCCGCAGCCCTTGCTCTCGTCCCATCCGCTCCAGCGGCCAGTAGTCCAGCAGCAGCAACAAGATCGGTAAAGTCACGAGCATCGGCTTGGACATCAGGCTTGCTGCGTAGGCCAGCATGACGAGCATGTAACGGACCAGGTTGGGCCGAGCGAGATAGTTCAGCCAGAGCCAAATCGCGACGAGGCCGAACAGCGTGCTGAGCACGTCCTTCCGCTCGGCGATCCAGGCTACCGACTCAACGTGCAGAGGATGCACGGCAAAAAAGGCGGCGACCACAGCACTGGGCCAGCTCGCGAAAGTCATGCGCGCCAGGATGAGATAAAGCAACGCAACGTTTACGGCGTGCAAAACCAGGCTCACGGCGTGATGACCACCCGGCGCAAGGCCGAACATCTGGCAGTCGAGCATGTGCGAGAGCCAGGTAAGCGGGTGCCAGTTCGATTCGTGGAACGTGGTCATCGCCCAGGCGATGCTGTGGAGGGTCAACCCTTGGTTGACAAACTCGTTCTCGATGACATAACCGTCGTCGTCGTAGTTGACGAAGTTGTTGCCAGCCATTGGGCAATAGACCAGGGCCACCAGCAATAGCAAGCCGGCCAAGAAAAGGCCGTCGCGCCGCCAGAGGAGTTTGCGCATTGTGGGCGGCGGATGCGGTGATGCCCGAGTCTTCGATCTCGGCGATCCGGTGCGAGTGCGCTTTGACGATCGCATGGCGTCGGATGGGCTTTGAGGCACGGCAGGCTGGAACAAGCTTGCGCTGTTCCGGCAAGATATGGGCAAGTTTTTGCCGGAACTGCGCAAGCTTGTTCCGGCCTACGCTTCGCTATGCAGTTGCCTCCCGCCGGAAAATAATATGCCGGTTCCAGGATTCGTCTGGGTCCGGGTAGTCCGTGCGGACGTGGGCGCCTCGGCTCTCGCGCCGCTCCAACGCGGCTTCGATCATCAAGCGGGCTATGCAGATCATGTTCTGCAACTCCCAGCCGCCAGGATCGCTGAACTGGCGGGCCAAAACGTAGCGGCACCAGTGCTTCACAGTTTGCTGGGCCTCGTCCAGGGCCTCGCCGTCGCGGCGAACGCCCACGTTTCGCCACATCAGGCTCTTCAAGGCATTGCGAATGTCGTCCAGGTTCAATGGTTCGCCCACCGAGTCAACCCGCGGGTTCTCAATCGGCAGGGCAAAAAAGTCGTCTTTCATTCCCATGGCTGCGCACGTCGCCCCTTCGCCCGCATGGGACCCGTAAACCAGGGCTTCGAGGAGGCTGTTTGACGCCAGCCGATTCGCCCCGTGCAGACCGGAGGAAGTGACCTCGCCGGCGGCCCAGAGGCCGGGCACGGTCGTGCGGCCTTCGCAATCGACCGTGGCCCCGCCCATCATGTAATGGGCCCCGGGCCGCACTGGGATGCGGTCGCGGGTGATGTCCAGGTCGAACTCCGCGCAAATAGCGGCTATGCCTGGGAACCGTGACATTACCCGCTGCGGGTCGAGATGCGTCATGTCGAGATAGACGTTAGGATGCCGCGTCTTCTCCATCTGGCTGACGATGGAAAGACTGACCACGTCGCGGGGTGCCAGCTCCGCGCGGGGATCGTAGTCGGGCATGAACCGATGGCCGTGGCGATCGACCAGGTGCGCGCCTTCGCCCCGGGTGGCCTCGCTGATCAGGCTGCGGCTGCCGCCGGCGATATACAGCACCGTGGGATGGAATTGCACAAATTCGACGTCCCGCAACTCGGCCCCCGCGCGATAGGCCAGGGCCAATCCATCGCCGGTCGCCACGAAAGGGTTCGTGGTTTCACGATAGATCTGCCCTGCCCCGCCGGTGGCCAGGATCGTCTGCTTGGCCCAGACGAGCGTCTTACCGTGTTCCAGGTTCCAGACGATAGCGCCGCGGCAGGCCCCGTCGCGCGTAAGCAAGTCGATGGTAAACGTCTTTTCCCAGACCTCCGCGTGGCTGAGATGGAGAAGACGCTCACCCACCGCCCGCATGACCTCTTTGCCCGTTGCGTCACCCAGGGCATGGACGATGCGGTCGTGGCCGTGGCCGCCCTCGCGTCCCAAAGCGAGGCGCCCTTCTGTGGTGTCGAAGTGAGTACCCCAATCGATTAGTTCTGCAATCCGTCGCGGGGCCTCGGCGATGACCCCCTTGACCACGTTGGGATCGCAGAGCGTGCCCCCGGCCTCAAGCGTATCGGTGACGTGGTCTTCAAAGCGATCTTCCGGGGCTATCACGCCGGCAATTCCACCCTGGGCATAGGCGCTATTGGAGATCTGCAGGCCGTCCTTGGTGACAATCAGGACCGAAAGTGCGGGGTCGGTGGCCAGCGCGGCGCGAATGCCGGCCAGTCCACCACCAATGATAAGTACGTCAGTAAAGTAGTGCGGGACTCGCTTGGGATGAAAGGGGACGAGGTATCGCGGCGTGGTGAATTGCATTCGGGCAGGAATGGGCGGGATGGGGTGGGAAGATTAATCCATTCTAGCCCAAAATAGGATTAATAGAAGCAACAAGGCCGCCAGAACTCGTCAGCTCCGGCGGCCTTGCTTGCAAGACCTGCGTGTCCAAGACATGAATTAGGCTTGGATCCTATTGGACGTTGTCGATTCAGGTATCACGGCCTTGGCCACGTGGTCCGCGACGGCCATCTTCACGGCCGCTTTCACCTTGGAAGCCACCGGGACCAGGGAAGGGACGTCCGCCCCACTCGCCAGGACCATCCTCGCCGCGCTGTGGCCGGGGGCCGCGCTGACCGCGTTGTGCGCCAGGACCACCGAAGCCTTCAGGACCGCTTGGGCCGCGCCCGCCGAACTGGCGACCGGGGCCGCCAGGACCGGGACCCTCGTTGGGACCACCGAATCCTTCAGGGCCGCCTGGGCCGCGCCGCGGAACTGCATTCCCGGGCCGCCAAAACCACCAAAACGTTGCGGACCTTGGGGGCCACGCTGGCCGAACTGCATGCCAGGACCGCCAGGACCACCGAAACCACCGCGACCGGGCTGACCGAATTGGCCGTGCCGGCCGCCCGGACCGCGCTGTCCGAATTGACCATGGCGACCACCTTGGCCGCGCTGAGGACCGAACTGACCGCGCCCGCCGCGCTGACCAAACTGCGGACCATAGTGGCCATGACCGCGCTGTGGACCGAACTGACCGCGCCCGCCGCGCTGACCGTGCTGCGGACCAAAATGTCCGCGACCGCCGCGCTGACCGAACTGCGGCCCAAAATGACCATAGCCGCGCTGCGGACCATAGTGGCCGTGTCCGCGCTGCGGACCGTAGTGACCGCGACCGCCGCGCTGACCGAACTGCGATCCAAAATGACCACGCCCGCGCTGCGGATCGAATTGGCTGTGTCCGCGCCGACCGTGTTGAGCCATTCGGCCATGACCGCGCTGGGGACCAAAGTGTCCGCGCCCACCGCGCTGACCGCGCTGCGGTCCATATTGCCCGTGGCGTTGGCCGTGTTGAGCCATCTGGCCATGACCGCGCTGCGGACCAAAGTGTCCGCGCCACCGCGCTGCGGTCCATACTGGACGTGACCGCGCTGGCTGCCGAACTGGCCGTGTGCCCGCGGACCGTTTTGCGGTCCGAATTGGCCGCGCTGCTGCCCGAACTGACCATGTCGACCGGCTTGACCGTGCTGACCACCAAAGGCTGGGCCCTTCGGACCCTTGCCAGCTACTGGGGCCTTGCCAAAGGCTGGGCGCTTGCTAGCCGCCGGACCTTTTTCGGACTTGGGAGTCTTGCCGGATGCCGGGGCCTTTCCGGCTACTGAACCCGCACCAGCTGCAGGGCCTCTACCGGCCCCGCCACGCTGCCAACCCTCCGGACCGCGAGAACCAAAGCCAAAACCTCCGCCACCCACGGCACCCCTGCCCATGGAACCAAAACCGCCATTCGGGCCGCCCTGATCAAACATTCTGCCCGACATGGCACCGCCGCCCGCTGCGCCACGCGCTCCACGCGCGGGAGCGGCCTTACCTTTTGCTTCTTGAGCCCGCAATGCTTTAATACGGGCTTCCAAGGCCTTGATTTGGGCCTCGATCGCCACACTGGAGTCCTGGGCCGGTGGACCTCGCCGGGCACCCGGCCGCGGCGCCGGGCCGTCAGGACCCTGCGCCATTGCTGGCAACGCCAATCCTAGCGTAACCAGCCCCGCGATTAGACAACAAAACCTAGACATAACACTTTCTCCAAAAAGGATTAACGTACACCCCTCCGATGGCGTGTAGTCTGCTCAGTTAGCTTGTGAACGACCGTTGATTGCCCCGACAACAAGTGCAGAACGCGCCCAGGGCAACCCCTTAAACCCCGCCGCAACAAAAAAGTTCCTCGCATATTGCAAAAGTTCAGCGGGAGTCGCTTGCGCGGATGCAACACACGACAAAGCGCCGAACCGCAGCTTTCCCAGGCTTGCGCCTTCGACTATAGTGACACTGTGCTGGTCACGCGTAAGATTGTCACGTTGTCGTTTAACCTGGAGCCAACGCGATGACGAGTAGCCGTTCTCCGTCGCCGCGGGCTCCTGGTTAAGCGAGACGTTAACGATAAAGCCTTCTCGACCTGCCACAACCCACAAGGATACTCTGATGAGATACGCTTTACTGCTGGGGCTGCTCCCAGGATTGCTGTTGATTATCACCAGGCCAAGCATCGCGGCGGATTCTGAATCGGATGAAGCCAAAGTCGTCGCCGAAGTCGAAAAGCTCGGCGGCCAAGTCACCGTGGATGAGGACAGTCCCACGAGGCCGGTCGTCGGTATCGATCTGAGTGAGTCGAAGGTTGCCGACGCCGATCTGGAGCAGATCAAGACGCTTTCCCGCCTCGAGACGCTGCTCCTCAACCACACCCAAATCGACGACGACGGACTCGCGCAGCTCAAGGACATGACTCGGCTGCAAGAGCTTGGCCTATGGGACACGAAAGTCACCGACGCGGGATTGGCTAACTTGGGGAAACTGACCAAGCTTCGCAAGCTTGACTTGGAGCGCGCAGCGATCACCGACGCGGGACTGGAGCATCTCAAGCCCTTGACGCGACTGCAAATCCTCGATCTTACCGGCAGCAAGATCAGCGACGCGGGGCTGGAGCAGCTTAAGGGATTGACTGAACTGCGAGAGCTGCAACTCAACGGCGCCCCGATCAGCGGCAGTGGACTGAAGAGCCTTGCCGGGGCCACGCGGCTGCAAACGCTTGGCCTCCGCGAAGCCAAGATTACGGATGCCGGCTTGGGCAACCTCAAAGCATTAACCCGACTCCGCGAACTCGATCTGATGGCGACAAGCGTTAGCGACGAAGGGCTGGAGCAACTCAAAGGGTTGACGAAACTACAGAAATTGAACCTGGCCAACACCGACGTCACCGGCGCCGGGTTGCAGCACCTCAAGGGACTTTCGGACTTGGAAACCCTGGGCCTCTGGGACACCAAGGTGGCCGACGCGGGGCTGGAACATCTCAAGGCACTAAGCAAGCTCAAAGAACTGTACCTTGAAAGCACCGACGTCACCGACTCCGGACTGGAAGTCGTTGCCGGCCTGAAGGGCCTCGCGGAGCTCCACCTTGACGGCACTGAAGTCACCGACGCCGGGCTCGAACATCTCCAGGACCTGCCCAAGCTGAAAACTCTCAGCCTGGCGGAAACCAAGATTACCGACGCAGGGCTGGAGCACCTCCGCGGCATGCGAGCCCTCACGAAACTATCGCTCGCCGACACGGGCATCACCGACGCCGGCCTGGAACAGCTCGCCAAGTTGAGCGGCTTGCAGGAATTGGATCTGAGTGACGCCGATATCGCCGATTCGAGCGTGAAACAACTCGAGCACGATCTGCCCAAGTGCAAGATCGAGCATTGAGAGCCGCAGGGCAACCCGCTATGCGTCAGCCATTCCAGGCTGACCGGTTGTCAAGCTCTGGCACCATGTACCCATGGTCGGCCTGACGTACGGTTCGCCGGTCACCGTACCACTATTATTTGTGCGCCCGGCGGAACGCAAGTACGCATGGTAGATGTCGGCGAACTCGCCGGGCGGCTCCATCTGGCCGCTGTCGCGAACGTCGCGAAGATCGTCGGTCTTCGTCTGCCCTCCCTCGATCTGCGTGCCGCGGGGGTGCAGGTCGAGATTCTTGAGAAACTCGTTGTAGGCCTTCTTGCCTGCCTCGCCCTTGTCGCCGGGCTGTTCGGCCGAGGCCTTCAACTTCTGCATGTTGTCGAGGAACCGCCGGGCCTCTTCTTTGCTCCAGCCGAGGCGATCCAGCAAACGGGGGTTATCCTTTGACATCTGGTCCTTGATATGGCTCAAGGCCAAGTCGACTTGCTTCTTGGAGAACTCGAGGTTCGGTGCGGCAGGCCCTCTGTCAGCCGCGTTCGATGGGGGAGGCGGGCGCCGCTGGTTGCCCGGTCGACTGCCGCCGGCGGGCTGCCCGGTGCCTTCCTGCCCCGCCTGTTGCGATGACTGGGCGGACGATTGACCGCCGCTGGATTTGTCCTGGTTCGCGCCAGTGTTCTGCGCGGAACCTCCCTTTGGCTCCTGCGAGCCGTTCTGAGCCGACTGGCTGTTGGTAGACTCACGTTTTTCACCGTTGCCGTTGCCCGTCTGCTTGTGCTGCGAGCCGGTGCGGTCGGCGGACTGGACCTGGTTGCCGGCCTTGTCGCCGGTGGCCCCTGGCCCTTGTTCCTTGGAAACGGCGCCGCCTTCATTGGCGGCCGAGTGCGAACCGTCCGCTCCCTTGCCGGACTGGTTGGACTGCTGACCGCCGCCGGCACCGCCGCCGCCCTTGCGGTCGCCGCCCGTTGGGCTTTCGGAATTCGACTCGTGGGGACTGTTGCCGGGCGATTGGCCATTCTCCGGATGCGAGTTCATGCCTTCCTGGGCGGTGCCGTTCTTGTGCTCGGAACGCGTGGGATCGGTCTGCGATTGGGGTGCCCCGTGGCTGTCCATATTGGTCGGGTTGCCTGTCTTGCCCGGGTTTTGCTGCCGCTGCTCGTTTTCGGCTGTGCCGCCTTGGTTGCCGCCCTTCTTGCCGTTGTCGGGCTTCTTCCCGCCGTCGCCGCCGCCCGTCTGGTCGCCTTGACCGGCCTTGGGTTTCTCGCCGCCGCCCGATTGCCCGCCGCCGTCCGGCTGCTGTTCCTTCTTTGCTTGCGGGCCTTGGCCGGCGCCTGCCGACTTGCCGTTTTCTTCCTTGGGCTTTTGCCCATTGGGCTTCTCTCCGGGCGCATCCTGGCCACCGGAACCGTTCCTATCGCCGGGCTTCATGCCCTCGGGCTTCGGCCCGTTCTGGGCGATCTGTTGGCCATCGTCGCCGGGCCCCTTGCCGCGGTTGGGCGATTTCTCCGTACCCGGCGGATTGCCGCCCTTGGCTGACTGCTCTGTGCCCGGCTGGCCGCCCGACTGCTGCCGGTTCTTCTGCGGTTGTCCACCAGCGGTCTGGTCTTGCTTGCCTTGGTCGCCGCCCGCTTGCTTGGAATCCGGCTTCGGCTGTCCGCCAGCCGTCTGGTCACCCTTTGACACGGACGATGGTTTGGATTGATTCCCTTGGCCACTGGGGCTCTGTTGCGGAGTCTTGTTGCCGGCTTGTTGATTGTCTGAGTTCTTGCCGCCTTGCTGCTGGGAACTGTTCTCGGATTGCTTATCGGCATTGCCCTGTTGCGACGAAGGTGACTGGCTGCCTTGGCTGGTTGCTTTGGGTTGATTTCCTTGGGCGGTATTGCCCTGGGACTTCTGGTTGCCAGCGCTGCCGCTTTGCTGCGGGCTGCCCTGTTGGTTACCGCCCTGCTGTGGCTGGTTACCGGTTTGCTGCGTTGGTTTCCGGCTGCTGTTGGTTTCCGGTTGCTGTTGGTTTCCGGCTTGCTGTTGGTTTCCTGATTGCTGTTGGTTTCCGGCTTGCTGTTGATTTCCGCTTTGCTGTTGATTTCCGCTTTGCTGTTGGTTTCCGGCTTGCTGTTGGTTTCCGCTTTGCTGTTGATTTCCGCTTTGCTGTTGATTTCCGCTTTGCTGTTGATTTCCGCTTTGCTGTTGATTTCCGCTTTGCTGTTGATTTCCGCTTTGCTCTTGGTTTCCAGCCTGTTGCTGGTTACCGGTCTGCTGCTGGTTGCTGGATTGCTGGTTGTCGCCTTGTTGCTGTTGGTTCTCCTGCTTCTGTTGCTCCTTTTTCTTGCGCTCAAGATCCTCAAGCGACTTCTTAATGGCATCGTTCCGTTGAGTTTCCCCGTTCACCTTCTGGGGTTGCTCGCCAGCATCGGCCGAGTTGGGGTCGCTGTTATTCTGGTCGGGGGCCTGGTCCGGCGAAGTTTTTTCTTTCCCGGCGCGGTCTTGCGGATGTGGGTCCTTGGAGTTGCTCTGCTTTGGATCGCGGTCGCCGGACGGATTTGCCGACGTGGCGTCTCCCTCTTGCCCGGTAGCATTATCCTTGTTCGACGATTCGCCCTTACGCTGGCCTGACTGCTTCCCCTTGCCATTGCTTTGGCCGGATCGATTCTCGCTATCCGCCGGCTGACCGCCGGCCCCATCCTGCTGGTCCTGTTGCTCTTGCCGGTTGGCTTGCCCTGGCGCGACGATATTGATCGTCCAGCGCGGCGTATCGAAATGATTGGCGCGAGGCTCCTTGTTGTCTTCCGCACTGGCCCAGTAGTGCACCCTGTCGCCCGCCTTCAGCTCCAACTCGGCGGGCCGAAAAATAAAGCTTCCGTCGAATGGTTTCGCGAGGGCCTTCCCTGGCTTGGTGCGGTTCAAGAGCGTTGGCAGGACCAACTCTTGCCCTTCGCTCTCGCCCGAAAACAGGGAAAGACCGATCCCATGTTCCAATCGAACGGCGTGGAGTGTCACGTGCCGCAGACCGAAGTCGGGATCAAAGGCGTGGACGCGGATTCTTAGCTGGCCGTTTTCCGCGACCTCGATTTTCTCCGTGCGGGGTTCGACGATCTCGGCGCTGGGCGGCAGGTCGCGATCGACGTCAATGTGATAGCGGATGGGCCGGTGGTCGTCGTGGCCGTCGATATCGGTGAAACGGACTTGATAGCTGCCGTATTGCGCCTTGCCCGGATTGTCGGCGGCAAGGGCCAGCTTGAATTGCCCGGTGGCCTTCCGCCCGGCGACTTTCATGGGCAGTTGTTGCAAGCCGTCCCCTAATTCGATCCGGGCCGCACGGATTTCCTCGTTAGCCGTGGCATGAATCGTCACGAGCGTGCCTTCCAGGGCCTTGATGTCGCCCTGGCCCTTGGCGGTGCGATCGGGCAGCTCCGTGTAGCGGGGGAATTGATAATCGACCGTATCGACCAGGATCGTCGGCGCGGTCTGCACCTCGAGCTTGTATGGCCGCGTCGCCGCATCGCCCGCAGCGATGCGATAGCTGAGGTCTTGTTGAAAGCCGGCGCTGCCCGACGGCAAGTCGCAGCGGTAGTGGTTGGCGTCGTCGGCGGCAGTCATGGCAATGCGGTCGTCTACCAGTTGGCCATCGGCCGTGCTCACCAGCACGGCCACTTCCTCGCCCTCGCGGAGGCCGCTGACCGTGGCGGAAATCGTCTCCTGCTCGCCGTTGAAGACGACCTTGTCGCCCGGCTGAATTTCCTCAATGTGGACTCGCGTGGGGGCCGGCAGGCTGGTCCACGGCCAAAGCACGCGGGCAGCCGATACCATCGGGTTCTTGGGCGAAAGTGCCAGGTAGAGCGCGGAGATTGCCACGACGGCTGCCAGGGCGTAGGCCAAATGAACGACGCGTCCGCGGTCGAGGGCATGGTCCACCGGCACCTTCAGCAGGTCGGTTGCTGCCCGTTGTTCCATAGCCCGATAGACGACCGGCATGACGTCCTGGGGGTGCGAGCGGAGCAAGAGAAAGTTGATGAGGCTATTCTTGAGCGTGGGTCGCCCCTGTTCGAGCGTCTGAGCCGCGAAGACGGGATTGATACGGTGTGTCACCGACGGCACCACGAACCGCCCAATGAATGCAGCTGCCGCCGCCACCCAAATTCCGAAGAGGCCCAGCCGCACGATAAAGCTCAACCCATGGCTGAAGATCCACTGGTCGAGGACGGCAACGACCAGGAAGAAGAGAAGCGTGGCGGTGGCCAGCAACATCAGGCCAGTGGCCACGTCTACTAGCCGCACCTGACGGCGGGTGTGTTCCAGACGTTTCTGGATGAATTCCTCGTAACGTCCCTGCGCAGGTGCGCTTTCCGCCTGCGGACGAGTGGTAATCACGCCACTTGCCATGATGGTTCTCCGTGTGCGGGCCGATTTCTGTTCCTACTATCTATTATAACCACGATCGGCCAGCGGTGGACGGTTTTTATGCGAAGAAAAAGGAGAAAAAGCGGCGTTCGTCCGTCATACTGCGGACAAAGGGTTGATTGAGTGCCTCTGCAGGGTGGGGAGCTCGCCTTCGATGGCGAGCGACTCGTCTTTTCGTACTGTCGAGCTTTCGTGATTACTTGCAAAATCGCAGCGGCCGGAACAAGCTTGCACAGTTCCGGTACCGCGCTTTAGGACGGTGCAAAGCTCGAGGTCTGAGCGGCCTGGGTTTTGAGATTGGAAATCTACTTCGCCGCCGGTCGTCCCGACGTCCAGCGGATCGCTCGGCCCAGGTATTCGATAAAGTGCGGATTGACGTATGCCGAGTCGCCGTGGCCCAATTGCAGGTAACAGACCGGCGATTTCCGATAGGTATGCACCCAGGACAGCACCTTGCCATTTCCGCCGGTCTCGGTGGTCAGCAGGGGATGCACTGTCGGCTCGACCGTATAACCTTTGTAGATCTCGTCCTTGATCTCAAAATCCTTTAGCCCTTGTGTGATGGGGTGATCCGGGTCTGCAATGTGGATCGACATGTCGACTCCTTCCTGCGTGCCGTTCAGCCACGAAGTGACGCCGACGATCTTTTTGTACTCTGGCCGGATGCGATAACCGTAGATCGCGTGGTGCAGGATGGTCAGGCCCACGCCGCGGTCGAGGAGTTCCAGGAAATGGTTCCACTCCTTGTCCGTGGGCTGCTTGTTGTAATCGTAGAGCACGATGGCGTCGTAGGGCCAATGGCGGATGTTGTTGAACGCCTCGCCGCCCTTCTTTTCAATGACGAAGGTGCAATGCATGTCGTTAAAGTGATCGAAGATTGCCTCGAACGGTTTGACAGCATAAGGATGTCCGCCGGCGACGACGAGCACTTCGAGTTTCTTCGCTGGCGCGGCGGCAGTATCGTCCGCGGCCCTGGTCTGCGGGGTTGCCAGCAGGCCGACGACAGCCGCCAGAACGAATACTACGGACCAGAATTTACTCATGAGCGGTCTCCTTGGACGTTGTTTTGTGCGCAAAAACGCATGATAGTCGAGAAACGGCCGCCGGGCAATCAGCCAGCGGTTTTGCCAGCCGGCTGGGTGCCTTTCAGCAGCAGGGCTGGCCGGAGATAAGGTCGCCGCGTGCGACTTGTTTGCAACAACAAGGAAAAAAGGGCCACTGTCGCCAAGCCGTTTAGTTGCATACTCTGTTAGGCTATGTGCGAATCACAACGTTGTGCGCCGGGCTGACCAGCAACGAAAAATCGCCAAGTCGCAGGGCCTTACGAGGAAATGACTTACGTCTACATGACGGGAGATTTTCTAGTGACACAGGCTCACAACAAAAGCGTTCCGGCGGACCGCCAACTGTCGTCGTAAGTTATTACGAATAAGTAACTTACACATGCCGGCCAGGGACGTTTCTCGGCCCGCAGTCGTTGTGGAACAAAGTCTCGACGCAGGGCCACGGCCGTCGTCGCAACCCGCCGTGTACAAATGGTTTGCGGCGACAGACCAGCGGACCACAACGGCCTCCGGCTCGCCTAACGAATACATGACCCTTTAGGGCAGAGCGGCCGAAGTAGGTGAGAACGGAAGATCGTATGCCGTCCCGCGCACTTCTGCACCATATTATCTCCCATCCCGCTCGGCCGGTGGGCCAAGGGTTTCGGAAGCGGCCCGGGGCGCACCCAGGACCTTGGGCCCCCGGCGGGCTGAGCCGGGGCGCCTACATAGATCCAAATTGTCAAACAGCAAGCTTCCACTGTAATATACGCCAGGCGAGCGGCAGTTTTTCAAAGGCGCTGTCGTAAGTCCTTGCTATGAAATAGGCTGGGAACGGTTCTCCCAGGCAAGACGGGCCAGCGAACTGCGAACTCCCGCCGCCGCCGACATTGTCGTAGCTGTTTCGTTTTTCCCCGTTTTTTCCCCTGTGATTATTGCATTGAACATTGGGAATACTGCTCCATCAAAACAGAGGCGCATGCCAATCATCCGCCGCCATGCCGACAACTGCCCCAAATGAATGCCGAGGTGCCCGGTGAGCAGAAATGATACCGCGTTCTTGACTGTGGGCAGGGCCTCCTTCATTCGCGGGTTCGCGTTTGGCCTGCCGAGTTGCTCGACCGATGCGAAGGTGGCAAAATCGCGAGCCCGTTGGAAGTTGGCTTCGACCGCCTTAAGCAATTCGGCCTTCGCGGCATACTCGTCGCGCGCGGCTCGCAAGACCGAGCCGGGCTTGAACAATTCGAGCCAGTCGGCCGACATCGTTTTTTCGCCGCTGAGCAGGCCGACGGCGACGTCCGCCGAAAAGGCCAGGTGGCCGAGGATCCAGGCTGGATGGTTCACGTCCGGCAGCGGCTGCTCGGTCATTCGCTCCTCAGCGATATCGGCTGTGAGCAGTTGGCAGTATGTCATCAAGAATTGATTGACTTTGATTTCATTGGAGAGCATGCGGATCCTTCAGGCTTTTTGGCGCGCTGTTGCACGAGTGATAGATTGGTTTGGCAAAGGGCACAAGGCTTCGACAGGACAATGAACATTTTGGCGGCGACGGTGCGACCCTGGTCACTGACTCCGCGCGCGGTCCCTTCGGGTTACGGTTTGGGTCCTGCGGGACCTTGCGGAACCGGGGCAAACGGTTGCAAGACCTGTCCAGCGTTGGGCCCCGCAGGCGGTTCACTATAGTAGACGTAAGGCGTGACGGAAAGGCCGACGAACAAGGGGGTTTTGTCCGGATCGTAGCTTGTAAGTTCAATGCGCACCGGTAGACGTTGCACGATCTTCACGAAATTGCCGGTGGCGTTTTGGGGCGGGAGCAGGGCGAGGGTTTGACCAGTCCCCATGGTGAAGCCGGTGATGCGGCCCTCGAACTCCTTGCGGCTGCCGTACGTGTCCACCTCGATCTTGGCCCGCTGGCCGATGCGCAGGTTGGCCAACTGCGTTTCCTTGAAGTTGGCGTCGATCCAGATCTCCGTCAGCGAGCGCACCGCCATGAGCTGCTGCCCGATCTGGACGAAGTTGCCGGGATTGACGTTGCGCCGCGTGACCGTGCCGTCGATGTCGGACCGCACCTCACAATAACGGAGGTTCAACTCGGCCTGCTCCAAGTCGTGCTGGGCCTGCGCCAACCTGGCTTTAGCCTGGATCACGGCGGGAACTTTGGGGATCATTTCGCTGAAGATCCGGTCGATGTTTCCGCCCTTGTCCAGCCGAAGGAATTCTGCGAGAACCTGCTTGGGAGTCGCATCCATGGGACCCAACGGCCGCCCAAGCTGAGCCGAGGTTTGCAGCAACTGGGCAAGTGCGGTGCGAACTTCGGAGTAGGTCTGGTCGAGGTCGGGCGGCACGTCGGTGAGGGGCTTGCCGCCTTCCGGCTGGGGCGTTAAGCCGAGCGACGCCCGCACCTGATAGATTTCCTCCTGGGCCTGGCTGACAGAAGCCTCGGCGATGCGAATATCCTGCTGGCGAAGTTCGTATTCGTCACGGCTCAAGGCGCCGGTCCCCACCAGCCCCTGGACGCGCTCGAAGTCGGACCTGCGCCCGTTGCAGTGTGGCCTCCTTGGTTCGCAGCACGGCTACACGGGACTTCAGCAGGGCGATCTGATTGTTGACCATTTCGGAGGCCGTTTGGATTTTCCAGCGCTGGCTCCGCGCCAGGGCCTCCAGCCCGCGAGCCTGCGACTCCGCGGCGGTCAGGTCCCCTGCGGCCACGTCGACAGCGGCTCGCTTCAGCGCGACTTCCACCTGAAAGGGCTCCGGGTCGATGCGGACGAGCAGGTCCCCTTTTTTTACGCGGTTGTTGTCGTCCACGAAGACTTCGAGCACCTTGCCAGCGACGCGCGGGGCGAGAAACGTGACGTGGCCATTGACATAGGCGTCGTCGGTGGAGATCGTAGTGAAAGCCAGGACGACGGACGGGATGAGGTAACACCCCAGCGCGGCGAGGACCAGGAAGCCGACCACGAGCCACACCCAGCGATTGCGGACCTGCCGTTTGATCGCGGCCGCCGGCGCCGTTGCCGGATGGGGTTTGTGGTCCGTTTCCAGGGCGGCTGGCGCCGCGGCCTTCGGCGGGTTTGGGATCGACGGGGTATTGGTCATGGGCAAATCCTCGACGCGATCGTGTTGATCAGGATCCCTTGGCGATGGCAGGTTTGGTTTTTGCCGAACGCGGCATCATCGGTCCGGGCGTCGGGCGGATGGAGCATGTAAAGGTCCGTGCGTGTGCTGATACCCAGTATTCTACGCTGCCGGACATCGACCGAAAACTGCTCAACGCCTCGCCTCTCGTATTGGCCCCTTGCCGCGCCGCCCGGTGCAGCGTAGCATCCTCTAGCCTGCTTGCATTTAAGCAAACCGTTATTGTCCTTAACTAGTCTGCGGCCAACAATTGGCAGCCGTCGTGACCCGCCGAGTTCGCAAGTGGACGGCATGGGCAACGTCGCGTCCGCCACGGGGGAGCGTAGTATGAGCGGCGCGGCGGTCTCTTCGGCCTTGGGGCGCGGGAAAGCGATTAACCCCTGGTTCGTCGCTGCCGCCGTAGTGATTCCGACGGTAATGGGGTCAGTGTACACGACGATTGTTGGTGTCGGCCGGCCGTACATTGCCGGCGGACTTTCGGCGCCGGCCGCCGACGACGAGTGGGTGATGACCAGCTACCTGGCCGCCATCGCCTTCATCTTTCCGATCACCGGCTGGCTGTCGGCCCACTTTGGCCGCCGCAACTACTTCCTCTGGTCGATTGCCGTCTTCACCATTGCCTCGGTGTTGTGCGGCATGGCCGCCAGCCTGCCGCAAATGATCCTGTTCCGCGTAATCCAGGGAGTGGCTGCCGGCGGGTTCCAGCCCTCGAGCCAGGCGATACTGTTGGACAGCTTCCCACCTAAGAAGCAGGGCGCCGCCCAGACGCTGTTCGTCATCGCCCTCCTGGTCGGGCCGATCGTTGGCCCGGTACTGGGCGGCTGGCTCGTCGTCTATTTCAGTTGGCGCTGGATCTTCGATTTCAACGCGCCGGTGGGGCTCGTCAGCTTCCTGGCCTGCTATGCCCTGCTGGAGGACCCGGATCACCTGATGCAAGAGCGGGCGGAGCTGAAGAAGCGGCCGTTGAACTTCGATGGCATCGGCTTGGGGCTGCTTGCCCTGGTCGTAGCCTCCTGGGAAGTCATGCTCGGCAAGGGGGAAGAGTGGGACTGGCTGGGAGACGTTTTCTGGCGGGTGCAGACTTTGCTGGTCGTGTTCGTGCTGGCGCTGGCCGGCCTCATCTACCGGGAGCTGACGTTTGCCAACCCCGTGGTCAACTTCCGGGTGCTCGGGGAGCGCAACTTCGCCGTCTCCTGCGGCATAACTTTCGGCGGCTTCGGCGTGCTCTATGCGGCCAGCGTGGCATTGCCGCTTTTGCTTTTGACTTCGTTCGGCTACGACGCGTACGCCGCCGGACGCGTACTGTGGCCCGCCGGCATATTCTCCGCCTTGACGCTGCTGGCCGTAGGCCGTCTCCTTGGCTGGGGCCTTGACGCACGCTGGCTAATCGCCTTGGGCCTGTTCGTCATGGCGGCGGGCAACTACTGGACGGTGCTGATGAACTTGGATATAAGCCCGTCACTGGCGATTTGGCCTCGGGTCGTGGTGATCATCGGCCTGTCGCTGATGGTAGCGCCGCTCAACGTGGCCGCCTTCCTCTACATCCCCAAACCCCTGCGCGGGGCGGCGGTGGGTCTGATGGCCCTGCTCCGCAACGAAGGAGGCAGTTTCGGCGTATCGCTGGTTGAGACCCTCCAGGAGCGGCGATCGCAGTTCCACGTCATGCGCGTGAACGAATTCCTCGATCCTCTCAACCCGCAGGTAAACACCTTTCTGGAACAGGCCCGGGCCTTTTTCTTCCAGCAAACCGGGGATGCGGTCGCATCGCAGCAGTTGGCGGTGCAATCCCTCGACAACCTGCGCCAGTTGCAGGCTGCGTCATTTGCCTTTTTCGACGTCTTCTGGGTGGCGTCGGTTGCGAGCCTGGTGCTGGTATCCCTGGTGTTTCTGATGAAACGCTCAGCGGCAGGGGCAAATCCGTAACGCTCTGTTTTTTCGTTGGAGAGCGGAATCGCGCCTGCGCGATGCCGCGGCGGCGAAGCAATCCACGTCGAGCCACGGCTGATATTATCGTGCGACCGCGCCTTGCACCATACCCAAGGCCTCCACCCGTTTGCCTTATGCCCCGTTCGTGCTATAAATGTGCGATTCAGAGCATCGCTGCATCCCTACTTACTTGAGATTCCATGCCTCCCCAATTTATTTTCGAAATGCACGACGTCGGCAAGCGCGATGGCGAGCGCGTCGTGCTCAAGAATATCAACCTCTCGTTCTACTACGGTGCCAAGATCGGCATCGTCGGCGAAAACGGGGCCGGCAAGTCAACCCTCCTGAAGATCATGGCCGGCATCGACACCGATATCGATGGCACGGCGACGCTCGCCAAGAACATGCGGGTGAAGTATGTGGCCCAGGAGCCGCAACTGGACCTCGACAAGACCGTCCGCGAGAACCTGCGGACGGCCATGAAGCCGGTCCAGGACCTGGTCGATCGCTTCAACGAGATTGCCGCCGCCATGGCCGAGCCCAAGGAGGACGACGACCTGGACAAACTCATGGAGGAAATGGGCCGCCTGCAGGAAAAAATCGACGGTTGTGACGGCTGGCAGCTCGACCGCCTCATGGACATCGCCTCCGACGCCCTGGTGCTGCCGCCCGACGACGCCCCCGTGGCGCGGCTCTCCGGCGGCGAGCGCCGCCGCGTGGCCCTCTGCATGGCCTTGCTGGAGAAGCCCGACCTGCTGCTGCTGGACGAGCCGACCAACCACCTCGACGCCGAGACCGTGCAGTGGCTGGAGCAGACGCTGCGCGATTATCCGGGCACCGTGATCATCGTCACCCACGACCGTTATTTCCTCGACAACATCACCCGCTGGATCCTCGAGCTGGAGAACGGCCGCGGCCTGCCCTTCGAGGGGAACTACTCGTCCTGGCTGCAGCAGAAGGCCGAATTGCTGCGGCTGACGGAGAAGCGCGAGACGCAGCGGCAGAAAACCCTGGAGCGGGAGCTGGCTTGGATCCGCAACTCGCACGAGGGCCGCAAGCAGAAAAACCTCGCCCGCATCAAGTCCTACGAGCAACTGGCTGGCCAGCAGGTCGACGACGTCAAGAGCGAGGCCATCATCCAGATCGCGCCGGTCCGCGGCTGGGCGACAAGGTGCTGACCTTCAAGGGCGTTTCCAAGGCTTACACGGTGGACGGCGAGCAACTCACGCTCATGGAGAAATGCAGCTTCGACATCCCTCGCGGCGGTATCGTGGGAGTGATCGGGCCCAACGGCACCGGCAAGACGACGCTCTTCCGCATGGTCGTGGGCCAGGAGCAGCCCGACGCGGGAAAGATCGAGTTGGGGCCGAGCGTGCAGCTTTCCTACGTGGACCAGCACCGGGACGCCCTGGACGACGACCGCAGCGTGTTCGAGGAGATCACCGATGGCAAGGACACGATCGATCTGGGCAACGTCTCGATGAACTCGCGGGTCTACCTGGCGCGGTTCAACTTTCGCGGCCCCTCGCAGCAAAAGCGGGTGGGCGACTGCTCGGGCGGCGAGCGGAACCGCATTCACCTGGCCAAAATGCTCCGCCGCGGCGGCAACCTCGTGCTCCTGGACGAACCGACGAACGACCTCGACGTGAACACCATGCGGGTCTTGGAGCAGGCCCTGCTGGACTTTCCGGGCTGCGCCATGGTGATCAGCCACGACCGTTTCTTTCTCGATCGGATCTGCACGCACCTGTTGATCATGGAAGGCGACGGGCGGACCCGCTGGTACGAGGGCAATTTCACGGCCTACGAGAAATCGGTGATGGCCGAGAACCCCGAGCGGCTGGCCCATCGGCGGGGCAAGTACCAGCGGCTGGTACTGCGATGAGTGCATCGAGTTACGACTGCGTGGCTTATCCCGCGCGACCGTTCCCTGAGACCCACCCCGATCGCCTGGCTGCCATCGGCACTCTCTTCGGCCTGAAGGTCCAGCCCATCGGGCAATGCCGCATACTGGAAATAGGTTGCGCCCGCGGCGGCAACCTTGTTCCCATGGCGGAGCAACTGCCCGGCAGCCAGTTCCTCGGCATCGACCTTTCCGTCGCGCAAATCGCCGAGGCCCGGCGGCTTGCGTGCGACATCGGCCTGAAGAACGTTCAATTCCATGCCATGGACGTTCTGGACTTCGGCCCCGAATTCGGCGCGTTCGACTATATCATTTGCCACGGCGTCTTTTCCTGGGTTGCTCGGCCGGTCCAAGAGAAAATCCTGGAGATTTTCTCAGCCCGATTGCGCCGCAGGGCGTGGCTTATGTAAGCTACAACACCTATCCCGCCTGGCATACCCGCGGCATGGTCCGCGAGATGATGCGCTACCATGCCAGCCGGTTTGCCGATCCGCAAACGCGGATCCGAGAGGCCCGCGGCCTGCTTGAGTTCCTCATCAGGAGCACTCCCGAAGGCACGCCCTACGGTGCGCTCTTGAAGGCAGAGGCCCAGACCCTCCGCGGTAAAGAAGACGGCTACTTCTTTCACGACGAACTGGAAGACATCAACGCGCCCATTTATTTCGCCCAGTTTGCCGCGCGGGCGGAGGCCAAAGGACTGCAATACCTTGCCGAGGCCGATGTATCAACGATGTGGAGCCGCCATTTGCCGCCCGGGATCGCCGCCGAGCTGGAGCGGATGTCGGCCGGACTCGTCGAACGGGAGCAATACTTGGATTTCGTGCGGAACCGGGCGTTCCGCAACACGCTGCTCTGCCATGCGAACGTGAAAGTCAATCGAGAATTGCGGGCCGACGCCCTCGGCGAGTTTCACGTTGTCGCTCCGCTGGCGCCGGTTGATCCGGCAGTCGACATTCGTGCTTCGCATCCTGCGAAGTTCCGGCACTTGTTCAGCGGTCATGAAGCGGCGGCGACGATTCCGTTGTGGAAAGCGGCGTTAGTCTGTCTGGCGGAGACCTGGCCTGGCAGCATTCCCTTTTCCCAATTGGCCGCCAGGGCCCGCGCCTGCGCTAACCTGGAGGAGCCACGCGACTCGGCCGGCCAGGATCTCGACGATCGCCTCTTGGGCAAATCGATTCTCGAAATGCACCTATGCGGGCTGATGGAACTGCATGTGATTCCGTCGTCCGCCTGCACGCAACTCAGCGAGCGGCCGGTTGCCAGAGGCCTGGCCCGGCTTCAGGCATCATTGGGCGGCAACATGACAAATCTCCGTCACGAGGTGGTTCTCGTGGACGATTTCGCACGTCGTATCTTGTCGCATCTTGACGGCACCAACAATCGCGCGGCACTGCGACAGATCGCCTTTGACCATTCCCGAGAGAGCGATCAAGCGGCCGATGGAAGCGAAGTTGTCGGCCCGGCACTGGACGACCGACTGGACCAGGCACTACGAGCGCTGGCCCGAGCGGCCCTGCTTGTGGGCTGAGTAATTCGAATTTTCTCATGCGGCTGGATGCCAGCCGGCGTCGGCCCAAAGTTCGCCGCTTACGGCCGAGTTGGCGATCATAAAGCAAATCGCGTCGGCGATTTCCTCGGGGTGGATGAGCCGGCCCAATTGCGTATGGGGCAGGACCTGTTCGCGGATCAGGTCGTCGCCCAGCTTATGGACCATGGGCGTGTCGGTGAAACCGGGGTGGATTACGCCGCAGCGGACGCCATGGAACATCGCTTCCATCATGAGCGTGCGTGCGGCGCCCTCAAGGCCGGCCTTGGTGGCGGCATAGGCAATTTGACCCTTGTTGCCGCGAGAGGAGACCGAGCCGATGAAAATCACCGTCCCCTGAATGTGCTCTTCGCTCTGCCATCGCTTCAGCCCGCGATGGTAGCGGTCCTCGGCAATGCGGCCGAGCATCTCCAAGGACCAATAGATCGGGGCGATGAAATTGATTTCCACGACGCGGCGGAAGTCGTCCAGCGGATAAAGGACCGCCTTGCCGGTCGTCTTGTCAACTTTGGCGGACAGCGAATCGCGAGTGATGCCGGCGGCGGGGACGAGGATTTGCACCAGGCCCCATTTGGCCGCGATTTCGTCGAAGACCTGGCGGCGAAACGTTTCGTCAGTCACGTCGCCGATGCAAGCGACCGCTCGCACGCGATTGTTGGTGAACTGATTGATCGAACCGGCCAACTGCGTCGCGGCGGTATTTTGGTCTACCAGGCCGATTGCCTTGACACCGCGCCGCACCAGTTCCAGTGACACGGCCTCGCCAATCCCACTTCCGGCGCCTGTAACGATTGCAATTTTTCCCTGAATATCCATGGCAACTACCCATGAGGTTATGTGAAAAGGCCGAACAACGGTAATACTATGCGAGGCCCTTGTTTATTCAATCGGAGGCCAGGCGGAATATGCCAAAATCTATTTGCGGTACTCTTTAGATGGTGATGCTAGTTTAGTAAGCCGGTTTAGATGGCAAGCACGTCAACACAATTCCTTGACGCGCGTTGGTCCGGCGATATAATGAAGGCGCTGCATATACGGTGCAAAAGTGACGTTCTGGGCCAGGGATTGGCCACCGCAGTAGCGTTCTATCGTGCTACTGCCGAGCCGCGGGGAGAATTGTTCGCTTCCTTGAACAATGTCTCCTAATTGGAGGGGTTTTCGGCGGCTATAGAGTATTGTGCAAGATCTCGACTACAGTGTCTCGCGTCAGAAAGGCTGTTGACGAAAGTTCAAGTACAACGTGGCCCCGACACTTTGCCAGACGGTGAAAGGTGGGGGCTCTTTTCTCTTAGAAGAGGAGTTGCTTTGCGATGACCAGTTCCCCGAAAAGCGATGAATTGTTTCAGCAGGCCATGAAGGCCTGGGAAACGGCTGCCGAGGCCGGCGTGAAAATGCAGGAAGAATGTGCCAATTGGGTACGGCAAATGTTTTGCGAGTCGTCCACGCTCAACGATTGGTATCAAAAAGGCCAGAAGATGATGAACGAGGCAATCGCTAGGAGCCAGGAAAATGTTGGCGAGGCGATCGGGCTGATGAACCAGCAGGCGGAAAGCAGCCTGAACTTGATGAAGAAGGCTTTGGAAATCCGCGATGTCGAGGCGCCCGGCGATGGACCCCAGAAATTTTCCGATTGGTGGCAGGCCGCACTGGATACCATGAGGATCAACAACCAGGCGGTGCTTAAGGCCAATAGTCGGATCCTCAACACCTGGGCGGAAATGGCCCGCAAAGTCAATGGCGATGCGGCAGAAACCATGTCCGACCTGGCGAAAAAGACCTCGGAACATGCCGAGAAGATGGCCAAGGCCTCGGTGGAACGGTTCAAAGACATGGCCGAGCAGGCTTCCGGACGCAACAGCGCGTGACGTCCGAAGAGTCGATGAGCAGTAATGAACTAGGTGAAAGGGAACGAGGGTAGTTTCGTCACGGAACGGAATAAATTCCGTTTTACGAAGAGAACGTAGTCAATTTCGTTCTACAAAGTGCAGGCTCTTTCCCAAGGTCGGTCTTATGGAAAACGGGTCGAACGATCCATTCAGCAGCCTCACGCGGATGTGGATGGAGATGGCCGCCAACACCATGCAGGCCTGGCAGCCCGCGACTGGCAGCACGGCATCGCCGGAAATCCTGCGTAAGGGCCGCGCCGACCTCATGCAGGTGTGGAGTGATTGTTGCGAGGAAATGATGCGATCCTCCGCCTTTCTGATTGCGCAAAAGCAATGCATGGATGGAGTCCTCGGGCTTCGCAAGCAATTTCGCGCTAACCTGCGCCGCGTTCAGCGCGAGCTGCAGCTCGCTGGCCGCGAGGACATCGAGGCACTGCTGGCGGCGATCCAGCGGTCGCGGTCTCGCATCCTCGATCAATTGGAAGAGACGGCCCAACGGCTGCAATCTCTGGAAAACACGCTGGACGGCCTCAGCGAACGGCTGGACCACTTCCTCGAGACGGCGGCCGATGCGGGCAACGGCGCGGGGAAAAACCGGCGACGCAAGGCAAAGGACTGACCGGCAACGTACTTGACGCAAGACTATGAAAACGTTCAGCGGCACCGGTGCCTGGATCGAGGGCCAAAAGGCCCTGATGGACGAATGGCTCGCCAACGTCCGGCGTGCGGCGGCGTGGCCGCGGGTTGCGGCCCAGGCCCAGGGGGTGCGGAAAGGGGCCACGCCCTCCGAGGTCGTCTACGAGGAAGACCATCTGAAACTGCTGCACTATCCAGGCAACGGCCGGGTTGACCACGAAACTCCGTTGCTGTTCGTCTTTGCGCTGGTCAACCGTCCCTACATCCTCGACATCTTGCCTAACAAGAGCGTCGTTTCGCATTTTATCAAGGCCGGCTTCGACACGTATCTAATCGATTGGGGTACGGCCGTCGAGGCGGACCGCTATCTTACGTTGGACGACTATATCAACGGCTATCTCCGCAACGTCGTGCGCTGCATTGGAAAGCGGACCGGTTCGTCGCAGGTCAGCCTGTTGGGCTACTGCATGGGCGGCACGATGAGCGCAATGTTCACGGCCTTGCACCCGCATTACGTTAAGAACCTGATCCTTCTGGCTGCCGGAATCGACTTCTCCACGCGTGAGGGCCTGCTCAATCTTTGGAGCGACGCCAAAAACTTCGACGTCGACGCCTTTGTGGACGACGTCGGGAACTGCCCGGCCGACTATCTTCAGAGCTGCTTCACGTTGCTCAGTCCGGTGCGCAACCTGTTAGGCAAACCGACCTCCTTGATGGATCGCATGGACGACGCAAAATTCGTCGAAGAGTTCCTCACGATGGAAAGCTGGATCAACGACAATGTGGCCGTGCCGGGCGAGGTCTTTCGCGATTTCGTTAAGTACCTGTACCAGCAGAACCTTCTCGTCAAGAACCAAATGCAGGTAGGCCGGAAGGTGGTCGATCTGCGCCAGATCACTTGTCCGGTGCTCAATCTGCTGGCGACCCAGGATACGCTCGTGCCGCCGGCCCAGAGCACCCCGTTCACCAGGTTGGTAGGTTCTGACGACACGAAGACGATCGAACTGGCTGCCGGGCATATCGGCCTGGCGATGGGTTCCGCCGCTCAGCGCGAACTGTGGCCGCAGGCCGTGAGTTGGCTGGCCGAGCGATCGTAGTTAGACCCGTTCCACGGCCATCGCCACGGCCTCGCCGCCTCCAATGCAGAGCGAAGCGATGCCGATCTTGGCCTGCCGCTGCTTCAGGGCGGAAAGCAGGGTCACCAGGATCCGCGTGCCGCTGGCGCCGATGGGATGCCCCAACGCCACTGCGCCGCCGTTGACGTTAAGCTTGTCGTGGGGGATCTTCAACTGTTTCATGGCCGCGAGCGATACCACCGAGAACGCCTCGTTGACCTCGAACAAATCGACGCTTGCCACCGAAAGCCCGAGTTTCTGCATCAGTTGTTCTATGGCGGCATACGGGGGCCAAAGTGAACCATTCCGGCTCGCGCGAATAGGTCGAGTAACCGAGTATCTTGGCTTGCGGTTGCACGCCGAGATCTTTGGCCTTCTCCGGGGAGATCACGACGATTGCCGCGGCGGCATCGTTGATGCTCGAGGCATTGCCGGCGGTGACGCTGCCGGACGGGTCGAATGCCGGCCGCAAGGCCCGCAGCTTCTCCTCGTTGAAACGCGCCGGTTGCTCATCCTCGCTGACGATGACGGACCCCTTGCGGCCCTTGATTTCCACGGGAGCCAGCTCCTCGTCGAAGAGCTTTTCCTTTTGGGCTTTAAGGGCCCGCTGGAAGCTGGCCACGGCAAAATCGTCTTGCTCCTGGCGGGAAATTCCTTCACGAGCGGCGCAGCGATCGCCGCAGGAGCCCATGTGCAGGTTGTTGTAGACGTCCCACAGCCCGTCCTTGATGACGGCGTCCACCAGTTCGCCGTGACCGAGGCGATAGCCGGTGCGGGCCTTGGGCAAGAGATAGGGCGCGGCCGACATGTTCTCGGTGCCGCCGGCAACCACCACCTCTGCGTCGCCGCATCGGATCGCCTGGGCCGCCAGCATCACGCTCTTCAGCCCAGAACCGCAAACTTTATTGACGGTCGTCGCGCCGACGGAGACGGGCAGCCCTGCGCCGATGGCGGCCTGGCGGGCGACGTTCTGTCCCAGCCCGGCCCCCACCACATTGCCCATAATCACCTCGTCAACCTGGTCGGCGGCCACGCCTGCGCGGCGCATCGACTCCTTGACGGCCGTGCTTCCCAAGACGGGGGCGGGCACTTCGGCCAAGACGCCGAGGAACCCGCCGATCGGCGTGCGCACCGCCCGACAGCCAGATATCGTTGGTCATGGAAGTTCCCCTTTCCTAAAGAAGTGAGGTTCGATCAGAATTGCCGCATTCCGAATTCCGTCGCCCGAGCGACTTCCTCGCGCATGATCTCCACCCGCTGCAGGACTTCCTTGCCGAGTTCCCCCCAAGCTTCCAGGACGCGGGTGTTGGCCTGCCGCATGATCTGGGCGTTGACCTGCATGGCGTTGACGGCATAAGTCCAGAAGTCGCCGTCCTCTCGGGCCCCGTCGGCGCCACCCTCGTGCATTTGCAGGGCCATTTCCATCAGGTTCACGGTCTGCTGGGCATTCTCGTTGATGAAGCGGATCGACTGGTCGACGTTCTGCTGCATGGCCGCGATGGCCTTGGTAACTTTGGCGGGCACGGTCCGCTCCCATTCCAGGGGCGAACCGACGTCGCGGAGGATCTCAACGCATCGCTGCGTCGATTCCTCTTGAAGTTTCATTCCGCTGCGGAGGGCCGTCTCGAAAGAGCCCATGGCCTGTTGGAAGAGGTCGCTCGACCGGTTTCTTGCTGTGCTGATCATGTTTTTGAACTCCTTGAAAAGATGAGGGATGGTATGGGCGTCAGCCGGTCGCTAATGGCGAGCAGGCTGGCTGGAGCGAATCCTACGAGTTGGTAAAGTCCGTTCTCCGCTCTGCCTTGGAGCGTTCTCACATGTACATTCCGCCGTTCACGGGAATTACCTGCCCTGTGACATAACTGGCCGCCGGCAAAGCCAGGAAGAGGACTGCAGCGGCCACTTCATCGGCCTTTCCTAGCCGGCCCATGGGAGTCATCGAGGTTACTACCGACAAGCCGGCGGGGGGCATGTCCTTGGTCATGTCCGTTTCAATGAACCCGGGAGCTACGGCGTTTACGGTCACGCCCTTGCGAGCCACTTCGCGGGCCAAAGTCATGGTAAAGGCAATCAAGCCGCCCTTGGTGACGGCATAATTGGCCTGGCCGAAATTGCCAGTTTGTCCCACGATCGAGGTCATGTTGATGACGCGGCCCCAACCGGCCTCCACCATGCCCGGCAATAGCAGGCGCGTAATGTGGAAAACGCCGTTGAGGTTGACTCCCATCACTTCGTCCCACATGAGCTTCGTCATCTTCAGGAACGATTTGTCGCGCGTGATTCCCGCGTTGTTCACGAGGATGTCGATACCGCCGAAATCGTCGAGCACGTTATCGATCATGGTCTTGGTCTGGTCTTCGTGGGAGACATCGGCCCGATATGCCGTAGCCTGAACGCCGAGATTCGCCGCCGATCGGCAGACCTCATCGGCCGCTTCGACGGAATTCTGATAGTTGATCGCCACGGCCGCGCCGGCCTTGGCTAGAGCCAACGCCGTGGCCTTGCCGATGCCGCGCGAACCGCCGGTCACCAAAACCCGTTTTCCGGCAAGGGGTTTGCTAAATGCCGCTTCTCCCCATGCCGCCTCTCTCAGGGTCTCTTCTCTTGCCTTGGTTTCCCTGAGGGGAACTGTTTCGTCAATGACAACGGTGGACATGTTCGATCTCCTGTCGGGTTGTAAAGAGTCGGAGCAACTCGTGAACGAGATTGCTCGGTAACTCGGGAACGCACGATGATCTTAGCCTCTGGTCAAGTGGCGGCGAAAACCTTGCTTCCTGAGATCAATCGCACTGGTATTGTTTTGACGAGACCTGCCCGGATGACAGCTTTGGCCAAGTTGTCGGCGCCGGCACTACCATGAACGTAGGCTGTATCGTCTGAAGATGGAATCCCTGAATTCCCGTTAGGAGCACAAGAAAGAACGGAAGCCTTGACAAAGGCTTTACCTTAAGTCCAATGGGTGGAGTCGATCCCATCTAAAGCTCCTGTTTTAATCCCAGGTAGCCGTACACCTAGCCTGGAAGGGTGGTGTGATATTTCCATTTTAGGGCCGAGGCACTTTCCTTGACGGCAAATCCCCGCTATCTTTACTAAGGATTCTTCCTTCAGTTGAATAGCCGCGGCCAAAGTGAACACTTCATTCCTTCCTTCAACTCGGCGACGGGTCCTGATTGTGGACGACCATCCTGTGGTTCGTCAGGGTCTGGCCTTGGCGATCGGCCGGGAGTCAGATCTGGAGGTCTGCGGCGAGGCGGCGCATATCGAGGAGGCGCTGCGAGCGGTCGAGACCGGTTGCCCGGACGTCGTCATCATCGACCTTTCCCTCGATGGTGAGGATGGGATCGAACTGATCGACTACATCAAGTCTCGCTGGTCGTCGGTGAAGATCCTCGTCTATTCCTCGCACGACGAAGAGACTTTCGCCGGCCGAGTCCTCCGTGCTGGCGCGACGGGCTTTGTTTCCAAGCGAGAGACGATGCCAAAGGTGATTGCCGCTCTCCGCCAGATCCTCAGCGGCGAAGTTTGTCTCAGCCCGCAAATGGCCACGAAGCTCTTGCAACGAGCGGCCGTAGGAAAGCCCCTTGACTACAATCCGACGGAGGCCCTTTCCAATCGCGAGTTGCAGGTGTTCGAAATGATCGGCCAGGGGTTGAGCACGGTGGAGATCGCGCGCAAGCTGCAGGTGAGCCCCAAGACCGTCGAATCGCACCGCAAGGTCATCAAAACCAAGCTTAATGTGCAGACCAGCAGCCAGTTGAGCCGCCGCGCCTACCAGTGGGTTCAGGAAAACTTGTGATTGGTCCGCAAGTAGTCCACCGCGGAGGGGAATCTTTATTGGCGCCAGGTGTGGAAAACCCCGCCCTGCCGCGAGTCCCGGCGGTATGCATCCGGTAATTACAAAGGCCACACTTTGGTGCTAGGGGAAATCCCTGAGGGGCCCCGGGCGCATCCTTGGGCCGCTCTCGGGGGCCGAAGGGATAGGCCGGATGGAGCGACCAGCTAGAGTTAAACAAGCTGGGCTATGCTCCGTTTCCCTTGAAAAAAGATAGATTGAGTCTAACATCGTGATCGCAAGAAGCGCGGACTTCTGCATGGTTTCTTTTCCTTCTTCCTCCCCGTCCCGGATCGTTGGCGGGTCTCATGCCCGATCTCGATCAAGGCAAGAGATACGCGCTGTTCTGGGATGGAAAGGACAATTCTCTCCGCCGATCGACACAGCGGCACTGCGGCGGTGCTATTACTATCTATGTCGCGAGCTCTTCTTGCCCTGCCAGGCATGGTATTCGGAGCGCAGCGATGAGGAAGGCGGGGGCCCCTGTACGGTCGTCCGTTTAATCGATCCAGCAAGCGGATTGGGCGACGGATTTGACGGGATATTCTGCACCATCCGAAAGCGGGGCCAGGAACGAAACTTGCCGCTAATCGAGTTGGAATTTGCGACGAATGATCCCAATTCTCAATTGGTTGAGTCCTATTGGGATTGCCTTTGGCACCGCCGATAGCAGGGCTCAGTGGGAACGGCCGCGAACCAAGGTCGTTCACCGGGGCGGCGGATGTAACCCAGTCCTCCGCAAGCGTTTATTCATCGCGAGTAGGGAAATTCCTTGTAGACTCGCTCGTGTTTCCCTTACTCCCGCTATGGAAGTCGTCCGATAGGCGCTACTTACCTCGGATGTAGACTTAGACAAGATGCGGCAAGTAACTTGGGCGACGGGCGGCCCACCACGCCGTTGCCATTGTGGGGAACCGTCAAGTCCTGCGAGCAATGGACGGAAGCGGATTCAAGCAAGGAGCAAATAGTCATGCTGGTGCTTAGTAGAAGAGCGGGCGAGTCAATAATTATCGCCGACAGTATTACGGTGACGATCTTGGAGGTGCGCGGTAATCGGGCAAAGCTCGGCATAATCGCTCCGGTGGAAACTCCCATCCATCGGGGAGAAGTCCACGAGAAGATCAGTCACAGCCAACCCGTAGATCGTTGCGCCGAGACAGCCTCGAACTGGGCGACGTCGTCGCAATTTTCGCTTGCCGGCGAACTTTGACGGCGGCCGGCTAGGGTGCTGCCTTTTCCAGCGGATGACCCGCGGTGGGCGTTTTGTCTGCCGGCTTGCCGGCCGTTTGCCGCTTGAGCACGGTTTCTGGAATGTCCGCCTGCGCGACGCCACCGACGATGCGGTCCTTCGACTGCAAGGTGACTGTGTCATCATCGACCTTGGTAATGATATGAGTGGCCGATGCCTCGCTGCCGTCCGCCAGGGTTCCCGAAAACTTGATCAGCCAGCGGTTGCCGTCGCGTACCCAAACGTTTTCGCCGAAACCGCCATCGGTGTCGAAGACCCAAGAGCGAATGCGGCTCGTGCGGGGATCCCAACCAATTACCTCCGTGCCTCCGTGCAAGAAGGCCCCTTTGCCTTCAACCTGGAACTTCCGAATCAGGAATGCCTGCTCGGCGGTCCGGCCGCAACTGCTGCGCAGGCTTATCCCAGCCGGCGAGGTCTCGCTCGACCAATCGCCCATAAGCCAGTCGAGGTCCTTCAAATGGTTCGTCTGGGCAGGCGCGTGCACGAGGGTCTCGCGAGCGCTTTCGATGAGCCAGCGGCCTTTCTGCTTCACCAGTACGAATGCGGCGATCGGGGCGCCGTCAACTACCGCCACCGGTTTGGCCTCGGCGACTGCCTCAACCAGGGCCAGTTCGTCGTTGACCAGGCGGACGTGATTGACGTGGAGCGTAAGCTTGCTGGCCACCTTGCGGGCGGAGAACGCATCCTGGAATTGCTTTTCGAGGTCTTCGCGGCCATCGGCCCGGGTTCCCTGCGGGCCGACAAATTCCCCGCTCTCGGTCCAGCATGCAGCCAGCGACTTGGCGTCGCCGTTGTTGAAACTGGTCTCCAGCCGGGTCAGCACTGCGAGAACAGCCGCGCGGGGGTCTGGGCTGGCGGCGGGCTTGTCATCGCCATGAACCGCGGAAGCGACGGCGATCGCCACGACCCCTAAGGCGAGCGGGAAGCGAGAAAAAGTACGTATCAGGCGCTGCATTTTAGGACTCCATGAATGAGAACACGTAATGAGTTGTCAATAGTCAATAGGTTGCTTGTGAAACGCCGACAGCTAGTCGGCCTTACGGGAATCCCAACTGGCGTCAGCCGGAAGTGCCCGCCGGTTGAATCAGTGCGGTAAGCTCTTCCCCCAAACGATCCAAGAAACTCTTGCCCGCCTCGTAATCGGCGGTCTGCACACCTTCGCTCAGCCGCCACTGGAGAACGGCCTTCATATCGTTGACCGTGGCGGCCATGCGGCGATAATCTTCCACCGTGGGTGAACTCAGCTTGGGCGGAGTGCGGCGATACGGCGCCTCGATCTTAGCGCGCTCCGTGGCGAAACAGGGCTCCTGCAGCACCATCGGCCACTTGATGATGTCCGTGGACACGGGGGGTGGCGTTTTTGAGGGTCCGAAGCCGGCGGGGATCGTCGTAACGCCTTGCTTCATATCCATGGCCCTTCGTTGGGCCATTTGCTGCGACTGCTGCTGGAACCACCAGTCCTGGTTCGATTGCTGCTGGCTGATGTTCGCGTTGGTCTGGTTTTGTGCCTGGGTGGCCATCATGTTGCGAATGCCGCTTTGGACGACGTAGTTCTGCCCCATCGCGGCCTGCTGCCCTGCTTGCATGTTCTGCGCTTTCAGTTGCATGGCAGTCGCCTGGCGGTAGTCGGCGCCGAGCAACGCGGCGGAGCCGTCCATTCCGCCCCAGCCGCCATAGCCGTAGCCCGGATAGAACTGCGCCCGGGCCTGTTGGGACAACCCGAACATCCCGCCCGCAACGAGCAGCGCGACAAGGATTTTGCGATTCATTTTCGACTTCTCCAAGGTAGGATACGATGGGGGCAGCCCGCGAGGTGGCAAAGCGTCGTTTTTTCCTCACAGGACCAGTCCCTATTATACAGTACCAATGGCGTTTTGCATCAAGGGTCGGCGGCGGAGCGGCGGAAGGCATATTTTTTGGAGCGCGCCTTGACAGCGGCTTTGTCGATTGGGCAAGATAGAAAGGCTAAAAGCAGGAAGTGCATCGCGAAGTTTGCAAGCTGCCGAAGGAACTTGATCGATTGAAAGCCAACGGGCAAGGAGGAAAGCTGTGACCGAAAAGACCGCCGTGGCCGTGGAGAATCCGCCGCAAGTCGAGCAAGAGCGACGGGAGAAACCGTCGGCGGCCCGGCCCAAGAGACAGCCTCCCTATGCGGTCGTGCTGCTCAACGACGACGAGCACACCTTTCAGTACGTCGTGGAAACCCTTGCCAAGGTGTTTGGCTATCCGCTGGAGAAATGCTATTCGCTGACCGAGCAAGTGCACCACCAGGGGCGCGGGATCGTCTGGTCGGGCACGCGGGAACTGGCCGAATTGAAGCGCGATCAGATTCGATCTGCGGGACCGGATTTTCACGCCGCCAAGAGAATCGAATTCCCGCTGGGCGTCATCGTGGAACCGCTGCCGGGCTAAAACGGTCGCTGGCATCTCGGTTGCCCTTTGATTATAATCGCGTCCGTTTGCCACTGGGCGTAGACGTCGATTTCCTCAAGTTGTGAAAAGGAGCATGCTGTGAAATTCCTGCTGGGTGCAACCCTCTCTCTTCTCTTGGTCAATGGTCTTTGGGCCGAAGACGCCGTTCAGCCGGAAGAGGGCTTTGTCAGCCTCTTCGACGGCAAGAGCCTCGACGGCTGGAAGGTGGGCGACAACGCCGAACTTTTCCAGGTCCGCGACGGCATGATCGTAATGGATTGCCCCGCCACGAACCATCGTCCCGGCCACTTGTTCTACCTCGGCGACGTCAACCACCATGATTTCAAGAACTTCGATCTGAAGGTGGACGTGATGACCTACCCCGGCGCCAACTCGGGCATTTACTTCCATACTAAGTATCAGGCGGAAGGATGGCCCATCTTCGGCATCGAGTGCCAGGTCGACAACAGCCACGCGGACTGGCGTCGCACGGGCAGCCTATGGGGCATCAAGAACATCTCCTGGGGTCCGGAAAAACCAGAGAAAAACAACAAGGAAGACGTTACCATTCTGCCCAAGCCGGCGGTGACCGACAAGGTCTGGTATGCCCAGGAAGTCATCTACCGCAGCGGGCATATCGTGGTCAAGCTCGACGGCAAGACTGTGCTTACGTACGATCTTCCCCAAGCCGACGCACGGCATACGCTGCCGACGGAGCATATCTGGTTGCCGCGCGGCACATTCTGCCTGCAAGGCCACCCGCCCATGCCGGACCATATCAGCAAGGCATGCTTCAAGAACATCCGCGTCAAAGTCCTGCCGGACTAGGTCCGGCGCGGCAACTTCGGGATCGTGAAGTGTAGGGTGGGACCAGATGACCAGGTCCAGGGTACCCGGATCTGGTCCCACCCTACGCGTTGTCTTGACGCGACGGACTAAAACACGTAGCGGTTAACGATATTCTCCAAGAGTTCCTGGCGGCCGCTGGTGTTAGGCGTGGCGTCGCCCTTGGCGAGCATGTACTTTTCCAGGGAGGCGAAGTCGTGCTTGCCGGCCTCGATCTCCGCGCCCACGCCCGCGTCCCAGGAAGCGTATCGCTGCTTAAGCATGCCGGCGAGCTCGCCCTCGCTGCGAATGGCGGCCGCGATCTTCAGCCCCTTGGCGAAGGCGTCCATGCCGCCGATGTGGGCGTGGAAGAGGTCGACCGGCTCGAAGCTCTCGCGGCGGACCTTGGCGTCGAAATTCAGGCCGCCGGTGGTGAAACCGCCATACTTCATCAAGATCAGCATCATCTTCGCAGTCAGGTAGACGTCGGTGGGGAACTGGTCGGTGTCCCAGCCCAGCAGCAGGTCGCCCGTGTTGGCGTCAACGGAGCCCAAAAAGCCTTGGCGCCGGCATAGTCCATTTCATGCTCGACGCTGTGCCCGGCTAGCGTGGCGTGGTTGGTTTCAATGTTCATCTTCACATGATCGGCCAGGCCGTAAGCGCGAAGGAAATTGATGCAGGCCGCGCAGTCGTAGTCGTACTGGTGTTTCGTCGGCTCTTTAGGCTTGGGCTCGAAGTAGAACTGCCCCTTGAAGCCGATTTGTTTTGCGTAGTCGACGGCCATGTGCATGAACTTCGCCAGATGGTCGAACTCGCGCTTCATGTCGGTGTTCCAGAGGGTCTGGTAGCCTTCGCGTCCGCCCCAGAACGTATAGCCCTGGCCGCCGAGCTCCAGGGTCACCTCAAGCGCCTTTTTCACCTGTGCCGCAGCGTAGGCGAAGGAATCGGCATTGGGGCTCGTGGCGGCGCCATGGACGTAACGGGGATTACTGAAGAGGTTGGCCGTGCCCCAAAGCAGCTTGATGCCGGTCCGCTGCATCTGCTCCTTGATGGTCTTCACCACGGCGTCGAGGTTCTTGTTCGTCTCGGCCAACGAAGCCCCTTCGGGGGCGATGTCGCGGTCGTGAAAACAGAAGAAGGGCGCCGTCAGCTTCTCCATGAACTCAAAGGCCGCCGCGACCCGCTTCTGGGCCATGCCCACGTCGTCGCACCCGTTTTCCCAAGGGCGAAGCATCGTACCCGGCCCAAAGGGATCCGAACCGGTGCCGCGCATCGTGTGCCAGTAGGCCACGCTGAAGCGAAGATGGTCCTTCATCGTCTTGCCGGCCACGACTTCCCCTTCGTTGTAATAACGGAACGAAAGAGGGTTCTTCGATTGAGGGCCCTCGAAACGGATTTTCTGGATTTCGGGAAATGCAGTCATGACGGGTTCCTGGGTGATGATGAATGTTGTTTTGGATACTATGACTTGATCGCGGCGGCCTGCGCGGCCTGCGCTTGATTTTCTTTAAGCTTGCCGCTGTACCCGGCCAGCCCAGCCGAAATGAACAGCACGAGCAGGCCGATGACCAGCAGGCCGCGGGTGCGGGCGCTGGTGCCCTTCCATTCTCCCAAAACGATTCCCAGCAGGCCGCTGAAGAAAATGGAACTGGCCATGAGCACCGCCCAACCGATATAACTGACGCTGCCCATGGCGGCCTCGCCCGTCTTAAAGGAGATGAACTGGCAGCACCAAAGGGCCCCCGCCAACGCGGCGAAAACCAGGTTGGCCAGCAAAACGGGTCCCTCAGGTCGGATGTAGTCGCCGAAACTGCGGTTCTTCGCGTTCAGGAGCAGGCACCAGAGAAAGTTGATCGTGAATCCTCCCAGCAAGACGACGACCAGCACGGGAATGCCCTTCCACGTGGCGGACGTTGCCGGTGTGGTGACCAGAGCGAGCGACTCGATCTGTTTGCCGCCGTTGAGCCCCAAGCTCATGCCGGCGCTCATGATGCCGGAAAAAATGGCGATCAGGAGGCCCTTCTTGAAGTTGTACTCGGCGATCGCCTTCTTTTTCTCTTCCTCGGGAAGGTCGCTCTCCTTGGAAATGCCCGCCAGCCCGACGAAGATGATTCCCAGCAGGGAAACGCCGACGCCGGCAAGGGCTGTCTGGGCCGGGGCGTCCTGGTAGAGCGAATGGATACCGCGCAAGATCGCCTGTGATGCGGTAAGGTCGTCCGATGCCGTATGAAAGAGTATCGTGAGGTAGCCGCCCAAGATCGGCGGCAACAGCGTGCCCGTGGCCGAACAAAGCCCGCAGCCGATCGCCAGGCCCAGACCGAAGCCCAAGTAACGAATCATCAGTCCCCAGGTCAAGCCGCCGATGCCCCACATTGCCCCGCACAGGTAGCAGTAGGCGATTTCCTTGGCCGGGGCGTTCTGGAGTACCGTCCAGGTGTTGGGCGACGTGTTCACGGCCAGCAATAGGGGCACGACCACCAGGCCGGCGACGGCATAGATCATCCAGTAGCTTTCCCAGGCCCACTCCTTGACCTTCTTGAAAGGCAAGTAGAAGGTGGCCCCGGCCAGACCGCCCAACACGAAGATGGCGATTCCCAGGGACGAATTGGTAGCGGCTTCAGCCAGTGGCAGGTTCATCGTCTATCTCCTCGCGGGGTCAGAGGTCAGAGGTCAGGACGGCGTGTTGTCCGGTCCCTATCCCCGCTTCGCCAGCACATCTTTTTCATACTGCTTCACCACGCCAATCCAGGCCGGGCCGACCGGCGCACCCTGCTTGAGGCAGTGATAATCCCACACGGCAGCGTAGGGCATCGTCTTGAGTTCTTCCAGCAATGCCAGCCGACCGGTATAGTCGCCCGAGTTCTCCAGATCGCGGAGCGAGTCGATCGGTTCCAACATGGCGATCAACAGGGCCTTGAGCATGGCGCGGGAGCCGATGACCCAGGCGGCCACGCGATTGATCGAGGCGTCGAAGTAGTCCAGGCCGACGTGGGTCCGCTCCAGGAAATTGCCGCGGACCAGCTCCTGGGCGATTGCCAGCAGCGAGTCGTCGACGATCACCACGTGGTCGCTGTCCCAGCGAATGCCGCGGCTGACATGCAGGAGGATCTCGTCGAGTTGGCTGAAAACAGCCGAAATCTTGTCGACGATCGTCTCCGTGGGATGGAAATGGCCGGTGTCCAGGCAAAGCAGCTTCTTCCGCGCGATGGCATAACCCAGATAGAATTCGTGCGACCCGACTACGTAGCTCTCGGAGCCGATGCCAAAGAGCTTGCTCTCCACGGCGTCGAGATTGTCGGCCCGATTGACCGGATCGGCGAAAATTTCGTCGAGGGCTTCGGTCAATCGCCGCCGCGGAGCGACACGATCGACCGGCAGGTCCTTCATGCCGTCGGGCATCCAGAAGTTGGTCACGCAGGGCTTGTGCAGGGCGCTGCCGATCGCCGCGCCGACGCGGCGGCAGGCGATGCCGTGCTCGATCCAGAACTTGCGGATGCCCGAGTCGGCATGGGCCAGCGTCATGCCGTCGGCCGCCTTGGGATGCGCAAAGTACGTAGGATTGAAGTCCATTCCCAGTCCCTGCTCTTTGCACCAATCGATCCAGCCCTTGAAGTGTTCCGGACAGATTTCGTTCCGCTCAACCCGCTTGCCGCCGGTCTCCGCGTAACTGGCGTGGAGGTTGAAACGGTGCTTGCCGGGGATGCAGGAAAGGGCCTTGACGGCATCGCCGCGAAGCTCATCGGGTGTGCGGGCTTTCCCGGGATAATTGCCGGTCACGGCCAACCCCCCGCCGATCTCCTCGCCTGATTTTTCAAAACCGCCCACGTCGTCGCCTTGCCAGCAATGG
Source organism: uncultured Planctomycetia bacterium (assembly GCA_963709175.1). Classification (GTDB taxonomy): domain Bacteria; phylum Planctomycetota; class Planctomycetia; order Pirellulales; family Thermoguttaceae; genus JANXQG01. Next base: position 341,947 of record CAVPVK010000012.1, read on the forward strand.
AGCGAGACGGGCACGGCTGCCAGTCGCTTCAAAGCAGTGGCCGTGTCGACCCCCAGGGCGGCATAGCGCTCATGGGCGGCCTTGTAGGCGGATTCGATCGCAGCAGGGGTGGCTTGAGACGTAAAGATCGTCGTAGACATGGAGTTTCCTCGATGGGTGGATGGAGAGCCCTCAGGAAGCGGTTCGGTTGCCCAGAGTAGCCGGCGCGGCCGCCGCTACCGGCCGATTATAGCCGACCGGCGGGAGTTTCCAAGTGGGGTCGATAATTGTCAATTGGTTGCGTCAATTCCTTAATTTGTCTCCTAATCGCTTTGCCGGCGACGGCAGACCGCCCCGTGTTGCTGCCGCTTATTCGGCCAGTCCGAGCGAGTCGAAATTCCATCGTTCCACGGGCTGGCGGAGCGACATCCGCGGTAAAACGGCAAAACCGAAACCCGGGCAATCGAGCGAGGCAATTTCCATGCGGCCCCGGAGAATCCGGGGGGCGACGCAGTTCCCTTGCTCGCGATACAGGTCGCCGTGCGCGGCCAGGGCGGCCGCTTGCTCGTCCTGCGGCAAGTAGCTCAGACCCCGGTAATAGTGGTGGGCGTTGCGCTCCACGTGGGCCAGCCCGAGCGTAGACGCCAAGGCCAGATCGGCCTGCACAGGCACCACGCCCAGGCAAGTCAGATCTTCGCCAGTCATGAGATAATCGTTGCCCGTCCCGCGGCGGTTGGCCAGCCAGGTCAGCCCCGCGTTCAAGATGCTCTTTACCGGGCCTTTGCAACTCTTGCTGCTGGTGCCCCGATAGCCAAACTCCATAGCTTGGGCATAGGCCTCCAGCGTGCCGTCGGATTCATCAATGATGACCGGCCGCCAGTTGCACAAACGGCGAATGGCCTCGGCATGGTCGGCGGCCATGGCCACTTGCCGGGCCAAGGGTTGCTCAATCACCAGCACGTTCCTCAGGAATGTGCTCAATTGGGGCGTGGCACGCAGGGCAGCGATCAGGGCGTCAAGCTGCAGCATGTTTTGAAACAACTCGTTGGCGTCCAGTGTTACCAGGTAGGCAGACCCCAGGTGCCTTTCGCAGACCTCGGCCACGCGGAGCATGCGATACCGCGTGTGGTTGACATCGGGCGTAATTTTGACCTTGAAACACTGCATTCCCGACTGCGTGATATGCTCTTCCAGCGATTGCGGCAGGCCGTCATCAAGCCGTTGGCCGGTCGGAATGTCGTCGGTGCTGATCGGATCGGAAAGTCCCACCGTCTGGCGGACGAGGATTGATGTGGCCCGTTCGGCCGGCAGCCAGTCGGCGGGTTGGAGGCCGCGGAGTCCATCGTGAATCTCCCCACCGCGGATCTGGTAGAGATTCGTGCGGACCGCGCTGAAAAAGGAAAGACCGGCGTGACGTGCCAAGGCGTCCATCACCGCCCGCTCTACGAGGCTCACACCAAAGCTCGTCAGGAGCGGGTTCTGGATTCCCTCGCGGGCGGCTTCTGCCTGGCAACCGGCGTAGGCCAATCGCCATGCGCTGAAGAAATCGGTGGGCGCCGCGGCCGCCGCCAGAAACGAGCGTTCGGCGCGGGCGATTGACGCTAACATGTCGGCCACCTGCTGCCGGTAGGGCCGGTTGGGCGTCTTGTCGAACCAGCAGGGCGGCAGGGCCTCGCCCGCGTAGCCAGTCTGGAGCCGGTTGCCCGCCTCGATGGTGACCTCCAGGACGGCCTGCGGGCAGCGGGTGAGGCAGGCTATTCCGTAGCGGAACGGCAAGCGGGTGGACGAATTGAGCAAACCGAGCCGGGTTTGGCGAAGAACGAAATCCACAATGTACCCCAGGAAAGAAACCAGTTTTTTGCGGACTGCCTATTAGGATAATATCCAGGGCCACCACTTTGCAAGCGGCCCGTTGCGAGAATCCCAGCGGCCCTATAGCGTTGGCCTACTCGGAGCGATCTGTCCATGCCACGGACAGTTGTGAGGTCGAGCATTTCGATCCGCGGCTTAAGGGCGCACGACGGTTACTGGAACTGGCACGCTGTGTTGCACGGGATGAACAATCACAAGCCGCAGAACATTGAACCGTTTCTGCCGATAGCTCTTACCCGTGACGAAACAGGGGCAGCAGCTTTTCCGAGAACGCCATGATGATCTCGATCAGAATGAGGATGATCACGATCCACTCCAGACGCACGGACCGCTCGTGATCGACTTCGTCCGAGAGCGTCGTATAGAGCGTGTTGAGCAGGCTTAGCTTGTCCTTGATGCTGCGGTCGAAGTGTTGCAGCCCCAGCGCCCGAGATGCGAGGGCATAGACTCGTGCCAGGAACGCATCGGGAAACGGCTTGAAGGCGTTGGTCACTGATTCGCTGAAGGCCTGGCCGTCGAGCATCAACTCCCTGATGTGCTGCATCGACGCCTTGACGCTCTTCGCCCGCTGGCGAAGATCCTGGGATTTCCGCAGGCTATCGTCAAGTTGATCGTCGAGGTAATGCAGTTCTCGCAACTGGACGTTGGCCAGTTCGAGCACGGTCAGGACGTCGTCCATGTCCGCGCCGAAGACCAGCGCCGCGTTCCAGGTGATGATCGTCAGGTCATCGTTATAATAGGCGATGCACCTGGACAACTCTTCCCGCCGTTGCTGATGAGAAAGCGGGCTGGTATTGCTGCTCAGCACCTGGGCAAGGAGTTGGCGGTTGCCGCCGAAAAACGCGTCGAGGTCACAACTATTTTCTCCCGGCAAGGCGATTGTGAAGACGAGGTAGTCCTCGGTCTCTTCGCGAACGTTCGCCCTTCGCACGGCCGGTCCGATGGTAGCGAGCAGAGACCTGGCTCGCGAGCGGGCGTCGGCCGCAAACAACGTCTTGTCGTGTAATTCGTTGCTGAGCGCAGCAACCTGCTCCAATGTCCCTTCGAAAGGGACCTGGTATTCTACGGAGACGGCCCCAAAGTCGTAGATCGTAATCGTGACCGAGTTCTCCGTGAGGAAGCTTCGGCCATGAATCGACTCCATGACCTGGCTGATGTAGATCGGAGCGGGCCGGAGATTCAAATAGGCCGGCGTCCTGGCGCGGCGGCGAAATCCGCACCGCTTGTGCGCCTCTTGGATCAGGTCCGCGCAGGCGCTGCAGATCGACCGAAAAGCCGATGTCCAACGCGTGGTACACATGGCAGCAGCCGCGCACGCCCGGGCCGCCCGTTTCCGCGGACGTCATGGCAGATTCCATTCGCCTATCTATAGTTGACTACGAAGCCGTCCGGTTGCGCAGCCTTCCCCGCAAGTCGCTCCTCATTGCCTGCAACTGCTCCAAGGTCAAGGTGCGCAGATCCGCTCGAAATGCCAGTCCGCCAGCCCAACGTCGCATCGCCCACCAACCTGCATCTGGAGTCATTTCCGAAGACCTGGCTGGGACTCTCAAAGTCGTCGCGAATGCCCGCAGCCCACAGCCCACCGATAAGGACGGAAAAAGGAAAGTGGTGCAAGCGAGCGTGCGGAGGGCGATCTGGTCATCCAGTGGCTTTAGTAGTAATAGCGGTGATAGGGGTGATAGTAGTGCGGGCCCTCTTCGATGATTACTGTGCCCCCTGGCGGCGGCGGAGCATAAACGGGCACTACGTCAGGCCCCACGGCCACGGCCGGTTCGGCCTGCATGACGGCGATCACGTTGCGGCTGACTTCCTGCTGCTGCAAGTAGATCACGTCGGAGGGCTGCATCGGCGCGGCGAGGTGATGGGCATGAATATGATTGATGATCAGGCCCTCGTCGACTCCCGCGTGGGCCATCGCCACGACATCCGGGACGGTCACTGCGCCGGCGAGCTGGCGATTAACCCTGGCCTCGATCGCGGCGCGATCGCGGGCCTCTTGCTGATCCACGCTATTACCGATGGCGGCCCCGCTCAGGGCGCCCACGCCCGCGCCGATCGCGGCCCCGGCGCCCGTGTTGCCGAGGGCATGCCCCACGACCGCTCCCGTGCCTGCTCCCAAGAGCCCGCCAAAAAGTGCCCCTTGCTCCGTGTTCGTGGCGCAACCGGCCAGGGAAGTGGCCGCCAGGAGGGCCAAGGGAACAAGAAGTCGGAATTCGCGTTTCATGAGAACTTCCTCCTGATTTTGGCAATGCCGAAGAGAGATGAATAATGGCAACTTGGCCTAGGACTGTCAAGACAATTTGGATAAGCTAGGCTGTCTTTGAGGCCATTGCTATCAGTATTATCGGCCGATAACCTCATGGAAGGTTAGATTGACTCGGATTCGGAGAAGCGCGAATGGAAAGTGTGGCCGTCGAAAACTATCTCAAGGCGATCTACCAACTCTCCGACGCCGCCGGAGGTGCTCCGACGGGCGAACTGGCCCGGCGGCTTAACATCACGCCCGGCAGCGTTACCTTGATGCTGCAGCGATTGGCCGAGGGGGGATTGGTGAACTATGCGGCGCACCAAGGCGTCCGCCTTACGCCCAAAGGCGAAAAAGTGGCGATCGGCGTCGTTCGCAAGCACCGTCTCTTGGAGCTTTATTTGACCCGGGCCCTCGGTCTGCCCTGGGATGAAGTCCATGAAGAAGCGGAAAACCTGGAGCACGCCGTTTCCGAACGCCTGGTAGCCCGCATTGATGAGTACCTGGGGCATCCCGATCGCGATCCCCACGGAGACCCGATCCCCGATGCCGACGGCAAAATGCGGACCCGCGAGGGAACCCCTTTGGCAGAGTGTCCAACGCATACGACGTTTCTCCTCTTGCGAGTGCCGGATCGTTGGCCCGACTTTCTCCGCTATCTCCGCGATGGCGGACTGACGGTCGGCGTGCAGGCCACGGTGTTGGAAAACCAGCCTTCGGCAGGCGTGGTCACGGTTGATGTATCGGGCCGCATAATCAGCCTCAGCCGGGAAATGGCGGCCAGCATCCTCGTTCGACCGCTATAAGAGGGGTTTGCCTTGCCTGCCAGGTGTGGTAGACTTTGGACGGCTGCTTTTTGCTGCCAAATATCTTTATTTGGAAAGCCAAAAACACCGAGAACTAGGTCATACGACGCAGTTCTTGGGTCATGGTCAAGAACAAGGCTCCCACCCCAGACCCAGACCTAAGCCCCACGAATGCTATTTGGGAGGTATTGCGCTTAACCGGATTTATGTGGTCAATGGCTCGTATCTTCAGCATGGGTGGAAAAAAGCGACCGACGGACATAGCTCCGCTGGCCGATTCGGCCGCGTGCGCGGAGGAATCGGGCGGTGACGTGGCCTTGGCATCGACGGGCGGCCACGTTTCCCTGGAAGGCGTGCATGGCTCCGTCAAGCTACCGGGACATGGAGCGAGCTTCTGGCGGCAGTGGTGGGCGTTTTCCGGCCCGGCCATCCTGGTCAGCGTGGGCTACATGGATCCCGGCAACTGGTCGACGGACCTGGAAAGCGGGGCGAAGTACAAGTTTGGGCTGTTGTGGGTCGTGGGCATGGCGAGCCTGATGGCCATCTTCATGCAGGTGATCGCCGCACGGCTAGGCGTAGTGACCGGCAAGGATCTGGCCCAATGCTGCCGTGACTGGTATCCCCGCTGGGCCCGCTGGCCCAACTGGCTTTTTTGTGAAGTCGCTATCGGGGCCTGCGATCTGGCAGAGGTGCTGGGCAGCGCCGTGGCATTGAACCTGTTGTTCGGCATCCCGCTGTTGTGGGCGGTGATCATCACGGGGCTTGACGTTCTGCTGCTGCTGGGCCTGCAACGCTTTGGCATGCGGACCATCGAGGCGGTCGTGTTGTTGCTGGTGGTGACTATTTCGCTTTGCTATTACCTCGAAATCTTCGTCCTGCCGCAGACCCAGCCGAGCTTTCTCGAGATGGGGCGAGCACTCATAACGCCCACGCTTCGCGAGAAGGACATGATCTACCTGGCCATCGGCATCATCGGGGCCACGGTCATGCCGCACAACCTGTACCTGCATTCGGCCCTCGTGCAGACCCGCAGGCTGGGCAAGGACGAGCGATCAATCCGCCGCGGCATCCGTTTCAATACGCTTGACTCGGTCGTAGCCCTGACGATCGCCTTCTTCGTCAACGCCGCGATCATGGTGCTGGCTGCGATGGTCTTCTACGACAAGCAAATCAAGATGCCCGAGGGTATTGCCCCCGACGACTGGATTCGCGTGGCCTATCTCACGCTCGCGCCGCTTCTGGGTACGGCGGCCGCCAGCACGCTCTTCGCCGTAGCCCTTTTCGCAAGCGGGCAGAGCAGCACAATCACCGGCACTTTGGCCGGGCAGGTGGTGATGGAAGGCTTCATGCACTGGCGGATCGCTCCGTGGGTGCGGCGGCTGATTACGCGGACCTTGGCGATCCTGCCGGCGGTCTTGATAATCGGGCTGCGCGGCAACAGCAGCGTCACGGACCTGCTGAATCTCAGCCAGGTAGTCCTTGCCTTGCAACTGCCATTTGCCATGGTCCCCCTCTTGCTTTTCACATCCTCCGCAAAGAGAATGGGCAAATGGAAGCTCGGCTGGTTTTTGCTGATCGCCGGCTGGACTAGCGCGATCGTGATCACCGCCATGGACCTCTTTGCCTTGCCCGATTCCCTGAAACAGGCATGGGATATCATCAGGGGAGGCTAAGGTTGCACGGTCGTGTAAGTCGAAGACAACGGCGACGGAGAATTTCCATCTTTAGTCGTCGCCGTTGGCTCAGGGATACACGAGACATCGGCAACCGCGAGTAGGATAGCGAGTAAGCCACCATGTACGAAACGATCCTCGTCACCTTGGAAGCCACGCCGACCGATCGGGCGATCATCGAGCACGTGAAAAAGCTGGCCGCGATCATGAAGAGCCGCGTGGTGTTGCTCCACGTGGCCACCAGCGCCGTGGCCCAGTGGCACGGCCCCGACGCTGCCGGCGAAGAAGTGGAGGAAGGGCAAGCCTACTTGAACCGCGTAAAGGCCGAGTTCGAGGTGGCCGGCGTTCCGGCTGTGGCGCAACTCGCCTACGGCACTCCGCCGGCAAAGCAGATCATCAAATGGGTCGAGGAAAACCCTTGCGACCTCGTGGCAATGAGCACGCACGGCCACCGCCTTCTGGCCGACATTTTTCTGGGGAAAACGGCTTCCGACGTACAGCACAGCATTAGCGTGCCCGTGCTTCTGCTGCGGGCGAAGTAAGCCTGAGAGTCATCGAAGCGGCAGGGAGAACAGTGCGTAGCCGTTGGGCAGGACCGGATTGCGCAGCAACGCAGGCCCACCAAACGTGGCGGTCGGTGGGCTTACGGCCGGCGAGTGGACTTTGGGCCAGTAGCATTGCCGCTTGATCTTGACCATAATCCCCTAATTGACTATCTTGCAGCGGTTGCGGGAATTCGGCAACGGATGCCGGCTTTTTTCCGCGGATCATCCCTGTGAACCGTGCCAAGAATGGACTCGCCCTGGTTGATCGGTTATCTCTGCCTGGTAGCCGCCGCCCTCGTGCAGGCCGTGCTGGTGGCGATGAACGTCTACGAGCACCGCCGCCGGGCGTTGGTCCGCCTCAAGAAGCTATCCTGCTACGCGCCTTCGGGCCGGGTGCACGTCTTTTCTCCCTGCAAAGGACTCGATGCTGATTTGCAGGACAATTTACGAGCCCTCTTGACCCAAGACTACCCGGATTATGAAGTAACGTTCATTGTCGAGGACTCCGCCGATGCGGCTTGCCCGGCCATCCGCCAGGCGATGGCCGCCTGCCCGAAGACCCCATCGCGGTTGCTGGTCGCGGGTCGTGCCGAGGCGTGCGGCCAAAAGGTCCATAATCTCCGCGCGGCCACGGCCGACCTGCCGCCCGATGTCCGCCACCTGGCGTTCTTCGATTCCGACAGCCGCCCGAAGCCGTTCTGGGTGCGTGCCGCGATCTACAAGCACTACCGGCCGGAGATCGGGGCGACCACCGGCTACCGCTGGCTCATCCCCCAACGGCCGACCGTGCCCAACCACCTCGTATGCGCGATCAACTGCAACGTGATGGCCGTGCTGGGCCGCGACGCTCGACATTGGGTCTGGGGCGGCTCCTGGGCCATACGTCGCGAAACCTTCGAACAGTTGGGGATCCACGAGGCCTGGTCCGGTACGCTTAGCGACGACCTGGTGGCCTCGAACCGCTTGCGCACGAGCGGCCTCCAGGTCCGCTTCGATCCGGCCTGCGTACTCACATCGCCGGTCGATTTCGACTGGTCGGGCATGTTCGATTTCGTGCGACGGCAGTATCACATCACCCGGCACTATGCTTTCCGTTGGTGGTTGCTGGCCCTGATCGCGGCGACGGTAGGCAACCTGGCCTGGATGGTCTCCTTGGGGCTGCTTGTGTGGAGCGCTTTCCGCGAGCCTTCGACGACATGGCTGCCGGCGGCGGGGCTCACCGCGATTTATGCCCTGGGACTGTATCGGGGCTGGGCCATGCAGGGCCTGGCGAGCGTTTACTCGCCGGAAAGCGCGGCCCAACTCCGCGGCGCGAGGCGATGGCATATTTGGGCCAGCCCGATCGTGGCCTTCGTGCAATGGCTCGGGCTGATCGCCTCGGCCTTCGGCAAGCGCGTTCGGTGGAGATCGATCGAATACGAGCTCGGCGCCAATGGCCGTGTTGTATCCCAGCGTATCCTTGCCAGATTAAAGAACGATCAATAGCATCCCTCACCCCCCCAATTTCTTCTCCCTGTTACCATGAACGTTCTTCTCTGGGACACCCGCCAACTCGACGTATCGAAGGACTTTGCCGGCGGCTTCGGCGTGGGCATGTACCGCGGACTGGACGGGCCGCGGGACGCTATCGTCCGCTGGTTCTACCGCCGCGACCACCGGCCCGCCGCCCTGCTCTTTGCTTACCTGGCGGCCGTCTTCGCCAAGCTGGGACACAGCGTGCACTACGCGCTCGATCGGCCGGCCCGCGGCGCCGATCTCTACGTCTTCAACCCCTCGCTGATCACGCTCGATCTGGAGCGGGAGGTCATCGCGCGACTGCGGGCGGAGGAGCCGCGGGCGCGGATCCTGGTCGTGGGAACAACGGCCAGCATGCTGCCGCAGGAATTCGCCGGTCTGGGCGCCACGGTCGTCCAAGGCGAGGCCGAGCAGTTGCTCTGGCGGCTGGACGAAGTGCTGGAGCATCCCGAGGCCAAAGTACAGTTGGGCGTGATCGAGGATCTCGATCGCATGCCGCTGCCGGACTGGTCGCCCTTGGGACCGGCTCGGTTTCGCATCGGTTACGATTTCTGGCGCTTTCCCACGGCCTTGATACAGGCCAGCCGAGGCTGTCGCTTCAAGTGCAACTACTGCCCCTACCTGGTGCTGGATAACGCCACGCGTTTCCGCGATCCGGAGGCGGTTGTTGACGAGGTTCGCCAGGGCATGCGCCGCTGGGGCTTCCGTTCGTTCAAGTTCCGCGACCCGCTTTTCGGTCTGAGCCGCGAGCGGACCCTGCGCCTCATCGAGGGCATCGCCCGGTTGCCCGCCGCGCCGGGCGGGCGGCGGCTGCAATTCTCGATCGAAAGCCGCATCGAGCTCTTGCCCCCGGAAACGTTGCGGCTGCTGAAACGGGCCGGGCTGACGAGCATCACCTTCGGCATCGAGACTCCCAGCGACCCCACGCTGCAGAACTACCGCCGGCAGCCGATCGACAAAGACCGCCAACGAGTCTTCATCGCCGCCTGTCGGAAGCTGGGTATCCGCACCGTGGCCGGGTTCATGATCGGGTTTCCCGAAGACACGGAGCAATCGATTCGCCGCGTCCGCGATTATGCCATTGCCTTGGGTCCGACCTTCGCCAACTTCAACGTCGTCACGCCCTATCCGGGCACGGCCTTCTTCGAGCAGATGCGCGACCGGCTGGGCGAAATCGACTACAGCCGCTTCAACGTCTACACGCCCATGCTGCGGTATGATCACCTCACGTCGGAGCGGATCGAGTGGCTGCTGGCGAAGTGCTTTCGGCGATACTACTTCCGCTGGCAGTATCTTCGCGAGAACGCTGCCTTGCTCTGGCCGCGCCTGCGGCGGTTGGGGTTGGGGGCCTGGCCGGCAGGCGAAAACGAGGGCAGTTACGCCGTGGACCGCGGACTGCGTGTCATCTCGGCATCTGCGGCCAGCGACGGCCAGCCCTCCGCTTGTCGTGCCGCCGCGGAAAACACGTCCATCTCCGACTTGCCAAAGGCCGTTTCTTGACGTAGGGTTAGATAGTGGGCCATTCGACCCCGCGGCAATTTCCGCCCCGCACAGCTCGCCAGGACGCAATGCCTGGGAGTACTTGTCATCCTGCGAAGGCGGTTGCCGAGCACCGTTCATCAATCAGGCGCCTTTGCCGTGTCAGACGATCTACTCGAGTCCAGCGGCGGCATCGTCTCCGCGGACAGCGTTATCGACGAACTTCGCGCGGCACAAGAGGCGTACAGCGAGTTCTTCGGCGACGTGTTCGACCAGTTCCAGGCCATATCCTTGGATCTGCTCGCGCGGCATAAGAACCTGGAATCCCTGGGCCAACAGCAAGCCGTTGCTATGCAACAGCAGGCCGAGTTGACCGATGAGTTGAAGCGCATGCGCGGCTTGTTGGAAACCTTGACCAGACAGGCGTAGGGTGGGTCGACGGGCGATATGCCTGGCATGGCGGCCGTCGGCCCACCCGCGTTGCGAACGGTAACCAATTCCTATCCTATCACCCTTGGAGAATCTCATGGAAAAGCATCAAGACAAGCTGCGACTCGCCACGATTGTGCTTTTCTCCGCATTGATGATTGGTTTTGGCCTCTACGCGCCACAAACGCCGATGCTCTTGGCCGGCACGACAAGCATGATTTATTGTTTGGGAGCGTCCTGCTCCACGTGCCGCCAATTGGCGCCCGCCTGATGGTACGTCAGGCTTTCCAGCCGGCAGCGTCCACCGGCCTACGCGCTGGAAAGACTGACGTACGTGAGCGACTCCTCAAAATGCCCCACGCCGCGACACATGCGGCCAGCAGCACCGCGGTTCCCGGCTCGGGCACCAGGGCCGCGCCTTCTTCGGTTGGGGCCGTAGCGACACCCGCCTGAGGCGCCGCGTCGGCCGTAGGGTCAAAAATGAGTTCGCCGGCCGCTCCCACCGTCAAGCTCGCCCCGGCGGGAATAGCGGCAGCGGTAGTTGCCACCAAGGTGCCGCCATCGACGTAAGTGCCCCCGCTGTAAGTGTCCGTGCCGGAAAGGATCAAGACGCCCGGCCCAGTCTTGGCCAGGCTGGCGCCTCCGAGCGTGTCGATGAGGTTTCCGGAGATCAAGGCGCTGTCGCCACCCTCGCCGCTTGCCACCTCGATCTGCCGGTTGCCACCATAGAGATCGATGCTGTCCGTGAAGTCGACCTGGCTGTTGGCCGTGTTCGAGCCGAACGTCAGCACCGCGCCACTTGCCAGGAAATAGGCGGTACTTCCCCACTTCAACGGAACCCCGGGACTTATGCTCACGGTCAGCGGTCCACCGCTGGCCGCAAAGCCTCCGTCGCCGGCCCACTGGACCTCGCCAGCGAGCGTCCCCAACGTGCGGCTGAAAGCGCCATTGCTTTGGAAAACGGCGCCGTAGCCGGTTTCCGCCAGGTTGCCGCTGAAGACCAGATTTGACCCGGCCGCAAGGCCGACGCCGTCAACCGCCTCTAGCGCACCGGCGATAATGGTGGTATTCCCGCTATAGCTATTGCTGCCGGCGAGGACCAACGTGTTGGTCCCGACCTTAGTCACGCCGAGCGGGCCGTTGCCGGAATCGGTCAAAACGCCGCTGTAGGTGCGACTTCCATTAGTAGTGTCGAAACCGAGGCTGGCGCTGGGGAAGAAGTAACCTGTCGCCAAGAGGCTGGCGATGCTGGCGTCGCTCACACCGTCTCCCACTGCCAAAGTGGCGCCCGCGGCAATGCTGTACGTGAAGGGGGTGTTCCAGCCCGGCAGGCTGCTTGTCGTCGCCACGGACAGAACGCCGGAGAGTATCTGCGTGCCGCCCCCATAGGCGTTCGCGCCGCTGAGGGTCGCGACCCCCGAGCCGTCCTTGGTCAATGTGGCGTTTGCCCCGCCCAGAATGGCGGTCACCGAGCCGTTTTGCACGTCGTAGGACGTCCCGTAAAGAACCCCGGTCGTGCCGGTAATTGCCCCGCCCGCCAGGGTCACGGCGCCCGCGGAGGTACTCTGTGTCAAGAGGCTCAGGACGCCGCCGTTGACGAGCACGCTTCCCGTCGCCGGCAAGGCATTGACGACGCCCACAATGAGCGTCCCGCCGGAAACGGTGGTGCCGCTGTCGTACGATGCGGCAGCGGCCAGCGTTAACGAACCGCCGTTGGTCCCGGTCAGCGTCAGGCTGCTGCCCGTGCCCTCCAGCGGCGTGGCGTAGGTCACGTTCTGCCCGTTGGGGTCGATTTGCCAGACTTGCCCGCCGGTGTTGGCGAAGCGGCCGGAGTAATCGACCTGGTTCGCCGCGGAATATTGCAGGATACCGCCAGTGAACAGCAGGCTTCCCGGCGCAGTCCGCCGCCAAAGGGCTGTGGCGAGCCCGCGTTGAGCACTCCGCCGGCCAAAGTCGTGATGCCGCCGACGTTTGTGTCGCCGTTGTAGTCCGTGGTGGTGTAATAGGTATTAATTCCGGTCAGCGTAAGGGTCCCCGAGCCGGTCTTGATAATATTGTTGTAACTGATGATTTCGCCGCTGAACGTTGTGCTCGTGTTATTGTAACAGCCAGTGGTCCCGCCGATGACCAGCGTGCCAATGACCGGCAAACCGTCGGACAACTTCAGGTTGTCCACGCAGCCATTGCCGGAAAGCGAGCCGATGATGTTGTAATAGCCGTTCGTATCGAGATCCGATGCGTTCCACGGGGTCGACGTCCCGTCGCCGACATTTTCCAGCCAGGCCCCGGAGTTGCTGAGCACGACATTGACGTTAGGCGCGCCGAACGCGCCAGCTACGCCGTTGGATGTAAAGGCGGATGCCACGTGGCCCGAGGCGATGGTGAAGGTACCGCTGATGGTGCTGGCGCCGCCGAGCTGTACTCCATAGAAGCGTGCCTCCGACAAAAGCGGCGGGTTGCTGCTGTTGATGTTATAGTCGAGGTAGCGCAATCCTTGGAACGGACCGGCGTAGACGACGCTCAGCGTGCCCGCGCCGTTGTCGAAGGCGATGCTGGAAGCCACGTCCAGCATCGGCACCGTGAGGTTCGCCTGATTGATCGTCACGGTGGCCGACGTGCCCGCCGCGTTGTTCGTGACAATACCGCCGGCTCCGTAGGGCATGGGGATGGTCGTGTTAAAGCCGTTCAGGTCCAAACTAGCCGAGGACGAGATCGTCAGGCTCTCGTCCGCGGACGATGCGCCGAACGGGCCATAGGGAAGGGCCGCCGTTACGACCCCGCCGGAATAGATTGTGCTGTACGTCGGGCCGGCGGGCATGGGTGAGGCAATCTTCACAGTGCCGGAGGCCAGATTAATGACTTGGCCGCCGTTGCCGTAGGTGTTCGAACCGGACAACAAGACGGTGCCGTTGCCATTCACCGCGAAATCGTCGCCCGCCGTGCCGCTGCCCGTGACGGCTACGCGACTGAGGTCGATCGTGGAGCTGGCTGCGGGGCTAAGGGTGAAATAATTGTTGCTGTTGACGATCGTGCTATTGGAGGCCGTGAGCGTCGTTCCCGTTGCCGTCGACCACGTCGATGCCGAGGCCAGCGCGAAGCCCTGTCCGGTGAGGGTTATATTGCCCTGGGCCACGGTGATACTCCGCACAATCGTCCCCGCCTGGTTGACGTCGATGGCCAGATTGCCCGTACCGTCGCTGCCCGCAGAGAAGAAGGCGTTGTTAAACTGTATCCACGCGCCCGGGGGCGATGCGCCTGTCGGATCAGTCGACCAATTGGCGTCCCACCAGTCGCCGCCGCTTTTGGTATCCCAATACAGCGTGCTTTGGGCGCGGACTATGCCGGGAGAGAGGGCCGCCCCGACCAAAAGGACGACGGAGCAAATTAGATACGCGGCGGCCGATTTGAAGCCGCGCTTGCTTTTCTCTCGCGCCCTTTGCGACTTGGAACGCAGCCACAGCGCGGCAGATCCTGCGGCCAAGAGAACCAGCGTGCCAGGCTCCGGCACGGACGTGGCCAGGCCCGGGCCCGAACCCGTCGGCACGATGTCGAGTTGGTTCGCACCATAGGCCAAATGGTAGAGGCTGGGATTGAAACCGGTCGCGGCCCCGAAAGTGCCCGACTCGGAGCCGTAGGACATCAGTTCGGCCGAGCCGCCGCTGAAATCCAGCACATTGAGTGTGCCAGCCAAGTCCGCCGACCCGCTGCTTGCCAGCAGGTTTCCCACGGAAAGTATCAGCGTGGCCGGGCCGGTCATGTCGAGCGAGGCGACTTGCTGCGGGTAGGCGCTTGCATCGAGCACACCGTCGCTAACGGTCACGGCCCCGCTGCCGGGCAGGGCGTTCGGCAGGCCCGCGGTCAGCGTTCCGCCCGTGACGAACGTGCCGCCATCGTATGATTCGTTGGCGGCGAGGGTTAGCGAACCGCCGTTGCTCCCCGTCAGCGTCAAGCTGCTGCCGCTGCCGAGTAGAGGCGTCGCGTAAGTTATGTTCTGGCCGTTGGGGTCGATCTGCCAGAGCTGGCCGCCCGTCGTGGAAAAGCGGCCCGAGTAGTCGAGTTGGTTGGCGGCAGAGTATTGCAGAATGCCGCCGTTAAAGAGCATGGCGCCGGGGGCATTGTAGGTGCCGAAGGGCTGCGGCGAGCCCGCGTTCAGCACGCCTCCGGCAAAGACCGTAACGCCCGCGAGGCCGCCGTAGGCCGGATTGCCATAGGCGTACAAGTTGGTGCCCGTCAAGGTCAGAGTCCCGCTACCGACTTTCGTCAGACTGATTAGATTGGCATTGTCTCCGTATTGGGGCTGCTGCCCGATCTGACCGGCGAACGTCGTGCTGGTGTTATTGCCGCCGACAATGAGGGTGGAAGTTGAATAGCCCGCTGACAAGTTCCTGATGTAACCCGTCCCGGAAATCGAGCCCAGATACGTCGTCAGGACGCCCTGTGTATCAAGGTAGGCGGCGTTGGACGCGCTAGGGACCATGACCCCGGTCATGACCAGCGCGGCATTCTTGCCCACATTGCTGCTGACGACGTTGCCGTTGAAATCAAGCAGCGGACTGCCGCTTTCCCAGATGAACCCCGACGCAATCGTCAAGGTTCCCGTGAAAGTGTTCTGTCCCGATAGTTGCAGGCCGGTCCAGCCGTAGTTCCAGTTGGAATAGCCTTCGTAGGTCACATTCATCTTGCCGGCGCCGTCGCTGATGTTCCCGTCGAAATTGGTGTAGGGGCCAAGGGTTTGGGCGTCGGATGTGCAGATCGTCAGGGTGACCGTGCCCGCGCGGCTGGTCGTGATGCCATAAGCTTGCGTGACGTAGTTGTGCCACGGCTCGGACAAGAGCCCGACAGTCTCGTTGTAGCCGTTGAGGTCCAACTCCGCGTTGCCGCTGAGAGTGGTGATGTTGGTGGAATTCGGCACGCCAAGAAACGTGCCGGATGAGGCGGCCTGGACAATGCCGGCGGAAACATTGTTGGTGACGTAGACGGTGGGACTATTGAACGCAGCGGTGGCAAAACTGCCGCCGCCGCTGCCCGAATAGTTGTTGCTGCCGGAGAGAATCAGCGTGCCGTGGTTGGTCTTGACCAGCCCGGCCGTCGCCGCGCTGCCAGAGTTGATGATGGCGATGGCGCCGAGGTTCATCGGTTGCGAGGCCTCGACGGTCAACGCGGCGCCATTGAGATCCAACGTGCCGTTGCTGGCCGTCAAGCTGCCGGCGCCGGTAAACCATGTGTCGGCGCTGCCCACGAGTTGCAGGCCCTGCCCAGTGAGCGTGACGTTGCCCTGGTTGACGGTGAGATTGTGCACTCGGGTGCCCGATTGATTCACGTTGACGCTCCAGGCGCCGACTCCGTCGCTGCCAGCCGAGAAGACCGCGCTGGCGCCGTTTGTCCAACTTTGCGTGGCCAAGGTGCCCTGGGAACTGGTGGACCAATCGTTGCCCCACCAGTTCCCGCCGGCGTTCCCGCTGCCTGCGACTGGACCGTTGGTATCCCAGTAGAGCGTGCCCTGCCCGCGAAGCGCGGACGGTGAGAGGGCCGCCGCGAGAAACAGCATTGAGATGACACGAACCAATCTCATCACACACCTCCTTGAGTGTGTAAGTCCCTTCTGCCGGAAGGGAACAACGTGCCCAGATTTTTTCGTCCGCGCGTCCCGGTAATTCCAACCACATTCGTCCCTTCCGGCAGAAGGGACGAATGTGTGCGAAGCAGGTTCCTCTTGCCGAGAGGGACTAATGCGTTCCCGGCCGCAGGAAAACTATCGCCTCTCCTTTGGATCGTTACCCATTCGTCCCTTCGGGCCGATCCGGCAGAAAGGACCTAGCGCCCCTCCTCCGCCGCCTTGAGCGGGCCGCTGCTGCCGCGCCAACTCCACCCACTGCGAGCAAGGCCAGAGTTGAGGGCTCGGGCACGACGTTCAGCACCAAGTTGTCGCCCGAGATGCCGATGCTCGCCGCGTAGCCGTCCAGCACCCCAGTCTGATTGCCAAAGCTGCCCGTGTATGAACCAAAATTGATGAGAGGGTATGTGCCGGGGCCAAATCCGGCACCAGTGCTGAAGGAAAAGTCGCCGAAAGCCAAATCGGTGAAGCTCAAGGGCCCGGAAGTCATTGACAGTTCGCTGCTGGCGCCCGCTCCACCCACGGCGAAGTTCAGTTGCGCCCCGCTGTCCAACACCAACGAGCCGCTCAATGACATCGTGCCCAGAGAGTTGCCCGGCGAGAGCGTGCCAGCAGAAGCGACGGTCACCGCCACGCCGGTCAACGTGCCGGTGCCGCTCAGAGTCCCTCCGGCATTCACGGTCAAGGAGCTCGTGGTGGGGAAGTAATTCGTGTCGTCATTATTGGTGGTCCAAATGACGTTGGGTGCGAGCTTTCCGTCGATCTCGAGGGTTCCACCGAGAATCGAGGTCGTTCCATTGTAGAGGTTGCTGCCCGTCAGCGTGAGCTTGCCGGCGCCGGTCTTGATGATATTGTTGTAGCCGATGATTTCGCCGCCGAACGTGGTGCTGGAATTGTTATAAGCGCCCGTCGTGCCACCGATGACGAGGGTGCCCAAGCTGGCCGCATTCGTGCCTGGGGGAGTGGACGCCGACCCGGTATCCCAATACGACGTGTTGTCGACGCAACCGTTGCCAGAGAGTGAACCGATGATGTTGAAAAACGCCTGGCCGAAGGCGCCGTTGCTGGTGTCGAGATCCGAGGCGTTGGCCGGGGCGGAACGATTGGACAGCCAGGCCCCGGAATTGGTGAGTACGACGTTGACGTTCGGAGCGCCAAAAGCGCCGCCGCTCGCGGTCGAATTCACATCGCTCGCCAGGTGACCTGCGGCGACGGTGAGAGTGCCGCTGAAGGTGTCGATCGCGCCCAGTGCAAGTCCGTAGGCGCCTCGCCGGTGCCCGTAAAAATACCCATTGAAAGTTACGTTGAGCTGACTATTGCCGTCGGCAAACACGACATTCGACGCCGTCAACGGTTCCGCGTTGATTTCTGGAAAGCTGGCGGAATCGAGCGTAATCGTGGCAGGCGTTGCGCCGTTGTTCGTTACCAGGCCGCCGGTGCCCAGGATCAGGCCCGTGACCGCGTTGTTTCCATTGAGGTCGAGCGTGGCGCCGGCGGACATATTTGTGTGGCAACCGTTGCCCGTTGCGCCGAACGGGCCAACCGGATTGCGAACGTTGCTGGCGGCGCGCTTGGCTGCGTGCCAGCGGGCATGGGTGTGCCGACCACCACCGTTCCCGCATTGATGTAGTTGTTGCCGCCGCCCGAAAGGAACGTGTTTGAACCGGAAAGGATGACGGTCCCGCCATTCACGTCGAGACCGCCGCTGCCGGCCACGACGACCTGGCTGAGGTCCATGGTCGCGCCGTTGTCGGAGCTAACGTCCAGCGCATTCCCCCCGTTGTTGAGGGTCCCCGTGGCGACAGTGAGGCTCGCGCCGAGGTAAACCGACCATGTAGGGGTCGGCGCGGACAGCGTAAGAGCCTGATCCGTGAGCGTAACGTTGCCCTGGGCCACGGTGAGATTATTCACCGTTGTCCCCGCCTGGTTGACGTCGACGCTAAAGGTGCCCCCGCCGTACGGGCTAGCGGAGAAATAGGCGCTGTCGCCGTTCGTCCAGGACTGCGTGCCGACCGTGCCTGCGGAGGAGGTTGTCCAATTGTTGTCCCACCAATTTCCGCCAAAGTTCGCCCAGTAGAGGGTTTGGGCATGGGCCGCCGCCGGCGAGAATGCGAAAAGAACCGTCAAGAGCAGAAAACCAAAACACGACCAGGAATACTTCACGTTGTACCTCCCCGGCCCGTCAACGGCCGGCTCACAGTTGTTAAAAAGTTGCTCGTTATCCGGCACACGCTGCGCCGGACGCTGCCCTGGACAGCGGGAAGGCTGGAAAGCCTCGCCCACTGCCTAGACGCCGATCATCTCATTGCCTTCTCTGTGTCAAAACCAACATCCTTCCCAATTTCACAACGATCATCGCGCGATCCCACGAATAGGAAAGCGCAACGGAAGGAAACTACAACGCACTCGCCGTAGGGAGGCGCTGCCAGAGTCGTTGCGTTGTTAGAAGGCACTCCGTGACAAGTCCGTCATTAGAAGGATACAAGTCGGAGTGCGACGCTGCCTCATTGCTTTGCGTTAAATTTTCAGCGGGGAAACCACGGGCAAACGGTATCAGCCATGGCGGCCGCGGATGTAAAATGATTGTACCTATGCCTGCAAAGCCGTCAACGAAATGACGGTTAGTTCTTGGTTAGACTTCTGTTACGCTTCGACGATATTTAAATAGAGGCGGTAAATGATCATGAGCGTGAAACCGTACTCCAGGACAATTGCCTCCTTGCTGGGGGCCGTCGTCCTCGCCTTCGCAACGATAGCCAGCGGCCGTGACTGGCCACAATGGGGCGGCACGCCTACACGGAATATGGTTTCCATGGAACGCCGGATCCCCGCATCGTTCGTGCCCGGCAAGAAGCGATCGGACGGTTCGGGCATTGATCTCGACACGACCCGCAACGTGATTTGGACTGCCAAACTAGGCAATAACACGTGTTCCAGTCCAGCTATCGCCGGCGGCAAGGTTTTTATCGGCACCAGCGACAGCACGCTGCACGATCCGCGTTTCGAACAGACCGGCGGCGGCGTGCTGCTTTGCCTCGACGAGGCGAGCGGCCGGCTATTGTGGCGACTCGTCGTACCGCGATTGACGACCGGCAGGAAAAGCGTCGATTTCGATGCCATGGGGCTGGGCATCTGCTCCTCGCCGGCCGTCGACGGCGATCGCGTCTACGTGGTCACCAATCGCGACGAAGTCCTCTGCCTGGCCGCGGACGGCATGGCGGAAGGCAATCGCGGCCCATTTCTGGATGAAAGGCAGTATGAGGTTCCGCCCGGCCATCCGCCCGTGAAGATGGGGCCGCGGGACGCCGACATTCTTTGGCGGTTTGACATGGCCGCCCTGCCCGTCTTTCCCCACGACGCGGCAGCGAGTTCTCCGCTGGTCTTTGGCGACGTGGTGTTTGTAGGCACGGCCAACGGCATCGATCACAAGGTGCCGCCCCTGCCCTGGGCGCCCAGCCTGATCGCCCTGGATAAGCGGACCGGCCGGCTCTTGGCTGTGGAAAACGACGGCATCGGCGCGCACGTGTTTCATGGTCAATGGTCTTCGCCGTCGGCGGGGTCGGTCGGCGGGCGGCCGCTGGTTTTCTTCGGCGGCGGCGATGGCGTATGTTACGCCTATGACGCCCTGCTCCATACGAGCGACAGCCTCGGGTTCCTCCGCAAGGTCTGGTCGTACGATTGCACGGGCCCTTACCGCCGGGACGCCCATGGCAAGATGATCGATTACTGGAGCGGCGATATACGGGAAGGCCGCGGGAACCTTGACGACGGCCGGTTTGTGTCGCCCTGTGAAATCATCGGCACGCCGGTGTTTTCTAACAACCGCGTCTACGTTACTATCGGCCAGGATCCGCGACATGGCCGTGGCCGGGGTCTGCTAACCTGTATCGACGCCACCAAGACCGGCGACATTACCTCCCGGGGTACGATCTGGACCTACGACAAGATCGATCGAAGCCTGTCTACCGTCTCGGTTGCGGACGGGCTGGTCTACGCGGCCGACATGCCCGGCAGGGTCCACTGCCTCGATGCCGAAAACGGACGCTGCTACTGGGTCCTGGACTGCCACTCGGAAATCTGGACTTCCACGCTGGTTGTCGACGGCAAGGTCTTCGTCGGCACCCGCAAGGGCCTGTGCGTGTTGGCGGCCGGCAAGCAGCCCAGGCTTCTGGCGAGCGTACGGCTGGGATCGGCGATCCGCTCCATGCCCGTGGCGGCCAACGGGTCGCTTTTCGTCGCCTCGCAGCGCTACCTTTGGGATGTCCGAAACCTGCAACGGAAGCCGGCCGCGGCGCTAGCCACGGCTAGCGCGGCAGCTTCCACCCCCAAGCGTCCAGTGAAGTCGGCCAGCCGGCAGGCCGCGTCCCACGCAACGTGAGGGTGGCTGACGTACGGCAGGTTTTCGAGCCTCACATACGCGCCAACCGTCTGTCAGCCTCCGGCGGCATGTTCCCACGGTCAAGCGGACGTGCCTCAGGCTCACTTTCCCGTCCCCGGCAGCGGCAGCAGGCGGGCGACGCGGTGCTTGTACGCCGGCAGCGCTGGGCCATCGCCCTCACTGTGGTCGAGATAGTAGTACGCGACGCTGGCATAGTGGTTGCGAAGCGGCTTGCGGTCGTCGTCCGGCCCGTTGCGGCCGTGCTCGATGGTCACTCGCAACGACGTGGTGAAGGGGACGGGGTCCGCGATGTGCCAGCGGTAACAGGTGTTGAGGATGCCGCGCTTCTCGCCGCCCAACTCGGTATTGGTGTACAGCGGCACGCCGTTGTAGGGATTCGAGAAGGCGTGCTGGAAGTCCCACGCGCCGCAGAAGTAGTCCTCGCTGCCGGTTCCCTCGATGGTCGGTCTGACCGCGCCGTCGACATAGAACTTGTCGTTGCCCTCGCCCCACCAACCGTCGCTGTTGGCCATCACGCTCAGGAACGTGCCGACGAAGTGCCCGCGGCCCGCCGTATCGACGATGGTGTAATCCTTGCCCTTGGGGGCGGGAAACGCCTGCCGGTATTGCGTGTGGAAATAGCGAACGTCCGGCGCCGGCTCGTCGTCCAGCCGGTAATCGACATTGAAGTAGCAGCAGGGCACCGGCTCGCTCCCCTCATTGGTCATCGTGAGCCGGGCTCCCGTGGCAAAGGGCATCGGCCAATAACAATTCATCGCCTTCACTCCGCCGATGGCAATCGCCGCGCTGCGGTACTCGACGTAGCGGCCAAAGCCCAGGCCGAAAAAGTCGCCCAGCGGACATTCCACGGCCGGCCGCGCTGCGCCGTCCCAATAGATGCGGATCACCAACTCGCGAAGGTGGTCCTGTGACTTGCCGGCAATCGTGGTCCAGATGTGGGTGATCCGCCCATGGCCGTCGATACGTCCTAGCTCCAGCGTCGCGCCGGGGGCGATGGGGCGGAAATCGCCGTTATGGAAATTGGGATCGGTGCTCGACAGCCGATAAGCGTGAAACCTCTTGGGCTGTGCCAGGTCGTCCGGCAATTGCGCCCGCAGCGTCGCCGCGGTCGCCAGGTTCAAAAGCAGAAAAACGGTCATAGTCCAGTGGAATCGCAGCATGGTCCTTCTCCCAGGGTTGATCCGGCCCGGCGGTTCGTATCGACCGCCGTCAGCAAAACCGAGCTTGTAATCTACACCTTAAAAGAAACGCAAGCTAGCGGTCGAACTTGTCCGCAGTTGCTGTACAATGGCCATTTGCTGTCTTACTCCGGAGGGGTTCGACGTGCGATTTGGCCAAAGTGGCCCAAAACGAAGAGAAGTTCACGTTTTTCGGCGAGGCTGAACTCCAGCGTCTCACGTTTGCGCGATTTTGCTAGCCGGGGCAGGCGGATTTCCCAGCCCCGGACTCGTGAAGAATTCAATACTTGTTCCGCTGCGCCGCGGGACTATAATCGGAGATGCGATTTGTTTCTCGGAACTCCAACGGGGTTTCCGGGAAGTGAAACGTCATGCGGGCAGATGCCAGTTGGCGGTCCCGTCCGGTCAAAGGAGCGGAACAATTCGGAACTTGCGAACTTTGGTCGTTGCCGCATGGGCGGCGTTGGTGATGCCGGCCGCGACGGCCCTGGGCATCCAACTGCCCGCCTCCATCTTGGCGCTGACCGCGCCCAACTCGACCGGCAACACGTTGAGCATGACGGTAGCGCTGGATGTCACCAGTCCCAATCTAGGGACCCAAAGCCAGACCCAGCAACCTACGATCACCGGTAGTTGTTCGGCGACGTTCAACGCCCTGTTCAATCCGACCAATTACCAGGCCACGGTTTCTGACATTACCTTCAACCTCCAACAGCCCGGCGAAGTCTCGGTGGAGAATGAGACATTTGCGTTGGCGTGGAAGGTCTTTGGTGTTACCGTCGCGAGCGAGAACATCAACACCAGCAACGTGGTGTTGTCGCCCGACACCACTTCACCGCCTACGACAGTCAGCGGCGGTCTGTTTGCCGCGGATCAGGTCTCCGTGGCTTTTAACGGAGGCAGCTTTGTCTATAGCGGAGTGAGCAGCGGCACCCAGGACCTTGCCTCGGATCCTCTCGATGGGGCGAACACCGCGACGGGCTCCGGGACGCTGGCCATTTCTGCTCCCACGATGATTGGCAGCCTGGCGATCTATACGGCCACGGTGACGGTTCCCTTGGCAGCAACCGAGTCGATTCCTAGCACAGACTACACCGCCCGGATCAATGCCACCGGCACGCTCCAGGCCATCGGCGCGTTCCAGTTCAATTTCGGTCCCCGCACGGTCTTCTGGAACACTGCATCGGGCGACTTCAGCGCCGGCGGCAACTGGGACGTGGGCTTTGCCCCGCGGAGCATCGATACCGCCGCCATCCAGAACGGCGGGATCAGCACGCTCTCGACGAAATTCAGCGCCACGCCGTCCGCCGTTTGGGTGGGCGACGACGCGTCGACGAGCGGCACGCTGGCCTTGACGCCGGGCGGCGCGTTGACCTGTGGTGCGTTGGTCCTGGGCCAAAGCGGCGGCAGCGGCGCGCTTGTGCTCGGCGGCGGCACGCTCGTGACCGCCTCGATCACAGAGGGCGCCGGCGGCAGCGGCATCCTCGACTTCAACGGCGGCACGCTCCAGGCCAGCGGCAGCAGCGCCGAGTTCCTGAACGGTCTGAGCGCGGCCTATATCCAGGCCGGCGGCGCGACGATCAACACTGGCGGCTATGCGGTATTGATCGGTCAGAGTTTGGCACACGACCCAGCCCTGGAAACGACGTCCGACGGCGGCTTGACCAAGATCGGTACGGGCACGCTGGTTCTCAGCGGCACGGACAACACCTACACTGGCGGCACGGATATTCTTGACGGCACCCTGGAGGTTACCAGCGCCGCCGCTTTGGCCGACGGCAGCCTGACCGTTTCCGCCGCCGGCGTTTTTGTCTTCGATCCGACGATTGCGGCGGGACCGGCCGCGGGCGAAACGCTGGCCGGGCGCACGGCACTCGGAGTGGCGGCGGCCCCGGTTCCCGAGCCCGGCGGGTTGGCGTTATTGGCCGCCGGATTGCTGGCGGGACTGGGCGCGTGGCGACGGCAATAGGCCGACATTTCTAAAAGCGGTTCTGATCGCACGCGCAAATATTGTTTATTTTTTGACTGCTTTCCTTGACTATTTACAGCTCGCCAGTATAGTTACTCGGCCCATAAACTAGTCGCTTGGATTCTCCCCCGATAAGAGGCAGCGTTTTCGCAGCCGGTTGTTCTAGGACGGTGCGACTATAGTCCTTCTGGTTGCATTCTCAAGGCATTCGCCACGACTACGACAGCAGTAGCCCTGGATTCAGGGCGAAGCGTCGTTCACTTCTTGGGTGTCGCTCTTGGCTTGCTTTTGCAGGCGGCAGTCCCTCCCGGCCGTTGATCGGCCCGGGCGGATTTTCGCTTGGAGAGATTCAGTCAGTAGCTGGTGGCTCCCAAAACCGAGCCCCGAGTGCCATGAAAGGTGAAAGCGATGTTGAAGCCTCCGATTGGCGTGATGCACCGTCCTTTGTGGTTGGGCAGTTGGTGCGCCGGGTTCGCCTTGGCCTGCGCGGTCCTGGCTGGCCACACCTTTGCGGCCAACCTGGTTCCCAATGGCGGGTTTGAAACTGGGAATTTCACGGGCTGGACCGTCGTCCCCGCTACCTCGGGTTCCTATATCTACGTCAGCCCCCCTGGTCATACCGGCAACTATCGCGCCTGTTCGGTGCTTCGGGAGCCTACGACGATACCATTTCGCAGTCGCTCTCGACGATTGCTGGCCAGTCGTATTCGGTAGATTTCTGGCTGTACCACACATTGGCGGATAGCGAGAACGACTTCACGGCAAGTTGGAATGGCACTGCACTTCTTTCCCTGACGGGCGCCTCCGCGTTCGGCTGGACCCAGTACAGTTATAGTGTGACCGCCGCGGCGGCCAGCTCGACGATCCAGTTCGCAGGGCGGGAAAATCCCGCTTACTTCTATTTGGACGATGTGAGTGTGACCGCCAACGTGCCAACTTTGACCTGGACTGGCGCCACCAACGGCACCTGGAGCCTTGCCAGCAGCGATGCCAACTGGAGTGGCCCCACAACCTACAGCGACAACACGGGCGTGACGTTTTCCGACTCGGGCGCGAACCACAACATCACGATTGCCAGCGGCGGAGTTCAACCGGCCAGCGTCACTTTCATCAACAACACGACATCGTATACGTTGTCGGGCGGACCGATCGGGGGTCCGGCATCAGTCACGCTGAGCGGCTCAGGCATCGTTGCCTTTGCAAACTCCAATACCTACAGCGGGGGGACGACGATCGGCGGCGGCATACTGAATGTCAACGCCGACGCGGCACTTGGCGCGGTCCCGGCGCTACCGGCAACGAACGTCACATTCTCCGGCAATGGCACGCTGCAGGCTGGTGCGGCGACGGTTTCGCTGTCCGCCAACCGCAGTGTGGCGATCAATGGCGGGTTTACCGCGACGATCGACACCCAAGGCAACATGATGACCATTCCCGGTGTCATCAGCGGCGCGGGCAGCCTGGCAGAAATCGGCAGCGGCACGCTGATCTTGACGGCCAGCAATATCTACACTGGGGGGACAACGATCGGCGGCGGTATACTGAATGTCAACTCCGACGCGGCACTTGGCGCGGTCCCGGCGGCCCCGGTAACGAATCTCACGTTCTCCGGCAATGGCACGTTGCAGGCCGATGCGGCGAGAGTTTCGCTTTCCGGCAATCGTAGCGTGGTGATCAATGGCGGCGTCACCGCGACGATCGACACCCAGGGCAACATAATGACCATCCCCGGCGCCATCAGCGGCGCGGGCAGCCTGGCGAAAATCGGCAGTGGCACTCTCAGCCTGGCGGGAAGCAATGCCAACACGTTTTCTGGCGGCACGACCATCAGCGCCGGCACGTTGGTCGCGGGTGCGGGTGGCTTGGGAACGGCGTCGGTCAACGTCGCCCCCGGTGCAACGCTGGCCGTGACCCAAACCGGCAGCGTCGGCCTGGCCAGTCTTTATTACGACGTGACCAGTCCTGTCCAGGCAAATTTCAATTCGCTGACCGCCTTGCAATCGCATATCGGCAGTCTCGGCACACCCGGCGCGATCGCAGCAACGCCCGTACTGAATTTGAATAACGGCGGGGCGACTTTCCCTGCCGCGATTGGGTCGAACGACTTCGAAGGCTACTCGTCGGGGATGATCAGCATCACTAACAGCGGGGTCTACAGCTTTGCCACGGGCAGCGATGACGGCAGCATGATTTGGGTCGATGGTCAGTTGGTGGTCAGCAACAACAACTCGCAATCCTTCTCTTATCCGCAGCGATTGGGCTCGATCGCTCTCAGCGCCGGATATCACAATATAGTTATGGGCTATTACCAAATAACCGGTGGCTACTCGTTCGAGGCGGGCGTAAGCGGGCCCGACACCAGCGGCAGCACGGTTGATCTTGGCTCGGCATCCAGCCCGGCGCTTACACCGGATCTGGTCGCGCCGTCGCTTTCCGGCGGCGGCAACGTCAATCTGCAAACCGGCAACCTGATCGTCGGCAGCGACAATGCCAACAGCACCTTCAGCGGCACGATTTCCAGCAGCGGGCCAGCAGCAGCCATTGCCGGCGTGTTGAAGGTCGGCGGCGGAAACCTGACCTTGACCGGCAGCCTGAATTACGGCGGCGAGACGACGATCAGCGGCGGCACGCTGCAATTGGGCGATGGCAGCAGCGGCCACGATGCCGCGCTTTCCACCGGCGGCATTTCGAACACCGCCGCCCTGGTCTACAATGTGTTCGGCAGCCAGACGGCCAACTACCCCATTAGCGGCAACGGCAGTCTGACTAAGGCTGGCCCCGGTACGTTGCTGTTGGCGGGCAGTAACTACCGCTCGTATAGCGGCAAAACGTATCTGACCGGCGGTGCTATCGTCATGAACACGGCCGATAACATTGCCGGCCTGTACGAAGGGCTGGTGAACAACGCCAACTCGGCCGACACTACCGATCCGATTCCGCTGACCTCGATCCAGTCGGTGGTCCGCTGGGGAGCTTCCACCTCCGGCGACACCAATAGCCCCGCCAACAACATCTATCCCAACTGGGCTGATAACACCACCTGGGGTTACGACGGTTACCTTCTCAACAAGAGCACCAGCGCGATCACCTACAACTTCGGCAAGAATTTCGATGACAACGCCTTCCTGGTCATCGACGGCGTCACGGTCATCGATAACACCACCTGGAACAGCAACGCGACGGGGAATATCACGCTGGGGCCCGGATTGCACACCGTCGATCTGCGGTTCGGCCAGAACAGCGTCGGCGTTGGCCCCAATACCGGCGCCTACGGCAACTATGGCGTTGCCTATAACACGGTAGCCAACACGCTCACCACCGGCGTCTGGAACCAGATGGGAGCCAGCGATCCCAATACTCAGTTCTACGCCACCGTCACGGGCGCCGCCGAACTCGTCGATGGTGATGTCCGGCAGCACGACACTGGACCTGAGCGCGGCGGGCCTGGGCCTGGCGGCCCTGGGCTCGCTCTCCGACGGCGCCGGATCGCCGACGGGCCAGCAGGTGCTGCTCGGCGGCAACACGCTGGACGTGGGGCTGGACAATACCAGCACGACATTCTCCGGCGCGAT
The DNA here is from genome assembly GCA_963709175.1 of uncultured Planctomycetia bacterium. Classification (GTDB taxonomy): domain Bacteria; phylum Planctomycetota; class Planctomycetia; order Pirellulales; family Thermoguttaceae; genus JANXQG01. Next base: position 369,222 of record CAVPVK010000012.1, read on the forward strand.
TTCCGGCAGCGGCGGCAGTTTGATCAAACAAGGTACCGGTACGTTGACGCTCGCCGGGACGAACACCTACTCCGGCACAACGACCGTCAGCGCCGGCATCCTCATGGCCACGACGACGGCGTCGCTGCCGGGTTACAGCACGTCCGGCAAAGTTAGCGTCATTGGGGGAGCGGTCGTCGCCGTACAATCGGGCGACGGTTCGACCGGCTGGAACAGCGCCCAGATCGACGGCCTGCGGACCGGCGCCAACTGGATCAGCAACACCGCGGCCCTGGGCATCGATACGAGCAATGGCGATTTCACTTATGGCGGCAACATTACCCAGGCGTTGTCGCTTATCAAGCTGGGGGCCAATACGTTGACCCTGACCGGCTCAAATACCTATTCGGGCCTGACGACGATCGGCGGCGGCACGCTCCAATTGGGCGACGGCACCAGCGGCCACGATGCCACGCTCGCCACCAGCCTCATCGTCAACAACAGCGCCCTGGTCTATAACGTATTTGCCAGCCAGACGGCCAACTACGCCGTCAGCGGCAACGGCAGTCTTACCAAGGCCGGCTCCGGTAGCTTGGCTTTTTCGGGCAGCAGTTACCGCACCTACACTGGCGCAGACCTTTCTGACCGCCGGCACAATAGCCATGCGCTCGGCCAATACGGCGGGTCTATACGAGGGTCTGGTGAGCGATCTCAACGCCGCGGACACAAGCGATCCGATCCCGCTGACCTCGATCCAGTCGGTGGCCCGCTGGGGAGCGTCCACCTCCGGCGAGACCAACGGCCCGGCCAACAATATTTATCCCAACTGGGCTGATACCACGACTTGGGGTTACAGCGGTTACATCCTCAACAAGAGCGCTAGTGCAATTACCTATGACTTCGGCAAGTATTTCGATGACGGTGCCTTCCTGGTAATCGATGGCGTCTCGGTCATCAATGATGCAAACTACGGCGACAACTTGACGGGCAGCATCACCCTGGGGCCCGGGCTGCACACCGTGGATCTGCGGTTTGGCCAGGGGGCCGGCGGCGTCGGACCCAAGTCCGGCGCTTATGGCAGTTATGGTGTCGCCTATAACACCGTTGGCAACACGTTGACGACCGGCGCCTGGAACCAGATGGGCGCCAGCGATCCCAACACCCAGTTCTACGCCGCCGTGCGGGGCGCGCCAAACTCGTCGATGGTGATGTCCGCCAGCACCACGCTGGACCTCAGTGCCGCGGGCCTGGGCATGGCGGCCCTGGGCTCGCTCTCCGACGCCGCTGGAGCACCGACGGGCCAGCAGGTGCTGCTCGGTGGCAACACGCTGGACGTGGGGCTGGACAACTCCAGCACGACATTCTCCGGTGCGATTTCCGGCAGCGGTGGCAGCCTGATCAAACAGGGCGCCGGCACGTTCACGCTCGCTGGGACGAACACCTATACCGGCACGACGACGGCCAGCGCCGGCATCCTCCTGGCCACGACCACGGCGTCTTTGCCGGGCTACAATACGTCGGGCAAAGTCGATGTCGCGGCGGGCGCGGTCCTGGCGGTGCAGACGGGCACCGCTTCGAGCGGCTGGAACAGCGCCCAGATCGACAGCCTGCGGACCGCCACCAACTGGACCAGCAACACCGCAGCCCTGGGCATCGATACGAGCAATGGAAATTTCACTTATGGCAGCAACATTACCCAGCCATTGGCCCTGACCAAGCTGGGGGGCAACATGTTGACCCTGACCGGTGCCAACACCTATTCCGGCCCGACGACGATCAGCGGCGGCACGCTGCAGTTAGGCGACGGCACCAGCGGCCACGATGCCACGCTCGCCACCGGCGGCATCGTCAACAACAGCGCCTTGGTCTATAACGTGTTTGCCAGCCAGACGGCCAATTACCCCATCAGTGGCAGCGGCGGTCTGACCAAGACCGGTTCGGGCACGCTGACGCTGAGTGGGGCGGAGACCTACGCAGGCCCCACGGTGGTCACGCAAGGCACGCTCAAATTAGGATTGCCATCGGTGGCCAACGGCCTGCCGATTACGAACTTTGCCGCTTTCGGCACGGCGGTCACCGGCTACCAGGACTTCTTCAACACGGGTTCCCTGAATCCGGCCTGGGTCAGCAATACGGCGGGCGTTTTCAGCCTGGTTGCCAACGGCGGCCTTACGTCCAGCAGCGGCTACCTTAGCGTGAACGGCAACGGCTCGGACCCGACGCATCTGCTTTACGAGCCCGGCGGCCTGGCGGCCAGCGGCAATATGGAAATCCTCGCCCTCGTCCAGCTCAACTCGATCAGCAGCGGTCAGGACGAATCGCGCCACCGGTGTCGGCGTCGCTGTCGCCCCTGGCAGTTCGCGGGGGTTCGACGAGTTATTTCATGGCTCCAGTTACCCTAACTCGATTGATACCCTTAATGACTTCATATCTTGGGGACCCAGCATCTACTACACCTACTCGACCAACACCAAGTACTGGATGGAGTTGACGGTCAGCGGCAGCACGAACGTTACCGCGAAATTCTGGCCGGCCAACGGTTCGACCCCCGAGTCGTCAGCGGCAACGGCGACCTGGACGCAGGCCGCGAACAGCGGATTCGCCGGCATAACGGGCCCATCGGGAGTCGCGGCCAACATGAACGTCTATTATGTTCTCGTTGAAAACAGCCAGTTGCCCGCCATCACGGCGGGGCAGACCTCCGCTAGCGCTGTGTCGCTGCCCAGCGGCACGGCCCTCTTGATCGCGGCCGGCGCCACCTTCGACCTGAACGGGAACGTTGAAAAGATGGCATCGCTGGCCGATGGCGGCGGCGGCGGCAGCGTGATCAATAGCAATACGGCCGCGGCCAGCCTGATCCTCAGCCCCAGCGGCGGCGCGAGCACCTTTAGCGGCTCGATCGAGGGCGGCGGAACGCTGGGCACGATCAGCCTGGTCATGAATGGAATCGGCACGCAAGTGCTCGCCGGCAGCAACAGCTATACTGGACCGACGACCGTCGAGAGCGGCACTCTGCTGGCTACGACGACAGCGGCACTGCCGGGCTATACTACCGCCGGCAAGGTCAGTGTTGCAGGCGGTGTTCTCGCCGTGCAGACGGGCAATGGCACGGCTGGTTGGAGCAGCGCCAGATCGACCTCCTGCGCACAACCACGAATTGGAGCAGCGACTCCGCGGCGCTGGGCATCGATACGAGCAACGGCAGTTTTTCGTACGGCAGCAACATTACGCAGGCGGTGGGGCTTGTCAAGCTGGGGGTCAATACCCTGACTCTGACCGGCGCCAATACCTATACCGGAGGCACGCAGATCAACGCCGGTATTCTCGATATCAATGGCGATACGGCGCTGGGCGCTGCCGGAACGCCGCTGAGCTTTACCGGCAACGGCACCTTGCAGGCCGGCGCGAATGCGATCGCGGTCGATTCCGGCGCACGATCACCGTCAACAGCGGCGTCACGGCCACGGTTGATACGCAGGGCTTTACGATGTCGATCGCCGGTCCGATCAACGGCCAAGGCGGCTTGACGAAGGCCGGCAGCGGCGGGCTGGACTTGACGGCCGTCAATTCCTATAGCGGCCTGACGACGATCAGCGGCGGCACGCTGCAGATCGGCAACGGCGGCAGCGGCGAGCTCTTGTCCAGCTCGTCGATCAACGACAACGGCACACTCGTCTTCAACCATGCCGACGCGCTCGTTTACGGCGGACCGATCGTTGGCACTGGCAATCTTGTCAAGCAGGGCCCTGGCACTCTGACCTTGACGGCCGGCAATTCCTTCAGCGGGGGCACGACGATCCTGGGCGGCACGCTCAAGCTCGTGGGGGGTGTCAGCGGCTTTGGCGGCAGCGGACTTGGTTGGACCGTCAACAGCAGCGGAATCAGTTCGACCCCGATAACGAACAACGTCCTCACCCTGACCGACAACAACGGCGCCGAGGCCCGCAGCGCATTCTACGATACGCCGGTTCCCGTCGGCCCCTTCACGGCGAGTTTTATCTACCAGGCCGGCGGCAGCCTGGGAGCCGACGGTGTGGCCTTCGTGCTTCAAAACGATGTTCACGGCCTCAGCGCCTTGGGCGTCAATGGCGGCGGCTTGGGTTACGGTGGAATTGACCAGAGTGCCGCCTTTCAGTTCAATCTCTTCAACGGCCCGGGCACGGCGTGGAATGTCAACGGTGCAACCGGAAACTACAATACTTTTACGGGCCTCGGCCTTGCTCAAGGCCACCCCATTCTGGCCGTGCTGACCTACAGCGGGTCGTCTCTGTCCGCGCAACTGACGGACCTCGTCACGGCGGCCGCATTTTACCAGTCCTACCCAGTCAACCTGGCGCAAGTCATCAGCGGCAGCTCCCTTTACGTCGGCTTTACGGGCGGTGATGGGGCCTATGTCTCCAGCCAGACGGTCAGCGACTTTGTTTTTGCGAGCGGTAGTATGCCGGGCAATAACATTCTTCCCGCCAACGGCCCCGTGCGACTTGGCAGCGGGGCGGTCCTCGACCTGAGCGGCGCGAATCAGACCATCGCCTCACTGGCCGATGCCGTGCCCGGCGCGACCGTTGGCAATCAGGTATTGCTTGCCGGTGGTTCGTTGACCGTGGGCGACAGTAGTTCCACAACATTTTCCGGAAGCATCAGCGGGATTGGCGGCAGTCTGACCAAAGTCGGATCCGGCACGTTGAGCCTGGTCGGCGCGAACAGCTATACGGGCTCTACGACGATTAATGCCGGCAGACTGGCAGTCGATGGCTCGCTGGTCAGCCCGGTGACCGTCAACAGCGGCGCCATGCTCAGCGGCACGGGCAGTCTGGCTGGCGTCACGGTCAACACGGGCGGGCACCTTGCCCCCGGCGATCTGGGCATCGGCGGCATGCTCATTGGCGGCGAGATGGACTTCGACGGCGGTGAGCTCGATGTCGTCGGGGCCGGCACTTCCGTTTCGAGCCTCTCGATTGCGGGAAACCTGGTCTTGAGCGACGACTCCACGCTCAATTTCGGCGGCGCCCTTGCGGGTGGAACCTACGTCATCGCCAGCTACGGCGGAGTCCTCAGTGGCGAATTTACCGCGCTGGATCTTCCCGCGGGTTACGTGGTCGACTACGGCACGGGCAACGATAGTGCAATCACAATTTCGCCGGTCCCTGAGCCTGGCACGCTCGTACTCCTCGTCGCGGGCGCCCTCGGCTTGATGGGCTGTGCTTGGCGACGCCGGACGCAAAATTTCGACGCTCGGTTTTGCGCCCCGGAGGGACGATCGAGAATAGCCCAGCGATTTATCGCTGGTGTGGAAAGGGAGGTAACCGCCAGCCCCGGAGCGACGATTCGGTCGTTGACGAGACAGGACGAGGTACGGTAACATGGTGTCTCGTAGCGCCAACGCTGAGATTCGCCGTAATTAAGAAGCTTGGCGCGTTTTGTGGTTTTTCAGCCAGGTCGATCCGGCCGGTTCAGGAAAGGAGCCCTTAATGCAACGTCCCGTCGAAGGCGGCATTCGCTTTGGCAGCGAAGTTTATGCCTGGTTCATGAAAGAGAACGGGCGTGCGAACGCCAACCGGTTGGAACACATGATCCAGGTCATCGCCCAGGCCGGGTTCACCGGCATCCAACCCATATTTTCCTGGATGGGCGATCTGAACGACCCGCAGCGCGTGGCGGCATGCCTCTCGACTTGGGGGCTGGAACTCTGTGCCATGTCTTTTGTGCTGGACTGGAATCATCCGCAGGAGACGGATGAAGAGCGGCGGCAGGCAGACTCCGTCATCGACTTCATGTCGCACTTCCCCGCCGCCCTGCTCTGTGTCGTGCAAATGCCGCGTGGACGTTTTGACGTGGAGATCCGGCGGAAATACCTGCTCGCGAACCTGAATGCCGTGGCTCGCCGAGCTGCCGACCGCGGCATAGTCACTACCTTTCATCCCAACTCGCCCCCGACGTCCATTACCCGGACCCGCGAGGACTACGAGGTCCTCTTGGGCGGGCTGGATGCCAAGGTGATCGGTTGGACGCCCGACGTGGGGCACATCGCCAACGCCGGCATGGACCCGCTGGAGGTCATGCAGCAGTATGCCGAGCTGATCAATCACCTGCACTACAAGGATTGGGACGGCGAACCGGAATTTGCCGTGATGGGCGAAGGAAAGATCGATTTTGTGGGCATCACCCGCTGGCTGCGAGACCGGAAGTTCTCCGGCTGGATCGTCTGCGAAGACGAAGGCCCCCGTGCAGTCGACGATCCGGACGGCGTGACGCTTGCCGACGGCGCCTATGTGCGGAAACACTTGCAGCCTTCGCTATCGGGAGAGGACTCGTGACGCTCGTCGCAACCAACGGAATCCAGATGTATTACGAGGAGCGCGGCGCCGGTGATCCACTGTTGCTGATCATGGGAATAACCGCTCGCGGTGCGGTGTGGGAGAAGCATGCCGAGCACTGGGCTCGCGACTTTCGCTGCATCCTGCCGGACAACCGCGGAGTGGGGCTCAGCGACAAGCCGGCAGGTCCCTATACCAGCGCGGAGATGGCCGACGACTGCGCCGGACTGCTGGCTGCCCTCGGCATTGCTAAAGCCCGCGTGGTGGGTTGCTCGATGGGGAGCATTATTGCCCAGCAGCTCGCCCTGCGACACCCGCAACGCGTGCAAAGCGCTGTGCTGATGTGCACTTGGGGACGTTGTGACCGCTACGCGCTTGATGTGTTTCAGCACATGATCCACGTCAAGGCCCGACTGCGGCCGGAGGAGTTCGCCGTTTTCATCCAGCTTCTGATTTTCGCCAAACGACACTGGGACAACGACGCGGCATTCTCGGAGTTGCTGGAGGGTCGAAAGCTCGCCGGTCTCGATCCCCTGCCGCAACCGCTGCATGGCATGGAAGCCCAGGCTGCCGCCTGCATGAACCACGACTTGCTCGACGACTTGCCGCAAATAGCCTGCCCCTGCCTGGTCATTGGTGGGCGCGACGACAGGTTCACTCCGCCCTGGATGGCACATGAGGTCGCCGCTCGCATCCCCCGCTGCGATTTACACCTGTACGAAGGCGCCGGCCACGCCTTCCATTGGGAATGCATCGACGATTTCAACCCGCGGGTGCGGAACTGGTTGCTGGCACACTGAGGCGGCAACCTATCGGTCGCCATGCCGCTGTGACTTGGCTCTCCCCTCGCCTTTCGTTCTCGGCACTACAGTCTGCCTTGCGGTCGCGTCGATGGTCCGGACGTCGACGCGAACCATTCCCGCATCCGGTCGTTTTACGGGATCGCGCTGCGGCCAGTCGGCATTACCTCCGCCGCGCCGCTTGGCCGCCGCACTGCGAAGCTCCTTCAGCAGCGCCTCGATCTCCTCGTGAACTTGCTGCGTCTGCGAGACCACGAGGACCCTCGCCGCAGCCATGCTGGCCCCCTTGATAGTCCCCTTCCCACCGTTGGTATGCCACGATTGCGGGCAGACGGTTTCCCGGATCACGTCGATCAGCGTCGCGTAATCATCCCAAAGCTTGGCCTTGCTGTCTTGGCAAACGACCAGGTCCGCCACGTCGTAAACCCTCGTTGTGCGGAGCTTCTCGGCTTTGGCCTTGCTTGTGATCAACAGCACTTCGTCGCGGATCACATAGGTCAACTCGGTGTCGGCAATCTCGGCGAGAGTCAAACGGAGTGCCGACCGGAGTGAAATGCCCTTGAGATTCTTCGTAACCGGCGCGCTTTCCTCCACGCCCGCCTGCTTCAGGGCCCTGGAATCGAGCTGGATCTCGATGTGGTGCAGATCCTTGAGATAATCGACGACGTCTTTCAGCGGCGTTTCGACAAACTCGATTTGGGTCGGCGAATCCAGCACGCGGTTGATCCGCGCTTCGACTTCGGCTGGTTTTACGGGCTTTGTGGGCTGCACAGGATGAGTCGCAGCACCGGGTTTCTTGGGTTCGGGCTTAGTGCGGATCTCCGAAACCGCGCGTTTTGAGGATGCACCCTCAACGCCGAATGGATTATTTGCCTCCACCAACGGGCGAGTTGGACCATATTCCGCGGCGACAACCGGATCGCCGCCCAAGGCACTGACGGCCCACAGCGCGTAAGCAGCCAACGCCACAAAGCGACACGACGACAGTCGAGACATGTTACCTCTCCTCAAACAAATGGGTAGATGAGATGGATTTTTGCGCCGGCGGGGTGTTCCAGCCCTTGGCCGGCGATGAGCCGCAATCGTGATCGTTTGCGGCAACTGCCATCCTGCCCAGCGAAATCGAACTTGTCAACCCCCTGGAGGTAAGAACCACGATAGTTCCAAGATGCCGATACTGGTTTGACATGGAATTCGGCGTCGCTACACTGAGGGGCTGTTGGCCACAATCATGACCTCACGCGATCCACCTCCACTCGAAAGGGAATCTCACAATGAACCGAATGATGCGGTACGCTGCCCTGGCCTTCACCGCCACTCTCCTGCCGGCGCCGCTAGCCGCGCTGCATGCACGGCAACCCGAACGGCAACCTAAAGTTGAATCCGCCCCGGCCATTGTTCCCTTGCCGGCGAAGATGGAAACTGGTACCGGAAGATTTACGATCACCGCAAAAACCGTGGTTGCCGCGGATGAAGCAAGTGCCGCCACGGCCCGGCAACTTATCGATTATCTGAAACCGGCCACAGGTTTTATCCTGCGGGCGGGGCCCGTCGGCGCGAGAGCAGCCATCACCCTCATGCAGGATCAAACGCTTGCGCGATTGGGCAAGGAAGGCTACCAACTGGCCGTCACCGCGGCGGGCATTCGTATTGCCTCGGCCGACCAGGCAGGCTTGTTTTATGGCGTGCAAACCCTGCGACAGTTATTGCCGGCGAAGATCTTTGCGGCGGAACCGGTCGGGGATGTGGCTTGGACCGTACCGTGCGTAACCATCGAGGATCAGCCGCGGTTTTCCTGGCGCGGGCTGATGCTCGATTCCGGCCACGATTTCCAGAGCAAGCTGTTTGTGGAACGATTTATTGATTTGATGGCGGTGCATAAGTTCAATGTGTTCCATTGGCACCTGACCGACCTCGGCACATGGAGCATCGAAATCAAAGGCCGTCCCAAGTTGCTGGATCCCGCGACGCACGCGCCCGGCGTCAAGCCCGGTTTTTATACGCAGGACGAAATCCGGGAGGTGGTGCGGTATGCCGCGGAGCGACACATCACCGTTATGCCGGAAATCGACATGCCAGGTCACGAACCGCCGGCGCTGTTGGCATATCCGGAATTGGATTGCCCGCTGCCCCGGGGAGAAAACCGCAGTAAACCGGAGCGGCCATGGGAGTTCTGCGTTGGCAACGAGAAGACCTATGAATTCTTGGAGGAAGTGCTGGGGCAGATTGCGGACCTGTTCCCGGGGCCGTACATCCATATCGGTGGTGACGAATGCCCGAAGGGGCGATGGTTGCGTTGCCCGCTGTGTCGGGCGAAGATGAAGGCCGAGAATCTCAAAAGCGGCGAAGAGTTGCAGAGTTACTTTATCAAACGGATCGAGAAATTCGTGGCATCCAAGAACCGGCGCATGGTCGGTTGGGACGAGATTCTGGAAGGCGGCCTGGCGCCCAACGCCACGGTGATGTCCTGGCGCGGCATGGGAGGCGGTATTGCCGCCGCCAAGGCCGGTCATGATGTGATCATGGCTCCCACAGCCTGGACCTACTTCGATTACCCCGATACGCCGGTAGAAAAAGTTTACAGCTTCGAGCCGGTGCCCAAGGAGTGCTCCGCGGCGGAAGGGGCGCACGTGTTGGCGGCGCAGGCGCAGATGTGGACCGACAACCACCCATCGGAGGCCGCAATCGATGCCTTGGTTTATCCCCGCGCCGCGGCGTTGGCCGAGGTGGTCTGGTCGCCGGCGGCCAGTCGCAACTTTGCGGCCTTTGCCTCGCGCCTGCGGGCGCACCTGCCGCGTCTGGCGGCATTGGGTGTCAAGTACCGTCCGTTTTCGAGCGGTGGTACGGTCGTGGGGCATTGGGGGACGCAGCCGACTACGGCGGCACCGACTACCGTGGAGTGGCCGCTGGACAAGGGCGTCAAGGGCGCCGGCAACTACGACATCCGCTTCCAATACGAAAGCGGCAAAAGCCGGTACGAGATCCATGCGGTGCAAATTGTCCAAGGCGGAAAGGTGTTGGCCACGGATAGGCACTTCGGCTTCACCGGCGCCGATAATCGGGACAATGTGTATCACGTGGAACTGCCGAAACTGTCTTCCGCCCCACTGGTCCTGCGGGCGTCGGTCAGCACGGATTGGGGTCCGGATTCCCACGGTCGGATTCTCATTGAGAAACAGCCGTAGCCGGCGCGGCATGCGGACCGGGGAAAGCACTTCGAAAGGAAGCGGACGACGATCGCGGCGCAAGCGCTGGGACGAGATGCCGCGACTGTTTCAAGCTGCAAACACTGCCTCGGCTCGGGTGACGCGGCGGCGGAGGTTTTCTTTGCCGATGTAGAGATGGTCGTTCGGCTTGGCGTTCTGAAGTTTATCGTACAAAGCGAGCACGGCCTTGCGGCGCTCGGCCGACGGCGGATGAGAGCGAAGGATCGAGGGCACCGCAATCGGTCGCTTCTTCTCGCGCTCGCCGATCTTGTCAATCACTCGGACCATTTCACGGGGATCGTAGCCGGCCTCATAAGCCCAGCGGGCGCCGTCGAGGTCGGCGGTGAGTTCGTCCTCGGGACGGAAGGGCCGGCACCAGAGCCGCGTCATGGTTGTCGTGGTGGTGAAAATGCGGTCGAGAGACATATCCTTGGCTTCCGCGGGGAGCGCCTGCTGCATGCGTTTCATGCGGCGGAGTTGGACCAACTGATGGCCGTGATCCAAGTGCGACAATTCGTGCCCGATTACACCCACCAGGGCCGCCTCGGTCTCTGCGCTCTGGAGCAGCCCGCGGAAAAAGACCAGCGTCCCGCCGGGCAGCGAGCGGGCCTCGCAATAGGGCGAAACGGCCAGGTAGATCGTGATCTGGCGATAGCGGGGGGCCTGCGCCATCGACGGACGCAGCATTTCCACCAGTCGTCGCAGGTAATCGATGTCCTTGCCACGCGAGACCACGCGGATTTTCTGCTCCTTGAGGTACGCCAGGTAGGACTGCACGGCCGCTTGGCCCAACTCCGCCTCTTCTTTCGGCGAGATTTTGATAGCCTCCAGGGCCTTCACTTCCTCTGGGCTGTCGGCGCCGAAGAGGCGGTCCAACATAGCGGTCGGGTTTCCGGCTGCCCGTCCTTGCGCCTGGCCTGGAGGTTGGGCGTACAGCGGCAAAACGAGCCAACCTCCAACGACAAGGAAGACGCCTGCATATGTGAAGCGCGGTGAGGGCGTGAACACCGAGTTTCCCCCCTGCTTTCTCACGAATCTGGTCAGTGTCGCTCGATCGCTATTTCGGCGACTTGCTTTCGTCGGCCTCCTTATCCGCACCCTTATCTTCTTTATCCTCGACTTTGCCCAGCAGTTCTTCTAGCTTCTTACCGAGCACGGGACCACGGGCGTTGAGCGAAACCACCTCGCCCTTTTGGTTCATGAGGATCACGCAGGGAATGCCGTTCACGCCATAGTGGACCGCCAGGGGATTGTTCCAGAATTGGTCTTTCTTATTCTGCGAGAAGAGAATCGGCCAGGTGATATTCTCCTTTTCAATGAATTGCTTCAGGGGCTTGGCGTCCTGGTCGAGGCTCACGCCCACGACCTCAAAACCCTTGTCGTGATACTTTTCGTAGTTCTTTTTGACGTTCGGCAGTTCCGCCCGGCAAGGACCGCACCAGGTGGCCCAGAAGTCGACGAGCACGACCTTGCCCTTGAGCGCCCCCTGGTCGAACTCCGATCCGTCGAGCAAGGTCCCCGTGATTTCCATCGGCTTGCCCATGAGCGTCAGGCGGCGGGCGGTTCCCTCGAACCGCTTGACTTGCGCCAGGATCTCGGGGTCTTTGCTCGTGGAGAGGATTTCCGCAAGCTCGGTCAAGGATTTGGCGGCGGCTTCAGGATCGCGATACTCTTGCTGGCTGGCGAGCATCCTGGCCAGCGTGACGAGTTTCATGTTGGGGGCCGATTTCAACTCGGCCTTGAGATCGTCCCAGAGCTTTGCCGCAGCGGCAGGGTCGCCCATGGCTTTGCCCAGGCGACTCTTGAAGTCGAAGTACTTGACCAGTTGCTTCACTTCCGGCTGCTTGTCGTCCTTGATCTTCTTGAGAAAGTCATCAAGTTGTTTTGCAGCGTCCGCATCGCCGAGTTGGCCCAGCAGGCCCAGCGCCTCGAACTTGGCCTCGATGGCCTTGATCCGCGTCTTGCCTTGGGCATCGGCCGCCAGGATTTTGTCGGCGGCCGCGACGATCGCCTGGCGCGACTTCTTGAGGAAGTCCATCATGTCTTCTCTTGATCCGAGATGCGTGGGCCGGGCTCGCGCGGTCTTGTCGATGAACTTCAACAGTTCCTCCGGCGTGCCGTCGGGCACGGCGAACTGGTCCTTTTCGGTTTTCTCGCCCTTGGTCTCGGCAGCAGCGGTCTCGGAATCGGCTTTCTTTACCTCGGCCTTCTTTTGGGGGGCTGCCTGATCGTCGGCCTTTGAGGTGGAGGGGCCGGCCAGTGCGAGCCCGCCCGCCGCCAAGACAACAGCCAGCCAATTCGCTCGAAATGTGAATAGCATCGTATCTCCCTTTTCTGTGTGGGGCCCTCTTCGGGCCGTAAATTGCTGATTCGGTTTGCCAGAAATTTCCCGTCGTTCGGAATTATTCTACGCCGGCGGCAAGGAAGGCGAAAGCCGTGCGGAGCCAATTTTTCTACAGGAACGTCACGTTGCGGCTGCTTGCCCGCTCAGGTGCCGGCAACCCTAGAGTTGCCAGGAAATTTTGCCGCATACGAACCCGGAGGACAATGATCAGTGGCGTCCTCTGGCGAACTTCGTTGGCGTCTAACCACAGTTCCAGAAGCTGGGGATCGGCACAGAAGCTGCAAGCATCTTAGCCTACAAAACCCGATGTCGGGCCAGTTTAGTTTGTACATGTCGCGTGGCTGCACGCCAAATGGGAAGGCTCTGTCGCCTGGGACTATGTTGGTCCAGTTTTTCTTTTCGTTGTCGGCGCCGCATTGCCTTTCGCTATAGTCAACGGTTGCTGCTGTTTGCCGCGGCGCTTCTTCATAAATTTTTAGGCGCGAGCGCGGCAGGTTTTCTCTTAATTTCATTGGTCCATCCAAGTGGTTTGCCATGCAATTGTCTTACCAGAGCGAGATTACACGACGAGAATTCGTTGGCAGAGCGGTCGCCGGCGTTTCGGGCGTGTCCGCGTTGTTAGGCGATTCGCCGCACGTTGCATTGGCGGCTGCGCTATCTACGCGCCAGCGATTGCAGCAGGGATAAGCGGCAGTTTCGGGCACCATGTACGTACTCGTGTCGGCTTGATGCCCTCCTGTCAGGCTGGAAAGCGCTGGAAAGCCTGGCGTACTTACGATAATGCCCCCGAGGTCGACACGGGTTGACGCCGCAATTAGAATCAATGCGAGCGGCCCCGGCTTTCGTTCCCGCGGCGCCTTTGTCCACGGGATGTGCATCATGACCCGAGCCACCGTTTCGAATGCGAGCCTTTTCTTCTCGGCGATCGTCACCGCCACGTTCCTTCGCCTCGCCGGGGTTGCGGCCGCAGACATGCCCGGGGGCATCGCTTTTCCGGGGCCGCCGCCGGGAGCGGCGAGGTGCACCCGGAGCGACGACGTTCTCTCCCTGGAGAACGACGTCATTTCGGCATCGTGGCAGATTCGCGGCTCGATGCTCGAACCGCTGGGCCTCGTCAACAAACTAAATGGACAACGGTTCGACCAAAGCGGCGGAGAATTGTTTCGGCTAGCGACGCAAAGCGCGTCGCCGCACAGCGACGACGTGCTGGTTGCCGTGCGGTTGAACCAGGACGCGATCGTCGCCATGGCCTCCCGCGACGGCGCGGCATGGACCACGCTGGCAACGTTCCCCCGTAGTGAATTCGCCGGCCAGCCCCGGTTGGTGCGACTGGGGAAAATGAACCTCAAGGCGGCAGCCAAGGACAATCCCGGCGATCTCGGATCGCCCGGCGAATCGCTGATCAGCGAGATTTCGCCCGCTCCGGCCGCCATTCCGGCCGCACGATTTGACATTCGCGCCGCCGCACACCAGGCGGCGACCAGGGAGTATCCCTTCCCGCAGGGCGCGAGAATTGTCTCCTGCCGGATCGATAAACGGTCGGACCAGGGCATGTCGTGGGGGCCCGCTTTGGCGCTGGTTTGGGAGGAGGAGAAGAAATTCCTGCTTGTCGGGGTACGCGAAAAGACGCCGGTATTCAACGTCACGACCTCGTCGGGCGAGTTGATCACCGGCGCCGCGCTGGCAAGCTACCCGGCGTTTGATCTGCCGTCGACCGCTTTTCGACTTTCCCCTCCACCGCGAACGGTGCAACTGGCAGCGAATCGCCGCGGCGTCCGCCTCGCGGAAAGGGCCAGCGGTGCGGCGATCGAGGCCGAGTTCCTCTCGGACCGCGGCATCCGCGCGCGGTGGCGAGCCGAGTTGCGCAACCAGTCGAACTATATCCGACAGACGCTGGAGCTTTCTGCCGTCAACAAAAACGTCGCTTTGACGGGCGTGGAACTGGGCGACGTCCGCGTGCCGGACGCGACGGTTGTGGGGAACTGCCCGGGATCGCCCGTCAGCGGCGGGCAGATGTTTTTGGGCGTGGAAATGCCCGGTGCCCAGAGCGCGATGAGCGCCAACGGGGCGCGAACCGGCTTTTCCTGCGATCTGGCTCTCACGCCGGCACAGACCTATACCTTCAGTGCCGTGGCGGGTGTGGTGCCGGCAGGCCAGCTTCGTCGCGCGTTCCTGTATTACCTCGAGCGAGAGCGGGCGCGGCCGTCCCAGCCGATGTTGCACTACAACTGTTGGTACGATCTCGGTTTCTCCGTCGACGAGAAAACTCTGCTCGACGTAGTGACGCAGTTCGAGAAGGAACTGGTGAAGAAGCGCGGCGTGCCGGTGCAATCGTTCCTGGTGGACGACGGATGGGACGACCCGGGCAAGGGGCTGTGGGTCGAAAACACCGAGAAGTTCCCTGGCGGCTTCCGCGCCCTGAGCGAAAAAATGGCCGCACTCGGCGGACATATGGGCATTTGGATTTCGCCGCTGGGCGGCTACGGCGGGGCCGAGGAGCGGACGGCCTGGGCGCGGCGGATGGGGCTGATTCCGCCCGGCAGCGGCCTTGACCTTGCCCAGCCGCGCTACAGGCAATGGTTCCAGGACCGCTGCCTGCGGCTGATTCGCGAGGACGGCGTGAATCTCTTCAAGTGGGACCGGGCGGGCCAAGGCGTGACCCCGCATTTTATGGCCTTGCTCGACGTAGCGCGGCGACTCCGCGAGGCCGATCCCAGCGTCTTCATCAACGTCACCGTCGGCACCTGGCCGTCGCCTTTCTGGCTCAACCACGTCGATACCACATGGCGCGACGGCAGCGGCGACGTCGGCTGGACGGGCAAGGGCGACGACCGCGAGAAGTGGCTCACCTATCGCGACGGCAACTGCCGCCTGCTATTCGTCATTAAGGCCCCGCTTTATCCGCTCAATTCCGTCATGCACCACGGAATCGTCCATGGCCGCTGCTTCCAGGGCGAAAAGGTGGGCAAGAGCGGTGCGGATCTGAAGCACGACGCCCGAGCCTTCTTTGCCAACGGCACGTCGCTCCAGGAGTTGTACCTCACGCCCTCGATGGTGACGGCCGAGGCATGGGACCGCGTGGCCGAGGCCGCGAAATGGGCACACGCTAATGCGGACGTCCTCCGCGATGTGCACTGGACGGGCGGCGACCCGCTCCAGCTTGCAGGTCTACGGCTATGCCGCATGGAGCCCGCGGAAAGGCACCTTGATGCTCCGCAATCCCGACGACCGGCCGCAGGCGATCGATTTGGACGCGGCGACCGTGTTTGAGCTTCCGCCCGCCGCCGCGCGACGCTACCGGTTGACCTCTCCCTACGGAGACCAGCGGGTGCAATCGCTGGCGCTTGAGGCTGGTCGCCTCCGGACTATAACTCTCCAGCCGTTCGAGGTGCTGGTCTTCGATGCAGAGCCGGAAGGAAAAGAACCGAACTGAGAAGCGTGATGAGGAGTTTCCCAAAGACGGTCTGCGCGGGCACGGCGATTCTCGCCGTCATGAGCGTTCTCGCCAATGCCGTCGCGCAAGGGCCCGACGTGCCGCCGGCGCCGGCCAACGTGGTCTGGAACTCGCCCAGTACCGGGGCCAACGGTTCGATGCCGCTGGGCAACGGCGAGGTTGGCGTGAACCTCTGGGTGGAAAGGGACGGCGATTTGCTGTTCTATATCGCGCGCACAGACGCCTGGAGCGAGTGCTGCCAACTGCTAAAACTGGGACGGGTTCGCGTGTCGATGGTGCCAAACCCGTTCGCGGCCGGAGTGCCGTACCGTCAGACGCTCGATCTTCGCAATGGCTGCGTGGACATTTCCGCCGGTTCGGTGTCGCTGCGCGTGTTCGTCGACGCGCAGTTGCCGGTCGTCTACGTGACGTGTCACAGCACGAAGCCCGTGCGGGCGCGAGCGGCGGTCGGGTTATGGCGAACGGCGCGGCGGGACCTGCGGGCCGAGGCGAAGGATTTTCCCTACCACAACGCCGGAAGCTGGACGATGCGCGGGCGCAATACGGTCCCAAGGATGCCGAGGCATGGGAATCGGCCGATGACGTCGACGAACCGCTCGGCGACGCCGTTACCTGGCATCACCGCAACGCGTACTCGATCGTCCCCTTCACGCTGAAACACCAGGGACTGGAGTCGGCGGCCAGGCTGGCGGGCGATCCCCTGTCAAACCGAACGTTCGGCTGCTCGATGTCGGCCGCCGGGTTCCAGAAGGAGGGCAAGACCGCATTGCGCTCCGCCGGCGAGATCAGCGGTTTCGAGTTGAAGCTCGTCGCCCTGACGGCGCAGACTCCAGCGGCCAACGCCTGGCGCGATCGGGCGCGGTCGATTCTGCGGCAGTCTCCATCGGCGCGCGATGCGGCCGAGCGCACTGCCGACTGGTGGGGCAAGTTCTGGGACCGAAGCTCGATCGTGGTGGAAGGCGATGCCGCCGCATCGCGCCTGACGGAGGCCTACGCGTTGCAACGCTGGATGAATGCCTGCGGCGGCCGCGGAAACTACCCGATAAAGTTCAACGGCTCGATCTTCACGGTCGATCCCAAGTATACGGGCAAGCCCGAGAGCTACAGCCCCGATTGGCGCGAGTGGGGCGATTGCTACTGGTGGCAGAACACGCGGCTGCCGTACCAGCCGCTGCCGGCCTGCGGCGATTTCGATCTGATGCGGCCGCTCTTCAAGTTTTATGGCAGCGCCTGCGCCGCTCTGCAAGGCCCGGGCGAGAATCTACCACCAGGTCAACGGTGTCTACTTCCCGGAAACGATGACGGCCTTCGGCACGTACAGCAACGGTGACTACGGTTGGGACCGCCGCTACGTCAAACCCAAGGATGTCATGTGCCCGGCCTGGCAGTATTGCTGGCACCAGGGGCTGGAACTCGTGGGGCTCATGCTCGATTACTACGACTACACTGAGGATGAGACATTCCTGACAGGCGAATTGCTTCCCATGGCCCGCGATGTGCTCGCCTGGTTCGATGCGCGGTTCCCTCGCGATAAGGCCGGCAAGATTGAGCTTCGCCCCACGCAGGTGCTGGAAACGTATCGTCCCCAGGACGTTCTCGACGTGCAGGGCCGCGTGGTCGGCCGGCGCGAGGTCGTCAACGATACGCCGACCGTGGCCGGGCTGGAGTCCGTGCTGACGCGGCTGCTGGCGCTGCCCCGCGGAGTGCCGGACGCCGATCGCCGACATTGGCGGGCCATGAAAGCCATCGTCCCGCCGCTGCCCCTGCAGGCGGAGAATGGCAAGACGTTCATCCGCCCGGCGCAAGACTACCCAACGAACGCCTGGAATATCGAAAATGGCGAACTCTACGCGGTCTCGCCCTTTCGCCTGTTTCGGATCGGCAAGCCGAACCTGGAAACGGGGGTGAACACCTACCAGCGCCGCTTGTTTCGCGACGTGGCAGGCTGGACCTATGACGGCCAGTGCGCTGCCTTGCTGGGCATGACCGACGAGGCCCAGCGGCAGGTCCTGGCCAAGGCCGCCAACAAGCACCCCAACCACCGCTTTCCGGCCATGTGGGGCCCGAATTACGATTGGTTGCCCGACCAGACACTCGGTTGCAACCTCATGCTTGTGCTACAATACATGGTCATGCAAGCCGATCGGGACAAGATCTTTGTGTTGCCGGCCTGGCCGAAGGAGTGGAACGTTCGCTTCAAGCTCCGTGCGCCAAGGAACACGGTGGTCGAGGGCATCTATCGCCACGGTAAGCTGGAGGAGTTGGTGGTCGCGCCGCCCTCGCGTTTGGCCGACGTGGTGGATATGAGCGCCTCTGGAAAGCTGCTCCAAACCCGCTGAAGAAAGGTCTCCGATGAAAATACACACAATCGCATTGGTAATGGTTTTCTCGGCATCGGCTTTCTCGGCGGGGGTCTGCCGGGCGGAGATCCGTGCAGACAACCTCCGCTGTGAATACCGCGTCGATCCCTTGGGAATTGACAGCCGCACTCCGCGGTTGAGCTGGATTATTCTCTCGGACCGCCGCGCGGAGATTCAAACGGCCTACCGGGTCCTCGCGGCAAGTTCGGCTGAGTTGCTCGCGAAGGGCAGGGGCGACCTGTGGGACAGCGGCAAGATCGAATCGGACCGGCAGAACCAGGTGGAATACGCCGGCAAGCCGCTGGAGTCGCGGATGCGTTGCTACTGGAAAGTCCGCACGTGGGACAAGGCCGGTGCGCCGTCGGCATGGAGCAACGGCGCGACGTGGACGATGGGGCTGCTTACTCCGCGCGACTGGAAAGCACAGTGGATTGGCGCCGCCGCATCGCCGGAGCAGGGGCCATCCGAAGGCGACGATGGCTTGAAACCATCAGCCGCAATTCAGCTTCGCAAGGAGTTCGCCCTTGAAAAGGCGGTCAAACAGGCATTCGTCTACGTCTGCGGGCTGGGCTTCTATGAACTGCGCCTGAATGGCCAGAAGGTAGGAGACCGCCTCCTGGATCCCGGCTGGACCAACTATCGCAGGACATGTCTCTATGCGACCTACGATGTCACTGCGGAACTAGCCCGCGGCCCGAACGCTTTGGGCGTGATCCTGGGCAACGGCATGTACAACGTGCCGGGCGGACGCTACGTGAAGTTCACGGGCACCTTCGGACCGCCCAAAGTGATTCTGCAGCTCTACGTCGAGTATGCCGACGGCACGTCCACACTAGTGGTTACCGATCCTTCGTGGAAATGGTCGCCCAGTCCTGTCGTCTTCAATTGCATCTATGGCGGCGAGGACTACGATGCCCGCCGGGAAACGTCCGGCTGGGACAAATCGGGTTTCAACGACCAAGGGTTCAGGCGGGTGGCGGTGGTTGACGGGCCGGGCGGCCGGCTCGCGTCGCAGGGGCGCCGCCGATCAAGGTGATGGAGGAATTCAAGCCCGTGAAGATCATACAGCCCCGGCCGGGCATCAAGATCTTCGACTTCGGGCAGAACTGCGCTTCGATGCCGAAACTCACGGTCAAAGGTCCTGCCGGCAGCAGCGTGCGATTGACGCCCGGGGAATTGCTGGGCCCCAACGGGGTCTCCCAGGGCAGCAGCGGCGGCCCGGCATACTATACCTATACGCTCAAGGGTCACGGAACGGAAACCTGGACGCCGCGATTCTTTTATTACGGCTCGCGCTACCTGCAGGTCGAGACCTCTGCCACGTCCTCCGCCGAACCGCAAATCGTGGAGCTGACCTCCCGCTTCGTGCACTCCTCCGCGGAGACCGCCGGGTCATTCACTTGCTCCAATCCGCTGGTGAACCGCGTGCACAAGCTCATCGGCGCGGCGATCCGCAGTAACCTGCAAAGTGTGCTCACCGACTGCCCGCATCGCGAAAAGCTCGGCTGGCTGGAATGTTCCCACCTGCTGGCCGGTTGCATCATGTACAACTACGACCTTGCAACGTTTTACGCGAAGATCGTCAACGACATGAGCGAGGCGCAGCTTGCCAACGGCATGGTGCCCGACATCGCGCCGGAATACACGGTCTTCGCCGGCGGCTTCCGCGATTCGCCGGAATGGGGCAGTGCCTATGTGATTGCTCCCTGGCTGGTCTACCAGATGTACGGCGACCGCGCTGCTGGCCCGGCACTACGAGGGAATGAAGCGGTACGTGGCCTACTTGCAGGGCACGGCGACAAACCGCATCGTTGGGCACGGCCTGGGCGACTGGTACGACATCGGCCCGGGCGGCCCGGGTGAATCCAAGCTCACATCCAAAGGTGTGACCGCCACGGCCGTCTATTATCAAAACGTACTGGTCTTGCAAAAGACCGCGGCGTTGCTGGGCAAAGCCGACGAGTCGCGGCGATTCGAGGCAGAAGCCCTTGCCGTGAAAGACGCCTTCAATCGCGCCTTTTTCCATGCCGGCAAGAACCAATACGACCGCAACAGCCAGACGGCCAATGCCATGCCGTTGGTTCTTGGCCTTGTTCCGGAAGCCCGCCGTGCCGCCGTGCTGGACGGACTAGCGGCGCAAATCCGCGCGGCGGACAACCGCGTGACGGCGGGCGACATCGGTTTCAACTACTTGGTGCGGGCGCTCTCCGATGGTGGGAAAGGCGACGTGCTCTATGACATGCTGATCCGCGACGACGGTCCGGGCTACGCCTTCCAACTCAAGATGGGAGCAACGTCGCTGACGGAGGCCTGGGACACGAACTCGGGCTCATCCCAGAATCACTGCATGCTTGGACATATCGAAGAGTGGTTCTACCGAGGACTCGGCGGTATCGCGTGCGATCCAACCGGGCCAGGATTCAAGAAAACTATCCTCAAGCCGCAGATTGTGGGGAATCTGGCAAGCGCGAAGACGGCCTACCTGTCGCCGTATGGCCGCATTGCCTGCGCCTGGGAGCGCCGGGGCGATGCGTTGTCGCTAAGCGTCACCGTTCCGGCGAACACGACGGCCACGGTCTATGTGCCCGCCAACGATGCCACGGCGGTTACCGAAGGGGTCCAACCGGCCGAGCAGGCCGAAGGCATTCGCTTCCTTCGCATGGAGCACGGCGCGGCGGTCTTTGAAGTCGGCTCCGGCCAGTATCATTTCAACTCCCGCAGGTAAGCATTGTTGCAACCATGAAGAATTCATTCCATAATATGAGAGTAAACGTCGTCGCCGCACTGTTGACCGCGGCGGGAGCAATTTCGCCGGCCAATCGGTCATGCGCGGCCGGCACTGAGCCCCATCCTTTCGTGCTTAAGGCCGAGGCATTCCGGCACTATATCGATTCCTTCAACCGGACGGACGTGGAGCCGCAAAGGCTGTATGTGCCCAACGCCGCGGCTTGGGACTTTTTGCGCAGTAATATCCCGCTCTTTGACTGTCCGGACAAGGAAATCGAGCAAGTCTATTATTTCCGCTGGTGGACCTTCCGCAAACACATCAAGCAGACTCCAGATGGCTTTGTCATCACCGAATTCCTGCCGCCCGTCGGCTGGGCGGGCAAGCACAACACGATCAGTTGCGCCGCCGGCCATCACCTCCACGAAGGCCGCTGGCTCCACGATCCGAAGTATCTGGACGATTACTCGCTCTTTTGGTTCCGCGCGGGCGGCAGCCCGCGAACCTATAGCTTCTGGGCCGCCGACTCGATTTGGGCCCGTCGGCTGGTGACCGGCGACGACCGCCTCCCGATGGAACTTTTCCCCGACCTGGTCGCGAACTACGAAGCCTGGGAGCGGAGCTACCGCGATGGCAACGGGCTGTTCTGGCAGATTGACGGCCAGGACGGCATGGAGGTCTCCATCGGCGGCAGCGGCTATCGCGCCACCATCAATTCCTATATGTACGGCGATGCGACGGCCATTGCCCGCATTGCTGACTCGCTGGGCCGCAAGGATCTGGCCGAGCGGTTCCGTGGAAAAGCTGCCGCGATCAAGCGACTTATGGGGGAAAAGCTTTGGGATGCCGACGCTCGGTTCTACAAGGTCCTGCCCCGCGGAGCGAACGCCCGACCCTGCGACGTCCGCGAACTGCACGGTTTCACTCCGTGGTACTTCGATATCCCGGAGCCCGACAAGTCGGTCGCCTGGCGGCAGATCATGGATCCCAAGGGTTTTTGGGCCCCTTTCGGCCCAACCACGGCCGAGCAGCGCCATTCCAAGTTCGCGGTCTCGTACTCGGGCCATGAGTGCCAATGGAACGGCCCAAGCTGGCCCTACAGCACCGCCGTGACGCTCACTGCCATGGCCAACCTCTTGAACGACTACCGGCAGGACGCTGTAAGTCGCTCGGACTACTTCGACCTCTTGAAGATCTATGCCCGATCGCAGCACCGCAAGCGGAGCGACGGTGTGATCATGCCCTGGATCGATGAGAACCTCAATCCGGCGACCGGCGATTGGATCGCTCGGACCATGCTGCGCGGCGCCACTCCCGACGGGCAGGGTTTCGAGCGCGGCAAGGATTATAACCACTCGACGTTCTGCGACCTGGTCATCACTGGGCTGGTGGGGTTGCGGCCGCGGCAGGACAATACGATCCGGGTGAATCCCTTGGTGCCCGGCGCGGCATGGGATTTCTTCTGCCTGGACAGTGTGCTCTATCACGGGCGGGCGCTCACGATTCTGTACGATCGGACGGGCGAGCATTATGGCAAGGGTAAGGGACTGCGACTGTTTGTCGATGGCCGGCTTGTTGCCAGTAGTCCGACGCTGCAGGGCATAGCGGGAAGCCTCGCCGGGCCCGATTGATTCGATGGAAAACTCAAGCGGGACACGAACCTCCGGTTCGGAATCAGGATTTGACCACTGGCTTTCTTACCTACGGGAGACGAAATCATGATGCGTCGTACGGTTGCTGCCGTCATTATTGGCTTGATTGCCGTCCACGACTCTGCTGCGGAGCAGGACGAGGCAGCGCAAGTCAAGGCCCTGCAAAAGGAACGGGTCGATACATTAAGTAAACTCGTGGAGTTGTGCCATGCGGACTACGGGTTGGGGATGATTCGCTGCGAAGATGTCATTAACGCAGAAACCGAGTTGGTCGATGCCCAGATGGAGGCAACGGAGAATCCCGGCGAGCGAATCGCCCGGTTGACGGAAGGGGTGAAGAGAGAGACTGAGTTACTGAAGATAATTCAGAGTAGACGCGAGGCCGAAAGGGTGAGTTTAGCTAACGTTTATCGCGCGAAGTCGCTTCTCTTGAATACCAAGATCAGACTATTGCGAGAGCGCAGCAAACAACGGACGCCAACGCGGTAACATTTGCTCAGAGAATTTACGATCGAGCCGGGGCGCGGCGACGCGAACGATCCCATCCGGCTTGCCGGATGAGGTCGCCGAAAACGCTCGCCCGGTTGACTCGCGCAGGAGCGGCCAAGTACAATGGCCGCTGTTCCCGGGCGCGGCAGCACGTGCCTATGCCGGCAACGCCGGCATTAATGCATGCCAGCCCCCGTCAAACGCCAACACTTGCGAGTTCATCATGACACCGACTTCTGTTTCCGCCCCTGTCCGGCATTACGTCAATGCCTTCATTGCATGTCTCCTTGGCCTGCTCGCGCCACTTCTTTCTGCCGCGGCGGCGCGGGCCGACTCCGGCTTCACGGCCTATGACGCCGCCGCCAAGACGCTGCTGGCGCGGATGACGCTCGATGAGAAGATCGGGCAGATGTGCCAACCGGATCACGCGTTCCTCCGCGACCCGGCCGATATCGAGAAGTACTTCCTCGGATCGCTCCTCAGCGGCGGCGGGTCGGGCCCCAAGAACAAGGCCGATTACACCCTCCGAGGCTGGACCGACATGGTCGACGGCTACCAGCGGCACGCGCTGAAGACCCGTCTGGGCATCCCGCTGATCTACGGCGTCGACGCCGTACACGGGCACAACAACATCCCCGGGGCCGTCGTCTTTCCGCACAACATCGGCCTGGGCTGCGCCCGCGACGCGAAACTCGTCGAGAAGATCGAACGCATCACCGCCGAGGAAGTGCGGGCGACGGGCATCAACTGGGTCTTCGCGCCCTGCGTGACCGTGCCCCGCGATATCCGCTGGGGCCGGACCTACGAAGGCTACTCGGAGAACCCCGGGATCGTGAAGGTCCTGGGCGCGGCCGCCGTCCGCGGCTTCCAGGGCAGTACTCTGGCCGACCTGGCCGATCCGCTTTCCGTGGTGGCCTGCGCCAAGCACTTTGTCGGCGACGGGGGCACCGCCTACGCCTCGAGCAAGACCAACGACGGCCGCGGCCTGGACCAGGGCGACACCCGCTGCGACGAGGCCACGCTCCGCCGCATCCACTTGCCCGGCTACGTCACCACGGTCAAGGCGGGCGTGGGCACGATCATGCCCTCCTACAGCAGTTGGAACGGCAAAAAATGCTCCAGCCAGAAACGCCTCCTCACCGGTATCCTCAAGCAGGAGTTGGGCTTTGAGGGTTTCCTTATTTCCGACTACAATGCCATCGACCAGATCACGCCCGACTATAAAAAGTGTGTCGAGATCTCGATCAACGCGGGCATGGACATGGTGATGCTGACCGACAAGTACGCCGAGTTCTGCAAGGACCTCAAGGAGCTGGTCGAAGAGGGCAAGGTGCCTATGTCGCGGATCGACGACGCCGTCACACGGGTGCTCCGCGTCAAGCTGGCCATGGGCCTCTTGGAAAAGGGCCGCTCGCCGCTTGCCGATCGCCGCTTGCAGCGCTCGTTCGGCTCGGCTGCGCATCGGACCGTGGCGCGGCAGGCGGTCCGCGAATCGCTCGTGCTGCTGAAGAACGAGAAGGCGACGCTGCCGCTGGCCAAGACGGCGCGGCGGATCCACGTTGCCGGCCCGGGGGCCGACGACCTGGGCATGCAATGCGGCGGCTGGACCATCGATTGGCAAGGCTCGCCGGGCAACCACGTTCCGGGCGGTACGTCGATCCTTACGGCGATCCGCAACAGCGTCTCACCGCAGACCGCGGTGACCTTTTCGCACGACGGCACGGGCGCGGAAGGGGCCGACTTCGGCGTGGTCGTGATCGGCGAGAGACCGTACGCCGAGGGGTTGGGCGACAGCATCGACCTCTCTCTGCCGAAGGAAAGTCTGGCGGCCATGGCCAACATGAAAAAGTCCGGCATTCCCCTGGTAGTCGTGCTGTTGAGCGGGCGTCCGGTGATCCTGGGCGACATCCCCGAGCAGGCCCAGGCATTGGTCGCCGCCTGGTTGCCGGGCTCGGAAGGGCAAGGAGTCGCCGATGTGCTCTTCGGCGACTGCCCGCCGACGGGCCGGCTCTCACATTCCTGGCCGCGGAGCGTCTCGCAACTGCCGCTGAACTACGGAGACAAGAACTACGATCCGCTGTTCCCGCTGGGATTCGGGCTGAAGTACTGAGCGAAGCCCGGCCCCTCTGCCAAAGAAGACCGCAGAAAAAAGGCCGGCCGCTTGACACCTACCCTGCCCTGCCCCATAATCCGGCGAACACTTTTTCCCCGGAGCGTCGACTATGGCCATTCAAGGCTGGCAAAAATTGTTGGACGGCTTCCCCTGGTTCACGGGCGAGGGCAACTACCCGATCGCCGCCTATAGCGAATTCATGCCGCCCCCGCGCTTGGGTCGCAAGCCCTACGGCGCCATCGATCACTGCTTGTATCGCGAGGACGATCCTTTCGGCTGGCACGTCAACGAATATGAAGAGGCCCTGGAAATCCGGCCCGGGCTGCAGATGATTGCCACGGAGTTGATGCACGTCGCCTATCGGTTGGGCTGCGGCAATCCGGCCCATGGCATTGCCCACAAGAAACTCCACGGCAACCCTTGCTGGTGCGACGACTTTCATTCCTCGGCGCCCCGACACACGAGCGCTACGTTCTCCTGCTCCCCCTGGCCCTTTCAAAGACCCAGGACGACAAGGGCCGCGTCCGCTGGACCCTCTTCGGCGGCAGCGAGCAAGGCCCGGGCAAGGCCTTTTGGAAGGGCTTCTATACCGCACCGCGAAGGGAAGTGCCGCTGGAGTGGTCCGAAGGTTTCATCCGCCGCCTGCTGGCCGCCGCCTACGACGAAACGCCCGAGGCTCTGGCCAATCTCCGCAAGGCGGGCTTCCGCGTATACACCAACCCCGCCGCTGCCTTGCTGCCTTCATGGAAAGAAGAGCCGCTGCCCAAATGGACCGAGCCCTACCGTTGGGAAAAAGGTTCGCTTCGCGGAGTCCGCTACCTGCTGACCTTCTGTCCGTGGAGTTTCCTGCCCGCGGCGGTTCGCAAGGCCTACCTGGCCGGAGAATTGCATCTGCTGCCCTTCCCTGGAAGCCTGGTCTTCTACGGGTGCCCAACCTACCTGGAGCTACAGCGCCAACTCCCTTTGGCCGGGCAGATTCCCTTGTTGCAATCGCTCTTCCGCCACGAGGGGCCGTACTCGATCCGCATTCCGCAGGCCGGGTGGTTGCACGAGGCGCGGCCCAATAACGGGCACGAGCCGCACATTTACGGTCCCGTCCGCGACACCTTCCGCCGCTCGCACCGCTGGCAGCGGATCCAGCGCTACGAAGATCCGCTGGCCGTCGCCGGCACGGAGGACAAGCTGACCCACGTGCTCTTGAGCACCGCTCCCGACGATATCAGCCTCTACAACAAGCCCATGGCCCGCAACGCCCAGATCTGGAGCCACGAGTACGAGATGTTGCTGGACGGACCGCGGTCCACGCCCGACGACTTGCAACAGGTGGCCGACCGATTGGCCGCCGGCGGGCTGTTCGGCTATCGCATGATCTACCCCGCCATGCGCGTGGGCCTACACGAGGTCTATTGGCACCGCCCGCTGGTCGCCTTTCGATCGCAGGCAACGGGCGAGGCAGTCATGCTGGACGACGCCCCGCTGGGTTACTTTACGGGCTATCCTTTTGATCGGCCGCAGTTGGACCGAGCGGTGGAGATCTGGCCGCGGCTGCTCGACCGGCCCCTGCACCGTGCGAACATCCGACTCTTCTCGCACGTCCACGAGAACCACTTGCGGCAGACGCTGTACAACATCCGCAAGCTCTTGGACACCCGCGAGCTGCTGGAGCGGCCGCTGAGCGTGAGCCTGGCGCGGCAATTGCTGACGCTGCCCAAGCGGGAGAGCTTGGACGACTGGTTCGCCGCGCTGCCGGCCCATGCCAGCAACGCGGAAGAGGCCACGACCCTGGTCGAGCAGTTGCGCGAGTGCATTGATAGTAGGGTGAGACCAGATGGCGCGGCACCCTGCCCCGCTCTCACTGACGTACGACCGCACGGCGAAGCGCTCCTGATGAAAAGGCCTATTGGCAGACGATCGCCAGGCTGGCGGCGGGACGATTCACGAACAAGGACAACGCCGACTGCGTCCACGATCCGCTGACGCGCTCGCGGCTGAAGCACTACCACCGCGACCTCGAGGCCCTGGGAGATTATCTCCTGGCCCACTATGCGAAGGTCGCCGCGGCCGCCGGCATGACCGATCAGGTCATTGTGGGCGAACTGCCATTCCACTGGCAGACCGATTTCCAATTTTCCTGGTCGGGCGGCTGGAAGCTCAATCAGGACGGCGAGACCTACGAGCGCGACCTGGTCATCGTGATTCCCGGCAAGGACCACCGCCGCGCGGTGATCATGGCCGACCATTACGATACGGCCTACATGGAAGATGTCTACGGCTATCCCGGCAAGGGCGGCGGGCCGCGCATTTCCGCCGCTGGGGCCGACGACAACCACTCGGCCACCGCCGCCATGATGCTCGCCGCCCCTATCTTCCTCGACCTGGCCAAGCGGGGCAAGCTGCAATCGGACATTTGGTTGGTGCATCTCACGGGTGAGGAGTTCCCCTCCGACTGCATGGGGGCCCGGGCCTTGTGCCAGAAGCTGATCGAGGGCGGGCTCAAAGTACGCCTTCCGGACCGCCGCTGGAAGAGCCTCGCCCGGACCCGTGTCGAAGGCGTCTACGTGATGGATATGATCGCCCACAACAACGACCACGAGCGCGACGTTTTCCAGATTGCGCCGGGTGTGAATCGAGAATCTATGGAGTTGGCCGAGGAGGCCCACGCGGCCACGGAAACCTGGAACGCATCGACGGCCGCCTGGAATCGCCGCGCCGACCGCCGCCATTGCGGGCGCGGCAAGCGATCGGCCGACGGCCGCACGATTCCCGACACGGCCCTGCACCTGCCTCTCAGCGGCGAGGTGCGGCCGCCCTATTATCGGCGCAGCGCCCTTTACAACACCGACGGCCAGATCTTCTCCGATGCCGGAGTGCCGGTGGTCTTGTTCATGGAGAACTACGACATCAATCGCCAGGGCTACCACGACACCCACGACACCATGGAGAACATCGACCTGGACTACGGGGCCGCACTGAGCGCAATCGCCATCGAGACGGTCGCGCGCACGGCCGGAAGGAAGTAGCAGGAATCGGACACCAGGCATGAGCGACCACCAATGAAAACTACATCGCAATGGTTTGTCGTCACGTTCATTTCTCTGGCTCTTTGGGTGTCCATCGGGGCAGCCTCCGCGCAAGAGGCGGTTCGGGCGGCTGCCGATCGCGCGAGCCAGCAGGCCTGGATCGACAGCCATCTGGGCGAGAAGCCCGGCGAGCCGTTCTTCTCCCTCCTCTACGATGGCAAGCCGGCCGCCAAGGCATTGCGATTATGGGATCGCATTCGCCAGATGGGAGTCCTCGACGCGAACCGCCGGCGGATCTCTGTCACGTGGCGCGACCCGGCGACAAAGCTGGCGGTCCGCTGCGAGGCGGTCGAGTTTTGTGACTTTCCCGTTGTCGAGTGGACTTTGCATCTAACGAACGAGGGCAAGACCGCCACGCCCATCTTATCTGAAATCCGGCCTTTGGCCGTCTCGCTGGCAGCGAGTCCGGCGGAATCCTCTACGATTTACTTTGCCAAGGGGGGCGTCGCCGCGCTGGACGACTTCGCGCCTCAGGAGCACGGTCTTGGACTAGGCAGCCGCTTCGAACTGCATTCGTCGGGCGGCCGTTCCTCCAACGGTGTCTTGCCGTTCTTCAATGCGCGAACCGGCGGACGCGGGCTGATCGAAGCCGTCGGCTGGACCGGCAACTGGGCCGCCCAGTTCGACCGCGCCCTCGACGGGCAGCTCTCGCTGGCTGCCGGCATGCGGAAAACGCACTTGAAACTGTTGCCCGGCGAATCGATTCGCACACCGCGAATCTTGTTGCTCTTCTGGCAGGGCGATCGCATGGAGAGCCAGAACCTCCTGCGCCGTTTTCTGCTGGCCCACCATGCACCGTTGTCCCAGGCGATGTCCGGCCGCTGGCCCGTCTTCTCGGCGCCTGGGGCGAGACCCGCGAGCAGACCCACCTGAAATCGATCGATTGGTTCGCGATTAATAAGATCCCCATCGACGTCTACTGGATCGACGCTGGCTGGTACGGCGACAAGCCCTTCCAGGAGAACTCCACCGACGCCAACAGCGAGTGGTGGAAATACACCGGCAGTTGGCGTCCCAACAAGATCACCTATCCCCACGGACTGAAGCCAATCGGTGACGCGCTCCGCCGCGACGGCCTGGGCTTCTTGCTCTGGATCGAATCGGAGCGGGTCTTCCGCGGCACCGATCTCCAGCGGCAGCATCCCGATTGGCTGCTGGGACCGCAAGGCGAAAACTATCTCGTCAACCTGGGCAACCCGGCGGCCCGAAAGGGAATTACCGAGATCGTGTCGTCGCTGATCCGGGAGGGCGGCCTAAGCTGGTATCGCCAGGACTTCAACACCGATCCCGAGGGGTTTTGGAGCAACGCGGACCAGCCCGACCGGATCGGTATTACCGAGATCCGTTATATCGAAGGGCTCTACGCCTTCTGGGACGAACTTCGGCAGCGGCACCCGGGCCTGTTGATCGACAACTGTTCCAGCGGCGGCCGCCGTCTCGATCTGGAGACGATCTCCCGCAGCGTCGCCCTATGGCGGAGCGATTTCCAATGCCAGCCGAAATTCAACCCCGCGGGCATGCAAGGGCAGACCTACGGAATTTCGTCGTGGATTCCCTTGAGCGCCGGCGTGATGCAGAGCACTGATCCCTATCGATTCAGCGGGCTGGGGGCGGGGCTCGTGATCAACGCACCAATGGAGCATCCGCAAGAATTCAAGGCCTGGGTCGAGCAGGCCCGGCGGATCCAGCCGTATTTCCTCGGCGATTATTATCCCTTGACGCCCTATAGCGTAGCCGACAGCGACTGGCTGGCGATGCAGTTCAATCGGCCGGAGCGCGGCGACGCCGCGGTGCTTGCCTATCGGCGGCCGGTTTGCGCCGCCAAGTCGCTGCGGCTCAAGCTCCGCGGGCTCGATCCGGCGGCTCGCTACGAGTTCGGGCCGTTTGGTGGGGCCAGCCCGAGAAGCCTGGCCACCGGAAAAAGCCTGATGGATGAGGGGCTGCCGATCGAACTCGCTGGCGGGCCTGCGGCCGCGATAGTTCAACTTCGGCGGAAGTTGGAATATCTACACTGAAGAAATCCGAACGACATGCGGCCCGCGAATCATGTACACTGAGAATGTGGGATTCTTTGACTTGATGGTGCACGACTCTCGGTGAAACCATGGCGAGGGAAAAGCGATGCGGTTTTACGCTTGTCGAACTCCTGGTCGTCATTACCATCATCGGCATCCTCGTCGGACTGCTTTTGCCGGCCGTGCAAACGGCGCGGGAGGCGGGCCGGCGTGCGCAGTGCGCAACAACCTCCGCCAGATCGGAATCGCCCTGCATGCTTACCACGAGGCCCAGCAGACCTTTCCTTACGGCTCGAACTACGGCAGCTCATCCTTGATTCCGGGATATCCCACCTGGGCCGTGCTGATCTTGCCGCAATTAGACCAGGACACGGTTTTCAACAAATACAACCCGGGCCTCGACGTCTATGTTGCGGCGAACCAGGCCATCGCCAACACGATGATTCCCGTCTTCGTCTGCCCCAGCGATCCACAGTCGCACGCGCCCATCCTTCCCGACCGGGGTGATTCGCCCTCGCCCGCCCCGGGGCGAGCGGCGGCCTGACCAATCCAGCCTCATCGACGGGCCTCTGGTATCCGGCCTGCATGGGGCCCACCCAGCCCGACTTTTGTTTCTTTTGCGCCGACTCCAACCCGGCCCCTACGAACTGGTGTTGCCAGGGGTGGAACTTCGGTACCTATGGCGGCAATGGTTATCCAGACGGCAATTCAGTCGGGATGTTCGGTCGGTGGCCCACGGCATTCGGCGCCGCCCACTGCACCGACGGGCTGAGCAACACAATCCTCGCCGGCGAGACCTTGCCGGGCGATTATATCTGGAACGGCGTATTCTGCCCTAATTTTCCCGTCGCGAGCACGGAAATTCCCGTCAATACGATGATCAATGACGGCGGTTTGCACGGGACCTGGGATCCCAGCGGGGGCGTTATTTGGGGGAAGTCCAGCGGCTTCAAAAGCCTTCATCCCGCGGGTTGCCATTTACTTCTCGGCGACGGCAGCCTTCGTTTCTTCAGCGCGTCGATCGACTATCAATTGTACAACGCCCTAGGCACCCGCGCCGGCGGCGAGGCTGCGGTTCCTCCCCCTTGAGCACGTGAGACCACACGCTATGACAAATCGGCGCGAACGATGCACGTATAGCCCGGAAAAAGCTCCGGGGCGCCGGGGTACCCGCTCGCGGGTTGCGGGTCGGTTCCGGCAGGTAGCCGCGTTGTGGCGGTCCATTGCCGGGCCCGCGCAAGCTTGTTCCGGTCTCCACGATCGACCCGCCCTAGCATTAACGCCGCGGCCATCCTCCTGACGATCGGCTTGACCTGTTTCTCAGGCTGCCGTCGCGAGGGGCCGGAGGTGGTGCCTGTCGAAGGCACGATAACCTATGCAGGGGGCCCGTGGCCGCGAGGCGGATACCTCTTCTTCACCAGCAGCCAGCCGGCCGTGGGCATGCCCATCCGTCCAGCCTGGGCAACCTTCGACACGGCCGGACATTTTCACGCGACGAGTTTCTCTCCCGGCGACGGACTGGTTCCGGGCCGCTACAGAGTTTTCCTGGAAGCGTGGGAGACGCAACCGGTGATGGGCAGCAAGTCGCCGCCGCGCTCGCTGGTGCCGGCGAAATACCAGAAACCCCAAACCAGCGATCTGCAACTCGAAGTGGTCTCCGGACAAGGCAAGGTCACCGCCGCCTGGGACGTGCCAAGACCGTGAGTCAAGTCCGATGTCTTTCGCGGAACTCCCGCGGCGTGCAGCCGAAATGGTGGCCAAAGACCGTGGCGAAGTACTGCGCGGTGGAGAAGCCACAGTCCTGCGAGACCTACGTCACGCTCCGCGAGGGCTGTTCCACGAGGATCCGCCAGGGGGCCGCAGGTGTCGGCCGTGAAGGTCCGCCCCCATTCCTTGTAGACGGCCGGTTCGGCGATCAGGACCTCCGCCATGGCGTATTTCCCAAGAGGTTCGATATCCTTCACTGGCGAACCCGCGACGAGGCCCAGGGCGCGCCGACTAATCCTCATAAATGGCCGTGCAGAAAAACACAAACTCGGCGAGGTAATACCTATGTTCTTTTCTGCCGTTTTGTTTTCTAATGGATGGATGGCACCTGACCTAGGGGCTTACGCAGAGGATTTGCAGCATTATGCATTCCGAAAGAAAACCGAAATTGGGCCCGCGGGCCGTCACCGTCGGGACGCTTCAGGCATTCCTTTGGACGGTGCTGAGCGTGGCACTGAGCGTGGGGTCGCTGGCTGCCGAAAAGGCATTCAGGAAGGTGGACGTGAAGCTGCCCGACATCACGGCTGACGTTCTCGATGCGGCGATTCTGCTGCGCCACTACTGGTACCTCGGTCTGTTGACTGCGTGCTGCTGGCCGCTTGTGAACTGGGGCGTGGTCTTGCTCCTGTCGCCTGATCCAGAGACCTTCGTCCTGCGGCGGCTTTGGTACCTGGTCACGTGGATCGTCCCGCTTGTGGCCGCCTTATTCGCTTTGGCTGCACTGATGATACCGTTGATGTCGTTGCACCGGCAGTTGCCCGGCGCGTAGTCGGGAGCAATGGCGGAAACTTCCGCATTTTTCGCAAAGACGGACTGCGAATCTTCCTTGGGTGATGCATTTAAGCCGGGCAATCCTGGGGATTCTTGCGTCCGCTGGACGATGGCACTCATTTTCAAGAGCATCAAGCATCTCGCGCCGATTGAAAATAGCCGATACTTTGCGCGGAGAAGGACTTACAAGCAGGCATGTTCGCTTGCGCGGGGCAGTTGTCGCTTCGCCAATTCTTCAGCTAAGGAGTTTTCGATGAGCGGTATCAACAGCCTCAGTGCATCTAGCGCGAACTCATATCTATGGCTCGCGCAGATTTATGCCGACCAGCGCGAACATTCGTCCGGGTCAACAACGGTGTCCGACTCGTCCGACACAGCCAGCAACTCCGGCTCGTCAGCCACCACGAGTTCGTCGCAGAGCTTGCAGAGTCAGATCCAAACGGCGATCCTGTCGGCGCTGGAGACCGCGGAACAGTCTGGCGATTCAACCAACTTCCAAACAGTAATCAAGAACGCCGTGGACCAGACGCTTCAGGCCAACGGCATCACTGTTAACCAGTCCCAGCAGCAAACTGAGGCTGGCGACAGTGGACTGGGCGGCATAATGGGCATGCCGCCCCCGCCACCTCCGACCGAAAACTCCTCGACCTCAAGCACGACCTCAAGCACGTCGGCCAACAATAGCACTGCCACCAGCAGTACGAACTCGCTAAGCACTACCGTATCCGCCGGCAGCTTGAACCAGCAAATTGAGACGGCGATCGTTTCCGCGTTGGAAACCGCGCAGACTTCCGGCGATTCGACCAGCTACCAGACGATCATCGGCAACGCCGTGCAGCAGACGCTCGAGGCCAATGGCATCGGAGTCGCCTCGACGGCCGCCGACTCGGCGAGCAGTACCAATTCTTCCAGCAGTACGACTTCTTCGGCCGCTACAAGCGCTGCCGACATCGAGCAGGTTATTCAAACCCTGCAACAGCTCTTCGGCAATGCAGGCGGCAACGGCAGTGGGCAGGCTTTGGGCTTTCTGGTGAACGCGCAGACTTGAGTGAAACGCGTGACTCCGTGAGATTCACACTCGCCTTGGCCGGCACCGGAAAAAACCCCTCATCGGCCAGGGCCGGCGTCGGTGTGCTCGCTCGCCGGGTTTATTGATCGACATTGTCTGTAAGCCTGGGGCGATTTGCCATTCCAGCGCCTGAAGGCGTTGCTGAAGGCCGACTTCGACGCGTAGCCGACTTGCGCTGCGACCTGCTTGATCCCATACCGCTCTTCCGCAAGCAGTTGAGATGCCCTTTCCATCCGGCGTTCCATGAGATACTGCATGGGCGACGTTGCCAGCAACGCCGTGAATCGCGAGGCAAACGCCGAACGCGATAGGTGCACGCGATGCGCCAGGGTGGCCACGGTCCAGGGCGAATCGAGGCGGGTGTGCATCAAATTCAACGCCAAGGCGATGTCCGGGTCCATCAGAGCGGACATCCAACTGCCGGTCCCGCGGGATGGCATATTAAGACTCGCGCGAATCGCCTGAATAAAAACGACTTGCGCCAGATGATCGACGACCGACTGGCTGCCGGGCCGGCGTTCGTTAGACTCAGCGAGCAGCAAGCTCAGCGTCTGGTCGAGCCACGGCAAGGATTTGTCCTTGGCACACTGAACGTGGATGACCGGTGGAAGCGAGATCAGCAGCGGGATGGCGTTACGCTGGTCAAGAACAACGTGAACGCATATTAATCTGGTCAAGCCGCCGTCACGGCCCGGCATGGCATCAGGCCGCGGCCCCGTTGCATTGACCCGAAGTATTTCCTCGAGCGGAACGACCGGCCGGTTTCGACGGTCAGCGAGGCAATGTTCACGCCCCGGCATGACCACAACAAGGTCTCCCGCCGCGAGGCATAGGCCGGCGTCCATATCGGTTGAATCCAGCCAACCGCCGCCTTGAAGAACATAGTACAGGGATGCTGACTCCGCGCCGACGCGGAATCCCCATGGCGCGGTAAAACACAACGTCGCGACGTCCCGGCATTGCGGGCGCGCGCAGCGAACGACATCGCCCAGCAGATCCGGCGACTCGGTTGTGGGGATGGGAAGTGCTGGATTGTAACGGTCCGCGATCATTTACTCCCGCACAAATCGGCCGAAAGAAATCCCCCTTCCGGGGTTGCTGTCAAGCCATTCCAAGCAGTTTCTTGCGCATGCAATTCTCAAATTAAATTTTACTTTCGGCCCTTGTAGTAAAGGACGAATCCTGCCCGAAAATGCAACTCCATAGTTGCCGTGATGCACGATTTTGATGTTTCTTGATGGGGACTATCGCTTTGATAGAGGGTATTCATCGCGAACACCCAGTGCCCTGTAAGTCGCGTGCTTCTGCGCCGCTACCGCAGCGGTTCCGATGGGGCAACGCCAACACAGGCCCGCAAGACAGTCTCCAACCCAAAGAAAAGAGTCGCGGCAATTACCCCCAAGGCAATTTCATACCGCAGATGGCTCGCAAAATAAGGCTGCAACGGCCCATAGACTTCGAAGGCGGCGTTGATATTCAGTGCCGCTGGCGTGGCCAGACGGCAGACGCATTGCACCAGGCCGACAAACAGCGTGGCGGCGATCCACGAGTGCCGGGCGATTCCCAGCCGCCGCAACCCAACAACCGCGTAAGCAAAACCGCCCAGGTGGGTGCACGCCGACGTAATGCCCATGGGGAGCCCCGCCGCGACATTCACCAGCCATGCTGGCGTTCCCGCTAGCAGACACAACGCACCGACGCTTACCCAGCGCGCCCAACCCAACCACATTCCCAGGCTCAGCACCAGGAACGCCACGTGACATACCCAAAATGCCTCGGCCACATGCTCGGTCAGGGCGCAGTAGGCCACGTGGCAGAGGAACAAGCCCACACCGAACCGCCCGAGCCAAAGACATTGGCCCCGGACTTCGGCCGACGGACGGACGTGGGGCGCATTTGGTACGGTATCCGGCTGCACGGCGTTCTCCTTTTACATGTCAGATATCGAAGACGATCGCCGCCTGCGAATAGCCGGCCGACGTCCCCAGCAGCATCACCTGGCTCCCCGCGCGGACTGGGCCGTTCTCCAGGCATTGATGCAACAGGACCGGCACGCTCGCGGCCACCAGGTTGCCGTAGTCGGCCACGTTGCGATGAAACCGCTCTTCCGGCACTTTCAGCCAGCGGCGGACCATCTCCAGGGCCTTTGGCGCGCCTTGATGCGGGACCACATGCAGGCGGCCGAGATCGACGTGCGGTCGGCACACGATCCGCCGAAACATGGGCGCCAGGTGTTTGTGTACGGCCCGCATAAGCAGGTTGCCGTCCATCTGAAAACGATAACGGGCGTCCACCTCGCGAGTATAATCGAACGTCGGACGCAGATGCCCGCCGCCATCGACCATGCATGCCTCAAGAAAGGTCGAGTGCGTTTCCTGCACGAAGGCGCCCAGCCCGGGCGACGGGCGGTGTCGCAAGACGACGGCGGCCGCGCCATCGCCGAACAGCGACGCAACCTCCGGTTCGTGCCAGTTGACGCCGGCCATCGGCGCCTCGGAACAGACGATCAGGATATGGCGATACGTCCCGCTTTCCATCAGGCCGCTAGCCACGCGAAGTGCGACAATGAACCCCAGGCACGTCGTCTGGATATCGAAGCAGGGGATTCCCTGGGCGGCCGGCCCAAACATCGCTTGGACATGGGCGGCGTTGCAGGGAATCGGCCGATGCCGCGAGGTGCTGCAGTCGAGGATCAGGTCGATGTCGGACCAGGCGATTTGGGCGGCGGCCATCGCCCGTGCGACCGCTTGGCAACCCATGGTGGCAATCGATTCCGGGGCCAGGCATTCAAAGCGACGATTCACGCCGATGTTCGCGCGGGTCCAGCCGTCCGGCTTGCCCAGCCGCCTGTCAACCTCTTCGGCGCAGACCTCTTTTCGCGGGAAGCAAGTTCCCGAACCGATTATGGTGAAATGCTGTTGGAAATCCATCGTTTGGCCATCTCTTTCATTCCAAGATCTCGAAAGTATTATCCGCGTGGACGCGAATGCGCCGCGTTCGCCAGCGGATCGTCGGCACGAGCAGGGCGTGGCAACCGTGAATGGGCTGCAACAACTCCGATAGAACCGAATCGCAAAAGCGATACGGAACTTCCCGATCGAACACTCGGCGATGCAGGAATCGAATCACCCCATGCCGCGCGGCCAGTGCGAGGCTCAAGGCGACGACGGCGGTGGCGACGTAGCATACATCGGCTGGCGTGAAAAACGACAAGAACATCAGCGTGGACGTGGCGATTACTCCAATCCACAACAACAGCGACGGGAGCGCCAACGTCACGAACAAGAGCAGTTGAACGGCAAACCGCTGATCGCGGACCAGCGCGCCGGCGAACACGAACCAGCGGTGCATGATCTCGGCGTAATGCCGCATGCCCGAGACGCTGGTGCAAAGATATTGCGGGACGATTCCCTGGTGGACCCGCCGGCCGTTATCGCGCAGCAAGCGGGCCAGGGCGTAATCGTCGCACAACCGCGTCTGAATCGACGAAAAGCCGCCCAGCGACCGCAAAGTTTCCGTGCGCATCGCATAGAACATTCCATTGATCGAAAGCGGCCCGACGCAAGGCAACAGCGCGAGATAAGTCATGAT
The DNA here is from genome assembly GCA_963709175.1 of uncultured Planctomycetia bacterium. Lineage (GTDB taxonomy): Bacteria > Planctomycetota > Planctomycetia > Pirellulales > Thermoguttaceae > JANXQG01. The sequence goes on from CAVPVK010000012.1 coordinate 406,951, forward strand.
GCTGTTGTTGTTGACGAAATGGGAGAGGAGCGAATCCCAGCGGGTGGCCGTGGACTGGTAGCAGGGAATACCCGTGTAAAGGTCGCATCGATCGAGGGCCGCAACGGCGACTCGCAGGTTCCGCTCGGAAATCGTGGTATCGTCGTCGAGGACGGCAGCGTAGGGCGTGCCGATTCTGGGCCAAGCCTTGTCGAGCTTATAGGCCTTGGGGTTTAGATTCTCGGCCGCGCGATCGCACCACACGATTTGAATGCGGCCGGCATGTTCGCGGCAAAGCGGCTCTACGGCATCTCGGCCGGGCCGATCGTCGCCATCGACCAGCCAGAGAAACTGCGTCGCCGAGGGTGTGTTCCGCAGCGTCTGGCGAAGCATGTCTATCAATCGCGGATCGCCGCCAAGGATCGGCTGCACGATCGTAATCTGTTTGGCCGCCAAGGGCAAATCGCCGATCGCCTCACGGCGGATGACGCGGAGGCTCGACTGGAATTTCGCGAGCAGGATCGCGAGATAGAGCCCCGGGGCTATCAGGCATGTAAGCAGGAGGTAGTATGTCAGCATAGACCGACTCGCGACAAACGATACACGAGAGCCTCAACTCGCCGCAGCTGACGAAGGAGCGGCCAAATATCCCCCGCGTTATCGACACCTCCTGGAATGGGGCGAGATACGCTCGGTATTATAACGCCGGCAACGAGCTCGATTCGCATCAAGTCGACGACCAGGGCCGTCGCCGTAGCAAGTATCAGCACCTTTTTCACGGGAATCCTCTGGTGTTCTCACGAGTACCAACCAAAGAAGTAGTACGGCATCATGCTGAAATCGTCATGGGGTGCATGAGCAGTTCGTCCGTTGCCACTCCACAAAGCGCCGCAGCCCTTCCTGCACGCCGATCGGCGGCGGCCCAAACGCCTCCAGGCAACGCGACACGTCGAACGTTTTCGAGTAGGCAAATGCGCTAACGCCAAAGGCCGTGATCGGCGGCTCGCCCGGCAGTCGTAGCCAGCGGTAAACGCGCTCCGTCCACCGCGCCGCGCGCATTGCCGCGGCCACAGACACGCGGCGTTTCGGTGCGGGCAGATGCAATCGGTCGAGCGCCTCCAGCAGAAAGTCCTGCAAAATCACCGGCTCGGCGTTCGTGACGTTGAACGCGTCGTGCGTGAGCCGCGGACTGGTTGCGACCTGCAGCAGGTACTGGCAAAGATTATCAATGTAGATCACGTCGCCTTGTGCCGGGGGGCCATCAGAAACCAGCAGCGGCAAGCGTCCCTTGCGAGCGGCCACGAGCACGCGGGGAAACAAGACGGTGTCGCCCGGCCCAAAGACGGCGCGGGGACGCACGATGACGTGCTCGCCGCTGTAGCCGCGGATCAGACATTCGCCCGCATACTTGGTGGCCGCATAGGTATTGATGAAGTCGGGGCCGATCGGGCTGGCTTCGGTCAAATCGAACTGGTGGCCGTCCCGATAGAATACCGAGCTCGAGGAGACATAGATGAGCCGCGGTCGGGGGCATTGCGATTCGCAATAGGCAATGACGTGCCGCGTGGCCTCGACATTATCGCGCTGGAAAGCCCGGACGCTGCCCCAGGGCGCCGCCCGCGCCGCGGCGTGAATCACGACATCCGGTGAAATGGGCAGCCGCAGGTTTTGTGCGCCGGGTCGGCTGAGATCGATGGATTGGTAGTTATCCCGGTCAAGTGGTGTGTCGGGCACGGTCGTTCGGTCCGGCAAAGGCCGCCGTCCCAGCCCATACAAACGCAAACCGGGCACGGCGGCAAACTGTCGCATGAAGCTACTGCCCACGAAACCGGAAGCCCCGGTGATAAGAATGTTCATGCGGGCGCTCCCGTTTTCAAACCTGGCTTTTGCAGGCAATGGATGCGGCGTCGCTTCCGATCCAGCGTCTGCTGCTCGGCTTGTTGCCAGGGCGGAAACTGAATCGCCGGGGGCCGTAGTCGCAACTGGCGGCAGAGCCCGACAAGCTCGCGCTGGACTTGTGCTTCCGCCTGGCCGGTTTCCACGCCCGTCATGGGCCGCACGCGCCACCAACCAGGTCAGGGCATGCTGTTCCAGGCGATAGTCCGAGAAGCAATCCTGGGCCAATAGCATGGCCCGCCGCACGCTGTCGGGGAAGATGGCCGTCAAGGCGCCGTTCTGCAAATCGGGCAGCCACAAGACGTCGTCCTGCCGGCCCTCGATGGCTGCGATCGCCAGCGTATGCCGCCCGCACGGACAATCTTGCTCCACATCCACGCGCAGCACGTCGTCGAGCAGGTAACGTACGAATGCCTGCGTACGCCGGCTGAAGTCGGTAATGATCGGCATAAAGCGCTCGTGCCCGGCGTCCAGCCATTGGGGTTCGATGTGGACATGCTCTTCGTTCAGGTGCAATCGCCCGTGCGGGCAGGTTGCCGCCAAAAAGCCCTCGGTGCATTGATAGGCCTGTTGCAGAGGCACCTGCCATGCGCTCTGGACATGTTCGGCATCGTCGGGCTCCAGTAATTCGGCCACGCTCACCACTTGTTGCGGGCGAATATTGAGTCCCCTGCCCTGCTGCTGCGCCAGCAAGCCGAGCACAGAAGCCGGGGCAATCAGAACCTGCGGTTGCAAACCGTTCAACTGGGATACCAGGCCGGAGAGTCCCGCCAGGAGATCCAGATACGTGAATTGCAGCCGTCGGCTGTGCACGCGGGTGTAGAGGTTGCTGTTGGCCCGCAGCAAGAAGGCCACCCGCAACGGCGGCGCAAAAGGATTCACGAGCTGGAGCAGCGATTTATGGCTCAGCAGTTTTGCCAGGATGGTGCCCGCCCAACGGCTGATTTCCTGCCGGCTGACGAGAAACACGCCCCGCTCGCCGGACGTGCCGCTGGACAGCCCCACGCTAATGCCGTGCGGCAGTGTAGGCGCAAAGTCGCGACTCCGCTCGGCTGCCAGGCCTTCGGCCAGCGCTATCGAGCGGGCAATGCCATACTGGTTGAGTTCATCAAAATGCTGGCAAACCTGCGATTTATCGAGCAAAGGCAATGCCTCTAGCTCTGTCACGCCACGGCCAGACAAGTGGCTCTCGTAGAAGGGGAACTGCGGCAATACCCTTTGCAAATAGTGGTTGACCTGCCGTGCCTGCCAGCGGAGCAGATGGTCGCGGCTAGCGAAACGATACCCCCATCGCGTGCGAGTGAACTCCGCCAGCAGTGTCAACGCATCAGCATTTCTGGCCAACGGCATGATAGAGATCCATACTTTGCTGGCAGTGCGACGGGAGTATGAAGAGTTCCGGGTGCCGCGTGCCGAGACGGTGCAAGGACTCCAAGGTCTGCCGATATTCCGACCAGTCGTGCATGTTGACGCCCGCCAGCCGGCTTGGCGGCACATTATTCAACCAGGCCAGCCGAGACCAGCAGGCGTCGGCGCACAAAAACACTTCGCGATCCTGCGGATCGCGAAACACGAGGCCCATTTGCCCCGCAGTGTGGCCGGGAAGCGACACCGCCACCAGGCTCTGGTCACCCCAGACGTCGTGGCCATCGCCCAGTGCAGACCACGCGCTGGGCAGTTTGCGCGAAGGGAAATCGTCCACGAATTGCAGTCGCGCGGCGAAATCGTCCGGTAGAAGGGCAGACAGAAACGCGTGCTTCAGCCCGGCCAGCCGTGAGTACCGGCCGGTCACCGCCCACTCGCGGCGCGTCAAAATAAAACGGGCCTGCGGCAGGTCGCGCAGGCCGGCAATGTGGTCGGCATGCAGATGGGAGATTAGGCTCACGCGGATATCCGCCGGGCGAAGGCCGAGCCGTGCAAGCTGCGCCGTCAGGGTTTCTTCCGGCGGCAACGTCATGGGGGTGATCCAGCGGTAGAGACGTTCGGGAAAGGGCTGTGTGGCCGCGAAGAACCGCTCGGCGTAACCGGTGTCGAACAAGGCGGCGCCGTGCTGCGGATGGACCAAGAGGGCACAAATCGCTGGGAACTGGATGATCCGCCACCGCCCCGCCGTGCATGCCAGGCGCTCGCAATGGCGGCAATGGCCGACGCGCAGGAGGTGCACCTCTACGCGGTGGCTGGAACTCAGCATGCTCAGGTCCTTGTGCGTTCAATGCGGCCGGTCGCGAACTTATAAGTTCGAGAAAACACGGATTCTACACCCTCCAAGGTGGGCCGGCAAGGATCGAAGTCGGACCTCGCACTCGGCCGCACCGAGTGCAAATTCTTGTCGTCGCTTCATTCCGAGGCGAGAGAACTCGAGGAATGCAACGCGCGCGAACCGCCGAGAATCGGCCATTTCCAAAGGTCGTGCTGCTGTCTTGCGTCCGCGTCTGAAACAGTTGTCCATCGGCTCGTATAAGTAGTGTGGGCAACCAGGCGGCCGGCGCAAACAAGGCATGACCGGCGCGTTGAACGTTCTATCGATCGTTGGGCCAGGTGGCACTATTCCTCTTGGCCCTTTGCATATTCCATCCTGCGCCTCGAAAAGAAGGGATCTCGAAATGAAGAGCTTTTACCGTATATCGTTCGGGGCGCTATTGATCGCCGTTTTTTCCCATTGCGGGTTCGCTGAGGAGCCATTGCGCCTTCCGCTTGACGATAACGAAATGAGGAAATTGCTCACGACGGAATACTACGGAATCTACATGCGGGACAAAAAAGTCGGCTGGATGCGGAATGGGGCCAGCCTTTCTGGCGGTCCTGATCCAGAGTATGTCTTTAAATCGGAGTTTACGGTGCGTCTTCTCATCGCAGGGGCCAAGTCCGAGCGACGAGGATATTCCGTCGTGGAGTTTGACGGCAGGTTTCCTTTCGCTTTTCGCGGCGGAGTGGACGGCATCACCGACGGCGCAGGCAAGAGCGAAATCGTGCTCAAGCGGTTGCAACAGGGCTTCCAGGCCACTGTCCGCACGCACGACAAGGAATTTCGTAAGACGTTTTCTGCCCCGGACTATACCCTCGCAGATAAGGTGACAGATCGTGCCTGGCTGCGGCATGGACCCAAACTCGGCGATAGCATCATCACGCGGGGGTTCAGCTTCGAAAGCCTTCGCGTCGAACTCGCACGAACCCGGTTGACCGCCACGCAGCCGATACGTGTTCTCGGCCACACGGTCCCCTGCCAGGTCATGGAGACGTGCAAGGTCGGCGACAAGATTCCAGGCCTGGAGTATTGCGATCCGCAAAATGGGCGGATTCTGTTGGCACGCCAGCCAGGTCTCATAGAAGTTCGCGCCGAAGACGAGAAGACTGCCCGTGCCATCGAGTCCGGCCCTGATCTTTTCGAGACGACGAAGGTCAAGATCGACCAAAGTCTCGGGGAGCCAACTAGCATCTCCAGTCTAGTAATCGAAACGGTAGGTGCCCGGGATCTTACTCTTGTGAACCGGCCAAGCCAGGAAGTTACTCGAAAAGAGCCGAGCGAGTATGTTCTCAGACTCGGCAGGCTGGGGCCGGCTTCCGTGAAAGCCGAACCGGATGAAATCGCGGCGGCTCTGAAGGAAACGACCTCGGTTTCGTTGAGTCGCCCCAAGGTTCGCGAACTGGTCGCGCCAGGCCGTCGGTGACGCCAAGTCACCAAGAGAGAAAGTTGAGAGGCTTGTACATTTCGTTGCTCAGTTTATCAGCTACGATATTACGGCCAACCCGATGACGGTCGAGGAACTGCTCGCCACACGAAAGGGAAAGTGCGCTGACTACGCGGAACTGTTCACCATCCTGGCTCGGTCCGAGGGAATTCCGGCGCGCCTGGTGTCCGGGTTCTACTACTTGGGCGATGCGGAGCAGGCCTTTGCCGGCCATGCCTGGAACGAAGTTGCCCTGGATGATCGGTGGGTTGCCGTCGATCCCACACTCGACGAGGTCGAACTCGATGGCGCGCATATCCACTTGGAAGAGAGCCCGTTTGCGGCCGCATCGCGCGGGCTCGTCGCCCTGAAGTTGATCAAGGTGGAGTACTCGAGGCAACGATATCAAGGCACACAAGGCACGTTCGCCTTGCAACTTCCCGGGGGCAAATGGCGGCATATGGCTCAACCGCTGAATCGAGCAGCCGAGGTCATGTACACGCACAAGACTGGCGAGGCCTTCGGCATGGTCATTGCCGAACAGCACTATGTACCGTTGCTTCACATACCGCGAACCATGGACCTCACCGATCTGAAGAAGGCATTTCTCAATAATATCTATGCGGTCGATCCCAAGGCCAAGGTCGTTCGTGAGCAACCGAAGAAGATCCAGGGACGCAACGCGGTGGTCATCACGCTGGAAGCTAGATCATCGGGGCAGTCGTTTACCTACGAAGCTCTACTGTATTCGGCAAACGCAACTACAATCCAAGTCATCACTTGGACCTCCCAGCGGCGGTACGCGGAATTACAGCCCGATCTCGAAGCGTTTCTGGGAGGCTTCGTCGTTCCCGAGAAATCGTGAGCGGAGAAAAGTCAACAGTGGTGGAGTTCTATTTCCTGGCACGCATCAGCGATGAGCGATTCAGGCAGGGAAGGGGCCGCGAGCGGAATGCAGGTCGTAGCGTCAAATGCGTCGTAGGTTCTTCGAAGCATCACTTCGCCGTCGCCGGTTGGCTGAGTTCGCGGTCATAGCGGTCCATCGCCGACTGGGAGCCCGTATACGCGCGTAAGACCACTCGTTTTTCGGAACTCCTTCTTCTTTGCTTAGCCAATTGCATTATTCGGCCGGCGGGGCAAGGTACTTTCCGTCCCCCACCCCACCCCAAGACAGGTCGGTCCCTGCCCGTTGTCGAGGCGTCTGCAATCGTGATCGCAATCGGCAACGCAGGGGGTCAATGTCCGTTCCAAGGTCAAAAGCAAGATCGACCCGGCGACCGGGAAGCGCATGGGAGGCCTGTGAACTGGCCCGGACGCATCAACAGGCGGGTGGAAAGTCTGCCCCGATCAACACTTTTGTCAACAGTCAGGCCCCCGCGGCCGAGTCAGAAAACGACACAAGCCCTTGCGACACAAGGGCTTGTGAGAACTGGGGAATAGGGATTTGAACCACAACTAACTGATCCAGAGTCACTTTTCATCTTGGTAGACGCGCGTTGACTAAATGACTGTTTGCGTTGAATATGACTTGTTTTCCAGCTATATTCTAAGTATCATTGCTACGGTGATACCGTTAACGTAGAAGCCTGTGGACGGCTGTTTACGGTTTCAAGTATCACCAGAGTATCACCGACACAAAGGCAAGACCAATGAACAAGCTCAAATTCACCAAAACGGGCATTGCCGCACTGCCGATCCCGTCGCGCGGCAGAGTCGAGTATTACGATGCTGAAATACCGGGCTTGATCGTCCGCGTGACCGACAAGGGAGCCAAGTCGTTCAACTTGGTCCGGCGCTGCGGCGGCAAACTGATCAGGATGAACTTCGGGCGGTTTCCCGCCACTAGCGTAGAAAACGCTAGGAAAGCGGCTACGGCGGCATGTGGCAAGCTGGCCCAAGGCATCGACCCTCGGGCGGAACGTCGCGCCAAGCTTGCGCCACAGCCCAAGGAACCGACAATGCAACAGCTATGGGATTACTACCTCGAAAATCACGCCAAGCCGAAGAAGAGGTCATGGCGAGAGGACGAGAAGAGGTATCTGCGGCACTTGGAGGCGTGGAAGGGCCGCAAGCTGGCCGACATCCAGACGGCCGACGTGGAACGGCTCCATAGGAAGATCGGTAAGACGGCACCCTACGAGGCGAACAGGACCCTGGCCTTGCTCAAGTGCATGTTCGGCAAGTTTGCGTCAAAGGTGGGGTTTCATGGTGCAAACCCGTGCAAGGGAATCGAGCGGTTCGACGAGGATCAACGCGAGCGGTTCCTGCAAGCGGACGAGTTTCCTAAGTTCTTCGCGGGGCTGGAAAAGCTGCGCAAGGACAGCCCGGTCGTGGCCGATGCCCTTGAAGTGTCGTTGTGGACAGGCGCACGAAAGGGCAACGTGATAAGCATGACGTGGGATGAATTGGCCCTTCAGCGGGCGGAATGGACCATCCCCGGCAGCAAGCACAAGAACGGCAAGCCGGTAATCGTCCACCTCCCCTCCCCTGCCCTGGACATCCTGCTACGACGCCAGCAGACGGCAGGGGACAGCCCGTGGGTCTTTCCTGGCAGAAGGCGGGGAAAGCCCTTGTTCGACGTGTACAAGCCGTGGCGAGCCTTATTGGCCGAGTCTGGGCTGAAGGATCTTCGGCCGCACGATTTGCGCCGCACAATGGGCTCGTGGGAAACCGCCACGGGTGCCAGCATCCAGATTGTCGGAAAGACCCTGGGGCATCGGCCTGGATCGCAGGCTACGGCAGTCTACGCCAGGATGAACCTCTCGACCGTCAAAGATGCAGTCAACAAAGCGGTAGAAGCCATTCAAGCAGCAAAAAACACGGGCGGAGATAATTCGCATCGAGATGAGAAATAACTCTATCTATTAACGCTTAGTAGATGAACCGGTCTGCGGGTCGTTCCCTCAGACCGGTTTTTTGTTTTGCGCACTCAACACAGAATATCTCACCCAAGAAAATGCAGAGCGAACCTGAACGACTTGCGCGACCACGGTATAATCATGGGTGTTGACGGCTGATAACCACGTGAAAGGAAATGCAATGCCTGTCGAAACATTATTGAGTGACCAAGAGGCGGCCGAGTACCTGAAACTTAAACCGCAAACACTGCGGGTATGGCGAGCGACGAACCGCCATCCCGAGCTACGTTATTGTCGGATCGGCAACCGTATTCGCTATCGCTTGACCGACCTGGAGAAATTCGTAGCGAAAAACATGGTGGGTTCGAAGTAAGGCCAAGCGTTTGATATTGCCGCTGGGGCGAGGTAAAATCGGAGCCGCACTGTTCGACTTGATTCCTCGGCGTGCGCCCTGCAAAAGCTACAAATGGGCCACGTCGATGAGCAGCCCCGCCACTTTCACACTCCCCCGCAGTTTCGACCCGTGCGAATTCCTGCCGGCCCGCCTGCTTACCCGTGCCGACGATGCCCGCTGGCTTATCAGCACGATCTTGACAAAGACGGCCAACCGCGACACCGATGTATGGGGTCTCGTCAGACTCGATTCCCGCATTCTCCGGCGCGTGATGTACAAGCATGATTCCCCGGACATAATCCGCGCCCTCGAACGGGGCGGCGCGATCGAAACGGCGGCATACTGTGCCGGCGTGAAATGCAAGGGCTACCGGCTCGCCAAGCGATATCTGGGGGACCGTTGCGTTAGAATACCTGTTGTTGACCCACGGCTGTTGGAACGAATCAACCGCGAGCGGCAACGACAGAATGCGGAAGAATGGCAAGCCCGATGGTTACCGATTCACTACCGGCTGAGTGACGAGCAACGTAACTTGACCATTGCCGACGATGCCGACGTAATCCTTGCCGGACTTCCGACCCATACTCGCCTATGTCAGGACGTACTGGTCTCCAATATCCGCCGGCGCGAATTCCGATTGACCGTGGGAACCACCCGCCGCGTGTTCAACGCCATAACGGGACTCAAGAGCGAGCTACGCAGCGCCCTACGGATCGGAGGCGAGCCGCTTGGGTCCGTTGACATCAAGTGCGCCCAGCCGGGTTTGCTGGCCATGATTTTGACCCAAGCGACCCCCCCGAATAGGCCAAAATCACGGGCCACATATAAGCATGAGTGCTCGCGTCCCCCTGACTCCCTCTCCTGCCTCCCTGCCCCCTCCCTCGCTCCCCTCACTCCCTCGCTTGCCTCTGCCAACGTTGCCGACTTTTGCGCACTTGCCTTTTCTGGGGTGCTTTACGAACGGCTCGTCGTGCTTTCCGGTTTGGATCGTGACGCCGTGAAGCTGGCGTTCCTGAGAGACGTGCTTGCCAAGCGCGGCCGCTATCCGAGCAAGGTAGAGAACGCTTTCCGCGCCGAGTTTCCAACGGTCCACAGGGCAATTCGTTTCGTCAACCGCGCCGATCATGGGGAACTAATTCGGCTGTTGCAACGGATGGAAGCCTGGCTGGTAGTGGAGACGGTCTCACCGCGCCTTATGGGTCGGGTGCCCATCGTGACGCTTCACGACGCGATCTACAGCACGGCCAGCGATCTCCGAACCGTGGAAGCCGCATTCCTGGAAACATTCGACGCCATCGGGTGCCGACTCACGCTAAAGATTGACGCGGCGATGGCGGGAAATCCGCGCCTTGAAAACTGCCCGGCGTGAAGGTGGCGGTCGCCGGTAAAGAGCCACCAGAGAACGTTGACATTATCCGAGTCAAGTTTTCGGTTGACGACATCGCTGGCATCTTCCTGCCGTTGGTCACCTGCTCGAAAGAGGCCGAGAAATCCGTCATGTCTCATCGCGGGGAATGCGAAGGGACGAAGTTGTTTCCATTGGCTGTGGACGCCGTGGAGGGCTTGCTAATTGGCCTCAAAGCCGATTTAATCACGCATGTCAATTTCAACCCCGACCAGCGACGCGCAAATCCCGTCCCAATCGATAAGGTCATTGCCCATTTCGGAAGTCTCAGGGGATAATAAAGAACGACGCACCCCAGTCGATTGGCTGAAATCGCTGCCGGCAGAATGGCTTCAACCAGGGCCATGTGGGGCCAGCACCTTCAAGATTCAGGCAGGCACAAGCTAGCAAACCACGTGGCAGGAAATGACCATTGTGGAGATCGATGGCAACGGTGCGGAAGTGACGGAAGACGCGCCGCCAGACGACCCCTGCATCGGGGAGTAGGGCTACGCGCCAAAGGCCGCTGTTCGCCTCAACGCCGTCGCGCATCGTTGCCGGTGGGTTGCAAGCCGGTCAATGAATCGGGTAGAATCAGCGGAAGAAACGATCGATGCCAAGTCGAAGAAAACGCAAAGCGTGGCGGAAACGATGCGGCCAAACGGCCGAGGCGACCGCCGGGGCGAAAAGCCCGGAAATCTGCCCGCCAGACGACCATCGCGCCGGGGCTCTTGGGGCCGAAGTAGACCGACAGCGCGAAACGTCACTCTTTCAGAGTAAGCGCGAGTTCTACGCGGATTCGCTCCTCTTGCGCCAGTCGATTCGGGAGAATTGGCCAGTTCCGGTAGAGCAGCGGGAGGCGATTCCCGTAGTCCTGACCGACGCCGTATTGCGAACTGCCTCCGACGCTCCGCCGGATGCTGAATTTCCCGACAAGTATCATTGGAAAACAGGCCACCGCTTGGCGGCGATCCGATTGATGGTCAAGATGACCGAGGTAAATAGCTCGCTGGTGCAATCTGACGCGAGCGGGCGATTTCGTGGTGAGATAACCGTCCAAGAAAGCACTCGCATGCTGGAGGATGCCAGGCGCACGGGTCGCCTCGTCATCGACGATGAGGCCATTGCAGAGGTGATCGCTGCACATGCGTGCCCAGGCGAAAATGGCAAGGCGGCGAATCCGGAGCCCTCGCCACTTCACCCGGCCCAGGCAAGGGCAGGTCCAAGCCAGGCGGGGGAAGAGCTTACGTGAGCGCGTCGAATTGGGATACTGCCACCGGCCAGCACAGTCCGATACGCTTCACAACCTTTGGCACGACGGCGTGGTGGCGGCACCAGTATACGCCTTTGAGAACGAGCGACTATGCTATCGTGGGTGGGATATGGCTCTAGTTGACAGAGAGGATGCGACCCATGCCGATTGACGAGTGCAAGCACACCTTCCTTGAGTTGACAAAGACGGTCTTGCCCGCCCACATGCGGCGGCTGCGCGACGCAATGGAGCGACCCGTCCAAGCATCCATCTTCGCCCAGACCAAGCAGGGGCCAATCGCGATTGCCAAGCAGTTGCAGCTTGCCGGTGATTTTGCCGGGTGCTACATCTTCATGGAACACGCCAGTCCCATCTACGCTGGGATCTCACGTAAGGTGCTGTCAAGGATACGCCAGCATCTTTGCGGCAAGACCCATTTTGACGCCAGCCTCGCCTATCGAATGGCGAAGCGGAAGATGCCGACGCGACTCAAGCGTGGGGACGCCATGCAAGATCCTACGTTCAGGAAGGTCTTCGATGAGCGCCAAGCCCATCTCCGAGGGCTCCGCGTGGCCTTTATTCCCATCGAGAACGATCTGGAAATCTATCTTTTCGAGGCGTTCTGTGCAATGGAGCTTGACACGTGGGAATGGAACACCTTCCGTACCCACTGAAATTTTGTGAACGTTTGATCATGACCTGACGCTTGCAACAAGAACTCACCGCGGCCCGCAGGGCTGCCAGTTTGCGCAGCCGAAGAAGGACTCGGAACGAAAGATCGTCCTGGGCGGCTACCATCGTCGCGTCAAGGTCGATGAAAGCCGGCCGCCTGCTGGCTGGCCCTTGCAGCTCGTCAACTTACGGAAGTTTCAGGTACCGCTGTACCGTTCGCCGGGAGATTCCCAGCGCCTTGGCAATCTCGCCATCTTTCAGGCCGGTCTTGCGAAGTTCTTTTGCTCGGCTTGGAGTGGCCTTGGTCGTTCCCGGCACCCGCCCGATGTAAGTGCCCCTTTCCTTCGCGGCGGCGATTCCGGCTGCCTGCCGTTCTCGCCGATTCTGTTGCTCCATTTCCGCCACGCCGAACAACACAGCGGCGATCATCTTTCCAATCGTGCCGTTGAAGTCGATTTGCTGCGTGACGGAGACGACCCGCAGCCCACGATCGCACCAACCGCAGAGCGTATTCAGCCCGTCCCGGATCGTTCGGCTGATGCGGTCCAGCTTCCAGACTACGACCGTCTCGATCTCTCCCATGAAAACGTCCTTCTGGAGACGCTCGAAATCCGGGCGGTTGAGATTGTCGCCGGTTTCATGATCGACGTAGAATCGGGCGTCGGTGACGCCGTTGCCCTTCAGCCACTTTTGGATTTCCCGGCGCTGGCCAGCTTCATTCTGGCCGACCGTGCTGACTCGAATATAAACTGCGGTACCCATGCCTTTCTCCTTCCGAAGGCATTGTACTGGTGTCCCCTGGATATGTCAAATGAGTATACTCTAAATGACATTAGCTTCTGAGTGAGAAAACCGGCAATTTTGCCCCTCTTTGGCAGAAATTGAGCCAGATACCCTATTTGGCACAGTTTGGTAGCTATCGAAAACCCTGGAGATACTACGGACGGTGGGACACCAAGCTGCGCTCTCGCGGACGCTGCCCGATGTTCTCGCATGCATTTATGTAGTAATTCAAGGAATTTTCTAGATTATTTGTCAGGAATGAGGGTCGAGTGGCGGAAAGGTGGAAGGGGGAGTTTCATCGTCCCCGTCCAGCTAGGCTGCGCGGCGTGCCACCAAGACGTATTGGTGACCACCGCCAAGACCACGCTGGTGTCATCCAATCTGGGAGCATTGCTATGTGTCGTTCCACGGGTTTCTTGTCTCAGTCTCTTGGAATTGCGGTTCTGGTAGTGCTAGCTGGTGCGGGTCAAACGCAGGCGGATATCTATGAGTGGGCGTATGTCAACCCCGGTGTTCCGAACCTGGGCGTATATCAGTCGTCAGTTGTGTGCCCCGGCGGGAGTGGCGTTTCTGCAGTTCCGAATGCCAATCTTTATGATTTAGACCTAACGCAAGCTTATTTGATTAACGCCAACATTCAGTTCTCCACGCTGACCAACGTTAACCTGACCAACGCCAACCTTACCAATGCCAACCTTTATTCCGCCAACCTGAACACTGCCAACGTGACGGGGGCCACTGTGACTGGGGCCAACTTTGATTACACAAATCTCACATCCTCGCAGCTCTACAGTACCGCCAGCTATCAGGCCCAGAACTTGGAGGGCATCGGCTTGGCAGGAAACAACCTCACGGGCTGGAACTTATCGGGCCAGAACCTAGGCGGTGCCACGCTTAATGGGGCCATGCTAACCAACGCCAACCTGACCACTGCCGCCCTTAATTGGGCCACGCTGGCCAATGTCAACCTTACCAACGCCAACCTGACCAATGCCGACCTTAATGGGGCCACGCTGACCAACGCCAACCTGATCACTGCCAACCTGACCAATGCCGACCTTAATGGGGCCACGCTGACCAACGCCAACCTGACCACTGCCAACCTGACGGGGGCCACTGTGGCTTTTGCCAACTTTGGTTACACAAACCTCACATCCTCGCAGCTCTATAGTACCGCCAGCTATCAGGCCCAGAACTTGCAGGGCATCGGCTTGGCAGGAAACAACCTCACGGGCTGGAACTTATCGGGCCAGAACCTTTTCCGCGCCAACCTGGACAGCGCCAACCTGACCAACGCCAACCTTACCAATGCCGACCTGACGAGGGCCACTGTGGCTCTTGCCAACTTTGATTACACAAACCTCACATCCTCGCAGCTCTACAGTACCGCCAGCTATCAGGCCCAGTACTTGGGGGGCATCGGCTTGGCAGGAAACAACCTCACGGGCTGGAACTTATCGGGCCAGAACCTGACCAACGCCAACCTGACCAGTGCCATTCTGACAAATGCCAACCTGACGGGGGCCACCGTGACTGGGGCCAACTTTGGTTATACAAACCTCACATCCTCGCAGCTCAATAGTACCGCCAGCTATCAGGCCCAGAACTTGGAGGGCATCGGCTTGGCAGGAAACAACCTCACGGGCTGGAACTTATCGGGCCAGAACCTGACCAACGCCAACCTGACCAGTGCCATTCTGACAAATGCCAACCTGACGGGGGCTGATCTGCGTGGGGCACAAGGGTTTGTTTCTAGCTCGGCCATCGCCACGAATACCATACTTCCAAACGGCACCATCCAGGGGTTGTATCTGGACGTGAACAACCCGACCCTCCTCGTCCGCAATTATAGCGGGAACATCCCGATCCATGTTCTTCAGGAGATGGGCATGAATCCAGGAACATCCCTTGTATTCCAGTTTGACAATCACCCCTGGGGTTCAATGATTTCCTTTGATGCTGGAATCCCCCTTAGTCTCGATGGGACTCTGGAGTTGGACGTTGCAGCGGGAGTCGATCCAGCCAGCCTAGTAGGCGACACCTTTCAGTTGTTTGATTGGTCAGGCGTCAACCTCTCCGGCCAGCGGTTTGCCCAAATCAGCACCGATATTTCTGCTCCATACTATTGGAACACGTCAGAGCTTTATACAAACGGGGAGGTTACGCTGCACGCCACGCCCGAACCCTCCACCCTCATCGTCTGGTCGCTGCTCGGTGCTATCGGGCTGGTCATGGCGTGGCGGCGGCGAGAGACGGCGTAGTCGCAAGGACAGCCCGCTGAGGTCGATCTTCATTCTCACGCTCTGCCATTTTCAACCTCCTTGGTTCAATAGCCCGAGAACTAGAAGCGGCCCGTGCTCACTTCGATCATGACATCGATCGGCAGCTTCCAAACATCGAATAGGACATAGGCCATGTCCTCCGCAGCAACCCGTTCCTGTCCGTTGACATATTCCCGTTGCAGAGGATCGAATTCGACTATGCGAGCGTTTGGGTCTTTGCTTTTCCTGCGAGCATTGACGAAGAAGAATTCTGGCCTGTCGCGCAGAATCGTTTCGGCTTCCGATTCGTTCAAGGTTGTGTTCGGAAGGTCCATGAAGAATTCCGCCGGACTGACCCCGAACTGGACGAAGCGATTCGGCCGATGGTCGCTTTCCGCGCCACCATGATCGTCCCGCAGATCAAAAATGACGTAGTAGTCGTTGCCACCATCCTTGGCTCTTTGCGAAATCCATTCCAAATTGCGAAGGAAGCCTGCGGTCCGCCGCTGCCGCTTGGAAGACTCGCTTTCCGGCGCGTGAATGCCGCCATGTTCGGCAATGCCGCCGTCGGCCGTCTTGTTGATCGACGGTTCGGCTGGGGTTTCCGGAGGCTGACCGCTTGAATCATCCGGTCCCATCGGCGCGCCGATGATCGTAATCCCGCCGGAAGTCGGCGGCTTGTCGGAAGTCGCCGCACCTTCCGGCGCGCGGAACGACTGGCGGCACGTCCCATCGCCCGGCGGCATTCGCCCCATGCCATGTCGATCGTTATCAATTCGTCGAGCAATCCTGCCCGGCGCTCATTCGATGCCGGATCGTTCTTGCCTTCGAGGGCGTAGAGTTCCTTGTTGATTTCGCCGTAGTCGAGTGGCCGGTCGCCTTTCTGATTCTCTGCCATTGTCATTCTCCGTTGGTCAACGGTTTTTTCCGCTGGCGCTGGCGAAAAACGGCTCAAAGACCCAAACCGGAGGCGCGGCCGAAAGAGCGGCATCTCCTCGACGAGGAAAGTGCCTTCTTGCTCGCAGTGAGCCGCATCGCTTCCCAATTGGGTCGGCATTGGCACCTTGGCGGCTAAGCCAGGTTGCCGGACGGTCTTCGGGCCGTTCCCTCGCGTCCTCGTGATGCTTCAGCGGGTTTTTCCCGCTGAATCGTTCAACATCTTGATTATACGTGCCTCCCGTTCCCTGTCCACGTTGGTCCGAGTATTGTTCATTCCGGCCGGAGAAACCTATCGCCGCGCGCGGCTAGGCTGGAACATCCTTGCCGACTTTCCCGCATACCGAACACCGGGCCGCTATGCCGCCCCCGAAATGGTCGGGACCGAGCGCAAGGGCATATTCGGGATAACCGACGCCGAAAAGCGGTCGATTTGCACCAGCCACGGTGAGCGGCACAACCTGACGATCCGCACCCTCGTGAAGCGGTTCACTCGGCTTTCGCTGGGGTTCTCCAAGAAGCTAGCCGACCTGGAGGCGGCCATCGCGATCTTCCTGGCCTACTACAACTTCTGCTGGAGAACCTACGACGTGGTAAACGAGCGAACCCGGCTTCCGGCGGCGATGGCGGCCGGCATGACGGAAACCCTGATGACTTTCGAGCAACTTCTTGACGCCGTAATGGGCAACGCGGCCTAGAGCCCAGTCTTCTGCTTTCGCCACCAGCCGAGGCCGATGGCAAGGGTGCCAAGCAGCGACCAGACGATGAGGGTGGACGGTTCGGGGATTTCGCACAGCGTTACATCCCCCGTGGTGTAGAGTTGCGATGTATCCCAATAATAATAACGGGGCAGGTCGCTCGTGATTGCCGCAAATTGACCAGAGGGGTTAACACCCGCCCAATCAAACAATTGGAGGCTGTCGCCCAACAGATTAGCTGGATTGCCTCCAGGCAATATGTCCAAATCAAGCGTGCCATCAAGCGTCACCGGGATTCCTGCATCGAACGAAATGGTCGAACGCCACGAGTTACCCTCAAACTGGAATACAAGGGTTGTGTTTGAAGCCATGCTCATAGCTTCCAGGATATGAACTGGAATGCCACCAAAGTAGTTGCGGACCATAAAAACCGGGTAGGAGGTATTGAGGTTCAACCCCTGAATTGTGCCGTCAGGAAGTATTGCATTGGTCGTGATAGCAGACGCACCGGAATACCCAAGTGCTCCGCGGAGGTCAGCGCCATACAGGTTGGCCGCAGTCAAATTGGCCCCAGCCAAGTTTGCATTGGTCAGATTGGAACCGTAAAGGTTGGCACTGGTCAGGTTGGCCCCATTCAAGTATGCCTGGCTAAGGTTGGCGTTGGTCAGATTTGAACCGTAAAGGTTGGCGTTGAACAGGCCGGCATTTACCAAGTTAGCGTTGGTCAAGTTGGCATTGGTCAGGTTTGCGTAAGTAAAGTCGGCCACAGCCAAGTTGGCGTTGGTCAAGTTGGCACTCGTCAAATCTGAACTCGCAGCTTCGCCGAAGCTCAGGTTGGCACCAGTCAAGTTGGCACTGGTCAGATTGGAAAGGTGAAGGCTGGCGTCGCTGAGGTTGGCGTTGGTCAAGTTGGCATTGGTCAGACTGGAAAGGTAAAAGCTGGCATTTACCAAGTTCGCATCAATCATGTACGCCTGGGTCAGGTCAAGGTTGCTGAGGTTCGCGCCCGGGACTGCCGACACGCCGACGCCGCCAGGACACGGCACCCCCGAATCCACGACATTTCCGCCCACGATGGTCCAAGTGTCAATGTCGGCGTTCGCTCTTCCGACACCCGCCAGCACCACCAGCACCGCCAAAACACCATCTAAACGTCCCACAGCACACCCCCTATTAGATTGTTACCTTCTTAGCGGTAGGCAGTAGCTCGCTCACTCTTTATTCGCACCTCGCACCCCATTCCTGACACCCCACAACCAAATTCCCCCAAATGAGGCAGAAAGCCTACTAACTTGCTGAGGGGTAGTTTTGTCGGCGGCGGCCGGGAATTGGACCAGTTTGGCGGCCAGAATTGAGCCAGCTATCTGGGGCCTTGGTGGATGAGGCCGGCTAGCACCAAGTGCCGGATCGGGATTCGGTTTGTGTAGGCGGCAAGGGTGGTGGCCGCTGGGGATCGTCGGGAAAGGTGAAACGCTGGTCTG
The DNA here is from genome assembly GCA_963709175.1 of uncultured Planctomycetia bacterium. GTDB lineage: Bacteria > Planctomycetota > Planctomycetia > Pirellulales > Thermoguttaceae > JANXQG01. The sequence goes on from CAVPVK010000012.1 coordinate 425,213, forward strand.
ATTCTCTTCCATTGCCGTGTTCCCTGATTAGACGCTTGTTCAATCGATACCGATGTCAATGCCGATCTTGAAAACGGTGCAAATCGACGCCTGATGGTTCCGGTACCCACCCAACCTGCGCATGAAAAAAGGAGCGCTGGAAACCAAGGCCGCTCCCAACACCCCGACCAAGGGGCCTAGTGAACAGCACTCAGCCCGGCGGCTCCCCTTGCGAGGAGTCGCGGTGCCAACAGACAAGACTTTTCGCATCGCGAAGCCGATGCGAAAAGTCTCTTGGACGAAGCGTTTCGCCGCGGGAGAGAGGAGCGTTGGGGGGCGGCTTGTAATGGTGGATGCGGGAAGGGCGGTGGAAGCGAAGGAGATGGCCGATTGACGAGGTAATTGTTCGGCATGTGCGCAGCATTAAGAAAGCCGCGCCCTCGTTCGCAGAGAACGCGGCTGAAAAGGGGTTGCCAGTAACGTTTCAGGTCACGAAAGCGGAATGCCTACGGGACGCCGAGACGAGGATATTCACCCAGTAAGCGGGTCCGGTGGCTGCCGCAGTGGGGACACGGCGGAACGTCGGTGTCGTCGTGCCCCGCGTTGTCGCCGAGTTGATCCATCGCTTCTTTCTGTTGACCCAGCGTCTCCAAGAGATCTGCCAGCTTGGGGGCTGGGGCCGTGCCGGCCGGGGTTTCCAGGATCAACAGCAGCCATGCCCGGTTGGACGCCGCCCGCTGCGAGGGGTGCCAAAGGCCGTAATAGCGGACCTTGTGAAAGCCACGCGGCAGAACGTGCTGCAAGAAGCGTCGCAGGAACTCCACAGCCGGAATCCGTTCGTTTCGCCACGCCTCAGCCCGACGATCCTTCCAGCGGAACACGACGTGGGTCTGGTCCATGTCGAGAATCCGTGCATTGCTGATCGCCGTGCGAAAGACATATCGCGACAAGTAGTTCAGCACCGCCTCGTTGCCGTGGCCGTAATGCTTGCAGAAGGAGACCCATTCCCGTTGCCAGACGCTCTCCGGGATGCCCGCAAACACGCTGGGCGCTTGGTCTTTCAAGGCATCGCGGAACTTGGCGGCGATCTTGCAGGAAAGAACAGCCACCGGTACGAGGAACTCGCCCCGGGCCGGTTCCCAGTGCTGGCCGTCGGGGGTGATCCCGCCGCCGGTGATCAGCATGTGGACATGGGGATGATAGCGCAACTGGCCGTTCCATGTGTGCAGCACGGCCAAGATGCCCGGCAAGGCCCCTAGGTGCCGTTTCTGGGCGCAGAGTTCCTTGACCGCCTCGCTCGCCACCTGCATCAAGAGGCCGTACATCAATTTCTGCTGGCGATAGAGGACCGCATGCAACTCCGGCGGTACGGTCACGACGGCGTGAAAGTAGTCGCACGGCAACAGTTCGGCTTCACGTTTTTCCAGCCATTGCCGTGTTTGGCTTCCATGACACTTCGGGCAGGCCCGGTTGCGGCAACAATGGTAGCGCCAGAATGAGTCGTGGCAGTCGTCACAGTGGTACAAGCGTCCCCCCAGTTCTCGGGTACAACAGGCCGCGATGTCGGCAAGGGCCCTCTTCTGCGAGGGCATCATCGCGGCACCGTATTGGGAAGCATACTGGGGACCGAAGCGGCGAACGACGTCCGCCAACTCGACCTTGGCCCTCGGTGGGCCAACGCTTGGATCAAGCATGGCTGGGCCTCCTTCCTTCGAAGAGACCCTCGGTGGTCTGATGAAGCAGCTTGCGGAGTTTGTCCCGCAACGGTTCGGTCAGATGCGTATAAATCTCCGTGGATCGCAGGCTGGAATGCCCGAGCAGGATCTGGATGATGCGGATGTCCACGCCCCGCTGGAGCATGTGCGTGGCAAAACTGTGGCGGAGCGAGTGCGGCCGGAAGCTGGAATCGAAACCGCACTCCTTGCAGGCCTGCATGAAGGCGGACCGTGCGGTCGCGTCGCTAAGGTGGGTCAGCATGCGCCGACTGGGAAAGAGCCACCTTGGGCTGCGGTGGGTCTTCCACACCTGGCGAAGCATGTCCAGGATCGATTCCGTCAAGGGAAGAAGGCGTTCCTTGTTGCCCTTGCCGATGACATGCAGCACCATCTGCTTGGTGTCGATCGCCGTAACGGGCAGCGTCACGGCCTCGGTGATTCGCAATCCGTAGGCATAGATGATGGTGAAACAGCCGCGATAGACCGGCTTTTCCAGCGTGGCAATCAGGCGGCGGCAGTCTGCGTCGCTACGGACGTCGGGCAACCGCTTCTGCCGCGGCCGGCGAATTTTTTTTGAGTAAACAGCGGCCAGTCGTAACCGAGAGTACGGAGGTAGAAGAACTTCAAGCCGGCCAGCAACGGTTCGAAGGTCCCTTTGGCTACCCCCAACTCGTCGCGGACGTAGAGCAGGTACTTCTCCACCTGCCGCTCGACCAGGCGGTCTGGCGGAACCATGTAATAGCCCGTCAGTTGACGAACGGCTCGAACATACTCCCGCTTGGTTCCTTCGACCAAGCCGGCGAGTTGCATGTCCTGAAGCATGCGGTTTCTGAGTTCTGACATCGTGCGATACCCCTTTCACGGGAACAAAGGAATTCCAGCCACAACGGCCGGAAATCCAAACGCATCACACGCCAGGGCACTTCACTGGCCAGCCCCTACCAACCCGCACGACCGGCCCAAACCGCTCCCCTCTCCCGCGGCGAAGCCGCTTCGTCCAAGTGGCTGCCTTCATACTTCAAGAGCCGTTCGGCTCAGGTTGGTCGATTTCCTGGAAGCAGTAACTTGACGCTCGCGCGTTGATCAAATTGTTTTTTTCAGCCGTCCTCCGGCTGTCGTTTTCCTATGCTCCTTTGCCACGCATAATGGTCATACAGCTACTAGCCTACACATTGCCAGGTATCCCCGTCAATCGCCGGGAAAGTAAAGTAGGGCATGCCGGGAAACGTAGAATTCGGGTCCTCAGACTCTTACAAGCCGACCGCAACCGAAGTGGTCACCTTGGCGGCATGAATCCTGGTTCTTGGCTCTTGCCGGAGTGTCCACCCTGTCCATCTATTAACCGTTAATAGATGGCTTGTTGATCTTGCGGGTATCACCAGAGTATCACCGGTGGCCTGCCCTTCCTTTGGGCAGAAAAGAAAGCATTACGCAACTCCTTGTCACGTAAGGCTTTAAGAAACTGGGGAATAGGGATTTGAACCCCAACTAACTGATCCAGAGTCAGTCGTGCTACCGTTACACCATTCCCCAAATCGGTGGCGTTTAAGGCGTTACGAAAACGCCCGAAGACCGGCTGTCCGATTTCCCGTCATCTGGTCTACATCCAAGTCTAACACCACTTGTCTATTGTGACAATGCCATCACAGGACCCCATGATCCGTAAACTCGAAGTTGGAGAACTTACCGGAGTTGTCAGCAGTATGTTCGCCGTGGTGCTTTTCGCGGATCAGTTTTTGAAGCCGCTCTTGGACTTGCCACCCAAAATGCTGGAAATGGAGCATTTCGATGTCACCGTTCATGAAGCCGAAACTGTTGGCTGGGCTGACGACGGCATCGCAGTCCACGTCGCGGACCAAGCGCAGATCGTATTTCCAGCCGACGTGTCGAAAGGCTTGCCAGAAAGGCGTTGGCGACCCTTTCTGTGGTCCCGGCCTCACGGGCAGCAATGGCGCGGCTGAAATGCGAATCATGTGAGGCACGAATCGGGTCGAACGACGACCGCAATCGCGCTGCGGGCCGCTACAACTTCCCATTTTGCCAATCCACTCGGCCATTGATGAACCGAAGAAACAGCGATAAATTATCTCTTTTCAACGGAAATAGGAGCCCGCCATGTCCACCCAAGACAATCTTCAATCCGCATTCGCAGGCGAAAGCCAAGCCAATCGCAAGTATCTCGCCTTTGCCGCCAAGGCCGAGTCCGACGGCTTCCCGCAGATTTCCAGGCTGCTTCGCGCTGCCGCCGCGGCGGAATCCGTCCATGCATTCGCCCATCTTCGCGCGATGAAAGGCGTGGCCGACACGAAGCAGAACCTTCAGGCCGCCATCGACGGCGAGGCATACGAGTTCAAGGAGATGTACCCTGCTTTCATCGAGATTGCTGAAAAAGAGGGGCATCGACCTGCAATCGTCTCCTTCTGCAACGCGATGGCCGTGGAGAAGACCCACCACGACTTGTATTGCAAGGCGTTGGAGGCGCTAATGGCAGGCCAAGACCTCTCGCCGGCGTCGATCTACGTCTGCGACATCTGTGGCCACACGGCGGTTGGCGAGGCCCCTGACAAGTGCCCCGTCTGCGGTGCATCCAAGGCGAAGTTCAAGGAAGTGGCGTAATAGGAGCGGTTCTATGGTCCTGGCATCCCTTCTGGTTACCGCCCTCTTGAGTGCCGACCCGATGTTGAAACCTGGGGATCATACCCGCAATTTAAAGGTGGATGGTCTGGATCGCTCGTATCTGGTCCACATTCCCAAGAAATACGACGATAAGACGTCGACGCCCGTCGTGCTGGCCTTGCACGGCGCCGCCATGAACGGGCCGATGATGGCCGTTTTCTGCGGGCTGAACAAAAAGGCCGACGACGCGGGGTTCATCGTCGTCTACCCCAGCGGTACGGGTATGGGCATCTTCCTGACCTGGAATGCGGGCGGCAGGGCATCCAAGGCCGACGACGTTGCCTATATCCGAGCTGTGTTGGACGACCTTGGCGGCGTGATTAAGGTCGATCTCAAGCGAGTCTATGCCACGGGCATGTCCAACGGCGGGATGATGTGCTATCGCCTTGCCGCCGAGCTATCGGATCGGATTGCCGCCGTTGCGCCCGTGGCTGGAACCATGGCTTTCGAGAAGGCTAATCCGAAGCGGCCTGTGCCGATAATTCACTTTCATGGCACTTCCGACACGCTGGTTCCCGTCGATGGCCCAGGCCAGAAAACGCCCAGGTTCATCACGTTCAAGTCGGTGGAGGACTCGATCCAGACCTGGGTAACGATCGACGGGTGCGACAAGAAGCCTGAAATCACCGATCTGCCCGTCAAAGTTAACGACGGCACGACGGTTCAGCGCAAGGCGTATCGGCACGGGAAGGACGGGGCCGAGGTGGTCCTGTTCGTCATCAAAGGCGGCGGGCATACCTGGCCTGGGCAGGAGCCGCTTGTCGACTTCATTGGCAAGTCCACCAAGAACATCTCGGCGAGCGACTTGATTTGGGAGTTTTTTAAGAAGCACCCGATGAAATAGGGAGGAAGCCGCCAGCCACCGCTCCTGCAATCGCAGTGGCGGCGCCACCCGTTTCGTTTTCACATTGGACCCTTCAATCTCCGATAAACTGTTGGCCGCGGCATGTCGGCCTCCGTTCCGAGATAGCCATCCTGCTGCCAGCGGCCTAACAAACTTCGTGGGGCAAGCCCCGGGAGGAAAACGGTCGCCTCGTCGCGCCGGAATTCGTGCGAAAATTGAAACTCGCCCGGGGTTCTTTCCGCGACGATCGCTCAATCCGAGCGCCGAGGCGCGCCAACTTCAGGTCGAGCCGCTCATAGCCGCGATCCAGATGGTGGGACGCGCGAATCACCGAGGTCCCCCGCGCGGCGAGCGCGGCAAGAATCAAGGCGGCACTGGCGCGAAGATCGGAGGCAACAACCTCCGCCCCCTGGAAACGGCACCTTCCCGCAATCCGCAGGCCGCCGGGCGTGCATTGCAACTCGGCGCCCAGCCGTCGGAGTTCGGCCACGTGGCCCCACCGCATGGGAAACACCCGATCCTCCACCGAGCTCGCGCCGGTCGCCGTCGCCATTAGGGCCGTCCAGTGGGCCTGAAGATCGGTCGGCAGCCCTGGATAAGGTTGGGCGGATACGCTCACCGGCAGCGGCCGATATTCGGCCCGGGCGGTCACGCGATCGGCCCGCATATTCAACTCGATTCCCGCCGCCGCCAGCCCGGCCAGTGAAGCCTCGAGGTGATCGGGCACGATCCCCGTCACCGTAACCGTTCCCCCGGTGATGGCGGCGGCCAGCAGGAAAGTGGCGGCCTCGATGCGATCGGGGATAATGCGATGGCGTCCTCCGCCCAGTCGCTCAACTCCATCGATTTCGAGGACCGGGGTGCCCATGCCTTCAATCCGCGCCCCCATGGCGTTCAATAAGCAGCCAAGGTCTACGATCTCGGGCTCGCATGCTGCGCCCCGGATTACGGTACGGCCAGCGGCGAGCACAGCTGCCGAAAGGACATTGGCCGTGCCCGTTACCGTGGGGCCGCGGGGACCGCCAAGATCGATCGTTGCGCCGCGGAGTCGGCCAGCGGCGGCCACTATGCAGCCGCGCTGGAGCCGCAAGTCCGCGCCCAAGGCAGTCAGGCCACGAAGATGCAGGTCTACGGGCCGGTCGCCGATGTTGCAGCCGCCGGGCAGCGGCACAACCGCCCTGCCCCGCCGCGCCAAGAGCGGCCCCAGCACGCAAAAGCCAGCCCGCATTTTCCGCACGAGACCAAAATTTGCCCGGACGACGCGATCATCGACGGGAGTCAACAACAGGCGGTCGTCACAACGGGCGACGTCAATGCCCAGTTGGCAAAGCAACTGGCTCATGGTGAGCACGTCCGTGAGCACGGGAACGCCGAGGAGCTCCAGGGGCGCGTCGGCGAGGATCGAAGCCGCCATCATCGGCAATGCTGCGTTCTTCGAGCCGCTGACGCGAACGGTCCCCTGCAATGGCACGCCGCCGGTAACGATCAGTTCCGTCATGGATTCTTTACGGTAGCGGTAGGCCGGAACAGGCTTCGGGGCACCCGCGACCCGCAAGCGGGTGCCCGAGCACCCCAAAGCCTGTTCCGGCCTACGCTTTTCTTCCTTGTCTAAAACTTCTTCGCCTGAACCACGCGCGGCAGGCGGGCGAGGTCCTTTACCGTCGCCCCGAGCTGCCATCCCGGCGCGGCCAGCAGGTCCTGCACGGAAGCGTGGATCATGGGGCTGATTTCAATTAACAGGTGACCGCCCGGCCGCAGACGTTGCGCCGCTTGCGGCAATAACCGCTCGATGACTTCCGTGCCCTTCGGGCCGGCGAGAAGGGCCTCGCGAGGCTCGAAATCCTTAACATCCCGCGGCAGCTTCTCGTACTCAGCCGCACTCACGTAGGGCGGATTGCTGACAACGTAATCCAGCGGCGGCTCGAGGTCGACCTCCGCCAGCAAGTCGCACTCGATCAATTCGACGCGCTCGGCCACACCATGCCGCCGAGCGTTTTCCGCTGCGACTTCCAGGGCAGCCTTGCTGCTATCGGTGGCTACGACGCGGGCCGACGGTAGCTGCCTGGCCAGCGTCACTGCCAGGATGCCGCTGCCTGTTCCCACATCGGCAATCCGCAGCCCCTCACCCCCCGCCCCTCTCCCTGAGGGAGAGGAGAGTTGGTCTTGCTTCACCAGATCGAGGAGCGTGACGACGATCAGCTCGGTCTCGGGCCGCGGGATAAGCACGCCCGGGGCCACCTGAAAACTGTGCGAGTAGAACTCTCGCCGCCCGACCAGATAGGCCACGGGCATTCCCTCGGCGCGGCGGCGGACCAGTTCGCGAAAAGCGGTTCGCTTGTCCTCCGGTGGCACGTCTTCGAAGGAGGTATAGAGTTGGATACGCTGGCAGCCCAGGGCCTCGGCCAGAAGGATCTCGGCGTCCAACCGCGGCGAGTCGGCCTCGCGGCCCTTGAGATAATCGGCGGTCCACTGCAACAGGCGGCCGACGGTCCAAGGGGCGGCGGTGGACATGGGATTAGGGTCTTAGGTCTTGGGCCTTAGGTCTTCGTTTTCCTAAGTCCTAAGACCTAAGACCGCAGACCCTAGACCGATCTTCGTCACTCAATGTTTCCAAACGCCTGGCGTTGTGCCTGCCGGTCGCACTCAATCAAGGCGTCGACCACCGGGCTAAGATTGCCGGCGATCACGTTCTCAAGATTGAAATTCTGGTTGATGCGATGGTCGGTCAGCCGGTTTTGGGGGAAATTGTACGTGCGGATACGCTCGTTGCGATCGCCCGAGCCAATTTTCTCGCGGCGCTCGGTTGAACGTTTCTTCATTTCCTCTTCACGTTTCATTTCGTACAGCCGGCTTTTGAGCACGCGGAGGGCTTTTGATAGGTTCTTGTGCTGGCTTTTCTCGTCCTGGCAGGAGACTTCCAGGCCGGTGGCCGTATGTGTCAGGCGGATGGCGCTGGCCGTCTTGTTGACGTGCTGGCCGCCGGGACCGCTAGCGCGGCGGATCCGCTCGACGACGTAATCCGCCGGCTTGAGATCGATCTCCAAGTCCTCGGGCTCGGGCATCACAGCCACGGTCGCGGCGGAGGTGTGGACACGGCCCTTGGCCTCGGTCTCGGGGACGCGCTGCACGCGATGCCCGCCATTCTCGTATTGCATGGCACGGAAGACGCCTTCCCCTTCCAGCCCGATTATTACTTCCTTGAAACCGCCCAATTCCGTCGAGTTCATGTCCATGACCTCGACCTTCCAGCCCTTAGCCTCGCAGTAACGGCGATACATTTCATAGAGATCGCGGGCAAAGAGGGCCGCTTCGTCGCCGCCGGTCCCGGCACGGATTTCCAGCATGCAACGGGTCCGCTGGGCGTCCTCGCCGCCGACGACCGTATCGAGAATTTCCGTCCAGCAGGCTTCGCGTTCCGTTTTGAGCCGGACCACTTCCGCCTCGGCCAACTGCCGCAGTTCCAGGTCGTCGCCAGTGGCCATGGCCGCGGCATCGGCAATCTGGCCGTTGAGTTGCTTGAAGCGGCGGTACTTGGTGGCCGACTTGGCCAGCGAGCCATGCTCGCGTGCGATTACGGCGAGGCGGGCCGGATTGGCCAGCACCGCGGAATCGACCATCAAACGTTCCAGCTCCTCGAAGCGGGCCAGTTGTTGTTCCAGGATCTCGCGCATAAACAGGTCAGTGGGGTCTTGGGTCTTTGGTCTTAGGTCCGAAGCAGGGACGCTGTCGTACGTTACGATCCCATAATCGAAAACCCAAGTGCTAAGACGTAAGACCCAAGACCTAAGACCCGACTAACAAACGGTTTACCACTTTTCCAACCCTGTCGGGGCGGGTCAGGTCGTTTCCGCAGCGGCCGGCGCGGCTTCGGCGGCCTTCTTCTTGCCGCGTTGCAGGCTGGCGTAGCCCGTCGTGGAGAACTTCCGCTGGAACTTCTCAATGCGCCCGGCGGTGTCAACATACTTCAGCTTGCCGGTGTAAAAGGGATGGCAGGCACTGCAAATATCGACCTTCAGTTCGTTCTGGGTACTGCGGGTAATGAACGTGTTGCCGCAGCCGCAAGTGACCTTGGTTTCCACGTATTTGGGGTGAATACTGTCTTTCATGGTGTTGAGTTCCTGCTGGCGGAGGACAATCGCGAATCAGGCATTTTAGCATGATTGCGGCGAGCCGGCAAGGGCAGCGAAAGAGATTGCGAAAGCGATTGTTCGGTCCCTTGCCGAGAGGGATCAATGCGTGCACGGCCGCTGGGTCGCCTTTGCTTTGAATCGTCGCGCATTACCTCCATCCGGCCGGATGGACCTACGGTCGGCCTATTTCTTGGTGGTCTCTGGCTTCTCCCCGATATTCTTTTCTACCGACTTTTTTTCCCCCTTCTTTCTTATATCCGGCTTCTTTGCGTCCGCCCGCAGGGTCTTTTCCTCATCCAGTTCCTTCAGCCAGCGGGCGCGAAGGAGGCATCCGTCGTCGTTCCGCAACAAGAGGTTAGCGCGGTATTCTTGGATCGCCTTTTGCCGCTGGCCGCTGGCCTCAAGAGTGCGAGCGATGTTGTAGACGGCCCCCGAGGCCCAAAAGACCTTGGGGCCGAACTGTAGCGTGCGGACGCGGAAGTAATCCATCGCCGCCGGGTACTCGCCAAGATCGTACTGGATCAGCCCGAGCCAGAAACTGGCGGAGAGCTTGCCGCTGATAATCGCATCGACCCGGTGGCGGGCCTGCAACTCGGCCCGTTGCTTGAAATACGCCTCCTCTTGAAGAGTTACGTCGCCGCCAAAGTGCTTGCGGGCGTCCTGCAAGAGGCGATCGAACTGGGCCTTGGCGAATTTTGGCGCGTCCTCGATGACGGTCTGGTTCCGCGGGCGGGCCTTCTGATAGTAGGCAATGGCTTCCCTCTCGTCGAAATACCGCCCTTTCAGGTGCAAAATGCGCCCCTTGTAGAGCGGCGCGCGGCACCGAGACCGGTCATGAACGGCTCGTACGCCAACAAACGCATAGTGACGGCCTCGGGCCCCAAGGAAAGCCGGGCGCGGTGGGTCGTAAACGGCAAATTCCACAGCCGCACGTCGTTTACTGCCGCTGCCTTAAGGCGGTCCGCTTGCTGCGACGGCTCGGCGTTGAGCACCAGGCGCTGATCGCCAACCAGGCGGGTCTCGATCCGCTTGGCCCGACCCGAAAGATATAGGGGCGATGCCTCGACCAGGGCGACGACCCGTTTCAGTTCCGCCTTGCCAACCCAGTAGGGTTTGTCTCCCAAGGCAAGCTGGTCCAGCAGTTTAGGGTTGGCCGTCACCTGGCTCAACGTGGCGGGCCGGACGTCCAACCATCCGGCCGTGTCGGCGACGACGCCGTTGGGACCGGGGATCGGCAGTCCCAGCTTGGGATCGAAGAGATAGAGACTCTTCTCCTTGTCGCCGATCAGTACGCCGACGCACCACGGTTCGAGCGTTTCTTTGGCCGGCTGGTTTGCCGCCGCCGGCTCGGTCTTGCGAATTGCCAGCACCGCGGCGGCGATGCCGCGCTGCCGCAAGAGCAGGATATACGTCCAGGCCCGTTCCCAACTGGTGCCGTGGCCGAGGAACAGGGTCTCCCACGGCACCTGGGGCACGCGGTCGGATTCGTCGTAGTCGGACTGGATGTTGCGGATGGTCCAGTCGAACAGATTGCGGGCCACTTGCAGTTCGTCAGTCGTGCTGCCACCGGCCCACTTCGAGCGGGCGGCGTCGCGGAGCCAGACCGCCTCCATCAGCATGTAGCCATCGTACGCCGTGAAATGAGGCTGCCCCAGATCTTCCAGCATCGGCAACTTGAGGAGTTTCGCAGGCAGGGTTGCCAGCATCGGGTCGGGCTTCGACTCGGCGGTCTTGGGCTGCGTGTCGACCCACTGGTTCAAGCGGCTGACGACCTGCCGGAGCATGTCCGGCTCCGGCCAACTGGTCAGCAGGGCGTTGGGTGGCAGCGGTCCCAAGGAGGCCCTTTCCCGCTCCCACTCGGCGATGTGCGCCGCCTTGGCGGGCGAGTCCTTGAGCTTGCGGACCTGGGCCAGCGCGCTATCGAGTTGCACTGCCTCGATACGCCGCACCGTGGACTGCAGCATTTCCGCGCAGTCGTTGTCCTCCAGGTGATTGAGGTTTTCCACGGCGAAGCTGAACAGATCTTCGGACCATTGGCTGGAGGCGTCGGCCTTGTGGCCGGTGATCAACGTCGGCGAGTTGCCGGGCTGGCTACAACCACTTTGCGTCGCAAGAGCCACACACACGGTCAGTAGGAACATGGCACCAACGGTTTTCATGAGATTTCCTCCACGGCACGACGAAGATAAAGCAAACGCCGCAGGAGTCGCGGCAAATTGGTCCAAGGGCACCATGTTCGGCCCGTCGCTGGGTGATTGATCGGGTTGGGGGTGGGTTTCGAAGAACAGCCCATCAGCGCCGACGGCCACCGCAGCACGCGCCAGCGGCTCGACCATGGTGCGGTTGCCGCCCGTCGCGGCGCCCAGGCCGCCCGGCTCCTGTACGCTATGAGTGGCATCAAAGATCACAGGCACGCCTAGGGATTGCATTTGCGGTATGGAACGCATGTCGTTGACCAGCCGGCCGTAGCCAAAGAAAGATCCACGCTCGCCCAGAAGGACGTTCTCGCAACCACAGGCCTGAAGCTTGCCCACGACGTGTTTCATGTCCCAGGGGGCGAGAAACTGGCCCTTCTTGACGTGCACCGCCCGGCCGGTGCGGGCGGCGGCTGCCAGCAGGTCGGTTTGCCGAGCCAGGAAAGCGGGGACTTGCAACAGGTCGCAGACCTCGGCCGCCGCGGCGGCCTGCTCGGGAAGGTGGATGTCGGTGGTCACGGGCAAGCCGGTTGCTTGCTTCGCTTGGGCAAGCATGGCCAGGCCCTCGCGGAGTCCCGGGCCCCGGTAGGAGTCGACGCTCGTGCGATTGGCCTTGTCGAACGAGGCCTTGAAGACCAGCGGCAGCGAAAACTCCTGCGAAATCTGCTTCAGGCACGTGGCGATGGAAAGCGTCAACTCCGCGCTTTCCAGAACGCAGGGGCCGGCAATCACCAGCAGTGGTTGGCCGCGACCGCAGCGATAGGGTCCGATCGTGACAGGATTCAATTCGCAGCTTTCTCTCGAGGTACAACCAGCGTCAGCCGCTTCGGCAGGACTTCGATCTCCACAGGCAGGAAACCGCCCGGGTCGCCGTCCAACTGGTAGGGCACTTTGCCCTCCGAAGTGACCCGCAAGCGGCCGGTCCGCCGCCGGGCGAAGTCGGTCAGCCAGCGATGGGTGCCGGTGAGGACCGCCGCGGTGTAATACAAACCGTGCCATAGGCCGCCCTGGCGGAATGTGCAGACGTCCAACAGGCCGTCCGAACCGTCAGCCTCCGGGGCGATCTGCAATCCCGCGCCGTAACAGGGCAGGTTAAAGGCGAACAGCCAATGCAGGCCGCAAGAAACGTCGTCTGGCGGGTCACCGCGCTTCTCGCCTCCGCCGTCCTGAGGCGGGACAAAACCGTCTTCGCTCCAGTATACCCGAAGTTCCGGATAGTCGTAGTAACGGATCGAGGCCATAAGCGGCTGGAAATAACTGGCACTGGTGACGTGACCCGTGCGATGGAGATGGAGGGAATGGACCACCTCGGCATCGAAGCCGCAACTTACCATGACGAGGAAGATGCGGTTGCCAGCCCGCCCGGCGTCGCGCTGAACCACGGCCCCGTCCACCACCGTGCGACAGCACTGTTCGGCCGCGGATCCCATGACGAAGTGCCGTGCCAACAGGTTTTCATTCCCGGCCGGAAGTACAGTCAGCGGCAAACCGGGCATCGTACGATTGACCAGTTCGGCCACCGTGCCATCGCCCCCGACGGCAACCAACGCCCGCAGTCGGCCTTCGGCGAATAAGCGATTCGATTCGGCCGCGACTTCATCGAGATTCGAGAGGATGGTTGCCTCCATGCCTTCCTGACGGAGAAGTTCGACAAGGTGCGCAACCCGGCCGTCGGCGGACTCAGCGCCCGCCTTCGGGTTGACCGACACGACAACGTGCCGGGCATCAGGCGACAGAAACGCAACCTCTTCCTCCAACTCGCGGCACCTCCTTCAATTGCTAGCGTACCGGCTCTAGGCGGAATCTCGATGGATTCCCGCTAAGGCATCGTCTCAAGCCGCAACTTTAGAACTTGACAGTTGTTGCGTCAAATCTGGGGTGGGTGTGTGTAGCAGTTGCCACCAATCGGTGGTCGGCAGCGACAAGCCCAGTAGGTCATAGGGGGAACGACCGCGACGCTTGCCACTTCGGAAGGGTCGGCAGTTCCAGTATAGCCGCTTGAGATCCAGCATCGGCTGGGTGACCGTCCGATGCCGCTCCTGATGCATTCGTAGCACGCTGTTCATGCATTCCACGGCACTACTGGCGCGAACGGTGTGTCGTAAGACCGCCGCCACCCTCCCATACGATTCCTGCCAGTTCACCTCCAACTTCCGACAATACGCCGTCTGGACCAAAGCAGCTGCCAGCCAACGTCCTCCGCCCGGAACGTCCTCGGGAACCGCCGCCAACTGCTTCCGCAGCCACCACCGCCGGACCAATGCCTCACGTAACTCCGCCCAAGGCTCTGCCGCCGTCAACTGCCGCTGCATCCGATCCAGGAACGTCAGGCTTCGCCGATCCGCCAGCGCACGACGCAGTTTGCCCCACTCTGGCCCGTCAAGTTCTTTTACCGCCGCGGCGATCTCTCCCTCGGCCCAGGCTCGATCATTCAACCGCCCATCCGGGCGAAACAATTCCAAGGCGGTCCCGATCCGTTTCCACGCTCGCTCCATGCGGTCGTACCTTTCCATGAGCCGTTCCACCTTCTTCCACGCCTTGCCCGCCAGTCCTCCAAAGCCGCGGCGGTCGCCGCCGTGACGCCACGCGTACACGACCTGTCGGTCCGCTTCTTCCGCCTTCGCCCACTGGGACTCCACGCGGCTCCACAGTTTTCGCAGTACACGCTGCGCTTCCTGCTTCGTATGGAAGACATCCAAGCTGACCTGCAAAGGAGTGGCGTTTCCGGCGTTTTTTCGCTGCGTCTGAAAATCCGCCAGACCACGCTGCATGCCTCGGCCGCCGTCAACCACCGCCTGCTCCAAGGCGTTGAAACCTTGCAACGCCCCAGTCCACGTCGAAGCACTGCGATCCGCAGCATGCGTTCCCAAGACCCACGCCATGCTGTGCGGTTCGACGCCCACTAAAACCGGCTTGCCGTGGAAGAAAATCTCGTCGAAGCAGCCCGTAATCACCAGACCGCGGCAGGCTTGGTCCAAGCGATCCAGTACTTGGCTTGCCGCCTGTGCAGATTCCTTCACCCACCGGCCGATCTTCGCACGGCTGGGAGATTTTTTTTCACGACGATTCCCAAGAGTTCCCTCGTTTGCGAGTAACTCAACCCCATGGCTGTGGCCGTTGCCGCAAACCGTTGCTGCTCCTGTTCAGAAAACTCCGTCGCCTTAGCCAGTCGCTTTTCCAGCAATGCCAGTCGCTCCGCCTGCTGGCGTACTTGTTCTTGGAGTTGGTCGCGTGACGGCCCGCCGCCGACCGCGTCGCGCACTGCCGCTTCGACTTTCTCCGCATGATCGTAGGCGGTTTGCCGACTACACCCGGCCGCCTCCGCCTGTTCCGAAACCGAGCCCCATTTCCCTGTCATAACCGCTGCCGCGTTCCCAATCCATGAAACAATGGGTAATCTGGCCATTTCCGTGAACCTCCTTGTACACGGTCACTTCCTTGAAAATCTCCTACCAATATAAAAAACCGATTCCCATCGAATCTGTCAACCTGAGTTTCCCCAAGAAACGCTCAGATTGAGACGGTGCCCCCGCTAAAGCTGGTACCACGAGCGATGCGGTTGCAAAGTATACGGTATTTCGCTCGGGCTTTGTAGCGGTTTGGTGCACTACTGTAGCGAAACGCTACAGCGCTGCGAATGCAATAATGCTGGCCACGGATGGGCGATTTGGAGAAGGCACGCAAGCCATAAGATGTTTCGGCGAAGAGATTTGCGGCACTAGTTTTTGTGTTTCCCGGTTTTTCTTGGCGATATGGCACATCGTGTGCTTCTTTCCGGCTCGACGATCCCAACGGTCGTCAAATGAGACTGGCCCGTGGGGTCTCTGACGGATGTAAATTGGACGGTTACCTTGCCCTTACCGCCTGGTTTGCCACTGCGGAATGTGGCACGTCAGAGACCCCAATTTTTTTGTACCTTGCCTCGCCGGCGCTACCTGTTAGCATTGTTCGGGTTTTCCGGCGGCGCAAGCTCTTATGGCCAGGCCGTTTCCTCTTGCCAATCCGTCGCTTTCCTCACAACTTATCGCGCGGTGAATGCCGATTTCGATGTAGTGTCGAATGACGCGCGCGGCGCGATACGTTGCGTCGGTTCTCTAAAATGTCCAGCGAGCAAGAGGCTGCTCCGGCGATGCAGCGCACTGTGGATCTTCCCTCATCATTGCCGCTGACCGCGTTCGAAGAGTACATGCTTCGCGACGACCGGCCGGCGTATCCCATGAGCATCGTCGCCCGTCTCCGCTTTGCCGGGGCGTTGCACCCCCCGGCGGCCAATGCAGCCCTCAAGGCGGCCATCGCCCGCCACCCGCTCTTGCGGGCCAAAACCCGCTTGGCCGCCAACGGACGTTATGAATGGGTCGGCGTGGAGTCGCCTCCAGCAATTTCGTGGATCGAAGGCCCTGGACATGGCCGTTTTCCTTGCATGCGGCCAATCGATCTTCATGCCGAGACGGGCTTGCGTGCCTGGGCCGCGGCCGATCCGCAGCAAAGTTCGCTCGTCATGCAAGTGCATCACGCCGCCTGCGATGGCAAGGGAGTGATCCAGGTGCTCGATGACTTTGTCCGCGGCTACGCCGGAGCATGGGCGGGAAACATCTCGGAGATCGACCTCTTGCCCTGTAATCCGCAACGCTTGTTGGGGCGGGGGCGATTTGGCTTGACCGCGAAAAAGCTGCTGCGATTGCTTCCCGCCCAATTGTCGGGTCTGGTTGGTGCGGCACAGTTTCTCTTTCGCAACGCGGTTCCCGTCGTAAGCCCCGTGAGCCCAACGCATACTGCCCCGAAGCGTCGGCAAAGATCGCGTGCTGAGGATTCGGCAAGCGAGGAAGAAAGTCCGCAGCAAGCTTTGCCCGGGCTTCCGGCGGAGTTTCCCGAAGTGAAGCTGGCCCGCCTCTCGTCGGCCGAAGTACAGCGGCTCTCCGCGCTGGCGGCCACGCGTCGGGCGACCTTGAACGACTGGTTGTTGCGCGACTTCTTCGCGGCCATCGCCGATTTCCGCGCCGGCATTCGGACACCGCCGCGAGCGACTGGATTCGCATCCTCGTGCCCTTGAACTTGCGCGAGGCAGGCGATCACGACATGCCTGCCGCCAACGTGGTGAGCATGGTCTTTCTCGACCGCCGTCCGTCACAAATCGCCAGAACGGACCGTCTGTTGGACGGCATCCACGCAGAAATGGACATGATCCGCCGCCGCCGCTTGGGGCTGACCTTTATTGCCTCGCTCTGCTGCCTGCGGTGGCTGCCAGGCGGTATAGCCGCACGAGTCAACCAGGAACGTTGCGAAGCGACTTGCGTCGTTTCCAACATGGGCCGGGCTATGGCCGATTCGCCACTTGCACGCCGCGGCGAGAAGATCGTGGCGGGCAACGTGGTGCTGGAGGGCATCGATCTGTTCTCTCCGGTCCGCGCCGGCACGGCGGTCAGCGTGGCCCTGGTTCACTACGCGGGAGAACTGCAGCTTTGTCTGCATTACGATAGCCGCCAGATCACGGAGCCCCAGGCCGATGAACTGATGGCAACCTATTTGCGAATGATTCGCATACCGCTGGGCGAAACTTGCCCCGCCGCCCAAGGCGAGGGCGCCCGAGATCCAAGGAAGGAACTCATCCCGTGGAATATCCCGCTCGAACCCTGGCATGGATCGTCGCCGGCCTGATCGTCGGGCAAGCGACATTGTGGATTGTTTACGTCCGCTTCCTCTACCGCTTCCGCCGCCCGCCGCTGGCAGACGACCGATGCCCGCCTGCTGCCGTGATCCTTTGTGTCCGCGGGCTAGATCCTTTCCTGCCGGCCTGCCTGAAAGGACTGTTCGGCCAGGATTATCCCGACTACGAGATATGGGTCGTGGTCGATAGCGTCCGAGACGCGGCCTGGCCTGTGGTGAATAAGCTTGCTCGGCAGTCGGGCAAGCCCAACATCTACATTGTTGCCCTGACTGAGCGGTTGGCCACGTGCAGCCGCAAGATCGCCGGCGTACTGCAAGCCATGTCGAAGCTCGATGCCTCGCGGCAGATGGTGGCCTTGCTCGATTCCGACACCATTCCCCACGCTGCCTGGCTGCGCGAATTGGCCGCGCCGCTGGCCGACCCCCGTGTGGCCGTTTCATCGGGCAACCGCTGGTACATGCCCGCCAAGCCCACGCTCGGTTCGCTGGTTCGCTACCTTTGGAACGCGGCCGCCGTCGTGCAGATGTACTGGTACGACATTGGTTGGGGGGGCTCCTTGGCGATCCGCGGGGATTTCTTGCGGCATTCCGATTTGCGACAGCGACTGGCCAAGGCCTTCGGCGAGGATAGCACGATTTGCCGCTGTGCGCGGCGCCATGGATACCGCGTCGCTTTCGCGCCGTCGCTGGTGATGGTGAACCGGGAAACGTGCGGTGTCAAAGGCGTGTACGGTTTCTTGCAACGGCAAATGCTAACGGTGCGCTTGCACAACATCTGGTGGTGGGCGGTCGTAGGGCACGGCCTGATCACCACCGGCGTATTGGCGCTTTGCTGCCTGACCGGGCTGGCGGCAGCGGTTACCTTGCAAGGATCCGCCGCGGCATTGATCGGCGCCGCTGTGGCCGCTTACTGGGCGGCGATGCTGGTGATGGTGCTTCCCTTGGAGTGGTGCGCCCGGCGTGTCGTCCGCGCCCGCGGGGAAGCAATCACCGGGTTTGGACTGCGGGGTTGGCTGGACATCGCCTTGGCGATACCCTTGGCCCAGGTCGTGCACTTTGCCGCGCTGGCAACGGCCGCCTTCGCCCGCACGCACCTTTGGCGCGGAGTGTACTATCGCTTCCGGGGACCCACCGCGGTCCGCGTTGTCGAAGACCGCGCGGAAGCGGCGTAGGGTGGGGCCCGCTTGCCTTCGAAGGCGAGCGCAGGCCCACCACAATATGCTCTCCAGCCGATTACGGTGGGCCTGCGCCTGCTACGCAATCTTGTCCTCGCGCTGCGGTCTCGTTGTAGAACATCATCGTCGGAGAACCGCCGAAAGCAATCGCCATCCAGGCGGCCTCGTCGATTTCCGCGGGCGAGAAACCCTCCTCCTGCGCCTTGCGGACATGATGCTTCACGCACGGCGCGCAGCGAGCCAGCACCGAAAGGGCAATGCCCATCGCCCGCTTCGTCCGCGCGTCCAAAAGACCGGGCCGATTGGCTGCCTCGAGAAAGGCGTGAAACTTCTGCGACGTTTCCCTGGCGGCGCTTGCGGGGGGATTGTCGCCAGTCGGTTCCAGATCGTGATCGCAACACGGCATGGCTTGAGTCTCCTTGGTTTGCTGTGAAATGGCTTGTTGGCAACGGCCGCGAACGAACACTCGCCCGATTCCCGCGGCTAGAACGCTGCCCACGATTGCCGAGTGTTCCATCCCCTCCGCCCGCAGCCGCGCCACTAGGGCCTGCGCCGCCCCTTCGGGCACCGCGATCAGCAGGCCGCCGGAGGTCTGCGGGTCGAAGAGCACGTCGGCCAGCAGCGGATCGACGCCCTCGACCTCCGCCAGGGCGTCGGCTGACGATTCGCGGTTCCGTTCCACGGCACCGGGACTGATTCCCGCCGCCAGGTATTCGCGAACACCGGGCAAGAGGGGCAAGTCGTCCCAGGCGAGCTCGACATCCACTTTACTGCCCGCGGCCATCGACTTCAAGTGTCCCAACAGGCCGAAGCCGGTGATGTCAGTGCAGGCGTGCACCTCGAATTCGCTCATCACTTCCGCTGCGCGGCGATTGAGTGCGGTCATCGATTGCGCGGCCGCGGCGACGGCCTCGGGAGCGGCGCGGCCGATCCGCGCGGCGAAGGCCACGATGCCGGTGCCTAGCGGCTTGGTGAGCACGAGCCCATCGCCCGGCTGCGCTGCGGCATTGCTGGCGATCCGCCGGGGATCGACCAGTCCGGTAACGGCGAAGCCCGCTTTGACTTCGCTTTCCTTGATGCTGTGCCCGCCGATGACCGGCACGCCGGCCTCACTCATTTTGTCCAAGCCACCGCGGAGGATTTCTCGCAGCACTTCATCGGGCAGCCGGCCGGCGGGAAAACCGACGATGGAAAGCGCGGTGATCGGACGGCCACCCATGGCGTAGACGTCGCTGAGCGAATTGGCGGCGGCGATCTGCCCAAATAAGTACGGATCATCGACCGGCGGGGTGAAAACGTCGACCGTCTGCACGAGGGCCGTATTCTCGTCCAAGCGATACACGCCGGCATCGTCGCCGGCGGGCATGCCGATCAATACTCGCGGATCGGCCAGGGACGGCAGCCCGGCGAGAATGCGCTGCAGGGTGGCCTGGTCGATCTTCGACGCGCAGCCGGAACTCTCGGAAAGCTCGGTGAGACGAACGGGCCGGCCATCGACCGGCGGCGCTTCCCCGCGCAGGGACAAAGGTCCTGGTCCTTGAGCAGGTCGCAGGGGCACGCCTTCCGCGGGTCGCAGATGCAATGTCCCAATTGCATCGAGCGTTGCATGACACGGCGGCGCTTGGCGAGGTCCTTTACCATGGGTTACCGCGGGTCGGGTAAACGCGAATCCGATCGTCTGGAAAACCGGGCAACCAAGCATGAACATCGGCGATCGTCCACGCCGCCGGCGGAGCGTCGAGTAAAACTGCACTCATGGCAGACTCCGAATGTAGAAAAACGTGCGTTACACGCCTATGGCGATTATGGCGCGGTGGTCTGGAAGCGTCAAGCGAGGCCTTTGGTCACGTGGGGAGATTCCAGTCCGGCGAATGGCTGCCGGAACTGAGCTGCGATCGTTCCGGCCTCTGCGCCGCTATCAAACCATTGCTACGCGACGAAAACGGAATGAATTCCGTTCTACCGACACCGCTCCGCCGCCAGCAGAGCCGCGCCCAGCGCGCAGGTCAACTGCGGCTGGGGAGCGATGCGCACGGGCTTTCCCAATGCGGCCTGAAGCGCGGCGCCCATGCCCGGCACTAGGGCCACCCCGCCGGTGAAGAGGATCGGCTCGGCCAGCTTGCCGCCTGTCATGGCGGCGATGCGGGTGGCCACCGCCGTTTGCACGCCCGTGACGATGTCCTCCGGCAAGACGCCCGTGGCCAGCAGGCCGACAATTTCGCTCTCGGCAAAGACGACGCACATGCTGCTGATCACGGCCGAGGCGCGGCTGCGGGCGACCAGCCCTCCCATCTCCGCCAGCGGGGCCCCAAGCTGCGCGGCCAGCATTTCCAGAAAACGCCCCGTGCCGGCGGCGCAACGGTCGTTCATGACGAAATCCGCCACTCCGCCACTGGAGTTGAGGCGGACTAGCTTGCTGTCCTGGCCGCCGATGTCGACGATGGTCCGGGCGTCGGCCGACTGGTGGCGGACACCGCGGGCCTGGCAGGTGATCTCCGTGACGGTCGTTTCCGCCGTCCGTACGAGCTTGCGGCCGTAGCCCGTGGCGACCACCGCCTGGACGTCGTTCAGCCGCAGCCCTTGTTCCTTCAGAAGTTCCTCCAAGAGACTCCGCGCCAGCCCGTCCTGGTCGACTCCCTGGTCGATCACGCTCGAGGCCAACGGCTCCGGGCGGCCGGCCTCGACCAGCACGACCTTCAGCGTTCGCGAACCCGCATCAATACCGGCAAAAATCATCGTAGGTTACAGTCCCGAAAGCAACAGTCAAACTCCATGCACGGGTTAACTTCCTTGTCTCACCTAAGACCTAAGACCCAAGACCTCCTGGGCACTCCGTAGACTCCTCACCGTTTCCACCAGTGCCTCCAGCCGCGTCCGCAAGGCCGGCTCCAAGGCGTCGCTGATGGGCGGGACCTCCAATTCCAATACCGGCACTGCGCACTGCCTGGAAACGACGTCTCCGATCAGTTTGCCCTCCAGGCCGCAATGGCTGGCGCCGGGTATCCGCGAAATGACGACCGCCTCGGCCCCGAAGCGCTTGACATCGGCGGCGATCCGCGCGCGCGGTCTAGCGGCGAGCCAACCATCGGATCGGCCAACGCCACCCGCGCCAGGGCCTCCATGGGCGGCAGATCCTCGGGAATCAAGTCCAGGGCGTGGCAGAAAAGATATTCCGTGCCGCAGACCCGGCCCCCGGCGTCCTCGAGCAGATTCATCACCCGTAGATCTGCCACGGGGTTGACCCAAAAGACCCGCGCGGCTGATTCGTCCAACGAGCTGGTCCCGCTTCGCACGCGGCTCGCCACTTCCGCCCGCAACCCCTCCAGCACCGCCAGGGCTTCTGCCTGATCGGAGCAGAAGTGGATGGCCAACATCTCCGCGATGAGCATTTCCAGGGCCGGCATGGGGCAGCGAGGGGCACAATAGGCCATCTGGCGGAGATCGGCCAGCACGGATCGCACGCCATTCGCCCGGCGAATCCCCTCGGTGAGCCGGTCGTCGCTGAGCTTCTGGCCTGTCACCGTTTCCAATGCCCGTCGCACGCGATCGAGTTCCGCCCGCACCAGTGCGACGTGCCCTTGCGGCGCAACGAAGCCGCCGGGCAGCGTCACGCCCGGCTCGTCGGGATCCGGAGGTCGCCGGTGCGGCATCTCCCACCAGAGGATCTCGAAGTTCATGGCGGCCAACCGCTGGGCGATCACCGCCATGTCATCGCAGGTCGCCCCCACGCTGCAAGTGATCAGGTCTGGCAAGGGAAAATGGGCCTTGCTCACGAAAGCGCCGAGCATCGCCCGCACGGGACAGAACGAGTCGTCGATGCCCAACCCGTCGGCCAGTTCCAGCATGCCCGTGCGATTCTCCATCAGACAAGGCAGCCACCAGGCGCCGTCGGCGTAGAAGGCCACGGTGTCGTCGAGGGAATAGGCCATGACGGGCACGGTCCCCAGGTCCTTCATCGCGCCGACCAATCGCTTGCCTTGCTGCCGGGCTCGGTGGAGACGCTCTTCTTCCGATAACAGGAAGTTCCACAGGCGGAGAGCGGCGGGGGACTCGTCCAGACGAAGTTTCAAGAGCCGCGTATTGCCGGCGGCAATATGGCGGCGAAGGTCGCAACAACTTCCCTCACCCCCTGCACCTCTCCCGGAGAGCGAGGGGAGAATCGTATCGCTCATCGCAGCATCTCCAAGAAAGCCTCTATTCGTCCCACCGCGCTGCGCGGGCCCGTGGATCGTTATTGGCGGCGTCCCACTCGAGCAACGGTACGGCGAGTTTCTCGCGCAGGCGGGAAATCTCGCCGTGCCAGTGATCGCACCCCACGTACCGCCGGACAAGCACTCCCCGCACGCCGCGCCGCTCAACCTCCGTGCGGAGCCAGGCGAACAGGCGGTCGTTGGGACGCTGAAAGACGTCAGGAATACCGTCGAAGTAGATTCGCACGAGCTCCTCTCGAGGATCCGACGCGAGCCAATCGGGATCGACTGCCGCCGGCAAAGTTCGCTCGCCCGATTCGGTCGCGTCGAGGACGAAGCGGACCCCCGCCGCCTCGACTGCTTCGAGTAGCTCGTAATCTTCCGACGACATCGGCCCTCCGAGCAGGGCGAGAGGAAGGATGGCACGTCCCTGAGCTTCATGCGAAGGGTGTGTCTCAGCGATCCGCACGCCCTTCGCTTGAAGCTCAGGGACGTGCCACCCATTCCAGTTAATCGGGATAAATCCGCGGACGGCGGTGCTCGCCTCGGCATGGGCGGTCACCGAAAGGCCGAAACGCCGCGCGCGGAGCGACTCCCTGGCACGGTCGTAATCGAGAATGGTCTGGGCAAGACTCTCAACCGTGGGAGGCGTTCCGCCGCAATCGACCAGAAAGCGGCCCAAGCGGTGGAGTTCCTCGCCGTAGAAGGCCCGCACCGCCGCCGTTTGCCAGGTCCGCGGCACGTGGAACAGAAAGACTCGGATCGAGCCCTCGTGTTCCAGGGCGGCGGCGGCGTAGCGGATCTGATCGCAAGTGGTGGTGAGGATCAACGCTGCGGCCGACATGCCCGCGCGGGCATCGTCGATTATCGCGGCGGCCACGGGACAGACGCCGCGACGGCCCGAAGTCGCCGATCCCTCCCCTGTCCTGCACCGCAGCCAACAAGGTCGCAGCCCGTGCGCAGCGATCCACTCAGGCGGCACAAAAGGATTGCAGTAAGCAATGGCGGTCATGGATCGTAATGGGATGGGCCGAGTGCGAATTCCACGCGAGTCTAAATCCGAAATCCGAATAACGAAATCCAAACAAGAAACGAACAAAACCGTTTGAGCGTTCGTGCTTCTTATTTGGGATTTGTTTGGATTTCGTTATTCGAGTTTCGGATTTTCCCCTCGCCTCACGATCCCCCGCCGGTGTCCGCTCGTCTGGCCCGGATTGTCTCGAAAAGGGCCTCGACCCGCACGGCAATACGGGCGGAGTCCGAAGGGGAATAGTCGGTCTCAATTCGCAGGTATGGCAAGCTCGCTTCCTCCTCGGTCAGTCGCCGCACTCGGTACGACTCGACATCGTAGGTCAAGCAGGCCTGCCAGATCAACTCGATCACGCAGTCGGGCCGATACTCGGCGATCAAGCGGCGGAGCGTATCCATGCGGCGTTGGTTAGGCGTCATCACGGAGCAAGGCACGTGGAAGTACTTTTCCGCCAGGGCCCAGAGGGGGTCGACATCCTTGGCGTTGACGTCCTCCAGGATCGGCTTCAAGCCCGTACAGTTCTCCATGGCCACCAATCGCCCGCCGCTCCGCTCGATGATTTCCAGCACTCGCTCAGCGCCGGTGACTGTTGGCACGCCGGTCAGGAGCACTCGGACCGGCGGGGGCCCGGCGACTGCCGGCTTCTGGCCATAGTACGATAGGATCTCCTCATAATGGGCAAAATCCTCGGGCTGGCCGGAGATGCTGCTTCTTAGCGAGAGAAGTTGCATTCCGGTCAATGGCGGAACCTCTTCCCGCATCAGCCCCGCCAGTTCCCGCCGCAGGGCCCGCTCGCGATTCATCACAGCAATCGCGTCGCGGAGGCGGTTGTTGGTGATGGCGACCTGGAACCGCTTTTCCAGGAACTCGCGGAACTTCATCAGCTCGGCGTACCAATGGTCGAGGGCGTCGCGGTCGTCGGCCTTCTGCGGCATTTCCAGCACGTACATCGGCCGCGTTTCCGCCATGAGCTCGTATATCTTCTTCTTGCCGTCGCAGGTCGTCTCGCCCACGATCAGGTCCGCCATCTCCAGAAATGGATTGCTCTTGAGCACGTGGTATCCGAAGGTCGACTTGATCAAAGGGCAAAGATTGGCGGGCAGATACTCCTCGGCGGCGGGGATGGTCTTGGCTGAGCCGCCGCAGAGGCAAATCGGAACGCCGTCGGCCGCCATGATCAACTCGCGGGGCGTAAACTCGCAGAGGATGCCGACAACGTGCTTGCCTGCCGCCTTGGCGGCGAGGGCCTGCTGGTAACAGTGGTCGAGCATCTTCTCGAACCAGGCCAACGGATCGGCCGATTCGGCCGCGGCGGCACTAGCGGCGTTACTGAAGCAGCATGGCTTGCTTTCCACGGCTCATTCGCATTTCTTGGCTACGATCAATCCTTGGATGATCTTGCCGGCATGGGCGAGCTGCTGGAGGAATCGCATTTCACCGTCCAGCGCCTCCAGGACTGCGACGTTGTAATCCAACAGGCGCAAGGCGTCGGAAGTCAATTGCTTGTGCAGCATCTCCAGGTACAGATCGACGTGGGGAGCGAAACGGCCCGTATCGACGGCCGCCACAATCTCGCAACGTTGGCCGCAGAGCTGTCCGGCATAGCCGCGCAGGCTCTGCACGTTGGCAAATTTCATGAAGCGGAGACAGCGCTCGGCCTCGGCCCCAGAGAGCCCGGCGGGCCCTTCCACCCAGTCGGTGAAGGCGATGGTTCCCCGCGGTTTCGTCAGACGGACCGCCTCGCGGATGAGCTTCGCCTTGTCAACCACGTAGCACCAGGCGTCCTCGCCCCAGACGAAATCGGCGGACTCGGCGGGCAGACCGGTCTCGCAGGCATCGGCGAGGGTGAAAACCACCTGCTCTCCGTCTCGATTAAAGCCCTCAGCCTCCGTGCGGCGGCGGCCCAATTCGATCATGGCCGGCGTGGCATCAACGCCGTGCATGCGGGCGACCTTATGGAAGCGGACCAGGAATCGCATTCCCGCCCCGCTGCAACAGCAGAGATCGACACCCGAGGTGCCGGCAGCGATGGCCGCCCGAGAGGCCAGATCCATCGACGACTGGAAGCCGCCGATGTGGATCTGCTGGCCCATAATCAACTCCCACAACTGCCATTCGGGGCCGCTATAAACGCCTTGAACCTCGGGTAAACCAACATCCGGCAGGGTTTTCATGGGAGTTACCAGGACCGGGGAGAGGGACCAACGCCGTCATTCTCGGAAATATCGGAGGAGTTGTCAACTCGATTGTGGCTCCCTTTTTGGCTTACTCTGGGGACTACGAGCGTCGGCGTTCGCAGTGCCGGCTGCCCCAGCGAAGCCCACAGACGACCGGGTCAACGGCCATCGGCTGCCGCAGCCAGGGGTCGCCGTCCTTGGCCGGCTGCCGCAAGAGCCGGGCGGCCGTCGCGGTTGATGTTGTCCACGGCCACCTGGTAGCCGGCCGGAAAGGTGTCGATCGTGTGCCGCTCAAACCTGACGGGTTCGTCGCCCGGCGGCGGGGAAAGCAGGTAGACGGCAAAAGTGGCAAGCCAGTGCTCTCCGACGTATTGGCCGCTGGCAACGTGCCGCAGGGCCGCTTCCGCATGGCGAGCGGCGGACTCGGTCAGCACCTTGCGGGCGGGATCACCCCCAGGAAGTGCCGCGGCGATGCCCTTCATGCACCACGCCCGACTGAGGTTCACGCCGTCCAGGTGCACCAGTTGCGGGTCGCTGCGGTCGGTGACCACGGCCGGCGTGAAGAGCGATTTGGGCTCGCCACGGGCGAGGCCCGGCAGGAACCGCGCCAGCCAGGGGCGGAACTCGGCTGGCGGTAGTACGCGCCGCATCAGGTCGGCCTCGATCAGGCAGGGCGAAAGGAAATCGGTGCCGCCGGGTTCCCAGGCGGCGGGAATATCGGCGTCGCCGGCAAAGTAAAACCGGCTCCGCTCTTCGATCCGCCTCCGCAACGGCCGGTTGTCCACAGCTCGCGCGTAGTCCAGTGCGAACGCCAGCCCGAACGCCGTGTTGGGATGAACGCCGCTGCGGATTGGATAGGTCTGCTTGGGCAGAAAGGCTAGGTACCGCGCGACGACCGCATCGACCAGGGGGCGGAGATTGTGCGACCACTGCCGGCCATTTTGGTCCTGCCATGCATGCAGTTCTTCGGCCAGCTTCAGCAGCCATGCCCAGCCGTAAGTCCGCTCGAACGACTGGCGGTTGGGCGCAGCAAGGTAGTCGGCCTCGGCCTGCAGGTTCGCGGCGGTGAGGTGTTCGCCCAGCACACGGCGGATCTGGCGGCCCTCGGGCAGATCGGGAAACTGGCGCAGCAGCCGCACGAGCATCCAATGGCCGTGGACCGATGAATGCCAGTCGAAAGACCCAAAGAAAGCCGGGTGCAGAGCCCGCGGCCCCTGGATATCGGCCGGACCGTTGAGCACGTGCTCCGGCTTGTTGGGATATTCCTGCTCGATCGCCTTGAGGGCCAATTTGGCGAAAGCCGATGCCTGCTGCCGGCTCAATTTCCCGGTCACGTTCGTCGATGGGCTCGCGGACGGTTCGGAAGAAGGCTGTGCCGGCGACGCGGCATGCAGCGGGACGACGCTACCCAGCAGCAGAGCTGCCAACGAGAGTATCTTGATTGGCGGCAAGATCTCACACCTCCCAACCCGGTCGGTTCGTGCGGGACCGCAAGCGATTGGCCTCGGGCGAGTTGGTGAATTCCATCTTGGCTGCGTCCCAGCGTAACTTCTTGTCCACACGCAGCGCAATGTTGCCCAACAAGATGGTTTCGGAAAAAGCGTAGGCGCTCGGGAAAGACGCGGCCGCCGGCGTCTCGCTGCGGCAGGCACGGACGAACTGCTCCAGCTCGTTCACAGGCGGCGACCAGGTAGTCGCCGGCGGACGGAAATCCCGCATCCGCGACTTGGGAATCAGCCTTGGCTGGCCGCCGAAAAAGTCGGCAAGAATTCTCCCCCGCTCGCCGATTAGCAACATGCCCTCGCCGGGCATTCCCTCGCCGTCAGATTCCAGTTCCGTTGGCATGGGCGGACGCAACCCGCCATCGTACCAGTGCAAGGTCAGCGGCGGCAAGTCGGCGCGAGCGGGAAACTCCCAGCGGATCATCGATGCCTGCGGATAGGCCACGAGGCTGGTCTGCCGCTGCCAGGTGAAGTTCTCGATCCTCCAGGCCTGGCTGCGGCGGGCCTCGACGCTCACAGGCGATCCAAGCTTCAAGATCTCGAAGATCTGCCGGAAGCTGTAATGGCCCATGTCGCCCAGGGCCCCGGCGCCGAAGTCGCACCAACCACGAAACACCACCGGGGCAAAGGCCGGATGGTAGGCCCGTTGCGGGGCCGGACCCAGCCATAGGTCCCAGTCCAGCCCTTCGGGAACCGGCGGTTTCTCAGCCGGGTACTCCGTCATGCCTTGCGGCCAGAAGGGCCGCGTCGACCAATTGTGGACCTCCCGCACCGCACCGATCACGCCGCTGGCCAGCCATGCGGAGAGCATCGGAGTGCTGGGCACGTCGGCCATGCAGAAGAGCTGGCTCGCGAGGCCGGTCTGCCGGGCCATGTCGCGGGCAATCCGCATCTCGTCGAAAACGTTGGAGATCGGCTTGTGCGTGACGACGTGCTTCCCTTGTCGCATCGCCCGAATGGCGATGACGCCGTGCAAATGGTCGGGGGTCATGATATAGACGGCATCGAGGTCCTTCTGCTTGTCGAGCATTTCGCGGAAGTCAGCATAGGCCGGGCAGTCGCCGCCGCGGCCCCGGCGGGAATAATGGCGGTTGACCATCTCCAGGGCCACTTCCCGCCCGCAAAGCCCGCCGCGGGCGTCGGCGGCCCAACTTGGCTGGCCGAGAAACGCGCGGACCTTCTCGTTCAGCTCGTGGCGAGACCATTCGGGGTAATCGTCGCTCTTGCGGTTGGGGTCGCACACGGCGGCGATCCTCACCGCCGGATGCTCCAGGGCGGGAATGAGCTGCCGCAGCCCTTGCGAGCCGCAGCCGACGTAGCCGATGTGGATTTTCTCGCTGGGCGGAACGTGCTTGGCGCCGCCCAAGGCGCTCCGCGGGATGACGGCCGCCGCGCCCACGGCAGCGGCAGCGCCGAGAAACGCGCGACGGTCAAAACTCGTCTTTTCGTTCATGATTCAACTCCCTTATTTTCCCAAGTGGCGGAGGTCTGCCAGGGCCTTGCGCGGAATGTCCATGCCGGATCCAGTCTCACTGCCCATCTCAACGATATACCACTGCGTCTTGCAACTGGTTTCGCAGAGTCGGAACACTTGTTCGTAGAATTTGCTGCCGAACGTCTTGTCCTCGTGTTCCTTGATATGGATCGAAAGCGTGCGGCCGGGAAACTGCCTCAGCATGGCCAGCGGGTCGCCCTTGCCTGCCAGGCAATTGCCCACGTCCAACTGCATGACGACCTCCGGATCGGTGTGGCTGAAGAGGATCTCCCAGGCGAAACGCCCGCCGATCTTGACGAAGTCGAAGGGATGGCAGTGGTAGCCGACCCGCATTTTTTCCTTCTGGAGCTTCTTGGCCGTCTCGTTCAAGAACCGGGCGTATGCCAGGATGGCCTGCTCGGAACCCATCCGCTCCTGGGCGGCGGCCACGATCACCAGGTGGCTGCCCAGAGTGTGGTGACTCTCGATGGTCGTACCCAGGCGGTCGGCTTGGAGGGCGGCGAGTTGGTGGTGCATCCCGCAGCACTTCAGCCCGTCGTCGTCCAGCAATTTCCGCAGTTGCCGGGCCGTGTAATTCTGAAAAACCTGCGGCGTGCCCGCGTAGCCCCAGAACTCGACACCCTGGTACCCCAACTCGCTCACGGCCTTCAGGGTGCCGGGCACGTCGCGGGCGAAATCGCCGCGGACGGAATAGAGTTCCAAGGCAATGGGGATCTTGGGGGCCGCCGCGTCGGCAAACGCCGGACGCAACGACCAGCCCGCCGCTAGCGCCGAGGCGGCCTGTAAGAAACTTCTGCGAGAAGTGTTCATAGATTCCTCCGTTGAGATTGGAAAGCGTGTGATTCTACCAGCGACGCCCAGGTTCGTTTGAATCCGTATCGTAATACCGCCAAAACGCCGAGTCAATCTTCGGCGCGCGACCCCGCGACCCGCGAAGGCCGTTGGCATGCGTTAAGCCCGCGGGGCACCCCTGGTACTCGGGGGCGACCGGGCTTAAGGCATGCCACTCGTGCGAACCTGTACTGCGCAGTGTGTAGCTGTCTCATTCTGTCGAAATCCGAAGTCGGGTAAAGGTGTTGACAGGCGAATCTTCCGCGCCTATTATCCCCTATCCCGCCGCGCATTTCCCTTGTTTTCGCGGCAGCTAATTCTCTTCACGGAGCGATCGATGAGTGAACCGACGACGCAAGCCCAGCCGAACCAGCCGACCCCATCTATTCCCATTAGCGGTACGCCCCCGACCCGCCTCCGCCTCTGGCCGGGCGTTGTGCTCGTGGCCCTGTTATGGGCTGCGCGGGCCTGGACGTCGATCGGCGAATTTGCCATGTACAAATTCTTCATCGGCATGTTCATCACGCCGCTTGTCGTGCTAGTGGGACTCGTTCTCTGGTGGCTTTTTGCCAGCCGTTTGCGCTGGTCCGACCGTTTCTTGATCGTCGGGACCTTCGTGGCGGTCACTGCCGTTACGATGTTCGTCGCCCACGAGAGCTTTCGCGGCATGGCGCTCATGATGTATGGCCTCCCGGCCGTAGCAACTGGGTCTGTGGCGTGGCTGGCGGTCTCTTTTGCCCTGCCGTGGTCGGTCCGCCGGGCAGGGGTGCTGGCGATCTATCTCGCCACCGGCGTATTCTGCTGCCTGCTGCGGATCGACGGCATGGACGGCGCCTTCAATCCCAAGTTCAGTTGGCGTTCGCAGCCTACGGCGGAGCAAAAATTCCTCGCCACAATGAAGGCCAAGCCGGAGAGCCGTCCGGCCTGGATTCGGCCGCCACTCTCAGTGAGCAGCCGGGAGACTGGCCCGGTTTCCGCGGCCCGAACCGCGACAGCCGTTTGTCGGGCGTGCGGATCAAGACCGATTGGGGGAAATCGCCGCCGCGGGAACTATGGCACCACGCTATCGGTCCCGGCTGGTCGTCGTTCGCCGTGATCGGCGACCGAATATTCACGCAAGAACAACGAGGGGATGACGAATACGTGGTATGCTACGACGCCGCCAGCGGCGTGGAAGTGTGGGCACACCGCGATGCCACGAGGTTTTTTGAACTGGCCGCTGGCCCCGGCCCACGCGCGACACCCACTTTTCACGCCGGACGATTGTACGCCTTTGGGGCCAACGGGCGGCTGAACTGCCTTGACGCAGCCAGCGGCAAGCAACTGTGGTTCCGCGACGTCACCGCCGATACCAAGGCCACGGTGCCGCAGTGGGGTTATGCCAGTTCACCCCTGGTCGTGCAAGGACTGGTCGCGGTCTTCGCCGGGGCCCCCAATGGAAAAACCGTGGCGGCCTACGACGAGAAGACGGGCAAGCCCGCCTGGACGGCGGGGGTGGGGCCCGCCTCGGATAAGCCTCCATTGAGCTATTGCTCGGCCGAGTTGGCCAGCGTGGAAGGCGTCCAGCAGATCCTGATGGCCACGGATGCCGGCCTTTCTGCCTTCGAGCCGGCAAGCGGCAAGGAATGCTGGCACTATGCATGGACGTCGTCCGGCGTTCCCCGCATCGTGCAGCCGGCGATGGTTGGCGGCAGCGACGTGCTGATCGGGACCGGCATCGGTGTTGGCACGCGGCAGATCCATGTCGGCCGCAACGGCCAGGGCTGGCTCACTGAGGAACGTTGGAGCAATCGGAAGTTTCGGCCCTATTTCAACGATTTTGTCGTTGCCAAGGACCATTTTTATGGATTCGACGGCAACCGCTTTATGTGTTTGGCCCTCAAGGACGGCAGCGAGGCGTGGCAGTTCCGCGGCTATGGCAGCGGGCAGGTGTTGCTCCTGGCGGATCAGGAGTTGTTGTTGGTCATGTCCGAGGAGGGCGACGCCGTGCTGCTTTCCGCTCGGCCGGACAAGCACGAAGAATTGTGCCGTTTCAAGGCGATCGAAGGTAAGACATGGAACCATCCGGTCATAGCCCACGGCAAGCTCTTCGTCCGCAATGGGGAAGAGATCGCCTGTTTCAAGCTCGGGTTGCTGGACGAGGCGGTGGCGGCAAGGTGAAAACTCAGCGTGGCGGCAACGCTTTTATGCTCAATGCCCCTTCTGTTTCTCGAGCCACTTCTGGATCTCTTCCTGAAACTGCGGTCTCATGATGCACGTGATGTGGTTAGCGTCCTTGATCTCGACCACGGACCAGTCCTTGCGAACCCGCTGTAGCGGTCGGGCATAAACGTTCTTCAGGCCGTCGTGGTCGCCGAAGAGGATCAGCACGGGCACGTGGATCGACTTGATTTCCGCCTCGGTAAGGGCCAGCTTGGCCAGACTGCGGAAGCACAGTCCGGCCGGACTGCTGTTCTTGCCGTCCTTGCCGCCGGCGGCGAACATCCTCTGCTCGATGCTTCCCGAGCGGAGCCAGCCCATGCCGCCCAGCAGCCCGGAGAGCGTCCGCTGGGGATGCTTGGCCAGCAGGTTCGCGGCGATGATGCCGCCCATGGAATAGCCGACGACGTGGGCCTTCTCGATCTTCAGATGGTCCATGAGTCGGACCACGTCTTCCACCAGTTCCGGCCCGTAGGCGTCATCCTTGGTCGGCTTGTCGGAGGCCCCATGGCCCGGCATGTCGATGGTGATCACGCGGTGGTCCTTCGCCAGCAGGCGTGTGGTGCCGGGCAGGTCCCAATTGATCGGGCCGCTGGAAAGCCAGCCATGGATGAGGACTACCGGCTCTCCCCTGCCCCGGTCGGAGTACGCGATTTTCACGCCGTTGGCGTTGAAGCTCTTGGTGTCGGATGCCGAAAGCTGTCCGGGAGAGAACGGTGCGACGGGAAGAAAACCAACGGCTAAGGCGCAGGGAACAATCACACTCCGCAGCGCGCATCGCGGCAAAGGGAAGTTGAGGCTATTCATGGCGATCCTCGAACACGGGTTGAAAGAGCGCGAAGTGGAAAAAACAGCGAGGGGACAAAGACCCCGTCGAGCCGGCGCTGATCGGTCAGGTCCGCGCGGACGATACGACTTTATGGCAACGAACCAGATAATCGCGCGGTCTGCAACGCTTTGGTCATCTCGTCCGGCCCCGGATGGCCGTGCATGAACGGATTGACGTACTCGGCGTAGCCCGAGCGGGCCAGGGCCGCGAGCCAGGGAGTGAAGTCGGCGGGGCCGACGCCGGGTAGTTGCTTCGTGCCGTCGGCGTGTTGCCATGCATAGAAAAAGAGCAACTGCTTGCCGACAATGTCAATGACCTCCTCGACGGAAATGCCCGCCGCCTGCAAATGGTAGGGCGCCAGGGCGATCCCCAGGCGGGGATTGCGGTTCATCTCCACGAAGGCCTTGAACGAATCTTTGGAATTGAGCAGGCTGCCCTCATGGTTCTCCACGGCGATCCGCGACTGGTATTTCTCGGCCAATTCCAATTGGGGCTTGAGCTGTTCCAGGAGGGCCTTCATCTCGGCAGTCAGCTTCTCCGCCTTGCCGTAACGGGCCTCGCGGACCGCCAGGCCCCCGCCCGCTTTGCCCAGCAGCTCCGCAAAGCGAGGATAGGTGTTGTTGGTCCCGACGTTGTAGCAGGTGAACGTGTAGAGCTTGAGCTTGTGCTTAGCGAGCAAGTCCTTGAGACCCTGCGGGCCGAGACGCTTCTCGATCTCGTCCAAGTGGGGACACCCGAAGCCCGAATGCCAAAAGTCGACCGCCGAGAATCCCAAGGCGGCGATCCGTTGGCAAGCCTTTTCCACCGAGAACGAACTGAACTGCACGGTGGATGTGGACAGGCGAAGCGGCCAATTCGGAATCGTGCCGTTGGAGAGTTCGGCCGTAGTGCACGACGAACCCAGCGCACCGGCCAGCCCCACACCGGCAAGGGCCGCTCCGGATTGTTGCAGGAACCGCCGACGTGAGAACTCTTGGTTACCCATGATTGACCCTACCTGCCTGGTACGAAAATTGTTTTGCCGTCGTTTAGCTCGGAGCCAACGGCGATGGAGGGCCGCCGCCGCCGTTGGCTTCGGCTTAAACGCGACATTGCCAACCGCAGGCAGTATAGCACGGCCCGCGCGGTTTTCCAAACGCCCCCCCGAGTTGACATCCCCTCAATCTGCGGGTAGGCTAAGGTATGAGAAAAGTTAGGACTTCGATATTCGGATTTCGAGTTTTCGCCCTCCCGGTTCCGCTGGACTAATCTCATCCCCACCGCATGTCCTGGCCTCTCGCCTCCCACTTTAGCGCCATGTTGCAGAACCCGCGAATCGCCTTTCGCGACCCGCGCCTGCAAAGCGCCGTGATCGAGAAGAACGAACAGAACCAGCCGCGGCCTTGGGCGGGGGCCTTTGCCGTTGTTTACAAGGCCAGCGATCCGGACGGCCAGGCGCCCTTTGCCGTCCGCATCTTCACCACGGAATCGCCTGAACGTCGCGAACGCTACGACCTGATCAGCGCGTACCTCAAAGGCCGCAAACTCAACTGCCTGGTCGATTTCGAGTACCGCGACCGCAGCATTCGCTCGGCCGGCGACGGCAAATGGTATCCGCTCATCGTCATGGAATGGGTGCAGGGCGAGACGCTCTTCCAATGGTTGCGGGCCCGCTCGCTGGAAGGGCATCGCGATGCCATCGCCACCATAGCCGATCGCTGGCTGGAGGCCGTCCAGGAACTGAATGACAACTGCGTCGCGCATGGCGACCTGCAGCACGCCAACGTGATGGTCAACGCGGCCTGGCAACTGAAACTGGTCGATTACGACGGCATGTGCGTGCCGCCCCTGCTGGGACGGCGAAACCTCGAGTTCGGCGTCGAGCCTTACCAACATCCACAGCGCGGAGCCGCCA
This sequence comes from uncultured Planctomycetia bacterium, assembly GCA_963709175.1. Lineage (GTDB taxonomy): Bacteria > Planctomycetota > Planctomycetia > Pirellulales > Thermoguttaceae > JANXQG01. Next base: position 459,738 of record CAVPVK010000012.1, read on the forward strand.
CCCTGCTCTCGCTAGACCTCGATAATTTCTCCGCGCTACTGATCTATGTCGCCCTCCGGGCATTGTCCATTCAGCCGGCGCTGTGGGTGAAATACGTCGAACAGGTAGGTTACGACAAGCTGTTGTTTCGCCGCGAGGATTTTCAGACTCCCTCCCAATCGGCGCTGTACTACGATCTCGTGCAACTGGGCAACGACGATCTGCGGAACCTTACCGAGCGTCTCTTCGCCCTCTCGCAGGCGCGGATGGAGGAAGTGCCGCCGCTGGGCCAGTTGGCCAACAGCTATGCCGAGGTCGAGCGGTTCTTGACGAGCGGACAGTGGGAGGCTGCCGTCGATCTCTTGAATCGCCGCGGGCATTTCCGCGATGCCCCCGCACGGCTGCAACCGCTGATCTACCAGGCCTACGAGCACGTCTGCCGCCAGCAGGCCTGGGACAAGTTCATACGCATTCCGGTCGACGCCAGCGAAAAGGTTGACCGCCAGGTGGTCGAGGCCTGGAACGAGGCCCTTTTCGTGAACTTCCCGCCCGCGGAGCAGCAGCGGCAGCGGACCATCGACGCGCGGCAACGCGTGCAATTGCTAGATCGCCTGCGGCATCTCATCCAGCGTTCGGCCGGCACCATCAGCCTGTCGGGCGAAAAAGGCCTGGCAGTGACCGCCAGGGGCCTGCCCAAAGGATATGAACATGCCCTGCGGAATCGCGTCGAGTTGGCCCGGCAGCGAGTGAAGGCGTTTATCCGCCTGGAAAAGGCGTTGAAGGACGACACCAGCGAGACGGCCATCGTGGCGGCATGGAAGTCTCTGGTCGAGACCAAGTGCGAGCAGTTTGTGAGCCTGGAGTGGGGCATGCGGATTGCCGTCGCCGAGGAGCGGTTGGCCGTTTTCCGAGCACTGGGGAAGATCACGCCCGAGCTTTCGGCGGACCAGCGGGACCAGCAGATTCTGGCAGTGTGGAAAGAGAAATTGATGGCCGAGTGTCGCGAGGCTGACAAATGGCGGCCGCTCTACCAGATGGCGGCCGTGCGGCGCGAAGTGCTCAAGCGATTGCAGGCGAGTGTCGATGCCCGGGACGACGCGGGGATTGTGCAATGGGGCAGCAAACACTGCCTGGCGAAGTACCCGCTGCCCGAGTCTCTCAGCCATGCAATCGCCGCGGCCCGCGAGCGCATGGGGCACAGAGAATCGCTCTTGGCGGCATTAGCCGCGGCGGAGGGAGAAAAGGGAGCGGAGAGGGGAGAAGAACCAGTGGAGCGGGGTGAGGGCGGAGGGGAGAGTGAGCCTCTGGGCGAAACCACCGTGAGGCCCCCTGCCCCTCCAGGTTTATTCGAGCAATTCGACACTCGTGCCGTTCGCCCCCAGGCCGAACAGTTTGCGCCTCATGCCGCGATTCTTGAGGAATGGCTTCGCAGCGAGGTCCTGCCGCTGGATAAGCTAGGGCTTGCCCTCCCGGTCGATCAACCGGCGCTGACTCCCGTCGAGGAGCCGGAAGGGCATATTCGCGTTACTTGGAAGTGGCCGGAACCGCGATTCTCGGAAGAGTGTATTCTGGCCATCTGTGCGACGGAACCTAAGGCCGGCGACGACCCGCAGCAACTTGCCGCCCATTGGCGCGAGCAGGTGACGGCCGCACAATGGACGGCTGACGGTTCCGGCCGCTTGATTGCCGTCGAAAAGGGCTGGGAGGGAAGCAGCGTGGCGGTCTGGGCTGTGGTCGACCTGGGCTTCGCCAAGCTGCACAGTCCGCCATTGATCCTAGGCCAAATCGAATCCCGTTCGCGTTGGAAGTGGCCGCGATTGCTGACGCCACGAACCGGTGGTCGGCGACGGGGCGAACCGGAAGAAACCACGTGAGGACAGCATGTATCGCCCGCCATATACTCAATCGATCAGTCGCCAGAACAAGGCCTGCTTCCTCTTCCTCCTCGACCAGTCGTTCTCGATGGAGGAGCCGTTGGGTAATTCGTCGAACCGCAAGTGCGACGAGCTTGTGACGGCCATCAACGGCTGGCTGCAGAACATGGCCATCCGCGCCAGCGGCGACGAGGGCATCAAGGACTGGATGGATATCGGCGTCTTCGGCTATCGCACCGACCAGCAGGCCAATCCGATCATCGAGTCGGCCCTGCAAGGGCCGTTGGCCGGGCGAACGCTCGTCTCCATTCCGGAAATCGGTGCCGCGCCGGCCCGCATCGAAACGCGCATGCAGTACCTGCCCGACGAGGAGACGGGCGAGATCTTTCAGATCCCCTGCGAGATGCCCGTCTGGGTCGATCCGCGGGCCGAGGGAGGCACGCCGATGTGCCACATGCTTTACCTGGCCCACCAGATCCTTGCGGATTGGATTGCCCGGCACCCGCGGAGCTTCCCGCCGATCGTGGTCCACATTTCCGACGGCGAATCGCAGGACGGCAATCCGATTCCCTATGCCGACGCCTTGAAGAGCCTGGCCACGGAGGACGGCAACGTGCTGCTGTTCAACTGTCACCTCTCCATGACGGCGGCCGATCCGTTCATGTTCCCTGCCACCGACCAGGGCCTGCCCGACGAATTGGCCCGGGCCTTGTTCCACATGTCGAGCGTGTTGCCGGAGCCGTTTTTCCGGCACGCGCAGTCTGAAGGTTTTCCGTTACAGCCCAGCGCCCGCGGCATGGCCTTCAACGCCGACATGGTTTGTTTGATCCAGTTTCTCAACATGGGGACTCAAGCGGCGCCGGGCTTGAGATGAAAACCCAGCTTAGATCTTAGCCGACGCCTAAGACCCAAGACCTTCCTTACCTAACGTGTCCGACCTTTGTCCGAATTCCGAATCCCGCGTCGGCGGCCGCGTCGTCTTTCTGATCGACGAGTCGGAATCGCTGCGCGACTATATCGCCGGTGGCACAAAATCGAAGGCGGAGAGCATCGCGACGGCTCTGAACTCGCTGCTGAACCAACTTTGCGGCGTGGCGGAGTTGGAAGTGGCCGTGGCGGGTTATCGCGGCGACCCCAACGGCGGGGCCGACGTCGGTTGTCGTTGGGGCGGTCCGCTGGCCGGGCGACGCTTCGTTCCCGTTGCCGATCTGGCCGGCGCCCCCTGACAGTCGAAAATCGTGTCCGCCATCCCGGCGCCGTCTTCGCGGGCTGCCAGGAAGAGACCGTCCGCTTCCCTATCTGGTATGTGCCGCAGTTGGGCGCGAGCATACCACCTTCGCTGGGCTATGCCTATTGCCGGCACCTGGTCGTGGCGGGGACGACGTCACAGACGGTCTGGAACAAGGCGCCCTGATCATCAGTTTCGTGGACGACCTGGTGCCCGAGCAGGTGGAGACAGCCGTGGTGCGGGTTCTGGGGCTCTCTTCGCCGGGTGGACCGCCGCTGGTCTTCCACGTGCACCTCGGCGGCACCGCGCCCGGTCCGGCGGTGCTTTATCCGGCCGGCGACTTCCGCTTGCCATCGGGGCCCGCCCGCGATTTCTTCCGCTGGTCGAGCGTGCTGCCGAATTACATGGTGGAGACGCTTCGCGGCGCCGACGTCCGTGTCGGCGCGGAAGCTCGCGGCATGATCTACAATGCCTCCGTGGCCGATCTGATCCGCATGTTGTCGCTGGTCAAGGCCTACGCCTGGCAGGTGGCACAGGCGACGCCGCGAACCGAGGACGGGGGCAAACCCAACGAGCCATGACCCTGCGACTGGAGACGCGACTATTCACGCTGGCCAAAGACCCCGAGCAGCCCGGGGCCTACCAGGACGCTTGCTGCGTGGACACCGAGCACCACATCGCGGCGGTGGCCGACGGCGTGTCGTCGTCGCTGTTTTCTGGACCATGGGCGGCGATTTTGGCCGAAGCCGCTGTGGCCGAAAGTCCCAACCCTTGCGATGCGCAGGAGTTTGCCGCCTGGCTGCGGCCCCAACGGGAACGCTGGGCGGCCAGCATCGACACCAGCAGCCTGGCATGGTTTCAGAAAGCCAAATTGCCCATGGGCGCGTTTTCCACGCTGCTCTATGCCCGCGTCTGCGAACTGGAAAACGCCCCAGAAGGGGCCTTCGGCGGCTATCGCCTGTTGGCGTTCGCCTTGGGTGACAGTTGCCTCTTCCAGGTGCGCGGCGGCGAGTTGGTGAGGTCGTTCCCGCTGGACGCTTCCGCCCAGTTCGACGCCGATCCGATCGTGCTGGGAAGTGTAGACCTGAAACGGGACCACCTGCTGGAATTCGCTATTCTCGACGAAATGTGCTATCCTGGCGATGAGTTGGTCCTCTGCACCGATGCCGTGGCCGAATGGGCCGTGCGCTGCTACGAGCGCAATGAACCGCCGGCTTGGAGCGATTTCTGGCAGATGAGCGACGACGACTGGCGATCGGGCGTCGTCTGGCTGCGGCAGGAGCGGCAGATGCGGATCGACGACACCACGATGCTCATGGTTCGCGTGGACGACGATCGCCCGGCCGCGCAGCCCGGGACCGCCGAAACCGGCACCGCCGAAACCGGCACCGCCGAAACTGGCATCGAGACCGCCGGCGACCATGCGGCCGATGTGGAACCCCTGGGATGGATCCAAGCGGCTGCTAAAGACGTGAAATCGGTTTCCGATCAAGTAGCCCAACAAGCCGAGCAGACCTCCGAACGCGTAATTCAAGGTCTCCGCGGCCTGAAGGAGCGGGCGTTGAAAAAGTATCGCGAAACCTTCGGCAAGAAAAACGATCCACCGCAGGAATAAGTGGCGTATCCGGCATACTCCGCGCGGCGGATATATGAGTTAGAATTGTTTGTTGGTTGGAACCTGGGATTTGGATTTCAGCTTTGAGATTGCAGATTTCGGATCTCAAGTTTCAAATCGGAGATCTCGGTCGCAGGCCAAACGACTTGGTCCTAAGCGCCAAGACCCAAGATCTAGAACTCGAGCAAATCGTTGCCGGAACTACGCGAGCTTGTTCCGGTCTACCGTCCTACCACCCAAGACCTAAACCCCCTTCCCTCCAGGAGTCTGCAATCATGCAACGAGCCTTTCCGAGTCGTTGGATCCGTTTCATCAATTTTACGCTCTTGTGCGTTGCCGTACTGGGCATCTCCAGCCATGCGGGCATCCTGCAAGTGCTCGGAACCGTGGTCGAGTACATCGCCCCCATTGTCTGGCCGCAGCCGCCGATCATCGAGCCGGGCACGGCGGGCGGTCCGCCGTCGGATGCCATCGTGCTGTTTGACGGCAAAGACATGTCGGCCTTCGTGAAGGGCGAAGACTGGAAGGTCGAGGACGGCTGCGCGATCGCCGACAAGCACGACATTTCCACCAAGCAGTCGTTTGGCGATTGCCAGGTCCACCTGGAGTGGGCGGAGCCGGCCAAGGTCGAGGGCAGCGGCCAGGGGCGCGGCAACAGCGGCGTCTTCATGGCGGGCCAATATGAAATCCAGGTTCTCGATTCCTACAACAACGATACATATTACGACGGCCAGTGCGCGGCGATCTACAAGCAGCACCCGCCCATGGTCAACGCCTGCCGCAAACCGGGCGAGTGGCAGACCTACGACATTATCTGGGAGGGGCCGCGGTTCGACGAGCAGGGCAAACTTCTCAAGCCGGCCTACGTCACCGTGCTGCAAAACGGCGTGGTGGTGCAGAACCATTTCAAACTCCTGGGCCAGACGTCGTACGTGGAAAAGCCGCACTACGTGCCGCATCCCGCCAAGATGCCGATAGCCTTGCAGTTCCACGGCAACCCGGTCCGCTTTCGCAACATCTGGGTCCGCGAAATCAAGGACATCGTCGGCAAGCCCGGCAACCACCCGCACCATCCAGGTTGAGGAATGACAGACGCCACTCGGCTCGCCCGGGTTGGTGAATCAGGTTGAAGGCTACGCCGATCGGTTCACAGCCGCCAATCTCCTTCACCATCCGGATGAACCGGGTGGGGTTGGGAGCATGTCACCGGAAAATCCAAGAAGATCTTCAATGAACACTCGCATTACCACTGCCGCCGTCGGCCTATCGTTGCTCGTTTGTGCAGGAACCGCGAGTGCCGCGGAAGAGACCTCCTGCCGCGTGGTCGCCCATCCCGTGACCGACGCGAACAATCACTACTACGTCTTCAGCCGCGCGCCGCTGGAAGCCACGCCGCTGGCGCCCCTGCCGGTCGGCGCGATCAAGCCGCGGGGCTGGCTGCTAAAGCAGCTTGAATTGCAAATGGCCGGCTTCCACGGCAATCTGGAGGAGATCAGCCCGTGGCTCCGTCGCAAGGACAACGCCTGGCTCGATCCCCACGGCCGCGGCGACCACGGCTGGGAAGAAGTTCCCTACTGGCTGAAGGGCTTCTGCAACGCCGCCTTTGTGCTGGGCGACAAGCAGAAGATCGCGGAGGCCCGGGTCTGGATCGAGGGGGCGATTCACAGCCAGCAGCCCGACGGCTGGTTCGGGCCCGGCAGCGATCGCACCGGCGTCGCCACCGATTTGAAGGGCCGCGAAGACCTCTGGCCCAACATGATCATGCTTTTCTGCCTCCAGGATTACTACGAGTATTCGGGCGACGAGCGGGTCATCGGCCTGATGACGAAGTACTTCCACTACCTGGCCGGCGTGCCCGAGCAGAAGTTCCTAGTGGGCTACTGGCCGACTATGCGCGGCGGCGATCTGCTTTACAGCGTCTATTGGCTGTACAACCGCACGGGTGACAAGTTCCTCTTGGATCTGGCCCGAAAGGTCCACCGCCGCACGGCTGACTGGGCGCGAGACGTCATCGACTGGCACAACGTCAACATGAGCCAGGCCTTCGGCGAGCCGACGACTTTCTGGCTGCAAACCAAGGAAGCTCGGCACCTGCAGGCGTCGTACCGCAACTACGACAAGATCCGCCGCCTGTACGGCCAGGTGCCCGGCGGCATGTTCGGCGGCGACGAGAACTGCCGCCCCGGCTACAGCGATCCCCGCCAGGCGATCGAGACCTGCGGTATGGTCGAGATGATGGCCTCCACCGAGCGTCTCGCCTGGCTCACCGGCGACATGCTCTGGGCCGACCGTTGCGAGGACGTGGCCTTCAACTCGCTGCCCGCCTCGATGCTCGCGGACATGAAGGCCCTCCGCTATTTGACCTCGCCCAACATGGTCGTCTCGGACCGCAAGAGCAAGAGCCCGGGCCTGCAAAACGGCGGTCCTATGCTCTGCATGAATCCTTACGACCACCGTTGCTGCCAGCACAATGCAGGCCAGGGTTGGCCCTATTTCGCCGAGCACCTCTGGTTCGCCACGCCGGACGACGGCCTGGCGGCCGTGCTGTACTCCGCCAGCGAGGTCAAGGCCAAGGTGGGGGCCAAGGGCACCGAAGTCACCGTTCGCGAGGAGACCCATTATCCCTTTTCCGGGCGGATACACTTGGGCGTCACCGTGCCCGAGCAGGTTGCCTTCCCGCTCTATCTCCGCGTGCCGGGCTGGTGCGAAAAGGTGGAAGTTCGGGTGAACGGCCAGCCGATCAATGCGGCGACCAGGCCGCGGAGCTTTGTGTTGCTGGAACGACAGTGGCAGGATGGCGACGTGGTCGATTTGACGTTGCGCCAGGAAGTGAAGATTCGCACTTGGACGACGAACCAGAACAGCGTGTCGGTCGATCGCGGCCCGCTGACCTACTCGCTCCAGATCGGTGAAAAGTACGTCCGCAGCGACGGTACGGACAAGTGGCCGGCCTGGGAGATCTTCCCCACAACGCCGTGGAACTACGGCCTGGTGTTGGAGGATAGGAATCCCGCCGCGGCATTCGAAGTGGTGAGGCGATCATGGCCGGCGTCGGACATGCCGTTCACGCAGGAAGGGACGCCGCTGGAACTGCGGACCAAGGCCAGGCGGATTCCCGCGTGGCAGGCCGATTACCTTGGCCTGGTAGGCAAACTGCAGCCCAGCCCGGTGAAATCATCCGAGCCGGAAGAAACCGTAACGCTGGTTCCCATGGGCGCGGCCCGGCTGAGGATCGCGTCGTTCCCGGTCATCGGCGAGGGTGCAGATGCCCACGAGTGGGCAGCCCAGCCCGCGGCGCTGCCTTACCATCCCACCGCATCACACTGCTTCGAATCGGACACCGTGACGGCGCTTTGCGACGGCGTGGCCCCGGCCAATTCCAACGACGGGAGCATTCCGCGATTCACATGGTGGGACCATCGTGGCACGCGGGAATGGGTGCAGTACGGCTTCGACCAGCCCAAGAAGATCTCGCGGGTCGAGGTCTACTGGTTCGACGACACGGGCGGGGGTGGTTGCCGCGTGCCCAAGAGCTGGCGCGGTGCTATATCGCGACGGCAGCCAGTGGAAGCCCGTGACCGCGGCCGGCCCTTATGGGGTCGCCAAGGACCGGTTCAATACTGTCTCCTTCGAGCCGGTCACGACGCGGGGCCTGCGTTTGGACGTCGAATTGCAACCGGATTGCTCGGGCGGGATTTTGGAGTGGCGGGTCAAGTAGTTTTACTACCCGTTTCGTCGTCCGCATGCGGCTCGTACAGGAAAACGCCGTGCGAGTAGGTGCGGGCATCGGCGTCGTTGGAACTCTGTGCTTGCAGGAGCAGGCGTTCCAGTAAGTGTAAACCGCCTCGTCGGTCATGTTCCGCCGATCGAGATCTCCCGCACCGCCTCCACGAGTATGCCCGGCCCGTGGCGGATGACGTCGCAGGCCGGCAATTGGAACTCGTCCTCCACGCGGGCGCACTCGGCCAGGACTTCCGCGTCGGAGTACCTCACGCCGTTGACGGCGATGCCAATCACGCGGCAGGGATGCATGATTCGGGCCGCCGCCTCGTAGAACTCGATGACCTTGGCCAGCGGCGGCAAGGCCACGTCGGCCATGCCGTTGACGAAGCGGCGGCCCATCTCGTAACAGGCGATCAGGCCGTGCGGCATCGTACCGTGGAGCAGGCTGAGGGTCACGCCGGAATAGCGGGGATGGAAGAGACTCCCCTGCCCTTCCACCACGATTGCCTCGTGATGCTGATGGGACAGCACGAGTTTCTCGACCGCGCCGGCGACGAAGTCGGAGATGACGCGGTCGATAGCGCAGCCGCTGCCCGCCACGAGCATGCCGGTCTGGCCCGTGGCCACGAAGGCCGCATCCACGCCCGCCGCTTGCAGACCGCGGGCGACCTCGACGGCGGCGACCATCTTGCCACTGCTGCAATCGTTGGCGATGGTCTGGATGCGGAGGCACTCGGGGCGAATGCCGCGGCGGTTGCTGACGTCGTGCTCGTCGCTGCGGCGTAGGTCGACGAGTTCTGCTCCATGGCGGACAGCCGCCTGGGCAAACTCCGCATCGTCAGCGAGGAAGTCGTGCAGGCCGGAGACGACCGTCATGCCGCGACCGATGGCCTCCAGAACGATCCGCCGCCAATGCGCGGGAATCTTTCCACCCGGCGGAGCGATGCCGAGCAAGAGGGTATTGGCCGGCGGGGCGTCGGCCAGGGAGGCGACGACGGGGATGTCGCCCCCCACGCCCAAGAGTTGCCCGCTGGTCGTGCCGGCTGCGCCGCAATCGAGTACGGCCACCACCTCCTCGCTACGGTAGCGAATAACGCAGATGGCAGTCTTGGCAGTGGAAGTGTCGGTGTATCCGTCGACCAGGATCACCATGCGTCGCGGTGCGGTCATAGTGCGTCGTTCGCCTCCGGCAGGAATGATGCGGTTTCTCGTAAGGCTAAGGCTTTCTTTCCGACGAAACAAGGGCCGCCCAACGTATTAGGCACACTCCGTGTGCTGGTGCGCGGCGGCATACGGAGTGTGCTGGATACCAATCGCAAATAATGAACTAAATCTTGACATTTTTCCTTGTATTTGCTATGCTACGGAGGTTACTGGGTGTTGGCGGCAGATCGAATAGTCAGGCAATGGGCCTACCTTGCGGGTTTTCCCTGGACGAGGTGGAGTATGTCGATTAAGGTCACCTGCCCGAACGGGCACCCCCTGCAGGTCAAGAACGAGTTTGCGGGGAAAACGGGCCTCTGCCCGCACTGCAACGCCCGCATTGTCGTTCCCCAGCCGGAACCCCAAGGCGTTTCCGAGGATGACCTGCTGGCCATTTTGGGGCCGCCGCGGGCCGTGCATCGCGCCCCTTTGGCCGACGATCCGTCGCCAGGGCATCATCCCGCGCCGCACACCGAAGACCTGAAAAAACCGGAGCCGCACAAGCAGGCCGGCGTCAATCCGTCCGCCTCCGCCCTGCTTAAGCGCAAGCGGGTTTGTCCCCGGTGTTGCGAAATTGTCTCCTTGGGCCATGCGGACTGCCCGCGCTGCAACACGCCGCTTTTGGAATGGACGTTTCCCGTGCCCGACGAGAACGTCGGACCGGAGGGCAGTAGCCGCGCGTCGTGTCACTTCCTGGGACTGCGCAAGCAGGGGGGCGTGATCATCATCCGTTTCGGCGAGCATCGCATCCTCGACGAGGTAACGGTCAAGAAGTTCGGCGACGAGTTGTTCCACGTTTCGGAACGGCCCGACTGCCAGCAACTGCTCTTGAATTTCGCGGGGGTGGTGGGGCTGTCCAGCGCCATGCTCGGCATCCTGCTCATGTTGCGGAAGAAGATGGCCGTTAAACGAGGCGTCCTCAAGCTCTGCCAGGTGGGGCCCGAGATCATGGACGTCTTCAATGCCACGAAGCTTGGCCAGCTCTTCGAGATCCTCGGCAGCGAGCAACAGGCGTTGAAGGCGCTCGCGTGAAGTCTGTCTCCAAAGCCTTCGCACGACCGCACGAAAAGCCCTTAGCCGCCACCCCTCTCCCGGTGGAGAGTTTTGGGATGGAAGTCGATTACCACGCCGCTCACGGCGAGATGTCCGCGATCGACGCCGACGTTCACGGTGATTTCGCGCGCGGTCCTTCGATCCACATCACCGCACCACCGCCGGATAAAGCCGGGCGGCCAACACTACGAGCAATGCTGTCGCGCCCGCCAAAATCCCGAAATCAAGTCCCAATCCGTTATCACTGCTGCCCTGCGCGAGCATCAAGGCCCGCAAGGCGTCGACTTCGTAGGTCAAGGGGTTGATCCGCGCGATCATCTGCAGCCAGTCGGGCATCAACGAGACCGGATAAATGGCGTTGCTGGCGAAGAAAAGCGGCATCGTCAGCACCTGGCCAATGCCCATGAAGCGCTCGCGGGTCTTGACCAGGCAGGCGACCAAGAGCGACAAGGTGGAGAAGAACGCCGCGCCCAGAAGCACAGCGGCTACCACTCCCAAAAGGGCTATCGGCTGCCACTTGAGATCCACTCTTAGAAGCAGCGCCAGTAGGTAGACGATCACGGCCTGGGAAATGCCACGGACGCCAGCCGAGAGGGCCTTGCCTAGCACAAGCGCCGTCCGCGGCGTGGGGCTGGCCAGGAACTTATGGAGGATGCCCAAGTCACGCTCCCAAATCGTGGCAATGCCGTAAAAGATGGCGATGAACAGCACGCTCTGCGCCAGGATGCCGGGAGCCATGAAGTCCAGGTAGGGGAGTCCGCCCGAGGGAATCGCCCGCACGCGGGTGAAGACCTTCCCGAAAATCAATAGCCATAGGGCGGGCTGCACGGCGCGGGTGACGATCTCCGTGGGATCGTGGCGAAGTTTCCACATCTCCATCTCGACAATCGCCACGGTCTTGCGCGAAACTCCATGCGTCCGCCAGGCCGCTGCCCGGCGATACCGTTCTACCCAAGCCGCTGGGCGGTCCGCCGGCCTCTCGCGGTTTCACGATAACTGCCTCCCGATTCAAGGGCTTCGCCCGCAAAATGAATGAACACGTCGTCCAGCGTCGCCTCAGCCTGCCCTAAGGCCAGCTTCAACTCGGCGGACAGCCCGAGCGCTGCGACCTTGCCGTGGTTCATGATGGCCAGTCGGTCGCACCAGGCGTCGGCCTCTTCCATAAAATGCGTGGTGAAAAAGATCGTCATGCGGTCCTCGTCTCGCAACTGGGCGATGCGTTCCCAAACCGCCTGCCGGGCGAGCGGGTCGAGTCCTCCGGTGGGTTCGTCGAGGAACAGCAGCTTCGGCCGGTGGAGCATCGACTGCGCGATCTCCAGCCGCCGGATCATTCCGCCCGAATACTGCTGGACGAGCCGATTGGCGCTGTCCGTCAGCCCCATGAAATCCAGGGCCTCGTGGATGCGCTCGCGGCGCTGGCGGCGGGGAATGTCGTAGAGCTTGGCGAAGATCGAGAGGTTCTCGTAGCCCGTCAAGCTGCCGTCGGCGGAAAGCAGTTGCGGCACGTAGCCGATCTGGCGGCGGACCTCTGCAGCCTGGCGAACGATGTCGAAGCCTGCCACTCGCGCGGCACCCGACGTAGGCGGCAACAACGTGGTAAGCATCTTGATCGTGGTGCTCTTGCCTGCGCCGTTGGGCCCCAGAAGTGCGAAAATTTCGCCTTGCCCGACCGACAGCGTCATTGCGTCAACCGCCGTCTTGTCGTCAAAACGGCGGGTGAGGCCGTCAGTTTCCAGAATTACCGTACTCTCGGGCATAAACGATCCTATGGGGGGCGATTCCAACCAATGCTACAGCCGTCTCTGCGGGATGGCAAGTGCGGGCCCTGTTCAGCGGTTGACCTCCCTGCAAGAATAACGGTGAAACCCAACCCAACTCCGGCCGCCATGTTCCTAAGCAAGATTTCGCTTCGAGAGGTCAAGTACCGTCCAAACCGCGCCTTGCTCACTCTGCTGAGCATCGCCATCGCCATTGCGGCTATCGTGGCCGTGTCGCTGGGCACCGCAACCACCCAGGATGCCTACCGGCGGATGTACGAGGAGCTCGCCGGGCGAGCGGCGCTGCAAATTACAGCCGTGGGACAAGGCGTCTTCGACGCGTCGTTGGCTGCCCGGTTGCAGGAAGTTCCGGGAGTGCAAGCCGCCGTGCCGAGCCTGCAACGGCTCACGGTCGTCTACTTCGAGCAGAAGCGGCTGACGTTGCTCACGATGGGCATCGATCCGAGCGCGGAGGACGGGGTGCGGCCGTTCCAGGTCCGCGAGGGTCGCAATTTCACGAGTGCCAACGACCATGGGGCCCTCCTTGAAATAGGCTTTGCCCAAGGCGCCGGCATTCGCGTCGGCGACGACATCAAAGTCATGGCCTCCCGGGGCTGGCCGCCGCTGAAGATCGTCAAGGTCGTGGGACTGCTGGCCCCCAGCGGCGCGGCCGGTTTCAACCAAGGCGGTCTGCTGCTGCTTCCCTTGGGACTGGCTGAGCGCTACTTCACGATCGCCGGCAAGATCAATACCATCGACCTGGTCCTGAGGCCCGGCGCCGACGAGGCGGCCGTCACCGCGGCGGTGAAGCAGGTCCTGCCCGCCGGGCTGGAAGTTCATTCGCCCGCCTCGCGGACCCAACTGGCCAACGAGTCGCTGGTGGGCATCCAGCAAGGGTTGCATTTCGCCAGCGATTTCGCCTTGGCTCTGGCTGCCATCATTATAATCAATACGTTCTTGATGAACGTCAGCGAACGGCGGCGGCAACTGGCGATCCTCCGCGCGGTGGGGGCCACGCGGGGACAAGTCGTGCGGATGTTTCTCGTCGAGGCCCTGGTTCTGGGAATCCTGGGGACTGCCCTGGGATGCCTGCTCGGCGCCGGCGGAGGCTATGTGCTGATGCGCGGCGTTATCGGGCTGTACACATCTTCTCCGCCGCCCATCGCTTTCAGCCCGTTGTCGTTCCTGCCGGCCGCCGCGCTCGGTCCGACAGTGGCGATGATCGCCGCCTGCTTTCCGGCCCTGCGAGCGGCGACGGTCTCACCCCTGGAGGCTATGCAGCCGCCGGTGGCGCACGCCAAGGGAAAAGTACCTCGCTGGCTGACCGCAAGCGGCGCGGCGCTGGTGGCGCTCAGCGGCGGTCTGCTGGTGATCGGACTGTGCGGCTGGCTGCCTCCCGCCGCAGTCGCACCCTTGGCCGTGGTTGCCATGGCCTCGATCGTACTGCTCATTCCCTGGCTTGCGGGGCCGCTGGGCGCGGCGGCGGGCTGGTTGCTGGCGCCCCTGCTGAGGCTGGAGGGGCGGTTGGCGCAGCGGCAAATGGGCCGCCGGCCCGTGCGCACGGCCCTGACCATGGGAGTCCTCTACCTGGCCGTAAGCCTGGGCATCGGCGAGGGAACAACGATCATCAACAACGTCAACGACGTGCACGAGTGGTACCGGCAGACGATGCTCGCCGATTTCGTGCTCCGCGGCGCGGCGCCCGATCCGTCCACTGGAGAAACGATCGAGTTGCCTTTGGACCTGCGGGAAGAGGTCGAGAGAATCCCAGGCGTGACGCACGTCGGCGCGATCCGCTTCCTTACGGCCAAGGCGGCCAACCACGCGGTCTATGTCGTCGCCCGGGACTTCACCGCCCACACCCTGCCCTTGGACCTCTATGGCGGCGATTCTCTCGAAGTGCGGCGGCGGTTGCAGGAGGGCGATGTGGTGATCGGCTCGGTGCTGGCGCATTACGCGGGGCTGAAGGTGGGCGATGAAATCGCCGTGGAGACCCGCCAAGGGACGCGACAGTTCCGCATTGCCGGTCTGGCGATCGATTACCTCGTGGGCGGATACGTGGTCTATATGCGTCTGCCGCTGGCCGAAAAGGAGTTCGACGTGCGCGGCGTCGACGCGCTGCTGATCCAGGCCTCGCCCGATGCCCTGACCGAGGTTCACGCCGCCTTGGTGAAGATCGCCCAGCCGCGCGGCCTGTTGCTGCAATCGCTGGCCGAGCTCAGCCGCAAGCTCGATGCCGTGCTGGCGGGGCTCGTGGGCGGCCTTTGGGGTATCCTCGTTCTTGGCTTCGTCGTGGCGGCGCTGGGGGTGGCCAATACGTTGAGCATGAACGTGCTCGAGCAAACCCGGGAGTTGGCCCTCTTGCGCGTGGTGGCCATGACTCGCCGCCAGGTCCGCAAGATGGTGCTTTCCCAGGCCGGAATCATCGGCCTGATCGGCGTGCTGCTGGGAATGGTCTCCGGCGCCATTACCTCCTACGTCATCAGCCTAAGCATGGTGACGTTGTTGGGCTATCCGGTGCCCTTCATCCTGCACCCGCTCTTGTTCGTCGGCTGTTTCGCGGCGGCGATGGCGCTTGTGCTGCTGGCCTCGGTGCTGCCGGCACAGCGCGCGGCAAAGCTCGATCTGCTGATCGCGCTGCAATATGAATAACCGCGCCGTAACGGGACAAGATCGGGTAGCGAACGCAGGCCCACCAAACGCGGCAATCGGTGGGCCGGCATCGCTAGAAGCGAGCTTGTCCCATTACGAATCCACCACAAACGTCACCGGGCCGTCGTTCACCAACTCGACCAGCATATGGGCGCGGAATCGCCCGGTCGACGCCGCAATCCCCTGCTCGCCCACGGCGCGGACGAACACCTCATACAGCCGCTCGGCAATCTCGGGACCGGCGGCGGCGTCGAACGAGGGTCGCCGCCCCTTGCGGCAATCGCCCGCCAACGTAAATTGACTGACGACCAGCACGGCGCCGCCCACGTCCGCCACCGACAGGTTCATCTTTCCTTGGGCGTCGTCGAAGACCCGCAGGGAGACGATCTTTCGTGCCAGCTCGCGGGCGTCGGCATCTTCGTCGCCCTGCACTACTCCCAAGAGAATCAGCAGACCCCGCTCGATCTTGCCGCAGACTTCCCCGGCGACGGTAACCTGGGCCCGAGTGACGCGTTGGAGGCAGGCTCGCATGGGAGAGGTCTTTGAGCTTCGGTCCTTGAGCCCGGGTACGGCACCCGCAACCGCGGACCACACTCCGTTGATTAAACTATATTTCATGCCCAACACAAGGGCCCTTCAGCAATTCGCGGTCGCCGCGTAGAATGCCTATATGAGTGCGAAACCTCTGATCGCAGTTACCTTGGGCGACCCGGCGGGCATCGGCCCGGAGATCATCGTCGGGGCATGGACCGAAACCGTCATTCACGAGTGGTGCCGGCCGCTGGTCGTGGGGCACCCTGGGGTGCTTCGCCGCGCCGTCGAGCTTTGGCAGACCGATTTGCACGTGCAGGAAATCGTCGCGCCGGACGAGGCCGAGCCTTCCGACGGTGTCATTCCCTGCCTGGCCTGCGGGAGCGACGACGTGCTGGACGTCGGCCCCGGAAGGCTCGACGCCCGGGCTGGCCAGGCCGCTTATGATGCCGTCGTCACAGCCGCTCGGCTGGCCCTCGGCGGACAAGTCGATGCGATCACCACGGCCCCGCTGCAAAAAGAGGCTCTCCAGCAGGCCGGACACATTTTTCCCGGCCATACGGAATTGCTGGCCAGCCTTTGCGGCGTCGAGAACTTCGCCATGATGCTCTATCTGGGCCCGGACGACGTGCTGCAATCGCCCACCGGACTGGCCGTGGTCCATGTCACGCTGCATACCGCCCTGCGCAACGTCTTTTGCCAATTGAATGAGGATGCCGTGCTCGCCAAGGCGCGAATTGGCGCATGATTTCATGGAGCGGCTAACGGGCGGGCCGCCGCGTATTGCCGTTTGTGCGCCTGAACCCGCATGCCGGCGAGGGCGGTTTATTCGGCGACGAGGAACGCACGATCATCGCACCAGCCGTCCGACGGGGACGGGAATTGGGATTGAATCTCACGGGTCCGCTATCCACCGACACGCTCATGGTCCGTGCCCGGGACGGCGAGTTCGATGCCGTCGTCGCCATGTACCACGACCAGGGGCACATCGCCCTGAAACTGTTGGGCATGCACCAGGCCGTCAATGTGACGCTCGGTCTGCCGATCATTCGCACCAGCGTCGCCCACGGCACGGCCTTCGACATCGCCTGGAAGCGGCTTGCCGAGACCAACAGCATGATCGAGGCCCTGCGCGTCGCTAGCCAGTTGGCGAGCAACAAGGACAAATCTACAGCTCATCCCTGAGACGCTTGTAGACGAGGACTTCCCGGGGGTCGAGTTTCTTGGCATCGAGGCCGATCTTGTCCGCGGCAGCGAAGGCCTCTGAAGCCTCCGTCTTCTTACCCGCCAGCGAGTAGGCCCAGGCCTGGTGAAAGCGTTTCTCCGGGCTGCCCTTGTCGTCCTGCACGGCCGCCGCCAGGTCTTCCAATGCCTTATCGTACTCCTTGCGGGCGATGTAAACGATCGCCCGGGAATCGAGCACGTCAGCCATCGGCCCGCTGATCTTCAGAGCGTCGTTGGCCAGGCCGAGCGCCTCGTCGAGGTTCTGGCCCGACCGCGCCAGGGTCACGGCGAGGTTGTTCATAAGCAGGTAACTCCGCGGGTTCTTGGCGAGGACCCCGCGATAGTCGGCGATGGACTTGTCGTATTGCCCCTGCTGGCCATGCAGTTCGGCAAGAACAGGCAGCAACACCCAGGGGTGGTTGGAGGCCTGGCAGGCCTTGAGCAGGATCTTCTCCAGTCGATCGTACTGGGCGGCGTCCGCCGTCCCCGCATGGACGAGGAGCATTGCCGGGGCCTGCAGGTCTTCAGCCGGGTAACTGCCCGCGCACAACTCCAGGACATCGAGGCAATCGCGAACGCGCTTCTCCCGGGCCAGGTAGGCCGCGTAGATAATGTCACCCACGGTGGAGATGCTCTTGCTCCGCTGCAAACCAAAGAGTGTCTCGGCCTTCTCCATAAACTTGCTGGCGCGGACTTGATCGCCGGCCGCCTTGAGCCGGTTTGCGAGGCCCTCCATGAGTTGGGCCACTAGGGCCAGTTGTTGCCCGCGGTCTTTGGGCAGGGCGTTGGAATTCTCCAGGAAAGCCATTGCCAGGTCGCCGGCCTCGTCCTGTCTGCCACGGAGGAAGAGATACTCGGCCCGCAACCGCACAGCCTCAAAATTGTTAGGGGCGAACTTCTCCAGCGTGGTGAGCCAGTTGTCGGCCTCGTCCAGCTCTTTCCGCTCCAGCAGCGAGTTGATAAAGTAGACCAGGTAGGCCGGCTGCGCGCCCTGCGGGTCCCCAGCACGTTGTGCATTTGCTCGCGGTACTTGGTCCAGTCGTCCTTCTTCAGGTAGAGCTTGGCCAGAGAGAAGTAGTCGTCGGGCGTGGCGTTGGCGTCCTTGACAACCTCCTCCATGGCCTGGATCGCCTCGCCGAGCTTCTCCCTGCGGGGATCGGCGACCAGGAAGCGCACGCGAGCATGCTTGTCTTCCAGCGAGGATGCCTTGCTGCGCAGGTTTTCCTCAATCAAGGCCATGCCCTGGAGGAAATGCTCGAAGTCTCCGTGGCTCTGGAGGACGATGGCCAGGTTGCGGCGGGCCCAGCAGGAGTCGGTGATCGTTTCCGGCGTTTCCAGGGCGATGATCTGATGGAGCAAGGGCTCGGCCTCGCCGTTCTTCTTAGCGCGAAGATAGAAGGCCGCCACCTGCCGCAGGACGCGGCTGTTTTTCGGCGAGGCCTTGGCCGCTGCCTCGTACTTGGCCTGGGCTTTTTCCGTTTGCTGCAACATTTCATAGCATGTCGCCAGCGTAATTGCGGCCTGCTCTCCGCTCAGCGACCGCTCGGCCCTCTCTACCAGGCCTGGAGCCTTGTCGGGTTGCCCGACCTCGACCAGGAGCCGCACCATGGCGATCCAGACCTCATCGGCCTTGGGATTGATAGAATTGGCCTTCATTAAGGCGTTGATGCCCTTTTGCCCGACGCGGATCATATCGCTGTCGCGGGGCCATTCGCGGCCTTCTTTCTGGGCCTTCAGCCTCAGTCGCTGGACGAGCACTTCGTACATCTGGCCCTGGCGGAGGAAGTCCTTGTACTCCTTGCTGTCGGCGGCAACCGAGTCCGCGATGACCTTCTCCGCCACCGCGGGGTCGCTGCGAAATGCCTCCACCCAATCGTGCTGCTCGTGCATCTCGCCCAGCAGCGGACTCTTTTTCTTCTCCAGGTAGTCGAACAACTGCTTGGCTTCATCGATACGGCCTCGCGGCACGAGGAGTTGCACGGTGCTACGAATCACTTCGCCGTCGCGCTCTCCCAGGTGATAGATGGCGCGGGTGTAAAAATCGAGGGCCTGGTCGGGCTCGTCCTGCAATTCGCAGATCTTGCCCGCCAGGACCGCCGGGGCCGCCCAATCGCTGCGCATCTCCATGACATCTTTCAAGTAACCGCGAGCCTCAAGGAGCAGTTTCGGATCTTTCTTGTTTGACTCCACGAGGGTGCGAATGGCCTTGGCGTAAAGCCAGTATGGTTGTCCGCGGCCGCTGATTCGCTCGATCTCGTCCACCCACTGGTCGAGCTCCTTGCCGTCCACCGCCTGTTGTTTTTCATAGGCGCGGAGGTCCAACTCGCAGAACAGGTAGCGATTGTGAATATTTGTGGGGTCCGTTTCGGCGACGCGGCGGCAGTAGGAGCGGGCCAGGTCGAGGTCATTTGCCTGGATGCACAAGGAGGTAAGGTTTGCCCAGAGGTGGGCCTTGGCGTCATCGTTGAAATTGGCCCCCAAGTTCTCGCCCAGCGCCTTGAGGACCGCCGCCACCTGCGGGTCCTTGTGACGGACGGAATAACTTCCGCGGACCTCGCGGACGACGACGACATCGCCCAGGTTCTCGTTCTTGCCGGCGTCGGCGATGTAAGCCGCGGCCTGCTTCCATTTGTCCTCCTTCTGGGCTGCGTCGGGCTCTTTTTCGGCCTCGTACATGGAGAGGTTGATCAAGGCCAGCCAGATCGGCGCACTATGAGGATACTTCGCCGCGCACTCTTTGAGCAACGTTTCGGCATCCTTGGGCAGATCCTTCGCCAGGAGCACCTCCGCCTCGAGCACGGCGACGCTGGGCGTTCGCGACTGCTGGTGCACGATCTGCGCGAGCAACTCGTCGATCGGCCGCCAGTCGCGCTGCTCGCGGTCTTCGCTGAGCCGCATCATGATTCCGGTCCGCGCCAGGTTGAGGGCCGCATCCAGCGACGGGGCGGGACCCGTGGCCATCATGCGGAACTGCTCTTGGGCCTCGGCGTATTTCTGATGGCTGAGATAATACTCTGCAAGTCCCTGCCTTGCCGTAGGCAGGAAAGGATCGATCTTCAGCGCCTCTTTGTAGGCGACGAGTTGCTGCTCCGGATTGCCCGATTGACGGTAGCATTGGGCGAGGCACAAATAAGCCAGTTTCTGGGTCTGGGAGTCGTCGTGCAGCCTGGGGATCAGTGCCACAAGGCTGGCCTCGGCTGCCGAGAGGTTTCCCTTGCTGGCCGCCACTTCCGCTGCGAAAAACTCCGCCTTTGGCGCAAACCAGGGAATTCCTTGCACACCGACTTGCACGCGGAGCTGCCGCAGTTCCTCGATGCGCTTCTCGGCGTCCTCCCTTTGCTTTGCTCCCCTCGCTCAACTCGATGCCGATCAGGTTTGCCAACAACTCCCCGTAACCATAGCCGTTGTCCGTCCCCTTCACGTTCTCCAACCCCCGCAGCAAGACGGCAAACACTTCGCCGTGATTACCGAGCCGGCCTTCGATGTCGGCCATCAGTTTGTAGTTTTGATAGCTCGTCTTGTCGGCCTTGATTCCGCGCTTGGCGTAATCTTCCGCCGTCTTATAGTTGCCCTTCACCAGGTAGCAGTGACCGGCGATCCACAATCCCCTGGAGTTTTCCGGCGACAACTCGAGAAGGCGTTTGACCTCTGCCAGGGCCGCATCGTAGCTGTTCTTCCCCAGCAGATAAATCGCGTATTTTTCCGAAGCCCCCACGGACTTGGGATTCTTCTCGACCATCTTGTTCATCAGTTTGTCGGCGTCCTCTTTGCGTCCCAGCCATTTCCGCAAAATCGACGCCTCCATCTCGTAGGTGTTGAGCCGGTCGGGCGACTTCTTGAGGATCTGGTTGCATACCTCGCAGGCCTTGTCATATTCCTGTTTGCCCAGTAGCAGTTTCACCCTCAGCTCCAGTAGTTCCGGGTCATCCGGGCTTTCCTGGATCAACTCCGTGAGGTGGGCGTCCGCCATCTCTTGCATGGCCACGCGACGCTGGGCATCCGGCGATCCAGCCGCGAGCAGGGCATTCTGGACCAGCTTGAGCCGCACCTCATGCAGTTTCTCCTTCGAGATCGAGTCTCCGGCGATGCGCAGGGCTTGTTGGAAGTCGTCGACGGCGGCGATCGGACTGTGTGCCTTGTCGTAGAGCGAGCCTAGTCGCAATAACCCCTCGGGGTCTGTCGATCTGTAGAGGACATAGTTGGCCTGCTGGCGGATCGCCTCTTTGAGGTCGCCCTTCTCCTCTTCCGCTTCGGACTGGCTTCTCCATCGATCGGCGTGCCGATCAATTTGAATCGCGTGGAGCAAGCACACCCCACCACTGAGTAGCACAATAACGACAAGGCAGATCGCCGCAAGACGGACGTTCAGTGTTTGTGTTCCCATGACCGCATCTCGTTGGACTATACCTTCAGTATCCCCCCATTATATCATCATCTTCCTCGATGCCGATATATCACCCACCCATCGGTAGGGGAGGTAGTGAGTCGCAGGGTGGAACCAGATCGTGGAGCGACGCAGCCCCGCCAAATGCGGCAATGGGTGGGGCTGCGCTCGCTCCGAGATCTGGTGCCCTCTGGCTCACTTGGGGGCTGGAGAAACGCTTCTGCCAATTCGTTGCCGCCGCCACAAGTACCATGCGCAGAGCCCTATCGCGACGGCCAGCACTGCGACGATTTCGTAACCCAACCATCCGTAGCGGACGCCGTAGTAAAAAAGCTTGAAATACTCGCTCATCACGAAGAGAAAGCCAGCCTCGCTTCGCCACCAGTCGTCGTTGTCAAACCCATCGGGCGGGACGGAGATCATGGTAATCTCAACCGGGTTATCGCCCAGTACGCGGCGAAAAATCCATCGCGATCGCCGCGTATGCGGCCCCTCCGTAACGATCATCAAGCGTCTGGCCGGATGGTCCTTGAGGTATTCGGCCACGGCCGTGGCCTCGTCGAACGTCGTTGTTGCCTTGTGGTTGAGAAGGACGAGGCGATCTCGCGACACGCCTCCATACGCCAGCATTTTCAAGACAATCTGCCAGGACGACGGAACCGCGCCGCTGACTTGCAATGGATGGTCGGCGACGGTGCTCAGAACGACTTTTGGCGCCCAACCCCCGTGGACCAGAGCCGCCGCCACCAGCGGTCGGGTGTCGTACGATCCGTTGAGCAGCACCACGGCGTCGGCCTTTTGCGGCGGCCCGCCCACGTCGAGCCAATGTGCCAGCAACGGCAGGGTACGCCGATTCACGGCCAATAGCAGAATCACGATTCCGGCAACGGCGATTACCAGCGGCCAACACAAGGCTCGGATCTTCACGGCGCCTCCCCAATGCTAGCCCGCACGCTCCGCTGGAACGTCGCCGCATCCGCCGGCAACTGGTGGGGGGCATCGCCTTTGGCCCAGGCATAGAAGAGGTCCAGCCAAGAGAACATGAAGGCCTTCACGCCGTTTCGACTCCGCCACCAATTGTCGGGGCGGCAGCTTGGGTCGGGCAACGCCACCAACTTTACTCGCGGGGAATCCGCCGGCCCGAGAACCTTATTGAGAATGAACCGCAGCCGGCCGCTGCCCAGCGAGCTGCAGGCCAGCCCAACAGTGGCATCGGGGCGATGCTTCAGCCAATCGGCAAGGGCGTGGATGTCGGCCCAATCATCGCGGCCGTTGGCGGGAACTGGGCAAATATCGTCCGCAGGAATGCCAAGCTTGCCCAATTCAGCGCGGCAAATCTGTTCCATCGACGGCAAGGCGCCAATTTCCACCGCTCGGCTGTCGTGCGGCAAGATCACCAGGATTTTCCGGGCGGAAGCCTGGCCGTGCCAGGCGGCGGCGGCAGCAAAAGCCTCGTAGCCGTCGGGGCCCCACTCGCTGCCGTGAATGCAGTAGTAGTCGCACGCCGGCGACGCCTCGGCCGCCGTCAGCGGCAAAGCCAGCAAACGAAGGACGAGGCCGTGGAACACCCCGAGGACGACCAGCAGCACCAGCAGCGCTATCGTACGGCGGCTGGGGATTCGCAGCAATTGGCGTTGCATAGGCTTGCAGGACTCTGCGATCCGTAGGTCCTTTCTGCCGGAAGGGCCTAATGTACGACGATTCAAAGGAAACGTAACAGTTTGCCAGCGGCCGGGAACGCGTTAGTCCCTCTCGGCAAGAGGGACCTACTTGGCCTCGTGGTAATCCTGCTCGGTGTTCACGGTCCAGACGTTTGACTTGTCGCAGACGCCTGCGACGATATTGTCCACCGCCACCATGGCCGTGAGCATGGAATGGTCCTGGTTATTGTAGCGGTGCATGCCGTTGCGGCCCAGGAGGTAGAGGTTCTCGTAGCGGTCGACGAACCGCCGCACCTCGTCGAAACGGTCGTAGGTGCCGAAGTACGCCGGGTAGGTCTTGGGCATGCGGATCACCGTGGCGTCCAATACGGCAGACCCCTCGATGATGCCGATCTTCTCCATTTCCCGGCTCCCCAGCTCGATCAACTCCTGGTCCGACATCTTCCATAAGTCGTCCGTGGTATAGCAGAAGTACTCCAGCCCCACCCACACCTTAGTGCGGTCGGCAACCATGTAGGGGCTCCAGTTGTTGAAGACCTGCAGACGCCCCACCCGCACGTCGGGCTCCTGAATATAGATCCAGTTATCGCGAATAAGTTGCCGCCCCGACGGCGAGTCGTCGCGGACCTTCAGCTCCTTGAGCAACAGGCCGATGGTGATGAAGTCGCGGTACATCAGGCCCTCGCTCACCTCCCGCACCGCGGCGGGAACTTCCGCATCCAGCGCCCGCACCAGCTCTTGGACGGGCATGGTCGAGAAGAACCAGTCGCCGTGGTACACGGTCGTTTGGCCGTTCCGCGGATCGACGGCCTCGACAGCCGCCAGCCGGTCGCCGGCGATGCGAATCTTGCTCACCCGCTGATGCGGGACGATCTGCCCGCCGCGCTGGGCGATTTGCCGGGCGACGGTCTCCCACATCTGTCCCGGCCCGTGCTTGGGATAGAGGAACTGTTCGATGAGCGAGGTCTCGGTGCCCTTCTGGCCGATATCGCCGCCACTGCGGAAGAGCTTGCCGGCGATATGCTTCAGGGCCCCCAGGATGGAAAGCCCCTTGATCCGCTGGGCCCCCCACTCCGCGCTAATGGCCGAGCAGCGCTCGCCCCAGACCTTCTCCGTGTAGGACTGGAAGAACGTATGGTACAGCTCCCGCCCGAAACGGTTGATGAAAAACTCCTCCAGGTTTTTCTCTGGCCGGAAGGGGAAAAGCATGGCGCGGAGGTAGCTGAAGCCGATCTTCGTCATCCGCAGCAGTCCGAGCTTGCGAATCGTGTCGAGGCTCAGGGCGATGGGGTAGTCGAAGAACTTGCGGAGGAAGTAGATGCGGCTCTTCCGCTGCCGCAGGAGCATTACCTGGTCGCACTTTTCCGGATCGGGCCCTTGCCCCGCGGCCACGTCGCGGCTTGCCCCCTGGTAGGTGATGCGGCCCTGGCCCGGCTGGGCTCGTTCCATCGGCATCCGCGCCAGCCACCACTCCATCACGCGGTCCGACTTCGAAAAGAAGCGGTGGCCGCCGATATCGATGCGGTTGCCCTTGTAGTTGGCCGTCCGCGATATGCCGCCGACGTAGTCCTCGGCCTCGAGCACGATGGGCACGATGTCGGTCCGCTGGAGCAGTTCGAAGGCGGCCGTCAGTCCCGCGGGACCGGCGCCGATGATGATGGCGGTCTGGGGCATCTACACTGCTTTCGCGTGGCGGCCGGTGGAATTGACCCGGGCGTGCAGGTCGTCGACGATCCAGTGGATCATGCAGACGTGCACGCTTTCGACCATGCCCATATCGTCCAGGGGCACGTGAATGCCCGCGTGGGCCATCTGCCGCAGCTTGCCGCCGCTGTAACCGGTCATGCCGAAGGTCTTCAGGCCATGGCGGTTGGCCCAATCGACCGCTTTGAGCACGTTGGGACTGTTGCCCGACCCGCTGATGGCCACCAGCAGGTCGCCTGGGCGGCCGAAATTCATGAGTTGCTGCACGAAGAGCTGATCGTAGCCGCAATCGTTGCCGATGGCCGTCAGCCAGCCGACGTTGTCGGTGAGGCTCAGGACCCGCAGCCGCCGCCGCGATTCGTCGCAGAGATCTTCCTGGCGGAGGCAGCCCTTGCCGAGGTCTTCGCAGAGGTGCGATGCCGTGCAGGCCGACCCTCCGTTGCCGACGACAAAGACGGTATTCTCCGTCTCCCAAGCGTTATAGAGTAGTTCCGTCAGGTGGGCGACCTCTGCCGGATCGACCCGGGCGAGTTCGTCTTGTAGGCGTGTGAGGTAGGTTGAGTAATCCAACGAGACACCGAGCATTTCATCTCCTATCAGAAATCTTCCATTTCCGCTTCTCTAGCATAGCGGATTTTCGGGGTGAGTGAGTAAATAATTGTAGCCGCTCCTGTCGGACGACCACTATACCTACCCTTCGATTCGGAGCGCGGTAATTCATTACCGCTTCGGCCGTCTTGCGGCCTTATCTTATTACCGGCTAGAACTCGGTTTTGGGGGAATTCCAGGGGCGAAGTTACCGGTTTCTGGTTCCCGAGCGCCGCATCGCCGCCGGCCAGCCTTTGTTGGCCCTAATGTGCCGAAATTTTCTTATTTTCATTTTTTCCGTCACTTTTCGAATTTGTGTCGGCCTAATCAACCTGCGCGCCACAACTATCGCCTGCACCGTTGCCCGTCTTGACGAAGGCAGAAACCCGCCTAGGCCGACTCCAGGTTTTATGCCTGGAGGACACCAGTTTACGAATAGCGGACCGGAGGATCCCCGCGAGACCCCGGACCGTTCCCTCGCGCAGGCATTGCGGATGGGGCTTGAACGGCTAAGTACCCTAGTATAAAGTTCCTGTGGCTCGGACGTGGCTCAGACCTGCGCATCGCAACGACTGCGCGTTGTGATCTCCCACCGGCAGCTATGTGAAAAAGGGGCCTTGGGCTGTACTGCTTCCTAGCTTTCTCTGCGAAAACAGCACTTTCTTTCCCAGTATCGGGGCTAAAATCATGGGCGTCAAGAACATTGGTGAACTGAAGGATCTCGACAAATGCAAAAAATCTCTCGCCGACGGCTTGCGGCAAGCGAGAGGGAAAGTCATGCCCTTTCTTTTGTTCGAGAATTTCAAGTACGCCACAAAAGTAGGTCCGCTTCTAGTGATCGGCGAGATTCCCCAACCGGTTGTCGACGAAGCCACCGCGAACAGTGCCGGGCTAAAGGCGAAGGGGAAATGCGTCGCCACGGGCAAGAACGATCTGGAAGTCAAATTCGCCCTCGGCACGGCGGATACCAAGAAAATCGACAAGGCCTTTGAGTTGGCGAAGTTCAGTTCCGCCGCGCCGGAGGTCCGCGTGGTCGATAAACTTCGCGAAGAACAGAACGAGGCCGTTCAAGAAACCGGCACAGATTTGGAGGCAAAAGCGCGGGCAGACCTACAGAAGCAATGGGAAGGACTCAAGAAACGCGCCAAGCAAATGGAGTCGCAACTATCGGCCGACGCCAGGAAGGAACTATTGGCCTCGGCCAACGCCTTCACCAAGGCGATGGGAAAAGACGGAGACCCTCTGACGGCTTACGAACCCTTGATGAAGCTTGACAAAAGTCTGTCAAAACTGGAGCTTGCCGCCGGCAAGCCGCCGTCCGCGCCGGTCGCCGTGAGCAAAGAAGTCGAGGCCGCCTATCAGAAATTCGCCCAAGAACAGGAATCGCGGAATGCCCAAGTCGATAGCGCGGTGAGCTCCGCCAGGCCGGCGACAAAGCCGGGCAAACTCTCCGCGAACCAATCGATCGCCAATCCGACGGTTGAAGCAGACAACGACGACGCCGTCAAAAACGGCGACGACATTGTGGTGCCGAGCACCAAACAGCGCCTCCGTCGCGCAGGCCATGGCCGATCGCAAAGAAGCCATGGATTGGCAGGACGAGGAAGTCAAGAAGGTGAAAGCCGCGTCGGGCACCATCAAGGATTTGAAAACCATCACGGAACCGTGGGCCAAGGAGCTCAAATCCAAAACCGACAAGGCCCGCAAGGAAATCCTGGCAAAAGCTGCCGAAGGTCCCAAGATCGAAGCCGAGATCCGCAAGGCGATCAAGAAACGGGAGAGTCTGGATGAAGATATCGCCGGTTATGACGAAAACCTGGAGGCGCTCAAGCAGCGTCAAATGAAGGAAGAAGACCGGCAGTCCCGCATGGTCGATCTGGCTGCCGAACTTGAACAGTGGAAAAAAGAGCGGGCCGAGGCCATCGACAAAGCGGCAGCGCTCGGCGAAGATCTCAAGAAGCTGCAGGCGGCCGTCCAAAAGGACAAGGAGGCTCTGCAAGTCGTGATTGACAAAGAGAAGGAAGTTCTGCGGAAAGCGATTGAAACGAAACATCCGTCCTTGGCCAGTCAGTATCCGGATCTCGCTTTGTCGGCAGATTCCTTGCTGCAAGACAAGGGCTTTGATGAGGCGATGCCTGACGCCGCCGAGATGTTCCGCGACTTGAAGGTGGAAGCAAACAAGCACGGCACCGGCCGCCATGGAGCGCAGACCGGCTTGGAGCAGCAAGCCCGCCGCGTCGCCACCGGCGGCGCCACACCCGACCAAGGGGGCAACGAATTTGGCACCAGCCGAACCCACGCCACGACCAAGGACGGCAATGAGATCCAGGAAGCGAAATGGCACGTCACCATCAAGTGGGAATTGGTCGAAGGCCAGAAGGTCGTCAAGAACAAGGAGGAAGTGCTGAAGGAGTTCGTCAAGCAGTATTCGGCCGAGAACCGCGTGCAAGCCGCCTCTTCGTCGTCGCTGTTCCTCAGTCCGGAACTGGAAAAGGAGGCTGCCCAACGGGCTGTCGACATCGTCACGAAGCAGTGCACGTGGAAGGAATATCAGGACGACAGCGGTCAATGGAAACCGATCGACCGTGTCGTGGTGACCGTCGGCCCGCCGCGAAAGAACAAAGCGATCGGATACGGCCACGGCCAGGCTAAAATCGACGACAACGTCAAAGTAGCATTGAAGGACGCCAACAGCATTCTGGAACTTTTTCGACAGGGAAAGATCGACCAGAATAAAATGCTCGCCGGCTTGAATTCCAAGCTTAAGGAGAAGGTCGATCCGACCCGCGGGGAAAATCTCGGGGCGGAAATCCTGCCGAAGTGCAAAGTGATTCTCGACCGCACCAGCAGCGGCTGGACCACCGTCAGCCAGTATCCCTGCGATGCCAGCGAAGTAGTAGGCTGGTCACTTTACCAGAAGATGGTCCGCTCCGACAGCGCGGATGCCGAGGGCGTGGGCGTGAAGCAGTGCACGGGGGCTTGAGCCTGCCAGGCAGTTGCCGGTAAAAGAGAGACCTACAACACGACTGAACCGGGGGCCGCGCGCCGCGCCGGTGGCCGCCGGAGGCGTCTGGAAGAGGTCGCGGTCGGGCCATTCGCTCGTCGCGTCGATGGCCTGGCGGATCTTGTCGATCAAGTCGGTGGCCGCAGGCGTCTCTCCCTGGGCCTCGCCGGCCGAATTCAGCAGCAGTACCCAGTCGACGCCATCGGCGCGATGCTCGATGTGCGTCCGTACGCCTGCTGCGGAGCCGCCTTTGTAGAACTGCATTCCGCGGGGCTCTTCCCGCACGGAGTCCCAGCCCAGGCCGGGGTGTGAACCGCTTTGCCGGGGGCCCAACGGCGGCGGGGGCACGGCCAGCATTTGTTGCCGCACCGCCGAACTTAGGACCGTCGTGCTGCGGCTGCCGCTGACGGCGGTGAGAAAACGAGCCAGGTCGACTATCGAGGCCAGCCAACTCCCCGCCGGCGCCGCGATCGGGACCCGCCCGCCGGGCAGCTCGCGCTCGTTTGGGCCATAGCGGCGGGACTCGCCGGCGGCATAAGCGGGCGCGAGCGGTTCCAATCGCATGCCGTTGACGCCCATCGGTTGCAGGACCTGCTGCCGCACGAAGGTCTCATAAGGCTGCCGGGCACGACGCTCCGCGATCACGCGTGCGAGGAAGGAGCCAAAGTTCGAAAAGTGGATCTCCGTGCCCGGCGGGAAGTCCAGCGGCTGGCCAAGGCCATATCGCACGACCAATGTCACCGGCAAGGGGAGTTTCTCTCCGGTTGCGCGGGCGATTTTTCGCGTCTGCAAAAGCAGGTCGTGGTGGCGCTTCGTGTCCCAGCCCCCTGCCTGCAAAAGCAGGTCCCGCACGGCGATCTTCTCCACCTGGGGATCGAGGGTCGCCTTGCCCAGCGGCCGAGGCCTTCCCAGCAGCGGATAGACCAGATCGTTCAAGGAAAGCTTGCCTTGATCTACTAGGCGGAGCACGGCAACAGCCGTTATCGTCTTGCTGACGCTGGCCGCGGAGAAAAGCGTGTCCACGGTCACCGGTTCTTTCGTCTTGACGTTGGCAAGGCCATATCCGCGGGCAACCACCAGTTTGCCGTCTTTGGCAATGGCCAAGGCCCCGCCGGGAATATCGTGAG
This sequence comes from uncultured Planctomycetia bacterium, assembly GCA_963709175.1. Taxonomy (GTDB): domain Bacteria; phylum Planctomycetota; class Planctomycetia; order Pirellulales; family Thermoguttaceae; genus JANXQG01. The sequence continues at coordinate 489,045 of CAVPVK010000012.1, forward strand.
CCTTGAGCCCCGCGCTCATGATGGCGTCGAACGCCGGCATGCCCTGCCCCGGCGTGACCTGTGCCACCGTGACTTGTTTCGCCGCGGCGGGACGCGGAGCCGTCGGCTGCTTTGACTTTGTCGCCGTCGGCACACTGTCTGTCGCCGCCGGTATCAGGACGTTCACGTAACCAAGCAGCGCGGCGGCAAGCGCCGCCAGAAGGAAGGGTAATCGGATTCCGGGCCGAAGTGGATTCATAAATGCTCGTGCGAAGGATAGATTTACGGCCCGCGATCGCTACGGTCTCGTTTAACCCGGAGCCATCGGCGAAAGAGCAGCTAGTGATGCCGCAGTCGCCACCGACCCGCACGCGGGTGCCGCGCCGAGTTAAACGAGAAGCTGCCGATGCCCGCCTTGCTGCTCACGCCAGCTTGCCGTAAAAGCCCCGGCGTCGCTGGAGCGTGTAGGCGTGCAGGGCGTCTTCGATGACCGGAAGTGCCGCCGCGGCCGGTTGAAAATCATCTACCTCGACTGACTTGCCTTCCAGGGCCTTATAGTCCTGGAAGAACCGCCGTAGCATATTAAGCCAGGGCGGCGGCAAATCAGAAGCTTCCGCGTAAACCGCATATACGGGGTCGTCCTCGCAAACTGCGACGATTTTGTGGTCCCGCTTGCCGCTGTCCAGCATCGTCATCAGCCCGATCGCCCTGGCATTCATGATAGTCAGCGGGGCAACCGGTTCCTGGCAAAGCACCAAGACGTCCAGCGGGTCGCCATCTTCCGCCAGGGTCTGGGGAATCAGCCCGTAATTCGCAGGATAATAGACCGCCGAGTAGAGGATGCGATCGACTTTGAGGAGCCCCGTCAATTTGTCAAGTTCATATTTCACCGTCGCACCCATCGGGATTTCAATAATGGCTGCAAATTGCGACGGAAGGTGCTGCCCGGGCGTCACGTCGTGCCAAGGATGGGTCATAAGGTGCTCTCTTCGGGAAGCGGCTAAATAGGGCTGACGGGCATGCCGCCTGTCCTCGGCCCACAGCTTGAGGATTGCCCTGAGGGACCCGAATCTTACAGGAAACGGGTGTCGCAATCAAGCCATACAAGATAGAATAACTTACGGCGGTCGATTTGGTTTTACCTATTGGAAGGGTAAGATGGATTCCTGAGCAAATTCGGACCAAAAAAGCAAGATTTCCGATTTTGCGGCAACCTGCAAGAGAAATACCAGTCCTATCACACGGGAGTGCCCCCATCATGTTACTGCGGAGAGATTGTCTGCTGGCCGGAACGGCCGCGTTGGCCTTGTGGGCTTCGTCGGCCCTTTTGGCCGCAACGGCGGCGGCGGCCGAACCCGCTGCGGTTACGGAAGGCGCCGCGGCCGCTTCCCAGTTGTCGAAGGCGGCTGAATCAGCCGAGGCGATCGACCAACTGATTGCCCAGCTTGACTCAGCCGAGTTCGCCCAGCGCGAGGATGCCTGCGGCAAGCTGGCGGCCAGAGGAAAGTCAGCTATCCCGGCCCTGGAGAAGGCCGCCGCAACCGGCAACCTTGAAGTCTCCAGCCGGGCAGCGACGGTCCTAGGCAAGCTGCTGAAGTCTTCTGACGAAACGACGGGCAAAGCGGCCGCCGCAGCCTTGCAGCGTTTGGCCGAGGGCGATAGCCCGGCCGCCGCCCGAAAGGCCAAATCGATCCTCGACGAGAAGAACGGCAAGAACAACCCCGGCACAAATGCCCCCGGTATCGTGGGCCCGGGAATGGGCTTTGGCCAAATCATCATCAATGGCGGGCAACTCAATATCGGCGGCGGCGCGGCCATGCGGACCATGAGCGTCAAGAACGTCAACGGCGTCAAGGAGATCGAGGCCAGTGAGGATGGCAAGACGGTGAAAATCAAGGAAGATCCCGCCCAGGGAATCAAGATCGAGGCCACGGAGAAGGTCAACGGCAAGGAAGTCACCAAGAAGTATGAAGGCAAGGACACCGACGACTTGAAGAAGAACCATCCGGCCGGCTACGAGCTCTACAAGAAGTATGGCGGCGGTCAGGCAGGCGGGGGCGTGCAGTTGCAAGGGGGCGTCCTTCAGTTTCAAGGCGGCGCAATCCCCGCCATGCCGCTCTTGCCGGCGATGCCGGCCATCCCGGGGCAGCCCGGTCTTGGCGTTCATCCAACTCCCGGGGGCGGCAGCAACGGGCAGGTCGCGCTCGCGATTCGCCGGCTGAAGAGTCTCTCCGCAGAACTCCAGCGGCTGGAAAAAGCCGATGCCTGCAAGAATGCCTCGGCCGAGTCCAAGGCCGAATTGAAGAAGCAGATCGACGAGCTTTCCAAGGAACTCAGTTCCGTCCGCGGACAGTTGGGCGATAAATGAACAAGATCGAGCGCGTTGCGGCTGTCCTGGCGGGCAATCGGCCCGATCGTCCACCGTTTTGCTTCTGGTATCACTTCGGCCCCGATGTCTTGTCGGGGCCGAAGGCGGTTGAGGCCCACGTTCGCCATGTCGAGACCTACGATCTCGACTTCCTTAAGGTGATGTGCGACGCGCGGTACCCAGTGCCGCACCGTGCCGACGGCATCATCGACGACGTTGCCGCCCTGGATGGTCTTTCCGCGATGCGCGGCGACGAGGACATCTTCGGCCGGCATCTGGAAGTGCTGCAGGCCCTTTCGCGGCGTTTCGCGGGCGAGTTGCGGTTGTCGACCACGCTATTCAATTCGTGGAGCACGCTGCGGCGGCTGATGGCCTCGGATATCGATGTCCACGGTCCGCCGACACGTGCTCGCGTCGCGGATGATCGCGACGCCAAGCTTTCACGGTTCCTTGCCGAGAGTCCCGAAGCCCTGATCAAGGCCCTTGATGCGATCACGGAGACCTTGAGCAAATTCGCCCGCAATTGCCTGGCCGCCGGGGCCGATGGCATTTTTCTTGCCGTCCGCGACGACTGGGTCGATACGGCGCGAGAACGGGCAAGGGGTCTACGATCGGCTGGTTCGCGACCGCGACCTGAAGATCCTTGCGGGCGCGGCGGGCGGAACCTTGAACATCCTGCACGTCTGCGGCAAGCCCTTGGATTTTCGCCGCTTTGGAGATTACCCCGTGCAGGTCTTGAGTTGGGCCGATCGCATCGGCGGGCCGTCAATCGCCGAAGTCGCGCCATGGCTGGGCCCCGCGATCTGTTGCGGCGTCGACAACCTGGGGACCCTCATCAGCGGCTCGCGGGCGGATGTCCAGCGTGAAGTGCTCGACGCCGTTCATCAAGCGGCCGGACGGCCCATCATGATTGCGCCGGGCTGTACGTTTGACGGGCACCGGGTTCCGCCGGCGAACCTGCGAGCCATTCGCGAGGCGGTGGAGCAAGCGGCTGCCGGTTCGGTAAGTGGCTGAGCTGACTTCACGAGTGACACGTCCCTGCGTAGAACGGAATTTATTCCGTTTTGAGCGATCGGAACAAATTCCGTTCTACGCATAGGCCGGGTTATTTACTCGGCGGCTCCGGCGGAGGAACCCTCGCGGCCGACGATTTCCAGGGCCTCTTTGAGTTCCGCAAATCCACCGGTCATGGCCACCAGGTCGCCCACGCGGGTCACGGTGCCCAGGGCCGCGTCCAGTCCGCCTCGGTCCTTGATGAAGTCCTGGAGACTGCGGACGGTCACAATGGCTTCGACAAGACACTGAGACTTGGTCGATTGCGCGGGGACTTCCGGCTTCTTCACGGCGGCAACTTTCTTGGCCATTTTTGTAGATCCTCATAGGGAAGGGTGGGTTTCACGTCAACCATAGCATGGAATAATTGCCCTCGCAAGCACTTTCTTTCATGGCTTGCTAGCGGGCTTGCGAGGAGTCAAAATAAGGGATTATCCCTCCCCGGAGTCCCACCTTTGAACCCCGCCTCGCGTCGCTGGATCATGGCGACGCTCAAGCTCCTGATCATCGCGATCGTGCTCTGGCTCGTCCGCGGCACGCTCGTACTGTCGTGGAACCAACTCCGCGAGCATCCACGGACGTTGCACGCCTGGTGGCTGGCCCTCTCCGGCGGCCTTTATCTCGTAGCCTTGCTGCCCGAAGGCCTCTTCTGGCTCCAGGCCCTGAGATCTTTGGGGCAGGATGTCGGCCTGCTGGAGACCTTGCGGGCCTACTACATCGGCCACCTGGGAAAATACGTGCCCGGCAAGGCGATGGTCATCGTCCTCCGCACCGGCCTGATCCGCAGCCATCGGGTCGATACGGGCATCGCCGTGGCCAGCGTCTTCTTGGAGACGCTGACGATGATGGCCGTCGGCGCCTCGATCGCCGTGCCCGTGCTGGCCGCTTGGTATTCGCGCAATCCGGCGTTCATCGCCGCAGCCGTCGGCACGGCCATAGTCGCCGGGCTGCCGACCTTGCCGCCGGTCTTTTCGCGGCTGGCGCGAATGCTGGGCGCGGGGCGAGGATCGCCTGCCATAGCCCGGAAGCTGGCTGGCTTCGACTATCGCACGCTCATCGGCGGCTGGGCCATCATGACCTGCGGTTGGTTTGCCATGGGTGCAAGCCTTTGGGCGATGCTTCGCGGACTGGGCCTCGACGCCGACCTCGCGGAGTCTTGGTCGCTGTACACAGCGATCGTGGCGATGGCGGTGGTGATCGGGTTCGTCTCGCTGATTCCCGGAGGGCTCTTTGCCCGCGAGGCCGTTTTCACCGGCTTGCTTGGCCCCCTGGTGGGCGGCGACGCCGTGGCCCTGATCGTGGCGGCGGCCATGCGCTTCACCTGGCTGATGGCGGAAGTGGCGATTTCGATTATCCTGTATGGAGCGGGCTGGATGCGGAAGGTGGATTCGTCTCCGAACGAATTGGCGACACAATCGTCGCCACCGCCGCGGTTGGCCGGGGGTGAAGGGGGTGAAGCCGTTTGATGGCTAAGAACATGCTTTCCATAGTTATTCCTGTGTATAACGAGGCCGAGAGCCTCGAGGCCCTGCACCGCGAAATCTGTGAGGTGGCTATGGCCCAGGGCTATGCGCTCGACTTGATTTTCGTCGACGATGGTTCCCGCGACCGGTCCTGGGAAGTTATCTGCCGACTGGCCGCCGCTGACCGGCAGGTGCGGGGTATTCGCTTCCGTCGCAACTTCGGCAAGGCGGCCGCCCTCAGTGCGGGCTTCGCCCAGGCTTGCGGTGAAAAGGTCATGACGCTGGACGCCGACCTCCAGGACGATCCCCACGAAATCCCGCGGTTCCTGGCTGCCCTGGAGAATGACCTCGATGTCGTCAGCGGCTGGAAGCAGGTTCGTCACGACCCCTGGCACAAGGTCTTGCCCTCGCGCATTTTCAACGCCATGGTCAGCCGGATGACAGGCGTAAAACTGCACGACCACAATTGCGGCATGAAGTGCTACCGCCGCGAAGTGCTTGGCGAGGTCCGGCTGTACGGCGAACTCCACCGTTTCGTTCCCGTGTTGGCGGCAGGCCGCGGCTTTCGCATCGGCGAGATTGTCATCAACCACCGCACCCGCAAATTCGGGCAGTCCAAATACGGCGTCGCCCGTTTCCTTAAGGGCTTTCTCGACCTGCTCACGGTGACTTTCCTTACCGGCTACTCCCAGCGGCCACAACACTTGCTGGGCTCGATTGGCCTGTCGTGCTTCGTACTGGGCGCACTGGTGGCGACCTGGAAGGCCCTGGCCTGGATCATCTCGCGATTAGGGATCCCGGGCTTCGACCAGCCGGTCGTCCTGCACGAGAGCCCCGCCCCGCTGTATGCTATTGGCCTGATGCTGCTGGGGGCGCAATTCATGTCGATGGGCTTCCTGGCGGAACTTTTTATCGCCTACCGCGAGCCCGACCAGAAGCCCTATTCCATTTCCGACCGCACGCCCGAACCGTAGTTTTCATTGTGCCGCGCGGTTCCTTCGCTGCACCGCCAAAAGAAGCCATTGCCATGGACATCCCGTTGCCCGCCGATTCCAACGCCGTCGATTCCAACGCGGTGTTGCGCCGCGCGATTTACGGTATTCTCATTTGCGTTGGCCTGGGAGCGGTAGTCGGCCGCATTATGGCGGTCGATGCGGTCGATTTTCGTCGCGTCGCCGACGCCAAGTTCCAGAAGGAACTGGCCGCTCGGCGGTCGGAGCTCGAACGGCAGGGCCTGTCGGGCGTGCGGCTCGACTATGCCCTGCTCGACGCTAAGACCGACTTGGCTATACGCAGCGGCCTTTGGCGACCATTCTTGAGCGGCAACGATCGCAGCCGTTGGTGCACGGTGCGGGCCCTGGTCGAGCCCGAGATGCGCGTGCACGAGGCTCCCTATGCCATCGATCGTGTGATCGATGCCAGGCTCGTCGGCAACAAGTTGAAGATGCGTCCCGGCTGGGACACCATCGACATGGTTTGGCACGACGGCCACTACTACTCCAGCAAGCCGCCGCTGTTGCCAACTCTCATGGCCGCCGAGTACTGGTTGATCTACCACGCAACGGGCTGGACGCTGGGCACGCACCCCTATGAAATCGGCCGCTTCATGCTGATCACCATCAACGGGACTTGCCTGCTGCTGTTCTTCCTCTTCACGGCGCGGCTCGTGGAGCGGCTGGGCACAACCGACTGGGGGCGAATCCTCGTCATGGCCTCGTGTGTGTTCGGCACATTCCTCACGACGTTCGCGATCACGATTACCAATCACTTGCCCGCCGCGGCCTGCGCGGCAGTGCTGCTGGACGCCCTGGTGCGGATCTGGTTGGACGGCGACCGCCGCATCGCGACATTCATTGCCGCCGGCTTCTTCGCCGCCATGATGGCGGCCAACGAGGTCCCCGCGGCCGCCCTTACCGCGGTGGCGGGAATGGTGATTCTCTGCCTGTCGCCGCGCAAGACCCTGCTAGCCTTCTTGCCGGCCGCCCTCATCGTCCTTGCCGGCTTTTTCGCCACCAACTGGATTGCCGTCGGCAGCCTAAAGCCCGCTCAAATGCACCGCGGGACGGGCGACAACTGGTACGATTTTCCCGGTTCCTATTGGAACGAGCGTCAAGGCATAGATCAAGGCGAGAAGTCGCCCGTCCTCTATTCCGTGCACGTTCTGGTCGGGCACCACGGCGTTTTTTCGCTCACGCCGATCTGGCTGCTGAGCCTCGTGGGAAGCGGCCTATCGCTCTTCGGTCGTGACCGGAAGCTTCGACTCTTCGTATTGGGTGGCTTGGCGGTGACGCTTGTCTGCCTGGCGTTTTACGTTTGGTGGCCGGGCGTTGATCGCAACTATGGCGGCTCGGCCGCCGGCTTCCGCTGGGTCTTCTGGCTGGCGCCAATGTGGCTGGCCCTGGCGTTGCCCGCCGCCGATCTCCTGGCCGCTCGCCGCTGGACGCGGGGCCTGGGCCTGCTGCTTCTGGGGCTTTCCGCCCTTTCGGTGGCGTATCCTACTTGGAATCCCTGGAGCTCGCCATGGATCATGAATTTTCTGGGATATATGGGCTGGTTGTGAACTTTGCCAATCATGCGATGGCGTCGTATAAATTGCACTATGTGCATCCCGCGCCTGATCGAACCGATTCTCCAACAGCGGATGCAAACGCGCCAAACCGGCAAGACCGCGCTGGTCCGCCGCCTCTTTCCCGACAATGCGTACGTGAGCCTCGACCTGCCCAGCGAAGCGGAACAGGCCGAGCGCGAACCGGCCCAGTTCCTGGTGCGCCATCCGCCACCGTTGATCGTCGACGAGGTCCAGTACGCTCCGAAACTCTTTCGACACTTGATACGCGTGGTCGATGCCCGGCGGCCCATTCCCGGCCAGTTCCTCCTCACCGGATCGCAACCGTTTGAGGTCATGGCGGGCGTGACCGAGTCGCTGGCCGGGCGGGCCGGTGTGCGGCAACTCGCCACGCTGAGCTATGCCGAGATCCATCGAGCCCTGCCGCAGGTGTCGGTCGAAGATGCCTTGGTCCGCGGCGGTTTCCCCGAGCTCTACGAGAAGCCTGACATGGACGCGCGTGGATTCTACCAGTTCTACGTCGCAACCTACCTGGAAAGGGATCTTCGCACGCAGTTGCAGGTGGGAAACCTGCGGGACTTCGAACGGTATCTGCGGGCCGCAGCCTTGCGAACGGCCGGTCTCTTGAACCGCGCCGAATTAGCCCGCGACGTGGCCATCAGTCCCTCGACGGCGGGCCAATGGCTCTCGGTGCTGGAACGCTCGAGCGTGCTCGCGCTGCTAAAGCCTTGGTTTTCCAACGCCACAAAGTCCCTGGTCAAGACCCCAAAGCTCCACTTTCGCGACACGGGCCTGTGTGCCTTTCTCATGGGAATCGTCAGCCGCGGTGATCTGTTGGATTCACCGCTGGTGGGGCGGCTTTGGGTATCGATGGTCTACGGGGAACTGCAGCGACTGATAGACTCAGGCGCTGCTTCCTGGCAGCTTGCCTTCCGGCGGGAACGCACCAGGGAGGCTGATTTCTTCCTGCACCGCGCCGGCCGCTTCCGCCTGGCCGACGCCAAGTGGAGCGAGCACACCGATGCGGCGGACAAACTGACCGCAGTGCGTCGCGAGTTCGATCCGCTTCCGCCTTGCGCCATCGTCTGTCGGGCGGCAAACCGCCTATCCCCTTGCGACGGGCGTTGACGCCCTGCCTTTGGCCGATCTGCCAGACTTGCTTCAGGACCGGTTTCCACGGTAATGACGCGAGTTGGCTCAGCGCGACGCGGAGCGGCGTCGTGTCGCAACTTCCTTGGACCCCGTAAGGGCCTCCCATGCCTGCAAGAGCAAGCCAGTGCTGAACATCGCCAGGTACGAACCGGCCATGCCGAAGATGATCAGCCCGGCAACCAGAAAACGGAACGGCAGGTCACCGCTCGATTTCTGCGGCCCCAGGAAAAGTATCAGCACGGCCGCAATCAACGGAATCAGCCCGGCCATGACTTGCAGCATTCTCAGATAGAACGGCACGTCGCGGAGCTCGGCGGCGGCCGTGGCCCCAAAACCTTGGCGGTCGCACCAGAGGCGCGGATAGACCACGCAGAGCGTGATCCACTCGACGAAATACATACTGTACGTGGCCGCGATCAAGCCCGAGAGCACAAACGAGACCAGCAAATGGGCCCATTGCTCCAACGGCAGCGAGCGGGAGGCGATGGACAGCGCCCAGGGGAAGACAATCCCACCCGGCATCCAGCAGAGACAGGCGATCCGCCCCGCCCAGACCGGCCAGGTCGCCGCCGTACGCCGCGCGGCGTCGATCTCCTGCCGGTTGCCGGGCAAGCGCTCGGCGGCCGCCCGCCAGGTGCGGGCTACCGGCAACACGATGCGCAGACCCAAGATTATGCCGATGGAATAACCGATCACGTCGTACCAGCAGACGATGCGGACAAAGACCGCCCGTTGGGTCGGGTCCAGGCCGCTGATAATGCGGATGTCGTTATAGGCAATGTTGATGAACGTGGCTAGCAAGTGCGGCGCCAAGGCCAGCAGGAACAGCCAGACCACCGGCCGCCGGGCAACGATGGCCCGCATGCGGCCGAAATCGGGCATCGTCCGCTCGGCCGCCTGGTAATGCCGGCAGCCCTCCAAGGCGGCCGACAATTCGCGAGCCGAGCTGTACCGCTCGGTCGCTTCAGGTTGAAGGCAGCGGGCGGTCACCTGGTCCAGGGCTCGGGGAAGCTCGCTGGGCAGCGGTGGCGGCAGTTCCTTCCGCAGCGCCGCCATAGCCCGCAGCACCTCGCGCTTGGTAGCGCCCGGTGGTGTCTGCGTGAACGGCAGGTCCCCGGAAGCCATCTGATAGAGCACCACGCCTAACGAGTAGATGTCGGCGGCTTGGCCGATCGTCTCCCGCGGCGAGTCGGCTTCAGGCGCACAGGCGGCCAGGTGCTCGGGGGCCATGTAGGCCAGCGTGCCGCCCAGGCGGTCGTCGCAGGGCCCTGCGCCGGTCTGCTGAAACGACAGGTTAAAGTCGACCAGCAGCGGACGTCCATACTGGTTCAACATGATGTTGCCCGGCTTGATGTCGCGATGGAACACGCCTCGACTATGGGCATAGTCGAGGGCCTCCGCCAGCCGGGCCCCGATCCAGCAGACGGTCTGGCCCCAATCGAGTCCGGCCAACAGTTCGCGGTTGCGCATGGCCGTAGGCTCGAAGGCGGCCGGTCGCTGGACGAGCCGGTCGACGGAATCCAGAAGCTTCTGCCCGTTTAGTGCGGCGATTTTGGTTCCAGCGATGTCGTCAAGCACGGCCTGCAAAGTCGGACCGGCAACGTACTGCATGCACAGCAGCCGCGTGCGGCTGTCGAAAGCGGTTTCGGAGAAGACCTGCACGATGTTCTCATGCTCAAGCTGGGCCATCTTGCGGCCCTCTCCCCCTTGCCACGCAGTGACTTTCAGCGCAACCTGCCGGTCGAGCGAGAGTTGCCGGGCGAGGTACACGGCTCCGAAGCCCCCGCGACCCAAGAGGTCCATAATCTCGAAATCGTCGATCCGCGCTCCCGGCGCGAGGCCCTCGGTCGGCAGCGTCTCCGCGTCGCGAATCGAGGTAGCAAGCGAAGGCGGGCAACTGGGGGCAAGGGCCGTGCCGCCCGCCATTTCCAGTGATTCGCCTGCGAGCGAGGCAGTCACCGTAGACGAGTGAGCAACCGTCGGAGCAGCGGCGGCTGGTCGCAGCGAGCGTTCATATTCGTGATCTGGAACTGTCATGAAAACGCTCTGCCTAACCGACTGCCTCCCCTTTTCGTCTTTGCAGGGCCGAGCGGCAGTACTCCAACAGGTTCAGGTCAATGAGCTCCTGCTCGCATTCGTCGAGCGAATCGGTGTCAAGCGAGTCGAGCACAAGGACTAAAACCTCTTCGGCCAAGAGTTCTCTTGCCCGATGGATGAGAACGCGGACCGAACTGGAACCGAGCTTCTTGCCGACTTTTCCGCTAAGTTGTTCGGCGATCTCCTGCGATCGCGATTCGGGATGCTCGCTGCGAAAGCGGAGGACGGTATAATAGGGAGTGCCGGTCTCCTCTTCCGATTTGGCGAGGGCCGCCCAGCCCTTAGCGAGGAGCTCCTCTCGCCAGCTCCGCGTCCAGGCCCGATCTTCCTCGGCCAGGCGGTCCTCGCAAAAAGGGCGATCGGGCGTTTCGATCAGCAGGGCCCGTGCAGCGTCGCGTTTTCCTCGCCGCTGGTAGTCGATGATGAGGTGGAAGAGCGTCGTTTTGAGGAAGCTGCGGAACCGCCCGTGACTGGCGTCAGCCCGCTGGAAAGCCCCGCTGACGAGCTTCACGGCGAATTCCTGGAAGACCTCGTCGGCGGCGTCCTCACTGCGGAGGGAACCGAGCAGGTAGCGGCGGATGGCCCCGCCATAGCGATCCAGTAGGGTCTGCTGGGCCTGCTGGGCCTTCGCCATGCTTTCGTCGTTCGCCTGGCGGACCACGGACCAGAGAGTCTCGATCCTGCTGAGTCGCATGTCGTCCTGGTTCATAAAGCCTCCTCGCGGCTATTTTAGACTGCCGCCCGTTTCCGGCAAGCCGCACGGGGCAGCGGGAACCCGCTTGTCGATCCAGTCGATGAAATCGGCCAACGCGCCGTCACGTAGTGTCCCGTTCATGACCACGTGATGGCTACCTTCGTAGAAATGCAGCGTCTTGTCGCCGGACGATGCCTTTTCACACAAGGCCCGGCTGGCGGCAGGGCTGCAAATCCGGTCTTGCTCGCCGTGGAGGATCAACAAGGGCGTGCTTAGGCCGGCCGCTTGAGCCGCGACGTCCTTCGTCGCGCAGATGATTTCCGCCGCCATGCGAACCGTAAAACGGCCGTGGAACACCAGTGGATCGTTGCGCAGTCGATTGATTACTTGCTGGTCGGTGGAAAGCCAGCGCGAGGGCACACGGGCAAATCTCAGGCGGGGGGCCACGGCGGCCGCCAGCGCGGCCCAATGTCTCAGACGCGGATAAAGACCGTCTGCCAAGGCGAGCAGCGGACCGCTGAGCACCAGGCCGCGGATCGACGGCCGCCGCTGGATGGTCCACAAGCTGGCGATGAGCCCGCCCATGCTGTTCCCCCATAGGAAGATCGGCTGTCCGGCCGACGTCCGCAATACCCGGGCGAAGAACTCATCCAGATCGAGAAGATACTGGTTGAACGAGCGGACGTCGCACCGCGGCCCTTCCGAGCGGCCGTGCCCGCGGAGGTCCATGGCGTGCACCGAGAACCCTTGGCGCACCAATGCCTCGGCCGTTTCAACATGACAACCACTGTATTCGATGAGACCGTGGACAAAGACGATCGCCGCCCGTGCCCCCCCCGCAGGGAGCCACGTCCGCTCATACAAAGACAGGCCGTCGTGGCCGCGAAAGTAGTCTTCTTGCGATGGCATACCTTCACATACGGCAGTGGTCACCGACTGCGACAGGATCGGTATATTTTATCTTGCCCCCGTGCGGTGAGCAACCAAGGAAATTCGCGGATTGCGGCGTTGCGGTGAGGAACGATCTGTAGTGCTATAATAGCGATTTGGCTGGAACACAGTAGTACGGCCTACTCCCACGCTTTACTCCCTTGCAGTCCAATAAACGGAAAGGGCCGATTTCATGTCAGCAATGTTTCGGGCGATGATGGCTCTCGGGCTTCTTTTAGCCGTGACCGCAACGGCCGGCGCGGCGGTCACCGAGGGTGGCTACGCCGTCGTCGTCTCCCAGGCGACCCGCGACGATCCCCAATGGAAGGCCGTCGTCGACGCCCTCGCGGCAAAGCATGGCGGGCAGGTGATCGTCTTCGAGAAGTCGGTTGACGAGGCGTTGCCGGAATTGCGGCGGCAGTTTCCCCGTTACGCCGGCTTTGTCGCCACTCCGCGCGAGGCCGGACGGGAATTCGTCGCCGCTGTCAGCCGGCTAACGCGGCGACTCGACGACGACCCTTACACCGACGTCCTCTGGGGCATCGTGACGGGCTACAATGCTCGGGCCGCGCTAGCGGTTGCCAAGTACGACAAGCCGCTGTTCATTCATCGCGTCCTCGCCGCCACCGACGTGGAACTATCGCTATGCGACGAAGGAGTCTGGTACTGCGAACTGGATCCCACCAAGGCGGTCCGCAAAAAGCCCCTCCAGGAGCCGCAGTCGTTTCCGCGGCAGACCGATTCAACCAAATATTTCGTCGATGCCCTGAACCAAAGCCAGGCAGACCTGTTCGTCACCTCTGGCCATGCCTCGGAACACGACTGGATGATCGGTTATCGCTATCGCAACGGCTTCTTTCGCTGTCAGGGCGGACAGGTTTTCGGCGTGGACACGGCCGGCAAGCGGTTGCCTGTGCACTCCGACAATCCCAAGGTCTATCTCCCCGTGGGCAATTGCCTGATGGGTCACATCGACGGGCCCGATTGCATGGCGCTGGCCTACATGAACGGCGCTGGCGTCAAGCAGATGATCGGCTACACCGTGCCAAGCTGGTATGGCTACGGTGGCTGGGGCATGCTCGATTATTTCCTCGAACAGCCCGGCCGGTTCACCTTGGCCGAAGCCTTCTTCGCCAACCAGCAAGCGCTGCTGCATCGCCTGGCGACCTGTTTTCCGGGCGCCGAGACGGCGGCAGTATCAAGCAACGGACTACCGCCGGCCAGCAAACCTACCGCCGAGGCCAAGGCATTGGGGCTGACCGAGCAAGACTGTACGGGCCTTCTCTACGACCGCGATGTGGTGGCCTTTTATGGCGACCCGGCCTGGGAAGCCCGGATGGCGCCCGCCGCCGCGGCCTGGGAGCAGTCGCTGGTGGAGAAGGACGGTCGATTCACGTTCGAGGTCCGGCCGCTTCGCGGCAAACAGAGCTTCCAGCCGATCAACATTAACGGTTCGCAACGCGGCGGGCGGCCGATCGTGCAGTTGTTGCCGCATCGCATCGAGGCGAAGAGCGTGAAAGTCGTCGCCGGCGCCGAAATGAAGCCGCTGGTGACCGACAATTTCCTTCTGCTGCCGCTGCCCCGCGACGCAGAGCCAAAAGCCGTGTATCGCCTGGTATTTACGGCAAAAGCCATCGCAAGGTAAACCGCTGCATGTCCGCGCCCCAAGACGACCTGCTAAAGAATGACCTGTTGAGGACAATCCCGTCCGTCGAAATCCTGCTGGAGACGGCCGAAAGCCGTTGGCCGCCGCCGCAGGTTCCCCGGCAGTTGCTTGTGGGTGCCATCCGCAGCGCGGCCGCTGCCGCCCGTCAACGCTTGCAATCCAACGGTCTGTCGGGCAATGCTGACGATGTCCGCGAGTTCATTCTCGCCGACGCACGCCAACGGATCGAGGCCACGGTCGCGCACCTACTATCGCCGGGCCGTCAACGCCACTGGAATCATCCTCCACACCGGCCTGGGTCGGGCGGTGTTGCCGCCGCAAGCCCTGCGGCAGATCACTCGCGAGTTGTCCGGCTATTCCGTCTTGCAGATTGATCCGGTTAGCGGCCAACGTTCCCGGCGGGACGAGCGGATCGAGGAATTGCTGCGACTGCTCACCGGCGCGGAAGCCGCCACGGTCGTCAACAACAATGCTGCCGCCACGGTCGTCGCCCTGAACACTTTGGCCGCCGGCAGAGAAGTGATCGTCTCGCGGGGCCAGTTGGTGGAAATCGGCGGATCGTTTCGCCTTCCCGAGGTCATGTCCGCCGCCGGGGCTACGCTGGTGGAAGTGGGCACGACCAACAAGACCCACCTCCGCGACTACGAGCGAGCCGTCACCGAACGGACGGCTGCCATCCTCCGCGTGCATCCCAGCAATTACCGGATCGTGGGCTTCACCGCCGAGGTGCCGCTGAACGACCTGGTCCACCTGGGCCGTGACCACGGCATCGCGGTGATTGACGACGTCGGCGCCGGTCCGCTCATCGATTTCGCTCAGTTCGGCTTCGAAAAGGAACCTACCTTGGCCGAGTCGATTGCCGCGGGAGCCGACGTGGTCACCTGCAGTGGCGACAAGCTGATTGGCGGCCCGCAAGCGGGCATCCTTTTGGGCAAGCACGACGTGATCCAGGCCATGCGCAAAAACCCGTTGGCACGAGTCGTTCGGTCCGACAAGCTGACGATGGCCGCTTTGGAGGCCACGTTGGCCCTGTTTCTCGATCCGCAACGGGCCCTTTCCGAAGTGCCGACGCTGCGGATGCTCCGCCGCGCGTTGGCCGATATCGAGGCACAGGCCCAGCGGATTGCTGCGGAGATCTGCGCCGTCGTGCCCGGGGCCAAGATCACCGTCGTCCCAGGCTTCTCGCAAATGGGAAGTGGCTCCTTGCCCGGCCAGGACCTGCCAACGCACCTGGTGGCAGTTGCCGCCGATAACCTCGCCGAGAGCGAGATCGCCCGCCGCTTGCGAAGGCACGCGCCGCCCGTCTTCGCACGCCTGGGGCAGGGCAAAGTGCTGGCCGATCCACGGACACTGCTCGAGGGCGACGAGCCCGTCCTTGTGGCGGCCCTGTGCAGCGCCTTGCGTAAGGAGTCCTGACATGCTCAACGTCACGCTCGGCACCGCCGGACACGTCGATCACGGCAAGACGCTGCTCGTGCAGTCGTTGACCGGCTGCAACACCGACCGCCTCAAGGAGGAGCAAGAGCGGGGCATGTCGATCGACCTGGGCTATGCCTCGTGCCGCCTTCGGGACCTGGAGGTGGGCATCGTCGACGTGCCCGGTCACGAGAGCTTCGTCAAGACGATGGTCGCCGGGGCGTGCGGTATGGACGGCGTGATCCTCGTCGTCGCGGCCGACGACGGCATCATGCCCCAGACCCGCGAGCATCTGGACATCCTCACGCTGCTGGGACTTCGCCACGGCCTGGTGGCGCTGACGAAGATCGATCGCGTGCAAGAAGGCCGGCGGCAGGAAGTCATCGCCGATCTCGGACACTTCTTGCGTGGGACCTTTCTCGAGGCCGCGCCGATCCTGCCTTTCTCCAACATCACTTTCGAGGGCTTCCATGAACTGCAACTCGCCCTGGAATGCCTGGTGCGGGCGATCGCGCCACGACGGGCCGATGGCGTCTTCCGCATGCCGTTGGACCGGGCCTTCTCCGCCAAGGGCTTCGGCACGATCGTGGCGGGGATCCCGGTTGCCGGGGCCGCGTCGCAGGGCGGCGAGGTGGTCCTGCTTCCCCAGGGCGTTCGCGGCCGTATCAAGCGCATCGAGGTCTACGGGCAACCGGCCGACGCCGTGGTTTCCGGTCAATGCGCAGCGATCAACCTTGGTCATTGCGACGCCAAGGGGGTCAGCCGCGGCGACGTCCTCACCCTGCCCGATTACTTCCAGCCGGAGGAATTCTATGCCTGCCGGTTGCGGCTCTTGCCGCTAGAGAAGATCTCGTTGAAGAGCGGCGCGGAGTTGAAATTCCACACCGGCACTAGCGAGGTCAACGCCACGCTCTATCCTCTTGCCTCAGGCGATCTCCACGGCAATACCATGCAGATCGTGCAGTTTCGCCTGAAGCGGCCCATCGTGGCCGCACCCGGCGATCCCTTCATCGTCCGTAGTTTCTCGCCCGTCCGCACCATTGGCGGCGGCGCGATCATCGAAGCCATCCCACGGCGGCTCAAGCGCAACCGGCCTGAGATTGAGAACGATCTAACCGAACGGGCAGCGGCGGCGACCGACGACGCGCGATTCGTGGAATACGCCATACGGACCGCGGCGTCGGGCGCCGCCGCGAAGGCCGACCTGGCCCGAAGAACCAAGACCCTCCTGCCGCGTTTGGCGGCGATTCTATCGGGCCTCGTGCAACAGTGGAAGGTGCTTGCCTTAGGAAGTGATTGCTATCTGCATTGTGCCGTGGCCGCCGAGATCGGCGAGCAGCTCCGGGGCCGACTGGCCGAGTATCATCGCCAAGCGCCGGAAAGTCCGGGCATGACCTGGGAACAACTTGCCGGGGCACTTCCCCGCCCGCGGCCGGTACTGGAGGCCGTCGTGGGGCTTCTAAAGACGGAAGGCCGAGTTGTGGAACAAAGTCAGCGCTTGGCACTGGCCGAGCATCGACCGAAGTTTCAGGATCGCGACGCCGCCCATCTGGAGAAGATTGAAGGCTGTTTCCGGCAGCAGGGTTTTGCCCCGCCCAGCGCGGCTGTACTGGCCGAAGAACTTGGCCTCGCGCCGGCCGCCTTGGAAAAACTCCTCGGCATTCTTCAGGAACACCGGCGGCTGGTGGCTGTGGGCGACGGGCTGCTGTTCCACTGCGAAGCCGTCCAGCGGGCTCGACTCCTCTTGGTTGAGCACATTGAGAAGGAAGGCCGACTGGAGAGCGTGCAGTTCAAGTACCTGGTGAACACGACGCGGAAATTTGCCCTTCCGCTCCTGGACTATTTCGACCGCACGGGCTTGCTCCGCCGCGTGGGCAACACGCGCTATCTGAAAGGGCGGCCGTGAGAATGGGCCCGTTCTACGCTGGGTCGTCGCACTATCAATCTGCGCGAATGATGGTCCACTGATGCCAGTCATTGCGATAGTTGCGTTGATAAGCGGCCGCCGGCAAGGCCCGTGCGCCAAAGTATCCGTAGGCAAATGGTTGCCCGTGCAGATAGGTTGCCGGCTGCGGGGAGGGGTGCAGGCACCCTCGAGCCGATGGCTGACGCTGAAGTGGGTACAACGACTGGGTGGCGGGGGCGCCGGCACCTTGCCAGTCTGATGTTGCCGGCTGCCATGTAGCCCCATCGACCGTGGTTGCGATCCATGCAAGAAAAAGCAAACTGATCAAGGCCAAGAGCGATTGCAAGACCGGCTTCATTGTGGTTCTCCGTAGAGTCTATTGCTTTGATCGGCCACGGATGGTCGAGCCACGAGGCCACTTATTCCGGTGGTGCGAGATTTTTCGGAATTTCTGGTTAACTTTTGACGACCAGGCAAGATGGATAAACCTTCCAACCCCTCTGGAGGCTTATTGATTTCCTATTACATGCAATAAAGAATAATTAGGTAATCTTAATTCCGTTCATCCCCTCCAGGAGCAATAGAAGATGAAATTGATGGCATGCAGCTTGGGCGTGGCGTTCGTATCGCTATCGATGGTCGCACCAGCCATGGCAGCGCAGGTAACGCCGGCCCCACCGCCCGCAGAGACCATTCCACCGGGGTCTACTCCAGAGCCAACCGGAGAAGCTGTGGCTTCCACGCCGGAAAAAGCAGCCAATGCGGTTGTCCCCGAGTTGATCGGGCTGCTATCGGACCCCTGCTGGGAAAAGCGGCTGTGGGCCGCCGACAACCTGGCAAATTTCGGACCCGAAGGAAAAGCGGCCGCGCCGGGACTTAGCGGGCTGCTCTTCGACCCGGTTCCGGCGATACGGCAATCCGCCGCCGTTGCCCTGGGCCGAATTGGGCACCCGGTTGAGAACGCCGCGTCGGGGTCTGAAAACTCCACCCTGGTGGCCGAGAAGGCGGGACCGGGCCTGGCGGCCCTGTTGTGCGATCCCACGCCGAACGTTCGCGAAGCGGCCGCCCGAGCCCTGATCGATGTCGGCCCGGCGGTCAAAGTGGTTATTCCCACGGTAACCGCCGACCTCGATAATCCGAACTGGCACGTCCGCCGGTTGGCGGCCGAGGTGCTGGGAGGAATGGGGACCGTCGCTGAGGCGGTCATCCCTCAATTGGCGAAACACGTGGACGATTGCGACCCGATCGTGCGCATCGCGGCCGCCACGGCATTGACCAGGGTCTATGCCAAGCTGGATTCGGCCTTGCCGTGGGTGACCAGGCTGCTCCGTGATCCACACCCTGGCGTCCGCGCCTTGGCTGCCGATTTGTTGGGCTCGTTTGGACCCGAGGCCAAGCAGGTCATTTCGGCCCTTGCGGACACTTTGGGTGATTGCGAGTATCGCGTGCGAATTGCCGCCGTGAGGGCCTTGGGAGAGATGGGGCCTGCGGCGAACAAAGTCTTTTCCAGCATTGCGGCCCTGCTCCATGACAGCGTGGCCGATGTCCGCCTGGAGGCCATGGCCACGATGATGCGGATCAAAGGGGCCTGATGCATTCGGCGGAGCCGTCTTCGCTTCAGTTGCCTTGCGGCATGACAGTGAGTTCGTACCCTTGAAGAAAAGGACCGCTGAATTTGGGATGAAGAAACGGGACGATCCGTAACGTGGAAATTGGGCGGGCATATTTGCGGGAACGACCGGGGCGGGTCAGGCAGATTCCACGATCGGCAGTTCGACAACGATTCGAGTGCCACAGCCAGGCGCGCTGTCGACGATTACGGAGCCTCCGAACAGCCTGGCTCGTTCGCGAATTCCCAAAAGCCCAAACCGGGCCGGATCGACGTTCGCCGGATCGAAGCCAACGCCCGTATCTTCAACTTCGATCCGAATGCGGTCTCCGACCTGTGCGAGCTCGACGCGAATCTTGTCGCAATGACTGTGACGGCATGCGTTCGTTAGCGACTCCTGGACAATGCGGAAGACAGTCGTCTCCAGTGGAGGCACCAACCGTCCGAATTGCACCCGACTGGAGTGTTCGATCTCGATCGCCCCGTTATTCGATGCCTCGTGGACAAGATTCTCTATGGCAGCAATGAGACCCGACTCGTCGAGTTCCGCCGGGCGGAGGCCACGCATCAATTGCCGCGCGTCGGCGATCGCCTCGCGCAATAAATGCGCGACGCGGTTCAGGTCTTCGATCGCCGCATTCCCGACTTCGCTCTGCAAACGGTATAAGCAGCCTTCCAGGATCATCATAGCACCGGTCATTGACTGAATGGCGCCATCGTGGATCTCGTAGGCAATCACTTGCCTGTGCTTCTCGTAAACCTCCAGGAGCTGCCGCAAGACCCGTTGCTCTTGGCGGATGGCTTCTTCAGCGAAATTGCGATGCGCGATCTCCGTTCGCAGTTGCTCATTGACCGCAGCCAATTCCTGGGTCCGCAATTCGACGCGATTCTCCAAATGTCGATGTGATTCGCGCAGCGCTTCTTCCGCCTGCTGCTGTGCAATCAGCGTGCGCAAGGCCATCATGCCATAGGCCAGGTTGTCGGCAAGCGCCTGAAGAAGTGCGACTTCGTCCGCGTCAAAAGCGCCGGGTTCCGGAGCGTAAATGGTGATGGCGCCGAGGACTGCCCCGCTTGAGATTAGCGGAAGGCTCACAACCGACCCAAATCCTCGACACAAGGCTTGTTCGCGCCAAGGGGCAAAGTCGGCAGCGGCAAGCGTGTCTTTGATGACACATGGCGCTGCGTTGCGTATCGCGGTGCCCGTTGGTCCGCGTCCACGATCGACATCGGCCCAAGTGAGATTGACTGTCTGGAGGTAGCCCTCCTCAAAACCGGCTTGGGAGACCGGCCGGACGGACTTCTGGTCATTACATTCAGCCAGCCCCACCCAGGCTAATCGGTAGCCAGCGGTGTTGACGATGATCCGGCACACCCGGGACAGCAGGTCCGACTCTTCGTGGGCCTGTACCAGGGCGCGACAGCACTGGCCCAAGGCCGCCAACGCCCGAGCCGTCTTACGCATGATGGTCCAGTTATTCGCCGTTTCGTGATTATCCACGGTGACCCACTTGTCCGGAAACGACTCCGAATAACGGAATTCATTCCGTTTAAGCGGACCGAAGTCCGGTTTAAAAAACTTCGCGGAGGCACCTCGTCCCGCAAGAGATGAACCTCTTGCCAGGAGTGTATTCTACCGTTTGGTGCGGCGTCTGCCAGCTGGGGTGGGATGGCGGATGGCGGCAGACAGGCAAAAACTGAGCATACTGTCCTTCTTCCAGGGGAGACACGCTCATCGCCAGCACGGAGAGGGGAGTAAATGGGCCACTATCAGGACCGCATCGGTCACTTCTTCCATTCTGGCGTAATTCGTGACCACCAGTAACCGGCGGCGGGCAATCGGGCTTCGCGAGCTAAAATGCCGCGTCACACTTCGCCCTGATAGGCTTTGAGAATCTCGACAATCATCGACCCGAATCTCTCCTGAAGGTCGTCGCAGCGAGGCTCGTTTCTTAGTTCGACGCCTTTGCGCACGCTGCGAATCAGTCCAGCTTCCCGCAAAATCTTGATGTGCTGAGAAAGAGTCGACTTCGGCAGTGGCGTTTTATTAACGTTCAGGAATGTCGAGCAGTTTTTTGCACAGTCCGCATCCAGCAGTTCAACGAATATGCGAACGCGTGCCGGGTCCGAGAGGGCATAGAGAATTCCCTGGACCGTCACTTCCTCAGCAGTAGGGTGGAACAGCGGCCGCATGGCAAAATTGTAGCGCGCATTGACTCTATAGTCCAGCAAACCTAGGATACCGTAGTCCTGAATTATTGCACAATAGGCGATTTATTGCCAGGAAAAGCAGGTACGGTCTCGGCTCCCGGCGTACAATAAAGAAAACTCAAGTTCGACGAGCTTGCTGGAATCGAATGGAAATATCTTTTGAATCTTCTAAATATGTCAAACAGAATTCTCTATATGGAATATGTCGCGGCCAACGGCAGGGAAGACGATGGGGAACGTTGACACGCGTATTCCCGGCACTGCAGAGGCGTCAGTCTGCCAACCGTCTGACCGCCGTTCTCATTTCGCTGGGCCTGCTCGGGATAGCCGGTTGCTCAGGTAGGCTCGCGGACAATAAGCCGCCTGGCCCGCCCGAAGTGAGCGTGGCCCGCCCCATTGAAAAGGACGTGGTCGAGTGGGACGTCTACACCGGGCATCTTCAGGCGCCCGAGGCGGCGAACGTTGTGGCGCGCGTCAGCGGCATGATCATGGAAATGCCGTTCGAAGAAGGGGCTATCGTAAAGCGGGGTGAGCTGCTGGCGGTAATCGACCAGCGGCCCTTCAAGGCCGAGCTTGATTCGAAACAAGCAGACCAACAGAAGGCCGAATCAGTGTTGGCGATTGCGAAACTGACCTTGGACCGCAACCGGGAATTGCGAAAGTCCAATGCCGCTTCGCAGCAGGACTTGGACAATGCGAAGGCCACCTTCGAACAGGCCGAAGCGGCGGTCGCCGGCGCGAAAGCGGCCGTCGAATCGGCACGATTGAACCTGGGATGGTGCAGGGTCTTGTCGCCAATTGATGGAAGGGTCAGCAACAAGCTGGTGACGGTCGGCAACCTTGTGAATGGCGGCGCGGGTCAGGCAACCCTGCTGACCACCGTGCAGTCGGTCTCCCCGGTATATTGCTATGTCGACGTCGATGAACGATCGGTATTGAAATATCAAGAACTTGCCGGGGAACGACGGCTCCTCAGCGCTCCGGATGGGAAAGTGCCGTGCTATGTCGAACTGGGGAATGAAACGGCCTTTCCGCACGCAGGCGTCATC
This sequence comes from uncultured Planctomycetia bacterium, assembly GCA_963709175.1. GTDB lineage: Bacteria > Planctomycetota > Planctomycetia > Pirellulales > Thermoguttaceae > JANXQG01. The sequence goes on from CAVPVK010000012.1 coordinate 511,201, forward strand.
GATTTCGTCGATAACCACGTCGATCCGTCCACCGGCACCATGCGCGTTCGCGGTGTCTTTAAGAACCGGTCCGGACTGCTCGTCCCCGGTTTTTTCGCCCGGCTCAGAGTGCCCGGAAGCGCCCGTTACCGAGCGACCTTGGTTCCCGATACGGCCGTCGCGAAGGACCAGAACCAATACAACGTCTTAGTGGTGGACAAGGACAAGAAGGCATCCGTCCGTGCGGTGAAGTTGGGTGCCCTTTTTGGAGGTTTGCGGTCGATCGTTTCCGGCATCAGCGCTGCCGATTGGATCGTAACCAACGGACAGATGCACGCTCGGCCCGGTTCCACGGTGACTACGACCGAAGTGCCCATCAATGTCGATGAGGGCGCGTTTCCGGATCCAGGCCCGGCGGTCGCTCGAATCCATGCCGCAGCCGACGTTAATTCTTCCGACTCGGTCAGCGCTTACGCGCCGATTACTGCCACCGAAACCGCGACCAGAAAGCGGTAATGCGCTTCGCTTATTTCTTTATCGAGCGGCCGGTCTTTGCCGCCGTCCTGTCGATCGTTACGGTTATCGTCGGCGCGATTGCTCTTCTCACCTTGCCGATCGCGCAATTCCCGGCGATTGCCCCGCCCACGGTTACCGTCAACGCCAGCTATCCCGGCGCCAACGCCAAGACAGTGGCGGAGACAGTGGCCACGCCGATCGAAGAGCAGATTAACGGCGTTGAAGGCATGCTCTACATGTCGAGCCAGAGCACGAACGACGGCAACATGGCGCTGACCGTGACGTTCAAGCTGGGCACGAATTTGGACATCGCCCAGGTGCAGGTTCAGAACCGGGTGGCGATCGCGCAGCCCCTTTTGCCGCCGGACGTGCAGCGCGGCGGCATTGTCGTAAAAAAGGCGTCGCCGGACATCACGCTTGGAATAGCGGTCTATTCTCCCGACGGCAGCCGCGATCCGCTGTACGTGAGCAACTATGTGACGTTGCAGATCAAGGATGAATTAGCCCGTCTTCCCGGTGTGGGCGACTTGACCGTTTTTGGCGTGCGCGACTATTCGATGCGTCTCTGGTTGAATCCGGAACAATTGGCATCGCGGAATATAACGGTCGGCGACGTTATCGCGGCCGTGCAGGAGCAGAACGTGCAAGTCGCCGCCGGCGTTGTTGGCGGCCCGCCGCTGCCGCCCGGCAAAGTGCCGTTTCAATATACCGTCAATGCGTTGGGACGGCTGATCGAACCCAAGGAATTCGCGGCAATCGTCGTCAAGACCGGGGCGGACGGCAGCGTAACCTGCGTGAAAGACGTCGCCCGCGTGGAGTTGGGGGCGGCCGATTACAGCACGAACACCCATTACGACGGTCTCCCCGCCGTCGGCATCGGCGTGTTCCAACTCCCGGGCACTAACTCCATCGCCACGGCAAATGCGATCTACAAGAAGTTGGATGAGCTAAAGAAAAACTTCCCGACGGGCATCGATTATGCCATCCCCTACGACACGACCACGTTCGTGCGCGACAGCATCAGGGACGTGACCAAAACGCTCTTCGAGGCGATCGGCCTGGTGGCGCTGGTGGTCCTGGTGTTTTTGCAGAATTGGCGCGCATCGATCGTGCCGCTGCTGGCCATTCCGGTTTCGTTGATCGGAACCTTCGCGGTGATGGCGGTTTTCGGCTTTTCCTTGAACAATTTGTCGTTGTTCGGCCTGGTATTGGCGATTGGCATCGTCGTGGACGACGCCATCGTTGTGGTGGAGAACGTCGATCGTTGGATCGAGCAGGGGATCTCGCCGCGCGACGCGGCTTACCGGGCCATGGAAGAAGTCACGCCGGCGGTTATTGCGATTGCATGCGGGCTGACTGCTGTTTTCGTGCCAGTTGCGTTCATCAGCGGAATTACCGGGCAGTTTTACCGGCAGTTTGCCTTGACGATCTCCTTTGCAACGATCCTCTCCGCGTTCAACTCGCTGACGCTCAGCCCCGCGCTGGCAGCGCTCATTCTCAAGCCGCACGCGGCCAAGAAGGATTGGTTGACATGGGTCATTGATCTGTTGTTGGGCTGGTTTTTCCGCCTGTTCAATAGCGGTTTGGAAAAACTGAATGCCGGATACGCCGTGGTGCTTGGCCACGTGGCTCGCCTTTCGATCCTGGTCCTTGCGGTGTACGCGGGTTTGCTCGTCCTGGCCTACCTGGGATTCAAGAGTGTTCCGCTCGGTTTCATTCCTCAACAGGATCAAGGGTATCTGATTGTGGCATTGCAATTGCCCGACGCGTCGTCCATCGACCGCACGGACGCGGTGCTCCAGCGGATGTCGGATATCGCGATCAAGATGCCGGGCGTGGAAGGCACCTTTGCCATTACCGGACTCAACCTGTTGACCGGCACGAATCAAACGAACACGGCGACGATGTTCCTGCCGCTGAAGGGTTTCGGCGAACGAACCGGAAAGCCGGACCAAAGCGGCGGCGCCATGGCCGCGTACTTGATGGGGCAATTCAGCCAGATCAAAGAAGGGTTTTCTCTCGTGCTGATGCCGCCGCCCGTACAAGGGATCGGGCAAGCGGGAGGATTCAAGATGCAGGTGGAAGATCGCTCGGGGCGAGCGACGCCGCAGCAATTAGAGGCCGTAACCGGCGCGCTGATCGCCGATGCCCGCGCGGACCCGCGGATCGCCGCTGTGTTCTCGTCCTTTCGTGCCAGCGTTCCACAGTTGTATGCGAACGTCGATCGCGTCAAGGCCAAGAAAGAGAACGTCACCGTCACCAATATTTTCCAGGCGCTTCAGGTCTATCTGGGGAGCTATTATATCAACGACTTCAACTACCTGGGCAGAACCTACAGGGTAATCGCTCAGGCCGAGGCCCCTTTTCGCGCACTGGCCTCCGACGTCGCGCAGCTCAAAACCCGCAACGGTTCCGGCGCGATGGTGCCGTTAGGAACCATCATCGATTTGAAGGACGTTGTCGATGCCGATCGAATCAATCGATACGACCTTTATCCGTCCGCCGAGATCAATGGCGCCGGCGCCACGGGGGTAAGCAGCGGACAGGCCATCCAGATCATGGAGACCCTTGCCAGGAAGGATCTTCCCCCCGGCTTTGGCTATGAATGGACCGAACTGGCCTTTCAGGAGGAAACGGCTGGCAACACGGCGTTCTATATCTTCCCGCTTTGCGTCTTGTTCGTTTTTCTCACGCACTCGGCCGAATACGAAAGCTTCTCGCTGGCGTTGGCGATTATTCTGATCGTGCCGATGTGCCTGCTGTGCGGCATTGCGGGCGTTTATCTCAGCAAGCTCGACAACAACATCTTCACCCAGATTGGGTTCGTGGTTCTCGCCGGTATGAGCGTGAAGAACGCCGTATTGATCGTAGAATTTGCCAAGCAGCAACAAGAACACAATCCACAGATGCCCGCGGCAGACGCGGCCATTACTGCGGCAAGATTGCGATTGCGGCCGATTCTCATGACGAGTCTCGCCTTCATCCTGGGCGTATTGCCGCTGCTCGTTGCTACGGGCGCGGGCGCCGAAATGCGACAGGCGCTGGGCACGGTGGTGTTTTATGGCATGATCGGCGTTACTTTCTTTGGGCTGTTTCTTACGCCGGTATTCTACACGGTCATCCGCAAGGTTGGCGGTGACAAGCGGATCATTGCCCCGCGTGGAAACGCCAACCATCAATCCGAGAACGCGCAATAGGATCTTGTGCGGCGCGATTTTCTGGCGGGTTTCGCAACGCCGCGGAGGGCGTTGGCTGCAGTCTCTGCAGGGAGCGGACTCGGTTCCGTGGCGTTGCCGGAGGATCTGGCCACGCGCGGCGTGTCGCGTCGCTTGACATTGGCCAGCGGCCCATTAATAATCTGGTTTGGTATTTTCCCGACCGTGCATGAGGACTTTCCACGATGAGACGCTTTTTGACCCCGTTTTCTCTTTCTGTCGCATCTCTGCTCATCGCCGCGTCGGCGGCTGTGCAAACGGCGCGCGGCGAATTTCGTCCCCCGGCCGTGCCCCTGGTCACGTATAACCCGTTCCTCAGCATCTGGTCGGAATCGGACCATCTGAACGACTCCAACACCAGGCACTGGACCCGGCACGACCACTCGTTGGTGGGCCTGATTCGCATCGACGGCAAGACCTACCGCCTCATGGGCGCCGAGCCCAAAGACACACCCGCCTTCGCCCAAAAGTCGGTCGAGGTCCTGCCCACCCGCACGATTTACCAGTTCGAGGATGCGGGCGTCCACGTCACCATGACTTTCCTCGAGCCCGCCCTGCCCAATGATCTGGACATCTACTCCTGGCCGCTGAGCTACATTACCTATAGCGTCCACTCGACCGATGGCGGCAAGCACCAGATCGAACTCTACGACAGCACCAGCTCGCAATTGGCCGTCAACGCCACGAGCGAGCGCGTCGAGTGGTCGCGGCAAACTACCGGCGACCTGACGCTGCTCCGCGTCGGTACCGTGAGCCAGAACGTCTTGGGCTCGTGTGGCGACGACCACCGCATCAACTGGGGCTACGCCTATGCCGCGGCACAGAGCGGGCTTTGCCACGCGGCCATCGGCGCCGACGCGGCCGTGCAAAAGGACTTCGCCGAAAGCGGCAAGCTGCCCGTGGCCGACGACACCCGTATGCCCCGCTCGGCCAACGACGAACAGCCGGTGCTGGCCTTCGCCTTTGACCTGGGCAGCGTGGGCGAGGAAGCGGTCCAGCGGCAAGTCATCGTGGCATATGACGAGATTTATGCCATCAAGTACTACGGCAAGAAGCTGCTCCCCTACTGGGCCCGCAACGGCGTGAAGATCGATGCGCTCCTCGAGACTGCGTCGCGAGACTATGCCAAGATCCTCGCCCGCTGCGAGGCCTTCGACAAAGAGCTGATGGCCGACATGGCGAAGGTTGGCGGCGAGAAATATGCCCAGATTACGGCCCTTTCGTATCGCGAGTGCGTGGCCGCCAACGGCCTGGCCGCCGACGCCAACAAGCAGCCGCTGTTCTTCACTAAGGAGAACACCAGCAACGGCGATATCGCCACGGTCGACGTGTTCTTTCCCATGGACCCAATCTGGGTCTTCCTCAGCCCGTCGCTGGCCAAGGCCTCGTTGGTGCACGTGCTGATGTACTCGGCGTCGCCGCATTGGAAGTTCCCCAACGCCCCGCACGACCTGGGCACCTACCCGCTGGTTTTCGGGCGGGACGACGGCGGCGAGGGAATGCCGGTGGAGGAGAGCGGCAACATGCTGATCCTCTGCGACGCCATCGCCCAGGCCGAGGGCAACGCCGATTTCGTGGGACCGTGGTGGCCGCAGCTCACGCAGTGGGCCAAGTACCTGGAAAAATACGGCCTCGATCCCGAGCAACAACTTTGCACCGACGATTTCATGGGCCACCTGGCCCATAACGCGAATCTTTCCGTGAAGGCAATTTTGGGCCTGGCGGCTTACGGCGACCTCTGCCGCATCCGTGGCGACCGGGAGACGGCCGACAAGTACATGGCCATGGCCAAGACTGACGCCCGGCACTGGATGGAGGTCGCCGACGACCATCGCTCCGCAACGGTGCCCGGCGATCACTACCGGCTGGCCTTCGACAAGCCGAACACCTGGAGCCAGAAATACAACCTCGTTTGGGACCGCCTCCTGGGGCTGAACGTCTTTCCGCCCGAGGTGGCGAAAAAGGAAGTCGCCCACTATCGCAAGGTGATGCTCCGCTACGGCGTTCCCTTGGACTCCCGCACGCACCTGACGAAGACCGACTGGTCCTTCTGGAGCGCAACGCTGGCCGAGGAGCCGGCCGACTTCGAGGCGATCATTGCCCCGATCTACGACTACCTCGATCAGACGACCACTCGCGACCCCATCGCCGACTCCTACGAGACCGACAACGTCCGTAGCGGCGGGATGCACGCCCGGCCGGTGGTGGGCGGGTTCTTCATTAAGATGCTCTCCGACCGCGGGTTATGGAAGAAGTGGGCCTCGCGCGACACCCTCAAGCCCGCGGACTGGGCGCCGCTGCCGGCCCCGCGGAAGATCAGCATGGTCGTGCCCACCGAGCAGCGTTGGCGCTACACGACGTCCAAGCCCGGCGAGGGTTGGACAAAGGCCGATTTCGACGATTCGAGCTGGAAGCAAGGCCGGGCCGGCTTCGGCACGAATCCGCCGAACTTCATCGAGCACACGCGTTGGACCAGCGACGACATCTGGCTCCGCCGGGAGATCACCGTGCCGGAGGGCGACCATCCGAACCTGCAGTTTGTTGCCTTCCACGACGAGGACGTGGAGATCTACGTCAACGGCATCCTTGCCGCGCAGGAGGGTGGATTTACCACGGCGTACGTGCCCCTGGAGATTTCCAAGGAAGCCCGTGCGGCCATAAAGCCGGGCGAAAAGATTCTGGTGGCCGTGCACTGCCATCAAACCGAAGGCGGCCAGGGAATCGACGTGGGTTTGGCGGATGTGAAGGAGTAAGGGGAAGTGCGGTAAACGATAGGCCGGAACAAGCTTGCGCGGTTCCGGCCTGCCGTGCGACCGTGCTCCAGTCTGCTTTGGCTTACTTGTCCGCGAGCGGAGCGCTCAGTTTCTGCCAGGCCGCCATCGAGCGGGCCAGGTGCTCGCGGGTGTCGCCCCCAATGCCGAAGCATTGCAGGCCAACCGGGCCCTTATAGCCCAACTCCTTGAGCGTCAAGAGGAATTCCGCCATTTCGAAAGAGCCTTTGTCCAGCGGCTGGATGTAGTGGTCCCAGCCGGGCTTGTCGTCGCGCACATCGGCGCCGTTGATGGAAACGGCCCATAGCCTGGGCATCGCCCGTTTCAGCAGGGACTTGTAATCGCGCTGCTTGTCCACCCGCAGCCAGTGGCAGAGATTGAACATCACGCCAACGTTGGGACGGTTCACCTTCTCGGCCACCCGCACCGAATCCTCGATCCGCTCAATCCAGTTGCCCACGTGCGGATAGAGCAGCAACTGCGAGCCGGACTCCTCTGCCAGGTCGGACATCGCGCGGAGGACCTTCACGGCCTGGGTGTCCGCGGACGGGTCCGACGGCCGCGCGCCGCCAACCAACAGGGCGAACTGCACGTGTCGCCCCTTGACGAGCTTCAATACGTCCTTGAAGCGGGGGTCGTAGGGCGGCTTGCCCGGCGAAATATCGACGCTCATGGTGATCTGATAGAGTGTCAAGCCGGCCTTGTCGAGCGTCTTTAGCCGCTCAGCCACGCCATCCAGGAAAATATGGCCCACGCCGTCGTATCCCAGCTCCTTGAGCATAGCCGCCTGCTGCTCGTAGTTTCGATGCTTGGCGTCGTGCCAATCGATGCAGAAGGGAAAGAAAGGATAGGGTTTTTCGGCAGCAGGGGCGGCTTGTGTTGCCGCCAGCCAGACGATCAGGGCGGGGGCGATCCATTTTGCGTTCATGAGCGGGTTCTCCTGAAGAAAGTCAGAATAGGAAAGGATGTGTTGGTAAACGGTCCTAGGTCGTGGGTCATCTTAGGTGTTCGATCATCGACTGACCTAAGACCAATCTCCCAGCATCGCGCAGGTTCTCCGCCGGGGTGTCGCGGGGCACTTCGCAGCCGGCGGCGATGATGTAACGGGGGCCCGCCTCCGCGCGGCACTGGGCGATGGCCGCAGCCACCGACTGGGGCGTGCCGTTGCGAAGGGTCTTGACCGGATCAATGTTACCGCAAAGGACCTGATTCGGGTCCATCTCCGCGCGGGCCTTGGCCAGCGGGACCTTCCAATCCAGGTCGACCATCTCACAGCCCAGGCTGCCCATGCCGGCGAGAATTCGGTTCGTATTGCCGCAGATGTGCAGGCGGACCTTGGTGCCCATGCCGTGCAGCCCGTCGACGAGCCGCTTCTCATAGGGCAGGACGAACTCCTCATAAATCTGCGGGCCCACGAGCGAGGCGGCCGCATCTCCCACGCCGATGAAATCCACGCCCGCCTCGACCTGGGCCCGGGCGAAGCGGAGGCCCAACTCCAGCACGAACTCGAAGAGGTCGCGGACGAAGGGCGGGTCGTCGAAGAAGTCGGTCATGAGGCGATTAATGCCGCGGAGGTCGGCCGCCTCGGCGCAGGGCCCTTCGATCCAGCCTTCGATCAGCCGCTGGCCGCCAACCTTCTCGCGAAACATGGCCCCCGCTTCGATGCGATCGCGCATGCGGCGGCCCTGGCACGGATCGGGCGTTTTCAATCGCCCCAACACGGACTTGTCGGCCAGCAGGGCCTCGATTTCGTCGATCGCCGGCGGCTGGTTTTCGAAGTACTGGATCTTGGCCCCGCAGTCGGCCGCCTCACGGGCGGGGTCCGAAATACCGGAAACGTGGTCGATGTCAAAAACCTCGGCCGTGCGGATCTGGGCCTCCACCATCGCGCGGCAATCGGTGGCATAGCGGCCGTAGGGAATCCCCGCCAGGTCCGCCGCGAACATCATCGTGATCGGCATCCGGGGCAGGCGATCGACGGTCTGGCCGGCAAGCAGGGCAAGAATGCGGTCGTGTCCGTTCACAGTCTAAAGCTCCCAGCCTCGGCGGTACTCGCTCTGGATGAAGCGATTTGCCTCCGGCAGATTGGTGATTTTCAAGCTCTCGGCGTCCCAGGCGATGCGGGAGTCAACCCGCTTGGCGATGTTGCCCAGCAGGCAGGTCTCCGTCAGCGGGCCGCTATAGGCGAAGTCAGCCCCGGCTGTCGTACCCGTCTTGCAAGCCCGCACCCAGTCTTGTTCGTGCGATCCGCGGACCCGCGGCAACGACTTGGGCGGCAGTGTCACTTCCCGCATGCGTTTCTCGGGGATGATCCGCGGGCTCTCACCGTAGACGCCCGACATGATCGTGCCTTGGCTGCCCTTGATGAAGCTGCCGCCCTCGGCCGGCACGCTGCGGCCCTCTTCCAGGTCGTCGGGCCGCGGCGGACGCGTGCCTTCGTACCACGTCAGCTTAACCGGCGGCAGGCCGGCGCGCGCGGGAAAACGGAACGTGACGATGGCCGAAAGTGGATGAACCTCGGGCGTGTTGCCGCACGACGTGGCTTCGACGCTCGTGGGCGGGCCGAGCTTCAAGGCCGAGACGATCCCGTCGAGCGTGTGGGCTCCGCGGTCGCCCATCATGCCGGAGCCAAAATCCCAGAAGCATCGCCAGGTAGCCGGATGATAGGCCCGATGGTACGGCCGCATGGCTGCCGGGCCGATCCACAGGTCCCAATCCAGCGACGGCGGGACGGACGGCGTTTCCTTCGGCCGATCCGACCAGCCGCTGCTCCAGTAGGCGTGGCCCCAGGGATAATAGGAGAGGCTGCACCAGGCATCGACCTCGCGGACCTCGCCGATCAGCCCGGCGGCGACCCACTCGCAGATCAGCCAATGTCCCTCGCCGCTGTGCCCCTGAATGCCCATCTGCGTGGCCACCTTGTGCTCCTTGGCCGCGAGGGCCAGGGCGCGGGCCTCATAGACCGTGTGCGTCAACGGCTTCTGGCAATAGACGTGCTTGCCTGCCTTAATGGCCGCCATGGCGATCACCGCGTGCGTGTGGTCGGGCGTTGCGACCACGACGCCGTCGATGTCCTTCTGCCGATCAAGCATTTGGCGGAAGTCCTTGTACAGCTTGGCGCGAGGAAACTGGCCGATCGTGTTGGCGGCATACGCGCTATCGACATCGCAGAGTGCCACGATATTTTCGTCCTTGAGGTTGGCGAGGTTCGCGGCCCCCATGCCGCCGATGCCAATACCCGCGATGTTCAACTTTTCGCTTGGCGGGATGTTGCGCGGACCGCCGAGGACGTGCCGCGGCACGATCTGAAAGGCCGCCGCGGCGCCCGCGGCGACGGCTCCACGCTGGAGAAAATCGCGTCGTGCGAGATAGTGCGTCATGATAGGAACTCCTCGTGGCAGGGGCGAAAGAATCGGCTGGCCCTCGATTATAGTCGAAACTCTCACGGGACTCCACAAGCCGTCGGGTGAGACTGCACGGCCTACAGGCTGCGCCGCCGAGGATTCCGGCTAAAGCCGGGACTACGAGCAATCAGGCAGCCGCGCGGCGCCGCTGGGCCGCGTCCGCGCTCGATGCGACCACCGGCAGCGCGTGTTGCCCGCTGGGCGTGAAGGCGCCCGGACTGCCGGGACTGCCTCTGAAGCTTCGCGAAGAATTCCTGCCCGGATGTACATCGGCTTGATCGCCCGGCGGAAATCGGGCAGGATCGCCGTAAAGACCGCCGCCGCGCCCGAGCAGACCGCGCCGAAGGTAACGAAGGTCGGCACAATGCCGAGGCTGCTAGCCATCTCCCCGGAAAGAAGACTCCCCAACGGCCCCATGCCGAAGAAGGCCAGCGTGTAGAAACTCATCACCCTTCCCCGTTTCGCCTCCTCGACGATGCTTTGCAGCAGGGAATTGCTGGCCGCCATCTGGGCCACCATGGCAAAGCCAGTGCACGCCAAGACCGCGAGCGACAGGGGGAGCGAGCCAGAACAGGCGATTGCGGTCAGTCCCAGGCCGAAGACCGCGGTCGCCGCGGCGATGACCGGCCCCAAGCCGATGACGCTCTTGCGGGCTGCAAGGAAGAGGCTTCCTCCCAACGCTCCGGCCCCCAGCGCGGCGGTGAGCAGGCCCAACGTGTAAGGGCCGCCATGCAGCACCCGCGTCGCCAACAGCGGCATGAGTACCGTGAGCGGAGCCGACATCATGCTCACGATTCCCAGCAAGATCAGAATCGTGCGGATAGGCATCGACCGGGCGATGTAACCGAACCCCTCGCGGAGCCCCTCTACAAGACCGGCATCGCCCGTCCGCCGCCAATTCGGGCGGACCCGCATCGCCAGCAGTGAGGCCAGGACGGCCAGGTAACTTAGGCCATTTAGACAAAAGCACGGCCACTCGCCGCATAGCCCGATGACGATTCCGGCCACCGCAGGGCCGAGGAGTCGGGCCGCATTAAAGACCGACGAATTGATGGCGATGGCGTTGTCCAGGTCGTGGTGGCCATCGACCATATCGATAACGAAGGACTGCCGGGCGGTGCAATCGAAGGCGTTGACCACCCCCAACAGGGCACTTAGCACGAGAATTTGCCAAATGCTGACGGCGCCGGTGACTGTGAGGGTCATAAGCGCAAAGGCCTGGAGCATCATTAGTGACTGCGTGACGAGGACCGTGCGATGACGTTGCCAACGGTCGGTCAGTACGCCCGCGAGCGGCAGGATCAATGCCGCGGGAAGCTGCCCAACACAGTCGGCCACGCCCAGCAGGAGCGACGACTGGCTCAAGCGAAAGACGAGCCAGACCGTGGCTATCTGCTGCATCCACGTTCCCAGTACGGAGATTCCTTGCCCGACGACGAAGAGGCGGAAATTCCGATGGGCCAGCGCTCGGCCCATTGCCGGGAGCCGTAACTTGTGTGTGTCAGACGCATCCTTGCTCGACGGCATCGCGCTGCTGTCTCTGGAAGAAGAATTCCGTGCGATTGAGGTGGCGGATTATGGTCAAAGGCGTCCGCAACGACAAGGGCAATGCGCCAAATAGTGATCGCATGTTCCGCATGTTATTAATGACGAACCACTGCAGCCACGAATCGCGTCGCAACGCGTGACATCGTTGCCGGTGGGTGCCGTGGACATAAGTTGTTATTTAGTAGTCGTTTCCAAGTGGAAATGCCCAAAGCACTCTTGCCTGAATTGTGTCAAAAAGGATGGCCTTTGTCGAAAAAAGGATTGTCAAGGCCGGTTATACTGATTGCGAGATGTAAATTTGCGGGAACTAGGGGATAAAAACACTGTTGAGTCGTGCATCGTTATGGTAAATGGCTAGCCGTTGAGCGTTTTTTGGACTGGTTTCGCGGTTTTTTTGAAAGCTCACGGGGCATCGTCCATCGATGTCCCGCAACGGTCTAGTGTCCCTCTTCGGGAACGGGAGTTTGCTGTGATTCGTAGGGATTCGCATGGTCTCGAGGGCGTTAGGGGCACACTGGCTTGCGTAGCCGTTTTTCTGCTCTTTTCCGCTCCGTCCGCCATGGGGCAGCAACTCACCTGGACCGGCAGCTCGACGGCGGCGTGGAACGATACCGACCTCAACTGGAATCCGTCGGGATCGTACTACGCGGACGGGTCGGCCGTGCTCTTCCCCAGTGGCGGGAGCAATACCACTATCACTATCCAACCTCAGGGGGTAGCGCCGCAAACGGTCACCTTCACCAACAACGCCTCGACGCCGTACACCTTCACCGGTGGAGCGATCGGCGACTACTCGCAACCGACAACGGTCACCCTGGCGGGGGCGGGGAGCGTGACCTTCAGCAACTCCAACAGCTATAGCGGGGGCACCACCGTCTCCGCCGGTACGTTGGTATCGGTTTCGGCGAACTCGCTGGGTACGGGTCCGATCACCCTTAGTGGCGGTGTGCTCGTAGTTCAAGGGGCGCCCTCGCTTCCGTCGCTCGGCGGCATCTCGCCCGCCCTCTGGCTCGACGCTTCCGATACGGCGAGCCTCACCATGAGCGGGGGCAATGTTACGGCATGGGCCAACCTGGGCACTGCGGGCGGCGCCGCCACGTTGAGCAGCGGCCGCACCGGGGCCACGGTGACCAGCAGCAATGCGGCTTTCAGCAACAAGCAGACGCTGTACTTCGGCGGCAATAGCACCTACGATATTCCCCAGGCTACGATGAATACCATCATCGGCGGCACGTCCTACACGATCTTCGCCGTTGAAGGCGTCGACGCATCGGGCCAGCAATACTTCCTGGGAACGAACACCAGCAGTAACGATCAGGGCCTGCACTTCGGCTACCGATCCACCGCCGACTTCACGTCGGCCCAGTTCGGCGACGACCTGGACTGGAGTCCCACCAGTTTCACGAATACCCCCGGCACCGAGGTGGCGCGGCTCTGGGCCAGCCAGGAAGACACTGCTGGGGCGGGCCGGACCATTTATTACGAGGGCACTGCGGTAGCGAACAACACCGGGCAGCTAACTCCCCTTACCGTCGTCAGCAACGGCATCGTCGGTGCGGGATACAGCTATAACTCTCCGTACAACGGCGACCTCGCTGAGATCCTGATTTACAGCAGCGCCCTGTCTCAGCGCCAACATCGCCGCCGTCGACAGCTATCTCACGAGCAAGTGGCTCGGTGGCACCAGTGCTGGTGCTACCGCGAGCTACAGCAATCCGCTTTCCGTCACGGCCCCCTCGGGTCTCAATGTTAACGGCACGCTCGGCTTTGCCAGCCTTTCTCTCGCCAGCGCACTGCACGTCAGCGGCACGGGCAGCCCGACGTTTTCCATCGTCGGCAGCACAACCATCGCGGGCTCAGCCACTCTGAACGTCGATTCGGGCGTAACCGTCGTTCTTCCCAGCCTCTCGGACAGCGGCACTGCAGCGACACTCGTCACCGCCGGAAGCGGGTCCGTGGTGCTTAGCGGACAGAATACGTTCACCACCGGCACGGCGTTCCAGGTCAACGGCGGGAAGCTGGTGGTAATCGGGCAGGCCTATTCGTCTTACACCGGGGCAACGGGCCCGCTGGGCAGCCAGCCGGTCTCCTTGAGCAACGGCACGCTGGTTCTGTCCTTGGGGACCAATTCGTCCAATCCCTCGACGTTTGACATGACGGCCGGTAACCTGGTCACGCTGCTTTCGGGGACCAACTCGATCATCGCCAGCCCGGGGCCGGAAACGAGCCTCGCGCTGGCCGGCGGCACGGTGAACCTGGCCGCCAGCGGCGGCTCGGTGGGCATCCCGGCCGGCCAGAGGCTGAACCTGGGGGCCAGCGGCGGCTATACCCTCACCATCGATCCGGGCCTGCAGTTCAGCAACAGCGGCACGATCTCGGCGGGACCCGGCGCGATCAGCCTAGCCGCCGCCAACCTGCTGCTCGCCGGGACGTTAAGCGCGGCCAGCGGCGGCACGCTCACGCTCGGCGATCCGGTGAGCAGCGGCTACTACGCCCCGGCTGCCGGTGGGACCGTGGTTCTGAGCGATACCACGGTCGGTTACTCCGGGACCCTGGCGAACCTGGCGCCGTTGGCCGGCGGCACCCTGGTGATCGCCGACAATGTCACGGCAGGCACCCTGACTATCAAGGGCGGGGCCTACGAGGCCACCAATAGCCAGTCCTTCGGACCCGCGATGCTGTCGTTGGACGGCGGCACGCTCGCCGCCGCCACGGCCCTGACGGGCAGCAACGCCATCGGCAATGTCCTTACCTTGGCCACCAGCGGCGCCGGCAGCCGCACGCTTAACTTCGGCGGAAGCTCCATGCTGCAGTTAAGTTCCCCGCTGGTCCTGAGCGGCACGACCACGATCAACGATCCCGGCGGCGTGGGAATCCTCTCCGGCGTGATCAGCGGCTCCGGGCTGTTGAGCCTCTCCGGCAGCCCCACGCTCACCAATGCCAACACCTACAGCGGCGGCACGAAGCTCAACAGCGGGGAAGTGGTAATTTCCTACAACCAAAACCTTCGGCACCGGAACCATTAACTTCAACAACGGCGAGTTGGAAGCTAGCAGTTTTTTGGCCGGGGCTAGCGCCCTTACCAACGCCTGGTCGATCAGCAAGGGCTCGGCGGCCTATTTTGGGGCCAGCAGCGGCACGGACAGCATCCAGCTTACCGGCAACGCGGCGTTGCCGGCTTCGAACACCGAGTATATCCACATCACCAATCCCGGCCTGACAGTCACGCTTTCCGGTCTGATCTCCGGCAACAGCAATCTCACCCGCGGCAGCGACGCCGCTGGTCAGGTCAACGGCACGCTGGTGCTGAACAACGCCGGCAACACCTTCCAGAATTTCCAGTTGCAGAGCCTGGGCGGTGCGGTGGACGTGCAGGGCGCCAGTACGCTCCCCGCCGGGGCGACGGGCAACAATATCACCAGCGGCCCGCTTGGAACGAAGACCATTACCCTGGGCAGCACGAACTCGGGCTCGATCGCCCTGGAAAACAGTTCGCCCGTAGCGGTCACGCTGGGCAATACGCTGCAGATCGAGGACCCGTGCAGCTTTATCAGCGTCTCTGGCCTGACATTTGCGGGGGCGGTGACGCTGGCCGGGTCGGGCCAGGGCAGCAGCAACAACCACATTATCGACTTCTCGGTGGGGGCCAACAGCAACATCGCCTTCACCGGCCAGATCAGCGGCGTGGATGGCGTCAACCTCCGTTCGGGTTCCGGCGTCGGGGGCCTGACGCTGAGCGGTTCCAACACATACACCGGCGCGACCTCGATCACCATGGGCACGCTGATCCTGGGCGGCAACGCCCCAGCGGGGGCGGCGGGTGTGCTGGGCAATGCCTCCAGTCCGGTGACTATTGGCGACGCCAACTCGGCGGGCAACGCGGCCGCCCTGGTTACTAACGGCGATTACACGATAGCCCGGCCGATCACCGTCAACTCCACGGCGGGACCCGCGACGCTGGGCACGATTGCCACGGGCACTTCGACCTACAGCGGGGCCATCGTCTTGGACAACAGCGCCATGCTCAGCGCCCCGGCCGGCGGTTCGGCAATCTTCACCGGGCCAATCACGGGGACGAGCGGCATCACGGCGGCGGCGGCGACCGGCGGAAACGTCAGCCTGGCGGCCACGGCCGCCAATCAAGACACGTACAGCGGCGCGACGACGGTGGCCAGTGGCCAATTGACCTTGGACTACGGCCTGATGACGCCTTCGGGCGGCACGGTGGGTGGCATGCTCCCCGATTCGCCGGTCGTGCTTAGCGGAGGCACGCTGGCCTTCAAGGGCAATGCCGCGGCGGCGGTCAACGAAACGCTGCTGTCGACCCAGGTGGCGGCGCCGGGCTCGGCGGTGGTCGTTGCCAGCAGCGGTGCCGGGCTGACGGTCAATTTAGGGTCGATAACCGGCAGCGGCGGCGTGCTGGACCTGCCGGTGAGCAGCGCGACCTTCACCACCACGAACCCCAACAGCAACGGCATCCTGGGCGGCTACCTGACGGTCAATGGCTACCAGGGCTGGGCGGCCAACAACGGCAGCAATACGATCGCCGCCCTGTCCAGCTACAATACCGACGACTACTCGTCGCCGGGCAACAACGTGGACGTGACGAACTTTGCCCTGACGCCCTCGGGCACGGTCAACAGCCTGCGGTTCAACCAGGCGACGGGCGGCACGCTGGCCCTCAGCGGGGAGTTGATGCTGGCCAGTGGGGGCATTCTCGTCACGCCCAATGTGGGCCCGCACAACGTGGCCATCAGCGGCGGGGTCCTCACGGCCTCGGGCACGACGAGCACTAACGCGCTGGCCGACGTGGTAGTGGTGCAGGGGAACACGGCTGCGCCGTTGACGATCGGCGCGAATATCACCAACAACGGCACGGTATCCATCGGCCTCACCAAGGGCGGTCCCGGGGAGTTGGTCTTGACCGGCTCGAACACCTTCACCGGTCCGATCAGCGTTAGCGCCGGCACGTTGCAAATGGGGGACGGCACGCCGGGCCACGACACCCTGCTGGCGGGCAATATTGCCAACAACGGCACGGTCATCGTCAACCTCAACGGCAACCAGACCTACGGCGGCACGATCAGCGGCGGCGGCAACGTGGTCAAGGGCGGCCCGGGCACGCTCGCGCTGAGTGCCATGGAGACTTACGGCGGCGCCACTCTTATCAAGGGAGGCGTGCTGCAACTCGTTCCCGGCAGCGGTGCCGGCAACATCGGCATTCAGTTCGTCGGCAATACCGGGAGCGCGGTGACCGGTTCGGCTGGCGTCGTTCCCATGAGCAATTGGAACAGTTTTTTCAATTACGACACCGCCACCAATTTCACGAACATAGCCCTCGTCGATTCCTCCAACTCCGCCACAACGGCAAGGCTCACCACCAGTGGGGTCGCGGGCAGCGGCCCATCGAACAGCAGCAACCAGTTGTTGAGCAGCTACATTTGGGTCAACAACAACAACACCATGACCGCGACGATCAGCGGCATACCGTACCGCAGCTACAACCTTTACGCGTACACGTGCGATTCTACCTCCGGGTATAGTGAAGAGATGACGCTGGCCGGCAGAACTTATTACTTCAGCCCCGCGCAATCGCCGACAACTTACTCGCAGATTACCAATACGACGCCGGGCACGTATCAGGTGGGCGACTACGTCGTGGCAAGCGAATTGAGCGGCAGCAGCCAGACGATTTCGGTGCAAGGCGTCGGCACCCAGTTCGGGAGCTTCGCCGGCTTCGAGATCGTCAACGCCGCGCTTGGCTCCAATCTGCCTGCAACCACGCCGCTGACGATTGCCACGGGCGGCACGCTGGATTTGGGCGGCGCGAACCAGCAGATTGCCTCGCTTGCCGACTACACGCTTGGCAGCGGCGGCAGCATCATCAACAGCAACACTACTGCTGCAGCGACCCTGAGTTTCAGCGCCAGCGGCGGCGCGACCACCTTCAGCGGCACGATCAGCGGCGCCCAAGGGCCGCTCAGCGTGGTGATGAGCGGCGCCGGCACGCAGGTCCTCAACGGCTCGCTGCTAGGCTCCGGCAGCCTGAGCGTCACTTCCGGCATGCTGGTCCTCGGCGCCGCCAACCCCATGGTGGGCGTCACCACGGTCACCGGCGGGACGCTGCAGATCAATAATTCCCTGGCCCTGGAAGGCCAGACGCTGGACGTCAACGTCTCCGATACGAGCGTGTTGAGCATCGCCAGCAGCGCGCTCGCCCTGGGCGGGCTGATGGGAACGCGGAGCCTGGCCCTGCCGGCCATCCCCCTGACCATCGGCGGCAACGGGGCTTCGACCAGCTACTCCGGCAACTTGAGCGGGGTCCTCTCGCTGACCAAGAGCGGCAGCGGCACGCTCTACCTGGGCGGCTCCAACAGCTACGCCAGCACGATAGTCGCCGCCGGGACCTTGGAACCGGCCGCCGCGGCCGCGCTGCCCAACTACGCCACGGCGGGCGCGGTGACCGTCGCATTCGGGGCCAACCTCGTGCTGCCCACGGGCAACGGCACAATCGGCTGGAGCGGCAGCCAACTCAGCACCGTGTTGGCCAGCGTCTCCTGGTCCAGCGGCGCGGGCTTGGGCCTCGACACGAGCAGCGGAAACCAGACCTACTCGGGCACTATCAGCCCGCCGCTGGTCTTGACAAAGCTAGGGAACAACACGCTCACGCTCAGCGGCACCAACACCTATAGCGGCGGCACCAATGTTAACGGCGGCGGGCTTGTCGCCAGCAGCGACGCCGCCCTGGGCAGCGGGCCTTTGAGCGTGGCCGCCACGGCCACGGTGAACTTCCTCTCCGCCAACCCGACCATCGGCGGGCTGGCCGGGGCGGGCAGCGTCGTGCTGGGCAACACGGCCGCCTCCACGCCCACGAATTTGATCGTCAACAGCGGGCTCCCCTCGACCTTCTCCGGGACGATTTCCGAGGCCCAAGGCCCCAGCACGCTGGTCAAGTCGGGGCCCAGCACGTTGACCCTCGGCGGAACCAACTCCTATACCGGCGGCACCACGGTGCAGCAAGGCACGTTGGTGGCTGCCAACCAAAACGCCCTGGGCACGGGCGGCGTGCTGCTCAGCGGCGGGGCCCTTTCCTTGGCCCCGGTCAACCAGGTGAGCGGTTTTTCCTCGCTGCAGCTTAACGGGAGTGCCACGAGTGCCACGGTGGCCAATGGCGTGCTCACCTTGACCGATGGCGTCAGCCCCGAGGCCCGCAGCGCCTTCACGCAGACCGCGGTGCCGATCACCAACGCCGCCGGTTTCACGGCCAGCTTTGTCTACACTTCCAGCGGCAGCACGCCCGGCGATGGCGCAACCTTCACCATCCAGAACGATAACAACGGGGCCATGGCCCTGGGCGGCACGGGCACCGGCTTGGGCTACGCGGGCATCAACAATGGCGGGGCCGTGGCCCTCAATCTCGCCTACATTTACAGTTCCACCAGCGCTAGCATCGTGGCGGGGACGGCGTTCTGGCCGGGCAGTCCGCCCAACCCCCCGTCGTACCTCCCCACGCTGCCCGTCGACCTCACCAGCGGCCACCCGATCCTGGTCAACCTGGCCTACAACGGCGCGGCCGGCGTGTTGACCGAGAGTTTCACCGACCAGACCACGTTGCAGAGATTCAGCACGACCTTCACGGGCATCAATTTCGAGGGCCTGCTGGGGGGCCAGTCAGGATTCGTCGGTTTCACCGGCAGCACGGGCGACGGCAATTCGGTGCAGACCATCTCCAACTTCCAGTTTACCGACCCCGCCCTGGCGAACATCCCCTACGCCAATCCGATTACGGTGGCCGCCGCCGGCGAGTTGAATCTCAGTTCGCCCATATCGGCCAGCGCCGCGGTGAGCAGCGTCACCCTCAACGCCGGGGCCGTGCTGAGCATCACGCGGAGCGGGGCGGTGAACCCCAACGCCGCCTACCAGATCACCGCCGGTTCGGTGGCCCTGGCCGGCAACTCGGCCACCGTCAACGTGACCAACAACGGCAGCGGCCTGGGCAGCTTCGCGGTGGCCTCGTTGAGCGGCAACGGCACGCTGGTCAAGACGGGGGCGGGGGCCCTGGTGCTCACCGCCGCCAATCCCTTCAGCGGGCCGATCGTGGTTGATGCCGGCGCGCTGGTGGCGGCCGACGGGGCCAAAGACGCCTCCGGCTCGGCGACGGGCAGCGGGCCGGTGACCCTCAACGGCGGCGTGCTGGCCAGCGATCCGGGCGTGGGCGGCACGGTCGGCGGCAGCGTGGTATCCGGCAGCGGGGCCAATGCCATCGCCCCCGGCGGCATCGGCGCGGCCAACACCCTGACGATCGACGGCAGCCTGACGATCAATAGCCTCTCGACGCTGGACTTCGACCTCAGCGGGGCATCGGCCAGCCTGCTGGAGGTGGAGGGCGACCTGGTCTTCTCCGGCACGGGCAAGACCAGTCTGGCCTTCGCCGGGACCGGCCGGCAGGTGCCTTATACGCTGGCGACCTTCCCCAGCGGCAGTTCCGTGAGCCTGGGCGACTTCAGCGCCCCGGCGGGCTACGTGCTGCAGCTCAGCGCCACGAGCCTGCGGTTGACCGCGGCCCCAGCGGTGACGACGGGCACGCCGACCTGGACTTTGACCTCCAGTGGGAGTTGGACCGTGGGCGGCAACTGGAGCAGCGGCTCGCCGCCCAGCGGCGTGGGCCAGGCGGCGATCGTGGGGGCGGGCACGGCCGTGCCCTTGACGATCGACCTCGACGGCCCGCAGACGGTGGGCCAGTTGACCTTGGCCAACACGAGCAACGCCAGCACGGGCTACACGCTGGCGGCCGGTTCGGGCGGCACGCTGACGATGAACAACAGCGGCGGCACGGCCGCTACGGCGGAGATCCTGGTGACCAGCGGCACACATGGGATATCCGCGCCGGTGGTTTTGGCGGAGAGCCTGGCGGTGGTGGCCTCCGCGGGCACGACGCTCGATATCAGCGGCGCCATTGGCCAGTCGGCCGCCGGCGCGGCGCTGTCGCTTGTCGGCGACGGTACGTTGATCCTTGGCGGCAGCGACAGCTTTACCGGCGGCACGACGGTTTCCGGTGGCACGCTGATCGCCCTGACGTCCGCCGCCTTGCCCGACGGGACGAGCTTGACCGTCGGGGCGGGCGGGACGTTGGATTTCGATCCCATGGCCAGTGCCGCCCCGCTGCTCAGCGGCGCGGCCGCTTCCGCAGGCAGCATGACGGCCGTTCCCGAACCGTCAGCGCTAGCCCTGTTGGCGGCGGCGTTGTTCGCCGCCGCCGCGGCACGGTGGAGCCAAGTGAGATTGGCCGCAAGGCGGGGAAGAGAAAGTACTATGGCGTCAGCCATCGACCCCGCGATGAATCGCTCGGCTATGCTCAAAGACCCCGCCGTGGCAATGATGCCTGCAGCGGTTCAAGATCGTTGGAATGGTCTGCTTCCGAAAACGGGTTCGCAGACACATGGGTCAACAACCCGCTTTTTCACAAGTGATCGTGCGTTCAATGTCGAAATCGCGCTTAAGGGAGTGGAAGCACGATATGGAACGAGACTCAATGACAACGCCCAAGGTCATTGCCGGCGTACTACGGACGTAAAGTTATATATAACAATGTGTTATGACATTATCACCGCCCCAACTAGGGAATAATAACTGCGATTCTTGAGAAAAATCTGCGCCAAATTATTGCGGAAAATTTAGTATTGTGTTAGGCTAGGGTTAATTGTCGCAATTCCGAATTCTCCGGATTTGCGCCGTATATAGGAGCCACCAGGCTAGTTTCGTTTGGGATTAGTTTCGGACAATGTTCAATCGCGCCGGCGAACATTTTTCGAATGGGTTTCGTCCTCGTTTTCAAGGAGTTAGCGGGGCATCGTCCATGTTTCGCGAGAGACTCTTAGGGTTTATCTGGAACGGGAGTTTGCTGTGATTCTCAGGAATTCGCACCGTCTAGCGAACGTAATAGCCGCACTGGCTTGCGCAGCGGCTTTCCCGGCTTTTTTTGTTGTGCCAGCCAGCGGGCAACAACTTACCTGGACCGGCAGCGCGACGGCCGCATGGAACAATACCGATGCCAATTGGAATCCGTCGGGAACCTACTACTCCGACGGGTCGGCCGTGCTCTTCACCAGCGGCGGGAGCAATGCCAATATCACTGTCCAATCTCAGGGGGTAGCGCCGCAAACGGTCACCTTCACCAACAACGCCTCGACGCCGTACACCTTCACCGGTGGAGCGATCGGCGACTACTCGCAACCGACAACGGTCACCCTTGCGGGAGCGGGGAGCGTGACGTTCAGCAACTCGAACACCTATAGCGGCGGGACTACCATTTCGGCCGGCACCTTGGCGTCCGGCCCCTATGGAGTCGGCTCCGGCCCAATCAACTTGGCGGGGGGAACGTTCGCGCCGGGTGCCGGTTCGGTCGGTGGTTCGGGGTTGAATCTGACCATGTACTCGGCCATTCCGCCGGTGACCGGCACCGGCGCCGGCACAATTACCGTGTCGTCCAGCCTCAATACTTGGCTGGCCGCCCAGACTCCCGCCCTCGTTACCACCACCGCCGCGGTAGGCGGCGTCAACTTCCCGGATAACACCAACGGAAACGCCTTCACGAGCATCGGCTACAGCGGCGCGTCTAATTACACGGCGATTCTCACCGGTTACATGTACCTTCCGCAAGGCCCGTCGTATTTTTCGACCAGCAGCGACGACGGCAGCGCCCTGTACATCGGCGGCACACTGGTCGTCAACAACGATTACGTCCAGCCGCCGGTGCTCAGGACTGGCAGCATCACGGAGCCCGCCGCGGGCTATTATCCGATTGAAATCGCCTACTATCAGGTAGGCGGCGGCGCTGCCTTGCTGGCCTACTCCGACACCACCGGCACGAACCTGCTGACCAACAGTGAACTCCACCTCTCGTTGCCGGTGATGACCTTCGCCAACAACGTGGTGGTCAGCGGCAATTCGACGCTGGCCCTAAGCAACCAGATTGCGGTCCAATTCCCCTCGCTGACGATCGGGGCCAGCGGCGCGAGCACCCTGAACGTAACCGGCGGGCCGAACACGGTCAGCTTCGCCGCCACCACGGTCGCCAACTCGCCCGTCTTCAATGCGCAGGGCGCAACGTGCTCGACTTGGGGGCGGTTTCCGGCACGTCGGGCTTCAGCGTCAGCGGCAGCGGTGCCGTCGTGCTCTCGGCGGGCGTTGGCAGCTTCACCGGCACGGCCACTGTCAACGGCGGCAACCTGGTGGTGATCGGGCAGGCCTATTCGTCTTACACCGGGGCAACGGGCCCGCTGGGCAGCCAGCCGGTCTCCTTGGGCAACGGCACGCTGATTCTGTCCTTGGGGACCAATTCGTCCAATCCCTCGACGTTTGACATGACGGCCGGCAACCTGGTCACGCTGCTTACGGGGGCCAACTCGATCATCGCCAGCCCGGGGCCGGAAACGAGCCTCGCGCTTGCCGGCGGCACGGTGAACCTGGCGGCCAGCGGCGGCTCGGTGGGCATCCCGGCCGGCCAGAGGCTGAACCTGGGGGCCAGCGGCGGCTATACCCTCACCATCGATCCGGGCCTGCAGTTCAGCAACAGCGGCACGATCTCGGCCGGACCCGGCGCGATCAGCCTTGCGGCCGCCAACCTGCTGCTTGCCGGGACCTTAAGCGCAGCCAGCGGCGGCACTCTCACGCTCAGCGATCCCATGAGCGGCGGCTACTACGCCCCCGCTGCCGGTGGGACCGTGATTTTGAGCGATACCACGGTCGGTTACTCCGGGACCCTGGCGAACCTGGCGCCGTTGGCCGGCGGCACCCTGGTGATCGCCGACAATGTCACGGCAGGCACCCTGACTATCAAGGGCGGGGCCTACGAGGCCACCAATAGCCTGTCCTTCGGACCCACGGTGTTGTCGTTGGACGGCGGCACGCTCGCCGCCGCCACGGCCCTGACGGGCAGCAACGCCATCGGCAATGTCCTTACCTTGACCACCAGCGGCGCCGGCAGCCGTACGCTTAACTTCGGCGGCAGCTCCATGCTGCAGTTAAGTGCCCCGCTGGTCCTGAGCGGTACGACCACGATCAACGATCCCGGCGGCGTGGGAATCCTCTCCGGCGTGATCAGCGGCTCCGGGCTGTTGAGCCTCTCCGGCAGCCCCACCCTTACCAATGCCAACACCTACGGCGGCGGCACGAAGCTCAACAGCGGGGAAGTGGTAATTTCCTACGACCAGAGTTTCGGCACGGGAAGCATCAACTTCAACAACGGCGGCATCGAGGCCGCCAGTCTCTTGGCCGGCGCCAGTGCCCTTACCAACGCCTGGTCGATCAGCAAGGGCTCGGCGGCCTATTTTGGCGCCAGCAGCGGCACGGACAGCATCCAGCTTACCGGCAACGCGGCGTTGCCGGCTTCGAACACCGAGTATATCCACATCACCAATCCCGGCCTGACGGTCACGCTTTCCGGTCTGATCTCCGGCAACAGCAATCTCACCCGCGGCAGCGACGCCGCTGGCCAGGTCAACGGCACGCTGGTGCTGAACAACGCCGGCAACACCTTCCAGAATTTCCAGTTGCAGAGCCTGGGCGGGGCGGTGGACGTGCAGGGCGCCAGTACGCTCCCCGCCGGGGCGACGGGCAACAGTATTACCAGCGGCCCGCTGGGAACGAAGACGATTACCCTGGGCAGCACGAACTCGGGCTCGATCGCCCTGGAAAACAGTTCGCCCGTAGCGGTCACGCTGGGCAATACGCTGCAGATCGAGGACCCGTGCAGCTTTATCAGCGTCTCTGGCCTGACGTTTGCGGGGGCGGTGACGCTGACCGGGTCGGGCCAGGGCAGCAGCAACAACCACATTATCGACTTCTCGGTGGGGGCCAACAGCAACATCGCCTTCACCGGCCAGATCAGCGGCGTGGATGGCGTCAACCTCCGTTCGGGTTCCGGCGTCGGGGGCCTGACGTTGAGCGGTTCCAACACATACACCGGCGCGACCTCGATCACCATGGGCACGCTGATCCTGGGCGGCAACGCCCCAGCGGGGGCGGCGGGCGTGCTGGGCAATGCGTCCAGTCCGGTGACTATTGGCGACGCCAACTCGGCGGGCAACGCGGCCGCCCTGGTTACTAACGGCGATTACGCGATAGCCCGGCCGATCACCGTCAACTCCACGGCGGGACCCGCGACGCTGGGCACGATTGCCACGGGCACTTCGACCTACAGCGGGGCCATCGTCTTGGACAACAGCGCCATGCTCAGCGCCCCGGCCGGCGGTTCGGCAATCTTCACGGGGCCAATCACGGGGACGAGCGGCATCACGGCGGCGGCGGCGGCCGGCGGAAACGTCAGCCTGGCGGCCATGGCCGCCAATCAAGACAGGTACAGCGGCGCAACGTTGGTGGCCAGTGGCCAATTGACCTTGGATTACGGCCTGATGACGCCTTCGGGCGGCACGGTGGGTGGCATGCTCCCCGATTCGCCGGTCGTGCTTAGCGGAGGCACGCTGGCCTTCAAGGGCAATGCCGCGGCAGCGGTCAACGAAACGCTGCTGTCGACCCAGGTGGCGGCGCCGGGCTCGGCGGTGGTCGTCAGTCCTGTCAACGGCCAGGCGTTGGAGATCGGTCTGGGGAGCATTACCCGCAGTGGCGGCGTGCTGGACCTGCCGGTGAGCAGCGCGACCTTCACCACCACGAACCCCAACAGCAACGGCATCCTGGGCGGCTACCTGACGGCCAATGGCTACCAGGGCTGGGCGGCCAACAACGGCAGCAGCACAATCGCCGCCCTGTCCAGCTACAATACCGACGACTACTCGTCGCCGGGCAACAACGTGGACGTGACGAACTTCGCCCTGACGCCCTCGGGCACGGTCAACAGCCTGCGGTTCAACCAGGCGACGGGCGGCACGCTGGCCCTCGGCGGGGAGTTGATGCTGGCCAGCGGGGGCATTCTCGTCACGCCTGATGTGGGCCCGCACAACGT
The DNA here is from genome assembly GCA_963709175.1 of uncultured Planctomycetia bacterium. Lineage (GTDB taxonomy): Bacteria > Planctomycetota > Planctomycetia > Pirellulales > Thermoguttaceae > JANXQG01. Next base: position 536,594 of record CAVPVK010000012.1, read on the forward strand.
GGCCATCAGCGGCGGGGTGCTCACGGCCTCGGGCACGACGAGCACTAACGCGCTGGCCGATGTGGTGGTGGTGCAGGGGAACACGGCTGCGCCGTTCGCGATCGGCGCGAGTATCACCAACAACGGCACGGTATCCATCGGCCTCACCAAGGGCGGTCCCGGGGAGTTGGTCTTGACCGGCTCGAACACCTTCACCGGTCCGATCAGCGTCAGCGCCGGCACGTTGCAAATGGGCGACGGCACGCCGGGCCACGACAGCCTGCTGGCGGGCAACATTGCCAACAACGGCACGGTCATCGTCAATCTCAACGGCAGCCAGAGCTATGGCGGTTCGATCAGTGGCGGAGGCAGCGTGGTCAAGGGCGGCACGGGCACCCTCACGTTGACCACGAACAGCACCTACGGTGGGGCCACGACGATCGCCCAGGGCACGTTGAAGCTCCAGGGCGTCACCCCGCTGCCGGTGGGCGGGGAGGCCTATTGGCTCGACGCCTCCAACCGGACGAGCCTCAGCCTCACGTCGTCCAACGTCACGGCTTGGAACGACCTGAGCGGCAACGGCAACAACTTCACGCTCGATTCGGCCGCGGCCGCCGCGCCGACCTTGGCGAACAACGTCAACGGCAAGGTGTCGGTGCATTTCAACGCCGCCAGCGGCACCAACCGCACCGACCTGGTCAGTACCAACCCGGTCAACGTTCAGACGGTCTTCATTGTTGACACGCCCTTGACCTTTGCCACTGGCGATACGGGCATTTGGGGATGGCAGAACAATGACGAGGGGCTCCGCGGCTCGGGCAATTCCTGGTTCATCCCCGGCAATGGCAACGACTTCGTCAATGCCAGCGGCTCGTTCATCGAGATCAACGGCAGCGCGCCGATCACCAGCGGCAACGCAAGCTTCACCACGGGCCAGCCGCAGGTGCTGGTGGCCTACGGGTCCAACGGCCTGGACGGCGGCACGAGCGTGCTCGATGCGATCGGCGGCTACACGCCGGTGGCCGGCAACAACCGCTGGTTCGCCGGCGACATTTCCGAGGTGATCGCCTATTCGTCGAGCCTCAGTTCCGCCCAAGTCGCCGAAGTGACCCAGTACCTGATGGCAAAGTGGCTTGGCAATAGCGCGCTCGGCGGCAGCAATCTGCTGCCTACGACGACGCCGTTGATGATCGGGGCCAACGGCACGCTGGATCTCGGTGGCGGCAGCCAGCAGGTTGCCTCGCTTGCCGACTACACGCTCGGCAGCGGCGGCAGCATTATCAACAGCAGCACCGCGAATGGGTCGCTCTTGACCCTCAGCGCCACGGGCGGCGCGGCCACCTTCAGCGGCACGATCGACGGCACTCAGGGGCCGGTAAGCCTGACGATGAGCGGGGCCGGCACGCAGGTCTTTAATGGTCGCCTCTTGGGCTCCGGCACCATAAGCGTGGCTTCCGCCATGTTGGTGCTCGGCGGCGCCAACCCCATGGTCGGCGTCACCACGGTCAGCGGCGGCACCCTGCAAGTGAACAATCCCCTGGCCTTGGAGGGCCAGACCCTCCAGGTCAACGTCGCCAGCGCGGGCGTGCTGAGCGTGAGCAGCACCGCGCTCACCCTGGGCGGCCTGATGGGGCCGGGCAACCTGGCCCTATCCGCCATCCCGCTAAGCGTGGGCGGCAACGGGACGTCCACCAGCTACACCGGCAACCTCAGTGGGATCTCGGCGCTGACCAAAACCGGCTCGGGCACGCTCTACCTGGGCGGCTCCAACAGCTACGCCAGCACGACCGTGGCCGCCGGGACCCTGGAACCGGCCGCCACGGCCGCGCTGCCCAACTACGCCACGGCGGGCGCGGTGACCGTCGCCGCGGGGGCCAACCTCGTGCTGCCCACGGGCAATGGCACGATCGGTTGGAGCGGCAGCCAACTCAGCACTGTGCTGGCCAGCGCCTCGTGGTCCAGCGGGTCGGGCCTGGGCCTCGACACGAGCAGCGGAAACCAGACCTACTCCGGCGCCATTAGTCCGCCGCTGGTCTTGACAAAGCTAGGGAACAACACGCTCACGCTCAGCGGCACCAACACCTATAGCGGCGGCACCAATGTCAACGGCGGCGGGCTTGTCGCCAGCAGCGACGCCGCCCTGGGCAGCGGGCCTTTGAGCGTGGCCGCCACGGCCACGGTGAACTTCCTCTCCGCCAACCCGACCATCGGCGGACTGGCCGGGGCGGGCAGCGTAGTGCTGGGCAACACGGCCGCCTCCACGCCCACGAATTTGATCGTCAACAGCGGGCTCCCAACGACCTTCTCCGGGACGATTTCCGAAGCCCAGTTCCCCAGCACCCTGGTCAAGTCGGGCCCGGCCACGCTGACCTTAAGCGGGACGAACTCCTATACCGGCGGCACCACGGTGCAGCAAGGCACGCTGGTGGCCGCCAACCAAAACGCCCTGGGCACGGGCGGCGTGCTGCTCAGCGGCGGGGCCCTTTCCTTGGCCCCGGTGAACCAGGTGAGCGGTTTTTCCTCGCTGCAGCTTAACGGGAGTGCCACGAGTGCCACGGTGGCCAATGGCGTGCTCACCTTGACCGATGGCGTCAGCCCCGAGGCCCGCAGCGCCTTCACGCAGACCGCGGTGCCGATCACCAACGCCGCCGGTTTCACGGCCAGCTTTGTCTACACTTCCAGCGGCAGCACGCCCGGCGATGGCGCAACCTTCACCATCCAGAACGATAACAACGGGGCCATGGCCCTGGGCGGCACGGGCACCGGCTTGGGCTACGCGGGCATCAACAATGGCGGGGCCGTGGCCCTCAATCTCGCCTACATTTACAGTTCCACCAGCGCTAGCATCGTGGCGGGGACGGCGTTCTGGCCGGGCAGTCCGCCCAACCCCCCGTCGTACCTCCCCACGCTGCCCGTCGACCTCACCAGCGGCCACCCGATCCTGGTCAACTTGGCCTACAACGGCGCGGCCGGTGTGTTGACCGAGAGTTTCACCGACCAGACCACGTTGCAGAGATTCAGCACGACCTTCACGGGCATCAATTTCGAGGGCCTGCTGGGGGGCCAGTCAGGATTCGTCGGTTTCACCGGCAGCACGGGCGACGGCAACTCGGTGCAGACCATCTCCAACTTCCAGTTCACCGACCCCGCCCTGGCGGAGATTCCGTACACCAACCCGATCACCGTGGCGGGGACGGGCGAGTTGAACCTCAGTTCGCCGCTGTCGGCCAGCGCCGCGGTGAGCAGCGTCACCCTCAACGCCGGGGCCGTGCTGAGCATCACGCGGAGCGGGGCGGTGAACCCCAACGCCGCCTACCAGATCACCGCCGGTTCGGTGGCCCTGGCCGGCAACTCGGCCACCGTCAACGTGACCAACAACGGCAGCGGCCTGGGCAGCTTCGCGGTGGCCTCATTGAGCGGCAACGGCACGCTGGTCAAGACGGGGGCGGGGGCCCTGGTGCTCACCGCCGCCAATCCCTTCAGCGGGCCGATCGTGGTTGATGCCGGTGCGCTGGTGGCGGCCGACGGGGCCAAAGACGCCTCCGGCTCGGCGACGGGCAGCGGGCCGGTGACCCTCAACGGCGGCGTGCTGGCCAGCGATCCGGGCGTGGGCGGCACGGTCGGCGGCAGCGTGGTATCCGGCAGCGGGGCCAATGCCATCGCCCCCGGCGGCATCGGCGCGGCCAACACCCTGACGATCGACGGCAGCCTGACGATCAATAGCCTCTCGACGCTGGACTTCGACCTCAGCGGGGCATCGGCCAGCCTGCTGGAGGTGGAGGGCGACTTGATCTTCTCCGGCACGGGCAAGACCAGTCTGGCCTTCGCCGGGACCGGCCGGCAGGTGCCTTATACGCTGGCGACCTTCCCCAGCGGCAGTTCCGTGAGCCTGGGCGACTTCAGCGCCCCGGCAGGCTACGTGCTGCAGCTCAGCGCCACGAGCCTGCGGTTGACCGCGGCCCCGGCGGTGACGACGGGCACGCCGACCTGGACTTTGACCTCCAGTGGGAGTTGGACCGTGGGCGGCAACTGGAGCAGCGGCTCGCCGCCCAGCGGCGTGGGCCAGGCGGTGATCGTGGGGGCGGGCACGGCCGTGCCCTTGACGATCGACCTCGACGGTCCGCAGACGGTGGGCCAGTTGACCTTGGCCAATACGAGCAACGCCAGCACGGGCTACACGCTGGCGGCCGGTTCGGGCGGCACGCTGACGATGAACAACAGCGGCGGCACGGCCGCTACGGCGGAGATCCTGGTGACCAGCGGCACACATGGGATATCCGCGCCGGTGGTTTTGGCGGAGAGCCTGGCGGTGGTGGCCTCCGCGGGCACGACGCTCGATATCAGCGGCGCCATTGGCCAGTCGGCCGCCGGCGCGGCGCTGTCGCTTGGCGGGGACGGTACGTTGATCCTTGGCGGCAGCGACAGCTTTACCGGCGGCACGACGGTTTCCGGCGGCACGCTGATCGCGCTGACGTCCGCCGCCCTGCCCGACGGGACGAGCTTGACCGTCGGGGCGGGCGGGACGTTGGATTTCGATCCCATGGCCACTGCTGCCCCACTGAGCGGCGGCGCGGCGGCCTCCGCGGCCAGCATAACGGCCGTTCCCGAGCCGTCAGCGCTGGCCGTGCTGGCGGCGGCGGGGCTATTCCTCCGGGCACTGGCTTGGAGGAAGGGCAATCGCCAAGGAAGGCGAGGATAAATCCCAAGGCCGGAATGGAGTGCCAGGCCGAAAGGAAGGTTTTGCCGGACCCGCGCGGGCTGGTTCCGGCGATGCGATACAAAGTTGTTCGGCTGCCGGGCAAACCGGCGGCAGTGGTTTGTTTACGTTTGACCATCAGGGTTACTGCTTTACTTTTTTAGGTTGATTGAGGTTCCTTATGAGTTACCGCAGATTGTCTTGGGCCGTTTTGGGCGTTCTTTTCCTGGCTGCGATGGTGCCGTTACAGGCCGGCGCGGCGATTGCCTTGACCGACACCGGGTCGGCCTGGAACACCGGGGGTGCCAGCACATCGCTCAGCAACCCCTTCACCGTCAGTCCGGCGCCAACACGCTGGTGGTGGATGTTTGCTACCGAACGAGCAACGGGTCGCAGCCCACCAATCCCCCGGTCGTCACCTACAACGACAACGGGACCATACTCAACCTGACCCCCGCAGAAACCGCCTACTCGCCGTCCAATTCCAGCGTCGGCGCCAACTGGACGGAAACCGGGGTCTATTACCTCTTCAACCCCCCTACGAATGTTTCGTCAGGCTCGGTGGGGGTGAGTTTCACGCTCGGTGGCGGCAGCGGCGCCATTATCGATTCCGCTGTCGACGCGTTTTCGCTGAGCGGGGTTGACACCGCGCTGCCGCCCGACCAACTGGCGGGCACCACGGGGAATACGCTCTTTGAGACCGGCACGGACACCAACGTCATTTCGGCCTCGGTGAATGGTGTTCTTCCCGGCTCCTGGGTTGTGGGCTCCGAGACCTTCCGCGCGACCAACGGGCAGCCCGCCAGCTTCTTTGCAAGCGGCACCGGCACGTATAGCGGGTTCAACACCAGTGGTCCAAAAGTCACGACCACGACGACCACCTTCGGCAACGTCTTTTGGGCGGCCTCGACTAGTACCTGCTTCGATGCCGGCATGCTGGTGCAGAACGTCACGGCGCCAAGCCTGACGATTGCGACCTCGGCCTCCACCAACGGTGGCAGCGCCCGCATGAACCTGGCGCTGGCTGGTTTTGCGCCGACGGGCATTGCGGGCGAGTGGACGGGGGCCACCAACGCCAACTGGAGCCTCAACCCGGCCGACACGAACTGGACCGGCGGGGCCGCCTATACGGACGGTACGGCCGTCTACTTCACCGATCACGGCAGCGCACATCCCAACGTCACGATTGTGGGCACGGTGAGTCCGGCGAGCGTCTGGTTCGGCAACGTGACGGTTCCTTACGCCTTCAGTGGCGGGGCTATCGGGGGTACCGGCAGCGTCACGATCGCGGGAGCGGGGAGCGTAATCCTCAATAACTCCAATACCTATAGCGGCGGCACGTACGTCGCCAACGGCAGCCTCACGGCCAACGCAGCCAACGCCTTGGGCACGGGGCCCGTGATGGTCACCGGTGGCGCCCTGACGATCGCCGGCTCCAACAACTTCGGCAGCAACGCCGTGAGCGTCTCAGGGGGATTGGCTACCATCAGTCAGCGCCAACGTCTACAGCGGCGGCACCAATGTCACGGGCGGCACGCTGACGTCCGGAAACAACTCAGCCCTGGGCAGCGGACCCCTGAACGTGGTCACGCCCGGCGCGGTAAACTTCATCTCCGCCACCCCTTCCATCAGCGGTCTTACGGGCAACGGCAGCGTGGTGTTGGGCAACGCCTCGACCTCGGGCGCCACGAATCTGGCTTTGAACATCAGCGGCACCACCACCATTTCGACCGCCATCGCGGAGGCCAGCCCTGGCCTCGGCAGTGTGAGCAAGACTGGTCCCGGCTCGTTGACTTTGACCGGCAACAACACTTACTCGGGCGGGACTATCATTTCGGCGGGGAACCTGGTCGCCAACACGAGTAGTCTCGGCACTGGCTCCCTCCACCTGAATGGCGGCACGTTCAGTCCGCCGGCCGCCTCCCTGGGTCTGGTCGCAAATTATTACGGTCCCAACATCGCCAATTTCAATTCCATCACCTCCCCCAGCCTCGCAAACTTTAACTCGACCTACGTTGCTGGGCAGACGCTTGCAGTGTCCAACAACATTAGTGCCAACGTCGTCAACGGAGTCAGCGGCAAATTCGACTTCGACACCATTGGCGAGGGGGCGCTTTTCCCTGCTCCCTTCAACTACGGCGCTCCGCTCAATGCGGGCGGAACGGTCGCCGGCACCCAGGTCAACAATTGGGCCGCCAGCTACACCGGCTACTTCTACGCCCCCACCACCGGCACATACACGTTCGCCACCAATAGCGACGACAACAGCCGGCTCTGGATCAATAATGTAGACACGGCGGTGGTGGCGAACGGCACGAGCACGGGCGGCCAGGGCTGGGCGGGGTACGGGATTGTCGGGGCAACCGGCACCGTGAACCTGACGGCCGGCCAGCTATACCCGATCACCGTCGGCTACGATGAAGGCAGCGGCGGTTTCGGCCTGGAGGCCTTCGTGGCGCTGCCGGGCAGCACGCTCACCGCAGGTCAAGCAGGGACGTTCATTCCCCTCTCGAACCTTTATGGGGGGGCTCCGAATTACTCCAATCCGCTGCTGGTCGACAATGGCTCCACGCTCGCCCTATCGCTCTTGCCCGGCGGCGTTTCCTTTCCCTACACCTTCCCGTCGCTGACCATTGGTGCCAACGGCGCCGCCTCGCTGCACGTGACCGGCAGTGGCACGTCGCTGTTGATCGCCGGCGCCACGACCCTGAGCGGGCCTTCCACGTTCATGCTCGATGCCGGCGTGAGCGTAACGCTCCCGCAAGTCAGCGGTCCCTCCGGCTTCACGCTCAGCGGCAACGGCCTCTTGAACCTCACCAGCGCCACAGGCAACACCTACACCGGCAACACCACCGTTTCCGGCGGCACGGTGTCCATCGCCAACACCTCCGGTTCGGCCTTTGGCACCGGCAACGTGGTGGTTAACGGCGGCGTGGTTTCCGGGACCGGCATCATCGGCAACAACGTGACCGTCAGTACCGGCGGCGTCCTGGCTCCGGCTCCTGGCCCCGCCAGTTTCGGAACGCTGACGATCAACGGCAACGCCACCCTTGCCAACGGGGCGGGGTTGGCCATCAACGTAACGGCTTTGGGCGGGTCGAGCAACGACATGGTGGCCGTCAACGGCAACCTCAGCCTCAGCGGCAGCGTCCTGGTGACCCCCAGCTACCCCAACGGCCTGCTGATCGGCACCTTCCCCTTCCTCACCTACACCGGCAACCTGACCAATACGGCCACCTTCGAATTCCCGTCGGGGGCCTTGAACTATACGCTGGTGCCGCCGGGCGCCGGCAACCCGAATGAGTTCGAGTTCACCACCAGCTACAACAACGCCACCTGGAGCGGCGGGACCAACGGCAATTGGGACACGACCACCACAGGCAACTGGACCCAGGGCACGCCGTACGTCAACGGCAATCCGGGCCAACCGGCGATCTTCCCCGACATCACGGGCACTTCTGCCGTGGTGGTGCAGGCTGCGGGCGTCGCCCCGGCCACGGTGACCTTCACCAACAATAGCACCAGCTACAGCTTCAGCAACGCCGGCAGCGGCACCGCGGGCATCAGCGGCGTTGCCACCACAGTCACGCTCAGCGGCTCGGGCACTGTGGCCTTCAACAGCCCCAACACCTACGGCGGCGGCACCTTCCTCAACGCCGGCAAACTGATCGTGGCGGCCGACAACGCGTTGGGCGCCGCTCCTGCCAGCCCCACGGCGAACCTGACCTTCAACGGCGGGGCCTTGAGCTTCGCTGGGACGACGAACCCCACGCTCAACGTCAACCGCTCCATTGTGCTCAACGGCAACGGCGGCACGCTGGACGTCTCCCAGGCGGCCAACACGGTCACCGTCCCCGGCCAGATCAGCGGCGTGGGCGGGTTGGCCAAGACTGGCCCCGGCACGGTAAGTCTCACGGGAAGCAACACGTATCAGGGCGGCACCACGATCGACGCCGGCACTTTGGTGCAGGGTTCCCAGACCGCGCTGGGTACGGGCACCATCACCCTCAATGGCGGTGTGTTGCAACTGCAGCAAGGCGTTCCGACCTCGCCGCCCGTGCCGGGCTATTCCTACTGGTTCAACGCGGCCAATCTCGGTCTGGCCAACGGCGCCCAGGTTACTACCTTGGCCAACAGCGGCAGCGTCGGCGGCTCGGCAACGGCCGTCAGCAGCAGCCCGCCAACGTATCTCACCAACGCCGTTAACGGCCTCGGCGCCGTTCTTTTCAGCGGACAGCAGGGGTTGCTCTGGCCGGCGCAAGACTCGAACATCGAGACCGTTTTCTCGATCTTCAAAGGCTCAAGCTTCCTTATGACCGACTCATCGAATCCCGGAAGTGGTAATTATAATTTCCACCGCTATCAAGGAGACGATAACGATGCAAACGCCCCACTATGGGATATTCAAACCAGCAATGGTTGGGCGAGCGGGAATATAACCGGCGGGACAACCTCCGTGAACGGAAGTATCTACTACCAGAACAACGCCAGCACGATCGCCGACATGCCGGTCAATGCCAGCACCAACGGCTTCAACCTAATTGCGGTGCAGACCACCGGAGCCGTCACTGCCGACAGCTTCAATTACGACCGAGGCTCGCCCGGAAATCCTGGAGATCACTACGCCGGCAATGGCGGCAGCGGGACCCAGGAACAAGGCGAGGTGATCGTCTACAATTCGCAGTTGACCACCGCCCAGGTGCAGGAGGTGGAGAGCTACCTCAATACGAAGTGGAACCTGGGGATCGCCGGACTTCCGCCGAGTGCTGGTAGTTACAGCAACGCGGTGAATGTCACGGCCCCATCCACGATCAATCTTTATAGTGCGCCAGCGAGTTTTGGCAGCCTTTCCCTCAGCAGTACGCTGCACGTGACCGGCGGGCCCACCGCCTCACCTTCCCCGCGGCGACCATCGCCAATACGCCGACCCTCGACGTGCAGGGATCCAACGTGGTGAACCTGTCCTCCGTCACGGATACCGCCGAATCGGGCGGACTCATCAAGACGGGGGCCGGGACGCTGAACCTGACCGGCACCGCGGCCTATAGCGGGCCGACCACCATCCAACAAGGGACGGTAACGGCCAGCGTGGCCAGTATCGGCACCGGGACAATCAAGCTGGCGGGCGGCACTTTTGCGCCCATCGGCACCACCCCCCAAACCCCCGGACTCACCGCGCAGTACTACACCTTCGCCGGCGTCCTCAACAACCCCGCGCAACCGGCGAATTGGACCCACCTTAACACCACCAGCCTGTCCAACTTCACGGGCACCTACCTTTCCCCCACGGGCAGCCCGCCGGCGACCCTTTACCTGACCGACAACATCACTAATGACGTTGTCGACGGGAATTTTAACTTCGACTACAACAACCAGGAAGGCTCACGTTTCCCCGGTCCGTTCAACCAGGGGAGCACGCTGTATTGGGCCTCCAAGTACACCGGCTACTTCTACGCACCGACAACCGGGGTCTACACCTTCGCCACCAACAGCGACGACGACAGCCGCATCTGGATCAATAACGTCGATACGGCCCTGGTGGCCAACGGCACCAACGGCCAGGGTTGGGCAGGGTACGGGGTCGTGCAGAACACGACCGGACAGGTGAGTCTCGTTGGCGGCCAATACTATCCGATCACGATCGGCTATGATGAGGGCAACGGCGGTTATGGCCTGGAGGCCTTCGTGGCGCTGCCCGGCAGTACGCTCACCGTGGGGCAACAGGGGACCTTCTTGCCCGTCTCGGATCTGTTTACGGGGACTCTGACGGCCACCTATTCTGACGTGATCTTGAGCGGCAACACCACCTCCGCCATCCAACTGAGCGCAGGGAACGCGATCACCTTTGCGTCGCTCACCAGCACCGCCACGGGCGTCAATACGCTGGAGGTGACGGGCGGACCGGGCAGCGCAATCTTCCCCATCGTGACGGTGGCCAACTCGCCCGTCTTCAACGCGCAGGCGGGAAATATCCTGCAATTGAACAACGTCACCGGCACGTCGGGCTTTAGCGCCACTGGCGGCGGCAGCGTAGTTCTCACCGGCCAGGGCAGCTTCAGCGGGGCCGCCGTGGCCAACGGCGGTAACCTTGTGGTGATCGGCCCCGCGCCGGCGACCGGCCCGTTGGGCAGTTCGCCGGTTACCTTGAACAATGGCGCGTTGATCCTGGCCGCGACCTCCACGTCGCCTCTTAGCGTCGATATCATATCCGCCAATCCGGTGACGCTGGCCGGCACCAACGATTCGATCATCGCCGGCCTGGGCGGGACGTCCGGCCTGGCGGTTCCCAACGGCACTGTCACTTTGGCCGGCTCGGCTGCCTTGCCCGTCGCGGCGGGGCAGACGCTCAACGTGGGCGTCACCGATGGCTATACCATGAACTTTGCCCTGACCTTCAGCAATAGCGGAACGATCTCCGCCGGTCCGGGCAACATTACCTTGTCGGCCAGCAATCTGGCCGTGCCGGGCACCTTGAGCGCCACCAGCGGCGGCACCCTCACCATGACCGCTGGCCCGAGCGGCTTCATCAGCAGCGGGGTCTACAGCCCGGCTGCCGGCGGCGTCGTCTACCTGGCGGATCCTTACTCCGGACCGCTGGCCAACCTGCAGGCGCAGCCGCAGGGCATCCTGGCCATCGCCAATAACACCACCAGTGGCACGCTGGACATCGTCGGCGGGGCCTACGTGGCCATGGCCAATGTTCCTTCGGGCCCGCCACCCTGGAACTTGACGGCGGCACGCTGGCTGGCTACCAGAACGTGGTTCTGCCGAATCCCCTGACCTTCGGGCCGGCCGCGACGGCCAATTTTGGCGGCACTGCTACGGTCGAGTTGACTGCCCCGCTGAGCTTGTCCAGCGGCACGTACACGATCAACGACCCCAACGGCGTGGCAAACCTGGCCGGCCCGATTAGCGACGCTGGCACGCTGGTCATCAACGGCAACCCCACGCTCTCCGCTGCGATCAGCGGGACCGGGGCCGTGACCGTTAACGCTAGCCCCACGCTTTCCGGCTCCAGCACCTACTCCGGCGGCACGACCTTCAATCCGGGGGCCAATGCCACGATCACCAACAACCTGGCCCTGGGTACGGGCACGATCACCTTCAATAACGGCGGGTTCCAAATGACCACGCCCAATGCCATTCCCACGCCTTGGACGATCGCCGCCAACCAGGCGGCCGTCTTTAGCGGCACCAACGCCATCCAGCTCTCCGGCAACGGTGCGCTGCCGGCTGGCAATGAGACCATCCACATTCCCAACGCCGCGACGGTGACTCTCTCCGGCCCGATCACTGGCGCCGGGGCCATGGCCACCAACGGCGGCGTGCTGGTTCTCGACAATCCCACGAGCACCTTCAGCGGCGGTGTCAGTCTCCAAGGCTCCAGCGGCACCATCGACGTCCGCGGCGCCAGCACGTTGCCCAGCGGGGCAACAGGCAGCGGCGTCACCAGCGGCCCCTTGGGTACGGGCGCGATCACCCTGGGCAGCGGCAGCGGGCCGGTGGCTTTGGTCAACAACGGGACCGTTCCCTCGATCCTGGGCAACCAGGTCAACCTGGTGAACAATATCACCTTCAGCAGCGCCGCGGGACTGACATTGAGCGGCCCAGTCAGCTTGCAGGGGACGATCAACATCTCCGTGGGCGGCAATAGCAACATTGCCATCACGGGCCCGGTTTCCGGGGTGGGACTCAACCTCTCCAGCATCACGGGAGCGGGCAGCTTGACGCTCACGAACACCAACTCCTACAACGGCACGACCTCGATAACGGCCGGAACGCTCATTGCCGGTGACAACGCCTTCAGTGGTTTCGCGAGCGTTTTCGGCAACGCAACAACCCCGATCACCATCGGCGGTTCCAGTCTGCCGGCGGCCCTGGTCGCCGGTGGTCCGTTGAGCCTGGGCTACGGCGTGGAGATCGACCTGCCGGTGCTGGTGCAAGCCACGGCCGGCCCGACGACGCTGGGCGACATCACCGCCGGCGACGCGACGCTGCCCAACAACGGCGGCGGCAGCTATACCGGCAACGGTGCGGCCTTCAATGGGCAGATCACTATCAACCGCAACGTCACGCTCAGCGCGGCGCCGGGCGGTTCGGTGGCCTTCAGCGGCGGCATCAACGACATCGTGTCCGGCGGCACCACCAGCACCGGAAGCGGTATCACGGCCGCCTCGGCGGGCAACGGCAACGTGAGCCTGGCGAACACCAACAGTTACACGGGGGCGACGACCGTGGCCAGCGGCCAATTGACGCTGGACTACAGCTATTTAACCCCGAACAACAACGGTACGCTGGGCGGCATCGTACCTCCCACTTCACCGTTGGTCCTCAGCGGCGGCACCCTGGCCTTCACCAACAACGGCACGGCGGGCGGCATCAACGAGACCATCGCTACCACGCAGGTGACGGGGTTCGGCTCGACCATTGCGATCAACGACCCCAACGGAAATGGAGTGACAGGTCAACCTGGGTGCGATCACCCGCAGCGGCGGCGTGCTCGACCTGCCGGTCAACAGCGCGGCCTTCACCACCAGCAACCAGAATGTCAACGGCATCCTGGGCGGCTACCTGACGGTCAACGGCTACCAGGATTGGGCGGCCAACGACGGCAACGGCAACGTCGTGGCCTTCTCGACCGTGGGCACGTACTCCCCGGATAGCTACAGGCCGACGAACAACGTCGATGTGGTCACCGGACGGCACGGTTCCACTCGGGTGCCACCGCCAACAGCCTGCGGTTCAACACCGCCACGGCATCCAGCCTGCAACTGAACTGCATACGCTCACCCTGGGCACGGGCGGCATCCTCGTAACACCCAGTGCGGGATCGACGCTCCTGGGCATCCGGGGCGGCTCGATCACCGTTTCCGGATCGACCGCCTCGAATACTCTGGCTCCGACCTGGTGGTCATTCAGGGCAACACCACCGCGCCGTTCACGATCGGCTTCGGCGATCGTGGACAACGGCAGCACCTCGGTCGGGTTGACCAAGGGCGGTCCCGGCGACTTGATTTTGAACGGTGCCAACACCTTTACCGGCCCGATCACCGTCAGTGCCGGCACGCTGCAGTTGGGCGACGGACTTGCCCGGCCACGACACCGTGCTCAGCGGCAACATCGCCAACAACGGCGCCTAGTGGTCAACCTTAACGGCAACCAGAGCTACGCCGGCACGATCAGTGGGCTGGGCAGCGTGACTAAGGGCGGCACGGGCACCCTCACGCTGACGGCAGCACAATCCTACGGCGGTCCTACGGTCATCACGCAAGGCACGGTGAAGCTGCAGGGCGGATCCAACATTCCTACCGCCGGCCTGCTGGGCGAGTGGCTGATGAACGGCAACGCCAAAGATAGCTCGGGCAACGGTTACAACGGGACGCCGGTGAACAATCCGACCTTTAGTCCCAATGGCGGCCAGGGCGGGGCCCCCTGCCTGCAGCTCAGCGGCAACGGCGATTTCGTCTACGTGAACGACGGCACCCCGACGCAAAGCGTCTTCGACGGTGGCAGCGTGATGTCCGTCTCCGCCTGGGTCAAGGGATGGCCCGGCACCTGGGAAGCGTGGGTCAGCAAGGACGGCGAGCCCGCCGGTTGGCAGATGCGTCGATACGGTAGCGACAACCAACTGTGCTTCACGATGCGCGGCGTCAGCACCAACGACTATGAGGGCAATAGCACTGCGGTCAGCGACGGCAATTGGCACATGGTGACCATGACCTACGACGCCAACGGCGGCGCCAACAACGAGTCGATCTACATCGACGGCGTGTTGGACGCGCAGACCACGGCGACTGGGACGGTCTCGGCCGCCGACGACTTCCTGGGCTTCGGCGCCAAGGATACCTCCAACAACGGCACTCCGAATTGGAATTCCTTCTTCGCCTGCAGCATGGACGACATCTTGTTCTACCGCGCGGCCCTCGGCGCCGCGCAGGTGCAGCAGATCTATAGCGCCAGTGCCAACGGCGGCCTTGCGGCCGCCCCCAGTAGCCTTCTGCCCACCACCACCCCGCTAACGATTGCTTCCGGGGCCACGCTTGACTTGGCCGGCGGCAACCAGCAGGTCGCCTCGCTTTCGGACTACACGCACGGCAGCGGCGGCAGCATAATCAACAGCAACACGGCCGCTGCGTCGGTGTTGACCATAAGCCTCACTGGTGCTACGAGCACCTTCAGCGGCTCGATCGGCGGCGGTGCGCTGGGTGCGGTGGACCTGGTGAAGAGCGGCAGCGGTACGCAAGTCGTGGCCGGATCGATACTTGGCTCCGGGAGCGTGCTCGTCGATGCGGGCACGCTGATCCTCAGCGGCACCGACAGTTACACCGGCGGCACGACAGCCGCGGGCGGGACGCTGTTGATCACCACGGCCTCCGCCTTGCCCGCCGACCAGAGCTTGGTGATCGGCGGCGGCGGAACGTTCATCTTCGATCCAACGGCAACGGCCTCCGCGGTATCCGGCCTATCGTCGGCTGCGGTGGCGTCGTCCGGGCGTGATGGTATAGCCGCGGTGCCCGAACCGGGCACGCTGGCCCTCTTGGCCGCTGCGGCGCTGCTTGGCTGCGGCGTTTGCTGGAGGAGGAAGAGAGGCTAGGCTTCAGATAGACCGACCTTAATTCGACCCTAGTCAATCAACCGGCTGTCGCGGTGGGCTCTCCCGAGCTTGGATCCGCCGTGGCAGCCGGTTTTTTTGCGCGCCGCGTTTTAGTTTCCCATCGCCTATTACCCCGGCAAGGACGTTGATCAATGGAAACCCGACGCGTAAGCGAGGAAACCTCGCTTGCGCGTCGGGTTACTATAAGGACGTTTCGCACCGGGCTTGACGGCCTTTCCCGCGGATGTAGAATGGCCATTGGTTTTCAAGCAAACAAGGAAATCCCTAGCATGTCCGGAAGCAGCAAGGCCCGCAGTGACAAGCGGCGGAAGCGGATCCGTCAGAAGCGCAACGCAGAGAAGGCTCTGGCCCACAAGGCGACAGCCGCCACGACGCAAGCACCGCCGGCTGTGGCGAATTGAGGCAACTCGGCGGCGGCGTGCCGCAGAACGGAGTGAATTCCGTTCTGCGTGGACCGTAGCCGAAACGAGCTTGCGCAGGTCCGGCCTAGCGGGCAGCTATCCGAGTGCGAACCTCGCTTGGAAGAAGCGGAGGTATTTCGGCTCGTGGACCATCTTCAGGCCGCGGGCATGGCGGCGATTGTCGTAGACCGCGGCCACGGACTCAGCCGTTACGTCCATGTGTGCCTGCGTGTAAACGCGGCGGGGAATGGTCAGGCGCACGAGTTCCAACTTCGGGTAATGGTGCTTGCCGGTCGCTGCATCCCGGCCCGCGGAGACGATGCCCCGCTCCATCGCCCGCACGCCCGAGTCAACGTACAGCTCGGCGGCCAGGGCCTGCGCGGGGAAATCGTCCTGGGGAACGTGGGGGTAGAAGGCTTTGGCGTCGAGAAAGACGGCGTGACCGCCGATGGGCTGGACGATTGGGATGCCCCAATCGATGAGCTTTTGGCCGAGGTATTCGACCTGGCCGATGCGTGCGCGGATGTGGTCGTCGGCCACCGATTCGACAATTCCCCGGGCCATGGCTTCCATGTCGCGGCCGGCCATGCCGCCGTAGGTGTGCAGCCCTTCGTAAACGACGACCAGGTTGGCGGCTTCTTCGTAGAGGGCCACATCGTTCAGGGCCAGCCAGCCGCCGATATTCACCAGGGCGTCTTTCTTGCCGCTCATCGTGCAGCCGTCGGTGCAAGAGCAAATTTCCTGGAGGATTTCGGCCACGCTCTTCTGCTGGAAGCCCGGCTCGCGCTGCTGGATGAAGTAGGCGTTCTCGACCGCGCGGGTGGCGTCGAGGATAATGCGGATGCCGTGCTTTTGCGATAATGTCCGGACCTCGCGAAGGTTGCCCATCGATATCGGCTGGCCGCCGGCCATGTTCACCGTGGCGGCCAGGCTCACATAAGGTATCCGCTGGCTGCCGACCTTCTCGATCAGCGATTCCAGCTTGCCCAGATCGACGTTGCCCTTGAAGGGGTGCGGGCAGGTCGGATCGTGGGCTTCGGGAATGATCACGTCGACGAAAGTGCCGCCGGCCAGTTCCTGGTGCAGGCGGGTGGTGGTGAAGTACATGTTGCCGGGCACAAAATCGCCCGGCTTAATGAGCATTCGCGAGAGGATGTTCTCCGCGCCGCGGCCTTGGTGGGTGGGAACGGTGTAGCGGTAGCCGTAATACTGCCGCACGGCCTCTTCCAGGTGGTAGAAGTTGCGGCTGCCGGCATAGGCCTCGTCGCCCAGCATCATGCCGGCCCACTGCCAGTCGCTCATGGCACTGGTGCCGCTGTCGGTCAGGAGGTCGATGTAGACGTCCTCGCTGCGGAGGAGGAAAGTGTTGTACCCGGCCGTGGCAATCGCTTGTTCGCGATGGTCGCGGCTGGTCATTTTCAGCGGCTCGACGACTTTCACTTTCCAGGGCTCAGCCCAGGAACGGCGGGGCGGACGGTTCGATAGTTGCGGATCGATGGACAAAAGCGCGTTTCACTTTTTCTGGGTGATCAGTGGGAAACTGGTAGCGTATCGCCTTTCGACTCAGCTGGCAAGATGCGGGCAATGGCGCGTGGCGCGGTAAGAGCTGAAACCTGGGATTTCAGATATTTCAGATAGCGTTTTCAGAATTTCAGAATTGACTACTGAAATTCGAGATATCTGAGAGTTCAAACTTGCAGTTTGAAATACCCCGGGCGAAAGAATTTTCTTGCGCCTTTTTAGGCAGCGTGGCTTCCGAGTTTGCAGCATTTCACTGGTTCCAGTTGCCAGCGCGCTGAAAAAATCTCTGTCGCTTCACAAGGGAGTCGCCCGGGCGGTAACATTACCTATGCATGGCCGCTTTGCGATGCGGCGACGAACGTGTTAGCTACCCGAACCTCGGCTGCCGTGGCAGTACAATAGCCCTCGAAACGCACTCTGACCCCCTCGCCGGCTTTAACCCTGGCCGGCAATGGTTGGCCAACCCAGGGCCGACCGCGTTTCGCAGAGCTTGGATCAGCCACGGCAGCCGCTTTTTCTTGCTGCCTCACTGCTCGTCGCGAGCGATGTAGCAGACCAGCGACCGGCTCTCCAGGTCGATGGTCCAGTCGGGGGGCGGGGCCGGTCCGTCCAAATCGGGGTAGATATCCTTGGGTGAAGGCACGCCCGTATTAACGAACTGCCACCAGTTGCACGGGCGGGCGATCGGCGGAATGACGAATTTCTGCGGGGCACCGCCGCCATGGAACATGAGCAGCAGGTGGTGGTTGGGCGGGTCCATGGGATCGGTCCGCGGCACGGCGCCCAAGAGGCACATCAGACTGTTGCCGCCATGCGACCAGTCTACGGCACCACCGAAGGGGTTGTACCAGCTCACATCAGGCAGACCGCCCGTTCGCGTGGGCTGTCCGGTGAGGAAATCGATCTGGCGCGTCGTCGGCTCCCGCCGCCGGAAGGCGATCAGGGCCTGCACGAAGCGGATCAGCGCGGCGTTTCGCGGCACGAGTTTCCAGTCGAACCAGGACAGCTCGTTGTCCTGGCAATAGGCGTTGTTATTGCCCTGTTGCGTCCGCCGGCACTCGTCGCCGAAAAGGATCATCGGCACGCCCTGGCTGAGCAGGTTTGAGGCCATGAAGTTCTTGAGTTGGCGAACGCGGAGCGTCTCAATGGAACGCCGCGTGGTGGACCCCTCTTGCCCGTAATTACAACTGTAGTTGTTGTTGTCGCCGTCGCGGTTACCCTCGCCGTTGGCCTCGTTGTGCTTCCAATTGAAGCTCACCAGGTCGTTAAGAGTAAAGCCGTCGTGGGAGGTGATGAAGTTGATGCTGTGGTAGGGCTGGCGGCCACTGGCCTGATAGAGATCGCTGGAGCCAGCCAGCCGCGTGGCCAGCGGACCAATCATGTTCGGATCTCCCCGCCAGAAGCGCCGCATATCGTCGCGGTAACGACCGTTCCACTCGGCCCAGCGCAGGCTGCCGAAAGTGCCCACCTGATACGCCCCCGCCGCATCCCAGGCCTCGGCAATGATCTTGGTGTCGGCCAACTGCGGGTCCTCGCTGATCGTCTCCACAACGGGCGGATTGGGCACCAGGTTCCCCTCGCGGTCACGGCTGAGGATCGAAGCCAGGTCGAAGCGGAACCCGTCCACGTGGTAGTTGTGCACCCAATGCCGCAGGCAATCGAAGATCATCTCGCGGACGATGGGGTGATTGCCGTTGAGCGTATTTCCGCAACCGGTGTAGTTGCGATAATGCTGGCCGCCGTTTTCCAGCATGTAGTAGACGCGGTTCTCCAGTCCCTTGAGGCTGATCGTCGGACCGCGATCGTTCCCCTCGGCGGTGTGGTTGAAGACTACGTCGAGAATCACCTCGATGTCGGCGGCGTGCAGCGCCCGGACCATCTCCTTGAACTCGCGAACCTGAGCCCCCGGCTCCTTGCTCAGGGCGTAGCCGCGGTGCGGGGCGAAAAAGCACAGGGGATCGTAGCCCCAGTAATTCGACCTCGGCGGTGGATTGCCGAAACAGTCGAGGATGGGAAACTCGTGCACCGGCATCAATTCAATCGCCGTGATCCCCAGCGATTTCAAATAGGGGATCTTTTCGATGATCCCCAGATACGTGCCGGGGGCCTCAACCTTGCTGGTAGGCGATTGCGTAAAACCGCGAACGTGGGTCTCGTAGATGATCGTCTCCGCCAAGGTGCGGCGGAGGTGCCGATCGCCCTGCCAGTCAAACTCGTCGCTGATCACCACGCACTTGGGCGGACGGAGAATTCCTCCCTCGGCGGGCAAGAAATCGCCCCCAAGGGCCTTGCAATAGGGATCGATCAGCCGGGCCTGGGGATCAAAGCGGTAGCCTCGCAACGGTTCATAGGGCCCGTCGGCTTGAAAATGGTAGAGCTGCCCCGGCATTGTCCCGGGCACGAAAACGCTCCAAACATGTCCCCAGCGGTTCAGATCGGGATCGAATTGAATAATGTCGGCGGGATCGGGGTCTTCTACACGGTCATAGAGCAGGACTCGCATGGCCGTCGCGCTGCGGCTGAAGACTACGAACTGAACCCCTCCATCGTGTACTATAGCACCGTAAGGGAGGGGGTGCGCAAACTTGAGTGCAGCTTGCCTCTGCGACATGGCCGGTAAATCAATAGTGCAATCTGTGTAAAAGGCAACACCCGAATCATAGCACGAACTGATATCAACGGACATCTTTTTCTCACCGATAGCCGAATCCAGGGAGGTAGATGGCGGACGATGCCGTGGCATCGAAGGCGACTTTTCCACCTTCGGACGCGGCCCATGCGGAAAATGAAATCCATGTCGTCCGGCGTCAGCCCTTCGCTGATCGGCAACTTACCTGACAGACGTTTTTTAAGGCAGTCAAGCAGTGATAATCGTCTGTGGGAAGCGCCGGTTGGATGGCTGGAGACAGGCTGCATGGTGCCGGAAGCGGCGGTTGCGACAATAATAGAGGAAGCGACGCCGCCGGCGATTCTTGCCGGACCGTTTTGGGCAAGTGCGCGTTGCGCCAATTATGTCGCGGAGGGCGGTTGAACGTATCCGGCACACGAAGTGTGATTGGCCGGTAATCGGTAGGCCGGAACGAGCTTGCGCAGTTCCGGCAGAACGCACGAACCCATGCCGGAACTTGGCAGACTTTCGCCGGTTTACGCTTTTCCTACCGCCGCTGTATCCGGCACACTCTATTCCGTCTTTGCTTCCGGCGTACCCACGGTGTCCTTCTCCGGATTGAACACCGCGTGGCAAGCATGGCAGGATTCATCCAGCCTGTTCTCAGCGGCCTTGGCGCCCTTTTCGTTGCGGGCGTGGGCCATGGCCGCGAGCTGCTTCGCCGCAGCCTGCATTTCCTGGGCGAACTTGGTCCACTGCTTTCCTTCGTCGGGTTTCTTGGTATCGGCTACGTAGAGTTCCGCATTGGCGGCAATGAGCGCCATCGTGGCCGCATTAGCGGCCAACGCCTCCGACTTGGTCTTGATGCGACGCAGGCCGGTCTTAATTCGGTTGTTGACCGACGGCACTTCCTCTTTCATCAGGTCCTTGAGCGTGGCGACCTTCTCCCACTTCAGTTCTCCCGTGGCGGCGCCCTGGCCCTCGATGGCCGACTGGAGGGCCTCGACCGCCTGCTTCGTGGCGTCATAGCCCTTTGCCTGGGCCAAGCTCCGCGCCGAGGCCACAATGGCCTTGGCGTTGGGCTTGGCGGCGCTAGTCTCATCGCTCAGACCCACGGCGATGGCGATCAGCGCAACCAGATTGCCATCACGAGTGAAACGGCCTTCGACCTGGTCGTTGAAGGTGTCCTTGTCGACCACGGCTTTTTTCAGATCGGCAGCCACGATGTTCAATTCTTCGGCGAGATCTTGCGCCGAAGCGAAGGCGGAAATTTTCGGTGCGGCATCCTGGGCTAGAGCAGTGCAGGGCAAGCCGGCAACGAGAAGAGCGGCAGCGGCGAGTCCGAGGAGAATTGCGAAACGTTTCATGGAAATCTCCATCAACTAAGTAAGAAAATAACAAAATGCCTATTTTCCCCTATTTCTCGGTTGTGTCAAGAGTATCGCGTCTTAGGCCCAAGACCTTCCTCCAGCCCCTTTGCTGCCTTCGTCGCGAAGATTATACTGCACTTATGGCGAAAATCACCTATAAAGATGCGGGCGTCGACCTGGACGTTTATCGCGAGTCGATGGCCCGGTTGCCGAGACTCCTGAGCCGGACCTTCAGTCCCCGCGTCATACCCTTGGCCGACGGGTTCGCCGGCCTGTTTCGCCTCGACTTCGCCGATCGCCTCTTCGCCCGAAACTACGAGGACCCAGTCTTGGTCTCTTGCTCCGACGGGGTGGGCACAAAGCTCAAGGTGGCGTGCGCCGTGGGCAACCACAAGACGGTCGGCATCGACCTGGTGGCGATGAGTGTCAACGACGCCCTGTGTTGCGGGGCTGAGCCGCTGTTCTTCCTCGATTACGTGGCCATGCCCAAGGACAACCCCGGCCTGCTGGAAGATCTCGTGCAGGGTGTGAGCGATGGCTGTATCCAAGCCGATTGCGCCCTGCTGGGCGGCGAGACCGCCATTCTGCCGGACCTCTATGCACCTGGCGACTACGACTTGGCGGGCTTCTGCGTGGGCGTGGCCTCGCGGAACCAGATCATCGACGGCTCGGACGTCGCCCCCGGCGACGCCGTTCTAGGTCTCGCCTCCACCGGCTTACACTCCAATGGTTACAGCCTGGCCCGCAAGATCGTCTTCGATCTGGCCAGGCACCAGGTTGCCGATCGCGTGGATGATCTAGGCACCACGGTCGGCGAGGCCCTGCTCACGCCCACGCGGATTTATGTCCAGCCCGTCCAGCACGTGCTCAGGCACCACCGGGCAAAGGACGTGGTCCATGCCATCGCCCACATCACGGGCGGGGGGCTGCACGAGAACCTGGTCCGCGTGATACCACCAGGCGTGCGGATTGTGATCGAGCGGGGCAGTTGGCCGGTGCCGCCAGTCTTCGCCTGGCTTCAGCGGCTGGGCGGTGTGGAGCAAGCTGAAATGGACCAGGTCTTCAATATGGGAATCGGAATGGTGCTGGTAGTTAGCCCGCACTCCGCCGAGAGCATTACTCGGCAGCTTGCGGACGCGGGTGTAGAGACGTGCCTGATCGGCCGCGCGGAAGCGGGCGAACAGGGCGTGGTTTGGGGTTAGTGGCCGGGCCGGTACACCATCCACAGCACGCCAAAACGGTCGATGACCATGCCGAATTGGCTTGCGAAGAACGTCTTGGCCAGAGGCATTTGGACCTGGCCGCCGTCGCTGAGGGCGGTAAAAAACCGTTCCACTTCAGCCTCGCTCTCCGCCGTGAGCGAGAGACCGAAACCCTGGAAGCTCGCCTTTCCGCCACAGCGGCCATCGGAGACGTGGACGACGCTGTTGCCAATCCGCAGACTGGCGTGCATCACTTTTTCCTCCGCGCCGGCGCGCAGGGTTCCGGGCTTTCCTTGAAGCGCATGAGCATTTGCACTTCGGCGCCGACGGCCTCGCGATAAAACGCGACGGCCTCGTCGCAGCGGCCTTCGAAGAAGAGATACGGGTTGACTTGCATGGTTGTGCTTTCTCGAGTTAGAGAGATCGTGTGATTTTCGAACAGCTTATCGCTTACTGCTGAAGATTCTTCGCGATTTTGGTCCGCTAGTCAACCTTTGTTTCGGTGCGGCGGCCCCCCTAACTGGTGATCGCTTTGAATGGGTTGCGGAGGTCGATACAGCAGGGGCGGCGGAATTTCAGGGGGTTCCAGCTCAAGTCGGGAATAGGCGCGACCAGCGCCGCGAGCTTGACATTTTTCCTGTCTTGTTGGAAGATGGAGGCGTTGGAACAGATACCGCACTAAGGGCAGTGCGCTCGGCTCCCAGACGCACCAGAGGAAGCGCCATGTCCCGCCAGGCGATCTTTGAGGCCAGCGTCGGCTATTTTCTCGAGCCGATCGGCGACCTGCTGGCTGACGAATCGGTCAGCGAGATCATGGTCAACGGCTACGACTGCGTCTACGTGGAGCGGCAGGGACGGTTGATCCGCACAGAGGCATCCTTTCCCAGTGACGACGCCCTGCTCACGGCCATCCACAACGTCGCCCAGTGGGTTGGCCGCGAGATCAGCGAAGAAAAGCCCGTCTTGGACGCGCGACTACCCGATGGCTCGCGGGTCCATGCGGTTATCCCCCCCAGCGCCAGGACGGGCATTTACTTGACCATCCGCCGCTTCACCAAGCAGATCCTTACGATCGACGACCTGATCGACTTCGGCAGCCTCAGTCCGGCCGCCAAGGAATTCCTCGAGATCTGTGTGCTGCTGCGGAAGAATATCATCATCTCGGGCGGCACTGGCACGGGAAAAACCGTCCTTTTGGGGGCGATCTCCCGATTCATCCCCGAGGAAGAGCGAATCATCGTTATTGAAGACACCTCGGAATTGCGGCTGATCCAGGAACATTGCTTGTATTTGGAGGCACAGCAGGCAGACCGCCGTGGTCGCGGAGGTTTGAGCGTGCGGCAGTTGTTTGTCAATTCGCTGCGTATGCGGCCCGACCGCATCGTCGTGGGTGAGGTCCGCGGCGGCGAGGCATTGGACATGATCCAATCGATGATCAGCGGTCACGCCGGGGCCCTTTCGACCGTTCATGCCAATACGCCCTTGGATGCCTTGATCCGCCTGGAAACGTTATCGCTAATGTCGGACGTGGAGATCCCCGTCTACGTGGCACGGGCGCAGGTGGCCTCGGCCATCCATCTGGTCGTGCAAATCGCCCGATTCAGCGAAGATGGATCGCGCAAGATCACACGAATCACCGAGGCCCGCGGACTGGACGACAATAACAAATATCAGTTGTGCGATATATTTTCATCCCGTTTCAAGGGGCGGACGGCCGAAGGCCGGCTGATGGCCGAACTTGTGCCGACAGGTCAACGGCCTGCTTTCGCCCGCGAACCCCACGAGCAGGGGATGGCCGAGCGCGTACAATTGACGCGGGAGGTGTGGGAAGGACTGTAAAAATACTAACCCGAGCGCAAGCGAGGGCCGCTTATTATCGGTGGCGGCGGAAAGCGTATTAGTCCCTCCCGGCACGAGGTACTTTCAGGTTAAAATGAATCGAATCAACGGAAAATCGAAACGGCGCGGTACGGCTGCACTGGATTACGTGCTGGTGCTCGGCGTGATCCTGCCCCTGGCGGTTTTCCTGTTCCGCGTCGGCCCGACGATCATTCGCCTGGCTTATGAAATGATAAGTGGAATTGTGTCCTGGCCCTTCATGTAGGGCTTTGTATAGAGGAGAAATCGATGAAGAACAACTCTCTGTTGGAACTTGTGAAGAGGATTCACGAGGACGAAGAGGGCTCGATCAGCTTGGAGACGATCTTGATCATCGGGGCAATCGCCCTGCCGATCTTGATCTTCCTGCTGACCCAAGCCTGGCCCACCATCAAGAATTACTTCAACACGAACCTGAACGACTTGCAAGAAGGCGCCACCAACGCCGCCGGGACCACGGGGTCGTGATTGGCTCGACGCCCTATGCTGTCCACGGTCGTGCTCCTGGGATTGACGTCGATCGCCGCGGTGACCGACTTGCTCTGGGGCAAGATTTTTAACTGGAACACGTACGGCGGAGTCCTGGCGGCCTTGGTCCTGAGCGCGGCGGGAAGTGTCTGGCTGGCAGTGAGTGGCACGGCACCGGTGCAAGCGCGGTGGTGGCATTGGGTTTATTGGCAACAATCTCCGCTATTTTGGGATAGTGTCAGCGGGCTGTTCTTGTGCGGCGGATTGATACTCGCGTGTTTTTTGCTTTTTCCCGGTGTTAGCGGCGGAGACGTGAAGTTAATGGCGATGGTCGGTGCCCTCTTGGGAGTGAATAACTCGCTGGAGGCTTTCCTTTGGACGTTTGCGTTGGCTGCTTGTTTCGGCCTGATTTTTCTGGTATGGCGAATCGGACCTTGGACAACGGTTTCCTGTGTGGTGCGTGCGGTTGGATGCAGATTGCGGTTGCCTTGGCTCATGCCCCTGAGCGTGGAAGAGCACAAGGCGCTCAATCCGCCCGTCTTCCTGGCGTACAGCGCTCTGGCAGCGGTGGTGATAGTGAGGTTTGAATTGGCAAAGTATCTAGGTTGAGAGGTAGCGGCCGCCGGAACTGCGCAAGCTCGTTCCGGCCTGCCATGGAGCAAGTCCATGAGCCGTGCGATCATGACGGCATGTTTGCCTTGGCTAGCCGTGCTGCTAGTGCTTATATTGGCGGCCTGGGTGTTGGTGCGCTTCAGCCGGGCGCAGCTTCACCTGGGCCGCCTTTTTGAACTGCACCGCGACGAAGCGGGGAGCGTGCAAAGCCTGAGCTTCGTGCTGACCCTGCCGGTGTTCGTTATGATCGCCATGATGATCGTCCAGGTCAGCCAACTGATGATTGGCGTCGTAGTCGTACACTATGCGGCCTTTGCCGCCGCCCGCAGCGCGGCAGTGTGGATTCCGGCTGGCATGCCCGCCCCCGAGGGGCCATGTTGCATCAGCTCCTATGCTGTCGATCCCGACGCCCCGGACCAGGTGGCCCCGGAACTGGATTCCGCGGTAGCCGACTACGGACCGTCCAGCGGCGGCCTGACGTACAAGATCGATCCGGGCAGCCCCAAATTCAACCAGATCGCCTCGGCCGCGATCCTGGCCTGCGTGCCCATCTCGCCCTCGCGCGACTTGGGGCTGGGAGCCCCCTCGGCGACGCAGATGGACGCAGTCTTGAAGCAGGCTTATGCGACGCTTGCGCCTTCCTCCGGCAGCAACGGGGCGATCGGGCCGCGCCTGGACCACAAACTGGCTTACGCGCTGAAAAACACCGAGGTGCAGATCCGCTTCTACCACAAGAACCAGGAGCCGCCGCTGGAGACCTACGGGCTGCCGTCCGATCCCGACGAGTTCTATTCCAATGAAGTCGGCTGGCAGGACATGATCACCGTGACCGTCAATTACCAGTTCCCGCTGCTGCCCGGCCCGGGGCGGCTTTTGGCGCACTTCATTGTTGGTCCTAATCCGGACAACGTGGCCAAGACCATTCAGAACCAAAACGGCGTTTACACCTATCCATTGCAGGCCCAGATCAGCATCGGCAACGAGGGCGAGAAATCGGTGGTGACGTATGGGTATCAGTAAGCGAATGCGTTGGGAAGGTCTGGCCATGTTTGTCGTGCGGCTGCACCGCGACGAGCGGGGCTCGATCAGCATCGTGACGGTCTTTTTCGCTCTGTTTCTCGTGATGCTGCTGGGCATGGTCATGAACGTGAGCCGCGAGGTCGACGGCAAGATCCGCATGCAAAACGCGGCCGACTCGGCCGCCTATTCAGGCGGCGTGGTCCTGGCGCGGGGCATGAATACGCTGGCGTTTACCAACCACCTCCTCTGCGAAGTGTTTGCCATGACGGCCATTCTCCGCGAGTCGTGCGCGGAGAACTCGGCATCTTACACACCGCAGATCCTGGCCGCTTGGAGCAAGGTGGCTTCGGCCTTCTCCGCATCGCCTTTTGCCAAGTTCCAGGCCCTGGGCTCGGCCATCCGGCAGAAGGTTCCCATGGAGCAGCAGATGGTCAATGGCTACTCGACCTGGGCCAGTTCGGTGAGCGATCAGGTCCTGCCGTTGATGGAGCAAATCCTCTCCCAGGAGCTGATTCCCCAGTACCAGCGGGCGGTGCTGGTTGCCTTTCCGGAAATTGCCCAGTTGGCGGCCCAGCAGACCGCCGAGCGAAACGGCACGCCCGACTTCGGCCGCGGACCGATGCTCGGCGTGCTCTGGCGGTCCGACGCCCAACCCACGGGCGGTGGCGCCGAAACCACCTACTCGACCGAGGAGCGGACCCTGCCGGTGGTCGATCCGGAGATGGACGCCACGGCCAACCAGAGTGAATATGTCGCGACGGCGGTGGCCCAGCGGCGGATGCTCTCGCATTTATACCTCAACGAATGGAACGCCGCGCTGATGAGCGGCTTCGACCAGTTGGCCAAGATGTCGCAGTTCTCCAACCTATGGCGAAGTTTCACTTGCGGTTACCTGGAGCACCTGCTCAACGTCGAGTACCCCAATACGAACCTGCCCATGGTTATTTACGAAAACCCCGTACAGACGGCCAACCCGACGGCCACCCTGGCGCAGCACTACACGTTCATTGGCGTGGTTTATTGGAAGAAGCTGCCTCAAACGATTCCGAGGCTGTTTCATAACCCTTTGGAGGCCGATTCCCAGGCCTTCGCCGAGGTCCATCTGTTCATCCCGCAGAAGCGCCTGGGATGGGTCAAGGTGGGCGGTTCCAGCACGCCGGGTCCATCGCCCTTGGGAGGAGTGCCCGGCCAGACGGCCTACATGCCAACGAGCCAGTCGGCTGGCGGCAGCAGTGGCAACAGCGCGGCGACGTGGGAGGTTGGGCGGGTCGGGGGTCCGGAAGAATGGACCTTGCTCAACCAAAGCTGGGATTGCCAGCTTGCCCCGGTCACGCAGCCGGCATTGGCCACGATCCTCCAGACCGCTACTAATGTGCCCGGGTTTGAGGGGCAGTATGTGTTGCCGAATCTGGGCGGACTAAGCGGGGAGGATCTGCAACCCATCAGCCCGCACTAAGCAGAAAGGAATTCGAAATCCGAAAAGTTGGTTCACCATGAGTACCACCAATTCCGTTTCCCATCGTCGCGGTTTGGCCATGCTGGAACTGGTCTTGGCTCTCCCATTTATACTGTTCTTGATGGCCCTGATCGTTTGCTACGGCATCGTGGCTACGTGGAGGGTCCGCGAGCACAGCGTGGCCCGGCTGGCGGTCTGGGAGAGCCGTTGGCCGCGGACCGGCTCGTCGGATCCCCGCCCGACATACTGGCCGGCGACGGCCTCGATGGAATGTTCGAGCCAGGGCAACGTGCCGGCCATGGACGACAGCAGCGTCGATCTGCCCGTCGCCCGCGGCCCGTTGCCTGGGGCGACCGTCAACTCCGATCTGCTCGATCCTACCCGCGGGCTGCTGGAGGGCTCGGCAAGCCTGACGCGGGGCTACCCGCTGCTGGGCAAAATGGGCAGGTACACGATGGATGCCCAGAGCTGGCTCATCGACGACAAGTGGCAATACCAGACGCCGGTGATGGGGATGTCGAGCAACACCCAGCGGCGAATTCCGGTGCTGTACACATTGGCCGAGGCCGCAGCGTCGATGATGAATGGGTATGTGCAGTCCGCAATGGCGATCGACGGGGCACCGATACAAGGGCAACTGGCGCCGTTGGACAAGGATCCCGATTTCCTCTATTACGGGGCCCTGTTCGGATGGGGCGGCGCCCCGGATTTCCAGCCGCGATTCCAGCAGGTGTGTTCGACCGACCGCGCCGTGACCGACCCTGCCGTGCAGAGCCTGATCGATCGTATTCAAGGCAAGAGCGCGGGGAGGCAACAGATTCCCAGTGTGGCCCAAATAATGAACCGTGCGTTCCTGGGGCTGTACCGGCGGGCTTTAGCGGTATTTCAGGCGATCGCGAAGGCCAAGTCAGGGGTTTCGCCGCAGATGCAGGCCCTCGCCGCGTCGCAGATCCCGCAATTGCAGGCCAAGATTCAGACCCTGCAGGGGAATCAGGGGGGAAAAGGAGCGGGGCGGTAGGGCGGGACAAACTCGCTTCTGGCGAGCGCAGGCCCAGCAAACCGGGCAATCGGTGGGTGGGCTACCGGCCTATCTGTGACATCTCGTTATGACGAAGCACATTCACAGCCTGGGCGACCTTGCGCGACGCATCTCGGCCTGGACTACCAAAGGCCTGCTCACCCTGATTCTCGTGGTCATGGCTTTGGGCTTCGGCCGAGAAGTGCTTCACTGGTGGCACGAGGATGCGGCAAAGCCGACGCCGCCGGCAGTAGCGGGGGAAGAGGCGACACGGGTGCAATCCCTCGAATTCGGCGAGCAGTCCTGGCTAATCCGGCGAGAGGCTTTTTCCGGTGCGCCGGGCGATCTTCCCAGGGCCCTTTTGACAGCCTGCCGGGCGGCAATCGGCGAAGCCCGCCCTCGCGGCGAGACTCCTGACGCGGCGGAGAAGCAACTGTTGCAGCGGCTCGCGGGGCAGCAGCCGGCGGCTGAAGAGCGGGGCCAGTGGCGGCTTTATCAATGGAACGAGGGCCGTCCGGTAATGATCGGCACGCGGACAAGCCTTGATAAAACAGCCTATCGCGTGGTAATCTGGGGGTTGGCGATTCCCGCGGGAAACAACGCCTGGACCTTATATCTGTTCCAGGCGAGCGGGGCTGTCACTGGGCTGGAACGACCCGAAAACGAGGTTCCCCTTCCGCCAGGCGGCCATCGCCTGGTGGCGATCCGTGCGGGCGGCGATGCCATATTGGCCTTTTCCCTCGACGACTGCGATGCCGCGCGTGGCTACTACGACCATTGGTTCGCCCAGCACCAATGGACCGTCGCCCTGGGCTGGCAGGCGGCTGCCTCCGGCTGGCAGGCCCGCTACGAGAGACGGTCGACGTCGCCCGGCGTGACTGCGGATATTCGCCTGGCGACCGATGCGCAAGGTCGGTGGACCGGGTTGGTGATGCAAAGTGAACTGGAAAGCGTAAAACGATGAAAGGCATTCAAGGGTTGATCGTTGCCGCCGTATTAGGCTTCATCGCGGCCTTGGCCAATTTCTATTATCTCAACACGGAAGCCCAGAAGAAGGACATGATGGCCTTCATCGGCATCAAGAAGGGCGTAATCCTGGGACGCGGCGACAAGCTCACGGAGGACAAGCTGGTGAAAGTGGATATCCCCAAGAACTACGTGGGCAACCTCACGGACTATGCCTGCAAGTGGGAGGAACTGGTCGGTGTCAAGGATCGGCCCGTCTGGCGGACGCTGGACAGCAGCGCCACCGAGGGCGGATTGCTGCTGCTGCAAAGTGATTGGCGGGAGCCGCCCAGGCAACTTGAATTGGGCAGAGGCGAGCGCGCCGAGGGCATCATCGCACCCAAGAATTTTACGACCTCGCTGGTGAATCCGGGCGATACGGTCTATTTCCGCGTGGCCGCCATGGCGCCTGGTCCGACGCCGGCGGTCAAGCCGGCAGTGCCCGCTGCTGCACCAGCCTCGCCCACATCGGCAACGCCTGCGTCCACACCCGCGGCGCCTGGCGCTGGGGCGGACGCCGCAAGCCCAGGTAACGCCGACTTGCAGCCCAAAGCGGAGGAAGGCGAGTTCGCGGCCCCGAATCTCGCAGACCCGGAAATCATGGGTCCGTTCGTCGTCGTATCGATTGGCAACCGCTTAGGCCGCCCGGAGATCATGAAGGCCGCGAAGATCGCCCCCGTGCAGGAGAACGTGCTCAATATCCGCATCAGCAAGAACGTGAAGGGCGAGGAGGAGCGGTTCAAGGAGCTTTGGAAACGCATCCGCATCGTCGGCCCCAACGGCTACTCTATCCAACTCAGCGGCAAGCCATGAAAGTCTGGTTCAACAAGATCAACGAGAGTCGCCGCAACATGATTGAGGTCTCGGGCAGCCAGATCACGATTGGCCGCGACGCCTCGAACATGGTCTGCTTGCAGAGCCCGTTGGTCTCCCGCGAGCACGCCGTGGTGCGGGTCGGCGAACCGGGTACTCCCGGTCGCGGCAAGCTCCTGCTGGAGAACATCGGGCTGAATAGTTGCGTCGTGGGCGACGAGGAAGTGCTGGGCGGGCAGACGGGCGTATTCGAGCCCGGCACCAAGGTGCGGATCTGGCCCTACACGCTGACCTTCGAGGCCGAGAAGGCCGCCACCGTCAGCCGCGCGGAGCTCGAGGCCCACCTGCGGTCGATCATGGCCGATTTGGAATTGAAGATCCATCAAAAGCTGTTGGAACGGCTCGATCTCTACCAGTTCGAGACCAGCCACGGCAGCGACCCGCAGAGCATCATCCTGCTGGAAAACAACATCGAGGACGTCTGCCGCGAGCTGAACGTCTTTGGGCCCGA
Source organism: uncultured Planctomycetia bacterium (assembly GCA_963709175.1). Taxonomy (GTDB): domain Bacteria; phylum Planctomycetota; class Planctomycetia; order Pirellulales; family Thermoguttaceae; genus JANXQG01. Next base: position 567,767 of record CAVPVK010000012.1, read on the forward strand.
AAACGAGCCCCTCGTTGAGGAAATCACCGGTTTGACGCTCCGCGACCACCTCGTCAACCAGATCATCATGGAGACGGGTAGCGATGACTTTTTCGACATGGCCGCGCTGACCTCCAACGAGTTCGACCTGCCTGCAACGCTCGTCCCGGAGCGGGAGGCCGAGCTGCACGGGCTATTGAAATTCTTGCGCGAGCGGCTCAACCTGGCCCAATGCCGCGATCTTAGCCAGCAAGCGCAACGGGTCGAAAGCGGTTTTGCCGACGTCTTCCATCTCGTTCGCCCGCATCTGCATCACGAACTGCGGAAGTACATGATCCTGCGCACGCTGAAGAAGGACCTCAAGGATATCATCTTCGGTTTCGGGCCGCTGCAAGACCTGTTGCGGGCCCCCACGGTGACGGAGATCATGGTCGTCAGCAGCAGCCAGATCTACGTGGAGCGCGACGGCATCATCGAGCGGAGCGGCCGCCGCTTCATCTCCGACAAAGTGACCGAGGCGATTATCGAGCGAATCGTGGCCCAAGTCGGGCGGCGGATCGACAAGAGCCAGCCGCTGGTCGACGCCCGGCTGCCCGACGGCTCGCGCGTCAACGCCATCATTCCGCCGCTGGCAATCAAAGGGCCCTGTCTGACCGTGCGGAAGTTCCCCGCTCAACGGCTGACGATGGACGACCTTCTGGAAATGGGAAGCATCAGCCGCGCGGCAGCCACCTTCCTGCGGGCCTGCGTGGTGGCTCGGCGGAATATCCTCGTCAGCGGCGGCACGGGCACCGGCAAGACGACGATGCTCAACGTGCTGAGCAGCTTCATTCCCTTCAAGGAGCGGATCGTGACGATCGAGGACACGACCGAGCTGCGGCTGCACCAGGAGCACGTGGTCACGCTGGAGACAAAGCCGCCCAACATCGAGGGGGCGGGGGAGTACACCATCCGCGACCTGGTGAAGAACGCCCTCCGCATGCGGCCCGACCGCGTGATCGTGGGCGAGTGCCGCGGGGGCGAGGCCCTGGACATGATCCAGGCCATGAACACGGGCCACGACGGCTCGATGACCACTGTCCACGCCAACAGCGCCGCCGAGGCGATCGAGCGGCTCGACGTGCTGGTGCTGATGGCGGCCGATCTGCCCGTGGCCTCCATCCATCGACAGCTCGCCTCGGCTATCGATTTGATCGTGCACATCAGCCGCCTGCCAGACGGAGCCCGCGCGGTAACCCAGATTTCCGAGCTTGTGCGCTTCGATCCGGAAGACGAGCAGATCGTGATCCTCGACATTTTCAACTACCGCAACGGGGTCGTGCTGCGGCCGACAGGCTACATGCCGTCGTTCATCGATTCACTAGTGGAGAAGGACCTGTTGGACGCTGAGTTCCTTTACGGCCGAGATGGGGATGGGCATGGAAACCACGGGTAGTCCGATCCTCTGTCCGCTTGGATGCCTCTTGATGGGCGCGGCGGTGGGCACGGCGGCCTGGTCGGCGCGGACGGATTTCTCCGTCTGGCTGGGCTACGTCGAACGCGACCTGGGCGACAAGCTCCGCCGCCTCCGCGCGCCGACGCACAATCTGCACCGCTATGTTGTGGCCTGGCTGAGCGCGACGGCGGCCAACTTCCTCGTCTTCTGGCTGGTGCTGGAAAGCCCGGTGTTCGCCGTGTTGATTTCCGCGTTCTTGCTTTGTGGGCCGTGGTACCTGCTGCGGCGGATGGCTCAGCAGCGGCGGCAAAAAATCGAGGACCAACTGGCCGACGCCATGGTCATGCTGGCCAACGCCGTCCGCGCCGGCCTCTCGCTGGCGCAGTCGTTGGACGTGCTTGCCGGGCAATGCCCCAGTCCCATCAACTTCGAGTTTCGCCAGATCGTGGGCGAATACAACATGGGCAAGCCGCTGGAGCAGACCTTGCTGGAAGCCCGCGCGCGGCTGCGGAGCGAGAACTTTGCGCTCTTCGCGGCGGCGCTGATGGCCAGCCATCAAAGCGGCGGCCGGCTCAACGAGATTGTCGAGCGGATCGCCCAGGCGGTGCTGGAAATGCAGCGGCTGGAGCGGAAGGTTCAGGCGGAAACCGCCCAGGCCCGCAAGTCGGCGGTGTATATGGCGATTGCCCCCTTTTTTATCCTTGCCGTGTATTACCTGATTGACCCCGTGAGCACGTTGCGGTTGTTCACGGAGCCGATGGGCCACTTGCTGCTGGCGACGGCCGTCGTACTCGACGTGGCAGCGTATTTTTGGGCACGATGGCTGCTGAGTCCGGATATTTGACATTTGAGATCTGAGATTCGAGATTTGAAGTATCTAAAGTTTGAAATCTGAGATATGACAACGACCCAGCAAAGACGATTTTGGAATGTAAATCGCTGGGTACCCATGGCGGCCATCCTCCCGCTGGCCGTTCGGCCCGGCGGAATTGGCGTGGAGCTTATTGCCAGCGCCGTGGCAGGAACAGCCGTTGCCGTCTTGATATGGTGGGCGATCAGGATCCTGGAAAGCGACGACCTGGCGCAAGGGGCGGAATGGCGCTACGACGTCAGCCGCATGAACGAGCTTCGCCGCATCGATCCGTTCTACCGGCTGTTCCATCCGGCCTTGACGTTGCTGGCCGGCATGAATCGCGTGGTCTTTCGCGATGGTCTTGGCGAGATTCATCGGCAGGTGCAGGCATCAGGCTTGCCGCGGTTCTGGTTGCCGGAAGAGTATCTAGCCCGTTTGCAGGTCCTGTCGCTTTGTTCCACGCCGTTGTGGATTTGGGTCTTGGTATGGGTCTTTGGGCCGCAAGGGATGCTGCTGACGCCGGTTTTTGTCGTTCTCACGGCCTGGTTTCTCCGTCGCCGCCTGGCCAGCCGCGCGGCGCGGCGACTGGCGCAGATCAAGCGGCGGATGCCCTATTTGTTGGACCTCTTGACGCTCTTAATGGAAGCTGGGGCGACGTTCATGAACGCTTTGAACCAGGCCGTCGACGAGTTCCGCGGACACCCGGTGGGAGAAGAGTTCGGTCGCGTGCTGGCCGATATGAACCTTGGCAAAACGCGTATGGAGGCGTTCCATTCCATGCGCGATCGCCTGGCTGACGACGAAATAACCAGTATTATCGGCACCATCATCCAGGGCGAGCACCTGGGGACTCCGCTGGCCCGCATCTTTCGCAGTCAGTCGGACGTGTTGCGGGTCAAGCGATCCCAGCGGGCCGAGGCGATCGCCGGTGAGGCGGGCGTGAACATGCTCATGCCGGCCGTGCTGGTGATGGCCGCCACGGTGTTGATCATCCTTGGCCCGTTCCTCTTGAATTTCATGAGGTTCGGACTGGCGTTATAATGGAGATAGAGTAAAAGAACCTTCCAAGATGGCCGTGCGCGGCCCAATGTCCCCGTTGCCAGCAGCCGCTGTCGGTACCCAATAAATTGGCCGGCAGTTACGCCAATTGTCCGCGCTGCCGGGGACGCTTCTGGATCTCGAAAGACGCGCCGACAGATCCCTCGGTCAACGATTCTGCAGGTATGCCGTCGGTCAGCACCCTAACGTTGACGCAGGCGCCGCTGGCGACACCTCCCTTGCCCGCGCCGCCCGGCAGGCCAACTACGGCGGTGCCACCGGCGGCGTCGAATCCGACTGCCTTGCCCGCAGCAGATGCCACGGCGCCTGCGGCGGCCAAGGTGGCTGTTTCTCCACCTCCGCCGCGGCAGTACTTTCCCTCGGTGACTCCCATGGCACCATCGTATCGGCCCGCTGCGCCAGCGGCGCCAACCGAGGACGGCGCGGGCACGTCGCTGACCGCTCTTCCGGCGGCCCCGCCGCAGGCCCGCAAGGTCGCCAGATTGGTCACTGCCGATGCTGCCCAATCGACCTTGAAAATTGCCGCCGACGGGCAGCTTCCCTGCCTGCAACTCCAGGAACAAGACAAAAACGACAAGAATGCCAACAACTCCCGGTCGATTCCGCCCGCCGTCATGATCCTGGCCTGGATAGTATCGGTGGCCGTGACGATTGCCATCGTGATCGTCAAGAGCAACGACAGTTCGGGCATTGCTACGGAGGCCAAGCGGAACGCGATGACCAAAATCGAGGAGCAGTTCTTCGGCAATCCCGCACAGGGCGAACTGCTGCCTTACCAACGGTTGTTGCGTGAGGCCCGCCAGGCCTGGTCCCGCGGCGACCTCAAGGCCGAGCGCGAGCTCTACAAGCGAGTGCTGGATCTGTTGCACACGGAAACTCGCGACGAGTCGTCGCCTGAAAAAGTGCGGAGCGGCCTGGAGAAGGGCATCACCGGCAGCCGCAAGAACGACCAGGACTTGGAACGGTATATATTGACGATATTGGAAGAGTAATAGTGCAGGCCGGATCCAAAAGCAGCGCAGTTCCGGCTTGGGGACGTTGCAATTGTGGAAAAATAGTAACGGCATGCCGGAACTGCGCTGTGCTTGTTCCGGCCTATAGCCTATAGGCCACACAACTTATGGATGCCTTCTAGAGGTTTCGCCATGGAATCGGAATCGCGTTATGAAATCCTCGACACGATCGCCAGCGGAGAATTTGCTACGGTCAGCCGCGCCCGCGACCGCGACCTGGGCCGCGAAGTGGCCGTCAAACAAATCCACGCGCAATACCTGGCCGATCCGCGGCAGTTGGCCCGTTACTGGCAAGAGGCCCAATTGCTGGCGTCCCTGCAGCATCCCAATATCCTTACGATCTACGACGTGGTCCGCCCCCGCGGCTGGCTGATCCTGGAGTTGATGCGGGGCAGTCTGCAGCCGGCTGCGGCGGGGGATCCGATGGACCTTGACCAGCTCCGCCTGGTCCTGGCCAACTGCCTGACCGGTCTGCACTTCCTCCACGGCAACGGCGTGATCCACGGCGACATCAAGCCCAGCAACATCCTGGTCGCCCCCCCCAACCGCATCAAGTTAGGCGACTTCGGCCTGGCGCGGCGGGCCAGCAACGAGGAAGGCAGCCTGCTAAAGGGCACGACGAAATACATGGCGCCGGAACTGCTTTCGCCCCAGTTCGGTGCGGTGGGGCCGGCCAGCGATCTCTACTCGCTTGGCTTCATGGCCTACGAGTTGATGGTCGGCTCGCATTTCGAATCGCTCCTGCCCACGCTGGCCACTTTCGGCCGCAACAAGCAAATGGCCTGGATGATGTGGCACGCCACGGCCGACGTCAGGCTGCCCGACATCCAACGCGTGCTGGCGGGCGTGCCCGACGACCTGGCGCGTGATCCAACGCCTGATTGCCAAGGACCAATCGCAACGCTATCGCTCGGCAGGCGAGGCCCTCCGCGAACTGCAAACGCCGCCGGGGGCAGTCAGCGGGCTCCCGCCGACTGCCGATCTGGAGGCCGAGGCTGAGGCCGTTGAGGCAGCGCAGCGAAAGAAACGGGTCCGAAAGCTATCGCTGATCGCCGGCGGTGTCGCTGCCCTGCTCTGCACGCTAATCGTCGTGCTCATGCTCGGCCACCACAAGAAACCGCCGCAGGCCCGCTACTTGGACCACTTCAAGGGCAAGATCACCGACGTCCTCGTGGCGTCCAAAGAGCTGGCGCGGAGCCCACGCCGGCGACATTCGAGGGAACCGTCCGCGACGACTTCGCCACCTCCAGAGCGATCGACGTTGCCGGGCAAGACGGCAGCGCGCCGCAGCCTATGACCGTCGACGTCAATGATGTCGTCAAAGTCAACGGCGAACGCCGCGCCCTGGCGAGCCTGAAACCCGGGGAGAACGTGGAAGTCACCAGGGCCACGCGGCGGTACGTGGTAAAGGACCAGGATATCATCTACGTCAACGGTGAGCGGCACTTGCTCGAGGAGCTGGAGGCGGGCCGCGATATGGTGGAAATTACCACGACGGTCGACCCGGTCTCGCACAAGGTCGTGCAGGAAATCCATGCCACGCGGCCCGGGCGGTTTGCCACGGGCACGCTGCGGGAACGTCAGGACGCGACGCGTACGATCGTGCTGACGACCGGCGAAGACTCCAGCCCGCAGTCCAAGAACCCGCAGACACTGGCGATCTTCGTCCCGGCCGATCTCAAACAGATCTTTCTCAACGGCGAGGCGAAATTTCAGAAGCGGCCCGTCACCCTGACCAGCCTCGTTCGCGGCGATCGCCTCAAGGTCAGCTACGACGTCCAAGAGAATCCCGGATCCAACGTCAACGTGGCCAACAAGCTGGAGGCAATGCGGCCGGTCGAACTCGACGGTGTCCTCGCGGAGAATTTCGACGGACGGTTGCTCAGCGTCATCCAAGACGACCAGCAGGTGCTCAAGCTGCCGTTCGCCGCGCAGTACTCGATCACTATCAACGGTCAGCCGCAGGCGAAGCCGGCGAGCCTGCAGCGCGGCGACCGCGTCAACGTGACGCACGACATCTACATCACCAAAGTTCTCGCCCAGCGGACGTTGGCCGCGGGCGGCGTGATCGAGCAGATCCGCTACGAACCGCCGCAATCGCTCAGCGTGACGGAGGACGGCGGAGCAAAGCCGACTTTTCTCGTCGGACCGCAGTGCAAGATCACTTTGGGAGACGAGACCGTTCCATTGGATGCCCTTCGCAGCGGCGACCGCGTGAAGATTGAGCACGGACAAATCGACTCGAATGAAAAGTCGGCGATCACGGCCGCGGCGATTGCGGCCGAAAGGCCGGCGGACCCCGCGCTGGGCCTTGATCGTCGCCGTGCAGAACTACGACGACAAGCGACTTAGCCCGCTGAGCTATCCACTGGCCGACGCGGCCCTGCTGACGGACGTCCTGACCAAGCGCTACCGCACGCCGGCCGATCACGTACAGGTTTTCAACGACCCCAGCGCGGTCACGCTGGAGCGCGAGATCCCCGAGTTCCTCAAGAAAATCGATCCCGAAGGGCGACTGATTGTCTACTACGTCGGCCACGCCTGCCAGGACGCCGACGGACAGGTCTACCTGGCGCCGAAGGACTTCCACTGCGATCAGCCGGCGGTCAACGGCCGGCCGCTGCAATGGCTCGTCGATCTCTTGGAGGACTGCCCTGCCAAGGACAAGCTCTTGCTCTTCGACGGCAGCCACTCCGGATCGGGCACGGAAACGCCTGTCGAGCCGTCTTCGGCCGAAATGATCCGCGCCTTGAAGCCGAAGCCGAATCGGGCTTTGCTGCTGAAGGTGACGGCGCTGGCGAGTTGCCGGCAGGGCCAACGGGGGACTGATCTTACCGACAAGCAGCACGGACTGTTTGCCTGGTGTTTGGCGGAAGGATATGCCGGCGCGGCGGACGCCAATCGCGATACCCGCGTCGAACCAACGGAGTTGTTCGCCTTCCTGCAAAAGCTGATGGCGGCCACCGCCGGCAAAGACGCGCAGACGCCGGTGTTGTTCGTGCCAGACGATCGACCCCCGCGACTGACCGATGCGGCCAAGACGGCAATCCGCAAGTTGGCGGGCTATGTCGACCAGTCGAAAATCAGCGAGGAAGACGCTATGCAGGATTACGACGCCGCACGGCAGGCTTCCGGCGCCGAGCCCGAGCCGCGTCTGCTTTTCGGCCTGGTACTGTTGAAGATGAAAAACCGCGAAAAGGCGATGGAATACTTTCAGACCGTCAAGAGTGAGTTACCCCAACAGCTCTTGCCCTATGCGGCGCTGGCGTGGCTGCGGATGGAAAAAAGGACTTTCCCCTCTGCACTGGATGAGTTGAAGGGTATGATCAATGCGATACCCAAGCCGGCAAGACCGAACGAACCATTGCCATCACAAACGCCGGAGCCCTTTAGCTGGGCAGGGCAGTTGCGCGACTACGCCGCAGCCGTCGGCGATCCGTCACAGCAACTGACCGAGCAGGTCGCCGCGCTCGATGCGGCCGTGGCGGCCCGCGGGCCGGCGGCCAAGGCGATATACGAGAAGGGTCGCCAACATTCAGTTGCCATATTGGCCGACTTCGACCGGAAAACCGCCAATGCCACTGAGGAAGCGGACATTGACGCGCTGAAGGTCAAGCGAAAACTGCTGGGGAACTACACTAATTTCCCTATCAGCCAATGTCGCGACCAGATCCTCGCCCATCTGGACGAATAAGTCGGGCTGGAGTTTTCAGGCTCTAGCCGGTCCTTTACCGCGACCGCCTGGTTGGGCGAAACTCCAGCGCCGTCTGAATTCGGAATTTCTGCACAATGCTTATTATGAAACGCCGGCTAGAACCCGCCTCAATAAATAGAATATTTTTCTCTATTTCTGGCCTTCGGGGGGTTGCAGTGCTGCACTTTGTGGGTACATAATGGGATCGATGAATGCGATCGATTCCCTGAATCCACTGGGCCCCGTTTCGCGACGCGCTTTGCGACATCACGTCGTGCAAAGTTTGCTGATGGCGATTATTCAGGGTGAGTTAGAGGCAGGGACGCATCTGGTCACCAATAAACTGGCAGCCCGTCTCGGGGTTAGCGCTACTCCGATCCGCGAGGCCCTCGTGGAGCTCGAGCAGTTAGGCATAGTCGACCTGTTGCATCACCGCGGCGCGGTGGTGAGGCCGTTCGGGCCCAAGGAAGTCCAGGATTTCTACGCCGTTCGCGGCTTGCTGGAATGTGAGGCCGTGCGCCTGGCATGTCCGCATATTGATCCCAAGCCTCTCCACGAGTGTGAATGCGAATTGGATCGGTTCCGGGCGGACCCCGGTGGTTACGACAAGTGGTCGAAGGAGTTTCTCGCACTCGATCACCGCATCCATCGCCTCTTCGTGGACCACTGCGACAATCGGCGGCTGATCGCCGAGATCGATCGTTATGATTCCCTCGGCGAAGCAATGCACAACCTGCTCGAGCAGAATCTGATCTGGCACGAGGAATCGCTGATTTCCCTGATCGATCTCGTGGACGCAGTCAAACAGCGACGGGCCAAAGATGCGGCCGCGGCCATGGGGCGACATATGGCCATTATTGCCGATCTGGTGAAAACGGGCATGTTCAAGGTTGATGGCGAATCAGCGGCACAATAGCGCCGCGCACTTCAGACCAGATGCCGCAAGGTTTGTCCCCAGTGGATCGGCCGAAGAACACCTTGCGTGGTCGCACGTCTTGCGTAGAACGGAATTCATTTCGCTCAACCAAAACGGAATAAATTCCGTTCTACGAAGGGGCTTTCTGTCCCGCCCCGCAATCCTGCTGCGCCTCGGCGTCATCCCCCCAAGGCCCGCCGCAAGTCCTGGAATTCCTCCCCCATACGGCGCACTTCGGCCCCCAAATCTTCGATCTCGTGTTCTTGCCGTTCAACCTGTGAACGCAAGCGATCGACAATCTGCCGCAGCATGTCGACGTCCATCGAGTTGCCCGCGGGCGGCGCAGGGGAAAGAACCGACCGGGCGACGGGAGCCGTGGCGGCCGGGCCCTCATCCTGGAGGTCGTCGCCAACGGAAGACGGCGCGACCGACTGCTGCGAATACTGAGCCTTCTGCTGATCGAGGTCGCGCTGGGGATACAAGGCATGCGTGAAGACCTGGCCGCGCCCTTCGGGCGTGAGCGGAATAACCAATCCTTTGGTTTTCAACGAATTCAGCAACTCGCGCAGGGCGTTGAGGTCGTCAATTGGGTCCATCCGCGAGACCCGCCCCCGCAGTTCGCCCTCGGTCTGCGGCCCGCGCAGCAGCAATTCGAGCATCACCGACATTTCGACCTTGGTCACGCCCAGCCATTCGTAAAGGTAATGCCGATACTTCTGCACGCGGCCGGAGCCCTCCACCAACGCCACAGCGCCGACTTGCCGCAAACGGTCGAGCGATTCCTCGACCTGATCAGATTCCAGAGTCAGGACCGGAGAGCGATTGCTCTTTTGATTGCAGCCGGCGACCACGCCATTGAGCGACATGGGATAGCTGTCGGGCGTGGTTTTTGCCTTCTCGCCAAGCACGCCCAGGACGCGACGATCAATGGAATTCAGCGGACGCCAGCGGGGTGACGGCTGGCTTGCGGCAGCGACGGGATCGGACATGGTCATTAACGGGCAAAGGTGGAGTATAGTTTCGCGGGCAGAAATAAGCCGTGGGAATTCCGGGTTCAGCCGGTTTGCTTCGCCGGCAAAAATCGGAACCCACAACCGGCTTATGCTCGCTCCGATATCTCAAGCGGGTCGGGCCTAAACCCGTGAATGTAAGGGTTGACGATGCGGTGGTCAATATGGTCAAGCTGACGTGCTTGAACAAATCAAATAAACCTCGATTCGGCGCGACGGCGCCTTGCATTTCCTCTATGCCTTGATACAATAAAAGGTGGTAAGTGGTCGCCCTGGGTCTCTTCTCTCTTTTCTTCAGGGGAACGCCATGAATAGTCCTATTCATCTGCATCAGGATACGCGAACTGCCGCTTTTGCCGAAGGGCGGTTGCGCAACTGGGTAAAGGTTCAAGAGTCTGCCCCTCCTTCTGCTCCTGACCGGCCTGCCTCCAGTGGGTTATCCTTTGTCGCCATATCGCGCGAGGCGGGAGCAGGCGCCGATACTGTCGCCACCTTGCTCGGCGAGCGACTCGGTTGGCCCGTATTTGGCCGGAATCTCTTGGATCGGATCGCCCAACGCTACAACGTACCGCGGCTTATGCTCGACCTGGTCGATGAAACTGAGAGCAATTGGGTCTACGATGTTTTGGGAACGTGGATGGATCGGCAAGTCATCCCGCACGAAAAATTCGTAGCGCAACTCAGCCGTTTGATCCGCCTGATCGCTCGCAGCGGGAACGCCTTGTTCGTCGGTCGCGGAGCGCAATTCCTTTTGCCAAAGTCAAAGACCTTCGCCGTCCGCGTGGTCGCTTCGGAGGCGTTTCGGGCAGAGCGGGTACGACGCCGGAAGAATGTGTCTATGGCGGAAGCCCTCCATTGGATTCATCGCACCGACCGGGGCCGCCGCGAGTTCGTTTCGCGGTTTTTCCGCCGCGACGTCAATGACCCGCATCTGTACGACATGGTCGTGAATGTCGAACGGGTTGGGCCGCACGGGGCCGCCGAGCAAATAGCCCGAGCAGTCCAGGCCGCCCCGGCCTGCGTTGCTGCGACGTAGGACGAGCTAAAGCGCGAAAGCAAAGCGCACTCTACAAGAGGCGGGAGGCCGCTGCGCCATTGTCGCGCTGTTGCGTCTTTGCTACCATGGGAGCTTTGCTCCCAAGGACCGGCAGATAATGATGCGATTTCCCCACGGTTTTGTGCTCACCGTGATGTCCGACGACCACCCCGGCATCGTGGCCGCGGTTAGCAATGCCGTCGAATCGCTGGGCGGAAACATCGACTCTTGCAGCCAGACCGTTCTGGGAGGCTATTTTACGCTGATCATGATCGTCAGCGTGCCCGATCCAATCGATCCCGAGCGACTGGCCCAGCAGGTCCGTGGCGCCGAGTCGCGTGGGGAAGCCTACCAGGTGCTCGTCCGCCCCGCCCGAGCCACGGAAAATTCCACCACGGATTCCGCGGAGCGGTTCGTGATCAGCGCTTTTGGCGAGGATCAACCGGGCATTGTCCGCCGTTTCAGCCAGTATTTGGCCGGCAAGGACATCAACATTGTCGATCTCTACGGCGATCGCAATGGCACTCAATTCGTGCTCATCGGGCAGGTCGAGGTCCCCGTGCGGTGGGACGTGCGGATGATGCAGGCCGACCTGGAGCAAATGGGCCAAGAGCTCGGGTTCACCGTAAAGCTCCAGCACGAGAATGTCTTTGTGGCGACAAACCAGATGCGATTGATCCATGCACGAGAACAACGGTCTCAGGTCTTGGGTGTTAGGTCTTAAGAAAGAGCCACGACCTAAGACCCAAGACCTGAGACCCGAGACCTAAGAATTCACCCCATGCTCCGCACCGACGAGATTCTTTCGACAATCCAGATGTTGCACGCCGAGCACCTCGACGTCCGCAGCGTCACCCTGGGGCTGAATCTCGACGACTGTGCGGCGCCCAGCGTGGATCATCTCTGCCGCAAGGTGCGGCAGAAGATCGCGTCGCGGGCGAGCCGACTGGTCGAAGTCTGCGACCGCGTCGGGGCGAAGTACGGCATTCCCGTGATCAACAAGCGGGTGGCGATATCGCCCGCCGCCACCCTGCTGGCCGGGCATGGGCAGGGTTCCGCCGTGCAATTGGCCAAGACGCTGGACGGCGCGGCGCACGAGTGCCGCGTCGATTTCGTGGGAGGTTTCACGGCTTTGGTCCACAAAGCGATTTCACTCGGCGACGCGGTCGTCATGGACTCCCTGCCCGAGGTCCTGGCCGAGACAAAGCGGGTCTGCGCATCGGTGAACGTGGCCTCGCGGCGTGCGGGAATCAACATGGACGCCGTGCTGCGGATGGGCCAGATCCTGCGGGATATTGCCGCAGCGACGGCCGAAACCCGCGGCTTCGGCTGTGCCAAGCTGGTGATTTTCGCCAACATACCTGAGGACAACCCCTTCATGGCGGGGGCGTATCACGGCGCGGGTGAGGCGGATGCCGTGGTGAACATCGGCGTCTCGGGCCCGGGCGTCGTGTGCAGCGCCTTGCGGAGGCGGTTGGCTATGGAAGAGGGCCTGACCCTGGGGGACCTGGCCGAGGAGATCAAGATCACCAGTTTCCGCGTAACGCGGGTGGGCGAGTTGATCGGTCGCGAGGTGGCGGCCGAATTGGGCGTGGCCTTCGGCATCGTCGATCTCTCGCTGGCCCCTACGCCGACCGTAGGCGACAGCGTAGGCGAGATCCTCAAGACGCTGGGCATAAAGGCCATCGGCGCCCCCGGCTCAACGGCCGCGGTGGCTATGCTTAACGACGCAGTGAAAAAGGGCGGGTTGTTTGCCTCCAGTTCGGTGGGCGGCCTGAGCGGGGCCTTTATTCCCGTTAGCGAGGATTCGGCCTTGGCAGACGCTGTCGGCCGCGGGCATTTGGTGCTGGAAAAGCTCGAGGCCATGACCAGCGTCTGCTCGGTGGGCCTCGACATGGTTGCCATTCCCGGCGATACGCCCGCGGAGACCATAGCCGCCATCATCGCCGACGAAATGGCGATCGGCGTGATCAACGACAAAACGACCGCGGTCCGCCTCATACCCGTGCCCGGCGCCAAGGCCGGCGAGGTCGTGGACTTTGGCGGGCTTTTCGGCTCGACGCCGGTGATCGAGGTTCGTAACAGTGGGGCCAGCGCGGCTTTTGTCCGCTTCGGCGGCCGTATCCCCGCGCCGATGCAGTCGCTGCGCAATTAGCAAGGCGTAGACTGCAACAAGCTCCGGCCTGCCGCTTACGGGCCTCGGCTCACAAACTTACCGGTACTGGCGTAAACCCTACAATTAAGAACGCCAACGTCAAGACTCCCAAAACGTACCGCCAAAACCCCAAAGGCACGGAGTCGTCAGCGGTGGGCGGATGGCGGGTCCCTAGGACGGTAATCAACGCCAACATAAACCACCAGTTGGTCAGCCTGAACGCGAGCGCGGCCGATATAGCCAAAATCAACACTGCCATCGACCCCACGTGGGCCTTTTTCCGAAACATGCCGTAAAGAATATGTCCGCCGTCCAACTGTCCAATCGGTATTAAATTGATTGACGTAACGAGCAAGCCCACCCAGGCGGCAAAAGCGAGCGGGTGTAGGTCTACACCCCATTTCGGCGGAATCGGCCCAATAATCCAGTGCGTCAAGTACTGCATTACCAACGGTTCGCCAAAAGTCATGTTCTCTCCCGGCGGGATCGGCGCCGAATGACTCCACGAGAGTCCTAAGCAGAGGAATAGAAACGTCGGCACCAGGCCGGCCAAGGGCCCACTTATGCCGATGTCAAAGATGGCCCTGCGATCGCCGTGATCGGGCTCCATGCGAATGACAGCGCCGAATGTTCCAAGGGGTGGTATCGGGCAGGGAATGAAATAGGGCAGCGAGGCATTGACACCGTACCGGCATGCTTGCAAAAAATGGCCCATCTCGTGGCAAAGCAGAATCGCCATTACGGCTGCAGAATATATCAGCCCGTCCTTGACAGCCGGCCAGGAAAGTTGATGCGCGATCGCAAGCCAAGATCCGTTCGTGTAGTGATCGGAAAGCACGACGCCGGCATTGAAGGTCGTTACGCAGGTCGCTAACAGAAGAATCGCATGGAGTCCTAGATTACGCGCTGGCGGCGGCCGTTGTTCCGTCGAAGACCCAAGGGCGCCCCCAGGCAAGATCGACGAGGGCAGGTCACCCGAATTCTGAAGAGTCTGCGGCGTTAAGTCGTTAGCATCCATTCGGTACGAAGAAGAATGACCCTGTCGGGCAGCTCAAAAAATCGAGAGGGGAGAGAGGCAACAATCTATTCTACCTCTTATTGGGGCATGGGCAAGTTAGAGACCGAGCGACCGGAGGTTCTTGCGGGGTACGGGCCCCCGTTCCGCTAGACTGGGAACGAAACAATGTCCATTCCCTACCGAACCCATCGATGTGTTACACTAAAGGCTAACGAACTGAACCATTGCTACAAGCGGGCCCATTTCATGAAAAGGCAACCTTCGCTTGCGGCAAGTGAGCGGGCATGCTACAAACTGACACAAGGATCTCCAGAATGTTCCGACGAAACTCGTGAAGTCGCAGGGCGAGAACAGATCCGAGGTACCCGCAAATGGACACCCCAGATCTGGCCCCACCCCGCGGACCTTCCAGTTTCTTAGGAACCGTGTTAGCGAGACGGTGGTCGAGGAACACAGCATTCATGGACCAGTCATTGCACGGCCGGCCCACGGTGGTGATTACCGGGGCCTCGACGGGTATCGGCGCCGCCAGCGCCAGGGAACTTGCGCGGCGTGGCTTTCGCGTCTTCGCCGGTATTCGCGAATGCGCGGAAGGCCAGATGCAGCAATTTCGCGCAGACGGTGTCGTGCCGCTGCCGCTGGACGTAACGAACCCGGCCCAAGTCGCCGCCGCGGCGGATGCGGTATGTCGAGCGGTGGGTGACACCGGATTGACCGGATTGGTAAACAACGCCGGCATTGTCGTTGCCGGTCCCTTGGAGGTACTGCCCCTGGATCAGTTGCGTCGGCAACTGGAGGTCAATGTGGTAGGGCAAATCGCCGTGACGCAGGCGTTCTTGCCGCTTCTCCGCAAAACACGGGGGCGAATTGTGAACATGGGCTCGTTCAATGGGCGGATCGCTTCGCCCTACCTGGGGCCATATTCGGCTTCGAAACACGCCATGGAGGCCATCAACGATGTCTTACGGACAGAACTTCGGGCCTGGCGTATCCATGTTGCAGTGATCGAACCCGGGCCGACGACTACGCCGATTTGGGCGAAGTCGCTCGCCGCCGCCGACTCCTTGGCCGATCAGCTTGGTTCTCAAATCGTCGGATTGTACGAGAACGATTTGGAAGCCGTGCGGCAGCGCGTGCGGAAGTTGGCCGAAACGGCCCTGCCCGTCGAGTCCGTCGTACGTTGCGTCGTCCATGCCCTGACCGCCAGGTGGCCGCGGACCCGCTATCCCGTGGGCCTCAAGGTGAACCTGTTGTTCCGTGCGTACAAATGGATTCCCGATCGAATTTGGGATTGGATCATCCAGCGATCGTTGGGACTGCCGCGAGTCTGACTCATGAGCATCCGCAATCTCGATAAGATCTTCAATCCGCGCCATGTCGCCGTCATTGGCGCCGACGATTCGCCGGCCAGTGTCGGCTATATGGTCTTTCGCAACCTAATCGCCTCGGACTTTCGCGGTGCGGTCTACCCGGTCGATCCCGGCCAGACGCGGTTCAGGGTATGGTGCAGGGCATTCCGGCCTTCGCCCGCATCGCGGATCTTCCTGAAGTCGTCGATCTGGCGGTGATCTGCGGGCCTGCGGCGACAGTACCGCACGCGGTGCGTTCTTGCGGTGAAAAAGGTGTCCGCGGCATAATTGTGCTCTCAGCCGGTTTCCAGGAGGCCGGCCCAATTGGCCGCGAGCTAGAGGAAGCCCTCCGCCGCGAGCAGGCTAGATTTGACGGCATGCGGATCGTCGGTCCCAATTGCTTGGGCGTCATCGTTCCGCGGCTCCATCTGAATGCCAGTCTTGCTGCCCTGACGCCGGAGCCCGGTCATATCGGCTTCATCTCCCAGTCGGGCGCGCTCTGCACGTCGGTGCTCGACTGGGCCGTCGACGAACACATAGGGTTCTCACATTTCGTGTCTGTGGGCAACATGCTCGACGTGAGCATGGGCGATCTCATCGACTACTTCGGCTCGGCGGCGGAAACGCGATCCATCATTCTCTATGTGGAATCGATCGGGGAGGCCCGCGAGTTCCTGTCCGCGGCCCGCGCCTTCGCCCGCACCAAGCCCATCGTGGCCTACAAGGCGGGGAGATTTGCAGAATCGGCCCAGGCCGCCGCCGCGCATACGGGCGCCATGGCCGGCGTTGATGCGGTTTATGAAGCCGCCTTTCAACGGGCCGGAATCGAGCGGATCCTGGAAATCGACGACATGTTCGATTGCGCCGAGCTCTTGGCTCGGCAGTTATCGCCCAAGTCCGACCGGCTGGCAATCGTCACCAATGCCGGGGGCCCGGGAGTAATGACTACCGATGCCCTCATCGCCCACGGTGGCCACCTGGCGAAACTGGCGGAGAAAACGATCGCGGAGCTCGACCAATTCCTGCCGGAGTGCTGGTCGCGCGGCAATCCAGTAGACATTGTCGGCGACGCCCCGCCCGAACGCTATTCCAGCGCCTTGAAGACCGTCCTTCAAGACCCGGGCGTTGACGCAGTCGTCGTGATTCTCACTCCGCAGGCGGTGACCGCGGCCACGGCTACGGCCCGAGCAGTTGCCAACATCGCGGCCCTCTCCAGCAAGCCCGTGTTGGCGGCCTGGATGGGTGGCCGCTCCGTGCGCGAGGCCGTCGAAGAGTTCGCGGCGTTGGGAGTGCCCACCTACAAGACTCCGGCCAAGGCCGTTCAGGCCTTCTTGCACCTGGTTTCCTATGCGCGGAATCTGTCGCTGCTGCACGAAACGCCGCGGGATCTTCCCTTGGAGTTCGGGCTGGATCGCCGCCAACGGCGGAAGGCTTTCCTCGCCCTGTTGACCGAAGGCGGCGACATTCTTTCGGAGGCCCGGTCCAAGGCCCTGCTGGAATCGTATGAAATCCCAGTCACCCGACCAGATGCCGCGGCTACGGCCGACGCAGCCGTGACCATCGCCGAGCAACTAGGATATCCGGTCGTGGTGAAAATCGACTCACCGCAAATCAGCCACAAGACGGAAGTTGGCGGCGTGGTGCTCAACCTGCCCGATGCGGCGGCCGTGCGCCAGGCATACGAGCAGGTTGTTCGCCGGGCCGTTGAGATGCGACCCGACGCCCAGATCGCTGGCGTCACCGTGCAGAAGATGATCGCCTGGCCCAGCGGTTTCGAGCTGATCCTGGGAACCAAAAAAGATCCCGTCTTCGGACCGGTGATCATGGTCGGAATGGGGGGCGTGGCGGCCGAAGTATTCCAAGACCGAGCCTTGGGCCTGCCGCCGCTGAACGATGTGTTGGCGCGGCGGATGCTCGAGTCGCTCAAGTCATGGCCGCTGCTGCGAGGTTATCGCGGCCGGCCGGGAGCGAACATCGATCGGCTGATCGAGATCATCATGCGATTCTCCTACCTCGTGGCCGATTATCCCGAGATCGAAGAGTTGGACATCAATCCGCTGCTGGTCACGCCGGTGGATGCGATTGCGCTGGACGCCCGTGTGGTCGTGGACCGCCGGCGGCCTGGGAATTCGCCCGCCGGCGGCGAAGGTCGCCCGTATGCCCATCTAGCTATCCGGCCCTATCCCGACGAGTATGTTACGCACCGCACGCTCAAGGACGGCGCCGAGGTCATTTTTCGGCCGATAAAGCCCGAGGATGAGCCGCTCTGGCATGAGTTGCTGGCCACTTGCTCGACGCAGTCGCGGTGGTTCCGCTTCAACTACTTGTTCAAGCAGACGACGCACGACATGGCAAGCCGCTACTGCTACATCGACTACGATCGCGAGTTGGCCATTGTGGCGGAAGTCGAAGAGCAAGGCCAGCGGAGGCTCGTCGGCATCGGGCGGCTGGTGGCGGACGTCGATCATCAGTCGGCCGAGTATGCCGTGATCGTGACCGATCGCTGGCAAGGCCGCGGGCTGGGCGGCCTGCTGACCGACTACTGCCTGGAGCTGGCACAGAGCTGGGGCGTGAAGGAAGTCGTGGCCGAGATCGCCAAGGACAACTCCCGCATGTTGGCCACCTTCCGCAATCGCGGTTTTGAAATCACTTCGCCGCTGGGGCAGGACGTGGCGATAGCGACGCGACGGCCTCAGTAATTAATTCCCGCTCGCGCCATGACCGTGTCGCCGACGTCAAAGTCATAGCCGGCGCTCTGGAGTCGGATATAGCGGTTGAACACGTAGCCCAGTTCAACGTGCGAACTGACGGTGGTTATCGACCTGGTCTCCAAGCCGACATAGACGCGAATGTCGCTATAGCTCATCAAGTCGCTCGCGCCGTCGCTGTGGCGGATGGCCCACGTGCCGCCACCGAGCTCCCCTCCAAGGTATAGCCAGTTCTCGAAGTTGCGAACCTTGGGGTCCGCGTTAATGGCCACCGAGCCCGTTCCCAGCCGCCAAGAGATCTTCGGCTGCGGGAAGACGAGCCGATATTCCGCGTCTGAATCAGGCTTCCAGATGATCCCGGCGATCGGCAGGAGTTCGATGTCGGGGCGATCGAGGTACGCGCAGCCCAGCACGATCTGCAAGGTCGGCGTCCAGTCGTAAATGCCTGCGCCGTGGCCGAGAATCCGCACGGCGCGGACGCTGCTGCCGTCCCAAGCGCTGAAGTAACCCGGTTCCACGGCGATGTCGGCCCGAAAGCGGTCACCGATCTTCGGCAGCCAGCGGAATTCCGTGTAGACGTCATGCAATTGCGGCGGTATGTCCAGCGCCGCTGGCCCGTCAATCCAGTGCGTGGCAAATCCCGGCGTAATCAGCAACGGGGCATCCTTTGTGGGACAGGGCAGGCCCCAGACACTCGTCAGTTCCATGTCGTACCAGCCGAAGCCATCGTCGCCCAATCGAGGCAGATACGTATTCACGAAGGTGATCTTCTGGAAGCAGCCACAGCGATTGTCGCTGGGCGTGTTGCGGCCGTCGCCAAAGAGCAGGTCGCCCAAGGTGGCTGGCGGTGGGCATTGTTGCGGTACGGGCTGAACCAGCAATGGTTGGTTCGACGGGACGGAAAATGGGGGCTGGCCGGGCGGGACCTGAACGATCGGCGGCTGATAGTTGTTGGGGTACTGGTCGCCAAACGGATTCTCCATCGGCGAATCAATGATTGCCGGCCCGGGCGGTGCCTGCGCGATTGCCGACGGAGCCAGCGACAGCACCAGGCAAACGCAGAATATCGTGTGTCTGGCCATTGCTTTGTTCTATGGTGGGCCGGAACAAGTTTGCACAGTTCCGGCAGAAATCAGGCAGATCCATTCTGAAAGCGGCTCCCGACCCGCAAGCGGGTACTCGGGGTGCCCCGAAGCCGGTTCGAGCCAGTCATTTGAATGCATTGGACCGTCAGAATGACACACCGGCATGAACGAAGCCCGTTCCGTTGGGTGTGAAGCTGGAAGGCAGGCCGCTGGCGTAATTGAGCTGACGGTCGAAGGCGTAGCCGCCTTCGATGAAACCCTTCACACCGGCCGGGCGGATGAAGTCGATGCCGAGGGCCACGCGGATATCGTCGTAGTCGACCAGGTCGATCTTGTTTTCCTCAGGAGGCGTGGCGCTTCCGGCCCGCTTGATGGTCCATACACCCCCGCCATAGTCGCCCGAGAGGTACCACCACCACTCCGTGCCGCCCGGCATTATATGGAGCTGTTGGGTGAACTTGGGGTTGGGGAAAAGAATGTCGAATCGCGTAAGGGGGCTGGGCTTCCAAACGAACCCGCCCGCCGGGAGCAGCTTGATCTTCTCCCGGTTGATGTACCAGACGCCGATCTTCATCGTCAGAGTGGTGTCGGGAATGCCGATGAGGGCCATTCCCTTGCCCATGATGCGAACGCTCTGGCTGGTGATCTGGCTGAAGTCGGAATAAATGCCGACGCTGGCATTCAACTCGGCGGCGAAGGCGCCGGGCACGAAGACCGGATTCCAGGCGGCGTCAAGATAGGCGTCATAGGTCCGCGGGGGCATATCGGGGTTGCCGGCGGCGTTCGAGGACGGCCCGTCCCAGTAGTGCCAGGCGAAACCCGGCGTGATCAACAGCGGCCGCGGCGCTTCCGGCGCTGGCGGCTGGAAAAACGGCATTGGCAGTGCGAAGGTCGATTTCAGATTGATGTCGTTGATGCCCAATTCGCTCGGGCTGCTGCCGTGGCCGGCGAACCAAGCGTAATCCAGCGAGACATCTTGCAGGAAGCGATAGGGCGTAGCCAGCACGGGCGGAAGCGTGAACGGCCCGGGCGGCGGACAAGGTTGAGTATTGTAGTACTGGTCTTGCGGCGGCAGCTGCGGCGCCACCGGCGTTCCCGGCGGGGCGAAGGGATCCCAGTTGGCTGGGGGAGGCTGGACGTTGCCGTTCAGAGTGGCTACCGGCGCCGTGTAAGAAGGGGCGACCGGCGCCGTATATCCTCCGGGCGGCAGGGTCGGCGCGGCAGCGCCGGGAGCTGGAGAGATGAATGGGTTCGGGTTCGGCGCGACGGGCGACGGCGCGGCTGCGCCGGCATCGGTGCTGGGCAGGTAGCCGCCGGGGCTTGGAACCGGGGGCGGCGTGTCGGCCGGCGGGGGAGAGCTCGGGTCGAGCGTGGCAAAGCGGATCTGGGCCTGCCCCAAAGCGACCACCGCCGGATAGCACCAGCCGATTGCCAGCAACGCAAACAGGCTGCCGATCGGCCTTCTCAATCCAAGAATCGTTTTCGACGGTTCCTGTCGCATGGTGCAGGGCATGGCGCTTTGCGAGGGTGGAAAACCCGTCCGTTGGAGTTCCGGCTTTAGCCGGGCATCGAGCGATTTCCGACAAAAGCCGGGACTTCACCCCGTGCAAACTCTATAATGGGGGGCTCTGTTTTGTGCGAGAGAAAGTAAAACAGAACCGTTGGGGAAGGGAATACCAAGCCCCACGTGCCGCGTCAAGGCTAAAATGGAAAACTTGAGCAAAATTTTCAAGAATACGTTCGTTGCTGACCTCGAGCATCACGCCACGATCGACTCGACCAACGACCGGGCTGTTGAGTTTGCCGCTTCTACGTCGGTCAAGCTTCCCTTCCTGGTGATTGCGGACTTGCAGACCGCTGGCCGCGGGCGAGGTGCGAATCGCTGGTGGACCGGCGCGGGAAGCCTGGCATTCAGCCTGCTCCTGGGGCCAGAGGCGGCCGGTACTGCCGGGCGGTCTGGCTTGGTGGCCCTGGCAGCGGGAGTGGCGGTGGTTGATGCGCTAGCTCCGCTTGCCACAGGCCATGCGCTCGGCATCCACTGGCCCAACGACGTCATGCTCGACGGCCGCAAGCTGGCCGGGATCCTCGTCGAGGTTCTGCCGGACGGCAAGCTGGTCATCGGCATCGGCATCAACGTCAACAACGCGGGGGCCGACGCGCCGGAGGAGGTCCGCTCGCGGATCGGCACGCTTCTGGACGTGTCAGGATGCAAGTACAACCGCACGGAAGTCTTGATTGCGGTCCTACGACAACTCGAGAGGCAGTTGGAAGAGCTGTGCAGGTCCCCGGAAACCGTGCCCGCCCGGACGCAGAAACTCTGCTTGCAACGCGGCCGATGGCTGCGAATTGCCCAAGGCAAAACCCAAATCGAAGGCCGTTGCATTGGAATTGGCGCCGATGGTTCGCTGCTGCTTGAAGTTGAAGGAACGCGACGTGCCGTCTACTCGTGCGCGGTGATCGAGGTGGCCTGAGCCCAATCGCTCACTGTGCCTCGAGGTAGCGTTTTGCGCGTTCCAAGACCACGGTGTCCTTGGCCGTGGTCAACACTTTCTTCAGGGCCGCGTTAAACTCCGCTCGACTCGGATCGCGAACCTCCTTGTGGTGAGCTAACTCTACAACCGAAGCACATGTCTGCTGGGCTAGATCCGGTTGGCCCAGGTAGGGGACGAGAAAACGCAAGCACTCCACCGATCGCACCGCAGCCGCTCGTTGGATCACCCAAAGCCGCTCGTGGTCGGTTTGCGACAACTGCATGGCCTGCTTGAGTTTCTCCAGCTTCTCGTTGTAACTCGCCCCGCCGGGCAGCGATACGACCCGCACGAACGCCCGTAGGGCCCATTGCCGCTGCGCCAGCTCCTTGGCGGTCTGGGCCAGTTGCCAGAGTTGGTCGGCGGAGGCGGCGTCCGGCCAGTTGGAGATTGCCCGCACACCCGCCTCGTAGGTTGCCGGATCGTTGCTCGCCAGCGCCGTCTGAACCAGCGGGCGAACGTCTGCGCCGCCAACGCGACCGAGCAGTGGCAACAAGGCCAACTGGTCGGCTGGGGTCGCTGCACGATACATAGCTAGCAGCGGTTGGGCTCGCTTCGTAGCGTCGAGCTGAAGGCAGGTCCGGACCAGCGCCCGCTCGGCGTCTTCTTGCAATGGTCCATGGCCGATCTTCAGGCAGACCCCCGCCAGAGCCGGGATGTCGCCGGGTGCCGCCAGTTTTCCCAGGGCGGCTAGGGCGCGAGCGGCAACCATCGCATTCTGCCCAATGGCTTCGCCTAGCAACAGCGGCACAGCGCTAGCGGGCCGGCGGACTTCGATCACCCCAATCCACTCCACCCGGCGAAGGGGGTCCCGCTCGCCGCGGAGAGCGGTCAAGATCTGATCGTCGATCTTCGGCCCACATACGATCTCCAGACTCTGACGGGCCGTCTCGCCGAGGGGACCCTTGGCCGCAGCCCATTTGACCAAAGCCGGCAGGGCCGTCACGTCGCCAACGGTGCCCAAGGCCCGCGCGGCCGCCAGGCGGACGGACTCGTACGGACTCGTTACCGCCGCCAGGACGGTGGGCGTGAATTGGCTTCGGCCGCGAATGCCCATGGCGGCCAGCACGGCAACCTGCGAAGTCGCTGGGAAGCCGCCCATTCTGTCGGCAATGCCGCACAAGTCGCCGTCGGACAGGCTTCGCAATTCGCCCGCGGCAGCCGCACGAAGCATGGGATCAGCGTCCGCCAGCCACGCGGCAATGAGACCAAGCGACTTGGAATCCGCGGCTTGGATCCGTCCGCGAAGGGCCCCCGCGCGGATCACGCGCGGCTCGCCCGGCTGCGAAAGCAACTCATAAATCCTGGCGGCCTCGGCGCGCTGGCCGACAACACGCAGCCGATCGGCGCATAGCAGCAGACCATCGTCGATCTTGGTTCGCACGGCGGGCACTGCAGTTGCGTGGGCGGCCGTCAGAAACGAGGCGGCCTCCGGCGTGCCGATCTTGCCCAATGCAGTGGCGGCGGCTGCGACCAGGATCTGATCCTTCGAACCCAAATCGCCGGCAATGGACTTGGCGGCGAGGGCATCGCGGCGTTGGCCGAGGCTATCGATGACGCCGCTGCGGACCAGTCCGCTCGTCTTGTCTAAGGTTTCGCGGAGGGCCGCGCTCGCTGCCGGGTATGGCATCGACTCCAAAGCGAATCGGGCCGAATGCGAAAGCTCGGCGTCGGTCAGTAGCGCGGCAAGCAAGGGGATCGATCTTTCCGTGCCGCAGACCTTCAACTCGCGGCAGGCGTTGGCCTTCGCGCCGGTATCGGAGCTGGATTTCAGGATCGCGATGAACTTGTCCTCGGCCGTCGGTGATTGGCCATAGAGCGGTTGGGCAGTCGCCGCCAACAAGACGGCCACCGCGAGGAACGCGTCATTACGGTGAGTTTTCATGGCAATCAATACCTCCAAGGTTCTCTTGCCGCCATCGACAGGAGGCGGTTGGCGTCTGGCTCGTGCGGGAATTCTTCTTTTTCGGGGTCCCATTGGAGTGTTCGCCCGAGGCGCATGGCGATTCCGCCCAATAAGAGCATGCTCGCCGCGCGATGTGCCGTCTCGGCATCGCTGATCGTCCGTTGCCGCGTGCGAACGCATTCCAGGAAGTTCCCCGAGTGGCTCGTCGAATAATAGACGCCCGTATGGGTCATGTCGGGCGTTTCCTTGACGATCTCGGGCGGATCGGAAAAGAACTTGGCCCGGTGGACCGTGATCTTCCCCTGCGTGCCCACGAAGCACGCCCCGCCTTCGTCCCATTCGGCACCAGGCGGCGGAGAGCCGTAGACCTCTACGCCGTTGGCATAGCGGAACACGGGCTTGCCGTCCTCGATGCGGATTTCGATCGGGCCGGTGTCGTCGGCGCCGACGCCCCATTGGACGATATCGTAATGGTGCTGGCCCCAGTTGATGTCGCCGTAGGCGAAGCGGTGCGCCCCGGTACTACCGTCGTAGTTGAACCAGGGCAGGCAATTCACGTAGGCCTCCCAGTTCACGCCAGACGGGACGGTCCCGCCACGCGCTGTTGACGGGGGCGGCGTCAGGCCGCCGCCCGTCTGGTAGGCATAGACCCGCTCGAGCCGGCCGATGCGACCGCCGCGGACCAGGGCCACGGCGCGGCGGAAGCGGCCTTCGTACTCGCTCCGTTGCTGAGTGCCGGCCTGGTAGACGCGGCCGTGGGCCCGCACGGCCTCAACCACGGCGCGGCCGGCGCGGATCGTAACGCTGGTGGGCTTCTCGCAATAAACGTCTTTGCCCGCCCGGACGGCGAGGATGGCGTTGGTGGCGGCGGCATGGTAGGCGGCGGCGATGAGCACCGCGTCGATATCGTCGCGGAGGAGCAGGTCGCGGATGTCCCAATACGCGCCGCAGCCGCGATACGTCCCCTGGCCGAATCGCTCAGCATAGTGCCGCTCGACGCGGGCTTTGCCCTCCTCGGCCTTGCCCCGCTGCACGTCGCAGACGCCCAAGACCTGGACGTCGTCGCGGCCCAGGTAGCCGCCCGGCAGGTACGTCCAGGCGCCGCCGAAGAGGTGACCGCCGCCTTGTCCGCCCAGCCCGACAAAGCCCATGCCGATGCGATCGCTGGGCGGCGTCGCGCCGTTGAGGCCCAAGGCCCTTGCTGGGACCAGGCAGGGAGCGGCGACGGCAGTGCCCATCGCGGCGAGGCCGCGGGCGAGGAACCGCCTTCGCGATTGACGTGATACGATCGACATGATGGCCTCCAGGATTTGCGATGGCTGGACCGGTCTATAGTAATAGACGCCGCCGCGAATCTCAAGTCGCTTTTCGGGATGCCTTTCCGGACGCCGGCGCTTGTCGTGGCGCTAGGATGGATATAGCATAGAGAATGCACCCTTGAGCGAGTTTCTGCCGCGAAGACGTGAAAAATGATTCATTGGACCGAATACCAAACCGAAGAGCGAGGCGCGTTGGGACGGTTCATCTGTCCTCAATGCGGGGCGGATGCGGCCTACGAAGTCCGTCGCATATTTAGCCACTGTCGTTTCTACGTGATCGTCCTTCCCATCGCGCATAGCAAGGCGATTTTCGACGAGAGCGTGCGCTGCACGTCATGCGGCGCTCGGCTTCCCATCACCGCGCTGGCGGCGGACGCCCCCGTTGTGAACGTCAGCGCCGACGAAGGCGCCGAGCGCGGCGAAATCGCCACCAGTCTCGGCAACGTCGTCGTGCTCTCGCGCTCGGCTGCTCAAGAAATCCTCCGACGCTTCTTTTCCAGCAAGTTCAAGGGCAAGCCGGTCGTCCGCATCACGCCTCCCCTTTCCGCGGACGAGGGCTATCTGGTCGGTTTCGACGTTGCCTTGGCTGACGGGCGGGATTGGATCGGGGAATCGCAGGGCATCGGCATCGTGATCGATCGCCGCGACACGGCCCTGCTGCTGGGGCGGACAATCGATTTCCACAACGGCATCTTCTGCGAAGGGGGCCGCAGCGGACAACTGCTCGCCTCGAGAATGTGAATCAATCTCATTGGCCAGACACCCAATCCTGATTGGACGAGGATGACAGGTTGAAAACCTATCCTACGCGAGGCGGTGCGAGCGTTAAGGCGGGACTGGTGGCTATTCTCGTCGGTGCGCGACCGGATAAACCAAGCGCTACTCCTTGGGCAGCCGCTTTGTAGGATAGGTTTGTTACCTGTCAACTGACCGGGAATCGCCAGAATGTGTCCGTTGAATCCGGACATAATTCGGGCTTGAACACTCCGTAAGTGCTTGGCACGACTTCGTTTAATGCGTCTCGGCGGAAAGCGACCTGACCATGAACCCGACAAATCCGCACAAGAGACCTTCCCGAGTCGGCCAGACGCTTGACTCTAGCCTCCATACGACTAATAATCCAACGTTCCCATCGGGCTTCTTCGCGGTGACGCAACTGGCCAGGGAGCCCATCACCCCATGCGTAGGCAGCGCCGTCGCGGACCTCGATGACTAAGTTGGTCTTGGTAATCGGTCTCCGCGACTCTTTGAACGCGACGGTCTCTTGATCGGCGGGCTTTTGCCCGTGCGATCGGGTAATCTTGTCGTCGCGATTTCCATTGGTAGACCGCTCGGGCGGTCGTGCGTTGGCCTGTTGGAGTGCATGGCGTTGACTGTCGGAGGTGATTCGTGTTGAGGCGAAGTGTATTGAAGTTCAGGTGGGCCGAAGGGGCTTTCGATCGTGGCTGCTTAATAGCTTCTCATGCACGGATCGCTGCCGTCGTGCGTCGATTGGGCATCGTCGCTGCCGCCGTCTTGCTTTCCGGTCCCATGGCCGCCGGGGCGGATGTCTCCTGGCAGGTTCAGTCGGGCAATTGGTCCGTGGCGTCGAATTGGGGCAGCGCGGCGCCGACTATCAACGACATCGCCTACGTCCTCAACGGCGGTACGGCCACTGTGTCGACCCTGGGACCGGCCTGCAACCAACTCGACATCGATGGCGGCAGCACCCTGCAAATGCTCAGCGGAAATCTGACTTCCGGCCAGTTCGTCTCACAAGGCGGGTCCATTTACGTGGGCAACACCGGGACAGGCAGTTTCGTCCAATCGGGCGGAACGGTTCAACTCTATCAATATATTTCCAGCGGATTGTGCATTGCCAATCAGGTCGGCAGCGTCGGCAATTACACCTTGAGCGGCAACGCGCTGCTGTCGCTGGGCGACGATGGCGGTTACGGCGCGTCGGTAACCGTCGGCTGCTCGGCGCAGGCGCCTTCACGCAAACCGGCGGTATGGTTTCGATCTACGACTATAACGGCGGCAACCTTACGCTCGGCGGCAACGCCGGCGCTGTCGGAAATTATTCGCTCAGCGGCAACGGCCGATTGTATGTCAACGGCGATGCGCTTCCGGGCGGCGAAACAGTCGGCGGTTCCGGACCGGGCACGTTCACACAGTCGGGCGGCACGAACTCGACCGACGGCGGAATCGGCATCGGCAACGGTGCGACCGGTTCCTACGCGCTTTCTCAAGGTTACCTGGCGGCGTCGTCGATTAGCCTTGGGATTTCGTCTACCGGAACCTTCACCCAAACCGGCGGCCTGAATTTGGTGTCGAGCACCTTGACGATGGGCGTCAACACCGGCGGCTACGGCTCCTACACATTGAGCGCGGGCACGCTGACAGGTCCCAACGAAACCATCGGCAACGGCACGACCGCGGCCGGCCAGTTTCTGCAAACCGGCGGCCTGAACATTGCCGCAAGTCTAACGATCGGCAACAGCGGCGTTTATCTCCTGCACGGCGGTACGCTGCAAGTGATCGGCGACCTCACGAACCAAGGCGTACTCGATGGCGGCAACACGCCCAACGTATTGAGCATCGTCGGCAGCTCGATCGCCGATTTCAGCCAGGGCACGCTCGTGAACTGCGCGTCCACGACCGTTACGGCCGGTCCGTTTTCCCTCATGAATTTTCCCGCCGGATTCAATCCCGCGACGGCTTTTGCCAGTTACTCGACGCTGGGGCTTACGCACATTGTCGGCAGTCCGCTCATCGTGCCCGGCGGCCGAGGATTTATGGGCTCGATCACGTTGAACGATCCCGTGACGTGCCAAGGATCGATCATCGCCAGCAATGGCAGCATCAATCTGAACAACGGCCTGTCGATGACGGGCACGGCTTCCGTAAGCTTGGGCGGCGGCAATCTCACAGTGAACGACAATACTTCGGGCATGAGCGGTTCGGGCAGCCTGTCGCTGCAGTCGCTCTACGTCGGCACGACCGCCAATGCATCGTTCAATCAATCGGGCGGCGGAACGTCGCTTTTGAGCCTGACGCTCGGCGGCAATGCCGGCTTGAGCGGGTCCTACAGCCTGGGGGGCGCAGCTTCGTTGTCGAGTGGCCTTGGCGAGACGATCGGCGGCTCCGGCAGCGGCTCATTCACGCAGACTGGCGGCGTCAATTCCATAACGGCTCTGATTGTCCATTTTGAAGTCGGCGAGAACTCCGGAAGCTGCGGCGTCTATAACTTGGGCGGGAGCGGACAACTTGTGTTAACGGGCGTTGCCGTCGGGTCATTCGAGGAAATCGGCGACTCGGGAACCGGCATTCTCAATCAAAGCGGCGGAACGAATTCGTGTTACGAGGTCGTTCTCGGCAACAGTTCGGGTGGCAGCGGCACGTACAATTTGAGCGGCGGGCTCCTGAACGTAGCTGCCTTAAGCCAAGGGTCCGGAACGGCCACTTTCAATTTCAGCGGCGGCACGTTCCAAGCCGCCACCGGTTTATCGACGAGCGTGCCGGTCACGCTCAAAGGGCCGGCCACCTACGATACGAACGGCAATTCGATCAACATCGTCAATTCGATTACTGGGTCGGGCAGCCTCACGAAAATCAATCCCGGCACGCTCACGCTGCAATCGATCAACATCTACTCGGGTGGCACCAACGTCGCCGGCGGGGTGCTGGCGCTTTCCGTCGGCGCGACGCTCGGTTCCGGCCCAGTCCTGGTTTCGGGCGGCACGCTGGACGTCACGCAAAGTCCGGTTTCGATCGCCTCCTTGGCGATCGCGACTAGCGGGCGCTCAATCTGGCAATGGACAACCCGCTGACCATCTCGGGCTCGGCCGGTTTCGGCGGCATATTGAACTTGAGCGGTTCGCCGGCCGGCGCGAGCACCGATTTGATCAATTATTCCTCGGCCATGGGTGCGTTCTCCGCGGCAAACGTTCCTTTCGGCTACATGCTGGAATACAATCCTTCGCAACTCGATCTCGTGCAAACATTGTCCTCGGTCGGCGTATGGGCCAATGCCGCCAACGGGAGCTGGGTTACACGCGCGGATTGGATCTCCAATAGCGTTCCCAGCGGACGAAACGTTGGCGCGCAGATCGATGTTCCGACCAATTCGCCCGTCACGATCACGCTTGACGGCCCGCAGACCGTCGGCGGTTTGCTGCTGGGAAATTCGGCCAGCCCGACGACGGGCTACACGATCAGTTCCGGTAGCGGCGGGAGTTTGACTCTCGACAACGGACACATTGGCGCTGCGATTACGGTCACCGACGGCAGCCATGTCATTTCCGCTCCCGTCGTGCTTGCCAGCAGTTTGAGCGTATTGCCGGCCATGGGAGCAACGCTCACCATTTCCGGCAACATCTCGCAATCGGGAGTCAGCTCCCTGACCTTGGCCAACGCCGGCACGCTGATTCTCGCGGGAAGCAATTCGTATAGCGGCGCCACCACTATCACCGCCGGCACCTTGCAACTCGGCGATGGCGCCAGCGCGGCAACTCTCAATAGTTCCAGCGGCATCGCCAACAACGGCACATTTGCCGTCGATCAAAGCGGTTCCACGACGCTCACGCCGGTCATCAGCGGCATGGGCACACTGGTCCAAATGGGCGCCGGCACGCTGGTCCTGACGGCTTCGAACACCTGCACCGGCATTACGATCGTCAACTCCGGCACGCTGCAAGTCGGCAATGGCGGAAGTGGAGAATATCTTGCCAGCCCGACCGTTTACGACAACTCCGTGCTGTCTTTCGATCATAGCGACGCGCTGCTTTACGGTGGTTCGATTGTGGGCAGCGGAAGCGTGTTGAAAGCGGGCGGCGGCGTTCTCACGCTGATTTCATCGAGCTCTTTCTCCGGATCGTTGACCGTCGTCGGCGGCACGTTGCAGCTGGGCGACGGGGCCGTCGGCCACGACCCGACATTGCAGATCGGTGGCATTATCAATAATGCCGGGCTGGTCTATAACGTGGCGAATGCAGCCACAGCCGGCTATGGCATTTCGGGAAGCGGCGGTTTGAACAAGATCGGCCCGGGAACGCTCACGATGACTGGCCCCAACACCTACCAGGGCCCCACGAAAATTGCCGCCGGAATCGTTTCGTTGGGCGTGGTGACGTCGGCCATGCAACTGAACTTCAACGGCAATTCCACCGATTCTTCCGCCAACAACAACAACGCCACGCTCGTTAACGGGCCGATCTACACTCACGGCATTCAAGGCCAGGCCCTCACGCTCAACGGCAGCAGCCAATACGCGGCAGTGCCCTACAGTCCAAGTCTTGGCCTAGCGGGCTCGTTTACGGTTTCGCTTTGGGAAAGCGGCACGCTTGTCAACGGCGCTGTGGGCAGCAGCGGTCCGGCGCTCATCAGCACTCGCAATGGCGGCGAAGACAGTTTCGACATTCAAGTGACGTCCGGCGGTCTGCATGGCGACATCGGCAACGGCTCGGGATGGCTCACTACTTCCGCAAACGCCACGGCTTCGCTGGGATCGAGCTGGAATATGATTACCTATGCCGTCAGCCCAAGCGCCTATCAGATCTATGTCGACGGCCAGTTGTCCGGCAGCGGCAGCATTTCCGGCACGCCGGTGCTTATGAAGCCGGGCGAAACTTTCTCCATCGGAGCGCAGGAGGCCGGCGGCGGCAGCTATGGCGCCAGCGGTTACTTCAACGGCTCCATCGAAGAGGTCAACGTTTATAATTCGGCGCTTTCGGCGGCACAGGTGGCGCAGCTCTACAGCAATTCGTATTGGGTGCTTCCCGGTGCGTCAACCGTTTACCTTGCGAGTTCTGCGACACTCAGCCTCGCTGGCGTCGGCCAGTTGGTGGGACCGCTCAGCGACGCGACGCCCGGCAACGCCGGCACGGTCGTCGATGGGGTCGCCGGAACCAGCGTGACATTGACCACCAGCGCTAGCTCCGGCGCATCGACCTTCAGCGGCATCTTGCAGAACGGAGCGGGCACGCTTTCCCTCGACAAGGCGGGTTCTGGCATTCAGATTCTGCTTGGCAATAATAGCTACACGGGCAGCACCGCGATCGCGGGCGGCACGCTGCAAATAGGCGCCGGCGGCAGCGGCGCCTCGATCGGCGCCACCAGCAATGTGCTCGACAACGCGGCCCTGGTCTTCAATAATAGCGACGCCGTGAGTTTCTCGCCCGTCATCAGCGGCTCGGGCAGCTTGACCAAGCTCGGCTCGGGCACGCTGGCTCTGAGCGGGTCCAACCTCTATACGGGAACCACAACCGTCTCAAGCGGCACATTGCAACTGGGCGACGGAACGGCCGGACACGACAGCTCACTGACGAGCGGCAACATCATCAATAATTCAGCAATGGTTTACGACGTAGGCGCCAATCAGTCGTATGCGGGCGCCATAAGCGGTTCGGGCAACCTGATCAAGACCGGCCCCGGCCGGCTGGTTCTGGCAGGCAGCCTCAATTACAGCGGAAAGACGTTGGTCACCAGCGGCACATTGGCCTTTGACGGGCCGTCGACGGGCCTATACGAGGGTCTCGTGAGCAACACAAACGGCGCTGATACGGCCGACCCGATACCGAAGGGTTCGATTCAACGCGTGGCGCGCTGGGGCGCGTCCAACAGCGTCGATCCCAACAACGATGCCAATACGAACGTCTTCCCCTACTGGGGAAATACCACGACGTGGGGTTACAGCGGCTACCTCGATAACACCAGCCGCGGCGCGGTCACGTACACATTCGGCAAAGATTTTGACGATGCGGCGTTTCTCACGATCGACGGCCAGTCGGTCATCAGCGATGGTCAGTACAATTCGTACCCCACGGCCAGCATTTCTTTGGCGCCGGGACTGCACACCGTCGATTTGCGGTTCGGTCAGGATACCGGACTGGTCGGGCCAAATGGCACCGCAGGAAATAACGGCGGCCCCGCATTCGATGGGTATGGCATCGCGTATAACACCGTCGGTAACACAGCCGGAACCGGAACCTGGTTTCAGATGGGAGCCAGCGGTCCTAATACCCAGTTTTTTGCCACAAATGTCGCCGGCGCGTCGAGCACTTCCGTAGTGCTGTCCAGCAACACGACGCTGGACCTTAGCGCGAGCAACGTGCCGGGCTCGGTGACTTTGGGGTCGCTCGCCGACGCCCCCGGTCCGCCGACGGGCCAGCAAGTGCTCTTGGGCGGCAACACGCTTGAAACCGGCCTGGACAATTCCAACACGACTTTCTCCGGGACAATTTCTGGGAGCGGCGGCCTGATCAAGCAAGGCACTGGCGCTTTTACCTTGGCCGGCGCGAATACGTACTCGGGCAGCACTGCGATCGCCCTGGGGACCTTGAATCTTGCCGATCCGCTGGCAGTGCAGAATAGCACGGTAAATGTCAGTTCCAGCGGCGCTTTGAGCTTCGCGGCGAGAAACACCGCCCCAACCCTCGGTGGCCTGGCCGGGGCCGGCAACGTCGTCTTGGCAACGGCCGTTGCGGAGCCGGTCGCGCTGGGCGTGGGTAACAACGGTCAGAGCACGACCTTCGGCGGCAGTCTGAGCGGCCCCGGCAGCCTGGTCAAGCAGGGCGCGGGCACGCTCACGCTGACCGCCGCCCAGGGTTACGGCGGTCCCACAGTCATCAGTGGCGGCGTGTTGCAACTGCGGCCGGCCTACGTCATTGCGACCGGCAGCATCGGCATTCACTTCGTCGGCAGCGCCGGCGGAGGTTCCGTGACCGGTTCCGCGGGCGTGGTTCCCATGAGCAACTGGAACAACCTGTCGGGCACGAGCCTCACCAACCAGGCCCTGACCGACTACTCCGGCGCCGCTACGACGGCCAAGCTCACCACAAACGCCGCCGGGACCGGCGCCTCGGGAAGCAGCAATCAACTTCTCAACGGTTACATTTATGACAGCGACAACGACGTGCTCACGGCGACCATCAGCGGCATTCCCTACGCTCAGTACGCCCTTTACGCCTATTTGGTTGACTCTACTGCCGGGTATGGCGAGCAGTTTACCGTGGGCGGCGTCTCCTACTACTACAGCCCGACCAACACCGCGGCCTATACGCAGATCACGAACAGCACGGCGGGGACCTATCCGGCGGGCAACTACGTGCTGGCAAGCGGATTGACGGGCAGCAGTCAAACGCTTAAGGTCCAGGGCATCAGCTCGCAGTACGGCAGCTTTGCCGGTTTCGAGATCGTCCACACCACGCCTTTCAGCGGGAATGTCCTGCCTGCGGCCACGCCCGTGACGATCAGCAACGGCGCGACGCTCGACATGACGAACGTCTCAGAAACAATTGCGTCGCTCTCCTCGACCGACGGGCGCGGGAGCCGTGTGCTCGTGGGCAGCGGCGCCCTGACGATCGCGGGCCCCGCCGCCACGACCTTCGACGGCGCGATCTCCGGCGCGGGCGGAGCATTGATCGTGCAGGGCGGGGAGCTGACCCTCACCGGCGCCAACACCTACACCGGCGGCACGACGATCGATGCCGGCACGCTTGAGGCCGCCGGCACAGCCTCGCTCCCAGGCTACGCCATCGCGGGAAAAATCACCGCCGGCAGCGGCGGGGTGCTCGCGCTGAGCGTGGGTGGCAGCGGCTGGACGTCCGCAAGCATCGCCGCCCTGCTCAGCAGCAATAGTAGCCATTTCGCCGCCGGCTCGGCCCTCGGCATCGATACCACCGCCGGCAACTTTTCTTACGGCTCGAATATCGCCGGTACCATGGGACTGACGAAGCTGGGCGGGAACATGCTGACCCTAACGGGTTCTGACAGCTACGCCGGCTCCACGACGATCAACCAAGGCGAACTGCTCGTCAACGGTTCGCTTGCCAGCCCGGTGACGGTCAACGCGAGCGGCATTCTCGGCGGCACGGGCAGCCTCAGCGGCGTCACGGTGAGCGCCAGCGGGCAGCTTGCGCCGGGCAACCCGCTGGGAACTCTTAACATCAGCGGCAGTCTGGAGTTGGCGCCCGGAGCAGTGATGGACTACGACCTCAACGAGCCGGGCGGCGGCGACACCATTTCCTGCGGAAGCCTCTATGTCGGCGGTTCGCTTGCGTTCTCCAATTTCGGCTTCGGCTACACATCGAACTTCGGACCTGGCGTCTATGACCTGATTTACTCCACTTCGCTCCCCAGCAACCTGCTAGGCAACAGCACCAGCGGCCTGGTCGATGGCTATCCGGCGAACCTGGCCGTTTCGGGCAATTACGTGGTGCTCAGCGTGGTGCCGGAGCCTTCGACGCTCGCGCTGCTGGGCGTCGGATGGCTTGGGCTGTTCGGTTTCTGGTGGCGACGGCGGAACGCCGAACGTGCCTCGCATAACGAGATGGGTGGCCCGGAAACCCTTTTTGCTTCTGCCGGCGCTAACCGAACTTCAATCGAGGTGATCTCGCCGAAATGGGCGCCAATGGCGAGTGGCGTCATCCCCGTGAGCCAGCAGGCAATAGGTGGAAATCGTTGTCCAATGGTCGCCTCAATTGCCCGCCGAACTGAATTCCCACGTGCCCTTGGGCGTGGCAAATTCCGCTCCGCGGCGGCTCTTGCCCACGAAGATGTTGTGCTTCGGACTCGAGGTCACAAAGACCTCGCGGCCATCCGGCAGCCGCAGCCAACCTTCCAATTCGCTGTGCGGTTGGAAGACCCAGGTCCGCACTCGCGCGGGCGGCAGTTGGCAATGGGCGTCAATCGCCTTTTCCAGGTCGAAGACGTCGAGTTTCCAGCCCAGCCCAGCAACGACGTTCTGCACGCAGGCGAGCTGGCCCGTGGCCGCGTCCCAGGACAGATTCTGATTGAAGGGTCCGCTGGGAATTGTGGCCACGCAAGCGCCGGGGGCCGAGGATCGCCCTGCCGCCACCAGACGCTGCGGGTCGTAAAGGCGAACGGCGGGACGGACGTCGCCGTAGTCGGCCGTTGCCAGCAGCCGGCGACCCTTGAGGGTCACGAACTCCGGCCGACAGCCGTTGGTGGCCGCGTCGTCGCGGATCACGGCAAGGACCGCGGAATCGAGGTTCCCCTTCTCCAGCGCCTTCTGCCAATCGAGTTTGTAGATCGTGGCAACCTTGTTCACCGTGTCGCCGAGGAAGCAGCCGAAACGCGCGTCCCAGGTCAGGCCGGTGGGATGGACCAAAAGCGGCTTGCCGTTGCGGGCGAGTTGGATGTCGCGGCCGGTCGGCTTCAAATCGAGCGTGTATTCACGAATGATGCCGACCCGCGGCTTGGCCTGGTAGACGTCGCCGTAGAAAAAAAGGCGATTCTCGCGGTAGCTCGCTCCCTGGGCAGCGCCCAGGCTGGGGTCGCTAGCGACGACCACCTGGTCTAGCGCTGCATTGCCCTTCCAGTCCGCGTCGATCGGACGCTGCGCAGCGGAGGGCCGCGATTGCAGAAGCAGTACCATAAATGCGGCGAACCACGCAATCGACTGTTGCTTGCAAATGGCTTGCATCATTTTTCTCCTACCGTTGCTGCGGCTGGTGACGTGGTACAGGGTGTCAGGAAAGTCAATCCGGGGCGGTCTTGCCGTGATGCCCGCAGTTTAGCATGGATCGCTCCCCCCAAAAACTCCCACTTACAGAATAGATGTTTTCCGCCTTTCACTCTATGGTTGATCTAACTCCTTACTCGACAGCGAGTTGAGTACGCATCGCGACGAGTTGTTTCGCACCCTTCCGATCCGATTCCGCGGGCTTGACTGGTTCGCCGAAGATTCCTTGCGAGAATTCCCTGTCGGGTAAATGCCGACGAAGGGCCTTTTCCCTCATAGGATCGATTGCTGATTCCATGCCATTCTAAGATCCTATCCGAGAATTGGCTTGGCCCCGGCACAATCCACAGTCATCCCAGAGCTATTGGACACGGACCGAGCGGACAAGATCATTATGGAACCCCAACCGCCCAATGACGTGTCTTCAGCCAGTTTGTCGCGCGGCCTGCGGGCGAATCGGATTTGCGACCAGTTCGAGGCCGCCTGGAAGGCCGGGAATCGCCCAAGGATGGACAACTTCCTGACGGTGATTCCCCCTGCCGAATGGCCCGATTTGCTCCATGAACTGCTGATCCTCGACCTCCACTATCGACGGCAAAGCGGGGAAAATCCGACGCTGGACGTGTATCGGGCCGAGTACCCGGCGCTCCAACTCGATCCGCTGGCTGATCTCTTTGCCGAAACGTCACAGCCTGTTGGATCGAGTCCTAACGGCGCAACCATCCAGTTCACCTTGCCGGATTCACAGACGCCAAGCGGCGAACTTCCTCGTATCCGCTACCTGGGCGACTATGAGCTCCTGGAAGAGATTGCCCGCGGTGGGATGGGCGTGGTTTATAAGGCCCGGCAGATTTCGTTGAACCGCATCGTCGCCGTGAAGATGATCCTCGCGGGTCAACTTGCCACCAAGGCCGACCACGATCGGTTTCACAGTGAGGCCCAAGCCGCGGCGCTGCTCGACCATCCCAACATCGTGCCGATTTTTGAGGTCGGCGAGCACGAGGGGCAACACTACTTCTCGATGGGCTACGTCGATGGTTCCAGCCTCTCGGCCCGTTTGGCCGAGGGGCCTTTGCCGCCGAAGGAGGCGGCGGGACTGGTGGCCACGGTGGCCGAGGCGGTGGAATATGCCCATCGGCAGGGCGTGATCCATCGCGACATCAAGCCCTCCAACGTACTGATCGACAGCCACGGCCGGCCGCGGATCACCGACTTTGGGTTGGCCAAGCGGGTCGACAGCGGGAAAGACCTGACCGCCACGGGCGAGATCCTGGGCACGCCCAGCTATATGTCGCCCGAGCAGGCCGCGGGGCAGATCAAGGCGGTGGGACCGACGGCGGATGTTTACGCCTTGGGCGGCCTACTGTACTCGATGCTCACGGGCCGCCCGCCGTTTCAGGCAGCCTCGGCCTTGGAGACGACGCAGCAGGTCCTGAACCGAGAGCCCGCGTCGCCGCGGCAACTGAATCCCTATGTGCCACGTGATCTCGCGACCATCGTGCTGAAGTGTCTTGAGAAGTCGATGCCGCGGCGCTATCCGACGGCGGAGGCTCTGGCGGAAGATTTGCGGCGTTATCTCGATGGCCGGCCGATCCTCGCTCGGCCGGTGGGGCGCTGGGAACATGCCTGGCGCTGGTGCCGGCGGAACCATTCCGTAGCGATCCTAGCGGCAACACTCGTATTCTGCGTTATCGTGGGCGTGGCTCTAAGCAGTTGGCAGGCGAACAGGGCTGATCGAGCCGACATCGGGAAAAAACACGCGGAACAAGACGCCGAAGCACGCCAAACCGAGGTCCAGCGGCACAAGCGACGCGCAGACGAAATCGCGGCGAAGCTCCTGACGAGCGAGGTAGAGGCCGCGGCCAATGCGAAGACCGCGGAGGAGAATGCTCGGCACACCAAGGAGGTTCAACACCGAGCCGACGAGTTGGCCCAGAAGATAATCGATGCCAAAGGCCGCGAAACCGCGGCGCGCATAGACGCATTGTTGCCCGACCAGAGGTTCTCAGCGGCCGAAATTGGCGATTTGGAAAAGCACGTTGGCGTGGCCGAGAACAGTTCCCTTGATGCAGACTCAAGGTTCCGGGCCGGCGCGGTGACCCATGCGAAAGTCTACCAGACCAAAGCCGAACTCTCCTTCGCCAAAGGACGCCTCGCTTGGGCCCAGGGCGACCTACTAAAATGCCAGAGGGAATTTGATGACGCAGTTGGTTTCTGGCAGTTACATGCTCTTATCGTGAGCGACCAGCGTGAAATTGGCCTTGCTACGGACTCGCAAGCGGCTGATGTGGAAACAAAAATAACCGAAACAAGAATCCTCGCGAGCAGAGTAAAACGAAAAATCGTAAGCAAGGGTCTAAAACTGCCGCCGCCCGCGCATGTTCGCGCGGAGCTACGAACGGTTAAATTGCCAAGTGGCATACGGGACTTAGCCTACAGCCCAGACAAGAAGAGGATCGTTGGCGCCGTTTTCCGATTTGAACCAGGGTTCACTGCAACGGTCAAGGTCTGGGACGCGACCAGCGGCCGAGAACTCTTAGCCCTCGACGGCAGCTTCGCCGGAGTGCGGGGATTGGCCTATGGTACGGACGGGACGCGGATCGTTGGCGGTGTTTCGGGGCCGTTCCCAGGCATGAGCACGACCGTCAAGGTCTGGGATGCAACGAGCGGCCGAGAACTTCTTACACTCGACGGCAGCTTCCTTGTCTTGTGGGGGTTGGCCTGCAGCCCGGACGGGATGCGAATCGTTGGCGGCGTTTCGGGCGGCGACCTAGGGCCGGTCCCGAACGCAAACCCGACCGTCAAGGTCTGGGACGCAATCAGCGGCCATGAATTAAATGCGCTACATGGCGTCTTTGGCGTGACGAGTTTGGCCTACAGCCCGGACGGGACGCGAATTGTCGGCAGTTGCTTTGAAGATTGGAGGCTGAGGATCTGGGATGCTGCCAATGGCCGGGAGCTACTCGCAATCAAGGGGCATGGCACAATGTTCGTGGCGTACAGCCCGGATGGAAAGCGAATTGCTGGCAATTGTTGTGAGGATGGGAGACTGAGGATCTGGGACGCGACGAACGGTCAGGAGTTGCTCATGCCCAAGTGCGACAGCCTGGGTGTGGGCCGGGTTGCCTTCACTCCAGACGGAAAGAGAATTGTCAGTCCCTGTGTCGATGGCACCGTCAGGATCTGGGATTCCCTTAACGGCCAGGAACTTCTTGTACTCAAGTGTGGGCCCAGAGTTGTGACAAGCGTGGCCTGCAATCCGGACGGCAAGAGGATCTTCGGCGGCTGCGAAGACGGGACGCTTCTGATCTGGGACGCGACGATCGATGGGGAGAGGCCCGATGGCAAGCAAGAAAGATGATTGACTGATTCACCGGCGGCTTGTTGCAGGAGGGGGGAACTTAGGTCGGCCGGCTTGGTTGCGGCGGTCACTTGATCAGTAAAAAGATCTGCTGCCGACCGTTGCCGCGGCTGGTGACGTGGTACAGGGCGTCAGGAAAGTCAATCCGGGGCGGTCTTGCCATGATCCCCCCGTGCAACATGGATCTCTCTCCCCAAAAATCCACGCTTACAGAATAGATGATTACCCCCCCTTTCACTCTATGGCTAGCAGCTAAAGTCTGATACTATAACCGTCCCCGTCCTCATCGTCCGGATTCGACCGTGAGCGAAGGAGCGCGGTAGCCACCTGCCCCAAGCCCTCTAGCTTCGCATCTTGCTCGCATATGAACCTACGCCGCTTGCCTTCGTCGTCGCCAGGTGAAACCGAGGCCCATCAGCGTGGCGAGCGCGGCGGCCGTGGTGAGCGACAACGACGACGGCTCGGGCACGACCGTTACCGCGCGGTCGAAACTGGCACCGACTTCGGCGCCCACGGGAAAAGTGTTCGTCGGATCAGACTTGACGTAAATCGGGACAACATCATTCGGGGAATTTGGGTCGGAGAATGACGTGCCAACCGGGAAGGGGATAGAGGGTATGATCGCGGCGTCGAACGTCGCGAAGCTTTCGGCCTGGAACGTGACGCCCGCCAGCGGCCCACTCGTGAGTTGCAACTCGAACAAGACAGAGAAGTTGACGTCGTACATCGAACCGACCTGGGTGACCGTGCCAGTGGTCGTCGTGTTGTACAGGTCGTAATTCAGGAAGCTGCCCCGACTTAAAGGGTTGGGAAAATCCGTCCCCGTAAAGGCCGAAGTGACCGTAGCCGTGCCGGCGGCCAAATTGAGGTCGAACGTCTGCGGCCCGGAATCGCTGAGCGAAAACGTACCCCCAAGCGGCAGCGAGTTGATCTCCTGGGTCGCGGACGACTAGGTGGTGAAGATTATGTCGGCCCGCGCTTCGTTGCCCAAGCTACCCAACGCGAGCACCGATAAGAACGCCAAGTTCCGAACGAATCGCATGAAAGACTCCTGTTGTTGGACATGAAAAACTGATAACTGATAGGAATTGTGATCCCGCAAAATGCCCCTGATCGTATGGGCGTGCGCACCACCCGCCACAAAAACACCCAAGGGAAGCCAGACCCAACCAAGAATAACGCGCAGTACCAGACTCCCTTTGAGAGTCTTCGTATTGAGTCACCGGACGCAGACCAGACTTCGACAACTCTCGCAAAGAGCTGCGCCGCTGCGGACGGAGGCTCGCGGGGTTTGCGCTGCCTGCTGGATCAATTGTTTTTGCGTTGGGCCACAAACCAGATTGCAGCCCGCTTGGCGGCAAAGGACCTCTGTCGCAAGGCTCTTCACCGGACTCGCCAAGATTATTGCAAGCTCGGCGGCGTGGGCAAGCATTATTTTGAGAAATTCATCCAGGCAGACCCCTTTTATATTCGCACCCCCACAAACTTATGGTCGCCATTTCCTCCAGTCGAGCGGAATTCGCGCGCTGAAGCCGCTCGACATGCCACTTTGTAGTAAACGCCAATAACCCGAAAGGAGGTGGCGGGACCATCGTCCGCCAGGACGCGCGGATTGACGTGCGCGCGATACTGCCGCGCGTCCCCGCTGACCGAGTTCGGTCGGCAGCAGCGCGGATCTCGACGGTTGCGCCGGGCAATTTTCTACCGCAGACGCGAAAAGAACCAGAGGATAAGTCCAAAGGCAACGATCCCCAGGCCCGCCAGCCTGACGAGGAATCCAGTGACAATGAAGGCGTATCCCGCCTCGGGATGTTTCCGAAAGGAAAGTTTGCCAAAGCCCACGAGGCAGATTTCGATTCCCACGAGCAAAATCAGCGGGACGACCCAGTGCGTGCAGACGCCAATCGAACAAAGCACAGCGACGAACGTGGTCAAGACCAAGAGCGACCACAAGCTGAATTGAAACGGGCGGCGGGTGGGTTCGCAGTCGTTCATGAACGAAGGCAATGCCAATTAGTCTCAATGAGAGGGTGTGTCCTCGTTCCCTACGGTGGCCCATAGGGCCGAGTTCCCGTCGGCCCCGGCGGCTTCTTGACCGGCCGCTTTACGGCGGGCAACCTTTGCTTAACCGGCGGCAGGTGCTTCTTCACGGCACGAGAGCCCGGCTTGGTCGGTCGCCGTCCCTGCCGAGCGGCCTGGTAATTGGGGCTCTTGGTCTGTCCGGTGATCTCATACAGAAAACGGCTGGGCACCGTCGGCCGCGGTTTGCCCCACTTTTGCCGGCTCAGGGCCAGCGTCAGCGTCAATCGTCGCTGGGCTCGCGTCACGCCCACGTAGCACAACCGCCGTTCCTCGTCGATTGCCGACTCGTTGCCGGCGACGGAACGGGCGTGCGGCAACGTGCCCTCCTCCATGCCCACCATGTAGACCTCAAGGAACTCCAGCCCTTTAGCGGCGTGCAGCGTCATCAGCACCACGGCGTCGCGCTGGATTTTCGACTCTTTGTCGCGGTCCTGATCGGCGGTCGTCAGGGCGATGTCTTGCAGGAAGCCGGCGACCGTCGGCTCCTTCGCTCGAGCTGCATAACTGCCCAGGGCGTTGACAACCTCCTCCACGGCCTGCCAACGCGAATCCCGATCTTCGGGCTCGGCGTACAGGC
This sequence comes from uncultured Planctomycetia bacterium, assembly GCA_963709175.1. Lineage (GTDB taxonomy): Bacteria > Planctomycetota > Planctomycetia > Pirellulales > Thermoguttaceae > JANXQG01. The sequence continues at coordinate 609,315 of CAVPVK010000012.1, forward strand.
GGCTAAGTTCCTGGCGGTAGCCGATCTCGTGAATCAAGTCGCGAACCACTTCGACGAGCGGATCTTGGTGGCAACGGCGGCGATAGCGGACGATCAACTCGCGAAACCGGGTTACGGCCTCGACGCTCGACTCGGCCAACACGTCCCACAAGGGCCGGCCTTCTCCGGTCGCTTTCTCCAGCAGCGTTTTGACGGCCCCCTGGCCAATGCCCCGCGGCGGATTGTTGATGATCCGCAGCATCGAGACCTCGTCGCGGGGATTGGCAAGCGTCTTGAGATAGCCCAGTACGTCGCGGACCTCCTTGCGATCGTAGAACGACATCCCGCCTACCAGAACATAGGGTATCTTGGCCTGCCGCAACTCAGTCTCGAACGCCCGCGGCTGCTCGTTCGTGCGGCAGAGGATGGCGAAGTCCCTGTAGTTTCGCTTGAGCTGAGCCACCCGCGAGCCAATTTCGCCAATGACAGTTCGGGCCTCGACCGTCTCGTCCTCGAGTTGCAGGATTCGCGGCGACTCGCCATCGATGCTCGCCCGCAGGACCTTGGCGTGCCGCTCGCGGTTGAAGGCGATGAGACGGTTGGCCCAGGCGATGATCTCGCGGGTGGAACGGTAGTTGTCCTCGAGGCGGACGACTCGAGCATCGGGCCAGTCGCGTTGGAAATTGAGAATGTGCGCGACTTCGGCCCCCCGCCAGCCATAGATCGACTGGTCATCGTCGCCGACCACGCATAGGTTCCGATGGTCGGCAGCCAATGCCTTGACGATGCGGTATTGGCTGCCGTTGGTGTCTTGATATTCGTCGATCAGAAGGTGATCGAAGCGGCCCGCCTCCGCAGTTCGGATCTTGGGAAATCGGTCAAAAAGCTCCTCCGTAAGCAGCAGCAGGTCGTCGAAATCGACGGTGCCGGCCGCCTTGAGGGCTTTTTGATAGCGGCGATAAGCGGACGCGGCCAGATGCTCCTTGTCGCTCTGAGCGACGGAGACCGCCTCCTCCGGCCGGATCGAACTGTTTTTCCAGCGGCCAACGAAATAGAGCAAGTCACTGGGCTTTAGGACTGCCTCGGCCACCTTGATCTCTCGCAGCACAGTTCGGGCGATACTTTCCTGGTCGCTGCGGTCGCAGATTCCGTAGGCTGCCGGATAGCCCAGTTGGGTGATATGCCGCCGCAGAACGCGGACGCAGAGCGAGTGGAACGTGGAGATTTCCGGCTGCTTGGGCAGTTTTCGCCCGAGGAGAGTTTCAGACCGCTCCTTCATTTCGTTAGCGGCCTTGTTGGTGAAGGTGACGGCGAGGATGCGGTCCGCGGCGATGCGATGCCGGATCAACTCCGCGATGCGATAGGTGACCACACGTGTTTTGCCGGTTCCCGCGCCGGCCAGGACCAGCAACGGGCCCGATAGGGTATTGACGGCCAGAAGTTGCGGCGGGTTGAGGTCCATGGTACGGATGGTAAAGGAGGATAGGGCCAAGGGGAAGGGGTTCGCCGCAAGGAATTCATTCTGCGAGCCCATCTTGACGCCCCTCCCTTGGTGGACCTATACTTGAAGCTTGCGCGGAATTCCGCTGAAAGGCGGTACAACAAGCGTCAGGATTCCGGCTGACGCCGGGACGACCAACATCGCGTTCCGGCCCAGTTTTGACTTACGAGTGAAAGAACATGAAGAGCGAACGTCGGCACGAACTACAACATAACGATCTGGCGGAGTGGATCCTCAAGGCATACGATCAGGTGCTGCCGTACAGCAAAGCAATCCTGGGCGCGACGCTCTTCCTGGCCGTTCTCGCCATCGCCATTACGCTTTGGCACAACCACAATTTGGCCCAGGCCGGTGAGGCATGGAGTGCCCTAGGGGACCCGGTCTTCTCGCCGTTCTATCCGGCAGAGCAGACCATTGGCACCATGCAGAAGGCCGCTAAGGACAACCCCGGCACTGCGGCCGCGCAGTGGGCCGAGGTCTTTGCGGCGGATGCCGCCCTTACCAACGGCGCCAACAAGATCCTCACCGACAAGAAGACCGGCACGGCGTTTCTCTCGTTGGCGCGAGATGTACGACAACGCCTTGAAAAACACCACGATACCGGGGGCCAAAGAACAAGCCCTGTTCGGCAAGGCGAGGACCCTGGAGTCGATGATCCAGAACAAGGCGCAACTCGACGAGGCCTTGGCCGCTTATGACGATTTGAACAAGAGTTTTCCTCATGGCATGTTCAAGGCGATCGCCGACCAGCGTATCGCGTCGCTGCAAAAAGCGGGTGCCCTGAAGTTCTATGAAGCCTTGGCGCAATACACGCCCAAGAAGGTCGAAAGTCCCGCCAGCCAGTTAGGGAACTTGGGCACATTGCCGGAGAATCCGCCCTCGGAGCCGTTGCTGGTGCCAGCCCCGCCGGTTCGCAGTGGCACGTCGGAAACCGCCCTGCCCGTGCCGAGTCTCACGCCGACGTTGACGCCGTCGGCGACTGCGCCGATTACGTCGGGAACAGGGAAGCCGGAAGCGGCAAAGACGTCGGCCACCATTCCTGCCCCAGCCGGGGCTTCCGGCACCCCCGCGAAATCGGCAAGCGCCGCCGCAACGAAGGAAGTTCCCAAGACCGAGCCCCCGAAGCCCGAGCCAAAAGCAGCGGATACGGGGAAGAAAGACAAGGGGTGAAATAGGGGGCAGTCCCCATTTGCCGAAGGGCCCTCCTGGTGCTGCGCACAAATGGAGACTGTCGCCTCTTTTCACCCTGGAGCCAAGCGGTGACCAACGTACCGCGCTACCCTGTCCTCTCGGACGTGCCCGTCGAGTTCGTCGTCGATCCCAGCGAGGCCGGCCAGCGTTTGGACGTAGTGCTTTCGCTGCATTTTCACGACTATAGCCGGGGACATTTGCGGCGAGTCATCTCGGCCGGAGGTGTGCTGATCGACGACCACGGCGGCAAGCCGGCCTACCGCGTCCGTGCTGGGCAACGAGTGCGGGTGATCTTGCCGGAAATTCCCCGCCAGGCGCCGCGGCCCGAGGAGATTCCGCTCGAAATCCTCTTCGAAGACGAGGACCTCGTCGTCGTCAATAAGCCGCCCGGCATGGTCGTGCATCCGGCGCGGGGTCACTGGTCCGGCACGCTCGTCAGCGCGTTGCAGTTCCACTTTGGCCCCAGCCTCAGCAGTAGCGGCGGGCCGTTGCGGCCGGGCATCGTGCATCGCCTCGACCGCGACACCAGCGGCGCTATCCTCGTCGCCCGGCACGACCAGGCCCATAGCCGCCTGGCGACTCAGTTCCAGTCGCGATCGATCGAGAAAGAATATTTCGCCATCGTCGCCGGCATGCCTGAACTGGACAGCGACATCATCGATCGTTCGATCGGCGTGCATCCGATTCATCGCGAGAAGATGACCACGGTCCGCGACGACGCCGATGGCCGCACCGCGCAGACCTTCTATCGCGTGGCCGAGCGATTCCGAGGCTTCGCAGCGGTCATGGCGATGCCGAAGACGGGGCGGACACACCAGATCCGCGTGCACCTGGCGCATATCGGGCTACCGGTGCTTTGCGATCGGGCCTACGGCCATCGCGGGGTCCTGACTCGCGGTGAACTAAACGGAGACTCCAGCGACACCATGGTTCTGCTCGATCGCCAGGCGTTGCACGCGCGGAGGCTGCGGTTCGAGCATCCCCGTAGCGGCAAACTGCTGGAGATCGAAGCCCCCCTGCCGGTGGACATGGAAGGCGTGCTGAGCCGCGCTGCGGAAGTATCGAGCGTAACCGCAGGGCCGAAACCGTCCCACCCTGCGGCCTCGCGAGCGCAGGCACAAGCCAATCCATTATCGCGGCTCTTCGACCGCGAAGAGGAAGCCCATCAGGTCGCGCGTGCCGATAGCGGCAGGGCTGGCCAAGACCTCGCCTGCCTCGAAGCCGGCGGCCATCCCTTGTTGTTGGGCGTAGGCGCGAAACCGCTTGAGGTGGTCTGCTTTGGGAGCGGGGAACTGCGTCTTGTAGCAATTGATTGCGGCCATCTTCGTCTCCAGCACGTCGCTGATATCGAAGACGATCGTGCCCGGCTCGGTGGTCGGTTGCAGCGAGCGGAAAGACAGGTAGCAATATAGAAAGGCCGGAATGACGTGCACGGGATAGTTGTCGAAGTAGTCGTCCCACTTGGTCAGCTTCGAGTAGAAGACGCCCGCCTCCGTGATTTGCCGGGCCTGCCAGTGGTCGGGCGAGGCCAGCGGCGTGCGAGCCCCTAGGCCGATCACCAGGCGAGGCCGATGCTTGCGGAACTGCTTGGCCAGCGCCACGCGGGCTTCGAAGGTGTCGAACAGCCGGCGGTTGGGCAGATCGAGCGTCACGCGGACCTTCACGCCCAACACTTCCGCTGCCGCCCGGGCTTCGGCCAGGCGGACTTCGGGACCGGGCGAGCCCGGAGTCGGCTCGCCATCGGTCAGATCGACAATGCCCACGCGGTAGCCTTGCTGGGCCAGTTTGGCCAACGTGCCGCCGCAGGCGATTTCCACGTCGTCGGGATGGGCTCCGACGGCGATCACGTCAAGTTTCTCGTCGTCCATGAATTTGGTCCCTGAGTTTTCCGCGCATTATACCGCGGAAAGGAGTGGCGGGCAATTTGGCGGACCGTAGGTCCGTTCTGCCGGAAAGGACTGTTGTGCGCCGAGTCCAAGAAAAGGCATCGGTCTCTTCCAGCGGCGAGGACGCATGCGCCATTGGTCGAACATCGGTGCGGGCCAAGCCGGCAACAAGAAAAGGCCGCTAAGCGGCCAACGGTAATGACTTTCCGCACTCCAGAGCGACGGCAAGAGGGACTACTTGTCGTAGGCAACTGTATCGCCTAATCTATACGACTATGAATACTGAAAACCAGCGCCGCGTGATCGCGGAAGGAAAATTCTTGCGGATGGTGGCCCAGTCCGGCTGGGAATGGGTGGAACGCGTGAACGCCTCCGGCGCCGCAGTGATTGCCGCCGTGACCGACGACGAGTGCCTGGTGCTCGTGGAGCAATTTCGCATTCCCATGCAGTGCCGCGTGGTCGATCTGCCCGCCGGGACTGGTGGGCGACGGGCCCAGTGAGGCGGGCGAACGGATGATCGACGCCGCGCGCCGCGAGTTGTTTGAAGAGACCGGCTACGAGGCCGCGGACTGGCATTGTGCAGTGAGCGGACCGGCGTCGCCGGGGCTTGCCACCGAGGTCTATTCGCTCTTTGTCGTCCGCGGCGCCCGGCGCACCGGCGCCGGAGGCGGCGACGCCCGGGAGAACATCGAAGTCCACGTCGTGCCGCTGGCGGGACTCGACGACTGGCTCGACGCCAGGCGGCAAAGCGGCGTGATCGTCGATCCGAAGATTTACCTGGCGAGATTCTTCCTCGGCTCGACGTGAATAACGACCCTGCCAATCTGCGGCACGCGGGCACGGATGTGGGCCTCCAGGGCGACGGTCAGGTCGTGGGCGGCGGAAATCGTCAACTGCGGATCGAGCCGGCAATGGAAGGAGACCTGAATCTCGCCGCCCGCTCGCTGGACTTTCACGTTGTGAAGCTGCGTCGCCGAGGACTCGCCGTGAAAAAACTCGTCGATCGCGGCCTCGATCTGCTTGGTGTCGGCCGGTTCGGCCTGGAGGATGGCGGTGCTGTCACCCACCGGTTCCAGGTGTGAAACGATCCGCGTCATCTCCGGCACGCTTGAGCGAACGTCGTTCTCGAAAAGCGTGGCCTGCTGGTGGGCCCCGTCCAGCGTGAGCGACTCGGGCACCTCCAGGTGCAACTCCAGCCAGTGCCGGTCGTTTTCCCGGTAAAGGCGGATGGCATGCGCGCCCAGCCCCCGCCGTGCCGCAAGAATGCGAACTTGTGTGGTGATGTCGTGGCAGCTCAGGTCGAGCGGCTCGGCATGCACGACCACGTCGGCGCCGGGCACGACCGAACGGACGGCCTCGGCCGCCTCGTCGGAAATCTCATGCGCCCGCTCAAAGCTGATCGTGTGGCCTACCGACAGCGTGACGTCGGCGAAGACCTCCGAACCGCTTCGCCGCATGCGGACCTTTGTGACCGCCTGCACGCCATCAACCTCTCCGGCCGCGCGGGCCACCTTGTCGCGGAGATCGTCCGGTATCCGGTCCAAAAGGTCGTCAACCGATTTTATTCCGAGCTTGAAGCTGACCCAGACCACCATTCCAGCCACGGCCACGGCCGCAAACGTGTCGCCCAGGGCCAGCCACGGCACGTCGTAGCGCCGCGCCGCCAGCACGCCGAACAGTCCAAAGAGCACGACGCACGAGGACCATATGTCCGTGGAGAAATGCAACGCGTCGGCCGCCAGGGCCTGGCTCTGATACTTCCGCGACACGCGCAATAATGCCCGTGACCGGGAAAAGTCCACGATGATCGAGAGAACGATCACCAGGAAGGCCCACTTGCTTGGATCGATCTCGATCGTGTGCTGGAAAGAGAGCCGCTGCACGGCTTCATACACAATCCATAGGCAGGTCACTAGCAGCAGGACTGTTTCGAACAGGGCGGAAAGGTTTTCGAACTTCCCATAGCCGTAGGTCTGCTTGTGGTCGGCCGGGCGAGCGGACATGTTCACGGCCCAAAGCGTCACGCCGGTGGCCACCAGGTCGAGGCTCGAGTGGGCCGCCTCGGCGAGGATTCCGAGGCTATGGGTCAGCAGTCCCACGGCCAGCTTCAGCACGGTCAACACCGTCGCGGCCAGCAACGACAGGACGGCCACACGAAACTTTTCGCGGGCTGCGTCTTCGCGGGTCATGCGCTACTTCAGCTTTTTCAAGCGGATGTTCCGCACCGCTCCCACCGTATCGTAGGTGGCAATGCCCAGCGGGCGACACGGGTCGCACTCAATCCGCAGCCCGAAAGTGTGCTCCTTGCGGCTTTGATCGACCACCTGGTCCTTGTCGATCCAGACCTCGATCTTTTCGTCGGTCACGCGGATGCGGAACTTGTACCACTGGCCATTCTTGAATTGGCGGCTTGCGGAAGTCGGGTTCTCCGAGGCGTCCATGTGATCGATGTTCGACAACCCGATGGTGCTGCCGCCCCAACCCCCGGTGACGAAAGAGCAATAGTCGTCTCCCACGGGAAAAGTGGTCGTGCAGAAAAAGTCGCTGCCCTCGATCCGCTTGCCCTCCAAGGTCAATTCGTAGTTGCTGCGCGGCGGTTTGCCGCTCCAGGTGACCCCGGTCATCTCGCTGCCCCGCTCCATGACAATCGCGCCGTCGCGGACGTAGACCTTTCCCTCGGCGCCAAAATCGGTGACCTTCCAGCCGTTAAGCGTCTTGCCGTCGAAGAGAGTTTTCTCTTCGCCGGCCGGTTTGTCGGCGGTTGGTTTGTCGGCGGCCCGGGCCACCAGCGCCGCGCCAAGTACGGCGGTTGCCAACATCATCAGACTCATGAGGAAAGCTTTCATTTTTAGGACTCCTCGGTGGAAAGAGCTAATAGTCCTGTGCCGTGGAAGACCGTGGCTTGGCGGCCGTGCCAGGCGGACCGAAAACCGGGTCGACGTCTACACTCTCGGCATCACCCGAAACATTGGCTTTGGCAGTCGAGGGCTTCTCGCCCGCTGCTTCTCCGCCCGGTTCGGTTACGGTGACGCTCACTTCGGCCTCGAGCGGTTCTCGCTTGGCCGTGGTCTGGATGTGAATCCACGCGGCGACCTTGCCCGGTGTGTCGCCGCCGAGAAACTGCACGGGCAAGCGATGGATCGTGGCCGCCGCACCTGAGGGTAGTTCGCAGCGGAAACGCGGATCCGTCGATTCGACGCTCGTGATCCGGAACGGAGTGGCGCTGACGATCACCAGGGGCCGCTTTACCGGCGTCGCCAGCTTGCCCGCCGCCACGGGATCCATGATCAACGGCGAGGGGTGGACCGTCACCGGCGCGACGACTACGGCCTCGACCGGCACGGGTACGCGCTGTGCGCGGGGATTCGGGTCGTTGGTCACCAACTCCAACTCGTCCCGGGAGTAGCCAACCTTGGCGTCGGCAGCCAATCGCACTGTGAGTTGGTAGTTGATCAGCCCGCCGATGCGGCTGACCTCAGTCACGCTGCCAGAAATGGCGGGGTTGGCGGACTCAACGCTCTGGATCTGCCAATCGCTGCGACCGGCGTAGCGGACGCTCACTTGCTGCTGGGCGGGGCTGCCCTGTGCAGCATGGAGATGCACCGAACCGGGATCGAGCACCACGTCGGTGCGAATGTAGCAGTGAATCGACAATTGCACTTCCGCCGGAAAGGGCTTGTCAAACTCTACGTCGATCGTCACGTCCTTCTGACCCTGAAAATTCACCGTGTTGACATGGACCACAATATAAGCCTTCTGCCAGGTCTTGATGACCTCGACGGGCACGTCGGGCGTCGTGCAGCCGCAACTTGCCTTGGCCGACTTGATGTGGGCGTCTTCCAGGTAGGAATTCTGGATGATAAAACGGTGTTCCACTTTCGCCCCACGGGCCACCGTACCGAAATCGTGGCTCGTGTGGTCAAACATTTGGCGGGCCCAGTCCTGGGCTGTCGCCCGGCCGGCGATCAAGGCCGTCGCTAGAAAGAGGGCTATCGAGGCAAGTCTTCGGGCGGTAAATTCCATGAAATCAGGGCAACTCCGCTGGTTGGCAACGGGCGAAAGAGTCTCAGACGTTGCTATCACTCAATTCGACAGTATGCCAGACTAGGGTCGGGGTGTCAATTGGAAATGGCAATGAAAGCTTGCCCATGCTTCTTAAACCACCCGCTTTGCTGCCCTCAATTGCTCACTTCGTCACGTCACCAATCCCCAAATCAAGAACACAACGCCAACGACGCCGAAGGCGAGCGAGACATACCAGAACTCCCGTTTCCTGGTAAGCACGGAGATCGCTCCCACGGCGATGGCGACTTGGAACATGGTCAATCCTCTTGCCAAGGGCACGTGTTCGCGGAGATGACGCTTCGATTCTTCCTCGTACGCCTTGGCGGTTTCTCTCGCTTTGTCTTTCCTCGTCCGATACTCGGCGATCTTGGCCTCGTCCTGGGCGTCTCTCTCCTTCTTGACGTCGAACATTTTCTCCTTGATGCTGTCGGCCTGGAATTCGCTCCATCGATCGCTGGCCCGGATCTGTTCCAGCATCGCCTCATTGGCAAAGTGCTCGGCGTACAGGGCGGTCACGGCCGCCAGGGCGGCCAGGATGGCGGCAGTCAGCGCCACTCCCATTACCCACGGTTGCGAGGCCTCATGGGCGTGATGTTCGATCGTTTCGTGGGCATGTTCCAACGGCACTTCCGGCGTACTCATGCGGAAACTCCGATTTCAAGTCTTGGGTCCAGGGTCTTAGTTTTCAAATCTCAAATCTCGAATCTAAGACTTGAAATTTCAAATTTGAAATCTCATGTATCCCCCGCTCACGCCAGCGGCAAGGGCTCCCCTGCCCTTGTGGCGAAATCGTGCAACTCGACGATCGGCAATGCTTCGGGGTGCATGAACGGATTCCCCACAGGCGACAGCAGCCGGCAGGTGGCAAACTGGGCCTGCCGCGATTCGTAATCTTCTTTCCAACGTTCGTACCAGACGAGGAGCTTCTTGTCGGTGATCGGATGCCGCAGCGGGTTGGGTCGGCAGCCGCACCGCCAGGGCTTTGGCGTCAGTCGAGCACGGAAGCACTCCTGGGCCTTGCACAGCTTGATATACAGGGGGTCGCTGCCCAACTGCTTGAGCACGTCGAGTGCGGCGGTGCTCTGCGGGTCCATCACGTCGTGCGTAACGATTGCCCGCAGCCCGGCGAAGGTGCGGTAAAGCCTCATGCCCCAGCTCGGGTTGGCGGCGATGAAACGATCGACGGCCACGCGGGCCTGGGCTTCCTTCTCTTCTTCGGGCGACTTCTGTTTGTGGGCAAAAAGGCCTTTGAAGAGCGACTTGCCGCCTTCGGTCGCTTTGTCGGGGAAGTCGATATCGACGAACATCACGCGTTCGGTATTGAGCACGGCCGCGCCGTAGCCGTTGCGGGTGACGACACCCAGCAGGCGGCCGTCGGCGTCGGCGAGCTGGTTCAGCACCTCTTCCCGCAAGGCTACGCAGCCGTATTCGTAGCGATCGAGCCGCTTGCCGCGGAGGAAGGCATCGAGGATGCGCCGCGCAGCGGCCAGCGCCGCCTGGTGGGCAACGGCTTCGCTCGTGTCGGACGACCGCCAGCAGGAAAACTTCACCGGGCCGCCCCGCGGCGTGGTGGTTTCGGCCGTCGCTTGGGCCCAAAACTTGGGGATTTTCATCGTGCCACGCCTTCCAACGCCACATTCACTCCCGCCAGGGCCGCCGTTTGGGCGAAGTCACGGATACCGGCCGTGGCCCCCAGGGCCGTCACGCAACAGGCCCCGGCCGCCGCGGCTAAGAGCCCGGCACTGCCAAGGTCCAGGCCCCGCAGCAAGCCGGTCAGTAGGCCAGCGAAGAAACAATCGCCTGCCCCGGTCGTGTCGACGATCGGTCCCGGCGGGGCCACGGCGGGAATCTCCAGGCACTCGCCCGCTGCCGGACTGAGCAACGCACCGCGCGATCCGAGCTTCACGCCCAGGAGGCCGGGAGCGCCGCAGGCACGGTACAACTCGATAATCTTCCCCGGGTCGATCAAGCCGGTCTGGTGACTGGCCTCATTGAGGCTGGGAACGTAGACGTCCAATTGTGGCAGAATGCGATCCAAGGGCCGCATCGTGCCGCCGCTGCCCGCACAGTCCAATGCAGTCTTACAGCCGGTCGCGCGGATCGCCGCCAGGATTTCCGGAAGATCGCCTTCAATGTCGCCCATCAGGGAATAATAGCCGATAAGGGTCATGCGACTGCGGGCGAAGAGGTCGAGGCGGTCCAGGAAGAGCTTGCGATCCATGAGCCGCGTAGCGCCGACGCAATGGGCGAAGCTCCGTTCGCCGCTGGGATCGATGAGAACAACGCTGGTACTCGTGGAAGCCGTGGGATGCTCCAGCACGCCGCTGCAATCGAGCCCTTCGTCCTCGAGGCGGCTGCGGATCAAGCGAGCCCACTCGTCGCGGCCCACGTAAGTGAAAGCGGCCGCCTTCATTCCCAGTCGCGCCATGGCCACGCCGGCATTAGGAACGATGCCGCCCGTTACGACCTGCAGCGGCTCGGTGTTGTAGAGCCGTCCGCCGCCCAGGGGTACATCGAGACTTACTGGCCGACAGAGAATGTCGGCCACGCACGATCCGCAGAGAATGCAATCGAAGTCTTTTCGCATGATTACTGAATTTAAGCCGAACAGGGGCAATCGTCAAGTTTGCCTCGGGTTCTTTGCAAAACCTGCTCCCTTGGCTATGATGCTGGTTTGTGCGAAATCGGACCTTCCCCCCCTGTGGAGTTCTCAATATGCAACCGGTGTGCGAATGGGCGCGAGAAGTGCGCTAGGCTGGTTCTTGGCCGGAATCATGACGGCTATTGCCTGCGGCAGCGCCGCGCGTGGAGATGAAGGTATGTGGCTCTTCAACAATCCGCCTGCAAAGATTCTCAAGGCAAAATATGGTTTTGAGCCAACGCGCGAGTGGCTGGACCATCTGCAGCGCTCGAGCGTGCGCTTCAATTCAGGCGGCTCCGGATCGTTTGTGTCGTCCACCGGCCTGGTGCTCACCAACCACCACGTGGGCGCCGACGCGTTGCAGAAAATCAGCACGAAGGACAAGAACTACCTGGCCGACGGGTTCTACGCCAAGACCCGCGACGAGGAGGTGAAGTGCGACGACCTGGAACTAAACGTGCTGATGAGCATGGAGGACGTCACCGATCGGGTAAACGCGGCCGTGCCGCAGAACGCCGGTCCAGCCGAGGCGGAAAAGGCCCGCCGCGCGATCATGAACACCATCGAACAGGAATCGATGGACAAAACCGGGCTGCGGAGCGACGTGGTGACGCTGTACAACGGCGGACAGTACCAGCTTTACCGCTACAAGAAGTACACGGACGTGCGGCTCGTCTTCGCCCCCGAGGTCGACGCGGCCTTCTTCGGCGGCGACCCCGACAATTTCGAGTATCCCCGCTACGACCTCGACATCTGCTTCTTTCGCGTCTACGAGGATGGCAAGCCGGCCAGGATCGAGCACTATCTCCAGTGGTCGGCGGAGGGGGCGGCCGACGGCGAACTGATCTTCGTCTCCGGCCACCCCGGCAAGACCGATCGGCTCGACACGGTCGCCCATCTGGGTTACCTCCGCGACCTTTCACTGCCCAGCGTACTGAATTGGCTGATGCGGACCGAGGTATTGCTGCTGAACTACGGCGAGCGAAGCGACGAGAACGCGCGGCGGGCTCGCGAGGAGTTGTTCGGCGTCCAGAATTCACGCAAGGCCGAGATCGGCCGCCTCGCCGGGCTTCAGGACCCGGCCGTGATGAAGGAGAAGCAAGCGGCGGAACGCGCCCTCCGCGACGCCGTCGATGCCGATTCCCAGCTCCGCGCTGTTGCTTCGGCATGGGACGAGGTCGCCGCCGCCCTGAAAACCCTCCGCGGCATTCGCAAAGAGTTAACACTGTTGGAAGAGGGCCGGATGTCGGAAGGCCGAGCCTTCCGCTGCCGCCAGTTCCTCATCGCCAGGACCTTGGTACGGATGGCTGAAGAAGACGGCAAGCCCAACGCCCAGCGGCTTCGCGAGTATCGCACGTCAAACCGCGAATCGCTGGAACAGATGCTCTTTTCGCCCGCTCCAATCTACAACGACCTGGAGACGGTCAAGCTGGCTGACGGGCTGAGCCTGCTGGTCACGGAGGCCGGGGCCGACAACCCGCTGGTGGTGGACGTTATCGATGGCAAGTCGCCCCGCGATCGAGCCGCCGCCTTGATCGCGGGAACGCACTTGAACGACGTGGCCTACCGCCGCCGACTGGCCGGTGGCGGGTTGACTGCCATCAAGGCCAGCGATGATCCCATGATCAAGTTGGCTTTGCTCGTGGACGGTCCTGCGCGGAAGGTTCGCCGCATTCGCGAGGAACAGGTCGACGAGCCGCTGCGGCAGGCCTACGCCAAGATCGCCAAGGCGCGGTTCTCGGTCTTGGGTACCGCGGTCTACCCGGACGCCACGTTCACGCTCCGCCTGGCCTTCGGCGTGGTGAAAGGCTATCGGGAAATGGGCCGGCCGATGCCGCCCTGGACCACGCTCGGCGGCGCGTACCGGTGGGCGGCCGAGCACCACAACCACGAACCGTTCAATCTGCCGCCCCGCTGGCTGGAGCGAAAAGACCACCTGAAGCTCGATACGCCGCTGAATTTTGTTTCCACGGCCGACATCATCGGCGGCAACTCGGGCAGCCCGGTGGTCAATCGCCGCGGGCAGTTCGTGGGCATTATCTTCGACGGCAATCTGGAGTCGTTGGTTTGGGATTTTGTCTACACCGAGAAGGAGGGGCGCGCCATCGCCGTTCACAGCGCGGCGATCCTGGAGACGCTGCGAAACCTCTACGACGCCGGCACTCTGGCGGATGAACTGGGAAGATGAAGCACGAAGGCCGACGGCTCCCCTGCCTCTGAAGGCTCAGGGTGAGGGGAAAATGAAGAAGAAGAGTCCGCTCCAACTACTGGGCCTATTGCTCGTGCTGGCGATATTCGCGCTGGCGGTCTGGCTTCTCAAGCACGAGGTCGATAAGAACGATCTGACTTTCGCCAAGATCTACCATAGCCTCTTGCAGATACCCGCCTGGCAGATGTTAACCGCCCTGGGGCTGACGCTAGTCAACTTCGCTGTGATACTGGTCTGCTACGACTACCTGGCGTTTCGCTTCGCCGAAGTGCCGATTTCCCTGCGGCGGGTGGCCTTCGCCGCGCTGACCGCCTATCCGATCAGCTACAACTTCGGCGCCACGGTGGCCGGTATTCCTCTCCGCTACCGCCTCTATTCGGCATGGGGCATACCGCTGACGAAGATCGTGCAGTTGCTGGTGATTCTGGCGTTGACGTTCTGGTTTGGCGTGTTTTTCATCTCCGGCGTGCTCTTTGTGGCCACGCCGCTGCGGATACCTCACAACCAGCTTCACTTGATTGCGCAGGCGATGGCCGCAAAGATCCCCCCTGAAGCCGTCGATTGGTTCACGTACCTCTTCGCCGATTCCCGTCCCTTTGGCATACTGCTGTTGTTGTTGGCCGGATCGTACATGGGCGCCAGTCTCTTCCATCGCGGCTCGCTGAAGCTTTTTCGCTGGACACTGCCGGTGCCACCCTTCCGTTTGACGGTGTATCAAATCGCCATCGCTTCGGCAGACATGCTCGTGGCCGCCTCCGTATTCTACATTCTCTTTCCGCCTATCCATGGCGGCTATCTGAAGGTGCTGGAGGTGTATCTCGTGGTCTACGTCTTGATCGTGCTTTCGCACGTGCCCGGCGGCTGGGGTGTGCTGGAAGCGGGCATGATGACGCTGTTGCAGACGCTCGAACTGGTGAAGCACCCGGACGCGAACTTGCCCAAGGTGTTGGCCGCGATTATTGTCTTTCGGGTTATCTATTTCCTGCTGCCGCTACTATTCGCTGCCATAATGATCGGCTGGCACGAGCTTGCCTTGCGGAGGGAGTGGATCGCACCCATCGCGGTCCCGCCTGAAGCGGAACCCGGTGGCACGGTCCCTGCAGAGGGAATGAATGGGCACGCGGGAAAAGAAGGACAAATCGAGTCGAAGCGGAACTCGTCGGGGAACTGACTAAGGCCGCAAACCGATCAAATTGTCCGACTCGCCGCGGGCCGTGGGGCGAGGCATTGCTCGTGCCGGCATGGGGCGGAGGTAGTGCGGCGGCGGGAGAGCAACAATGGATCGCGACGCCTTTCGCGCCGGCACGGGAACCAGGAGAATGATCGCCGCTGCCCGCGCGACCGCGGAGACGACGAAAAGAGCGGCGTAGGCGCGGGCACTGCCGCCCAGAAACACCAAGATGCCGGCCCCCAGCAGCGAGCCGGCGGCGATGGCTGCGGAATTCGCCATATTGAAGACGGCCAGGACCGCGACCCGTTTCTGCCGCGGAATTGTCTCGAAGAACAACAGCAGCGTAGCCAGGTCGAAGGCCCCCCAAGCCACGCCCGCATAAATCTGCACAGCGATGAGATATCCCCAATGGCTTGAAACCAACCAAAGGGCCGACGAAGGAACGATAGCGGCGGCGCTAAACCAGAGTACGCAGCGGGTTCCCACGCGAGCGGCGATTCGGCCGATGGTCGGCAGAAACAAGATTTTTCCCACGATCGACGCGGCGACGATCGTCACGTAGAGAGACGCGGAAAAACGCAGCTCGCCCAGCATGTAAGGGTTGAAGTACGGACCAGCGATCTGCATCGCGGCCTGGGCGGCCAAGAGATAAAGCAACAAGCGCCCGTTGTCGCCGTCGGCCAGGGCGCGGAAGCCGCTCCGCAGCGAAGACGATCCAGCCCCGCGCGGCGGTTGGGGCTCGCGCTGGCTGGCCAGCAGCCGCGCGGAAGTGAAACGGGCCGCCGCTGCCGCCAGGAACAAGAAGGCGAACATCGTCAGCGGCGTTCCCCATCGGTCGGCCACTTCCAGGGCGACTCCGCCGCCAACAAAGCCCAACGCGTTTCCCCACTGGCAGATTCGCGAGCGCCAGGCGAAGTAGCGGGCCCGCAGCCGCGAGGGCACCAGCGTCTCCATCCAGGCGTTCCACGGCCCGTTGCCGCCCAGGCCCGTGGCCCAGTAAACGGCGATCAGGGCGAACACTACCGTTGTGGGCATGCGGCCGGTAAGCGCGGCGAGCAACAGCGGCAGAAAGGCGGCGGCCTGTATCAACGCACACAGAGCGACCCAGCGGCGATAGGACCCGCAACATCGCATCAGTCTCGGCGCAGCGAGCTGCACAACGGCCCCGATCACCAGCGGTACGGTGCTCGCCAGTCCACAGGCCAACTCGCTGCCGCTGATTGCCAGCACGAAGACCGGAAGATAGGTCTCGCCGACCCCGACCATCACGCTCGCGGCCATTCCTTCGGCAGTGGAGATGCGAAGATCCCTTCGCAGGGGACTGGACATGGCGCGGCTGTTCGGGAAACTCTCGGTGGTTTTCGCAGTGTGGGAGCAAGAGCATACAAGATGTGACGACCGAGAAAAAGGGCAGTTCCCAAACGGGCGCTCGTGGTCCCGGCGTTCGCCGGAATTCCCGCTGAATCCGGGACTACAAAGGCCGTCAATCTTCTTCCTGAGTTTCGCCAGGAGGCGAGTCTTCCTCCGGCCGCTCGTTGGGCAAGCCATACCCTTCGTCGAGCCAGCGATTCAGGTCGGCCAACCGGCAGCGGACGCTGCAAAAGGGCAGTGCGGGACTTTGCTCCGGATCGAAGAGACGCTCACACATCGGACAGTGGCGCTGGCTCATGCCGTCTTACTTTTGACGGGCAGCGGTGAGTATTTCTGCATGCGCTCGATCAGGATGGGCTGGAGGCCCATGTCGTCGTGAAACGTTTCTCCGGTGCACCGCAGCACTTCGATGGCCGGCGTCCTGGACGGATGGGGCGGCGCGGCCGCCTGGGTAATCGCGGCAAAAGCAAGGAGAGAAAACCGTACGACGGCGACGCGGGACATCGGGCGACTCTTGGGAAGGGTTGGCTCGCATTTTGCGGGAACTGTGCGAGCTCGTTCCGGCCTACGCTTTACTTCGCGCTACTTTCCTTCTTGCCGGTATCTTTCTTGCCGGCCTTGCCGCTTTCTCCGGACTTTTCCGGCGTGGTCGCGCTGGCCGGCTTATCGGCGGCGGCCGCTTTCTTGTACGATTCGCTGCGGTAGTCGGTCGTATAGAAACCCGAGCCCTTGAATACGATCGCCGCCCCCGGGCCGATCAACCGGCGGAGCTTCTTCTTGCCGCACTCGGGGCACTGCTTCTTCGGCTCTTCCTTGATCGATTGGAACAGCTCGAACTGGTGCTGACAGGCCTCGCACACGTAATCATAGGTAGGCATTATTGGTACTCTGGAGCAATCGGGGTTTAGTTGCATCGCGGTCCGGTGGCACTCCCCTCGGGCTCCACCGTGCCGCAAAGCTACTCAGTGCGGCGCATCAAGGGCCCGCGACACTATCACCTGGCTGGGCCGCACCACGCGGTCGTACAACTGAAAGCCAGGCTGGGCCACCAGCACCACCGTGTTGGGCGGGTATTCGTCAGTGGCCTGCTGCGAAATCGCGTGATGCTGGTTTGGGTCGAATGGCAAGTGCAAGGCGCCGATCCGCAAGCAATGGTGCTGGGCAAAGGTCTCCTCAAACTGTCGGGCGACGAGCTTCACTCCTTCCAGCAGCGCGGCCACATCCTGGGTTTTCTCGGCCGCGGCAATCGCCCGCTCGATGTTGTCGAGCACCGGCAGCAGATCGTGCATCAAGGGCAGGTTGGCGTACCGGCGATGTTCCTCGATTTCGCGGGCCGCCCGCTTGCGGTAGTTCTCCAATTCGGCTTGACTGCGGAGAACTCGGTCCTTGGCGGACTCCAGGTCGTTGCGAAGCTGATCGAGAAGCGCGTCCTCGGATGCCTCGGCCGCCGCGTAGTCGCCCTTGGCCGGTTCCGCTGCGGCCGCCGACGGTGGCGGACCGTCCTTTTTCACACTGATGTCTTCGTCGTTCATGGCAGATCCTCGCTTCGTAGAATTATTTACGTCAAGCCAACGCAAGCGTAGGGCTCACGAATCCTCTTCCGTATGGAATAAGTCCTTGATTTTCTCGAAAAAACTCTTCCGTTTTGAGGACACTTGCGTGTTTTCGATTTCGGCCAGCTCGCGGAGCAACTCCTCATGCCGCTCGGAAAGCCGCTTGGGCACTTCTACGGTGATTTGCACGTGCAGATCGCCGCGGCTGCGATAGCGGACGTCCGGCATGCCTCTGCCTCGAAGCGTGAAGACTTCGCCAGGCTGGGTGCCCGATGGCACATCGAGTGTCTCTGCGCCGTTGAGGGTCGGCACGCGGATTGAAGATCCCAGCGCCGCCTGGGAATAGCTGATCGGCACCTGGCAGACCAGGTCTCGCCCCTCGCGGTGGAAGAGCGTATGCTCTTTGACGTGGATCGTGCAGTAGCAATCGCCGGGCGGGCCGCCCGAGGTGCTGGGCTCGCCCTCGCCGCTGAGTCGAAGTTGCGTCCCATTGTCAACGCCTGGCGGGACCTCGACTTTGCGATTGACGCGACGCGGGACAAAGCCGTTGCCGCGGCAAGCGGGGCAGACGTCGCGAATCACGCGGCCACTGCCGTGGCACGACGGACAGGGCGTTTGCAAAGAAAAGAAGCCGCTGGATTGCACCACGCGGCCGCTACCGCCGCAGTAGGGGCACCTTTCCGGCCCGGTGCCTGGTTTGGCCCCCGAGCCGCCGCAGGTGTCGCACGCCACCTGGCGCTGAAATTCAACAACTTTCGAAACGCCGTTTGCCGCTTCGATCAACTCCAGGGTAATCTCGCATTGGACATCACCCCCCCGGCGGACCCGGCGGCCGCCACGACTTCGGCCGCCAAAAAGATCGCCAAACAGGCCCTCGCCGAAGACGTCGCCAAAGGCCTCGAAGATATCGCCCACGTCCTGGAAGTGAGGCTGATCTCCCGCTTGCAGGCCCTGGAAGCCGTAACGATCGTACTTGGCACGCTTCTCCGGATGGTTCAGCACCTCGAAGGCTTCCGCCGCTTCCTTGAAACGGGCGATGGCAGTTTCATCGCCGGGGTTACGGTCCGGGTGGTACTTCAGGGCCAGCTTGCGATACGCCTCGGAAATCTGTTCCTTAGATGCGGATCGCTCGACACCGAGGATCTCATAGTAGTCGCGTTTGTCAACCATCGTCACCATATCTTATCCTACGTTACGCAGGAAAGGTAAGGCCAAATCGGTCGCCTGTGTGCCATGGTTTTCTGGGAGCGGCAGAGGTGGCTGGTGGATGACCCTCGCCGATCCCGGCCACACAGTCGGCGCCGACGGCGAAAAAAGGGGCCGCCCCGGGTGGGAGGCGGCCCCACGTTCGCTTCTCGCGTCCTGCGCTGGGCATTACCGCACCGAGCCTTCGACCACTTTCTTCTTGTCGTCCTTTTCCAGGTCGGTGATCAAGGTCTCCGTGGTCAGCATCAGTCCGGCGATGCTTGCGGCGTTCTGCAGTGCCGTGCGGACGACCTTCAGGGGGTCGATGATCCCGGCCTTGAACATATCAACGTATTTGCCGCTATAGGCGTCATAGCCGATATTCTCGGCCTTCTGGCTGACCTCTTCGGCCACCACCGATCCGTCCACACCGCTGTTTTCGGCGATCTGCTCGATCGGGCCTGACAGCGCTCGCAGGACAATCTCCACGCCGACCTTCTCGTCGCCCTTGGCGCCGCGGGCCTTCTCCACGGCCGCCTTGCAACGCAGCAGCGCGACTCCGCCGCCGGGCAGCAGGCCTTCTTCGGCCGCGGCACGCGTAGCGTGCAAGGCGTCCTCGACGCGGGCCTTGGTCTGCTTCATCTCGGCCTCGGTGCTGCCGCCCACCGAGATTACCGCCACGCCGCCGGAAAGCTTGGCCAGGCGCTCCTGGAGCTTCTCGCGGTCGTAGTCGCTGTCGCTGGTATCGATCTGCCGCTTGAGCTGATCGACCCGGGCCTTGATATCGGCCGGCTTGCCGGCCCCCTCGATGATCGTAGTGTTGTCCTTATCGATCGAGATCTTCTTCGCCCGGCCAAGCTGTTCCAGCGTCAGGTTCTCCAACTTCAGGCCGAGGTCCTCGCTGATGACGGTGCCGGCAGTGAGGATGCCGATGTCGGCCAACAGCGCCTTGCGGCGGTCGCCGAAGCCGGGGGCCTTCACCGACGCCAGGTTGAGCACACCGCGGAGTTTGTTCACCACCAGCGTCGTGAGGGCCTCGCCCTCTACGTCCTCGGCGATGATCAACAGCGGCTTGCCGGAGTGGGCGACCTTCTCGAGAATGGGGATCAGGTCGCGGATGTTGCTGATCTTCTTCTCGTGGATGAGGATCAGGGCATCCTCCAACTCGCAGGTCATTGTGGCGGGGTTGTTGATGAAGTATGGCGAGAGATAGCCCTTGTCGAACTGCATGCCCTCCACCACCTCGTAGGTCGTCTCGGCGGTCTTGCCTTCTTCCACGGTAATCACGCCGTCTTTGCCGACCTTCTCCATGGCTTCGGCGATGAGCTTGCCGATCGTCGGATCGTTGTTGGCGCTGATCGCGCCGACGTGGGCGATGTCTTCCGAGCCGCTTACCGGCTTGGCCATCGAGCGGAGGTGCTCCACGGCGGCGTCGACGGCCTTCTCGATGCCGCGGCGGACCGCCGTTGGATTGGCTCCAGCAGTGATGTTCCGCAGGCCCTCGCGGAAGATCTCGCGGGCCAGCACCGTGGCAGTCGTGGTGCCGTCGCCGGCAAGGTCCGAGGTCTTCGAGGCGACCTCGTTCACGAGCTTGGCGCCCATGTTCTCGAAGCGGTCCTCCAGTTCGATCTCCTTGCTCACCGTAACACCGTCCTTGGTGACCGTCGGGCCGCCGTAGGACTTGTCGATAATCACGTTGTGGCCGGTCGGACCAAGGGTCACGGCCACCACATTCGCCAGTTTTTCTACGCCCCGAAGCAAACGATTCCGGGCTTGATCATCGTAGAGCAATTGCTTAGCCACGTTGGCAGTTCCTTTCCTTACTTGACGACCTTCGCGAGAATGTCGGTCTCGCGGAGGATCTTGACCTCACGGCCGTCAACTTCGACTTCCGAGCCGGAGTACTTGCCGTAAATGACCTCGTCGCCGACGCTCACCGAAAGCGTGCCGCGCTCGCCGCTTTCCAGCAGCTTGCCCGGTCCGATGGCGACGACGGTACCGCGCTGGGGCTTCTCTTTGGCCGTGTCGGGCAGCACGATGCCGCCGGCGGTCACTTCCTCGGCTTCCTTCGGTTCCACCACGACGCGATCGTCCAAGGGACGCAAGTTGATGCTCTCTTTAGCCATGATCTTGTATTTCTCCTGTCAGATTTGTTTGTGAATTGTTGATGTGCTTGTAGTCCCGGCTTCAGCGGGTGCTTGTAATCCCGGCTTCAGCCGGAACTACAAACGAAATCCGACTAAGGCCGAAACTCCAACGGCTCTTGCTAGAATCCGCCCATGCCTCCCATGCCGCCGCCCATTCCACCCATCCCACCCATGCCGCCGCCCATTCCACCCATGCCTCCCATGCCGCCGCCCATGTCGTGGCCGGGGCCCGGACCGGCGGCCTTGCCGTCGTCCTTCTTGGGAATCTCAGTGATGATGCAAGAGGTGCTCAACAGCAGGCAGGCGACGCTAACAGCGTTCTGCAAGGCGGTACGGACGACCTTGGCTGGATCTACGATGCCGGCTTCCACCATATCGCCGTAGGTGTCCTTATCGGCGTCATAACCTTCGTTCTTCTTGCCTTGGCGGACGCGATGGACCACGACCGGGCCATCCTGACCGGCATTGTGGGCGATCGCCTTCAGCGGTACTTCCAGGGCGTTACGGACGATCTTTGCCCCGAGGCCCTCGTCGCCTTCCAGTTGCAAGGCATCGACGGCCTTCTCGCAACGCAAGAGGGCAACGCCGCCGCCGGCGACAATGCCTTCTTCCAGGGCGGCCTGGGTGGCAGCCCGCGCGTCGTCGAGGAGGAACTTTCGCTCCTTCATTTCGGTTTCGGTGGCCGCGCCCACGCTGATTTGGGCTACGCCGCCGGAGAGCTTAGCCAGTCGCTCCTGAAGCTTCTCCCGATCGTAATCGCTGGTCGTGGTTTCAATTTCTTTGCGGATCTGTTCAGCGCGGCCCTGGATGGCCTTCTTGTCACCCCGGCCGCCGACCATGGTGGTGTCGTCCGCGGAGATGATCACACGGTCGCAACTTCCCAAGTCGGAGAGCTTGACAGAATCCAATTGTACTCCCAGGTCCTTGAAGATGGCGTTGCCACCAGTCAAGACGGCGATGTCGCCGAGCATGGCCTTGCGGCGATCGCCGTAGCCCGGCGCCTTCACAGCGCAGACATTCAGAATGCCGCGCATCTTGTTGACCACCAAGGTAGCAAGGGCCTCGCCCTCGACATCTTCGGCAATGATCAGCAGCGGCTTACTGGCCCGGCTCACAGCCTCAAGAAGCGGAACAAGGCTCTTGGCGCTGGAAATTTTCTCCTCGTGGATGAGCACCAGGGGCTTTTCGAACTCGACGGTCTGCTCGTCCTGGTTGGTGACGAAGTGCGGCGAGAGATAGCCGCGATCGAACTGCATGCCTTCCACGACCTCGACTGTCGTCTCGGCCTGCTTGCCTTCTTCGATCGTGATCACGCCGTCCTTGCCGACCTTCATAAACGCGTCCGCGAGAACGTTGCCGATGGTGGGGTCATTGTTGCCGGCGATTGTGGCGACCTGGGCGATTTCTTTCTTGCTCTTCTCGTTGATCGGCGTGGCCAACTTGCCTACCGCAGTAACAACGGCTGCGGCGGCCTTTTGGATACCGCGGGCCAGCGACATGGGATCAGCCCCGCCCGCAATCATTTTTAGCCCGTCGCGATAGAGGGCTTCGGCCAAGACCGTCGCGGTGGTGGTCCCGTCGCCGGCGATCTTATTGGTCTTCGAGGCGGCCTCCTTCACCAGTTGCGCCCCCAGGTTCTCCTCCGGATCGTCCAGACTGACGTCTTCGGCCACCGTCACGCCGTCCTTGGTGACTTTAGGGGGCCCCCAACCCTTGTCGAGCACGGCGTTTCGGCCGCGCGGACCCAGGGTCGTCACGACCGCCCGGGCTAACTTGCTGACGCCGGCCGCCAGCGGCTGCCGGGCTTCGTCCTCATACACCATCTGTTTTGCCACAGTGGAATCCTCCTGTTGCGGGCTTGAAACTTGGTACAACGGAACAGATTCCGTCGTTATGCCATCGGTAAACTAATTGAAACGGAATGGCTTCCGTCTCTGCCTGCCTTCAACTTGCAGCGGTGCAGCATGTCAAACATGGCAGCCGGCCGCAATTGGGGACGCAATCAAAGCAAGCGGTGTGCCAAAATAGTTCCGGATGATCGTAAGCTCTTTTATGGCAAGCCATTAGAAATGCATACGCGGAGTTTCTGTAATTCGAGCTCGCAGACCGAGAAAGCGCTTGGGTGCCAAATTGACAGTCAGCAACCAAATGTGTCGGGATGGACCTTGCAACTCATCATTTTGTAATCAAGCTCTAACCAACTTTCCGCCGATGACGGCGTAGCGGTGGTCAAGCCATTGCCATGGTCGGCGCTGTGGGTTCCACAACACTTTTGTCATTCGCACCAAGTTACCGAATCAATTCCATAGCAACGGGCTTTGGACTGGTTGACGAGCGGGAGTGGTGACTTTAGAATGCGGATGTTGACCAGCTCAGTGATCCAATTAGCATTCTTTCGAGGAGGCGCATCGTGATGTTGCGACGGATCGCGGCCTATCTTATCATCCCGAGCATTTTCAGTGTGGCCTTGCTCCTTTCGGTGGTGCGAATTGTGTCGGCTGGGAATCTGCCTTCCGCTTCGGGTGATACGCCGTACAATCAGGTCTCGGATGAAAAACCCGTGGCGCATGAGGCGGCAACGCCCGTCGCGCCGGCCAGCAAGGTAGGCGTCAAGAAGGGGGCGATGACAGTCCCCGTCGGCAAGTCCTCCAAAAAGGCTGGGGACGCCGCGAAGACCAGCAACCATCCAACCGCCGAGACCGTTGAGCCAGAATCTGGCGAGGCCTCCGTGGGCGAACGACTTGCCCCGGGGATGATTGAAATCCTCCAAGACGAAATTCGTAATTCGATTCATCAGCGCGGCATCGCTGATAATTTCGCCCGCTTTCAGAACTATGCCGGGTACAAACTTGACAGTTCCTCCGCGCCGTACACAGGTTCCGAGCTGGCAGGCAACTGCCGATTGTCGTGGTACAACCACATGCTTCGCCATCCTTTGAGCGCCGTAGCCGAGGCCGAGGAGTTCACCCGCGACGTGCATACGGCGATCTTGAATGACCGCGGCGGTCTGGCGCACCTGCTGCCGATGATCGCCGAGAAGCTTGACTTGCCCAAGCACCAACCGCGGAAGTACGCCCAGGTCAAGACGCCCGCCGAAGCCCTCGATCTGCTCAAGCAGGCCCTGATCGAGGCCCGAGCCGCCCAGGCCGCGGCCCTTGCCCCGCTGACAAAAAGCGAAGTTCGAGAACTCTCGACGAACATTTATTCGGTGATGGTCGGAGGGCAAAACACAGCGGCCCATACCCTAAATGATCGTGGCACCGGCCGGCGATTAGTCGACCTGATGGAAAAGATGGATAGAGGCGCCTTGGTCGATGCGGCCGCGGCCCTGGTTCCCATGACCGATCCTGAAGTCCTCGCGCAGTTGAAGAATTATCCCGATAAGGGGGAGGTCTTCGTGCAGGGAGTCACCGGGCACCTCGTTGCCAAGATCGAGACGCCTGCCGGTGCGATCCTTATCGGCGGCAAAGAAGCCAACACCTACGACCTCGATTCCCTGGGCGACGTGGCCCTGGTCATCGACCTCGGCGGCGACAACACCTACTATGACGGCACGGTGTCGGTGGCTCGACCGCTGCTGGTGAACATCAACCTGGGTGGACAAAACCGCTATAGCTCGTCCCGGCCGGCCGTCCAGGGCGGCGCCATCCTCGGCGTTTCCATGATCGTCAACGCCGAGGGCGGCAATCATTACGAGGCCGGCGACTTGGCTCAGGCGTCTGCCATCGGCGGCGTGGGCATCATCGACGAATTCGGCGGAAACAACACCTACCACGGCGTGCGGCGGGTCCAGGCCCAGGCGGTCGGCGGCATTGGCATCATCATTGGTCACGGCGGAAGCAACCAATACCACGCCGGCATGTGGGCCCAAGGGCTCGGCGGCCCGCTGGGCTTCGGCATCATCGATGACCTGAAGGGCTACGATCATTACTACCTCGGTGGGTTGAACGTCAACTCGTATAAGCCGGAAACGCCGGGATACGAAGGATTCGGTCAGGGCGTGGGCGGAGGCATCCGGCAGGTGGCCTGCGGCGGCATCGGCATGCTGCTCAATGGCGGCGGCCACAACGTCTACGAGTTCGATTACCTCTCGCACGGCGGCGGCTACTGGTGTGGAATGGGTTTCGCCCGCGATTTTGGCGGTTACAGCCAGCGACTCATCGCCCGCAAGAATTTCTACGGCGGCGAACGAACGGAAGCCCTCTTCCAGCGATTCGGCTGCGGCTGGGGCTGCCACTATGCCCTGGGGTTCTGCTTCGACGACAAGGGTCATAGCACCTTTGAGGGCACCATCATGGGCAGCGGCATGGCCTGGGACTGCTCGGTGGGGGCTTTGTGCGTTCTCGGTGGCGACAACCACTTCGAAGCGACGGGCGGACTGGTGCAGGGGTCCGGGGCCCAGGGAAGTTTGGGAATCCTCTATCAGTACGGCGACAATTCCGTCTTCAAGGGCTACGGGCAAGGTTATGCGTCGACCAATTTGACCTACCATAATCCCACAGAGTGTGGCGGCAACTTCAGCTTCGCGGTCTGCTACGGCGGCGGCAACAAGTTCGGTTGTGGCGCCGCCGAGTACTCGATTATCCAGCGGGGAGCTGCCGGCGGATTCCTCGTCAGCCGGCCTCGCCACGATCAAATGACGCCGACGGCTAGGCGCCCCAATGAAAAGACCACCGCCGGGCCGTGAGAAGGCGTACGGCACTACGCCGTCTAGTCCGACTCTACTTGCGCCGCAAAACCCGATATACAGAGGATCTTCGATGCCATCTCCATTCCGCTTATCTTCTCTCACCGTCGTCGTCCTTGGCCTGGTTGCGA
Organism: uncultured Planctomycetia bacterium; assembly: GCA_963709175.1. Classification (GTDB taxonomy): domain Bacteria; phylum Planctomycetota; class Planctomycetia; order Pirellulales; family Thermoguttaceae; genus JANXQG01. The sequence goes on from CAVPVK010000012.1 coordinate 635,032, forward strand.
CCTCATCGAGCTTGAGCCGGGCGGCCGATCCAACTCCCGCCGACAAGTCCGCTAAAAAAGCCAAGCCGGCTGCCGCGCCTGCCGCCGATCTACAAGCCGACGCCCCGAAGACCGCCAAAGTGGAGACTAAAAAGGTGAAGCAGCTCTCCGCGGAAATGGCCGCGCGGCGAGACAAAGTGCGACGCGTGCTGGCCGCGCTCCGCCAGCAACCTTTCAATACGCAACAGAACACATGTGGCGATATTGTTGATTTTTGCCACGCTTTCGGCTGCGATACGGAGCTCCTCGATAACGCTGGCTCCGGACAGAAAGTCAACGGCGTCACCTGCCTCTGCTGGAACATGCCGTGTGCGGGCTACAACCTCATTACGGTGAGTGAAGGCCATCTCGCCGCCCGGGTCGGCTATGGATACCAAGACGGTCCCTCGGAACTGGCCGCCGTGCTGGCCCTTGCGCATGTGCCGGCGGACTACCCGGCTCGCTCCGGCAACACCGTTCGCACGGTCGCCGACCTGGTCGAGTATGAGAAACTCACCTGCCGCAAGGGGCTCGACATGTCGATGAAACTGGTTGCCCTGGCAAACTACCTGCAACAACCTTCCTGGAAGAACAGCCTGGGCGAAGAATGGACGCTCCAGCGCGTGGTTGCCGACGAGTTGGACCGGCCGACGGGCGTACGCCCACACGCCGCAACCGACCGCTTGCTGGGCCTCTGTGCCGCCTTGGAACGCCAGAAGCGCGACAAGGCATCGATTGATGGCGACTTCGCCCGGGCAAAGTCCTATGTCGACGAGTCGATCGCTTATGCCTACTCCACGCAGAACACCGACGGCAGTTGGGGACGACCGACCAGCCGCGACTACGCGACGGCGATGGCCTACACGGCGCGGATGTTGGAATGGCTGACGATGATCCAATCCTCCCCGCGATTGGAAGACGAGTCGATCGTTCGCGGCATCGACTTCTTAACCGATTCGTTCAACTCGACGCACTACCAGACCTACATTCCGGTGATGAGCCCGCGGGAGGTCTCTGCGGCAATGCATGCCGCTTACGTGTTGAACGTTTATGACCAGCGGGTCTTTGCCCCGGCCGATCCGCCCGCGGATGCTGAACCGGCGAAAGCGGAGAAGCCCGCCGCCAAGGCGGCCGCACGGCCCGCAGAGACGCGGTAGCCGTTGATCACGAGGGTTTTCAGCATTCGACAGTCTTCAGTCGGCGGTTTCGTCTGTATCGCCAATGAAGCACGCGCGGACGGTGGGTATTCGACCTTCAGTGCCGGCCGTACGGTCGCTAGGGGGCAAGTGCCGTCAACGCCGCAAGTGCGGTTGTTATCCCGAATTCCCTCAAGATCTCGGCCAATGGACGACCGCCAGGTTTGGCTTGGCGACGAGCCAACTCCTCATCGCTGACGGGAGAGCGAAGATCTCCAACCTTTGGCGGCGTTACGGGATGAAACCTGCCGTAGGCTCCCCCCCGGGCGTCGCGTAGCTCCACGGCTTCCCGGATACCGCCAAGCCTCCGCGTAGCTCGTTATCGAATTTGGAAGTATAATGGCGCGGCTGCCCACCAATCCCGCCCACCAAGGATCGCATTCTATGACCCCTTCACAGAAAACCCGTCGACCTCTCGTGTATGCAGTCTGCGCCGCTCTCTTGATGCTGGCCAGCGGCCCTGGCGCATGCGCCGCCGAGTACATCTGGATCGAAGGCGAATCGCCGCAGGCGCAAAGCATGACCCGCCATCCCTGGTGGTACGACCAGGTCAAACGGGACCAGCTCTCCGGCGGCGACTTCATCAGTAACTGGAATGATAAGCGAGCCGGCGAAGCGACGTATGGCTTTCGAGCCGGCGGCGGACAATATGTTCTCTGGGTCCGCGCCAATCCGGTAGCGACGAAGTTGTCCTACCAGGTCGACGGCGGTCCCTGGCAGTTCATTGACATGAAGGCCGCGCAAGAAAGCGTCAACATCGCTGCCGATGGCAAGATCGACCTGCGGTTCATCGCCTGGATCAAGGTGGGGACCGTCAAGCTGGCCAAGGGCAAACATACTGTCACATTTAAGATGCACAGTGACAACAACAACCATGGCATGCTCGACTGCTTCGTGTTTGCCGGCGGCCCATTCACGCCCGACGGCACGCGCAAGCCGGGCGAAAAATCCAACGTCAACGAGGTATCTGAGTCGGACCACTGGGCCTTCCAGCCGCCGCGCGACGAATTCAGTCCGCGGGCCCTGCTCGACCTCCGCAACCTTAACGAAAAGTTTGCCGGTGAACATGGTTTCGTCACACGCTCGGCGGACGGCAATGACTTCGCCTTCAGCGACGGCACGCCCGTCCGTTTCTGGGCAGTCAACGACGGGGCCTTCGACAAAGACCTGCCGCGGCATGCCCGCTTCCTGGCCAAGCGGGGCATTAACATGGTGCGATTCTTTAGCAACGTCACGCCCGTGGGCAACGACCTCATGGAGACCGACCGGGCCGACCGCGACCGGATCTGGAAGGGCGTGGCGGCAATGAAACGCGAGGGCATCTACGTCACCTTTTCGCCTTATTGGGCCGGGCCGGCCCGCGTAAGGCCGTCAATGGGCGTACTCGACACGGGCGGCGCGGGCAACTGGGGCCTGCTCTTTTTCGACCGGAAGCTCCAAGCGGCCTACCGGCACTGGCTCAAGCAGGTGCTCACCGAAAAGAACCCTTATACCGGCATCCCCCTTGCCCAGGACCCGGCGCTGGCGATCATCCAGATTCAGAACGAGGATTCGTTGCTGTTCTGGACGAGCCAAGGAATCAAGGGGAGCGCAAACAGGAGCTCCGCCGGCAGTTCGGCGAATTCCTGGTGCGGAAGTACGGTTCGTTGCAGAAAGCCCGGCAGGCCTGGGGCGGCGCGGCGCCCTCGCCGGACCAGGACTCGCCCGACAACTTCGCCAAGGGCGAGGCGGCGCTTTACATCATTTGGGAACTGACGCAGCACCATGGCAACGAGGGGCAGCAGCAGCGCGCGGCCGACCAGATGCAGTTCTTTACCGAAACGATGCACGACTTCAACAAGATGATCGGCCAGTATCTGAAGAAGGACCTCGGCTGCCGGCAACTGGTCAACGCGGGCAACTGGCGGACCGCCGACAACGCCACCATGCTCGACGCGGAGCGATGGTCCTACACGGCCAATGAGGTGATGGCCATCAACCGCTACTACGGCGGCGTCCACGAAGGACAGAACAACGGTTGGGCCATCTGCAACGGCGACCGCTTCACTGACGACTCGGTCCTGCTCCGCCCCTGGGAAATGCCGCTGGCGATCAAGCAGGTGGAGGGCTTTCCCATGCTGATTACGGAAAGTTCCTGGGTCCCGCCGCAAGGCTACCAGTCGGAAGGGCCGTTCCTGGTCGCCGCCTATCAATCGCTGACCGGCATCGACGCCTACTACTGGTTCGCCACCTCGGAGGAGGATTGGCGCCAGCCCGGTTCCGCCAACGGTTTCCTCCCCTCGGAGGGCAAATGGGTTTGCGCCACGCCGACGTTGATGGGCCAATGGCCGGCGGCGGCCCTGATGTACCGACTGGGCTACATCCGCCAGGGAGAGCCGGTGGTCCGCGAAGTCCGCCCGTTGGAAGACCTCTGGCGGCGGCGAGCGCCGCTGATTGCGGAAGATGCGGGCTATGATCCCAATCGCGATCAGGGAAGCAAGCCGGAGGCTGCGAAAGTTGGGCCTGGTCTCAGCCCACTCACATACCTTGAAGGACCGGTCGTGGTCCGCTACGGGAGCGACGACGCCGAAACGGAGCACCTCCACTCCAAAGCCCGTGTTCAGTCGGGTAAGACGATTCGGTCAATCACCGGCCAGTTGTCGTGGGACTATGGCAGGGGGTTATGCGTCCTCGATGCCCTCAAGGCGCAGGGCGCAACCGGGTTCCTCAAGAAGGCAGGCGTCATCCGCTGCAGCGACGTGGAGATTCGTTGCGGCAATGACTACGCGACCGTGCTGGTAGTCGCCATGGACGGCAAGCCGCTGAGCGACTCCAAAAAGATCTTGGTGCAGGTCGGGACCACACAGCGCCCCTGGGCTGGAAGACCCGACCGGTGAAGGTCAACGGCCGTCAGGGGGAGGAAGTGGTGAGTTTCGGCCGCGCCCCTTGGATGATCGTCAAGGGTGATGCGGCGGTCACGATCAAGAACACGAATATCACGCAAGCCCGCATTTTGGACGCCAACGGCATGCCGATCGCACCCGCGGGGCTGACCACATCGGTCGCAGGCAAGACCTTGAAGTTTCCCTGCGACGCTCTCTACGTGGTGCTGGAATGAGAATCGACGTCAGAGGGCGCTTGCGGCGCTGTTGAAGAGGCTGTTGGTCTTCTGGCCGAGAGTGCTGATGGCCGCAAGGCAAACGAGCACGATCATCGCCAACATTATGGCGTATTCGACGGCAGTGGGACCGTCTTCGCTGGTTAAGAATCGCCGCGCGGCCAATACGACTTTTTTCATGATGCACCTCGATGCTCTTTCTTGACCATACCTTGAGGGAAGCGTTCGTCAACGAATTGTTCGATAAGAAGGGGAATTTCGTGACAGCTTTTTCTCCGCCGCCGGGCTTCGCCGCTACATCTGTTGCCATCGCACCCGAGAATAGCCATTTGTTTTGTGCTACAATCAGAGCAAACGCCGTAGCGTGGGACCAGATCGCGAAGCGAGGATGCCCACCACAATGTGCGTTTCAGCCGAACACGGTGGGCCTGCTAAGGCCACTAACGGTCTCAGGAGGAATTCGCATGACCCAATCGATTTCGACCGCTCTTCACTGTTGCACCGCTCGCTTGTTGCCTATGTTTCTGGCGGCCGTGCTCGTCGCGCCGGCGTTTGCGGACGCGGAGGCGGGCACGGTCTCTCTGGCCGGCGTCTGGCGGTTCCGTCTCGATCCCCAGAACGTCGGTGTCCAACAGCAGTGGTACGCGACGCGGCTGCCGGGCGAGATCAGGCTGCCCGGCACCACCGACGAAGCGAAACTCGGCCTGCCCAACCCGGCCAAGCCAACGATGGACGGGCTCTATCGGCCGAACCTTTATGTCGGGCCGGCGTGGTACCAGCGCGACATCGAGATTCCCGCCAGTTGGCAAGGCAAGCGGTTGGAACTCTTCGTGGAGCGGGTCCACTGGGAAACACGCGTCTGGGTCGACGGCCGCGAAGTCGGCACGCAGGTCGGCCTGATCGCACCCCAGGTGCACGACCTCGGTGCCGACATCACGCCCGGCAAGCACTGCCTGACCATCCGCGCCGACAACACCTCGAAGTTCGACCTGGGTGGGTTCGTCTCGATCCTCTTTGAAGGGACGCAGACGAACTGGAACGGGCTCGTCGGCAAACTGGCACTGCGAGTTATAGATCCATTGTCGATCGACGACGTGCACGTCTATCCCGACGTCGATCACAAGCTCGTCCGTGTGCGGGCTGCCATCCGGAATCAGACCGGGCATGCGGTACATGGCGTGCTGGGGCTTTCCCTGGGCCCAAATGAAACGATGATGCAGGTTCGCAGCAAGCAATTTGCAGTTGAGGGCAGCCACACGATTGTCACCACGGAATACCCGGTGCCAAGCCCGAGACTTTGGGACGAATTCTCGCCGAGTCTGTATCGGCTCCGCGTATCGCTTTACACGTTGCGGCCGCCGGAATCGGGCATCGTAACTACCAGCATGACAAAAACGGATGAACGGTCCGTCACGTTCGGCATGCGGAAGCTGGAAATCCGCGGCACGCAGTTCACTCTCAACGGCCGGCCGATCTTTCTCCGCGGCACCCTGGAATGCGCCATTTTCCCCCTCACTGGCTATCCGCCCACCGACGTGCCGGCCTGGCAGCGGATCTTCCACGTGCTGAAGTCTTACGGGCTGAATTTCATGCGGTTCCACTCCTGGTGTCCTCCGGAGGCCGCCTTTGCCGCCGCCGACATCGAAGGCGTCTATCTGCAGGTCGAAGGACCGGAGGCGAACATCGAGATCGACCGGCACACCCCCCAAGGCCGGTTCATGGAGCGGGAACTCCTCCGTATCGTCCGCGCTTACGGCAACCACCCATCGTTCTGCCTGATGACCCTGGGCAACGAGCACAGCGGCCGGGGCGACACGCTCGATTACTGGGTGCAAATGCTCATGCGCGAGGACCCGCGGCACTTTTATTCGTCGGCCTCGGCGGGGCAATTGACTGCCCACCGGCAATATACCGAAGGGGGTCCGCGCGGTGTGCACGGTCCGCAGACCGACGTCGATTTCGGCGGCGATCTGGCCCGGGAGGACCGGCCGCTGATAGGACATGAAATCGGTCAATGGACGTTCTTCCCCAATTTCGACGAAATAGCGAAATACAGGGGCGTGCTCCAAGCCAAGAACTTCGAGTTGGTCCGCGACGACCTTGCCAAGAAGCATATCTTGGATCTGGCGCCGCAGTTTGTTCAGGCAACGGGGCGGCAGGCCGTATTGCTGTACAAGGAAGAAATCGAGGTCCTGCTGCGCACGCCCAACTATCCCGGCTTCTCCCTGCTGGACCTGCACGATTATCCCGGCCAAGGCACCGCGCTGGTCGGGCCGTTGGATCCCTTTTGGGACTCGAAGGGTTTTGTCGCGCCGGCGGAGCATTTGCGCTATTGCGGGCCTAGCGTGCCGCTGTTGCGATTGAAGAAGCGGACCTTCACCAGCGACGAGACCTTGTCGGCCGAGGCCGAGATCGCGCATTTCGGCCCGAGGGACCTCGTCGCCGTCATGCCTGAGTGGGTGATCCGCGACGAGAAGGGCAACATTATCGCGCAGGACACGTTGCCGCCGGGCGATATTCCCACAGGAAAAGTCAAATCGCTGGGACGAATCGAAGCCTCGTTGGCCGAGGCCGCCGCGCCGGGCAAGCTCACACTCAGCCTTTCGCTGCCGGGAACATCGATCAGGAACCAGTGGGATGTTTGGGTCTACCCGCCCAAAGTGAATCTTCAACCGCCCCAAGGGCTTCAGGTCAGCAACGCTTGGAACGACGAAGTCAAACAAACGCTTGCCCGCGGTGGCAATGTGCTCTTGTTTGCCACCAACAACCTCTCGCAGTCGCTGCCGGGCCGGTTCCTGCCGGTCTTTTGGAGCCCCGTCTGGTTCCCTACGCAAAAGCCCAACACGATGGGCATTCTCTGTGACCCGCGGCATCCGGCCCTGGCTCAGTTTCCCACGGAGTTTTACAGCAATTGGCAGTGGTGGGATCTTTTGGACCACTCGCGGAGCATTATCCTCGACGATACGCCGGCCGAGTTCCGGCCCGTCGTGCAAGTGATTGATAACTTCGCGCGGAACCATAAGCTGGGCGTGGTCTTCGAAGCCCGCGTTGGCTCGGGCCGCTTGCTGATCTGCGGCATCGATTTGCCGGCCCTCGTAAAGAAACAGCCCGCCGCACGGCAGTTGCTGGCGAGTCTCCAGCATTACGCCGGCTCGGCCGCATTTCAACCGAAATCCGCGCTGTCCGTTGAGACGCTCGACAAGCTGCTGGCCCCGCCAGCCCTCGGGCTGATGCAGCGCCTGGGCGCGAAGATTATCGAGGCGGACAGCCAGGCCCCGGGCTATGAGGCGGCCAACGTGATCGACGGCGATGCCCAGACCATTTGGCACACACCTTGGGATGACGCGGCGCCCGCCTTTCCGCACCACCTGGTCATCGAATTCGCCAAAGCGGTCGCCATGCGGGGATTCAAGATGCTGCCGCGGCAGGACATGACCAACGGATGGATCAAGGATTTTGAAGTCTTTGTGAGCGACGACGGCAAGGATTGGGGCCGCGCGGTGAAGAAGGGTCGTTTCGCCCAATCCGATGCCATGCAGATTGTCGCGTTCGACCGGCCGGTAATCGGCAGGTACTTGAAGTTCGTGGCCCTTTCGTCGTTTGAGGCGAAGCCCTACGCGTCGATGGCGGAGTTGGAGATTATTCAGGCGGCCAAGTAACCCAGCCAGGATTGAAAATATGCGCATCCTCACCATCAACGGCGGCTCGTCGAGCATCAAATTCGCGATGTTCGAGGCGGGCGATTCGCTCGATCGCCTCCTTTCTGGGGCGGTCGAGCGGATCGGCTTGCCTCAAGCCGAATTCCGAGTGAAAGGCCGCGAAGCGGCGGAGTCGTTCACTCGATCAATCGACGCGCCCGATCACAACGCCGCCGTCACCCTGCTGATGGATTGGATACAGCAGCACGGCGGCGGCGATGCCCTCAGCGCCGTCGGGCATCGCGTCGTCCATGGCGGACCCAACTACAGCCAGCCGCAGAAAATCACCGCAGAAATGGTCGAGGAATTGAGCCAGCTTCGGCCGTTCGACCCCGAGCACTTGCCGGAAGAGATCGAGTTGACTCGCGCCTTTCATCGCCGCTTTCCCGAGTTGCCGCAGGTAGCCTGTTTCGACACGGCCTTCCACCACGACCTGCCGCGGGTGGCCCGCTTGCTGCCGATCCCCCGGCGGTACGAAGCGCAAGGAGTGCGGCGGTACGGCTTCCACGGCCTGTCCTACGCCTATCTTATGGAAGAGTTGGCCCGCGTGGCCGGGCCGGAAGCTGCAGCTGGTCGGGTGATCCTCGCCCATCTGGGCAACGGCGCAAGCCTGGCGGCCGTGCGCGGCGGCAAGCCCATTGACACGAGCATGTCCTTCACTCCCACGGCCGGCTTTCCCATGAGCACCCGTTCGGGCGACCTCGATCCGGGCCTGATCTGGTATCTGACCCGCACCGAGAAAATGAGCGGCAAGCAATTCAACGAGATGGTCAACTTCCAGTCAGGACTGCTTGGCATTTCGGAGACGAGTTCCGACATGCGTGACTTGTTGGCGAGCGAGACGCACGACCAGCGGGCGGCCGACGCAGTGGCGGTCTTCTGTTACCAGTTGAAAAAGTGGATCGGGGCCTTCGCTGTTGCCCTGGGCGGGCTGGACACGCTCGTCTTCTCTGGCGGCATTGGGGAAAATGCCCCCGTGGTCCGCTCGCGAATCTGCGAGGGGCTGACGCTGCTTGGCATCGAACTCGACGAGCAGCAGAACGCGACCAGTACCGGGTTGATTTCTGGGGCCGCCGGACGGGTAGCCGTCCGCGTGATGCATACGGACGAAGAATGGATGATCGCCAAGACGGTATGCCGCGTTTTGGGTCTTCCGCTGAAACTGTAACGCCCCCGCCGATCTTTGCGTCGGCGGGACTTTTTGCACTTTCCCCGATTGCCGTCTTCGCTGCCAAAGCGGCTGATTGCCGCGACAGTGCTTGCCAATCGCCGGCCGAACGAATATAAACAGCCCGTACCGCCTGGCCCACGTTCCAACGACCTAAGTCCGACGACCTAAGACCCACGACGAGACTCGCATGACCGCCAAACCACGACTCACCGAACTCGCGGCCTGGAAGGCCCTGGAGGCCCATTTTCCGCAGGTCCACGACGTGCATCTTCGCCAACTCTTCGCCGCCGATCCCCACCGCGGCGAGCGACTGACAGCCGAGGCCGTCGGTATTTACCTCGATTACTCCAAGCACCGCGCCACCGACGAGACACTCGCGCTGCTGGTTCGGTTGGCGGAGGAATCCTGCCTGCGTGCCAGCATCGACGCCATGTTCCGCGGCGAGAAAATCAACGTCACGGAAAAGCGGGCGGTGCTGCACGTCGCCCTGCGTGCCCCTAAGGGACAGTCGATTATGGTCGACGGCGAGGATGTCGTGCCGCAGGTCCACGCCGTGCTCGACAAGATGGCTGCTTTCGCCGACCGCCTGCGGAACGGACAATGGACTGGCCATACGGGCCTGCCGATCCGCAACATCGTCAACATAGGCATTGGCGGGTCGGACCTTGGGCCGGTCATGGCCTACGAGGCCCTGCGGCATTATAGCCGCCGCGATCTGGTCTTCCGTTTCGTTTCCAACATCGACGGCACCGATTTCGCCGAAGCAGTCCACGATCTGGAGGCCCAGGAGACGCTCTTCATTGTCTCCTCCAAAACCTTCACGACCCTGGAGACGATGACCAACGCCCGCACGGCCCGCGACTGGGCCCTCAAGACACTCAAGGACCCGGCCGCCGTCGCGCGGCACTTTGTGGCCGTCTCGACCAACGCCGCCGAGGTTGCCAAATTCGGCATCGACACGGCGAATATGTTCGGCTTCTGGGACTGGGTGGGCGGTCGCTACTCGATGGACTCGGCGATCGGACTATCGACGATGATCGCCGTAGGCCCGGAGAATTTCCGGGCGATGCTCGCCGGTTTTCACGAGATGGACGAGCACTTCCGCACGGCCCCTTTTGCCCACAACCTGCCGGTGTTGATGGGCCTTTTGGGCTTCTGGTACAACAACTTCTTCGCTGCGCAAACGGTGGCCGTCCTTCCCTACGAGCAGTATCTGAAGCGCTTTCCCGCCTATCTCCAACAGTTGACCATGGAGAGCAACGGCAAGCATGTCGCTCTGGACGCGACGGAGGTCGGCTGGCAGACGGGACCGATTTACTGGGGCGAGCCGGGCACCAACGGACAGCATTCCTTCTACCAGTTGATCCACCAGGGGACTAAGCTTATCCCCTGCGACTTCATCGGCTTCAGCACGTCGCTCAACCCGTTGGGCCGGCATCACGACCTGCTCATGGCGAACATGTTCGCCCAGGCCGAGGCCTTGGCCTTCGGCAAGACGCAGGCGGAGGTCCAGGCCGAAGAAGGCACGCCGGCTTGGCTGGCCCCGCACCGGACGTTTCAGGGCAACCGTCCTTCGAGCACGATCCTCATGGAACGCCTCACCCCGGCGGCGCTAGGCAAGCTCGTCGCCCTTTACGAGCACAGCGTCTTCACGCAGGGCGTGCTGTGGCAAATCGATTCCTTCGACCAATGGGGAGTCGAACTGGGCAAGGTCCTGGCGGCTCGGATCATTCCCGAGCTTCAGCCCGCCGCCCAAGGCGATTTGAAGCACGATAGCTCGACCAACGCCTTGATTGCGCGATACGTGGGCGCGAAGACGGTGTAGACATACTTGGTCGTCTGGGCCCGAGCTATTTGACGCACGATGAACAAACGCATCCCAATACCATGCCGCCGCATGCACCCGGCGGGTTATTCCCTCGCTAAACAGACGAAATTGACGTAACTCCTTACAGAATCTTAACATAAAACAGGGTTGTCAACGCTGGCTCGCCGCCGTATAATAATGGATTGTAAAATGGCGCATTGCATTTACTTAAGCGAAATCACTTAAGCAAGCTACGTTAGACATGGACCTGAGCAAACTTCGCAATATCGGCATTTCCGCCCACATCGATTCCGGGAAGACCACTCTCAGCGAGCGGGTGCTATTCTACTCGGGCCGCATTCACCGCATTCAAGAAGTGAAAGGTGGCGGCACCGGCGCCACCATGGACCACATGGATCTGGAACGGGAGCGTGGCATTACCATCACCAGCGCCGCGACCTCGGTCGAGTGGAATGGCTACGATATCAACCTGATTGATACACCGGGCCACGTCGATTTCACCGTCGAGGTCGAACGGAGCCTCCGCGTCCTTGATGGAGCCATTCTCGTTCTTTGTGCCGTTGGGGGGGTGCAGGCCCAATCACTAACCATTGATCGACAGATGCGCCGCTACCGCATCCCCCGCCTGGCGTTCATCAACAAGATGGACCGCACGGGCAGCAATGCCAACAAGGTCGTCGAGCAGCTTCGCGTCAAGCTCGGCTGCGATGCCGTGTTGATGCAGCTTCCCATCGGCGCCGAGCATAATTTCGAGGGGGTGGTCGATCTGCTCCGCGAAGAGGCCGTCTATTTCGATGGTGACAACGGCGAGATCGTCCGCCGCGAGGCGGTTCCGCCCGCTATGGCTGAGGAAGTTAAGGCCGCCCGCCAGCACCTGCTGGAGACAGTCTCAATGTATAGCGATGAAATGATGGAAATCCTTTTGGCCGAAGAGCCCTTATCGCTGGACCTGGTCGATCGAGTGATTCGCGAGGCGGTTTTGAGCCAGCAGTTGACGCCCGTTATTCTCGGATCGGCCTACAAGAACAAGGGCGTACAGCCGCTCCTGGACGCGGTGACGCGCTACTTGCCTTCGCCGCTGGATACCCCGATCAAGGCCCTGGCCCATGACGATCCGCACACGGAAGTGCCGTTGACTCCCGATCCCAATAAGCCGATGGTGGGAATGGCCTTCAAGATCGTGGAGGACGCCTACGGCACCTTGACCTTCATGCGGATTTACCAAGGCCGCATCAAGAAGGGCGAAAGCTATTTCAACCAGCGGAATGGACGCAAGGAGCGCTATAGCCGCATCGTGCGGATGCACGCCGACCAGCGGGAAGACATTGATTCGGCCGAAGCGGGCGATATCGTGGCCGTTCTGGGGCTGGACGCCGCCAGCGGCGACACGTACTGCTCGCAATATCCTTTGTGCACGCTGGAGAGCATGTTCGTGCCCGAGCCAGTCATCAAGGTGGCGGTGGCGCCGATGAAGCGCGAGGGCGCCGACAAGCTGAGCAAGGCCCTGCACCGCTTCCGCCGCGAGGATCCTACGCTCCATATCTCTACCGACGAGGAGACGGGCGAGACGATCGTGGCGGGCATGGGCGAATTGCACTTGGAGATCTATATCGAACGGATCCGCCGCGAGTACGGCGTGGAAGTCGAAGTGGGAGCGCCCAAGGTCAACTATCGCGAGGCCCCTACGCAGGCCTGCGAGTTCAACACCAAGCACAAGAAGCAGACCGGCGGTTCGGGCCAGTACGCCCACATCGTCGGCCGCATGGAACCGTTGCCGGAAGACTCTCCCGAGACCTTCGTCTTCGAAGAAGAGGTTGTCGGCGGACGCATTCCCAAGAACTTCATACCCGCGATTGAGAAGGGCTTCCGCCAGATGGTTCACAAGGGGCCCGTCGCCGGCTACCCGGTGGTCGGCTTGAAGGTGGTGGTGGAGGACGGCTCGTATCATGACGTGGACAGTTCGGACATGGCATTCCAGATCTGCGCCCGGACCTGCATGCGGGAGAACTTCCCCGCGACGCGTCCCGTGTTGCTGGAGCCCGTGATGAAGATCGAGATCGAGTGTCCGACGGGTTTCCAGGGGTCGGTGGTGGGCAATTTGACCTCCCGCCGCGGAATGGTGGTGGCCACCGAGGCCAGCGGCGCGATCTGCCGCATCGAGGGCGAAGTGCCCCTCGCCGAAACCTTTGGCTACTCGACCGACCTCCGCAGCATGACCCAGGGCCAGGGCACCTTCACCCTGGAGTTCGCCAAGTACCGCCGCCTGCCCAGCGGAATCGAACGCGAGGTGATCGCGGCCAGGAAGCAACAGGCGAGCATGGCCGAGGTTTGACCCTCTTTCAACATGATCCTCTTCCAAGTTGAGGGCGTCCAAAAGCACTTCGGCCCTGAGCCGGTCCTCGACGGCGTCACCTTCGAGTTGCGCCCCGGCGAGCGGATTGGGCTGGTCGGGCCCAACGGCACCGGCAAGACCACGCTCATGCGCATCCTCGCCGGCAGAGAGGAGGCCGACGGCGGCTCGGTCGTGCGCCATCCCACGCTCCACCTTGGCTATCTCGAACAGCAGCCGCAGTGGGAGCCCGGCCGCATCCTCCTGGATGAAGCCAAGAGCGCCCTGGCCGGGCTGATGGCCATGGAGGGCGAGTTGATTTCCGTGGCCCAGGAATTGGGGCATTGCGACGACCCGCTGGAGCATAAGCGCCTGGCCGATCGTTACGACCATCTGCAGCACGAAATGCAGACCCGCGACGCCTATAATCTCGACCACAAGATCGAGCGCGTGCTGGACGGCCTGCGTTTCCGCCACGAATCGTTCCATCAGCCCGTCGAGTCGCTCAGCGGCGGCGAGCAGAACCGGCTGATGTTGGCCAAGTTGTTGCTGGCGGAGCCCAACGTGATGCTTCTCGACGAGCCGTCGAACCACCTCGACATCGAGGCCACCCAGTGGTTGGAGGAGTTCCTCGCCGAGAGCGCCGCGGCCATGCTGCTGGTCAGCCACGACCGCTATTTTCTCGACCGTGTGACCAACCGCACCCTGGAACTGTTCCAGGGAACCGTCGACAGCTACACCGGCAACTTTTCCGCCTATTGGACGCAGAAGGCCGAGCGGCTGCTGGTCCAGCAGCGGACCTTTGAAAAGCAGCAGATCGAGATCGAGAAGGCCAAGGACTTCATCCGCCGCAACCATTACGGTCAGAAGCACCAGCAGGCCGAGGACCGCCGCAAGAAACTGGAGCGGATCGAGCTGGTGGCCGTGCCGCGGGCGATCGTGCTGCCGCCGATGGGCTTTCCGCCCGCCTCGCGAAGCGGCGACATCGTGGTCCGCGCCGAGGGGTTGGGCAAGGCATTCGAGCGGCCCTTGTTCTCGGCGGTCGATTTGCAAATCGTCCGCGGCCAGCGGTGGGGCCTGATCGGTCCCAATGGATGCGGGAAGTCGACCCTGCTTCGCTGCCTGCTGGGTGAGGAGCAGCCCGATGCTGGCGTCGTGCAGCTTGGAGCGGGCGTGATCGTGGGTTACTTCGATCAACATCTTTCCGGCGTTTCCGACGACGACGATGTAGTCGATTCCATCCGCCCGCGGCATAAGCAATTCGTGACACAGCAGCGCCGCGATCTACTGGCCCGTTTCGGCATCACCGGCGACACGGCCTTGCAAAAGGTCGGCAACCTCAGCGGTGGGGAGCGGAACCGCGTAGCTCTGGCGCGGTTGGCGGCTGCGGATGCCAACTTTCTCGTGCTCGACGAACCGACGAACCATCTTGACCTGTGGGCCCGCGACGCCCTGGAGCAGGCATTGACGGCCTTCGACGGCACGGCGCTTTTCGTCAGCCACGACCGTTATTTCGTCAATCGCGTAGCCGACCACTTGATCATCTTCGAGCCGGGCGGCGTGCGAGTGATCGAGGGCAATTACGACGCGTACCAGCTTTTCTTACAGAGCAAGGCGGCCGCTGCCCCACCGTCGCCCAAGCAGGTCGCCATGCGGAGAAACGGAGACGGGGAGAGGGGTAGAAATGGAGACGGGGAGCAAGGGGGAAAGAGAGAAAGGGAGAAAGGGGAGAAGCACGCGTCCGGCACGGCGACGGCCGCGAAGGAGGCCAGCAGCGAGGGGCCGCGCAACGGCGGTACAGCCCAGCGGCAGAAGAAACGGCAATTTCCCTACCGCAAGCTCTCCGACATTGAGGACGACATCTTCCAGCGAGAGACACGGATCGAGCAACTTAACGAGGAGCTGGGGGATCAGGCCACGTTCCGCGACGGCGGCCGCGTGCGTTCCTTGAAGCAGGAGCTGGCGGAACTGCAGTCGGCTCTCAAGAAGCTCTACGAGCACTGGGATG
Organism: uncultured Planctomycetia bacterium; assembly: GCA_963709175.1. Taxonomy (GTDB): domain Bacteria; phylum Planctomycetota; class Planctomycetia; order Pirellulales; family Thermoguttaceae; genus JANXQG01. The sequence goes on from CAVPVK010000012.1 coordinate 650,377, forward strand.
AGGCCAGTGAAATGAACTGGTAGAAATACCTAGTTGCCAGTTAGCTTGCTCTCGAAGCCTATTGAAACCATTAGGTTTACGGTTGTAGTGCTTGTGTTGTGCTACGCAAGCCGCAGCGCCGCCCAAGGGTGGTGTCGGGCTCCTCACAAAGGAATTGATGCAAATCGCGAGTCTCCAGATACGGATCTGTAAAAAACGGCTGACCTTCGCGCGTCACACCAAGGTCGTAAATCGGGATGAGATGTGTATGCCGCAGTCGGGCACGAAGGTGCGCCACTTTGACGAATCGTTTGTTGTCTTCCGAGCGAGAAGGTCTGTTGAGAACCACTTCTCGATGCAAAACATGGTCGATTGCTGGCCATCCTTCGTGCGGGCCGTCCAACCACAATTGCGGGCGCGTTTCATAACAGTCTTCGAATTTCACAGGCTTTATGCGGGTATCCTGATTCGAACAGGTCCATTCGCTAAGAAGCTATCAGGAACCACGGCTCGGCAATTGCCGGGATCTGCGAGGTGCTCTGCATTTCGAGAAAAAGAAACGCCGTCCATTGGCCATTGTCGTCCGTGAAATAAACGGCCTCGGGCTTCAGATCCACAAGTATAGACCGCATGGTTATGCCGCACCTTAGTCGCCCGCTGGCAGGAATGCCACGCGCAAACCGTTTTCGCTCATATTCATCGTACGCGAGAAACCTACGCGGCGTGCCGAACGGCAATAGCGGCAGTCGGAAAATACAAAACCGCCTCGCGCCACGCGTCCCCAGCCAACGCTAGGACCAGTCGGATCGTCGACGGGGGACGCATGGTACGGACCGTACAAGTCCGCACACCACTCCTGCACGGGGCCGTGCATGTCGGATAGCCCCCAAGCGTTCAGCTTTTTCTGCCCTACGGGAATGTCCTTGCGATCCCAATTCTTGCCATACCAGGCATAGTCACCCAATTGCGACGCGTCGTTACCGAAACAATAACGCGTAGTGCTCCCCGCCCGGCAGGCATATTCCCACTGCGCCTCTGTTGGTAACGCGAATCTGCCGGTGGTAGCCGCCACTTTGCCGTTAAGCTTCTCGATGAACTCCAGGCATTGGTCGAAGCTCACACTGTCTACCGGGTTTTTCGGCCCTTTGAAGCCGCTAGGGTTGTCGCCCATAACCGCCTCCCACTGCTCTTGGGTCACCTTGTACTTGCCCAGGTAGAACGGCCTTGTGATGCGGACTCGATGTTGCGGCTTTTCGTTTTCTGTCATATCCCAGCCTTTCGAATCCGCGGAGGGATACAAAAAAGCAAGCGGCGAGTCTTTCGCAGTGACGATGACCGACTCCGTATCAGGCGTTCCCATGAGGAACTCTCCCGCGGGAATCAAGACCAGCTCCAGGCTCACGCCGGGGCGCAGCGAAAAGTCGATTCCCCTCTTGACAACGGATTGTTTATTCTTCGCGGCTGGTTTAGAGCCCTTTGTCGGAATTGCACTTTGCCGCGCGGGCGGCGGGCTCTCGTGATCGCAAACATCCTCGCTTATTCCGGATTGATCGAATAATGTGTTGCTCTGCTCGTAGAAGTAGATTGTCGTATCGGGCAGATCCGTCTGCAACTCCAGGACGGTATCCTTAGTCAATGTCGAAGCGATTGACCGGGAAGAGCCCAGGCGGAGCGTCTTCAGTTGCGTTAGACCTTTAAGATGCCGTAGTCCCTGATCTGTGATCTCCGTGCCGGCGAGGTCGAGGTTCTGCAGTTCGCTCAAGCGCTCAAGACGAGGTCGGAGCGCCGCAAGGTCAGAGTCGCGAAAGGTGAACCAGTTGAAGAAATGGTTTTCACCGCCGAAGCGCTTGTGGATGCTGATGCCGGTTATTGGCCTCCCCGGCGCATTCTCGTCGCGCGTGATCTGGCCATCAGAGGGGTCGATAAACTCTTCAATTGATCGGGTATCCGGTCCATAAAGCGTCCAGGCAACGAGGGCTGCCAGCCCGGCCCAAATCGCGAGGTTGACCCCCAGTCCTTTCCAGGGAGATTTCTTCGGTCTGGCGGCGGCTCGCCAAGCCTTGGCAAGTCTTGCAGCGTGTGCACTAGCTAGGAAGATGCCGCCGAGAATTGCCAACCACAGCAAAAGCACCAATACCCCGTGTTTGCCGAAGATTTCCTCGATAATCGGCATGACAAAGTGCATAATAAATTGCGCAAGATGGGGCGCCGCGTCTTCCATAGATTCTCAAGCTCCCTGGAACACCTCGACTTCCGGTTCGCTCGCTACGCCTGTGCTTGCCCGGCTACGGCTCGCGCCGACCTACTCGGCGGGCAGCTAGGGTAGACGCCACAGGCGCACTGTCTTATCCTGGCTTGCAGAAATTGCGTAGCGGCCGTCGGGGGAAAAGGTGACGCCACGCCCCAAACGGTATCGGCGTGTCCGCGGAAGGAGTGAAGTTCCTTGCCCGTCTGTACGTCCCACAGCCGCAGCGTCTTGTCGGTGCCGTCGGAGAGGACGCTGCGGCCGTCTGGGGCGAAGGCCACGGTATAGACCGCGCCTTCATGCCCTGAGAATTCACGCAATTGCTTTCCCGTCTCCACGTCCCACAGGCGGATAGTCCCGTCTGAGGTCGGCCAGCCGCTGCCCGAGACGACTAAGCGGCCGTCGGCCGAATACGCCACCGTATGGACCGACGCCGTGTGCCCTTCGAAACGGCGGATTTCGCCGAGCTTCTCGGCCATTGGCTTGGTTATGCGCTCAATCGTCGCCAGCACCGTTTCGCCTCGCTTCAGACTCATCCTATCCGCCGACAATCCGTACAAGATTACATGAACTGCGACCCACCCGTCCGCTTGGGCCCCGCCCGGGTGAATCGGCTCGCCCGGGTGAATCGGCACGTGAAGAGGAAATGGGATGATCGGCGCGGGAGGTAAAGGAATTACGGGAACGCGAAACTGCCCCCAGCTTGGTTCTCCGACGATCATCCATAGACCGATCGCGAGGGTCGCCAAGCGGATCGCTTTGAGGCCGCTGAGGAATGCCGCAGCGCTCGTGACACCGAACAGCATGCAGAGATTAAACATCGAAAGGTCCCTTCATTCGGTACTCAGTTACCGCCTCTCGCTCAAGTCTTTAGTTGCCGTTCGGCAGGAATGCCAGGCGCAAACCGTTTTCGCTCATATACATTGTACGCGGGTAACTTACGCGGCGTGCCGAACGGCAATAAGGGTAGCCAAGACAAGAATCGCCACCGCGCGCGACGCGTCCCCAGCCAACGCCAGGACCGGTCGGATCGTCGACAGGAAGCGCATGGTACGGACCGTACAGGTCCGCACACCACTCCTTCACAGGGCCGTGCATGTCGAATAACCCCCAAGCGTTCGGCTTTTTCTGCCCTACGGGAATGTCCTTGCGATGCCAGCTCTTGCCAAACCAGGCGTAGTCGCCCAATTGGGCTGGGTTATCACCAAAGCAATAGCGCGTCGTGCTCCCCGCCCGGCAGGCATATTCCCACTGTGCTTCGGTAGGCAATGCGAATCTACCCATGGTAGCCGCTGCCTTGCCGTCAAGCTTCTCGATGAACTCCAGGCATTGGTCGAAGCTCACGCTGTCTACCGGGTTTTTCGGCCCTTTGAAGCCACTAGGGTTGTCACCCATAACCGCCTCCCATTGCTCTTGGGTCACCTTGTACTTGCCCAAGTAGAACGGCCTGGTGACGCGAACTCGATGCTGCGGCTTCTCGTCTTCGGAAAGGTCCCAGCTTCCTCCGATGCCAAACACGGAATAAACTGTGCTCATCGGCGAATCTGACGCCGTGACGATGGCCGACTCCGTATCGGGCGTGCCCATGAGGAACTCGCCCCTGGGGATCAAGACAAGCTCCAGGTTCACATTGGCACCCAGCGAGAATGTGATCTCCTTTTTGGCAACGGGTGTTTTTTCTTCGGCCGCAAATTTAGAACCTCTTGGCGGAACCAGACCTTGCCGCGCGGGCGGGGGGTTATCATGATCGCAGACGCTCGCCCCTGCGCCAAATGGGTCGCGCCCGTAGAAGTAAATCGTAGTATGGGGCAGGTCCTTCTGTAATTCCGCGACCGCATCCATTGTCAACTTCGAGGCGTTTACCTGGCACTCGGAGGTGCCCACGCGCAGCGTCGCCAGTTGCGTTAGACCCTTGAGATGCGTTAATCCTTGATCGGTGACATCCGTGAAACGCAGATCGAGGTCGCGAAGTTCGCTCAGGTGCTCAAGAAGGGGCCGCAGTGCCGCAAGATCGGCGTCGTGAAAAGCGAAAGAGCGACCGTAGTCATATAGGTGGAAGCTGATGCCGGTTATTGGCTTTCCTGGGGCGGCCTCGTTCCGCGTGATCTGGCCTTTGTAGGCCTCCATCCGCTCCCCAAGCGAACGGGTATCCGGTCCATACAGCATCCAGGCAACCATAACGGCCAGCGCGGCCCAAATCGCGAGGTTGACGCCCAACTCTTTCCAGGGAAGTGTCTTCGGTCGGGCGGCGGCTCGCCAAGCCTTGACAAGGTCCGCAGGCGCGCACCGGCAAGGACGATGCCACCCAGGATTGCCAGCCACAGCGAAAGCAACATTACCGCGTGTTCCATAGTTCCTCAAGCTCCTTTTCAATGCGTTAATTACGCCAAATTGGTGCTTAGACCTGCCGGCAACTTGAATAGCGCTCGCGCATTGTCATTGAAAACCGCCTGATGGTGATTCTCCGGAATAATGCGGCGAACCAAGTCCCGATAAGCCCCCATGGGCGCCAACGGCCAGTCGCTCCCGTAGAGGAACTTGTCCAGACGGTCCGTATACTCGATCCCCCGTTGAATCGGCTCGATATAACGCCGCAGGAGTCCACGCCGGTCAAAGTCTTTAAAGAAAGCTTCATCACCGACGAGCAGCCCTGACAGGTCCGCCCAAACATTCTCATTTTTGCAGAGAACTTCCGCCGCATCGACGACCCAGGGGTTGCCGAAGTGCGCGATGACGAAGTTGACTCCGCGATATGCGACGGCCACCTCATCGATGAGCAGCGGATGCGCGTACTTGATTTTAGCTGTTTCCGAGTAACAATCGCCCGTATGGAAAATAAACGGCAACTTGTATCTGCCTGCCAGTTCGTAATAGGGGAAGTACGCGGGGTTGTCTGGACCATAGTAGAGATAGCCAAGATATCCTTTGAGGGCGATCACCTTACCCGACTGCAACTGCCGCTCAACCCGCTGCAGATGTTCGGTGTCGGCCCGCGACGGATCTGCAACGCCGATAGCATGCAGCTCGGGCAAATGTTCCGCGATCCGTAGCGTCGAGACGATGCCAAGAGGATCGTCGTTGTCCCCGCCTAAGTGCCCCATTCCGAGAAGCATCTCGGTTTCGGTGTCCGCCATCAGCCCCCGCAGGTCCGCGGCCACGGTTTCGGGCGGTTCGTTGAGCCGATCCGGAAAGGGGTGGCTGCCCGGCAATTGTGGATCCACGGCGTGGATGTGTACGTCGATCATGCAAAGTCCCTATGGGGTTTGACTGCCAGGTCTGAATTCGAGACCGGCATTGGCGGTCGGCTAAGCGGAGTCATTTGTAATGCGCCTTCCTTCGTGAGAAATCCAGCCAGTTGTGCAAGGCGTTGTGCTTTTCCGCGATTTCATCGAGGTGCATTCGCAGGACCTCGACCACCACGACGTCCATCAGGGCCAGAGCGCCTGACGAATCTCCGTTCGCCAGCTCATCGGACAGCGACTTCCAACTATCGAGTTGCCACTTCAGGCACAACCGCAAGCTGTGATCGAACTCCTCGCTCGCGGGCCGCTCCTCGCGTTTTACAGCACGGCGACTGCGTGACATGCTTGCAGCCTCCATGAACTTTTGGAGGGAAATTCGCTCCGGCTCCAGCCCGGCAAGCTCCGCCGGCAGGCCGAGCGACTGCTTCCGCAGCTTCGCCAATCGCGGGATCAACTCGGTTTCCAGCACGGAGCGAAATTCCGCATTGCCCATCTTACCGTCGTCCCATTGCGTGAGCGCGTCGTGGAATCGCTCCGATAGGTCGCGCTCAGCGTCGAGTGCTGTTTGGTAGGGAACCAATAAATCGACTGTCGGCTGTGCGCACCGCTCGACCACCGACGCCGTGACGATGATCAATGCGCAGCAACCAAGCGCCCCGAACACCGGGTGCAGTTGTTTTCCTGAGCGGCCGCGCGACGCGGAAATCGGTCCCAACAGCAGGCCGCCGACGAATCCGTAGAGCAGGCCGCCGCCGTGGGCAATAAAGGCGGATTCGCGGTCCAAGTAGTCGATCAGCAGAAAGATCAGCGAAAAGAGCACCAAGAGCCCGACTTGCCGGCGGAACAACAGGCGGGGAATCGTGCGGGGGGCACGCACGGCGCAGCCCAGAAAACAACCGACAACCCCGTACACCGCTCCGGAGGCTCCCAGCGACACTTTGGCGGGGAACCACCCCACCATCCATAGTCCGGCGGCAACGGCGGCGAACAGGCAGACGAAGGCAAAGCGGAAGGCCCCGAGGAACTTTTCGGCGAGGGGACCCGCCAGCATGAGGAAGAGCATGTTGACCGACAGGTGGGCCAGGTCGAGGTGAAGGAAGGCGTGGGAGAGCAGCCGCCACCATTGGTCCGTCAACGTCCGCGGACCGTAATCGGCGCCCCAGGCGAGCAGGACCTGTTGATTCAATTTCAGGACCCACCCCTCGGTGAAAGCCATCGCGGCAAACACAAGCACGTTGAGAGCGACGATACCGGTCGTTACCGGCGCGCGTCGCACCGCGGCGGCGAGGTAAAGAAAAGGCCGTGCTCGCCGGCAAGCCCTGAGCGACGGGCGCGGACTAGCGGTGCCGCAGATTCTGGCGATGCCGCAGGTTCCGGCGGATTTGGCGGAGTCTCGTCCGCGGCTCGCTCGGAGAGGTGGGCGATCAGACTTGCGCTACGTCCGCTGCCGGGGTAGTGGTTCGGGAGGTATTGGACTGACTTGCGGTCAACAGGTTCGGGCATTGAAGCTATCCTCTTACGGAGCGGCCCTCTACTTCTTCATGAACGCAAAGCCAACCAACAAATATAACGCGAATATCGCCAGGAGGACCAAGCCGACGGCAATCATGACCCCGACTTGGAGCAAGGCAATCAGGATGCCTCGCCCGAAGGTCGTCGGCAACATGCCAGAGATCATTCCTGCGGCGACGATCAAACTGAGCGGAAGGGAAATGCAATTGATTGTGATGTCGCCCAATTCCGCCGCGTACCCTGCCATGGAAAGAGCCACGCCGACGCCGAATTGGACGAGCGTGGTCACGAAGGAGATGCAGGCCGCCTTGCCGAAACCCGGCTCGGCGACTGCCGAAGGGCTGCCAGTTCCGCCCGCCAATTTGTTGTAAAGCCAACATGCAGCGCGGAGGACGATTGCGCCACAGAGAGTACCGATGGCGACAGCGATTACCAGCCCGCACAAAAGGCCGCCGATAATCGCGCCAGGTTCAAACGGTGCGTTTTGCGCGATCTGTGCCGGAAGCAACATGACCATCTCCCAAAGTATTTGGACACTTGATTTCGATCGAAATAGGTTCGTTTCCAATTAACAATTCGCGCCGCGGCTAGGGGCTTTCATTGCGGCGTTCCGCCGAGCTCCGCCAGTCGCTTGGCGCGGGCCGCCAATTCCTCGTCGTCCAACAAACGCGCGACGTCACCGTCGAGTTCCATCCCGGTTGCTGCCTCGACCCATAACCGGATTCGCTCTGTCGTCGCCTGCATGGGGGTTGGCGTCTGCCACACGTTTACGGCGCCGTCGTTGCTCCGCGTCGTCAGCGCGCGTCCGTCCTGGGCGAAAACGGCAAACGACACGGCGGCCGAGTGGAGCAGCGGCGGGCCGATCGGCCTTCTCGTCGGCAGGTGCCAAAACCGAGCAGTCTGGTCGCCGCAACCTGTTGCGATCAGTCTCCTGTCGGGGCTGACGGCCACTGCCAACACCGGCCCGCTATGCAGCATGGGCGCACCGAGCGGTTGGCCCGTGTCGGCCGCCCAAAGCCGTGCCGTGCCGTCCTCGCTGCCGGTCAGCACGATTTTGCCGTCGTTGCTGAAAACTGCGGCGGAGATCCGGCCCGAGTGCTGAAGAGGCCGGCCGATCGGCTCGCCCGTGGTGGCGTTCCAGAGCCGCCCTTCTTCCCAACTCCCGGATCGGCCACCGCAGGTCAAGACCGTCTGCCCGTCGGCGCTGAACACCCCCGCGGTCACGACCCCCTGGTGCTGCATCGGCTTGCCGAACTGTTTTCCGGTCGCCGCCTCCATCAGCCGGGCGATACTGCGCAGTCCCATCGGGGTCACCAGGAGCGTGCGGCCGTCGGGGCTCGACCCGATTTGCAGAATGCCGGTGGTGGGCAGCTTCTGAAAGCCCAGCGACTCGCCTGTTTTCGCGTTCCAGAGGTAGCGCGGGACGTCAACGTGCTGCCCGAACCACGCCGCCTCCGTGGTGGCGATTCGCCCGTCGCCGCGGAAGCCGATCGAGACCACCACGTCAGCGTGCTTTAGCGGCGCCCCGATTGCCTTGCCGGTATCACCGTCCACCAATTGGGCTGTCTTGTCGTCGCGCGCGATCAGCACTGTATGACCGTCGGGACTGAGGACGATGCCTTTGTCCTTGGCGGTGTACGGCAGGGGCTCGCCGCAAGGCTTCCCCGTGACCGTGTCGTGCAACCGCGCCGTATCGTCCGGCATCTTGACGACTAACCGCCGCCCATCGGGGCTCCAGGCAATTACATGCTCCAACTGCACCAGCGGGCGAACGCGGTGGCTGGGCTGGAGGTCCCACAAGCGGCGCAGCCGTCCTGGCAACCGGTCGCGACCGTCTGGCCGTCGGGGCTGAAGGCCGCGGCAAAGACCTCGCCGTCATGCGGCAAGGGGCGGCCCCGCGGTCGCCCCGCGGTGATGTCCCACAATTGGGCCTCGCCCTTGAAGTCCTCGCCGCCCGCGGTGAGGAGCAGTTTGCCGTCCGGACTGGAAACGGCGATTGCGGCCGGTCCGCCCAAGGCCAGGGGATTGCCCAACGGCTTGGCGGTGGTCGTATCCCAAAGTTGGGCGATGCCCGGTGACAGCGACTGCGGACCCCCGCCGATAACGGTCAACAGCCGCCTGCCGTCCAGGCTGAAGTTGGCATTGATCAACCGGCCCCCGGGGTCCAAATCGCCTACGCGGCGGCCGGCCACGCGGTCCCATAGAACGACGCTGGACCCTAAGAATGGGCGGCCCGGGTCGGCGAACACCAGCAGGCGGCCGCCGGGACCTACAGCAACGGCGGACTGCGGATCGATGTCCTCTGGGCCGGGAACCCTCTCGAACTTGCCGCTCTCGAATCTGCAAACTCTCAGTGTCCCACTAGGAGCAGGACTATGTCCGGGTATCGCCGGCATGTAGGGTTGCCCCCTGCCCATGGTGTCGTGGGACTCGGTGACCAGAGCCACGTAATGCCCGTCGGGACTGACGGCCGCTTGTGCAAGGCTATCCCCATAGCTGATGTCTTTCAACAAGTCCCCTTTTTCCGCGTCCCACACCGCGACGCCGCGGTCGCCTGCCGAAATCGCGAGTTTTCCGTCCGGGCTGAAACGCGCCATGCGAACGGCATCGTAAAACTCGACAGGTTGGCCCACTGGCTTTTTTCCCGCGAGGTCCCATATCTGCAAGCTCGTGATTTGAACGTGTGGGTTCGCAATTCGATTGGCGGCCAGCACGAAGCGCATGTCCGGTGCCACCGCCAACGCCCGAAGATCGTCCGGCATCGAGATCGTGATCGGCTCGCCCGTGGCCGTTTCCCAGCACATCAGTCGGCCTCGGGGCGTGACCGGTCGCGGGAGTTTTGGGTCAAGGATGTCAGCCGCCGTAATGGGGATTCCCTGGTGCTTGAAGAACGGGTCGCCGACAAACTCCGGTCGGAAGACGCGTGTCGCGCGCTTCTGGCCGTCGGGCCAGACATGCTCCTCCATGCGGACGGCGCCGGTACTGAGCGTCCAGAGCGTGCGGCCGTCGGCACTGAAACCGATACCCGCTACCGCGCCCGGATGCACGAGCGGTTTTCGCGCAGGGATGGTAGTCTGTCGCCAGGCGCTCAGATTCATGCGTGCCGCCTCTTGTCCGTCGTCGCCATCGGCGGCCGTTTCGAGGCTGTGTACGAATTGCAACATTCCCAGGGGCAGGTCACCGCGGGCAGTGGACTGCGTCCCCAAGTCCAGCAGCAGGTCGGCAGCCAGGTCCTTTTGCTTGCGCTCGCCCTCTTGGGCCTTCTTCTTCTGCGCCTGGGCGTCGAGTTTGGCCGCTGCCTCTTCCTCGGCGCGCTTGGCCTCGGACTGCCGTGCCTGGTCCGCCTTTTCGCGCTGCCAGCGGGCCTCGATCAGCCCCCACGTGGTGCCCGCCAAACCGGCCAACAACGTCAATAGCACCAAAGCGGCGGCCAGGACGGGCCCCTTGTTCCGCTGGAGCAGTTTCTTCAAGCGGTAACGCCGCGACGGTGGGCCAGCCTCCACCGGCTTGCCTTCCAGGTAACGCTGGATGTCCTCGGCCAAGGCGGCGGCCGTCTGGTAGCGCCGTCCGCGCTCCTTTTCCAGGGTCCGCATCACGATCCAGTCCAGCTCTCCGCGTACCAAGCGCGCCAGACGGGCCGGCTCCATGCCCCGCTGTTCGGAAAGGGTCGGCAAGTCCGGCGAGGAGCTCAAGCGGTTGCTCGGCGTCGGAGGCTCCTCTTCCCGCACGCGGCGGGCAATTTCCCATACCCCAGCGTCTTGCAGCCGCTTTCGGTCAAGTGGTGTCTCGCCCGTCAACAATTCGTACAATAAGACACCCATTGAGTAGATGTCCGAGCGGGTGTCGATGTCGAGTTGGTTCTGCTCGGCCTGCTCAGGGCTCATGTACTCCAGCGTGCCGACCAGGGCGCCAAAGTTGGTGACCAGGGTCCGCTCCGTCAGCTTCTGATCAATCGCCTTGGCCACACCAAAGTCGATCACCTTGGGCACCGGCTTTCCGTCGTAGTGTGCCACCAGGACGTTCGACGGTTTGAGATCGCGGTGGATGACGCCCTTCTGGTGCGGCATGCTGGACGGCCTGGCAGACCGGGATGAACAACTCCAGCCGCTCCCGCGGGCTGAGCCGGCGCTGGTTGCAATAGTCGGTGATGGGAATGCCGTGGATAAGTTCCATGACGAAATAGGGCAGGCCGCTGGCCGTCGTGCCGGCGTCGAGGACCTTGGCTACGTTCGGGTGGTCCATGAGAGCCAGCGCCTGCCGCTCCGCCTCGAACCGCGCGAGGACCTCCGCGCTGTCCAGTCCCGGCTTGATAATCTTCACGGCCACGAGGCGGCGGATCGGCTCCTCCTGCTGGGCCATGTAGACGGTGCCCATGCCACCCTCGCCGATCTTCTGCAAGAGCTTGTAGGGGCCGATGATTGCGCCGGGGCCTTCTCTGTTCGGCAGATTTTCAGCCGTTCCTGCCAGGAGAGGCGACTGGAGAAAGCTGCCAACTTGCGGGTGGGCGTTCAACAAGCGATCGACCTCTTGGCGGAGCTGGGGATCGCCTTGACAGGCTCTGTCCAAGTAGGCGGCGCGCTCCTCGGCCGAGCCCTTCTCCAGGGCGGACAAGAAAACAGTTTCTATATTCGATAGGTTATCCATCGCGACGATCCTCGGATGCTTGCTCCAGGATATAGTGCGACAAAAACGCCCGAATCCCCTCAAGCGTTCGTAGTTTTTTTCTCGCCGCTCGATTCTGCGCTGGCGTTCAGCTCCGCGTACAGCCAGGTCCGGGCAAACTTCCAGTAGCGTTCGGCGGTCGCCAGCGACACACCTAGCGCCTGCGCCGCCTCGGGCATCGTGAGTCCGGCGAAGAAGCGGAGTTTGACCAACTCGGCCCGAACGGGATCGCGAGCGGAGAGTCGAGCGAGGGCTTCGTCGATGGCCAATAGGTCGTCGGTCGGAGGCATTTCCAGTGGGCAGGCGTCGTCAAGGTCGATGCGTTTTCTTCCCCCGCCGTGGTGGACCCGGCGTTTGCGGCGGGCCTGTTCGACGAGAATACGGCGCATTGCCTCGGCGGCAGCCGCAAAGAAGTGTCCCCGGCTGTTCCAGTGCTTCGAGCCCCCGCCCGGCAGGCCATTCGGTGCCTCCACCAAGCGCAAAAACGCCTCATGCACCAGTGCCGTGGCTTGCAAGGTCTGCCCCGGTTTCTCCTGGGCCAGTCTGGTCGCCGCCAATTCTCGCAACTCGTTATAGACCAAGGGCAAGAGTTGGTCCGCGGCGTGCGGATCGCCGGATTCGATTTGGGACAAGATGCATGTGAGTTCGGACATTTGGCGGAGTGCTCGCCCGCATAGTAGTAACGAGACCGAGACGATTGAGGGCGGGGTCAAAAATTCTTCGTCGGTCGTTACGAAAAATCAAGCCTGTCGGCAGCCCGGAAACGGTTGGTTTCGCGGCGTTGCGCTGATCCACCCACCCTGCCCCAAGTCTTGCCGACAAACCGAGTCTCTTTCATAGAATCACTTCGCAGACAGGGAAGTGCGGTACCATCCCCATCGCTTGGCAACATAGACTGCGCTGGGATGGAGAATTTGCCGCCTGGTGGCCCAGTTTTTCTTGGTATCCGCTGCCGAGTCCCCGATCCTCGGCTGTTATTCCAGGCCCCCATCGCGTGATCTGTCAGGCTGCTCTGCTTCCAGGCATCGTCACCGTAGCAAGGGCGCACCACGGGCAAAATGCCGCTTCTATAACTCGTTGCCAAATAATGCTTTACGGCAACAAAGTTAAGTGAAACGAACTGGTAGTCTGGACGAATATGCCGGATATAGCAAGCGTATGGGAGATATCTCTCGCAGCGACATTTGCCCTAAGCGACTTTGCACGAATCCGGGAACTTCACCCCGGTTGATGCCGGCGCGAGAGGTTATTGCTGTAAGCTAGGCTTCAGTATACTTGACCGACGCCATCTTCCGCGGGAACGCCACGTGATCCTCCCTTTGTGCCTATTGTCGCTCGCCAACATCGGTGCGGGCTTTGCCCTGGGGGTGATGCTGGGCCGTCGTCACCGCAAGATTGCGGCGCGTCGCCTCTGGGGATCGCTGTCGATCGATTTGCCGCCACCAGGTCCTGTCGCCGCTCCCGCCGCGGTCCGACCTGTCGCAGCGCCGAAGTTGCAGCAAGCAGTGACCGCGCCCGTTGCGCCGATCCCGCCGGGGCCGCCCGCGCCGAAAAGTCCCGGTCATCTGGCCGTAGACGACTTGCAGGGCCAAGTGGACGGTTTCGGCACGAAACTAGTCGAGGCCGACGAGCAACTGCGGCGTTGCGTTGCGGAGCCCGACTTAGGTGCGATTGAGTCGGTGCTAAGCAACATCGAAACCACGGCACGAAACTACGTGGAGTCGCGAGAGTCGGCCCAGCAGCGCCTGGCCGATCTGACGCGCGATGAGGGCCGCTGGGAAGGTATCAACAACCAATTGGTCGTGGCGGCGCAAATGCAGGACGTTGAGATCAAGGCGGCCTGCGAGGAAATCGCCAGCTTCAATTACGAAAGCGATCTAGCCGCCGGCTGCCAGAAGATTGTCGGTCGCACGCAGCGCCTGCTCAACTCCAACGACCTACTCCGCGACGCCCTGCAAAAGGCCCTGGCCGACGTGGCCCAGCAAGAGAACCGCCCGCCCGAGGACGCCGATCGCAGCGATCCGCTGACCGGATGTCTCAATCGGGCTGGCATCGAGGCCGATTTGAACGCCTGGTGGGCCGGCGTGCCCGACCACTCCCGCTTGTGCATCGCCCTGATCGACCTTGACGGGCTGGCCGAGATCAACCAGCAGTTTGGCTACCGCACGGGGAGCCAGATTCTCAAGGCCGCGGCGACGCTGCTGGAAGATCTGCATACGGAAAACGTCCGCGTGGCCCGTTTCTCCGGCCAGCGGTTCCTCTTGATGTTCTCGGACGTCGATTCGTCTGCCGCGACCGAAATGGTGGAACGCTTCCGGCAGACGGTGGACAAGGCCCATTTTGAGCACGAGGATTTCGATATCCGTGTCACGGTCAGTTTCGCCGTGACACGGGCCCGGGAAGAAGATAGCCCATCATCCGTGCTATTGCGGGCGGAATCAGTGCTGGGCGAAGCCAAGCGCTACGGGCGGAATCGCACGTTCCGCCACGATGGCAAGTTCCCTGGGCCGGTTCGCCGCCCGACCTTGTGATCGAGCCGCAGCACATTGGGATCTGATGGTCAGAAGCAGTACGCCGGAACAAGGCACCAGGCAGCCCAAAACAAGCTTGCGCAGTTCCGGCGAGATTTGCGCATCGGTTGCCGGAACCGACCCGCGATCGGTAAGCGGGTGCCCCGGGTACCCGAAACCTGGTCCCGCCTGCTGGCTACCGCCTTAAAGGGTTCACCCTTGCTTGGCAAAATCCTGCATGTAGTCCCGTAGCGTCTGGACGCCCGCCTCGGGCATGGCGTTGTAGATCGACGCACGGAACCCGCCCACCGAGCGGTGCCCCTTGAGTTCCACCAGTCCACAACCGGCCGCGCCTTTGAGGAACGCCTCTTCCCGCGATGTGTCGGCCAGCTTGAACGGCACATTCATGATCGAGCGGCTGGCAGTTTCGGCGTGGGGCAGATAAAAGCCCCCGGAGTTGTCGATGACGTCGTAAAGCATGGCGGCCTTGCGGCGGTTAATTTGGGCCATCTTCTCCAAGCCGCCGATCTCGCCGAGCAGCCAGTCGGTGACCAGCTTGACCATGTAGATGGCGAACGTCGGCGGTGTGTTCAAGAGCGAATTGTTCTCCGCCAGCACGGGATAATTGAGCATTGAGGGAAGGTCCTTGGGGGCCTTGGCCAAGAGATCGTCTCGGATGACGACGATTGTCACGCCCGCCGGTCCAGCGTTCTTCTGGGCACAGGCGAAGAGCAGGCCGTAGCGGGCCACCGGCACCGGGCGGGAGAGGATATCGCTAGAGGCGTCGCAGACCAGCGGCACTTCGCCCACCTCGGGTTCAGCGGGGAACTGCACACCCTGGATGGTTTCATTGGAGGTGCAATAAACGTAGGCCGCGCGTGGATCGAGTTTGAGCTCCTCGGCCTTGGGCACACGGTTGTAATTGCCCGCCTTGCCGTCGAAGGCGACCTGCACTGTGCCCTGGGTCTTAGCCTCGTCGACGGCTTTCTTCGACCAGGTGCCGGTGACGATGTAGTCGGCCGGCCGGCCGGAGTTCCGCAAGAAGCTCATCGGTATCATGCCGAATTGCAGCAGCGCCCCGCCTTGAAGGAACAGAATGCGGTAATTGTCCGGGATGCCCAAGAGCGTACGAAGATTGTCTTGGGTTTGCGAGAGAATTTCCCCGAATTTCTTCGAACGATGGCTGATTTCCAGGATCGAGATTCCGGTACCCGGCAGGGCCACCAGGTCGCGTTGGGCCTGTTCAATGGCAGGCAGGGGCAGAACGGCCGGGCCGGGCGAAAAATTGTAGACGCGCTTTTCCATGATCGAAATCTCCCGCAAAGGTCGCTGAACGAGCCAAAAACCCTTAGTTTAACCCGTCCGGTGCGGCTGTCCAGTAGGTGGGAACCTAACGCCGCCGTGTTAGATGCGGGCCCGCAGCATTCAACTCCTTGACTTTTGTTCGTCTCGCTCGAAAGATTTTTCTATAGGTGAGCGACATGATGCGCAAACCCTAATGGCAAGACTGGTAGAACGGATTTTCAACCACATTATTACTCAAGGAACCGAATAATGCAGACTGCAACCCCCACCAAGAGCCGTCGGAGCGCCGCACCCCGAATTGGTCAACATGCCCCGCAGATCCAGGAGTACGGATCTGTCGTCCCTATGCCGATCGGTCTGAGCGAGCAAGTTCGTCGCGAAAGCGCCGAGAATCTCAACCAGTTGCTCGCCGATACGATGACGCTCCGCGACCTCTACAAGAAACATCATTGGCAGGTGGCTGGTCATACGTTCTATCAGCTTCACCTCCTCTTCGACAAACACTATGAAGAGCAGGCCGATCTGATTGATAAAATCGCCGAGCGAATAATGATGCTGGGCGGGATTAGCATCGCAATGGCCGCTGACGTGGCTGAGATTACCCAAATTGCCAGGCCTCCCAAGGGTCGCGAGGAGGTGCCCGTGCAAATCTCGCGGTTGTTGGAGGCCCACGAGTTGATTCTCACGCAAGCCCGCAAGATGGCACGCAATGCCGCTGACGAGGGCGACGACGGCACCAACGACCTCTTGGTCAGCGATGTCATCCGCTTGAACGAAGCCCAGGTCTGGTTCGTAGCGGAACATCTTGTGGAGATGCCGGTGGTGAATGCCAACGGGGAGACGGAAGAAGAATAGGCCGGATTGCCAGTGAAGTGTCTCGCAGTCCTTTAGTAGAACGGAATTAATTCCGTTCTACGCAGGACTAGCTTGCGGCCTCGACGGTCCGCTGTCCGAAGGAAAAGTTCCGCGCAAGCAGGTCTCGATAGCGCTGTCGCGCGTCCCAAAACAGCCAGCCGACGTAAGTGTTCGAGGCAACCAGCGCGATGAGCAGCAAACTCATTCCCAACCAGGGGTGATCGATTGCCACCGGGGCCTTGCTGTCGCCGTTCAATGGCGCCAAGGCCCCGAGCTTTGCTCCTGCGGAATTGGCCGACGCAGTTTGAGGTCGGTTGGGTGTCAACAGCGGCCAGCCGTGGGCGGTTACCGGCTTTGCGGGGGTTAGAGTGGGTGGTCCAATCCGCACCGGCGCATCGCCCGTCCCTAGAGGTGCGAGTTCCGGACCTCCGGCGAGAGGCGACGTACCCCCACGGATCGACGGTCCGACCGAACCCGCTTGTGTGGCCGTCGCCGGCAACGATGCAGCAACAGGCAGGGTGTGGGGAAGATTCCCATCACCGAGCGTAACGCTGATATGGCTGGGACGGTAGTTGCGGACCTCCGTGGGCACGTCGAAATCGAAATGATCCCCGGACCGGCAGGCCTGGAGCGTCGACGAGTTGATCTGCGCGATGAATTCCACCCCACCGTCGGACGACGGCTGATAGCCGAGATCGACGCTCGCCAAGGCGAGGGCCACCAACGTCAAGGCTGGGCACATTGAAAAGTCTCCCGCTTGCGATTGCCTGATAACCGCTAACACACCGAAATGGCGCCGAATGTGTCCACGGCGCAGACCGGGGGTGTCGTAATGGTTATAATTCCTCTCTCAATGGTAGCTTGAGAAAAGGAGATAATCCAGAGGATCATGAATCGCGCGCTGTGGATCAAAGCCCTGCGAGACACTTGGCCACAGTTGCCCGCCTCGCTATTGCTGCTGACGCTGTTCTCCTGGCTCTATGTCTGGTTGTTGAGCCGTTTTCCCGTGGGAGCGTTTGGCGTAATTCTCAAGTGGCTACCCGACTTCGTCCAGTCGCTCGTCGGGGTGCCCTTGGACAAGCTTGCCACGCCGATCGGACAATTGAGCATCCTCTACGTTCACGTGGTGACACTTCTGGTCGGTGTCGGTTGGGCCTTAGGACGCGGTTCCGACGCCATAAGCGGCGAGATCGGGCGAGGCACGATGGACATGATCCTTTCTCTGCCGGTCTGGCGGGTGACCGTGCTCTTGACGCCGGCCATCGTGACCGCCGTGGGTTCGATGCTCTTGGCGGCCGCGGTACAGTTGGGAGTGTCCATTGGACTGCTCTGCGTGCGCTTCGACGCCGCCGTGACCGTTTCCAGCTTGCTTCCGGGGGCCGTCAACTATTTCTGCATGATCTTCTGCTTCACGGCGATGACGACATTCGTCTCCTCTTGGGGCCGCGATCGTTGGTCTGCGATCGGCATTGCCGGCGGGTTTTTCGTCTTCTCGCTCATCGTGAAGTTGATCGCGCGGATGTGGCCGGCGGGCAATTGGCTCTTCAAATTGAGCTTTTTGAGTCCCTTTGAACCGCAGGCACTGATTCTGCTTGCCCACAACGGTCGACAAACGGCGCTGCAATACGATCTTACGCTCCTTGGCATCGGGCTGGCCTGTTACGGGGCTGCCGCGGTGATATTCCATTGTCGCGATATACCCGGCCCGCGCTAGTCAAAGGAAATTCATCACCGCGTCGCACTCGTCCGTCCCATTGCGGCTCTTGAAGTAGATCGTCACGTCGCCATCCGAACTGACCTTGATCGGTCGGCCGCCCCAGAGATAAGTCGATCGTGCGGCCGTTACGCGGGCGCCAAGCTGGTTGCCCACGTTGGGATGCGAACGGATCAAGGCCCCTACGGCCAGCAGATGGTCGTCGTCGAAAACCACTGCGCCATCCACGCCGGACATCTCGATCAGCCGCCGTTTCCGCCGCAGAGAGCCGGCCTTGCGGCCAACGGAAATATCGGCAATTGCTTCGCCGATCATTGACTGGCCCGTCTCCGAGCGAGTGCCACGCGTCGAACTGCCAGTATTGGTTCCCGCGGCGAGGGTCGTGCCGGGCATGGGAACTGCGTCGCCTACCGCCTTGCGACGGTAGTCGTCGCAGATGATGCTTTCCGGATTGAGAATGTGTTCGGCGACCAGATAATCGGGATCGTAGATCAATAACGATCCTTGGCGGCGGAAGCTCAAGTCGAAGACGACCTCGAAGAGGTTCGCGCCGACGTAACGGCTGCCAAGGCAATAGGCCAGGCTATTCTTGAAGGTGCGGACATCGTAGATCTTCCATTTGCGGTTCCGCCGGGTCGCCAGCAGTCCTGCTTTGCTCATGATGATAATGTCGCCACCGGCCGTCAAATGGGCGGAGAAGTCGGTCTCCTCCATCACGCTGTGAATCGGGTGCAGGAACTCAGGGTGGAACTTGTAGGACGTGGCCGCCTTGATTTGCGACCACTCGACCTCGCCATAGTCGATGAGGCGCAGGTCGCTGTCGACGGCCAGGTAGGAAAAGGCCGATGACGCCAGGCGGTCGAAGAATTTCTGGATATGCGGCCGCGTGATATCGCCCAGGCCCTCTCCTTGGCGGATGACCAGGTTCAACGCCACCGGCTGGTTTTCGTAAGTCCGCCGCGCGAGTGCTTCCAGGTATTTAATGAACCGCACCCAATCGGTGGTCGGCGAGTGCATCTGCAGCCAATCGATGGCGAAACTTTCCAGCAGCACGTCGATCAAGCTCGGCAGGTTGACGAATTGCTCCAGCGGCAGGCTTTGCGTGCGGGCCGATATCCGCGACAACAGTGCCCGCAAGTTGGGAGTGAGGCGACAATGGTTGCAAAACCGGGCCGTGTGGTCGCCCACCGGCACCGTGTACTGTTCCGGGCCATAGGGCGCCTCGTACCAGTGCGGCACGAGGCGAATGATCTCGCGGCCAATTTCGGCCTCAGTTGTCGTCAGCAACATATCAAAATCCGTCATTCCTGAGTTTTAGAGTTTGCCGGGCTGAACTTCAAGGGCAGAATTGCCCAGCACTGCGGGCCGCGGAATACTAAACTCGCCGGTAGGATTGACGCCATAAAGCAGCGCGGTACAATATCGGCCAATCAACGTTCTTCCCAGACATGGCCCGAAGAGTCCGAGGTCGGTCCTTCTTGGGGCAGCCTCGGGTCGTGCCGTGGATGAACTCCGTCTGACAAGGAGATGTCATGGAGACGACGATCCATATTCCCAAGGCCTTTTCCGTGCGGGATGATCACGAGTTCTTGGCCTTCAAGCACCTGATGGCCCGGCTTAATCCCCAGCTTCGTGTCCGGCAGGTGGGAATGGGACTCCACCTCAAGAGTCGCTTTACCGTGTATTGGGGCTTGGTCTACCTGGAAGACCAACGGGTGTCGCGAAAAGAGTTTGAAGATGCCCTCCGCGAGGCGGGCTTCGACTTCCAGCATCAGGCCGGCCAGGTCGATTACGCCCTGGCCAGCGCATAGCTGGCGTTTGTAGTGCCGGCTTTAGCCGGAATTCTGGCCGAAGCCGGGGCTACGAGCGCGGCCGCGAGCCATCCAGTACCCCTTAGAAGGCTCGATCGCAACGTCGTCGAACCATCGCGGCATGTTCTCCGCGTACCACTGGGGCTGTTTGCTGACGACGTAGATCCGGCCGCCCTCGCGAAGTGCCGCGTTGCCAGTTTCCAGAAAGAATCGGGCAATCCGCATCCCCGCATAGTACGGCGGATTGGCCACCACCACGTCGAAGGCACCAGGGCCACTTCCAGGACCGTGGGCGCTGTGCTCCACGACAATATTGTCCAATGCGTTGCGGCCAGCACCTAAGGCCGTGCATTCTACGGCTCGGGCATGCGAGTCGACGGCCACAACGCTTCCCCCCGTTGCCCGGCAAGCAGCTGCGAGGGACACCGTTCCGCTGCCGCAGCCGAGTTCCAGAACGCGGTCTCCAGCGGCAATCTCCATGGCCGCCATGAGTTGCCGTGCACCGGGATCCACCTTGCGGTGCGAGAAGACGCCCGGACGGCTGACGGCGCGAAGCAAGCGGTCGCGGTCGCGAAAAACGAACTCGCAATCGAAATTCCGCAGCCGTTTCAACGGGCGGTCCCGGCGACCGAGGTAAACCGTGCCAAGGGGCGACTCGCGACGGGCGACGTTGGCGAACAACAATCGCATCTCCTCGTGTAGCCAGCGGTCGCGGGGGTTATCGGTGCTGACCATCAGGGTTCCGCCGTTTTGCAGGCGCTGGTGCGCCATTTGCAAAAGGTCCCGCGTCAGTTCCGCGTCGCCTTCTGCGGCCAGCGGCAACGCTGCGAGGTCGATCGCCTGGGGCGGAAAGTCGGGCGAGCATCCGAGGGTCAGATTGGGCAACTGGTTATCTGCGTACTGCCTTGCCTTTTCCGCCGGATAAAGGTCCAAGTAGTGGCAATATACGGCCGCGTGAGGAAAAAGGCGAGCGGCCGCCGCTGCCAATTGTGCCGCGCCCTGTGACGTGCAAAGCACCCGGCTGGGCGTGTAATCTGTCAGAGCGTCGATGAGCAGTTGTTCCTGAGGGCGAATCGCAAGGACGCCCGTCTCATCGCGCGGTTCGGAATTCGTGTCGAGCTTGCTCATGGTATTTCGCCTTTGCTGCGACCATGAGTGCATGGTGCCCGGCCCAGCGGGGGCGTTCACGAGTTGTCAGCGGTGTTTTTTCGATCTGCCTTATCTGCAAAAAACAGGCCGCCCCGCGTGAATTGCTCGTCGCGGGGCGGCCCAGGGGAGAATCATCCATCGTTGCCGGCATATTCCATAGGCAATCACGTCGGCGCGTCTCGGCTATGATGGCAACTTTCAGCTATTGTCCGCAGCATGGCGCGTTACATGGGCAGTTCGATTCACAGGGTGTCGCACAAGCCGGGGCCGGCTCGGCAGGCCGGTCGCGGCCCAATTGCCACGAATAACACATCTTGCAACCGCCGGACAATGCCGGCATCAGCAAGATTGCAAGTATCCACAACCACTTCATCCCGCTGGTCTCCTTTCTTGGCAGGTTAGTTCCGTCATTTGCTTCCCTCGGCACTAGGAAATTGTGCGCTAGGATGGCGCACACGCAACTCGTACCAAGCCTTATCTTGCCGATTTTTGCACCCGCGGCCCGCCGGTCGGGCAAGCGGTTCCGACTGGCGAAACTTTTCTGCTATAATGGGAATGCTTTCCACACCTTCGTTTTGGAGAAGACCCATGAACCGTCGCAGTTTCCTCGTCCGGTCTGCGGCGGCCGCCACCGTGCCGGGGCTGGCCGCCGTCACCCTGCCCGCTGCCGCCCACGCCGCTGTGCCCCCCTCAGGCGGACGCCCGGGCAATCCTATCGGCGTTTCCACATACTCCTTCTGGCATTTCGACGAAAAACAGCTTGTCAAGATCGAGGAGTGCATCGCCATGGCCGGCGAGATGGGCTTCGATGGCGTGGAAATCCTCGAAGCCCAGATGCACCGCAAGGACAACGCCTACCTGCAATCTCTCAAGCGCCAGGCCATGCGAGCCGGACTGGACCTGTGCGGGCTTTCGACCCACCAGACGTTCCTCTCGCCCAAGCCGGAGGTCCGCAAGGCCAACGTCGAGATCACCATCGCTAGCATCGAACTGGCCTATTCGCTCGGCATTCCGGCGATGCGGGTGAACACCGGCCGCTGGGGAACGAGCAAGGATTTCGACGCCCTGATGGCCAATCGCGGCATCGAGCCGCCGCTGGCCGGCTACAAGGACGAAGACGGCTTTCCCTGGGTGATCGAGTGTTTCGAGAAGTGCCTGCCCGCCGCCGAGAAGTGCGGCGTAGTCCTCGGCCTGGAAAACCACTGGGGTCTCGCCCGCACGCCCGAGGGGCTGATGCGGATCCACAAGGCCGTGAACTCGCCATGGCTGGGCGTGACCTTCGACATGGGCAACTTCCTCGAGGACCCTTACACGAAGCTCGAACAGATTGCCCCCGCGGCGACGCACGTGCACGCCAAGACCTATTACGGCGGTGGCGTCTGGTACACGCTCGACTTGGATTACGACCGCATTGTCCGCATTCTCCGCAAAGTTGATTACAGCGGGCGGATCTCCTTGGAGTTCGAGGGCAAGGAAGATCCCAAGACGGCGGTGCCCAAGAGCCTGGCCGTGCTGCGAAAGGCGTTTCGCTACACCTGACGCGGAACTACTCCCACACCGTCCGATACGCCTCCAGACCTTCGCAGTACTCCAACAGTCGGGAGTAGAAGGGATGTCCGGCAAGCGTTGCGCTGTCTCCTACCATGATCAGCTTCCGCCGAGCGCGGGTCATGGCTACGTTCATGCGGCGGATATCGCTGAGAAAGCCGATCTCGCCGCGGGGGTTGCTCCGTACCAGAGAGATGACCACCGCCTCCTTCTCCCGGCCCTGGAAGCCGTCGACGGTATCGATCTCCAAACCGGGTACATCCAATAGTTCTCGCAGCAGGCGGACTTGGGCGCCATAAGGCGAAATCACGCCAATGTCACGGGCCGCCACTCCGGCATCGAGCAGCTCGCGGACCTTGCCGGCCAACAGCGCGGCCTCTTGGCGGTTCAGGCGGCTTTCGCCGTCGGGCTCCAACTCTTCATCGTAACTCGCCCCGGCCGTGTCGATGAATTCCAACGGCCCGTGCGTACCGGTCGAGTCCGCCACGCCCGGCAAATCGCAAAGACGGTGTTCGCGGACCGATGGGTGCGCCTCCAACTGCCCATCGTAAAGCTCCCGCGAGGGAAACTCCATGATCGCCTGGTGCATGCGATACTGCACTGTCAGCCGCCGCGTGATGTCCGGCCCAATGTGATTGACCAACCGCTCGAAAAGGCTCGTGACGAACCCCTCGGCAGCCGCTTCCTGGCTGACGACCGTGGGCGGCAGCTGGCAGTGGTCGCCCGCCAGCACGAGCCGGTCTCCGCGCAGGAGTGGAATCCAGCAGCCGGGTTCAGTGCTTTGGCAGGCCTCGTCAATCACCACCAGGTCGAATCGCCGCGGCCCGAGTAATTGGCTGTCGATGCCCGTGGTTGTGGCACAGAGGACCGCGGCCGAGTCCAGAATGCTCTCGGCGGCCTGTTGCTCCATCTTTCGAGCGTCGGCCAACAAAGACCGCGCGTCGTCGCGAAGCTGCCTCCGTTCGCCGGGCTTTGGCGCGGTCCGCCGCTGCTTGCCGGCCTCGCGGAAGAGGGCCAGAGCCTGCTTGACCAGTTTGCGGGCCAGGCGAACGTCGTGATGGGCCTCCACGAGCAGGTCGAGGGTGTGCTCGCGTAATTCCGGTAGCACCCGCGCGGGATGCCCCAACCGCACCACCCGCTCGCCAAATCCCAGCAGCCGCTCGAAAACATTGTCCACCGCCAGGTTGCTCGGTGCACAGGCCAGCACTCGATTGCCGCGGCGTACGGCCTGACGGATGATCTCCACGACCGTCGTGGTCTTCCCGGTGCCGGGCGGCCCGTGGATCAAGCCCACGTCCCGCGCCGACATAGCGAACTGCACGGCCTCGATCTGCGTATCGTTGAGCGAGCTGTCCAGCGCTCCCACGGCTCGTTCCACGCCGAACTCCGGCTGCCGCTGCCCAAGCAGCACGTCGCGCAGGATCGCCGCGCGGTCGCCGCGGAGCGATCGGGCCTGCTCCAAGGCGGCCCGCTGCCGCACCGTGGACGCTTCGTCGAAGGCAATATCCATCCGCCAGGTGTCGTAGTCGCCCAATTCGTCGGGCAGGCCGTCGATGGCCACGGAGATCGCCGCTTCGAGCCGCTCGCTAATCACGCCGCGATAGGAGATTTCAGCCCGGTCTTTATGCGGTGAAAGAACGACAGGGCTGCCAACGTCCAGGCGGGTCCACGGCAGTGGCCCGCGGACACGGCGGACGAACTGCACGATCGTCCGCCCGCCCAGGCCGGCGTTCTCGTCGGCTACTGCCAAATCGATGAGGCTGTTGCCCAACTTCTCGGCTTCAGCGGGCAAAAGTTTGCGGGCTTGTTGGACTACGCGTTGGGCCTCGGCCCGGCTTTCCAGGTCCAAGAGTCGGGCGAGCCGGGCGAAATGGTCCTCGGGCCCCACCGCCGCCGCGCGTTCGGCGATAATCCGCACGCGGACGCGTCGATCGCCCAGCGGTTGGCCGTCGAGGGCCTTCAGCAGCCGCGCCTCCCAGCCATCGGGCACTTCCACGGCCGCCGCCGGGCCGCGAAACTCGATCCGTCCGACCCGCTTGCGAGCGAGCCCGCCGATCTGCTCCAGGAATTCGAGTATGTCCGCTTTGCTGATGCGGCGAGGCAGAGGTTCGATGTGCAGCAATGGCATCGCCAATTCCTTATCGCCAATAATACCGTGCAATCTCGGCTTGCCAGGTGGCCCCCACGCCTATCAGCACGGCCACGATCGCCACGGCCGGCACGAGCCGCTGGGCAAATTTGCTTGACGCCCGTGATGCCTTGGCCCGCAGTGGCAACAGCAGCAGCGGCAGTACAGGCACGAAGTAGCGCGATTGGACTCCGTGGATCGGGTTGTCGCCCACGCGGTGCCACATAAGGTAGGTCAAAGTGCCGATCGCGAATAGGACCAGCAAATAGACGGCAAAGGCTACCGCGCGTTGATGCCGCGACACACGAAAGTCTTGCCCACTGCCATCCAGCGCCGCCGCTGCCAGCAGCGCAAACCAATACACGTAGTAGACGTAAGAAGCCAGCCAGAGCGTACCCCAACCCAGCGTGGCAATCACGCCCGAGTAGAGCCAAACGTCGGTGATCCGGTCCAGCACGTGCTTGCAGAAGTAAACCGGGTGCGCAACAATCCATCGCACCTGTCCCGGCGGATCGACGCCAGGACGCAGCGGCACGTAGAGCCCGCGCACCGAGAGCAGCCACAAGAAGCTGGCGGCCAGGGGAATGGCGATAAACCCCGCCCGCATCCGCCAGCATTGCCGCTGCCCGCCGAGTTTTTCTTCAGGGACCATGAACACGAGAAAGGCAATCAAGACATAGGCGGGCTTGACCAATGCCAGGAGTAACAAGACAGTTCCCAGCCATGCGAGGTCGCCGCGGCTGACGGGCCCGTCGCGCAGGGCCAAGCGGACGATCACGGCGATGGACAAGAGCGAGAAGCCAATGGAGAGGGCGTCGGCCGAGACCGATGCCGCCAGGAACATCGACATCGGCATCAGCGCCACCAGGCTCATCAGCCATTTCTGCACCGGCATGACCCAGACGGCCGTCGCCGCCAGGAGCAGATAGGCCGTCAGCGTGCCGATCCGCGCGATATACAGCTCTCCCAGGGCCGTGCTTTTTGGTCCCCGCGTGATCCACATGGCCGCCGCCGCCGGCAAATAGGGGACGGGGCTGAAACGGGCCGCGGCCGGGAACTCGGCGAATTTTCGCCGCTCGGGGTCAAGGGGAATTGTCGCCACCGTCTTCAGCTTCTCCAACGAGACATGGAATCCGAACTCGTTGCGAATGCCGTCTTGGATCGCCCCGGAAACCTCGGAAAGCGATGCCGGAAGTTCGCCGCCGGGCTGGACGCTCTCTTTCCACGCGTATACGACCGCTTCCGAGCATTGGTAACTGCGGAAAAAGTGTTGCCATTCTTCGGGCGCGTCGAACGGCGGCGTTAAAAAAGCCAGGCTGCTTCCAAAAAGCGCCCCTAGGGTCAGTGTGAATACAACCGGCAGCAGGTCAGGTGTCGTATGGTCACAGTCGCTGGGAAGCTCCGCCATCCTGGCAGCCTCCGGGCTGGTTGGGTGCATGGGATGAAATACTTCGCCCATTTTACCCGAACGCATGTCTTGGACAAATAGCGGTAGGACGCCTCTGCCACCTGGCGGGGCACTCTCTGGGGCGAGCCGGGCGGCGGGTATGGATATCTGCTAGATTTGGCAACGGGATAGGTGGCTCTGGCAAACTATGTCTCGGTGCCCGATAATGTGGGCTGATGGCAAAAAGATCTGGGTCGAGTTGTTTCGGCAAAATAGGACAAGCAATCATGGGTCCCATACCATTCGCACTATCTTTATCGTTCCTTTGCCTCGCTCCTCTGCTGAGTTCCGCTCAGCCTGTGGGCACGTGGGAGGACATTTCCAGCCTCCAAAGCGGCCAGCTCGGTAAACAACCCTGGCCGGGAGGTTGTGCGGGGGTTGCCGTCAACCGCTTGAACGGTGATGTCATGGTCAATTTTGTCGGCTTCGGGCTCTGGAAGAGCCCGAACCAAGGGCGCAAGTGGACGCGCCTGGACCATGGGGTCATCAGCGGGCGGGGCGAAAGCGGTTGGTCGGTGCAGGTCGATCAGAACGATCCCCGGCGGGTGGCCGTGTTCTCGCTGGACGGAGATGCCGGGTATACGGTCGACGGCATCCGTTGGAAGAAGTTCACTGGCATGGGGCGAAACTGGGATTTTGGTTCGGTGGATTGGGCTTCTCCCGATGCGCAGGTCATTCTGGCGGGCAAGCACGAATCGGGCGGCGAGGTGTATACGTCCGCGGACGGAGGAACGATCTGGAACAAGCTGCCGATTATCATGGATCCGGTGGCCAACAAGGATAACTGCATGATCGGCGTGATGGACGCGAAAACCTTCGTTTACAGTTTCGCCAACGGCATTCAGCGCAGCACGGACCAGGGCGCTACGTGGACCAAGGTGTCGGCATTCCAGCCGCGATCGAAGGTTCCCGTACTCTTCCAAGGATCGCATTACCTCTGTACGTCAAACGGCTTAATCGTCAGCAAGGACCACGGCGCCACCTGGAAGACCCAGGGCGCATTGGTTGACCTCTGGCAAGGTCCATTTTTTGGGGCCGACAAGTTAACGATGGTCGCCGCCGGGCCGCATGGCGTTTACAAGACTACCGACGCCGGCCGGACGTGGACGAAGGTTTCGACTTTGCGCACGAACCTTGATCCGCTCTATACTTTCGGCACGAATTGGTACGGGGGCTATAGCTGGGACCCGGTCAACGACGCCGTCTATGCGACGGCCATGGCGCATCCGGCGTTCAAAAAGCAGCTTTTTAAGACTGCCAAGTAAGGCATAGGCCGGAACCGGCTTCGGGGTGCCCGGGGCACGCGCTTTCGGGTCGCGGGTCGGTTCAGGCAGATCGCGTGCAAATCCCTGCCGGAACTGCGCACGCATGTTCCGGCCCACCGTACTACGGATGGGCAACCGCACGCGACGGCAGTTCCCCGCAGGCGTACAAGGCCAGGATGGCATAGGCCGTGCCCGCGTACGTGCTCAGCTCGTCGGTCTGGCGCGGCGAGCGGGTGAACCAAGATCCACTGGCTTGTTGGTGCGTCCTCAACCAGAGCAGGCCCTTTTGCAGTCGAGGGTCATCCGCCGCAATCCGGCCGCCGCGTCGCAACACGTACACGGCAAAGCCGGTGCCGTAACCATCGCTTGCCGCGCGGTCCATCGCTCCGCCATCTGCACGTTTCCAGTCCCCGAAGCTGGCCATGGACCAGCCGCCGTCGCGGTTTTTCAAGGCGAACAGTTTGGCTACCGACTGCTTGAGTTGTTTGTCGCCGAGCAATCCGTCCACACTCGCCGCCGCCAGCATGAGCATCCCAAGCTGGTGCATGTTTGCAGCGGGGTGCGCGCGGAGGTAGCGGCGGATTCCCTCCAGGCCGTTGCCGGCTTGCACGGTGGCGGCATAGTGGTCCGGCGCAATGCCCACGGCGATGGCTGCCGTCGCCACGCCAAAGTAGTCGTCGATTTCCGATGGCGGATTACCCAATTTGAGCCAGTTCCAACTGCCGTCGGCGCGCTGTAAATCCCAGATCCGGTCCAGGGTTTTGCGGGTAAGGGGTAGGAGTTTCTTTTCGGTGATCGCGTCATGTTGCGCCAGGGCCGCCGCCGTCATTACCGTCTCGCACACCCGCAACTGAGGCGTATCGCGGAGGCTGAGCTTTTCTCCGGCTAGCTTGGTGGCGAAGTCTTCCATGGCCTGCCACGTTTCGCGATGCGTCGCGGTCATCGTTCCGATCGCCGGCCGGGCGGCCAGATACGCAAACGTGCTGTGGCAGGCAAAACAATGGTCCTCGTGCGCATGGGCGCCGGCATCCAGGTACGCCGTCGCATTGGACAACGAAAACGGGGCGACCGCGGTCACTGGATCGGCCGAGGCGGCGCTTGCCAGAGCCAAGACGCACCCAGCCATCCACACGAGAGTCAGCAGTTTGTTCGCGTTCATAGATTCGTCCTTCTGGTCCGGACAGACGACGGCGTACTATGGGGAATGGAGGAGCCGCACCCTAACCCGAAGCGCAAGCGAGGGCCGCTAGCTTGCGCATCGGGTTCGTATTGTCCATCCGCCTGGCCGGTTAATCGTCCCCTTCGTGTCCTTTGTGGTTAAAGAAATGCTACGTGTTTTTTGCCATCGCTTGAAAGATCCCCAGACAGAAATCCGGCAGGTCATCGGGCCGGCGGCTCGATACGAAGTGACGGTCAACCACCACCGGCGCGTCCTCCCAGATTGCCCCCGCGTTGACCAAATCATCCTTGATCCCCGGCGAACCGGTAACACGGACGCCCCGGTAAACGCCGGCCGAGACGGGAATCCAGCCGCCATGGCAGATCGCTGCGATCAACTTGTCAGACGCATGGAAGTCACGAACCAGGCCAAGCACGTGGGGATCGCGCCGCAGCTTGTCGGGCGCCCAGCCGCCGGGAATGACCACACCATCGAAGTTGGCAGCCTTCATCGTGGCGATTTCGGTGTCGGAAGTTGCCGGGTAACCATGTTTACCTCGAAAATGGCTCCTGCCCGGCGGGCCGGCGACCGTCACCTTGGCTCCTGCCTCGATGAGTCGAAGTTTGGGGTACCAGAACTCAAGATCCTCGTAGTCATCATCCAAGAGAATCAGGAATCTCCTCTCGTCCATGGTCATCAACGATGGCATGGCTTGTCGCTCCTTCCTGCGTTTGCGTTGTTTTGGAGCATCATACCACGTGCCACCGTTGCCGGCCAGGGTACGCTGCTGATCGACACCCGCCGTCCGGCAGTGTAAGATGTGGACCGGTTATCGGATCAGTTGTCCTGGGCTTTGTGTTCGAACCACTTTTTAACGACATCGTACGAGGAAGAAGTCATGACGAGCAAATGTGATTATTGGCAGAGTTCGATCTTGCGGGCAGCAACGACCTATCTCTTGGCGTCAGTGGTTGGCGCGTCCGCCTGGACCGTCGCGCAAGGGCAGGTTTGGCCGTCGCAGCCGCCCAAGGCGTGTCCCTTTCTGCTTTCCAAAACGCTCGGGGGCGTGCTCTTCACGGGGCGGCACAGCGATTACCACTGCGGCGACACATGGTACCCTAGCTGGGCCTCCGATGGAAACCTCTATTCGCCCTGGACCGACGGCGAGACGTTGGGGATCGGCTGTTCCTCCGGCGGCGAACGAGCCCATACGGCCAACGCCGTGTTGATCGGCGATGACCCACTCAAGCTGACGATACGCAACACGTCTCCCCCACAGGAGGCCAGCCCGCGGCCCTATGAGGGGCGCTATCCGTGCGGGAGCCTGGTCCACAACGGCATCTGGTATTATGGGACATATTGCCTGGGCCCGGCCGGCTCAGTGCAGCATGAGGGTTTCAACTACAATTGGCCCGTGCTGGGGCCCATGCCCGGTTACCGTATCTCCAGAGACTATGGCAAGACCTGGACGCCCTCGCCGCTTTCGCCCGACAAACCGCTCTTTCCCGAGCCGAAGAGATTCATGGGCTCGGTGAAGATGGGTTGTCCGCACTTCGTCGACTTCGGCAAGAACATGGTGCACTCGCCCGATGGCAAGGCCTATCTGCTGGGCATGGGCGCCGAGGAGAACGATCCCAAACCGCGCTACGCGAACTTGAGCTGGATCACCGCCGACCAGATTTACCTGGCTCGCGTGACGCCCAGCCCGGAGACAATCAACGACGTTACGAAGTACGAGTTTTTCGCCGGGCACAATGCGGCTGGCAAGCCCGTCTGGACGAGTCGCTTCGAGGACATCAAGCCGCTGTTGGACTGGAACAACAACATGGGCTGCGCGACGGCCACCTATGTTCCGGGGCTGAAAAAGTATCTGATGTGCGTCACCGACGGCTGGCCGACCTGCGCAAGATGAACTCCTATATCTTGGAGGCCGACCAGCTTACGGGTCCCTGGCGGCTGGTGGTCTACATGAAGGACTTTGGCGAGCAGGGCTACTTCCTCAATCTTCCCTCGAAGTTCATCAGCCCCGACGGCAAGACACTCTGGCTCTGTTATTCCACAAATTTTGCCCCCAACTGGAATGGCATGGCCCTTAAGGTGAATCCACCTGGCGGCCGATACGGGCTGTGCCTCTTCGAATTAAAGCTGCTGGGGCCGGGTGGGAAGGCCGAGTAAACGCGGCCAGCCTATCTGCTTGGCCGGCTGGTTAAACCTGCACACAGCAACCAGAACGTCAATTAACAGGCCATTTTTGTTCAGTTGCCGCAAACCCTTGCCCGCATGAGAGATTGGTGCTGCTTTCTGCGATGGCCATTGGCATAGTGTGACAAAAACGTAACAAACCGTGCCGCGATCTTGCAACGTACCGACAATTCCCCACAGAACTGCCTTTGGCGAGTCCGATCTCTTCAGCTTGCTAAATAGCTGGTTTATCAGCGGATTTCTTGGCCTGCAACAATAGTAGTCGGGGAGTTGACTAATTCTTGGTTTTTTGGCACGATTGTAGCATTCAATGCCACTATCATAAAAACCACCCCACCTACGGGCATGAGAAATTAGGTGACTTGCCAACCTCAATGGGTTATACCATTGTCGCATAAAACGGTGCGTTCCTTGTCGCTTGCCCGTATCGCCTAACCACCTAAGCAGCAGGCAGCGTAAGTACTCCTGAGTCGATCGTCGCAATACCGGAGAGCTCGTGCGAGAGCTATTTCGTTTATTTGCCATCGAAGTCGGCTCAAGACGGTGATTTGATAAGCGAGTCTCGCACTGCGCGCCCCTGGGCGTGCCAGGTGTGGTTTCCCTTGACCTTCTCCGTGGCGGATGCGGTGCTCAGATACGGCAACTCATTTGCGCACGCGCAATCTGCAAACGCGCGTGTCTTGATCAACCATTGGCGCTAGCCAAGTCGGGGCCGCGACCGGTTCGTAGCAGCTTTCCCTTACACACTCCTTTGAATCGAGGTACCTCATGACTTGCAACCCTGTTACACACGCGAAAAACCTAACCTTCATTCCAGCCGTCGCGTTTGCCGCGATCCTGGCCACGCTCTCTTTAGCCGCGAACGCCGGCACGATCGTAAGCGTTCCCATCGCAAGCTCGGCGGGCGGAGGAGGCAGCGGCACCAGCGCCAGCGACATGGTCTACGCCCAATACCAGACCGGTGGCGACGGTTGGGGCTGGGCCGGCGGAGCGGGGGCCGTCCAAGGCAATGCGGCCGTCAACAACTCCGGCGGTTCTACCTCCTCCGCAAATGAAGCCCTCAATTTCAACATCGGTTCGGCGATTGATTCGTTGAACGCGGAATACGGCGTGGGCGATTGGGAAATCAGTGGCTCGACCTTGAGCTTCGCCTCTTCCTACGCCAAGCAAAACAACTCTCGCTTCGGCGTCGGCAGCGGCGACTTCAACATCTTCTGGGTGGCAAATAACACCTGGTACCAAAGCGCAGGCACCCCTACCAACCGCGGAACCAACCCCATTTATGCCAACACGGCCGCGGAGTTGTTGACCTGGTCCGGAAGCCAGTCGTTGCTCGCTTCCGAAGCGTTCAATGTCCCCCAGGGCGGCACGGGATACGTCGACTTGTCCTACTCCCTGGCCAACGACCCGAGCTTCGAAAACGCAGTCTACGCCGCCACCGCTGCCGGGAGCGTTACGGCAAAAGAGTATCTGTCGCTGTATCTCATGGACACCACCGCCGCCGTGACCGGCGGAGCCGATACGCTGGGCATGATCATGTTTACCGGCGGGCAGAGCCAGCCCCTGCCAACTTTGAGCTTGGACGTGGTTGCCACGCCCGAGCCCTCATCGCTCGCCTTGCTGGCCATCGGGGTCGTGGGGCTTGCCGGCTGTGGCGCCTGGCGAAGAAAAGGTCGGCGATCGACCCTTGCCGCAGCGGAGCCGACCGCTTCCAGCCAAGGTGACGCACCGCTTACTTTGTCCTTCCCGTGTACCTCTCAATGCATGCAAACTGCGCGGCGGGCGGCATGACGGGCGGGCAGGGCCAGGATTGCCCGGCGACGCATGAGAAAAGGCTTTACCCTCGTTGAACTTCTGGTGGTAATCGCCATCATTGGAATCCTTATTACCTTGATAATACCGGCAGTCCAGGCGGCGCGGGAAGCAGCGCGGCGCACGCAATGCATGAACCAACTGCACCAACTGGGTGTCGCGGCTAACGCTTACGAGAGCGCCGCGGGCCTGTTTCCGCCCGGAATCAACCAGTGGTTTTTTCCCGGCGCCGTCACGTATCGGGGTATACCTTTGTTCGTTTACCTTTTGCCGTTCCTCGATAGCAAGTCCGTGGTGGCCGATTGGCAATATGTCGATCCGATGCGAAATGCAAACCAAGGAAACAGCTCCAATGCGGCGGTGGTCCTGCCGAGCCTGGTTTGTCCATCGGACGCGATCGCCCAAAATCCAATCCTGTTCGTCGCCCGCGGCTGGACCTATGCCTTGAGCAGTTACGG
This sequence comes from uncultured Planctomycetia bacterium, assembly GCA_963709175.1. Taxonomy (GTDB): domain Bacteria; phylum Planctomycetota; class Planctomycetia; order Pirellulales; family Thermoguttaceae; genus JANXQG01. Next base: position 683,380 of record CAVPVK010000012.1, read on the forward strand.
CGGCAATGGCGGAACGCGGTCCTATTTCCCGCCCTCGTCAACCGCCGACGGCGTGTTCTTCACGACGGGTCCAGCATCGGAACCGGCGGCGAACCAGGCGGCCGTGCGGCCGGCGAGCATCACCGACGGTCTCAGCCACACCCTGCTCTTTGGAGAACGATCGCACTACGACCCGAATTACCAATCGTTCAACGATGCGGGCTTCGCCTCCGACGACCTGCTCGCCGAATTGGGTTGGTGGGGAGCGTCAACGGACCGCAGGATGATTGGCCACGTGACCATGAGCGGCTTTGTACCGATCAACTACCAGTTGCCGTTTTCTTATGCCAATCGAGCCGGCCAAACGCCGCCGGCCGACAGCTACGCCGAGTTTCAGGCCACCTACGTCGACATGCGCGTCTGCGCCTTCGGCAGTTGCCATCCGGGCGGCGCCGACTTTTGTTTCGCCGACGGGAGCGTGCAGTTCCTGGCAACGGAAACGGACCTTGGCATTTTGCAGGCGCTCTGTACTCGGGCCAACGGAGACAGCATCCAATGAACACTTCGTGCGTCAGGCGTTCCAGCCAGACCGGTCCACTCTGTCAGGCTGGAAAGCCTGACCTACGTGACAGTGGCGGACGCATTGCCGCCTTACTGCTTGTCGCACTGTTGCTAGGCTGTGGAGCAGGGCGAAGCATCCTGCCGGGTTCTCCGCAACAAATCCGTGTGGCCGTCATCGGCGGCATGGTCGAAACCGGATTCTGGCAGACCCTGGCGAAGCGTTTTGAAGACTCCAGCGGGAAGCGCTACCGGATCGAGTTGGTCGCCATGGGGCCAAAACCGCTGCTCAACGAGGCCTTTCATCAGGGAAAGGCCGACCTGGTCACAATGCACGCCTCGGATACGATCATCAATCTCGTCGCCGACGGCTACGCGGTTGATCCGCAACCCTGGCTCAAGAACGACCAGGTGATCGTTGGTCCCAAGGACGATCCGGCTAAGATCCGCGGCTGCCGCACCGCGGCCGAAGCCTTTGCCAAGATCGCCGCCTCGGGGGCGCCTTTCGTCGTTCACTCCAGCCTGGGCGCCGAAGACGTGATGCGCGACATCCTCGATGACGCCAAGCTTGACATGCCCTCAGATCATTTGACGTTCCTCTTCACCGATCATGCCCGCGAAGTGCTCAAGATCGCAGCCGAAAAGCACGCCTACACGCTTGTCGGCCGGATCCCGTTCCTCAACGGCAAATTGCCGAACCAAGGACTCGTCCTGATGGTCCGCGGCGATCCGCAATTGCGCCGCCCCTACGTCGTTGCCACGGCCGATCCGCGGCGTTTCCCCAAGCGCACGTGGAAGGCGCCAAAGCCCTGGCGGCCTTCCTCCGCACTCCCGAGACGCAGGCCTGGATCAGCACGTACGGAGTCTCGCAACTCGACGATCAACCCTTGTTTTTCCCCGTGGACTCATGTCTGGCAAAATGACGGCAATGCACAATTCTCAGGAGGGTCGCGCTGAGGCAAACGGTCTCCGTGCCGATTCGACTTTCCGGGAACGGCACGGATTCCACTGTCTGCGAGCATACTGTCTGGTGTTCTTGCTTTCCGCGAGTCGCTTGGCCGCGGCGCAGAGCGTCGAATTGACGCCGAGCAAGACGAATACGTTAATCCAAGTCACCAGTTCGGCGGGCTCAGCACAACTGAGCAACGGACAGGGCGATATTTATGTCGGCCGCACGAACCAGGATGGCCAGGGACCTGCCACGATCAGCATTCGCCGGGGCCTGATTGCCTTCGACATTGCCGACAACGTGCCGGCCGGCGCGACGATCACTGGCGTGACACTAACCGTCGAAGAGATACGGGGATTGAACGGGAACCAATTCACGTCGCTAAACCGGATGTATCGGGATTGGGGGCAAGGCACATCCTATTTTAACGGCGGTCAGGGAGTGCCGGCCAGCAACGGAGACGCAACCTGGTATTACACCTTTTACAACGCCGCCGATCCTGCGACCAGCCCGACTTGGACCGTGCCCGGCGGAGAACCGGGCATCGACTATAGCGCCACAGCGAGCGCGCTGGTCTTGGACTACACGGGCGACGCCTTCGAAACCCTTTCATGGTCGAGCACGGCCAACCCCTTAATGGTGGCGGACGTGCAAGCATGGCTCGACAGCCCGGCCACGAATTTCGGCTGGATAATCCTGGGGAGTGAAAGCATAGGACAAACGGCCAAGCGGTATGGCGGCCAAAACGCCGCCGCCTACGGCGAGACGCCGCCGCAACTCACCGTCCAATATGCGCCACGTGGACCTGGAGCGGCAGCACCGGCAACGCTGCCTGGACCTCGCCGGGCAATTGGACCGCCGGATCGGGCACTCCCAGCGCCGGTGCCGCTATCGTGCTGGGCGGTTCGAACGCAACCAGTGGCACGGTGGACCTGCTCGCCGCGGCCCCGAGCGTGAGCCAATTGACCTTCGACGCCGACCACACCATGACGATCACCAGCACTTCGTTCGGCGGCGGCCAGTTGGCGCTCGACAACGGCAGCTATCCAATTGCCGTGACCGTCTCGAGTAGCGGCAACCTGATCGACGGCAAGGTCTCCGTAATCCTCAACAGCAACGCCTCGATCACGACCGCCGCCAGCAGCGATTCGCTCACGATCGCCGGCAACATCGGCAACGGGGCCGCCGCGCACGGCATCGTCAAGAACGGTCTGGGAACGCTGATCCTTTCGGGCGACGACACCTACACGGGCGGGACGAGCGTGGATGCGGGCACGTTGATCCTGGCCGCAGGCGGTGCTTTGCCCGCCGGAGCGAGTTTGACCGTCGGCGCGGGCGGCGCCGTTCTCTTCGATCCTACGGCGGCCGCAACCGCGATGCCAGCGTCGCCCGACCTTGCCCTCGCGCCGGTGCCGGAACCCTCCACCTTCGTCCTGCTGGGCGTAGGCGCCATCACCCTGCTCGCATACACGTGGCGAAGGCAGCGCGAGTCAAGCCCTGCACGTTTCGACGTTTCGCAACATACCCCTTGAAATAACGCCGCTTCCAGCCGCGGTCGGGGATTCATGCAAATGGAGCCGCTTCACGGTTGCGGATTCCGGGTCTTTGATTGCCCGTTGAAGACGAACGGCCGACCGCCGAGGATCTGGTCGGAAGTCATCGTAGGGCAGATATATTTCTCGACGTGCTCGACGAACAGCGCTGTGCCCTTGAAGTGATCGACGTATGGCCACTTTGCCGGGTTGTACATGGTGTCCGTCATGTCGCGCATGAGCACGACGTGCTTGCCGTTCTTCGCCAATTGCCGCAGGCCGAACGGTCGGCCCGAAACGCACATGTTCAGGTGCACTCCAAGGAGGACGACATTCTTGATGCCGCGCTGTTCCAGCAGGTTCCAAATCTCCACGCCTGAATCGCTCACGGCGTCCTGGTCCCGAATCGTCAGCGCGCATGCTGCCGCGTCCACGGCGCGCGAGGGTCGAGGCCCTTGGCCCGCAGTTCCGCGGCCCAGCGCTGATGCTCGGCCGCATCGTCGTCCTCGCCGCCATCGCTCTGGTCAAGGGGATACTTGCCCTTGTCCTCGGCGGGGATTCGATCGCACCAAGTGCCGATGCCGGCCGGAAGGTTCGCGGCCTTGGGTGCAGCCTGGGCACGTTTGCGGGCGGGCGTGCCCTCATAGGGCGCCATACAACCGCTGGGCGCGTCGATAATCAACGCGCCCCGAGCCCGCGCCTCTTCGAGCACGGCATTCATGCGCGGCGCCATCTCCGTAATTCGCAGCACGGCGTTCTTGCAATGGTGCAGGTCCCACATGTCGCAGACGATAATGGCCGTCTCCTTCGGCTCCCAAGTCTCGGACCGCGTGACGACTTTGAAGCCATCGCCGGCCTTGACGCGCGTTTGCAAATTGACCTTGAAGGCAGACGCCGGCTCCTCGCTGCACCACCCGAGCGTTGCAGTGAACAGGCCGCCAAGGAAGAAAACTCCACAGGAAAACAAGGAACCTCTCATGTTTAACACTCTCCTCAAGCGAGCTAGGCAGGCATCGAGAACTACTAGCCCTTCATCGTATCCACCGCCTGGATCGCCGGCAACGGGGGCAACGGGCCCATTGACAGTTTGGCATCGCTGGCTTCGCCACCCAAAGACTGCGTCTCCAGCCCCGCTTCATCGGACACGTCGGATATAGTCCCTGCGGCGCATCAGGGGCCAACTTTGCCCCGCACTCGGCACACGGCGGTTGTTCGCTCATCGCGTTGGCCCGCCGCGGCGTGGCCGATTCGCGGTGTCTGGGTTGATCGGCGTTCTGCCCGCCGCGTGGCGCGCTGGCGGGCTTTGTGGCAGGATGGCTCCTGGGTCGGGGAGCAATCGAATGGCGACATGCCCCGCTTCGTGGCAGCAAGTGACCTCTGAAGGCGCCATTTTGAATCGGCGATGTCGCGGCGTTTCACGTCCGCTCGGAACGGGCCATCGCCATCGAGCATTACTTCTGGCAGCTTCTCCACACCGGTTTGCCGGAACATGTTGACCATCTGGGCTGCCGTATAATGGGCGTGCGTACAGATATGCAACAAGGCGTCGCAGCGGCGGACTTCGTACCGCACGGGCTTGCCATCGACGATTCGCGTCCTATACACTTCGTCTTCCAATGCCGCCTGCTTGAGCGACTCGAGGTACGCGTTCCATCGCGCGTCCAGGTCCGACCACCTCTGCCGCAGTTCCGCCAAATCGGTGATGCGCCCGGTGCCTTCCTGATTGCCGGGAAGCTTGCCGAGGGCATCTCCCGGTGCGATGGCCTGTTCATTTCCCAGCAGCGTTTCCAGCCAAACGTACTCCGCCGCATACATGTGCAGCAACGATTTCCAGAGCGAGCCTTGGCCGATTTGGAACTGTGCCTGCAACTGTTGCGGACTCAGCTTCGCGGCGGCAGTCAAGAGATTGCCGTTCGCCCAGATGCGGTGTTGGTGGAGTCGTTGCAGGAGAGAAATGGCGTCCATGAATTGTCCCTTTAGATGGTTCTCAACATACTTGTTTCGCGAAAAACAGGTCCTGTTCAGACGATGTAGTGTATTGAGGAGAACTGGTGAATACCAGGGGCTTGCTGAAGGCGGATGGGGCAGAAGCGGACGAGCATCTTGAACCCGGTCAACTTCTTGCAAAATCTCTTCTGCAAGGACTTCCGACGGCTCATTTGCATGAAAATTGCAAAGAGACTGGTTCGAAATTTTCGGCGGCGTTGTGTGCGAAAGTATAAGATGGCCGGAAAGGCCGCCTTTTTGGCCAGATCGGCCATCGGCCCCCTCTTCAGGGAGACGAGGACTGCCCTCCTAAGGCGAGTTTTCGTTGGTCCCTGGACGCCCCGCTTTTTTGGTATAGAATTTGCCGACAAGCGGACCTTCGCCCTATATGGGAAAAAGGTCCGATCCGATAACTAGGCTGCCGAATATTGATGGAACGGACTTTGGTCTGTTTTAACGGAATGAATTCCGTTCTTCGAAGCTCACCGCCGTACATTTGAAGAAGCCCGGCGAAAACCGGGCCTGATGATGGAAACCGCTAGCACTTCTTCTTTCCCCTCCCGGGCAGTCAATGCTGCTTCCTCCTCCGATGACAATCGCCTCCGCCGCGATATCCGCCTGCTTTGCTGGGAATTGGCCCGAATGGTCCGCGAGCACGGGACCGGCGAATTGCTCGATCTGGCCGATGCCCTGTTGCAATTGGCCCGACGGCGGCGGGAAGGCGATCCGGCGGCCGCTGGTGCGATGGAATGCCGTCTGGCAGAGCTCGACGCCTGCCAGTTGCAACAACTGGTCCGCATCGAGGGCTGTTACCTGGAACTGATGAACCTGGCCGAGGATCGCCATCGCGCGCGGGTCTTGCGGCAGCGCGACGACGCGGCCTTCCCCGCCCCCCGAGGCGAATCGATTGGGGCAGCCGTCGATACCCTCTGTGCCGCGGGCGTGACGCCGCAAAAAGTTCAAGACCTCTTGGACAAGCTCGATATCTGCCCCGTCTTCACGGCCCATCCCACGGAGGCCAAACGCGTAACCCTCCGCCGCGTTCTCGGCCGCATGCGGGAGACGCTGCAGTCGCTCGATCGCCGCGACTTGCTCCGCCGCCAGCGCGAAGAACTACTGGGGCGACTGCAGGTCGATCTGATGTGCTTTTGGGAAACCGAGACCGTGCGGCCACGGAAACCGAGCGTCCTGGATGAGGTGGGGCGCAGCTTGTATGTCGCGGGCACGCTCTGGCAAGTCGTGCCGCAACTCTTCCGCGATCTCCGCACGGCCTTGACGCGGAATTACGGCGAGTTTCCGTTCGAAATCCACCGCTTCGTCCGCTTTGGCACTTGGATCGGCGGCGACCGCGACGGCAATCCGTTCGTCACGGCGGAGGTTACCCGCAAGACGCTGGAACAGCTCCGCAATGACGCCGTGCGGAGGCACCTGGAAACCTGCGGCGAGTTGGGCCAGTTGCTGAGTCTTTCCGACCGCTACCACCCGACCGAAACGGCCGTCGCGGCCGCCGTGAGAAAGGTCCAGTCGCATTGCCCGGCGATCGATCGCGGCGTCGCCCGTTGCCATCCGCGGGAGTCTTACCGGCAATGGTTGCTGGCGATTCGGTTGCGGCTGGAGGCGACGATTGTAAGCGGTTGCGACGCGCGGACCGACGTGGACCCCTATGGTAGTGCTAAGGAACTTGCCGCCGACGTGCGATTGATCGCGGAAACGCTCCGCGAAAGCGGCCATAAGCTCCTGGCCGACGGGCCCGTGCAGGATTGGCTCGACCGCATCGCCGTGCTCGGTTTCCATACCGCCGAATTGGATATCCGCGAGGAATCGGGCCGCCTGGGCGATGCGGTGCAAGAACTCGCGGCGGAACTGGGCCTGTGCATGGACTTCGGCGGGCTGCGTGAAGACCGCAAGCAGGTGTTTCTCTTGAACGAACCGGCGAGCGACGTTGCCGGGAGGCTCATGCCCGAGCGGCTTAGCCCCGTCGGCGCGAGACGCTCGACCTGTTTCGCCTGCTGGCCCGTACGTCAGCGCAGCACGGAACGGCGTCGCTGGGGGCTTTGATCGTGAGCATGACGCACCATGCCAGCGACGTACTGGCGATGCTCTGGCTGAGCCGGCTGGGCGCCGCCTGCGAGCATGTGCCGCACGTGCCGCTGCCGATCATGCCCTTGTTGGAGACCATCAACGATCTGCGGCGTGCCGAAGGCATTCTCCGTGAGATATTCTCGCATGCTGGCTACCGGGCTTACCTCGACGCCCTGGGCGGAAACCAGATCTGCATGATCGGCTACTCCGACAGCGTCAAGGACGGCGGTTACCTTGCCGCTAACTGGCGGCTGTACGACGCCCAGCAGCGACTGGCCGGGCTGGCCCGCGAGTTCAACGTGACGATGACGTTCTTTCACGGTCGCGGCGGGGCCTTGGGCCGCGGCGGCGGTCCGGCCGCCCGGGCAGTGCTTTCGCTGCCGGCCGATTCCGTGGCCGGTCGTCTGCGGATTACGGAGCAGGGCGAGGTCGTGGCCGAGCGGTACGGCGATCCGTTGATCGCGCATCGCCACTTGGAGGAACTCACCTGGGCGACGATGCTCGTCAGCGCCCAGATCGAGCCGCCGCCAGATCCGCAATGGACCGCGCGACTCAGCGCCGCAGCAGAGGTGGGGCATCGCGCTTATCTGCGGCTTATCGAGGATCCCGAGTTTACCGCCTATTTCAATCGGGCCACGCCGATCGAGGCCATCGAGTCGCTGCCCATTGGTTCGCGGCCCAGCCGCCGCAATCGCCGGGCGACGCTGGACCAGCTTCGCGCCATACCCTACACGTTCGCTTGGACGCAAAGCCGGCATCAGCTCACCGGCTATTACGGCCTGGGCAGCGGGCTGGCCGCATCGACGCCGGCCGACTGGCAGGCTTGGAGCGACATGTATCGCGGCTGGCCATTTTTCCGCGCGTTGATCGACAATGCCGAGCTGGCGCTGGCGAAGGCCGATCCGGGCATAGTCCGGCATTACGCCTCAATGGTCGCCGACCCAGTCGCCAGCCGCCGCATCCTGGACCAGATTGAAAACGAGTACGAACTCACGCGGCAGGCGATCCTGCGGATCAAGCAGCGGGGAGAACTGCTGGAGACCGTTCCTTGGCTGAAGCGGTCGGTTGCACTGCGGAACCCGCGGGTCGATCTGCTGAATTTCGTGCAGGTGGAACTCTTGCGAAGACGGCTGCGGCTGGCCGATGAGCCGGGTGAAGATGGCGAGACCCTTGCCGAGACCTTGCGGTCCAGCGTCCACGCCATTTCGACCGGCGTACGGACGACGGGGTAAGGAATTGGGTCTTGGATTTCAACTCTCGAATTTCAATTCATGGGCCGTCCAATTTGGTCCTGATCTCGCATGCATAAGACCTAAGACAGAACCACTAGAAAGGTGGGTATTTGGGGCTCTATCATGCGGGTTTTCGAGCGTCTAGTAGCTTTCCGCATCGGTATAAGTTAAACTATAAGGCGAGTCACTCAGACCACCCATCCTGCCGCTGGCCTAGCCGCAGCGGGGAGCGTGCGTCGACTTCAGGCCCCAGCGGAGTCGCTCTTATGCCGTTTACATCGAGTTGTCCCAAGTGCCAAAAACAAGTCCTCGTTCCCGACGGGACGTGTGTTGATGCTGTCGTGCGGTGCCCCGTATGCTCGGAGGTATATTCGCTGGGCGAAATCCTGGCCGCCGTGCCGGCATTGATCGTCGTGCATCCGGGAAGTAGTCCCGCCGTCGCCATGGAAACGCTCGCTACGGCCGCGGTCGTGGCCCCCGCGGCACCCGCCGAAGGTGGGGTGTTCTCGGCCCATCGCGTGGAGCCGACGCTGCAAGATGCTGATCCGCTGTTGTTTGAAGGCGATGAAGTTCAACTGGCCACGCCCGAATATGGCCACGTCGAGCCTTTCGGCCATTCAGATGGCGAGCAGTTGGGCGAGGCGGTCCTGTTCGAGGCAGGCCCGGCGCATTCTGCTGAGACCGATCAGCCGGTGGAGGTGATCGCGGAACCGATCGAAGAGGTGTTGGCGGTCCCCATGGTCGAAGACGGCCATCCGGCGATCGAGGAAAATCACGTACCGGCTGCCGAAGGGCCTGCTACTGGATCGGCTGACGAAGCCCCCTGGGGCGGCGAGTGGATCGGTTTCAAAGACGAAACCCCGCATGAGGAAGGTGGCCACGCAACGGCTGAAGCTGATCAGGACGCGGGTCTGGAACACGTCGACTTCGCCGCTATTACGGGCAAGGCCGCTCCGGGCTCTACGGCCGCGGTTGGCGAGGCCATCGCCGCTGAGCCAGTCAAGAAAAAGAAGCGCAAGCGGGAAACCAGCATGCTCGGCCGCTTAATCGGCATGGCTGTGGCGGGCCTCTTGGCGCTGGTATGCGTGTTCGGAATTGCGTCCTGGCGGGGGATCAAGATGGACTTCCTCCCATCGTGGCTGCAATTCAACTTCAATAAGTCGAACACGCGAGTTGAGGCGCCGAAGCCTGGACCGCAGCCAGTCGCACTAGCCAATCCCCAGGCATCCTCTAGCGTTCAAACGCCTGCCAATGTCCAGCCTCCCACCGCCGGCAGCGGTCAACCCGCGGTGATTCCTGCGACCGCCGATTCCTCCAAAAAGCCAGATGCGGATAAGACCGAAGCTGGTAGTACGAAGACCGAGCCGGCGCCAGGCAAGCCGGCGGCAGCCGACTCGGGCAAGGCACCTGCAGTGGCGACTAACGATCCCGGCAAGAAGCCTGTGAAACCCGCGGTGCCGGCGGCCACGAAGTCAAACGACGACCCAGGTCCCTTTGACGAAGGGCCCAGTAGCAAGCCGGAAACCAGCGGTCCCAAGGGCCAGGGAGGGAGCAAGCCCGAGGCCAATCCCTTCGGACCTGCGGCCCCCGACGCCGGTCCGTTTGCCGCGCCGCCCGATGTTTCTTCCCTGCCCAAGACCAAACCCGACGACAAGGCGGGCAAGCCTGATGTAACGCCACCGGGCAAGAAGGAACCGGTAGCCAAGCCGGGCGAGGAGCCGTTCGGTCCGACCGACGTCAAACCGGCGACGGAGAAGAAACCGGAGGTTTCGCCACCCAACAAGACGGCTCCGGCGGCCAAGCCGGATGAAGAACCGTTTGGACCGACCGAGGTCAAACCGGCAAAAGAGAATAATCCGGCGAAGAAGCCAGAGGTCAAAACCGAAATGAAGCCGGCGCTTTTGCCGCCCAACAAGGTTGAACCGGCAGCGAAGCCAGACGAAGAGCCGTTTGGACCCAGCGACGTGAAACCGGCGACGGAGAATAAACCGGCGAAGCCCGAGAGCAGAACCGACAAGAAGCCAGAGATTTCGCCGCCTGACAAGACGGCACCGGCGGCCAAGCCAGATGAAGAGCCGTTCGGTCCTGGACCGGCCGTCCCACCCGCGCCAGAGAAGGCACCCGAAAAGAGCGTGCCCGACAAGAGCGCCGACGCCAAACCCGAGGTTCCGGTGCCGGCCAAGCCGGAGAAGGCCGATGTTGGTACGAAGCCGCCAGCGAAGATTCCTGACGTCAAGCCGGACGCCACGCCGCCCATCGGACCGGAGCCAAAGACTTCGCAGCCAAAGACTGAGGTGAAGCCGCCGGTCAAGCCAGTGAGTCCGGTGCCGGCGACGATCGTGCCCAAGACCGAGCCGACCGGCGTGCATCCTCTTTCGGCGCCGACGTTTTCTTCGGCTGACGTTGATGCGCCGTTGAAGACGGTGACCGGGGCGGCGACCGTTGATGCCGCCTCCTATGCCAATTGGTGCACGCTAGCGGAAGTATTGACCTACGCTAAGGACGCCAGCGATGCGCAAAAGCAGGCCCTTCGTGCGCTGACGGAAAAGGTCGCTTCCAATCCGCAGTCCGTGGCGGCTATCGACGCCGCGGCTAAGACGCTGCTGGACAGCAAAGTGGCCAAGGGAGGCATTGTCTTGACCGGAACCGTGTCGGGCCAGGCCACCAAGAACGGACTCTATGGCACGGCGATTCGCATGGGCGGAATGGGCGTTAAGCCCGTGATGGTGTTCAGCGCCCATCCGCTCAACGTCAAAGAGGCGCAAAAAGTGGTCGTGTTCGGCGCGCTGGTGGGCGATCCTAAGAAGAATCTGCCTGGCTATCCGGGCACGCAGCCCGTGGTTGTCTGGTCTGACTTCACGACTGCGATTCCCTGAGGCGGTCAGAATAAGCGGGTCAATTTGGTCGGCAAATCTACTCATAGACGAAGTTACTCCGTTTTGACCGAACGGAATGAATTCCGTTCTACGAAGGGACGTGCCGCCCTCCTTGGATAATCGTCGTACCTAGCGCCTCTGTCTTTTGTCTTTTACATGAGTGCTCGCCTAACGGTGCGCATGGCCGCGCCGAGCATTTTGATCAGCCTCCTCTTGCTGGCCTTGGGCAGCGCGGGCGGCCTGATCGTCCAGCGAATGCAACGGCAAACTGCCAAGACTGTCTCGTTGGACATGGCAACCATCCAGGCTGCCGAGCAGTTGGTGTTTGCGATTGGCGAGACCCGCATGGAACTGGCCGAATTCCTTGCCACAGCCGACGCGGCTCACCTGGGGGCCGTGCCGGCCACGTGTGCCCATATCAAGGCCTGGCTCGAAAAGACGGGGGAACTGGTCGACGACGACCAGGAAAGGGCTTTGGCTGGAAAGCTCGACGCCGGCTATCAAGATTTCATGGAACAGTGGCGGAACATCTCGTCCCAAAAGTCCTCGGAGTTGCGGCCGGCCGTCATGAACCTGAACGACCTGGCGGCCCGCGGTCTGTTGGCGCCCGCGCGTGAACTGCTCGCCCTGGAAGAGCAACTCATTCACAGGAGCAGCGATCGCAATCGCGAGATGGCCGATCGCGTGGCCATTGGGCTGTGGCTGCTGGGAATCTGCGGCGCCGCGGCCGGGCTGATTGCCGGTTTCGGCATTGCCCGCAGCGTTACGCATTCCATCGTCCAGCTTTATTTGCCCATTCGCGCCGCCAGTGGACGCCTGGAGGAGGTCGTCGGTCCCGTGGATATCGCCCCGGCGCAGGGAATCGCCCACCTTGATGAGATTCTGCGGAGCATGGCCGACCACGTTGGCACCGTTGTCGATCGCTTGCAACAGACGCAATTGGAAGTCCTTCGCGCGGAGCGGATGTCGGCCTTGGGACAACTTGCAGCCGGCCTGGCCCACGAGCTCCGCAACCCGTTGACTTCCATGAAGCTGCTCGTGCAGGCGGCAGTCGAGGCGGGTCCCGACGCAACTCTCCGCGGCCGCGACCTGGCCATCGTTGCCGACGAAACTGCCCGACTCGATCGCTCGCTCCAGACCTTCCTCGACTACGCTCGTCCGCCGAAACTGGTAAAAGAGAAGGCGGATATCCGCCAGGTCATCCTTCAGACCTTGGAATTGGTTGCCACGCGCGCTAACTGCCAGGGAGTCTCGATCGAAACTGAGTTGCCGCCCCGGCCGCTGATCGTCGAGGCCGACCACGACCAGCTTCGCCAGGTCTTCTTGAACCTGGCCCTGAATGCACTCGATGCCCTTCCCCATGGCGGCACGATCCGCGTCACCGTAGTCGGCGCCGGAACCGACTCGAGTGACGGGCTGATAACCGTTACGTTTGCTGACAGCGGACCGGGGATCACCACGGAACCGGTCGACCAAATCTTCGAGCCCTACGTCAGCACTAAGGAGACGGGTCTGGGGCTGGGCCTGGCTATCTGCCGCCGCATCGTCGACGCCCATGGTGGACAGATTACCGGCGGCAACGGTCCCACCGGCGGTGCCGTCTTCACCGTTGGCCTGCCGGGAACCGGTGAACCAATAGTACCGAACGGCCTGCACCGCAGATACAATTGAATCATGCAAACCCTCCTGATCATCGATGACGAACCGAACGTCTGCTACACGCTGGACAAGGTGCTGGCGTCTCCACGGCTGAAGATCCTCGCGACGGGCACGGCCAGCGAAGGTCTCGCGGCCGTTCGCCGCGAGTCGCCCGACGTCGTAATCCTCGATGTCCGTTTGCCCGACATGTCGGGTTTGGACGCCTACCGTCAGATCCGCGAAGTCGATGCCAGGCTGCCGGTGATCATCATCACGGCACACGGCACCACGGAGACAGCGATCGAGGCCATCAAGCTGGGGGCATTCGAGTACTTGCTGAAGCCGCTGGACCTTGGCCAGCTTCGCGAAGTGGTGGGACGGGCCGTTCACGTCAGCCAGATCAGCCGCACGCCGGCGATGTTCGACGCCAGTGGGCCGCCGCCGCTCGACAGCGACCAATTGGTGGGCAATTCCCCACCCATGCAGGAACTCTATAAGTCGATCGGCCGCATCGCTCCGCAAGACGTCACCGTATTGATCCTTGGCGAGAGTGGGACGGGCAAGGAAATGGTGGCGCGGGCCATTTACCAGCACAGCCGCCGCCATCTTGCCCCCCTGCTGGCAATCAATTGCGCGGCCATCCCCGAGCCGCTGCTGGAGAGCGAACTATTTGGCCACGAGCGAGGTGCATTCACCGGCGCCGATCGCCGCCGTATCGGCAAGTTCGAGCAGGCCAGCGGCGGGACGATCTTCATGGACGAAGTGGGCGACATGGCCGTTGCCACGCAAGCCAAGCTCCTGCGGTTGCTGCAAGATGGGCAATTCGAGCGCGTGGGCGGCAACGTCACCATCCGCACCGACGTCCGGCTGATTGCCGCCACCAATCAGGACCTGGAATCGCTCGCCGCGGCGGGTCGCTTCCGCCAGGACTTGTTTTATCGCCTCAACGTGCTTACGATCCGCATACCGCCGCTCCGCGAGCGGATCGACGACATTCCCTTGCTGGTTCAGTATTTCCTTGGCCGCATGAATCGCCAGTTCGATCGGCACGTGCACGAGATGTCGCCGGAGGCCATGCAGCTTCTCAAACAGCATAATTGGCCCGGCAACGTGCGGGAGTTGCAGAGCGTGGTCAAGCACGCCCTGATTCACACGCCCGGTGATATCGTGACGCCGGAAGGCCTGCCCATGCCGCTGCGCGAAACTTCGTCGTCGGCACAGGCTCCATCGGGGCTTGGCGGCGAGTTGGAAGTCGCCCGACTGGCGCGGTCGCTGCTGGAGGACGGACGCGGCAACATCTACTATCACGTACAGGCGGCCGTGGACCGCGTAGTATTGAACGTTGTGCTGGAGCAGGTCAAAGGCAACCAGGTGGAAGCGGCGGATCTGCTGGGAATATCTCGCAATACACTCCGCTCGAAGCTGCGGAACCTGGGCCTGGTCGTACAAAAGCAACTCAACGAAGCAGAGTAGAAATCGTCAATAAGGGATTCTCTGCTCGAATCCCAAAGCAACCCGCGGCAGGATAACGATCAAAAAAGTGGCGATGGGACCAAGAAACAGCGAGATCAACCACCACAACAGCCCGCTGCGTCCCTTGGATTGTGCCAAACCAGCGTTGATTAGCGACAAAGTGCCCCAACCGACGAAAAACTGTGCTTGCATGCTTTTCCTCCTTTCTGGCTATTCGCTCAGGAAGAACAAAAATTGGTTCCGGCTTCAGGGATCTTGCCATCACGGCGAACCATAGATTGAGCGCAGTTGTTCCTCGAAGTTGACGGGCACAGCGGCAAGCGGCTGGTGAGTACCGCCGGCTGCATGCCGCAGCATGTTGCGCAACAGCCGCTCCGCCACCGGATCGCTGCCCAAGTGGTCGCGAATCCGCAAGGTGTTGAGCGTGATGCGGCCGGCGCCGAGCCTGTACACGGCGACCGTCAAGCCGGAACTATAGCCGATCGCCGTGTTGATGGAGCCCGCTACCACCTCGGCCGGCAAATCCTGCCCGCCCCAGACCGTCGTTGGCAAGACCTCGCGATAAACCGTGTGGTCCAAGATGCATCCAGCGGGCAAACCAGCGAAAATCGGATGATTTTTCGCCCAATCGTCCTTGTGATAGAGCCAATTCTCCAGCGGATAGCGAGTACCCTTGTGGACCAGCGGCAGCCAGTGCGTCGGGTTCGCGCCGTCCTTGAAGACCTCGGGATCGAGAAAGACCGCGTTCGAGCCGCAGGCGATGTGCCGGGCAAGCTGGCGGAACGCCTCAGCGCCTTGCGGCGCGTGACGATTGCCCACGAGGATCACCTCGCGCGAGCGCTGCAGCGGCGCGTAGGGAGCCGATTTGATGGCGTGCGCGTTGAGCCAGGCCCTCAGTTCGGGGTCGTCGCCCCAGAGCACGACTTCGGTGTCCACCGGAGGCATTTCCGCCGCGTCGGCCACATGAAACTCCACATCGCCGCTCGCCGCCGCGCCCTTGGTAAACGTGGCCAGAAAGCGGTACTGCCCGGACGGGCCATCGATCGTCACATCGCCGGCAAAGACCGGCAAGGCGAAAGGTGGTTCCGCCGTGCCTTTGCGATCGGCAATCTTAACCATAATCATACGGTCAAACACGGTCGCGCCTCGTGGGCCGACGACCTGCAATCGGGCCGGATATTCGCCAGGCGCGAGCGAGTCTTCGTTGGCCAGCACGGCTTCAATCCTTGCCTTGCGTCCGCGATAGACCTCCACCGGCTCAACGAAAAGGCACCAGCGCAATGGAGCGAAGGCGTCGAACATGGCATCGACCACGCCCGGCTTCAGCTCGCGGAAGATGTTGGCGGTCAGACCCTCGCCGGTCAGGCCTTGGTCCTGCGTACCGGTGACGCTGTAGCCGATCACGTGGGGGTTCGCGCGGATGGCGTTGGTGCCCAGCTTGCGAAGGCCGGCCATCCACGCTACGCACTGACGGAAATAATCCTCGGGATTGGCGAAGGTGTCGCTCAAGTTCCAGCGGTTCCAATCGGCCGTGAACTGGTCCAGAAATCGGCGATAAATGACGGCATCCTCGCACGTCGTGTCTCCCAGTTGCTCGTAGTGACGGGTCAATCGAACCAGATCGACAGCGCTGCCCATGCCGTACTCGGAGAGCCAGTAGGGCTTGTCGCTTTCATTGAGCGTCCGGAGCGTGTGGATCACGCCCGCATCGTGCGGCAACGGCTGGTACGGGTGCCGGTCCGCAAGGTCGCTCCGCCAATCCGCGTCGCCGGGATTGGCAAACGCCTTGCCCGTTCCGTCCCAACCGCCGCTATTGAGCATTACCATGCGAGTGTCATCCAGATTGCGGACCAAGGGCAAGGCGGCAAGGGCCTGTCGCACGACTGGGCCGTTGGGGGTCTCATTCAACAGGCCCCACATGACGATGCTGGGATGGTTGCGGTCGCGCTTGACCATCGCCAAAGCGGAACGATTGAACCGCTCGACCATCTTGGGCGACGTCTCCATGAACCAGCTCGCGTAGTTCTCCTGGTACATCAAAAGGCCGATCTCGTCGCACAGTTCGATCTGGTAGCGGGCCGCCAAACCCGTGAAAGAGCGGATCATATTCATGCCCATGACCTTGCAGTTCAGCAGGTCGCGGCGAAGCATGTCGCGATCGAGGGCCACGGGGCCGCCGATGGGCGTTTCGCAGCCGGAGTGGGAACTCTTGAGGAAAAGCCGCCGGCCATTGAGGTGGAAGTATCCGCGTTCCAGGCGGAAATCGCGGAAGCCGCAGCGCGTGGAACTTTCGTCGCAGGAAGGCGTCGCCTCGACATTCACGCCCACGGTCACGCGGTACAGGTAGGGATCGCTCAACTCCCAGGGACGAGGGCTGGCAACCTTGAGTTCCCCCTCAACCAGTGTATCGCCCGGCGGCAGTTCGCGGTCCATCGTGGCGGCGTCCAGGGTCTCGCCGCCGACCGCCGGAGCGACGCCCATCACGATGCGGGCCGCCACCGCCGGGCCGCCCGCGTTGCGGAGATTGGCTTGCACGCGAATGCAGCCGGTTCTCGGATCGGGCCGGACGAAGAGGTCTTCGACGCGCACCGCGGGGGCCACGATCAATTCGACGGAATCGGTGATGCCGCCCCAATTAACGCCGCGGCCGGGCATCCAGGCGTCGGGCGACTTGGCCGTGTGCGCGGTTTCCGACAACGTTATGCCGTCGATCGGTACGGCCGTCGGATTGAGCACCCGCACGGCAAGACGGTTGACCTTTCGTGGCTGGACGGCATCGGTCACGTCGAGCACGAATGGCTCGCACGCCCCCTCGTGCCGCCCGACAGCAACGCCATTGAGCCTGACCTCGGCCAGGTAGTCCACGTTCCAGAACCGCAACAGATAGCGGCCTCCGACATGGTGATTGGCGGGCGGTGTGAACTCAAGCCAATACCAGGCCACGCCGTGATACCGGGGGAAGGCTTCCTGGAGAATGCCAGGCACTCGTGCGGCCTTCGCCTCGGCGACGGGTTTTTCCCACCACCGCATTTCGCGGCCAACGTTGCGCGGATCGGGGGCAAGCAACCAGTTGCGGCCATCCAAAGAGATCACTGCGGCCGAGCGAATTTCCGACAACTTGGGCGTCTCGCTACGGAGCCCACTGCAAGGGCATGCTGCGAACAAACCCGCGCAGAGGAGAGGCACAAAGCGAGGCCGATGCCTTGTCCTCGCGCTGACGGGTTGGCCTGGTCTTACGGGATTGCTCATGCCATTCCTCCGATGCTGGTCATGGGGGACTTGCTGCCGACGGCTTACGTCCCGTGTAGAATAACGGGGTTTGTTCTCAATAACAAGAAGGCCAAATAAAACACTGATGGACACGACCGAACCTCTCCTGCCACAAAAGCCACGCCGCCGGCGCTGGCCGATCGTCCTGGCGATAGCCGTTATCTTGATTGGCTGCTTGACGGGCATAGTCCTTTGGAATCGATCGGCGTCGGACAAATTCGCACTGCAGATGAGCCGGACGCCGGTCGATCCCGACGCCCGGAACCGCGAACTGGTCGTGGGCACCTGGGGCGACGAATATCAAGGCAAGCGGACCATGACCTTGAACGCGGACGGCACCGGCACCATGATCGTGGAACTGACCGGCTGGCGGGCGGCGTTATCGGCGCCGCGCTTGAAATTCAACATGAAATGGTCGCTTCAGGGCGGGCACCTGAAGAAGCAGACCATCAGCGGCGAGCCGGAAGCGCAGGTCAAGGTGATCCTCAACGTGATGGGCGATCACGTAGACGAGCCGATTCTGGAACTAACCGAGAATCGCCTACTACTACTGGACAAGGACGGAAAAACGAAATACGACTGGAATCGCGTAAAGAGTGGCGGAGGTTGACCATCCCCGACAGTAGAACACGTTGCAGCCCCGTCGTAGTGCGAGTAACCCCATGAAATTGTCCAATAGTTGCCTGTCGTCGGGTCATTTCACAATCTCCCGACGAAGTGCGACACATGGTTGTTCGTCCCTCGAGAGCAATTAGGGCGACAGTACTAACGAGCGATTTTGAAGTCCGTGAAGAACAGTGAACCGTTCTTGGCCCTGACTACATCGATCTCGAATCCAACCAGTTCGCCCATTGGCCTCACGGTTCCGATGGCGGCGACCTGACCGTCCATAAGAACGTTGACGACGTTGCTGTTCCAGTCGATTCGCAGCACGCCGGTCGGTTGAACAATGCCAATCTCGCTGGTAGACCCGTCAGGCAAAGTGATATTGTGAAAATACTTCTTGGCGCTCAGCAACGGAGTTCCGAGCGGATTAAGCACGGTTGGCTCGTTTCCGTAGGTAATCACCCACTGGATCGAATACTTGGCCCCTTGCCTGTTCAGGAACACCAGCCTTGTGGAAACCGGCTCCTTCCACCAGCCAGCAGCGCCTCGGGTGATTTCCGGCATATAGGCGGAGTACCGGCACTGGAAATAGAACCTGCTTGGCAGCATGATCCTACGACCGACCGTATGCGGCCCATCGGCATTCGAAGCAAGCCATTTACGGCGATCCAGGCCCGCCATGATCATGGTGTCCGGACCCCAGCCTGCTGCGTCCCCTGCTCTGTAGTGCGAGAAGTTCTCGTATAACAAGACGGTTTCGGTGGGGACAGGCTGGGAGAACATCTGTCCGTTCTGCGGACGTACGGAAACGACCGGTGGTGTCGTGGCAGCGGGGATCGACAAGCTCATACCTGCTGGTGACGGAGGGACTCCGCTTGTCGTTGATAGCGCGAGCGAGGCGTTGATGGGGACGGCCGTGGGCTGGGTGGCTACGTTTGCCTCGACCGCCATCCTCTCGGTTGTACGGGCAGGCCGGAGCGCCGAGCTTGATGCGGTGGGCGGGACGCTGATCGCTGTGGTTGTGGGCGGAATAGTTGGAGGTAGTTCGACTGCCATCCTCTCGATAGTGGGAGCGGACGGTGGTGTTGAGCTTGTCGTTGCTATGGTGAGCGAGGGGCCGACGGGAGGCGCTGGCGGCGAGGTGGTCGGAGGTATGGCAACTGCCATCCTCTCGGTCGTGGGAGCAGGCTTTTGCGTGGTGCCCGTCACCAACCACAGGATAATTCCGCCCAGCACCGTTGCGACTACACCTTCGGAGATGCGTCGTAGCGCAATCTCTCCCGATGGATCTTCGACAGCCATTCCGACCTCGCCATTCCCTTCATTCCCGGATACTCGGTCGCGACGATCCGGGGATTCGCCAGCGCAATGTAGTCACTTGATCGGCAGGTTTGGGCGGTCCTCTTTTCGGCAATCGCCTGGCGTCTTGTCATCGTCGCTGCCGAGCAATGCGGCAAAAACACGATTGATAGCACAACTCCTACGTCTTATGCGCCAAACCACTCGCTCAGGAGATTGGTCACCTGGACCAGAATGTCTTTTCGGGTTTTTCCATCTATTCCGTTGTGGCCGTCGAGTCGCGCGGCAACTTGCATCCGCCGTTGTCTTGCGTTATAGTCTGCGGCGGTGGAAACACACCGTTGTAGTTCCGGCTTTCGCCGGAATTCCGTCGAAAGCCGGGACTGCAAGCAAAACGCCGGCGAAAGCCGGAACTCCGACTGGCAGTCATGTCTGCTAAACCTGGGAGGATACATCTATGAAGCGAATTCTTCTCGCAGTATTAGGCGCTGTGTCGCTGGCCAGCGCGGCTTGTGCCGCAAGTGATCTGGCCGAGGGTTTTGTCCGGCCGCCTCAATCGGCCCGGCCGTGGGTCTACTGGTTCCCCTTGAGCGGCAATATCACCCGGGAAGGCATCACCGCCGATTTCGAGGCTCTGCAACGGGTCGGCATTGGCGGCGTGCTCTATATGGAAGTGGATCAAGGGGCACCCAAGGGGCCGGCCGATTTTGCCGGTCCGCTCTGGCGCAAGCTTTTCCAGCACGCCTGCCAGGAGGCCGACCGCCTCGGCCTCGAGATCAACATGAATAACGATGCCGGCTGGTGTGGCAGCGGCGGCCCATGGGTCACCCCGGAACTATCGATGCAACGCGTCGTCTGGACGGAGACGCGCGTCACCGGCCCCAAACACTTCAGCGAGGCCCTGCCCCAACCGCAGTCGGTCCGGAACTTCTACCGCGATATCGCCGTGCTGGCCATGCCGGATCCCGAGGGCACGTTTCGCCTCACGGGCATCCAAGGTAAGTCGTCGGTCACGCCTGAGCATTTTCCGCCGCAACGGGCCGCTTTCGCCGCGGCACCGGCAGGGTCGGTCATCGACCGCGTCCGCATCATCGACCTCACCGGCAAGATGGATGCTGGCAGCCGTCTCGCCTGGGAGGTGCCCCCAGGCAAATGGCTCATTGTGCGGTTCGGGCACACTACAACCAATGTGGACAACCACCCTGCCCCGGAGTCGGGCCGCGGCTTGGAATGCGATAAGCTCAGCAAGGCCGCCGCAGAAGTGCATTTCAACGCCTTGATGGGCCGTCTCATTGACGAGAACCGATCTCTGGCCGGCAAGGGCAAAGTCCTGGTCTCGACGCACATCGATAGTTGGGAGGTTGGCTCGCAGAACTGGACGCCGCTCATGCGCCAGGAGTTCCAAAGGCGGCGAGGCTACGATCTGCTGCCCCTGCTGCCGGTATTCACCGGCCGCGTGGTCGATAGTTTGCAGGTCTCCGAGCGGTTCCTCTGGGACCTGCGGCAGACGGTTTCCGACATGCTCGTCGAGAACTACGCCGGACATATCCGCGCCCTGGCCAACCGCCAGGGCCTGCGGCTTTCGATCGAGGCCTACGATGGCGTGCCTTGCGACGAGATGACCTACGCCGGTCAGGCCGACGAGCCGATGGCCGAGTTCTGGTCGTGGGCCAAGTTCGGCGCGGCCTATAGCTGCACAGAAATGTCCTCCGCGGCCCATGTCTACGGCAAGCCGATCCTCGGTGCGGAGGCGTTCACTGCTACCGACGGCGAACGGTGGCTCGGGCACCCGGCCTTGATCAAGGACCTGGGCGATTGGGCCTTCTGCGAAGGAATCAACCGTTTCGTCTTCCATCGCTATGCCATGCAGCCCTGGGCAAACCCCGCCCGCGCCGGGCATGTCGATGGGACCCTGGGGACTGCACTACGAGCGGACCGAGACGTGGTGGGAGCAATCGCGGGCCTGGCACGAATACCTGGCCCGCTGCCAGTATCTGTTGCAGCAAGGGCGATTCGTGGCCGACGTCTGTTACCTACAGCCCGAAGGCGCGCCGCGGCGCTTCGCGCCGCCGTCCACGGCGATGATCGAACCGTACGTCCGCGGCGGCTACAACTTCGACGGCTGTACGCCCGAGGCCCTGCTCACCCGCATGAGCGTCAAGGACGGCCGCATCGTGCTGCCCGACGGCATGAGCTACCGCGTGCTAGTCCTGCCTCAGGTGGAGACGATGACGCCCGCCTTGTTGGGCAAGATCAAGGATCTGTTAACGGCGGGCGCGACGGTCGTAGCCCCCTGCCCTCCGCAAAAGGCGCCCGGGCTGACGGATTACCCGGCCTGCGATGTACAGGTACACGCGCTGGCTGCCGAAGTGTGGGGCGGGAATACCGCGCCGGCCACAGTGACCGAACGCGCGGTGGGAAAAGGCCGGATCCTTTGGGGCGGCCCGTTAAGCCCGAAAACGGAGCCGCCAACCAATGTGCTGCCCGATTTCGGCGCGGCCCGTTGGATCTGGTACCCGGAAGGCAATCCGGCGGCGTCGGCTCCGCCCGGCAAGCGGTATTTCCGCCGTGTCGTCAAGCTGGAGCCCGGCAGCCGCGTCGCCTCTGCCCAGTTGGTGATGACGGCGGACAACGAATTCATCTGCTACATCAATGGCCGCCGCGTCGGCTCGGGCGAGGATTTCCATCGAGGCTTCGTTATGAATGTCAAACCGGAGTTGAAGCCGGGCGAGAACCTGATCGCCGTCGATGCCACGAACACCACCGACACTCCTAACCCGGCCGGCCTGATTGCTCGGCTCTCGATCAAACTGGGCGATGGCCGCACTGTCGAGGTCTCGACGGACGGGTCCTGGCAGGCCTCGAGGAAGCCGGGCCACGGCTGGAGTACCGCCACGAAGGCCCTGCCCGGTTGGTTCACGGCCATGGACCTTGGGCCGCTGGGAATGGCTCCTTGGGGCGAAATCGAGGCGGCGCCTATGGCGGCGGAGGTCTACCCGCCGATGACGGCCCTTTACGACTGGTTGGCCAAAGATGGCCTTCCGCCGGATTTCCGCGCCGATCGTCCGTTGCGCCATATCCATCGCCGCATTGGTGATGCAGAGGTCTACTTTGTCGCCAACGGCGCGGCGGAAACCTTGGAAGCGGGTTGTTCGTTCCGCGTGGCGGGCAAGCAGCCGGAACTGTGGTATCCCGAAACGGGCCGAATCATGCCGTTCCTGCAGTATGAAGAAAAAGACGGCTGCACGATGCTGCGGCTGCGGCTGGGGCCCTCGGAATCGGTGTTCGTGGTGTTCCGCCGCCCACCCGATCCGGCCCGTCAGATCGTGTCTCTTAGATTTGGATTTCGCGTACCGGCGGGCGTGCAGGTTCCATACCCGTTCGCCCGCATGCGGAACGAGCTCACAGAGCCGTGTTCCTGCGACCTGCAAACCGCCGACGGTCGGAGCCGCAACTTCGATTGCCGCAACCTGGCCGCGCCACGAACGATCGGCGGACCCTGGGAAGTCGCCTTCGATCCCCAATGGGGCGGGCCGGCCAAAGTCACGTTCGAGAGCCTTGGAGATTGGAGCAAGCGGCGCGAGCCGGGTATCAAGTATTATTCCGGGGCCGCCGTCTATCGGACGACCTTCAAAGTTCGCCCCGAAGAAACAAAGCTGCCCCACGCGCGTTGGTACATCGAACTGGGCAAGGTGGCGGTCATGGCGGAAGTGAAGGTCAACGGCCAGGACCTCGGCATTGCCTGGAAGGCGCCCTATCGCCTCGACGCGACCGCGGCGATCAGGCCAGGCGAGAACCTCCTGGAGGTGAAGGTCGTCAATCTCTGGATCAATCGCCAGATCGGTGATGAGCAGTTGCCGGAAGACTGCGACCGAAACCCCGACGGCACCTTGAAGCGATGGCCGGATTGGGTCGGGAAGGGCAAACCCAGCCCGACGGGCCGTTATACGTTCGGTTCCTGGAAGCTCTGGAAAAAGGGCGATCCCTTGCAGGAGTCGGGCCTTTTGGGCCCAGTGACGCTCAGCCAGACGATGCGCATCGAACCCTAGCCTCCCCGTAAAGTATAATAGCGATATTTACTACGTCCGAAAAACCAGACAAATTCGCATGCGTTACGCGTCAAACCTGTTCGCCGGCTACTTGCTACTGCTCGGCTGCGGTATCGCCGCATTGTCGGGCTGTACGAAAGCGCCCGCGGAACCGCCGGCAGATCCGATTATCGCGCCCGTCAGTTATCCCGTTGAACGTGAAGTCACCGATTATGCCGACTTCACGGCCCGCATCGCCGCGGTCGATTCTGTTGAAGTGCGGGCCCGCGTTTGGGGTTATCTCAAAAAGGTCAATTTCAAGGAAGGGGCCCTGGTCAAGAAAGGCGAAATCCTTTTCGAACTCGACCCGCGGCCTTATGAGGCCGAATACGAGCGCTGCCTGGCCGCCGTGAAATCAGCCCAGGCGCATCTGACCCGGGCCCTGGCAGATTTCAAGCGGGCGGGCACGCTCCTGCCGTCGAAGGCCATAGCCCAGTCGGACTACGACTCCGCCAAAGACGGCTGCGACGAGGCGGCAGCGGCTGTCAACGTTGCGGAAGCGGTTATGAAAACGGCGGAGCTCAACCTGGATTTCACGCGGATCGTGGCGCCGGTCAGCGGACGCGTCAGCCGCTATATGGTCACGGTGGGCAACCTGATCCAGTCGTCCGACCAGGCCAACGTCACCCTGTTGACGACGATCGTCTCGGTCGACCCGATGTACGCCTACTTCGACGTCGATGAGCGCAGTGTGTTGCGCATCCGCCAGTTGATTCGCGTGGATAAGGCCAAATCGGGCGGCAAATTCGCCATGCCGGTGACGCTGGCCCTGGTCAATGAGGACGGTTTTCCGCACGCCGGCACGATCGACTTCATCGATAACCAGGTCAATCCGAAAACCGGCACGCTCCGCCTGAGGGGCACGTTTCCGAACCCGGACGAGGTGCTCGTGCCCGGCCTTTTTGCCCGAGTCCGGATACCGGTTAGCGCGCCGCACCGGGCATTGCTGGTCAGCGACCGTGCCGTCGACACCGACCAGGGCCAAAAGGTCCTTTATGTTGTCAACAAGAAGAACGAGGTGGTCTCCCGCCCTATTCGCCTGGGATTGTTGCACGACGGCTTGCGGGAAATCGAGAACGGCCTCAACCCCGGCGACCAGGTGATCGTCAACGGCCTGCAGGCAGTCCGGCCGGGAATTACCGTCGAGCCGCAAATCGTGGAAATGCCCAGGACGGCAATTCCGAAATCCGAATCTCGAAATCCCAAACAAATTCAAATCTCAAAATCCGAATGATCCAAACACGGATTTGAGATTTGAGACTTGAGATTTCTGATTCTTCTAGAGGCTTCTCATGTTAGTCCGTTTCTTCATCGACCGCCCGGTGCTGGCCTGGGTGATCTCGCTGGTTATCCTCTTGATGGGGGCGATCGCCGCGGTCCTCCTGCCCATTGCGCAGTACCCGGACATCACGCCGCCAACGGTCCGCGTGACGACCAACTATCCCGGCGCCAACGCCCAGATCATCGCCGACACCGTGGCCGCGCCCATCGAGCAACAAGTCAACGGCGTGGAAAAAATGCTGTACATGTCGTCGCAGAGCAACAACGACGGCTCTTATGTTCTCGACGTGACCTTCGCCGTCGGCACCGACTCGAACATGGCCCAAGTGCTCGTGCAAAACCGCGTGGCCATCGCCCAACCGACGCTGCCCGACATGGTCAAGGCCATTGGCGTGACCGTGCGGAAGCGTTCGCCGGACATACTCTTGATCGTCAATCTGTATTCCGAGGTCAACCCCGACACAGGCCAGCCCTATTACGACCAGCTCTACCTCAGCAACTTTGCGACGATCCGCCTCCAGGACGCCTTGGCCCGCATCGACGGCGTGGGGGACGTTTTCCAATTCGGCGGGCAAGATTACAGCATGCGGGTGTGGCTCGATCCCAACAAGCTCCAGGCGCGGAACCTGACCGCCGGCGACGCAATTCGCGTCCTCCGCGAGCAGAATGTTCAAGTGGCGGCCGGCCAGACTGGCCAACCGCCGGTCCCCCAAGGCCAGGACTTCCAGTACACGATGAACACCCTCGGCCGGTTGACCGAGTCCGAGCAGTTTGGCGACATCATCCTCAAGAATGGCGACGCCGGGGAAGTCGTCTATCTCAAGGACGTGGCGCGGATCGAATTGGGAGCCAAGAACCAGGACTATACCATGACGTTGGACGGCAAGCCGGCGGCGGGGCTGGCCATCTTCCAGTTGCCGGGCTCGAATGCCCTGGAAGTGGCCGACCGCATCAAGGACCGCCTGCGGGAACTGGAGAGAGGCTTTCCCAAGGGCCTGCGTTTCGCCACCGCCTACGACACGACGCCTTTCGTCCGCGAATCCGTGGCCGAGGTCTTCCACACGCTCCGCGACGCGGTGATCCTCGTCGCCATCGTCGTCCTTGTGTTCCTGCAGGACTGGAAATCATTGCTCCTGCCTGTAATCGACGTGGCCGTATCGCTCGTCGGCACCTTCGCCGTGATGAAGCTGCTGGGTTTCTCGCTCAACAACCTGACCCTGTTCGGGTTGGTTCTGGCCATCGGCATCGTCGTGGACGACGCCATCGTTGTACTGGAGAATATCGAGCGTTGGCTGGACAAGGGCGTGCCGGTCCGCGAAGCCACAATCAACGCGATGGACGAGATCACTGGGCCGATCATGGCCATCACGCTGGTGCTCAGTTCCGTGCTGCTGCCCAGCGCTTTCCTGGGCGGCATCACCGGCCAGTTCTTCCGACAGTTCGCACTGACCATCGCGGTATCGATGCTCATTTCCGCCGTCAACGCCATGACCATGACGCCGGCCCGGGCGGCTTGGATCTTCGCCAAGCGCAAGCCAGGCGAGCACGGCGAACAGGGCAAGGAAGCCCTGCCCTGGTGGTTCTTCGGCCTGCTGGGCGGGCTTGCGACGGTGTGGCTGCTGGCGCCGATCCTCGGCCCGCATTTGGGTCTCCCGGTCGCCGCAGGCGACGGCGGGGAGGCCGTGCCAGGCGGCATCAAAGAGACGCTGGCGGGATGGGGGGCGACTCTCGTCCTCTTCCTTCCCGGCGCGGTCGTCGGTGGGGCGATCGGGCGGGTTGTGATCCGGCCCGTCAACTGGCTCCTGGGCGATTTATTTCGCGGCTTCAACTGGGTCTTCAATGGGGCGACACGGGCCTATGCCAAGGGCGTGGGCGGGTGCCTCCGCTTTAGCGCGATCGTGCTCGTGATCTATGTCGGCCTGATTGTCCTGACGGGATTCGGCTTCACCCGCGTTCCCGCCGGGTTCATTCCCACTCAGGACAAGGGCCGGCTGGTGGTCAACGTCCAATTGCCCGACTCGGCTTCGATGGAACGCACGGTGGAGGTCATGGACAAGGTCGAGCGGATCGCCCTGCATACGCCCGGCGTCGCCCATTCCCTTACCAATCGCGGCCGGTCGTTCATCCTCAACGCCGTCAGTTCGAACCTCGGCTCCGCGTTCCTTCCTCTCAAGCCGTTCCATGAAAGGCGGGACCCGGCGCTTCGCGACGACGCGGTTGCCGCCGAACTCCGCCGGCGGTTTCGCCGCGAGGTCCCGGAAGCCCGCATCAACGTCTTCGGGGCGCCAGCCGTGGACGGGTTGGGCAGCGCCGGCGGCTTTAAACTTATGGTGGAGGCAGCGGGCGACGTCGACTACGACGCCCTTCAGGCCCGAGCCGACGAGTTGGCCGTCCAGGGCAACCGGCAGCCGGGCCTGGTCGGACTTTTTTCGGGCTTCCGCGCCCGCACACCGCAGCTCTTCGTGGACGTGGACCGAACGAAGGTGAAATCGATGGGAGTGCAGTTGAACGACGTCTTTGACGTGCTGCAGGCCTACATGGGTAGCTTCTATGTCAACGATTTCAACCGCTTCGGTCGTACCTGGCAAGTTAACATCCAGGCCGATGCCCCCTTCCGCACGGATGAGGAGACCGTCAAGCAATTCAAGGTCCGCAATGCCGAGGACGATATGGTGCCGTTGGGGGCGGTGGCCGAGGTCCGTGAGTCGACCGGGCCAGTGCAGATCGCCCGGTACAACATGTTTCCTGCGGCTGCCATCAGTGGCTCCGCGCGGCCGGGGGTGAGCACGGGCGAGGTCCTGGAGACAATGGAAAAGCTGTCGCAGAAGCTGCACACGACAACCGAGTGGACCGAGTTGAGCTACTTGCAGAAGCAGTCTAGCCAGATCGAGCAGTTCCGGGATTTGCAGCAGAACCCGTTCAGCGCCTTTGCCCTGGGGGTGGTGCTGGTCTTTTTCGTTCTCGCTGGGCTGTACGAGAGCTGGTCGCTGCCGTTGGCGGTGATCCTGGTCGTGCCCATGTGCCTGTTCAGCGCGTTGGGAGGCGTTGCCTTGGCGCGGATGGACGTGAACATCTTCGTGCAGGTGGGCTTCGTGGTGTTGGTGGGGCTGGCCGCCAAAAATGCGATCTTGATCGTCGAGTTCGCCCGCGATCGGCAGGAAGAGGGGGCGACGCGGTTCGAAGCGGCTGTGGAGGCGGCACGCGTGCGTCTGCGGCCGATCCTCATGACGTCGTTCGCTTTCATTCTCGGCGTGTTTCCCCTGGTGATTGCCCATGGGGCGGGCGCCGAGATGCGCCGCACGCTGGGCACGGCCGTTTTCGCCGGCATGATCGGGGTGACGTTCTTCGGCATCTTTCTCACGCCGGTGTTCTTCTGCGTGATCCGGCGGTTCAGCGGTCCGAGAGAGTCAACCGCGAAGCTGGCCGATGACAGTCAGGTGGTCGTGAGAAATGATTCGTAATGGGATGAGACTGCGCAGCAGGCGCAGGCCCACCATCATCAGCAGAAGGGCCTATGATGGTGGGCCTGCGCCTGCCGACCCGTCGGCGGGCGCCCCGAGCCTGGTCGGCCGGTCCCGCCCTACCGCTGGCTGCGGAGCTCGCGAGCGTGTTGCGTCGCTTCCTCGGCGCCGCGGTCGTCGCCGGCACGGCGCAGGACCTCGGCCAGGCTGGCGTACTTCTCGGCAATCAGGCCGCGCAAGGGTGCAGCCTTCGCGTCGAGTCGCAATACCTCTTGGAACGACGCGATAGCCTCCTCGATCGCGGTCCGGGCCTCGGACCAGCGGCCATCCGCCCGCAACAACTCGCCCAACGACTCTTGAATCACCGCCAGCAGGAAGTGGTAGGACGGGTTCTGGCGGAAGCGGCGCGCGAGCGGCGCCTGTATCTCAAGGGCTTTACGGAGATTGGCCTCCGCCCGAGCCGGGTCGCTCATTTGCAATTCGGGATTCAGCCGCAAGCGAATATTAACCAGCGATACGGCGTATTCGGGAATGTTCGGATGCTCGGCGACTAGCTGCTCGGCCAGACCCAAGGCTTTTTGCAGCATGTCGGACGAGCGCTGCCCGATGTCGGATTCCGCGCTGGCCGGCGCCGCGAACCCGCAATCGCCGCGCATGGCGTAAGTTTCGCTGAGGTCGTAACGGTAGTCTGCCACGTCGGGGTACTGGCTCACGAGTTTTTCGAGAATCTGCGTGGCCTTGTTCAAATAGTCTGCTTGCGCGTTTCCGTCTTCGCTGCCCGGCAGAGAGGACATCTCGCGCCAGCAACGCGCCAGCCAGTGTTGATAATCGGGCACTTTGGGATGCTCAGCGACGAGTTGTTCCAACAGCGTCACCGCCTTTTGCTGGTAGGCTTCCTTCTCTTTCAGGTCGCCGGGACCCGCCGGCGGCGGACCTGGCGGCGGGGGCGGCGCCGGGCCCGTGGTGGTCGCGCACGTTGCCTCCGCGCGATGGCCAGTCGGAATCGTCGTCGTCAAGCTGCTGCCAGAGGGCAATTGCCTTGTCCAGCCGTTTGTCCTCTTCGTGAATCGGGATCAAGGGAAACGGCGCACGAGGCCGGGGCCGAGTGTCCACCACAAAATGGCGAGGCGGCGGGCGGCCAATGACTGGCCGCCTGCCGAGATAGTAATACGTCCGCGCCAACTCATACCGGCATTCAGGAGAAGCGGCCGCTTCCGCCGGCGCCGC
Organism: uncultured Planctomycetia bacterium; assembly: GCA_963709175.1. Classification (GTDB taxonomy): domain Bacteria; phylum Planctomycetota; class Planctomycetia; order Pirellulales; family Thermoguttaceae; genus JANXQG01. Next base: position 712,917 of record CAVPVK010000012.1, read on the forward strand.
CGTATCCGCCGGGGCGGGGCGGAGAGTGTCCAGTGCGTCCAAGTGCGCCTGCCGGCCGGCCTCCGGCTCGTTCATTGCATCGAAGACGCTGCCCAACTCATTTTGGATGCGCGCGATTTCGGCCCGAAGGCCGGCCTCTTGCGGCGTCGACTTGGCCAGGCGGTCGTATACATCGATCGCCCGGAGGTACGCGGCCTTGGACTCGGCATACTGCCCTAATCGCTGGCGTATGTCGCCGACACGGCGATTGGCCTCGGCCACCTTGCGGCGCAACCGGGCATCGTCGCCTCCCTGGTCGGCCAGTCGATCATAGAACTTCAGCATGTGCTCCAGGATGGCGGCTGTCTCCTTCGAGAGCACCGGCTGCACCGGCACGATGATCGGATCGTCCGTGCTGCTGACCCGCAGCGAGGCGGAAACCGGAGCGGAGCGGTCGGGGGCGAACTGGCGAAAGATGCTGTCGAGAGCATCGACCGCCAGTGCCGACGTTTCTTCGGCCTTCTTGCGCTGGATTTTCTCTTGGTCGCTGGCCTGGGACGTGCGGATGTAGCCCGCGCTGGCCACGATGGCCACAGTCGCCAACAAGACAAGGCTGCATGCCGCCAGGGCTGCCAAGGCCCGGTTCCGCCGCGCCCACCGCCACAATCGCTCGCCGGCCGATGCGCGGCGGGCCTGGATCGGGCGGTCATCGAGAAAGCACTCCAGGTCCCGCGCCATCTCTCCAGCCGTGGCGTAGCGGTCTCGCGGCTCCCGGGCCATCGCCTTAATGATGATCGTTTCCAGATCGCGGGGAATCGCCGGATTGAGCTTGCGCGGGGCCGGCGGCTCGCCAGTCGTGATCTTGGCGATCAGGCCGTTGCGGCTGTTGGCGTCGAACGCGGGCCGCAGGGTCAGCAGTTCGTAGAGTGTCAGGCCGAGGCTGTAGATATCGCTGCGGGCGTCGGTCTGGCCGGAGAATTGCTCGGGCGCCGTATAGCGCAACGTGCCGACCACGCCGCCGGTTTGCGTTAGGTGGTCGTGCTCCATCGCCTTGGCCAGCCCGAAATCGGTGACCCAAGCCACGCCCTGCGAGTCCAGGAGCAGGTTGGCGGGCTTGATGTCGCGGTGCAGAGTATGGTGGGAATGGGCGTAATGCAGAGCCTCCGCCACTTGCTGGCCGATGGTCGCCGTGCTCCGCCAGTGAGGCGGTCCGAGCCGGGCCATGGTGCCGTTCGTCGGGAAGTCCGTGGGAGCGAGCAGTGTCGGCCGACTTTCTTCTTCCGGTCTCCCATCACCGTTGGCGTTGAACTCCTCGGTTGCCGCCGAAGCGGGCGAGAGCGGACCATGGGCGGCACACGCCGCGGAGATGGGTCCAGATGCGGCCGGTTCGGAATGGTTGGCATCGAATCCGCGGGATTGTCCGAATCGCCCTTGCAGGATGGCCAATGCCAGACGCGAGACCTCGCCCGCGCGGCGGGAACGGGGCATGGCGAACGGTTCACGACCGGCGCTCGCTTGGCCCGACGGCGTATCGTCCGCTGCGGGAGTTTGCGCGAAGGGGTCGGCGCTTGGCCGCGAGGACAACCGATCGTCGACGTTGGCTTCCGGCAGGATTCGGTCGCCGGTCCGTCGAATCTGTTGGAGCACGTCGTCCAAACCCGCTCCGTCGATGAGTTGCATAACGATGAAATGGAAACCGTCGTGCTCGCCCACTCCGAAAACAGGAACGATATTGGTATGGTGCAATCGGGCGGCGGTCTGGGCCTCTCGCTGGAATCGACGAAGTTGCTGAGGTTCCAAGAGCGATTGTCGGGGCAGGACCTTTACGGCCACACGGCGGCCAAGCGATTCCTGGAATGCCTCGTAGACGATTCCCATGCCGCCGCGGCCGATCTCGCCGACGATGCGGAAGTCGCCGAGGCGCTCCAGCCCCACTCCGCCCAGCGAAGCCCGGGTACCGCTTTGCTGCTCCTTGTGTGCCTTAAGCTGTTCCATAACGGCGATGGCTGGGAAGGCCTCTTCGATCTCCGCGGCCAGTTCCGGATGCCGCGCGGCGTATTCCGCCACGGAGGGCGATTCGCCGCGGCGCTGCCGTTCCACGAATTCCGCTGCCAAGACCTCCAGTGGATCGAGTGCTTCGTTGGCTTCAGGCATGGCGCTCTCCTTCCAGCAGGCTGGGCGTTTGCGAGAGGATGAACCGCAGTCGTTTCAGCGCGCGGAAATAGCGGATGCTGGCGGCCTTTTGCTGGATGCCGATGATTTCGGCGATTTCGCTGTTGCTCAACTCCTCGAAGTGCCGCATCATCAAGACCTCGCGGTCCAGTGAATCCATGGCGGCGATGACCTGCTCCACCTGCTCCAGCGTCTCAGCCCGAACCGCCGCCTGGCTGGGCGACGTCAGGTCGCCGATCAGCAGTTCTGCCAGCGAGGCTGACGTGGACGCCGGGAATTGCTGGTCGCGCAGGTCGACTTCGCGGTAGGCGTCGCGCATCTGCTGGCCGAGGTGGTGACGATGCAGATCGGTCAACGTTTGCAGGACGATCATCCGCAGCCAGACGAAAGGGGAAAACTTCGAGTCGCTTGCATAATGTCGCAATCGCTCCGTGGCGGATACGTAGGCCTCCTGTAGTACGTCGTCGGCATCCACGCGGCCCACGAGTCGCCGATCCATGCGGAGACTGACCATCCGCCGGAGACGATCGTGATGCTCGGAAAACAGCGCTGCCAGGGCCTGCTGATCGCCGCATTGCAACCGAGGTCCCAATCCGGCGGCAAGCGCACTCGTATTCTCCGCGCGAGGTTCCATAACCCTATGATACGGAAAATGCATCACCGATTCTACATTTGGCCCTGCTGCCTGTAGAAAGGGACGGGCCGTTTCCGTTACTGGATCAGTGGGGCGTGGGAGCCAGACCTTTGCCCGATTACCCTGGAAGCCGGCAGATTTGCATGGTTGCGACATGAACCACCAAGGAGAAGATTTTGCATGAAAACGTTTGATTTTTCCACCCGTTGCCGATGGCGGCGAATCGTGAGCCAATTGGCGATGGCTAGCTTAATAGGGCTGGCGGCGGTGGGTTTGCGGGCTGCCGACGAGAAAGCGAAGGCGAGCGATTCCAACGCCGCAGCGAAAGCACCCGCGGCACCGCAGGGCGCAAGGCCCCCGGTCGGCCGGAGGCAGGCCAGTCCGATGATTTCGGCCCTCCCGCGCCACCACAAGGCAACATTCAGCGGCACCCCGGGCAGCCGCCCCGTGAAAACGGGCCTGACGGACCCGATGGCCCGCCCCCTGGACGGGGCGGTCGGAACGGTCCCCCCGCCGGAGTCGATGGGCTGGAGCGGCTTGGCCCCCAATTTCGGGGGTTTAGACGGGGCGTTCCGGGAATGGAGCGCAGCGACCCCGAGATGGAAAAACTCATCAGGGCGGAGATGGAATTGGACCGGAAAACACGCGATTTGGCGCAGGAGTATCGCAATGCGGCCGGCGACCAGCGAACCACGCTCAAGGAAGAATTGACAAAGCTGGTGACCAAACAGTTTGAGACGCGCCAGCAGCGCCGCAAACTGGAAATCACACGCTTTGAAGAGGAGCTTAAGCGACTCAGCGACGCCACGACTCACCGTGAGAAGAATCGGCAACCGATCATTGAAAAGCGGGTTTCTGACCTGCTGGGCGAGGAATCCGAACCGGCGTTTTGAGCGGATTCGCAAGGCCGATGGCGTAACCTGTATCCCCCAAGGCCAGCCAACGCCTTTGGGCCCATAGGGCGGGTGAAGGCAGACGGCATGAGGTCCTCTTCGTCAAGCCTCGTGCCATATACTCCCAGCCAACTCGCCTGGACGGGCGGCAGCCGGCGCACTCCCTGCGTCGGCTGCTGTCCATTAACTCCAAGCCCGAGATTTGCGTCTTGGCGTAACCAAGTGCGCGGAACTGTAGATAGTTAAGTCCGTTTCCCGTTCTACATCTAAGGTCGAGCCAGTGGTTGGCTTGTTCCTGGATACTTTCCGGAAAGGTGGTGTTTCATGTTGCAACGTAGTTTTGGGGTGGGCACCCTTATGGTTGTGTTGATCGTGTCGGTAGCTTCCGGCCAGGATCAAAATGGACCGCGGCCAGACGGGCCGGGCGGCCCAGGCGGGCCCGGCAGACAAGGTGGTCCCGGCCCCGGTGGTCCCGGCGGCCCCGGTTTTGGCGGCCCCGGCGGCTCCAGCCTGATGGCGTTGCTGCGAATGTCAGATGTTCAGAAAGAACTCGCGCTCAGCGACGACCAGAAAACGGAAGTCAACGACCTCCAGCGCAAGACCCAAGAGCAGATGCGGGCGGCGTTCGGAGACTTTCGCCAGATGCAAGACCTGAGCGAGGAAGAACGCCGGCAGCGTTTTACCGATGCGCAAGAAAGCCGAGGAGACGACGAAGCAGGCCGACGAGCAAGTTGCCAAGATCCTCGATGCCAAACAATTGGAGCGCCTGAAACAACTGCAGTTGCAGCGAGAAGGTGTGCAGGCGTTGACCCGCGAGGAAGTCGTTGCCAAGCTCAAACTTAGCGACGACCAGCAAGCACAGGTCAAGAAGGTTATCGACGATTCCCGCCGGCAGCGCCCAGCCAGGTTCAATCCCAATCAGACCGACGCCCAGGCGCAAGGCGGCCTTCGCCAAAATGCAACAGCAGAGAGAAGCGACGATGAAGTCGGCCCTGGCAGTGCTCGACGACGATCAACTGCTTCAGTGGAGCACGATGATTGGCAAGGAATTCAAGTTCTCGCAGGGCCCCGGTTTTGGTCCTGGCGGGCCCGGTGGTCCGGGAGGCCCTGGGCGGGGTGGACCCGGTGGGCCTGGTGGGCCTGGTGGGCCTGGCCAGGGTGGGCCTGGCCAGGGTGGGCCCGGCGGTCCCGGGGAAGATGGTCCCGGGCCCGGCGGACCGACGGATGGCCCTCCTCGCCCGCTCGAAAACGACCAATAGTTTCCTTTTTTTGCCGATTGTCATTGCCCTTCCCTGTTTCATGGAACCTCGCTACCGGCTTCACTGCCAAGGAGGACGTATGGACGTTATGGGATCGCGACACATCGCCATGGAAAAGCACTCCCAGGCGAGCGAGTCAAAACGTCGATCTCCAAACCGTCGAAAGTCTCGCTACGCCGTGACCGTAGTCGTGCCCGCCTTGAACGAAGCGGGCGCGATTGCCGGCGTTGTCCGCGACCTTGTCGAACGATACCCGCAGTACGAGGTCCTCGTCATTGACGACGGTTCGACCGACAACACGGGTGAATTGGCTGCATCGGCGGGGGCGCGGGTGATTCGTCACGAGTGGAACAAGGGCTACGGCGCGAGCCTCAAGACCGGGTGCCGGCACGCCCGCGGCGGTATCGTGGTCTGCTTTGACGGCGATGGACAACACTCTGTTGAGGATGTGGAGCGGCTTGTTGACGAGATCGGTTCCCACGATATGGTCGTGGGAACCCGATCTCAATGCTCGTATGCCCCTGCGGTGCGGCGGCCGGGAAAGTTCATCCTCGCGACATTTGCCAACTTTTTGGCGGGCATGCGCATCCCCGATGTGAATTCTGGACTTCGCGCGTTCCGACGTGACGTGATCCTGCGGTATCTGCATCTTATGCCGACGGGCTTTTCTTTTTCGACGACCAGCACCTTTGCCATGCTCAAGAGCGGCCGTCCGGTGAAGTGGGTGCCCATCACTGTCAAGAAAAGGGTCGGCACGAGTTCCGTGTCCCAGGTGCGCCATGGCTTCCAGACGTTGTTGCTGATGGTTCGCTTGACGACCCTTTTCGAGCCGCTCAAGGTATTCTTACCCGTTAGCGGAGCGTTCTTGCTCGTGGCGATTGTATTCCTGGTCGCCAACCTGCTTGCGGGCCGGGCTGTGCCGCAGACGTCGGTAATCATGTCGGTTTCGAGCATTATGGTCTTCCTCATGGGGTTGGTTATAGACCAGGTTGCCGCGATTCGCCGGGAGAAGCATGAATGAGTGGCAATCTTGCCGCAAGGCGGCGATCCTGGCTGCGATGGTGCCGGCTTTGTGGCCCGATCCTGCTTTGCGTCATGCTCTGGCGGATTGGCCCGGAGAAGTGCTGGTCGGCCTTGAGCGGCGCAAGCCCGACGTGGTTCTTCATCGCCTGCGCGCTATCCATTCCGGCCTTGGCCGTTAAGGGGTTCCGCTGGCAGGAACTCTTCGCGCGACCGGGTATGCGTTTTCCTTCAGCGATAGCATGGGAGTTTATGCGGCCGGCTCGCTGGCCGGCGCGGTCACTCCCGGCAAGGTTGGCGATCTGGCCAAAGCGCCGCTCTTAGCCGCGCGTGGAGTCCCCTGGAGCGCCGGTGTCGCCGCTTCGTTGCTCGACCGCGTGTTCGATGCCATGGTGGTCTTTGCTGTTGCCCTGGGGAGCGTTCTTTTCCTGCCGGCACTGCCGGGCAGAAAAATCATTGTTGTTACCACGCTGCTCGCCATTGGCCTCACGGTCGGCGCGGCACTTGTCTTCTTGAGATTCTTCTCCACGGTCCTTCGCGCGGCCAGCGCCCGTTGGTGGATCATCATGGCAGTAACGACGGTGGCCGCCCTGGCGCCGTATTTCGGCTCGGCCTACTTCTGCTCCCAGGCGCTAGGGCTCTCTTTGCGATTGGTCGATGTCACCGCTGGCAGCTCGGTGGCGGCCGTGCTGGCGCTGCTGCCCGTCAGCATCAGCGGCATCGGCACGCGGGACGCGACCTTTGTCGTCCTCTTCGCCTCGCGAGGCGTCGATGCGGAACACGCGCTGGCTTTATCGAGCCTGATCCTGGCATGGATGCTCGTCAACTGCGTTATTTTTCTCGTTGTCGCGCGGCTCTGTCGGTTTGGCGCTGAGCCGCGCAAGTATCTTTGTCCTCAATGGGAGTTCCACCACATGAGCATTGCGAGTGAGCCGGAAAACCGTCAATCGCCGGTCTACGCATATGCGGCGGTCGCGCTATTGATCGTCGTGGCACTGGCCACGGTTGCAAGCTGGCGTCTATACCCCGTGTTCATCGACACTTACTACCACATGGCGGTAATCGAAGGTTTCTCCCAAGCGGGCGGCATTACCACCCGGGCTTTCTGGGAGATGGCGCCGGGAGGACGGGTCCATATTTATCCCCCTTCGCTCCATGTGATCGGGTATTTCTTCCACCTCCTCGGCGTCTCGACGGGCACCTACATGACGCTGGTGAGCGCAACCTTCTACCTGGGCTGCTTGCTGACCACCTGGATCTGGCTGCGAAGTATCCTGGGAGATCGCTCGGCGTTGTTCGGAGTGGTACTTCTTTGCGGTCCGTACGCCTTTTTTTCAACCCAAGCAACCTTCCAGGCAGTCGCCGGCGTCGTGGTCCTTGCCCCGCTTGCCCTTCTGGCGCTGGAGAAGGAGCGGTTCCTCGCCTGCGGAGTTCTCAACCTCGTGGCATGCACCATGCACCCGATGGGACTTTTTTCTGCCCCCGCGCGTAGTAATCAATACGCTGTTGCGCAGAAAGAAGATCCTCGCCGGACTTCTTGCGGCCTCGATCCCCGTTATGCTGTACAGCCCATGGTTGGCCCACATTTGGGCAAACCGGGCTTTCCTGCCTGAAAACCGCACGGGGGGCGAGATAACTCTAGGCGGTGTCGGCGGCGGCGCGAATCTGGGAATGCTGTTGGTTCCTTTGGCCATCCTGGCGCTCCCGTGGTTGATCGTGCGGCGCGGACCTGCTTTGGGACTGGTCGGTGCGATGCTAGGGTTCGCCGTCGTATTTCCCATGGGTTTTGGCAGCAGGTTCCTCGCGTTCAACATTCATTGGCCGTTGGCATGCCTGGCCGGCTACGGTCTCGGGGAAACCGTGGCATGGCTGGAAAAGTACTCTCGGCTGCATGTCGGCGTACAGATCTTGGCAACAGTCGTGGCATTGATAGCGCTTGTTGCCTATCCCGCCCTGAATCTGCCCATGGGCGGGCCGGGCGGACCAGGCGGTCCGGGTGGCCCTGGAGGTGGACCGGGTGGTGGTCGCCCGCAGGACGGACAGTCGTCCAGCGAGAGGTTGCGGAATCAACTCAAGATCGCTTGGGCCGGTGCGCGGTTCACCGTCGAGACCAGTGCGCTGCCGAAACTGTTCGAGGCATATTCCGGTGAAGGGACCGGTTTCGGTATGGGGCCCCCGGGCATGGGACCGGGTGGCATGGGGCCAGGTGGCATGGGGCCAGGTGGCATGGGGCCAGGCAATGGCGGACCCAATATGGGACCGGGTGGCATGGGGCCAAGTGGCCCTCCGGGCATGGGACCATCCAACAGGGGACCGGGGCCCGGAGGACCAGGCATGAATCGGTTAACTGGCGGCCCTGGAATGGGACCGCCCGACATGGGACCACCCGACATGGGACCAGATGACGAGGATCTCGATATGGGTCCACCCGGGATGGGTCCTGGCAATGATGAAGGTCGCACTGGTGACTCCCCAGCGAGGAAATCCGAAAAAGAAACGCAAGTCACAAAACCGAAGGGAAGTGAAAGCGGCGTGCCAAAATCGACTTCGCAGCCCGCGGGAGATGCACGAAAGACTGCTTCTCGAACGATGCCACGAGACGCATTAGCAGGCAATACGCCGTCTCGTGATGGGCGGACGCAACCCGCTGGCGGACGCGATCGTGACCGCATGGCACGGCAAGGTGGCGGCGGTGATCCGAGACGACGCCAAGGTGGCGGCCGCGATCCAGGGCAACGCCAAGGTGGTCGACGCGGTGGACCGGGCGGCAACCTGCTTTCTGGCGCCGGGCGCAAGAGTTGTTCGATGCCGTCAGGAAGAACGTTGCCTTGGGGGACGTGATCTACATGGACGATGGGGCGGCAGCGAACCTGATAGTTGGGGCTACGGGCCGGTGGACCAGCAGCGGAATCCTTCGCGATGTCCGCTCCGATCAAACGCCAGTCCAGGCCGAAAAGTGCGATTTTGCCATCGTCCTCAGCGGTGGTGGCATGCCAGGGCCTGGCGGCCCAATGGGCTCGCGGAGCACGCCTTCCACTTTCAAGAAAGTATTCGAAAACGATTACGGAACGCTTTATCAAAACCCCGTCAAGCTTGAACACGATCGCCAGCCGTTAAGGGCCGAAGTCAGTCTGCCGCTGCTGATCTTGATCGCCATCGTCGGATTCCTGCTCGTGGTCGGCGATTTCTATCTCCCTCAGCGTGCCTGGTACCGACTGATTGCCGGCGGCCTTGGCACGGTGGTGGTGGCCCTCTGCCTTGCCCCGTTGGCAAGTGCGGCGGTAAGCGAACTTCGCAATCCACCCGCGGCGCCGCCGCCGGGCCAGAACGGCCCCCCAGGTTTCGCCGGCCCCGATGGACCGGGACCCGGATTCGGCGGTCCCAACGGACAGGGACCGGGGTTTGGCGGACAGGGACCTGGGTTCGACGCGCCGGGGATCGGGGGCGGGCAATTCGTCGCTCAGGCCTTTCTCCGCGATGCCCATCCAAGCAATGCCGGCAGCGTGACGCTGCAGGAGTTCAAGACGCTCGCCGGTCGCTGGTGGGATGCTTGGAACGGCAACCACGATGGTAGTCTGAGTGTCGACGAGTTCTCGACGGGAATCGCTAATGTTCTGCAAGGTTCCAGCGGCAGGGGTAGTCCGATGGGGCCGCCAGACGGCCCTCCCGGCGGCCCCGCAGCTTTTGTTGGCCAAAAGATCTATACTGCCTGCGATGCCAATAATGATGGCAAGCTGACGCGCGAGGAAATGGTCAACGGTTTCGAGAAACTGTTTCGCCAGTGGGACGTCGACTCGAAAAACTCATTGGACGCCGCCAAGATCGGCAATGGGCTCGACCAACTCATGGGACCGCCGCCGGCGTACTGATGAATCCGCTTTTCCGGTTCGGGCTGGGGCCCATTGACGCTTTGCCGGAACGCCGCAGGCGTTTCCCGGCCCGCAGTAAAGCCATGCACAATCATTTATTCACCATCGATCAGGTGCGGACCTTTTGGGATAATGTCGCCCCGCGCTACGACGACGTCAACGCCCGTCTCTCGTGGACGCACGTGGAACGGTTCCTTACGATGCAGGAATTCCTGCCGCGTGGACCCGGGCTGAAGATCATCAACGTATGGTCTCGCACGGGCGGTGCGATCCCTTATCTGCGGCAGGCGTGTCCCGACGCGGCCATCACCAACATGGAAGCCTCGGACGCCATGCGGGAAATCGCCCGATCGCGCTATCCCAACGAAGTCTTCCTCAGTACGGATTTGCACGAGCTGCCGCACGAGAACGAGAGCCAGGACGTGGTCGTCTCGCTGGAGACACTCGAGCACGTTCCCGATCCCCTTCACTTTCTCCTGGAGTGTCATCGCGTGCTGAAAGTGGGCGGCCGCCTGATCCTCTCGGCGCCGCCGGCCTGGGCGGAGGTCTTCCTGCGCATCTATGAACGGTTCTTCGACAACCATGGCGAGGGACCGCACCGTTTCCCGCGCGTGCAAGCAGTCCTGCAAACCCTCAAAAGCTGTGGCTTCTCGATCGTCACGCACCGCGGCACCGTTCTGCTTCCTGTGGGTCCGCCGTGGGCAAAGCGCGCGGCCGAATGGCTACAACAGAAGTTCTTGCGGCACATCGGCACGAATCGGCTTGGCATCCGGCATTTCTATATTTCCGAGAAGACCGCCACGCGCGACCCGGTCTGGGCCAGGCTCGAGGAAGAAGTCATCCGACCGGGACTCTGCAGCCACTGTGGCACCTGTGTTGGCCTTTCGGCAGGCAAACTCGAATTCGAGGGGCCCGATGACCGCTGCCTGCCGCGGACCTGCGGCACAGCGGTGCTGCCCTCGATCTGCTATGAAGCTTGCCCGCAAGTCCGTGCTTCCTATCCCGAGATGAAACAAGCAGTTCTTGGCGATCCCGCAAACCAAAGCCCTTTTCTCGGGACTTACCAGCGGATTCTCGTCGCCCATAGCACCGATGAATGCGTTCGCCGTAGCGCCGCGAGCGGCGGGGTGTTGACGGCGCTGATCAATCACTTGCTGGAGTCCCAGCAAATCGCCGGCGCGGTGGTCTTGGCCATGGACCCCATTTGTCCCTGGCGGTCGATTCCCATCATTGCCCGGACGCCGGCCCAGGTCCTGGCCGCTGCGCAGAGCAAGTACGTTATTTCCCCCGTGAACACGATTCTCGATCGGTTGACCGAGGAAAGCGGCCCGTTGGCCTTTGTCGGGCTTCCCCACCAGGTCTTCGCCATTCGGCGTCTGCAGCTCCTAAAGCATCGTTCGGTTAGCTCGCTTCAATACCTGTTCGGGCCGTTTTTCGGCAACGAAATGTACGGTAGCGCCGTCGATAGCTTCCTGCGAAAATTCTCCGCGCGAAAGGCCGACGTCACCCGGCTCAGCTATCGCGACGGCGAGTGGCCCGGCGCGATGACGGCCTGGCTCAGCGACGGACGGGTCCTGCAGATGCCGAAGTTTCATGCCAATTATCTCATCCCTTTCCACATTACAGATCATTCGCTGCTTTCACATGACTTGACCAACGAACTAACGGATGTCAGCGGCGGCGATGCCTGGGCCCCGGTCTATGAGCAGCGCCGGCAGGGCTTTTCGCTCGTGATCAGCCGGACCGAGCAGGGCGACTCATTGCTCAAAGAGATGGAGCGCGAAGGAAAACTCTGGGTCAAGGAAATCAGCGAGGCGGAGGCGGTTGCCATGCAAAGCCATGGGATCGACTTCAAGAAGCGGGGCGGTTATCTGCGGATGCAACGCCGGGCCAGGGCCGGGCTGCGCGTCGTAAACTATGGCGTGGCCCGTACGCCCGTGAGTGTCGGAAGGGCGGCGTTCGAACGGCTCCTCGGCGCCATCTTTCGCGTCTGCTCGCATCCGCTTGCGCGGCGCGCCGCCGACGCCTTGCCGGACCGGGTCATCGGCCCCATGTTCCAGTGGTTCCGTTCCGTCTGGAAGGCGGCGACCAGGCACGTCAAACGCACCGGACTGTAGCCGGATCTATATCTTCCTCACATCCCAATAAACGGTGCAGGCGCTTCTCATAAAAGGCAATCAACGACACTGGTTCGCGCTGGCCCGCACCCGCGCGGCGAAAGACCTTGGACCGACTACTATAAATCGCATAATGTCTGCACGGTGTGCCAGCGACCGAACGGAAACGCGGAAACGGCGACAGGTCGCCGCACTCCAACGAATATATATATCCAGGAACCTCTCAGCTAGGTTCGTCGGTTCTACAAGCTGGGCTCGGGCCTGGCGTGATTCGGGCCGGGACCCTTAAACTGCTTCCAGTATTCTTCCACAAAGGGCGGCGTCTTGGGCGCGGTCAAGTAGGCTTTTTCGTTCTCCATGCACGGCAGGACTTCGTCCCACCAGCGGTCATAGGCCTCGTCGAGCCGGGCAACGACCTCGGGGTGTTTACCGCCGATGTCGGTTTTCTCGCCCGGATCGGCCTTCAAATCGAATAGTCCTTTGCCGCCCACTCTCAGATATTGCCGCCAGCGGACGCTGTGGGGGCCGTTCTTTTCTGGCTTCACCCCAACCGGCCAGCGGCCGATGTGCGTGAACAACATCCGGTCCTCGTGCCAGCGAGCCTGCGGGTTCTCCAGCAAGGGGACGAGGCTGAACCCATCTTGACGCGCTCGCACATCCGCCGGAATCTTTGCGCCGGCCAGTTCCGCGAACGTAGGAAAGATGTCCACGTGCGCGGCGAGTGCGTTGCACGCCGCGGGTTGGATCGCGCCGGGCCAACGCCACAGCGACATCGCCCGCGTGCCGCCGTTGTCGGGCGTGTTCTTGCTTCCTTTCATGCCCGCGTTCCAGATCTCGCAGGCCGGGGCAAAGCCGCCGTTGTCGTTGATGCAGATGACCAGCGTATTGTCGTCGATGCCCCAGGCATTCAGCTTCGCCAGCAGCCGGCCGAGGTTGTCGTCGATGTTGACGATCATGCCGTAGAACTTCGCCACCATGGGCGACACCTTGCCGGCGTACAGTTTCTCGTACTCCGGCGGGCAGTCCAGCGGGGCGTGCGGGGCGTTGGTGGCTAAGTAGGCGAAGAACGGTCGGTCGCCCTTGACCGATTCGATCCATTTCGTCGCCTGGTTGAAGAAGATGTCAGTGCAGTAGCCGCGGGTCTTGACGAAGCGGCCATTGTGCTTGATGAGCGGGTCGAAGTAACGGTTTTCCGGGGCGTCGGCGCAACTGCCCGGATAGCGTTGGCCGATGCCGCCGCCGCCGTGGATGAAGACCTCCTCAAAACCCCGCCGGTCGGGCTGGTAGGCGTCCTCGTCGCCCAGGTGCCACTTGCCAAAGATACCCGTCCGGTAGCCGGCCCGCCGCAGAACTTCGGCGATGGTGGCCGTCTTCGGGCTCATCCGCTCGCGTTCGCGGATGGTGTGCGTTACGCCATTCTTGAACTCGTGCTTGCCGCTCATCAAGGCCGAGCGGGTGGGCGAGCAAGTGGGGCTGACGTGGAAATCCTCGAAATGCACGCCCTCGTGGCAGAGGCGGTCGATGTTCGGCGTTTTGAGGATCGGGTTGCCGTTGCAACTGGCGTCGCCGTAGCCCTGATCGTCAATCAGCAGCAGGATGATGTTCGGGCGTTTGCCGGCCAGCGGTTCAGCGGCGCGGCTGGCGCTCGCCCAGCAGGCAGCCATGGCCAGGACCGCGGCAAGCCATTGAACGCTTTTCAAGCAGAAGTTCATGGCAATCCCCACTAGTACGAGAAGACGCAGGCCGGAACTGCGAGAGCTTGTTCCGGCCTACTGTGCATGTCTGCGGCCTACCGCGATTCGCTCGCTTACTTCTTCTCAGCCGGTGGCGGCGCGTCCTTCTTCAACTGCTCCAAGGTGGCGGAGGGACTGGCCGGCAAGGCGTCGTGGTCATGGTCGTGATCGTGACCGGCTGCGTCCTTGGGCGGCTCCTTCTTCTTGACGATGTCCTTGCGGTCTATGTGGATCTTGGCGTAGGTGTCGCCGGGGATGACGTAGTACCACTGGGCAAAGCGTTCGGTGAGCTCCTTGGCGTGCTTCTTGCCGGCGGCTACCTTGGAGTCGTACTCGTCCTGCCGCCGCTTGTTCTCGGTCTCAACCTGCTTCCGCTCAGCGGCCAAAGTGGCAGCGTCCTTCTTCGGCTCCTCTTTCTTGGCCTCATCCTTCTTCGGCTCTTCCTTCTTAACTTCATCCTTCTTGCTCTCGCCAGCCTTGGCTACCGGATCCTTCTTCGGCTCCTCTTTCTTGGCGTCGGCCTTCTTCGGGTCATCCTTCTTCAAGTCGCCCATCTTGTCTCCGGCCTTTTTATCTTCGGACCTCTTGGCGTCGGCGGCTTTGTCGTCGCCCTTCTTGACTTCTTCCTTCTTGACTTCATCCTTCTTAACAGCGGCCTTGGCCTCTTTGGCATCGTCCTTCTTCGGCCCCGCCTTCGCCGGCGGGGCGGCTTCGGCCGGCTTTTCCTCGGGCAGCTTGTCGAAGACCGGCTTGGGGATGGCGTCCTGATTGAAATCGGCCGTAACGAAGAGCCAGCGGTCCATGCCAGGCGAGGAAGCGTCCTGGGACTTGTCTTCCTTCGCTGCCTTCCCTGCCTTCTTCTTCGCCGCGGCGTACGACTCGCCCTTGGTCAGGCCGAAGCGGAGGAGGTAACGGGCCCCGTCGGCCATTTGCAAAGTGATCTCGCCCGAATTCGAAAAAATCTCCGCGGGGACCTTGGGGTCCTTGGAGACGGGGACCACGTAAAATCCCTTTTCCTCCAAAGTGTCTACGGTGTCCTGGTCGAGGTTGCGTACCCGCAGGTCGGCAGGCACCGCGGCCGGCTTCCGCTGGACATCGACGATCTTGAGATCTTCCAGGGCGGACTTCAGGGCATCGAGATTCGCCGTGTTGAGCTCCTCGGTTGCCGCCATGGGGCATGGCGTCATTTTCTCCTTCGCCGGATCGAAGGTCATGGCCTGGGTGAGCTTCCAGGGCTGGTCGCCGGAGGCCAAATCCAGGCTATAGTCGCCCTTGGAATTGAGGACGGGCGCTACCACAATCTGGTTGTTTTCCCGCATCGGCGCGAAGGTGAACGTGTAGTCCTTGATGCCGACCTTCTTGAGGTCCATCGAACTGAGGTTCAATAGGTTCTTCTCGATCCAATCCTCGAAGTGCACCGAGAGCGTACTGGCATCGAGCTTAACGATGTACACTGGCTCCTTGCCGGCGATGCGGACATAATACTGCTCGGGCTGCTCGGGCACGGCCTTTCCAATGATGGCGTCGGCCAGCGGGTGGCCCTCCCCGCTCATCGTCACTCGCGTGCCGATTCCTTCATCCGTCGACTTGATGGTCTTGGGATCGGGATCGACGACTTCGTAACTGTTGTAGGCCTTGCGCACGGCGGCGTCATCCATAGGCGGCGAACCCGGGTCGAAGCCGGGAGCAAGGCCGAGGATCGTCAGATCGATCAAGGCATTGGCTGCCGAGGCAAGGTGGTCCTTGGCGTCGGCCGGATACTTGCCGTGCGAGGGAATCACCCACAGCCCGTTGATCTTGGCGACCTCCAGGGCCAGCGAATCGCCCTTGGATTGGTCGTAGCGCAGAATCCGCAGGTTGTCCACCGACCGCGGATCCTTGAAGTCGGGGAAGAGTTTCGTGCCCAGTACGGCCGAATCGCTCTTCGCGACGGTGACGGGACGGGTAAACCAGGCTACGCCGCCCACGAGGACCGCGGCCGCCAGGAACCAGACCGTTTTGGAGTTTTCGTTGCCGTTCATCTTATCTTCTCTTGGAGCTAGAATGCGAATTGTGGTTTAGGGAATGGAAGTCCTGCGTCGGGATTGCGCTGCTCTTGATCGCGATCCCACCGGGCGCGGTCAGCGCAAGCGCTTGCTGGAAACGCCTTCGCGCTCCTTAGCGCGGCGGTTGAAGAAGACTATCGACGCGACCACCAACAAGGGGATCGGCGGCACGACCACGGCCCAGAGCTTGTAGTTGTTCTGCAGGGCCTGGATCGCCGCCTCCTGGTCGTCGTCGATCTTGCGGACCTCTTCGTTGTATTTCTGGTCGCTTTCGGTCTTCTTCTCGTCCAGCTTCCGCTCGTAATTGCGTTTTTCCGTGGCCATCCACTGGATGGTTTCCATGGGGCCGAGCTTTTGTTTCTTGGCCTCGGCCTCGATTTCTTTGACCTTGGCCTGAAAATCCTGCTGCGCTTTCTTGACGAGATCGTCATGCTCCGCGCTCAAATCGCGGCGGGCCTCGGCGCTCTTGTCACGGGCCGCCTGGGTATGGGCGAAGAATCGCTCCAGCGTGCGGTGCTGCGGTCTCCGCTTGCGGAGCTCCAGGAAGCGATTGTCGCCGGACAAGGAGTCCAGGGCGTTGAGCACGAAGGTCACGTTGTCGAAGTCGAAGTCGACGTCCTGACCGGGCAGGCGACCCTGCTCGCGCCACCGGAAGAAGTCGTCGCCCACGACCTCCGCATCCGCCACAAGCACGACGTTCAGCGGGGTCGCAGCGCCTTGGACCCCCCGGAGCTGCCCCTCGATGTGCGCGGCCAACACGTACTGCTGGTGGTCGCTGGGCTGGTAGTAGAGCGAGCGGCCGGAATTGAGCGTCTGGCGGCCGCCGTCGAAACTCCACATCTGGGCGACGGGGACCGTGCCCGCCGAGCGGCTGCTCGTTTCCACCAGCGGCACGAATTTGCGGTCCTTGATCTGCAAGGCCATCACTCCCTCGGCGTACCTGATCGCGTCCGACACGCGGACGCCGGCCAGGGCCAGCTTGGTTTCGGCGATCCGCTTCTCAACCTTGGCCATGGCTTTCTTCTCTTCCGCGGTCCGCTGGCTGGCCTTGGCCACGTCGCTCGTGGCCTTGCCCGTGCCGCCGTTCAGTGCGGCGGCCTCGCTCTCCAATCGCGTCGCCTCCTGCGCCAGGTTATCGGCCTCTTCGCTCAGCCGGCCCGGGTCCGCCTCTGACAGGCGGTTGGCCTCATCTTCAGATATGCCCGGTCCCGCGACGCGGAAGGGGAAGCGGTTTTCCAAATCTCGCCGCAATTCCTCGATTGCCGCGGTCTCGCTGCCCGCGCTCAAGCCCTTCAGCAGCGACCTGAAAGAGGCGTCGTTGCCAATCTGGTCGGGCCGGATCGTTTTGTCGCCCTCGCCGCCGGCGGCGACGCGGTCGTGCTCGTCCTGAATAGCGGCGAAGCGCTTGGCAAGCTCTTGGATCTTGTCCTCATTGCCCTGCATCTCGCCCTTCTCGATTTGCGTCTTGTATTTCTCGAACTCGGAGGCAATCGTGTTCATTTGCCGCTCGAGTTGCCGGGCATATTGCTTGTTGACCCACTTGGCGATCAGCCGCTTGACAACTTCCGGCGTGTCCTCGATGAAGCCCGGCGCCGGGAAGAACATGTGTTGCAGCTTGGAACTAATCGGGTCGGCTTTTTCGGGATCGTCGTCTCGGAAGGGGTCCTTGGCCCCGCAGGCATGATCGACGAAGACCAGTTCCGGTGGCAAGTCGGCGAACTTGGGATATGGGTTGTAGCGCTGCCAGACGATCGATCCCATCGACCGCGACGGCTGCGGGCCGGCCATGGGGTTGAACTCGTTGCTATCGCCTCCGCCGTTGCTGAAGTCGACGCCCAGCAAACGCCACAAGGCGCCGATATCGCCCTTTTGCTGCTGCTCGGGCGAGTAGCCGCCGAACATGCCGCCCTGCGGCTGCCGCGGCTGGTACGTGCCGGGAATGCCCGACATCATGAGGAAGCACGGGTCTTCGAAGATCACCGCCTTCTGACCCGCGCGGATGGCGGCGACAAAGCTCTCCATCTCCTGCTGTCCCATAGCCGAGGGTTGGATCGCCAGGAGGACGTCGTAATGCTTGCTTTCCTCGCCCGGCTTGCCCAGCGCGGCCAGGTCGGCCGGGCTGACCTGCACGACCTCGTATTGCTTCTTCAGTTCGTCGATGAGCTGCCACGACGGCGACATCCCCATTTGCGTGAAGTTGCCGCTGACGTGGGCGTCGGTCTCCAGCACGCCGATCCGCTTCCGCTTCTGCCGCGTGACGGTCGAGAGCGAACGGACCAGCTCGTATTCGGCGGGCAACCCCTTGTCGATAAAGGGCAGGACGATCTTCTCCAGCCCGCAGGTGAAAGCCACGCCGAGGAAGATCTTGACGCGCTTGTAGTTTCCACCGACGGTGTCGGCGACGTCCCGGGCGACGATGTTGTAGCGGTTTTTAGCCACCTCGATGAGCGGATCGCCATGCTGCATGTCGTTGATGTTCAATTCCACCATGTCCCCGCCGAGGGCCTTGAATTCCCGCAGCACCGACAACAGGTTGAGGCGGGTCTGGACATAGGCCTCCGGAACCTCGGTGCTGATGTATGCGTCGATCCGCACCGGCCCCTGGACCTTGAGCTTGTCGAATTGTTCCCGCAGCTTGGCGAGTTGCTTGGCCTCGTCCGTCAGCGGCGCCGGCTTGGTCACCGCCTGGGTCTCCGGCTGCTTGACGCTGGGGTTCTTGGTGCTGTCTTTTGGATCGGCAGGCTTCGCCGGCGACGATTTGGCCTCGGCCGGCTTGGCGTCGCTCGAGGTCTTGGGGGCCGCTTGAGCCTTCCCGTCGGCCGCTTTGACCGCCGAGGACTTCGCTTCCGCCGCTTTGGCAGCCGCAGCCCTTTCGTCGGCCTCTTTTTTCTTCTGTGCTTCTTCCTTCTTCCGATCGGTATCTTGTTTCTTGACCACCTCTTCCAGCTTGGCAATTTGCGGTTCGAGCTTGCCTGCCTCGACGTAGTCGGACTTCATATCCTTGACCAGCTTGACCGTATAGGGCGAGAGGGAGCTGAGTTGCTCGCTGGTGGCGTCCCAGCGAATATAGTGGTTCCCAACGGCGAAGACCACCGCTGCTCCGATGGCCCCTAAGGCCAGGGCGCGAATTACGAAATGACCGCTTTGTGCCGTGGTGTCCTCGCCGCGGGCCCAGTTGCCGACCGATCAGCACCATGCACACGTAGAGCATGATCGCCGCGATGGCGAGAAAATAAAAGATCCCCGATAGATCGATCATTCCCCGGCCGAACTCCTGGCATTGCCCCCCCACGCTCCACTGCCGCATCGCCGCGGCCAGCGAATGGCTTGAGCCGGGCACGAGGTCGACATAGCCGATTACCACCAGCGGCGCGTTGAACAAGGCCCCCAGGATGAAGGCCACCGTCAGGTTCCGCGTCAGGAACGAGGCCACCATGCCGATCGCCAGCATGGCCAGGCCGAGCATCCAGTAACCGAAGTGCGTGCAGGCATAAAGCCCCCAGTCGGGCCTGCCCAGCAGGCTGAGCACGGCGGCGTTGCTGGCCATAGAGATCAACAAGGCCACCGTATAGATCGCCACGGCGGCGAAGTACTTGCCAAGCACGATGTCGAAGTCGGTCGCCGGAAGCGTCAGCAGCAACTCGTCGGTGCCCTGCCGGGTCTCATCGGCCCAGATGCTCATGGTAATGGCGGGCACGAATACCAGCATGATCAGGGGAAACAGCTTGTTGAGCTGGCCCAGGTTCGCCAGGTTGGCGTTGAAGAACTCGTCCGGCCAGAACGCGGCCACCGCGCTGAGGAACACGAACACGCAAATGAATACGTAGCCCGTCGGGTTGGCAAAATAGCTGAAGAAGTTCCGCTTGAAGACTGCCGTCAGCACACTGGTTTTCATGGTGATTATAGGAAGAAGATTGCTGGAAGGGTTGTTGGGGCGCGGGGCGGGACGAGGGCGGAGCGTCGGGCGTCAAGCCACGCTGGTCAATTCCCGGAAATGCACATCCAAGGCGCGTGCCGTCCTTGGTCAAGTCGGCGACCGTGCCGTCGTAAATCAGGCGGCCTTCATCGATGAATAGCACGCGTTTGGCCATGGCCTCGACTTCCTGCAGAATATGGGTGGAAAGCAGAATGGTCTTGTTCTCACCCAGTTTGCGGATGGTTTCCCGCACCTCGTGGATCTGGTTCGGGTCCAGGCCAGCCGTCGGCTCGTCCATGATCAGCACGTCGGGCTCATGGAGCAGCACGTGGGCCATGCCGACGCGCTGCCGGTAACCGCGGGAGAGCTTGCCGATGGGCTTGCCGATCACGGCGCCCAGGGCACACAACTCCACCACCGCCTCGATCCGTTCGTGTTTCCGCACACCGCTCAGACCGCGGGCATCGGCGAAAAAGTTCAGGAGGTCGCGGGGCGACATGTCGGGATACAGGGGACCATTTTCCGGCAGGTAGCCCAACCGGGCCGCGCCCGCCAGGCGGTCGGTCGCCATGTCGTGTCCGGCGATGAACGCCTGGCCGGCCGAGGGGGCCAGATAGCCCGTCAAGAGCTTCATGGTGGTGCTCTTGCCGGCGCCGTTGGGGCCCAAGAAGGCCACTACTTCGCCCTCGCGGATGCGGAAGTTCACGTTCTGGATGGCGGCAAAGTCGCCGTAAAACTTCGAGAGCCCCTGGGCCTCGATCATGGCCGGAGCCGGGGAATTATTCATAGCGATGACTCCATGAGCAACTCTCGCGGGCTGCCAGAGTGCTCCAAGGGGTTAATTCAAAAAACAGCGATGTTGAGGATTTTAACCAATTGACGGCAGGTGAAAAGTCCTAGGCGATAGTTGCCGGAAACCGGTACGACCTTTCTGCCGGCCGTAAAGTTCCCAGGCCCGGACTTTCCAGGGGCGAGAGGTCGGTGGACGCGACCTCGGCATGACGTAAGAGTCCAGTATAACGCAATCGAAAGCAAACGCAACCGTCATTCTTTAGCCAATAGCTCTGGATTTATATTACGCAGACCCGCCGAGAAAATTCAAACTATCGCGCCGTAACCGCGATTCCACAGGTTTTCGTCCGGCGCGTGAAGGGTTTCTTCAGCAGCCCGAGGGCGCGCCAGGGGCCTTGCGCCCCCGGCGGGCTCCCACCGGGGAAGACGCGTTTGAGATCTGCACTTGCGAAGCTCGAAAAGTGAGTGTATGCTTACTTACATTAAGCCACACCGAGACAGCCCATGAAAACTTCCGAACCGGCAATCGTCAAGAAATTGAGTGGGGACGAACGTCGTGCGTCGATCATCCGGGCTGCTCGTGCGATCTTTGCGAATAAGGGATTTAAGGGCACCACGACGCGCGAACTGGCGGCCGCCGCAGGCGTTTCCGAGGCGCTGATATTCAAGCATTTTGCCAACAAAGAAGAGCTTTACGGCGCCATGTTGCATGCTTGCTGCAACGACCAGGATTTCCATCGTCTCGACCAGGTTATCGCCTTGGAACCATCCGCGTTGAAACTCGTGCGGCTGGTCCACGCATTTGTCGCCGTGGTTCTCGATGAGCGCGATATCGATGGCGATAAGACAATCCACTGCCGTTTGATGATCCGCAGCCTGCTGGAAGACGGTGAATTTGTGCGGCTGTTTTTTCAGGGCGTCTCCACGGACCTCGAGCAAAGCATGCTCGGTTCGTTGCGGGCCGCCATCGCGGCGGGTGACGCCTATGACGGTCCCCTGCCGCCGCAGCTCGGATTCTGGTTTTGCCACCATTTGGTTCTGATGCTGAAGACCTACATGCTGCCGGCAGCGGAGGTCTTGGACTATGGTTCGCCGCACGAAAAGGCGATCCAGGGCGCGGTCTGGTTTTCGCTGCGGGGTTTTGGAATCAAGGAAGAAGTTATTCGTCGCCTGTATCATCCTGATGACGAGAAGCTGTTTGGAAAATAGGCATCGTTATTATCGACCCGTCGTTCTCTCTGTTTCTGCCAATGAAATGACCATCGAACACTCTGATCCCCGCCGTGAACCTATGAGCAAGAATAAACTGAACTTTCCCGAGCGCATCCGACGCGCGGCGCTGCTGGCCGCTTTGATCGCCGCCCTGGCTTGCCCCGGTTGCGGCGGCAAAACGACCGCGCACCGCCCCCGGGCGGACCGCCGGAGGTCGGCGTGCTCACGATCTCCGAACAGCCCGTGCCGCTCACGCTCGACCTGCCCGGTCGCACTGCGGCGCTGCGGGTTGCCGAGGTGCGGGCGCGCGTGAACGGCATCGTCGTGAAGCGGTTCTTCCGCGAAGGGGCCGAGGTCAAAGAAGGCGAGGTTCTGTATCAGATCGATCCGGCGCCATACGAGGCAGCGCTGAAGAATGCCCAAGGGACCCTGGCCCGCGCCGAGGCCAACGTGGCCGCCACCCGCGCCCAGGCCGAGCGCTGCAAAAAGCTCATGGCCTCGCGTGCCGTGAGTCAACAAGACTACGATGCCGCATTGGCCAGTTTCCAGAGCTACGAGGCCGACGTCATCTCCGGCAAAGGCGCCGTTCAAACCGCCCAGATCAACCTCGGGTACACTCGCGTCACCTCGCCCATTTCCGGCCGCATCGGAATCTCCCAGGTGACCGAAGGGGCCTACGTTCAGGCCAGCGCCGCCAGCCTTCTGGCCACGGTCCAGGAAATGGACCAGATGTACGTCGATGTCACCCAGGCCAGCAGCGAACTCCTCCGGCTGAAACACGATCTTGCCAGCGGCCGGCTCAAAACTGCCGGCTCCGGAAAGGCGCGAGTGTGGCTGATCATGGAAGACGGCAGCACCTACGGCGAGGAGGGGACTTTGCAACTCGCCGATGTAACGGTCAACCTCATGACCAGCACCGTCACCGTGCGGGCCATCTTCCCCAATCCCAAAGACGAGATCCTGCCGGGCATGTTCGTCCGAGCCCGGCTCGAGGAAGGCATCACGCCCAATGCCATTCTTATCCCGCAACTCGCGGTGACGCGGAACCAGAAAGGCGAGCCGACGGTGATGGTGGTGGGCGCCGGGGACAAGGCCGAACTTCGCGTCGTGAAGACCGATCGGGCCGTGGAAAACCAATGGCTGGTGTCCGAAGGCCTGAAGCCCGGCGATCGTTTGATTGTCGATAATCTCCAGCGGTTGCGGCCCGGCGCCGCGGTCAAACCGGTGCCGGCCAAGCTATCGCCGGCTTTCCTGGCCTCGGCCGGTGCGTCGCCGGGCGAAGCCGCAAGCAACTAGAACGCCGCCACGTTCTCTCGACAGGCATCCCGGAAAAAATCCAGCGCATGTCCAGGTTCTTTATCGATCGGCCCGTTTTTGCCTGGGTGATTGCCATTCTGCTCATGGTCGGCGGCGCCGTCTCGATCAAGAGCCTGCCGGTGGCGCAGTACCCGAGCATTGCCCCGCCCACGATTGCGATCACGGCAACCTATCCCGGCGCGTCGGCCAAGGTGCTGGAGGATACAGTCACCCAAGTCATCGAGCAGAGGCTCAACGGCATTGACCATCTCCGCTATATCCAATCGGCCAGCCTGTCGTCCGGCCAGGTTACGATCACGGTCACGTTCGAAGTCGGTACCGACCCGGATATTGCGCAGGTGCAGGTGCAGAACAAGGTCGCCCAGGCCACCGCCCTCTTGCCTACGGAGGTCCAACTCCAGGGCTTGGTCGTCGACAAGGCCGTGCAGAACTTTCTCCTGGTCATCGGATTTGTTTCCGAGGATGGCAGCCTCTCGGGCGCCGACTTGTGTGACTTCGCCGTGGGCACGATCCAAGATCCGATCAGCCGCCTGCCGGGCGTCGGCGATATCCTGGCCTTCGGCACGCAGTATGCCATGCGCATCTGGCTCGATCCTGGCAAGCTCTACCAGTACCAGTTAACCAGCGGCGACGTCACCACCGCCATTGCGGCCCAAAACGTGCAGATTTCGGCGGGCCAATTGGGGGCCAATCCGGCCGTCCGCGGGCAACTGCTCAACGCCAGTATCATGGCCCAAAGCCTCCTGAAAACGCCTGCCGAGTTCCGCAAAATCGTCCTCCGCGTGAATCCAGACGGCTCGCGCGTTCTGCTGGGCGATGTGGCACGCGTGGAACTGGGAAGCGAAAACTACGACACCGACGCCCGTTTCTGCGGCAAGCCGGCGGCCGGCATGGCCATCAAGCCGGCCACCGGCGCCAATGCCCTGGATACGGTCGCCGTGGTCAAGAAGAAGATCGCCGAGATGTCGCCCGGCTTTCCGCCCGGCATCCGCGTCGTCTATCCTTACGACACCACGCCCTTCGTGCGCCTGTCGATCGAGGAAGTGATCAAAACGCTCGTAGAGGCGGTCGTGCTGGTGTTTCTGGTGATGTTCCTCTTCCTGCAGAGCTGGCGTGCTACGATCATTCCGACGATCGCCGTGCCGGTGGTGCTTCTGGGTACGTTCGGCGCGATGAGCGTGGCGGGCTTTTCCATCAATACCCTCACGCTGTTCGGACTCGTGCTGGCCATCGGTTTGCTGGTTGACGATGCCATCGTGGTCGTCGAGAATGTCGAGCGCGTGATGGAAGAAGAAGGGCTTTCGCCGAGAGAAGCCACGCGGAAATCGATGGATCAGATCTCCGGCGCGCTGGTCGGCATCGGCCTGGTGCTCTGTGCGGCCTTTTTGCCCATGGCCTTTTTTGCCGGCGCCACGGGAGTGATCTACCGGCAATTTGCCGTCACCATGGTCGCGGCGGTAGCACTCTCGGTGCTGGTGGCCCTGATCCTCACACCCGCCCTCTGTGCCAGCTTGCTCAGGCCGGTGCGGCGGGGCGGATCCGCCAGGCGGCGCGGCTTTTTTGGCTGGTTCAACCGCAGTTTCGATCGTACTGCCGGGCGCTATGCGTCCAGCGTGGGCACGGTGCTGCGCCGGACCTTCTGGCCGCTGCTGGTCTATGGTTGCATCGCGGCCGCCGTGGCGTTTCTGTATACCCGCATTCCTTCGGGCTTCTTGCCCGAGGAAGACCAGGGCGTGCTCTTCGTTCTCGCGCAGCTACCGGCGGGCGCTACCACCGAGCAGTCGCAAGGCGTGCTCGAAAAGATCGAACGGCATTTCCTCGTCGACGAAAAAGAGAACGTGGAGAACATTTTCGGCGTCTCCGGATTCTCCTTTAGCGGCATGGGGCAGAACCAGGTAATGGGCTTCGTCAAGCTTAAGGATTGGGATCGACGCAAGGCCAAGGCGCCAGAGATCGTCGGCCGCGCCATCGGCGCTTTCATGCAATACAAGGAAGCCTTCGCTTTCGCCTTTGCACCGCCGGCGGTGATCGAGTTGGGCAATGCCACGGGCTTTGACTTCGAGCTTCTCGACAACGGCAACCTGGGACATGAAGGGCTGTTGGCCGCGCGGAACCAGATGCTGGGCATGATCGCCGAGAATCCGGTCCTGGCCAAAGTGCGTCCCAACGGCCTGGAAGATATGCCCCAGTATCGGCTCGACCTCGACCACGAAAAGGCCGAAGCCCTGGGAGTTTCCCCGGCCGCAATCAACGACGCCTTGAATACCGCCTGGGGCAGCACCTACGTCAACAATTTCATCGACAAGGGCCGCGTGAAAAGGGTCTTTGTGCAGGGCGACGCGCCCTTTCGCATGCTGCCCCACGATCTCGATCGTTGGTACGTGCGCAACAATCGGGGCGGCATGGTGCCGTTTTCGGCTTTCTGCAAGGCCCACTGGGAACTTGGTTCGCCGAAGCTGGAGCGGTTCAACGGCCTGCCGTCGGTGGAGTTGGTGGGCGAACCCGCGCCGGGGTATAGTTCCGGCCAGGCGATGGCCGCCATGGAAGATATTGCGAAGAGGCTGCCTGCGGGCGTCGGCTTTGCGTGGGTCGGGCTCTCTTACGAAGAACGCACCGGCGGATCGCAGGAGGTGATGTTGTATGGCATTGCGCTTTTGATCGTGTTCCTCAGTCTTGCGGCGTTGTACGAGAGCTGGGCCATTCCCTTTGCGGTGATGATGGACATGCCCTTGGGGGCGCTGGGGGTGCTCCTCTTCACGCACTTGCGCGACATGCCCAATGGAGTTTATTTCAAGATCGGCCTGCTGACGATCATCGGCCTTTCGGCAAAGAACGCGATCCTGGTGATCGAGTTCGCCAAGGAGGATTTCGATCGCGGCAAGAGTCTCAGGGAGGCGGCCATGCATGCCGTGAGGCAGCGGCTGCGGCCCATTCTCATGACCTCGCTGGCCTTTGGGCTGGGAGTGCTACCGCTGGCCATCAGCACCGGCGCCGGTTCGGGCAGTCAGAACGCGATTGGTACCGGCATCGTCGGCGGCGCGCTCACCACGACGCTGCTGGGGTTGTTCTTTGTGCCGCTCTATTTTGTCACCATCCTACAGCTTTTCCGTGTCAAGCCAACCGGCGCCGGACGGGTCGCCGAAGAGAAACAACCGCCCCTTGCATTGGTCGCGTCCGACAAACTATTGCAGTGACGCATTGGACCGTACGTAAAAAGGCTTGCCCGCCCCGGCGAGTGAGTTTCCGTTCCACCGGCGCGGCTTGGCGTGCAGTTCTTGCCCGGTGTGAACTGATTATCGAGCTTTCCTCGCGGGTGGCCGGGAACTTCTTTGCATAGTCGGGCAGACGAGTCGGTCTTCCGGCTGACCGATCTTTCGTTGCGTGGCGGCAAGCCAGTCGTCGTTGTTCCAAGGTCAAATACGAGCGGATAGAATAGTCCCGTGCCCAATTGCTGCATCGGTTCTACCGGCTGGTGGCCGGGGAATGGAAAAACCGGGGTAATGCCCGATCGTCGCATTGACGGTCACCGGATAATGCCAGCCGTTTGCAATTGTCCCAGGCCGGCCGAATACGCGGTCCCAATCGGGAGCGTTGCAACTTGCAAGCGCAATGCCTCCTGCTAAAATGATGCTCAAATAAGGAAACAAAACCGGGCAGGCAGGCAAGATGCCTACGCCGCAAGGCTTGGTTTTATCAGACCTTCTTGAGGAGATCAGACATGGAAAAACCGCATCTTATCTTCGGCGTTCATGTTACGAGCCGGGCCGCCCAGGTCCCGGCGGTGCAGCAATTTCTCACGGAATACGGCTGTAGCATCAAGACTCGCGTCGGGCTGCACCACGTGGACGACGAGGTCTGCTCGCCGCGCGGCCTGATCCTCCTGGAGATGTTTGGCGATTTAGCCACTTGCCGGGAATTGAAGTCTAAGCTCTCCGCCCTGGCGGGTGTAGAAGTTCAGGAAATGCTCTTCGAGCATGACGCCGAAAGCTCATGACGCTCGCGGCCCTTGTTGCGATGTTCGCGCTTTCTGCCAATGCGGCAGATGTGGACCATCGTAAGCCTCCCTGCCCGCCCAGTTCGGTCATCCAGGGCGTCACCTGGCACTGGGAGACCTACAAGTCCGCCGCGCCGGGAAGCGACCTGTGGCCGGTGACCTGGGGACCGGACGGCCATCTATATACCGCCTGGGGCGACGGCGGCGGGTTTGGAGGGACCGACACGGATGGGCGGGTCAGCCTGGGGTTGCGCGGATCGAAGGCCCTGCGGAGAACTTTCGCGGCATCAACGTCAACGGTGGAAAGGCCCCGGAGCACCCGGCAACCTTCCCGCGGAAGGGCAAGACAGCGGAGCTCGCCTTCGTCGACGGCGTTCTCTACGCCGCCGTCAACCTGCAAGACGGCCCCTGGCCCGACGTCCATCACGCCTTGGCCTGGTCCACGGACCGCGGAGCGACCTGGACCCAAGCCAGTTGGTTGTTCCCCATGGGCGCGGGCGACTTTCAGCCCGCCACGTTCTTGCAGTTTGGCAAGGGCTACACGGGCCTCCCTTCGCGGCTGGCCGGCTATGTTTATCTCTGCGGGCCGAAGCATGTCGGCGGACGGGGAAACGGCAATCGACTTTATCTTGCGCGGGCGGCGAGGGGCAAGCTTCGCGACCGCCTAGCCTACGAATTCTTCCACGGCCTCGAAAAAGGCGAGCCGACTTGGACGCCCGACAGTGCCGCCGCCCGTCCCATATTCACCGACCTCAACGGCGCCCTGTCGGGCGCGATGGTCTACAATCCTGGCTTGAAGCGGTTCTTGCTGACCTGCTTTCATGCCGGTCCGGGAGAACTGGGCGTTTTCGACGCGGCCCAACCCTGGGGACCATGGAGCACCATCGCCTATTACGAGCACTGGGGCCAGATGGGCGCGGCGGGCGAGGGCCTGAATTGCGAGTTCCCGCAAAAGTGGATGAGCGACGACGGCCTGGCACTGTGGTGCATCTTCAGCGTCTATGGCGACGGCGGTAAACAGGGTATCTGGGCCCACGACCGGTTCAACCTCGTCAAGGCTACTTTGCGGGCAGGACGTTTTCCGCCCACACCCAAGTTGACCGTGCTGGGCCGCCTCGATCCATAGAACGTTAGCGTAGGAGCAGAAGCACGACTTGGTGGCATTCATGCGGCAATTGTGTTGTCAGGGACGTATCCTAACACATTGCTCACGCAAGTCTAATACTGCGTTCACGATAATCCTGTCAAATAGGGAAAACCGGATTTCCCATTGGTTGTATTATGTCGTCGTCGCGCCGGGTCAAGCTGCTGATCGACACGTCCTCATCCTGGGGA
This sequence comes from uncultured Planctomycetia bacterium, assembly GCA_963709175.1. Taxonomy (GTDB): domain Bacteria; phylum Planctomycetota; class Planctomycetia; order Pirellulales; family Thermoguttaceae; genus JANXQG01. The sequence continues at coordinate 741,204 of CAVPVK010000012.1, forward strand.
CGAGACATAATTCGCGGTATTTCCGCGTACGCCAAGGAGCATGGTCCTTGGACCATCGACCTGGACTACCAAGGGCGTTACGAAACGCCGCATCTGCCGCCCGATTGGCCAGGCGACGGCGTGATTGCCCGAGTCACCAGTCCCCGCGTTGCGCAGGAAATCATCCGCCGGGGGCTGCCCGCCGTGAACGTCTCCTGGTATTCCTATGGCTCGCCGCAAATACCTCGCTGCACGAACAACGAGACCACGTTCGGGCGGCTGATGGCCGAATACCTGATCCGCCGAGGTCTCCGTTCGTTCGCCTATTTCGGGGTCAGCCGGCGTCAGCGGCCGGGCTACGCCGACCGCGTACGGGAGGCCTTTGCCGATGTGCTGGCGAAATCGGGTTTCACCTGTGCTGTGTGGAGCGAGGCGATTCGCACGAGCGACGCAACGACCTGCGCGGAAGTGGCCCGCTGGCTAAGCGACCTGCCGCGGCCCGTCGGCATCGCCGTGTGGGGCGACCAGATTGGCCGCCAGGTGGCCGACGCCTGCAACGCGGCTGGCATCGGCATTCCCGACGGAGCGGCGATCATCAGTGCCGAGTACGACATGGTAATGAATTCGCTTGCTCCGCCGCCGCTGACCACGGTCGATTATCTGGCGGATGAGGTGGGTTATCAGGCGGCCGCGCTTTTGGATCGGATGCTGGACGGTCAGCCGCCCCCGCCGCAAGGCGTTGTGCTCGAGCCTTTGGGAGTCATCACGCGGCAGTCGACAGAAAACATGGCCGTAGAAGATCCGTTGGTGGCCACGGCCCTGGGACTGATTCGCCAGAATCTCCGCCGTCCGGTGCGGGTAAGTCATTTGCTCAAGGAGCTTGGCGTAGCCCGTCGCGGGCTGGAACAGCGCTTCCGCAAGGCGTTGGGCCGGGGAATTGCCGAGGAGATACGCCGCGTGCACCTCGACCGCGCCATGCGGATGCTCCGCGACTCGCCTGAACCAGTCCAAGCGATTGCGAAGGCCTGCGGTTTTCATCATCCTGAAGTGTTGACGCGGAGTTTCCGTCGGCACTTCGGCCTCTCGCCCAGCGACTTCCGCCGCCAGCACCGTTTACGCGAGGCCTAGCCTGCTGTGGCCCGTAGGCCGTAGCGCGGAGCCCGTAGGCCGGAACAAGCTTCTGGGTACGCGCTCGCCGGGTCGGTTCCGGCAATGCGGTTGGCGGTTGCCGGAACTGCGCGAGCTTGTAGCGGCCTACGGGCTGCGCTTACGAAATCCTAATAATCGGCTGGTGCGCAAACGGTCAAGAACTTTGCGTCAACTATCAAGGCCCTCTCGTCATCCGCTAACGCCCGTGCGATAGATTGGCGACAACAGACATTAGGTGGGGCGGCCGTCGGCTTATTGCCGTCGGCTCGAACCTCGTTGAATGCGGTTGCAGGCAAGTACACCAAAGGGACGAGTCATGACTCTTGGCAAGACGGTTCGAATCGCGGTAGTTCTAGGACTGTTGTGTTGTGCGGCAGGATATGCGCGGGCGGCGACGCCGATGTATTGGGACCCGACAGGCACGCTTAGCGCCAACGGCGGCGGCAGCGGCACTTGGGACACGGGTACGAGCGTTAACTGGTGGACCGGCGGCGCGGCCGACAGCATCTGGACCGACACCGCGGGCACGGCTGCGGCCACTTTCGGCGGTTCGGCGGGAAACTACACTGTCACCCTGGCGGGGAACGAGACGGCCAATGCCCTGAACTTCAATTCGGCCGGCTATACGCTCAGCAGCGGCACCGTTACACTCGCAGGTATAACGCCCTCGATTACCGTCAGCGCCCCGGCGACCATCAGTTCGGTCTTGTCAGGAACCAGTGCATTGACGGTCAATGGAGCCAGCCTTCTGACGCTTACCGGCCCCAATGTCTATACGGGCGCCATGACCGTCAGCGGCGGCACGTTGGCACTTGCGAACACTGGGTCGTTTAATACCTATAAGAATCGGGCCTTGACGGTCAACTCGGGCGCGGTCGTCCAATCCTTTGGGCAACTCAATCTCGACGTCAATCAAAGCGGCAGTTCCACCAGTAACGATGTCACGGGTACGGGCATCCTCAGACTCTCTTCGGTTGCCGCTAGCGCGTCGGTTCCCGAAATTTACTTCGGACCCGATCATTCCGGCACCAGCTATTATGGCGCCCAAATGACGGTTGCCACGCTCGATTTAGGAAGCTCCCAGCGGTACATCGACTCCAACTCCGGCCATAACTCATTCGCAAAATACAATTTGAATACGGACGCCTACCTGTCCAGCAACATCATCGGCAGCGGCGGCATCACGTTCTCTGGCTCCGCCTACAATGGAGAGGGGCTTAGCAACATGTATGCCGAGTTGGTCCTGGCCGGCAGTAATTCTTTCACCGGCAGGCTGGAGGTGGACCAAGGGTCCGTGTTCCTCGATAACGCCAACGCCTTGACCCAGTCGAACAACGTGTTGCTCGCCCCTAGTTTCAGCAATTCTTATAGCCACTTGTTCCTCATGGGCAATAACGCCACAATCTCGAACCTCCAGTCGAGCGGAAATTGGCAAGGCAACACCGCCCTGGCAAACGGCACTCTCAAAATGACGCAATCGATCGTGGCCAACCCAGTCACGGTCACCGTGAACCAGACAGCCAATACGAACTTTGCTGGCGTAATCGCCAATGCCGTCACCGATAACTATGATTCCGGCAGCTATGTTCCCGGGGCGCTGTCTCTCAATAAGACCGGCACCGGCACGCTAGTTCTCAACGGCACTGCCAACATTTATACCGGCAGCACGACCATCAGCGGGGGCGTACTCAGCGTGGCGCTGTTGTCCATCGGCGGATCTGCCAGCTCCATCGGCGCTTCGACGAACAGCGCAGGCAACCTGGTTTTCGCCGGGGGAACGCTGCAATATACGGGCACGGGCGCGAGCACTGACCGCCTCTTCACTTTGGGCACAGCCGGCGGCGCCATTGACGCTTCGGGCACTGGGCCGCTGAACTGGACGAATACCGGCGCGATCTCCTTAAATGGTTCTGGGCCCGCCACCCTGACCCTTACGGGCAATAACACTGGCTTGAACACGCTGGGTGTGACCGTGGTCGACGGCACGGGCGGGGCCACCTCGCTGGTCAAGACCGGTCCGGGCACCTGGGTCCTTTCGCCCACCAACACCTACACTGGCCCCACCACGGTGCAGCAGGGCATCCTGCAGCTCAATGGCGGCAGCTTCCTGCAAAGCCTGCTGACGCTCAGCGGCGGCACGTTCGCGGTGAGCAACCCGCTATCCAGCGGCACCACGCAGACCGTGACGGTCGCCTCGGGGGTGACCGTCTCCGCGGCGTCGGCCCTCGATCTCCAAGGAGGGCCCGGTTGGTCGCCTGGCCTGGGCACGCCACTGCTTGCTGATAGCGGTGCCCTGACCCTCAATGCGCCAGCCACTATCAACGTCTCTTCGGTTTCATCGCTAACGAAGACGGGCGATTACAATCTCATGCAACTCAGCTCGGCAGGAATTGGCGGCTCGGCGGGGAGTTCCGGTCTTTCGCTGGCCCCCATACCGGGCGTCATCGCGTCGCTCGATACGACTTCTCATCCAGGCTATGTGCTGTTGGACGTGACCGGATTCGTGGCCGTCAACAACCTCAAGTGGACCGGTGCCGTCAACGGCCAGTGGGACAGCGCAACGACGAACTGGCTCAACGTTGGCTCGGGTTCGGCGACGACCTACACGGCAGGGCCACCCGGTGACGAAGTCAGCTTCGACGACACGGCCCACACCGGCGCGGTGAATCTCGCCTTGTCCGTTCTGCCCACCAGCCTGACCGTAAACAACAACGTCTTGCCCTACGTTTTCACCGGCTCGGGCACTGCGGGCATCAACGGCCCCACGGCTTTGAACAAGAGCGGCAGCGGCAGCCTTACATTGATAACGAACAACGGCTATACGGGCGGTACGCTCGTCAACGCCGGGGCCTTGATTCTCGGCGACGACGCCACCGCCGGCTACGGTTCGATCGTAGGCAATATCACCTTGGGCGGCGCGTCGGCCAGCCTGCAGTTCAACCGGCCCGACAGCATGATTTTTGCCGGCAACATTACGGGCGTCGGCGCTGGTTCAGTCCGGTTCCGGCGCCACCATCCTCACCGGCACCAATAGTGCCAGCGGCTCGATCTGGATTAATAACGGAACGCTCCAGGTGGGCAACGGCGGCACGCAAGGCTGGGTTACCGAGCCGATAGTGAACAACGGCACCTTGGTTTTCAACCGCGATGACGCCCAGACTTTTTCCGCCGCGATCAGCGGCTCGGGATCCGTAGCGCAATCGGGCACGAGCACCTTGACCCTCGCGGGTGTGAACGGCTACACCGGCGCAACGTACCTCAACGGCGGCACCTTGTCGATCGCCAGCCCGGCCAATATCGGCGGGTTGGGCAATTCGTCGAACCTGGTATTTAACAGCGGGGTCTTGGAATACACGGGCGTCAGCGGCGCCTCCTCGCAAGGGGTAACGGTCAATGCCGGCGGTGGAACCGTGCGGATCGACAATCCCGGGCAAGCGCTGACCCTGAACGGCGCCGTAAGCGGCGTCGGCGGCCTTACTGTCGCCGGTTCGGGAACTTTGGCCGTATTGGGTTCGTTCGGCCTCGGAAGCACGACTCAGGTTACCGGCGGCACGCTTGCTGTCCTCGGCAACGTCAACACGTACCTCAATAGCCCAATTGTCATCGGCGCCGGGGCCGTGATGCAGTCCGGGGCGACCTTCAACCTGGACGTCGACCAGAATGGATCGGTAGGCAGCACGAATGTCTCAGGCGCGGGCACGTTGCAGCTAGTGGCAACTGCCTCCAGCCGTTCTGCGCCGGACATTTACTTTGGTCCCGACCACGTCGGCAACGATTATTGGGGCGCTGCTATCCGCGTGGCCACGCTCGATCTCGGCAGTGCGCAAGCGTTACATCGACGCCAACACCGGCCACAACTCGGTCGGCGAATACTATAGTTCCACCTTTACTGACGCGGCGATTTCCAGCAACATCATCGGCAGCGGCGGCATCACCTTCTATGCCGGATCTGAATATGGCGGACAGTATGCGGAGTTGCTGCTGTCGGGAAGCAACTCCTTCTCGGGTCTCGTCGAGGTCGACCGCGGGGCCATCTACCTCGATAACGCCAACGCCCTCACGCAGTCCAATGCCGTGACGCTCTCCAACAGCGATGGCACGTTCAGCAATTTTTTCCTCCTTGGGCACAACGTTACGATTTCCAATTTGCAGTCGGCCGGCGACACACCGGGCTATACGGGGCTCGCCAATGGCAACCCCAAGATGAACACCACGGCGGCGATCGCTCCGGCAATCCTCACGGTCAACCAGACAGTGAACACCACGTTCGCGGGAACTATTGCCGACACGATCAGCGACAACTACAACGGCAGTAACTACGTTCCCGGCAACATATCGATCGTGAAGGCCGGTCCGGCGACGTTGACGTTGTCCGGATCGAACACCTATAGTGGGACTACGACCGTCAGTGGCGGCGTGCTCAACGTGACCTGGCTGGCTAACGGCGGTGCGGCCAGTCCGCTGGGGGCCTCGACCAACAATGCGGGCAACCTGATCCTGGCCGGCGGAACGCTCCAATACACCGGTAACGGCGATAGCACCGACCGGGCATTCACTCTGGACGCCGCGGGGGGAGCGATCGACGCCTCCGGCCCGGGCGCGATGACCTGGTTGGGCACTGGCCCGACGATTGCCTTCAGCGGCACCGTCGCCTCCGGTGGTTACCGAACGCTGACGCTTTGCGGCAACAGCACGGCCCCCAACACCATGGGACTGACCCTCACCGACGGGACCGACGCCATGACGGCAGTCGTCAAGAACGGCCCGGGCACCTGGGTAATGACGGCCACGAATACTTACACGGGCCCCACCACGGTGTTGCAGGGGCAACTCCAATTCAGCAACCCGTCGAGTCTCATCAACTCGGTTGGCAGCCTTGCGGGTCCGTTGGTCGTCAATGGCGGTACTGCCGTCACCGGCGACGGGTTCTCTGCTCCCACAGCGACTGTGCAACAGGGATTGCTGCAGTTCGTCGGGCCGAACCTGGGAAATACCCTCACGGGCCCGCTGACGGTCAACGGCGGCACCGCGGCGGTCAGCGGCACGCTCACGGCCGGATCGACTTCGGTCCAGCAGGGAACGTTGCAGATTAATGGCGGCAGCACGTTGCAAAGCCCGCTCGCGCTTAACGGCGGCACCCTGTTCATCAGCAACGCCGCCGCGCCGACGCAGACGGCCACAATCGCCTCGGACCTGAACGTCAACGGGCCGTCGATCTTCAGCTTCCAGGGGGCCTCAGACTGGACGGCCGGTTCGAACACGCCCTTGCTCACGGAAGGCGGAGCACTGAACCTGAATTCCACGGCGACCATCACCTTTGCCTCGCTCGCGTCACTGACCTCGACCGGCGACTACTGCCTCATGCAGTTGAGCCAGGGCAGTGTCGGCGGGGCCCTCGGGGCCTCGGGCTTCGCCCTTTCCCTGCCGGGACGGGTCGTGGGGCATATCGATACCACATCCGACCCCGGCTACGTCCTCTTGGACGTCACCACCTTCGACACCACGAGGTGGACTGGGGCCGTCAACAGCACTTGGGACCTTTCTCCGCAGAACTTGAACTGGAAGACCAACATCGGTCAATCGGCAACCTACTATCTCCCCGGCGACACGATAACCTTTGACGACACGGCGGCCACTGGCTTGGTGAACATCGCCCTGCCCGTCCAGCCTACCAACGTGACCTTCAACAACAACAGATTGCCCTATGTTTTCACTAGCTCGGGTGGCACGGCGGCGGGCATCGGCGGCGCCACCTCGCTGACCATGAACGGCACGGGCAGCGTCACGCTGGTGACGAACAACACCTATACGGGCGGCACCTTCATCAACGGCGGCACCTTGACGCTGGGCGACAATGCAACCGCCGGCTTTGGGTCGATCGTGGGTGATGTGACCTTCAGCAACGCCCCCGCCGGGGTTGCTGTCTTGCAGTTCAACCGTCCGGATACGATGCTCTTCGCGGGCAATATCACGGGCGGCGGTTCGTTGGTCCAGTCTGGATTGGGCACCACGATCTTGACCGGTTCGAACACCTACACGGGATCGACCACCATCGCCAAGGGTACCCTGCAGATCGGCAACGGCGGAACGAGCGGTCTGATTCCCGGCGACATCACCAATAATGGAACGCTGGTCTACGACCGCAGCGATAGCGTAACCCTGGTCAACAACATCAGTGGCAACGGCAAGACCGTGGTCAACAGCGGGACTTTGCAGATCGGCGACGGCCAAACCTATGGCGCGGGCTGGGTCAGCGGTCCGATCGTGACCAACGCCCTCTTGGCCTTCAACCGGCCGGACAACGTAACTTACGGCGGTGCGATCAGCGGATCGGGCGCGGTGGCGATCTCGAATTCCGGCAGCAGCGTCACGTTTACCGGCACGAACTCCTACACCGGTCCAACCTACCTTAGTGGCGGTACCCTCTCAATATCCAATATCGCCGGAGTCGGTTCCCTGTCCAGTTCAGCCGCGTTGGTGTTCGCCGGCGGCACGTTGGACTATCCGGGGCCGAGTGCCACGGCTGCCCACGGTTTAGTATTCAATACGGGCGGCGCGACTTTCCAGATCGACGACCCGGTCCAAACGCTCACCTTCACCGGCCCGGTAAGCGGTCCGGGTGGACTAACCTTGGCTGGGCCGGGCAGTCTCACGCTCGCCGGAGCCACGAACTACATGGGCGCCACGACGGTCAATGGCGGCACGCTCACGGTTGCAGGCAACTTGAACACCTCAGCGGATTCGCCGCTGACGATCGCCGGTGGTGCCATGGTGCGATCCGCGGCAACGCTCAATCTGGGCGTCAGCCAAAATGGTTCTTCGAGCAGCGTCAACGTAACAGGCGCGGGCACGCTGCAGCTTGTATCCACGGGCAGCTCGGTGAGCAGCCCGGACATCTTCTTCGGGCCCGACCACAGCGGCACCGCCTATTATGGGGCGGCGATCGGCGTGACCACGTTGGATCTGGGAAGTGCGCAGCGCTATTTCGACTCGCTCTCAGGCCACAACTCGTTCTCCGTGTACAACTCCGAGGTTGATGCCTACGTGTCGAGCAATATCATCGGCAGCGGTGGCATCACCTACTCGGGCTCCGCCTACAACGGGCAGGGTCTCACCCACCTGTATGCCGAGTTGGTTCTGGCGGGCAGCAACTCGTTCAGTGGTCCGCTGCAAATCTTGCAAGGGTCGGTCTTCCTCGACAACGCCAGTGCTTTGACCCAGGCGAACACGGTCGTGCTTTCGCCCAGTTTCTCCAATTCCTATGCCCATTTCTTCGTCTATGGCAACAGCACCACGATCACCAATCTGCAGTCAACGGGCAACTGGGCGGCGAACACGGCGGTGGGCAACGGCAATCCCACGATGAGCGCCGCTCCCGGGGCCGCAACTATAACGCTGAACCAGACGGTCAACACGACCTTCGCGGGGGTGATCGGTGATGCCGTTTCCGACTACTACAATGGGAGCAGTGGTACTCCCGGCGCATTGTCGTTGACCATGGCCGGCCCCGCGACCTTGACGCTCACCGGCAGCGCAAACCGCTACACGGGGGTGACGACGATCAGTGGCGGCGTCCTCAGCGTATCGACTATCGCCTACGGCGGTCTGCCCAGTTCGATCGGGGCCTCGACGAATGACCCCAGCAATCTGGTCCTGGCGGGCGGAACCCTCCAGTACACTGGCGCGGGCGCTATTACCGACCGTCTTTTCACCTTGACCTCGCCAGGCGGCGCTATCGATTCCTCGGGTAGCGGACCGCTGAACTGGACGAATACGGGCGCACTAGCCTTTGGTGGAACCGGCCCCGCCACCCTGACTCTCACCGGGAGCAACGCGGGACCGAACACTCTCGCGGCGGCGATCGTCGACGGCGCAGGTTCCACCTCGCTCGTCAAGAGCGGTCCGGGCACCTGGATCGTGCCATCGATCAACATCACCGGCCCGTTGTCTGTGCAGCAGGGTCTGCTCCAGATCAACGGCGGAAACGCCATGGGCACGGTGACGCTTGGCGGCGGAACCTTGGCGGTCAACAATGCGGCCGCTGCCGGCGCCACACAATCCACAACGATCGGCGCCCTGAGCGTGACCGCGCCTTCGACCCTGGACCTCCAGGCGGGGACCACTTGGAGCGCTGGCGTCCCGTTCTTCAGCGGCGCCGGCTCGTTGACTTTGGATTCTACGGCCACTATCAATGTCGACACCTGGAGCCCGCTCGTACAGGGCAAGGAGTATCCGTTGTTCCAGATGACCGGCGGCGCGCTGGCCGGCTCGTCGGGCGCAGCGGGCTTGGTGCTGGGGTCGTTGCCGCCGCGGGTCACAGCCCATCTCGACACCACCACGCTGCCCGGCTCCGTCCTGCTGGACGTGACCTCGGCTACGACGCTGAAGTGGTCGGGCACGACCAGCAATTGGAACGCCACCAACAACTGGCTCACGGTGGTCACGACTCCCGTCTCGACCATCACCGGCTCGGCGACGACCTACAACGATTCCCCCGGCGACGCGGTCAGTTTCGACGACACCGCGAAGAGCGGGTCTGTCACTCTCGCAGCAGTTGTGCATCCCTATTGGGTCAATTTCAATAACAACTCGCTCAAGTACACGCTTAGTGGCGCCGGCGGCATCGGCGGCAGCGGGCCGCTGTTCGTGAACGGCATCGGCAACGTTACCTTGGCGACGAACAACACCTACACCGGCGGCACATTTGTCACCGGCGGCACGTTGAATTTGGGCGACGGAGCTACCGCGAGCTTCGGCTCGATCGTGGGCAACGTGGCTTTGAGCAACAACGCCGTGTTGGCATTCAACCGGCCCGACGCGATGCTCTTTGCCGGAAGCATCACGGGCGCTGGCTCGCTCGTCCAGGCCGGTTCAGGAATGACGATCCTCACCGGCACGAACACTTACATCGGTTCGACGCTCGTGAGCAACGGCACATTGCAGCTCGGCAACGGTGGGGTGACCGGCTCGATCCTTATCGATCCCAACAACAACCCCATCACGAACAACGGCACGCTGGTCTTCGATCTCAACACCACGACCGTTCTGCTCGATGGCAACAGCGTACCGGCGATTGCCGGCAGCGGAACTGTGGTTGTCAACGCTGGAACGCTGCAATTGGGCGACGGTGCTACGACAACCGGCACGATCTCCGGCCCGATCGTGGACAACGCCACGCTGGTCGTGAGCCCGCCGCCTGCCTACGGTGCGCCCGTGAGCTTCGCAAACGCGGTTTCCGGATCGGGTGGCGTGGTCTTGACGGGCGCCAATCTCTGGACGTTGACGGGCAGCAGCAGTTACACTGGGCCGACCACCATCAGCGGTGGCGGCACGCTGTCGACTTCCAGCATGGCCAACGTCGGCTCGACCAGCAGTTCCGCAAGCCTTATGTTCAGTTCCGGTGGGATGCTCAATTACAGCGGCTCAACGGTCACGACGAGCCACGGTCTGACGCTCAGCGGCAGCGTGACGACCGTCCAGGTCGACAACGCCGGGCAGACCTTGACCTTCACGGGGCCCGTTTCCGGCGGCGGCGGGTTGATCAATGCGGGCCCGGCGGCGCTGGCACTTACCGGACCGGGCTTGCTCACGGGTACGATCGTTGCGGATGCCAACACCACGGTGCCGAGCATCTCGGTCCCGGCGCCGAGCGCGGCCGTTACGCCTCCCACCATGCCGACGAGCCCCGGTTCGGTGGTCATCGCTCCCGGCGCGGTCCTCGCTGTCACCGGATCCGTGGACCTGAATGCCAGTACGAGCGGTTTGGTGTATGAAATCACGGGTACCAATCCCGCTGACGCAACAAGCGGTGGAACCCTCGCACTCTTGCAGACCAACTCGAGTCTCGCTAATCCCGACATTTTTGCCAATGTCCACAGCAATGCCTATTGGGGTGTTGCGATTAGCACTGCCATTAACCTCGGCAGCGGCAGTCGCTTCATCGAAGGACAGGCCGGCAACAACAACTACGGCGAGTACGGGGAGGGCGACTTGTTACTGAGCGGGCCGCTTTACGGAACGGCGAGCGTGTCGGTGTCGGGGGCGCCCTACAACAGCCAGTTCGAGGTGACGCTCACCGCCAACAATTCCGGCTGGACCGGGCCGTTGAACATCATTCGCGGCGACGTTTCGGCCGCGGTTCCGAACGCCTTGAACGCGGCAAACAGCGTCACTTTTTCGCCGGCCGCAGGCAACGTGGCGGCACTTTACCTCTTTGGGCAGAACATCACCGTTGGTTCGCTCTCTGGAACCGCCGCGGGATCAATGTGGATTCGCAACGGATCGCTAATTAGCGGCGGATATGCCGACCAGCCGCGGTCCGATGCGGTGCTGACTGTGGATCAGACTGTCAATGGAACATTCGCCGGGGTCATGAGCGACGGCCCGAACGAGTATTACGGCGGTTCCAGCCCGAACTTTAGTCTCGGCCTGGTTAAAGCCGGCCCGGCCACGCTGGTCCTTTCCGGAACCGATACGTATTCCGGCGGCACGACAGTCGAGGCGGGGACGTTGCTCGTCACCACAGCCGACGCCGTTCCAACCAACGGCGCTTTGGCGATCGGGGCCGGCGGGACCTTCATCTTCGATCCGACAGACTCGGCATCGCCGTTGGCGACATCGCCTGCCTCGACAGTTGCTGCTCCGGCGGAGGTGGCGGCAGTGCCTGAGCCCTCGGTCCTTGCCCTGCTCGCGGCCGGAGTTCTTGCCGCTGGGGCGATCGCCCGCCGCCGACGCCGCTGTTGGAAATCAGCGGCCTGACGATCCATGAGGCGGAATGGAATCATGAACACACATGGATGCTATGACATCTCCCCGCAGGCCGCGAGCCCGCGATTGGACGCGCCGGCTCTTCCCGAGCTTGTAGCCGGCGCATCCGCCGCGGGTCGCGGATGCGGGAGGCCGCGTCGGTCCGCTTTCACCCTTGTCGAGTTGTTGGTGGTAATCGCCATCATCGGCATTCTGGTTGGCCTCCTGCTCCCGGCCGTCAACTCCGCCCGTGAGGCCGGCCGGCGGACTGACTGTGCCAACAATCTTAAGCAGATTGGCTTGGCGCTGAACGGCTTCCACGAAGCGCAAGGGGCCTTTCCCATAGGCGCCGCCATGGAGTCGGGTGGGATGTGGTCGGCCTTCATCCTGCCGTACATGGATATGGACAATTTGTACTCCAAGCTCTCTTTTGGCTGGGACGGCGAGCCCGACTGGGCCATGGTTTCGCCCGAGTATCCACCGCCTAGCCTGGAACTGCCGCCACCCGGGCAGGATACGCTGACCCTTCAGACCGGTCGCAACGTTGCGGCCTGCGAGACGGTCATCCCGGTCTTCCGCTGCGCGTCGGCCGGTTTGCCGCAGCACGTGCTGGATGCCTCGACCTACACGCCGGCATGGTACGTGGCCCGCAGGGTGCCGGGGAGCTACCTGGGATGCGTTTCGGGCATTGTGACCAACGACCAGGGCCTTATCAATCTCGACGGTATCATGGTCGCACCGGCGCCGCCGCCGCGCAACCTCTGGGACAACGGGGGAACTTTCACCCAGAAATGCACCACGATGGCCCAGATCACTGACGGGATCTCCAACACGATCATCGTCGGCGAGGCCGTGCCCGACGCTGGAAATAATTCCGATCGCGAAGATCCCGGCCTGAATCAGGGCCGCAAGGACCACTGGTACATCGGCGGCGACGACATCGACGACTACGCCGGCCAGGATTGGTCGGAATGCCTTGGCTCGACCGGCGTGCCGATGAATCTGCCCAAGGTGCCCGCCGGCAACCCGAACTTCGGGGCCTATGAGATCGGTTATTCCAGCCGCCATCCAGGCGGCTGCAATTTCGTTTTCGCCGACGGCTCGCTGCATTTCCTCGGTCAGTCAATAAACCAGAAGGTCTATTCGGCCCTGGGCACGCGGGCGGGACAAGAGACCGTCTCGCCGTCGGATTATTGAAGTAGAAGTCCGGCTGCGCTCGCCTCCGCCTGCCACCTCGCCATAGCCGGCAACGGGCCGCCCAGCATTAGCAACGGCCTCCTAGGGAGCAGCGGGGCCCGGCACTCTCGAATTGCCGAAAAAACGGCTCTTATCGACCGAACAGCGACTTGGCACAGCATGTGCTTAATTCCCTCACGGGTTTGCTTGTGGCACTGACTTGCCAACATGGCCGTCAGGCGCTCAGAGTATCTGGTGTTGCGCCAGTCTGGATCGGGGAGTTAAACGATGTCGTGCGAATTGACGGCCGCCTCCGGGCGGCTTAACGCCTTTCAAAAGGTGCTGCTCCAGTGGAGCAGCTTGCATCCATACAACGCCAATCATGTCTGCAAGATCGCCGGACCGCTCCGCGGCGAGGACCTGACGAAAGCCGTTGCCGCCGCGTTCGAGCGCCATGGGCTGGGCATCGCCCACCTCTCGGCGGACGGGCAATCGTTCCGCCACGAGACGCTTCTCGATCCGCAGATCGATATCGTCGCGGGCGGCGAACAGCCCCAAGAAGCCCTTGGGGAGCATGTCGGCCGCTCGTTGAATCGGCCATTCTCACGGCCCACGACGCAACCGTTCCGCTTCGCCGCGGTAGACGCCGGTCCGGCGTCGCATTACGTATCACTCAGCTACGACCATTGGGTTGCCGATTCGTACTCGGCCCGGTTGTTGCTGCGGAGCGTCTTGAGCAGGTATTGCGGACTGGAGGTTCCAGACCAAGACGATCATCTAGACCTTTATCCGGGCACGTACCGGGAGGTTTTTCGCCAGCGGCTGGGCGGGACAGAATTGGCCGCCGCGGCGATGCGAGCAATGGCCCAGTGGAACCGCAATCGGTCCGCCTGGCGGGTGGCATGCTGGTCGAACACGCAGTGGTCGGTCGATTATCGCCTGTACGCCACGATCCCCGGCACTGCGACCCGGTTGCGGGAGTTCGCCCGGGCCAACGGCGCCACCGTGCACGACGTTTTCCTGGCCGCTCTTGGACGAGCCCTGGCGGCGGTCATGCCCGCCCGCGGCCGACAAAATGGGCTGGCTTTGGGCAGCATTGTCGATACCCGGAGCATCGCCGACGAAGACCTGAGCCATTCCCTGGGTGCGTTCCTGGGCTACTACCTGGTGCGCAACGATCCCGATCCGGGCATCGGACTGGACGAGGCGACCCGCCAGATCGCCGCCCGCACGGGCCCCATCAAGGCCCGCCACCGCTATATGGACAGCCTCGTGAACATGCAATTCATGAACACTGTATGGCCCTGGTTGTCGGCGTGCTCGCAGCGTCATTTCCTGCGCAAATCGCTTCCCATGAGCGGCGGCATTTCGAACGTCGTCGTCCGGGACGCCTGGATGAACGAGAATCGACATGTGATCCTGGACTATCACCGCGGAGTTTCCACCGGCCCTAACGTGCCGATCGTGCTTTCGCCGACGACGTTCCGGGACCACCTCAATATCGGCGTTTCCTATCGGACGGCCGGTTTTTGCCGGGCGAAGATCGACGCCCTGATGGAGATCTTCCGGGATGAGATCGAGCATCCCAACAAGGCCTCGCGAAGCGGTCCGCGACGAACCGCCGTTACCCCGCCGGCCAGGCAACCGGCGGCACCGCGGTTGCACGAGGCCATGGCAGCCTCGGACGACCTGGTTCAGGCCTGCGGATGCACCCAGGGGGCCCGGTAGGGCCGGCAGAGCAGCCCGTTAGCCTCATCATCGCCGACGATACGGTTTTGCTCCGGGTCCCAGGCGAGCGAGCGGCCCAGCCGCATGGAAAGGTTGGCAAGGATGCAACTGGTCGTGGAGATGTACCCTTGCTCGATATCCGAGACGGGTTTCCCGCGGGAGGCGATCGCGGCCAGGAAGTCTTTCATGTGCCGCCGCAGCGCGGGGCAAACGTGGATCTCGATGCCCTCTTCCGTCACGTCTTCGGGATACTGCTCGCGTTCGTACGCCACGTCGCGATGGACCGGCCTTCCCGGCCCGTTGGGCGTGAAGTCGTAGCTCATCACGCTGGCCTTGAGCGTCCCCTTGTCGCCGTAAAAGGTCATGCCCCAAGGATATTTCGGATCCGGCGAGGGACCCCAGGTGCGATGCTGCCAGACGATATTCATATCGCCGTAGTCGAAGGTGGCCGTCTGCGTGTCGGAGATGTTGGCCTTGGTTCCCGGCGAGACGTAAATGCCGCCCGAGGAGCTCACCCGCTTCGGCCAACCGAGGTCGAGCATCCAACGGGCGGCGTCGAACATGTGCACGCACATGTCGCCGACGATGCCGTTGCTGTACTCCATGAAGGCCCGCCAGCCACGCGGATGCACGATCGGATTGTAGGGCCGCATGGGCGCCGGCCCGGTCCACATTTCATAGTCGAGGTATTCCGGCGGGCTGGTGTCGGGTGGATTCCCGCCGGCCCGCATGTGGTAATAGCAATAGAGTTCGACGAGCCCGACGCGGCCCAGCTTGCCCGTGCGGACGATTTGGTCGCGGGCCTCGATGAGGTGCGGCGTGCTGCGGCGCTGCATGCCCACCTGGACGACGCGCTCGTGCTTCCGCGCGGCTGCCAGCATCGCCCGGCCCTCGCTCACGTCGATGCTGATCGGCTTCTGCAGGTAGACGTCGGTTCCCGCCTCGAGAGCGGCGATCATCGGCAGCGCGTGCCAATGGTCGGGTGTGGCGATGAGCACGATGTCGAGGTCTTTTTCCGCGAGCATCTTGCGGTAGTCGGCGAAGGTCCGCGGCCGCCGTTTCGAGGCCTGCCGAGTGGCCACCAGGTCCGCGGCGGCGGAGAGCATTCGCCGATCGACGTCGCAGAGCGAGACCACGTCCACGGGCGCGACCTGGATCAATCGCAGCAGGTCGATCTTGCCGTACCAACCGGTGCCAATCAGGCCGACGCGCGGCGGTCTATCGGCGGCAAAAGCCGCAGCCGAGCGGCCAAGGGCGGAAAGGGCCAAGCCGGCCGCGCCGGCACGAAGGAAGTTGCGACGATCCATGGGAAGAACTGGCTAGATGGTGGGGGCCAAACGGAACGCAAAATCCAAAATCCGGATATCGAAATCCGATGCAAATCAGAAATTTGACGGCATCAAATCCGAAACGGCCGCAGTTTCCGTCACTTGAGTTTTCCGCTTCGGATTCGTCAAGGATTTCGATATGCGGATTTGGTCTTTTACAGCCTTTTCCACTAGCATAATCCCCCG
Source organism: uncultured Planctomycetia bacterium (assembly GCA_963709175.1). Lineage (GTDB taxonomy): Bacteria > Planctomycetota > Planctomycetia > Pirellulales > Thermoguttaceae > JANXQG01. The sequence goes on from CAVPVK010000012.1 coordinate 757,496, forward strand.
GTAGGCACCACGTCAACCGCCACGGTCATCCAGTGGCTGCCGCCGCCCAGAAAGACGCCCTTGATCGGGCAGACGTCGCCGTAATCGCGGCCCCAGGCCATGGCCACGTGCCGCACCCCCGGGACGACGTTGTTCGTCGGATCGAGGTCTATCCAGCCGTGGGAAGGCGAAAAGACGCTCAGCCAGGCATGCGAAGCGTCGGCTCCCACCAGCTTCGGCTGGCCGGGACGGGGATCGGTGAGCAGATAGCCGCTGACGTAGCGGGCTGCCAGGCCCAGCGACCGCAGACAGCCAATCTCGAGGTGGGCGAAATCCTGGCAGACTCCGCGGCGCTTCTCGAAGACCTCCATCGTCGGCGTGCTCACGCACGTCGCCGCGGAGTCATACTTGAACTCGTGGAAGATCCGCGACGTCAGATCCAAAGCCGCGTCCAAGAGCGGACGGCCGGGCGTGAACGACATGGCCGCATAGGACGCCAGGCGGTCGTCGCGACGGATGTAAGGCGACTCGAACCAGAACGGCGCGGCCGCCACATCAGCGGGACTGCCCCGCCGCCGCATTAGCTCGCGGACATCTTCCCAAGGCTCGGGCGCGCCGTTCGCGGAAGGCGCGGCGCCTTCCATCGACACCTCGCTGATGGCCGTCACGTTCAACTCCCGATGCTCCTCCTCCACTGTGAAGTACGTCGCCCGGTTGCCGAAGTAATCGGTCCACGTCCGCAGGCAGGACGGCGACGGCACGATCACCAGGCGGTTGGCCAGGCACCGCTGCCGGGCGTAGGTCCGCGGCGTGAGGTGCGCGGAGTTGTGCCCCAGAGTGACCGGCTCGCTGTAGTGATAGGTGGTGCGATGCGTGACTTCGTATTTCATACCAGGCTCTCCGGCGCAACCGCTCCCAATTGCCGCGACGGGCCGGTGTGGGTGAAGTAGGTCTGCGTAAGGCTGTCGGAGAGATGCCACAACTGCAAGGTCATATCGGCCAGGAAGTTGTCGAGCGTCCAGCGGATGCCTTCCTCGCGCGGCCGCGCCAGCGATTCGATCTCCACCAGCCGTAGTTCGGCCTGTGTGGCGATCATGATGCGGGTCTCGCGGTTCCGCAACGGGTTAGTGTCCTTGCCCGGCAGTTGCCGCACGTGATCGGCCAGGGCAGCCAGTTGGAAGCCGACGCTGCGGGGATTGGTCTCGTCGGTGAGCAGCAGGTCCAAGAGCGGGGCCACTTGCAGCGACGTCATGTAACGGTAGCGATACGTCATGGCGCTGTCGGCGATTTCGAGCACCGATTCCAGCAGCAAGATCGATTCGGCCTGGTTCTGCACGAGCGTCTTGCGCAATAACCGCAGGACGGTCAACGCCCGCTCCAAGCGGCGGCCCATGTCGACGAACCGCCAGCCCGGTCCGCGGGTCATGCTTTCAGTCATCAGGCCGCTGAGGGCCGAGAGCAGGCTGAAGACCTGATGGAGCATGCCCAGCGTGTCGCCCAGACGGGCCAGGTTGTTCGACCTGGGCCAAAGCAGGTCGAGGTCGAGTTGATTGACGATCCGCCAGGTGTCGGTGGAGATGCGGTCGCGGACCAGCGAAGCCGTGCGATACAGGGCTCGCAGCGTTTCGTCGAGCGTGCCGCTCCGCGACTCGTGTACGATCGCATCGAGGACCTCTTGTTCCAAGAGGCTAACCGTCTCTTCGGCGTCACTGGGAATCGCCAGGGCTGGCCGGGTGTCGTCGGCCAACATCTGCACGAGGATGGTAAGCTCCGGCAAGTTCGACGGTTCCAACTCGCTGGTCAGGCGGCTGACTACGGTGCGAAGGTGGCGGACAAGGCCGTCGGCCCGCTCAACGTGCCGGCCCAGCCAGTAGAGGTTGTCGGCGACGCGGCTGGGCAGGTCGTTGGCGCTGCGTCGAAGTTCGATGGCCGCCGTCTGCGGGCGCAAGAGCGTGAGCGTGGAAACTGGCCGGTCGGAAAGGACCCAAACGTCCTTGCCGCGCGATCGGGCAACGGGATCGTCAGGGGCGACTTCCGAGCCAGGGCGGCTGAGAGTCGCCTCGCCCTGCGCAGGCGGCATGGCTCGGGCCAGGCCGCCGCGCATGACCTGAAAGCCGCCGTCTCGTCCCGCTACGGCAAACAACCGCAGTCCGATGGGCCATGCCTCGACTTCGCCGTTGACGAACACCGGCGCCGTTGAGCGCTCCAAGCGGGCCTGCGCCGTGAACGACGGACGGTGTCGACGGACGGTCTCCAAGAAGTGCTCGCGCTGGCGATCGTCCAGCAGCGCCGTATCGATCGGTCCTTGGCTCCGTGAAGGAACCGCCGGACGGAGCACCAGCTCGCCAAAATGAGCCTCGACGTACGACCAGTCGTCGTCTCGTCCGCACCACCATGTCGGCACGGAGGGCAATTTCAGGTCCTCGCCCAGCAGACTGCGGCAAATGGCCGGCAGAAAGGCCATCAAGGCCGAAGATTCCAACAGTCCGCTGCCCAGGGCATTGGCCACAACGACCTGGCCGCTCCGCGCGGCCTGCACCAGTCCGGCCACCCCGTGCATGGACTCGGACCGCAACTCCAATGGATCGACTTCCTCGTCGTGCATGCGGCGGAGAATGGTGTCAACCGGGAGCAGGCCACCGAGGGTTTTCAGGTAGACGTTCGTGCCGCGGACCGTCAAGTCGCCGCCTTCCACCAGCGTGTAACCGAGATAACGGGCGAGGTAGGCGTCCTCGAAATAGCTCGGACTACGCGGTCCCGTCGAGAGGAGCACGACGCGGGGATTGTCAGACCGCTCGGCCGAAAGCGACTGCAACGTGTCGCGGAGCGTGATGAAAAAGCCGGCCAGCCGCTCGACGTGCAGGTTGTGGAAATCGGCGGGCAGGATCCGCGACGTGGCGATGCGGTTCTCCAAGGCCAGGCCCGCTCCGGGAGGTCCTTGAGTATAGTCTGCGTACACGCTCCAGCTTCCATCCCGAGCGCGGACGAGATGGCCGGCGTAGAGGTGCAAAAAGATGTTGCGCGGGGCAATCACTCCATGGCAAGGCAGAAGGAAACCGCGTTGGCCGAAGACCAGTTCCAGCGGCAGCAGACCTTCTCGGACCAACCGCTGTGGGCCATAGAGGTCGACGAGAATCAGGTTCAGCAATTGGACGCGCTGAGTAACCGCCGTCGAGAGCCATTCCCATTCCTGCTTGCACAATAAGAGGGGCAGCGGATCGAGTTCCCATTGGCGGTCGGTGGCATGGGGAAAACCGGCGCCTCCCTGCGCGATGCCGTCTTCGCCGAGCATGCGCCGGGCCTGATCGCAGCGATCGCTGAGCCCTTGTGGACCAATCGCCTCCAGCGCCGCGGCGAACTGCTGCCAGCACTCGCGAATCTGGCCGCGGCTTTCAAGAAACTCGTCGTACATTCCCGCGGGCGGCGAATAGTCTGAGAGGAGGTTCCGCGAAGGCGTGGCTTCTGCCGCCTCGATAAATGAACTCATCGACGTCCTTCAAACAATAACCACACTCGCCACGCGATCCGCCACGGGTCCAATTGTACGAATGCCTACCCCAATCGGTCAACGGATATCACACGGGTTCTTCGCCCGCCAATTCGCCGACTTCCACCGGCCGGCGAAGATCGAGTGTCATAGGATAATCGTCGTTGTGCTCGCGAGGCGGCAAGGGGACCGGGCCGGGCGTATGCCCCATGGCCTGGAACCGTGCGGCACGGCGGCTTTCGGCCTCCAGGGCGTTCACAGGGAAAACGGCCGAGTTGACTCCTCCGGGGTGCGAGACGTGCCACGTGCAACCGCCGATCGAGCGGCTCGACCAACGATCGTAAACATCAAAAACCAGCGGCGTGTTAACACCAATGGTGGGGTGCAGGCAGTGTGGCGGCTGCCAAGCCCGGAAACGCACGCCCGCCACGTACTCACCAGGCGTGCCGGTGGGATGTAGCGGCACGCGGCGGCCGTTGCAGACGACGACGTGCCGCCGGCCGGTCATACCGCGAACCTTGACCTCCAATCGCTCTACCGAGGAATCGACGTAACGCGCCGTAGCCGGGGCCACGTTTTCCTCACCCAGCACGTGCCAGGGCTCGATGGCCTGGCGGAGTTCGAGCTTGACGCCGTCGTAGGTCGCCTCGCCCACCAGCGGGAAGCGGAACTCGAAGTGCGGTACGAACCATTCGGGTTGGAAGGCCAAGCCCCACTCCCGCAATTCGGCAAGGACCTCGAAGAAATCCCGCATCACGAAGTGCGGCAGCATGAAGCGGTCGTGCAGCGAAGTACCCCAGCGGACTAGCGGCTGTCGGTACGGGACTTCCCAGAAGTGGGCCAACAGCGCCCGCACGAGCAATTGCTGCGTGAGGCTCATCCGCGCGTGCGGCGGCATTTCGAAGCTGCGGAACTCCACCAGGCCCAAGCGGCCGGAGGCCGAGTCGGGGGAATACAGCTTGTCGATGCAGAACTCGGCGCGGTGCGTGTTGCCCGTCACATCCACCAGCAAATTGCGGAACAAGCGATCGACGATCCACGGCGGTGTGGCCCCTTCGGGCACCTGCGTGAATGCCGTCTCCAGTTCGTAAAGACTTTCGTGGCGGGCCTCGTCCACCCGGGGGGCCTGGCTTGTGGGCCCAACGAATAGCCCCGAGAACAAGTAGGTCAGCGACGGCCGGTTGTTCCAAAAGGCCACCAGGCTGCGGAGCAGGTCTGGCCGGCGGAGGAACGGGCTGTCGATGGGCCTGGCTCCGCCCAGCACGATGTGATTGCCGCCGCCCGTGCCCGTGTGACGCCCGTCGAGCATGAATTTTTCCGTACCCAGCCGGGAACGCCGAGCCTCGTCATAGAGCGTCGTCGTGTTGTCGGTGAGCTCCTTCCAGTTCGACGAAGGTTGCAGGTTGACCTCGATCACGCCGGGATCAGGCGTTACCTTGAAAAACTGCAAACGGTAATCCCACGGCGGCGGGTAACCCTCGATCATCACCGGCGTGGACATCTCCTCGGCCGTGTCTTCGACGGCGGCAACCAGATTCAGATAGTCTTCCAAGCGAGAGACCGGCGGCATAAAAACGTGCATGCGGCCCTCGCGGACCTCCACGCATAGTGCGGTGCGAATGGTCTGGGCGGTCGGCTCCGCGATAAACGACTCGGCAAAGGGTGTCGGCGACTCGCTTAGGGTCGAAGCCGCGGCCTCACAGGCCTCTGCGGCTGCCGCCATGCCAGGCAGTTGCTTGATGGCCGCCGCTGCGGCCGGCGCCTCCGGCGGCAATCCGCGGAATTGGCCGCGAGGACTGGCCGACGCCTGCATCCCGTAAGACGGGCCTCCACCGCCGACGCCAACTCCGTTTCTGCCGCTGCCGGCGAACTCGGAAGTCCATCCTGCGGCTGCAGTATCCGCTCTCTTACCGCGTGTCCAGGAGGGCAGTGGTCCGCGGGGCGCCAGCGGATCGCGCTCCGACCAGGGGCTGCTCTCATCGGTGGCGTACCAAGGCAAACTATCCAGCGGCAGGCGGTAGCCCATTGCCGAATCGCCGGGCAGGAGGTACATGTTTTCCTCCCGCAAGAACCAGCGGCCGCTTTGCCAGCGGGTCGTCAGGCCATCGCTAAAGACCGGGCGGACCGGCAGGGCGTAGCCCACCACCTGGCCCAGTCCCCGTTGGAAGATTCGCGCCAGGCGCTTCCGCTCCTCCTCGTTCTCGAGCTTCGATTTCAGCGGATCGACATTGATGGGCAACCGCCGCTCCTTCCAGAGATAATACCAGACGTCCTCGTAGCCGGGTACGACGCAGTCGGTTGACACCTCGAGCCTCTCCGCCAGGCGAGTGATGAAGGCCAGGGCTGCGGCCGAATCGATGGGGCGGTCCGGGATGTCGGCGGAGATCAATTCTGGATTCCGCCAAAGCGGCTCGCCGTCCTTCCGCCAATAGCAGCCCAAGGCCCAGCGGGGCAGCGACTCGCCGGGATACCACTTGCCCTGGCCGAAGTGCAGCAGCGCCCCGTGGCCGTAGCAGTGCGCCAGGCGGCGGAGCAGCGCGCCGGCGAGCGCCCGCTTCTGCGGGCTATCGGCCGCCGTGTTCCACTCGGGGCCCTCCATGTCGTCGATGGAAACGAACGTCGGCTCGCCGCCCATCGTTAAGCGGACATCAAGGGCATCCAGACGGGCATCGACCTTCTGGCCGAGTTGCTCGACCGCGGTCCATTGTTCTTCCGTGTAGGGCTTGGTGACTCGCGGGGCGTCGGCCACGCGGCTGACCGACATCTGGAAGGAGAAGTCGACGTCGCACGGATCGACGGCACCGGTGATCGGCGCGGCCGAATCCGGATTGGGCGTGGCGGCCAGCGGCAAGTGCCCCTCGCCCGCCAGCAGGCCGGATGTCGGATCGAGACCCACCCAACCGGCGCCGGGCAAATAGACCTCGGCCCAAGCGTGAAGGTCCGTGAAATCACTTTGCGGGCCGGGTGGCCCGTCGAGCGGTTTCATGTCGGGCTTGAGCTGGATCAGGTAGCCCGAGACGAAGCGCGCGGCAAGCCCCAAGTTGCGCAGGACCTGCACCAGCAACCAGGCCGAGTCCCGGCAGGAACCACTTCCCAGGGAGAGCGTTTCCTCGCAGGACTGCACACCGGGCTCCATGCGGATCACGTACTTGACCGCCTTGTGCACGTACTGGTTCAGATCGACGAGGAAATCGACCGTCTTCTTGCTTTGACGGGGAATATCACCAATGAAGTCCTTGAATCGCGCGCCGCGGGGCAGCGTTTCCAGGTACGGCAGCAGGTCGGTGCGGACGGCGTCTTCATAGGGAAATGGATACTGGATTGCTTCGTCCTGGAGGAAGAAAGCGAAGGGATTGATGACCGTCATTTCGGCCACCAGGTCCACCACCACGGAGAATTCCTGAGTCCTTTCGGCAAAGACCAGCCGCGCGAGAAAATTGCCGTGCGGATCCTGCTGCCAGTTAATGAAGTGATTTTCCGGCGTGACTTTCAGCGAGTAGCTGAGCACGGGCGTACGGCAATGCGGCGCCGGGCGAAGGCGCACGATTTGCGGGGCCAAAAAGACCGGCTTGTCGTAGGCATAACTGGTGCGATGGTGGAGTGCGACGCGGATAGGCATGGGGAGGGTTACTGGAGTTGGGAGAGTTCTTGGAGTGCGGTGACAGGTCGTCGCACTGCAAAGGATTTGTCTACGATTTCGAAATTCGTGTTTCGGATTTCCCTGGTTTATGTTCCCGCTGCCAGCGTTTGCGACTGGGATTGGGACTGCGACTGTTTCTGCGATTGCTTGGCCGGGACGTCATGCACCGGCGGGAGGGCGAAAAACGACTCGTAGATCGCTTCTCCCACCAGGTTCAGCCGCGTCTGGAAAGCGTCGACGAACTCGTGAATTCCTCCGGCGATGATTTCCTCGATGTTGCCGTAGTCCAACTCCGAGCGCAACCGCCCCAGCCGCTGCTCGGCCAGTGTGCGGAAGGTGCCCGGCTTGCTGCCCGTGATCGTTAGCAGCGAATCCTCGGCGCGGAGCAGGCAGAAGTGCATGGCGCGGGGGAAATCCCGGTCGAGAATGAGGAACTCGGCCACCTGCGTGGGCGTGGTGCGGCCATGGCGCTTGCGATACATTTCCAGCGCGCTGACGCTCTTCAGCAGCGCAACCCATTGGTTCGTGTCGACGGGCGTGCCCACGTCCGACGCGTTGGGCAGGAGCAAGTAGTACTTCACGTCGAGGATCCGCGAGGTTTTGTCCGCCCGCTCGATCGACATCGCCAGGCGGCGGAAGTGCCAGGCCTCGCCGCGCGACATCGTCGACTCTGCCACGCCTTCCAGCAGCAATCCCCCCAGACGCACTTTGCCGAAAAACTCGAAGGGAGAGGCCAGCACGCTTTGGTCCTTGCTGGCAGCGCGAACCATGAGGTAGAACTTGTTCAGCTCCTCCCACATCTGCGAACTGATCATATCGCGGACGGTCCGGGCGTTTTCGCGGGCCGAGCTCAGGCAGGAAATGATCGAGTTGGGGTTCTCCTCGTCGAACGTCAAGAACCAGATCACGTTCCGCTCCGAAGGCACGTCGTAACGGGTGTAGAACGTCTCGTGGTCGCCTGTCGTCGAGATCAGGGGGCTCCAATGGTTGCCCATATCCGGCCCCATGTCCAGGGCCAGATTGTAGTTGACGTCGATGGCCCGAGCGATGTTCTCGGCCCGCTCAACATAGCGACTCATCCAGTAGATTGAATCCGCGACCCTGCTGAGCATCAGAGATTCTCCACTCCGCGACCGATATGCTCGGTCGCCATGTGCGGCGACCGGACCGTGCCGCTCTTCAGCACCCAGGTGTCCTTGCTGCCGCCACCCTGAGACGAATTCACCACCAGCGACCCCTTGACCAGGGCCACGCGGGTCAGACCGCCCGGCAGGATGTAGATATCTTCGCCGTAAAGGATATACGGGCGAAGGTCAACGTGCCGGCCTTCGAGATGATCGCCCACGATAGTCGGCACCCGCGAGAGCGAAAGCATCGGCTGGGCCACGTAATTTCGCGGGTTGGCCTCGATCAGCCCGCGGTACTTCTCGCGTTCCGCCTGGCTGGCGCGGGGGCCGAGCATGATGCCGTATCCACCCGACTCGTTAGTCGGCTTGACCACCAGCTTGTCGAGATTGGCCAGTACGTGGGCCCGTTGCTTCTCCTCGGCACAGATGAACGTGGGCACGTTGGGCAGTTTCGTCTCCTCGCCAAGGTAGTACTTGATTATCGCCGGCACGTAGGCATAGACGGCCTTGTCGTCGGCGATGCCCGTGCCCGGGGCGTTGGCCAGTGCCACGCGGCCGGCGCGGTAGACGTCCATCAAGCCGGGTACGCCCAGGGTCGAGTCAGGCCGGAAGGTGAGCGGATCAAGGAAGTCGTCGTCGATGCGGCGATAGATCACGTCTACCCGCTTCAGGCCCTGTGTCGTACGCATGCAGACGTAGCCGTCCGCGACGATCAGGTCGCGGCCTTGCACCAGTTCGACGCCCATCTGCTGGGCCAGGAAACAGTGCTCAAAATAGGCCGAATTGTAGATCCCCGGCGTCAGCAGCACGACGGTCGGCTCGCGGCCGTCAACGGGAGCAATGTACTGAAGCATTTTCAGCAACTGCTCGGGGTAGTCTTCCACGGGGAGGATCGACAGCCCGTCGAACGTCTGCGGGAAGGTCCGCTTCATCACCTCCCGATTCTCCAGGACGTAGGAGACGCCGGAAGGACAACGGAGATTGTCTTCCAGGACAAAAACGGTGCCGTCGGAATCCCGCACCAGGTCAGTGCCCGTGATGTGGCACCAGATGCCCTTGGGCGGCTTCAGCCCGGCGCAACGGTTGAGGAAGCATTTGCTCGACTGGGCCATGTATTCGGGAAAGACGCCGTCGCGGACGATCCGTCGCTCGTGGTACATATCGTCGATGAAGAGGTTCAATGCGCGAATCCGCTGTTTGAGCCCTTCTTCGATCCGCCGCCATTCCTGGCAATCCATGATGCGGGGAATCAGGTCGAACGGCCAGATCTTCTCCGTGCCGGCCTCGTGGCCGTAAACGTTGAACGTGATGCCCATGTTCAACAGCGCCATGTCGGCAGCCTTCTGGCGACGAATCAACTCGCCCGCAGCCAGTTGTCTTAAGCGGCATGCCAATATCGATGCCGCGGGCCGGGGAACCCCCCGATCGTCGAACATCTCGTCGAAAAATCCCTCCGTGTCATAGTCCGAAAAGGCTTCCTCGGTTTCAGGAAGAGGCGCAGCCAGCGAGTTCATCATGAAAGACCCGTAAATCTTGCGTGAGTGTGAGGGGCGTGGAAGATCAACGGCGCGACTTTCTTGTAACATAGCGATTAAAATGCGGAGACAACTTGCCTATACGTGCCTGTTTTTTGAGCGACGCCTGCAATGTTAGTAGGCTAGGAATGGTGGTTCGCGGTCGAAAATCGCGCAGTTGTCGCTACTACGCACGAAACATGCCGAACGAGTCCGGGAGGATGAAGCTTATTTCTCGACTGCACTGGTTACCTAAGAAAATCGGCCGGCATCGCGTCGAACTGCTATTTACCTCGAAATGTTTGGATTCTATCGCGTGGAATGACTGCGAAGGTGATTTTAACAGAATTGTCACACCCTATTCAACCCTCGGAAGGGCCATTTTTCCCACGTCGGTTGCGAGTGACACGCGAAACCACGGTTCAAATGCTTGACGCCGTGATCGAGGCCAATTCCGATTTGGACGGGGGAATTCATTCTCGCTTTTCCTGTCGGGCGACGCGAGCCGCTGAGGATTTGCCCAACGGCCCCAATGCCCGTAGTCCTTCTATTGCCGCCGTCGTCTCGTCAGCTAGTTTGGCCATCAGTTCGCGGGCACTGAGGCAGCGGGCCAATCGCAAGCCCTGACCAGCCCACAGCGACAGGAATTCTGCCTTACCCCGCTCTCCGGCCGCCTTCCGCAGAGGTCGCGTCAACACATTTTGCAACGGAAAGGGCAGGATAGCCTCCGCCGCTTCAGGCTGTTCGCCAGCAGTCAAGAAGCGGTTGACGATCCCCGCGCCGGGCGGCCGGAGAATGCCCGCGTTAGCCGTGTCTGGTCCTCGCGGGCAAAGAGAACGGCGTCCTTGTATGCTTGGGGCACGCCTGCCTCGTGGCACATCAAGAAGGCCGTACCCAGTTGTACGCCGCTGGCCCCCAGCGCAAGAGCTGCGGCAATGCCTCGGCCGTCCATGATGCCACCCGAAGCTAGCACAGGGATCTTCACGGCGTCGACGATTTGTGGAACCAGCGCCATGGTGCCGATCAGTCCTTCCTCAAAGCCGACGAGAAAAGTGCCGCGATGGCCGCCGGCTTCACTACCTTGGGCCACAACCGCGTCCACGCCGGCTTGCTCCAACGCTACGGCCTCCGCCAAAGTCGTCGCGGTACCGATCAGGAACACGCCTTGAGCCTTTATGGCCTTGATTGCCTCAGTTGCCAGCATGCCGAAAGTAAAGCTGAAGACCGCAGGCCGAGTGTCGAGCACGGCCGCAAGCTGCTCATCGAAGAGCGACCCTTGAACTGATGGGTAAGTGGGAGCCGACAAGCCAAGCTCCTGGTAAAACGGCGCGAGCCATTTCAGGGCGATCTCGATGTTGGAGGGCGTGTCGGGAGCGGGCAACGGAGCGAACAGATTGACGGCGAAGGGGCGGTTCGTGCGGGACTTAACAGCCTTTGCAGCAGCCTGAATCTGGCTTGGCGTCAGGTAAGCGGCAGATCGAGCCCAGTCCGCCGGCCTCGCAGACGGCCGTCACGAGGTCCGGCGTATCGCCGCCGCCAGCCATAGGGGCCTGGATAATGGGATGCGCGAGGCCCAGCATCCGCGCAAATTCGGTTGGAAGCGGCATGGGATTTTCCTCCTGTCTTTATCGATAGCATCGATCAGTGTCCAATACCGGGATTCCGAGGATTGT
>CAVPVK010000013.1:0-496978 GCA_963709175.1 uncultured Planctomycetia bacterium
GCAGGATCGTCGGGACATAGGCGGACGACATTCGGACCGGGGATGGGCAAAGGGCGGCCGAACCGCTGCCTTCAAACCCGGCGGCGAGGCCTTCAATGCTGATATTCTAACACTTATCGCCGCGCTGGTTAACAATTGTCGTGATTTTTCTTGCAAAACGGCGAAACCGAGAGCACCCCTGTCGGGTTGTGCTTTCAGATTCCCGACCTGGATGGCACGCTCGAAGGCTTCGAGCCGAAAGCGCGTTTGTATGCCTACTGCATGCTTTCGGCTAGAAGCATTCGAGCATGCCGCCGCGTACGAAAACCCCGATATTATCTTTCGGCCGATCCTCTAGACGGCAATTCCGGCTGATGCCGGGACTCAATCGGGATGGTGGCGAACGCCCATGGTATCGTCGATTTGACGCACCAGGGCAAAGGCTTCGCGATAAGAAACGGGAACGAATCGCGTTGCCGTCGAAACCCGATCGCTCGCGCAGTCCACCTTTCCAATCGCAGTCGGTCAACGAATTAGTATTGGCGACAAGGTCAGGCATGAGATTATAGACGCAGCCGATGGCCGCTGGCGGAAATGAGGGCGACTTGTAGATGACGCGGACATCCGCTTCCTTGATCTCACCGCTATGGACGAGGGCTGCCAGGCGGTCGCTGGCCGCTGCCGCCGCCGCACATTCTCCACTCCGCTACCATGCGGATGGCGTTTTCGTGCTCGTAGACGAAAAACCAATCATAATCCCGCGACGGCCGCAGGCCAAATTCGTTCAACAACGCCACGATCGGGGCCTTGTACCCAGAGTGGAACTGGCATCCTTGAAGGCGATCTTCTGCCCGCGAAGGTCTTTCGGATCCTTGATCGCACTCTTCGCCGGCACGATCAGCAACATCGAGTAGCCAAAGCTGCCATCCTCGTGTCCCAGCGTACAGAGGGGCACAAAACCGCATTCGTCAACGGCCGCGGGCACTGCCCCCGTGTTAAGCCCGGCAACGTGCAAACGGCCTTCCTTGATGGCCTTCAACTGATCGTTGACTTTCGCAAAGGGCGAATACTCAGCGGGCGCTTCCGCGGCCCTAGCGAAATCGTCGCACCATGGCGTCCAGAGCTGGGCCTCTTCTTCGGGGTGTTCGCTGGGGATATAGGAAAAGGTCAGAACTCCGGGATCCAGAAGGTCCTTGGGGTTTGTGGGCGGGTCGGCCACGAGGTTTCCATTAGCATCGCCGAATCGATCGGCGAGCCGGTTCTGGATCGGATTGCCAATGCCAATCTTGCGTTCTAGACCTTCGATACTCGATTGCCGCTGCGTAGAATTCGGCCCAGAACCTGCCGGCTAGAACCCCTGTTATGAGCAGCCCCAGCGGCACTACCAGCAGGGCAACTCGCCTAAGCGAGAACTGCGAGGACGGTATCGCCCTTTCCGCAAGCCCTGGTTGTGCCATTACATCTTTTTGAGACGGAGTTACGTTGGCTGGATTGATCGAATCCATACTCATTTGGGGCTCGGCAGTGTTCAAGGTAGAGCAAGATGAGACAACTACACGTTTATTATGGTACGGTTCAATAGTACTTTGAAGAGCTTTTCAGAGTTGTTAACAGAATCCTAACCGAACGCTAACTTGCTTTTCTCGAGTTTGTCGACCGCAATCCGACGTTTTTGGCAAAATGATCGGTGGAATGGAAATGTGAGATCAAGAGTCCGGCTCTCGCCGCGACTTGCGCTACATTCGTCGGAGAGGTAATTATAGCGTAGATTTTCAGGGAAAATCCGGCTACCCGCAGAGGTTCGCATGTCCGTTAATCCGTGCTCGGATTCGAGCGAAGTCTGCCAGAGTCACAACGCAGTGCCGATCGTGCCGAGCGATCTCGGCGCGAGGACCGCGACCGCGGCGGATGCCGATCTCTGCCCCGATTCGGTCGAGGGACTACCGGCATCCTGGGCCAAGCGGCCAGACATTGGCCTCGCCCGCACGGCAAAACATTTGGGGTATCGCGCGGCGCGGCGGCTGTTCAAACTTGAGATCGCCGATATCCTGGCACTCGATCTGGGCCCGATGCGCCAGATGCCGCCTGAAAAGTCCCGGTTCGAGTTCCGCTTTCTCTCTGCCGAGGAAATCCGCGCGGCGGCCAGCGATCCGGCGAACAACCTCAAGGCGGAGATGGCCGGGCGGCTGGAATTCGGACGGAGCTTCTGCTTCGCGGCCGTTGACCGCGGGCGGCTGGCCAACTATAGCTGGTACGCCTTGCGTCACGTCGAGCCGGAACACAGCTTTAACCTGGGCCTGACGCTCCCGGACGATACCGTCTACATGTACAAGGCATTTACGCTGCCCGCCTATCGCGGGCAGCGATTGCACCAGGCCACGATCCACCGCGCCGTGCAGGCCTTCGCGGCGACGGGCATTCGCCGGCTGGTCGCGATCGTCGAGTACGGGCACTGGGCGTCGCTGCGAAGTCACCTGCGGATGGGCTGCCGCCGCGCGGGACGTTTCTGCCTGATCCGTCGCCGGCCGATCCTGTGGCAATGCGACGCAAATCATGCCGGGAACTTGAAGCCGGGCTGCCCGCCGGGGCCGCCTCGCAGCCGCGCACCGGGCTAGAAATCGAAGCTGCCTGCCGGCGTGCTGAACGAGGCGGCCGGCTTGCTCGTGCCGGCGCAGATGTGGTTCTTGCGGCTCGATGTGACGAAGGTCTCGCGGCCGTCCGGCAGACACAACCATCCTTCCAACTCGCTGTGCAGCCGAAAGATTTGCGTCCGCACTCGGGCGCGTTTCAATTCGGTGCCGGCGACCGCTTTTTGCCAGATGAAAGACATCGAGCTTCCAGCCACCTGCCTTCGGTGCCCGCGCCCAATCGAGCTGGCAGATCGTGCCGATCTTGTTACGACGCTGAAGAGCTGAAGATACGACCGTTAGAATCGATACCCGCGGCACGGCAAAGCGAAGTCAGGTGTGTGCCGAAATGGCCGCCTGACTGAGCGGTTTTCGTATGCTATTTTTCCATCATGGCACGTAGCGTACACCAAAGAACCCCCCGCAATCGACGTGGCTTGGCAACCGTCGAATTTGCTGTCGTGCTACCGATCATCGTCATAAGCCTCCTGAGGAGTCTGGGAGATCGGCCGCATGATAGAGGTCGAGGAAATTCTCTACACGCGGCATCGGTCGGCGGAAGAGCGGCTTCCACCGGGCTCAACTCGGCCACGCAAGTCCAAGCGGCGGTACTCAACTACCTGGCCCTGGCTGGCCTGCCGACCCGGAACGTCACGGTGACCGTCAGTGATCTGACGAACGCCAACACCGATCCGACCGCGGCCACCGCGTTGGATCAACTCCAAGTCGTCGTCTCCGTTCCGTTTTCCAACGTTAGCTGGAGCGGGACGAACCTGTTCCTGAGCAATACCACGGTGCTCAGCGCGAGTGTGACGTGGATCTCGGCCAATGCCTACGTTTATCCGAGCACTATTACAGTTCCCACCGGGAGTTGACCGATGGTCCGCACAATGAACGAGGCAGCGACCGACAAGACCCGGCGGACTCGCGATCGCGGGGCGGCGATGGTCGAGGCGGCGCTGGTTCTGCCGCTATGCCTTGTCCTGCTGCTGGCCCTTTCCGACTTCGGCCGCCTGGTTATGACGCGGCAGTTGCTGGACAATGCGGCGCGGGCCGGCGACCGGTTGGCCGTCGCCAACACCACAACCCTCGCCACCACCGACATCCAGAACTGCGTCACCAGCGCGCTGGGCGGCCAGTCGCTCAACAACATGACCATTCAAGTCTATCAAGTGAACCCCGCCACGGGCGCCAATCTCGGCCCGTGGACCTCCACTCCGCTGGGAAGCTATATTGCCGTAGAAATTGACGGCAACTTCCAGCCGATGTGTCCCGGAATCAGCCAGCTCGCCAATACCATTCCTTGGACCACAAAGGTCATAATGCTATGCGAAGCCAATTGAGGCGCTGCCAAAACGTCAGCGGTGCGACATCTGTGGAATCGCCTGCCGCGGGTAAACTGAAAACCAAGATGCGTCGCGGTTCAATCATCCCGTTGCTCGTCGTGTCGCTCATCCCCTTGATCGGCTGCGTGGCGCTATCCATCGATGTTGGCCGCCTGGCCCTGGCCAGGACGCAATGTCAGAACGCGGCCGACCTGGCGGCGATCGCCGGCGCGCGGACCCTCAGCACCGGAACTGCCGCCAACCAGTCCGCCGCCATAGCCAACGCGCAAAACGCCGCCATCGCCAATCCCATCCTCGGTGCAACCCTTGTGGCCGCGGAGGTCGCCGTTCAGAACGGCGCCTACCACTACAATTTGACAACCCAGACGTTCGCGCCGCAGTTTCCCCCTTCAGGGACTGACAATTACAGTGTCACCCAGGTGACGATCACACATCAGGTGTCCGGCACCTTCTCCGCGATCTTCGGCTTGAAGCTCTCGACGGTCACCGCCACGGCGACTGCGGCCCACCGACCCCGCGACGTGGCCATCGTGCTGGACTACTCGGGATCGATGAACAACGAAAGCGATATTTGGAACTGCGAAAGCTACCTCGGCAGCATGGAGAACACGCCCAACAACACCGATCCGGTGTTCCCGCAGTTCGGACCTTACGACCCGACTTTCTCCCCTCTCGCTGCGCTCCAATGCACCAGCACCGACTCCCGCGTCGGCATGTGCAACGTGACCCAGACGGTGCTGGGAATCCCCGCGATGGCCGCCGATTTTTATCAGAACAACTTCGGCGCCGGCGCAGTTTCCGCCTTCACCATGGCCTCGACCGCATGTTCGGCCCCCGTATCCGGCGACAACTATCTCGTGTCCAACGGCACTTGCGTCCTCACCTGGAGCAACGCGGTCAATCCCAGCACGTCGTTCTTTCCCGGCTACTCCAGTTTTCAGGGCTTTACCCAGGGGCCGGGCTATTGGGGAAAGACCTTCTTCATCTGGCCTCCGCAGCCCGGCAACGATTGGCGGAAGCTGTACTTCGAACTCACCAGCCGGGCCCCGCTGAACGACAATACCAAATTGTGGAACAGCAGCGGCGTTTGGCAGAATCCGTCGGGCAACTACATCATCAATTACGCGGCCATATTGAACTGGATCAAGAAACGTCGGCCCGAATCCCTTCCCTTCGCAGTTGCGGGCCGGGAATGTCCTTTATTACGGCAGCATCCCCGACGACGTGCCCGTGGCGGCGTATGACCCTACCCAGCCCAACGGCAACATCAACGGCTCGGACGGTGGTACGACCGACCAGCGTTTCTGGAAGGAGTATATCGATTACGTGATAGGTGTCTGGAGGGATCCCAATGGCAACGTGCAGAATCCCGGCACTCCCTCGTGCAGTTACGGATCGGACTTTACGCCGGGCACGACGTCGGCCGGTTCAGGCATTCAGATTACAGGTCCCGATTACCCGTACAAGTCGGGCTACGCGGCCTTCATCGACCCAAACGACAATCCGAAACGGCCCCGGCATCGCCTTTGGTTCGGCCCTATGACCATGATCCAGTTCATGTCGGACACGGGGCTTTTGCCCGGCACGACCCACGACATCTCGATGGTGGTCGCCAAACTGGGCATAGCGGGGGCGTTGCAGGATATTCAGAACAATCACCCCAACGACCTGGTTTCCTTGATCATGTTCAGCCGCCCTCCCTTCAATGGCGAGGTGGCCGCTTGCGGACAGTTTCCCTACGCCCGCAACAATCTCAGCGGCAGCTATGCGAGCATGATCAATACGCTTTGGTTTCCCCCCAACAGCTACTCGGCGGATGTCAGACCATGGGACTCCAACGATCAGCAGACGCCGCGGGCGCACGGCGACTACGATTCCAACACTACGACCGATTACGGTCTCATGCTGGCCTATAACCAGTTCGGTTGCAACACTACGTTGCAAACGACGACCGCCAATGGACAAAGCGTAGCCATGGGAGGATTCGGCCGCGTGGCGCGCAAAAAATCGTCATCCTGGAAACGGACGGCATGGTCAACCAGGCAACCGCCGCCACCTTCGTCAGTCAGGGAAGCTACAATTCGTATTACAATCTCCCCCCGCTGGGTACGGTATCCGCGTCGGGCAGTCCAGCCGATACCTCGACGCTGGCGGTCGCCCAGCGGATTTCGCGCTGAACAGCGACAACGTCAACGGCCCAGGCTATGCCACGGCGCAGAAGGCGGTGCTGATCTACTGCATCGCCTTCGGCGCGATCTTCGAGCCCACGGCGGCGGGCGGCGAGCAGGCCAGTGCCGTGGAGTTTCTTCAGAGCCTGGCCGCGATCGGAGGCACCACGTTTCCTGGCTCTGCGAACGACCCAGCGTACGGTTACTTGTGGTGCATTGGGACCCTTGCCCAGCGGGAGGCCAAGTTGCAGCAGGCATTCGTCACCATCATGGACCAGACCGAGTCCATTATCCTGGTGCACTAATAAGTGCACGGCGACGTCGAAACGCTCTGTGTGTAGAATCAAGAGTTGCTCGTGAGCCCGGCAAAGCAGACCCCCACTTTGGAGAAGAAGATGAGGCGAATTAAACGCAGCAGTAAACGGGCGTTATTTGTGGGAACCCTCGTAGGCTGTGCGCTGGCAGCCGGGACGAAGTTATCGTGGGCCGCGGAGCCCGGCCGGTCCGCCGATCCGGTCTATCCGGTCAAGATCAGTGCCAACGGCCGGTACCTGGTAGACCAAAACCAGGCTCCGTATATGATTGTCGGCGATTCCACCCAAGCTCTGACGACGAACATCAGTCCGGCGGACGCGGATTGGTTTTTCGCCGATCGGCATGCGCACGGTTTCAACGCGGATTGGGTCAATCTCCTCACTGCCGGTGCCACCATGGCTGGCCGAAATGATGGAAGCACCTACGACGGCATTCGTCCCTTTACGGGCCATGTCCCCGGCGGGACCGATTGGAATTATTATGATCTGACCACGCCCAACGAAGCATTCTTCGCCCGTGTCGACCAGATGATCAAGCTGGCGGCGAAACATAAGATCCTGATCATCCTGGATCCGGCCGAGACGATCGCCTGGCTGCCGGCACTGCTCAACAACGGACCCGCCAGGTGTCGTGCCTACGGCCGTTACCTGGGTAGACGGTACAAGACCTTCGACAACATCCTCTGGATGAGTGGCAACGACTTCGGGGCCTGGCAAGATCCGAAAAGCGATGCCGTCGCCACGGCCGTGGCGCTGGGCATCAAGGACATGGACGCTCGCCACATCCACACCGTTGAATTGCACGTTGGGCAAAGCGTCTCCTCCGACGATCCGAAGTGGGCGGCGATCGTCTCTCTCAACGCCGCCTATTGCTATGGACCGCCCTACATCCAGGTGCTCAGGGGTTACAATAATCCGGCGAGGACGATTCCGGTCTTCATGGTCGAGGCCGTCTACGAGTTCGAAGGCAATGCACAGTCGAACACCAGTACCCCCTCCACGCTGCGCCGCCAAGAGTATTGGTCTATTCTGAGCGGGGCCACGGGACAACTCTACGGCAACGGCTACACATGGCCGTTCAAGCCGGGCTGGAAAAGCCACCTCGACACACCGGGAGCGGCCCAAATGGTCCACCTCAAGGCGTTCTTCGAGTCGCGCCCCTGGTACGATCTGGTTCCCGACCAGACGCACAAGACCCTGACGGGCGGCTACGGCACGATAATCACCGACAAGGATTTTTCCGGGGGAGTGGACAGCAACGATTATGCGACGGCGGCGCGAACCGGCGACGGCGCCCTGGCCTTGGTGTACATGCCGACGCGACGCACGGTTACCGTCGACATGACCCGGCTCAACGGGCCGGCCATGGTCCGCTGGTTCGATCCCAGTAACGGTGCCTATGAGGCCATCGCCGAATCACCGCTGGCGAACAAGGGATCGCGCAGCTTTACGCCGCCCGGCAACAACCACGACGGTGACGGTGACTGGATATTAGTTTTGGAGGCCGGCATGCGGCAGTGACAGCCGCGGCCGTCTTCAGGTGGACGACCTCGCCGTCCAGTTTCCCCAGTTCGGCTTTGAGAATCAAGTTTGGCCACGACAGGTGACAGGCGGCTCTATCCACGTGGGTTGACATCCACAAGCGAGGAGCTGACAATGCTTGATATTCGGTTGTCGTCGCTTTGGTTGGCACTTGTAACAGGCTGCCTTCAAGCCCGGAATAGATACCGTAAGTCTTTTTACAAAGCAACTTGCGCCCGTAGCTCAATGGATAGAGCATCGGTCTTCGGAACCGAGGGTTGGGGGTTCGAGTCCCTCCGGGCGTACTTATAAAGCCATAAACCATAACGGTTTATGGATTTTTTGTTTTCGCGTTTATGTATCCAATCTTGGCGTTGGCTGGTGCGTATCTAATTTCCCCTCTTTAGCCTCTTTCGCCCCCGTCGTCCGATCTGGCACCCTAGAACTACAGGTTGAAACCATGAACGCGACAAACGCAACGTATCTAGTCGTCCTGTTTCTGCTGCTATGCGGCTGCCACTTTCCCAATCCTGATACGGAGAACTTCACCCAGATTAAGCCCGACAATCAGGATTTGGTTGGTACGTACCTTCCAACTGCCGAAACCACCAAATGGGTGAGGGAGGAGAGAAAGTATCCGAATGTGGAAACTTCGTTCGTGCTTTCTAAAGACGGGTCGTTTCAGATGATAAACATCCCTGATTGCTGGGGAGAGGCGTTTGGCAAAGGGAGCGGAGGATTCAAGTCCGGTAGCGGCCAATGGGAAGTTACCAAAGAGCAGAATTCGTGGGAGTTGAAGCTCGAATTCAAGTCAGGTTTAGCATTAACTACGTGGATCAACATTGTTGGAAAATCGGCACCTTACTCCCTGTGGTTTTATGTCGGAGACCCGGATCAAGGTGACGTGATGATCCTTGAAAAGAAACGCAAGTGAAGTCGGCAAGTCTTGAAACAGACCGCAGGGCCATAACCGCATGGGATTTTGTGGCAATTTACCCGCAGTCCCAAAAGAAAGAAGGGGTGTCATTGCAGTTCCAGTCGGGCCGGGTAGGGGTGTCACCCCAGGTTTTTTCAAAGTCCGCAGAATCCAAGAAATTATGTAACGCGAACTCGCCAGGAGCCGTTTCCGCCGTGGTGAAACCAAGCCCGCTGGCCGCGAGGCGGGAACGCCGCGATCCCCGCAATGCCATCGGCTGATGTGGGTTTCTACTGGTAGTCGTGGCACCGGCAACGCCCAAAGTGCCACCGCGAGTCTGCCCCGAGATTGCCGGATGGTGCGGCGTGGGGGTATACTGCGGGAACCCACGACGCTGTTCGTCCTCTTTGACTTCCGAGCCAAAGAATGAATTATGGACTGACTGCGGGCACCCTGGCATGCCCGGTGCGGGAATGGTCGCCTGGCTATCCGGCGGGTCCAGAACGGTTTGCATGACCGTGGCCTTAGCAAAGTGTCTCCAGGATTTCAGCAATCGAGAATCTTGCCCCGCAGATCACGCTGTCGGACGCACCGTAATAAATCGTCACTTCGTCGCCGTCGACGAGATGCCCGTTGGTGAAGACCACGTTACCAAAAAAACCCACCTGCTCGTAGTCGGCAAGAGGCTCCATGATCGGATCCTTCGAACGGGCAAGCACTTTCCAGGGTTCGTCGAGGTCGAGCAACAAGGCGCCGAGGCAGTAGCGGGTGGGATTGGCGGTCGCTCCGTGGTAGATCTCCAGCCAGCCCTGGGACGTGCGAATCGGGTCCCCGCCGGCGCCCACCCGGGCGCTGTCCCACGTTCCTTTCCGGCTGTGCGCGATACAGCGATGATTGCCCCAGTGGTCAAGGTCGGGCGACTCGGCTATCCAGATGTAATTGCCGCCTAGTACGGGACTGCTGGGACGGTGCAAGGCGTAGTATCGGCCGCCGATCTTCTCAGCGAAGATCGCACAATCCTTGTTGTGCGGCGGGAAAATCATGCCGTGTTGCCGAAAGTTGACCCAGTCGCGGGTGCTGCGAAGCCCCACGCCCACGCCATGCGGCGAGACCTGGGTGAAGGTGAGGTAATAGGTGTCGCCGATCTGGACCACGCGGCAATCCTCGATCCCATACGATTCCAGATCGCCCTGGCCAAACATGGGCCCACCGAAGTAGCCGGCACAGGCCGTGTGCGGGACAGCGTGCTCGCGGAAATGGACGCCGTCTTCGCTGGAGACCAGCCGCAAATGCGACATCGTGGTCAGATAGTCCTGGCCCGCGTAGGAGATTACCCGGGGATCGAAAAGGTCCAATTGCGGATCGGAATTATCGAATTCCAGGATCTCCAGGGTCCCTTGCTTGTCGAGCACCGGAAACGACGTCTTGCCCGCTTTCTGCTCCGGCCGCTCGGCCACCCGCAACAACAACCAGATCTTGCAATCGAAGCGGAATACGCCCGGATTCAGTAGACACTCGATCTTCATGCCCGGAATGCTCGGCCGAATGTCGGCAGGCCGCAGGATAGGGTTCTCGGAAAATCGCCTTGAGATATCAGCCATGATGCTATTTTCTATTGGTGCTCTACAACGCGGTAACTGTCTCGCGGTTCGCCATCGGCAAAGCAGGTGTCAAGGTCGAGCCGACAGCCGGGTGTGTGGACATTTAACATTTTCAAGGGCTCGTTCTCGGCGATGAACGCGTGGGTTTGCGCCGGGTGGCAAAGGCTCAAGCGACGTCCTGGGTCCGGAGCCGGTTACCCGGCCTGAAAGTCTCGCGAAAGAGAGCGAGCAGGCGATCCCAGTGGTGTTCGGCGCCTTCCCGCTGATAGACCGGCGTGTCAGCCACCGCCCAGCCATGCCGCGTGCCCGGATAAACCTCCGCCCGGTAATCGACTCCGGCCCTATCCAAAACGGCAGTCAGTCGGTCCACCATCTCCGGGGTCATCCCGGTGGGCTGTCGCTCTTTCGCTCTTGTATGGGTTTGGGGAATCTTACGCACCGACACCGAGCAGATCAACGATCGATCGGAGCGGCTGGTGCTGGGTGTTGGCCGGCTCGTGAGTTTGCGAAGGATTTCGGTGGGTTTCATCGTAGGCTACTTGTGAAATGCTTGGCAGTTCGTTCTACTGAATCCTACCCGTTTGGCGGCGACGGGACTTTGATCTGGATCAAGCCCTTGTAAAATGCCCCAAGGATTGCCCGGCAGGCGGTGGCAATCCAGGAACGGACCTGCGGGCCGGTCGTGCGCTGTGGCGGGAGTCGCCTATGGAAGTTATCAATATCAATCGCGTGTCGGCCTTCACCACCAAAGACGGTTCGGAGATTCGCGAATTGTTGGCCCATCGCAACTCTTGTATTCGCCAGCAATCGCTGGCCGAAGCGAGGCTTCCGATCAATGGAGCCACCACGCCCCACTATCATCCCCGAACCGAAGAGATTTACTACATCTTGGAAGGTCACGCTTCAATGCAGGTCGGCGATGAGATCCAACCGGTCGGTCCCGGGGACGCGATTGCAATTCCACCTGGCGCCCGGCATCAAATTCGCAACACGGGCTCGGTCGTTCTGAAATTCCTCTGCTGCTGCGCCCCTGCGTACGAGGACGAAGACACGGTGTTGGGTCAAGACGGGTAATAAGGGGCACAAAGACGAGCGAGTCCGTGGGTACGGATGCCGGATTGGATCCGCCGAAGCCCGGACGGACGCCGAACGACGGCTTGACCGGGACTTGGAGGAGTTTCTGAGTGAACGGGCGGCAGAGGAAGGTACTGTTGCGCTGGATATAGACCTTGCACAAACCCTCGAATCCTGCAATGGCGAAATCCGCTTCTGATCGACCTTGAATGGCCATTACCTGTCCACATTGCGGATCGGAGTTCGATGCCACGCTGTTCCAGTTCGGCCATCGGGTCCGCTGTCATTGCGGTGGCGAGGTCGAGTATTCCGGAACGGACCTGCATGGCAGTTCGTGGATTCCGGCCCGCTGGTACGACAACATCGAAAACGGCGTTCACGGGCGGGATGAGGTTCTGGCCGTTGGCAAGAAATTGGCTGCGATTGACGTTCGGTAAGCGCTATCGGGACCACTGTCTCTTGCCATAGCCGGTGGCAATCGCTACCCACCCGTCGCCAAGCGCAGTCCGACGCGGCAGCCCATCTGGAACTGCTCGATATCGAGGCATTCCTCGACCGAGTGCCCGCACACCTGGCCGGCACCGAGCGTCGCCGTGGGAATGCCGTGGAAGTTCATCCAGTTGGCGTCCAGCGCACTTTGGGTCGTCAACAGCTCCGGTTCCATGCCGAGCGATTGGATGGCGGCCTGCGCCGCTTGCACGCACGGCTCGTCGTCGCGAAGGCGGAACGATTCGTACTCCACCGCACTCACGACTTCGGCCCGGCCCCGTTTCCCCTTGTTGGTGCGGAGCGTGCGGGCTGCGCGGTGAAAGGCTCGTTCGATTTCGCGGGCAATGCGATCGAGGAATCTCCGGTCGTAGCTGCGGCATTCACCTTTGATCTCGACCCGGTCGGTGACGACGTTCGTCGCCTCGCCTCCGTGGATGACGCCGAGGTTCGATGTACCATAGTTTCGACCTTTGCTGACTTCGCCGTGCCAGCCGCCGATGACCAGGTCGTGAATGCCCAAGGCCGCCATGGCTACGGCACTCACGCCGCGCTCGGGGGCCCCGCCCGCATGACTGGCGATGCCGTGCAGCGTCACGTCGATCGTGCGGCCGCCGGTGGCAGCCAGGGTAATGCGCTGCGGTCCGCGGCCGTCCCAATTCCAGGCCAGCTTCGGCTTGCCAAGCCGATCGGCGTCGACGAACCGCGTGCCGAACAGGCCGAGTTCTTCTTGCACGGAGAAGAGGAGCGTGAGTGGCGGATGAGGCAGGTTCCTTTCAAATATTTCCAGCGCCGCGGCCAGCACGACGGCCACACCCGAGCGATTGTCGGCCCCCAGGCCGGTCTGCGGGTTCGCCGACTCGATAAACGCGCCGCGCCGCTCCGGCTTGCAGCCGACGCAGATCGGCACCGTATCGAGATGGGCCATCAGCAATCGCCGCGGCCCGCGCATTGTGCCGGGCAATCGCACGATCAGGTTTCCGACCTCGCCGCCCGCCGGCGATTTCTTGTGCGCGTCGTCGCTGGCGATCGCTGCCGCCGGCACACCCGCCTTGAGCAGTTTCTCGCGCACGACTGCCGCCACCTCTCCTTCGCGACAACTTGGCCCGGGAACTTGCATCAATTCCACCACCAAATCCAGGGTGCGAGCCAAATCGGGCTCAGACGCTGAGGTTGGTGACGCCGGGCATGCCTGCTTCGTGCTCCGAGCGCGGTTTGTGGGGGTGACGTTCTGCGGCATGAGCGGGCCTCAATCAGGGAAACGGGACATGGTAATCATCTCGGCCAGGAAGATGATCTATACTAGCCCAAAGCGCGAGCGAGGGCCCTCGCTCGCACTTCGGGTTAGTGTCCTGGCAGCGGCTGTCAAGTAACAGTGTACTGTAGCCGCACAAGGCAAGCTAGTGTAGTATCTCAATTCGATTGTGCCTTTTGCCACACCCATGAAAAACTGGTCTAAGCCCGGGCGCAATCGAGGTCGTGGCGGCTTTCCGCGCTCGCGCGTCGGGCTTCAATCGCTTCGACAACGCACGATATTTGTCAGACACTACCCTAGCGGGCGCGCCCGATGCCCAGCAGCCCGCTTACTAGCGATGCCGCCGCCAATAACGCCCCGAGAATTATCCAGAAGATGAAGTTCAGGGCATTCACGACCATGATGACCGGGTTCGGCCATGCCAGGGCCAAAACAAGTGCCGATACTGCCATCGCCGCGAATAGGGCCATCACCAGCCGGAGTTCGCGTTTGTCCACGTGTGTCGCGTTGGCAGGCAGCGGCTGGCGTCGCTGTTGCAAACAAAGTCCAACGACTGCCGTGGCGTAAAAGGCGATCGTGGCAAGCTGTACGGGTATCGAGGGAAGGCTGGCCGGCCTCAGGCAAAAATACGCTACTATGTAGAGCGCAAGCAAGTAAACAACGACGCCGGCAAACCCCGCCCGTCCGAAGACCAGGATCGTCCGCCCATCATCGCAAGCAAGCGCGGGACGGGCCCAGCGCAGCAAGAGCAAGAGACCGGCGATCGCAACGGTGAGATTGGCCGCCAGGTTGACTGCCCCGCCCGAGTTCATGGCCATTACCGGAGCAAACGAGAGGATCAGGTAGCCCTGGACGATCCGTGCCGTCTTGCTCTTGCCCGTCAGCCAGGCAAGCTCTGGGAACAACCGCCGCAAGGGCGGGCAAAGCAGGCACGCCACGGCGAGCGGGATGATGAACGACATCAGCGGGTGAAAGATCAGCACCATGCTCAGTTCGGAAAGGCCGTATGGCCCAATCCTTCCCATAGCGAACGTGCCGTCACCGTTGTAGCCCGACCAGATGACCTTCGTAATCCACGACTCATACAAGCCGTAGAGCACGCCCCAAAGATAAAGCGACCAGAAGGAAGTTCGGCCGCTGCGGATGGCGAGCGTCGTGAAGAAGAAAAAATGGGCGAAGTACAGCCAGTAGGTCACAAGCAGGGTCCACGGACTCCACAGGCCCGCCGGGAGCGATGCGCCGGAAAATACTTCGGCACAGATCAGGACTATCAGGCCAACAAGGAGTCGTGCGGGGACGACACCCCGTCCGGGTCGAGAAGCGTCTCCGGCCGCCGCGGCTTGTGGGAGAACCGTCTGCGGACGGGTATCGCCGCCTGATGAAGGGTCGTTTCCGTCGGGTGCTGCATTACTCATTGGCCCTCCTGCATATCTTGCCATTCGATTATTCGTCAAGCATGTGCGGCTATTGGAACTTTCTCGATGACGCAGGGTAATATCCAAGCGGGTACTGCCATATCTGGAGCAGCGGCTACAGCGAAGAAGCCACGGCCGCGCGATTCCCTAACCTGGGGTTGGCGGACTTCAGAAGCCCTGCAAGTTCGACGCCTTGATTGCGCGGCTTCAAGCGGCTGCCGGGTGAGGAAAGCAATTACGCCGCCGGGATTACGCCGTGAGTTTCGCAGTCAGGCCGGCTGCGGTTCGCGGTTCGTTTTTCTGTGAGCTTGCATGCATGGCATTTTCCGCTTCATGCAGCACATGCCAGGTTGCCGGCGCCGCGGATAGCAGGTCGGTAATTGCCACTTGAATCTCCGGCTTCTGCCAGCTTTCCCACCAGCGGTCGAATTGTTGGCAGCCCTCCTGAACCTGCCGTTCGTGTTCGGCCTTGAGCCGATCGACCAGCGTTTGATAGCGGCGGCCGTATGCGGGCAGAAAAACGCCGAGCTTCGTCCCGAGCGCGGCGTAAAGTTGCGCCGCATTGAAGTGATCGTTGACGGCGCCGAGTATTTGCTGCACTTCTGCAATTGCCGGATATAACATTTCCCGCAGGGCGGGAGCGAAGCAGTCAACGAAGATTTCGATCGTATAGCGGAGCCGCTTGCCCGCGATGCGCGTGGCGTGGAGGTTGCGAACATCGGTGCGATCGCGGAGGGCAGCGCCGTTCAAGTCATCGAACAAGCGGCCCAGCAGCGGCTGCACGAAGGTGGCCAGGGGAGTCTTGCCGCCGCGGTGAAAGGCGATGCCGCTAATGGTTTCGGCCATGCAGCGTTCGAAGCCAAAAGGGTAATCGCGGCACGATTCCTCCAGGCCCTCCTGGGCCGGTAGACGATGGGCCAGCGCATAGCCGATCAGCATGTCCGCGGTCGATCGATCGTCCATGGGCAACTTGTCGACATCCTCCACCAATCGCGCCAGGAAGACGTCCCAATCTCGCGCCTTGCCAGCAGCGCGACGAATGTTGCGGATCAAGCCCCGCGCGGTCTTGCCGACCCTGGGAGGCAGACAATCCGCGAAGCTTTCCAACCCCGCCGAGGCGCGTCGCGTCGCCACCCGCAGTTGGTGCACCAATTCCGGGTCCCGCCCCGGTTCGCGGAGGGCATAACCCAGACAGTCGCGCACCCCCTCCAGGCGGATGGTCAAGACGCGTCGAGCGGCGTCTGCTACGGGCGTCGCCGCGCCCAGATCGCTAATCCACTTGCTCTGGAACATGCCCTAATCCCTTCCGTTTGCGACTTTTTGTGTCTGCCGCTCTTCTGACAGCGTTCCGAGGATGCCGAAACCGGGCCTTGTAGCGTAAGCATCTTGCCTGCGTGCCGGGTTCTGTCAGGCATCCGGAAAGCCTCGTCCCTACGCGGCGCGGCGGCGCTGGACGACCGCCTCGACGATTGTGCGGAGGGGAGAAAAACTGATGTGCGGCAGGGCCTTGCCAGGGCTCAACCAGCGCCGGCGGCGACGCTTGCATTCGGGCCACTTGCGCTCAGCGTGCGTCACGGTCATCCAGAAGATGACCACGCGGTAGACTTGTCCCAGCTTCTGATACTCGTACCTCCCGACGGGACGGGCACTGATGCTGCCGATTATTCCCGCCTCCTCCCACGCCTCTTCGCGCGCGGTTTCTCGGAGCTTGTGGCCCGGCTCCAGATGACCCTTGGGCAGGAGCCAGCGTCGTCCGCTGCTGGAGGTGATCAGGCAGATTCGACCATTCCGCATGGCAAGGACTGCTGCCTGTTGAATTACCTTCCTGCAATTATGGCCATTTCGACCCATGTTACCTCCAGGCGCAGTTTGCAGCCAAAGCCGAAAGAACCATCGAAAAGTGGTTTTTCAGACCGGCCATGGAATCTAGGCCCGGCCACCAGTTATCCCCAGCGGCCAATGAATTCCTAACTGAATTTGAATAGATTTCTAATTCAGTTCTAGTAGTTCTTCGTAATTTGGCAAAGCGACACTTAACAGATCGGCTCGCCATGCTCAGGCCTAGCCCAACCAACAAAGTTTGCGATGTCGAAACAGTCGCTAAATGGGCCGCGGACGACGGGATTGGCGGTTGCGCTCGATCCGAGTGTGGAGCGAGCGGGTGGAATCGAGCGTCTAGCGCGATGTCCACGAATTCTTTCGCCAGGTATGCGCGAGTTATCTTTGAGGAAGGAAGCTGGTCCCTTACCGAACCTCGATGTCGAACGACTGCGTCGCTGCGCCGACGCGCTCCACGGTCGTGGCAAGCACTTTTTCGCCGCCCCACACGAGCGTCCTTTCATCGAGTTTCCGCACCTGGCGATCAAGCTTGGCGGTGACGGCCACTTGTACTCTACCCTTGGCGTCCGGCGTGCCAGAGAGTACGCCCGTCGCCTCGTCGATCTTCAGCCAACCCGGTCCATGGACGATTACGAACGTGGGCTTCTCGATGTCAAAGTAGCCGCTGACCTGATCGCCGCCCTTCATGCGCGCGGTGAGCGCACCGAGAGAGCGATTGGCAGAGAGGCGATACTGGTACTTGGCCCCGACCTTGGCTGCCGTCAAGGGCTTGCTGAAGATGATGGGCCGCGGTCCGGTCGCGTAATCGGAAGGCCCGCTCCGCTTGCCGCCTTCGTCCACTGCCACCACGCGGTAGAAGGTCTTGTTGGCTGCCGGCAGATCGACTTCGCAGCCCATCACGGCTAGTTCCGTGGCCGAGGTCTCGGCGATGAAGTTCGCCGGAAAACGGAAGCCGGGCCCCTTGTACCCAAGGGAGGCCGCTATTTCCTTCGTGGTTACACCCACGGTGCTTTGGAATGGCTGGTCGGCAACCGTGAAACCCTTCTCGTCGCTGCCGTAGACCCGATACTTGGCCGGCTTGCTCCCCATCGGGTTGGCTTTCCACTTGAGAATCCCCACTCCCTTGGTTCGGTCGTAGTCCAACGTCACCTCGACCGGATAGGCCACCCCCCGGGCGGTGAAACTCCAGGTCTTGCTCCACGGTCCCCAAACGCCTTTATCGTTCATCGCACGCACGTGCCAGTAATACTTCTGGTCGGGCGTCAACAGGCCCGGCAGGGCCAGGGTGTACTGACTCTTGGGGGTGGCGCTGACGATATTGCCGTACTTGTCGCGTACGGTGGTCGCGTCCGCCGTCCGCGAGATGAGCTTGTAGAAGTCCATCGAGAGCGGCATCTTGACATCCGCGCGCCTGGACAACTCGAACTGGTAGTCGCCAATCTGGCTGGGCTCCCCGCGCAGCGAAGTACGGGCGGGAACTTCCGCGGCGGTCCACTGGAACACGACGTCCGTTCCGTCGCTTTGGCCGCCATCCGGTGGGTTCACGGCCCCGACCGGCGCCGTTGGTGGCTGGCTCGCCGACCGCTCTACCCACTCGTGGGTGATCCTGACCTTCCGCGGGCCGGAGGTCTCGTCCGTATAGGTGAAATGGTTCTCGCCCACGGCCATTTCCGGCAGCGTCAAGGGCGCCATTTGCAGGTCGTTGATAATCGCCAGATTCCTCAGCCGGGCACCTGCCTGCAATTGGCACTTGAGTTGATATTGGTAATGCGCCGGCCCCACGGTTGAGAAGAAGTTGTTCAAGTTGTTTCCCGCGGGCTGCCAAGACTTGCCGCCGTCGGTGCTCACGGAGAACCGTCGCGCGCCACTGCCCTGTGACTCCAGCCGCCCTCCCGCGTAGACATACGGGCTGCTCATCCTCCAGACGATGGTGCCCGTTTTTCCCGCCACCGCCGCGAGGCCCTGGGGACCCGAGACGACGTTCTCTGCCTTTGCCCCGCGGCGCCACGTTTCCTTGGTGAAGTCCGGGCGATACTCCCACAGGCCGTTGCAGATGATGAAGGGTACGTTCTCGTAGGTGGGCACGGTCATGAGCGCCCCATGATATTTCAGTGGACTCAACTGCCCCCACCGCCAGACGATCGCCTCTCCCGGGCGGAGGACCATGTCCATCGTCGTGTCGGCTTTGCCCGAGCGGTCTCCAGTCACCTCTCCTTCGTAGAAGTAGAGCGCGGGCATTCCCTGCGGCTCCCACCAGGTGTCCGGAAAGAGGATTCCTTGCGAGTGCGTTCGCTTGACGAGGTCGTGGTCCCGCACAATGTCCTGCTCGCCGGCCACGGTCTGGTTGTCCC
Source organism: uncultured Planctomycetia bacterium (assembly GCA_963709175.1). Lineage (GTDB taxonomy): Bacteria > Planctomycetota > Planctomycetia > Pirellulales > Thermoguttaceae > JANXQG01. The sequence continues at coordinate 18,893 of CAVPVK010000013.1, forward strand.
GCATGAGATAGACGCAATGCAGGTCGCCGTCGTAGAACTGCCAATGGTTGTCGCAGAATGCCTGGGAAATACAATGTCCCAGGGCCCGGGCGGGCGCGACCTTCAGTCCAGCCTGGTGCCAGAGCGTGCCCATGCAAATCGAGTCGTTGCCACAAGTGTTGTATCCATAGACGTTGAAGACCTTCACGGGATCGCCCAGTTCGTTGTTGTCGCCGCCAGAGTGGTGGCGGTAACGGATTTCCTGGAACCAGAGGGCGAAGGCCTTTTCGGCGTCGGTCATATCCGGCGCAACGGCAGCGGCGACGATTTCCGCCACGTTGCGGAAGTTGTTCCGCCCGTTGGAAAGCCAGGGGTTGATGACATCGGTCTCGCCCACGTTTTCCATCCGCACGGCGCGGTTCGACTCCCAGGTCTGATAAAATGCCCCTTCGCGGGACATTCCGCAGCCCATCGGCGTCCGACAGTTTCGCCCGTCCATCGTGCCGCCCTGCACCACCGTATATTCGTGGCTTCCCTCGGTAATCTCTTGCACAGTCGACTTGGCCACGTCCGTGGGGTCGGTGTTCGTGTTCCAAGGCCGAAGTGGCGACCCGCGACCCGGAATACTGGGTGCCCCGCCGGGCGCCCCGTCCGGACTCGCCTTGGCGGCCGCTGCCAGGGCCGCCCGGTACTTGCGCCACCGACGAGATCCGCACCTCATCCAGTTGCCCGTCGAGCGCCATCGCGTTCTGTGCCCAGGTGTGGCCGCCAAGCCGCATGCTTCCGTTGCCTTCGCCGAGCCTGGCGTCGATGACGCCTTCCGGCTCTTCCGCTGCATCCAGTTGGCCGTCCAAGTAGATGCGGACCATTTTGGCGGCCTGGTCCCAGGTGACTGCCATGTGTGTCCAGCGGTTGACGGATACGGGCTTGCTCCCCTCCACGACCCGCCAAGCGCCGTCGATCCAGAAGTATGCTTGCACGTGCTCTCGAACGCGGATCATGAACTGGCCGGTACGGCAGACGAGGTCGCCAGACGCCCGGTCGCGGAACTTCACCCAACATTCCGCGGTGAGTGCCGTCAAGGGCTTAGTCTTGGGCAGATCCGCGAAGTCCACCCAGCCCTTCGTTCCGTCGCCGCTCATGGCTTTGCCAAACTTCCCTTCGGCCTGCGCGGCACCCACCACCTTCCCGGACTTCCCGCCGGCCACCGCATCGGTCACCTCTCCGGTGGAAACGTCGTCGAGGTGGTAGAGGGCGATCGTATGCTCATCGACCTCGAAGGGCTTAGTCAGGTCCGTCGGGACCACGTCCGCTGCCGAGGCTTGCGCCGCCCCCAGCACCGCAAACCCGCAAACCGTCCACAGCGCCACAGTTCTAATTCGCATGGGATTACCTCCTCTCGAATGGCCGTCAGTGTCCATTGGATATTACGCCGGGAAGGAAGTTGATTAGTCTTAACCTGACGCGGGCACCATGTACCCATGGTCGGCAAGCCGCCTTCGCTTGCGCGTCGGGTTACTACGATGATATTTCGTCCCAGGGTAATACGCACCGAGTAACAATGCTCCAATGATAACGAGTGGCTACCGCAGAATCCAGTTGCCGGTCACCCGGCTGATTTTTCCCGGCGCTGCCAACGCCGCCGATCTTACGTTGATTGGAACGCCGGAGGCCGGTAACATAGAGGCATGCAGCCACGCCTGTTTGGAGCGCCGAGGTCCGGGTGATTTCAGCCACTATTTCTCCTGAGTTTGGGTAATTCGTTTTCAGTGAAGTGGCCGCCGGCAAGTACCGTACTGCTGAACAGGTCGATTCCCAGGGCCTGCGGCGCTTGCGCGATCGTGAAATGGAGGCGTTGCGCAAAGAAATTAACGTGGGACTCGAGGAGATCGATCGTCGGGAGGTCATCGAAATCAACGACGAGAAAGCGCACGAGTGCTTCTGGAGGACATCAGGTCTCGCGGGCGCCAACGTCTGAGTGCGGGGCACCCGCCGCTATGATACCATACTCGATAAACCGTACAGCCACGCCCGACCTCGACGGCATCTGGAGTACTATCGTGAAGCACAATATCTCGGACCCGCGCGGGTCGGCGCCAGTGCGCGACAGTAATTCAAGGAAGATCCGTTCGCCGGGCACGGGCGAGGCTGGGCCGCTTCAAATCTTCCACGGCCCGCGCATTGGCCGGCTAGTGAGTTTCGTCGCCTCGGCGTCGCCGAGGATCTGCTCCCTGCTCGGGTCCCATGTCACCTTCCGCTTCAGCCGGATGGCAATGTCGCACATATGGCTGATAACGTCGCTGCGGACCGCGTCGGCCAGGGGGCTGACCGCTCCCTTGCGGGCTTTAACGGCGTCGATGAAGTTCTGGCTCTGACTCTGGCTCTCGATCAAGTGCACGTCGTCCGGCTTCAGCGCGGCCGTCAGCAGCGACTTCGGCTCGGCGTCCCAACCGCCGCGCGAGACGCGGATCCAACCCTCGGTGCCGATGAACTTCGTCGAATCGCCGCCGGGCTTGAAGGTCATGGGCACACCACCGGCCATCTCGATCTTCATGTCCCAGTTATAGACGGTGTTGTAGAGGCCCTTCGTAGGGATCTCGCCCGTGCCCTCGAAGGTCATCGGTCCGGCCAGATCGTTGTCGCAGCCCCAGACGAGGATGTCCAGCGGATGGGCCCCCCAGCCAGCCAGGTAGCCGATCGAGTAGTCGTAGATCCAGTAGGTCCCATTCGGATGGCAGCGGTCGGCCGTGAAGGGCGCCTTGGGCGCGGGACCGAGCCACATGTCGTAGTCGAGGTTTGCCGGCACGGGGATTTCCGTCGTCGATCCGCCCTTGCCTCCGTTAGGCGCGACAACCTCCAACGCGGTGATCTTGCCGATCCGTCCGCTACGAACCAGCGCACAGCCCATCCGGCAATGGCTCATGCTCCGCTGCTGGGTGCCGTATTGGAAGATCCGCTGGTTTTCCGCGAAGACCTTGCGACAGGCCAGGTCCTGCTCGATACTGATTCCCAGCGGCTTCTCGACGTAGGCGTCCTTCTTCGCCCGCGCCGCGGCGATAGCGCTCGGCACGTGCCAGTGGTCGGGTGTGGCCACGACCACGGCGTCGATATCGCCGCGGGCCAGCAGGTCGCGGAAATCGTCGTAGGCCTTGCCGCCGCACATCCGGGCGTGGGCCTCGCGGCGATCCTTGTAGGGATCGGCGACGGCAACGCTTTGGCTGCCTTTGCAATGCTGGAACTCATAGAAGTTGCCGCGGCTGCCGACGCCAATATGGCCAACGGTCACCCGCTCGCTGGCCGGGAGCTTGCTGGGGCTTCCCAGGGCCGAGGAGGTAATGACGTAAGGAGCAGCTACGGCGGCGGCCGTGCTTTGCAGGAATCGACGGCGGGTAAAACGATGCGTAGTCATGGGGAGCTCCTTTGGAGTATTGGGGGTCGTTTGCGAGTGTAACATGGCTGCGGGCGGCTTGCAAATCGCATATCAGGATACTTTCAGAATTCGGCGATCTTTGGTTCAGCCCACGTTACGCCGAAGCGGTTGGTGACTGGCTGGCGGGTGGGATTCTCGCGGAGCTCGCGAAACTGCTCGTAGGTCCGCGTCACTTCGTCGGGCCGAGACAGCGAGCGGACGAGAAAATCGCGGTCCGGCGGAAAGCAGGCGGCCGGCGCGCCGGTATCCAGCGAAGGCTCGCGCTCGCCCGGCAGCCGTGTGATCGCCGCGTTGGTCGGCAGCGCCGCGCTTTGATACCGCAGGTCCATCGACCAGCGGACGATCTCGGTCCGGTTGAGGAACGAGCCGTGGATCGTGCGGTTGGTGATCAGCAGGGCCCCGCCCTTGCGCAGCGGGCAACAGACCCTGTCGCCCGGCGGCAAGTCCTGCTCCTCGATCTCCAGGTAATTGCCGGTGGGGCTGCGGCGATGGCGGACGACGGGCAAACGATGGGAGCCGGGAATGACCCACATGCAGCCGTTCTCATTAGTGGCGTCGACCAGCGGCAGCCATGCGGTGAGGATCAGTGCGTTGTCGCAATAGGGCTCGAAGTAGCCCGAATCCTGATGCCACGGCACAGCGCCGTAGCCGTAGTTCGGAATCTTGGGCCGCAGGCGGTAGACGCTGGAGGCGACAATCTCAGCACTGCCGCACAACTGCTCCGCCACGTCCACGAGGCGGGGGTGCGAGATGAGATCGAAGATGGCCGGCCCATGCAGGATGCCGTTCCAGATCGAGACGGCGATCTTGTCGGTCTCAGAGCTGATGCGGGCCAGGCGGGTCTCGAACCCGCACTCGTCGTAGGGCTGCGACAACTCGCCTTTCGCCACCAGGCGCCGGGCCCGCCAGTCGACTTCGCGGTCAATTTCCTCGATCACCGGCTGGAGGTCTGCAGGTGGAATCAGGTCCTCGACAAGCAGATAGCCCTGGTCGTGGAAGAATCCGATTTGCTCGGGCGACAATGGCATGGACATCTTCGGCTCCTCAATTGGCAAATTCCCCCACCGTCTCGGCCGCCATGCGGGCCCACTCCCAGAGCCGCTGCGGCTGGCGATGGACGGTGGAAATATCCTTCATGATAATCTCTACGTGACAGCCCCGCGCCGCCTCTAGGAAGTCGCACAGGTCCTGCCGGGCTCGCTCGGGCTGCCAGTGGTCCTCGGCCAGAATCGCCGGGCTCGGCTTGCGACTCATCACGTAGTCGCGCCCCACCTTGGTCACGATCGAGGCCGTGTCGCACCACGGGCTGACGGAGAGTTTCCGCAAGTTAGGGATCCGCCGCAGGATTTCGACTTTCTTGTCCAGCGGCTCGCAGCAACCGTAGTAGGTCAGGCCCCACCGCGCCAACCAGCGCAAATCGTGTTGCAGGGCGAATTCCCAGTGCATGCGGGGCGAGACCTCGGAAAATATCTGGGCGTTGGAGCAACCCCACATGTTGCGCGGCCGCACGTGTCTCGGCTCAAATTCCTTGCCCGGCAACTGGTTCGTATAGCCGTAGCCGCCCGAGCCGATCCGCGTGTTGCCGCAGTCCAGCGAGAGACCGCCCATGGCCTCGAACTGGTCGAGTTCCGTGATCCAGGCGTCGACCATCCGCTCCACGCCCGCATGTACCAGTTCGGGGCGATCGACCAGGTCGATCATTGCCTGTTCGATGCCCCACCAGCGGATGAGATAATCCCAGGGCGTGAACCAGATGTGGGTCTGGCCGATCTTGCGGACGGGCAGGATGCCCGTGTAGACGCGGCACATGGCCTCGTAGCGGAAATGGGTCGCCGCCTCGTTCTGTGTGACAACGGGCATGCGGATCTTTTCCAGGTCGGCGAAGTCGCGAATCTGGATCTTGAAATGCCGCGAGACGACGTCGCTGGCCGCGTCGGTCCGCACCACATCGACGTCTTCCATGATGCCGAAATCGGTGCTGTGCAGGGCCAGCGGGCAGGCGAGCCAATCGTTGACGATCATATCGCCCGGCAAGTGCCGCCACTGGTAGAGCGTGCGGCGGAGATCGCGCTCCTGGTCGCGGGCCCAGGGATGCTCGGTTACGAGGGTCAATTCGCCATCGACGTCCATCTCGTGCCAGCAGATTTCATTGATCCAGATCATGGGCCGCTCGGACTCCAGGTCGTTGAGTTTCTGCCAAAGCCGGGCCTTTTCCTTGTGGGCGGGCAAGGCGGCAATCTCGGCCACTTCGCCCGCCAGGCGGCCGAGGACGTCGATATCCGCCTGGCCGAGTTTGATCTCCTCAGCGATCGGCGGCGGTTCGTAGTGGCTGGGATCGTGGAGCATTTCTTGTTGCTCTCCTTGCCTCCCGGGAGAGGAGCAGGGGTAGGCCTTACCTGGGTGCGGCCGGCGCCGGTTTCGAATAGTCAACCGCGGACATTCCCACGGGACGAAGATCGACGCTCTTTAACCCGATAACCTTCCACACCGGATCGGGACTGGGTTTGACTGCCAGTGCATAGCCGCGCTTGTTCAACGTAATCGTCCCAATTACCTCGGTCCGATAGGTTGACCAGGATTGCGTTGGTTGTGATGTGCCGACAATCTTCTGGTCGGCCACCTCGACGGTGAAGCGGCTGCCTTCGGCGGAGGGCTGGCATGAATACGTAACCGCCACCTGGTAACTGCCGGGCTGGTTAACCTTAAAGTCCCAGGAGATAAAGTCGTTCGGATCGGCCCAGTAGCCGATCTGGTCTTTCGCGCCGTCCTTCTCGTACTGGGGCGTGTTGCCATGGATCTCGGCCTCAGCTGCCCGCAAGGTGACCTTGCCGTTGGCCTCCGGCTTGATCGGATTGGACGGAGATAAAGGAGCGGGCTTCAGATCGTGCCCCTCAATCTTAAGGGCGAATGCGTGTTCGCAAGGCTTGTTGTCCGGCAGAGTCACGACCAGCGCGTCGGCCGTCTGCGACCAACGCAGATCGCCCGCATGGCCCAGCAGCGAGACCTGCGCGATATTGCCAGCCGCCGCAGCCAGCGAGCGAACCGTCAGCTTGCCATCCTCCGGCCAGCCCAGGGCAATGGCGTAGAGTGTATCGCCCTTGGTGGTGAAGCGGATGTCTCGATCCGTATAGCGTAGCGCATCCTCGTTGAACATGCCGCCCTGGAGCTTATGCGAACTCTCGCCAAAAACTTTCCACGGCCGAGTGCCGAAAATGGCCTCGCCGTTGATCGGCATCCAGGCGGCCATGCCGGCGAGGATCTTCAATTCGTCGTCGTCGAGCGTGCCGTCGGGTCGCGGCGGAAAGTTCAAGAGCAGGTTGCCATTCTTGCTCACGATGTCGCAAAGCATCTGGATCACCGTCGCGGTCGATTTGTAGCCGTGGTTCCTGGCAAGATTGACGTCGTAGTACCAGCCGCCCACGCAGGTGTCGGTCTGCCAGGGCACCGGGCAGATCTTGTCCATTACGCCCCGTTCCAGGTCTTGCACCCAGCGGCCCTGGGAGTCCTGCTTGCAAGTGTAGACGGCCTCCAATCGGCCATCGTGCTGAGGGATGTTGTCGTTGTAGAAATGAGCCAGCAGCTTCCGTCCGTAGGTCTCCGGATAGGGCAACGGGCTGTCGCTGTAGAGCAGGTCGGGGTGATAGCGATCTATCATGTCGTGGATGCGATGGAACCAGGTCCGCCGCACGGCGTCCGGCGCGGTAGGATCGTAGTAACCCTTGGCCCGCAGGTTGTCCGTCCAGTAGAGCGCGGCGAAGTGGGGATCGGCGCCGTCGTAGGAAATTCCGGCCAGCGGGCCCGCCTTGTCCGCCCCCTTAGCCAGGCCGTAGAACCACCAGCTTGCTACGAGGTGCTCGGTCATGCCAAACCGCATTCCGAGTTTTCGGGCGGCCTTCTGCCAGTCGCCCGCGATGTCCCGCCGCGGACCGATATTCACCGCGTTCCACGGCTGATACTGCGAGTTCCAGCAATCGAAGTTGTCGTGATGCTCGGCGATCATGCAGAAGTATTTGGCCCCAGCCTGCTTGTAGAGCGCCATCAGGCGGTCGGGCTGCCAGTGCTGGGCCTTCCAGAGCGGAATGATGTCCTTGAAACCGAACTTCGAAGGATGCCCGTAGTGCGCGACGTGATACTTGTAGGCCGCGTCGTTGGGATCGTACATCCGCCGGGCGTACCAATCGCCCTGCTCGGGCACCGATTCCGGGCCCCACACGGCCCAGATGCCCAGCTTCGCGTCGCGGAACCAGTCGGGACAGCGATATTGCCGCAAAGACTCGTCCGTCGGCTGAAAGGGGCCGGGGGCGACGGCGGTCTTTGCCGGCAGCGGCGCCGCGTGCGGCAGATCGACCGCGCGGCCCGTCGCAGTCGCCAGGAGGCAGGCGGTCCAGGTCAGAAGGATGGACGGTGGCAAACGGCTGGTCATGATGATGGTCCTTGCGGTCAAGCATTGGTTGGGGAGTGAAATGACGTTCCAGACGCCCTCGTGCTTGCGGGCTGTCGATTTAATTAGCCGCGGAGCGGCGGAATGCAATAGCCAGGGGCGTGAGCCGGCGTGAGCCCCTGGAGCGGATTGAAATTGGCACCGTAGCCGCGAAGCGGCGCCACCTGTTCCGTTTCCGGGTGTCGCCGCTCCGCGGCTAAAATGCCTTTTGCGTATCTGGTCCTAGGGCTCACGCCCCTAGGCTACTCTATTCCGCCGCTCCGCGGCTAGTAAATCGACAGGCCGCTTGCCAGGGGGGTGAAGAAGATTGTATCGCCATCGATCTCGTTCATCTCCCCGATCCTACGGGTGCCCGGCTGGCGGTGGTCCATCACTCCATTTCGATCGTGCGCGACTCCGATTATACCTCACGTTCCCTCCCGCGTCATCCGCCAACAGCGGTGGATCCGCCGGTTGCGGAAATCGGGCGGCACGGTCTGGCGGCTGATCTCGCGGATCGCCACGCCGCGAATCTCCCCTTCGGCGAGCTTGAAGCGGCGGAAGTTGGTGGAAAAGAAGATGATTCCGCCCGGCGTCATCAGTTCCACCAGGCGGTTGAGCAGTTCGACGTGGTTCCGCTGGATGTCCCAGTAGTCTTCCAGGGCCTTGCTGTTGGAGAAGGTCGGGGCGTCGACCACGGCCAGGTCGAACGACGCCCGCAGGCCGCGGCCTTGGAGGAAGTGCATGGCGTCGTCGCGGACGAGCTCGTGGTCGGGGCCCGAAAAGCCGTTGCGAGCCATGTTCCGCCCGGCCCAATCGAGGTAGGTGTTGGAAAGATCGACCGAGACGGTCGAGGCCGCGCCGCCCGCCGCGGCATAGACGCTGAACGAGCCCGTATAGGCGAAGAGGTTCAAGAACCGCTTGCCGGCGGCCGCCTCGCGGACCATGCCGCGGGTGATGCGATGGTCGAGGAAGAGACCCGTATCGAGATAATCGGAGAGGTTGACCTCGAACTGCAAGCCGCTTTCATGGGCAACCAGCGTGTGTTGCTCCTCGCCCAGCCGCTCGTACTGCGCCGCGCCGCGCTGCCGTTGCCGCTTCTTGAGAAAGACGTGATCCAGCGGCGTCTCCATCACCTCGGCGGCGGTCTGCCGCATGAGGTCGAGCCAGTCGGCGTGCTCGGCCGGCGTGTGCTCGCTGGGCCGGGCGAACTCAGCCATGTGCAAATAGTCCTCAAAGCGATCGACCACCAGCGGCACCTCGGGGATGTCCTGCTCGTAGAGCCGGTAGCAGGTGATGCCCATCTTGGCGGGCCAGCGCCGCAGATGCCTGGACCGCTTCGTCAATCGCGTGCGGAAGAGTTCAGCTTGCTCCCTGGCCTTGGCGGAAAGACCACCAAAGACTTGCCGCGGCGCAGAACGAACGGCGGGAGGGGACAAATCCGCAATCCGCGACCCCGAGTACCCGGTGCCCCGGGAATCCGAAGCAAATTCCAAGTCCGGAATCCCGAGGCTCGAAACAGTTTCGGTCATTCCGGTTTCGGATCTTTTCTCGTCGCGCGCTTCCTGCTTGCTGGCAGTCGTGCCGGGGCACGAAACGGTTTCAGACAATGTGGTTTCCGTATTGGTTTCGGCTTTCTCCGTTTCGATCATCCCGATTGTGGTATTTGGATCTGTTTCGGATTTCCGGGGCACCGGGTACTCCGGGTCGCGGATTTCGGATTTCTTCTCCTGTCCGGGTTTCGGTCCCAGAAACTGATAGTAGGTGCATTCGATCTTCCCGTTATACAGCTTCCTCCTCCTCGTTGCCGATTGCCCAATGACTGCCTCGAAGTCCGGCAGGGCGGTGAGGATGAAGAACGACCATGTCTTCAGTCGGCGAAAGACCTCGGGCATGGCGCGGTGCAGGGCCAGGGCCTCGGCGGCCTGGCCCATCCGCTCGCCGTAGGGCGGGTTGCCGATCACGCAGCCGTAGGGCCGCTTGCTGGAAAGCTCGTGGAAGGCCCGTTGCTGGAAATGGATGTCGGCAGCCACGCCCGCCTTTTCGGCGTGGAATCGGGCCAGGCTCAGCACGCCTTCGTCCACGTCGGTGCCGATAATCCGCAGCGGCAGGTCGGGCCGGGCCGCCGCGCGGGCCTGCTGCCGGGCAGCTTCCCACAACGCCGCCGGCAGGCGGGGCCAAGCCTCGGCAGCAAAGGTCCGCTCCAGGCCTGGAGCCATGTTGCGGCCGATCAGCGCGGCCTCGATCAGGATTGTGCCGGAGCCGCAGAAGGGATCGACCAGCGGCCGATCGGGCCGCCAGACGCTGAGCAGGACCAGGGCCGCCGCCAGGGTTTCCTTGAGCGGGGCCTGAGCGATCAACGGGCGGTAGCCCCGCTTGTGCAGCCCGGCGCCGCTGGTGTCGAGGGTCAGGGTAGCCAGGTCATCTAACAGGGCGACTTCGATCGAGCATTTGGGGCCCGTCTCGGCGAACCATTCCACGGCGTAGGCCGCCTTGAGCCGCTCGACAACGGCCTTCTTGACGATCTTCTGGCAGGCCGGCACGCTGGAGAGCTGCGACTTGATCGAGCGGCCCGACACGGGGAATTCAGCCTCGGCCGGCAGCCACGTTTCCCAGGGCAGGGCGCGGGCGCCGTCGAAGAGTTGGCCGAAGTCACGGGCTTCGAACGCGCCCAATCGCACGAGTACGCGGTCCGCGGTGCGGAGCCAGAGGTTAGCGCGGCAGATATCGGCCTCGTCGCCGGCAAAGAGCACGCGGCCCGGCTGGATGATCTTGGCCTCGTAGCCCAGGCCTTTCAGTTCCCTGGCGACGACGGCCTCCAGGCCGAAGGTGCTGGTGGCGATGAGGTCGAGCTTGGGGCGGAGCGAATCGGGCGAGGTAGTCATCAATACTATTGTAATCGCGATTTCGGTGGCAGGAGGTTGCACTGGAACTTGCCGCCCGTTTTGAGATAATGGGGAGTCAGGCGGATGACGTAAAGCGTCCGCTGGAACAACACGCCAACACCTATGTCCAGCGACGTACTGAGTCTGCTCGCCCGCTGGGTTTTTCCCATGGCAGGGCCGCCGCTGCGCGACGCTGCTGTCACGATTTGTGATGGGCGAATCATGGCGGTCGGGCCGCCGCCGCGCGACGCGGCCGTCGAGGATCTGGGAGAGGCGGCCCTTCTGCCGGGCCTGGTCAACGCCCACACGCACCTGGAATTCAGCGACCTGCCGGCGCCCATCGGTTGGGCTGGCATGGGACTTGTCGAGTGGCTCGGCAGTGTTATCCAGCAGCGCGCCGCGTCGCCGTCGGGGGGCGCCGCGGCCGTAGCGTTGGGATTGCGCGAGAGTCTCGGTCACGGTGTGACCACGATCGGCGAGATCGCGCAAGGATGGAATAAGGGTTCAGAACTCTTTTCCATTGGCGCGCAGACGAAAGCGCCAGGATTACTTTCCGAGCGGAAGAGAGTTCTGGCCCCTTTTTCCATTCGCTTCCTGGAGCTGATTGCCCCGCGGGTCGAGCGGATCGGCGCGGCGCTGGCGGCAGCCGAAGAGCATGTGTCGAAAGGCGCTAGCGGGCGTTGGCAACCGGGCTTGAGTCCGCACGCCCCCTACACGGTTCATCCGCAACTGCTCCAACAAGTAGTCGAGCTTTCCGTGCGGCGAGAGACGCCGCTGGCGATGCACCTGGCGGAGTCACGGGAGGAAATTGAATTTCTTCGGGATGGCCGCGGGCCGTTCCGCGAGTTGCTGGAGTCCCGCGGCGGCTGGGACCCGGCTGCGCGGCCGCACGGGGCGCGGCCGCTGGACGAATTACGGGCGCTTTCCCGCGCGCATCGCGCACTGGTGGTGCACGGCAACTACCTCGACGACGAAGAAATTGAGTTTCTTGGCCGCCAGCGGCAGCACATGGCCGTGGTCTACTGTCCGCGGACCCATGCCTGGTTCGGCCACGAGCGCTATCCACTGGAGAAAATGCAGGCCGCCGGCGCAGTGGTGGCCTTGGGCACCGACAGCCGGGCCTCTTCGCCGAACCTCAGCCTGCTGGATGAAATGCGGTACGTCGCCCGAGCGTTTCCCGCCATGAGCCGCGCGGCAATTCTCGAGATGGGAACTCTGCACGGTGCACGGGCTTTGGGGCTCGACGCCGTTGTGGGCACACTGCAGCCCGGCAAGCTGGCCAATCTTGTGGCGGTTGCCCTCCCGCAAGATCGTGCCGCGGATCCTTACGAATTATTGCTGGACGCCAGCGGCGCGGTGCTGCGCACATGGGTCCTTGGGAAGAAGCGGACGGAAAAAGCCGAAATTCACACGCCAAGGCGCAAAGGCGATTAGAGAATAATAGTGATTCTTTCCTTTGCGGCTTTGCGCGAGATTATTCCGGTTACCGCGCCACCTGATTCGGCTTGTTGGGGTCAAGACCCAGCACGCGGATCGCCTCGCAGAGCTTCGCTTGCGGATACTCGCCCTTGCGGTTCAGTTGTCCCAACGCCGTCAGGGCGATGTTTTCCGCATCTACTTCGAAGAAGCGGCGGAGGTCGGCCCGGTCCTCGCTGCGGCCGTAGCCGTCGGTGCCCAGCACGGTGTAGTCAGGTCCGACCCAGGAGCTGACTGCCTGGGGTACGGCCGCAATGTAGTCGGAGGCCGCCACGATGGGTCCGCTCGCGCCAGCGAGGATCTGCTGCAGATAGGGTTGCCGCGGCGTCTCGCCGGGGTGCAGGCGGTTCCAGCGGTCGCAGTCGCGGCCGTCGTAGTACAGGTTCTTGTAGCTCGTCACACTGTAGACGCTGCTGGAGACGCCGAACTTCTGCTCCAGCAGATCCTGGGCCCGCAGGGCCTCGCGGAGGATCGCCCCGCTGCCCAGCAGCCGCACGTGCGGCCGCTCCGGACCAAGTTGCCGTTCCGAGAGCCGGTAAATTCCCTTGATGATCCCTTCGGTCGAGCCCAGCGGCAAGATCGGCATCTCGTAGTTCTCGTTCATGAGCGTGATGTAGTAGAAGACGTCCTGGTCCTCGTAGTACATCTTGCGAATGCCGTCCAACACGATCACCGAAAGTTCGTAGGCATAGCACGGGTCGTACGCCATGACGGTGGGGAAGGCCAGGGCGTTGAGATGGCTGTTGCCGTCCTGGTGCTGCAGGCCCTCGCCGGAGAGCGTCGTGCGGCCCGCCGTGCCGCCCAGCAGGAATCCGCGGCAACGCATGTCGCCGGCGGCCCAGATCAGGTCGCCGATCCGCTGGAAGCCGAACATCGAATAGTAGATGAAAAAGGGGATCATGCTCACGCCGTGGCTGGAGCGGGAACTCGCGGCGGCGATGAATGAAGCCATCGACCCGGCCTCGTTGATGCCTTCCTCCAGGATCTGCCCATCCACTGCTTCGCGATAGTAGAGCACGTTGTCGGAATCGACCGGCTCGTAGAGTTGGCCGGCGTGCGCGTAGATGCCGAACTGGCGGAAGAGAGCCTCCATGCCGAAAGTGCGGGCCTCGTCCGGCACGATGGGCACGACGTAACGGCCGATGTTCTTGTCGCGCAGAAGCCGCACCAGCAGCCGCACGAAGGCCATAGTGCTGGAGACGTCGCGGCCTTCGCTGCCGGCGAAAAACTCGGCGAACTCCTCCCACTTGGGCGGCTTCAGCCGCATCGTGGGCGCCCGCCGGCCGGGCACGAATCCGCCCAGTGCCGCCCGATGCTGACGCAGGTAGACCATCTCGGGGCTGTCGTCCGGCGGCTTGTAGAACTCGGCTCGGGCCGCCTGCTCCTCACTGATGGGGATATTGAAGCGCGTGCGGAACTCCAGCAGCTCCTGTTCGTTGAGCTTCTTCTGCTGGTGGCTGATGTTGCGGCCCTCGCCCGCCAGTCCCATGCCGTAGCCCTTGATGGTCTGGGCGAGGATCACCGTCGGCGCGCTGCGGTTGGCCAACGCCGCCTGGTAGGCGGCATAGACCTTCACCGGATCGTGCCCGCCGCGGCGCAGCGAAACCAACTGCTCGTCGCTCAAATGCTCCACCATCGCCAGCAACCGCGGATCGGCGCCGAAGAAATGCTCGCGGATGTACGAGCCGGGCATGACCGTGTATTTCTGTACCTGGCCGTCCACCACCTCGCTCATGCGGCGGACCAGCAGCCCGTCGGTGTCCTTGGCCAGCAGGGGGTCCCAGTCGGTGCCCCAGAGGACCTTGATCACGTTCCAGCCGGCACCGCGAAAGGCCCCTTCCAGCTCCTGCACGATCTTGCCGTTGCCGCGGACCGGCCCGTCCAATCGCTGCAGGTTGCAATTGATGACAAAGATCAGGTTGTCCAGTTTCTCGCGGGCAGCCAGGGTAATCGCCCCAAGAGTCTCCGGCTCGTCGCACTCCCCATCACCCAGGAAGGCCCACACCCTCGAGGCCGTGGCGTCCGGCTTGATACCCCGATCCACCAGGTAGTGATTGAAGCGGGCCTGGTAGATCGCCATGATCGGACCCAGGCCCATCGACACTGTGGGAAACTCCCAGAAGTCGGGCATTAGCCAGGGATGCGGATAAGACGAAAGCCCTCCGCCCGGCGCCAACTCGCGGCGGAAATTCACCAGGTGCTGCTCTGTCAACCTCCCCAGCAGGTAGGCCCTGGAGTAGATTCCCGGCGTGGCGTGCCCCTGGAAGAAGACCTGATCGGGCGGCTCTTTGCCCTGCTTGCCGCGGAGGAAATGATTGAAGGCCACCTCGTAAAGGGTCGCGGCCGAGGCAAACGTCGAAATATGGCCGCCGATGCCGCTGCTGGCCCTGTTCGCTCGTACCACCATCGCCATGGCATTCCAGCGGATTATGCTCTTGATGCGGCGCTCGATCTCGCGGTCGCCCGGATAGGGAGGCTCGAGGTCGGCCGGAATGGTGTTGATATAGGGGGTCGTGGCGCTGGAGGCGAAAGGCACACCGATGCGGAACGCCCGTTCGCGGAGCTTTTCCAGCAGAAACTGGGCCCGCTGCGGCCCTTCGCTCCGGCGGACGAAGTCCAGCGACTCCAGCCATTCGGCCGTTTCGCGGGGATCGCTATCGCTTTGCAGGAGGGGAATGACCCCCGAAAATAATTTGTTTTCGTCGGCGTGTGGTTTCATATTTAGCAGTTCTCTTTATCGGTATGTATTGTACGGCAAGCGGCAGGCGGGTCCATAGGGGGCAGCGTTGTCGCCTATTCAGAGGGGTATGAAATGGTTGCAATCGATCAGAGTACCAATTATATTGGCAAGGAATTATCCGATTATTCCTTCTGTAATAGGCAGCGATACACCCGGCTATCAGGGCCCAACTCGTGTTGGCGATCCTCAGCCAGGTGACTCTTTGACCAACGCGACCGCATAGTACGCCCGTATGAAAGTGCGCCAGGCTTTTTTGGCCTGACGGCACAGACAGGTCAGGCTAGAAAGCCTGACGTTCTGGGTGTGGCGGTCTTCTGGCGTTGTGTATATCCCAAGGACACCGCTACGGCGGCGGTGCCTCGGCCTGTTTGTCGATCGTGAAACCCTTGGGTGGGACCGGACCGCGCAGCGGGGAGCAAGCCCACCATGATACGTCGGAAACTTCATTGGCTTATCGTGCGGCTGCGTGCGAAGAGGTTACTATGTCAAAGATATTGGTTCTGGCTCTTGCGGGCCCTTTTGTGGTGGCTTGCCTGGCGTTTTCCTCAATCGCCAGGGGAGCTTCATACACCTGGCAGGCTGCCGCTGGAGACTGGTCGGTCGCGACGAACTGGAGCGGCTCCGCTCTGCCGACCGGCAGTGACACCGCCTATATCATCGGTAACGACGCGGCCGCGATCACGCTTCCCGGCGCAACCTGCAGTACCCTTTCCCTGGGCGGATCGGGCGGAAGCGGAAACGTGCAAATGTCGGGTGGAAGCCTCTCCGTCGGATTCAGCGAACTCGTTGGCGATGCCGGCCTGGGGACCTTCACCCAGACCGGCGGGACCAATACGCGCCGCCTTCTTCGACGTCGGTAATAGTCTCGGGAGCTACGGCGCTTACACCCTCAGCGGCAGCGGCCTGTTGTCGTCGGGCTTCGAGACCGTGGGGGTTTCTGGCTCCGGGACGTTCACGCAGACTGGCGGAACCAATCCCTCGACGTTCGTAACCATCGGCGACAATGCTGGGAGCAACGGGGTCTACAACCTGTCGGGAACCGGTCAGTTCTCGGGTTGGATGGTGCATATCGGCACTTCCGGGACGGGCACTCTCACGCAAACCGGTGGCAGCAACACGATCACCAGTACGCTGTACTTGGGCGACAATACGGGCGGAAGCGGCACATACCATCTTGGTGCGGGACAACTAACAGTCACCGGCGACATCTATCTGGGCACTTCCGGCACCGGGACTTTCATCCAGGCCGGCGGCACCAGCACCGTCACGGGCACGTTGCACGTTGGCGCCGGTGCGGCCGGACTCGGCTCTTATAGCCTCGGCAGCGGCCAACTCTCCGCCGGGAGCGAAAACGTCGGCGCGGCCGGCCCGGCAACCTTCACTCAGTCAGCCGGCTCCAACAGCGTTTCCTCGCTTTCCATCGGCAGCAGCGGTACGTATATGCTGGGAGGCGGTACTTTGCAGATCACGGGCAATCTAGCAAACCTGGGGGCATTCAGCGGCAATGGCACTCCTGCTCTGCTCACTGCCAACAGCAGCATCGTCGACTTCTCCAGTGGCGCCTGGCAGGGCCTCGGCACTATCGTGCTCAACGCCAGTAATTCGCTCCTGATCATCCCGCCAAGCTCCAATCCGACGGCGGGCTTCGCCGCGGGCAGCACGCTCGGGCTGGTCCACACCGCCGGCACTACGCTCACAGTGCCCGCCGGACAGGGCTTTGCTGGTTCCGGCCCGATCCATGATCCGATCAGTTGCCAGGGAACGATTACCGCTTCGGCCAGCGCCGGACTCTATCTCAATATGCCGCTGTCGATTTCGGCGCCGGCACGGTCAACTTGGGCAGCGGGACCATGACCACCAACGATCCCGCTTCCGGGATCAACGGCGGATCGCTAAGCTCCGTGAATCACTATGTCGGTTCGTCCGGCACGGGGACCTTCACGCAAATCAACGGTAGCAACGCGGTCAGCAGCGATCTCATTCTCGGCAACAACGCGGGCGACAGCGGCGCCTATAGCATCAGCGGTAGCGGCCGTTTGAACGTGGGATTCAGTGAAACGGTGGGGAATTCCGGCATGGGCGCCTTCACGCAAACTGGCGGGACCAATAGCGCCAGTTTCTTTAACGTCGGCAATAATCTCGGAAGCAATGGCGCCTACAACCTCGGCGGCGGCCTGTTGTCGTCGGGTTTCGAGAACGTGGGGGTTTCCGGATCCGGAACCTTTACGCAGACCGGCGGAACCAATCCTTCCTCGTTCGTCACCATCGGCGGCAACA
Source organism: uncultured Planctomycetia bacterium (assembly GCA_963709175.1). Taxonomy (GTDB): domain Bacteria; phylum Planctomycetota; class Planctomycetia; order Pirellulales; family Thermoguttaceae; genus JANXQG01. The sequence continues at coordinate 36,100 of CAVPVK010000013.1, forward strand.
GCGGCGGCGTCGGCGTCTACAACCTCAGCGGCAGTGGCCAGCTTTCGAGCTGGCTGCAATACGTGGGCTCATCCGGCACCGGCACCTTCACGCAAAGTGGCGGCACCAATACGGTCACTGGTGGTGGGACCTTGTATCTCGGCAGCAATGGCACGGGAAACGGCACCTACAACCTCAACGGTGGCTTGCTCTTGCTGCCGGGATTGGAGCCGGGGCCCGGATCGGCGAGCTTCAATTTCAGCGGCGGCACGCTGCGTGCCAGCGCGGCATTCTCTTCCAGCATGTCGCTGACGCTGGGCAGCGGCGGCAGCGGCGCGATTCTCGACACCAGCGGCAATGGCGTCACGCTCAACGCGCCGTTGGTGGGCCTCGGCGGCTTGACCAAAGTCGGCAGTGGCACACTGCTCTTGACCGGCTCGTGTACTTACGCCGGCCCGACAACAATCGACGGGGGCGACCTCGATGTCGCGGGCTCGCTGACCGGCGCGGCGACGGTCAATGCGAGCGGCATGCTCAGTGGCACCGGCAGCCTGGGGAGCGTGACGATCGCGCCGAGCGGCCAACTCGCCCCCGGCGACGGGATTGGCGTTTTGCATCTTAGCGGCAGCCTCACGCTCGAGTCGGGCGCTCGGCTGGACTACGACTTGGGTTCCAGCGGTGCAGGCAATGAGGTCTCGATGCCAGGTGAGATTCTCGTGCTCGGTGGTCAGCAATTCTCCGATTTCGCCTTCGCGCATGCCAGCGGTTTCGGACCGGGCACGTACACACTCATCAACGCCGGCCAGATCGAGGGCAGTTTAGGATCGGGCACAAGCGGGGTCATCGGCGGCCTGCCCGCCACCTTGGCGATTTCCGGCCAGGGAAACGATCTGGTGCTGAACGTGGTTCCGGAGCCGTCCACGCTGCTGCTGCTGGCCGTGGGGGCATTGGGGGTGCTGGGGTGGATGCCGAGAAAATCCAAGCCGACACCTCCCAGATCCACCAAATCGTTCTCGACCTGGTCATGAACGCCTCGTTGGAGGCATTGGGCGAGGATAGCGGCATCATCTCCATTTGCGCTGACGCAGTCTACTTGCCGCAGCCGATTGCGCCGCTTTCTTCGGCGGCCGCGGCCGGCACGAAGGACGCTATTTGCGACTGAAGGTTGCCGACACAAGATGCGGCAAGGTATTCAGGCCTTCGCCTTCTTCAGATACTTGCCCAGGATGACGGGTACCTGGTCGGCCTCGACCTCGCCATGCACCTCGCCGTCGATGACGACCACGGGGGCCAGGCCGCAGCAACCGACGCAGCGGGCCGCCTCCAGGCTGAACACCCCGTCCTTGCTCGTCTCGCCCCAGGCGATGCCCAATTCGCCCATCATCCGCTGCGCGACTTGGTCGGCGCCCTTCACGTAGCAGGCCGTTCCCAGGCAGACGTTGATGACGAACTTGCCGCGGGGCGTCAGGCGGAAGAAGTGGTAGAAACTGGCCACGCCGGAGACCGTCGCCGCCGGCACCTGCAGGAGCTGCGCCACGGCGTCCAGATGCGCCGCGTTGAGATAGCCGTATTGACCCTGCACGCGGTGCAGCACCGCGATGAGCTGGCTTTCGGGTTGCGGTTGTTGGCGGCAGTCGTCGATGAAGCCGCAAATCGCCGGGCCCAAGACCTCTCGCGACATATTCCGCACATACTCCCAATTGTCGGTCGAACAGACGCACGTGGATTCGCTCATCGGATGCCTCGCGGAAGTTTGGGGGTGTAACTGGTGTGCAGGAGCTGGTGGGCGATCTCCGAGCCCGGCTTGATGAGGAACTGGTCGTAGATTTCCTCGATAGCCGGATTCTCGTAGGACTTGCGGAGCTTCTTGCCGCTGTCGATGCTATAGAGGGCCGACGCTCGCTTGCGGAGCAGCTCGGGATCGAGCACGCGGTAGCCCTCGGCCGGATAGGGCTGGCCGCCGCCGCCGATGCAGCCGCCGGGGCAGGCCATGACCTCGATGACGTGGAACGTCTCCGTGCCGGCCTTGACCTTGTCGAGGAGCGATTTGGCGTTCTCCAGTCCGTTGGCCACGCCGACGTGGATATTATGCTCGCCGATGGCCACGTGCACCTCGCGGAGGCCCTCCACTGCCCGAACCTCGGTGAAATCCAAGCGGTCGGCGGGCTTGCCTGTGACCAGTTCGGCCGCCGCGCGGAGCGTCGCCTCCATCACACCGCCGGTGGTGCCGAAAATGTCGCCCGCCCCGCTGGCCACGCCCAGAGGGGCGTCGAACTCGCCGGCGGGCAGCATGGCGAAATTGATGCCATAGCACTTGATCATCCATATCAGCTCGCGGGTGGTTAGCACGGCGTCGGTGAGGGGGACCATGGGCCGAGCCTCTCCGTTCTCCCCTCTCCCCTCTTTACTCTCTCCGTTTCCTGTTTCCAGCTCGATGTAGTGCTCCGGCCGACTGGCCTCGTACTTCTTGGCCACGCAGGGCATGACGGCCACGACGTAGATTTTCCTGGGATCAATGCCCTTCTTCCTGGCGTAATAGGTCTTGATCAGGGCTGAAAGCATCCCCATGGGCGAGCGGCAGGTCGAGGCGTGGGGAATCAGCTCGGGATAGAACCGCTCGAGGAAGTTGACCCAGCCGGGCGAGCAAGACGTGATCATCGGCAGCGGGCCTTCCTTGAGGCGGTTGAGGAATTCGTGGGCCTCCTCGATAATCGTCAGGTCGGCGGCGAAGTCGGTGTCGAAGACGGCGTCGAAGCCCAACCGTCGCAAGGCGGTGACCATCTTGCCGGTGCAGGGCGTGCCAGCGGGCAGGCCAAAACCTTCGCCGATGGCGGCGCGGATGGAGGGAGCAGTCTGCACGACGACGTGGATCTCGGGGTCGGCGATGGCGTCCCACACGCTGCCGGCGCTCCGCTTTTCCAGGAAGGCCGCCGTAGGGCAGACGTTGATGCACTGCCCGCACTGGATGCAGACCGATTCGTCCATGTTCGCCCCATGGGCCGGCGAGACGACGGTGGTGAAGCCGCGTCCCTGTTGGCTGAGGTTGTGGACGCCCTGGATTTCACCGCAGACGCGGACGCAGCGGCCGCAGAGCACGCACTTCTGGGCGTTGCGGACGACGGAGTGGCTGGAGAGGTCGATGGCCATTTCCTTGCGACGGCCCTCGAAGTGCGCGCCCGCACACCCAGCGAGTAGGCAAGGTTCTGCAGCTCGCAGTTGCCGTCGCGGTCGCAGGTCTGGCAGTCCTTGGGGTGGTTGTCCAGCAGCAACTCGACGATGTCGCGGCGGGCCTGGCGGATGTCCGGCGAGTTGGTCTGCACCTCCATCCCCTCCCACACCTTCTGGCTGCAGGAGGTCATGTAGAAGCCCATGCCCTTGACCTCGACCACGCAGACACGGCAGGAGCCCATGAGGCTGAGGTCGGGGTGATAGCAGAGCCGCGGGATGCTGATCCCCAATTGCTCGCAGGCCTCCATGATGGTCGTGCCGTCGTCGATCGTCATGGGCGAGCCATCGATGGTGAGGTTGATTTGTTTTTTGCGCATAGGATTCTCAGCTGGTTCAAAGCCCGGAGGGGCGGCAGTCAATAACCAGGGCGCAAGCCCCTGGGAGCGGATTCGGATAATTCTCCCAAGCCCCGGAGGGGCGAAAGCCAATAGCCAGGGCGCAAGCCCCTGGGACCCATTTCTCATCACAACTTCTTCACCGCGTCGAACCGGCAGACCTCCGCACAGCGGCCGCACTTGATGCACCGCACCTGGTCGATGTGGTGGGGCTGCTTCCGCGAACCGGTGATGCACTCGGCCGGGCAGTTGCGGCCGCAGAGCGTGCAACCGACACACTTCTCCTCGTCGATCTCATAATGAATCAACTGAGTGCAGCGGTGCGCCGGGCACTTCTTATCGACCACGTGGGCCAGGTACTCGTCGCGGAAATGCTCCAGCGTGCTCAAGACCGGGTTGGGGGCGGCGCGGCCCAGGCCGCAGAGCGCCGTTTTCTTCATCAGCAGCCCTAGCCGCTTCAAGTTGGCGAGGTCTTCCATCGTGCCCTGGCCGGAGGTGATCTTTTCGAGGATTTCCAGCATGCGGACGCTACCCTCGCGGCAGGGCGTGCATTTGCCGCACGATTCGTCCTGGGAAAAGGCCACGTAGAACTTGGCGATATCGACCATGCAATCGTCCTCGTCGAGGATGATCATGCCGCCGCTGCCCATGATCGAGCCGGCCTTGGTTAGTGTGTCAAAATCGATGGGCAGGTCGATCCACTTGGCGGGGATGCAGCCGCCGGCCGGCCCGCCGGTCTGAATAGCCTTGAGCTGCTTGCCGCCGGCCACGCCGCCGCCGATGTCGTGGACCACCTCGCGGAGCGAAGTGCCCATGGGCACCTCGACCAAGCCGGTGTGGCGGATCTTGCCGGCCAGGGCAAAGACCTTGGTGCCGCCACTGGCGGCCGTGCCGATGCGGCTGAACCAATCGGCCCCGTAGGTGATCACGGCGGGCACGTTGGCGAAGGTTTCGACGTTATTAATCACCGTCGGCTTGCCCCACAGCCCGCTCTCCGTGGGATAGGGCGGGCGAATCCGCGGCTGCCCCCGCTGGCCTTCGATGGAGTGGATCAGGGCCGTCTCCTCGCCGCAGACAAAGGCCCCCGCTCCCAGGCGGATTTCCAGGTCGAAGTTGAAGCCCGATCCCGAGGATGTCCCGACCCAGCAGGCCCCACGTGTGGCAGAGGTCGATGGCGTGCTGGATGCGGCGGATGGCCATGGGATATTCTGCGCGGACGTACACGAAGCCCCGCTCGGCGCCGATGGCGAAGCCGCCGATCATCATGCCTTCAATGACGTTCAGCGGATCGGACTCCAGCATGCTGCGATCCATGAACGCGCCGGGTCGCCTTCGTCGGCATTGCAGATGAGATAGCGAACCTTCTCCTCGGCCTTGGCGGCCATGGCCCATTTCTTGCCCGTTAAAAAACCGCCGCCGCCGCGGCCGCGGAGCTTCGAGCGGGTGACTTCGTCGATAACCCAGTTGGGGTCGCGTGTCTCCAGCACCTTGACCAGGGCCTGGAAACCGCGGTAATGGAAATACTCTTCCATGCTCTCGGGATCGAGCACGCCGTTATGCCGCAGCGCCACCCGGCTCTGGCGATTGAAGAAGGCCACGTCCCCGTAAATCTCAAAGAACTTGCGGCCGATCGTCTTGCCCTCGACCTTCAATCGCTCGACGGGCTTGCCGCCGACAAGGTGCTGGCGGACGACTTCGTCCAGGTCGGCCTCGCTCTCGATGCGATAGAGGATCTTGTCGGGACGGACGAGCATGTGGGAGCGATTCGAGTCGTCGCCGGCGGTGCAGGCCCCGAAACAACTGCCGACCGTCACCGGCACGTCGCTGGGAACGACGCCCGCGGCCGCCAGCTTGTCGCGGACTGCGGCCTCGAACGACGGCTGCCCCTTCCAGCAGCACCGCTCGCCGCCACAAGTGAGGACTTCGAATTTGGGGATCCGCTCCAAAGGACCGTCCAGCACGTGCTTTAGTACCGGGTGGCCGCCCAGCACGTGCGCGGTGAAGATCTCGTGCACCAACTGGCGATCGACCCGCTCGTACTTGATCGGCATTTGGCCGGGTACGAAAACGCCGACGATTGGCTCGCGGCTGCATCGGCCGGTGCAGCCCGTGCGATGCAGGAGGATGTCGCTGCGGCCCGACGCGGCGACATGCTTGCGGAACTCGTCGAAGACTTCGTCGGCCCCGGCGGCCTGCTCGCACGTGGCCGAGCCGACCTGTATACGCAGGGGACTCGCGCGGACTGCTCTTTAAGGAAGGTCTCGGCCTTGTCGGCCTGAAGCTTGTATTGCTGGGATACGGTGGTTGACACGACGGCTCCTATCGTCGGGATGGCCGGAGAAAGCGCGAAAGGAATTTCCGCGGGAAATCCGTCTCAAGGCCCGGCAACTCGTAGTTTCGGCATTAGCCGGGGATTCGGCTAATGCGGGGACTACGGCACCCGGTTTGCGGGAGACGGGCCAATCCGTTTCGGAAACGGGTTCTCCATCGGCCGCTAAGGGAACGGCCAGATAACGGCTCCATTATCCCACATTCGCCCCATTAAACAAGGCCGTTCGCACAATGCAGGCAGCGTTTCCACGAAGGACCGCGCCCATTCCGCCAGGAAAGGTTCCCTTTTGGGGAAAGGGCCGGGCATGGGATGTTCTCCGAAGGGCTTACTTTTTGGCCGCCGCTCCCTTTTCTTCCGGCTGCGTCATAGGGCAGCCGCTGTCAACCAGCAGGTAGCCGGCCCAGAAGAACGGGTGCGCGGCCCGTAGTTCCTTGCCGTCGTCGGCCAGCTCCGCGGCCGTTTTCTTGCTGATGCGCGGCTCGGCCTCGATGTTCAAGGTTGAATTGCGGACCAACTGCACGGCCCGCTGCCAAGAGTCGGCGGGAGTCGTGTGCGGCAGCTCCTGGGTGAATTCCCGCACGAGGTCCAGACTGGTCTGGCCGCCGCTCCGCCAGCGGCTCAGAAGAATGGTCCGCGTGCCCGTCGCCATCATGCCGCAGAGACTGAGGAAGATCTCGTTGCCCGGTGCGATGTTTTCAGCGATGGCGCCGCGGCCGCTCCGCCGCGCGGCCTCGATCTTCTTCAACAAGCCCTCGCAGGCCGTGTGGTAGCCGGGCAGGACGATTTCGTCAGGACCGCGGCGTGGCAGCAGGAACCAATCGGCCAACGGACCGCTGAGCTTCGTTCGTTCGGTCGGCAAGGGAGACCAGGCATAAGGTTCGGTCTCGGCTACGGGACTCAACTCGTCGAACACCACCAGGCGATCGATAAAATTCGCACAGATCGGAGCTGAGGCCGGCAGCGGCATCTTCAGCGTGAAGCAATCGGGCAGCGACTTGGCCAGGTCGGTGACGGTGCCCTGGATTACGTCCTCGTCGAGGTGGGCGTTCAGCTTGCCGACGGCGATCGCCGTGGTGCCCTGGCGGCGGCCGAAGTCGAGGGTGGCCGTCGCTAGCCCTGTCGTCGGCGCGTAGCGGATGCGAAAACGCGAAATCAACGGCCATGCCTTGCCATTGGCTTGCACTTGCAACGCCTCAAAAGGAACGTACCAGAGAAAGCCGTCGGGCACGATTACCAATTCATCGAACTTCGAAGTGAAATCGGCCTGCGAGCCCTTCAACAAGCTGTCAAGAAGGGCTTGGGCCGTTTTTTGCCATTTCACGTCGGCGAGATCTTTGGATGTGAGCTCGTAGTTCTGCGAGATATTGCCCATCTCGCGAAGTACGCTGGCCGTCTGCCGGCCCAGGACCTGAGGCGCTGCGACCACCTGCCAGTTGGCATATTTGTCCCGATTCAACAGAAATGCATAGAGGTTACGGCTGGTGGCAAAGAACGCCAGCAAGGCGTGGCCGGGTGGAAGCGTTTTTTGCAGGTCGGCCGACTTCTTAATGGGCGGAAAGGCAATCTCCGCGGGATCGCGGCGGACGGCCATCTCCCGCAACACCATTTCTTGCTCGTGGCCGAGCCTCGCCAGTTCGGCCAGGGCCTTACCCTGCTTGGAGTTCTTGTCGTGGTTCTCTTTGGTCAGGTCCACGTTTACCAGGTTCTGCTTCAAGGCCGCCACCTGGTCGCGAAGAACCTTGTAGACGGGGTAACGCGTCAAAAGCTCCTGTCGCTGCAAAAGGGCCGGGGCGGGCAACAGTTCCTTGGGCGATTCCAGCACCCACCGCAACGACTCCAGCCGCCCGCCCAGCGGCAACGTGGAAAGGAAGCGGTGCCGACGGGCGCGGTCCGCGACGTCGAAGGCCAGATCGTGGTCCTTGCGGGCTATGGCCGCTTCGAACCAATGCTCGAAGATCAAGCCGTGCGGCACCGCCAGTGAGGCGAGCGATTCCATCGGGTCGGTCAGCCAATCGGCTGGCTGGGGATCGCGGAGGACGATGGGATAGAGATCGACGGCCGCACGCGCGGGGTTGACGTTGCCTCCTGCCCCGCCGGTGTAGTATTCGTCGACCTCTTGCATCTGAAAAATCCAGAGCGAGCTGCCGTGGAGGAAGTGGATCAGCTTGGCCAGGGACGCATCGCCTTCGGACGTCTTACGCGCCTGGTAGAGCGCTGTGGCCTCGAGCAACAGCCGCCGGGCAGCAAGCCGGCCGAAAGACAGCGACCGATTGCCAAGCGAGGTACGGGCCTCTTCAAGCAGGGCCATGGCCTGCGGGGTTTGCCCGAGAACCAGTTGGTTCTCGGCCGCCAGGATCAGCAGCGACACGTAGAGCTGGCGGCTGTGCGTGGTCTTGGCCCAGGTAGTGGCCAAGGCCAACGGCGGAAAGACACCCTTGCCATTGGCCAGGAGATGATTTAGTGCCCCTAAACGGAATGCCTCTTCCATGACGTTCAAGTCGGGCACGTGGTTGACGTCGGGAAAATAGTAGGCGGCGTACGATGCCTCTTCGAGATGAGGAGCGGCCGACGCATAATCACCGGCGGCCATGGCCAACCGGCCGATCTCCAAATGGGCCATAGCCGTCAGCGGGTGCTCGAACTCGCCTTGGGCAAGGGTGGCGCGTTGAAGGGCCGGCACCGCCAGGGCGGTTCGCCCGCCGGCCGCCAGGGCCACGCCCAACTCCAGGTTAATCCATGCTTCCGACCAGTGATTAGGCTGGCCCGGACGACGCTGCAACGCCGCAATGATGTTGTCGATGAGCGGATCGTGCGAGGCCAACGGCCCGAGCAACTCGGCCCGGCGACGAATGGCCAATACCGTGCAGCGGACGATTTCCTGAGGCTCGACAGGGAACAGGACGGGCGGTTGGACGACGCCTCCCTGCGCAACTTGGGCAGAGACGTTGAACTGCCCTTGCCCCAAGAGCATGGTATAGGGCAACTGGCCCAGCGGGGCCTGCAGGCGGCGAACCTGCCAAGGCGGCATTTTCTTCCCCGTTAAATCGCCGCGGATGGCCGGAAAGCTAACTTGGGAAAGCCAATTGGGAAATGCCTGGAAGATTTCAAGCGCGCTGGTGTAATTTGCCAAGGCCTCGCGGTATCGGCCCATCTGGTACCAGCATTCGCCCTGCATGGTTTCGTAACAGATCGAGTCGATCCAACGCGATTGGGCGGTCTTGATCGACGAGAGGGCGTTGGCCTTGAAGTGCTGCTGCGCCGAGAGGTAATCGCCATCGTAGAACTCGCTGAAGGCGGCATGGTAGGCCGGCGTCGGCACCGTGCGGTCGCCCGCACCGCCCATCATGCCGCGCGGTTGGGCGGCCACGGGGCGAATGGCGCCTAAAGTCGCCAGGAGGAAACTCACGGCGAGGATGGCGTTGTGGCGGCCCGACCGCGGAGCAACCTGACAGCGCATCCCAGGCGGAGAGTGTGCACGAAGCGGCAGAGGGACAGGGCGGTTGGACGGCGACAAAAGCAAGGCGTCATGAAGTTCTCGGCTCCTGGGACCCAGTTCGATCTTAACCTTTTTGCAAGGCCATTTCCAGCACCCGTGTTAAAGTTTGACGCGCGACTCGACGATAAGCTAGGTGCCGATTGTATCGGGCATGACGGTTATGAGTCCAATGCGGTGCGACGCGATTGGACAAAGTACGCGATCTAAACAAACTACGGAGGTGGCCCATGATGGCCTCCAAGACCGGCCGCGGTAGCTGGCGGATTTGTTTGCTTGGCCTGGGATTGTGTTCCATCCTGGGAGTGACCGGCTGCCAGATTGACGTTGGCGGCCAAACGCTGCCCAGTCCGTTTTATTTGCAGGACGACGTCCAGTACTTCCCGCCGGGGGCGCAATTCCCGTTGAGCAAGGAAGCGGCGAACCAAAAGGCGATCTCGCTGGAGCAGAACCAGCAACGTTAGCCTTGCGAAAATAGCGATTCACTGCCGCATGCCGCTTTTGGGAGGGGCTGCTTCCGGGTTGCGTTGTTGGGGACGACGTGCCAGGGTTGCGGCCCGTCTTGTGCGGCGGGGGGACGGCACCCTGCGCGGCTGGCGTCGATGATTGAACGTCCCAGTTGAAAGTTCAGTCAAGATGTCAGTAGCGCAGGGATTTTTCTATTGGTACTACGCCGGCAGGAGTACGTCAGGCCGACCAGGAGTACGTGGTGCCCGAGCCTGACAGCAGGCGAGTCAGGCTGGAAAACGCTGAAAAGCTTGACGTACTTGGATGTTTGCCATGCTGGAACTATCCCCGAACCTCCAAACTTGGGTCAACGTCGTCTTGGTCTGGATCGGATTCGGCAGTCTTGCCGGACTGGTAGCCCGTGCCATACTGCCGCTGAAGGATCCTGCCGGCTCGCTGGCCACCCTGACCTTGGGCAGCGCTGGCACGGCCATTGGTCTAGGCGTGCTTTCCTGGGCCCAGGGCGGCGGACCGTCGAACCCCATCAGCCCGACGGGATTTCTCGCCGCCGTCGGAGGGGCTTTCGGGCTGCTGGTGGCATATCACTTCCTCCGTTACGTAGTGCCGCGCCACGAACCGGCCGAGGGGGGAGGCGAGAAGGGAGAAGGGGAGAAAAAAAGCATCGCTTCGGACGTATGAGGCGTTCCGCGTTTGTAGTCCCGGCTTCAGCCGGACTTCCGGCTAAAGCCGTGACTACGAGCGCCGCGATTCTCCCCTTCTGCCTTTCCTCTTCTACTTCGCCTCGATCCAGATACTCTCGCTGTGGCCGCCGAACTCCGGCGCGTACATGCACTGGATGGCCGCATAGCCCGTCTGGTAGCGGCCGCGATGCACGATGCGGGTTGCATACTCAAAGACATACGTGCCCTTGGGCAGGTAGTCGATGAAGAAATGGCTCGCCGTGTCGCGGGTCGTCTCGTAGTAGCCCAGGCCGTCCTGGTACTTGTAGCGCGAGAGGACGTTGACCGGCTCGGTGCCGGCCCCGCGATGGTCCTTCAGATGCACGAACTCCATGTCGCGATCGGTACGCAGGACGATTCGCACCACGAGCTCATCGCCCACCTTGACCGGCCCCTGGACGGGCTCCAGCACCGGACCGGCCTTCGTGTACTGCCGCGTGTAGAGCGTCTTGGTGAGCTTCAGCGGCGTGCCCTCGTAGGCCGTAACCTTGCTCATGTCCTCCAGGTATTGCCAATGCACGCTGCCCCAGGCCACGCCCGGATCGACCTTTTTCACGGTGATCTCGCCCAGCTCGGGCTTGATCTCGCCGCGAACTTTCTTCTGCTCGAAAAAGCCGGTGCCGGCCTCGACGTTCTCGGGCTGGATCGCCTGGCCGCCGAGACTGACCTCGACGAGCTCATCCGAAGCCAGCACATTGCTGCCGCGGAGCAGAAGGGCATAGACGGCGTCGGCGGTGGCCTTGGTCGTCTTCCAGTCCTGTGTCTGCTTCTGCTTCAAGAGCCAGACCTTGCACTCCTCGACCGCCTGCTGGTCGTCCATCACCTCGTCGAAGGCCTCGATCATCATGGCCTGGGTCTCGATCGGGGCATGGAACCACGAGAACGAGAGTTCGGTGTCGCGCCAGAACATTCCTAGCTCCTCATCGCTGACGCTCCGCTCCTTGATCGACCGCATGATGCCCTGGGCGGCCGGCTTGTCGCCGAAACGCTTCAGTGCCACCGCCAAGTGGGCCTGCGACTGCCGGTCGGCCACCTTCAACCAATTCGTCCGGGCCTGGCCGAGGAAATAGTCGACCGCATCCTTGGCCTGTGGGCCAATGGGATGGTCCTCGAGGAAAAAGCTCCGTCCGTAGAGATAAAACGCGATGGTGGGATCGAGGTTGTTCTGGTCCTTGCGATTGTGCTCGATGATTTCGCGATAGATCCTGTCGATCCAGCCATCGAGCCGGGCCAGCGACTTCAGGGCCGGCTGCATGTCGAGCTTCACTCCCAGGTGCCGCAGGCGGCCGTAGCCGGTGGTGATGTAGAGCGTAATGTAATCGCAGGGCGGTCCGCCGGGAAACCACGGCCAGGCGCCGTCCTGGTATTGCCCATCGGCCAGCTTCTTCATCGCCCGGGCCGTCTCGTCATTCAGGCGGTTGTCGTCGAAAAGGACGCCCACGTTCCGACGGGCCTGCTTCTCCGATTCGGCTTGCCGCACCCAAGGCGTCTCCTCGAGCATAACCGACTTGATGTCCTGGTTTTTCTCCAGCGGACTGTCCAGCGCGGGGGTCCCGCGCCACTGCTCGAAGACGCGATGGATCTTTGGATCGCTGTTGGCAATGTGCCGGGCCAGCGCGTTGGCGTACAGGCGGTTGAACGTCTGCTCGTAGCACTCGTAGGGATATTCCATGAGGTAGGGCAAGGCCATGACCGCATACCACGACGGGTTGGAGACCATCTGCACCGTCAGGCTCTGGCTTTGCAGGGTCTTGGAGTCGCCCGACTTCAACAGCCGCCCGAACTTGAAAGTCTTGGTCTGCGGACCGCGGATGGGCAGAGGCAGCGACTCGGTGACCAGCGTGCGGCGGACCAGCACGGGCAGCAGGCCCTCCTCGCCGTCGGAAACCCGGCCGGTCGAGCCCACGGCCTTGTAGCTGACGGCGCCGCCGGAACTGTCGGGCATCGTCAGCCGCCAGGAGAAGCTCCGCGACTCCTTGGCCGCCAATGTGAATTCCTGATCGGCGCTTTGTGGTGCAGCCGTCTCGGCTGTGCTTGCAGGCGGGACGCCCGCACCACAGGGCCGCAGGTCCAGGAAGCTATCGAGCGACTTGCCGGTTCGGGCGTTGGCGAAGGTCAATCGCACGGTGCCGGTCTGTTGCGTAACCGATTGATTAGTCACCTTGACCGTGAATTCCAGCACGTCGCCCTCGCGGAGGAAACGCGGCGGGTTGGGCTGGACCATGAGGTCCTTGGCGGTGACCACCTCGTCGGTCAGCAGTCCGCCGCGGAGTTCGGCGTCGTGGGCAAAGCCGAGGAACTTCCACTTGGTGAGGGCCTCCGGCATCGTGAACTCCAACTTCACCTTGCCCTGGGAATCCGAGAGCAGGTGAGGGAAGAAGAAGGCCGTTTCGTTGAGATTCGTGCGGGCGGCGACCTTGCTCAGATCGGGGCCCCGTGGGGAAACCGCTCCGAAGCCGGCACCGGGCTTGTCTTCGCCCTTGCTAGCGAGCCTGTCTGCTGCGCCCTTTGCGCCGTCCCGCTTTTCATACACGCCCGGCGACTTGGCGCGTTCTTCCAACCCATCGAAAGCGGCGGCGTCCTGTTCCTGCATCGCGCCCCGCCGCGCGGCACCGGGGGGGCCGCGGCCATGGGGGCCATTGGCGCCCCGTTGCGCAACATCATTCTGCCGCCCATTCCGCCGCCTTGACCGAAATATCCATACCCCCAGAGGTCCTGAGTGATGCTCGTCGGTAAGGAACGATAAGTGATTTGTACGGCTCGCTGATCCCTCGGCCAGGACCCTTGCAGTTGATTGAGATACTTGGCCATGTTCTCAAATTGCTGGTTAAGGCGGCTATAGTCCTGGCGGAAGACCCCGAAGCCGGCCGGCCAATTGTGCGGCAGGTAGGCATCCAGCGACTGGTCGTAGAGGGCGGCGACCATCTCGGCCACCGCCTTTTTGGCGTCGGACCCGCTGATCACAGCGGTCCAGGTTTCTTTCTGCCCCGGCTCCAGCTTGGAGACGAAATGCTCCCACTTGAGCGTGAGTTGCTTGTTGGTCCAGGGGACGTCGACGCGGCGAGACTCGAGATAGGCGCGGTTCTCGCGGACCATGGTCACGTGCAGCGTGAAGCCGCCCCGTAAGGCCTCGGTCACGGCCTGCTTGACTGGCTGTTGGGTGGCGCCCAATTCGGTCCAGAAGGCCTGGATCATCTTGCCGCGATGCTCGATCTCGATGAAGGCCCGGGCGTGGTCGTACCCGCTGCCCCAGAGGGCCATGAACTCGTCGCCTGGCTGCAGCGACCACTTGGGCGCCGCCACGAAATCGGGGACCTTGATGGGAAAAGTCTTGGCGTTGGGGGCCAGGACGGTCAGCGGCAGCAAGGCAGTGACCTTCTTGCCGAAGCGGTCCTCGGTCTCGAACTTGGCCCGATAGGCCCCGGCGTCCAGCTTAGTGGACCAGGTGGCCTTGCCCGCGGCGTCGGTCGTGAGCCCCTGCTCGGCGACGACTTCACCCAGTTCCCAGGTGTTGGGATTGGTGAGGTCGGGGGCGGGGATCATTGGTCCGCCCCCCATTCCGGCAGGTGCGGGGACCCTTCGCCCTCCGCGAGCCGTCGTCTTCGTGACGGTGCGTTTGATCGGCCGCTGGCCAAGGATATCGGGCCGCGCGACCTTTTCCGGCTGCTTGAGCCGGTAGATCTTCAGCGAGCCTTCGGCCCGTTGGGGCACGTCGTCCAAGGTCGTGGTCGTGAGAGTGATTTCGAAAGGCTTGCCGGTGGTCAGCCATTCGGGGGCGGAAAGCGAGGCCCGCAGGGCCGTGTAGCCCGCCTCGACCGCCTTGTCCGCCGAGCGGGTCTCGCCGTTGGTGTCGGTCACGTCGGCCGAGATCTCGAAGCGGAAGATCGGTTCGTCTTTCTCCGGCACGGAAGGGTCGGGCTTGGCGATGAAGCTGATCTTGAAGGTGCCGTCGGCCGCGGTTTCCGCCGTGCCGTGGGCAATTTCCTGAGCGCCGGTCTGCTGCGGCATCCGCCAGGCGAAGCACCAGTACCACCAGTCGGGAAAGCGGACCTGGCGGACGACGCGGTAGCGGACCTTGGCCCCGCCCACCGTCGCGCCGGTGTAGGCCACGGCCTTGCCCTCGAGTCTGGACTTCGCCGCCCAGTCGGGCCGCCGTCTTGGGCGCGTCGAGCGTGACCTGGAACTTGGGCCGCTTGTATTCTTCCACGCTCACCCATCCGTTGCCGGGAATGTTCTCGCTGCGGAGCATCATCCGCCCCATGAGCCGATCGCGGGGGGCGGTGAAGTTGCCGCTAAAAGAGCCGTAGTCGTTCGTCCGCAGCGACTGCCGGGCAATCTCCTTGCCGTTGACATCGCTAAAGACGACGTTCACCGCTTCGCCGGGGCAGGTCTTGTAGTTGTCGCCTTCCTGATCGACGAGCATGGCAATGCCCTTGAAATAGATCGCCTGGCCCGGGCGATAGAGCGAGCGGTCGGTGAAAAAAACCACTTGCTTCTGGGGAACGTAGCGATAGTTGTTGACGAAGGCGTACATGTTGTTCGCCGTGGCCAGCTCCTGGCCGGCATGCGTGACGTAGAGGAGATTGTTCTTGTTGGTTTCGCCGCGGACCGAAAAGCGGCCATTGCCATCGGTCTTGGTCTTCTCGCCCGCGCCGAAATGGCCGTTCCAATCCCAGGCGTAGACCTGCACCTCGGCCCCTTCCTGAGGCTCGCCGGAGTCGGCGTCGAGTACGAAGCCCGCGAACTGGGCCTCGGCAGAGCGGACGACCAACGCCAACTTGCTCACCCAGACCTCCGTGCAGGAAACCACGTTGCTGAAGCCTGGGTCGTAGCTTGCCAGCAGGTAATAGCGGCCGGGCTTGACGTCCAAGGGCGCGGGCAGGTCCTCGACCCGCTCCTGATAGTCCTCAGCCGTCGGCAGATCGGCCGACCAGGCCATGTCGGGTTGCCTGGCCAGAATAGCACGTCGCTGGTTGTCGTCCAGCCATTCGCCGCGATACTGACCGTCCTTGATGCGGTCGCGCCATTCGTCGCGTACCAGGCGGAGATAGACCTTCGAAAGATTGCAGTAGGTGACGCGGATCGAGGGCGCCGGTTTGTTCCACACCCGCTCGGTCACGACGCTGGCCGACTTGGCCTCGATCTGCTTGATGAGGTTAAAGCAGAGATTACCGCCGGGCGTGTTCGGAAAGGCCCGTTCTCCTTGCTTCGCGATCGCGTGGGCCTCGGTCAGCGAGCCCTCTTGTCGCAGGACGCTGGCGAGATGATAGCGGGCGATGGCGGAAACGGCGTGCTTGTCCCCCTCCTTGATGAAACGCCGCAGCGCCAGCTTGTAGAGCGCGGCCTTTTCTTCGCCCACTGCCAGGTTATTGCCGAAGTTCAATCGATCCAAATCGGCTGCCAGAAAGGCCGTGCGGTCGTCGTCCTTTTCATGGAACCGCAGCAGGTCCTGGTATAGGCGAACGGCCTTCAGCGCGGGCGAATCGGTATCGCCCGTTTTGACTTTCCAGTCGACGAATTCGTCGGCCGGCCGAAAGATGGGGCTGTCAGCCGAAAGCTCGAAGGCGTCTTCCGGCTTGGCCGCGGCCTGCTCGCCCGAACTGTAAAAATCCAAGGCCCGTTGGGCCACGAAGTCATAGAGGGTGGGACGCCAACTGTCGGGCATGGTGCCTTTATCGAGCAGGTCGCCGAAGGCCTCGACGGGAATTTTCTTGAGCTGATCGGCGGCGGACAGGGCCTTCTGGAAATGCTTGCCGATCTCGGCGAACAGCCGCGGCAGGTCCCATGTGGTGAAGTCCTTGCCCGGCGCGGCGGCGGTCGCGGTCCGTTGCATGAACCGCCAGCGGTTGTGCAGGAAGTATTGCCAGTACCAGTCGGCCTGGATGACTTCCAGCATGGGCTGCATGGCGGCGGGGGCTTTCGGGATTTCGGCCTCGAGGCGGATGATCTTCTCTTCCGGCTTGTTGCCTTGGATATTTCCCTCCAGGGCGATCTTGCGGCCGATGGCCTTGATGGCCACAGGATAGTTCTTTTCGGCAATAGCGCCGTCGAGGATGGGCTGAAGCCGCTCGACGGCCGTCTTGGGCAGGCCCTGGTTGACCGCCTCATCGACCTTCTTCCACTGGGATTCCCACTTGTCGGCCGCGGGGGCGAAGCGAGCGGCCAAGAGGATTGCACCGAAAAGGACAGTGAGCGAGAGCGTTTTCATGGGCGAGTTTCCTTCGCGATCAGGAGGGGTCGTGGCAGCCTCTGTGAGTATAACAAGATTGGCCACCAGTAGACGCGTGGGGCGAGCAAAAAGTTCCCGACTGCCATGGAAAAGGTTTGAAAGAAAGGAATATCGCAGAAAGGAAAACGAACTTTCGCAGCAGTCCTCCTTTTGTTCGTATCCATCGTCCTTTCTACCCCTTCCTTTCTCAATCGAGGCTTTGACATGCTCTCTCGCATGGGGTAGACTCGACTTCCGTTCGCCGGGAGAAGCCCGGCAGTCCATCGTCGTCGCGCCTGCCAAGTTTCTTTTCTCATGAAAAATCCTCTTGCTCAAGCGGTCTGCCGCTACGTGGCGGTATTCCAACATGCCGTCGGCAGTCCAGTGATCGCCACCGCTCGCGATCCGCGCGTGGCGACCGCCAGGCAATTTCAATGGTCATCGCGCCGGCGTGGATTCATCGGCGGCAATTCCCAGTCGGATTCGCGACCATCCAGGCTCGTGCTGCGCGCAAGGCCTGAGCGCTTAGACTTTGCGCTTTAGTTCTTAATTCTTAACCTCACTCGTCATTGACAGAAATGGCGCGAACCCGTAGACTAAAGCGGACAGGGCAATCTACTGGCAACCATCTTATCGCCATGATCGGCGGATGCCTGATCGTACAATACGCTTGACGCGCAGTGCGCCTGCCGATGCGCGGCGTCTCTTCCGTGGGGCAGCGGAACTGATACCAACATCGTTACATAGAGTGGTAATATCTCTTACACGGAGGATCTGTCATGTTTGATCAGTTGACGCGATTCATTTCCCAGTACAGCAAGCAGAAGCCTCGTGGGGCCGGCGGGCCGCCGCGCCGGCTGACGTTAGGCCAAAGCCTCTTGCGGCTTGAGCCCCTCGAAGACCGTCGGATGCTCTCGGCCACAATTACCTTGCAGGCATTCCCGAACACTTCGCAGTACGGCCAGCCCGTGGACTTGCGGGCCAAGGTCTCTCCCGCGGCCACAGGTTCGGTCACCTTTTACGAGACCGCCCAAGGCGCGTCGACCTACGGCACGAGTTCCGTGGGAACGGCAACGCTCAACCAGCGAGGCGTCGCCACGCTGAACATCGAAACCTCTCCCTTGCCGGCCGGCGCGGATGAGATTTGGGCGGTCTACACGCCATCAGGCGGCACGGCTATCTCCGCCACCGCAGCGATCACTGTCAACGCCGCGGCGACGAGTACGACCGTTCATGCATCTCCCGATCCGGGCGTGGGCGGCTCGAGCGTCACTTTCACGGCAGTTGTCGCCGACGCGGCGCCGAACTGGGCCAACAACGGCGGCACGATTACCCCGCCCAGCGGAACGCTGAACTTCCTCATCAACGGTCAGTCGGAAACCGGTACCTTCGTGGGCGACAACGGCACTAGCGCCATTTATACCTACACGGTCACGGCCGATTCGGCTTCGGGCACTGCCGCCACCTCGACGGCCCCCGTGATCGTGGGAGCCAATTCCGTCAGCGCGACTTTCGTTCCGGCCAGCGATTCCGACTACCTGGGCAGCACCTCGCGGACCAAGGTGAATTACCAGGTCGTCGCGCCTGGGAACACTTCGGGCACTGCCGGGACGGGCACCATCACCACTAGTTCGACCTCGACCACCGCCACGGACGCCAATACGGCGACGCTCAAGGGCGGGCAGACGTTGACCCTGTACTACGACGACAGCGGCACGACGTCGACGACGCCCAACTCGCTGGTCTACGTCGACGCGAACAACGGCATCGATTTAACAGCGACGGTCGCCAGCATGGTCACCGTCTTCGGCTCCAACGGCACGACGGCCGAAATCAGCGGCACGGGCACCAATGGGACGTCAGCCACGCCCGTCAACTTCACGCTCTTCGTCAACACGGCCAGCGGCCACGGCTTTTTCCGTCAGCCGAACGTGGTGATCTCTATCGTTGGCAGCACAGCGGTAGCGACGGCCACGGGAACCGGCCTGGACTACAATCAATCGGGGACGCTGGCCTCGGGTAGCACCATCAGCATCACCAATGAATCGGGCGGCACCAACCTGCCTGTTGACGGCGGCCTGCCCGCCGCGACCGACAAGCTCTTGCAATCGTGGTCGTCCGGCGGTGGTTTTGGACTCGGCGGCGGCGGTTTTGGACTCGGCGGCGGCGGGTTCGGCGGCGGCGGGTCCGGGAGTGGTGGCGAACTCAACTTCGGCGAACTGGGCGGATTCTTCGGACGGCGCCGCTAATTAGCCGGTTTCATTCGGCCGCATCCCCGCGCACTGCGTCGATGAGGTTGGCGATCCGGTTGCGCCGCATAAAGCGCAACCGGATCGTGCGAGCACTGGGGCATGCCCTCCACTAAAGACGGCGGTATTGCCAACGCACCGCGCGTGTCGGCCCACCACGAGTCCGCGGCATTGGGCGTCTTGCCTTTGGCCAGTCGCTGGCGGACGAGCCTTTCGGGAATAACAACGCAGGCCGCGAAGTCCTCCACTCCGTGACCGCCTGCAGTAGTGCTGTTCTTGTCATCAGTCCCGACCGCGATGGGCTCTTGCTTTGGAGCCTGTTTCTGCCCTATATTGCTTGCATGAAACGCCGCATTGCACCGCAGCCGTCCCGGACGGCCTTGCCATCGTACAGTATTCTCAAGGCCGGGCCCCTGGAGACGTGAAGATGCTCGCTTGTTCCTTTGGCCCAATTGCGGTGCGGTCGGCACATTTGGGCGACTTGGCGGTCATCGGCCGGCTAATGGCGCCCTTCGTCGCCCAGCGCGAGCTGCTGAGGCGGACCGAAGGAGAAATGTGGAACCTCCTGCCGCAATCGTTCCTCGCCGAGGTGGATGGTCGGGCCGTGGGGTTCGCCGCCTTGGAGATTTATTCTCAGAAGCTCTCTGAGATCCAGTGTCTTTCGTACGAGGAATCATCTCTCGCTCCGAATGTCATCGCGGCCCTGTTGCGCGTATGCCTGGAAAAGGCGCGCGAGCACGGCATCATTGAGGTGATGGCCGTGGTGCCGCCCCGTTTGGAGTCCACGCTAATCGAGTGCGGCTTCCACGTCATCCTGCCCGGACAAAAAAAGGCGATGTTCATCCGCACCGGCCGTCGCTCGACCGGCAGGAATGAGTCAACGCCGCAGGCCCTAGCGGGCGACGTCGTTATTCGGCCAGCCTGTACCGGCGATCTAACGGATTTGGCTCGCTTCCTCTCGCCTTTCGTCGCACGCGGCGAGCTTCTGTCTCGCACCGAGGACGAACTACTCACGCTCCTGCGTCACGGCTTCGTGGCCGAAGCCAAGGGGCGCATCGTCGGCTTCACCGCGCTGGAAATCTATTCTGAGAAACTGGCCGAGGTGCAGTGCGTTTCGGTCGACGATGCCTACCGCGGCCGGGGCATCGGCCGGCGTCTGATAACGATGTGCGTGGATCTCGCTCGTCAACTGCACATTACCGAGACCATGGCCATCTCCGCACGCGAAGAAGTCCTGCATCGCTGCGGGTTCGACGACTGGCTCCCGGCTGCCAAGATCGCCTTGTTCGTCCGCAATCGATAATTATCGATCAAGGAAATGACTTTCCCCGACGGCGCTACGGATTTCCGGTAAAGGTGGCTCCATTGCTTGCACAGTGGCTTCCGCCGCGGGTAAGGTTGGCGGCGAGAATGATGTTTCGATGGCCACTGCTGTTGATCCACATTGCAACTGCGGATTCGGGATCGGAAGTGCCAGCCCAGGTCTGACGGCAATTGCCCGTGAAAGCATGTACCCCGCCCATTGCGTTGTTGGTCTGGGAAATGGCTGCCAGCTTGGGATCGTAGGCAACCGGCAGCAGATGGAACCGAGCTCGCCATCGGTTGATGACCCGCAGGACCGGATCGGGCCCCGCGGCGTCGGGTTCGATGGCAACCAAGGCGTTCGGCGCGACGGCATCCAATGGCAGCGGCTCGTTTCGCTCCTTGCTGACGTGCCGAAACGCATAACTCGACTTGAACTCCTGGGCTTTCTCCGGGCCGTCGCTGGCGACCGAAAAGAGCGTGTCGGAGGTCGGAGTGAAGTAGCGCTTCGCCCGATAGAGGAACTTGCCGTTCTCATCAATGGGCTCATGACAGTTCGTCCACTCTCCGCAGATGTATTCGATCCTGGGATTCATGAGCTTTCGGTCTGACAGGACTTCCGCCATGGAGCCCTCGCCGGTCTCGATCAAACGCATCTCGATCTTCGGAATCTCGACAGCCAGTGCAGTGGAGTGGTGCGGTTCAGCTGCAATTGCCAACGATGTTCCCAATATAACTAAACACAAAAGAGTCGTCTTTAGCACGTAGTTCTCCTCTCGCAATGGATGATGGATTCTGCCGTATACGGCCGGCGGTTGCCAGCAAAGGGACGGATCATGCTAGCAGATGCTCCGCCAGCTTGCTATCCCCCCACGGTCTATTCCCCAGTTTCCGGCCGTATCAGGACCAGCACCGCTTCGTGCCGCGGCTTTGCCTATATGGCCCGCCCGCAAAGAAGACGCATTTATCGCCCTGGCGCTTGCCGGAGTCCCGGGCGGCCTCTATCATCCATGGATGGCACTTATCGCTCTGTCCAATGTGACCCTTCGCTTTCGTGGTCCGCCTGTTCTAGACGATGCCAGTCTATCGATTGAGCCGGGTGAACGGTTGTGCCTTTTGGGCCGCAATGGCAGCGGCAAGACGACGCTCCTTCGCATCCTCCAGGGCGCTGTGGAGCCCGATCGTGGCGAGGTCGTCCGACAGCAGGGAGTGCGGGTCGCGACGCTTCCCCAGGAAGTGCCGCAAGACCTGCGTGGCCCGGTTTTCGATCTCATCGCCCGCGGGTTGGGGCCCAAGGCGGAACTCCTTGCGGAATATCACCAGTTGGCGGTCCGGTTAGCTGCCGAGGAAACCGATGAGCTGCACGCGGAGTTGGGACGCATCCAACACGTGTTGGAGAACGAAGGCGGTTGGCGTTTGCACCAGGACGTGGAGACGATTGTTTCGCGGATGGAGCTTCGGGAAGATGCCGAGGTGGCCACGCTTTCCGCCGGAATGAAACGCCGGGTACTCTTGGCAAAGGCCGTTGTCGGCAATCCGGACCTCCTCTTGCTGGACGAGCCGACCAACCACCTGGACATCGACTCGATCCGTTGGCTTGAGGATTTCCTTCTACGTTACAGCGGCACCCTGCTGTTCGTGACGCATGACCGCGCCCTGC
This sequence comes from uncultured Planctomycetia bacterium, assembly GCA_963709175.1. GTDB lineage: Bacteria > Planctomycetota > Planctomycetia > Pirellulales > Thermoguttaceae > JANXQG01. The sequence continues at coordinate 58,073 of CAVPVK010000013.1, forward strand.
TGCGCAAGATCGCCACCCGCATTCTGGAACTCGACCGCGGCCGGCTCACCAGTTGGCCCTGTAATTACGAGACGTACCTGGTTCGCAAGGAGGCAATCTTGGAGGCGGAGGCCAGTCAGAACACCGAATTCGACAAGAAGCTGGCCAAAGAAGAGGTCTGGATACGCACGGGAATCCAGGCGCGGCGAACGCGCAACGAAGGGCGGGTGCGGGCACTGGAGGCATTGCGCGAGCTTCGTAGCGCCCGACGTGAGCGGCCGGGCGAGGCGAAAATGGAAATCCAGGAGGCCGAACGCTCCGGGCGCTTGGTGATCGAAGCCAAGGCCATTTCCTTCCGTTATGGAGACCGCCCCATCGTCAGCGACCTTACCGCTATGATCATGCGGGGTGACCGCCTGGGCGTGATCGGCCCCAACGGCTCGGGCAAGACGACCCTCCTCCGACTGCTGTTGGGCGATTTACCACCGCAGGCGGGAACCGTTCGCCACGGCACGAACCTGGAAATTGCCTACTTCGATCAACTCCATGCCCAACTGGACGACACGAAATCCGTGCGGGAGAACGTCGGCGGCGGATCAGACGCGGTGACGATCAACGGTCGCTCGCGGCACATCATCGGCTATTTGAAGGATTTTCTGTTTACCGCCGAGCAGGCCGCCAGTCCCGTGGCCCGTCTCTCAGGAGGTGAGCGAAACCGGTTGCTGCTCGCCCGGCTTTTTACCAGGCCCTCGAACCTGTTGGTGATGGACGAACCGACCAACGACCTGGATATGGAGACACTCGATCTGCTGGAAGACCTTTTGAACGACTACCCGGGCACACTGTTGTTGGTCAGCCACGACCGTGAGTTTCTCAACAACGTAGTGACCAGTACGCTCGTCCTGGAAGGAGAGGGCCGGGTGAAAGAGTATGCGGGGGGCTACGACGATTGGCTGCGCCAGCGGCCAGCGGAGTTGCCGCCAGCGCCACAGTCAGCGGCCAAGCCGCCGCCGAAACCAGTCTCTGCCGCGCGGCCTCGGCGCTTGACGTACAAAGAGCAGCGAGAGTTGGAAGGGCTGCCCGAACGAATCGAGGCCATGGAGGCCGGGCTGGGAGAACTCCATCAGGTGATGGCCGATCCCGCGTTTTATCGCCAGCCGCCGGCGGAAATCGTCCGCGTCAAGAATCGTCTCCAAGCCCTCGAGGATGATGTCGCCGAGGCGTACCGGCGGTGGCAGGAACTGGAGCGGATCGTCTAAGAAACCTGCTCTGAGGACAGAGTCCATGCCCATTACCGTACGTAATGGCAAGTTCATTGACGAAGCCAGACGAACCCCATCAATGCGGCCAAGCCAGCGCCCAGAATTGCCAGCGAGCAGGGTTCGGGAACCGCGGTGGGAGAGTACGTGTATTGAACCGTTGCGGTCAAAGCATCATAGGTGACTTGCTCGGTACCACTAATCCCACTATCCGTCACGGTGGTCGCTTGCGTCGCCGTCGTTGCGGTCAAGGCAATTTTAGTGCCAGGAAGGCCCTGGAACTCATTGAGCACACCCAGGTCGGTATAAGTAAATGCAGCACTATTCGAAGCGGTTGAATTGAGCACTAGCGATGCGGGCGCCCCCGTTGCAGGAAATCCGTAGGACAAAAGCGGGGACGCCAGGCTAATAGATGCCGGGAAAGAGGAACTATTGCCGGGATCGTCCACGGAAATCGTCGAGTTAGTCGTCACACTTCCACTGGTGGTCTCTTGGAGGCCAAGTTGTTGTGCGACATTGTAGGCGGTGATTGCCGTCTGGCAACTGCCGCTGAGGGTCAAGGTGACCGAGTCGAGCGTGCCGAGGCTCGAGTCGAACGTCGGGAACGACAAGGTTTGGGCACTGGCTCCCGTCCAGTCGGTCGCAGTGTACGAAATCGAGGATGACTCCAGCGGCAACGTATCCGCGTGGAGGAAAGAGAATGCCGAAACCGCCACAAACGCCAACACAGCGCCACAGAATACTCGAATGCAATTCACGATGTTACCTCTCGGAAGTCAGAACCAGGAATCGTCTACACCAGCAATCGAAAAACTCCGCTATCCACCACCACGCCAGGCAAAACCAAATCTTGATCCCGGCCCGAGAAAGCAAGTTTACGCAGCAGCTTACCCTGGCACGGGTCAAGAACTGAAAAACTCCCCGCGTCTGGCCAACGCGTGGAATTCCTCAAGTTGAAAGAAAGCGTTTCAGGCGATTCACCAAACGATGGTGTTCTTTCCTAAAGCGCCAACGCTGCCTCATTTTAGATTTCTGTGGCAAACTCCAAGGAGCGTGCCACTAAGTACTACCCTATTATTAAAACCCGCCTCTCTCGATTTGTCAAACATTTTGTAGCCAACCGGGATGTCAGTGGGATTTGCAGATAATTAGCGATTCTAAAGATCGGAGAATGAGCCCCGCAGATAACGCGGTTTCACGCTGTGCCCAATAAACAGGCAGCAGGTTACGTTTTTGTGTGCGACGAAATCAGGTGCCGGATAACGAAACAATCCATAAACATTTTTATAATAAGGATTTACAATGCGTATTCACTATCCATCGCAAGTTGCGGTACACCGATTGCGTCAATGTCTTAATTCGACATTTTCCAAGAAAAGCGGCAAATCCACCGCTTTCCGATCCGCAATGCCTATTTTTTCAGCAATGGTGGGGGTTTCGGGGAGCTATGATCCAAGCTATCTTGGTGTTTTACTGGGAAGTCGCAGTACTGGCTTCCGGCCTGTGACTGTCGATGGTAGCGTCTTTACGTTTGGAAGGGAAACATTGGCAATGTGTAGGGCTGGTTGTGCGCGGTGGGGTCTTGGGATAGCGGTGCTGTTGGTCGTTTTCGGGTTGCCTGCGATCGCGCGGGCCGGGGATGAAGTGGCCGCAGCTTCCGCGGCTTCGACCACCCCGGCGACCCCCGAAGCTTCCAAGGTCGATCCGGGCGACAACGCCTGGTTGCTCACTTCGTCGGCCCTCGTGCTGATGATGACCGGCCCCGGTCTGGCCCTGTTTTATTGCGGCCTGGTCCGCAAGAAGAACGTGCTCAGCGTGATGATGCAGTGCATCTTCCTCATGTGCCTGATGAGTGTGATCTGGGCCCTCTACGGTTTCGCCCTCTCGTTCGGCAATGATCCAGCCGTCGTGGCCAAGGATAACTCGCCGGCCTATGATTCCTGGTACGCCTACATCGGCGACTTCAAGTACTACTTGTTCATGGACCACGTCAACCCGGTTTGGGACGAAACTCAGCACAAGTCGGTGATGTCGAATTCCGCCTATGCCCCGACGGTCCCGACCGCCAGCTACATGCTCTTCCAGTGCATGTTCTTCATCATCACGCCCGCCTTGATCTGCGGGGCCTTTGCTGAACGGATGAAATTCAGCACGATGGTCGTTTTCATGATCCTCTGGGGGACGTTGATTTACTGCCCACTGGCGCACTGGGTCTGGGGCGGAGGACTTCTTTCATTCGGGAGCAAATATGCCATTTTCGGCGGGGCCTTGGATTTTGCGGGCGGCACGGTCGTGCATATAAGTTCCGGGGTTTCCGCGCTGATCTGCGCGTTGCTGATCGGCAAGCGACTGGGCTACGGCAAGACCGCCATGCCGCCGCACAACCTCACCTACACGGCAATTGGGGCGGCCATGCTCTGGGTGGGCTGGTTTGGCTTCAACGCCGGCAGCGCCGTCAACGCGGGCGCATTGGCCAGCAGCGCCTTCATGGTCACCCATTTTTGCGCCGCCGCCGCGGGCCTGACGTGGGCCGGCCTGGAATGGGTCTTTCGCGGCAAGCCCAGCGTGCTGGGGACCTGCTCGGGCGTGGTGGCGGGGTTGGTCTGCATCACGCCCGCCTCGGGCTATGTAACCGCCATGCCGGCCTTGCTCATGGGCGTGGCGGTATCCTGTGTCTGCTACACCGCCTGCACGCTGGTCAAGACCATGTTCGGTTACGATGATTCCCTGGACGCCTTTGGCGTACACGGTGTGGGCGGCACCCTGGGGGCGCTTCTCACGGGCGTGTTTGCCACGCGGGCGACCGGCGCCACCTTTAGCATCACTGGCGATAAACTGCTGGGCCTGATCGAGGGCGGCTGGGTGATCAAGGCGCAGGCCGCCGCGGTGGTCATCACCTGGGTCTTGGCGGCGGTGGGCACGTTCATTATCCTTAAGGTGCTCGACGCCACGATGGGCCTCCGCGTTTCCCGCGAAGCCGAAATGGAAGGGCTCGACGTCAGTCAGCACGACGAAGAAGGTTACATATTTATCTAAGAGGAGCGTATTTGTGAAGAAAGTTGAAGCCATCATCCGCCATTTCAAGCTCGACGACGTCAAAGGCGCCCTCACCGAATGCGGCGCCGTGGGCATGACCGTCACCGAGGTCCGCGGCTTTGGCCGCCAAAAGGGCCATACGGAGATGTATCGCGGCACCGAATACGAAGTCGATTTCGTGCCCAAGGTCAAGATCGAGGTCGTCGTCTCCGACGCCAAGCTGCAGGCGATCCTCGACGCCATCGTCCGCTCGGCCCAAACCGGCCAGGTCGGCGACGGCAAGATCTTCGTCTCCGAGTTGTCCGACGTAATCCGCATTCGCACGGGCGAGTCCGGTGAGGACGCCATTTGAGATGACGGGGCACCAGCGGTGCAGAAACGCAAGCCGGCCGGCCATTTGACAATCGTTTTCCGGACTTGTAGGATTGCCTTCGTAATTCGTCGTGTAGATTCCGTCATTGTTTATTGATGCTTCGCTCCAACGTGCTGGCCGCCAAGGCGCGGCTGGCGAAAGGCTACGAGGATTTCAAGGCGCGGCACGAGGCCGGCTGCCCGGGGGTTGAGCTCTGCGCACTGAACAGCAACCTCCGCGATGCCGTCATCGTGGAATTGCTGGACGACGCCTTGAAGGACCTCGGCCAGGCCGGTTCCAAGGGGCTGCTCAACGACATCGCGATCGTGGCTTACGGCGGATACGGACGCCGGGACGTGGCCCCCTACAGCGACGTCGACTTGATGATCCTGCACCGGCCGTCGGCGGCGGCTCGGCTGCTGCCGCTGGCCGAGCGGCTGGTCCGCGACGTCTTTGACGTGGGGCTGGTCCTCGGGCATAGCGTTCGCACGGTGCGGCAGGCCTGCCGCCTGGGCGTCCGCGACGCCATGATTTGCACCTCGCTGGTCGACTCAAGGCTGCTGGCGGGAAACCCGGCGATCTTCGAGAGCTTCATGCACCGTTTCCGGCAGGGGGTCCATTGGCGCTGTTCCCGCCTGTTGGCTGCCATCAAGCGGAGCCGCGACGAGGAGCGGCGGCGTTACGGCGAGACCGTCTTCCTGCTGGAGCCCAATATCAAGCGGTCGCAGGGTACGCTCCGCGATCTGCAGTTGATTCGCTGGGTCGGGTTCGCCCGCTGGGGCATTGCCGACTTCGCCGAGCTGCGGGATTGCGGGGTGCTGAGCCGCGAAGACTACGATGCCATTCGGCCGGCCTACGCCTTTCTGCTGCGGCTCCGCAACGAGTTGCACTTCCACACCGGCGGGGCCAACGACGTGCTTACGCGTGCGGAGCAACTTCGCCTGGCCGAACGACTCGGACTTTCGCGGTCCGATGGCCTATTGCCGGTCGAGCATTTCATGCGCGACTATTTTCGCCACACCAGCCGCATCAGCCACGTAGCCGCCACGTTCCTCGCCAAAGCCACGACAAGTGCCTGGCTCGACAAGACGCTGACCCTCTTGTTTGGCCACCGCATCGAGTCGGACTACCTGGTGGGGCCGGTAGGCATGATGACCACACGGCGGGGCGCAGCGCGGCTCCGCGGCAACCTCACGACCATCATGCAGTTGGTCGATCTGGCCAACCAACACGACGTGCCCATCGCCGCCGTTACCTGGGAAGCCATTCGCCGCGAGGCCCAGCATCTGCCGGCGCATCTGCCGCCCGAGGCCAGCCGTCACTTTCTCTCTCTCTTGGCCCAGCCTGGCCGATTGGGTGTGCTGCTCCGCGAGCTGCACGAGGTGGCCATCCTGGAGCGGTTCCTGCCGGAATTCGCCCGGGCCCGCGGCCTCTTGCAATTCAACCAGTACCACAAGTACACAGTCGATGAGCATTGCATCCGCGCGGTGGAGTTCGCCGAGGGGCTGCTGGACGATCCAGGGCCGGTGGGGCGGGTCTATCGCGGACTGAAGGACAAGCACCTCCTGCACCTGGCCTTGCTCATCCATGACCTGGGCAAAGGCCTGCTGGAAGATCACCGCGAGGCCGGGCTGAAGATCGCCGAGGAGGTCGGCTGGCGACTCGCCCTGCAACCGCACGAGACCGAGACCCTCAAGTTCCTTGTCCACAAGCATCTGCGGATGAACCACTTGGCCCTCCACCGCGACACCAGCGACGAGGACCTGGTCGTGCGTTTTGCCGTTCAGGTCGGCTCGCCGGAACTCCTGCAGATGCTCTACGTGCTCACCGCCGCCGACTTGGGTGCGGTGGGCCCCGACGTCTGGGACGGCTGGAAGTGCCAGGTCCTGACGGATTTGTACCACCGGGCGATGCAGCAACTTGCCGGCGACAGCCCCGCGACGACGACCGACCATCTCTTCGAAGGCAAGCGGAACGCCATCGGCGCCCTGTTCAGCGGCGAGGCCGACGAGGCCTGGTATTCCCGCGCCATCGACGCCTTGACGAACGGTTACCTCAGCGCGACGTCGGTCGAGCAGGCGGCCGGCGACCTGCGCTTGCTGCATGACCTGGAGCCGGGCAGTGTGCGCGTGACGACCCGCTACGAGCCCCAGGTGGGGACTTTGCAGGTCACGGTGGGAACCTCCGAAGCCGTGGCTCCCGGCATTTTCCACCGGCTCACTGGGGCCCTCACCAGCCAGGGCTTGGAGATCCGCTCGGCCCAGATCCACACGCTCGCCGAGGAGCTGGTACTCGACCGCTTCTGGGTCTACGATCCTGACTACGCCGGCGGATCTCCGCCGGACCGGATCGAAGCGATCGACCGGGGGGTCGAGCGATCGCTCCGCGGCGACGACGGGCAGGCCCCCTCATTTCGCCGTACCTGGAAGTCGGGCGAGCAGCGGACGGTTCTTGGACCAAAGCCGCAGGTCCGCGTCAACACCGACAACGGCACATCGGACCGCTACACGATCATCGACGTCTTCGCCTACGACCGCACCGGCCTCTTGTACGCCGTGACGCGGACGCTCTTCGAACTGGGCTGCTCGGTCTGGCGGGCAAAGATCGCCACCTATCTCGACCAGGTGCTGGACGTCTTCTACGTGACCAACCAGGCAAACGCCAAGATTGTCGATCTGAAGCAATTAGAGACGATCCGGCAAAGACTGCTCGAGGTGATTGGCGAGGAGAATTAGCGGCCGATTTACCAACGATATTACGGTCCGGACCCCACCCGGCTCGTCCGGGTCGGTGAACCAGATTGACGGCTACTGCGGGGAAACGAGAAGGAACACCAGACCCCGCCCGGTTCATCCGCTCGCCCTTCCAATTCAGCTTGCGGACGTTCGTGGTGCTGGGGTCGTCCGGTTGGCCCGGAGAGCGAGGACGATACAATTAACACGGAACCTGCGTGGGGCCCGACTAATAACCCGTCCATTTCGTGCCTGCGAAACCACAACAGAGGAGATTGTCATGATTAGGTCGAGTCAGATCTCACGACAGGTGTCGTGCCTAGTAATAGCAGCGTTTGCGCTGCACGTAGATGGGCTTGGTGCTGCGGGGGCCGAGGCGAAGAACCCCGTCGAACGATTGGTGTCGCTTCTGAAACCTATGCCGTCCGACTACTTCTCGGTCCGGAACTCACTGGCGACGAAGGAGGTTTTCGACGCAATGCGCGCCCTGAGCGACGCCGAGCTGCGCGAGGCCATGCACGACGCTCGCGGGCCGAAATTGGAGCTGTTCCTTTGTGAGGCGATTCGACGTGGCGGCAAAGAGTGGAGTAGGTTCGTCGCGGGCCGCTGGGAGGCGGAACGCAAATCGCTACTGAAGGCAGCTCGCGACTCCGCCAAAGGCGATAATCTGCGACGCGAGTTAACCGTGCATCCGAGCGTCGAATGGCTTACGGCGATGCATCGCCTGGAGGGCAGGCCCGATCCCCTGCAAATCCTGGTTGCCGGCAGGCGGACGCGCTCGTGCTTCCTGGGATGCCTGCCCAATCTATTTGTCCTGCTGACCAACTTGGATGTCGATCGCGCCGAAGTCCCGTTTACGGACGGGGGCGACTACCGCAGCGGACGTCAGGCCCGCTGGCGATTGGAGGTCACCGATCCGCAAGGACACGTGTTGCCGCAGCGTTCGCCGTTGGAATTTGAGGGGGGGGGAATCTATCAAGAGTCGACACTTCGATACGGCGAATCCTGGACCACCGAATTGAACATCAACAGATTTGTCCGCATCGAAGCGCCCGGCAAGTACAAGCTACGGGTTCTTTACCACGATCATGTGACGATTGCCGATTGCGACGACGTCGCAGGACTAATCGTGAGCGTTTCGCTGCCGATGGACCTTACGGTGGAGCCGATCGCTGTCGAGGCGACGTGCGCGGAATTGGACGCGGTCCGCAAGAGCATTTCCGAGTTGCCCCTCAAGGGGCCGATCAAGTTTCTCGAAGGCGACTACGACAAGCGCGTGTACGATTTCATTAAGCCCGATTCGCCACCGGGCAAGCTTCTCACGATGGGTTGGAAAGCCGTGCCTGCCATGATCGACGCGGCGGTGGACGAGAAAGGGGCGCCCGTCCAACGAGCCTGGCTCCTAGCGCTTCTGGCCAGCATCACGCATGCAAACGACCCGCGCGATCAATCGGGTGTGCTCGGAAGCTGCGACATCCGCGAGAGCGGTTGGAGCGTGTGCGGAGGCACGCCCGGCGAGTGGAGCGGCGGTTGCGGCACGGGAACCTCTGGGAGCCTTAACGTCCTCTTTCCCGCGCCTATCGAGCCCAAGCGGCAATTGGAGTTTGCCAAGCGATGGGCAGTGTGGAAGCAGAAAGAGTACGTCAAACTCGATATGGTTGAAGCCAAGGAACGCAAATAGGCTCCGTCGATTGTCCTTCGATCCTCAATGCAGAGTCCAGGCGGAGTGGCAGATTGTTGGAAGGGAGAGTTTGGTGACCCGAAGCGGTATCCCAACTGGCCCAACATCGCCGCCCTGGCCGTGTGGCTTGCGTCGGTCGGCACGCTGCTGCTGGTCGGCGCGGTGCGGAGCAGGAAGGCCCGAGCGCCCGCTTCGTCGCGGGCCCCCTAGCCGCCCTTCACCCTCGGCAGCCGCTGGTGCCGTGGCGGGTTGCGGGGAGCCGCTCCGACAGCCAACGCAGCCCCTCCACGACCAGCAAGCCGAAGATCAGCCAGGCGGGCGTGAAGGAGAAGCGGCGTGTGGGCGTGGGGTTGGTCATGTCAGTGGTCAATGCGGCAACCCGGCAATGCCTGCTGCAGTTTCTTCAGGCCAGCGGCAGTTACCCTGGGCCCCGTAACGTCCAGCCATTGGAGTTGCTTGAGCCCTTTGAGGTTCTCCAATCCAGCGTCCGTGATTCTGGAATCGCCCAGGCTCAACTGTCGAAGCTGGGTCAAGCCCTGGAGGTGCGCCATCCCAGCGTCCGTGACTTGGCTTCCGCGAAACACTAACTCCTCCAGTTGGCTCAGCCCGTGGAAATTCTCAAGGGCAGCATCTGTTACCTCGATATCCGGCAACCACAACTTTCGAAGTTGGGTCAACCCCGTGAAATACTTTAATCCAACCTCCGTTACTGGGGTTCCATCGAGATTCACTTCTTCGAGTCCACACAGCCCGCTGAGAATGTGAAGTCCAGCGTCCGTGATATGCGTATCGCAAAGTACCAGCCTTCGGAGTTGCAATAACCCTTTGAGATTCTCGAGCCCGATGTCCGTGATTTTGGTTTCGCCAAGCTCTAAGACCTCAAGCTCGTTCAGCCCTTTGAGGTTTTGCAGCCCGGTGTCCGTGATCTTCGTGTTGCAAAGCCCCAGCTTCTTGAGCAGTTTTAACCCCTGGAGATTCTCGAGTCCAGTGTCGCTGATGTCGGTGTAGCCAAGGTCCAAGTATCGCAGTTGCGGCAGGGCCTTGAGATTCTCAGCATCAGTGTCGCCAAATCGGGGTTCGTCACTGATCACGTCTCCAGCGTTCCGTAAAACACCAACAACATGCGAAAGGAAACCGTTCCCTACCAAATTCCGCAGCCACTCTGGTCCGGATGGATCCGACCACGCCACGGACTCGCACAATCTACCAAGCGCCCTCGCTGCTTTCCGTTCTTGCTCAGCCTTTTTCAACTCCACTGCCATCCAACTGCACGGCAAGGCCACGGCCAAGGCAAGCACGAGCAGGGTTCGGACCGCGAACTGGAACCGCCATCGAAAGACCAGGGCCGCCAACCACCACAGCAGCATCACCGCCAGCACCATGCCCACGCCAGCGACGGCGGCCAGCACGGCATAGCCCTTGTGCCATGCGGGCCAACCCAACCAATTCGATAGCCAGAGCAACCCCGTCACCGCCAGCGAGCCCAGCACCAGCCAGCCAGGCGTGGGGCAATACCAGCGGCGTTTCTTCGTAGCGTCCATGCCGCCAGTATACTCCGCCACCAGAGGCCCTGCCAGAATGGAGCCCGGAGTGATTCCGTTGCACGCCCGCGTTCCTGCCGGTTGCCAGCCGCACGAAGGGTGCCACTGAGCCGAGGCTGGACCGCAGGCCGCAGGCCGCCTTGTGGTGCAGTCTCGTACGTGGCGCGGTAGAATGAGAGGTGGTTGGACGCTGGTCGATCCGCGGGGCCGTGGCCCATGCGGCGGCTGCCGATGATTGTCGGCCCAAGAGTCCAAGAAGGAGAGCGACAAGGCGAAAGATCGACGGCGATTTCTTTCGGCGGGCCTCGGCGGCGGGTGAAGTTGAAGCTGGTGCTCATCCCGGCGGGCGAGTTCAAGATGGGCAGCGGCGAGTCAGGGGAAACCACGGCCTTCTTCAACAAGAATTCCGCAGGCCGGCAATTCCGTTTGGAGCTTGTCCGCGCCTTCCTCCGTCACTTGAGTTCCATCAAGGCCCAACATTTTCAGTTGCTTCATCCCACGAAGAATCTCCAACCCGGCGTCGGAAACCTTGGTTAGGGCAAGGTTCAAGTCTTTGAGATGTCTTAGTCCTTTGAGCCGTTTTAGCCCACCATCCGTGACTCCGGTTTGGGCGACGTTCAAGTCTTCGAGTTGCTCCTGTCCGTTGAGATGTTCGAGTCCAGCATCCGTAATTTGGGTGTCGGCGATGACCAACGTCTGCAGTTGGTTCAGCGACGTGAGATACCCTAGCCCGCCATCGGTGATTCTGGTACCGTAAAGGTACAATCTTTGAACTTGAGTCAACCGGACGACATCCTGCATTCCAGCATCTGTGATCCGTGTCCCGTTGAGGTTCAACTCTCGAAGTTGGCTTAGCCTCTCGAGATGTTTGACGCCTGCATCGCCAACCTTTGTGTCGGATAGGTTCAGGATCGTGATTGCCGGCAGCGCGGTGACAATCTGGTCCAACTGGGCATCCGAGACCTCGGATTCGCATAGATCAACGGTATCAATAGTCTGAAGGACATCATCCCCTGCTAGAGCGCGTAGCCAGTTCGGTCCCGAGGGTCCGCTCCGCTCCACGCGCCCGCCCAACTTCTTGATCGCCTCTGCGGCGCTCTGCTGCTCCCTCGCCGCCTTCATCTCGACTGCCAGCCAGCTACACGGCAAAGCCACGGCCAAGGTCAGCGCCAGCAGCGCGCGGATGCCAAACTGGAGCTGCCAGCGAAAGACCAAAGCCACAACGAACCAAATCAGCATCAGCACTCCAGCCGTGCCCACCCCAGCCACCGCGATCAGCACCGTCCAGCCCTTGTGCTCGTTGAAGGGACACCACCGCCCCCGTTCTGAGAGAAAGAGCAGGCCCGTCACGGCCAGCGAGCCGAGCACCAGCCAGCCAGGCGTGGGGCAATACCAGCGACGTTTCTCCGGGGCGTCCATGCCCTCAGTATACAGCGCCACCAGCAGCCCCACCAGGATGCGGCCCTGAGCGGTGCCCCTGCGTTCGCGTTCCGGCCGCTTTTTTCAGCCGCACGAAGGTTACCGGTGAGGCGGCGTTGGACGGCGTGCCGCCTTGTGGTGCAGGATGTCGCGGCGCGGTAGAATAGAGGCCAGGACGCCGGGCGCTCTGCGTTGGGGCGGCGTCGGGAAAGCATGGCCGTGAGGCAAGTCATGTGAAGGCGATCCTCAGTGATATCCATGGCAACTTGAAGATTGCATGCCGTCCTCGCAGACATTGCAATCCAAGGGGTAGACTCGATCTACAATCTCGGCGACATCATCGGATACGGGCCTGACCCAACCGCATGCATCGACCTTTCGATGAACATGGCTCTTGTCCTGCAAGGTACCTTCGACGAGGCTGTTTTCACCGGGCCATGTGCTTTAGCACAACCCCCGAGCAGAGCATCAACTGGACGAAGCAGCTTTTGAATCCTCGGTCCAGGATGCTGCAATGCAGCGCAGATCCGAGTTTCTCGGCGGCCTCCCCAGCAGCCATTCCGAGGGGAAGTGTGCTTTATGTCCATGGTTCTCCCGAACGTCATTTGAACGGATGGGTCTTTCCCGAGGATATCTATAACCCTTCGAAGATGGAGCGGATCGGCAAGCAGTTTGAGTACCTTTGCTTCAATGGGCACACGCACGTACCGGGAATCCACCTTGACGCGGCCCCGAGGACTGGCAGTTTTCTCGACTGCGTAGAATGCGGCGAGCGTTTCAAGCTGGACGGCCGTAAACTGATTTGTAACGTGGGCTCGGTCGGTCAGCCGCGGGATGGCGACTGGCGGGCGAGCTACGTGTTGTTCGACGGCACAACCATTACTTTTCGTCGTGTGGAATGCAATATAAGTCGACGATCGATAAGATTTACTCCATACCGGAGTTGGCGAACTTCTCAGGCGACCGCCTTCGAGAAGGACGATAACCCCATGACCACGCCCGAACTCCAACCCACCGCCCTGCCCCCCCCCCCTTCCAGTTCAGCTTGCGGACGCCGCTGCTCTTGTTCGTGGTGCTGGGTTCGTCGCTGGCGGTGTTCGGAGGGTGGGGCCTCGCGGTGTTCGGGCCGGTGGCTGGGGCTGGCAATCTATCTTTATCGAGCTAAAGGTCCAGGGCCCCTGCGATGTTCCGGCCTCTCGTTGCCCGGTGATCTGCGCTGGATCTGGCTGCTGGCGACTCTCTGGAATGCTATTCATGACGCAGTGGGCGTGTACGTCAATTGCTTAAGCAATCTACGTCAAATTGCCTCAGGCATTGAATGACTACCGCCAAGCGAACGGGCTATTTCCCGCCAGCTGCATCACCGACCAAGACCGGCAAGCCGATCTATAGTTGGCGGGTACTAATACTGCCCTACATGGACCAAGGGCCGTTCTATACCAGGGTTACGACTTCAACGAAACCATGGGACGGGCCGAAAGAACTGGAACAACGTGCCATTGTCACTTCCGGAATCTTCGCGTGCCCGAGCGATCACATTCCTTCACGCAGGCGCCAATCAGACAAATTATCGTGGCGCCGCTAGGGCCGAAAGGTGAGTGGCCGACGCGATACATCGAGTCACGAACGCCACTGAATAAAACGCCAGGGAGCGGTAGCCCCGTCATGGTTGTCGAGGTAGCTCGAATCCGGTACGCCGTGGATGGAACCGAAGGACCTGTCAATCCACATCTCATGAACGACCAGCGATGGGTCCCGCTTCGTCCCGTCGAGCAATCACGGCCCAAGGAGCAATTTCTACTGAGAGCTACGATCAGAATTGTGGCGACGTTTACGCTGCGCTGGCCGATGGTAGCGTGCACTGTCTGCCGCCCGGCGGCCTGTCGACCATGGGCCTGCGGGGCAGACCAAACTGGCCCAACATCGCCGCCCTGGCCGTGTGGCTGCTCTCGGTCGGGCTGCTGCTAGACGGCGCGGTGCGGAGCAGGAAGGCCGGGCCCGCCGGAAGTCGCCGCGGGCAGCAGGTCCCTGGATTGCCCCCCCAAGCGAGCGTTCACGGGACTGGCGGGGCCCGGGCGGTTGGGAGACGGGCTCTGCGGGGCATACTCGCCACCCAACTTGGGCATAGCCCGCGTCTCGCCGTTGACGGAAGCACGGCGTCGGGCTTATTATGGGAGAGCCCTGCCCGAGTATTAGTGTGCACCGCACGATACCGGAGGTGTCACCGGGCGAATCAAAACCAGCCACGAGCGGGCGAAATTAGAGCAGCCTGGGTTAATGGGGCTCACGCAACTCCGGTCTTTGTGGCTCGACCGCACACAAGTCACGGATGGCGGGCTGGCGTGCCTGGTGCGACTGCCTGAACTACGAAAACTGGATTGACCGGCACGCAAACCACCGACGCGGGAATCGCACAACTCGCACGATTGCTCAAACTCGAAAAGCTGCGTCTGGACGACACGCAAGTCACCGAGGCCGGCGTTAAGAAACTTCAACAGGAATTGCCTAACTGCGAGATCAGATGGACGCTGCCAACACCGCCCGCCCGCTGAGGTCGCTGGCGACACGCCGCCGGTGGTTCCGGCTTCCAAACCTTGATAGAATTGAACGAAGTTCGGGCCTGACTGGCGTCGGAGAATACGGCGTCGGCCGCCTGCCCGTTGGCAGAGCAGTGGAGATGGGTGATCGAATGATTCCAATTAACGAACTGTGCGACACTTGTCGCCAGCACCGCGCGATCGTCCGGTTCGTAGACACGGAAATGGGTTCGCCGCGGAATCGCCAAGTGTGTGCTACATGCTTCTCGGGCTATCGTCCGGCCTCGGCAGATGAACTAATCGACATGGATACGATTCTATTGCTCCAAGGTAAATGCGAGCGGTGTGGCAAGCCCGCGTTTTGTGCCGGCGGCATCCCGGGCCCTGACAGGCACGTTCTCTGCAAGGGTTGTGCGGACCAGGCGTGGGGAGATAAACGCGTTGAATCGTAGCCTCGGCCAACAACGCCCACCCGCTAGCCCGCTTCGCGCACGCCTTGGCCCTGCAATCTGCCATGGCCTTCCGCAGCCCAATCCTCGTGCCCGCCGAATTCACCGGACGTCCGGAGAATTGGTACGGCCTTCGCTGCCCGAAAAGTCCGAACGTTCGGACGATCTTCAAAGCGGCAGCAGGTCCCTGGATTGCCCCTCCAAGCGAGCGTTCACGGGCTTAGCGTTGGGTGCCGGCGGTTGGGCTGAGGGCTCTGCGGGGCATACTCGCCACCCAAATGGAGCATAGCCCGCGTCTCGCCGTTGACGGAGGCACGGCGTCGGGCTTATTATGGGATGTGACAGCCCTACCCCATGGATTGCGTAAACCGCAGACGTGATCGTCGCCAAGATAAACGAATGGATGAACATGGTCACTATGGGCAACTTGTAGGTTTGGCCAACACGCGATTGCCGCTGAGTCGTCGTCGGCGAACGCCAGCGGCGTCGGCCAGCTGTAACTTCAGCGAGAATCGAGCGAGAAGGTGGAACGGTTGACAATAGAATTGAAGGCTGCACCAACGCCGGGAACCGCCGCCTCCCGACCTTTCGCCGGATGTGATTCCATAGTCTTTCTGAGCCCCCAGCAATGTTACAGCGACGAGAGCATTGGGTGCCGAATCGTGTTCTGCCGTGTTTCACCAACCAGCCTGCCTCGGCGAACTGGGACACGGCGGCCGTAGAGGAGTTGTTCCATGTACCGATTGACATTCTCGATGCTGGTTCTGCTACTATCGCTTGCCGTCGCTGCTGTTCGCGCGGCCGAATCCGATGCCGAGCAAGCCGGTGCGAATACTTGGCCAGCGACCATGGGCGCTGCGCGACCTGGTGCGACAGACGAAATAACTGACCATGATTTGGCAAGTCTCGACACAAAACTCCCAGCACTGGACCTCGCCGGGTCGCGGGTGAGCGATGGTGGGCTGGCCCACCTCGAACGGTCAATTCAACTGCGGGAGCTGATTCTGGACCGTACCCATATCACGGATGCAGGACTGGAGCACGTTAAGGGGTTGCTTCAACTTCGAATTCTGAGCTTGTGGCGAACTAAGGTCACGGACTCCGGGGTGACTCGTCTTAGAGGGTTGACCGAGCTTCGATACCTAAATTTGACCGAGGACAACATCACAGACGCCGGGCTAATCAACGTCAAGGAATTCCGGAGACTCAGGATGCTAGACCTGACACAGACTAAGGTGACGGATGCCGGGCTGACGCGCCTTAAGGGATTGACTGGGCTCAAAACACTGGTCCTCTCGCGGACAAATGTGACGGATGCCGGGCTGACGCACCTTAAGGGATTGACTGGGCTCACAACATTGAACCTGTCGCGGACAAATGTGACGGATGCCGGATTGGTTCACCTCGTTGGGTTGAGTAAGCTCCAATGGCTCCTCGTTGCCAAGACGAGAATAACCGATGCCGGGCTACTACATATTGGACGATTGGCCAACCTTCAGGATCTGGATCTGAGCCTAACCGCGGTCACTGACATTGGGCTGACGCACCTCAAAGCGTTATCCACGCTTCAGTCGGTGACCGTATGGCGGACAAGAGTGACCGATGCCGGGGTGCGAGCTCTGCAGAAGGCATTGCCAAACTGTCGAGTTCTTCCTGGCAGTTCTCCGTAAGCCGCGGGCTGCATTGAGTACTGGCCCAACATCGCCGCCCTGGCCGTGTGGCTGCTCTCGGTCGGCACGCTGCTGGTCGGCGCGGTGCGGGGCAGGAAGTCCGTGCCCGGAAGGAGAAGTGAGGCATGAGCGCGAGCAAGTTCCCCACAGGCAACTCCGAAGCCCACTCGCCGCTGGTATCAGTTCAGTTTGCGGACGCTGCTGTGTGCGCCGGTCGTGCTTGCAGTCATCTTCTCTTGGCCCCATGTTCACAGGCGCTACATCGTCTGGAAGCTGGAGAAATACGATGGCACAGATCTGACGAAACTACCTGACGCGGAGAAGCAACGTGTCGACCACTGGATTGCGAGTCTTACGGGGCAGAAACTGGACGAACCGCTTGTTGCCTTCTACGGGCCCGTGAATTGGCTTCTACACTATTCGGACCTAGGGGCCGGACGCAAAATGCTCGTGGTCCAGATGGAACCGGAAGTGGGTATGCCAGGGAATTCGTTTTGTCAAATTCATACCCTCGATTCTTGGGGCCGCTTCGTTCATTCCATGAGGTTCAACGTCGGAGGCCGCACTGGCCAAAGACCGCCGTTATTGATGAATCGGAACATGGCTTCTTGTGTCTCGCTGTCACGACTGATGGATGGTTTACCGGTAAGACTCGCCAGTTCTACTACATCAACAACAAGCACGCAGAGTTGTTGCGAATCGAACGCATCGACGGCAAGTTTGCGATGGGCAATGGAAATCCTTTCGATGTCCAGGACAAGCCTCCAGACTGGTCGAGTTGGCAGCAACTACTGGAGTCTTCCGATCGGCTTCAGCAGTTGCGGGGGCTTGCGGCGTTTTGGTCCTACGACAATCTGAAACACTTGGGGCCGGTCGAGGCGAAGACACGAGTTCGTCTGGAGCACTTGTCCAAGTCCAGCGAACCGTGGATTAGTGAGGAGTCGAAGTGGGCGTTGCGGTTTCTTACCGACCGCCGCGAGGTCCCTGCCTTGCAACATTGATTTGCTGCAAAGTCGCCTCGCGATCTTCACACCGCGTTCGATGCGGTAACTCCGCCTGCCAAGCCGCGGCGATCTTCGGGCCTCGACTGAATTCACCGGACGACCGGTAGATCTTGCAAGGCAGTAGCCCGTACCAGCTCGATACAGCGCCCCATTGCGCCCCTTTTTGGCGTCCTCTGGCCTGACAGGCATCGACATTGCGGACGGACGCAAGCGAGCGTCCAAGAAGCCCACAAGCCGCCCGGAAAATTCTCAACCTGGCTATTGCACCGCAACCCCAGGTATCGTATGATAGAAGCTGCCTCGTGTGACCACGGGCATAGCTTCTGACCTTTCTGCCTTTTACTTCTCGTTGACCGCTGACGGCTCCGGCCGTCGTCTTGGTCGTATTTCTACCTCGCCGCAAGGCAACCATTCACTTCGCCGCTGCGCCCCTGCGTGGCGGCACACCTGGAGAAAATCCCATGGAACAGATTAGCTTGAAGGACGTCGCAGCCTTGCTGGGCGTCCGAGCTTACCGCATCGAATACCTACTGCAACATGGCCTCGTTCCCGAGCCCAAGCTTCGAATCGCGGGCCGCCGTGTTTTCGGTCCCGAAGACGTGGCCAACATAAGAGCCCACTTCGAAAGTAAGAAGCCGAGCGAGAAAGCCGCGGCGGGGTCGGCTGAAGGATGCCCGTCGCCGTTCGCTGGGCAGGAAGGCGGCAGAATCCACGGCAAAACCGCCGGAAACGGACCAAGCCGAACCGTGGAAATAATCGTTGCGACCGGCCCCTTCCCTCGGGAAGGGGCCGCCTGTCGCTTTCCCTTAAACCCGGAGTAGAATAGAGGCGTCCTTTACCCCCAAGCGCCACGCTTTTCAACCGGCGCACGCCACGAATCTTCCCGGCGTTTACACAAGCTGATGTAGTTGATTGGTGCATGGGTATTTTTACGAGAGCAGAACCTTGGCTATCATTTGCCTAATAGCATGGGGACTACGTATGACAGTAACCAAGTCTAGCATTGGCCGGCTTGAATCCCTGGGAGCGGTTGTCGACGATTATCGTTTTCCTGGAGACGAGATGGACGGGCAAGTTGTTGTAAACCTTAAGGGTTGGCATGGCTCCCCCAACGATC
This sequence comes from uncultured Planctomycetia bacterium, assembly GCA_963709175.1. Taxonomy (GTDB): domain Bacteria; phylum Planctomycetota; class Planctomycetia; order Pirellulales; family Thermoguttaceae; genus JANXQG01. Next base: position 76,849 of record CAVPVK010000013.1, read on the forward strand.
TCGACATTCTCGGGCAAATCCCGAGGGTTTCTGTTTTATGCGTCGACGCATTCGGCTCTCGTCTTCGCGACAGCGACGTCGAGCGGATCGCGGGAATCCCATCGCTGAAAGTCATTGATTTGTCGAAAACTGAGATCACTGCTGCGGCAATCGGCCATTTGCGAAAAGCGACGGACCTAAGAGAACTGTGGCTTTTCGGGACACAGATCACGGACGCCGACCTCGCGGCGATCGGCGGTCTGAACCGGCTTTGGACCCTGGGACTTGAGCGGACGCGCGTTATAGGACAACTTGCCTTCGTACCTCAAAGCGTTGAGCGATTATTGCTAAGCGAGACTCCGCTGGAATCGCTCTCGCTATGTTCCGAAGCGTCAAGGTCGATGCTAAGGGAGTTGCGGCTGAACGAGACTCCCCTCACGGACGTGATGCTTAACGAGGTCGAAAAGTGTCCTAATCTCGAGATCCTGTGGTTACAATGGACGCGTGTTAGTGAGGTCGGCTTGTCTGTCGTGGGTAGACTGCCCAAGCTCATGGCCCTAACGCTGGATGGCCTCAATATCACGGATGCAAGCCTGGAACGCATTAGCGGCTTGAAAGGCGCACGGAGTCTAAGCCTGTCCTTCACAAAAATCACCGACAAAGGACTTGACGTTTTGGCCGGATTCGGGGAGCTACAAGGGGTGGTTCTTGGTGCGACTGCGGTGACGAAGGAGGGCTTCAAGAGACTGGAATCCCGCTTGGGACGGGCCTTGGGAGGAGGCCTGCCAGAGAAATAGGGAAGGGCTGCCGGTAGGTGATTCAGCGGCGGGCTTGTCCTCAATGCCGCGAACACCTACACCGGCGTCACCACGATCAGCGCCGGCACGCTCGCCTTGGGCAATTCCTTGGCCCTGCAAAACACCACGCTGGATACCAGTGGAGCGGGCATGGTCAGTTTCGGCACGCTCGCGGCAGAAACCCTGGGCGGCCTGCAAGGCTCAAATGGCTTGGCGGCTCGAGAACGCGTTATCCAGCGCACCGACGCTCACGGTGGGCAACAATAACGACAGCACGACCTTCTCCGGCAGCCTCAGCGGCAACGGCTCGCTCACCAAAATCGGCAACGGCGAATTGGTCCTGACCGGCGCCAACCGTTACAGCGGCGGCACAACGATCGACGCTGGCACGCTGGTCGCTACGGATGCCAGCGCAATTCCCGACGGGGCGTTGGCCGTCGGCGCGGGCGGCGCGCTGATCTTCGATCCCACCTTGGCTGGCTCGCCTGTGGCGGCCTCGCGCAGCGTCACCGTTGCGGCCGTTCCCGAGCCCTCGACCTTCGCCCTGCTGGCCCTCGGCACTCTCGCGCTCTGGGGCTGTACTCTGCGACCGCACCGGCCTCTTGTACGCGGTGACGCGGACGCTCTTCGAACTGGGCTGCTCGGTCTGGCGGGCAAAGATCGCCACCTATCTCGACCAGGTGCTGGACGTCTTCTACGTGACCAACCAGGCAAACGCCAAAATCGTTGACCAAAAGCAATTGGAAACGATCCGACAAAGACTGCTGGAAGTGATTGGCGAGGAGAATTAGCAGCCGATTTACCAACGATATTACGGTCCGGACCCCACCCGGCTCGTCCGGGTCGGTGAACCAGATTGGTGGCTACTGCGGGGAAACCAGAAGGAACACCAGACCCCGCCCGGTTCATCCGGCGATATTACGGTCCGGACCCCACCCGGCTCGTCCGGGTCGGTGAACCAGATTGACGGCTACTGCGGGGAAACCAGAAGGAACACCAGACCCCGCCCGGTTCATCCGGGTGGTGAAGGAGATTGGTGGCTGTGAACTGCCCGTTGTAGCCACCAATCTCCTTCACCACCCGGATGAACCGGGCGGGGTCGTGGAAAGATACTGCGTCGGCCGCTCGTAGCCATCAATCTCCTTCACCACCCGGATGAACCAGGCGGGGTCGCGGAAAGATACTGCGTTGGCCGCTCGTAGCCGTCAATCTGGCTCACCGACCCGGATGAACCAGGCGGGGTCGCGGAAAGATACTGCGTTGGCCGCTCGTAGCCGTCAATCTGGCTCACCGACCCGGACGAGCCGGGTGGGGTCCGGACCACTTAGCGATTGAAAGCCTTGCGCTTCTCGTCAATGAACTTGACGTGATGCGGGATGTGCCCGCTATCGCGCTGGACGAGCGTTTCCAGCGTCAGCGGGCCGGCTTCGGAGTGGATGCCGCGACGCTGGAAGTCCTCAACCTTCAGGGTCCGCAGGATCCTTGCCACTTGTTTGCGGATCGTCTCGATGAGCAGCAGTTCCTCTTCGGCGTCCCGTTCGGCGTAGGCCAGTCGGGCAGCAAACACGTCCGGGTCGCCGCCGAAGAGGGTCGGTTCGTTCTCTGCGGCCACGCGCTTGATGCGGTCGGCATAGACGATCTCGAAGTCCGCCAGATGGCAAATCACCTCTAGCGTGGACCATTTGCCGGGCACCGGCCGCGCCAGAAGCTGTTCGCCAGACATGCCGTCCACTGCCTGTCGCAGCAGTTGGGGGCCGGCGAGGAAGTTGTCAATCAAGGTCTTTGTGTCCATAAGAATCCGGGTTTAGAGGTTGAAGCCGGGCAAGAGCCGTTGGCGAGGCGGGTGCACCAATTCGTCGAAGCTGCGACGATAGCCCTCGCCCAGGTGCATCATAACCTCCAGGATCAGCAGATCGGCGCGGGTCATGACGTGGCGGCTGCTGCGGGCTCCCAGGCCGGAGATCATCTCAGCAACCACTTCCAAGTGCATCCGCGCCGTCTGCCGCGCCGTCATGCCGGCCGCCACGAGCAAGGCCGTCAGCCGCCGCAACTCGTCGGCCAGGTTGCCAGAGCCCATGATCACGTAGATCCGCAGCAGCTCGCGGTAGTGGGCAATCAATTCGGGCGGCAGAGCCCCGTTCGGTTCCGGTGGAGTCGTTGCCGCGCTGCCGTATTTTCGCAGCGGCCCGGCGCGGAATTCCTCCACGGCGGCCCGCCGTTCCTGCAAGAGTCGCTGGGCCTCGTCGTGCTCGCGTTGCAGGCGGGCCTGCTCGGTCTGGTGGAAGCGGCGGTTTTCCTGGACCAAGTGGCGCTGCTGGACGGCCCGCGCCACGACCCAGATCAGATTCCGCGTGGTGCTGGTGGCGGCGCAGATGTAGCCGTCGGCGCCGGCCTCATAGCAGAGGACGGCCATATCCGCCTCCACCGGTATACCGAGGACAACGATGGGCTCCTCGGCTCCGCCGGCGCGGTAGCCCTCGATGAGATCCAGGGCGTCGAGCTCGCCCGGCTCGTGACTGACGAGGATGGCGTCGAAGACCTCGTCGCGGAGCCGTTCCATGCCGGCCGCCTGCCCGGCCGCCTCTTCCAGTACTATCTCGGCCGCACTATCGGCCGCGAAGGCCTCGGCCAGCCAGGCACCCGTGCGACTCGGCGCGGCGATATAGAGCACTTTCAGCCGGCCGGGCATGCCGTGGAACAAGGCATCGCCGCCGGGAATCGCGATTTTTTGCTCGGTGGAAACGGCCGCCATGCTTGATGAAAGTAACCTTGCGTAAGTTGGTGCGGCACACGGCATGTGCCTAATACTTCATCCGCCTCCGCTGCGCCACTCCTCGACCTGCTTGAGGACGCCCGTCATCGCCTTCAGGGCGTTGCCGTCAGTGCACCAGAAGGGCTTGCTGACATGGGGATTTCCGCCCACGGACATGCGGCAATAGAAGCGGAATTCCCGCGTCTCATCGCCGAACGTCTCCAGGATATAATATGTGGCCCCCAACTGACGGAGCCGCTGCTGGACTAATTTGAACTGATCGTCGGGCGCTGTGCCGGAAATCCTTTCGCCGCTGGCCAGCTTTTCGCCGCTCCCGGCGGCGCTGGAACTTATCGCGAGCGGCTTCTCGGCTGTCCCAGGAAGCACGTCCGGCGGTTGCCCGAAGCCCACACTGCGTTGTTTGTCTTGTGAAAACCCTGCTGGCGGCGAGAGGGTCATCGGGGGAGGGGTGGAATCGGCAGGGGCCGTGTAGTTTGCCGCCACGACCTGCGAGTGGGGCGCTTCAATCTGTGCAGCCACCCCCAGATTATCGGCCCGCCCCGGGAAGCCCAGGGCCTGCGGTCCGACGGGCTGCGGCACAGTCTTGGCCGCTGGCGGCACGAAGCGAGGCGCAACCGTCGCGGCGGAGGGCGGCGGTTCCGCAGAGTGGCGAAAATCGGCCAGCGTCGGCCAGCGGCCGCTTTGGATCGCTTTCACAACCGCAGGGAAAGAGCCCCCGCAAAAAGCAGCTACGGGCACGAGGACCAGGCAGACCAACATGACCAGGCCGCGAACGGCAACGACTGTCGACGATTGCTCTGCCATAGGCAACTCCCTTTGCCTCAATAGTGACTTCACGCGCTTCGTGCGCGGTAGGCGTGAATAATAATCATTCCAGGCGAGCCAAGGCAACGGCAAAACTACCGATCCCGCATCCAAACCACAAACCGGCCGCCGCGATTCGCCCGGGCGTAATAGGGAATCGCCACAAAGGGCTTGCCACCAGCAAACTCGCCGCGGATCACGGTCACTCCGCCCAGCAGATCCGGCCGCCAATCCGTCGTCAGGGGGGTGTCGGGGTGCAACACGCCCTCGACGTCCTGGTCCACACTCTCGATGCAATAGACCAGCGGACCACAGCGGAGGGCCACGCGACCACGATCGGCCACCACCTGCTCGTCGGCCTTGATCCGCTGGGGCGCCATCGGCAATTCCAGCTCGATTCGATCGCCAGACTTCCATTCCCGCGAGATCACCGCGTAGCCGTTCTGGAGTTTCACCGCTTCAGGCGCTCCATTGACCGAGAGCGATTTCAGCCCGTCGATCACCGGCTCCGTAATGTAAAGGGGGCTGGCGTTTCGAGCAGGTATCCGCAGGCGGACGGCGAATTGCTTGCCCGCCGACGCATCGAGGCGGATGACGATCGCCACCTTCCCGCTCCAGGGATAATCGGTTGTCTGCTGGATTTCGACTTTCGTGCCCGCCACGTTGTCGACCGTGACATTGCTGCCTGCATAGAGGTTTACGAAGAGCGAATGCCTGCCCGTGGCGTACATCCAGGTCGGCAGCATAAGCAATGTCCGCGGGATATTGCCCACGCAGCAGGGACAGCCGTGCCAAGGATACCGCCGCTCGCTGGAATCCAGGGCGTTGGTGTAGGTAAAATTCCGGGCGTCCAAATCGACGTCGCCCAGGATAGCGTTGTAGAACGTGTCCTCGAAGAGATCGGCGAATCGCGATTGGTGGTAGATGGCGTTCATCTTGTGCTGGAAGAACATTTCGCCGCAGTTGGAACACGATTCGCAATAGGCGTTGTTGGGCAGCGAATAGTTGGGCCCGAAGCCTTCGGAGGTCTCGCCGCTGCCGATGCCGCCGGTGACGTAATACCGTTTGTTGACGAGGTTCTCCCAAATGGAAAGGACCGCGCTTTGCAGATCAACATCGCCGGTCTTCATGGCCACGCCCGCCATGCCCGAGTACAGGTAGGCCGCCCGCACGGCGTGGCCCACGGCCTCGTACTGCCGGGTGACGGGCAGGTGGCTCTGGTCGTATTCATCGCCGTTGCGGCGGCACTGAAGGAGGAAACTGGCCAACTTCAGGTACTTGTCGCCTTTGCCGCGTCCATCCTCTCGATCGACCAGGTCCGACAGGCGCACGAGGGCCTGTTCCAGCTCCTCGTGGCCGTCGTACCACGATCGCTTGGGCGCGGGCCGATATTGCGGCACCAGCAATCAGCCAGCCGCCGGGCGGCGCGGTACATGCTTTCGTCGCTCTTGCCGGTCATGAGGTAATGGGCGATGGCCGATTCGATGAAATAGCCGGCCGTGTATCCTTCGTGGTCGCCCTTGTTAGTCCAACGTTTCAGCCCGTTGAGCGTGTAGAAGGTTTGGAGGTAACCATCGGGTTCCTGGGCGCTGAGGATCTTGGGGATCCAGTCGGCGAGTTTCTTGCGAATGGCATCCTGGGAGGCGATGATCTCTTGGTCGCCCTGGGGATCGAACATCAGCGCCAGGCACATCGATTCGACCGTGTTGTGCACGTAGGCATTGGGCCAGGGCGGCCCGCGATGGCCGACATAGGGACGACCTGCCAGCTTGTTGCCCGCTTGCACGAAATTCTCGATGCCGCCCTCCGGCAGATCGGGCTGCGAGAGCTTTTCATAACAATGCGGAATCCAATGGATAATGATCTGCTTGAGCCGCTGGCGCAAGAGCGGACTGGTGACGGCATAGCGCGTCGTGGGAACCCGGCGGAGGGCGACGGCCGGCGGCGGCGCGACGACGTTGACATTCAGCGTGCCTTCGCCGCGAAGCCGGCCATCGTCGGCCGTGAGCTTAAGCACGTAATTGCCGGGCGAGGTAAACGAGGCGATGGTTTCCACGGCGGCCGCGTTCTCGAAGAGGACGTCGCCAGGCCCGGATTGTTTACTCCAGGTCATGGCGAGCTTTTGCCCCGGCTTGCCGCCGCGGACGCTGCCGCTGAGCCATGTTTTGCCGGGCAGGACGACGGCCCGATCGATGCCCGCCACGACCACCGGCGGGAAGGCCGGCGAGTCGCCCCAGTCGTAGACCCGCCACCGGAGAATGCCGGTCGATTGGCCGCTGGAATCCATCTCCAGGCGGAGGCGGGTTGTACGGACGTCATCGAAGGTCGTGGTGTTGTAGGCGTGCTCCTTGAGGCCCAGGCCCTTGGCATGCTTGACGGGCACGAAATGCTCACCGTCGAAATACTCCAGGCGGCAGGCCCGCGGCAGGCGCACGCCGTTGTGATCGTCGAACCAATAGACGTCGATCTTGCCCGTATGGATCGGCTGGCTCCATGAATATTCGACCCACTGCGTACCCCTCTGCGGCCAATTGCCATAGGCTCCATGCCGCTTGTCGTTGGAGTTCTCCGGGTCAAAGCCGCTGTTCAGGGCGAGGATCGTTTCGTGACCGGACACGTAGGATGTAGTTGCTCTGGCCATCGACGCCAGATTGGACGGCGACGGTTCGGCGCGAGCGCTGGCGATGTCGAAGTGCAAGCAGGCCAGGATGGCAACAAGGGCGGTAGACAGTCTCATAGTTGTTTTCCCAGTGCGAGAATGGCGGGGTTGGAGAATCGGCAAGATAGACAAGTGATGTTAGTATAATTGCCCGTCGGAGCATTGCATAGTGTGCCTTGACTTGTTTGGCGATCTTGGAAAAGGTGTGGCTAATGCCCGTCAGCGCTCGTTCGGGCCCGCGGCATTTTCCTGGTTGGCGACAGCATCGCCAGGTCCCGGACGGGATTGTTCCCTTGGGTAATTGCGTGGCGCTGGAACGATTGGTAAAGTTTGGGTTGCGGTTATCTATCCCCCCGGGATCAGGACCACGACCATGAGCATCCGCGACGGCAACGGACGGATGGCCCGGCTGCTGACGCTTCTGCTGCTCTACGAGGCGGGTTACGAGGTGGGCCGCTACGTCAGCTTGGAGCGGATCGTTGAGGAGTCGAAGGAGTCGTACTACGACGCCCTGAAGGCGTCCAGCGAAGGCTGGCACGAGGGGCAGCACCGCCCGGCGCCCTGGCGGGACTACCTGCTGGGCACGATCGTCGCCGCCTACCGGGAGCTGGAGCGGCGGACGGAGTTAGTCACGGTGGCGCCGGGGGCCAAGCAGGCGATGGTGCGCGACACGGTAATGCACCTGTTGGGGGAGTTTACCACGAGCAGCTTAGAGAAGGCTTGCCCCGGGGTCAGCCCCCAGATGATCCGGCACGTTCTCCGCGAAATGCAGGCAGAGGGAACCGTCGAGCGGGTGGGCGAGCGCCGTGGATCGAAGTGGAGGAGGATTCAGTGACCTCCGAGCAAGTCAAGTTATCGTCAATGAGCGGAGTTATCGTCAATGCGGCGATGTTCATTGATAATAACTCCAAGCCATTAACGATAACTATTTGGTCGGAGAATTGTCTTAACTCAATATATATAAACGACTTACAATTGAACAGCGTGCCCCCAGGAAGGACCGGATTCGGTAATGGCACGAACAGCGGCGGTCGCCGGCTGTAGCAGCCGCGTGCCGATGGCGATGATGAGTCACTCCCTCCCGCATGGGGGCGGCTACGGAGGCGGAGCGCGCGTGAATGGGGTAATGGAACGCCGCCTGTTGTGCCTGAGCTTCGGCATAGGCCGAAGCGGATTAGATATGACCGACGACTACTGTAAGCGTCCCGCCGAATGCGGTTCATGGCAACGACTTTTGGATAGCCTTTAGAAAATCGCCGCTCGCCAGGCGTAATGTTAGGGTAGAACCTCGACCTTTGGCAATTCGGATCTCTATGCAAGCGCCCCGGCATACCGCGCCGGGGCGCAAGGCCCGGGTGCGCCCCGGGAAGAAAGGACGAAGGTGGAAGGATGAAGGATGAAATAAGGGAGAGAATATGCCTTCCGGGGAGCAGGGCCCTGCGGGACGGCATACGCTCCTCCAGTTTCAACTGCGGCGATCTACATCTAAAGGGGCGTGTATTCGCTGTGCGCAGGGGGAGGCCGTTGTGGTCCGCCGGCGCGTCACGCGCAAGCCTGTTCTACACCGGGGGTTGCGACGATGCCCCTGGTGCCGCGTCGAGGATTCGGCTCACAACGACTGCGGACCGGGAACGGACTCTGGCCGTACGATGTAAGGCACTTAATCATAATGACTTGCGGCGACAGTTTGCGGCCGGCCGTGGCGTTTTGTCGTGCACCTGTGTCACAAGCAGATTTCCAATCCAGCCGTCGCAAGTCGTTTTCCCAAATAAGGTTGCGAGCAATCGATTTTTGCTTGTGAGACAGCCCGGCGCAGAACGTTGTGATTCGCACATAACATAGAAGAGTAGTTCAGTAGATGGCTCCGCGCGTCTCCGTTAGCGGATCTATCCGCCGTTGCCAACTTGCTTACAATAAGGATCGTTTCGACACCAGACACTTCGGTTAGGAGGACTCGTCATGAAAGCGAACTGCAATGCGTTGAAAAAACTCGCCGCCCGGCGGCGTTTCCGCGTGGTCGCGGCCTGCGGCCTTTTTCTCGGAATGGGCATGGCCGGTCGCACGACTCGAGCCGATGATCCGACCGACGCCGCCGTCCAGCGAGGACTGGCCTTCCTCGCCGCGCGGCAGGCCGACGACGGTTCCTACGGCTCTAAAGTCTACCGCGGGCATGTGGCGGTGACGGCGTTCGTCTGCCGCGCGATGATGGCCTCCGGCAGCAAGCCCGGCGAGGGGCCCTACGGCGAGCAATTCTCGAAGGGCGTAACCTTCCTGCTGGGCCGCGTACAGCCCAGCGGACTCATCACGTCCATGAACGCCGATGAACCGGCCCCCATGTATGGCCACGCCTTCGCTTTGGCCTTCCTCGCCGACTGCCAGAAGGCTGCTCCCAAGGACGAGAACAAGGAAAAAATTGAGCTCGCAGTGAAACTGATCGTCAAGTCGCAGAACAAGGAAGGCGGCTGGCGCTATCTGCCCACGTCCACCGACGCGGACCTTTCCGTGACCGTCACGCAGCTCATGGCCTTGGCGGCCGCCCGTGATGCCGGCATCGACGTGCCCAAGGAGACGATCGATCGGGCCATCGCGTACGTGGAGAAGAGCCAGAACGGAAATGGCGGTTTTCGCTACCTCTTGCAGTTGAGCGGCCCAAGCGGCTTCGCCCGATCGGCGGCGGCGATGACCGCGCTCCGGCGCGCCGGGGCCTCCATGGACCGAGAGGAGGTTCGCAAGGCCCAAGCGTATCTGGCCAAGATTCCGACCGCGGAAATGGTGGGCCAACCGGAGGCATTCTATTTCTATGGCTCCTATTACGCCGCCCAAGTAATGAGACGTCTCGACAAGGCCGAGTGGGACCATTGGTTTGCTCCGGTCCGCAACAAGCTTCTGGAGCAACAGGGTAAGGACGGCTCTTGGCCCGACACGGCCTCGGTGGAACTGGGCACGGCCATGGCCTGCTTGACGTTGCAAACCAAGCCGGCCACGCCATGAAGTTCGCGATCTGCAACGAGACCTTCCTCGACTGGCCGATGGACCGCGCCTGCGACTTTGCCGCCGAATGCGGCTATACCGGTCTGGAGATCGCCCCTTTCACGCTGGCTAACCGGGCGGGCGACGTTTCGCCCGCCCAGCGCCAAGCCGTTCGCCGTGCGGCGGAAGCGGCGGGACTGGAGGTCGTCGGCCTGCACTGGCTGTTGGCTAAGACCGAAGGCTTGCACCTGACTAGCCCGGAAGCGGCCGTGCGGCGGCGGACGGCGGAATACCTCGCCGACCTCGCACATTTGTGCGGCGACCTGGGCGGCCGCTTGATGGTCCTTGGCTCGCCCGTGCAGCGGAGCCTGGCAGCGGGCGTGACAATGGACCAGGGCATGGACTATGCGGCCGAGGTTCTCTGCGCGGCCATTCCGGCGTTGGAAGCAAATGGCGCAGTCTTGGCCCTGGAGCCGCTGACTCCGCAGGAGACGAACTTTCTCGTCACCGCGGCCGAGACCGTGGAACTGGTCCAACGGCTCGGCTCGCCATCGGTCCGTTTGCACTTGGACTGCAAGGCAATGTGCAGCGAGGCCACACCGATCGTCGAGTTGATTCGCCGCAACCGCCCTTGGCTGGCCCACTTCCACGCCAACGATCCCAATCGCCAGGGACCGGGCTTCGGCAAGCTGGATTTCGTACCGATCCTGCGGACGCTTGGGGAGGTCGGCTACGAGGGCTGGGTCTCGGTGGAGATCTTCGATTACACGCCGGGAATCGAACGGCTGGCGCGGGAAAGCCTCGAGTATATGCGGCGGTGCTGCGTCTAAGACCGTCGGCGTGACCTATTTCGGCCGGGGCCGCACAATCCCCGCCACGCCAACCCCTGCCAGGATCAGACCGATTGCCCCCACGCCGGCGAAGGGAGCCAGGCCCAGATAGACCTTGTTTCGCTCGCTTCGCACGACTTCCTCTTGTGGAGCGTCGATTCCCGGGCGGATCTGCTGATGAAAGTAGATGATCGCCCGTCCGACACCCAGGCTCTTGACGAATTGCCTCTCGGCCTCAGCCGACCGGACTCCGAAGAAATGGGTCGGAATCTGGCGATAGACAATCGCCGCCCCCGCCGCAGCCAATAAAACGATGACGATGCCAATAACCAGAAATCGTTGCGGGTTTCCCCATGCCGATTTCGCCTGGACGGGCGTTGCTCGACTGTCCGTGGCTGTTCGCAGGGCGCGAATTTCGCGCATGGTTGGCACGGTACATGTACGCCCACAGTCGCAGAGTACGGTCTCGCCCGCCTGGCGCGGCTCAACGAGGTTATCCCGCCCGCAAGAACAGGGGAGCAAATAAGTCGTTCGGCATTCAATCACGTCGTCGCCCACCTCCAATGCTTCATTGTACCCGACCTTTGCTCGGCTTACGAGTTGGCCGGGCGTTCGTGGTTCGTGTTCCCCGACTTCGTGGTACGGGATTTATTCCCTCCGCTGGAAACGGCATAAAGTCCGTGCTGCGGAAGAGAGAATTTGATCGTCGCGTAAGTATCATTTTCAAACTGGGTAAACATTGCTTTTCGCATGGTTTCTTGCGCTAATTGGGTGGAAGCAAATAATTTACGAATTGAAGATTGGAACACTGGACTAACCGCGTTAGCCAATTACAATTAAACAATTTGAGGTTGAAGCGATACGATGCAAGGGACGGGGGACTGACCAGCACTCATTGCCAAGGGGTGGGAGCCCCTTTCCAGCCAGGATCTTTCCGGACGGCGGTGAGGCGGTCCTCATTAGAGGAGTGCGGCGCTTTGGCGAACTTTTCCCGGCACCCCGATTTCTTTACTAAATGGAATCTCTTGCCAAATGACCCGCTCGCCAATCATCAGAGTAAAACAGTGGTAGAATTTCGTGGCTTTCCGCCGCAACTTGTGGAATAATATAGGTTGGGGGGAAGCACCGCCCTGACCTGCTTGAAGGAGGAGAATCGCAATTGTACGACGCATTGCTGGACGACTTGGACGACGACGCGACTTCGCGCCCCGACGACGTTATCGATGAATTCGCCGATGACGCCGTGGCTGGATTTGAAGATGCGGACGACGACCTTATTCGGGACGAACCCGATATGGTGGCCGAGTTGGACGAACTTGACTTGGACGTCAACGTGGACGGCCTTTTGGACGGCGTGGAAGTCGATGAAACCTGGTCCGACGACCCGGTGCGAATGTATCTGACGCAGATGGGCGAAATTCCCCTGCTCTCGCGGCGGGAAGAAGTGACCTTGGCGCGGCGGATCGAGGAAACCCGGGCGAAGTTCCGCCGCCACGTGCTGGCCTGCGATTACGTGATGCAGTTGGCCGTGAAGGTCTTGCGCCGCGTGCACGACGGCGAGCTGCCGTTCGACCGCACGGTCCAGGTTTCGGTAACCGACCAACTGGAGAAAAACCAGATTCTGGGCCGCTTGCCCTCGAATCTCCGCACGCTGGAAACGCTGCTGAAGCGGAACCAGCACGACTACAACCTGGCCACGAGCCGGTCGCGGCCGCCCGCCCAGCGCCGCGCCGCGTGGCGGCGATTGGGCCGCCGCCGCCGCCGGGCCGTCCGCCTCATCGAGGAACTCGGCCTGCGGACGCAGCGGATCGAGCCCATGATCAAGACGCTGGAGGAATTCAGCCGCCGCGTCGACGAGCTCAAAGGCCGGATCGACGAGCATCGCAAGAACAAGGGCCGTGCGCACCTCCGCGAGCCCTGGCTGATCGAGTTCCGCAACATCCTTCGCGGCACGCAGGAGACGCCCACCAGCCTGCGTAACCGCGTCCAGTTTCTCAAAGAGGTTTACGCCCGCTATCAAGAGGCCAAGCGGGGGCTATCGGAGGGCAACCTGCGGCTGGTCGTCTCGATCGCCAAGAAGTACCGCAACCGCGGCCTGAGCTTCCTCGACCTGATCCAGGAGGGCAACGCCGGGCTGATGCGGGCGGTGGACAAGTTCGAGTATCGTCGCGGCTTCAAGTTCTGCACCTACGCCACGTGGTGGATCCGCCAGGCGATCACCCGGGCCGTGGCCGACCAGAGCCGCACGATTCGCATTCCGGTCCACATGGTGGAGACAATGTCGAAGGTGCGGAGCGTGTCGCGCAAACTCCAGCAGGACGGTGGCCGCGAGCCGACAATCGAGGAAATCGCCAACGCCTCGGAGACCTGCGTGGACGAGGCCCGCCGCGTGCTGGCCATGAGCCGCTACCCGATCAGCCTCGACCGCCCGGTGGGCAACAGCGAGGATAGCCACTTCGGCGACTTGCTCCCTGATTCGACCACGAAGAACCCGGCCATTGGGGCCACTCAGGGAATGCTGCGGAGCCGCATTAACAAGGTCCTGAAGACCCTCAGCTACCGCGAGCGGGAGATCATCAAGCTCCGCTACGGGCTGGGTGACGGTTACAGCTATACCCTCGAGGAAGTAGGCCACATTTTCAAGGTGACCCGCGAACGCATCCGCCAGATCGAGGCCAAGGCCGTTCGCAAGCTGCAGCAACCCAGCCGCAGCCAGGAACTGGTCGGCTTCTTGGATTGAGGCAACCGCGCTGCTTCCAAGAAGGCAAAGTGGGCCGGGGCCGTTTGAGGCCCTGGCCTTTTTTTGTGACCTAACGCTTGCCTGGCCGTCTCGGGACCCCTGCAATTTCCGCGCGCTGCGGCGAGGGCCGCTTGCGGCTCACAGTATGTGCCGGATACTACTCAGTTCGTTCCGCCGAACGTCTCCGCGAAAAAGCGATATAGCCGCCGCCCGAGCGACTGCGGATCGGCCAGAATCCGGGCACGGCCACGAGCGCCGGGCCGCAAATTGTCGTCGCGGTCGTCCAGCCGGACCAGCGCCTGATAGGCCGTCGTTTGGGGATGCGGCAACCCCTTTTCGTCCACGCGAACGGGCAGGTCCGTCCCCACGGCCAGTTCCCGCGGCGCGATCTTGAGGTCCATCTTGGCCACCTCGACGATCGTGCCCGTGACAACCTGCCCCGGCTTTTCGTCCAGAACGAGCCGCACCCGCTGCTCTTTATGGATGAAATTTACGTCCGCCTGGTCGATCACCAGTACCGCCTCGACATCGCCCGGCGAGCCAATCTGGCAGAGCAACGTGCCGGTCTCCAGCTGGCAGCCGCGGTTCCTCGGGTCCAAAGGGCTGCCCTGCCAGGGCTCAAGCCGGCCCTTTGACGGGCTTTGCGGCCAGCGGCGCGGTGGTGGAAGCACAGTGCCGGCCACCGGTGCATGCAGCACCAGGCTCGCTTCATCTTGCTGCCGCTGCCGGAGCCGCGACTGGGCATCCGCAAGTGCGGCCTCGGCCGCCGGAATCTGCGCGGCGACGGTCGAATCGCCGCCCCGCCGCATGCGGAGATCTGCCAACTGCACCCGCTGCTGCCCGACCAGGCCGGCCAATTCGGCCGTCTCTTTGCGGAGGTCGAGATTTACGAGCCGGGCCACTTCCTGGCCGGCGGCGACCGACTCGCCCGGCGAGGCCGCGCTTTCGATCCGCCCGGGCACGACGACATAGACCGCCTGGGCGTCGCGGGATTGGATAACCGCCGGGGCGCGAACGGAGTAAGGCAGCGGCGTCAACAGCCCCGCGGCCAACACAGCCAGCAGCAGGCCGCAGCGGAAGACTGTCTGGCCCACGTGTATTCGCGGACGCCGCGCCGGATCGAGCAGCATTGCCGCCGCTCTCCCGGCCGGTAGGACCACGGTACCGGCAATCACGATCGCGGTGAGCAGTTGGGCGGCCGCTTTGAGACCGTACGGTTCGAGCCAGCGGTTGCAAAACCAGAGAATGGCAATCACTACCGCCCAGCGGTAAAGAAACGAGGTGACGCCGTAGACCACTATGACGGCACGCCGGTTCCGCGGCGTCGCGCGGTCGGGCGGCGGGTCGAGGCCGAGAAAGAATGCCCCAGAAGGCGGCCCAACAGCCATTGCGATTGCTGGCCGAGATTGGGCGTTCCCAAAAGGTCGGCCAGCACGTAGTAGCCGTCGTAGCGGAGCAGCGGGTTGCCGTTGAACACTAGCGTGCTCAACGAGCAGACGAGCATGACGTTCAGGCACAACGTATTGAACAGCCCGGGCGCGCTGAACCACCACAGGAACGTGGCGACGGTCGCCAGGAAGACCTCGACGATGATGCCGGCGGCCGATACCGCGATCCGTTGCCAGCGATCGGGAAAGAGCCAGGCATCGGAGACGTTGCAATACAAGCAAGGCGTGAAAAGCAGCAGGAGCACGCCGATCTCGTGGCACTGGCCGCCGAAGTGCTGGCAGGTCAATGCGTGGGCTAATTCGTGGACGATTTTTACCCCGGCCAGCACGATCGCCAGCCAGAAAACATTGCCTGGCGTGAGGAAGGCATGGAGTTCCGGCAGTCTTGCCCGAAAGACGAAGAAGTGCCCCAGAACCAAGGCGACGGCGGCAACCACCGTGGCGGCGCCCAGGCCGAGTATCCAGGGAGAGAAGATCCAGCGGCAGCGAGGGTAGAGCCAGCGGAGCGGCTTTTGCGGATCGACGCCCGGCAGGCGGATCGCCAGCACGTTGGCCAGCGCGGCCAGCCAGCGTTGTTTCTGCCGCCGGCCGCGGCGCTCGATGAGTTGCTCTCCCTGCCCCGGGGCATCGGCCAAGAGGAGTCCCATCTCGTGCATGCGGCCCAGAAAGGCATGAATCTCCACGACGCTGATTCGCAGCGGAGCGAAAGCCGCCTCGAAACGTCGCTTGATTTCACCCAGTCCGATGCGGCCGTCGAGCATCCGCAAGAGGGCATGCTCCTCCTCACCCAGATGGAAGTACTTCAAGGCGACTGGATCCTTGATTAGCCAGTGGCGGTCGCGGCCATGCGACTGGGGAACCATGATCAGGTCGGGCCGGGCGCGGAGCCGCAATGGCCGTTCGGCGACGGCCTCGGAGGCGATTCGTCCAGTTCTCATTGCGGAGACCGACATTTCAACTTAGTGACGTTGCGGACCCCCTCGCGCTTGCCACGAGGGTGAAGAAGATCTCTTGGCTGTCATGGAGAGCCGGCAATCTCATTCACCTGCCGGGCAAGCTGGCAGGGATCCATTATTTTTCCGCGGGGATGATCATTTTCGCCTGCATTCCCGGACGAAGCCGCAGGTCCTGGTTCTGAACATCGACCCAGATGCGGACCTGCGCAGTCACGGGATCGACCTCCGGATCGACGAAGCTGACCTTGCCGACTAAGGCATGCCCCGCGTCGTTGGGCAAATCGACGATCAACTTCACCGCACGACCCAGCAAGTCAGCCGCCAGGTCGCGCGACTTGAGAAAGCCTTCCGCTCGAAGCCGATCGAGCCGCAAGATCCTCACCACCGGGTCGCCCGGTTTTACCCATTCGCCGCGGCTACGATAGACCCGCACCACGACGCCGCCAATTGGAGCCGAGACGCGATGCCGGTCGAGCTTCTCCACGGCCGCCCGGTAGTCGTTCTCCTTGATCTTGGCGTTCGATTCCGCCGAGGCAGCGTCGCTCTGCGCCTGCTCGATCTCCAGCGAGCTCTTTTCCACCAACAGTCGGAGGCGGTCCAATTCCGTGCCGGAAACGCTCTGGGGGGCCTTGCGAACGGAGTCGAGGCAGCGCTGCAGTTCCGCACGGGCAACCTCCAGCGACTTGCGGGCGAAGCGAATGCCCACGTTGTTCCCGGCGATGCGGCGGGCGATTTCCAACTCCAGTTTCGCCCGCTCCACGGCCAGGCTGGCCTCGTTGTCTTCGACCCGCGCCAGCAGCGTGCCGGCGGTGACAAGTTGACCTTCGGTCACGTTCAATTCGGCCAAAGCGCCGATTTCCCGTGCCGGGGCGTCGACCTGCTCCACGAGTCGGATGACCATGTTCGGGACTTCCATGGGCTCGTCGGCGTGGGCGACGGCGGCCGCCAGGAGGCCCAGAACGATCGGCATGAATGCCCACGCCAAAGCCAACCGAGGAACGCCAAATCGCGCCGCGAGTTCGTGGAGTCGCAATTCTGTAGACACAAAGGGTGGCATGGAGCTGTTCTCTCTTCTTCGTTCAGAACATGAAATAGGTTCGTACGGCGTCGAGCAAATCGTGGAGCCACACATAACCGGCCGAATGCCGGCCGCAGTCGATCGTGGCGGCAACGCTGGCCCCGGGCACGAGCTCCGGCAATTCGCTGCGATCGATATCGACAAAGACCTGTACGTAGGGCGAATCACCCTCAGGCACCTCCGCCCGCAGGGCCACCTGGCGGATCGTGCCGTGCAGTTTCACGGCCGGCGCGGTGCCCAGGACATAGGCCACCTCCAGCCTCGAGCCCAGTTGCCGCTGCGCCGCCAGCACGTGGGCGATCTGCCGGTCAGGCAGGCGGATCTCCAGTTGCCAGGGGCCGGCAAGATCGCCTACCGTCATCAGCGCCTGGCCGCGATCCACGGGCCGCGCTGCAAGCAACTGCTTGACGTCCCAAGTCAGGACTTGTCCCTCGATGGGGCTGCGGACTTCCAGGTCTTTCTGCTTCTGTTGGAGGATCGCATACTGCGCGTCGAGGCTGCGGATCGACTCGCGGAGCTCCTCGCCTTGGGCGTCCAATAGGGCGTACTGCCGCCGCTGTTCGTCGGTGTCGCGGGGCATCTGCACGCGCTGGGCCTCGATCGCCCCCAGCCGCTTTTG
Source organism: uncultured Planctomycetia bacterium (assembly GCA_963709175.1). Classification (GTDB taxonomy): domain Bacteria; phylum Planctomycetota; class Planctomycetia; order Pirellulales; family Thermoguttaceae; genus JANXQG01. The sequence continues at coordinate 94,502 of CAVPVK010000013.1, forward strand.
CGAAGTCTGCAACTCGCCCACGATCTGCTTGAATTCCAAGTCCAGTTGCGGCTGCCGTAGCGTGGCCAGGAGTTCGTTGGCACCAACGTGCTGGCCCTGTTGCACGTGGACCTCGGCCACCACGCCGTCGCTGCGGGCGAACACGTCCTGCATCCGCTGCGGTTGCAGTTCGCCTTTCGCGGCGATTCGCAGATCGGCCGGCACGAGCCAAAGCATCACGGCCAGCACTACCAGGGCGGCCAGCCCGACGATAAACTTCAGCGGGCGCCGATTGCCGCCCAGCCAACGGGCCTTGCGCATGAGGCCCGCCAGCGGCAGGTCATCCAGCTCGCGGGCATTGCGGAGGGCCAGGGCGGCGTGTTCGCCGAACCGTGCCTGGTTCCCGCGAAGGGGGTCGTCAAACCCGTTATAGAACCGCTCGATTACCAGTGCACCGATCGTCTCCGCAGGTCCCGCAGCGCCCTCTTTGGCCGCCACCCGAAGTGGAATCACGGCAAGCGATCGGGCGTGGGATTCGTCCAGGTAGTCGCTCAGCAGCGATTCGACTTGCGGCGGCCGCTGCGCGGCGGTTTCCGGGTGCCAAAGCGGTTCACCCATCGTCGCCACGGCCCGGCAGAGTTGTTCCACCAGTCCTACGGCCCGGGCGCGGTGATGGAAGGCATCGACGCCGCTGACGGACAGCAGCCGGAATCGGCCGTCGCGCGTGGCCAGCACGCTGAGCCGGTCGCAGTTGAGGAATTGCCGTCCCTCGTTGGCGATCGCGTAAGCCGTCGCCCGCAGGTCGATGCTACCGTGAATGACCATGCAAAGCTGGTCCATCCGCCGCTCATCGCGCACGTGGTCGCGGAGTTCGCAGATTTGGCGGCTCCGCTCCTGTTGCCCGATCAGTTCACCAATCGCCTCCAGGTATTTCACGTATCCGGTTTGCACGTCCACGCTGGCGCCGGGATATTGCAGCACTTCCAAGACGCCGGCGACCTGGCCGTCGAGGGCCCAAGGGCAGACAATGAGCAGGTAGCGGGTGGGGTTGACGGCGCGGTGGTCGGCCTGCGGAGGGCAGCCCGGCGGCAGAATTCCCGCCTGGCCGGTTTCCAGCACCAATTCGATGAGCCCCGAGCGCTGGGCCTGGGCGCCAGCCGGCCAACCATCGGACGGAAAAACCTGGCAGGCGAGTCTTGGCCTTTCGCCCACTGCGCGGACCCACACGGCCGCCCCGGCAGCCTTGAGCCCGCGCACGAGGGCATCGATGGTCTGGGCGTAGAATTCTTCCCGGCGGCAGTCGGATTTCGCCAGCCGGGCGACTTGGCTCACCAGATCGTCGATATTGCGCGCGCCTCGTTACGCGGTTCGACTTCGGGTCGCGTTTCGTCAACAGGCATTAATCTAATATAACGCAGTCGCTTCAGTCAGAGAAGTCACGGTAACCCAGGGTAGTCGAGTCCGATTTTAATTTGGAGTGCGGGAATTCACTCTCGCTTTTCTTTTTTCGGGAGCGAGGTACTCATGGTCATGGGCGTGGCGCGCGATTCCGCACTCCAAATCGGATCATGGCGTGACCTTGGCGCAGGCGGGCTCGGCGGGGCGATATGGATAGGGCGATTGCCCAAGTCCATCATGTTCACTCTCCCTCCGGAAGAAACGGTTCATCCTTGATGCATGCCGTCCAGCGGGTGATCGAAGTGCGGGAGAGGATCGGCTGAGTTGCATTCCCGCTAATGCAAACGAAAGGCTGCGTCATAACGTCCCAGGACTCCATCGCTACGCTCCTGAAGCTCTGGCTCGTTCATCCCGCCTCGGGAGGCGGTCAACCAGGTACCTCCGGTCGTCAACCGCTCCGGCGACTGGCAGGCGCACCCCTCAGCTACTCATCGCGCCGCGTACGAACGGTGATGGTCCCGCGGCCTCGCGAGCCGTCTCCCACGACGTTCGCTATTGTCTGGGCCGCATTGACCACGAGGTTCAGTATGACCTGGTTGAAGTCACCGGCCAGGCAAGGCACAGCAGGCAGCCCCGGATCGAAGTCGGTGACCAGATCAGCCACATATTTCCATTCGTTGCGAGACACCGTGAGAGTGCTTTCGATTGCCCGGTTCAGGTCCACGAGTTGTTTTTGTCCGTTGCCAGGATGCGAGAACTCTTTCATCGCTCGGACGATGTTAGTGACGCGTTCGATCCCTTGCAAGGTCTGCTCGATGGCCTTGGGAGCTTCTTCGCGGATGTACACGATGTCCGCGCCGCGGAGGTTTGCGTTCACTTCTTCGATCAGGCTTTCCGTGATTTCGCCGCACTTGGCCGCCGCCAGCAGTTTGTCGAGATCGTCAAGCACCGTGTTCACGTCCGCGAAAACATCCCGAAGGAATCGCGTGTTGTCCCCCACGTACTGCGCGGGAGTGTTGATCTCGTGCGCGATTCCGGCCGCCAAATGACCAATCGCCTCCAACTTCTGCGATTTCGCCAACTCGATCTCCATGCGCTTGCCGGGCGATCTCGGCTTGCAACCGTTCCTTGGCGCTCCGCAGACTATCGTGGCTTTCCTTGATGCGCACCGCGGAACGCACTCGGGCAGCCAGGATCTCCCGTTTGAACGGCTTGGTGACGTAGTCGTTGCCGGCGTCGAGGCCTGCGACGAGGTCTTCATCCTCTTCTCTCGCAGTGACCAGGATCACGGGAATGTCCCGCACCTGGTCGTCGGCCTTCAGCGGCGCAGCACCTCGACGCCGTCCATTCCCGGCATCATGATGTCCAAGAGGAGAACGTCGGGGTGTTCCGATGATGCCATCTCCAGCGCTTGGCGGCCGCTACGGGCAATCAGCGCTTCGTACCCTTGATCCTCCATGGCCCTCTTCATGAGCCAGGCCATGTCAGCGGTGTCATCAACTACAAGAATCTTGGTCATCGCTATACTCTCGTACTATCGGTTGGACGGGTGGTCGTCGAGTAAGTGTGGTCAGGTTGCAAACGCCGCTGGGACTTGCGGGGTCTCCAGCAGTCCAGTTACTTCACCGGCACAGTGAACCGGCAGAAAAACTTCAATGGACCCGCGGAGCCCCTGGCTGCAGACGAAGTTCCTCAAGCGGACGTGCATGGCAGGATTCACTTCAAACCTTTGGCGCATAGCAACGTCCCTTGCAGGGACCTCATGTCGGCTGCCAGGAGCATGCCATCCTTGAGTTGGTCGAGTCTTATTTCGCGAATGACGTAAGCCTGCTTTACGTTCAATGCTTGGCGCAAGTAGGCTACCGCATCCGGGTCGTACCACCCCGATCGGTGCTGGATTTCGGCAAAAGCCATTTCGCTGGCGCCTCCCGCAGAAACCAGCGTATCGAAGTCCAGGGCGACCTTCAGGATGCGACTGCCGGCAGGAACGTCTTCCCGCAGCGGTCGTCCGGCGGGGTACCCTCGCCGTGGAAGCGCTTTCCTGGAAACTGACTATCTCCGCAACTCCTTCCAGGCGAGGAAGATTCTTGAGCAGGTCCCGTGCCACCAGGGGAAGTGCCGCAATCGCCTCCGCCTCACTGGGTGACAGTTGCTCGCCGCGGTACTGTTTGGCCTGGGCTTCCTGGAGATGGCGACACAGCTAATTTGGGAAAGCATAGCGGTGATTCAATCATATATAAGTTTGCAGCTAGAGAATTGGGTTATTTGCTGAGCTAGGCTTGCACGCGGGAAGCGCACAGAAAGCTAACGGGCTGACAGCGAAGGCGCATGGGTGAGTATCTTGACGCTGCGCTAAGGGTTTGGACAACAACTCTCGCTCTGCGACAACTAGTAGATACTGGGTAAGCTCAGCCTCCAGCGCTATGGCGAAAGCGTAAGGCGGGCAGGGTTTTGTCATGAAGCGGAAAATGTTACTGGTTGACGGCGTATAGGGCGTCTGCTGGTGGAATTGCTGTCAGCATATGCGAACGTCTCGGGCGATTTGTCTCGTCTGGGCGAGCATCTCGCGCCCTTAGTGCCGGGTCGTGCATGTAGGCGACGACGCAGAGAAAGGTTTCTGACTACGGTTCACGCTAACTCTCTTTCCGCTGAGCTACGCCTCGATCTGGAACTGCTTGCAACGCACGCTGATAGCTCAACAGGATGTTGGAATAGTGTACACACAGAGAATTCTTTCGGTCATTGAAGCACTCTTTCGGTTGATAGGCGGCGCAGATCTGGTGCTAGTTGTTGCAGGTGGGCTGCACAGCTAGCTTCTGCAGGTAGTATAAGTAGAGCGAACGCGGCTCGCGTACGCTGGGTCTCGCGTGATTATAGCAGCACATGGGCAACATGCACGCGGTGATAGGCGCAAACGCTGTTCTGGCGGCTTGCTGGGATGCGGTGGTAGGTGATGGCTTGCACGACGCGTGGGCAGGCTCATAAGGCTATGAGATAGCGCTGGGATCATGGCTTCGCGCAGTGCTTCGCAGGGCTCTGGCATACGGCGTTTTCTTGATGGGTGGTGCACGTTAGTTTAGACGCGGCACTGGGTATAGGGACTGTATAATGATAGGGTGCAGACTTCATGCAACATGTTGGCGAGGTTTGAGTGATCAGTATGCAATCGTGCTCATGGATATAGCAATCTTCTTCGCCGTAGAGCAACAGCGAAGCTGTGTCGGTTCAGCGACTGGAGAACGTTTCTCGGTGTACACGGCACACGGCTGAAATACGGCAGAATATACGAGCGAATTGATAGTATCAAGCTTCAGAAGATTGGCGCATGCACGACATTAGTCACGCGTTGAGGAGTGCAGAAGAAACTAGAATTATTAATTGCAGGACTTGCGCACATGGCAACGTCTCGGGCGATGATCGCTGCTAGGGTTTACACGGAAGCGTTCGCGGACTAGAGTTGCGCTCGCAGTTCGTCGTAGACCAGCTTGGCTCGGCAGCTATCTAACGCGCATGAGCGCATTCCTGGTTGCTATGTCGCGGAAGGAGTTTCGCACCTCGCACAACTTCCGCACGCTGACGTGAGGGTCGCTGTCTCACAGGGTTTGCTCAGGAACTGATGCGCTACCTCTACGCATTTCAGCACAGCACTCGGCTGCATTGACGGAGAGAATGAGACGAACGGTGTCGGGCTGAGGCGCATGACCTCGCTCAGGAACACGGTGCCTTCTATCTCCGGCATGAGGACATCAGAGACCACGGCATAGAACGGCGCCGCGGCGCAATATCAGAGTGCCGCGGCGCCGCTCTCGGCAAAGACCATCTCCCACTCGTTGCGGAAGCCCCGCAAGGAACGGCGAAGCCCCATCAGGATATTCGCATCGTCGTCCACAAACAAGATTCGCTTCATAGGCGCCTCCTTAATTGCCGGCGATCATCGGCAAAGGAAAGCTGCTTATTCATCTCACGTTCCTTGCCCACGTGACCGTATAAAGGGGCGCGGCAGCCGAACGATGAAAGTTGTCCCTCGGCCAACCTCGGTTTCAAACGCCAGGGTGCCGCCGTGCTTGTCGACCAGCACGGAGGCGCGATCGCCAGGCCCTGTCCCGTTCCTCGCCCCACTGCTTTCGTGGTAAAGAACGGGTCGAACACCCTGGTTCGATGGGCCTCGGCGATTCCGGTGCCGGTGTCGGCCACCCGCACCTCGACCCATTCGCCGTCTTTGCACGTGCTGACCGTAATCGTTCCCTTCTTTACAACATTACCGTCTCGCTTGTCGGCAATCGCATGGGCGGCATTGATGATGAGGTTGAGGAACACTTGATTGCACTCGCCGGGCAAACAATCTACCGGCGGCAGATCAGGGTCGAAGTCCATTACCACGTCGGCAACGTACTTCCATTCGTTGCGGCACACGGTGAGCGTGCTTTCCAGAGCCTTGTTGAGATCCACGGCTTCCATCTCTTCGTTGCCGGGATGGGAGAATTCCTTCATGGCGCGGACGATTGTCGCGATACTTCGTCACCCCCTCTAACGACTGGATAATCGCCTTGGGGATCTCTTCGACCAGGTATTCCACATCCGCATATCGAGCTGCCCCGGCAAGCTCGCCGATCCCCGCCCCTGGGCGCTGATATCGGCGGGGGCCGCACCAAGGCCACTAGCCGCCGCAAGGAGCGGCTTCAGGCCGGAAAATGCGTCTTCCAGGAAACGCAAATTGTCGCCGATGAACTGCGTGGGAGTATTGATCTCGTGGGCGATCCCGCCGCCAACTGGCCGATCGCTTCCAGCTTCTGGGCCTGGACGAGCTGTCCTTCCAGCACCCGGCGTTGGGTGATGTCCTGAAAGGTCAGTACGGCCCCCACAAGTTCGCGCCTGTCGAACATCGGCGTCGTGGCGTACTAGACTGGGAAACTGGTGCCGTCCTTTCGCCAGAAGATTTCATGCGAAACGCGCGCGATGCACCGTCGTGCAACGTCCTGCGGACCGGGGACTCGCCCCAGTCATAGGGCCGTCCGTCGCTTTTCGTATGCTGTACGATCTCGTGCAGCCGGCTGCCGACCATGTAGACTGGCGGCCACCCGATCATTCTTTCGACGGCAGGGTTGACAAACACCACCTTCCCCTGGCTGTCCAGCCCGATGATCCTTCCCCGGCCGAATCGAGAATGAGTTTATTGCAAGCATGCAGCCGCTTGAGTTCGCCCTCAGCCAGCTCCCGTTCGTGCAGGCGCTTTTCATGCTCTTGGATCGCCTCGGCCAGGTTACGGGAATAGGAGAGCGCGCAGGGCGTCTTGCCCAGCGATCAGCTGCTTGGTTCGTGCCAGAGATTCGCACTCTCGTGCCTTGCAGCGTAAGGTTGCCCGGGTCATCGCGCCGCACAGGAGTGCCGTGGCTTCCGCGTCACCCAATGGTCCGCCACGGACTCCCGGCGGATCCATCAAGCATGCCACAAAGCCATCCAGCACGCATTCGGGCAGTCGCAGGGCCAGCGCCAACCGTGGACCGCCGTCCGTATCTATCTCCAGTCTGCAAGGTGCGTCTTGCGATACATGTCCCGCCAGCTCGCGAGCCAGCCACTCGGCGGTTTCATGCCCCGCAATCGCTTCGAAGTCGTCGGCGAAGATCAACGTCCCGTCGGCGCAGGCCAGCAGTACCAGACGGGGTGCCGGAGCGAAGACCTTGCGCGGCCGGCAGGGACCGATCGAATCGCCCGGGGGCGCTTCCAGCGATATTCAGTAAATCGTCGATGGTTTCGGGAAGCATCCCCACGGCCTTTGGCCTACAGGTCAAACAAGGCGGCATTCTTCGCCAGTTCTTCGTCCAAATCCTCGGCGAGCACCGCCAGGTGTTCACGGCCCAGCGAAAGGGCGACCAGCGCCGGTTGGCACACACGCACCAGCTTTCGTCCGACCGACGAGTATCCCTTCAAGGTACAGATCAGGTTGGCCACCTCCACGCAGCGAACAACCATGATGTATTCGCCGCGGCAGTTGGCCGACATGTGGTGATAGCCAATGGCCGCCTTGATTACTTCGGAGAAATGCCAGCTTTCGGCGACCCTTGCGCCAAGCCGCGCATGATCGAAGCCCAGGCGGCTCTGCTCCACCTCGCTGAGCGTGGCGGCATCGTTGATGTCTTGAATGACGCGGCAGAAATGTTCGTGCACGTATTGATCTTCGAGGACAATGCCGATGTCGTGCAGCAGGCCGGCCACAAACGCGTCCTCGAAGTTCGCCATTCTCTGCCGCATGGCGATCAGGGGCGCGCAGACTCCGACAGCAACCAGGTGCTGCCATAACGCGCAGCGGCGGTACGACCCGATGGCTTCGTCCTTGGCAAACAGTTCTGACACACTGGCCGTCAAGGCCAGACTGCGGATCTGCTTCATGCCGACGAAGCTGATGGCCCGGTTCAGATCCGAGACCTTTTCCCGCAAAGCGTACGCGGACGAGTTCACGCAGCGGAGAATGCGGGCGCTTAAAGCCGGGTCCGTTTCAATCACTTCCCTCATCTCCGCCACACTGGACTCTGGGTCGTTGGCCACCTCCATCACCTTGATGCGCGATGTGCGGGAGGGTTGAATTTCGTTCACCCGCCTGAGCACTTCATCGAGCGTCGGCGGCTTCTTATTCGCGGCGATGTAGTCTTGAAGTTTCACGAGATTATGGCTCCAACGGTGCCAGGGGTTGATGGCGGACGTGTTCGGCGATGGTCTTGATCAGAAAGGAACAGTCGATCGGCTTGCTCAGATGCGCATGCACCCCGCGGTGAGGCATGCTCGCGATCGCTCGCCATGGCTGCGCTGTCAGCGCCAGGATCGGTCGCTGGTATCCCTGTTCCCGCAGCACGCGCGTGGCCTGGAGGCCATCCATCTCCGGCATCTGGACGTCCATTAGCACCACGTCGAACGGGCAGGACAAGGCCCTCGCCACCGCCAGGCGGCCGTTTTCAGCAATCCCGACCGTCATGCCCGCCTTTCTCAGCAGAAACCCGATGAGTTGCCGGTTGTCTGCGCTGTCCTCCGCCAGCAGAACCGAGACGCCGGCCAGGTCCTGCGTGCAAACGCCGCGGATGGCGTCGGCCGCGTAAGCCGATTCTGCCGGATCGCAGACCATTTTCACCCCGGACAAGTCACCGGTGGGGAGCAGAAGCGTGAATGTGCTTCCTTCGCCAGGAGTACTGGCTACGCCCACCCGCCCGCCCATGAGTGCGACCAGGCGGTGCGTGATGGCCAATCCCAGCCCGCTGCCTCCGTACCGCCGGGATGTCGAGGCATCGGCCTGGACGAATGGCTGGAAGAGGCTTGGCAGGGCTTCTTCCGCGATCCCGGTGCCCGTGTCGATCACGTCGATCCTCACGGCAGGTTGGCCGTCCAAGCTGGTGGGCAGAAGGCAGATTGCGATCTTCACTTCGCCCCGCTCCGTGAACTTGATGCCATTGCCGACCACATTGATCAAGGCCTGTCGGAACCGAAGGCGATCGGTGACGATCTCCTCGGGGACGTTGCCCTGGTAGCCAATTGCTAATGTCAGGCCTTGCTGCGCCGCACGCGGTCGCATCAGGCTGGCGACGTCGCTGATCAGGGCCGGCAGATTGCACCGCACCAGTTCGAGCGATGTCTTGCCAGCCTCAATCTTCGAGAGGTCGAGAATGTCGTTGATGATTTGCAGCAAGTGCTTGCCGTTGCGGCGGATGATGGCGACAAACGCCTCACGGTCGCTCGGGCTTACGGTGGGCTCGGACAGCATGTCCGCATAACCGAGGATCGCCGTCATGGGAGTGCGGATTTCGTGGCTCATGTTCGCCAGGAACGCGACTTGCGCGGGTCGCGGAGTCGGCGACCCGATTGGCCGCCTCCAGCTGCGGTTCGCGGATTCCAGAGCGGCCGCATATTCGCGGAGGTTCTCTTCGGTCCGCTTGCGGTCGACGATGTGCTGCCACCCCTCCATCAGAAGCTGCAGTTGTCGCAGGTCGCGATCGTCGTAGTCCGTTTGCTTGTTCCCGACGCCGGCGATCGCCACAATTCGTTCGCCGCTGAACACGGGGATGTTCATGTGCCGCGTGATGGGCACGTGGCCCTCGGGTGTGCCCCGTTTGTGCGGGTGCGGCGCATTGTAGTCGTTGGTGATGATCGGTTGGCGCTGCCGCACCGCCTCACCCCAAAGGCCCGTTTTCTCCAGTGGATACATGATGGGTTTATCGGCGGCCTTGCAAGAGGCGTGAGCGGCTTTAGACCAGTACTGCATGGTCAAGACCGATTCGTCGTCGTTGAGGATCGCAAGATAGCCGATTTCGCTCTGCGTCACGCGAATGGCGTCCTCCACTGCCCTGGCGATGATGCACATCCAGCGACTGGTCGCCCATGCGGTTCAGCGCAAGCAAGGCTTCCATGCGATGAATCGCCAGGGCCTGTTCCTGCTCGACCCGTTTTTCCGAAGTGATGTCGCGCACCGTCGCCAGCAGGGCCGCTCGCCCGTCCAGTTCCACCCGGGTCAGCCGCACCGTCGCAGGAAACGTCGTGCCGTCGCGACGCTGGTGCGTCCACTCGAAAGAATGCGAGCCCTTCCGCATTGCCGTCTCGATCATTTTCTTGGCCTCGTCGGCCGAGGCGGACCCGTCCGGTTGCCTTTCGGGGGACAGTTGTTCGGGACCGAGCGAGGCCAACTCGGCTTCATCCTTGGTTCTGAACATCTCGACCGCGGCCGGGTTTCCCAGCGTGAATTTCCAGAAGGGGAACGTTACCGTCATGAGCGCGTCCCGGGAGCTCTCGAAGAGCACACGGTAGCGTTGCTCGCTGTTTCGAATCCGGCGTGAATGGTTCCGTCGCTGCACGGCATAACCTCGATAGCAAGAACATGAAATGTGCCGCTTTCGCATATTTCGGTCCACGATCCAAGAGTAGCATGGAAAAACCGCAGCTAGCAGTAATTTGCCGCATTTCCGGACGAATTCCTTTGCCGGCGGACTTCTGCGAGGCGGCTCTATGGCAGTCGTTTCGACCGCGGAATCCCGTAAATGGCCGACGACCGTAATTTACCGCAATTCGCCTGGTATTCGGCGTACACTTGCGCAATTGCGCGGCCGAAATGCTGTTCCCGTTGCCGTAGTAAAGCCGAATCCTAACGTGTTTGAGCGCCGCTCGCGTTCAACCTCGGCAATTGGTGCGCGACGCTCAACGGCCGCACGGAACCCTCCACTCGATGGAATAACTTGCGGAATCGCTGCAATCGGCACGCTCTTTCGGGATACCATGGGTGAGGAAAGGAAGCAGTCTCTATCAACCGAAGGTTGTGAGATGAATCATCGTGTTGCCATCGCCGTGGCGCAGCGGCAAAGCCGCACCGCACTTCGGGAAAGCGGGGAGAGGTACCGTTCCTCGTTCGACAACATGCTCAAGGGCAAACGATCCAAGGCATTTCCCTGAGCCAGGAATGCCCCGGCCGTCAGGCAAAGAAAAATGAAATCCGACAATGGAGGGAAACATGCAACCAGATGCCACGGTGTTCGTCGTCGACGATGATCCGGCCATTTTGCGATTAATCAACGCGCTGGTTACGCCATTCGGCCTGACGACCCAGTCGTGGACATCTGCCGAACAATTCTTGAGCGAGTGCCGTCCATCCGGGCCCGGCTGTATGGTTCTCGATGTGACCATGCCCGGAATGAGTGGCCTGGCATTACAGAAAAGTCTTCCGGCAGCGGGAATAACCCTGCCGGTCATCATGATCACGGCCCACGGCGACGTGCGGATGGCTGTGGAGGCCATGCGGGCGGGAGCATGCCAGTTCCTGGAAAAGCCCCTGCGGTTGCATGAACTGTGGCAGTCCATCCAAGAGGCGATTCGGCTGGATGAGAAGAATTGGCTCGATCGGCAGCAGCGCGAGGCAAACTCACAGAAACTCGCGTCCTTAAGTGCGGCGGAGCGGCAGGTATTCGACCGCCTCGTGACCGGCAAGACCAACAAGATGATCGCCGGGGAACTTGAACTGAGCATCCGCACCGTCGAGGAGCGCCGGGGCAAGTTGATGAAGAAACTTCGCGCGGAAACCCGGGCGGCGCTCGTAGAGCTTGCAGCGAGCGCGGCAATGGCGAATCCGAAGCATCCGGTTTCGGTCGGCATCTCACCCGCCGAGTCCGGCGACAACAATTCCGCGGCTTGATTCGCCGCAAACTGTGCAGGCCATCCACGGCTCTCGAAGAGGATGCGGGCTGCTTCAACTATTCAGCCTCTTATAAGGCCGGCACGTTTTCCGGCGGCGAGGTCTGCGTCTTGCGGAGTTGCAGGCCGGCGATCTCCCAGCCCGCCGCGGCAAGACGATCGTCGGGGTAGTGCGTCTTGCTCTTCCAGGCCCCGTCGACATCGTCGCGCACGAGCACGACCTTGGCATAGGGAACGAGCAAGGCGCCGCTGCCCGTGCGGTCGGTCTTGATCTGCACGTTGAGCTTTTCCAGCAACTCATCGATCGTGAGCGTGCCCTCTTCGAACTGCTTCAGGAGCGAAGCGGCCTCGCTCACGGTTTTTTTCTGCGCCGGGAAGTTTCGAGATCGAGTATCCCCAACCCGGCGCCGACTTGGGCTTGCCGACGGCGATGCCCAACTCCAGCAGCGGGTTGCCGTTGGCCTTAAACTTCCAAACGCACTTCTTCGCCTGCTCCAGGGCGGCGTCTACCGCTTCCTTTTCGAGGATCGGATTGAGGAACATGGCGGTCGTTCCGGCCGGAGGCTGGTCGGGGTAGGTCTCCGTGAGCACGGTCTGGGCGAAGACCTTCTTGTCCTTCAGGGTGCGCTTTCCGTCCTTCTCCTCCCACTCCAATTCCACCCGGTTCCAGGTTCGCTTGTAGCGAGTGACGCCGTCGGGGTTCTGGGGGCTGTCGGGGCGGAAGTCGTTCTTGGTGCCGGCTCGGGCGGCGCCGCGGTCCAGCCCGGTCTGGGCGCCGTGCCGTCCGCTGCCGTGGCCTTCCTCGCGTGTCGCCACGTCGGGACCCGCGGTCCGCTCGTGCTCTTTTCTTGAGCCACTGCGAGGCCTCACCCATTTTTTCAAGCCCGGGGCGGACGTCCTCGCGGGCTTTGGCCAGTTCGGGATTGTCGGCGAGCTTGCCCACCGAAGGATTCGCGGCCCGAGAAGGTCTTCGACCCGCTTGGAGAGGCCGAGGAAACGCGTGAGCAGGGCCTTGACTTCGGCCGCGTCGGTAGTGTTTGCCTTGTTCAGATCTTCCGCCAATTTCTTCTTCTTGGTCGTGATCTTGTCCTTTTCCTCGTCGATGCGCTTGGTCAGGCGTTGCAGCCGCTCCTGGTATTTGTCGTACTTCTCGCCCGACTTCTGTCCCTTGGTATCGCTCCATTCCTTGTCGAGGGCCGCGATGCGTTTGTCGGCGTCGTCAATCTCGGACTTGAGCCGCTCAAGCTTCGCCTTCAGGTCACCGGCCGCCTTGTCGGCGGACTCGCCCTCCTTGGCGATGGAAGTCTTTTGTGCGTTGACCTCCTTTTGCAGGTCTTTCTCGATGCCGGCGAGTAAGTTCAGCGCCTCGTCGAACTTCCCGTTGCCGACGCTCGCTTGCACCTTTTCGATGCGGCCATGCATTTCGCCGCGGAGCTTGTCCGCCAGCGCGCCTTTGACGCCGCCGAAGAATTTTGCCACTTCGGCCAGCCGCCGCTCGGCCTTTTGCTTTTCGGATTCCGACTTGCTGCCGCCGGGCCCGCTGAGGACTTCGCCCTCGGCCTGCTTCTCGCCGAGGACCTCATCCTTGCCCGCGTCGCCCGCGGCGAGCGCCTTGACGGCCGCGCCCTTGACGCTCGCGTCCTTCAGCGCGGTGGCAAGCGTCTGGTCGGGAATCTTCCCCTGGTCGGCGACGAAGTCGATGGAGTCGCCGTTCTCGGCGCAGCGGCCCTTGGCCTTGAAGACGGCGCCGGTGTCCTTGACGGCGTCGATGAATTTCGTTTCGTACTTGCCGACGACCAACAATGGTCCGACCTTGCTGGAGAACTTGAACTTCTCGAAAACCTGGAACTTAACCGGGGTATTCTTGACCTTCTTCAATTCGTCCTTGAGGGTCTGCTTGTAGTGGTTGAAGTCTCGGAATTTTTCCACGTCATCGAAGGGCATGATCGGCCTCTTGGTTCAGGTGGTGAGCAGCAGGAGCGTCAAACGACCCCAATGGGGGCCATGGGAGGCATGGGCTTATAGATTCCATTACTCCCATTGGTCCTAGAATTATGTGATTTTTCGGCTGGCCCCGAAAAATGTCAAAGCGCAGACTGCAAAAAGCATAGCCGTGCGCAGTGCGCGGGAAATTGGGGCAAAACAGGGAATCGCGAAGATAATCGCGCTTTATTTTAAAAATAGCGCCCGTAGGTCAGCCTTTCCGGGCTGATAATCACCTGGCAGCCTTTCCAGGCTGATATGTCCGCGCTACCGCATTGGCGCTTCGTCGGCCTTGACGGTCGCGCCGGGCCGTAGTTGCTTTAGTTCGCTGACCACCACTCGGTCATCGGCGTTCAGACCGCTTTCGATGACCCGCAGGCCGTCGCTCTGCAGAGGCCCAGTCTCGACGTGGCGGACCTCAATCCGGCCCTGGACGTTGACCGTGTAGACGTATTTCTTGCCCTGATCTGAATTGATCGCGCGATCGCTGATCAAGAGCGCCTGGTGGGGCTGTCCCATCGGCAGTCGCATCCGCACGAACATGCCGGGCATTAAGAGGCGATTGCCGTTGGGGAGCGAGGGATTGGGGAAGACGCCACGGACGACCACGCTGTCCGTCGTGGGATTGACCTGGTTATTAATAAAGTTCACCACGCCCTTGTGGGGAAAACCGTCCTCGCCTTGCAGCCCCATGAGCATGGGGACTTTGTCGAGAGAGTTACCGGCCCGGCCCGCGTGGCCCAACTGCCCCGCGCCGATGGTCCGTCGCAGCCGCATTACGGTCGGTTCGTCAACGTCGAAGTAAGCATACATGGGATCGAGCGAAACGACGTTGGTCAGCATGGTCTGCTCCTGGACCGCAAGGTCGCCGGGCGTGAGGTGCTCGCGGCTCACTACTCCCTCGATGGGCGAGGTCACGCGGCAGAAATCGAGGTTGAGCTTCGCAACCTCCAGCATGGCCTGCGCGGCCTTCAACTGGGCCTCGGCAATGTCCACCGCGGCACGATCCTGGTCCAATTGCTGGGCACTGACCGCGCCCGGCGTGGCCCGCGAGTTTTGCTCGTCGCGGGCCAGCGTCGCCTGGGCGAGCTTGATCTGCGCCCGGCAGACGTCCACTTGCGCCGTGGCCACGTCACCCTGCGCCTCGGTAAGGCCGAGGATCGATCTCGAAGAGCAGGTCGCCCTGCTTGACCATCGATCCCTCGCGGAAAGGCGCCTTGACGACGTAGCCGCTAACGCGAGGAATCACGTTGACGGAATTGACGGCCTGGGTCCGGCCGGTGAAATCGACGTAGTCGGTCACCTCGCGCGTGACCGGCCGGCTGACCTGCACCGCAATAGGTTCGGCCTCCGCCGCCCCTAACGCACCACCTTGGCTGTCCAGAACACCGGCCAGCATACCGGCGCTGCAAACCAGAAGAAGCAAACTCCGCACGTTCATGGTTTTTCTCCGATGGAAGGGTTGGTGGGAAACGTCAGCCGGTACAGTCCAGCGTGGGCGCAGGCGTAAATAGTGCCGGCGTCGCGCGGATCGAAGGCAAAGGAGACGACCTGGTTGCGAAATCGCCCCGGCACGGCCTGGAACTTCTGCTTCTTGCCGTCGGGCCCGACGAATTCGAGGTCCCAAACCGTTGCGCCCGGCTCGCGGCCCAGCCGCAGGCCGGCGCTGAGATCGCGCCAGGTTTGGCCGCCGTCGATGCTGTGCTCCACGCGGCCATCGGCGGCTGCGGCGAAGAGGTGGCGGGGATCGCGGGGATCGATGGCCACCGCGCCGGCACCAGTGGCGCGGGGGAGTTTCTTCCATGTCGCTGCGCCGTCGGTGCTGAGATAGAGGGCGAAGGGCGTGGCCGCGAGGAACGAAGCCGGCTGAGATTCGCCGCGGGTCAGCGCCATGATCCAGTCGCGCTGCAGGGTTGTCGCACCCGAGATTTGCCGTCCGCTGTCGATGCCGCTACTCGATGACCGCCAGGTCTCGCCGCCGTCGTCGCTTCGCCAGACCCCTGCCGGCTCATTCAACCCCGTCGCATACAACCCGAAGCAGAGCCGCCGCGGCTCTCGGGGATCGACGAGAATCATGTTGACCGTCTGGCTGACATCGCTGCCGCTTTTGACCGCGCCGCGGGGAAGGCCGCCGGTCAGTCGTCGCCAGTGCTGACCGCCGTCGGTGGTCTTGAATAGGCCGCCGTCGGTGCCGAGCCAGGCGGTCATGGGATCGGTGGGATGCACCGCCACAGAAACGCCATTGTGGGCTCGCCCCGACGGCAGGGTGTCACTCACGTCGCGCCAGGTGCGGCCGCCGTCGTTGCTCCGCCGCACGCCGTAACGCTCGATGCCGGCATAAACGACTTCCGGGTTCGAGGGTGCCCGCGCGATACTCTCGGGGTTGGGGCCATAGGTGACGTCCTTGTCGAAGGCTTCGCACGTGTGCAGCCAGGTCTGCGCCGCCATCGGTAGTCAGCAACAGGCCGGAGGGCCGGACGGCGACGAGGAACTCTCCCGCTCGCCTCGGATGGGGCAGCACGTGTTCGCAAATGCCCGCGCCAGGCCGGTAATCGGGACCGAGGCGTTGCCAGACGTTGACTGGGATGGACTGACCTTGACCGGGCAGGGCTGCGGCGAATATCACCCATGCGGTCAGGCCGATGGTGCGGATGTGCGTCTGCACGGTTTGATGCATCGCAGTCAGGAACTCGATTTTTGCGGTCGCCAGATGGCTTCCGCCCGTCCGGTCCGCACGTTGACCAGCCGGGCCAGCACAAAGAGCAAGTCGCTCAGACGGTTGAGGTAAATCAACATTTCCATCGAAAGGTTGGGAAAATCGCGCATCAGGCTCATCAACCGCCGCTCGGCGCGGCGGCATACCGCTCGGGCGAAGTGCAGTTCGGCCGCCGCCCGCACTCCGCCGGGCAATATAAAGTTCCGTAGCGGCGGGAGCTCCGCGTCGAAGCCGTCGATGGCGTCTTCCAAGGCCCGCACGGCCGCGGCATCAATCGGGCAGGCCTTGCTTGCCGCCCCCAGCCGGGCCGCTTCGGCCCCCAGGTCGAAGAGTTGGCTTTGGATGCGCTCCAGGACGCCATCGACGTCGTCGGGCAGCCCCGAGGCACGGGCCAGACCGAGGGCCGTGTTCAATTCATCGACCGTGCCACAGGCCTCGGTGACGGCGGCGTCCTTGGGAACCCGGCCGCCGGGCACGCCGGTATCTCCGCGGTCGCCGGTTTTCGTGTAGATTTTCATTGCCAATCGAGCACCTCTACCTTGAGCCGACCCACGACCAGCATCACGGGAAGGAAACTGTTGTACGCCACCGCGCCGGCCAAGGGGCTGTGGGAGAGTTCCAAGTGTCCTCCGCCAAGTCCGCCCTTGGCCAGCGTGCCGTCCAGGCCGATCCAGCGGCCCGCGATATAAACCTCAGTCCACATATGGTAGCCGAAGGACCGGGCCTGGGGCATGTAAACCAGCCCCACGGCCACGCGGGCAGGGATCTTACGAGCCCGGGCCAGAGCCGCCAGATAAACGGCATGACCCTTGCAATCTCCTTCGTGACTGCGGGCGACTTCCGAAGCGGTGGCCAAGGCTTGCGAAAAATCCTTGATCGTCACGGCCCGGTAGACGTAGGCCTCCAAGGCCACTGCGAGCTTCCAGGGGTCGGTTTCATCGCCGGCCGCCTGCCTGGCCTGGGTCACGATCAGCGGATCGTCGCTCTGGATGAAGTTGTTGGGCTGCCGATCAGCATCCGTGGGCAGGTCCGCTGCGGCGGGCTTTGCGGCAGAATGATTCTCGTCGCCGGTGGGGCGAACGGCTCTCACCGTCACCTCCGCCGTGTGTTCGTCGATCCGTTTGATTTCCTGCGACGGGCCGGCGACAAAAGCCGCCACCGGGTCGCCGTCGTCGATATGGATGCGATATCGCACCCAACGGGCGTCGTGGGCGTGGGGGATGGCTCGATCGACCTTCACCAGCGTGGCCTCGCCCAGATCGAGCTTGGCCAGCGGCGCCTTGGCAAGCGCCACTTCCCGGGTCGTGCGGAAAGTCTCCATGCTCATTGGCTTGATCCAGTCCTTGAGGACCTCGCCGGCGGCATTGGTCCAAACGGCTCCTTGGATCTCCATTCGCTGTCCTTGGGCGTCAGCGGCCATGCGATCGATTACTTCGATTTTGAGGAGGCGGAACTTGCCGCCCGGCAAGACAACCGGCTCTTCCTGCTTGGCCGTCAACTCCGTGGTGGACGTTCGGTTATCCATGTCGAGGTGTTCGAGGGTACGGCGTTGGCCGGCCTTCAAGGGCTGGGCCAGCAGCGACAGTTGGGGACCCAGCAACCCTCCGGCGCCGGGCGACCAGGCGACGCGGTGGTTCTGCTTCTGGTTCTGCGATTCGATTTGCAGTTCCAGGTGGTCGCCGATGACCTTGCCGGTGGTCCGCATTGGCGTAGCGCCCTGCTTCATCACCAGTTCGAAGTCCAATAGCGCACGTCCACGGTTTCACGGTCGCTATAGTCGACTTCCATGCGGGTTTCCTGCCCGAAGCGCTCCAGGCTCAATTGGGTTACTTGCTGCACCCTGGCTACGCGCCGGCCCGACTCATCGACCAGGCGCACGATTGTATGCGCATGGCCCACCCGCTGGCCATTGATCTGGACTATGTCCCAGGCGTCAAACTCGGTCAGCCGGGCATGGGCCTGCGGCGGTGCGCAGGGCAGAAACGCGGCGGCCACTGCCCCGGCCCACATTGGCAGTGAAAAACGTCGAGCGGCGGAATGTTTAGTCATGATTGTTGATTAGGATGATCGGGTTAGTCGGTACGTATCTAGTTTATCACCTTGCGGCGGTGTTCGTAGTCCCGCCTTTAGCCGGAATCGGCGGGCAATTCCGGCTGACCCTGGCACTACGAGCGGGCTGGGGATTGGTTGTGGCCGCCGTTACGGATTCGCCAAGAGGCACCGTCAGCCTGGCGTATCGCGAATTTTCGGCTGCCGCGGCGCGGCCCCGGTTGACGGCGGTTTTTGCGTGGTAGACTTCCATGTACTAAGGCGTGTTTGACGCGGTTAGAGACCAGTTTTGAGGCGATATTCGGGCACAGCCCGTATGCCGTCCCCAGCACACGGAGTGTGCGGAATACAATGTACCCTATCCAGGAACCCCTCCCCGAATACGGGTAAACGAGCGAGAATTCCGACTTTTCGGGCCGCCCAAGGCCGCGG
This sequence comes from uncultured Planctomycetia bacterium, assembly GCA_963709175.1. Classification (GTDB taxonomy): domain Bacteria; phylum Planctomycetota; class Planctomycetia; order Pirellulales; family Thermoguttaceae; genus JANXQG01. The sequence goes on from CAVPVK010000013.1 coordinate 113,217, forward strand.
CTGGAGCCGGAGAGACGAAAAGAAGAAGATTTCCGCCTTTATCGCCTCACCGCACGTAGAATGAGAAAAGTGATGGACCGGCAAACCGAACGCGTCAAACTTTGACCTAAGATTTTGTGGAAACCTCCCAGCTTCTACTTGGCCGACCTCCCCTTTGATTTTCCCATTATTGATTGAACGCCAAGCAATTGCAGAGAATGTCGATGGGCTTCCTGAAGAAGTTTTTCCGAAATGTGTTCCGTGAAGGCTCGATGCCGGTTGGCACCAGCAGCTTCGAACGCCTCAGCGAAGAGGAGTTAGAAGCCCATCTGGGTGTTGCCCGTTATGGCAGCTTTCGCTTGACCGATGCCGTACGGCCGTCGTACGACTTGCAGGTCGTTCCCAGCCAGGGCTACCGCCACGACGCTTATCGCGACGAACAGACCCGCGCCAACGTGCCGGTGCTCATGGCTGCCGTCTCGGCTGAGAATCTGCTGGACACCTTCATGGATCTGCTCGATCCATTAGGCGGTGTTGTCGACGTGGTGCTCGAGACCAGCCACTGCGGCGAGGAAAAGGGGCACACCGATCTCTACCGCGAGCACATCGACGTTCCCGTGCTCAAGAGCATCCTTTGGGAATACGAGGAAATGCTGGTTAACGACGGTTGCACTGGCATTGCCGTGCTCAATCCGGGCATTCCCCAGGAGATCCAGTTCGACGAACACAAGCTGCTGATCGTCTATGGCAACGAGCTTTCTGACTTCGAGTCGATCTATCACAGCCACGAAGTCCGCCGCGACGACTCGATGAAATTCATCACCGAGGCGGAGCACGTCCACTCTTCCAGCGATCGGTTCGCCCAGCAGTTCGACGAATTGAAGATGCGGCTGGGCATGGACTGCGGATACGGGGATTACTGAAGTTTGAAATCAGAAATCTGAGATTTGAAATCTGATTGAGACCTATTCCAGCCCTTCCACGAGCACGCCGCTCAGCGGGGCCAACTCCGCGACCACGCCGCCGTAGACGGCCTGCTCAAAGCGGTCGGCGGCGTCCAGCAGGCAATCCACCACTTCCTGGCAGCGGACAGCCACGTCATTGACTTCCCAGAAGTCGTCGGGCTTGGCGTATAGCTCTGGCGGTTCACTCTTGCGGAGAAACCAGGCCGGGGTGCGAATGGCGCGCTCTCTGCCGGGGCCGGCCACCACCAGGCGATCGCGCGAGGCCACCGGCTCCTGACGCACCTGCGGCATGAGCGAAACGCCAGTGGGCGATGGCGGCGGAGCGATGCGCCAATGATCCAGCAGCGTGGCCCACACGTCCGCCGGTTCGACCAGCGACTGACTGCGGCCGCTTGCGCCTAGGCGGTCCGGGAGCCGCAAGAACAGGGGAGTCTGCAAGAGTTCGCCATGAAGAGCCTCGTCGCAAGGCCCCAGGCGGAGGTGTTCGCCCATGGGGAATCCCCGCGAGGCGGTCAGCGCCAGCAACGTCTTTTGGGCGGCCGGGTGCTCTTCCAGCACCTCCAGGAACCCGCCCAGGCAGGTGTCCAGCAAGGCGACTTGCCCGGCGTATGCCTGCGTATAGACCAGCAGCTCGTCGGGATCGAAGCCGGGTTTGAGCATGCGGTCGGGCACGTCGGCCGTGGACAGCAAGGGCGGGTCGCTCTCGTCCCAGTAGCGCTCGCGGCATTCCAAGGGTGCGTCCCAGGTGGTTCCCAGGCTGCCGAGATGGCACCAAAGGAAAAACGGTCGCTGCGCCGTTTGCACCCATTCGACGATCTGCAAGAAGCAGCGCGCAAGGTGAGTTTCCTCATAAGCACCTTCCGCGGCCATCTGGGACTGCCAGGGCGGATCGATCTGGACGCAGTCGTCGAACTCGATGGCCAGCGGATGCTCGATGACCGCTCGGTCGTCGCTCATGAGCGTGCAATGCACGCCCGCCTCGCGAAGCAAGGCCGGCAGGGCGGCCCGATCATTGATTTCGGGGGCCAGCGCGTGCCACCCCTGCCAGAAGGAACGGTAGAGCGGTCCCAATCGCGGGCTATCAATAAGCACCTGGTCGAAGACGACCGACTCCGCGGCCAATCGGTCGAAGGCGGGCGTCTCGATCCAGGTGTTGCCGTAGGCCCCCAAGAACCCGCGGTGCAAGCGATCGATGACCAGGCAGATGGCGTTCATTGCGCTAGAACTGCAACTCGACGCGAGAAACAAAACCGTCGAAGGTCAAGGTGTTGCTCATGCCGCTGAAGTTGTTGGTCTGCACGGCGCCGATGAATTCGTCGCTGCGGACCACGTTGAACCAGCCGCTGAACGAATAGCCAGACGTGAGCCGCAGCTTGTCGTTGAACAGCGACAGGCCGATGCCCAGCTCGGCGTCGAGCATCGGCACCACGCGGTCGGCTGGAAAACCGCTCTCGGCTTCGACGCCGTTGTTGGCGCTGGATTGCGTGTAGGCGCAGCGGAAGGTGCCGGCCACGACGCTGGCAGTCGTGCGGCCGTAGAACACCAGCCCCAGGGGCGTGCGGCGCTGGGCCTCGAAACCGACGCGGAGGCCGCCGCCCTCAAAGTTGATCTGGCTGTGGATGTTCTGCACGTCCAATTGCGTCGGGCCTCCGACATCCAGCCGTTGATCGAGCGAGGCGTAGCGAATGCCCGCCAACAGGTTCAAACGGGTCTCGTTTTGATGAGAATAGGTCCAGCGGAAATCGACGTCGGCCAGATTGTAGATCATCTGGTAGGTGGAATTAGCCTGTAGGAAGTCGTCTTCCTCATTGGAGGTGAAGACGGCCGGTTGCGAGACCAGGGAGCGAACCAGGCCGGGCAGTCCCGCGGTCAGGCTGCTTTCGTCCTCGCCCTCCCAGTGCGTGAAGGTCGCTACCACGGAGTTGCACTCATCGAGGGCCTTGGCGAAGCCGACGCGAAAACCGGGATGGTAGTCGATGCTGGCCGTTGCGGCCGGCGCAAGCGAAAGCGTGGGGATGCCGGAGTAGGGCGGATTCTCGATCTGGCTGTGGGTGGCGTCAGCGCTGTTGAAGAGAACGCCATAGGCCACGTTGGCGTCTCGCGGACGCATGTACAGGAAATCGCCAAAGGCCTCCCATTGCGGACTGCCGCCGTCACAACCGCAGCACATCTCGCACCCCGGCCCGCCGGCCGCCGACATCGGCGAGACGCCCGCTGGCGCCACTTGCATCGGCCCCGCCGGCATCTGCTCCCCTTGCATGGGCCCCGCTTGCATGGTCGCCGGTTGCTGATAGGCGACCGGTACCACGGCTGGACCACCATAGGGACCGGCCGCGCCTTGCTCGGCGTAAGCGGCGAACTGCCCCCGCGCCGCAGGAACGATCAGCAAGCAACACGAGATCAAAAAGAAACCGATCCTAGCCATAACTCCCCCTTAGATCCGCCAAACGATGCGCTTGAATTTGGTTGGTAAATGCCGTAAGTCAGGCGCTTTGTGCCGGACTTATCGAGGGTATCGGCTCGGTATAATCGGAATAACAAGAAAATTCGGTATTCTCGACAAAGTCAGCCTAGATTATCAAAACATTGCCGGCTTGCCGAGTTTGCGGCGGACTGCGACGAATTGCCCGGCATGCATCAGCCAGTGCGTGCCCAGCATGGTCAGCACGGCGGCGACCGTAGGGGCATAGTCCCGCATCGACTCCGGGCCCGGATCGTCGAACTTGCTTTCCGGAATAGCATCCAGGGCCGCCAACGTCGCGGTCTTGGTCTTCGCCGCCAGGTCCATATAGACGTCCTTGGTGGCGAACTTCAAAGGGTCGTCCGAGCAGGCAGCTTCTTTTTTATGCTTCTCGTCAAACCCTGGCGGCAATTCCGGGGTCGGCTGCCCCAGGTCGCCGAGCATCCTCTTCGAACTGCTGATGAGGTGCCCTAACTGCCAGGCAATATGGTTCATGCCGGGGACAGCCCGCAAGAGGATCTCCGTATCTGTCAGATCCTGGACGTAACCCATAGTGATCCAATGGCATTGCTCGATTTGCCAACGAATGTGGTTCTTCAGCGACATGGTCGATTCTCCCATTTGACAGTTTTTTCCAAGACGACCCGCAATTCTAGCCATTGGTCCTAAAAAGTCCATCGGGACGGCAATAGCCGCGATATAATAAAGAAACTCCGGGAGTGATTGCTTGGAACCAAGATTCGTTGAAGGGCGTCCGCTCATCGTTTACCCCTGCCAATGGGAGTACAAGGCCATTGGCTGGGACGAGGACTCTATGCGAGAGGCTATCGCCGAGATCATGGCCGGTCACCGGCACGAGGTGAGCTTCTCCCGCGTCAGCCGCAACGGCCTCTACTGCTCGCTGCTGCTGGTCGTCACCGTGGATAGCGAAGACCACCGCAACGCCATCTTCGCGGCATTGCAAGGGCACCGTCACATCCGCATGGTGTTGTAGCGGCCAAACAGGTACGGGGAATCAACAGCGCAGGCTTGAACAAGTATGCGGAGTTCCGAACTGCGCAAGGTTTCTCCGGCCCACATGAGGAACTTTCCGCCACGGTGATAAGTTCCCGACTTCATTGACGGCCGCGGCCGCATTTCATATACTTCGGACCTGGAAAACCTGTTCCCTTTTGCCAGGATCCGCCACATGACCGATTTCCGCGTTGAGTACGACACCTTGGGCGAAGTCCGCCTGCCGGCGCGGGCCTATTTTGGTGCCCAGACCCAGCGTGCGGTGGAGAATTTTCCCATTTCCGGCCAGACCATGCCGCCCGAGTTGATCCATGCTTTCGGCCTGGTCAAGTGGGCCGCCGCCGTCGCCAACCGCGATCTGGGCAAGCTCACCGGCAGCGGCAAAAACCCGCTCGACGATCCGCAGGTCGAGGCCCTGCTGGCAGCCGCCCGCGAGGTTGCCGCCGGCAAGCTCGACGACCAGTTCCCCGTCGATGTCTACCAGACCGGCTCGGGAACCTCGACCAACATGAACGTCAACGAGGTGATCGCCAATCGGGCCATAGAACTGGCCGGCGGTGATCGTTTCGACGCCAAGAAGTCGATCCATCCCAATGACCACGTGAACATGGGGCAGAGCACCAACGACATGTTCCCCACGACGATCCACGTGGCCGTGGCCTTGGCGATCCGCAATGCATTTCTGCCCGCCTTGCACGAGTGCGGGGCGGCGCTGGCCGCCAAGGCCAAGGAATGGGAGAAGGTACTCAAGATCGGCCGCACGCACCTGATCGACGCCACGCCGCTGGCGCTGGGGCAAGAAATCGGCGGCATGGCCCGGCAACTGGACCGCTCCGTCGGCCGGGCCGGCCTGGCCCTGGAATCGATCCTCGAATTGCCCGTCGGCGGAACGGCCGTCGGCAGCGGCATCAACACCCATCCGCAGTTCGCCCGGCGGGTCTGCGAGATCCTGGCCAGGGAGACCGGAATTCCCTTTATTGAGGCGGTAGACCACTTCGAGGCCAACGCCCAGCGCGACGGCCTGGTCGAGTGCCATGGGCAGATCCGCACCATCGCCGCCACGCTCTTCACCGTGGCCAACAACGTTCGCTGGCTCAGTTCCGGGCCGCAGACGGGCTTCCACGAGATCGCCCTGCCCGACCTCCAGCCGGGCAGCTCGATCATGCCGGGCAAGGTCAACCCGGTGATGTCTGAAAGCCTGATGCAGGCGGCCGCGCGGGTGATCGGCAACGACGCCGCGATCGCCCTCTGCGGGACGGCCGGCAGCCAATTCCAGTTGAACGTGATGATGCCGGTGATGGGCCACGTCTCGTTGGAGAGCATCCGTCTTTTGAGCGGTGCGACCGCCGCCTTCAGCCGCCGCTGCCTGACCGGCATGACGGCCAATGTCGAGACCTGCAACAGCGAGGTCGAGCGCAGCCCGGCGATGGCTACCGGCTTGAACCCCTACATCGGCTACGAGCAGGCGGCCAAGCTGGCCAAGGAATCGATTGCCACGGGCAAGACGGTCCGCGAGCTATGCCGCGAAAAGAAGATCCTTCCTGACGACGTGCTGGAGAAGGCCCTCGATCCCTGGAAGATGATTCAGCCGGGCTAAGAACCCTTAACACAACCCTGTTTTGCCCCCCCGAAACCATCCGAGCAAGTCCGGTTGCGTTGGGGGTTCTAAATTCATGGCAACCATCAAACGCATCCTGGTGACCGGCGGGGCCGGCTTTCTCGGCTCGCACCTTTGCGAGCGGCTGGTGGACGACGGTCACGACGTAATCTGCCTGGACAACTTCTTCACCAGCCAGAAGACGAACGTCGGGCACCTGCTGGGGCGGACCAATTTCGAGCTCGTGCGCCACGATCTCACGCTGCCCATCTGGCTGGAGGTCGACGAGATCTACAATCTGGCTTGTCCGGCTGCGCCGGGCCATTACCAGTACAATCCCATCAAGACCATGAAGACCTCGGTGCTGGGTGCCATCCACGTGCTGGGCATGGCCAAGCGTTGCAGAGCCAAAGTCTTGCAGGCCTCGACCAGCGAGGTCTATGGCGACCCGCAAGTCCATCCCCAGCCGGAAAGCTACCGCGGCAGTGTCAATCCGATTGGGCCACGAGCCTGTTACGACGAGGGCAAGAGGGCGGCGGAGACGCTCTTCATGGACTACCACCGCGCCAACGGCGTCAATGTGCGGATCGTGCGGATTTTCAACACTTACGGACCGCGGATGCACCCCTACGACGGCCGCGTGATCTCGAATTTCATCCGCCAGGCGCTGGAGGGCGAGGATATCACCATCTTCGGCGACGGCCGCCAGACCCGCTCGTTCTGCTACCGCGACGACCTGGTCGAGGGCCTAATTCGCATGATGAACGCCCCGGACGATCTTTGCGGGCCGGTGAACCTGGGCAACCCGGAGGAGTTCACGATCCGCGAGCTGGCAGATATCGTGATCGAGCTCACGGGGGCGAAGGCGAAACTGGTCACTCGCCCCCTGCCGGCGGACGATCCCACGCAGCGGCGGCCCGACATCGCGCTGGCGCAGAGACATTTGGACTGGCAGCCGACGATTCCCCTTCGCGAAGGGCTGTCGAAGACGATCGAGTGGTTCCGTTCGATCGATTTCAGCGAGTACCGCCCGCCCACGCCGAATTTTTAATCGCTCTTTGAATTGAGGGGTTTATCACCGCTTTGAGCTAGCGATTATAATAGGTATCAGGAGTGCGGAAATTCATTCCGGCTTTCCGCATGCCGCGGAGCGGCTTTCCAGTTTTTGCAGGGAGCGCCACCGTAGGACGGATTTCCAATCCGTCTGGACAAAAAGGCGGAATGCAATCCGCCCGACAGTTATTCTCGTTCGGCTTCACAATAAAAGCCGCTTCGGAACGGCTCCGCAACCATGTTTACCTGCCTACTCCTCAGTTGTCTTCTGGCCGCCCGACCCGCCGGCGATTTGCCCTCAAAGACCGATGTGCTGCGTCTCGTCCATAAACTGGGTGCGGATACGGCCAGCCAGCGCGCGGAGGCCGAAAAGCAATTGATCGAGTTCGGCCCGGCGATCCTCGACAGTCTGCCATCTCCGGAGTCGCAACAGGATGACGCCGTTGCCGCCGCCCTGCGGCGGATTCGCAAAACCGTGCAAGAGTCCCAGGCCGCCAAGAGCCTCGAAGCCTCCACGGTCACTCTCAAGGGACGCTTCAAGGTCTCGAAGCTGCTTGCCGAAATGCACGACCAGACCGGCAATTTGATCGCCGACCTGCCGCGGCCAGCGGGCGTCGCGATTCCCGATCCGGAGATCGACGTGCAGTTCAACAAGACGCCGTTCTGGACCGCCCTCGACACGGTGCTCGACCAGGCCCAGTTGTCGATCTATCCCTACGGGCAGCAACCGCACGCCTTGCAAATCGTTCCTCGCGGGCCAAACGACTTGCCGCGATCGGGCAGGGCCGCAATCCAAGCCGCGCTGCGGATCGAGCCAGTTTCCGTACTCGCGCGGCGGGAGCTGCGGAGTTCGACGCCGCCAGTCTTGCAAATCGCGCTCGAAGTGGCCTGGGAGCCGCGGCTACAGCCGATCGCCATCAAGCAGCGGATGGCCGACCTTGCGGTACTCGATCCCAGCGGCGGCAGTCTGGCCGTGCAAGATCCCCAGGCGGAAAAAGAGGCGTTGCCCCGCCCGGGCAGCTCTGCCGTGGAAATGGAAGTCGCACTGGCCATGCCCGAGCGTCCGCTCAAAGAAATCGCCTCGCTCAAAGGCACGTTGCGGGCGATGATGCTGGGCAGGGTGGAGACGTTTCGTTTTGAAAACCTCTTAAAGGGCAAACAGGAAAAGCGGATTGCGGCAGCGACGGTCTCGATCGACGAAGTCCGCAAGAACGGCGACTCTTGGGAAGTCTTCGTGCGGCTCCGCTTCGACGACGCCAGCGATTCGCTGGAATCGCACCGCAACTGGGTCCTGCAGAACGAGGCCTGTCTTCTGGACGCGGCCGGCAAGCAAATCGAGCCCGATTCCATGGAAACTACCCTGCGGACCAAGAACGAGATCGGCATGGGGTATGTCTTCGCCATGCCGGAATTACCCAAGGACGCGGTGTTTGTCTACAAGACCCCGGGGCTGGTGGTGACCAAGGAGTTTCCCTACGAGCTACGGGGGATCAAAATGCCCTAACCCCTCTTTCGTGTTGTTCATGAATTCCGAGTTCGGCGCTTGCTTTTTTCCGTTTTTCTATCAATAGTGGTGATAGGGTTTATTAGGGGCCAGTCCTAGCGTAGGAGCCAAAGTATGTCTCGAATCGGAACAGTCAGAGGATTCAGTCGGGCAGTGTTGCTCTTGGCGGCCGTCGGCCTTTTCGGGTCGATCGTCGCGGTTTCCCGGGCGGACGAGCCCGACGCGGGCATTCAGGCCCAGTTGGCGGCGGGCGAGTTCGCCCCCGCCGTTAATGCTGCCCAGCAGGCGGCCAATCCCCAGCAGCGTGACGCGTTGCTGGCCCAGGTGGCCGACGCCCAGGCCCAGGCCGGTGACCCCGCGGCCGCCGTGCAAACCGTCGCCCGCATCGGTGACGATCGGCTCCGCGCCCATATCCTGGCCGGAGTGGGTGCTGGCGGTGCCGGCGCCGGTGCAGGTGGTCAGAACGGCCAAGGCGCCCAGCAGGCCAACTTTCAACCGCTGGAAGACTTGATCACCAACACCATCGCCACCAAGACCTGGGCCGACAATGGCGGCACGGGCACTATTTCGCACTTTCCCACCGGCGTTTGGGTCGATCCCCAGGGTGTGTTGCTGCCCTTGATGAAAGAGGCCCGTAGCGGAGACCTCGCCGCCCTGCGGAATTCCAGCAGTCAGCACGTCGGTCAGGACAATGCGCGGCAAAGTTCTCCCCTGCGGATGATTTCCCTAAGCCGCCTGGAAAAAGAAATCCAACTCAATGAGGCGATGGGCCAGGGCATCGACGATACGATGCGCTATCTGGCCGGGTTGCGGCGGATCGAGTATGTCTTCGTCTATCCCCAGTCGCGCGACCTCGTCATCGCCGGACCGGCGGGCGACTGGGTCGAGGGTGGCGAGAACCGCGTCGTCTCTTGCGAGACCGGTGACCCCGTCGTGCGTCTCGACGACTTGGTGGTGATCTTCCGCCAGATGATGAGCGGCCGCAATGCCGAGTTCGGTTGCATGATCAACCCGCGGCAGGAAAACCTCAAAACCGCTGTGGCCTTTCTCCAGAAGTGGTCGGTCCGGCGGGTTCCGCCGGGCGACGCCGCCCGCAAAGCCTGGTGCGAGCAGTTCCGTGCGGCGGTGGGCAAGGAAGACATCGAGGTCTTCGGCGGACTGGATCCCCGCACCCGCGCGGCGCGGACGCTGGTCGAAGCCGACTATCGCATGAAGCTCGTGGGCATGGGACTGGAAGAAGGCGTGCCGGGCGTGACGAGCTACTTGAATCTCATCAAGGGCGCGCCGCCCAGCGACATGGGTGTGCTCCGCTGGTGGTTCACGTTGAATTACGACGCCATCGAAACTTCGCAAGACCACCTGGCCTTCAACATCCGCGGCCAGGGTGTGAAGGTCGAGAGCGAGAACGAGCACGTTACCGCCCAGGGCCAGCGGGTCCATACGGGCGAATCGGAGCCGCTAAATCGCCGTTTTACTGCCAGCTTCACCCAGCATTTCGACGAACTCTGCGCGAAGTACCCGGTCTACGCCGAATTGCGGAATCTCTGCGACCTGGCCCTGGCGGCCTCGTTGATCCGCGAGGAAGGCCTCACCGACAAGGCCGATTGGCACATGGCCTATTTCGGCAATCCCCAGGCGTTTGCCGTCGAGTTAGGCGAGCCGCCAAAGGAAGTCGACGCGATCGTCAACTGCCGCGTGGCCGACCGTGGGCGATTCATCGCGGGCGTCAGCGGCGGTGTGGTCGTCAAGCCCGGCGAGCTAGTCAGCCGGCAAGCGATGCACGTGGAAGGTTCTCCGCAGCTTCAGGGCGAGCGGTTGGGCAAGGCCAAACCACAGACTGACCGCTGGTGGTGGGACTGACGCCTCAGTTCATTTGTTATTTGTCTAGCTCCCGCGTCCCCGGCTTGAAGTGCGGCCAGGCGGAAGTGTATTTCACCGGCGTCCGCTGCCGCTCCAATTTGGAGATCTTCTCAAGTAGCTCCTTGGCCAATGCCTCGTCGATCTGCGCGGTGAGGTCGGCGAGCGTCTTGGTGCCGGGCACCACCGCGTCGCAGCGGATCAGGTGCACGCCGAAATGTGAAACCACCGGCGGACTGATCTCACCGGAGTTCAATTGGAAAGCCGCGCGGGAAAACGATTCTTCCATCGGACCATGACGGTTGATCTTGCCCAACTTGCCGCCCAGCTTGCCGCTGGGACCGGCCGAGTACTTTTCCGCCGCCGCCGCAAAATCGAGCTTGCCCGATTCGATCTCCTCGCGGATCGACTCGGCTTGCTTCAGCAAGGCCGCAAGCCCCTTGTCGTCGGCCGCCGCGGTTGGGCGGAGCAGAATGTGGCTGACAATTAGGACCGTGCCGTCCAGATCGCGATGGTGGCGATTGAACCATGCCTCGCGCCGTTGGGCTGTGCGGTACTTGGACAGGTAGCGATCCCACACCAGGCGCCAGAGCACCTGTCGCTCTAATTCCGCTGGCGTGATTGCTTCGGCCTTGGACCCGCCGGAAGCCTTGCCGCCTTGTGCAGCCAGGCGGGTCTGCCGCTCCTTAATGGCCTTGGCCAACTCCTCGTCGCTGGGGGCATCGCCCGTCCGCCGGGCGTAGGCCACGACTAAGCGGCGAGTAACGATCTCTTCCAGCACCTGGGCTCGGGCCATTGCCAAGAGGTCGCCGGTCGGCGGCTTTTTGCCCTGGAAGACCTCGTCCAACAGAGTCTGGACCTCGCTCACTTCGACCGGGTCGTCGCCCACCTTGGCGGCTATGACCGATCCTGCAGGTGATTCCGCCCAGATGGAGACGGGGATGGTGACGAAAAAAAGGCAAAAGCAAGCGGAAATTCGGTACATAGGCCCAGTCCTTGTCGAGGCAGGGGATCGCCGCCCGCATGCAGATGTGCAGCGCGGCCCTCAAGATAGTTTAGCACGATTTGACGGGCCTGGCTCCACCGCGTTGCCACGCTACCGTGGGGCTGTAAGACGCGGTCGCCGGCAGAAATCCATTTGACTCGTCAAGGAGAGACCCGAATAATCGTTTATTAGCAGCTTTTCATGTCAATAATCCATGACGAAGGAGGCTTTGTCAATGAACCGATATGCGAGCTTCAGTTTACGAGCCCTTTTGGGCCTTTCTATCGTTCTGACCCTGGTAGCGACTAGTCAGGCCGGGCTGTTCCGGCAGTGGCGGACAGGCTACACCTACTACTATTATCCGACCTACGCGCCGCCCGCCGTAACTCCAGCACCCGCCACGGCGATCGCCCCGGCAGCCCAAGCCGCTGTTGTGCGCGCTGCGCCGACGGTCTACACCGTGGCCAAGCCGGTAGTTAGCGCACCGGCGGCGAGCACGTATTCCAGCGGCGGCTGGAGTGTCGCGCCACGCAGCTCCTGGGACTTCGGTGGATTTCCACCGTATTCCCACTAGTGCTCTATTCCCACTAGTGCTCTGTCAAAGCCAAAAGTTCGGGTGGCGCGCTTTCAAATCGTGTGAAATTCACCGGCTTTGAGAACAGGCCGAACCCGAAAATCAAGATCTGACAAAGCACTAGAGCGTTTGACAAAAATGGGCCGAAGGGGGCCGGATCGTGGAGCGAGCGCAGGCGTGCAGGCGCACCCTACGGCTTTTATACATCAGGCGTGCGCGGGTCCATTCGCTTTCCAAGCATGGACCGTATCAATCATGGCCAGAACGTTGTCCAGCGGGGTATGAGGGAGGACTCCGTGGCCGAGGTTGGCGATATAGCCCGGGCGCGATGCGGCCTGCGACAGCATTTTGTCCACATGGCGGCAAACCTCTTCCCTGGGTGCGAAGAGCACTGCCGGGTCGAGATTTCCCTGCAGGCCCTGCTCCGCACGCACGCTGCGGCCCGCCTCGTCCAGGCGCAGACGCCAATCGACGCCAATCACGTCACCGCCTGCCTCGCTTAGCAGGGTCGTCAAAGCGGGGTTGCCCGTGGCGAAATGGATCACCGGCACGCCGGGACGGATCCGCTCGATCACCGCACGGCTGTAGGGCAGCACATAGCGGCGGTAGTCGTCTGTCCCCAAGCAGCCCACCCAACTGTCGAAGAGCTGAACGGCCTGGGCCCCCGCATCGATCTGGGCGTTGAGGTACAAGGCCACGCTGCGGGCGATCCGGCCCATGAGGACGTCCCACGCCGCGGCGTCGCTGTACATGAGCGTCTTAGTGGTTCGGTAGTCTCGGCTCGATCCGCCCTCGACGGCATAGGCCGCCAGCGTGAAGGGCGCCCCTCCGAAACCGATCAGCGGCACGTGCGGCGGCAGGCCAGCGCGAGTCTGCCGGACGGCCTCGACGACGAATGACAGGCAGTCCATGCTCTCTAATTCCCGCAGGCGATCCACGTCGGCGGGCGTGCGGATCGGATTGCCCAGCACAGGGCCCTCGCCGGTCGGAAAGTCCAGCCCCAACCCCATCGGCTCGAGAATCAACAGCAGATCGGAAAACAGGATCGCCGCGTCGACACCCAAGCGCTGGACGGTCCTAATCATCACCTCGGCACATAAGGCGGGGTCTTTGCAGAGCCCGAGAAAACTCACCTTGGATCGCAGCTCGCGATACTCGGGCAGGTACCTCCCAGCCTGCCGCATGAGCCAGACGGGAATGTTATCGACGGGCTGGCGTCGTGCGGCCCGCAAAAACGGGCTGTCGTGCCAGTCAGGGAGATTGGCCATAGGGAAAACCTGTTATTCTATTCACTTTCGTAGTCGCCATTGCAGTCGTGCCATGCTCCAACCGCTGGAGCCCATCCAACGGAGTGAATTCCAGCAGCGGGCCCAGCCATGACGGCGGAGATGCTCGAGCCCGCGCGGAAGCGGCCCAAAAAGACCGCTGGATCGCCGCTCTTGTTTCCTGAATCGCTGCCCATCGACTTGGGCCGCCTGGGACCGCCGCCCTCCGTCCACGAGTCGCTCGATCTGACGGAGGAAGACCGCCGCGAAGATCTCCTGCGAGTATCGATTCTCAATCTCCCGGCGGGCCTGCTGCTGGATAGTATGGCGGAGTTGAGCGTCATCGACGAGTTGCCGCATGGCGCGATACCAGGCCTCGCTGTCGTTGGACACCAGCAAGCCCGTCTCGCCCTGCCGCACGCAATCGGAATAGACATCGACGTCCGAATAAATGCCGGCGATTCCGCAGGCCCCGTACTCGCGAAACTTGGTGTTCGACTTGGAGCGATGGAGCAGGTCGTCCGGCAAGGGCGCCAAGCCGATGTCGAAGCCGGAGGCGGAAAAACGGCGGAGGAAACGATCGTAATCGTGTACAACGGCGTGATGACGTGCGGCGGGCAGGTCGGCCGGCGGCCGTGGCCCCCAAAAATGGACTTCGATCTGCGGCCCTGAATCGCTCATCAATCGCTGCACGGCGGGCAGGAATATTCCCGCCAGTGAATCGTCGAGCCGGCTGGTCGCGTAAACCAGCTTCAGCGGTCCGTCGGGCCTTCGCGCAGGCGGCTTGACCTGGCGGAGGTCCACCGCGCCGGCAATCCATTCCACGCGAGGATTCAGTCGCTGGACGTGTTCTAACAACGGACGCGAGTAAACCCGCACCAGGCTGGCCGCCGTCAAGTATTCCGTGAGCATGGCCAGTTGATCGGGCTGGGCGTAGTCGCGGCCGGTATCGGTGTCCAGAGGAATTTCAAAGAAATTGTCGTCCAAATCGTAGATCACCGGCAGGCCGGCCGCGACCGCAGCCCGGAGCAGTTCGCTGCGCTCGGGCCGGAGATTGCGGCAAAACGCCACGAGGTCGGCCCCCAGCACATCGCGGGGCGATGCCATGCTCTCCAACGTGATCCTTGCCCGGACCCGACCCGTCTCGTGGAGGGCCACCAGGGGCTTAACGATGTAAATCCAGGTCGAAGGGCAGAACCTGGGCAAGAAGGCTACGACTCGGGGGGAGACATCTGGCATGGGAGAAGTATAAACACTGTCCGGCGTGTGAATCAACTTGAACTTGACGCCGTGGTGAAAATGGCATATTTTCGTAGGTTATAGCCAAGGAGGGCGGATATGTGTAAGGAAAAGACGCTTGTCGTCATGCTTTGCATGCACCGTTGCGGATCGAGCCTCACCGCTCGATTGTTGCAGCGTCTGGGCATGTCGCTGGGTCCTTTCGACCTGGGCGAAACCAACGAATCGAACAAGTACGGCCATTTTGAGGCCCAGCCGTTCGTGCTCCTGAACCGGGAAATCCAATTGCGGCACTTCGGCTTCGAAGGCGATCTGCCGGACGACCCCGAGACCCTCGAGCGTTACCGCCGAAACGACGGCCGCTGGGCCTCCGAAGATGCGATTGCGGAGGACGACGTCGCCCGCGGTCGCGACCTCGTCGGGCAGCTAATGGAATCGGGCGCCATTTGCGGATTCAAGGACCCGCGAACGGTACTGGCGTGGCCGTTTTGGCAGCGAGTCTTTGCCGGCATGCCCGCTTTGAGGGTGGTTCCGCTATTGCTGCTTCGCGCACCGCACGAAATCGCGATGAGTATCTTCCGCCGCTCGCAGGGATATCGCGACTATGCCGAGGCCCTGGACGTCATAGCCGTGCATTTCCGCCGCATGCGGGAGATTCGCGATCGCTGGGCCGGCCCCCAGGCCACCGTGCAATTCGACCCTGAGGCTTACCGCTGCCAGGTGCAGCAGGCCAGTGAACTGTGTGGGCTCGACTGGTCGGACGATGCCTTTGCAGAATCCTACGACGCCAGTTGCCGCCACCACGAGGCCGCGGTTGTCGATCATCCGGCGCAAGCGGCCTTCGAGGCCCTAACCGGGCCGCCCTCGCATCCGCCCCCCGTCGAAAACCATCGGCGACTCTTGGCCGACGCCGCCATGCGGGAGACCACGCAGCGACAGCAGCGCGACCTGCGTTGCCAGGAGCGCGACGTGGCCCGAGCGGAGCGGGACGCCGCCTGGGAAATGGCCAATGCGCGGTGGCATGAAATCAACGCCTTACGGGAAATCGTGGCCACGATTCCGCCACTGGAGGCCCGTTTGAACCAAACAAATTACGAACTCGGTTTGATCCGAAGTTCTCGGACGTGGCGCGTCCGCGAGGCCCTGGCCCATGCATTGCATTGTGAAAGGAAGATCCATGCTAGCCATTGATTATCTACGGAAGCTCCGTCGCTACATGGGGCGGTTTGGCATCAAGGCGGGGATTCAGAGGACGGTACAGTACATCGCCGACCGCGTCGGTCCGCCTTCGCCGGGCCCTTTTTATCCGACCGACATCCTTTGGGCCATGGAGCGGCAGCCCGACATCGCCGAGCACATTGCCCGCACGCAGGAGATGAACGAGGCCTGGACGGCCAATCCGCGTCCGCCGCGGCGGGTATTGTGGGTAATGCCCGATTTTCTCAGCGTTCACAATGGCGGACCGAACACGATCCTCCGCTTCGCCCATCACTTCGCCCGGCGCGGCGCCGAGAGCACTGTCTATATCTACAACGGGCACGTCCACCAATCGGCCGAGCAGGTGCGAATGGAGGTCTTCAAGGTCTTCGGCGCCGAGCCGCGGCTGAAAGTCGTGCTCAACCCCTACCAGAAGCCGCTGCGGCCCGACGACCTCCCCGAGAGCGACATGGCCGTGGCCACGCTTTGGAACACAGCCTACATTCTCCTGCAGTACCACCGCACGAAATCCAAGCTGTACCTGGTGCAGGACTACGAGACGCAGTTCTATCCGGGCAGCATCGAATCGGCCCTGGCCGACCTGACGTACGATTTTGGCTTTCTCGGTCTCTTCAACACGCCCGGTCTCCGCGACGCCGTGACCCGCGACCATGCCATGAGCGGCTACGCCTTCCAACCGGGCATCGACCACGACGTTTTCTATCCGCGCGACGGCGAGGAGCTGCCCGACCTGCGGCGGATGTTCTTTTACGGGCGGCCCGAGGTGCCGCGCAACGGCTTCAGCCTTGGCATCCACGGATTGAACCTGATCCAGCAGGCCTATCGCGACTCAGCAGTCTACGTGGCCGGGCATTCCAAGGCATACGCCCAATCGGGACTCCGCGGCCAGTTCCTGCCCTACATGGACTACCGGGCAACCGGCGAAATGTATCGCTCCTGCGGCAGCCTGATCAGCTTCATGTTCACGCCGCACCCTTCCTACATCCCTTTGCAGGCCATGTCCTGCGGATCGATTCCCATCGCCCGGCGCGATCCCTACACGGCCTGGGCCCTGAAAGACGGCTACAACTGCCTGCTGGTCGATCCCTTGCCGCACCAGATCCTGGAGGCTTATGCGCGACTCCGCAACGACGCGGATCTCCGCCGCCATCTCTATAAAAATGCCGTCCACACGTTCGACGGCATAACCTGGCCCGACCAGTTGGAACGGGCCTTTCGATGGTTCACTGCGGCTGGCGAAGCGGAAGTGCAGGAGGAATCTTCGGGCAAGGAAGCGCTGGCGGCGTAATGCGAACTCGTGCCCTCAAAGACACGAGACTTGCTGGAACATTTGGTCCGGCACGGGTGCCGGTTCGTGCGTGAAGGCGGCGACCACTCGACTTGGGAAAACCCGTCGCATGGAAGCCGAACCGCGGTCCCGCGCTATGGTGAGATTCCGGAGTAAACTTGCCGAAGAATATGCAGGCCCTTGCGTTCCAGCGCCATGAGGATGAGGCGGCGTATCCGCATCCGCAAGCCGGGCCTCATCGTCGCAGCATCTGCCCTATTGCGCCACCCGGTCCGGATAGATCACCAGTTCCACGCGGCGGTTCCGTTGCTTGCCGGCCAGCGTGCCATTGGACACCACCGGGTGATTTGGGCCGTGACCCACAACAAAAAGCTGATCGGGCCGGAAATGCTGCCCGTTGACCAGCACTTCGTAGACGGCCAGCGCCCTGGCGGCGGATAGCTCGTGGTTGTTGCGGTACTGGCCGCCCGTCAGCGGATCGGTGTCCGTATAGCCCTCGATCCCCAAGAGCTGATCGGGATAGGTGCGGCGGATCTCGGCGGCCACGTCGGCGATCATGTTGCTGGCCGTCGCTCTTAAGCGGGCGCTGCCGGGATCGAAGAGCTGGTTGCCGGGCAGTTCGATGCGGATGACGTCGCCGTCGCGGCGGACGTGGACGTCGGGATAACGGATCGCCGGCAGCGTTTGCAGGAAACTGTTGTTGGGCGTGATGGAAACGCCCGCCTGGCGGCGCAAGCTGGCCGTGAGGGCCTGGGTCTTGCCGTCCAGTTCGTGCTTTTCGCCCTGAATTTGCGCCAATTGGGCGGTGGTGCTGCGGAGTTGCTCGGTTACTGCGGTCAGCCGGTCTTCCAGCAGCTTGGTCTGCTGCTGTTGCTGGGCCAACAGGGCCTCTTTGCGCTGGTTGTCGTGGTCCAATATGTCAATGCGCGACTGGTACAGTTTGATCTGGTTTTGCAGGTCAGACTGCTGTTGCTGGTACTGGGCCACGCGGCCCTGTAGCACCATCGGATTGTCGGCACAACCGGCCAGAGCCAACAGCCCCAGGGCCATCGCTCCCGCCGCCCACATGGTGCGTGGCATGACAAAACACCTTTCCTACCGCAATGGGTGGGCCGAATGGTAACACCCCGTTGGTCAGCGGGCAAGAGCATTTTAACAAGCCATTTGACCCGGGGCGCTCCGTTTGGGTAGATTAAGAGAACCATGACGCTTCTTTATCGCGACGCACGATTCCTGGAACACGAGACGGGCAGCCATCCAGAGGGGGCGTTGCGATTGCGGACCGTGGAGGCCCACCTCGACCGTAGTTGGCTGGCCGCACAGTGCAGGCAGCCCAACGCAGAACCTTGCGATCGCCAGTGCCTGGCCCTGGTCCATAAACCCGCCTACGTGGAAGCGATCTGGGCCTTCGCCCGAGCGGGCGGCGGTTATCTGGACGCCGACACTGTTTGCAGCCCGAAGAGCTTCGATGTCGCCGCCTTGGCCGCGGGAACGGTGGTCGATGCGGTCCGCCGCGTGGTTGGCGGCGAGGACACGACGGCGCTGTGCCTGGTTCGTCCGCCCGGCCATCACGCCCTGACAGACCAGGCAATGGGTTTTTGCATCTTCAACAACGTGGCGGTGGGAGCCGCGGCGGCGATCGCCCGGTTCGGACTCGACCGCGTGCTGGTCGTCGATTTCGACGTCCACCACGGCAACGGCACACAGGCCATATTTTGGGAAAATCCGCGGGTCGGATTTCTGTCCATCCACCGCTATCCTTTTTATCCAGGGACGGGCCGCGCCGACGAGCGGGGCGGCGGCGACGGCTGGGGCACGACCGTCAATCTGCCGATCGAGGAAGATACGCCGCGCGAGGAGTATCTCGACGTCTTTTCCGCCCGCTTGCAGTCGCTGGCCGATTTTATCCGTCCGCAACTGGTGCTGGTCAGCGCCGGCTTCGACGCCCATCGCAGCGATCCTTTGGGCAATTTGGGCCTGGAAGCCGAGGACTATGCCACGATCACCAGTCGGATCGTGGAAGTTGCGAAATCGCATGCCGCGGGGCGGATCGTGAGCGTGCTGGAAGGCGGATACAACCCGCCGGCGTTGGCCCAATGCGTCGAGGAACACCTGGGGCGATTGATCGACGGATAAGGTTGCCATGCCGACAATTCCCGAAGCACTTGCCATCGCCCTCCAGCAGCACCAGGCCGGGCGCTTGGCAGTCGCCGAGCAGATCTACCGGCAGATCCTCGCCGCCGATCCCGATCACGCCGACGCCCTGCATCTTCTCGGTGTCGTCGCCGCCCAGGCAGGCAAGAACGAGGCGGCCCTGCAATACATCGGCCGGGCCATCGCGCGGAAGGAAAACGTGCCGGTCTTCCACCACAATTTGGGCGAGGCGCATCGTGCCTTGGGCCAGCTCGCCGAGGCGGTCGTTTGTTATCGCCGGGCGCTGGAATTGAAGCCCGACTATGCCGAGGCCCACAGCAGCTTGGGCAACGTCTTGAAGGACCAAGGTCGGCTGGACGAAGCAATCGCCCAACTCCGCCGGGCATTGGAACTGAAGCCGGACCTCGCCGAGGCCCACAACAATCTCGGCGTCGCCTTTAAGGAACAAGGCCGACTCGCGGAGGCCGCGGTCTGCTACCGCCGCGCCCTGGAGTTGAAGCCGGACTACGTTGCCGCCCACAACAACCTGGGCGTAGCGCTGAAGGAGCAGGGAAACCTGGACCAAGCGGCCGCTTGTTACCGCCGGGCGCTGGAGTTGAAGCCCGACTATGCCTTGGCCTGCAACAACCTGGCCGTAGTGCTTACGGAGCAAGGAAAGCTGGACCAGGCCGTGGCCGCCTGCCGCCGGGCGCTGGAATTGAAGCCCGACTACGCCGAAGCCTTTAGCACGCTGGCCACCGCGCTGAAGGCGCAGGGCAAGGACGGCGAGGCCCTGTCCTGCTGGCAAAGGGCGCTAGAGTTGAAGCCCGACTCCGCCGAGCTGCATAGCAACCTGGGCGTGGCCTATAAGGACCAGGGCCGGCTCGACGAGGCCCGCGCCTGCTGGCGGAAGGCCACAGCATTGCGGCCCGACTTTGCCGAGGCCTTTGGCAACCTGGGGAGCGTTGCCGAGGAGACGGGCGATTTCGCGGCGGCGGAAGAGGCCTTTCGTAGAGCCTTGCGGCAGAACCCCCGCTTCGCCCTGGGCTACTATAAGCTGGCGGAGGTCCTGGGCGGCAGGCTCCCCGACGAAGACATCGCCGCGCAGCGCCGCCTGCTGGAGGATGCCGCCACGACCGACGCCCAGCGGCTCTTGTTGCACTTCGGCCTGGCGCAGGTGCTCGATGCCCGGGGCGAATATGCCGAGGCCGCCGAGCACCTCGCCCGCGGCAACGCCCTACAATTGGTCGAATGGCGGAAGCGCGGCCAGGTGTACGACGTGGAGGAGCACGAGATGCTCGTCGCTGCGCTGATGGATGTTTCGATGCCCGATTTCTTCGCCAGGGTCCAAGGCGGCGGGCTGGAAAGCGAGGTCCCGGTGTTCGTGGTTGGGCTGCCCCGTTCCGGCACGACGCTCATCGAGCAGATCATGGCCAGCCATTCACGGGTCTTTGGAGCAGGCGAGATCAAGCTGGTCCACCAGACGATGGCCTTGCTGGGCGAAGAGGGATCGGAGCTTATCGAGGGACTTCGCCGCCTGGACGCCCACAAGACCCGCGAGCTGGCCTCATGGCACCTGGAGCGGCTTCGAGCCCATGCGCCTGCGGCCGCGCGGATCGTCAACAAAATGCCCGACAACTACCTGTTCCTCGGGGTCTTGGCGGCCCTTTTCCCGCGGGCGAAGTTCATCCATTGCCGCCGCGACCTCCGCGATGTGGCCGTCTCCTGTTGGATGAGCCATTTTCAGGAGATCCGTTGGACGAGCGACTGGCGGCACATCATCTCGCGATTTCACCAGTACGAGCGGATCATGGAGCACTGGCGGGCGGTATTGCCGTCGCCCGTACTCGACGTGGCGTACGAGGAGACGGTGACCGATCTAGAAGGCGTTGCCCGGCGGTTGGTGGCCTGGTGCGGGCTGGAATGGGAGCCGGACTGCCTGCAGTTTCACCAGACGCGGCGTTCCGTACGGACGGCCAGCGCCACGCAAGTGCGGCGGCCGATCTACGGCACGTCTGTTGGCCGCTGGCGGCACTACGAGGGCCCACTGGGCGAGTTGTTCGCAGCGATCGCGAGGATCAGCTAATAGAGTCCTCCTGCTGGGAGGGACTAATGTGGTGGGAATTGCCAAGACGCCTGACCTGATTGTCCGCCGATTAGTCCCTTGCGGCAAAAAGGGACCTAGTTGGCTTCCCGCAAAGTCTTGGCCGCGGTCTCGGGTGGGACGGGGTTGATGAACCAGCCCGTGCCAAGCTCGAAACCGGCTGGCCGCACGATGACCGGCACGATTTCCAAGTGCCAGTGGAAATGCGCCAGGTCGCCATCGGCGAAGGGTGTGGTATGCAGAGCGTAGTTGTAGGCGCAGCGGCCAACGGCAGCCTCCAACCGTTCGATCGCCGCCCGCACGACGCCGGCAAAGTCCGCAAGCTGCTCCCGTGGCGTTTCCTCGTAGTGGCTGGCGTGGACCTTGGGCAAAATCCAGGTCTCATAGGGCAACCGGGCGGCAAAGGGCACCAAGGCCAAATGATGCGGCGTCGCCTCGACGATCCGTTGCCCGACAGCCAGCTCTTCGCAGATCATGTCACAGAAGGGACAGCGGCCATGGCTGCGGAAGTAGTCTAGCGCCCCCGCCATCTCAGCGGCGACGAGGCTCGGAACCCGCGGAACTATCAGCAACTGGCTATGGGCGTGTTCTAACGAGGCGCCGGCTGCCTGGCCCACGTTCTTGAATAGCTGCCCGTACGCCATCCGCAGATCGCGTTTCCACTCGGCCAGCCGCATCTGGCAAGCCAGAAAGACCTCGGTCAACTCCGCGACAGTGAGATCCGACACGGAGGCCACGTGGCGAGGCGATTCGATGATCACTTCATGGGCGCCACAGCCGTCGAAACGTTGAAAGAGGCCCGCGCCGACCGCCGCCGCGCCGTTGCCGGAGACAATGGCGGGGAACTTGTTCGGCACCACGCGGACGCGCCAATGTGGAGTGTCCAGGCTCCCGGCCTGCGACTCGCGAAAGGCCAGCACTTCGGGCGGCGTTTCCGCTTCGTGGCCTTCACAGAAGGGACAGGGCAAGCTCGGATCGAACGCCGGCGACTCGATGAACGCCCCCGGACGGTCCGCGCGGCCCGCGGCCATGACTACCCAGCGGTCCAGCAGCGGATCCTTCCGAACGTCAGACATGGCAGATCAGCACGGGATTCCTACTTCTCTCCCATGGCTCCGCCGCGCGTGGCCGTCTTCAAGTACAGTTCCACGTATTGCCTTGCGCTCCGCCGCCACGACCAGTCCTGCCGCATGCCGACATCGATCAGCTTCTTCCACTCCTCCGGATGCAAGCGATACAAGTCGCAGGCGCGGCGGAGAGTCTCGCTCAACGCCAGGGGGCTGTATTCCTGGAAACTGAAGCCGTTGGCCGCGGACGAGGTTGGCGAGATTTGCGGATTGCCGAAGCCAATGATTGTGTCGGCCAGGCCGCCCGTCTCGCGGACGATCGGCACCGAGCCATACTTCAGGCTGTACATTTGGTTCAGCCCGCACGGCTCGAAGCGGCTGGGCATGAGGAACATGTCGCTGCCGGCCTCGATGCGATGGGCCAAGGAATTTGAGAATTCCAGCCGCGCGGCGATCTTGTCGGGATAGCGCTGGGCCAGGCTCTCGAACAACTTGTGGTACTTGGGCTGCCCCGTGCCGAGGATGGCCCACTGGACTTCACTGGTCTGCACCCAGCGCTGCAGCAGTTCGCCAATCAAGTCGAAGCCCTTTTGGTCGTCCAATCGGCCTACGGTGGCGACCAGCGGCACGCCCGAAGCCTGCGGCAGGCCAAGCTCCTTCTGCAAGGCCGCCTTGCAAGCCGCCTTGCCCCGCCCGACCGTGTCGGCATCGTACTGCGCTGCAATGTGCCGGTCGGTGGCCGGATTCCACTCGGCTTCGTCGATGCCATTAAGGATGCCCGAAAGTACGTCGCGGCGATGCTGCAGGACCCCTTCCAGACCACAGCCCAGGGGGCTGCTCTGGATCTCCTGGGCGTAGCGCGGGCTGACCGTAACGAGCGCATCGGCGAAGACCATGCCTGTCTTCAACAGGTTGAGCTTGCCGTGGAACTCCATCTGGTGCCAGTTGAAGTATTTCCAGTCCAGGCCGGTGAGTAGCATGTCCCAATGCCAGAACTGGCCCTGGTAGGCCATGTTGTGCACGGCGAAAACCGAGGCGATCCGGTAACCGGGCACTCCACCGTAGACGATTTTCAGATAGGCCGGCACCAGCCCCGTTTGCCAATCGTTGGCATGCACCACATCAACAGGCAGGTCAAGCAGGCGGATAGCTTCGAGGACAGCTCGAGAGAAAAAAACGAAGCGTTCGCAATTATCGATATAATCCTTGCCGTCGACACCGTAAAGTTGGTCGCGATCGAAGTATTGGTCCTGATGCACGAGATAAACGGGGACCTTGCCGCCGGGCAGTGCGCTGCGGGAGAGGTGTCCACTGACCATTTTGCTGCCAATGGGCACAATGAAGTCCCGGCCCAAAGGCTCGATTGGCTGGCCGCAAAAGCGGGTTTGCCGATAAGCGGGCAGAATGACCGCGACCTGGTGGCCCAGCCGCGCTAGCTCGATGGGCAGTGCCCCGCTGACGTCGGCCAAGCCGCCGGTCTTGGCAAAGGGTACTGCCTCGCTCGTGGCTAAGAGTATATTCATGCCGAAACTCCGTTCCAAACGGCGTTGAAATAGCCGTAACTTGCCAATTGGAAAGCGTTTGCGTCGGGGTCTTAGGCCTTAAGTCCAAGATCGCAGACCCAAGTCCTAGGACCATCATCTTAATCTTACCACAGCATTGATGGCAAGGTTTGCGGTTCAGGCAAACTGGTAGAGACGCGAATTGCCCTCTTTCCCCACCAGATGGAGTGCGCCCATCCGCTGAAGGCAGTAGACTATTCGCTGCGCAGACCATCGCCGCACGCCCAGCGATTCGGCCAGATGGGCCGTGTGAAAAGGCGTTGGCAAGGGGCAACGGACAAGACGGGCCAGATCGGCGGCCGTCCGCAGGCGGTGCTTGCCGTGAATCGCCACGAGTCGCTGGTCTTCGACCTCCTGGTCGTCTTGCCGCCAGCGCCGCCGTCGGCCGTGGCCCGGGTAACGCGATTCTTCGACCTCGACCAATAGCACTTCGAGCGTCAGGCCACGATGGGGGAAGACCTTGGTGAAATGCACCAACTCGTCGAAGAGATCGAGGAGGTGGCCGCGTTTGGGGCTGAGCCGACGGCCGACGATATCCCCTCCCTTGGCGGACTTCTTCACCAGCACCTTGCTGGCGATGATCGGCTTTACGATCGTCACGCGGTGCGATTCCAGCAGGTTGCGGATCTTATCGCGGATGGCGCCCAGCGAGCCATGCTGGATTTCGATCAGCCGCCCGCGAGCGACTGCGTCGATGCGATAGCCGTCCAGGGAGACCTCAGATTGAGCCTGCCGCCCGGCATAGAGCAGCTTGAGCTCGCGGTGAAGGGAAGTTTCCATGGAGGTACATGGCGAGGAACGTGCCCGTTGGAGTACGTCAGGCTGCAGCCGGAACTCCAACGCCGACGGGGAAATGACGAATACCGAAAGGGTTGTCGGAAGTTTGGGACCGCGAATTTAGAGATTTCGTCATTCAACCGGCGGTTCGATCCCGAAGTCGCGAATCGTCAGCAGGCTGGAAAAGGCATAGCCCCGGCCGGTGAAGGCATTGGCCCCGCCTTCCATGCGATCGATGATGGCCACCACGCGGACAACTTTCAGCCCGAAGGCCTCGCAGCGCTCGATCGCCTGGAGCGACGACCCGCCCGTGGTAACTACGTCTTCGACGATCACTACGCTGTCGCCGGGCTGCACCGGTCCCTCGATAAAGCGATTGGTGCCGTGGCCCTTTGATTCCTTGCGGACCATGAAGCCGATGAGGGGGGTGCCGCGGACGGCCGACATCGTGATCACGGCCGCCGTAATGGGATCGGCGCCGATCGACATGCCGCCCACCGCCGCGGGCAGGGGCCCGGCTGCCGCCAGCAGATCGAGAATGCCTTCGGCCACCAGTCGGGCGCCGCAGGCATCGAGCGTCACCTGCTTGCCATCGAGGTAATAGGAAGCCTGCTTGCCGGAGGCGAGCGTGAACTGGCCGAACTTGAGGGCCTTTTGGCGGAAGAGGGCAATGAGGGAGTCGCGGTCGTACATAGGGTCGCTCCGGTATTCGGCACACTCCGTGTACCGCTGCTTGACGGCACACGAAGTGTGCCGAATACGTTTTCCAACGGGCCTACTCCGGTCGCTTTAGGATCTCGCTCATGATCACCGCCTGGACGATGTTCTCCGGCGAGCCCAAGAGGGCGGCCAGGCCCGAACCGTCCTCAGGCAATGCTTCCAGCGTGGGCCGCGAGGAATAGTCCGGCGTGGCCGCTTCCTCGATGATCTCCATCGGTTGGGCCGATTCGCCGGGCCGCGAGGCCAGACGGCCGACCTCGCCGCTAAATGCCTGCCGTACCTGCTGATTGAACTGCCCTTCGGCCTGCACGAGCTCGCCGCCCAACTCGTCGCTGCGGCGGCGGAAGTCGCTCGTGTCCATATACTTCTGCGACTGCTGGCCCATCCGGTTGCCGTCTGGGGCTTCGTCTTCGACGACGACCTCCACGGGCTGGCGTTCCACGACGGCGGGCGTCCCGCCCCGCCGCTGCGCCGCGCGGCGGAGGAAGTCGTCGATTTGCTCCTGGATCCGTCCGGTGGTATTGCGCTCGACCGGTGGGGCAGGCCGTGTGGGCTGCGCCAACTCGCTGAGCTTCGACGCGACCACCCCAATCAAGGGGATGATGATGAAGACGATCACAATGCCGATCGCCACAACGTCGATGCCGCCGGCTGCCAAGAGAACGCCCGCATTCATGCCGGTGTGCCCTTTTTATTGCTCGCCGATGCCGGAGAACTGATCCGGGCGATGGCCGCTCGCATGTCGGTATCGGACTGCACGTTGCGGAGCTTGTAGTAATCCATGATGCCCAGCACGCCGGATCCAAAGGCCTGGGCGATCGCCCGCGGCACCTCGGCCTCGGCCTCCACGACCTTGGACCGGCTTTCCTCGACCTGGGCGATGAATTCCTGCTCGGCGGCCACGGCCATCGTCCGCAAGCCCTCCGCCTTGGCGCGGGCGACCCGCATGTCGGCCTCGGCGCGGTCGGCTTGCAAGCGGGCGCCGATGTTTTCGCCGACCGTCACTTCGCCGATATCGATGGAAACAATCTCGAATGCCGTCTGGGCGTCCAACCGCCGGGCGAGCACCGTCTTGGAAATCCGGTCGGGATTCTCCAGGACCACATGGTGCGACTCGGCGGAGCCGATCGCGCTGACGATGCCTTCGCCGACGCGGGCGATGATCGTCTCCTCGGTGGCCCCGCCGATCAACTGCCGCAAGTTCGCCCGAACCGTGACACGCGCCTTGACTTTCAACTGCACGCCGTTTTGAGCGACGCCATCGAGAGTTTCCCGGCCCAGGTTTCGCGAAGGGCAGTCGATTACCTTGGGGTTGACGCTCGTTTGCACGGCCTCCAGCACGTTTCGGCCGGCAAGGTCCATGGCGGCCGCCTGCCTGAAATCAAGCTCCAGCTTGGCCTTCCGCGCGGCGATCAGCGAACGGATCACCAGCGGGACATTGCCCCCAGCCAGATAGTGGGCCTCCAGGGCCTTCGACGTCACCCCGTCCCGATCGCCGATGCCGGCCTGCACCGCCATGATCTTGCTGCGGACGATCACGCCGGGGCTGACCTTGCGAAAAGTCATGCCGACGAGGTCCAAGATACCGATCCCCGCCCGAGTGGTCTTCGCTTGGATCCAGAAATTGAAGTAGTGTGCGAAGACCGCCAAGAATATCAGGCCAAAGAGCAGAATGAGGACGGTGACGATAATCAATCCCGTCGAAAAGTACTGCCCCAGGTTGGGTAGTTCCGGTTGCTGGGCGAAAAGAATCATGGTTCGTTCCTGGCGGTTGGTGCTTTTGGAATCTAATTCTCTCCCCGCGGAGTGCTCATTGTCAATACTCCGCCCTGACATCGCGGCGTGAAAAGCCTATAATATCTGCAAGCGCGGCCGATGAAGGAAGCCGATTGACGGCAATCCGGCCAAGAAATCATACGACGAGCGGAACGTGCCCAAGCGATTATCGAGTATTGAAGCGGCCGTGGAGGCCATGCGTCGCGGCGAGGTGGTCATCGCCATGGACGCTGAAGACCGCGAAAACGAAGGCGATTTTATCTGTGCTGCCGAAAAGGTCACACCGGAAATAATCAATTTCATGCTCAACGGTCGCGGGCAACTTTGCATGCCTCTGCTGCCTGAGCTCAGCCGCCGTCTCGACCTCCATCCCATGGTGGAGGATAACACCGCCCCTCTGCGCACCAATTTTACGGTGCCCGTCGATCACGTCAGCGCGCGGACGGGCATTACCGCCCAGGAGCGGGCCACCACGATCCTGGCCATCCTCGATCCCGCGAGCAAACCCAGCGATTTTGCCCGCCCTGGTCATCTCTTTCCGCTGATCGCTAAGGAGGGCGGCGTGCTTCGCCGGGCAGGACATACCGAGGCCGCAGTCGACCTGGCCCGCATGGCCGGGCTCCAGCCCGCCGGAGTGCTCTGCGAGGTGCTGGGCGAGAGCGGCCATCGCGCGACCCGCGACGAACTTTACGAGTTGGCTCGTGAGCATCACCTGGAAATCATCACGATCGAGCAACTCATCCAGCATCGCCGCTTGAGCGAGAAGCTCATTTATCGCCAGGCCGAATGCGATTTTCCCAATCGCTACGGGACAGGCCGGTTCATTATTTACGGCGTCCGCTATGAGGACCAGGAACCGGTCGCAATCGTGTTGGGAGACATTTCGGCATCCGACGCGCCGTTGGTGCGGCTGCACTCCTCGTGTTTCACCGGCGATCTGTTGGCATCCATGCGCTGCGATTGCGGCGACCAGTTGCACATGGCCATGGCCATGATGTCGCGGAAGGCCGCGGCGTGCTGGTTTATCTTCCCCAGGAGGGACGCGGCATCGGCCTGGTCGAGAAGATCAAGGCCTATCACCTCCAGGACCAGGGCATGGACACGGTCGAAGCGAACCTGGCACTGGGCCATCAGGTGGATAGCCGCGATTACGGCGTGGGCATTCAAATCCTCAAGGACCTGGGCATCTCACGGGTCCGCCTTTTGACGAACAACCCCAAGAAGACCGACGCCTTCATTTATGGCGGCTTCGACTTGGAGGTCGTTGACCAGGTGCCGATCGTCGGCCCGGTGCACGAGCACAACGCCCGTTACATCGCCACGAAGCGAGACAAGATGGGTCATCTGTTGCCGTAGAACGGAACTCATTCCGTTTTGAACGGACTAAAGTCCGTTCTGCGAAGCATTCGCGGAGTGCGCCAGGCCGCCGTTCATCAACGCTTGCGGTACTCCTTGAGCGAGACGGCTTGGAAACTCCGCAGGTAGGAGCTTACGGCCTTGAGGCGATTGGTGTCGTCCTCGTTCAGTTCCGCGACGAATTGATGGCGGCTGAAGACCTTGATCGGCGTCTCGTTGGCGCCGCCGGTCACGGTCAGGTGAACCTCCTTGGCGATGGCCTGGCGCCGTTCGATGGCCTCGTTGAGCATCATCCGCGGAAAGGGCGGCCGCGGCGAGGGGTTCAGCGCCACGTTGAACTTCGTGTACCAATCCGAAAACTCGTGGTATTGCGCGGCCACGGTAGCGTCTGTAGCCTGGAGCTGGGCCCGATAGGTAACTGAATCGCTCTTCAGCGTAAGCAGCGAGTTTTCGCGGTCGAATGACTCCTCGAACGATGGATTGACCAGCCAGCGTCGCTGAGGATTGGGGTGGCCGGCCATGATTTGTTTGACACGGTCAACAACGCCCTGGACGTCGTCGGTGGAGATTTGGCTCCGCACGCGGCGATTGACATCCAGGAGCAGGAACTGCCGGTGTGCTTTGTCGAAGATAATCACTTCGGCCGGTTCGCTGAGAAAATCGTAGACCGAGCCGCCGTGGAAAATGGTCACTCCCTGGCTCTCCGGCTGGGAGCGACCTTCACTGAAGACGGCGTTTTCCACGCGAAAATCAGCCGCGGGGGCCACAGAGGTCAATACTGCCACCACGGCCGCAATGGTCAGCATGGAGAAAAGCAAGCGACGGATTCTCATGGCATTTTTCGGGCTAGAGGTGAATGACCGTTTGGAATCTATCCAATAATCATTTTGCAGTTGTAGAATACTGAAATGCGGTCGCCCGTGTAAAGGGAGAAAACCGACCGTTCTACTGCGGAGAAGTTGCCGCATGGGCCAGCGCGGCCAGGCCTTCGTCCAGGGCTTTCACTGCCTCATCGTGGCCAGTCAGACGATGGCTCCGCGCCAGTTCTTGCACGCGCCGGTAGGTCAGCCAGACCTTGCCAGCCTCGTCCTCCCAGACCAGAATCCGCAAGGGCAGGTCGAGACCAATAGTCTGCCGGCCCTGCATGAGCGGCGTGCCCGCCTGCGGGTTGCCGAAGATCAGCACCTGTGTCGGCCGCAGGGGCAGCCCCACTCGCTTAGCGCCGGACGCGTGATCGACGTGGGCAAAGATATCAATTCCCTTCCGGGCCAGCAACGACTTCAGTCGCTCGATGGTTTCTGTAACGCCCCGCGGGCTGGGCAGCGTCAGCAGGTCGTTGTGGGCGGAATCAGCCGGATTCATAATCCACCTTTGATATATCCAGGAATTGTTTCGGCGGCCTTTTTCGTGCGACGGCGCTCTTCTATTGACTCTTCCACGGCGCCATCCGCTTGATGATTCCGTCCCTGACGACCAGGGTGTGAAACAAGATCGCGGCAAAGTGAGCGAAGAACGTCAGCAGGAAGAGGTAGGCGAGAATGGTGTGCGCCTTCCGTAATACGGCATACAGCATCGCATTGTGCGGCAGGATAAAAGGCAGATGCACGGTACCAAACAGGACGATCGGATAGCGGGCCGCCGACAGCATTCCCCAGCCGACCAGCGGCAGGACGAACATCAAGCCATACATTGCCATCTCGGTTGCCCATGCCGCCAGACCTTCCAACCGCGACATCGACGGCGGGAAAGGCGGAGGCGGATTCAATAGCCGGTTCAGGAAACGAACGGCAACGAGTATCAGGATCGCGATGCCCAACGGGCGATGGATCGACACCAGCACATGGTAGTCGGCCAAGGAAGCGACCATGGCAAGGCCGATGCCAAGAATGGTTAAGACCATCGCGGCCATTGTCCAGTGCAACAAGCGCGAGAGAGCGGTGAATTGGCGGCGCTCTGTTGACATTCTCGCCGTTGACATGTTCAGCTTCCTTTCTGCACTTCGGCCGGCGTGATCGCGCTAGGCTGCTTCGCTTCGCCCTCGCGTCTTGTAAACGATTGCGAGTAAACCGCCGACCGGCGCTAAGCAAGGGGTCATCGGACGGCGCGATGCCCGCGGGCAGCACTAGTGGGTCGAAGTTCAGGTCCGTCGCGGCACTGGTTTCCTCAGCCTCAGCGCGATCGAGCGTGAGGGTTCCCAAGTCCACCTTCTCCCGCCCCTCGGGCCAGGGGATGGTGGCGTCATTGGTAGCATCGCCTGGCTGTCCGACGACGACGATAAGATGCCACCGCAGCGGTTGACGACGGATCTGCGCAACGAGCCCGTCGAACATATAATTCTTGTCCGGGAAAGTTGCAGCGGGGTCTGCCGGTTCGAACGGCTGTTCCGGCGTAAACAGCCAGCGGACTGGTAGGGAATTGCCGGCCGCGTTGATGAAACGAAAAGCATTCAAGCCGTAGAACGTGCTGTTGCCGAACGCCGAGGAAACCGCCCGCCCCTTGATAATCTCGATTGCCCGAGCGGCTTCGGGATGGCTCGCGAAAAACGCGGACTGCCTGGTCGGATCAGACTTGCCCGTTTGGGGGTCGGGCTTGGATGCGATCAATTGCTCATAAAACGCCTCGGGCGTGCGGACCGGAAATACTGGCAGGTTCACCATCGCCGTTCGCCAGAGTTCTCCGTCGGGCAGCGAAAACTCAAGCCCCAGACCCCGCACGGCATCCGGCTTGTCGTCAACGTAGGGTTGCCCGCCGCCGAACGAGAAGCGGCCGATCACGGGCACTTTTCCGGGTTGAAACACAAGGGCTTTCGAGAGACGGACGCCTTCCCCATTGCTTTCAAAGAACCCGGAGACACCCAGGCCCTTGGCATGGTTGCGACGAAAACCGGAGTGGACGCCGTCGACTTCCTCGAAACCGTCGACGAACCGCGCGGGCGTCAGTTCCTGCGGCGTCAGCCAACCGCCGAGATAGGCATAAAGCGCCGCGACCGCGGCCAGGGCGACGCCAATAAGTGCGAATCTTGCCATCGAACCGGGTGTAACGCGGGGCGGCCCGGCTTCCGTTGGCGACTTCGTGGTATCCATGACACCTGTTCTCCTGCTTGTCAGCCATCGTATTAATAAGCGTAGCGGGCGGACAGGCCCTGCAAGTCAGGATGATTGGCGCTGGCGGACTTCGATTCGGTCGTTACTTTCCACCACGACCGTATGGGCCATGCCCAGAAACAGTCCGGTTCCCACAACCCCGGGGATTGCCTCGAGGAATTGCTCCAATGCGACCGGGTCTGGAAGTGCAGATGTCTTACAGTCGAGAACGTAGTTCCCGTTGTCGCTGACAAAGATCTGGCCGCCCGCTTGACGCGGCGCGGCAGGGAAGCCGTGGTGGGCCAGACGCCGGCGACAGCTTGCCAGTCCAAACGGTACAATTTCCACCGGCAGCACTCCGTGTGTTCCCAGGGTTGGCACGAGCTTCTCCGCGGTGACTACGATAATGAGTCGGCGCGATGCCGCGGCGACAATCTTCTCCCGAACCAGGGCTCCGCCCAGACCTTTGATAAGATCCAAGTTGGGGTCCACCTCGTCGGCGCCGTCCACCGTCGCATCAAGAACCTCGATCTCATCCAAGGAGGCCAACGGAATGCCCAGCCGAGTCGCCATGTTTGCCGTAGCTTGCGATGTCGGAACGCAACGGATTCGCAAACCGTCTCGGACGCGTCTCCCGAGAAGCTCGATGACCGCCATCATGGTGTGTCCGGATCCCAGTCCTATTGCGGATCCATCCCGGATCATGTCCAGCGCGGCTTCAGCGAGGGGCGCAAGACTCGGTCGATTTTCACCAAGGTTCGTGGATTCCATAGTTCCGTCAACTCCTAGTGGGGGTATGAGCACAACTCGGTAATTCGTTTCGGCCCGTCTCCGCCGGGAGGCGACAACGGGGCGCGGCGGATAAGAGGCAAGGTCCTCGCCACGCGGAAAGCGAAGCTGTCGGGACGGTACGTGGCCACGTTGCTGCCACGGTAGGCAGAACGCACGGCCCACGCCTGATCGTAAAACGTGCCGCCGCGCACCACGCGTATTGCTTTGTCCTTAACTACATCCGCTGCTCCGTTTGCTGCATCGGGCGTCCAAGCATCCTGGATCCAGTTCCAGACATTGCCATGCATGTCAAACATGCCTAAATCGTTGGGTTTCAGCAACCCTACCGGGTGAGACTTCCCGAAGGAATTGACGTCAAACCAGGCGTATTGATTCAGGATCTCTTGGGCCTCGCCAAAGGAGTACAACGTCTCGCTTCCTGCACGGCAGGCATACTCCCATTCCGCCTCGGTTGGAAGGCGGTAGCCAGCCCGCTGCAAGAAATCGAACGGCATCTTCATCCCCTCCGCATACTGGCCCTGGTCATTCGGCAGATAGCACCATTGTTCCTTGGGCAGCCCCTCCGTTTCGCTCAGCCAGTTGCAGTATGCCACCGCGTCATACCAGCCCACGCGATTCATCGGGCAGTCCGCGGTGGGGGCGACCTCCGTTCTGTACGGATGGTCCTTGCGGAAGCGGAGAAACTCTTCCACGGTTACATCTTCGGCGCCTAGGGCAAAGCTGCGACCGATCCGGCTTCGATGGCGCTCATCCGCTTCACCCATCCAGAACTCCACCGGGCCGGGGATTACCACTATCGTCTGACCCTGACCGTTGATGTACCAACATCGAAGGTGGTTCGTTTGATAATCTCGCGACGATTTGCGCGCCGCCGCAAGATCATCGGCTAGTCGTTGCGACAATTCATCCTCGACGCGAAAGCAAGCGGCCAGGGTCTGTTGCTGGTCCGGAGTACGATTCTCGACGGGACGCTGCGCCAGGGCTTGGAGGCCGGATTCGTAGAGTTGCCGAACTTCCTGCTCGGTGACACGACGGCTATACACCCGCACTTCGTCCAGCGCGCCGTCAAAACGGAAATATCCATCCCGACTGCCGAGATGGAGGGGAGCGTTCGACTTCAGCGTACCGGAGAACTCGTCGGAGCGAATCGTTGTTGGCTGCTCCCGCCCATCGACAAAGATCTTTACGCCGCTCGCCTTTATTGAGCCATCGTAGGCGACCATGACGTGATGCCATCCGGGCCGATCTGCGGGAGCGAAACTCGTCTTCGTGATCACGGAAATCAGATGTGGCGAATACAACTCTCGCTTATCGTTTGGCAAATCGGGATCTTCGCCGGCCAGTTCCATACGGAGTTGATCGTCCTCCTCCAGGCTCAGGTCGAATCCTCGATACCCCTTGGTTTTGTCTCGGGTCGATAGCAGGATCATGGGCACGCGGGCGTTGTACCGGAACCAGCATCCGTAGGAAAACGGCTGGTCAGCTTCAAGGTCAAGCGGTTTGCTCCCCACGAACGTACCGTTTCCGGTCAACCGCAATGCCCCAGCCATCACGCCGGGTATCCACTCCGGATTGCCGTCGCCTTGATAGGTTCCTGCCGGTTCGTCTTTGATGCCGCTGGCGATCTCCTGCCCCGCACGCTCATCCAGCGGATAGTAAGCGATCAAGCCCCTGTCGAGGGAAGAAGCGACTCGGGAGGTTCGCTCCCGTTGCTGTCGCTCCCACTCCGCCTGCCGTTTCGGCAAGTCCCGTTCACAGGCAGAAATCGCCTTTTCAATGGCCTTGACCTTTCGTTCGAGGGTCGTCAACTGGTCTTGGATTTCTTGCGGCAGATCCGCTCGCAGCGCGGAGAGAACGTCCACTTCTTTCCTGCGGAGCCCCCCGTCGACGGTTTCCAGCGCGGCGCCCTGACCCCAACGACGCAGTAGCCATTTGACGGCGCCATGAATTCCGGGATCAGGATCTCCGCGATACCATTGCAGCAAGCGAGGCAAGAGGTTCAATCGCTGGTCCTGCGATAAACGGTCCAACCCGAACTCCCCCAGGCTTAAGAGGATGGCCCGCTTGACCGACACCTGTTTTTCCTCTTCCAACCGGGCGAGCAACACTTTGGCATCCACTCCCATCGGCCCCAACCAGTCCAGCAGAAAGCTCCGCAGTGTCGGATCGGGCCGCTGCTTCAAGAGTGGCCATACTTTCTCACCCCGCCCCATGACCAGCAGGGCCGCTGCGACACTGGCCTGCCGTTGTGCCAGTGCAATCTTGGTTTCTACCGAAGCACCCGGTTCAGTTTTCTCGGCCAATTGCATCTCCAAGCGGGTATAGGCGTCGGGCAAATCGGCGGCGTAGGCGCCATAGACCGCGGCGATCAAACTCCTTTCGGAGAAACTACGTTTCTCGTCTCCAAGAAAACCGGCCAGCGGTGGAACAAGCCATTTCCCCGCGGGCCTCAATGCACTCGTCCACTGGAAAACCACGTACGGTTTCTGGATGACCAGCGTTGCCGCCACGTCGGGAGCGACTTTTTCCCAGCGAAGATTATCCGGGGCAAAATCCGCCAACGCACAGGATGCTCGAAATCGTTCGTCCTGGTCGTTCGTCCTTGTCTCCAGCACCTTCCAGAGCCGCTCCGTCAGGTCTTGCTTGTGGCCCTCCAGTGCCTCTCGAATCACCAGCAGCTCCTGCGGCTCGGCGTTGAGCAGCCTGCCATAAAGGTAGTCCACCTGTCCGGAATCCACGGGCAACAGGGCGAGGCTGGCATGCAACTTTTGCCGGGAGCCGGGTTTTGCCTCGTCATATTCCTTTTTGAGCAGCGGGTCGGCCCAGTGGCGAAAGCCGGCGAGTTTTTCGACAACGCCGGGGACCTGGGGGGTGTCAGCGTTGACCAGTGCATCGACGAGTCCCTCAGCGCGGGTGGCGTTTTGCTTCTCGAGCACGGTGCTGCGAATGCCGAGGCCCGACAGGCCCACGACAACCAGCACCGCTGCAACGATGCCCGAGCGAATGCCATGCACCCAGGCTGCCCTCTTCATCATCTTCCGCTGCGGTGGCGTCCAGCGCTTCTTCTCTATCAGCCAGCGGACTTGCAACCATTGCGCCAGCGACGGCAGTTGGCGGTTCTCCGGGCGGGCGTTCCATACCGCCGCTCGATCTGTCAGCAACAGCTCTGCCCGGCCGCGGCGGGTTTCCTTCTGCTCGCGTGTCAGCCACTCCCGTATGGAATGAACCAGATAATCGTGGGTGAGTTGGTAGTATTTGCCCCCAGCCTGGGCCGTGGACGCGTCGGCATCTTCCTTGCCCTCCGGGTCGGTTGGCGTAATAAGACGGATCTCGTCGTCCAAAATGCGGATCAGATCGTCAAAATCCTTGGGGCGGCTGCCGTACCCGGACGCTTCCAGCAACTCGGCATAGGACCGCATGGAGCCCTTGAGGTCGGTCCCCGATATTGGCAGCAGAACCCTCAAATCGGCCCGAACGGCTTTCTGGTGATAACGATGTTCGGGCGGAGCAGTGGCGGCACTGAATGTCTCTTCCAAGAACGTCACGCCGACGCCTTCGATGCCGCCGACTGCTTTCAGGGATGAGGGGGTCCACGACTTGCCCTTCATCATCTCCGCAAAGAGGGCCAACCGCACGGAGACGACCTTGCCGTCCCGGGCCAAGGCTGACACGGCTTGATCCAAGAAGTCATGTTGCTCTTTGCTGATCTCACTGAACTTCTCCGGTAATCTGCCATAGGCCCGTCCAAAAGCCGTCAGCACCGTCCTGGCGTGGTGGAGGTCAAAGATGTCAGTAGCAACGGAGTTATGCCCTTCCACGAGCCGGACTTCCAACGCTCGCAGGAACCGAGTCACGGCCATCGCAAAATCATCCCTTACCATGACAATGCACTGTACGCGGCCTCCATCGCACTGGCGGAGCGCCTGCACTAATTCGGTTGTTGTGTCTTGCTTATGGCCATGCAACCACTGCTCGAATTGGTCGAGGATGATCAGGACCTTATTGCCCGCCGGGACGCCCTGGCCACGGCGTAGCGCCGCCAGCGCGTCTTTGAGCCCCAGGTTCAGCGGAAGCGTGGGACAGCGTTTCCGCAGGCCATTCAGCAGGCGAGTTTCCGTCTCCCCAGCCGTGGCCTCCACGTACACCGCAATCACATCGTCGCACAGTCGCGGCAACAGCCCCGCCTTCACCAGCGAAGATTTGCCGCAACCCGACGGCCCGTACATGAGGCCCACCGAGAAGGTATTGTCCGGGTCGGTTTCCTCGATGCGAGTCTTCCAGAAGCGGATACTTTCGGGCAAACCATCCCGGTCCCTTGGCCCCGGCAACAAGTCAAGAAAGAAGTCGGCGTCATGGGCGTCGAAAGATCGTAAGCCTTTCGGCACGATCCTGACAGGCTGGCTGTCGGCAACGGGAGGGAAAGCTGCGGAAGTTGGCGTGCCGACTTCCGTTTCGGCCCCTTGACGCGGCGGGATCACCCAAGGCCCTTCGGCCAGAAAATGCCGCAAATCATCGGCCATGTCCTTGGCTGCCGAGTATCGCTCCGAGGCCCGTTTGGCGAGGGCTTTCAGGCAAATGCGATCCACTTCCTTGGGGATGCGATCGTCAATTTGGCGTGGCGGACGGGCCTCGACACTCGTTATCTGGTTGAGAAGTTCGTCTTGCGAATCCGCCTTGAACGGCCGGTTTCCCACCAGCAGTTCGTAGAAGACGACACCCAGGCTGAAAATATCGCTGCGGCCATCGATCCGATGACCTTCTCCACGTGCCTGCTCGGGACTCATGTAGGCGGGCGTCCCCGCATATCGCGACCCATTGCCCGCTTCCTGCTCCCGCAAAGCCAGGCCGAAATCCGCTACAAACGGTCTGCCGCTTTTGTCGAGCAGAATGTTCCCCGGCTTGACGTCCCGATGCACCAATCCTTGCTTGTGGGCGTGGTGCAAGGCTTCCGCCACGGTGGCCACCAATTCTACGGCTTCCGGAATCGATAAGCGAGACTGCTTCAGCCGCCGGGAAAGTGCGGCGCCGTCGATGTACTTCGACACGACGAAGCAAGGGAACCGCTCCGTGCTGCCGACATCGAAGACGGGAACGATGTTCGGATGGTCGAGATTGGCGACGGTGCGGGCTTCGGTCAAATAGGCTTGGGCGTCCTCGGAATGGCAGACGAGCTTGGGGTGCGGCACTTTGATGGCCACGGGCCGCTGCAACTGATCGTCGTGGGCCAGATAGACGAGGCCGAAGCCGCCCTCGCCCAAGACCCGTGCGATGCGATATCTGCCAATTCGGCCTGGATGCCCGATAGGTTCCGGCGCCGGTTCGGCTTGCCTTAAGATCGCTGCGCCCCCCGTTTGCACGGACTCGGGTTCTCCAGCCTGCCACGGGCGCGTTGTGAGCCGAACATCAGCGTGCGGCGATAGGTCGGCGCGGTTGTTTGGATCGGTCATAGGTCCACCAGCCATGAGAACGTGAGAAGGCTTCTCAAGCCGTGCGATAATTGTACGGGCATGCCGAAAAAAGGGAAGAAACGGCAGGAATGCCTGGTTCCCGGGGCTCGGAAACGGGGTACGCCCGACCCCACTGGAGCACGTGATGAAGAATAGCGGTGTCTATATTCTCGGCACCCTCTTTGCGCCTCGAATCGCCATGTCAATATCTCCGATCCTCTATAAGGGGCAGCACAATGGAGGACGGGTGCGCGCGGTCAACTTCGATGCGGTTGATTTGCTTGATCTGAGGATCGCCCATCCGCCATGGTTTGCCCGTACCCGGGTTCACGTCGAAACGGGGCGAATTGCTGGATGTGAGCTGCACGCGGATGCGATGCCCGCGGTTGAAGACAAGGCTCGTGGACCAGCAATCGACTCGGGCCTCGGTGACGTCGCCCGGCGTTAGCCGCCGGGGGTTCTGGAAGCCGTCGCGGTACCGCAGCCGCAACATGCCTTCTGCCATGTTGTAGCTCTTGCCGCCGGGATAGACGTCGCACAGTCGGACAACGACGTCGGTGTCAACGGCAGACGAGGCAAGGAAAACGTCGGCCGTTATGTGGCCGGTGACCTCCAGCGGGTTGCTGAGCGGGGCCGTCGTAAAGAGCACGACGTCCTTCCTCGATTCAATCGGGCTCTGGTTCCGCGGCCCAGCGGGCAGGGTCAGGTTGTTGCCCCCAACCGTTGGACAGGGATCGGCCGGATCGAACGTGTAGGTGACCGAGGCGTTTTCCAGGCTGGGCCGGCTGCGCGCAAGCAGGCCATCGGCGGCAAAGTAGAAAGGCGTTGGCCGGCTGGGCACGGGCCAGTCGTCGGCGTGCCGCCATTGGTTCCCGGGAGCGGTCGGATCGAGAACATCGCCCATGACGAAATAGGTCACCGCCGGCAGCTTTTCCACGCCATTGTCGGCACCGAGCAAATAGTGCTGGAACCACCGACCGGCGTCGTACTCCTGCGGCGGCTGTGAGCGGGCAAACGTCAAGTCGCCCGTCGGCTGCTGTCCGATCGCGTGGCACCAGGGGCCCATCACCAGTTTCTGCGCACCGCGGGCGCCAGGGCCCCCGTAATGCTGTCGACCGACGAAGGAGTCGATGGTCCCCTGGCAGAACGTATCGAACCAGCCGCCGACGTGGATGGCCGGCGCGGTCATGCGATCGACGCGGGTGCGGGTGTCGAACTGCCGCCAGTAATCGTCGTAGTCAGGGTGCGCCCGCATGATGTCCAGGGCCGTGGTGTCGAAGCGATTCTTCAGGGTCCACTCTTCGACCTGGCTCTTGCGCAGGGCCCCGCCGATGTAGGCGGCATCGCCATACAGACTGGCCGCTGCGACGACGATGTATTGGGCCGCCAATCCCTTGGGGGACGTCCCGGCCAGAAGAGATTGGGTGATGCCGCCGGCCGAGCCGCCCAATGTGCCAATTTTGCCGTCGCACCACGATTGTCTTCGCAGCCACTCGATGGTGTCCAGCCCGTCGCAATGCTCGCCCCAGCCGCAACCGATGAAGGGGAGATTCTCGCCCTCGGAATCGAAGCGGCCGCGCATATCCTGGGAGACGACCGCCACTCTGGCTGCCGTGTAACCCCGGCTGGCGTCGCGGCCCATTTGGGCGCGTCCGTAAGGCGTCCGCATGAGCAGCACCGGGAACGGGCCCGCGCCAACGGGCAGGTAGATGTCCGTCGCCAACCGCTTGCCGTCGCGCATGGGCATCATTACCGTCATCGCCGTCGGGGTCTCCATGCCGCGTTTTCGCAGTCTCTCGACGGCCCTCCGCCACTCGGCCAGGCTGATGCGGCCGTCGCCGTTGGTATCCGCGTCACGGAGAAAGATCTTGAGCCGCGAGCCCAGACACGGCCGAACTTTTCCGCCACGTGCTTCTGCATGGCTTCCAGCTCTTTGTGCGAAAGTTCCTGGTTTTGGTCGGCGTCAAACTGCGCACCAAGGGCATCGAGTTGATCGGCGACCCGCGCAAGCTCCGTCAGCGATTGCTCGTTCGACTCGGCGGGCGAAGGATCTTTGCCAAGACATGATAAGCAGTTCGGCGCAAAGAGGAGGGAAAGCACGCCGAAAAAGAGATGATAGTGGCCAGTGATTCGCTGGTTCATTCGCATTGAAGATCTCGACGATCAAGGGAGAGGCTGAACATTATCTTACCACTGGCAGGACAATGGGTCGAGCAAGCGAACGCCGGTCGCCGGTCGCGACTGGTCAGGGCAGAGGAGGACAGGACTACCCGGCAGGACCGATCTGCGCCTTGACCGAGGGGGACTAGCGGGTATTATGGGAACAGCCTGTTCGGCTCGAATGAGCCCCTCGCCACATTGATCGTCCGATAGGGTACAATTGAAAAACTCCCAACGAATCGCCGTATAAAGGATTTGC
Source organism: uncultured Planctomycetia bacterium (assembly GCA_963709175.1). Classification (GTDB taxonomy): domain Bacteria; phylum Planctomycetota; class Planctomycetia; order Pirellulales; family Thermoguttaceae; genus JANXQG01. The sequence continues at coordinate 153,452 of CAVPVK010000013.1, forward strand.
GTTGTCAACTTCCACACCGAGCAACCCCGCTACGCCTCCTACCCCTTCCTCCATGAACAAGCCCCGCAGTTTGGGCGACGTCCTGCTGGAATTCGCGCAGCAGCGCCGGTTGATGCAAGAGGAATTGCAGAAGGTTATCGTCGGACAGGATGAGGTGATCGAGCAGATCTTCGCCGCGATATTCACCCGCGGCCACTGCCTGCTGGTAGGCGTGCCTGGACTGGCCAAGACCTTGATGGTGAGCACTTTGGCGCGGATTCTCGACATTCCCTTCAAGCGGATCCAGTTCACGCCCGACCTCATGCCCTCGGACATCACCGGCACCAACGTGCTTGAGGAAGACGACAAGGGACGGCGAGATTTCCGCTTTGTCGATGGGCCGATCTTCACCAGTATCCTCCTGGCCGATGAAATCAACCGCACTCCGCCCAAGACTCAGGCGGCCCTGCTGCAGGCCATGCAGGAGCGGGAAGTGACGGTCGGTCAGAAGACCTACCCCTTGCCCGAGCCGTTCTTCACCATCGCCACGCAGAACCCGATCGAGCAGGAAGGCACGTACCCGCTTCCCGAGGCTCAACTCGACCGCTTCATGTTCAACATCAAAGTCGATTACCCCACCGCGGACGAGGAGGACCGTATCCTGGCGCAGACCACCCGCGGCGAGAAGGTCGAGGTCCGCAAGATCCTTTCCGGCCGGGCGATCGTCAACCTTCAGGTTCTGGTGGGCAAGGTGGCGGTGAGCGAGTACATAGTGAAGTATGTCCGGCAACTGGTCCGCGCAACGCGGCCCAAGGCGGGCGATGCGCCGAAGTTCGTCGAAGACCTGGTCGACTGGGGCGCCGGCCCCCGCGCGGGAATCTTCCTGATTCAGGCGGGCAAGGCCCTGGCGGCGATGGACGGCCGCTTCTCTGTGGCCATCGAAGACGTGCAGAAGGTCGCCGTGCCTGTGCTCCGCCACCGCATCGCCACCAACTTCCAGGCTCAGGCCGAAGGGATGAACACCGAGGACATTATCGCCCGGCTGGTCCGCGAGACACCACCACCCGTGATTCCGAAGTACGAAAAATAGATGCCCGCCGCCGAGCAATACCTGAAGCCTGAAGTCATTCGCCAGATCAAGCGGTTGGACCTCCGTGCGCAGTTCATCGTCAAGGGCTACCTGCAAGGGCTGCACGCCAGTCCCTTCCACGGCTTTTCGGTCGAGTTCAGCGAGCACCGCAAGTACACAGCCGGCGACGATCCCAAGGACATCGACTGGTTGATCTACGCCAAGACCGACAAGTACTACGTAAAGAAGTTCGAGGCCGAGACCAACATTACCGGCTATATGATGATGGACCTTAGCCGATCAATGGGCTATACCTACCAGCAGGAGCTGACCAAGTTCGAGTACTCGATCTGCCTGGCGGCGGCGTTGTGCTACCTCATGATCCACCAACAGGACCCCGTGGGCCTGATCACCTTCGACAAAAAGATCCGCAACTGCCTCAAGCCCAAGACCCGCCGCACACACCTGGGCGACATGCTCTCGCTGCTGTCTAAACTCAAGCCCGAAGGTGAGACCGACATCGCCCAGAGCATCGTGCAGGTTGCGGCCATGCTCCGTCATGCCAGCCTGGTGATGATCTTCTCCGACCTCTTGACCGAGCCGACGCCGGTGCTGGAGGCATTGTACCGACTGCGACACGGCGGCCACGATGTGATCCTCTTCCACGTGCTGGATGCGGCGGAGGTGCAGTTTCCCTTCCGCGGCATGGTCGAACTGGAAGATCCCGAGAGCCACCACCGACTGGCTTTGGATGCCGATGCCTTTCGCCGGGATTACCTCGCGGAGGTCGAGTCGTTCCGCTCCCTGTATCGCCGCGAGTGCTCGCAGGCCCGCATCGACTACGTACCGCTGGACACGAGCATGCAGTTCGATCGCGCCTTGACGGAGTACCTGGTCAATCGGGCCGCTCGGGGATAGAGGATAAAGGATTGAGGGTGAAGCACGAGAGACGAGAGATCAACTTCCTAGCCCCCGGTTCGCACTCCCGATACCCCAATCACTGGTACTTCATCGTTCATCCCTCATCCTTAAATCTCCATGCGGCGTGAATTGCTCGTCGGTTTCCTGCTAGTCGCCGCTGTGTCGGCGGTCTACTGGCCCGTCCACTCTTATCCCTTCGTGATCCTGGACGATCCGGGCTATGTCTATGAGAATCCCCACGTCCGGCAGGGTTTGACCCGCGACAGCATTGCCTACGCCTTCAATGCCGTCGTGGTGGGCAACTGGCATCCGCTCACGATGCTTTCCCATATGCTCGACTGCCGGCTGTTCGGCGCCGAGGAAAGCGCGGCGGGCTGGCACCACATGGTCAACGTGGGGCTGCACGCGGTCAACACGGTGCTGCTGCTCATCGCGCTGAGCCGGATGACGGGCGCCTTCTGGCAAAGCGCCCTGGTGGCGGCGCTCTTCGGGCTGCATCCCCTGCACGCCGAATCGGTCGCCTGGATCTCCGAGCGCAAGGACGTGCTGAGCACGTTCTTCTTCCTGCTCGTGCTGCTGGCCTACCGAGGCTATGCGCGGCGGCCGTCGTTGCTCCGCTATGCCGCGGTCTTTGTCCTTTTGGCCCTGGGGCTGATGTGCAAGCCGATGTTGGTCACCGCGCCGCTGGTGCTGCTGTTGCTGGACTACTGGCCGTTGGACCGCATGCGGCTGGGAAGGGCCAATGCGACCAGCGGCGAAGGTGATGCCGAGGCGGGCAAGGGGAGCGAGGCGGTTGCCGCAATGGGCCGGTTGCCGCTGGGCCGATTGATCGTGGAGAAGATTCCCTTGCTGCTTCTGATTGCCTTCAGCGCGCTGGTCACTTTGCAAGCGCAGCGATTGGGAGGCGCGCTGGGAATGCTCGGCCACGTGCCTTGGGAAACTCGGCTGGGCAATGCCGTAGTCGCCTATGGAATGTACCTGGAAAAGTGTTGCTGGCCCAGTCCTTTGGTGGCCGTTTATCCCTACGTCAATCCTCGGCTGATCGACGTGCTGGTCATCGGCCTGGCCTTGGCCGCCATCAGCGTGGCGGTGGTCCGCCTGGCCAAGATCCGGCCGTTCCTCTTCGTCGGCTGGTGCTGGTACGTGGTCACGCTGGTGCCGGTGATCGGATTGGTGCAGGTGGGCGTGCAATCAATGGCTGACCGCTACACGTATATTCCGCTGATTGGCATTTTCATTATTGCCGTCTGGGGTGCGGCCGAGTTCACCGAGGCTTGGCCCGTCCGCGGCAAGGCCGCGGTCGCCGTAGCGGTGCTGGCCGCTTGCGGATGCCTCACCTACCGGCAGGTAGGGACGTGGTCCAACAGCCAGACGCTCTTCCGTCATGCCGTCGAATCCGAGCGCGACAACATCCTGGGAATGTACTGGCTTGGCACGGCCTATTGGAAGGCGGGCAAGTTGGCCGATGCCCAGACGCAATTCGAGGACATTCTCAAGGTCCAACCCGATCTGGAGCCCGCCCTTCGGGCCTTGGGATTGCTGCTGGCTGTGCGGGGCCAACCGCAGAAGGCCCTGGAGGAGTTCGACGAGGCGATCCACGTGCGGCCCGAACAGCCCGAGCCGCTTCGCCACAAGGCATGGCTCCTGGCCACCTCGCCGGACGAGAGCGTTCGCGACGGCAAAACGGCCGTTTACTTTGCCAAACAGGCCTTGCAGCGATCGGCGGGAGAGCCGCCCGAATACTGGGACACCCTGGCCGCCGCCCAGGCCGAGGCGGGGGAGTTCGACGAGGCCGTGGCATCGGCGAAGAAGGCGCTGGAAAAGGCCGAGGCCGTGCAGGCCGACGACCTGATTCCCGGAATCCGGCAGCGGCTGGAGTTCTACGAGTCGGGCCATCCTTATCATGCGAAGGCGGCGCGACCACAGCGGATGTGAACGGCTTTCACTCCACCGCCAACTCCGCCACCGCCGCCGGCTCGATCACTCGCATCGTCCGCCATTTCCCCTGCAGGAATCGTCCAAAATAAATCAGCCCAGCCGAACAGACCCACAGAGTGATCAGCGTCCAGCACCAGAGCACTCCCAGGCCGAGACGGTAGATGCCCAGCCACGCCAGGGTCAATGGCACCAGCGACGTGCCCAGCGAGGTGCAAAGCACGAAGCGGGTGTCGCCCGCCCCGCGAATGGCGCTCATGAAGACCACGTTCATGGCGTCCATCAGGCAATAGACGGCCACGAACCGCAGCAATACCACGATCAGGTCCCGCAGCGGCTGGAATTGCTCGGCAGGCATGCCGGCGGCGTGCCCCATCAAGAACACATCGGGCACAGTAAGGTAGAAGAACGACATCGTGCACATGTAGACCATCGCCATGATAAAGGCCGTCCAGGTGGCCCGCCCGGCCAAGTCGGGCCGGTTTGCGCCCAGTTGCTGGCCGACCATCGTGGAGACGGCCAGACCCACGCCCATCATCGGTACCCATGCGACGCTATTGACGTTGAAGGCCAGCATGGTTGCGGCCTGCTTGACCGTATCCAGGCCGCCGACGAGCATGAGGAAGAGCGTGAAGGAGCCGCACTCCACCAGCCATTGCAGTCCGCTCGGCCCGGCGTAGGTCCAGAGCCGACGCATGAGCACCCCGTTCCAACGCCAGCCGGATCCTAGTCGGTAGCCGCGGTAACGCGGTTGCATCATGATGGCCGCATAGCAGGTCACGCGGAACCACTCGGCCGCGACCGTGGCCGCACCTGCCCCCGCAATCCCCCAGCGGGGAAATCCCCCATGACCGAAGATCCAGAGCCAAGCCAGCACAGCATTCAGGGCCGCGGCCGCGCTGTCGACGGCCATCACCACTCGCGTTCGCCCGCGGCCGGTGAAGAACGAGGAAAGCGTTCCGGCCAGGATGATCGCCCCGGAACCGAAGATCAGCACGTCGTAATAGGAGATTTCGTCGGCCACCACGTCCAGATCGTGCCCAGCGCGATGGAAAAAGTGAAAAAAGCCATGGGCCAGGGGCGTTGTCAGCAACAGCAGTGGAACGGCGATCATGCCGATCCAGATTCCCTGCCAGATGATCGGGCCGATTTGACGCGCGCGGTTGGCGCCGTGGTATTGGGCCACGAAAGTGTTAACGTAGCTTGTCACGCCCAGCGGAAAGCTTATGAGCGTGAATTGGAGCATCGCCGCCGGCATGGCGGCCGCTACAGCGCCGATCGAGTACCACGTCAGGAACATCCGGTCGATGAAAGTCATGACCGTGAACGACATGGTGGAGATAACCAGGGGCAAGGCCAAGGCCACGACGTCCCTTCCGCCGCAGGGACGTTGCCACCAATCACGAATGTACTTCATCAAGCAACGAACCTGAACGCAAGCCCAGAAAACATAAGTCCTTTATTATTATACCTGGAAGAGCCGTGTATCGATCGGGTATCAAGTCCGTCAGCCTTTCTAGGCTGACTGGAGTGGCGTCCACTCGCAGCGACCGGATCACGCAGGTGTCTTGCCGCGATGATTGTCAGCCTGGAAAGGCCTGGAGAGGCCGACGCACTAGGCTACGACAGATTGATCCCAATCTGGGCTGCGCGGAGGGTGAGGGCCTGCCGGAAGTACTGGAACTGGTGGTGCGGTTTTTTCCGGGCCCAAAGAAAGCAACTGGTGAACAGGCTCCGGGGCAAGGTCCCCGCCTGCACCATGGCGACCGTGCGATCGATGAATCCCCCCTCAATGTCGGTGGTAGTATGCAAGGCGGCCTTGATTTGCTCCGGATCCAGGGCATCCTCGGCACGAGCGACCCGGCCGGCCAGAACAACTACGACAAGTCCCATCACGAGGGGGCCTACGAAGGCAGGCCAAGGAAAAGGATGGCGCATGGATGACGTCCTCGGAGGGTTTCTTGAAAAAGTGGATTTCTTCAGAGTTGGTGCGTATAACAAAAACGGGCATTGAGGACAAGGCCAGTTGCAGACAACCTGCTATGGGAATCCGGCCGGAAGCATGAATGAAAGTGGACAACCGCTCTGGTGTGAGGGATACTAATTTCATGGTGAAGTTTCTCCCTTTGGGGCCGATTGTGGCGGTTGTGACGGCGTTGGCAGCCGCAGCGCCGCGGGGTGTCTGCGGCCAGAACCCCTCGTCCATGGCCGACCGCCCTGCCTCGCCGACGGCCGAGGTTCAACAGCGGCTCAGGGAGCTGGATAGCCCCTGTTACGAGACGCGTTTTCAGGCTGCTCAGCGACTGGAGAATTGGCTCTCCATGCCGGAAATGGCGGCCCTGCTGGCCGACCAATTCCAGCGGCTTCTCGTCGAGCCGGAGTTGTCCTACGAGGTTCGCTGGCGGCTCCAGGCATGGCGATCCCGGTTGCCCTCGGCACGGTTTGAGCCGCCGCGGGAAGTCTCCGGGCAAGAACTGCAGCACTTGGTTCACCAATTGGACGACGGCTCCTACGCCGTCCGCGCGGCGCTTCCGAACGGCTACAGTGGATGGCCGCCAGCGAGCGGCTGGCGCGGCCGATCCTCTTGGCCTTGAAAGGGCGTCTGGAGGATCCGGCGCTTTCTGAAGACACCTACCGCCGCATCGACACAGTTCGCAACATTGCCTGGGGCACTTCGCTTACTAGCGACAAGGAGGAATGGCATTTGCCCTCCGTCTCCATGGCGCAAATCGAACGCTGGATTAGCGAACTGGCGAGGCCGACCGCAAAATCGGACCAGCGGGCGACGATTAACCGCCGCATCGCCAGGCAGGAGTTGCGCGACGTCCTGTCGCAGGACGGCGAGGTTCCGCGGGTGAAGGCGGCCCTGGAGGCACGGCTGCGGGGCAAACTCGACGGAGAGGCCGCGGCGCGGTTGAAGGAGCTGCTCGACCTCACGCGGCCCGCCCTGGTCGCGGAGGTGTGGATGGGCGGCAAGCCGACCAACGAGCAACATCTGGTGGTGGGGGAACCGCAGGTTTCGCCTGGCGCGCTCCGCCCCAGTTTCTTCGACCGCGCCGACGACCGGGTGGCTCACTGCGCCAGCGGCAACGCCCTGAACCCGGGCGATTACCCGGTGGGCATAGCCTTTGCCGCTCCCAACTGGAGCGACCCACGGCAGGGTTTTTTTCACCTCGTCAACCTGCCCACGCCACGCCGGCAGATCGCCTATTCCTATTACGTCAAAACGGACACGGCGGCGCGGTTGGTGAAGATCAGCCGCCGCACGCTCGACCACTTCCTGGCGGAGAAGCGCTTGCTCAACGACGCAGAACTGGGAATTCTCGGCCAATTGGACGCCAGCGAGGTCTCGCGCTTTGCCAGCGTCTACTTCCTGGCAATGAAGGACGGCTCCGTAAAAGAAGACCTGGACGAGGATGCTTCCACGAGCCGCAAACCGTTGGGCGGCAACAACAGTTGTTTCGGGGCTATCTGCGCAGTTGGCCGAAAACGGCACGCGTGACGCCGTGCCAGGCCTCCTGGAAGCCATCCGCCAAAACAAGTTCGATTCTCCCACGCCGCTGGGTCCCTACCATTTGCAATGGTTAGCGGCATTCTCGATCGTCCATCGCGATCCCTGGTCCAAGGCCGACGCCTGGCTGGCGGAAAACCTCGACAACCAGCTTACGCTGCTCATCGATCACGACGATGCGGCTGAGGTCGGCGCCACCGCGGCTGGGCTGCTTCTGGCGCGGCACCAGCAGCGACCGACAGCCTTCGGGCTGCAAGCGGTCAGCGATTCGCAGCTTGCCGAGCTGAAGCTGACCGGTTATCGCTATACGGCCGCCGACGGAGCCCAGCGGGTACGGCAATGGTGGAAGAAGCAGGGGAAATAGACTTACTTGCGGCGTTTGAGCACCATGTAGGTCGGGCCGTCGTCGGGGGGAAGAAGTCCCACGACGCAGAAATCCTCGCCCGGCGCGGCGGGAATGCGGAAACGGCAACTCTTGCCCTTGGCCCAGAAGCTTCCGGATACCGGCTCGCCCATGCCCCCGCGGTCGGCGCCCATCTCCTCAAACGGCCCGGGGCGATCCGGGCCCTTGACGAGCTCGTAACCATGGTACGCCTGGCCCGCGAGTATTTCGGGCACCGTTCGGTATTTGGAGTTCCACTCGGGGATAAACCACTTGCCCAGCCCCAGGGCCAAGGCGATTGCGGTCACGGCGAGCAGCAACGTTCCCAGGCCAAGCTGGCGTCTCTTTCTGCCGGGCACAACATCGACGGCTTTTCGCGATCGCCGCGAAACGAGGAGGGTGGCCATCAGCAACAGGACCCAGGCCCACGTCCACATGATCGGCTGAGGCCCGAAGCGGGCGACGTCATGGCCCGCGGTGTCCCACCAAGGGCCGTAGAAATACCAGCGGCCCAGTGCCGCGCCGCAGGCAATCACCATCAGCCACATTAATCGCGCGATGTGCCGCATTCCCGAACCTGAACCATTAGTATTCCCTCACATAATCGTATTTCTGCCAATCCAGGCTGTCAATTGCGCGGCTTGTCGAGGAAATCGAGCAATGTCCTGCGGTAGAGTTCCGGGGCGGCGCGATCCAGGTCGACGTGCTGCGCCCCGCTGACGACCACCAGCCGGGCATGCGACTCGATGCGGTTATAGATCGCGGTCACCTCGTCAAGGTGCGCGTGCCGATCGGCCGAGCCGGTGATGAAAACCACGGGCACAGTCTCGGGGATGTCGACTACGCGGTCGTAGGGCGAGATCTGCATCGGATCGACGGGCAGGAAAACCGGGGCCCACAGCCGCAGACCGCCGTAGGCGACCCGGTCCAGACCCGGCGGCAGATAGTGTTGCAGGCGGTTCCAGGCCGCGCTGTCGAGGTCCTTGTATGGTTGCTCGAGGAAATAGCCGGCGATTTTGTCGCCAAGCTCGCGCGCGGCAAAAATCGCCGCCGCGGCGCCCATCGACCTCCCCACGACATAGACCGGGCGGTGGGGAAACTCTTTGTGCAGGAATTCGACGGCCGCCACGACGTCGTACTGTCCGCTGTAGCCGATGTCGTTGAGCTCGCCGGTGGAGTCACCATGGGCACGAAAAGTGATGGCCAGCACGGTAAAATGGGCCTTGGAAAGGCACTGCATCACCGGCAACATTTGCTGGCGTGAGCCGTGGTACCCGTGAAGCAGCACCGCGCAACCCGTGTGCGGGTCACCGCGAACCAGCCAGGCCCCAAGCTCCTGCCCGTCGCACGTCGCCAGGCGAAGGGATTCGATGCGGGCCCATGCGACTTCGGGCGGCCGCTCGGGAACGGGCGCCCCGCTTCGCCGCGTGGACTTCCAGGTCACCAGCGCCGAAGACCCAAGCCAGAGGAACAGCGCCGCCAAGGCCCAGTTCAGCAGTCGTCGTCTTGTGAGTCTTGGCACCAACATCTCTTGGCCATTCCGCACGTCAAGCAAGTCGGATTATGACAGAAAGAAGACAGAAGGCAAGATGCGAGTTGTTGGAGTTCCGGCTCTAGTCGGCAGTTCATCGGCTAAAGCCGGAACTCCAACAACTCCGAGGGCCACGTTTCTCGTCGCTTGTGCCGTCGATTTCGTCCGGCTAAACTGGATAGGACGATGAAGAGCTTCCAGCAGATTGCAGGGGTCGGCGTTTTCGCCTTTTGCGAGTACATTTTGAAATGCCTCACGGGCGTCGCAGTGGGGTATTTTCTCTACACTGCGTTTCCCCAGCAGAGCGGCCAGTACCTCTGGATGCTTATCTCCATTCTCCTTTCGATCACGCACGACAACGACAGCAAGGTCGCCTACGACCGGATGCGAGGGAACATCCTCGGGTCGTTGGTGGGCCTTTTCGTTTTCTTTCTCCACAATCCGCCGAATCTGTGGACGATCTGTGTGGGCGTGACCACGACGATCGCGATTTGCTCTTACCTGAAATTGATTGGCGTTGCCCGGACCGCGCTGGTGGCTTTCATCATCGTCGTGCTCTACAAGGAATCTCCTGGTGGATGGGAACGGCCCGTCTACCGCATGACAACAGACAAGACTTTTCGCATCGCGAAGCCGATGCGAAAAGTCTCTTGGACGAAGCGTTTCGCCGCGGGAGAGAGGAGCGTTGGGGGGCGGCTTGTAATGGTGGATGCGGGAAGGGCGGTGGAAGCGAAGGAGATGGCCGATTGACGAGGTAATTGTTCGGCATGCGCGCAGCATTAAGAAAGCCGCGCCCTCGTTCGCAGAGAACGCGGCTGAAAAGGGGTTGCCAGTAACGTTTCAGGTCACGAAAGCGGAATGCCTACGGGACGCCGAGACGAGGATATTCACCCAGTAAGCGGGTCCGGTGGCTGCCGCAGTGGGGACACGGCGGAACGTCGGTGTCGTCGTGCCCCGCGTTGTCGCCGAGTTGATCCATCGCTTCTTTCTGTTGACCCAGCGTCTCCAAGAGATCTGCCAGCTTGGGGGCTGGGGCCGTGCCGGCCGGGGTTTCCAGGATCAACAGCAGCCATGCCCGGTTGGACGCCGCCCGCTGCGAGGGGTGCCAAAGGCCGTAATAGCGGACCTTGTGAAAGCCACGCGGCAGAACGTGCTGCAAGAAGCGTCGCAGGAACTCCACAGCCGGAATCCGTTCGTTTCGCCACGCCTCAGCCCGACGATCCTTCCAGCGGAACACGACGTGGGTCTGGTCCATGTCGAGAATCCGTGCATTGCTGATCGCCGTGCGAAAGACATATCGCGACAAGTAGTTCAGCACCGCCTCGTTGCCGTGGCCGTAATGCTTGCAGAAGGAGACCCATTCCCGTTGCCAGACGCTCTCCGGGATGCCCGCAAACACGCTGGGCGCTTGGTCTTTCAAGGCATCGCGGAACTTGGCGGCGATCTTGCAGGAAAGAACAGCCACCGGTACGAGGAACTCGCCCCGGGCCGGTTCCCAGTGCTGGCCGTCGGGGGTGATCCCGCCGCCGGTGATCAGCATGTGGACATGGGGATGATAGCGCAACTGGCCGTTCCATGTGTGCAGCACGGCCAAGATGCCCGGTAAGGCCCCTAGGTGCCGTTTCTGGGCGCAGAGTTCCTTGACCGCCTCGCTCGCCACCTGCATCAAGAGGCCGTACATCAATTTCTGCTGGCGATAGAGGACCGCATGCAACTCCGGCGGTACGGTCACGACGGCGTGAAAGTAGTCGCACGGCAACAGTTCGGCTTCACGTTTTTCCAGCCATTGCCGTGTTTGGCTTCCATGACACTTCGGGCAGGCCCGGTTGCGGCAACAATGGTAGCGCCAGAATGAGTCGTGGCAGTCGTCACAGTGGTACAAGCGTCCCCCCAGTTCTCGGGTACAACAGGCCGCGATGTCGGCAAGGGCCCTCTTCTGCGAGGGCATCATCGCGGCACCGTATTGGGAAGCATACTGGGGACCGAAGCGGCGAACGACGTCCGCCAACTCGACCTTGGCCCTCGGTGGGCCAACGCTTGGATCAAGCATGGCTGGGCCTCCTTCCTTCGAAGAGACCCTCGGTGGTCTGATGAAGCAGCTTGCGGAGTTTGTCCCGCAACGGTTCGGTCAGATGCGTATAAATCTCCGTGGATCGCAGGCTGGAATGCCCGAGCAGGATCTGGATGATGCGGATGTCCACGCCCCGCTGGAGCATGTGCGTGGCAAAACTGTGGCGGAGCGAGTGCGGCCGGAAGCTGGAATCGAAACCGCACTCCTTGCAGGCCTGCATGAAGGCGGACCGTGCGGTCGCGTCGCTAAGGTGGGTCAGCACGCGCCGACTGGGAAAGAGCCACCTTGGGCTGCGGTGGGTCTTCCACACCTGGCGAAGCATGTCCAGGATCGATTCCGTCAAGGGAAGAAGGCGTTCCTTGTTGCCCTTGCCGATGACATGCAGCACCATCTGCTTGGTGTCGATCGCCGTAACGGGCAGCGTCACGGCCTCGGTGATTCGCAATCCGTAGGCATAGATGATGGTGAAACAGCCGCGATAGACCGGCTTTTCCAGCGTGGCAATCAGGCGGCGGCAGTCTGCGTCGCTACGGACGTCGGGCAACCGCTTCTGCCGCGGCCGGCGAATTTTTTTTGAGTAAACAGCGGCCAGTCGTAACCGAGAGTACGGAGGTAGAAGAACTTCAAGCCGGCCAGCAACGGTTCGAAGGTCCCTTTGGCTACCCCCAACTCGTCGCGGACGTAGAGCAGGTACTTCTCCACCTGCCGCTCGACCAGGCGGTCTGGCGGAACCATGTAATAGCCCGTCAGTTGACGAACGGCTCGAACATACTCCCGCTTGGTTCCTTCGACCAAGCCGGCGAGTTGCATGTCCTGAAGCATGCGGTTTCTGAGTTCTGACATCGTGCGATACCCCTTTCACGGGAACAAAGGAATTCCAGCCACAACGGCCGGAAATCCAAACGTATCACACGCCAGGGCACTTCACTGGCCAGCCCCTACCAACCCGCACGACCGGCCCAAACCGCTCCCCTCTCCCGCGGCGAAGCCGCTTCGTCCAAGCGTCGTTATCGGCTGCTTTATCGGGCTGGTGATCAACTATGTATTCCGTCGGATTACGATGCGATTTTTCCCCCAGATTGGGCCGGCGGCGGGAAAAGCCGCTAACGGTTTTTCCCCTGACACTGGCGAATAAACGGCTCAAGCCATTTGCACGATGAAATCGATGCCGCCGACCGTCAGGCGGTCGCCGGGGAAAATGGCGGACATCGCCCGGCGGACGCCGTTGACGAAGGTCCCTGAAAGGCTGCCCAGGTCGAGCACCATGAGCGTGCCCTCGGCGGCGTCGAGGACGCACTGAAAATGGCTCACCCGCCGATCGTCAAGGCGGACCGCGGCCCGTGGCTGGCGGCCGATTGTGGCGGGAAATTGGCTAATGACGAATTTCTGCTCGGGGCAGGTTGTATTGACTAGGGCGATGCACATGGCTGTCTTCTAGCGATTGAGTGGCGAATGGTCGGCGGGGGTGCGACAAATCGACTTGTCGCAATCTCTTGGAGGCTCTGCATCACATACGGGCAACATAGGCGGATGTGACACGCGGCCGGAAGCGTTGCCTGCCAGGCATGTGAATAATCAGCCCTTTCGACGGCATTTGCCCGGCAGAAGCGCGCCGCGAGGGCGGAAGTACACTTCTGGTATTGCTTTCCGGGCAGCGGGAAATAGACTGAATAGTGGTGCGGGCTTCTGTTTCTGGGAAATAATCAAGGTCATGAACGGCGATTCACAACGTCAGGGCGACGGTCCATCTAGCCCGATTGAACTCATCAAGCTACAGAGCAACTATCTCCGCGGGAAGATCGCGGACGAGCTTTCGCAGCCGACGGACCACTTCACTCCCGAGACGGCCCACCTGTTGAAGCATCATGGAATGTACCAGCAGGACGACCGCGATCGACGTGCGCAACTGGGAGACAAGACGCCGAAGAAAAGCAAGGTTTTCCAGTTTCTCGTTCGCACGGGAGTGCCCGGCGGGCGGCTCACCAGCCAGCAGCTCCTGGCCCATGTCGAGCTCGCCGAACGATATGGCAATGGCACGGTGCGGCTCACGAGCCGGCAGGACCTGCAACTGCATGGCGTGGTCAAGAAGAATCTCCGCGCGGTGCTCAAGGGAATCCATGAGGCCGGCATGAGCACAATGGCCACCTGTGGCGACGTGCATCGCAACGTGGTTTGCTGCCCGGCCCCCTACCGCCGCGATCCGGTCCACGGGCAGATCCAGTGGATGGCGAGCCAGATTGCCCAGTCGCTCGTACCGCAAACGCCGGCCTATTGCGAGATCTGGCTTGACGACGCGCCACCGGTCGGCCCAACGTCCGACGAAGAAGTCGAGCCGCTTTATGGCAAGGCCTATCTGCCGCGGAAATTCAAGGTGGGTCTCGCTCTGCCCGGCGACAACTGCGCCGACGTTTACTGCCAGGACGTGGGGTTGTTGGCCGTGAGCCGCGACTACAACGTGATCGGCTACAACGTGCTGGTAGGCGGCGGCATGGGCATGACGCCCGCCAAGCCCAATACCTTTCCCGCCCTTGCCCAGCGGATGGCCTACGCGCGGGCCGATTGGGTAGTCGACGTGGTGCGGGCGATCTTCGGCGTCTTCCGTGATTTTGGCAACCGCAGTGACCGCAAGCGGGCGCGGCTGAAGTATCTTGTTGCCGATTGGGGAGTGGAGCGTTTCAAGGCGCAGGTCGAGAAGTACCTTGGCTATGATTTGCCGCCGCCCGAGCCGGACGACGTGTGGGACATCGACGACCACCTCGGCTGGCGGGAGCAAGGCGACGGCCGCTGGTTCTATGGCATGCACGTGCCCTGTGGCCGCATTCAGGACGAGGGCGAGATGCTGTTGAAAACGGCCTTGCGGGAAATCTGCGAAGAGCACTCACTGGCCATCTGCCTGACGCCCGGCCAGGGCCTGCTCTTGGGCGACATCGGCTGGGACGACCGGTTGCACATCGAGGACCATCTCCGCCGCCGCGGTTTGCCGCTGGTGGGCGAGATCAGCAACGTGCGCCGCTGGGCCAGCGCCTGCGTCTCGTTGCCTACCTGTCCGCTGGCCTTGACGGAAAGCGAGCGGGCTTTGCCGGGCTTGATCCAGGAATTGGAGGCGGAAATTGCGCGGCAGGGGCTTCAGCAAGAGGTCTTTGCCGTGCGAATGACGGGTTGCACCAACGGTTGCTCGCGGCCGTACAACGCCGATGTGGGCATTGTCGGCCGGGCTGCCGGCCGTTACGCGATCTATTTAGGCGGCCGCCGCACGGGCGAACGATTAGGGTTCCTCTATGTCGACGGCGTGCCGCTCGAACAACTCGTCGCCACGCTTTCGCCCGTGCTGGCCCATTTCAAGCAGCAGCGCACAGAGGGTGAGGCCTTCGGCGACTTCTGCCATCGCCTGGGCCGCGACGGCTTGACGGCGATTCAGCAGCCAATTGGCGGCTAAATAGGTTATGCCCTTTCTCGCCAACGAATCCTGCGAGACGACGAATGAGACTCTCTATTCGTCGTTTCCTTAATGTCGTTGGGCTCCTTCATTCCACTATCGGCAGGCTTGGCTTGCGTGGGCTCGAAGTCCAACCAGGTGTCACCCAATAAACTGCTGCGGACCGAGCAGGTTTCGTTGTCGTAGATTCGATATTTACCATCGATCTGCAATACGGCCAGAACGTGGTTGTCTGGGGTAAGTTCGATTTTCGTCACCTCGCCGATGCGAATGCCGCTCTTGCGGACCGGGGTGCCGATGCTCACCCCCGGCGCAGCGGCGAACTTGACGTTGATCGTGTATGTCTTCGCAAAAGGCGAGACACCGAACATCAAGGCCAGGACCGTCGCCGTCAGGACCGCCCCGACCACCATCACGCCGACGCGGAACTCCATCAACCGTTTATCCATCGTTCTTCGGTTCGCAAAGTGCGGAAACTATTCCGAAGCGCAAGCGAGGGCCGCAAGCAGGCTATGCCAGTCTCCCTCACTCGCGCTTCGGGTTAGTATGGTGCATGTCAATCTTGGCTGCGCGACGCGTGAAGGAGCGTGAGACTTATTTTGTCGTTGGCGTCAGCAACTGTTCGATCGCCCTTTGTACCGGCTGCGACTGCAGCACGATCAAGCACTGCGACGCCACGTCGAATGAGATCTTGCCGCCGCCGGCGTCGTCCCAGGTCACGTCCGGGAGCCCGGTCTTGATCCGCTCGATCAGTATCGCCGGCGGCTGGCCGGCCAACTGCTTGCCAACGGGATAGAACTCCAGTTCCATCTGCGCGGCCAGTTCTTTCCGCGTAGTGACCTGCAGGGTGACCTCGTCCACTGCTCGCCAAGCCATCACTGGTTCGAGCAGTTTCTCCAGGGCCTCGCCCAGCGGCTGGTTTTCGGCTCGGAACTTGGTGGTCGTACTCTCTAATATTCCTTCCGCTGCCAAGGCCGGACGGTCGATCAAGATTTCAGTTCCCGCCGGCCGCTTGAACAGCCCGATGATGCCGGAAAGCGGCGTCGGTACAACGACGTTCAGGTTCTCGACCCGGGCAAGAAAGGACCGGCGCGAGCAGTCCGCGTGGTCAAGACGAGGTTCTTTGGTTCGATGTGGCTCTTCGGCGGCAAGCCGCGGGCCAGGCGAAGCTTGTCGCAAAAGGCGAGGACCTGGTAGTGAACATGGCCGGTTTGTGTGATGCGCAGCGCGTCGGGCCCCGTTTCCACGGTTCCTCGACCGCCGTTGGCCTGCCACGACTCCGGCACGACGAGCCGTTGCAGCAAGTTCGCCAGATCGGTGGCCGCGCGGACGTCCCGACCCGTCAGGTCGGCAACGGGCATAGCCCGCGTTTCCAGACGCTGGCGGTACTCGGCGGCGCTGGTCAACAGGACCTGGTTATGCTTGATTTCCGGAGTCAGGTTCCGCTTGGCGGCAACCGCTCGCAGGGCCTTGCCGACCGTCGTGTCGGCAACATCGACCGTCACGGCATCGTGCAGCGACACACTCAGCTCTTCCATCGCCTCGGGATCGAAGCTGACCGGCAACGCGCTCAAAGCCGAGAGGACTTGTACCGCGTCGCCCAACGGCAGCTTGGGGAGCGAAAGTTTGGCAATTGGCACTTGCAGTTTTGCCAGCAACGTGCGATCAATCGTCTCTGGAGGTTTCACGGGTTGGACTGGCTTGACCGGCGGCACCACCGGCTTGGGAACGACCGGCGGCTGGGGACCAACAATCTCCGGCAAGATCGCAGCGTCCTGTTTGCTCGGATCCAGCGAGTCCAGGTCGACGTGCTTCTCGCCGTTGATCTCCGCCAGATCCTCCATAACGCGGGGATCGACGTCCTTCGAGATGAACCGCGCCGAACCATCGGCCATACCGACAACCATTCCGTCGGGCTGGCCGCTGCCGAACCCGTCCGGCCCGTTGATGTAGGGCGGCCGGGTCAAAGGCCGGACGGTTGCGCGGCCGCCTTGAGCCCACGGACCGCACTGCTCTTGAACGCCCATCACGGCGATCGTTTGGCTTGCGCCGCGATGGAGATCCTCCGGACGCGTCTGCCGGCCGTAACCGAACATGCCTGCCCGGCGATCATCGGCTGGCAACGTCGCCGCGTCGTCGCCGACGCCGGCCACTCCCACGTACCGCGTTACTGGGTAGCCCGACATAGTCGTGGATGGTCCGAAAACGGGATTGACCACTTCGGGCAGCGGCCGTTGGGCGATCGGCCGGTTGTGGATCCCGTTCCAGTCGGCGCTGGTATCGACGCCCCAATCGGGATGACCGAGATAGGGCAAGAGGCTTGCGATCCAGCTCACCCGCGTCTCTGGCCGCAGCATCATGGCGCCGCCGGCCACGGCGGCCGGGAATCGCTGCGGAGTCTGGGCGTGCATGTAGCTCAGTAGGCCGCCGAGCAATCCGCGGTGCCTGGTTTCATCGACGGCGCGAGCGGCGGCCATCCAATCGATGGCGATGGCCGATGAGCTCTCCAGGGCATCGGCTGCCCAAACCATCGACCCCTTGCCTTCCCAAGCAAGCCGCAGCCAGACGATGCCATCGGCGGTGTCACATCGGGCCGCCCGCATGGCTTTCAGCAGGTCGTCCAAAAGTCGCCGATAGTGATCGGCCGCCTCGGCGGAGATCTTCCTCGGCGGGAGTATGTCCTTCAGCGCGGCGACGTGCAACGGCAGGGCCGCGATGGCGTCGGGCACGAGTTTTTCGATCTCCATGCGAATCTGTTGGGTCGCCTTTTCGTCGCCGCAGACCAAGCCAGCCTCGCATCGTCCCGCGTTGCCCGCAGGCAGCGAAAGCCCCAGAGCCAGCGGGCTCTCATAGAGCAGGTGGCAGTTCGACTGGCCCGCCGGCCAGACATCGACGACGTTGGTGGGCAGCTTCGGCACGGCGGATCGCAGGGCCACAAGGTCCACTGCTACGGTAGCATCGCCTTCGGCCGAGAGTTTTCTCAGCAAGCGCTCCAACGGCCGGCTGGCCAACTCGACATCATGGTTGCGAGCGACCAGTTGTCGCAGGGCCTCTTCGTTGCCGGTGACGATGGTCTGAGCGTTGACCGCCAAGATGGGAAAGAGCCACTGGCCGCTTAGCGGTCGTCGGGCCGTGAGATTCGAACCCAAGTCGATGTTTTCGCCCTTGGGCAGCAAGACGCGTGCGTCGAGGTCTTTTTCCAATTCCAGGACCACCACGGAACCTGCCTGGCAGCGCGTCAGGTCATTCGCGGCCGCCGAACTGGCAGCGGCCGCCAGATCGGTCACGGCCCACGTCAGATGTCGCACCTGGTCGGGCCCCAAGTTCAACTCGGCCAATAGCGCCTGGCTCGATGGCTGCCACCAGGGTCCCAGCAATTCGAGCGTATCCATGTCGGGTGAATTCGCCAGTCGCGACAACCGCAAGTCGACTAGCAGCAGGGTCTGTTCCGGCAGCCAGCGTCGACAGAACAAACCGAGCGGAGTCGCTGCCTTCAAACTTGCATCGCCTGGGACTGAGGCGGTGACGGGGTTGCCATCTGCATTCGGATTCGTGGCCCGATGGTGGGCCGACACCACCGTCCAGACCGCCAGCACGCCGGCCAGGCCCAGCAGGCCAGATAGCGCCAGCACCGTCGCACGGCCCCAAGTCGATCGCATCAGCGACGAGAGATAGGTTTGTCCGGCGATGACTTCCGGCAGCTCGAAGGGTGTAAAGCCCGGCGCGACGGACTTGAGGCGCCGCCGGAACTGTGGGCAACACAGAGGTGGGCGTCACTATAGTTGGCGGTGCCGCTGCCGGCGGACCAATCATGGCCGCGACTTCGGCACTGGCGCTCACCGGCACCCGGACGGGCGGCGGTTCTACTATCGGCTT
The DNA here is from genome assembly GCA_963709175.1 of uncultured Planctomycetia bacterium. Classification (GTDB taxonomy): domain Bacteria; phylum Planctomycetota; class Planctomycetia; order Pirellulales; family Thermoguttaceae; genus JANXQG01. The sequence continues at coordinate 172,163 of CAVPVK010000013.1, forward strand.
TTCGCTCGCCGACTCGCGCACTACTGGTGGTCCGCTGCAACCTATGGAAGAATCCCCCTTTTTTTGCGGGGGCGACGGCGGCTTGGCGGACGCGGAAGCATCGCTGGCGGTCCCGGCCGGGCACGTGGAACTCGTGGTCGGCGGAATCACCGCAGGGGCTACTACCGCGGGATTCGGACTCGGAATGTCAGTTGGTTTTTGCTCGCCCGCTGACTCCTGCGGCGGAACCCACCCGTCCGGCGGCACGATGAGGACCATGCTGCCGCATTTTGGGCATTCCAGAATCTCTCCGATGGCGTCCTGATTCCGGACGGACAAACGCGCGCGGCAGGTCGTGCAAGATACGGAGAACAGAGCCTTTGCCACGATCGCGCCTCATTCCATCGGTGCAGAATCCCACCCTTGAACGACATTCCAGGGTGCGCCGCCATTGTGGTCAATTGTACGGCGCAACAAGATGTTTGTCATCTTTGCGGGATGGAAGCCGTTCGTGGATCCGGTTTTAGCCGGTCGCCCTCGGGACAATTCCACCTAAAGGGGGGCTGCATCTGGTCCTCGACTTCATAGTTCTCCACGTACTCGGATACTCGCCTACTGATACCGTCGCGAAGTCACTCGGTTATCGTAGTTTTCGACTCTGCGATTCGGAGCCTTCTGAGCGCCGATGATTACGGGATTCAACAACGACTGGGCAAACGCACTAAGGTGCATATTGTTGCCTCCCGACGAGTTGCGGACGAGAAGGTACGCGACTTGGAGTCCGCGAATGCGCTTGCCTACGTGCTCAGTAACGACCGCTTCGGGGATTTCCATGTAAAGTCTGCTAGGAGTGTACCTGCAGACCGGCAGGACCGGCAACCGGCAGACGCCAGCGTTGCAGGTTCATTCCTGCACTGGTATAATGCCGTGATGACGCGGGGGGATTCACGGCCCCATAAATTCAATAACCGGACTTTGCTCGCAGGCTTCCGATTCAAGCCGGGCTAGTCGCATGAATCGACCAATCTCCATCCGCCGCATCGATAGCCGCCGTGAAGACATCCGCGCCGCCATGAAGGCCCTCCGCCAGCGATTGAGCCCGGAGGGCAACGTGGTCAGCGACGCCGGGAGGCGGCGCACGATCGAAGTCTTCGGCGAGCCGCTCTCGCCCGTCGAGGTCGTCGGCCGCATTTGCCGCGACGTGAAGACCGACGGTCTGCCGGCCCTATTGGACTATTCGGCCCGCATCGACCGAGCCCAGTTGACGGCCGAAACCATCCGCGTTTCCTCAAGTGAACTGGCGGAGGCCCACGCCCAGGCCGACCCCGAGTTCCTCGCCGCTGTCCGCAGTGTCCGCCACCGGATCGAGGAATTCCAACGGGCCATCCTCAACCACGACCACCGCGTTGAAGTGCCGGGCGGCTGCCTCGTCGAGCGCTACCGGCCTTTGGACCGCGTCGGCCTCTGCGTGCCGGGCGGAGCCGCCGCCTATCCCTCGACGGTGCTCATGACCGCCGTGCCGGCCCAAGTAGCCGGCGTGAAGCAACTCGCTTTGGTTGCCCCGCCGACAAACTTCGGGGCCTACAACCCCGACCTGCTGGCGACCTGCCACGAACTGGGAATCGACGAGGTTTACCGCATCGGCGGAGCCCAGGCTGTCGCCGCCCTGGCCTATGGTGTAGCGGGCCTGCCCCGCGTAGACAAGATCGTCGGGCCGGGCAACCTCTTTGTCGCCCTGGCTAAGAAGTACGTCTACGGCGATGTCGACATCGATTCCATCGCTGGGCCGAGCGAAGTCGTAGTGATCGTCGACCGCTCTACTCGGGCCGACTTCACCGCGTTGGACCTCATCGCCCAGGCCGAACACGCCCCGGGTGCCAGCGTGCTTATCGGCTGGGAGGAAAAGGTCTTGAATGAAGCCATGGCGGAGCTCGATCGGCAATTGGCTGGCCTGGAGCGAGGCGAGTTGGCACGGCAGAGCCTGGAGGAGTTCGGCGCTGTGATTCTCGCGCGTGATGCCGACGAGGCCTGTGCGTTGGCCGACGAGATCGCGCCGGAACATCTACATATTGCGACGGAAAACGCCGCCGCAATGGCTGAAAGAATCTTGCACGCGGGGGCCATTTTCCTGGGGAACTACACCCCCGTGGCCCTAGGCGACTATGCGGCCGGCCCGTCGCACGTGCTGCCCACCAGCGGCACCGCCCGTTTTGCCAGCGGACTTTCCAGCAACGATTTCCTCCGCGCCGGGAGCATTTTGCATTTCACGCCAGCGGGCCTCAGGCACCTGGCTCCAGACGTCCGCGTGCTGGCCACTAAGGAAGGATTGACGGGGCATCGGGCCAGCGTTGAGATTAGGCTGACGCACGGCGAGGCGGAAAAATGAGGGGAGAGGGGTGAGCGGAGAAGGATGAGAGATAAAAAAGCCTCTCACGCGGCCGTCTTCCTCGACCGTGACGGCGTGCTCATCGAGGATCGCGGGCTGCTGGTCGATGCGGCGGAAATTCATCTTTGTGCGGGCGTCGGTCGAGCCTTGCAACTCCTGAAGGCGGCCGGCTTCCGCCTGGTCGTCGCCAGCAATCAGGCCGTCGTTGCGAGGGGACTGATTGGCGAGCCTGAACTTGAGGCCCTGCATCGCGAGATCCAACGACTCATCGAGTGTTGCGGCGGCCCCCTGCTCGATGCGGTCTATTATTGCCCACACCATCCTGAGGCAACCTTGCCGGCATATCGCATCGCTTGCCCTTGTCGCAAGCCACGGCCAGGCATGCTCGTGCAGGCCGCCCGCGACCACGACCTTGACCTGGCGGCCAGTTTTCTCGTGGGAGACCGCTTGAGCGACATTATGGCCGGAGCGGCTGCCGGTTGCCGGACGGTGCTGGTGCAGACGGGCATGCACGACGCCCCGCCCATCGTTGCGGCCGATCCGATCGACGGCCACTTCCAGCCCAATTTCACCTGCCCCGATCTGACAGCCGCCGCGGAATGGATCCTCCAACAAACGACGGAGCGGCCATGAAAGCCATGATTCTCAGCGCCGGCTACGGTACGCGCCTGGGCGACCTGACCCGCGAGATCCCCAAACCGATGTTGGCGCTGGGAAACCGTCCGTTGCTGGAGTACATTCTCCGCAATCTCTTTCGGCACGGCTTCGACGATGTGGCCGTCAACCTGCACTTCATGCCGGAGGCCATTCGCGACTACTTTGGAGACGGCTCCGCCTGGGGTTGCCGCCTGACCTACTCCCATGAAGCGGAACTGCTGGGCACGGCGGGCGGCGTCAGGAACATGGCCGCCTTCCTCGGCGGCAGCGGACCTTTTCTCGTGCACTACGGCGACGTCCTTACCAACCAGGACTTCACCGCCATGCTCGAGTTCCACCGCCGGCGCCGCGCCCTGGCCACCTTGCTCGTCCATCAGCGGGCAAAATCCAACAGCGTCTTGAGCCTGGACGACCAGGGACGAGTCGTGCGCTTCCTGGAGCGGCCCAGCGATAGCGAGCGACAAGGCGTGTCGGGCTGTGTATTTTCGGGCGTAACGATCTGCGCCGGAATTACTCGACGAGATTCCGCCGCAGGGCTGCCGCGACCTTCCCCGCGACGTATTCGTGCGGCTGGCAGGCACCGGCAAATTGTACGCCTTTCCCTTGACCGGCCATCGCTGCGCGGTCGACTCCCCCAGCGCTTGGACGAAGCCCGAGCGGCCGTTCTCGCCGGGCATTATCAGTTTTCAGGAGCGGTCCCTTGACCAAGAAAGTTCTTTTCGCCATCGCCAAGGGCGGCGTTTCGCTGGCCATCGTGGCTTACCTGGTTTGGGACGCCACACGGACCAAGGGCGGCGTGAACGTCTTCGACAACCTCGTTCATCAACCGAAGAACTGGGGGCTGCTGGCCGCGGCCTGGGCCGTCCTCACGGCGGGACTCATGGTCGTCTTCGTCCGCTGGTGGGTCCTCCTGCGGGCCGTGGGAACACCCTGCCAGTTGCGCGAGGCCGTACGGGCCGGCTTTTGGGGTTATCTCTTCAATCTGGCCCCGCTGGGCGTGGTTGGCGGCGATGTCGTCAAGGCCGTCATGCTCGCCCGGGCACACCGCCAGCGGCAGCCCGAAGTGGTCGCGTCGGTAATCGTGGACCGCGTGATCGGGCTGTATGTCCTCTTCGCGGTGGCCACGGCAGGCATCCTGCTGACGGGCTTTGCCACGACCCCGGACAAGAACCTCCGCATCGTTTGCCAGGCGGTCTTCCTCGTTACGAGCCTGGGGACGCTGGGCATCGCGGCCGTTTGGCTGCCGGATCGGGTGGTGCGCCCGGTCATCGCCGCGATCGCTCGCCTTCCACGGGTTGGTAGTTCCCTGAAGGGCCTGCTCGAGGCAATCCGCTTGTATCGTCACAAGCAGAGGGCCCTCCTGGCGTGTTGCTGTCTCACCGTCGGCGTCCATTCGTGTTCGGCCGTCGGCTGCTGGTTGATCGCCCACGGGCTCCCCGGAGAGACCCTCGCGCTGAGCCACCATTTCGTGATCATTCCTTTGAGCATTGCGGGAGGCGTCCTGCCATTGCCGATGGGGCCTTTCGAGTTCATTATCGAATTCCTCTACACGCACGTGGCAGCCGGCGTCACGATTCTCAAAGGTCAAGGCCTGGTCGTGGCCCTGACCTACCGCCTGATGGGAATCTTCAACGCCGCCGCGGGATCGCTGTTTTGCTTTGGCAACCGCCAGGACGTGAGGCAGGTGATCCACGAAGCGGAAGAGCAGCCGGCGCCGGTGGGCTGACGGTTCCGCGGCGACTAATCTGGAAGGCGGCGATCTCCCACCGGCATGAGGATCATTAGCGGGTGCGTCAGCAAGGCGATCATCGCCAGCTTCACCGAGTCGCAGGAAATCGAGGTGGTCGCCGTAGCAAAGGCCGGGCCGGCGGAAGTGCCGAAGCGCAGGACCAAGAGATCTCAAATCACGAATTTCGGATTTCAAATCTCAGGCAGGTTCTCAGGATGCCGGGGTGCGCAGCGCCCTCACTCCGCGCTCTGCGGTGTTCTACCAGCGGGGGCGAAGCCCGTTCTGCACAGGCACCCAGACCGGTTGCCGAAACGTTCACGTCTGCAACGGCACCGTTTCTGCACAGTGGCTATGCATCCGTCGCGCCAAAAAAAGGAACACCTGTCAAAACTGGCATAAGTGCCGGTATTTACGCGAATGTCTCCCAACGGCACGATGCACGGGTGCCGCAGATTGCACGCTGCGGCTGGCAAAACGCGAGACGCCCCACGCAGGAGGCTTGTATGCCGACGATGAACACCTTGGCGATCGAACAGACAGTTCTCGAGGGCCGCGACGAGCGGCGGCGCGGCGTCCCCGACAGCACCCCGGACTCGTGCCCGGAGGACCGCTTACCTCGGCGGCTTCACCTGTCGTTGTCGGAAATAGAACTTCAGACGAGCGACCCGTGTGCGTGCGAGGCCCTCGACCTGGCTTTCAAGTCGGCCGCCGCCGACACGGTGGTCCTCCTCCGCGGCGAAAGTGGCGTCGGCAAGGAGGTCTTGGCCCGAACCATACATGCCCATAGCCGGCGGGCCGCCCATCCACTGGTCGCCGTACACTTCACCGGTCTTTCCGACGACCTGCTGGATGACGAGCTTTTCGGGCACGGGCCGGACGCAACGGGCAAGGTGGCGGCCGCGGAAGGTGGAACGCTCTTCCTGGGCGAAATCGGCGATGTGCCGCCCGGCTTCCAGCGAAAACTCCTGCGGATGCTGAAGCAGGGTTGCTACGAACCGCGGGGCGAGACGCAGCCGCGACCCGTTAATGCCCGCATCCTGGCAAGCACGAATCGCAACCTGGAGGCGGACGTGGCTGCGGGCAGTTTCCTTGAAGAGCTCCTTTTCGAATTGAGCGTCATCGAGGTCACGCTGCCGCCGCTTCGCGATCGACCGGGAGACATCCTGCCGATGGCTGAAGAGTTCTTGCGATACTTCGCCCGACAGAACGGCAAACAGGTCTCGAGTCTTGCCGAGGCGGCTCGTACAGCCATGTTACGGCATCGCTGGCCGGGAAACACACGCGAGTTGCGGAACGCCATCGAGCGGGGCGTAATCCTGGCCGCTGGAACGGTTGTCGATGTGGCCGACTTGCCGGCGCAAATTGGGCGGCCAAGCCACGTCCGTCCCGCCATCAGCGTCGAGTCCCGCCCGGAGGACGCACCATTGACGCTCCAACAACTGGAGGCGGAGCACATTCGCCGCATCCTGGCCTCAACCCCGTCGTTGGGAGACGCCGCCCTAAAACTCGGAATCGACCCCAGCACGCTCTATCGAAAACGAAAGCGATACGGGATTTAAGCCGGCGCTCGTAGTGCCAGCTTTACGCGGAATCCTGCTCGAAGACCCTCATGGTCGGCGAAATGTCCCACAGGTTCCACCGGGCATGAGTAAATTGTGACCGGTCCGAGAGCGATACTTGCGCTCGGGCATTTTGCCCGATCGTCCCCCACAGCAAGGGCCAAAAGGTAGTAGGGGGCTTCCTTACGACCCAATGGGTGGTAGTTCGGATACCATTGCCGACAAGCGGCGTCATCATTTAGGAGTGTTCGACGGGCAAAAACAGGAGACAGAGGATTCTTGCATGAGCAGACTCTTCAGCGGAGATTCAACCCTGTCGGCGGATTGCCATTACCGCCGACGGCAACGGCGGCGAAAGGTGATCCTAGAACGTTTGCAGCGCGTCACGGAACTCTCCCTGGACTACATTCCGTACCGACAATTCGAGGCGTGGCTTCACGACAAAAAGGCCGAGAAGTCGGTGATTGGTCCGCCGCCAGAAGGCCAGCCATCTGGCAGGATTTCCGCACCCTCCGGCTTAACTCCGTACATGGCCAGCCTGTATGAGACGCCGCTATTGACCCGCGATCAGGAGACGCACCTTTTCCGCAAGATGAACTACTTGAAGTACAAGGCAGCCGAACTCCGCGACAGGCTCACTCCCGCCCGGCCTCGGGTGAAACTCCTCGACCGCATCGAGAAGTTGGCTCAAGAGATCGTCGCGGTGCGGAACCAGATTATCTGTGCCAACCTGCGACTGGTGGTTTCCATCGCCAAGCGGCGATTGGGGTCGGCGGAGGATTTTTTCGATCTCGTCAGCGACGGGAACATCTCGCTCATGCGGGCTGTGGAACGTTTTGATTTTTCCCTGGGCAATCGCTTCAGCACGTATGCCACGTGGGCAATCGTCAACAATTACGCCCGTAGCATCCCCGAAAGCCATCGCGAGCGAGACCGTTTTCGCACCGGCCAGGTGGAGCTTTTCACGGTGACCGCGGATGTTCGCGGCGACGAACGCGAAGAAGAGGCCCGGCACGCGCGACGGGCGACTACCCTGGACGGCATCCTCCAACGACTGGATCCCCGCGAGCGGGAAATCATCGTCTGCCGCTACGGCCTCCGGCATGGCGACGAACCTCAAACGCTGAAGCAAGTCGGCGATACGATGGGCGTAAGCAAGGAGCGGATCCGGCAGATCGAGGCCCGCGCGCTGGGCAAGATGCGGCAGGTGGCGGTGCCAGGCCCAGTCGGCGTGCAACCGGCGGAGCCGAGGCCGTAGCCGTAGCCGGAACAAGCTTGCGCGGCTCCGGCGCCAATTCCGCGCATGCGGCCTCGATCGCCGATTCCTCCGGCATCTTCGGAAGATCCGGCGCATCTGCCATCGCCGCGACGCTTTGCTTGGCCGTTGCAGCTTGCCGCGCCGATTCTGCGGGTCATAATTGCTCATTGAGCCCTAACACGGAATCGGAGACTTAGCGATGGCGAAGACACGTAGAGGAGAAACGATCGCGGCGGTACAAGCATTTCTGGATTACCATCCGGACGCCGCACCCTCGGAAATCGTTGCCGGATTGTTTCTCGGAGAGGTTTGACGATGAGCGACGAATCTGTTGTAGCTGTCGCGGTCAGCGATTGCTCGAAAAACCGCGACTGGACGCGATTCCCGCCGGATCGGCCGGAAACGGTCATAATCGCCGAAGGCAAGCCGACGATTGCCGTAGTCCTCGACGAGTCCTTTGGCGGGATCGGCGTACTGCTTGAGATCGACGATGGCGCGCAACTACGAGTTGGCGACTCAGTGATCGTTCTCCATTGCGACTGCCCAACGCCCGGTCGAGTGCAATGGGTACAAGATAATTCGGCGATTAGACGATTGCGCGTCGGAATCTGCTGGAATTCCTGATCATGATTGCCGCCACCCTCCTCTGCACCATTGCCGTCGCCGCCGGCCAGCCCGCGGTTATCCAGCCGCGGGAGTTCAACTCGGCGGGCATCGCTGCCGCCATCCGCCGCGCCGAACCGGGCGACACTGTGCAACTGTCCGCGGGCACCTACACGTTGTCGGAGTCCGTGCGGCCCAAGTCGGGCGTCAGGCTCATCGGCGCAGGTCAGGAAAAAACGCGTCTTGTTTATCGAGGGCGCAGGCGGGCGTCATGATCAGCATCACCGGCTGCCAGGATGTGGAGATCGCCCATTTCACCCTCGACGGCGGCAACCAACTGCTTGTCCAGCAAGGGATAACCGGCAGCGATTCGCGGCGGCTGTGGCTCCATCACCTCACTATTCGCAACCTCAAGGCCAAGACCTGGGGTCCGCATGCCATTCTCTTTTCGGGCGACAATCCCACGATGCAACACGGCGTGACCGACAGCCAAATCAACGATTGCCGCATCGAGAGCATCGGCCTGGACGCCGAGTATGGCGGGGGAATCCGCCTCGCTTGGGGCTCGGCGCGGAACCAGGTGATCGGCAACGTCATCCGCGACACGGGCCGGGGCGGCATTTTCGGCGATCATGCCACCGACCTGGTCATCCGCAACAACCGCGTGAGCGGCTCCCGCGGCGAGGGGCTGGGGATCGAAATCTGGGGCGGCTGCCGCCGTTCGCTCATCGAAGACAACGTCATTGACCACTGGCTCAGCGTCGACCAGGGAACCCAGTCGGCCGTTCGCCGCAACGTAGTCGGCGCCGACGACGGCACGCTCAAGTTCCTGGGCATCGAAATCATCGCCCGCGATTGCGTGGTGACCGACAACCTCGTCAAGCAGGGGGCGTGGATCGGACTGTCGGTCTCGAACCGGCCGGTCAAGAACAACGTCTATTGGGGCTACAACACCGTCCGCGGTTGCGCCGAGTGGGGGGCCCAACTCCAAGGCGAGAGCGGCGGCATTGCCCATCATTACTTCCATCATTGCGTCTTCGAGGACACGGTCCGTGGGCATGCCAAGGCCATCTACCCTGGCGACAGCGGCCACGGTTTCCGCACCAACGGAGCGTGCCGCGGGCTAGTCTTCGAGGATTGTGTCTTTCGTGGCAACGGCGGCTATGGCTTGCAACTCGGCGGCAGCGGCGTCGACGCCTTGGACTTCCGCCGCGCGACGATCAGCGGCAACGGCCTGGCCGCTGTCGTCGGGCCATCGCAGTACACGGCCCTGGCCTTCAGCGACTGCCAGGCAACTGGTAACCAAGACAACCGGCTGCCCCCGGCGAAGCCGTTCGCCGGCCCGCCGCCGGTGGCCGATTTCCCGCGCCGGCATCGATCCGGGCCGGCCAAGCGGTTTCCTTCCAATGTCGTTCGCACTCCCAGGGCGGAATCGCCGAGCGGCTCTGGGACCTGGGCGACGGCATTCCCGAGGTGACGTCGGACCCGAAACACGTTTACGTCCGGCCCGGCAAGTACCGCGTGACGCTCATCGTGTGGGACAACAACTGCCGTGGCGGTCGTGCGGAGAAGACGATCGACGTGCTGCCGGAAAAATAGCATTACGCCGTTGTCAGCCTCCCCGAACTTCACTAGACTCAAATGTGGAGAAGGGTCCCCCATGCTTGAAACCGATTTCAAGGGCGTCTCGCCCGATGACTGCCCATGCCGATGCCGGTGAAGTTTTCCGCGGAGGTGACCGCCGTCGTTCCTCATGGCGACGACGTTGCGACCTACGAGTTCCGTTGCCTCACAGCGCGGCCGCGGTGGAAGCCGGGCCAGTTCCTCCACCTGGCGCTGGACGCTTATGATCCATCCGGGCATTGGCCGGAGTCGCGGTGCTTCACCATGGCCAGCGGCTCGCTGGACAAGGACCTCGTCCGGCTGACGATTGCCGCCAAGGGGGCTTTTACCCAACGGGTCCTTGCCGAATTGCAGCCCGGCCGCAAGGTGTGGATGAAAGCTCCCTACGGTGATTTCATCGTCCGTACGTCGAAATCGCACGACGTGGTGTTGATCGCGGGGGGAACGGGCGTGACCCCCTTCGTGGCCTTTCTGGAAGACGCCCTGGCCAAGGGTTTAGAGGGCAACGTCTGGCTGCACTACGGGGCCCGCAGCGAGGACCTGCTGGTCTTTCGCGACTTTGCCGATCGCTGCGCCCGGCGGCTCCCTTCCTTGCGCCTGGAGTACTATGCCGAGCGCGGACCCGCAGGCCTGGCGCGTGCGGGCCGGATCGATCTGGATCGGGCTGTGGCGGTGGCCTGCAACGGCCGCACCGCCACCTATTACCTCTGTGGTCCACAGGCCATGATTGCCGCCTTCCGCGATCGCCTCTTGAACGAATTCCTCATCCCCTTAGGCAACGTGAAGATCGACGCCTGGGAGTGATCGAAGGTCCAAGCACCACCCTGCGCTCTGAACTGCCGCGCAAGAAGAGGTCATGGCAACGGCCCCGGGATCGGCCTCTGGACAATCAGGTACTTCGCCACGACACGACCGCCGATGAGGTGTTCCTGGATGATCTCTTCCAGGACGGGCGGGTCACAGCGGCCGTACCAGGCCCCCTCGGGATAGACCACGGCAATCGGGCCGCCCGTGCAGATCCGCAGGCAATTGGCCTTCGTTCGATAGATGCCGTGGTCGGTGAGGCCAAGCTCGTTCAGTCGGGCCTTGAGATATTCCCAGGCCGCCAGCGATTGCTCTTTTGTGGAGCAGTTCGGCTTCGTCTGGTCGCAACAGAGGAAGATATGCCGGTGGATGCTCGGCACGCCTAATTGCTCGGCCACGCGCCGCTGCCGTGCGAGCAGCTCATTGGGGGAGAGGATGTGTTCGTTCATAGCAATCCATTCTTCCAGCCCGAAAGAACCGCGTCAATCGGGTAGCGGGTAGATCAAATGCTTGCGGCGATTGTAGCCCCAGAGTATCATTAGTGAGACGTATAGGGGGCTACCGTGGCGTAACCTGTCCTAGGGGCCGATGCGGGGGGTTCGCACTTATCGCGAGCGTGGAATGCGCAACGTTACTCAGAGAGTTCGGCTTGCCCTGCTGGGTCTGCTGTTGGCCATCGCCGCGGTGCGATTTTGGCTCGCTTGGCGGCCGCAGGAGGAATCGCCTCAGGAATTGGGCAAATTGTGCCTGCGCGCTCAGTCCCGGGCCGCAAAGCCGCCATCAACCCATTTATCTCGTCTATCGGCAATAGCGTATGGAAACCGACCAGCGACCCGGCTTTTTAGCAGCGCCCGCGGTTGGCTAGAAACCCCAAGGAGACTCCCATGTCCGACGTGACCAGCGAAAAGGCCGCACCGCAGCCCGCTCCCAAGCACAGGCCCGCCAGCGATCGAGTGCTCCTGGTACCCTATCCCAAGATTGTCTTCCTGTATCCCACCCTTGTGGTGGCGGTCATCGCCGCCATTGGGACGCATCTACTCGGAAGGCCCTTCAACCCGGACAGCCCCACCGCCGCGGCAATCGGCGCTTTGTTCCTGGGCCTGTTCACCGTGAACCTGGTGATCCTGGCCTTTGATTTTCCCCGCACGACTTCGCTGACGCTCTTCTTTTTCGCCGCCGCGGTGGTGATGGGCCTGATTCTGCTGTTCACTTTCCAGCCCGAACTCTGGCCGGAAATCACCGCCTTCGTCCGTCGTTTTCATCCCGTAGCCAACGCCACGTTCTATTGGACGATCGCCCTGGTTCTGGCCGTGATGTTCCTGGCAGTGGCCGTGGTCGTGCACTTCGACTACTGGGAGGTGCGAGGCAACGAACTGCTGCACCGTCATGGCTTTCTCAGCAACCTGGAGCGACTCTCTGCCCCGAACCTGCGGATGGAAAAAGAGATCAACGACATCTTCGAGTATCTCCTGTTGCGTTCCGGCCGCCTGATCATCTACACCAGCAACGACCGCCAGCCGATCGTGTTGGACAACGTTCCCTTCATCGATCGGAAGGAGGCGGCCGTCAATCGCGTTCTGGGGGCCTTGCAAGTGCAAATGCGGAGGGATGAGGGGGGGGCGTAGAGCGAAGAGCGGAGAGGGGCCACGGGAGAGAGATGAGGGAATCGCATGCAAGGCTAAGAGCCAAAACCCAAGACCTAAGATCCAGGACCTACGACCCAAGATCCAGAAGATTCCCCGCCGGGTCGAACTCCATTTCCCGCAGCTCGCCGACGACCTCCAGATCGCTCCTGTCGCACGCCGCGTCCCAATAGGCGGCCGAGCATTTCACGTCGACCAGGTCCAACGTGTCCGCGATCCGAAGCAAGCGAGCACGCTGCGGTTTCACCAGCCCGACCGTTCCCAAGGCGGCCTGGAGCATTTCGCGGTCAGTTTCGTAGTCCAGGGGCGTCATGCCCGCGGCGATATGGCCGCTGGTCAAGGCATTGATCCGCGTTACCTGCCGGTCCATGTCGCGAAGCAACTGCGTGCGGCAGAACTCGGCCATTCCCAGGCCGATGGCGTTGCCGTGTGACTGGGACGTGAGGCCGCGGAGGCAGATCCGCCGCACTTTGGGAGTTTCGCCCTCGAAGGCCTGGTGATCGTTGTATTTTCGGCCCACAACGTTGGGGTCGAAGCCCACGCCGCTGATGTTCTTGCCCATGCGGTCAATCACCAGCACGTCCACCGCGTCAAAGGGCAATCGGGCCATCCATTGCCGGGACAGGGCGAGCAACTGCATTTCGCGGGCGGCGAACGCCGCGGGCGCGACCGCTTCAATTCGCGCCGTCTCGTCGTAGGCGTTTTCCACGATCGCTAGCCCGGCAATGACCGGGCACTTTTCCAGCACCAGCGGCGCTGCGCTTTGCACGATGGCGTCGAAGCCGAAGTCCTCGACGGCGCGGTGGTAGACCGCGGCCCCGGCGTGCTTGCCCAGGCCGATGAGCAGCATCTTCATCAGCCCGCTCTGAAACTGCCCGACCAGCGAAGTGTGCGGCTTGATGCGACCGCAGATCAGCACGTGGTCGGCCTGGCAGGCCAAGCGATCGACATGCAGAAGAAAACCTTGCGGGGCCTGGCCGACGACGACGGTTTCCATACTCGCGCGGATCGGGCAGCCGACGGCCTCCGCGGTGATGCCGCAGGCCGCCAGCACCTGTTTCTGGCCTTCGGCCGTGCCACCGCCGTGGCTGCCCATAGCAGGTACGAGGAAAGGCTGCGCCCCCAGGCCGCGGAAATAACCGGCGGCCGCCCGCAGAATGGCGGCGATGTTGGCGATTCCCCGGCTACCGGCCGTGATGGCCACACTCTGCCCCGGCTGCACGCGGTGGTGGAGTTCCAACCCGGCCAGTTGCGCCTCGACCTCACCCGCCACATCTTTGGTTTGCGGGCGGAAAAACGACTGGCGGACTCGGAAAATCTTGGGGAAGTCTCCCATCGGCAATTGCAGCGACTCGAAACCAGAGACTCGATAAGCGTATTATTGTGCGGGCTGCGCCACGGCCCGTCAAGAGTGTGTGAGGCTGCGGCGCGAAGTAGGTTTCTATCGGGCTGCTTGGCCATTTTCCGGGCGTAGTTCAGCGGAAGGTTACAAAAATCTGAATTTGCCGCATCGTTCTTTACGACTTAGAATATCGTTGAAGGAGCTTGCGCGACTTCATCGGAGTTTTCCTCGGGAAAGCGTGCCCGGATGCGGCGTGTCGTGGTTACAGGATTGGGGATGGTCGCCCCTACGGGAAATAGCGTTTGCGACGCCTGGGAGGCGGCGTTAGCCGGCCGCTCCGCCATTGCGCGGATTTCGCGGTTCGACCCCACGGGACTGCCCGTGCAGATCGCCGCCGAAGTCCGTGGATTCGACCCCACAACCGTGATGGGGCCTAAAGAGGCGCGGCAGTCCTCGCGGTTCGTCCAGTTTGCCGCGGGTGCGTCAAGACAGGCGATCCAGGACAGCGGCCTCATTTCAGGCGGCGGCGTCAATCCCCGCTATGGCTGCGCCATTGGCGTTGGTCTGGGCGGGCTCGACGATATCGAGACCGGGTACGATACCCTGCGCACCGGTGGGCCGCGACGAGTTTCGCCGCACCTGTTGCCGTTTCTGATCCCCAATATGGCGGCTGGATTTGTCGCCGTGGCCCATGGGCTGGGCGGTCCCAGCTTCTGCATGGCCACGGCCTGCGCCAGCGGTTCCCATGCCATCGGGGAGGCGTTCCTGCATATCGGCATGGGCACGGCCGACGCCATGATCGCCGGCGGTTGCGAGGCCGCGACCACGCCCCTGTTGGTCGCCGCTTTCGCCAGGATGAAAGCACTCAGCACACGAAACGACGATCCAGTCCGGGCCTCCCGGCCCTTTGACCTCGATCGTGACGGGTTTGTCATCGGGGAAGGCGCGGGAATTGTGGTCTTGGAAGAGTACGACAGCGCGCGCCGCCGCGGCGCCCGAATCTATGCCGAGATGGCTGGCTACGGACTGTCGAGCGACGCGCATCACATCACATCGCCGTCGCCCGACGGCGACGGGCTTCGCCGCGCGATGAATTCCGCCCTGGCATCGGGCCAGATTGCCATGGACCAGGTGGACTACATCAACGCGCATGGCACGTCCACCCAGGCCAACGACGCCAGTGAGAGTGCCGCGATCCAGGAGGTATTCGGCGAGCAGGCCCGGCAGATTTCGGTCTCGTCCACCAAGTCGGTCACGGGGCACTGCCTGGGCGGGGCCGGCGGGATCGAGGCGGTCTACACTGTGCTGGCCCTGCACCATGCGATCGTCCCGCCGACGGCAAACTATGCTACTCCCGACCCGGCATGCGCTTTGGATTACACGCCCAATGTGCCGCGTCCGCGCGCTATCCGCTGCGCCCTGAGCAACTCTGCCGGGTTTGGCGGGCAGAACGCGTGCCTTGCTTTCAAACGTTTTGAATGAACACGAGGAGTTTCGACCATGATCGCCTGCAACGAACCGGCACAATCTACTTGCGTCCGGTTGTCACAGTGGGATGGGAGCCGAGTGCTCGCGCTGTTGGACCATCTGGCCGTTGAGGACGGTGGACCGTGCGATGCCTCGGCATTGAAATCGGCCGCAGAAAAACTGAGCGACGCTTGCTCCGTGGCCTTCTGGCTTCGTGAGAATGTCGAATTGGACCTCTCGGGCGGCGAGGCGCTCGCCGTCCTGCAGGCCATCGAAGCGAACCTCAAGGAGCTCGATCCGCCGCCTCCGCTGGTAGCCAGCCTGCAGGGCCTCAGAACGAACGTACGGCCTCGGCCACGTCCTCGTTGATTGAAAAAAAGCGTTCGAGCTTGCTGTTCTTGAAAATCTCGACGACCCCGGGCTGAAGATTGCACAGCTTGACGCTGCCTTGTCGGGCCAGGATCTTGTTGTTGAGTCCAATCAGCTTGCCAAGCAGCGCGCTGGAGAGATAATCGACGCCCGAAAAGTCCACGACGATCCGTCCGTGCTTGTCTTCTTCCACCAGCCGGCGAAGCTCCTTCCCAACCTGCTCGATCTCGGCGAGGTTGAAGAGGTGGCTGTCGCGAAATCGCACGACTGTCACGTCGCCGTCTTCCGAGATTTCCAGCCATGGGCGTTCGGCCATTGGGATCGCTCCGGTTGAAGGTCAAACAGGATACTGCTTGAATTTTGGGCGCAACTCCCGTGCTGGTCAAGGGGGGCTTTCGCGCTGCGAATGCGAAGCCGGAACGTCTCGGGTTGCAAAAGCGGATCAACTGGATACTATTACCTAGCCATGGAACGCTTCCTGCAATCAACCGATGACTGGCGTCGCCGCTTGGATATAGTCGTCGACGCCATGCGAGAAGTGAGTCGGCAGCAAGATCCGCAAGCGATGGTTCGCGCTTACGCCGAGCACGTCCGAGAGCTTGTGCCCGCCCATCGACGGCTGTCGTTGAGCCGCCGCGGACTCGTTCATCCGAATTTTCGCATCACTCGCAGCACGACATGGTCCGAGGAAGTCGATCCCTGGAAGAACAAGGACCGTCTGCCATTGCTCTCCAGCGGGCTGCTCGGCCGGTTGCTCTACGACGGTGAGCCGCGAGTCATCGATGAACTGACCTGGGACAAAGACGACCCGGCCGCCGAGTACTTTGCCGGTTGCCATTCGCTCTTGGCGATCCCGAACTACGACGACGGCGAAGCGCTGAACATGGTGATATTGCTTCGGGAGGAACCGGGGGCGTTCGACCGGGAAGAGGTTCCCGAGATCGTGTGGCGGACCAGTCTATTCGGTCGGGCCACCGGCAACCTGGTGCTGAAGCAGGAGTTGCAGCGGGCTTACGACTTGCTGGATCGTGAGTTGAAGACCGTGGCGGAGATTCAGTTATCTCTGTTGCCCGCCGAATTGCCCAGGATTCCCACGCTCGACCTGGCCGTGCATTATCGGCCGGCGCGGTGCGCGGGCGGAGATTATTACGATTTCTTTCCCTTGCCCGACGGCCGATGGGGGATTTTCGTCGCCGACGTGAGCGGTCACGGCACGCCCGCCGCGGTGCTGATGGCGGTCACGAGTTGCATTGCCCATACCCGGCCCGGGCCGCCGGCGCCACCCAAGGCCGTCCTCGGTTACTTGAACCGGCAACTCGTTGCCCGTTACACGCACCAACATGACAGTTTCGTCACCGCCTTCTACGCAATCTACGATCCGCAGACGCGGCAGTTGGAGTACGGTTGCGCCGGGCATAATCCGCCGCGGTTGAAGCGCTGTCAGGACGGGTCGTTGCTCATCCTCGACTGCGCCAACGACCTGCCGCTGGGCATCGCCCCGGACGTTGAATACCGTGAAGCGGTGGAGGCGGTGATTCCGGGGGATCAGATCATTTTTTATACGGACGGTATTACGGAGATGCAGGATCCGGCGGGGGAACAATTCGGCACGCAGCGTCTCGATGCCGTGTTGGAACAATGCAGTCTGCAAGCGGCCGCGCTGCTCGAATCGGTCTTGCAGTCCGTGGCCGATTTCGCCGCCGGCCGGACCGCCGAGGACGACCAGACGATAATCGTGGCGAGAGTCGTGCAGTAGGATAGTCGCGAATGGAAGCATAGGGAACTTATTGCGCAGTCTCTTCGTCTATGCTGTGCAGGATCACGTCCGGAATCCTTTCACGTCGATGTCGGAGCTTCGACAACGTGGAACCTCCGCAAAAACTTACCGCAAAGGGATCAAGCCATGCGAAAAGTATTCTTTAGTCTGTTGGCCATTTCAATGATCATTACGTTCGTCAGGAACGCCCACGCCGCGGGTGGATCGCTGAACGCCCCGAGCATCTCAGTCTCGGCGGCTTCGGGACGCGATGCAAAAGACTGGCTGGCCGTTCTCGCCAACAAAAAATACCAATTCGTCGTTGGCGATTTCATCAACGCCAGCACGAACCTCTATTACTCGGGGGACACTGACAAACTCAACTCATTTCTCGCCGACCTTACGGCAATCGACGGAACGGTCGTCCGCGTCTTATTTTCTAAGGAGGCCAAAACGGCTACATCGGCTTTTGGCGGTGCTGGAAGTCCGAGCGGCCCTTGTCAATGGTATATCCAGCACTTGGGATACGCGCCCGAGGTGTTCAATATCACCATTTTTTTGGGCGATGGCAGAATTGATATTGGGCAACTTCAGTTACCGGAAATTCAGCACGTGAAAGCCAAGCCGGCGGTTCCCAAGCCCGCACCGCGAATGCAGGGGTCGCTACGAGGCTCTGACTTCAGCAAGCAAAAGGAACCTGTTAAATAACTACCTCGCGAAGTCTTCGTCGCGCTGACTTCAGTCCGTTTGAACGGAATGAACTCCGTTCTACGGAGTTGCTTCCAGACAAGTTCTTAGCGCACGGCGATTATTTCGGCGGTGAAACGGTCGAAGATGGCAGTGTCGGCGCGGAGTTGGGCACAAGCCCCGTCAGCACCGGTTGTTTCTGCATGAATGCGATCACGTCTCGGCTGATCCCTTGCTGATGCAAGCGAATGACGTCCGACGCCTGCAAGGAGGTTGCCAGGCCGTGCGCACGGATTTGGTTGATAATCAATCCGTCATCAACCCCCGCGCGGGCCATCGCGATCACATCGGCAACCGTCACAATGCAGGTCGCCGGGGCGGCAGGGGAAGTCGGATTCGCCGGAGCGCAAGTGCTGAGATACGTTGAAGTGGCGCCGTACGAACCCACAGACGCCGGCTGGGCGTTGCTAGAGCCGTAACTGGAAGTCGGACGACTGCCATTATCTGGAGCTGTCGACGCCGCTGAAACTGTGGCCGGAATTGAAGAAACACCGTAGCTGGGGACCGTCGACGCGCCGTAGATTGGCGCCGTCGTCGTACCGGAAGTTGGCGCCGTGCCGTAGCTCGGCGTTGCCGGCGATGTCGATGAGGCGACGGGCGGCGTGGTGGAAGAAGCAGTTGCTTGACCTTGCAAATCAACGCTCGACGGCAATGTCTGCGCACTCACGACCGGACCGGAAAACTGATTCCCTACCATACCTAACGCACTGAGCCCGATTAGCCACAGCGGCCCATTCGCACCGCCCGTCGGCAGGCTGTAGCGGCAAGTGAGCTGCAAACCATGCGGCGTCCGCTGCGCGGTGGTGATTTCGGGCCGCAGGTGAGCGCGAATCGCGGGGGCCGAAGGCCAGAAGGTCGGCTCCAGATCGATCTTCGCCTCGTGCGCCATGCCCGCGAGGGACGTGGCATACAGGGAACACCAAGGATAGAGGCAATCGAATAACTCCGGCATGTTGCAGTAGCCCAGCGCCACGGGTCGGCTCCGATCGTTCAAGGCCAAGGCCACGCCGGACAGCGTGGCCAGCGACCGATGGTCCTTCCGCGCCAAGTAGGCCTTCATAGCCGGCATATTGAGCGTCATCACCATTTGCCGATCGGAGATAAAAAAGGCCGGCGCAATCGGCTGCCCAGCCAGATAATAGATCTCGTGTCCGGCAAAGCGGCACTTGCGGACTTCTGGCAGAATACCGGCGGCGGCCTGGCCAACGTCTGGCTTTCCGGCCGTGTCGTTCTGGTTGGGCGCCTTGCCGCTCATCGCGGAGAGCTTTTCCCAGCCCTCCAGCAGAGCCGCGCGGTCGCGGACGGGCACCACGGCCGTCCAGCCCAAAAAGGCCATCTCGCCTTCGGTCGGCGAGTTATATACGCACCAGGCGTCGCCCAACGAGGCCAAAAGGCGGTGAATGTCGATGTTGTACGTCTTCTCGAATTCGTCGAGGCCCGTGTGAATCTCGGTATCGCCAACGCCCGCCTTCTCATAACTGGCGAGCAGTGTCTTGAAAGTGCGGTCGAGATCAACCCGCGCGGCCACGGCCAATAGCGCATCGTGCGGGATCGGCTCCAGGTCCTTGGCCGTCAACGGCCGCTCGGCCACCGTGTCCAATAGGCCGCGGGGCTTGCCATCGAGCGCCAGTAGCACGCGATTGATCATGCCGTAGTCTTCCAGCCCGGTCGTCGAGACCAGCGAATCGACATTGTAGAGTCCCATCGTCTCCAAGGCGGCGACGGCGTCCTTCTGCGAGGGCGCCAGCGGCAGCAGTTTGTCGCGGATTGCTTTCAGGTTGAGATAAACGATGCCGGTGCGGCGGGCGACCTGCGTTTGCTCCAGGGCCTCGCTTAGCCAGGCAGGCGTGGCACGGTTCCAGCGGGCCAGCATGCCTTCCACCGAGCCCCGGCCCACGCCGACAATAAAGTACTTTCCGTGGAAACCGAAGGTCACGCGATTCTTGTCGCCCGGCATGGTCGCTTTGCTGCGATACCAGGTCTCGCCGGCGATCTTGACTTGCGCACGCCGTCGCCTACCCCGGCCTTCTTGGCCAACGAGAGGTAATTGAACAACTTCGCTCGCAGTCGTGCCGCATCGGGGCCCAGCGACACGATCATGCCCGCCTGGATTTCCATCCCGGTCAGTTCCGACAGGCCCGTCGATTGCGACGCTTGGACCGCCGCAACGAAGGCGGATGGCTTCGGCTCAGCCGTGTTGGCCTTCGTCGTCGGCTTTTGCGGAATTGCCTTAACGTCCGTGATGAAAATCGCTGTTGGGTGAGTGACAAGGATGTTCAACATATCGCCACAATCCAGGGTTGTGACTTTCGGTTTCCCCTCCGTGAATAATCTTATGGCCAGATCGCGCAGTGGATCGCCAGCGGGCCTGGGAATCGTCGGCGGTCCTAAAGTGGGACTGTCCGCCGGACTTGGCTGCGATGGCACAGCTTGTGGCGGTGCCAACGGGGCGGTATTGGCCGTTGGCAGGGGAAGAGGCGCGGTCGTCGCGGGACCTGCATAGGGACTCCAGTTGGCCGGGGGCGGCTGGATTGGCGTCGCGCTTGGCGACGGACATGATGGTTGGTTACATGCTCCGGTCGCGGGCGAAACTGCTGCCGGTGGGAGTGCTGCGGGCATCGCTGGCGAGCCCACGCACGGTTCGTAAGCTGTCGAGGGCGTCAATTCGGCCGTTGCCTGCGTCGCATTCGCCTCCTCGTCTGTCTTGCGCAGATAGGCGACGATAACCTTGTCCAGGGCATTCAAAAAATCTTGCACTTCCGGCTCGGCCAGCAGTTTCTCTGTCTCGCTACTACTGCTAGCACTCGGCGAAGCCGTACCGGCCCAATTGAGATAGAACAGGCATTGCGGGGGCGCGACGTGCGAGATGACCGCATCATCGGGCGCGGGCGGAATCCCCAAGGGCAAACCCTGCAAACCGGGATCGGCGGCCAAAGCGATGGTCGCCACAACACACGAGAAAACCGAAGTCATGCCAATGCTCCTCCGTGGCAATGAATGGCAATGTGGAAAGGGGCATCATATCACTATTGCCCGAACGGGCAAAAGCGCAATCTGTCCGGAGCGCAAGAAAAACCACGACTCGCTGGTTAGGCGAGTCGTGGCAACCGTAGCTTTAGGGCAATGGGGCGAAGCACAACGCATGCTTCGCCTTCAAGCCACGGCGATTTCGGATTCTAAGGATATAGGGAGATTCGCGGATCCCGATGTCACACAAGCCCCAGATTTTCTTCGCGGCCAACCTCAAAAGAGAAGGCCGAAATATAATGTGACACTCGCCTCGAAAAATCGTCCTAGATAAGTCAAGGGTCCGCGCAGACAATACTTATCAGGGCGCAAATAATTACCTGCTTGATGGTGTATTATTCCGTGGGAGTACCGGCTGAAGCCGGAACTAAAGCACCGTCAAATGAACTTTTCTGGCATGATCGACCGTATCAAGTTATGATAAAGCTAGGAATAGGTTGAACGCCATGAGCAGCAACGAGATCGTCTCCGACCCCTCCGCAGAGGTTCCCGTCAGTACGCTGCTCCAGGAGGCCCGTCGCGGAAACACCGAGGCCCTGGGTCAGATTCTGCAACTTTATCGCAACTACCTGACAATCCTGGCGACGACGCAACTGGACCGCCGCTTGCGGCGGCGGGTCAATCCGTCGGACCTCGTGCAGGACGCCATGCTGGCGGCCCACGGCGATTTTTCCAAGTTCCGCGGTTGCAGCGAACGGGAGTTATTGGCCTGGCTGCGGCAGATCCTCATCAACTGCCTGCACCACGTGATCGAGACGCACTTGCGGGCCAAGATGCGCGACATGCGGCGAGAGATTTCCGTGGAGGAGATCGGCGCCTCGTTGGACCACTCGGCTGCCAATTTCACCCACATGCTGGCCGATCACGGCCCATCGCCCAGCGCCCGCATGCAGCAGCGCGAGCGGGCCGTGGCCCTGGCCGATCAGCTCGCCCGGCTCCCTCCTCAGTACCGCGACGTGATCGTGCTGCGGAACCTGCAAGGGCTGTCTTTCGAAGAAGTCGCCGACCGCATGGAGCGTAAACCGGGCGCCGTCCGCATGCTCTGGCTGCGGGCGATCGAGAAGTTCAAGCACGTGTACGAACACCACGAGTGAGAGGCCCGGGCTGCAAGCATGGACTCCCATGACCTGAGCATCGAACCGTCCGCGATACGGCAGTTGACGCCGGCGCAGAAGGATCGTCTCACCGACTTGCTGGACGGCTACCTGCGCCGCCTGGAGCAGGGTCTGCCACCGCCGCGTGAGGACCTCTTGCAGGCGAATCCCGACCTGGCCGGGCCCTTGGGAGCCTATTTCGACAGTCTGGACGAGCTGCACGACCTGGCGGTTGGCTTCCAACCGCCGGCCGCGGTCAACGGAGAAGACCCGCCGCCGGCCGAGGACCAGCGGCGACTGGGTGATTTCCGCTTGCTCCGCGAGATTGGCCGGGGCGGCATGGGCGTCGTCTACGAGGCCGAACAAATCTCGCTGGGCCGCCGCGTGGCCCTGAAGGTCCTGCCCTTCGCCGCCGTCCTCGATAGTCGCCAGATCGCCCGCTTCAAGCATGAAGCCGAGGCCGCCGCGCAATTGGATCATCCCCACATCGTCTCCGTCTATGCCGTGGGCGTGGAGCGCGGCGTGCATTACTACGCCATGCAGTTCATCGACGGCCAGCCGCTTGATCGGGCCTTGGTGGAACTTCGGGAAAGCGGCACCCACACCCTGCTCAAGGCGCACGCCGCGGGCAGAAGCGAGTACTTTCGCACCGTCGCCCGCCTGGGGGCTCAGGCTGCGGAGGCCCTGCATGCGGCGCACGAAAACGGCGTCGTGCACCGCGACATCAAGCCCTCGAATCTGCTCTTGGATGGCAACGGCAAGGTCTGGGTGACCGACTTCGGCCTGGCACGCCGCCAGACCGACGCGACCCTGACGCGGACCGGCGACCTGGTGGGAACCCTCCGTTACATGAGTCCCGAGCAGGCCCTGGCTCAGGCCGCTCTGGTTGACCATCGCACCGACATCTACTCGCTGGGAGCGACGCTGTACGAGATGCTGACGCTGCAACCGGCCTTCGCGGGCGACGAGGGGCCTGCGCTGATCCGCCGCATTGAGCGCGACGAGCCTCGGCCACCGCGGCAGATCCAGCCCAAAATACCTGCTGACCTGCAGACGGTGGTCCTCAAGGCCATGGCCAAGCGGCGGGAAGACCGTTACCATACGGCCCAGCAATTGGCCGACGATCTCCAACGCGTACTCGACGGTCGGCCTACCGTTGCCCGGCCGCCGTCGCCCTTGACCCGCGCCGCGCGGTGGGCCCAGCGACATCGTGAAGTGGTTGCCGCGGCCATTCTGATCGTCATTTTGGCCATGGGGAGTGTGACGGCCGGCATGGTTATGAGCGAGCGCAAGACGGCGGCGAACTTCACCTTTGCGGACCAGCGGCTTCGCGAGGCCCATCGCATGGTGGATCGCCTGGGAACGCTCACCGCGGCCAGGGCGCGGGGCGCCGCCGAGATCCGCCGCGACCTGTTGAGGCAGACGCTGGCCTATTACCGCGACGTTGTGAAAAAGGCCCGCGACAAGCCGGCCTTTCGCGAAGACGTCGCCCTGACCTATAGCAAGATCGGAAGCCTCACCGCCGAGATCGGCTCGATTGCCGAAGCGGTCGACGCCGATCGGCAGGCGATCGAGCTTTTCCGCGATTTGGCGGGGGCCAATCCGCATAGCGGCGAATACCGCCACCAACTGGGAGTGTGCCAGAACAACCTGGCCTTGGTCCTCGAGCGCGCCGGACAACTCGACGCCGCCCGTACAGCCTTCACCGAAGCGATCCGCCTCGAAGAAGAGGCATTGGGAACGGTGGATGATCCCGCGCAGTGCCGCCTCGACCTGGCCTTGGCCTGCAGCAACTTGGGAATGCTCCAGACGGCGATGGGCGAGGGGGAAAACGCTGCCGCCTCGCTGGGCCGCGCCGTTGCCCTGCAAGAGCAGCTCCTTGGTGACGCCCCCGACGATCCCCAACGGCTCCGCGATTTGGCCCTGACGCTGAATCTTTCCGGTGCGCTGGACGCCGAACGTCAGCCGGCCAAGTCATTAGAAAACTACCAGAAAGCTGTCGCCCTGCAGGAGAAGGTCCGCACGCTGCGGCCCGACGACGCGGACGCCGAGCGCGAACTGGCGCTGAGCTACAACAATCTGGGGGCCGTACAATCGCGCTGCGGCAAAGCGGCCGAAGCGGCCAAATCGTATGCGAAGGTGGTGGAGTTCGCCAGCGAGCTCGTGCGGCGATCGCCTGCGGAAAAATCGTACCGGCACACCTTGGCAGTCGGCTACAGCAACCTCAGCCAGGCAGAAAGCAAGTTGGGCAAGCCGGCGGCGGCCGAACGGTCGATGGGCCAGGCGTTGCTCTTGCAGGAGGCCCTGGTCAAGCAGGACACCAGCGACGTCGAGGAGCAAAGTGCCCTGGGGGCGATGTACAATGATCTGGGCGTCCTGCTGGAAAAGGTGAGCCGATCCTCCGATGCCGCCGCAGCTTACCAGCAAGCCGTGGCCCATCAGCGACAGGCCGTGGCCAGCGCCCCGGAGAGCGACACGTATCGCCGCCGCCTCGACAACCACTACCTCAATTACGCACAGTTGCTACGGAAAACGGGACGGACCAGCGATGCCGCGCGAATTGCCTCTGCGCGGCACGATCTCTGGTCCCACAACACGCAGGACTAAAAAGGAATCATCCCATGGCCAACAGCGGACGACGCCCTGTCTCACGTGCTCGAAACGCCCGCGCGAAATGGTCTACCGCGCGACTGCGATTGGAACGCCTGGAAACGCGGAGCTTGCTTTCGGCAATCGGTTTCTCGCCGGTGTTGCCCGCGGCCGCCGCATCCCGTGCGGGCGAACGAGATTCTTCAGCCGCCCCTGCACACGATCGATCTCAACGCCTGGCAAAGTGCGACTGCGAACCAGGCGGCGAACCTGTCTGCAATGCCGTCGGCGGGTCCGATTGCATCTCCGGATCGGCTTTCTGCCGGCTCGTACGGGACCGCGCTGGATCGGCCGCTGGCCGCCGACCCATCGGCCGTTGCGGCGATTGCGGGCGCTGCGTACGCTGCCGACGTTCGCATGGACGGCGGCACGATCGCACACGATGCCCCAGCGACGTTCTTGGACCAGGCGTCCGCCAGCAATTGGGCGGCGGGGCCGTCGGGCGGCATCGGCGTTTCGCCCGCGAATGAACTCACGGCCGGCGATGCCGCGATCGGTTATGAGTCGTCGCCCATGAGGGTCGCCGGCGACACCGCTGTCGACCCGTCGCACGGATTGTTGAACGCAACGAGATACCCGCCGCAAGTTGAGGTCGTCACGACTAGCTTATCGATAACGGAGGGCGTGGCGGTGATGACGCTGTCGGACCAAATCGCCGCCGATTCCTTGTTCCCGCCGACGAATACCACGATCAATTCGGTCCAGGTCGAATTCGCGGTGCTTGGTGCCGTCGTTGTAGATGAGCCGCTGGCGCAGCGCCTTCGTACAGTCTGGCCGCCGCAGAGCCGTCCGGGGGGACGTTGAATGTGACGATGGAGATGGGAGGCGGAGACCCGACTGCCACGGCGGCCGGCGACCTGATCGATCCTGCGACCCACGACCCGAACGTATTTCATGGCGGCATGGACCACTTTGGCGATTTGATGAGCCAACCGATCGGCCAAAACGTGGTTTCGATGACCTTTGACACTTATGAGCCGCCGGCGCAAGTCATGCAGCCTCTATCGGCGGCAAGCCCTTCCTTTGTGCCTGTGGTGGTCGTTCCGGCCGCATCGCCGGCGATTCTGCCCGTCGCCTCCCTCAAGAGCCACGCTCCGGACTCAACGGCCATCAGCGAGCCCAGCGAGGCATCGCTGGCGGAAGCGGCGACGTCTTCGTCACCGGCAGTCGGCGCACCGAATTCAAGCGCGACCAATCCAGCTCTTTTTGGTACTTCCGCCATGGATTCAACGGAGGGCGGATTCGTTACGCTCGATGCGCCGACCGCCGGCACTTTGAACTCGGATGCCTCGGCCTTGCTTAGCGCCGACGCGATGTCGGCCAGTCAAATCGCGGCGATGGAAGTCATGTCCTGGCCGGGACTGCACGGCCAGACCTTGGGCGGCAATGCCTCGCACACCAGCGAAAATCTTGCGACCTCGGCCGCGGCCCGTCGATCGTCCACGACGTTTGCTTCTGCTTCGCGCGGGCAAGAAGGTGGCAGCATCGAATTGGCGATCGCGGATCCCTTGCCTGCGGCCGACAATTTGCCTGGCGATGCCGTGGCCATCGATGCCGCGACCTCGTCGGCAAGCGCGATCGGCGCAAAGCGGTGCAGGGCTGTTCTGCGATATCGAGGTGGCAGTAGCGCCCGGCTTGACGGGCGGGTCTCAAGCAGCCCTAGTGCCTTCCCGGCAGATTCTCTCGATGGTTGTCGGGCTGCACGTCCAGCGGGGCGAGGCTGGCACGACGCTAGAGGTCACGCCGCCAACTGAGGCGGCACCGCACGCGACTTGGATGGGAACGGCGCAGCATCTCCCCTTGCTTCTTGGGGCGGCGATATTGGTGTCCCGCAGCGGCCTTCGGCTGGAGGAAAGGGAATCTCTGCGCGAGCGGCGTTTCCGCGAAGCACCCCTCGCCCGCCGGTAGATCGTAGATCGTAGATCGGGGACTTGCTTGCTTTTTTTCCTGGAAAGCGGTAGACTCCGTAAGTTGAATCCGTCGCGCTTCCTGCCAATTCGGTGATAAGTCGCAACGGGTGGATTAAGGTTCTCCCTTGGCGTTCAGACCCGCCAAGGGGCAGGTGTCAACTTTTTTGAAAGAAAGTGAGCCATGTTGCGACAAAGAGTATTGTTGGCCGGATTGATGCTGGTCGTGGGACCGTTCGCTGTAGCGGTTTCGGCCCAGGGGTTCCGGGGAGGTCCGGGAATGTTCCCGCGCGGCGGCGGTGCTAACGCAATGCTGCTGGCCATTCCCGAGGTTCAAACCGAACTGAGTATTACCGACGACCAGAAAGAAAAGCTGACGTCGTTGCAGCAGGATATGCGAGAGAAGTTCCGATCCTCGATGGGACAGTTCAACTTCCAGGATCTCCAGAACCTCAGCGACGAAGAGCGTCAAAAGCGGTTCGACGAAATGCGCAAGAAGGGCGAGGAACTCATGAAGGGAGTCGACGAGAAGGTCAAGTCGATCCTCGACGCCAAGCAAGTCGAACGTCTGAATCAGTTGTCTTTGCAGCGGGAAGG
The DNA here is from genome assembly GCA_963709175.1 of uncultured Planctomycetia bacterium. Taxonomy (GTDB): domain Bacteria; phylum Planctomycetota; class Planctomycetia; order Pirellulales; family Thermoguttaceae; genus JANXQG01. Next base: position 199,359 of record CAVPVK010000013.1, read on the forward strand.
GGCCATGGCGCTCACGCGGCCCGAGATCGCCAAGAAGCTGCATCTGACCGATGACCAGCAGGCCAAGATCAAGTCGATTCAGGATTCCGCTCGGCCCAATATGCGGAATGTTTTCAATCGCGACCAGAGCGACGAAGAACGCCAGACGGCGATGAAGAAGATGCGCGATCAGTTCGAGAAGGCCCAGAAAGACTCCTTGGCCGTGCTCGACGACGATCAGATGCTCGATTGGACGAACATGTGCGGTAAGACCTTTAAGTTCCCGGAGATGCAATTCGGCCGCAACCGCCAAGGCCCGCCCCGGCAGTGATGGCCGGTTTCCAGGACCTGAGTCTAAGGTCTTGGATCTCAGCGGAGACGCAGGGCATGCCTCTGAGGAATGCACGGCGTGGAGATGACCGAACCATGCCGTTCGTTTCTTAGAGGCTAGTCCTGGCCGCTTCGCAAGAGCTCCAAACTGGAAGAAAGGGCACGAAAATCAGTTCATTTTGTTTTCGGCCCAATTCCCCTCTATCAATCTGGAATGTCGGTCACTTCTCGCTCGACTTACCCTTCTCCACTCGTAGGCATTCCTCGGCCGTGATGACGCCGTCGTGGTTCAGATCGTAGCGATCGAACTTCGCTACCGCGTCCTGAGTCCAATTCTTGGTGTAGTCCGCCATCGTGACTTGACCGTCGGAATTGGCCTTTTCTACGAACCAATCGGGCAGCCCTTTCGGCAACCGCTCACGGGCCGTGAGAAATCGAGCCGGCCCGCGGGGCTTAGCATCCTCGGATGATGGCGCAGGCGTCGAGGAAGTGGCCAGTGCTGCGGCCGCTATGGCAGCCGGGGGAGCCGCTCCCGACGGCGGCGCCATCATGCCGGCCGGGGTAGGACTAGTCGTGCTTGCAACGGCCGGTGTGCTCGACGAAGACGGCGATTTTACGCTGGCAGGATGAGACCCAGACGCCCCGAAACCCATGCCGGGCGGCGATAGCATTCCTCCCGCGGACGATGAGGTTGTGGAAGAGGTTCCAGCAGAACGCAGACTCGTGGGCGACTGGCCGCTGCCTCCCCCATTACTCCTCGACCGGTCATATTGCTCCAAAATCTCGGAAATAGCGATCGGGTAGTGCGGTTCCTTGCCAATCCGGCTGAAGAGGCGGTCCAGCATCATTTTACGCGCTGGGATCGGCGGCCTCGTCGGCATCAATAGTTCCATCATGGTTGGTATCAAGACCTTTGAGGAACTCCTCGGTTCGGGAACTGGAACCCCCACCACTGCGGTCGCCACCACGGCCGCGGTCGCCGCCGCGATCAAAACCACCTCCTCGGTCGCCGCGGTCGCCACCCCCCCATCCACCTCGGCCGCCCCGCCGCCCTTGTGCCGAGGCGTCCGGCCCGATTGCAAACTGGGAAACTGCCACGAGAGCAAGTATAATAGACAGTTTGGCAAATGATGACATGTGGTTTACTCGTCGGGGTTTACGATCCGTACTCGCGGGCCCTTCCGACATGTCCAAAACGCGGATCGCGGAAGGCGGTATTTGCCCGGAAATTGACACCATTTATATTAACCCCGCGCCGACCGTTTTGCATCGGAAAAAACCGAGACTTTTTGTTCTTAGCGGGGTTTATTAATACGGGCGATTTGGGCGGAAACGGTGGTGGGATCAATGGACGTCGGTGAAATGCTTTTCCGAAAGGGCCTGCTTGATTCCAAGCAGCTCGAGCAGGCGAGGGCAGCCCAGACCGAAGGGGCACGTCTTGATCAGGCCGCCGTCCAGCTTGGATTCCTCACGGAAGAAACGGCCCTGCGAGCCCTGGCCAGTGAGGTGGGGCTGGAGTTCGTCGATTTGGTCGACGCGGAAATCGACCTGACCCTGCTAAAGGACTTTCCCTCGCGATTCGTCCACCGCGAGGCCCTTTTTCCCATCCGCCGCAACAACGGCAGCCTGATTGTCGCCACGAGCGACCCCTTCAACCTCTACCCTCTCGATGAACTAAGCGTGGCCACCGGCCTGACGGTGGTACCGGTCCTGGCGAGTCGCGACGAGATTGCCAAACGGATCAAGACCCACCTTGGCGTCGGCAGCGAGACGATCGACAGCCTCATGGCCCAGTCGGACGATCGGATTGAGCTCGACCAGCCGATCGACGACGACGCCGAACTATCGCAGTTGGCCCAGGAGCCCTCGGTCGTTCGCCTGGTCAACGAAATCCTCCTGGAGGCGATCGACCTGCGGGCCAGCGACGTGCACCTGGAATCGCAGCAGTCGGGTCTGAAGGTCCGCTACCGCATCGACGGCGTGCTCCACGTCCAGCCGATGCCGCCGGAAATCCACCGCTTCCAGGCGGCGATCATCAGCCGCTTGAAGATCATGTCGCGGCTGAATATTGCCGAACGCCGCTTGCCCCAGGACGGCCGCATCCAGCTTCGTACGGGTGGCCGCGAGGTCGACATCCGCGTTTCGGTGATCCCGATGATCCACGGCGAAGGCATCGTGCTCCGCTTGCTGGACAAAGGGGCCATGGAGTTCAAGCTGGGCAAGCTCGGCATGGAGCCCGACCTCTACGCCAAGTTCCGCGAACTGATCCTGTTGCCGCACGGCATCATCCTCGTTACCGGCCCCACCGGTTCCGGCAAGAGCACCACGTTGTACAGCTCGCTCTTGGAAATCAAGAACGATGAGACGAAGATCATTACCACCGAGGACCCAGTCGAATACCAGTTGGAAGGCATCAACCAGATCCAGGTGCATCCCAAGATCGGCCTGACCTTCGGCACTTCGCTGCGGAGCATCCTCCGCCACGACCCGGACATTATCCTCGTGGGCGAAATCCGCGACCTGGAAACGGCCGAAAACGCCATTCAGGCCTCGCTGACGGGCCACCTGGTCTTCAGCACTTTGCACACCAACGACGCCGCGGGAGCGTATACGCGTCTGGTTGACATGGGGTTGGAGCCGTTCCTGGTCTCCAGCACGGTCGAAGCCGTCATGGCCCAGCGACTCGTGCGCCGGCTCTGCCCGCATTGCAAGCAACCTTACCAGCCGACCAACGAGGATCTGCCTGGCGATTTTCCCCGCGATCTGCTTGGCGGCAAGCCGCTGTATAGGTCCGTCGGTTGCCGCGAGTGCCGCCAAGTGGGCTATCGGGGCCGGGTTGGACTTTATGAATTACTGGTGACCACCGAGGAGATCCGGCAACTTTCCCACGAGCGGGTGAGCAGTTGGGCTATCGAGAAGGCCGCCGTGAGTCGCGGCATGCGGACACTCCGCGACGACGGTTGGGTAAAAGTCCTTGACGGTCGCACGACAATTGATGAAGTGCTCCGCGTTACCAAAGGAAAAACAGAAAGTTAGTACGGGACCCAAGAAGCGTAGGCGCCAAGACCCAAGATCTAAGACCTCAAACCCCCAAGTAATGCCCTCGTAATCGCCATGCCCGAGTTCAGCTACACAGCCCGTAACCAGTTGGGCCAATTGGTCAATGGCACGATCTCGGCGGCCGACGGCCGCGAAGCGGCTGCTTCGCTGGCGGCGAAGACGCTCTTCCCTTTGACCGTCGCTGCGAGCACCGGGGCGGCAGCGATTGAGGCCACTCGGGTCCGCCGCGTGCCCGCCGCGCTGCTGGCGATCGTCTACGGCCAGATGGCAGACCTCCTTCGCAGCGGCGTGCCCTTGTTGCGGGCGATCGAAGTTGTGGAAAGGCAGGCGTCGCACCCGGGGCTGAAGGCGATCCTCGGCGAGATCCACGATCGCGTCGAGGACGGCGGCACCCTGGCCGACGCCATGGCCCGATTCCAAAACGTGCTGGGCGAGATGGCCGTTAGCATGGTTCGCGCGGGCGGCGAAGGCGGCTTCCTCGAGGATGCGCTGGCCCGCGTGGCCGAATTCACCGAGACCCAGGACGATCTCAAGAAGCGGACGATGGGAGCGGTTGCCTATCCGGCCTTCCTGGCCGTGGTGGGCACGATCATCGTGGTGGTCCTCGTCGTTTTCTTCGTGCCGAAATTCGCGGAGTTGTTCCAGAGCTTGCGGGAAAGAGGCGAGTTGCCGGCCGTCACCGAATGGCTTTTGAACACCAGCGCCTTCCTGCGGAGCTGGCCCGCGATACTAATGGTCGCTGGGATAGTCGGGCTGGGCTGGTGGGTGCGGCGTTGGCTGCACAGCGAGGAAGGCCGCTGGTTCTCCGATCGCTTGCGTCTGCGCCTGCCGCTGGTGGGCGAGGTCGTCCGCGGCCTGGCGGTAGCCCGCTTCTGCCGCGTTTTCGGCACGCTCCTGCACAACGGTGTGCCCATACTCCGTTCCCTGGAAATCTCCCGTGACGCCACCGGCAACCGCGTGCTGGCCTCGGCCATCAGTAATGCCACTGAGAACATTTCTGCCGGACAGTCGCTGGCCGGCCCTTTGGGGGTCAGCGGCCAGTTTCCCGTCGTAGTAGTGGAAATGATCGGCGTTGCCGAGCAGGCAAACAATCTGGAAAACGTGCTTCTGGCCGTGGCGGACACCCTGGAACGCCGCACCTGGCGGCGGTTGGACCTCACCGTGCGATTGATTGAGCCGATCATGCTCTTGCTCTTGGCGGGCGTGATTCTGGTCCTCGTGATCGCCCTGTTGTTGCCCGTTTTGAAGATGAGCCAAACCGTATGATTCTCCCTTTTCTCCCCTGCTCCCTTTCTCTAAACACTAGGAGATAAACCATGACGCGAAATCGCATCCGTTCCCGCGGCCACCGCGGCGGCTTTACCCTGATCGAAGTCTTGCTGGTCCTCGTGATCCTCGTCGTGCTGGCATCGCTAGCGGTTGTGGCCTACGGCCCGATTCAAAAGCGAATGCGGCTCAATCAGGCGAAAGCGCAGATTGGCATGCTTAAAGTTGCCGTCGAAGCCTACAACGTGGATATGGAACAGTATCCGACGTCTCTCGATGATCTTCGCCGCGATCCCGGCAATCTGCCGGCGGGCAAGTGGCACGCGTGCCTGGACACGGATATTCCCCTGGACCCCTGGCATAACCAATATTCATACAAGTACCCTGGCGACCACAATCCCGACGGCTTTGACATTTCGACCGTGACACCCGACAACCAGACGATCGGCAATTGGAGCGAAGGGATGAAGTGATTTGCGGATTGTCAATTTCAGATTTCCGATCTGAGATATCAAGTCTTAAATCTCAAATATCAGATTCCAGATCTCTCAGACCTCAAATCAGCCGTTGGTCCGTCGCACGGAATGCATTTACCATGAACACTTCCAAACAACGCCGCCGTCAATTTGCAATTTGCAATTTGCAATGCTCAATTTGCGATGCCCCGTCGCGCCGCGCTTACACCTTGGTGGAGGTGCTGCTGGTGCTGGCGCTGCTGGTGATCATCAGTGGCGTGGCGTGGGTGGCGGTGAAAGGACCTATGGCCCACTATCGTCTGAAGTCGGCGGCCGACGACGTGCGCAGCCAGTGGTGCACGGCGCGGGACGATGCCATGAAATCCGGTCACACGTACGCCTTCCGCTACATGGTCAACGGCGACCGTTACCACTTGGGACCGCAGGATAAGGCGACGAAGTCGGATTCCTCGGCGTCGGAGGACGATGCCGTAGACGATGAGCCCCTGCCGCCGCCGGTGGACAAGACGCTTCCGACGGGCGTGCGCTTTGTGAGCGACGGAGAGAGCCAGGCGGCCTCAGGCGATGCTCCGAAGACCGCCCACGCCTCGGGTGGCGAGTGGTCCGATCCCATCTATTTCTATGCCGACGGTTCCACGTCCGACGCGCGGCTGCTGCTGGCCGTCGACCGGCGTGCCGTCGTGCGCCTTTTGTTGCGCGGCGTCACCGGCACGGTCACCGTGGACGACGCAGCGACGTTGACACAATAGGGAGGCCGACGGATGAAGTCTACGAGACATTCGGCCCGCAGGGACGGGTTCACCTTGCTCGAAGTGATCTTGGCCATGACGATTCTCGCAGGGGCGATGGCCGTGTTGGGCGAAGTCAGCCGCTTGGCCCTGAAAAACGCCGCCGAGGCGAGGGACCTCGCGCGGCGCAAGTGCTGGCCGAGAGCAAAATGGCAGAAATCGAGTCCGGCGTCACCACGATCGAGGATGTGGACAAACAGCGCTTTGACGCCTCCACCGACGCTGTCGAGCAGGGTCAGCGGCCCTGGGTATATTCGATCAGCTCGGACGCAGCCGACGAAACAGGCCTGCTTTCGGTCCGCGTGACGGTCACGCGCAACGCGCCGGCGGCGCAGCACCCCGTGAAGTTTGCGCTCGTGCATTGGTTGCCGGACCCCAGCTACACCTATTCGCCGCCGCCTTCGGACGCCAGCGTCACGGCCTCGGGAGGAACATGACATGCGACGTCGCGGTTTTACGCTCTTGGAACTGCTGCTGGCATTGGGCTTTGCCATTGTCGTGTTGGGACTGGTGGCCCTGGGGATTCGCGTGCATGCCGAGGTTGCCATCAAGAGCCGTGAGCAGGTCGATGAGGCTCAACTCGCGCGGGGCTTACTGCTGCGGATTGCCGACGACCTTCGCAACTCCGTCCCCTTCCAACCGCCGGCCTCGCAGGGCGGTTCGTCCTCATCCGGCACGACATCGTCTTCTTCCACCGCTGGCGCTTCGGGGACGACAGGTCCCTCGGGCGCTTCGGGCTCGAGCAGTTCCGACACTTCCAGCACGTCCGGAACGTCCGACACGACGAACACCAGTCCCACGATGCCGCTTTCCGGGGGAATCTACGGTTTCGAGCACGCAATCCAGGTCGAGACCCAGCGGCGGCCCCCTGCCAAGCCGGGGAGTGAACTGGAGGCCAGCGATCCCAGCCAGCCTGCCCGGCTCAGCGACGTGCGGATTGTCTCTTATAGCCTCGGTGCGCCCAGCAACGTCGACATGACGCAGGGAAGTCCTCCGTCGGAGTCGGGCTCGGGATTGTATCGCACGGAGCACGACCGGGCCGAATTTTATTACGCCTCGCAGAACGGCCAGGTGCCAGAAGCCGATCCGGCCACCAGTTTGCTGGCCCCGGAAGTCGTCGATTTTCGGCTCACGTATTACGGCGGCACGGCCGGCACATCCAGCACCAGCACTTCCGGCACCGCGGGCACTTCGACGAGCGGGACGTCCAGTTCCAGCTCGTCGACCGCCGGCACAACGACCGGAGGCACGACCAATGCCGACAGCACGGTCAATGGCGCGACGAGCGACATCCAATGGGATTCGACCGAGCAGGGCATGCTGCCCGCCGCGGTGCGGGTGACAATTTCTCTTCGTCACTCGAAGTCGAAAACGACGCTGGGGATTTCCAGCGGCGAGGAACCGAAGTCCACCTACTCAATCCTTGTCAGCCTGCCCAATGCGAACGTAGAGGCAAACCAGGCGGTCCAGAAGCAACCGCAGCCGCCGAAGGCAGCGACCTACGTGAGCATCGTGCAAGAAGGTGGTGCGGGTGGACGTGGCGCAGGTGGACGTGGCGCGGGTGGCCGCGGCGCGGGCGGGCGCGGTGGACGCGGCGAGGCCGGGGGAGCTGAACGCGGCGGACGCAACGGAGAACGGGGCGCTGCTGGACGACGTGGCCGTGGTGGGCGCGGCGAGGGCGAAAATGGGCGCGGCCAAGGTGAACGCGGCCGTGGCGAACGTGGAGGCCAGCGCGGCGGCCGTGGCGAACGTGGAGGCGAACGTGGAGGCGAACGTGGAGGCGGGCGCGGCCAGGGCGGCGGACGTGGCGGTCAAGGCGGCGGCCGCGGTGGCGGCGGTGGCGGCGGCTTTGGCAGCGGTGGCAGTTTTGGCGGTGGTGGTGGCAGCGGACCCGGTGGCGGCGGACCCAGTGGCGGCGGGCGCGGCGGCGGTGGTGGCGGCTTTGGTGGCGGTCCCAGTGGCGGCGGCGGTCAGTAATTCGATGCGCAACGGAACGTACGGAATATGGCATTACGATGCGGAAGTTCCCCCTGGCGAGACGTTAACCTCATAAATCGTCATCGCCGTGGCATGGTCTTGGTGCTGGTCCTGGTCGTCGTGGCCATGTTGGCCTTGGCCACCTTGAGCTTCGCCGAACTGATGGTGAACGAGCATCGCGCCGCGCAGACGGCCAGCCGCCAATCGCAGGTTCGGGCCTTTGCCGAGTCCGGCGCCCAGTTGGCCAGGCAGTTCCTCGATCGCTGGCCCGACGAACTGCAAACTGCGGGCGGTCTTTTCGACAACAAGCAGCGTTTTTATAGCCAACCGGTGGGTGACAAGGATTCGCCTCACGATTTGGGCCACTTCACCATTCTGGCGCCGAAGATCACCGACACGGCGATCGACGGCGCCCGCTATGGCCTGCAGGACGAATCGATGCGGCTCAACCTGGCCACGATACTAAACTTTGATCAATCCAGCGGCTCCACCGATGGCAGCGATACCACGGCGGACAACACTTATGCCCATGAAATGCTGATGGGCCTTCCGGGCATGACCGACGACACGGCCGACGCCATACTCGACTGGATCGACCCCGACGACACGGCCCGCGACCAGGGTGCCGAGAGCGATGTCTACAGCAGCCTGAACCCGGGCTACAACCCCCGCGACGCCGTGCCGGGATCGATCGAAGAGCTTTTGCTGGTCCGCGGAGTGACCCCGGAGCTGCTCTACGGCTACGACGCAGTGAAACTGGGCTACAGCACCAGCGATGCCGTGACCTCCGCCATCTCCGGAGTCGAAACCGACAGCTCGATGGACCACGGTTGGGCCGCCTATCTCACGCTCTGGAGTGCCGAGTCGACGCTCAAGTCGGACGGCTCGCCCAAGATCAATCTCAACCAGCAGAACTTGCAGACCCTCTACCAGCAGCTCAGTGCCGTGCTCGACCCGACATGGGCCGAGTATATCGTCGCCTATCGGCAGGGGGGCGGTACCGCCGACTCCGGCGGCCACCTCGACACGACGAACTTGGGCAAGGCCACCGGCGTCAATACGATCAGCAGCCCCTTGGACTTGATCGGCGCCACGGTGTCGCTTTCGCCGCCCTCCGGGGGGGAGGCCGCTCGCGGGCAGGCCATCGTCCTCACGAATCCCTTCAGCAGCGACTCCGGGACGATGAGCCAGTACCTGCCCGAACTGTTCGACAATTGCACTACGGTGTCGGGCACCGCGATCCCGGGACGGATCAACATCAACCAGGCCTCGCGGGTCGTGCTCATGTGCATTCCCGGCATGACACAGGACATTGCCGACCAGATCATCGCCAATCGCTCGCCGGACCCGGCCTCAGCCCAAGCCGACCAGATTTGTCCGGCCTGGCCGCTGATCGAGGGGATAGTGCCGTTGGAGACGATGAAAACGATGCTTCCCTACGTGACGGCGGGGGGGAGCGTCTACCGGGCCCAAATAATCGGGCATTTCGACAAAGGGAACCCCGTCTCCCGGCTGGAAGTCATGTTGGACGCTACCCAACACCCCACCCAGATATTATTCTGGAGAGACCTGAGCAATTCTGCGAGCCATTCAACCGTGCCCTTCCCCGGCGAGGTCAACGGGGCGCTTTCGCTCGGCGGCACTGGCAGTACCAGTAGCAGTGCTGGCAGCACTAGCACCAAGCCCTAGACAACTATGCAATACCTTTTTGCCCTGGAATGGGATCCGCGTGAGATCCGACTGATGGTCGCCTCCGGGCGAGGCCGCCAGGTGGTGATCGAGCAGGCATTCTCCATCCCTTGCGAATTCGACCCAACGGCGGCCGACGCGGCCGAGCCTATGGGGCGGCGGATTGCCGCCGAGCTCGATGCCCGCGGCCTAGGTCGCGGCGAGGCCGTGGTGGCGGTCGGCCGCAGCAGCATCGAGTTGCGGCAGCTCCAGTTGCCGCCGGCCCCGGACGATGACCTGCCCGACATGGTCCGCTTCCAGGCCACCCGCGAGTTCAACGAGTTGGACGACAAGTGGCTGCTGGATTTTGTGCCCATCGACGGTTCGGCCGAAAGCCCCCGCACCGTGCTGGCCACTGCCATTGGCCCCGCCGTGCTGCGGCAGATCGAGTCGATCTGCGAGCACGCCGGTTTGAAGATGCGGCGACTGCTCCTGCGTCCTTGTGAGGCAGCCTTGCTGCTGGCCGACGAAACGTCGGTGCCGCGCGGGCAAGCGGTGCTGCTAGTCGATCCGCTGGGCGCGGAGATCGACCTCACGGCCGTTGTCGACGGCAAGGCCGTCTTCCTTCGCACCACCCGGGTAGGCAGCGACCCGCCGCCCGTGCCAACCCTCTTGGCGGAGATCCGCCTGACGTTGGCCGCGGCCTCGAACCAACTGGGCGGACGCCGCATCGAGGCGATCGTGCTTTGCGGACAACAGCAGGCCGACGGGGACCTGGCCCAGGCGATCCAAAAGGAAATGGGGATCCACGTCGGGCATTTCGATCCGCTCGCGGGGCTAAAGCTTGGCCAAGCGCTGGCCGAGTCGCCGCCGACCCGGCCCAGCCGCTTCGCGCCGCTGACGGGCATGTTGCTGGCTGAGTTGCGGCCGACGCAGCACGCCGTCGATTTCCTCCACCCCCGCCGCCCGCGCCGGCGCCTGATCCACGCAAAAAATGGCTTTTCGGCGGGGCCTGCGCCGCCGCCCTTGTGCTGATTCTGCTCGCCTGGTCGCAAGTCAACCATTACCTGCTGGCCTCGCAGGTCGATGCCTTGGACAAGCAATCGAAGGATATGGACGAGCCGATCGCCAAAGCGAACAAGCTTCGCGCGAACACGGCGGATGTCGCCAAGTGGGCTGCTGACGACGTGATCTGGCTCGATCGGATCTATGCCCTGGATCAGAGCTTCCCGCCGGCGGAGAACGCCATCCTCAATCAACTCACGATCAACGTCAACTCCAAAGGCGCGCTAATGGACTTGAAGGTCGCGGTTCGCCGCGAAGATGACATCAAGGGCCTGGAAGATCGGGTTCTGGCCCATGGCTACGAGATGGACATCAAGAAAAGCGGCGAGGAACAACGGCCCATTCCACCCTATTCCTACTCGTTCGAGGCCTCCGTGCAGCCCGCCGCCGTTTCCGGCACTGGACGCTTGGCGGGGACCCACTCGCCACGAGGCACTGGCGCCCGGACTACGGCGAATGCATCTTCGGCCGAGGGTGCTATTCCATGAAGCTACAGCGTCGCGAAAAAATCCTGGCGTATTCGGCCTTGGGAATTGTCGCCCTGGTGGGGCTGTACTTGCTGTTCATGGCCGGCGACAGCCGATCCAACGACCAGTTGGTCGCTGAGCAGAATAAGCTGACCACCGAGATCAGCACCAAGCAGCATCAACTCAAGGAGGCCGCGGCCCAGGCCAAGCGGGTTGCCGACTGGCAGCGGCGGGCCTTGCCGCCTGACCCGGTGCTGGCCCGATCGCTCTACCAGAACTGGCTCCGCGAACTGGCCGCACGGGCCCATTTTCGGGGGGCGACGCTCACTGCCAACGAGAGCGTCCACCACGAGCAATCGACCAAGATTGCCTGCACGCTCCGCGGCAGAGCAAGACTGGGCGACGTCGTCGATTTTATGTACGAATTCTACAAGGCTGGCTACCTCCACCAGATCCGCAAGCTGGACATCAAGCCGGTTGCCGATTCTCGTAACGATCTGGACGTGAATTGCTCGATCGAGGCGTTCTCAATGGCTACGGCCGACTCTAAAGACCGGCTGCCCAAAGAGCCGGGAAAGGGGCTGCTGCTGGAGAAACTGGCGGACTACCAGAACCCGATCGTGAAGCGGAACTTTTTCGCGGTCTATGTACCGCTGACACCGCCGCCCCCCCAGAAGGTTGTCGTCATACGCGATCCGCCGAAGATCGACCGGGCGAAATTTGCTGTTATAACCGGTTTTACGGAGGTTGACGGCACGTCGCAGGTCTGGCTCCAGGATCGAATGGGCGGCAAGTCGCTCATATTGAGCAAGGGCGAGACCTTCAAGGTGGGAGAGGTGAACGGGACGGTAGAGTCCATCCAGCCGGAAGGGGAGGCTATTTTCGATCTTGACGGTCATCGGCTACTGTTCCGCAAAGGCGATAGTCTCCGTGATGGAAAAGTTCCCGAGACGCCCCAACAGAATGCGTCTGCGCCGCCGCGCAAGGCCGCCGATCCGCAGCCTAAACTGGCCGGGCGGCCGCCAAAGGAGGCGGTCGAGGACGCCGAATTCGGCAGTGATGAAGACAACTGATTGCCCGCTTCGATACGGTATAATGAATAGGCAGGCCTGTGGCTGGGCCTCAGAATTGCAGCCGGAACAAGCTTGTGCAGTTCCGGCACGGGACTTAATCGCTTTCTGTCGGAACTGCGCAGGCTTGTTCCGGCCAACCGGTATGAAAAGACCCTAAGGAGCCCTCACATGCGATACACACTACCCCTTTTGTTACTGGCATTAACGGCATTAATCGCACTGCCCGACCGCGTTCTCGCTCAAGGAACGACTACCTCGGGCATGTTCGGTAACCGCACCACGGGTGGCGGCATCAGTGCGGGCAGCAGCAGCGCTTTTGGCAGCGGCAGCCCGCTGAGCAACCTCGGCCAAAGCACGCCGACCTTGAACACTGCCAACGGCGTGGGCGGGCAAGCGCGGCAGGCGGGCAGCTTCGTCGGCGCGAATTCAGGGCAAGCCGCGCTGCAGAACTTTGTGGGCGCGGCCCAAGCCGATACTAGCGGGCAGTCGGGCTACGGTGCGTCGGGCATGGGTGGCGGCATGAGCGGCGGCGGCTACGGCATGGGTGGCGGCATGGGTGGCGGCTACGGCGCGGGTGGCATGCAAGGCGGGTATGGCGCCGGGGCCCGCCGCGCGGGGGCTTTTGGTTATAATGCCGGCGCCAACTCGTCGGCCCCCGCGGTACGGATCGTCTTGACCCTCGACAAGAGCGATATGCCTGTTGCCGATCTAACGGCGGCTAGTTCGCGGATTGCCACCCACTTGGCTGCCCTGCCGGCCCTGTATTGGGTGTCGCCGCCGCAGGTGGCGGTGAAGGAGCATACGACGATTCTGCGGGGCGTTGTGGCGTCGGACCACGATCGCGATTTAGCCGAGCGAGTGGTTCTCCTAGAGCCCACTGTCGCCGAGGTAGATAACCAGATTGTGGTAGATAGGCAGGCTGTGGCGGCGAAGAAGTAGTCGCGGGGGGACCGTAACTCTGCGTCGGCCGGTAGTTTTGCGGCGGCTGGTAATTCTGGGGGTAGCTCCGAGTTGGGTAGCCCGGCTGCATGCCGGGGGGGATTGCCTGTCCGGCTTCGAGCGATCGGTTTCCCGCTGGCAAGGTCTGGGGGACGGAGATCGCGGCGCGGATCGATGAATCCGCCGGCAAATCGATCGTTGTGCTAGTAATCCGCCGTTGCGGCTGCCAAGGGGTTGGCGACCCGGCTTGGCCTTCAACAACCGGAGCCTGGTAGGCAACCGGCTGCACGCCCCCGGGGGCAATCGGCATACCCGGCATCCCGTTGCTCCAGTTGCCTACGCCGTGAGCCAGGGCAGCAGGAACGATCGCTCCGTTGACCAGCGACGGTCCCGATGGCTTGACGATTCGGCCGGGAAGCAGCTGGCGACACGGGTCGCCGATTACAAGGGGAGCGTCTTTTGGCTCGAAGCGGACGATGAGTGTGATGTCCTTTTGCTCGCCGCCCACCTCGTCCCATGGCAGCCACACGCTGTAGGAATGGCCTACCTTCGATTTGCTGTAGTGGTGCGGCAGTTGCTCCGGCGTGAAGACATACTTGCGGTCGGGCCGGTTGTTATTGGCGTCGTGGTCGGTTTCGTCGAAGGCGTAGACGACGAGCAATCCCTCCACCATGATCGGCGTATCATCCTTGCCTTCGTAGAACATCAACCGCCCGCCGAAGCCGCGAGTGGGGGGCCGGCCCGCTTGAGTAAGGACCGTGTCGCTCCAATAGGCGACGACTTTATCGGGCTTGCCCGGCTTGTCGTCTTTCTTGAACGGCCAGAAGCTCCAGTCGCCGCGGGCTTCTGGGACAAGGCATGCGGCCAGCAGGAAAATCACGGAAAGGGTTTTCATCGCTGCTCCTTTTCGTTCGTCTATGTGCTATGTGTTTCGAAGTTTGCCGTAGGAGGGCTTTTGCCGTCCATGCCTGTTGGGACGGGCCCGTTCTCCGACTTGTCGTGGTTATTTCTTCGCTCTGCCTTATCTCTGATTCGCCGGATAGTAGGCCGGCGGAAGCGGGTCGTTGCCTGCTTGCGGCTGTTGGTAATTAAGCTGCTGCGCCGGCTCGTAGCGTGCGCCGGCGGGGGCCTGGTAATCGGCAGGCTGCGCCGCATTTCCCTGCCAGGGCTGCGACTGATAACCGGCCGGTTGCACTGCCGTCGGCGACGGCTGACCGCTCCCGAAAGGCGCCCCATAGTTGTACGGTTGCGGCCCCGGATAACGGCTAGAATCGGCAGTCGGACCTGGAGCAAGGGGAGAATTATCCATCGCACCCGATGGTTGCGGCGCGGTGGGCATCGGTGGCGTCGGACCCTGATTGGCCGGTTGCGGCGCGGGCGTTTGCGACGCCGGCACTGCGCCGCGGCGCTTGCAGAGCAGGGGTCGTGGGACCGACGGGCAGGTTGGCCGGGGTTGGAATTACTTCCGGTCCGCCGGCGGCTGGCGCCGGTCCGCCGTCCGGATAGACCACGGGAACCTCGGCATCGGTCCAGTGATCGCTGCGGCGCCGCAGGCCGGCCTCTCCGTATATCTTCGTCACGTCATTGATGCACCAGGTCATCTTGGCGGCCTCGGCCCGTCTCAGTGCATCGGCCTCCGACTGATTCTTGACAATGTGCGGCGTCATGATGATCAGCAGCTCCGTCTTTTCCTTGATCACGGAATCGTAGTGGAAAAAGAAGTTCACCACGGGAATGTCGTCCAGCACGGGTACGCCGTGGTGCTCTTTCGTCTCACTGTTGGTGAGCAGGCCGCCGAGCACGATCGTCTGCCCGCTCATGGCGGCGACAGTCGTCTGCGCCGTCGTGGCGTCGATGATCGGCGAACGGACGATCTGGCCCGAAGGCGAGGTGAAGATGGGAATGCCGGTGGCGTCGGACTCCAGCTCCGATTTCTCCGCGTCGATTTGCATCACCACCAGCCCGTCGGGGCTGATGCGGGGTGTCACGCCCAGGATCAATCCCACGTTGTTGAGGGTGATGGAGTTTGTGTTGCCCGTCACCGCGTTATTCGTGACGGCGCTGATTTGCGGCACCCGCTGCCCGACCTGGATGAAGGCGGGCTGGTTGTCCATGGTCATGACCTGCGGCCGCTGGAGGATGTCGACGCGATGGTTTTCCGCCAAGGCGCGGAGCATTGCGCTGACGTTCTGGCTGGCCGCCGAGAGCACCAGTCCGCTGTAGCCCAACGTGCTGTTGGTGGTGCCGGTGCCGAAGTTGGCGATCCCTTGGCTGGCAACGTCCTGCGGGTGCGTCGCGGTGGGGAAACCGGTGCTGGCCGGCAGCGTGGCGCTATTGCCCAGGCCGCCGCCGTTGTTGAAA
Organism: uncultured Planctomycetia bacterium; assembly: GCA_963709175.1. Lineage (GTDB taxonomy): Bacteria > Planctomycetota > Planctomycetia > Pirellulales > Thermoguttaceae > JANXQG01. The sequence continues at coordinate 214,808 of CAVPVK010000013.1, forward strand.
TTGAAGCCCGGCGTGGAGTTTCCGCCCACGACCGTCGTGGTCGTGGCGCCGGCGGCCGTGGTATTGGTCGTCGTCACCAGGTTGCTGAGGATGCTGCGGTCGAAGAGCACCGAATCCTGCAATCCCAGCTCGATGCCGAATTCGTTGGAGCTGCCCAATTCGACCGAGGCGATCAACACCTGGATCATTACCATGGGCGGACGAGCGTCCAACTGCTCGACGATGCCCCGCACTTCCTCGAAGTAGCGTGGCGTGGCGCTGAGGATCAGGCTGTTGGTTACCGGCTCGGCGACGACCACCACTTCGCGATCGATCTGCTCGAAGGGCGAGGTAAAGCCCGGCCCGGCCTGCTGCAGGAGCGTCCGCTGCGTGGTGAGGAACGAGTTCAGGGTCGTGGCTACGTCGGTGGCGGGCGAGTTCTTTAGGCGGATCACCTCGCTCTTCTGCCGCCGCACGTCGCTGTCGTCGAGCTTGGTGAGCACGGCCTCGATGACGGCCATGTCCGACGGCGTGCCCGAGGCAATGACGCTGTTGGTCCGGGTGTCGACGCCGAAGCGGACGGGAACCAGGGTGCCTTCCTGGCTGGCGCTAGTGGTTTGCACGACGGGGAAAAAACCGTTGAACTGTACGCTGGTATTCGCTTGCCCAGTAAAAAGCGTTTGGAGCATGTTGGAGAGGCTCGTGGCATCGCCGTTGACGATGGTGAAAACCTTGATCTGGGCGTTGGCGGCGGGCAAGGTGTCCAACTGGTGCACGATGGCTTCCAGCAAATCGAGGTTTTCCGGCGGCGAAGATATCACTACGGCGTTAGCGCGGGCGTCGGCGGTGACATGCACGTCGGAGAGGATGCCGGAGTTGAATAGCCTGCTGGCTTTACTCTTGGGGTCGACCATGAGAAAGCGGAGCATGGCGGTCCGCTGGCGGTTTGTCCCCGGCCAGCGGCCGTACCGCCGGGGACGTTCTGTCCCTGCCCCGGCGGACCGCCCTGTCCGAATTGCTGACCGCCCGGACCATTCGGTCCGCCCTGCTGGCCCTGTCCACCTTGGCCACCTTGTCCGCCTTGTCCGCCTTGTCCGCCCTGCTGGCCCGTGATGCCGGTCGATTGGCCGACCGCCGTCTGAAGGACCGTGGCAACGTCTTGGGCAAGCGAGTGCTGGAGGGAGATGATCCGTACCTCGTTGATTGACCCCTTGTCCTCCGGCAGCCCGGCAATGTCAATTTGGCGAATGAGGTCGGCAATTAAAGCCATGTCGCGGGGTCCGGCTTGCACGATCAACGAGTTGGATCGCGGCTCAGACGTCACGTGGACCGTGAGACTCAGTCCGCCGACGTTGATGTAGCTGCTCTGAATAGTGGTTTCGGCCGTAGACGCGGCGATGTGGCGGAGGTGGAAAATCTGGAACTGGGCTCCCGGTGCGGCCGGCCGATCCAGGAGGTCGGCGAGTTTCTTTACCGTCGTGACGTTGTCGATTCGGCCGACTACGAGCAAAGCGTTCGGGATGGCCAAGGGAGTGATGCTCACGGAACCCTGACGCGGCAGATAGACCTCGTCGTACAGGGCCTTCACTAACGTGGCCATGCTTTCGGCCTGATTGTGCTTCATTGGCACGATCTCGATCTCCGGCCGGGTCTCTCGGCTGATGGCCTCGATCTGTGCAACGACTGCCTCCAGCAAGCGGATGTCCTGGGCACTGCCCCTGAGCACCAGCAAATCGAGCCCCTCGATCACCTCCATTTGCACTGGGCCCACGAGTCGCGAGAGGTCGCCGATCGAGGGCACGCCTTGCCCGGCAGTCCCGCCTGGGGCGGCAGGTGCCGCGCCGGCACCCGGCGCGGGAGCGGCCGCTATCGGCGAGCTGCCGCCGCCCGGCGGCACGTCGGGCCGCGATTGCATGAGCAGGGCGGCCAGAGGCATCGAGACCGTCGATTCGCCGCTGGCCGTGCGAATTAGAGAAGCCGCCCGTTGGAAACTTGCCAATTGCGACGGCTGGAAAGGCATCAAGTGGGTGTTGCGACCGACGTTGTCCTGCAGCGGGGCATCGAGGACCTTTATCAGCCGCGTGGCGGCGTCGATCGCCCCTCCCGACCCGTCGAGCCTGACCTGCTTGTTCGCCGCATCGATCCACACGGTCACAGCCCCGGGACCCGATAGGGCTATGCGGTAACCGTGCAACCCCGCTCGCGGCTCGGGCACCGCGGTCAAACGATTTCCCAGGGCTCCAGAGGGCCGACTCAAGTTGGTCGGGCAGAAGCCGCCGCAGGGGAAGCTGGCGGACTTCCACCCCGGCCGCAGGATTCTCCGCCGGCTGTTGTGGAGGCAATGCGTCGGCCAGCCGACGGCTGATTCGCGACTGCACTTCCGGGGGGGCCTGGACGATCACGCGCGAGGTGCGTTCGTCGGCGGCCACCCGCACGCCGGGAAAAATGCCATATTCGGTCCGCAGGGTTTCGGCCGTTGTGGCGGCCTGTCCCCGCGGACAGACGTAGACCTTGACGACCAGTCCATTGTCACCCAGTCCGTTGTCGGCTTGCGCCATGCAACACGGACAATGAGGAATGATGACAGAAAAACTGCCCCGTTTGCCAAGAGGCCGACCCAAAATCTCGCCCGATTTTGCGTAAGATCTGTTTTCACAGTAAGTTGCATCCTTACTTTCAGGTCCAGGAGCGATTGGTTTCCTCGGACGCGCAAGCGGAATTACGCCCCGCAATCTCCGCGTAGGAGTTATAATCGGCAAACTTCGCATTTCTCCATGATAATCTGCCATGGCAGCCCGGGTAGAACGAGGGGACCTAAACCAATCCCGCCAACTTCCGCCCGCTGCTGCTAAGCGGAAGATGCTCCAGATCAGCCGGGCGGACCCATTTCTGGGCAAGGTCCTCCTCGCCGCCGCCATTGTGCGACACGTATTCAGCGTCATAGCAATCCAGCCTGATGCGAAACCGCGTGACGCCGTGATGGAGCGTCTTGAGATGTTCGCCGGGCGAAATTGCCGCGCCCGTCAATCGCCGCACGTTCTCGACCAACTGGCGGTGAATTTCCGCCTCTGTATTGCCCTTGATGGAAAAGCGGGGGAAATCCCAGAGTCCAGCCCAGCGGCGCCCTTGGGGCCATTGGATCAGCAGCACGCGTCCACGGCGGCGAACGATTACTGCCGCCTCGGTCACTGCCTCGAATTTCGGCCGCGGCTTGGGACGGGGAATCGCTTTCTCCAGCCCGCCGCGCCGCGCCAGACAAAGCTCCGCGACCGGGCAGGCGCGGCAGTCGGGCGTGCGACGGCAGACCTCGCTACCCAGCTCCATGAGGGCCTGGTTGAAGCGGCCACAATCGCGGACGGGCAGGACGGCCTCCGCCGCTGCCCAAAGCAGTTTCTGCCCAGCCGATGAACTGGTCTCGCCGTCGTAGGCCAACAGTCGGCTGAAGACCCGCAGCGTATTGGCCTCGAGAATCGGCTGTCGCTGGTCGAAGGCGATAGAGAGGATTGCCCCGGCCGTGTAGCGGCCGATCCCGGGCAGTTGCTGGACCGCAGCCAAGTCAATGGGGAAGCGGCCGTTGTACTCGGCCACGATCTGCCGAGCGGCCTGGTGCAACTGCCTTGCGCGGCGATAGTATCCCAGACCTTCCCACAGCCGCAGGACCTGTTGCTCGTCGGCTGCCGCCAGCGCGCGGATTGATGGCAGCGCTGCCAGGAATCGCTGGAAGTAGGGCTTAACGGTTTCCACCTGCGTCTGCTGGAGCATGCTTTCGCTCAGCCAGACGGCGTAGGGGTCGCGCGTGCCGCGCCAGGGCAGCTCGCGGGCATTGTGGTCGTACCACGCCCGCAGCCTGCGGCGAAATGCGCGGAGCCATGAGGGATCAAGCGGTTGCATCGGCCGATCCAAAGTTCCACTGCCGGCGCGAGTACTTCTCGGCAACGAGTTGCGCGACGAGCCCTTGCGGCCACGCATCGCAAGACTCGTGCGCCGCCCAGGCGGCCCGCAAAGCGGCCCGCAGCGCTGCCGCGTCCAGCGGCAGGTTCGCCACGAATTCTTCGTGCGGCCGAGCGCGGCGATATTCCGGCTGACGCAGTGGCATTTCCAAGCAACGGCCGATCAGGTCCAGGGGAAAATCGTACAGGAGTGTGCCGTGATAGAGAAGATGTTCGCGCTTTAATCGCACGCTGTTGCCGGAGACTTTTCTCTCGCCGATCGCCAGGTCGCAGATGCCCCGGTGCGCCAGTCCGGGGACTGTTGGCCGCAAGACTGCGGCGATCGTGCCGAGCACGGCCGCATGGGCGCGATCGATCGACTGGAGTTCGGGCCGCTGCCGCAGACTGAGCACGAGGGCGTACATCAGGCAGCCTGGTCCCACCACGACCGCCGCTCCGCCGCTGATCCGCCGCAGGACCGGCAGGTTCAGCTCGCGGCGCGTGTCGTCGCGGACCTCGGCCATGTTCGAGGACCGCCCGATGACCACGCCCAGTTGGCGCGGCTCCCACAATCGCAACGTCTCCGTCGGATGGGCCGCAACCTCTGCCTCTTCCAGCAAGGCTTCGTCCAGCGCCAGATTCTCAGCCAGGCTGGGAAGGGTCAGGTCAAGAAATCGCATCTCTTCATTGTGGTGGATAGAGCGGATGTTGGGAAGGAGCGGAGCTGCAGGGTGGTACCAGATCCAGGGTACCCGGGCAGCAGTGTCGGCGAGCGCAGGCCCACCCTGCGGCTCAGGTCTCTGCCATCTCCTCTCACCTCTCTATTCTTCTGCGGTCCGTTTATTCCGCCTGCGCAAACCTTGCCGCCGCACTTTGCCCGACTTCGCAAATTGTCCGAATGCTAGCATAACGGACTTGAAAAAATCTTGCTTCACCTAACTCATTACTGGGCTATGATTAATGAGCCAATCCGAAAAAAACATCTGTGCAGGGCATTTGCAGTTTTTCCTTCCATCGGGCACATTAGGTGTTGAGGGACAAAGTTTCGCGCCGCGCGGGCGGCGCCGACGATTTCTCCATTGAGGTAGACCGACATGAACGTCTTGCGTATTTCCCTATTGCTTGGGACCGGGCTGCTTTGGACTGTCGCCGTTGCGGCCCAAGACAGCGTCGCAACTGGCGGCTGCTCGAGTTGCCGCGAATACCGCCTGGTCTACCAAACGCAGTACGAGCAGCGCCAGGCCACTTCTTATCGCACCGAGTACGAGACCCAGTACGAGCAGCGCCGCGAGACCCGCTATCGCCCCGTCTGGGAGACTGCCATGCGCGAGCGCCGCTACACGGTCGCCCGGCCGGTCCTGGAGACAGCCGAGCGCGAAGAGCGCGTGACCGTGATGAAGCCCGTCTGCGAAACTCAGATCCGCGACGAGAGCTACGACACCGTGCGCTACGTCCAGGAAACCGCCGAGCGTGAGGAACGGTATGTCGTCAATCAGCCCGTCACGGAAACGTCGGTGCGCGACGAGTGCTACACGGTCCAGCGACCGGTGGTCGAAACGGTTTTGCGCCCCCAATGCCGCACGGTGATGCAACCCGTCGTTACGCAGCAGACGCAATTGGTCGATCAGGGCTGTTATCAGGACCAAACGACCTTCAAGCCGAGCTGGCTGCAGCACGAGTTGAAGTGGCAGAGCGGCGGCTACTGGGTCGATCCGGGGACGTGCCAGGCGGTCTATCACTTGCCCGGCTTCTATTGGGTGCCGGTGAACCGCGGCACCTACCAGGTAGCCCGGGTTTGGCGCCCCAATGTCGTGGCCCAGCAGGTCCAGCAGGTGCAGTACGTGCCGCAGACCGTGACCGAGCAGGTACCCGTCCAAGTGACGAGTTATCATTCCGAGCAGGTCGTCCGCAAGGTGCCCGTCCAGACCTGCCGCATCGTACAGCAGGAAGTGGTGCGGAAAGTGCCGTACACGGTCAGCCGGCCCGTCGTCGAGAGGGTGGATAAAAAAGTGCCGGTGCAGGTCTATCGCATGGTGGCTGAAGAGCAGGTTCGCAAGGTGCCCTACCAGACCTGCCGTATGGTCGAGGAAGAGCGCGTCGACCAGGTGCCAGTCCAGACCTGCCGCATGGAGGCCTACGAGGAAACGTTCCAGGTTCCGCACGTCGTGGAGAAGCAGATTCCCGTGACCTGCACGTACACTGTGCCCCACGTGCAGTGCTACCGCGTACCGGTTGACGATTGCTGCGCCTCCAGTTGCGAGACATCCACAAGCGTGGGCGGTTGCGGCCTGCCTGCGGCCACCAGCGGTTGCGAGGCCCCAGCGGTGACCCTGCCGGGCGGCGGCAAGACTTTCGCCCCTGGCCAGGCGCCCGGTCCGACGCCCGCCCCGACAACCTCCAAGTCTGCTGTGCCAAGCCCTTCCAACGCCGAGACCAAGCCGGCGTTGCCGGCCGAATCGCATGGTGGGGGCGGCTTGCAGGGATACGCCCCCTCGACCGGCGAGAAGAACGGTTCGGGTGCGATTCCGCCCGTGGCGCCGATCGCGCCTCTGGTGCCGGTGACGCCTCTGGGCACGCCTGGCGTTTCGGGCAGCAACGGACGTTGAACTCGGCCCCATTACCGGCCGCTATCATGCCCGAGATCCAGCGCCTCTTCACGCCGGCCATGCTTGCGGATTTGCTGGGTGTGCCGGTGGCCATAGTCCGTCGCTGGTACCGCCGCAAGCTCCTGGCCTCGGCCCAGGAAGTGCGGCGATTGCCATACTTCGATGCCGAAGAACTCGCCACGGCTCAGCGACTAGCCCAGTTGACCCGCGCCGGCGTTTCGCCTGCGGACATCGAAAAAAAAGTGGCCGATCTCGCTCGCCTTCTACCCGGCATTCCGCGTCCCTTGCTTCACCCTGCGGTCATTATCCAGGGGCCAGCTATTCTGGTTCGTCAGGGCGACGGGCTGATCGAGGCGGGCGGCCAGTTGCGATTCGATTTCGACGAGGCCTCCCTGCCGCCTTCGGTTGCCGCAGAACCCCCCGCGGCGCCGGCGCAGGCGGTAGGAGTATTGCGTTCCTTGGAAGACGTCAGCGTCTCGGCCGAGCAGATGCGAACGCTGGCTGCCGAATTGGAAGACGCCGGCCGCTTCTCCGATGCGGCCGATCTGCAACGGGCGGCGATGGCCGCGGCCGGGCCCGACGCGGAGGGCTGCTTCCAGCTTGCCGAGCTGCTCTATCGCCAGGGCGACCTGAATGGCGCGCGGGAGCGCTACTACATGGCCATCGAGCTTGATGAAGAGTATGTTGAGGCACGGGTGAACCTCGGCTGCGTGCTTGCCGAAACCGGTCGACGCGACTTGGCCTTGGCCGCCTTCGAGGGCGCCCTGCGCTATCACGCCGATTATGCCGACGCCCACTATCACCTCGCCCGCACGCTCGACGAGATGGGTCATCGGCTCACGGGCCAACAACATTGGCGGCGGTTCCTGGCATTGGCCCCGGATAGCCCCTGGGCAGCGGAAGCCAGCGAGAGATTGAAAGCCGACGCGCCACCATGAATGCGTCTTGGTCCTTGCCTCCCGCTGAAGTCGGCTTGCCGGCCGGCGAGGTTCATATCTGGTCGGCGGCGCTCGATCCGCCGGAGCCGGTTTTGCGGGCCTGCGCGGACGTCCTCTCGGAGGACGAGCTTCAACGGGCGGGGCGGTTCGGCACGGCCGTGCTGCGGAACCGCTATGTCGCCGGCCGGGGCACCTTGCGGTTCCTCCTGGCCCGGTATCTGCCTGCCAGTCCCGCCTCCTTCGCCTTGGCTTATCAGCCGCACGGCAAGCCGGAGCTGGGACCGCCGTGGAAAAACGAAGGGCTGGAATTCAACGTCTCGCACTGCGAGGACCTGGCACTCTATGCCTTTACGCGGGACGAGTCGATCGGCGTCGACGTGGAGCGGATCCGCACGATGCCCAATGCCGAGGGTCTGCTGGAGAGGTTTTTCTCGCTCGACGAGATCCAGCAGTGGCGGCGGGTCCCCGCCGAGCGGCAGTTGCGCGCTTTCTTTCAGGGCTGGACGCGAAAGGAAGCCTGGTTGAAGGCCGTGGGCAGCGGACTTTCCTTTCCGCTCAACGAATTCTGCGTGACCCTCGATGGCCCGGCCCGCGTGCTTTCCATCCACGGCAGTGTCGACGAAGCGGCCGCCTGGTGGCTGGAAAGCCTGGAGCCATGTGACGGGTACGTCGCGGCCGCCGCCCGGCGGGGAAAGGCCGAAACGGTGAAAACCTGGTGGTTATCGCGATGAATCGTTCCGCAATATCCGCATCAGCGAGCGCTAGCGGCCGGTCTGTTGACGAGTGGATCAGGGCCCTTGCGTTTTGTTTGATCCCATAAGCTATGTCCGTAGCGCTGGTACAGGGTGTCTGCTGCGGATACTGTCCCGCACTTTGGACAAGCAATGGTGACCTCGTACCGGCTCTTGCTGTCCCGGTACTCCTCACTTACGTGAAAACGGTGTCCGCACCGCCAGCATTCGGCGTTGTTCATGCCGATACCCGTCGATAACGAGACAATCGGAAGTCCTACTAGCACCGCCAACAGCAAGCCGCCGATGACCAGGATCTTGACCGATTTCGACGTTGCTTGCCAGACTCGCATTGGACGAATTCTTCGTTTCGGCCAGACGTATGTCAAGGCTGGGGGCATGAATCATGGAAAATCGGTCAGGACCCAGCAAACCGCTCGGCCAGGCACACTTCTCGCGCACGCCGATAAGTTCTTGAACTCCGCGATGTTTAAGCTATCCTTGTAAGATTCGATCCCCGAACTTTGTCCGCAGAAACATGCGAAAATCGATGCGAAAGGCGGTCGGTGCATTGGGTGCGCTGAGGCGTATTGGGAAGGACTCTCATCTGCGGGGTCTTCCTGGCGGCGGCCCTGGGGGCGTCGGATCTCAGCCCCCTGGCGGAGCGTATCGCCGGTAAAACGACGATCACGCCGGCTTGGGTCCTGACTGGGGCAACGGTCCTGCTGCTGGCCGGCTGCCTTTCGGTCATGGTTGGCTATCACGCCCGCTGGGGAGCGCTGGTCCTCTTGGCCTTCCTGGCACTGACGACGTGGTTCTTCCACGGCTTCACGCTGTGGAGCGTGGTCAATCCGACTGCGCGGCACGACCATTTTCTCGCCCTGGTGAAGGATCTGTCGATCATGGGAGCCATGCTCATGATCGTGGTCAACGGGTCGGGAGCGATGAGCCTCGATCGCAAGCGCGGCTAGCGGCCGTTGCGATATTCGGCCGCCGCTTTGAGCATGGGTTGAATTTCCGGCTTATAGGCGAAACCCATGTCGCCGCCGTCGGAAGCGACTCCGCGGCAGGGACTAGCGGCGAGCAAGCGAAAGTCGAAGCCCTGCGGATCGGCAAACAGTGGCTTGGCGTGGATGCATCCCTTGCCGGCGACCGCTTTCTTCCAGTAAGGATTCTCGCCAAAGACATCGCAATGCTCGATCGTTGGCTTGTCTTCCCCGGCCTCGATGGAAGTCACGACACTGTCGGAAACCGTGCTCGAAAGACCAGCCAACTGCAAAGGGCCGCGGATCGTGCAATGACGGAGACGCGAGGCCGCGCCGCAGCGGGCGCCGGTGCAGGCCAGCACGTTCTCCAACGAACACGCCCGGTTGGCGGCGAGGTGTCCGAAGATGACGCTGTCGGCGGCGGCGATGTCTCGGGCCGCTCGGACTGATGCCGTGACTACGGTCTGCCGGCAATCGAGATTCTCGGCCCGGAGATGCCCGCAAACGACCACTTCGCGCAAGGAAAGTGCGGTACGCTCCGCGCTGACGGCGTTGCCGGCCGCCGCGCCCGCCGCGCTGCGGACGATCACCAGCCTCTGCAACGATAATTGACGGGCGTCGACCAACAGGGCCTCGGAGTAACCGTTTGCCGCGCCGGCGGTGGTGATGACGGGCAAGACGCCCTTCTTGCCGCGTATCGTCAGCCCCTCTGTCCCCGCGGGGACCTTGAGCAACTCCGTCCACGGCCCGGCTTCCTCGATTTCGATCGTGGCATTGTGAGGGGCCTTGGAAACGGCCTCCTGCACGTTGCGGGCGTCGCCCGTGCCGTCCTTCCGCACCCGCAGCAGGGGACCGAGATCGGCCACCGCCTTTTCCCATTTGGCCAGCGAAAGTTTGCGCTGTGGATCAGCCGCCGCGACGCTGTCGGCGTACTCGGTTCTCAGCCGCTCGACGAGCGGCTTGAGTTCGTAGGGATCGCCGCCGCGGGACAGCCCGGCCGCCTGGGTAAAGATCGCTTCGGCTTCCGCATTGCGGAGGCCTCGCCGCGACTCTTGGCCGGCAGCATCCAGTTCGGGCCCCTTGGCGGCGAACCAGGGCAAGGTCCCGTACTTGGTTTTGAGGGCGGCAAGCCGCTCGCCCGCCTGGGCGTATTGACGCTGGCTCAAAAGGTCACCAACGGCTGCGAAATCTCGTTCTGCCAGCAAGGCGGCGGAGGACGAGGTGTCGGTCCCCAGCGACCGCGCCTTATCGAAGAACCGCTCGGCGGCCGGGACATCCTGGTCGATGAGGCTCAGCAATCCAGCTGCCAACCAATCGCCGCCGTCTTCGCGCCGCACGACTCGCGAGAGGAAGTTGTTCACGGCCTTCGATCCGAGGCTCGACCACGCGACCTGCTCCTGCTTGCCGTTGGGCAGCGTGGCGGTCAGCCCATCGGCGTCGGCCTTATCCAGTTCGCCATTGATGCCTCGCAACGCCAGGTCGATCTTCTGCAAGTGTGGATCGGCGCCATTGACCGCGGCCGCCATGCGATCCTTCAAGTCGGCCAGGCGGCGAAGCTGCTCGCGGCGCTGGGCCAACCGTGCGTTCAGTTCTGGCGCGTCGAAATGCAGGGCGTCGGCTTCGCGGCTTGCTCCCAGGAAATCCCAAACCGCTGCCCGACGCTCCACGGCCGCCAGAGCGCTGGAATAGTTCGCCTCGAGCTGCCGCTGCTTGACAAGCGCCGGCGACAAGGCGGGCGAGTCGGCTCGGATTGGCGGACTTGCCGGCGGCGGCGCGGCTTCTCTCTCGGCCCGGTCGATCTCCGCGATCAACTGTCGGGCCCGGGCCTTCGTCGAGGCCGAACTGTAATTCTCCAACACTGGCTGGAGGATCGTTCGGGCCTGGGCAAACCGCCGCTGGCCCATGTGTTGACGGGCGGTCTTCTCCACGGCGGCAAAGGCTGCGTCGGCCGCGGTCTCGATGCGATGAATATCAGCTTGGCACTTCTGCCGCAGGACGAGATCGGAAAAGCGACTCTCCAGCGTGGCGTATTCGCGGATCGCCTGGGCAAACTGCCGATTGGCGACCATTCGATCGGCATTCCGCTGAGCGTCGGCCCAGGCCCGGGCCCAGTCGGCACTCTGGTCGGCGTTGGGCTTGACGGGCGACTCCGCTACGACTTTCTTTGCACTGTCCTCGCCGGCATCGGCGGTCGGCAGCGGATTTTCGGCCGCGTCTTTGGGTGCCGCCGGGACACCGAGGCGGTCGTACATGATCGCGCCTGCGGCGGCCGCAGCGATCACCGCGGCCGCCAGGAACGCCGGCTTCCACAAGCTCTTGCGGCGGCCGACCGACGACGTCGATTTTCTTGCCGCGCGGCGATGCGTGGTCGCCTTGGAACGGTGGGCGGACGTCTCGCCGCCGCTCGGGGGATTCGCGGTATCGGATGGGGAGTCCAGTGTGGCGTCGTGGGCATGCGAACCATCCGTACTGTCCGCCGCGTTCTCGTCCACAAGGTCCTCCAGCCAGTTCTTTGCCGGATCGGCGGAAGCGGAGAGGTTCCCTACGGGCGGCGCGGCGTCAGGCTTTGCCAGACAGGAATCCAGATCGGCGATGATCTCCGACATCGTTTGCGGTCGGTCAGCCGGCTGCTTGGCCAGCATTCGCCGCAGCATGGCCTCGAGCGATTCCGGGCAGTCGGGGCGAAGCGCCATCAACGACGGAACCGGTTGGCTGCGGTGCGCCAAGATTCTTTTCAGGACGGTCTCGCCCGGAAAGACCGGACGACGGGTCAACAAGAAGAAGAGCGTGCAGCCCAAGCTATAGATGTCCGAGCGGTGGTCGGCCGAACGAACGTCTTCGGCCTGTTCCGGCGACATGTAATCGATCGTTCCCAGGATCTGACCAGTACCGGTGAGGTCCATACCGGAGGAACTGTCGCCGAGGTTCTCGTTGAGCCGGGCCAGTCCCATGTCGAGGATTTTTACCACACTCGCTTGGCTCAACAACAGGTTGCCCGGCTTCACGTCGCGATGAATAATGCCGTGGCTATGGGCGTATTCCAGGCCGCGGGCCGTTTGCTGCACGTAGTCGATGGCCTGGCGAAGCGGCAGCGGCCCGTTCTGGCGGACAATGGCGGATAGGTCGCGGCCCACGACATATTCCATCACCAGGTAGTGCGTGCCGGCGTGCTCGCCCGCGTCGAAGGCCGTGACGATGTTGGGATGGGACAGGCGGGCGACCGCCTTCACCTCGCGAAAAAACCGCTGGACCGTGTCGGGTTTGAGGGCGGCTGTGGAAAGCGTTTTCACGGCCACGACACGATCCATGAGGCGGTGCCGGGCGCGGAAGACGACACCCATTCCACCCTTGCCCAGAACGTCGAGGAGCACGTACTCGCCGAGAATCAAACTTTGCGGCCGTCCTTGGACAATGGCGTCCGCCTGGAATTCGGTGAGTTTGCCACCTTCTACCAGCAGCCGGCTGACCTCCTCAACCGTATGCTGGGTTTTCGTGGCCAGCAGGGCCTTCTGGAGCGATGCCACTTCCTCAGCCGGGATCAACTGGCTTTCGCGCAGGCTGCGGAGGAATTGCTCGACGACCAGAACCATGGGTACGTTCCCGCCAGTTTTCGTATCACTTCTAGCCTATCACGAGAGGCAGCCCTAGCCAAGCGGCGAATTACGGCGGGGGGCTGGTCTTGGGGCTTAGGTTAGAGCTTTAAGCCAACGCGGACGGCCAGATTTGGAATCTGAAATCTGAAATCCAAGACCCAAGATCGAAGTCCCAAGACCCCGCAGCGAAAACCCCTACTTGCTGACGCGGGCCAGGTTGCCGCCCACAGTGTCACCCACGGTGTCGAAGTGCGGCGTGGCCACGTCGCCCCGCTCCTCGATCGCCGACGGCACACCCCAGCGGACTAGCAAGGCCAGGAAAGCGGGCACAAGAATCGTGCGGATAATGAACGTGTCCAAGAGCACGCCCAGCGACATGGCAAAGCCCAGTTCGATCATGCTGCGGAGCGTGCCGGTGGCCATCGAACCGAAGGTGCCCGCCATGATCACGCCGCAACTGGTAATGATGCCGCCCGTGCGAACGACCGCCTCGTGCAGTCCCGGCAGCAGTCCCCGGCGCTGCTGCTCTTCAAAGACCCGCGTGACGAGGTAGATGTTGTAATCCTCGCCCACCGCCACGAGGATCACGAAGAGAAAAATTTGCAGCTTCCAGTCCAGGCCCTGGTAGGTGCTGCCATAGAGCCAACCGAAGAACAAGTTCGTCAATCCCAGGCTCACCAGGTAACCGAAAACGACCGTGAAGATCAGATACAGTGAAACCAGCGGTCTGCGGAGGAGGAAGATCAGCACGATCAACACGGCAGCGGCTACGTAGACGCCGACCCAAAAGGTGTCGGACCGGTTGACGGAATCGAGGTCGCGGATGCCGGCGGTGACGCCTATGAAGTCGAACTCTACGTCATGCCATGCGGAGCCGGGTTCGGCCTTCTTCTTGTCCAGCCATTTGTCGATCGCCCCCAACAAATTCATGCTCTCTTGCGAGAAGGGATCGTAATCGCAGACCAGTTCGAATCGGGTCGCCTCGCCCGCATAGTCGCCGCCGGAAAGGTAGATCTTCTTGCACTCGGCATGGTGCGAAATGGCCGTGCGCTTGGCCAGTTGTGGGGCGGACAACCGCTTGCCCACCAGCGGATCGCCCAGCGGGTTCGTCAGGCTCCGCACGTAGTGGACGGGCTTGCGATCCTGACCGCCGTTGCCTTGGCAGGTGAAGTCGTTCAGTTCCAGGGTTAACCGGGCGATCTTGCGCGTTGATCCTCACTGTCAAAGTTCCCGCCGCCGCGATGAGCCAGGATCGTGATCGGCCCCGTCTCGCCGACAATGAAGTACTTTTCCAGCAGCCGTGTGCCCCGCACGCTCTGACGTTCGGGGTTCAGTTCGGCGAGCATGTCGTAGGTGATCGGTACGTTGAAGCCGTGCCATGCCGGCACGGCCAGCACGAGGAAGCTTCCCAGCAGGATCAGGCCAGGATGGGCGACAATCAGGGAGGCAACGCGGTCCCAAAAGCGACCCATGAAGGTCTTGCGGGGCAGAGTTCCGCCGCTACGTTTCGCCGCCGCCTGGGGCCCAAATGAACCGAAGGGCCAGAACAGCGCGCGACCGAAGGCCCGCAACAGGGCTGGCGCCACGGTAATACAGGCCAACAGCGCCACCACCAGCGAAATGGCGATGGTCGGGCCGCCCGACCGGTACTTGCCGAAATCGGCAAAGATCATCGCCCCCAGCCCCAAGATTGTCGTCATGGCGCTGGCTGTGAGGGCGTGGCCCGTTTGCCCCAATGCCTCTTCCAAGGCGGCCCGCGGCTCCAGCCCGCGCTCGAGCTCCTCGCGATAACGGGCGATGAGGAAGAGGCAATAGTCGGTGGCGGCGCCGAAGAGCACAACCACGATGAAAATGTGCGACGTCGTGAAAACCTGGAAGTCGAACTGTTGCCGGCCGAGCCAGCGGCCCAGCGTACCCAGCAGGTCTTGATGTCGGTCGGCCCATTGGGCCACCAAGGCAATCAGGTTCAGCGACGCGAAAAAGGAAATGCCAATCGTGGCTAGCGGCACCAGCACCAGCCCCGGCGAACGGTAAACCAGCAGCAGTATTACCGTAACGAGCACAATCGTCGTCAGCTCGGTGCGGTCGATGCTTTCCTTCTGCGACTGCAGCATGTCGGCGCCAATCGCTGCCGAGCCGGTGATGCCTACTTGCAAACCGGCGGGAAAACCAGGACTATCCCGGGCTGCCTGGACCTTGCCGTAGACCTGATTGATGAACGGCATATTGTCGACGGCCATGAACTCGCTTTGCAGCTGCATGACTGTGAGCACGGCTTGGCCGTCCCGGCCGTTGGCGCCGAGTCGGCTCTTGAGCTTTTGCCCCACGACGTCGTCCGGGTTGTACCGCATCACCGATGTGACGGGCGATTTCTCTCCCGGCTTGGGCGTGAACTCGTCGGCCAGATCGCCAGCAATCTTCAAGTCGGCCTCGGTGAGTCGGCCATCGGACCGCGCGACCACCAACACGACGCTGCTCTTGGATGCGAGATCGGGAAACGCCTTTTCAAAAAGCTCTTCGCCGCGAACGCTCGTCATCGTCGGCGGCAGATAGGCGAAGTCGCCGTCGTGCGTGATTTCGTCCCACTTCGGCGCGACGAAATGCAACAGCAAGGGCACCACAACCCAGGCGGCCAGCACCCAGATCCAGTGCCGCGAAATGAAACGTGCGAACTTTGGAAACATGCCGAAACTACGATCCTTTGTGGCGTCCAGATATTCATTCTTACCAGATATGCGACGTCCACGCAATGGTGTTCCGGCACCAGACTCAGCGCGTCTTGCGCAGAACACTCATTTTACCATAACGGACACCAATGCTGGTACGGGCGGATTGCCCGGACGACCGTTTTCAGACAAACGCCTGCTACAGCTTCAGAATCGGATCGCCCCCACCGGTTCGCAAGCGGGTCCATTCAATCCGCACGCCGCGGGTCGCGTTGGTGACGTGGGCCGGGGCTGGTTGCTCCCAGTCTTTGCCGCCGAAGCCTTCATCGAGTACGTCGCCCACGTATTTCCGATCCAATTTGTACTCGTCAGCCAAGTGTAACCACTCTTCTTTACACTCTTTGGTGATGCCGTACTGGTCGACTGCCAGGATTAGCTCCTTGAAAAGCTGTCGCCGCTTGGTTTCCGGGAGGCCAAAGCGGATGTTCGGGTCCTTCTTGGGACCGCTGCTATCCGCCATTCTCATAGCGCTGGCCAGCAGTACCACCAGTAGGACGGTGGCCGCCACGCCACCGCCGATATATACCAGCATCATCGAATCGTTCTTTTTCTTCGCGCGGCTGGCCGTCGCACGAGCCGCGACCGACGCAGACCTGCCTGCTTTCGGGCGACCGGCCTTAGTCGTTGCGGCGGCGGCGCTCAAACCTTCGAGAAACGCCATTCCAGATCCACCGGAAGGCTGACTGGTCTGGGGGCTTGTGCCAAATGGCTCGTCGGCCGTTTGCCGCGGACTGGGGGCGGTCGCGAAGCGGTTCTTGCACTGCGGGCAGACCAAAGTAAGTCCCTTGAGCTCATCTCGCAGGGTTAGTTTCTGGTCACAATGAGGACACGTAATGACTTGACTCAACGATGCACCTGCGCGAGCGGTCAAAAATGCTTGATACTCCCAGGATAAACCAGACCCGCCTCGATGGATAGTCCCGTCCGCTGATGGCCATCACCGGATCCTTCAGAATTCCACCCGGAGGGGGTGTTTATTCGGAAAACTGACATTGCCATGTTCGGACAGTTTTGCGATAACGGCCCCCCATTCGGTCAACTCCTAGGTACCAGCCGGCCGTATCGTGCTTTCCATCCTTGCTGTTTTCCGCCCAGCTTGCCCGACGGTCCGGTCCCCGGTCCGCGGCGACGTTGGTATTGGATGGCCGATGCTTGCCGGACTCGTGGCCCTTTGCCTGCTGTTGCGTGCGGTTATGGCATGGAGAGTGCCGGGCGTCTGCCCGGACGCCGTTCTTTACATCATTCTGGGCAAAATCATGGAAGTTGGGCACTTCCACGTGCTGGACCTCGGCCAGGTCCGCTTCAATATCTTTCCACTCATCTTGTCGTGCCTGCATCGGCTGGGCTTCTCGTGGGAAACGGCAGGAGTTGCCTGGGGAGTGGCAATCTCCAGTTGCACAGTCGTACCGTTGGTCGGCTGGACCTGCCGAGTATTTGGCCGCCGCGTGGCCATCGCCACTGGCATCCTGTATTCCATCCATGCCGGGCTTATTCGCTGGAGCCCCGAAGTCATTCGCGATTCGACCTTTTGGTTCCTCTTCACCCTGGGTCTCTACCTTCTGTGGCGGGCCGTATCGGAGCTTCGCTGGACCTGGTACATGGCCGCGGGAGCGACGTTCGCCCTGGCCTGCCTGACCCGCTTTGAAGGCCTGGTGCTCCTAGCACCGCTGGCCGGCTGGTCGTGGCGGCGAGCAAGCCAAGATCCCGCCGCCCGCAGTCGCTTGACGCTCGCTGGACTCGCTTGTGCGGGCGTTTATCCGCTTGTCTTGCTGGGGATCAATGCCTTCTGGTTCCATGGCCGCACGGCGGATCTGGTCCGGACCAAGCCGATGGAACTGGCGCAAGATTGGGCCCGCGAAACGATGAACGATCGTCCCGTGGAGAAACAAACCCGCTTCGATTTGCTCCCACCCTTGCCGTTGGGAAGGATGTTGCCGCGATTCATCAGTGGCGCGTTCAAAGGTATCACGCCGCTTTACCTGGTGATGATCGCCATCGGAATTGCGGCGCACATTTCTTTCCGCGGAGACTTTGGTCCGCTGGTCGCTGCCGCTGTGGCGATCCTGGCAGCGGTCTGGGTCCATCTTTATTGGTCGCACGAGGCCAGTCCGCGGTACTTCTTTCCGATCTTGATCATGGCAATGCCTCTGGCCGGTGTGGGACTCTTGAGGATTTCCGCCATCGTGGTTGATCGAGTTCGCCAACACTATTCGCCCTCGACGGCCCTCCTCGCCGGTGCTGCGCCGCTGGGTCTCTTGCTGCTGGTAAACCTCTCGGTTGCATGGGGCGACGATTTTCGCGGCCGGGCGGCAACTGTCGATCTGGGCCACTGGGTCCGGCAACACTGCGGGCCGGACGTGCGTCTGCTCGGGCCGGACGGAATAACGCAAGTCGTGAACTTTTACGCCGAAGGGACGTGCGAATCATTCCCCGAGGCCACGCCCGCGTGGGCGGTGAGAAGACAGGTAGAGCGCGTCAAGCCAAACCTCGTCTTGCTGTTCACCGATCGCCGCCAGTCGCCCCGCGACCAGCTCTTAAATAGCGTGGCAGCCTTGGGGTTCACCATGGTCGATCGGTTGCGGCTGCCGCCGGACTGCGAGAAGTTGCTGGTCCTGGTGCGCGGCACGCCGCGCAGCGAAGGACTCGCTCGACCACGATTTCACCTCCCTTGTGGGACTGTGAGACATACCAACGGCGACGAAAAGTATCGAGTTTGTCTCTGCGAGAACCCCTAGGGCCGAGAGAATCGTCCGGCACGGATGCCGAACGTAAAGCTATGGATGGCAATTGGCTTTATCTACTGATTCCGATGGCCGTGGCCTTGGCGGCATCGCTAGCGCTTACTCCCGTAGTGCGGGGCGTTGCTCGACGGCTGCATGTGCTGGCCTATCCCGATGCCCAGCGGCGTTTCCATCCGGCCCCGGTGCCGCTCTGGGGCGGCGCGGCCGTCTATCTGGCGCTCGTCGCAGGACTGATGGCGGCCCTCTCGCTGCATCGCTTCCGGCAGCCCGATCTGGAAAGGCTCTGCTGGGGACTGGTCCCGGCCGCGGCCTTGGCCTGCCTGTTCGGAGCGATCGACGATTGCATCACTCTTCGCTCGCGGGCAAAGCTGGCGTTGCAATTCCTGGTTTCCTTGTTGATCGTCGCGGCCGGGTTTTCCGTGAACTTCATCACGATCTTCGGCTATCGTCTCGAACTGGGCTATTGGGGGCCGCCGCTGACCGTCTGCTGGCTGATGGGCTGCATCAACGCCTTTAACCTCATCGATGGGCTCGATGGCCTGGCGTCACTGGTGGGAATCTCCACGTCGGCGACGATGGCCGTGATCGCCTTGTGCACGGACAACGTGCACGTTGCCGCCGCGGCCTTTTGCCTGGCCGCCGCCTTGGGCGGCTTTCTCGCCTTCAACCGCCCGCCCGCCAGCGTTTTTCTCGGCGATGCGGGCAGCACGCTCACCGGACTGGTGATCGGCGTACTAGGCATTCAAGGCGGCCTGAAAAGTTCAGCCGCCCTCTCGATCACGGCTCCCGTGGTCCTCATGGCCGTGCCCATGTTCGACGTGCTTATGGCGGTAGTCCGCCGGAAACTGACGGGCAGGCCACTGGCCCTGGGCGATCGGGAACACATTCACCACTGCCTCCTCGATCGTGGGCTGGGGCCTTGGCAAGTTTTGGGGATTCTGGGGGCCCTGTGCCTTGCGACCGGGGTGGCCGCGGTCAGCGCCACCATTTTTTGCATGGACTCCCTCGCCTGGATCATTGCCGCGATGCTGATCGTGTTCTTGATCCGCCTCCGCATATTCGGGCACCGCGAATTCGCCTTGTTGCGGCAGTGGGTCCAACGGTTGGCCGGAAACGTCGCACGATGGATGTTTGCTCATACGTCAACTAAACCACCCTCGGCCGATTTGCGACAAAGCCGGGGGGCCGCAAAAGCCGAAAACATTACTGAGAGCACGGGTGCACCACCGCTGCCCGGCAATTGCCGCAAGGCAGCCTAGTCGTCCGTTGGTAAGGAAATTATGCATGGCCGCTCCTCTCACGCGAGCACCCCGAGAAACGGTCTCGATCAGTGAATACTCCAAGACGCTTGCTCCATCCATGGCGCGCGACCTGGATATTGGCATTATTTACAGCGGCGAACGCGACCTGATAGGGCCGCTCCTTTCCACGATGCGGGCCTCCGTACCGGGCGTGAGCCATCGGCTGATTCTCGTCGACAATGATTCCGCGGACGGCATCGAGTCCTGGCGGCAGATCATTCCGGACACGAAGGTTTTGAAGAATGCCGAGCGAATGAACTACGCGGCCAACATGAACCGCATCCTGGCGGCCTCCACGGCCCGATACGTGCTCGTGATGAACACCGACATGTTTTTCGATCCGCGGCAGCGATGCCTGTCGCGGATGGTGGACTTCATGGATGCGCATCCTCAATGTGGCATTGCCGGCTGCCGCTTGTTGCACGTCGACGGCAACGACGCCCGTGCCGCCCGCCGCTTTCAGACGCTTTCGGTGTTCTTGGCGCGGCGGTTGGGACTGGGGCGCCTGATGCGGCGAACCATCCAGCGCTACTTCTACATGGACCATGCCCCGGGAGAATCGTTCGCCTGCCAGTGGCTATCCGGCTGCTTCCTCATGCTCCGCGCCAAGGCGGTCGAGGGGGTGGGGTTGTTCGACGAGAGCTTCGGCAAATATTTTGAGGACGTCGACATGTGCCTGCGGATGGCCCGGGCGGGATGGCAGGTGATGTATCACGGGGCAACCAGCGCCTACCACATCGAGCAGCGGGCCAGCCGCAACCTGTTTTCAGCCGACGCTTGGAAGCATCTCCGCTCTTATCTTTATTGGCTGAGCAAGTGGGGCTATCGGCCGACCGTTGAGACCCCGGTGGAAATCCCGCTGGCCCGTGCGGCGTAAGGCGTTCCGTTGGCCGGCGCTGAAGTGCGTCTGCTTTGGGCCTCAATTGCAGCGACAACGGTGGCGTTCTGGCAGATCTCGACGGTGGCCGGAATCCTCTTTGCACCCTATCTGGCCTGGATCAGCTTTGCCGGCGTTTTGAACTTCACGATCTGGCGGCTGAATGGGTAAAATGAAATTCGATGAAAAGGGGACTCAATGACGCTATTGATTTGGCTTGCATTTGTTGCAGCAGCGATCCTCGAAGTGGGCGGGGACGCTTTGATTCGCAAAGGCTTGCGAGGAAGCGGATGGACGTTCATCGTGGCAGGCTGCATTGTCCTGGCGTTATATGGACTGATGGTGAACACGGTGAAGTGGGATTTCTCAAAGCTCCTCGGGGTCTACGTTGCCGTCTTTGCTTCAACCAGCATCCTATTTGGCTTGTTCGCCTTCAAGGAGACGGTGCCGGCTTCGACCTGGGTGGGACTGGCCTTTATCATTGCCGGAGGCTTGGTGATCCAGTTCGGCCCAGTTTGGGTGCGATGATCCATTCTCGCGAGGCCGAGGATTCACGAAGGCAGGAACCATCAACGCCTTCCTCGCTCATGCCAGCTCCTCCATCGCCATTGGCGGCTCGCCAACGATGACGAATTCGAACCACGCAACAGGTTGCCACTCCGCGCAATTTAGGCCGGTGGTGAAGCGGACGCTCACGTACCATGAACTGGACGAGAAGGACGAGAGATTTTACACTGGGATCAGCGGGGCTGGCCTGCGGTGCTGTCCAACCTCAAGAGCCTGCTCGAAGGCGGGCAACCTCTGGTTCCGCGGCCGTGTTGAGCCGTTGCCCCGAACTACGGCGTCGGCGACCTGGTCATTGGGCCGCGTCGTCGGCGTCGTGCTTCCGAGATGAGAAAGGTATTCAACATGGACATCAAGAGAAATGGCTTACAGCCTTCCAGCAAAGGGCCGGCCGAGTGGTTCACCGGCGCAGTGCGCATTGACCTCTTGTTCACAGCGAACGAGCCGGCACGCGCAGTCGGCGCCAGTGTCACATTCGAGCCCGGCGCTCGGACGGCATGGCACACCCACCCGCTAGGTCAAACCCTGATCGTGACGGCCGGCTGCGGGCGCGTGCAGCGATGGGAAGGCCCGATTGAGGAAATCCGGCCGGGTGACGTCATCTGGTTCCCGCCGGGTGAGAAGCACTGGCATGGCGCCGGGCCGACCACGGCCATGACCCACCTTGCCATCCAAGAACAATTGGACGGCAAGACCGTCGACTGGTTGGAGAAGGTCAGCGACGAACAATACGCGGCCGATTAACGTGCAGGAATCGCGAAAGTAATCGTCATGTTGGCCTATTGTACCAAGGTACAATAGCCGTTCTTTTCCACTTATTGCATAGTAAATATCCTAGGTGGGAATTCAATGAAGAGTGCTTGGCGGCGGTCCCGGCCAACGCCGCGATGGGCAGTGCTGCGCTCATCGTGTACCAGGGACCGCCCCAAGCCCCTTCTATCCCACCATGTACGCGTTTTTCCAGGCTATGGTGCATCGGTGGATCTAATGGGCGAGGGTCGATCTGTGTGGGAGTTCACCGACGCAATGCGCCGTCCCGAGGTGTCGGTGGTCATTCCCGTATTCAACTCCGGAACAACCATCGGCGGGCTTGTCGACCGCATCCACGAGGTCTTGGCCGCACTGGATTTCGAAGTCGTGCTGGTCAACGACGGCTCTCAAGATTGCTCCGAAGGGGCATGCCTGCTGTTGGCGGAGAAATATCCGAAAACGGTGCGCTACGTGCACCTGGCCCGCAACTTCGGCGAACATAATGCGGTGCTTGCCGGCATGAGACATACCACCGGCCAATACGTCGCCGTGCTCGACGACGACGGGCAGAACCCGCCGCACGAGGTCCTGCGGATGCTCGAGCATGCCTGGCAGCACAACCTCGACGTCGTATACGGGCGCTATGCTTGCCGCCAGCACTCTTGGTTGCGGCGATGGGGCAGTTGGTTCAACGATCGCGTGGCGAACCTCGTGCTCGACAAGCCCAAAGGCGTGTACCTTTCGAGCTTCAAGGTCATGAGCCGACTCGTGGTCGACGAGGTCGTCAAGTACGCAAGCCCGTTCCCTTACCTCGATGGCCATATTCTGCGGACCACGCGGAACATCGGACAAATCGAAGTCTGCCACCACCCGCGTCGATCGGGCCGGTCCGGCTACACGCTCACCAAGTTGCTCGGGCTCTGGCTGAACATGTTCCTGGGTTTCTCGCTCGTCCCCTTGCGGCTCGCAATGGGAATCGGCGCGCTGACGGCCGGCGTAAGCCTCGTCGTACTGTCGGCGATCTTGGCCGACAGGATCTGGCTCCATCCGCAGTCCGGCATTGGCGTTCCCGCCATACTGACCTTCATCGCCTGGTTTGCCGGCGCACAATTGATGGGGTTGGGGCTGCTGGGGGAATACGCAGGCAGGTTGTTTCTGCTGCAAAGCGGCACGCCGCAGTATGTCGTGCGCTACGCAAAACGCAGCGACTCGGCCAATCCTGCGCTGGGCTGCACGCGCTTCGCCGGCGACGAAACTTATCCGGCGCGCCCCGGTTTGGATAGGTTAGCTCGTTCCTGACGGGCAGGTTTCTCACGGACGCGTTTCTGACGGACACCGCCCAGCAGGATCGACGAAGCACATGAGCCCCGGGGAAATCGAATTAATGGCCGCCGTCGAAGGCGACCACTGGTGGTACCGAGGATTGCGCGACGCGATCGCCCGAACTCTCTATGCCCGGTATTCGCCGATGCCGCTCCAAGCCAAGGTACTGGACGCCGGCTGCGGCACGGGAGAAAACCTGCGGTTCCTCAAACGCCTGCTGCGGCCGGCGTACGTGGGCGGTTTCGACCTCTCGCCGCTGGCCGTCCGCCTCTCTCGGGCCAAGGTCCCCGATGCCGACGTCTACCAGAGCGATATCCGCGATCCCGAGGTCCACGCCGCCGAGCTAGACCTCGTGCTGAGTTGCGACGTGCTCTCGATTGCCGGCATCGAGGAATCCAGCGCCGGCCTGCGGCGGCTCGTGGAGCGATTGCGCCGCGGCGGTTTGCTTATTATGAACCTGCCGGCCTACGCCTGGCTTCGCAGCCGCCACGACGTGGCCACCAGCACGCGGGATCGCGTCACGGCGGGACAGGTGCGGCAACTGCTTGCTGGACTCGGTTTGGCGGTCGAGTTGATCACGTATCGACTCTTCTCCCTGTTTCCCGCCATCGTCCTGGCCCGTTTGCCCTCGATGCTCCGCCTCAAGCAGCAGTCGCCTGAAGCAGGCTCCGACCTTCGCTTGGCCCCCAAGTGGATCAACCCCTTAGTCTACCCAGTCCTCTGCGCAGAGAATGCGCTGTTGGTGCGTGGAATGCGATTTCCCTGGGGGAGCTCGGTCTATGCCGTCGCCAGAAAACCATGATGCCCCGTCCGCTCGCCGGCGGAACGCAGTGAAGCGCTCTTTTGCCAACCACTACCGTTGCCGCGATGTGCTGGTCACTGGCGGCCTGGGGTTCCTTGGCAGCAATCTGGCCATCCGGCTGGTGGAATATGGGGCGAAAGTCAGCATCGTCGACTCCTTGCTGCCCCAGGGCGGCGGCAATTGGCAAAACATCGCCACGATCAGGGACAAGGCGGACGTCCATGTCGTCAATATGCGCGACGCCCAGCCGTTGGAAGACCTGGTGCGGGGAAAGGACTACGTCTTCAACCTGGCCGGCCACGTAAGCCACGCCGACAGCATGCGCGAGCCCCAGCTTGACCTGGAGTGCAACTGTACGGCGACGCTCAATTTGGTCGAGACCTGCCGCAAGCACGCGCCGCAAGCACGGATGCTCTATGCCTCCACCCGCCAGGTCTACGGGCGTCCGCAGCGGCTGCCGGTCAACGAATGCCATCCGGCAGTTCCCATCGATATCAACGGCGTCCACAAGCTGGCGGCCGAATACTACCATTTGTTGTACGATCGCTGCTACGCCCTCCGCTCGACCGTGCTGCGTCTTACGAACACCTACGGGCCGAGGCAGAGAATCGGCGACGACCGTCACGGGGTGGCAGCCGTCTTCCTGCGGCAAGCGCTCCGCGGGAAGCCCGTCAAGCTCTATGGCGGCGGCGCCCAGCGGCGCGACTTCAATTACGTCGACGACGTGGTGGACGCCATGTTGCGGGCCGCGTGCCATCCGCAATGCTGGGGACGGGTATTCAACCTGGGTGCCGAAAGGCCTTATTCTTTGCGGGAATTCACGGCCGTCCTTCAAGCGTCGTGCGACTTCGAGGTCCGCTGCGTGCCCTTCCCTCGCGACGAGAAGATCATCGATATTGGCGACTACTACGGCGATTATTCCGCTCTCCGCGATGCCGCCGGCTGGGAACCGAGAATCGGCCTTGAGGAAGGGCTGCGGCGAACCATCGCCTTTTACCGGGAACATCAAGTCGATTATTGGGACGATGCGATGGACCTCTCCGACAAACCCAACGTACCTTGCGACGGCGACCCCGTCACCAGCGCAACATCCCGTCCGGTTTGCCCACTCGGTGATTCCTTGCCAGCAAGTCCGCTTGCCAACGATACATTGTAAAAATGAAGAAGAGAGGATCCCGCAACGGCCTTAGGCCGGCGATTGAGCAGCGCCCTCTGCCGGAGAAATCGGAGAATTCCCGTAGCGCGGCAAGTCGCCTCCTCGTCGTCGCCTTAGGGATTGTCGTCGGACAGGCCGTTCTTTACGGCCCGTCGTTGATCGGCGTTCGTGTTCTGCTTCCACTGGACGTGCTCGCGGAGCCGTATGTCTATCTTCCCCGCACGCCCGATATGCCGAAGAACGTGCTCCACGATGCCATGCAGACGGACCTGGTCTTTTACTATGAGCCGGCTCGGCAATTCGCCATCTCGGAGCTCCGCGCTGGGCGGCTGCCCTTCTGGTCTCCGAGCGAGTTTGGCGGTGTGGGCTGCTTTCGTTGGAATCTTTCCCCCCCTTGGCTGCTGGGGTATTTGATCGCATCGCCGGTGGCGTTGGCCTGGATCCAAATGCTGATCGCCCTGGTCGCCGGCGGCGGGGCCTATCTTTTCTTCCGCCGCGTCATGCGATTGCAGTTCTGGCCGGCAGCCATCGTGGCCTGGTGCTACCCATTGACCGGGGCCTACGTCCTGTGGCAGGGCTTCTGGCTGCCTTCGGTCATGTGCTGGTTGCCGTGGATGTTTGCAGCCGTGAACGCGACCGTGCGCCGACCGGGCGGCTGGGGAGGCCCCCTCTTGGCCCTTCTCAGCGGGATCGTGCTGCTTAGCGGCGCCCCGGACATCGGCGGCCAGGTCCTTCTGGCGTCCGGGATATATGCCGTGTGGTGCGTTTTCGACGAGCATGGCGGATGGTTTGCAGGAAATGCGGGAAAGTCCGCGCTCGTAGTCGCCCTGGCCTGGACCTTGGGAATCCTGGCAAGCGCCTGGTTGTTGTTGCCACTTGCCGACTACATGCGGACTGGCTCGCGCGTGCTTGCCCGCAGTCAGGGGAGCGAGGAGCGGCCGCCGTTGGGACTTGAGGCCCTGCCGCAAGTGGTCCTTCCCAACATGTACGGCTCGGCATGCGATGGCAGTTGCCGTATCGGCGCCGACACCCTCCAGGAAAGCTCCGCAGGGGCCTACGCCGGGCTGCTGGCCACGCTCTTCCTTGCGCCACTTGCATGGGTCAGCCGCCCGCATCGATCGATATGCATCCTGGCGGCAGTGCTTGGGGTGGTCGGCCTGGCCTGGTCGCTCAACGTGCCCATCCTTGTGCAACTGCTGCGTATGCCCGGTATGAATCTCATGTCGCACAACCGCCTGGTCTTTGCCACGGCCTTTGCGATTCTCATTTTGGCAGCCGCCGGGCTCGACGTCCTTTGGCAAGGGAATGTCGTACGCCGCTGGTGGTTCCTGGCTCCCATGTCAATTCTCGCGGGCCTATCCGCCTGGTGCCTTTATCGCGCCGCGATTCTTCCCGAGCCCATTGCCAGCCAATTGGCCGAAGTGATCCAGCAGGGCAAGAGTTTGCACGGTATCGGCGACGCCGCGAGCGTACCGGTGATACAGGATTCTTATCGACGATCATTTGTCCTAGCGGCCGCGTTGGCTGGCCTGGGAGTGGCCGCCTGGTCGTGGCTATGGGTCCGGCCCCGCTGGCCGCACTGGGCGCTGGGCGTGCTTGCAGCGGTGCTGGTCGCAGATCTGCTCTGGTTTGGTTACGGATTTGCCGCCCAATGCGATCCGGGCCTCTACTACCCGCGGCTGCCCGTTCTGGAGCAAGTGGCTGCGGCGGGGCCTGGCCGCGTAATCGGCATGAAGTGCCTGCCGGCAAACCTGGCTGCGACCCACCGCCTGTGCGATGTCCGTGGTTACGACGGTGTCGACCCGGCCGACTGGGTCGAGCTGCTGAAGCCGGCCGCGGACCCGGGGTCGAAAGTCTTGCCCTATGCTTCGACCCAATGGATGGATCCGATGGGCTGGCCCCTGCCGCAAGGCGGTGTGAAGGTCTCGCCCATTCTGACCATGCTTAACGTCCGCTATGTCATCTACCGCGGAGTACCGGCCGCGGGCTACCACCCAGCTTTCCAGGGCGTTGATTATTTCGCCTGGGAGAACCCGGAGGCCTTGCCGCGGGCGTTCGTGCCGCGGCACGTCGAAATGATCGCCGACCCTAAAGAGCGGCTGACACGCCTCTCCGCCACTGACTTCGATCCGCGGCGGGTCGGCTTCGTCGAACAGCCGCTGGATTTGCCCGCGGCGTGTGACGGCTCGGTCTCGATCACCGAGGATACGCCGCGGCGCGTGGCCATCGCAGCCGAAATGCGGACGCCGGGGCTGATCGTGCTTGCCGATCGTTGGGATAGGGCCTGGAACGCGTATCTTGATGGAAAGCCCGTGGCGGCGCTGCGCACCAATCATGCCGTGCGGGGAGTGGTCGTTCCCGCCGGGCGGCAGACCGTTGAATTCCGCTTTGAACCGCCGTCGTTGACCAGAGGCGCCGTCATCTCCGCACTGGCGCTCTTAGGCTGGCTGGCTTGGGTTGGCATTGTCGCCCGGCGAAGAACCGGCTTGTAGTTCCGGCTTTGGCCGGAATTCCGGCCAAAGCCGGAACTACAATCGCCGGCTAAAGACGGGACTACAACTGATGAAAACTAATCCAACTTATGCGAGCGGAGCTTGCGAGCAAGCGTTGCCCGGTGAACTTTCAGCATGCGGGCAGCCTTGCGCTGGTTGAAATTGGAGTGTTCCATGGCCTGAACGATCGCCTGCCGCTCGGCCTGCTTGAGCGTCAATTGCCCCGCCAGGACAGGCATGCCAGTCGAGTCCGACTCGCATAGGAGCATATCCAGGAGCACCTCCGGCTCCAGGCCGGTGACGTAGAGCCGTTCGACCCATGCTGACAACTCACGAATGTTGCCGGGCCATGCATAACCGGTCAGAAGTGCGCGGACCTGCGTTGACAACACAGCCGGCGGACGATTGTAGCGATGAGCGGCCACCAACAGAAAATGGTCGAGCAGGGGGCAAATGTCATCGGGCCGCTCGCGCAGTGCGGGCAGTTGGATGCGCACGATGTTCAAGCGATGGTAGAGATCGCGGCGGAACTTGCCCACTCGCACCATGTCGGCCAGGTTCTGATTCGAGCCAGCCAGGAATCGCGTATCGACTTTCACCGGCAGCGGTTTGCCGACGGGCATGACCTCATGCTCCTGGAGCACACGAAGGAGCTTAGGCTGCAAGGAAAGAGGAAACTCGCAAATTTCGTCAAGAAAAACCGTCCCTCCTTCCGCCGTCCGGAATACACCCAGCATCGTCTGCTCGGCACCGGTGAACGCCCCGCGAACGTGCCCGAAAAATTGGCTCTCGAATAGGCTCTCGCTGATGCCCGCACAGTTGACCGGGATAAAAGGCCGATCAGCCCGGGGACTCTTGGAGTAAAGCCGCCGGGCGATCAATTCCTTGCCCGTGCCGCTTTCGCCTTCAATCAGAACACAGCAATCAGTGGCCGCCACTTGGTCAACGAGCCGCAAAACCTCCTGAATTGACTTAGAAACGCCCACAATAATGGGCACACCGGTAGCCGTGACCTTTAGCGCGCTCATAAGATGTCCGACGGGAACTCAGGCTGGAAACCCGGACCAGCGGGTTCGGCGCATCGTGCACACCGCCCGTTTCCGCATATATCTCCAGAGAAGAACCCGAACGCTGCCTCCGTATTGTTGCATGCTTCCTATGTTTGATTCGCCGAATGCGACGGATATTCCTAACAACTAGCATAATCACTTTGTCCGTTTCGTCAATGATTTGGAGGAAAAAACAAAACGGAATTTATCAGGAAAGGTAATTTCCGCATGGAATACCAGTAATAATAGGGGTGTATCAAAGGCGAGAATGTGCCAAATCCATGGGAGGGCAGCGTTTGCTACCGTCGCAGGAACCAGCGATCGAGCACCACACGGCGGACAAACCAGCGCTGTCGCAAGAGCCAATGTGCCAGGCGGCGACGGAAAGCCGAGGTCACCCGGGGCGGCGGCACACCTGCAGCCCGCGGACCAAAGTGGGCCTCCATGCGGCGGCGATAGGCATCCAGTTTCTCAAGCCGATAGTCGCCCCCGGCAGCCAGGATCGTCTCCGCCGCCATCAGGCCCGACTGGATAGCTGGACGGATCCCTTCGCCGCTTTCGGAATGCGCTAACCCCGCCGCGTCGCCGATCCAGACCACACCCTCGGCCGCCAGCGGCCGCGCTGCCTGGTCGTAGGTCAGGTAGGCGTGCCCGGGGAACTTTGACGGCAGGTCGTCGGGTAACCGGCCTTTTTGCTTCAACCAGGCATAGAAGTCGCTGACCCGCTGCGGAAGCTGCTGCGGATCGACGCGGCCCAGCCCGACGTTGAGATGATTGCCCTTACGGAAACACCAGCCGTAGCCCAGCAGGTCGTCGCAAAAATAGAGCTCGGGGGCTTCGGGGGCAACGCGGCAGGCGGCCTCCTGGACGGGGCTCAACTCGATTTCCATCTCTTGGGCCGCGATCGCCGGCCCACGAGGCACGGCGCTACCCAACAGCCGTGCGACGGGGCAGAAATGGCCGCCCGCCGCCACCAGCACGGCCGCTTGGTATTGCCCGTTGACGATCCACGAGCCGCCATTGCGCTCGATCGACGCGACCGTTTCGCCCAGGGCCAGGCGGGCTTTGCAACGGCGGAGAAGGTAATCGTCGAACTGACGGCGGAGGATGCCATAGCTCACTGTACGGCCGTAGTCGCAACGGACGCTCGGACCGCCGATGCGACCGATGGAAAAGCCCGACATCGGTTGGAAGACGCGGCCCTGGCGATAGTCGTCCACGTCGAGCTTCAGGTCGTCGATAACGCCGGGCGTGATCCAGCCAGAACAGAGCTTGCCGCGGGGAAACTCCGCCTTATCGACGATCAGCACGTCGAGTCCGCCTTCGCGGAGCTTGCCGGCACACGTTGAACCGGCCGGTCCGCCGCCAATGATGATTATGTCGAAAGCCTGCATGTCAGCGTTGTCGCACCCAGGGGATTTCATTGCTGCCGTGCCGTGCGAAAACGACCTGGAAGAGTTGCAGGGAGCCGGTACGGAAGGCCGCCAGCGAGCCGGCCAGGTAAAGCCGCCAGGCCCGCACGAAGGCCGCGTCGAACATTTCTTCCACGCGCGCTGCGGAGCCCTCGAAGCGCTGGAGCCAATGCTGTAGCGTCAAGGCGTAGTGCAGGCGGAGGTTCTCCACGTCGAGCACCGAGAACCAGTGCGGCTCGAGCACTTCCGTCATCTCGCGGAGCGTTGGGGCGTAGGCCCCGGGGAAGATCCGCCGCTCAATCCAGGTATTCAGCGCGCAAGCGTAATCGCGGCCGATGGAATGCAGCATGCCGCGACCGCCGGGCCGCAGGCAGCCATGGATCACGTCGCCCAACTGCCGGTAGTTCTGGAGGCCGACATGCTCAAGCATGCCCACGGAAACGAAGGCGTCGAACTGGCCGCTGATCGTGCGGTAGTCGTCCTCGATGAATTCCACCCGCCCATCCAGTCCTAAGGCCTTGGCCCTATTGCGGGCGGTGCGGACCTGTTCGCGGGAAACATTGTAGGCCTTCACGTTGACGCCGTAATTCCGCGCCATGTGCAGGGCCAGCGATCCCCAGCCGCAGCCCGCCTCTACGACAGTTTCGCCCGGCTTCAACCAAAGCTTGCGGCAGACGAGGTCCATCTTGGCAGTCTGCGCCTCCTCTAAACTGGCCTCCGGCGTGGGAAAGAAAGCGCAAGTGTAGACCAATTCGCGGTCGAGCCAAAGGCGATAAAAGTCGTCGCCGATGTCGTAGTGATGATGGATGTTCGAGCGGGCGCGGTCCGGGGTGTTGGCCCGCGGCCGCCGCAGCCACTCGGCCAGGGTGGCGGCTGGGCCGCGGGATGTCTGGCTGTCCTCCGCGCGGTAGATCATCTCCAGGAACGCCAGCAGATCGCCCTCCACCTCCACGCGGCCGTCACAGAAGGCGTCGCCGAAATTCAGATAGATGTTGACCAGCAACTGCCAGAAGGTGCGGCGGTCACGGATCCTCACGCGGGCCTGAGGAGCGGCGTGACCGATCGGCTCGCCGTTCCAAAGCACCAGAGCGATAGGCGGGTTGCCAAGCGCGCTGAGCAGGCGGCGAACCAGCCCTCGTTCGACGGCCCAGACTTGGCCGCTCTCTCGCTCCGAATCCGGCTGCTCACGCCGGCGGAGCGGCCTGCCGGACCACTGCGTCAAAACGGACCGCGATGTAATCGATGAACCCATGTTCGGTATCTCCCAATTTGCAGACCAGGGAAATCCTCATTTGTTTCCTGACGAATACCTTTCCCATTGTACAGTTCCTGACAAGGGTTACAATTCCCTTAGAACGTTCTTAAGAAACCGACTTGAGCCCCGCGCTTTGCCGGTAGTTCCGCCCGTTTCTTCCGAACGTTCACAGAACTATTGCACGAAAGGAAACTTGACGATGTCTCGATACCGGCTTGGCATGTTGACTGTGGCGCTATTTCTCGCCGTGCTGCATGTATGCCCGCCCGGGGCGGAAAGGGCGGAGGCCCAGGTTCCTCACAACCCGCCGCCCAACCAACTCGGTAATGCAGCCGGCAATACGGGTGCGCCCTCGGCCGTCGCGGCCAAATTCATCATGATTCCCGGCTTGGTGCCCTTGGGCATGCCGGGCGTGCAGCGCGAGATCGGCCTGGCCCCCGAGCAGCGGCAGAAACTCAAGGCCATTTCCGACGCCTACGTGGCTTCGATGCAGCGCTTGGGCAAGACCTTCCGCGACTTGTCGCCGGAGGATCAGCAGTCCCGCGGAAGCAACATGCGTGACCAGGCCAGCCAGTTCGCCCGCTCGGCCCAGCGCAAGGCCGAAGCGGTGTTGACCGCCAAGCAGTTGAAGACCGTCGAGCGCATCGCCTTCCAACTGATGGCCGCCGGGGCCCTGGCCGATCCCGGGCTTCAAGAGAAACTGGGATTGAGCAGCGAGCAACGCGATCGCCTGGCGACGGTTTACGAGGAGGCCGGCGACAAGATGCAGCAACTCCAGCGCGATACGGCCGTCAAAGTCATGCAGGTACTTGACGAAGATCAGGCGACAGCCTTGAAAAAGCAGCTCGACGAGCAGCCCAAGAAATAATAGGTCCAGCGTGTTTGTTGATGAAGTAGTCGTGCGATTCGAAGCCGGCAAGGGAGGCGATGGCTGCGTCAGTTTTCGCCGCGAGAAGTACGTGCCGTTGGGAGGTCCCGACGGCGGCGACGGCGGCGACGGCGGCAGCGTGATCCTCGTCGCCCGCGAAGGGGTCGACAGCCTTGCCATGCTGGCTCATCGCAAGTCGTGGAAGGCTGAGCCGGGCGAAAACGGCACGGGGGCCAATTGCCACGGGGCGTCCGGCAAGGACTATACGATCGCCGTTCCGCCCGGCACCGTGATTATCGACGCTGACCACGGCCACGTCCTGAAGGACCTGGCCAAGGAGGGCGACCAGGTGGTGGTTGCCCGCGGCGGCAAGGGGGGCAAGGGCAACAACCGTTTCAAGACGGCCACGAACCGCGCTCCGCGGCAATCGACGCCGGGTGAAGCGGGAGAAATACGGACCGTGCGGTTGGAGTTGAAGTTGATTGCCGACGTAGGTCTCGTCGGCATGCCCAATGCCGGCAAAAGTACCTTGCTCAGCCGCCTTTCCCGCGCCCGGCCCGAGATCGCGTCCTATCCCTTCACCACGAAGCATCCCAATCTCGGCCTCGTGCAGATCGACGCGGACCGCGCCCTGGTCATGGCTGACATTCCCGGGCTGATCGAAGGGGCCCACGCTGGCGCTGGACTGGGGCACGAGTTTCTCCGGCACATCGAGCGAACCGGCATTCTCGTCCACCTGGTCGAGCCGGAGCCGCAGGACGGCAGCGACCCGCTGGCGAACCACCGCACGATCCGCGGCGAGTTGGAGCAATATAGCGTCGATCTGGCCGCCCGGCAGGAAATCACAGTCGTAACCAAGGCCGATCTTCCCCGGGCCGAAGAGGTTCGCAACCAGTTGGTCCAGCAGCTGGGCCGCGACGTGCTGTTGATTTCGGCGGTTACCGGCCAAGGCCTGAATCAGTTGGTGGCCGCAGCCGCATTGGCGTTGCGGCCGACGGAAGAGAACTGGTAGGTCGGTCATGCTCGACTCCGCACCTCTCATCGCTGTCGACGTTGGCAACTCGCGGATCAAGCTTGGCCGCTTTCGGCAAATTGCCGCTAGCGGCCTGCCGGAGCCGGAGTCTACGCTGCATCTTGCTGGACGATTGCCGGAATTCGATCGGCTGGGCGATTGGCTGGGCGAAAGAGACCTGCCTTTGCGCTGGCATATCGGAAGCGTCAACCGCCCGGCGGCCTCGCGGCTGATCGATTGGCTTCGCGATCACTGCCCCGAAGATAAGATCATGCTCTTGACCTCCGGCGATCTGCCGTTGGCCATCTCATTGCCGCGTCCGGACATGGTGGGCGTTGACCGCCTGCTCGACGTCGTGGCCGCCAACCGGTTGCGAACGCCCGGCAAGCCCGCCGTTGTCGTCGACGCGGGCTCGGCCATCACTGTTGACCTCGTTGATGCCGAGGGGAGTTTCCAAGGCGGAGCGATCCTGCCGGGAATTGCCATGTCGGCCCGGGCCTTGCATGAGTTCACCGATCTGTTGCCCCAGATCGAGATGGCTGACCTGGCTGAACCGCCGCCCGCCCTGGGAAAGGCCACCGTTGCCGCGATGCAGTCGGGCCTCTTTTGGGGCACCGTCGGGGCCGTGCGGCAATTGGTGGAACAACTTGCCGGCGATGCCGACGCCGAGGTCTTCCTCACGGGTGGTGCTGGCCCGATCGTCGCCCGGTTGATAGGCGGGGAAAAGGTGACGGGCACCATTTGCCGGAACGGCCCGGAGAGTGCTTCGCACAAATGGCGCCCGTCGCCTTTCCCCCCGATCGGCCCGCGTGTCTGCTACGTGCCGCACCTCACCCTGGCTGGCATCGCGCTGGCCGTGTCGTAGAATGGCATTTATTCCGTTCCAGCGAAGCCCCAAGGCAACGGAAGGAATTCCATTTTACGAACCATGAAAATCGCCTGTTTTACAGCCCTTCGCCGCATCGAACTGCTCGACGCCCCCGAGCCGCGAATCCAACGGGCCGGCGACGTCCTGCTGCAAATCGACCGCGTTGGAATTTGCGGCTCCGATGTCCACTACTATCTCGAAGGCCGCATCGGCGATCAGGTCGTGCAGTACCCAGCCACGCTTGGACACGAATGTTCGGCCACCGTGCTGGAGGCCGGCCCCGCCGTACGGGGGCTGGCGGCGGGCGATCGCGTGGCCGTTGATCCCGCGTTTTCCTGTGGGATATGCGATCAGTGCCTCGCCGGGCGGGCGCATACCTGCCGCCGGTTAATGTTCATGGGTGCTCCGGGACAGGCCCCTGGCGCGGCCGCCCAACGGTATGTCGCACCGGCTGCGGCCTGCACGGTCGCTCCCGCATCGGTGTCGCAAGACGAAGCGATGCTCGCCGAACCGCTTTCCATTGGCCTGCACGCGGTGCGGCTGTCGCGATTGGCTGCGGGAATGAAGATTGGCATTCTCGGCGCCGGCCCGATCGGCCTCTCCGTGTTGCTCTGTGCCAAGGCTACGGCCGCTTGCGCCGCGAGAGTGACTGACCTCTTGGACGAGCGCCTTGTCGTCGCCCGGCGCTGTGGGGCCGATGCGACGCTCAACGCCCGACGGTGCGACGTTGCCGCCGAGATTGGCCGCACCGATCCGCACGGGCTGGACCTGGTCTTCGAATGTTCGGGCGATCCGGCTTGCATAGAGCAGGGCCAGTCGTTGCTGCGGCCGGGTGGCGGCCTGATGCTGGTCGGCATACCGCCGGTCGATGCCGCGACATTCAATCCACACCGCACGCGCCGCGCGGAGTTATGGTTTCAGGCCGTGCGGCGGCAAAACGACTGCGTGGCGGCGGTGGTCCGCTGGATAGCGGAGAAGCGGCTTGATCCTTCGCCACTGTTGACCCATCGTTTTCCTTTGGAGCAGATTTCCGCAGCCTTCGAGCTAGTGGCCGGTTATCGCGACGGGGTGGTCAAGGCGGTAGTGGACATGGCATAAGGATCTAACGACAGAAAGTTAGGAATCTGAGATCTGAGATTTGAAATCTGATCTGGAATTCCTAATTCCCTTATTCGCTGGGCAACTGCACCACTTCGCCGCCGGCGCGAGTGGAAATGGCCTGGAAGACGGTAAAGTCGATATCGTTGGTGATGGGGATGGCGTGGCCGTCCGCCCACAGGAATTGGGCCAGGTTGGGATGGTAGCTCCAATAGTGATAGTCGTCGTTTCCCGTGTAGGAGCCCGCCGATAACCCTAGATTCGTGGCCATGAGGTTGTCGCCGTTGCCGGTCTCGTTATCGTCGCCACAGCCGCAATAGGGCCAGCCGTACAAGGCGTCGCTCAGGCCGCGCTCGCCCATAATGATCGTATGCGAAGCTCCGTCCGTGACGCCCTTCAGGCTGACGGTGTTCAAAGGTCCGCCGTGGAGCAGGATGCCGTCATTGGCGAATTCCGTGGTTCCCATGCAGCCCAGGTAATTCGTGCAACCATAGGCCCCGTCGCCCGCGTGGTGCCAGATATCGTAGGCATGGGGATCGTCGGGACAATGGTTATACGCGTTAATCATGACGGCCGGGTTGTTTTGCGGCGGCTGGATGGCGATCCAATCGAAGCAGGCTCCCTGATAGGTGACGTTGCACATCTCGTAAATGTTCTTGGATTCCAAGTAGGGCAAGAGCTTGACTTGGAAACTCCACCATCCGCCCGCGAGCGAAAGGCGGTTGACGGGCGCCGCGTTGCCCAAGGGGAAGGTTTCAAAATCGCTGTGAAACGCCTGCAACGCCAGGCCGAACTGCTTGAGATTGTTCAGGCAATTGACCCGCCGACCCGCCTCTCGCGCCTGTTGACCGCCGGCAGCAGCAAACCCACAAGCGTGCCGATAATAGCAATGACAACCAGCAATTCAACGAGCGTAAAAGCTGGCCTATGGAATAATCGTCGGCATATGACCATCTGCACGGGACACTTCCGTAGCAATTTCAAGACGCACAACCCGCTCAGCCATCCGTATGACGGGCCGGTTTTGAAACAACTCAATCCTTCAAGGAGAAATCATACTGATACGCACCATCATCGGCCAGATCGGCGGACCGTTTCCACTGGTTCTGCGTTTGCGTCGCGGGCTGCTTCTTGGCGATCGCGGCCAACTGGTCTTCTCGCCGAATAACGCGCCTCACGATTACGTCGTGCGGGCCCGCTGTCGGACCGTTGTCTTGGTCGAACTGGTAATGGCCCTTGACTACTGCCGCATTGGCCGACGGACCGGGAGTCTTCCCCGAGGGCAAGAAGCTGATGGAGCCGTTGAGTTCCTCGCCACCGCCCACCGTCACTGAGCCGTGAATGGGCAGTCGGTTCAGCCGATTGCCTCGTCCGCAGCCGGCCAAGAATGGCACCAGCCCGAAAAAAGCCAAAATAATCGCGACACAAGGGCGCTTCACGGCAACGGAAAAGAGCATCGGTGTATGATGGGCAAGTCCATCCGCGCTGCTGCTTCGCACGGATCAATCATACCTTATTGTACCACGGTCGCGATTCGATGCCGACATTTCAAACCGATTTCCCCGAGCGTGCGGTTTTAACCCCGATCCATGCTCCACTCCGCTTGCCGGCGATTTATAATATCGATAGGGCACGATCCTCTTTAGACGGCGGGAATGCATCAAGACCACACACGCTCAGTTTTACTGCGAGAATCAGCTCCCCCCGAACGGGCAAGTCAGCAAGTGCCGGCCGTCCACTTTGTCGTCTCGCGGTGGTTGGTTTTTGTATTGGTTGTGGCCGTTGTTCCGCCTTGGCTGATGATGACCCTCATGTGGGTATCGGGTCGAATGGTCTGGGAAAGTCCAAAACCGTTGGCTGCTCCACCGGCCGCGCGCGACCCTGAGCCGGCCCTAACTATGGCGGCGGCCGACGAGACTCCCAGCAGCCCGCCTCCAGAAAAGTGGGTTCTCGGCAAGATGGGGCCCTGGGGGAAAATAGAGACATTGCTGTTCTCCATTGATCTGCCCGACGAATTCGTCTATGTACCTGGTCCTGAGGAGCCGCCCGTCCGCTGGTCGTTTCCCGGTTCCACGAAGGAGAAGGTCCTGGCGACCTTGCGATCGGTCGGTGTGCCGGAGCAAGATGTAAAGTCGCTGGACAGCCACGCCGCCTGGGGCAGTGTGGGCGGAGTCGTCACCGTCGAACCGGGCGACGGTCTCATCCTGAGCCTGGCGCCCGAAGTCCGTGCGAAATTGTATGCCATTCTGGTCGGCTTTCCGCAAAACGGACAGCAGATCGACCCCATCTGGTTTCGGGCCGGCGAAGTTGATTGGCGGTTGGCCAGCGGCGGGCTGGCGACCGATTCGATCGGCTTGCTGAAGCACCTGCTCTACGCGCAAGGCGAGAACAAGCTCCTGTTCGCCGACTTCGAGCCCGCCCTGCGGCGCCTGCCGAGCGATGCCGAGCGGAGGCGTTTCATGAAGACCATCTCGCGAAAGCGGGCAGTCCTTGCCTGCCTGACCCTCGATCGCGGCACCGACATCGACAAGATCGTTCAGTACTGGGGCGTGGGGGGGCAACGGAAGGACCTCTTACCGCTGCTCACCGCCGTGCATCGCGTCGAAACCGGTTGCAAGCTCAACTTGGTTTACTTGCTGCCTGACTTTGTCCGAGAGCATCTTTACCGTCACCCCTTTATCTCGGCCGACGCCAAGGCGGTGAAGCAAGACTGCTTCTGGTCGGCGTTCAATTTTTTCAATAATCCGCCCGACGACCACTTCAATGACATGGGATACGTCCGGCAAGTGTTGGAGCGGGATTATTACCAGGTGCAGGAGCCGTCACAGTTGGGTGACCTGATCCTCGTAACGGCAGAGAACAACACGGTGATTCATGCGGCAGCTTACGTAGCGGACGACCTGGTGTTCACCAAGAATGGCGACGACTTCCGCCAACCGTGGATGCTCATGCACATGAACGATATGCTGGACACTTACGCGGTCAAATACCCCGTCACCGGCGCGTTGAAACCGCAGTATTTTCGTAAGAAGGGACTGTGAGCGGGGTGGCATCACGCCGGCCCCGGCGGTACGGAGAATTGCGGGCCGAAACAGGCTTGCTCCGGCCTGCAATCCATGACTTCCATTGGCCGTCCGACTTGCTACGCCTCGATGGTCGCCAGTTCGTGATAGACCGAGTCGACCACGCCGGCATTGATAGAATTTAGGTGCCGCCCCGCGCCGGCGACCAGGGATAGATCCGCCAGCAGGCGGACCTGCCGCGGAATGCCATGCGACAATTCAAAGAGCCGCTCGATCGCCGGTTCCTCGAAGAGGTTCGAAGAGCCGCCCGCCTGGCGAATCGAGTTTTCCAGGTAGCCGGCAATATCGTCCTGCCGCCAGGCCGCCAGGTCGATGCGGAGTTCTGAGAGGCGGAGCAGGGTTTCGCCGAGGCGGCCGATTCGCGCGGGATCGCCGGCCAGGATGAGTGTCAGCCGAGGTTGTGGCGTGGGTTCCAGCTTCGCCAGGCGGAGCAGGTGGGGAACCACGCTGTTGGCGGCCTGATCGGCATCGTCGATTAGAATCACGGCATCGACCTGCTGGTAGCGGAACGCGGCCAGGCGGTCGCTCAAGGCACGCCAGAGCATGGGAGTCGTTTCGCAGCGATCGAGATTCCGGCCGAACTGGCCTGCCAGCGACCACAGCATTTCGTCGCCACTGGTTCCGGTCAAATTCACGCTCGCGACCACCGGCCCGCGACGGCGGAGCTGTGCCGAGAGGATCTCCAGCAACAGCGACTTTCCGCTTCCCTCCGGCCCTAACAGTAGACCCAGTCGGCGGTGCTGCTCGACCAGGAAATGCAGCCGGGCCAGCGCCTCCTCGTGGGTCGGACTTTGGTAGAATGACTGCGCATCGTGCGCTTCGTGAAACGGCATTTCACGCAGACCCCAGTGCGAACTGTACATCGGAAACTCCTTGAAAAACTCCCCTGGGAGAGTTTGTAAGCGATTTTAGGTCTTGGCCTTATGGCCGTAAGATGGCCCGAATTGCTTTGCTTTCGGGCCAGGATTCTACGGATGGCGAAGGCGTTTTGTTTTGGTCCCTATAAGCCGGATTATCGACAAACTTTACCAAGCGACTTAAGCCCGTCTTCCCTATGTCCGAACGCTACTTCGTCGAACCTCCCGTCGCATGCCAGCGAATCGTCCTCGCTGGCGCGGAGGCTCATCATTTGTTGCACGTCATGCGGTCGCGGCCCGGCGAAGAGGTTATTTTGTTCGATGGTTCGGGCTGCCAGTACCATGCGATTATCGCACGGCTTGGACGCAATGAGGTGGAAATGGCGATCACGGCCCGCGAGGAAATTGACCGCGAGGCCCTCATCGCGGTGACGCTAGGTGTTGCCCTGCCCAAAGGCGATCGGCAAAAGTGGCTGGTGGAAAAAGTAGTCGAATTGGGCGTGGCCCGGCTAGTGCCGCTCCAGACCCAGCGCGGCGTGGCACAGCCGCTAAAAAATGCGTTGGAGCGCTTGCGCCGCGGGGTAATCGAGGCATCGAAACAGTGTGGGCGGAACCGCCTGATGGAAATAACCGAACCAAAGGTCTGGTCGGAATTCCTTGAAGAATGCAAGGCGTCGGAATACCGTTTCGTGGCCCATCCAGGGCCGTCAATTCCGCAGAGCGTGGAAAAAAGTAAGCAAGTGACAATTGCAATTGGCCCTGAAGGGGGGTTCGCTGACGAGGAAATTGCCGCAGCGACCTCCCAGGGGTGGAAACTCTGGGACTTAGGGCCGCGAATCCTGCGCATCGAGACGGCCGCCGTAGCTCTGGCGGCGCGGATCATCGGCCAATAACCTATACTTTGGGCATAGCGCCCGTACGTCACTTTCCAGGCTGACCTCCATCCTACGCTCGCGCCTCAGAGGAAACCGTCTTGATCGTCCTCATCGTTGTCATCGGTCTGCTGAACGTCGGCCTGGGATTCGCTTTGGCCGTCTTCTATGGTTACGCGCCGCCCGGGCTGAACGGCCTCATCGAGTCTATTGGCCCGATGCCGTCGACTGTCTCGAGCCCGACATCCGTGGTTTCCAGCCAGCACCAAAAAGCGTATGATATTTCCGGCGGTGCTGAGCCGACTTCGGATTCGCTGGCCGAGGAAAAGGTTCTTGGGGACGTCCGCGATCTAACGGCCGCTGCCCGAACCGCCGTGTCTGGCGGTCCCGTCGAGAGCCATTAATCGCTAGTCATGCCCGAATTGCCAGAAGTGGAAACCATGCGGCGAGGGATCGCCGCCGCGGCCGGCGCGATAATTACCGGCATGCTCCGTCCCAGATCGAGCTTGCAGCCGATCACCATCGAGCCTGCCTTGGGCAAGTTCCGCCGTCGCGTGTTGGGGCACCGGATCGGGAGCGTCGGCCGGTTGGGCAAGCGGATATTGCTGGAACTCGATTCAGCCGACCGTATCGTGCTCGAACCGCGGATGACGGGCCTCGTCTTCCTCAGCGATCCGCCGGACCGCAAACATCTTCGCCTGGTCATCGAGCTTTCCGGCCCGGCCGGGAAGATCCTCTTTTGGGACCAGCGGGGATTAGGCGTCGCGCGGCTGGTTTCGCCCCAGGAGTTTGATTCCCTGTATGGTCCGGCCAGGATTGGTCCTGACGCATTGGAGATATCCGCCGAGGAACTTTGCCGGCGGCTGGGCCGCAGTGACCGGGCGATAAAGGTGGCCTTGCTCGATCAGAAGGTCTTGGCCGGTGTAGGGAATCTTTATGCCTCCGAAATCCTCCATCGGGCTGGCGTGCATCCGACGACATCATGTCGCCGCCTGCGGAAATTGCATTGGGAGCGGGTTCACACGCAGATCCGCGCGGTTTTGCAAACTGCGATTGAACATCAAGGCTCTACGCTTCGCGACGGCACCTATCGAATTGCCCGCGATGAACCGGGCAACTATCAGGTGAACCACCGCGTCTATCAGCGTCACGGATTGCCGTGCCTGGCCTGCGGGCGGGGACAGATCGTGCGGATCGTGCAGTGCCAGCGCTCGACGTTCTATTGTCCGCGCTGCCAGCGAAATTAGCCCCGTCTCGGCCAAGAAACGAAGCGACGGGAGCGGCATCCTTCTCCGCACCCGTCCGCTGAACATCGATCGACCTTACTACCAAACCAGGGAGGCCAAACCCGACCGCAATCGACGGCGCTTAGGATCGGCCAACTCGCGACTGTTTCCCGCGGCGGCTTTTTCGGCGGAAATAGGCGACAGATGCCGCCGTCACGCCGGTACCCAACAGAGCCAAAGTGCCTGGTTCCGGGACCGGAGCCACCGCAGCAATGCTCATGGGAAGGAATTCGGGCTGATTGCCTGCGTAGTTGTCCACGACGCCGGTGACATTGTATAGTCCGTTGGGGTTGATGCTCATGCCGGCAAGGTTGGCAAATGGAACTGAGTACGAACTCGGCCAGTAGTACATCGTAGTCGTTCCACTACTGTCTGAGAGCGTGCCGGAGATGTTGGCGGTGCCGAAGCTGGTGACTCCCTCAATCTGCACATTATCCAACGTAATCAGGGTTCCCCCGATATCGTTAGGCAATGAGGTCGAAGAAACCGTTCCACTGGTTGCGTTGACCGTCTGCCCGTTGTGCAAGGCATCGTATTGGAGGTTGGCGCAATTCAATGGACCCGTCTGACCGCCCGGACCGCTGCCAATCTGCGAACTGCTGTTCAGAGCGGCGGGCACGGGATTATTCTGGCTGTTGAGGGTTATTTGGGTAAGAGTCTCCACCTCGGGCAACTCGTTGTATGGGGACCATGTGCCCGCGACGGTAACGCCGTCGCCAACCGTCGGCGTATAGGTGGTGCCGGTAGGGAACTTACCGAAAACGTCAACGCCGCCCGTTGAGTCGTTTACCAGGAACGACCAACTCGAGTAGGACCTGCTTCCTGCGACCGTAGT
Source organism: uncultured Planctomycetia bacterium (assembly GCA_963709175.1). GTDB lineage: Bacteria > Planctomycetota > Planctomycetia > Pirellulales > Thermoguttaceae > JANXQG01. The sequence goes on from CAVPVK010000013.1 coordinate 256,797, forward strand.
AACGATTCCCGGCTGGCTAAGGATAGCCGCCACAACCGGCTGGGTCTGGCCGTTTGCCACGCCGCTGGAACTCGTACCCACGGTAACCAGAGTGCCGGTCAGGTCATTCGCCTGAATGTCGGAAATCCAGTCGGCCATGGCAGGGGCCGCCAGAGCGCACACCATCAAGAGCACACAGGGAAGAACCAAGTTCCTCATTCGCACATGCATCATCTTTCGTTCTCCTTTGCAAAACCTCTAGTTGGAAAAAACACTGCCTCAAAAGCACACGTTGTGTTGCCAATCATTAGCCGCCTCTTCGCAAGGCGACAAAACGAGCGCACGAGTCGTCCGTCTGGAACCCCACGGGAAGATACAGCAAGAACGCACCTCAAACGGGCGGGCAAATAGAGCCAGTTGCCCCGTTTGTTTCGTCTAGGGAGCCAGACTACTTTCGACAGGCCTTAATCGCTGTCGAAATGCCGACTTCCTGCAAGAGAGGTGCTAGCGCTGCCTCGTAGAGGGTGATTGGTACCAAGAAACTCGCGCCGCCAAAATAACGGTTAAGGCGGTAACCACGACTCTCAGTGTCCGTACCAACCTAACTGAAGTGCGTTAGGAAAATGTGAGGGGGCTGTTAGGATTCAGTTAATTCGGGATATTTTCCGTTCGCAGAATTCTGCTCATTTAGCCCCCATTCCCACCTTTCAATAATGTTTGTAACGGAAATCTAACAGTTCCCTAATTGTTTCCTAACCCATCCAGGTTACATTGGGAATTTTTGTGGCACCAACCTTGCAAAAACGCTTGATGTGGACACTTCTCGGTAAGTGTGGATCGACAACAAGCTCTTGACGCATCGAGAGGAGCGCAGTAGGAATGGGTTTCAGAACGGGACGTAGTAAACAGCCGTTGAAGGCAACTTGGCGCGGAGGGCTGGACACGATTGTGGCCGGAGCCGCATCGTTGTGCGCGAGAGTCCTGCGAAAATTGGCCTTCTTGGTCGTCATTTCGACCCTTGCTTGGGGACTTGCTGGCGTGGCCGCAGCCCAGGCAATCACTGATATCGGGGCAATGCAGGCAAGTGGCAGCATCGGCGCGACGTACACTATACAAGGCACAATCTCCGCAATTCTGAGTCTGCCGGCGCCGGGCGGTGTGAATGGAATTGGCGGCCCAACCTCAAGTGTCGTTTACACCGACGCTTTCTACGTCACCAACGGCACGGCGGGCGTCGATGTCTATGGCGCCTTGCCCCTGGCGGGCGCCAATAATAATCTCTCCGGAGGAACTCCGTCTGTGGGAGACACTGTGACGCTAACAGGCGCTTATAGTCCTTATCACCAGATCCCCGAGATGGGTGACGTGACGTCAATCCAATTGACCGGCACCGGCACGGTGCCCAGCATCCCCGTTGTCACCATTGGCGGAACGAGTGGAACCAGCAGCATTATTAACGACATCGCTTACAATTCGGTCGTTAATACCAGCAGCGGAACTTCCGGAACGGTATTACCCTACAACCTCGGGGGAACACTGGTTTCGCTCAACTACGTCTATATCCAGAACGCCGGAACCGTTGGAAAGCCGTTTGGTACTGTGGACTCACCCAACGGCGCAACGGTCGCTGATTCGAGCCTCGTTCCCAGCGGAGGCAGTTGCACGTTCTACTACTGGCCTACGTCCTATTCCGTTGCGAACCAGAACATTGCCAACCTGAATATTCCCAGTTCCACGCAACTGGTAAACATGGTCGGTTTCGTTTCGCTCTATGGCAATACGAACATTCCCGAGTTCACACCGATTTCCATTACACCGACGCTTGGCCCACCGGCCTATTGGCGGCCGTCGCCCGGCTCCGCCAACTGGGACGGTGCCACTGCCGCCTGGTCGTTAACTTCGGGAGCTCAGGCGGGTAGCACGACGAGCGTCAGTACTTTCGTAGCCACGTTCGACGATACGGGCTTGGCCATGGGAAGTACCGTGACTGTCTTGGGATCCCAATTGGCCTCGGGCATGACGGTGTCCAATTCGGCCGGGACCTATACGTTTTCGGGCACCGGTTCGATCGGCGTTCCGCAGTTGAACAAGACCGGGGCCGGCGCGATGCTATTGAACACCACGTTGCAGGGTACGAGCGTGATCGTGTCCGCCGGCACGCTGGGGGGAAACGGGAGTATCCTCAACGGATCGCTAACCGTAGGCACGACGGCGGGCGGCGCCACGCTCATACCCGGGGCGACGCTCGCCGGCGGCGGCGAATTGACGATCGGCGGAAATGTCAACTTCTCCAACAGCGGCACCTATGTCTGGACGCTCGACTCGCTAACCGATAGCACTAGCGGCGGCATCGCCGGCACGAATTGGAGCCTTTTGAATCTTGCCGGCGGGGGCGGTTTCATCAATTTCGGCGGCAGTGCCCAGCTCGCGCTGAGCTTTGCCGGCACGGCTATGTCGCCTAGCGCAGGCAATTCCTTCTGGAATAGCAACCACACCTGGGTCATTGCCACCAGCGGCGCGAGCAGTTTCATCGACGCCCCAGTTGTGGGCGGCGCCATTCTCAGCAGCAGCTATGCGGGTGTGGGCAACTTCACGCTCGCTGGCGATACGAGCAACGACCTGGTTCTGAAGTTCACTTCCGTGAACAACCCGGTGCTGAACCTGCTCTGGTCGGCCAACGGAACCACCGCGCTGGCCGACGGCAGCGGTACCATCACCACGGCGGGCAAGTGGACCGACGGCACGACCGCGGGCCTGACGTTCAACTCCAACAGCCCGGACAACGCCACCTTCGGCAATCCCAATGGAAGTGGCGGTACGGCGTCGGTCTGGGTGCCCAACAGCGGCGTGACGATTGGCAGCTTGACCTTCAACGGCAGCAATGCGGCCGCCTATACCCTCACGGGCAACACGGCGACGAGCAGCGAGTACGGCGGCGTGATCCAGATCAACGACGGAATTACGGCGTTGCAATCGGCGTATCTGGGCAACCGGGCCAGCGGTGCCAAGAGCGGAATCAGCAAGATCCTTTTGGGATATTCGCAGACGTGGAACGTTGCCTCCGGCACGCTGGAAGTTACGGCGTGGAATAACGGGAATGGCGGCATCGTCCAAGCCACGGTTTCGAGCCTAACCACCACCGGCAGCGGCACGCTGTTGTTGAACTGTCCGGCACACTACAGCGGCGGCACGTTCATCAACGGCGGCGTCTTTTCCGTGAACGGGGCAAGCTGGCTGCCATCCGGGGGGGCCATAACGATTGGCGGAGGCGGCGTGTTAGAGTTGAACAGCAACAATCAGTCGATCGGTGCGCTCTCCGGCAACGGTTCCATCGACTTCGGTACTGGCAATTCCACTCCCTGCGAGCTCCAGTTCGGTAACGCCGCGAACGAGACCTTCGGCGGTACGATCACCGGAACAAACGGTCAACTCTTTTACCAGGGCGCGGGGACCTTCCTCCTCGCGGGCACGAGCACATTTACCGGCAGCATCCTCGTGGAGGAGCTTAACGGCTCCGGCGAGTTGCAGGCGGCCAGCGACGCGAGCCTGGGCAATCCAGCCAACTCGGTCATCGTTGAAGCCGACGGCACGTTCGGCGCTGTCAATTCCTTCACCAGCAGCCGAACTTTCACCATCGGAGCCAGCAGCACCGACGGTGCAAGTCTCGACGTCGTTGGCTCCGGCACCGTGCTGACCCTCACAGGCACGGTCGCCGGGCCCGGAATCTTGACCAAGATCGGAGCGGGCATGTTGGTGCTCACCAACAGCAACAATAACGTGCAATTCAATCTCAGCACCGGCACGGTTGCCATTGCCGCGCCGAGTTGTGCGGGAACCGGCGCCATCAACTTCCTGGGCACGACCGACGGCTCGACCCTCCAGTTTGGCAATTCGATGACCTTGCCGAACCAACTGGACTTGCCTACCATCGGGCAAAAGGCTGTCTGGTTCAACACCCTGGGCAACAACGTCGCGCTGACCGGCCAACTCACCCCGCCGAACAGCACGTATAACACGGTCGCCATCAACAAGTCCGGCTCCGGGACCCTGATCTTCGGCGGCGGCGTAGCGGGGCCGGGTAACATCGGCGACTTGTACGTCTATCAAGGAACGGTCGAGTTTTCGACCGCCTTGGGGGTCGTTAATGAAATCGGCATGTCGACGTTGCGCGGCGGCAACACCAGTTGTACGAATTATGTCCTACCCGGTGCTACGCTGGAACTGGCCAACGTGCAATTGGGCGCTTACGCCGACCTGACCACACAGGCCACGGGGTTGCCGACAATTGAGCTTTCTTCGGGCACGAACTCCAGCCCCGGTCCGATCGGTTTCGCCAGCATCGCCAGCGGCACCGGTGGCACGCTGCTCGCCACGGGCAGCTCTAGCTACGCCAACGGGAACGTCACGATGCGGTTGAACTATAGCGCCAGCAACACGCTCAATGCGGCCACCACCGGTGGGACTGCTGCCCCCTATTCACCCGGTTCGGTCACGATCGCGACCATCAACCCCACCGACGTGCTGTCGATCCAGAACTCGGTCAAGCAGGAGGATCCAGGCTCTGGCGCCGCCTACGTGAACAACAATAACGGCAACGCCACGGTTACCTATAGCGGCAGCAATGCCTCCTTCGCGGCAGATCCTTCCAAGCTTGTGACCATCCACATCACAGGACCCGGGATCGTCCAGCTTCAGAACGGTGGTGTCTCTTCCGACGGCACTTTTGGCGGTTCCTGGTCGGTTGACCAGGGCGTGCTGGAGGTCGGACCGTTCTTGACCAACGCCAATAGCAGCGGGTACTGGAGTGGGCCCGGCGGGCAGCCGCTCAATGCCCTCGGCTTCAAGACCGTCGACGGCCAGACCTACAACGGCAGCGGCAGCGTGCAGGGTGATCCGGACATGCCTAATAGCGTGACCGTGAACCAGGGAGGAACGCTCGTCGTGGCCGTCGACCAGGTGAACAGCAGCGCGAATCAACAGTACACCGGCACCACCACTGTCAATGGGGTTGTAACGTACACCGGAAGCGATTACGGCGTCAACGGCACGCCCAACTATCTGCGCAACCCGGTCGTTCTCAACGGCGGATCGCTGGCGGCCTCGGGGTCGGAGGTGAGCTTCAGCACTTTTGTTAACGATACCGGGGCGACGGAGCCTTTGATTACCTCGGCCTCGACGTTAGTCACGGCCGAGCTAGGCGGCGATTTCACGGTGTGTGCCGGCACATCCACCATCGAGACCTACGATCCGATCGGCGGCACGGGCACCCGTGCCGTACAGCTCTTGGGCGGTACGCGAGTACTCTCCGCCACTACGGCGGCGTTCCCAGTGCCCGGCACTGTGCTCACCTACGGCACGACGTGGGAGGGCACACTGAACGTCGATGGCGGCACGGCCGGCGGGGGCGAGTTCGACATCCTCCGCGATCCCGGCGGCACGGTTTCCGTCGCCCCAGGCGCGGCGATCAATATTCTCCACGGGGCCACGGTCCTCGTCGGCGGCACCGAGCAGTACGCCGCGCTGGCCGACGAAACCGGCGGCACGATGGGAAATTTCGTCAACTTCAGCGGCGGCGCGGGTGGCGGAACGGGCAACCACTTGGTCTTCAGCCGCACGGCCGATACGAGCTTGACCTATGGTGGCAACATTAGCGGGAATCTCGATCTTACTCAGGAAGGCACCGACACGCTGGTCCTGTCGGGCACGAACACGTATACGAACGGTACATTCGTCGATAGTGGCATACTCCAGATTGAGGCGGCCAGCGCCATCCCCAACGGGGCGTTGACTATCGGCGCCGATGGGACGTTTATCTTCGACCCCAAGGGGACCGCCGCGCCCGCCACCGGCAGTTTCCAATCGGAGAACGTGTCGGCAGGGCTTGCCGCCGTGCCGGAACCGGGTTCCGTGACACTCTTGGCCACCATGGCGGTCTGTGCCGCCGGGTTCGCTTGGCGACGGAGAGCCTGTCTGCGCCGGTAGGCCGCAATTTCTCCCGTCGCTCGGTTTGGGAAACGCCCTTGCTGATCCATGCCCTTGTTTGCAGGGCAGATAGACGCCCGCGCGACCGGAATTGGAGATTTGTTTTCGCACCGTGTCCAAGCGGTAATGAAGCCGTCTCAAGCCCGTCGCGCCATTGAAACGGCTTGTGGGAGTGTTCTCGATAGGAAGCTGGTTCCTAACAAAAAACAAACGAAACAATAACGCAAATCTAACCAATGCCTAACAATCGGGGTTTACAATGATCCATTCGGGTAATGGCGGTCGCGGGTGGGGGGTCCGCGGCGGCTTGGAAGATCGCCGGCCAGTTGCACTATTTGGAGTGAGGATGCCAATGTTCAATAGAGCCCGGAGACTCGGTTTTACGCTGGTGGAGTTGCTGGTCGTAATTGCCATCATCGGTATTCTTATCGGTTTGCTGTTGCCGGCGATCAACGCAGCCCGCGAGTCGGGACGTCGGGCGGCCTGCCTCAACAACATCAAACAGTTGGGCTTGGCCCTGAACAACCATCTTTCCACGTTGGGCCATTTCCCGCCCGGGATGGCAGTCACGCCGAATTATGCTTCGCAATACGCGAGCCGAGAATACAGCATCTGGAATGAGGCGACGCAGACCGGTCCTAGCAATAACGGTGCCAGTTGGATGCTCTATATCCTGCCCTTTATGGAGTACCACGATATTTACGACCATTGGGATTTCCAACATAGCGTGCTCGTCAACCAAGCCTTGGCCCAGACAGATATTAAGGAGTTTTACTGTCCGTCGAGGCGAGCAACGGTTAACAAGTCGGATGCGCCCAAGATGATGTTTCAGAAGTGGACGACCGGGGGCACGGACTATGGATGTTGCGTGGGGCATGGCGATTTCTGGGTGAACACGCTGGGACCGCTTGGTGATCACATGTTGTGCCAGGGCGAGTACGAAGTGCCCGGCACGGGAACTACCACGTCGATCGTCCAGCAGACGGCGCTGCAAATTGGCGTCTTCTTCCCCAACAGTCGTACGACTTTGTCCCAGGTCACCGACGGCGCGGCGCATACGATCATGATCGGTGAACTTCAGAGGATAAACGATCCCGGCTATGTTCCGGCTGGCCAGAACCCGGAGTACTATGGGCCGAGCATGCAGAGCAACGATGGTTGGGCCGTGGGCGGGGTGGGAAGCGCCTTCGATTGCAACGTGTTGAACGGCGACGGCGACTTGGGGCAGCCGGGCGGCCTGAACAACAACTTCTTTGAGGGGGCCGGCAGTTTACACCCGGCCGGCGCCAATTTCGGGGCGGTAGACGGTTCGTGTCACTTCATCAATGAGAACGTCAACCAGAACGTTTACGCCATGCTCGGCAGCATGGCCGACGGCGGCCTGATGAACGTCGGCGGCACATGGACCGCCGTTGCGTTCCCGGATCAATGATCCGTGATCCTTTGACGACTCGAGAAGTCGCAAGCTTCGTATATGTCTTCTGAAAACCCTAAACCATAAGGAATCGTCAGCCCGTGTCTTGCCGAACTGCTCGCTGCTTCCCAGCCGTTTGGGCGGTATTTTGCGCATCATGTCTAATTGCGCGTAGGGGGTTGCGGCAACCGGGATCGCCCGCCCCTGGCGAGGGTTCACGGCCACGTGACCCTGGACGGCAAGCCGCTAGCCGGCGCCGCCGTTGTTTTCGTTCCCGTGGGTGGCGGACGGGAGTCGGGTGGCATTACTGATGCCAACGGCGAGTACTTCGTCAAATACCTCCGCGACGAGGCGGGCGCCACCATCGGCAAGAACAGGGTGCGAATAACCAGGCAGCAATCGCACGATCCCGGTTCGGAAATCGTGCCGGCCAAGTATAACAGGAATACCACTCTCGAACGTGAGGTAACATCCGGCGGCAACGAAATCGATTTTCCGTTACAGTCCCAGTGACCCAACCGGCGCCTCGCGAGTTCCCGGACATCGCGCGAGCACCCGCGATTCTGTTTCTCTAAGCCCACTCGAACCTGCACCTTTGGAATTACATGATGCCTTGGAGATTCTCGGTCGCGCTCGGCAGACGCGCCGTTAGCGCCCTGATCGCCTTGTCCGCCTGCGCCGCGGCCGCCGCGGCCGGCGAACTGCGGATCGTGACCTACAACATCGACGCCGACACGGCCAGCGGATCGAATGGAACGGGCAACGTTAGTCCGGGGCTTTCAACCGTGCTGCAGGGAATCGGCGCCGCAACCCTGGGCGACGGCTCGGCCCAGCCGGTCGATGTGCTTGGCGCTGGAGGAGATGTCGTGGGTGGGAACAGGCTCGTCGCCTACTCTGCAGACGGTGGCCAACTACTTGAATGCCATCTACGGCGCCGGCACGTACGCCTACGACCCAACCTACGATCCCACGGACGGCAATGACACGGGCAACGGTCCCAGCGGACTGATCTACAACACGAAGACCGTGCGAGACCTCGGTGCGGCGGCGATCGGTACGGTCAGCGGTAGTGGGCCGGCCCGTGCACCCATGCAGTACGAACTGCAACCGATCGGCGGCGGCAGCGCCTCGACATTTTATCTCTATGTGAGCCATGCGAAGTCGGGAACGGGCACGAGCAATGAAAACCGCCGAAACGACGAGGCGCTGGAAATCACCGCCAGCGCGGCGACGCTAGGCGCCGGCGCCAATTACCTGTTCATGGGCGACTTCAATTTCAGCGGCGCCTCGAGCGCTTCCTACCAGACGTACGTCACGGCAATCAGCGGCAGTGCCAACGACGTGGCAAACCCTGCCGGCAACTGGACCGACAGTTCTGCGTACGTCGGCCTGTTGACGGAATCGGCGTCGAACCTGTCATATCGCGACGACGCGCAGTTGGTCTCCTCGGCCGTGCTCAACGGCAGCAACGGACTGAAAATCCTGTCTGCGAGCTATACTCCTTTTGGCAATAATGGTACCACGGCCTTACATAGCACGGTGGCCCTGGCCGGCAACACGGCCTTGACGTCACTGGGCAGCAGCGCGTCGACGGTACTTGCCGCGCTGACCACGACGACCGACCACTTGCCGGTGGTCGCCGATTATGCCTTCCCTTCGATCAGTCTCAGCAGTGGTTCCAGCGCGACGATCATCACCGGCGGAACAGTGGGCGCCGCCGTCACTTATTCGGCGTACGCGGGCGCAAGCAACCTGAGTTATACGCTCTCCGCCGTTGCGCAGAGCGGCAGTGCGGCGCTGGGAACGCCTTTCCCCCCGGCAGGCACGCTCACCCCAGGCGGGAGCCAGGCGTGCGCAATTTCCGTCACTTCGACCCTTCCCGGCGTCACGACGATCTCCTTTACGGCGGCGGACTCCGGCGACTTGCTGCCCGCCCAAACGGCCAGCACGACGGTAACCGTACTTGGCCACGCCGCCGCGAACGTCACGGTTGCTTCTGGCAATGGTCAGCGGGTCATGCTGGGGACAACGGGCCTGACTGCCGAACTTACCCTCGCTAACGGTACGGCAGGGCAAAGCGGCCTGGCGTCGTTGGACGTGAATTCGCTGGGGGCCGACCTGATCGGTCCGACCGGCGGATCGCTGGTCGCTTCCGGTCTAGTGCAGTCGTATACCGCGTCCCTCACCGCTGGGACCACAGGAACGCAGACGGAAATGTTCTCGCTCAACGCGGGCGATGACCACACGCTTTCCGGGGCGTCCCCGCCCGTAGATCTTTCGACGAGCGTGGCGCTGACCGTGGTCGCCAATCGCCTGGTGACGGCGAGTTCCGCCAATTTCGGTCTGGTGCACGAGGGGACCGCCGTGGGCCAAGCCATCACCCTCTCCACCAGCGGCGACGACAGCCATTTCACCCGCGTGACGGTCGGCAATGCTGGCCCCGATGCCAATGGCATCAGCGTCGGCGGCGGCAGCAATCCCCTATTTAACGGCGAATCGGTGACCGACCAGCGGATACTGGGCGGCGCCTTCAGCACGATAGGTACGGTCGTCGGCGTGATCACGTTGACGACATCAGGCGAGGGACTGTCCGGCGAGGCGCCGATAAATGTCCCCGTAAGCTACACCGCCCAGGTCTATTCCGGCAAGGCCCAGTGGAATGCCGCCAGCGGAGATTGGAACAGTGGCAACTGGACGGACATACTAGGGGGCGGCCCGTCGGGCCCGCCCGGGCTGTCCGGATTCGCTGCCGACACTGCCACTTTTGGCCCCGGTTTCAGCGGCGGCACGGCGGCCGTGCTCTTAAACGGCGATGGACCCACGTTGAGTGCTCTGGCGTTCAGTAACTCGGCCACTGGTTTCTCGATCTTGCAGGGCGCCGGCACGACAGGCCTGACCCTCACGGGCGCCGGTGCCGAAAACTTCGCGGCCATGACGGTGCTTGCTGGAACCGATTCCGTGGCTGCTTCCCTGCTGCTGGAAAGCAACCTGGTGGTCGGCTCCAGCGGTCTCCTCACGCTGAGCGGGGAAATCGGCGATGGCGGGCAGGGTTATGGCCTGACGCTAGCCGGAACAGGTTCTCTCATTCTGGCAGGCTTTAATACCTATGGCGGTGGCACGCAGGTCGCAGGTGGAACTCTCTACATTGTCGCGAGCGATTCGCTGCCACAGGGAACTTCGCTGGCCGTGGGAGCAGGCGGGACCTTGATCTTCGACCCAATGGCCTCGGCATCGCCGATCGAGCCTGCGGCTTCCACAGGCGTTGCTGCGGTGCCCGAGCCAGGAACTCTGGCTATCTTGCTGGCCGGCATCGGATTTCACCTTGCTTTCCGCCGCGTCCGGCGGTGCGAAAGGTTGCACGGCTGATTCGATTGAACGGTTTTGTCGCCGCTGGGCAAAGCGGAAGGCGGGTCTGCGCAACCCATTTTTGTTTCCATCGGTTCGTGTTGGATGTTCGTTGGGCCCCTCCAATAAAAATGCAATTTGGGGCAGGTTGCCAACCTGTCAAAAATATGGCAGATTAGCAATCTGCCGCAAGGCGGCTTGTCGCAGCGTCTTGGCAACGGGCCTTACTGATTGGAAAGACTTCAAAAATGGGGTTTTCGATTCGGAACAGGCAAGGCAAGTGGGCGCCCGCGGCGATTGTCGCTACCGTACTGATCGGATGGTCTGCCGGTCCAATTCGCGGACAAGTGCCCTCGGAAGACGACTGGACCGGCCCAGCCTGCGGCGCGTGGAGCACCAGCGGCAACTGGACGCTTGCCGGCACGACCACCCAACGCGTGCCCCGTGCCACCGACACGGCCTCCTTCGTCAACCCCGCGCTGGCGGGCACGATCAGTCTATCGGGCACGCAAAACGCCGGTTCGCTATGGTTCGACAGCTCGAGCCCGTATACGCTCAGCGGCGGATCGACAGCCGCCCTGGCCCTCAGTTCCACGGGCACGATCTGGATCGGCGCCGGAGAGCACACCATCGCCGCCCCGCTGGTGATCACAGGCTCCCTGACGGTCGATGCCGAATCGTCCGCCATCGTAGGCCCGAGCTGCGTAGGCCTGGTGATTTCAAGCCAGGTCTCCGGTACCGGTGCCCTGATGAAAATCGGGCCCGGCATCCTTTATTTGAGCAATACCGACAACCCTTACAGGGGCAACACCTCGATCACCGCCGGCACCCTTAGCGTGGCCGGCGGCGGTAGCCTGGGGGCCAGCGGCTCGTTGGCGATCGCCAACGCGACCTTGGATTTCAGCGGCTCGGGAACCTTCGCTCGCACCATTGCCCTGACCGGCGCGGGCGTCAATACCATCGAGGCGGACTCGGGCCCATTGACCTTGAGCGGCGCAATCAGCGGCTCTGGCGGCCTGACCAAGACCGGCAACGGTACGCTCGTCCTGAGCAGTGCGGCCAATTCCTTTGGCGGCGGCACGTTCGTCAACAGCGGCACGCTCTTGGACAACGATCCCACTGGCTCGGTGCTGGGCAGCAATGCCAGCGGCAATGGGCTGGTGCTCAACGGGGGACAACTCTCCGGCACGGGCACGATCACCCAGCCGACAACGCTCAACGGCGGCAGTATCTCGCCGGGCAGCAGTTCGGCCATCGGCACGTTGAATCTCGCCGGCGGCCTGATCGTCAAGGGCGGCACTTTGACGTTCCGGCTACAGGACGACGGCGCCTCGGATACGCTCGACTTTTCGCAAGGGATCGCGGGACTCATAATCCCTTCCAGTACCTTCGCGACGGTCGATATTTCCAGCAACCCGTTGCCCGCCGATAGGCAATACGAATTAATGACGGGTGACAAGTCGAATTCAGGCCTAGGGTACTCGGCGGCCTTCATGAACCAGCACCTGACGTTCAACTGTCCCCTGGGTTTCGGGGCGACGTGGAGTGCCGTGAATATCGGCCCCAATGGTTCAAACTATTTTGTCGCGCTGAGCGGCCCAACTCAGTGGCAGACGGGAAGCGGGTCCATCGCCGACGATGCCAACTGGTCGAATGCCGCACCCTCGAATCTCGGCGGGATTGCCCTGTTGGGCAGTTCGGGCTCGGGCACAGTCTCGCTTCCCAGCGGCGGATACTGCCTCCATGGGTTGATCTTCAGCAATACGGCCAGCTCCTACACCCTGGCTGCGTCTGGCTCCGGCGGGCTTTCCCTGACGGGCGTTGACGAACTGGACACGTATACCGGTACGGGACTAATAGAAGTCGTCAATGGAAGCCACAGCATCACGGCGCCGGTCTTGTTAGCCGCCGACACGACTGTGACTGGGTATGATCCAACCGTCCGTCTGACGATCACCGGCGCGGTCAGCGGCACGGGAAGTCTGACGCTTGTCGGGCCAGGCTCTCTCATTCTGGCTGGCTGCAATACCTATGATGGTGGCACGATCGTGGCGGGCGGAACCCTCTGCGTCGGCGCAAGCGATTCGCTGCCGCAAGCAACTTCACTGGCAGTGGGGGCGGGCGGGATTCTGATCTTCGACCCGACGATCTGCTGCTCGCCGGTCAAGCCAGCGGCTGCCTGGGAATCGCGGCTCACAGGCGTTCCTGCGGTGCCCGAGCCGGGAACGCTGGCCATTTTGCTGGCTGGCTCGATTTCCACTTGCGTGGCTGCGATCTGGCGGCGATGCTGGTTGGTCTGACCGTCGCACGGGCTTTCTGCCCGTTCGTGGTAAAGCAATGATCTCTCGCGCGGAACTCGTGCCGCACCCGCTGGCGCTTCCTCGCTCCTCTCTGCGAGGCCTGAATGGCATCCGACGCCCCTTTTCGATACACTAGTAGTATGAACAAGCGAGTTGCCGCGTCGATCTTCCTTTCGATCCTTTCTGGTCTGGCTCTGGGGTTGTGCACTGCCACGCTGCAGTTTCGCCAGCATCCCTGGATAGGCGGGTTGGGGACGCCGCCGTCGGCCAGCGGCGGCCGCGTGTCGGTGAGCGAAGAAGAATTCGACTTCGGCAAGAAGGATGCCAGCGAGGATGGCCGGCACGACTTCACGCTCACTAATCGAGGGGACCGCCTTCTCACACTCAATAAAGGCGCAACATCCTGCCGTTGCACCGTTAGCGAAATCGCGAAAAGCAAGTTGGCCCCTGGTGAATCGACCCAAGTAAGCGTCACGTGGCGATCCAAACATGGGGTTGGTCGCTTCCAGCAGAGCGTGACCGTCCTCACGAGCGATCCCATGCACTCCGAGGTGACGTTCACTATTCGGGGGGAGTACACTCAAGCCGTCTACGTTGATCCCGACGAAATAAGCTTTAACCAGGTTTCTGCAACTGATCCAGTTTATCAAGAAGCGCGCATATTCTGCAATTTACCTAAACAGAAAATCGAGATCAAAGGGCATGAACTGTCCGATCCCAGCCTACAGAAGTTCTTTCGGGTGGATTGCTCGCCCCTGGGGATCGACGAGCTTCGTAGGAAGGAAGGGGCGACCAGCGGCGTCCTGGTCCGCGTTACGGTAAAACCGGGGTTGCCTCTAGGACGGTTTCAGGAGAGAATCCTTTTGAGCACGAACCTGGAGAAATACTCGCAGGTTGAACTCCCAGTGTTTGGATCGGTCGGCGAGATTACTCTCGTGGGAGCAGGCTGGAGTAGTGAGACAGGCATACTGGACCTCGGCTCGGTCGATCCCCAAAAGGGAATAGAACGGGAACTCATCGTCCTGCGCGGGGAAAGGATGCCAAGGACATGACGCTCAAGGTCGCCAGTGTCGAGCCCGACTTCTTGAAAGCAAAGCTGGGCAAGACGACCATTTACGATGGCGGCCAACTCACGAAAACTGGATTGTCGATTGAAATCCCCGCGGGAGAATTCCAGAAGAAAGCGGCGGCCAAGTCCACGGTTGAAGGGAGCGGAAAGTCGGGTGAAATAATCCTGGAGACAGCCCAGCCTCCAATTCACTCGTTGCGAATTCGCATTCGCTTCTCCTTGCAGGGCGGAAATTAACACTATGAAAACTGTTTCACGGATGTGCTCGCTGCTCATTGCGGCGACCTTGCCGATGGGTCTTTCGGCCGGCTGCGGGGACTCGCACAGCAAGCAGGAGGCTGGCGGTCAACCCGCGGTGTCGACAAGCAGCAAGATGGCGGCCGATGACCGAGCGACGTCGAAGTCAGCGGACGCCAAGCCCTCGGAGAAGGCGAGTGCCGCGTTTGCGGCGACCGATCCGGACGCGGCGATGGGATTCAAGCACACCCTGAAGCCCGGGGACATCTTGGTTCCACCAAAGTCGAAGGCAGACGCTCACGCCGGGAACGCCGGGCCCGATCGGCTATCGTCCGACCCTCCCGATAACTCCGCAAAGTCGGACTCGCATAGGGAGGCACACGGCCAGGCTTCAAGGTTGGCCAGGTCCTCGGCGATGGCGGCAATTGCACAACCGCCTGCCGACGATGATCGCTATGCCGACGTGCTTTCCGCCCCGGCCGTTGGCGCCCAGGCAGGAGCCACTCAACCACAGCCGGCAGCGGATCCGCCGCTGGCAGCGAACAAGGCAACGGCACCGGCGGAGTTGCCTGTAGGGGTCAATCCCTTGCGCACTCCGGGCGCAACGGAAAGCGGCCGCCCGGTAGTTCCGCCGTCGGTCCCCCCTGCGGCGCAGCCGACCGTTCCGCAATCCGATGTGCCGCAGACGGCCGTCTCTCCGGAAAATCCCACGGCGGCGAGCAACGTATCGCCGCAACCCGTCCCGAAACCGGAGGTGGACATCCAGATCAAGCCCGACGCCAGCGTGTTGACGAAACCGGCCGTCCCCGCCGCAGCCCAGGCGCCAGCCGCCGAGAAAAATCCGCAGCCGAAGGAGATCAGCGGGGATTTGGCTGGCGGTTTGCCGCGAACGAACAAGAACAGCGGCGTACCCTTCGATCCCGTGAAAGAAAACGGGAAGTTCTTTGTCGATTGGCCCAAGCCCAAGCTAGCCCTGGTGATCACGGGGAACCAGGAAGGCTACTTGGAGCCGTGCGGATGCGCGGGGCTGGATCGCATGAAAGGCGGCATGAGCCGCCGCTACTCGTTCTTGCAACAACTGCGGCAAGGCAACGACTATCGTTGGCCCGTCGTCCCCATTGACGTCGGTAACATCGCCAAGGGTTTCGGCAAGCAGGCGGAGCTCAAGTTTCAGATCGCCGTCAACGCCATGAGCGAGATGCACTACCTCTCGGCAACGCTTGGCCCCACGGACCTGCACCTGCCTACCGCCGAAGTGATGGCGCTGACGATGCCGCCGGACGCCAAGAAAAAGACGATCTTCGTCTGCGGCAACGTCGGCCTGTTCGCCTTCGACGAAACCCTATTGCCGCGGACGCAACTGATCGCTGCCGGCTTCAAAACCATCGGTGTGACCGCCGTGCTAGGCAAGACGTATCAAGGGCAATTGAAGGGCAACCCCGACCTGAAGACGATCTCTGCAGAGAACCTTCTCAAGGCGGCAGTGCCCTTGCTCAAGTCACGGGCCAACTATCTGGTGCTGTTGGCCCAGGCAACGCACGACGAGGCCGTGGACCTGGCCAAGAAGTTTCCCGACTTCGACCTCGTGGTCTGCGCCGACGGGCACGCCGAGCCGCCCGACCACGCCGAGGAAATCCGCAAGGGCGGCACCAAACTGATCGAGGTCGGTGAAAAGGGCATGTACGCGGTAGTCGTGGGCCTGTATGACGATGCCCAACAGCCCATGCGCTACCAGCGGGTGACGCTCGACTCCCGTTTTCCCGCGTCGGACGAAATGAAAGCCTTGATGACCGCCTACCAGGGCCAGCTCAAGGAATTGGGGCTGGACGGATTGGGCATTCGTCCGCTGGACCATCCGCTCAAGCCGTTCAATGGCGCGTTTGTCGGCACCGACGCCTGTAAGAACTGCCACGAGGAATCGTACCGAGTCTGGAAGAAGTCGCCCCATTCCCGCGCATTCGCCACGCTGAAAAACGCTCGGCCGTCGCGAGAATACGATCCCGAGTGCATCAGTTGCCACGTGGTCGGCTGGAACCCGAGCGGGTTCTTTCCATATAAGACCGGCTACCTCGGCGAGCAGACGACGCCCAAGTTGACCAACGTCGGTTGCGAGGATTGCCATGGCCCGGGGCAGAAGCACGTCTGGGCCGAGAACCACGGCACCCCCGCCGAGCAGGATGCCGCCCGAAAGACGATCGTCGTCACGAAGGAAGAAATGGCCGATCCCAGAACCCACGGCAAGCAGAACTGCTGGGCCTGCCACGACCTGGACAACAGCCCCGAGTTCAAGTTCGATCTCTACTGGCCCTACGTAAAGCACTACGAGCGCGAGTAGTCTCGAAGTTCCGGCTTCAGCCGGCCTTCTTTGCGTATTCCTTCCGCCTGAAGGCGGCGCTGACGAGCGCCGCGCTCGTAGTTTCAGCTTTGTCGCTAATGCTCATCCTGCGACAGAAAACCCTTGCAGTTTGCCCGCGGGCAAAATAAACTCTCAGGATGGTTTGGTTTCCTTTCCGCTGGTTTCCTGTGAGGTTGCTGTCATGCGTCTGAAAAGTTCCGTCTTGGGCTTGATCGTTGGGCTAGTTGTGGTGTCGCCAGGTTCCCTGGCGACGGCCGGTCTGAAACTTCCCGCCGTAATCGGCGACAACATGGTCTTGCAGCAGGGGCGGCCAATTTACTTGTGGGGCTGGGCCGACAAAGGCGCGGAAGTTGTCGTCAGCATTGCCGCGCAGACAGTCTCGACCAAGGCCGATGACCAGGGACGCTGGAAGGTCTTGTTGGCGAAGCTGGAAAGCGGCGACCCCCTGGAGCTATCCATTAAATCCGGCAGCGAAACTCGTACGCTCAAGAACGTGCTGGTGGGCGAAGTCTGGGTCTGTTCGGGCCAATCGAACATGGAAATGGGTGTGGGCGCGGCCAACGACGCGGCCAAAGAGATCGCCGCGGCCAAATACCCGCAGATCCGCCTGTTCACCGTCGAGAAACACAACGAGCCCGCTCCGCTGGACGACTGCAAGGGCAATTGCCGGTGGACCGAGTGCAGCCCGGCTACCCTGGGCAGCGGCGGCTGGGGCGGTTTCTCCGCCGCGGCTTACTATTTCGGCCGCGAGCTCCACAAGCAACTCAACGTGCCGATCGGCCTGATCCACACCTCTTGGGGCGGAACGCCCGCCGAGCTCTGGACCAGCCGCAAGGCCCTGGAAGCCGAACCCCAGCTCAAGGGTGTGCACGGGTCGGGCCTTTATAACGGGATGATTGCCCCGTTGATCCCCTTTGGTATTCGCGGGGCCATCTGGTATCAGGGCGAAGCCAACGTGGGCGGGGCCTACCAATACCGCACCCTGCTGCCGACAATGATCCGCAACTGGCGGGAAGACTGGCGAGAAGGCGACTTCCCCTTCTATATCGTTCAGATCGCGCCGTACCACTACAATCGTTCGGGAAACGGCAAGCCGCTGGATCCCCGTCGCTTGGAACCGTGCGCCGAGCTCTGGGAGGCCCAACTCCTGACCGCCAAGACCACTGCCAACACCGGGCTGGCGGTGACGACCGACATCGGCAATCTCAATGACATCCATCCGAAAAACAAACAGGAAGTCGGACGGCGACTGGCCCTTTGGGCCCTGGCCAAGACCTACGGCCGCCACGTGCCCTACTCCGGTCCCGTCTATCGGTCAATGAGCATCGACGGGTCGGAGATTCGCCTGGCCTTCAGCCACGCCAAGGGGTTGAAGTCGGCTGACGACAAACCTTTGAGCTGCTTCACTATCGCCGGCGCCGATCGGAAGTTCGTGCCGGCCGAAGCCAGAATCGACGGAGAGACGATCGTGGTCAGTGCCAAGGATGTCCCGGAACCGGTCGCGGTTCGTTTTGCCTGGCGGGAAGATGCCACCCCCAACCTGGTCAACGCCGCCGACCTGCCGGCCTCGCCCTTCCGTACCGATAATTTCAAGGGCGTTACGCAACGATAGCGTCCAGAAAAAACCTGCCCGTGCCAGAATTTACCCACGTCGCTCCCGCCGAGCAACCCACGACCGTTCCCGAAATTGCGGGAATCCTCTTTCCCGCTTATCACCTGGACGACGGTCGTGTCAGCCTGGCGGGCTGTGCCGTGGAAGACCGGCTCGTCCTGCAACTGGTCTACGAATGCGGCAGTCAAACGGTTGAAATCTACCTGAACGCCGAGGGCAAGGAGGTGGATGGTCAGCCTGTCGCCGGCGAGCGGGAGCCTAAACTGGTTGCCGTGCAGAATCCTCCCGACTTGCTGGAAAGCCAGCGGGAGCAGATTCTTGCCGCTGGATCCCGTCTTGCGCACGAT
Source organism: uncultured Planctomycetia bacterium (assembly GCA_963709175.1). Classification (GTDB taxonomy): domain Bacteria; phylum Planctomycetota; class Planctomycetia; order Pirellulales; family Thermoguttaceae; genus JANXQG01. The sequence goes on from CAVPVK010000013.1 coordinate 275,438, forward strand.
CGCTTGCCGGCGGAGGCCTGTGGCGCAATTGGTCGTATGCCGTGCGATCTGGTGCAAGTTCGTTGAGGGCAAGCTGCGATTCTCGATTGCGGCGGCTTCAGTCGACTTGCCATTTTGCGGCTGGACGCGCACGCTTTCGCCCCCGCCATTTGTCTGTCCTCACACGGGTGCATCCACGTTTCGGCTTGCGGCCACCTACGACGGACGGATCGTCGCGGCGGAACGGATCGAAGTTTGTGCCGAGACCGGCCACCGCCTCTTGAGCACCGAACTGGTCCGTTGCGCGGCGACCGGTCGCCGCGTCAGTCCGGAACTGGTTGAAGCCTGTCCCGTCAGCGGCCGACGGTTGCTGCGGACGGAGATGGTCGAGTGCGACTGCTGTCGGCAGCGAGTCAGCCCGCAGGTCGTGGAACGGCATCATTGTCAGGCCTGCCGGCGTCTGAAGGCCATTGCCAAGGCCGATCCTCGCATGGCCCGAATCCTGCACGAGCACCCGGCCTTCGACCGTTGGCGGCGATGGCGGATCGGCGAGACATCGCGGGTCTACGTGCTGGTGGCCCATCGCTGGCTGAAGCAGTTGCTGGTGGTCGTGGACAAGGAATCCCTCGAACTTCGTCACATGGCCACCGGCAGCCGGTTTTCGTCGCAGTGGTCCGCGGTGGAGCCGGGACAGTTCGCATACGTACTGCGGGAATGAAATGGGAATTGGGAGAAAGAAAAAAGATGGGCGAAAGGAATATAGGCGAGAGAATTGACGATCCCTGCCTTCACTCATCTTCTTTTCGGCCACTTCCTTTCTCCCAAGAAAAAATGCAGGGTACCACGCCGGGTAAATGGTTAGCAGGACTGTTATGGACGAATCCGAAACTACCTCGCCCCTCCAGAGCTACTTGGAACTGCTCCGCCTGCCGAACGTCTTCACCGCCGTCGTCGACGTGGCGATGGGCTTCTTCTTCGTCCAGGCCGCCTGGGCCTTCAGCGACGACCTGCGGCACACTCTCTTGCCGATCGGCATGTGGACGCTCGGGCTGCTGGCCACGGCCTCCGCGCTGCAATAGGGGCCGCTCTCTTTGTCCGGAAACGGGCCCGTCGCGCCTATATATTGAGTGCGAAGAACCTGGCTGACCGTTCACCCCTTCTCCACCCAGCACTCGATGTCCGAAAATCCCTCCAACCGCGAGCCGGTTTGTCCTTCTGACGACAGGACCCGGCGGTTCATCGCGCTGCTGACGAAACATGAGCATCACGTCAAGCGTTATATCCTGATGCTCGTGCCCAATCTGGCCGACGCCGAGCAGATTGCCCAGGAGACCAGCATTCGCCTCTGGGAGCAATTCGACGATTTTGACCCCGCTGTGGCGGGGTTTGTCGTTTGGCGCGGAGCATTGCCTATTTCCAGGTACTCACCTTCCGCAAGAAGGCTGGCCGCGAACGCGTGGTCTTCAACTCGGAACTCGTTGACGCCCTGGCCGATCGGGCAGCCGTCCGTTCCCAGCGCCTTGCCGACCGCCAAGTGGCCTTGATCGACTGCCTTGACAAGCTTCCCGAACACAGCCGGGAGATAATTCGTCTTTACTATTTTATGGGGATGAAGCTTCATGCGGCGGCCGAGCACTTGGGCCGCTCGATTGCCGCGACCGAAAAGGCGATCGTGCGAATTCGCCGCCTCCTCCACGACTGCGTCGAAGACGTCTTGCAGAAGGAAGGCTCGCGATGACGGATCGAAGCACGGCTCGAAACAACGTGCCCCAGGGGCTTTTCGAGGAACTGCACACCCTGACCGCGGCAAGTTTTTCGGCCGAGATTACCGCGGAGCAGCGCAAACGTTTGGAGGCACTCCTGGAGGATCCCGTGGCCTTGGACCTCTACTTGGACGTAATCGACGAGACAAGTACGATGTTGACTTGGGCCGACTATCCTGGCGCAAGCACCGCCGACCTGGCAATGGCCGCGCATGGTTTCCATCGAAATGGTCTCCATGCGAAAGGACCTGCCGTCCGACCACGTGCGTCTGGCTTTCGGTTGCGCGTGCAATTATGGCTGGCCGTCGCGTTGTCGCTTGCGGGCGCGTTGGCGATCGTGGTCGTGTGGAAGGCCGATGGACGATGGAATTCTCGCCCCAACAGGCAGAAGGTATTGATCCGAGGGGATGAGCGGGAGGTGAGAGGCCAGGAGTCGAAACCTGCCTCACCCCACGTCGCTCGTCCCACTTCCAACGCCCCCCGCCCCCGCCCCCGCGCCCCGTCGCCCGGCTCGTCCGCACTTACGACTGCGTTTGGTCAGACGCCGATAAGTCGCCTGCGGATGGCGATCGCTTGGATGCCGGCCAACGCATCGAACTTCGCTCGGGCCTGGTGGAGATTGTCTTCGACTGTGGTGCCCGGGTAATCCTGCAAGGGCCGGCCGCACTGGCACCAGAATCAGCCCGCGGTGTAGTGCTGTCGTCCGGCAAGATCACGGTTCGGGCCGATAGCCCGGCGGCCAAAGGCTTTTCCATCCGCACTCCCGGCATGAAGGCCATCGATCTTGGCACGGAGTTCGGTCTGGAAGTGTCGCCAGCAGGAATCGAGCAGGTCCACGTCTTCCGCGGCCAGGTCGAAGTGGCGGCAAGTTTGGAACAGGGCCCTTCCGCTCCGCCGCAGCGGCTGATCGAGAAGCAGGGGATGGAGGTCGACCTGAACACCAAGGGGGTGAAGCTCGTGGCCAATAACGGCGAACGGTTCGCCCGTTCCCTGGACGAGGCCCAGAACAGGCGGCACGTAGTGGCCTGGTGGCGGTTCGAGGACCATGCGGTAGGCGTGCTGGTGCCGGAGTCGCAGGAGGGCAAGGCCCCGGTCCGTGGCAGTCTCGATTCGAGCATCAACGGCAACGATCTTTACACCTGGAGCAAAGGTACGCAGCCCGCTTTTTCCGCTGACGTGCCGGCCGCCACGATCCCGCTAACCAGCGAGCCGAATGTCGCCAGCCTGGACAACAGCGAGCCGCCCGCCAGCCATCCGACGCGCGACCTGTTCACGAGATCGGGCTGGAGCCGGCCTTCGCCGGTCGATCTCCAGGTCATCACGCCTGCGAAGTGGACGGTCGAGGCCTCGGTCAAGCCCGCGAAACTTCGTGCCGACTATCAGACTTTCGTGGTGCGCGACGGCGCCGACGTGTGCGCTGCCGACCCGGAACTTGCCCCGTTTGCCCTGTATATCGGCCCGCAGAAGCACTTCGGGATCAATTCTGCGACGTGGACGGCCGGGACCACACGGCAACGTGTGTGGCCCTGACGGCCGAGGAAAACCATTGGTACCATGTGGCGGCGACCAGTGACGGCGAAAAGCTGAAACTGTACGTCGATTCGCTGGACGGCAACGGCTACCGCCTGCGTTCGATCACGAGCTTGCCCAAGACCGGCTCGACCGCCCTGGCCCGCGGTGTTTGGCCGGCCAACGCCCTGGCGGATATGCCGCCATCGCTCTATCTGGTCGGTGGGCCGCGGTTGCTACGACGGCAGCGTGTGCCGTTGGTTCCAGGGATGGATCGACGAGGTGCGGATCTGCGACGTGGCCCTGGCACCGGACGACTTTTTGTTCGTCCAGAGGCCGGAGAAGAGTCAATGATTCACCGGTCCCAATTACCGCGGCAAGGAAGTTTATCAATCGCAACCCGACGCGTTAGCGATGTTCCCTCGCTTACGCGTCGGGTTACTACGAGGATCTTTCGCGCGGTGGCAATACCGCGAAAGAGGGTGTTTCGTTATCAAAACTGTTTGTCCAAAACCCTTTCGGAGATAGCAAGTGATGTCTCGCTTAAAGCATTCGTTCCTCGTTCTACTCGGCGGTTTGCTGGCCCTCAGCCTGGCCGCTCCTGAAAGCCGTGCCCAGGGGAGGCGCGGGTTTGGCGGTCCGATCGTGCTCAACCCGGACGACGTTCCGGCGTTTCCCGAGCCGCCTGCCGGCATTGCCGCCAAGCGTGAAGGCATCCCGCACGGCCGACTGGAAATGGTGAGCTACGATTCGAAGTCCGTTGGCGCTACCCGCAAGATGCAGGTCTACACGCCGCCCGGTTACTCGAAGGACAAGAAGTACCCTGTGCTGTACCTGCTGCACGGCATCGGCGGCGACGAGACCGAGTGGCAGCGTTTCGCCACTCCGAACGTACTCCTCGACAACCTGCTGGCGGAGGGAAAGGTCGTGCCGATGATCGTGGTCATGCCCAACGGCCGCGCAGAAGAACGACCGTGCCGAAGGCAACATCTACGCTGCTTCGGCAGCATTTGCGGCTTTCGAGCAGGACCTGCTGAAAGACGTGATCCCCGCCATCGAAGCCCGCTACTCGGTGCAGGCGGATCGCGAGCATCGGGCCCTTGCCGGCCTGTCCATGGGCGCCGGCCAGTCATTGAATTTCGGACTGGCACACCTGGATACCTTTGCCTGGATCGGCTCCTTCTCGGCCGCACCCAACACCAGGCCGGCAAGCGAACTCGTGCCCGACGCCGAGGCCGCCAAGGCCAACCTCAAATTGCTCATGCTTTCCTCCGGGAACAGGGACGGCTTGATACGGATCAGTCAAGGAGTCCACGCCTACCTCCGAGAGAAGGGCGTGCCGCACATTTGGCACGTCGATGGCAACGCCCACGATGCCACCCACTGGAGAAATAGTCTCTACCACTTTGCCCAGCTTATATTCCGAACCAAGGATGCGACGGAGAAACCCGCATCGTCCCCCAAGCCGCCGGCGACTCCGGCGCCCGCTGCCATTGCCGTGGCACGTGCGGCGGTTCAGGCCATGGCGCAGCCCGACCGGTCGGTGACAGACGATTTCAAGCCGTCGTCGCTTAATCAGCCCGGCAAACCGTATCCCCAAGTCAATTCGGAAAGGCGCGTCCGCGCCCGCGTCGTCGCGCCGCAGGCCCGGAGCGTCATGCTCGATTTCGGGTGGCGTAAAATACCCGCTGACCAAGGGTGAGGACGGCGCCTGGATCGGCGACTCGCAGCCCCAGGACGAGGGTTTCCACTACTACCAGCTCGTTATCGATGGCGCCCAGGTTCCGGATCCCGGCAGCGAGTATTTCTACGGCGCCAGCCGCTGGGGCAGCGGCGTCGAGGTGCCCGCCAGCGACCAGGACTTCTATGCCGTCAAGGACGTCCCTCACGGCCAACTGCGAGAGACGCTGTACTATTCCAAGAGCGCCAACGCCAATCTTCGCTGCTTCGTTTACACTCCGCCGGATTACGAGAAGGACGCGTCCAAGCGTTATCCGGTGTTGTATCTGCAACACGGCGGCGGGGAAGATGAAACCGGCTGGGGCAGGCAGGGGCATGCCGGTCTGATCATGGACAACCTGATCGCCGCCGGCAAGGCCAGGCCCTTCATCATCGTGATGGCCAACAGCTATGTCCCCGGCGCTGCCGGTCCCGGTCGCGGACCGGCGCCTGCCGCGCAAGCCGGCGCGGCGGCTCGCCGGCGGCGGCGGCACCCGGTGCTTCGGGTCGCGGCGGACGCTTCGACTTCAACTTCAGCGCTTTCGAGCGGGTCCTCATCGACGACCTGATCCCTTTCATCGACGCCAACTACCGCACCCTCGCCGATCAGCCCCATCGGGCCATGGCCGGCCTTTCCATGGGCGGCATGCAGACGCGAACGATCACCATGGCCAATCTCGACAAGTTCTCTCATATCGGCATCTTCAGCGGCGGCAGCATCGCCCCGTCGACATCATCCCCGACATGGCGTGCCTTCAAGCAGGAGGTCAAGAGTCGGTGTTCGTCAGCTACGGAAGCCGCGAGAACGGCGCCGCCGGCAGGGCCAACGTTGAAGCCCTGCGACAAGCGGGCATCAAGAGCGTCTTCTACGAATCCCCCAATACGGCCCACGAGTGGCTGACCTGGCGGCGGGCCTGCACGAATTCGCCACGCTGCTGTTCCAAGACCAACCCCTGGCGTCTGTGTCCGCGGCTAAAGCGGCCGAGACCAGCAGCGTTGCACCCGCGCCTGCTGCCCTGCAACCGCCCCGACGCTTGACCGAGCCGGCCCCTGCAAGAGCGAGCGGGCAGTCATCCGGATCAAGGCCGGTTCATTCAGCCGCTCACCGATTCCAAGGGCGACGTCTGGAAGGCCGAAGAGGGGTTTGAGGGCGGCAACGTGATCGCCGCGATCCGGAGATCAGCGATCGCCAACACGAAAGACCCCGCACTCTATCGCTCGGAGCACTACTCGATGGAATCCTTCTCGTGCGACGTGCCCAACGGCAAATACCTTGCCAAGCTCCACTTCGCCGAGACCTTCGAGGGCATCACGGGCGAGGGCCAGCGGGTATTCTCCTTCAATGTCCAGGGCCACGCAAGTTCAAGGACTTCGATGATTTGGTAAGAAGGCCGGCGGGCCGAACCGCGCCTATGTGGTGACGGTGCCGGTGGAAGTGACCGACGGGAAGTTCAAGATCACTTTCACCAGCAACGTCGAGAACCCGGAGATCAACGCCATTGAGATCATTCCGCAGACGGCTGGGACAGGCGCGGTAACGCCCTCGCCGGCAATGCCCGTTCTGCGAATCAACGCGGGCAAAGTCACCGGCGGCCGTCAGCCCGACGCTGTACGGGCTGATGACCGAGGAAATCAATTTTTCCTACGAAGGCGGAATTTACGGCGAATTGATCCGCAACCGCACCTTCAAGGCGAACGCGCGGAAGCCCGTTTTCTGGAACGCCGTCGGCGACGCGGCCATTGCGCTCGACACGAACCAGCCGCTCAACGCCGCGCTGAAGGTGAGCCTGAAACTGGACGCGAGCAAGGCGTCGAAAGACTCGCCGGCCGGGATCGCCAACGGCGGCTACTGGGGAATTCCTGTCCGCCCGAACACGGCTTATCACGTCTCGTTTTATGCCGGCGGCGAAGAGTTTTCCGGCCCGCTGACGGTTTCCCTCGAAAGCGCCGAACGGCGAAAAGGTTTTCGCCAGCGCCGACATTTCCAAGATCTCCGGCGAGTGGAAAAAATATGACGCGACGTTGACGACCGGAAACGTGGAAGCGTCGCAAGGACAATCGCTTCGTGATTTCCACGAGCAACCCGGACAGCAAGGCACGGTTTGGTTCCAGAATGTTTCGCTGTTTCCGCCGACTTACAACAATCGCCCGAACGGCACGCGCCCGGACATCATGCAATTGCTCGCGGACATGCAGCCGAAGTTTCTGCGTTTCCCCGGCGGCAATTATCTGGAAGGCGACACCATTGCCGAACGTTTCAACTGGAAGAAAACCATCGGCGACGTTTCGCAACGTCCCGGCCACCGCAGCCCGTGGGGCTATTGGTCGACCGACGGCCTCGGCCTGCTGGAATTTCTGGAATGGTGCGAAGACATGAACATGGAGCCGGTGCTGGCGGTTTACGCCGGCTATTCGCTCGCGGGCAGCATGTCAACCCGGTCCGGACCTCGAGCCTTACGTGCAGGACGCGCTGGACGAAATTGAATATGTCACCGGCGACACGAACACGAACTGGGGCGCGCAGCGCGCGAAGGACGGCCATCCCGCGCCGTTCACGCTGACGTACGTCGAGATCGGCAACGAGGACTGGTTCGACCGACCGGCAGTTATGACGGACGGTTCACGCAGTTTTACGACGCCATCAAGGCGAAGTATCCCGAGCTGCAAGTCATCTCCACGGTCGGCTACGAACAGCCCGAGTCCAGCGAGTCCACAGCCGCATGCCGGATGTGCGTGGACGAACATTATTACCGCTCGCAGGAAGACATGGAGGCGCAGTGCGCTTGATTACGACAAGTATTCGCGCACGAACAAGACGAAGATTTTTGTGGGCGAATGGGCCACGCGCGTCGGCTCGCCCACGCCGAACATGGCCGGCGCGCTCGGCGACGCCGCGTGGATGACCGGCATGGAACGCAATTCGGACATCGTGGTGATGTCCTCCTACGCGCCGCTATTCGTCAACGTCAGCGAACTGAGCGGCCGGACCGTTCGATGCAATGGCGCACGGATTTGATCGGCTACGACGCGCTTGACCAGCTACGGCTCGCCCTCCTATTACGCGCAGAAGATGTTCAGCACGATGCACGGCGACGAGATTCTGGGACCGATTCGCAAGGCATCCCGACGCGGCAGTGGCAGTCGCGGTCATTTCGCGGCGGCGCGACCACGCCGCGGCAAATCCGGGAGATCTTTGACGCGCACGCGCAAGCAAGCGGGACCATTTATTTGAAGGTCGTGAACGAGGCCGGATCTCCGCAGCGAATCCATGTTACCATCAGTAATGCGGCGAAGATCGAACCCGAAGGCGAAGCGGTCTGCCTGGCGGCCAACGACCCGCAGGAGACGAATTCCCTCGAACGACCGCGAAGTTGTTCCCCGCGCGGAAAAAGCGATCGACCTGAGCGCGGATTTCCGCCGCGAGTTTCCGCCGTACTCCGTGACGGTCTTGAAATTGAAAACCAAGTAGGCTCCCCGGTATGATCGATCGCATGGAAAGGTCATTGGCCAGCACGGTCGCCGCGGTCGTGCTGTCGGTTTCCCTGGCCGCCGCGCAGACCCACCCGCGCCGCCACCCGCGGGGGACCCGGCCGCCAGCCGTGGGCGGATACTCGGCGGGGCAAAACCCGTCCATCTCAAAGACGCCTGCGCCGGCCACTTTCTCATCGGAATGGCCGGTGACATCCCCGTGGCTACAGTGCAGCCGAACTGGATCTCATCAAGCAGACCTTCAACGTCGTCACCCCCGAAAACTGCATGAAGCCCATCAGAGTCCATCCGGTCGAGGACCGCTGGACCTTTGGGACCGCCGACGCCCTGGTGAAGTTCTGCACGGACGACCACATCCAGGTCGTCGGGCACTGCCTGGTCTGGCACGGGCAAACCGGCAGCTGGTTTTCGGGCGCCGGAAGGCCGGCAAATGACCAGAGAACTGCTGCTGGCCCGCATGAAGACCCACATCCAGACCGAGGTCGGCCGCTACAAGGGCAAGATCAAAGGCTGGGATGTCGTCAACGAAGCCATCGACGATCGCCCCGGCGCGGTGAGAACTCCGCGCCAGCAACTGGCAACGCATCATCGGCGACGACTTTCTGGTCCAGGCATTCAAGTACGCCCACGAAGCCGACCTCGGCGGAGTTGCAATACAACGACTACGACATCGAGGCCGGCGCCAAGCACGCCGCCTCGCTCCTCGCTCAAACGTCTGATCGCCGCTGGAACGCCGATCACGGGCGTGGGCATCCAGGGCCACTGGAGCGTGCGGAGCGTTCCCTACGCGGCAATCGACAAGGCCATCGACGACTACAAGGAATTGGGCCTCAAGGTCATGATCAGCGAACTGGATCTCACCGCCAGCGGCGGTGGCGGGGGCCAGTTCGGTTACGCCCGGCGCGACCGCGCGGCCGACCCCGATGCATCGGTTCGTCAGGCCGAGGCCTACAAACGGCTCTTCCAGATCTTTGCAAAGCACAAGGATGCCGTCACCCGCGTGACCTTCTGGGGCCTCAATGACCGGCGTACCTGGCGGAGAGGCCAAGACCCATTGATCTTCGATGCCAACAACCAGCGGAAACCGGCGTATCAGTCTATTCTGGACGCCCTGCTGGAATCCCATTAACGTCGGCGACTCCACACTAAGCCGCCTGCGAGGCCCACTCGCAAACTTCAGCCACAGGGAACTTGCGGCGAGGTCTATGCGTCAAAAGCAACGGCGGCAGCGTTTGGGCACGGAGCATTTTTCGCATGGGGGTCACGATGCGGAACGGACATGAATGGCTACTTGCTGCGGCGGTGGTGCTGGCGGGTACTGGGCGGCGTTCGACACAGGCCGGGCCCCGTCTCAACTGCGGCCGTTTGGCCCTAAGGGGGTATGTATTGTGCGCGAGCGGGAGGCCGTTGTGGTCAGCTGGCCTGTCGTCGCAAGTCTTTGATACATAACTGGTTGCAATCACAGCGCGAGCCCCGCGTCGAGCACGATACCTGCCGTCACTCATTTTCTTTTTCTTTTCGCTCATTTTCCATCCCAACAAGAAACGCAACGTACTGCCGTAGAAAATTGTCGCAGGCCAGCCGTAATATTACGGTAGAAACTCGCTGTTTGACTTCGGATCGAAGTGCCACCCGCTACAGCCTGCCGGGGGCACAAGGCTCGATGTCGCCCTGGGGATAAAGGATGAAGGTGGAAGAATGAAGGGTGAAATAAGGGAGAGAATATGCGTTGGGGACCGGGGTTCTGCGGAATGGCGTGCGCTCGTCCGGCTTCAACTCCGGCGATCACACCCCAAAGGGGTATCTATTCGTCGCGCGAGCGAGTGGCCGTTGTGGCCCGCTGGCCTATCGTCGCAAGCCGTTTATGTATAAGTGGTTGCGACGACGTTTCCGCCGCCGTTTCGAGAGTTGTGTCACAACGGCAGCGCGGCGAGAAGCGCCATCGGTCGTTCGATGTAAGCTATTTATTCATAGCTGCTTACGACTTCAGTTTTGGGCTCGCCTAGTCGTCTTGTCGTGGCACAGTGCCACAACAAGGTTTTCGGTCAATTCGTCGCAAGTCATTTAATATCCGATGGTTGCGACTCGCCGATTTTTCCTTTTGAGACAGCGGGGCGCGGAACGTTGTGATTACCGCATAGTATATTAGAGTAACTTAGTATACGGCTTGATTGATGCAGTCCGAAGATATGGGTCCGGCCGCCAAGAATGGGGCAGACGATAGCCTCGTCCCCCTCCCCCTTACCGTCAAGCTGGGAAAAGCTAAACTGGAAGAAGGCGAGAGGTAGGGTATTAGAATCCTTAGTTTCCAGGTTGCATTTGTCTCGCCCTGGCCCCCTTGTTAAAATCTACGGTTCTGAACTTAGTATTCCACCGGGAGCCCGGTCCAGGGGAGATGGGCACGGACAGAATGGACGTGCGAAAGGGACTGTTGCCCCTTTGGTGAGAAGTGAAGGAGTTTTCTCGGTGCAGATCAATATTTCCGCGCGGCACGGCCATCTCAGCGACGACACGCAGGCCAAGATCATGGAGAAAATGCAAAAGTTGTCGCGGTTTCACGATCGGTTGACGGCTATCGAGGTCACCGTGGACCTGGAACACCGGGAGGCGCCCGACGTCGATCTTCGCGTGTCCGCCGAGCACAAGCACGATTTTGTGGCCGTCTGCCGTTCGCTGGAGTTGATGGCTTCGATCGATGACGTTCTGGAAAAAATGGAACAGCAACTGCGAAAATACAAGCAAAAAGTCCAAGACCGTCATCGCGGCCCCGGACACCGCCAGATGGAAACGCCAGAGGTTCCCGGCGCGGCCGCCTCTTCTGAGGAAGACGGGCCTGAGAACTCTTGACCCACTATGAGGAATAAAAAGGAGATTGGTGCATGAAGTTTTCCGACTTTATCTGCCGTGACGCGATTCGCGCGAACATGGCGGCTCTCGACAAGGAAGGAGCCATCCGCGAGATGGTCCAATCGTTGGTAGACGCCAAACGCGTCAACGCTGCCGAGTTCGAGAGCATTGTCAAAGCGATTCTGAAGCGTGAAGAGTTGGGCAGCACCGGCATTGGCCGGGGAGTGGCCGTGCCCCACACCAAGCACCCCAGCGTCGATCGTCTCATCGGCACCGTCGCGGTGAGTCCCACGGGCGTCGATTTTGCGAGCCTCGACGGCGAAACCGTCAACCTGTTTTTCCTCCTCATCTCCCCGCCCGATCGCCCCGGCGACCACCTTCGCGCCTTGGAGAACATATCGCGGCAACTCCGCGACGACACATTTTGCCGCTTTCTCAAGCAGGCCAAAGCGCCCGCGGACATCGGGCTGCTGCTGGATGAAGCCGATAACCATCAATTTGGATCCTGATGCAACGCCGCCGGGAGTCCTCGCGGGGAATTGCGGGGATTGTCGGCCAGCGGTTTCATGCCACTCGCCCCATGCCTGAGCCTGCTCTGAAGCGAAACGTGACCGTTGCCAACCAGGCAGGGCTGCACCTACGTGCCGCGGTAATGATTTCCGTCGAGGCACGCAAGTTCGATGCCCGCGTGGTCATCGCCAAACGCGAGCAGGAGGTAGAGGCGACCGACGTGTTGCAGATTGCGTCGCTGGGGGCCGCGCTGGGCGAACAATTGACGCTGGAAGGTTCCGGCAACGACGCCCAAGTGGCCGTCGACGCCGTTGAGCAACTCTTCCTGCGAAAGTTCGACGAGGATTGAGAACTTGCAGAAACTACAAGGGATAGCCGTTTCGCCAGGCATTGCCATCGGCGAGGCGTTGGTCATGGACAACGAGGGATTCCGCATTCCTCGGCGGTTCGTGGCGCGCGACGCCGTCGACGACGAACTGGAACGGCTGGAGAAGTCGATCGAGGCGGCGGCGGCTGAAATATCGAGCCACCGCGCGGCTATCGCCCAGGAACTGGGCGAGAAGTACGCCGCCATCTTCGATGCCCACCTGCAAATGCTCCAGGACGCCCGGCTCCGCAGCGAGTTGGAGGACATGATCCGGCACCGGCACTACTCGCCCGAGTACGCCGTCAGCCGCACTTTGCGGCGTTACGCCCAGGTCTTTCAGCGGCTGGAAAGCACCCATTTGGCGGAACGGGCCTCCGACATCTTCGACATCGAGAAGCGGCTCTTGCGGCACCTGCTGGGCCGCCGTCGCGAGGGCATCGCCCACCTCACCTCGCCGGTGCTGGTGCTGGCCCATAACCTCACGCCCAGCGAAACCGTCAATCTAGACCGCCTCTTCATCCGCGGCTTCGTCACCGAGATCGGCGGCCCCAGCAGCCACACCGCGATCGTGGCGGAGGCCTTGGAAATCCCCGCCGTCGTCGGCACTGGGCCCTTTCTGGCCGACGTTTCCGGCGGCGAGATGGTGATCATCGACGGCAACCAGGGGCTGGTGATCCTCCAGCCCGACGAGGAAACGCTGGCCCACTATCGCCAGGAGGTGGAAGAGGGCCGCACGGTGGCCGCGCGGCTGGAGGCACTCCGCGACTTGCCGGCCACTACTGCCGACGGCGTGCACGTGGACCTCTACGGAAACATCGAGTTTCCCTCCGAAGTGCACCACTGTCTCGACCGCGGCGCGGAGGGCATCGGCCTCTATCGCACGGAGTTTCTCTACTTGGGCTCGGAGGTCGAGCCGACCGAGGAGGTGCACTACCAGGCCTATTGCGAGGTGGTGCAGGCCATGGGCGAGAAGCCGGTCATCATTCGCACTTTCGACCTGGGAGCCGACAAGGTCCCCCATTTCCGCCCGCCCGAGGACGAGCGCAATCCCTGCCTGGGCCTGCGCAGCATCCGCCTCTCATTGCGGCACTTGAGCATGTTCCGCACGCAACTGCGGGCGATCCTGCGGGCCAGCGCCCTGGGCAACCTGCAAGTCATGTTTCCCCTGATCTCGACGCTGCTGGAGCTCCGCCAGGCGAAGATGGTGCTGGCCGACGTGATGGAAGACCTCGAGGAGCACGGCATCGCCTTCAATCGCCAAATGCCGGTGGGCATGATGGTGGAGGTGCCCTCGGCGGTGATGATGATCGATCGCTTCGTCGAGGAGGTCGATTTCCTCAGCATCGGCACCAACGACTTGATCCAATATACCCTGGCGGTCGACCGCGGCAACAAGGATGTCGTAGGCCTGTACAGCCCGGTCGATCCCGCCGTGTTGCGGTTGATCTCCATGGCGGTCGGGGCCGCCGACCGCAAGGCGATTCCCATCAGCATGTGCGGACAAATGAGCGGCAATGCCAGCTTTACGATGCTCTTGCTGGGCCTGGGCTTGCGGCGTTTCAGCGTCGTGCCCGCCGCGTTGCCGGAGGTCAAGAACGTGTGTCGCCGCGTAACCCTGGCCGAGTGCCAGGAGATTGCCGCCCGGGTGGCCGCGATGGAAAACGCCCGAGACATCACCAACTATCTCCGCGAGGAATTGAAACGACGCGTTCCCGGCATCGGGAACGAACAACTGGAATCAAAATAGAGTTTTCCGCCACTCTTGTCTTGGCGGAGCAGATTGATTCGAACCCATGGTTCGACCGCGAGTACGCATTCGATTTTCCAAGCAGTCGGCACTGCGCCTGATTGGCCACCGGGACCTGATGCGCAGCCTGGAGCGGCTCTTTCGCCGCGCCGGACTGGCGCTGGGCATGAGCGAGGGCCGTCGGCCCAAGCCGCGCGTGAACTTTCCCCTGGCCTTGGCAGTCGGCATCGAAGGTCGCCGTGAAGTCATGGAACTTGAACTGAACACGACGCCCCCAGCCGAAGAACTGCTCGCTCGACTCCGGCCCCAGGCCCCCCCCGGGCTATGCATCGAATCGGCGGAGATAATGCCGCCGGACGTTCGCAAGGCCCGAGCCCTGAGCGCCACCTACGAGATCGCCGTCGCGGCGCCGCATCTGCCCGGTCTGGAAGAAAAAATCCAGCGGTTGCTCTCCGCATCCACCTGCCCGATCCGCCGCAAGAACCGCAGCGCGGCGATCGACCTCAGGGCCTCGCTCCTTGGGCTGGCTCTAGGGCAGGACCGTTTGCAGATGCGCCTGGCAACCGATCCCGGCGGCAGCGCCGGGCCGCGCGATGTGCTGGCCGCTCTGGGGCTGGAGGACCTCGAGAACAACCCGGCGCCCCTGGTCCGCACCGATGTGGAGATCGCTCCATGACAGTCGAATGCCCGCTCGTCGGTCTTGCCAAAGAAAGCGAGACCATGAAACAAGAAATGCTGATCAACGTGGCGCAGCCGGAGGAATGCCGGATTGCGATCGTGGAAGACGGGACCCTGGAAGAGCTCTACGTGGAGCGCACGGGGCAGGATAGCTACGTCGGCAACATCTACAAAGGCGTCGTCGTCAACCTGGAACCGAGCATCCAGGCGGCCTTCGTCGATTTCGGCGTGGGCCGCAACGGTTTCCTGCACATCAGCGACGTCGAGCCGCAGTACTTCGCCCAGGGCGGATACGACCCCGACAAGCCGCTGGGGCCGCCGGGCGACCGTCGCGGCAGCCGCCGCAACGACCACGACGATGGCGATGAGCCCGACGACACGGACTTCGACGACCAGCCCCGGGCGCCGGGTGCCTCTGGCCGGCGGACCTTCCGCATGGGCGGCCGCCCCCGTTTCAAGCCGCCCATCCAGGAGATCCTCCGCCGCGGCGACGAGATCCTCGTGCAAGTCATCAAGGAGGGGATCGGCACCAAGGGCCCCACGCTCTCCACGTACATCAGCATCCCCGGCCGCTACCTGGTGTTGATGCCGGCCCTCGGCCGCATCGGCGTCTCGCGGAAGATCGAGGACGAGGACGTCCGCCGCAAGCTCCGCGACATCATGCTCGAGCTCAACCCGCCCAAGGGCGTGGGCTTTATCGTTCGCACGGCCGGCGCCGATCGCTCCAAGCGGGAACTCTCTCGCGACCTGGCCTACCTCCTGCGATTGTGGAAGGTCATCGTGCGGCGGATCCGGAAGATGCCCGCCCCCGTGGACATCTACCAAGAGAGCGACATGATCATCCGCACCATCCGCGACATTTTCACCGCGGAGGTCGATACGATCTTCATCGACGAGAAGGCGGCTTTCGAGCGGGCGCACGAGTTCCTGCAACTGGTGATGCCCCGCTATGCCAACCGCCTGCAACTCTACGAAGGCAAGGAGCCGCTCTTCTTCAAGCACCGCCTCGACCAGGAGATCGCCAAGATCCATGCCCGTACTGTGCCGCTGCGGTCGGGCGGATCGATCGTCATCGACCAGACCGAGGCCCTGGTGGCCATCGACGTCAACAGCGGCAACTTCCGCGCCGCGTCCCAGGGTACCGGGAACTCCGACGCCGAGGAGACGGCCTACCAGATGAACATCCACGCCGCCAAGGAGATCGCCCGCCAGTTGCGGCTCCGCGACATGGGCGGGGTGATCGTTAACGACTTCATCGACATGCACAAGGAGCGGCACCGTCGCGGCGTTGAGCGGGCCTTGCGCGACGCCGTCCGCCGCGACCGGGCCCGCACAAAGATCCTCCGCACGAGCCCCTTCGGGCTGATCGAGATGACCCGCCAGCGGATCCGGCCCAGCCTGAAGCGGAGCGCCTACAAGGACTGCCCCTGCTGCCATGGCTCGGCCGTGGTGAAGACTCCCGAGAGCATGGCCATCGAGGTGGTGCGGTTGTTGATCGTGATCGCGCAGCGGCCGGCGATCGTGCAGGTCCGCGTGATCGTAGCCCCCGAGGTGGCCGACTACTTGAACAACCGCAAGCGGCACGACCTAGCCAAGTTGGAAGACGAAGGCCACATGACCGTGCAGGTCGTCGGCGACGAGCATGCTGGCCCGGAACATCTGGTATTCGAGTGCCTGGACGAAGAAGGCCGACCGGTGAAGTTCCCCTGACAGGCGGGTTGTTTGATCGTCACCGACGCTACGATTCATCGCCGCCGCGGGTCAGAAGATACACTCTTCTGACACCGCGACAGCGCCTTGAGCGTTTCGCCGAGTCGCATAGGCGGGCCAACTGCTCGGGACGTCGCCGGACGGCTACCGCCGTTCCTATCGGTTCCCGACTGAGAGACCGTCAGTCCTTCGCCACGAAGTCGATTACCAGTACTTTGTCGAGATAGGGCTTCAGTAGCTTCCCGAATGCTTTGTGTGCCGGATGGGGAAGATAGGCGTCGCGGCTCTTGGCGTCGTTGAACGTCACCAGGAAACAGTGCGTGAAGCCTTGGGCGAAATTCTCCGGGCTGATGTTGGTTCCCCACTCAAACTCGACGACTTCGGGAATCTTCGCAGGCAGCGCACGGAAGGCGTCCTCAACCATTTTCTGCTGCTCGGCGGTGGTTCCTTCCTTGAACTTGAATAGCACCACGTGCCGCACCTTGCCAAGTTGCGGGTCGCTCTTGCCGCCTTCGGCTGCAGTTCCCCGCGCGCCCGCCACCACGCCCGCCAACGCCACGACCATTCCCAGTACGCCAAGACGCATCGTATCTCCTCGGATCGGAAAGAAAGGGTTGTATTGCCAATCCCTACCAGTCTTGGTGGAACGGAAGGCTTTGTCAAGCTACCGCCGCTTGGATTCCATTGGGCCTTCGGAAGCAATCCACTGCGCGCCGTTCCGGGCGTGGCCACGACGGTTTTATTCAATCCTTCACCGCCTACGATCGCTTTAGGGTCCGCTCGATCCGCGCCAGGCAACTCGCCTTGCCGAGGATCGCCAGGCTGTCGAAAAGCCCCAGGCCGATGGCTTGGCCGGTCACGGCGACGCGAAGGGCGTGGACGATGTCCCCGATCTTCACGCCTTCGCCCTCGACAAAGGCGTGCGTCAGCGATTCCAGCGGCTGGGCCTCGAATGGTTCCGCGGCGGCCAGTCTCTCGCGATACTTGGCCAGAAGCTCGGCCGCGCCGGACTTCTGCAGCGATTTGGCGACGGCCTTCTCGTCGTACGCCAGCTTGTCATCGGCAACGAAGAAATAGGCGTAGTCGAGGATGTCGCCGGCGGTCTTGATGCGGTCGCCCGCCGCGCGGACGACATGCTCGATCTTGGCTCGCTCTCGTGGTGCAGGGGTCCCGCCTGCGCTACAAAGCCCAGCTCGCTGCAAATACGGCACGACCCGCCCGACCTTCTCGTCCAGCGGCAACTGCTGCGTGTGCCAGTCCTGGAACGACCAGAGCTTCTTGGGATCAAAGCTCGCGGCCGCCTTGTTCACTCTCTCCAGGGAAAAATGGCCGATCAACTCCTCGCGGCTGAAATGTTCCGCCCGGTCGTCCAATGCCCAGCCCAAGAGGGCCAGGTAGTTGATGATCGCCTCGGGCAGGTAGCCGACCTGCTCGTAGAAATCGACCACGACGGGGTTGAACGTGTTCTGATCGACCTGAAGCCCCAGGGCGTCGGCCACCTTGCGGCCGTGCTTCATAAGGGCGGCGAAGTCGGCGTTCTTGAGATACTTGTCGAGCTTCCGCTTGCTGAGCTTGGTCTTGCTGCCCGGTTCGGCCACGAAGGGCAAATGGGCATAGATGGGCAGATCGCAGCCCAGCGATTGGGCGATGAAAATCTGCCGCGGCGTGTTAGAGAGGTGCTCCTCCGCGCGGATGACGTGCGTGATTTGAAAGTCGCGATCGTCGACCACGTTGGCGAGGTGGTAAAGAAACGAACCGTCGGTCCGCTGGACGACATGGTCTTGCTCTCGAGCCCAGTCCACCGCCACGTCGCCGCGGATGACGTCGTGGATGACCAACGTTCCTTCGCGGGGCATTTTCAGCCGCACCACCGGCCTTCGGCCCTCGGCCTCGAACTTCAGCCGTTCGGACGCCGTTTCCGCCATCCACCGACGGCTGTAGAGGAATACCTGCTTTTGCCGTTCAGCGGCCTCTCGCTCGGCCTGAAGCTCCTCGGTAGTGGCATAGTCGTAGTAGGCGGCTCCGGCGGCCAGCAATTTTTCTACTGCCGCGCGGTAGTGATCCCCTCGCTGTGACTGATAGTAGGGTCCAAACGGCCCCCCCACTTCGGGCCCCTCATCCCAATCGATTCCCAGCCAGTGGAGCCCATGCAGAATAGGGGCCAGCGCCTCTTCGACGTTTCGCTGCTGATCGGTATCGTCAATGCGGAGGATGAACTGCCCCCCCTGTCGTCGGGCGAAGAGCCAATTAAAAAGCGCGGTGCGAACTCCGCCAATGTGCAAATAGCCGGTGGGGCTGGGGGCAAATCGCGTGCGAACGGTCATTTTTGGCGGAAAGGGAGGGTAAGTCTGTAGGTTTGCGAGAATCCCTCATTATTACCGCGGCTTGACGATACATCAACAGCTTAGACACGCCCGGAGAATAAGTTCCCGACTCGGGCACAATCGCTTACCGCCGCTCGCGGCTGCGGTCGAAATCGGGCGGTCCGTCGTCGGTCAGGCCCAACTGCGCCCGCCAGCGGCCACGGACGGGCCGACCGGTTGGGGCCAGGGCCTCGGTCTCCGTATTACCGCCCGCTGCTGCCCGCCGCGGCTCGGCGTTGCGGGCTTTCTCTTCAAGTTCCGCGTCACGGCGGGCAAGCCGCGCCCGCTCCACGGCAAGCTCGATTTCAACCTGGCGTTGCTTCGCCCGGCATTCCTCTTGCAACTGCTGCAGCCGCTGCCGCTCCTCGCGGACGATGGCGTCCTGATCGAGGACTTGCTCCAGGGCCGCCGCCCCCAACGCGATCGAACCGAGGCTGCTGCTCTGGCTGTTGAGCAAATGGCGGAGTTCGTCGATCTCGCGGTCCTTTTCGGCGATGATCCGATCAGTGCGGGCGACGATCTCTTCGACCTTCGATCGTTGCTCCCTGGCATCGTCGCCGCGCTGATCGTCGGACTCCAGCTCGGCCAGGATGCGGCGTTTCTGCGCGGCCCAGTCAGAGTTGCTGGCGGACGGCGATGCTGAAGCGGCCGCCGATTCCGACTGGTCTTCCGCCGCTTGACGGTGAAATCCGGCATTGCCGGCCCTGGGGTCGCCCTCGGCAGCCTGGGCCTGTAATTCCGTCCGCAGTTCTTCGTTCGTGGCATGCAAAGCCTGGATCTCGGCTTGCAGGGACTCGATCTGGCGGGTGAAGTTGGCCGCGAGTTGCCGCCAGCGATCGCGCTGCGTTTGAAGGAACTCTCGAACGCGAGTGTGCTGAACTTGCAGGGCGCGGGCGAACTGGTCTGTCCAGACGCCGGGCGATTCGGCCGGGACGCTCGACACGGCCGATGTCGCATCGGCTGGCATCGAGTCGTCGTATAAAGGCAGGGCGGTTCCCCTCGCGTCTGCCAAAAAAGCATCGCAGGTGAAGGTATCGATCGAAATGAACGAGTTCGGAAGTTCCACAGTTGCGCAACATGAAGTAACTGCGTATCGCGCGGCCGCCACCATCATGAGCGCAAGGTCCGCGGCGCAGCGCCGTTTGGGGACATCACCTACGAAAGTGTCCCTTCCTGTATATAGGCCACAAGCGGCCGCATTTCAAGCACTTTGGCGCACGGCGTGCCGGATTTGCCGGCCGTAGGAGCCGTAATTAGGGTGGCACCGGATACCGGGCGCTCACCCTGCGGATCCGGCCCGCGCGTGTCCTGCGATCTTGTCACCCTGCGGCCGATCCCCTAAAATTACGGTTTTCTTCCGACTCTTTGAAGAGCAACGAATCGCCATGCCACGCATCCTGGTCACCAGCGCATTGCCTTACGCCAATGGTCCCATTCATCTCGGGCACCTGGTCGAATATATCCAGACCGACATCTGGGTCCGCTTCCAGAAGCTCCGCGGCGAGCGCTGCGTTTACGTCTGTGCCGATGACACGCACGGCACAGCGATCATGATCCGCGCCCGCAAGGAAGGCGTGCGCGAGGAGGATTTGATCGCCCGCATGCAGCAGGCCCACTTGGCCGATTTTACTGCTTTTCAGATCGAGTTCGACAACTACGGCAGCACGCACAGCGCAGAGAATCGGGCCTTATGCGCGGAGATCTGGCAGGCATTGCGCCGCGACGGCCTGGTGAGCGAGAGCGAAGTCGAGCAACTCTTTGACCCAGTGGCCGGCACTTTCCTTGCCGACCGCTTCGTCAAGGGCACCTGTCCGAAGTGCAAGACTCCCGACCAGTACGGCGACAATTGCGTGAACTGTGATACGCACTACAATGCCACCGACTTGATAGATCCCAAGAGCACGCTCTCCGGGGCCACACCAGAGATCCGCAAGGCCCGGCATCTTTTCGTGAATATCGAGCGGCTGCACGCCTTTCTCGATCAGTGGGCCGGCACGAGCGGGGCCTTGCAGCCGGAGATTGCCAACTACCTGAAGGGCCACTTTCTCCACGAACCGCTCCGCGACTGGGATATCTCGCGGCCGGCGCCTTACTTTGGGTTCGAGATCCCCGACAGCCCCGGCAACTACTGGTACGTCTGGTTCGATGCCCCCATCGGCTACATCGCCTCGACCAGGCAGTGGTGCGATCGCCATGGCGAGCCCTTCGATGACTGGTGGCGGAGCCCCGAGTCCGAGATCCACCACTTCATCGGCAAGGACATCACTTACTTCCATACGCTATTCTGGCCGGCGATGCTGAAGACGGCCGGGTTCAACCTGCCCAAGAAGGTCCACATCCACGGCTTTCTCACGGTCAACAACAAGAAGATGTCCAAACGCGACGGCACGTTCGTCCAGGCTGCCACGTATCTCGAGCACCTGGACCCGGCCTACCTCCGCTACTACTACGCGGCGAAGCTCGGCGGCAACGTCGAAGACCTCGATCTTAACCTCGACGAGTTCCTCGCCAAGGTCAACGCCGACGTCGTGGGCAAGTTCGTCAACATCGCCAGCCGCACCGCGAATTTCGTGCGGAAGAGCGGCCTGGCCGCGGTCTACCCCGACGACGGCGGGCTGTTCGCCCAGGCAGCTCAGGACGGCGCGGCGATCGCCGATGCCTACCAGGCCTGCGATTTCGCCCGGGCGATGCGGATCGCCATGGCCGCGGCCGATCGGGCCAACAAGTTCATCGATGAGAACGCACCCTGGAACCTCCGCGGGCCCGAGCAGGCCGCGCGGCAACTGGATGTCTGCACGATTGGGCTGAACCTATTCCGCCAACTGGCCGTTTACCTGGCCCCCGTGCTGCCGAAGATGGCTGGGGAAGTGGGCGAGTTCCTCAACGACCCCATCGTCAAATGGGAGCAATCGCAACAGCCGTTGGTCGGAACTCCAGTCGGCAAGTTCCAGCACCTCATCCAGCGGATCGATGTCAAGAAGGTCGAGGCCATGATCGCCGCCAGCGCCGAGCCGGAGGTGGTCGAGGAGGCGTCGGCTAGCGGGACTTTGGCTAGCCAAGACAGCGATGCCCCGCTTCTGGCCGAGCCGTTGGCCGCCGAATGCACGATGGACGACTTCGGCAAAGTCGATTTGCGGGTCTGCCGTGTACTGACGGCGGAAGAGGTGCCCGAGGCCAAGAAGCTGCTGAAGCTCACCATCAGCCTGGGCGGCCAGTACCAGCGGACCGTCTTTGCCGGCATCAAGGGCTACTACCAGCCCGACCAGCTCGTCGGCAAGTTGTTCATCTGCATTGCCAACTTGGCGCCGCGGAAGATGAAGTTCGGCCTGAGCGAAGGCATGATGCTGGCCGCCGGCGGTGACGGCGAGGCGCACCTGCTCGTGCCGGACGAGGGAGCCAAACCGGGGCAGAGGGTGCACTGAGACTTCCTCAACCAGTGTTGGCCCGACCGCCTCATCCGTGACGCCGGCTTCCTGCCGAGCAGCGGTTGACCGGAATAGACCGCTTGACGCCAGGACAGGACATCAAGCTCGATACGGCTCGGGTCAACCAAGCCATTGACCTGACCTGTTCGTTCCATTGGGGATGATCGATTCAATGGACCGCGGGACGATCGTGGAGCCTTGCCGATGATTATCCACTGCGATATGGACGCTTTCTACGCCTCCATCGAGGAGCGCGATCGGCCGGAGCTGCTCGGCAAGCCGGTCATCGTAGGCGGCTCGCCGGAGAAACGGGGCGTGGTGTCGGCGGCCAACTACGTCGCCCGGCGTTTCGGCGTCCACAGCGCCATGCCGTCCGCCACGGCCCATCGCCTCTGCCCCCACGGCATCTACCTGCCGCCGAGGATCGGTTATTACGCCGAGGTCTCCCGCCAGATCCGCGACATCTTCGCGCGATTTACGCCCCTGGTGGAGCCGCTGTCGCTCGACGAGGCATTCCTCGACGTGACTGGCAGTGAGCGATTGTTCGGGCCGGCGGTGGAGATCGGGAAGCAGGTCAAGCAGGCGATCCGCCGGGAGCTGCGGTTGGTGGCCTCGGTGGGCGTGGCTCCCAACAAGTTCCTGGCCAAGATCGCCAGCGACCTGAAGAAGCCGGACGCCCTGGTCGTCGTGGAGTCGGCCAGCGTTCAGGAGTTCCTCGATCCCCTGCCCGTCGAACGACTCTGGGGCGTGGGCAAACAAGGCAGCAAGGTATTTCAGGGGCTGGGCATCCGCACCATTCGACAACTGCGCCAGTGCCCTCTGGACCTGCTTCGGGCCCGCTTTGGCAGCAGCGGCGAACACATGTGGAACCTGGCCCACGGCCGCGACGATCGGGCGGTGGTGCCCGAAAGGGAGGCCAAGTCGATCTCGAATGAAACGACGTTCGAGCACGACATCAGCGACGTCGAGGTGTTGCGGGCCTGGCTCGTGGACCTCGTCGAGCAGGTTGGCTGGCGGCTGCGGCGGAACGGACTGCGGGGGCGGACGGTGCAGCTTAAAGTCCGCTTCGCCGACTTCTCCACGATCACGCGCTCGCAGACCCTGCCGGAGCCCACGGACATTACCGACGAGCTATGGCGGCCGGCCGACGAATTGCTCCGCCATCGACTGCCGGCCGGGCACCTTGCCGTTCGCCTTCTGGGCATGGGCGTCAGCGGCCTGGACGATACGGGGCTGGTGCAGGGGATGCTCTTCGACCAGGAAGGCCGAGAGAGACAGGCACGGCTGGACACGGTGGTGGATGAGTTGAAGCAGCGTTTCGGAACGGATGCTCTGCGGAGGGGCAGCAGCATGCGAGGCGATAGCCCCGGGCCGCGGTCGTGAATCGATACGCTGTCCTATTCGTGGTCGTCTCTTTCCACCACGGGCAGGTCGACGATAATCCGGGTGCCTTTGCCCGGTATGCTCCGGATACGGCACTTGCCGCCCAAGAGCTTTGCCCGTTGCCGGATGCCCTCAAGCCCATAACGGTTCTTCGATACGGCCTTGGTGTCGAATCCGACGCCCCAATCCCGGATCTCAATGCGAATCCGATCCTTCTTTTGTGAGAGGCTGACCCGCACCCTTTCGCTCTTGCTATGTTGACAGGCATTGGTCAGGGCTTCTTGGGTGACGCGGTAGATCGCATTTTCCAACGTTCCAACCAGTCGATCAAAATCAACCATGCTATGGTATTCGATTTTCTGCCCATTCTCGCGGTCTTGCTCGTGGATCAGATGGGCGATGGCTTCCACGACGCCCGACTCATCGAGAATCGGCGGCCGTACGCCGGCGATCAAACGCCTGGTCTCGATGTATCCTTGCTGGATCATCGTCAGCCCTGCCTCATAGGCCTTTGCTGCCAGTCGAGGATTCGTGTCTTTCAGATGATCGAAGGTCTGAAACTGCATGATCGCCCCGGCCAATTGCTGGGCCAGCCCGTCATGGATTTCATAGGCGATGAGCTGCCTCTCACGGTCGCTGGATTGCAGCAGGTGCTTGAGGGTGCGATGTTGCCGTTGCAGGGCTTCTTCCGTTTGCTTGCGATCGGCGATATCGCAGATGACGACGGCGGTCCGGAAAGGACTCCCCGCCTCGTCCCGAATCAGGAAGGTGCTTTGTATTGCCTGGAGCACTTTTCCATTGCGCAATGTGCCCGTATGTTCAAACTGCCAGTAACCGTCTCGAAGCAGGGCGGGGATTATCTCATCCTTCCTTCGTTGCATGTATCCCACAGAGTGGAACGCAGACAAGTTCTTGCCGATGACGTCTTCCGGCCTGGCTTCGCCAAACATCCGGCAGAGCGTCGGATTCACGTAGACAATGCGACCGTCCAAATCAGCCATCCCAAACCCTTCGCCCGACGCTTCGGCAAACTTGCGGAAAATATCCAGGTTCTCGTTCGTCTGTGCCAATTCGGCGGTACGCTCTTCAACCCGGCGCTCAAGTTCCTCGCGAGCCTTCCGCAAGGCTTCTTCCGCCTGCTTTTGCTCTTCGATATCCATGGCAACGCCAAACCAGCCAAGGATCGTCCCGTCGGCGTCCCGCCTGGGAATTGCCCGGGCGAGATGCCAATGGTAGCTGTTGTCGGACGCCCTGCGAAGTCGGTACTCGGCCTGGTAGATTTCACCCCCGGCCACGTCTTCCCGCTTTCTTTGCATAGCCCATGCCACGTCGTCGGGATGCAATGCCTTCATCCATCCGATGCCGCTGGCTTCTTCGGGGGTCTGCCCGGTATACTCCTGCCAGCGGCGATTGCAGTCGATCTGCATACCCTCGGCATCACTCCGCCAGACGGGATGGGGGATCGCTTCTGCCAGAAGGCGATACCGTTCTTCGCTCTCCCGCAAGGCGTATTCGGCGCGTTTTCGATCGGTTATGTCCACGTTGACGCCAAGTATCCCGTATAGCGTGCCGCCATGCTGGATAGGCGCTGATAACACTGTAGAAATTGCGAAGTTCGCCCCCGACCGCGAAGGCAATCTCTTCTTCCACGCGCACTCCATTCAACGCTCGGCGGTTTCCGTCAAGCCAACGGGGAAGCACAAGCTTATCCGGGCAAACATCCTCAGCGGTCTTGCCAAGGGCATTCCCGAAATATCGCCGGGAAAGGGCATTTTGGAGGATGCAACGGCCCTCCGGGTCCAAGGCGAAGAAGTCGAAGGGCAGGCACTCAATAGCGGCGGTGAGGATGGCCTTGCTCTTCGTCAACTCTGCTTCGGCCTGCCGGCGTTGAAGATCGACGCCCTCCAACTCGGCTGCCCGACGCCGCAAAACCTCGTTTTCGACGATCAGTTGCTCGCGAGTCTTGTTCTCATCGTTCATTTGGCAGGTTCACCGTCATTGCTGGTTTTCGGCCCCGAATTCATGGAATTGTATAACGGCGATCGCAGACCTGGGAGGCCTTTCATGGGCATGTCCGAGCCAGCGGTCGTTAATGGGGTTCGCGCACTACGTCCAGGATGGACTGATAAGCTGGCTTCCGCCGGTTGTTGGCATCGAAGATCAGGGGGTTTTGGCCTCTTCGCCAGCTACGCCCGTCATTGAGGCCCCAGAAGGTCACTCGCGTGATGGCATCCGTGTGTTTTTCGAAAATCTGGAAGAGCCGCTTATAGGCCTCTGCCTGACGAATCGACGCTTTGGGATCGGCCGTGCTGCGAGCCTCGCCATAGCCGAACTGGCCCCCGCCCCCGCCGCTGGCGGTGAGATCCAGTTCGCTGATCATGACCTTGAGGCCCAATGCCTTGTAATCGTCGATGGCCTTGTCAATGGCTGCGTAGGGAACGCTCCGCACGCTCCAGTGGCCCTGGATGCCCACGCCGCTGATCGGCGCTCCAGCGGCGATCAGCCGTCTGAGCAAGACGAGGGAACTGGCGTGCTTGGCGCCGGCTTCGATGTTGTAATCGTTGTATTGTAACTCGGCGCCAGGGTCGGCTTCGTGGGCGTACTTGAAGGCATGGACCAGGTAGTCGTCGCCGATAATGCGTTGCCAGTTGCTGTCGCGGAGGTTCTCGCCGGCGCCAGGGCGATCGTTGATGGCTTCGTTGACGACATCCCAGCCTTTGACCTTGCCCTTGTAACGGCCGACTTCGGTCTGGATGTGGGTCTTCAAGCGGGCCAGCAACAGTTCTTTCGTCATTTGCTGGCCGGCCGGGGCCCGAAAGAACCAGTTGCCGGTTTGTGAGTGCCAGACCAGACAATGCCCGACGACCTGGATGTGGTTGTCAATGCAGAACTTCACCAAGGCGTCGGCGGCCCCAAAGGTCCAGCGATACTCGGCGGGATGGACGCTTTGGGGCTTCATGCAGTTTTCGGGGGTGACGGCATTGAAGGTCTGCTTGATGAGCTGCAGTTCGGCGTCACTGTAATTGCCGGGAATGTCGCCGGCCATTCCGATGAGGAAATGGCGGGCGTAGGCATCTTTGAGAGGAAGAATGGCCGGGTTTGCCCCGCCGGACACCTGCGCACGGGTGGCGGCGGCCGGGTACCCGTGCGCGGGCGGCGGCGAGGATTGGTCTTGCGGGGCGGCCAGGCAAACCGGCAACGCGGCCATCGCGAGAGTAATGGCGAATGGCACCTTCAGGCGATCGATCATGCTGTTGTCACCTTGATAATCCGTCGTGGAAGCCGCAACTTGGAGCCATTATAGCCCATAGGGGATTGGGGGATTTGGACGGCGCCATAAAATCTTATGCTAGAATTGTGCATCCGGTTAGTCACTAATCGCGTTGATCGGGCGATGGCAAGAATGACGACAACGAACAACCTCGTTCAGCCAGATGATTCCTGCTGTTTGGGGAACGAACGGAGCGACTGCGACAAATCCAAAGATCAAGTGATTGAAGAACTGCAATCCCCTCGACGGCAAGTCAGCGACCTTGCAGACCCTGGCGTCGATGGCTCGGCGTGCGCGGGGGCCGCCGTCACCGGGCAGGTGCGAACTCGCGAAGCGCTTCGACAAAGCGAAGAAAGTTATCGCATTTTGGTGGACCATATCCATCACGGCATTGCCCTCATGGATTGCAATCATCGAATTGTGATGATGAACGGCGTAGCTGAACGGTTATTTGAAACGTCATCGGAGGATTGCATCGGCCAGGAGTGTTTCCGGGTATTCAGAAGGCAGGATTCCATATGTCCTGACTGTCCGGGCGTTCAGGCCATGCAAACGGGGCGCCCTGCCGAGTGCGAGTGGAACGGCGCCAAACCAAACGGTGAAGAGTACGTTCACCGGATTCAGGCCTTCCCTGTCTCTAGCCCCGACGGCAAAACGGATGGCTTCTCGGCACTTGTCGAGGACATCACCGATCGCAAACGTGCCGAAGAATCACTTCGGGAGAGCGAGGAGCGGCTGGCGAATATCGTTCAGAACGCCGCGGAGAGCATATACACCTTGTCCTTGGACGGCGAGTTCACCTACATTTCTCCTGCGGGACCTCTGAAACTCGGACATGAATTTCCCAAGAGCGTCGGAAAGAGTTTTGCCCGGTTGATCCATCCCGACGACGTAGACGGATGTCACGCTGCCTTGAACAAAGTTCTGGCCACAGGAGAGCCACAGCATGACACATATCGTGTTCGTCACCATGATGGAAGCTGGCGGTGGCATCACTCGGTTGTCTCCCTGGTCAGGGACAGGCAAGGACGCCCGGCGTACTTTGTCGGAGTGGCGGAGGACGTTACGGAACGACGTCGTGCTGAACAAGAGCTGCGGGAGTACGCCAATTCCCTGGAAGTAGCGAATCGAACGATTCAAGAGGGGAGAAAAGCTGCGGAGGCCGCTAGCCGAGCCAAGAGCGAGTTCCTGGCGAACATGAGCCATGAGATCCGCACGCCGATGACGGCCATTCTCGGCTTTACCGATATCCTGGCGGAGAATCCAACACGCGAAGAGGCCGCCGAAGCAGTCCAAATCATCAAACGCAACGGAGAGCACCTCCTTAGTCTTATCAACAACATTCTCGACCTGTCCAAGATCGAGGCAGGCAAGTTTGAAGTCCAGCACGTTGCCTCTTCGCCCCGTCAGATCGCCAACGACGTTCTCTCCCTGATGAAGGTGCGTGCCGATGCCAAAGGATTGCCGCTGACGCTTGAATGCCGGGGACTGCTTCCTATGTCGATCCAAACCGATCCTACCCGCCTGCGGCAAATCCTCGTAAACCTGGTCGGCAATGCGATAAAATTCACAGAAGTCGGACTGGTGCAAGTGGTGATGTGGCTGGATGCCGTTTCGAAGGCTGAGCCCATGTTGGTGTTCGACGTTACCGATACGGGCATTGGGATGTCGGAGGATCACATGGGCCTCTTGTTCCGACCTTTTTCCCAGCTTGATGGTTCATCGACCCGACGCTTCGGCGGCACCGGCTTGGGCCTGGCGATCAGCAAGCGGCTGGCCGAGATCCTCGGTGGAGATATTACCGTTCGCAGCATTCCGGGTAAGGGCAGCACTTTCAGCCTCACCGTAGCGACCGGATCGTGGAACGGCCTGGCGGCGAACGATGAAGCTATCCTGGCAGCGACCATATCCGAACCGCGTTCGCCCCAACCAAGCAGCCAAGGGAATCTCAACTGCCGCATTCTCCTCGCCGAGGACGGCCCTGACAATCAACGGCTGATCTCTTACTTGCTCCGAAAAGCAGGGGCTGAAGTGGTCGTGGCGGAAAATGGGCAATTGGCCCTCGACCTTTGCCTGACGGCGCAACAAGCAGGGAAATGCTTTGACCTGGTTCTCATGGATATGCAAATGCCGGTCATGGACGGCTATCAGGCAACCCAGAAGTTACGGCGGGCGAATTTCACAACGCCCATTATCGCCTTGACCGCCCACGCCATGAGCGAGGACCGGCAGAAGTGCCTTGACGTGGGGTGCGACGATTACCTTACCAAGCCCATTGATGCCAAGAGACTGGTCGATTCGTTGAAAACGTGGATTGGACCAGGGTGCCGGCGCGTATCGCCGGAACCGGCAAATGCGCTGCGGTAGTCAACGAGATCATCGCTGCGCCGCCGTCGGTTCACAAGCCGGACGTCAATAGCTTGTAAAGCCTTGCGTAGCAATCAGTTGCGCACGTCTTCTCTTGTTCGGTTATAGCGCAGAATCGCGATTGGATCGCCAAGAAACGCCACGGGGCCGGATGGCTCCAGCCCCGTGCAGCGTGTCCGCGTCCCCCTCTGGCTCGCGTCCTTCCGATGAAGACTCGAAGATGGCTGTCCTCTGTATACTTACCCGCCGAGACCTGAAAACGGTATGCGTCAGACTTAGGCATGCTTACAAAAAAACTTGACGTTCGCATCGCGTCCGATGATAATCCAAAGGGGGTGGCGTATTCCTGCTGGTTGCCGGCATCGACCACTTTGCCGATTTGATTCCTCCGAATCGCTTTGCGCGACGTCATGCACATCCTGCTCAAACCAGAACCGGTTGCTCGGCGACAAGGGCGGAGCCGTCGTGCCGTGCCGCAGCCCCCGGTTGAGGCGTTGGATCGGTGGGAGCAACGGTTCGCGGCCCTTTTGGCCTTCAAGGCTGTGTACGGCCACTGCAACGTGCCATCGAGCTATCGGGACGATCCTGCACTGGCCGCTTGGGTCTTCAACTGCCGCCGCCAGCGGAAGCAGGGGATTCTCGCTACGGATCGAGTCGAACGGCTTGACGGCATCGGTTTCGCCTGGGCCGTGCGGAAACGCCGATTTGTCGCTCGGGATTGGGATGCCATGGTGGCGCAATTGGAAGCGTTCCGCCGCGACCACGGGCACTGCGATGTCCCGCACGCATGGCCGCGCAATCGCGAATTGGCCGCATGGTTGCATGGGGTTCGCTGCAACAAGCGGTCGGGTCGGCTCGATGCGAACCGCGTGCGGCAGTTGGACGCCCTGGGCGTGGTTTGGGAACCACAGCAGACGCGCTGGGAGAAGATGTTCGCGGCCCTGGTCGAGTTTTGCCAGTGCCACGGTGACTGCAATGTGCCCTACGGCTGGCCGGAGAATCCATCGCTCGCCAAATGGGTGAAGGGAGTGCGGGCCTCGCAGAAGCGGGGCGACCTGGAGCCCGAGCGAATCCGGCGGCTTGATGCGATCGGTTTCGACTGGGAGCGCGGCGAGGGCCGCTGGGAAGAGATGTGCGCCAGGCTGGCGGACTTCCGGCATCTCCATGGTCACTGTCGGATCTCCACCCTGGCAGAAGATTGCCGGCCGCTGGCCAACTGGGTGCGCACGCAGCGGACGCTCCGCAAACAAGGGCGGTTGGATCGGGAGCGTATCGCCCGGCTCGACGCGATCGGCTTCACCTGGGATCTGCGGCGCGAACATTGGGAGGCGATGTTCGCGGCCCTTGAGGATTATCGCCGCGCGAATGGGCACTGCGACGTTCCACAGACCTGGCCGGACAATCGCAAGCTGGGCAACTGGGTCATGGTGCAGCGGGCGGCCTACAAGGCGGGCCGGCTTGACGGCGAGCAGATCGAGCGGCTGCAGACAATCGGCTTTCGCTTCAGCATCGTCGGCGATCGGCTCTTGGCGGCCCATCCCAAGAAGTCTCGCCCGGCGCCGCGGCCCGAGAAGCGGCGTGCGGCTTGATTATTGTGGCGTTGATGGGACCAGTTCGCCGCCATTGCGAGTGCTGAGGGTGATTGATCTCGTTGGCATAAAACTGGATCGACCCGTCCATCAACAGCGCATTCACTCCACCCGTATGGTAGCTGCAGGAAGTGACGGCTGAATACGTGGAAACGGAAGTCGATATACCTTCCTCTTCGTTGGTCCAATCAACGTCGTAGTTCGTGCCGCTGATGGTCGTCGGGACCACCGTCTTGGCGCAAAGGTCGAGCTGGAACCGGTTTGATACGAGCGGCTGGCGGCCATCGACCCATTGCGTGTGCCTATGCGAAAACTTGATCGGGCATTTGAATAAGAGGTTCAGCAGATTCATCCCCTGCCGCTATCCGCCCCGAGCACCTGTCTGGCTGCGAAAACTCGCGACGGAATTCGCAAGAAAAAAGCGGAGCACGATTGACCCGAAGACGCAACTCGGGTAAGCTTAACCGTGTATTCAGCGTTGGGGTTTTTGGAGAGAGAAATTCCAGGCCACTTGCCTGGGCGGTCTAGCCCGCGTTATCGAAAGCCACTCAAGCTGAATCTCTTGCTTGACAGCCAGCGAGTCCACGGCGAGTGGTCCCGCCAGCCATCTAGCTCTTATATGCGTAGGGGGAGGCTTCGCATCGCGACGGCCCCGGGATGGCGCTAACGCATCCATTCTTCCGCAGTCGTTATTTAGTAATATGGGCCGCCACAACGGTAGCCCTACCGACGATGTTGAAAAATCGAATCGCCATGAACAACCATGAAGATGATGGGGCACAAACGGCGACGAAGCCGTGTGATGCGGAGGATCTGCCGTGCCTGCTCTGCAAGCAAATGAGCGAAATGCGAGTGGTCACGGCCGATGAGCTATTGCAAGGGCATCGCGAAATGATAATCCTGCACGCTGGACAGGTCTATCGATTGATGCGCACGCGAAACAACAAGTTAATATTACAGAAATGATATTGCCAAAACGATAATCCACAGCGATGCCTTGTGGCGTTCGCTGCCGTTCGATTCAGCCAGCCAGCCTCGCCTCCACTAGCCTTAGGCTAGTCTGCTTGGCCAGCGAGCTTTCTTGAAGGTTTGTTGTCCCCGTTTCGTACCGGGCACCGAGCCAGTCGCTCTAGGGCCCGTTCCATTTTCCAAGAAAGCAGAT
Organism: uncultured Planctomycetia bacterium; assembly: GCA_963709175.1. GTDB lineage: Bacteria > Planctomycetota > Planctomycetia > Pirellulales > Thermoguttaceae > JANXQG01. The sequence continues at coordinate 307,316 of CAVPVK010000013.1, forward strand.
GCCCTATGCGAGGTCTTCCATGCCGAAAGGCGTTTACCCTGGTCGAATTGTTGGTGGTCATTGCAATCATCGGGATATTGATTGGACTCTTGCTCCCGGCGGTGAATGCGGCGCGAGAGGCGGCCCGCAGGAGTACGTGCATGAACAACATGAAGCAGCTTACTCTCAGCATCCACACCTACGCCGGCGAGTTCAACGGCCAATTGCCGCCATGCAACATGTCCCGGGTCGTGAACGCGCAGACCGGGGCTACGGCCCAGGGTGGATCGTTCTACGTGCTGCTGCCCTACTACGAATCGAATGACGTATTCAAGGAGTATACCCGCGACTGTTCGAGCCCCGGGTATCTTGGAGCCCGATATGTTCCGCTGCCCGTCCATGTCTGTCCGTCCGACCCAACGCAGTCCGGCGGCATTTCGACGGTGGACAACAAATCCGCCACCGGCAACTTTAGTTGCAATACCGCGGTCTTCGGCGCGAATAATACGGTCAACCTGATGAACGCCCCTTCCCCGTACACTTTGGGCGGGATTCCCGACGGAAATTCTCATACGATCGCGCTTATGGAAGATTCGGCCAGCTTCCCTGGTTTTCCGTCTGTCGATCCCCAGTCGGGAACGTACGAGAACTTGATGCTCTGGTCGTGGCCGGCCTATACCAATACGGTCGGGTGTTTTTGGCCCAATCCTGACGAGCTTCCCGGACAGAAGAACTACAGCGGAGCCTATCCGCTGCCGCAGTTCAACATCACAGCGATGCAGGCCAACCCCAATTTGGTCCAGTGCTACCATCCGGCGGTAATGAACGTTTCCATGTTCGACGGCAGCGTCCGCACGATCTCCCAGAATCTGACGCAAGCCACATGGACTCTCGCGCTCAACCCGGCCGATGGTCCGCCGCTGGGTTCCGACTGGCAATGAAGCGGCGTTTCACGGCGCCGGTTCTTCCCGCATGGACTCGCATGCCGGCTAAATCCGGGCAGGTTACCCGACGACGATAATTGGGAACGGCAAGATTTTTCGCATGTACCATTTTGCCGCAAGGTCCGCTTCGAGACAAGGAAGGAATATTTTCAGCAAAGTCTTGCTTTTTTCATTGAAGACGGTATCATGACTACGGCTGTGCTATATTTTGAAGCTAATTCTAACCGCTCGAGCAGTCCTTCTTGAAAAAGATTGCTGTGGTGCGAGCGGAAACTCATCTCGGGCGGGAGTTTCTCGTATGCGATATGCTACTGCGCAGCGTCCTCGGGGGCGCTGTTGGGCTGATTATTGCCGCGCTGGTTGTTTGGTCGGCGGTCAGTGTCACGTCAAGCGGTCAGCAGCCGGAATCGCCGCACAGAGCGACGGCAGCGCCAGGCTGCGCGCCGAAGGAGAAAGAGAAGGAGAATAAAGACAAAGAGAAACAGAAGGAGAAGCAGAAAGAGAAGGGGAAGGAAAAAGAGAAGGAGACCGCAGCACCTGGTTGCCCGAAGCTTACCTCAGCGCCAGGTTGTTCCAAGGCGACTTCGGCCCCAGGATGCAAGAAGCTCACTTCGGCGCCAGGATGTGCGAAGCACACATCAGCACCAGGTTGTACGACAAAGCTCACGTCGGCGCCGGGATGCACAAAACTGACCACAGCGCCTGGTTGCGAGCATAAGCATAAGACCACCATGACGCCTGGCTGTCCGCCGAAGACGACCGTCACGCCTGGATGCTCGCTTACCTCGGCGCCCGGATGCCCACCGAAGACCACCAGCACACCCGGTTGCGTGCCTAAGACGACTTTTGGGCCTGGGTGCCCGCCGAAGACCACCCTAGCACCCGGATGCCCGCCCAAGACCACAATCGCGCCCGGCTGCGTGCCCAAGGTCACTTTTGGGCCTGGTTGCCTGCCGAAGATCACCGTAGCGCCTGGCCTGCGCTTACCTCGGCGCCTGGATGCCCGCCGAAGACGACCACCACGCCCGGCTGCGTGCCCAAGATCACTTTTGGGCCTGGTTGCCTGCCGAAGATCACAACAGCGCCTGGCCTGCGCCTACCTCGGCGCCTGGATGCCCGCCGAAGACGACCACCACTCCCGGCTGCGTGCCCAAGACCACTTTTGGGCCCGGTTGCCCGCCGAAGATCACCGTAGCGCCTGGATGCCTGCTAAAGCCAACACTGTTCCCCAGTTGTATCGGACTCGTGCCTACGCACGGTCCTGGCACGGAAAATAATTGCTTGCCGCCTACCGCGGGTCCCGGCACGAATAACTCGTGTCTCATCGGCACACCGACAATAATGCCCCACGTGGCCTCGGCATGTCCCGCTGTATCCACCAAATGCCCGCCCCTGCCGACCGTGTGCCCCTTGTTTGCTTGCGGTCCACATCCTACGGTTTTTCCCGGCTCGGCAACATTCTGTCCCGCGGTCGCGACCCAATGTCCGCCGACACATACGAAGTGCCCGACATTCATGTGCACGACGAAACCAACCAAGGGCCCGGGCACCGCCACGTTCTGTCCAGCGTTGGCGACTGCTTGTCCACCCGTCGCCACTCTCTGCCCGGCAGTCATGACGGCTTGCCAGGGAGGCGCGACGAACTGCCCGCCGGTGGCAACCGTTTGTCCGCCGCTGCCGACGAGTTGCCAGAGTGGAGCGAGCTTTTGCCCCGCAGTAGCCACGTCGTGCCCGGCCGTGGGCACGCAATGCCCTGCGGTAGCCACGGTCTGCCCGGCCCTGCCCACGCAATGCCAGGTCGGTGTAACCTTCTGTCCGGCCGGCACGACGCTATGCCCGCCGATCAACACCGTATGTCCTGCCGGCGCGACGAACTGCCCGCCGGTCGGCACGCTCTGTCCGGCTACGAACACGGTTTGCCCGGCCAGCGCTACGCTCTGTCCGCCTCTCAGTACGAATTGCCCGCCGTTGGCGACGCTATGCCCGACCGTCAATACGCAATGCCCGGTCACGGCCACGGTTTGCATTGGCGGCCAGACACAATGCCAGGCGGTCGCCACCCAGTGTCCGGTCGCGGCCACGTTTTGTCCGTCCGTCGCCACCCAGTGCCCGCCGGTCAATACCGTGTGTCCGGCGGCATGGCCGACCTTCTGCCCGGCAACGAGCACCCAATGTCCGGTGGTAGCGACGGCTTGTCCGCCCGCGGTGACGCAATGTCCGCCGGTCGCCACGCAGTGCCCGCCGACGATTCTCATCGAGTACGTGCCCATCCAAGTGAGCGGCGTAATCCGGATTCGCGGAACAGAAATGATGACGGGGTTGTTGCGTCGATTTGCCAGGGAGTTCCGCGCCTTGCAGCCGAACGTTCAGTTCGACATAGCGCTCCACGGGTCGGAAGAGGCGATACCGGCCCTTACGGCCGGCACGGCCGACCTGGGCGTTATGGATCGAGATCTCACCGACGAGGAAGCGGCCAGTTTCGCGGCAACCTTCGGCGTGCCACCGACCAATTTCCAAACTGCGATCGACACCGTGGCCATCGTCGTGCAGGACGGCAATCCGCTGGCTGCCAATGACTCGGGCGTGACGTTGGCGCAATTGGACTCCATTTACTCCAAAACCCTGAAACGCGGCGGCTTGGCGGCAACAACGTGGGGCGACCTCGGCGTGAAAGACCCCACCTGGGCTGCAAAAACGATTGATCCTTACTATCGCCCCAGCGCCGAGCCGAGCTATCTTTCCGTCGCGCTCACGGACGGCGGCGAGTTGAAAGATGGCCTTACCGATCCGGGCGCCGGTGAAGCCAACGCGGCGCCAGCCGGTCGTCCTTCGATGGAAGTGGCGCCCAGTCAAGATGCCAACGGCATCCAGTTGGTGCCACGCGTTTACTTGGATCAAGGCATTGCCGACAAGACGCTCCGCGGCGTCCGCCTGATCGACGCCAACGGAAACCACATCCGTCCGTTATATAGCGACGTGCTCAACGGCTCCTATCCACTGGGAACGATCTTGACGTTCAATGCCGTGAAGACGCCGACGCAACCGCTCTCGCCGGCGGTGAGGGCATTCCTCAGCTTTGTGCTTTCCAGGCAGGGCCAGCAGGTTATCCCGCACAGCGGTTTTGGCAGGTTGCCGGTGCCAATGATCCTTTCGGAGCGGATCCAACTTGAGTAGTCGGGTTGCAGAAGTTCCGCAGGTCGAGCGTCGCACCGCACGTGGACAAACGACCGAACCGGGAGCATCGCTGGCAGCGGCCGCACTGCTTGCGCTGCTCAGCGTTTGGATCGTTGCCGGTTCGACAGGGATGCTCGCCCATTCCTTGCGCCGCGGGCTTGCGCTGGCACTGGTGACGGGCGTCGTGATGCTCGCCTGGCCGCTGCGGCCCAGGCGCGCGGCCGCGCTCGTCTGGCTGGGGTTGAGCCTTGCCGCGGCAGCCCTGCTCTTTTCCTCGCCGCTGGCGCCGCTCAACGTGCTGGCCGTTGCGATTGTCCTGCTGGCCTTGTCGCGCGGCCAGGAATCACGCAACCGCCTCTTGATTCAGCAGATCGCCGAGGCGGCCGTGCTCTTGGTAATTTACCGCATCGCTTGCACGTCGGTCCCCTGGCTCTGGTTGATCGCCGACCAGGCAGGCGGCTTTCTTGGCCGGCTGGCGGCAACGATCACCCGGCAACCGCTGAAGATCGGCGCCACGTTTGGCGGGCTCGACTTTCTGGTCGTAATGTCCTATTTGGTGATGGCCTCGCTGATACGTTGGCCGTCGGGGAGTCGCGACCGCGACAGGCGCCCCGATTGGCGCACGATTGTCCGCCCCGCGCTTTTCTATCTTGGGGCGATGCTCTTGTGCCAACTGCTCTATTTGGCCATTCTGAGCTTCGCTCCGTCCATTCTAAAGGCGGAATTCCCACCGCCGCGCTGGCTGAGCCCGTTGCGGATGATGATCCTCTGGAATAAGCTCTTGCTTGCCATTGGCCAAATGATTGTCGCCTTGCACGTGATGATCCCCTGGAACATGCCCTTGCTGGCCGCCCTATTCCAATCGGGGCTGTTTTTCGTAATCTTGTTGCGAATTCGCCGCGTGCCGGCGGCGCCTGCGGCCGACATTTCGCTCGGTTGGAATCCGCTGGCAATCGCCAGGCCGGCGATCGTTCTGGCGATTGCCGTTGCTGCCGTGATCGTGGTTGCCCGCTTCCCCATGGAGCACGATCTGCAAAACAAGAAAATTGTCTTTTATGAAAAGGGCTACCTCAACTGGCTGAAGCCGGAGTTTGGCCAGTACGGCCGCCTGGCCAGCGGCATGTATGGTCTGACGCCTGCATTCCTGGAAAGCTACGGCGCTCGGCCGCTCGTCTCGTCCGATCTTTCGGAAGCCGATCTGAAAGGGGCCGACGCCGTGGTGACGATCTTTCCCAATGAGCCGTGGCGCGACGGACAACTCCAACGGCTCTGGAAATTCGTCGAAGACGGCGGCACGCTACTCGTAGCCGGCGAACATACGGTCTGGGAAAACGGACCCGACGGACGCCCTGCGGACATCTCCGACGGCAGCGAGCGGGCCCGATTCAACGACGCCCTCAAGCCCACTTCAATTTACGTGAACTTCGACACGGCCGAGTTCGCCATCGGCGGCTGGCTGCACTCCTACGAGGCATTGGCCCACCCCATTACAGCCGGGATTCGCGACGAGCAGAACGAGTTTGGCGTTGTGATCGGCGCCAGCTTGAATGTCCGCTTTCCGGCGCGGCCCGTGCTTGTCGGCCGTTATGGTTGGGCCTCGCCCGGCGATCCCACGCACGAAGATCGGGCCATGATGGGCGCGGAGTCCTATGAGGCGGGCAACAAGTTGGGTGACATCGTTCTCGTGGCCGAGCAATCGCTGGGCAAGGGCAAGGTCGTCGTCTTCGGCGATCCCTCTGGATTTGTCAATGGAATCATGCCGGGCTGCCACGACTTCATGTCGCGGATGTATTGCTACTTGAGCCAAGGCGGCGGCGTGGCCCTGCCGCCATGGCGGTTGTGGCTTGCCCTGGGCCTGCTCGTCGCCTTGGCGGTCGCGCTGTTGCTCATCCGCCGACCGGAGGCCTACGCTGCGGCCGTCTTGGGGCTGTCCGTTGCCATGTCGGTTTGCACGTCGTCAACCTATCGCGGTTGGGAGCTGCTGCCCGACGGCAGGACCGCGCCGGACGGCAGTCCCCGCGTTCCCAATAATCTGGCCTACATCGACACGTCGCATTTTGGCGCGTTCAGCCCGGAGGACTGGCGGCCCGAGGGACTCATGGGTCTGAAGTTGAACTTGATGCGCAACGGTTATCTGGCGCTCAACCTGGGCGAGATGACATCCCCGCGGCTGGAACGCGCTCGGCTGTTGGTTTCCGTGGCGCCGGCCAAGCCGTTCACGCGGCGGGAGATCGACATGGTCGAGACTTTCGTCCGCAATGGCGGCGTGTTCATTTCCACGGTCGGCTACGACGACGTGGGTCCAAGCCGGGAGATGCTGGCAAACCTGGGCTTCTATATCGGCCAGCGCCCTGAAGACGAGCGGCTAGGCAGGGAACCGACGCCTTTGAGTTTTTTCAAGGCGCCATTCTTCAACGGCGAAACCTACATGGCTTATGTGCGTTTCTTTGCCGGCTGGCGAGTAATTTGCGACGATCCGGCCCGCCTTGTCATCTCCCAGGACCCTGCCGGCGATGAACTAATCGTGATGCGGCGACTGGGCAAGGGACTCATCGTCGTTGTCGGCGACACGTTTTTTGCCGCGAACAAGAACCTGGAAAACGAGGGCGGCGAGCCGATCGACGACATGCACGAAAATGCCGTTTTTTGGCATTGGCTGCTCACGCTCCTGCAAAACGGCATGGGCGAAGGGCAAACCTGGATTCCTCAGCCCAGCGATTGTACGCCGAATGAGCAATCGCCGCAGCCGGGGCAAGGAAGCAAATTGCCGCCCTCGCTTCGTTCGCCGGATGACCCGCCCGACGACGATAATGTGCCGGTGAAAGCGGCTCCCAGCGCGCCGGCAGAGTCGAAGCCGGCAGATAAACCGGTTGAATCGATGCCGTCCGTCCCCAAAACTCCTGCCCCCTAAAGAGGTCGTTGTCCAATGCTGGGCTGGATCGGTTTAGCGCTGCTGTCGGGCTCGTGGTTGTTTGGTGTGGAGTACTATCACCGCACGGAGCCTCGGGTCTGGATGTTGCTTGTTGGTCTCGGCGGCTCTCCTGGCCACGCTGCCCGAGCGGCGATTGCCGCGCACGAGTACGGTGACGGGCCTGCTGTTGGCAAGTGCCGCGGCCCTCTGCTGGCCCAGCGGCATGCGGACGCCGATTTGCCTCATGGCGATCGGCTTTCTGATGCGCTTGCTCGCCGTCGCGATGGTGCGGCGGATGGCCCACGGCATTCTTTTGGCCGGTTCGGTATTAGTAACGCAATCGTTCGCGTTGGAAGCCTACAAGATGTTCACGGCCCGATCGCACGAATTACCGAATCCCTTGCCCAGCCTGCTAAGCGGGATTGCCGGCCTCTTGGGCATCCAGTCCTGCGCCCACGATTCAACGGTTGCCATCTTCTCGATGCGCGACGTCCACATGCTGGGCGCGACGTGGGAGTTGCTGCTGGACCCCGTAACGTTCCTGTTTATCGTGGGCGGGATCGTCATCGTGCTTTGGCAGCGAGGGCCCGATAGCTTGACGCAGCCTTCTCGCTGGCGGTGGGTCGGCGGTCCGCTCAAGCTGCTGGCCTTGGCCGCTGTTTGGCTGCCGATCCGCGCGGGTTTGTTGATGGCGATTTTTCTTCAAGGCGTGTTGCGGACTGATTACTACGAAACGCTCAATTCCGTCCGCTGGTTCTGGAGCGGTTGGACACATCTGGCCCTGCTTGCCGTGCCCGTGCTCATGGCATGGCGATTTTTCCCGCTGCCCGTCGGACGGGGCGAACTGTCGGCAGCCGACCCGAACGTGCAAGCGACGCCGGCAATCTCTTCCGGCCGGCAGTTCCTGGCCGGTGTTCTGGCCTGCGCGGCCGCCGCGGCCCTGACGGCTGCCATGCTTTGGGATCCCGCTGGTCCGCGCAAGCCCGGCCGCATCATCGTGGAAGAATATAATCCCGACCCGGAAAAGGTCTGGGAACGGACTGACAAGCCCTTCGACACGCAGTGGTATGGCAACGATGCCGGCTACACCTACTACTGCATCTTCGATTACCTGGGGCATTTTTACGACGTGGCCCGCCTCACACAGCCGATCAGCGACGCCGTTTTGCAGGATTGCGACGTGCTGGTGTTGAAGACGCCGACCCGGCCGGCTTACGCGCCCGACGAAGTGGCGAACATCCGCCGCTTTGTCGACCGCGGAGGCGGATTGCTCCTCATCGGCGAGCATACCAACGTTTTCGGCACCAGCGCCTGCCTGAATCCGGTGGCGAAGCTCTTTGGCTTCAAGTATGTACCCGACTGTGTCTTCGGCGTCGATTCGGTGTTTAAGGACGTTCTCGAACCGGGCCGAGCGGCGCACCCGTCGGTGCAATATGTCAAGAAGATGGACTTCGCCACGAGCTGCTCGCTCGATGTCGGCTACAGCTTTGGACGCGCGGCGATCCTGGCCGCCGGGCTGAAAAACAAGACCGCCGAGTACCACGTCGACAACTATTACCCGCAGCCCTTCGACACTGCCCAGATGCGCTACGGCGCCTTCATTCAGCTCTGGTCGACCGGTTATGGACAAGGGCGCCTGCTGGGGTTCACCGACTCGACCGACTTCTCGAACTTCTGCGTTTTCGATCCCGGCAAAGCGGAGCTGATGACGAGCATGGTCGAGTGGCTCAATCACCGCCGGCCGCTGGTTGAGCCGTTGCCTTGGTTGCTGGCCTTGGCCGCGCTGCTGGCTGGCGGCTGCTGCTGGGCCGCCGGGAATGCCCGCCCGACATGGCTGCTGATGTTCGTCGCAGCGCTGTTGGGCTACGCGGTCGCCGATGGGGCTGTGGCCGTCTCCCATAAGATTTCCATGCCTCCCCCGACGCCGATGCCCGGCCGCCGCCCAGTGCAAGTGGTAATGGATCGGACCGTGAGCAGCTCCCGGCAGCCGGTCAACGGATTCTTCGACGGCCGAGTGCACGGCTTCGGCGTTTTCGAGCACTGGATACTTCGCCTGGGCTATTTCACCTCACGGCGGACTGGGTCGGAATGTTTTTCCAGCGACGTCGACCTGCTCGTCGTGCCCTATCCGAGAAAACCTGTCTCGAACGACTACCTCCGCGGCCTCACGGCTTACGTCAACCGCGGCGGAAAGCTGCTAGTGATCGACTCGCAGGAGAACGACAAGACATTTATCGAGGACGCCGATCAGCTCAATCCCAAAGACGATCAGCGCGACGAGCCGGAACCCGGCGAATTGAACGCCCACGCAACGACGAACGACCTGCTGGCGCCGTTTGAGATGTCGGTCGACCACGACACCGTGTTCGCGGGCGATCTCAAGTGCGACCAAGGTTTGGAGCCGGTTGCCACGGCGGGGGCCATTACTGTCAGCGGCGGGCAGCCGTTCGCCACCATCGATGGCCACCCTGTAGGCGCTCGGCGCAAGTTCGGCCAGGGGACGGTGATCGTCGTTGGCTATGGCGATCGTCTTTGCGACCGGCAGATGGGGCTGACGGGCGACGTAGAGCCCGACGCTGCTTTGCGCCACGTCTACGATTGGGAGTTCGAGCTACTGCGAGCCATCGTGAACGGTGAATCACTGAACAAGCCGAGGCCTGCGGCCGCCGCGCCGGCACAGCCCAAGGCGATCCAGACGCTTCCTTCCCCATAACCCACAAGTACTCAAAGAATAGTACTGCTCGTTACGTGCTTAGGTTTGCCCATTTTCGGTTTTATTTTGTGTGCAGGCTTGCCCTTCTTTCGTCAATAAGGACGATAGGGCCTGAACGATGCCCAAGGTCGTACCGGATACCGACAAACAAGAACTTGAGCGACTCTTGCGGCGCGACGAGCTATACTATAGGATGATACACCAGCCATGAAATCCACCGTAGAAGAAATCCGCCAGCGTTTCGACGCCGAGGTCGAGCGTTTCTCGAACTTGGAAACGGGCCAGTCGGCCACGGTCGATTCCCCGCTGGCGATGTCGCTCATCGCTGAAGTCGCGGCAGCCGTAACCCCTAGGGCAACGAGCGTTCTCGACGTGGGATGCGGAGCGGGCAACTACACGCTCAAATTGCTGGAGCGACTGCCGAACCTTAGCGTGAGCCTGATCGACCTGAGTCAAGCGATGCTGGATCGGGCCGTGGTAAGGATTCGTGCCGTCACCGCGGGAAACGTCGTGGCGATCCAGGGCGATATCCGGGAGATCGACATTGGCCAGAAACAGCACGACATCATTCTCGCCGCTTCGGTGCTGCACCACCTGCGGGACGATTCGCAATGGCGATCCGTGTTTGCCAAGTTCCACCAGGGATTGCGGCCGGGCGGCTCGGTCTGGATCTTCGACCTGATTGACAGTTCGATCCCCGCCGTCCAGTCAGCGATGCGCCGTCGCTACGGCGAATACCTGGCGGAATTGCAAGGCGAGGCCTACCGGGATCAGGTCTTTGCCTACGTCGAGAAAGAGGATACGCCCAAAGCGCTGATGTTTCAACTCAACTTACTGCGGGAAACCGGCTTTTCCCAGATCGATGTCCTTCACAAGAACGCTTGTTTCGCAGCTTTCGGGGCGGCAAGGATAATCGCATGACCGACCCGTGTCTTGGTTGAACCGAAACTGTTGATAATGTCAGCCAGCATTTTGTCCCAGAACCGACAGAGGAAATAATGGAAAACGCGAAAAAAACCGCTCCGAAGACTGAAGTACCGGCGACAGCGCCGGCGACGGCGCCGAATCACACCGAGAAGATCAAAGCGCAAGTCCTGGCGAAAACCGGCACTCCGCCGCGTTTGGATCGGGTGGAGGTGTCTCGCCACCACAACGGCAATTACCGGGTCAATATTTGGGAGCAGGCCGAGCCGATTAAGGGCGTCGCTGTAACCGTAGGCGTCCGTATCCGGTCTTCCTATTATCTAAAGGTCTCGGACACGGGCGAAATCATTCACAGCAACCCGCCGCTCACCGACAATCCCAAAGCAAGACAGGGTGCGACGGCTATCGGATAGCTTGGGCCAACGAACCAGCCCATCATTCACCGCATTCTCGATCTCGATAATAAATGGCCAACCAAACCGTTTTCTGGTTCGGCTCGGTCCAGGCTACCCGGTGTTTCACATGGGCCGGGATGTTCAAATACGAGCCAGGCTGAAGGTGCACTATTCCGATATCGCCGTCGAATTGCACGGCGGCGGCGCCTTGCAGCACGATCACCCATTCGTTCTCGTCCTGATCGTACCAGAACCCGGGCGGCGATAGCTGGCCTTGCGAGATGATCCGCTCGATTCGAAAGCCGCTTGCTTGCAAAATCGTGGTAAGCAATTCTTCGGCAACGTCTGTGGGAATACTATCAAAAAGATTGCCGATTTCGTGGGTGAGATTCTTCACGTCATTCTTGTCCGTCAACCGCTTTTCAATCATGCTTGCCGTCGAATTCGTGTTACGCATTCCGATCCCGTCGTATTCCACGGATCGGCGCGTCCCCGCTTGCCGTGCTCCGTAGAATTACATATTTGCGGTAGGCCGAGCCGCAGTCAAGGTACCAAGAAGGAGAATATCATGGCGACCCAAGTCGAGCACGAACATCCGCACGCCCACGTCCACTCGCACGTGCATACGCACGAGCACAAACATGCCGACGGCACTGTCCATACGCATGCCCACGAGCACACCCACTCGCACGAACATTCGCATCCGCACGTTCATGCTTCAGGCGAAGAGGCAGAGCACAAACACGAGCACTCGGTTGAGGACCTGCACGAGCACGCCTTCGCTGAGCATCTGGCCGAAATGCACGAGCACGCGCATTGACGCCGACGCTCATCTTTTCGGTAATAACGCCTGTTGCATACGTTGGTCGTACTCGCAGTTCTTGAGTTTCATCGCCTCGATGAATGTCCGTATCCCGGCCCTGATCGTAGCCGGCTCCGGCTGAACGCCCCCTAAAAGGCTTGCGACCCACGCCATCACGCGTTCCCAATCCTTGGGCAGTTTTATCGTCGCCAGGCCGGGACTGCTGGTGGGCGCCCTCTTCCAGGACCAGTAGGCCCAGCCGTTGATCTCTGGGCAGCCGTCGTACATCTGGACGGTTGAGCCGATCATTTCGTAGGTATTCTGGCCAAATTCGCCCACCCACAGCGGCGTATCATGCCGCCGGGCAAGTTCCCGGAACGCTGCCAACTTGCGCTTTCTATCGTCTCCGAACCAGGTGTACATGTGGAAGCTGAATGCCTGGTTCTCGCAGAGCGGCTTGTCGAACATGGAAAAGTCCGAAGCGAACTTGCTGCCTTCCAACAAGATGAGATGGTCCGGGTCCTCGGCCCGAATCGCGCGGATGATTCGCCGGTACAAGCCGATCAACGCCTCGCCCGAGGGCGGCGCAGGTTCATTGATGAGATCGTATCCGGCGATGATATGCCGAGTTCGATAACGGGCCGCAATCGACCTCCAGATGGCCGCCGTTCTTTTCTGATTCTCCTCCGATACCCACACCAGGTGACGGGCATCGCCCGGATCGGCCATGCCCAACGTGGACTGTCCGCCAGGAACGGCGTGCAAGTCCAGCACGACATAGACCCGCTTCCTCTCGCACCAGCCCAGCAGACGGTCCAAGATTTTCCAACCCCGGTCTCCGTCGAAGAGACCGTGATGGAGCGGAAGACGAACACAAGTAAAACCGGCTTGGGCGATTTTCTCGATGTCGTCTTCGGTGATGAAGTTATCGTAGACCGCAGTGCGGAATTCCTCGGTCTCGCGACGGCCGACGCCCTTCTGCAAGCGGGTGAGGATGGTCGTTTCCGAAGTAAGGATGCCCTTGCCGAACATCCACCCTTCCCAAAGCAGCCAACCGCCGAGGTTCACGCCTCGGAGGTGGATCTCCGCGCCATGTTCATCGACGATCTTCGTTCCCTGCCGGTGAAGCATGGGGTTGGATCGAGCGGCTGCTTGTGCTGAGGCCGAGGTGAACAGGACCAGGAGAATGGCAATCTCGTACCGCATGATGAAGCCCCGATTATCGTCAGAACCGCGAGAACAGGTCGATCTCCGGCCAGTCCTTGATCTGATCGGCCGGTTGGTGCAGCAAAGGATCGATCATGTCGGCGAATTGCTTGCCGTCCTTTTGGGCATCGCTATTGAAGAGGACCGCCCAGTCAATGCCGTCGTTGCGGCAGACCAAGAGCGTGGAAGTGCCGGAGATCATGCCCGTATGCCACTTCGTGTACTTGTCCGCCTGCGCCCCTGGCCGGACTTCCCAGCCGCAGCCATAGTAGACCGGTTTCGGCCGCCCTTTGGGGCCATGGCCCAGCGATCCCGGCGGCGGCGCGAACATGCTGCGGATGCTCGCCGCGTTGAGCAAAGGGCTCCGTTTCACGTCGTCCAGGGCGACGGCAAAGCGGACCAGGTCGACCGCCGATGCGATCCAACCGCCATTGGCGTCCATGCTCTCGATGCCTTCCACGCCGTAGGGCAAGGGGAGCTCCGCGCCGATTTTCGGCCCGCAAATCGCACGGCCCGTGCGATGGCGACTGTCGTAGTATTTCACCTCGCCCGGTGCACGGTCCTTGAGCAGGTTCTTTCCCAATTGCATGCCGCGAATGCCCAGCGGCGCGAGGATCCTCTCCCGCACGACTTCGTGGTACGGCTTTCCGGCAACGGCCTCGATCACCCGGCCCAGGACGCAGTAGCCGAAGTTCGAGTAGGCGAAGGCCGTGCCCGGATTGAAATCCAGGGGCTTGCCCAGCATGTAGCTGATGATCTGCCGGGGATGGATCGGCAGCGGCACGTGCAGGGTCTTGGCGACCTGTTCGGCGGTCCCGGAACTCATCGGATCGAACGACTTGTCGCGGTCCCAGCCGCCGATGTGCTGCAAGCAGTGATGCACGGTGATTTCCTGCCAGCGCGGGTCCATACGAGCACCCCACGGAAGATGGGCTTCGAGTTTCAGCAGCGGCAAGACTCGCTCATCGAGGTGGAGCTTGCCCTGCTGGACCAACTGCATCACGGCGGTGGCCGTGAAGGGCTTGCTCACGCTGGCAATACGGAACCGCGCGAGCGGTTCGACCGCCGCCCGCGCCTCGAGGTCGGCCAGGCCGAATCCACGGGCGTAGACCAGGCGGCCATGATACGCGACCGCCAGAGCAGCGCCGGGCGGCTTGTGCTCGCGCATGAACTTGATCATCAAATCGTCGTAGGGGGCCAGTTTCGGCTGCGAGAGTCCCGTAACATACCCTTCAGCCTGTTCGCTGCAGGGCCACGAGGCCAGTGCCGCAACGGTCGCCGTCAGGAAGCGGCGCCGCGTGGAGCGACGTCGATCGGATCGAGTATGCATAGGGCGTGATATCATTGCAGTAGTACGGCCAAGGGAGCAGGCGGGAACAAGCTTGGGGCAGTTCCGGCGAGGATTCGCGCATCTTTTGCCAGAACTGCGCCGCGCTTGCTCCAGCCTGCGGCATTGTAATTATCGACACCTCCCCTTCCTTTGGCAAGCTCCCTTGCCAACCCCCCGCTTGTGCCCTATGATTGCTAAATTCAACGTCTTTCCTCGAGGAGAATATGCCCGTGTCTCAGGTCGAAACGAGTCTGCCGTATAAAGTCGCCGACATGTCGCTGGCCGATTGGGGCCGCAAGGAAATCGAGTTGGCCGAAAACGAAATGCCCGGCCTTATGGCCCTGCGGAAGAAATACGGTCCGAGCAAGCCGCTGGCCGGCGCCCACATCTGCGGTTGCCTGCACATGACCATCCAGACGGCGGTGCTGATCGAGACGCTCGTCGAGTTGGGGGCCGAAGTCACCTGGACGAGTTGCAATATCTACTCCACGCAGGACCATGCCGCGGCGGCCATTGCCGCCACCGGCGTGTCAGTCTTTGCCTGGAAGGGCGAACAGCTCCAGGCCTACTGGGACAACATCCTCACGCAGGTCCTCAGCTTCAAAGACGCCGACGGGCCGAACCTCCTGTTGGACGACGGCGGCGACCTTACCTTGCTGGTCCACAAGGGCGTGGAGTTCGAGGCCAAGGGCGAGGTGCCCGATCCCGAGGCGGCCGCGCACGAAGAAGAGCATGCTTTGCTTACCACGCTCGCCCGCAGCGTCTCAGAGGATCCGCAACGGTTTACGCGTATGGCGGCCAACATCCTCGGCGTCAGCGAGGAGACCACCACCGGCGTGCACCGCCTCTACGAAATGCACAGCCGCGGCGCGCTGCTGTTCCCCGCCATTAACGTGAACGACTCGGTCACCAAGAGCAAGTTCGATAACCTGTACGGCTGCCGCGAGTCGCTGGCCGATGGCATCAAGCGGGCCACCGACATCATGGTCGCCGGCAAGGTCGTAGTGGTCTGTGGCTACGGCGACGTGGGCAAGGGCTGCGCCCACTCCATGCGGTCCTATGGCGCACGCGTGCTCATCACTGAAATCGATCCCATCTGCGCCCTGCAGGCCGCCATGGAGGGCTTCGAGGTCACGACGATGGAAGACGCCTGCTCGCGAGGCAACATCTTCGTCACCTGCACGGGCTGCCGCGACATTATCCTTGGCCCGCACATGGAGAAAATGCCCAACGACGCCATCGTCTGCAACATCGGGCACTTCGACCTGGAAATTGATGTCAACTGGCTCAACACCCACAAGGGTCTGAAAAAGACGAACATCAAGCCCCTGGTGGACCGCTACACGTTCCCCGATGGCCATTCGATCCTCCTGCTGGCGGAAGGGCGGTTGGTGAACCTTGGCTGCGCGACGGGCCACCCTTCATTCGTGATGTCCAACAGTTTCACGAACCAGGTCCTCGCCCAGTTGGCCCTCTGGACGGAGACGGACAAGTACCCGCTGGGAGTCCACTGCCTGCCCAAGCGTCTCGACGAAGAGGTCGCCCGGCTGCATTTGGAGCAACTCGGCGTGAAGCTCACAAAGCTGACGCCCAAACAGTCGGAGTACTTGAACGTGCCCGTCAACGGGCCGTACAAGCCGGATCATTACCGGTATTGACATGCCGCAGCCTTCGCCTTAGGAAGACCGCCACCACGCACGCCAGGCGCTGCGGCGAGCAGAAAAATCGTGGACGGTTCGGGCACGGCGGCGACCGCTGGGTTGGCGACGCTATAGGCCAGACCGTAGGTCTCAGAGCCACCGTTGATCGGCGAGGCAGCGTCATAGACCCGGAGGTCGTAGGTGTCGCCGGGAACCAGCCCCGTCACGAAAAGCTGCTGCACGTTATCGACAGTGCTGTCGCTGATGCTCACTAGCGAGAGCGGGTCCGCCGTGTCGTACAGCGCCAGGTCGAGATTGTTCATGATGGCATTGTTGCTGCTATCCCAGTTCGCCACGTTCCAGGTGATCGTCGCCGCAAGCGTGTCGCTGCCGCCGCTGGCCGCCGGCGCAGTGAAGAAGTAGTGATTCGTTGTCGCGCCGTTGGGCAGCGAGCCCAAGTCCCAGCCGGCAGACGCCAGGAGGCTGGCGGGCGTTGGCATGCTGCTATTTGCCCCGCTGGAGGCCGCGGCCGTCTGCTGGCCGGCGCTGAGCTCCTGCCAGGAGTTGTAGACGTTTACCATGCCGGCGCCGTAAACCGGATCCAACGGCTGGGTGGACGTGTGCGACCAACCGGCGGGCTTGGTGGCCCCGTTCAGCAAGAGGGCTTTGAGCGTGCGTATGTCGCTGGCGGCGGATGCCGTGCCAGGACCGCCCGCGTTGCCGTCGGCCGCTTGCAGCAGCAGGGCCGCCGCGCCGGTGACATCGGCTGTGGAGTAGCTCGTTTCGCTGCCCGGCGCCGTGATGTCCGGTAGCGAACGGCCGCCGGGCGAGGCGGACGTCGAGGGGCTGAGCGAATAGGCGTTGACGCAAAGGCCGTTGTAGGCGGTCGAAGGGGGCTGGGGCAGGCCGGGGTTGTTGCCAGCCCCGCTGATAAACAGGACGTTGTTCGCCGCGGCGTAAGAATCGTAGGCTCGATCGATCTGCGCGGCGTCGGCCGAGGTTATGCCGGTGAAGATGAAGCTCTGGTTGACGATCTGGGCGTTGTGCAATGCGGAATTGAGCGAGGCCGGTAGTTGGCCGGCGGCGACGACGTTGTTGTAGTAGTACTGGGCGTCGTAGTTGTCGAGGCTGCTGATGCCCGGTGCAATGGCGGCGATGTTTCCAGCCACGGCGTCAGCGTGCCACGATTCCAAGCCGATGCTGTTGGTGAACGAGGCGGCGACGCTGCCGTTGTAATTGACGTAGGTCATGATGCCCGGCGGCAGGCCGGCGGACGCGGGATTCGTCTCGAAGGTGTCGGTGGCGGCGCTGGTGCCTGCGGTGAGCGAGGCCTCGGCCTGGATGACGGCGACGCCCGCCCCCGTGAGGGCCGGGTCGGCCTGCTGCAGGGCCGTGGCGCCGATGGTGTCGGCGTCCGAACCGCGGGCAAGGCCCCCGGTAAAGGATAAGGCGGCGAGCAGGCAGAAAAAGACAGAGACCCGAAAGACTCTTGGCGGCATATGAGTGCGAGAAGCAAGAAGAGAAGAACGGCGGAACGCTTATCGCCCTCAATAAGCGGCTTTCTCTAGTGTAGTCCCGCGGGTCTCCTCCGTCAAGAAAAACCCCTTGATCAAGTGATCCTTGGTCCTACTTAGAAGTCACCGGCGGCACTTTACCCTTTTTCCTTTTTTTCCGCTGTTTTGGCATGACCATCGCCCTCCGTGACGAAGTTTACGTGAGCCGTAGTGATCGGCGGGAAATCGCATTATGGTGGGCCTGCGCTCGCCGGAAGCGAGCTTGTCCCACCCTATTACGATCTTCCGCCGCTCGTTCCTCTTATTTTCGGGAAACGGGCAAGGGCAACAAGACGAATCGGCATGGGGCCCGAGGTTGTCACTCCCAGGGCTGCTTTATTCCATGCAGCTTCAACCAGTACAGCGTGAAATGGAAGAATACCGGGGCGGCGAAACAGAGGGAATCGATGCGGTCCAACAGGCCGCCGTGGCCTTCGACCAGGGTGCCGTAGTCGCGGACGCCGCGGTCGCGCTTGATGGCCGAGAGCGTCAGGCCCCCGGCGAAGCCCATCACGGCGATTACCAGCGACATGGCGGCCGCCATCCACCAGTTCGCGCCCTGAAAAGGCGTGGCCCACCAGAGCACGCCGCCGATCAAAGTCACGCTGGCTGAACCGCCCAGCAGCCCCTCCCAGGTCTTGGTGGGGTTGATCGTCGGCACGATCACGTGCCGGCTGGGGATCTGGGCCCAGGCGTACTGCAGGGCGTCACTAAGTTGGACCATGAGCACGAAGAAAAACAGCAGCCGCGCGTTGGCCCCCGGTCCCGACTGGAAATCCAGCGTCAAGAGGGCCGGGGCGTAGCTCAGACAGTAGACGCAGATCAATAGCGCCGCCTCGATCTTCGCCGTCCGTTCCAGGAACCGCTTATAGTCGCCCGCCATGGCGATCAAGGCGGGGATGATCAGGAAGGCGTAGACCGGGATCATGATGCTGTAAAGCGGATAGCTTTGCAGGCCCACGAGCACGAACTGCAAGGGCGTGATGACGAAGAAGACCGTGAAGAGCGTGCGATGGTCGCCAGGCCGCGTGGGGGTGAGCGTGATGAACTCTCGCAAGGCCCAGAAGGCTCCCAGGCCCGAGAGCACGATCGTGGCCGTCTGGCCGATGAAGAACGTGGCCGCGAGGATGGAGCAGAGTACCCACCAGGCATGCACCCGCATGCGGAAGGTCTCCAGGATGGCCGTGTTCAGGCCGCTGTCGTTGCGGGCCCGCAGGGCGCGGATCACGACCGTCGCCGCGGCCAGCAACACCAGCACGCCTCCCACCAATCCCAGGGTTCTCGGTTCCCACGCCGCCATGAGTTGCTTCCTAGAGCTCCTTCAGCCGCCGCAGGGCGCTGCACGCGCGGGTGAGAAATTCGACCTTCGACTCGCCCGACTCCAGCCACATCGGTGGACCGAAAGTGATGCAACTCAACAGCGGCACGGGCAGGAACTTGCCGCGGGGCAGGATGCGATTCATGTTATCGATGTACACGGGGATCAGCTCCAGGTCGGGCCGCTTCTTGCTGAGGTAATATAGGCCGCTCTTGAACTCGCCGATTTCCTGTCCGTCGCCCCGCCCACCCTCCGGAAAGACGATCAGCGAGAAACGCTGGCCGATTTCGCGGATCATCAGGTCGATCGGGCTTTGGTGCACCTTGATCTCCGTGCGGTCGATCAACATCGCGTTGAACACCTCGCTCGCCAGGTAGTGGCGGATGCGTCCCTTGATCCAGTAGTCCTTGGCGGCCACCGGGCGGGTCAGTTCCCGCACGTTGGCCGGCAGCGCCGACCAGAGCACAACGGCGTCGAGGTGGCTAGTATGGTTGGCGAAGTAGACCCGCTGGCAGGTGTCGGGCTGTGAATCGATCCACCGTGCGCTGGCGCCGCTGAGGAATTGGGCCGTCAGGGCCAACACGTTCCGCATCAGGGAAACTTTGTCCATGCTCCGCACTGGGGGATGTGTGGCCCAAATGGGGGTTCGCCGCGCCACGGCGGCGTCAGAAGACTTGCCGCCGGGTTCGACAAACCCTTATCGTAACGTCGCGGCCGATGACAGCCAAGTGCCGGCTGTGCGCGAACTCCCACCAATACCGTTGGGCCGGACACGCACTTGCGGGTCGCGGTCGGTGAATGAGATGGCTGGCTACCGCGTGCTGGCCAGGCCAGGATTGAGTCCACCTTTGCGATGCAAAGTTGTCGCGGCGATCATCGCGGATCGGCCACCGCCACGGCGGGAGTGGTGAGTCAAGGGAGATGGATAATATCCGTTACACCAGCCCTTTTCGCTTCCGCAGCAGCCATTCGCCGATCAGCAGCCCCAGCGCCAGGGCAAGTAGCGGCCAGCGGTTCCAAAGCGGCACCGGCGGCAGGCTCTCCACCGGCACCTGTCGCCCGGCCGGCAGGTCGTCGATCAGACGGGAGGCGTCCTTGTAAGTGAGATAGTCGCCCTTGGTAAGCTGAGCGGCCTCGCGCATGGCGGCAGCATCGATCTCCGCGCGGGCCAATTCGGTCTGCGGCGGATTGACGCGAAAATCGGCCGCCGCCACCCGCCCCGGCAAGGAAGGCGCGATCAAGCGGGCATGGTAGTCGCCCTGCGGCAGGTTGCTCACGAGGGCCTCGAATTGACCGCGGCCGACCTCCGTGCGGCGGAGTTGCACGCTCTGCGTCTGCCGCCCGCTGTGCTCCACCTCGACGGTCACGCCGTTGTCCTCCAGAGGCACCAGACGATCGTCGTGGAACTGAACCTGTACGCGGACCGGATCGCCCAGTGCGTACTCGGCCCGATCCGTGCCCAGGCGGACCGAGCGATCGCCCTCGCAGAGCCTCGAGCGGGCGAGAAAGCGGAGCGTCTGGATCCAGTAGCGGGCGAAATACAGGTCTCCCAGCCGGCGCCGCCAGCGATAGGTCTCGTCCGTGGCGTGAAAGAGGACCTTGCCTCCACCGCCGACGTAATGCATGACAATCAGCGGCAGCCGCATGCCGTCCGGTCCCGGGGCACCCGGCCTTCCCTCGCTCCGCGGGGAGCCCAGCCCGGAATTTCCCGGTGCGGCTCGCGTGGGACGGTCGGCCAGCACCCGCGCCGACGGCTTCAAGTCCGAGACCTCGCTCATCCAGTAGAGCGGCGGCAGCTTCTGCCAGACGGCCCGCGTCTCTTCCGGTGTATCGCCCAGTTGCAACGACGGGCTGGCCAGCCCCGCCTCGGTCGGCTGGACGGCGAAGCCTTCGGTGAGCGGCTCGCCGGGCCGCGGATTGCGGACGTTGGCCGGATCGAAGGGCATAATCCGGGCCAGCGGCGTATTGCGATAGGCCTGCGGCATGAAGTTTGGCCCGGCAATCAACACCAGGGCCCCGCCGCTATCCGGTCGATCGGCAAAATCGGCCAGGTTTTGCAGGGCCGCGGGGCTCAGCAAGGATGGATTGACGTCGCCGAAAATCACTACGTCGTAGGCCATCAGGTCTTCGCGGCGAACGGGAAAGATCTTCAGCGCGGTGGTCTTCTCCGCATCATCGACGGGCTGGCTTGATTGCCCGGCTTCGAGGTCGGCGTCCTGCAGGAAAGTCGCCAGTCGGATCGTCTTGTCGCGGCTCAGCAGGTTGCGGAGGAAACGATACTCCCAGCGCGGGGAGCCATCGACGAGCAGCACGTGGATCTTCTCCGCGCGGACGCGGATCGAACGAGCCAGCGGCGGCTCGCGGGCGCAGTCGCCATGTACTCATGGTCGCCCGGCGGCGGTTGCACGTCGATCGTGTAGCGGAACTGGCCCGTTCGCGCGGGGCGGTAGGGCATTGCGACCTCCTGGGGCCGGCCATCGGCGGCGACCGTCACCTCGAGACGGCCCACGGCCTCGCCCTTATCCTCGACCTCGCCCGATCGGGTTTCACGAAGCACGATGGAGACCTTTTTCCCGGCGAAACCGGGGGCTGTGAGCTTAAATCGGAAGTGGACCAGGTCGTTGACGAAGACGACGTCCTCCACCTCCAGATCGCTGAGCTTCAGACTGCGGGCGGGACGATCGCTGCCCAGGCCGATGAACAGCAGCGGCACGCCTCGGCGGCGGGCGTATCCGGCCCCATCCAAGAGCCCCGGCCCGTCGGTATTGATGCCGTCGGTGGCCAGCACGAGGGCCACCGGGGCGGTGCCGCGGAATTCGTCCAGCACGCCGCGGATTGCCGCGCCTAGGCGAGTGCTTGTGCCCTTGGCCTCGGCCCCGCGCAGCTCCTCCGCAATGCCCAAAGCGTCCGCACGGCGGGTCTCTTTCCGCTCGCTGAGGTAATAGAATCGCAACTTGTGGCTATCGGCCAATGCGCCCAGCAGCGCGCCGTTGTTCTCGGCAAAGAGCGTCCGCGCCACGTTCCAGCGAGAGAGGGTCGGGGCGGCAGACGCCGCCGCGGACTCGCCGGGCGACGCCGTGGTCTTGGCCGGGGAATTCTCCGCCGCCTTGATCACGAGCGCCTTTCGCACGCGGTCTTCCAGCGACTTGCGGTCGTTGTCGTAGGAATCGACGGTGTTCATGCTCTGCGTGTCGTCTATAACCACTACGACCAGCGGCAGGCCGGTCCTTTGCAGAAAGAGCTCGACTTGGGCGATCATTGCCAACACGATTGCCACCGCGGCAAGGCGGATCGCGGCCAGGACGAGGCGATAGCTTCGGCTGGCCTGGCGCCCCTCGCGAAGATAAATGCCCACGATAGCCGCGACCAGGACAATCACGCCCAGCAATGTAGCCCACGTTGGCCAGGGCCAGTAGTAGTCCAGCCGCCAGGCCACACCCATGCCCGGTCCGTTGGCCAGGCCAAACCAGCGCTCCATCCAAGAAGGCAGCGTGCCGCTCATCGTGAATTGTATCCAAATCGCCAGGCGAGCAGAGATTCGACCATCAATAGCCCTACCACGGCATAGAGCAGGGAGACGTGCAACTGGCCAGCCGGGTGAAAGGCGGCGGGCAGGGTCGCCCCTTCGCCCTGCCAGGCGGTCTGGTAGTTCAGCGGCACATCGGGCCATGCCTCGCTTTGCAGCTCTTCGCGGGAGATCGTCGCCAGATCGCTTTCGGCGGTCAGCACGTTGACGGCGAAAAGTTGACTCTGCGAGAGGGGGGCCGCGAACCAGGCTGTGTAAATGCCGCTGATGATTGTATCGTCGCAGCGCCACGTGCTGTAGTCGCCCTGAACCTCTAACGGCGCCGCGCGGCGCTGACCGTCGGGGCACTCGATCGACACGGTGCCCAGCGACGGCGTCGCTGCGACGGCCGATTCCAAGGGATCACCCACCGCGATGTTACGCGGCTGAGCCTGCCCGGCCGTACACCAGGCGAGGATTTCCTTCACTAGCACAGGGTACGTGCTCCACTGCGGCAAGCTCAGTCCGGACGGGCCCCAGGTCATGTCGGCCGCGGTCGTGACCAGCACCACGCGGCCGCGGCGGACCGGCTGTGCCACGATCAAGGGATCGCCATTGCTCAACGCCAGGACGACCACGGCGGGCGCAGACAGCGGAGCTGCCGAGCCAGCACTGCCGCCCTTTTCCGGCGATCGAGGGCCCTGGTCGGCGGCGGCCCGCTTCGGTTCGGGGGCGTTTGCTCCGGTGAGCTTGACCTTGTAATACTTGCCGACCGGCGATTCCAGCAGGCCCGCCTTCTCCTGGCCGCGGTATTTCTGCACGATCGGATGCGCGTAGTCCAGTGGATCGATCCGGTCGCCCGGATTCTTGGCAACGGCGATCAGCCGCGCCGGCAGGATCTTCCGCCCCGCTTCGGACGCCCCACCCGCCAGCATGCGGTTGTAGTTCTCGGCCACAACGCGGTCGCCGAGGAAGAACACGAGGCTGCCGCCGTGGGCCAAATAATCGTCCAGGCGTCGGGCTTCGCTGGCGGTAAACTGGTCGACGTCCGAGAGCATGACGCAGTCGTATGGCCGCAGGTCGCGCTCGGCAACGGCAGTTTCCGGAGCGATTTCCAGGTCGATCGGCGCACGGCGGTTGGGATCGCGCTGGGCCTCCAGCGCCAGGGCCAGGGTGTAGACCGATGACTTTCGCCGGTCGCCCCCCGGCCGCCCATCGATGCAGAGCACGCGCTGCGAGGGGCGGACCTTCACAGCCAAGTAGCGGCGATTATCGACCTCCAGGGCGTCGGCGGCGCCGCGAACGTCGCCGGGCTTCAAGGCATCGCCCGTCAGGCGGACCTCGACGGCATGGTCGCCGGCCGACTCGAAGGCCTGACGAAAGCCGGCGACCACCTTGCCACCCGCGGGAATATCGACGTACTGTCGCCCGGCAAGTCGGCCGTCCACAAGCAGATCGACGGCTTGCCGCTGCCGGGCCACGTGCCCGAAATCGCGGATGCCGGCCTCGAACGTGACGCTTCGCCCGATCAGGGCCACCGGGTCGCGAAGGTCCAGCGACGTGACGGCCAGGTTGTCGTCGCCAGGCTGGCTGAGATCGATGACTTGCAGTTGGGCGATCTTGGCCAGGGCGGCGGCGCGGTTGCGGAAATCGGCGCGGGCCGCGTCGCTCATCGTTGGCAGCCAGGTCGAGCGCTGCAGGTCGCTGAAGAAATAGACCTCCTGCCGCGTCAGGCGCGGGCTTTCGCGGCGGGCGGTGTCCAGCAGCTTGCGGACCTCGGTCAGCGTGGCGGGCAGATCCGCGGCGCTGTGCAGCAGGGGGAGGTTGCGGATCTCGTCGAGGATCGGCCCCGTTTCCAGTCCCGGAGTGGCCACGATGGCCCGGGGCGGTGCGGCCATTTGTACCAATGTGAAGCCGTCGCCGGGCGACGACTGCTCGACGATCCTCGCCGCCCATTGTTTGGCCTGCTCGAAGCGGCTCAGCCCGGCCGTTTTGTAGGCCATGGAATACGACGAGTCGATCACCAGCACGCGATGGGTGTTGCCGTGGGGGCTGAAGATGGGTGCGGCCCGTTGCAGGTAGGGCTGGGCGACGGCGGTGACCAGGACGACGACGACGAGGGTTCGCAGCAGGAGCAGCAGCCATTGTTCGACGCGTATCCGCCGCGTTCGCCGCCGCACGGCCGCCAGGAGGAAGTCCATGGCAGCCCAGGTCGTCTCGCGGAATTTCCGCCGGCTGAGCAAGTGGATCAGCCACGGCGCCGCCGCCGCCGCCAACCAGCCGAGCATGGGCAGGCTTTCGAATCCAAAGGCAAAAAGCGGCGGCGGCATACGAAGGAAAGGATGGGATTACGGTTCAGGGAAACGGAGAATTTGGAGTCCCAAATCCGAAGCAAGTTCACATTGCCATTATACGCCTGCCACCCCGTGACCGCCACGCAGATCGCCCCCGCCGACCTCGTGTCGGTGGAGCGCAAGGCTGAACAGCTAGGACGATTCCATGCACGCACGTTTCGTTTTTTCCGCGGCCGCCGCCCGGACCTCCGGTCCGGGCGGCGGCCGCGGAAAAAACGAAACGATATCCGGTGGCCCTGCTCTAGCTGTTCAGCCTTGCACTCCACCGACACGAGGTCGGCGGGGGCGTTTGCAATCCATGGATGGCCGATTTGCTAAACGCGGCCTTGCCAGCCCTTGAGCGTAGTTTATATACTGCGCTCAAGGTCCAACCCTACGGAGCCCGCACATGTCGGACAAAACCGTCGCTCAGAAACTCCTCGTCAAACCCGGGCAGAAGGTATGGTTTGTCAATCAGCCGAAAGGGTACAAGGCTTTGCTGGGAGAGATTCCCAAAGGTGTTACCGTCCTGAAAGAGGCCGCCGAACCCGTGGACCTCATCCAGGTTTTCGTGGATTCGCACAAGGACATGGAAGAGCAGTTGCCTCGCCTGAAGACCCTGCTGACCCCCAAGGGGCTGTTGTGGGTTACCTATCACAAAGGAACCTCGAAGCAGAAATCCGATATTAATCGCGACAGCATCGCCACCTACGCCAGCACGATCGGCCTGCAGGCGGTGGCCATGATTTCGGTGGACGAGGACTTGTCGGCGCTGCGCCTGAAGGTCGTCTAAGCGAGGTTTCACTCAGGCACCGATCCTCGGCAATATGCAATCCCTCGATGGACGCCGGGCTGAACCGGAGCATATTGCACGAGCGGCGGGCGGAAGTCGAGCGGGACGACGGGATGCAACAGTTCCGCAACTTGGGATTGGTAGCCGTCGCCCGGATCGTGCGAATCCCAGCTCCACGGCAGGAGTCCAGTATTCTCTGTGGATCGATGCGCCAACCTGCTCGATCGGTTGTTGACCCGGCAACCTGTATGGTATCCTGGAAGCAGTTTCGTAGGCTGTTTTTCCCACGGCAGGACGCATGATTTCCGTAACCGGTTTCTCGAAAAGCTACGGCGAGACCCTGGCGGTGCAGGATCTCTCGTTCGAGGTCGCCGCCGGGTCGATCCTCGGCATGCTCGGTCCCAACGGGGCGGGGAAGACTACGACGCTCCGCGCGATGGCCGGTATCCTCCAACCCAGCGGCGGACGGCTTTTGATCGGCGGACATGACATCGTGGAGGATGCCGTTGCCGCCAAGCAGCAGTTGGCCTTCGTGCCGGACGATCCTCACCTTTTCGATTCCTTGACGGTCTGGGAGCATCTGGACTTCATTGCGGCGGCCTATCGCGTGCCCGACTTCTCGGCTGCGGCCGCGGCGCTCCTGGAGCAATTCGAGCTGACGCCCAAGCGGGATACGGCGGCGCGGGAACTGTCGCGGGGAATGCGGCAGAAGGCGGCCATCTGCTGCGCCTACCTGCACCGGCCGTCGGCAATCCTTTTCGACGAACCGTTGACCGGGCTCGACCCCCGCGGCATCCGCACGCTGAAGAACTCCATCCGCGCAAGCGGCCGCCGGCGCGGCCGTGGTCATCAGTTCCCATCTGCTCTCGCTGGTCGAGGACCTCTGCACCGACCTCCTGATCGTACACCACGGCCAGCGACTGTTTCACGGAACCCTGCAAGAGGCCCGCGCCCGCTATCCGGACCTGGAAGGCGAAAGTTCCCTGGAAGCGGTTTTCTTCAAAGCCACGGAGTCGTAGGATAGACCATGCACGCGGCGCTGTGGAAATTATACCGGTTGCGGGTCCGCGGCAGTCTCCGCTCCATCGGCGGCAAGCTCAGGTCGCCGAGGGCGCGGCGCTGGCGGTCTTCACGTTGCTGGTCTTCGGCGCGATGCTGGGCCCGAACCTGGTGATGGCCTTCACGCTGGGCCGCCAGTCGATGGCAGGGCGAAGCACCGAGGGCTTCCGCGAGGTGCTCCCGGTGATGATGCTCGTGATGGTGGTCCTCAACGTCGTCACCTCGCTGGGAGAGCGGGCACTCTATTTCTCGCCCAGCGACGTCGATTTCCTCTTCCCCGCTCCCTTTCAGCGCCGCCAAATCCTGGTTTACAAGATCCTCGGCAACTTCACTGCGGCGGTCTTCATCGCCTTGCTCTTCCCTACGTCGCTGGCAATCTACATCCGCTCCTGGCCGGCAGCCGTGGTCGGTTGCTTCCTGGCCTGGCTGATGATCAACAGCATGACCATGTGTGCCCAGCTCATTGCCCAGACCGTGGGCGAACGGGCTTTCACCCTGCGCGGAAGTTGCTGCTGTTCGCAGTGCTCGCCGCCGCCGCGGCGGCGCTGGGCAAGCGGCAAGCCAAGGGCTCGACGGCGACTGGCTGGATGCCCTGCGACACGCACGGCACGCCTATGCCGCCGAGATCGCTCTGGCGCCCTTCGTTGTCTTTGCCAAGGTCATCGCGGCCGAACGGTTGGCGCCCGACGCGCTAGGCTGGGCGGCACTGGGCGCGGCCATGGTCGTCGGCGTCTACGCACTGGCCATCCGGCTGGACGCCAATTACCTGGAGACGGCCGCCCGCGTCAGCCGGCACATGCAGGCTTTAAGACGCCGGGTCGCCGCCGAGGGCGGCCTTGCCGCGACGCGGTCGCGCCCCTTGCGCAGTTCGCCTTTGCCGCATCCGCCGTGGTTGGGCGGCGCGGGGCCCATCATCTGGCGGCAATCGCTTCAGGCCCTCCGTGGCAGCCGCGGGGCGATATTCATGGCGGTGATTGTCGTGACTTGCATGGGACTGCCCATGGCATTCAGCTTCCGCCGGCACGGCGCGATGGGGGTAGTTCTTCCGCACCTGGTCGTCGGCATGGCCGCCTATGTAACCATTCTCTATTCGGCCCAGGCGCCCATGGGATTCCGCGCCGACTACGAGCGCATGGATCTCCTCAAGTCACTGCCCATCCGTCCACTGGCTATGGCCTGCGGTCAGACCCTGGTGCTCGTGCTGGTCCTGACCCTCCTGCAATGGTCGCTCTTTGCCGCCACGGCGATCCTCCTGCCGGCTGCCGCGGCCGAGATGCTCATCGCCGGCGTTTTCATCATGCCCTTTAATTGGATTCTCTGCGGCACGGAGAACCTGCTTTTCCTGCTCTATCCTTCCCCGCCGGTGGTCACGGGCTCCGAAGGGTTCTTGAAGATGGGCCGCGTGATGCTGTTCATGGTTACCAAGTTTTTCGTGATCGGGGCGTGTGCAGCCGCGGCGTCCATCCCGGCGGGAATCGTTTATTTTGTGACCCGCAGCCTGCTTGCCGCTTGCCTTGCCGGTTGGCTGACGCTGCTTCTTCCCTCGCTGGGCGTGGTGCTGCTCGTCGCCCGGGCGTTCCGGCGCTACGATGTCAGCGGCGGCTCGGAATAGAATATACAGTCCTTGAAACCCATAAACGGAATACCTCGACTATGAAGCGTTCGATTGCCATAATATGGCTCCTTGCTTTTCCCTTGCTTGCCGTCGCGCAGGACCGGCTTCCTGTGCCCGATTACCAGCGGCAACCTTCCGACCCTGAGTGGCTGGCGCAGGTCGTGCAGCTTCACGGCCATTTGGGTCCTTCGGTCGTTGCTGGAGCCCGCATGGGCATGCTCGGACTCCGCGCGGTGGGGGCGAAGGGCTACTTCGATGTCGACGTCACCTGCGAAGGACCGCTGGCCCGGCCGCCGCAGGCCTGCTTCCTCGACGGCATGCAGGCGGCGACGGGGGCCACCACCGGAAAGCGAACGCTGCATTGGACGCCGGCCGACAGGCTCGTCGTGCGAGTCAAGAACACTCGGACCGGCAAGACCGCCGAACTGCTGCCGGCGCCCGCCCTGCTGGAACTGTTGGGCCCGCTGAAGCCTCAAGCGAACGGCAAGGTGGGGCCGGGGCCGAGCCAGCCGGACCACGAGCAGTTGGAAGCGGTTGCCCGGAGGATCGCGGCAATGCCCGATAGCCAGATCGCCAGCGCGCACATGACGGATTCCACTATCGCCAAGCCCGCGGACAACGACGCCCGCGCCCGGCAGTTCATCGCCCGGCACGAGGCGACGGTCCGTCCCCTGGAAATCGAGTCGAACCGCTGCTGGTGGGAGGCCAACACCACGGGCAGCGACGCCGCCTTCCACAAGAAGGAGGAGATCGAGACCCGGCTCAACCTGCTGCTGGCCAACCGGCAAACGTTCGCCGAGTTGAATGCCATCAAGGCGCAGCCGATCCGCGATCCGCTGGTCGCCCGGCAGATCGCCGTGCTTTATTTGCAGTACCTCGGCCAGCAGATCGATCCGGCCTTGATCAAGGAGATCGCAGCCCGCTCCAACGCGGTAGAAAAGGCCTACGGCGTGTACCGTGCCGAAGTCGGCGGCAAGCGGCTCACGGAGAACGAGGTCCGCGACGTCTTGCGGACATCGAAGGACTCCGCCCGGCGGCGGGCGGTCTGGGAGGCGAGCAAGGCCGTGGGCCCGCTGCTGGCCCCGGACCTCATCAAGTTGGCCCATCTGCGGAACCGGGCTGCCCGGCAGCTTGGATTCAAGAACTTCCAAGTCATGCAGCTCGCCCTGGTGGAGTTGAGCCAGTCGCAGGTGCTGAAAATCTTCGACGATCTCGACGCCCTGACCCGCGGCCCTTTCCACGCCGCCAAGGCCGAAATCGACGCGGCGGTGGCGCGGCGCTGCGGCATTGGCATCGACGTCTTGCGGCCGTGGCACTACGACGATCCGTTCTTCCAGGAGTCGCCGGCCATCTACGGCAATCTCGAGTCAATATACCGACCGATCGACATCATCCCCACGGTTCGCAAGTTCTATGCGGGGGTTGGACTGCCTATCGACGACGTGCTGGCCCGCAGCGATCTCTTCGAAAAGCCCGGCAAGTGCCCCCACGCCTTCAGCCAGGATATGGACCGCCAGGGCGATGTGCGGGTGTTGGCCAACGTGGTGCCGGGCAAGGAATGGCTGGCAACGATGCTCCACGAGTGCGGCCATGCGGCCTACGAGAAGAATCTCCCGCGGAGTGTTCCCTACGTGCTGCGGGTGGAATCGCATGCCCTGACTACCGAGGGCGTGGCCATGATGATCGAGCGACTGGCCGGCAATGCTCGCTGGCTGCAGGCGATGGGCGTCGACGTGCCTGAGGCGGAGAAGTTCGCGCGGGTGTCGCGGCGGTTGCAGCGCAACGAGTTGCTGATCTTTTCACGCTGGTGCCAGGTGGTCTTCCGCTTCGAGATGGCCCTGTACGACAATCCCGATCAGGACTTGAACCGCGTATGGTGGGACCTGGTGGAGAAATACCAGGAACTCAAGCGACCCGAAGGGCGGAACGAGCCCGACTACGCCAGCAAGATCCACATCGCCGTCAACCCGGTGTATTACCAGAGCTACATGCTGGGGCAGTTGTTCGCCTCGCAGGTGCACCACGCCATCGCCCGCGACGTGTTCCATGGGGCCGACCCGGCGACGACGGTTTATGTGGGCGAGCCAAACGTGGGCCGCTTCATGCGGGAGCGAGTGTTCGAACCCGCCTCCACCATGGACTGGAACGAGCTGACGCGGCATGCCACCGGGGCCGAGTTGAACTCCCGGGCGTTTGCCGAAGACCTGACGAGTGAATGACCCCTGCCAGCTCGCCGGGAAGGTGAATAAGATTGAAGGCTAAGCCAGTCAGCCTCACGGCCGCCAATCACCTTCACCACCCGGATGCACCGGGCCGGGTCGCAAGAATATAATGGCAGCCGCCTGTAGCCGTCAATCTGCTTCAACAACCCGGATAAACCGGGTGGGGTCGTAGACTTTGAGGAAGTCTGTTATGCAGCGAATCATTTCCGGCCAGATCTTGGAACTCCATCAAGGCGATATCACCCAGCAAGAGACCGATGCCATCGTCAACGCGGCCAACAGCCATTTAGCGGGTGGGGGCGGCGTAGACGGGGCGATCCACCGCCGCGGTGGGCCGGCGATCATGGCCGAGACCGATGCCAAATATCCCGACGGCTGCCCCACTGGCTCGGCGGCGATCTCGTCCGCAGGGAACCTCAAGGCCCGCCACGTGATCCATGCGGTCGGCCCGCGCTGGCGGGGCGGGCAGAAGGGCGAGGCCGAATTGCTGGCCGCAGCCTATCGCCGCTCGCTGGAGTTGGCCGTCGAGCACAATTGCCGCAGCCTCGCCTTGCCGGCCCTGAGCACCGGGGCCTACGGGTACCCCATGGACCAGGCGGCCCGCGTGGCCTTGCAAACGGCGATCGATTTCCTCCGTCAGCACGGCAAGCCCGAGCGGGTGCGTTTCGTGCTTTTCGACGCCGGGGCCTACGGGGCCTTCGCGGCGGCGCTGGAAGAGTTGACAAAGCCAGATGACGACAAGGCCCCGCATCCCGCATAATTGCAACGTCACGCATGCAAGGAACTATACTGGAGGCAGTGGACGGGTTGCGAATCCCCTGAACCCTTTCGCAGGTATTTGTGTCCATTCCATCCGGCAGCGAATTGCCCCGTCACTTAAGGAGTGCAAGCATGCCCAAGCTCAATCAAATCATCGCCATCGCCGCCGGCAAAAAAAGCCGGGCGGCCAAGACGATCGACACGAGGCCTACCAGAACTTGCAGAAGTCCGCCCTGTTAGACGGCATCAGCCGCACCTACAAACCCAAGGACGACGAAGGCGAACCGCTTCCCGCGGAAAAGAAACTCGTGCAGCAGAGAGTCCGGGACGTCACCGGCAGCGTGGTTGCCGCACTGACCGAGCTGTTTGATGTCGTGGCGACCCAGGACTACGCCGCAATTGCCTGGCAAAGGCCGACGTGGTCGTTGACGGCGCGGCCGTGCTCAAGGATGTGCCGGTTACCACACTGCTATTCCTGGAGAAACAACTCGTGGACATTCACACCTTCGTCGAGAAGCTCTGCCCACGCTGGATCCGGGCGAGGCATGGAACTATAGCCCCGACGTCGACCATTACGTCTCGGAGTCGTACCAGACGACGAAGACCAAGAAGGTCCTCGAAGAACCACGTCAAGGCCGAGGCCACGAAGGAGCATCCGGCCCAGGTGGAGACGTATACCGAGGACGTGGTTGTGGGCTATTGGACCACGGTCAAATTCAGCGGTGCGGTTCCGGCGGGGAAAAAAACGAGCTTCTCGATCGTGTCCGCAAGCTGCAAGAGGCCGTAAAGTGCCGCCCGCGAGGAAGCCAACAACACCGAGGTGGAGCTGAAGAAAATCGGGACGGCGGTGTTGCAATACGTCTTCGGCAAGCAGTAGAATGAAGCATAGAGTGCAAGCTTAAGCTCAAGCTCAGACTAAACAAACGCCGCATGTGGCAGGTTCGAGTCCTGCCCCCGATACTGGAGATGCCACGGTCGATGACTGCGGCCAGGGAGCGCGAGGTTGATCGGGGTAGCCCAACTGGCAGAGGCCGGCGAAAGAAGTTCAAGCTATCACTCGATGACTCAGGATAGGCGTCGATCGCCGAATCAAGTTCCAGGACTCCAATGCTGTTTGGTGCGGGTGCAATTCCCGTCCCCCGCTCTTGCCGAAATCATGCGGGGGTAGCTCAATCGCAGAGCAAAGCGGCTTAACGAATGAGGCCTGGATTAAACGGAGAAAGTCGGCGTGTGCAGACCGGCCAAAACCGCCCGCGGGCAATGTGGGATTATGCTTGCCCGCGTAGGCACATTTTTTGCCAATCGCTCCTCGCGCCGAAGTCGAGTTCGCGGATCGGCTCAATCCCTGCGTTCGCGATAGATTCCGTGAATTGTGGTCTCCTGCTGGGGACGAGGAAGAGTCTTGATCATTCATTCACGGCCTGCTTTCCCCTCGCCAGCGCCCCGGCAATCCGCCGCGGCAACTCCGCTTTCATCATCGTCTCGATGTCCTGCGGCAGCGCCAGCGACCAGTTGGGCCACTGGCGAATTGTGCCGGGCATGTTGGGCCGCAGCGGCGTCGCCTGGGCGTCTTCCAGCGTGGCGGCGATGATTCGCGATGGTGCCTGGCCCAAGCGGCGGTAGGCCACTTCGACGACCTCCTCTACGGACGCCTCGTCCGGCACGCCAAGCAGCCCGCGCGAGTGCTCGCGGAGGTGCCGCATCTCGTCGCCCACGGTCAGACCGATCGCGCGCTGCGCGGCCTCGTCGGCCCCGCTCCACAGGCCGGCGATCGTGGGCAGGTCGTGCGTGGTGACCGCGGCCATCGCCAACTCGGGATAGTCGGCCGGCTCACCCCGCTCGAACCACAGCAGGCGGCACGACAGCACCCGCCGCAGGGCCAGCCGTTGGCGGACGCCCGGCTCGACCGTGCCCAGGTCCTCGCCGACGATGAAAGCCCCCGCGCGATGACTCTCCAGGGCCACGATGCCCAGCAGGTCGTCGGCTGGATAGCGGACGTACCATCCCTGCCGCGGATGCTGGCCATTGGGAATCCACCACAGACGGAACAGTCCCATTACGTGGTCGATCCGCAGCCCGCCGGCGTGCCGCAGGGTGGAACGGATAGTCTCGATGAACGGTCCATAGGCGGCCGCGCGGAGCTTCGCCGGGGCAAACGGCGGCAACTGCCAGTCCTGGCCGTCGGCATTGAAGGCGTCGGGCGGGGCCCCGATGACCATCCCGTCGGCCAGCAGGTCTTGCCACTCCCAGGCGTCGGCTCCGCCGGGATCCATGCCGATGGGCAGGTCCTGCAAAATGGAGATTTCCCGCGAGGCCTCGGCCAACTGCCGGTCCAACAGCCATTGCAGCCAGGCATGGTAGCCGACGGCTCGGGCGTGATCGGCGGCGAAGGCCGCCACGGCAGCGTTGCCGGGCCGGCGATATTCCTGGGGCCATGCCCGCCAGTCCGGGCCGAACCGCTCGGTCAGGCAGCAGAACGTGGCGAAACGCTCCAGCGATAGTCCTTGGCGGCGACGAAAGGCGGCGAAGTCGCGCTCGTCCTCGGGTACCCTCCGCGTGCCCTCTCCGGACCCTGATGGAAGAGTGTCCAAGCCCCAAATCGCCCGCAGGGCCTGCTGCTTGAGTTGGAAAACCCGGTCTCGGTCCAAGCGTGGCAGATCGTTCAGCCCGTGGGCCTCGCGGGCCAGTAGGGCGAGTTGCGAGCCCAACTTCTGACAGCCGGGCACGTTTTCCACGCGGAGATAAAGCGGATTGTAAAATCGCCGCGAAGTGGGGTAATAAGGGCTGGCTCCTTGCGGCAAAACGGGGGCAGGCGGCCCCAGCGGGTTGACGAGCAGTATGCCGGCCCCCAGCCCATTCGACCACTGGGCCAACTGCCGCAGGTCGGCCAGATCGCCAATACCCCAGCTTTGCCGAGACCGCGCACTATGCAGTTGCACGGTCCAGCCCCAGCTCCGCCGGTAGGGCTCCAGGCAGCGCCAGGGGGTGACGATGATCCGCATCGACCAATCGCCCGTGGCAGGGAAAAAGTCGTGGTAGCCCAAGGGCAGGTCGGCGGGAAGCGCATCGCTGACAGGTCGCCGCGCGCCGTCTTCAAGGATGATCTGGCCCGGCGTGGACCAGGGAACGGCCACGCCGGCACGAACCACGCGGACGGCCTCGTGACCCACAGCAGCGCGATAGGCCTCGGGACCGCCCATTGCCTCCAGGATCGCCGTGGGCGTGTCGGCCGGAACGTCCTCCCAGCGGTAGTCGGGGCCGGGGTCGAAGGTGGCGTCCGAGGCGTAGTCATCCGTCATGCGCGGCAGGCTCCTGGTAATCTTCCCTATCACCCACTGAAAGGTGGGTATTACTTCGGGTTATCGTGAAGATTATAACCGGAATACCAGGGGCCGACATCCAGCTAGTTGCCGTTGGAGTTCGGGGTTTGGCGGGCTTTCCAGCATCCAGCGGTTAAAGCCAAAAGTCCAAGCGTTGGCCAAGAAACGCAAAACGGTTCATCCGAGTCGGCTTCGTTCAGGATGGCGAAACCGACCCGGACGAACCTCGCCGCACCGGGTATTGGATTGTGAGCTACGATCAGCCTGGGCCGGGCATGAGGGCGGGCGCGCCGCCCACCGGGCCACAATTAGAGCAACCGCCCGGCGTGCCGCAGCCGGGAGCGCACCCAGACGGACAAACCGGTTCGCAAGGCGGAGCGCAGGTTGCGACCGGCGGAACCCGCTCGCCGCGAGTCAAGCACGACTCGCAACCGATGGCCGGCGCCAACAGTACCAACATCACCGTGACTGTGAATAGTTTGTGCATGACTTGCTCCTTTTCTTTTCCTTTCGACATGGAAACTCTACACCAGGATTGGCGATGTGCAACCTCCGCACCGTGGTTTTTCGAAATCGTGGGGGTTGCTTTTTCTCCACGCACGATTAAAAAGGCAACGTATACTTGGGTAAAGATTTCGTTCCAGGAAATGCCTGTCGCGAAAGGAAAGTGCTGCCATGCCGCGAATCTCCCCGATCTTGGTCCTTGCCGTGTGCCTATGTCTTGCCCCTGCCACGCCCTGGGCGACCGCGGCGGAGAAGGCCCTCGTCTCGACACCTGCCAGCGAGGTCTGGCTGATCGATACCCGTTGCGCGCGCGGCTGCGGCGACTTGGAGGCGGGGTTGGCACAAATCAGGTATTGGCGGCTTGACCCATCGTGCAACTGCGGCCAATGGCAGGCCTCCGACGCCGTGGCCTTTCATGCCTCGGCCACGCCGGGCATACCCACAACCGTGCTCGTCCACGGCTATGGCACCGACGCCGACTGGGCGGTGCGGCACGGCAACTCATTTCGCTCGTTGATCGAGCAGCAGGCCTGCGGCCGGCCCTTCCGCTTGATCGTCTGGTCCTGGCCCGCGGATCGCGAGCCTGGTCGGCTTCGCGCCGACATCCAGAGCAAGTTCTGCCGTAGCGATGCCGAAGCCTATTACCTTGCGCGGGTACTACCCCAACTGCCCAAGGGCACGCCGCTGGGCCTCGTGGCCTTCAGCATGGGCTGTCAGGTGATGAGCGGTGCCTTGGAGTTGTTGGCAGGGGGAGCAGTGGGTGGCCGCAGCCTGCCGCCCGGTGAATTTGCCGTCTGGAACAACGGCGGGCTGCCGCCCATCCGCGTCATGCTGTTGGCGCCGGCGATGGACTTCGATGCCCTTTCACGCTGTTGTTCTCGCAGTCTGGCGACGTTGCAGGTCCAACGCATGCTCGTTACCGTCAACGACACCGACCGGGTTTTGAAGTGGTACTCGCGGCTCTATGGTCCGCACGGGCCGCCGGCCCTTGGATATGTCGGTCCACCCGATACGGTTGGGGGCAAGCTCGACGTGGTCGAAGTGTCGTGCGAGGTGGGAAGGAAGCATGATTTCGACCGCTATGAGGCCTGCTCGGCCGTCTACGGCCGGCTGGCCTGGTACACGTTTCTTTGCGACGTCGAGCATCTTCAGTAGCGCGCGCTAATGCACCGTGCGACGGAAAAGGTGCGTTGCCATGATAAGTAAACGGCGGTGATTCGCACAACTGTTGCCGGCCGCGCTTGCAAAAGGGCAAACGCCGACAAATTCTAAGAACTCACGCTCGGCCCGTGGTCGTCGGGCATCGCCGTTCCTACTTCTTCTTCCACGCCCGCACGTATTCCACGCTGAACGTGGAGGGCAAGTCCTTGTCTTGGGGCATCCCCATCCACTCGGGCATCGTCTCGCTGTCGAATGTCAAGAGAAGCGGCTGCCGCCAATGCGTGTTTTCCACCGTCCGCACGGCAACGCCATCGACAAAGAATTTGAGTTCTTCCTTGCCCCAGTCAAAGCCGTAGACGTGGTAATCGTCGGCCAGTCGCCAGGGGGAAAGCCACACCCCGCCCACCTGCCAATGCGTCTTCTCCTGCGGCGTCTGCCAGACATGGAGGGTAATGTTGAGCTTCCGCTCGAAACCCTTGGCCTTGCCGCCGATCTCAAAGACGTCGATCTCCGTTCGCCAGTCGGACTTCCCTTCGTCGTAGAACCAGAACGAACTTGAGCCCCCCGAGTCCATTGGCCTGGCCTTGACCTCGTAGTAACCGTAGCTGGCGGGAGTCTTGGAATGCAGCGCGGCCGACGTGTAGTCGTGGTAGCCCTGCTTTTCCGCTTCGGGAGGCAACTTCTCCTTCCGCATGGTCAGGTGGAGTTTGCCGTCCGATACGGTTACGTTCTTGTCGCTGAACAAGCCGGGCTGCCGCCCCTTCCAGCCGCCGATCCCCAACTTCCACTTGCTGCGGTCGAGTTCCCTGCCCTCGAATTCGTCGCTCAGAGGCTCAAACTTGACCCAGCCGCCCTTGTTCTCCTGATCCGACAAGGGGAAGGCATCGGTGATGCGCTTCGGCGTCTCGCCAAGCGGCCCTTCTCGGTTCCAAATCTTCGTAGGCCGCTTTTCAGGGCCGGCGGCAAAAACTGACGCAGAACCGATGGCGAGCAGGCTGGTGAGAATAAGAAATAGTCGATTCATGGAATGTCCTCCACTTATAGCTCTTGCGCCACTTTCTCCGCCAGCACCGCGGCACCCACCAGATTGGCGTTCAGCCCTCGCTCGTCGATCACCGAGGGCCGCAGGTAGCTCATGATCCCCGCCGCTCCCAATCGCCGCTGGGCGGACGGGCCAAAGTAGGGCAGCGCGTAGGACGGCTTGCCGCCCAGGCAGATCGGCACGCCTTCGGGCAGGCCGTCGCGGCGGGCCTGCCGGTACATGATCGAGGCCGCCTCGGCCAGCAGGCGGCCGAACAGGCGGTCCGTGTTCACCGCCGCCTCCACACGCATATTGCTTAGCTTGCTGATGTGCTGGCCGGCGATCGAGGGATCCGTCATCTGCCTTGTCTCGTGGATGTCGAGGAATCGCTCGTAGAAGTCGTCGTCGCCCACCACCGCCCGAAACAGCCGGCAGCGGCCTGGCCCCGAGAGGATCACTTCGGCGCGGATCGAGTCGGGATCGCCGGCCGGGCCGGTCAACTTGCCGTGGGCCTGACCGAAGTCGTCTGCGGCGATCTGCTCGAAGCGGTCGAACGACGCGCCGTACTGGTAGAATAGGGCCTTGAGCATCAATTTATCGAGGGGAATGGCGTAGCCCGGTTCGTTGGTGTAGTGAAGCTTGCGGTCGTCGCCGTCCCAATCGACAGCGGGAAACCGGACCTGGCCCGATTTGTCGATCCAGGCCCCGCCCCAGCCGCCGCCGAAGACCCAGTAGAGCAGGTTGGTGCGGACGATCGACCACTCGGCCAGTCCACCCAGGTTGGCGTCGTTGTCGATTGCCGTCGGCCGCCCGGTCTCCTGGGCGATGCGGCATTTGAGGTTCGAGCCGGAGAGGAAAGGCAGGTTGGCGGCCAGCAGGTAACTTCCGTCGGAACGAAACAACCCCGGCGAGGCGATGCCGATCGCCCGGGCCCTCTTTAAGTTCAGGCCGTTTTTCTCGAGCAGCTCACCGAGTCGGCCCAGCAGCGCGGCGAGGAAACTGTTGAAATCGTTGGCATATTCCCCACAGCGCAGCAGCCCTTCGTCGATCTGAGTGTGCGGGTCGGCGAAAACGCCGATCTTCACCCCGAGGCCCGCGCCGATATCGATCGCAATCGAAAAATTATCCATTGATCCCAGTCGATGCCTTAGTGGTCCATTTCATAGATATAGATAATGTCACAGATTGGCCATTACGGCACTACGGCCTGTCAACGCTAGTTCTTCGCTCTGCCTTAGTCGCTGAGCTGCGCCATGGGATGCCACCGCGGCAAGACGATAGGCTTCTGCTCCAACAACTTCAACAAGTCCTTGGGGACGTAGGTCTTCTTCACAACGATCGTGTACAGGTTCTCATTGAACCAGTTGTCATAGAGCGACCAATAACCCTCGTGGCCCCGTTCCTTGCCCCAACTGTTCTCCACCAGCCACTTGACCGGCTTCTTGTCCGCCAGATCGACGCCCATCAGGACCATGGCGTGGTTCGGGCTGCCCTCGTAGTACGACCAGACCTCGGCCTTTGTCAGTTTGCCCGTCGCACCGAAGATCGAGGCGTAGTCGTGGATTCCCACCTCCATGATGCCGCGAACGGTGTCCTGGTCCTTGGTCACGTCGGCCGAGAACCAAACCGGCTGCTTGTCGAGGATCGACTTCAGGGCCGCGTCCTTCAACTCCTCGATCTTGACGTTCAAATAGCGGACGTCTTGCGTCCCCAAGATATTGCGGGAGTGAGTGACCTCGTACAGCTTGCCGTACTCCTGGCCGGGCACGTTGGCCAACTGCACGTAGTCGCGGAAGCTGGCGCCGCCCACCCACTCCTTCCAGAACGATTGCGGCGTGTAGGTCTTTGCCGCACTGAGCTTGGAATCCTTGTCTTCGAAGCGCCACGAGAACTTCGCCGGCGGCTCACCCATGTTGATGACGAGGATGCGGTAGATCTCGGCGAGGACCCGGTCTTTCTCGGCCCGCAATTCGGGCAGCGAGGTCCCGTCCTTCTTGAGCTGGCGAAACCGCACGGCTTCCGCCTTGAGCTTGCGGCGGAGCTCGGCGTTCATCGCCGCGGTGTTCGACGTGCTATGGGTCTCGGGCATGATCTCCTGGGGAACGACCCCGTACTTGTCGATCAGGGCCGTCACGTACTCCCACCAGCCGTCGTCCATGCCCGCCCGGGTGAGAACCACCTGCACGTCGCGGTCGAGCGTGTCGCGATCGGCCAGCTCAATAACGTCTTCGAGAAAGCAGTTGGCCTTTTCCAGTTTGTCCCAGAAGGCCAGATAGCTCTGCGAGAGCTCGAATTTTCCCAAATTGTGCTTCCGCACGAGGTCGGGACGCAGCACGTTCAGGCCGGCAAAGAGCCAGCACCTTCCCGAGGCGAGCTGGCTGGTGACCGTGCTGGTCTTGATCTTGTTGCTGAACAGGTCGTTGTGGTTCCGCACCATTTCGCGGTTCAGGGTCAGCGGGGCAATGCCGCTGGCGGTGACGGCGTTGTACATCGCCCGGGTGTGGACATCCATGCGGAACGACGAGCGGAGGGTCGCCAGCTCCTTTGGCGAAAGACTGCCGTCATCGGCGAGAGCGGAGATCGTCAGCAGACCTAGAATGCAGGCCGTTGTGCAAGCGAGTGTGCGGATTGCGGAATATTTCATGCGGTGCTTTCGCAGTATAGAGAGACTCGGCGGAAACCAATTCATAAGGAGAGCGTTACCCCCCTGTCAGTTTAATCGGCCCATGGCAAGAATGCAAACCCCCGGTTGCGAGGTGCGAGGTGCGAGGTGTTTGAAGTACGTGTTTGCCGTCGCCGAGGTACGCCTTTCGCTTGCGCTTCGGGTTAGTGGGCGGATCTTCCGCCGCCAAACCCTTGCCGATTGTTCCGCCGACGGCAATAATTCGTACTTCCCGTTTTCCCACCCCCGCCTCACACGAGAACCCTTCATGACAACCTCCCGGAAATGGCTCATCTGCACCGTTTTATTAGCAGCACTCCTCGACGCGGCGCTTCCTGCCGGTGCTGCGGATTTGCCCGGCCTGAGAATCGGCCTACGGCGGCGGCGAAGCCGGCCGGCGGTGATCGTGCCCCAGGCCGCCTCGTTGGCCAGCGGCATCGACGTGACGGGCTTCGACAAGGCGGTGCGGCCTCAAGATGACTTGTTTCTGGCCGTGAACGGCGCCTGGCTCGCCAAGACCGAGATTCCCGCCGACCACTCGGACTACGGAATCTTCACGATGCTGGCCGACAACTCGGAAAAAGACGTCCGCGAGATCATTGAGAGTTGCGTTGCCGCCAAGGACAATCCGCCCGGCTCGGAGCGGCAGAAGGTGGGCGATCTGTACGCCTCGTTCATGGACGAAGCCCGGGCGGAGAAGCTCGGCATCGAGCCGATCGCCGCCCACCTGGCGGCTGTGGACGCCATCAAGACCAAGGCCGACCTGGTCCGCACCGTGGCCGAGTTGGCGAAATTCGGCATCGGTGGCCCCCTGGGCTGCGGCGTCGACACCGACCCCAAGCATTCCGATCGGCACATGATCGGTATCGGCCAGCCGGGTTTGGGCCTGCCCGACCGCGATTACTACCTGGACGCCAAGTTCAAGGCAAAGCTGGCGGCCTACGAGGCCTATGTCGGGCGATTGCTGAACCTGGCCAAGATCGAGACGGGGGAGGCAGGCAAGGAAGCCGCCGCCAAGATCGTAGCCCTGGAAACCCGCATTGCCAAGGTCCAATGGTCCAAGGTCGAGAACCGCAACGTCGACAAGATTTACAACAAGCTGAGCTATGCCGAACTGGTCAAGCTCACGCCGGGCTTCGATTGGCAGTTGTATTTCCAGACGCTCGGCTTCAAGGACGTCAAGGAGGTCGACGTGGCCCAGCCCTCGTACCTGGCGGCGATGGCCAAGCTGCTCGACGAGATTCCGCTGGCCGACTGGAAGGCCTGGCTGAAGTTCCATGTCGTCAATCGCTACGCGAGCTTTCTGAACAAGGAGATCGTGGACGCCAACTTCGCCTTCTATGGCACGACGCTCCGCGGTGTGCCGGAAAACCGCGTGCGATGGAAGCGGGGCGTGGCCGTCGTGCAAGGCATCCTGGGCGAAGCGGTGGGCAAGCTCTATGTCGAGAAGCGTTTTCCGCCCGAGGCCAAGCAGCGGATGGATCAGATGGTCAAAAACGTCCTGGAGTCCTATCGGCGGCGATTCGAAAAACTCGATTGGATGAGTCCGGCCACCAAGGAGAAGGCCCTGGCAAAGCTGGCCGCGTTCACGCCCAAGATCGGTTATCCGAAGAAATGGCGCGACTATTCGGCGCTGGATATACGCCGCGACGACCTGGTGGGCAACATCGATCGTCACGCGATCTACGAATGGAACCGCGACCTGGAGAAGTTTCCCAAGCCGGTCGATCGCGACGAGTGGCACATGACGCCGCAGACCGTCAATGCCTACTACGATCCGACGCGGAACGAGATCGTCTTTCCTGCCGCGATCCTGCAGCCTCCCTTCTTCAACCTGGCCGCCGACGATGCCGCGAACTACGGCGGCATCGGTGCCGTGATCGGCCATGAGACCGGGCACGGCTTTGACGACCAGGGCTCGAAGTGGGACGGGGCGGGCAATCTGCACCAGTGGTGGACCCCGGCCGACCGCGCAGAATTCGACAAGCGGGGCGACATGCTGGTCGCGCAGTTCGACGAGTTCGAGCCCTACCCCGGCTTCAAGGTCAACGGGCGGCTGACGCTGGGCGAGAACATCGGCGACCTCTCCGGCCTGACCATCGCCTACGACGCCTATCGCCTCTCGCTGGGCGGCAAGGAGCCGCCGGTGATCGACGGCATGACGGGCGACCAACGGTTCTTCTACGGCTGGGCCCAGGTCTGGCGGCGGAAGCACCGCGAGGCCGATCTCGAGAACCGCCTGATCACCGATCCGCACGCTCCGGCCGAGTACCGGGTCGACGGCACGGTCCGCAACGTGCCGGCGTTCTATACGGCCTTCGGCGTCAAGGCGGGCGACAAGATGTATCTGCCGCCGGAGCAGCGGGTGAGGATCTGGTAAACACTCAGCAGTCGTAGATCGCGACGCGAATTGTGCCGTCGCGGGTCGCATAACCGCGGTACATGCCCTCACTGCTGTAGGTCATGGCGAGGTTGCCGTGCCGATCGAGCACAATCACGCCGCCCTCTCCTCCGGCAGGCTTGATTTTTTCGTGAATCACGATGCGGCTCGCCTGGGCGACGGTTAGTTCCTTGTACTGGACCAGCGCGGCGATGTCGTGGGCGGCCACAGCACGAAGAAAATACTCGCCATCGCCGGTGGCAGAGACGGCGCAACTGGCGTTATCGGCGAAGGTGCCGCTGCCGATTATCGGCGAATCGCCGACGCGACCGGACATTTTGGCGGTTGTGCCACCCGTCGAAGTGCCGGCCGCCAGATTGCCGTTGCCGTCGAGAGCCACGCAGCCGACTGTTCCAAAGCGAGACTCGGGACATGCGTCAATGGTCCCTGCATTTCTGCGAAGCTCATCTTGGAGCAACTTCCAGCGAAACTCCGTATGGAAGTAATCCGGCGCGACAATCTCTGCCCCGTGTGCGCGGGAGAAAGCATCGGCAGCCGGCCCGGTAATGAGCACGTGCGGCGACTGCTCCATCACCAATCGTGCTGCCACGATGGGGTTCTTGACCGTTGTCACACCGGCCACCGCGCCGGCCTTGCGAGTAGAACCATCCATCACAGCGGCGTCGAGTTCAATGCGGCCATCACGGGTAAAAGCGGCTCCTTTGCCCGCACTGAACAGCGGCGAGTCCTCCAGCGAACAGATGGCCGCGAGAACCGCGTCCAGGCTACTTGCGCCGCCCCGGATCAATACCGCAAATCCGGCCCGCAACGCGGTTTCGAGTGCCTCGCGACGGGCCGCCTGATGGTTAATGGCCGTCAATTCTCGCGAAAGCACACCCGCCCCGCCATGCACTGCCAGGATACAATCATCCGCCATGTCGAGCGGCGGTGAGGATGCGTGTGAAGTGCTCATTTATATCGCTCGCGATTGGCTATGTCTTGTTTCCATGGCGTTGCGCTGATAGGTATATTTCCAGTGCAGCAGTACCGGTGAAGCGCAGGCTGGAACGAGCTTGCGCAGTTCCGGCAGAATACGAGCATCCCTTGCCGAAACTGCGCAAACTTGTTCCAGCCTAGCGCTGCGACTTTTTCCGACCAATCACGCTCCCCACGGCCAATAGCACGACTCCCGTCAGGCACGAGCCGGCGAACCAATCGCCGTGTCGCGAGTACCAGCTTTCGCGACGGTCGAGGCGGACGTCGGCGAGGATCGTCTTCTCGTGCCGCACTGGTCCCTCGGCCAGAATGCGGCCATCGCCGTCGATCGAGGCCGAGATGCCCGTGTTTGCCGCAATCACCAGCGGACGCCGGGCTTCGACCGCGCGAAACACGCCGCAGGCCAAGTGCTGTTCCAGTTCGGCCGAACCCCAGAACCAGCCGTCGTTGGTCACGTTGACCAGAATTTGCGGATCGTGCCCCGCCTCCCGCAAGGCCTCCAGTTGGTCGCGGATCAC
Organism: uncultured Planctomycetia bacterium; assembly: GCA_963709175.1. Classification (GTDB taxonomy): domain Bacteria; phylum Planctomycetota; class Planctomycetia; order Pirellulales; family Thermoguttaceae; genus JANXQG01. The sequence goes on from CAVPVK010000013.1 coordinate 351,053, forward strand.
GTGCGGCATCACGGTTTCGTAGCAGATATTCGGGGCCAGGCAAACGCCCTTGACCATGAAGAACTTGGGCCGCGCACCCCAACTGCTGCCCGACCCCAGCGGCGAGAGGTTTTTCAGCCACGGAATGCTATCGGCAAAGGGCATGAACTCGCCGAAGGGAACCAGGTGCGTCTTGTCGTAGTAGGAATTTTCGACAGAGGCCGGATCGCACCAGCGTTTGTCGGGCGTAATCAGCACGGCCGTGTTGTACACCGTGCGGCCCCGCGCGCCGAAGTGCATGCGATCGACGCCCACGAGCATCGGCAGCCCGAATAGGCGGGCCTCGTCGGTCATCTCCTGGCAGGTTTCGGTCCGCACACGACCGAGCCGCGCGCGGAACTGCTGCGGCGACAGCTCGCCGAGCTCGGGCGGAACCATCGCGTCGTCGTCGCCCATCACCCAGGGCTGGCGGCCGAAGACGGTTTCCGGCCAGACGATCAAATCGATGCGTTGAGACCGTTGGTTTGCATCGCGGATCGCGTCGCATGTGAGTTGGTGATAAAGCGCGTGGGTGGTCTCACGGATATCGGCCGGACAATCCAGGCGAACATCGACCGAGCCTTGGACCAAGGCGACGCTCAAGCCCGGCTCGGTTTTCTCGTCTGTCATGCGGAATCGGCCGTAGCCCAGCACGGCCGCCAGCAGCCCCACCGCGGCGAATGCCGGCCACCAGGTCCACCCGCGCGAAGAAGAAACCGGCGTTTCGCAAGGTATCATGCGGGCCAGGCAAGCGGCCACGAAAATCATGAGGAACGTCACGCCGTAGCAACCGGTCAGGTCGCTGATCTGGATCAGCATCGTCCCGCGATATTGCGAGTGCTCGAGGCAGCCCATCGTCATGCCGGTGAGCAGATGGCCCTGGGCCAGTTCCAGCCCAGTGTAGACGAGCGGCGCCACGAGGATGACGGGCAGCCGCAAGACGTGAACGCCGAACCGCGAGAGACCGATGAAGACCGGCAGGTAGCAGCCGAAATAGATGCCCAAGGCCAGCCAACCGAAGCCGACGGCCCAATACGGCAAGCGGATCCACTGCACGACCGCCAGCCAGAGGAACATGCCGGCAAGCCACAGCGATAAATAGGGACGGGCGGCCCAAAGTCGTGCGGCCGCCAGAAAGAGGATCCCTAGTCCGAGCCAATAGACGGCGTCCGCCAGCCAGTAGTTGCGGTAGTCCATGGAATGGAACCAGGCATTGACGGCCAGTCCGACGAGGAAGTAGAGCACGGCCGCCGCCAACAACAGCCAGGGCCGGGGCCGCGGCGGCCGATCGCCAAGCAATAGCGGCGGCAGCTTTTCGGCGCGGATCAGCCGCACCCACCACACAGGCGCGATCCAGGCCAGCAGCCAGAGGTCTAGCGGCGGCAACGCGGACCAGAGCAGCACCGCACCGATGGCGGCCTGGCCAAATGTCGAACGCTGCCAGTCTCGGAGGCGGGAAAACATCCTGTCGATAAGCACCCACAATCCGGATTTCGGACTGGTCATCCTGCCGCGCATGCCCCGACCGCCAAAAACCGCTCCAGGATCTTCGTGCCGCAACTCGTCAGAAAGCTCTCGGGGTGATACTGCACGCCGAACACTGGATCGCGTTTGTGCTCGATGCCCATGATCTCCAGCGTGCCGTCGGGGGCGTTGCTCCAGGCCGTCACGGTGAACTCGTCGCTAAGCGTGTCGGGCTGAATCACCAGGCTGTGGTAACGCGTGGCCTCGAACGGATTGGGAAGCCCTTCGTACAGTCCCCGGCCGTTGTGCTGGATCATATCGGTCTTGCCGTGCATTAACCGCACAGCGCGGACGATCTTGCCGCCGTAGGCCTGGCCGATCGACTGGTGCCCGAGGCAGACGCCCAAGAGCGGAATCTTGCCGGCGAAACGCCGCACGCAGGCCAGGGAGACGCCCGCCTCGTCCGGTGTGCAAGGGCCGGGCGAAATAATCAGGTGCGACGGCTCCAGGGCCGCGATCCGGTCGAGCGTGATCTGGTCGTTGCGATGCACTTCGAGATCGAGGGTGGGATCGATTTCGCCCAGCCGCTGGACGAGGTTGTAGGTGAACGAGTCGTAGTTATCGATCAGCAGGATCATGGTAATGGTCGGCGAAGGTGGTAAAGCCAAGTATCAAGTGTACCGCAATCGGCCGGCCACGAAAAGAGGAGCGGGCCGGGTTAGTGCAACCGTGCGTCAAGTGCGTGAAGATCCGCACGTGCCGGGCTTGAGACCGACGACAGCTTGAGCGTAGAATAGAGGTATCCGTTGGAAGTGGAGTGCAAAGCTAAGGAGACCAATGGCATGCCTGCACACGGCAGCATCGCCTCACTCCAGTTCCGCGCGGATCATCTTCAACTCGGCCGTCGGCTCGTGGTCGGCGAACTCGGACTTGCCGGCTCGGTGGTACCAGTACATGCTATTGCCGCGGTCGCCTTCGATTTTGTGGAGCACCGCGTGGATCCAACTGGCGCTGCGGTCTTCGTACTGTTGCACGATGCCGTGGGATGCGTCCCATTGGCCTTCCAAGGCAAGATCGACGGCGCGGAGAAGTTCGGCGTTCATGGGGATGTCTCACGTGGCCCCATCAGCCGCGCCCTCCGCGCTTTCCGATTCTCCACGGACTGGCCGACCTTGACGACCAACGCGTCGGTGGCGTTGGTCACGTCGGCGTAGTCGGGCACGTTCTTCGGGTAAACCGCGTCGGCCCAGGCCACTTTCACCGGCTTCTCGTTGACCCTCAGGTTGCTGAAGGTCACGGTCAATTTGGGAATCTCGCCCAGCGGTATCCGCGGCCCGGACACCTCCACGCGCTCAGGTTTCTGGCCCCGGGCCGCGGCGACGGCCAGAACGAGTGCGGCGAACAAGAAAAATCGATGCATCATGTTCTTGCCTCAGGCCAAAACCGCCTGCACGGGTCGGGCGTTTTCCACCCCCGTGAGTCGCTGGTCGAGCCCCTGGAACTTGAAGGTCAGTCGCTCGTTATCGATGCCCAGGCAGTGCAAGATCGTGGCGTTCAGATCGTTCACGTGCACCGGGTTCTCCACGACGTTGTAGCTGAAGTCGTCGGTCTCGCCGTGGACTATGCCGCCGCTGATGCCGCCGCCGGCCAGCCACATGCAGAAGTTGCGGGGATGGTGATCGCGGCCGTAGTCCTCGTGCGTCAGCGTGCCCTGCGAATAGACCGTGCGGCCGAACTCGCCGCCCCAGACAACCAGCGTGCTCGTCGAGCAGGCCGCGCTGCTTCAGGTCGAGAATCAAGGCCGCCGTGGCCTGGTCCGTGTCCAGGCATTGGTTCGTCAGGGCCATCGGCAAGGTGGCGTGCTGGTCCCAGCCGCGGTGCAGGATCTGCACGACCCGCACGCCCCGCTCCACGAGGCGCCGGGCCATCAGGGCGCTGTGCGCGAAACTGCCCGGCGATTTCACGGCCGGCCCATAGAGATCCAGTACGTGCTGGGGCTCCTTGGAAAAATCAACCAGCTCAGGCACCGAGCTTTGCATGCGGAAGGCCATCTCGTACTGGGCGATTCGGGTCTGCGTGTCCGGATCGCCAAATCTCTCGTAGTTCCGCTGGTTCAAGGCGTCCAGGGCGTCGAGCATGACGCGGCGGTCGCTGGCCTCCACGCCCGGCGGATTCTGCACATAGAGCACTGGATCGCCGCTGCCCCGCAGGGCCACGCCGTTGAACTTGGCAGGCGAGAAACCCGCTGCCCCACATCCGCGTGAAGAGGGCCTGGCCGTTGCCGCTCGCCGGAAACCGCGGCGTGAAAACTACAAAGGCGGGCAGGTTATTGCTCTCGCTGCCCAGCCCATAGGCCAGCCACGAACCGATGCTGGCCTTTCCCGGGACCTCGCTACCGGTCATCACGAATGTGCAGGCTGGATCGTGGTTGATGGCGTTGGTGTGCACGGTTTTCACCAGGGCGATTTCATCGACGACTTTGGCCGTGTGCGGCAGCAGCTCGCTGACCCACATGCCGCATCGGCCATGCCGGGCGAATTTGAACTTCGAGGGGGCGACAGGGAACCGCGTCTGGCCGCTGGTCATGGTCGTGATCCGCTGCCCGTTGCGGACGCTGTCGGGCAGTTCCTTGTCGAAGAAGTCAGCAAGCTTGGGCTTAGAAGTCCCAGAGGTCGAGCTGCGAGGGGCCGCCGTTCATGTGCAGGTAGATCAGGGCCTTCGCCTTGGGCGGGAAGTGCGGCAAGCCCGGCAGCGGCGGGTAGGCCCGGTCGACCGTGGCCGCCGCATGGCCGGTCGACGCCTGGCCCATAAGCATGGCCAGGGCCGCGCCGCCCGCCTGCAGGCCGCAGCCGCCCAAAAACGCCCGGCGGGTCTGAAGCAATCGAAAGTCGTCGAGGGGGTTCATGTCAGTTCCTCATCACGGTTTCATCGAGGTTCAGCAGAAGGTTCGCCAAGAGCGTGTAGGCCGCCAATTCCGGTTCCGGCAGCCCTGGCTTTACCGAGGATTCCCCGGCACGGATCACTTGCCGCGCGGCCTCGGGGTGCTTTTGATACTTATCGCGGAGTTTTTCCAACATCTTCTTCGCGATCTCGATCTCTTCCGTCGCGGGGCGGCGGGCCAAGACGATCCGATAGCCCAGCACGATTCGATCGCGGGTCTGGGAACCGCCTTCGGTCATCAGGCGTTGGGCCAGGACCCGCGCGGCCTCGAACTGCTGCACGTCGTTCATCAGTTGCAGGGCCTGCAAGGGCGTATTGCTGCGATCGCGGAGCGTGCAGAACGACTCCCGGCTGGGCGCGTCGAAAGTTGCCATGAACGGCGGCGGGGCCGTCCGCTTGAGGAAGACGTAAACGCTGCGGCGGTACAAGGCCGGGCCGTGGTCCTGCGTGTAGTTGGCCGTGTTCGAGCCGACGAAGCCGACCGGCTCCCAGATGTTCGGCGGTTGGTAGGGGTTCGACCCACGGCCGCCCATGGCGAGGTTCATCAGGCCGCTGACGAACAGCGCGTTGTCGCGAAGCTGCTCGGCGTCCAGGCGGAATCGCGGCCCGCGGGCGTAGAGCCGGTTCTCCGGATCGCGGGCCGGCCAGCTCGGGCGTGACCCGCGACGACTGGCGGAAGGTGGCCGACGTGAGCATGAGCCGCACCAGGTCCTTCACCTTCCAGCCGCTCTCGCGGAAGGAAACGGCCAGCCAGTCGAGCAATTCCGGGTGGCTGGGCGCCTCGCCTTGCGAACCGAAATCGTAGCTGGTCTTCACCAGGCCCACGCCGAAAAACTGCTGCCAGAAGCGGTTCACGGTCACGCGGGCCGTGAGCGGATGCTCCGGCGCGACCAGCCAGCGGGCCAGATCGAGCCGGTTGGCGCGGGCGGTCGAGCGTCGGGTTTCTTCAGAGGCGGCAGGACGGCTGGCACGCCCGGCTCGACCTTCTCGCCCGGCTTGTTGTATTGGCCGCGGACCATCACGAAGCTCTGGCGGGGTTGGTCCAGGTCGCGGAAGATGAAAGTTGAGGGGATCGCCATTGTCGCAACTCTCGCGTTGTTCTGTCAAGGAAGCCAGATCCCCGGCCAGCGACGGCCAACTGCGGCTTCGTGTCCAGGCAGACGTTGCGGAGGTAATAGGCGCGGAGCTTCCTGGCCACGTCGGCTGGCGGCGGCTTGCCGGGGCCGGCCTTGAGATGCTGGCTGCAAATCGCCGGAGGGCCTCGGGAGTGTCTTTGCCCGTCTGCTGCTTTCCACCAGGCCAGGAACGACCGCCGCGGGTCGGCGGCCGGATCACTCCGCCGACTCGTGCCGGCCTTGTCCCAGATACACCGTGCCGCCGAACTGCGTGAAGGCAAAGCCGGTGAACTGGTCGCCGGCCTTAAGGCCCAGATCGGCTCGCCTCGACCTCCAAGCGGACCCACTGCTCGGCCGGCGGCAAGGGGCCGATCAGGACCCGCTCCGTCGTGTTGGGCCGGCCGAAGTCGATGGCCTGGTAATCGCCCCAGACCGCGCGATGCAGCCAGCCCCCTTTGAAAAACTGCAGCATCAACGCCTTCGGCGGATCCTTCTCCTCAATCCAGACGTGGACGAAGAGGCGGCCTTCGGGCGGGATATCCAGCGCCGTTGCATGCCCTCGAAAACGTCTTGCGCGAGCCCCTTGTCGGTCCGCTTCAGCGCCCGCTTGCCGCTCAGTACCTTGCCATTGTCGGCCGTAACGAACGTCGGCGGGTGGCCCGGGCTGGCATAGAGCCGGGCCCCCGCAGGGGCCTCGTCGTCGAACCACACCTGTTCCAGCTTCTCGACGGGCGGCGGCGGCTTCAACGTCGCCGGGTCGGTGTAGGCGAGGGCCGCCGCGCGATCGTCGAACTGCTTCTCCTTGGCCGCTATGCGGGCGTCGAGGTCGGCAAACCGGCGTTGATCCGCAGCGGACGTCAATTTGGCAACCGGCGGAGTCAGCAGCAAGTTTCCATCCAGCGGTGGGTCGGCCGCCGAATGGAAGAAGGCGTACATCGAGTAGTATTCTTTGGACGACAGCGGATCGAACTTGTGGTCGTGGCAAACGCAGCAACCCGCTGTGAGCCCCATCCACGTCTCGGCCATGGTGGTGGTGCGGTCCACGGCATTGCGGTAAACCCATTCGTCGTCGATGGAGCCGCCTTCGCCGGTCGTCACGTTGCAGCGGAGGAAACCAGTTGCGGTCAACTGCTCCGGCGTGGCCTTCGGCAAGAGATCGCCCGCCAACTGCTCAATGGTGAACTGATCGAACGGCTGGTTCTCGTTGAACGCGCGAATTACCCAGTCGCGATAAGGCCATATCTGCCGTTCGTTGTCGAGGTGCAACCCGTGCGTGTCGGCGTAGCGGGCCACGTCGAGCCAATGCCGGGCCATCTCTTCGCCGTAGTGGCGAGAAGCGAGGTAGCGGTCGAGCATCATCTCGTAGGCGCCGGGCGATTTGTCGGCAAGGAAGGCATCGACCTCGCTCGGCGTGGGCGGCAGGCCCGTCGTAGCGAAGGCAACGCGGCGGATGAGCGTTTCCCGATCGGCCTCCGGCGACATCCGCAGTCCCTCGCGCTGCAAGCGGTCGGCGATGAAGGCATCGATCGCATTGACCAGTCGCGGCGCCGGCACCGCGCGTGGCGGCTCGGTCTTCACGGGCGGTTCGAACGACCAGTGTTTTTCGTAAATTGCCCCTTCCGCGATCCACCGCTGGAGCAGTTTTTTCTGCGCGGCGGTGAGCGTCTTGTGCGAGGCCGGCGGCGGCATGATTTCGTCCGGGTCGCTTGCCAGCACGCGGCGGACAAGTTCGCTGGAGTCCGGTTTGCCCGGCACGATCGGTACAACGCCGCTTTCCGTCGGTTTGAGGGCTTCTGCGCGGAGATCGAACCGCAGCCCGGCCTTGTGGGTTCCCGGACCGTGGCATTTAAAGCACGTGTCCGACATGATCGGCCGTATGTCGCGGTTGAAGCGGATCCTGGGCGGGGCCGCTTCATCGGCTAGGCCGATGCCCACCAGGGCGATGATTGCCGCGGAAATCGGGCCCATGCCAAGGATCAACCGGCGCCACGCCGTCTTATCTGCCGGACCATTCATGATTCGAGCGCCTCCCGGGAGTTCAGGTTTGCAGATGGATTATAACAGAAGGAACTAATTCTTGCCGCCAGGCGTCCAATCTTCTGCTTAGTGGCGAACTGGCCGACCGCGAAGTACGATAGATCGTAGCACAAACGAGGGAGAAAACATGGTTAAACGCATATTCTGGCCTATCCTGGGGTTGTTTTTGGCCTTTTACTCCTCGGCCCAGGCCGCCGTCGATCTCGTGACCCTGCCCACTCGCGAGGGCACGCAACTGACGATCTACAACTCCGAAGACATCACCATGGTCCGCGAGCATCGCCTGTTGACCGTGAAAAAGGGCGTCAATTGCATCCAGTTCTCCTGGGCTAATACCCTGATCGACCCGACTTCGATCGAGTTCCGTATCCTGGACAAACAAGACAAGGTTGACCTGGTCGATACCACTTTTCCGGCGGGCCGCAACGACGCCTTGCAATGGAATATCAAGAGCCAGATCGCCGGCAAGATCCCGGTCGAGATCCGTTACTTCACCAGCGGCATTACGTGGGCCGCGGATTACGTGGGCGTCGCGAATGATGACGAAACCAAGCTCAACGTGACCGGTTATGTCCGCGTCTTCAACAACTCGGGCGAGCTTTACGACAATGCCCAGACCCGCCTGGTGGTGGGCAACATCAACCTCGTCGAGAAGATAGCGGAGCTGGCGAGAAGGCCGCCGCCCGGCCGTCCTGTTGCGCAAGTGCCGCAAGGCGGGCCGGGAATGATGGGAGGCATGGGCGGCATGGGAGGGGCGTTTGCCAAGGGCGCTGCGTTTGGCAATGCGATCCAGGAAGCTGAGGGCAAGAAACTCGAGGAAGCCAAGGCGGTCGTGAAGCAGGGCCTTTCGGAATACTTCCTCTTTACCATCGAAGGCCGCGAGGACATCAAGGACAAGGAGCCCAAGCGGCTCATTGCCCTCAAAGCGGCCGAGGTGCCGCTGGAGTGCCTTTACAAGCTCAGTGACCGTGACGGCGGCCAGCAGTTCACCAAGTTCTACCGCTTCAAGAACGTTAAGCTGCTCGATGAAAAGGGTAAAGAGAAGAAACTTTCCGCCATGGAGAATCTGGGGCTTTCGCCTCTGCCTAACGGCATGGTCAGGCTCTTCTCCGAATACGCGAACAAGGATCTGGCCTACGTGGGCGGCACCGAGACCAAGTACGTCCCCATCGGCGATCGTGTCGAGGTGAACGTGGGTCCCGACAAGGACATCACCATCCACCGCCGGCTCAAGGACCAGCAAACGAGCAACGTCGTGGTCCGCCAATACAAGCGGCGATTGGACGACAACTTCGTCCAATATTACGACCTGGTCGACTACGACGAAACCCAGTTTTTCGAAGAGGAGATCGTCTCCGGCAAGCCGGTCGACGCCAAGGTGGAAATCGAGCGGCAGTTCGACGCCAACGTCGTTCTCTGGGGTCCCGACGGCCAACCGAAGGACTGGGATTCCAGCGCCGAAGGGGCGTACGTCGATTGCCACCAGATTCCTGGCCGGGTCGAGCGCGTAGACCAGAACCACGCCAAGTACTTCCTCGATCTCAAGCCCGGCAAGAAGCAGGTTGTGAACTATAAGGTCACTTATAAGCGCCGCAAGCAGGGCCCGGAACTCAACTCCGAGCGGAAGCGAGAACCGCTGTAAGAGCAAACTACTCGGCAAAACGTCAGGTCTTTCACCAATTCAACCCATATTTTTCCTTTCCGGCAGAAAGGACCTACTTAAGGATCGAAACCATGAGAACCACCATCACGATCGCCTTCGCCGGCATATTGTTGCTGGCCGCCATCCCCGCCCACGCCCGAATCAAGCTGACCACGCTCCCCGAGCGGGAGAGCGTGCGGATCGATATCGAGAACGGCCGCTATACGCTCGTCGAGGAAGAGCGGACCGTGAACCTCCAGGCCGGCCGCAACCAGGTCGATTTCTCCTGGGCCAACATCAGCATCGACAAGGATTCGATCCTGTTCCGCGTCATCCATGCCGACGGGGAAGTTAATGTGCTCAATACCAACTATCCGCCCAACGAAAACGCCCTGTACTGGACGGTGAGTGCTGCGAAGGCCGGGCCGGCCGTAGTGCGGATCTCCTATCTCATCGCCAATATGGCCGCTGAACCCAGCTACCAGGGCGTTGTGGAGAACGACGAAAAGACGCTCCTCATGCAGGTTTACATGACCGTCACCAACACCTCGGGCGAGAGTTATGGCGAGACGATCGTGCAACCGGGCGTGGGAAAGACCACGGTCCGCTACTTCAACGACGGCGAGCGGAAGCGGATGCTGGCTGCCAAGTTCGCCGGTGTGCCGATCGACAAGCGTTACGTTTTCGATGCCACGGTGGACCAGGAACGGACGCGGATGTACTATCGGGTTACGAACGATAAAGAGAACCAGATGGGCGGCTTTCCGCTGCCCTACGGCAAGGTGCGGTTGTTCATCAAGGAGCCCAAGACCGACGGTGACGCGGTCCGCAGCCAGGCCTTCCTGGGCGAGGACTGGGCACAATACACGCCGCTGTTCGCCGCGCTGGACCTGTACGTGGGCGTGGCCCAGGACGTGAAGGTTGAGCGATTCACGATGGAGCCCGAAGGAGGCCCCAAGGCGGCTTTCGACGAGATCACCGCTCCGCGGTTCACTCTCGACGGCAAGGAGGGCGTCACGAAACCCCAGTTCCGCAACCTGCGGACCCGCTATCGCTACCGCCTGCAAAACTTCAAGACCCAGAAAGGCGACCCGATCACCGTGCCGCTGACGATCAAGGAGCATCTGGACGGCGAGTGGATCATCGAGAAGGTGGTCCTCAAGGAGATTCTGGGCGAGCGGAACGAACAGAAGGAAAAGGAAATCCCTTATGCCGAACTGTTCAACTCCAAGCGGATCGACGTGAACAACGTGGAGTTCGAGATGAAGCTGCCGCCCACGACGATCGACAAGAAGTACGATCTGTACGTCACGATCCTGAAGAAGATGCGGCGGTATTGAGAATCGGAAGCGGAAAGAAGAATCGACAGAAAGATGAATGACGGGATAGAGATATAGTCTCCTCCGCTCTGTCATCTTTCTGCTCCGTGCGGCTATTCTTCTTTGAATCGTGTTGCTATGATCCTCTGCCCGGGGCGAATTCAAATGATTAAGCATGCTTGCTGGTCTTCTTTGGCGTTGGTTGTGGGCTTCTCTGTAGCAGCCCAAGCCGCAGTGGACCTGGTGACTCTCCCCACGAGAGAGGGAACGCAGCTTACAATCTACAACTCCGACGACATCACCATGGTCCGCGAGCACCGACTGCTGACCGTGAAAGAAGGTGCCAACCGCATCCAGTTCTCTTGGGCGAACACGCTCATTGATCCCACCAGCATCGAGTTCCGCATCCTCGACAAGCAGGACAAGGTCGATCTGGTGGACACGACCTTCCCCGCCGGCCGCAACGACGCGCTGCAATGGAACATCAAGAGCCAGATTGCGGGCAAGATCCCCGTGGAGATCAGGTACTTTACTTCGGGCATCACCTGGGCGGCCGATTACGTGGGCATCGCGAATGAAGACGAGACGAAACTCAACGTGACCGGCTATGTGCGGGTGACGAACAACTCGGGCGAGGTTTACGACAACGCCCAGACGCGGCTGGTGGTGGGCACGATCAATCTCGTGGAGAAGATTGCCGACCTGGCGAGGAGGCCTCCGCCGGGCGAAAAATCCAAGGACGCCGCAAAGGCAGTGCGATACTTGAACCTGGACAAAAGCATTGAGCTGGCAGAGAAACAGGAAGAGAAGCTGGGGATCCAGGTCCCTGCAGCGGATATCCCAGAAAAGGCCAAACAGGTCGTCAAACAGGGCCTCTCCGAATACTTCCTCTTCACGATCGAAGGCCGCGAAGACATCAAGGACAAGGAGCCCAAGCGGCTTGTGGCCCTGAAAGTGGCTGAAGTGCCGCTGGAATCGGTCTACAAGCTCTCGGATCGTACGGGCGACCAGGGCTTCACGAAGTTCTACCGTTTCAAGAACGTCAAACTGCTGGACAAGCTGGGCAAAGAGAAGAAGGTGTCCTCCATGGAGAATCTCGGCCTCTCGCCGCTGCCCAACGGCACCGTCAGGCTCTTCTCGGGATACAAGAACAAGGACCTGGCTTACGTGGGGGGCACGGAAACCAAGTACGTGCCGATTGGCGACCGGGTAGAAGTGAACGTCGGCCCCGACAAGGACATCACGATCCATCGGCGGGTCAAAGATCAGAAGACGACAAACGTCGTGGTGCGGCAGTACAAGCGTCGGCTCGACAACGATTTCGTGCTCTACTACGACCTGGTTGACTACGACGAGACGTTCTTTTATGAAGAGGAAATCGTCTCCGGCAAGCCGGTCGTGGCCAAGGCCGAAGTCGAGCGGCAATTCGATGCCAACGTCGTGCTCTGGGGCGAAGGCGAAGAACCCAAGGGCTGGACGAGCAACGATCCGGGCGCCTACGTCGACCTGCATACCGTCGCTGGCCGCGTGGAAAGGGTCGACCAGCAGCACGTGAAGTATTTCCTGGACCTGCCGCCAGGCAAGAAGCTGACAGTAGATTACAGCGTGACATATAAGCGGCGGAAGGTGGGACCTGAAATGAACGCGGAGAAGAAGCGAGAGCCGCTCTAAGCTCCCATCGAACTCGAGCCGGCGGGGCTTTGGCAATGTGCCCCGAATCGGATGCCGCCCGTTGAAAGGCGTGCTACTCCGCCACGTTGAGCCCGGCGTCCAATGTGCCGGCAAGAGAGTCAGCCAGTTCTCGATGAATCTCGGCTCGGCAGATTGAGACGTAACGAGGGGCATGGAAACCGAGTTTCACCCGATTTCCCTGTATTTCCACAATCGTCACCTCGATGTCTTCGCCGAGGAGAATTCGCTGGCCTGCTTTTCGGCTCAAAACCAACATGGCCTATCCTCCATAACGAGGGAAACCAATCCAGCCTGATGCTAGCAGAGAAGTGCTAGACGGAAATTAGAGTGCGGTTAGAAATGTGTGAGCAGGCGGATTTGCCGCTTCTATTGGTGTCCGCCCCTTGCACCCGGCCCGGATGCGGTTATCCTGGAAGGTCGAATTTGACTGCACCACTTTCTGTGAGGCACCATGATGGCAATCAACGGGCATCGTAAATCGCTTCTCCTCCTCCGCGCCAGGCTCTTGGGCGACATGAGCCAGATGGAAGACAACGCCTTGAACAAGGACCGCACCAGGACGACTAGCATGCCAACCAGCCTGGCAGAACTTGGCAGCGACAATTCCGATCAGGAGCTTACCCTGGATTTGCTGGGCAACGAGAAAGAAGTGCTCGAGCAAATCGACGCTGCCCTGGAGCGGATCTCCCACGGCAGCTACGGCATGTGCGAAGCATGCGGCTGCGGCATTCCCAAGGCCCGTCTGGACGCCATTCCCTATGCGGCACTCTGCGTCAACTGCGCGTTGCGACAGGAAAAGGCGGCTTGAGGTGAGCCTCCCTACGACAGCGACCTCTTGCCCATTGCGGCAATTCTCCAGGCCGCATAAAAGGGGATTCCGCTGAGCATCAGCGCGAGCCCGATTATCGTCGCGGCAGGGGCGCCCTGGATGACATAAACCAGGAAGGCCAGACAGATCGCCAGATACAGTCCCGGAGTGATCGGGTAGCCCCAGCAGCGATAGGGCCGCGGCCGGTCCGGCTGCGAAAAACGCAGGCGGTAAACGGCGGCCACCGTCACGCCGCCAAAGAGGACCGACGCAAACGTCGTGTAGGTCAGCAGTTCGGAGTACGACCCTGAGAGAGCCAGAACCATCGACCACACGCCCTGGCAAACCAAGGCCATCAGCGGCGTCTTGTGCGCGCCCAAACGGCCACAAGGGCGGAAGAAAAGCCCTTCTCGCGCCATCGCGTAGCAAACGCGGGCCCCGCCCAGAATCAGCCCATTGAGACAACCGAAAGTCGACACGAGGATGGCCGCGATCACCAACGTCGAACCCAAGTGACCGAAGAGCACGACGGCCACGCCCTCCGCCACCCGATTTTCCTTGACCGCGGCAATCTGATCGACGGGCAGGACCAGCAAGTACGTGATGTTTGTGAGGACATAGAGGATCGTCACCAGCAGGCAGCCCAGAACCATCGCCCGAGGAAGCACGCGATAGGAATCGTGGACCTCCTCGGCAACGAAGGTCACGGTATACCAGGAGTCGTAGGCAAAGAGGGCCTTGGACAAGGCTACGGCCAGACCGGCCATGAAGCCCATCTCCACGGCTTTGGGGCCAGGGGTGGCGGCAAACAAGGGAAAGAAGTGCGATGCGTCGCCCCCGCGGAAAAGCCCGGCTGCGATCAGGACCACCAGGGCGAGTACCTTGAGAACGGTGAAGACGTTCTGTACGCGGGCGCCTTCGCGGACGCCTTGAATATTCACGGCTGTCAGCAGGCCAATCACGCTGCAGGCGACCAATTGCGCCGAGTTGATTTCCATGTGCAGCAGGGAATGGGGCAAACGCGATTGCAGCAATGCGGGCAGCCAATTTCCCAAGGGGATCGTCGCCAGCACGTGGTTCTCGCCGAGCCTGGGCACCAGGACGCCGAGGTACTTGGCAAAGGCGATAGCCACGGCCGCATTGATGCCGGTTTGAATGACCAGGAACTGCGTCCAGCCGAAGAGGAAGGCCCAGAAATCGCCGTAGGCCTCGCGGAGGAATACATATTGGCCTCCGGTGTGCGGAAACATGGCGGCCAACTCGGCAAAGGCCACGGCCCCAAGCATGGTGAAAAATCCGCCGAAGACCCACAGGCCGATGAGCAACCCCGGCGTCTGGATCATTTCCGCCATGAGCGACAGGCCAATGAAGATCGACGAGCCGATCATCGAGCCCACGACGAGCGTAGTGGCGTCGAAGAGCCGCAGGTGGCGGTGGAGTTGATGTTCGTCCATCCTGGCATTCTAGCGGCACTGGCCCAATAGACACCATACCTCACAAGGGCTAGAATCATGTCGTCGCAGCTTTCTATCATGATGAAAGAACTACAATGTTTCACTTTATCTACTTTTTGTTGATCGGCTTGGTCGCCGGATGGCTCGCGGGCCACCTCACGAAGGGTCGCGGCTTCGGCCTTTTCGGCAACCTGGTCATTGGCGTGGTTGGGGCGATTCTGGGCGGATTTATCTTCAGGCTGCTCGGTTTTGTGAGCGTCGGCCTGTTGGCAAATCTGATCTCGGCGACCGTCGGCGCCATTGTGCTCCTCCTGATCTTGCAAAAGGTGAAATCGTGATCCTTGCAGGAAAGGCCACCCATGTTCGATCCTGACTACTGTGAAAAGAAATGCCCCGTCTGCACCAAGGCCCGGCAGGGTAATCGCCTCGCCCGAATAGTCCAGACTGTGGAAATGTTGGTGACCTTTGGCGGCTGTCCTTATGGGCGTGCGCGGCAAAGAAAATACGGCGTAAAGCCGAATGAGCCCTTGCCAAAGCAACCGCGAGCCAACCCGTGATACTGCACCAGGAGATTTAGAGGATGACACTTCACGCCGTCACGGGCGCCTACGGCTATTCCGGCAAATACATCGCCCAGCGGCTCCTGGAGGCGGGTCAATCCGTCCTCGCGCTGACGGATTCCCCTTCGCGACCTAACGCCTTCGGCGACCGCGTCAAGGCGTATCCCTTCGACTTCGACCGGCCCGAAATGCTGGCCGAGCATCTCCGCGGCGTTTCCGTGCTCTTTAACACCTACTGGGTGCGGTTCAACCATCGCCTCTTCAAGCATGCCGACGCCGTGCGAAACACGCTGGCCCTGTTCCAGGCAGCCCAACGCGCGGGCGTCGAGCGGATCGTCCACGTGAGCATCACCAATCCCGCGGAGGAGTCGCCGCTGGAGTACTTCCGCGGCAAGGCGGTCCTGGAGAAGGCCCTCGTCGCGTCGGGTATCTCGCACGCCATCCTCCGCCCGGCGGTTCTCTTCGGCAAGGAAGACATCCTCGTGAACAATATCGCCTGGGCGCTGCGGCGACTGCCCGTCTTCGGCGTCTTTGGCGACGGACGCTACCGCCTACAGCCCATCTATGTGGACGACCTGGCGGCCCTAGCGGTTGAGCAAGGCCAGCGGCGGGAAAATGTCGTCATCAACGCCATTGGGCCGGAGACGTTCACCTACCGCGAGCTCGTGACCGAGATCGGCCGGATCATCGGCAAGCCGCGGTTCGTCGTTTCGGTCCCGCCTTGGTTGGGCTACGCGGTTGGTTGGCTGTTGGGGGGTCTGGTGGGCGACGTAGTTATCACCAAGGATGAAATCGAAGGCCTGATGGCCGACTTGCTATACGTCGATGCGCCACCCGCTGGACGAACGGCCCTCACTGACTGGGCCGGTCAACACGCCGGCACATTGGGGCGGCGCTACACCAGCGAATTGGCGCGGCGAAAGGACCGCACGGCGGCCTACGGATCGAATTAACAATCACGCGCATGTACGTCGGGCTTTTCAGCCCGGCAGATCGCAGCCTTTCCATCAAGTGGATGCCGAATACGCTGCGCCGGCCAGATCGTCGGGCTGGTATGGCCGATGGCTGACGTGCAAGATTTTGCCAAATTGGTTCCGGTGAGTATAATAGTGGGACCGGCCGGTTGGTTCATCTGCTGGAAGGAGAGCCCATGCGAAGGCATTTTCGAACGTGGATATTATTGGCGATTCTCGCGATGGTCTCGGGGCCGCATAGTCCGTTGGCGGCTGCGGAATCCGGCGATCAAGGCAGCAACAACGGTTCGGCCAACGAAAATGACGGCAATGCCAAGAAGACCGGTCCGGCCGCCGGAGGCAAGGACGCCGTGGCCCGGGCCTTTACCCTGCCTAGCGGTACCATCTTGAACTCCAAGCAGAAGGCCGCCTACGATCGCTTGAAGGACGAGAACGAGTCGGACCTCCATCAGGCATTCGACGACGTGCAGAACGCCAAGAGTCCCGCCGCAACGGCCCAGGCCGTGCAGAAGGCCAAGGAGATCCGAGCAAAAATCCGCGAGGGCATCCAGGAGATTCTTTCCTCGCCCAACGGCACCTTCGGCCAGCAGTCCGGCAGCGGGTCGTCGGGCTCAGGCTCCGCCGGCTATGCTCCCGCGTACGGCTACAATGGCTATGCTCCTGCCTATGGGTATCCGGGCTATTATGCCTACCCATGGGGCTATTATCCTTACCCTCGGTACGGTTGGCGGCCGGCGAATTGGAAGCCGCGGAACAAGGCTAATAGCTCCACTTCAGGATCGGCGAGTGCCACCACGGCCCATGGGCAGCCGCCGGCAAAAACGACGTCGAAGAAGTGACTGTCGTCTGTCAGGCTTTCCAGCGCTTTCCAGCCTGACAAAACCCGATGGTAAGACTGGAAAGGCCGACGTACTTTCGGCTAGACTCGCTGGTAGCCCAGCGACTTGATCACCGTGAGCATTTCTTCATAGGTGATGAAGCGGCGGCGGTGTTGGAGCTTGTAGCCGTCGATGGCCCGCGCGAGATCCATGGCCTCCGGCGAGAGTTCTTCGTGCGAATTGGTGAATTGCCGGCGTTCGAAAGTGGGGGTGCGGCCTGCCACGTCGTACGAGCGGCGGTCGATGAAAGTCATGGGGGATGCTTCGAGTTCTTGGGGCATGGCATTTTTCCTCAAGCGGCGGCTTGGATGGAGCTAGGGACCTACCAACTGCTTAAATCTAGCTCTTGTTTTCGCACGTGCACAGTTTCCGCGACAACGTATTTCTTGCTTTCGTGCCGCAACAAGTTCACGTGCTATAATCCTAATATCCGTTTCATCAATCCCTTTTCTTGGAGAAATCTCTATGCGGCTGCATCTTTCCGCCCTTACGGCGCTAACCGCGTTCCTTCTGACGGCGACCGCCTGGGCCGTGCCCGTCGGCCAGGTGCGATTGGAAATTGCTGGAGAAAACCAGTTGGGGGCGGGCATGGCGTTCCAGGAGTGGCAGCGGGCCTTGGCGGCGGCGGGAGTGCAGAATTTCAGCCTGCGGTCGGCCCAGGTGGGCGACAAGCCGGCCATCGACGTCGGCGGTACCGCGCAGATGCCTATGTACACGGTCACCGCCGTAATCGGGCCCGGCGACGTTTTGATCGTGCCCGGCGGCCGCTTCCGCCGCAGTGAATGCAAGCACCTGGCCGACTGGCTCGACGACCTGGCCAAACGCGGTCCGCCCGAGAAACGCGAGAGAGTTTCCGCCTTCGGATTGACGGCCCGGCAGTTGGAAAAGGTCAACGCCGATCTCTCCAAGGCGGTCGGTTTTTCCACCAAGGGCATGACGCGGAGCGCGGCCGTGGACAAGATCGCCGGACAACTTGGGCTTGCCCTGAAGATCGAGGGCGCCTTGACCGATGGCGACGACAAGATCGAGGAGGACCTCTCCGGGCTGTCCAGCGGCACGGCGCTGGCCTGCATTCTACGTCCGATCGGCTTCTGCATGGTCCCGCAGGCCGACGGCGAGACGCTCTCCTACGCGGTGAAAAGGGCCGACCTGGGCAAGGAGATCTGGCCCATCGGCTGGCCTGCTGAGGGATCCCAGAAGCTCCTGCCCGGTCTGTATGAGTTCCACAACGTGAATGTCTCCGGCGTGCCGGCGACCAGGATCCTGGAGGTGATCGGCAAGCAGCTCGGAGCGACCGTGCTCGTCGATCACAACGCCCTGGCGCGGTACGGCGTCGATATTGACAAGGCGACCGTTTCGCATCCCCAGCAGCGGACCACCTACAGCGTCGCCTTGCGGAAGATGCTGGGAAAAATCAAACTGAAGTTCGAAGTCCGGGTGGACGAAGCGGGCAAGCCATTCTTGTGGGTCAGCACGATCAAGCCAGTGTGAGGCGGGCCAGATCAACCGCCGATTAACTTGGATCGGGGCCTGCCCTAGCTAGTATGGGAGGTTGTGTTATGGTCGAGAGATGCGAGGTCAGACTATGGAAACGATTGCTATTCGCAAGTCCAAGAGTGAGTGCAACAACTTCCGCCGCAGTTTTTACCCGCCGCGTACGAAATGTTGCAAGGGTTGACGGACGGCAGCGAGACCTTGAAATATCCAGGGGATTTCCTGCGTCTTCCTGGGCTCAAACGCCGGGAGATACCGGCTCGTCAGGCCGGGCAGTTGAAGTCGCGTTACGACCAAAGCATCGACCAGCGCACGAACTAAAGTAGTGAATCCAACTCCTCCACCAGGCTGCCGAACTGTTCCAATGCATCGTCCACTGCAGCAGGCTGCTCCATGTCGACGCCCGCATCGCGGAGCAGATCGAGCGGATCCTTCGAGCAGCCGCCCTTGAGAAAGTTCAAGTAGTCGTTCAGTTCCCGCTCGCCGCCGCCGGTCACCCTCTCGGCAAGGGAAATGGCGGCCGACATGCCCGTGGCATATTTGTAGACGTAGAACGCCCGGTAGAAGTGCGGAATCCGCAGGCACTCCAGGCTCAACTCGTCGTCGATCACAAAGTCGGACCCGAAGTACTGCTCGAGCAATCCTCGATAGATTTCCTTGAAGCGATCCAGGGTGAGCGGTTCGCCCGACTCGGCCGACTGGTGGGCCAGCTTCTCGAATTCGGCGAACATCGTCTGGCGAACGATCGTGGCCCGCATGGCGTCCAGCTGGCGGTTGACGAGAAAGGCCCGCTCCTGGTCGTTTCGCGCGTGCTCCAGGAGGTAACGGCTGAGAAGCTGCTCGTTGAAGGTGCTGGCCACCTCGGCCACGAAGATCACGTAGTTGTAGTAGGCGTAGCGTTGATGCCGGGCGGAATGCCAACTGTGCATGGAATGGCCCGCCTCGTGCGCCAGCGTAAAGACGTGGTCCAGCACGTCGGGCTGGTAGTTCATGAGGATGTAAGGATCGCTGTCGAAAGTGCCGGAGCTGAAGGCCCCGCTTTGCTTGCCGCGGTTTTCGTAGCGGTCGCACCAGCGGCCGCGGAGTCCCGCTTCCAACGCCCCGCAATACTCGCTGCCCAGCGGTTCCAGCGCGTGGAGCACCAAGTTCACGGCCTGGTCCCAGGTATATCTGCGCTGCAGGTCTGCGAGGATCGGCACGTAGGTGTCGTAATGATGGATGTCTTTCAGCCGCATCTTCCGCCGCCGCACGTCGTAGTAGCGGTGCACGGCGGGCAGGTGGCTATGGACCGAGGCGATAAGGCTGTCGTAGACCGCCGCGGGAATCTGGTCGGGGAAGAGGGCTGACGCCAGGGCGCTGGGATGGTTCCGCGCCGGGCGTAGTAGATGTCGGCCTGCATCGAGCCCGCCAGGGCGGCGGTGAGGGCATGGGCGTGGTCGGCATATTCCTGGTAGTAGCGATGGAACGCGCTGCGCCGCACCGCCCGATCCGGGGAGTGCAGCAGGGCGCTGAAGGTCGCGTGGCTAAGCTCGACCACTTCGCCGCGGTCGTTGCGGAGCGATCCGAATTTCAGGTCGGCATCGTTGAGCTGGCGGAAGATCTGGCTGGCGGCCTGGGCCATTTCCGTCTGCATTGCCAGCAGGTTCTCTTCCTTCTTGCCCAACGTGTGCGGCTTGTAGCGCACGATCCGCTCCAAAAGCAACTTGTAAGGGGCCAGAACGGGAGAAACGAGCAGCGATTTCATCTTCGCCGCGGGAATGGCCAGGATCTCCGGGCGGATGAAACTCGCCGCCTGGGCGGCGCGGCTTGCAACCGCCATGAAGCGGCCGTGCATCCTCTGGTAATTGCTCTCGCCCACGTCCTCGGCTGTCTTCAAAAATGCATAATTGCCCAAACGCTCGGCGGCCCGATCCAACTCGAGATCGAATTCCAGGCAGGCGGCCAGCGACTCGGGGCCCTGGGCGAGCGTGCCTTGGAAGCCGGCATACTCGCCGATGCGGCCTTCCCAGGCCTTGAAGGCCGCCTCCCAGGATTCGTCGGAGGCGAACAGACTGCTAAGGTCCCACGTATCCGAGGGTTTGACTTTGCTGCGGAGCGGAAGCTGCTTGGATTTTGCCATGAGAGTCGTGAGACCTGGGATTTGGAATTTCAGATCTGAAATCTCAAAGCTGAGATTTGAGATCGAGAAATCTGAACTACCACCTCATCAACACCGTGGCCCACGTCAGCCCGGCGCCGAAACCGCTGAAGAGCACGTGCTTTCCGCGTTGGATGCGGCCCAGGCGGTAGGCCTCGTCCAGGGCCAGCGGGATGCTGGCCGATGACGTGTTGCCGTAGCGGTCGAGATTGTTGAAGACCTTGCTGGGCGGAATGGCAAGGACCTCCGACGCGGCGTGGATGATCCGCATGTTGGCCTGATGAAAGACCACCAGGTCGACTTCGTCCATCGCCATGCCCGCGGTATCGAGGACTTCGCCAATGGTTTCCTTAAGGGCGCGGATGGCCCACTTGAAGACCGGCCGGCCATCCATGCGGAGGAAATGTCCGCTAGGGTTGGCGGCGGAGAAAGGCTCGCGAGCGCCCCCGGTGGGCCGGCAGATCAGCCCGGCCCCGGCGCCGTCGGAGCCCACCGCATAGGCCAACAGGCCCTGGTCGGCGCTGCCCGGGGCGAGAACCACCGCGCCGGCCGCGTCACCGAAAAGAGGATACGTCTGTTTGTCGGCCGGGTTGACCATCCGTGAATTACAGTCCGCACCGACCACCAGTGCCCGCCGGCTACACCCTGTGGCCACAAATTCGCGCCGGTGATCAGGGCGAAAGCGAAGCTCGCGCAGGCGGCCTGCAGGTCGAGGGCCGGGCGCACAGCCCCAATCGATTCTGGATGACATTCGCCGTGGCCGGCACGAGCATGTCGGGCGTGAAAGTGCCCAGCAACACCAGGTCGATTTCCTCGGGGCGGATGCCACCGGCGGCAAGGCAGGCCCGAGCGGCCTCGGTGGCCAGGTCGCCGGTGGAAACGTCCGGTCCCGCGTGGCGGCGTTCGGAAATGCCGGTCCGCTGCAGGATCCAGTCGGCGTCGTAGCCCAGTGCGGCAAGATCCTCGTTGCGAACCCGCTGCGGAGGAGCATAACTGCCCAGGGCGACGACCTGAACGCCCATCAACCGCCCTAGGCGGGAACGGCAAGGCTCGGCAGCGATTTTGGCGGAAGTGCCGGCGGGTGTTTCGGTCTCGGCCACGATTGGCCGCCGGGGTTCTTTCTTGGCGGTGGACGGCCCGGTAATATCGGCAATGGACATGCGTGCTTCACAAGGGAAGGAATGCCAGATCAACGACCGGAGGCGGCAAACGCCGAGAGCCGATGAGCCGACGAGTCGAAAGCTGTTATTCTAATGCTGCGCATTTGCGTTTGTCAATTTGTATAATGGCTATATGCTCTCCTTGCTTGACTTGCCGCTAGCGCAGCTTCGAGGCCGGATGCTCGACTATGGGCAACCGGCGTATCGGGCTGCGCAAATCCGCAAATGGGTATTTGAAAAAAGGGCCGAGACCTGGGAGCAGATGACCGATCTCCCGCGGGGGTTGCGGGAGCAACTGGCGGCCGAGTTCAACATTTGGACCACCGAGATTGCCTACCACCGCAAGGATGGCGACGGCACGGAAAAGCTGCTCCTTGGCCTGCCGGACGGCTTGCAAATCGAATGCGTATTGCTCCGCGACGACAAGGGCCACGCCAGCGTGTGCCTCAGCACGCAAGTCGGCTGTGCCATGAAATGTGCCTTCTGCGCCACGGGGCTGGGCGGGTTGAGCCGCAACCTCACCGGCGGTGAAATCTTAGAGCAGATGTTGCGGCTGCAGCGATTGCTGGCCCCCGCGGAGCGACTAAGTCATATCGTTTGCATGGGCATGGGCGAACCGCTGGCCAATCTCGACCGGCTCATGCCCGCCTTGGCCCTGGCAACGGCCAAGGACGGTCTAGGGATCGGCGTCCGCAAGGTGACGATCTCGACCGTAGGGCTGCCGGTTGGCATTCGCCGCTTGGCGGAGGAAAATTGCCCCTACCACTTGGCCGTCTCGTTGCACGCCCCCAACGATGAACTGCGGACGCGCCTTATGCCGACGAATCGCCACATCGGCATCGAGGCGATCATGGCCGCGGCCGACGAGTACTTTGCCAAGACTGGCCGGCGGGTGACCTATGAATATATACTCCTAGCCGGGGTAAACGACGGGGCCGTCGAGGCGCAGCAACTGGTGGATCTGCTCCGGGGCCGGCCGTCGCTGGTCAATCTCATCCCTTACAATCCGGTGCGAGGATTGGACTTCCGCAAGCCGCATCCGCAGGCGGTTGCCCGGTTTGTGGAAATACTGGAGCGCGGTGGGCTCACCGTAGCCATCCGCCACCGTAAAGGGGCGCGGATCGACGCGGCCTGCGGGCAGTTACGCCGCGGCCAGTTGGCAGCGCAAGGCGACCGTCCGTAGAACTAAATAAATTCGATGACAAGTGATCAAGCGGGATCGGAATCGTGGTGGGGGTCGTCGGGGCTCCGGCGACGGTGATGATCGACGTGGGCATGGTCGGCCTGCCGGTTGTGGACGTCGGTCTGGCCGTACTGATGATCACCGTGTCCGGCGGCGGCGTGAGCCTGATCGGCGTGGCTCTGGGAAGAAACGTCGCCGTCGTGGGAATTATCAACGCGGCCTTGGGAATGAACGTCGGTGCGGCGGGCTTTTCTTTTGGCGTCAGCACGCGATGGCCACGAGTTCCGCACTACCGGACCTGTCGGGTGAGGCATGAGCATCTCGGAGGTGCGTCAGCCTTCGACGGCCTGAGAAATTGATCTTATGCACAAAATCCCGGACTTCGGTGCCGAGCGTCTAGGAGGCGATCTGAGGGCCTGCTTGGCGGGATTGCTTCATGGTCACCTTCGGGCAGAAGCCGGCTAGGAAGGGCCAAATTCGCCGTTAGGAAGGCTGCTTACCCTCGCCGATCGGAATGGATGTTCAGTTCACTCTACTTCGCAATGGAGATTAAGAAAATTTGCCACTTCTTCTTCTTCGATAGAAGAAGAAGAGATATACAGCTCCAAACAGCCAGCCGATCGTTCAAAACGCGACCGGCTTCTACCGATTGCCGGACTGTGCGATACCCGGTGGTGGACCTCGGCATGGCCGTGCTGACGATCACCGTGGCCGGCGGCATGTTCAATTCCGGCGGCGGCATGGGCATGATGGGCCAGGCGTGGCCGTGATCGACATAGCCCCGGGGATTATCCGCGTGGCCCTGGGAATAAACGTCGCCGCCGTGGGAATTATCAACGCGGCCATGGGAATGAACGTCGCCAACCGGGGGCGGTACGAGTTCCTCCCGGATTCGCCGAAAATACGCAAAAGACGGGCCGTTGGGGCAATATGCTATGTTTCATCAGCACCCTTCGATGCCCCGGAGCAGCACCCCTATGTCGTTGGCCATTAACCGAGTATCCGCCGCTGGCGTCGCCGCCATGCTTTACCCGGTAACGAAGCCAAGCCGTGTGGCGAAGGTCGGCAGCGGTCGCACATCGTCGGCATCGACGGCAGACGCCCAAAGCACGTCTCGGCCGCAGCCAGCCGGTACGTCCACCACGCCCGATCAGATCCACACGGCCTTCAAATATGCCCAGGCGGTGTTGGGCAATATGGCGGCGAGCAGCCCAAGCATGACCCAGGCGAGCCCAGAGGATCAATCCAGCGTAGTCCAGCAGGCCGGCAGTGCATACGCCCAGGTCGAGCAACAGGCAGGGCAAGCCTTGGATCTTACGGCGTAACGCTCGCAACCGTCGCTGAATCGCCTTTTCACCTGACGGGCTGCACCCGTTCGCGAATCGCAGGAACCAACAGCACGACGTGCGTCGCTAATGCCAGCCAGGCGAAGAACGCGATCGAAAACAGGCCCATCCCGCAGCCAATGTCCATCACGGTCATGCCGGGCAGGACATGCCTTTCGAGGATTTTTCTGGGGTTGTGGACAAGGCGGCGGAGAGGATTGTCGATGAATTACCCGCCCCACCAGGGGCAGACGTGTGGCATGGGTTTTCTCCGGCGGTCGATTCGATCATCGTACAATCGTCGTGGAGCGTGTCTCAACGGTAGGCAGAAATCCAGGGAACTAACCGGCACGAGCCTGCGTCTAAGTAGCAAACGAGAGAGAGAGAACATGAAACGATTATCGGTCTTACTGGCATTGTTGTCGGCTGTGGCGATCACCAGCGAGGGATGGGCAAAACGAACCGCCCCGAAGCCGGTGGCTCCCGTGGTCGACGAGGGCGTGAAGTATGTAGCTCAGAACGCCAATGGACGCGAAGGCAGGGTCGAAGCCCACAGCGAGAGAACCGGGGAGAAGCTTTGGGATGCCGTGATCTACACGGTCAAGATCGACCGCAATCTGGAAGCGGACGTGCAGTGGGTCTTCATCACCAAGCTGGCCGTCCGCAATGGCAAGCTGCTGGTAACCAACGAGAAGGGCGAGAAGTACGTACTTGACCTAAAGACCAGGAAGGTCGAGAAGGCGACGGACGACGCGAACCGGGCCAAACGAGGCGGCAGCATGCCGTAGGCATCGCGGAACATCAACTACCGACGCTGGTTACGTGCTAACTCATCAGCACAATTTTCATGACGTGATCAAAATGTCCTGGCGAACATGCGACGGCATTTCAGCCAACGATCAGCAGAACCAGTACGGCCAATGACGTGGAATGCCCGTAACAGCCATCTTGGCTGCGGTAGCCGCAATCGCTTGAACACGACCGCGACCACGGACAAGTCACGCTCCATGAATACGGCGTCCGGCAGAATCTCGCGGATTCCCAAGGTACGGTACAACGCCAACGCTCCGAGCCGAGCAGGGCTGTCCAGTCGGACCGCACTTCATCTCTGTGGCTCGGCGACTTCAATCGTGCCCACCCGGTACCGCCGCTGACCGTCATTGCCCGCCATGGGCAAAGCAACCCATGACGTACTTCCGGCGTCCAGCGA
Organism: uncultured Planctomycetia bacterium; assembly: GCA_963709175.1. GTDB lineage: Bacteria > Planctomycetota > Planctomycetia > Pirellulales > Thermoguttaceae > JANXQG01. Next base: position 376,463 of record CAVPVK010000013.1, read on the forward strand.
GAGCATATAATACCATGTTGGGCCGCTTTCTTGAAGCCGGCGGAGGCTCGAACATGATCGCCAAGTGGATTTTGATTCTCGGCATCGTATTGGTAGCGGTGGGAGCTGTAGTCTGGCTCGTTGAGAGCCTGGGGCTAGATGAGTTGCCGGGCGACATTCGCATGCGGGGCAAGGGCTGGTCGTTCTCGTTCCCAGTCGTGACCTGCATCGTAGTTAGCGTCGTGCTGACGGTGCTGCTGAATTTGGCGGCTTGGTTCTGGAGGCGATGATCTGGTCGATTCCGGGACTAATCACTTCACCAACGACTTGCCGATGCTCTCATAATGAGAGTCCACGGCAGGTTGTTTGGTGTAGTTGGGGCCTGCCTGATCGTCGGCACCAAGATACCGGAATGGCAGTTCAAGCGACCGGCAAGACGGGCAACGAAGCAGATTCTTTCGATTGTTGTATTCGAGACCGTTTTTCCGCAGTTCCCTTGCGACAACTCGACTGGCAGGGCGACCGTCAGCGAGTTTGATGTTCTTGAGGTCGAGATTCGCCACAAACTGCCCACTTGGTGCAAGCCACGATACGGCCCGTGCAATCAGGCCGAGCTTCTCCCCGAGGTAATGGAGCCCATGGACGCAGGTGATCAGGTGGAACTGTCCACACGGTTGCCACTGGCTCAGCGATGCCTTGACAAACTGCAGGCAGGTAAGGTGTGGATCAACGGGGAAAAACATCCCGACCAAATCCACGCCAACGATCTCAATCCTACCCTCCACCTGGCAGTCGCGTACTACTTGTGCCGCCTTGATCAACGCCTTCCCCGATCCGCAGCACAAATCAAGCCACCTTACACTCCCGGCTTTCTCCATCAACATGGTGAGTGGATTGAACCCGACTTCCCTAGCATAGCCATTGGAGCCAGTGAGATTCTGCTCACGATTCATGCGGCAGTTGGCAACGACGCTCGACCGCTCCAAGGCGTTCTCCGACAGAAGTCGCCGCTCGCCTTCCGACATGATACCTCCTCGCCTTCGTCCTAATCACGAACTGGTTGTGGCACGGCTGAACTCCTGAATGGTATCCGGTCATCGTACTGCCATCGTCGAGAAGTTTCAAGGCGGTCTTTGATTGGCTCCGAGCGGGTGCCGGAACTGTGATCACATGATGAAAAACGCCGATGATGTCCTGAACGGCATTAGTCCCGGTTGCAGCGCGAAAACTCTTTCCGGGGGACTCTTGACGCGAAGAACGGCTATAGGTTAAATTATCGGTGTCGTCTTGCGGCGATATCAATCTTTGACTTCTGACTTTTCTACTTCTCGCTGACCTCTCTGCGGCATCGGCCGCAATTCTGGTCGCCCTTCCTACTTCCCTTCCTCCCGCTTGCACGTTGTCCGCGGCACCCCGTCGGTGCCCGGTGTACATCCAGCATCTTCGTTTCCGCCGCGTCTGCGGCAAGGAGTTCACAATGACCGCTGTTTTCTCGCTCAAGGACGTCGTGCGAATGACTGGTTTGCAATGTTACCAGATCCAGCATGCCTATATCACCGGGGCCGTCGAAGAGCCCCGCGTACGAATAAGTAACCGAAGAGTCTATGAAATGGCCGACGTTCGGAAGCTGTGCAAGCTCAAACTGGCTCACGAGATTTTCTCGGGCAACGAGGCCGATCGCACTTGTGGATCGACGCCCGCAGTCATCAACTACGACATGAAGGAGGGCGGTCGGTCTTGGCCGTCTTGGAACACTTGGACCTCAGCCGCGCTTCGGCTACTGCTCGCCAGTCGCATGCCGAACATCTGGGCTACTTTTGTAACCATGTGCATAAAATGGATTATCCCCGCTACCGCGCCAACGGTTGGCAAATTGGTTCTGGCCCGATCGAAGCGGCGTGCAAGACGGTGGTTGGACGCCGTTTGAAGCAAAGTGGAATGCGCTGGGGCGTTGAAGGCTCCAATGCTGTCTGCCAACTTCGCGCCCTCCATAAAAGCGAGCCCCACCGTTGGTTCACTTTCTGGCGAAACTAGCGTAACCGTCACCTACAAACATGACGCCTATACGGTCTCATCCATCACTAGCGAGCACTAGCGAGACGAGTCCCGTCGCTCAGATTTCCTTTCCCACCTCAAACGCGTGGCCCAGCGAGGCTGCCACGCCGTAGTAGTAGCGGTTGCCGGGCGAGAAGAGCACCGGCATGATCTTCAGCATGTCGGGCATTCCCGTGGCATCCAACACCGATTCGTCCGCCTTCACATCGAGAATCTGGCCGACGAACTGCGTGTGCAAGCCCAGTTCGAAGACGTGCAAGACCTTGCACTCCAGCACCAGCGGGCATTCCCGGACATAGGGAGCATCCACCAACTCGCTCTTGACGGGCGTGAGTCCCGTGTCGGCGAACTTGTCGGTCTCGCGGCCGCTGACCAGCCCGAAGTAGTCTGCCTCCTTAACCAGCCGCTGCGAGGGAACGCTTACCGTGAAGGCCAGCCGCTCCATCAGGTTGCCGTAGCTGTAAGTGGCCTTTCGCAGTGAGATGGCAATGCAAGGTGGGTCGGAACAACAGATGCCGCCCCAGGCCACGGTCATGCCGTTGGCTTTGCCGTGTTTGTCGTAGGAACCGACAATCCAGGCCGGCGTGGGATAGACTAACGTTTTGGCGCCAATGGAACGTTTCATGGATGGGACTCCTTTCTCGTGGATGCAATGCCGTCCATTTTCGCCCTGGCGACAGGCAAGTCAAGGGCCCATCTACGCGGGAATGAGCAGCGCGAACAGAATCGCCAAGAGGAAAGCGCAGGCCAGGGCGATGAAAGTTCCCAAGTCGTCATCGCCCACTTTCGACTGTCGTTGCCGCGGATTTCGCGAACGGAAATACCATTGCATGGCTCGTTTGGCACGTATCGACGGCCGGCCGCTGGCCTGGAATCCAGTTGCCCCTGGGCCGAAGGGATTCGGCTCGCCGTCCAACGGGCTCTGACCAAGCAGCGCGGGTATGGGCCGCGACAGCTGCGTCACCCGCTGCAACGTCCGTCGCTGCGGCAGCGACAGTCCCAACCCAAGCGACAGATCCACTGAGGAAGGCCGGTCGGCTTCGCTCAAGTGAAAAACGGCCGCCGGATCGAGATGGCGGAGGGCGGCGACGCATTGCGGTTCAATGCGGGCCCGCCAGGCGGCAAATTGCCCTTGCAGGCGCTGGCGATCCCACTCGACGGGCGGATCGTCGGGTGGCAGGCCCTTGCCCATGAGCAGGAACTCCAGCAGCAACATGTCGCGGCCATAGCGATCGGAACAGGGCGCCACGGTGCCATCGCCCGCGCTGGCGGCGGCGCCGAGATGCGGCGGGCAGTAACCGTGCGTGCCATAGGTGCCGCCCTCGGCCACGGTGACGGCTTCCATCCCTCGGGCCGCCCGCGCATAGAAAGCGTCGAAATCGATCATGTACAGCACGGGACCGTTCGGCCAGGGATTGACATTAATGACGACGTTGTTCGGCGAAAGGTCGCCGTGCACGAGATCCGCCTGCTCCAGGGCCGCCGTTGCCAAGAGGAGGTCGATGACGCACCGCCAACGGAGGTCCTCGGCAAAGCGTTGGCGGCCTTCGACGATGGCGTTTTTTAATTCCAGCCAGGTCTCGCCCGGCACGGCCTTGGCCAGGTAGGCGGCAAAATGGAAGTCAAGGTGCGCCCCTTGCTGGCCGCGGCGGGTGTCGGTCCAGAGCAGCGGGGCGGCGGCCAGTTGGGGCAGCCACGCGTGCATCTGCTGGCCGATCAGCCAAGCCGTGCGGTCGAGCCGCTTTTGCGTCGGCTGCGTGAAGAATTTCAAATACGCCGCCAGCGAGCCGTCCTTCCGCAACATCGGATAGGCCTTGCCCTCGGCCCCGGAACGCCAGGGAGGTTGCCCGGGCTGGTCCTCGTCGTAGCTCTTGAAGTAGTATGTCGTGCCGCCGATGATCACGAACCGCCCCGCCAGCGCCTTGGCCTGAGTGTTGCTGAGCGTGGGAATCGGCGCGTCGACGTGTCTTTGCATAGCTACTCCGCCCGCACCACCGCCAAGGTGAGGTTGTCGTCGAAGTCTTCCGAGCGATCGCGGATCGCCTGATCGATAAACTGCCGGGCAGGGTTCTCCACGCCCGACGCGGAAATCGCCTCCAACTCATCCAGCAACGTGGCGGGTATCGCACCCTGCGACCGCCCGATGCCGTCGGTCGATAGTGCGCAGAGGAACGGGCCATTGAGCGACTCCTCGTGCCAGCAATCGAATTCGTAAGCCTCGCGATCGGCCGGGCCGACTGCGAAGACCTGTTGGTTCTCCAGGTCACAAGCGGCCAGTACGCGATCGGCCGCCGTCCGGATGCGGCCGGGCCCGCGATAGTCGCGCCACAAGGCCCCGCCATCGCCGACCATGGCCAGGCAAAACTTGTCGTGGTCCAGCCAGGCCAGGGTTAGCGTGGTCTGTAGCAGCCGGCCTTTGGCGAGAATGTATTTCCAGGTAGAGAGGAACTGGCCTGTCGGGCAGGATGCCTCCGGCTCGCGAGCCCATTCGTCGGCCAGACGGCCGATGGTGTGGCCCGCCCGGTCGAAGGCGAATCGGGCCAAGCCCTGGGGATCGATGGTCCGCACAGCCTCGACCACGCCGCGGACGGCGATCCAGCAGGCCAGGGCTGAGGCACACTCCGAGCGGTAGGAGGTGGTCAACCCATCCGCTAAGGCGAGCACCAAGCGCGGGTGGCTGGCCGAGTCGTCGCTCGCCGACCGCCAGGCGAGGACGTAGTCCTGGTTGGCCGCCTTGTCCTGCTGGGTGGGGCCGAAATCGGAGTGCACGGCCGCCGAGAGCCGCCCCGAACGGAATGCCCCCGAGCCGACGAGTATCTCGCCCCGCTCGGCTAGCCAAGCCTGGCTCTCGCGAAGCAAGAGGTCGAAAGCAGGGTGTCCAACGGCGGGCAGGGTGGCGGTGATACTCTGACTCATGGCCCACCTTGGATCCGCTTGATGACCTTGGCCACGTCGACGGCGCGGGAGGCCCCCGAACTGCCGACCGAGGCAATGAACGCCGCCAGCGTCTGGGCGCCGGTGATGTGGACGTAGCATTCCTGCGAGGCGATGTCGCGGAGCGTGCACTCGTTGGGCTGCTCCATCCCCGTGGAGACGCCTGCCACGGCAATCACCACCGACTCGCCGTCGAGGTTCAGGCCCTTGATTTCGGCGGCGACCATTTCTGGCCCGGAGCCGACATTGTGCTCGCCGTCGGAAAAGACAACGACCAGCGGCAGCGGGTGGTCGGCTCGCTCGGAGTGCCGCTGCAACGAATCGACATACGGTTTCAGCCGCATCAGCGCCAGTTCCAAGGCGGCGGTGATGTCGGTCTGCCCACCCTGCCCGTCGATCGAGACCAGGTCGGGGTCGATGCTGCGGACGGGCGTCATGTCACACAGGGGGTCGATGACAGCCTCGTGGTCGAAGCGGATGAGGAGGAGCTTGAAATAGGAGCGGTTGGGCCCGGCAGGGCCGCGGGCCTGGCACTCCATGAGCATTTCGCGGATGCCTTGGGTGGCGGCCTGGGCCTTGTCGCCCGCCATAGAACCGCTATTGTCGGCCAAAACGACCACGAGCTGCGGTCGCGACTGCCTGGCTTGTCTGACCATGGTTCTCTCCTTTGGTACAAATGCTGTCACGGGGTGTGTGCTGTTGCTTCCTCGTCCAAGGACGCCTTGATTAGCCAGCATGTTTCGTCTCGCTTGGATGACTATTGGCGACTAAATACTCGCGAGTTGGATCATGCTGTTATTAACGGACCGATCAAGACTGGTTCCTCATTTGCAATTCTTCGATCGAGTGGCAGAAGCTCGGTCGACCGGAGCGACCAGCCTCGTGATTTCGTCCATTCTACATGATCTGACGCTATGCAGTTGCTAGGCTGCGGAGATCGTTGGTCAAGTCAAGCCTTCCGATCGAATTGGCCCTCTTTCTCACGGTTGGCCCGGTAACCATTTCGCCCCGCCCGGTGTATATATGAGCGGTGCGTTTCGTCTTACCCCCTTACACTTGAGGTGCAGAATGAAGTATTACCCAGTCTTAATGTGCGTGGCCATACTGCCGGGCTTTTTCTTGAAACAAAGCCATGCTGAGCCAGTCAATTTGCAGCAGATTCCCGCCGACGCCAAGGCCCTGGCGCATGTCGATTTCGACGCCTTACGGGATTCGACGGTGTTCCAAAAAATTCGCGAAAAGTGCCTGCAAATGCACCCCGACGCCGCCAAGCATATGGACCTGGTCCGCGCGTTTATCGGCATGGATCCCCGTACGGACCTGCATGGGATAACGCTATATGGAACGGTCCTGGGCAAGCCGACGGGCGTGGCCATCATTCACGCCAAGATCGATCCGGCGCCGCTCTTGAGATTGTCGGTATTGGCGCCAGGGCACAAAGTCACGAAGTTCGGCCCGTATGAGTTGCACTCTTGGGCTATCGAGCACCATGGCAAGAGCCATCCTGGCGCCGGCGCTTTCTGCAAGGAAGGCCTTGTGCTAGCCAGTTCCATCGAAGAGTTGGAGATGGCCTTGAATCTGCTCGACGGCAAGGGTACCAGTCTCAGCAGCAGTTCGCCGTTGGCTGGCGGCGTGCCCGCCGGAACGACGGTCATGGCCCGTGTAGCCGGAATCGCCGAGGCGAAGCTGCCGCACAAGTGCCCCTTGGCCGAGCAGACTGAGGCAGTTCGCTTCTCGATGGGCGAGCACAACGGCCAATCGTTCTTCCGTTTTCGGGCAACGATGACCAATTCCGAAGTTACAGGCCAGGTCAAGGAGGTCGTGGACGGCGGTCGCGCCCTGGCCCAATTGAGCTGTACTGATGAACTCGGCAAGCGGCTAATCGCTGGCCTGAAAGTGCTTCCCGCGGACAAGACCCTCACTGTCCTCTGGAGCGCGCCGGCCAACGACGTGTGGACCGCGATCGAGAAAGCAGCCAAGAAAATTATTGCCCATCGAGAGAAGATGAAGGAGATGGGCTGGCTACATCACTCACCCCCGGGCCAGAAGAAGGGCCCCGAGCACAAAGCCCCCGAACACAAGGGTGCGCCGGCTGAGCCCGACGAGATTTAGAACCGATCGCTCCTCGAAAGTACAGTTACTCCAACGAATTCAAGAGGCGACGAATGTAGAAGCTCATTCGTCGTCTCCTTAAATTCGTTGGAGGCAGTTTGGTTCCCGCTGTTACCACGCTCGCGTCACGCCGGGCATTGCCGCGGGATAAACCCCCGCGGCGTCGACCACGGCGGGCGGTCGCGCGTCCATCGCGTAGCGATCGGGCGCCAACCGCAACTCCGAGCGGACGGCCTCGTCCCAGGTGACAAGCTGCCCGGAGTAGGTGGCCATCCTGCCCATCACCGCCGTCATGCTGCTGGTGGCGGCGTACTCGCCTTCCAGACGGTGCGGTCCCGTGCCGAGGATGCTAGCCATCAGGTCGTCATGCTCGCGCTGGTAGGGATTCTGACCTTGGAATGCCTTGCCGCGGAGTGTCCGCGGCGTGGCGCCGCCCGTGCCCCAGGGGCCCACGCCCAACGTCATCGCGCCCCGCGTGCCGTGCGCAATTTCCGAGACGAATTCCCAAGTTCCCGGCTGCTGCCGGGCCTGGCAGTAGTACCGCACGCCGCCGGCGTATTCGAACTCGATCGCGTGACGGTCGTAGATGTCGCCCGTGCCCGTGCGGACTTGTCGCGCCCCCATGCCGTTGGCGCAGGAGGGGATGGCCGTCGAGGACCCAGTTGGCCACGTCGATTTCATGACAGGCCTGCTCTACAATGTGGTCGCCGCAGAGCCAGCAGAAAAGGTTCCAGCAACGGATTTGGTGCTCCATCTCGCTCATCTCCGCTGGACGCGGCAGGCCGGGCCTGGTGCCAGAGGCATTGTAATAGGTCCGCATCAACTCGATGCGGCCGACTGCGCCGTCGCGGATCTTGGCGATCTTCTCCAAGTAGAGCGGTTGATGTCGCCGTTGCAGCCCGACCACGACCGATAGTCCCTTGACCTTGGCGACCCGATTGGCCGCCAGTAACTGCCGATAGCCGGGGGCATCGACGCAGCAGGGCTTTTCCAAGAAGACGTGCCTGCCGGCCCCGACCGCGGCCGCGTAGTGCATGGGGCGGAAGTGCGGCGGCGTGGCAAAGAGCACCAGGTCCACGTCCGCATCGATCACCTTCTGGTAGGCGTCGAAGCCAGTAAACCGGCGCTCGGGCGGTACGTCGATCCGCGGCCGCAACTCGTCGTATTTCAGCAGGTTATTGAGGCTGGCTTCCAGGCGGGCTGGGAACAGGTCGCCCATGGCTACCAGTCGCACGGCCGCGGCGGTGCTCAGGGCGTCGCGACAGGCCCCGCTGCCGCGATTGCCGCAGCCCACCAAGCCGATGCGAATGGTGTCGCCGCCAGTCGGATGGGCAGCGCCGAGAATGGTATCGGATTTCATAGGTTAAGAATCCCCCGTTTGACGCACAGCTTGCCAATTGCTAACATCATTCTAACATGAACGTGCCATCACGGAACTGGCCCTGCTGGTGTCGATGCTCATGGCAGTACCGCTGGGCCTGGGAGCGGCCGTCTATCTCTCCGAGTTCTCCAGCGGCCGTCTGCGGGAAACGCTCAAAGTGTTCATCGAGCTGCGATCTTGCCGCCCTCACCGAAGATTCCAGCCAACTCCTCGATGGAGATCGAGCCCAGCGGATTGTCTTTGTGGACGTTGAAATCATGCACAAACCACGCTTGTTCTGGCAACTGTTTCCAGCCACGCTCCTGATCGCGCTGGTCGCCCTGGCAGCGGTGGCCTGGGATGCCTTGTCGTCGTTGCGGCAGTTCTGTCTTGAACGCACAGCCGCGGATCTGGAGTCTCGCCCCGCCTGGCCGAGGATCAGATCGTTCCGCTGCTGGCAGAAGAAAAATACGCCGAAATCAACAAGCTATGCATGGATCTCGGCGAGCGCAGCTCCACGCGTCTGACCGTGATCCTTCCGGACGGAAAGGTAGTGGGCGACTCGGTGGAAATGCCGCAGCAGATGGACAAGCACGACACACGGCCGGAAGTGGTCGACGCGTTGAACCCGGAGAAGGGCCGCGGCGTCTCGCCGCGCCGCTATAGCGATACCCTGAAGCAGTACTTGTTCTATGTGGCCATACCGGCCCGGGCGAATGGCCGGACGCTGGGAGTGGTGCGGACGGCCGTTCCGCGCTCGGCAATCGACGACACGGTTTTGCAGATTGGCAGGAATATTGTTTTGGCCAGCCTCTTGACGGCTGCGCTGCTGGCCGTCGCCACCTTGATCGTGGAACGCCGTTTCGTCAAACCCCTGGAACAGCTCAGCCGCGATGCGGAAGGAATGGCCCGCGGCGAACTAACGCATCGGCTGCGGAACGCCAATTCCGAGGAAATTGGCGGCCTGGCGAAAACGCTCCATCAAATGGCCGCCGATCTGAAAGACAAGCTAGAAACGGTCGTACGGCAACGGAACGAGCGCGACGCGATCCTCGCCAGCATGGTGGAGGGTGTGCTGGCCGTCGATGGCGACCAGCGCGTGCTTCGCATGAACGACGCGGCCGGCCGCCTCCTCGGCGTCACCACGGATCAGGCGGAGGGTCGCACGTTGCCGGAGATCGTTCGCAGCGTCGATCTCCACAAGCTGGTGGCGGCCGTAGTCTCGACGCACCAACCGGTGGAAGGCGAGATCGGACTCCGCGACGCCCAGCCACGGTTCCTGCACGTTCACGGCACGGTGCTCCGCGACACTCCCAGCGGCGGCAGCGGGGCGCTGCTCGTGCTCCACGACATTACCAAGGTGAAGCGATTGGAAAGCGTCCGCCGCGATTTCGTGGCCAACGTCTCCCACGAGTTGAAAACGCCGGTGACTTCCATCCAGGGCTACGTGGAAACCCTGCTCGACGGGGCGATGAATGACGACCAGCAGCGAGAAAAGTTCCTCAAGATTGTCGCCAAACACACCGAGCGGCTACACGCCATCCTCGAAGATCTGCTCACCCTGGCCCGCGTCGAGCAAGAGGGCGAGAGGCCTTCCAGCGCTCTGGTTGCCGGCTCGTTGCGGAGTGTGCTCGAAGCGGCCATTGCCGATTGCGGCGCGAAGGCCGAAGAGAAATCCATGCGCGTCGAACTGACCTGTCCTTCCGATCTCATCGCCGCGATCAACGCCTCGCTGCTGGAACAAGCCGTAGTCAATCTCATCGAGAACGCCCTGGCCTATAGCCCGTCGGGCCAGACGGTGGAGGTGTCGGGCATCGACGGCGACAGTGAGGTCGAGATCCGCGTCCGCGATCACGGCTGCGGCATCGTGCGCGAGCATCTGCCACGGATCTTTGAGCGGTTCTATCGCGTCGACAAGTCGCGGAGCCGCGAGTCCGGCGGCACCGGGCTGGGATTGGCCATCGTCAAGCACATCATCCAACTCCACGGCGGCCGGACCGCCGTCGAGAGCGTCCCCGCCCAAGGCAGCACCTTTTCGCTTTTCTTGCCCAAGCCCCAGAAAGAATAAAAGCATGCAGGCCGCGTACGTTCGTATCCAATTGCCCCTGGCAAGGCCCGGGAGATATCTACGTTTCTTGCTACTACGGGGACCACTCCCGGCCGGCGCTGTCGACAAACGCCACGATCGCCCGCACTCGTACGGGCGTATCCGGCGGACGGCATTACGAAACGTGTTCTTGACCGCACTCCTCTTAATCGCCCCAGGTGCTGGCGGAGCGCGGGCCGCCGACCAGCCCCAATGGGGCCAGCGCGCCACGCGGAACATGGTGTCGGGGGAAACCGGGTTGCCCGACAGCTTCGACCCGAAGACCGGCAAGAACGTCAAGTGGTCCGCCGCGCTTGGCACGCAGTGCTACTCCACGCCGGTCGTCGCCGGCGGCAAAGTGCTCATCGGTACGAACAACGGCCAGCCCCGCGATCCGCGGCATCGCGGCGACCGCGGCGTGCTGATGTGCCTGAATGAGGCCGACGGCAGCCTGGCGTGGCAACTCGTCGTGCCCAAGCTCGAAGGAGACATCTATCTCGATTGGCCCGAGGCGGGCATCTGCTCGGAGGCCACTGTGGAGGGCGACCGCGTGTATGTCGTGACCAATCGGGACGAGGTCGTGTGCCTGGACCTGCAAGGCATGGCCGACGGCAACGACGGCCCTTACCGCGACGAGGGCCGCCACATGGCCCCTCGCGACCAGCCGCCCATGGAAGTCGGTCCCACCGACGCCGACATCCTCTGGCTGCTCGACCTGCGGACGGCTGCCGGAGTGCGTCCGCACGATTCGTGCCACGCCTCCATTCTCATCGACGGCCCCTATCTCTACCTGAACACGAACAACGGCCTGAACAGCAAGCACAGCGGGGTCGAGAAGCCCGACGCCCCCGCCCTGATTGTCGTGGACAAGGCCACGGGCCGGCTATTGGCCAGGGAACGTGAAGGGATCAGCCGGCATACCTTCCACAGCAACTGGTCCTCGCCGGCGATGGGCGACGTGGGCGGCCGGCGATTGATTTTCTTTGGTGGCGGCGACGGGCTCTGCCATGCGTTCGAGCCTTTCAAGCCCCAAGAGTTTTCGCATTCCGGAGCGTCGGCCGGCCATGTCGATGCGCTGCGGTGCGTGTGGCGATACGACTGTGATCCCACGGCGCCCAAGCAGGACATCCATCGCTATATCGGCAACCATCGCGAGGGCCCCAGCGACATCAAGAGCATGCCCGTATTCCACGATGGGCGGATATATGTGACGGCTAGCGGCGACATCTGGTGGGGCAAGAACCAGGGGTGGCTCCATTGCATCGACGCCGGCAGGACGGGCGACATTACCGACAGCGGCCGCTTGTGGTCGTATCCGCTGGAGCGGCATTGCTGTTCCACGCCTTCGATCCAGGACGGGCTGGTCTACGTGGCGGATTGCGGCGGCCGCGTGCATTGCGTCGATGCCAAGACCGGCCACGCCTACTGGGTCCACGACGCCCGGGGCGAAATGTGGGCCTCGACCCTGGTGGCCGATGACAAGGTGTTCATCGGCACCCGCAAGGGCGATTTCTGGATCCTGGCCGCGGGCAAGGAGAAGCGGGTTCTGAGCTCGATCCGCCTGGACGACCCCGTAATCAGCACGGCAGTGGCCGCCAACGGCACGCTGTACGTCGGCACGCTGTCGCGGCTTTACGCGCTGCAAAAGGGCGCCCGGGCGACGAAGGCCGATTGAGGGGGAGCGAGGGCCTTCAGCCGTAAGATGGTTGCTCGTTCAAGGTCCCGTTCGTGATCTTCGTCAAAAAGTCCACCACGGACGATGCCACCTCAAGGCGGACCCCACCTCGCTTGCCGAGGCGGTGAAAAAGATTGGTGGCTACTGCGCGAACTGAAAGAGCACCAGACCCCACACCCGGTTCAGCCGGGTGGTGAATCAGATTGATGGCTCCGCCCGCCAGTTCACAGCCGCCAATCTCCTTCACCACCCGGATGAACCGGCCGGGGTCGCAGTAAGTTGCCATGTTGGCCTCTTGTAGCCGTCAATCTGCTTCACCACCTCGGCAAGCGAGGCGGGGTCGTCTCCGATCACCTGCGAACCCAATGTCGATGCTCAACTATCCTTAATTGTCGGTCCTACGGTCGGCAATGTTATAATCGCTGGATAAACCCGCCACACGTTTCCCCAACAGAAGGCAAAGCCGTGAGACGCCCTGATTCCTACACCCCGCGCGTGCCGCTGATCCTGCTGATCTTGGCGCTTTCACTTCCGCTTGCCGCCGTCGGCCAGGGTCCCCCGCCGAGGACTACAGCGAAGGCAGCGCCGCAAGTTCTGGTCGCGTACTACTCGCTCACAGGCAATACCGAGAAAATGGCTCGTGGGGTTGCCGAGGGGATTCACCGCGTCTCAGGCGTGAGGGCCGTCGTCAAGCGGGTCGATGAGGTCACCAAGCGCGATCTTGAAATGGCCGACGGCATCATCCTGGGCAGCCCAACCTATTACGCCAACGTCCCCGGCAAGATGAAGGTGGTCATCGACGACTGGTCGTGGAAGATGAAGGTGGACTTCACGAACAAGATCGGCGGGGCGTTCTCCACGGGCGGCGGCCAGGTGGGAGGCAAGGAGCACGTAATCGAAAGCCTCCTTTTCTTCATGCTCAGCAACCGTATGATCGTCGCCGGGCCGCTGTATGGGAACGAAAAGACCGGCAGCGTGTGGGGCGAGCCCGGATCGTCGGCCATGACCGGCCCTCTCGACCCCGGCGTGAGCGAGCAGGAACTCGACGGCGACCGACGCCTGGGAGAGCGGATCGCGGACCTGGTGAAGAAATGGAAGGGGCCCTGACCGGCCGCGCAAAGACTGGTAGAATCAGGCAGATTTGGAGGCTCGAAATCCTATGTCCAACAACGTTTGGTCCGACGTCGATCGCTATCTGGGCGATCTGTTCCTTCCGCCCGACGATGCCCTCGATGCAGCCCTGGCAGCCAGCGCGGCGGCCGGTCTGCCGGAAATCCAGGTCTCGCCGCTGCAAGGCAAGTTCCTGTATTTCCTGGCCCGCTTGCAGCAAGTGCAAAGCATCCTGGAAATCGGCACACTGGGCGGGTACAGCACGATCTGGCTCGCCCGGGCGCTGCCGCCGGGCGGGCGCCTGGTGACGCTCGAATACGAGCCGAAACATGCCGAGGTGGCCCGCGCCAATCTGGTACGGGCTGGACTGGCTGAAATGGTTGAGGTCCGCGTCGGGGCGGCGCTCGAGACCCTGCCCCAATTGGCTGCTGAGGGCCATGGCCCGTTCGACATGGTCTTCTTGGACGCTGATAAGGAAGGCTATCCCGACTACCTCGATTGGGCGGTAAAGCTCTCTCGCCGCGGCGGCCTAATCGTCGCTGACAACGTGGTGCGGGAAGGGGCCGTTATCGAGCAGTCCAACCAACCGCCGGACATGGTTGGGATACGGCAGTTCAACGAAAAAGTCGCGCGGCATCCGCGGTTGACGGCAACCGTGATCCAGGTCGTCGGCAGCAAAGGCCACGACGGACTTGCCCTAGCCATAGTCACGGGATGACGGGATGAACCCACTAATCGGAGGGGCTTTCTAAACGGCCACAGTTTCGAGTATTATAAAGAGTTTGTACTCAGGAATCGGCCTAAGAATACGTTCCCGATTTAGGATTTGGCGAAGAATCACTTCCAGATTTCACGGAGGCGTTGTTCTTCGCCGAAACCCAAGCGGGCAACAAAAAAGGTCGCAAAGCGGCCAAAGCGGTAACGACCATGAGTAGATGGTGCCCGTGCCGCGCTCCAAATAAACGCGTCAGGAAAAAGTCAGATGCAACAACATCGGGAACTCCAGGAGTGGGTGGAAGAAATGGCTCGCATGTGCGAGCCCGATTCGATCGTGTGGATCGATGGGTCAGACGAGGAGAAGGATTGCCTCACAGCAGGGGCCATCCAGTCGGGCGAGATGTCTCTCTTGAACCAGGAGAAGCTTCCCGGGTGCCTCTATCACCGCACGGCCCTGAATGACGTGGCGCGAACCGAGGACCTGACATACATCTGCACCTCGCTCCGCGAGGACGCCGGCCCCACCAACAACTGGATGTCGCCGCAGGAAGGCTACCGCCGCGCCGGCGAGATCTTCAAGGGCTCGATGCGGGGACGAATCATGTACGTGATCCCCTTCTCGATGGGGCCCGTTGGCTCGCCCTTCAGCAAGATCGGCGTCGAGCTGACGGACAGCATCTACGTCGTACTGAACATGCGGATCATGACCCACATCGGCACGTCGGTGCTGAAGCAACTTGGCGGCGGCCAATTCACCCGCTGCCTGCACAGCAAGGCCGACCTCGACATCAAGCGCCGCCTGATCCTGCATTTCCCCGAGGACAACACCATCTGGAGTTGCGGCTCCGGCTACGGCGGCAATGTGCTGTTGGGCAAGAAGTGCCTGGCGCTGCGGATCGCCAGCTACCTGGGCAAGCGCGAAGGCTGGATGGCCGAGCACATGCTGATCATGGGAGTCGAAGACCCCCAGGGCCGCATCGAATACGTGGCCGCCGCCTTCCCCAGCGCTTGCGGCAAGACAAACCTGGCCATGCTCGTCCCGCCAGAAGGACTCAAGGTCAAGGGCTACCGAATCTGGACCGTGGGCGACGACATCGCCTGGATGCGGATCGACACCGACGGCCGGCTCTGGGCAGTCAATCCCGAGAGCGGGTTCTTCGGTGTGGCGCCGGGGACCAATAACAAGAGCAATCCGAGCATGATGAAGACCATCGCCCGGAACACGATCTACACCAACGTCGTCTTGACCAAGGACGGCACGGTGTGGTGGGAGGGTGGCGAAGGCGAGCCGCCCGAGGAAGGCACCGACTGGCAGGGCCGCCCCTGGAAACCCGGTCTCAAGGACGCCGCGGGCAAGCCGGTCCTGGGGGCGCATCCCAATAGCCGCTTCACCGCGCCGTTGACCCAATGCCCTTCCATTTCCCGCCGCACGGAGCACCACCACGGCGTGCCGATTGCGGCAATCATTTTCGGAGGCCGCCGGGCCTCACTGGCGCCGCTGGTCTATGAGGCTTTCGACTGGGACCATGGCACGTTCGTGGGAGCCACCATGGCCTCCGAGCGGACCGCTGCCCAGGTGGGCAAGATCGGCGAGGTCCGCCGCGATCCCATGGCCATGCTGCCCTTCTGCGGCTACCACATGGGCGACTATTTCGACCACTGGTTGATGATGGGGCGGCGGATGGCCAATCCCCCCAGAATCTTCCACGTCAACTGGTTCCGCACCGATGACAATGGCAAGTTTCTCTGGCCGGGCTACGGCGAGAACCTTCGCGTCATCGAATGGATCCTCGACCGCTGCCGCGGCGAAGCCGACGCCATGCGGACGCCCATCGGCTACGTGCCCACGCCCGAAAGCCTCGACCTCAACGGCCTGGATATCCCCGCCGAGGACCTCGAAAAGCTGGTCGCCGTCAATCGCGGCGACTGGTACGCCGAGACCGAGGACGTGGCCAGCTTCTTCCAGCAGTTCGGAACGCGTTTCCCGCGGACCCTGTGGGACCAGTTGGAAGGGCTGCGGCAGCGGCTCCGCACGCCGATCACGCTCTTGAAGCCGGGCGGAGAGATCCGTCCCCTGGCCAAGGAGCTCAACAACACCATCGAGCGGGAAAACCCGCACGTCTACAGCATGCTCTCCGACCTGGGCAAGCGGCTCTTCTTCCCCAAGGGCATTTTGGCACAGAGCGCCGAAGCCAAGGAAAAGGCCAAACGCTACGACGCCACGATCGGCATCGCCCGCGAGCAGCGCAAGCCGATGTTCCTGCCTTCGGTGATGAAGCATTTCAGCGACCTCACGCCCACCGAGGCCTTGACCTACGCCCCGGCCACGGGCCGGGCCGACCTGCGGAAGAAATGGCGCGAGGAGCTGATCCGCAAGAACCCCAGCCTGGCGAGCAAGAGTTTCTCGCTGCCGATCGTCACCGGCGGCGTGACTCATGCCCTGAGCCTCGTCGGCGACCTGTTTCTCGACCGCGGTGACATGGTCCTCCTGCCCGACAAGTTCTGGGAGAATTACGAGTTGCTCTACGGCGTGCGGATGCGGGCCCAGTTGGGATTGTTCCCCTTCTTCAATGCCGTGGGTTGCTTCAACGTCGAGGCCCTGCGGCAGGCCCTGGCTACCCGCGCCGGAAGCTGGAAGACGGTGCTGGTGCTGAACTTCCCCAACAATCCGACGGGCTATTCGATTAGCCGCACGGAGGCCGACCAGATCGTCGCGGTGTTGCAGGAATCGGCCGACGACGGCCGTAATCTGATCGTGGTCACCGACGACGCCTACTTCGGTCTCTTCTACGGCGCCGAGCTGGCCGAAGAGTCGCTCTTCGCGCGGTTGGCAAACCTCCACGACCGCATCCTCGCGGTGAAAGTTGACGGGCCGACCAAAGAGGAGTTCGTCTGGGGCTTGCGCACCGGGATGCTCACCTTCAGCACGCGGGCCTTCTTCAGCAACGATGCGTTGTACCTGGCATTGGAGAAGAAGGTCGCAGGGGCGATCCGCAGCGCGGTGTCGAACTGCGCGCATGCCAGCCAGAGCGTGCTGGTTAAGGCCCTTTCCAGCGATACGATCATGGCCGAGCGGGCGGAGAAGAAGGGTATTCTCGAAGGGCGGGCCAACTGCGTGCACAAGATCCTCTGCAAGCCCGAGTTCGCCAAGTACTGGGAGCCCTACCCGTTCAACTCCGGCTACTTCATGTGCTTGAAGCTCAAGGGTCTCGATGCCGAGACCTACCGCAAGCACTTGCTGGAGAAATACGGTGTGGGTGTGATCGCCGACGGCGAGCGCGACATCCGCGTGGCCTTCTCGGCGGTCGAGGCGGGCGAGTTGGAGGACCTCTTCAACCTGATGGGCGCAGCGGCGAAGGACTTGCTGGAAGCCAGCGCGGGCTAGTGCCTGACTGGCGGGGCTTTCTCGCCAACCAATGCCGCAAGTGGTTGCCGGCCGGATAGTCAGCCTTCAAAGGCTGACGCACAACCGCACCATTCGCGCCACATCGTGCGGTAGGCTGCCTCGACGTTGCAAGCGAAACGCGGGGCATCCATCAACGGAGAAGCCCGCATCCGCTCCCGAAGCGTGCGGCGCAACTCGCCCAGGCGGGACAGGTTGCCGCTCAACTCGACGGCAAGTCGGACGTACTCGTCGGCGTCGCGGGCCACCAGGTCGGCCAGCCCCAGATTCGAGAGGATGCTCAAGCCGCCGCGCCCCACCGCTGTTTGTCCGGCGAGGCTCACCACGGGCACGCCCATCCAGAGGGCATCGCAGGTTGTCGTTCCCCCGCCGTAGGGAAAGGGATCCAGTACCACGTCGATGTCCTCGTATGTCTGGAAATAGTCGGCGGGCGGCAGCAGGGCGACGAACGTCACACGCTGGGGCGAAACGCCGTGCCGCGCCAAGCAGTCCAGCACGTCCTGCCGATGCCCGCCAGCGTGGGCGTGCAAGAGCAGCCGCGACTCGGGCACCGCCCGCAAGAGGCGACTCCAGACCGCTAGCGTCGGTGCCGTCACCTTGCAGAAATTATTCAGGCATCCGAAGGTGACGTATCCGGTCCGCGCGGCAGGCGCCGCCGCGACCGGCGGCCGATGATGCACGGGCAGGTAGCACCAATACGTCTCCGGCAGCCAGACCGACTGCTCGGAGTAGAACTCCGCCGGTAGCTCGGGCGGATCCAGATAGAGGTCGGTGAAGCGATAGTCGATCGCCCGAAGTCCCGTTGTGCCGGGGTAGGCCAGATAGGACACCTGCACCGGGGCCGGCTTGCGGGCGAAGGCCAACAGGCGGTTGTGCGCCATGTGCATGGAGAGATCAACGAGGATATCGATGCGGTCGTCGCGGACGGCCTCGGCCAGGTGCTCGTCGGAATAGTGCAGGACATCGCGCCAGGCGTCGGCGCGGGCCCGGCAGCGGGCCGTAATCTTGTCTGCAACACTTTGAGAGGCGTAGCAGTAGATTTCGAAGCCCTCGCGATCGTGGGCTTCCAGCAGCGGCAGGAGAAACCGCCCCACCGGATGCCAGCGGAGGTCGGCGGAAACGTAGCCCACCCGCAGGCGACGCTCCGGGGACCGATCATTGGCGTGCGGACGGATGAGCGGCGCCAGGGGCTCCGCATGCAGGTCGTGCCAACGCCGGTGCTCTTCATAGATCGTGCGGGCGCCGCAATCAGGGCAGAAGTTGAGCGTACAGACGAGGCTGCTGTGGATCGCGGCGGAGCCGTGCTGCAGTTCGAGGGCCCGGCGGCAGGACGCGACCGCGTCGTCCAGCCTGCCCTGGTCCTTGCAGGCGATGCCCAAGTTGTGGTGCGCCTCGGCATAGTCGGGCTTCAACTCCACAGCCCGGTGGTAGCTGGCGACGGCTTCGTCGAGCTCCAGCCGCTGGAGCAGGGCATTGCCCAGGTTGTTGTACGCCTCGGCGAAGTCGGGCCGCAACTGTGTGGCGCGGCGGTACGCGGCGATCGCCTCGTCCGTTCGGCCCAAGTCGCTGAGGGCCACGCCCAGGTTGTTGTGGGCCTGAGCATAGTCGGGCTTGAGTTCCAGAGCCCGGCGATAGCAAGCGACCGCCTCGTCGAGCCTGCCCTGGTCCCGCAGGGCATTGCCCAGGTTGCCGTGGAAGACCGGCTCGCCCGGTTTCAGATCAATCGCGCGGCGAATGTACTCGACGGCCAGCTTGGGGTCGCCCGACTGACCGGAGAGGAGCCCCAGCAGGTGCCAGGCATCGGCGCACCGGGGATCGGCGGCGAGGACGCGGCGGTAGATTGGTTCGGCGTACTGAAGGCGGCCGGCCTGGTGATGTTGGAGCGCGCTGGCTAGTGCTTGAGTGGGCGTCATCGTTGTGGACCAAGGCTCTAAGTATAGTCTATAGGCCGGGCTTGATGCTGGTCAGTGGCTGGGGTAGGTCAGACTTTCCAACCTGACTAAAGCGTCGATGGCACCTCGGTTTCCCGATGGTCGGCCTGAAAAGGCCGACGTACCTGATTTTTTCGCCCCCTCAAGCTCGCGAGTCGCAGCGAACGTAGAAGAGAGACGCCGCGTCGTACTGGGAAATGGCTTTTTTCGTATCCCCCCAAAAGGGCCTATCGCCAGGCAATTGCTTAAGGTATATTAACAGTACATGAAAATTAAGATTCGCTTTCCGCGACGCGGTCCGCGGGCACCGCGGCGGGGTTTAATCTCTGGAAGGACATCCAAGAACCATGAGTGAAGAAGACCTGCTGAGAACCGCCGAGGCCGTCGCCGGACTGATGCCGCGCTTGGCCCGGGGGCTTACATCCGCGGAGAAGGACCCGGCGGACGACCTGCCGCTGGCGCAACTGCGGCTCTGCGGAATCCTCAGCGAGGGTCCTCGCCCGATGTCGGCCCTGAGCCGTGCCCTGGGAGTTTCGCTCAGCGCGTTGACGCAGATCGCCGACCGGCTGGAGCGGGCCCGCTTGGTGAAGCGCGTGGCCGAGGAAAACGACCGCCGCGTCCGCTGTTTGCAACTCACCGCGCGGGGCGAAAAGATGATGCGCAGGCGCCGCGAAGTCCGGGTCCTTCGCACCGTCGCGGTGCTGGAAAGACTTTCCCCGCCGCAGCGAGAAGCCGTGCGGACCTCGTTGGAAGTCCTTGTCAACGCCTGTTCGTCGCTCGAGGCCGACGCCATCCATGGCAGGGGCCTCAATGGCAACGGCACGGAGAATGGTGGGCCGGCAGGCAAGAACCACGGTATCGCCAATGGGCACAACCACCATCGAAACAAGACCGCAACTGGAAAAGGTCCGCGGTCGAATATAACCTTGTAATATCCCTCATTACGGGCCGGCAATGGCTCCCTACCGAAAGCAACCCGATGAAATCCTTCCTCACCTTCGTTCTCTTGCTCGCCGCCGTCGTAGGTGGTGGCTACTACTATTACACGCACTATTACAACGTTCGGACGACGAGTTACCGCACCACCCAAGTGGAGCGCGGCGAGATTTCGCCCACGATCGAGGCCACGGGCACTGTGGAGCCCGAGCAGGTCGTCGATATCGGCTCCCAGGTGAACGGTCTGGTCACTGAGTTGAAGGTCGATTATGGCTCCAATGTCGCCAAGGACGAGGTGCTGGCCCTGATCGACCCGACGATCTACCAGGCGGCGGTCGACCAGGCCCAGGCCCAGGCCGAGAGCGCCAAGGCAAACCTGCTTCAGGCCAAGGCCAACCTGAACCTGGCACAGAAGAACCTGGCCCGCGATGCCGAAATGATCAAGAAGGGCGCCATCGCTCCCAGCCAATGGGACGCCGATTCGGCGAGCGTCGAGGTGGACAAGGCCATCATCGGCGTCGACAAGGCGGCCATCAACCAGTCCGAGGCCACGCTGCGGCAGGCACAGATCAATCTCGGCTATTGCCAGATCAAGTCGCCCGTCAAAGGCACGATCGTCGATCGCCGCGTCAACGTCGGGCAGACGGTCGTTTCCTCGTTGAGCGCGTCGAGCCTCTTCCTGCTAGCCCAGGACCTCTCGCGGATCCAGGTCTGGGCCTCGGTCAACGAGGCTGACATCGGCCGCATCCGCGAGGGCGTGAAGGTCCACTTCACGGTCGACGCCTATCCCAGCGAGACCTTCCTGGGCGTCGTCTCGCAGATCCGCCTGAACGCCACGATGACCCAGAACGTGGTGACCTACACCGTCGTAGTCACGACCGACAACAAGGACCTCCGCTTACTGCCCTACATGACGGCCAGCCTGAAGTTCGAGATCGAGCACCATGACAATGTCTTGAAGGTGGCCAACGCGGCCCTGCGGTGGAAGCCGCGGCCCAAGCAGATCGCTCCGGAAATCCGTGCCGAGACGCTCGCGGCAATGGCCAAGCACGACGAAAAGGCGAAAGGCGCCGGCGGCAAGCCCCGTGCGGAAAAGAGCAGCGGCCAAAAGGCCGCGGCCGCTTCCTCGGCGGATTCCATGCTTGTCGCCTCGGCGGGCACCGCCGCAGTGCTGTCGCCGGAGGCATTCAAGGCCCGCACGGAAAAGAACGCCCGCAAGACCGGCAACGAGCCGCCCAAGGAGGGGCCAAAGGCCACTGTCGGCGGCCGACAGCCGCCGGGAATTCCCGTCACTTTGCCCGCGCCGAAGCCCGCGGAGCATCACGAGCATGCCCGCCTCTGGGTTGCCGACGGGGCGTTCGTCCGCCCGGTGCTGGTCAGAGTCGGAGCCAGCGACGGCACGATGACCGAGGTCGATGGCAAGGACCTCAGCGAAGGCATGGACGTGGTAATCGGCGAGAGCGTGGCCGCCGAGGCCGACGACGACACCACCAATCCCTTCCTGCCCAAGTTCCCCGGCAAGAACAAGAATAACACCAAGGATTCCGGCAGCGCCAAGTAGGCGGCGGGAAAAAAGGAAGCCATCATGGAACTCATTCGCCTGGTAAACATCACCAAGACCTACCACCTTGGCGAGGTCGACGTGCCGGTGCTTAAGGGCGTGTCGGCCACCATCCACCGCGGTGAGATGGTGGCGCTGATGGGGGCCTCCGGATCCGGTAAAACCACGCTCATGAACATCCTCGGCTGTCTCGACCGCCCCAGTTCGGGCGAATACTGGTTCGACGGCCAGGAGATGAGCCAGTTTACGCCCAACCAAAGGGCCCTGGTCCGCACGGCCAAGCTGGGGTTTGTCTTCCAGAGTTTCAACCTGCTGCCGCGGACCAGCGCCCTGCACCAGGTGATCATGCCCCTGGACTACTCGTCGCAGCGGCCACCCCGGGCGGAGGCCCACCGCCTCGCCTACACGCTGCTGGACCGTGTCGGTCTTGCCGACCGCGTCGAACACGAGCCCTCGCAAATGTCGGGCGGACAGCAACAGCGGGTGGCCATCGCGCGATCGCTGGTCAATCGGCCCGCCTTGCTGCTGGCCGACGAGCCGACGGGCAACCTCGATTCGCACACCAGCGTGGAAATCCTGCGGATGTTCCAGCAACTCAATGCCGAGGGCATTACCGTAATCCTGGTCACGCACGATCCCAAGGTGGCGACCTTTGCCCACCGCGTGATCCGCATTGCCGACGGCCTGATCGAGGGTGACGAGACCCGCCCGGCGGCCTCGGCCGGCGACGAATCGCCGGCGGAGATCCGCCTCGGCCAACCGCCGCTAGGCAATGGCGACGTGCACGCAGGTCCGAAGGTCAACGGCAACGGCGACCTGCACGGGGCTGTTGCGAGCATCGCGGCACGGAGCGGCGTGGCCGTGGCGACTGCGGAAGCGCGACCCACAATCGCCGTGGCAAGTGCAAGAGGAACGGTCGCCGAGGTTACTGCGACGCCGGCCCCTGTCACGCAAGCTTCCGTCACGCAAGCCCCTGCCACACAAGCCCCTGTCACACAAGCTGCTGTCAAAAAGTCTCCCGCCGGATCGCTGTATGGCGAGGCCCAGCCGCACTTGAAGTCGAGCGGCTTTTCCGCGCCGATTCCGCCCACCTGGCGGACGGCCCTGGGCGCCTTGCGGCGAAACAAGATGCGCTCGGCGCTGACCGCCCTGGGCGTGATCATCGGCGTGGGAGCCGTGATCGCCATGACGGAAATCGGCGATGGCTCCAAGGCGGCCGTACAAAAAACGATCGCCAGCATGGGCGCCAACAACGTGCTCGTCCTGCCTGGCGCCGCCACCAGCGGCGGCGTCAGTTGGGGCACCGGCAGCCGGCCTACGCTCACGCCCGATGACGGCGAGCAACTGGCCAGGCAGTGCTCGCAGGTCGCCGACGTGGCCCCTATGGTCCAGAGCAATGGCCAGTTGGTCTACGGCGGCAAAAACTGGAAGCCCCAGCAAGTCGTCGGGACGACTCCCAACTACCTCAACGTCCGCGACTGGACGGAGATGAACGAGGGCGACATTTTCTCCGATCGCGACGTGCTGAACGCGAACAAGGTCTGCGTCGTGGGCACCACGATCAAACGGGAGTTGTTCGACAACGAGTCGCCCGTGGGCAAGGACCTGCGGATTTCCAACATCTCATTCCGCGTGATCGGCGTGCTCTCGTCGAAGGGGGCCAATATGATGGGCCGCGACCAGGACGACGTCGTGATCGCCCCCTGGACGACGATCAAGTTCCGCGTCAACGCCGTGTCGTCCAACGCCGTGGCCAACGCCAACACCACGGAGAGCCAGGTCCCCGCCGACGTGATCAACAGCCTCAGTGCCCTATATCCCAACTCGACGACGCTCTATCCCTCGATCACGGACTTCGAGCAGTCCGACACGCCGCAATCGGTGCGGCTGGTGACCGTTGACAACCTGCTCGTCAAAGCGGCCACCACCGACTCGGTGCCCGAGTGCATCCGCGAGATCAAGAGCCTGCTCCGCGAGCGGCATCACATCAAGACGCCCGACGAGAACGACGACTCGCACGACGACTTCAACATCCGCGACATGACGGAGATCACCCGCACGATCACCCAGACCTCGGTGATGATGGGCATCCTGCTGATGATCGTGGCCGCCATTTCGCTGGTGGTGGGCGGGGTGGGCATCATGAACATCATGCTCGTCTCGGTGACGGAGCGGACGCGGGAGATCGGCCTGCGGATGGCGGTGGGCGCCCGCAGCCACCACATCCTCCGCCAGTTCCTCGTGGAAGCCGTCGTGCTTTGCCTGGTGGGTGGCGGGATCGGTGTCGGGTTGGGGCGGGTGGCTTCAATCCTGGTCCGCAACTTCCAGCATTGGCCGACCCGGCCTTCGCTGCTGATCATCACGGTCGCCGTGGCCGTTTCGGCCTGCGTGGGCATCGTCTTCGGCTTCTATCCGGCATGGAAGGCCTCGCGGCTCGACCCGATCGAAGCCCTGCGGTATGAATAAGCACGATGGATCAATTCATCGAGTGGGTGCAGCATCTCGAGCCCCAGTGGGCCTACTTAGCCATTTTTCTCGTTGTGTCGCTGGAGTCGGCCGCTTTTCTCGGCTTCCTCATGCCGGGCGAGGCGATTGTTTTTCTGGGCGGCTTCCTGGCTTCCCAGGGCGATTTGGACACGCGGCTGCTGATTCCCCTGGTGGCAGTCGCCGCGATCCTTGGTGACAGTATCGGCTACGAACTGGGCCGCCTGCTGGGCAAACCATGGTTCCTCCGCTACGGCCGCTTCCTGCGGCTTGACGAAGGACATTGGAATCGCGTGGAAGATTTTTTCCGCCGGCATGGCGGCACAACGGTCTTTCTCGCCCGCTTCTCGGCCTTCTTCCGCATCCTGGTGCCCTTCTTTGCCGGGGCGGCAAGGTTCCGCTATGGGCGATTCCTGTTCTTCAACGTCCTGGGCGGCCTCGTATGGGCAACCGGATCGGTCTTGATCGGCTACGTGGCCGGCGAGAGCTGGCGAACGATTCACCACTGGATCGGCCGCGGGGCGTCGATTCTAGCGATCGCCGTTATCTTGGCGATTGTGGCGCGGAGGCTCATGAAAGGAAGATCGAAGAACGGAAAGTGAGCGAAAGAAAGACAGGTGAAAGACTGTGGGAGATGGAATCACGAACATTCTTCGCATTGTGTTTTCCCCATTTTCATGAATCGTCCCTCTTGTACGTTCCGTTTTCGCTTGTTTTCATAAGCATGGCAGTCCCAGCAATTCATCCAGCGGTCGGGCGAGGCGGCGGAAATCGGCGGCAGGCATGGCCAGCGTGTCCCACTTGGCCGAGATCGGCCGGGCGTGCCCGGCATAGTCGGCCAGACGCACGGCAACGAAGGCGTAGGCCCGATCGCGGAAGATGAAAAGCTGCTCGTAAGGCAGTGGCGCGCGGTCGCCGAGGATGTTGTAGGCAAAGACAAACAGCCCGCAGAAGCCTTGGCCGAAGAGCCGCTCCCATTGGGCCAGGCTAAGCAAGTCGTCTCGAGTAGACCAGTTCTTCCAGTACTGTTTCGCATAAAACCACGGTTGCTAGGTTCGTCTTTTCGTGGAGAGATTTGCCGCACGAAAAGAAGCGGTTTGAAGAGGCGGCCGAGGCCGTGGCCAGACTCTACCAGGACGCACCGGTTAAGGCCGTGCAAGTGGCTGACGCGCTGGGAGCCGACCGCACCAATGGTATCGCCGTGCAATGGCTTAGGCGAGCCCAGGCCGCGGGGCTGGTCAAGCGGGTGGGATTCTCGCGATGGATTCCCGTTTGCACCGATTCAAACAAAGAATAGAATAACCACATTGCCGGGTAGGTGGGTAGCTCCCACCGTCACCGGGCGACGGCCCGCGGAATCTATCCCCCGCGAGCCCCGCCCGGCGGCCCGGTTCTTTGAAAGGGATAGAATCTTGAAACGAAGCAAGGGACAGCAGGCCCCAGACCCAGACGTCGCAGCCGCCCGGCAACTCTTACGCGAAATCGACAGCACGCTAGAGAAAACCAAAGTCCGGCAACGCGAAATCGACAGCACGCTAGAGGAGGCGGAAGTCCGGCAACGCGACCGAGAATGGGCCCAACGTCAAGCGGCCGCTGCCCTCGAAGAAACCCGGCGGGCGCTACACGTGTGTGAGTATATCGGGTGTTCTCTGGTTGATTTTGAGGCAGCGCCACCGGAACGAAAAGCGGCATTGATTGCGATAGCAAAGGAGAGGGCCAGAGCAAAGCCACTCACTCAAACGCCAGCAATGGCACCCAACGGCCCCCAGGCGGATAGCACCGCCAAGGGTGTATCGTTGCTCGATGCGGCCTTGATTCTCACAGACGAGGACCGCGAGCTTTCTAGGCAGAAAAAAAACGCGTGGCAAAAACTTCGGACGCCAAAACTCCCGGCTAGTATCGGGAAATGTCCAAATCACAAGCAAGTCAAACTGTTCGCACCGTCCGCAATTTCTGATTTTGTGGAGGCCGTGGAAGGAAAGCCGATGTGTGCGCAATACAAGCTACGCCAACGACTTATCGGCAAGTCGCGAGCGCCGCGACTCGAGTAGAACCGCCAGCAAAAACCATCCGCAACCGTCCGCAGTAGTTTTCCATCGTCAAAATTGCTTCCAGACTCAGGGAGCAAGAAACGATGGACGCCTACATTCTCGAAACGCTCGTATCATCGGGCTGGCGACGGTCAGGCGAAACATACTGGACGCTGGACGCAGCACTTGCGTCAGGGCGTCAGATGATTCGCCGGAAACTTGTACGCCAAGTACGGGTCTTGCCTGTTCGCGTGGATAGTACCGCCGTTGCTGAGCTTCCAGCCAGCCAATCTTCCGCGGAGGTGGCTCCATGATTGCCGCCCCCGAATCGTTTTCTATCTTCTCCACCGACGAAATCCCGCAAGGGGTCATCACCGACGCGGCAGCGGATGCACTCGCGGCGCTACTGTGGAACGCGGCCGAAGGAGAGCTACAGGCCGAGAGCCAGGCGGAACACCAGGCCAGCGAAACACAGGAGGATTTATGAAGATCAACGGCGAATACTGCACGGTCTGCGGCAAGCCCGCAACGGCGATTTGGGATGGGCCAAGCGATCGAATTGCCATCTGCCAGGAATGCGCAATCGTCGCACTTCCGGCGCTACTCGCCGACGCGGTTTATGTGCCACCATCCACAGCGGCGCACGATCAACTTAAACGCTACATGGAGCGGGCTGAACTGGCCTATTGGCGAGCCATGGCCTTGCGGCTGGCGAAGCTGAAAGGGCCCACCGAGTGACCACCGACCTACCTGTATGGGCTCGTGATATTCTGTCCGCTCCGCCCCAACGCGGCGAAGGGCTGAATTGCTGGCTCCTGAAAGCCTCTATCGCCCTGCGTCGCGCCGGCCGTGCCGAGGAGGAAATCACCGAAACGCTTCAATGCCTGACCGCCGACCAGGCGATACGCCCCGGCGAAATCGAGCGGGCGGTTCGACGGTCCGCCGAGTACATGACCGACAGCGGCACAATCCACCCGGCGGCCGCGAAGTGGCCCGAGCTAGACACGGCGACCAGAGCCAAAATCGCAGCACAATACGACGGCGGTGCAGTCGAGTTGTGGGAACGGTCCCCGATTCGTTTTGATGATGACACCTCGCACACGGAAAAAATCGTCGACGCGATTTTCCCCGGCAACCCTTTGTTGTGTGTTGCTGACGGCCCCGAGACAGCGGTCACCGGCCCGCGTGAGTCATTCCGCGGGCAATTGGGCAACAAGGGGCTTATCGTACCATCGCCCATGAGTGCTTTGACTGGCATAAATCAGGAGGGGGAAGTATCGGTCCGTTGTCTCGACAACACCGCCCCGCGGCGATACCTGATTGTCGAGCAAGACAGCGGCCCGATGGACACCCAAGCGGCGGTCATCATGCATTTGGCCACCATGGCGCCGTTAGTGCTGGTCGTCCACAGCGGCGGCAAGTCCCTGCATTCGTGGTTCGTCTGCGGCGATCAGCCCGAAAGCGCGTTGCTGCGGTTCTTCCGCTATGGCGTCACTTTGGGAGCCGATCGGGCAACCTGGACGCGTTGCCAGTTGGTACGCATGCCCGACGGCACACGGCGCAAGGACGGCGAGAAGAAACGGCAGGCCGTGCTTTACTTCAATCCCGCCGTGCTGGAGAGCTGCAAGTGAATTTCGCTGACCGATGGACGACGAGCGACAACGGCGAGGCCGAGGCCGAGGAGCCCCAGGGCAAACCAGTACCGTCGCCGTGTTCGTTCAAGCAACTCGCCTTGGACTATCCCAACCTGCGCCCGCCGGTCATTGACGGCTTGCTTCGCGTGAGTGAGACGGCCAACGTGATATCGAATTCCAAGCGGGGCAAGACGTGGCTTACCTACGGACTTGGCTTGTCGGTCGTTGTCGGTCGCGATTGGCTGGACACGTTCCCCTGCACCAAGGGGCGGGTTCTCATCCTTGACGGCGAGCTTCACAAGGAAGTGATTTCGCATCGGATACCCGCGGTGGCCAAGGCCATGGGGCTTTTTCCAGAGCAGTACCAAGACCTAATTGACGTGATTTCCCTTCGCGGGCAAAACATCGACCTGATAGGACTTGCCCCTATCATCCGAGCGATTAAGCCGGGTTGCTACGTCCTGGTCATTCTTGACGCATGGTACCGGTTCCTGCCCACCGGCTTTTCGGAAAACGACAACGCCGCGGTGATGTCGCTCTATAACTACATCGACGCCTACGCGGCGCACCTGCAATCCGCTTGGCTAAATATCCACCATGCCAGCAAGGGCGACCAGAGCAACAAGGCCGTGACGGACGTTGGCAGCGGCGCCGGCAGCCAGAGCCGAGCCGCTGATACACACCTGGTCATCCGGCCGCACGAGGAGGAGGACGTCGCGGTCATCGAGGCCGCGGTTCGGAGCTTCCCGCCGGTCGAACCTATCGCCGTGCGGTGGAACTTCCCGCTATGGGAACTGGACACCGGAGCGGATCCCCGCAAGCTAAAGGGGCTTCAAAGCACCCGCGAACGTGTCGCCAAGGAGCGCAAGGATATCCACCTGGACGATGACCGCAAGGCGATCGTTGCCGTCATGGTGGGCAAGACAGAGCAGACCATGACCGAGATTCGCAACCTTTCCCGCGTGGGCAATCCCCGGTTTGGTTTCGCGTGGGCATCGCTCGTTGCAGACCAGACAGTTACCCCCGCCGGCGAGGTGTTGAAGGGCAACAAGCGGCGGTATGAATCGTTCACTCTTTCACACAAGGACACCGAGTAATGTCGCAACGGGATAGCAACGGGATAACGCAACGGGATAAACCCTATCCGTTTGCGGTGCATCAGGAGCGGGATAACCTCTACGTAGTAGGTTATCCCGTCCCGATGCAAACGCGGCGAAAAAACTTGTTCAAAAGTCGCAACGGGATAAGTCTTGCTAACCTCTCGCCATTGACCCTCGCAGCGGCGGCCGCGGCACGTCACGACCGACAGCGGCGGCGAGCTTGACCAGGCCCGCGCTTTCATCGCCCAAGCGGACGTTGACCTTGCCCGGCTGGCAGCGATCCAGCAGCGGGCGCGACGAGGCCGACCAGGACGACCGCGGCAACGGCTACGAAGGGTTCTTGTCTGAACCGAACTGGAGGAGCGAGCCATGACCCTTGAGGCCCTGATTGCCCTTGAGCCCCGCCTTGATGACTTCGCCCGCGCGGCCACCCAAGCGGCGCGGAATGGCTGGTCCGGCTGGCCGGCGTGGTTCCCGACCTTCGGCGGGTTCACTCACCTTGTCGGCCCGCGTGCCCACTGCCCGCGGCTGGCGACGTGGGAGGCTTTCGACGAGGCAGTTGACGTGTTGACCGCCCTGCATCGTGCGGAGTGGCAGAGGATTGACCGTGCAGCCCAGGCGAAAGCAGGAGATGACCGCACCCCACCGACCCGGAGGGCGGGTTCCCCCAACCTGCGAGGGGGCTCGCGAACCGCATGCCCACGCCCTTCGCGCACGGCCAGAAATCGACCTTTGGACCGAAACCATTAACTGACGCGACCATGGATTTTCTCGACAGCCTGCCCGCGATGGACCTGAACGGCGTACCCTCGATGTTTCCCGCCGCGCCCGTGGCCGACAAAGACAAGCCCCGGCAGCTTGCCGAGGACCGCAAGACGATCAGGCGGCGCGACCGCGCCGTCATGCTCGACGCCCGCCGGTTGGCCAATGCGATAGAGCACATCGGCCGGTTGCCGGCGGAAGGCGAAAGCTTTCACCTGGTCACCGAGAAACGCTATTCGATGATGCACGCAATTCCCGCCGCGTTGCACCTGGCGGCGCCGGCGACGATTGCCTATCTGGCCGTGGTCACCTTGAGCTTTTCCCAGGCCAACCTAACCGACCTGCTGACGTTGCTGGACTCTGGCCAAGTTGCGAAGGTCGATTTCGCCTATTCGTGCTACTTCAAGAGCAACAACAAGGCCGACTGTCAGCGACTGGCCGACGAACTGACAGCGCGCGGTCATCGGGTATTCAGCGGATTGATTCACGCCAAGATTTTACTTTTGCTGTTGTCGGATGGCCGCGCCTACACCGTCGAATCATCGGCCAACCTTCGCAGTTGTTCCAGTATCGAGCAGTTGACCTTGATTCACGACCGCAGCCTATTTGACTTCCACCGCGCAGTGGATCGAGAGCCTTTGGAGCCCCAAGAGATGACACGAGGCCGCACGCCCAAACCCACCGAGATGAAACGACTAGCCGGCACGCTGCGCAAGCACCGCCAGAACCTCGACGAGCCGCAGCCCGAGGCCGGCACGCCCGAGCCGCCGGCAGGCCTCGACGCACGAGCCCGGGCGGCATGGAACTACTACGCCCCGATACTTGCCGGTTGCCGGGTCCTGACTCTGGCCGACCGCGAGGCCTTGACGTGCTTCTGCACAGCGGCCGGCAGGCGCAGCCAGGCGGAGGAGGAACTTGCCAAGACCGGCCCGGTTGTGAAATCGCCCGCCGGATTTGCGGTTTTGAATCCGTGGTTATCCGTAGCGAACAAGGCAATGGAGCAAATGTTGCGATGGGGCGTCGAACTCGGCTTGAGCCCGGCGAGCCGTCAGCGCGTCAAGTCACTTCCAGCGGCAAAGGCCACGAGCGGCCGCGCCCGATTCTTCAAGACCAAAGGGTAAGCAATGGCAATCACGAACCGACAACTCGATAAGATCATCCAAGAGCTACCCGGCTACGACCCGGTTAAGACCCGCGGCGACTGCACTTTCAACCACCAGGCCGCGCGAGACGCAATTGACTTCATCCAGGAGTGTTGCACCTTCACCCAGGGCGCGAAGGCCGGCGAACCGTTCATTCTCGAAACGTGGCAAAAGGCAATCGTCGCCAACTTATGGGGCTGGCGTCGGCCCGACGGCACCCGTCGCTATCGCGAGGTGTTGCTCTTCATTGGGAGAGGCAACGGGAAAAGTGAGCTCGCGGCGGCGATCATCTGCGCGGTTCTCTTCCTCGACGAGGAGCCCGGCGCTCAGCTCTATTCCGCGGCGGCCAAGCGCGACCAGACGCATTTTATTTTCGACCCCGTGCGCAAGATGATTCAAGCTTGCCCGGAGATGAAGGACCAGGCCACCGTTTACAAGAACTCGATTGTGGTCCGTGATCGAGTGTACAAGACCATCAGCCGAGAGGCCACGAGCGAGCACGGCGGCAGCACCCACTTTGCCGTGGTCGATGAACTGCACGCCCAACCCGACCGCGATCTTGGTCGACGTGCTTTATACGAGCACCATCAAGCGCCGCGAGCCGCTGATTCTGTACGTCACCACCAGCGACTTTGAACGGCCCGGTTCAATTTGCAATGAAAAGCACGAATACGGTTGCAAGGTCCGCGACGGCATCCTACAAGACTCCGCTTTCCTGCCCGCCATTTTCGAGGCCACGCTACAGGACGACTGGAAAGCGCCGGCGACGTGGCGGAAGGCGAACCCAAACCTTGGCGTCAGCATCAAGGAGGCCGACCTTGCCAAGCTATGCCAAAAGGCCCAGGACATACCAGGGTTTCTTGAACACGTTCCTTCGCCTACACCTGAACGTCAGGACGCAATCGGACGTCCGATGGCTGGACTTAGAGCAAGTGGGACGCGGCCGAAGCGGCGGCAACCACGACCCGGGCACACCTCGACGGCCGCGCTTGCTGGTGCGGTTTGGACATGAGCAGCACGACCGACCTTTCCGCTTTCGCCATGGTGTTTCCCAGGGACGAAAGCGGATACGACGCCATTGTCAAGTTTTGGGTGCCCGAGCAAAACGCCTTGCAACGCGAGAAGCGCGACCGCGTGCCCTATTCGCTCTGGATCCGCGACGGCTGGATAAAGGCCACCCCCGGCAACTCGGTTGATTACGACGTTATCCGCGCCGACATCAACGCGCTCGCGAAGCGCTACGACATCCGCGAGATAGCGGCCGACCGCTGGAACTCCACGCAGCTGATAGGCCAACTCGACGGCGACGGCTTTGTCATCTTCGCACACGGGCAGGGATTCCGCGACATGTCGGCCCCGGCGAAGGAACTCGAACGGGCGATTCTCGCCCGGGAAGTCGCGACCGGAAAAAATCCCGTGATGCGCTGGATGGTATCGAATTGCAGCATTAACCAGGACGCGGCCGGAAACATCAAGCCAAGCAAGAGGCGCAGCACGGAGCGAATCGACGGCGTTGTCGCCTTGACTATGGCGATGGGCCGAGTAACGGCGACGGCCAGCGAGTACACGTCCGTTTACGAGCGCCGCGGCGTGATCGAGGTAGGGTGACGCCCAACAAAACACCGCCGGCACCCCGCCGGCAACCCCAGGCGGTCAGGGGCAACAACGGCCGCACAATTTGAAAGGAAAACTATCCAATGCCAACCAATCCCGGAACCGTTCACAGTGAGGTTTGCACTATCCCCGGCGACAGCGTGAAGCAAACAACCGTCTTCACGCCCGCGGCCAGCAGCAAGACACTCGGAACCCTCAGTGTGGCGATCGTCGCCGCCGTCGTCAGGATCGTTGTGTGGGCCGCCAGCACAGGCACCTACTTGAATTACAACGCGGCGGCCAGCTCGAGCACGATTCCGATTCCGACTACGCCAACGGAGATTCACATCAACGCCGCCGACCTGGCCTTGATGCAGTTTCTCGGCAACGCCAGCATTAACGTGTATTTGATTCAAGCCGGTTGATTCACGCCCACTAGGGCAGGCCAAGCGGTCAGGCTTTTTTGACCGCACCCGACAAAGGAGAAACGAAGTGAGTATTTTTAGCCCGATGGTAGACACCATCAGAAACATGACCCTCGACAAAGAGGCTAGGCCGGTCATCCGGCAAGTCCCTGCCGATGAACCGCCGCCGATAGTGCCGCGGCCCGCGCCCACAGGACCGCAAGACCTCGAATCGGCCCGCGCCCGGCTGGCCGAGTTGCGAACGCGGCAGGAGCAGATTCGGCGGCAGATTGCCGAACTACCGCCACTGAAGTTGACCGGCGGCGCGCTGTCACTGGCCGGCGGCGTTGATGTAGTTCGCCGCGCCCAAGCGGACGTTTCCGCCTTGCTCGACGGCAAGGAACTGGCCCGCGGCGACTTCGCGCCCCTTCGCGACAATCTGTTTCGCGAACGCGAGGCCATAGCCACGGCGATTGACACGCTGGTGCCCAAGGTTGCCGAACTGGAAGCGGCAGAAGTCCAGTCGCACTACGAGGCCGTCGACGCGCCGAAGCTGAAAAAGCTCGACATTGAAATCGGCAAAGCCTTACTCAAGTTTCGCGACCTTTGGGAAAGCCGTTGCCAGGCAGCGGACAAAATCCGACGCCCCGCCGGCACCGGCACCCGCCCGCAATTGGCGGTTCGCGCCGACCTGAACCAACTCGCCCAGGCCCTTCGCGCCGTCAAGCTTGACGAGATGGTGCGTTAACCCCCGTTGCCCCTGCACCGCCCGGCGGCCTTGCCCCTGCCCGCCGGGCACCTTTTCCTTTATCCCCACCTATCCAGAAATGAGGCAAAGAAATGAGAGAAACATGGTCCAGTTGTGAATGGTCACCCGGCAAGAAAGTCTATGGCCGAAACCCCGCGGAAATCCAACAGCGCGTAGCGGCAGCAAAGGCCGGCCGCGCTATCACCGGCCCGCAGCCCCCTTGGCTGACCCCGACACCGGCGGCAAGTGGCGGAAACGGTCATGCCCTGCGCGGCACCGCGGCGGCGGCACCCACCCACCAGACCACGACGACACCCACCCGCGCGAAGGCCCGCACCGCGGCACTTCCGGCCGGAATCGTCGGCACAATTTCTAACCTGCAGATCGGCCAACCGTTCTACGACGCCGACAGGCTTTCGTGGGTCCGGCTTGATGGCGACGGCATGCAGCCCGATGGCGTGGAGATTCTCGACGCGGACGGCTACACGTTGGGTGTCATCGGCAAGAACGCTTTCCTTCGGAACGTCGGCGGCAAGGTCCGCGTTACGCTCTGCCCGAGGCCGAACCGCGCCGAAGGGGTCCAAGCGGTTGCCCTTGCCCGTGAGGCCGCCGACTTCGTGGCCACGTGGGAGTATGGCGAACTGGACCACCGCGAGCGCCACCAGGGCGAATTCCTCGACGTCTTTGTCGGCTGGAAGGTGACAGCGGTTGCGTTGCGTCACACGTTCGGCTACGAGCGCGAGGCCGTTGTCAAATGAACGCGGCAGCGGTCAGAGACTTCATCCAAACCGCCCGAAGGCGAGCGGCGCTTTCGCCCCGGCCCGTCGCCCGGGCGACGCTCGAGGTCATCGCCACCGATTGCGGCCGCGGTTTGCCGACAGCCGAGCAGCTTGCGGAAATCCGCCGCGCGTTGGGCCAGGTCCCCGAGCGGATCACACGAGCGCTTGCCCGCCGCGGTTGTCTGGTCGAAGCCGTCGGCGGCAGCGACTTGAACGGCCACAAAACGACCCAGGCCAGCGGCGGCGTGGGCTATGGCGATTCGCTACAGGGGACCTCGATAGGGTTCCGCCGTGCCATCGTGGCCGCGGGCGGCCTTTGCCCATGGCGAACCGCGCTGCACGAAGTCGCCCATTGTTGCGACTCGCTAAAGTGGGAGGCAGACGGCCGCGGGCGATTCTCCCAGACGGACGAATGGACGTACATTTGGCTCAGCGCCGGGTGTCCCGATGGCGACCGCGAAGAGTTTTTTGCCAACGCGGCGGCGAGATGTTGGGCCGGCGTTTTTCCCGGCGGCGAATTTATCGAGGCCTTGCCGGACATGGTTCCCCCGTGAAATGTCGGGCGCCGGTCCGGGCGGTAGAGTCCCCGTAGGATTCCCGCCCGGCCGGTTTTCACAAGATCGGCGGCGCTTGTCGCGTCCGCTGGTCACCCCGTCGGCGAATGTTGCCTACTTTGCAGGGGCGGGCGACACGCCGGCGGGGCCTTTCAGGAACGCGTAGGACGCACGAGGCGGCATCGTGGCCAGCATATCGAGCAAAGCGAGGAAAGCGGCACAGGCACGCCCCCAGGGGCCCAGGCCCGTGGGTATCGGTCCGCGTTGCCCGTGGTGTCGGAACTATGCCCGGCTGCCCAGCGGCGATTGCGTCTTTTGTTCGGCCGTGGCAGCCCGCGGCGGCATGGCCCTTTCCGAGCGGTTGATTTTGGCCCGGGTCAAACAGGCCGACCAGGACAGCAGGACAGCAAAGCGGATATGAAATCACCCATGCCTTGCGAACTCAGGCCCGACCAGGTTGTCGCGATCATCGACACCCGCGAGCAGCTCCCCCTTGACCTCTCGCCGCTTCGCACCGAGCCGGGCACGCTGGCTACCGGCGACTATTCCGTCAAGGGGCTGGTCGACGTCGTCGCCATCGAGCGCAAGAGCCTTGCCGACCTACTCGGTTGCGTCGGTCAGGACCGCGAGCGGTTTGACCGTGAGATACATCGGCTGTTGGCCTATCCCGCTAGGGCGATCGTCGTGGAGGCCACGTGGGGCGACTTGGAGGCCGGCGGCTGGCGAAGCAAGGTCACGCCCGCCGCGGCAGTGGGAAGCTGCCTTGGTTGGATTGCCGCGGGGGTGCCCGTCATCATGGCGGGAGACCACCAGCGCGCCGGCCGTTACGTTTCCCGGTTGCTTTTCACCGCGGCCCGGCGGCGGTGGAGAGAAGCCCGCGCCCTTGTGGGCCAGGTCACGCAAGCCGAGCCGGCCGAGCTGGCGACCGCCTAGGACGCGATTAGAGAGGCGAGCCGGTTCAAGGTCCAATCACACGACCAGGCCGCGCCACGTGCAACAGCGGCCCGCACAGGCGGCCGTTTTTCGGCTGGAATTGACTTTTGATGCAAGAACGACGATAATTACCCGTGGTGGTCGAAACATCATCGACCCCAAGGGCTTCAAACCCTTACTTGAGATTCTACGATGGTTTCCGAACAACAGGCCCCGGGCCGTGGCACTCGTGCGCGTTACCAAGCGATAATCCGCAAAGGCGGGGAGCAAGGCCGCGCGGCAGTCTCAAGCTGCTTTGAAACGAGCGTCACGGCCCGCGGTCTTTTCAGGACGGAGAACCGACCATGATAGCCAAGGCCGACACGGCATTGACGCCCGCCGTTGCCTATATCCGCATGAGCAGCGCCAAGCAGGACGCAAGCCCCGATCAGCAGAGGGCGGAAGCGGCGAAGCTGGCAATAGCGAACAACTGCCGGATTGTCCGCGAGTATGCCGACGAAGGAATCAGCGGCGACGATCCGAACCGCCCAGGGTTCCTGCAAATGCTGGCCGACGCCACCGAGCGGCGAGACTTCGCGGCGATCATCTGTTGGGACCAGGACCGTTTCGCCCGGTTCGATTCCATCAAGGCCGGAAGGTACATCGACCCGCTACGCGAGGCCGGCGTATGGCTGATTACCAAGGCCCAAGGCGTGGTCGATTGGAACACGTTCACGGGCCGCATGATGTACTCCATCGTTCAAGAGGGCAAGCATCAATACCTCCTGGACCTTTCCCGGAACGTACTACGCGGCCGGCTGGCAGCGGCGAAGCGAGGGGGCTTGATCGTCCAACCCGCCTACGGATACGACCGGGTTTTCTATGACGACGCAGGCCGACTTGCCCGCCGCGTGCCCTACGGCGAGAAGTTCAACACCCCCAAGGGCTGGACCGTCAAGCTTGAGCCCGCGGCCGACGCCGAGAAGGTTCAAACGGTCCGCTGGATGATGGAGACCTTCGCCACCGGCGATTGCAGCTTGCGAGGGATTGTCAAAGACTTGAACCGCCGCGGGATTCCTGCCCCGCGCGGCAAGGGCTGGAATAGCAATAGCGTCAGGTACATCTTGACCCACCGGGTTTATCTCGGTTCCCGGAACTTTGGGGAGCGCCGCGGCGGCAAGTACCACCAGATCGGAGACGATGGCGAGATCATGGAGGCCAACGGCAAGGCAAACCGCAAAGCGCCCATCTCCGTGGAGAACAACCACGAGGCATTGATTGACGTGGAGACATTC
This sequence comes from uncultured Planctomycetia bacterium, assembly GCA_963709175.1. Classification (GTDB taxonomy): domain Bacteria; phylum Planctomycetota; class Planctomycetia; order Pirellulales; family Thermoguttaceae; genus JANXQG01. The sequence continues at coordinate 413,759 of CAVPVK010000013.1, forward strand.
AACCGGGTGCAAGTCAAACTGGCCGACCGCGCCACCACTTCGCACAAGCCCACCAGTAGCGATTACATCTTGACGGGTGGCACCCTTCGTTGCGGCCATTGTGGCCGACCAATGACAACCACCAGCGGCGGAGCCACCGGCACCAATCGACGATACTACCGATGCCCGGGGGGAAACGACGGCCGTTGCAAAGTGTACTCCATCCGCAAAGAGGTCATCGAAACCTACGTGGTGGACTTCCTCGACAAGTGGTTGACCGCGCCGGAGAACGTGGCCAAGGTCACCGCTTCACTACATCGGATAGAGAAGTCGCGAAAGGAATTTCAGAAAGCCACAAAGGGACTGCAAAGCAAGATTGACGCCCTGGACCGGAAGATAGCCAAGGGTTCCGAAAACCTGTTGCTGGCCGATTCCGCCAACGTGCCCGAGCTGTCCGACCTGTTGACCAAGTGGCGGAAGGAACGCGACCGACTGCAAACCGACTTGGAGACCGCGGCAACCTGCCCGAACGGCCAGGACACGGCCAGGATTGCGGCTAGGGCGCTTGAGGGCATGAAAACCCTTGCAAGGCACATCAACAGCAAGGACCCCGCCTTGAGCCGTGCCGCGGTCAAGGAACTGGTGCCCAAGATTGAGCTATGGTGGGAATCGGACGGCAAGCGGTTCCGCCGGCTGGCAAAGGGAGTAATCTCCGTCAGGTACGGAAGTAGTATCTTGCGAGATTCTTCCAGTACTGTTTCTGAATATCTCCGCTGGGAAATTTCCGGCCCTTGACATCGACCAGCCACCGGACTGCCGCCGAGACGATGAAATCCAGGCTCTTGATCGACGCCCCGTTGGAGAGCACGCTGCGCTTCGCCTCATCGACCGCTACATAGGGCACGCCGCGATTGCGGAGATACTCCTCGAACGCGGCTTCGTAATGATTATCGCGGTTGGCCATCGGCCTATTTTATCAAGGCCGCCCTCCCCTCCGCCAGTCACGCCCCAGCCCCCAGCAGCAACTGTCCGACGCCTAAAGCAGCGTCAATTACCCCACAAAGGATGATTTCACGGTTCTCAAGTAATTGGTCGTCGTTGAGGATTGGCTCGGCTAACCCTTTACGTCATCCAAGGCAAATCCACAGCAACAATTGCTTGTCTTGGAGTCTTGCGGTATCGGCCAGATCGGCAACCTCTCGAATCGTGGCCTCCACGTCCTCATATTCCCAGCCCTCAAGCTCATCGGTTGCGGCCCATTCCTCCGCAATTGGTCGCACGTTGTTGTCTTCCATGCCAGATACCCCGGCCAGAGTGTCTCGCAACTGACTCGGGATTCCGTAGACCCACGGGCCATTTTCGGAAACTTGGTGCAAGAGTCCAATATGGTCAACGAGTTGACCGACAGCCTCAGCATTCGAAACCTTAGTCAGAATCCCCCACAGGCTTCCCAGCGTCACAGGATCGAGAGTCTTGATCTCGAATCCATCCCAATCGCGGGTTGGCTCACCGCAGTGGGCGACGTCGAGGGCCTCTTGAGGATCGGCAATCACCAAAGCGGAGAGGACTCCCATGATCTCATTCAAAATGCGGCGGGTAATAGTTCGGGGACTTGACCGATTCTACTTGGTGATGGCTTGCCATGCTACACCGCCACACGTAGCCTCGGCCTATCGACGGACACCAAGTTTACCAAGCACTTCTTCCGATATCTCGGTTGGGAGAAGTACCTCGCATCCCGTTCCCGAGCAAAAGTTGTTCGAGCAAAGATCGTTGATGCTCACGTTTTCCGCCTCGGTGGCAATGGGGTTTCCCTCGCACTTCGCTTTCAGAATCGTCTTGGTGACTGGCAACCGCTCAATCGTAATCCGCGCACAAGGGAAATTCTCTTCGAAATCGAGAAATCGCTGGGAAGCCGCGTAAACGAATTCCCCGTCCCCTGTCTCGAAAAGAAACCCTGGACCGAAATCATCCAAATCGTCCACTTCCCAGGCACGCCGCACGTCGAATGACAGGACTTCAATAATGCCCGACTCCAAATCCCCTCGCGAGGTCTGTCGAATGTGCCTCTCGCACAGCACCAATACCGTCATAAATGCCAAGGACAGTGGGTAGGCCACGGACAGGCCGATCAGGTAAGCCGTGTTCTCGGAAACGCCGAAACCCTTCAAAGCAGAACCGATGAGCCCTCCCGCGATCAACGGATACGCAATGAGGAAGCCCCCGTAGAACGCCATGTTGCTGATGCAGCCGACACGCATTCCCTTCCGCGATTGTCGGAGGGACTCGATTTCAGCAGGGTCGAGAGGTCGTTCGCCTAAGGATATCATGCTTGACCTGCCGACCGTGGACAGGGATTCGGAATGACTATCGTGTCGTCAAGCGTGTCGTGCGGACTACCCCAATTCGACTCTCCGATGAATCCTATCACGCGGATATCGCCGTCGTCAGAAAGACGCCATCGCACGATTATGGTCAGATCGTACTCCACGCCATCCTTGCCGCGAATGTGCCGAGTTGATCGTTCGCCAACGAGTTGACGAAGGTCTGGAAAAGGCAATTCACGATAAGCCTGCAATTCCCAGGCGAGCAACTGATTGGCGACAACATGGTTCATTCGATAACCTACCAGTGACGCCCGCCTTGGCGAGGGCTTGAATCTCGCCATCGAGCCAATCGCCGCCACGGGGACGAGGCCTGATGCCGAGAAGTCCTTTTGCAACACGGTCGATCCAGAATACTTGGGGAGGCATTTGTACACACGATTATCAGAAGAAGCCTTGCCGAAGGTCCATCTCTCGTAAACTCCACGATGAACCGTGCCTGAATAGAAAACAAACGCGGCTGCCGTTCCTATTCGCCTCATGTAATCTGGCCTCAATCTTGGTCAACTCCGACATAATCAATGCACCTTCATCGTGTGCATCGGGCCGCAACCGCAATTCGGTTAGCAGTTCCAAGACTGTCTTCAATCCCTCGGCAGGATCGTGCCATACGACCTCCGCACCCTCCAGATCATCTTCCGAGAAGAATGCTGCGAGGGGCACAATTCCCTTGTCCTTGGCGAATTGATCGAGAAACGAGAAATACCTCCAAATCGCGTTTCCAGAGGCGAACGTCTCGGTGCCAGAACCGCGCTTGCTGAAATAAGGGACGACCCGAACCCGCCGACTGTCCACGATCACGAAGGGCGTGAAGAAAAGAATGTAAAGAGATAAAGCACCAGCCAACGCCGCAGGGAGAACCGCCCAATTGAAGGAAAGAGCCATGTAGAAGAAGAGGATCGCCGCCCCTCCCGCTACGGAGTTGGTAAGGAAGCATCGAATCAACGTGCGCTTTGGATATTCCCGATGCCGTGAAAAACTGGCAACCATTCAGACCTCAAACTTATTTGGCCTTTCGGTTTTCGGGAAGGCCGAACGGCGGCAGTTGCTTTACCCTCGCATCGAGGCGCAGAGACCTTTCCATGTGCCGCAGCACGATTCGCAGCCTCGACAACGGATGCTTGGGGAACTTCGCGTCGTACTTGGGATCATCGGGCGAAAAGCCAACGGGCAGGCCAGAGCCGTCCCGAGCCACGTCACCCTTCGCCAGAATCCCGTTCAGGATCATGGCCTCTCGCATTCCAGTCATGCCGCGTTCCTGGCACTGGACTTTCACTACGAAACTGAAATCCCTGAACGGAACGATGATTGACCCCACATAGGTCATTCCCGTGGGCTGCTGCGGCGACTTGATGATGGACTGCACGGAAGGCTGGCCGTCCACGGCGATCAGGTGGAGTTCGACAAACTTGCTCTCCGTCCCAGCCATCATTGACGAGAAGAACTGGCAAAGTTCCTCTTCCGAATCAGCATTTGCGGGAAGATCGGGGTGAATGGGGAAAAAGAACAGCCCGACTCCATCGCCCTGCGGCGTGAACCAGATATGCTTGCCGTCCTTCACCCCCACGTCCTGGAAGCCTGCGGTATCGAAGACGACAGAGGAGAGGGACGGATGTTCTGCTTGGGAAGGCATAGTCGAAGTTCCTTTTACAGCCCTTACGGGTGTTGTTCCCATGTAGGCATTAGTCAATATACCTCCATCGCTTGCTCTCAAAACCATAGACCTCTTTGCCAAAAGGCGAAACCTTGCACCACCAAAGGATAGGACGACCGCTTTCCCCGTCACAATAGTACCAGAACTTGCCATTCAAGGAATACTTCGCCCGAGGAACAGACGACAGATACTCAGGGACAAGTTCATCAAGGGTTTTCGGATATCGTCCTTTGGCGGCGTGGAATTCCTCACTTGCCTTGATGATTTGCGCTGCATTTCCCTCCGCAATCGTCCATTGTATAGCCGTGTTGGCAAGCACGATTCCAAGCGTCAAGGCAGGGATCGCAATCCTCAACAGGGCAACTCCCCGACGTGGACGCCAGATGAGGTTCTTCACTACGCTCATCAAAAACCAGATTGGGCATACCAGACCCGAGAATAGGTAGCTTCCATCGCCCACTACATCAAGGCAAAACAGCACAGCCGCACACCATAGACTCGCTCTGCTGGCGGCGATAACTTGTCGCCACCGCAGCGGAAGCCTCGGTGCATCTGGCGAAGAGGGTCGGACTCTGTGAATCAGCGGTCATAGTTCCTTTACCCTCGCCTCATATTTTCCCATGAACAACTTGATAAATCGCCACCGCAGCCGCGCAGACGTACAGGATTGGCCCCCAATACCGCACGGGCACGAAGAAGAACGTCCCCCGCGAAGGATGCAAGACAACCTGTTCTCGTGTCTCAACATCGACCAGCGTTCGAGGCTCGCCGCCGCTGAAGACTTGCCCGACGACGACGCAGGCCACGCCTGCGATGGCGAGGGCAAGAGGCATCGGCCAGCAATGCTCCTGGTAGTACGTGTTGTCTTGGAACACGGCCCGCGTCGTCAATTCGATGCCGAGACAGGACGCACATGTGATGACGGGGACCAGAAAGCCGCGACCAGAGAAAATGAGATGAACCATTTAACGCCTCTCCTTTTCAGCGTCCTCCCTACCGTGCCGCTTGCACTGACGACAGGCGGAAATGGCTAGGCAGTCCTTTCTAATCGATATTGTAAACTGATCGGGCAGGATGAACAACGGAATCAATCCGAAATCCGAAACATCTCGGGCCGCATCGTATCGGCCCAAGTCCCTCGACTATCCAAATCCGAAGTAGCCTTTCCGCAGCGACATTTCATGCCCGCTCGCCATTGTCCCTTCCCTAATCAGGAAACAGAATCGGCTCTTGCTCTTTATCGCTTCCTCCAAACTGGCCTTGAACTTCGACAAGTCCGATTCAATCAACTGCAAGTCATCGAGCGCATCAGGCGGCAATCGCAATGCCGTCAGCAAGCCAGAAATCGCTTTCACGCCCTCGGCTGGATCGTGCCATGTGACCTCCGCACCATCCAAATCGTCTTCGGAGCAGAATTCCGAAAGCGGAACGATTCCTCGATCCTTAGCAAACTGTTCGAGAATCTGGAAACTCTTGGCAATGGCCTGCCCACACAAGAACGTATTTGCACCAGGGAATCGCTCGCTGAAGTACGGCACGATCTGCACGTACCTGCTGTCCACGATGACGAAGGGCGTGCAGATCAGTGCATAGAGAAAGAGCGCGCCTGCCAAAGCGGCGGGGATAGCAGCCCAGTCGTAAGAATAAAACAAATACAAGAACAAGATCGTTGCCCCGCCTGAAGCCAAGACTGCCAGGGCGCATCGCTTCAGTGTGCGTTTTCGATGTTGAATGTGCTGTGGAGGATAGGCTAGCATTGCAGTTATTGCGGCATTCTTCCGTCAACGACTATCTTGCCGATCTTCGTCCCCTCGGCCAAGTTCCGAGTCTGCTCATGAATCTGGCTGAGGATGCCCTGGTGAACGGCAATGTCGGTAGGTTCGATGTTGGCAACCTCGCTTTTCCCTCCCATCAGCATGGCCCCCGCAGTAAGGATTGCCATCGAGTGCGGTTCGAAAACCTTGTTCTTGCCGCAGATCGGGCACAGCGGCGTCTTGGGCCAATGGTTCGATGTACCTTTAACGACGGGAAGTTTCCGTTCGGCCATTCTCTTGCCTTTCAGTCATCGCACCATCTTCTCTTCCTGCAATCTTTCCATTTGCCGCTCGACCCAGGCGATTGCCCGCGATTGGGTCGGGACATTTGCAGCGACAGCCAGGGCCAGCAAGACCGCCAAACCGAGGCTGATCGGGTTGCCCTCGATCAGGTAGGCAATGGTCGCAAAGAACTCGCAGCCTTCAAACAGCGCGGCACTTACAATCGTCTGTTGCTGAAACACCGACAAAAGGTACTTGGCATCACGGTGCGGATCAGGTGGCTTGTCCGCAATATCGGGCGGTAGCGATCTGCTGCGCTGCCGTGGAACGAGGGGCTGGTAGGTGCCATTGATGATTTCACGGCGACCTTTGCTGGCGATGTTTCCAAGGACGACCGCCCGAGCGATAAGTTCAACGGCGACAACGAGGGCTACGATCCAGGCAAGCGGGATCGGCAGGATCAGCCGCTTAGCCTGCGAACCGATGGTCAAAACGACCGCGAGGAAGATAGACGCCCCCGCAGCCATCGCGCCCACAATGATTTGCAGGATGCGTGCTGCCTTCGTCGCCTGTTCTTCCCACGACATGTCCGACATTTTATTTGTCCTTATTCCTCCTGCCGAAGCAGCGATTGAAGGTCAGGTGGCTGGTTTGGCATGTAGGGCGATTGGGGTCAAATGTGCTGATAAATGACTCGCAAGGGCGTGCCGAGGATTTCCTCGAATTCCCGCTTGTATTTGTCATCCAACAGGCCAAGGTTGGGGTTCATGGCGTCCAGCTTAAATCGGCCAAAGCCTTGGGGCCATTCGTAGATCAATTCGTGGAGCGTGTGGACCGTGCCACAACATGGGACGGGGTACTTGGCAAGATTGAAACCTTCGTCGGAATCATCATCCATCCTGCCCTGCCACCACTCGACAGAGATTTCGGCCCGACAAGATGGACAGAGGATGCGCTCGAAGTTCCCGCCGCAGTCGAAGAACGCGATGTTCTTTTCCACCTTAACTCTGATCTCATCAGCCTCCGGTGCGATCTCTAAAAACCTCTGGCGGGCGAGTTCTTGACTTTCAGGGGATGGCACAAAGCGTGGGTCTTCGGGGATAAGGACGATCCAGTTATCAGACATTGGTCTGGACTCCTGACGACTTCATTTCTTTCCTCGTCGCCACGACTCATTCGGTGCCAAACGAACAGCATACCATCCCAACGGCAGATCGGCCAATTCCATAACCGAGGGATCAATGCGTGTAATCGTTTCCAGGCAGACAATCGAGGCGTTCTCTTCGGATACGGGCGAACCGTCGAGGAACTGCCACATTCCGTCGTCCGAGTCGTGGGTCACATGAAGAATCGGACTGCCGCCCATAGTGATGGACTTCAGCGTGATGACGGCCACGTTCTTCGGGTCGGCAAAGGGCCAGTGGTCTTGAGATTTCACGATTTGCTCCTTTTATCACGGCCCACAATCACGCCGATCTTGTCGGAATCCGAGATTTCGACGGTACACGCTGGGCAACAACTGACCCTCGCCTCAGCGGCGGCGGCGGTCAACCATCGCAAATCTTGGCTACCAGGATCGTCCAGGTCGCAGCCTGCGCAAAACCTCAAGCCGCACGATGGCCAACAGTAGACGGCGAACATGCCCCATGTCTTGTCGCAGCGAGGGAATCGCTCAAACCGCCTAATCTGCTCAGAACTCACCGTGACTTGCTCCCCCTTTTCGCCCACTTGCCAGACATTCCCGCTAACAACCTCCAACGCGGTGAGCGGTCCCCCGAAGCCGCATCCTTTATCGATGCACTTGAGATAGCCCACATCCAGAATCGCGCCTTCCTTCTGCCGCGTGTGACGAACGACAACAGTTTTCTTTGAGAAATGTGGGCCAGGGAGCTTCTCCAGCCGTAGCCGCAGCAGCGTGTCTGGCGATTGCTTGGCGAGCAGTTGGTTGGGGGCGTAACTGGCGTGAACAAAAACGTGGGTATTCGTTTCGTGATAGAGACGCAACCGTTCCAAGAAGGCGACATGCTCAGGGGGAAGAACGGTACGCCCTGCCGACTCGTAAGATATAATGGTGGCATTGCCACCGCTGGCTAGCCAGAAGTCGAATAGTGGTCGGTTTGTCAACCCATGGTCCCCCTTTACTGCGATCAGGTGGCGTCGCCTCTCAAGTTCGATGAGATGGTCAAGCACGCCCTTGCTATCAGGGCCTCGATTAACGTAATCCCCTAACGTGATGATTGTATCGTCGGGCCGAGGGTCGATTGCGGCCAGGATCGCCTCCAATGCCAGCGAACAACCGTGGATATCGCCAATAGCGATGGAGCGTGGGGACACAGGAATTACCCTCATTCCTCAAAATAGTATTTCTGCTTCCAGGCGTAGATGCTGGTGGCGATCATGGCGACGGCCAGGAAATGTTGCGCCACGAAGGCGTCCACTTGTAGACGTAGAAGCCCATCACAGTGCCGAGAAGAATGCAGGCGGTCATCACGATGAAATAGTACACGCCATTCTGCCGCAGCCAATACGTCAGAAATGGGCTGAGAACGAGGACAAAGAGGATTACGCCTGGATGCGTCGGTGGGAGATGGGGCAAACGACGGCTAGGAATGAACAGGTAGAGTTGATTTCCGTTTGCCCAGGCGATGCCGACGATTGCGAGGCAAAGACAAAAAAGGCCGAGCAGCAGGGCTAATTGACGGACTGGCATGGGCGTGTTCCTATTTAACAGAGCCACTTGGATTGCGGGCCACGGATACGCCGCCACTGCTTGGCAGCGAACTGCCTGCACATGGTTTCCTCGATGTACTCACAGTCAAGCAGAATGCCCTCTGGCACTGCAAAGTCGAATCTGGCGATTCCGCCTGAGGGGGAACGGACTGGAAGCGTAACTTGACAGGCAAGTTCCTCTACCGCCTCGTTGTGGAAAACGAACGTGTCCCAGAACTTGCCCGGGGTCCGGAAGGTGCCTCTAATGGCATTGGGGCCAGCCCCATCAGAATCGTAGCTAATCTCAAACTCCTGGCCGAGGAAGGATTCCAATTCCACGACTTCGTAGGTAGAAGCCATGCGGGATTCCTCAATGCCATCGTAGGTCTCCGCTTGCGGGAAATACACGACATAGAGCCAGCCCGATGTTCCGAATCGGTTTCTTTCTACGAACCAGGGCGAACGCCAGATTATGACGCCATGCTCCCCGATTATTCCGCCCTCTCCTGGCTTCGGCGGCGACTGCGCGGTTACGATCACTTTTTGGAGTGGCGAAAACTTGGGCAAGCGAAAGGTAGCAAGGCCCTGATCCAATGCCTCCTTCTCACTCGCCGTGAGTACCGCACGTCGTTCAACGGCCTGAAGTGCAATGTGGCAAACAATTCGCCATAATTCAGGATGTTTCGACCAGAAGGCGGGTTGAATCCCCAATACGGCAACGAGCAAATCGCCACGGTAGTAGTCGCCTTCTACGAGCGGATCGTCCTGCAAATGGTCGATGGCAATCGGCAGGAGGTATTCCAGGCTCATGTTCTGGCCGATGGAGATTTGCAAATCCGCCACGGTAAACTGCTCCAGCGGCTTGTGGCGAAGCTGATGGATGGTCGTGACGAGGTGCGAATCGAAGGTCGGCGGCCCCCAGTCCTCGCCATCCAACTCGGCCAGCGTTTTTCGGCAATCAATAGTGGATGCCACGTCTAACCTTCTCACTCCTCGAAATAGTATTTCCGCTTCCAGGCGTAGATGCTTGTGGCGATCATGGCGACGGTGAGGAGATGCTGCGCCCATGACGGCACCCAGCCGTAAACGAAGAAACCCGCCACGCTGCCGAGAACGATTCCCGCAGTCAGCAAGATGAAGAAATACACGCCCTTCTGCCGTAGCCAATACGTCAGAGGCAAACTGAAACCGAGAAAACCAAAGATAACGCCTGGGTGCGTCGGCGGGCTTTGGAATCGCAAATGGCTGTGCCACCTTGAAGGAAGATCAAGGGCATACAGATAGAGTTCGCCTCTCGCCGCCCAGGCAAGGCCGACGACCGCCAGACAAAGGCAAAAGAGGCCGAGCAGAAGGATCAGTTGACGGACTGGCATAAGCGTTTCTCCATTTACCAACGATCTATTGCCCTTCCGACAAATGGCAATGCTGCCACGGCGCAAACGAAGATAAACAGGAAACCATATCGGATCAAGAATATATCGCCCCGCGTGGGCGAACTTGGACGGCGGACTAGAATAATGCTAAAGGCAAGCCAGTAAGCTACGATGGCGGTCACGGCTTCGCACATGGTCTGTCCCAAATCCAACATCAATAGAGCCAGGATGAAGACAACGGCTTGCTGGAGCAAAGAGGTCTTGGTGGAGGGCCAATATGCGGACGAAATCGGGCCTTGATCTTGCACGAATTGTCGTTGCCAGAGACGATAACCAATGAGATGCACGCCCGCCATGACAACTATAAATACCGTACATCCCACGATTCCCTTGTACAAGCCGACCGTTTCCCAGACCGAATAAATCAGCGTGCCCCAGAAGGCGACGTTGATAGTAAACGAACTCGTCGCGCAAGCAGCACAACACGATTGGAAGGCCGACGTGGAATTGACGCTGCGGGCGACTGTTCTGGATTCGTGGTTTCGTCCGACATCACATTCACCCTTCGTGCAAACCTCCGTACGCTCCGCAAACCGCCTCCCACAAATGGGGCGAAACATCGTGAGGATGCCCCGCCACGATCTCCTTCAACTTCTCGTCGGGACTTCCGCCTTGCACGATGGACAGGGCAGCGGCCACAATGGCTGGAGAGCGGCTCATGCCCGCCCCGCAATAGACCAAGGTGGGAACTTGGCTTTTCAGCAAGGTTGCCACGGTTTGGATCGCCACCCGCAATATGGTTTGGTCATCAGGCGCACCGTCCGTTAGCGGGAAACGGCAATAGACCATGCTCCTTGGCAGAACGGGCGACGACTCTTCCGCCGCAAGGTTGACGACGGCAACGATGCCGACTTGTAAAAGGCGTTCAGGGTCGCGGGCATCGCCTGCATTGCCGATCCAAAGTTGATTGGGAAGGATTTCACGCATGGGTCATTCCGTGTCCTTGTCGGACGTCGGCTCGCCTTGCTCGGCCCCTTGGCCTTGCTCATAATCATCCATTGGGGACGAGGCACGCTTGACCAACAGGAAGGGAGCAACTGCGCAAATCGTTAAAATGAAGTACGAAAAAGGGGGTTCGGGGCCTTTGTAGCAGGGGATTTCAGGATGGGGGCTTAAATCAATCATCAGGCAAGAGGCGATGGTCGAAACGGACGCTGCGGCGATCCCCAAAACGACGAGACTGGCTGATGATAGGCGCAATGTAAGTGGGAATCGCACGATCACGGAAAGTAGTTTCAGGATTCCAAGTTCGAGCAAGCTGCCAAAAAGAACGGAAAAAGTAAGGGTAAACAACCATTCCTGAGACAAGTTCAGATGACCCCCGACCAACTCGCCCAAGCCCAACAGGCGTTTCCCTTGGCCCATGACAATGCAGAGTATCCCTGTTGACGTCCCACCGACAAGCATTCCTGCGGTAAACGGCAAAATCAAGGTATCGCCAGTTGCACGTCGTTCTGACATGGCAGTAATCCCCTGCTATGGCTTGCAAAGAAACTCGGCGTTGTCCACCCACATCACGAAGAAAGGCCGCTCCGCACCCCGTTTCTTGACGACGATGAGGAACGGGCGGTCAAATTTGAAGCAGGGTGCAACCGAGGCCCACACCATCGTACTTTCCGATTCCAATCCCACTCCACTTCGATCCAAGCGGAAGTCGATGGCCTGTAGAGCGGTCTTGCACCACAGGCCGAACGACAAAACCATTGTCTTCAGCCCACGTCCGTCTGCAAAGAGGAATTCCTTGCCATTGTCAAAGAATGGCAGAGTGAATGGCACGTTGGCCCGCAGATAGGCGTAGGCCAAAATCACGGCCCCCTTGTCATCCAAGTCGCTCGGCTCCTTCTGAAATCGCTCCTTCACCTCACGGCGGATATTCCCAGCGATGCCGTCTTCCGTAAGTCCAGCGGCGGCATAATACGAGCCATCGGGCAAATCAGCGTCATTGACCACGGCCTTGTTGAGGCGATCCGCCACGGCCTCGGCATTGGCAACCTGAACGGGTTCCCGAATTACGTCGTCCTTCAGGCGATCCCACGCCATTGGCAAACTCGCACACCAGATCACGTTCTTGCCCTCGGGGATCGGCGTATCGAGGGTGGGAATGATGACGGATGCTTGAGGCCCTTGGAATCCCCATCGAAGGCAACGGACGCTGGGGCATAGGGACGATTGCTGCGTGGATGAGAGGTCTGCGGCTTGGCATTGCAACCAAGGATTACAGTACACGCCAAGACGATGAACCACGTTCTCACGACTCGGTTCCTTTCCCAGGTGGGCGAAGAATAGACATGGCAGTCATCCCGCCGCCTGGGTTCATTATCCCACTTGGAAGATTCCGCTGCAAGAAGAAGGGGCGACGCCGCCTACCGCGCCCGTTCCCAAAGCCACGCCGCCAACTTTTCCAGATCGACACGGTTGAAGCCGACCTTGTTCTCGTCCCGCCACGAGATCGCGGAGAAAGAGGGCAATCGGGCGGCAGTGGTCTCCTTCCGCAACGCCAACGCCGTCGAGAAGACGCACTTCGAGTTGTACTCCAAGGCATTGGAAACCTTGAATGCGGACCAAGACCTTTCGCCCGCCTCGATCTTAGTCTGCGGCTTCTGCGGTCACACGGCGGTCGCTGAGGCCCCCGACAAATGTCCTGTCTGCGGTGCGCCAAGACGAAGTTCAAGGAAGTGGCGTAGAAGGAATCCTGCCGTGGCCCTCTCATTACTTTGCATTTCCGTCTTCTTGAGCGCGGCCTCCATTAAGGAAGTTCTGTCGCCGTTTCCTCGCCTCTTCCTCAAGCGTTTTGTCGGAGAGTGTCTGATTGTTCGCAGGGAAGCGGTGGACGGTCAATGCCATTGCCTCTGCACCTGCAAAACCAGTTCCTTTATCGCCTGCCAACGGATCGAACTCTGCGAGTCGAGGATACGCAGTGACAAGAGTGGTCCCGTCTGGCGATACAGCGAACGCTTGAATCCCCGTGTCCTTGAACTGGCATCGCCGTTTTCCCGTCGCCACGTCCCAAAAATCCACAGTCTGTGGCACCTTCGGATCAAGTTTATCCAAGAATACGCCGCCGCTCGCTATGCTTTCTGTACCCGCTGACGTGTCCGCTGCACCGGTCACCAAAGTACGTCCATCCTGCGTGAAGAACACTTCCTTGGTAAACACGCCATCGACCTGCCACACTTTCTTGCCGCTTGCAGTGTCCCAAATCGCTACGAAACGTTTGACGATGTTCCCATCGGCTGTTGGAAAGGCAGCCGCTCCGCTTGTGGCAGCCCACCATCCATCGGGTGAAAAAGCCCGAAAGCGGAAATCTACCAGGTTGTTCTCATTCTCCTTGAGCGTCTTCGGCGTTGAGCCTTGCCAGAGCCTGACCATCCAAGTCTTGGGCATTGGCGGTCGAATTGTGCCTGGGTAGTAAAGAGACGCAGCCAATAGCCAGGCGTCCTGGGAAACCGTCATCCCGTTGCATTCCCAAATATCTGGGTTGCCTGCCAGATCGAACGCGAGAAACTTGACGGGGGCGGCCGACGGGATGAGCCAGACGAAGAAACCAGGTTTTCCATCTCGTTTGCCCTTCAGTGCCCCGAATGCTAGCCCGTTGGGTGCCACTACCACATCTTTGATTTGCAGCGTTCCTGGCGTGAGGTTGTCGCCCACGAAGTGCCTATTGCCGAGTTGCAACAGTCCATGCTTCCCGCTGCCCACCGTCGCGGTGAGAATTGCCCCCTTTGCCGTGTTTTGACTGAGAAATTGGAAACCGCCCTCGGGATTCCTCGCCACCAATGTCCCATCGTTCGCCCAGAAAACTCCATTCCAGCTAGGGTCGTCTGCGTTGGGGTGGTATGTCGGAACGCTGTTGACGAGCGTGGCTGGGGATGTAGTGATGTTCCAGATGCGCAACATTTCGCCATCCTTGCAGGCCAGGAACTTACCGTCGTGCGAAAAAGCGGCGGGAACAGAGAAGTAATTGCACTGCGACGAACTGGCTTTCGTCTCCTGCCAGCTTGGCACTGCCCACAATACGCCTGTGCTTTGTCCAGCGGGAAGTGCGAAGAAATGATCGCCCGAAGGCGAGAACGTCAGCCAGGCAACGGCATGGGACAGCTTAGGGCCATTCTCCACAGCGGGCTTTGCTTCCGCGACTGTGGAAACGCGGGTATCTGCCTCTTGAATCTTCTTCGGTACTATTCGTTGCCCAAAACGGCCAGGCGTCGCCTGATTGGTCGCCGTTGCCATAGGCTTCGGCTTGGATTCCGAGTTCTTTGGAGTGGAACTGAAGGCGAAGACGACGATAATGGCGATCACGGCTACGCCAGCGACCACCCCACCTACCATTGGACCGATGGGTAGACTGTTTTTCTTTTTCCTGTATTCCTTCTTGGTCGCCATCGGTTGTCGCCTGATCCCGGGGGCCCTTGCCTTCATCTACCAGCATATCAGATAAAGCGGCCCGACGGCCAATTGAAATGGCGGCAGCGGCGGGAAACTACTGGCCGAACTATGAAAGCTGACCGCCCGCCCCGTCCCGATCGGCACCTGGGCAGCGGCGACGTGGGCCCTTCGATTCTACGAGAAGCACGGCTTCAAGATGGTCCCTCCCGAGGAAAAGGTCCGACCAGCCACCGTACTGCCGCCGAGGCGATGAAATTCAGGCTCTCGATCGAGGCCCCGTTGGAGAGCACGGTGCGCTTCGCCTCATCGACCGCCACATAGGGCACGCCACGCTTGCGAGGTACTCCTCGAACGCCGCTTCGTAATGATCATCGCGGTTGGCCATCGGCCTATTTTACCAAGGCCGCCCTCCCCTCCGCCAGCCACGCCTCCAGCCCCAGCAGCAACTGTCCGGCACCCAAAGCGGCCCGCTTCATCCAGTCAAGGCTCGCCCGCAAGGTCTCCTCGGCGGCGCGGCGGAAGTCCTCTCGCCCCGTCTGCCGCGCCAGCCGAATCAAGGCGGTAACCGCGAGGCCGGTGCTGCTGGGCACGGGCGTGTCCCACAGGTCTTTCTTACGGGCGATAAGCGGCTCGTGGTCGCTGGCAGTGTAGAAGAATCCGCCCGCCTCGGCGTCGGCGAACCGCGTCAGAATAGCTTCAGCCAAGAGGACCGCCTCGTCCAGCCAGCGAGCATCTCCCTGCGTCTCGTGCAGTGTGATCAAGGCGTTCGCGAGACTGGCGTGGTCGTCGAGAAAGGCCGGGTGCCGAGCCTGCCCGGCTCGCCAACAGTGCAACAACTGGCCCCGCGAGTCGCGGAGCCGCGTCAGGAGAAAGTCAGCGGCAGCCGCTGCCGCCGTGCGATAGCGGGGCTCATCCAGCACGGCGCCGGCCTGAGCCATGGCGTCGATCATCAGCCCGTTCCAACTCACCAGCACCTTGTCATCACGACCCGGCCGCGTCCGCCGGGCCCGGGCACCCAGGAGCGCCGACCGATCGACCGCCAACTCCTCTTCCAACGAGGCGAGATCGCGGTCGAGCATCTTCGCGCAGACGGGGATCGGCTTGGAGAGATGAAGGATGTTGCGGCCCTCAAAATTGCCTGCCTCGCTCACGTCGTAGACCTTGGCAAAGGCGGATGCCCGTTGCGCCCCCAGAATGGCCTGGACTTCCTGCGGGGTCCAGACGTAGAACCGGCCCTCCTCACCTTCGCTGTCGGCGTCCTCGGCGCTATAAAATCCGCCCCCAGGATCGGTCATATCGCGGAGCACGTAGTCGAGCGTCTCCCGCACGACGCGGAGGTAATCTTTCCGCTGGGTTTCCTGCCAGGCCGCCAGATAGCAGGCGGCCAGCATGGCGTTGTCGTAGAGCATTTTCTCGAAGTGCGGCACGAGCCATTCGGCGTCAACGCTATAGCGATGGAAGCCGCCGCCGAGATGATCGTAAATGCCGCCAGCGGCCATGTGGTCGAGCGTGACGATGACCATCTCCAGCAGCGACTCCTGTTGGCCAGCCCGCCACCGGGCCAGCAGCAGATTCAGGTCGGTGGCATGCGGGAACTTTGGGGCGGGGCCGAAACCACCGAGGCGGTCGTCGAAGGCCTGAGCCAGCATGGTCTCGGCGGCCTCCAGGGGAACCTCGTCTAACTCAGCCGACTTGTCGCCCAGCAGCCGCGGAGCCTGGAGAAAGTGCACCGCCTTTTCCGCCTGCTGGAGCAGATCGCCGCGGCGCTCGCGCCACGCGGCGGCGACCGCCGAAACCACGTCGCCAAAGCCCGCCATACCCCCCCGCGCCCGCCGCGGCCAGTAAGTACCGCCGAAAAACGGCTTCTGATCGGGCGTGAGGAAGACCGACATCGGCCAGCCGCCTTGGCCCGTCATGGCCTGCACGGCTTCCATGTAGACCTGGTCGATGTCCGGCCGTTCTTCGCGATCGACCTTGATCGAGATGAAATCGCGATTGAGCAGTTCCGCGATCGCCGGATCCTCGAAACTCTCGTGGGCCATCACGTGGCACCAGTGGCAGGCCGAATATCCCACCGAGAGAAAGATCGGCTTCTGCTCGGCCGCGGCACGGCCCAGCGATTCCGGACCCCAAGGCTGCCAATCGACGGGGTTCGCGGCATGTTGCAAGAGGTACGGGCTGATTTCGTGAGCAAGCTGGTTCATAACGGAATTGTACGGAATGAGCCCGGAAAGGAAATTGCTTGGGGGTCTTGGCCTTTGGTCTTGGGCCTTAGCCGCCTCCCTTCATTGCGGCGACAGCAGCTTTGCCCGGTCGACTGCCTCTCCGCCGGCCGGCGTGATCAGGGCCTTGAGTGTAGCGTCGTCGACCTTCAGTTCGCGCACGGTACCGTCGAAGTAGGCGGCGGGAAACCCTTGGGGCGACACTTGTCCGAGGGCCGCCAAGGGGTTCGCTGGATCGAAGGGCAAGTCCTCCGGCTTGGTCCAGGGCACGGCCTTGTCCGGACCGGCCTGTACACACATGAGGGTGTTTGACTTTCCGTCGCGGATGTCGGACACAATCAGCTTCTTCCCGCGATCAAATGCCGCGTCCGGGCCCGTGAAAACCATGATCCGCGTCTTGCCATCGCTGGGGCCGTCCAGCGACTGGAAAACCGCCGGCATGTTCTTGGCCGCCTGTAAATTGGTCGGGCTGTCCCAAGGTTCGTCGAGATGAAATCGCTCCAGCGCCGCACTTCCCTCGAGATAAGGAAGAATGGCTACCCGCCAACTTAAAAGCGGCTTGCCGTCCTTGACGATTGCGGCCGGCGGATACGAGTGGTGCTGCGTTTCGTACATGATCATGCCAATGGCGATCTGCCGCAGATTGTTCATCTCCTGGGCTCGGCGGCCGGCGGAGCGGGCCTCGCGGACATATTGCCGGATTGCAGCGAGGATCGTCGGCCCCGCCGAATCGAGGATCTCCGGCCGCTTAATGTCCAGCGTGGCCTGGCTGCCCGACTGCGTAACCTTGGCGTTGCCGACAATCTCGTCGGCCAGTTTTACCAAGGGAGCGAACGTCGCCTGCATCTGTTTGGGTACGTTAGTCGCCAGGCTTTGCTTCGCGATGGAAAGCAGTGCAGCGATGGTTTTCACGGCTTGTTGCACTGATTTTGCCACCTTGTCGGCGGACTGGGCATCGTCGGTGTCGGCTACGCCGTAAAGCAGCGATGGAGCGGTGAGATTCAAGGTGGCCGTTCCGCCTCGCAGCAACTTGGCGGCCTCCAACGGGGAGAAACCCGACTTGTACGCATCGACGATCTTATCGAAACTGGGGCAGGCCTGCGGCTCTCCGGCGATGATGACGTCGTTATCAACATCGACCTTCTTCAGCCGCTCCGCCAATGGCCCCTTGGGCGCGGTGACGGCGACGACCTTGGACATGTTTTCCTTCGAGGTCAACACGATGGTATTCTTGGCTGGCAAGTAGGCCATGGGGGCGTCGCCGGGCCCCAGATCGAGACAAGTCTTGCCACCCACCTGGACCTCCTGGATGGGCGAAGGCGGCCCCTGGACGTTTAACGCCTGCAATTTGGTCAGCATCGCCTTGGCATCGACATCGTGAGTGAAACGGGCGACCACCACTCCCACCGGTTCTGGGTCGCCCGGGTTCTCCACATTCATGCTGATCAGCACTACCAATTGGTCGATTTCACGGGGGTCAATGCCGAAGCGATTGATCGCCGAGGCGACGGCTTCGTCCTTGAGCTCCTCGGCCACCGGCGGCAAGAGGGCGATCCGCCGCGGACGGATTACGATGGCGGCGAAGTCCTCCGGCACGACCAGCGAAATATCGATCGGCGCGGTCTTGCCGGGCGCCGCTGCGCTGTCCTGGGAGGCGACGATGTTATTGGGATCGCTTGACGGCGTTGCGTTCTTGCCGTCGCAACCCGAGAAGACGACGATGAGCATGGCCGTGGCGAGCGCGGCGAAAGAACGTTTGCAATACAAGATAAATCTCCTGTGAAAGACGATGTCCGTCAGCCTTTCCGGGCTAACTGAAGCGCCCGTGGGCTGAGTTTCCAGCGATCTGGTGCGGTATACGGATGCCCTCCCGGGATCGTCAGCCTCGGGCGCCATTTATGGTCGGGGTGACGTACATCGTCCCGTTATAGGGCCGCCGGGCATCGGCGTCAAGCTTGAGCGGTTGACGGCACATTGACTTCGTCCGGCGGCTCACTGAGCCCCATGACCAGGACGGCAGCCGGCAGAAAGAGCAGGCCGCCATAGAGAATCGCTAACCGATGATCGCCCACTCGAGAGCTTAGGCCGAAGAACACCGTTGCGCCGGCGGCGGCAACCCGGCCGATATTGAAGCAAAAGCCCGCTCCGGTGGTCCGCAGCAGCGTGGGAAACAGCGGCGGCAAATACATGGTGTACAGCGCGAACAAGCCCTGGCAAAGGCCAATGGGCACGAAGTACGCGGCCAGCGCGGCAGGCGAGAGCGGCCGGCCATAGGCCGCCGCGATCAAGAGAGAATAAGAGACGCAGGCAGCGGCGATCGTTCGACGGTAGCCCCAGCGCCGGGCGATCCAAGCAACGAGGAAGTTCCCCGCGACGGAAGCGGCGATCACCACGATCATGGCCTGGCTGGCGAGGCGGGTCTTTTCGGGGTCGGTCCAATCGGCCAGGTCTGGCAGGTTCCGCAGATGCTGGAGGAACCAGAACAAGAAGGCCCAATGGCCGGACAGCGAAAATCCGCAGACGAGCATCGCCAATAGCGTAGTCCGGCGGAGTTCACCGCGGAACAAGTCAGTGATACCGGGCGGCCTCGTCGATCGGCCGCTGCGGGCCTCGCGCCATTCTTGCGGCTCGGGCACGGCGCGGCGTATCCAAACGACCAGCAGCGCGGGAAGGATGCCGACGAGGAACACCGTGCGGCACGGAAGGTCGGCGAGGAGGTTGCCGGCAATCATGGCGACGATGATGCCTGCATTGACGCCCGTCTGCAGCGCGGCGGCGATCCACGGCCGCCAGCGGCGGGGCCAGGTCTCGCTGAGCAGGGCCGCCCCGACGGCCCATTCCCCGCCGATGCCCAGGGCCGCCAGGAAGCGGAAGAGCAACAGTTGCCACCACGTGGCGGCAAAGTAGGAGCCGCCGGTGCACAGCGCGTAGGTGAGGATGGTGAGCATAAGGGTTCGGCTGCGCCCAGGCGGTCGCCGATCCAGCCGAACAATCCGCCCCCCAAGGCCCAACCCAGCAGGAATGCGCCTTGAATCAAGGAGCTGTAATACCCGACGGCCTCAGCTTGGACGTTGACGTGGAGCAGCTCGGCCACAAAGGGAGCGGCAACGAGCGTATAGATGTGCAACTCTAGGCCGTCGAACGTCCAGCCCAGCCAGGCGGCCACGCCGGTCCGCC
The DNA here is from genome assembly GCA_963709175.1 of uncultured Planctomycetia bacterium. Lineage (GTDB taxonomy): Bacteria > Planctomycetota > Planctomycetia > Pirellulales > Thermoguttaceae > JANXQG01. The sequence continues at coordinate 433,739 of CAVPVK010000013.1, forward strand.
ACTGCTGGGGCGAGAGGTCGCGCAGGCGCCGCACCTCCGTGCCGCAGGCGGCACAGGCGCCGCTTGTCGCGTTAGCAATTCCGGAGCCAGTCGTTCTAGTCATTGCGGAGTTACGGACCAGGCAAATTGCGACCGGTCGCGATTATGTTCATTCTTCCGCAGAGGCAAAGGCAGGCACGGTGAAATAGTACCCATGCGGGCCGCAGACGCGGTGGAGCGTGTTGATGATCTCCCGGCATCGTGCTTCGTCGTCGTGGGGACCGGCAAAGAAACTAGGTTTGCCATTTCGACCGAAGTCAAACTCCTCCGCACAGTCGTCGGTGAGAATATCGCCGAAGATCAGCTTGCCCACTCGGTAGTCCGGGTGCGGCGGCAGTTCCACGGCCGCGGCAAAGGCGACCGCCCCCTCGACGAGCTTGCGGGCACATTCCGGCGTGAAGTGTCGCACCGGCCCCTGCTCCAACAAATGGCCGTAGATCTCCTCGTCGTATATGGCACGAGGAACGATATTGAAGAATATGTCCTTCACACCCAGGCAGTAGACGTCAACGAGGAACATCACGAAGGCCACGTTGCCGCTGCTCAACTGCCGGCTCACTAGCACACTGCCGATGCCCGATTCCCAAAGGGCCTCCATATAGCAGCAGTGAAGGATCGGCGCCCGAACCGCGGCCTCCAGGCGGGCGGAAATGCCCAGCGACTGCCGCCGGGCGATCGTTGTACGTTCAGCCTTTTTCTTGGCTTTTTGCTTCTCCAGCTTTTTCTGACGTTTGCGGGAATCGACGGCCATGACCTTGCCTCCATGATTGTCGTTGTGGCTCTCGTGGGATTATAATGCGGGACTGTCCCGGTGACCAATATAGATTTTTCCGCCGTCCTGGCTCTGCGTGAATGAACGGGGCCAAGAGCCATATCTACGGGGCGACTTGCCGCTGCTGCGCAATTGACAGCGGTTGGGGCCTGCGCCATACTAGCAGGTACTCCCGGTCAGTAATTGAGGAATGGAGATGCGATACGACGTTGCGGTTTTAGTTTTTTGTGCGGTGGTAGCGGGCATTTTTTCCACCCGACCGGCCGGTGCGGTGAAACCCTTTTTCGAACAGTTCAAGGCGGTCTACGTCAAACCTAACGCCAAGGACCGAACGTCGCTGATCTTCAACGCCGGCGTGACGAAGAAGGGCTGCGGCGTCTGCCATCGGGGGCAGCCGGCCAAGAAGGTTTTCAACCCTTACGGCAAGCAACTTTCCCAGTTATTGAACGCCAAGCGCGATGCGGGCAATACCGTCGCAATCCGCGAAGCTCTCAATAGAGTGGGAAAGATGAAATTCAACCCGGACGATCCGAAGTCGCTGACATTCGTGCAGCGGATCAAGCAAGGCAAGCTCCCGGCCGGCGAAATCATCGTGAAGTCCAAGGACGGCGGCGCCTCAGGCAAGTCAACCGCCGACGCATCGCAGAAGTCGGCGAATTGACGTAAATCCCCTACCGCGTTTGCAACCGTGCCGCCAGTAGCGTGTTGTGCAACAGCATTGTGATCGTCAGCGGCCCGACACCGCCGGGCACCGGCGTGATCGAGCCCGCCACCTGGCTGACCTGCTCGAAATCGACGTCGCCCACCAGTCCGGCGTCGGTCCGGTTGATGCCCACGTCGATCACCACGGCGCCGGGTTTCACCATGTCGGCTGTGACAAACTTCGCCCGGCCGATCGCCACGACGAGGATGTCGGCGGCACGCGTGATGCAAGGCAGGTCGCGGCTGCGGCTGTGGCAAACGGTCACGGTGGCATCGCCGCCAGGCCCTTTTTGCATGAGCATCATGGCGATGGGCTTGCCAACGATCTCGCTGCGGCCGACGATGACGACGTGGGCCCCGGCGGTGGAAATCTTATGCCGCAAGAGGATTTGCTGGATGGCGTGCGGCGTGCAGGGCAGGAACAGTGGCCGGCCTTGAACGATCCGGCCAACGTTCTCGGGATGAAAGGCATCGACGTCCTTCAGCGGAACGACGGCGTCCAAAATGCGGGTCGCGTCGATCGCCTTGGGCAGCGGCAACTGCACGAGGATGCCGTGCACGCCCGGATCGTCGTTGAGGCGAGCGACCAGCGCGAGGAGTTCGTCGGTCGTGGTCTCAGCCCCAAGCCGGTGCAGTCGGCTGGTCAGGCCGTTCTGCTCGCAGGCCTTTTGCTTGTTGCGGACGTAGACCTGGCTCGCAGGGTCTTCGCCCACGAGAACCGCGGCGAGGCACGGCTTCACGCCCGTGCGGCCGGTGAAGGCAGCGACCTCAGCGGCGATCTCGGCACGGATCGTGTCGGCGAGGGCCTTGCCGTTCAGCAGCGTCGCGGCCATGCGGGGCAGCCCCTAATTGAGCGACTGCACGATCTGGATGCGGCGGCCGCCGCGATCGAACTTGACGAAACCATCGACCAGCGCGAAGAGCGTGTAATCGCTGCCTTGGCCGACGCCTGGGCCCGCTTTAAAAACTGTGCCCACCTGCCGCACGAGGATGTTGCCGGCGCGAACCTGCTCGCCGCCGAACCGCTTTACGCCCCGACGCTGAGCATTGGAATCCCGGCCGTTGCGGCTGGATCCTTGACCTTTCTTATGTGCCATCTCAAGACCTAAACCATTGGAAGGTATCAGTTTACAAATTCCGACCTGGAGCCTGCCAAGCCCGCTCGAAAGTCCGGAATCCCTATTTCTAGCAAGAAATAGTGATAGAGTCAACCGGGTCCTATCGCCCGAAGCAATACACTTTGCCCGCGCCGCTGCCGATAACCAACCGGCCCGCTGCCACAGCGGGTGAGGCGTAAATCTTGCCGCCCGCGTCGTAACGCCAGACCTCCTTGCCCGAGCGGCGATCCAAACCATAGACCCGTCCGTCCTGCGAACCGAAAAAAAGGCGGTCGCCGACGACGACGGGCGAACTGTCGATCATTCCGCGGGTGGGAAATTGCCAAAGGATGCGCCCGCCGCCGGGCTCAAAGGCGTATAGGAGCTTGTTCCGCGAGCCCACGTAGACGCCATCGGCGGTGACGGCCGCCGATGAGCGGTAGGACATCGCCCGTTCCGGGTCGTGGTAGCGCCAGGCGATCGCTCCCTTGACCAGATCGACGGAAAGGAACTGGCCTTCCTCGTTGCCCACGAAAACTCGATCGCGCCCCAAGGCCGCGGCGCAGCCGGTGGGAGATTCGATCGGCGTCTTTCCCAGGGATGTCCCTTTGTCGAGATCGAGCGTATAGAGCATCGCGCCGCAGGTGGCGAAGTAGCCGCGATTGCCGGCGATCGTCGCCAGGCAGCGAACCTGATCCTCCAGATCGGTCTTCCACACGAGTTTGCCCGCCTCATTAAGGCAGTATTCACCTCCGTCCTCCGAGCCAAACAGCACGTGGTCTCGGTAGAAAACGGCGGGCGAATCGATCGGGCCGTCAGTGCCGTACTTCCAAAGGAACTGCCCCGATTGGGTGTCGAAGCAGTTGAAGTCGCCATCCTGGTCGCCAAGATAGACGTGGCCGTCGCGAACTGCGGGTGTCGTCTTGTAGATCGACTTGCCGGCCTTTTCCCAGAGTTTCTTGCCGCTGGCCAAGTCGATGCAGTATACGGTGCCGGTGGTGGAACCGACGTAGACGCGACCGCGGTCAATCGCCGCGCCCGCTTCGAAGCCCTGGTTCTCAGCCGTGAAGGTCCAAAGCAGCCGGGGTTTGTCGGGCAGCACGCCTCCCGCTACACCGCACGCCGATGCCGTGCCGCGAGCCACCGGCCAGGCATCGGGCGGCGACGTGTTCGCCTCAGCGGCGAATGCGGTCGAGGCAAAGGAAGATAGTGCTAGGGCGCTGAGGAAAAGGACAATGGCTTTGCGCATACGTCTCAGATCTGAGATCTGCCACTAACTGATTCTATGGCCCCGCAAATTCAATCTGAGAGCCGACGCGATCAATCCCCGCTGACGTCGAAACATACGCCCTGGCTGATGCTGCGGACGTAGATCTTGCCGTTGGCGAATGCCGGCGTGCTCCAGCACTTGTCGTTGAAGACCTTCGTCCGGGCAACCTCTTGGTAACCGACTGGCGTGGCGGCTACAATCACGAGATTGCCGTCCTCGGCCAAGGCCACAAGCTGGTTGCCCACAAGGATTACGTTGCCCTGTCCGAAGCCCGGCTGCGACCACATTACGTTGCCCGAGGCCAGTGCCACGCATTTCATCGGCCCGTTCTTGAAATTCTTGAAGCCGAACATGCCGTACAGATAGCCGTCTTTGACCACCGGCGTGCTCCAGTGGTTGCAGACGGGCTCGTTGCCGGGGCTGAACCAGAGCTTGGTCGCCGTAAACTCGCCGTTCTGCTTGCGGATGCGGCAGGCGGCGCTGCCCACGTCGTAGCCCGCCGACAGATAGACGATATCGTCGCTGACGACGGGCGAGATGGCCGTGGAGACATTGAAGCGGAAAGGGAACTTCCAGAGTATCTTGCCCGCTCGAGCATCGACGGAGACCAGCCCGCTTTTCATGAAGAAGATAACCTGCCGCCGGCCCTTGATCGTGGCCACGACGGGCGTGGCGTGGGTGATAATCTCGTCGCCGGTCTTCCAGGCGACCGCGCCGGTGTTCTTGTTCAGGCCAAGCATGGATTGGCCCGGGCCGCCGCCGGCCACGTAAATCAGGTCGCCATCGACCACCACCGACGCCGCGCTGTTCCAAGCGATGTTCCGCCCTTGGTTCTGCCGCATCAGGTCGCGCTTCCATACCAGCCGTCCGTCGTCGGCATTGAGGCAGCGAACCACCAGGTCGGGCGTAAGCACGTAGACCTTGCCGTCATAAATCGTGGGGGTGGATCGCGGGCCGTCACCACCGCCGGCCATGTCGCCGCCACTATAGCCCTCGCCCACGGCGATATCGGCGTCCCAGAGTTGGCGGCCGCTGGCCGCATCCAAGGCCAGGCACACCTCTCGCGGACGGCCCTGGATTTCGCGCACGACCTGCGTATAGGCCTTGCCGTTGCTGACCGCAAAGGAACTGAAGCCCGTGTTAGTCGGCACGCGCCAAAGCGACTTAGGGCCCTCACCGTTCCAGCGAATATTGACGTTTTCTCGGGAGATGCCGTCCTGGCGGGGTCCGCGGTAGAGCGGCCAATCGGCCGCGGCCGAGACGCTACTTGGCAGGAGGGAGAGGACGCCCAAAAACAACGCGAGCCTACGAAACATCATCACCATTTTGTATTCCGAACTTTGTGCGAAAAACCAAAACTATTTACCAAACCGCGGCAGGCCCTTGCCAAATCGATTTACGGCGGCAGGCGAGTCGGGCTGCGCTCCATGTATTCTCACCCGCGGCCGAGCGGGTGTCAACCACGACGCTTGGCCTGTTTCACTCATGCCGCAGGGCTTCGATCGGGTCGAGCCGAGATGCCTTCCAGGCTGGATAAAAACCGAAGACTACTCCCACTACGGCGGAGACGAGAGCCGAAATCACAATCGCCGCCATCGACAACCCGGTCGGCCAATGCTCGACGAGGCGGACGAGCACGGAGGCCCCGCGACCGAACAGAATGCCCAGCCCGCCGCCGGCAAGGCAGAGCAAAATGGCCTCCACGAGGAACTGCTGAAGGATGTGATGCCGGCGGGCGCCGACGGCCATGCGGAGGCCAATCTCGCGGGTCCGTTCCGTGACGGATACGAGCATAATGTTCATGATTCCCACGCCGCCGACAACCAACGAGATGGCGGCCACGACCATCAGCAGAATGCCCATCATCACCGATGTCTGCGCAACCGCGTGGAGGATCTCGGCAAGATCGAGGACTTTGAAATCGTTGTCCTGATCGTCGCGGAGTCGATGCCGCTGGCGAAGCAGCGACGTGATCTCGTCGATGGCCTCCGGCACCTGGGCGGCATTGGCGGCCTTCGCCTGGATCATATCGACGCTCGTCTGCCGCACGGGCTGCGGCACGTCGGCCTGCTCTATCACCGAGGGTTGGAGATAGAGCGGCGTGGCAGCGCAATACAGATTGCTCAGCGTGTTGATCGACGACGTGATGACGGGCGGCGCCACCTGCGCCGATCCTGCGCCCATTGCATTGATGCGGAACTTGACCGTCGTCCATGGGGCGAGAATGCAGTCGTCCTGGTCTTGCCCCGCCATGTTCGCTCCCTTGCGGCTCAACACGCCAATTACGCGGAAGCGAACATTGCGGATGCGGATCGTCGCCCCCACGGGCGATTCGTCTTCGAACAACTCGTCCTTGACCGTAGCGCCGATCAGGCAGACCGTGTTGGCCGAGCGGACGTCGTCGTCGCTGAAGCACGAGCCTTCTTCGAGGTCTTCCCAATCGCGGGTGACAAGATAGTCCGACGTGACGCCCATCAGCACCTGCGGGACCCAATTGCGGTTGCCATAGATCACCTGGGCTCGGGAAAAGACCATAGGCGCCACGGCGACGACGGCAGGGCACTCGCGGGCGATCGCCTCGGCGTCCTCCGGTTTGAGCGTTTGGAAAGTGCCAATGCCCTGGCTCACGCCCCCGGTGCTGGCAGGGGCGGGGAAGATGGGCAGTTTGAATGCCCCCATGTTGGCAATGACTTTCTCGATCGCGGCCTGAGACCCTTCGCCGATCTCGGTCATGGCGATGACCGCCCCCACGCCAATGATCACGCCCAGGGCCGTCAGCGCCGAGCGCATGGTGTTTCGCCGCAGATTGCCCACGGCCGTCCGCAGTGTGGCCGGCAGCAGCGAACCCACGGCAAATCGCCGCCGACCAGGACGACGACCATGGGTTCCTGGTGCCCGACCGGGTGCCCGGGCTGGCGACGTTTCACCTTCCGACCATGGCTCCGCGGATCCGTCCGGCAAACAAGAGATTTCCTGCCGCGGTGTTTCACCCACATCCGCCGAGTCCGGCCCGGCCTGAACGCCGCTCCCCGCGGCACCGGCCTCGGCACGGTCGTCGGCAATCAGTCCATCGACGATGCGGATCGTGCGGTCGGCAAAGGCGGCCACCTTGGGATCGTGGGTTACGAGCACGATGGTGATGCCGCGGGAGTTCAGCCGGCGGAACATCCGCAGGATTTCGTCGCCCGTCCGCGAATCGAGGTTGCCCGTCGGCTCGTCGGCCAAGACCAGTGCGGGACGATTGACCAGCGCGCGGGCGATGGCGACCCGCTGTTTCTGGCCACCCGACATTTGCGATGGCTCGTGGTCCATGCGGTCGGCCAGGCCCACTTTTGCCAAGGCGGATTCCGCCAGGCGCCGGGCCTCGGCCCGCGTGGGTCGGCGCACGGCGTAATTGAAGGGCATCAGCACGTTTTCCAAGGCCGAAGTTCGCGGCAGAAGATTGAAGCTTTGGAAAACAAAGCCTAGCTTGGCCGTCCGCACCAAGGCTCGCTGGTCGGGCGACAGTTGGCTCATTTCCTGCCCGTCGAACCAGAATTGGCCCGAACTGGGGCGGTCGAGGCAACCGAGGATGTTCATGAGCGTGGTCTTGCCAGAGCCCGAAGCCCCCATCAGCGCCACCATTTCACCGCGGGCAATCGTGAGCGATACGCCTTTGAGCACCGGTACGTCAACCTCGCCGAGGTGATAGGTTTTGGCGATGTTCTCCAGGCGGATGAGATCGCCGGAAACGGCCGTCTGCGGCTGTGTCAGGGCACGGCGGCTAGGGCGGGCGCGCTTCTGAGCGGGTGAGGTGGAACTCATGGTCGTCGCAAAGGCAGGAAGTAAGGCGACTCCAACGGCAAGAATTGTAATATAGTGGCCGCGCGACAAATTTGCAAGCGCTAAGGGGTCAGAAAAACCGCCATAGGACGGGACCAGATAGCGTACAGGAGACCCGTCATTATGCGGCTTGAAACCGCGCATGGTGGGCCAGCGCGTGCCGACCGCACACGGGCGCATTGAATGTCCCACTCCACGGCTAAGACTATTCCTGGCTAGCATTAGCATGCAAATACGACGTAACGGGACGGAATTAGCTCTTGAATCCCCACGACCCGCGGCATACATTTCCTACAGAGGCGCCCTGTTAGAGACGTCTCGCTGTTTTTTTCCGATTGATGCGAGGGAGTGCTATGTTTCGCCCATTGTTGTCAGGCCTTGCGGTGATTTTTCTGACGGCGTCAACCTTGCCGGCCCAGGATTGGGCGCGGAGGTTGTTTTCAGCGTCCGAACATGATTTCGGCTCAGTGGCCCGTGGGGCCAAGGCTGAATATGCCTTTCTGGTAACCAACAACCTCCAAGACGACGTGCACATCGTGTCGGTTCGTTCCAGTTGCGGATGCACAACGCCTTACGTGGAAAACGACAAGCGGACGCTCAAGACTTATGAGACGGGCGCGATCATCGCCCACCTAAATACCGAGACGCATATAGGCCAGAGAGCGGCTACCCTTACGGTGACCTTCGATCGGCCGCAGTATGCAGAAGTGCAACTGCAGATTCGCGCCTTGGTGCATACCAACCTGCTCATGGAACCGACCAGCCTGCGTTTCGGCTCTGTTCAGCAGGGGAAGCCGGCCGAGGCCGTCGTGCGACTCTATCGCGCCGATTTCCCGGGCTGGCAAATCTCTCCTACCGTCGGTTTCTCCGATCCGAGTCTGCAAGGACAAGTGGTGCTGGTGGCCCGGCAAAACGGCCAGGTCTGGTACGATCTGAAGGCCCACGTGGCTCCGACGGCGCCGTCGGGCTATCTCGGCGACTTCGCCGTGCTCACGACCAACGATCCCGGCATGGCCCAGATTCTCGTGCAGGTTGAAGGACAAGTGCAACCCAGCGTGGTTGTCAGTCCCTCCGACCTCTTTCTTGGCGTCGTGCATGCCGGTGAGAAGGTCACCAAGCGCTTAGTGGTGCGGTCGGATCGGCCGTTCCGTATCGAGGCCATCACGGGGGACAAGGCGTCTTTTCAGATCCCTCCGCCGCCGGCCGATGAGCGAGCCGTCCATGTCGTGCCCGTGACGTTCGTGGCAGGCGCCGAGATTGGTAAGGTCGTTAAGACGATTCACATCGAGACCAACATTGGCAACGCCCAGGCCAAATCATACGCTGTGGTGAACGAGGATATCAGGTAGGATTGCAGCTTTGTAGAACGGAGTGAATTCCGTTGCCGCCGTACGGAGTGTATTCCGTTCTACGAAGGGACGCGATTTCATGTTTTTCCGTATCCCTGGGCGGCCAGTCGCACCCGTACCAACCGCACGAGGAAGACCACGTTGCCCACGAGGTACCGCCGCCACAGCCGTTGAGGCTCCTGGCAGAGGCGATAGCACCATTCCATCCCCAGACGGCGGATCCAACGCGGGGCGCGGGGAATGCGGCCGGAAAAGAAATCCAGCAGACCGCCCACGCCGATCACGACTTTCGCCCCCAGCTGGGGAAGGTGGCGGCGAATCCAAAGCTCCTGTCGCGGCGCACCGAAGGCCACGAGCACCAGATCGGCCCGGCAATGGCGAATGTCTGCGATCACCTTCGCCTCTTCTTCGGACGAAAAATAGCCATGCCGCCACCCGACCAGCTTAACGCCCGGGTAATTCTTGGCCAACCACCGAACTACGCCCTCGGCCACCCCGGGACGTCCGCCCAAGAGATAGAGACGCTTCCCCGTCCCTTGCAGGGCGGCGGCGAGGAGGGGAAAGAGGTCCGTGCCGTTGACATTGTCGCGAATCGCTCGACCTAGCACTTCGCCGGCCACCCGCATGCCAATGCCGTCGGCGAACACCAGATCCGATTGTTGCAGGGCCTCCCGGTACTCTGGGGGTCTCGCAAGCGATATTCACACAGTCGGCGTTAACGAAGCTGACCTGGGTGGGCGACGGACGGTCAAGCCGATCGACGATCATATCCACTGCCTGCGGGAGCGTGACATTGTCGATTTCGATGCCAAGCAGCCTGATTCGAGGCGTGACAGCCGCGCGGGAGTTGGCCTGACTGCTCTGAAACTCACCCCAATGCGGAACGGCCGGGACGGCCATGCCCCGCAACGTGCAGGGTTCGATCACCTCGGTGGTGTTTTCGCTCAGGGCTTCGAGGACTTCAGCGGCCATGGGTGCTCCCGGTATCGTTCAATCTCTTGCAAATCCGTGTCACCGCGAAGAAAAGCAACGACCATGCCGGGCACAGGGGATAGCCGAAACCCTGACTGCGATGGTCGCCCGTAAGTCTTTTTTTGCCAATAGTTTGCGATCGTGAAAGCGGTGCCCGATCGGACCTTTCTGCTTCCAGCCAATGTTGCCGCAAAACAACATAGGGTCGCCATTCTCTTGCGGACGTGTTGTTTCCCGGCAACGTGTTGCCCCGGGGCAGCAGAGAGAACTTGCCGTCCGTCAGGCTTTCTAGCCTTACCGGCCGGATTCCGCCGAATTAATGCCCCAAGCGGCGTGCGAGTCAGCCTGGAAAGGCTGACGTACGCCGAACTTCTCCCCTGCTTCTTAACTTGCTTTCCCCCGATCCTGACCAACATTTGATGTATGGATGAAACGACTGCTGCCACCCACCCCATCCCCATGGATGGCCAGACGCCGATCGACGCTGCGCCGCGCTCTGCGGTGATGCCCTGGCCGTCGGCGTCGTGCTGCTGCTGGCCTCAACCGTCGTACAACGAGCAGTTGGCTTCGCGCGGGAACTCTGTTTCTGCCGCTGGCTCAACCCTGAGCAGCTCGGCCAGTGGGACATGGCCTTCGGTTTCCTCATGATGGCAGGACCGCTGCTGGTGTTTGCGTTGCCGGGCACGTTCGGGCGATACGTCGATCGTTACCGGCAGGCCGGGCAGTTGCGAAGCTTCCTCGGCCGCACCGCGGCGCTCTGCGCTGCGCTGGGCGTGCCTTCGCTGCTGGCGATCGTGGCTTGCCGCGGCTGGTTCTCGGCACTCGTCTTCGGCAGCCGTGACCACGAGGGTCTGGTCGTGCTCCTGGCCCTGGGGCTCGTGGGCGTGATCGCCTTCAACTACTTCCTCGCCTTGATCACATCTCTACGAAACATGAAGCTTGTGTCGCTGGTGGAATTGGCCAACAGCGTCCTCTTTGGTGTGCTGGGTATCGCGCTGCTCTGCGGCGGCCAGCGGACGGCCGGGGCCATGGTCGTGGCCTACTGCGGCTCGTGCCTGCTCTGCGCCTTGGGAGCCTCGGCCTGGCTGGCTCGAAGTTGGCGTAGTTTTGCCCAGGAAACGGTCCGCGTCCCGCACAGCGAGTTCTGGTCGCGCGTGCTGCCGCTGGCCGCCTGGATCCTGGTTCTCAACCTGCTCTGGAACCTCTTCGACGTCGTCGATCGTTACATGATCGTACACTTTACGCCCGGCTCGGCGGCCGAGGCCCTGGCGGAAGTGGGCAACTATCGCAGTTCGCGCGTGCTGCCGCTGTTGCTCTCCTCGATCACGGTCATGATCGCCGGGGCCCTGTTGCCGCATCTCAGCCATGACTGGGAGGCGGGTCGGCGGCAGCGGGTCTCCGAACGGCTGAACCTGTTCCTCAAGATCTGGGCGATCCTGCTCACGGCCGGGGCTGCCGCCGTGCTGCTGATCGCGCCGGAACTGTTTAGCGTCGGTTTTCGCAACAAGTTCGCTGGCGGCCTCCTGGTCCTCCCCTGGACATTGACCTATTGCACTTGGTTCGGGTTGAGCATGCTCTTGCAGACCTACCTGTGGTGCGCCGAGCGGGCAAGCGCGGCCAGCTTCGTCGCCCTGGTCGGGCGTTCTGGTCAACGTATCGCTGAATCTGCTCTGGCTGCCGCGGATGGGGCTCAAAGGGGCCGTGCTGGCCACCGCGGTCGCCAATGGTGTGGCGTTGCTGCTGCTGGTCGCCTTGAGCAGCCGCTACGGTTTTCGCGTCCATCGCGGCACCCTCGTCGGGTTGCTCTTGCCGATAAGCATTCCCCTGGGGCCATGGGCCGTGTTCCCGCTATTGGGGCTGGTGGTTGTCGAAATCGTCGTTTCCGACCGCTATCTGACCATTGTGGAGAAGCAAGAGATAGGGGCCGGCCTGGGGCAATACCTGGAAAAACTCCATCTTCGGCCACGACGCGCGGAAGCCATGTAAGTCCCTTCGTGGCGAAAAATGCCGCACGTCATTACCCTCAACACGATCGACGAACTCCGCCGGGCCGCGCCGGACTGGGACGATCTCTGGCAGCGCAGCGACTGCACGTCGCCTTTGGCCCGGGCTGAGCCGGTCGCCGCTTGGCTGGCGGACTTCGCCCCCGCCGCGCGCTTCCATGCCGTGATTCTCGTCGAGGAAGATCGGTGGCTGGTCGCGCTGCCGCTGATCGACCGTCGCATGGGCAAACTGCTTAGTGCCGGGGCCCTGCCGTGCAACGCTTGGCCTTCGGGCGCCACGCTCTTGTGGGACGCCGCAGTAACCGCCGATCCCGGCGTGTCCGGGGGATTTTCTGCCGCCCTAGCTGGCCTGCCATGGCCGCTGGTGTTCTTGGAGGCGGTCATGCCCGACCGGGCGTCGTGGCAGGCCCTCATCCGCGGACTGACCTTGGCAGGCATCCGCTGCGACCTGCGGACCCGCTGGCACGTTGGACGGCTAGCGATCGAACACGATTGGCCGGCCGCCTTCAGCCGGTTGTCGGGCAAGCATCGCCGCCGTCTGGCCTCTTGCTTGCGACGCCTGGCGGACCAGGGCGAGGTTCGCTTTCGCCTGCACGCGCATCTTGCGCCCGACGAGATCGAGCCGCTTCTTGGAAGGGCGTGGGAAACGGAAGACCGCGGTTGGAAGGGCACGGCGGGAACATCCGTTCTGAAGACGCCCGGCGCCGCGGAGTTCCTCCTCGCCCAGGCCCGCTGGTTGGCCGCAGAAGACCGCTTGTGGCTGGCCTTGCTTGATTGCGGCGGGCACAACGTGGCCTTTGCCTACGGAGTTTTCGGCAAGGGGGTGTTCCATTCCTTCAAGATCGGCTACGACCCTGCCTTCGCGCCGCACTCGCCCGGCCATCTCTTGCAGTGTCATCTCTTGCAGTCGTTGCACGACGACCCGCGGGTGACGGCGATAGATTACATTGGCGAGATGACCGCCTATCACGCCAGTTGGCGGCCTGAGACCTATCCGTTCGCCCGGCTGGCCTTCGGCCGCCCCGGCAGCGACATAGGCCGCGGCGTACTGTGGGGATACCAGTGGCTCAACGGACCCTCAGAAGGGCTCCAAGAGGCGGCCGCCAGCTTATAATTCAGGTAGTAGTTATTTATTCTTCGGCCGATGCGACGCGACCGAAGCTCCCACCGACGAAGCGCCGAAGTGTCTTGAAAGGAGCCAAACCATGAACTTCTCCCACAAGGCATTCACCCGGGTCGAGTTGCTGGTGGTCATCGTTATCATCAGCATCTTGATCGCCCTGATGTTCCCCGTCATCGGCACGCTGCGCGAGGCGGCGCGACGTTCGACCTGCCAGAGCCGCCTGCTCAGTCTTGGCAAGGCCCTGCAAAAGTGCGAGTCGAGCCACGGTTCGCTGCCGCCCGGCTCGACCAATCCCACCGGACCGATCCACAACGTGGCGCAGGGAATCGAAATGAGCTGGACCGTGCATCTGTTGCCCTATCTGGACGACCTCGACACTTTCCAGCACATCGATCTGGCAGCTGGGGCCTACGCCGAGAAAAACGCCCAGGTCCGTTGCCTGCGGATTGCGGCTTTCTTGTGCCCTTCAGAGGCGGTCGGGCCGAACAACCTTATGCCACCAAGCAACTACGCGGGCTGCCACAATGACGCCGAGGCCCCCATCGCTGAGGATAACGACGGCGTGCTCTTTCTCAATAGCCATATTTCCGCCCGCGACGTGACCCACGGCCTGCAATACACGATCTATGTAGGCGAGAAGCTGACCAGCGTCGAGGACTTGGGGTGGATGTCGGGTACGCGGGCCACGTTGCGGAACACGGGCACGCCGATCAACGCCACGGGCGAGGAGCAACCGCCCAACGACTTGTACGTTGGCGGCTTCGGATCGGGCCATCGAGGTGGGGCAAATTTCCTTTTCGGCGACGTCTCCCTGCGGTTCGTCAGCGCGAAAATCGACCAACAGGTCTACCAGCAGTTAGGCAGCCGCGCCGATGGCAAGCTGTTGACCAAGGGCCTGAAGCGGGAATAGAAGGCGAGAAAGGGCCTACGGCAAGTCGCGACGCGCCGAAGCCCATCCCACGAAAAACCTGATCGTTGCGCAACAAAGCAGCCGGCGGAAACGCATACCGCCGGCTGCCGGAGAGTGTGCGACGGCCGAGGCCGTCGTACGCAAACTTGATTTAAGGGGTGGAATCAGGTGTTGCCGCCGTTGCCGCCACCGCCGTTGCCACCGCCGCCGTTGCCGCCGCGCCCACGTCGGTTGCCGCCGCGATTGCCGCGGGTGGCCGCCTGGAAGGCCGTCTTGTTGGCGTCAGTGAGGCTGTCAGCAATCTTGGTCCGAACCTCGGTGATCAGGGTGCGGGCTTCCTGCTGCAGGGGCTGCAACTTGGTCCGCTGCTCATCGGTGACCTTCAGGTTGTTGCGGAGGTCCTGGAAGATCTGCCGACGATCGTCCTGGCTGACCGTGCTTCCGGGGGCCATGGCGTCGCTGGCCTTCTTCAACAGGGCCAATTGGTCGCTGGTGTAGATCGCGTCGATCTTATCCTTGAGCGCCTTGACCTTGGGCTTGTACTCGTCCGTGACGGCAGCGACCTTGGACTTCTCGTCGTCGCTCAATGTCAGTTTGTCAACCGCGGCCTTCATTCGGTCGAACTGGGCAACCGGGTCCCCGCCGCCAAAGCCCCCGCGGCCCCCACGCCGCTGCCCGCCATTTTGGGGGGGCTGGGCCATGGCCATGCTAGCCATCAAGCTCAAAGTAATCAAAGCCAATGTAAACTTCGCCACCTTCATTTCGATACTCCTCGATTCGAGAGATGTTGTGATGAACAGAAACTGCGCCAATCCCGCCGGAGCGGTCCGGCCGGGGGACAATTCGCTTGTAGAGTTAACACCGTAGCAAGGTGAAAGTTCCGCAACTATTAGAATCCGACGCCAACAGAAAGGCCACGTCCGCGAATTCCTAACGTCACACCCGGGGCGCCGTAATAGTAGCGGCCACGGATCACCGGACCATAAACGGGAACCGGATAGGTGGCGTAACCATAAACAGGTGCAGGGGTTACGACTGGTGCCGGCGTCACAATCGGGACCGGCGCCAATGCAGGGGCCGGGGCAACCACTACGGGGCTGTACGTGGCATAAGGATAAACGTATCGGGGATGGTAGTATCCCCAATGCTCATGGGCCAGCGACGGCGCGGCCATCGCCAACAATAATCCCAACGACACAACGACAATCGACATACTCTTCATGATTCTTCTCCTTGCGAGATCCCCATCGGCCAATAAATTTGGATGCTGGTCGCCGGCATCCGCTCTTGGGGGACATCGGATCGGTGCCGGCTGATCCAGCAAAGGAGTTCTAGGCATTCGCCGTGCCAGACCGGGATGGATTATTTGCAAGTCATTATCGAATAACGGGTTGGCGAGACCGCGTGATCGTCGCTCGAAAATCATGCCCGGCTGAACCGTCGTCAAAGCGACAACGCATTGCATCCGGATGAGTACATCGCCGCGGCGGAGGTATTGTTCCTGTCCCTATTGGCCTAGGGGATTTCCTTGTTCGGTTTATTGGGCATTTCCTCGTTCCATTGGCACCCTAGAATTTTTAATCGCTGCTTAATGCTTCCCTTCTCGGGGCCGCAGTGGCAATTACTGAATGCGGGGTCTGTCCGCGGGTTCTCGCCGGTGCGCCGTGTGCTGAGGATCCAACGGAATTATACAGATGCAAGAACACGCCCAGACCGACGCGGTGACCCCAGAACCATCTACTGCCCCCGCCGCCGAAACCGCTGCCGCACTGCTCGAAGCGGGAAATGCCAACGGCAATGGCAACGGCAACGGCCGCGCAGCCCGTCGCCAACAGACGTGCACCGAGCAGATCCTGAACGCCCTGATTGCCTTTCGCAACGGAGGCTTCTCCACGCGGCTGCCCGTCCAATGGACGGGCGTGTACGGCAAGATCGCCGATGTCTTCAATGAGATATTGGCGTTCAGCGAGCGGCGGGCGAATGAAATGGCCCGCATCAGCCGCATGGTCGGCAAGGAGGGCAAGCTTCAACAGCGCATGGCGGTGCCAGGGGTGACGGGCGGTTGGGTGGACGAAATCCAGGCCCTCAACACATTGATCGCCGACCTCGCTCGCCCCACCACCGAAGTTACCCGTGCCATCGGCGCCGTGGCCAAAGGCGACCTCGGCCAGTCGATCGTGCTGGAAGTTGACGGTCGCCCGCTGGAAGGCGAATTCTTGCGCTCCGCGAACCTGGTCAACGGCATGATCGAGCAGCTCTCGGTCTTCACGTCGGAGGTGACGCGCGTGGCCCGCGAGGTGGGCACAGCCGGCAAGCTCGGCGGCCAGGCGCAGGTCAAAGGCGTGTCCGGCGTATGGCGGGAACTGACGGATAGCGTCAATCAGATGGCCTCGAATCTGACGGACCAGGTCCGCAGCATCGCCGAAGTAACGATCGCCGTGGCCAACGGCGACCTGTCGAAGAAGATCACCGTGGACGTCCGCGGCGAGATTCTTCAACTCAAGGAAGCCATGAACTCGATGGTGGAGCAGTTGCGCTCGCTTCTCGTCCGAAGTGACGTCGCGTGGCCCGCGAAGTAGGCACCGAAGGCAAGCTCGGCGGCCAAGCCATCGTTCCTGGCGTGGCCGGCACATGGAAAGACCTTACCGACTCCGTGAATTCGATGGCCGCCAATCTCACCACGCAAGTTCGCGGCATCGCCGAAGTGACCACGGCGGTGGCCAAGGGCGACCTCTCCCGCAAGATTACGGTCGACGTGCAGGGCGAAATTCTGGAACTGAAGAACACCATCAATACGATGGTCGACCAGCTCAACGGCTTCGCCTCGGAAGTCAGCCGCGTGGCCCGCGAGGTGGGCACCGAAGGCAAGCTCGGCGGTCAGGCGGCAGTGCCCGGCGTGGCCGGCACCTGGAAAGACCTTACGGACTCGGTCAACGCCATGGCGTCAAACTTGACGGCCCAGGTCCGCAACATCGCCGAAGTGACCACCGCCGTGGCCAAGGGCGACCTCTCCCGCAAGATCACCGCTGACGCCAAGGGCGAGATTCTCGCCCTGAAAAACACCATCAACACGATGGTTGACCAGCTCAACGGCTTTGCCTCCGAGGTCAGCCGTGTGGCCCGTGAAGTGGGCAGCGACGGCAAGCTCGGCGGCCAAGCGGACGTTCCCGGCGTGGCCGGAACCTGGAAGGGTCTGACGGACAACGTGAACTCGATGGCCTCGAACCTCACGGCCCAGGTCCGCAATATCGCCGAGGTGACGATGGCCGTCGCTCGCGGTGATCTTTCCCGCAAGATCACCGCCGACGCCAAGGGCGAGATCCTGGAATTGAAGAACACGACCAACACCATGGTCGATCAGCTCAACGCCTTTTCTTCGGAAGTGGCACGCGTGGCTCGCGAGGTGGGCACCGAGGGCAAGCTTGGCGGCCAGGCGGAAGTTCCCGGCGTCGCCGGCACCTGGAAGGACTTGACCGACAACGTCAATTCGATGGCCTCGAACTTGACGGCCCAGGTCCGCAACATCGCCGAAGTGACCACGGCGGTGGCCCGCGGCGACCTCTCGCGAAAAATCACTGCCGATGCCAAGGGCGAAATTCTGGAACTGAAGAACACCATCAACACGATGGTCGACCAGCTCAACGGGTTCGCCTCGGAAGTCAGCCGCGTGGCCCGCGAAGTGGGCACCGATGGCAAGCTCGGCGGCCAGGCCCTGGTTAGCGGCGTGGCCGGCACCTGGAAGGACCTCACGGACAACGTGAACTCGATGGCCTCGAACCTCACGGCCCAGGTCCGCAACATCGCCGAGGTGACGATTGCCGTGGCCAATGGCGACCTTTCCCGCAAGATCACCGTCGACGTCCGCGGCGAGCTGCTGCAACTGAAGGAGACCATCAATACGATGGTCGAGCAGCTTCGCAGCTTCGCCTCGGAAGTGACCCGCGTGGCACGCGAGGTCGGCACCGAGGGCCGCTTAGGGGTGCAGGGCGCGGTGCCCGGCGTGGCCGGCACCTGGAAAGACCTCACCGACTCGGTCAACGCCATGGCGTCGAACTTGACGGCCCAGGTCCGCAACATCGCCGAAGTGACCACCGCCGTCGCCCGTGGCGACCTCTCCCGCAAGATCACCGCCGACGCCAAGGGCGAGATTCTGGAATTGAAAAACACCATCAATACGATGGTCGACCAGCTCAACGCCTTCGCCGCCGAAGTGACCCGCGTGGCCCGCGAAGTCGGCACCGACGGCAAGCTCGGCGGGCAGGCCCAAGTACCCGGCGTGGCCGGCACGTGGAAGGACCTCACCGACTCGGTCAACTCCATGGCCTCGAACTTGACGGCCCAGGTTCGCAACATCGCCGAAGTGACCACTGCGGTCGCCGGAGGGAACCTCTCGCGGAAGATCACGGCCGACGCCAAGGGCGAGATTCTGGAATTAAAGAACACCATCAATACGATGGTCGACCAGCTCAACGCCTTCGCCTCCGAAGTGACCCGCGTGGCCCGCGAAGTCGGCACCGAAGGACGCCTCGGCGGACAGGGTGAAGTGCCCGGCGTGGCCGGCACGTGGAAGGATCTCACCGACTCGGTCAACTCCATGGCCTCGAACTTGACGGCCCAGGTCCGCAACATCGCCGAAGTGACCACCGCCGTGGCCTCCGGCGACCTCTCGCGCAAAATCACCGCCGACGCTAAGGGCGAAATCCTGGAATTGAAGAACACCATCAACACGATGGTTGACCAGCTCAATGCCTTCTCTTCGGAAGTGACACGCGTGGCCCGCGAGGTCGGCACCGACGGCAAGCTCGGAGGACAGGGGGCCGTGCCCGGCGTGGCCGGTACGTGGAAGGACCTCACCGACTCGGTCAATTCCATGGCCTCGAACTTGACGGCCCAGGTCCGTAACATCGCCGAAGTGACCACCGCCGTGGCCCGCGGCGACCTCTCGCGGAAGATCACCGCCGACGCCAAGGGCGAAATCCTCGAATTGAAGAACACCATCAATACGATGGTCGACCAGCTCAACGCCTTCGCTTCCGAAGTCAGCCGCGTGGCCCGCGAAGTGGGCAGCGAAGGCAAGCTCGGCGGCCAGGCGGCGGTGTCCGGCGTGGCCGGCACGTGGAAGGACCTCACCGACAACGTGAACTCGATGGCCTCGAACCTCACGGCCCAGGTCCGCAACATCGCCGAGGTGACAATCGCCGTGGCCAATGGCGACCTTTCCCGCAAGATCACCGTCGACGTCCGCGGCGAACTGCTGCAACTGAAGGAAACCATCAATACGATGGTCGAGCAGCTTCGCAGCTTCGCCTCGGAAGTGACCCGCGTGGCCCGCGAAGTCGGCACCGAAGGCCGCTTGGGCGTGCAGGGGGTCGTACCGGGCGTGGCCGGCACCTGGAAGGACCTCACCGACTCGGTCAACGCGATGGGTTCCAACCTCACGGCCCAGGTCCGCAACATCGCCGAAGTGACTACGGCCGTCGCCCGCGGCGACCTCTCCCGCAAGATCACGGTGGATGCCAAGGGCGAAATTCTGGAATTAAAGAACACCATCAATACGATGGTCGACCAGCTCAACGCCTTCGCCGCCGAAGTGACCCGCGTGGCCCGCGAAGTCGGCACCGACGGCAAGCTCGGCGGCCAGGCCCAAGTTCCCGGCGTGGCCGGCACCTGGAAGGACCTTACCGACTCGGTCAACGTCATGGCGGCCAACCTCACGGACCAGGTTCGCGGCATCGTGAAGGTGGTGACCGCCGTGGCCAACGGCAACCTTCGCCAGAAGCTCACCGTGGAAGCCAAGGGCGAAGTGGCCGCCCTGGGCGAAACGATCAACAACATGACCGATACGCTCGCCACCTTCGCCGAGCAGGTCACCAACGTCGCCCGCGAAGTGGGCGTCGAAGGGCGTCTGGGCGGACAGGCGGCCGTGCCCGGCGCGTCGGGCACGTGGAAGGACCTCACCGGCAACGTCAACCTCTTGGCGGCCAACCTCAGCACCCAGGTGCGTGCGATTGCCGAAGTCGCCACGGCCGTGACCAAGGGCGACTTGACCCGTTCCATTCAAGTCGAAGCCCGCGGCGAAGTTGCCGAACTGAAAGACAACGTGAATACGATGATCGGCAATCTCCGCGCCACCACGGAGCGAAACCAGGAGCAGGACTGGCTCAAGACCAATCTCGCCAAGTTTGCCGGTCTCTTGCAGGGACAGCGCGACCTGTTCACGGTGGGTCAAATGCTGCTCTCGGAACTGGCCCCGCTGGTCAACGCCCAGCAGGGCGCGATCTACCAGGTGGAAACGAGTGAAGATAAGCCGTCGCTGCGGCTGTTGGCCGCCTACGCCCATCGCCGCAATCAGCCCGAACGTATTCCCCTGGGCGAAGGCCTGGTGGGCCAATGCGCGGTGGAGAAGCGCCGCATTCTTCTCGCCGAGGTCCCACCCGACTACACGCAAATCCATTCCAGTCTCGGTAGTGCCCAGCCGCAGAACATCGTGGTGCTGCCCGCGCTCTTCGAGGGCGAAACCAAGGCCGTCATCGAACTGGCCGCCCTCCGCCCTTTTCCGCCCACGCACCTGACGTTCCTCGAGCAGCTTACGCAGTCGATCGGCGTGGTCTTGAATACGATCGAGGCCACGATGCGAACCGAGGGCCTTCTCAAGCAGTCGCAGCAACTCACCTCCGAGTTGCAGGCCCAGCAGAAGGAGCTGCAGCAGACCAACGAGGAGCTGGCCACCAAGGCCCGGCAGCTCGCCGAGCAGAACGTCGAAGTCGAGCGGAAGAACAAGGAAGTCGAGCAGGCCCGTCGCGCCCTGGAGGAGAAAGCCGCGGAGCTGGCCCTGACCTCCAAGTACAAGTCGGAGTTCCTCGCCAACATGTCGCATGAGCTGCGCACGCCGCTGAACTCGATCCTCATCCTCGGCCAGCAGCTTGCTGAGAACACGGTGGGCAACCTCAGCGACAAACAGGTCGATTTCGCCCGCAACATCCATTCCGCCGGCTCCGACCTGCTGACTTTGATCAACGACATTCTCGATCTCTCGAAGATCGAGTCGGGCACGGTCACCGTGGAGGTGGAGGAATTGAGCTTCACGGCCCTCCGCGAGACGGTGGAGCGCAACTTCCGCCACGTCGCCGAGTCGAAGAACCTGGCGCTGCACATGGAGTTCGACCCGAACCTGCCGCGGAGTTTCACCACTGACCCCAAGCGGCTGCAGCAGATCCTGAAGAACCTCTTGTCCAACGCCGTGAAGTTCACCGCCCAGGGGAGCGTGACGATGCGCGTGCAAATGGCGCCGGACGGATGGAACTCCGACCATCGCGTCCTCAGCCGCGCCGGGCATGTCATCGCCCTGGCGATCACGGATACGGGCATCGGCATCGCCGCGGAGAAGCAGAAGATCATCTTCGAGGCCTTCCAGCAGGCCGACGCCGGCACCAGCCGCAAGTACGGCGGCACCGGCCTGGGCCTGGCCATCAGCCGCGAGTTGGCCACCCTGCTGGGCGGCGAAATCCGCCTCACCAGCGCCGGGCAAGGGAAGCACCTTCACGCTCTATCTGCCGCTGAGTTACACCGGCCCGGCCACGGCCACGGCGCGGCCCGTGGCCTTCCCCGCGTCGGCTGCCCAGCCGGTTGCCCTGCCCGTCCTGCCGGTGATGCGCGAGGAGACCGTGCCGGACGACCGCGAGTCGATTCAGGAAGGCGACCTGACGCTGTTGATCGTGGAGGACGATCCGCATTACGCTCGCGTCTTGCTGGGCCTGGGCCGCGACCGCGGGTTCAAGGGGATCGTGGCCATGCGGGGGCAGGATGCGCTCGACTCTGGCGCAGCAATACCGGCCGGCCGCCATCACCTTGGACATCTTCCTCCCCGACATGCTGGGCTGGACCGTGCTGAACAACCTCAAGCTCGATCCGGCAATGCGGCACATCCCCGTGCAGATCATCTCCCTGGAGGCCGAGCGGCAGCACGGCCTGGCCCACGGGGCCTTTTCCTACCTGGTGAAGCCGGTGAACGCCGCCGTGCTGGAACAGTGTTTCGACCGCATCAAGACCTTCGTCCAGCCGCACCTGAAGCGCCTGCTGGTCGTCGAAGACAACGACGTGGAGCGGCAGAGCATTGTTGAACTGCTCGGCCATACGGACCTGGAGATCGCGTCGGTTGGCACCGGCCAGGAGGCATTCCAGGCCCTCATGGACCGCCCCTTCGACTGCTGCGTGCTCGACTTGCGGCTGCCCGACATGACGGGCTTCGAACTGCTGGAGAGGATCCAGTCCGAGGAAGTCCTCCGCGACGTGCCCGTAGTCGTATTCACGGGCAAGGACCTCAGCCCCGACGAACAGGCGCACCTGAAGGTCGTGGCCAAGAGCGTGGTCCTCAAGGACGTCCAGTCGCCGGAACGGCTCTTCGACGAGACGGCCCTCTTCCTGCACCGCGTTGTGGCCGACTTGCCCAAAGCGAAGCAGGAGTTGCTGCAGCGTCTGCACGGCTCCAACGAGGCCCTCCAGGGCCGCAAGGTCCTGGTCGTGGACGACGATGCCCGCAACATCTTTGCCTTGGCAACCGTGCTGGAGAACCAGGACATGGAAGTGCTCACTGCCACCAACGGGCGGCAGGCGATCGAGTTGATCAATAAAACCACGGACCTGGACGTCGTGCTCATGGACATCATGATGCCCGAGATGGACGGCTACGAGACGATGCGCGAGATCCGCAAAGATCACAAGTTCCGCTCCCTGCCGATCCTGGCTTTGACGGCCAAGGCCATGAAGGGCGACCGTGAGAAGTGCCTCGAGGCCGGGGCGTCCGACTATATCGCCAAGCCGGTGAATATCGAGCAGTTGCTTTCCTTGTTGCGGGTTTGGTTGTATCGCTGACTATGAGCGTCCCCGTCAATATCCTCCTGGTCGACGACGAGCCGCGGAACCTCGTGGCCTTGGAGACCATTCTCGCCAACGACAATTACCGGCTGGTACGGGCTGGAAACGCGGACGAGGCCCTCCAGGCCTTGGTCACCGAGGAGTTCGCCGCGATCGTGCTGGATATCCGCATGCCCGGCACCAGCGGGCTGGAGTTGGCGCAGTTGATCAAGCAGCGAAAAAAGACCCAGCACATACCACTCATCTTTCTCACGGCCTACTACCAGGAGGACGAGCACGTCATGCAGGGCTACCACGCCGGCGCGGTGGACTACCTCAGCAAGCCTTGCAATCCGGCCATCCTCCGTTCGAAGGTGGCGGTGTTCGTCGATCTTTTCTGCAAGAGCCGCGCCCTGGAGACCGAGATCGCCGAGCACCGCGAGGCAGAGCAGCGGATCCGCGAACTCAACGAGCAGCTCGCGCGGCGCGTAAGCGACCTGGCCGCTCTCAACAAAGAGCTGGAGGCGTTCAGCTACTCGGTAAGCCACGACTTGCGTGCGCCGTTGCGGCAGGTGGCGGGCTTCGTGGGGCGGCTGAAAAAAGTCGGGGAAGGCCAGGTCGACACCGACGCCGCAGGGGAATACTTGCCGCTGATCCAGCAGGCCGTGATGCGGATGGGGCGGTTGATCGACGATCTCCTGGAGTTCTCCCGCGTGGGCCGGGCCGAGCTGCGCTTCGAGCAGGTGAGCCTCAGCAGCTTGCTCGAGCAAGCCCTGCAGGCCGTGCAGTCGGAGACGGACAACCGCGCCATCCGGTGGAAGATCGAGTCGTTGCCGGAGGTCTTCGGCGACGCCGCCATGCTCCGCCAGGTATTGATCCACCTCATCGACAACGCCTTGAAGTTCACCCGCGAGCGGGATCCAGCGGTCATTGAGATCGGCTGCAGGGACGCGGGCGGGGAATATGTGATCTTTGTCCGCGACAACGGCGTTGGCTTCAATCCGAACTATGCCCATAAGCTCTTCGGCGTCTTCCAACGCCTGCACAGCGCCGCGGAATTCGAAGGCACGGGAATCGGGCTGGCCAGTGTCCGCCGCATCGTCGAGCGGCACGGCGGCCGTGCCTGGGCCGAGAGCAGCCCGGATCAGGGCACCGTCTTCAGCTTCTCCCTTCCCTGCCAGCACCAGGGCCGTACCTAAAGGAAAGCATCCACCGATATGGAATCGTCCCTGAAACCCATGGCCCGCATTCTCCTGGTCGATGACGACCCCGGCGACGTGATGCTGATGCTCGCCGCCCTGGCCGACATGGGGTTGGCGGACCAGGTCTTCGTGGTCAACGACGGCGTTCAGGCGCTGGACTACCTGCACGCCCGCGAGGCATTCCGCCATCGTTCGCCGGGGCATCCGGCGGTGGTGGTCCTGGACGTCAAGCTGCCGTTGGTCGACGGCTTCGAGGTCCTCTCGCAGATCCGCGCCCATGCGTCCACCACGCTCTTGCCGGTGGTCGTGCTGACCTCCTCGAGCCAGCCTCGCGACCTGCAGCGGGCCTATGAACTGGGCGCCAACGGTTACGTGGTCAAGACCATCGACTTCGCGGCGAGCAACGCCGCCTTGCAGTCCATCGCCCGTTTCTGGGCGCTGGCCAACGAGCCGCCGCCGGGCAGTCTGCCGCGGGTCCGGGCCACTGTCAGTGTCTGAGGCGCATCATGAAGTCCAGCTTGCGGATCGTGTATCTGGAAGACGACCCCGGCGACGTGCGGTTGGTGCGCGACACCCTCCGCGACGACGGCCTCCGCGTGGAACTGGTGGCGGTCGATAACCGCGACAACTTTGTCGCCGCCCTGAGGCAGGGGGCGGACCTGATCCTCGCCGACTACGCCCTGCCGACCTTCGACGGCGTGGAGGCCCTGGAGCTGTATCGCGCCTACTGCCCGTCTTGTCCTTTCGTCTTCGTCACCGGCGCGCTGGGTGAGGAGCGGGCGATCGAAATGCTCAAGAGCGGCGCCACGGATTATGTCCTCAAAGACCGCCTCAACCGCCTCGGCACGGCAGTCCGTCGCGCCATGGCGGAGGCCGAGGACGCCGCCGCGCGGAAGCAGACGGAAGCCGCCCTGCGGCAGAAACAGCGAGAGCTCTCCGAGGCCCAACGCATCGCCCGGCTCGGTAGCTGGTACTGGGACGCGATCAGCGACGTCACCGTCGGGTCGGAGGAGCTGTTCCGCATTTACGGGCTCGATCCCTGCACGCATCGCTTGCCGGCCTTCAACGAGCAAAAAGGCAGCTTCTACTCCCCACAACACTGGGAGCAGCTGCATGCCGCCATGCAAGAGACCCTGCGGACGGGCAAGGACTACGAGTTGGACGTGCCGGCCTTCCGCCACGGCGCCGTCACCTGGATCACCACGCGCGGCGAGGCGGTCCGCGACGCCACCGGCCGCATCGTCGGCCTCCGCGGCACAATCCAGGACATCACCGAGCGGAGGCGGTTCGAAGAGGCCTTGGCCGCAGCCAAAGCCGCCGCGGAGGCCGCCAACCAGGCCAAGAGCCAGTTCCTGGCCAACATGAGCCACGAGCTCCGCACACCTTTGAACGCCATTCTGGGCATGACCGAACTGGCCCTCGGCGAGGAACTATCGACCACGATCCGCGAGTATCTGCAGACCACCAAGCAGTCGGCAGATAGCCTGCTGGAGCTCCTCAACGAGATCCTCGATTTGGCCCGCATCGAGGCCGGCGCCCTGCAACTTGAATCGATCGCCTTCGACCTCCGCAAGACCGTCGAGCAGGTCGTGAAGATGCTCAGCGGACGGGCCCACGAAAAAGGGCTGCGGCTGCTCTGCGACCTGGGCGACCTGCCCACGCGCTTGGTGGGCGATCCTCTGCGGCTGCGGCAGATTCTGATGAACCTGGCCGGCAACGCCGTCAAGTTCACCAACCACGGCCAGGTAGTCATTCAGCGCCGTAGTGAAACCGGCGGAACAAGCGCAGCAGCTGCTCTTCGAATTCGCCGTGGCCGACACGGGCATCGGCATCGCGCCGGAGTACCAGGGGCGGATCTTCGCCCCCTTCATGCAGGCCGACTCCTCGACCACCCGCGAGTTTGGCGGATCGGGCCTGGGATTGACCATCACTCGCCAACTCGTGGCCCTCATGGGCGGCCGGATTTGGGTGGAAAGCGAGCCGGGCAAGGGCAGCACTTTTCGTTTTACGGCCCGCTTTTCGCGCAGGAAGAGGCGGTTGACGAAACCCCGGGCTTGCCCGCAGCGGGTCGCGAGGCGCTCCGCGACAAACCGGTGCTGATTGTCGCCGACGACGCTACGAGCACCGAATCCTGGCTGACACCTTCCGCCGCTGGTCGATGCGGCCGGAAACCGCCAGCGATCCAGCCACGGCTTGGGCGCTGGCCTCCCAGGCCGCCGAGCAGGGCCGCGGCTACCACTTATTCGTTGTCGATGCCCTGACGCCCGGATTCGACGCCTTTGCCTTTTCCCAGCGGCTGCGGCGCGAACGAGCAATTGCCGCCCCGATATTGTTGGTGCTCTCGGCCGCGCTTCGCCGCAGCCAGGCCCAGCGCTGCCAGGAGTTGGGCCTGCACTGCATGGAATCGCCCGTCTCGCAGTCATCGCTTTTCAACGTCGTCGTCGAGGCTTTAGGACTACAGCCGAAGCCCGTCTCGCCCGTCGCCGCCGAGGTCCTCGACGAAACCCCGCCGCGACGGCTGCGGGTTCTTCTGGCCGAGGACACGCGGGCGAATCAGATACTCGTGGCCTTCGCCCTGCAAAAGCGGGGACACAGCCTCGAGGTGGTGCAGAATGGGCAGCAGGCCCTGGAGGCAGTCAACCAGGGCGATTTCGACGTGGTGCTGATGGACGTGCAAATGCCCGTCATGGACGGCATCGACGCCACGCGGGCGATCCGCCAGTTGGCCGATCCCCGCAAGGCCCGCGTGCCCATCATTGCCATGACAGCCCAGGCCTTCCAGGGCGACGCCGACCGCTGCCTGGCGGCCGGCATGAACAACTATCTCTCGAAGCCGGTAGTCTTGCGGCATATGATCGAGATGGTGGAAAACGTCAGTGCATCGACAGCATTTGCCCCAGCAGGATCTTCGCCGCCAGAGAAAGTCCGATGAGGATCACCAGGCGGCGGACATTCTTCTGCCCGAGACGGCGGGCCGTGCCGGCGCCGGCATAGCCGCCGAAAATGGCCCCCGCCGCCATCAGCCCGGCGATCGGCCAGTTGATCAGCCCCTCGGCGATAAAAATTGCGGCCGCGATGCCGTTGATAAAAATTGAATTGAGATTCTTGATGGCGTTGGCCTGGTGGATGTTCGTGAAGCCCAGCAGTCCATAAGCGGCCAGCATGAGGATGCCGATGCCCGCCCCGAAGTAGCCGCCGTAGACGCCGATGAGGAACTGCGAGACCAGCACGATGCCCCAGCGAAGCGGTGTGGCGGCATATCCGAAGACGGCCGGTTCGGCAGCGGGCCGGGCCTCCTTCTCCGTGAGTCCCCCTCGCCGCCCCAGCCAGCGAGAGAGCGGCTCCTGCACGATGAACAGTCCCGTAGCCAGGAGGATCAGATAAGGCACCAGGAGGGCGAAGGTCGATTCCGCGGTTCTCACCAGCAACACCGCGCCCAGCACGCCGCCCAGGAAGCTGGGGATCGAGAGCAAGAAGACCTCGCGGCGATGGTAGCCCAGTTCCGAGCGATAGCCCCAGAAGCTGCTCAGGGCCCCCGGCCAGATGGCGACGGTATTGGTGGCGTTGGCGACGATGGCCGTGATCTGCGGTTGGCCGACCAGCATGAGCGTAGGAAAGCTCAGCAGCGTGCCTCCGCCCGCCACGGCGTTGATCGCACCCGCCAGGACAGACGCGAAGAACAAGATCAGCAGATCGAGCCAAGACATTCGATACTCGCTATTTCACCCGATCCTCTTTTCCTTCGGCCAGCGCCTGCTGCCTCAAAGCGGCGGCGCCCAACAGTCCGCCCATCCCCATCGACTCGACGGCCGTGCTGGGAACGAGCATCAACGCGCCTTTCTCCTTGAGCCCTTCATAGAGCATGTTCATCGCCCGCAGGTGGAGGGCCGTCGGATTGACGGTGTAGGACTTGGCGGCCGTTTCGAAGAGATGGGCGATTTCCACTTCCGCTTCGCCGAGGATGATGCGAGCCTGCTTTTCGCGGGCTGCCTGGGCCTCGCGCGACATGGCGTCCTGCAGCGAGTCGGGGATAACGACGTCCCGCATCTCGACAGATTGCACCGTCACGCCCCAGGGATTGGTCCGATCGTCGATCAACTTCTGCAACTCCAACTCGATCTGCTCGCGGCCACGGAGCAGATTGGTCAGCGACGTGCGGCCGATGATGTCCCGCAGCGCCGTCTGCGCGGCCCAACTCACCGCCTGCTGGTAATCCTGCACTTCCAAGGCGGCCTTTTCCGGATCGTAGACCATCCAGAAGAGCACGGCATCGACGTTGACCGGCACGGCGTCTGAAGTCAGCGTTTGCTCGGCGGCGAAATTCGTGGTGATCGTCCGCTGGTCGATCCACACGGCGACCACGTCCACCAACGGGACGATCCAAAAGAGGCCCGGCCCGCGATAGCCGACGTACCGCCCCAAACGCAAGACCACGGCGCGCTCCCATTGGGAAGCGATCTTCGGCGAAAGACTCGCCAGCCAGCCCAGCAAGATACCCCCGACGACCGGCCAGGGCGCCTGGGCGTGCCAGGTCCAAAGGGCTCCAACGACCGCCGGAACCAGGAAGAGGACCGCAGCCACGACATTGACGCGGACCTGGGGGAAATTGAGGTTGATGTTCACTTTTTTCGCAGCGCTCTTGTCAGTGCTCATTTCACCGGCCATGGACTTTCTCCTGAAGTTGTGAGAAGACATGTTGGATTTCGGGCAGCAATTCGTCTTTCGTGAACCCTTTCGCCAAGGCATCGGCCAAGAAGCGTTCGGCCAGTGCCCGGAGTTCTTTTTTCCGCCCCGAGGGCGAAGCCGCAGTCTCGGCGTCCGGCAGGGCCTCGACAAAAGTGCCGACGCCGCGCCGCGTGCTGAGGATCCCTTGGCGTTCCAACTCCGCGTAGACCCGCGCGACCGTGTTGGCGTTCATCCGCAAATCGACCGCCAGTTGGCGGACCGTCGGCAAGCGGTCGCCAGGTTGGAGCCTGCGGAGTGTGACGGCCGACTTTATGGCGCGTTCCAATTGCGCGTAGAGCGGCAAGGGATCATTGTGCTCGATGACGAAAATCGAGGTCATAGTTCTATTGTACTAAAACAATAGAACAAGTCAAGCCGGTTTCAACCAGCGGTCGAACCATTCCACCGCCCGGCGGGCCAATTCGCCGTCGAAGTCCAGCCACAGCGATTCGTGGCCTCGCAGGGGAAACGTCACCAGGTCGCAATGCCCGGCCCCTTCCTGCTGTAGCAGCAGGCTGTTCCAGTAGGGAACGATCCAGTCGTCGGTGCCGTGCATCAAGAGTACCGGCGCGGTGGTGCGAGCGATGGCGTCGGCGGCATCGGACATACCGGGATCGAAGCCGGCCTCTTCGCCCGCCTCGGCCAGCGCCTCGTCGAAGGTCTGGCGGGGCACCATGGGCACCCAGTGGGCCAGCTCGGGCCGCACCATGCCGAAGGGCTCGACGGCCACCACAGCCCGCACCCGCTGATCCAACGCCGCCAGGTGGATCGAGGTCGTGGCCCCGTAGGACACGCCATACACGCCGATCGGCCCCGCGACCAGGCCGCGCCGGAAAAGGGCGTCGATGACCTGGGAAAAGTCTCGCGCCTCTTGGGTGCCGTAGGTGAGGTACTCGCCCGTCGAGCGGCCATGCCCACGGAGATCGACGAGTACGCCTCGGTAGCCGGCCGCAGCCAGGCGATGGGCCGTGTGGAGCATGGTCAGGCTGCGGCCGAAGATGCCATGGATGACGAGGATCGTGCCTTTTGCCGACGTTTGGTCCGGCCCTAGAGTCGGTTCCACGACAGAAACGGCAATCACCGCCTTGGGCGGTCCGACGGGCACCATGAACTGCCGATCGGTGCCGATGGCCTCGATGGGCGGCAAGGGGTTGCCCTCGCTCACCAAGGGATTGAAGCGGTTGGGTGTGCTCACCGCCATCATCGCCAGCGGGCGATCGCAGGCCAGGAGCAATAACAGCAGCGCAAGGCAAGAAGCCCCCTTGGTGAGAATCGACACGCGACGACGGGCGAGCATTGCGACTCCTGCTTTTCGAGCAGACGGTCTTATACGCTTCCCCCCGGTGGGGAGTCAAGGGCAGGCCGCTCAGTCGTCCAAACCTTGCGGTTCCGCCCCGCCCTTGGTTTGCGATTCGAGATACGCGCTGAGCATGATTTGGGCCGCCAGCTTGTCGAGCCGCTGCTTGCGTTGCTTGCTCGTCAGCTCAGCGGCCATCAGCAGCTCCTCAGCCTGCACGCTCGTGAACCGCTCGTCGAAGAACTCCACCGGAAGCGACGTGACTTCAGCTAGCCACTGGCCGAAGCGCCGGGCTTCCTGCGATTTGTCGCTCTCCCGGCCGTCGAGATGCACTGGCAGGCCTACAACCCACAAGCACGATCCGCTCGTCCCTGCGCAAGCTGCTGGAAATACTTCGCATCGAGTTGAGCGTTGCGGCGGGCGTAAATCTCCAGCGGACTGGCCATCGTGCGATCGGGATCGGTCATCGCTAACCCAATTCTAACCGTCCCGTAATCAACTCCACATATTCGGCCCAATGGCGGTTGTGGAAAGTCGCTGGGCATCGACGGTAATTTGGAAAGGCCGACCTGGAAGTCGGTAAAATTGTTGTTGGTAAGTGCCGTTCATGGTAGACTGACCCGCGTACTCAAACAAGAGAGGTGCCCTATGCCGTCGCCGGTATTGCGAAGTATATTTTGCCAGATTTCTTGTCTATTGATTCCCGCCGCGCTGGTCGGTTCAACCGCGACTGCACAGGCCGTCACCCCGCAATCGGGCACCAAGCTGTTCAACGGTTGGACCATCACCCCAGCCGGGACCATGATCGCCCTTGATCACCTGGAACGTGCTTGTGCAGGATCCCGATTTTGTCAAGCCCGCCGGTGGAATGACCAGCGACCTGCCGCTGAAGATGATCGTCTCGCCCGATGGCAAGGTGCTGCTGGCCGCCTGTGCCGGATTCAACAACACGGGCCTGGCCGTGATCGAGATGGCGGCGAAGAAGGTCGTGCAGTTCTTCCCGCTGCCGCGACTGTGGAACGGCCTGGCCTTCAGCGGTGATGGCAAGCGGGTTTTCCTGGCCGGCGGCAACTCCGGCAAGATCCTCGTCTTTGCTTATAAGAATGGCAAGCTGACGCCGGGCGAGGCAGTCAAGCCGGCCCCCGACGAACGCGAGCGCATTCCTGGCGGGCATCGCCGTCGATCCCAAGTCCGGCAAGCTGTACGTCGCCAACGAGGCCAACCACGAGGTTTGGGTGCTCGATCCCAAGAGTCTGGCCTGCGAGGCGTCGATCCCCGTCGGGCAGCACCCGCATTCCTGCGTCTTCGGCGCCGACGGCAATCCATCTCTATGTCTCGAACTGGGGCAGCCGCAGCGTGAGCATCATCGACACGGCTGACCGGCCAGCACCTCCGCGACCAGGCCGTCGGCATCCGTCCCAACGACATGGCCCTCTCGCCCGACGGCCGGCTGTTCGTGGCCTGCTCGGGCGACAACACGGTCCACGTGATCCAGACGCAGACCTTGGAGAAAGTGGAGCCGGGGGCCAGTCCCCGGCGGCGTCCGCCGGAAGGAACGCGGGAAATCCTGGCGACTTCGCTCTATCCCGTCTTCGCCGGAAGGCAGCACGCCCGACGCCGTGGCCGTGGCCCCCGACGGCAAGACGCTGTACGTGGCCAACGCCGACAACAACGACGTGATGGTGGTCGATATCTCCCAGCCGGGCGAGTCGCGGATCGCCGGCTTCATTCCCGTGGGCTGGTATCCGACGGCGCTGGCCGTCTCGCCCGACAGCGGCACGTTGTGGATCGCCAACGGCAAGGGGGTTCGCTCGCAGCCGAGCTACCCGCCGCGGGTGCCGCGGAAGGCCGGCGCACGGCGTGGCCTTCGATCATCCGGGCAAGCTCTTCGAGGGCTCGATCGCCGTGATGCCGCGGCCCGACGCTGCCGCCCTGGCGCGGTACACGCAGCAGGTCAGGCAGAACTCGCCCTACACGCCGCAGACGATCCACCGCGCGGCGGCCAAGAGCGATTGCTGCATTCCCGACAAGACCGGCGGCGAGTGCCCGATCAAGTACGTGCTCTACATCATCAAGGAGAACCGCACCTACGACCAGGTGCTTCGGCGACTTCAAGGACGCCCAAGGCCGCCCGGCGGGCAACGGCGATCCGGCACTGGTGATGTACGGCGAGAACGTCACGCCCAACCACCACCAGTTGGCCCGCGATTACGTGCTGCTGGACAATTTCTATTGCAACGGCGAAGTGAGCGTCGACGGCCACGACTGGTGCGACGGGGCGATCGTGACCGACTTCAAGCAGCGGTCCTGGATCATGAGCTATTCCAACCACGGCAACATTGCCCGGCAACGACGAGATGGCCACGCCCGCGGCCGGCTACCTGTGGGACCATCTGCCGCCGCAACGGCGTGACGCTTCAAGTGTTACGGCGAGGGCGCCGGCCGCGTGCCCAAGGAGAACCGCGGCACCTGGAAGGGCGGCCGCGACATGGACCGCGTCGACGGCTGGATTGCCGACCTGCACGCCGCCGAGAAGGACGGCGCATTGCCGCAGTTGGCCGTCATGTCGCTGGGCGAGGACCACACCGTCGGGAACGCGCCCTGGGCAAGGCCGACGCCCGAGGCCGCCGTGGGCAGCAACGACGTGGCCTTGGGCAAGATCGTCGAGGCGGCCAGCCGCAGCCGCTTCTGGAAGGAGATGGCGATCTTCGTCGTGGAGGACGACTCGCAGAACGGTCCGGACCACGTCGATTGCCATCGCACGGTGGCGCTGGTCGTCAGCCCCTGGGCCCGGCGCGGCGTGGTCGACAGCACGCCACTACACGCAGGTCGGCATGGTGCGGACCATCGAGTTGATCCTCGGCCTGCCGCCGATGACGCAATACGACGCGGCGGCGACGCCCATGTTCGGCTGTTTCCAGAAGCAGCCGCAGGTGGTGGCCTACCAGACGCAGCAGCCCAAGGTCGACTTGAACGCCGTGAACAAGCTAAACGCCTTTGGCTGGAAGGTCTCGGCCACAGATGGATTTCGACGACTACGACCGGGCCGACGAGGACCAACTTAACCGCATCCTCTGGCACGTGGCCAAGGGGGCCGAAACGCCTTATCCGCCGATTGTGCGGCGGGCGGTGGTGGGACCGTGATCATTCCAGAACCGGTATCACCGCGCGTTTGCCCTCGATGAATTCCGCGACGATCGCGTTGGCCAGACGAAGGCGGTCGTTGAGCGGAATATCGTCCCGGTCGTGCATGAGCATCATGCAGACGCTCAGCACGTCGCCCGTCCCAGTCGTGTTCTTGTGACTATGGACGGGCACGGCGGGGGCGGTCGTCCATTGACCGCGGCAAGCATATCCCGCCCCGGCGGCCCCCAGGTGGACCACCACCGCGGCGGCACCCCAGGCGGTGATTCGCTGCAGCGCCGTATCCAGGTCCGGTGCGTCGGCAAACCTGCTCAGCTCGCGGACGTTGCCGTGGACCATGTCGACCCAGGGCAAGATCTGTCGCACGGAATCCTTGCGCGCGGCGATCGTCGCCGCGTCAGCCGAACCCCAATACGGGTCCCAATTGATGTCCAGCGACGTAGCCACTCCCCGAGCCCGGGCAGCCTGCAGCAGCAGGGCATTGCCGCCAGCAAGCATCGGCTCGGAGAACCAGACGTCGGCCCGCAGCAGGTGTCGGGCGTCGGTCAGCATTTCCTGATCGATGTCGCCCAGGGCCAGGGAGTAGTTGTTCGGCTGGCAACTTACGAAGTGGCGACGGCCGTTTCGATAGCTCAACACGACCGAACTGCCGGTGGCCAGGTTCGGATCGCGGTGCAACAGCGAGGTCACACCCCGGCGGACCAATGCCCGTTCGAGCCGCTGTCCGAGCGGGTCGTCGCCGACCTTGCCGCCCAGCGGCACGTGGGCTCCCAGAGAGGCCGCCGCCAGGGCGCTGTTGGCCGCGCCGCCGCCGATCGTTTCGACAATGCCAGCGGTGGGCGTTTCTCCGTCCTCCAGGAGGTGTGGCCCGGCGTCGATCGCCGCGATCTTCACGTCCCGACAGATGCTGCCGACGATTGCCAGCCGCCGACCGTGAAAAACCGTCTCGTCGAACATGCGCCGGGTAATCTCTCAGGCAATCCGCAGGTCGCGGCAAGTCTGCTCGTAACTCGCTTCCAAATCGAGCGGTACCGCCAGGTCTTCCGTCAACCACAGGGGTAGTCCGGGCAAGGGCAACCCCGGTGCCGCATCTCGGTACCATGTCTCCAACCATCGATACCGCCCGCGCAGGCGCCAGCGGCAGGCGACGGCATAGGTTGCCGGGGGCGATTCGCCCAGCAAACGGTCCGACCGGCTGATGAGGTCCAGCAGATCGGCGTACAGGTTGGCGTTCCGCGAGGTCACCACGTCCACCAGCACCAACGACACGCCTTGCCGCAGCAGCGCACGCGCACTTGGACGTGAATTGGCTGCGATGTTCGGGCCGGTCTTTGTTGGCGGGGCTGATCAGTTCGATCGCGGCCACCAGGCGTCGGCCGCGCTGGGCGTTGTAAACGCGGACTTCATACTCGTCGAAATCCGACAAGTCGGTTTCCACGGCCAGCGTGGGTTCCACCGGCGCCCAAACCGCGGCGGCGCCGCCGTTATCGGGCGACGAGTACGATCTCTCCGCCGCGGGTTGCGGTTGTGCCTCGAACGTTGCCACGTCAATCTCCACCTCCGACCCCAGATGCACGCGGGGACCGGCCTCAAATTGCGGGGGAAGCGTTTTCGCCAACTGCTGGACAATGACCGCCGGCCATTGACCGTGGATTTCTTCCCAGGATCTGATTTGACTGACCAGCGGATGAAAAGGATCTCGAAGCGGCACGGCAGGTTGCTCTCTGAGTATGTCTCGCCGAATCCATTTTACCTTACGGACCTTACCGAACAAGGCCGGCAATTGGGCCTCGGGCCTCCGACAATGGGCAGCCGCTTGCGTAGCCGGGACCGCGCCATTAAGATGGCTGGCGCTGGGATCGCCGGTTCCAACGTGGGCCGGCAGAAAAAACTCTCGCACGAACCCGCGGCGCACGCCATGCCTCTTGACCTGCGCCTCGGGCCAATGCCGATTCCGCTTTCATGCACCTCGTTAGGAGCCAACTCGAAATGAAAAGCCTGATACTCGCTGCCTTCCTGCTTCTTGCCGCGGCTACGGGTCGCGCCGTCGATGCGACGCTTTGGGAGATCGGCAAGCCCGATCACAACACGGCCAAGTTCGCCTTGGGGCCCGCCGGCTACAAGTCCTATCGCCAGCCGGCCATGTTCGTGGTCGGTCACAGCGACCCGCGCAGCGATTGGCCCTACGTGCAGCCGGGCGTGGTGGACGGCGGTTGGGCGCCCGGCACGCCGCAGACGTTCGAAGTTCTCTTCGCCCTGGCCGCAGCGCCGCGGGAAAAAAGCACGCTGGAACTCCATTTCGCCGACACCCATTCGCAGGCCCCGCCGCAGCTCCGCGTGGAGATCAATGAACTGGCCAAAAACTTCCAGACACCGCCGGGCGGGGGCGACGCCTCGGTCTTCGGGCAACCGGACAAGGGCCGTCCTTGCACGATTTGCTTGGAAGCCCCGGCGGGGACCTTGAAGGCCGGCCTGAACCGCGTGGCAGTTACCACACTGACCGGCTCGTGGGTGCTGTGGGACGCCGTGCGCTTCGTCGCGCCCGCGGACACGCGGCTGACCGCCGTTGAAGACTTCGTCGTGCCGTCGCCCGGCCAGCATGTCGAGCAATTGGTCTGGCATGACGGGCAGGCCGTGCAACCAGTGGCCCTGCGGATCTTTCACGCCGGCACGGCGAGCGAAGCGGATGTGCGGATCGGCAATCGGCCGCCGCAGAGGATCCATCTCCACAGCGGCCTGCAAGACGTAGAGTGCCTCGCGCCGCCGGTGGAAAAGAACGAAACGCTGCCGGTAGCCCTCTCGGTCGGCTCCGGCAGTCCCCTGCGGTCGGAGGTTTCGTTGCGGCCCGTGCGGAAGTGGGAGGTCTATATCCTCATGCACTCGCATAACGACATCGGCTATACCGACATCCAGCCCAACATCGCCAAGAAGCAGGCCCACAACGTCGTGCGCGCCCTGGAGTTGATCGAAAAAACCAAGGACTACCCGCCCGGCGCGCGGTTCAAATGGAACCTGGAAGTGCTCATGCCTTACGAGGACTTCCGTCCGGTCGCCACCGCCGAGCAGATGCGGCAGTTCGAGCGGGCAGTCCGCGACGGTTTTATCGGCGTCGATGCGATGTATGCCAACCTGCTGACGGGCGTTTGCCGCGGCGAAGAGTTGCTGCGGCAATTCACTTTCGCCACGGCCCTGGGGCGGCGGTGCGGCGTGAAGGTCGATTCGATGTCCATCAGCGACGTGCCCGGGCTGACCTGGGGCGTGGTGCCCGCCCTGGCCCAGAACGGCGTGAAGTATATCTCCGACGGCCCGAACTACCTCGATCGCATCGGCTACGCGCGGGTCACCTGGGAAGACAAGCCGTTCTGGTGGGTTGGCCCGGACGGCCACGAGAAAGTGCTTTACTGGGCCCCGTACTTCGGCTACGCCTTCGGCCACACCATCGATCACGTGACCGACGCGGTGCAGACCGATTTGCGGCACCTGGTGGCGGAGCACTATCCCTACGACATTGTGCAGATGCGGTGGTCGAAGGGCGACAACGGCCTCCCGGACGAGCGGGTCATGGACGAGGTCCGCCAGTGGAACGCCCGGCATGCCTATCCGCGGCTGATCATCGCCACGACGAGCGAGATGTTTCACGCCTTCCAAGAGCGTTACGGCGACAAGCTGCCGACCTTCCGCGGCGACTTCACGCCCTATTGGGAAGACGGCGCCGCCTCCGGAGCGGCGGAGACCGCGATCAACCGCCATACGGCCGACCGCCTCTCGCAGGCGGAAACGCTCTGGGCGCTTCGCGGCGCCGGGCCCTATCCGGCGAGCGATTTCGCCGCCGCTTGGAAGAACGTGGCCCTTTGGAGCGAGCATACGTGGGGCGCTTACAACAGCATCAGCGAGCCCAACCTGCCCTTCGTCAAGACGCAGTGGAAATTCAAGCAGGCTTGGGCCCTCGACGCCCAGCGGCAATCGCGGAAACTCATGGCGCAGGCCCTCGGAGCCGGCGCCGGCGACTCGGGCGGGAAGCCGTCCGAGTTCGACGTCTTCAACACCTCTTCGTGGCCGCGGACGGGCCTGGTCAAGCTGCCCAAGCGGATCGAGGGCAACAGCGTTTGCGACC
This sequence comes from uncultured Planctomycetia bacterium, assembly GCA_963709175.1. GTDB lineage: Bacteria > Planctomycetota > Planctomycetia > Pirellulales > Thermoguttaceae > JANXQG01. Next base: position 471,133 of record CAVPVK010000013.1, read on the forward strand.
AACAAGGGCGGCCCGTGCCGAGCCAGCGATTGAGCGGCGGAGAATTGGCTTTCCTGGCCAGCGACGTGCCCCCGCTGGGCGCGAAGCGATACACCGTCGAGGCAGCCGCGCCCGCTGGCGGCGACGCCCATGCCGGAGGCAATTCCCTCACCACGCCACTGCTGAGTGTTAAGGTGAACGAAACGACCGGTGCGATCGCGAGCCTGAAACGGGCGGGCATCGACGTGGAACTGGCCGCCGGTCCGATCAACGGCTACGCCTATCTGCCCGGCGGCAATGTGAAAGACGCCAAGCCCAATGGCACGGCCAAGGTCGTCGTCAAGGAGAAAGGCCCCTTGGTGGCCTCGCTGGCAATCGAATCCGACGCCCCCGGCTGCCGCAAACTCGTCCGCGAGGTCCGCGTGATCGACGGGCTGGACCGTGTGGAGCTGATCGATACAGTCGACAAACTTCCGGTCCGCGCAATCGAAGGCGTGCACTTCGGCTTCTCCTTCAACGTGCCCAACCCTGAGGTCCGCATCAACAGCGCCTATGCCGTCACTCGCCCCGAAAAAGACCAGATCCCCGGTGCGTGTAAGAATTGGTTCTCGGTGGAGCGCTGGGTCGATGTCTCCAACGACCGCTACGGCATGACCTGGGTGACCGCCGACGCGCCGCTGGTGGAACTCGGCGGGCTGACGGCGAACCTGCCGCGTGAGCAGCCGAACCCCAACGCCTACCTGAAGCACATCCAGCCTTCGGCGGCGCTCTACTCCTGGGCCCTGAATAATCATTGGGAGACGAACTACCGTGCCGACCAGGAAGGCGTAGTCCGCTTCCACTACTATCTCCATCCGCACGCGGCCTACGACGCCGCGGCCGCCGCCCGTTTCGGCATCGAGACGACCGAGCCGCTGGTGGCAGTGGCAGCGGCGGGGCCGCAACCGCTGGCCTCGCGGTTGCGAGTGGAGCCGGCCGACGTGTTGGTCACCGCGTTGAAGCCCAGCGACGACGGCAAGGCCATGATCGTGCGGCTTTACGGGGCCTCCGGCCAGGCGCGGCAAGCCCGGCTGACCTGGTCGGATCCGCGGCCGAGTTCGCTCCGCCTGAGCGATGCCAGCGAACAGCCCGGCGCAGAGGCCGGCGATTCCGTGGAGGTGCCCGGCTGGGGCATCGTCACATTAAGGGCCGAAACGGGCAGCAGGTAGGGTTTGAACCCGGCGGGTGCCCCTGTCCGAGTCGCCTGCATCAGCACGGGCACGCTAATAAATTGGCCCGCAACAGGATTTTTTGGCCTGACCGATAAAGGCCGCCGCGGCCGGGCCGTGAAAGCCGTTGGCCGCCATTTGCCCTTGCCTACCTATTAAGATTCATGGGTGGCGGCTTGTTCTAGAATGCCGTCGCCTTGATCGATCGGCATCCCGCAGGAGATTCCCAGCATGAGCGCCTCACCTACCCAACCCATGCCGCAACCAGACCAGGTCAGGGTCGCGCACCGCTACCGAGTATTGATCGTCGACGATACGCAGGCATCCTCGCTCATCCTCGGCAAGTTGCTCGAAAAGCTGGGGCAGACAGTTTGCATAGCCCGCGACGCCGCAGCCGCGCTAAACCACGTGGAAACGGATCGGCCCGATCTTATTATTTCAGATATCAGCATGCCGATCATCGATGGCTTCGCACTCGCCAGGCGTCTTCGGCTGAACCCTGCGTTAAATGAGACTGTGCTTGCGGCGCTCACCGGCTATGAGCAAGAAAGCGACAAGGATCGTGCCAAAGAGGCGGGCTTCGATCACTATCTTGTAAAACCTGTTGGCCTGAGTCGCCTCCAAGACCTTCTGGCATGTCTGCCCGCCCGAGCTGGGATCGCTGCCGATCCCAAAGCGCCGGCCGAGGAATGACTTCAGGGCTGCAGCCGTAAGTTCAATCGGTGATTTGTCTTACGGCGCTACGAATAGCCCTCTAACCATCCCGCAATTAAGTCCGAATTCCAAGCGACAGGCACTTGATGATTGAAGATTGCTTTTCTAGAATACCCCAATTCAAAAATGAACTTTCCATGTTCCGCCGCAAAGCCAAGGGGAATTGCGGTTCAGGTTTAATGCCGGTCCATTATCTTTTGAAAGGCTGAAGCATGGCCATAGGGACAGCGGGCGTCGCTGCCGTTTTAAAGAAATATGAAAATGATCTGTTGGCCGACTGGATCAAGGATCTTAAATCCGGCGGAGCGGGTAAGGAAAGCCGCATCCATGAGGCGGAGCTTTTCTCACAGGCCAAGGAATTCGTCGGCCTTTTGCAACAGGCCGCGCAGCGTGGCGATCCGGCAAATTTCAAGCTTCCGGAAATGCAGGCAATCGGTCAGTTTCTTGAAGGGATTTCCCGTTCGCGCGTGGCTCAAGGATTTAGTTCCGATGAGACCGCGACCTTCGTGTTTTCCTTCAAGCGGCCCTTGTTCTCTCGCCTTCGCGCCGAATTCGGCCACGACGCCGAGGCATTTGCCGAGGAAACGTGGATCGCATCGGAATTGCTGGATAGAATGGGAATGCTGACCATTCGGGCCTTCCAGAAATCTCGCGAAGAGGTCATTGGCCGACAGCAAGAGGAATTGCTTGAGCTTTCCACGCCCGTCGTCAAGTTGTGGGACGGGATTCTGGCACTCCCCATGATCGGTACGCTGGACAGCGCTCGCACGCAAATCGTGATGGAGTCCCTGCTGCAGAAAATTGTTGAAACCGGCTCGGAGACCGCCATTATTGACATTACGGGCGTGCCCACCGTCGACACCCTGGTAGCGCAGCACTTGCTGAAAACCGTCACCGCGATCCGGCTCATGGGGGCTGATTGCATTATTAGCGGCGTCAGGCCGCAGATCGCGCAAACCATCGTCCATCTGGGCGTTGACCTTCAAGGTGTTACCACAAAAGCCACGTTGGCTGACGCCCTCGCCGTGGCGCTGAAGCGCACGGGGTATTCCATATCCAAGGCGAAAGCCTGAAAGAGAGGCTGTTGCCGTGGACCGGATACCAATATTGCGAATGGGCGATTTTCTGCTGGTCACCATTCAGGTCGACATGCACGATCAACTTGCCCTCACCCTGCAAGACGATCTGACTGGGCAGATCGCCAAAACCGGGGCCAAAGGCGTGCTGATCGATATTTCCGCCTTGGACATGGTCGATTCCTTCATCGGTCGCCTGATTGCCAATATGTCCAGCATGGCGAGCATACTGGGCGCCCAGATCGTGGTTGTCGGCATGCAACCTGCTGTGGCAATCACGCTCGTCGAACTTGGCATGTCACTGCAGGGAGTGAAAACGGCGCTTAACGTGGACCGCGGCATGGAGCATTTGCGGAATTCAATGCACACCGCGGAGTGAGACGATGGCAGACTTGGAAAGCGGCACCCTGGCGATCCGAACCGAACAGGATATTGTGATGGTGCGGCAAATGGTTCGAAAACTCTCACAAGGGTCCGCTTTTAGCCTGGTCGATCAAACCAAGATCGTCACCGCAGCCAGCGAGTTGGCACGCAATACCCTGGTTTACGGCGGAGGCGGCGAACTTCAATGGACCTTGCTCTCCGACGGCGGTCGCAAGGGCGTTCGCCTCGCATTTTGCGACAAAGGGCCGGGAATTGCCAACCTCGAATTGGCAATGATGGACGGGTGGACCTCCGGCAAGGGGCTGGGAATGGGGCTTTCCGGCGCCAAGCGGCTGGTAAATGAATTTGAAATCGAAAGCCAACTCGGCCAGGGCACGCGGGTCGTGATTACTCGCTGGAAATGAGGCATCAGGGATTCGCCGCGATGTTTGGGCAGCTTGCCGTCCCCATCTCCGATTCCAGTCAAATTGGCGACGTCCGGCGGCAAGCGCAACGCCTTGCCCGCGAGGTCGGGTTCAGCGAATCCGACTGCGGCAAGGCCGCGATCGTGGCGACCGAGCTGGCGACGAATATCTCGCGCTATGCGACCGCCGGCGAGATTCTGCTGAGATCGTTCGACGTCATCGGAACCAGGGGAGTCGAAGTACTGGCGATAGATCGCGGGCCCGGCATGGCGGATGTTCCACGCTGCTTGGAGGACGGGTTCTCTACGGGAGGTACGGCCGGAGAGGGGCTCGGTGCGGTACGCCGGTTGTCGAGCGAATTTGATGTCTTTTCCTCACGGCCGTCCGGTACGGTCGTTCTGGCTCGCCTCGAGGTCCCGCAGCAATCGAGTCGCTCGTCAAGGAGGTTCGCTTGGGGTACAATCAACCTCCCGGCGCCGAGAGAGCAAGCGGTCGGCGACACGTGGCGAATCGCGGAGCGGCAGTCGGAATTGGCGCTGTTGATTGCCGACGGTTTGGGCCATGGGCCGCTGGCCGCCGAGGCGGCCCACACCGCCGCGGCCGCATTTGACGAGGATCCATTCTTGCCGCTATCGGAGTATTTTACCGCTGCCGATCGCCGCATGCGGGCAACGCGAGGCGCTGCCGTTGCGGTTGCCCGCGTCAAGGCGTCGCGCGAAGTTCTCGAATACGCGGGCGTGGGAAATATCGCGGGCACCCTGCGCTCGTTCGGAGATTCCAAGGGCCGCGGACTGCTATCGCACAACGGCACGGTCGGGGCCGCCATGCGCAAAGTCGTGGCCATCGACGTCGAGTGCCCCAGGCAGGCGTTGCTCATCATGCACTCCGACGGGCTGAAATCCCACTGGTCTCTGGACGCATATCCCGGTCTTCTCGCGCGGCACCCGGCCCTCGTTGCCTCCGTTCTGTACCGCGATTTCTGCCGCGGCAACGACGACGTGACCGTGCTCGCCGTGCGATTTTCTTCCGGCGATGAAGACCTCACCTGGCCTAAATGATGTCAAAGCAGATGGTTCCTTCGGATAGGGCGGGCCTGGAACAGGAGAACGCCGATTTGCGCGCCGAATGCCTGCGCTATGCCCAGCAGGTCGAGGCCCTCCGCACCGAATTGGCGGAAACCAATCGAGGCGTCGTGGCGCTCTATTCGGAGCTTGACGTCCAGGCGGCTTCGCTGCGCGAAGCGACCGCGCTGAAGAGCCGATTCTTGTCGTACATGAGCCACGAATTTCGCACGCCGCTCGGCTCCATCCGCAGCATTGCACGGCTCTTGCTCGATCGCATGGACGGTCCGCTGACCGACGAACAGGAAAAGCAGATCCATTTTGTCCAGAATTCCGCGATCGAGCTCACGGAGATGGTCAACGATCTGCTTGACCTTGCGAAAATCGAAGCGGGCCGGATCAGTATTTCGCCCGAATGGTTCGCCATGGTGGACCTCTTCGCGGCCCTGCGCGGCATGTTCAAGCCGCTGCTTACGACGTCCAAGGTCTCATTGATTTTTGAGGAACCGGTCGATCTACCCCCGATTTACACCGACCATAAAAAACTCTCGCAAATCCTCCGCAATTTCATTTCCAACGCCCTCAAATTCACCGTCCAAGGGGAAGTCCGCGTCGCCGCCCGTCACTGCGCCCCCGAGCAGGTCAGCTTTTCGGTCTCCGACAGCGGGATTGGAATTGCCGAAGAGCATCAATCCGCCATCTTCCATGACTTCGTTCAAGTCGATTCGCCGCTGCAGAAGAGATTTCGCGGCACCGGGCTGGGCCTGGCCATAAGCCGAAAAATTGCCGAGATTCTTGGCGGCAGCGTGAGCATGACGAGCAAACTCGGCGTCGGTTCGACTTTTTTCGTAACGATTCCAACCCGCTTTGCCGACTCGGACAAGCCCGCCCAGGCTGTAGCCAACCTTGATTCGGAGTCCTAGCCGCATGTCAAGCCAACCCCTTACGGTGCTGGTAGTCGACGACAACCTGGCAACGCTTTATTCCACGTCGCGGGTGTTGCAGAGCGTCGGTTATCGCGTCTTGGAAGCCGCGACGGGCTCCGTTGCGGTGCAACTGGCGCAGGGTGAAATCGATCTTGCCATTCTCGACGTCAACTTGCCCGACATTGACGGCTTTGAAGTCGGCCGGCGGATTCGCGGCCTTGCCAAGTCGGCCAGAGTGCCGATCATTCATCTCTCGGCCTCCTTTGTCTCCGATGTGGACAAAGTCCAGGGGTTGGACCTCGGCGCCGACGGCTATCTTACTCACCCCGTGGAACCGCCGGTGCTGGTCGCCACGGTGCGCGGCATTCTTGCGCGTGCGCCAGGCGGAACTCGAGCGCGAGCAACTGCTGGCGAGCGAACGGGCGGCCCGCGCGGAGGCGGAACGAGCCAATCGCATCAAGGACGACTTTCTTGCCACATTGTCGCACGAACTGCGGACGCCGCTGCAGTCGATGATCGGCTGGGCGCAATTGCTCAAGATGGGTGATGTCTCGCCGGAGGATTTCGCGGAAGGCCTCGAAGCCATCGAACGCAACGCCCAGCTCCAGTCGCAAATGATCGCCGATCTGCTTGACGTCTCCCGCATTACGTCGGGCAAGCTTCGCCTCGACCTCGAGACCGTCGAGCTCTCGGCCGTGGTTAAAGCGGTCGTGAGCGCTGCGACGCCGGCGGCCGAAGCCAAAGGAATTCGCATCACGAAAACGATCGATCCCGCAGTGGGGCCCGTGCGCGGTGATCCGTCGCGGCTCCAGCAAGTTGTCTGGAACCTCGTGAATAATGCCGTTAAATTTACGCCGGAGGGCGGAGCGATTCAGGTCGCGCTGGCAGGCGTCGAATCGCAGGCTGAAATCAGGGTGGTCGATAACGGCCAGGGAATTGATGCGCAACTGCTTCCCAATATCTTCGAGCGATTTCTTCAAGGCGATGCTTCGGCCAGCCGAAGCCACGGCGGCCTGGGACTGGGCCTGGCCATCGCGCGGCAACTGATTGAGCTGCATGGAGGAACGATTCGAGCTGAGAGTCGTGGCCCGGGAACCGGCGCCACCTTCATCATCGACCTGCCGATCGCGGCGCCGAAGACTGTGGAAATCTCCGGGCAAGAGCCAGCTTCCCCTGTCACTAGCCGGGCGGCGCCGGTCACTGGCGGCTCGTGCCAACTGGACGGCCTACGCGTGTTGCTGGTCGACGACGATTCGGACGCGAGACGCATCCTTTCATTCATTTTGTGCACCGCCGGTGCGGTGATCGAGGAATGTCCGGGGGTCGACCTGGCATTGGCGTCGATTCAAGAATTCGATCCGCAGGTCCTGGTCAGTGATTTGGGAATGCCTGGCCAGGATGGTTTTGATCTGATTCGACGCGTTCGGGAACTCGGCGGCAGGTTTCAAGGACTGCCGGCCATTGCCTTGACCGCCTTGGCCCGCTCCGAGGATTGCCGCCGCGCCTTGCTCGCCGGTTTTCAGATGCACCTGGCAAAGCCCGTGGAACCGCGGGAATTGACCGCCGCCGTCGCCGCGCTGGTGGGTCGAACCGAGAAAGCTCTTTAGCGTCGGGCTTTGGATTGTGCTATCGACATGCCCAGGACAGGCCATCTTCCTTGTCGCATACAGTTTTCGAGGGCCGACGGCGCAATTTGAAGCGCGGCGAAGTAGTCAGGCTCCGCTGTTATCGCGAGCCGTGATCGGCCCGCCTCAGCGGGGACAACCGCGAAGAACGAAGAACCAGCGTTCGAGTCCCAGGCCAGGGAAAACCGCCTCAAATGTCGGACTTCTCGGAGACCCGAGCTTTGCTTGGCGCAATGGGGGTGGTCAACGCCTTTTTTCACTTTCCATCGGCTGAGAAGGATCGAACCACTGTTCCCACGTGGGCGACAAATAGCCGGGGACACCCTTGAGGTCGACGGTGAGCCGAATTTCCTGGTAGCGGCAGTCCGGGCCGGCCTTGGCGACGATGCGCGTAGCGCTGCCCACATCCGGGCGCAAATGCCAGATCTTGCCGGCCAGGACGGCCGGGACCTTCACGGTTCTCTCGCCCGCACGGTCGTAAATCAATACCGCGGTGCGGTCTGGCGAGCAGACCTCGAAGTGCATCACATCGTCCTCATCGTCGGCGGCCGCGCGGACCGCAAATTCCCGCGTGCCCGGGGGCACAAAGAAGTACCAGTTGCGCGCGGTGCCGGCGGTGAAGCGAAAGCGATGCCAACCGCCGCCAGCATCCTTGCCTAGCAGCACCAGGGGCGTGGCCGGATAGGTAAACGAGAGCCAGCGCCTCCGGGCCGGTCACCGACACGAGGCTAACGCCTCTGCCCGTCTCGAGCGTGTCCGTGGGTTGTCCATCTGCCTCATGGACGTGGAGCATCGGAAGCTCTTTCGCAAAAATGGTCTTGCCCTCCGCTCCCACGATCTTAACCTGCACCGTCTCGGCACCCTTGCCGCCCTTGCGTGGCAGATAGGTCCCGATCCGAAATCGCAGGTGGCGGCCTTCCGGATTCCACAAGGCAAACTGGGCGTCGCCAAGCACTTCAACGCCGTCGGGATCGCCCAACGACGGGCAGGGAGAAAAATGCTGGACCTTGGGCCAGCGTCGCTGCATAACGTCCTCAATGCGGGCGGATTGAATGAACGGCTCGTCGTCGTACACCTTGAGTCGCGGCTTCTGGCCGGTTGCCGGGTCGAACCATTCTTCGGGGCTTCTGGCAATATAGGGCGGGACGCCGTCAAAACAGATGTTGGGCTTGGAATAGTTATGCGAATCGCCGTTGCGGAGTTCCAGCGACCAGAACCTGCCGCCTGCGCCAGGTTCCACCTCGACCTCAGCCAGCATGTCCTGCAGGTAGTCGGCCGGCGGAGTGCGCGGAGGTTGGCCCCACAAAGCGCGGATCCGCTGGCCGCGCGGCGTAACGATGAAGATGCCCCAGTCCTCACGCTGTGACATGTACTCGCTGGATCGCTGCGCCTTGCAGGCGAATCGCGTAACGCCTTCCGGCACCCAGAACCACCACTGCCGCGGCACGACCATTTGAAAGGCGGGCGCGAACCGTTCGCGAAAGTTGTGCCGCTTGCTCGGGTCGCCGGTCCACAGCACGGACTCGTCGAGGGACGAGGACACCCAGAGCACACCGTCGACCTGGAGACGGTAAACGCCCTTGGCGCCGTCAGGCACGTTTACAACGCACTCGCCATCCCGAACCTCGCGCGGGCCGTCCACAACGGCCTTGCCGGCCGGCCCTGTCAGCAGGACCTGCACGTCGGGCTTGTTCCAGTCCGGGCGCGGCCAGCCCATCATGTGTATCGTGACGGTAAAAGCCTTACCTTCGGGATTGTTCAGGAAGATGCGGGGGCGGTTGAGGACGAAGTGTCCCCAATCGCCAATGGCGGTCTCGGCGCAGAGCGTAGCCGGCCCTAACTGCGGCAACAACAGACAAGCGAGGCAACTCCAAAAAGTTTTCATTGCGCACGTTCTCCTTGAAGTCGGACTGGTTCGGGGAGGGCACGGCTCGCGACGATCGTGGCCTTGCCGTGAAGATAGCCGAGACCGGTGAGGACCTGGTCCGTCATCCGCAAGGCTTCGGCGATCTGTTCTTCCCTGCCGCAAGCGGGTATCGCGAAGGCGTGGTCCCAGCCCATCATTCGTTTGTACTCGGTGATCTTCGTGGCCGAAATTACGCGAGCGGTCGCCAGGGCGAGGAGGCCCGTCCAGGCTATCGCCGGTCGTCGTTTCCTCCCGCACCTTGGGGCAAGCAGACTTTGTGTTCTCATCGGCGGTCATCGACGGCCTTGGGAATTGGCTGCTCCCGCAGCGGACAACCACTGGAACGTGAACGTGCCGGCGACCGTTGGGGTCAGGCTGAGCAAGGCGGTTTCGCCTGCCCGCATCGGGGTCTCCAGCGATTGCGCCGTTTGTCCCTTGGCGCTCGTCGAGGGACGGAAAGCCGCCGCCTTGCCGTTCCAGCGACATGCGGGCGGCGGGACCTCGACGCTGGAGATTCGCAGAACGCCATCGGCCGCCGCCTTGAGCGGAATGTGTACCTGAGATTCACCTTTGATCGGACCGGCCTTCTGCTGCGCGGGCTCGATCTTGACACCTTCCTTGATTGGGGAGACGGTGCTGGCCAAGAAGGACGGTCGCAAAATGTCCCGGCGAGTGACGGGGTCCACGTCGCGGCAGAGAATCTTATGCGTGGCGAGGGAGGCGAATCCGGCTGGTGGCTCCCGGAAAATGGCCGCCACAAACGAATCGCGGTTTACGGCAATTGTCCAACGGTTAGGGCCCGCGGCGACCGGCTTGACCACTTTTCCATCGACCCAGACCGCCACAAGCCCGCTCGCTGCGTTCAGGTAAACGGAATTGGTCGCCGCCGCATGGCTGGGGACCGGCCGCAATTGGAAGTACGCCAGATCCTCGTCGGCGTAGCCGTCCGCGACATATACGTCATCGACGGGCAACGAGAACCATACCGGCGGGCGCCGGCCAGCCGGATCGAGGCAATAAGTGGCCGATTCATCCGGGTTCAGACCTACTGGTCCGTGCTCATCGTAGCAGGGCCAGCCCAGGATGGCGCCTTCCACGGCAGCCCGCGCCACGCCGTTGATTCGGCCGTACTGGAGCTTGCGTTGGCCGCCCACGTATTGAACGAAAGCCGTTCCCCAGGGCATTTGTTCGTAACGAAAGTCCTCGCCGTTGGCGCCCTTGAAATAGGTCAACACGTTCCGCTCCCAATTCTCGGGAAAGGCCGGCCGCAGACCATAGTGTACGAATGTTGTCGCCCGTTGGCGGTCCAGCCAAACCTCGTTGGCAAATTGATCGCAAGATTCGCTCGTGAACCCGTAGAAGCCCAGCGGAATCGCGGGCAAATCGCCGCGGCGTTCCATCTGGTCCATGCCGTGATGGAACCGGACCGCGCCGAACTCACTGTAATTGGACTGATGGGGGAATCCGAAGATCGCGCCATTCGGCGAGTGCAGGGCGTTAGAGACTGGCGATGCCTTCTTGATCCGCTGCCAGTTCATGCTGCCAGCCGGACCGATGTGCCCCTGGTAACCGGGCGTGCCCCAAATGATTCCGCAGCCCAGGCTCATCGACGCGCCGACGTTGTTCACCTCCGTCATGTGTTCCGTGCCGTGGATCGAGCCCAGGTTCTCGGTGGCCGCCTTGTAGAAGTAGTCCGCCATGCCCTGGGGCGATGTCATGCCCCCGGGCGCCGCCAGACCGCGGACGTCGATCGGACAGCAATACGACTGGTCGTGATAGATGCCGTCGGCGCCGTAGCCCTGGATGTATTCTTTCACCCAGTCCAGGAACCATCGCTGCCACTGCGGACAGCCCAGGTTGTGCTGGTCGTGTTTCAAGTCCACCGTATTGAGGTCCGCACGGAACGGCGAGCGGGTATTGGCCACAGCCGAGAACGCTACGGCCTGCCGCTCACGGTCCGTCTTCGGGTTTGGCCCCCACATGATCATGGGTTGCAGGTAAACCATCAATTTCAGATGTTTCGCCTTCCAACCCTGCATGTCCTCGCGAAACCCGGCATAGGGGTTGTTGTTCGCATGGTTGTTGTCGAATCCCGCCCCGCGGACCGCCGGGGCCCAGGTGAGCACGCGGTCGAGGTCCTTTCCGCCGAAGTACTTTTCCAGCATACGGGTCTCATTCACAGGGCTGGCCTTGTCCATGCCGTACTCCATGAACGACAACTTCTTTACCCAATCCGGCCGCGGCGCGATCTTGACGTTCTTCAGCCGCCACTGGCGGAAACGCGCCGCCGCCTGCGCCCAACTCTTGTCAAAGGCCTGCAATCGCCAGGTCATCGGCCGGGCCGACTTCAGCTCGTTGAACGGCGGCAAATTCATGGCATGCACGGAAAGACTCAGTCCCTGTTCATTGATCAGGTAGAACAGCGTCTTGTAGACCTTCAACTCCTTGTCTTGGCACCACAGCCCCACGGCCCCCGTCTTTTCGCCATTGAGCGCGACGAAGGCGTAATCCCAGAAGTTGGCCCATTGGTTCACCGAGAGGGCCGGTTGCATGTGGCGATCGAGACGCAGCCCCTCGAAGATGGGCGCTTCCACGGTGATTTCCGGCGACAAGGCCGCGAGCGTAAAACCACAGCCGTAGACTCCGCCGCGCGGAGCTTCCGCCGCGGGGGTCACCAGGAGATCGCCAGTTTCCCCATCAATCCCCACCTCCAGCGTGAAGGACTCGTCGGCAAAGCTGCCAGTTCCGTTGCTCAGGCCCTTGTAGGTGAGCATTACGTCAAGCTCGTCCTTGGCCTTGAACGCAAAAACGCTCGTCGTCGTCGGATAGTGATGATTGGGCCAACTGGCCGTGGTCGGGTGCTCCCACCACGGCCACTCGAAAAGTTTGCACGCCGCCTCGCGTTCGGAATCCGTGTGCTGCGTGCCCAATCCGCTGGGCAGGTGTGGGAGAAGCCCATCCGGCCTCCCCTCCTTGGCGAGATACTCCTCGCCGGTGAGCTTGTTGAAGAAACTCACAAGCACGCCATCGCGGATCTGGGCACGGAAACGAGCGGTTTCCGCGATTGCTCCGCGCCTCGTCTTGTCGATTCGGGCGGTCGTGCCGCCGATTGCTTCCGCGGCTTGCGCTCCAAACAATTGCAGCCACAAGACCAACGACAAACCGGTCAGTGGGAAGAAGTCCCGCACAATTCGTTCTCCTCGTTTGAGATTTCCTATTGGGGTTCGAAGTATCGCAGCAGGATGCGGCCCACGATCTGCTTGCCGCGGCTGTTTCCGTGGATTGGATCACGCTGGAACCACTCGATCGGCCGCGGTGACCGGAGCACATAATCGTTCCAGGCGCTCCGCATATCGAGAAACTCCACGTTTTCCTCGTCCGTCATGCGTCGCATGCGGACGGTGAATTTCTCGAAATTCTCCAATGCCCGGGAAATCGTCAGAGTGGAAGTCTTGAAGTATCCCTCGCGGCACGTCTCGTCCGGCGTTATCGCTCCGGTCAGCACCATGAATTCGCATTCCGAATGGCTCTTGATCTGCCGGATCACGCTACGGATGGCTTCCGCGTCGTAGCCGTGACTGATACCGGCAATGATCACCAGGTCGGGCTTGAAGCGGAGAACGTAGTCCTGCACCCGGTTCTCGTCTTGGTAATACTGGCAGCCGGCGCCGCCGCGCACGGATACGACGACCTCGATCTCCGCCTGCGGGTAGGCCCGCTTCAGCAGCGTTTCGTAAAGCGAGTTCGAAGTGTCGTTGCAGATGCTATCGCCCAGCATCACGATGCGGAGTTTGCCGCCCCGCTGAAGAGTTTTCATGGTTTTCGGCAGCCGCATGCAACGTTTCTCCGGCGGGGCGTAGTACAGTGCGGGAACGTGGGCGGCGATCCCGTCGGCCCACTCGGCAACCGCGGCCGAATCGACCTCTACCAGCGCCGCGGCCTTCACCGAGAGCGGTCGGCCGTCGGCATGAAAGCGAAAGCGGACGTGTCGGGCCTCGGCGTGTCCTCGAAAGCAAAACGTCCGCGGCTGCCATTCTGCCGAGCCGTCGATGCTGTCGTAGACGTCGGCGACCACCTCCTTGCCATGGGCATCGAAAAAGGCGGCCGACCAGAGGCAGCCCTTTTCCGCCTTGGCGGTAAAGTCGAAGCGGTAGAAGTGAAATGGCTGGACGCGAATCGTGGGCGTTTGCCAGTAGCCGTTGCGGACGACGAGACAGCGTTCAAGGGGTGCACCGCCCGATTCGACCCATCCGCCGTCAAACGGTTGATCGCCGTTGCTCCGCAACTCCCACCCTGCAACCAGGGGGCTCTTGGCGAAATCGGCCTTTAGCAGCCATTCGGATCCGACCGCACAATGCTGGCCAAGTAGCAGCAGGCAGGGCAAGAGGGGAATTTGCAGGACGTTCATTGGCGGTAATCTCCCATGTGCGTGCCCATACGCCAGCGTTTCATTTCGACGCGTCCCCGATTCGCTCCGAGCGACGACTTCTGCTATGCTAACGAAGGACAGTGGCAAATTCAACTTGCCCGGTGATTTCCCGCTGACAGTATGGTTCTACGCGGCGCTCCCTCTGGTCGGTTGCGGGTCGTTTCCGTTCGCGAAAGGACCACGACAGCGAGTTGAAGCGGAAAGAGAATTAGGGCGGGCCATCGCTGCCTAAGCCGGCTGTACCCTCCACGCCGCCAAGATTTACAATCACAGGCATGCCCTACAACCACACCCAACCCGGCCGCTGGCACCACATCCTGTTCGCCTTTGCTCTGGCAACCTGCCTCGGTGCCTGGATTGTCCGCAGCAATCCGATAGTCGCTACGATGGTCCTGGCGATCGCCGCCATCTTCGCCCTTTGCGGCCTGGTGTTCGGCTCCCTGACGATCCGCGACGAAGGCGACCGCCTGGCCCTTCGATTTGGGCCTCTGCCGGTCCTACGCAAGACCTTTCGCTACGCCGATATCACCGGCGTCGAGATCGGCCGCACCACAATGCTAGACGGCTGGGGCATCCATTATATGCCCGGCCGCGGCTGGACCTACAACCTCTGGGGCTTCGCCTGCGTGAAGCTAACGCTGGGCCGGAAGATCATCCGGGTCGGGACCGACGACGCGGAGGGGTTGGCCAGGTTCGTGGGAGAAAAGATCGGCGAATTCCTAAGAACCGTGTCGCACCGCCCGCCTTTCGCCGTATAAGGATTGGTGCAAGGCGATGGCCGGATACGTCGGCATGGCAATTGCATATTATTCCAGTGCGGCACAGTGACTGCCAAAAGGGCAACCTCGCCGCGGTTCCGAACACGAAAATGGTGCTGCCATGGGATCCAAGACAAGCAAGATCGTACGGGTGCTGAAACGGCTGAAGGCCGCCGTCGGCTATCACGAGTTGGGAATGACCCAGCACGCCTTGCGTTGTCTCGACAGCCTGGTGTCCCTAGGTGGAATCGGACCTTTCGGCCTGGTCGTCGAGGTCCTGCGGGACGAGTTCGTCAAGCACGCCGAGCGTCATGTCTCCGCAGCCAAGGCCCTGGAGACGGTCGCCTGCATGCTGCCGACGCCTGGCAGGCACGCAATGGAGATGGCGTTGGCCGCCTGCTATGGACAACACAGTGACAATAGCAGGTCTGCCAACATCGTGGCTTGCAGTCGCGGCGTAAAGCCCGAAGGTCAGCCGAAGCCGGCCTGCTAGGTATCAACCGCCGCTTTTTGACCTTATGATCAGTTTCGTGGTTTGCTCAAAGCGACCTTGCTGAACTGGACGCCAGCAAGCACGGCCAGCGGGAACATGACCACGGGAAACGACGCAATCCACGAGAGATTGTGCGACCATACCCAGTGCGAGCCCTCGATGCCAAACGACAAAAGCCCGACGATGCAAAGGGCCAGCCCACTGCCGGCAATCCATCGTGATCCCGCACTCCAAGCAAGCCCGTATACCGCGATACCGGCCGCGTAGGCCGCCAGGTACGCGAGGATGACTGGCAGCGTATAGTCCGACCGATAAGGGTATCCCCAGCCGTCTGCGTAGTGGTACGTGTAGAAGTCGCACGTCCAGGCCCCGCTAACCCATACCGAGACCAGGGTTGAACGGGTGCAGGCCAAGGCCAGCAGCACAAGATGCACTACGATAGCGAGGGTCATTTTCAGCATACGTCGCGATGGGGATCGAGCGTTGTGGGGCCGCGAGTCTTTCCCAGGAATTCGCCGGGTCTGGCGAAATCTTGGAACTCCACGCGGGAATTCCACAGAACTGGCCGCAGCAGACCGTCATTATGACGCCGCGAACAAAGCCAGTGGGACGGCGATCAAGGAAATGTATGGGGTGCTAAGGCCGGGCGGAAAAGCGGTGATCTTCGACTTGCGAAAGGATGCAGCCCAAACCGACATCAATGCGGCAGTTGACGAAATGGGACTTGGGCGAATCAATTCCTTAGTTGCAAGATGGACCTTCAAGCACATGCTCCTCAAGCGGGCTTACTTGCAGGAGGACTTTAGACGAATGGCTTCCCAGACTCAGTTCGGCACATGCGACATCAAGGTAGTCTCGATTGCCGTCGAGGTGTCCTTGCAAAAGTGAATCCTCGGATTCGGCATTCGACGAGAATTACCTGAACGCCGAAGCGAAATTTTGCAGACGGTCCCGTTGGGATAACGATGGCTACTTCGTGCCGACGAGGATGATGATTGGAAAGGCGAACCAAATAGCTCCGTCCTTACGATGGGCACCCACGCCAAGCCGGTTCAACCGGAGGTCTTCGGAGAAAATCTGGCGAATCTTGTCGGCATCGCCAGGATTTGGGAAAGACGCGGCCAGTATTTTTTCCAGTTCAACTTCCAGCTTGTAGAACCCGGTCCTGATGTCCGATAAGCCTACATCATGAAATAGGCCGGTCAATTCGTCCAGGTGCAAGGCCCTCGTGTGCGACGGGTCTCGCAGTTTCTCGACTTGATCGTATGCCGCAGCCTGCTCGGGGGTCGTCGTGAATACGTCTACGACTGTAACTTTGCCGCCCGGCTCGCAGACCCGCACCATCTCGGCCAGCACTGCCTCGGGGTCGAGGAAGTGATGGAATGAATAGCGGGTGAAGACCACCGAGAACGATGCTGCGGCAAAGGATAGCGGCAGTACGTCGCCCACTTGCCATGCCAGGTTCGTCAGCCCCTTCGATTTCTGCCTTGCCCTGGCCTGCTCGATCATGGCCGGCGTGAGGTCGATGCCGGTCACCTGGCGGGCAACCTGAGCGATGACGCAGGTGATGAGTCCTGGCCCGCAGGCGATGTCCAGCACCGTGTCCTCGGGGCCGATTCCGACTGTTTCCAGAACGAGCCGGTCGGCGTCCTCGTTGGAGTGGATGGGCATTTCGGCAAAAGGCACTGCCTGCCGCGAGAACTGCTCCACGATCAATCGTTGGTGTTGCTGATGGTCGTCTTGGCCTTGGCTCATGAATTCCTCCAATTCGTTCCTGTGATTAACCTATCATCACAGGAATTTGCGGATCATATCAGCCGCAAATGGCTTCCCGTGGGCCGAATACACGGTCTTCACTCCTTCGTCCAGCAAGCGTTTCCAACTCGCCTTTACCTTCTCAATATCGTCAGCAAAGATCGGCAGTCCGGGACTCAATCGAAGTGGGAAGCCGTTCACTGCCAAGTCCCCCACAAAAGCATCGCCGGTGTCCAGCACCACGCTCACCGACCCCATCGAATGACCGGGAGTGTAAATGATCTTGCCCGGAATCCCGTAATCGGCCAAGGATCGCTCGCCGTCGTCCAATACTACATCGACGTTAGCTGCCGGGAAACGTACGAGCGGTAGACACTGCTTCATTACCCCGGCAATGATACGGCCCCAAGCCGATACTGGGGGAGATGTCGGCTTCAATGCCTTTTCCAGCCAGTCCTTTTCCCGTTCGTGCATGGCAATCTTGGCACCAGTCATTTCGTTAACGTCCTTGGCAGAACCAATATGGTCCCAATGCCCATGCGTGATGACGATCAGGCGAATACTCCGGGGGTCGAGTTGTAGACCCTCCATTGCCTTACGAAAGCGTGCCGCCTGCCGAGGGCCTCCTGCATCGATCATGACCATGCCGCCACCACGAATAACGTAGCAGTGAATAAGGCCAAGTTTGATCGGGTGAATGCTAATCATTTTCCGCCCATTTTCAAGGAGTCTTCGACGGTAGGCTTCGCTCTCACCCGCCAAGTTCCTTCATCAGTTCGGCCCGTCGCCGGTCGAGGACTTTCAACCGGGCCGTGAGTTTCCTCGTTTCCTTGTTGATGTCGGCTAGTTCCTTTTCGAGCTTCTTTCTGCGAAGGTGATCCGGGCCGCTCCTTTCTTGACCAGGGCCTCGACTTCGTGCCGCAACAGCCGAAACGGACAAGGCACCTCGCTGTGTCGCTCATATCACAAATCTAGTTGGTTGGCCCCACAATGCGGGCAGATGCCGGACCCCTTGACCATCATCATGCGACATCTTTCGCAAGGAACCAAGGGCGTGAAAAGCATCCACCGTAGAGAATGTCCGGAACACATAGCCGTCGTCTCCTTCCACGTCTTCGAATGCGCACACGCCGTATCCCGAAGGCACCGGATATTGCTCAATCGTAGCTAGGAAAGGCATTAGGCTCTATGAAGTGGGCGATGTGGGACTCGAACCTGTGACCCCCAGCTTGTCGATGTGTTAAGCCGAACGTAAACTCCTTGGCTTTCAGCAGTTACGTTTTCCATATTTTACAGGTTTTGCACGTTTTGTGAAGGATTCCGTCCACAATTCTGTCCACCTCCATTTAGCGCGCTGGAGGCTGGCGCGGCACGGGCAGGAGGGTGCTCTCCTCGGCGTCCCGGGGCTTTCACCCTTGTCCCCGGTGCCGAACCTGCCCATCTCCGTCTCCGTCAGGGACGACACTACCGCTTGATCGGCTGCCGCTTCTCCTCGGCGACGAAATATCCGTGCTCCAGAAACGTCAAGGTGCGCTCTCGCACGTTGGCGGAGTGGAGCAGCAACGTGTGCAATTCGCCGACCAGCAGGAAGTCTCGTGCGCCGGCCAGGCGGGTGCTGGCCACCGTGACGATGCCGTCGTTGTCGCCGTCCAGCAGCGGGTTGTAGCCGTGGCCATCGCCTCGGCCGCCGGCGATGATGCCGAACTCGCAGGCCGGCGTGGCGAGCGTCGGCTTGAGTTCCGCCCAACGCTTGCCCAACTGCTGCCCTGCATGCCGAAGACCGCGATGAAGGCGGGGTTGTCGCCCAGCTTCTCGGCCAGTTCGGCGCCCTGGTTCGGCGGCCCCAGCATCACGATCCGCTTGATCCGCTTGTCGGGCTTCCTGCCCGTGGCCGCGTCGGTCTGGTCGCCCAAGTAGCGGCGGATGACCAGGTTGCCCATGCTGTGGCCCACGAAGTTGATCTCCTCGATGCCGTCGAGATGCCGCAGCACGCTGTCCAGCGACTTGGCATGGCTGCCGATGTCGTCGAAAAGGCTCGGGTAGGCGACGCACTCGGCCATGTAGCCGCCATGGTCGTGGAGGAACTTGGCCATCACTTCGGGTATGGCGCGGGGATCGCCCAGGCCGCCCAGCACCAGCACGGCCTTGCCCTTCATCGGCGGCAAGTGCTTCTCGTGCTTGATCGCTTCCAGTTTGGCGTTGCACTGCTCGAAGGTGCCGTAGGTGTGGCGGCGTTTCTCTCCATCCAGGAGGCGGCAATGGCCGGTGAGCGTGTTGCGCTGGATGCGCCAGCCGAAATAGACCAGTTCATCCGCCCAGAAGTATTGCCCGCCCAGCGTCTTGGACTCGATGTTGGGCAACTCGACCTTCGGTGGCTCCGCGGCAGGAAGTGGCATTGCCATCGCCAGCAGCAAACAGGCGGCCAGCCCGAAGACAAAACGAGAGAAATCCATGTTTGGCTCCCACGATGGAGGGTTGATGGCGCCATTTTATTCTGCGATCCCGCCCGCGTCGACCAGCATGCACAACTCGGGCATCGCCGCCTCAAAGCCTAAAACCACTTTTAGGTACAATTGGAGCTTCTGTCGCGTCTCCGTTTTCGGGGATGGTTCCCTAGATCGCGCCAGACCACCCTCCTGAAGCCCCGCAGAAGCCTGCCTACGTGATCGGACGCCATGGCCGTGTTTCGGGGCGGGCAACCGCAGACGACGCCCCAGCGGCCTCCTGGGCGATCGTGAGGGGCAGGTTTGGATGGGCGGCAGGCGGACTGCCGGAAGAAGTGGTAGAATCAGGCCATCGCGGCTTGCTACGATCCAGGAGAATCACGATGCCAAGCAACCTCCCGATGCCCACGGTGCAGACCTTTCTCACGTGCAACGAGATCTTCGTCGATCCACTGAAACGCGCCACCATCTTGTTTGGCCCATCGGCGCATGTCCCCATCCCCATGTTTCCGGCGCACGTCCGCATGTCCATCTACGCTGAGTTCACGGGAGGGCATGGCAGCTACGTGCCGCGACTGAGCCTGCGCGACGACGCGGGAGAAGAGGTCTGGGGTTGGACGGCGCAGTCGCCCTTCGGACACACGAACCCGTTGACGCCCCACGAGGTGCGGATTGACGACGTACAGGTTGCGGTGCCACGCGAGGGGCGCTGACAGCCTGATTTTGCTGCTCAACGGCGTCGAGGCGGCGCAGCGGACAATGTGGTTTGGCCCAGCAAGTGCATTCACCAGTTAGCACTGGCGCTATTCCGTGATCGGGTCGGTCTTAGGTGCCCCAGGAACGCCGCTGGCGGCCGTGGCGAGCGGCATGCCTATGGAACCGCCCTTGCTCGCCAATGCTCGCCAGCGGGGCTGCAAGGAGCGCAGGCGGGACGCTGCTTGTTATGGCCCTGTCTGCCTACTCGCCCGCGTTATCGACCCCGCTCGAATCCAACCACTTGGGACTGAATACTCGTTTCGGTTGCTAATACGGTTGGCAACCAGATCGGGTATGAACAACCGGTCGGCCGCCTCAGAGTCTTGCCCAGATCTGCCCGATTGCCCATAGGTGCCAGGGCGCTGCGCACCTCCCTGCTCTACAAGTCCGTGGTCTATCGCCGCTCTTCCCGGATTGCCACCCCGCAGATTTGAAAACGTTTTCAACCGAGTTTGGCAGATAGTCAAGGTGGAGCCCCTGAACAAGAATCCCATTGAGTGGTCGGGCTGGATGCTCCGGCCAGTTGCCCTGTTCCCCGCTCGGTAAACCGAACTCCACCGCCGCCAAGGCAAGATCGCCAGTATCTAATGCGCTCAGCCAGCCAAGATCCTCCACGAGACCCACGATCCCCTGGTTGTGGTTCACGAGGCGTGTCGGCGATGGTCAGCCCGCAAACCAGCGTCAAGGTGGTCGGCGGCCACGACAAGTCTGTGGAGCACACGCTGGCCATAGCCTTCGACGACGTCTCGATGGATGTCGACTTGCGCGAGACCCTGGCCACCACGAGATCGTCCTTGGGGATGAGTGGGCTGACGGCCGTCCCTGTCTTGGTTTGGTCCGTACCACTGAGGGCGATAGGGCTCTGGAATAACCACTGAACACCTGGGCCGTAGCAGCTGATATCAAGAAAAACTGGTTCACTGAGCGGCCAAGTCCCCATGCCAGAGTCAGTCTACGATGCCAAGCGAGGGAGATATTACCCCAATTCCTTGCCTGCGGAGGAGTGCCCCGCCGCCGCCGGCAAGTAGTCACCAAATGCTCCAGATTGGACGCGGTCGCGAGGTCGGCAGGCACATAGAAGACGCCGCTGTGCATCGGGGCGAGGCGGTTCTTGCTGGCCCCCACAGGTATCTGTGCGTTCGTTGTTGGAAACCTCACTCAGGGCGGGTCGCCGGGTACAACTTCGACCTGCAAGGGCAGAGCAGGAGCGATCCGTTGCGCCGGCGAATAAGGAGACGCATTCCAGTCGAGGCCAAGTTGCGCGAGTTCCTGACGCAGCAACTGCAGATCCCAGACATGCAACGACCCGGTGTCGTGGCCCCAGGCGATCAGGCGCGTGCCGTCTGGACTGAAGCACTGCGGCGAGAGCCGCGATTGCTCGGGCGACTCCAGACGCACGACCTCCACCCCAGTGTCGGTCTCAACCAAGCGGACCGCGCCGGGAAAATCTTCAACGGCCAGAAGCCGGCCGTCCGGTGAGAAACAGCCCCAGGGGCCACCAATCTTGGGCCCTTCGGTCCAAGCGCCGACTCGCCACAGACGGCAACCGCCGGCGTTGGTCAGCAGCCAGCGGCCATCCGGGCTGAACGTGGGCCTGCATTGTTTGGGAACCGGGAGTTTCATGACCAGCCGACCCGACGCAGCCTCCCAAATCCTGGCGCCGAACCCATCGTTGTTGTTGTGGCTTCCGGTGGCGACCCACTCGCCGTTCGGGCTGACTGAGCAATGTCGCACATCCTGCTGGGCCAGGTGAGTAATCCTCGGAGGCGAATCACGATGAATCAGGACGGCGCCCTGGTCAAGCTTGGGAATCGCGATCGTACCCGCATCATCGCTGACGCCCCATTGCGCCCACTTGGGTCCCCCAGTCCAGAACCGCTGTGGCGGGCCCAGGCGATAAGACTCCGGTTTCTCTGCGTCGATTTGGACCGGCCAGCTTAGCAGGCCCGATTCGCCAAAGGTGAGCAGTGCGCCGGCGGAATTCCACCGAAGCGGCCTATCGGTCGTGGGGAGCTTGCCGAGTTCCCTGCCGGTTGCCAGGTCGAACAAAAGCACGGAACTTTCGTTGCCTACGCGCCGCTAGCCGTCCCGCCGGATGCACGACGACATTCCCGAACCTGGTCAGGTCAGAGAATAAACTGCGATACTCGCTACTTCCATGCAGGCGCAGCAACTCGAGTGTCGTAGCGTCGGCGACGGGCATGGCGACTAGGCGGTCATCCGGCGAGACTTGCAAAAGGTCGTAACCCGCCAACGGAAGTGAAAATAACTGCTTTCCCGAGGAGGTTTCCCATAAACGGAGTACGTCACTCCAATCGTTGCTGAGAAGCCTCGCGCCGCTAACATCGAACGAACATCGGATCCCCCAGTTCTTGTGACCATCGAAGCGTGCGAAGCAGCTCGCCGTTCGGCAGATTCCAGAGCCGTATATTATGGTCAATGCCGGCCTCGTCATCGCTGGCCGTGGCAAGTGCATTGCCATCCGGGCGCCATTCCAGGGCGACCCAATTCACGGCCGGAATTGCGAAACTCGTTTGCACGGAGCCGGTGGCCAGGTCACGGATTTCACAGCTTCGATTCTCCGGCGCGGACCCCCGCGATTGCAATCCGGCGACTATCCGGATCGCACTGGATGACAGGCCGTTGCATGTCGATCGGCGGCAAGTAACGGGCCTGGCCGGTTGCCAGGTCCACGACGGCAAATACGCGAGTCTGGCGAAGCAACATAGATAAGCCTCGTGTTGTCCGGTGCGAAGCAAATGGCATCGACGTAGCCCGCATCGTTGAATTGGTAACTCAGAACCGGCTCCGCGCTGCCCCAGCGCCGGATCGAAAGCTGCCGCAGATCAGCGTTCCAAACGCACAGATAGCGGCCATCCTGGCTGAAGCGAAGCCTGTTCCACACTCAGCGCGCGAGGCTGCGGGGAGGGCACTCACGCCAGCGAGCGACCTCCTGGTTATCCCCGACTCGGACGACCGTGACGGCGCCGTCTTCCGCCAGGCGAGCGCAGTACTTCAAATTGCGATCGAGAGCCAACCGCTACAATTCCCGGTGTCAGTCCTCCCTGCCACGTGCGCTCGACTTCGATGTCCGGCAGAGCCAGTGCGGCGATGGCCTCGGTGCGCAGCTCGGCGAGCGAATGGCCGGGTGGAACCGGCAACCGCATGGCATCGGCGATCGCAGCAAGCTCTCGATGCGCTGGCCCGGCCGCCGGCTCATGCGCATGGCCCGCGCCTCGTCGCGTTTCGAGACCCACAGTTGCTCCTGTGTCTTGTGAACCGCCATTTCGGCCTGCGTCGCCCGCTCGCCAAGCCAGAGCGCCGACATGGAAGAAATGACGACGATCGCCATCCCAAAGACGACTATGGACGCCATCAAAGCGGCCCAGGCTGGATTCCGCCGGCACCAGCGCCACGAGTACTCGGCCGTTGAAACGCGGCGGGCGCGAATCGGACGGTCCGCAAGGAAGCGGCGCAGGTCTTCTGCAAGTTCGCCGGCAGTCGCGTACCGACGCTGGGGCTCGCGGGCAATAGCCTTGAGCACGATGGTCTCAAGATCGGGTGGAATCGCGGCGTTGATCCGCCGCGGCCGTGGCGGATCGTCGCTCAGAACGCGTGCGATCAACCGGCCGCGGTCCGTTTCATCGTACGCAACCCTCAAGGTCAGAACCTCGTAAAGCGTAAGGCCGAGCGAGTAGACGTCGCTGGTTGCGTCGAAACGGCCCTGAAATCGCTCCGGGGCCATATAGCGCAGCGTGCCGAGCAACTCGCCGCTGTGCGTTAAATCGTCGCCATCGGTCAGCTTGGCGAGACCGAAATCCATTACCCACACCTGACCCATTTCGTCGAGCATCAAGTTGGCGGGTTTGATGTCGCGGTGGAGGACGCCCTGCTGGGCTGCATATTCCAGTGCCTCGGCTGCATGAAGTCCGATCCGCGCGACTTCCTGGCAGTAAGCCCGGCCCGAGTCCCTGAGACCGGATCGGCAGCAGATGAGTTGGGCATTCCAAGCGGCTGTCTGCGATGCGGGCCCTACCGCCGGCAGCGTGTCGTCTAGCGCTTCGTGAGCGGCCGGCGTTGTACCCGAAGCGGTATTCGGCGTTTCAAGTTCATGTCCTCGTCGCAGGGCATGCAGGACATTGTCGAGGGATTGCCCGGCGATGAACTGCATGGCGATATAATGCAGTCCGGCCTGCTCACCGACGCCATAGATCGGCACGATGTTTGTATGGTGCAAGCGCACCGCCGCCTTCGCCTCACATTGGAACCGCTGCAGGCGCTTCGGATCAAGCAAGCTGTGGGCCGGCAGCACTTTCAAGGCGACGTGCCGGCCGAGGGAAACTTGCTCCGCCTCGTAGACGATGCCCATGCCGCCCCGGCCGATCTCGCGCAGGATGCGATACTCGCCCAGTTCCCGCGCGATCGGGCATCCTGCCGCTGCGTCGGCAGAGAGTTTCAGCAAGGCTATCTCGGACGCGGGGGATTCCAAAAAGCTGCCTAACTGTTCGTTTTCCTGCAAAAGCGCCTCGACCTGCGCGCGCAGCGCAGTGTCGCTGCCGCAGGCTTCCGTGAGGTAGGCGGACCGGTCGGCAGAATCATGTCGCTTCCATTGCGCCGATGAAGATCGCACGCTCGTTCATGGCAACTCCAACGCTTCGACGGCATCCGTCCAATGCCAAACGGCTCTCTCTATCAGTGCGTAATCCAAGGCCAAAGTCTGCAAAAAACTCAGGTCGATCGCATTTTGTTCCGCAGCCACGAACGCGCATAGGCCCAAAGATGGTGCGCCGACGCACGGACATGCCCAGCGCTTCGGCGGCCTCGGTCATGTTCAGGCCGGCGAAGAAGCGGAGCGTGACGAGCCGGGCGGCCTGCGCATCGACCGCCGCCAAGCAGTTCCAATGCGTCATCCAGGGCGAGTACGTCTTCGACCGGCTCGGGAGTGGCGATGGCGGCTTCGTCGAGGTCCTGCCGCTGAGTCCCGCCTCCGCGTTTGGCGGCCTTGCGGCGCCGGGCCTGATCGACCAGGATGCGGCGCATGGCCTCGGCAGCAGCGGCGAAGAAATGGCCCTTTCCGTTCCATTGCTGAGCCTGGTCCACGTCCACAAGCCGCAGATAGGCCCTATGTACTAAAGAAGTGGCCTGGATAGGCTCGCCCGCATTTTCCTGGGCCAGTTTTTGCGCCGCCAACGCGCGCAACTCGTTGTAGACCAGCGGCAGAAGCTTCTCAGCGACGTTCGTTTCGATTTGCTCGGTGGCGGACAAAATGCGCGTGACCTCGCTCATTGCCGGTGAATCGGCCTGGAATGGAGGAGCGATCATTGGTCCATTATAGGCCGCAGGAATGCTCGCGGCAAGAATTGTTCCGTGTCAGGCGATTTTTCGTGCAGAGTTTGTGCCCGGATTACGCACTGTAGATATCGGGCACAACCGGGCGAATCGGTCGCCACGACCGGTTACCCAGGCCACCCTTTCACCACGTTTGGAGATGTTCGCATGACCCGACTGATCCGACCAAACCTTTTGCTGGCCTCGATGCTTTCGATGTCCCTTGTCCTCGCGACGGCCCCGCTTGGCAAGGCCGAGGTTCCCGGCATGGCCAACCCGGACGCCAAGCAGGGCATGGACCAGTGGAAGGCGGGCGACCTCGACGCGGCCATCGCCTCCTTCACCAAGGTCATTCAGAAATTCCCCAACGCGCCGAACCCCTTGGTGAGGCGGGGCCTGGTTTACCACGACAAGTACGACCTCGACAAGGCGATTGCGGACTTCACAAAAGTCGTGGAACTTCACAAGAACAATATGCGGGCTTTGTATCTCCGTGCCCGCTGCTACTACGAGCGGGGCGACCTCGACAAGGCCTTGGACGATGCCACAAGGGCTCTCGGACAAAGCCCGGACGGGGACGTATTCAAAAGGAGCGGGCCA
>CAVPVK010000014.1:0-385603 GCA_963709175.1 uncultured Planctomycetia bacterium
GCAGAATTGAGGAGCGGACCTGGACGGCCTTTTGGCAGATCGTGGTCGATGGCCGACCGCCCGCCGAGGTCGCTGCCGCCATGGGGTTGAGCTTGCCCGCCGTCTACAAGGCAAAATCCCGTGTGCTGCGGCGGCTAAGGCAGGAATTAGAAGGACTGGAGTCTGTTTGAAGCAGAATTGGTGTCAGGTGGTTTCGCTAGTAATGGTAGGGTGGGACCAGATCGCAATGCGATCGCGGCCCACCATGATGCGAAATGGTATGAACATTGGTGGGCCTGCGCTCGCTTGGCGATCCAGGCTCACCCTACGATCTGGCCCCACCCTCCTTTTTCAAGGAATCATCCATGCCCGTCGCAACTTGTCCTTCGCGTGAAGAATTGATGGATTACGTCGTCGGGAAACTGCCCGACGAGGCCTCCGACACCGTGGCCAGCCACCTCGACGCTTGCCCCGATTGTCAGGCCAAATTGGCCACGCTGCCTGAACCCGATGATACACTGGTTGCCCGACTCCGCGGCCCGGTTCTGCCCGATCCATTCGCAGAAGAGCCCGGATGCGGCCAAGCCCTTGTTCGGGCAATGGCGGTCATGGGAAGAGACCGTTCCGCGACCGCCCTTCCCCGGCAACTGGGCGAGTACCAACTGATTGAGCGGCTAGGCAGCGGCGGCATGGGCACGGTCTATAAAGCCCGCCAAGGCCGTCTGGATCGAATTGTTGCCCTGAAAATCCTCTTGCACGGACGGACTGACGATCCGCGGGCCCTCGTCCGTTTTGAGCGCGAGATGAAGGCCATCGGGCAACTCGACCATGCGAATATCGTCCGCGCCTACGACGCCCGCGAGATCGACGGTACGCCGGTGCTGATCATGGAGTTTGTCGACGGCCTGGACCTGGCGGAAATCGTTGGCCGCGACGGGCCCGTGGCAGTGTCCGATGCCTGCGAATTGGTCCGACAGACCGCTTTGGCCCTGCAATGCGCCCACGATCACGGGTTGGTGCATCGCGACGTCAAGCCGTCGAACATCATGCTCGCGCGAGCGGGCGAGGTGAAGCTTTTGGACCTCGGGCTGGCGCGATTCTACGCCGAGGGCGGGGCGAACCTCTCGGCCGTTACGACTGGCGAGGAGATGACGGACACCGGCCAGGCGATGGGGACGGCCGACTTTATGGCCCCGGAACAGGCATCCGACAGCCGCACGGTCGATATCCGCGCTGACATTTACAGCCTGGGATGCACCCTCTACAAGTTGCTTACGGGCCGTGCCCCTTTCAGCGGCCCTGCGTATTGCACGGCCCTGGACAAGATGAATGCCCACGTGCACCAGCCGGCGCCGCCAGTCCGCCAGTTCGCTCCCGATGTGCCGGAGGGGCTCGCCAGAGTCCTTGACCGCATGCTGGCCAAGTACCCCGACGACCGCTTTGCCACACCGGCCGCCGTTGTCGAAGTTCTCGCCCCCTGGTGTGTCGGCGCCGACCTGCGGACCTTGCTCCGGCGCGCCATCGAGGCAAAATCGTCCCCTCTTCCTCCAGGAAAGGGTCGCGTTGAGGACCGTTCCGCTGTTCGGCCTGCTGCACGGCCGCCGTTGTTGTTGACGTCCTGGGGCTGGAAGTGGTTTTTGGGCCAACTGCTTTTGCTCATGATGGCCGGCGGGTTCGGCTTTGCCTTGGGCATCACGATCCGCATCAAGAGAGACGGACAAACGACGGCCGTCGAAGTACCTGGCGGCAGCACCGCGCGCATCGGCGCCGACGGCCAGGTCGATGTGGAATTGCCGGGCCGGACGAAATCTGCTGGCGTTGAGACGCTTCTGCGGTCTTTCACCACGGCCGACCTCACAATCTCCAAAGACGTGTCGAAGGCCGACGGTTCTTGGTTGGTGAAATGCGAAGACCGAACGATCACACGGCCCATCCGCCTATTCGAGGTTCCCGAACCGAGCGCCGACGATTGCACGCTGATCTACCGCGCCAAGCTGAAGTCTGAGGGCTTCAGGGGCCGGGCCTATCTGGAAATGTGGTGCCGGTTCCCGGGACAGGGCGACTTCTTCTCCAGAGATCTAAATCATGTACTGAGTGGAAGCAGCGACTGGTCCTCCTACGAAACACCCTTTTTCCTCAAAAAGGGCGAAAAGCCGGACCTCATCAAGCTCAATCTGGCCGTCGAGGGCAGCGGCAAGATAGCGATCAAGGACGTGGAGTTGATCAAGGCGACGTTTCCCGCGATTGAAGAGCGCGTGACGGAACCGGGTCCCGCGGTCCCAGAACCCTCGACACCTTCCAGTTGGTTCCGCACAGCCGCCGTTACTCGTGGCGATCTCATGGCGGTGATCGAGGCGGCGGGAACCCTGGAGCCCGCGGAAGTGGTGGACGTGGGGGCGCAGGTCGACGGATCGATCGTGAGGCTCGGCAACGATCCCCGCGGCGGCACCGACCCGAATTACCAGGGCAAACCGATCGATTATAATTCGCCGGTCGACGCAGGTACGGTGCTGGCGGCGATCGACCCCACGCTCTACAAAGCGCGTCGCGACGAGGCGGCGGCCGGACTCGATCGCGCCAAGGCCGATTTCGCCCAGGCGGAAGCCAGGATGACGCGGGTCAAACTCGGCGTGGAAGAGGCCACGCCTGCCGAGGCGGCTATGATCGCGGCCAGGGCCGCCGTCGCCCAGGGCAAGGCCGCCTTGGACGTTGCCCAAGCCAATCTCGACCGCACGGTGATCAAGTCGCCCGTCAAAGGTGTCGTCATCGACCGTCGGGTGAACGTCGGTCAGAACGTGGCGCCTGCCAGCGGCGCTGGTAGCCTGTTCCTGATCGCCAAAGACATCGAGACGTTGCAGGTTTGGGCCTCGGTCAATGAGGCGGATATCGGCCGGATCACGAAGGGCATGGATGCGCGTTTTACGGTCGATGCCTTCCCCCGCGACGTTTTCCGGGGCAAGATCACACAGATCCGCCTGAACGCAACGATGACCCAGAACATAGTCACCTACACCGTCGTGGTCGCCCTTGACAAGCCAGACCGCAGGCTCATGCCCTATATGACGGCCAGCGTCAAGTTCGAAATTGCCACGCATCGGAACGTGCTCAGGGTGCCGAATGCGGCATTACGGTGGATGCCTACGCCGGAACAGATGGTCTCCGGTGTACTCCAGTGGACGCCAAACCTCGAGGAGCGCAACACTCGCGCCCGGCTCTGGGTGAAGACCCGCGACGGAAGGCACGTGCAGCCTATCGAAGTCGATCGTGGGTTGACTGATGGCGCCCTGACCGAGGTCAGCGGGGCGGAGGTCAAGGAAGGACTGGAGGTGGTGATGGGGGAGTCGGTGAAGCGCGCAGCCGAGATCGATCCGTTTGTTCCCAAGCCATTTAAGGGCAGGCAGTCGGGTGCTGTGGAGACAGGCGATGACCGCATGCAGGCAAGTTCTCCGAGCACCGCCCCGCCGACGGTTTCCGTCAGACATCCCATCGTTCGCGACGTCAGCGACTATGAAGACTACGCGGGACGCATCGAGAAGAGCGTGGAGACCGTCGCGAAAGACGATGGGGACAAGATCCAGCAGGCGCAGGACTCGATGTACGCGACTTTCGACGTCCCCGAGCAAACGGTCCTGTCGCACCGCCGCATGGCAAATCGCAAGCCGGATTGGGAACGCTCGTTGCCGGTCGTGTGGGGCCTGGCCGACGACAAGGGATTCCAGCGCCGGATGAAGGGGTGCTTACCGGGCTAACGTGCGCGATCATGGCTCCCGCCGATCCAGTCCGGGTAGCCGCGCCGCCGTGGCCGCGCGGGGCGTGTTGTCGTGTACCAGGATGCCGCGGTCGCCGACGAAATAACTGTGGAAATCGGCCACGACCAGATTGTACGACATGCCGGCTGGAGTGGGATCGGGCTTGAGCTTTTCGATGTCCTCGACCACCACGCCGCCGGAAGGCGTGTGAACGCGATTGCCGATTTCCAGTTGTTTGGTCATCCGCCAACCCTGGCCGAGCACCCAGAACGGATGGCTGGGCGTGGCAACGATCGACTCGCCGCCCAGACGTACCCGCATTCTCGGTCCCGGCTTGCGCATGGTCGTTGCCAGCACAGGCTGGTAGGCCAGCTCGCCGCTCTCCACGTCCTGGGCCAGCACGCAATCGCCGATCTTGATCTTTTCGATCGGCTGCCGCCCAGTCAGCGTCCAGACCTTCGTACCCGGGGCGAAACAGGAAACATGAACTACGGGGCCGTAGGTTTGTGTAGCGAAATAGTCATAGACCGGTTTGGACGGCGCATCGGTGCCATCGACGTTGCTCATCTCGGTGTAGTCTTGCCACCACCACTTCCACCACTCCATGGGCTCATCGCCCAAGTCGAGGCCCGTCAGGGGACGCAGGACGGCGAGGATGCGGAGGTTACGCTGACGAATCGCCGCGTTGGTTCGCTCGACGCACGCTCGAAATTCTTAGCGACTTTTGCCGGCTCTGGGCCGGGAGCGGCCGCCGCCACACCGGAGTTTACCCAATTCGCCGACATGCCCCTGGACGCCGCTGCGCTGATCGCGTCCTCAGCCCCGACCACAGTTCCGTCGTCAAACTCGATCAAGGGAGAGAAATAGAGCGTGTAGGAAAGGGAAAGGTCGGCCAAGGCGCCTTGCTGATACAGAGAGTAGAGTATTCCCCACGAGAACCTGCCGCGTTTTACAGCAACTCCAACCTCGATCTGCGATTGCAAGCCGGAGAGCAGCAGCGGCGCAAAGTGATCCAGCGGACGTCCTTTCAGCCCGGCCGCGGCCGTGGTTCGAACGTCAGTATATTCCGAAAAGACCGCGCCGCGAGCCAGCGCTTCGGCCGCGGCCGGATAAGGATTGTCGGCCAGCTCGAGCGTTATTGCCAAGGCCATGCGATGAAACTCTTGCTTCTTGCCCTTGACGCCAACCTGCAGCCACAACGCTCGTTCCAGCCCGAGCATCTCGCACGGGTCGGAGATCTTGGCGAGCTTTTCGCAGAACTCCCGGGGTATTACGGCGCCACGGTTCTCGATCGCGGCAAGCCATTGCGTTACCAGAGGACGCCAGCGGTCCGCCGCCAGCGACACCCGGTGGAGTCGTGACCTGAACTGGTCGAATGGTAGCCCAGAGCCGTCAACCCAATATCCGAAGCAAGAGTGTCCAGCACGTAGCCAGTTCTTCTCTTAACGCTTGCCAAAAGTACCCTTTGCACCGTACTTTCTCGGCAGAATTGCCCCCGTTGTGCGAGCTCGGTCTGAAACCGAGGCTCGCGGCTTTGTCGAAGTCTAGTTTGGCCAGGGCTGGTTCGCCCTTCGCTTGGTAGGCGACGCCACGGTAGTGATGGACCTCGACGCACTTCGGCCAAAGCCGCATGACTTCCGTGTACCCGGCGATGGCTTCGTCGTATTTACCATTATCGAGCCAGGCATCCGACCAGTCCAAGAGTTCTTCGACCCTCGTTTTGTTTGCCAAGGCTTGCAACCGAGGTAGTATCGTCACATGACACGTTGGGAGTCGCTCGACGACGTGAGGTTCCAGCATCGTGTTGGAACACCGAGTTGAATTGAAAGCGGAATAGGACATGCTGCCTCTCCTCCGGGCCAGGTTCGACTTTGCCTGCTGATAGGCGACTCTGTTATGCAACTGCCGTACCAGACGTTTCTGAAATGCCCATCCCGACGGCAAGTGGAACGACGGACTCATTAAGTGCACGTTTGCCCGTGAAGTATCACGGCAAACCCATCGCCTCTCAAGGGGGATTGCCTATTGATTGTGGTTGAATAGAGTTTGTGCCGGATGGTCGTGGATCGCACACGAAAAGCGAGCGATTTAGCGGTCAGCCTATCTATGATCAAAATTATAATCGGTGTGCTTGTCATGCCTTGCTTTTGCGCCCTGGTGTTGGCGTTCCTCTTTTTACTTCCTAAGAGCGCCCAAGCTTATGGCTACTGTGGGCGTGATCTGCGGGCTAGTGATCGCGATGGCCGTCTTTGCGGCGGCAGTTTTCTTTGCGGTTCCAACGGTCGAGCAAATCCTCGCCCAAGGCTACACGACAACGACCGGCACGATAACGCACAGCAACATCCAAAGAGGCCGCGGTTCTTTGAGACATCTCGCCATGTCGAGCGCGGACATCGCTTATACATATCGTGTCGCTGGGAAGGACTATTCCAGCAACCGCTACCGCTATGGCTGGCTGTACTCGACAAGCTGGGGCGGTACCACGGAAGCGATCGTCGCTGACCTCCCTGTCGGCAAGAATGTGACGGTCTACTACGCGCCGCATGATCCATCGAACGCGATTTTGCAGCCTGGAATCGGCGGTAGCGACCTGCTTATGGCAACGGGGGAATTGTTGTGGATCTTTTGTGCGGTGGGGCTATCACTCCTCATCGCCCGCTCAGCCTTGGGACCGCGGCCTCGCCCGATGGTCGGCGGGCATAAGATTTGGGACGACGGATTTAAGACGCGGATCCGCCTCGCGGACAGCGCGTGGAAGGCTGCGTGGGGGACGATTCTCGCGTGTGACATCTGCTGCGGCATGGGAATCGTGAAGCTCTTCGGCACAAACCCGCCTCTCAAGGTGGCGTTGGCCGGATGGGGAATCATTCTCGGCGCGGGCATCGTCGTGTTTCTGTGGAAGAGCGTGCGCGTTGCCGGTGGAAGACTCGATTTGGTGATGGTCGCCGGCCAGTCAATAAAGCTGCCGAGGGCTTTCGGCCGCCGAGAGGACGTGGAGGTTCGCTGGGAAAACGCCACCGTCGTCGAGGTGGACAAGGCGAAAAAACGCGGCGGAAGGGGAGGCCACCACTACATCTATTACGCAGTCTTGGTCGTCAGCGAACGTGGCGGAACGCCGCGCCGCGAGAAACTCCGCGAATTCAGTGACGGGATTCGGGCCATCGAATTGGTTGCCTGGCTACGCGAGCGCCTGCAAATAGAGGTCCAAAACCAACCTGGCGGAAGATCGCCATGAACGAAGAAACTTTGTTCCATCTCGCCCTGGAACAATCGCCCGACCAGTGAGGTTCTTTCCTGGACAAGGCCTGCGCGGGCGGCACTGCCCTCCGTCAGCAAGTCGAATTACCCCCTCCGCGCCCACGACCCTTTATGGCACAACCCAATACGGGGGCACGTCCTGGGGCACGGGTTTATATGGAGTTTCCATCTTGGACAGTACGCTTGGTCTATTATTCGCATGAGACTATGCTATAACTATCGATACGTTTGAACCAGGTCGTTGACATATTTGTAAAAATCGAGTAGGTTACACTAATTCGCGGTGAAGAAGCACGCTCCTTTGCCGCCAAGCGGGCTGCAATCTGGGATGACAATTTGGATCGAACGTAAGCGCCCCGGCTCGGCCCGCCGGGGCGCACGGCCCGAGGTGCGCCCCTGGCCAAAAAACGCCAGCCGACGCGATTGTCGTTTTATCCGCGCCCCTCCGTATCCTCCGCGGTCAAGTGCTTTGGAACTGAGGTGTTTCTCAAGGCGAGCAACGCCCTTTATCGCTTCGCCGCCCGCACGGCCGGCACTGGCGGCGGCGGCCCGTTGCTCGCAAGCAGATTGCCGATCGCGTGCCCGTCCGCAAACACGCCCAGCAAATAGGTGTTGCGGCCCGGCTCGATCCGCACCGTGGTCTGGTTGGCATAGAGCCCGCCCAGCCCGCCCTCGGGCTGCATGCGAATGCGGTGGTCACCGGCGGGGAGTTCCACCCGCAGCACCTGGATGCGGTCGGGCAGCAGTCCCCAGCAACGGCAATCGGCCGATTCGGCGGCCTCCCAGACAATGCCGCCGACGTCCATCGCCAAGTTGGCCCAGGAGTTGTTCTGCGTCTTGAGGGCCTCTTTCGCCCCATAGACAATGCCCTCCTTGGCCGCACGGCGAAGCACCGCCCGCACCACCACGCGAGGATAAATGGCCTCGTACTGCTCAACGGCCAGGCGGCTGACGTCGGTGATCGTGGCGGTGGTGCCGACGACGCGGTCGTCGGCACCCACGACGACCGTGTTCTGGAAATTGTGGTAGGCGATGACCCGCGGCACCTTGATCGGCGCGACCGACGGGGGAATGGTGTGGTTGGCTGTCGATCCCCTTCGTTTCCTGCGTCGGTCACCCCTCGTCACTCCCTCCGCAGGCAATGGCTCGTTCCACGGTTTCTGGAAGCAGCTTCTCGCCTCGAGCATTGAAATCCTTGGACCATCGCTCTGCGACTGCCCGAAGTTGCCGCGGTAGCACGAGCCGCTGCTTTCAACGTTTCGCGCGATTTTGGCCTTCGTCGACGGGCAAGGTCTCGACAAAATGCTCCAGAATGCGGATGGCGAGAGCACGGCCGGCGTTTTGCAAGGCTTTCTTGCCGGCAATGTTCTCCGAAAGGTCGGCGGCGCGCACGGTGACGCGGTCCGCCAACACGACCTTGCCGCTGGAATGATCGACGACGTTGATCTCTGCGCGAGCCGAACAACTCACGAGGTTACCAATCCGCGCAGCGAACTCGCTGAAGGCCTCGCCGGCCACCAAGACCTCAACCTTGCTCAAACCCTGCGGCCAACGGTTGACACCGGTCGCCGTCCAGCCCCGCGCAAAATCGGTCAGTTCGTTCTGCGACACGTCTTGCGCGCTGAAACCGCATTCGGCCAGCACCTTCTTGATTTCGGTCTCGACCGCCGGGTCAATCACCCGCGTCACGGACTCCACGACGACGGGCTGCGGCCCGGCATGGTGCCGTTCTCGTACGATCACCGCCAGCAAAGGCTTGCGGCGGCCAGCCAGTTTCTTTTTCAGTGCTGGCAAGGGGTCGATCTCGTCATCGGCCGCGGCAACCAGCTTGGATCCCGACTGGCGGATTTTCTGTGCCAGTTTTTCCGAGAGCGCCATAACCATCGCTCCCAGGTCGGCATCGGCGGCGTCCTTGACCATCACGCCTTCGACCAGGCTGGTCTCTGTGCCGATGAGCTTGGCCGTGATAAACAAATCCTTGCCGAGTCGGAAGGCACGGCCTGTGACCATGAGCCTCGCACCCACTAGCTTGCCAACCTTCACGGCCTGTTGGTCGTTGACCAGCCCGGTCAGGCTCAACTCGTGCTCGCGGAGAATCTGGGCCATGGCCTGACGCTCGACGAGGGTGACTCCTTTCTCGCTTGAGAGCATCGCCGAAATTGCGGCGGCCAGCTCCGTGCCCAAGTCGGGCGTGGCCGGATCGCTGGCGGTGAAGTCGAGGACGGCGACGGTCAGCCCGGCCGACGGCTTGGCCGATGCCTTGGCGGCCTCCGCCTTTGCTTCTCCGGTCGGCTGAGGCTCAACGGCGAGTGTCATAGCGGCGCACAGCAGCGCAAGCAGTACGCTTGACAAACTTCGAGAAATGACGAGTTTCACAACGGTTCTCCTCAAGGAATTGGGGGTTATCGGGAAAAATCGATGCTGGGAACTCGCGGCGCCGGGGCCGGAAGTGTAGGCCGGCGGCTGGGCGGCAACGTTGGCGCCGCCGGCGACGACAGGTAGTCTAAGGTGCCCGCCAGGAACAACTGGCTCCGCGGGTCGCTATCCCATGGGCCGAGCGGAATCTGGCAGAATACAAGGCGCCCCCGGCCCACGGCCTTGACCAGGACCAGGGCGTCGATCGGAACCGGCTGCTCGCCCGGCATCTCGCGCGGCCACCAGGCGATTTCCTGTGCCGGCTCGTCCGCCGGAAGCCGCAGTGCCCAGGTTTCGGAGCCGATGCTCTGCGGTCCCAACAGCCGCAAATGCCGCGTCAAAGGGTGATCGGCAAGCCAATCGAACTTCGCCGGCGGCGGGCGCCGCACGACGGCGTACCCGGCGAGTTGGGAAGGCCGGGTCTGACGGAGGAGCAACACGCTCGTCCCCGCACCGGCCAGATTCAGAAGTTTCCCTTGCCCTTCCACTCCAGTGCCCAACTGGTCGGGCCCAACGATGATCATGTCCGGGCGGAGAAACTGCAGTTCCGCATCGTTTCGCACGATGGTGTGCCGAATCCCCACCGTCTTTAGCACCGCGGGCAACGCTTCCGGTCGGTCCCAGACGAGCAACTGCTTACCCCTGCTGCGCCGGGCGACGCCTGCCAGCAAGTCCTTGGGGTAGACGTGAGCAGTCAGGCTGCCCGTGGCGATCGCCTGCCCTTTTCGCTGCTCGGCGCGGAATACGAGTTGTACCTCGGTTGGCACGCGGACCTCGGGCAGAGTCAACCGGATCTTGACCGCTGGCTCATTGGTCGGCAAGACGATCCGGCCAGAGGCCAGTTGGGCATCGCCGCATCGCAGTCGCCAATTAATCGTGGCTGCACCGATTGGTTCCTTCACGTTCCATTGGGCTTGGACCGTTTCAGTCCGGCCGCCGATCCAATAGCCCTCGCGGGAGAGCATCACCAGCAAAAGCGTTGCGGCGGTATTCATAGTTGGCCTCTTAGAGTGCCCCTTGCGCCTTTATGATAACATCGTGTTTCGGGGAACACTAGCCGGCTAGTAACGCGTCTAACGCGTCGACGATAGCCGGGCATTTACGGTTAATCTGCCGAACAGGGAAGCATTTGGTAGGGGATTGCAGTCTCGCAGCAGGACGGCGATAATACCTCCATGCCATCATGAGTTCCCGGGGACTCGTCCGCGAGCGTGAGTTCCAATCGCTGGCGGCATTTCTTTGGGCTTTGCGAAAGGAACCCGTATGCGTTGCCGATGCGTGTTGAACGTGCCGTGGACGTTGCTCATCCTGGGGCCTCTTGGGTTTGGCGCACTATTTGCTGTCGCGGCCGCCGAGCCTCCCGCGGAAACGCGCACTTGGACTTCAGCCGACGGAAAATTTCACCTGCCGGCACGGCTTGTCGAGGCGGGCAAAGAGACGGTGGTTCTGGAGAAAGAAAACGGCACCCGCGTTACCGTGCGGCGCACGAGGCTGAGCCAAGTGGACCTTGATTACCTTGCCCAGCGCGCGGCGGCTGAAAGCGTCCGCGATCAACCGCCAGCCCAGACCGTGCCACAGCCGGCACTTACCGTCCGTACTTCGAAATCCAACATCCCGGGCGCAGACAACCCAAACGCTTTCACGGCCAACGACTTTCGCAGGTGCCGGCTGGAATACGGCACTCGCATCTACCGCGATGCGTATCTTAAGGTTGGCAAGAAGGATCCCGCATGGGACGCGGCGGCCCTAGCCGTTCTGGATGCCGTCGCACGTTTCGAGGCTTATCGCGACGCGTCGCCCGGCTGGGCCTTCGACAAACCGTCGGAAGCGCAGTTGCACGCTTTGGCTGCGGTGGCGCGCGAGAAGGGGTGTGACGATCCGCTGGTATTTAGCATTTACGCCCGCACACTGGCGACGCTGCGCTGGAGCCCTGCCGTTGTCCAGACCGCGACAGACACGCTCGACAAATTGCGTCAGCGGCACTATCCGCCCGTCCATGTAGCGACGTTAGCGGCTGCCATTCTCACGCGCGGGGGGAACCAGGAGGACAAGACTGCGACGGCAGCAATCCTCGACAGCCTCGAAGCGGCGGCCTGCGCCACGGACTACCAGGGCGTCGATCTCCGTTTCGTGCTTAAATCCACGCAGGACGACCTAGCTCCCGTCCCGGGAGGAATCCATCGACTGGCCATCCGTCTGGTTGCCCGCAAGGACGCCGATCCGTGGCTGGCTAGCATTTTGATGGGCGAGGTGGAACTCGTCCTTGGGATAAGGGCAAGGAATCCCGACCGCTTTGCAGCGATTCTCCACGAGCGGCCGCAGGATCCGAGGGTCCACTGGCAGGCCGCGGAGAAACTCTTTATCAAGGCTTGGTTGTTGCATCGCAACTACCCCGAACCTGCTGCGCTGATGATGCCTCTCATCGACCTCGCCGCTGGTCCGGACAAAATGGTTCAGTTTTGGTTTCAGCGCGCGACGGCAGCACAGTTCGATTGGATTCCCGCCTATGACGAGATGGCAGCACATTTGCGCAAGCAGGGGGACGAGAATGCGCTGTACGCCTTTGCCGTCGAATGCCTGAAAAGCGGGCGGTACGATACCGAAATCCCATGGCGGTTCTTGGTCTACATTGACGATATTGCCTCACGGACGCAAAGCTGCGCATCCTGCGCAAGCCCGACGTGTACGCGAACATTTGCGAGTTTTTCCGCGGCAATGCCCAAAACCCGCGAAATAAGGACATGCATTACTATCACTCCCTGGAGGCGATGTTCAGCTACTTTGCCGATCACCTTCAGGACGCCCGTAAGGCATTGGACAGGGCTGGGGATCAAGTCGACCGGACCGTGTTCAAGGGCCATACGCGTACTCCCGAAATCGCGGTCGCGCGGACCTACGCGATGACGGGTCGACTGGCGGCGCGAGCCCTGGCAATGGAGAAGGCGGCCGATGCAGGGGAGACGGAGAACGCGGCCCGCACATGCAGGCAGATCCTGGCGACGCTCGGCCAAACCGACAAGTCACGGCCATACTTTCGCGATCATTTGGTAACGGCCGAAATCGAAGCCAAGTTCGCGGCTGGGGACTGGGTACCGATTCAGCCCGACGCAGATCTGGCAGGATGGACGGTGACTTTCGGCCAGTGGTCCGTCGACGACCGCGGCCGGCTGGTGGGGACGTGGAACCCTAAAGACAGTTGTGCGGCGATGCTGCTGTGCCACGCCAAGATCAACCCTAACTTCGAATTGATGGGACACGCCGAAGTCGTCGAAAGCGACGGCGGGGCCGGTTTCGGGGCCATATTGTCTTACCGGCACGTGAAGAGTTATTGGGAGTGCATCTTCTATCCTGCTGTGACCGAGGACACGGGCGAGGCGGCGTACATCCCTTCGGGGAACCACGCCTACGTGCGCTGCGCAGCACACAACAACACCCATGACCGCCCTGCCAAAGTAGCCCGCTCCGACGATCTCCACGTTCAAGTTTACAACGGGCTCGTGGCCACGACCGTGGGCGCTGAGATCCAGCGAGACAGACCGCCGTTCGTCATCGAGTTGGACCACGATCCGCCGTCCGGCGACATGCCCTTCGGCGTGTGCGTCAACCGCGGACTTTTCAAACGCCGGTATGCCGGAATAACCAACGCTCAGCTCGACGCGATGCGGAACGGCATGAACCTCGAACCGGCGCCGCGAAGCCCGACGGTCGTGCGGTTCACGGGGCTGAAAGTCAGAAAAACGACGAAACCTCCGGCGCAGGTCGCTGTGCCCGAGCCGGAATAGGAAGGGAACCGGCATGTTTCCTAAAGGACGGCTTGACTTGCGAATGGGATTCCTGCTTATCGGGGCGTTCGCGATTGGTCTGGTATCTGCCGCCGAACCGCCCAAGCCTGTTGCGGAGTTGCGCACCTGGACGTCGGCCGACGGCAAATATCATGTCCGCGCAACCCTGCTTGATATCCGCGACAGCTCGGTGGTTTTGAAGAAAGAGACGGGCGGCACGATCACGGTGCCGCGGCAGAGTTTGAACCGTGCGGACTCGGACTATCTTGACCGCCAAACCGCTGGGCTGCTTTCCGCGGTGAAGCCAAGAGACGGACCGGTGGCCGACGATTCCCGGCGAGCTTGGCGGCGATGGGCCATCGTCTGTTCCTCGGACGTGCAGAAAACCCGGCTAAGCGATTTGCTGACCGTCGAACTGAGCGGATTACGGGGACTCGAGTTGGTGGAACGCAACGAATTGCCGACGATCACGAACGAATTAGAGTTGTCGCAACTGCTGGGTGCGGAGAACGTCCTCGGCCGCCTCAAGCTGGGCAAACAGGTGCGGGCCGACGCTCTGGCCCTGATCCAGCGCGTGGGAGCCCACCCGAAATCGCCGTTACGGCTGATAATCGCCGAGTGCCTTCAGGGCGCGCGCCTGCACGAACAGGAATTTGCCTTTGACACGGAAGACAAGGTCGCCGCCAAAATTGCGAAGGTCATCGTAGCCACCTGCGACCGATACCCCCGCGGAATAACGCGGTTGTTGGGCGTATCGGACTTCATCAGCCGCAACCTGGCGCATGACTATGACGCGATGCAGGGGCGGTATGGCGGTCTATTGCGCTCGGCCCTCTCGCTCCAGGAGGGCGTTGCGGTACTAGAAATGGAAGAGGCGCGCTCCATCTCCCGGGAGTTGGCGGGAGGGAACCTGGGCGACCGTCACCTTCCCCTGCTTGTCGAAGGCGAGTTTCGCATGGAGAGCGACGTCGATCCCGCCTCGCCGATAGTGATAATGAACATTCAACTCACGGGCGGCAGCTCCACGCAAAAGATCCAGTCGCCGAAGCTGGCGCTGGCCGCCGCACCGGCATGGATCGCCGGCAACCTCGCGCAAACGGTCCTCCACCGGGCCGCAGGCCAGAAACCCCTGGATGCGGCGGAGCAAGTCGCGCGGTTGGGCGCCCGGGCCGACGAGTTCACGGAGCTGGGGGCTTGGGACCAGGCCGTCAAGCTTCGCGAAGCGACCCTGCTGGTCCAACCTGCCGAGGTTTTGCAGCGTGTGAAGTTGGTTGATGAGTGCCTTGCCTTGGTTTCTCCTCGCGTGTCCCTGGATGCTGGCGAGATATATCCCGGCAGCCCTGCGATCAAGATGGTGTATGGCCGCAAGGTGGATTGGTATTTGCAGGCTCTCGACCACGTCGAATACTTGATTCGCAACCGGCAAATCGACCGAAAAAAGGCCCTGGACTTGTGTCTGCACTTGATGCCGCAGGCATCCCTAAACTATGCGCCGGCCCGTTTCGTGATTCAGATTAGCGATCAGTACTACCGCGTCGGCCAGGAGGAGTTGGCCCGAGCCCAGAAACCGGCCCGGAAGTTCTTTCTGGAAATCGCGCCGAAGGTCTTGAACTTGCCACCCCCGGTTGACCAGCCCAAAGCTGACCGGACCGACGCGGAGTTCGTGCGGATGTGGCAATCCATGTTCCTCGACGGAGTCTTACAGCGCGCCGATGTATCGTATCCACTGCCCAAAGATTTGGCAGACCTGGCACGGGCCTATACGCAGATCCTTCCCGACGGTTTGCAGGCACGGCACGTCGAACTTCCTCGCATGCCTTGGGAATACGGGCCGCGGGCCGCCATGCCCGACGATTATACAATGTTTTACCATGCATTGGCCGCGAGTTCCCATAAGATCAGTTCGATCCGCGGGCGGTACATGCTCCTTGAGCAAGAAGTGAAGGGGGGCCGTTTGAGACGGGAGCGAGCCGTAGCCATCCTCCAGGAGATGGACAAACTGGAGCAGGAATATCGCTCCGTGTTGCCGCTGGGAGAGCGGCAACTCGCCGACCTTGCGTGGAGCGGTCCCAAACGGCTCTGCGCCCGAATCCAGGCGGCGTTCAATCCGCCGCTCGGCCCGGCGGTCGCCCCATCTCCGCCAAAGGCGCAGCCCAGGACCGTCGCTGCACATAGGTCGGCCGCAGGACGAATCGACTGAACGGACGACCACCGGCGCCGTCCGTTTTGTGCCCGTGACGCTGACGGTCAAGCGGCTGGATGGAAGCGTCGAGAAACGCAACCCCGAGTCGGTGGCCAAGCCGCTCTTCGGGGCGGCGGGCATGGACGTCGTGCAGTGCGGAGCGGGAGCCGACGTCTACTGTCATCGAGGAGGCCTGTACAGAATGAAAAAGGCGGGGCTGCTGGAGGAATTGATCCGCGACGGCGAGAATTGTTTCCAGCGCGCGGTTTGGGACGGCCGCCAGATCTGGGCGGCTCGCCGCGACGGGACCGTGTGGGTCGTCGGCATGGACGGCGAGGTCTTGGCCAAGATTGACGGCAAGCCGCGATTGCCGCCGTCGGCCAACGGGCCGTTGCTGCATCCGCTTTCGGCCGGCCGCGTATTGGCACTGGGATCGTTCAGTTTTCCATCGCGGGCATGGGCAGCCGATCTGACCTGGTCAAAAGACGACGGCGTGGCGGCGCGGGTCTTTTTCGAGGCCAAGCAGTCGCCGCCGCCCGGCACGTCACAGTCCGCGTCGCGGGAACCGCTCGAAGTCGGCTTCAACGTCTTTCGAATGCACGCCTACCAACCGAGAGGAGAGCGGGAGCGGCGGCTGCTCCTAGTCGAGCGCACCCACGCACATCCGCTGCAAATCGATCTTAAGACCCTGGCCGTTTCTGTATTTTCATGCGAGTTCAAGACTGATCAACATGGAGAAGAGAGGATCTATTTCAGTCACGACGGCGTGTTGTTTGTGGGCTGGCAGCCGAATCTGTGGCTAATGCCGCCGCCCCCGGAGAAGTGGCCAGATGGCAAGTTTTTGCGCGAAGTCCCCTTGGCCAATCCCGCCCCGCCGGGGTCAGCTTACGGGCGTCTGCGCCCTTGGGTGAAGGGCATGGATGCCACGAGCTACTTCGATCAGCCGTTCTTCCTAGATCCCGGCGACGGGTACGTCTACTTCATCGGCCAGTTCTGGCACCGCATCAAACTGGCGACGCTCACGGCCGAGCGATTGACATCGACTTGGATGCCGGACCGATACGACGAATGCCGCAACTTCGGCGTCAGCGCACACTATGGCATGGTGATGTGGCTCGCGGGCACGCTGTACCAGATCCGCATCGACGAGCCGGCCATCCCGCCGGCCTACGATGCGGCGACGGAAAGCGAGACCCGCGAAGCCGGCGATCGACAGTGACGCCCCAGGCATCCTTTCCTTGTCCTCGCCGTCGTCTCTGACGAGGGCGACACGAAGGGCAGCTTGACCGAGCGGCGGGCGGCGGCGGAGAATCTCAGCGTCTGACCGATAAAAAGAGCTCACGTGCTTTAGCCCAGTCATCCGCCCATGCGGGCCTCGGCCACTGGGGCTGATGGCGATCGACAGCGGATATCAGGCCTACGTTACCTTGTACGACGGTACTCGGATATGAACCGGTGAACCAGCGAAGAGCCACGAAAGACGAGCGGCTCAGTGGTAGCTTTCGGAAGGAATTGCCCAATGAAACCCCTTCGTTTATGCTCCCGTGCTGATCTTCAACGATC
This sequence comes from uncultured Planctomycetia bacterium, assembly GCA_963709175.1. Taxonomy (GTDB): domain Bacteria; phylum Planctomycetota; class Planctomycetia; order Pirellulales; family Thermoguttaceae; genus JANXQG01. Next base: position 16,929 of record CAVPVK010000014.1, read on the forward strand.
CCAGCGGAGCGCCTCGTCGCGAACAGCTCCACGAATTGGAGGACAAGACCCGTGCCGACGACCTCGCTGCTTGGCTCCGCGAAAGGCTGCAAAAATAGAGGTCCAAAACCAACCTGGCGGAAGATCGCCATGAACGAAGAAACTTTGTTCCATCTCGCCCTGGAACAATCGCCTGACCAGTGAGGTTCTTTCCTGGACAAGGCCTGCGCGGGCGGCACTGCCCTCCGTCAGCAAGTCGAATTACCCCCTCCGCGCCCACGACCCTTTATGGCACAACCCAATACGGGGGCACAAGTACGCGTGGTCTATTATTCGCACGAGACTATGCTATAACTCTCGATACGTTTGAACCAGGTCGTTGACATATTTGTAAAAATCGAGTAGGTTACACTAATTCACGGTGAAGAAGCATGCGAAGCACGCTCCTTTGCCGCCAAGCGGGCTGCAATCTGGGATGACAATTTGGATCGAACGTAAGCGCCCCCGGCTCGGCCGCCGGGCGCACGGCCCGAGGTGCGCCCTGGCCAAATAATGCCAGCCGACGCGATTGTCGTTTTATCCGCGCCCCTCCGTATCCTCCGCGGTCAAGTGCTTCGGAGCTGAGGTGTTTCTCAAGGCGAGCAATGCCCTTTATCGCTTTGCCACCCGCACGGCCGGCACTGGCGGCGGCGGCCCGTTGCTCGCAAGCAGATTGCCGATCGCGTGCCCGTCCGCAAACACGCCCAGCAAATAGGTGTTGCGGCCCGGCTCGATCCGCACCGTGGTCTGGTTGGCATAGAGCCCGCCCAGCCCGCCCTCGGGCTGCATGCGAATGCGGTGGTCACCGGCGGGGAGTTCCACCCGCAGCACCTGGATGCGGTCAGGCAGCAGTCCCCAGCAACGGCAATCGGCCGATTCGGCGGCCTCCCAGACAATGCCGCCGACGTCCATCGCCAGGTTGGCCCAGGAGTTGTTCTGCGTCTTGAGGGCCTCTTTCGCCCCATAGACAATGCCCTCCTTGGCCGCACGGCGAAGCACCGCCCGCACCACCACGCGAGGATAAATGGCCTCGTACTGCTCAACGGCCAGGCGGCTGACGTCGGTGATCGTGGCGGTGGTGCCGACGACGCGGTCGTCGGCACCCACGACGACCGTGTTCTGGAAATTGTGGTAGGCGATGACCCGCGGCACCTTGATCGGCGCGACCGACGGGGGAATGGTGTGGTTGGCCGTGCAATTGACCGCGGCGCTGGCGGCGAACATGGCGATCGTGGCGCCCTTCTCCACGGCCTCCACCTTGTAGGGCCCGCGGCCCACCAGCGCGAAAACGTACAGTACGCCGTTACCCTGCTGGCTGTGGTGACCTTGCGTCACCCGTTGGATGTCGTCGTGGCCGAAGGGAAAGTCGGGCTGCCAACTGCAGACCATCATGTAACTCCGCGCAGCCTCGTTGTAGTCGATGCGGCTGGCCTCGTTGATGGCCCCGTGGATATACTCGCCCAAGGCGACCCGCTTGTAGGAAAGCTTGGGGTTCTCGCGTCGCCTTCACCGCCGGAGGCGATGATCCGCTCCTGCATGTCGCTGCACTGCAGGGCGTAGGCCGTGGCATCGGCCCCGCCGTTCATGAGGTTGGTTATGGCCAGCATGGCGCGGACCAGGACCTTCTCGTAGTCCTCGCCCGGATAGGCCGTAAAGGTGTCGTCGGTAAGCATCGAGCCCGCCTTCTCGGCCAGGCTAGCCTGGGAGTTATAGTCCAATCCGTCGCGGGCCTCGCGGAGGAGTTTTTCCGCCACCTGCGGCCGCCCCGCCGCCAGTTCGACGATAGCCCGATCGAGCTTGAAGGCTTCAGCCTCGCGGGGATAGTTGTCGACGTCCTTTTCCAACAGCCCGGACGCCGTTTCCACGCTGCCCTGATAGAAATGCGCGCGGATATCGCGGAGCCGGTCGGCGTGGGTTGCGCAACCGGCAAGCAAAAGCGTGATGACGATCAATGGGCACAAATAACGCATGACAACCCTGTTTAGAAAGCGCTTTTGAACTTCGCCCAGGCCGAGACGTTGTACTTCTTGACGATCGTGGCCGACTCCTTGTCGTACTGGCCGTTGTGGATGTTGACCATTTCCAGCGTCAGCAGGTATTCGCGCTCGTAGTTGGCGTTCTGCCGCGTCGTGCCCGAGGTCACCTTGGCGATGAGCACGAAATCGAACGACTGCTGCATTTGCTCCATCCGCGCCATGAGGATCCGCATGTTCTGCGGGATGAAGACCTCATCGGGCCGCAGGTTGGCGTCCCGCAGGCCGGCCTCGACGAAGCGCTGGCTGACCATCTGGAACGTGCCCGAGTGCAGGATCCGCTGGTCGATCTGCTCGTTGAGCATCTCGCGGAAATCGCCCAGCTCCTCGATGCTCTTGTTCTCCACGCCGAGGAAGCAGATCCGCATGGGGCCATTCACGGGCGCGCCCTGCATGTAGCCCGCCGGCTGCACGCCGCCGCAATGCCGGCCGAGGAGATTCGAGACGGCGCCGTCTACCAGCGGACCCCAGGTCTCGCCGCCGGCAGTGGCGCTGCCGACCACGGGCTTATCGCCCGGCTTCTCGACCTCGGCGGTCTGGTTGCCGCGGCAGCCGAGCTCCGCGCAGGTACCCAAGCCCACGAGTCCCCAAGCGCTGGCACGGATGAATTGTCGTCTGTCCATTTGCGGAATCCTTTCCCTTTCGATCGCACCCAAGTTCTTGCTTCGCTCTGCCTTGGTCGGCGTCCGACACTACCTTATTCTCGGTTAGGAGGATCGTTCGGCTTTGACCCGCGGAAGAAAATAGAACGGATTTCCGGATCGTAGGGCCACTGGGCCGCCTTTTGCGCCGCAATCTCCGCGCGTTTTACCCGGTTTGACGCAGCTCCATGGTCGCTGCTCCCTCGGGGAGAAGGCTAGCTGGGGCGCTGATGGCTCTATTTGAGAAAGACGGGCAGGTCTGGGCGCGGGAATACAAGTTGCCTTCCCGGAGGTCGGCGGACCCGCGCAATTTCCAGATCATCAACCGGCCGTAGGGAGCGGTGCAGTGATCCGTTTCTCAGATTCCAAATCCATCGCGGTAAACTTTGCGAATGAGCGCATCGGCCGCGGGGGCATTGGTGGCCTTCATCGACGCGCTGTCCCACTCGATCCGCCTCTGCAAACGGACTGCCAGGTTTCCCACTAAGAGAGACTCGGTGAACGGACCCGAATAGTCAAACCCGGCCTTGGCGTCTCCGGGCTTCCGCTGCTTGCAGGCCTGGATCCACTCAGCCCGATGACCGATCGAACGGGCGATGGTCTTGGGAGGCCGCACAAGGTCTCGCATTTTGCTCTCGGGCACTAGCCGCGGTGGACCCGACCAACCGCCGCAGAGCATGATGCCGCGATCACCGACAAAATAGATGCCATTGTCGCCCAGCTTGCGATCCGCCTCCAGCCCCGCGGGCCGCGGAGGCTGCTGGCCGCCGTCGTACCACACGAGTTTCACTGCCGGGCGGTCACCCTTGGCGGCAAACTCATAGGTGATGATCGTCCACGCCGGATACGATTCCTTCTTCAAGGGGCTGGTGCGGGCCTCGGTAGCTGCGGGTGCGCCGAGATCCAGCGCGTAGAAGGCGGGGTCCATGTTGTGGATGGCCATGTCGCCGAGGGCGCCGGTGCCGAAATCGAACCAGCCGCGCCACGACACTGGCAAGTACACGCGGTTGTAGGGCCGCTCCGGTGCCCCGCCCAGCCACAAGTTCCAATCCAGATCGGGCGGCACGGGATGCGTCTCCTTGGGGCGGTCCAGGTCCTGTTTCCAGAACGTGCCCGGCCGGTCGCTCCAGCAGTGGATCTCGCGGACCGGGCCGATGACGCCGCCCTGGATCCACTCGCGGATCAAGCGCAGCCCTTCGCCGGCGTGACCGTTGTTGCCCATTTGCGTCACCAGGCCGGTTTCTTTCGCCACGCGGGTCATTACGCGGGCTTCTTCAATGCTGTGGGCCATCGGTTTTTCCACGTAGACGTGCTTGCCGGCCCGCAGCGCCGCCAGGGCTATCGGCGCGTGCATGTGATCGGGCGTGGCGATCATCACCGCGTCGATATCCCTGCGTTTTTCCAGCATCACGCGGTAGTCTTTGAAGACCTCGGCCTTGGGATAGTCTCGGAAAGTGTGCGCGGCGTACTTCCAGTCCACGTCGCAGAGGGCCACGATGTTTTCGCTCTGCATTTCCCGCAGGTCGCCGGCCCCTTGCCCGCCAACGCCGATGCCCGCGATATTGAGCTTCTCGTTGGCCGATAGCTTCGCATTTCCGCCCAGAACGTGTCGCGGTATGACGGAAACGGTCGCGGCGGCCAGAGCCGCGCGGCCCAGGAAGGTACGTCGGGTTGTCTTTGCCTCGCATTTCGCGGGACGATTTGTTCTTGTCGTCATGGGATTGGTCCTTCTTTGGAGTTCGCCTCGTGCAGCCGATTCTTATTGCTCCTGCTGGCATTGTCAAGCGTGCTCAAGCTCACCAGCTCACCGCAGCCCGGTGGCACGGCACCCTGGCCGCCGAGGTCGACTGCCAAAAGCACCGTTCCAGCGAGATTTCCGCGACTTTGGTCGAGGCGATGGAAGCCGTGTCAACTGGCTTTGCGATCCTGTTTGCCGTTGAGGTAGTGGCCCGTTGGGCACTTGAAGTGCAATCGGGATTGATCCGTTTGCCTAGGGAATACCCTTAATATATAGTAGGATAAGTCGCAGAAACCCATATTATGTCGGGAGGTGGCGTTGTTAACCGGTGGACCATTGGTGAGGAGGTTCATGTCGTCGGCCGCAGTGGCGTGCGCATGCGTCATGGCCGGTGCGGCCAGGGCAAATACGATTGTCCAGTTCAATTTCAGCGGCGGCATAACGGACTCGAGCGGCCAGTATATTGATTACGTCCAGGTCGGGCTCTTCGACAGTCAGGCGCCCCAAACCGTCGCCAACTTTCTCAGTTACGTCACTAATAATGTCTATGACGACACGATCATTCATCGCGCGGTTTCGGACTTCATCGTGCAAGGCGGCGGCTACACGCCGGTGTCGGATTCCACAGGCAACGTTACGGCGCTCAACCCCTTGGCGTCGTACGGTCCGATCCCAAACGAATTCAGCCCCAGTCGGCCGAACGTGGCCGGCACGATCGCCATGGCTAAGCTCGGCGGCGATCCGAATAGCGCGACGAACCAGTGGTTCTTCAATGTCGCAGACAACTCCTCCAATCTCGACAATCAGAATGGAGGCTTTACCGTCTTTGGCCAGGTACTTGGCGAAGGCATGCAACTCATCGACGCCATCGACGGCTTGCCGACGTACAACCTGAACCAGTACTTTGACCCGAACTATGCCATCGATGGCGCCGATGGCGGACCGTTCACGGACGTGCCGATCTATAATAACAGCAGCTTCATCGTGGTTACGAGCGTGGCCGTCGTTTCCGGATCGTCCTCACCCTCTACTTGGGCTGCCGCCGTGAGCGGCAGTTGGAGCAACGCGGGCAACTGGAGCAACGGCGCCGTGCCTGCCGGCATTGCCGCCGGGGCGGTGATCAATGCCTCCACGACGGCTGCGCTGACCGTTACGCTCGACTCTCCACAGACGGTTGGCTCGCTGGTTCTGGGCAATTCCGCCAGCGGCACGGTCGGCTACACGCTCAGCGGAACGGGAAGCAATACTCTGGCGATGGATAACGCGGGCAGCGGCGCCACGATCGCGGTGACTGACGGCACCCATGCCATCAATGCCCCGGTCATCCTGGTCGATAACCTTGTGGTTACCAGTGGTGGCACGCATGGCTGGACACTCAGCTTCGGCACGGCCAGCAGCATTACGGACAACGGCGAGGCCTTTTCGCTGACGATGAGCGGCAGCGGCGGCATGCTGATCATCAGCGGCAGTGACAGCTACTCGGGCGGCACGTTCGTGACTGCGGGCACGCTGGAAGTGACCAACCCAGGCGCCTTGCCGGACGAGACGAGCTTGACCATCGGCGCTAGCGGAGTGTTCATTTTCGATCCGATGGCGGTCGCCGCGCTGGCCACGACTTCGCCTGGGCTTGCGGTCGTGCCCGTACCTGAACCGACGACCCTCGCCCTCGTTATCGCGGGCGTTGTCGGTCTTGTCGGCTACCGCTTGATGCGGCGCAAAAAGCCTTTGTTTGCCTGCATGTCGTATGTCTTAGCGCTCTTTGTCGCGGGATGCAATCCGGCGGGTCGAAGCGAAAAACCGGATCCATCGGCCAAGGAATCCACCGCAACGTCGGCGACGGACGGCAACCGCGCAACCACGGCTAGAACCGCGGCAACGACTGCCGAGTCGGCAAGCAGAACAAGTTCTGCGTTCTCCGCGGCACCGCCCGCCATCCCGGCAAACCTGGCCAATGCCTGCGAGTTCGTCCAGGCGCTCGATTGGAACAAGCTGGCTCCTCCGGCGGGCGCGACGATTACCGAACAGTCCCCGACCCACTTGCACGTAACGATGCCGTTGGCGGTGCCCGCCGCGGTGAATCTCTATCTCGCCAAGCTCGATGCCCTCGGGTGGAAACCGACAGACCCCAAGACTGCGGAGAACATCACCGAGTCGTTTGCCCAGTTGAGCGTGGGTAAAGACGGCTATCTCCTGATGCTGACGGCCATGCCCGGCGAGGGAAAGGAAACCGGCCTGGAGATCCACCATGTGGGAAACCTGGACACACGCAGTCTTCCGCGGGTTGCCGGCGCCGAGGACCAGTACAGCAGCCAGTTCAGTTCGCTCTATTTCACTAATGCAAAAGTCGACGAGACGGCCGTCAGCTTGCGGCGGCTGCTGAAGGCCGATGGCTGGCAGGAATACGACCGGGCCTTCACTCAGAAAGCGGATCGGGCCGACGCCTGCGATCTGCTCTTCCGCAGAAAGGCGTACAACCTGCACGTATCGGTAAGCAAGCCGGCGACGCAGCCCACCAAGAGCGCCGTGCAGTACATCGTGACAACTTTGGCGCGCGACTTGCCGGCACCTGCCGATGCCCGGCATATCGAGATCGACGACTCGCGGTGGATCCTGATGTGCGAGGTTCCGCGCGACCCGGCGGCCACGGCCAACTTCTATCGTACGGCGATGCGGGAAATCGGCTTCCCGGCCCCGCCGCGCGAGACTGCCGCGGGAAAGTCATTGACGCTCTCCTTCGAATCGGCGAATCACGACCTGGTCCTCGCTAGTCTCGCGTCCGTGGATGAACATGGCACCAAAGTGAAGCTGGAGGGCTACACGGCCGCATTCCGCGCGGCGATGGCAAAGGCCGAGGCCGCCGAGCGGCTGAAGCACGACGCCCAGGCCAAGGCGGACGCTCTGGAAAAGGCGAAACGGGCCGAGGAGTTTCAAGAGAGGTTCAAACAGCAGGACGACAAGATCAAGGCGGCCGTGGAACGTGCCTTGAACGAGGCGAAGCAGCCCGTAAAGCCGACGGAACCTCCGCGGAAGCTCCCGGCCGACGACAAGTCCCAACTAGATAAGGCTCATGAAGGCGCGGGGGCCGGCGATGGCCCCAAGCCAACAAGCGATCGATAAGGGCGGTCTGTCGGCGATTCGGCGATTGAGTTGCTCGCCATTGGCCCGCTCGTCAGGTAAACTGGGCTTCGGATAGTGCGTTCGGCAGAAATGGACAAAAGCCATAGGGTGAGACCAGTTTGCGTAGGAGCAGCCGGAGAGTAACTTCCGGATTTGATGCCACTGGCTTGCCCAGTGGATATTTACGCTCGTTGCTACACACCGAGGGCCGCCCACCACCGCACCCAGAGGGCACCCGGCCGGTGGCGTCCAACCATCAAATCAGGAAGTTGCTTTTTTACCAGATCCGTAGCAAGCGCAGGCCCACCGAAATCGGCCGCAGAGCATTCACGGTGGGCCTGCGCTCGCCGTCAAAGGCGAGCCGGTCCCATTACGGTACCTGGGCTTCCGCCAGGAGTCCAGCTCATGAAAACCGACACGCTTGTCCGATCGCTTGGCCTGTTATCAACGTCCAATAAAACGCTATGAACCGCTGCAACCAACTCGCGCTATTACTTGACGCGGCCCTCCTGCTGCCCATCGTGTCGTGCGGATCGGTCCTGAACGGTGCGGAGGCCGGTGGCGCCGCAGCCGAGCCGACCAAGGTGACCGTAGCCGCCCGAACGCTGCCAATCGCACCTTTGGGACCGAACAATCCCTGGCCGCATTTCCGCTTCCAGAGCGAACCATCGCCGGTCCACACGGCGGCCGATCTCAGTGAAGAGGATCGTGCGGGAACGTTTAGCGATGCTACGGTGCCGCTGTTGCCCTACCTCGTGCAGGACAATTATTCGCGGCAACGGCGGAGCGGGAGCCTGCCAACCATCCAGATGGAGAATGCGGCCCTCCGTGCAACCTTCTACCCGTCGCTCGGCGGACGGATGATCTCGCTCTACGACAAGCGGGGGCGGCGCGAGCTGCTCTTCGATAACCCCGTCTTGCAGTTCGCCAACCTCGCCATCCGCAACGCCTGGTTCTCCGGCGGCGTCGAGTGGAATGGGCCGCTCTATGGCCACAGCCTGCTGACGTGCAGTCCGATTTTCGCCGGCACGGTGCGGACCTCGCGCGGGCCCCTGCTGCGGCTTTACGAGTTCGATCGTGCGCGGGAAACGACCTGGCAGGTGGACGTGTTCCTGCCCTTCCGCGACGACCGGCTATGGATCCACGTCAAAGCCATCAATCCCGGCCACCACGACGTGCGCTTCTACTGGTGGACGAATCTCGCCGTTCCGCTCGTTCCCGGCACGCGCGTGCTGGCTCCGGTGGACTACGCCCTATCGCACGAAGAGTCGGGCAATGCGCGGCTGGCGTTTCCGGTCTTCGACGGTTTCGACGGCAGTTGCCCGCTGAACTACCCCTCCGCCAGGTCGGTTTTTTTCCGCAAGCCAGGCAACCGCAAGCCGTGGTCGGTCTGTGTTGACGGCCAGGGCCATGGGATTAGCCATGTTTCTACGCCGACGCTTTTCGGTCGCAAGCTCTTCACCTGGGGCACCGGTCGCGGCGGCAAACGCTGGATGGAGTTCCTCAGCGAAACGGGCAAAGGCGACTATATCGAGATCCAGGGCGGCGTGACGCCGACCCAGCTCCAGGATCGTCCCCTGCCGGCCGACGCGAGCATCCAGTGGACCGAGTGCATCAGTCCTTTCGCGATGGATCCCGACGCGGCGCACGACGCCAACTATGCGGCGGCCTCCTCGGCCGCGGGCAAAGTGGTCGATAGCCGCGTGCCCGACGCGGCGCTCAAGGAAATGGACGGCTTCCTGACAGCGCAGTCCCTGTCGCCGGTCGAGAGACTGCTTCATCGTGGGGCCGGCTGGGGCTGGTTATACGAAAAGCGAACCGGGCGAAGGATCAGCCCGGGACTGGCCTTCGAGGCCGTCTCGGGTGAAGAGGAGCGGCCATGGGCCGATTTGCTCTTTGTCGGCACGTTTTCGCGGGAGACCTTGAACAAATTGCCGTGCAGTTTCAACGTGTCGGACGGCTGGATGGATGTCTTGCGGGAGTCCGCACGAGCGCACGGTCCCACTTGGCTGCACGAGTTGCATTTGGGGGTTGGGGAACTGGAAAGGGGCGCCTTTGCGAAGGCATGCGAGCACTTCCGTTCGTCGCTGGCGCTAAAGGACAACGCGGCGGCCCACCGCTGTCTGGCCGCGTACCGCTCGTACGCCGGCGATCTCGAAGCTGCGCGGGCAGACTACCTGCGGGCCTGGTCGTTCTGCGGAGACGATCCGAACCTGGCGATCGAAATCGGCGAGTTCCTGGTTCGCATCAAGGATTATCACGCCTTCGATGCGTTTGCAAAATCCTTGCCGGCAGCAGTCGCCGTCCACGAACGGATCACGTTGTTGAAGGCGCAGGTCGCGCTGGAACGCGGTGAGTTTGCTATGGTGCGTCGGTTGCTGCAGCGGGAGTTCGCCACGCTTCGAGAAGGGGAGCTCAGTCTCAGCGATCTGTGGTTCGCCTCGCTTACCAAGGAGGCCGAGGGCCGCGCCGGCCGCAAACTGACGCCGGCCGAGAAAGAGAAGCTCATGCGGGACTTCCCGCCGCCGGCGGAGATCGATTTTCGCATGCGATAGGCTGGCAACGCCGACGGGCGCTTTGGAGGCTGGTGCAGCAGGGCTCGCCCTTCAAGGACACTATTCCGCAATGGCTGGAAGAGGACGCATGCCCTGCTTTACGAGCCCCCAAGCAACGGCTCAGCCAATGCTGACATTTACTGTTGCCGGTCATATGAAACTGCCGTCAAAGTCGTGACGCGTACGCATCCTCGACCAGAAGCACGGCAACACCATTTTCATCGAGCACTGCGGATTGATCCCACCGCACGTAACCATTCTCGATTTTCGGCGCGGTTGTGCGAATCTCGCGCGGCGACGCCGAAAACGATCTCGCCTGCGATCCGACGGGAACCACCAAACGCCCAATTCGCACTGGCACGTAAAGATCGGTCTTTCCATGGACGGCGTACATCGCTCCCAGACGCAACGCCGCGTCCAGCGCGAGGGCCGGTATGCTGTTCGAAGCGATCAGGGGTTGGCCGGGGAAAAAACGGGCACGACGGCCAGCCGCCCCGATTGCTATGTCGCGCAAGCAATCGAACGGACCGGACAACACAATGTCTTCGCATTGTCCGCCGCAGTAGGGATCGCGCAGGCGCTGGTCGCCACCGCGACCGTTGCCGCCCTGCTGCGGCCGGTGCATTCCCCCGGTCACGTGCTCGAAAGACAGAATCGCCTGAGCGAACTCGACGTCTTTCGACAGCACCGGCCCGCCGGGACGACAGATGTCGCCGATCATCCAAACGGCGATCCGATCGCCGAGCAACTGGGCAACAACGCGCAGATTGCGCTCGTTTTCCGCGGACCTTACAAACCGATGGAAGCTGGCGCACCGAACGGTCGCCGAACTCATGTCGGCAGCGCCCTGCCAGAGTTCCAGTCCGGTTGTCACCATGAGGTCCAGTATCCAAGCACCGGGAAGCGTGGGAACGCCGCGGACCTTGTGACAGGAAAGGAAATCGATCTTTGACAAATCAACGCGCCGTTCGAGTATGCGACCTCTGGCGTCTCCTTGCGGCGGCGGAATGGTCATGACTTCATACCTGGCATGTTCCGCGACCGACAACGGCACGTTGATAGTGGCGTTGGTCCGCCCGGCAATGACCCTGCGGAACAGCTCCTGGCCGCGTTCTGCCGTCAATCCGGACAGGCCCCGCCGTTTCGAAAGCGCGTCGTACTCGCTGCCGCGCGTCATCCCGATGCCGTCCCACGCCAGCCAGGCAATACTCGACCACTTCGCATCGCCGGGGACGAGAGGCATTCCGCAAAGTCGATCCAGCGTCTCATTCGCTGCACCGTAGTCGTGTTGTCCATCGTTGCCGAAAACGCTGTATGCCGATGTAAGCATGTGTGTGGCCACCGTCTTTCCGAGTTGGATGCGGCACTGGTCGATGAGATTTTGCAGTCCTCCTACCTTGACGGAAAACGTTCGCCGGAATTCGGCCAGGCGGCGATTTTCCAGACGCGTTGATGTCTGGACACCTGCGCCATGCACCAGCAGATCAATCCGGCCGTACTTCGAGGCGATTTGCCGAATGGCGCTGGCAACCTGGTCACGATCGGTCACGTCGGCGACCATGTACTCCACTCGACCGCCCAGGGCGGAAAGTCGCCGGATCGTGCGATGTGCTTCCCAGCAAGCCCGCGTCTTGGCGAATTCGCGCTTCATTTCCGCTGCTGAGGCGCCCGGATGTTGCCGCATGAACCCGGTGTAGAAGTCTCGTTCGACTTGCGGGTCGTCCTCGTTTGCGGGACCGGCCTCCTGCGAACTCCTCCCCAGCGCCACAACGGTGCAGCGATAGTCCTTGAGCAGCGCGTCCAAGAGGACGGCGGTTACTCCTCGGCGCCGCCGGTAGCGACAACGACGGAATGGGAGTCCAGTTCGACCTGCGCAGCCGCCTTGGCCACGTGGCGCGCTTCCCGCAGCCGCCGCGCGAGCCGCCTCGCGGCGTCGTAAGCGACTTCCAGTTCGGGACGCTGCTGGGATCGCTCAGTCAGCACACATTCCATGGCCTCGCCCAGCGTTCGGCCTCGCGTGCAAATGACTCCGACGCGAGCGCCGGCGATTTCGCGGGCTATTGCCTTGAGTAATCCCGTGACGGGGCCCGTGGCCGGATGCACCGCACAATTCCACCCGTTGAGAAACAGCCCCCGCAACTCGAGTTCACCGCGCGCAATCGCGCTGTGTTGCGCTGGGCGACGAGGAACAACAGCTCGCAGAGACTATTGTCTTTTGCCAGCCTGGCGAGACTATCGCCCCGGTCCCACGTAGCAATCGACTCGATCGCGAGAATGACGTCCGCGTCAAAACGATCGATCCCGGCAAGTGCGGTGTCGATCGAGCTCTCGTCCGCCAAGTCGACGGCGGTCACGTGCGGGCCGTCGACGTGCGAGACGACCTCCGATGCGGCGTCCCCGACAACGACGATCCGGAAGCGTTGTGCGTACTTCGGCAACGTTATGGCAATCTCCGCGATAAGATGCGGCTGCGCCGGAACGATCGCCACGATCGCCGTCGCATGGCCGTTCCGCGAGTCTGTGCCGTGGTCTTCGGCAGGAGCTTCGATCCATAGGGGAACATGGATGGGGAACTCCTTTGCCGTCGGCGAAGCGGCGTTCGACCTGGCGAGCGCAGGCGGATCGGCGGTTGCAGGCGCGCGGAGCTGGTCGAGCACTTTCGCGCGCCTTCTGCGCAGTCGTCGTTGCAGGGCTTTCGCCATCGGCGCACTTGCAACCCATCGCGATAAGCTCCTCCATGGGCGCGATGACAGTCAGCCCCAATTCCTGGGCGTGACGACGCGAGGTAACCGCGAAGGCCGCCGCAGATTCGTCCGACGGCAATGGAGAGCCCCGATAAGGGACGCGCCACGGGTTGGCGTTGATCGCGGCAACGATTACAAGCTTCGTAGCGCCGCGATCTCCAGCACGCAGCAATAAAGAGGCTGAGGTCGCGGCGGCCTCAAGAGAGAGACGCCCGCGTCGACAACGAAGTTCGGACCATTCAGATCCAGCTGCAGCGCGGCCCGGCCCGCGGCCACGTTCGGCATCATGCACTGCAGCGTGTACGGCCCCGAAGGTCTCACGGAATCGCTGGCGACTGCCAGCGATTCGATGACATGATCGAGCCCGGCAAACTGCCGACGCAACCGCGGATTGAGAACTCGCAGCGTTGCCCCCACCCCGCGCTCGGTTTTGCCGCTGTGCGACAGCACTACGCTGGTTTCGCGCCGCAGCGCCGCATCACAACGGGGCAGCTTCGCAATTACCCCATCGACCAGCAATATGGCCAGCTTCTGGCTGATATCCATGTCGTCCACGAGGTCGGGCAGCAACACGTGCCGTTTCGGCAGACTCACGCGTTGTCGATCGAACCGCAAGCCATTTTCCGTCGAAAGCGTCGGAGCCACCTCGTACGCGGCGACGCATACCAGGTCATCACCCTGCGCGGCGGCCAGCGTGTCCCTCGCCTCCGACCCGGCTGGCGTCGGTCCCGCGTAGCTGTCCAGCACGACGTGGGCATTCGAGCCGCCAAAGCCGAAACCATCGATCGCAATTCGGTGCCACCGGGGCGGCAACGCGCAGGCCTGTTTCGGCACGATCAGCGCCGCGGCGGAACGAGCCAAGGTTTCCGACGGATCGCGATGATTGGCCTGCGCCGGAAAGACACCGTTCCGCAGGTACTCGGAAGCCGCGATGATCGATGCGGTTCCGGCCGCCCAGCCGGCGTGGCCAAGCAACCCTTTCAGGCTGTGCAACATGATCGGTTGCGGCACGCGACCGGAGAAGAACTGCCGCAGGGTCTCAACTTCCGTGCTGTCGCCGACGGGAGTCGAGGTGCCATGTCCCTCGATGGCGTGCACGGACGCGGGATCGATGCCGTAGGTCCGGTAGCAGCGCTCCAAGGCCAACAACTGTCCGCGGGTTTGCGGTACGTTGGCTGCCGGGCTCCGGCCATCGCTGGAAAGCCCCACACCGCGCACCACCGCTGCGATGGGCAATCCCAACCGCTCGGCATCGGCAACTCTCCGGAGGGCCACTACCGCAGCCCCTTCCGAGAAAACAACGCCGTCGGCATTCGCGTCAAAGGGCCGGCAACCGGTCGAAGTCGTGCCTCGAAATTGGGAAAACAGGCAGCCATTTCCCGGCCCCGGACAGAAGACCCCGCCGGCGATCACTGCGTCCGCCCGGTTGGTTTCGAGTGCGTGCACGCCGAGGGCCACTGCATACAAAGAAGACGCGCACGCCGCGTCGATCAAGATGATCTCCAGTCCGGGGCGAACCATCTGGTCGATCACCTCCCGGACGGCGTCGAACGGCTCCTGAAATGCCGAACGGGATGTATTCATCCGCTCTTGGACGACGCGACTGGCGGGATCAATTCCGGCGAAATGCAAGGACGACACGGCATCCTGATCTTCGAAACCGTCTGCTGTCGCGCCGATAATGCACATTACGCGATCGCCGTCCTTTGCCGATTCAACGCAGGGCGCCAGGGCGATGCACAGCAGACGCTGCGTCCGCGAGAATCGATTAAAGACGGCCTGCTCGATTCCGCTGGGGGCAACTATCTCGCGGTCTTCGATGGAGCCTCCGAGGCAGGAGGTTGAGCGATCGGGGACGAGCTTTGCGGAATAGAAATCCTCATCCCAGTGCGGATCGAAACGTCGCTGGTCAACGATGCCGTTGCGCTGCTCCATGATGGCCGCAAAGAGTTGTCCGGGAGACGAGACGCCCGCCGGCAGAATACATCCCTGCCCGACAATCGCCACGGGCGGAGCAGCGAGTCTTTCACCGCTGGGCTGTTCCGCCGGTGTGGGGTCGGCTCTGCGCTCCGGGCCTTGGCCGCGGTCCGGCGGACTATCGGGGCGGCTGGCGCCTGACGGTCCGGGAGAGCGCGCCGCGGCGGGCCCGCCGTCGTCGGTCTTGCCGATGCAGCTCACATCAAGGCCCTCGGCTCCCGCCTTCGCGATGATCTTCGCCAGCGACCCGGACGATCCGCAGTCCACGAATTTCGTCACGCCCGCCTCCGTCACGTCGGAGATTCCCCCCTGGAAATCGAAGGGCCGAAGCATCTGGCTTGCCAATAGGACCGCGATGTCCTCATGCGGCGAAATGAATCGACGACCGATGGACGAGTAGAGCGCGCGCGAAGGCTCCTTGAGCGGCAAGGCCTTGAGACGCTCGAGCCATGCCAGCGCCGCCGAACGCAAGCGAGGATGATGAAACGACGTCGGCGTGGGAATGGCAACGGATTGGATATCGATCCTTCGCAAGCAGTCGCGCAGCCGCTCCAACTCGTCGCGCGGCCCTGAAACCACGGTTTGCCGCTCGTGGTTCCGTCCGGCGACCACGACTTGCGCAAGGCCATGTAATGCCGTTTCCGTCATGACCGTCGCCCGATCGGCCATAACCGCCACCAGCCCTCCGTCTGGCGGCGCATGCTCGGAGACTGCCCGCACGCGCTCGCAAACGATGCGGACGCCGGTGGGCAAGTCGAAGCAGCCGGCGACGCCGAACGCGGCGATCTCTCCGAAACTGTGCCCCATCAAGACGCCGGGGGCATTGCCGCGAGACTGCCTCAGGCAGGCGCCCAGCACGTTCTGCAAGTGGATCGCAAATTGCGACAACCCGGGCGTTGCATCCACGGCTGCCGAGCAGGCCGCGCCCCTGCCGCCGACAATCGCCTGGGCATCGCCGCCGAGGAGTTCCTGCGCGATGGCCGCGCATTGGTCGAGTTCCCGCCGAGCCGACGGGTCAGACCGCTCGTAGGCCGCCACCCGTTCGCTCAGTAATTCCGCATCGAATGCCCCTTGCCCGGCAAACACCCATGCCTCCAGCGGCGCGGGCTCCGGCAAAGCAACGTCCTCTGTGGGACCGTCGGCGACAACCGTCGCCGGTTGAGCGGCCGGTATCACCTTGGGACTGGGGTAGCGCTCGGCAAGATAGTGCACGGCCGTGTTCCGCTCCGCCGCGCCGAACAGGGATTCGACCTTGCTTCCGCCGGCCAGGACTTTTTCGCGAAACGATTCGGACGCCAGGGGCTCCTCAATGCCTCTCATCTTTTCCATGGCGTCCCACAAGGGCGCAGGCAAGGGAATCGGCCTGCCGGTGCGGGCGTCGGCGCAGATCAAGGACTGGAATCCGGCGCAGATCGGGGTTCCCTGGCGGCCGATCACGCGATAGCAGAATCTATTGCTTGCCCGCTGCCACTCCTCGATTGTCAGCAGGATGGCGACGCGGTCGCCAAGCACGGCAGGGCTGAGATTGCGGGCATAGGCGTCCGCCGTCAGCAGATGAATGCCGTCCAGGGCTTCGCGCACGCCTGCCACGTCGAAGATCTGCTCGCCGAAGAGGAATGACTCTCGCGAAAAGCACTGAAATTTGAAAGACGTAAGGAAGTGATGACTTCCATAAGCCATCGTATCGTCGAAGTGAATCGTGTATGCCGCAGCATAATAGTACATACAGTTCATGGCCCCCATCAATTGACCAGGCAAGCAACGTGACTAGGTCAAGACCCGCGAAACGCGCTGCTGCAGTTGTCCCTCCGCCGTCGCCGAAAATCCGTGGTCCACCATCCAGACGGCGCCATTTACTCCCCGCGCCTCGTCGCTGACGAGAAACGCAATCGTCTGAGCCAAATCCATGGGAGTGCACAGTTCCCCGTCCGGCGTCATCGATTCCCAGTGGCTCTGGGAAACGCGCGCTTCGGGAAACTTCGCCAACAACTCGCCATAGACGGGGCCACCCGCGACACAGTTCACGCGGATGCCGCTGGGGCCCAGTGCACAAGCAAGATAGCGGGTCAGCGATTCGACCGCCGCTTTGACCACCCCTTGACAGCCCAAGCCGTCAATGAATTGATGGGCGCCCACCGCGGACATGGTTACAATCGAGCCGCCGCCGCGAGGACGCATCAACTCGGCCGCCCGGACTGCGCATTGATGATGCCCTGCGACGTTGGTTCGAAATGCACGTTGCCAATCTTCCGGCGTGAGCTCCAGGAAAGGCCCGATCCGGCCATCCGACGCGTTGCACACAAGTATGTCGAGCCCAAACTGCTTTTCGACCTGCCTGAACATCTCATCGACATGGTCCGGGTTAGCGACCGAGCCCCAGATATGGACGGCCCGTCCGCCTTCGGCGTCGATATCGGCTGCCGTTTGCTCCCCTTGCTCGCGAGAGTGAAAGGAATTCACGATGACCGTTGCGCCGCGGCGGGCCAGCAGGCGGGCGACCGTTCGGCCGATGCCTCGCCCCGAGCCAGTCACCAAGGCCACGCGGCCACTCAGCGACTTTGCGGCTGCCGCCATCTTCCCTTCGCCGGCGTCGTTCGGATAATGCGGCGCTGGAACCGGTTGCGGCATCGATGCTCGGACGGCGCCGGCTACGGCGGCGGTGCGGACGCGCGGCGGTTCCGCTTCGCGAATGTCCTGCACGGGTTGCACTGCCTTGCCGTTTTTCTTCTCCAGCAGACCATCGACGAGTTCTGCGATGTCCGCGATTGTGCGGGCCGGTGAGGCGGCGGCTCGAGCCGTTAAATCAAGTCCAAACTTCTCGCCCAGGGCTGCGATAATCTCAACCCGCTTCACGGAGTCAATGCCAAGTCCGTTCTCCAACTCCGCATCGGTAGTGAGAAGTTCTGTGGGATAACGAGTCGTAGCTGCTATACAATCCACAACTCGTTGAAGAGTGTCGTCACGCATGCGCGGCTCCCTCGGTGACTAGAATCGCGGTGGAAAAAGCAGCCCGCATTTTAGCAAAGCGCCGCTGTCGTACTCAAGACTTTTTGGACAAAACTCGCAGGAATTCTATTTCCGCAGTAGTCCTGAGACGATCGCAGGGGTTCTGCGGTGCAGCGACTCTGCGCCGGTCGCAGGGGTTCTGCGGCGCGGTCGCGCGAAGCCTAGACGGTCAGGCAGGATGCGCGTTGGCTGAAGTGCTCGACGACTTGCGCGGCCGAGACGGGCCGACTGAGATAGAAGCCTTGGTACTCGTCGCAGTCGCGCTCCTTGAGGAACGCAAGCTGGTCCGCGGTTTCCACTCCCTCCGCGAGGACCTTGAGCCCTAGCGCCTTGGCAAGCACGATCACCGTCGAGGCGATCTGACCGTCGTCCGCCTCCGGAATGTCTTTGATAAATGCGCGGTCGATCTTGAGGCGATCCAGGGGAAGCTGGCGCAAATAGGCGAACGATGAATACCCGGTGCCGAAATCGTCGATGCTGATACTGACGCCCATTTTCTTGATGATTTTGAGCCGCCTCACCGCCTGCTCGATGTCGTCGATCAGCAGACCTTCGGTGACTTCAAGATCCAGCCTGCCTGGATCGACGCGCCACTCCTCGATCGAATCAACGATGCTCTGGCAGAACTCTTCATCCTTGAACTGGACGGTGCTGATGTTGACGGAGACCTTGATGTCGTAGCCCGCGCTGGTCCACTCGGCGAGCTGCCTGCAGGCTTCATGGACGATCCACTTGCCCACCGGAATGATCTCCCGGCTTTCTTCGAGCAGCTGAACGAAGCGCTGCGGCGCGTATCAGTTCGCCGTCGTGTCGCCATCGCAGCAGCGCCTCAACGCCGGTGACCTCTTCGGTCTGCACGTCAACTTGCGGCTGATACAGCAGGAAGAACTCGTTTCGTTCCAGGGCGCGCGAGAGGTGCTCCTGCGTCTTCCGGTACTCGACCAGGTGATTCGTCATCTCCGCCTCGTAGCACGCGTGCCCCAGCCGATGTTCCTTGGCGTGGAACATCGCCGTGTCGGCAAAAGCCAGCAACTCGTTGTCCGTTTCGGTGTGGTCCGGACAGAGCGCGTAGCCCACGCTAACGCCCAGGGCGAACTCCGATTCTGCCACGGCGTATCGTCGCGCCAGCACCTGGCAGATATCCGCGGCTATCGATTCGGCCTGGTCACGGTCGCGAAGTTGCGGGTAAATGATGCAGAATTCATCTCCGCCGAGGCGTGCGACGTCGGAACGGTCCGCAAATGCGCTGCTCAAACGGGAGGCAATTTCCACGAGCGTCTTGTCGCCCAGCGGGTGGCCCAAAGTGTCGTTGATCTCCTTGAATCCATCCATATCAAGCAAGAAAAGCGCCATCGGTTCCGCTGCGGCACGGGCGTGCGCGACTCTTTCCCTCAATTTCTCTTGAAATTGGAAACGATTGATCAAGCCGGTCAGCGCATCGGTCGTGGCGAGATGGCGAAGCATCTCACTCTTCTTCTCCAGATCCTGGCTGAGTTTGATCAGGTTTCTGATGCGCAGTTGGTAGTACTGCTCGCCCTGCTGACAGCAAAAGAACGTGCAAATGGCAACGCCGACGACAAGCGCCAATTCGTCCAACCGTGAAGTGTAGAACGTATCGTACATCCCGTATGCCATCGTGTAGAACAATACGAAGGCGAGTAGATTAGCCAACAGCCAATAGAAGGCGGCGCGGACGCCGACGACCTGCGAGGCAACCACGATGGACACCGGGAAGTACAGTATGGTTGCCCCCACTGCCGGGTCGGTAATCGAAACGCAGAACAATCCGATCGCGCTGGCGACCAGGTTCAGATTCATGATGCGGCGGTACTTCGTGTGCTTCCAAAACGACACCACGATGACCAGATGCGCAAAGAAGTCTATCAGACAGACGACCGCGGCCACGTGGTAGCCGCGACACCACAAGAAGATGCCGTTGACAATCCAGGTCAGCCACGTCACCAGCAAGAACTTCCAGACGCGCCGCGCACGCAGTTCCTCTACGTTGCTCGCGTCGACGAAGACTTCGCTTTCCTTCATGCTGATGGCGAACGAATCGACCATCGCTCGTCCCTCCGGCAGGTGCGTGCGCCCGGCCCGGCAAGTCTACCCAGGCATAGCCGGCGCAGTTTGTGCGAAACATGAGGCGATGTTCCCAAGAGAAGTATAGGTTGCTTCCACTAGGGGGCGCGGCCGACTGCGGGTGGACTATGCACAACCTCCGTCCGCACGTCAGTCTTCTGTGCGTAACCCATCAGAACGATCCGCGTGCTCGTGCGCCCGCAGACGTATCGGAAAACCGGGACGGCAGGCCTCTCCAACGGCATGGAAAAACCAAGAGGCTGGAGTTCAGGATGCCCCAGCCAGAATCACCAGCAATGAAAGCGTCATTAGGTGTATCCTTGGCACGAGTGCGGGCAAGCCCCGCGAGGAATCGCGGCGCCGGGGCCGGATCGAATGCTCACCCAAGCGATGTTTGTTCTTGTGATCAAGAGGGTAGGCGGGCTGGCGACGCACGCGGGCGAGTTGGGGACTCGCGTCGGCCGGGCTTCCGCGCTGTGCAATATCTTGTTGGTCTTGTCGGTCGTATGTCAGATCCCGACCCTACCGTACTGTGCCTTTAGCCCGTTCAGCCAACTGCTGCATACGAGTGGCGGCGGCGCTGTCACCCACCTCGCGTTGCATGGCCGCCAGGTTCGTATACGGGATCACCAAGGCCTCGCGGTCCTGCACGCCGCGGCGGACGGCTTCCTCGATCAGGTCGGCACCGTGCTCCGTCAGCGCGATGGCTTTATTACGATAGCCGGCGCTCCAGTAGGAAACGCCCATGCTTACGAACGAGTCGCCCAGCCGGCCCAGGTCGGCCATTGCCTCCGCCGGAGGTTTCTGGCCCAGGAGCGGCACGGCCTTTTCGAACCAACTCACCGCGGTACGGTGGTCCTTACGGTTGTTGGCGTACACAGCCCCCATGCGGAAATAGGTGCGGCCCATGAGATAGGCCGCCGCGGGCGACTTGCTCTGCCTTCCGCTCTGTTCCAGGTAGCGGATGGCCAACTCGCCTTTGCGGAGGGCTTCATCCTGATTGAGTCGCATCTGGTAGATTTGCATGGAGTCGTAGAGCGACATCGCCACCTGCCAGCGGAGTTCGGCCTTGCGGCCCGGTTCGGGGGCGGCGGCAATCAAGTCTTCGCCACTCCGCACCACGTCGTCGGCCCATTTCGCCGGATCGAGCTTGCCTTGCAGGCCGACGTCGGCCGCCAAGGCCCGCGAGCCGAGCCTGAAGAGATACTCCTGCCCGCCGTCCTCGGTCTTGATCAGGTCGCGGGCGATTTCTGTGGCCTTGGCCGCCCAATTTTCGGCGGCGCGGACCTTCTCCCGCCAGGCGCCCCAGCAGATGTCGTGCATCGCGCCCAGATGGGCGTCCAGCAGGACTTCCTTGGCGGTAATACGGATCGCCGGATGCTTGTCGGCAACCAGCGTCTTGGCCAGTTGCAACGATTGGGTATGCAGTTGCAGGGCCTGCTTGTAGTCGGGCTTGGGACCGGCGCTCTTCAGATCACCCAGCAGGCACAACGCCCTTGCCTTGATGTGGGGCCGCGACTCGCTCAAGGCCACCGCTTTGAGGGCCTCGGCCGAGGCATCGCCAATCCGACCTACGTGCTTAAGGGCCTGGGCCTTGGTGACGACAAAGCGAGCGTCGCGGGGATTGAGCCTTGTCGCTTCAATGGCGGCAGTCGCGGCCGGCTCGTAGTTGCCCAAGGAAGTCAGGGCCCGGCTCCGCAGCCATTGTGCCCGGGCATTTCCCGGCTGCAGGCGGATCGCCTGATCGGCATCGTGCAGGCTGAATTCGGGGCGGAGGTCGATGTTCGTCTCGGCGCGAAGCACAAAGGGCTCGGCAGTGATCGGCTCCAAGACAATATGGGTGACCTTCTTGAGGGCCTTGCTCGGATCGTTAGCCGCTTCGAAAGCAAAGAGCACTCCGCGCTCAGGATAGGATTGGCCGAGGATCTCGCCCAACTCGTTGGAGACCAGCACCGGCTGGACCTTGGTGAGTTCCAGTTGTTCGGCGACCTGCGCGGCAGGGAAACCCCGCTGGAAGCGGATCACCAGCGAAGTAACTTGCTCGTCCGCATAGGTTACCTCCACTCGCGGAAATGGATCGACGGAATACAACTGCGTGAGTCCGGCATCGAGCCGGCGGGATTGTTTCGGCTTGCCCCAGGCCTTCTCCACGTCTCGGCGGGTGCTTACGCCGGGGGTGATGCTATGGAAGCTAGTAACCTCGATTTCGACCGGTCCCAAATTCTTTGAGTCTGGGACGGGGACCAACGGCGCTCCGCCGACATGGGGCTCGCCAGCGGCGGAAGCGGCCGGCGGCGGGGAGTCCAGTGGTTTCGGCTCGTCGGGCGGTGCGGACAGCGATGGGTCCGGCCGAGCGGCTGGCGTGGGCACTGCCGTGAGCGTTGTCGCAGCGGCGTCCGCCGGCATCGCGCTGCCGTCGGCGAAGCGAACCGCCGCGGGTCGCGATTGCGTGGCAGCCGGCTGGTTGCCGACTGTAGCCTCGCCATAGTCCGCGGCGGCAGCCGAAACGGTGCTCGACAACAGCCCGATGAGGAAAAGATTGCAAGCGACGCGAATCAATCGATGGGGCATGGCGCGTTCCTCCTTGAACGGCGCTGTGCAGGTCTGGCACGAAATACACTTGTTGACTGGGTAGGATACCCATGGACTTCGCGCCGCGTCCAGAGCGGATTTCAGAGAATTTCGTGAATTTCCCCAATTTCCTTGATCCGGCGCTCAAAATCCCGGCTTTAGCCGGAATGCCGGGATCGGCTAAAGCCGGGACTTTGAGCGCCAGCTTCAGCATGGTGGCCGGAGACGTTGCATATACCCGCGCAGTTGCTCGATCTGCTCGCCCGCAAACGGCACCGCCGAGCCCGCCGGAGGTGGATCGGGCACGAGCCGATTGGCGATCGCCTGGCACAAGACGTCGATTCCCGCCGACTGCGTCGCGCTAACTTCGAAACCAGCCGGCCGTTGGCCCGTGGCGGACGGTAGGTCGCTCTTGTTGTATACCCGCAAGGCTGTTGGATGCGAATCCACTAGCAACTGGTCCTCCGTGGACCACGGCAGAGAGCGGTCGAAGACCAGGACGACGAGATCGGCCGCGGAAATTCGCTCGCAAGCCAGGTGAATGCCCGCCTGCTCGATCGGATCCACGGTGTGCCGCAGGCCAGCGGTGTCGGAGATTTCGACGGGCCAACCGTCGATGGCCGTCTGCACGGAGACCACATCGCGCGTGGTGCCGGGCGTATTATGGACGATCGTGCGACGGTATCCGGCGATTGCGTTGACGAGACTGCTCTTGCCAACGTTGGGGCGGCCGGCCACAACGACATGCCACGGATGGACCAAATGCAGTCCGGTGGGAGCCCGGGAGAGCAGCAGTTCCGTCTCGCGCCGAACCGTGTCCGCATCTTCGGCCTGCAGAGAAGCCTCGATCTTGGCCATCGCTTTGGAGAGGGCCCCGTGGTGCTGATCGAGTAATATGGCGGCCGTGCGGGTAGTGCGGGCCTCCGCCAAGGCCAGTCGGGCAGCCGCCGCAATCGCGTCGGGCTCCTCTTGGCGGATCCATTCTTGCCAGGGAATTGTGCGGCAACCCTCGCCGCTGAGGATCTCCTCGATGCGGGCGACCGCCGCCAGACCGCCGTGGCAGTGGATCTCGACCGCGGCGTCGGAAAGACGGGTGACGACGACCTCCTCGCCGCGAGGCTGCGGCGCCGGCGCCTCGCCTGCTTGAGGCAGGCGAGACGCCTGCACCACGAATCGGCCGACGACGATTCGGCCAGGCGGGAAGTCGGCCAGGGGTTGGCCGCTGCGGATCAGGACGTGGCGGGCGATGTACTCTGTCGCGCGGTCGCCCTCGACTCGGAAGGTGGCTATTGCCCCGCGGCCAGGGGGAGTAAGTCGGATCAACAGCGGCGGAGAGGATGCGGACATACTTGGTGCGCAGTACCCGGATAGATTTCAGATTTCAAATCTCAAACCTCTGCGGGGCATGGTCAACTGACAAACGACAACGCAATGCCTCGTTCGCGCTTTCGCTGTTCAGACCCGCTTGCAATAAATCGCCTTGCCATCGCCGGGAGCATAGAAATCGTCGAGCGTGGCCACCAGCGGGCAACCGCAGCGCTCGTAAAAGCCTCGCGTTGCCTGGTAATGCGGCCGGGTCGAAGTCTCGATATAGATGTTCCGCCCGCCCTCGGCGCGGACTATCTCGGCCACCTTGTCCATGACCTTCTTGCCCAGCCCCTGGCCTTGGACCGATTTGTCCACGGCGATCCAGTACAGGTCGTAGCTGCCGACCGTGAGGGCAATGGGGCCGTAGCAGGCATAACCCACAACGCGGCCATCGATCTCGGCAAAGAGGAAGTTGTAGCCGCTCTCGGGACCTTCTTCCAGGCATTCCTGGGCCAATTCCACCGCGCAATCGAGCTCCACCGCGTTGAAAACGCCCGTCGATTCGACTAGGGAGCGAATAGCGACAAGGTCGGCTGGAGTCACTTCGGTACGAAAGGTGATAGACATGGCGGTGGTTTCTAGTTGGAGTCTGGGCTCTAGCCGGCGCTCGTAGTCCCGGCTTCGGCCGGAATTCCGGCTAAAGCCGGGACTACAAGCACCCGTCCCCTGCCGTTACCGCTCTGCGACCGTCCGGCCAGGGCCTTGTCCACAATCCGCCGGATGGCCGCGTCGTAGTCCACGCCCGCCTCTTCGAGTGCGGCCGGGTAGCCCGCATCGGGCGAAATACAGGGGTTCGTGTTGATTTCCAGGATCCAAGGCTGGCCCGCCCGATCGACGCGAAAGTCCACCCTCACATATCCTTGCAGGCCGAACAGCCACCAGCAGTCCAGGGCCAGACGGTGGAGTTGCTCGACTAGGGGGCGGTCGTGGTCGTGGAAGTGGAAGTTCCGCGGCGTATTATGGTATTCGAAGGAATTCTGATGCCACTTGGCCCGATGGCTGATGATTCGCGGTTTGTCAGCCGGGAAGGTCGAAAAGTCCATCTCGCCCAGAGGCAGGAGTTGTGGCCCGTCCGGTCCGTCAAGCATGGGGAGGTTGAATTCTCGGCCTTCGACGAACTGCTCGGCGAAGTGCGGCCGGCCGTCGCGGGCGGAGAATTCTCGCAAACGCTGGCGTATCAACGCGGCGTCGCCCGTGGTGATCACGTTATCGTCGTCCAGTCCTCGCGACCCGTGTTCCCAGATCGACTTGATAATGCAGGGAGGTTCCAGCGGGGCGTCGTCCGCATGGGGACCGCAGCCATGCTCGGAAAGCCAGTGCGGAGTCGGCAGTCCGGCGAGCTGCATCATCCGTTTGGCCAGCAGCTTGTGGTTGGTGGTGAAGAGGGCTTCCGTGGGATTGCCGGTGAATGGCAGCCCGAGGGAGTCAAGCATCGCCGCGGCCAGGTAGGAAAGAGAGTCGGTGCCCCCCAGCGATTCCACCAGATTGAAGACCAGATGGGGGCGGCGTTCTAGCAGGCCCTCCCGCATGGCGGCCAGGTCCAAGGTGCACGGCAGGGCGGTGACGTGGTAGCCCAAGCGGCAGAGTGTATCGGCGACGGCCTGGACCTGGATCAGGGTGTCCAAGTCTTCCGGCGAATCGTTGCTGGCGACTGCGTTATGCAGGACGACAATATTCATAGGCAAATGGTTTCGTAGGCAAGTGGCGGACGGCCTTCCGCCGCCGCAGTGGTCTTGGTCACGCGACGACTGGCCGCGGCGACAATCTGCTCGATTAACCCTTGGTAATTCATGCCGAAAAAGCCGCAAATCATCGGCAAGTCGGAATCGATTGGGTGGAGGCCGGCCACGGGGTTGACCTCCATGAAATGTGGACGGCCTTGGACGTCGCAGCGGATATCGACGCGCGAGGCGTCGCGGCAGCCCAGCGTGCGATGGGCCAAAAGGGCTACGTGCTCGGCCTCGGCTACCACGCCATCGTCGACGCCACGGCAAGGCAAGTAGCGGCAGAACTCGGCATAACGGCTCTTGTTCACATAGGAATAAACCTCTGCCTCCGCCTCCGGCAAGAGGATGATTTCCATACTGCCGATCACGCGTGCCTCATCACCGCTGCCGAGGATACCAACGGTGAACTCCCTGCCTGGGAGGAAGGTTTCCACCAGCACCGGTTGCCGGCAACGGGCAAGCAGATCGCCGCAGACGCGGCGGAGCGCATCGCGATCCTTGATCTTGGACTCCGCGGTTATTCCCTTGCCCGTTCCCTCGGCCACCGGCTTAGCGAACAGCGGGTAAGGCAAGTCGATGGAATCCACCTCGTCGATCCTCTCAACGAGGGCGAATGGCGTGGTGGGCACACCCGAGCGGCCGACGATCGTTTTCGTCAGACCCTTGTGAAGACAGACGGCCAACACAAGGGGATCGGAGAAGGTATAGGGGATTTCGTACAGGTCGAGAATCGCCGGCACCTGGGCCTCGCGGGCGACCCCGCGCAGGCCCTCGGCGATGTTGAAGACCAGGTCCCAGCGGTCGCCAGCCGCCAGGCGACCGACCAGTTGCCGCCCATTGCCGACACGGTCAGTCTGGTGGCCGAGTTCCCGCAAGGCCGCGTCGATAGCGTCGATCGTGGCCACGCCGTCGAACTCCGCGGTTTCTTCGGCGGAATAGCCCGCCGCCAGGTAGTCGGAGCGGAGGTCGTAGGTCAGGCCGATAAACATTGTGGATCGTGGATCTGAGACTTGAAGTATTTGAAATCTGAGATCTGAGATTTGAGATTGCAGACGCGGACAACTGTTTCAGCGATCTTACGTGATTGTCGGCGTGCGGACTAGGGGGAGTTGGGCGGATTGAACGAAAAACGCCCCCACCGACGCGAGGTCGGCGGGGGCGTTTGTGGACAAGCAAAGGAAGGCGTCAGCGAATGCCGCCGACGCCACCCTGCCTTGGTCTTTCCACAGTCGGAGTCTACGCGCCTTCAGGGTCGGGATATCGGTAGGTCTGACCCTCGAAGTTCCGCAATACCAGGTCTTCGCCGTCACGACCAACGACGTAGTTGGGAAGCAGCGGGATCTTGCCCCCGCCGCCCGGCGCGTCGATGACGAACGTGGGCACGGCATAGCCGGTGGTATGCCCGCGCAGACCCTCGATGATCTCCAGCCCCTTCGACACCGGGGTGCGGAAATGGGCGGAACCGGTGATCGGGTCGCACTGGTAGAGATAATAGGGCCGGACCCGCATCTTAAGCATGTTGTGCATCAGCGATTTCATGGTCGGCACGTTGTCGTTGATGCCCCGCAGCAGCACGGTCTGCGAGCCCAAGGGAATGCCCGCGTCGGCCAGCCGGGCACAGGCCTGGTATGACTCCGGCGTGCACTCATCCGGATGGGCAAAGTGCAGGCTCATCCACAACGGGTGGTGCTTCCGCAGCATGCGGCAAAGCTCCCGCGTGATCCGTTGGGGAAGCACGGCGGGCATCTTGGTGCCTATGCGGACAAACTCAATGTGGGGGATGGCACGCAGGTTGGTGAGGATCCAATCCAGCTTGTCGTCGCTCATGAAAAGCGGGTCGCCGCCGGAAATCAGCACGTCGCGGACCTCAGTGTGCTGGCGAAGATACTCGAAAGCCAGTTTGAGCCGGGCCTCGTTGGGGACGATGTCGCCCTGGCCCACCACCCGCGATCGGGTGCAATAGCGGCAATAACTGGAGCAGAAATCCAGGGCCAACAACAGCACCCGGTCCGGATAGCGATGGACCATTCCGGGGGTGGCACTGTCGTGATCCTCGCCCAGCGGGTCAGCCGATTCCCCGCGGGTCTGCGTGAATTCGCTGGCGGTGGGGATAATCGTCCGCCGCAAGGGCTGCTGGGGATCGTCCGGGGATATCAGGCTCATATAGTAGGGCGTAGTCGCAACAGGCAGGATTTCCCCTGCCCGATCGAGCCCTTCCCGCTCATCCGCTGACAAAACGAGCATTTTCTCAAGCTGTTCGCGGGTACGGATGCGGGTGCGGGCGTGCCAACGCCAGTCGTTCCACTGCTGATCGGTGACATCGCGGTAAAAAGCCTTGCGGAATGCCCGGCAACGCGGTGAACCACGGGAAGGACGGGAAATGATCGCGGGGGCGATAACCTCGCGCCGCGGCGGTTCAGGAAGAGTCAGCGGCCAGAGACGCTGTTGAACCGGCGAGTGTTGAACCGGTGAAAGATGGTGAAAAGAGTGGCTCTGGCAGGGACTACCGGGAGGCTCCTCGTCGACTTCCACCCGGGGGATCGTCGAGGGGCCTATATCGAAATCATTCATGCTCTCAAACTCCTTGAGGGGCGCCGATCCAGACCTCCTGGATCCTTGGCGTTGGCCTGGTGAGGCCAGAGACCGCATCTCGTATGCCGGTCCCTCGGGGCGCGCTTGCGTTTCTTAACCTTTCGGCAATGTGCCGCCGCTCTCTAAAACATTTTCATATCCGCCATAGAAAAAAAGTCAAGTCGAATTCGTCGCTCGACCGCGGATTCACCGAGTCTTTTCCGCGGACCGCTTGCCACAATCCCGCGCCGACCGCAACGCGAGATCGTGCAACTTACGGCATCTTCTTCGCACCTCGCCCGATAGTGAACGCCTGTCGGGACCAGGCTCCACGGCGTTCCGCAATGCCGTCTGGCGTTTTGCGACAGGAACTCTCGCCGCATGCCGCAGGATGCCTGCCAGCCCCTACAAAGCGCCTTCTCCGCGAACGTGGAATCCAACACGCCATGCATGGGCGGGCGTATACCAAAGTTCCCGGCAGTCGTGCAACCCCAATCGGCCTGAAATCCCGTTGGACACGTCGCGAAATGTGAATGCAGGACCTCCAAAGCGAGCAATTTCATACGCTGGGTTTTAGCCCGTCTATGGAAAATCGCGACGGGCGAAAACCATCCTGCGTGCCGCGTTCTCAGATATAGACGCGGCGGAGATAGAGCAACCATTCCAGCAAGACGACCGCCAGCCCGACAAGGAGCAGTTCCCGCCAAATCTCCCGGTGGCCAGCGACCCAACTCGTCTTGCCCGCCACCTCCACGTAGCCGATCTTGATGCTTGGCTCGGCGGGGGGCCGGATCTCGCTTTCGGCTGGGTCGAGCAGGTTCACGGCGAACTGCCGCACCAGCTTGCCGCCCGCGGCGACCCGGTAGACGCCCAATTCGTCCGTGTCGGTGTAGGTCAGCTTTCCCGATGGATTGGGCGGAAGGTGCGCCATGGCCCCGGATGGCGACTGAACGTCCAGCGCGGTGCGGGAATCACCAGCATCGAGGGTGACGGGCGATCCAGGCCGGTAGTTTCCCGCCGCCGTCACGTCGAAGCCCCCCGCGCGGACGCTGAGGAGATTGAAGATGAACGAGGCGAAACTCGCATGCCAAGGCCAGTCCGTGTTACGGTAGATGGCCCGGGAACCGTCAGCCGCCGTCCGTTGCTCCAGCAGGCCCATTCCCAGCACCACGTCCTCGAAGCCTTCACGGGGGGCGACGGCCAACAGCGGCCCGGCGTCGGAATCGATGAGCACCGTCCCTCCGCCGGGCACCACCAGCGGCGTAGCCGTGATCACCTTTTGGATCTCGTTGACATCGACCCATTGCATGAGGCGGTGTGAAACGGCGGCGTCGATGATCTGCGGCAGAGTGACCTGGGGTTTGGCCTTCCAGGCCCCGCCCGGCGGCAGGCAACCGATGAAAAATGTGTCCGCGGGTGGCATTTTATCGGGCGGTGTCCCCTCGTAGACCACCAGGTCCCACACGCCTAGTTCGACCTGGTCGTGATAGGTCTTCGCTTTGAGGAAATCGGGGCCTTCCACGCGGACCTCGGCCACTTGGCTAGCCACCTTGGTCGTGAGGGCCTGTTCCAGGTACTTGTTGCCCGAGGTGATCAGCAGGACACGGGCCCGATGGGGCAGGTTGACGACTGTCCACGCCTCATCGTCCACGGCCAATTGGTCGCCCGTCTCGGCCTTCAAGTGCAGTGTGCCTGAGTCGAAGTCAGGCAGGTCGAAGGCCACGCCGCGGGTCTCTCCGGGGGGGATAGCCAGCCGGTCGGCGTCGGCCGGCTTGGAACCGTCGTTGACAAAGAGCTTCAGCAGGACGTCGGCCGCCCCAGGGCTGAAGTTGGCCAGCCGGGCGAATGCCTGGAGCTTGCCAGCCTTTTCCTCCGAGCGGCTTACGCCGAAGGCGACGATGCCCACGTTGGCGGCGTCGCTCCGGCCAATGGGGACGAACGTCGGCTCGAGGTTGCCCAAGGCGAAGTTCTGGACGGGGGGGAAGCGGCCGTCGCTGAAGATGAACAGCTTCGTTCCGGCTACTTCGAGGTCCGTCGGTTTGAGATCGTTCGACTGAGTCGGATTGATCAGTCCGGCGGCCAGCCTGAGGGCCTCGGAGAGGTTTGTCGAGTGTTGGGTAGGCTTGATCGCCGCCAGGGCCTTGCGCAACTGCTGGCGGTCGCCAGTGAAGTTCTGCTCCACGCGGGCCGTATCGCAGAAACTGATGAGCATGGCCGAATCGCCGCTCCGCATCTGGTCGATCAGTTCATCGACGCGTCGTTTGGCTTCTTCCAGGCGGCTGGGCTTGATGTCGGTGGCCTGCATGCTGGCCGAGTTGTCGATCAGCAACACCAGCCGGCTGCCCGAAAGACGCAAGGAGTGCCAGCTTGGCCTGAGAAGGGCCAGGACAATGAACAAGACTACGGCCAGTTGAAGATAAAGCAGGAGGTTGTTTCGCAGCCGCTGCCAGATGGAATTGACGTGCAGGTCCTCGATCGATTTGTGCCAGAGGTAGGTGCTGGGCACTTCCAGCGGCCGCCGTTTGAGCTTGAGGAAGTAAAGCAACACGATCGCCGGGGGCACGGCGGCCAGAAGGGCCCATTCCCACCAGGTGAGCATGTTAGAAAGCTCGGGAAGCACGCGGTTGGACCTCGGGGGACTGGGGGCGGAGCGCTGGCGCATTGTAGCCGCTGGGAACTCTCGTTGGCAAGCTTACTACATTGGAGTAAGAGTGTAGGTACCGCCCCCACCAGCGAAGCGGTCCTAACAGACGGTCACTTCTTCACGACCTGCGTCAACTGCTGCAGCGATTGTTCCGCGCATCCGCAATGGCAGGCATGCGGGTCCTCAGATTCGTGGGCATGCGACTGCACGTGCTCGGGTTCATGCTCATGGACGTGCGCAGGGCCGGATGAAAGGGCCAACTTGCGTTTGCCCAACGGCAATTTCGATCCCAGAAGCACCGCTAAGAGGACCACGGCCCAGAGGTTCGGCCAGAAGCCGCCCAATTGCTCCGAGGAATGGCCCACGCAAGCGGCCGCCGTGAAGGATTCCAGCTTCGGCAGCAAATAGACAAGCCAACGGGAAAGCCCGTCAAGGGCCACGCCGCACAGCAGTGCGCTGAGAGCCACGGTAAAAAGGTAGATGATCGTCGTGCGACGGCCAAGCACTTTCCAAACCGTCGTCACGGCGGCAGGGTTTGTCGAGGCCCCGACAATAAGAAAGGCCAGGGCGGCGCCCGGCGAAGCCCCCAGATGGATCAGCCCCGCAGCAATCGGCACCGATGCCATGGCGCAGACATAAAGCGGAATGCCGGCCGCCATGAGGACGAGCATTGAAAGCAGCCCGCCGCCCAGGTGACTTTGCAGGCTATCGGCGCGGAAAGTCGCCGCGATCGCCCCGGCGAAGGCGACGCCGATCAGCAGCGGCCAGGCGAGGTCGCGGGGCAGCGTCACGAATCCGTAGCGCGGCGCTCGGAGCCAAGCCGGTCCGGCGGCCTCGCCGGAGCAACAAGAATCGGTGCAGGGCGGCGGCAAGTCGGCCGCCGCGGACTTAGCCTTGCCGAAGACCAACACCAGCAGGCCGCCCAAAATGCCGGTCACGAGGGCCGCTATCGGTCGAAAGACGGCGAAAATCGGCCCCAAAAGGGCATAGGTCACGGCAATGCTGTCGACGCCGGTTTGCGGCGTGGAAAGGAGAAACGACATCGATGCCGCCCGGCTCGCCCCGTGCCGCCGCATGGAAGCCACCACGGGAATTACGCTGCACGAACAAAGCGGCAGCGGAATCCCCAATAGCGTGGCCTTCACGACCGGCCCGATTCCCTTTCCTCCCAGGTGCCGTTCAGTCCACTGAGGCGATATCCAAATCGACATCAACCCGGCCAGGGCGAAACCAAATAGCAGGAAGGGGGCCATCTCCATGATGACCACCCAGCACTGCCAGGCAAAGCTCAGGAGGGGCGGGGACATATATTCAATGCTACACCGGCCCCAGGGCTGCGGCAAATAGCAATTACGTGGCGTGCTTGGCCAGGTACTCGGCCACGCCCTTGGCACTGGGCTTCATGGCCTCCTCGCCGGCATGCCAATTGGCTGGACAGACGTCGCCGTGAGTTTCATGGAACTGCAGCGCGTCGACCAGTCGCAAGACTTCGTCCACACTCCGCCCCAACGGCAGATCGTTCACCAAGGCATGGCGGACGACGCCCTTCTTGTCGATCAGGAACAAGCCCCGCAAGGCAATGCCTGCGTCCAAGAGGACGCCGAAGCTCGCGGAGATCTTCTTATCGAGGTCGGCGACCAGCGGATACTGGATTGGTCCGATGCCACCCTGGTTCCGCGGCGTGTTCTTCCAGGCCAGGTGGGTAAAGTGGGAATCGACGGAAACCCCGATGACCTCGGTGTCTTTTGCCTTGAACTTGCCGATCGCCTTGTCGAAAGCGATGATCTCCGACGGGCAGACGAACGTGAAGTCCAGCGGATAGAAGAACACGACGACGTACTTGCCCTGGTAGGAAGACAGCTTCAGTTCGGCGAACGAGTTGTCCGGCATCACGGCCTGGGCCGTGAAATCGGGGGCGGGCTTGGTGACTAAGCTCATGGGAATTCTCCTTAAAAAAAACGTGGGGGAAAGTTAAGATTTTGCTCCGGGCTTGCTACGGTAGGCCGGAACTGCGCGAGCTGGCTCCGGCCTACGCGTAATCGGCGTTAGTCCGCGGCTCGCTTGCCGAGTTCGGCATCGAGGATGAACAGACCGACATGGCCGTCGCCCATCAGCCGCAGTTTCTCGACGATGTTGGTGGTTTGGGCCTCCTCTTCCACCTGCTCGGTGACGAACCATTGCAGGAACGCCTGGGTGGCGTAGTCGCACTCGTTGACGGACAGTTTCACCAGGGCGTGAATCTTCTCCGTGACCTTAATCTCATGATCAAGGGTATGCTCGAAGACTTCCAGGGGCGACTTCCAATCGCTCGGCGGGGCGTCGATCTGCTTGAGGATTACCCGTCCGCCCCGGTCGTTGACGAAACCGAAGATCTTCATCGAGTGGCTCCACTCCTCGCGGGCCTGGACTTCCATCCACTTGGCCAGCCCGTGGAAATTCTTCGACTCGAAGTAGGCAGCCATCGACAGGTAGAGGTAGGTGGAGGCGATCTCACCGTTGATTTGGTTGTTGAGGGCCTCTTGGACATTCGCTTTAAGCATGTTCCGATTCTCCTGATGTTGTTGAAGGGCTGCCCGGGGCGGCGACTGCCGCCTGACCCGGTTTGACTTCCGACTCCTGCCGGCAGCGGGGACAGATGCCGAGGTATTCCAAACGGTGGCCGATTACCTCGTAACCGTACAAATCATGGTCTTGAGGACGGGCAATATCAAGGGGGGGCACCATCATGTCGTCCACACGTCCGCAGCGGAGGCAGCGGAGATGGTCGTGGGCAGCCAGGTTGGCGTCGAACCGGGCTTCGCCACCGCAGTATTCAAGTTTTTCGATTAAGCCCATGCGGGCGAGCAACTCGAGATTCCGATAAACTGTGCCCAGGCTTACTTTTGGCAGCCGCCGCCGAACGAGTTCATGTAACTGAACTGCGGTGGGATGGGAAGTTACCGACCGCAGTTCGTCGAGGATGGCCTGCCGCTGGCGGGAGTGACGGCGATGATCCGGGCAAACCCCTTCAAGTGAAGGGCTCGCGAGTCCGTATCGGCGGTCAGCGGCTTGGCCAGAATTCATAACGAGAATTATTACTGATTAAAACTTGCTGTCAAGTACCGGGACCAAATTCATGTTCGTTCCTGGTGAGAATCAGCCAACTATGGCATTCTCACTAACTGGCCCATGAGAAGAATCAGCCAAGGATCGCCGCAGTCCAAGTAAAAAGCCGCGCCTTCACCAAAGCAAAGGCGCGGCGAACGTCAATTCACAGCAACGCCGGAACGGGTTACTTGGCCTTGCCTTTGATCGCCGCGTGGGCCGCTGCCAGGCGGGCGATCGGCACGCGGTAGGGCGAACAACTCACGTAGTTCAGCCCCGACTTGAAGCAGAACTCCACCGAGGCCGGGTCACCGCCCTGCTCGCCGCAGATGCCGACCTTCAGGTCGTGCTTCGTGCCGCGGCCCTTCTCTACGGCCATCTTGATTAATTGCCCCACTCCAGCCTGGTCGATCGTCTGGAACGGATCGGCCTCGAGGATGTCGTCCTTGAGGTAGTCGGGCAGAAAACCGCCCACGTCGTCGCGGCTGAATCCGAAGGTCATCTGCGTGAGGTCATTGGTGCCGAAGGAGAAGAACTGCGCCGTCTTCGACATCTGATCGGCTAGCAGGCAGGCCCGCGGGATCTCGATCATCGTGCCGTAGAGATACTTCACATCGACGCCCGTCGACGCTTTCACTTCGCCGTGCACGCGGTCCACCAGGACCTTGGTGACGTCGATCTCCTTGACGTCGCAGGTCACAGGAACCATGATCTCGGGCCTGGCGTCCTTGCCTTCTTTGATCAACTCGGCGGCGGCCTCGAAGATCGCCTTGACCTGCATCTCGGTCACCTCGGGATAGGTGATCCCCAGACGAATGCCACGGTGGCCCATCATGGGATTGACTTCGTGCAACAGCTCGCCCCGCTTCTTGATGTCGGCCGGTTTGATCTTCAAGGCGACGGCCAACTGGGCCACGGCGTCCTTGTCCTGCGGCACGAACTCGTGCAAGGGCGGGTCCAAGAGACGGACCGTCACCGGCAGGCCGTTCATCGCCTCCAGTGTGCTCTTGATGCTCTTCTTCACAAAGGGGAACAGTTCGTCGACCGCGGCCTGCCGCTCCTCCTTGGTGTTGCTCAGGATCATCTTCCGCAGCACGAACAGCGGCTCGTCGGACCCCTTGCCGTAGAACATGTGCTCCGTGCGGAACAAGCCGATGCCCTCCGCCCCGTAGCTGCGAGCGACCTTGGCGTCCTCGGGGGTGTCGGCGTTGGTCCGCACGCCCATCGTGCGGTGCTTGTCGACGATCTTCATGAACTCCTGGAAGCGGGGATTCTCCGTGGCGTCGATCATCGCCAGGGCGCCCTGGAAGACACGGCCCTTGGTGCCGTTGAGAGTAATCAGGTCGCCCTTCTTGACCTTGACCTTGCCGCAGGAGGCCGTCTTGGCCGCCATGTTGATCTTCAACTCGCCGGCGCCGACGATGCAGCACTTGCCCCAACCGCGGGCCACCAGGGCCGCGTGGCTGGTCATGCCGCCGCGAGCGGTGAGAATGCCCTCGGCCGCCCTCATGCCTTCGACGTCCTCGGGGTTGGTCTCTTCGCGGACGAGGATCACCTTCTCACCCTTGGCGGCCGCCGCAACGGCGTCGGCCGACGTGAAGACGATCTTGCCGCAGGCCCCGCCCGGCCCCGCCGGCAGCCCGGAGAGGATCGGCTCGGCGCCCTTCTCGGCGTTGGGATCGATGATCGGATGCAGCAACTCGTCCAACTGGGCAGGCTCGACGCGGGTCACCGCCGTCACCTCGTCGATGAGCTTCTCGTGGAGCATGTCCATCGCCATGTTCAGGGCCGCCGTGCCCGTCCGCTTGCCGTTGCGACATTGCAGCATGTAGAGCTTCTGCGACTCGATGGTGAACTCGATGTCCTGCATGTCGTGGTAGTGGTGCTCGAGCTTCGTACGGATGTCGTACAGCTCATGGTACAGCTTCGGCATCTCCGTCTCCAACGAGGGAAGATGCTTGTTCTGCTCGTTCTTGGTGGCTTCGTTGAGCGGGTTGGGCGTGCGGATGCCGGCCACCACGTCCTCGCCCTGGGCGTTGACGAGCCATTCGCCGTAGAACTTATTCTCGCCGGTAGCCGGATTGCGGCTGAAGGCCACGCCGGTGGCCGAGTCGTCGCCCATGTTGCCGAAGACCATGCTCTGCACGTTGCAGGCGGTGCCCCATTCCTCAGGAATGCCCTCGATGCGGCGGTAGGAGACGGCGCGGCGGCCTTGCCAGCTCTTGAACACCGCTCCGATCGCGCCCCAAAGCTGGTCCTTGGGATCGTCGGGGAAGGCGTGCCCTAACACCTCCTTGACCTTGGCCTTGAAGTCGTCGCAAAGCTGCTTGAGATCCTCGGCCTTCATGTCGGTGTCCAGCTTGTACTTCTTCTGCTTCTTCAACGCGGCCATGATGTGCTCCAACTGCACGCGGATGCCCTGGCCCTCGGCCGGCTCGATGTCCTCGGCCTTTTCCATCACTACGTCGGAGTACATCATGATCAAGCGGCGGTAGGCGTCCCACACGAATCGCTCGCTCCCGGACTTCTTCACCAGCCCAGGAATCGTGGCGGGGCAGAGGCCCACGTTGAGGACGGTTTCCATCATGCCAGGCATCGATTTGCGGGCACCGCTGCGGCAGGAAATCAGCAAGGGGTTCTCCGCGTCGCCGTATTTCTTGCCCATCGCCTCCTCGGTCTTGCAGAGGGCCTTCTGGACTTCCTCCTGGAGCGACTCGGGGAACTTCTTGCCGCCCTGCAGATACACCGTGCAGAATTCGGTAGTGATGGTGAAGCCCGCGGGGACGGGCATCTTCAGACGACACATCTCCGCCAGGTTGGCGCCTTTGCCACCCAGACTGTTCTTCATGCTGGCGTCACCGTCGGCCCCCCATGGACCAAAGCTATAAACGTACTTTGTTGACATTTTTTCTTTCCTAATTGAATTGCCGAAACAGAGAAATGTGCTAGTCTAGCGGTGCCCGGGTCTGCCGTCAAGAATACACTCCCTTGGTGTTTGCCTTCTTTCGCAGCATGAACGACAACTTCTCCCCCTCGCGTTTTTTTCCCTTGCAGGCGGCCCTCTTCGAGGCCAGCTTGGCATTATTGGCATTCATTCTGGGTTGGCTCTTGAATCAATCTCTCCTGAAGAATCTGCACTGGAACTTTCCTGCCGTGCGCTGGGGTGTAGTTGCTGTGCTGCCGTTGCTGGCATTGCTATTGGCGTGTGAACATGCCTCGTGGCGACCTCTCCGCCAAGTGCGTCGAGTGCTGGACGAACTCGTCGCGCCGATGTTCAGCAAGTGCCGCTGGAGCGAACTGGCGGCCATCGCGCTCTTGGCCGGGGTGGGAGAGGAAATGCTCTTCCGCGGCGTACTGCAGGCCGCGACGGCCAACTGGACCGGCGACTTCTTGCCCCATTCGCCCACTGCCGCCGCCATCGGCGACTGGCTGGCGATCGTCGCAGTGGCGATTGTCTTCGGGCTGCTGCATGCAGTCAGCGCCGGCTACGCCGTGTTAGCCACTCTGATGGGTATTTATCTTGGCTGGCTCTTTTTGGCGACGGGCAACTTGGCGGTGCCGATAGTGACCCACGGAGTTTATGACTTCGTGGCACTGGTGTATATCCTGCATCGACGCGGAGCCTGCGTCAGGATCGACGTCGGCCCACGGATACCGTAAAACGCGATTTGATCGGACACGTCCAACCGCGGAGTCATAATGGGTCATTCCCGGTTTGTCGCGTCGCTGGTCGCCCGTCGCTTGCTTTCGATTGTCGTACCGCTGGGCCGCCGCGAGA
This sequence comes from uncultured Planctomycetia bacterium, assembly GCA_963709175.1. Classification (GTDB taxonomy): domain Bacteria; phylum Planctomycetota; class Planctomycetia; order Pirellulales; family Thermoguttaceae; genus JANXQG01. The sequence goes on from CAVPVK010000014.1 coordinate 54,583, forward strand.
CCGAAAGTCGAACTGCCCAATATTCCGTTCAAGACCACAGGCGGGCAGTACTGCTGGGCCGACGAACTGGGTTGGCGTGTATAGGACCCCTGTCGTTCATGACAGTTTTTTCCTGGTTGTGTGCTGCCTGTTATGGGTATGTCAAATTTTTCGCCGCTTTGTTTAGGCGTACATAATGGCGATCTCCTTGATCTAACTCTATATGGCTAACCACGCAGGGAATCTTGAAAAGTCGGCGATTGCTGCTAGTATTTTTTGCAGCGCAGTGCTATGATGGCGCTTGTAAGAGAAGGTGCGAGCGGCGGCAAGGCGCTTAATCTGGCGAGGTGGAACGCCAGCGGCAACAGGTTTTTCGCTCCCGTCATGGAACGGCCAGTTTCGGCCGTCTCCCGGCGAAGGCCGGATGTTGTTGAGGTCGCCGTACGGAAGTAAGTGTGGCGTCACGAGCAGTTCGTGCGGGAAAAGTTCAAGGGCTTCCCCCGTGGCGAGTGGTCTCGGCGTCGCCCTAAATGCCTCCAGGATTCTCCAAGGCTGGAGTGGGCATGGCCAAACCCAACGTCGAAACATTTCTCGACCTCGTGCGACGTAGCGGGCTGGTGGAAAAAGACCGGCTTGAGGCGCTCGTTGCGCAGTTGCAGGGCGAGTCCAGCGGCCAGCTTCCGGCCGATGTTGACGAAGTTGTGCGCCGTTTCATGGCGGAGAATCTCATCACGCCGTGGCAGCGCGACAAACTACTCGATGGGAAGCATCGCGGGTTCTTTCTGGGCCGCTACAAGCTCTTGGGCCAATTGGGCAGCGGTGGGATGAGCACCGTCTATCTGGGCGAGCACGTGCTCATGCAGCGGCGGGTGGCTATCAAGGTATTGCCCAAGCAGCGTGTGACCGACACCTCCTATCTGGCCCGCTTCCATCGTGAGGCCCGTGCCGCCGCCTCCCTGGACCATCCCAACATCGTGCGGGCCTACGACGTCGACAACGAGGGTGACATACATTACCTGGTTATGGAATTTGTCGATGGTCGCGACCTACAGCAAACGGTCAAGATGGAGGGGCCACTCGATTTTGTGCTGGCCGCCGATTATATCCGCCAGGCGGCCGAGGGCCTCGGCCATGCCCATTCCAATGGCCTGATCCACCGTGACGTCAAGCCAGCCAATCTCTTGGTGGATCGGAAGAGCGTCGTCAAGGTCCTCGATCTGGGCTTAGCCCGATTCACCGATGAGGACCACGCTTCCTTGACGGTGCAGTATGACGAAAACGTGTTAGGCACAGCAGATTACCTGGCCCCGGAGCAAGCGATCGACAGTCACGGAGTCGACGCGCGGGCCGACATTTACAGCCTGGGCTGTGCCTTCTATTTCCTCTTGACCGGTCATCCGCCATTTGCCGACGGAACCCTGCCTCAGCGGTTGATGGCCCATCAGAAGCAGCAACCGCCTCCCATCGTCAAAGAGCGACCCAAGACCCCCGCCGATCTGGCGGAAATCTGCACAAAAATGATGGCCAAGAAGCCGGCCGATCGCTATCAGTCGATGAATGACGTCGCCCAAGCCTTGCGGCGTTGGTTGCACGATCACGGGCTCGGTTCGAGTGGCTCGGGCTTGTCCCCGGGCAGCGATATTTCCAAGTCGGGGCGTTTGTCGGGTGGTTCGCAGCGGCTGCCGCAGGCCATAGCCACCACGAAGCGGCGCGATTCCGCCGAATTGCCACGGGCCGTCATTGAATCGCCCGTTGCGGGGCCAGGGTTGTCCGACACGGTGTCAGACTACGACCGTTCCGCCGTGCCCACACCGTCGATTAGCCGCCGCACGCGGGACAGCGGTGTGTTTTCCGATTCGAACCTCCGCGAAAAAGCCTTGCCCAAAGCGACTCCGCTTGACGCCGCGGCGACATCTGCCCGCGCCAAAGGCGATTCGGACGTTTCATTGAGCGACGTGCTCGGCCGCAGCAAGCCGGCCGCCCGCGCCACGCGCCAGTCGGGCGAAGTCAGGGTGGTTCCACGGCGAAACCGAAAGTCCGGGCCGTCGAAATGGGTCTGGATCGGCATTTTGGCCGCGGCAATTCTTGGCACTTTAATGGTCTTCTTGGAAACGCGGTACTTCGGTGCTCATCCCAAGTCGGACGACTCGAAGCCGGCCGCTACCGCCCGGCCCAACTAGACAGCGCTCTCAATCGCCTACAACCGTCTTTAGCGCGGCGGGCAGGAATCGCACGATATCCCGTGCCGTGAGCGACGCCTCGCCCAAGTCTTTCGCCCCCAGATCGCCGGCCAGGCCGTGCACGTAGACACCCAACCGGGCAGCTTCGTAGGGCTCTAGTCCCTGGCAGGCCAAAGCGGTAATGAGGCCGGTGAGCGAGTCGCCTGAGCCGCCAGTGGCCATGCCCGGGTTGCCTGTTGAATTGTGCCAGTGTCGACGACCGTCGGTCACGAAAGTGCGGTGGCCCTTGAGCACGACGATCACACCGCCCCGGTTAGCCAGCTCCATGGCGGCCGCCTCCCGCTCCTCGCCCGGATAGTTGTGGCCGACGAGCCGTGCGAACTCGCCGGGATGCGGCGTGAACACCCGCGGCGCCGCATGACGGGGAATCAACTCGCGATCGGTGGACAAGGCATTCAATGCGTCGGCGTCGCAGACCATCGGCAAGGACAACTCCTCGTAGAGCAGCCCGACGAGGCGGTCCAAGCCCGGCGATCGCCCCAGGCCGGGTCCGAGGGCGACGACGGTGGCCGCCCCTGCCAATTCGACGATCCGCGTATGGGCCGCGGCGCTGATGCGGCCGTCGACATCATCAGGCAATGGCGCGGTCATGTAGGAAGGCTCGTAGGCAGCCACGGTTTCCAGACATCGATCGGCCACTGCCAGTCTCACCAGTCCGGCGCCGCCGCGGAGCGCCGCCATGCCAGCCAAGACCACGGCACCGGTCATGCCGCGGGAACCGCCGATGATGAGGGCCGTGCCGAAGGTGCCTTTGTGGGCGTCGGGAGCACGACGCGGGAGACATGGCAAGGTCGGGTCAAGGGAAGACATTGCAAATGGAGAATTGAAAACTGCAAACTGTAAATTGTAAGATCGAAACGGGCCAAGAGGCTATTCAATGCTAACATCGAATCACAATTTGAAATTTGCAATTCTCAATTTTCAATTTGCAATTCCTTCCTCCCCCGCGCGGCCCTTTGAGCTATCATCCCCGCCACGTATCCGCCTTTGAAGCCGGCGTCGATGTTTACAACGGTCACATTCGAGGCGCAGCTATTGAGCATTCCCAGCAACGCCGCTAGGCCGCCGAAAGCCGCGCCATAGCCGACGCTCGTGGGAACGCCGATCACGGGGCAGGCGACATAACCGCCCACCACGCTGGGCAATGCGCCTTCCATGCCGGCGACGACGACAATGGCATCGGCGTCGGCCAGCAAGCGCAGGTTGGCCGCCAGTCGATGCGGCCCCGCCACGCCCACGTCCTGGACATAGTTCACCTCGGCGCCGGTCCAAAGGGCCGTCTCGCGGGCCTCCTCGGCGACCGGCAGATCGCTCGTGCCGGCGGTAACCACGGTCACCCGCCCGGCTGCCGTTTCAATCCGCTTGTCCCGCGGCTGCGGGATACGAAACGTGCGGCCGACAGGGTTATATTGACCGGCCGGAAAAAGTGAAATCAACTCCGCCGCTTGCTCGGCCGACATCCGCGTGGCGAATACGTCGACATCCTGCTTGAGCTGAGCCTGGAAAATCCTGGTGATTGCTTCGACCGTCTTACCCTGCGAGAAAACCACCTCGGGAAACCCGCAGCGCCGTTGACGGTCCAAGTCAACCTGGGCTGGTCCCACGTCGGCAATGCCTGCTCCGTTCCATTGATTGACGAATTCCGCCGTCGAAATCTGTCCGGCGGTCAAGCGGGCGGCAAGCTGCTCGAGCAACTGGGTATTCATACTGTCATCATAAGCGGGCCGTAAGAAGTTGCAAGAAGGGCCGGCGCTCGTAGTCGCTCGCAGCGCCGGCTCTAGCTGGAATTTCGCCGCAGATTCCGGCTAGAGCCGGCACTACAAGCGGCATGGCTGTCCTCGTCGGGCGAAGTCCCTCCCCCTTCCACTGCCCTAGGGAAACTGGTCCAATTACCGGTTTCAAACTGCCGTCCGCCATCATTTGAGATCTGAAAACTGAAACTACCCCCTATGGATTTTTCTACGCGGCGAGAAAAACTGCGAAAAAGCTTGAAAAAATCTGGCGCCGAGGCCCTGCTCGTTACGAGTACCGCCAACGTCACGTACCTGACCGGCTTTACCGGCGACTCGAGCTACCTGCTTCTGACCGCACAAGGCCAACTCCTCATCAGCGATGGTCGTTATGTAACCCAGATTGAGGAGGAATGCCCAGGGCTGGACATGAACATTCGCCAGCCAGGCATCCTCATGCCCCAGCAGCTCGTGAAGATCCTCCGTTCGTCGAGCATTTCGCGGTTGGGGATCGAGGCCGACTCAATGACCGTCGCCACCCGCGATGATCTCGCCGGAAAACTCCCCAGGCTGCAGATCGGATCGACCTCCGGCATGGTGGAGCAGCTTCGCCAAGTCAAGGACAAAGACGAACTGGCGCTGATTCGCTGTGCCATCCAGGTGGCGGAGCAATCGTTTACGGCGATTCGTACCGGGCTGCATCCGGACCAGACCGAGAAACAGATTGGCGATTCCTTTGAGCGTCACTTCCACCTCTTTGGCGGTGACGGACCGGCCTTTGCGCCGATCATTGCCGTGGGCCCGCGGGCAGCCTTGCCGCACGCCACGCTGACTGACCGCCGGGTCGGGGAGGGAGACATATTGCTGACCGACTGGGGGGCCCAGTGGCAGCTCTATAAGAGCGACTTGACGAGGGTCCTGATCACAGGTAAAATCTCGACCAAACTTCGTCGCGTGTATGAAGTTGTGTTAAACGCACAGACCCGGGCGATCGCGGCCATTCGACCGGGTGTGGCGACTACGGAAATCGACGCCGCCGCCCGTAGCGCGATGACCGAGGCCGGGTTGAATCGACGGTTCAACCATGGCATCGGGCACGGTTTCGGTCTGGAAATCCACGAGTCGCCGCGGATGACCCGCAAGAACACCGCGACGCTCGAGGCGGGAATGGTCGTTACCGTTGAGCCCGGGGTATATATCCCCGGTTGGGGCGGGATCCGCATTGAAGACGACATACTCGTTACCCGCCGCGGGCACGAAGTCTTGACGAGCCTCCCCAAGCAGTTCGAGGAAATGGTAGTGTCGTAAGGCGGAGTTTGGACCGCCATCTCATCGGCGGGCTGAAGGCCGCCCTACCGCAACAAATGGAAAGTCCTGGCATGTCCAGTCCGGCACCCAACCAAGATATATTCGACGTGCGACGGGTTCGCCGTCTGGTCGAGCTGATGAAGGAGCACGACCTCAGCGAGCTCGATATTCGCGACAATGAAATGCGGATTCGGCTTCGCCGCGGGTTCGAGCCCCTGGTAACCGCCACCATGTCACCGCGTTCGTCGGCCGCAGCGGCAACGCCCGCCACGGCCCCGCCGGCCGCCTCCACCGCCGAACCGCCGCGAACTGACGACATTCATGCGGTGGTGATCAAGAGCCCCATCGTGGGCACGTTCTACACTGCCCCCAATCCGGATTCGCCCGCCTACGTGAAAGTGGGCGACCACGTCGGGCCGGAGACGACCGTCTGCATCGTCGAGGCAATGAAGGTCTTCAACCAGATCCCGGCGGAGGTGTCGGGCAAGATAATCGCCGTGCTGGTGGAGAACGGCCAGCCCGTTGAGTTCGGTCAACCTCTCTTCAAAGTGGATACCCGGGGCTGATGTTCAATCGCATACTGGTTGCCAACCGGGGCGAGATCGCCCTGCGGATTTTTCGCGCCTGCCGCGAGTTGGGCGTGGAGACCGTGGCCGTCTTCAGTGAGGCGGACCGCGGCGCAGCCTATTTGGAGATGGCCGACGAGGCCTACTGCATTGGCCCCCCCCGCGCCAGCGACAGCTATCTGAAGATCGATCGAATCATCAGCGCCGCCGAGGTGGGAAACGTGCAAGCGATCCATCCGGGCTATGGGTTCCTGGCCGAAAACGCCCACTTTGCCGAGGTCTGCCGCGATTGCGACATCGCCTTCATCGGCCCCACGCCGGAGGCCATGGCCATGCTGGGCGACAAGAACTCGGCCCGCGCAATAGCGCGTCAGGCGGAGGTCCCCACGGTTCCGGGAAGCGAAGGACTCATCGAGAGCGAGGGCCAGGCCATGCAGTTGGCCCAGCAGCTCGGGTTTCCGGTATTAATCAAGGCTTCGGCGGGGGGGGGCGGCCGCGGCATGCGAGTGGCCGCAAACGACTTGGCCCTCAAGTCGGCGCTGCAAGAGGCCCAAGCTGAGGCGGAGGCCGCCTTCGGCAGCGCGGCAATCTACCTCGAAAAATACATCGAGCAACCCCGCCACGTCGAAGTGCAGGTCATGGCCGACCTGCACGGCAACGCCTTGCACCTCTGGGAGCGCGACTGCACGATGCAGCGCCGCCACCAGAAGCTGATCGAGGAGAGTCCCGCCCCCAACCTGGCCCCGGAAACCCGCCGGGCCATGTGCGAGGCGGCGGTGCGGCTGGTGAAACTGGCCGACTACCACAACGCCGGCACCGTCGAGTTCATCGTCGACAAGCAGGGCCGTTACTACTTCATCGAAATGAACGCCCGTATCCAGGTCGAGCACCCCGTGACGGAAATGGTCACGGGCATCGACCTGATCAAGTGGCAGATTCGCGTGGCGGCGGGCGAGCCCCTGCCGCTAGCGCAGAAGGATATCGTCCATCGCGGCTGCGCGATCGAATGCCGAATCAACGCCGAGGACCCGGACAAGGGGTTCCGTCCCACGCCGGGCCTGATCTCGCGGATCATCCCCCCCGGCGGCTTCGGCGTGCGTTTCGACTCGCACGTGCACGTGGGTTACACGGTCTCGCCGTACTACGACTCGATGATCGGCAAGCTGATTGTGCATCAGGCGACGCGGGAGGATGCCATCGCCTGCATGAAGCGCGCGTTGCGGGAGTTGCGGATCGAGGGCGTGAAAACGACGGTTTCCCTGCAGGAGAGGATCCTTAATAACGCCGCCTTTATCGAGCATCGCGTCGACACAACGTTCATCGAGCGGACTTGGAAGACTTAGAAGAAGAATCCGAAATACGAATGCCGCAATAGGAAACGATTTCAATACCAAATAAGAAAGACTCGAAACCGCGTTGACATTTGAATTTCGCCGGTTGAATTTGTTTCGAATTTCGCTATTGGCATTTCGGATTTGCACAATTAATCCAGACCTCACACCGTGAATTGGAGCCTACCATGACTACCCCACTATCCCGACCTCCGATGTTGGAATCGAGCATCCGTCGCGTGGCGATCCTTTTCGCCGGCGGTCCGGCCCCGGCGGCCAATGCCGTGATCTCGACGGCGGCGGTCTCGTTCCTCCGCAACAATATCGATGTCATCGGCGTCCTGCACGGCTATTCCCACCTCATGGAGTACGAGGCGGAGAAGCCGCTGGCCGAAGGCAAAGACTACATCCGCATCACGCACCAAATCCTGAAGCGGACGCGTAACAGCCAGGGAATCATCATCGGTACGGCCCGCGCCAATCCGGGCAAGCTCGTCTCCGATCCGGCCCACTTCCGCGACCCCGAGCGGACCGCCCCGCTGAAGACGGTTTACGACGCACTCTGCTCGCTGGGAGTGGACGCTCTGATCTCGATCGGCGGCGACGACACCCTGAAGACCGCCAACAAGTTCAAGATGTACCAGGAGACTTTGCCGCCCGGCAGCCGCCACATCCCCATCGTGCACCTGCCCAAGACGATCGACAACGACTACATGGGCATCGATTTCACCTTCGGCTACTTTACCGCGGTGGAGTTCCTGGCCTCGGAGATCCGCAACCTTCTGGCCGATGCCGAGGCCAACCGGGCCTATTTCCTCTGCGAGTGCATGGGCCGCAGTGCGGGCTGGCTGGCCTACGGCGTGGCGATCGCCGGCGAGGCGAGCCTGGTGATCAGCGTCGAGGACATCACCGGTAAATACGAGACGAGCGAGGAGTCGATCAACACCAAGACCGGCCGCAAGGAGATCCGCCGCGTGATGGACCTCCCGGAAGTGGTCAAGCGGATTGTGGCCACGATGCGGGTCCGCGAGGAGGCGGAGGGCAAGGAGTTTGGCGTGATCGTGCTGGCCGAGGGTTTGGCCGAGTTGCTTCCCCACAAGCACATCGAGGGCGTGCCCCGCGACGAGCACGGTCACATTGCCATTTCGCAGGTCAGCTTCGGCAAGCTCTTCTCCGATCTTGTCGCCAAGGAATACCACAAGCAAACCGGCAAAAAGCGCAAGGTCACGAGCGTTCCGCTGGGCTATGAGAGCCGCTGTGCCCGCCCGCAGGCCTTCGACGTCATGCTGGGCAGCCAGCTCGGCGTGGGCGCCTACCGGGCATTGGTCGAAAAGCGGCTGGACGGCGTGATGGTTTCCATCCGCGGCCAATTGGAACTGAACTACGTGCGCTTCGACCAGTTGGTCGATCCAGCCACGCTGGTAACCGTGGTGCGGTACATCGAGCCGGGCAGCGACTTCCATCGCCTTGCCCGGTTCCTGGAAACCTACGTGAACGATTGACCCGCGGCAGAACCGCGATTCCAGGTGATACGATGCCGATCCTGCCGACGTTCATTCTGCCGAAGAACATCTTGACCTCCTTGCGGAGGCCAGCTAATCAAATCCATGCCTCGCCCCTGCTGGCCGAGGTTGCCCGCTGTGAAACCCAGGACGTGTTGCGCCGGCTGGGGACGGGCGACAACGGCCTGAGCGAGGAGGAGGCCGCCCGCCGCCTCGAGGAGTATGGCCCCAACGTAGTCGCCAAGGAAGTGCGTTTTCGGCGGCTGAGGATCTTGGGCCATGCCTGCGTCAACCCTTTGGTAATTCTCCTGGTGCTGCTGGCGACCCTTTCGCTGCTGACCGGAGACCCGGGCGGGGCGACCGTCATGCTGGTCATGGTTGTGCTGGGAGTGAGTCTGCGCTTCATCCAGGAATCGCGGGCTGACGACGCCGCCGCGAAGCTCAAGGCCATGATCAGCGTCACGGCGACGGTGCTCCGCGACGGGCAGCCCCGCGAGTTGCCGCTGGGGCACATCGTGCCCGGCGACCTCGTGAAACTCGCGGCGGGCGACATGATCCCCGCCGATCTTCGCCTCGTCTCCTGCAAGGACTTGTTCATCATCCAGTCGAGCCTCACCGGCGAATCGCTGCCCGTGGAGAAGTTCGACGTCCGCGACGAAAGCGGCGTAAAATCGGCCCTGGAACTCAAGAACATCTGCTTCCTGGGAACCAGCGTGGAAAGCGGTGCAGCCACGGCGGTGATCGTGGAAACTGGTTTCAAGACCTATTTGGGCAGCATGGCGCAGTCGATGCTCGGACATGCGCCGCCGACGAGCTTCGACAAGGGCGTAAGCCGCTTCACCTGGTTGATGCTCTATTTCATGGCCGTGATGGTGCCGCTGGTATTTCTCATTAACGGGCTGACGAAGGGCGATTGGACAGAGGCGTTCTTCTTCGCCCTGGCCGTGGCCGTGGGCCTCACGCCCGAGATGCTGCCGATGATCGTTTCCGTCTGTCTCTCCCGCGGCGCCATTGGCATGTCGCGGAAGAAGGTGATTGTCAAGCGGTTGAACTCGATCCAGAACTTGGGCGCCATGGACGTGCTCTGCACCGACAAGACCGGTACCCTCACCCTGGACCGGGTGATCCTGGAGCACCACTGTGACGTCGTCCGCAATGAAGATGAAGGCGTGCTGCTGGCGGCCTATCTCAACAGCCATTTCCAGACGGGCCTGCGCAACGTTCTGGACCGCGCAATCCTGCAATTCCAGGCGGAGATCCACGAGAAGCACGCGGTGCCCGACCACAAGAAAATCGACGAGATCCCCTTCGATTTTTCCCGCAAGCGGATGTCGGTGGTCGTGGAGACGCCCCAGGGCAACCGCCGCCTGATCTGCAAAGGCGCCACCGAGGCCGTCTTCCAGTGCTGCAACCGCTTCGAGTTGGAAGGAAAAGTCTACCCGGTCGATCCGCTCCTGATCACGGAGCTGAAGGAGTATTGCGACGAGCTCAGTTCCGACGGCTTCCGCGTGCTGGCGATCGCCTACAAGGACGTCGAGCCCCGGGCTGCTTATTCCAAGGATGACGAGCGCGATCTGGTGCTGATAGGCTACGTGGCCTTCCTCGACCCGCCCAAGGATTCCTCGGCCCCCGCCATCTTGGCCCTGAAGAACCACGGCATCGCCGTCAAGGTGCTCACCGGCGACAACGAGTTGGTAACCCGCAAGATCTGCCAGGAAGTCGGACTTCCGACAGATTGCATGCTGCTGGGCGCCCAGGTGGAGGCCATGAACGACGCCGAACTCGCCGAGGCGGCCGACCGGGCCACGCTTTTTGCGCGGCTCTCGCCGGCGCACAAGCAGCGGATCATCCGCGCCTTGCAGGGCAAGGGGCACGTCGTCGGCTTCCTGGGCGACGGCATCAACGATTCACCCGCGCTGCGGGCGGCCGACGTGGGCATTTCCGTCGACAGCGCCGTGGACATCGCCAAGGAGGCGGCCGACATCATCCTGCTGGAGAAGAGCCTGATGGTGCTGGAAGAGGGCGTTCTCGAGGGCCGCAAGGTCTTTGCCAACATCCTCAAGTACGTCCGCATGGGCGCCAGTTCGAACTTCGGCAACATGTTCAGCGTGCTGGGTGCCAGCGCCTTCGTGCCTTTCCTGCCCATGGAGCCGGCGCAGATCCTCACGAACAACCTGCTCTACGACTTCTCGCAGGTGCCCATTCCCGCCGACAACGTCGATGCCGAGCAGATCGCCAAACCTCGCCCCTGGCAGATGGGAGAGATCGCAAAGTTCATTCTCTTCATCGGCCCCTGCAGTTCGGTCTTCGACTACACAACGTACTTCATGATGCTGTACGTCTTCAAGTGCTGGGACAACCCGGCGCTCTTTCAGACCGGCTGGTTCGTGGAGTCGCTCTTGACGCAGACGCTCATCATCCACATCATCCGCACCAACCGCATCCCCTTTATCCAAAGCCGCGCCAGTTGGCCGTTGACGGTCACCGGGGCGATCATCATGGGCATCGGCGCATGGCTGCCGTTTTCGCCCATTGCGCCTTATCTGGGGTTCAAGGAGTTGCCCGGGCTCTATTGGCCGTTGGTCATTTTGACGTTGTTCTGTTACGTGCTTTTGACCCAGGGCGTGAAGATCTGGCTGATCAGGCGGAAGTGGATTTAAGCGGGCTAGTGCGCCGCCACGTGCCCGCCGGCCTTCGTCTTGCGGAACACCAGCACGATCGGCGCGCAGAGCAGGCACAATAAGGCCAGCGACCAGAACGTATCGACATAGGCGCTCAAGGCCGCCTGCTGCTGCAGTTGCCCGTAAAGCACGCCGTACGATTGTTGCGCCCCAGTGGCCGGATCGCTATACTGGCCGAGCATCCCCGCCGTCGCCCGATAGGCTTGCTGGAAGGGCTGATGGTACGGCGTAAGATGCTCGACCAGATAGGCCTGATGGACCTGGGCGCCGCGGGCCACCCAGGTGGTCGCCAAGGCGATGCCGATACTGCCGCCGATGTTCCGCATGAGATTGAAAACGCCCGCCGCATTGCCCATCTGCTCGTTCGGCAGCGCACCCATAGTGGTGATCGTCAAGGGCACGAAGATCAGACCCATGGCGACGCCGGAAAACAAGACCGGCCACCTGATATTCCCCGCGGCGATATCGAGGTTGATGTTCGAAAGACTGGCGGTGGCCCAGGCCAGGCCGAGGAACCCCATCCCGATCAGGATCCGCGAATCGACCCGCGTGGTCAAGGTCCCCACCGCCAACAGCGAAATGAATGCGCCCATGCCGCGGGGACTTATGCGCCATGCCGCTGTTGAAGGCCGGATAGTTCATCAACTCCTGCAGGAACAACGGCAGCAGAGCGGTGGTGCTGTAGAGGACCACGCCCACTACCGTGATCAACAGCGTGCCCATGGCGAAATTGCGATTGCGGAAGACGCGGATATCAACCAGCGGATGCTCGACCCGCAGCTCCCAGGCGATCAACGCGATCAGCGCTGCCGCCGAGATCACCGAGGCCCAGCAGATCCAGTTGGCGTTGAGCCAGTCGTCCTCCTGCCCGCGGTCGAGGATGATCTGCAGCGTTCCCAGCCAGACCGCCAAGAGCCCGAAGCCGACGTAGTCGATCTTGCCGCCGAGTTTCTCGCGGGCGTGGCTCAGATAGGGCGGGTCCTCGATGAATGCCTGGCACATGAGCACCGCCAGAACTCCCATGGGAACGTTGATATAGAAGATCCAGCGCCACGAATAGTTGTCGGTGATCCAGCCTCCCAAGACCGGGCCGATGATCGGGGCCACGACCACGCCCAGCCCGAAGGTGGCCATGGCCATTCCCCGCTTGGCCGGCGGGAAGCTCTCCATAAGGATCGACTGCGATAGCGGCTGCAAGGCCCCGCCGGCGGCCCCTTGGAGGATGCGGGCGAAAATCAGCATCCCTAGCGTCGTCGCCGCCCCGCAGGCCGCGGAGGCGAGCGTGAACAAGCCTATGCAAGCGATGAGGAACCGCTTTCGTCCGAAGAAGCTGCTCAGCCAGCCGGTCATTGGAAGCACGATGGCGTTCGAGACCAGGTAGCTGGTCAGGACCCAGGTGGCCTCATCCGTGCTGGCCGACAAGTTGCCGGCGATATGGGGGACCGCCACGTTGGCCACCGACGTGTCGAGGACCTCCAGAATCGTCGCCAGCATGACCGCGGCGGCGATCAGCCAGGGATTGGCACTCGGCTTCCAGGGTGTGGTTTCAGCGGTGCTGGACATCGATGGTTCGCGTTATTCGTCAAATGATGATACTAACCCGAAGCGCGAGCGCGGGCCGCAAGCCGCTCCCTCGCTTGCGATTCGGGTTAGTGTCGAACGTGTCAATGTTGCGCGGGCGAAGCAGAATCAACCTTCACCACGGGAACAACCGACATGCCCGGGCCCAGGTCGTAGCGGCGGACCTGCTGCGGATCGTCGAAGACGATTTTCACGGGTACGCGCTGCACCACCTTCACGTAGTTGCCCGTGGCGTTCTCCGGCGGCAACAGGCTGAATCGGGCACCGCTGCCGCATTGCAGGCTATCGACGTGGGCGGGAAACCGCACTCCTGGCTGCCGATCGACGGTAACCGTCACGCGCTGGTTGGGCTGCATTTTGGCCAACTGGGTCTCCTTGAAGTTGGCGATCACCCACACGTTGGGATCAACGAGGGCCAGCAACGGCTGACCGACTTGCACGTAACTACCAATCTCTACGCTCTTGCGGGTGACCCGTCCGGCGAAAGGGGCGTAGATCTTCGTGTATTCGAGGTTGAGCTTCGCCTGGGTGACCTCGGCCTCGGCACGGGCAACCTCGGCCTCGGCGGCGGTGGTCTGCGAGCGGCTCTGTGCGACCTGTTGAGGCGCCGACCGTGCGCCGGCCTGATGCGCCGACGCGCGGCCCAGCGCGGCCTGTTGTCCTGTCACGGCCAGCTCGGCCTGGCGAAGGCCGCTATCGGCAGCGGCTATGGCTGCCAAACCCTGATTCACGGCCGCCTCGTGCGACGCAATTTTCTCCTTCGCCGCCACCACGTCCGCGGAGGCCACCTGTTGGGCGGCCACCGCTTCATCCAGGGTATCTTGCGACGCCGCATGGTCGGGCACCAAGGCGGCGATCCGTTTCATGAAGGTCTCGGCCCGTTGTTGCCGGGCTTCGGCAGCCACCAGATCGGCCTGGGCCTGCTTTTTCCCTGCCTTGGCTGCAGCCAAGGCGGCCTGGGCCTCAGCCTGTTGACTCTTGGCCGTGACCACTGCTGCACGCGCCGTTTCCACGGCTGCCTGGGCTCCGTCCACACCGGCCGAAGCTTCGTCCACTCCCGCGGCAGAGGTGATCTGCGTGACGTCGGTACCGATCGAATGGGTCCGCTGGCCCGCCTTGGCCGCCGCCAATGCCGCCTCCGCGGCCGCCAGCCGGGACTGGAAATCGCGGGGATCGAGCTCCGCCAGCAATTGGCCCTGCTCGACCCACTGGTTATCGTCCACCAGGACCTTGTCAACGTGCCCCGCCACCCGCGGACTGACCGCCACGACATGGGCCTCGACAAAGGCGTCGTCCGTGCTCTCATAGAGACGGGCGTAGAGATAGTAGGAGATTCCGCCTCCGATTCCCACGACAGCCGCCGCGGCAAGCAAGACCCACACCATGGGCCGGCGGGTTGGCCGGGCGGGGCGACCCGGCGCCTGGTCCGCAGATGCACGCACGTGCGCGCGATCGGCCTTTACCCGTTGCGAAGCAACGGCAGTGTCCATATCCAATCCCGTTCCACCGCCAATCTTGCCGGTCTTTAGCGCGACGGTCGTCTCGACGGCTGTGCCTCCGCTATCGTTGTTAGTCATCAGAATCCTGGCAGTGTCTGCGTTGCCCTTGTCATTCATGTTTTGTCTCGCCTGGCGCCACGTGAATCGATAGCCCATGGAGGACCACGTCGATGAGCACGTCGACGTATTCCTTCACCGAATCCTCAGAGCCGCTGATCGCCAGCAACTCGAACATCTCGCGAAAGGCCCCCAGGAACATGCGGCCGATGTGTGCCGAATTGTGGGGTCGAAAAGAGCCTTCCTTGATGCCCTGGTCGAAAATGGCCGCGAACGCCTCCAGGACTCGGGGACGGGTTCGCTGCTTGACGCGGTATTGCTGATCGGAGTTCACCAACAGCCCGATTACCATTCGGTGCCTGGCCCCAAGTTCGAAGCCGGCCCGCAAGATTTTCTCCAGTTTTCGCGGGGCGGGCAGGTCGGCCCGCACTGTCTCCTCGACGAGTTCCATATGCGGGTCAACGACACGGTCGAAGACGAAATCGAGGAGCTCCTCCTTGCTGGGAAAGTAATCGTAGAGACTGCTTTTGGCCAGATCGGCGGCCTCCGCCACGCGATTCATGGTAGTGCCATCGACGCCATGTTCGCTCAGCACGGCCGTCGCCGCCTCGAAAATAGACTCCTTCATCATGGCGGTAAGCATTTCTTTACGAGTTTTACTGAGTCGCGGCATGGACGTTCTCCGATGATCGGTCTCTCTAGTAAGTATAGCGAACGTTCGGTCGCTATGCAATACCGCATAGACTGGGATCTGGGATTGCGTTTGTCGGAACTGCAACGGCGGGTGCTTGAAACACCACACTAACGGGACCGGAGCAGCCGGTCCAACCGCGATCCCAAGCCGCTTTGCAGAACGTCGCGGGCGAGATTACCCAGGACCTGGTTTTTCACCCGCGCCAACTCGGCAAGATCGAGCCGCGGCGATTTCAGGGTGCCACCAATAGGGATTTGCAGCTTCTGCTGCTTGATATTCTCGGTGACGGCGTTATCGGGAAGCCATCGCAGCGGTACGGAGGTCTCCACCATCAGCTTCAACGATTCGTCCAGGCCGACGGAGCCGTAGGTTTGTACTGTGACGTTGGGGAACTCCAGCGTTAGGCCCTGATGATAAATGCGTCCGCCGGTCATGCGGAACTGGATCACCGATTCGGGCTGAATGCGGACCAGCGTGGGAGAGACACCTGCCAGCGAGGCCAACTGCTCGACGAGCGGCCCGGGGCCCATTGTGGCCGAGTGGACGATCACTCGGCCCGCAATTTCCGCCCGTTGCAGATCGCCAAAGGGAATGCGTGCGCCTTCCAACTCGATTGAGAACTGGCCCTGCGATTGCGTGACCGAGTCCAAGACGGGAATCACGAATCTCAGCAGCCTATGCCGATCGACGACGGTCGCCTCGCCGCCGACGATTTCCAACGATAACTCGACGTTCCGCCCCGGTCCCGTACTATTCGAGCCTGTGCCGCCAGGGGCTAAACGGTCCGCGGCGATACTGACCGGCGCCGTCAGCCAGCGAGCCAGCAGCGATTCCAGGTTGCTGCCATCGCCGCTGAACTGCGCGTTCAGTATCGGCTTGTCGATCCGCAGGGTCCCTGCGTTCGACGGATTGGCGAGCAGATAGAGAAGTGAGCGGTCGCAACCCAGGTGCGTGGCCGTGAGGACCGGCTGTCCTAGGACGTCGCGGATTTCGATGTCGGAGACGGATGTCGGCGTGAACCAGCCAATCGACGCTGAGCGAAAAGAGATCGTTCCATCGAGCCGGGCAGCCCGGCGAACGAGATACGCGGCCAGCGGCGAATGGCCGATGATCGTCGGCAGCAGAGCGATCAACACCAACGGAGTCAAGGCGAGAAGAATCAGCACGACCCGGCGGCGGCGCTTGGTGCGCGGCGGCCGAGTGGTATCGTTGCCTGTCGTTGGCGGCGCCGGCTGCTGTCGCGGTTGCTTTTCGGTGGTCATGGGAAGCCTCCGGTAAGAACAAAAGTGGAGCCGTAGGGGTTCTGCCTTTCGCTTGCAGTCCCGGCTTCAGCCGGCGCGTTGCTTGCGGCGCATGATATAGCGACTAATGACGGCCAAATCCAGGGCGAAATGGCAGCCCACAAGTGCATGCCTATTTGGACTGGTTGCAACCAGCAGAAAACATGCCAAGAATTCGTTGGCCATTTTCTGTTGGCTTGATTGCGGGGCAAAATGCCGTCTGTTAGAATCCGCGGGTAGTGGCACTTGTTCCAGAACCTGTCGGAGAACACCGCATCGGCCTATTACCCATTGGCCTTCGATCAGTTCTCGCAAAGGTTTTCAATCCATTCGTGAGGAGACTCGATGATGAACGCGTGTGAAAGCAACCCAAGTAAATCTGTCTTGCGTAGCGGAATGGATGTCGGCTTACGCCGTCGAAGGCTGCCCTTGGTGCTGGGCCTGTTGGCCGCCTGCGGGCTGCTGGCTGTGATGGTTGTGCCGGCGCGCGCCGCCGGGCCGGTGCCTTCGCTCAGCATCGTTCCGGCCGACGCCGCTTTTTATTCGGCGATGCTCCGAAACCAAGAGCAACTCGACGCGATTGTCAACAGCAAGGCTTATGCGAAGATCAAGGCCTTGCCCTACGTGCAGATGGGGCTGACGCTCTTGCAGATGCAGGCTGCCGATCCGGAGTCGCCCATTGGCCGGTTCGAGGCCGCCCGCCACGATCCGGAAGTCAAGCGGACGCTGAACTTCCTCGGCGAACTTTTCGCCGACGAGGTCTTTATCTACGGCGGACCGAGTTTTAACCAAGCGGTGGAACTCTTCCAGGGCACATTCGGCGAGTACAACTCTGCCAACTTCATGGCGGGGTTCAACCAGGGGTTCCAGCGGGCCCGCGGCGGGACCGCCCCGGCAGTGACGCCGGAGGTCCAGGCCCGCGCGTTCGTGCAGGCGCTCATCAAGCGGATGGACCAAATCAAGTTCCCCGAGTTGGTCATTGGTTTCAAAGTCAAGGACAAGGCCCTGGCAAAAGAACAGGCGGCGCGCATTGAGACGAACCTCCGGAAACTCGCGGACCAGGCGCCGCCTTTGCAGGGTCGCATCAAGCAGACGATCGTCGATGGCCGCTCCTTTATCACGATCAACCTCGACGGTTCGATGGTCCCCTGGGACCAGGAAATCGCCGACAAGATCCATTCCATGGCGGCCACTCCCGACGAGGGCGACAAGCTGATCGAGCATCTGAAGAAGGTCACGCTCGTCATTTCGCTCGGGCTCCGCGACGATTACTTCGTGCTGGCGATCGGGCCTTCCACCGACGTGCTAACGCATCTGGGCAAGGGGCCGTCGCTGGGCTCGTTGCCGGAACTGGCGGCCGTGAAAAAGTTCGCGGACAAGCGGATCTGCTCGGTCAGCTACGCCAGCAAAACGCTCAACGAGCACTTCGGCCAGACCAAGGCCGGCATCGACAACCTGCTGAAAACCGGCAAGACCGCCTTGGCCGCCCTGCCGGTGCCGGACGCCCTCCGCGAAGAAATCGCCAAGGACGCGACCGACATCGCCTCGGACATTAAGGTCTTCATCCCCGAGCCGGGCGCCGAGTCGTCGATCGGCTTTCTTACCGACAGCGGCTTGGAAAGCTACAACTACGACTGGACCGAACACCCCGAATTGGACTCTTCGAAGCCGCTGGATCTTTTGAAGCACATTGGCGGTAACCCGATCGCGGCCGTCGTGGGCCGGAGCAAGGTCTCGCTCGAAGGCTACGACCTGTTAATCAAGTGGATCGGCGTCGGTTATCGATATGTCGAGAAATACGCCCTGCCGCAGATGAAGCCGAAGGAGCGGGCCGAGTTCGACAAGGTCTTCGCCCAAGTGAAGCCGTTGCTTGCCCGCCTCGACAAGACCACCCGCCAGGAACTTATTCCCGCCCTGGACGGCCAGACCGCGCTGGTGATCGACGCCAAGCTGACCAGCAGCCAGTTCCTCAAAGCCCTGCCGCCCACGGACGTCGCCTTGCCGATGTTTGAGCCGGCGTTGGTCTTCGGCGTCAGCGACGCGGCGGCGTTGAAGCGGGCCTTTACGGAGTATTATTCCGTGGCGGACGACTTCGTCGAAGTCCTCAAGGGTGTCGACAAGAGCGAGGTTCCCAAGGACTTCAAGATTCCCCGGCCCCGCGTGTTCCGCCTCAAGCTGGGCACGGCCTACGCCTACGCGTTGCCGGCCGAATGGGGAGTGGATACCAAGGTCTTGCCGAACGCCGGCCTTTCCGACAAGGTGGCCGTGCTCTCGATTTCCGGCAAGCACACCCTGCGGCTGCTGGGCGATACGGAACCGAAGATCGCCGGTTTGACGCTACCGACCGATCGGCCGCTAGCCACTGTCGGCGGGTTGGACTTCGCTGCCTTCATCGATGCACTTACCCCGTGGGTGGACTTGGCGTTGGACAAGGCCAAGTCCACGATGGCGCCGTCCGTGGCCCAAATGGCGAGTGACCACTCCAAGGCGGTTCTGGAGGTGCTGAAGGTCTACCGTGGCACGGTCGCAGAGACTTACGCCGAGGGCAAGGTCACCGTGACGCACATACGGAGCGAGTTCCACGACATCGCGGATTAGCGCGGGATCACAGTAGTGACGGGTCGATCACTTCGTGGCCTGCCCGGGTGGCCATGCCCTGGTGCGTGGTTGGGTCGATAGCATAGTTTAGCAACTGCACGTGGCCGTCAAGGAACGACATGTTGTAGCCGGCGCTGTGCGCACTGCCGAAGATTTTCGACGGATAGGGAGGAGGCGGATTCGTGGGACTGGTCGATACGCGATCCATGCTCGGCAGCAGCGTGGTGTTGGCCCAACGGATCAGGCAGATGTCATCGCCGGACATGTCGCTCAGGAGGTCGCCGGCATCGGCAGGATTGCTGGCAATGCCCGTCGTGTAGTTTTCTGGGGACAGGTACTTTTCGCCGATGAGGTAGGTGGTTTGCTTGCTGTCGGTAACCATGGCCTCAGTGATCGAGCTGTGGACGCTGACGAGACCTGTGAAGCCCAGGGCCGTGAGATTCGGCCAGGTATTGCTTGCGCCAGCAGTGGTGCTGCTCGGCCCCTGGCCATGGGAAATGTATACTGTGCCGCCATTGACTGCGTAGTCGCTTCGTCCACCCTGGGAGACCGTGTTGGTCAACAACGGACTCTGCGGATTGGCGCCGCTGGGGCTACTGGTGCCGAAGGGATAGGGGACGCCGGCGCGGCGGCTCGCGCAGTACAAGGCCGGCAAGGCGATGGAAACCCGCGTGTAGCTACCTGAGTTGCTCACCGAGGTGACGCCGCTCTTGCCGGCTTCGTGCAGGGTCTCCTGATCCATGTAAGGCAGCAACTGATAGAGCCATCCGCCTGGCTGGTTGGCGCCGCTACCGTTGTTGGGAGTGCCGACCCAGTTGCTTCCCCAGCCGCCGCTGGGAAAGACGTTGAGCTTTTCCGAGTGACTCTTGAAGGCCACGGCGAGCTGATGCAGGTTGTTCGAGCACGTAGCCCGGCGGCCGGCCTCACGGGCCATATTGACGGCCGGCAGAAGCAGTCCGACCAACATGCCGATAATCGTGATCACCACGAGGAGTTCGACGAGCGTAAAACCGCTTAAGCGACGTTTCATCTGGATACCTCTTTTCTCCGAAAACTGGCCTTCTTTAATGTCATGCTAACCCATTTTGCAGGCCAGGGCAAGCGAAAGGCAGGAAGCAGAGGAGACGCCCTACTCCCCTCGCCTCATTCGCCGCGCAATGGCGAAGGACATCTCCAGGGCCTGCTCGTAATTCAGCCGCGGATCAACCTCGCTGGCATAGGCCCGACCGAGATCGGCTTCGCTCAAGCCCCGGGCGCCGCCGATGCACTCGGTAACGTCCGCGCCGGTCACTTCGACATGAACACCTCCCAGAATCGACCCCAGTTCCTGATGGATGTCCATCGCCCGGTGAAGTTCGTGGAGAATATCATCGAAACTGCGGGTTTTGACCCCTGATTGCGTTAACTGCGTGTTTCCGTGCATGGGATCGCAGCACCACGTGACGTGTCGCCCGGCGCGCAATACCGCCTCAATCAACGGCGGCAGACAGCCCACGATATGATCCACGCCGAAGCGGTGGATGAGCGTCAAGCGGCCGGGTTCGTTCAAAGGATTGAGTATCGCGATCAGATCGATCAGTTCGTTCGGGGTCATAGTGGGACCGACCTTCACCCCTATCGGGTTAGCAATACCGCGAAAGTATTCGACATGGGCCCCGTCCGGGCGTCGCGTGCGATCTCCGATCCAGGGAAAATGGGTGCCGAGGTTGTACCATTTGTCCCGGCGTCGAGGGACCTGTCGGGTCTGTGCCCGCTCGTAATCGAGGTGCAGCCCCTCGTGGCTGGCAAAGAACTCGACGCGGGTCACCTCGTCCAATCGCCGTCCGGCCGCCGCCTCCATGAAGTGGATCGCCTCGCTGATCGAGTCGACGATACGGCGATAATCGTCGGCGGCCGCGGCGTGGTGAACGAAGTCGACGTTCCAGAACTCGGGATGGTGCAGGTCGGCGAATCCACCATCAACCAGCCCGCGGATAAAGTTGATCGTCAGGGCCGCACGGTGGTATGCCTCCAGGAGGTAGGCGGGCTGAGGGGTCCGCTCCTCGGCGGTGAATCCAGGCCGATTGATGGAAGGGCCGCGATAGCTAGGCAAGGTGACGCCATCGCGGGTTTCGGTCGCGGCCGAACGGGGCTTGGCGTATTGTCCTCCGAAACGTCCCACGCGGATCAGCCGCTTGCGGCAGCCGTAGATCAGCACATAGCTCATCTTCAGCAGCACCTTGAGGTTGCTTGCGATAATTGCGGACTGGCAATCATCGAAGCTTTCCGAGCAGTCTCCTCCCTGGAGAAGAAAGCGTTCGCCCCTCGAGGCCTCGGCAAGCTGTTCCTTGAGAGCCTCGACTTCCCAACTCGTGACTAGCGGCGGCAGTTTGGCGAGATCCTCCAGCGCGTTCTGTAACGCACGCTGGTCTGGATAAGCCACCCCCTGTTCGAGCGGCTTAGTACGCCAAGAGTCGGGTGACCAGGCGAGACTCAAGCTATTCTTCCTCCGGATCGTCGGCCTGCCTTGGCGGCTCTTGCTCCTCTAGATCGTTGGTATCTCGCGGACCTCGATCGCGCTCCATTTCGTCGATGTAGCGCCGCAAGCGCTCGACCTCGTCGGAATAGTGCCTCAACTTCAGCAAGATCTCCACCCTTTTCAGGAGCTCCAGTTTGTTGATGGGTTTGCTGAGGAAGTCGTCGCAGCCACAGGCCACGGCCCGTTCGATGTCGCCGGCCTCGCCCAGGGCCGTGACCATCAAGATCATGACGTCGCGGGTAGCCCGATCGGCCTTGAGCATGCGGCAGACCTCGAAGCCGCTGAGCTTGGGCATCATGATGTCCAGGAGGATCAGGTCGGGATGGAACTCGGCCACCTTTTCCAGCGTGTCGCGGCCGTCTACAGCCACGACGATCTGGCAATCGACTTCGGCCAGATAAGCCTCCAAGAGCTCCACGTTGGGCTGATTGTCGTCGGCAATGAGGATTTTGTTCGCGGGCATATTTCCGTCACGGTAGGCCGAAACCAGCTTGCCCAGTTCCAGCGAGGATCTGCTCGTATTTTGCCGGAACTGCGCAAGCTTGTTCCGGCCTAAGCTATCGTTTTTTGGCTTCTCACTCTTTATCGGCCGGCACGGGGAACTGCTTGCAAAGGTCGCGGACGTCGCCGCGTATACGGTCCAGCACGGCAGGCTGATCGTGGCCACGGAGGGCATCCAAGATCCAACCGCCGATGGTCCGCATTTCGCCGCAGCCCATGCCGCGGCTGGTGATGGCGGGCGTGCCGATGCGGATGCCGGAGGGGTCCATCGGTTTCCGCTGATCGAAGGGAATCATATTCTTGTTGACCGTGATGCCACCGTGGTCCAGCGCCTTTTCCGCCTGTCCGCCGGAGAGGCCCAGCGGGGTGACGTCTGCCAGCATGAGGTGGTTATCGGTACCGCCGCTGACCAGCCGCACACCGCCGGCGGCGAGTGTCTCGGCCAGGGTCTTGGCATTGCTGACAACTTGCTGAATGTAAGTCTTGTAGGCCGGCAAAAGGGCCTCGCGGAAGCAGACCGCTTTGCCGGCGATGACGTGCATGAGCGGGCCGCCCTGGATGCCGGGAAAGACCGCGCGATCGATATCCTTGGCGTAGGCCTCTTTGCAGAGGATCATGCCGCCCCGGGGGCCGCGGAGGGTCTTGTGTGTGGTTGTCGTCACAAAGTCGGCCACGGGGACCGGATCGTCGTGCAACCCGGCGGCGACCAGCCCGGCATAGTGGGCCATATCGACCATAAGCTTGGCCCCTACGCTGTGGGCGATCTCGGCGAAATTAGCGTGCGGAATCTCGCGCGGGTAAGCGCTGGCCCCAGCCACGATCAGCTTTGGCCGATGTTCCTTGGCCAAGGCGGCCAGTTGGTCGAAATCGATGCGATGGGTGTCCGGGCGGACGCTATAGCTATGAAAATGGTAGAGCTTGCCGGAGGAATTGAGCTTCATACCGTGGGTCAGGTGGCCACCGTGAGCCAGGTCGAGGCCTAGCACGACATCGCCGGGACTGAGCATGGCAAAGTAGACGGCCGCGTTGGCCTGGGCCCCTGAGTGAGGCTGGACGTTGGCATGATCGGCTCCGAAGATTTTCTTGCGCGATTGCGGGCAAGGTCTTCCACCACGTCGACGAACTCACAGCCGCCATAATAGCGGCGGCCGGGGTAGCCTTCGGCATATTTATTGGTCAACACGCTGCCCATGCACTGCATGACGGCCGGGCTGGTGTAGTTTTCGCTGGCGATCATTTCCAGGCCGTCGCGTTGGCGGTGGATTTCGCCCACAATGGCCCCCCAAACCTCAGGGTCTTGCTTTTCAATCGAGTTCATGCGGTCCTTTCGGTGAAAGACGAGAGAACATCCATTGTGGGCCGCCAGGTGGAATTCGTCAATCGGCGGCGAGTCAAGAAGCAGATTTCCGACAGAAAAATGATTGACACAAAAACAGCGGATCGAGAAGGCCCAAACGCAGGTGCATAGCTTGGTGCCTGCGGTGCAATGTCGAACAGGGCGTTGCACCGCTTCCGCCCGATACAAGGGGCCGCCGGCTGCAGTTCGATGTCGATCAAGAGGAGCAGATCCGGCCGATTCCTTCGTCACAAAATGACGGCAAGCCCCGCGGCCCTTACGGTCTTTCCAGCCCGTACTCTTCCAGCTTTTTCCGCAACGTGTTGCGATTGATTCCCAGCCGGTCGGCGGCTTTGGTCTGCACGTTGTCGCAGTCGGCCAACACGTGCAGGATCAGCTCCTTCTCCACGCGATTGACGATCGAGGCGGAAAGGTTGTCGGCGCTGGGACCGGCGGCGGCAATGCCTTGCTCCACCAGTTCGGCCACGAGGGCGTCGAGGTTTGCCGGTCGCAGTCGCCCGATGCGACGCGGCTTCTGGCCCAACACGGCCTCCGGCAGCAGATCGCAGGTCAATTCATCGCCGGGAGCGAGCACCACCGCCCGCTCGATGTAATTCTGTAATTCGCGGACATTGCCCGGCCACTCGTAACCGCAGAGCATCTCCATGGCCTTGGGCTGCACGTGCGGTACGTGGCGGAGGTTCTGCTCGTTGTAGATCCGCAGGAAGTGCCCGACCAGCAGCGGGATGTCCTCGCGGCGCTCGCGCAAAGGAGGCAGGTAGATCGTCACCACGTTGAGGCGATAATAGAGATCCTCGCGGAAGCGGCCGCCATCGACCTCTTCCAACAGGTCGCGATTGCTGGCGGCGATCACGCGAGTGTCGACGCGAATCGTCTGCGTGTCGCCCACCCGCTCGAACTCATGCTCCTGTAGCACACGGAGCAGCTTCACCTGGAGCTTGGCGGTGGTGGAGTTGATTTCATCCAGAAAGACGGTGCCGGTGTGGGCCGCCTCGAAGCGACCGGTGCGGTTATCGACCGCACCCGTGAAGGCCCCGCGAACGTGCCCGAACAACTCGCTCTCCAGCAGGTTCTCGTGCAGGGCCCCGCAGTTCACGCGAATGAAAGGCCCACTCCCCCGCGGACTAAGGCGGTGAATGGCCTTGGCGATCAACTCCTTGCCGGTGCCCGTCTCACCCAGCAGCAGCACTGACGCGTTCGACTGGGCCACCTGCCGCACCAGCCGGTAACAATGCTGCATGGCCGGACCGGAGCCGATCAGGCCGGGAATGGGCGGCCCGTGATCGCCGTGTACGCTGTGAGGGGTGGAGGCGGGAGTTCGCGTCATAGGAGGAATTGAAAATTGCAAATTGCAAATTGGAATGCCGGGTAGTTGAACGGGTACACTGCAAGAGGCGCTCGGCACCGCCTCATCAAACCGAGATCTGAAATCGGAAATCTGAAATACTTGAAATCTGCTATTTGCAATCCTTTACGTCTTTTATTCCTTCAATTCTCCGTCGGGCGACGGCTTGTCAACCTTGCCGCCCCGCGGCGTTTGCTTGGGCTTCTGCGCAGCGGCTTTTCGCGCCGCCTGCAGGATCGAGGGCGTGGCCCGCGACTCGATTGTAGTGAGCAGCGAAGCCAGCACGTGCTGCGAATCGACGTTCTGCGTGGCGCTCTGGTTATAACGCACGTATTGCAGGCGAATGGCCCCCTGGCCCAGCAGCAGGCCGAAGCGGTGCACGTTGAGGTCGAACGCCGCGGCGGCCGCGCGACGGACCGTTAGCGGACTAGCGACGCGGTTAGCCACCTCGACCATGGCCTCCTGGCTTGCCAAGGTGCCGATGTCGGCTAGCACGGCGACGGCCGGGACGGATAACCTGGGCACCAGCAAGCCGGCCAGCGCGGCATCTTCCGCGCGACGCAAATCGAAAAGCTGTTCAGATGTCTCGCCCAGTTTTGCCAGACAGCGCAAGGCCCGCACCGCGACGCCCAGCCGCTCGGAAAAGCCGACAAACTCCCGCGGCATCAAGCCCATGAGCCGGCCGAATTGCCACCGCGCGGCCTCGGCGTCTACCGGCTGCGAGAAGGCGATAGTCAAGGGATCCTGCTCCGCGATCCGCTGAGCCCGCTCGAGAAAACCGGATCGAGCGATCAGCCCAATCCGCAGGCTCGCCGTGCGATAGTCCTGGCGGACCTGCTGCACGATGTCTTCCGCCAAGGGCCCCTGCGCAGCCATGTCGACGAGCATCAGTTCGTAGTCGGGCGATCGCAGGGCCATGCGCAGGGCCTCGTGACCGGTAGTGGCCGGATCGGTGGCGATGTTGCGCGACCGCAGCACACCCACCCACTCTTCGAAGACTTCGGCAGTGGGGCCGACGATCAATGCCCGGCGGCCGCCGCTGGAGGCCGCCAGAAAGGCCAGCGACTCCAGGACGTGGCTCGAGCCGGCGAAAGGCTTTTGGGGTTTCAGTCGAGCAATCGCCTCCAGGGCAGCAATGCGGAGCCGCGGATCGGGACTGCGAACCGCGCGGACCAGCGGGGCCGGGTCGCTTCCGCCCTGCAATGCCGTTTCGGCATTGCCCGTCCAGCCGAGGATTTCGGCAGCCGCACGGGCCGCGGCCGTGTGATGTCCGGCCAGGCAAAAAGCCAGCACGCCTTCAATCGTCGGCGGGTTGACCTTGGCGATCTGGCGGAGGACCGGATCCTTGAAGTCCAGCCGCTTTTCCAGCCCCCGATCGTAAACGGACTGCTCCAGCGCGGTCGCCAGGGCCAGCACGCGCAGCCGCGGATCGTCGGGAGCCAGCGATCGGGCGGCGCGGGCCAGACGAGCGGCAATCGTCCGTGCGGCATCGTCCGCCGACACGTTCCGCGGCAGGCATTGCTTGGCGGCGGTGTCCCACCGCCACAGTGTCACGCGGCCGTCGATGTCAGTCCGTAGCGGCTGCTTCCCGGCAAAGTAGCTTTCCGCCATGTCGCGCAACTGCCGAGCAGCCCATTCCTTGCCGGGCAGTTGGCCCATGAGTTGCGCCACGGCCTTTTGCGCCGCGGCACGCACCCTCACGTCGCTCTCGTCGGACAGGGCCGGCGCGAGCAGGTAAACGGTCGATGCGGTGGCCCGCATCTCGGCCAAGGCCTTAATGGCTTCGATCATCAAGTCCGGCTCGGCGCGGTCGAGGATGTCGGCGAGGGGATCGACAGCGTCGCCGCGCATGCTCGCCAGCGCCGCGCGCACGGTCGCATGCTCGCCAGCCCGCTGAGGATCGGCCAGGACGGCGATCATCGCGCTGACGGCCGCGCCATGGGCAGCCCGCAGGGCCGTCAAGGCCTGCCCGCGGGCTTCGGCGGATGGGTCCTTCAGTTGCACGATTTGCGCCGCGATGCGAGCCGGATCGCGCAAGCGGCGATTGACGGCGCCTAAGGCGGCACGGACCAACTCTTCGCTCTCGGGCCGCAATTCGCTCCGCTCCGCCAGATCAATGAACGCCTGCGAATGATATTCGTCGACCAACGCGGTCCACTGGGCGTCATCGAGTTTGGCATCGAGGAGCTTCTTGAGGAACCGCTTGGCCAACTCGGGACGTCCAGCCTCCAGGAGCAACTGCGCAGTGCGGAGGACCTCCGACGGCGCGGTCGGCTTGGCGGCCAGCAGCGCCGTGACCACCGGATCTTCTGGGGGCGCCAGATCGACCGGCTTGCCCGCCGCCTTTCCAGCGGCCGGCTTGGCGGCAGCCGCGGGCTTTTTCTCCTTGGCCGGCGCCGCATCCTGGCTCCAGGCCGGCGGCAGCAGCGAGAGCACTGCCGCGGCAAATGCCGTTGCGGCGCAAGAGCGTATTTGACGATTGTGGTTCATGGGTGTTTGGTGGTCAGTACTCCGTACCCGGTATGGTGTACCTGGGATTTGAAATCTGAGATTTGAGATCAACTACCCTTCCACTTCCAGCCGCTTCTTCCATTTTGCGACGTGTTGCTTTACTTGTTCCGGCCCCGTCGATCCATAGCTCCGCATGGCGGCCACCGCCTGCGACACGCCCAAGACCTCGTACACCGATGCATCCAGTTCAGGACAAGCCTCGCGAAAATCCTCAAGCGGCAAATCTGATAACCGAACATCGCGGTCCAGGGCCTTCCGCACCAGACTGGCGACCAGGCCGTGCGCGGTCCGCTGGGGAATGCCGCGGCGGATCAGGTATTCCATAAAGGTGGTCGCGTCGAGATGTCCGCGATCCAGCCGTTCGGCGATGGCCGTACGATTCAACTCAGCCGCGGCCATCAGCGGCGCGGCCAATTCCAGCGAAGCGCAAACCGTGTCGAAGGCGTCGAACAACGGCGGCTTGTCCTCCTGCAAATCGCGGTTATACGCCAACGGCAAGCCCTTGACCAGAACCAGCAGGGTCTGCAGGCCGCCCACGACGCGGGCCGTCTTGCCTCGAATCAACTCCAGCACGTCGGGGTTAATCTTCTGCGGCATGATCGATGAGCCCGTGCAAAAGCCCTGCGGCAACTTAAGAAAGTTGAATTCCACGGTCGACCAGAGGATCCATTCTTCCGCCCACGTGCCAAGATGCTCGGCGATCATCGCCAGGCAGAAAACAAACTCCAGCACGAAGTCGCGATCGCTCGATGCATCCAAACTATTGGCCGCCACCTCCTCAAAGCCGAGCTGCCCGGCGACGAACTCGCGGTCAATCGGCAAGCTGGTGCCCGCCAAGGCCGCCGCCCCGAGCGTCAAACAATTAACGCGCCGCCGGCAATCGGCCAGGCGCTGACGGTCTCGCTGGAATTTTTCGCAATAGGCCAGCCAGTAATGCGGAGCCAGTACCGGTTGGGCCCGTTGCAAATGGGTGTAGCCGGGCAGGATCACGTCGGCATCGGCGTCACAGCGGCCGACCAACGCGCGTTGCACGTCAACAAGCCGCTGATCGATTTGATCAATCGCCGTGCGAACCCACAAGCGAAGATCCGTTGATACTTGGTCATTGCGACTGCGAGCGGTGTGCAGCTTGCGACCGACGTCCCCGAGGCGATCAATGAGGGCCTTTTCGATATGCATGTGGATGTCTTCCCATTCGGATCGAAACGGGAAGCACCCTTGCTCAATTTCTCGGCGAATTTCGCCCAGCGCTTGCTCAATAGCAAGCCCTTCGCCATCGGCCAGAAGCCCAACCTTAGTCAACATCCGGGCATGGGCGATGGAACCGTCGATGTCCTGCCCAAACAAGCGGCGATCAAAGCTCACACTTTGGGTGAACTCCTCAACACGGCGATCGGTCGCCACCTGAAAAACCCCGCCCCAAGCCTTTTGTGACAAGCCGGACCTCGAAAAAAACGCCAAAACGCCGTAAAATCGACAACCTATTTAGTCTAAATGACTTACGATTAGATGTCAACGATAGCTCGGCGGCATTATTGACCCAAACGAATGGGTCCCGGAGATACTAGATCGTCGTGTTGCGTTTGGCCCAGTCGCATAAGAATCAACTTCTGGTCGAAGCGATCATCGCGGCCATCGCTTTCCGAAAAGAAATAGTGGCCGAGGCTTCCGGGGCGATTAGGCTGGCTGCCCAAAAGAAGCATTGCGCCCGGCCCCATCACGGCGGTCAGTTTCAGGTTTTCGAAGGCCCGCTTTCTCCGCCCGGTTTCCAACCGAAAAATCGACTGATCGCCTACCCAATGCTGCTGATTCTGGCCATACTGAATCTCGGGCACGAGTTCCAACTGCACGCGACCATCCGGCTGAGGGGCAATGCTCATCGAGAAGACGCCCTGGGCCTGTTCGTAGCTTAGCCCGCGGATTTCTCCACTTTCGGAAACGAGAACTGGCATCTTCTCGATGAGGCTCGAGGAAGCGATTTCGTAGCGCTGGCCGGCGCGGGTCTGCATGTGCTGCGACGAAACCCGCGGGGGAGTCACGAGATCGGCAATTTTAACCTGCTGGGCCTCGCCATTGGGCTTGGCCTGGTCCTTCAGGTCCAGCAACCGAGAGAGCGAGGGCGGCAACTGGCCCGCGATTATACCAACGCGGAAGCCGTTCTTCTCCAAGTTGCGGCGGACGTCGGGCGGGAATTGTTGCTCGTCAACCACTTCCCAGACGCGGCTGGAAAGCTGGGGATCGCCAGGCGGCAAGCGGATAGAAAAAATATCCAGCACAGCGCTGCCGGGGGCCATTTGCGGAGGGTGCAAAATCGTGGCCGTATAGCGATTGTTCTCCGGCGCAAGCCGAAGCGCAGCCTCCGGCGCCAGCGCCAAGGCGAGCAACAACGATTGGGCCAGACGTGTCGGCATGCCGGCGAAATTCAGTTCTTGCTGAAGTCAACTACCTTGGCGGCGAAGTCCGCGTGCCCCAACGGGTTCTTCAAGAACTTCTTGCGGCATTCAGGACAGAGATCAAAGCGAAGTTGCTGGCAGACCTCCTCGCCGATCTTGTCGTCCTCGTCGAGACTGGCGAGGATGTCCTGGATTTCCTGGAGTTGATCGCTGTCGTCTTCTTCATCCGCGGCCGTATCCATGGCGGCGAAGACCTCCATTTTCACCACGTAACGAAGATCGTGCTGCGGATCGAGTTCGCGCTTGCACAGATCGCACGAGTACCGAATCATTGAGCCGCTCCTTCAGTAGCGCCGGCGCGGCCGGCTGGCATCAGACGGTAGGCAACGGACATGAGGGTCAAACCCTCAGTTTCATCCTAATGGTCTCCGCCACTATGTTGCAATACGTCCTGGAAAGAATTCTTGCGAAAATCCGCATTTCCTGGCGGTGTGGCGAGGAAGGAGGAGAAAGCGAAAGGAAGAGGGGTAGAAGGGAGAAACATGGCGCACTAGCGTCCCCTCTTTATCCCCCCTCAAGAGGCATGGAGGCAAGGGGGAAATCCGCGCCTGATCTGGCGTAAGGGCCATCGAGACGGTAAAATAGAGGCGTTATGCGGTCCCGCAGGGCTTTGCCCGACCAACTTAGTTCGGGCGCAATCGGAGGAACCTCCCCGTGCATGGAACACACCCGCCCAATCAACGCACGACAAAACCTCCCGGAATGAAGAAGTCGTCCGGGCCTGACCCTTACCACTCACCCTCCCCCTCTTCTACCTCTCTCAACGCCAGTGTTCTGGTGCTCAACCGGCTCTATATGGCCGTTCACGTGGTGGGTGTTCGCCGGGCCTTTGCCCTCTTATGCCGGGAATTGGCAGAAGTCGTCCACGCGGGTAATGAGGGGTCCTTTTCCAACTATACCTTCGAGACCTGGCTGGAATCGAGCCGAGGCCGAGCCCATCAGAAGCAACCGCACGACGATTGGATCCGATCGGTCAACTTTGAGATCCAAGTTCCCCGCGTGATTCGCCTGTTGCGCTACGACCGGTTGCCTCGCCAGGGAATCCACCTTAATCGTCGCAATGTGCTGGCCCGGGATGGTCATCAATGCCAGTATTGCGGCCGGCACTTTGCCATACATCAACTGAGCCTCGACCACGTGACCCCGCGAAGTCGCGGGGGTCCAACGACTTGGGAAAACATCGTCTGCGCGTGCCTGGCATGCAACGTGAGGAAAGGCGGCCGGACCCCGCACGAAGCGAAGATGAAACTCGTCCGCCGGCCGTCGAAGCCAAAGCGCAACCCATTGCTGGCCCTGAAGTTGGAAAACCCGAAGTACGAGGTCTGGCGAGTTTGGCTCGACGGGGCCCAATGGGAGGTCGGGGCGAGAGACTGATTGCCCCGTCCCCTTGCCGCCCTGTTCGAGGCTCAAGATTGCGCCTTGTATCTTGCCTTCTGCGTGTGTAAAATCGAGATAGAACGTGGGCTGCCCGAAGGGGGTCCGCATGCGCTCTGACCATCGATGGAGAGTGCTGTCCAAGGGCTAGCGTTCGAGAAAGAGTTTGCCGGAGCAACGCCGCAAGGGGCATGCTCGTTATTAGGAACTGATAGCGTGGGACTTTCCGATATCGACCGCAATTTGCTGGACCGCTGTCTTCACAAGAAGCCCAGGGCGTGGGAAGACTTTGTCGATCGCTTCATGGGGCTGGTACTCCACGTCATCCGCCATTCCGCCCAATCGCGGAGCCTGCGGCTTTCACCGGAGGACAGGGATGACCTCTGTGCCGAGGTGTTCTTGGCGGTAATTCGCAATGACTTCGCGGTGCTGCGTAGTTTTCGCGGACAAAGCAGCCTGGCGACCTACCTGACGGTCGTCGCCCGGCGAATCGTGGTCCGCGAATTGCTTGCTCGCGGACCTGGTGCCCGTTTGAGCGATGGGGCACAGCACGCTCCGCAGATGATTCCCGATCCGCACGTGGGCGTAGAGCAGCGGATGATCGACCGCGAAGAGGTCGAGCAGTTGCTTAGCGGCTTGCAGGGGACCGAGGCACTGGTAGTCCGCATGTACCATCTCGAAGGCAAGTCGTATCAGGAGATCGGCGCTTTGGTGGGCATGCCGGAGAACAGCATTGGCCCCATTCTCAGCAGAGCCCGCGATAAACTCCGCCGCGCGGCTGCGGGGGTAAACCCCGCCGTAACCTAGCCGTCGCAACCCGTCGCAATGCAAATACGTTTCTACACGGCGGGCCGGGTTACTCTTTCGCCCGCTCCAGGTATTCGCCGGTGCGCGTGTCGATCTTGATCAGGTCGCCGATGTTCACGAAGACCGGACACTGGAACTCGGCTCCCGTTTCCACTTTGCAGGGCTTGCTCACATTGGTGGCCGTATTGCCGCGGGCCCCGGGCTCGCAGTACTCGATCTTCAGAACCACGTGGTTCGGCGGCGTCACGCTGATTGGATTGCCATTGTAGAGCATCATGCTGCATACGGTGGACTCCTTGATAAACTTCCACGTGTCGCCGACCTGCTCGGGCGTCAACTCGTATTGCTCGTAGCTGTCGTTGTCCATGAAGACGAACTTGTCGCCCTGGCGGTAGAGATACTGCGCGCTGATTTCGTCAACGTCGGCCGACTCGATCGAATCGCCGCTCTTCCATGTCCGGTCGATCGTTGTGCCGCGGATGAGATGCTTCAGCCGGCATTTATACAAAGCCTGGCCCTTGCCCGGCTTGACAAAGTTGCACTCGACCATCAGATAAGGATCGCCTTCGAGTTGGACCTTGAGGCCTTTTTTGAAATCGCTCGTGCTGATAGTGCCCACTTAGAGTTCCCGTTTCACTTTCTGGGATGCGTTAGGTATGTTACGATTATCCGTTATGGAATCTTTCCCTGTCATGCTCGAATCGGAACTGCCGATCTCCACCGGTCGGCCGCCGGTCCCTACCGGTCAGCCATTTGGTGGCGACGACTGGCGGGCCGTGCTGGCCCGCGCGATCCGCGATCCACGCGAACTCTGCCGCCGCCTCGGGCTGGCGGAACAGCGGGGGATCGAGGCCGCCCAAGCGACGGGCGGTTTCCGGCTCCTCGTACCCGAACCGTATCTGGCCCGAATCCGGCCGGGCGATCCCGATGACCCGCTCTTGGCCCAGGTCTTGCCCCGCATGGCGGAACTGACCGACTCGCCGCAGTTCGTACCCGACCCCTTGCGGGAGGCGGGTTCCGTCCGCCGGCCCGGACTTCTGGGAAAGTATAAGGGCCGATTCTTGATCGTAGCAAGTGGGGTCTGCGCTGTCCACTGCCGTTTCTGTTTTCGGCGGCATTTTCCCTACGTCCAGGCTCTTTCCGGGCGGGCATGGTTAGAAGTTTTTCAGCAAATTGCCGCCGAAACTTCCATCGAGGAGGTTATCCTTAGCGGTGGCGATCCCCTGACCGCCCACGACGGCCGCCTTGCGGAAGTCGTCCGGCAACTCGCTGAAATCCCCCACCTTCGCCGGCTCCGCGTTCACTCCCGGCTGCCGATCGTGATTCCCCAGCGCGTCAACGAGGAACTGCTGGCCTGGCTGCGGGGCACGCGGCTGGCGAGTTTCATGGTGGTGCACTGCAACCATCCCGCGGAAATTGACACCGGCGTGGCAGCTGCCCTGGGCCGGTTGGTGGACGCCGGCGTGCCCGTGCTCAATCAGGCGGTGCTGCTGCGGGGAGTCAACGACGACGTGGACGTGCTGGCCGAGCTCTTCGGCCGCCTGGTCGATCTGCGGGTAATGCCCTACTACCTCCACCAGTTGGATCGCGTGTCCGGGGCCGCGCATTTCGAGGTGCCGGAAGACCGCGGCCGCGAACTGGTTCGCCAACTACGCGCCCGTCTGCCGGGCTACGCCGTGCCGCGATACGTCCGCGACGTGCCGGGGGCGGCCCACAAAGTGATCCTGGAGTGACCCGCGGCGAATCTCCATCGTGCCTCCCCCTCGCATCCAAGGAATTCTCGACGACGCCGTTACCCGCCATATGCGGTCGGAGTTGACGCAATTGCGCGGCGACCAGACGATCGGCGAGGCGCTGGCCGCCGTGCGGGCCAATCCGCCGCCCAGCCGCGTGATCTACTTCTACGTCGTCGATGATGAAGGCCGGCTGCAGGGAGTGGTGCCTACGCGGCGGTTGCTGCTCAATTCCGACGACAGGCGGATCGACGAGATCATGGTCCGCAACGTCATCGCCCTGGCCGAATCGACGACCGTCGCTGAGGCCTGCGAGTTCTTCATCCTGCACCGCCTCTTGGCCTTTCCCGTGGTGGACCGCGAGCGCCGCATCGTCGGCGTCGTGGACGTCGATCTCTACACGACCGAACGGATCGATCTCGATTCCGCGGAGCGCAATCAGGACTTGTTCCAGTTGATCGGCGTGCACCTGAGCACAGCCCGGCAGCCGTCGCCGCTGTCGGCCTTCGTCAGCCGATTCCCCTGGTTGTTGGCCAACGTCACGGGCGGAATCCTGGCGGCCTTCCTCTCGGGCGTCTTTCAGGCGGAACTGGAGAAGGCAATCGCTCTACGCGCTGTTCATTCCCGTCGTGCTGGCGTTGTCCGAGAGCGTGAGCATCCAGTCGTTGAGCCTGGCCCTGCAAATGCTGCACGGGCGGCGGCCGACGGCGAGGGCCGTCGCGGCCCTGGTCTGGCCAGAGATAACCACGGGCCTGCTCTTGGGGGCAGCCAGCGCCGTAGTAGTGGGTCTCGTTGCCGAACTTTGGATCGGCAAGGTCCGCGTCGTCCTGGCGCTCTTGGGAGGAATTCTTGGCGGCGTGACCTGTGCGGCAGTGATCGGCATGGCGACTCCCAATCTGCTGCGAATGTTCCATCGCCCACCACAGGTCGCCGCGGGCCCGGTCGTCCTGGCCTGCGCTGACGTGCTGACGCTCCTGATCTACTTTGGCCTGGCGCGGTGGCTTTTGTCTGGATAACGTCCGTCGACCCCGCCCGGTTCATCCGGGTGGCGAAGGAGATTGTCGGCTGCGAGCTGACTGGGAGATTGTTGCGAGATTGTTGCGACGAAGACGGGCCGGGACGGCAGCGAAGCTTCGATTTGAATGACTTGAAAACGATCGGGAAGCGGTCGCCACCGGCAACGAGTTAAACCGCTCACACCAGCCCCCAGCGCTTCCGCAGGTACCACTCGCCCGTCAACAACACCACCACCGTCACGAAGAACGGCCAACTGTCCCACAAGGTCGTCCTGGTTTCCTGCTTCTCATCGAGGTAGTCTGTCTTCTTCATCAGCTGGGTCAGCCAATTGGACAACTGCTCGGGCTCGACGATGTCGCCGCCGGACGATTTGGCTACGCCCTTCATGCTGTCAATGTCGGCGGAGGCGTTGTCCAACTCCAGGTCCTCCTGCGCGACGATGAACCGCGCCCGGGCCGTGCCCAGCGTCTCGCCCTTCCGCGTCGCCGTGACCTCGATCGTGTAGTCGCCCGGCGACAGCGTCTCGCGGAAAGAGCCGGTCTTCAGGTCGTCCTTGTCGATCATCACGGCGGCCAAGTGCTTCTTCTCCGGGTTGATGACCTCGGCCTTGAACTCGGCGTCGGTGATCGGCTCGTTCTGCGGCGAATGGGCGCCAGCAGTGAAGTCAACGCGATCGCCGGGGACATACCGCGTGTTCTCCAACTGCACCCAGACGCTGCCCTCGGCCATCTGATCCTTGTGGGCGAGCCAGAGCACGATCTGCCGCCAGAAGCGTTTGTGTGCCGATCCGAACCCGTGCATGACCCACCGCCAGGTCGAGTCGCCGGCAAAGGCGATCACCCGGCCGCTGCCGTATTCCTGGCTCACCAGCAACGGGCAGTCTTCCTTGCCGTCGCCCTCGGCCAGGATGCTCGCCCCGGCGGAGACGCCCGCAAAGCGGTTCGCGCCATCCAGCTTAGGCAGCTTGGCCCAAGCCGCGGCGTTCTCCTTCGCCCCCGCGGCCAGGCTCAGGGCGAAGTGCCCCAGGTTATGCGGCGTTGGTTGCATCCGCAACAGACCGGCCAACTGTACGTCGCCGCGAGTCGGCTCGCCGATCTGCTCGCGCTCGAACTTGTCCATCTTCACGGGGAGGACTTCGGCCAGCGGCGTTTCCGAGTAACCGCCCGGTCCAAAGCTGTGGAAGCCGCCCAGCATGATCAGGCCCTTGCCATGGTTGTTCACCGTATCCTTGAGCTGCTCCAGCTCGTCGTGCGTGAAGACCGTGGAATCAACGTCGCCGAGGATGTAGACGTCGTACTTGCCCGGCTTCAAGCGTTCCGCGAGGTCGGAAGGCCTGGTCTCCTGGACGTGGAGGGGATCGATGCGAATGGAATCGACCTTAATGTCGCGCGAGGCGTCCAATGAGCGGCGGATGAATTTCTGCTCCACGCGAAGTTCGCCCTCGATGTACAGCACATGCAAGCCGCCCTTGAGAACCCGCACGTATGAGCTCCGCTCATTGTTGGTGGTCACCAACTCATCGGGCTGGGGATCGACCTTCACCGTCACCTTGAATTCGCCTGGTGTTTCCGGGGTGTAGGTGAAGTCAACGGGCAGGATATTTCCGGCGGCCGTGGCCGCGACTTCCTTCCGGTCGCGTTCCTCCATCTTGCCCTCGGGCGACTCGATCAGCAGGCGGACAGGAATCTTCTTGTTGACATAGCCGTTGATTTTGACCTCGGCATGAATGGCCATCTCCGTCTTGACGAAGACGGCGGCTGGCTGAGGGAAATCAACCACGGCCACATCTTGCACGCCGCCCAGGCCCCGCGACTGCCCGAAAACCACGGGAAAGACGGGGTAACTTTGGCGCCGCAGACGGGCGGCCACATCCTGGGGCGAGGTGTCGCGAGGCGCCAGCGCCTGCTGCCGCCCATCGGTGAGCACGACGATGCCCAGCAGGCGTTTGCCGTTTTCCTCGTTGAGCATGTCATCCAGGGCCGGGCCGATGGCCGTTTGCTGGCCGGTGGGCTTCTCCGGCAGGACGGGCCTTCCGTCTTTTACTTCCACGGGATGGGTTTCGGCATCGAAGGTGTATGCCTTGACTTCGAAATCGCGTTCCAGCTTGCGGAGGGCCGGTACGCAGTCCTTGAGCGTGGCCAGCAGCGACTCCCAGCGGGTCTTGTTGTTGAGACAATCGCCGACCATCATGCTCCGCGTCTGGTCGATCAACAGCACCAGCGTGGCCGGGTGCTTTTGAATTTCGGTGTGGACCAGGGTTGGCCGCAACATCGCCGCCACAACCAGTAGAACGATGACGCAACGGATCATACCCAAGGTAAGGCGGCGGCCCGCCGAAACGCGATCCTTGCCCGGTCCCACGAGGGCAACGATCAATAGCAGCGCAAGGGCGACCGCGAGGACAAACCAGTAGCTGTCGGCGATGGGGTAGAAGAAGAGATGCAAGGGAGGAAGCGGTCAGGGTACTGTCCGAGTGGCAGGCCGGAACAAGCTTGCGCAGTTCCGGCAAGGGTTTGCTGTAATTTTACCGGAACTGTGCAAGCTTGTTCCGGCCTACGATCTTGTTCCGGCCGACGTTCTAAGCCCTAAGCTGTTTATAAAACCAATTGCTCACGACATACTCAACCGCCAACACGCCGGCGAAAAGCAGGATCAGCCAAGGAAATATCTCCTTGCCCACGCGGCCTTCGTGAACGTTGCGGACAATTTGATCGTTGCTTCGCGCCACTTGCGGCTTGAAAGGGCCGAAGACCTCGCTCATTTCCTGTTCGGTCATCCGCGCCAGTTGCGTCGCTTGGGCCTCCAGGTTGACGCTGAATCCGCGGTCGGGTTCCGCTGCGTTCGCGCTCTGCACCTTGTAGTTGCCTACCTGTTCCACGGAACTGATCGATAATTGACCCTTTTCCATGGGAGAAAGCGGCATGATTGTGCCATCGGGCCGAAGCAGCAGATAGCGCCGCGGGGCAGCATCGTCGCTCGGTTGGGCCACGGGCTTCGTCTTGGCCGCTGGCGAAGCGTCGCCGACCGCCAGCGACACGGCGTTGGCGCCGGCAAAGTAGTTCAGTTGCTGCTCGCCGCTGCCCACCAGATAGGATGCGATCTGATTGGCCAGGATCACGAAGGGCCAACCGCCCATCTGGCTGGAGCCCGGCAGCCAGTTCCAAGCGTCGCGGCGGGAGACCCGGTCAGAGAAAGGCGTGGTCATCATCAGCACGTGGCCCGCCGTCTCGCCCGCCCGGATCGTGCGTTCCGCCAGGGCCGGGCGACCATCGTTGTAGGCAATCACCGCGCCGGCGTCGGGGGCCATGTCGATCCGCCAGTAGCGGAAGACGGGGAACTTGTTCCACGGCGTCCGCGTGGCGTAGGGCGCGAAGGGCTTGAGAATCGGGTGCTGATAGTTCTGCGGCGCCAGGTAGGTGTCGCCCTCCTCTCGCGGCACCTGCTCGCGGACCTTGCCGGGCAAGAGTTGCTGGGCGACCGGTGAATTGAAGGCATCGATCGGCGCGGCCTGACGGCCGAGAAAGACGCCCACTCCGTGCCCCGCGG
This sequence comes from uncultured Planctomycetia bacterium, assembly GCA_963709175.1. Taxonomy (GTDB): domain Bacteria; phylum Planctomycetota; class Planctomycetia; order Pirellulales; family Thermoguttaceae; genus JANXQG01. Next base: position 92,791 of record CAVPVK010000014.1, read on the forward strand.
CGGCATAATCGGTCAAATGCTGCCACGTCCCAGGTTCAAGGCCCGGCGGGTCCAAGAGGAACACCGCCGCGTAATTGTCGAGGTTTTGCGCGCCGAGTTCGCCGTAGCCGATCAGCGTGCAGTCGAAGCGGGCGTCGTGCCGCTCCCGCATTTCCGCCGGTGCGATCGCCTCAGTGAGGTAGACGGCCGTCTCCGCCGTCGGCTGCTGGGCCACGACCAGTACCGGCCAGGGCGGCCGAACCTCAACGCTGAAATACCGCACGTCGTCCGCGGCCAGCGAATCCTGCCCCACGATCCGAACCCGCCCCTGTCGCGCCCCCGACTTCAACGACGTGAGGCGGAAGACGACGGTCTGCGAATCGCCGGGCTTGAGTTGGTGAATCTGCTCGCTGATCTTCTCCAGCGTGCCGTCGTCTTTCGCCAGATCGAGTTCGACCACGCGTTCGGCTTCGCCCGCGCGACTGCCTTCCGTGCCCAGGGAGGAGATATCGGTCTGGATTTCCACGGAACCGCCGGCGGCGATGACCTGCTGCGAAAGGCGGAGATCGCCCAGGGCGAAATCGGCGGGCTCGCTCACTCCCACGTCGATCAGGTAGAGCGAGACGCCGGCCAGATCCTTCAAGCGTTGCTGGAGCCGGGCGGCTTCGTCAGTCGGCCACGACGCCCGCGAAAGGTCGGTGAAGACGTAGATTTCCTTGGCCGAGAGGTTGCTGTTGTTCTTGAGCACCAGCGCGGCCTCGGCCACGATTCGCGCAAGGGGGCGTGGATTGGGGACGATTTCCAGCTGCTGAATGCGTTGTTTGCTCAGACCGCGGTCAGCATCAAAACTTCGCCGGGCCATGCCCGAATCGAAAACCGCCACCTGACTCTCCGGTGGCAGTTGCTCCAGCAGCCACTGGCCGATTTCCCGAGCAATATCAAGGCGGGTCTTCTTTTCGCGGAGATACTGCATGTGGGGGGAGGCATCAAAGATCAGGGCGGCCGCCACGGGCGCCTCTTGGCTGCCCAAACGGGAAGAAAGCTTGATGCTCGGCCTGGCTAAGGCCAGCGCCAGTAGGGCGATGGCTCCCGCCCGAAGCAGCAGCAATAGCAGGTGGCGGAGCCGCAATCGCCGCTGGTTTGTGTCGTGCCGCTTCTGAATGAACCGTAGGGCCGGGAACTCCAGCAGCTTTGGCCGTCGGCGCATGATCAAGTGCAGGATGATCGGTAAAACGACCAAACCGGCGCCGAACAGGAGTGCCTGGGTTACGAAGGTCATGGGGTCTATCTATTGTAGCTAATTGTGGGCCAAAACGTCAAAGAATCCCCACATTCCCCGCTGCCCGGAGTATAAATATAGTAATTGGCACTTGCCAGCAATTGCCTCTTTGGGCAATAATGTCAGTCAAAAGGGGAGAATTCCATTGTCCTGGTTAATGAAGATCGTCTTGAAGTTGGCTGAGGCGCTCAAGGTGCTCTTGGCGAATCTCGGCGAATACCCGGGACTCCACTTCCTGGCAGAACGGTCAGAAAAGCTGGAAGAGTGGCTTTCTAAATATTACTCCGCCAGCGAAAAAGCCGAACGAGCCAAGGCGCAACTGGAATCCTCGCGAGCAAGAGTCGCGGAGGTTACCGAGGTTGTCGGCCATGAGCACGGCCACGAACACGGCCATCAGCACGAAAAGGATTCGGTCGAGGGGTCGCAGCACCAGCATCATGCAGGCGCTGAGCCCGCAACTGGGCACGCGCCCGGCCCTGGCAGTCCCCACAAGGCCGCGCCCACGGGCTCCGACCCGAAGGGCACGTTGATGATCGACGCCTTCATGCAAAACCCCGAAGTGCCGGCCGACCTGCGGCAGCGGTGGCTGGATGCGGCCGCCCAACGTGAAAAGCAGGGTGAAGGGGAGCACGCCCGGCCAGCCTATCTGGGAACTCTCATGGCGCCAGATCGGGAACCAACCTCTGCGCCTCCGCGTGGCCCCGTCCGTCCATCCGCCTTGGAACCGCTGGTCGTTGATACGGGCCGTCTGGCTGCGCCGATCCGCGAAACGCCTCCGGTCATGCCCGCGACGCCTACAGTAGTTCGGGAGGACGTATCTCAAGAGCCGCCGGCGGCGCGGTGGATCACTCCCTCGCGGGCCGAACTGCCGCCCGAGCCGGGGCCTGCGGCAGCCGCGCCGCGGCCGCCGGTTGCCGAACCGCCCGCGCCCTATCAGGCCCCGCTGGCGCCCTATCAGGCAGAGGCTCGCGTCGAGCCCGCGATGGTACCCGCCTTGGGTTCGAGTTGGACCGATAGGCCGGCGACTGGCCGCGATTCGGGGACCGCGATGCAAGCAGCCGCCACGCGATTTGCGGGTCCCGACGATGAAGACATGCCGGCAGAACCAACTGCGGCAACCGTCACTGCGACGATTCTCGACGACGACCAGCCGGCGATGATTCCATTGGCGGAGCGGCAACAGCAGCTCGCCCGGCTGGAATACGTCTGCCAATGGCTGCGCGAGGGCCGGCAGCCGCTTTGCCCGGTGAACGGCGCCCTGGTCCTCTTGCCGCTGGGCGCGATCGAGGCCGGTCCGCGGGAAGTGGCCGAACTGCAGCGGGCGGTAAAGGCCGATCTTACCGCAGCGCAAAACGAGTTGAAGCTCCGCTTCCCGGCGACGGCCCTGGTGATCGGTCTGGAAGAGGACCGCGGCTTCGAGGAGCTGGTCCGCCGCGCCGGGCCGGAACGAGCCAGGTCGCAACGTTTTGGACACCGTTTCGACGTCCGCGCGGAGGCCACCCCTCCCCAGCTTGCGGCCCTCTGCGCGAATCAGCGGGGTCTTTGAGGACTGGGTCTATGCGATCTTCCGCGAGCGCGGCTCGATCGCGCGGACGGGCAATTCGCATCTTTTCGGCCTGCTCTGCAAGGTGCGGACGCACATGCAGGACCGCCTGGTGCGGATCCTCTGCGGCGGCTTCGGGCACGACCCGCAGGCGGCCAGCCGCGACGAGCCAATCGCCTTCAGCGGCTGCTATTTTGCCGCCACTGGCCGTGCGGAGGACCGCCGGGCCTTCGTGCAAGGGGTTTTCGACAAGCTCGACGAGGAGCAGAACCGCATCGAATGGACTAAAGACGCGCTGGGCGAAGACCGGCAGTTCCGCCGCTTGGGCCGGCTCGCCCTGGGGGTGATCGCCGCTTGTGCCGCCGCCCTGTTGGCGGGCCGCCTGCTGCGATGAACGGCTCAATTTCAACATTCGGGAACCTACCGCTATGCAACACTTGCCGTTGGACTGGTACGAGGGCCTTTTCCTCCGTCCCCATCACTTTCAGTCGTTGGAGCGATACTTGGCGGAACAGGCCAGCACCGGCCATCAATGGGACTTTCCCTTCCATTATGGCCTGCAAGCACTGGAGTTCAGCGCCGAATCGCTGGGGAACTACCACTTCGAGGTCCGACGGTTGCGGGCGCAGATGCGCGACGGCACGATCGTCGCCCTGGAAGCGGACCAGGAGCCCGATCGACTCGATCTCCGCGAGGCGATTGGGGCGGCGGCGGAGCCTGGGAAGCTGGGCGTGGGCCTGCAGCAGGCATTCGATAGTGCGGCGACAGTCCGGGTTTTCCTGGCCGTCCCCCGCACGAAGCTTGGCCGCGCCAACGTACAAGACTCCCAAACTGGCGGTGAGGCCCGCTACACGCGGACGATGGTCGCCGTCCAGGACGAGAACCGCAGCGGCCAAGAGCAGGAGGTCCAGTTCCGCCGGCTCAACGCACGGTTGATGCTCTCCACCCAGGATTGCAGCGGCTACGAGTTGCTGCCCATCGCCCAGATCAAGCGGGCCAGCGACGCCGGCGCGCGACCGCAGATCGACCCCGAGTACGTGCCGCCGGTGATCTCCGTCGACGCCTGGCCGGGACTGGGCCGCGATATCGTCCGCGCGGTCTACGATATCATCGGGCAGAAGGTCGACGTCCTCAGCCAGCAGGTGCGGGAGCGGAACATCGGTTTCGCCGCCACTGACGCGGGCGATCTGAACCGGATGATGATGTTGTTGGAGCTCAACGGGGCCTACGCGGCCCTGGCGGCGATGGCCCTTTCCGGCGGATGCCACCCCTTGCCGGCCTACGCCCAACTCTGCGAGATCGCCGGGCGGTTGGCGATTTTCTCCGACCAGCGGCGTCCGGAAGACACGCCCGCTTACGACCACGAGGACCTGGGCCGCATTTTCCGCCTGATCCGCCAGCGGATCGAAGCCCTTATCTACACCGTCCGCGAGTCGGAGTACGAGCAGCGGTTCTTCGTGGGCGTGGGCCTGGGCATGCAGGCCAGCCTCGAACCCCGCTGGTTCCATGCCGATTGGCAGTGGTACATCGGCGTCAACAAGGGCGAGCTGAGCGAGCAGGAGTGCCGCGACATGTTGGCGCCGGGCGAATTGGACTGGAAGCTCGGCAGCAGCCGGCAGGTGGAGGTCCTCTTCAAGCGGCGGGCCGAGGGCCTGCAACTGCGGCCTATGGACCGCGTGATACGGGCGATGCCGAACCGGCCCGACTGGATCTACTATGAGGTGGTGAAGCGCGACAATCCGGCCTGGCGGGACGTGCAGGAGACGCAGACCCTGGCGATGCGATTCAAGGACTCGCTGATCGCCAACCGCGACCGCTTCCAGGGGAACCGCTCGGTAATCGTGCAGGCCCGCGGCCGCAACGTCGAGTTGCAATTCGCGCTGTTCGCCGTGCCCACGCGAGCGTAGGGCAGCCCATCACGCGATCAGTTCCTTCGTGGTCCCCGGGTTGGTGATCTGGATCACGCCACCGTAGGCGCACATGCACTTGCTGGTGTTGTTTAGCGCCGGCATGCCGCGCAGGAGGATCGTGGGCGAGCCGGGCGCCCACGGTGCGGGAATGACGGGCACGCAGGGCATGGGCGTGAGCACCCCCAGGGCCGCCGAAGTGGCCGCAGCCACCTCCGGATTGGCCAGCGACTGGCACATACCGAAGGGCATGATGTTCGTCATGGGGACGTTATCCACGATGTTGGCCGCCGGTTTGACCTCGTTGGTGACCGGCGGAGCGACAACCGCCAGCACGGAAGGCGCCATGCCAAAACTACACTGCAACATTGCGCCCATGCAAACCTCTTGCGCCATCTCAAGGCTCCTTTAGCGATTGGAAGAAACGAACTGCAGGCTTACTCTTTGCCCTGGCTTCGCGCCAGCGTCTTTCCCTCTTGCAAAAAACGACGGTAGCGATTGGCCGCCTGGGCGGGATTGCCGTGCGGGCCCACCATGAGCAGGGCCGCCATGACGGCCTGGGCGGTGAGGTGCTCGGCGGGCGGGACCGCGGCAAGGCCTTCAGGCGTCAGGCTGCCGCCGCTCCAAAAGGCCGCCAAGGCAAGGAAACTGGCCGGACCCTCGTACTTCGCCTTCTCTGCCGCCGCCTCCGCCTGGCGGCGGTGCTTTTCGCTCGGCTCGACGGACCATTGCCTGGCCCGCTCGAAGGCGTCTTTCTGCGCTGCCGGCATCTCCTTGCCAACGACGGATTCCATGCACTGGCAACCCCAGCCGACGGCCACGGGCTTGGGGAGCCAAAAGGCCAGGAACTTCATGGCGGCGGGGAACATCTCGTGCGCGATCAATACTTCGAGATAGTCGGCTGGGAGTTGCCGGTCCTCCAGCTTGGCTTCGGCCGCGGCCCCCAGATTCAGGCCGCGACTGTAGTCGCGGGCCGTTTTCCGCTCCTCGCCTATCTTGGATTCTTCGCCTGCGGCGGCCGGCGGGGGCGGGGCCTCGCCCTCCACGAGTACGACGAAGGTCGATTGGCCCGCCTTGACCTGGTCGCCGCTGTGGAGCGGGGCCTCGGCCACCGTCTCGCCGTTCAGGAGCGTGCCGCCATCGCCACCCATGTGCTGGATGCAACATGGCCGCTGATCGAACTTCACGCGGAAATGCACGTCGGCCAGCGCGGCGTCGCCGGGAATGCTGTGGTCGGCCCACCGCGTCCGCCCCACGCTGGCGACCTGGCCGGGCAGGACGACGATCTTCATGCCGTTGGCCGGGCCGTCCGTCGCTCGCAGTATCACCGACATCGACGTTCCTCCATCAGTTGATCTTGGTCACGCCGCCTTGGAGTTGCAACATACCGTCGGCGCTGGCTTGGATCATCGGCGCCTGGATCGAGACCTTGGCGCTTCCCACGATGTCTATCTCCGCCGACGAGATGGTGATCTTGGCGGGCTCGATCTTGATGCTGCTCCCGCCCACCGTCAACTCGATCGAGGTGCCGGCCTGCGTGCTGCTCTTGCCGGCCGTGATCTGGATCGTCTGGTCGCCGGCAGTGACCGTGAGGGTGTCGTCGCCCTGGCTGATCTCCACCTTGCGGTAGCCCTGGCTGATGGTGTGCGTGTCGTTGCCCTGGTCGATTGTGACTTCGCGGTTGCCCACCTTGACCTCATGCGTGTCGTTGCCCTGGTCGACGGTGACCTGGCGGTTGCCTACCTTGACCTCGTGCGTGTCGTTGCCCTGGTCGACTAGAACCTGGCGGTTGCCCGTGGAGACCTCGAGCTTCTCGTTGCCTTGCTGGATGGTGACCGTGCGGTTATTCCAGATGGACACCGTCTGGCTGCCGTCGGCGGATTGGTTGTTGCCGACCGTCAGCGACTGGTTGTTGAAGATCTCGATCGTCTGGTCGCCGTTGCTCTTGGTGTCGAAGCCCACCTTGAGCGTGTCGTTGTTCTCGACCTCGCGGTTGAAGTCCCGCTCGGCATGGAAGTAGATCTCCTCGCTGCCTTTCTTGTCCTCGAAGCGGAGCTCGTTGAAGTTGGCGTCGGTGCCCTGGGTACTGCTCCGCGACTTGATCGTGCTTTGGGTCTTGTTGTCCGGCAGGGTGTAGGGCACCTTGTTGAGGTCGTTGTAAACCCGCCCGGTAATGATGGGCTGGTCGGGGTCGCCCTCGAGAAAATCGACGATGACCTCCTGGCCAATGCGGGGAAGTTGCATCGCGCCCCAGGCGTTGCCCGCCCAAATCGAGGCCACGCGAATCCAGCAGGAGCTGTTTTCGTCCTTCTTGCCCAGGCGGTCCCAGTGGAATTGCACCTTGATGCGGCCGTACGAATCGGTGTAGAGGTCGTCGCTGCCTTGGGGGCCGACGACCAGGGCCGTTTGCGGCCCCTGCACGAACGGTTTGGGCGCCAGGCGCGGCGGGCGGTACTGCTTGGCCGCCGCAATGGCGGTGAAGTCGCACTCGAACCCCGGGCCGACCGGCTTGCCGGACGCTGCCTGGAAGGCGTCCGATTTCAGCTCGAAGTCCGAGGCGATCACCAGGTACGCGGCATTCTCGTCGATGCGGGGATGATTGGTCAACGTGAACTTGCACCCGGTCGTGATCCCCAGCACCGGCCCTCCCCCGGTCCACTGCTGGATGGGCACCTCCATGGCCTCCATCCGCAGCGAAGCGTGGGTCGACCCGACGTCGGCAGTGGTGAACAACCCTGGATAGTCGTAGATCTCGAAGGCGGTGAACGACAACGTTTGCGACGTGCCGGTCAGTTGCAGGGCCGAGTTCGTGAAATCGTAATCCCGCAGTGTGCACTTGCCCGGCGCGACTTGCCCCAGCGGTTCCCACTCGCTGATATGATCGGGCTTGGGCTGCTGATCGGGGGCGTCGTAGCGGATATTCTCATAGCCGTTGACTGTCTCGTGGGCAGAGGGCGCGTCGCACATCACCAGGACGTGGCCGCTGGCAGAGTGCTGGAAGAAGTAGTAGATGCCCTCCTCCTCCATGAGCCGGCTGACGAAATTGAAGTCCGTCTCGCGGTACTGCACGCAGTAGACCCGCGTCGGGCAGGTGCTCGTCAGCGTCAACTTGTAGTCGTTGCTGGCAAGCCCGTCGTCGTCCAGGACCTGCTTGACGATCTCCGATGCGCTGAGGTTCTGGAAGATGCGGCAATCGGCGCGGCGGGTGAGCGACCAGAGCTTGGGTCGCAGCACCGCCCGGTAGCGATGGCGGTTTGGCGCCTCCCGCCAGGTCGACGGCGCCCAGGTAGGCGAAGCTGGCGATCTGCCCGTGAAAATATCGCGTCTTCTGGTCGTACGTCTCGCAGCAGACGGTCATGAAAGTGTCGAGGATCGTCACCACGTCGATAGTCCCGTTGTCGGTGGCGATATCGATTTCGTACTGGAAGGGTCGCCCGAGACCTTCTCGGCCTGTCATGCGCAGGAACTGCATGGCGTCGGAAATGGCGGTGGCCGTTACCGTGACTTCGGGGTTCTTATAACGGCCTGTTTCCGCGGACATCGCTCAGTCTCCAGGGATCGTGACGCCAATGCCGTGGCGTTGGAATTATTTTAGACCGGGGCCGCGGCTATTGTCAATTCACCTCACGCGCGGACCCGCGGACGCGAGGCTAGGGCGAGAAGGGCTGATTTTGCCAGACTTTGTCGACAAAAAGCGGGCTAAAGCCGGAACTCCTGCCGCGGAGCCAGTTGCCTGCCCATCGGGGAGAGGGTACGATACCACGAAAGATCGAGCAACAGTCTGTTCCCTGAAGAGAGGGCTTGCCATGCGTTATGAATTCAATTTTGGATCGCTGGGGAATGTCCCGCCGCGGCAAAGCGGCAAGGCGGGCGAGGTCTTCCGCCTGGCCGTCCTCGGCGATTTCTCGGCGCGGGCCAATCGCGGCGAAGTCGAGGCGGGCGATGCCCTGGCGGCGCGAAAACCATTCGCCGTGGAAAGCGACAGCCTCGAAGACGTCATGGGCCGCCTCGATGTCAAGCTCCACCTGGACGTGGGCGGCGACAACGGCGTCATCGAGGTTGACGTGCCCTCGATCGACAGCCTCCACCCCGACGAGCTTTACGACCGGCTGGATCTCTTCAGCGAGCTTTCCGGGCTGCGGCGGCGATTGACCAACAGTGCCACGTTCGCCAAGGCGGCCAAGGAGGTGCAGGCCTGGTTAGGGATCGCCCCGCCCAAACGGAAGCGGCGCAAGCCCAAGGCCCGCGGCGCCGTGCTGGCCGCCGACTGCAAGCTCAGTGACTTCGCTCGACTGCTGGGCCGCGAGCCTGTCGAGCGGGAGGCAACCCCCATCGATCAGTTGCTCAAACAAGTAGTCGGTCCGCACGTCGTTGCTGCCAAGGACCCCAAGCAGGACGCGCTGGTGGCCGCGGTCGATGCGGCGATTGCCGACACCATGCGCCGCGTTCTCCACCATCCGGACTTCCAGGCCACCGAGGCCCTCTGGCGCTCGCTGGACCTCATGCTCCGCAACCTGGAGACGGGCGGTAACCTCAAGGTGGTGCTTTTCGACCTCACGGCCGAGGAACTGGCGGCCGACTTGAGCGCGACCGAATCGCTGGAGGAGACGGGGCTCTACAAGCTGCTGGTGGAAAAGCCCGCCCAAGACGCCCAGCAGGGGGCGTTTTCCGCGATCGTCGCCAACTTCACCTTTGAGAAGACGCCGCCCCACGCCGAATTGCTGGGGCGGATCGGCAAGATCGCCGCAGCAGCCGGAGCGCCGTTCATCGCCAACATCAGCGCCCAGGCCCTGGAGAAGCGCAAGCCTGGCGAGGAAGAGCACCCGCTGGTGGCAGAAAGCTGGAAGGTGCTCAGGACCCTGCCCGAGGCCGCCTGGCTGGCTCTGACGGTGCCGCGCTTCATGCTCCGCAATCCCTACGGCAAGAAGAGCGACCCAATCGACCGCTTCGACTTCGAGGAGTTCACGCCGCAGTACGGATTGAAAGGCATGCTCTGGGGCAACGGCTCGATGCTGGCCGGAATACTCCTGGCGCAGACTTTCACCAAGCAAAGTTTGAAGAAAATGAATCTTGGATCAATCCTCTCGCTGGGTGACATGCCGTATTACTTCTACACGGACAAGGACGGCGACCAGGTCGCCCTGCCCTGTACGGAGCGGCTGTTGAACGTGCGAACGGCCGGCGAGGTCTCCACCGCGGGCTTCATTCCGGTGCTTTCCGTGCTCAATCGCAACGAAGTCAAACTGGGCGGCTTCCATTCGATTGCCGGCAAGACCCTCTGCGGCCCATGGCCGTCCAAGGTCGAGCAGAAGTTGCCGCCGGTGGCCAAGAAGGCCGAGCCGGAGCCCGCTGCCGAGAGCGAAGCGGGGGAAAGCAGCGAGACGGAGACCAGCGCAGAGGAATCGTCGGGCGGCGGCGACACGGACCTCGACGCCCTGCTGGCCAGCCTGGGCTCAGACGACGCGCCGGCGGATTCAGCTTCCGCGGACAGCGGCGAGACCGGCGAGGCGTCCGCTGCCGAGGGTGGCGACGACAGCGCCATGGACCCGGAGCTGGCGGCCCTGCTGGCGGAACTGGGGTAGGTCCCTCTTGCTGATACGAATCATCGCGGATTGGTCCTTTTCGGCAAATAGGACCTACGGGCCGCTTAAACTTGAACCGCTGGTTCCAACGCCGCCGCTTTGCGTCCGCCGCGCATCGAGAGCACGAACAAGTAGGCGAAGCATGCGGCCGGTACGGCAAACGAATAGGCCTCCAGCCCCGAAACCTTGAGCGACTCGCGAACCTGGCCCATAAGCAGCGGCACGATCGCGCCGCCCGAGATGGCCATGCACATCAGGCCCGACAGTTCGTTCGCACGCTGGGGCCTCTCCTCCACGGTGATCGAGAAAAGCATCGGCCAAATGTTGGCGAACCCCAGGCCCGCGGCCACGACGCCCGCCAGCGCCACGCTTTGCTGGCCGAAAATCACGGCAATAGCGCCGAGCATGCCAAGCGCGGCCGAGAGGCGGAAGCAGGTCCGCGGGGTCATGATCGTCAACAGCGTGCCGCCCAGCAAGCGCCCGATAGTTAACATCAGGAGAAAGATGGTCGGTCCCCAGAAATTGGCCGGGTCTTCTCTCAAGCCCACCTGCATCAAGGCAGGCTTGAGGAATCGGCACATTGAGGCCTCCGCTCCGACGTACAAGAAAATCCCCAGAACCGCCAGAAAGAAAACGGGCTCTCGCAGCAGACTCAGACTCGATCCAACGCTCGGCGGCACGTCGGCCTTGGTTTCCTTCACCTTCAGCGCGGCAACGGCAAGGAAAGCCAGGAACATCAGTCCGCAAAAGGCGGGGAATCCGGCGCGAAAGCCCATGTTGTGGAAAAAGGGAATCATCGCGATCGCCCCGAGCAGGTAGGTTGCCGCCGTGCTGCCGATGCCCTTGATTCCCTGGGCGAAGGCCAGGTTGCGGCTATAGTTTCCGGCGGCACTCACGTCGCGCATGATCGGGTTGCCCGCCACTTGCAAAAACGTCGTTCCGATTCCCAGGGTAAAGATGCAGGCGAGCAGGACATTGAAATCGGGCTGGACGCACGACGGAATGACCAGCGCAGCCGCGTTCAATCCCAGTCCCAGGAGCAGCAAGTTCTTCTTGCCGATCCGCGCCGCCAACAGCCCCCCGGGAACGCTGAAGAACGCGAAGGCTATGAATACGGCAAAGGTCAGCAGGGTTGACGTCACGTCGGTCAGCGACGTGTAGGCCTCTTTGACCTTGTCCGAATTGGGACCCATAGCGTCGGCCAGGCCCATGAGAAAGAAGGCGAGAAAAATCGGAATGGTTTGCGGATTCATGTTGGTTCCGGTCGCAAGATAACCCCAGGGTAATGTGAGACAATAGCATCAACATTGCGTGCGGAGACGACCCTGCCTCGCTTGCGGTTTGTCGAGTTACTAGCCGCGGAGCGGCGATAAACAATAGCCAGGGGCGTGAGCCCCTGGAGCGGATTGAAATTGGCACCGTAGCCGCGAAGCGGCGCCACCTGTTCCGCTTCAGGGTGTCGCCGCTCCGCGGCTAATTAAATCAACAGCCCGCAAGCGAGGTGGGGTCTGATACACCAATATTGTTGCTGAAATCTCACAGTGACTGCCCACTAGAATACCACGAATTCGACCCAATGGCGATGGCGGGTGCGGCGTCTCGTCTACTTCGGGTCGTCCTCGTCGTCGTGCAGTATCCGCACGGCGGGGGTTTCCAGATCGTCGAACTGGCCGCGACGGACGGCCCAAATGAAGGCGGCCACGCCCGCGGCGGCCAACAGCGACGCAACCGGCAAAAGGATATAGACTACGCTCATTGCTCGCCGCCTCCAAAAGTGCGGACCCCGTAGGCCAAGGCAAACACCGTGAAACTGCTAATGGGCATCAAGATGGCCGCCGTCAGTGGGCTGATCACCCCTGTGACGGCCAGTCCCCCCGCCAGGGCATTATAGCAGATCGAGGCCGCGAAACAGCGGCGGATCGCCCGCAAGGTCGATCGACTGGCCTGCATCAATTCCAGGATCGCCGCCAGACCGGGCCGATCGAGATAGACGTGGGCGGCGGCCAGACTGGCTTCGGCTCCGCCATGGACGGCAATACCCACGCTGGCGGCCGCCAGGGCTGCTGCGTCGTTTACGCCGTCACCGACCATGACCACCGGCCCGCTGGCCCCCGCCGCGCGGACGGCGGCCAGCTTGGCCTCCGGTGAGATCCCGCCCAGGGCGTCGGCTGCCTCGATCCCCAACTGCCGCCCGATGGCCGCCACCACCTCGGGATGGTCGCCCGAGAGGATTCGGATCTTCCAGCCACGGTTTCGCAACCGTTCCAACGAATCCGCGGCATCGGACCGGAGGGGATCGCCCAACCCCGCCACGGCCAAGGCGCGGCCATCGACCGCCACCAGCACGGGCGTGGCCATCGCGGCGATGGTCGCGCGCTGGGCGTTTTCAACTTCATGGGGAACCTCGCAATCCTGTTGCCGCACGAATTGCGGCGAACCGACAACCAGTCGCCGCCCGGCGACCGTGCCTGCGATGCCGCCGCCGATGGTCTGCCGGACATCGCCAACGGGCAGATCTCTCGCCGACAGGAAGCCCTGCAATACCGGCGTGTCGGCCTCGTGGCCATCGTCTGCCGCCAACGCCCGTGCGATCGGATGGGCCGAATGTCGCTCCAGCGCGGCAACCAACGGCCGCACCGACTCGTCGCCGCTCCAGGATACCACCGCGATCCGGCCAGCCGTGAGCGTGCCCGTCTTGTCCAGCAGCATCACGCCTTGGCGGCTCAGGGCCTCAAAGACCTCGCCGCCCTTGATGAGGATATGCCGCCGGGCAGCCCGTCCGATGGCAATGGTCACGGCCAGCGGCGTAGCCAGTCCCAGGGCGCACGGGCAAGTGACGATGAGCAGCGCCACGGCGTTGTCGATTGCCTGGGTGGGGCTGATCCGTACCCAGTAGAGAAACGTAAGTGCCGCCACTGCCAGCACGACCTGCACGAATCGGCCGGCAATACGATCGGCAAACCGCACAATCGGGGGCCGGTTGCGGCTGTGTTCCTCGACCAACTGCATCAGGCGGCCGACCCGCGTGGCCTCGCCAACTGCCTCGACGCGAACGAGCAGCCGCGTGGAAAGATTGACGGTGCCGGCATGTACGGCACTGCCGGGCTCGGCGGCCACCGGCTGCGACTCGCCGGTGAGCAATGCCCGATCGACCGACGACTGGCCTTCCAGCACGCAGCCGTCGGCCGGGATCGAATCGCCGGCGCGGACCTCGACCAGGTCGCCCGGCCGGATGGCCTCGATCGGCATCTCGATCACGGCGCCATTTTCCAGCCGCCGCGCGGTTGTGGGTGTGAGCGAGAAGAGCAGTTCCAAGGCATCGTTGGCCCAGTATTGCTGCCGCCGCTGCAGCCAGCGTCCGACCAGCAATAGCAACACGAGCATGGTGAGCGAGTCAAAATAGATCTCGCCGCGGCCCAGAACGGCGTTAACGGAGCCGGCGATGCCGCCGGCGGCCAGGCCGATGGCGATAGGCAGATCGAGGTGCGCGGTCCGTGTTCGCAGGGCCGCCCAGGCGCCGCGAAAGAAGAGGCTGCCCGGCCAAACCAAGGCAATCCAGCCGAAGAGCATGCTTGCCCAGCGGAAGAGGTGCGAGTATTGGGCCTCGATGCCAGAAAACACGCCGCCGTAGAGGGCGAAGGAGAGCGTCATGACGTTGCCCACGCAGGCGGCGGCCACGGCAATGCGGATGAGAAAACGCCGCCCTTCGTCGCGGCGCATCTGGCGGGACTTGATGTCCTTGGCTGGGTGGGGCGGGTAGCCCAACGTGTCGAGCGTGGCGGCAATCTGCGAGAGCTTGACGGAATTGGGATTCCAGCGGACCTCGACGATCGCGCGTCGCATGTCCAGCCGCGACTCGATCACGCCGGGCCGGACCTGCGGCAGCTTTTCCACCAGCCAGACGCAGGCCGCGCAGTGGACCCCTTCCAGGTAGAACTCGCACGACTGAGTGCCGTCGGCCAGGGCCTGGTAATAGAGCTTGCGGAAGACATCGTCGTCGAACTCGGAATAGGCCCGATCGGTGGTCCGCGCCGGCTGGGCTTCACGCTGCGAGGCATCGCGGAGGCGATAGAACCGTTCCAGGCCGCAACCGTGGATGACCTGGTAGACAGCCCGACAGCCGCGGCAGCAGAATTGGAGTTCGTCGTCCGGTCGGAGGAGGCCCGGGGGCACGGGCAGGCCGCAGTGGGAGCAGGATTCGTCGGCCATCGACTCGCTCATTCGACTAGGATACACCGGGCAAGCCAGGGCCGCAACCGTGGATGTCTCGCGTCTGGCGCGCCGGTGCACATTCGAGGGCCGAGGATCAATTGCCAGACCGGCTGAAGCCGGAACTACAAACCGTCTTCTCTCGCATAGGCCACTAGCGCCAGCCCGCCGCAGTCGGGGCAAGTGCCCGCGGCGAGCACGTATTGGTTGCGACAACGAGGGCAATAGGAATGCGAGTCGCCCAGCGGTGCCGCTGGCTGCAGCAACTCGGCGGGGTCGATTTCCACGCGGCGGAGCAGGCTGTCCAGCCGCTTGCGGAGCTTCTTGCGGAACCAGGCGTCGATGCAGCATGCCTCCGCCCCCTCGGGAATCTCGCCCGGCTTGGGATGCTCCAGGGCCAGCAGCATCGGGCCCGCCAAGGCCGCACAGCGCGACTTGGTGCAAAGCGCCGCGGCGATCGCCAACGGATGGAACGCCGCCAGGCCATGCCGCAACAGCGACTCCGGCGAGCGCATGGCGGAGGCCGGTGAGAGAAAGAGCATCCCCACGTGGCGGAACCGTGCAGAAAACTTCTCGCCAAACAGCTCCTTGCGGCAAGCCCCGTAGTCCCACAGCGTGAGCATCCACGTGGAGAAAAGCAGGGCGAAATAGGCGAAAACGAAGGGCCATCGCAGCGGCCACGGCGAAAAGTACAACGCCGGACCCAAGCCGAAACCCAGCACGAACAACATGCACGCTGAAGACCGCAGCGTTGCGCTCAACTTCTTCAACTCGGCGAACCGCTCCGCGGCGGCCGTATAGTCGGTCCAGCGGTCGAGATGGCTTCCGATGACTTTGCCCCGGTCGCTCTCGCCGGCCGCAGCCACCTCTGCGAGCATCGCCGCCAGCCGCCCGGCCTGTGCCGGCGAGGAACATACGGCGATTGCTCCGCCGTTGACGCGGACTTCTTTTTCCACCGCTTCGATCGCGCCCGTAACGGCGTCGAAGGGGAGGTGGTAAACGGCTTTTCCGTCGGCGGCCGCGAGCGTCGCTTCCGAAAACGCGATCCCTTGAGGCGACACGGCGATCGGCCACGACTCGGCTAGGAAGCACCGGGCCAGCGGCGAGGGATTGCCCAGCACGAGCTTGAAGCGCTCGTTGCCCATGAACGAGGGTGAAGGCAGCGCGCGGAACCGCCCTAGCACCGTCGATAGGCAGAGCGCCTCGCGGCGGACCCAACACGCGCATTCGCCCAGGTAGATCGCCGCCACGACGATCATTACCCACTCGGTATCCGTGAGACGAAACGGCATGTCTGGCCGGGTCTTACGATCTTGCCCTGCTGCCGAAAATGCTGCGGAAGAACTTGGCAATGCCGGCTCCCAGGGCAACCACGCCGATGATGATCACCTTGGCGAACTTGGCGATCAGCACGCCGAGCTTGGCGAGCAGCCCGGTCTTGGCTGCGGCGACCACCATCCCGCCGGTGATCAGGCCTGTCAGCCCGTACTGGGCAACTTTATCGCCGGACCGCCATTCGGCATACTTGCTGCCGGCGGTGAACTGGTAGTCGGCCAGGAGCTTCTTGGAAGGACCGACGGCCGAGGCGAGCTTGTCGGGCGGGACGATGAGGTTGGCCGACATGACGCCGGTGCGGCCCAGGATCCGCGTGTTGTAGTTGATCGACTCCCCACCGTCGCCGCGGACGCGGAGGGCCCAGATGAGGTGGTTCGTGGAGTCCTCATAGGCCGGCGGCTCTTGCCATCCCACCAGTTCCAAGGGCGACCAGCCTCGCTGGCGGCGTTCCTGGTTCGCGGCGTCGTTGCCTTCGCGCAGGGATTGCAGGATTGCCACGGCGTCGAGCTTGCCCTTTTCATCGTCGGCAATGTGTCCCGAATCCTCATAGGTGAAAACGATGAACCAGCCGCCGAAGCTCTTGGGCATGAGCACGCCCATATCGGCGTCGCTGGGGATGTTCTCGTTCAGTTCCGACCACTTCTTTGCCCCCTCCTGATCGGTGAAGCGGTAGCCCGCGGGGATCTTGATCTCGGCGATCGTGCCTAGCTTGCCGACCCCGGGCCCCTCTTGCCATTGGATGGACTTGAACAGTTCGACTGCCCGTTTCGTCTTGGCGTCCAGTGCCTCGTCTTTGGCGTTGGCGGCAGCAGCGATGTGGGAAGTCACGGCCGCAAGGAATATCGCCAGCGCCAGCCAGCGGAACGAGCGAGAACCGCTCCACACACTCAGAGATACCATAACCGTTGCCTTTCAAGCGTTAGGATTAGCGAATACTCCGATCGAGCCGCCGACAACGGCGCCGACGGCGATCGTAACGGGTAAAAACGAACTCAACAGCGCGCCGGCAATCGCTCCACCGATCGCGCCGACGACGGCGCCGGCGGCGACCATGGCGGCGCGAGGAACGCCAGCCGGACGAACGGTCTGGGCCGCCGCCGCGGCAAAAATGGGTGCGGATCGCGGATGGGCGCCCGCCGCAGGGCAGTCAGGTCGGCCAGAACCTCCTCGGCACTGGCATAACGATCCTCCGGCGCCGCTGCCAACAGGCGGAGCATTAGGGCGTCGAAGCCCTTTGGCACCGTGATGTTGATGCTCGAAGGCGGATCGGGCAATGGGCCCGGGCAGCGCAGCGTCAGCAATTCATAGAACACGGCCCCTAGACCGTAAAGGTCCGCCCGTTGATCTACCGCGCGGCCGGCGAGCAGCTCGGGTGGGGTGAAGGCCGCATCGCCCCCGGCGAAATCGTTCGTTCCCACGGCCGGATCGATCCGTACCGAGTCGTCGGCCCCGATAAACACTTTATCCGGCCCGATGGAGCAATACTTGCGGCCGGTGGCATGTATCGCGGCCAAGGCGCGGAAGGCCTGTTCGAACCAATCGACGGCAAGAATATAGGAAGGCAGTTCGACGCGCTGTCGATAGGTCGCAACCAGCTCGCTCAGACGATAGCCTTCGACCTTTTCCACGTTTGGCCTTGCCTTGCTGGGCCCGGGAGGATGGGCAGACCACGGCAACCGACAATGGAAAGCGAGGGCCCCCATAAGACGGCTACCAGCAATAAGTCTACACCAGAACTACCGGCCTGGCAATGTCTTGCGGCCCTGCATGTGTGGCCACATTTCTGGCAGGAACTCCCTAGGGTGGCTGATGGCTGAGCGGGCACCATGTACTCATGGTCGACGAAGCCCCAGCTGCAATCCAACAGCACGTCACCACCCGCCGGGGGGACGCGATACGCGATGACGGTTCGTTGCCGCGGTCCCAGAGCGGACGTACAATGCGTGCCTGGTAGCAGGCTTGTATAGGAAGTTGCGACACCAACTCCTGTCGGCTGCCTGCTGTTGAAATCCCTTCGACGGCAGACTGCTCCCGGAATGCTTCAAGGCGACGGATCATGTTCGGCAAGATGTTCATGCATAGATCGATGGCAGCGCGATGGCGAACGTGCTGCGTCCTGATTGCTTTGGGCTTGGCCGCGACCCCTATTCACGGACAGACTCTCACAGTATTGGCGTCGTTCAACGGAAGTAACGGCGACTTCGCCTATTGCGGTCTGACTCTCAGCGGAAACGCCTTGCAAGGGACCACCAACGCCGGTGGTGGCGACGGGTATGGCACGGTCTTCAGCGTTCCACTGAGCGGCGGCAGTTCCGCGGAACTGACGTCTTTTGACGGCAGAGACGGTTCTTGGCCCTATGCCGGTTTGACGCTCAGCGGCAGCACCCTGTATGGAACTACCGTGGACGGCGGGGCCTCTTGGAACGGTACGGTCTTCAGTATTCCCGTGAGCGGCGGCACTCCCACGGTACTCGCCTCGTTCAACGGGAGCGACGGTTCCGAGCCTTGGGGCGGTTTGACGCTCAGCGGCAGTACGCTGTATGGCACGACGCGATACGGCGGCGCCAAACAGTCCGGAACAGTCTTCAGTGTTCCCGTGAGCGGCGGCACTCCCGCGGTACTGGTATCATTCAGCGGCAGCAACGGTGCAAATCCTACCGCCACTTTGACGCTCAGCGGCACGACCGTCTATGGGACGACCGCAGGCGGCGGCGCCAGTGGGGACGGCGCAGTCTTCAGCCTTCCCATTCGCGGCGGCACGCCGAAAATGCTTGCCTCGTTCAGCGGCAGCAACGGCGAATACCCGTACGGCGCCCTGACGCCCAGTGGCCAGACGCTCTATGGCACGACCGAAGGCGGCGGAGCCTACGGGGACGGCGCGGTCTTCAGCCTTCCCGCCGCGGGCGGCGCCCACGGTCTTGGCCTCCTTCAACGGCAGCAACGGCAGGTATCCCTACGGCGGCTTGACACTCGTTGGCAGCACGCTCTATGGCACGACCGAAAGCGGTGGAGCGTACGGGTACGGTGTGGTCTTCAGCCTTCCGTTGAGCGGCGGCACTCCCACGGCACTTGCTTCTTTCAAGGGCAGCGACGGTGCAAATCCGTATGCTGGCTTGGTCCTCGTCAACACCACCCTGTACGGAACGACCGCCAGCGGCGGCGTCTCTTGGTCCGGCAGTTTCGCCGGCTGCGGCACGGTCTTCGCCCTGGACCTGGGAACCATGGCCGATACGTGGACCGGTTCTGGCGGCGGAAGTTGGAATAACCCCAGCAACTGGACATCCGGATTAGTCCCAACTGAAGTCGGAGCACAAGCGGTGTTTGCCGCCTCGGCCGCCACGTCATCCACGATAACGCTCGACGGCAATCAAACCGTGGGCTCGCTGACTTTCAGCAACACCGCGGCGAGCTACACGCTTGTTGCGGGTGATGGCGGCACGCTCACCTTGAATAACTCCGGCGGTACGAGCGGGTCACGACTGCTGGTTTTCGCCGGCAGTCACGCAATAACCGCTCCCGTGACGATTGCAGGCGGCAGTTTGACCGTCTCCGAATCGAACCACAGCAGCCTCGCAGTCTTCGGGATCATCGACGACGATAACCGCAAAGAATCGCTTATGCTCACCGGTGATGGAACGGGGAAACTGGTTTTGAGCGGTACGAACACTTACGGTGGAACGACCATGGTGGAACATGGCACGCTGCTCGTGACCGAGGCGTATGCGTTGCCATCCAGGACGAAGTTGGCTGTTGGAGCAGGCGGCAGGTTCGTCTTCGATCCGTCGGTCAGGCCCGCTCCCGCGATGGTCACGAACGCTGCCGTTGCTGTACCGGAACCATCGACCTTGCTCCTCCTGGCTATCGGTCTGATCTGTGCTCGAATTGCAACCATTGGAGCGAAGGCCTTCGCGGCCTTGCGTAATTGAGGTGGCTTGAAGAAACCCTGACGAATCGGAGGAAACGCAGTGATTATTCCGATACCCATCCCCATTGGCGTTAGGCACCACGTCGTCGTGAGAGGGGCGACCTGGAAGGTGGTGCCCTGTGAGCATTGCCAGCAGCGTTTCGCGTTTCTGATTGAGATGGAGGGACAAGGTTCAGACGGGGATTTCCTGTTCTTGAACAGTTCTGAATCGATGCAGAGGGCTCGGGCCCAGGCCCAGCAAAACCTCGCCGACAAGATCCGCAATAGCGTTGTGGCCATTCCCTGCCCGCAATGCGGCTTCTATCAAGCGGACATGGTCCGGCAACTGAAGCATGCCGCCTGGACGAACCCGATGCAGATCATTGGGGCGATTGTCATTGTGCTCTCCTTCGCTCCGCTAGCCTTCGAGATCGATGACAACTGGATCTTGACCGCCGTCACCGCGACCGCCGGAGCAGTGTTGTTGGCCAAGGGTTATGTCATCTCCGCTCGATACGATCCGAACGCGGGAGACCCGGCGCCAAGAATTGAATTTGCTCGGCAGCATTCCGTATGGGGCGAACAGCTTGCCCAATTATTGAAGGAAATCGCCAGCCAGACCGAATGACGACTGCTGAACACAGCACGGTAGCAGAACGAGTCGCCACCGTCTTCTTTCCCTGCAGTCCCTTGGATGGCGTTGCGGCGAAAGAGCGCGTTGGGATGGACTTGACGTTCCACGAATCGGCGGCAGCGGGTAAAATAGATTAGCATGAGAAAAACCGATCGACAGCCGCCGCCCGATTCGCCGGAAATTCCGCGGAAAATCTCTGGCCAGACGATCTTCCTTTGGGGATCGGTTGCCGCCAGCCTGCTGGTGCTTGCGGTTCTGCTGCTGGTGAACTTCGGCGGCAGGCTGTGGGCCGCCGACTCGCAGTTGCGGCTGGAAAACATTCCCTTCAACGGCAGTCGGGCGTACGACTACCTGAAACAACTCTGCGACATCGGCCCGCGGCGGAGCGGCTCGGCGGCCATGCAGTCCCAACAGAAGTTCGTCGCCGAGTTCTTCGAGAAACTGGGTGCAAAGGTCGAGTTCCAGCGGTTCAAGGCCCCCTATCCGGCCGACGGGCCCGACAAAGCGATGATCGGCCACACTGTGCCCATGGCCAATATGATCGCCCGCTTCAATCCCGAGAGCCGCGAGCGGATCATGTTTTGCGGCCACTACGACACGCTGCCTTTTCCGCTCCACGACCCGGTCGATACCCACGGCCGCTTTGTGGGGGCTAACGACAACGGCAGTGGCCTCGCCATCCTCATGGAATTGGGCAACTCCCTGGCGAAAACCCCGCCTAAGGTGGGTGTCGATTTGGTTTTTTTCGATGGCGAGGAGTTTATCTTTAAAGACGACGGCAAGTACTTTTTCGGATCGGAGCATTTTGCCGACGAGTATGCCAAACATCCGCCCGCCTTCCGCTACCGCTATGCCGTGCTGCTGGACCTGGCCGGCGGCGCCGACCTGGACCTGCCCGAAGAAATCAACAGCCTGACTTGGGCCGACAGCGGGCCGCTGGTCAAGCAGATCTGGGCCACGGCCGCGCGGCTGGGCGTGAGGGAGTTCGCTCAGCGGCCAGGCTGCGAAGTTCGCGACGATCACCTCGCCCTGCATGACGTGGCCGGCATTCCCTCGTGCGACGTGATCGACATGAACTACAAATACTGGCACACCCAGGCCGACACGCCCGAACATTGCTCGGCCCTCAGCATGGCCAAAGTCGGCTGGGTCTTGCAGGAGTGGCTGCGGGGGCAGTCGCCCTGAAACCAGCCGGCTGACGAGAGCTACCTGAAATGAGCTACCTGCCGAGCATCGTCGTCGCGGCAGTCCTGTGCGCTGCCTCCGCGGCGCTGATGGCTTGGCACGTCCGCACGTGGCGAGGCCTGGCGCGTGCGGAAATGGAAGGCCGCGAGCGCGATTTTCGCCGCCGGCAGTATCGCCGCCGCATGCAGACTAGCGCCATGCTCGGCATCCTGGGCCTGGCGATACTCGTGGGCCAACTGCTTCTAGACCGCGCGGACTCATCGATGCTGCTGCTGGCGTATTGGTGCGGCGTCATAGCGATGGTCGTGTGGATCGCGCTGTTGGCCCTGGCCGACATGACGGCCACTAGCTTCCATTACGCCGCGAGAAAAACGACACCGTCGTCGAGCAAGCACGGCTCAAGAACGAACTCCGCCGGGTTCGCCAACAGGATAGCCCGGCCCGCAACGGCAAAAAGAACTAGGCAGCGTCCGTTATTCCCGTCGCTGGTGCAGCCAGGATTGCAGGCAGTTGAACTCGCGGAGATGCTCGGCGACTCCCTCGGCCGCTCCCGTCACCAGCATACCGCCGGGACGGACGGCGGCGCGAACGTGCTCCATCACTCGCTTCTTCGAAGCAGCGTCGAAGTAGATCAGCACGTTTTTGAGGAACACCAGGTCGAACGGCGCTTCGTTCAGTTTGTCGAGCAGGTTGTGCTGGCGAAAGGCGACCAGCGCCGTGAGCATCGGCTTCGCCTGCCAAAGCCCTGTGGGCATCCTGATGAAGAAGCGGCTTTTCAAATCGGCGGGCACGCGTTGCACGGCCCGCTCGGAGAAGGTGGCCTGCCGGCACTGTGCCAAAGCGCCCTGGCCGATATCCGTGCCTAGCACGCGGATTTTCCACTGCTGCCAGTTGGGAAGCGAAGCGGCAATCGAGCAAGCGATGGTATAGGGCTCGTCGCCGGTGCTGCAGGCGGCCGACCAGATCCGCAGAGTCCCCTTGGTCCCTCCCGGCGGCTTCCCGGCAGCGCAGCCCGCCAGGTAGGTCCTGCGAAACCAGTTCCACTGGGCTTCATCACGAAAGAGAAAGGTCTCGTGCGTAGTGATTTCCTGGACGAGGGCATCCCACTCCGGATCGCTGCCCGGCAAGCGGACGATGTATTGGTAGTACGCGCCGAAAGAGGCGATCCCCGTCTCCCGCAAGCGGCGGCGGAGGCGGTTAGAAAGCAGCATCTTCTTCTGCGGAGCGACGCGAATGCCCGTCCGGCCGTAAATCAATTCGGCGAACTTCGCCAGTTGCACATCGGTCACCTGCTCCAAATCGCAGTTGGCAGAAACCGGGAGGGGCAACGGCACTTGCGGCAAGACCGGTCCGTTAACGTAACAGGTATCGAGAGGCATGTTCAAGTTTAGGCCACGGCTTTTGACTTGTCGAATGCTCTTGCCCAAGGCGTTGAATCTGCGGTAAACTGCACAAGGCATGCCATGGAACCCCCCGTACGGGTTTCCTCGCACCACTCGGAAGCACCGGCAGCGAAAATGAAAGGAATCAACTTATGCAAGCGACGCTTGCCGAACTGGCCCTCTTAGTAGGTGGCGAGGCGGTGGGGCCGCCAGGCCTGACGATCGAGGGGGCCGGCCCGCTCCGCGATGCCCTGCCCGGCCAAATCACCCTGCTCGACTCGGCCGATCGCGCCCGCAACCTGGCCGGCAGCAAGGCGGCAGCCGTGGTCTGTCCGCGGTCGTTCGTTCCGGCGGAGACGCCGGCGATTCTGGTCGATGACGCCCACGAGGCATTCGCGCGGATCGTGCTCCACTTTCGCCCACAGCGCCGCCTCAAGCGGATTGGCGTCAGTCGCCTGGCCGCGGTGAGCCACACGGCGGTATTGGGGGCTGATGTCGACGTGCATCCCTTTGCCACGATCGGCGACGACGTGCGAATCGGCAGCGGCTCGACGATCCATTCCGGCGCGCACATCATGGCCGGCTCGCAAATCGGTGAGAACGTGACTATTTTCCCCAATGCCGTGCTGTACGAGAACACCGTGGTGGGCGATCGATCGACGATCCACGCCGCCGCCGTGCTGGGGGCCTACGGATTCGGCTACGACCACGTGGAAGGCAGCTATCGACTCACGGCCCAGTTGGGCAACGTAGTCATCGGCGCTGACGTCGATATCGGGGCGGGTACGACCGTCGACCGCGGCACCTACGGCCCCACGGTCATCGGCGACGGCACCAAGATTGACGACCAGGTGATGATCGCCCACAACTGCCGCCTAGGCCGGCACAATATGCTCTGCTCGCAGGTCGGCGTCGCCGGCAGCTCGACCACCGGCGATTACGTCGTCCTGGCGGGGCAGGTGGGGGTTCGCGACCACGTGCACATTGGCGGCGGGTCGGTCGTGGGGGCCAAGGGCGGTATCGTCAACGACGTGCCCGACAACAGCCGCTATATCGGCATTCCTGCCACGCCGGAACGCGAGCAGAAGTTGCGTCTGGCGGTGGTATCCAAGCTGCCGGAGATGCGGCACCAACTGAAGACTCTGGAGAAGACCGTCGAGAAACTCGCGGCGCAGGTCGCGGCCATGGAAGCTAGTGAGGTTGTGCAGAGACCAGCCGCCTAAGAAATTTCGAAATTCGTGTTTCGTGTTTGACCGCCCATGTCTACTTCCCCTCCGTCTCCGCCCCCTCGTATCGGCATGATGGCCGGCTGGGGTCGTTACCCGCTGGTGGTCGCCGAGGCATTGCGGCGGCAAGGGTCGGAGGTCTACTGCCTGGGAGTGGCCGGGCAGGCCGATCCCAAGCTGGCCGATATCTGCCGCGACTTCCGCTGGAGCGGCATCGCCCGCTTCGGCGCCGCCGTCCGTTATTTTAAGCGGCACGCCGTGCGCGACGTGATCATGGCGGGCAAGCTCCACAAGGTGGTGCTCTTCCAACCGTGGATGATCGTGCGGAACATGCCCGACCTGCGGACGATCCGCATGTTCCTGCCGCACTTTCTCACACACAAGAAGGACAACAAGGACGACACACTCCTGGGGGCGATCGTCGAGGAGTTCGCCCGCGAGGGAATGCGTTTCGGTCGGCCAACCGACTTTGCCGCCGAGCTTCTGGTGGGCAAGGGCCAATTGACCCGCCGCGGCCCTTCGGAACGGCAATGGAAAGACATCCGTTTCGGCTGGGACCTGGCCAAGGAGATGGGGCGGCTGGATGTCGGCCAGAGCGTGGCCGTGAAAGACCAGGCCGCGCTAGCCATCGAGGCCGTGGAGGGCACCGATGAGTGCATTCGCCGCGCCGGGCTGTTGTGCCGGGCTGGTGGCTTTACGGTCGTCAAGGTGGCCAAGCCGCAGCAGGACATGCGCTATGACGTGCCGACGGTTGGCTTGCGGACGGTGGAGAACCTGGCCGCTTCCGGCGGCCGCGTACTGGCCGTCGAGGCCGGACGGACTATCTTGTTGGACGGTCCCGACGTGATCGACTTCGCGGATCGGCACGGGCTGGCGATCGTGTCCGTCGACGAAGCCTGACGCGGCAACGCGCTCGTAGCCGTAGTGGGACAGTACATTCAGAACCAGCGCAGCCACCACGTGACCGGGAAAGTGGCCGACCGGTTGGAGCGCATCACGGAGATTGAGACGGTTACCCGGGACGGGAACCCCGTGAACGGGGTTGACACACAAACGAAGGGATGTGAGGTCTCTTGCGATTCGTCTCACCCGGCATAAATGCCGGGCCGACAACCGGCTGAAGCCGAAAACGGGCGTAAATGCCCGTCCGCAGGCTCCTTCCCGCTGCGCCATCAAACTTCTGCGCGGGCCAGTCCCACCCTGCAGCTCTCACCACATCGACTTCAGCTCGCGAATCGTCAGCCGAGTGAGTGCCGCTTTGCCTCCCAATGTCCTCAGCATGAGCGGCGGCTTCTGGTCGTTGGGGAGCATGCAGTTGGTCAGCGAAACGGCGCCGCGATTGCCAAAAGCCTCAATCGATGTGCGATCCAGCAGAATGCGGAGGGCAACTCGGTCACCCTCCGCCGCAAGCGCTGCCCGCGTCCCGCAGCTCTCCAGGATTTTCTCCTTGACGAGATACCGGACTTTGTTACCGGCCAACTCGAAGGCGATCTCGCCCGCGTCCGATCGGGTCAGGTCGATCTCCAGATCGATGTCATCATATTTGCTCGTCAGCCCGGCCAGCGGGTCGTCGCCGGGCTTGAGCGTCAAGGGCCCCAGGTCGATCGTCTTGCCCCACAGCTTTTCAATCTCACGGATCGGATAGCGGTGAAGCGCCGGACCGTCGGCCGCACTATGGAGCGTCAACTCAGAGGGGAAGCTCCACTGCTGGTTGAAGGGCATCTTGGGATACTTGCCGCCGCTCATCCAGGCGACCTGGATTCGCCGCGGGTCGTCCTTGGGCATGTTGTTCCAAGTCTGGGCGGCATAGAAATTCCGGCCCCACTCGCAACGTTTCTTGGCGGACGCCGACGTGAACTGCCGGCCATCGAAGTCGCCCACCCGATACTTGCCGTCGCCGTTGACGACCACCCACTTGGTCTTGGCGGCGTCGCCGTCAACGGGCAGCGGAAACATGTCGGGGCACTCGTACATGTCCGGTATCCGGCTTTGCTCTTGCCAATCCAGCAAATTGGACGACGTGAAGATGCTGTAGCTATAGTTGGGGGGGCCGCAGAGGACCATGATCCATTTGCGGCTGGGCTCATGCCAGAAGACCTTCGGGTCGCGGTAGGGATGCACCAGCACCGGATTCTTGGCGTATTTGGTCCAGGTGCGGCCGTGGTCGTTGCTAAAGGAAATGCACTGCCGCTGGTTGTCCTGGGCGGCCCAGAAAGCGATCATCACCGGCATGCTGCCGGTCGCCAGCCTGGAGACGTTCTGGTAGTCGATCACGCACGTGCCGGACTGCGTGCCGCCGAATTTGTCATCCTGGCCGAAGGCCGGCTTGAGCTCCTCCCAATGGATGAGGTCCTTGCTGACGGCATGGAGCCAGCAATGCCACCACCGCTGGCCGAAAACGTGATACTCGCCATCGAAGTAGATCGGGCCGTTTACGTCGTTGATCCAGCCTTCGCGGCCGTCGTAGCCCGGCTCGACCGCGCGGTGCTGCCAATAGCGGGCCGTGAAATGGAATTGCGGCCGCAGCGACTCGTGATACAGCGGCTCGACGCCGGCTGCCTTGACTGCAACGGGCTGCGCGAAAGCCGCGATGGGACCGACCGCGGCCAGGGTAAGCGAAAACAGCGCCGCCAGAGCGATCTCGCCGCAGCGGTGGAAACGACTATTCATGACATCGACTTTCCAATTAGGGCAAACGGGAAGGGAAGGGTGAAGGTAAAGCGTAGGCCGGAACAAGCTTCGCGGCACCCGCGCCGGTTCGGTTCCGGCAAGGCCTTACCGGTGTGTTGCCGGAACTGTGCACGCTTGTTTCGGCCTAACGCACCAAGGACCTACAACGTCCTCACGGCTCATCCCAGATCAGTTCCGCTGGGTTCAAGACCTTATGCTCGAAATCGAAGCCCGCCTCGCGCAAAGCATCTTCGACTTGCTGTTTGCTGGGCGGGCTATCGCTAGAGTAGACGATGCCCCAGAAGACCGTGCCGCCGCCTTCGACATGCATGCCGGTGGCGATCTGCTTGACCATCAGGCCGGGGTTGAGCCGCGCCATCAGGTGCTGCATGGGATAGAACTCGTGATCGTCGCGGACGGAAAACGCCTTCGGCAATTGGACCTTGGTCAGCATAATACTTACTCCTCCTTGGGGGCCGGCTTTTTCGCGGCGTCCTTGGCCTGATCGACGAGCTTGGCGATATCGTTGGTCGGCAGGATCACACGGGTGGCGCCCGGCGTCTGCGACGTGCGGAGCGCGGTGCTGAGGGCATCGCCGCCGGCCTCCTTGTCGGCGGCAACAAAGCGGGTCACGAGACCGGTCAACTTGCCCTGATCGCTGAAAACCGGTGATCCCAGGCCGGCCGAGGCCCCCAAGTAATAGGTTCGCGGCTTGGTGAGCACCGCGGCAATATGCCCCAATTGCACGGTCGGTGCGTAATTGAATTCCTTGGAGGTCCTTCCCAGTTGGATGATCGAATCGAGCACATCGGCCGTCTTCACCGACTCCATCGCTACTATGGCGATCTTCTTCTTGTTTGCATCGTTGAGCGGATCGCTGGGCGCTACAAAGGCCAAATCGAGATCTTCGTCTTTCAGCACAACCCGGGAGGGCACTTCCGTCCCTTCGGGCAGTCGCATCTTGATGCCGCGGAGCTCACACTCGAAGGTGAGTTCGGAACCCTCGCCGCCGCGGCTCTGCATCCGCATGCGGGGCAAGGCGTTCTGCGGATTCAAATTGGTGAGCGAGGTGACGATCAGGCCCGACGGATCGATGACCAGCCCGGAGCAGTCGATTTTCAGCTCCCGTTCCGCGGAGCCGCCGCTGCCGCCGGACGCCTTGATCTGCAGCTTGGCAATGGCAGTGATGCCGACGATGGCGTTGGCGCTGCTCTTGAGAATCTTGCGGCCGGTTTCGACCGAGCGCTGCTCGTCGGCATTGAGCCGAGCGGTGGTCGCCGCCAGCAAACCGCAGAAGCCGGCAACGAGCGAGAAGGTGCGCATGAATAAACTCCTTGTTTAGTGGTAGTCCGGTTCGATTTCACAGAAACGGGAATGGATGCCGCGGCGAATCAGGAAGACGACCCGCCGCGGCTTGTTTTTGCGGATCTGGGCAAGGATCGGCTTGAGCTCGTCGATCGAGCCGATCGACTTGCCATCTACTCCCAGGACGATATCGTCGGGGTGGATGCCGCCTAGCGAGGCCCAGCCGCCGTTCTCGACCTTGGTTACAATAACGCCATGCACGGCCGCCGGCAACTGATGCACAATGCGGTCCTGGTAGGTCAAGTCGCGCGTGCTGAATTCAAAATCGGCGTCGGTATGCGCCAGCGGCGTGGCCGCCGTCTGCGCGGGGGCCTCCAGCTTCATCTTCACGGATTGCGGCTTGCCTTCGCGAAGGATGTCGAACTTGACCTCGTCGCCGATCGACTTGCGGCGGATCATCAGCTCGAAGACTCCGTCATCCTCCGACTGCGATACCTCCAGGGGCGCGCCGTCGACGGCGACAATGATGTCACCGACATGAAAACCGGCCTTCTCGCCCGCCTGACCCGGGTAGACTTCGGTGACCCGCACCCCGTGCTTATCCTTTAGGCCCAGCGGTTCGGTCAAATCGGAAGTAACGACCTGGGTGGCCAGGCTCGACCAGGGCTTCTTGGCTTGGGCCGCGTCGCTGCGCGGTTCTTCGCGGCCAATCTTGACCACGGTCACGACGCGCTTCATCTTCCGCTCGAACTGGACCAACACCGAGGCCCGCGGAGGTTTTTTTTCCGCCAGGATTTTGGCGGTGATCTTTTGCAGCGCGGCAAGGTTCTCCACTTTCTGGCCGTTGACTTGGGTAATGATGTCGTCGCCTTCCAGCGGCAGCTTGGCGTTGGCGGCCGCCCCGCCCGCTCGGACCGAGTCGATCAGCACCCCTGCGATGCTTTCGCGGTGCCGCTCCAAGGCCATCATCCGCGTGATGTCGCGTCCGGCAAGGCCCCATTCCTTGAGCTCCCGCGCATCGCCCAGGGCGGCTTGGAGGAGCTCGGTCTTCAACTTCACGGTCTTCGTTGCCCCGTGGCGGACGTAGGTGATGTCCGCGGGCTGGCCCACGGGGAGGTTCATCACCCGCAAGTTGATCGGCGGCAATTGTTCGGGAATCTCGGCATCGACCGGCGCGCCGGCGATGGCCAGCAGCACGTCGCCCGACTGCAGCCCGGCCTTGTCGGCAGGCGAGCCGGGAATGACGCCGCTGACGAGCACGCCATGCTCGCTCTTGTCGCCCTTGAGCCGCGGTTGAAACTCCATGCCCGTCCAGCTTCGCGTCACGTGGCCCGACTTGATGATTTCCTCGACCACGCTTTTGGCCAGGTTGCTGGGAATTGCCCCGCCCAGCGAACCGAGCGAAACCTCGTTGATGCCGATGATCTGGCCCTGGAGATTGACCAGGGGACCGCCACTGTTGCCGCCGTAAATCACCGCGTCGTGACCGATCCAGCGGACGATCTGTCCCACGTCCTCGCCGTCGAGCCGGAACATGCCTTCCATAAAGCGAGGCATCATTAACTGCGTATTGCTGATGATGCCCTTGGTCACTGACTGCGAGACGGCCATCGGGCAGCCCATCGCCAGGACGACATCGCCGACCTTGGCCTGGTCGGAGTTGCCCCACGAGGCCACGGCTAGGGGCGCGGCGGGCCGTTTGCGGGAGTCAAGCTTCAGCTTCAAGACGGCAATATCGGCCATGGGGTCGGTCCCGATCCGCACGGCCTCGATCTCTTCGCCGCTGGAGAGGCTGCAGATCATGCGGGTGGCGTTGCCGGCGACGTGGTGGTTGGTCACAACATAACCGTCGGCGGAAATAATCGCGCCGCTGCCGGCGGCCTGCGAGCGTTTCATTCGCCCATCGGAGGGCTCGGCCACGACGACCGAAATCCGCACCAATGCCGGATAAACGCGATCGATTGCCGGCTGGATCAGCTCTCGACCCTCGACGGGCGAGGCTTTCTCTCGTGCCGCATCGGTCGCCGCGGCGACCCGTCGCTCCATCAGCGGACTAAAACTAACAGCTAATAACCCAAGGGCCGCCAAAGGGCGTAAACATCGCAAAACCATGTTTTTCTCCAGGTTGAACCTACCAATGATAATCAACGCCCGACAAGAAATCACGTGCTTTCCGACAGATTTATCCGTTCGGGCGTCATTACTCTCCTAACGACCATCTATATACCTCGGTAGACGGGCATGGCATGAGGACGTCTCGGCCAGAAGTGGCCGTCTATCGGCCGAGGACATTTACGTCTGAACTACCGCAGTGGAGGACCGGAGAGTAGACAGTCAGACACCATGCGGCTTACAATGGCGTGTTTGTCTCCGCCGCATTCGGCGCCGATTATCCCCTCCGTTACCGCTCATGCGCATCCTCATCGCCGACGACGAGAAAATCAAGCGCATCACCCTGGCCGACGATCTCTCGGCCCAAGGGCATGAGGTTGTCACGGCGGCCGACGGCGAGGATGCCTGGACGCAACTCCAGACGGCCGCCTTCGACGTCGTTGTCACCGATCTGAAAATGCCGCGGCTGGATGGCATCGAGTTGCTCAAGCGGATCAAGCAGGGACGCATGGCCGAGATGGCCGTAATCATGATGACCGCCTACGGCAGCATCCCCGTCGCCGTCGAGGCGATGCGTCTGGGAGCGTTCGACTTCCTCACCAAGCCTTTCCGCAACGAGGATCTATTTCCTCTCCTCGCGCGGCTCGATCGTTCCGCCCGCCCCAAGGGCGAAGCCGCGACGGCGAGGGGCGAGCCGCGTCCGGACCTGGAATCAATGGTCGTCGGCCGCTCGCCCGGCATGGTCCGCGTGCGGCAGATGATCGAAGTCTGCGCCCGCACCGAGGCCAACGTGCTCCTGCTGGGCGAGACGGGCTGCGGCAAGGACCTGATCTCTCGCGCTATCCATGGCCTTTCGCACCGCGGCAGTTTCCCCTACGTCAAGGTCGGCTGCACGCTCTTCCCGGAGAACCTCATCGAGAGCGAGCTCTACGGCCACGAAAAGGGCTCGTTCACCGGGGCCGAGCAGCGCCGCAAGGGCCGCTTCGAGCTGGCCGAGAACGGTTCTCTCTATCTCGACGACGTCGATGACATTCCCTTGGAGCAGCAATCGAAGCTCCTGCGGGCGATCGAGGAGAAGGTCTATGAACGGGTCGGCGGCACCACGCCCATCAAAGCCGACGTGCGGATCATTGCCTCGACCAAACAGAGCTTGCTGGAGAAGGTCGGTGAAGGATCGTTCCGCCGCGACCTCTATTACCGCCTCGACGTGCTGCGGGTCGTTGTGCCGCCGTTGCGGCAGCGGATGGAAGACGTGCCGCTGCTGGCCGAGCACTTGCTGCGCGAGATCGCGGGCGAGTGCGTATGCGAGGTCGAGCCCGCCGCGCTGGACCGGCTCATGCGGCACGATTGGCCGGGCAACGTCCGCGAGTTGACGCATGCCCTGGAGCGAGCCTACCTGATCGGCAGCGGGCGGATCACCGCGAACCTGCTGACGAGTGAAATGGCCGGCATCGCCGCGCAGGGCGCTCCGGCTGCGCAAGCCACGCCCGCCGGCGATTTTCAGACGGCCATGGACCAGACCGAGCGGGACCTGTTGGAAAGGGCCCTGCGAACCGCCGCGGGCAACAAGACGGCCGCCGCTGCCGCCCTGGGGATGAAGGCCTCGACTTTCCGCGACAAGCTCGCCAAACACGGCTTGGGGTAGTGCTTAGCAAGACTCCAGGCGCAAGGCTCCTCATGTCCTTCCTCCGCCACAAGTCCGCCGCGACGATCTACGGCCTCCTCGCCGGCCTGTTGGCGGCGGTCTGTGCCGTGTCGATGCTCACGGGCCCCGCAATGCTGCCCTGGAGCCAGATATGGAGCAGCGGGGTCGGGGGGATGCGGGCAGCGCGGACCTTGATGGCGTCGTTCGCCGGCGCCGGGCTTTCCGTGGCGGGCGTCGTTTTTCAAGCCCTCCTCCGCAACTCGCTGGCCGAACCCTACGTGCTGGGCGTGACCGCCGGCGCCGGCCTGGGCGCGGCTTTCGCCATCGTCGTGGGCATGACCGCCTTGGGCCTCTGGACCGTGCCCGGCATGGCCTTCGCCGGGGCCCTGGCCACGATCCTTCTCGTGCAGGCCCTCGCCCGCACGCCGTCCGGCGCGGCCCCGGTGCAGACAATGCTTCTGGCCGGCGTGACCGTCAGCGCGGTGCTCAACAGCCTGTTGATGTTCGTGGTGTCGATCGCCCCCTCGCCAAGGCTGGGCGCCGTCGTGTGGTGGCTGCTGGGCAACTTGCAAGTCAGCGAGTGGCGATTGCTCGAGGTCGTGGCGGCCGTCGTGGCAGTCGGGCTGCTCGTGGCTGTCCTCTGGAGCCGCGACCTGAACCTCTTGGCCCTGGGCGATGAAGCCGCCGCCAGCCTGGGACTGGACGTGACTCGCGGCCGCACCCAGTTTTTCATCGTGGCCTCGCTGGTCACCGGGGCAACGGTCGCCTCCTGCGGGATCATTGGCTTCGTGGGCCTGATCGTGCCTCATGCCATGCGACTCCTCGTCGGACCGGACCACCGCCGCCTCGTGCCGGCCTCGGCCCTCGCCGGCGCCGCCTTTTTGGTGGCAGCCGATTGTGTGGCCCGATCGCTGCTGCCCCAAGGTGAAATCCCCATCGGCGTCGTCACAGCGCTCTGCGGCGGCCCGCTATTCCTGGTACTCCTGCGGAGACACAAGACAGAAGTCAGGAGTCAGAGATCAGATAGTGCGCTTGTAGTTCCGGCTTTAACCGGCGAATTCCGGCCAAAACCGGTATTACAAGCAATGGCTCCCGATCGGCGACGCCTGACGGCCGAGAATCTCCAGGCCGGCTACGGCGACCTGCCCGTTTTGCACGATGTAACGCTGACCATTGCCCCCGGCGAGTTCCTCGGTCTGCTGGGTCCCAACGGTTGCGGCAAGACAACACTGTTGCGGGCCTTGTGCGGCGGGCTGCGGCCGCGGCAAGGATGCGTCCGGCTCGACGGCCGTGACCTCCACACCATCGACAAGCGTAGCCTCGCGCGAACCATGGCCTATCTGCCGCAGGATCTGGCGATCGAACTGGATTTCACCGTCTACGAGCTGGCCTTGATGGGCCGCAGCCCGCACCTCGCGCGGTTTGCCCAGGAATCGGAAGAAGATCGTCGCGTGGCGGAAGGGGCCATGCAACTGGCCGACGTAGATTGGCTGGCTGGACGGCCGATCACGGCCCTCAGCGGCGGCGAGCGGCAACGCAGCCTGATCGCCATGTGCCTGGCCCAGCAGCCGAACATCTTGCTCCTTGACGAGCCGACCAATCATCTCGATCTGGCGCACCAGTTATCGATCCTCAACCTGATCGCCGGACTGAATCGTGATCAGGGCCTGACCGTGGTTGCCGTGTTCCACGATTTGAATCTGGCTGCCGCCTATTGCAGCCGGCTGGCGCTTTTACAAGCCGGCCGGGTGGCGAAGGTCGGCACGCCGGCGGAAGTCGTCACCGCGGAGACGATCCAACAAGTCTTTGGAGTGCAGATCAGCGTGCTACAGGATGAAGCGTCGCAACGGCCTCACGTGGTGCTCGGCATGAACTCTGGTCCGCATGAAGTACGGTAGGCGGAATTTCCTATAAAACCAAAGCTGCGGTTGACGGCGCGATGCGATTTTCGCCACGTTGACTGACATCAAAGGCGGGCCGGGCTTTCCGGTCAGCCCACACGTGAATTTTTGCGGAAAGCTATTGGCGTTTCGCAGATTCTGCAGTCAGCAGGATATTAGACGGCCGCGCATCCCGATCTTGAATGTACGGTACAATACTATTTAGTATATATTAATGCACTTTCCTAGGCGAATACGGTAATCAAAGGCTATTTGTTGCCAGCTATTAGTTGTTACATATAAGATGTATCAAATAAGTGGTTAAACTCCGCACTCTCGCTTGACAATCTCGCGCCGTCCATTATATTAACAGGATTGCCGTGTCCTACCTGAGGAAGGTATTTTTAGGCACTGGAACCCCAAACACTCTAGACCCAAGGGCAGTTAGCCCGGAGGCAGCGTTCACGCTCAAACACGCAGCGCGTGCCAAGCCACACGCGGCGTCTTCGGGCGTTCTCTGAAACGAAGCGACGGCGTACGACGAGACAAAGTCGTCGGGTGTTCGCTTTCGCGCTGCCATGGGACCAAAAGCCAGTCCCCCCCGCATAAGCATAGCGGAGATTGCCTTTTCGTGCCTTGGCAGATTCCCAGTCTGCAATGACCGAACCTACTTCTTGCTTAGGGGAAATGGCGATGATGACGAAAAAGACTTGCGTGGCCGGGCTGCGGAGGGCAGCCATATTCGGCATGGCCGGCGTGCTGGCCTGTGGCGTCGCGGCGGCGCAAAGCGTTCCCTATTGGGGCACATATCAGTACAACGCTGCGCACACCGGCTACGTGCCCGTGACGCTCAACCCGGGCGCATTTTCGTTCTCGTGGGAGGATTCGCTCAGCACCAGCGCGCTGAATCCGGTAGTCGAAGGCGATGGCAGCGTGTTCGTTTCCGAGCCGAGCTACTTCGGCACTAGCGGGCTCCAGGCAATCAACGCGGCCAACGGGGCCTTGGAGTGGTCCACGTCGGTCTCCAGCGTTTTCTCGGTTAATCCGCCCGCGTACGCCAACGGCATCGTTTATCTTCAGACCGGGAAAGGGACGACCACCCCGCCGCCTTACCTGACTGCCTATAAGGGCGCCACGGGCGCCACTCTGTTTCAGGCGACCTTCGCCGCCCAATGGGAGACCTATCTGGCCCCCACGCCTTACAACGGAAACATTTACATCGACGGCGGCTATTACGGCGGCATGTACTCCTTCAACGGCACGAGCGGATCCCAGAACTGGTTTGGCGGTGCGCCCCAATACGACGGCTGGACGCCGGCCATCTCTGCCAGCTACGCCTACACTTTCACCGGCAGCGGCGACGAAACTCCCATCTACGGCGTACTCACGGCGGTCAATATCTACACCGGCTCCTCGACGACCACCACTGTGGACACGGGCTTTGACTGGACCGGCTACACCATGAACGCCGCCCTCGCGCTCGGCGCCTCCAACGACGCCTTCGCCATCAACGGCGGACGGCTGCTCAGCATGTCGACGCTCCTCAGCGGCACCAACACGCCCCATCTCCTCTGGACGGACAGCGCCTCGTTCACCGGCCAGCCCTCCTACGCCAACGGCGTGATCTACGCCATCAACGGCGGCTCGCTCGACGCCATCAACGAGACCACGGGAAAGACGCTCTGGACCTGGAACTCTCCCGCGGGCGGCCTGACAGGCACGATGATCGTGACCAACAACGAGCTGCTTGCCTCCAACGGCAGCGACACCTACGCGATCAACCTCAAGACCCACCAGCAGGACTGGTCGTATCCGGCGGGCGGCGCTCTGGCCCTTAGCGAGAACAAGCTTTACATTACCAACTCCAGCGGCGACCTGATTGCGCTGAACTTCTTTTTCCTGCCGGCACCCTACGTTTGGAATATCGCCGGCGGCGGCAGTTGGTCGACGTCGGCAAACTGGAGCCCGGCCGGGCCCGCCAATGGCATCGACGGCACGGCCGATTTCAGCCAGCAGAGCCTATCCGCGAACGCCACGGTCACGCTGGACGGCAACCGCACCATCGGCTATCTGATCTTCGGCGACGCAGCAAATGCCCACAATTGGACCTTGAGCGCCGGAGCAAACGGCATGCTCACGCTACAAACCTCCGCCTCCAGCGGCAACGCGCCTACGATCTTCGTGAATAACCAGACCGCCACCATCAGCGCCGTGCTCGCCGGCAGCGGCGGCCTCGTCAAGTCGGGAAGCGGCACGCTCGTACTCTCCGCCAGCAACGTCTACTCGGGCGGCACGACGATCGCGGCCGGCAACCTCTCGGTCGCCAGCGACATCAACCTCGGCAGTGGTCCGGTGACGATCGCGGGCGGCGTGTACGAGATTACCGGCAGCATTGTCTCTCCGAGGGCAATCAACCTTGCCGGGCCCACCGCAACCATCCAGGTCGATGCCACCGGCAGCTATACCGCGGTCGCCGGGACCACGGTCAGCGGTCTGGGAGGTCTGACGAAGACTGGTCCGGGAACCCTCGATCTCAGCGCTGCGGCGACAACTTACTCTGGGCCCACCGCCGTGACGGCCGGGATCCTCAACCTGGGCAGCTTTGTCGGCAGCGGCCTCTCGGTCTCGACCGGCGCTACGGCGAATATCGCAGGCGGCAATCTCAGCCCGGGCAGCGTCAGCAACGCGGGCAACTTGAACTTCACGGCCACCGCGGGAACGACGATGCTGGCTAGTCTTACGGGCAACGGCAGTACGATGTTTGCCGCGGCGGCGATTCTTCCCGCTTTGAGCGGCGGGTCGCTTACTGTGGGCGGCGCGGCCGCGATCGGCACGGCCAGCGGCGGGACCGCCAACCTCAACGGCGCCACGGCGAGCATCACCAGCCTGGGCAACGCCCTCATTAACCTTGGCCCGTCCACGGCCCTGACCGTCTCCAGTGGCAACATAGTGGCCGGGTCAATTACCGGCGGCGGCAGCCTGAATGTACTTGGGCCCGGCAGCCTCGTTTTGGCCGTGCCCACGAGTTACTCCGGCGGTACGACGATCTCAGCGGCCACCCTGCAGCTTGGCAACGGCGGAACGACCGGCGCGATTCTGGGCAACGTCATCAACAACGGCCTGCTGGATTTCGACCTCGCCAGCACGTACACTTTCTCCGGCAACATCGGCGGCAGCGGCTCGATCACGCAGTTCGGCGGGGGCACGCTCGTCTTGGCCGGCAGCAACAGCTACGGCGGCGCTACCACGGTCACCGCCGGCACGTTGCAGTTCGCCAGTTCGGCCGCCCTGCCGCCGACCAGCCCGCTTTCGGTCTCCGCCGGCGCCATGATCAATCTCAATGGCGTGAACGTCACTGCTTCGGCAATCGGCGGTTCGGGCGTGGTGGCCCTGGGAACCGCCACGCTGACCCTGACCGACACCACGACGACCCTGCTCTCGGCCCAGGTCACCGGGGCCGGCGAACTGGTCAAGAGCGGCCCGGGGACGCTGGTGCTCACGGCTGCCGAGGGCTACACCGGGGGCACGACCATCAGCGGCGGGGTCTTGCAGATCGGCAACGGCGTGGCCAGCGGCAGCCTGCTGGGCAACCTCGTCGACAACGGCCAACTCGTCTTCAACCGCACCGGGGCGTCCTCCTTCGGCGGCTCGATCAGCGGCAGCGGCGGGCTGGGCACCATCGGCGCGGGGCTCTTCACCCTGGGGGCCAGCAACACCTATAGCGGCGGCACGACGATCAGCGCCGGCACGCTGCAACTCGGCGCCGTGGGGGCCTATCCCACCGTCACGCCGCTGACCCTTGCCGCGGGGGCCGTCTTCAATCTCAACGGCTATGCCTGCACCCTCTCGGCCATCGGCGGCAGCGGCCTGGTGACTTTGGGCAACACAAACCTTACGCTCTGCGCCAATACACCGGCCAGCGTCACGGCCACCATCAGCGGCAGCGGAGGCATCGTCAAGACCGGCAGCGGCGACTTGACGATCGACTCGCTCAACAGCTACCAGGGACCCACGACCTCCCAGGCCGGGCGCCTGATCGTGACCAGCGACGGGCCGACCTCGGCCTACGTGGCGGCCAGCGGCGGCACGTTGCAGATGGCCAACGCCTCCTTCAACTTGGGCACCCGCTCCATCCAGGCCCAGGCCGGCAGTGTTGTCCAGTACAACGCCGCCAGCGTCAGCGGCGGCTATCTCCGCGGTCCAGGCGTGCATGTCACCATCGCCGGCAATAACACGTTCACCGGCGTCACCACTTACAACAGCACCAACTTCCAGCAGAACGCCGCCACGACCCTCGCCAACTTCACTAACGGCGGCCTGCTGGCCAACAACTATCCACTCACCTGGGACGGCGGCGTCAACTCGGGATCGGGTAACTTTGTGGTCGGCAACACGGCCAACGTCGATGATTGGAGCAACCAGGGGACCGTGACCGTGGCCGCCGGCGGCGTGCTCAACAACTCCGTGGGCAACCTCGTCAACTACGGCGGGGCGATCCTCACCGTGGCGGCGGGCGGCCAGCTCAACACGGCCGCCGACAACGGCGGCGAGACGCTCAACCTCAACGGCGCGCTGCTGGTCAACGACGGCACGGTCAACGGCACGACGAACGTCTATTACGGCGCCACGGCCAAGGGCTCGGGAACCTACGCCGGGCCCGTGAACCTCTTCGAGGGCGGCGTTTTCGCCGCCGGCGACTCGCCCGATGCCGTCTACCTCCATGGCGATCTGACGGCCGGCCCCGATTCGGGCTTCGCCTTCGACCTGGGCAGCGTCAACGACAGCAGCGAGATTATTATGCCCGCCAACCTCTTGACCCTGAACGGGCAAAGTTTCGACGACTTCGCCTTCACCGCCGAGCCGGGCTTCGGTCCGGGTCTCTACACGCTCATCGATGCCGGCGGCATCCACGGCAGCCTGTCGGGGCCCTTCCAGGGCACGATCGACGGGCTGCCTGGCACCCTTTCCGTGCAAGGCGGCGACGTCCTATTGAACGTCGTGCCCGAACCTTCAGCCTTGACACTGCTGGCCGTCGCCGCCCTGGCGCTGGGCGGACGCCTCTGGCGCGGCACGGTGTCCAAGCAGTTGATCGCGAAGATCTCGGTTTTTCTTGCTGTGTCGCTGGCGGCACTTTGGGGCCAAGCGGGCCCAACCCTCGTCGCGCAGTCTGACAGTTTCTCGGTTTCCTCCGGGAGCAACACCATCAGCCAGATGGCGTTTTCCAACCAATATGACTTGATCTTCGTCCGCGACGGAACCCAGGACATTCGCGTCTTCAACGTCGCCACGAAGAGCGAGATCAGCATCGAAGATGCCAGGTACGCGTTCACTGACTTTGCCCTTTCACCGAGCGGCCGCTATCTTTACGCGGCCGATTACGGCGGAACGAACATCGGCTACGGCACGCCGTCCAACCCATCCTACGTCGATCGCTTCGACATGGTCACCGACACCTGGAGCGTGGCCAAGGCCCCGGCAATCGCCTACCAGATCAAAGTCGTCGACGACTCGCACGTCCTCTTGCAGCAGGAGGACCAGTGGATCAACATCACTTTAAACACCTATAACCCCGGCTCGATGACCCAGCTCGCCTCCGTCGGCACGTTCTACGAGGGCCTCATGCAATATGATCCGAACACTGGCCGGGTCTACCACGGCAATTCAGATGATTCGTCGAACGAGATCGACGTCATGACCGTTAGCGGTGGCACTTCGCTGACCCATACTCAGGGAACCGGCATTTATGGGACGGCCCAGGGCCACGGCGGGACCGCCGTGCTTTCCACTGACGGCTCGAGATTCTACTACGGCAACCTGCAGGTGGCGGCTTCCAATGTAACCCAGAATTTGAACTCTTTCCCCGAGAACATCTACTCGGCCGACGCCAATTTCGCCTTCGGCAACGGCGATTACTATAATCCGTCCACGGCCACCTTGGCGGGATCGTTTTCCTATGCGACCACGGTCTATGCCCAAGGCCCCAACGGCCACGACGTCTGGGCGGTGCAAACGTCGGGGTCAACGGCGACGTTACATCACTACGTGGTCCAAGGCGGCGTCTCGGAACCGACGACCTTCTATTGGAACCTGACGGCCGGCGGCAGTTGGCCGAGCACCAGCGACTGGCGCCCCGCTTCGCTGCCCGACGGCGCGAACAATACGGCCGATTTCAGCACGATGACGCTTTCCGCCGATGCGACGGTTGCGCTGAACGGCAATCACACGATCGGCAACCTTACTTTCGGCGATCAAGGGGCGGCGCACAACTGGACCGTCACGGCGGGCACAGGAGGAAGTCTCACCTTGGTTTCCCAGGGCGTGCCCACGATCAACGTCATCAACCAAACTGCCACGCTAAGCGTCGTGCTGTCCGGC
The DNA here is from genome assembly GCA_963709175.1 of uncultured Planctomycetia bacterium. GTDB lineage: Bacteria > Planctomycetota > Planctomycetia > Pirellulales > Thermoguttaceae > JANXQG01. The sequence goes on from CAVPVK010000014.1 coordinate 132,943, forward strand.
ACCGGTGGAATGATGAAATCGGGCAACGGCACACTCGTGCTCGCCGCCAGCAATGTCTACTCGGGCGGCACGACGATCGCGGCTGGCAACCTCTCGGTCTCCAGCGACAGTAACCTCGGCAGCGGCGCGCTCACGATCACCGGCGGCGAGCTGGAGATTACCGGCAATATCGTCTCCCCACGGGGAATCAACCTCGCCGGCGCCGCGACCATCCAGGTCGATGCCACGGGCAGTTACACAGCTGCCGCCGGGACCACGATCAGCGGTTTGGGAGGTCTGACGAAGAGCGGTCCGGGAACGCTTGATCTCAGCGCTGCGGCGACAACTTACTCTGGTCCCACCGCTGTGACGGCCGGGATCCTCAACCTGGGCAGCCTTGTCGGCAGCGGCTTCTCGGTCTCGACCGGCGCTACGGCGAATATCGCAGGCGGCAATCTCAGCCCAGGCAGCGTCAGCAACGCGGGCAACTTGAACTTCACGGCCACCGCGGGAACGACGATGCTGGCCGGGCTTTCCGGCGGCGGCAACACAACCTTCGCAGCGGCAGCCAATCTGGCCACCCTGACAGGCGGATCGGTCACCGTGGGCGGCGCGGCCGCGATCGGCACGGCCAGTGGCGGGACCGCCAACCTCAACGGCGCCACGGCGAGCATCACCAGCCTGGGCAACGCCCTCATTAACCTCGGCCCGTCCACGGCCCTGACCGTCTCCAGTGGCAACATGGTGGCCGGGTCAATCACCGGCGGCGGCAGCCTGAATGTACTTGGACCGGGCAGCCTCGTTTTGGCCGTGCCCACGAGTTACTCCGGCGGTACGACGATCTCAGCGGCCACCCTGCAGCTTGGCAACGGCGGAACGACCGGCTCGATTCTGGGCAACGTCATCAACAACGGCCTGCTGGATTTCGACCTCGCCAGCACGTACACTTTCTCCGGCAACATCGGCGGCAGCGGCTCGATCACGCAGTTCGGCGGGGGCACGCTCGTCTTGGCCGGCAGCAACAGCTACGGCGGCGCTACCACGGTCACCGCCGGCACGTTGCAGTTCGCCAGCTCGGCCGCCCTGCCGCCGACCAGCCCGCTTTCGGTCTCCGCCGGCGCCATGATCAATCTCAATGGCGTGAACGTCACTGCTTCGGCAATCGGCGGTTCGGGCGTGGTGGCCCTGGGAACCGCCACGCTGACCCTGACCGACACCACGACGACCCTGCTCTCGGCCCAGGTCACCGGGGCCGGCGAACTGGTCAAGAGCGGCCCGGGGACGCTGGTGCTCACGGCTGCCGAGGGCTACACCGGGGGCACGACCATCAGCGGCGGGGTCTTGCAGATCGGCAACGGCGTGGCCAGCGGCAGCCTGCTGGGCAACCTCGTCGACAACGGCCAACTCGTCTTCAACCGCACCGGGGCGTCCTCCTTCGGCGGCTCGATCAGCGGCAGCGGCGGGCTGGGCACCATCGGCGCGGGGCTCTTCACCCTGGGGGCCAGCAACACCTATAGCGGCGGCACGACGATCAGCGCCGGCACGCTGCAACTCGGCGCCGTGGGGGCCTATCCCACCGTCACGCCGCTGACCCTTGCCGCGGGGGCCGTCTTCAATCTCAACGGCTATGCCTGCACCCTCTCGGCCATCGGCGGCAGCGGCCTGGTGACTTTGGGCAACACAAACCTTACGCTCTGCGCCAATACACCGGCCAGCGTCACGGCCACCATCAGCGGCAGCGGAGGCATCGTCAAGACCGGCAGCGGCGACTTGACGATCGACTCGCTCAACAGCTACCAGGGACCCACGACCTCCCAGGCCGGGCGCCTGATCGTGACCAGCGACGGGCCGACCTCGGCCTACGTGGCGGCCAGCGGCGGCACGTTGCAGATGGCCAACGCCTCCTTCAACTTGGGCACCCGCTCCATCCAGGCCCAGGCCGGCAGTGTTGTCCAGTACAACGCCGCCAGCGTCAGCGGCGGCTATCTCCGCGGTCCAGGCGTGCATGTCACCATCGCCGGCAATAACACGTTCACCGGCGTCACCACTTACAACAGCACCAACTTCCAGCAGAACGCCGCCACGACCCTCGCCAACTTCACTAACGGCGGCCTGCTGGCCAACAACTATCCACTCACCTGGGACGGCGGCGTCAACTCGGGATCGGGTAACTTTGTGGTCGGCAACACGGCCAACGTCGATGATTGGAGCAACCAGGGGACCGTGACCGTGGCCGCCGGCGGCGTGCTCAACAACTCCGTGGGCAACCTCGTCAACTACGGCGGGGCGATCCTCACCGTGGCGGCGGGCGGCCAGCTCAACACGGCCGCCGACAACGGCGGCGAGACGCTCAACCTCAACGGCGCGCTGCTGGTCAACGACGGCACGGTCAACGGCACGACGAACGTCTATTACGGCGCCACGGCCAAGGGCTCGGGAACCTACGCCGGGCCCGTGAACCTCTTCGAGGGCGGCGTTTTCGCCGCCGGCGACTCGCCCGATGCCGTCTACCTCCATGGCGATCTGACGGCCGGCCCCGATTCGGGCTTCGCCTTCGACCTGGGCAGCGTCAACGACAGCAGCGAGATTATTATGCCCGCCAACCTCTTGACCCTGAACGGGCAAAGTTTCGACGACTTCGCCTTCACCGCCGAGCCGGGCTTCGGTCCGGGTCTCTACACGCTCATCGATGCCGGCGGCATCCACGGCAGCCTGTCGGGGCCCTTCCAGGGCACGATCGACGGGCTGCCTGGCACCCTTTCCGTGCAAGGCGGCGACGTCCTATTGAACGTCGTGCCCGAACCTTCAGCCTTGACACTGCTGGCCGTCGCCGCCCTGGCGCTGGGCGGAATGATCTTGGGGGACCGGCTGAAGCCGCAACTGCAAACGCCACGCTCGTAGTGCCGCCCGGGCACCATGTATTCGCGGTCGGCGAAGGGAATGCGGAGAATACGCCGGCTGACGCAGCAACTACGAACGCCGCTGTGGATCACCGTGAGCTTGACCGCTTCTCCCCGTTCTCCCCGCGGTTCGCATTGATATAATTCTATTTATTTAACTCTTATCAGTAGTAGTAATAGCCGCCAAGAGACTGTTGGCAGAGCTGCAATCGATCGCCTCATAAGATTGCCCGGCAAGACCTTAGGCGAGTGGCGACGCTGTGGAAAAACCGTTGCCCGAATGTCGGTCATGCGTCGATGCGGCGTCGATAACCAGGCCTTCCACTGCGCGGAACTTTTGCAATGTCGACAACCGCCTTTCCATCGACAGGAGACCGACACCGGGCCGACAGGTTTTCCACCTTCATTCCGCCATCCGCGAGACCTGCATCGAAAGGCGGCCACGGGTGCCCGCTACTTCGATCGCGGCGCTGGCCGCGCCGCCCTCCAGAAATTGTGGAATCGCCCGCAAGCAACCCTCCAGCAATTCCAACTCCCAGGCCAGCGGCGGACGCATCGATCGGCCTGGGTTCACGTGCATCGGATTGGGATAGGCCTCCGGGCTGACGACCGGCCAACTGTATCGCTGCGCGGCGTCGAGATCGGCGATGGGAATCTCGAAGGCCTCGCCGAAGATAACGGAGAGCCCGGTCGCTTGCCGCGACATCTGCTCGTCGCCGCGGGACCCGGAAAACAATCGTTGCAAGACGGACAGGTCCTCATACAAGGCCAGACCCAACACCAGCCCGCTCTGTCCCATCACCACTCCATACCAGGTGTGCGTGCTGAACCGCGGGCAATCGATCTTCAAGGTGGTGTCGCCGGGCACCAACCGCCAAGGGGCGGAGCGATAGAAGTCGGCCGCGGCTTCATAGAACCCGCGGATGTCATCCAATTGCACGCCGGGCATCTCGACCAGCGGCGGCAAGGCCTTGCCGCCGGAAAGGAACTTGCCCAGTTGGCGGAAGATGTCGTCGATTTGCTCCAGGTCGTCGGTCGCGACGCAGCGCACGCCGATCGCCTCCAACCGATCCTGAAGCACGGTGTGAAAGGCATCGCAGCCGACCTCCACAATCCCCGGTCGATGCGGCTCGCCCATGAGCGGACGGTACATGGCGTCAACCACGTTCTTCCAAATCCAGTCCTCCGGCGGCGGATCCATGGTCAGGTTCTGCGTCAGCACCATGTGCTCCTCACGGCTGGTGACCAGCGAGGCCCACGGACGCCGCAGCTCACCGCCGTGTTCCAGCCAGCCAGGCAGACGGCGGACGTCGGCCTGCCACGATTCGCCGATGCTCTGCGGCAGGGCGGACAGATCGTCGAGGTTCACTGCCGCGGGCGTCTCGGGCTCTTCCAGGAACCGCCGCAGACCGCCCGAGGCCGGCAGAAGGTCTTCCATCACGCGGTCGAGGCCGTCCAAGGACTCGCAAAGCTGGCACTCGATGCCGATCTGGCGGAGCTTTTCCAGCCAGGCCTTGAAAAAGGTCTTCCGCCGCACTTGGATCTCCATAGGACGATGCGGATCGCCGGCGCGAGGACGCAGCAGGGCCTCGACCAGCACGTTCCAGGCCTCGCTCAGGGAGGGTTGAGCATCGCCAGCCTCGAACGTCATGATGTTGTCTTCCGTGCGATTCCAGAGCACCAACGCCCAGGGCGGGCGGTTGGTCTTGCCGTCCGCTTGCGCAAGCGGCAGTCGGCAGGCGTCGATTTGCCAGACCTCTTCGGCCACCTGCGGCAGCCGCAGAAAGGCATAACGGAACAGCGACCAGATGGGCTTGCGGGGCTTCGGCGGCTGCGGCAGCGGCAACGTGAGCGTTTTCCGCAGCCAAGGGATCGCCCCCAGCGAACTCCGCCACATACGGAGGAAATGAGCGGCGTAACTGACGGCCTCGTCTTCCCCGCCACGGCTGACATACGACGGCGGACTCGGCGGCATGCTGCGGTTGCCCACCAGGTAATCGGGAACGTGGCGATTGGCGTCCCGCGCCGCCCACAACAGGCTGCGGGCATTCGTCGAGTCACCTTCGCCGCGATAGGCCAACAGGGCGATCGTGTAGGCCCATTCGGCCGAGCCGTCCTGTTGGTAACGCTCAATCAGGCCCCGCGCCTCGGCATCGCGGTCCAGATCGACCAACGCACCTAGTAGCAGGTAGCGCACGCCCTGGTTATCGTTCGGATTAAGCCGCAACATCTCCGTATAGTGGTCGGCCGCCTGGGACCGCTGCCCCGACTCCCAGAGACACTGCGCCAGCCCCAATCGAGCCCGCATGTAGGGACGAGTGCGTTGATCCAGCCAGAAATTACCGGTCGCCGACTCAAATGACTCGCTACCGATTGCACGTTGACCGGCGGCAACGCCCTCTTCCAGGAGCTGCCGGGCCTGCTCGCGGGAAGCGGCCTGGTTGGCCAGGATTACGTAGGCGTCGGCACAGTCAGCCGATACGCTCAAGGCACGACGGGCCAATTCCGCCTGATCCTGCGGCTGCGACGCTTCCCAGGCCAGATCGGCGATCTCTTGGGCGATGACTAACGGATTGCGAGTTTTCCCGCGGCCAGAAGTGAACTTCCGCAAGAAGCTTTCCAGCGAAGCCGCCCCTGAAGGCGTAAACCTCTGGTCTCTCGGCGGTTGCCGGGAACCGCGCTCACCGCCGTTTTTTCCAGGTTTCTTTTTGGCCACGCTACAAGCACTTTCCAAGGGCTCTATGTCACCGCGACTTTCCGCCCAAAACTATTCTAGCCTTTACGTTTATGGGGGAAAACATGGAAGGGCGTGTACCAACAGAAAAGCAACGCCAAGCAGCAAGAGGCAATTACCGCGTGCGCAAATATGCGGATATCGATATCCCTCGTAATACGTAACCATAGAGCGGCGTCGCGGCATCTTCCGCGCAAACTTCGAGATTCGCGCCGACTTTAACGAATAACTAAACTTTTCCGACGAAACTGCCGACAATAAGGCCAGAAAACCCCCAAATCTCGGGTTTTCCACGATATGCTCGAGTATGCCAGTAACCTTGATGGATAAGGGCAGTACGCCAGAACCCCCAAGAAGGTAGAAGAGGCTGACAAAGCGTCGGGCTCGATGCGAGGGCAGCCACGTCCCCAAACGTTCGCCCTGGTCACACCATCGCTGGCGAAGAATTCAGGCAAAAATCCTTCGTTTTCCGCAATCACCTATGCCGCAGAACGTGCCGCAATCCGCCGACGAAGTTCAAGCCGCTTGTAAGTCAGGCGCCCAGGAAGCGGGTGCTGCCTTAGCCCGGGCCTTCCCGGGGGAACTCCAACTAACTCCTGGACAACCAGGCACGCGTCAATCACTTGCGGGGCAACTCAATCTCCAGGGCACGGGTCTGATCGTCCTGTTGAAGACTGATGACGCGAATGTTGTCATGACAATCCCAGGCGCCAAGGGACTCGTGCCGGCCTGGTGTGCCCAGCCGGACAAGACCGGCGAGAGCAAACTGGCGACCCTTGCCCAAGAACTGGGCATGAATTTGTTGCCAGAGACCTGGATCGCCAACGATTTCTCCGCGCGAGTGGTAGCGAATCTTGCCGAGGCCCTCGACCGAGGCGGGGTGCCGTCCGACGCCGTCGTCGTGCCGCTAAGCGTGACCCAAGGGGGACAGGATGCCGGCGCCATCGGCATTGTTTGGCCGGTGAGCAATCCGGATGGGCTGTTCAGCGTCACGCCCAAGGAGCCCGTGGTGCCGCAGGTTCCGCGGAAGGCAAGATCCGCGACGCTCACCTCGGGCGACCTGCCGCCCTACACCAAGAGCCTCTTGCGGATCCGCGTGCCCGTCGTCGTCACCTTGGCCCAGAAGCGGCAACCGCTGAACCGCGTCATCGAGCTCGGGCCGGGGTCGATCATCCAGTTCGACAAGTCGTGCGAAGAGATGCTTGAACTGGAGGTAGGCAATCACTCCGTGGCCTGCGGCGAGGCAGTCAAGGTGGGCGACAAATTCGGGCTGCGGATCACCACGATGGTGCTGCCCGAGGAGCGCTTCAGCCCGGTGAAGAAGCCGTAGAGAGTACGTCAGGCTTTCCAGCCTGACAATTCGGCTGGCGTGTCAGTTTGTACTTCCTTGGTTGCTGCGCGCCACAAATCGACCAGCGCTGCTGGCGCCCGCACGATGCCGAAACAGAACAGCGGCGCGATCAGAAATCCCCAGTAACGATTGAAATCCTGCCCAACGATAGAAAAGGCTGCCACGTAGAGACAGGCAGTCAGGGCGATCCGCGCACCCCAGGCCGACTGCCAGCCGGCAAGCCCGATCATCGCCAAGGCGAGAAAGACGGCCGTGACCCACAGTGGCAGAACCACCAACAGAGCGTTCATCTGCGTCACCGCGATGACGAAGGTCAGGCCGCCAAACTGCACCCAGCCTTGCCGATGAGTCAGGGCCATGGGCCCGATCAAGTGGCTGACCTTCCAGCAATGCAGCCCGTAGAAGCAGGCCCAGGCAATCAGCCCGACGATGTAGACCGTCGATTCCTTGGGCCTTCGCTGCCAGAGGGCCAAAGCCAGGCCAAGGAGGCAGTAGGGCAGGGCCAACTCGCGGAAGAACAATGCCGCCAGGGCCATCGTGGCGCCCAGGAACCGCAGGTTGACGCCGTAGGCACAGAGCGAAAGTGCAATCACGATTCCCGCCCAGACCTCCGTCAGCACGAAGACATTGCCTTGAATGCAAGGCAGCAACGGCGGGACCAGCATACCAGCCAGCGGCAGGGCAAAGCGGTAGACGTTGGGCTGCTCCCGCGCCGCCGCCTCGAAGGCCATCAGCAGCATCGCCGCGCCCGCGGCGATAAGGACCAGCCGGCCCCACAACACCTCGGGCAGCTTGCCGATGAGCCACATCGGCAAGGGCGTTCGCCAGTTGAAGACGCTGGCCGTGGGGTAGCCGCGGGAGACCAGTTCCTCGGCGGCGACCTGGTAGTAGTTTTCACCGGCGTGGATCCGCTGGATCTCGGCCAGGTAGAGGGCAATGTCGCCGGAGCGCTGCTTTTCCTCGCTGGCCCCGCATGTTGGCGGCGGCGCGGGCGACTTCCACACCCCCAGCCCGATCAACCCCGCCAGGGCGATTAGAACCGCCCGGGCCTGCCAGGGCGAGAGTCGGGCGTAGCCGCTGGAGAGGTTTTTGCGGGTCATGAAAGAAGTTGCAGTGGGAGGTTGGACCACGGAACGGTTATGTATGGCACAGTCAAGTGTAGCTTATTATCAACAACCAGTTCGGCGGGCTTTCCAGCCTGACTGTCAGCCTGGAAAGGCTGACGTACATCAGCAGTGGCGAAACTCCCGGCGTTGTGCCATAATCGGCTCGTCGTCCCCCGCATCCTGCCCTCGACATGAGCCTGCCCATGCCTGCCCTGCCCAGAATTCTCGCCGTCGTCGTTTTCGCCTTCATCATTGTCCCCGCACTTGCCGTCGAGCCGTCGAATGCCCGGGTACGCTGGCTGCCAGCCTCGCCGGAAAAGCTGCCGCGCTGGCGTGGTTTCAACCTGCTGGAGAAGTTCAACGCCGGCAGCGGCCGAAAGCCGTTCCTGGAAGAAGATTTCCGCCTGATCGCCAAGCTTGGCTTCAACTTCGTTCGACTGCCGATGGACTACCGCTGCTGGATCCGCGACGGCAACTGGGAAGAATTCGACGAGTCCGCGCTGAAGGAAATCGACCAGGCCGTGTCCTGGGGTGCGAAGTACGGAATCCACGTCTGCCTCAACTTCCACCGGGCGCCGGGATACACGGTCGCCCAGCCGCCGGAACGCACCGACCTTTGGACCGATCCGCAAACGCAGCGGGTCTGCGTCCTGCATTGGGCCACGTTCGCCCGGCGGTACCGTGGCATACCCGCCGCGCGGCTCAGCTTCAATCTCATGAACGAGCCGGGCCGGGTTGATCCGCGGGCCTATGTAGCGGTCGTCCGCAAGCTGGCCGAGGCCATCCATGCTGAAGATCCGCAGCGGCTGATCATCGCTGACGGCCTGGAGTGGGGCTCCGTTCCCATTATCGCGCTGCATCGATTCGGCGTCGCCGAGGCCACCCGCGGTTATGCGCCCATGGAAATCAGCCACTACCGGGCAAGCTGGGTCAACGGCGATCGCTTCCCCTATCCACAGTGGCCGCGCGTGCTTCCGCCCAACGGCACGCTCTTGGGACCGGAGAAGCCTGAAGGCTCCTTTCCACTTGTTATCGACGGCCCGTTCTCGGCAGCCACGGAGTTGCGTTTGCGCGTGCTCACTGTCTCGAATATGGCCCGGCTGGTCGTTGAGGCCGACGGCCGATCGATCCTCCAGAAGCGGTTCCAGTGTGGGCCCGGGCCGGGCGAATGGAAGAAGGCCGTCTACCAGCCCCAATGGCAGATCTACCAGAATTTCTACGACCGGGACTACACGGCCACTATACCGGCCGGCACCGCCAGGTTCGTATCCGCGTGGTGGAGGGTGATTGGCTGGAGATCGGTCGACTGGGGTTTCGGACCGTCGATCGTAGTGCGGGCTTTAGCCGAAATCCGCGGGCGCCGGCTGAAGCCGGAACTACAAGCGCAGCCGGCGCTGCGAGCACCGCGAAGGAAGCCGTGCTGGAATGCACGCAGAGTTTTGGCAAGCGGCCGGCCACTTTCCACTATGCCCCTGAGGCGCAGGGCGGCCCGTTCCTCGGCCTGGCGGTTCAGGACAAGGTCTGGCTATGGAAGACGTGCATCGAGCCCTGGAAAGCGGCGGAGGCCCACGGCATCGGCGTGATGGTGGGCGAGTGGGGCGTGTTCAATCGAACGCCGCACGACGTCGTCTTGCGCTGGGCCGAGGATTGCCTGGCCAACTGGAAGAAAGCCGGCTGGGGCTGGGCCATGTGGAACTTCCGCGGGTCGATGGGCGTGCTGGACAGCGAGCGTCGCGACGTGCGCTATGAGGACTTCGAGGGGCACAAGCTCGACCGCCAGCTCATGGACCTCCTCGAGCGCTACTGAGCGTCCTGGGAAGCATCGCCATCAACGACTGCAATACGCCCGCCACGCCGCAGCAGGTCTCGCCGTCGTTGTTGAGCTGCGATTGAAAGGCCTGCATCAATTCCCGCTCCCAGTCCTCGCTGTGCATCATGGAGGCGGCGTGCAGCCAGAGCTGCAATACGCACTGCAACGCGAGGATCAGGTCGGTGGTGGTGAGAATACCGCAAAGCTGCCCCTCTTCGACCACGGGCAGCGAGGAGACTCCCGACTGGATGAGATAGGTGATCGCCGGGCTGGCAAGCGTGTCGGGCGACACGACCTTCAATTGCTTGCCCATCAACTCCTCGGCGGTCTTGCCGGATTTGCTGTACAAGTCGCGGTCGCTCACTACTCCAAGCAACTGGCGTTCTGGACCGCAGACGAGGAGGTGCCGGATGCGCGACTCACGCATCATTTCGGCGACCTGCTGGCACGAGGCGCCGGGCGTCACCGTGATCAATTCGGTGGTCATCAGGTGCCGCACGGATAGCTGGTTCTTGAAGAGCACGGCGGGATCTTGCGAGAGCAATCGCAATAGATCCTGCCGCCTTGCGCCGAGCCGCTGGTCCAGGTCGGGAGGCTGGTTGTCATCGGGCAGATCCAGTGCCGGCGCTCTGCGCCGCTGAAGGAGCAACAGAAGATAACCCAGGCCCACCACGCCTAGGGCGAAGGCAAGCATTGCCATCGTTGCCGGCGTAGTGCGTTCGCCGGGCTGGGATACGGCCGCGGGAGACGGCGGTCCGATAGGCGACGGGGATCTTCCGCCGCCTGCGGGCGATCCTGGGGCTTGGCCGGTCATTTGGCCCGCCAGAGGCGCGAGCATGCGGAATGACGATGTTCCGAGCCAGGCCACGCCGCCGGCCACAATCAACGTAACTAGCCCGAGGACAATCGCATATTCGACTGCCGAATGTCCACGGCGCTGCGTTTGGATTTTGTGCAGGGGATCTCTCAGCATCTCGGCACGATTGCTTGCGGGACAGGTGTTGAACCATCACTGCATACAAGTAGATACCTTGTGCGTTGGGCGAAGCAATTTAATGCCCTTTGCGATAGGTACTAGGTCGCAGCCCATGGAGGCAAGAGTAGCGATTAAACCGGTCCTGACGGTTGCTCGACGCAAAGGGTGCGGTGCAAATAGTCGGTTTACTTCCCGCCGTGTTTCGTGGGACGGGCCTCGCGCATGCCGTCTGGTTTCGATTGCCTGCCCCTCTCGGGGCTTGGGCTCCGGGCTCCGGGCTCCGGGCGGCGATACGTTGACATCCGTAAACCGCCATGTCAAAATTACGTCTATGAGCCGGCGGTGCGGCGTGATGAATACACTTCGATCCGTTATGAGGATTCGTTATGCAAGTCACAACAAGCCATTTGCGGTCTGGTTTCGCATGGGTTGTGCTGCTTGCGGGCGTTGCGGTCTTGGGCGGCTGCGGCAAGGCGCCCGATGCGAACGTTCCGCCGCCGGCCCCGGCTTCAGCCAAGCCCCCACAATCGGCCACTGCCGCGCCGTCGGCCCCCGCCACAACGGCGTCCACCGAGCCGACTGAGTTCGATGCTCTCATGGCGGCGATGGGCGATCGGCAGCAGCCTCCCAGCGACGCCGACGCGCAGTCCTTCGCCCTGTCGTTTGAGAAGACGCTGGCCTCGGGCAACATTGCTGAGATCAACGCCGCCATCGACATGGACGCCCTCCTCCGCTGCGCCATGTCGGGAATTGACTATCCGCAAGACCTGCGAGAGAGCATCGTGGCTGGAACGAAAGCGCTCAGCACCCGCCCGACAAGCATCGCAGCGGGCCTCGCCTCGACCGCCCGGCGAGGCCGTTTTCGGCTCTTGCACGTCCATCGCCAGGGCGACCAACAACGGGCCCTTTTTCGGCTGAACGAGGTGGATGGGATCGACTACCTCGATTTGATCCTCGTCCGCAGCGCAGATGGCAAAGTGCGAATCGGCGACCTTTATGAATACGTCAAATGCGAGCAGACGTCGGAGGGTTTTCGCCGACAGTGTCTGCGACTTGCTTGCCAAAAACCGGAAATGCTCGCGAAACTTTCTTCCGCCGATCGGGAATTCGTGGACCATGCCGAGATGATCGAGAAAATGCGGCAATTGGCGGCAAGCGGGCAATTCCGGCAGATGCTGGACACCTATCAGCAATTGCCCGAGACCCTGAAAAGCCAGCCCGACATAATTTGCCTTCGCCTTATTGCTGCCGGCCGCGGGGAAGGCAATTTCGACGATGTGCTCCGCGCCTATCGCGCCGCCCGTCCGGACAATCCGGGCCTCGAATTGTTCCTTCTAGAGTATTACGGCTCGCACCAACAGTTGGATAATTACGCGGCCAGTCTCGAGCGGTTGGACAAGGCGGTGGGCGGCGACCCACTATTGGACGCCTACCGGGCGGCCTGGAACCTAGACAAGGGCAACTTGGCCGCCGCGAAAAAGTGCCTCCAGAATGCTGCCGCCGTGGAACCGGATGCGCGGATGGTACGCAACATCTCCCAGGTGCTTGCCCAAGTCGAGCGGAATCCGGCCTTCCGTGCGACCCGCCCGACCGGCGCAAGGCCGCCGGACTCCTCGCCCGGCGAAGCGGCGGGCGACGCTGAGGCCCAGACCTTTGCGGCGGGCTTCGAGAAGGCGGTCATGGCCAAGGATGCAGCGGCCATTCGCGCCGGCGTCAATGCCGCCGCGCTGAGCGGGCGGGCAGCGGCCAAGCTCGCGGTTCCGGAATCGCTCCGGGCGTACGTCCAGGTTATGCTAGTGGCCGGCGCGAGGGCAAGCATTGCCGATAGTTTTGTCGGGCCGTCCGAAATCGACCGAGGAGCGAGCTTCCGGCTGTTGCACGTCCACCGGGAAGGCAATGAACAACGGGCCCTCTTTCGCCTGGTCGCATCGAACGACGATCTCAACTACTTGGATTGCATCCTCGTGCGGCACGCCGACGGCTCGGTACGGATCGACGACGTCTATTCGTTTCAAGTGGGGGAAATGCTCTCGGAAAGCCTGCACCGCGAATTATCGGCCAAGTTCGCTCCCAAGGGCGACGCGACGCAAACAGCGGCCGCGGAAGCGAACAGCACTTTCGCTACGCTGTCTGAGGCCCTCAAGGAGATGGACAACCGGTCCAAATCGGGAAAATATCGGGCGGCGTTGGACGTCTACGAAGCATTGCCCGACGCCCTTCAGGCGGACAAGACCGCGCTGGCCGCGCGGATCAAGGCCGCCCGCGGTTTGAAGGGAAAACCATACGATGACGCGATCCTTGCTTATCGCAAGCAGTTTCATGACGAGCGGAACATTGACCTGTTCCTGATCGACGGCTATTTGCGCACAAGATGTCCGATCGAGCCTTGGCGTGCATCGACCGGCTGGACAAGGCTGTGGGCGGCGATCCGTACCTGGACGCGCTGCGAGCTAAAGCCCACCTGCTCAAAGGCGACCTTGCCGAAGCGAGGCGTTGCGGCGGTAAGTCGCTTGCCGCCGAGCCCGACGTGCCGGCGACGTACTTGTGTCTTCTGGCGATTTCCCTGAAAGACAAGAATTTCGACGAAACCGGTAAGCTCTTGACGACGCTTCGGGACAAGTTTCCGCGGCGGATGCCCAAGCTGGAGAGCGACCCCGCCTACGCCCCATACGTCCATTCCGCCCAATATCGGACGTGGGTGAAGCAAAAGAAGAGTTAGAAGCAGACATTGATCTGCCGCAAATCCCGTCTTTTCCCCCGCGGCGATTTCTAGTATGATTCCCGCCCGGACGGCAACGAGGGCCGCCCGCTCGCTTTCCGATGGCGCAGGCAAATGGGCCCGCCGCCGCCCGGAAAACGCCACGTCGATCGATGGGAGGGACCCATGGGCGAATTGTCGCAGCATATCATTGCCAAAGTAAGCGGGCCTGCCTGGGAGCCGTTGCGCGGCCAGTTCCTGCACATTCCGCCGTTCACTGCTGGCGGTTTCGCCTGAGGCCGAAGGCGAATTGCTCACCACCTATGTCAAATTCCAGATCGGCAACGATCCCCATAGTCCTGTCTATGCCGCGATTTGGCTGAAAACCAGCCGGCGCCTGATCGTGGGGCTGGCCCTGCCAGAGCCCTTTGAGGGCGAAGGGCTTGGCCCGGCGCCGCCGGGAACAACTTACAAGGGCCTCACGAAATACTTCACCGTGGAACGCGGCGGTACGCTTCCCAAGGCCCTGGCCGATTGGGGGCGGCTTGCCCACCAGACTGCCATAACAGCCCAGCCGGCCGCAGGACTTAACACGCTGCGACGGGCCGCCTGACAAGGCGCCCGGGGAGAGGAGAGAGAAAGTCTCCGTGTCTCCCCACTTCGCATCTCCCCCACTCTGCTCCCTGCCCCCCGCGCCCGTCTTGCCATCAAGGCCGTAAAACTCTTATACTTATCCACTTGCGTAGGGTCGACGGCTGCGGCGTTCCTTGTATCGACGCCTTGCGCCCGTCCCCAAATCTGTGCGGATTCGTTCCCGCGGCTCAGAATGAATTCCGCCGACCGAGGAAAACATGCTCAAAGTCAAGTTGCCGGATGGCAAAGTCCTGGAATACGACCGCCACGTCCGCCCCATCGATATTGCGGCGGAAATCGGCCCCCGCCTTGCTAAGGCCACTGTGGCCGCCGAGGTCGATGGCCAAATCGTCGGTGCGGCCACACCCTTGCCCGAAGAAGGCGAGGTCTCCCTGCGGCTGATCACCAGCCGCGATCCCGAGGCCCTCAACGTGATGCGGCACTCCTGCGCCCATATCATGGCCCGGGCCGTGATGCGGCTTTACGAGGGTGTGCAACTAGCCTTTGGTCCCACGGTGGAAAACGGCTTCTACTACGATTTCCAGACCCAACGGCGGCTGTCCGAAGAGGATTTTCCTAAGATCGAGGCCGAAATGGCCCGGATCGTCAAGGAAGATGAACCCTTCGAACGGGTGGAAGTTGACCGCAGCGAGGCCCTGCAACTATGCAAGGACCTTGGGCAGGGCTTGAAGGTCGAGCATATCGAAAGCGGCCTGGCCGACCATGCGAAGGTCTCTTTCTACCGCCAGGGCGAGTTCATCGATCTGTGCCGCGGTCCCCACGTGCTCAGCGCGGGGGTTATCGGGGCTTTCAAGCTCCTCAACATTGCTGGGGCGTACTGGAAGGGCGATGCCCAGCGGCAGCAGTTGCAGCGGCTGTATGGCACCGCCTGGTTCAAAAAGGAGGACCTGGAGGCCTATCTTACCAAGGTCGAGGAGGCCAAGCGCCGCGACCATCGCCTGCTGGGCAAGCAACTGGAACTGTTCACCATTGATCCCCTGGTCGGCTCCGGCCTGATCCTCTGGCTGCCCAAGGGCGCCGTCATCCGCCGCCAGTTGGAGAACTTCCTCTACGGCCGCTTGCTGGAGATCGGCTATCAGCCGGTCTACACGCCGCACATAGGCCGCATCGAGCTGTACCAGACTTCGGGCCACTTCCCCTATTACGCCGATAGCCAGTTTCCGCCGCTCTATTCGCATCCCCTGGGCGGCGTAGTGCAGGAGTTGTTGCAGCTTTGGGCCAAGGGCGAGATCGACGACGATGGCCTGGCGGCACGGCTGGACCATTACCTGCACGCCGATGCGCCCGCTCGCCTGCGACCGCAGGTGCCCAACTACGAAAAACTGCCGACTTCGCGGGAAAAAATCACGGCCATCGAGTCCTGGCTGGAGAAGCAGGAGCGCTTCCTCTTGAAGCCGATGAACTGCCCGCACCACATCAAGATCTACCAGAGCAAGCCGCGGAGCTACCGCGAGTTGCCGTTGCGGCTGGCGGAGTTCGGCACCGTCTACCGCTTCGAGCAGTCGGGCGAGCTGAACGGCATGACCCGGGTCCGTGGCTTCACCCAGGACGACGCCCATATCTTCTGCACCGAAGATCAGGTTGCTGGCGAGTTCCGCGGCTGCATCGAAATGACCCAGTACGTGCTGAAGACCCTGGGCCTGACCGACTATCGCGTGCGGCTGGGGTTCCGCGACCCGGCCAGCGACAAGTACGTGGGCTCGGCCGAGAACTGGCAGCGGGCGGAGGCGGCCCTTGAAGCCGTCTGCCACGAGATGGATCTGCCCAATTTGTCCGTCGAACGGGGGGAGGCCGCGTTTTACGGTCCCAAAGCCGACTTCGTGGTGGCCGATTGCATCGGCCGAGAATGGCAGCTCGGGACCGTGCAATTGGACTACAATCTACCCAGCCCGCAACGCTTTGGCCTGGAATACGTTGGCGCCGACAACCATCCGCACCAGCCGGTAATGATTCACCGCGCCCCGTTTGGTTCATTCGAGCGGTTCGTGGGCATGTTGATCGAGCACTTTGCCGGGGCCTTCCCCCTGTGGCTGGCCCCGGAACAGGCCCGGGTGATGGTCGTCAGCCAGAAAGTCGAGGAGTATGGCCGGCAGGTCGAAACCCGGCTGCGGCAGGCCGGTTTTCGCGTTTCCGGCGACTATCGGGCGGAAAAGGTCGGTTCGAAAATCCGCGATGCCCAGTTGGAATTGATTCCGTACATGTTTGTGCTGGGAGGCCGCGAGGCTGAAACGGGGCAGGTGGCCCTTCGCGACCGCCTGGAGGGCGACCTGGGCATCATGTCGCTGGACGCCGCCATTGCCCGGCTCCAGGCCGAAGTTGAGGCCCGCA
This sequence comes from uncultured Planctomycetia bacterium, assembly GCA_963709175.1. Classification (GTDB taxonomy): domain Bacteria; phylum Planctomycetota; class Planctomycetia; order Pirellulales; family Thermoguttaceae; genus JANXQG01. The sequence continues at coordinate 149,479 of CAVPVK010000014.1, forward strand.
CTATCCGGCAGGTGGTCAAGACGTCGGCTGGACTGGGTGGCCGGCAGGCAGAAAATGAATACTGAGGCTGGGCCGACTTTGCCGAAAAATGCTAAGGGCCATGCCGTTGACGCGGAGATTGCCGCGTTGCATACTCTATAAGGAACTATTGACCGCGGACGCGGGTACGTCCGCACGCATTCAATCCTAAGTACACGCAGGAGAAACTTGGTTACAGAACCGAAGAAACAGACGCAGCGAATCAACGAGCAGATTCGCGTGACTCCCGTACGCGTAATCAACGACGACGGGGAACAACTGGGTATCATGGCGACGGACGAGGCGATCAAGACCGCCCGCAAGCTGAATCTCGATCTGGTCGAGGTCGCTCCCAACGAGCGGCCGCCGGTTTGCCGGATCTTGGACTATGGCAAATTCAAGTATCAGCAAAAGAAACGGTTGCACAAAGGCCACTCGCACCAGATCCGCATCAAGGAGATCCGGGTACGGCCGAAGACGGGCGAAAACGACATCGAGGTAAAGGTCGGCCGGGCCCGTAAATTCCTCCAAGAAAAAGACAAGGTCATTGTGACCGTGCAGTTTCGGGGCCGCGAGTTGGCCCATATCGACGAGGGCCGGCGGGTAATTGACCAGATCCTGCAAAAGCTTGAGGACGTAGGCAAGGTGGAAGTCGGTCCTTCGCACTCGGGCAAACGGATGGTTTGTACGCTTGCCCCCAAATAGAGGGAGTAATGGGGCGGAGGAGGGGAAGGTGATTGTCCCGTCCCCTCATCCGTTGATCCCATCGCTATCTCTTCTTCAAGGTCCGTGCTTGCTTGCGCGAAAAATCTAGCTTAAAATACGATCCAGAGATACCGGCAGTGGTCGTGGCCGGCATCCGGACCGCAAGTTTCCTGTCTTTTTTTGGGATCTCTGCCATGAAGAAGTTTCTCGTGCCCGGTGTGGCTCTTGGCGTGTCGGTTTTTGTCTTAGCGTTGGTCGTCCAGTCGCCGCGACCTGCCGAAGCTGCTAAACACAGCAACCCCAACAAGACTGAGACCTACATGGTCATCAAGGTCACCGACGAAAGCAAGGACGAATCGAAGGGCGAAAAGAAAATCCAGTACAAGGCCATTTCCTCGACGCAATTGAAGGATGAGATGAAGCGGGCGGCGGACGACTACAAGCAAAAAGTGAAAGAATGGCACGATCTGAAGATGACCGATCCGACCGCCCCCATGCCGAAGAGGATCAAGATCGAGAAGGTGAAGGTCAATTACGAGACGCAGAAGGTTGCCCAGGAATACGCCGACAAGTTGACCAAGGAACTTGAGGAAGGCAACGATAAATCATCGAATTCCAAGAATTAGCGATGTCAAAACTTGTTCTGCGTATTCTGGCCGTCGTGGCCGTGTATACGGCTGCGGATCTCTCTTCTGCCGCTGACGAATCTGCCGCCGAGGCCAAAAAAACGGAGACGATCGCCTGCGCTCCCGTGGCCCAGCGGCTCAAGGCCCTGCCCTTCAAGATCGCCTGGGAGTGCTACGTTGACGGCAACTGGGAGATCTTCGCAATGAATGGCGATGGCTCGCAGCCCGTCAACCTCACCAATACGCCCCGGCTCCACGAACACTATCCGCAAGTCTCGCCCGACGGCACGAAGATTTGCTTCACCGTCGACTCGGGCGAAGGCCGCGAGACGGTCCGCAGCTTGTGGGTCATGGATATCGACGGCAAGAATCGCCGCCAGATCGCCGACCACGCCCGCGAGCCCTTCTGGGCGCCCGACAGCAAGACCATCGGCTACCTGCCGCAGGAGTATCGGCGGTTCAACGTGATCGACTATTACACCAAGGGCATGGTCTTTTACCACCTCGATAGCGGCAAGAGCGAGCCGCATCCCAACAGCGAGAAGTTGCACCATCTGTACAATCCGAGCTTCGCACCTAACGGAAAATGGATCGCCGCTACCGTGCACGGCGGCACGATGGGCTTCGGCCACGCCATCCTTTTGATCGAGGCCCACGGCAAGCGGGTCATCAACCTCAAGATTCCCGGTTGCCGCCCCTGCATCAGCCCGGACGGCCGGCACATCGCCTGGGGAGCGGGCGACCACGAGTTGGCGACCGCCCGCATCGATCTGGACGCGGAATCGCCCGCCGTCGGCCCCTGGGGCCTGCGGATTCTCGACGCCAAGAACAAGATCTATCACATCGACTGGTCGCCGGACAGCCGGTGGGTGGCCTTCAGCCGCGGTCCGGAAAGCGAGGGCGACCTGAGCAAGGCGGGATCGTTCCAGGCAGCCTGCGAGATCGTGGGCGTGTATGCCAAGGATTGGAACATCTGTGTCGTTCCGGCCGACCGCCCCCGCGAGGTGGATCTGCAGACGGCCAGCCCGGCCGACTTCCTGCAACTGACCTCCAACGGCGCCAGCAACAAGGAGCCCGCCTGGTACTGGCCGGGCGGCGACAGGAAGTAAGCGAGGGAAGAGGGACTGGGTGGCACCTCCTGATGCGCGAAACACTACGCTAACGCCCTCCTGCTCGTCTTTCTGCTTGCCCTCGCCGCTTGCCAAAAGCCAACTTCTCCAAGCGACCAAGGATCGCAACCGCGCGAGATCGTCACCCGCTCGGGCGTGGAAATGGTGCTTCTGCCCGGCGGCCAGTTCATCATGGGCACCGGCGACGGCAATCCCGATGAGGCCCCGCCGCACAAGGTCTCTGTCAGCCCGCTGCTCATGGACAAGTATCCGGTCACGCAGGAAATGTTCGCCAAGCTGGAGCTTCCCGATCCTTCCCACTGGACGGACAACCCCCGAAGCCGGTCGAGCGGATCCGCTGGCGCGAGGCCAAGGCCTACTGCAACGAGCGGTCACGGGCTGGAGGGACTGAAGCCCTGCTACGACGAGAAGACGCCCGACTGGCCCTGCGATTACGCGGCCAGCGGTTACCGCCTGCCCACCGAGGCCGAGTGGGAATACGCGGCCCGCGGCGGGGGCGAGGGGCCCTATGAGTTCGGGCCAGCGGAGAACCTTCGCCAGTACGCCTGGTATGCCGAGAACTCCGGCGACAAGACGCATCCCGTCGGGAGAAGAAGCCGACCCGCTGGGGACTGCACGAGATGTACGGCAACGTCTCCCAGTGGTGCGAGGACGTCTACGACCCGGCCTATTACGCATTCCAGTCCGGCGGCCGATCCTGCGGGCCCAAGCCCTGCGCCGGCAAGGGCGCGAAGCGGGTGCTCCGCGGCGGCAACTGGAAGGCCAGCGCCGAGGCCTGCCGGGCAACCTATCGCCGCGGCGAGCGGACCGGCGACGCCGACGCCTGCTTCAACACCGACTACTGCGGCTTTCGTTGCGTGCGGCGGCCGAGCCCCGAGGAACTGGCGAAGCCGTAACGCCGCATCCATGTTCTTTCATACTTGGCCATTCTTCTTCTTCATGCTGGCGGTGCTGCCGGTCTATTTCCTCCTGCGCCGGACGCCGCTGTGGATCTGCCTGGCTCCTGGCGGCGTCGTACTTCTTCTACGGCTGGTGGAATCCCTATTACCTGCTGCTGGTGGTCTATTCGACGGTGCTGGATTACCTGCTGGTCACGCTGATGGACCACTGCCCGCGACCCGGCGTACTGGACGCCTCGATGGCAACGGCAAACGAAGGTGCGCCGCGGCCAACCGCGCAGGGGTCCGACCGCGTGCTGAAGATCTCTTGCGCCGCGTTCTGCGCGCTGGCGGCTGCGCTGGTCGTGACTGCCTGCGGCGTGCCGACGCTTCGCCCCGCGGCGACCTTCTTCGCCGCGCTGGTGGCCCTGATGGCCGTCGGTTCCGCGCTGGCCAGCCGCCGCGTCTGGCTGCTGGTCAGCCTGGTCAACAACCTGGCGTTGCTGCTCTTCTTCAAGTACGCCGGGTTCATCGTCGCAAATCTCAACCAGGTCTTTGCCGTCTGCGGGACGTCGCTGCGACTGGCCCAGCCCGGCACGCTCGATGCCCCACGGCTGGCACTACGTGCTGCCGGTCGGCATCTCCTTCTTCACGTTCCAGTCGATGAGCTACAGCATCGACTTCTACCTGGGCAAGGTGGCCCGCGGGAGCGGAACTTTCTGCGGTTCGCCACGTTCGTCTGCTTCTTTCCGCAGCTCATGGCCGGGCCGATCGAACGCGCCAAGCATCTGCTGCCGCAGTTCCAGCAGCCGCCGCCGTTGCGGCTGGCGAATCTCACCGACGGCCTGTCGCTGTTCCTGGTCGGCCTGTTCAAGAAGCTGGCCCTGGCCGAACTACCTGTCGCTGTACGTCGATCGGGTCTACGACAATCCGGGCGAGCAGGCGGCGGCGGCGCTGGTGCTGGCCACCTTCGCCTTCGCCTGGCAGATCTTCTTCGATTTCAGCGGCTATACCGACATGGCCCGCGGAGTGGCCCGCATGATGGGGTTCAACCTGATCCTGAATTTCAACAATCCCTACCTGGCCACCGGGCTGGGCGATTTCTGGTCGCGCTGGCACATCAGCCTCTCGACCTGGTTCCGCGACTACGTCTACATCCCCCTGGGCGGCAACCGCCACGGCACGCTGGCCACCTATCGCAACCTGTTCATCACCTTCCTGGTCTCCGGCATCTGGCACGGGGCGAATTGGACCTTCGCCATCTGGGGCATGCTGCACGCCCTGGGCGTGATGGTCACGCGGGAGCTGGAACGCTCGGCCTTCTACCGCGACCGCGTGCCGGCGCTGGTGAAGCAGGCGGGCGTGTTCGTCTACGTCTGCTTCGCCTGGATCTTCTTCCGCGCCACTTCGCTCTCCGACGCCTGGCTGATCGTCGGCCGCATCGCCCGGGCGGCCTGGGGCGAATCCCGAGATCCCCGGCGCTGATGTTGCTGCTTGGTGGGACTGGTGTGGCTCTATCAATTCACTTATGAATCGCGGCTTCCGCCGCGTGCTGGAGATCGCGCCGGTGCGGCGTGCTGCTGGCCGTCGGCATGGTGCTCTACCTGTGCGTCTGCTCTTCCGGCGGCGGGACGTTCATTTATTTCCAGTTTTGAGATAGCCCGCCATGGATACACGCACTCTGCATACCGCAGCAAGTCGAATCGGAGCCGGCCGCCTCGCCGGGCCGCGCGACGCCGCTGAGCGTGAACGCCATGCGGCTCAGTGGCCGGCAGTGGCTGGTCGTGGTGGCAATCGTCCTGGGCTGCTTCCTGGGCATTCCGCGGTTGTGGAAGCGGATCGAACGCGTTCGACACGCGGGCCCGACTACCGCATCCCCTATGCGCTGAGCAACGACTACTGGCTCTACCAGCGGCGTCTGGAAGCGACGATCGCCTGACGGGCGACGCGACCGCGCGTGCCCGTGCTGGGCGATTCGGTGGTCTGGGGCGAATACGTGCGGCCCGACGGGCACCCTGAGCCATTTCCTCGAACCAGGAAACGGGCCAGCGCCGAGCGTTTCCTGAACTGCGGCGTCAACGGCCTGTTTCCCCTGGCGATGGAAGGGCTCGTCGAGTATTACGCGGCGGCCCTGCGCGACCGGCCGGTCATCGTCCACTGCAATCTGCTCTGGATGACCAGTCCCAAGGCCGACCTGAGCACGGACGAAGGAAGAGAAGTTCAATCATCGCCGCCTGGTGCCGCAGTTCCCGCCGCGGATATCCCTGCTACCGGGCCGACACGGCCGCGCGGCTGGGCGTGGTGGCCGAGCGCAACGTGGGCTTTTTCGCCTGGGTGGAGCACGTGGAGATCGCCTATTTCGGCGCGCAGAGCATTCCCCGCTGGACGCTGGAAGAGGACGACAGCCAGCCGCCGCGCTGCCCGAACGCCTGGCGCAACCCGCTTGTCGCAGATCACGCTGGCCGTGCCCGGCGAGCCGCAGCGACGACCCGCGACCGCGGCCCGCGAGAGCCCGCGGCACAAGCCGTGGACGGCGGGCGGCGGCAAGCCGACGCGTTTCGATTGGGTCGGACTGGACCAGTCGCTGCAATGGCAGGCCTTCCAGCGTATCCGTGGCGCGGCTCCGCGGCCGCGGCTGCGACGTGCTGGTGATCGTCGGGCCATTCAACGAGCAGATGGTCGCCCCCGAGCAGCGGCGCGTTTATCGCAAGCTCCGCGACGGCATTGCCGCGTGGCTGCGGCGACAACCAGTTCGCCTGCGTCGTTCCCGAGACCTTGCCGAGCGAGCTCTATGCCGACGCCAGCCACCCGCTCACCGAGGGTTACGCCTTGCTGGCGAAAGAAATCGGCGGGGATGCGGCGTTCAAAAAATGGTATAATCCCAAGTAGTGTTGATTCGAGAAACTCACGGAGGCGATCATGCGCAACCTCATCAAACTCATGCTGATTCTCTGCATCGCCGTTGCGGCCATCGGCTTCTACCGCGGTTGGTTCAGCCTTTCCACGCACCGCCGCGACGCCGATAGCGACAAGGTCAATCTCAACGTCGATGTGTCTGTCGATAAGGGAAAAGTGAAGTCGGACGTCAAGAAGGCAGAAGCGAAAGTCGAGGAAGAGGTGCACCAACTCGAAGGAAAGAGCAAGAACAACTAACAAGGGGTATCGCACGTGAGGAACTTTTTGCATTGCTGCCTTTGGACGATCGTCTTGCTGACGCCCGTTGCGCGTGCGGAGGAAACCTGGAAACCTGTGGGCCTGTGCGGCAGCGGGGGGATGTTCTCGCTGGCCGTATCGCCCCTGGATTCGCGATTGATGATGGTCAATTGCGACATGAGCGAGGTCTACCGCTCGGCCGACGCGGGAAAGACCTGGCGAATGGTCCACCATCGGATGCTCGGCAGCAATACGCACTGCGCCCCGGCCTATGATCCGGCGATTGCCCACCGCGTCTATGCGGTCGACGGCGCGGGCGACGAGCTGCGGGTGAGCGACGACGACGGCTCGACCTGGCGGCCCTTGCTCGAGGGCCCCCCGCCGTGGCAAGCCCCCATCACGCTGCTGTACGCAGCGCCCGGCTATGCTCGTTGCCTCTTCGTCGGCGCCGCGGACGGGGCCTACGCGACCCTCGACGGCGGCGCAAGCTGGCGGCGGTGTACGGGCGTCCGCGGCAAGGTTCTCGCCGTGTTCGTCGAAGGCGGTAAGGACGCGCCGGACCCGCGGACCCCCAACTTCATCGCCACCGACCGCGGCGTCTTCCGCAGTTCGCAACTGTGCCAGGGTTACCTGCCCTGCGGTAGAGGATTGCCCGCCGCCCGAATCGCGAGTTTTTCCGGCGGCGCGAACTCCTCTCTCCAGCGGCTCTACGTTACAGTCGAGTGCGTCCTGTCCGACGGCCGCTTGAGCGGCGGCGTGTTCGTCTCCGAGGACCGGGGGGATCATTGGCAAAGCTGCATGCACGGCGGCATCAACGTCCAGACGCATCGCAAGGACGAATGGGCCCACGGCGATATCCCGCAATACGACTTCATCGCCACGACCGATCGGGACCCCTTGCGGGTCTACGTCTACTGCGCGGGCACCAGCTACTGGCCCCCGAACCATGCCACTGTCTACCGCAGCGACGACGGCGGAAAGACCTGGCGGGCCGTGCTCTTCTCCGATCCCCGTTTCGCCCAACTGAAGCTCTACAACGTCCAGGACGATTACGTCAGCCGCGCGTGGAAGCAGCGCGAGCAGGCGCGACCCTACAGCATGGCGGCCTCGCGCGGCGATCCCGACGTGCTGGCCATGTCCTGTAGTGCCTGGCTGCTGCGGACCGACAACGGCGGCCGCTCCTGGCGGGTCTGCCACACGGGCCCCGCCGCCGCAGGCGATGCCGGCGGCGAGGCCTGGCGGTGCAACGGCCTTACGGTGACCACCACCTGGAACTATTACATCGACCCCCACCAGCCCGACCGGCATTTTATCTGCTATACCGACATCGGGCTGGCGCGGAGTCTCGACGCCGGCAAGACCTGGATCTGGCAGGCCCTCAGCCTCCCCTGGCGGAACACGGTCTACGAGCTGGCCTTCGATCCCGACGTGCCGGGCCGCATGTGGGGCGCGATGTCCAACACGCACGACATTCCCAATGACAACATCATCAACGGCGGGCATCGGGTCATCATGCAAGGGGGCGTGGCCGTAAGCGACGACTTCGGCGTCACTTGGCGGAAGCTCGACTTGCCGGAGGCCCCCTGTCTTTCCGTGGCTCTCGATCCGGCCAGCCCCAAGGACCGCCGCGTGCTGTATGCCTCGTTGTTCGAAAAGGGCGTCTTTAAGTCCGACGACGGCGGCAAGACCTGGACCGCTGCCAGCCAGGGGCTCGGTCATCCGCGGAACATGCGCTGCTGCAAGCTGGCGATCGGCCGCGACGGTGCGCTGACCGTGCTTATTACCGCCAAGAAGATCGCCGGGCAGTTCACGCGCGACGGCGTCGGGCTCTATCGCTCGACCGACGGCGCAAAGAGCTGGTCCAAAATCACCGCTGGGCTGCCTCTGCATTGGCTGAAAGACTTCACGGTCAAGGCGGACGACTCGCAGACCATCCTCCTTTCCGCCGCGGATGCCCGTGGGCATGCAGCCGAAGGCGGCCTGTACCGGACTACAGACGCAGGCCAGACCTGGACCAAGCTGGTGCAGAAGGAGCGACAGCACTTCGGGGCTTTCTACCATCCGGATCACCCGCGCATGGATCTATGCAACGTGCACCGAAGGCGCGCGGCAATCGGGCCTCTATCTCAGCCGCGACGACGGCGGCAGTTGGGAACCGTTCAAGACGCTGCCCTTCGCCAACATCCAGCGAGTGGCTTTCGATCCCGCCCGGCCCGGCGAGATCATCTTGACCACATTCGGCAGTTCGATCTTGCGCGGGCCGGCCGAACCGGCCGAGATTGGCAACTAACGATCTCAACTCATCGAGACAGCAAGACCACCACGCTCCGCCCTTGAACGCAGTATGCGGTCGGCGGGAACCGGTTTCTCCTGGCCCGGCTCGGCAATGTCGCAGCGGCGACGGTTGGGCGGTGTCCACGGCCAGGTGCCATTGCCGCCCTTCGACGACCGGGATCTCGAAGTCCAGCCATTGCAATCCATGTTGAGCATGACGTGGAGGTCCGCGTCCTCGCCGCCGAAGCCGGCCAAGGTGAACGCCAGGGCGCGGGCGTTGGGGTCGTCCCAGCCCGGATGCAAGAGCTGGCAGCCGTGCCAGCTCACGTCCGGCAGGCCGCGGTCGTTCACCTTGCCGTCGAAGAAGCGGGAGCGGTGAATGGCCGGATGGCGCTTGCGGAAGTCGATCATCAGCTTCCAGAAGCGGAACAAGTCGCGCGATGCTTCTGCAGCAGATTGCCAGTCGAACCAACTGATCTCGTTGTTCTGGCAGTAGGCGTTGTTGTTGCCCTTCTGCGTGTGGCGGATCTCGTCGCCCGGCAGAGGATCATGGGCACGCCCTGGGCCAGCAGCAGGATGGCGGCGAAGTTGCGGATCTGGCGGCTCGCGCAGGGCCTCGACGGCCGGGTCGTCGCTCTCGCCTTCCGCGCCGCAGTTCCAGCTCAAGTTGTCGTTGATGCCGTCGCGGTTGTCCTCGCCGTTGGCCTCGTTGTGCTTGGCGTTGTAGGAGACCAGGTCGTTGAGCGTGAAACCGTCGTGGCAGGTCACGAAGTTGACGCTGTTGATGGGCAGATGGCCGCTGGTCTGGTAGATATCGGAGCTGCCGCCGATCCGCGAGGCGACCGCGCCGACCAGGCCCGGATCGCCGCGGACGAAGCGGCGGATGTCGTCGCGGAAGCGGCCGTTCCATTCGGCCCAGCGGTAGCCGGGGAAGTAGCCGATCTGGTACAGCCCGGCCGCGTCCCAGGCCTCGGCAATGATCTTGGCGTCCAGCAACGATTCGGAAAGCTCGATGCTCCAGACCACCGGCGGATGGACCATCGGCACGCCGTCTTCGCCGCGCGAGAGGATCGACCCTTCGTCGAAGCGGAAACCGTCCACGTGCATCTGCTTGACCCAGAACTCCAGGCACTCCACGATGAACTTCTGCACGACGGGATGGTTGCAGTTCACCGTGTTGCCGCAGCCCGAGTAATCCATGTAGTACTGCCGGTCGGAAGGCACGAGGTGGTAGGCGATCTCGTTGCAGAAGCCCTTGAAGTTGATCGTCGGGCCGAGGTGGTTGCCTTCGCTGGTATGGTTGAAGACCGTGTCGAGGATGACCGCGATTCCGGCCCGGTGCAGGGCCTTGACCATGTCGCGGAACTCGCGGATGTGCGCCCCTTGCTCGGGCGAGACGCAGTAGCTCGATTCCGGGGCGAAGAAACTGACCGTGCTGTAGCCCCAGTAGTTTACCAGCGGGCCGCTGCCGTCGGGCTTCATCCGCAGCATTTCCTTGTTGTCGAACTCCATCACCGGCAGCAGTTCGACCGCCGTGACGCCCAGTTCCTTGAGATACGGGATCTTCTCGACGACCGCCGAGAAAGTGCCGGGATGTGCGACTCCCGACGACGGGTGCCGGGTGAAGCCGCCGACGTGCATCTCGTAGATGACCATCTCGTTCATCGGCTGGTCGAGCGGGCGATCGCCCTCCCAGTCGTAATCGGCGACGTCGATCACCACGCTCCGCATCGACGTGGCCAGGTTGTCGTTCGGGCCGCAGGCGTCGGCCCGGTTCCAGAGCGTGTTGGTGTTGCCCAGGGCATAGGGGTCGATGAGGACCTTGTTGCGGTTGATAGCGAAACCCCTGGCCGTGCAGGTCCGTGGGGCCATCGACGCGGTAGGCGTAGTGGGCGCCCGGCCGGAGACCTTTGACGTAGACGTGCCAGAAGAAAAACGTCTTGTTGACCGCCGGGTCCAACGTCACGACCTGGACCGGCTCCCGGTCGTCGTGCGCGTCGAAGAGCAAGCAGTTCGACCGCCGTGGCGTTCCGCGAAAAGACGGAGAAGTTCACGCCGTCCTTGTCGGGGAAGGCGCCAAGCGGATGAGCGTGGCCTGCGGCGGTTTCGAAGGGAGCGTTGCTCATAGTTGGGTCCTGCCTGTGTAGGTTTGGTCGTTTCTGCTAAGACCGTTTCTCTGGCAATTCAAGCATTATAGTTCGGCTACGAGGGTTTTTCACGAGCGTAAGACTGCGGGGACTGGCATTGGCTGGACGCGCCACGTATGCTGGATGCGTCCCATCGCGGCGTGAGAACCGCCCGTCGCCCCGGACCATTGTGGAACCGCGGAGGAATTCGATGCGAGCCATTGCCTTGGAATCGTTTCTGATCCTGCTCTTCCTGACTATATCGACAGCGCGAACCCGTTTGGGCCATGAATCGACAAGTGGTCTCTGGCAGCAGGAGTTGTTCATATGGAGTCCATGTCTTCCCGCCAGCGCGTGCAAAAAGCCCTGAACCATGAAACGCCCGATCGCACTCCGCGCGACTTCTGGGCGGAGGAGTGCACCTGGCGCCGTTTACTTGGCAACGTTGGCTATGACGACCGCGATCGCCTCCTCGACGAGTTGGATATTGACATCCGCCACGTCGAGGCCGCAGGTCCGGCGGAGCAGGCCATCGGCGACGGCCTCTTCCAGAACTTCTGGGGCGAACGCTACGTCTACCGATCTACTCCCTGGGGGCCGATGCGCGAGGACGTCCGCGGCGCGCTGGCCGACGCCCAGTCCTTCGCCGACCTGCAGGACTTCCCCTGGCCCACGCCCGACCTGTTCGACTATGCCCCGCTGGCAGCCGCCTGCCGCCGCTACGAATCCCACGCCCTGCTCTACGGCTTTGCCGACGTCTGGCAGCGGCCGGGTCTGGTCCGCGGCTGGGAAGGCATGTTTCTCGATATGGTCGAGCGGCCCGACTGGGTTCATTTCCTCTCCCGTACGTTCACCGATTTCTATCGCGAGGACTATCGCCGCGCGGCGGAGGCCACCAGCGGCCGCATCGATCTCTACCTGCTCATCAGCGACCTGGGCAGCCAGAACGGCCCGCTCATCTCCCGGGCGATGTTCCGCGAGTTCGTCGCTCCCTACATCAAAGAGATGACCGATTGCATCCACGGCCTCGGCGGCAAGGTCCTCTACCATAGTTGCGGCTCGATTGCCCCGCTGATCCCGGAGCTGATCTCGTTGGGCATCGATGTGCTCGATCCGATCCAGCCGGTCGGGCCGGAGATGGCGCCGGAGCGGTTGAAGGCCGCCTTTGGCGATCGGCTCTCCTTCCACGGCGGCATCGACATGCAGCGGCTCTTGCCGCACGGCTCGCCGGCGGAAGTCCGTGCCGAGGCCCGCCGTTACTGCGAGACGCTCGGCCGCGGCGGCGGGTACATCCTCGCCCCCGCCCATCTCTTCCAACCCGACGTGCCCCCGGAAAACATCCTGGCCGTCTACCGCTGATGCTACTTCACCACCAGCTTGTCGATCTTCTCACACAAGCGGTTCAAATCGACCGGCTTCTCCATGAACTCGGAGACGGGCAGCCAAGTGGCGTCGCGGTCCTTGTTGCTGAAACCCAGGGGGAAGGTGTTGTTCACCGCCGTGAGCAGCACCACCGGCAGGCGCCGAAGTTGCGGCGGATCGAGCGGGCGACGTCGAACCCCGCCGTGTCGTTCTCGGGGAACATGACGTCCAGCACCACTACGTCCGGGCGGCGCTGGCGAATGCGCTCGACGGCCTTTTCGGCGTCGGTCTCGGCGGCCGTTTCGTGGCCGTGGCTCTTAAGCATCGTGCACACCGCGCCGGCAAAATCCGTGTCGTCGTCTACAATCAAAACGTAAGCCATTGTCAGGTCTCCTGGTGTCAAGCAGGCTCGCCGGTTTCGCCCCAGCAAGCCGGAAAATCGAGAGTGAATCGCGTGCCCTGGCCAGGGGCGCTTTCCACGCGAACGCCCACCTTGCCCGCCATGGCCACCTGGCGGACGATAGCCAGGCCGAGGCCCGTGGAGGCCTTGTTGTGCCGCACGGCCTCGGCAGTGCGAAAGTAGTCGTCGAAGATCAGCGGCAGCTTGGCCGACGGAATGCCAATGCCCGAATCCTCCACGGCCACGACCGCCTTGCCGCCCGGTCCCGGCTGGCACGACACCGTCACGCTCTGCCCGTCGCACGAATACGACACGGCGTTGGCCAGGACGTTGTCGAGCATCATGACGACGTGGTCGTGCACGCCGCGGATCGTGGCGGGGGCGATGTCCTCCGCGAAGCGGATCCCCCGCTTGGCCGCCAGCGGCTCCAATGCCGCCAGGCAAGTGCGGAGTACTTCGGGCAGGTCGATCGGCGCCGCCTGGGCGCGTCCTGGGCGCTGGACCGCAGGTTGGCCAGTTGCAGCATGGCCTTGATCTGCCGGGAGAGCATATCGCAACGGGCGGCAATCTGGCCGATCACCTGCACTGCCTCGTCGGGGAGCTTGCCGCAGTAGCCGCCCAGCAGCAGTTGCGTGTTGGCGTGGATGGCGGCGAAGGGGGCTTTGAGCTGGTGGGTGGTTTGCAGCATGTGCCTGGCCCGTTCGTCGGTGGCTGCCAGCAGCCGCCGGTTGGTGGCCGCCAACTCGGCGTCGCGTTGCCGCAAGGCCCCCGTCAACCGTGAGGTGAGGAACCAGATCGTCAGCGAGATGAAGGCCACCGAGACCACGTAGGCCGCCAGCGTTGCGACTCGCGCTTGTACTTGCGCCACGGGTGCCGCCGCGGCCCACACCGAGCTGGGCGGCAGCAGGCCGTTGCTTTCCAGCGCTACGCAGGAGACGTACATCACCAGGGCGAGGCCCGTCACCGACAGGCTCTGCCGCGCCGAAAAGAAAATGCAGACCAGGACGATGTGGAAGAGGTACATCAGCGGCGCCGGCGTCTCCACGCTCCCCAGGAAATGGACTACCGCGGTGAGCACGGCCAGGTCGATGATGATTTGCAACCACAAGCTCTGATGGGCGGTCAAGGCGGGATCGGGAAACCTCCGCGCCGCACCCAGCATCGCCAGGTAGCCGGCGTTGGCCAGCGTCAGCACCCCGGCAACTCCCAGCGGCCAGAAGACTTCAAGTCGAATGCCCCGCACCAGCAGCCAGGGACCGGCCGTAGCCGCGACCAGGGCCAAGGCGAGCATGGCCGCGACCACCAGCCACCGCAAGCGGCAGAACCACAGGGCATGGTGCAGCAGCAACGGGCCGTCGTCTTCCGCCGGCGGCAGTTCCGCTTCGGCCTGAGCGCCCAGCGGCAGGTCGTAGACAGCCCGTTTCACGGTGGCGGGTCCGCTGCTCAAGAAAATTCCCTTCGCGCTGCAGGTCCCTCTTGCCGAGAGGGGCTAATGCGTTGTCGGTCGCTCGATACACGTCGCCTCTTCGCCAATATTCTGGCACATGGGTCCTTTCCGGCAGAAAGGACGTGCGGTCCTCAATCTACCAGCCACGTCGTTCCGCTGCGGAGCAAGCGGGGCAGGTCGCCGTGGCCGCGGGCGGCAACCACCTCGTTGATCTGATGCATCATCAGGTCGTCGTAGGTGGGCTTCTCCACCTGGCGGAAAATGCCGAAGGCCATCGGCATCTCCGGCGGCGCAAAGCTCGCCAGCAAATAGGCCGGCACCCGCGACTCACTGGCCGTGTCGTGGACCATCAAGTCCTCTTCCCGCACGCCGTTTTCGCCGATCGTCACCACTTCCGCCGTCGTGCCGCGGAGCATGATTCCCTTCTCGCCGTTCTTGCCAAAGAGCACCGGTTGGCCATTCTCCAGGAAGACCCAGTGGTCGTCGCGATCCTGCGCGATCACCGAGATTATTGAGTACACCCTCGTTGAAAACTACGCAGTCCTGCAGGATTTCCACGAACGATACGCCTTTGTGCCGCGCGGCCGCCTCCAGCGTCTGGGCCAGGTGTTGCGGATTGGCGACGACCGAGCGGGCCACGAACGTGGCCTCGGCCGCCAAGGCGATCTCCACCGGATGAATGGGCTGTTCGATTGTCCCCCAGGGACTCGACTTGGTCTTCTTGCCGAACTCCGAAGTCGGCGAATACTGCCCCTTCGTCAGCCCGTAGATCTGGTTGTTCAACAAGAGGATGTTCAGGTCGAGGTTCCGCCGCAGGCAGTGGATGAAGTGGTTGGTGCCGATAGAGAGACTGTCGCCGTCCCCGGTGACCACCCAGACGGAAAGGTCGGGCCGGGCGCACTTCACGCCCATGGCGATCGCCGGCGCCCGCCCATGGATGCCGTGGAAGCCGTAGGTGTTCAGGTAATAGGGGAAACGTGACGAGCAGCCGATGCCCGACACGAAGCAGATCTTCTCTCGCGGGATGCCCAGCTTCGGCAGCACGTTCTGCACCTGCATGAGGATGCCGTGGTCGCCGCAGCCAGGACACCATTTGACGTCCTGGCCCGACTGGAAATCCTTGCGCGTCAAGGGATGCGGATGGACCAGTTGCGGGCTGCAGCTTTCGGCCGTGGGATCTTGGGCGCCTGGGTGCTCATGGGGTTCCTCCGAGAAATTCGACGATCTTATCGGTCAATTCGTTCACGCGGAACGGCCGCCCCTCGACCTTGGAAAGCGACCGTGCATCGACGAGATACTTCGCCCGCAAGAGCATGCAAAGCTGGCCCATGTTGTTCTCCGGCACAAGGATTCGCCGGTAGGCGGCGAGCACCTCGCCGAGATTGGCCGGGAAAGGATTCAAATGGCGGAGGTGCAGGTGATCGACCGAGCGGCCGGCCTCTTGCAGACCGCCGACCGCCGCCGCCACAGGGCCATAAGTGCTCCCCCAACTAATCACCAACAGGTCGGCCTTGCCCGATCCCGTGACCGTGGCGGGCGGAACGTCCTGGGCAATCCGCTCGATCTTCTCGGCCCGCAAATTGACCATCCGCTGGTGGTTCAGGGCGTCGTAGCTCACGGCCCCGGCGACGTCGGTCTTCTCCAGGCCGCCGATGCGATGCTCGTAGCCGGGCGTGCCGGGCGAGACCCACGGCCGCGCCAGCGTTTGCGGGTCGCGGCGATAAGGGGCGAACTGCTCCGGCGAGGGGATGGCCGGCGTCCGCAGGTCGGGCAGCTCGTCGGGCTCGACGATCCGCCACGGCTCGGCCCCGTTGGCGAGGAAGCTGTCCGAGAGCACGAGCACCGGCGTCATGTATTTCGTCGCCAGGCGGACCGCTTCGAAGGCCATGGCGAAGCAGTCGGCGGGCGTGGCGGCGGCAAGCACGGCCATCGGGGCCTCGCCGTGCCGCCCGTGGATCGCCATGAGCAGGTCCGCCTGCTCCGACTTGGTGGGCATGCCGGTGCTGGGGCCGGCCCGCTGCACGTCGATGATTACCATCGGCAGCTCGGTGATCACGGCCAGGCCGAGGCCCTCGACCTTCAGCGAGAGTCCTGGGCCGCTGGTGCCGGTAACCCCGATGGCCCCGGCGAACGACGCGCCGATGGCGGCCACGCAGGCGGCGATCTCATCCTCGACCTGCAGCGTGCGGACGTCGTAGTCCTTGTGGTGCGAAAGTTCGTGCAGGATCTCGCTGGCTGGGGTGATGGGGTAGCTGGCATATACCAGGGTGCGGCCGGCGCGATGGGCGGCGGCCACGAGCCCCAGGGCGGCGGCTTCGTTGCCCGTCACGCGGCGATAGCGGCCCTTGGGCAGCTTGGCGGGGGCCACGGTGTGCTGCACGCGGAACAGTTCGGCCGTGTCGGCATAGTTAAATCCCGCTCGCAAGCTCGCGCCGTTGGCCGCCATGACCGAGAGGTTCTTGCGGAACTTCTTGATCAGGAACTCCAACACCGGCTGGATGGGCCGATCGTACAACCAGAGGCTCAGCCCCAGGGCGAAAAAGTTCTTGCAGCGAGCGGCGTCCTTGCGGGGAAGCTGCAGGTGCCGCACGGCCTCCTCGTTCATTCGCGTCATGGGGACGGGAATGACGCGGAAGGCCGACAATTCGCCGCTGGTCAGCGGGTTGGCGGCATAGCCGGCCTTGGCCAGGTTGCCCTCGGTGAACTCGTCTTCATTGACCACGAGGATTCCGCCCGGCTGCACGTCGCGAAGGTTGACCTTCAGGGCCGCGGGGTTCATGGCCACCAGCACGTAGGGCGAATCGCCCGCCGTGTGGACCTCGTGGTCGGCGAAGCTGAGCTGGAAACCGCTCACCCCGGCAAGCGAACCGGCCGGGGGACGAATCTCCGAGGGGTAATCAGGTTGGGTGCAGACGGCCAGTCCGGTCATCGAGGCAATGTCGGCAAACTGGCTGCCGACAACCTGCATGCCATCGCCCGAATCGCCGGCGAAGCGGACCGTAGCCGAGTGCACCTGGACAAACTCTTTCCCCCCGGCGCGTTCTTTGCCGTTGGTGGGAGCTGGCCCGTCGTCAGCTTCCGTTGTTGCGCGGGCAGGATCGACGGCCGTCTTGGCGGATTCCACGCCGGACATGGTTGGATCTCCCAGATGGTTTGGGGTAGAGCTGCCGGCCCCCAGCGGCGCGGCAAGGCCCAGTACTTGTTTCTAAAATAACAGCTTTTGCAGTTAAATCAAGCCGCCAGACAAATCACAAGTCTCAAATCGCAAATCGCAAATCACAAAACTCAGGTACCGCAGATTACAATTCTAGATCTCATATCCCCGCCGGACGTCGGGATTTTGCGCCAAATGGGCCAGCACGCCGTTTTTTTCGCGTGATCGTGCGGTTCAGACGACAAGGGGAAGTTACTTTGTTGGCATGCCGCCATCAGCAACTCGCCCAAGACTTTCCCAAAACCACTCTTTTGGCTATATCGCGCCTAGCCATTGGGGGTGGCCCGCTTTGGCCTGGTTAGGAGCGACCGCGCTGTCGAATTCAACATCGCGATCAGGCGGGCGTTCTCGCAACTCCGCGAAGTTCTGTCCGCGCACAAAGACTTGGCTCGCGAGCTCGCCGATCTCGAACGCAAGCTCGGCGACCACGACGAGAAGGTTCGGATCGTATTCGAGCCACCCGCCTGGCGGCGCCGTCAAGTCCACGCACCGGTTTCTAGTCGAGCTCTAGCTACGCTTGCTCCGCCAACGGCCGTCCTTCATCGTCCTGGTGCTCGTGCATCCAGCGGTTCAGCAGGGGGGCCATGAGGAAGCAGATCGCCGCCGAGATAATGGCGATGATCGCCACCTGTCCGAAAACATTGCCGTATACGTGCACCGTCTCGCTGGGCGGCGGTACCGTAAGCTCGTTGCCGCTGCCCTCCGTCACGCCCGCGAACTGCGCAATGATCGAGGCCAGCATCTGGGCAAAGGCCGAGGCCAGGAACCAGGCCCCCATCACCGTGCTCACCAGCCGCTTGGGCGAGAGCTTGGTCACCATCGAGAGGCCGACCGGCGAGAGGCAAAGTTCGCCGGTGGTGTGCAGCAGGTAGCCAAGAATCAGCCAGGAAAGGGCTACCATGCCCCGCGAGTCCGCTGTGCGTGCGCCGTACCAGAAAGCCACAAAGCCCAACCCCACTTGCAAGATCCCCAGCGAGAACTTGACGGTCGTGGAAGGCTCCCAGCGACGCTGCGAGAGCACGTACCACAGCGCCGTGAAGGGCAGCCCCAGGATCAGGATGAACACCGCGTTCACCGACTGGAACGTGCTCGTGGGAATTTCGTCGTTGATCGCGGCAACCTCCATTCCCACGTTGTCGCTGGCGACCTTCCAGGGAATCGTGAAATCGGGCCGCGCCTGGGGGGAAGCTGGCTCGTGCCGCCGGCGAAGGCCTTCTCCCGCAGCCTCTCCTGCTCGTTGCGGAGATCGGTGAGCACGTTGAGCGTGAAGAGTTGGCTGCCGTTGTGGTAGCCGAGCTGCTTCTGCGTGGGCTGGAGGTCGATCGTCTTGCCGATTTCCGCGGCCGTGATCGTCGTCCGGGTCGTCACGCGGTCCACGTTGCGATCGGTGAAGTTCGTGAGCGAGCTGCCCGCCTGCTCGAAGAAGGCGAAGAACAGCACCGAGAAGAACGTGAGGATGAGGACGACATACATCCGCTGCCGCGGGATCCGCGTCAGATGCATCATCTCGAAGATCAGGTAGCCGAAGGCGATTAACCCGGCCAGCGAAAGCACTAGCGTGGCGGGCCGGCTGCTTTCCCGCAGGAAGATGGCCACGACACCCAGGAACGGATTGTGGCCGGCGGTTAGGTTGCTCACCCAGGCAGTGGGAATCAGCGTCACGGGCTTGCCGTCGGCGGCGAAGAAGGCAAATCCGGAAACGAGAAAGAAGAAAAACGCGACGGCCACCGCGGTGCCCAAGTAAACGGCCCAGGTAGCCCGCAACGGCCCAGCCACGTAGCGCTGCAGCCGCTGGCGATCCGGCACGGCTCCGGCTTCCGCTGGCAGACCGCCGCGACCTAGCGCCATCACGGCCACTCCTCCAGAAACGAGGATGCAGATTGCCGAAAAGACGTTCAAGCCGATCGAGAACGGATTGTCCGGATGGAAGAGCAATAGCCCGACCACGATCGCCACGGCCCCGACCGAGATGAGCAACTGGGTCACGATGGTGGGGGCGACGAAGATCGCGACGCCGATGATCATGCCGATGGCGGCCAGGCCGAAGCCCCAGTGGTAGCCGTAGCGTTCGCCGATGAATCCACACAACAGCGGGGCCATGGCCGCGCCGAGGTTGATGCCCATGTAGAAGATCGTGAAGCCGCCGTCGCGGCGGGGATTGCCCCGGCCATACAGCGAGCCGACTATCGTGGAGATATTAGGCTTGAAGAAACCGTTGCCGGCGATGAGCAGGGCCAGGGCGGTGAAGAAGGCGACCGTCTGGGGCACCATCATCAGGAGCTCGCCGGCGGCCATCAGCGTGCCGCCGAGGATCACGGCCCGGCGTTGCCCCAGCAGGCGGTCGGCCAGCATACCGCCCAGGAACGGCGTCATGTAGACCAGGGCCGTGAAAGTCGCCGTAGATGGCGTTGGCGCTGGTGTCGTCGTAGCGAAGGAAGACGGCCTTGCCCATGTACATGACCAGCAGGGCCCGCATGCCGTAGAAGCAGAATCGCTCCCACATTTCGGCGAAGAAGAGCGTGTACAGCCCTACCGGATGGCCGAACAGGGTGGGGGTGTTGGTCAAGGCTGGATTGTCGTGCTCGCTATCGCGCATGGAGACGTTCTCATCGGGATGGGGAAGTTTCGATTCTACTGCATTTTTGCCAGCGGAAATAGGGCCGGGAATTGGCCTTTGGCCGGGTAGTCCGGTAGAATTACCGGATTTTTCCCGCCCCGCCGACCATTTCCCGGAGCCGTCTCCATGCACACGTTGCCGCCCCGCGCGGTCTTGCTGACCGCCGTCGTCCTCTCGCTTCTCGCCGGGCCCCTCCGGGGCGAAGACTGGCCGCAATGGCGCGGGCCACGGCAGGACGGCATCTCCGCCGAGACGGGCCTGTTGGCCGAGTGGCCGGAAAAAGGGCCGCCGGAACTCTGGCGCGTGCCGCTGGGAGGTGGTTTCTCCGCAGTTTCCGTCGTCGGCGATCGGGCCTACACGCTTTTTGGCGCAAGCGACGGTGAGTTCGCCCTGGCCGTGAGCGTGGCCGACGGCAAGACCCTCTGGAAGGCCCGCCTGGGCGATCTCTTGAAGAGCGATTCCTACGGCGACGGGCCCCGGGCCACGCCCACCGTGGAGGCGGGCCGCCTTTACGCCCTCAGCGGCAAAGGGGCCTTGCGCTGCCTCGACGCGGCCGACGGCCGTCTCCTTTGGGGCTGCGACCTGTTGGAGAAGTTCGGCGCCCAGCCGCCCGAATATGGCTTCGGGGCCTCGCCCGTGGTGATCGGCGATATGCTCGTGGTAGAGACCGGCGCCAAGCGGGGCAAGACGCTGGCCGCCTTCGACAAGACCAGCGGCAAGGTGCTCTGGACGGCGCTGGACGACCGGATCGGCTACTCCACGCCCATCGAGGTCGCGATCGACGGCACGCGCGAGATTATCGTCCTCACCGGCCAGGCGGTCGTGGGCCTCTCGCCCAGCGACGGCAAGGAGTATTGGCGGCATCCCTGGACGACGGAACTCGACGCCAACGTGGCCACGCCCGTTGTCTCCGGCAATCGGCTCTTCATTTCCACCGGCTACAGCACGGGCTGCGCGGTGTTCGAGCTAACGGTCAAGGACGGCCGCCCCGCCGCTGAGCGGGTATGGGCCAACAAGCTGATGAAGAACTACCTCTCGACCTCGGTGCTCGTGAACGGTTATCTCTACGGCTTCAACAACAACAAGCTGACGTGCCTCGACTTCCGCACGGGCAAGGCGCGGTGGATGACGGGCGGATTCAATCGCGGCAGCCTGATCGCGGCCGACGGCAAACTGATCCTCTACGGCGACACGGGGCTATTGGCGCTGGCGGAGATTTCGCCCGCGGCCTACAAGGAGCTGGCCCGGTTCAAGGTTTGCGACGAGCGAACCTGGACCGTGCCTACGCTCAGCGGCGGGCGGTTGTTCCTGCGGAACGAGAAGGAAATGGCGTGTTATAGGGTGGAGAAGTAGGGAACAGGAATCGAAAAATGATTCAGTCCCATGCCGACATCGACAGGCGTCGCGATTTATGGATGGCGCTTTCATCACTCTTCCTCGATACTGAGTTGGATCGAGGCTTTGTTGGCAACCAAAGGGGAAGTTGACAAGATCATCGAGGCCAAGGTGACCCGGAGGCGCAATCACACTTATGACCCAAGAGATTTGAAGAAGTCCGGCATGGGAGACTGAAAGGGGAGACTTGTCGTATAGGGAGGTGACGGCATGATGGGGCTCCGAAGAGCGATCCGCGCTTCCTCTTCACCGCGATCCCGCGACTGCTAGGGTCAACGCCATAGCGTCGGGCAGGCCGACAACCCGGCAGAAGTTGGCGTAGAGCGGCTCGGCATGTGCGTCGTCGACGGCGATCGGCTCCGGCTCCGTTGGTGCGCCGGGCTTGCGGTTGTTTTCGGTGTGGGCCGCTGGTTCGATCATTAGGGCGTCTCGTTGCTGCTATCGTCTCGTTTTCTCCCCATCGCCACCATTTTGTCACCGGAGTCCTCGCATCGTCCCAAGGGGCAACTGAAGGCCCGTCCGCGGGCTTTCATTGCGATCCAGCAGCCGCAGGCCGCGCAGCGGCGGCCGGCGCGACGGTCGCAGGTGCGGCAGACGTCCAGCCGTCGGCGGTGCTCGGTTGGCAAAAAGACCCCGCCGCCCAGGATTGGACGGCGGGGTCTGGGTTCCAACGGTGTTTCGCTTGCATCAGGGGATCAAGCCATCACCCGTCCATGCCTTTCGTCCCACCAGCACGCTTCCGCGCCCGGCGATGGCATGGAAACATGATCGCCGTCAGCTTCAGGTCCAACATTTCATCTTCGTAGCCAAGTTCAGCCTTGATAGCGGACTGCCGCCCCTCCCGGCTAAACCACTGTGCCTGCAAGTATTGGATCAGTTCGGCAACTACGTCGTCCCATTTCGACAGAGACTCCGTGACGACCACCTCGATCTTCAGTTGCCGCAAGTGCGGGAACAGTTCTTCCCATTCCGGGTTGTCGCGCAGCCGGATGGCCGGCCTCCGCTCGCCTACGTCCGTCGTCGCTCAACGGACCTTGCATCGCATGGGCCAGGGCTTGGATGTCGGCATTCCATTGCCTGACCGCCATGTCGATCCAAAGGCGACTAGCAAGGATCTCAGGCAGCGGGCAGAAATCAGTCTCAAGCACGCCGAAACCGGTCCCATAGAGCCAGAATCCCCGACGCGAACCTGGGAAATATGCGATGACGCAACCCGCGTAGCACCAACGAGATACGGTGAATTTCCGGGGGCGAGGACGGTTGCCGTTCTAGCGTTCCAGTACGATCGAACCTGCGATGCGAGATTTCGTCGGCGCCTCCTGGCACACGTCCCCGAGCCAGAATCCCAAATAACCAATCCTGCGAGGGGTCAGATTGTGGAAACTTGCCCTATATTCTTGTTGCGACCACAAATTCTTGTTGCAACCGATAATTCTTGTTGCAACCTGCAATTCATCGGCTACACTTGGACAGATGGACGAGTCAACGGATCATCTCTGGTGGCGAGACGAATTTACTCCACTGCATGGGGGGGGAGACTTCGAATACATCGCCAACGATCGTCGGACGGTGGTTGGAGTCAAGAACGCCACGGGAATCCGGGGGTTCTACAGCGTGGCAATGCAACTCGCTTTGTCCCTGTCCGATAAGCCCGAGATCGAGCGGGCGTGTCTGGTATTGCGGCTTTCCCGTCTCTCCCTGGATCGTGTACGGCATGAGTGGATGAAGATCAAGGAGGTGCTTCATCCCAAGGTGGCCCAGGGATTGTCGCTGGTTGCTATCGGCCAAGGCGATGTGTGGGTCGAGCCTGACGAAGAGTTCCTTCATCGGATCGCCAACGTATTCCAGATGACGAGTGGCGATACCTCCGATACGGCAGCGACCGTCATCAAACTTCAACCCAAGCAGAAGCACCTGGAGGTGTTGAAGGTGCTGATTCACCGATGGTTGTTGCGAGAAGGAGCCATTTCCATCGGCAAGTTGGCGGAACAGGTTGGCTGCGCTTACTCCACGGTCAAAGAAGCCTTGGACAGGCTCCAGCAACGTAGAAGCATTACTCGGCAAGCGAACCGATCCGTCGAACTAACCAAGTTCCCGATCAGTTCGTGGAACGAACTGCTGGCTCTATCCGAGAGCATGAGGCGATCCTTCCGCTACCAGGATGTATCCGGGGAAAAGACCGATCCGGAGCAACTCCTGAAACGATTGGAAAGAATGAGGCCGACAGCGGTCGCCTTGGGCGGTGTGGCAGCCGCACGGCACTGGCATTCCGAATTTGACCTGCATGGGATGCCTCGACTCGATCTTCTGCTCCATGCACCGGAGCAAACCGCAGACCTGGACTTTGTCAGGAAGCTCGATCCTGCGTTGAAGCTCACAAAAGACTACGACGCACCGGCAGCACTTGTGGTTCGGCCATTGCAGCGGTACGCCCCACTCTTTGACGTTGTGTCGGGCAAGAGCCTGCCTTTTGCCGATCCGGTGGAGACAACCCTTGACCTGTATGATCTCGGATTGACCGCGCAGGCTGGACAACTCCTCGCTCATTTCAGACCCGAGATCCGGTTGCCATGAAGCTTGATCCAGTAGCCTTGTTCCAGCGTCTTGCTAGCGACATTCCCAGCGAACTACAGGGGAGTCTGTTCGTTACCGGCAGTCTCGCCGCCGCCTACCACTTCCAGGCTCAGTTGGAAGGAAGGGCTATCAACACCAAGGACGCCGATGTTGTCGTTCACCCAGCCGGAAATGTCACCTCCTGCCAGCAGATGGCGGGAAGACTCATCGAGATCGGATGGAACAGAACGGAGGAGTGCTACCCAAGACCGACTCCTGAGCCAGCCGGCGACCTTCGTGCCATCCGTCTTTATCCCTCCGGCCCTCATGACTACTTCATTGAGTTTCTCAACCTGCCTCAACAAGGCCAGGAGGAACCCAAGTGCTGGCTTCCAGTGCGATTGGATGATGGCTGGTATGGCCTGCCGAGCTTTCGTTTTCTTGGCGTGACATCCTTGAACCGACTCAAATCGAGTGTCGGTCTTGAGTATGCCTCTCCGTCCATGATGGCTCTAGCAAATCTGCTTGCTCATCCGCAAATCGGCACCGACCGAATCGAATCCGGCACGATGCTGGGCCTCTTGCGCCTGCGAAAGACCTCGGACGAGTGATCGCTCTGGCGAGACTAGCGGGGCGTGACAAGACTGAACGGTGGCTTCCTGAGTGGCTTGCGGCATTGCGATTATGCTTTCCAAACGATTGGCGGGAGCTAGCCTTCCGAGTCGGGAATGGTTTGAAGGAATTGCTCGGTGACGACAATGCCCTGGAAGATGCACAGAAGACGACCGATGTCGGGCTATTGAACGGGCAAGGCGTTACGTCGCCGATGTTGCGGGCAACCGCTGAACGACTCCTGCTCGACGTGATCGACCCACTTGCAACAGAATCTTCGTCGTGAGCCTCCAAACTCTCCATGTGTTTGAAATCTCTGAGCCGTCCGAAAAGAGCGTGTCAGATAAGGACGCACCGACGTGTCAGATAAGGTGTCAGATAAGGACCTGTTTTGGCAGCGGATCAGAAAACAGGCTTGCGATAAGATGATACTGCCCTGGCCCCAGCCACGACCACCAATGCTCCCACTGCGATGGCAATTCCGCCGATGGCGAATCGCACAGTGCTTTCGATCTCAGGAGCGGGCGTAAACCGGGCAATTATCGCCATTGCCACTCCAATCAAAAGTATGACCAGTGGCGGTGGAAACCCGTTTTCGAGGGGGTGTTGTCGGCGGCGGCCGGCGCGACGGTCGCAGATGCGGCAGACGTCCAGCCGTCGGCGGTGCTCGGCCTCGTCCAAAAGCGCGCAGCCGTCGCCCACAAAGGCCACCGCCGCCCCGAGGAAACGCGCGACCTGCGTTGAGAGCGGCGGAAACGCCAACTCCCCTCTCTCTTCGGGACGCCGGGACACACGAGTTTCTACTACAAGCCCGACCGCGCGCTATTCGCCGGCGACGCATTAGCCGTGATTAATGGCCGGGTGCGGTTCATGGCGCGGCCGGTAACCTTGGACTTGAAGGCCGCCAGGATGTCTATGCAGCGGCGCCTGACGCGGGACATCGGAGTGCTGTGTCCTGGTCATCGGGGGCCGCTTGCAAAGGGCGTCGAGCAAGCGTGCGACCGGATGAAGCAGCATCTTGCCGCGGGTGGACGATGGCCGTTCTTCGGTTGAGGTTGTCCGCGCCGCCGCAGATAAACCAGCCCCAACAATGCCGTACCCAAGAGCGTAATCGTACCGGGCTCGGGGACCGGTTGCGTCACGGCAAGGGTAAATGCCTGATTCAATCCCGTGACCAGGGAGGCATTCACGACTGCTCCCGACGTGGTGTATTCGCCAATCGTGCCGTCGCCGTAATTCAGAACAAACAGGTCCGACCCAGAGAGGGCAATGTCGTACGGATCGACACCTTTGATCAGAGAGGCGTTCACCACTGCGCCCGAGGTGGTATATTCGCCAATCGTGAATAACACGGTGTTCGCGACAAATAAGTCCGACCCGGACACGACAAGGGCGGTCGGACCAACCACCCCCTGCAACTGAGCGAGCAGAGAGGCGTTCACCGTTCCTCCCGATGTCGTGTACTCGCCAACCGAGCCCTCGCCGTAGTTGGCGCCTATGTTCACGACAAACACGTTCGACCCAGAAACGGCAATGCCTTCCGGACCATCCAGCCCTTTGATCAGGGAGGCGTTCACCACAGCTCCCGACGTGGTGTATTCGCCAATCGTGTTGTTGCCTTGATTCGTAACAAACAGGTCCGACCCAGACACGGTAATGCGAGAAGGGTCATTCGGATCCGAGATTAGCGCCGCGTTCACGACCGCACCGGTTGTGGCGTTGTATTCGCCAATCGTGCCGTTGTTGCTGTTCACAACAAACAGGTTCGAGCCTGAGACCACCATGCCCTGCCTATTTCCCGAGATCACCGAGGGGTTCACGAGCGCTCCCGATGCGTTGTATTCGGCAACTGTGCTGCTGCCTCCAATCGCGACGAAGATATTCTGCGCACCTGCTTGCGCTCAAACCGGCCGCCGGAAGGACCGCCAGCAGCAAACCTCGCACCATCGTTCTGCCGAACCGGGCGCGGACCTTTCGCTGCCGTACCCAACGATATCCAACAAGACCGATGGCGCCGATGCCGAGAAGGGCGAGGGTGCCTGGCTCGGGGGTGGGACTTGGCAGGCTAAGGGCGAAAACCGTACCGCTGCCCTGGGCGCCGCCCGCTTCGGTCGTGCCATACAGGGTGTTGCCGCTGATGGCCAGGCCCGCATAGGGTGTCGAGCCGTTGCTGCCGCTGAACGAGAACAGGGTCGTGGGAGTGCCGCCGCCTAGGGGAACGCTGAAAATCGTGCCGTCTCCATAGCCGCCGTTCAACGACAAGTTGCCGCCTCCCGTCGTCGTTCCATACAGGCTGGTGCCGCTGAGAATCAAACCGCCCATGGGAGATTCACCGTCAGCCAAATTGAACGAGGCCAGTACCGTGGGGTTGCCACCGCTCAAAGGAACGCTGAAGACATCGCCCCAGCCGTAGGCGCCGCCCCCACTGGCCGTTCCATACAGGGTGTTGCCGATGAGCGTCAGGCCCGAGTAGGGATTGGCGCCGTCGCCGCTGCCGAATGCACTGCTGGTGCCGTTGAAATAGGCGAGCGCGGTGGGAGTGCCGCCGCTCACGGGTGCGCTGAAGACCGTGCCGTAGTCCAGCTTGGCACCGTACAGAGTCGGACCGCCTTGCATGGCCGTCCCATAGAGGGTGTTGCCGCTAAACGTCAAAGCGGCCTCGGGCCCTTGGCCGTTGGTGCCGTTGAACGAGGCCAGCACGGTGGGAGTGCCGCCGCCCGCGGGAACGCTGAAGACCTCGCCGTCGCCGTAGGCGCCGCCCCCGCTGGTCGTGCCATACAGGGTGTTGCCGCTGAGCGTCAGGCCCGCATAGGGATATGCGCCGTTGCTGCCGCTGAGCGCAAAGGAGGCCAGCACGGTGGGAGCGCCGCCGCCCACGGGAACGCTGAAGACCTCGCCATCGCCGTTGGCGCCGCCCGCTTCGGTCGTGCCATACAG
Source organism: uncultured Planctomycetia bacterium (assembly GCA_963709175.1). GTDB lineage: Bacteria > Planctomycetota > Planctomycetia > Pirellulales > Thermoguttaceae > JANXQG01. The sequence goes on from CAVPVK010000014.1 coordinate 176,926, forward strand.
GGTGTTGCCGCTGGACGTCAGGCCCCCCCAGGGATATGCGCCGTTGCTGCCGTTGAACGAGGCCAGCACCGTGGGAGTGCCGCCGCCCGCGGGTACGCTGAAGACTTCGCCCTTCCCATTGGCGCCGCCGAGGTAGGTCGTCCCGTACAGAGTGTTGCCGCTGAGCGTCAAGCCAGCATAGGGATATGCGCCGTTGCTGCTGCCGTTAAACGAGGCGAGCACCGCAAGAGTCTGGGCGCTCGTCTGGCTCGCGACCAGCCAGAGAAGAAGCCAGATGCCGACAACGACGAATTGCGGTTTCTTATAACAACGAGAACCAACCAGGCCTCTCATAAGCAATCTCCTGAGAACGTGCGGACTGAATGAGCGGAACTGCCGAGAAAGCAGCGGACCCAAGTTGATTTCTTCCGAACGTTCCAAGCGTTAACGCCAGACGGATTACCACTTGCAAAAACACGGGGGGAACCTGGCACCTGAGAATCAAACGAAGCAACGGCCTTGTGGGCGGTATGCTTTCGTTTGGGGGCGGGTGCCTCCGAGAGCAACCAGAAGGACAGTAGCCTTTACGGGTGGGGCTGTTTGTCGACTGGCTGCAACGCTGCCTATTTATGAGCCTAAAAGAAAATCAACCCTGATTATCGCACATGGCAAAATCCTGTCAAGCTTTTTGTGCATTTTCTTGGATCCATTCGACGGCTGGATTTGATCCTTTCCTGCTTTGATGCCACCGGCCGGGTACCCTCTGAGTGCGGCGGGCGACGTGGCGACGGAAATCCCTGCAGTAGCAATGAGCGTAACGATCCACCGGGCGAGCCGGTGGCATTGAATCGGGAAGTTATTTCTCCCCAAGTCCTTTAGGATCCTCGCTTCCGCGTCGGGTTGACATGCCTTGACGGCCGTCGCTTATGTCCAAATCACGGCGTCAGCCAGCCCAACAGTTCCAGGGCTCGATATCCAAAGAGCAGGGCACCGACAACGACGGCGCCAAAGACCGCCGTCAGCACGGCGCCGCTGGCGATGTCCAGGGCGTCGCGGAGATGGGGATTCTCCTGCCGGGTAATCGCGCGAGACATCGCTTCCAACGCGCTGTTGAAAATCTCCGCCGCCAATACGCCCGCAATACAAAGGGCCAGAAGGCACCAGCGGATGAGGTCCATCCGCAGCAGCGCGGCCGCGGCGATCACGGCCGCCGCCACGGCGAAGTGCACGGCGAAGCTGCTCTGCCCGCGAACGCCTTCGCGAATCCCGCGGAAGGCATCGGCGAATTTTTGTTTCCAGGACCGCGACATGTCTCAGATCGCCGATTTCAGATTTCAGATTCAGATCTTAGAGTTCAAATCTCGGATTGCCTATTCCACGCCGAACTCGCCGGCCTGTCCCACGTTCACCCCGGGCAGCCGCAGGTTGCCGGCCTTGGGCGCGAACCGCGGCTCGATCACCACGCTCGCGCCAAAGGTATTCAACGCCGGGCTGTAGTTCGCGTTCAGGCCGATCAGCATCGATTCGCCCACCCGGATAATCTGGAACGTCGGTCCGAAGTTCTGCGGATCGTGCAGGTCGATCGACATGCCGCAGGTCGTGATCCACTTCGGACTCATCCAGTAACTGTACGACATGGAGAGCACGTCGCTGCTGATCGGACCCTCCAGCACGCGGAAGCCGACGTACAACGAACCGCGCGGCGGGCGGGTGAGGAACATGCCCATGGTGACGATCTTCTGCCCTTGGCCGAAGAAATCGAATATGCCGTCCGACAAGAGCGTGAGCCGGTCGCCCACGTGCCAGATGAAGTTGTAGTCCGCCAGCCCGGCATCGGTGCCGAAGTTGTCGCGGTTGGGATCGGGAAAGAAGGTGATGTCGGTGTCGAACTCGATCCAGTCGATGATGTGCGGGTCGTCGCACGGCCCGCGCTTGGTCTGCCAGCGCTGGTGGATGCCCAGCCGCAGTTCGTCGAGGTTGCCGGCGATCTCCATGCTCGGTGCGCTGACCCAGCCTTCCATGTCGTTGCGGAGGGCGTAATACCGCTCGTCGAACTTCGTCGGCGGTCCCTGCGTCTTGGGCGGCGGAACGACCGGCTCGCCGAAAGTGATGACCGTGAAGCGGCGGCGGAAGTCCTCGATGTTCCAGTCGTCCAGCGGATCGTACAGCGGAAGGTCCGTCACGTTCTCATTGGACTGGGCGTGCAGGTACTCCGCCTGGAATTCGACCTTGTGGGCCAGGCCGTGCACGTTCCACAAGTTGCTTTCCACTTCCGTGTCGACGGCCCACATGGGCAGCGTGGCGCGGATGCCGGCCTGGTAGTAGCCCCGCGTCTGCGGGTTGCCGTTGACATCCTCGCCCCAATAGCCCAACTCGCCCAGCAGGTAAGGCACGATCTTCACCGGCCCCAGTTCCACCGGCAGATCGATCTCGTTGCGGGAAACGTAGCGCCCGCCCTCGAGATTTTTCGGTTCCCAGGGGAGATGGCTCACCGCCGTGTCGCCCGCCGCGGGGTTGGGCAGCGTGGCCACCTGGAAATCGGCGTAACCCAGGCTCGTATGGTCGAAGAACGTCAGTTTGTCGGCCACCAACGACTGGCCCAGGAGGTAGAAGTCGAACCGCGGCAGCCACTGCGTCTCGGTGACGAAGTTGTCCAGCCGCGCCTGTCCCCAGAGGCTCATTGAGAGGTCTTCGCGGCGGAAGTTCAGCGTGACTTCGGTCGTGGGGTCCTTCTGCTCGTCCCAGTCCTGCTTGAAGTATTCCTGCATGAAGTTGCGGTCGCTGATCTTGCCGAGTTCGGCTTGCACGCTGAACCCTCCGCCCAGATCCTGGCGATGCTGGTCGATGAGCCAATAGCGGTAATTGACGTCGGGTTCGGGCTCCACGCTGGGGCGATCCTGGCCCAGATTGTCGGTCCCCTTGTCATCGATGCCCCAGAAGCGGAACCTCCCCGAGGTCTTGCCCGGTATGCCGAGAAAATCGTCGCGGTCATAGATGAACTCGGTTCCCTCGGCGAAGCCGCGGTAGCTGAGGTAGTCGAGGGTCACCGTCCAATCGGTTCCGATGGGGCGATTCTTAATTCCCAGCAATTGGTAAGCGGCAAAGTCGGTGTAGACTTGCCAGCCGAAGACCCCGCTTTCGCTGACCTGAAAACGGCGGATGAACATCGAGGGATCATTGAGGTCCGTGGCGAAGGTCGGCCAGTAAAAGATCGGCACTTCCTCGAGGTACAGCACGTTGTTGTTCGCGGTCACCAGCTTCTGCTCGTCGAAGGCCGGCTGGCCGGTCTTGGGGTCGATCAGCGGCTGGCCCAGCACGTCAACCTTCTCCGTTTTGCGGTCTTCAAACGTGGCTTCGGAGGCCTGCAGGCGGTAGCTGGGAATTCCCAAGCGGCTGGAAGTGACCCACACGCCCTGGGCGTTGAAGCGATTGGCGTCGATCTGCTGCAGGACGTCGGCGTGCATGCGGAGCTTGCCCTCGTAGCCCGTCGCCGGTGTGAGCATGTCGGCGGAAAGTACCGTGCCGACGTGGTTTCGCACGTCGTAATACATGCGATCGGCCAGGATCGTCTGATCGCCCTGGATGAACTCGACATTGCCCTCCATGTAGATTTCCAGCGGCCGATTGTCGTCCTGCACCAGGGGCGCATTGATGTCGGGCTGGCGTTCCGACACGGTCCAGACCACCACCCGGTCGGCCGAGATATCCAAACGCAACGGCCCGCGGGCCACGCCGGGGATATTGCCCTTGGCGGAGGTTGTGCCCTCGACGATTATGGTCACGCCCTGGTTGATGACGGCGACCGCCTCGCGGGTCTGGGGATTCTGTTGCCACTGGGCCTGCATCGGCACGTCGCCGCGGGCGTAGATGCGGATTCGCTGCACACCCGGCGGCGGAGGCGGAGAGGCTGGGCCCGCGGCCGCGGCCGGACGTCCCGCCGGTGTGGGGCCGCCCGAAGGAACGACATACTGCACTGGGTCGATGCGGGCCCGCAGCGAGTCGGCAAATGCCGGGCTGCGGGCGTCCACGCCGCGCTGGTAGATCTCCGGCAAGGGGTCGGGCTTGCCCGCCACCGCGCCGGCGAAGACCTGCACGTCGCGGACCGTTTCGAAGCGGCCGAGCCATTTGCGGTCGCGGATTTCCACCGGCTTCCGATCGCGGATAAGGCGGACGTCCACTTTGCCTTCCATATAGGCGATTACCTTGGAGGGCTGGCGTGAGCCCGGCGGGGCATGTTCGATCCAGACCACGGCCTCCTGGCAGAACGCCGTGTCTTCACCTTGCACGAGCCGGCAGTTGCCCCGCAAGAGCCACACCTCATACTTGTCTTCTTGCCATCGATTGGCGGCCTGTGCCGAGACGGCGATGATCTCCACGTGGCTGCCTTCGGGCACGTCGATCTGTTGGGCCCGGAGCATCGCCGGCGAGAGCAGTAGGACGGCCAGCCACGCCGGAAGAAGCCGGCGCGCAGTTCGAGCACGGACGTCGCGCGGGGCGCGGCGCGGGAATGCGTTGCCGGTCTCTTGCCCAGTTGTGTCAGCAGACTTTCCGTCCTTGCCTGCCTGGTGTCGCAGTGAAACTGCGAAATGCAAATGGAAGAGTCGTAAGTCGTTGCGCAAACCTAGTGCAGCGGGCGAGATTATAGAAATCGGCCGCTTGAAGGGCAATACAGGTTGAGAGGAGACCGACTAGCTCTCTTGAGGCAGTCACGACTGGGAGGTAGGATATATTCGCGCGCAAGTGAACTATTCTCGCCGAGTACGTCGGCGCGATCACGAGCTCGTGGTGCCGTAGGCTGACAACTGGGCTGGCAAGCGTTTACGGCATCGATCAGGCTGGAAAGCCTGACGCACTATCGTTTGCCGGCCGTTTCCATTAGTATTGGTTGGCAAGGAGCAAACCCATGTCGAACGATTCTCTTAGCGAGTTCACGAGCGAATCCTGGTTTTCCCGCCTGGGCGGGGCCATCAAGGCGGTCCTCGCAGGCATCGTCCTGGCCTAACTTGATGTCCAAGCTGATTGTCGGTTGCGGTTATCTTGGACGGCGCGTGGCGCGACGTTGGATCGCGGAGGGTCACGAGGTCTATGGCCTGGTGCGGACGCCGCCGGCCGCCGAGGTCCTCGCCCGGGAGGCGGTCCGGCCGGTCGTGGCCGATGTCGCGCGGCCGTCCTCCTTGCCTACCCTTCCCGCTGCCGAGACGATGCTCTATGCCGTGGGCCATGATCCGGGCGGCGGCGCGTCACCCCAAGCCGTGTATGCCGGCGGGCTGCGGGCGGTGCTCGATGCCGCCCCCCCGGAAGTTTGCCGCGTGATCCTCATCAGCTCGACGGGCGTGTACGCCGAAGAAGCGGGCGATTGGGTCGATGAATCGTCGCCATGCCGGCCTGCGCGGGAATCGGGCCGGGCCTTGCTGGCGGCCGAGGAGGTGCTGGCCGGGCATCGCTTGGGACCGGCGGGCATCGTCTTGCGGTTGGCGGGCCTGTATGGGCCGGAACGTCTGCCGCGGCGGGCGGACGTGGTTTCCGCCGCGCCGTTGCCCGTCGCCGCGGGAGAATACGTGAACTTGATTCACGTGGAGGACGCTGCGGCTGCGGTGGTGGCGGCGGAGGCCCGAGGCCGCCCGCCTCGCACGTATGTCGTGGCCGATGGCCATCCCGTTGAGCGCCGCGAGTATCTTAAAGAAATGGCTCGGCAACTCGGCTTGCCGCCGCCTTCGTTCCGCGATCCCCTGCCGGGCGAATCGCCCCGTCGGCGCGGTGGGAACAAGCGGGCGAACAATGCGCGGATGCTGGCGGAACTCGGCGTGACCTTGCTCTATCCCACCTATCGCGAAGGACTGGCGGCGGCGGTACGATAGAGAGAGATTGGGCAAATCGAGCACGCGTCAACCGATGAACGACCGCTTGACCGGAATTCTTTTGGGAACCGCCGTGGGTGACGCGTTGGGCCTGCCAGCGGAAGGACTTTCGCCGGCCCGACGTCGCCGCCTGCTGCCCGGTCCCTGGCGGCATCGATTGATCCTCGGCCGCGGCATGCTCAGCGACGATACGGAACACGCGCTGTTCGTAGCGCAGTCGCTCTTGAAGTATCCCGCGGACGCCGCAGCGTTTCAACGACAGTTGGCCCAGCATGTGCGGTGGTGGTTTGCGGCGCTGCCGGCCGGGATCGGCCTGGCAACGGCCAAGGCCTGCTTGCGACTCTGGCTAAGCATCCCGCCCGATCGCAGCGGTGTCTATTCCACTGGCAACGGCCCGGCGGTGCGGAGCGCGATTTTGGGCGGTTACTTCCATGCGGACCGGCATGCCATGGCGGCGATGGTCGAGGCCTCAACCCGGCTCACGCACACGCATCCGCGGGCTCTCACCGGCGCCTTGGCCGTTGCCCGAGTGGCTGCCTGGGCGGTTGAGCACCGTCCGGCACACCCGCCGCGGGCCGATTTTCTGCCTCTGGTCTTCACCGGCCTGAGCCGCGACGATCCGGCCTGGTGCGAACTGGTCGAACGGCTGCGTGCGGCACACGCCGGGCAGACGCCGGTGAACGAGTTCGCCGTCTCGCTCGGGTTGGAGCAAGGCGTGAGCGGATACATTTACGAGACGGTGCCGGTGGCCGTCTATGCCTGGCTGCGGCACTACGGCAACTTCCGCGCTACGCTGGAGGCGGCCCTGGACTGCGGCGGCGACGCAGATACAGTAGGTGCGATTGCCGGCGGGCTGGCCGGGGCCACCGTGGGCGCGGCGGGCATTCCCCAGGAATGGCTTCGCGGAATCATCGACTGGCCTCGCTCGGTGCGGCTGCTCCGCGCCGTGGGCGAGCGGCTGGAGGAGCAACTTCACGGCGAGAAGCCGCTGGGCGCTGTGCGTTATCCTTGGCTGGCGGTGCTGCCGAGGAATCTCGTCTTCTTGCTTGTCGTGGTCCTGCACGGTTTCCGCCGTTTGGCGCCGCCATATGGAAAGACACCGAGCAACGGCTGAACCTAGCTTTCCCGCCACCGAGAACTATGCTAACGGGAATGACCGACCCCAAGCCGGCAGAAGAGACCTGCTTGACCCTACTAAAAGTCGGGCTCGAAGAAGGCCAATTGCCGCTCGACGATCTGCGGCGGCGACCATCGCCCCGCAAGCCCGCAGGAGTGGGCTGCCAGGTCAGGGTTCCGGCAGGCACAAACGCGGACCTCGATGCCGTACTGAGCCGCGATCGCCGTCAGCCACTCGAAGATCTTTCGCCGCCGCGCGGCGGGCAGAATGCGGATGGCTGGGCCGCCTTCGCGAAGGCGCCGGCCGATTCCCTGGGCAAAGGCCAGCGTCAGGCGGCGGAAAACCTGCGTCCGACCCAGTCGGTTCCGCAAGGTGCGCGATAAGGCCGGGCGCAACGTCAGTGTGCCCGCGGCGATCTCGCGAATGCCCGCCTCGGCCAGCGCCGCACAAAGGCCGTGCAAGGCGTCGGGATCGTCGGTCGCGCCCGGCAGGATCGGATCGACGCGGGCGAGCGTCGCTACGCCGCCGGCGACCAGTTGCCGCATTTGCGCCAGGCGGACCCGCGGCGTCGCCGTCCGCGGCTCGAAGATACGCAACACGCGGCGATCGATCGTCACCAGGCCGATGATCGCCCGGACCAGCGGGGCGTGAGCCAGAAGCAACTGCATGTGCCGGCGGGGAATCCTGGCCCGGCTCTGGAAAACGACGCCGATACCTTCGGTCAGGAGGCACTCCAGGACTTCGTACGTCAGGTCGAGCAACTCTGGCACCGGCTGGAAGGGGTCGCTGGAAAAATCGAAGACCACGACCGGCGGACGGCAGCGGCGGCGGGCCAGTTCGCCGCGGAGTTTTTCCAGGCCGCCGTCGACCAGCGTCACTTTTTCCCTGCCAGACGGTCCGCAGGAACCCTGGGCCTGGCAATCAAGACAGCCGTGAACACATCCGGAGGCCACGTGGAGCGTGGGCAACGATCCCAGGCAGGCCAGCCGGGAGGGCCGCAGCAAGTTCGATTTGTGAGGGAGGATGACAAGTTCCATAGATGCGCCAAGCGTTCGCCTGCCCCACTTCATTATACTGAACGCATGAACACAAATCAAGATGCACGGCGGAATAAGGAAAAAGACTAGGGAGAAGACTTCTGGGGTCGAGGGTCGATGTCCGCTTTGGTCAGCCGTGCAGCCTCCTTCACCAACCCGGCAAGCGCGGCGGGGTCGTTTGGTCGTCTCCGAGACGCTTGCGGACCCCTTTCCCGCGGCATACAATCGGCGTTTTCAGCACTTTATTAATTTCGCTCATGCTTGCTCTCAACCCCAAAACCACCGCGCCGGTTCTCATTGATTTACAGAACAGCGTCGATCTCCAAGGGAGCGCACAATGAACCTGGATGGGAAAGTCGCCTTGATCACCGGCGGCACGCGCGGCATCGGTGCGGCGACAGCCCTGGCCCTGGCCGGGCGCGGGGCCGATGTGGCCCTTGTCGGCCGAAACGATGATGACGAGGCCCGGCAGGTTGTGGTCGGCGTCGAGAAACTGGGCCGGCGGAGCACACTGATCGTAGCCGACCTCTCACAGCCCGACGACGCCGTGCATTGCGTTGAGGCAGCGGCCCGGCAGCTTGGCTCGCCCGACGTGCTGGTGCACGCGGCTGGCGGGCCGGTGCCGGGAAGCATTTTGGAGATTTCACCCCAGGACTGGCAGGCGGCCTTCGATATCCACGTGCACGCGGTCTTTTATCTCTGCCGGGCGGCGATACCGGCTATGCAACGGAAGAAAGAAGGCGCCGTAGTGCTGGTCTCTTCGACGGCGGGCATTCGCGGCGTGGCCTTCGCCGCCGCCTACCAGGTGGTGAAAGGGGCCCTGCCGCAGTTCGCCCGGGCACTGGCCCGCGAGTTCGCCGACGACAACATCCGCGTGAACGTCGTGGCGCCGGGCGTGATCCGCACCCGCTTCCATGCGAAGATGACGGAGGAAACGCGGCGCAACAATATCGAGAAGCGCATCCCGCTGCATCGCGAGGGGACGCCCGATCAGGTCGCGGAGGCGATCGCCGGACTGGTGGCCAACGACTACATCACGGGCGAGACGCTGGTCATCGACGGCGGACTGACGATGCGGATCGCGTGAGAGGCGACGTTGCTCAACCGCGCGCTGCTTCACAGTTAGGCAGTGCGGTGGGCGTGGGCAAATGATGGCGACGATCACCGCAGGATCATTCGTTCCGCCCAACCCCTGGTGCCTCGGCGGAGCGCGGATCGCTAGATTTTGTGGAGCTGGCAACGCTTGCACGGATAGTGAACTAATGTATACTAATAGGCAGTCTCAGGCTCGGGCCGGGTGGCCCGCCAGGCCCCGGCTGTACCGGGGGCTCCATTACGGCGGAGTTTATCATGCCGCACTGCCGAAAGTACACCGTGGCGCTCGTTGGTTCCGATTCCCGCTTGACTTGCCTCTTGGCGACTCGCCTCACCCTGGTCGAGGCCGCGGCCTGGCTCGACTCGCATCGCCGGGCTCCCGCGCCCGAGGGCCAGCCCTGCATCCTCTTGCAGCCGCTGGCCGCGGTCATTCACGCCGCCACTGTACCGCCGCGGCCATAGTGCCCACAGCGGTCGCTGGCGGCGAATCACCGCGTTTGAGAACAGCGAAGAATCGACTTTGACAAATCGTAGGATGCGCTTTAGTACTTCAGCCGGTCCTGTGAGATTTTTTCGCCTTGCCTTTCAAAGCTGCACACGGCGCGGCCGCGGGACGTCGCCGCAATGGCTCCGCCCGTGAACGAGGCCCGCCGCGTGGCGTGCGGCTGTCGAGCGTAGCCGATCCTTCGTACGGCCCTGCATCGCCAAAGGGGATCTTGCTTGAGCGCGGCGATCATCGCCGGATGCCCGGTGGTAATGCTCACGCGCGGATACATGGCGGCGACGGCATTCAGCATCGCGCGGCCCACGCCCACGCCCTGAAAATCGGGAAGCACCACCAACCGGGAAATTCGCCGTCGTCCGGCGTAGCCGATTACCGGCAGCACCGCGCAGAAGGCCGCCGGCCGCTCTTCGATCGTCCCCAGCCAGCACTGCGCCGTGCGGTTCAATTGGCCGCTCAAATAATGATGCGGCGCAAACAGGGGCCAGAAGGAAGCGTCGGCCCGATACAGGTCGAGGCGGATCGACGGTCGCCGAAGACGCCTCCGCTCGAGCCGGGGGCCTTGCATGTCCAGCACCCAGTCGGGCTCCAGCCACGCGGCGATGTCGTAATGGCAAGTGATCGCCACGAACCGCCGCCCCATGCGGCGGACCGCCTTGGCCACTGCCGTCGAGCCGATGCGGGCTGCCGTCCGATCGACGACGCTGGTGAACTCGTCGAAGACCACCAGTTCGCCGCCCTCCAGGATCGCCCGCGCCAGGTCGCAGCGAAAGCGTTCGCCGTTGGAGAGGACGCGATAGGGCTTGAGCCAATGGGGCGGCGAGCTGAAGCCCACCGCCGTCAAGGCGGCCACGACGGCGTGGATCGGGCCGGGGGCGAAGGCGTCGATGACGGCGCGGTCGTCCGGCCAGCCTCGCGCGGCCGTGTAGGCGGTGGGCCAGAATTTCCGCGCGATTGTAGTCTTGCCGCTGCCCGAGGGCCCGACAAGCAGCCCGATCTCCCACGGCTCGTCGTCGGCGGGCACCTCGGCGGCGAAAGTTGCCGAGTGCTCCGCGGCAACGGGCAGGTCGAACATGCCAGCCACTTGCTGCACGCGGAACGAGTCGTGGATCGGGCAGCGGACCGCAGCTTCCACGCGCGGCATCAGGCGAACGGCCGCGTCACGCGGCCGCCCCAATTCGCGCCGATGCGGGCCGGCTCGCTTTCCAGGTGATAGACGAACAGGCCCGGCAGCAGGATTCGCTGGCATGCCGGCCATTGCAGCGCAAAGAGCACGTCGGAATGCTCCGCCGAGCCTTGCGCGAAGTGGTAGCGGCGCTCGCCGTGCCGCGAGTGCCACATCTGGAAAAAGCCGATCGGACAGTAACCGTATTCGTTGTGGAGCAGCCGGGCCCCCAGCCGCCCTGCGTCGGCGGGAACCGAGGCCGCCGCCACGAGATAGCGGTAACGGTACTGTCGCCGGTAGCCGACAGACCGTTTGATCGCCTCCCAGTGCCCGCGTCCGACGATGTTCACGCGGTCGGCGCCGTAGAGGCAATCTTCGTCCAGCCGGCTCTTGTTGAGGATGAAACGCAGCCGGTCGGGCAGCACGATGTCGGCGTCGAGGTGCACGAGCCAGCCGCGGTTGCGGAGGTGCGCCAGCCCGAGGTTGATCATCAGGCCCTTGTTGAAGCGGTCCAAGGGATCTTCGCGATAGACATCGCTTTTCACGCAGATCACTCCGTGCCGCGCGCAGACGGCCTGCGTGGCCCGATCGTCGCGGGCGGTGACGACCGCGAACTCGTCGAAGTGGCAGAGATTGGCGGTGAGTGTTTCGTCGAGGAAATCCGCGTAGTTGACGCAGACCGTGAGGCCTTCCAGCCACATTCCGCCGCCAGTGACGGTTTTGTTGGTGTACATGAGTGGTTCCTTGGGGGGAGAGAGGGGGAGGGGAGACGCGGCGAGGGGAGAAGGATGTTTCCACGTCTCCCCTCTACGCGCTCCCTTCGTTGCTGGGCTTTACTTATCGCTGGCGGTGACCACGAAGGGCGCGGCGGCGCCGTCAGGCGTGCCGCGACTCTCGGTCAGGCAGGCCAGCCCGTTTGCTCCCCGCGTCGGCCAATCCGCGCCCCAGGAGTTCATGAACAGCACTCCCACGCTGTCGTCGGGCAGGATGATCGGATCGAGGAAGCAGACCAGGTGGCCCCACCAATCCAGTCCCGCAGCTACGGGGACGCGCTGGAGAAGGCAGGTGATCACCTCGTCGAAGGTGGGCGAAGCGTCGCCGTTTTCGATGTCGTACCACTGGACGGCCTCGTGCAAGAGGGCGTTCTGTTGCCAGCCCGGCTTCCAGAGGTTGTGGCGGAGGCTGTGCGGGGCGTTCATGAACGACGACTCGCAGGCCCCGAAGTTCTGCAACTGGTCGAAGGCTTCGGACGCGTAGCCGCCCTCGTCGCGCCAGTGCGTGCAGGGACCTCCCACGCTTTCGGGCGAGAGATCGAGCCTGGTCAACCCCTGCACGGCCCGTTGGATTTCCACGGCGCGGGTCGAGCCGTAGACCCAGCAAAAGCCCAAGCCATTCTGGTCCTTGGCCACGATGCCTTTTTCCTTGACGAGATCGGAAAGGCAATTGCCCTGGCCACTACGGATGCGCTCGTGCCACTGGCTTCGCGGGATGGTCGTGCCGACGGGTCGGGCGCCGCGGAAGGCGTGCGGCTTGCCCGGCCGCTGCCAGCCGCGGTAGCCCGTGCTGCCGCCGCGCGGTGCGCCGCTGCAAAACAGATGCGCGTTGGAGTCGTCGATGATCAGGTAGGGGAAGTTATTGGCGAGCATTGGTGGTTGGGGTAAGGGGGGAATGGGATTGAGGTTTTCAGATTTCAAATCTCGGACTTCAAATCAAATTGAAAGGGTCGGCCTGGAAAGGCCGACTTACTACGGCCCGGCGTGGCGGCGGAGCAGTTCCAGGCATTCGCCCACGTTGGCGGGCCAGGCCTGGTCGATCACCGTCTGGCCGGCTTCATCGACGGCGATCATCCACGGCGTGGGCCGCGCGGCGACGGCCTTCATGGTTTGCTGCCAGGCCGGCGCAACTTCGAGACGTCGGCATCCTTGGACAGAAAACGATAAGAGGGCGTTTTGGCCCCGCCCTCGCGGGCCCGGGGACACGTCCCGGACAAGCATCCGCTTTCCATGGGGCAGTGCTTGTCGAGATAGCCGCGGACTGCGGGAGACGCGAGAATCGCCTGCTGGCCCACCGGCATGGCGGCCAATTGCAGCGGATCGTAGGTGAACAGCACGCGGAGATTGCTGCTAACGGCGATCGGTTGCGGCGAGGGTGCTGGGCCCGGTTCCGGCGTGGGGCCCGGTGCGGGAGGCGGCGGATCGCTCACTGGCGCCAAGGCGTAGCCCAGCACCTCGTCGAGCCCGATCGCCGCGGCGCAGGTCAAGACGCCACTGCTCTGAGTAAACAGGAACGTTGCCGTGCGGCCGTCGCTGAGCTTTAGTTTCGCACGTTGCGTGGCGATGGTTACCGGCACATCGGGCGTTGGCACGGGCAGCGGAGCAGGTGAAGGCGTCGGCGGATCGGCCGGCCGCGGCCCACGGACGGCGGTGGCGACGATAGCGCCAACGGCGATCAGGCTGCCCAGCGTGCCAAGGGCCAGCGTGCTCCATAATTGCTTTGCAGTCATGGTTTCTCCTGGGGGGATGATGGTGATGGCTTTAGCCCAAATACCGTTGATATAGTGGAGACTTTTCTGGAGTGCGGCGACAGGTCGCCGCGCTCCAAAAAGCCGCTGTTCCAACGGTATTGGCCTTCGTCCGTCCTGACTTTCCATTGACGGACTGAAGTCCGTCCTACGAATTGGCCGGCTTGAGCAGGGCCAGCAGGATGTTGACGACCAGCGAGACCCAGGACGGAAGCGTCTCGCCGGCGGTCTGCAAGGCGGCCAGGATCGCGGGGACCTTCGTCAGCCCGGTCTCGATGAGACCGACGATCTCGGCGACGATCGGACCCAACGAGGCCTGCAGGGCGGCGATGATCGTGCCGGCGGCGAAATCGGGTTGGGCCTGCGCGCCTTCCGCCACGGCTGCGGCGATCAACTGTTGGGCGGTTTCTTCGGGAATGGAAAGGAACTCGGACATGGGAATCCTCCACGGGTAAAGGGCAAAAACTCGTGTACAAAAGTAAATTACGTGGAAAGGTCGCCGGTTTTCAAATCGGCCCAATTTTTTTTCAGGGCCGCCACGCCCGATTCCGTCCAGTAATGCACGTGGGAAGGCGAAGTTTTCAGCATTTCCGCGACAGCCCGCGTGGTCATGCGACGGTAGTACCGCATCCACAGCACGGCCGCCTGCCGGTCGCTCAACTGCGCCGTGACCTCAACGAATTTCATGTCGCCGCGGCAGTCGTCGCGGCTGGGGAGCATTTCCAGCCCGTGCCTCACCATGCCGCGGCCCAGCCGATGCTTGCGCTCCTTCCGCAGCTGGTCGATCAGTTTGGAGCGGATGCAGGTGAAGGCCCAGCCGTCGAAGCAGCCCTTGCCGTCGTAACCCGGCACGATGGAGACGACCAAGGCCACAAGCACTTCGCCGACGGCGTTTTCCCGGTCGCGCAACTGCATCCGCTTGGCCATGGTTGCGGCAAGATGGCGGACGGCAGGCAGGTAATGCTCGACCAGGCGGTTTCGCAGCCGCAGATCGGCGCGATGGGCGATATAGGCCGTCCAGAGCTCCTTGACTTGCAAGGCGTTCAAGGGGCCCTCGCAGTTCCATGCGGGGGCGTGGCAGGCGGAGTTCTCCACGGATCGTTTCTTGTCGGTCATCGGTTTTCCTTTCGAGTGTTGGGTGGAAAGAGGAAAGTGCGGCGAGATGCGGCGGCGCGCAGCCGCAAGCGCGCGGTTGCCCGGCGGAGGTCAAAGGTCGCTTTCCGCTTCCTCGACCTGCCGCTGGACGGCGGCGGCCAGCGGCAGCAGGAACCGCCGCAAGCGTTCGTGGACGCCGAAGCGGACACGGGCCTCGATGAGGCCGACGGTGGCGGAGATTTCCTCGGCGTCGTCTCCCTCGATGGCCGCGGCGGTCAACCGCCGCGCGATCGTCCAGCAGGCGGTCTCGATGGCGAGACGGTCGCCGCGGGCGATGGTGCGACCCAGGGCGTCGATGGCCAGGCCGAGATCGTCGAGGCGATCGTGGCGGCGCTCTTGCTCGGCGGGGACATGGGCGGGGCGGCGCATGGCGGATCTCCTGGGCACAAACGACCACGTATGCTATTCTTATCCATAATTATCCATAACTATGCAATCTTGTCAAGCGGTTGGCGGCGGATTTTTCGCGATTTGCAGGATTGCCGCGCAACGCCAAGAGAGGGGTGGCCCTCGCAGTCACGCCTTCAGGCGGAGCTCCCCGGGGATTGCGGCTAAGGCGGGGACTACCGGCGCCTATAACTGCGTTGCCGCCAACGACTTCCGCCGCCGCGGCGCTTGACGCGCCGATTCCAGCGACTATACTTAACCGCAGTCACCGCCAAAGGAGGAAAATTATGGTCAGGCGAAAAAAAGAAGAATCGTCGGAACTCCACAGCGCAGTCGCTGGAGAATTCCGTGGCCCGCATCGAGCAGTTGCTCGTCCCGGCCCGCCGCGTGGCGGCGGAAATGGCCCGCCTCAACACGGGACCGATCGTCATCAGCAACCACCCCTCGTTTCTCTGCTCGCTACAGGACCTCTCGCGCTGGGGCAAGGCCTGCGAAGATGCCTTCACCGGCCAATTGATGGCCATGGGGCACTTCAAGGCCCGCGTGGAGTTCCCGCCACCGCCGGCCCCGCCCCATAAGGCGGCAAAAGCCAAGAAAACCCGGAAAACCTCGTCCTGAACGCCCGCTAAGACTCGACCGACTGGGATTCGACCGACTGGGATTCGGGAGATTGGGATTCGGGAGATTGGGATTCGGGAGATTGGGATTCGGCAGATTGGGATTCGGGAGATTGGGATTCGGCAGATTGGAATTCCCCGATCTGTTCCAGGTACCGGAAGATCTCCTCCGCCTCCGTCTCGTCCACACGGCTGATGGCAAACCCTGCGTGTACGATCACGTAGTCGCCCAACTCGGCCTCCGGCACATAAACCAGACAGACCTCCTTGCGGACGTCGCTAAACTCGACCTTGGCCATCAGCAGGTCGTTTTGCAGGTATTTCTCCGCTACTTTACCGGGTATTCCCAGGCACATCGCTCGGCCCTTGTGCGTTTCCCGCGGCGACAAATATCTGCCCCAGGGCAATCCCACCGTCGCCGGGCGGGATTTGTCGGTGCTCAAATACCTCAAAACCCCCTTCCAGTAGACGTCCGCGGACCAGTTCCGTCAACAGGGCGTTCTGGAAGCACCCCCTGTAAGTATAGTTCTTGCCTGACCGACACTCCGCGCAATCTCGAGGGCCAGATCGGCCAGGGCGTTGTGGAAACGGGCACTCACCTGGACGGCGGAAGTGCCCTTCAGGCGGTCGGCAACGGCTTGGCGAACCATCGGCGCCCAATCGGCAACCAGCCCGCTTTTCGAGGCTTGCAACGGTATTCGATAACTTTCCCTCGCCGGCGGCACGGGGCCGAGCGCAGTCGGCGGCGAATTCCAATTTCATCGCCGCCTGACCCTCGAAGGTCGTCTCCTCACCCAGCCCGCACAAGGCGGCCATGGCGTCGAACAGCCGGCCCATGCTGCTGGTCCGCGGGCAGTTGATGCGGCCGCCGAGCATGCCCGCCAAGACCCGCTGCTCCGAGGGCGAGAACCACCCGCCGCTCATTGCGGCGAGGTCTTTCGCCCACCGGTCTTCGAAGACCTGCAAACCTAGGATCTCGCACAACAGTCCCAGTGCGGACCGTCGCGGCTGCCTTGCCGCGGCATCGCCGCCGGGGAGGGGAAATGTTCGCAGATGGGCCGCGCGTCGATACTTGCGCCCTCGCAGAAGAGGGCCTCCCCGCCCCAGATCGTGCCATCGTCGCCGTAGCCCGTTCCATCCCACGAAAACCCCAACACGGGTCCCGTCAAGCCATGCTCGGCCATGCAGGCGGCCACGTGGGCATGGTGGTGCTGCACGCGGATCAAGGGAGCGCGAAAGCGAGCGGAGAGCTCTTCGGCGTAGCGGGTCGAGGCATAGTCCGGGTGCAGGTCGCAGGCCACGGCTTGGGGCGTGACGGCAAAGAAATCCAGCAGGTCGTCGATCGCCCGGCGAAAGGCGTTCAGGCTCAAAGGGCTTTCCAGGTCGCCAATGTGCTGGCTGAGCACGACGGAAGCCGATGGCTTGCCGCTGATGGCCAGGCCCACGGTGTTTTTCAGATGCCCGCCAACGGCCAGGATCGGCGGTACGTCGAAGGGCAACTTGATCGGCAGCGGGGCGAAACCACGAGCCCGTCGCAATACCTGGAGGCCGTTGGGGCCGACGCGGACGACAGAATCGTCCACGGGCCGCACAATGGGACGGTTATGGACCAGGAACGCGTCGGCAATGGGCTCGGCGACGAGGCCCTCTTGCCCGTCCCATCTGCCGTGACTCGCCGGCAACCCCAATCCGCCGAGGCGATGAAGGGCATCGTCGATATCGGTGGCCATCGGTTCCTCGGAGAGATTGCCGCTGGTGCAGACCAAGGGAAGGTCTACGTCCTGCATGAGCAAGTGGTGCAACGGCGTGTAGGGCAGCATCACGCCCAGATAGGGATTTCCCGGGGCCACGTTGGCAGCCACGCCACGCGACTCTTTATCGGGAGACGGCACGTCCAACCTTCGCCGCAGCAAGAGGATGGGCGCGGCGGGCGACATTAGCTCCCGGGCCTCCGTGTCTGAGACCTGGCAGCATTGCCGCACGGCGTCCAGCGCGGGAAACATGAGAGCGAAGGGTCGATCGGGCCGGTGTTTTCTTCGCCGCAACCGGTCGACGGCGGCTGCGTCCATCGCATCGACAAGCAGTTGAAAGCCGCCGATCCCCTGCAAGGCGAGGACCTGTCCGTTGCGGATGGCGTTGGCCGCCGTCCGCAGTGCCGCATCGAACTCGGCTAGCAACCGGCCCTGGGCGTCGAGCAGTCGCAACTGTGGACCACAGACCGGACACGCCACCGGCTGCGCATGGAAGCGGCGATCTTCCGGATCCTCATATTCGGCCTGGCATGCGGGGCAAAGAGGGAACTCGGCCATCGAGGTTCGCGGCCGGTCATAGGGCAGTTGGCGGATGATCGACCAACGGGGGCCGCAGTTTGTGCAGTTCGTGAACGGATAGCGATAGCGCCGCTGGTGTGGATCGCCGATCTCCGCGCGGCAGGCGTCGCAGGTGGCCAGGTCAGCGGGAATGGTGGGCCGAGGCGCAGCATCGCGCGCAGCCAGGCGAATCTCAAACTCCGCAGACAGCGTGGACGCTTCGGCTTCAGCCGGCACGTTGAGGAGTGGCAGATCGATGGTCTCGACGGAGTCGATCCGCGCCTGGGGCGGGGCCTCACGCTGAAGCGCGACGAGAAAATCAGCCACGACCGCTGCCGGCCCCCAGACCTCCGTGTGGACCGCGTCGGCATCGTTCTGCACCCATCCGCCCAGCCCGCGCTGCCGCGCCAGGCGATAGATGAACGGTCGGAAGCCAACGCCTTGGACGACTCCGCGAACGGTGATCGCCGCGCGGCGGGCGTTCGTTGTTGGCTCAATCGACCTCAATACAGTTCGTCAGATGCAGGCTGGCGGGAACGGTCATGGCGGCGTGTTGGGCAAGCTGCTTGCAGTAAAAGCTACAGCAAGAACCGTGCAACCAAACCCGATCGTCGCGGACAACGACGGATAGGTTCGCCACGCCTCCGGCCGTCTCTTCCTGCACGGCTCTTTCTATAGAGGCGGCCAAGGCCTCGGCCTCAGCCAAGGTGCGAGGAACGAGACCCAATAACTCGGGCGACACGGGGTGGAGTTCCCGCAACTCGTCCATGATGGCTTCCTTCACCGCTCAGGCGACCGTTTCATTCGTCGCCGACAACGGCCCGCCAAGAGGCATTCCCGGCGCGACCTTCCGTGCGGATACAGAACTTCGGCAACTGTAAATTAAAGGGGCCTGAGGCCGCCTTGTCAACAGCAGTTTTTTCGGTTTTGCGCAATAGCATCGCGAAGATGGGAAGAATGAATAAGGTTCTGGCTTTAGGCAAAATGCGAATAAAGGCGGCTTGAGGATCGATCCAACAGCAACCGCGAATTCGTTCCAACGGAACGAATTCCGTTCTATGGAGTTGTTTCTGTTAAAATTAGCTGCAAGGAGACTTCACGATGAACCCCTGCCCCGCGACGCGCCCGCCGCTTTGGAGGAACCTTATTCTCGTCGCGACCTATGCCACGGCAATGGGTCTGCTGGAGGCCATTTGCGTCGTGTATCTCCGCCGATTGTTAGGTATCCACGGCGGGAACCAGGTCGATGTCGCAGCGATGGATCAGTACTATGCGATTGAATCGTGGCGCGAAGCCTGCACAATCGTAATGCTGATCGCGGTTGGCTGGCTGGCCGGTACGACCTTGGTCACACGGTTCGGTTTCTTTGTCGCCGCCTTTGGCATCTGGGACGTCTGGTATTACATCGGCCTCTTCGCTTGGGCAGGTTGGCCCGCTTCGATCATGGAATGGGATTGCCTCTTCCTCCTGCCCTGTCCCTGGTATGGTCCCGTGTTGGCGCCGGTGTTGATCAGTCTTTCGTTCGTCGTATCCTGCGTCTGTCTCATTGTGGCCGAGCACTCTGGACGGGGCATCCGGCCGACGTGGTTCCGCATGGGGCTAGTGACTCTGGGCTGGACGGTGTGGATCTTGAGTTTCATCGTGCCCAGTCTCGGGCTTCGCGAGGGACACGCCGAGAGCTACCCTTGGTGGGCGCTGGTCTTCGGTATGATTCCCGCACTGGCGGCGACCTGGCCCCTGCACGTCTACCGTGAAGCGAGTTTACCGCCGTCGTAAACGGTCGGCCTCCGCCGGCAGGCGCATGCACATCTCCAAGGCGTCCGGCCCGTCGTCGTGCTCCGCCAGAGGAAAGTCCATGAGCTGGTCCACCAGCAGGCGGCAACCCGGCGAGTCCGCCTTGAAGCGCAACTCCCGATTGATCACATAATTGCTCAGTCGCCGAATGCGGGCCACCTTTGGCACGCCGTGAGTCGCCATGGCAAAGGTCGACCACTTCAACCCCTTCTGGCCGCACTGCCGACGGAACTCGTGGACGAGCAACTCCTGGAACTGGTCCGCCTCGATGCCAACAAGGTGGGGCCGCATCTGATCACAGAAGACGATCGTCTTGCGGACGATCTGGTCGAGGGGAATCCGGTCCACGACGGCGTCGACGTAGATCAGCAGGTCATCGGCCACTCCCACGAAGACGATCGCCGAGTAGTCGCCCGGTCGGTCGGCGACGCCCTTGCTGGCGTCGACGCAGACCACCCGCAAGTTGAACGCCTTGGGCCATTTCTCCGGCGGCGTCCAGATCCAATCGCCGAAAAGCTCCGGCGCCCATTCCGCCCCTGAAGCCTCGGTCGGGTCCTGCTGGTATAAGGCGGCATACGCCCGAGCGTCCTGGCGGCGGATGATCTCCAGGTCGGCCGCCGACTTGAACGCCGGCCAAAGCACCTCGCCGGGCATGCGAATGTCAGCCGGATCGCCCAGCCCTTCTCCTCGCACCGCCGGCAAGTTGAGGATCTCCCACTGGTCGGCGGCGCGGTCGGCCATCTTCCGCAACAGCCGCCCGGCCAGGTCGTCGCGGTGCCAACGCGTGTGCGTGAGCACGATCCAGGCTGCGGTGGAAAGCCGGCTGTAGAGGTCGTTGGCGTACCAGTCCCAAACCCGCTGCCGCACGATCGGGCTGTCGGCGTCCTCGCGTTTGCCGAAGGGATCGTCGATGATCGCGCCGTCGGCCGGCAGCCCGGCGATCGAGCAACCGACGCCCGCCGAGCGGAGGCTGCCGCGATGTCCGGGGATCTCGAAGAGATCGAGAGTGCGGCGCGCTTTGACGCCGTGTGGTCCGCCGTCCCGCCCGCTGCCGAGCGCGGAATCGGCGAAGATCTCCGCATATTCCAGGCTGCTCATGATCCGCTGCACGTCGCGGTTCATGCTCACGGCCAAGGCAGCGGTGTGCGAGCAGGCGATCAGCCGCAACTCTGGATCGAGGCCCAGCACGAAGGCCGGAAAGCGGCGGGCGACCAACTCGCTCTTGCCGTGCTGTGGCGGCATGAAGATCATCAACCGCCGGCATTCACCGCTGACCACACGGTCGAGTCGCTCTGCCAGAACCCGGTGGTGCCAGTTGACGCGGTAGTCTGGCATGGTAAAGGTGGTGAACGGCAGCAGGCACTGCCGGGCCTGTTCCGCATTGCCACGGTCAGATCCCTCAGGTTCATCGATTTGCAGGGGCAAGGCGTCATGGTACTGGCGCGTCATCGGCGGGCTTTTGATAATTGGGTTCTGCGGTGGAAATGGAACAAGGCCGTAGAGCGGGACCAGGTCGACCCGATCCGGGTAGCCCGGATCGCGTCCCACCCGATGGCCTATCTGTGATCATTTTTGGAAACGGACCACTTAGACACATTACGCAGAACGATTGCCGGTATTCGCAGTCTCTGCCGGGAAACTACCAGAATAGCCGGGCCAACTCCTTGCGTCAGCAGGGCTTGCGCAGGTGAGTTTGTTATTCCAGCGGCTCGCCGATCTTGCGAAGATAGCCGGCCAGTCGGGCCTGCATGTCGAGGAGATTCTGCCACTGCCGCTGCTCGAGCGTTACGCGTTCACCCTTCTCCTTCTTCACGGTCTCGATCAGGTTCCGCAAGCGGAGATGGAAGTAATTGAGCAGCTCGCCCAATTCGGCCGCTTGGCCGGGGTGCAGCCCGCCGGGCAGGTCCGGCGGCGCCAGCGTGTGCAGCAAGCTCTGCAACTCGTGCTCGGCGTCGGCGGCCAGTTCCAGGTCGAGCGCCATCGCGTCGTGCTGTTCCAGAAGCTCGTCGTTCTCCAACGGGACGGCCCCGGACATGTCGGCTTGCCGCAAGCGGGCCAGGCGTTGGGCGATCTCTTCCCGCGAGCCGACGATGAGCACGGTGCGGCCCATGGCAACGACGTCGCCCGGCCGGATGAGACAGAGATGCACGCTTTCACCGTTGACCTTGGTGCCGTTGGTGCTGTCGAGGTCAGTGAGGACGAGCTTGCCCGCGTCTTCCTGGATCTTCAGATGGAAACGACTGATCCGTTCGTCGTTAAGCTGGACGGGGTTGCCTTCCTCGCGGCCCACGGTGAGCGGCGTGGGGACGTCGTCGAAGCTCCGGCCGCAGTCGGCGCCGTCCAAGACCCGTAAGGTAACTAACGCCATGACGCCCTGCCTGAGTACTCGAAGCCCAATGATTTCTAGCATGCAATAAACCCCGCGGTCAAGGCGTGAGAACCGGAAAGGCTGGAAAACACTGCTCGCAGGGCCGCTTTCGGCATGCTAAAATCAAGTATTCTCGGTAATGCTGGGTCTTCGTCGAGGAGAATCATGAGCAACAAACGCATCGTCTTGGGCGACAACGACATCCCCTCTAGTTGGTACAACCTGCTGGCCGACCTGCCGCAACCGCCTCCGCCGCCCTTGGATCCAGCGACGAATCAGCCAGTCGATCCGGCCAAACTGGGGCGGATTTTCGCTCAAGGGCTGCTTCAGCAGGAAATGAGCTGCGAGCGCTGGATCGGCATTCCCGACGAAGTTCGCCGCGTTTACGGGATTTGGCGACCCACGCCATTGGTCCGTGCCCTTGGCCTGGAAAAGGCCCTGGGGACCTGCGCCAGGATCTATTTCAAGGACGAAAGCCACAGCCCGCCGGGCAGCCACAAGGCCAATACGTCGGTGGCGCAGGTCTATTACAACAAGCTTGAGGGCATCCAGCGGCTGACGACGGAGACGGGGGCGGGCCAGTGGGGTTCGGCCCTGTCGTTCGCTTGTACGATGTTTGGCGTGAAGTGCAAGATCTTCATGGTCAAAGTCAGCTACCACCAGAAGCCCTATCGGCGGATGATGATGCATATTTGGGGCGGCGACGTCACCCCCAGCCCTTCGATGGAAACCCAATGCGGCCGGGCGATCCTGGAAAGCGACCCCGATTGCCCCGGCAGCCTGGGCATCGCCATCAGCGAGGCGGTGGAGGCGGCTGTCTGCCAGGAAGGCGTTCGGTATACCCTCGGCAGCGTGCTGAACCACGTCCTGTTGCACCAGACGGTCATCGGCCTGGAGGCGGAGAAGCAGATGGAATTGGCCGAGGACTATCCCGACGTCGTGATCGGCTGCGTGGGTGGCGGCAGCAATTTCGCCGGGTTGGCGTTTCCCTTCCTGCGGCACAAGCTCACGGGCCGCGAGACCCGCTTCGTGGCCTGCGAACCGCATTCGTGCCCCTCCATGAGCCGCGGCCAGTATCGCTACGACTTCGGCGATACGGCGAAGCTCACGCCGCTGATGAAAATGCATACCTTGGGCCATAGCTTCATGCCGCCGGGCATCCATGCGGGCGGGCTCCGCTACCACGGCATGGCCCCGCTGGTGAGCCTGACGAAAGACCTTGGGTTGATCGAGGCCGAGGCATTCCACCAGGTGGAGTGTTTCGAGGCGGCGCAGCTTTTCGCCGCGACGGAAGGCATCATTCCCGCGCCGGAGAGTTCGCACGCCATTCGCGGCGCGATCGTCGAGGCCCTCCGCTGCAAGCAGGCCGGCCAGGAGAAATGCATCCTCTTCAACCTCAGCGGCCATGGCATGTGCGACATGGGCTCGTACGAGAAGTTCTTCGCCGGGCACCTGGAGGACTACGCGTATCCGCAGGAGAAAATCGAGGCCGCGCTGGCGGAGTTGCCGGTTGTGGGGTGAGAGATCTGAAGGGATTAGGGATTGCCCTTGCAGAACCTCGGATCAGCGCGACGCTTTTTGCCCCGGAGGGGCGGCGCTACAACCAAGGCCGGTCCTCGACTCACTTGTGCCAAGTCGCATTGCGCAGGAAGAACTTCGGAAAGGGGTCGTTGTCAGGGCGGTTTAGATCTATCCTCTCGAGCCTGCCCGTTACGACAACGGCTTCCCAATTCTTCGGCAAATGTTTGTAGTTCTCCCAAGTCAGGCCAATTTGTTGCTTCCGAAAGTAAACGAAACCACCGTCACCCATTCCAGCGTCGCACCCCTCACATCTTCCGGCGAAGGTAACGCGTCTGCCATCGTAATAAGCCAATTCGTCATCGACTGTCAAGTGAACGGGTCGGTATTGCGACTCGATGCCGCCCAACACACAAGCGAACAAGGCAACGCCGGTTAGAAGTTGCCGCAGCGAGAATTGAAACCGCCGCATCTTACCGTCGTTGGGCGTTTTGGCCGCAGGAAGGCACGGGCTATTCGGAGGACTGTGGAAAGACTGGCGACAACTGGGGCAATCGCCGTCGGCGGTTATCACGACCCGAGTGCCACAGTGTGGACACCTTAGTCTTTCCATTGGACGGTATTGTTCTTTTTCGTACTCGTCCTACTCCGATTGACTCTCGTACGGCTCAGGAAGGCCAATCCGCGAGTAAGTCGTCGAGAAATGCTGCGCGAGATGTTCGCGATAGGGAGTGCCGATCCGGCAGACGCGCTTCCCTTCGCGAGCAAGTTGTTCAAGCATGATTCGCGGGATAGTGTGTAAGTTTCGAAGGTCGACGATCGACTCTTCTGCCGCTGGACCCTTCGGCAAAAAGTACCAGCCGTACACACGATGAGTGCGAATCTGGTCGCGAATCGTCTTCGCGCTCACGACACCGCGATCGACCAAGTTTCG
Organism: uncultured Planctomycetia bacterium; assembly: GCA_963709175.1. Taxonomy (GTDB): domain Bacteria; phylum Planctomycetota; class Planctomycetia; order Pirellulales; family Thermoguttaceae; genus JANXQG01. The sequence goes on from CAVPVK010000014.1 coordinate 201,282, forward strand.
CGCCGAATGAACCACGGCAACCAAGATCCGGGTTGCCTTTTCGAGAGCCAAATCACATGCCTGCGTCAAAACCACCGTGCGAGCGAGGATAGTCGCCGCCACTGGTTCAATACCGGTGGGCGTCGGCATGAGTTCCCAAAGCAACAAGGGACACTCGTCGAGCATGTCTCCTTGCGATAAGGAATCTTCGGTGGTCGGCCGCTCATAGATCATGCCACGGCGTCCTCATCCCCCGGTAAGGGATCGGGAAGCAAGTCGTGGGCTTGACGCGGGTGGACCCGTCTGGGCACGCCCGCGAACGGCAGATCGAAGGGAGCTGAAACGGCTTCGTCGAGCCACGGCCCGTCCGGAATGCACACGTTTGCCGCTTCCGACTGGGAAAGCGAACGCATCGTAATCTGCACCCGACCGGGCGAAATAGGAGGTGGTCGATCCAACTGGATCGTCCCATCCGAGAGGAGGTTGCCGTTGATAACCAGGGTTAGTTCGCTTGCCATCGCCACACGCCTAAACGCTCATTGTGAAGAGACCCTTTGATCCTATCCTCATTATACTGCGAAATTCGAGGAAAGGCAGGTGGCGGAGGCCCTCCGCTGCAAGCAGTCCGGCCAGGAGAAGTGTATCCTCTTCAACCACAGCGGCCATGGCATGTGCAATATGGGCTCCTACGAGAAATTCTTCGCTGGGCACCTGGAGGACTACGCGTATCCGCAGGAGAAAATCGAGGCCGCGCTGGCGGAGTTGCCCGTGGTGGTGTAAGAGGTCTGAATGGGTTGGTTCGTCCGGCCCGCCACCTGCGACCCCACCCGGTTCATCCGGGTGGTGAAGGAGATTGGCGGCTGTGAGCTGACCGGCGCAGCCATCAATCCGGTTCACCGACCCGGACGAGCCGGGTGGGGTCCTACTAACCCGGACATCATTGGTGCCATTAAACTACAGTCCCCTGAAGAACTCTGCGGTGCGGTATCCTCCTTGCACGACCCGCAGCTTGCCGAGTTCGTCGAGCGCGGTCCCGGTAGCCGTCGGGCAGTTGCACAGTCACCAGCGGCGCGCGGTCGTCCACTTCGGTTGGTTTCGGGGCCTTGTCGGCCGCCAGGATCTGCTCGCGAATTTCGACTACGTAGACCTTCTCGCCGGCCAACTTGAGACTCTCTTGGACCCACTGGTAGGGATCATGCTCGGCAGCCGCTCCTTTGCCCTGGGCGTTGAGGTCGGCGTCGGCCACTAGCGCGTCGATCTGCTTCAGAGCCCGCGCGTAGGCCCGATCGTAACGGGTGTCAAATGGCTCGTCCGGGTTGAAGGTCGCGTCGGGGGCCGCATCGGGCGCCGCATCCCAGAGGGCGTGCAGGTTGCCCCCTTTCGCCAGTCCTGTGCGGTTGCCGCCCGCATCGCCGTGCGGATGCGAGGCCGGATCGATGGCCCCAAAGGAGAATGCCGCTGTGGCGTGCAGCGGTTGGTGGATGTCACCCATCACGTGCAGCAGCCAGCAGAGGGCCACTGCCTGCTCCTCGGGCTTGCCATGGAGAAACCGCTGACGATTGAAGGCAATCGCCTGCAGGGCGTTCATCACGTCTTTCTCCAACGCGGGCGTGTCCGTCTTCAACGGCTGGAGTCCGCGGGCCTTTTCTTCCAGGGCAGCCAGCTTTTCCTTGCTGGTCCCCGCCGCCGCGATCACCAGCGGATAATCAATATAATGCCAGATCCCGCGGTGATAGGAACCCTGTTTGTCCGCCTCCGGGGGGTAGGAAGGCGGGTTGTCGCGGTCTCCGCGAACCATGTCGGGCCAGACCGACGCCCGGCAGAGGAGCCAGCGGGCCTGGGCGTCTTCGCCCAATCCCTTCGGCATGGAGGCGGCGAAATCCTCCTGATAGCGGGGGTGGCGCCGGAGGATGGCGATCAGCTTCTGAATGGCCGGCGAGGGCGTATCGCCGGGCGAAAGCTGTTTATAGGCAATCAGGGTGGTAAGCATGTGCCCCACCTCATGCCACGCCAACACGGGCGAGGCGAGGATCGAGGCGGCGAGGAACGTGGCAACAAAGAGGCGACGATGCATGGGGTTCTCTCCAATGGTGGAATAATGAGTGCCTACAGCTTAGCTAGGAGCCTGCCGTTGTCAATGAAACGCGGCGGTGGCCCCGGGGGGCAATAATGGTATAAATCGCGTTGTCCTCGTCCTCGGCAAGGGATCGGGAAGCAAGGCGAGAGAAATGAGTGCATGGCTATCGGCCCGACGTTATAATCGGTGCGTCCAAATACCCAAACCGGAGCCACCCGCCATGAGACCAAATCCGCTCACACCGGGGCCCGATCTGTCGGGCATCCGCATGACACCGCAAGCCGGCACGCGTCGCGAATTCCTCAAGCGCGCCGCGCTGGCCGGAACCGCCGTCCTGGCACCCAGCTTTCTGTCGGGTGCAATGTCGCCCGTCCGCACGGCCGTCGACCAGGTGACGCTGGGTAAGACGGGCATCAAGCTCAGCCGCCTGGGGTTCGGCACCGGCAGCAACAGCGGGCAGGTGCAAAGGGCCCTGGGCCAGCCGGCGTTCAACAAGCTGATACGTTATGCCTACGACGAGGGCATCACCTATTTCGATTGCGCCCAGACCTACGCCACTTTCGAATGGATCGCCGGCGCCATTCGGGGATTGCCGCGGGAAAAGCTCTATCTCCAGTCCAAAATTCCCGGACAGCCGCAAGACGTGCTCAAGGTGATCGACCACCACCGCCAGGTGCTGAAGACCGACTACATCGACAGCCTCCTGATCCATTGCATGGTCACCGATCACTGGACCGATCCCTGGAAGCGGATCATGGACGGCTTCGAGGAGGCCAAGGCTCGGAAGTGGATCCGCGCTCAGGGGGTTTCCTGCCACAGCCTGCCCGCCCTGCGGACCGCCGTGGCCTCGGATTGGGTCGACGTGCACCTGGTCCGCGTCAACCCGCAGGCCAGGCACGTTGACGGTCCGGAGCAGACCTGGAACCAGTCGGGCCACGACATTGCGCCGGTGCTGGCGGAAGTGAAGAAGATGCACGCCAAGGGACGCGGCGTGATCGGCATGAAGCTCATCGGCGACGGCGAGTTCCAGGACGCGGAGGACCGCGAAAAGGCCGCCCGCTTCGTCATGGCCCGGCCCGAAATCAGCGCCGTGGTCATCGGTTTCAAGAGCGAGAAGGAAGTTGACGAGGCCATCGCCAGGATCAATCGGGCTTTGGCGGCGGCGACTTGAACTCGCCAGGCTCATCCGGCTCGTCCGGGTTGGTGAAATCCGAATATCGAAATCCAAAACAACTAAGGCGCTAAAACCATGCAATCACAGTCAATGCTCCTGCGCGTAATCCTAGCTTCAACGGCTTTCCTCGCCGGTATCCCGCCAGCGGCGGCCGCCTCCGTAAAACTGGCCCTCGCCTTGGGGCGCACCGCCTACCAGACCAACGAGACGATCGACGTTTCGGTAACGCGGAGCGATGCGCAATCGCTGCCGGCCGCTGATCTGGCGCTGACGCTGTCCACCGCGGACGGCAGCCGCATGTCGTTCCGCTTTCCGGTTGAGCCGTCAGCGGCGGGTGCAAAAGGCGCGTCGGCCACCGAGCACCTGCACCTGAACGGCTGGCTGCTGCGCCCGGGCACTACACGCTTGCCGCGGTGGTCCATGGGGCGACCGCCTCCGCGGAGATCGATGTTTATAGCCACGTCCGCCGCAGCACGTTCAAGACTCTTGACTGGGGCTGCCGCGTGCAGGGCCCGGAAATGGCCGTGCTGGGCGAGGACGGCATCGGTTTCAACCTGCTCTATGGCGACTATCGACAGCAGGCCAACACGGCCAACGCCCAGGCCACGCTTCGCGGCGGCGCCGATTACATGCAGTGCTGCACCATGAGCGGCGGCCACCAGATGGATCTCCGCAGCGAATGCGACTGGTCCGACCCGCTGGTCGTCAAGGGCGGCTCGGCGCGCGCGGCGCAGCAGGCATTCTTCGACCGCACGAAGGCCAATGCCCTGGGCGTGCACTTCTACGACGAACCGGGGCTGACCTGGGAGAACGGCACGCCCCACACCGTCTCGGCCCAGCTCCGCGCCTTCAAAAGCGCCTTCGGCGACGATCGCATCGCCTACACGGCCGTCAAGCCCGGCGACGCCGACGCGGACGGCCCGCTGGCAACAGTGGGGACGCTGGAAGACCTCGTTCCTGGAGGCCGCCTGGAAAGACGCCCGCTTCGCCGTCGAGCAAGTGCGGCCCGACCTGATCTCGGCCACGCAATCTCAATACGCCTGGAACGCCTACGCCGACGGCTACTACTTCAACGCCGCCCGCAGCCTGCCGGTGCTTAGCGGACACGGAGGTTACGACGATGGTCCGGGCAGTTATTTCTATCCTGCCATACCACCTCGAGTTCGGCCGCATGCGGCAATGCGGCAAGCCGGACTGGTACCTGCCGAATTGGGGCAACACGGCCCACGACGAATTGTACCGCCTGGAGCAGTACCTATGCTTCATGAACGATCTGCAGGGGCTGGCAAAGTCGCCCGACCCGGTGATGAACAATCCCTATGCCGCGGCGTCGTCGCCCAGCGTGGTGGAGACCAACAAGCTGGGACTGCGGCTGGGGACGATCTTCAACACCATGCCGCCCACGCGCGGCGAGGTGGCCGTGCTCTATCCCTTGTCGCAGTGCCTCGACGCCCAGATCAATTCCGGCATGAAGGACAACTACCTGGGCGGCGGATTGACCCGCGGCCGATTGCTCTCGGTCTACTTTCGCGGGCAAGATCATCCGCGTCCCGTTCACGCCCGTCGTGGAAGAGGACGTGCTGGACGGTTCGCTGGCGGCCGACTTTAAGGCGATCGTGCTGACCAACGTCAATTATCTCGATCCCAAGGTTGTTGCCGTGCTGGAGGACTACGCGGCCAAGGGTGGGCTGGTTTTGATGACCGACGATTGCAAGACGCGGATCAAGGGCGCGAAGCGCGTCGGCGCCGCGGCGCCGGACCTGACCGGCGAGATCGAGCGGGTCTGGGCCGCCGGCCAGCAGAACAAGTCGATGCAAATGCGGGCGGCGGGGTTGTTCTTCAGGGCAAATCGTGTATTGGCGGCCGCGCTGCGAGTCGAAGCTGACGGAGGCCGGTATCCGGCCCATCGCCGAGTGCGATAACGAGGAGGTGGTGATCGCGCGGCAGGCCCAGGGCGACATCGAATACGACTTCGCCGTGAACGCCAGTTGGGACGAGCGGGAGGGTACCTTGCTTTCGATCAAGCCCGTCACGGCCATGCTGGCTCTGGCGGCGGACGGGCGGCCCGTCTACGACGCCGTCCGCGGCGGCACGGTGGTGGAGTTCAAGGGCAAGCCCGGCGGGACCTTCCGCTTCGGCGCGGGTGAGATGCGGGTCTTTGCCCGCACGGCGCGGCCGATCGGCGGCGTCAGGTCGAGACGCCGCTGGTGACCAAGGACTTCACGCTCGAACCGGCCCCGATCAGCGTGGTGATCGATGCGACGCTGGTGGATGCGGTCAACGAGGAAGCTCGCCGGCGCCGCCCCCATGCAGATCCGCGTCGTCGATCCGTTGGGCACGGTCCGTTATGACTTGTACCGCGCCACCGACATGGGCGGAGTACGGCTTTCGCTGCCGCTGGCGGCCAACGACCCGGCGGGCACGTGGACGGTCACCGTCACCGAGCTGCTGGACAATCATGCTGGATCGACGACGTTCGTTTATCGTCCGGCGGGCCAGTGCGGGCTGCTGGCCGGCGCGACGCCGCGGGCTGTCTTCTTCGGCAACGATCGGGAGAACGTTTTTCGTTTCTTCCGCACGCACCAGGACGTGACGATCGTCAAGGGGACGAGCGATTACTGCGCCGCCGCGGCCGAGCGGTTGGCAACGAGTCTCAAGCCCTGGGGCGTCCGTTCTACAATCGTCAACGCGGCCGAGGTCAACAAGGTTCGCATGCTCACGGCCGAAGAGGCGAAGACCTGGGTCGGCCTGGAGTTCGGCCGCGCCGAGGCAGGGTCGGGCAATCGCCCGCAGAAGGCCGGTTTCGCACTGTCGGCCCCGTCGATCCTCGTGGGCAATCCGGCCGACAATCCGCTGATCGAATTCGTCCGTTCCACGGGCTTCCTGCCCTATGCCCCGACGACAGACTTCCCCGGGCGGGGACGCGGCTACCTGGCCTGGCAGCGCGACGCCTTGGGTTTGCAGCAGGAATCGATCACGTTGATTGCCGACGACGCACAGGGCATGGCAGAGGCGGTCGGCACGCTGTACGAGGCGGCGGCAGGCATCGATCCGATGACGCGGTGGACTATGCCCGCCGCCACGAACGTCGTCCCCGCGGCAAAGAACCTGCAAGTACCGGAGGCCGCAGTTCGCTGGAAGGTCGTCCTGCCGGATCGCGTGCTTAAGCTGGCCACCACGGCGGCAGGCACGATCACGGCCCTTTCATTGGACGGTAGCGAAACGCAGGTCTCCGGCGGCACCGTGGTCGCGGGGCGGTCCGTCGACGCTGCGGAGATCATGGCCGCAAAGAAGTTGGCCCTGGTGAAGCCGGTCGTGCCCGCGGCCCTGGTCAAGAAGCTCCTGGCCGATCGCGTGCCTAAGTTCATCGCCGCGCACGAGGGCGCGACGGCCATCGCCTATTGGGGCGGCACGCTCCAGGTCTTTGATGCCGGCGGCGGGCTACGGCGCAGCAAGTCCAGCCGCAGGACATCAGCGCGCTGGCCTGGGCTGGCGCGACGCTGGTCGTGGGTCAGTCCGATGGCTGCCTGCTGGGACTGGAGTGAGCCGATCGCATGGACCCGTCCACCCGAACCGTCGTCGTGACCAATCCTCACGGCCTGCACGCGCGGCCCGCGCTAGTCATCCTGGACACGGTGAACCGTTACGATGCCCAAGTGACAATTAGCCGGGGCAACCAGAGCGTGTCGGCCGCGAGCATTCTCGATCTGCTTTCGCTGGGCGCGGCCCAAGGAACGAAACTGGTCTTATCGGCCAGTGGGCCACAGGCGAAAGAAGTGCTGGGCGAACTCGTGCGGCTCTTTGCCATTGAGTTCGCGGTTGACTACGAGCAACCGTAAAACCGAAACCCGACTGTACGTTCTGAGCCTTGCGGATTTGCAGTATTTTGGGTTTGTTTCGGATTTCCATATTCCGATGTCGCGCGACCCGGGTGGGTCGTGACATCGGATCTCAACCAACGTGCCGCAGTCGCGTGATGCGGCCGATGGGCACCCATTCGACCACGAAGATATTGCCGTCGGCGTCGAAGGCTGCCTGGTGCGGATGGACGAAACGGCCGGGCTGCCACGTCTGCGGCTTGCCGCGCAGCCCTTCGCGCTGCACGCGCTGAGTCCAGGCTTCATCGTAGCCCAGGTGCACGATCGGCTTGTTCTCGCCGTCCAGGAGCGAAACCCGCGAGAACAAGTCCGGCACCAGCAGCGTCGCGCCGCGAATACTGAAATAACAGGGGTGCGGCAGTCCGGGCGTGAAGGAAATGTGCTTGCCCTCGGCGGTGAAGTACTGCAGCCGGGCATTGGCACGGTCGGCGACCACCAAGGCGGGCGTGCGGCCGGGGCGATCGTCCCACCACAGGCCATGCGGGCAAAGCATCTTGCCGGGGTCGCTGCCGGCACCGCCCCAGGTGCGGACCCACTTGGCGTCCTTGTCGTATTGATGGATGTAGCTGGAGCCGTAGCCGTCGCCCACGTAGAAGCCGCCGTCGGGGGCGAACGCGACGTTGGTGGGCACGTAGGGAGCGCCCTTTTCGTAAACGCCCGCCTCGTGGGGCTCGCCGAGGCTCCAGACAATATCCCCCTGGAGCGAGACCTTCGCCACCTTGTGGTTCTTGATGTCGCAGACGTAGAGGAACTCCTCTTTGCCCTCCTTGCGGATTGCCAGACCGTGGCCGCCGCCGTGGAATTCCTTGCCGAAAGAGCGGATGAAATTGCCTTGCGGATCGAAGACGGCGATGGCGTCCATGGGATCCTTGCCGGCCGACTGGTGCGTGATATAGATCAGCCCGTGCTGGTCGAAGACCACACCGTGCGTGTCGCCCCAGCGGATGTGCTCGGGGAGCTTGCCCCAATTATGCGTGGCTTCGTAGGTGTAGGCCCCCGTGCCGAGGATCGGCGGGCGGTTGCCCGATTTGTCGCTGCCGCGAACCAGCGCGGGAGCAATGGCCGCCGCTGCGCCCGTGGCGGCAGCTGCGGCGAGGAACTGGCGGCGGGGCAGGTCGGTGCTGGAATTCGAAGGCTCGGAGGCGGACATCAGACGGTCTCCCGGGTGAGAATTGTTTCTGCAATAGTAGACAAAAACATCCGGCCGGGCAAGAGCGCCCAAGCAGGCCCTTCCGGCAGGAGGAACCTGCTGGCGGCGGGTGGCTGGCGGTTGAGCCTGGCCTGGTAGTCCTGGTAGTGGAGGCTATTCTTCCGCCGATCCTTACTTGCCGAACACGTCTTCCGGGCTGTCTCCCTTCTTGGGCTTGGTGGCCGGGGTCTTGGAGGGGTGGGTACCGTGTTTCTTTGCGCCGGTAAGCGGATTGGCAAGCTCGACTTTGACCGATTCGGCCATCACCCGGTTCGGCTGCGTCCTGGCGGCAAATCCTTCCACCGTGACCTTGTCGTCGTGCTGGACGACGCTCATGTCGGCGACATCGACGTCGATCGTGGCGTCGTCGGCCAACGTGGCCTTGATCGTCCAGCGGCCCGTGGAGACGGTCATCAAGCCGTTTAGGCCCAGTTTGACCGTTCCGCCGCGGTATACGTGCCGGGAAACTGCAGGGCGTTGTTCTTCTTTTTGGCCGGTTTGCCGCTGCCAGAATCGCCGAAGGGATCGGCGCTCTTGTTCGCCTTGCCGCCTCCGTCGCCGAAGAGATTGGCCGCCGCATTATCGGTCTTCGCCCCTTTGTCGCCCTTTTTCTTCTTGGGAGTTGCTTCCCCAGGATACAGCCCTATCGGCCGATCGCCGTCGGGAGATACGATGGTCAGCGAATCGATTTTGTCCTTGGCCACGTAGCCTCCCTTTTCTCCCTTAGAGATCTCGGCGGTGAATTCTACCAAGATTTTCCCCTTCGATTTCAAGTAGTCCTTGTCCGCCGTGCCGGTAACGCTCACTTCCGCGTTGGTTGGGACCATCACATAAATCGTCTGGTTCCCGCGCGTCGAGACCTGGAGTTGGTTTCCACTAACGGCGGCAACCGTGCCGCTGATCGGCGGTGTCTTGATCATGCCGCCACGATTGGGTTGGCCCAGAGAGGTGGATGGCAGCAATATTGCGATGCCGAGGACGGCAAGACCGGTGGAGAGGAGGCGAGAAAACATGACCGAGACCTTTCATAGTGGAGGGTGTGGGGCAGGCGGGAGCGAGGCACCCAATCGCTCGTGGTCCCGGCTTTAGAATACCGGCTAAAGCCGGGACTGCGAGCGGAAGCGATACCTTCAGAATATCGCCACGGGCTGCTTTTGGCTAGAGCCGACTACTAGCCGATGTCGGCGCGATCCTCTACAATGTGGCCAAGAAGGGGGGCAAGAGAGCCTTGATCACCCCTCGAGAGTTATGGAGCTGCTGATGAACTCCGACGAGCGCACGATTACCGTTCCCAAGTTCACGGCCATGAAGGCCACGGGCCAGAAGATCACCATGCTCACGGCCTACGACTATGCCACGGCCCAACTCGTCGATGGGGCCGGCATTGAAGGTATCCTCGTCGGCGATAGTCTCTCCATGGTCGTGCAGGGCCATGCCAACACCCTGCCAGTCACGTTGGAAGAAATGATTTACCACGCCGAAATGGTCGGCCGGGCAGTGCATCACGCCTTATTGGTCGTTGATATGCCATTTCCCAGTTTCCACTTGGGTGTGTATCGGGCGATCGAAAGTGCGGGACGAATCTTGAAAGAGACCCGCTGCCAGGCAGTGAAACTCGAAGGGGGCGTCGAGCAGGCGGAAGTGATTGCGGGCATGGTTTCGGCGGGGATTCCGGTGATGGCCCACTGCGGTCTGCGTCCACAGAGCGTGCATCAATTGGGGGGCTACCATGTCCAACGCGACGAGGCCCAACTTCTGGCCGACGCCCTGGCGGCCCAACGGGCGGGGGCTTTCGGCATCGTTCTGGAGTGCATCCCGGCCGCTGCCGCCGCTCGGATCACGGCCGAGTTGAAAATCCCCACCATCGGCATCGGCGCTGGGGTGGGTTGCGACGGGCAGATCCTTGTGTATCACGACTTGCTGGGCCTGACGCCCGGGCGCCTGCCGCGGCACGTGAAGACCTACGCCCGGCTGAATGACACGGTCGTCGATGCCGTAACTCGCTACCGCGACGATGTACGGCAGGGGACGTTCCCGGGGCCGGAACAAACATTCGAGTAGGGATTGGTTGATGCACGGCAAGGATATGGGCAGGGTTCACGCGACGGTAACACTCGTGCGGCCGGGCTCTGCCGGTACTGCGCAAGCTTGTCTCGGCCTATGCTTTACCGTACTGGCAGGTCTTGGATAATGGGCGGTCAGGTCCAGGAACTGTCTCCGCCGCCGCCGAAATCACCGCCGCCGCCGAAATCACCGCCACCATCCCCCCCGCCGAAGTCGCCGCCACCATCCCCCCCGCCGAAGTCGCCGCCACCATCTCCCCCGCCGAAGTCGCCGCCTCCGCCGCCGCCCCCGTCATCGCCGCCTCCGCCGAAACCGCCCCCGCTGCCGGCATCGCCGCCAAAGTCACCGGCCCCTGTCTGGTCGGCGGGCAGAGTGTCTTGGCCCGAGGTGTCAAAGCCACCCTGCGACGTGGTGTCGCCCCAAGATGAGCTGTGGCCGCCGCGGAAGAACGAGTCGTACATCCAATTGCCAGCCGCGGCGCCGAATATGCCGCCCAGCAGCGAACTGAAGAAACCACCGCCACCGCCGCCACCGCCGTAGCCCGGTCCGTAGCCGCCACCCGGCCCATAGCCGCCCCCGGGCATACCTGGACCACCGCCGGGCACGCCGCCGTAACCGCCGCCGCCACCGCGAAAAGCGCGGATCAGCGCCATAATCAGCCAAACGACCAGGAGGGCCGCCACTCCCAGGCAGATCCAACCGAACAGGCCGCCCGATTGCTGCACAGGCCCGTCTGGCGCAGGGCGTACTGGTGGAGCGGCGCCTTGCCGGCGATGGGCAAAACTGGCCGTCAGTGTCGAACCGATGGTGTTCACTATTCTCGAGAGGGCCGAGTCGTATTGCCGCTGATCCATATATCTTAGCGCGCCGGCGACCAGGGCGTCGCTGTCGTGACGGGTAAATCCAGCATTGATCGCCATTTCGTCGGGCTCGATTTGCAAGTATCCCGGATTCCTGCAGATCAACACGTAGATGCCCTTCAGGCCCTCGTCGGTGGCTCGATTGATGGCCCAGCGATGAAAGAACGCCAATCTCTTTTCCTTGTCGGTCTTGGCTGCTTCGTATTGGGCTTGCAGGTTTTCCGGGACCGCCGGGAACGTTTCGATCATTACCGGGATCTTATAGCGGCGGTAGATATCCTGGACCTTCTGATCGGCCTGGGTCACCGCCGCCTTCGAGAAGAAGCCGGCCTGATCGTTCACGCCCGGTTGAACGGCCCGAAGAGTCGCTGGTAGAAGAAGACTGCCAGCGAGAACGGCAATGAGCAAATGTCCGCTGCGATGCACCATGGGAATCTCCTTTAAACACCACCCGAAATGACTATTCTATCGGCCCCTATGACGCAGGCAACCCGGCCGCGTCGAGGACCTCGATCCGCACGCGTTCGATCCGCCGTCGCGTGGCGTCCAGCACGGTAATGCGAACGTTGTGCCAAACGAGGTCTTCGCCTGCCGTGGGCACGTGACCCAGCTCGTTGAAAACGAAGCCGCCGATGGTATCGTAGTCGGCGTCTTCGGGCAGGCCGAGGCCCAGCCGTTCGTTGATCTCATCGATGTGCACCCGCCCCATGGCCTCGCAGACGCCGGGGCCGAGGTCGCGGACGCCTTCCACCTCGGCCGGATCATACTCGTCGACGATTTCGCCCACGATCTCCTCGAGCACGTCTTCGATGGTCACCAGTCCGGAGACGCCGCCGTATTCGTCCAGCACCACGACCATGTGGTTGCGGCTGTGTTGCAGCTCCTGGAGCAAGGCATCGATAGGCTTGGTCTCGGGCACGAAGACCGGTTGGCGGAGCAACTTGGTCCAATGCTCCGCCCGTTGACCGTGGGCCAATTCCGGCAGCAGGTCTTTGATGTGCAGGATCCCGAGGATGTCGTCGCGGTTGCGGCCGTAGACGGGGATGCGGGTGTGGCCGGCGTCGATCACCGCGTCGAGCATTTCCTCCCAGGAGAGCGAGGCGGGAAACGAGAGCATGTCGGTCCGCGGGGTCATGACCTGGGAGACGTCGACGTCGCCCAACTCGATCACGCCCTCGATCATTTCGCGGGCCTCCTCCTCCAGCAGGCCCTCGCGATGGCCCTCGGACACGATGGTGCGGATGTCCTCTTCGAACGACTCGGATTCTTCGTCCGGTGTTTCCAGGTGGCGGCCCGCCAGGCGGTGCAGGGCCACGTCAACCGCGCCGGCGAGCATCCCCAGCGGCAGCAGGAGGAAACTCGCGCCCCACATCAGCGGCCAGGCAAAGAACAAGAGGGGATCGGCCCAGAGCCTGGCAAACGCCCGGGGCAGCCAGAGGTTGGCGGCCAGTAACGCCAGCAGCCCGGCCGCCAGGCCAGGCGCCCACGCCCCAACGGCAAAATCCAGCGGTTCGGCGTGCCGCCAGAGGGCCACGCCGAAGATCGCGGCGGCGGCAGCTACTGCCAGCGTCCGCAGCGACTGCATGGCCAGGCTAACCTGCTCGCGGCGTTGCAGGATATGTCCCAAGCGATCGGGCAGGTTCCATCGGCGACAGATATCTTCCAGTTCCGCCGGCGAGAACTCGGCCAGCGTGCGGGCGCTGAGGGCCGCCAACAGGTCGACGGCAAGTGCCACGGCGGCAATGGAAATCAACGCGGCGCTGGTCATGGGCGAGTGAAACGGACTTGAAAACTGAAAACTGAGATCCCGCAATTTGGGGTCAGAGAGATTTGATATTTGAAATTTGAGATATCTGAGATCTGAAATTCGCAATTCACGATTCGCAATTTAAGCCCTCCTCGTCTTTCTCAGGCCCTCCAGTATATCCGATTCCCGTTTCCGCATCTCGACCCGTTGCTTGTCGGTGCGATCATCGAGCCCCACCAGGTGCAACGCGCCGTGCACGACGTAAAGCAACAATTCGTCGTGCGGCGACCAACCAAATTGCGGCGCGGTCCGTAAGGCCATCTGGGCCCCCACGATCACCTCGCCCTCCAGCCCGTCGCATTCGTCCAACGCGAAGCTCAACACGTCGGTCGGACCGCGATGGTGGAGATAACGCCGGTTCAACCGTGCCATCGTCGTGTCGTCGACCACAGCGAGGCTGATGCGGGCCTTCCGCACGCCAGCCTCGCGCAGCACCCTTCGTACCGCTGCCCTCAGTAACCGCTCGTCCAGAGAGAGGAATGTCTGTTGATTGGCAATCTCGATCTTGATGGAGGCGGAACTCATTAATCCGAAGCCCGCATGTCGAAACCCTGAACAAGCTCAAAATCAGAGACGTCAATGACGCCAACGGAGAAACGCCAAGCGGGATTTGCCACGTGATCTACCGCAGTTTTGCCCATTGGCACTTTGTGTTTTGAATTTGTTGAGGATTCCGATATTTGGATTTCGAGTTTTTTCCTTAGGCTGACCGTTGATCCGGATACTTCAATCTCCCATGGTAGATCGATGCTACCGATCGGGCAAGGCTGCGTTCGATGGCGCCCAACTCGCGGAGCGTGAGGCCGCTTTCGTCGAATTGCCCGGCCTGCAAACGCCGCTGCGCCAGGTCGCCGACCAGTCCCTCGATCCGCCCCGGCGTGGGATCTACCAGAGTGCGGCTGGCGCTCTCCACGGCGTCGGCCAGCATCAGCACCGCCGCTTCCTTGGTCTGCGGTTTGGGGCCCGGATAGCGGAAGAGATTTTCGTCAATCTCGCTGCCGTTGGGATCGGCGGCCTGCTGCGTGGCGGCGCGGTCGTAAAAGTACTCCATGAGCATCGTGCCGTGGTGCTGCTGGATCATGTCGATGATCGCTTGCGGCAGGTGGTGCTGCCGGGCGAGGTCGGCGCCGTCCTTGATGTGGGCGATGATCACCAGCGTGCTCATGGCGGGCACGAGCCCCTCGTGGCGGCTGCCTTCTTGCCCCTGGTTCTCGACGAAGTAGCCCGGCTTGAGCATCTTGCCGATGTCGTGGAAGTAGGCGCCGACGCGACAGAGCAGGCCGCGGGCGCCGATGGAGTCGGCGGCGGCCTCGGCAATCGAGCCGACGGTGATCGAGTGGTTGTAGGTGCTCGGCGCGGCGGACCAACTCTTGCAGCACGGGATGGGTGATATCGCCCAGCTCCAGCAGGCTCAGGTCGGTGAGCACGCCGAAAAGGCGTTCCACGAAAGGCAGCAGGCCCGTCATGAGGAAGCCGGCCATCGTGGCCCAGAGGAACTGATGGCCGGCCTCGCGGGCCAGCCGCAGGGTGTCTAACGGCTGGTTGTCGATCATCTTCATGGCCAAGTCCAGGACGGCGGCCACGCAGCCGGCGAAAAGGCCGACGTAGATCAACTTGCTGCGGCTGCGGATGCGGCCCACGTTCAGGACGGCGGCGGCAGTCGTGCCGAACAGGAGAAGGAACATTGCCAGGTCCGCGCCCATTGCCAGCACGACAATCCAGGAGACGACGCCGGTGAACAACAACGCCAGTTCCGAGCGGTAGGCGATGGCCACCGTCATGCCAAAGAGGATCAGCCCCACGGGCTCGGCCCGCCAGGGATCGCCGGCGGCCCACACGGCCACGGCCACGGTGACCACGGCCAGGGCCAGGGCGCCGGCCAGACGATCGAGCTCCGCCTGCACGCCCCGCTGCCGGTAGCGCATGTACATGCCGCAGATCGTGAACATGGCGAAGACCACCAAGAAGATCGCAGCGCCGCGCGAGACGCGGTCGGCCCACGGCCGCTTGGCAAGGAACGCCTCGCGCTCCAGCCCGAGCAGATCGAGCTTCTCCTGGTTGATCGATTCGCCGGCTTTGACCAGCGTGTTGCCGGCGCTATAGGCGATGGTGATCGGCGCGACGTTGGCTTCGCTTTCGTCCTGGGCCGCCTTGCTGGCGTTGTCGTCCTTGGTGAAAGTGGTCAGCGGCTTGGTGTGGTGCAGCAACCGCGGTTCCAACCAGGTCCAAACGCGGTCGGCAATCGCCTTGGAGGGCAGCATTTCCGTCAGCCGCTGGCGGATCGCCTGGGGATCGACCGTCACCTCGCTGACCTCCAGGTCGTGCCGCTTCGACGGATGCTCGACCGAATAGGGACTGTCTACCGAGTAGACGGAGATGGTCTTCTTGTTGAATCCGTTGAGTTGTTCCTTGAGGTCGGCCAGCAGGCCATGCTGCTCCAGGGGGGCGAAAGCCGCAGCAGCCGCCTGATCCAGTTGATCGAGGTTGTCTTTGCCGGCAAGGCCCTTGCGGAATTCCTGGAAAGCGAGCAGTTGCGGTTGCGGCCTGGGCTCTTTGCCGCCCTTTTCTTTTTCTCCCTTCTCCTTTTCCGCCTTGTCTTTTTCCACCGGGACAGCGAAGTCCTTCTTTTCCGCCGGCGAGAGGAATTCCTTCCACAGCTCGGCGGTCGTATCCGTGAGCGCTTCGGTCTTTGTGAGCTCGGCAACGGTGTTGCGCAGATCGGCCCGCAACTGTTGCAGCGGCTTGACATCCTGAATGAAAACGGCCTTAGTTTCCTCGCGGGCCTTGAGCCGCGCCTGCCGGGTTGTCTCCTGGTCTTCCCGCTTGAACTCCACGTGGGCGGTGACATAGTGCGTGGGCACCATGCCCGTCCGCCAGCGCAAGGGCGGATCCCATGCCTTGATGATCACGCAGACGGCCACGGCGGCGAGAAACGCCAGGGCGATCCGTGCCAGGACGTCGCGCTGGCAAAGGCCGAGCCACGCCCGTTCCCAACGGCCGGGGGGCAGTTCCAGCGCGGCTACGCGTTCGGACCGTGTTCGTCGTTGACCACCGTTGGCCATACTTCAGCTTCCGGCCTGGACTTGCCGCTTGGGCGGACCGTGTTCGTAGGCGTTGACGATCTTCTGCACTAACGGATGGCGGACGATGTCGCCGCGGCCGAGCTCGGCGCAGGCCACGCCCTCAATGCCTTGCAGCCGCTCCAGGGCATCGACCAGGCCGCTGCGGGTATGCGCCGGCAGGTCGATCTGGGTCGTATCGCCGGAGGCGACGATCTTCGAGCCGCAGCCCATCCGCGTGAGAAACATCTTCATCTGCGCGACGGTCGTGTTCTGGGCCTCGTCGAGAATGATGAAGGCATCGTTCAGTGTTCGCCCGCGCATGTAAGCCAGCGGAATGACCTCGATCAGGTCTTGCTCGCGGTAGCGGGCGATCTGCTCGTGGTCCATCATCTCGTGCAAGGCGTCCATCAGCGGCCGCAAGTAGGGGTTGATCTTGGCCTGCAGATCGCCGGGCAGGAAGCCCAGGCTTTCGCCCGCCTCGACTGCCGGGCGGACGAGCACGAGCTTGCGAATCCGCTCGGCCCTCAGTGCGGCGACGGCCGTGGCCACGGCAAGGTAGGTCTTGCCGGTGCCGGCCGGCCCGTGACAAAGCACTACGTCATGCTGGGCGATGGCATCCATGTAGCGGGCCTGACCGTGGGACCGGGCCCGTATCTGCCGGCCGGTGGTGAAGACGGTTAGCGGTTTGGCCGCTATCGCGGTCTCACCACTTTTTTCGCCGCTTTTCACGCTGGCGAGGGCCCGGCTGACGTCCTCGGCGGCTATTTCACCCTGTTGTTGCGCCCGGCTCTGAAGTTCCTCAAGCACCTGGGTAGCGCTGGCAACGGCCCGTTGGTCGCCTTCGACGTGGATGCGGCCGTCTCGCGCAGAGATAGAAACCGATAGGGCCTCGCGAATTTTCCGCACGTGCTGATCGCAAGTGCCGAAGAGGGTCACCAGCTCCTTAGAACTAACAACCGAAATGTCAGTTTCACCCATGCAAATCGCGCCGCAAACACTCGCGGCGCTCAATGACCAAGAACATTGGGAGGCAATGACCGGGAAGGCTCGAAACTGCGGACCTCAACGATCGCTTCCCAGCATTCTGAGAAAGTCGCTCAACTTCTCTAGTATAACGAATACAATGGAGAAAGGACAGCGAGGTTGACGCCGATTCGCTAAATTCTTTAATAACAAGGACTTGCGAATACAGGAATAGGCGGCGAAGCGGCTTCGGGCCGGATCGCTAGGGAGCGGACGGCGCGGTAAAATAAGCAGGAGTGTTTTGTCAGATCTTGCCGTCAGGAGGTTGCACGATGCCATCACCGTTTCCCGGAATGGACCCCTTTCTGGAGCTTCAGGAATGGGATGACTTCCACTACAGTTTGTACGCGGCCATCCGCGACGCGTTGTCGCCGCGACTGGCACCCCGTTACGTCGTGCGCAGAACGGCGAATCTACGTGGAGGCTCCCGGTGAGGCCGATCCGCTGTTTCGTCGTCCGGATGTGAGCGTCCTGTGGACGGGAGAAACGGCAGGTGCGGCGGTGGCGGTCGAAACGGCCACTGAGCTCGAACCGCTGGAATGCGAATTGCCGGTTCCCGAGGAGCGGCGGGAAACCTACCTGTTGATCCGCCTGCTGGAAACCATGGAGGTGGTAACAGTTTTGGAAACGCTGTCGCCGGCAAACAAGCGGCCGGGCGGCGACGGGCGACGGGAGTATCTTAGGAAACGCGACGAAGTCTTACAGAGCGGGTCGCACCTCGTCGAGCTTGACCTGTTGCGCGGCGGGGCCCGCTTGCCCATGAGGGGACCGCTCCCCGCGGCCGACTACTACGCGATAGTAAGTCGCTCCCCGCGGCGGCCCAAGGCGCTGGTCTACCGTTGGACTATCCGCGATCCGCTTCCAGCAATTCTCATCCCACTCAAACAAGGTGACCCGGACGTGTCGCTGGACCTGCAGGCCGCCTTCGCCAGCGTGTACGACGTTGCCCGTTACGACTTGACCGTCAATTACCGCGTCGAACTCCAGCCCCCGCTGTGCGATCGCGACGCCGAGTGGATTCGCGGTTTGCTAAAGGAACCGTGAGGCAGCTCTGGGTCAAGAACTTGCGGAAAAAATCCGTCACCGAAACAGCGCGGTCACGACCTCGCCCTTTACCAACTCGCGGGGCTGATTGAGATGGTTGTAAACGATCGTGTCGGGCGAGATGCCGAAGGAATGGTAGATCGTCGCCAAGAGGGCGGTGGGATGCACGGGATTGTCCAGCGGGGCTGAGGCGGTGGCGTCGCTGCGGCCGTGAACGTATCCGCGCTTGATGCCCGCCCCCGCAATCAAGCCAGTGTAGCAGTAGGGCCAGTGGTCGCGGCCGTCGGGGCTGTTGCCGTTGCCGGACGTGCTCACACCCTTCTGCGGGCTGCGGCCGAATTCGCCCACGGCCACCAGTAGGGTCTCCGCCAGCAACCCGCGGGAGTCGAGATCCTCGATCAGGGCGGAAAGCCCAGTGTCAAACATCGGCCCCGACTGGTTCTTCATCCGCTTCGTCAGATCAACGTGCTGGTCCCAGGAGTGGTTGTCGGAATTGGCCACTTTGGGCCAGATGACCTCGACCACGCGGGTGCCCGCCTCAATCAACCGCCGCGCCAAGAGACAGCTTTGTCCGAAGGTGTTGCGGCCGTAACGATCGCGGACCTGGGCCGGCTCCTGGGCTAAGGCGAATGCCTCGCGAGCGCGGCCGGACACGATCAGGTTCAGGGCCTGCTGGTAATAGGCGTCGAGTTTGTAGGAGGCCACGGCCTTGTCGATGGCGGGCATGCCAGCGTCGATCGCGTCGCGGAGCCGGGCACGCCGCTTCAGGCGTTCGGCAAAGACCTCCGGTTGCAACTGCAGGTCGTCGATGCGGATGCGGTCCATCTTGCTCATGTCCATGTCGTCGCCATCAGGATAGAGCGTGTACGGATCGTAGGCCCGGCCCAGGAACCCCGCGGTGCCACCCTTGCCGATGACGTTGCTTTCCTGCAAGGGGCGGGGCAGCATCACAAAGGGCAGCATCGGCACCTCGGTCGGCCGAAGGCGGACGATATTCGCACCAAAATTGGGGAAGTCCTTGGGGTTGGGCGGCTCGAGCTGACCCGAGGGACTGACCTTGTCGGTCGTGTAGCCCGTCATCATCTGGTAGATGGCGGCCGTATGATTGAACAGGCCGTTGGGCGTGTAGCTCAGCGAGCGAATGAGCGTGAATTTGTCGTTGATCTGCGCCAGCCGGGGCAGGATCTCAGTGAATTTGACGCCGGGAATCTTCGTGGAGATCGGCTTGAAGGCGCTGCGGACGTTGTCCGGCACATTTTCCTTGGGATCCCAGAGGTCGAGATGGCTCGGGCCGCCTTGCAAGTAAACGAGGATGACACTTTTGGCCTTGCCCCAGCCCGGCCCGCCGCCGGCTTCCGCTGCGCCGGCCTGCAGCCGCAGCATCGAGCCGAGCGTGAGACCCAGCAGGCCGGAGCCGCCTACGCGGAGCACGTCGCGGCGGGTAACGCCCAATCCTCGATCGCACAGATCTTTGCCGGGTTGTCCAGGTATGGCAAGCATGACGGTCTCCTTTGGTACGTCAGCCTTTCCAGGCTGAAATCACTCTAGCGATACAGCAATGCGTTCCTGTTGTTGTCAGCTTGGAAAGGCTGACGTACAGGTTAATGGTTAAACAAAAAGGCGGGGCTGTTGATCAACGACCAGGCGAGATCCTGGGCGAACGTAAGCCGGGCGCGTTTCAGTTGCTCGGTGCTCAGGGCAACGTCGCGGCGGAACTGCTCGAGCCGGGCATCGGGCGGCAGCGGCTGGCTGGCCTCGGCCAGCGCGGCGCGAAGCTGCGCGTAGCTTGGTGTCCACGGGCAGCGGCTGCTGAGC
Organism: uncultured Planctomycetia bacterium; assembly: GCA_963709175.1. Taxonomy (GTDB): domain Bacteria; phylum Planctomycetota; class Planctomycetia; order Pirellulales; family Thermoguttaceae; genus JANXQG01. The sequence goes on from CAVPVK010000014.1 coordinate 221,254, forward strand.
GGCCGCCAGGACCGCAGTCCGTTGTTTCAACTCCGGGTCGATCGTGTGGTAGTATGCCAGCAACTCGGTCTTCTGCTTGTCGGTTCGCCGATCAGCGGCCGCGGCGAGTATGGCGGCAATCTCGGGCGGCTGGGTGTCCAGCCCAATTGGCCGCGGGGCGGCGGTAACGGAGATGCGGAATCGCCCCAGCGTGTGTTGACCGTCGGGGAAGTTCTGCACCATGCGAATGACGAAAACGCCCGGCGCCGTGATCTCGTTTTGCGCCTCGAAGACGGCCGTATGGGACTGGCCAGTCTGCGGGGCGATGGCCCAGCCTTTGTCCGGTGAACCACCAACGGCCGTTTGCACGTTATAGTCGGCCTGGCTGAAATCGGCCCGGGCGTTCTGCAGGGCGATATGGATTGTTTTCTTCGAGTCGGCCAACGGATGCCAGTCGACGATGAATTCTGAAAGGACGAAGTTGCCGTTGGCGCGCGGCCGGGGCCTTTGGCGGGCAGACCCGGGTCGGCCAGTGCTTCCAACCGCAGCCCGGTAACGTTGGACAGGTCGCTTAGGGCCGTGAAAATGTACGTGGCCTTGCCGTTGGGGCCGCCGGCAACGACCGACTGATCGGCCGCTTGCACGAGCTTCGCCTGGTTTGTGGCGGAAAGCTCGCTGGCATGGAGCGGGATCCAGACGGTTTTTTGTCGCGACTGCCGCTCCCAGACGGCCAGTCGCTGGGGCAACGACTTTTCCGCGTCGCGGACTGCGGCCTCGGCTGTGGCGATTCGTTCCTGCCGATGCCGTTCTTGAACCGCCACGCCCAGCGCCTGCTCGCAGGCTGCAACCGCCTGCTTCCCGCGGGCAATCGCCTGCTGCCGCCGCGTATCCTGGGCAGCCGCGACAACCGCCGCCTGCTTTTCGTATTCGCTCCGACGGGCGACCAATTGCTGGTGCTCGGCAGGCAGGCCGCGGAGCGCGGCCAGGCCGGATTCAATTTCCTTCGCGGTGGCGGGACGATTGAGGACGCGGAGGAATATCTCGTCGATCAGCTGTGAATCGTCCTTTTCGCCGACGGCGAGTTTTGCCAGCGCGCTCTGGGGATCCGAAATGGCGGCCTCCACCGTCGGTCCGCTGATCAAGGCCATTACCGGGCCCAGTTGCAGGCCGGTCGTCCGCTCGCACTCGCACACGCTTTCCCGTGCCGGCCGGCCGAGGTTGGAAAGGAAGCCGTCGGGCAGGTTGACGCCGGAATCGGGCAGTGATGCGGCGCGCGTCCCCTCCGGCACGCCCGGTATCCGCGAGACCGAGCCCGTCGCGCGGTGGATGGCGTCGTACAGCACTTCTGCCGGCAGTCGGCGGGCCAACGCGTGCGCGTAGTTGATGCGGTCGTCGTCGTTCCAGCGATTGGTCACGATGGCAAGCTGGTAGGTCCGCGAGCGGCAGATCAAGCGGAGCATGTGCCGCATATCGAAATGATGGGCGATAAACTCCTGCGACAGGTAATCGAGCAACTCGGGGTTGGTGGGCGGATTGCCCGCGCGGATGTCGTCCAACGGCTCGATGAGGCCCATGCCCATCAGGTATCCCCAGAGCCGGTTGGCGTAGCTCTTGGCGAAATAGGGGTTCTTGGCCGAGGTAAGCCAGGCGGCCAGCTCCTGACGGCGGCTGCTCTGGGCAGGACGGGCATACGCGACAGCAAAGGGAAACTCCGGCGGGGCGACGGCCTTCGTGCGGTCGTGCAGGACCTCGCCCTGCGACTTGTCGCCGATGATCTCGTACAGGGGCGTGGCGTTCTCCACGCTCGATCCCTCGATCTTGCGGTCGCCCGAGGCGGGATCAGCCTTCCTATCCACGCGGGCAAAATATGCGGCCATGTGGTAGTACTGGTCCTGCGTCCAACGCTCGAAGGGATGATCGTGGCACTTGTTGCAGTTGAACCGTACGGCGAGGAAGAGGTGCGTGGTGGCCTCCATCGTGTCCGTCGGCTCGCGGAGGGTCTTGAAATACGACGCGGGCGGGTTCTCGCGGTTCGAGCCGGTCGCGGTGAGGACCTTTTCAACGAACTGGTCGTAGGGCGTGTTCGCCGCCACCTGCCCGCGGATCCACTTGTGAAAGGCCGCGGCACCCTCCGGCCCGAGGAACTTACGGTTGACCTGCAGCAGGTTGGCCCACTTGTTCGTCCAATGCTCGACGAAATCGTCGCTGCCGATGAGGCAGTCGATCACCGCATCGCGCTTGGCGCGGGTATCGCGGCGATCGGCGAGAAAAGCCCGCACTTCCTCGATGGTCGGCGGCAAGCCGATCAGGTCGAGGTAGACTCGCCGCAGGAACTCGGCGTCGCCACAAACGTCCGAGGGGAGGATCTTCATCCGCTGCCACTTGGCGGCGACCAGTTCGTCGATCTTCCCCCAGGTTTCCGGCTGCCGCCAGGCGAAACCGCGGCGGTCGCCCATCACGGTGAGCGTGGTGGCTGCGTAGGAGCCTTCGAAACGGGCGAGGATGGGGGCCTCGCCGCGCCGCACGGCGGTGAGCACGCCCTGCCTGTCCGCGACGGCGACCTCGGTGTTGCCGCTTTCGACGAAGGCCTCGCGGGTCACGTCACGGGTGGTGGCGTCGGCGTAGGTTGCCACGATGCGCATCTGCTGCGACCCGCCGATGGCCTCGATGAGCGGGTTCTTGGGAAAAATTTCGATCTTCGTCACCCGCGGGACCGCGAGATCGAGCCGCGCCCCCTCCGCGATCCAGCGCCGCAGGGTGCGATAGTAGGGCGAGTCCGCAGCGAAGACCCGCCCGCCCAGGTGCGGAACGGCGGCGGTGGGCTTCAAGAGCATAAGACTGTCGTCGGGCGAGGCCGCATCGATTCGCCGCGAGGCCAGGTCGTCGCGAAGGGCGCGGTGATCGACCAGGGGGTCGTAGCCGCGGAGCGAGAGCTTGAACCCGTTCTTGCCTTTCGCCGCGCCGTGGCAGGTGCCGGCGTTGCAGCCCGCCCGGGCAAGGACCGGCTCGACATCCCGCACAAAACTAGGCGCGTAGTCTTCGATGCCGGCGGCGACTTCCACGGGAACTTCCACACGCAGGCCGGCCAGTTCGCCACAGATGCGGCCGCGGCCGCTTTGCAGCGGCGAAAAGCGGCCTTGCGGCGAGATCTGCCCTACCGCGCCTTCGACCCGCCAGTGCGTCAACCGCGTGGCGTCGGTTCGAGCGCCGTCGGCCGACACGCCCGTACCAAGCAGTTGCACATAGTCGGTCGGCTTTTCCAGGTGAATCGCGGCGGGCTCGACTTCCAACCGCGTGAAGCCGGCCGCCGGCGCGGACGGAGCGAGCGTGCCGGTGCTAGCGAGCTCAGGGATGGCAAGGTCGGGGCCGGCGAACCAGTGCGTCGCCTCATGGGCCGACGGCACGAGCGTGACGGGCAAAAAGGTCTTGCGGATCTTGCCCGTTACCGCGTCGATCAGCCGCACCCGGCCATCGGTTCCGGCGGCGGCCACCGTTTTGCCGTCGGCCGCACCGGCCAGTGCGTAGATCGCCGTTTCCGGCACGTCGAGGCGCCAGAGCGTCTTACCGCTATCGGTCTGGTAGCCGCGGACTTCGCCGCGGCCATCCAAGGCGCTGACGGCGAAGAACCGCGCACCGTCGCCGCTGAAGCGGAGATCATAGATGCGACCCAGCATTGCCTCGTACTCGCGGATCTGGTTGGGATTGCCGCCATCGGCCGGCGCCGCCTGGACGTCCATCTTGAAGAGCTTGGGCGCGCCGTCGGCCCCGCCCACGACCACTTCGCTGCGCTTGGGGTTCCTGTCGATCGCCTGCATCCCGCCCCGGAGAACACCGGGAGTGTGTGTCGTGAGGTTGCCGACGAAGCGTTGCGTCGCCACGTCGGTCATCTTTACGGTCATGTCGCGGCTGGCCGTGAACAGCGACTTGCCATCGCCCGAAAACACGGTGCCGCGGATCCAGTCGTCATGGGCCGCCATGTAGACTGCCTGTCGAAAGCTCTTGGCGTCGAAGACTCGCAAGGCGTTGTCGGCCCCGCCCACAGCGATGAGCTTGCCGTCGGGCGACCAACTGCCGCCGTACAGCGTGTCGAAGCCAACGGCTTGCGCGGCAAGAAGCTTGTGCGTGGCCACGTCCCACACTTGGATCTCGCCGCCGCGGCAGGGATTGCCGCCAACGACGAGCAGCTTTCCGCCGTCGGGCGAGAAGCGGACCGTTTCGATGCGTTCCGACATTCCCACCAGGCGGGCAACGGGCGCCCCGCCGTCGGCCTTCCAAAGCAGGGCCTCGTGGAAGCCCGCCAAGGCCAGCAGCTTGCCGTCGGGCGAAAAATCGAGCGAGGTAACCAGCGGCGGCCGGGCATAGGCGGGCGGATGGTTGCCGTCCACCGGCGGGCGATTGCTTATCGGGCTGTCGTCTTCGGCGCCTTCGCTGATCCAGCGGCGGATGAGGTCAATGTCGCCGGCTGCCAGCGGCGGACGGCCTTGCGGCATTTCCGCCTTGCCTTCCTGCGGCGCAATCATCTCCAAGAGGTAGCTCTTCGCGGCGTTGCCTGGAACCACGGCGGGCGAGCCGCTTTCACCGCCTTGGAGGAGCCGCTCCCGGGAGGTCATCTGGAAGCTCCCCTCGGCCTTGGCCGCCTGATGGCAGCCGTAGCAATTGGCCTGCAAAATGGGCCGGACCTGCTTGCTAAAGCTGACCTTGCTCTCGCGTTTCGCCGGGTTGGAAGGAGTCACCGCGCCGCTGTAGGCGACAACGGTGGCCAGGACAAAGAGGGCGACCAGGATGAAGAGCCGCTGTGGCTGCATTCCATGACCTCCGGCAAACAAGGGTGGGGGGGACCGGGGCGTTCGCGACGTGCCCGGCCGGTTTTTTGGCAGGTTTCAGCGACAAAATTATAGAGAAGCGGAGAAGGCGTTGTCAACTCTTCAGTGGGATTAGAGCGATTATTCGATTATTGGGATAGCGTGCGGCCAGATTTTCTGGCCAAACACCCGCCTATTCTGATTGGTGTACGTACTAATACTCTATTCTCCAGCGATCTACCGCCTCGGTAGCTATTTCTTGGACGCCGCCGACTTTCCAGCCGGAAATATGACCTATATTTCCTATAGAGCCCCAAATCTCCTCGTTGCGAGTTGCTGGGCCTCCAAAGACTGCAAATTGACTCCGTGACCATGGCAAATCCTCCGAACCAGCAATGTTTTCCGACCGGCAATTGCGTTGCCCGGCGGAATCGCCGCGCTTGTGGCCGCAGCGGCATGGCGACCGTCGAGGCGGCCGTCTGCCTGCCGGTCCTGGTCACGCTCATGCTGGCCATGTGGGAGGTGGGCCAGGTGGTCGAGATGTCACGGATCGTTCGCGACGCCGCCCGGGAAGGCGCGGGTCGCCGCTGGTGGTACCAACAACGGCACCACCGTCACCGTGGCCAACGTGCAGACCGCCGTGCAGAACTTTCTCACGGCGGCGGGCATGCCCGCCACGGCGGTCAACGGGGCCGTTGTCACCGTCACGAACCTCAGCTCCGATACGTGGACCAATCCCGGCAGCGCCCAGCCCCTGGACCAATTCAGCGTGACTGTGACCATCCCCGCGGGGGCACCCTTCAGTAGCTTGATGTTCGCCGGGCTCAACTTGACCGGCGTCACGCAATTGCAGGCAACGGTCGATTGGCTCTCGGCGAACGACTCCCAGGTTACGATCAGTACCACGCTACCCTATTGACGGCGATGAAATTGCACCAGGCAAAACGAAGACGGAAGGGACAAGCGCTGATCGACGCGGCGCTCGTATTGCCGGTCGTGATCCTGGTGATCCTCGGGCTGTTCGAATACGGCCGCTATTACCTCATGGTCCACGTCTGCAACAATGCCGTTTCGGCCGGCGCCGCTTATGCCTGCAAGCATACCTCGCCGATCGTCATTAGCGGCACAACCTACGGCAACGGCGTCAGCGACGTGACGAACGTCGTCAACGCCAACCTGGGGACACGGCAGCTCACCAATTCGAGCGTCAGCGTCTATCTTTCGGACGCCCTGGGCAACGCTGTGGCCGACAGCCAGGGCAACAACCCTGGCCTGTTCACCAATGCGGGCATCGGCCAATACATCTGCGTTCAACTGACCGGAACCTATAGCTTCGTGCCCAGCAAGTACCTGGGTCTGCCTTCGACGAAAACTATGACCTTCACCACTGTGCGTCGCAGCGAGGCAAACTGACCATGCATCAACTGATATCGACAACCAATGGCTACGGTTCTTTCGTTTTTCCTGCCCTCGATGGCAGGCCGGGCCAGCATGCGCGCCCTTTTCAACGCCGATGTTTCGCGGGCGTACGGCGGAGAAGGATGGGTCGGCCACCCCGCCGCGGCGCAGTGCTCGTGCTCATTGCGGTGGCCATGATCCCCATCTTCGCCATGATGGCCTTTGCCATTGACCTGGGCATGCTCACGGTGGCGCAGACCCAGTTGCGCGACGCAGCCGACGCGGCGGCGCTGGCCGGTTGCCGGGCGCTGAACGGCAACACGAGCAATAGCAGCAACCTCAACAACTACAACGGGGTTCTGCCCGCCGCGCAAACGGCCATCGCCAACAACGACGTGCTGGGAACCATGCTCAGCAACTCGCAGCTCACGGTCAACATCGGGCAATACGCCTACAGCTCTTCGGCCCAGCAGTTCCAGGGGACGTTTCCCTCGACGCTCACCTCGGGCAACTGGGACTTGGTCCAGGCCAGCATCACCGCCAACCTGCAGAGCAACCTCGGCTTCGGCAGGATGTTCCACTTTACGCTGCCGAACTTCCAGGCCACGTCGACGGCCGCCTTCCGCCCCCGCGATGTTTGCGTGATCCTTGATTTTTCTGGCTCGATGCGGTTCTACAGCCTGCTGGGAACGCCCTACTCGGGCAACCGCAATTGCAATAACCAGGACACGCTGGTACCGGTCTTCGGGCAGTATTCCGCCGGCAGCGCCACGACCGGCATGCCGGCTGCCGCCGCCTCGTGGCCCTACGGAAACGCCAACATTTCCTGCACCTCGTCCGACGGCCGGCCGCCGGTCGTTCTGGATTTCTATACCAACAGCAGCGGCACGCCCGCCTTTTCCGCCGCGTCCTCGAGCTACGCCACCACGCCCGGCGGCGACGTTCCCGCCAAGAGCAACTCAGGCACCAGTGCTTCCTACGCCCAGACGGTGGCCCAGGTGCTGAACATCAGCAACCCGGGCAACTCGACCTACAATGCGAACTTTGAGACCAAGGGATACGCCGGCTTGGGCATGACCACCGGCACATTGGGCTTCCAGGGCTACACGCAAGGGCCGGGCTACTGGGGCAAGACCTTCTACTATTGGCCGCCCGATCCCACCAAGGATTGGCGTTCCACGTATTTCACGTTCTCCGGCGGCTCGCCCGACAACAGCGTGCTCTGGAGCACCGGCGGCGGCTGGGGCAACAGCGCTGGCAACTGGCAGGCCCCTAGCAGCGGTGGTTACCAGATCAACTACACAGCGATCCTGAACTTCATCCAGAACGTGGGACCGAGCGTCTTCCCCTCGCAATTGCAGTCGGGCCGCATCCTCTATTACAATTCGATCCCCAGCTCGATCAACACCTCGACCTGGCCGCCCACCGATCTGAACCAGCGTTTCTGGAAAGACTACATCGACTACGTGCTGGGCGTGATGCAGGTCAGTTCCAACCAGTACGTCGTCATCAGCAACGGCTCCAACGGCCTGACCGGCTACGGCAACGATTTCCAGTGGGGCACGGCCCAGATCACGCCCCGCAACAACCTCTCGGGGAACCCCGCGCCCTACATGCAGTACGGCGACAATCCCTTGCGGCCGACCCTCAGCTTCTGGTTCGGCCCCATGACCATGGTCGACTTCCTCGGCAACTACAACCTCTGGTACACGGGCTACGGCAACGACTGCTCGCGCTACTGCTGGTGGCCGGGCACCTGCCACGAATCACCCACCTACGAATGCAAGCTGGGCGTCGAGGCGGCGCTGAACGACATGCAGAACAACCACCCCAACGACCAGGTCTCGCTGATCATGTTCAGCACTCCCTTGAGCGGCGCCAACGACACCGGCGCCGACCGCTTCAATCGGCCGGTGGTGGGGCTGAGCCAGAGCTTCTCCACGCTCACCGACTCGCTCTGGTACCCGCAGGCGACCGTCGGCAACCCCAGCGCCACGGTCAGCCCCTACGATTCCAACAACCTGACAGTGCCGCGGGCGATGGGGGGCACCTGCTATTCCATGGCACTAATGCTGGCTTACAACCAGTTCAGCGGCAACTCGGCACTGCTGAACTACAACACATCAACACTGCCGGCCGTCTTGTCCAACGACGCCGGCGGCGGCGGCCGCGCGGGCGCACAGAAGATTGTGATTTTCGAAACCGACGGCGATCCGAACACTTCCGCGCAGGCCACCCTCGTCAGCGGCGGCGCCAATAACTGCTACTACAAGATCCGCTTTAATCAGGCCAGCCCGTCGACGAGCGAGTATCCCAGCAATATCAACGGCTACAGCGACAACGCCTCGGCCTTGGTGACGCAAATCCTCTCGCTGGTGAACCAGTTGTCTGCGCAGACTTCGTCGTCGGGGTACAGCACCGGATCGAAGCCCCTGTTGTTGCATTGCATTGCTTTCGGGCAGATCATCGATGCGGCGGGCCTGAGTACGCTCTACCAGATGCAGCGGGCGGGAAACGTCTTCGACGGCTCCAACAACTCGCTGCCCGCCTGGAAGATCATCAACGGCACCGCCAGCACCTACGCTTCGTCCCTGCAGACGGCCATCGGCACGATCCTCCAGGACGGCGTGCAGGTGTCGCTGATCCAGTAAGCCAACCACGCAAGGTAGTTCTTTATGACCCGACCGATCGTCGAGTTCCAAAACGTCAGCAAGACCTACCGCGCAGGGTTGTTGCGGCGGCGTGCGATCCACGCCCTGCGCGACGTGAGCTTTAGGATCCGCGGCGGCAGCGTCTTTGCACTGCTCGGCCCCAACCGCGCCGGCAAGACCACGCTGGTCAAGGCCCTGCTCTCGATCTGCTTTCCCACGGCGGGCACGATAATGCGACTGGGCCGCCCTTTGAGCTGTCGTGGCACGCTGGCCCAGGTGGGCTACATGCACGAGAACCCCGCCTTTCCCCGCTACCTCACGGCCCGGGCGTTCCTCGAGGCATACGGCGGCCTTTCCTTGGTTTCGCGGCGGGACCTGGCCCGGAGGATTCCTCGCTTGCTGGACGAAGTCGGCCTTGCCGACCGCGCGGGCGAGCCGGTCCTGGCGTTTAGCAAAGGCATGCTCCAACGGCTAGCCTTGGCCCAGGCCCTGGTCAATGACCCCCAACTGCTTGTCCTCGACGAGCCGACCGAAGGCATGGACCTCTCCGCCCGCAAGCTGCTGTACGAGATCGTTCTCCGCCGCAAGGCCGAGGGCAAGACGGCCATTCTCGTCTCGCACTCCATGGCCGAAGTCGGCCGGCTCTGCGACGAGGCCGCCGTGCTCCGCGGGGGACAACTCGTCTTCCACGGACCGCTCGCCGACCTCACCGGTCAGCCGCCGGGCCTGGGCGACGGCGACGCCCTGCAGGAAGCCCTCGCGCCCCTTTACGCGGGAGCCGCGCAATGAACGTCACCACAACCCTCTCGGCCATTTTCCGGCTCGTCAAAGACACCTTCCGCCAGTCGATCGCCAGCGGCATTTGCTGGCTCTTGGTTGGGCTGAGCACCATTTGCATTCTCGGCTGTCTCGGCGCCGGCGCCAGCGGGCCTGCCACGCTGGCCGCGCCGGGCGAGAAGCCCGACTTCCTGCCGCGCTTCGACAAGGACGCCCACAACGCCCACAAGCTGCAACAGTCGGGCGTCGCCGTGGCCGACGGCACGTTCAGCCTGGCCTTCGGCGCTATCCGCATCGCCGTAGCCCGCGACATCCCGGCGACCGTCCATTTCGTTGAGCTGATCCTCGCCGCCGGCGTGGCAGACACCCTCGGCCTGCTTTTGACGCTGGTGTGGACGGCCGGCTTCCTGCCGGGCTTCCTGGCGCCGCAAGCGGTGGCTGTACTTTTGGCGAAGCCGGTCCCGCGGTGGGTGCTGTTGAGCGGCAAGTACCTCGGCGTGCTGGCATTCGTGGCGGCCCAGGCCGTCTACTTCGTCGGCGGGACGTGGCTTGCCCTGGCCTTGCGCACGGGAGTCTGGGATGCAACGTATCTCTTGAGTATTCCCCTCTTGCTGCTCCAATTCGCCGTGTTTTTTGCCGTGTCGCTGCTGTTGGCCGTCTGTTTCCGCAGCACGGTGGTTTGCGTCTTCGGATCGATCGCCTTCTGGGGCATTTGCTGGGCGATGAACTTCGGCCGGCACGCGGTGGCGGCGGCCGCCGACGTGGCAGGCTGCGGCAAGTTCTCCACGTTCGTAGTCCGCCTGTCCGACGTCGGCTACTGGATCTTGCCCAAACCTGTCGATCTGAGTTGCTTGACCTTCGACACCCTCGGTGCCCAGAAGTATTTCCAGCCGATCCTCCAGCACACCACCGGGCTATCGCTGGGCCTCTCCGTACTGACTTCGCTGCTGTTCGCCCTCTACATCCTGATTGCGGCCGAACGGCAGTTCGCGAAGATGGACTATTGAATTCGTTGGCCGCCGCCTTTTCTCGGCGCCGTTCGTCGCGGCGGCACGCGAACTGGGGATCGCAACTGCCATGGCCTCGCCCAGGTTCAGGTTGTGAATCCGCACTTCGCCCAGCGTGGCAGGTAACCGGGGCCTGGAGGAGGCGGAACACCGAGGCTGCCGCCCAGGCACATGCGGGCAAGCCGCCGCTGGGGCTTTGAGCGAGCGGTGTGTCGCTGGCGACAGTGATGAGCGCAAGTCGTTACCAGTCAGCAAAGTCAGTGAGCGACTGCGGCCGTCACGGGAAGCGGTATCGCAAGGTGCCAGACGCGACTTGCAATTTGCAAGTGCTTGCTGGGCAGCAATGGCGCCTGTCAAGAGGGCGATTCTCTGAATGTCCATGCCCAAACTATTGTGTATATGGAACTTGCGCCTCATTCCTCGCCCGTGCCCGTGCGCCATCGCGCCTCCGGCATGCCATCTGCACCTTCCCAGTCGCCAGCCGAGCTGCATTGGACAACAGACGCCCAAGCGCTGCGACTTACCAAGGAGACAAATTATGTTGTCGATTGCCATACGCCATCAGCTTTTTGGACAAGAATCGAGCCCGTGGAAACCAGCGGACGCGGCGACACGTAACGACATTATTCTCACATCGGCTGGCGCGGCGGGATTGGTGGGCGCGGCCATATTCCTTTTTCTCCTCGGCCCGGCATTGGGCATGGCATTGGTCACCGTGACCCTGACCGTCTGGTGGATGCTGCGAAGCCAACTGGCCTCCGACAAGGACGACAGCGAGCGCGGGCAGGACGCGGTCTCGAACGCTCCTGCTCGTCCCGCGGTCCGGCAAGGCGCTTGATGCGGAGCACAGTAGACCGGAACAAGCTTGCCTACTAGTTCCGGCGAGGACTTGGCTTGAATTGCCGGAAGCGACCCGCGAGCGGGTGCCGCGAAGCATGTTCAAGCCTACGCTTTACCGTACAAATGCAATCCGAGGAGGGAAATACAATGGGACCTATTGTCATATTGGCGGTCTTCGTCACTGCGATTGCCGCGACCTGTGGGCTGATGCACGTCCGCAATCGAACGCAGCGTCAGTAAGACCGTACGAACACCATCAACTCGTCGGGACCGGCCGGCAATTCGGCGGCATCGATGCGGCGATAGCCGCAGTAGTTGATCCGCTCTTCAATCGCGGGGAGATACCGGGCGTCGATATTGCCTTCGTTCCAGAGCACGACGACATCGGCCAGTCGCTCCGTCAGCGCCGGCGGCAGCGGCACGAGCAGGCAGTCGCGCGGCCAGAATATGCCCACAAGATGGCCGTGCGAGAAGTAGGTATCCAATTTCAAGTGGTCGAGATTGCCGGCGATGGCGGGGTCTGGACCTGCGCGGCGGTAGATCCATCGCCCCACGTCGGCATGTTTGCGCATATAGGCGGCCGCCGACATCGGCCCGTCCAGAAGACTTCCCGCCACGGCGCCGGCGACCACGCAGGCGGCAACCGCACCCACGACCCGCGGCGAGGCCCATCCTCGCCGCGCTAGCAGTTGCCCGAGGCCGAAGATCGTATACTGCAAGCCCAGGGCCATCCAAGGGGTGCCGACGATCACGATCGGCATGAAGTAACGCAAATCGAGGCCGAAGCTCCAATAGCGGATCCGCGCCACCAGCAACAAGAGCAGGTTCATGCCGAACACGGCCAGGTGCTCCGGCCGCAGCAAGATTCGCCACCCGCAAGCCGCTCCGACCAGCAGCAGGACGCCTCCCACCCACGTGCAACCCTTGGCCAATCGCTCCAGGAGCTTCAGCGTCAAGATCCAACCAGGCGTCGCTTGCTCAGGCGGCACGGCGGGAGGCACCACGATCGAGGTGAACGGCGCCTCCGCCTCACGGAGCGTGCCGGAGGCATTGGTCCGCGCCGCGCCGGTCATCGCCCGTTGGATCGACTGCACGTCCGGGTCTCGCGTCGAATCGGTGTGTCCGGATTTCAGCGGGGAGAGGTGCATTCCTGTGATCGAATTCCACCAGTCCAGCGCCACCTTAACATGGGTCGTGCGGAAGAATTCCCAGCGAGGATTGTCGCGGAGCCAGGTGAAATTCACCGCAGCCACCGCTGCCGGAACCAGGGCGATCGAGAGCAGGCAACCGGCTGCCAGGCAGATCCGCCGGCCCTTGGCCGAGGGCCAGCGACATATGGCCCAGCCCGCCAAGGGAACCAGCACCAGCCAGCCTTCGGTTCGCGTATGGACCACGAGCGTTATCACCAGGCCGGCCACGGCGAACCGCCAGATCCGTATCTCGGCCACCGCCTGCCATAGACAATTGAGGGCAAGGACAAAGAGAAACCAGAACGTCGCGTCGCGAAGGATCAGCGGCGAAATGGCGATCAGTTTTCCGTGCAAGGCGTAAATCAGGCAGGCGATGACGGCCACGCGGTCATCAAACATCCGCCGTAACCAGCCCCAAAGCGGCACGACGGTCAGAGAGCCCACGATCGCGCCGAAGTACTTTCCGCTGATCTCCCAGTCGATTCCCAAGTGCCGCAAGGGAATCAGCAGCAGGGGGTAGACGTTCAGCCCCAACTCGGCGAAGCCCTGCTCGAAATCGCCTTTCTCCAGGCACAGGCTGGCATAGCGATAGTCCAGGCTGTCGCCCCAGAGATCGTGCCAGTTCCATGCCGCCACCAAGCGTGGGACTAAGCAGGCGGCCAAAAGCAGCAAGGCCATCCAAGGCCGGCTGGGCAGGGTCTTCGGTGCCGGACCGCGAGGGAAGTCGGTGCGAGGGGCCTCCAGCAGTGCCTGCCAAGATTCCATGAATGCTCTTTTCTGCGGCTGCGCGATCCATTCCGCGATCAAAACGCTGTGATATCAGCCCCGCTTAGAATAATATCGTTGCGTCTGCAATCGCGGCAAGGCGAGAATTCTCCGCAAGACGGAGCAATGGGTTACCGCACTACCGGCGTGACGCGCGATGCTTCCTCGAGCCGATAAGGATTCGGACGTCGCCGATAGGCGGCCAGCGCGGCATCATCGAGGGCTAGCAGGCGCGGCGGCTTCGCATCGGCGATGACCACCCACGCCTTGCGGTTCGCGTAATAGTCCCGCAGTCGGTGATCTTCGATGGGCGAGATCTCGCGGGCCCAGACCACCGTCGCGGCGTCGATATCGGCCCGATTGTAAACCCACTCACGGTGACAGTCGTGGTCTGCGGAGTAGCGCACGAATACGAGGTGGCGCTGACCGTCGCTTTCCAACTTCTGCATAATCTGCTGCCGCGCGTTGCCGAAGTTCGAGTAAAAGCCCGTTTGCCACACTCGGCTCAAGGGCATGGCGAATTCGAACACGCACACGGCGACCACGGCGGCTGCGAGCCAGCGGCCGGCAGGAAGGTTTTTCCACCGCCAGCTGCTGAGGACTCGCATGCCAGCGGCAATCTGCACGAAGACCAGCGCGGTGACTGGGGCGGCATAGTGGGCAGTAAGATCCACCGTCTGCGTTAAGGCCAGAAAGACCAGGCCGCAGACCGCGGCCGCCAGCCAAAGCCAGCGGTCGCGGCAATTTCGCCACAAGGCCACCAGCGGCAGGACGAAAACTCCGCCGACGAAGAACTCCAAGAAGTTCATCAACCGCGTAAACAAACTGCCATTCAGCCCATAAAACGCATGCTTCTGAAGAAATCGCAGTCTTTCCCAGCCGACGTGGAAATCGGCCAGTTCCGGATGCCGGTACTGGGGCACCGTTCCCACCGATTGGCAGAGGAAAGTCGGGCAGGCCGCGTAGGCGGCGTCGTGAACTTTGTAAGGCATGACCAGCGGATCGCCCGTCACCGCGACGTTATAGAATCCCTGCCAGACGACCGCCGGCAACACGACGATTGCGATGGCCGCCACAGCCGGCAGGCCACTAGTTGCCGCGCTGCGCCATCCCATGCGTACCAGCCAGACAAACAGCACTACGGCGGCGGGCAGGCTGGCGAAAAGGCCCTCGTAGGGGCGAGTATACATCAGGATCGAGAGACCGAGGCCCAGCGGGAAGCCGGCCCACCAGCGGCGCTGCCGCACGATCCGCGGCAAGGCCCCGTAGAGCAGTGCGCCGCCGCAGGCCGCGACGGCCCCGCCCCAGTACGTATGGCCCCAGTAGGTCGGCGCCAGCCAGAGCACAGCCAGCACTCCTCCAAGGAGGGCCCAGCGGGGTCGCAGCCAGCCTTGCAGCAGCCATGTCGTCGCCGCGCAGGCCGCCGCAAAGCCGATCCACACGCCCACCATTGGACAGCTCGTCAGACATTGCCCCAAGGCCATCACCAGGCCTTGGCCCGGCGGATACTTGCCCGCATAAGATGGCTGCTGAATGATGTGCATGCTCTCGAAATGCTGCCAGAAAGGATGCGGCGGGTTGGCGAGCCGCCCTGAAGCGAAGGTATCGGCCTCCAGCAGGTAGCTGAATTCATCGTGCACATTTGGGCAGGGAATGCCCCGCAGGCAGAAGGCCGCTGGGGCGAGAAAGCCCAGCAGGCCAACCAGCGCCACGACCAGCAGTTGCCGCCGCGCGAGACGATCGAGCCAGCCACGTGCGGCGCGAAGCGTGGTCGTAATCCGCCGGCCCAATACTAACCCAAAGCGCAAGCGAGGGCCGTAAGCCGTTCCCTTGCTTCGGGTTAGTATCCTTGCCCACGCGAAGTCCGGCATTCTCGGAAAGTCCATAACCGCCTGCGTCGAAGGGTTCCGCTTGGAAAAGAGAGTCTTGCGGCGTCGTTATCGGCGGAATAATCGGAAAACTTTACCCAAACGCTCGTAGTCCCGGCTTTAGCCGGGGATTGCCGCTAAAGCCAGGACTACGAGCGCCGAGCGCCGACAGACTCGTCTGGACCCAAGCCGACCAGTTCGTTACCATGCGGCGCACTCGAAATCATCGGGCCTTGCAATCATCATCTATCAGTGTGCATGGAGGGCGTCATGGGACGAAGGAACCGGCGAGGGGCGGAACTGTCTGGGGACCTGGATCCGGCTGGCGCGCCGGCCGCGGAGCAAACGCCACGGCCTGCCGCACGCAAGCCGGCCCAAGGCTTTACACCGCTTGACCCGTTTCCCGCCGCCACGGAAATGTTTGGCGCGGCTCGCCTGGCGCGGCTCGCCTGGGCCTTCATCGCCCTCGGAGTCCTGGTTCGCTCGATCCGCTTTCTCCTCGACTTCCCCCTCTGGCCTGACGAAGCCTATCTGGCCCACAATTACCTCGACCGTGGATACCTGGAGTTACTCCAGGCGCTGGATTACCGCCAGGTCGCGCCGCTTCTGTATCTGTGGGTGCAGAAGACGTTCGTTATGATCTGTGGCTTTTCCGAATACTCACTGCGGCTGTACGTTTTTCTGGGCTCGCTCGCCAGCCTGCTGCTCTTCCGCGACCTTGCCAGCCGCCTGCTGCAAGGCATGACGCGGCTGATGGCGATTGCCCTTTTCGCCGTCGCTTATCCGCTCATTCGTTATTCGGCCGAGGCCAAGCCCTACGGCTCCGACATGCTGGTCTCCCTGGTGCTGCTGGTGCTGCTAGTCCGCTGGCGCGGCCAGCGCGAGCAGACTCGCTGGCTCTGGGGCCTGGCCATCGCCATGCCGCTGGCCGTGATGCTCTCCTATCCGGCGATGTTCATTGTGCCGGTTATCAGCCTGGCGATGGTCATCGAACTGTTCCGCAGCGGTAGCGGGCGGCAGTGGCTGGCATGGCTGGGCGTGAACGTTCTGGTGGTCGGCGCGGCGGCGCTGCTGTTCTTCGCCTCCGCCCGGGCGCAGCTTGCAATGGCCGGTCCGCAAATGCAGAAGATTTGGGAACCGGGCTTTCCTCCCTTGCATTCGGCAAAGCAGATGGCGCTGTTCCTCTTGGACAGTCACACCGGCGAGGCCTTCGCCTATCCGGCCGGCGGTGCGCGGGGGGCCAGTTCGTTGACGACGCTCTTCTGGCTCGTGGGCCTGGGGATATTGATCCACCGTCGCCGCTGGTGGTTGCTTGCGCTGTTCGCGCTGCCGATCGTACTGAACTTTACGGCCGCCGCGCTGCATGCCTATCCCTACGGCGTCCACCCGCGTTTCATGCTTTTCATGGCGCCCATCTTTTGCCTCTTGGCCGGGCTGGGCGGCGCGGCCACCCTCTCGCTCATCGCCCGCAGCCCAATCTTCCGGCGGCCGGCCGGTGCGAACCAGTTGAAACCGGGGCTCCGCACGGCGGCCGTCCCCGCGGTCGTCGCCCTGGCGGTCCTGGCATCGATCGGCGGCATCGCCTCGGTCCGCGACTTCCTCAAGCCCTACAAAGAGACCTGCTGGCAGCGCAACCGCGACTTCGCCCGTTGGTTCTGGACCGACAAGTCGCTCGGCGCCGAACTGGTCTGCGTCAGCAGCGACTTGAAGCAGCCGGTTTCCGCGGCGCCGGGCGGCGACGATCTGGCATCGGTCTATTTCTGCAACCAGCGGATCTACTCGCGACGATTGGCCCAGCACCAGCCGCCGCAGCTCCAGCAGCTTTCGGTGGAGCATCCCTTGCGCTGCGCCCGATTCCGCCCCTCGACGGTCACGGATCAGGACGAGGCCAGGTTCCAGGATTGGCTCCGCTCGATGGAGGCCAAGTATCGGCTTGTCGGGCGCGAAAAGTATCCCCTGACGTTTTTCGTGCAGGAACGCACGCTGAAGTGCGTCGACCAGGTAGAGATGTACGAGTTTGTGCCGATGGAGCAACCGGGGACGACGCAGGCAGCCAGCCGCAGTGAAGAAGTGCAGATTACGCGTTAGAATGCCTACGGCATCGCCATCACCTCCTGCCCTTCTCCCGAAGGGCGGAAGGGACCTCGGCGAAAGCCGCCAGCCCCGTCTCGGCGTGTGCGGCCAGGAAGGCGTCGGCCTCGACGCCGTGCAGCGTGATCAGGTCGTTTGCCTTCTTCGGCCGATGCACCGGGGAGCCGAAGGGGACCAGCCGCGGCTCGATCGATATCGCCATGCCGGCCGCGCGCAACACCTGGCCGACGAGCAAATCCTCGGCGCCCGTCTTGTGCGGCGATAACCGTTGGGCAACGATCTGGGCCGCACGGCGGCTGAGGAAATAGCCGGCGCCGCCGCTGCCGTAGCCCACCCCCGGCCGCCACTCGGCGCCCACGTAGTCCCGCCCGCTGGGATCGTAACCACACAGCCGCGGAATGCTAATGTAGGTGTCGTCGTCGCATTTGAAGAGATAGTCCCAGTCTCCGTTCAATGCCCAGCGGCAGAACCAAAGTGTGCGTTGCGGCAGGCTGGTGTAATCGTCGGGGCAAGGACAGGCCAAGGCATGCGCGCCGATTCGCTCCGGCACGACGGCCGCGGGGCAGCCCAAGAGAAAGACCGATTGCACGCCGGCCCGATCGGCGTCGGCCATCCAGGTGGAAAGGCAGCGCTGGCGCCGTTGTTGATACTTCCAGCCGGACAGGGCGCCGATGAGGATGCGAGGCATGGCGGAAGGGTCCCTAGCTGTTCAGCCCTTTGCTCCACCGACGCAAGGTCGGTGAGGGAGTTTCCATCTTGAGTTTTAACTTCGCAGTTCTCGATTGTCTTTTCCCACGATCACGATCCGCTGCGTCTCGGGCCGCCAGGGCTCGGGGCACATGTACTCGTGACTCAACTCGACCGTTGGTGGATGATCGATGAGATAACGGTTCCAGTGGCTCTCGTCGTGCCACCAGGCGACGATTCCGCGGCGCTCGTCGTCGGCGATCGCCGCGTCCATCACGCGCGTGGCAGCCAAATACGTCGCCGCGGCACCGCCTTGAAAACCGCCGCAGTAATAGTGCCGGGCGCGACCGCGCTGCTGCGGAGGGACATAAGCGCGGCACGTGCGGCGGTACTCGTAAGTAAAGTCCTTCGCGGGCGAGTCGCAAAAACCATAGTGAACGGTTGCCACCAGGTCGCCGAAGATTTCGTCGCCCACCGGCCTCACGAATCGGCTGTCGGCATCCACGTAGTAAACGAATTGGCAGTCGCGTAACGATTTTTCCGCGCACAAAGCGTGCGGTAACGGTGCAGCGTGGGGCCCGGCCAGGGCTCGGGAGATGCAGGAAAATGACAAAGCTCGAATGACGAATGACGAAATTCAGAATCCGTGAAGACGAAGAAACACCGTTCGTGCCCGGCGCAGAAGAACCGCCCCGCCGATTCGAGCACTTCAGGCAGGAACCGCGTGTATTTTCCTGTGGCGATGATGCAAAGGGCGATCATCCCAGCACTTCCCGCCATTGCCGTCCGATGCGCTCGGGGTCGGCCAGTTCCCTGAGGTAGTCGTAGCTCTCGGCGATCATGTACCGCCGCAGATCGTCGTCGTAGGCAAGCTGGGCCAGACGGTAGGCCATCTGCTCGTCGTCAGCGGCGAGAAAGCCCGTTTCGCCGTCGATGATCATTTCCCGCCATCCCCAGGCGTTCTGGGCTACGATCGGCACCCCGGCGGCCATGGCTTCCAGCCCGATCCGCGGCCAGTTCTCACGAGCCCCGCCGTTCAGTCCCAGCAGGGCGTGACAACGGGCGAGGAAATCCGGCACCGTGAGTTGCTGCGGTGCGAAGGTCTCGGCCCACGGCGGCGGCGGCCCGCACTTCCGCGCAAGCTGCATTGTCCAACCCATGGCCGCCGCCCGCCGGCCAGTGTAGGGCACGCGGGCCAGAATGTGCCAGTGGTTCGAGCTCCATTTGTCGAGGTCAGGCCGGGCCAGTCGCCCGATGTGGAACTCCTCTCCCGCGGCGTGCGGCCTGGGCCGGAATGGGATTTCGTCGAAGGCGAAGGCCCCGCGGATCGTGTGGCCCTGCGACGGATCATAGCCGAAGGCCGGCAAGACCTTTTCCAGTTCTGCCCGCTGGAAATCCGACTGGAACACGAATGCCTCGGCCGGACCGTGCTGGCGGAAGGCGCGGATCTCGCTCTCGAAGAGGAAGGTCATGCAGTTGACCCACACCAACCGGCACCCAAGGTCGCGGAGTAGCCCGCGGCAAGCCATCACGTGGCTGTTGCACATGCCCACGACGGTCGAGCCGGGGAAGCCGGGCAGGGCGGCCAGGTTGTCGGCGCTGCCGGCGTGGATCGTGCGGCAGCCAATTGCGGCGAGGCGCTTTTCCCAATGCGGATCGCGGCCCCAGGTGGGGATGAACGTTACGTCGATGCCGGGCGCCCGCTTGCGGGTCGCCGCCAGACTTTGGCAGTGTGCCAGCATTCGGTGTTGGCGCCGCCCATGGAGCCGGGATAGCCGAGGAAGAAGATGTGCATAGGTTTTCAGTGCTCAGTACGCAGTTGTTAATTGTCAGCGTAGTTGGCTTCAAGGTTTCCGATAGGGCACTCGCCCGTTTCCGCCGCGGAGCGGGCGGCACGTTGATACTCCGCCGCGCAGCCGTATTCGACCGCCTTCCAGCAGTCAGGCGGCCGCTCCGTGCAGCGCTGACAAATCGCCATGCGCCGCAGCGCGGGAGGCGACGCTGGAACTGGCAGGCGATCCACCGGCTGGACCAGCTCCGCCAGCGGTTGGCCCGTGGCCGTCAACACCCACACTCCGCCCGCATCTACGTGAATCATGGTTGCTCCGCCTGCTCCGACTCCGCAGGATCGATCAGTACCATGTCTTGGGCGGGAATCCTCGCCGCCGGCGTCGCGGGAACAGCCTGGGACACGCCCTGCCCGGAACTGCTGGAACTGCTGGAGCTGCTGGAGCTGCTGCTCGTGCAGCCGCCGATGGTAATCCACTGCCAGCAGCCGCAGTTTTGCACGAGCATCTGCATCTGCGTGGGATCGTAACCGGGATAGCCGGTTTCCACTCCGACGGCTGCGCACTGCGTGCCGGATGACGAACTCGACGATGAGGAAGACGAACTCGAGGAACTGCTGGACGAACTCGATGAGGAGCTGGATGATGAACTTGAGGAGGAACTTGATGACGAGCTCGATGATGAACTCGACGAGCAGTTGCAGCCTGGTCCAAAAGCCCCCAGCGGCTCCCAGGCGTTGGAATCGGCGAAACGCTTGACTACCGCGCAGGTTCCGGCGGGAATCATCAATCCGGGTCCGTTGCAATCGTCGCCGTCACCGAGCACGGTCGCCAGGCTGCTGAGAATCGTGCCCAGCGGGTCGTAGACGGTGATTGCGTAGCCGGTATTGAATTCGACGCACGGGCATGCTTGTCCGCTGCTACCGCCGTCGTTGGATGGTTCGGCGCCCGCCGTCGCGATCAGGATGTTGGCCGTTGCCGATCCGCAGGCATACCAGTCCTCGGCAAGTTGCACCCGAACGATGTCCTCGAAGCCTTGCAGTGCCTGCCAGGCCCCGGCGCACTCGTCGAAATAGCACCAGACCCATTGTCCCACGCCGATCGCCGGCATGAACTGTCCGGTCGATTGCAGCCCGTCGGGCATATCGCGGTCGTCGTCGCCGCTGTCGAGCTGATAGCCGCAGGGATGCCAGATCGTTTCGACGATCGGGTCGGCGGTTTCGTCGAGCGTTTGCCACAGTCCTTCACCCGCAAGGTAAAACACCTTCCTGCCTGGGGCGTGGGCACAGGCCGATGGCCAGAAGCCCGCGTTGGATACGGCGGCAAGCGTCCAAGCGCCGGTGATCTGGAAGAGGGCCAACTGCGGCACGGCGTCGCCCGAGATCTGCAAGCCGCCGGGACCGGCCAGGGCGGAGACGGGCCCGCCGACATCGACATTGGGCGCTGCCTGCGCGGCCGCTGAGAGCTCCTGCATCACGCCGCGGAGCGAATTGCGGCCGATAGGAAAAACTGGCGTGCCCGGAAGAGGGAGATGGGGTCGGGAAGGCATGGGGACAAGAACTGAGGGGAGAGGGGGAGTAGATGGTTGGTAAGCAGGCGGAAACAAGCTGCCGGCACTGCGCTAGCGTGCCTGCCTTGCTACGTAAACATGTCGGTGAAGTCGGCCGTTTCATATCTTGGCGTGCCGTCGGCCATCAGCACGCGCACCCAGCCGGGCGGATTGGGAAGGTAGTCGTGGTTCCAGCCGTAGACGTTTCCGCCGGCGACGATCCGCCGCTTCTTCAATTGGACTGTGGCCTTCATGGCGTGCGGATTCGTGGGATTGAGCACGAACGAAGGCGCCAGGCTCACGCCCTCCAGGAGCAGGGTCTCCGGCTCGCAGCCCATGAATTCGGACTCGTTGACGCAGCCGATCTCCGCGTCCCAGTCCAAGACCGACATATCCTGCACGCGGTCCCACTCGACCAGAAAGTCGATCAGCGGGATCAGCAGGCGGTTGTTGCTGTTGGGCGGGGGCGGGGGCGGCGTGATCGGCGGACCCGCGTACGGCGAGCCGTCCGGGTTCGTCGCCGACGCAAACGTGCCCCCCGATTGGAAGGCCCGGGCGGGCAAGGTGAGAAACTGCCCGCTGAGCTTGGTTTCCAAGCGGAGGGTCGTGCCGCTGAGATAGCTGGGCTGGACGATCTGGTCCGGCCAGGGCACGGCGAGGTAATCCAGGGCGAAGCTGTAGGTCAGCTTGCGGGCGTTGGACATGCCGCTGGGCTGGACCACGTCGCCCTCCATCCACGGCTCGTCGTTGATCTGGGCGACGTGCAGATAGGCGTCGCCGGGATAGGCATCGAGGTAGTTGGCCGCGACGTGGGCGTCGACTTCGCCCTGCGGGAGGCAATAGACCATTTCGCCCTGCCAGCCGTTGGCGTAGCTGAGCGTGCGTTTCATCGATACGAGGCCGAAGGGAGGGGGCATGAGTTTTCCTTTACCACTGTCCGGTTTGGCTGCCGACTACCTGCACACGCATGGCATTGCCTCCGGCGCAGGCCGCCAGGATTTCTAGATGCTCGTTGGCCGCTTGCTGTGCCGCCAACGTCTGCCGGTCGAGGTCCTGGCGGACGGCTTCCTGCTGCATTCGCGCCGCCAGCCCGGAAAGACTCGTCATTGAGTGCGGCATGCCGCGGCGCTGCGCCGCGGTTGGCTGCCGTGGCAAACCGCCGCTGGCCTGCGCCGCGCCGTGGAGGGTGTCGGCCAGCGAGCGGGCGGCGCCCAGCATGCCCGAACCGCGGGTCTCCAACTGCAAGAAGGCGGTTGCCAGATCAAAGGCCATGGCGGTTTCCGATCGTGCTCAGGAGTTGCATGGTTTTTTCGTCGTCGGCATAGTAGCGCAAAGTGTCTTTGAAGGTCATCCGCAGGTGGGCGTGGTCCGGGGAAACGGCTCCCAGGAGAATGCACGCCAGATATATCGGACAGGCGTTGACTTCCTCCAGCGTCCAGTGGTAGCGCTCGAAGAAGAACTGGTAAAAGGCCGACCAGCCGCCGAACAGGGGCTCGCCGTCGCGGGGCGTCAGGGCGGCGTCGCGGGCCGGCCAGCGGAGTTTTTTAGGTCGGCCTCGCCGCCGGCAACTTCCAGCTTGAGGACGATTTCCGCGAGCTTCTTCTCCCCTTCGCGCCGCTCCAGGGCCAGAAGCACGTCGAGCACGGCCTGCGGATCGCGGAACTCTTCTGCATGATCGGCCCGCAAGGCGCTCCACAATTTGAAGGCGGTGCCCAGCAGGCTCTGTTCGAAGGCGGAAAGTTCCTCATCGCTGGGCGATTGGTTCGCCGCCGCCTCGACCGCCGCCCGCAGCCACTGCGGCCGTTGCTCGAGCGGGATCGTCTCCAACCGTTGGCAGACCTCCTTGATCGGATCGCCCTTGAGACGCCGGACGAAGGCCGACATCTCGGCCCACAGGCCGACGACATAAGGCCGCAAGGTGTACTGCTTGCCGCCCAGCTCGACCGTCTGGGTGGTCTTTCCGACAACTCGGGCATGGTCACTCATGGCAATCCTCAATATCCGCTGCTGCTGGTGTACAGGTCGTTCATTGCGCCCAGGACCGCGAACGCGCCGATGGCGTTGTACGGGCCGTTGGACTTGAAGTTGAAGGTGATCTCGATGCCCTTCTCGCTGGAGAGGTCGATCGACACCGGCGCGCTTTCCAGCGCCGCGTTGATCTGCTGAAAGCCGTGCAGCCGGGCCTGGTCGGCGTAGAGGTTCAGCACGGTGTCGGCGCCGAAGGTGAAGGGCACGCCGAAGCCCGTCTTGGGCACGAGCACGGTGACCTTGCCCTTGCCGCTGGCCGCCCCATAGATCTGTCCCTCGAATCCGCCCGTGACGTTGCTGACCACGGCCCCGAGCTTTTCCGTTGGCTCGAAATCCCAAGCGGTCACCTCGACGATTTGTCCGGCCGACGTGGTGGCGTCGCCGTATTGCTGGCCCATGCCTTGCGTGGGTCCTGACATGATGGCTGCTCCTCGCGTTAGAGAACTTCGTACGTGGTGCTTACTGGTCCGTTTCGTAAACAATGTCGCGGTTGCGAACGGCGCAGGCTTTCGCGGTAGAGAACTTCAATCGTCCATTCGTTGTTCCCAGCTTGCCGCCACGAACGACACCACCGTCTCCCAGGCCTTGATCTCGGGCAGGGTGGTTTGGCTCGTTCGCGCGGGGCCCTCCGGGCGGCAGTCGGTCACTCCGCCCGTGCCCCAGTCGAACGCCTGATTGGCAAACACGCGGCGTATCTGCGGGACGATGGCGTCTCCCTCGTCGAACGTGTCGGTCCAAACGTGGAACACCATTCGCCGCTTCTCGTACAGGGTCTGCCGCGATCGCTGGATCTCGCTGCCGCCGGGCAACTCCAGCCGGCAATAGGGCATTTCCTCCGACGGAGGAACGCGGCCCGTACAAAATCGCTGCGGAGGCAACAGGGCCGAGAGCGCGGCGTCGGCCGCCCAAAGTTGATGAATGGCTTGGGCCGCTGTGGCGGGTGTGGTCATCGTTGTGTCCTTTCCAGGGCCAATCGGTCCTCTGCGTCTCCCTCGGCCCCTTCAATGACCAGCACGCATACGGCCATGGGCAGGGCGTCGATCCGCTCCGCCCGACGATATTGCACGATGCGGTAGTGCCGCCCGGTTGAGTCCATCAGACGATAATCGGCCGAGGCCGGCTCGACGGGAATCTCCGGGGCGAAAATATCGGTGCCAAGGAAGACGTGATATGTGGTCTTCGGCCATTCGGCGTCCTCCAGGATCTGGGCCTCCTGCTCCGCGGGCTGGAAGCGGGCGGCTATCCCGGATACAACCGTGTTCCACGTCGGCAATGCCTCGCCACCGGGCGATTGCCTGTAGGTAGCCTCGAGGACCGTCGCCACGTTGTTCAGGCCGTAGACCACGCTCAGGTTGCGGCCACGGGCTTCCCACACTTGCACAGCGTCTACCCGCTTCACGCTCACGATCGTATAGGCCGTGCCGTGCCCATCAATCAACAACGAGCCTAGCGGCGGCCTGACCGGGCTGAAGACTATCGGCCATATCCAGACCTGGTCACCCTCCAGCACCTGTCCTCCCGCCTTGTCGGGATCGGTCCAGTCGGCCGGCTCGTTCAACGCCTTGGCGATCGCCTGATCCGCTTGACCGCTGATGCGCAGGGTAAGCGGCTGGAGGTTATCCAGCGTGACGAAGTCGGCGGTGAAGTCAAACGAAAATGCCATGGTTCTTTTCAACACGAAGGCGCGGAGACCATCAAGGGTTTCAAATCTCAAATCTTCAAATCAGAAATCTAATTCCGGTTTCCCTTCGTGGTCCTCGTATCTTCGTGTTTAATTTCCTCGACTCACTATTTCAAACGGATGCGCCTGGGCGTTGAGCTTGCTGAACTGCTCGATCTGCCGGCCGAGGATCTCCAGGTATTCGCCCTTGCTGTAACGGTGGCCGTGAACGGAATACGATGGATTCGGGCTAAGCGTGATCTGCGCGGCCAGCGACATGAGCTGGTTGAGGATCGTGCGGAAGCCGTGCGGCCATTGGACTTCCGCCGGTGTGACCTCCGGGACGGCGACGACCGTCTGCGGATAGCGTTGCCCGGAATAAACGGCCGCGATCGCGGCCGTGTAAGTCGTACCGCCATCGACCGCTGAAAGTGTGTATTCGTAGATGCCAGGGGCAAGCACGGTCATCGGTGCGGCGGACGCGAGCGTGGCGCCGGTGTTGTCCTGGATGATAGTGATGGTCGGCGTGGAATCCAGTGCGGCCAGGTTGCCGTTGACGTTCCAGGTCTTGCGAATCGTGAGGCTGGGCATGTCAGTTATTGCTGCGAATGATGATGGTATCGGTGGAGATGTCAACCGCCGTGCCGCCCGACGCCGGGGCCAACGCCTGCGCGGTGAATTGCAATGTCGGCTCGCTCTGGCCGCTGCTGGACGAAGCTCCCGGCACGACCTGCAAGATGCCCGAATTGATCAGGACCTCCAAGACTGCGGTGGGCAGGCTGCTGAGTTGCGTCTGCTCCGTGTTGCTGAGGTAATCGTCGGGCAAGTTATCGGCGTAAACCTTCGGCAAACCATTGGCCGTCACGGTGAAAGTGGCGATGACCTGGCCGACGAGGCTGATGGCGGGCGTGCCAAAGGAGCCCGAAGTGATTACTACGAAATACGTGCCCGCCGCGAGGTCCAAAATCGGCACCGTGAGATAGTAGACACCGTTGACCGCGACGCCGTCGATCGTCGCAACCGGCGTGAGCGTGGGCGTGTCCGCACCGCTGCCTAAGAAGTTTCCCTGGCAATCGGTGACAACGGCCGTGGTGCCGCCGATCGCCGCCGGCGTGCCCGTTCCGTCCACAAAGGTAGGCAAGAGCCCGTAGAGCGTGGCCGCGGTGCCGGCTTGTGCGCATCCGAGGTGGAGCATATTAACGATCCTCCTCGATTTCGATGTTGCCGTCTTTTATTGTGACGCGCAGCTTCTTGCCCTTGGCATCGGGGACGGCCCTGAACGGTCCATGCCCAGCATAGGCGCCGGTGTTGCTGCCGCCCGGCCCATATCGCACGCCCCATTTCACGGCGTTGTTGTCCATGGTGCTGGACGCCGTACCGCTCCCATTCGGCACCCAGAATGTGCCGGCCACACCGTGGACCGTGCCGGCGGTGAGCAGCAGCGATGGTGTGACCGTGATGCTGCCCCAGCTCGAGCCGGTGGGAATTCCAGTCCAGACGTCGGAACCCGACGGGACAAAGATCGTGCCGAGGCCTGCCTGCGTCACGACCGTGCTGGGAGTGATCGAAAGCGTGGGGACCGTGCCCGTGCCGGAGACACCGAAGTTGCCTTGCCCAGCCCAGACGTTCGAGCCGGTGGGCAGCGTGAGCGTGCCCGTGTAGGTCTGGCTCGGCCCGAACCTCTGCCCTGCAAGGATGTCGCCAACCGACGCAAGCTGGTAATAGGTGCCCGAATATGCGGTTCCCGAGACTCCATAGCTGCCAGTTCCTTGAATCACGTCGTAGGGCGCGGGAAGGGTGAGGGTGGCGACCGTACCGCTGCCGCTCACGCCGAATGCGCCGACAGTTCCCTGGGAGTACACGTAGCCGCCCGGCGGCAACGTCAGCGTGCCGTTGTAGACCGTGCCGCCAAGGTTCAGGGAGTTAGAAGTGAGCAGGTTTCCCGCAGTGAGCGTGCCCGTCGAGAGCGTGCAGGTATAGTGCAGGTTCGAGCCGCCGAGCATGCCGGTGCCGCCGGTAGCAGACAGCGTACCGTTGGTGAGCGACGTGCTGCCGTCGCTGAAGGTTACCGTTGCGCCGGCGGTTGCCGAGCCGCTGATGAGTGCACTCGCATAGCCGTACGGTGGAGAAGCGGAAAGCACGTTGCTGCCGGAGGGTAGCAGCGGGCCTTTGACCGGGGCCGAATAGGTCGCGCTGACCGATTGCCCCAAGCAGGCGATCGCGGCATTCGAGGCGGCCAGGGTTAGAGTGCTGTTGTTGGACGTCACGCTGCCCGAGCTGACCTTCCACAGCAGAAAACTGCCCGAGCACGACAAGGTCCAAGAATTCAGGCTGACAAGGCCCGACGGATTATACACCGTGCCGTCAATGCCGGCGGGAATGCTGCTCGTTCCCGAGAACGCCAAAAGGCCGCCGCTGTCGCGGTACTCGTATTGACCGGCCTGGAAATTCCCGAAACCCGGGTTGACGCAATTGATGGTCCCCGCTCCGTTGGTGAAAATGCCGGATGCATTGGTGATGGTGCTGGTCGGTACGACATTCGTCAGTGTCCACGCGCAACTGCCGGCGGTTTGAAAGAGCGTGGGGCTGCTGCCGCCCACGATAGAAAGGGTGCCGCTGCTCATGGCGTTGTTCAACCCCGTGCCGCCGTCGTTTATCGCAATACTATTGGTGCCGTTCACAACGCCCAAGTATCCGCCGCTGGTGCTGATCGAGATCGCCCCCGCGCCTGTAGCGCGGGAGATCGCGCGGCCGCCGTTGGTGGCCATGCACGCTGTCCCCGTTGTCACCATAACCGAAAGCGCCGCCGTGCTGCTGGGCACAATCGCGTAACCGCTGCTGGAGGAAAGCACCGCGAGGCCCGTGCCGCCGGAGATTACCAGGCTGCCGCCGGTGACTTGGACGAATCCGCTGGTGCTGGCGCCGCTGTAGTTCAGGCAGGTGCCGGCAGTGAGGGTCAGCGTATAGGAGCCGCTGGATTGGATTCCGCCGCTGGTGTTGCCGACGATCGAGCCCAGCGTGTAGTTGCCATCCAGCGTGGCCGTGCCGGTGGTGTTGGTGAAGCAGGCGACGTCCGTCGAGGCCGTTCCCGGCACGGTGGCCGGCGACCAGTTTGTCGCCACGCCCCACAAGCCGCTGCTGGCGTTCCAGGTGTAGCTGCCCGCCTCCGCCGCCACGGGCAGGGCGAGGAGAAGAAGGAAAACGGAAGGATGGAAAAAAGAGCGGTTCATTGCGGTTTGAAGTTGCCGGTAATTAGCGTTCGGTTGCGGACCCCCTCGTGCTTGCCACGAGGGGGTCCAGAAGTTCACTTCACCGAAGACTCATTCCTTCCCTGCCAGTTGCGCCGACAAGTGATCGACCTTGCTCTCGATGGACTCGATCCGCCTGGTCAGGTCCTGGATGTCGCGTTTGGTGAGCGCTTGGTCCTCGATCTGGCGGTCGTGTCGCTGGGCCGCCTCGGCGCTGTAGCTCAGCGCCATGTAGGCGGTCCCCAGCGACGTGGCGACGGCCAGGACCACGGTCATCAGCATGTTCGTCCATTCGCGGATCGTGCGAGGCATGGCAGGGAAGGGATGGGGGTCTGGAGATGAAAAACGAGGGATAAAGGATGAGCGAAGAATGGATGAAGCGAGTCATGCATCCTTCAGCCCTCATCCTTCATTGCGATGCTACAGGAGTCCGCTGGAACTGCTGGTGACCAGCGCCCGGTTCCGCTGGAACTTCCGCGGCTCGAGGATCGCCGCCGTACCACGTTCGCTGGCCTTGAAGCGGACCACGATGTCCTGCGTGAACTCGGCCTCGCTGTTGATCGGCGCCTGCACCACGGTCACAGGCCAGTTTTCCATGTAGGCGAAGGCCGCGGGATCGCCGTAGAACCAGTAGCCGGCGGCCGTCGCCGCGGTGAGCCCCATCTGCACCTGCAACTGCTGGTAAAGCTGGCGGCTGGTGGCGATGGTGATGTCGAGGTTCTGCAATGGATTGGGGCCAAGCGTGTTGACGCCGGTCTGGCCCGCCGAAGGGTTCAGGCCGCCCTGGGTCAGCTTCCAGACCTGGTTGGCCATGACGAGCTGGTTCAACGCCAGAAACTGGATCTGCGGGGCGAAGAGCACCCGCCGCGCGGGCAGGACGATCGGCTCGCCCGTGTTCGGGTCGAGGATCTGGGCGAAGGCCTGCTCCGAGGCGTTGATGTTCGTCCAGTCGGCCAGCGGATTGCCATCGAGGTGGTTCACCCAGCGGCCGTCATCGTCGGCGGCCATGTAGGTGGGCAGGTTCACTGCGGCCGAGTCGCCCGTCCGTTTTTCCTTGAAGGTGTTCACTGCCCCGATGATTACGCCCAGCAGGTTCTTCTCCTTCCGCAGGCCGAGGATCGTGCCCACGTGGGCGGCGCGATCCAGCACCAGGCCGGTGCGGTCGAAAAAGATCGCCTCCTTGGTGACGGCGATGCCCAACTGCCGCTTGACGGTGGCGGGCGTCTCGACGTACTCTTCGCTGAAGCCGACGTAGTGCAGGGGGTCCATTTCCTCGGCCTCGACAAAGTCCTCGCCCGGGTCGCGGGGCATGGCCACGCCGGGGATCCGCTCGCCGTTGAGGCTGGTGGGCATGGTCGGCACGAGGCGGCTGGCGACGAACTCCTCGGCCGTGAAGGCGGCCAGGACGCGGTTGATGAGCAGTTGGCCGGTGATGCCGGCAAAGGCCGAGGCATCGACCGCACCCATGGCTTCCTGCAAGGGGCGGCCGTTGGCCGGATCGAAATACTCCTGCACGAAGCCGTGCCCCACGGGCTCGCCGTCGCGGCTGAAGATGGTGTGCGCGGCCAGGTCGCGGAGCGAGAAGGCTAGCGGGCTGATGCCGCCCGTCTCGCCGCGACTGCCCGCATCGAGGGCCTCCTGGAGGTCGCTCCAGGTCCGCGAAGCGAGGACGGCATTACGGCCGCGGTTTTGCGCGCCTTCCAGACGAAGGCCGCGGGCGATTTCTTTGGCGTTGATTCTCATAGTCTTGCTTTCTTGGAAATGAGGTGCCGGTTGGATTTTGAGCAGGGAGCAGGGAGCAGGGAGCAGGGAGCAACGAGCAGGGAGTAAACCGAAGGGCAGAATCCGACCGATCCTTCCGCCCTGCTCCTTGCCTGTTACATCGCGCCGCTGCTGGAGCCGACGGTCTGAACCGGCTCGCCGCCGTAGAAGATCGTGGAGAGGATCTCGACGTGAACGACGTTGGTCAGCCCCTGGTAGGCGATGGGGGCCAGGTCGGTCTGGTCGCTGCCGATGGCGGCGGCCGGGGCGCGGCGCGGCCGATCGAGTTGGCCACCGCCGTCACCTGGCTCACGACCTGGTCTTGCAGGCCGTTAGCCGTCGTGTTCTCGGCCACGCCGATCAACTCGCCGCCGTTGAAGGCGGCGGCCGCGGCCAGGTTATACTCGAAAATGCCCGCTGTGGCGCATTCGATCGCGTTGGCGGGACTGTGGTTGATCGTGCTCCACAGCGGCACGGTCTCGCCGGGCTGTGCGCCGTTCTTCTGCAAGGCCACGCCCAGGAACTGGTTGTGAAATGCCTGCTGGTTGAGCGTCGCGCTGCCCTGGTTGGTCATCGCGCTGGCCGGCCGGGCAAGGTTGTTGCTGGGCTCGCGGAAGAGCAGGTCGCCGACCTCGATGGGATAGTTGGGATCGCAAAGGACCGGTTTGGGGCGGGTGTCGCCGCTGACGTAGCGTGCCACGGATGCCATGTTGAGATTCTCCTTGGAGGTAATGGACTGGGATTCGAGATTTGAGATCTGGGACGCTGGCGCCTAGAGTCACAAAACCTGGCTCTAAGCTCTAAGTACTGGGTACCCGGTACCAGGTTCTTTCACCTGGTAAACCGCGCCAGTCGCTGCGCCAGCGGGGCATTTGCGGGTGGGAGCGCCACGGCGTCCTCCTGGAACTGGGCTGCGCCGGTTGTGGGAACGGCCGTCGTCTTGGAGGCGGCAACCAGGGCCTTGCGGTCGTCGATCTTGGCTTTCCGCTGCACGGCTTCGCCCGTGGCCTGGAGGTCTTCAAGGAAGATCGGCGAGCAGTGGCGCTTGTTGGCCGGGTCGAGTCCGGCGGCCTGCAATTCACCGGCGATGGCCTCCTGCAACTCGCGAGCGGCCTTCTCGGCCCTGAGGGTCTTGAGTTCCTCCTCCAGCGACTTCCATGGGTCGCTCTTCTCGCCGGAGGTCCTCTCCGACGACTCCTGCAAGGCGGCGAGCAACTCGGGACGGTTCGCCTTGATGCCGTCCAGATCGATGTCTTTCCATTGCATGGCGTTGGGCTCCATGGGTTCGGGGGGTAGCGTCGAAGGTAACGATCCCCTGGACGTGCCAGGGGTATTGGCTGGGTTGGAATCATCCTCAAACAGTCCATTGGTCGTGGCTGGATTGGCCACAAGATCCACCGACAAGACCTTGTCGATGGAGTCGACCACGGTGCGGCCGCCGACGTTTCGCGATTGGCCGCGGGAGTCGTGCGAGAAGCCCAGGTTCTGCGGGGCGTTCTCCGCATCCCAGGCGATCTGCTCGGCCAGGGCGTGCTTGGGGTTGTAGTGGAAGTCGCCGTACAGGCCGTCTTCCCGCAGCGCGACGTTCTTGACCAGTCCGATGCGGTCCCGCAGGCTGCGGCGCTGGCCCGGATCGACGTGGTCGACGTTTACCCGCAGGCCCTCGTACATCGGCAGGGCGCGGGCCATCACCGCCTGGGGATATTCGCGGCCCTTCTTGCTCACAGCGCCCAGCAGCTTGACGCCGTGGATCACGCCCTTCTCGCGATCGACCCGCAGGGCAACGCCGCGGCAGTCGGAAAACTCCTGCAGGACCTCGCCCGCGGCAGCGGCAGCGGTGGCAAGGGGAATGACGGTGGTGGAGGGCATGTTGGTTACCGAATTAAGAAGTTTTGTTAAGAGGTTCTAAACGTATATTACGCAGGACGCAGAAAATAATTCAAAGTAGTCCGTATCTTTTGATATTCTGTAGGCCGAAACATGCGTGCGCAGTTCCGGCACGTGCAGCTTACTCCTCCCGCTTGTCGCGCTCGTCGGCATAGACCAGTCCGTGGCGGGCGGCCATGGTCTCTTTGCTCATCACGCCCGCGTTCAGGAGAATCTGGTCGGCCTGGGCCTCCTGGAGGCGGTTCTCGCTCTTGATGATCGGCGGCTCGGCCTCCACCTTCACCCGCTGGAGAATGTCGGCCGCGCTCGCACCGCGGATCAGCCCGGCCCAGGCGGCCAGCACGATCTGCCGCTCCATGATTTCCACGTCGGCCTCGATCAAGTCGGCCTGCAGCTCCTCGAAGGTCTTCACGGCCGGGCCTTCGGCCACCATGGTGCTGGAGTAATTGGCGTTGGAGGCGTCGCCGGAAAGCATGTACTCCGGCATGGCCAGCGCCGCCGCAGCCGCCCGCAAATCGGCCTGCACCGCGGCGATGTTCCTGTCGACCGGGGGCGCTCCCGGCGGGAACTCGTAGCGGGTGGCGTCGCTGGTGTCCAGGACGGCGCCGTAGGGGTACGGCTCCGGTTCGCTGCGCTCGGCGGGCCGCGTATCGCGGGCCTTCTGGGCCTGGCTGTAAACTTGGATCGTCTCTTTTGTGGCGTTGATGTGGTGGCGGATCATGCCGATCCGCGCGGAAATCGACAATCTGGCCCGTGGCCTTCAGCGTCCGCACCGCGTCGGCCAGGTGGTCTTGCAGGGCGTACCAGGTGGGCAGCCCGCGCGGCCAGGTCATGTCGACGTTGGCCTTGAGGTGCTGCATCTGCCCCGCCGGTACCGTCTCCCGCAGGCCGATCGACTCGCCCAGCGCGCCGATGTTCACGAGAAAATAGTTCAGCGGCCGCTCGATATCGACCTTCTCGCCGATGCGGGCGAACTGGATGCCGAAGTACACTCCATCGGCCGCCGAACGGTCGGGCGGATTCTGCACCTCCAGCGGCTCGACGAAGCGGACGTTCAACTCGCCTGTCGTTTCGTCCTCGAACAGCCGCAGGAACCGCTCGCCGTCGCGATCGAGCCGGCGGACCGTCTCTTTTTGCCGCTTGCTCCACTGGTTGCGGCGGCGGAAATCCTCAAGCACCTGCCGGCAGTCGCGGAGCAGGGCTTCGTCGGCCGCATCGCCGCGGGCCAGCACGCTGTAGGTGTGGCCGTTGCCCACGGCGTAGGCCATGCGGTTCCGCTGGGCGCCAATGGCGTAGGGATTCATCTGGGCAAAGACCCGCGAGCGGGCACGGATTTGCCGCAGCTCGATCTCATTGATGTAGGCGAAGGCCGTTGCGCCCGGATAGATCAACGCCCGGCTATAGGCCGTGCCCGGGTCGACCATGCCAGGCAGGTGCGGCCTTACAGTGGGGCCGTCGCCGAAGCGAGTTATTTCCGACATATCGACCACGTTCTCGAACATGTCGCACCAGTCTTCGGCCAGTTTCAGGCGGTTGAGGGCCTGACGCATCGCCGGGAAGAAATGCGGGTCCGTTTCGTTCATGGCAGGTTCCTTCTTGCTACAACGTCAACACGCGGCACTTGAACCCTTCCGCCCGCAGTCGCTCGAAGAGTTCCTGCTGCTGGGCTTCGCTCTTGCACTCGACGAGGATCTGCAAGAGCGACGGAATAGAAATGGTCTTTTGTCGGGCATTGCCGGTCGGTTCAGCAGAATCTTTGCGCTTGCCCATGGTCGTGACGGCGAGAAAATGGAATTGATTTAGTTATGGGATATTACGGATAGACGATGTGGATTTTCGGACTCTTCAATTGTCGCCGGCGATCGCCGCAAGAAGTCTGCCGTCCTAAGTCATTGCGGGCAGAGCGTTTGCAACCGGTCGGCAAAGAACGGTGCAGGCGGCAAGAAAGTCGTAACCCAGTCGATAGCAAAGAGGTAAACTGGAGCAGTAGCTGTCAATCTCGTTCACCGGCGCGGACGAGCCGGGCGGGGTCCGGATGCTCCTTCCGCCTACTGCCTCTTTCCCAGGCCTGCCTTGCTCGGCGCCATGCGCTGGGGGTACGCTTGCAAAGCCACGGCATGCCGGTGGTTGTCCTGGTACCAATAGGCGACACTGGTGTAGTCGTCGGCATCGGTGGTGGTGGGGGTGCCGTTGTCGTGCTGGTTCTGGATCTCGACGTGCAGCGATTCCCGGAACCGCACGGGATTGGAAAGGTACCAGCGGTACATGCGGTTCCGGCCCTTGTCGTGCTGCAAATAGCCGCAGTTAAGATACGAAAATGTGTCGCCGAAATCCCAGCAGGCGCCGTACTCGTCTTCCGTGCCCGGCGAATGGGTAATCTTCTTGCCGTCGCGGTGGAAGATCGTATCGCCCTCTCCCCACCAACCGCTGAAGCGGGTTTCGACCTGCAGGAAGTTCCCCACGTAGTGGCCGCGGCCGCGCACGTCCAGGATCGTGTGCAGGCCGTCGCGGACGGGGTTGCTCCTCCGCCATGCACAGCACAGCCGACTCTTTTCCTCGGCGAACTGCGGGTTCTGCTCGTAGTCGATGCCCCAGGCCACGCTCTGCCGATACTCCTTATCGCCGTCGTTGGCCAGCACCAGGCGGGCGCGCTGCGAAAACGGCATAGGCAGGTGGCACATATAGCAGAAATGCTCGATTGCAAGCGGTGCGGACTGGTAGTCGATGGTGTGTCCGCCCATCGCCCCAAAAAAATCGGCCAAAGGCACGTTGATGCTCGGATCGGCCTCGTTGTCCCAGAATACCTTCAGTACGAGTCCCGCGTAGAACTTGCCGCCGCTGCTGTCGGTAATGTACCAGTAGGTGATCTTGCCCGGCCCTTTCAGGTCTCCCAGCACCACCTCTTTCCCCGGCGGTAATTGCACTTCATGGTATTCCATGTGGGTGTCGGACACGCCGTCGCGGACACGGTACAAGTCGCCGAGGCCCTGGGCTACGGCAGGCGACGCGAGAAGACAACAGGCCGCCAATGTTGCGACAAGACCGGTGAGTTGGGCAATTCGCAGTTGCATCGTCGATTCTCCAGGGAGGCGAACGGTGGGAAGTCGGGCTTTATGGGGGAGATTATACAACATGCGAGGTCCCAAGTCCCAAAACCCTTTGACCGGCGATCTTGGCCGATATCCTCGGCGATTCCGGCTGAAGCCGGGACTACGGGACTACGGGACTACCAGCGCCGTTCAAATTCGCCCTGGACTTTCCCTCCGTTTTGAGGTACGCTCCCCGCCTCTTATCGAGGTTTCCGCTTCCGGAGAATTGGATGCCTTCCGCCGTTGCGTCACCATCTACGTCGCCCGTCGCCCGCGGCATGCGCCTGCTAGACCTGGCCTTCCCGGTTGGGATCGTGGCCAGCGTGCTGGTCATTTTGGTGCCGCTGCCGACTGCGCTGATGGACCTCCTGCTCTCGGCGAACGTGGCGATCGCGGTGATCATGCTGCTGACGACGATCTATGTCCGCACGCCGCTTGAGTTTAACATCTTCCCCTCGCTGCTGCTGGCCACCACCCTGTTTCGCCTCGTGCTCAACGTGGCCACAACCCGCTTGATCCTCACCCGCGCCGCGGCCGACGGACTGCTGGCCGCTGGCGGCGTCGTCAAGACCTTCGGCCAGTTCGTCACCGGCGGATCGACGGGCACCGACAAGATCGTCGTGGGCCTGATCATCTTCGCCATCATCGTCATCATTCAGTTCGTGGTTATCACCAAGGGCGCCACCCGCATCAGCGAAGTGGCCGCCCGCTTCGCCTTGGACGGCATGCCGGGCCGGCAGATGGCCATCGATGCCGATCTCAACGCCGGGACCATCGACGAGCGCGAGGCCCAGCGCCGCCGCAAGGAAATCGGCCAGCAAGCTGACTTCTTCGGGGCGATGGACGGTGCCAGCAAGTTCGTCCGCGGCGACGCCATCGCCGGCATTATTATCACGTTAATCAATATCGTGGGCGGGCTGTTCATCGGCATGATCGAGTCCGGCATGACCCTTGGCCAGGCTGGCTCGCTCTTCACCACGCTGACCATCGGCGACGGCCTGGTGAGCCAGGTGCCGGCGTTCCTGATCTCGTTGGCGGCCGGACTGCTGGTCACCCGCAGCAGCAGCGACAGCGACCTGCCCAAGGAATTTGTGCAGCAATTGTTTTCGCGTCCCCAGGCCCTGGCGGTGGCCGGCGGTTTCCTCTCGGTGCTGATCTTCACCAGCCTGCCGCGAATTCCGCTCATGACGCTGGGGGCTACTTGCATCGGCCTGTCGCTGTCAATGACTCGCCGCGGGGCTGCGGCCAAGGCGGCCAGTGATGCCAAGAAGCAGGCCGAGGCCACCAAGCCGGCCGAGACCCGCGTGGAAGACTACCTGAGCGTCGATCCCATGGAGGTGGAAATCGGCGTGGGCCTGATCCGCCTGGCCGATCCCCGCCGCGGTGGCGACCTGCTGGAACGCATCCAGAAAGTCCGCCAAAATGTGGCAGGCGAGATCGGCATCATCCTCCCCAAGGTCCGCATCCGCGACAACATGCGACTGGACCAGAACCAGTACCGCATTAAGATCGCCGACATGCCGGTCGCCGAAGGGCAGGTCCACGCCGCCAAGTTCCTGGCCATGGACTCCGGCACGACCACCGGCCGCGTGCCGGGCGTAGCCACCCGCGACCCGGCCTTCAACACGCCTGCCTTGTGGATCGAGCCGACCGTCCGCGATCAGGCCGAGTTGCACGGCTACACCGTGGTGGAACCGGGCAGCGTGATCGCCACGCACCTCACCGAGACCATCCGCCGCCACGCCGACGAGATCCTCACCCGCGATTCGACCAAGCACCTGATCGACGAACTGAAGCGGACCTCGCCCGTGGTGGTCGACGAATTGATTCCCAGCGTGATGAAGCTGGCCGAGGTGCAACAGATTTTGCAGATGCTCTTGCGCGAGGGTGTGCCGGTCCGCCAGCTCGGGCCGATCCTGGAGACACTGGGCGACTACGCCCCGCGGACCAAGGAGCCGATCTTGCTCACGGAATACGTGCGGCACCGTCTCTCGCGTTCGATTTGCACGCGCTACCGCAATGCCGACAACCGCCTCTTTGTGGTCACGCTCGATCCGACGTTGGAGGATCGCATTCGGGCGGGCTTCGAGCACAACGAGCACGGCCTGTTCATCCGCCTCTCGCCGCAGGCCGTGGAAGCCACCTGCCGGCAGCTCGCCGCAGCCGTGGACAAGCTGACGCTGGCCAGTCATCCGCCCGTGGTACTGGTCAGCCCGCAGATCCGCGCCGCCTTGCGGCAGATGACGCTTTCGCACCTGCCGAACCTGGTGGTGCTGAGCTACAACGAGATCACCAGGGACACGAAGATCGAGGCCATGGCGATGGTGTCGGAAGGGAAGTAGGAAGCCCGAAATCCGAATAACGAAATCCGAATAACGAGATCCGAAACCAATTCAGAATACCAAAGGTCAAGTGATCCAAACGGAAAGGAGCAAAGCATGTTAATGCAAGCGTTTGTTCAAATGGCAATCGTGACTTACGGCGTCCTCTCGTCCGGCGTTGGCATCACCTTCGACGTCCATACCGGATTGGCGATTCACCCCGTAAACGAGACCACGGCGGTGGACTACCGGCAATATGCCTATGCATATTGCGGCGGCGACATTCTTCTGGTTAAGAAACAGGTTGCGCCAAAGGTCGAAGAGAAGATCGTGCTCCGCGAGCGCACGTTGAGCGAGGAGTGCGGCCTGGACCTGGAAAAAGTCGCGTGCCCGGACGAAGAAATCGTGAGCTTGCTGGCGGAGGCGAGGTGCTTTACGTCGGCTCTTGGCATCCCAAAACGCGGGGCGAAAACCTCTTGGGAAACACCCAGCCTGCCTAAGGGCTCGGATTGGCAGCAATTCTCGGTTCGCTGGGACGACGACGGCGGGTTCTACTTTGGTGGAAACTACTTTCGAAATGAAGACCTGACGTCTCGTCCTTGGTGCATCGGACTTGATCGTTCCATAGAGTTCGATCGATAGATACGGCGCACCCATTGGGCATTTGTGGATCCGGCGGCGATTTCAAGTCTAAAATCTCAAATCTCAGATCTCAAATCCTGAGCCAGCAGTGAAAACAAAGAGGAACATAGCATGCTGACGCAATCGTTCATCCAAATGGCGATCCTCACGCACCTCGCACTTTGGACCGGGCAGGGCCTCGACCGGGCGCTGCACGTTGCCACGAGGCCGGTCGCGAAGCACGAGCAGAAGATCGCGCTCACCGATCGGCCCTTTTGCGAACAGTGCGCCGTGCATTCGGACGTGCCGGTCCTGCTGCCGCAGAATTCGGTTGTTCTCCCGTGGAACTCCGACCGCCTGCTCGCCAATATGGAGGCCATTCGCGAGTACGAGGCCAGACATCCGTTTATGGCGTTCGTTGGACCACTCAGCATCTGCTATCCACCCGTTGATAAGTCCTGGTCCGAGCAGTTCGACGACCTGATTGCCAGCGCAACCACGAAGGTCGCGCTCGAAAATGGCGGCGAAGGCCAGGTCATCGCCAAGAAGCTGCATTTGTATCCCCAGCCCCGTGCAATTCCCATGGAGATCGAGGAAGTGGGCAATTTCCGCACCAATATAGCTGGCATCCGCGCTGCCCTGGGGCTGAAGAGTCGCATCGCGCGCCTCACGCACGGATGGCTGGATACGTTCCAGTTGCCTTTAGAGTGGGACAAAGCCAGCCTGCGAACAATCCGCCGCAATGAATCTACGCCGCCCATGGAAGAACCGGCAAGCTACCCACTGTCGCGGTCGGGTATTCCGTCGAACGCAGAGAAACAGCAGGTATTTTCTTTTTTCGTCACTTTTCACCGTTGATGCATTGACATCTCAAATCTCAAATCCTCAATTCCTCTAATTCCCCCCGCCATGGAACTGAAAACCTACCGAGCCCCGACCATGCACGAAGCCTTAGCCCTGGTCCGCCAGGACCTGGGCACCGATGCGGCCGTGCTGCATACCCGCGAAATCCAGAAACGACGGTTCTTCGGCTGGCTGAGCGGACCGCGTGAAATCGAAGTCACTGCCTCCCGCGGCGTGAACGTGCCCAGCCGTTTGCCGGGCCGCAGCGCTTACGAAGAAGATCGCGGCCGCGAAGGCGAAATCCTGCTGCGGCACGACGGGCCGCATGCCTTGCCTCAAGGGCATATTCGGCCTCAATCCGAAATCGCCGGCGGGGTGCAGAACCAGTTGACCGACCTGCAAACGATGGTCCAGGAACTCTGCCGCCGCAGCGACGCCCCCCGCCACGACCTGCCCGAAGAACTGTTCCGCCTCTTCACCGACCTCCTGGACTCCGACCTCAGCGAGGAGCTCGCCCGCGAATTAGTGGAGCGCGTGCGGACGGAGACCAAGGGCTCGCGGATCGACGACCTGTTGATGGTCAAGGCCCGGCTGGCGCGGATGATCGAAGCCGAGATCCGCGTCTCTGGCCCGATCCAGGTCGCTCCCGGCCGCCGCCGGCTGGTGGCCCTGGTCGGCCCCACCGGCGTAGGCAAGACAACGACCATCGCCAAGCTGGCCGCCAACTATCACCTCAAGGAAAAGCGCCGCGTGGGGCTGATCACCGTAGACACCTACCGCATCGCGGCCGTCGAGCAGTTGCGGACCTATGCCGACATCATCGACCTGCCGATGCAGGTGGTATCCACGCCCCGCGAGATGCGCGAGGCAGTGGGCCGCATGGACAACCTCGACCTGATCCTCCTCGACACGGCCGGCCGCAGCCCCAAGGACGAAGTCCGCATCCAGGAGCTCCGGGCGTTCCTCACCGAGGCCGACGCCGACGAAGTGCACCTGGTCCTCAGCAGCGTGGCCGGCGCGGGTCCTGGAGCAGACGGCCGAGCGCTTCGCCGCCGTGGGCACTACCGCGCTGATCCTCACCAAGCTCGACGAGGCCACCGGGTTGGGCAACATCCTGCCGCTGGTCCGCGGCAGCAAGTTGCCGCTAAGTTACATGACCAACGGCCAGAACGTGCCCGACGACATCGAAACGGCCGAAGCGATGCGAGTGGCGAGGTTGATTTTGGGGATGGAAGGAAACTGAAATCGGGGTCTTGGGTCTTGGTCAGCACCGACTAAAAACCCAAGACCTGAGACGCAAAACCCCCATGGATCAAGCCACCGACCTTAGAGCCCTCGTTCGCCAGGTTGCCACGGCGCACCCGCCTCCCGCGGCGCGTCCGCGACGAATTGTCGTTTTCGGCGGCAAGGGCGGCGTGGGCACGACCACCGTCGCCGTGAACCTGGCGGTGGTCCTGGCCCAGGAGGGACATCGCTGCCTGCTGGGCGACGCGGCCGGCGGCGACGTGGCCCTGCAATGCCGACTGGAGCCGCGTTACACGCTGGCCGATGCCTTGGCCGGAAGCCGGCCGCTGGCCAAAGTCCTCCAGACCGGACCCGCCGGCGTGCAGGTCCTGGCGGGGACGCGGAACATGGTCCGCTGGCACGATGCGGCCCAACGGGCGTGGAAGGGATTGATCAACGACATGGCACTACTGGCCCCCCGCTGTGACGTGGCAGTGATCGACGCCGGCAGCCAGCCCGATCCCTTGGCCGGACTGCTCTGGCAGGCGGCCGACCGCGTCTTGCTGACGACCACCGTGGAGACGGCGGCGATCATGGACGCCTACGCGGCGATCAAACTCCTGTCCGATGCGGGCCGTTTGAATTCGATTGCCCTGCTGGTGAACCGCGCCCCGGGCGAAGCGGCGGCGCAAGAGGCCCGCGAGCGTTTGGCCCATGCCTGCCGGCGGTTCCTGGGCTTGCCGTTGGCCAGCGCCGGCTACTTGGCCGAGGACAGCGCCGTGGCCGGCTGCACGACCCGCGGCGTGCCCTGGGTGCTGGCCATGCCGGCATCGCGCACCAGCCAGCGACTACGGCAGATCGCACGAGCGATGGAGAACGGTGAGTCGCAGGGCAGACTGCGCCGCGTAAAGGAAATCGGAGGATAGAACTAAGTGCTTCGAGCTTGTCCCATTACGGCCTAAGACGTCTCCCCTACAAACTACCAAGAAAGATTAACCCTCAGCCCCGGCGCATCCGATAAAGACGGACAAGCATTGCTAGTCAATGCCCTGTTAAACTTTTCCGGTCAGGGAAAGTTCAACGGCAGTCCGGAGATGCACGCGTGGCTCGACAATACGCTGGAATACTGGGCCTTTTGGCGCTAGTGGTTTCGCTCCTGCGAGGGATTCTCGCCGGGGGCGGAAGCGCAGCGACGCTATGGACGGCGTGGCTTGGTTTTCTGGCCTTTACGGTCGTAGGCGCGGTGATCGGCTGGCTGGCCGAACGCATCGTCCGCGATGCGGTCAGCGGCCGCATCCTGGCCGAACTGGAAGAGAAGAAGCCCGCGCAGCCCACGGCCGCGCGGAAGGCCGGCTAGGCCGACAAGGAAACGGAATTGAAACGGCGCCGCAAGGCGCGCCATCACGGAGGATATCATGGCCACAACTGTCGCCCCAGAAGATGTTGAACAACTGTGGATCGAGTTCAAGCGCGACCCCAACAACCAGGACCTGCGCAACCGCCTGGTCGAGCTCTACCTGCCGCTGGTGAAATACAACGGCGAGCGGATCTGGTCGCGTCTGCCCGAGGGCGTCGAGCTGGACGACCTGGTCTCGGCAGGGGTGTTCGGGCTAATGGACGCCATCGACGCCTTCGACCTTAGCCGCGGGGTAAAGTTCGAGACCTACTGCGTGCCCCGTATCCGTGGCGCGATGCTCGACGAATTGCGGACCATGGACTGGGTGCCGCGGCTGGTCCGCTCCAAGGCCAGCAAGCTCAACGAGGCGGTGAAGGGACTCGAGGCCCGCCTCGGCCGCCAGCCCAACGAGAACGAATTGGCCGAGGAGATGCAGATCTCGGTGGCCGAACTGGAAAAGATGATGCTCGACGCCAACGCCGTGAACCTCATCAGCCTGAACAAGAAGTGGTACGAGACCGACAGCTACAAGGACGTCCGCGAGATCGACATCCTCGAGGACAAGAAGGGCGAGGACCCCACGCGGCGGATCCAGAAGGCCGACCTCATGCGGCTGGTCACCAAGGGCCTGAATCGCAACGAGCGGCTGATCATCATCCTCTATTACTACGAGGAGCTGACGATGAAGGAGATCGGCGCCACGCTCGACTTATCCGAAAGCCGCGTCAGTCAGATGCACAGCTCGATCGTCGATCGGCTGAAGAACCAGCTCGGGCGGCGGCGGCCGGAATTCGGCTCGTGACGGATCGTCAATTGACGGAACCTCGCTGTTTTCCCCAGGCGATCCAGGCAGCCGCAATTTCCTTCAGCTTGCCCCATGACTCCCGTGGAACCGGATCGGCGCCGGTTATGGCCCGAAGGGCCCAGTCCCACTGATCGGGCCGCTGCTTCATTTCCTCGATGAGTAGAGGCACAACTCGTTCCCCCATGCCGATTATTTGCTGGTAGGCGGCGTGCATCGCCAGATCTTTCAACTACAAAATCCCGTGCAGCGGTCCGCCCGGCGCCGCCAGCGCATCCACCCGCCGCGTCACTTCGGGGTCCTCAATCAGCGGCGGGGCATGGTGCGGCTTCGTCCGGGCGTCGATCACTAGCGAGCCGACGCAGCCCCAATGCTTGTCGCGAACGAACGACTCGACGCCGTAAATGTCGGTCGCCGGGTTGCTCCGCGTGAAGGTCGTCCAGAGGAAATTGTCCAGGCTTCGCGCGGCGAACTCCGCACTATCGACTACCACCACCAGCGGAAATCCGTTGATCGCGTGGCCGCGGTCCAGCCCCTGGCAAAAACGCTCGACGGACCGGTCCGGCCCGTCTGCTTCCTGCTGCCAGGCAGGTCCCTCTACGACAAGAACGCCCGGCAAGGCGACCGTCGGCCGACCGAAGCCCAAGCCTTCGGGCAATGTGAACGAACCTGCGCTGGTCGCCGGCAGCGTCCGCAGCGTGGGGCCTGCCGCGGCAATCACCACCTTCGAACCCTGGTTCAAGGCGTCGCCGCTGTAATCCAAGGTGTCGATCGTTGTGCAAGTCTGAAAGTGCAGGTCCCGCCGCCAATCGACGCGCTGGAGCACGTGGCGGAAAAAGTCGGGAACGTTGCGAATGTCCAATTGCGGATCGTCCTCGCCGGCCACAATCAATAGATACTTGGCCAGCGACAACTGCCCTTGGCCCAAGAGGGCATTGCTCTCGGTGAGCAGTTCTCGCGGCCGCTGCCGTCCGGCGTAGGGCACGTAACGTTCGCTGCCGATCGCCAACAGCAAAGGATGTACGCCCGCCGCCTCCACGGCGTGCACCGCCCGCACGCCGGCGACCGTACTGGGCAGTACCGGCTCGACGAGCTCGTGGATCAACACACCGAACATCGAGTCCTCTTGCGGCGGCCGGCCGACGACGGTGAAGGGCCAGATGGCGTCGCGGCGATGATAGACCCGCTCAACAACCATCACGGGAAAGTCGTGCGCCAGACTGTAGTAGCCGAGA
Source organism: uncultured Planctomycetia bacterium (assembly GCA_963709175.1). GTDB lineage: Bacteria > Planctomycetota > Planctomycetia > Pirellulales > Thermoguttaceae > JANXQG01. The sequence goes on from CAVPVK010000014.1 coordinate 264,760, forward strand.
TGGTCGCCGAAAGGGCCTTCGGGCAGTTGCCGCTGCGGATCGATATAGCCGCTGACGCAGAAGTCGGCCTCGGCATGAATCGGAAGCCCCTGGCCCGCGGCGATCATGGGCACGCGGCGCCCGCCCAGGGCGCCGGCGAATGCCAGTTCGCTGAGGCCCTCGGGCAGCGGCATCACGGCCGCCACGTTCATGGCCGGTGGACCGCCGATGAAGACGTTCGCCCGCAACGGCTGGTCCAGCTCCAGGGCCGCGGCATGATGCACGCCGATGCCGCGATGGATCTGGTAGTGCAAGCCAACTTCGCGGTTCGGCTCGTAGCGATTGCCCCCAAGCTGCACGCGGTACATGCCGAGGTTCGAATGCAGCAAGCCCCGGCGGCGGGGATCTTCCGTATAGACCTGCGGCAGCGTAATGTAGGGGCCGCCGTCGTCGGGCCAGGACTTCAGTTGCGGGAGCTGATCGATCGTCGTCTGGCATTCCAGCACGGGACCGCGACGGACCCGCTTGGGCAGCGTATGCCAGGCCATCCATGGCGTCTTGGCATAGCTCAGCGGCCGGCGCAAAAGATCGAGCGGATCGACCTTAAGCTTCATCAACCGCCGCAGCCCATCCAGCGTGTCGCGGAAGAGAAAACGCGTCCGCTCGATGGTGCCGAAGAGGTTTGCCAGCATGGGGAAGCGGCAATTCTTGGGACGGGTGAAGAGCAGGGCCGGCCCGCCGGCGCGGAAGACCCGCCGTTGGATCTCCGCCATCTCCAGGTCGGGATCGACCGGGGAATCGATCCGCACGAGTTGCTTCCCGGCCTCCAGGTCGCGAACACATTCGAGGAGATTGCGGTAGCCCATCGACCCTTCCAACGCGAGTTGCTCGTAGTCCCGCCTTGAGGCGGAATGCCATGGGGCATCAAAACCCGAAGCGCAAGCGAGGAAGCGATCCAGGGACCTCGCTGACGCGTCGGGTTTCGATTATACTCCGTCGCGCGGCACGCGAACGACGCCTGAAGGCGGGGCTGCGAGCGCCCGTTTCACTATAGCAGCTTCCGCAGGAACTCCGCGCTCCGCTTGGCCTGCTCCACCGTGCCGCACTCGACGCTCAACACCAGGTCGAACGGTGCGCAGCGGCAGACCTCGATCACGCGGACCCAATCGATCACGCCGTCGCCGCAGGCACAGCCCACCGGCGTGCCGCTCACCTTGCCCCGCTCGGCGTCGGACATCTGCAGGGAAATGTCCTTGGCATGCACGTGCACGAGCCGGTCCTTGACGTGCCGCAGCCAGGCCACGGGGTCTTCGCCGCCGAGGTAGCTGTTGCCCGTGTCGAAGTTGATGCCGATGGCGGGCGAGTCGACCAGGCCGTAGATGCGGTCCAGTCCGGCGACGGTCTTGCTGTATTGCTGGTGCGGTTCCAGGCCGATCTTCACGGCGCGGCGCTCGGCCACATAGGCGGCCTCGCGGAGGGTGTAGCGCATCAAGGCGTGGTCTTCTTCCACCGTGGTCCAAGGCGGCTTGGGGCCTTCGTCGGTGTTGACCACCGGAGCCCCGCACTCGGCGGCGAAGCGGATCGCCTGCTTGAGATATTCCAGGCTGATCTCCGGCTTGCACAGCGGCGAGTGGGCCGAGAGGCCGGAGAGCTTGACCCCGAAGCGCTCGCAGGCGCGGCGGATGCGGTAGGGGTCGTCGAACATCGAAACGCTGTGGAAGTAGCCGGCCTCGCTCAGCAGCTCGCGGCCCAGGTGGACCATCGGCTCGACGTAGTCGTAGCCCAGCTCGGCGGCCTTTTCCACTCCCCATTCAAACGGCTTGTCGTCGTGCCGCACGAATTCCAGATTGACGCCCAGGTGGAGGTTAGCCATGAATCAATGCTCTCCCATGGATTTTCAGTAGGACGGAATTCATTCCGTTGCTTCGTCTTTTTGTCTAACGGAATGAATTCCGTTTTACGGATTGCTTTGCCAGGCCGCTTTACCCACGAAGAACGGCCCCATGTGTTCGATGTGCAAGGAGGTTTGCCGGGTCTTGCGCATCCGCTGCACGATGGCCGAGAGCGGAAAGAGCCGCGGCCCCAGCAGGCCGATGATGAAATCGTTGTCGTGCTTGTCCAGGCCGTGGCAGGCAAGGCGGATGTCGTGGCCCAAACCCGCCTTGCCGAAGGCCTTGCCGATGCCGCCGTGCTCCATGAGGATGATGCGTTGCTCTTCGGCCGAGAGCCGCTCGAAGGAGCCTGCCCGCCGCAGCGGATACCAGATGGCCCAAGGCAGCCCGGTATCGGCGATGCGGGTCCGCGGACGGGTGATGAGGGCCTCTTCCAGGTCGGGCTCGTAACCCTGGGCGTAGGTTCGGCCGAGCATGGTGTATTCCGGCTTGGGAACCAGTGCGGAGAACGGCGGACGGTTGAGCAACTGGCGCAGGCCGGTAACGAAAGTCTCGGGGTCTTCGCTCAGGGTAACCAGGGCGACACCCTGGGAATCGTTAGCATCCTCGTAAAGGGCCCCGCAGACCTTGGCCTCATTAAGGGCCTCGATAAGCGGCGCGGAATCGCTGCTGCCGCCAAAGGCCAGGAACTGCATGAACAGCCGCCGGTCAGAGGCGATGATTTGCCCATCGGCGCCGCGGCCTCTTTCGCGAATATCGATCGTTTCTTGCGTTTCGGAAGTCATAGTCGTCGTTGGTTCTCGCCAGCTAGCCCGAAGCGCAAGCGAGCGATCGGATCTCGGCCCCTGCCGGCCGTCGCTTGCGCCGCGTGTTAGTATCATTTCAGCCGGGCGACATCTATCTTAGCGGATTATGAGCGAGTGCCTAGCGACCACAACCATGGCAGGCCGCATTTTCCTTCGCAAAAGCCAAGAAATTCCTGACGCCAATGCCCCTGCCAGCAAGTGGCTTCATGGAACGGGCTTATGCGACGGCGGATGATTCCACCCTCGAAACTTCTTATAATTATTGTAAATGGGAGTTAGCGTCGTCTCCCATGCCACCCCCTCACCGCTTGGAAATGCTCTCCTGGCTTTGCGAAAGCGACCAGGCCCGGTTGGAAGAGCTTTGGCGGCGAAAGTAGTTCTCATCGCCTAAAAACCTAGCCCACATGTCCTCCGACGACTTCCTTCCCACCGCTTCCTGGGCGAACCTTCATCGGCGAGCCGATCTGCTGCGGCGGCTGCGCGAGTTCTTTCACGACCGGGGTTTCCTGGAGGTGGAAACGCCGATCCTCTCGGCCGATACGGTCGTCGATCGGCACCTCGATCCGTTTTCGCTCAGCGTCGGCCCAATCGGCGGCAAGCCGCGGACCCTCTGGCTGCAAACCTCACCGGAGTTTGCCCTCAAGCGGCTGCTGGTGGCCGGGGCCGAGGCGATCTACCAGGTTGCCCGAGTTTTCCGCGAGGACGAGCAGGGACCGCTGCACAATCCAGAGTTCACGCTCGTCGAGTGGTATCGAACGGGCGACGATTTCCGCGCCGGTATGCAGTTGACCAGCGACCTGTGCGAGGCGCTCCTTGGCTGTGGATCGGCCGAGATGCTGAGCTACGGCGAGGCCTTTCGGCGTTACGTCGGCCTGGATCCGCATCGGGCGGAAATCGATGAATTGCGCGCGGCCGCGCGGCAGTGCCCGTCGCCGCCCCCGGAAGGCCTGGCGGTGGACGACCGCGATGGCTGGCTCGATTGGCTGCTGACCGAGCAGGTACAGGCCCGCCTGGGAGTTGAGCGGCCGGTGTTGCTTCACGATTTTCCCGCCAGTCAGGCTGCCCTGGCGCGGGTGCGACCGGGCGAGCCGCCGCTGGCTGAGCGATTTGAGCTGTACGTTGCCGGCTGGGAATTGGCCAACGGCTATCACGAACTGCTGGACCCCGACGAGTTACGCTGCCGCAATACCCGCGCCAACGAACTTCGCCGGCAAGACGGCAAGCCGGCTCTGCCCGAGCAAAGCCGACTACTGGCCGCCATGGAGCGGGGGTTGCCGCCGGCGGTGGGCTGCGCCCTGGGCTTTGACCGCCTCGTCATGCTGGCCGCGGGGGCCCGCACGATCGACGAAGTGATCGCCTTCCCCTGGGATCGGGCCTGATTGCGAAACCTGCCCGCCCCGAGATATAATTCACCTTTTGCATCGGCTACGGAATTCGATTATTATGCCCGCCAACCCCTGGAATCCCTACCGCGAATCGTTGGTCCTGGAATCGGAGACGATCTGGCCGGAGGACTTGAAACTCGTCAATCCGGCCGACCGGGCGCGGATCGAGGCCCAGTTGCACGCCGATCCGGCCAAGGCCGAGCAATTGGAATACATCCGCCTTTACACCGGTTTCAGCCGCCGCATCACGGTAACTCCCGGCGACGTGGCACGGCTTACGGGAACCTGAAATCTGAGATTTGAGATTTGAGACATTGGAAATCTGAGACATGGTAGGCCGGAACAAGCTTGCGCGGTCCCGGCAAGGATTCGCTCGTACTTCTGCCGGAACTGTGCAAGTTTGTTCCGGCCTACGCATCAATAAGCCCCAAGACCCACATGCCTTCCGCATTCCAGACCGTTCACGTCAACCTGGCCGAGCGGTCCTACGACATCGAGATCGGCGCCGGCAATTTGGCGACTGCCGGTGAGTTCCTTAAGGAGCGCGGCAAGGTGTCGCAGGCCGTCATCTTCACGGACGAAAATGTCCAGCCGCATGCCGTCCGCGTGGCCGACAGCCTCGGCCAGTCGATCGATGTCAGCATTGTGGCCGTCGCGCCGGGCGAAAAGAGCAAGTCGCCTGAAGTGGCTGTGAAACTCTGGGAAGGCATGCTGGAATTGGGCGCCGATCGCAAAACGGTCGTCGTTGCCGTCGGCGGCGGCGTCGTGGGCGATCTGGCCGGCTTCATCGCCGCGACCTTTGCCCGCGGGCTGCGCTTCCTGCAGATCCCCACGACCCTGCTGGCCCAGGTCGATAGTTCGGTGGGCGGCAAGGTGGGCATCAATCTCACTCAGGCCAAGAACATGGTGGGGGCCTTCCTGCAGCCGCTCGGAGTGCTTATCGACACGGCCGCTCTCGACACGCTGCCCGCCCGCGAATACGTCTCGGGCTTGGCTGAGGTGCTCAAGTACGGCGTGATCCTCGACGCCGATTTCTTCGCTGAATTGGAGGCTGCCGCGGGCAAACTGGTCGCTCGTGATCCGCAGGCGCTGGTCCGTGCGATCGCCCGCAGTTGCCGCCTGAAAGCCGACATCGTGGAACAGGACGAGCGGGAGGAGACGGGCGTGCGAGCGGTGCTGAACTACGGCCATACCTTCGCCCACGCCTTCGAGACCCTGACCGGTTACGGCCAGTTGCTGCATGGCGAAGCGGTGAGTATGGGCATGATGTGCGCAGCCCGCCTGGCCCAGCGCCTTGGGCGAGTCGACGCCGCCTTTGTCGCCCGCCAAGCGGCCCTCATCGAGGCCCTTGGCCTGCCGGGAATTATTCCCAAGCTCGATGCCGACAAGGTACTGGCGGCGATGATGCACGACAAGAAGGCCGAGCACGGCAAACTGCGGTTCATTCTTCCCTCGCGAATGGGGCACGTGGATCTGATCGGCGGCATCGAGCCCGGCGATGTCAAGGCGGCGCTATTTCCCGTCGCCTAGCGGCCGGTCGCCGGTCCGCCGTACTTGCTCTTCCGGCGGGTGGTTGTGTAAAATGCCCCCATGCGCTTCACAAAAATGCAAGGGACGGGCAACGACTACATCTACGTCGATTGCTTCCGCCAACCAATTCCTCCCCGGCCCGACCTTTTGGCCCGAGAGATTTCCGACCGCCATTTCGGCGTCGGCGGCGATGGGTTGATCCTGATCTGCCCCAGCGGCCAGGCCGATGCCCGCATGCGGATGTTCAACGCCGACGGCTCCGAATCGGAAATGTGCGGCAACGGCATCCGCTGCGTGGCCAAGTACGTTTACGATCACGATCTGTGCCAGCGGGAAAACCTGCGGATTGAGACGGGTCGCGGCGTTCTCGACCTCAATCTCCAGGTCGCCGACGGCCGGGTGCAACGGGTGCGGGTCGATATGGGCGAGCCGATCGTGCAGCCGGCCTTCATTCCCACCACGTTTCCGGGCGATAAGGTGGTCGATGCCGATTTGAACCTCGCCGACACGGGTGTCGGCGGGCGGACGTTGCGGGTCACCTGCGTTTCCATGGGCAACCCGCATTGCATTACGTACGTCGACGAACCCAGCGATGAGATGGTGTTGGGATTGGGACCGAAGGTCGAGACCGATCCGCATTTTCCCCGCCGCGTGAACGCCGAGTTCGTCCAGGTGCTCTCGCCCGGCGAAGTCCGCATGCGGGTCTGGGAACGGGGTTCCGGCGAGACCCTGGCCTGTGGTACGGGGGCCTGTGCGGTGTGTGTGGCCGGCGTCTTGAGCGGTCGCACCGAGCGTAAGATCCTCGCGCATCTGCGCGGCGGCGACCTCGAGTTGGAGTGGACCGCCGATGGGCACGTGCATATGACGGGCCCAGCGGTGGAAGTGTTTCAGGGGGAATGGGAGGAAGAAATGACGAAGCTCAAATGACGAATGACGAAGGGCTTTCATTCGCTTTCTCCTCGCATACGTGTCATTCGTCATTCACCCCATGCGCCCATGAAGCTCGACCACCCCATCGTGTACAAACTTGCCGCCTTGACGGGCTCGCTGGCCATTCGCGCTTGGATGGATACGCTCGACTATCGCGTCGTTTTCTACGATGCCGACGTCGATCCTGCCTCGCCGCGGTGCGGCGGTCAGAAGATCTATGTCTTCTGGCACGAGTACATTCTCTTTCCACTGGTAATGCGGGGACACTGCAACCTGGCGATGTTGCTCAGCCGCCATCGCGACGCCGAGGTCTTGTCATACGTGGCCTACCATATGGGTTTCGAGTTCGTTCGCGGCTCGACGAACCGCGGCGGGGTGACCGCTTTGCGGCAACTCCTGGACAAAAGCCGCCACATGCACCTGGCGATCACGCCTGACGGCCCGCGCGGACCGCGGCGGCAAATGGCCCCCGGACCGATCTTTCTGGCCTCGAAGCTGGGCATTCCCTTGGTGGCAATGGCCGTGGGCTACGATCGGCCGTGGCGGGCCTCGAGTTGGGACCGCTTTGCCGTGCCGCGGCCCTTCAGCCGGGCCCGCTGCATCCTCTCGCCGGAACTGTACGTCCCGCCGGAATTGGATCGTGATGCGCTGGAGCATTTCCGCCTGAAGACCGAAAGGCTGCTGAACCGGCTCTGCGACGAGGCCCAGCAGTGGGCCGAGGCCGGCAGCCGCAAGCAAGGCCAGCTCACGCCGCAGCCGGCCGTCCGGCGGGCGCCGCCGCGACAGGCCGTGGGGTGGTTGGAATGTCATTTTGGGGTGCGGTAGTTTAGTACCGCTTTTTTTCCCAGTCGAATCGCCGACGCAACTTAGCTGCTCTCGCCAAGAAGAGCAAAAGCGGTGATAAATCACCGCACTCCAAATTAAGAACAAAGCATGCCAACCTACGACCTTTTTTCCCACCTTCCCGACGATACGCCAAGTCCGCCGCCTGAGCCGCAGGTGCTCTCCGTGGCAGAGCTGACTGCCAGGATCAAGGACTTGCTTGATGTTTCCTTCGGCAGCGTCTGGGTGGCCGGTGAGATCTCAAACCTCGCGCGGCCACAGTCGGGCCACTATTATCTGACTCTCAAAGACGACCAGGCTCAGATTCGCTGTGCCCTCTGGCGGAACGTGGCCATGCGGCTGCGGTTCGATTTGCGTGACGGTTTGGACGTGATCTGCCGGGGTCGGATCGACGTGTACGGTCCGCGGGGAACTTACCAGTTGATCATCGAGAGCATCGAGCCCAAGGGCATCGGGGCTCTGGAGCTGGCCCTGCGGCAACTCCGTGAAAAGCTGGCGAAGGAAGGGCTGTTCGACCCGCGGCGGAAGCGGCCGCTGCCGCCCTTTGTGCGGCGGATCGCGCTGGTAACCAGCCCTACCGGCGCGGCGATCCACGATTTCCTCCAGGTGCTGGCGCGGCGCTGGCGGGGGGCCGATGTTCTCGTCGTGCCCACGCGGGTGCAGGGCGAGGGCGCGGCCGCCGAGATCGCCGCCGCCATTGCTACGGCCAACGCCTTGCCGATGGCGATCGATTGCCTCGTTGTCGCCCGCGGCGGCGGCAGCCTGGAAGACCTCTGGGCCTTCAACGAGGAGGCGGTGGTGCGCGCGATCCACGCCTCGCGGATCCCCGTGGTTTCGGCGATCGGACACGAGATCGACGTGACGCTGGCCGACCTGGTGGCCGACGTCCGCGCCCTGACGCCCAGCGAGGCGGCCGAGCTGGTGGCCCCGGCGGCCGAAGACTTGCTGGCCCGCTTCCGCCAGACCGAGAAGCGGCTTGCGGCGGCCCTCCGCTGGCGGTTGGCGACCGCCAAATCGCGATTGGACGCCGCCGCCGCGCACCGTGCCTTCCGCCGCCCGTTGGAGCGGATCGAGGATCTCACCCGGCGTCTCGATGAGCTCGACGCCCGCGCCGAACGCGCCTTGCGGCAGCGCGTGACGCTCGCCCGCGGACAGTTGGAGAAGCAGGCCGCTCGGCTGGACTCGCTCAGTCCCTTGGGTGTGCTGGCCCGAGGCTACAGCCTGACACAACGCGCGGCCGACGGCCTGATCGTTCGCGACGCCGCCGAGTTGCACTTGGGAGAGGAGATTATCACGCGGTTTGGAAAAGGGGAAGCCGTAAGCCGTGTGGAGAGGGTCGATGGATAGAGACGGTTGCTGGGTAGCACGTCCCTGAGCTTGCGGAGGGCGTGTTTGCGCGACCGGCACGCCCTTCGTGGAACTCAAGGTCGTGCCACCCTCGCCCGATGTTTCACGCCCCGTTCCGCGCCGCCATTAACGTCGGGTGCCGCATGATCCGTCCTTCGACCAGATAAACCACGTCCTCGGCGATGCTCGTAGCCAAATCGGCGATCCGCTCCAGGTTGCGGCTAACGGCCAGTAAGCGCAAAAGCGAGCCGACTTTCTCCGGCCGCTGCCGGATGGCCGACTCGACCTCTTTGCGGATGCTCGCCTTCAGATCGTCGATCTCGTCGTCCCGCGTGCAGATGGCGGCGGCGTCGGCGGCATTCAGGCTTACCAGCGAGTCGATGCTGTCGCGGAGCAAGTGTTGCGTCTTTTCGCCCATTAAGCCCAGATTGCAGGATATCTCCGGCGGCGGATCGATTACCAGTCCCCGCACCTTTCGGGCGATGTTCACCGCCAGGTCGCCGATCCGCTCCAGATCGTGGTTGATCTTCAGCGTGGATACCACGAACCGCAAGTCCCCTGCCACGGGCTGGTACAAGGCGAGCGTCTTGAGGCATTCCTCCTCGACCTCGATCTCACGGAGATCGATCTCCTCGTCCAGTTGCTCAACTTCAATCGCAAGTTCGTCGTCACGCAACTGGACCGCGCGAACCGCTTTCTCCACCTGGCCTTCGGCCATGCTGCAAAGCGACAAAACCTGCTGCTTCAGTTTATTGATTTCCCGCTGAAAATGCACCGACATCGATCCTGCTCCCGACAAAGCCCCGTAGGTGGCTTATTGAATACTAGCGCCAAAATGAATTTTAGTCCATGCGTCAAGGTTCTCGGCGCCCGGCAACGGCGAAATTACGTCTATTTGTCGCAAAAAGATTAGTTAATCTGCTAGATTCTGCTTGGGCGATCGGATAAATAACCATTTTGCGACGGGGTGGTGCGGGCCGCAGCCTCCCAGTTGGCTTTACACGAAGTGACGGCTCGACGATAATCCTTAAATTCTACACCGGCAATGTTAGGGAATGATGAGCGTTGTCTTGATTGGTTACCGCGCCACGGGAAAAACGACCCTTGCCCGGCACTTGGCCGAGCGACTGGGCTGGGAGTGGGTCGATGCCGACGTGGAGATCGAGCGCCGCGCAGGTCGGACGATAACCCGGATTTTTGCCGAATCCGGCGAACCGACGTTTCGCGACCTGGAAGCGGCGGTGATCGCCGAGTTGTGCGGCCGCCCGCGGCTGGTCTTGGCGGCGGGCGGCGGGGCCCCCTTGCGCGAGGAGAGCCGCCGCACGATGCGGCAATGCGGGCAGGTCGTCTGGCTGACCGCCACTCCGGAAACGATCCTGGCGCGGATGGGCGGCGATGCCACCACGGCCGACCGACGCCCGAGCCTGACCGGTCGGCCGCCCTTGGAGGAGATCGTGCAACTGCTGGGTCGCCGCGAGCCGATTTATCGCGAGGCGGCGCAGCCTGATTGTTGACACGGAAGGCAAGTCGCCCGAGCAATTAACCGAGGAAGTTTTCGCGCTGGTGAAACTTTCACCCCACGACCCTGCTCTAGGCTAGGGTGGTAGTTCTTGCGTATAACGGACTTTGCGCTGTTTTGAGCGAACGGAATAAATTCCGTTCTACGCAGGGGCGCGCCAACCCGGCTGAGCAATTTTGGCCCTAGATCGCAGACGTGAACCTAATTTTTTCCATCCCGATTGAGGCCCGACTGGCGATCCTCTTCGTCCTCGGTTGCTGCTTGGGCGCGGCGATCAACGGGGGCATCTACCGACTGGCCTGGAATCAACGGCCGATCAGTCCCTGGTGTGCCCCGCATCCAGCGGCCCCGCGGCGGCAATTCTGGGACCGGGTCCCCGTCATCGGTTGGTTTGGGCTGCGGAGGGAGGCCGAACTGCACGGCGCCGGCTTTTGGGTCCGGCCGATGTGGCTGGAACTGCTGATGGGGACGTTGCTGCCGGTGCTGTATTTCTGGGAAGTCGTCGATTGCGGCCTGGTTCCGCCCTTTCCGCAGATCGGAGCGCCGATCGGCGTCCTCGCCCCCGCGCAGATCGCGCTGGCGGCCATCCGGCACGAGCAGTTTCTCGCCCACGTCGTCCTGCTCTGTTTCATGCTGACGGCCTTTTGGATCGACTTCGATGAGATGACGATCCCCGACAGCGTGACAATTCCCGGTACGCTGGCGGGGCTATGCCTGGTGACGATTTGGCCCTACGCCCTGCTGCCGGACATCGCGGCGGGACCTTTTAACTTGCCGATGCTAAGCTCGGTCTGGCTGACCGCGCCCGTGGACGCGCAACCATGGCTGGCGCCGACCTGGACGCACTGGCCGGCCCTGGCGGGGGCAATTACGGCCTTTTGCGTCTGGTGCCTGGCCCTGGCGCCGGGACGGTGGTATACTCGCCACGGCTTTTGGCGCGCGATTCGAGTCTTTACCGCGAGAATGGTCCGTCAGGGAATGACCTACGCGCTGCTGGCCCTGGCCGTGCTGGGCTCGGCGGCCATCGCCGGTGTCTGGTGGCTTGGCGGTCCGAACTGGACCGCGCTGGAAAGCAGCATGGCGGGAATAGTTATTGGTGGCGGAATGGTCTGGCTTGTCCGCGTGCTGGCGACGGCTGTCGTGCACCAGGAGGCAATGGGCTTCGGCGACGTCACACTCCTGGCCATGATCGGGGCTTTCCTAGGCTGGCAGCCGGCGGTCATCGTCTTTTTCCTTGCACCACTGGCCGCGGTCTTCATGGCCCTGGGCCGCCTGTTGCTTCGTGGCGAAAGAGAAATTCCCTATGGCCCGTTCCTTTGCCTGGCCGCCGCGGCCACAGTCGTTGCCTGGCCAACCCTCTGGGATTACAGCGGCGACTGTTTCGCACTGGGGTGGAAACTGATTGTATTCGTCGTCGTCTGCCTGGCGTTGATCGTCGTGTTATTGCCGCCTGTCCGCTGGCTGCTGTCGAAACTGAGGAAAGCGTAGTTATTAGCAGTCGGGAACGAGTCCGCATTTCCGGCCTACCGTAGCCACGCCGGCCGCTGCGGATAAGTCCCGTAGAAACGCTTGATGAAATGGCGGTGCCACCAGGCCGTCGGGCAGTGCGGTTCCCAACCCCAGTGGCGCATGAATCGCTCAGAGATCCGCCAATTGCCCACGTCGCAGAGCAGGGCATCGCTATGCTTCAGCCGGGCGATTTCATCCAGCGTCTCCAGGCCGACGCGGATCGTCCGCATGCTCGTTTCCCTAGCGGAAATGGCATAGGCCAGGGCCAGGTAATTCGAGAATCGCCAGGGCTGATTGTAATAGAGCAGGAGCCGATCCCCTTTGCGCCGCTGGTGCAACCACCGGCCCAGCCAGAGGACTTCTGGCCCAACCAGAATCTTAGGCCATGGCCGCAACCGCACACGTTGGAATCGGCCTTCGATCGCCTCGATCACGCCGTACCGTCGAGCACGGAGCGTTTCGGCCCCGCTAGCGAGGTCCACGATGGACTGAAAAAGAGGCATGATAAAAACATCGACCAAGTGCCCTTGCTCCCACGGGAATTTCCTGCGAAACTGCGGCCAAAGACCACACTGACCGAAAGGGCAACAGAGGTGGCCGGCTTCGATCTCATCTCCCAATCGCGGCAATCTGGCTAATGCGAAGCAGGTTTGTAGCCATTCTGGTATTGGTTTCACTTCTCGGCTGTGCCGGCGAAGTGCATTGGCCAAGTCAGGCCGCCCCGGTGAGTTACGACAATCCCGTCCTGCTCCGCGTTGCAAATTACGAGTTGCTTTGGGAAGGCATCGTGGACGTCGTTTCCGACTACTTCCGCATCGAACGTGAAGATCCGGTTCGCTTGTTGGGCAACACTCTGACCGAGGGGAGAATCGACACGTTTCCCAAGCCGGGCGCAACGTTGCTGGAGCCATGGGACCACGATTCGGCCAATTCCTACGAACGGCTGGAGAGTACGCTGCAATCGATCCGACGCTATGCGGTGGTAAAGGTCATTCCGGCCCAGAATGGCGGTGGTTTCTGGGTCGACGTGGCGGTGATCAAGGAGCTGGAGAACGTCCCCCGGCCCGAACATGCGACGGCGGGCTCGGCGACTTACCGCAACGATATCTCGCCGACCAATCCCACAGCCAAACCCGAGCGTTTCAACGGGGCCAACCAGAGCTGGATTCGCGTAGGCAACGACAGGGCCGCCGAGCAGTTGATCATCGGACAGATTCTCAGCCGTTTCACGCCTGAGGGAACACCGATCCCGGTGAACTAATCGCCAAACGGCAGCGGAACCGCCGTGGGATCGCTGGGGATCGTTAAGCTCGGAAAGACGGGGGCGGCCGCAGCAGATCGTACGCTGCCGGCCTTTTCGGCATGGCCGACCGTGGGGAGCTTCAGCGTAAAGGCGGTTCCCTTGCCCACGGTGCTATCCACGCGTATTCGCCCGTGATGGGCCTCGATGATCTCGCGACACATCGATAGGCCCAGGCCCGTTCCGCCCTTGCCGCTGGCGTCCGGACCGCTCTTGGTCGTGTAGAAGGGTTCGAAGATCCGCGGCAGCTTTTCCGCGGGAATCCCCATGCCGTTGTCGCGAACCACCAAATCCACCATGTCGCTTTCGGCGTCGTAGCCTAGGCGGACCATTACCCGGCCGCCGTTGGGCATGGCCTGTCGGGCATTGATTAGTAAATTCAGGAGGATTTGTTGGATTTGATTGGCGTTTACGTAGACTTCGGGCAACGGTCGGAACGATTTATCGACGGTAATCCGGTACTTGTTCATCTCGCGCTCCAATAAAAGGAGCGTGTTTTCCACGAGATCCTGGAGATTCGTCGGCTCCTGGCCGGCCTTACGGTTGCGGGCCAACCCAAGCACCGTCGCAGTGATCTTGGCCGCCCGCTGGCTGGCAAGGAGGATCTTATCGAACGCCTTTTCTCGCGTTTCGTCGTCCTTGTGACGCATGCCAAGCTTGGCGTAATTGATGATCATGGTGAGCACGTTGTTGAATTCGTGCGTTGTGGTGCTGACCAGTTCGCCCAAAGCCGTCAGCGTTTGGGCGTGTACCAGCTGCTCTTTGAGCATTTCGACCTGTTGCTGAAGATCTGTTGGTTGCCTACCATCGGTGATTGACACGATACGCTCCTTCAGGTACGCGAGGTTCGCTCACCCGCGCCGCCGCTCCAAACTCGCCGTTCTGCCGCTTCGGCGGCACTTAGCTGGCTTCTCTGGGTTATGCGCCTTAACCCGTTTTCTAGCAAGAAGTTAGCTTCTTCTTCCGTATCGTCAACTCAGCTAGGCAACTGAATAAGAAGCCGCTATAATCCCGCGCCGGCAAGGAAGCCGGGAAATGGAGAGGCTAGGATGCATACGGTAGTTCTTCTGGCCCACGCTCTCAATCTGGCTGAGCGGTTGGGCTATACCGTCCGCCAAGAATGGCTCGAATCCGGCGGCGGGGGCTGCGAATTACGGGGACGGAAATTCCTCTTTGTCGATCTGGCGGCATCGCCTGCCGACCAATTCGAAACGGCGGTTCGCACGTTGCGCAAAGAGCCGCGGACGGCTGAAATGAGCATGCCGCGCGAGCTGCGGGAAGTCTTGCGCATTCGCAAGAGCGCGTAGCCGCGAGTGGCATTCCAAAGGGGCGCCACCGGACATTGAAACCCAACGGGTAAGTCGCGGCGATCTCGCCGGCACGTCGCGCCCGCGTCGGGTTTTCGATCCTTTTGGATCGCGCGAAGCATCAATTGATCTCCAAGATCCCCAGTCTCATAGATCGCAAATCTCAAATCACTGGTGCACTTGAGATAAATCGTTGACTTTGACGGCAAAAATCGATTATAATCCGGGAATTGGCTTTGGGGATGCTGTGGGGCGCCCCCGTTTAGCCGCAGTGGGGCCTTTTTTGGGGGTGCGACCATGGCGTCTTCTCGTAAAAAAACCAACACCGCCTTTACGCTGGTGGAGTTGCTTGTTGTCATTGCCATTCTCGGCGTCTTGATGGCATTGCTCTTGCCGGCCGTCAATTCGGTTCGCGAATCGGCGCGGCGGACGCAGTGCAAGAACAACCTCGCGCAGATCGGCGTGGCGGCCAGCGCCTTCATAGGGCAATATCAATACTTCCCCTCCGGGGGTTGGGGAATGGGCTGGCTGGGAGATCCGGACCGCGGCGCAGGGCACGCCAGCCGGGAAGCTGGATCTACCAACTCCTGCCGTTCATGGGCTTGGACATGGTTCATGACCTGGGCAAAGGCCAGGGCAATGGCGCTTTGTCGAATTTCACCAGTAGCTACAAGTACACGACGGGCGGTCCCGCGATGAAGACTTCGGCGCTTCCCCTTTTCATCTGTCCTACCCGCCGCAAGGCTATTGTTTATCCCGACCTCATCAATCAAGGAGCCAACAATTCCGCCTTGGCGGGGGGGCTGAACCATAGCGATTATTGCGCCAACACCGGCACGGGAGACGCCGGAGATTCCTTCTTCGGTCCGTCGCTGAACTGCATGAGCACGTATCCAAACTGCTCGTGGGACGGCGATGCCGCGCAGGGCAATGGCGTGGTCTTCCAGGCGAGCCAAGTCCGGCCCAGTGCCATTACCGATGGCTTGACTAACACCTTGTTCGCCGGCGAAAAGTGGCACTGCGTCCCCTTGTATTACACCAGTGCCGAGGCGGGCGACGACAACAGCATGATGCAGGGTTTCGATCACGACGTCATCCGCTGGACTGGACTCAGTTATCCTCCCCTCCAGGACTCGTTAACGACGGCTGCTGCGGGCTGCACCACCAATGGCACGAGCTATTGGTGTCAACCCCAAGACTTCTCCTTTGGCAGCGCGCATTCCGCCGGGGTCAACTTCGTCTTTTGCGATGGCCACGTGGTGCTGATTTCCTACTCGATCAACATGACCACCTACACGGCCATGGGTTGCATAAACTACGTCGCGATGAATCCCGGATACATAATCAACGACACCTTCTAAGAATGCGCGACGGCTTGCTCCTTGTCTCCCTGGTCATCGCCTCTTTGGTTTTCTGCGCGGGTTGTTCCGACAGCGCCCGATTGCCGACGATGCCGCCCTTGAATCCCACGGCCATAGCCGGAGAGGCCGTCCATCGCTACGACACCAACGGTGACGGCAAACTCGACGCGAAAGAACTAGAGGCAGCTCCTGGTCTCCAGGCGATGCTCCGCACAATCAAGGACCACGACGCTGCCCATGCCGATTCGCTCACGGCCGCGGATATCTCGGCCCGCGTCGCCGCCTGGCAGGAAAATGGCGGCGTGCTGTTCAGCCCGCGTATTAGGATCAGCATGGACGGCCAGCGCGTGGCAGACGCCGTGGTGACCTGCGAGCCCGAGCCCTGCCTCGGCCCTTCCTATCATTCGTCCAGCGGCACGACCAGCAAGAACGGCTACGCGTATCTCAGCCCAGCGATGGAAGGGTTCCGGGGGCTTCTCCCCGGAGTCTATACGCTGCGGGTTTCCAAGAAGGTGAGCGGTAAAGAGACGATCCCCGCCTGCTACAATGAGAAGAGCATTCTCGGCCGGGAGGTTGCCGCCGACGTGCCCGATCCCGAGCATGTCGGCGAATACGACCTGAAGGGCAAGCAGCAAGTACAGTAGCGAGTAGCCGGGATTTTGTTGACACCGACTGTGCCAACCGGTTATAATTCGGGCACCGGAGTTAGAATCGGACCGCTGGGCTGTCCGGCGGCAGATTTTCAACTACTTGCTGGGAGAAACCATGGCGATCTCTCGTAGAAAATATGCGGCGTTTACCTTGGTGGAGTTACTCGTCGTCATTGCCATTCTCGGCGTCTTGATGGGGTTGCTGCTGCCGGCGGTCAATTCGGTCCGCGAGTCGATGCGGCGGACCCAATGCAAAAACAACCTTGCGCAACTCGGAAGGGCCGCTCAGCAGCACGTCGCCGCTCAAGGCCACTTTCCCTCCAGCGGTTGGGGCTACGGATGGACGGGGGATCCCGATCACGGTTTTGGGGTCCGCCAGCCGGGCGGCTGGATCTATAACTGCCTTCCCTATATGGGGTTGGATATGATCCATGACAAGGGGAAAGGGGCCTCGGCCAGCGATAAGTTTAATATTTACCTGCCCGAGCAGCGACAGGCCGTGATCCCGTTGACCATCTGTCCCACACGCCGCAAGCCAATCGCTTATCCGTCATGCGAAAATCAGCAGAACGCGGCTGTAAGCCCCGTGCTCAACAAGACCGACTACGCGGCTAATGGCGGCTCGAACTGCATCCTCGGCTATGGCCCGAGTTCCAGTTGCTTCGCGAGTTTTCCCAAGTGCGCCTGGGCCAATTCGGACTCCACGTTGGAAGCGAACTTCAACGGCATATCCGGCGAGCGGAGCGAAGTTCGGCCCGGCGCGATAACCGATGGCCAGACCAACGTATTCTTGGCCGGGGAAAAATATCTCGATCCCCTCGTATATTACACGGGATCGGACGGCGCCGACAACGATAGTTGCCTGGAGGGCAACGACTGGGACGTCAACCGCTGGGTTGCAAGCGGGTTCCCGGTGCTGCAGGATACCCCTAACTTCCACGACATGTCCGAGGGTTTCGGCGCCGCGCACCCGGCAGGCTGTAACTTCGTCTTCTGCGACGGTCGCGTGCAACTGATAAGTTACTCGATCAATTTTACGACGTACCAGATTCTCGGGGTCCGGAACTATGTTACGTTCAATCCGGGCACCGTGCTTCCCGATCCGTCTCAGTATTGATTTGCCAAACCAAAGGGTTTCGTTCAGCGTCATGAGTCGCACTTCTTTCAATATCAGCATGCTCCTGGCATGCCTGGGGGTGTCCGCGCTGGCCGGTTGCTCCAGTACGCCTCCGGCGCCGCCACGATTCCAGATCGATCCTCAGGCGGCGGCTCAAGAGGCGATGAAACTCTACGACAAGAACGGCGACGGCAAGCTCGACACCAAGGAACTCAAAGCCAGTCCGCCGCTTGTGGAACTCTTGAAGAACCTCAAGGCGAAGACTCCCGGCCACCCCGATACTCTCGCTGCTACCGACATTGCTGGCCGGTTGGAGGAGTGGATCCACGCCCCGACGACGCTCCTCCCCGCCGCATTTATCGTTTTCCTCGACGATAAGCCGTTGGAAGGAGCGACGGTGACCTTTGTGCCAGAACCGTTCCTTGGCCCGTCGTACCACAGTCATCAAGGGACGACGGATGCTTCCGGCAGTTGCGTGTTGGATCCGGAACTCACGAACTACCCCAACGGTATTTACGTAGGTCTGTACCGGGTCCAGATCTCCAAAAAGGTGAACGGCAAAGAAATCCTTCCGGTGCGCTATAACAGCGAAAGTGAACTCGGCCGCGAGGTCGCCACCAATATCCGCGATAGCCGCGCAACATCATGTTCCGGCTTACGAGCCAATAGCGGCGGGCAAACCATGGAAGCCGCGCACATCGAAAAGACCGGGCCGGCCGAACGGATCATTTATGGCAGTCTGCCCAAGCCGGCCGATGCCGAGGCCCTGGTGCCGGTCAAGACTGCGCCGGTCGTTGATCTTCCAAAGGACTTTACCGCCGTCATAAGCTACCGCTATTCCAGATTCGCCCTGCTCTCGGCATGCTTGGGGATGACCACGCTGGCCGGTTGTTCCAGTACGCCACCGGCGCCGCCGCGATTCCAGATCGATCCCCAGGCGGCGGCCCAGGAGGCAATAAAACTTTACGACACGAACGGTGACGGCAAGCTTGATGCGGAGGAACTGAAGGCCAGTCCGCCGCTTGAGGAACTTTTGAAGAACGTCAAGGCGAAAGACCCCAGCCATCCCGACTGCTTGACGGCGGCGGATATTTCCCAGCGAGTGGACGAGTGGCTCAAGGCGCCGGCGACTTTGAGGACGGCCAGGGTTACGGTGTTGCTGGACGACAAACCGCTCTCGGGCGCGACGGTCGAATTCGAGCCCGAACCGTTCATGGGGCATTCGTACCACAAGCATCAAGGGCAGACCAACGAAGGCGGCGGGGCCGTGCTCGACGCCGAAATGAGCGGCTATCCGGGCATTTACGTTGGCCTTTACCGGGTCCGCATCTCGAAAAAGGTCAATGGCAAGGAAAGCCTGCCCGAGCGTTACAACGCCAAATCCGTTCTGGGAATCGAGTTTTCCACCCTGGTCCGCGATCCGCGGACCAGCGGCACCTTTCAGCTTGCGAGCAAGTAGCGGCGGCAAACGATGAAAGCTGCGTACATCGAAAAGACCGGGCCGGCCGAGCAGATCATCTACGGTGATCTGCCCAAGCCCAAGCCGGCCGACGCTCAGGCCCTGGTGCAGGTCAAGGCCGTCTCGGTCAATCCCATCGATACCTACGTTCGGTCAGGCGGGGTTGCCATGGAATTGCCCAAGCCGTTCATCGTGGGGTGCGACCTGGCCGGCGTGGTCGATGCCGTTGGGCCCGCCGTCAAGCGGCTAAAAGTCGGCGATCGGGTCTGGGGCAGCAACCAAGGGTTGCTGGGCCGCCAGGGCACATTTGCCCAGTTCGCCGCCGTCGACGAGCAATGGCTGTATCCGATTCCGGAGGAGGTCTCGTTTGAGGACGCGGCGGCGATCGCCTTGGTGGCCATCACCGCGCACCTGGGGCTCTTTCGCGACGCCCAACTGAAGATGGGCGAAAAGGTCTTTGTGCACGGCGGTTCTGGCGGGGTGGGCTCGTGCGTCGTGCAGATGTCGCGGGCCGCCGGCGGCCGTGTCATGACTACTGCCGGCAGCGACGAAAAGGTACAGATCTGCCGCAAGCTGGGCGCGAGTCTGGCGGTTAACTACAAGACCGGCGACGTGGACGAGGGTCTCAGGCGTTTTGGCCCCGTCGATATTTGGTGGGAAAACCTCCGCGAAGCGGATCTCGAGCGAGCTGTGTCGCACCTGGCCTCGCGGGGCCGGATCGTCCTCATGGCTGGCCGCGACGCCAAGCCACCTTTTCCCGTGGGGCCCTTCTACTCCCGCGATGCCCGCATGTTCGGCTTTGCCATGTTCAATGCGCCGGCCGACGAGCAGCGGAAGGCGGCTGCGGAGATCAATCGCTGGATGGCCCGCGGCCGCTTGCATCCGCAGATCGATCGGGTGATGAAGCTCTCCGAGACGGCCGAGGCCCACCGCCTGCAAGAGGCCAATACGGTGGGAAGGAAGGGCCTCCTGGCGGGGAAGATCGTGCTGGTGCCGTGAATCAATCCAGCCAGTCGCTGTCGGCCAGTCGTTGCGGCGTATATTCTTCGGTCACGTAACTGATGTCCTTGCTGATCAGGGCCTCGACTTCGAGCTTGAAGCCGTTGTCGAGCATCTGCTTGATCTCCTGCTGCCAATGTTTCTTGCCGGCAAACCAAGGATAGGCTGCGATTTGTTTCGCCCGTTTGCGGTCGGTGTCGTTGAGCATGATCCTTACGCTGTTGGACAGACTGCAGCGTTCAAAGTCAATGGAGCGAAGGCCGAGAAAGCGGGCGTTGGGAATGGCCATCCGCTGCGACTCGTAGGCGAGGTTGATCGAGCCCTGCTTGATCACGCTATAGATATAGTATCCCCACGGATCGTTGTCCAGCAGGCAGTAGACCGGCAGCTTCAACTCGTTGTGCAGGCGGTGCAGTAGTCGTCGCACCCCGCGGGGAGGTTGGCCGCCGCCGTGGGTGAGAATGCACTTGTGCTCGCGCCAGAACTTGTCCTCGTTGAAGCGCCGCCAAACCGTGTCCTTTTCGACGTGCAGGACGAACTTGGCGTTGCACTTGCGAAACTGAACGACCTCCGGTTCAACGATCGAGGGAATGCTATAGCCGCCCGAACCCATCCGCGTGCAGTCGATTGTGTCGCCGCTGTCTACCAACGTGATCTCACCGACCATGGCCCCGGCGTTCTTGGCATACAGATGCAACTCTTCGCGGAGCGTGCTAATGGCAACTTCCAGGTCCTCGATGACCCCGTCAGATTCCTCCTGGTCGCTGAAGGTCTCCTCTTTCGTGCCTTCGATGGTGTGCTTGTTCATGTAGAAGAGACCTCGAAGACTCGTCGTCTTGCCCTGGGCGATCAACTTTCGCGCCCCGCTGGCCACCCACATGGTTTGCATGTAGGACTTGGCCTGGTTGAGGTTGAAAAGTTGTCGCTCGTTCTTGCCCTCCCCCATTTCGATGATTCGCTTCTTCTGATTGTACTTGACGTTGGAGAGCGTTCGAGCCGGGATTTTCAGGGCGGGGTCCTTGGCGCTATCTGCGGCCTTGACCACGCCGTCGGCCAGGCCGACGATTCGCTCGTAGGTCCTGCGATCCGGGGCGTTGAGCTTTTCCACGTCCACCGTCTGGTGTTCTGGTTCCGTCGACTTGCGTTTTCGTTTTGCCATGTTGTCCGATGTTGTGTGAGCTAGTCTGGTAGGATGGCGTTTGCGGACGCTGCGAGACTACGATGCCTGGCCCTCGGGGGATGTTTGCGCGGCATCGCCGCTGACTGCCGGCGCCAGCGGTCCGGCTGGCACGATCAGAACATTCTCGCCGTAGGCCGCTGGGTCGTCGTCCGTCTCTTCGACGACTCGGCCGCGATCGTCGAACTTTACGTCGGCGGTCGCGGTTTTCTTCTTGGCCACCGTAAGCAGGCGCTCGAACAACTTGTCGCGGTCGGTGAAGTTGATCTGGCTGACGGCATCAGCTACTTCGCCCAAATAGCGCAGGAAGATCGAACGCCGCTCGCCCTCTTGAGCAACCCGCTTGCGTCGATTGAGGAACATCCCGAGCTTGCGGCCGACGGCCTGCAAGGCCAGTCGCAACTCCTTCTGGATCTCCGGATAGCTCGCCACGGCCTCCTTCGATTCGCTCGTGAACGGCACCCAGACGCTAGCCATGTGGACCATGAGCGTAACGGGGCCGCTGGGCAGCGAGCCCCGCGACTGGCTCAGCCCGTAGGACCGCCAGTTCGTGCCCATCACGGTCTGCGTGATCGCGCAGGCCCCGGCTTGGAATTGCAGCGGCACGCGGTTGGCATAGCGGAGGATGCTCATCGACTGGCCTTCGTTGAGGTTCACATTCCGCATCGCCGCATGCAGCTTGGTAATCTCCTCCGCCTCCAGCTTGCCCGGCGAGACCCGCGGCCTCATGGCGGCCTCGGCGATGATCTTGTCGGCCGCCTCGACCCCGATGCCGTCGAATGACGAGGAAAGGAACTGCCGCAGGGTGCGGGCGTCGCTGGCCTCGAGCATTTCCACCAGTCCCTCGCGGGTGATCCGCTGCGCGGACGAAGTGCCGCCGTAGGCCAGCCCGACCTCGATCACAAAGGGATTGCCGCGATAGACGGCCGGCGGCCGGGTGGCCGCGGCGAAGAACTCGCCGGGGAGCAACTGGTGCAGCCCTTTGAGGATCAGCTCTTCGCCGACGGGCACGATGCAATCGGTCGCCGGGGCGGGAATTTTGGTCTGCTGGATCGCCTGGTAAACGGCGTCGGCCTCCTGCCGGCCGCATTTCGCCGGGTTGCATCGTACGCCGAGCCTGGCCCCCTCGCAAATCTTGCGGGCGACCGACGGGCTGACCCGCGAGAACGACTGGATGAGGAACTGCCCGACCGTCGGCGCCTTGGTCTCCTTGAGCATGCCGACGAGACGACCCAACTCGACGCCGTAGGGATGCGGCTTGATCTCGCGGGGTTCCGGCGGCAGGGTGTCGGTCACGCGCAGGCGATCCCAAAGGCCGCCGTCGGGGTCGACGTAGTGCAGCGTCACGTGCGGGTTGGCCATGGCCGTCTGCTCGAGATAATCGTCGACGCTGCCGCGGCCGCGCTGGTAGCGGGCCTCCAACTCGATCGTCACTCGCGTGCCGTGGTCGACCTCGATCCATTCGATCTCGTGCTTCTCGATGTCGCGGCGGCCCTTGTCGTTGGGCTCGATGGCCACTCCTTCGCCCTTGCCATTGAGGATCTCGGGGCGGTTCCGCTTGGTATCGATCTGCAGTTCGTAGTAGTGAGCGTCGGACCGCTTGGAGACCTTCGACATGATCTTCACCGGCTTGCCCGTCGTGAGCAGGCCGTACATGCCGGCGGCGCTGATGCCGATGCCCTGCTGCCCGCGGCTCATCCGCATGCGGTGGAACTTGGAGCCGTAGAGGAGCTTGCCGAAAATCAAGGGAATTTGCTGGCTGAGGATGCCCGGACCATTGTCTTGCACGCCGACCTTGAAGCGGTCGTCGCCGACGCGGAGGATATGGACCCAGATTTCGGGGAGGATGCCAGCCTCTTCACAGGCGTCCAGGGCGTTGTCGACGGCCTCCTTGACGGTCGTCAGCAGGGCCTTGCGGGGGTTGTCGAAGCCGAGCAGGTGGCGGTTTTTTGCAAAAAACTCGCTTACCGAAATCTCCTTCTGGCTGGCGGCCATCGACTGCGCGGTTGCCCGGCGGCGGTTGGCCTGACCGTTGCTAAGGGCCTGGCCGTTGTCTTGGGCCTCGCCATTGGACTGGATGACGGCATCGTTCGCCCGAGGCGAAGTGGGGTCGGACATTGCAGAACTGTTGCGGGTCACAGATAGTTTACGGAAGAAGAAAACGCGTCTAATTATAGCGGATTTGCGGGCCTTCTCCAGGGCGATTTTAGCCCATTTTTCGCCGAATTCGCCAATCTATTACGTCCGGAAAACAAAGATTCACCCGCACGACCGTCGCTGGCCGAGACTCTGCTTTAGAATCCGCGCAACAGCAAGGATTTGCTGGATGGACACGGAGGTTCATCCGCTCTACTTTGCACACGAGGAGTCGATCATGGTCCACAGATTTTCGCGATTGGCAACGGTCGCGGTCGTGGCGGCGGCCGCCTGGTTCGTCCTGGCCGCGGACATCCGCGCCCAAAGCTACGGCGCACCCGGCTGGCCTGCCCCTGAACCGAACTACTATGCGATGCCTACTGGCGCCGACGGTCTGACCGCGGCGCTGTATCCCAGCCCGCGTCCCACGCCGCCACTGGTCGGCCAGACCTATATCACTTATGGGGCCTTGGCTCCCCAGGAAATGCTGTACGACCATTTCCAGTTTTACCGAACTTGCAACGACAGTGGCCAGGTCACGCGGACTTCGGTCATTTGGGGACATCATCCGCGACTCTGGCTGTTGCAACCGTCGTTGCGGAATGCCGCCCCCGGCCTGCACACGCCGGCCGGCCCGGCCTGCAAATTTTAAGGCAAGGAGTCTCGTTTCATGAAAGCCAGATACCTTTTCGGTCTTGTCGTCTCGATTGCCGTCTGCGCGTCATTGGCGTCCGCGGCGCGAGGGGGCGAGTTGTACCACGGCGGCGTTCTTTATCGCGGCCCCTTCGGTCCGCCATGGAACACCGCCTACTACGATCCGGCTTGGGGCATGCCCGAGGCCCTCGTCATGCCGCCGACGGTCCGCGGGCAGTCGAACTATCGCTGGGGCGTAGGCGGGTACTATCGGACCCGCGTCGGGGCCCAGTACCAGTTCAACTATTACGGACCGGAATCGGCCTACAACCAGCGCGAGTATCTGCCCGCCCCGCCGCAGCCCAGCGACACGCACCAGTTCGGCGTGAACTACGTACGGGGACCCTGGCGGTAAGCGACTATTTCCCGGCCGCATCGAACGCCGCGTCGAACCGCTCGCGGATTTGCCGCGTCGTTTTTTCGTAGTCGCCCATCAAGGCATCGCTGCTGGAATAGCGGAGCAGGTGGGCCAGCTTGTTCAACTCCATCGCGTCGCGGGGGAGCCGGTCGCGGGCGGTGGAGTTCATCAGCCGCAGACGGCCCTCGATCGTCCGCAAGAGGCGGTACGCGGATTCGAAGAAGGCGTGCTCCTCGCCGCCCATTAACCCGGTTTCGTAGATCGCCCGCAAGGCTGCCAGGGTGTTGGGCGTCCGCAGGCTGGGATGCTTGCGGGCGTGCTGGAGTTGGAGCATCTGCACGAGGAACTCGATGTCGACGATGCCGCCGGGGCCGCGCTTCAGATCTCCGGCGCCCGAGGTGGCCTCCAGGCGGTGCCGCATCTCGCGGATCTCGTTGGCGTCTTTTCGCCGCCAGCGATGCCCGAATGCCGCCCGCTGCACGGCGGCCAAGGCCGACCGCCGCGTCCGCGGCAATCCGTATACCGGCCGGGCCTTGCAGAGGGCCTGCCGCTCCCAAAGCTGGCCCGACCCTTCTGCATAATAGCGGCTGAACTCGCTCATTGTCATGGCCAGCGAGCCGCTCTTGCCGGTAGGCCGCAAGCGGGCGTCGACCTCGTACAATCGCCCCTGGGCGCTGAGGCGGCTGGCCGTCTTGATGATCCGTTGCCCCAGCTCGCTGAAAAAATGCTGGTTTGACGTGCTGCGGACCGACCACTGGCCGAACTCGAAGGCCGTCTGCCCGTCAGCTTCGTAAAGGAAGACGATGTCCAGGTCGCTGTGGTAGTTCATTTCTCCGCCGCCGAACTTGCCCAGCGCGAGAATCGCCAGGTCGCAGGGTTCGCCCGCCCGCGAGCCGGCGGCGATCTGCGGGCGGCCAAACTTGGCGATCAGCTTCTGGTACTCGGCGGCTGCGATTTGGGCCAGGCAGACCTCGGCGATGTCGGACAGCGCGCCGGTCGTGGCCTGGATGTCCTCCTTGCCCAACAGGTCGCGCACGCCCACGCGGAGTTGCTGGTCGTTCTTGAAGCTGTGCAGAATCGGCTCGATGTCCTCGGCCGCCCAGCACAGCTCCCTGAGCGTCTCCTGCAATCCCTCATGCGATGGCAGCCGATCGAGCACCAGGCTGTCCATCAGTCCGTCGAGCATCCCCGGATTGCTGACGAGAATTCCCGAGAGGTGCGGGCTATAGGCGCAGAGTTCGACGTACAACCGCAGGCTGGGAGGATTGAAGCGAAAGAGCTCCCAGAGCACGCCTTTACCGCCCAGCGACTCGCTCACCTGGTCGAGATTGACCAAGGCCGCGTCGGGGTCGGCCGTCGCTCCCACCTCGCGGAGCAAGTCGGCCGCGATGGCAGCGAGGAAATAGCGGCAGCGCCGCGTGGAGAGAAAACGGATCTTCTCTTCGGAAAGGGCCATGAGGTTCTTGTAGGCCTGTTTCACGTCGCGAAAGGGATATTTGCTGAGCACGCGCTCGATCAGTTCCGCCGGCGGGTCGGGATCGAGCACCAGGTCCACCTCGGCCTCGGTCTGCTCGTCGTCGCTGAAGGCGTCGTGCAGGAGGTGGTCGAGGATCTTGCGGTTGAACGACGTCTTCTCGCGATAGTCGGCCATAAAGCGGTCCAGCGCCGGCCCTTCCGCAAGGTCCTCGTAGCCCATCCGCAGGGCGAGCTTGCGCAGCTCGGCATCGTCCGCGGGCATGGTGTGCGTTTGCAAGTCGAAGAGGATCTGCAGGCGGTGTTCGATCTTGCGGAGGAAATTGTAGTTCTCGCCCAGCAGCGACCGTTCCTGGTCGGTCAGGCAGCCGCACTGTTCCAGCCTGGTCATGGCTTCCAGCGTGTTGCCGGTCCGCAGTTGGGGCAGATCGCCGCCGTTGAGGAGTTGCAGGAACTGAATAACGAACTCTATGTCGCGGATGCCTCCGTGGCCGAACTTGACGTCGCGGACCTGGTCTTCGCCGTGGACTTTCTGCTCGATCCGCCGCTTGAGGGCCTTGATGCCGCCGATGTCGGCCCGGCTCAGGTAGCGGCGATAGATCCACGGCGAGAGCAGAGCCAGAAACTGGCTGCCCAGCTCGAGATCGCCGGCTACGGGCCGGGCCTTGATGTAGGCCTGGCGCTCCCAGGTACGGCCGCGGACGTCGTAATAGGTCAGCATCTCCGGCAGACCCATCACGATCGGCCCGCGCTGCCCGTCGGGGCGCAGTCGCAGATCGACGCGGTAGGCCATGCCCAGCGCGGTGTTCTCGCTGAGCAGGCGGACGAGTTCACGGGAGAGTTGCTCGAAGAACTCGTGGTTGCTCACCGGCCGTTTGCCGTTGGTTTTGCCCTCGCCGTCGTAGAGGAAAATCAGGTCGACGTCGCTGGAGTAGTTCAACTCGCAGCCGCCGAGCTTGCCCATTCCCAGGACGACGAAGCGCGCGGGATTGCCGTCGGGACCGATGGGGTCTCCCCGCTGGACGCGGAGTTGCGCCACGCGGCGCGGAGGGCGCCTTCGAGAATGGCGTCGGCCAGGTAGGAAATCTGCGCGGTGACCGTCTGCAGACTCTGTTCGCGGACGATGTCGCCGTAGGCAATTCGCAGCGTCTCGCGGCGTTTGAATCGCCGCAGCGAGCGGAGCACCGTCTGCTCGTGCTCCAACGCGGAGATCTCCGCCACGAGATCCTCGACGAGCATCTGCCGGGCCACGGGGACCCCTTCGGTCAACCGCAACAGGTCGAGGCCCTCGGGATCGGCAATCAGCAGGTCGGAGAGGTGCTGGCTGGTGGAAAAGATCTGGATGAGGGTCGGCAGGGCCGTGGCGTCGCGTTCGAAGAGCGTGCCGATGCTCAGGGGATTGCGGGCCTGGGCAACGAAGCGGTCCAGGTTGTTCAAGGCCATATCCGGATCGGGGCAGCGGGCCAGGTGCTGCGCGAGTTGGTCGCAAATGATCGCCAGCAGATCGAGCGTCATGCCGGTCGCGGCCATGCTCGCCAGGGCCGCGTGGGCGCGGCGGGAATCGACCACGCCCAGGCACCGGAGGAAGTCGCGGGCGGACTCGGCGTCGTCGAGCCAGCGTCGAAGGGTGGGAATGTCCGTGCGGTCGAGCGGCGGAGATGTGGGCATAATTTGGAGTGCGGGGATTTATCACCGCTTTGTGGCCGCATTGCGGCCTTTGCTTTCGCGCGTTGGCCAGTCGGTCAGTGGGCGTCGACCCCTCGATTGTTCTTCGTCAAAAGCCATCTTGATTCCTCCATGATCCGCCCGTACAGCGTGAACGCGTCCGCCTCCTCGATCCGCACCGGCAGGATCTGCCCGATGAGCGACCGCGAGCCGTCGAAGACCACGATATGGTCTCGCACGCTGCGGCCGACGAGCTGGACCGCGCCGTCCGCGGCCGCCGGCCGCTTCTGCGCGCTCTTGCTCGGGCCTTCCACCAGCACCTCGACATCCTGCCCGGCCAGCGGCAGGTTCTCTTCCAGGCTGATGGCGTTCTGCACCGCCAAGAGCTCGTTGTTCCGCCGCCGCTTGACGTCGTCGGGGACGTCGTCGGGCAGGGCCGCAGCCCTCGTTCCCGGACGCTGGCTATACTTGAAGATGAAACTGTTCTTGAATCGAGCCCAGCGGACAAGGTCCACCGACGCCTGGAAATCCTCCTCCGATTCGCCGCAGAATCCGACGATGAAATCACTGGTGATCGCAGCGGCGGGCACGATCGTGCGGATCCGCTCGATCATCTCGCGGTATTGCTCCACCGTATAGCCCCGCTTCATCCGCTTCAGTTGCTCATTAGAGCCGCTTTGCGCCGGCACGTGCAGATAGGGCGAGACCTTCGCTAGATCGCGGACGGCCATGAGCAAGTCGTCGGTCATGTGCCGCGGATAGTTCGTTACGAACTTGATCCGCCGCAGGCCGTTGATTTGGTTCAACTGGGCCAAGAGGTCCGAAAGCCGCGAGACGTGGCCCGTGCTGGCGTCCTTGTAGCTGTTGACCGTTTGCCCCAGGAGCGTAATCTCCAGGCAGCCGTCGGCGGCCAGGCGGCTGGCCTCGGACACGATTTCGGCAACGGGACGACTTTGCTCCGGCCCCCGCACCTGCGGCACGATGCAGTAGGTGCAGAACTTGTCGCAGCCGAACATGATGCGGACCATCGCCTGGAACGGCGATGCCCGCAGTTCTGGTGGACGCGGTGGATCGAAGCGGGCGAAACTCTGCTCCACCAGCGAGCGGCGCTCGGACAGGCGGTCGAGGCTCACTTCCAGCCGCGGCTGGCGAAAGGCCTGTGCCGCCACTTCCTCCAAGATCTCCGGCAGGCGGTTGAATTGGCCGGGTCCGACCACCAGATCGACGTGCCCGGCGCGGCGGAAGATCTGGTCCTGGTCTTTCTGGGCCATGCAGCCCAGTACGCCGATTATGGTTTGCGGCTTCTGCTCTTTGAGCGGCCGCAGGCGGCCCAGGGCACTGTAAATCTTGTCTTCGGCGTGCTGCCGTACACTGCAGGTGTTGTAGAGGATCGTGTCCGCCTTACGCGGACTATCGACCACCTCGTAGCCCGCCTGCACCAGGCCGGAAACGATCAGTTCGCTGTCCAGCACGTTCATCTGGCAGCCGACAGTCTCGATGTAGACACGCTTGGTCATTCAAGGACGCCAGGCTTTTGCACCTGACCCGGGGATGCATGAGTCTTCCTAGGCTGCCTTGCCGCGCGGAGGGTTGGCCTCCTGCGCAGCAGTCTTGCGGCGGCTTTTCTCTTTCTCGACCTCGTTGCGGAACTCGGCCATCACCTCGTCGCGCTTGCCGGCCATCAGTCGCAACAAGGCCGCCACGGCGATATAACCGGCCACGACCCACAGGGCAATGCTCCAACTGTCCATGTTTTCCCGGATCCGTCATCCTGACCGTCGGGGGAGAATACCACAACAGGCAAACAACTTATTTTAACACGCGAGACCGTCAAGTGACGAGGGCATTTGTCCGCAAGCGAGAATTGGCGGACTTTTCAGAAAACTCGCTAATTTCCCAGCAGTTTTCCTAGGCAATCCATCTTTCTTAATATCGCGCCATCAATCGAGCGTCAATTATGACCGATGTTTTACTATAAGCGATCGACGGGAAGCTGCTTCCCACGGATCGTCACCCCCCAAGAGACCCGCCTCGACCACCCTGCCTTGTTCCAATGATCGACTCTAGCCCTTTGGAAACTCGCGTGCATAGCGCGTTGGAAGAAAGCCCCTACATCGCCCGCAAAACGCTACGATTTGAGACCAGCGAAGGCCGTGTGACGCTTCGCGGCACGGTGGGCACTTTTTTTCAGAAGCAAATGGCCCAAGAGGCGATCCGCCGCGTGGCGGGCGTCCAAGAGATCACCAACGAATTAGAAGTTTGTTGGTGATCAATTCTCTTGATCAAAATTATTTGTGGATCTACCTCGGCAGCCGCGGACCGCAACAGCCAAGGATGGCCTCCTCGCGCGTTTCATAGGCGAGGCACAGATCGTCCAGTTGGCATACCTGCATCATGGCGCGGCCGTCTTCCGATAACCCGCAAACCCTCAACACACCATCGTGGCTGAGGATATAGCGATCCAATTGCACGAGTTGCCCAATCAGTTCGCTATCCAACTCGGGAACACGGTGCAGGTCGAGCACGACACGATAAACAAAGTGCTTTTCGATGACCTCCTGAAGCTGGTCTGCGAATGATCCAGCTGGCGGGGAGTCGGATTCCAGGCTCCTAACTCCAATCCAGAGCCAGTCAGGACCACGATCCACGTCGAATTCATATCCGGCGACTGTGGCCAACATAGAATTCTCCTTTAGTTGAGAGAGGGCAAAATCCATGGCCCGAGAACTACGAAGAGACTTACCAGTAACAACAATTCTAGCAGAAGCCCGGGTAACAACAATAATACCAATGGGTTAAGTCGCAGAATTATTTCCGTATACGCTAGCATTGACAGCGTGACACGGCAGTACGTCCATGCGTAAAACGGAATTCACTCCGTTTTACGCAGCTACATGCCCCCTGCCGCTCAGAACATCTTCCGCTGTCCGGAAGTGTCCGGATCGTCGGGCGGAAGAATCCGCAGGTGGTCGAAAGCCGCTGGCGTAAGCCGGCGTCCCCGCGGCGTGCGGACCACGAGCTCCCGGCGAAGCAAGAAAGGCTCGACCTCATCGACCAGCGTATCAGGGGCCAAGTTCAGTGTGTGGGCCACCGCTTCCACCCCCACCGGGCCGCCGCCGAACACCCGGGCGATCGTCTCTAAATACTTGCGGTCCTGCGGATCGAGGCCCAAGCGGTCAACGCCCAGCATGTCCAGGGCATCGCGGGCGATGGCCACCGCGATCCGCCCGTCGGCCCGACTGAGGGCATAGTCGCGGACCCAACGGAGGCGGTTGTTGGCCAGGCGTGGAGTGCCCCGACTCCGCAGGGCGATCTCCACAGCCGCATCGTCGTCGGCCTCGACCTTGAGTTTCCGCATGTTGCGGGCGACGATCTCCGACAATTCCTCGATGCTGTAGAAATCGAGATGCTCGCGCATCTGGAAGCGGTCGCGCAAAGGGGCCGAGAGCAGGCCCGTCCGCGTCGTCGCCCCGATGAGCGTGAAGGGCTTGATCTGGAGGTTTATCGTACGGGCGTTGACGCCCTCACCCAGGACGATGTCAATGCGGAAATCCTCCATGGCCGGGTAGAGAAACTCCTCGACGGCCTTGGGCATGCGGTGGATCTCGTCGATAAACAGCACCGACCGCTCCTCGATGTTCGTCAGGTAGGGCAGCAGGTCCTTAGGCGCGGCCAGCGCGGCCCCGCTGGCAATTTGCACGTTGACGCCCATGTCGTGGGGAATACAGGTGGCGAACGTTGTCTTGCCCAGCCCCGGCGGACCGTCGAGAAGAATGTGCCCCAGCGGCTCGCCGCGCTTCGAGGCGGCATCGACGGCAATCGCCAACCGCTCGTGCACGTCGCGCTGGCCAACCATGTCGCGCATGCGTTGCGGGCGGAGATCGCGGTCTTCATCGCTGGGGCCAGGGCCGGGTTGGATTATCGGTTCGCGGGGCACTGTATTCTACTTCTGCGATTGTTGATAAATCGCCTGCAACAGGTCCTGCACGTCGTTGTATTTTTTCTTCGCCGCCAGGGCGGCGTCGAGCAGCCGGCGGGCGTCGCTCTCGGCATGCCCGAGTTTGCGGAGGACCTCGTAGGTCTCCGCCACGACGTCCGCCTGCACGTCGGCCTCGCGGGTCTCTTTCTGGGCTACCATGAGGGCGAACTTCGGAACCTTGCGGCGAAGCTTGGCAATGATCCGTTCCGACATGGCCGGGCCGATGCCGGGCAGGGAGGAAAGGGTCTTGGCATCCTGCTCCTCGATGGCCGTGGCCACGTCCTTGACGGGTCGCACCATTGCCCGCAGGGCCTTGCGGACTCCGATGCCATCGACCGAGCAAAAGAGGTCGAAGAACTCGCGTTCCACCTCGCTGGTGAAGCCGATCAGTCGTGGTGTGAGCCGCCCCTGCATGGGATTGCCCTCCAGGTACTCGATCGTGTGCAGGCAGATCGTCTGGCCGATCTGCTGCTGCAAGTGCCGCCGCGTGAACTCCGGGATGAGGACCTCGTATTCGAAGGCGTCGATCCGCAGCGAGAGCGTGTCGTCCTGCAGAGCGGCGAGTTGGCCGGTTACTTTGGTGATCATGGGGAGATATATCTTAGAGCCTGGTTCTCAGATCTAGCCGCGGATGTGGAATCTCAAATCGCAGATTTCAAGCGTTTCAAGTATCTCAACTTTCAAATTCTAAGCATTCTAAGCCTGGGTTCTAAGCTAAGGTCTAAGTCCTTTTTCCAGCTTATCCTTCAAATAGCAGTGACACAGCGCCACCGCGAGGGCATCGGCCACGTCGGGCGGTTCGGGTAATTGTAGCAGGTGCAGTTCCCGCTGGATGGCCCGCTGCACTTGCATTTTGCCGGCCCGACCTGCGCCGGTGAGGATCCGCTTGACCTGCGTCGAGGCATAGTGGACCACGGAAATGCCCACCTGGGCCGCCGCCAGGCAAATCACGCCGCGGGCGTGGCCCATGAGGATAGCGGTCCGCGGCCGCGCGTAGTGGGAATAAAGTTGCTCTAATGCCATCACCTCGGGCTTCAGGGCGGCGATCACGTCGGCCACGCCCTGGTGGATTTCCAGCAGCCGCGCGGTAAGCGAGCCCCGCGTGCGGCCGCGCACGACACCCGCCTCGCACAATTTCGGCGGCCCGTTGCCGATTTCCAGCACGCCGTAACCGGTGATGTTCAGACCGGGGTCGATGCCGAGGATGCGAAGTGTGGAAAGGGAATCGGGCATTGCATATTTCTTTTAAATCTGAGATTTCAGATTTCAAATGTCAGGTTGAACGCGGATAGTGGATGCTGTGCGGGCCGGCAGACCAACGTGCCTACCCGCAGCCGGTCGCGATTTTCTGCTGTGCCGACTTTTCGACGGCTGCGTGAAGGCATGCCACCCTGAAATGCGCACGTTCGTTCCTCACGGCACTGACTGCACCGTCCATTCCGTCCCGCCCGGCCGATCTTCCAGCACGACGCCGATCTCTGCCAACCGCTTGCGGATCAGGTCGGCTGTGGCGAAATCCTTCTTCTTTCGCGATTCGGCGCACAGCTCGATCACTAGCCCCATGAGCTTGCCAACTAACTCGTTGCCGCCGCCGGATTGCTTTTCCTCGGGCGGCTGGCGGAAGAGGCCCATCACCGCGCCCATCTCGCGGAACGTTGTCGCTCCACGACGGAGCGCGGCGATCTTGGCTGGCGTCTGGCACTCTTTCTTTTCCAGCTTCTCGTCATCGATGTACTTGTTCAAGCGGCGGAGCAGTTCGAAGACGTCGCCGATCGCCCCGCCGGTGTTAAAATCGTCGTCCATGGCGTCCAGGAAGCGGTTGCGATGGTGAACCACGTCCTTCAGAAGCGGATCGTCGCCGGGCTCGAAATCGCCCTGGGGCCGACGCAACGGCGGCACAATCGCATAAAAGCTCTCGCCGGTCACGCGTTCGTAACGCTTGAAGAAGCGATAGAAGTTCTCCAGGGCCGCATCGGTCTCGCGGAGCCGCGCCTCGCTGTATTCCACCGGCCGGCGATAGTGCGTTGCCAGAAGGAAAAAGCGGATCGTCTCTGGGCTGAACTGCTCGAGCAGTTCCCGGAAGGGCGCCGCCCCGGTCGACTTGCTCTCTTTCCTGGCGATCTGGGCGGCGATGTCGTCGCTTGCCGGTCGCGTAACGCGGCCGCCCACCTTACCCACCTCGTCCGACTTCTGCAAAAGACCGTTATGCAGCCAGTACTTGGCCATCGGCTGGCCGTGGGCGCATTCGCTCTGGGCCACTTCGTTCTCGTGGTGGGGAAAAATGAGATCTAGGCCGCCGCCGTGGATGTCGAAGGTCTGGCCCAGCAAGCGGCGGCTCATGGCCGAGCACTCGATGTGCCAGCCCGGCCGACCCGGCCCCCAGGGGCTCGGCCACGAGGGTTCGCCCGGCTTGGCCGTCTTCCAGAGGGCAAAGTCGGCGGCGTTCCGCTTCCGCTCGGCCGTGCTGCCCCCTTCCCCCT
The DNA here is from genome assembly GCA_963709175.1 of uncultured Planctomycetia bacterium. Classification (GTDB taxonomy): domain Bacteria; phylum Planctomycetota; class Planctomycetia; order Pirellulales; family Thermoguttaceae; genus JANXQG01. The sequence goes on from CAVPVK010000014.1 coordinate 298,654, forward strand.
GCATTTCGTCGGCCGTGCGGTTGCTCAGCTTGCCGTAGTCGTGGTCCCGCGTCACGTCGAAGTAGACGTCGCCCTCCGACTGGTAGGCGAAGCCCTTGTCGATTAGCGTCCGCGTGAATTCGATGATCTCGTCGATGTTTTCCGTGCAGCGGGGAAGGTGGTCGATAGTGTCGATGCCTAGGGCCTCGATGTTCCGCATGTAGTCGGCCGTCATCTCCTCGGCCAGGGCCGCCATCGATATGCCCCGGCTGTTCGACTCGTTGATCAGCTTGTCGTCGACATCGGTGATGTTCACTACCCAGGTCACGTCATAGCCCGAGTATGTCAAGTAACGCTTGATGGCATCGAAGATCACCGGTCCGACCATGTGACCAATGTGGCTCGGCTTGTAGACGGTGGGGCCACAGAGGTAGATGCCAACCTTGCCGGGCTGAACCGTCTCCAACGGTTCCTTCGAGCGGGAAAGGGTGCTGTAAAGACGAATCATAGGGGAGAACAGGGTTTAGGGGTCAGACAGTGACAAAATCCGAATGTCGAAATCCGAAATCCGAAACAAATCCAAATATCGATCACGAGGGCTCAAGACAGGTCTTGGTCATTTAGATTTCTCCAACAAGGCGATGCATTCCGCCGCGATAGCCTCTTCCAATCCGATTGGCCCCACGCCCTCGCCAGTCTTGCCTTTCAGACCGATCCGTTCGGGCTCGATTCCCAGGATTGTCGCCATCCGCTCACGGATCGCCGGCCAATAGGGCAGGATCTTTGGCCGCTGGGCGAAGACGACACAGTCGATATTGATGATCTGAAATCCGGCTGCTGTCACGGCACCGCGGGCGGCGATAAGCATTTCGGCGGAGTCGCGACCACGATTTGCCGGCTCGGTGTCGGGAAACATCTGGCCGATGTCCCCCAATGCGGCTGCCCCCAGCAGGGCGTCCGTAATGGCGTGCAGGAGCACGTCGGCATCGCTATGGCCGATCATCTCTCGGTCGTGAGGGATGTCGATACCCCCCAATCGAAGCGGTCCGCCGATCCGCAGCCGGTGGGTGTCATGGCCAATCCCGATCCGCAGTCCGTCCGTGGCGTTTCTCCTGTCTTAAGTCGCTCAGTCGCCGGTGGATAGGGGGATTATAGATGAAAGCGGCAAAAGGGGGAAGTTCAGTATGACTGGCTTACTCCCATCCCCGTCCGCGGGCCGAATCCTTGCGGGCGATCTTGCTTACCCCCTGTTGTGCCGGTGCGGATTGTGTTGCCCGACGCCGTAAGTTATAATGTGGCTTACTTTGCAGGGAGCGCTGTATGGGGCACGGAAGTCGGTGTAGAGTTGACAGGCGGTATAGTTTACTTCCGTGACACGCTGTTCCGATTCCAGTTATCGCATCCTGGCAGCTAGCAGCCTGCGGAAGCCGTTGAAGCAGCTTGCCGAACAACTGCGGGGCGTTCGCTTGGGCGACGACCTCGAGTCGGTTCACCGTGCGCGGGTCGCCACGCGGCGTCTCCGGGCCGCTTTGGGAATGTTCCGCCCCTGCTGGAAGCGGAAGCAGATCAAGTGCTGGAAAAACGAGATTCGTCGTCTGGCTGGGAGACTTGGCGAAGCTCGCGACCAAGACGTCCTGATACAGTTCCTTTCCTCGACCCTGGCGGCAACCGCCGAACCTGCGGTTGCGCCGGGTTTAGCCGCATTGCTGCGCCGCGTCCAGCGGCAACGGGAACGGATCCAGCCGCGAGTGCTCAAGGCCATCGATCGGTTGGAGTCGGGCGGAGTGCTGAAGGAAATTCAGGTGGCCGCTCGGTCGATCCTCGACGGCGCAGGCGACGCGGATCTCGTGGCTGGCGATTTCGCTCGTCTTCAGGCCGGAAAGAACATTCGTAAGCAGCTCAAGAAGCTGGTTGCGGAGGCGCCTGGGCTTGCCGATCCGGAGCAGTTCGAACGGCATCATGCCATGCGGATCGCGGCCAAGCGGTTGCGCTATACCTTGGAACTTGCCCGACCGGCACTGGCCGACGACGCGAGGATCGGCGATCTCACGGAAGCCACGGAAATGGTCAAGCAGCTGCAAACACTTCTAGGCGAGGTCCACGACTGCGACGTCTGGATAGAGCGGTTCGCCAGATTCGAGGACGACGAATGCGACGAAGCCCAGGCCAAGGATGCCTCAGGGGAATCGAAAGCTCTGTCGCCAGCCTTAAACCATTTGCGGCAGGATCGCGGCGACCGCCGCCGCCAGGTATTCGGCGAGTTGCGGTCCCTGTGGCAGGAGATCCGCTCGCGCGGCGTCTGGGGCCGCCTGGCGGACGTTTTTTCATCCGGAATCCAAGAGCCCCGTTAGTTCCGCCACGGGCAATGCGATTACTGGAAATACTGCACTGCGTTAATGAATATTTGCAGCCCGTCGCCGACGGGACTGGCCTCGCCACGCGTCCAGCGAGGGTGGTGCGTTGGATCGAGGTGCCGCTCTGGGTGCGGCATTAACCCCAACACGCGTCCAGTTGTATCGCAGACGCCAGCCACGTCAGCCATCGAGCCGTTGGGATTGTCGGGAAAGGGCAAATGAGCGTCTGACGATGCAGGGGCCGTAGTGCCTACGGGACTTATGCGATTTATTGGACCTATGTCTGACTCGGATTCACCATTTGCCGCTAGCCGCGTATAGCGCAACGCCAACTGTCCGGCGACTCCCAGGCGGCCCAGCGTGGCGGCGTCACGGGCGATGAATTTGCCTTCGCCATGGGCCACCGGCAGGTACATCCGCTGGATGTTGCGGAGGAAGACGCACTTCTCGCTTGTCACGCCCAGATGGACCCAACGGTCTTCGTACTTGCCGGAGTCGTTGTAAGTCAGCGTGGCCGGCGGGCCCGCGTACCCGCTTGCGGATGATGGCTCGTCATCCAGCAGGACACCGGACTTGATGATCGCCTGGAATCCGTTGCAAATGCCCAGGATCAGCTTGCCGGCGGCTTTGAACTCGGCCAGTCGGGCGGCCAGATGGTTCCGCATCTGCAAGGCGAGAATCTGCCCGGCGGCCACGTCATCGCCAAAGCTGAACCCGCCGGGAATGCAGAGGATCTGAAAGCGATCCAGCAGCGCCGGCGACTCCAGGAGGCGATTGACGTGCAGCGTCTCCGTGGTGGCACCGGCCGTTTCAAAGGCAAAGGCCGTCTCCTGATCGCAATTGGTGCCAGGGGCGCGGAGAATGAGAACGTGGGGAATGGGCATGACGGATTTGAGATTTGAGATTTGAGATTTCGTCGTTTCACCGCCACCGCAGCGGTTTCTGCCATGCCTCTTTCAACGTCGCCAAATCGCTATCAACCACAATTGCGGTCTTGCTCCAGTGAATCAGCAACCGATCACGTTGCGTCACAACGCCGACGGGGGCACTGACCGTGCCCATTAGGGCCGCTTGGAATGCCGTCGCGTCTTCACGGCGGACTTCGCAGAGGAATCGCGTGTTCGACTCGCTGAACAAGCGCACGGCGCAGCCGTCCCTCTCAGAAGGGACTGAGTCGTCGCACGGCAGTTCCTCTAAAGCCATGTCCATCCCGAATCCCCCGGCGAAGGCCATCTCCGCAGCGGCAACCGCCAGGCCGCCTTCGCTCAGATCGTGGCAGGCGCGGACCAGTCCGGCGTCGATTGCCCGGTGCATCGCGGCAAAGGTATTTTTTGCGGTACGAGGATCGAGTTGCGGGACTTGCCCGCCGGAGAGCGACCGGACGAAATGGAAATGCGACCCGCCCAGTTCGTCGCGCGTCGCGCCCACGACGTAAAGCACATTGCCGGGCTCCTTGAGGTCCATCGTCACGCAACGGGAAACATCGTCCACCTGGCCGATGGCACTGATCAAGAGTGAGGGCGGAATCGCGATCGGCTCCGCGGCCCCATGGGGACGGAACTCGTTGTTGAGGCTGTCCTTGCCGCTGATGAACGGCGTGCCCAACACGGTGGCTATGTCGTAGCAGGCCAGGGCGGCGCGGACCAGCGAGCCAAGCGTCTCAGGCCGATCGGTGTTGCCCCAGCAGAAGTTGTCGAGAATGGCGATCCGTCGCGGATCGGCCCCCACGGCCACGCAGTTCCGCACCGCCTCATCAATGGCCGCAGCAGCCATCCAGTAGGGATCGATGTCGCCATAGCAAGGATTCATGCCGCAGGCCACGACAATTCCGCGTCGGCTGGACAACACGGGCCGAAGCACGGCTGCGTCGCCTGGGCCATCGTTGGCCACGCCCACTAGCGGCTTGACGACACTTCCGCCCTGCACTTCGTGGTCGTACTGGCGAATGATCCATTCTTTGCTGCAGACGTTCAGGGAGGAGAGAATGCCGAGAAGCGCCGGCGTAAAATCCGGGAGGGGAGACTCGGGGACTCGGGGCCCTACCTCGGTCTCCGCTTCTCTCTGTCTCCGCTCTCCGCGTATCCCCTCTCCCCCTCTCTCTTCCCACACCGCCTCCCGCACCACCGGCGGGCGGCCGTCGTGCAGGAAGTCCATCGCCAGGTTCGCCACCTCCTGGCCGTGATACTTCAGCACCAGCCGGCCAGTGGGCACGAACTGCCCGATCACCGTGGCCTCGACGCCTTCCGATTGGCATAGCGCGATCAGCTCGTCGGACTTTTCGGGCGGCACGCTCACCACCATCCGCTCTTGGGCCTCGGAGATCCAAATCTCGGTATAAGAAAGGCCGTCGTACTTCAGCGGCACGCGATCCAGCCAGACCTCGGCCCCGATCTTCTCGCCCATCTCGCCCACGGCGCTGGAGAAGCCACCGGCCCCGCAGTCGGTCACGGCCGTGTAGAGCCCTCGATCTCGAGCGGCCAGGAGCACGTCGAGCACCATTTTCTCCGTGATGGCGTTGCCAATCTGGACGGCGCCGCCGGAAATGGTCTCGCTCTGGCTGTCGAGCTCGGCCGAACTGAATGTGGCCCCGTGGATGCCGTCGCGGCCGGTCCGCCCGCCAATGGCTATGGCAAGTTCGCCGGGCCGCGTTTCCTTGAACGATTTGTCGCGGGGGATCAGCCCCACGTTGCCGCAAAACACCAGCGGATTGCCCAAGTAGCGCGGATCGAAATAGACGGCCCCATTCACGGTGGGAATGCCCATGCGGTTGCCATAGTCGCGGACACCCGACACGACCCCCTTGGCTACACGGCGGGGGTGAAGCACGCCGGCAGGGATCTCTTCCAGCGGCGTATCGGGCGGAGCGAAGCAAAAAACGTCGGTGTTGCAGATCGGCTTGGCCCCCATGCCGGTGCCCATCGGATCGCGGATCACGCCGCCGATGCCCGTGTTGGCCCCACCGTACGGCTCCAGGGCCGAGGGGTGATTGTGGGTCTCGACCTTGAAGACCACGTTAAAGCGGTCGTCGAAGCGAATGACGCCCGCGTTGTCGCGGAAGACGCTCACGCACCAGTCGTTGTCACCCAGTTCGCGGCGGATCTTCTCCGTGGCGGCGAAGATCGTTTCTTTGAGCATGTTCTGGAAGACCCGCTCGACGGAGCCGTCGCGGTAGCGGATCCGCCCGGCGAGCGTCTTGTGGCTGCAATGTTCGCTCCATGTCTGGGCAATCGTTTCCAACTCGGCGTCGGTAGGGTCGCGGTCCAGCTTGCGAAAATGGGCCTGGATCGTCTGCATCTCGACGAGCGAGAGATAGAGTTGCCCCTTGCGGCTCAGAACCCGCAGGGCTTCGTCGTCCATAGCGCGGAGCGGCACAGTCGTGACGCGGAAATCGTAGGCGGCCCCCAGTTCCAGGCGGCGGAAATTCAAGGGACCAACGATTACTTGCTCGATGGCGTCGTTGGCCAGGACCTTAGCACTGAGTGCGGCGATACGATCGGGCTGAAGGCCGGCAATCCAGTATTTCTTCAGGGTGCGAACCGTTTGGGCCTTCAAACCCAGGTCGGCGATGGCCGAAGTCACGCTCTGTGCCACCGGGTCCATGACACCCGGTTTTGGCAGCACGTGGATGAGCAGATGTTCTGCGCCGTTTGGGTCGGCTGCTTGCGGGATCCGCGTCAGGGCTTCATTCCCCACCTCCGCCACGACCGCCGTTTCCACAATGCAATCCGTGAGCAATTCTCGAACCACGCGATCGGCCTGGCCGCGTTCCCAGTCGGCCTGGATCAAATACCCGCGTGCGCCCAGCACCCTCAAGTCCGCGGCCAGTCCCAACTCCGCCGCCGCGGTGGCGACGGGCCGGCCCAACAGGTCCGGTTGGCCGGGGGCCGGATAAATGTCAACTTCCCAAAGCATCTCGGTTCTTTTTCGCTGTCATGAGAAATCGTTCCAGGGCCGCCTCGTCGTTATTGCGAAGCGCCGTGTGCAAGGCCTGGAGCTGGCCGTGATACAGTTCCAGTGCTTTCATGACGTTTTCGCGATTTTGCAAGAGGATTTGCTTCCAAAGATTGGCATCGCCCGAGGCCAGCCGAGAGGCATCGAGCATGCCGCTTCCGGCAAGGCGAAAATAGTTCTCGGTGAGCGTATTGGCCAGAGCCGCAGAGACCATGTGGGGCAGGTGGCTCGTAACGGCCAGGGCCCGATCGTGTTCCTCGGGCGACATCTGTAGGACGATCGATCCTAGCCCCTGCCAGAACGACTCCAGCAGGTCGTAGTCTTCGGCGCGGGTGTTTCTGGTGGGGGTAATCACAGCGACACGACCATCGAAGAGGTCGGCCTGAGCGTAGTTGGCCCCCGTCTTTTCGCTACCGGCGATGGGGTGGCCGCCAAGAAAGCGGCAGTTGCGGGGTAAATTGCCGTCCAACGCGGATACGATCTGTTGCTTCGTGCTGCCGGCGTCGGTAATGAGCGTTCCCTCGGGGGCATGCCGAGCCGCCTCCATGGCATGCTCGATGATAGTGCCCACCGGAGTGCAAATAATCACCATATCGGCCTGGGTTACACCCTTGCTCAGATCAATGGTAGTGTGCGTAATCGCGCCCACGCGCCGGGCGATACGCAAGCTGACCTGCCGGCGACCGATGCCGATGACGTTTTCCACCAGATTTCGGTGGCGCAGGGCCAAGCCAATCGATCCTCCGATCAGCCCCACGCCGACGATGGCCACGTTTTCGAGTCGTTTCATCGCTCAATCCCGCCCGATGCGCAGAAAAGTGAAGCCCCATTGTAACAAACCCAGCGGCCGGTCGGCAGGGGTACGTCAGCCTTTCCGGGCTGATAGCCGGGCCGACCATGGGTACAAGGTACCCGTGCCTGACGTACAACGCGGCTCGAGACTATCTCCGCTTAAGCATTTGCCGGGCAATTTCCCGTTTGGCTTCGGCCGTTTTCATGGCCTGGCGTTTGTCGTGCTTGGCCTTGCCCTTGCACAACCCCAGCAGCAGTTTGGCCTTGCCTTCCTTGAAATAGAGACGCAGTGGCACCAGAGCAAGCCCTTTTTCCATCGCCTGTTGGGCAAAACGCTTGACTTCGCGACGGTGCATGAGCAACTTGCGAGGTCGCTTCGGCCGATGATTGAAGCGACTGGCGTCGATATACTCGGGGATATCGCAGCCGATCAGCCAGACTTCGCCCTCCTTGACGCGGGCGTAGGCCTCTTCCAGCGAGATTCGTCCCTCGCGCAGGCTCTTCACTTCGCTGCCCTGCAAGACCACGCCACACTCCAGGGCATCGAGCACCAGGTAATTGTGCTGGGCCTTGCGGTTTTCACTAATCACCCGTTCGTTGGGGTCATCAGCGGTTTTTTTCTTCGACGATTTTGCCATGGGGGCCGCAAGGCGATTGCAATTGCCTGAAAGCGGGATTCGTGGTAAGAGGCTAGCTGACGTGTTCCCACGCGGGACGCGGGCACCAATTGTAGTCGTTTCACCCGTTTTCGCCCATGCCGCACGGTCCGATATCCGCCGAGTCGCAATCGCCCGCCGTGGAAACGTTTTTCTTGGGCCAGGTCCCCTACCTCCGCTGCCTGGAACTCCAACAGCGTCTGCTGCGGCAGGCGGCCCAGCGCGAAGACGGTCAGGTTGTCATCCTCATGTGCGAACATCCGCCCGTTATCACCATCGGCCGGGGCGGCCGGCCGTCTCAGATTCTCGGCGGAAACCAAGTGCTTCGCTCACGCCAGATCGAAACTCACTGGACCAATCGGGGGGGTGGGTGTCTCGTTCATTGTCCCGGTCAACTGGCTATATACCCTATTCTACCATTGCGGTGGCATCATTTCTCGCTGGGCGAATATCTTCGTCGCTTTCAGTCGGCTTTGGCGAATACATTAACCGAACTGGGGGTATCAGCCCAAACACGAGCGGATCGGTACGGAATTTGGGGCCGGACGGGCCAGATCGGAATGTTAGGCATCGCGGTCCGCGACTGGATTACTTGGCACGGGGCCTATTTGAATGTCTCACCGCCGCTGGGGTTATTTCGCCTCGTCGATGGCGATGCGACGGGCAGCATCGCTGCCGAGCGCTGCGGTGTAGTGCGAATGGCAACGGTCCGAGCGGTGTTAGTTCGCCAGCTCACCGATGCATTCGGCTGTGACCGCTATCACCTCTACACCGGGCACCCCTGGTTGAAGCAGCGCGAACTTGCCGGTTCCCCTAGCCTTTGAGGTGTGCGTTCGTACAATTTCCAATTCCTACGAACTAAACATCATTTTACATTCTCTTTTATGCCCCAATCGCCCCCGCTGCCCCGCTGGCTGAAACGCAACGTGCCCAAGGGCAACGCCAATCACTTTACGGCCCGGCTGATCGATGAGCTCAAACTACAGACCGTTTGCGACCATGCGAAATGCCCCAACCGCATGGAATGCTACGCCCAAAAGACGGCCACGTTCATGATTCTGGGCGATACCTGCACGCGGGCCTGCCGTTTTTGCAGTGTGGGCAAGGGCCGGCCGAAACCACCGGATCCGGATGAGCCGCGCCGCGTCGCCGAAGCGGTAATCCGGCTTGGGCTGAAGCACGTTGTCGTGACCTGCGTCACCCGCGACGACCTGCCCGACGGCGGCGCGGAACACTACGTCAAAACCATCGAGGCCGTCCGTGCCGCCACCGACGCGGTGGTCGAGGTCCTGCCGTCGGACTTCAACGGTAGCTTGGCGGCCTTAGACCGCGTGATCGACGCGGCCCCGGAGGTCTACAACCACAACACGGAAACGGTGCCGCGGCTCTATCGCTCGGTTCGCGGCCCACGGTCGAAGTATCCGTGGACACTAGCCATGTTTCGCCGCATAGCCCAGCGGAACCCGGCGATAAAGATCAAGTCCGGCTTGATGCTGGGTATCGGCGAAACCCACGAGGAACTGCTCGACGTCCTGGCCGACCTCTTCGACGCGGGCGTGCGACTGCTGACGCTCGGCCAGTATCTGCAACCGTCGTTGAAGCAGATGGCGGTGGTGCGCTATGTGCCCATGGAGGAGTTCAATCAGTTGGGTGCGATGGCTCGACAGATCGGTTTCACGCAGGTAGCCGCCGGACCGTTCGTGCGCTCGAGCTATCACGCCCGCGACATGGCGGAAATTGGGTGAAGTTCCTCTATCGTTCTTCGCGGAGCGCGGAGAGAATGGGCGTTCGCTGCACGCCGCGCATAGCGGCCAGGCTGGCCGCCATGCCGGTGGCAACTACCAAGGCGAAGATTAATGCCAACTGATCGAAGGGCACTGCGGCGCCGTGGCCGATGAGGTGAGGCAGGACGGCCATCAAGGCAGCCAGAATCCCGATGCCCAGGCCTAATGCCAGCAGCAGGAGGTTCTCCAGGGCAACCATCACGGCCAGCGCTGTCATGGGGAATCCCGCGGCGCGGAGCAAGGCCAACTCGCCCCGCCGTTCCAGGACGTTTCGCCATTGCACCACGGCCAGCCCGATCGTGCCCAAGAGAAGCCCCAATCCGCCGAGGCTCTGAAATGTGGCGAGATACGTATTCTGGATGGCGGCCAAGGCGCTCAGCCGGTCTACGGTCGTTTCGGTGGCGAAGCCATAATCGCCCAGATTTTGCTGCAAGGCCTGCTGGACCAAGGTGGCCTTGCCTGGCGGCGTCTCGATGAGGAAATACCGGTATCCGACCGCGTCCGGATCGTAGTGTCGCAGGCTCTCGTCGTTCAGTAACAGTTCGCCCTGGAAAATGCTGTCATTCAGCAGGCCGGCGACCTGGAGGTCCAACCGATGATCGTCGGCATCGTGGACCGCGAGCTTGTCGCCGCGGCCCTGCGGGGGATTGAGTCCGTAGGTTGCGGTGGTCTGGTCGAGCACGACGGGAACCGGCGATTGGTTGCCTGCGGCCAAGACCTCCCAAGGATTGGGCATAGCGGGCGCGTCGGCCCAGCTAAAACCGCCGCGGGCGATGAAAGCCGGTCCCGCGCCGAGCATTCCCGGTTGTCGCGCTTGATAGAGGTTCAAGCAGCTTGCGTCGTCGCCAGACTTGACACGGAAGGCGTAGAATCGACACTGGGCCAGGAGCATCTCCTGCTCGCGCTCGAAACCAAGTTCCTTGCGGCCTTGCGGCGTATCGAGATCGTAGTGGATAGGCCATGCCGATCGACCGATGAGGGCGAAGCCGCCGCTGCCGCTGGTGCGCTCGGCGGCTTGCGCGCCGGATCGACGCGGAATACGCTCACTGCGGCAATCAGGAAACTGGCCGAGGCCGTCAGCCCGACGGCCAGCGCGCTGCGGCCCGGGTTGCGGGCGGCGTTGCGGAGGGCCAGGCGGAGCAGGTTGCCTCGTCCGCGGGCAACGGCCGGCCCGGTTGCACCGCGGCGGAACACCAGGTAGACCAGTGCCAGCAAGCAGAGCAGCGATAATGATCCTGCACCGAAGAACGCCCCAACCTGCACATCATCGCCCAGCTTGACAAACAGCAGGGTGACCGCGGGTGCGAAGGCGAGGAGGATCAGGAGGCAGGGAACGAGGAATCGGGATCGCCGCAAGCTGCGAACGGGTGACGGATGAGCAAGTGATGGCTGGGGAGTGGTTGCGTCCGGAATGCTCAGTACCGAGTTCCCAATACTCCGCACGGAGTGTTGATTGCTGGATCCTGATTGGGCAGTACTAGGCGCTGTATACCGAGAACTGGGTGTTGACTGCGCACTCGATACTCTGGGTACTGCGTACCTGGCACTGGTCGATTCCCGCGTCACCCCTCCAGCCAACAGCCGCCGTGGGGCCACGCGGCTCAGGCGGCGGACCGAAAGCCAAATTGCCGCCAGGGCCAACACCAGGCCGCTTGCCAGTCCGGTCAGTGGGCTCTGCCAGGAAATGTACAAGCTCAGAAAGGGCGTGCCGATAGCCGGCAGCCACCAGGTTCGCAGGCCCAGAAGCATCAGCGCCGCGTAGCCGACGCCCGCCATCGCGCCGGCCAGGCTTCCGGCCAGGGCAACCAGCAGCCCCTCGCCCGCCAAGAGTCGCGTGACTTGTCCGGGGCGAAATCCCACCGCCAACAGCAGGCCGATCTGCTTGGCGCGTTGCTCGATCCCCAACCGGAAAAGCAACACCACGAGCAGTACTGCCGCGATAATCACGAAGAAGCTGAAATAGAGGAAATAGACCCCGAAGGGCGTCGAGCCGGCAGCAGCCCGCAAGGCCTCGGCCTTGATGGGACGGAAGACGAAATTCTCTGCCGCGGGGTCGAGGTCCAGTTTTCGGGCAAGCGTCGTCGCCGTGATCCCGGCAGCGGGCCGAATCCTCAGCGATGTCGTCCGCCCGAAACGGCTGGCCCAGAGCTTTCGCCCCGTGGCCAGCGATACGAATGCCTTGGGTGTGGCGCCGTACTTCCTCCAGTATTGGTCATCGATCGGCTTGATGCGTTTCGTATCGATCTCGAAGGGCAGGTCCCAGTCCTCAATCGTGTTCTTGTCGGTCAGGCCGCGAACGGTGGGCGTGAGGTCCTTGTCAGCAGCCGCCCCTTCGAGCTTCACGATTGCCGTCAAATGCAGTTCCGCCGTCCGCTCGTGGAGTTGACCGAATTGGCTTTCGGGCTCGAAGTATGCGATGCGGATCGAGTCGCCCACATGGGCCTTCAGGCGTTCGGCTGCCCAACTGTTCAGCGCGATTTCGTTTTCGCCCAACGGCGGCAGTGCGGTGCCGTTGCCGGAGAGAAAGGGCCCTAGCGGCGGCGTTTTCTGAAAATCGATCGCCGTGATGGTCGAGTAGGGGATGTCCGCTTTGCCGTCGACGATGCTGTTGGCCAGGTACGTCAACGTCGGCTGGACGTCGAGCTCGCCGAGTTGGGTGAGGAGCGATTTCTCCACCTCCGGCGGGAAGATCATACGATCGGTCGTGATGTCGATATAGCCCAGCCGCGGCTGGCGAACCTCGACGCCGTAGTCGGCCAGAGCCGGATGCCAAGCCAGGTTCTTCGGCGGGGTCGGCCGAAAGATGGCGTTGATCTTGCCTGGCTCTTGCAGGACCGACTGCAAAGCGGACAGGGCCACGTAGGCGTTCCGCGGCGCCCGCTGATTCGGTCGCAGGCCGAAGCGTCCAAGCCCTCGGGCGGGAATGATCCCGACAACCTTTAGCACCCGGTTATCGGTTGACACCTTCTTTCGGCCGAAGGCGCTCTCCGCCGGCACGCCTCCCAACTTGGACAACCAAAGTTTGACCTCGTCGCCGGTTTTCACGCCCAGCAATTGCGCGGCGGGCTGATTGAGAACGATTTCGTCGCGGGTTGGCAGCGTTGCTGGACCATCGTTGCCCAGCCGCCAGAACCGCTCGTCGCAGCCGATAAGGTTGACCTGGTCCAAGCGGGCGCACGCGCCGGGGCAACCGTCTCCATACTCGCGGCATAGAGGATCACAGGGGCCGCGCCCGGGCCAGAAGTCTTTTCGTCGGCGAGGTCTTCCCGGAAGAAGTGGTCGGCCAAAAGGACCTCGTCAATCCGACCTAACCCGGCAAGCGCCAACGCACTAAGGCTACCCTGCATCGAATCGCCCACCAAGAGGGCGCCGGTCAGCACGGCCGTACCGACTGCCACGCCGCAGGCGACCGCCACGTTCATTTTCCAGAAGTGCCGGGCAGAGATAAGGATGAGTCGAAGGAAAGACATGATTCCATTGTATCTGACACACTCCGTGTGCCGTCAGGATCCGGCACGCGGAACGTGCCGGAAACATTCACACTTCTCGCAGTTGGCCGGCGTCGAGTTCCAGTCGCCTTTGCAGGAGATCGGCCAGCGCGCTGGCTGTGAGTGACGACGATGAGCATCATCGACCGGGTCTCCGGCAGCTCCACCAGCATCCTCCCGACCTGATCGGCCGTGCTGCGGTCGAGGTTGCCGGTCGGCTCATCGGCCAGAAGCAGGTCCGGGGAATTGATCAGCGCGCGGGCCAGGGCGGCCCTCTGCCGCTCGCCGCCGGAGAGTTCCGCGGGGCGATGGTCGCGCCGGTCGGCCAGCCCAACACGCTCCAGCAGCATCTCGGCACGCTGGATGGTCTCGTCCGGCAGACGCCCGAGGGGAACGGCAGGCAGCAGCACGTTCTCCACGAGCGAGCATTGCGGCAGCAGATAGTGGTCCTGGAAGACGAAGCCGATCCGCCGGCTGCGAAAGGCGGCCAGGTCTCGAGGGCGAAGCTCGGCCGGATCAACATCATCCAGCAGCACGCGGCCACTGCTGGGCGTTTCCAACGTGCCTAGGATGCTTAGGAGCGTGCTCTTGCCCGATCCGCTGGGTCCCACGATCGCCAGGTTCTGGCCCGCCGCGAGCTCCAGCGAAACGTCGCGGAGCACGTGCAAGAGATCGGACCGCGTGGGATATTGCTTGTTGAGATTCTCGACCTGGAGCTTGGGCATGTGCCCATTATATCACGGCCGGCCAGTGACGGCTCACACGGTGGCGACGGCACGCATGCGTTCGATAGTGGCTTGGGCCGGCTCGGCGAGTTGGCCGTTATGAAAGAACGTGCGATTGCCCCCCGCCGCCTCGGCCTGCTGCAGCGCCGCTTCCGCGCGGGCGAGCATCGTTTCCGCGGCGTCGGTCTGGATCGCCGTCGCAGCGCCCAGGCTGACCGTGAATTGCACGGCATGGGCCTCGATCGGCAAGAGGCACCGGGCGATGGCCTGCCGCAAACGCTCGGCCACGCGGATCAGTTCCACGGTGTTTGCGCCGGGCAGCAACATCCCGAAGGAGGTCTCGTCGTAGCGGGCTCCCAAGTCCATGGCACGGATCGAAGCGGCAAGGAACTGCCCGGCGCTGCGCAAAACCAGGTCGGGGATATCTGGGCCGAATCGCGTCGACAGACCGGAGAAGTTGTCTATCCGCATCAACAGTACGGCCGGGGCCACCCCGCCGCCGCCATTCCGCCAACCGACGGCCGAGGCTGGCGCAGAAATCGTGCTTGGAGTAAAGCCCCGAGACCGCCTGCGGTTCCACTGTCGGCGTCGGGGCGGTCTCTGGTATGGGCGGCGATGCGGCCGGCTTGATGTCGCACGGTCGGCCGATGGGACGGATCCCCCGGCCGTCATGCCAGCAGCCGCGATTGCGGCCCGCCTCTTTGGCCGCATAAAGCGCGGCGTCCGCGCGGCGGATCAACGCCGCCACTTCTTCGCCCGGCAGCAAGGCCGCGGCACCGAAGCTCATGGTGACTTGCAGTTCCCCGGGCGACGCCCGAAAGCGCGCCGATTCGACGGCCTGCCTCGCCCGTTCCAGGGCCCGGATGGCTTCGTCGGCTTCGGTTCCCGGCAGCACTATGGTCATCTCTTCACCGCCGTAACGGGCGACGAAATCGCTCTCGCGGGCCGATTCTCGCAAGACCCGCGCGGTGCTGCGGAGCACTTCGTCGCCGGTCTGGTGGCCGTAGGCGTCGTTGAATCTCTTGAAGTGGTCGATGTCGCCAAGGATCAGCGAGAATGGCCGGCGGCTCCGCTGGAATTCGTCGAAGTATGCCGCCACTTTGTCGTCGAAGGCCCGGCGGTTCGCCAGGCCGGTCAGAACGTCCGTACGGGCCTCAGCGGCTTTCAAATCCACGAGCCGGGCCTGTTCATTGAGCTTAACTTCCACGGTGCTGAGCTGCGCCTGCATCGATTGGTTGGCCGCGATCAGTTGCTCAACGGCCGAGATCACGCCCTCCGGCTCGGGAACCCGGTTCGCGGTCAATTCCTGATTGATCTGTTCAACCCGGCTGCTGTGCTGGCCGACGTTGGTCGCCATATGGCTGGCCAGGTCTTTCAGCCGCGCGAGGACTTCCTTGGCCATGCGTTGCTCTTCCGGCACCGCCGCGGCACGGCGGCAGAGGCGCTGGAGCAGCCAACCGGCGCCAGCCCCGCAGGAAATCACGATGATCCCAAATGTCAGATCGCCAAGCATCTCAAGCATAACTTAAACCGCTTCAGAGGCCCCTTCCCGCCAAATCCAAGAACCACTCGCGTGTGCGCGAGGCCGATAGCTCCCACCACAAGTGCTCAGAGAAGGATAGGTTCGACTTTCGCATAGCGCCGGATAAAAGACATGCGCAAAATGCTTGTCCAGCCCCCCGACCGGCCGTTAAGGCGGGCACAACCGGCGTTATCGGGAAACGCGGCTGCAAGTTTGCAAGCGCCAGGACGCCATGTTATACTGCCTTCACTTTGAAGCTATTTCAAAAATAGCCGCGACGGGGGCATCCTGACATACGACGCGGCAGTTCCTGAAACGGCTTGTCATTTCACTTACCGCTAGGATTCTGGAGACTCATCATGAACCACAACGGCAGTAATTCCGTGCTGCGCAGGCATCTTTGGCTGGCGTCATGCCTGGGAATCGTCGTAGGGCTGGCCGCGCTGGCGGCGCGGGCCGAATCGCCGGCTACCGATGCCGAGGGCTTCCGCTCGATCTTCGACGGCAAGACTTTGGATGGCTGGGACGGCGATCCAAGACTCTGGTCGGTACATGACGGCTGCATTAACGGCCAGACGTCCAAGGAAAACCCCGCCACCTACAACACGTTTCTCATCTGGCGGGGCGGCAAGCCGGGAGACTTCGAGCTCAAGGTCGAGTTCCGCATGCCCAACGAGGGCTTCACCAACTCCGGCGTGCAGATCCGCAGTTGGGAAGGCCCCAAGAAGTGGCAAGTCAGCGGCTACCAGCCCGACATGGACAACTCCGACCACTACGTCGGCACGTGCTACGGGGAGAACTTCCGCGGTGAACTGGCTGGCCGCGGCGAGAAAGTGACGATCGGCGCCGACGGCAAGCACACGGTGGATCGTTTTGCCGATGAGGCAGAATTGGCCAAGTTCATCAAGCACCGCCAGTGGAACGAGTACGACATCACCGCCCGCGGCAACCGCATCATCGAGAAGGTCAACGGCCACTTGATGTGCGAACTGATCGATAACGACAAGGTGGCCCGCAAGGACGGCATCATCGCCTTGCAGATCCACGCCGGCCCGCCCATGAAAGTGCAGTTCCGCAACTTCCGCTTCAAGGAGTTGAAACACGACAATCCGATGAAGGCAGACGCGAAGAAGAAGATCGTCTTTCTCGCTGGCAGCCCCAGCCACGGGTATGCCCAGCATGAACACCATGCTGGCTGCATGCTCCTGGCCAAGTGCATCCGCGAGAACGTGCCGGAGGCCGATGCGGTCGTCTACGACGGTTGGCCAAACGACCCGCACGCCCTGGACGACGCCGCCACCGTAGTCATGTATTGCGACGGCGGAGGCGGCCACCTGGTGATGCGCCATCTCGACGAGTTCGACGCCCTGGCCCGCAAGGGCGTGGGGCTAGCCTGCATCCACTATGCGGTCGAGGTTCCCAAGGGCAAGGCGGGCGATCTGATGAAGAGCTGGATCGGCGGCTATTTCGAGGAGTTCTGGTCGGTCAATCCCGATTGGAAGGCCGATTACCGTACGTTCCCCGCGCACCCTGTGGCCCGCGGCGTGCATCCGTTCAAAATCAACGACGAATGGTACTTTCACATGCGTTTTGCCGACAACATGAAAGGCGTTACGCCGATCCTCACGGCGATTCCGCCGGACGAGGTGCATCGGCCGGGCAACGACGCCCACGGCGCGAACCCGCACGTCTTTGCCCGCAAGGGCATGCCCGAGCACATGGCCTGGGCCTACGAACGACCGGACGGCGGCCGCGGCTTCGGCTTCACGGGGGCGCATTACCACTGGAACTGGGGTTGCGACAGTTTCCGCACTGTGGTCCTCAACGGCATCGTCTGGACGGCCGGATTGGAAGTGCCCGCCGACGGCGTGTCTTCAAAGACGCCGACGTATGAGGACTTGGTGGAGAACCTCGACAACAAGCAGGGAAAGACGAGTCCTGAGGAGGTGAAGAAGATCCTGGAGGGGTTCAAGAAGTGAGGGTGTCGAGCACTCGCTTCCTTCCCAAGTGATATTGCGGCATCCAACCGAAGAATTGAGACACGGCGCTTGCGTCGGGTAAAACCTGGACCACATCGACCGCGTTCCCGATCTGTGCGGCACGCGATCTGTGTGGCACGCTGAAGGGCGGCTGGGACGGTCAGCGCAAACTTGCAACGACGAGGGTCGGCTGCCACATGTATGAACTTCGAAACAACCTGTGGAGCCACCGCCAAGTTGTCCCCGCCTGCCCGAAGCGTTGAAGCAGGGCCTTCCGTCTTCCCTAATACGCCTGCTCCTGCTAGGCTTAACGGATGCTTCCTCCCGCCGAAATTCTCGGGCCCAGTGGCCGCATTGCCGCGCGGCTGCCGAACTACGAACATCGCGACGAGCAACTGGCCATGGCCGACGCCGTGGCCGATGCGATCCAGAATCGCCATCACCTGGTGGTCGAAGCGGGCACTGGCGTGGGCAAGAGCTTCGCCTATCTCGTACCCGCCATCCTGGCCACTGCGGAAAAGTCGCCCGACGATGATTCGCCCCGGCGCGTCGTCATCTCCACCCACACCATCAGCCTTCAGGAGCAACTGCTCACCAAGGACATCCCGCTCCTGCGGAGCGTGATGCCCGTTGAATTCACCGCCGTGCTCGTCAAGGGCCGCCACAACTACCTCAGCCTGCGGCGGATGAAAAACGCCCTGAGCCGCGCCGTGGGGCTGTTCAACGAAGAGGAAGAATACGAACAGCTCCGCGAGATCGACACTTGGGCCCGCGACACTCGCGACGGTTCTCTGGCCGACCTCCCTTACAAACCGCTGCCCGCGGTCTGGGAGGAAGTCGCCAGCGATTCTTCCAACTGCATGGGCCGCAAGTGCCCGCAGAACGCTGCGTGCTTCTACTACATGGCCCGGCGGCGGATGAGCCATGCCCAGATCCTCGTCGTCAACCATGCCCTATACTTTACCGACTTGGCCCTCCGCATGAGCGGGCCCGCCAGCCTGCTGCCCCGGCACGACATCGTGATCTTTGACGAGGCCCATACGTTGGAAGCGGTGGCCGGCGATCATCTCGGCCTGCGGCTCACCAGCGGCCAGGTGGAGTTCACATTGCGGCGGCTCTACAACGACCGCAGCAATAAGGGGCTCTTGGCCCGGGCCGGCTTCCGCGAGGCCCAGGAGCAGGTGATTGACTGCCACCACCGCGCCCATCACTTCTTTGAAGAAGTCGAACAATGGCTTGCCCGGCAGAAAGGCGGCAATGGCCGCGTCCGCGAACCCCACATCGTGGAGAACGCCCTGAGCGAAGGGCTGGGAAAGCTCGGCCGGCTGGTCCGCCAGCAGGCCAAGACGATCGAGAAGGCCGAGGAACGGCAGGACTTCACCGCCGCCGCCGCCCGGCTGGCGAGCCTCGCGGAGGGGCTCGACCAGTGGAACGCCCAGCAGATAGCGGAGGCCGTCTACTGGATCGAGGCCGTGCGGACGCGCCGAGGGCAGCGGATCTCGTTGGCCGCCACGCCCGTCGACATCGGTCCCATCCTCCGCGAGCAGCTTTTCGGCAAGGTGCCCACAGTGGTGATGACCAGCGCCACGCTGGCCACCGCGGGCAAGTTCAATTTCTTTCAGTCCCGCGTGGGACTGACGCAGTCCGCCGCGCTCAGCCTGGGCAGCCCCTTCAACTACCAGCAGCAGGCCGAGCTGGTCCTCCTGGAAGGCATGCCCGACCCCAGCAGCGAGGCGGCCCGCTACGAGCCGGCGGCGATCTCCATGATCCAGCGCTATGTCGGCGCGGACCGAAGGCCGGGCGTTCGTGCTCTTCACCAGTTATGAGATGATGCGCCGCGCCGTGACGGCCCTCACGCCCTGGCTTGCCGAGCAGAACCTGGCCCTCTACAGCCAGGCCGACGGCACGCCGCGGACGCAGATGATCGAGCGCTTCAAGGCCAACCCCCGCGGCGTGCTCTTTGGCGTCGACAGTTTCTGGCAGGGCGTCGACGTGCCGGGCGACGCCCTGGTGAACGTGATCATCACGCGGCTGCCCTTCAGCGTGCCGGACCGGCCGCTGCTGGAAGCCCGTCTGGACGCCATCCGCGCCGCCGGCGGCAATCCCTTTCGCGATTACCAACTGCCGGAGGCGATCTTGAAGCTCAAGCAGGGCTTTGGCCGCTTGATCCGCACGCGCCGCGACCAGGGGATGGTGGTGATCCTCGATCCACGCGTGCGGACGAAGCCATACGGACGGATGTTCCTCGACTCGTTGCCCAAGTGCCGGCAAGTGGTGGAACGACCGTGAACCTAGTAAAACGGAATTTATTCCGTTCATACGAAGTGGAATTTGATTCGTTTGCTGTAAACGGAATAAATTCGGTTCTACGAAACTACTTCCCATGAAAATCTACCGTGTTGGCCTTCTCGGTTTCGGAATGATCGGCCGCGTGCACGCCTACGGCTACGCGACGCTGCCGTTTTTCTGCGATCCCCCGCCGCTGCGGGCGAGGGTCACTCACGTCGTCACCGGCCGGGCGGAAACGGCCGAAAAGGCCCGGCTGCTGCTGGGGGCCGACGTCGCGGCTACCGATTTCCGCGCGGTGACCGAGAATCCCGAGATCGACATCGTCCACATCTGCACGCCCAACAATCGCCATTGCGAGGCCCTGCTCTCGGCCATGGAACGGCAAAAGCACATTTATTGCGACAAACCGCTCTGCGCCAGTTGGGATGAGGCCCGGCAGATCGCCGCCGCGTTGGATAATTATCGGGGCACGGCACAGATGACGTTCCAGAATCGGTTCTTTCCCGCCACGCTGCGAGCGAAGCAGTTGATCGACGAAGGCCGCTTGGGCCGGCTGCTTCAATTCCGCGCCGCCTATCTGCACGCCGGCAGCGCCGATCCCGCCGCCCCGCTCCGCTGGAAGCTCTCGGCGGCGGCGGGCGGAGGCGTGATCGCCGATCTGGCCTCGCATGTCTTGGACCTGCTCGAACATCTGGCCGGGCCGATCGAAACGGTGCTGGCCGAGACCCACACGGCGTACGCGCAGCGGCCCTCGGAGGAAGACGCGGCCCGGAGCACGGTGGTGGACGCCGAGGATTGCGTGTTGATCCTGGCCCGGCTGCGGTCGGGCGTGCCCGGCACGATCGAGGCGACGAAGATCGCCACCGGCGCGGAAGACGAGTTGCGGATCGAGATCCACGGCGCGCGAGGGGCGGTGCGCTTCAACCTCATGGATCCGCACCACCTGGAATTTTACGACGCGGCGGCCGCCGACCGGCCCTTGGGCGGCGAACGGGGCTGGTGCCGCATCGACACCGGCCGCCGTTATTTGCCGCCCGACACGAGTTTTCCCAGTCCCAAGGCGGCTATTGGCTGGACCCGCGGTCACGTGGCCTGCCTGGCGAATTTTCTGCAGGCGGTCGCCCAGGGGCGTATGACGGATCCCGATCTACGGCAAGGCGTCCGCGTGCAACAACTGATGGAATGCGTGAGGCAATCGGCCCGGCTACGACAGTGGGTGACCGTGGAAGGACAGGAAGCCTCTGCTGCCGGACCAAAAAAACCGTGATTGCGAAACGGCCGTTAATGGATCGTTTCGCATTTTCGTACCTTCGGAGTTTCGCGGTCCTGGAGCCGCTCAATCGCCCCTTTGTCGCGACGGGCTTGGACCAGGATCTCGCCGACCAAGCCACAGACCCCAAGAAATGTCAACGGCAGCACGATTTGAATGACTTCCAGCGACATGCGTCCAAACTCAGAGGTTTCGCGTTGGGGTCTTAGGTGTCAAGATAGAATAACTATCGACCCGCCGCGAAGCATGGCTGGAGTGCGATTTCGATCGGCAATCTAATGATTACCCGCGCTTTAAGTGGCGCAAGCAGAGGAGTTTGCGCAGACTGTTCGGCACTTATCCGCCGGTTTGCGTGATTTGCGACATATCCACGGGCGTACCACGGCCGCTGCGAATGCCCAGCATCTGAAACATGCTCGCATTAACGCTATAGTTGATGGAAATGATCGACCCGTCGCAGAGAACGAAGTTCGCAGCGTTGGGATGGGCGCTGCCGAAGGCGAAGGTGTCGTTTACGCCCCAACGGTCCTGCATCGGCGGTTTGTAGGTGGTGCGGCCGATGTCGTTGTCCATGCCCACGTACTCGTTCTCGTTGTCGGCGCCCACGGAGCCTGTGCCGTAGGCGTCGGCGCCCAGGTACTTTTCACCGAGCATGATTGTGCAAGAGAACCCGTCGCGGACGTCGTCCTTGCGGGTAGTGCTTTGCTCATAGACGATGCCCGTATAGGTTGTGATGTTGCTCGTGATACGAGTATTGAAATAGGCGGACTGAGCGGCGGTGGCGGTCGTGGAAAGCGTACCGTTGGCATTCATGGTGTCGCCCCCTACCCCCGGACCGGCGCCAATTTCGTTGGCCGCCGTGCTGTTGACCAGGACGGCGTAATCAGTCCTCGCCACCTTGTATCCGGTTGGCGCGTTCACGCCCCCAGCATTGTTTGCGACGAGGGTCGTCCCCCAGTTCATGGGGTACAAGGCGTCCCGGCGACGCGTCGGGCAATTGGTGAGCGGCAAGGCGGTACCCACCATCGTAATAATTGCGCTGTTCTTCTGGCTCTTGCTGCCATAACGCCCTAAATCGTGCACGGCCGTTAGCTCGGTATGCGGGAGAATGTTATAGATCCATCCGCCCGGCTGCTGGATCCCGTAGCCGCGATCCGGATCGCCCACCCAATACCATCCCCATCCACCCGTGGGGAATATCTCCTGGGCCTGCTCGTGAGCGAGCATTGCCTTGCCCATTTGCGTCATATTGTTCTTGCACTGCGCGTTGCGGGCGGTCTCCCGCGCGGAGTTTACCGCCGGCAGGAGCATCGCGATCAACATGCCGATGATGGTAATCACCACCAACAACTCCACCAACGTGAAGCCGCGGCTTCGTCCGGAAACGCCAAAAATCGCAGCACGATGGAACATCGGAAGATCTTCCTGTCTGGCCCGCTATTGCATTCAGAATATCGGAAATCTCCGGGAAAGACAAGAAGTATCCCCAAGAATCTTGTAGAATCAGGTGTTGGTCTCAGGACTTGGGATCCGGGACTTGAAGGGCGCAATTGGCACGCAGCTTGCTCCTTTTAGAGTTTCATGAAGAAGCTGCCACGTTGGCAGCCAATAGGTCCATGCCCGTCAAGGGGTGGACAGTCGCCGTGTCCCTTAGGGAGCGGCATAACGGACCCAATGGGTCAAATGGAGGTTTTTTATGTTTAGCACATTGCGCTTGCGCCCTGTTTCTCGGGACGAATTGTTCGGCCCGCTCTCGCGGCAACTCGACCGCATGCTCAACGACGTTTTCGGCCAGGATTTTACCGACGGCGTCAAGAGCAAGGCCAACTACCCGCCCTTGGATGCCTACAGCACCAAGGACGGCAAGCTCGTGGTGAAGACGGCCGTCGCCGGTTACAGCCCCGAGCAGATCAACGTTCAAATCCTGCCGGACGGTGTTCTCGAAGTCTCCGGGTCGAGCAAGACCGACGGCGAGAAGAGCGAAGACCAGTACCATATCCGCGAGTTGACCTACGGCTCGTTCAAGCGGCAGCTTCGCCTGCCGGAAAATATTGACGGCGAGCCGGTGGCCGAGTTGAAGGACGGCGTTCTGACGCTAACCTTCAATCTGCAGCTCCCGGAAGAGAAAAAGCCGGAAGTGAAGCAGATCCCAATCCAGAAGGGTTAAGGATCACCCTACGCACCAGAGCCCACCCGGTCGCAAGATCGAGTGGGTTTTTCCTGCGCCATTCCGTGCAACGTCAGGTGGATGATCTCCGGCGGGCAGTTCACCCGCAAGGGCAGTTCGGCGGAAAGACCACGACTGACGTTGAGAATTGTGGGCGGGGCGTAGAAGAGGCCCGAGGCATATTGCGCCCCGTGCCAACTGGGGGCGAACACCGGCCCGAACAAGGGCAGACGGATCTGCCCGCCATGATTGTGCCCCGCCAGCAACAGGTCTCCGTCGCCCGCGCGGGCCCACGGCAATTGGTCGGGCGAATGGGCCAGCAGGAAACGGAACGCCACGTCGCTCCGCGGAGGACAGTCGCGGAGTTCGGCCCGCGGCTTGAACCACGGCAATTCGTTGCCGGCCACAAGCACTCGCTCGCCGCGGACGTCAACCACCTGCCAGCGGCCGCCCAGGTAGACCAGCCCGCACGCGTCCAGCACACGCCGCAGCCGCCGATGATCCACGCGGAGGTCGTGATTGCCGAGGATGTAGTAGACGCCGTACCGGGCCCGCAGGCGGCCGAGTGTGTCGGGCACCCAGTCGATGCAGGAAGTCTTGTCCACCAGGTCGCCCGTAACGGCCACGACCTCCGGCTCCAGAGCATTGCTCATCCGCACGACCTCTTCGAAGAAAGGCTTGCCGACTTTGCCCGTGAAATGGAGGTCGGAGAGATGCACGACGGACAACCCGTCCAGCGCGACTGGCAGGCGGGGGACGTCCAATCCCCGCTCCGTCAAGTCCAGCGTCAGGCTTTCATTGCCGGGCAGGCGGACCAGGGCGTGGTGCGGATGATCGGGACTGTGCAGGATGTGATCGGTGCCCAGGCTGCGGCGGCGGTGGAAACGGAGGACGGGCGAAACATCGTGGAACGACCATCGCACGCGAGCGACGAGGCTTGCCGCCGCTACCGCCCAGCAGAGCACCAGGTAGCCTTCCCCGATCAGGATGCCTGGGGACGTTCGTCCCGACGCGGCAAATATCCGCCAGGGCATGACCGATGACAAGTCGCCCCAAGGCAGCCGCCAAACGGCGACGGCGAATGGGACGAGCATGCAGAGAAAGAACACTTTGTTCAGCGCCTGCACGAGCCGCTCTGGCCAGCCCGTGGCGTGTGTGCGGTTGATGATCCCGACCCAAAGGAAGGAGTGGCCCACGGCGGCAACGAGGAGCAGAACGGGCGCCATGTACACATGGTCGGCGGCGATCACGGTAGGGACGATCACGTCTGGGGCACCGCAGCGGGCTCTTGGATGATCTTTTCCACGGCGCAGAGGAGCTGGTCCAGGCGGAAGGGCTTGTAGAGAATCGCCCAGGCCGGCAGGCCCGCAGCGCGGGCGTTGGCGATCGAATGTTTGGGATCGTAGCCGAAGCCGGTCATGAGGATCAACGGCGCCGGCTCGATTATTTCCTGGAGCTTGCACATCAGCCCGTAACCGTCCATGTCGGGCAGGCGGATGTCGGCCACGATCACGTCATACGGCGAGCCCGCCATGGCCCGCACCATGCGGAGGGCCTCGGCCCCGTCGTGAGCGGTTTCCACGGTGACCCCGTAGCGGTCCAGCAGGGCGTGGGCCGCGCCGCGGACGTTGCCGTCGGCATCGACGACGAGCACCCGCCGGTCGCGCAGCAAAGGCCGCTCCTCGACCTGCATCGCCACGGGATTGGCTTGGCTGGGCGTCATGCTTTGTCCGACCTTCTGTATTACCTGCTTGATGTCGCGGGCGTTGCGAAGAATCCGCTGCAGTCGCTCGACGACCTCGGGCTCGTGCCCGATGTAGCGCTCCATGACGTTGACCGACTCGTTGAGGATCTCGTCAATGGGCAAGGCCACGGCGCTGTGGATGGCCTCGACGCTCTCGGCGGCCGTGTTCGCTTTCTCGGCCACCAGCAGTTCCAAGGTGTTAAGGGCGGCAGCCACGTCGCGACTGAAGATTTCCAGGAATTGCAGGTCGCTCTCGCTGAAGGCCCGCGACTCCATGCTCTCCACGTTAAAGGTGCCGATCACGTCGTCGTGGAGCAACAGCGGCACCGTCAACGAACTCTTCGCTCCACGGACGCCTTCCAGGAACAGGGGGTCTTCGGTCGTGTCCTCGCAAAGGTAGCTCTTGCCGGTCGCGGCCACGAAACCGGTCACGCCGTTGCCCTGGGGCAGGGCGTACAGTTCGCGGACCGCCGCGTCGGCATCGAGGCCCACGGCCAGAAGCGGCTCGAGGCGGTTGGTCTTGCGGTCCAAGAGGCGGATCTCCGCCACCTCGAAGTGCAGCAAGTCCTTGGTGAAATGGATGATGTTCGACTTGAGCAGCTCGATCCTGTCGCGGATCGGCATCTGGAAGACTTCTTCCGGCGTGAGGTCGGCCAACTCCATACCGGCCTGGTGGATCGCGGCCAGCTTCTGCTGCTGCTGGACCTCGTGCGTTACGTCGCGGACAGTGATGATCAGGTGGCGGGGCGGGCTTTCCAACTCGCGAACCGGGGCCGCCTGCACCTGAAAGTAGCGATTGTCCTGATTGCGGAGCGTGGAACTGGTGCCCTGACCAGTCGCCAAGGCAGTGTGGAACGGGCAGAAGTCGGGGCCAAGGATTTCCGGACTGCCCAGCGCCGCATAAAAGTTTACCCCCACAACGGATTCGCGGCCACTCCATTCGCACATGCGGCCGTTGCCCCAGATGATCGTGTTGTCGCTCTCCAGCAAGGCGACGCCGTGCGGCAGACCCTCGAGGATCTGCTCGTTCTGCAGGAGCTTGCCGATATCAAAGGCCTCGCGGAAGTACTGTGCGGTGACAAAAACGCCGTCGAACCGCTCCCGCGTCAGCAGGGCCAGCGCCCGTATCGGATTCTGCACCATCATCACGTCATGTGACTGCGCGGTCGCGGAGAGCGTCTGCTCCACGCTCTCACGGGAGTCACCGACCAGCAGAATCTTGGGCTTTTCCAACAAGGTGTTCATCTTCCGGCGGAATCCAAAAAAGGCTCCCCATGATCTTGATTATACGAAAACGCTCGACGCCAAACAACAGGGTTCGACCCTAGGGGTCTATCGGAATCGAGCCCGTATTACCTCTGAAGAATGGCATTAGTTTCGCTTTTGCGCAATTGCGGATGCGCGGGACAAGTACAGCGACGTCCGTCCTATGAATGGGAATCGGTCCGTCAACGGCGACAAATTGACTACCAACCACCCAAATCCCCCGATTTCACGCGGCCGAGACGTTTTCTTCGAACGCGGCTGATACCAATGATAGAAAGCGTGCCCTGCGAACCAGCAAGAGCATTCCTCCAAACCAAAAATACGGATCGAAATCGCCGCATTTCCGTCGAAAACTGCTGCTCTAGCGGCCTTCCGCCTGTAGATGCGAGGTATGTCACGACGATGGAACGATCGATGGCCGTGGTCGCGGCGACGCGGATCGAGCGATAGCGCGGGAGGGTCGAAGCATGTGGCGGGCATTGTTTCTCGGAATTGGCATCTACCTGATGATTGCCGGTGCGGAGTGCCTGGCAGTGGACCGCGTCTTTTGCGCGCGGAGCCGCAGGCCGCCTCGACGCTCAATCCCTTCCAGAAGATGGCCGCCAAGCCCAAGGAGTTTCCGCCAGCTCCCTGGGTGCCGTGGAGTCTCTTGTCCACCGGCGCCGTGGTCTGCCTCTATTCCTTCACGATCCCCAAGCGGATGGGCGGCGGGAAGTAAGGGCCGCTCGTAGTCCCGGCTTCAGCCGAAAGTTGCCGGGGATTCCGGCTGAAGCCGGATGCCAGCGCGCTGCCTCTCAGCGCGGCGGGTATTACGCAACTATTACATGGCGGCAAAACCCCGGGAAAACCGCGTCGTTTCGGGTAATAGTCGGACTCTCACATCATGTTTCCGCGCCCGCCGCCGCTGAAGTCCGCACTTTGTCTCTTGACGGTAGTGCCGGAATAACGACAATTCCTTCTGACATTAATTAACACCGCCAACAAGCAAAACAGTCGAGAAACGAGCGTATGGGGAAGTCCCTCAAGAACAGTAAGGCAACGACGGATGCGCCCGTCGCCATCCTCGAAGAGAACCGAGCGCAAGCCAGCGTCGACGCCGGCGCCGTCCGGGCCGATTACCATGAGAATGAGAGCGTCGCCGCCGAGCGGGAAATGATCCGCGTCTGGTCGAACGGGCTCGACTGGCCGACCATCGGCTGGATCGCCTTGCTGCACCTGGGGGCCCTGGCCGCGCCGTTCTGCTTTACCTGGGTCGGCCTTTTGACCTTTTGCGTTCTCTCTTGGGTCACCGGCAGCCTGGGGGTTTGCCTGGGGTATCATCGGCTCTTGACCCACGGCAGTTTTCAGACCTATGGCTGGGTCCGCCGCGTGTTCGGCCTGGTGGGTACGCTCGCCGGCGAGGGTCCGCCGGTCACCTGGGTGGCAGTCCACCGCAAGCACCATCGCTTCAGCGATCAAGAGGGCGACCCGCACTCGCCCCACGACGGCGGCTGGTGGAGCCACATGCTTTGGCTCTTTCCCCGCCCCAACGATCCCAAGTGGCAGAAGATGCATCAGACCTACGGACGCGATCTGCTCAAGGACCCGTTCTTTCGCTTGCTCGACAAGACCTTCCTGCTCTGGCACATCGGCCTGGGTGCCGTCCTGCTGACCACGGGTTGGCTTTGCTGGGACCTGCGGACGGGTGTCTCCCTGCTGGTCTGGGGCATGTTCCTGCGGTTGGTCTACGTGCTGCACATCACCTGGCTCGTCAACTCGGCCTCGCATATGTGGGGCTATCGCAACTACGAAACCAACGACGACAGCCGCAACCTCTGGTGGGTCGGGCTGCTGGCCTTCGGCGAAGGATGGCACAATAACCACCATGCCTTCCCCGGCCGCGCCGCCCACGGCCACCGCTGGTGGGAGTTCGACCTGACCTACCTCACGATCCTGGCCATGGAAAAGGTCGGCCTGGCCTGGAAGGTCGTCCGCGGCCGTACGAAAAGCTGACGGTTCGTTCCGTTTATGACGCCCCGGTAGATTCTGCGGACCCGACTTTTCCGGCTGCGCCGGGTCCTCCTCAAGGTGCTGAAGAGCTACCGCGCCGTAGCCGAAACTTATATTGGTTGCCGACACGGTCCCCCGAGTGCAAAGGCTTCCCTGCGTCTCCCCCCGACCGTATAATGGCAGCGCGATTGCAGGTTACCCGATACACCCTTGATGAGGAGATTTGAGACATGTTGCGGATCAGTTTGGCGTCGCTCGTTCTTGCCGCCGGCCTGTTGCTCGCGGTTCCCCAAACGGCTTCCGCCGACACGAACAAGCCTGGTTGGATGCCTGTCGTCGTCGCCCGTGGCGACCTGAAGCAATGGATCGATTCGACGCCGATCGTCGACCGTCCGAATCGGCCGCTGCACTTCTACGGCAACACCGTGCGTCGCCGCTACTACCGTAGTAACGCCAACGTTGCCGTCGCCCCGGCCGCGACCCCCGCCGTTGCCGCTCCAGCCACCGTCCCAGCGGCGCCGGCCGTCAAGGGCCAGTCGAATTGATCACGGGTTTCCCTGACCGCGGGCTCCCTCAAGCGGCTGACGCTTGGGCGCTCGATCCCGCGGTCATCATGCTCAACCACGGCTCCTTCGGGGCCTGTCCCCGCGCGGTGCTCCAACGGCAGCAGGAACTGCGCTGCCAGATGGAGGCCCGGCCCGTGCAGTTCTTGGCGCGGCAAATGTCGGGGTTGCTCGATGCCGCGCGGGGGAGATTGGCCGCCGTCGTTGGCGCCGATCCGCGGGACCTGGTCTTCGTCTCCAACGCCACCGCCGGAGTGAACAGCGTGCTCCGCTCGCTGGCCTTCGGCAGCGGCGATGAGATCCTCGTCACGGTGCACGGATATAACGCCTGTAATAACGTGGCGCGGTTCGTTGCTGAGCAGAGTGGAGCCACACTCGTCGTCGCCGAAATCCCCACGCCGCTGGAATCGCCCGAGCAAGTTGTCGAGGCGGTGATGAAACACGCCGGTCCGCGCACGCGGATCGCGCTGCTTGACCATATCAGCAGTCCCTCGGCCGTCGTTTTTCCCGTCGAGGCATTGGTGCGGCAACTCCAGGCCCGAGGCATCGACACGCTGATTGATGGGGCCCACGCCCCGGGCATGACGCCGCTGGACCTGCGACGGATCGACGCTGCCTACTACACGGGGAATTGCCACAAGTGGCTTTGCACCCCGAAGGGCGCCGGTTTTCTGTACGTGCGGCGCGATCGGCAGGAGCATATGGTTCCTTCGGTCATCAGCCACGGCCTTAATCGGCCGCGACCGGGCTATAGTCATTTCCAGGACCTCTTTGATTGGCCAGGAACGATCGACCCGACGGCTTGGATCTGCGTGGCCGCGGCCGTCGATTTTCTCGAGGGATTCCTTCCCGGCGGTCTGGAGGCACTGATGCGGCGGAACCATGCCTGCGCCGTGGCCGCACAAGCGTTCCTGGCCGAGGAGCTTGCCGCGCGGCCCCTCTGCCCGCCGGAGATGCTCGGCTCGATGGCGGC
Source organism: uncultured Planctomycetia bacterium (assembly GCA_963709175.1). Classification (GTDB taxonomy): domain Bacteria; phylum Planctomycetota; class Planctomycetia; order Pirellulales; family Thermoguttaceae; genus JANXQG01. The sequence continues at coordinate 328,145 of CAVPVK010000014.1, forward strand.
CATCGAGCTCGGCGACGATCCCCGCCCGTCCGGCGGCATCATCGATCAGCACCCGTTGAACCAGGAGTTGTTCGATCGCTGCGGCATCGAGGTGCCGGTCTACTTCTTCCCCGCGGCGCCGCGGGTCGTGCTGCGGGTTTCCGTCCAGGCCTACAATGGGCCCGAGGATTATCTGCGGCTGGCGGAGGCTGTCAAGCAACTCTGGAAGTAGAAGCAGGCGCCTTCGGTCGTGCGGGGATGGAGAGTCGTAGTTCGAAGCGCAGGGCATTGCGTACCACCGGTAGCGAATTGGCGCTCGTGGCGGCTGCGGCAAACCTGGGGTCTGGCAATAGCCCAAAGAAGGAATACGTGATACCGGCCGCAAGCGGAATTGCCGAGCTTTCTGCACCATAGCGACAATTTCTGCGCAGACCCTGCATTGCTCGTTGCCCGCTCAATGCGCAAAAATTCTGCTTGCATGCGATGATGCAATGCAGTAGAATTCCGATAGTACTTCATAGCATCGAATGCCGAAAAGTGCTGCGGAGGCCCTGTTGTGGTGTTTTGTAGGCGACCAATTCGATTCGTCGTCACCTGCCTGATTGCGATCGGGCTGGGTGGCGGTGAGCCGTGCGTCTGTGGATCGCCTTCCGCGGCAAGTGGCAGTTCTTCGCATTGTGCCAAGCCCGCCTCAACGCGTTGCTGCTGTGGTATGAAAGGCGGCATTTGCCATTGCGGATCGGGTTGCTGCCGGAAGTCAGCGCCCGAGAAGACGCCCCGGTTCAGCAGCCCACTCGCAACAGCAACACCTCGGGTTCGGCCAAGGTCCTCGCGCACTATCTGGCTCCCCTGGCATCTGTCAATGCAGCCACCCGCTGGTATTCCAGCAGGTCGCCGTATGGCTCGGCCGCGTTGACTGCTCCTGGCACGCTTCAATCGCAGAGTGTGCGTCTGCAAATCTGATGGGCCGCTCAGCGCCGCCGTCGTGCGCTGAGCTTTCTTGAAGCCCTTGCAAAGCGTATTTCGTTTTCGGTCGCCCGCTACGTGACCGATCCAGTTTGGCGATAGACCGGCTGGTAAGCGGCACGCAGTCTCTCCGACTCCCCCGGCCGCGATCCCGTAGCATCCGTTAATCGTTTTTTCAGTTTTTTGACATTCCATTGCGGTGCAGAGTCTGTGGGCGCACAAAGCTAGCGCGCCTCGCGCTCGTACCGCGAACACCGTGCGGAGTTTTATTGTGAACCCGTCCGCCCGCCTTTCCGCGAACCCAGAACCCATTTTGTGCGAATGAGAGGAGCCTGACTATGGCTGACGAGCAAACTCTGGCAAAGACCGTAAGAACCATTTCAAACGCTGTCGAAATCCCGGCTCCGAAGTCGGGCGCAGGCGGGACGCCTGCTCCAGCGGCCCTCACCGCCGGTATGAAACTCCGGCTCGTGGCCCTGGTGATCCTCAAGCGAATCCGTTTCATCGCTGTTTTGGCCGCCGTGGGATTGTTCATCCGCTACTGGGACACCGTATCAAACTACTGGGACAAGTGGACCCATCCGCACAACGCGGCGACGAGCCAACTTGAGCCGGGTCAGGAGTTCTACTGTCCCATGGATCCGCAAGTCGTCCGCCCGGGCTACGAGCCCAACGGCGACGTGCCCAAGTGTCCGATTTGCGGCATGCCGCTGGCCGTCCGCAAGACGGGCGAGAAGGTCAAGCTCCCGGCCGGCGTCACGGCCCGCGTGCAACTCTCGCCCGAACGCATTCAACTGGCCGGCATCAAGACCGTGGCAGTCGAATACCGGCCGATGTTCCGCGAGACCAAGACCGTGGGCTACGTCACCTTCGACGAAAGCCGACTGTCGCGCGTCGTCAGCCGCGTCGATGGCTACGTGGAGAAACTCTATGTGGACAAGACCTTCGACTTCGTTCGCCGCGGAGACCCGCTGGCGGAAATCTACAGCCCGGACCTGTACAGCACGGCCCGCGAGTTGATACTCTCCGCCAAGGGCCAAGGGGTGGATGGGGTGGCGACGTATGCGCGGAACAAGCTCCTGCTCTTGGGCGTTGATCGCGTGGATATCGACCGCATGGTCGCGGCGGGCGAGCCTTCCACGCAGATCGTCATCCGCTCGCCTCAGACCGGCTACGTGGTGGCCAAGAAGATCGTGGCCGGCGCCAGCGTTGAGGCGAAAATGACCCTGCTGGAGGTGGCGGACCTCTCGACCGTCTGGATCGAGGCCGACGTCTACGAGAAAGACATCGCTTTTCTCCAGGTCGGACAAACGATCGAGGCCACGGTCGAGGCCTATCCGCAGCGGGTCTTCAAGGGGAAGCTGGCCCTGATCTATCCGCAACTGGATGCCGCGACACGGACCAACCGGGTCCGCTGCGAACTGGAAAATGCGGGAAATGAGTTGCGGCCCGGCATGTTCGCCACCGTGCGGATCAAGGCGCCGCTGCAAGACGTTGAACCGTACAAGAGCCTCGCTGCCAAGAGCGGAAGCGATCGTCTTTCGCCAGCCGGAGGCGCAGTGCGCGAATACCTCGTCGTGCCACAAGCGGCGGTCATCGATACCGGCGCCAAGAAAGTGGTTTACGTCGCCCGCGAACCGGGCCTGTTCGAGGGCGTCGAAGTCGAGTTGGGACCGCGCCAGGACGACTGGTTTCCCGTCATCCGTGGCCTCAAACCCGGGGACCAGGTTGCCGCAGCGGGCGGGTTCCTCATCGACGCCGAAACGCGGCTCAATCCGGCGGCTGCCGCAACTTACTTCGGCGCCAGCGGCGGTCCCCAGTTTGCCGGCGGCTCGCCACCGGTCGCTGCCGCGCAGTCGGTCGAAAAGGACTCGCAGCCAATGCCGAACATGACGGCGGCACTTTCCGCGGAGCAATTGGATAATATCGAGAAGATGCCGGAAGAAGATCGCGCCGCGGCCAAGGCACAAGGCATGTGCCCCGTCACCGGCGCGGCGCTAGGTTCGATGGGAGTTCCCGTCAGGATCAGCCTTCGCGGCCAGGCGGTCTTCGTTTGCTGCAAGAGCTGTGTGGGGAAGGCTCTGCGCAGTCCGGAGGCGGTGTTGAAGAAACTGGAGAAGGGACGGAAACCATAGGGGTCCATAACCGGCAAGACAAAATCGCGAATCACACGAATGGGAATCCGAGAAAGATCGCTCGACTGCCTTCCCGCCTTTCCCTCTCTTCTTATACGCGTCATTAATGCGAATCGTGGTTTCCTCTCGTCGCGGAGAACAAAAACGTCATGATCGAAAACATTATTGAATTCTCGATTCGCAATCGCTTTGTGGTGATCCTGGCCACGCTGGGCATCGTCGTCTGGGGCGTCTTCGCCGTCCTCAACACGCCCGTCGATGCCATCCCCGATCTCTCCGAGAACCAGGTGATCGTTTTCACCGACTGGATGGGCCGCAGCCCCAAGGAAATCGAGGACCAGATCACCTATCCGCTCTCGGTGAACCTGCAGGGACTTGCCGGGGTGAAGGCGGTGCGGTCCTCCAGCGAATTCAATTTCTCGATGATCAACATCATCTTCGAGGACAGCGTGGACTTCTACTTCGCCCGCCAACGGGTGCTGGAGCGGCTCACGCTTTCCAGCACGTTCTTGCCCTCGGGCGTGGTGCCCTACATGGCCCCGGACGCCACGGCCCTGGGGCAGATCTTCTGGTACACGGTGGAAGGCAAGGGACAGGACCTGGGCCGCCTGCGGGCGATCCAGGACTGGTACGTCCGCTATCAGCTCAATTCCGTGCCCGGCGTCGCCCAGGTCGCCTCCGCCGGCGGTTTTCCCATCGAGTACCAGATCGACGTGGACCCCAACAAGCTCCGCGCCTACAACGTGACCCTGGGCGAGTTATTCGCGGCTGTGGCGGGCTCCAACTCGGCGGTCGGCGGCAAAGTGGTGCAGAAGGGCAACGCGGAGTACATCGTCCGCGGCGTGGGCTGGATCGAGGGGACGCGGGACATTGAGAATACCGTCGTCAAGGCGGAGGGGGGCACGCCCGTCTGCGTGGCCAATCTCGGCACCGTGAGCCTGGGCAGCGAGTTCCGCCGCAGCGTGCTGGAGAAGAACGGCAACGAGGCCGTGGGGGCCGTGGTAATGATGCGGCACGGCGAGAACCCGCTGGAAGTGACGCGGCGGATCAAGGCCAAGATTGAGGAGCTGCAACCGGGCTTGCCGGAGGGCGTGCGGATCGTGCCCTTCTACGACCGCACCCGGCTCATCCAGGGCGCCATCGAGACCGTCACCTCCACCCTTCGGGACGAAATGATTATCGCCTCCATCGCCATCCTCGTGATCCTCATGCACTTCCGCAGTGCATTGTTGATCTGCATGACCCTGCCCCTGGCCGTGCTGATTTCCTTCATTCTCATGCGGCAGTTCCATATCGCATCGAACATCATGTCGCTGTCGGGCATCGCCATTTCCATCGGCATCCTCGTCGACCAGGCGATCGTGATGGTGGAGAACGCCACGCACCACCTCACGGCCCATTTCGGCCAGCGCAAAATCACCGGCGACACCCGCGAGGTCATTATCCCGGCCTGCCGCATGGTGGGCCGGCCGATCTTCTTCTCGGTAGTCATCATCCTCCTGTCGTTCATCCCCGTCTTCGCCCTGACCGGGCAGGAAGGCAAGACCTTTCATCCCTTGGCCTTCACCAAGAGCTTCGCCATGATCGGCGTGGCCGTCCTCTCCATCACGCTCGTGCCCGCCCTCATTCCGACCTTGATCAAGGGCCGTTTGCGAAGCGAGCAGGAAAGTTGGCTGGTGCGGAATATGATTGGCATCTACAAGCCCTGGCTGACCTGGCTTATGCCCCGCTGGAACCTGGCCATGTGGTTCTTCTCGGCGCTGTTGATCATGGGCGCCGGCCTCTTCCCCATCAATGCCATCGTGCCCATACCCTGGCGGACGTGCTACCTGGCCGTCGTGGCGATAACGATGGCCATCACCATCCGCTTTACCCGCGGTTTCCGCTGGCAACTCGTGGCCTTCGTCACGCTGGCGATCTTGTCCATGACGGCCTACAGCTTCCCCAAGATCGGTGTTGACTACATGCCGCCGCTGGACGAAGGGAGCATCCTCGATATGCCGGTGACGGTGCCGCGGGCCTCCGTGACCGAGACCACCGACGATCTCAAGGCCCGCGACGCCCTGCTGCGGCATTTCCCCGAGGTGGAAATGGTCGTCGGCAAGTCGGGCCGTGCCGACACCCCCACCGACCCTTCGCCTCTGGACATGGTGGAAAGCGTCATCACCCTGCGGCCCAAGGAGTACTGGGCGCGGCGGAAGCTCAACTACAAGGACGCCGAAAAACAGGCGGCTGCGGTCCTCGCCGCCCTGCAGACCCGTGGGCTGGTTTACACCATCCCAGACGAGTCGAAGCGCCGGGCGGTGCTTGGCACGGCGACGATGAACGCCGTGATGCGTTTCGACCAGACCATGCGCGAGCTCGTGTTGCAGCATTGCAGCGACTTCGCAGCGGATTTGGGGCCCAGACTCCTGCGGGAATCCATCGCCGAATTGGTAGGCCGGTGGCGGAAAGCCGATCAACTGCTGGGGCCGGTAGCCGACGCGGATATCGATCGGCTGGCCTCCGAACTCGAGACGCAATTCGCCGCGATTCTCTCCTCCGGTCCGGCCCAGGAGGACGTCAACCACCTGGTCCAGCGGCTCGCCGAGAAACTGGCGGCGGACAAGAAGGTGCAGCTCAATCCGGAGCTGCTCATCGCCCGTTTTGGCCGGCTGCAAGCCGCCTGCCTGGCCGTTGCCGACGTGCTGGGCTCTCCGCCCCCCACGCTCTTCACGCAGGAGCTCGATTTCATCCAACGGCAGCGGGACCAGCACTGGCGCGACGAAATCCGCCAGCTTGACTACGACATTTTTCCCCGTGCAGTAGCGGCTTATGATCGCTACGCCATCGAGGAGGTCCGCAGGGCGGCCCAGGACGAGGGTGTGGGGCGGGAGTCGCCGTCCGGCGAACAAGCGCGTGCCGAGAAAGCAGCCATGCAAACGCTCTGCGTGGAACTCGATTCCGCCTGGTCGCCCCGCGTCTTCCTCTGGAAAAAGTCCAAGGACGACCTCCTCAAGGAATTGGACAGCGCGGTGCGGATGCCGGGCTGGGCCAATATTTGGACCCAGCCGATCATCAACCGCATCGATATGCTTGCCACGGGCGTACGGACCATGATCGGCGTAAAGGTCTTCGGCAACGACCTGGACAAGATCCAGGAGGTATCCGAGCAGGTGGCCGCGGCGCTGCGGCAGGTTCCCGGTGCGGTGGACGTCTTTCCCGACCAGAGCCGCGGCAAAGGCTACCTGGAGATCCGCATCGATCGTCAACGGGCGGCCCGCTACGGCGTGAAAGTCAGCGACGTCCAGGACGTGATCGAGACCGCGCTGGGCGGCAAGGCGATTACTACCACGGTCGAGGGCCGCGAGCGGTTCCCGGTGCGCGTGCGCTACAATCGCGCGTCCCGCCAGGACGAAGAAGACGTGAAGAACCTACTGGTGGCCGCGGCGGCGGGCATGGGGCCTTCGGGCCGCGACGAGTCGCGGCCGCCGGCACCCGCGTCCGCCGGGCCCGTACAAATTCCGTTGGCGATGGTCGCCGACGTGAAGATCGTGGAGGGACCCGCCATGATCAAGAGCGAAAACGGCATGCTCCGCAACTACGTGCAACTGAACGTCCGCGATCGTGACGTGGTGGGCTTCGTCGAGGAGGCCCAGCGGGCGGTGGCCCAAAAGGTCAAGCTGCCGCCGGGGATGTACCTGGCTTGGAGCGGGCAGTTCGAGAACCAGGTCCGCGCCGGCAAGACGATGCTCGTGGTCTTTCCCGCGGTAATCCTCGTGATCTTCGTCATCCTCTATCTCACCTACAACGATCTTATCGACGCCCTGTTGATGATGAAGGCCGTGCCCGAGGCCATGGTCGGCGGCATCTTCCTCCTCTGGCTTTTCGGCTACCATTTCAGCGTCGCCGTGCAGGTGGGGTTCATTGCCTGTTTCGGCATGGCCACGGAGACCGGCATCATCATGCTCGTCTACCTTCGCGACGCCGTGGAAAAACGTGGCGGCCTGGAGAAGATCGGGTCGCTACGAGAGCTTCGCGACGCCGTGATCGAGGGAGCAGTGCACCGTCTTCGGCCGAAGCTGTTGACCGAGGGCGTGGCGATCATTGCCTTGGCGCCGATGCTCTGGGCGACGGGCGTCGGCCACGAAGTGATTTCCGCCATGGCGGCCCCGGTGCTGGGCGGCCTGCTGATCGCCGACGAGGTGGTCGATATTTTCATCCCCGTGCGATTCTACTGGGTTCGCCGTTATCGCTGGCTGAAGATGCGGGGGATCGACCCGGATCTGCCCACGGACGAGTTCCAGGCGGCGTAACCCCGTAGTTGACCTGGACCGTAAGCAAAGCATCCTCGTTTATGATTCGGGATAGCGTTCCAGGGTAACCCGCCCAATTCAACTGGAAAAACGCCGCCTGCCGCGCTACCATTATGATGGCGTTTCCAGGAAAAAAACCTGAAGAACCTGTTCGAGGGCGAATTCGATGACTGAGATCGGCGATAGCCGGAGACCGCGCAGCGAAAACCGTGGAGCGGTGGTCCGCGGTGGGATGGCTTCGATCGTGGTTGCGGCGCTGGCGGGCTTCGCCGCGGGAGAGCCCCCCTCGTTTGCCGTCGAAAGGCCCGCGGACGTGTTGCAGCGGCACGGCATCGATCCCAGCCCGACTGCAGTGCTGGAATTCCTCCGCCAACAACGGCCCAGCGCGGAGCGGCTCGCGAGAATTTCCGCGCTGGTTGAGCAGCTTGGCAGCGAAAGCTTCGCTGACCGCGAGCAGGCCTCGTCGCAGTTGGCCGCCTTGGGCACGGCCGCCGTGACGGCGCTGCGGGACGCCGACAAAGGCAACGACTTCGAAATCCACTGTCGAGCCCACCAACTGCTGCTGAAGTTGGACCGAGGCGGGGGACGGCAACTGCACCAGGAGTTGCTGATCGCCGCCTTGGAGTGGCTGTCAGAGTCGCCCTCGCCGCAGGCGACTGCCACGCTCCTGGAGGTCCTGCCGGAAATGCCCGATGCGGCAACCCGCCAGGCCGCCTGCGAGGCCCTTTGGGCCTGTGTGCAGCCGGGCGACGCCGAGCCGCTTCGCCGGGCGATCCGCCATGGGGATCAGCTCCTCCAGGCGGCCGCCATTCCCGCGCTGGAGTTGGCCTCGGGCGACGGCGCTGTCGACACGCTGTTGCCTTTCCTGCAAAATGCCGATGAATCGCTCCGCCTTTCGGCAGCCCGGGCCCTCTTGGATCGCCGGCCGCGGCCCGCGGTCGCCGCGCTCTTGGGCCTCTTGGCGTCGCGTGAAGCGGGCGTTCGCGCGCAGGCCGCATGGCTGCTCCAGCAGGTATCGCACATTCCGCCGGAGCGCGATTATAGCCTCGACTTCCCCGCTGCCGTCAGGCGCTGGCAGGTCTGGGCCGCCGGGGCAAAACGATTCGCCGCGGTCGGCCGCAAGCGGCTGCTTCCAACCCGCTATGGGATCATCCTCTCGGAGTCCTTCGCCGAAAGCGCGGGCACGATCCACAAGACCTATCACCAGTTGCAGTACGAATGCAGCGTCGCCGCCAAGGCTTCCGTGTCCCAGGGCGTCCTCCGCCTTTATGGAAATCACGACGAGGGCGACCAGCGGCTGTACGCAACGTCCGCCAGCTTGCTGGGCCTGCCCGCCTTTCCGTCGGCCGTCCGCGTCAAGACGACGCTGGGAGGCGAGGCCGCCGGCGAAGGCACGTGGCACGTGGGAGTCTCGGTGGGAAACGTCCGCGTGCTGTTCCATCCCGGCATGAACGACGGCGCGTTCCGGGTGGAACGGGTGGACAATCACCAGTTTCTCACCCAGAACGAATCAATGCCCTTCACGCCCGGCAGCGGCCTGTTGCACAGGATGACGATCGACGTTCAGCGCCGACCCAGCGGCGACGTGCAACTCCGCGTCACGATTGTCGACGGCGGCCAGAGCGGCCGGCGGTTCACGCGGAATCTCAGCTTGCGCAAAGCGACGTGGGCGAGTTGGGGCGGATCGGACTGGAACGCAGCGGCCGCACGGGCGGCGCCGCCCTTTTCGGCTCCTTCGCTATCGAGCCGCTGGCTGGCGAAAAGCATTAGTTCGTAGTCCCGGCTTCAGCCTTCGGCGTCGAACTGGCTTCCGCGATCGGGCGACTTCGCCGCTGACGTGGGACTTCCCTGCGACTCGCTGGTCACCTGCCATTGGGACTTGGTCGTCTCGGGCGACGTTTTTCCTTCGGCCTTGTCGATCTTGAATTGCAACGATGCCTTGAAGCAATCCGATGCGGGAGAGCACTGGCTCATGGATGCGTTAGAAGGGGCTGGTAGCTTTTTGACAGAAATCCTTGAGAATTATCGGCGCCGGCCGCGGCCGGCATCGAGTGTAAATCCTGGAGGAAACGTATGCGGCTTGTAGCGGTCGTAGTGTGCCGATCCTAGCGTCGGTAGGCTGGCGGATCGGGGGCGACCGTCTCACCGCGGTAGTCCTGAGGATACGCCTCGGCGGAATTCTGCGGGTCATTCACGGGGGGAAGACGCGAGAGAATCGCGCCGTCGGCTGCCGGCGCGAGCGGCACGCCCGTCGCATGGGGATCGCGGCAGGCAACCAGCGGCAAGGAATTGTCGGCCGGGGCGGCACGGGGCGCGTCCGGCGGCGGGGCATATTGCGGGCCCGCGATTTGGGGCGGAATCTGCGGCGGCATTTGCCCTCCACCGGCGACATACGGCCGCTGCTGCGGCGCAGGCTGAATGGCGAATTGCGGCAGCGCCGGCGGCGGATTTTGCGGCGGCGCTGGCATTCCCCTGGGCGGATACTGCATTGGCGGCGGCGTCGCTTGTTGTACGTACTGCGGCTGGGCGGGCGGATACTGCATTGGCGGCGGCGTCGCTTGTTGTACGTACTGCGGCTGGGCGGGCGGTTGTGGCTGCGGCGGACCAGGGGCGCAGGGATTTGAAGCCGGCACTTGCGCCGGCAAGCCCGTATATTGCTGCTGCGGAGTCGCGTACGGCGGCGGCATCGGCGCCGCCGGCAACGGCGGAGCCGCCAGGGGCTGGTTCATGGGAACGGGGCCAGGCGCGACGGGCGGCGCCGGCGGGCCGCTCATGCCCACCGCCGCGGGTCCGTAGTCGCCGCGCTCGCGGGATAGCCGCTCCACCCACTCCCGGGCCAAGGCCATGCGGGGACTCATTTGCAGCGCGACCGTGAATTCCTGCAGCGCGGCGGCCTTCATGCCCCGCTTGTTCAGAAGGTAACCCAGATCGTAGTGGGCAACCGGCTCGTCGTACACCTCGCGCAGTTGCTGGTAGGCGTCCTTGAGCATGCCCGCCCGGACCAGCAGCACCGCCAGGTTGTTGCGATATCGAGGCTCGTGGGGCGCTGAATTTCACAGCATGCCGGGCGGCCCCGATGGCCTCCGGCAACATTTCGGCCTGGACGTAGTGCATTGCCAGGTTGTTGTAGACCGCGGGTTGATCGGAATGCTTGCGCTCGGCCTCGCGGTAGAGTTTTAGGGCTTCGGCCGAATCGTGCATTTGGTCCTTGAGCATGGCATAGCCCAGCAGCACACGCAGGTCCGTGGGAAACTTGTCGAGCGCTTGCTTGTACTGGGCCTCAGCCTGGGTGAACTTGCCGCTCTTCACGTACAGTTCGGCCACGGCGACATACACTTCGGCCCCAGCCTCGTGCTTCGAGTTCAGGTCGATGGCGTCATCGGTCGGAGTGGGCGGCGGTGGCGAGTTGTTTGCCGAATGACCGAAGGGCCACCAACTCCACGACGAGTTGCTCTGCGCGGAGGCGTCGCGGACGGCAAAGGCGAGCATGGCGCAAGAGGCCAGGGCAAGGACGATCCATCGCCTTGGCTGGCAAGTCTCCCCGGCGCGCCTTCGTGGTGGAAAAACCATCTTTTTGCCGATTCCCTCTCGAACTCTGTTCTGGCGATGCCAGCCGCCTGCGCCGCCTTTGCCCATTCCTGCGTTTGGCGGTCGTTATTTGCTGCCGGTAGTGGCAGCTCCCATGAGCTTTGGATCCATGACGGTGGCGGCCGCCTTCTTGGCCACCATGTCGATGCGGTCGGCTGGCCAGCCGTCGTCGGTCCGGGTCGATTCGAGCACGGGTACGTTGGCGGCGTAAGGCATCTGGGCGACAAACCGCTGGACGGCCGCCATCCGTGCGACGGTTTCCTGGGGCGTGTTGGCCCGATGCACGTAAACCAAACGGTAGGGCTCGGGAGCTTCGTTGACAATCCACTGCACCCGCAGCCGGCCGGCCTCGGTCAGTTCCGTGCCGTTGGTGAGGAAGTGGCACTCTGAGAGCAGGTTCTGGCGTTCCCAGCCGGCGGCAACCTGCACGCTCCACACCTGTCGGATCATGCTTCGCTCCGTCTGAACATAGGGCTCGGGCCAGCGATTCCGTGTCCGTGCATCTTCTGCGATGCTGGAAAAGAAGTCGGCCAGCTCGCCGGCAACCAAGGGAGACGAAATCCCGAGCACGATCACGGTAAAGGCAAGCCGCATTTTGCCGCGTCCCAACATGACCATTCCTCTCTGAAAGCAATCCTGTTATGACCGGTATCGGCAAAAAAAGAGGTGTGATTACTCCTTGATTTGTCTGGCTGACCGGAATTCACCAGATTAGCCAGTTTCACGCGGCCATTGGGGCGGGCGGTCGCCGCACTCGAAAAGATCACTATTTCCACGATATTACGATTAACGCCGGAACTCTTGCGTCTCGCTTATACCGTGCAGGAGGCTAGACCTCTTCATCGCTCGCTTCGAAGGCGGTTTTCCATTGCTCGCGGTGTTCCAGACAGATAAGCAAACCCTTGGCTACCGTTGCCAGAGGTTGCGGATCGAGCCGAACGGGCACGCCCGTCCGCAAGGCCAGGAAGCGGTCGAGCCGGCGGAGGAGTCCGCCGCCGCCGCAGAGCACCATGCCGTTGCGGGTCAGATCGGCAGCCATATCGGGGCTGCACTGATCCAGGGTGGTGCGGAGGGCGTCGACTATCTCCTCCAGCGGGTCCTCCAGGGCATGGCGAACTTCTTCGCTGGTGATGGTCGCCCGGCGGGGAAGGCCGCTGACGGCGTCGGCGCCGCTGATTTCTGCGACGAGCTCCTCTTCCAGAGCGTAGGCGCTGCCGATGTCGATCCGCAGGCGCTCGGCGGCCGACAGTCCGATGCGGAGGCTATAGCGGCGGCGCAGGTAGGCGACAATCGCCCGATCCATTCGGTCGCCACCGGTGCGGACGCTTTCTGCGGCAACCAGGTCGCCCAGGCTCATCACGGCTACCTCGGTGGTGCCGCCGCCCACGTTGCAGATCATGCTCGCCAGCGGCTCGGCAATGGGCAGCCCGGCGCCGATGGCCGCTGCCTTGGCCTCGGGCATGACCCAGACGCAGCGGGCCCCCGCCCGCTGCACACTGTTGAAGACCGCCCGCTTCTCCACAGGGGTGATGCTGCCGGGCACGCCCACGAGCACGCGAGGTCGCAATCGCCAGCCTGGTGGTTGGGCTTTGCGGAGGAAGTAGCGGAGCATCGACTCGCAGAGCACGAAATCGGTGACCACGCCTCCGGCCAACGGGCGGACAACGGCGATTCGTTGTGGCGTGCGGCCTTGCATTTGCCGGGCCATGTGCCCGACTGCTGCGCCGCCGGAAAGAACCTTGCCGCTGGCCTGATCGACGGCCACGACCGACGGTTCATCGAGCACAACTCCCTCGCCGGGAATGCCGACAAGCGTGTTGGCCGTGCCCATGTCGACGGCCAGGTCGCAACGGAAAGTGGGGAAAAGTCGCTGGAGCATCCATACTCCGGGAGGTCAAAACCGCGGCACGAAACATCCTCATGTAGGCCGGAACAAGCTTGCGCAGTTCCAGCAACGGAATTGATCGCTAGCGTGCGTGCCGGACCTGCGCGAGCTTGTTCCGGCCTGCACTTGCCGGTCAGGCCAGCGCCCGCGGTGCATCGAACGCGGCGGTCGCGGGGGGCCGATTCCAGACAGGGTTCGGACCGCCCTTGATCTGTCCCTCGTATTCGCCTTTCATCAGCATCCAGAGGGCGGCTGTGCCCGTGATGAGCATCAGCAGGGCAATCACCAACAGGACCGTGTAGACGTCGGCCCGCGGCTTGCGATATTCCTGAGGTTCGCTCTTGGCAGTCTTGGTGGGCTTAGGCTTAGTGGGCTTTGGTGTCCGCTTCAACATGGTCGCCTTTCTGGATCTGGTCGTTGAGCAAGGCCTTGTCGGGGCGGCAGACGGCGCGGTTGCCATAGTCCACCTGGATCACCTGGATGACGCCGATGTACTTCCCCGTGCTGGGACGGGTGACCACGAAGCGATGTCCCTTGAGCACGCCTTCGTCGGCGCCCAGGGAAATCTCCACGACATCGGGTCTCGGCACGGCCGTGACTTCACCCTGCGCACCTACCGGCGGGGTCTTGGTGTGATTAAGCGTAACCTTCCAGTAGGCGAGTGACTCTTTCAGCTTGATGATCTGCTCGGCCAATTGCCGCTGCAACTTATCCAAACGCCCTTTCTCTGCCACGGCGTTATTTAAATCATCGGTGGTGGCCACGAGTTGCTTCTGGGCCAGGTCGCGTTGGTCCACCGTCAGGTTGATTTCCTTCCGCATGCTCTCGACCGATGCTTGCAGTACCTTGAGATGCTCCTCCGCCCCCTGGATGGCCAGAGACAGTTTGACCGCCTCGTTCTCCTTGCTTTGCAACTCCGCCCGGCGGGCGTCGCGATCGGCGATAGCGATCTTCGCCTCGTTCTCCAGGGCGATGATGCGGGATCGTATTCTGCGCCTTTTCGTCGTCCAGGTTCTTCTGCAATCGCTTCTGCTCCTCGAGGGCTTCGTCGCGCTGCTTGTTCAATTCAAGCAATTGCTGGTTCTGGGTCTTGACCACGGCGTACCAATTCTGGTGCGCGGCATGGACCATCAGGGCGAAGGTCGCAAAGACCAGGCACATGACGAAGATTAAAACGGTAAAAATCTTGCCCACGAGGTTCATGAATCGACCCCACCTGTTAATTCTTGGACAACAAGACAGCCGCCCACCGCCACGATGGATGCGGTCCGCGCTCCCGGGCGAACGCCAAGCGATTGTTGACCTATCTGGCTAGTATAACTCAGCCCGAATTGCCCTGTCAACCAAAATGCCGGCCAGATGCACCCAACCCCTCCTTTGGGAAAGCTGGCGGCTGCGCCGAAGAGTAGGCCGCCATTGCTCGTTTCTTTTTTTCAGATAGGATTGGGAGGTGAGGTTGTTCCGAGTTTAATGAATCGCCGCCGAACTTTTCCAGATAGCTAAATTGGACAACTTGGGCTAACGCTGCCGATAAAGAAAAGTGTTCGTGCCCAACACGTCTCCCCTCTCGCTTCCGAAGTGATTATGCCCAATCCCATCCGCCTGATCCTCGCCCTCCACAATCATCAGCCCATCGGTAACTTCGAACACGTTTTTCAGCAGGCTTACGAAGACAGCTATCTACCGTTTCTCGACGTTTTCAGCCGCTACGAATCCTTGCGGATCGCCTTGCACACCAGCGGTTCGCTGATGGAATGGCTGGACGCTTCGCATCCCGAGTATGTCGATCGCCTGGCCGATCTGGCCGCCAAGGGCCGCATCGAGATCATCGGCGGCGCCTTCTTCGAGCCGATTCTGGCCATGATCCCCAGCCGTGACCGTGTCGGTCAGATCCGCAGTTATTCCCGTTGGCTGCAAAACCGCCTCGGCACGACCGTCCGCGGAATGTGGATCCCCGAGCGAGTTTGGGAGCAGGCCTTTGCCCACGACCTGGTCGACGCCGGCATCGAGTACACAATCCTCGACGACTTCCATTTCAAAATGGCTGGGCTGACCGACTCGCAGCTTCAGGGCTACCTGATCACCGAAGACGAGGGCCGCGTGCTGAACGTCTTTCCCGGCAGCGAGCGGCTGCGCTACACGATTCCCTTTGCGTCGCCCGAGGAAACCATCGGGCACCTCGCTTGGATGAGCGAGCAGCGGCCCGGGGCGGTCTGCCTTTTCGGCGACGACGGCGAGAAGTTCGGCACCTGGCCGGAGACCAATAAGCACGTTTATACCGACGGCTGGCTCTGCCGCTTCTTCGATGCCTTGGTGGCCAATCAGGGCTGGATCCAGGTGACCACGCCTTCCGAGACCATCGACAATGTGCCGCCGGTGGGTAAGGTCTATCTGCCCGATTGCAGCTACCGCGAGATGACCGAGTGGGCCTTGCCGACCGAGCAGTTGGTCGAGTATGAGCGGATCACGCACGAGATGCAGGGCGACGCCCGGCTAACGGCCCTGCGGCGGTTCGTGGGCGGCGGCTTCTGGAGGAACTTCAAGCTCAAGTATCCCGAGGCCGACGAGATGTACTGCCGCATGATGATGGTCAGCCGCCGCCTGCAGGACGCGATCGACGACGGCGCAACTGGCAAGGCGATCGAGGACGCCCGGCGGCAACTCTATCGTGCGCAGTGCAACTGCGGCCACTGGCACGGGGCCTTCGGCGGCATCTATCTGCCGCACCTGCGCAACGCCGTTTATCGTTCGCTGATCGCGGCCGACGAGATCCTCGATCGCGCGGCCGGCAAACCGGAGACCTGGGTCGAGGCCACGGCCGACGACTATAACTTCGACGCGAGGCAGGAGATTCGTCTGGCCAACGACCGGCTGATGGCCTTGGTCCTTCCCAGCCGCGGCGGAATACTCGCCGAGCTGGATGTCCGCCGCATCCAACACAACCTGCTGGCTACGCTCTCGCGGCAGCCCGAGGCCTATCACCGCAAGGTCCTGGCCGGAGCGAACGGGCAGAACGGGAACTGCGCCAGCATCCACGACCGCGTGGTCTTCAAGCAGGCGGACCTCGACCAGCGGATCCAGTACGACAAGTACCCGCGGAAGAGCCTTCTGGACCTCTTCTACGACAACGAGACGACGCTGGCCGCCGTGGCCGCCGGGCAGGCGGCCGTGCGGAGCGATTTCGCCAATGCCGTCTATGTGGCCAAGATTCGCCGCAATGCCGACCGCATCCAGGTGCAGTTGACGCACGAAGGCATGGCCGCGGGTCTGCCGGTGCGGATTACCAAGGGACTAACGCTGGACGCCGGCAGCAGCGACGCTGGAGATCGCCTACCTGCTTGAAGGACTGCCGCAGGACCGGTCGCTGCACTTCGCCGTGGAGATGAATTTTGCCGGCCTGCCCGCTGGGGCCGATGACCGCTACTTCCACGACCTCGACGGCAACCGCTTGGGGCAGCTTGGTACGCACCTCGACCTGGGCGAGTGCCTGGGGTTGCATCTCTGCGACGAGTGGCTGGGCATCGACGTGGGGTTGAAGACCTCGCGGCCCACGCACTTCTGGACCTTTCCCATCGAGACGGTCAGCCAGAGCGAGGCCGGCTTTGAGCTGGTCCACCAATCGACGGCGGTGCAGCCGCACTGGTACGCGACTGGCGACCGCGACGGCCGTTGGTCGGTGACCATGCAGTTGGCGCTGGACACCAGCCGCGCCGAGGGCCGCGTCGCGCCGCGGCTGGCCGCAGCGGCGGTGACGGGGTGAAACAGTGGACGGTGGACGGAAAGCAGTGGACGGTGGACAGTGGACAGTGGACGGTGGACGGTGGACGGTGGACGGTGGACGGTGGACGGTGGACGGTGGACGGTGGACAGTGGACAGAGGTTGGGGAGCGGAGGGCGGAAAGCAGTGAGCAGTGGACAGTGGACCCCGCCAAGCTGGACGGGGTTTTTCCGGACATAAGGCATGAATATCGTGAGCACCCTCTGCCCTCTGCCCACTGTCCACTGCTTTCCGTCCACTGCTTTCCGTCCACCGTCCACTGTCCACCGTCCACTGTCCACTGTCCACTGTCCACTGCTTCCCGTCCACCGCTCCCAAGCGGATGACCTCGCCCGGTGCGAACGACTTCCGCACGGTCCGCTTCCCATAGCGCAATGTGCATGCGCCGCCGTGCAGGCTGCGAATCTCCGCCGACTGGAGCTTGCCGTCCTGCCAACGCATGCCGACCTCGTATCCGCCGCGGGCCCGCAGACCCGCGACCGAGCCGTCGCGCCAGCCGCCGGGCAAGGCGGGCAGGAGGCTGATCTCGCCGGCGTGGCTCTGCAGGAGCGCCTCGGCCACGGCCGCCGTGAAGCCGAAGGTGCCGTCGCACTGGTTGGCGCCGGCGTTGTACAGGTTCGGGCCCGGCGACCGGGCAACCCAGGCCTGCAGCCCCGCGTCCACCTTGTCGCCTCGCTCCAATCGGGCCCATACGCAGAGCTTCCACGCCGCAACCCAGCCGCCGCCGAGGCCCCGCCCGGCCATTCCCTGTTCGATCGCCGCCGCCAGCTTACGGGTCGCGGCGCAATTGGATGGAACAGCCGGGGAAAAAGGCGAAGTTCGGCGAGACGTTGTGCCCTTGCGGCCCCGGCCGCCAGTCCTCGATCCACTCCTGAAGACTGCCTGAACGGTTGATCTGGTAGGGCGGAATTCTCGTCAGCGCGATTGCCAGCTTGCCGCGGAATTCGTCGTCGATGCCCAGCGACTTGCTGGCCTCGATGCAGTGCGGAAACAACTCGCGGATGATGGCCACGTCCATCGTGGGCGAGGGGGAGAGAAACGCCATCCGCCCCTGGCTGTCGTAATAGCCGTGCTCGGGCGACATCGAGAACGGGGTGACCAGCCAGTGATGCTTCGGCTCTTCGATCATGACTTCCAGCAGGAACTGGGCGGCGCCCCGCATGACCGGGTAGTACCGCTTGAGGAATTCCCTGTCGCCCGTGTAGGCATAGTGCTCCCAGATGTGCTGGCAGAGCCAGGCCCCGCCCAGCGGCCACATGCCGAACTGCGCCCGGTCGACCGGCGCCGTTCCCCGCCATAGGTCGAGGTTGTGGTGGGTCACCCAGCCGTTGACGCCGTAGTACGTGCGGGCCGTTTTCGCCCCGGCGACCGCGGCGTCCTCCAGCATGTCGAACAGCGGCTGGTGGCACTCGGATAGGTTGCAGACCTCGGCCGGCCAGTAATTCATCTCGGTGTTGATGTTGACCGTGTACTTGCTGCCCCAAGGCGGCGAGACATCCTCGTTCCAGATCGCCTGGAGGTTGGCCGGCTGGCCGCCGGCCCGGCTGCTGGAGACCAGCGCGTAGCGGCCGAACTGGAAGCAGAGGGCCTCCAGGTTGGGATCGGCAACTCCCCTGGTCCGCGGTTGGTCCCCTGCCGCGCTCTCCGCGCTCCGCCGCGCTGCCGCTGACTGGAGCCGTGCGTCGGTCGGCCTTTGGTTGGCCGCGGCGTCGCCCAGGTTCAGGTGCACGCGGTCCATCAGCCCGGCGAAGTCGGCCACGTGCCGGCTGCGGAGCGCGGCATAGTCCTTGCCCACGGCGGCGGCGAGGACCTGCTCGCAGCGCGGCCGCGGGATCGCCGCTGATGTCGCGGTAATTGACGAAGCTGGTGGCCGCGGCGAGGACGAGCGTGACGGCGTCGGCCCCCTCGATGTGGAGGCTGTCGCCGGCGGCTTGCGAGCGGCCGCCTTCAGGCGCCGCCGCCAGCGCCGCCTCGAAGCGCAGCCCGTCGCCGCTGACCGGCGCGATCCAGCCGCCCTTGACCGGTCCCTTCCAGTGCCCGTCCATAACCAGCTTGCCCGCCCTGGCGGTGGCTGTGAAGGGAAAAGGGCTTGCCAGCCGGGCTTGGAGCGAGACGCCGCCCGGCTTGTCGGACAGTGATGCGCACGACCAGCACGCGGTCCGGCTAGGAGACGAAGACCTCGCGGACGAATCGGGCGTCGCCGGCGCGGTAGGTGATCTTGGCTACGCCGGTTTCCATGTCCAATTCGCGGCGGTAATCCTCGATCTTCTCGTCGCCCGTCGAAGCCGAGCGTCAGGTCGCCCAGGGGCTCGAAGCATTGCTGCGACGCCGGGAACGCCCCAGAAATGGGCGTTGGCCATTTGCTCGGCTTCCTGGAACTTGCCGGCGAAAACGAGGTCGCGGATCTGGGGGAAGTACTTGATAGCCGCCGGGTCATTGTAATCGTGGGGGCGGCCTGACCAAAAGCTGCTTTCGTTCAGCGCGATCCGCTCATGCCGGGCATCGCCGAAGACCATGGCGCCGATCAGGCCGTTGCCAAGCGGCATCGCCTCATTCCAGCGGGCAGCCGGCTGCCGATACCAGAGGACCATGTCTTTTTGCAGGTCGGCCGACGCCACGCAGGGAGCCATCGCCGCCACGGCCGCGAGCCGAAAGCAGATTGCACCGCTAAGGAAAGATGCTCGCACGAAAAAATCTCATCGTCATTGTCTTGAGAACACCGGCAGGCATCAACTATCGCGGCAAAGCTACGGGGAACGCCCCCCGCGGCGTTTTCCGTCAACGCCGCGCAGGGGCGTTCCCCGCTGCCCGTCCGTGCGACTACTTCTTCAAGCAGGCCCGCAGGCATTCCAACTGGCCGCCCGAACCCAGCTTGCTGTTCTTGTGGGCAATATAGTCGGCGTAGGCCTTGATGAAGACCTTTCCTGGCGGACGGAGGTCGAAATTGGCGGGATCGTCGCGGAACGCCTCGCGATGGATCGCGCACCAGACGAGGCGGCCGTCGGTGTCGATGTTCACTTTGCAGACGCCCAGCTTGGCGGCCGGCAAATACTGGTTCTCATCCACGCCGCTAGTGGCCTTCATCTTGCCGCCCGCCGCGTTGATACGGTCGACCCATTCCTTGGGCACGCTGCTGGAGCCGTGCATGACCATGGGGTAGCTCTTGGGTAGGATCTGTTGGATCTCGGCGATACGGTCCATTCTCAGGCCCTGGCTGCCGCTGAACTTGTAGGCCCCGTGCGAGGTGCCGATGGCCACCGCCAGCGAGTCGCAGCCGCTCTTGGCGACGAATTCGGCTGCCTGGTCGGGCTCGGTCAGGCACTCGCTGCCCATGATGTCCTCTTCCACGCCGCCGAGCTGGCCCAACTCGGCCTCGACGGAAATGCCCTTGGCGTGGGCTCGATCGACCACGCGCTTGGTGATTTCCACATTTTTCGCAAACGGCTCGTGCGAGGCGTCGATCATAACCGAGCTGTAGAAGCCGCTGGCGATGCAGTCGTAACAAACCTCCTCGGTGCCGTGGTCGAGGTGCACGGCGAAAATCGCCTCCGGAAAGACGTCTTCCGCGGCACGGATCATGGCCTCCAGAAACCGCTTATCGCTGTAAGACCGTGCGCCGCGGGAAATCTGGATGATGAACGGGGCGCTGACTTCGGGCTTGGTCGGGTCGCCGTTGGAGTCCGACTTGCCCAAATTACCGCGGAACAGACCTACGGTCTGCTCCAGGTTATTGATGTTGTACGCGCCCACGGCATACTTGCCGTAAGCGTGTTCGAACAGTTGTTTGGTGGTGACAATCATGATCTTTCGCTTTCTCGTAGGTTGTTTCGATCCGCTTCCACACCGCTTGCTTACATAGTCAAGCAATGGAAGAAAGGCCGCTGTCGGCATTCGAATCGAAGCCGGACTATTTTAGCGTAGCTTTCCCCGGACTGCCAGGGGCCGCGAAATAGCAACGCCCTGCAAGGATTTAATTGTTCAAACCCGGCACATCCGCACCTCACGCGCGACAATTTTGGTCTAGAGTCATGTTGCGTTTTGCGGCTAGAAACCCTAAGATTCGCTGCCCCTATTCCGGGTCGGAAGATTTCGGTCACAGAAGCCGTCAAGGATGACGAACCATGAGCCAGCCCGCACCGGCCTTGAGCCGCTGGACCGCCTTCGAGCAATTGAGTCTCGCCCGTCAGGTCATGCAGACGGAGAGCCGCACGATCCAGCAGGTGGCGCGGCGGTTGGACCAGGAGTTCTGCCGGGCGGTCGATTTGCTCCTCCATTGTCGGGGAAATGTCATCGTCACCGGCATCGGCAAGGCGGGTCTGATCGGCCAGAAGGTCATGGCTACGCTGGCGTCGACGGGCACACCCAGCCACTTCCTGCACCCCGCCGAGGCCGTGCACGGCGACCTGGGCCGAGTGCACGCGGAAGACGTTGTGCTGGTGCTTTCGCAAAGCGGCGAGACCGAAGAGATCGTCCGCCTCTTGCCGCCGCTGGCGCGATCGGGCGTGCCGATCATCGCCGTCACCGGCCGAGCCCGCAGCGCCTTGGCCCGCGCGGCCGCGGTGGTCGTCGACCTGGGGCCCGTCGAAGAGGCCTGTCCGCTGGGCCTGGCCCCCAGCAGCAGCACGGCGGCGATGTTGGCCCTTGGGGACGCCTTGGCGCTGGTCGTCAGCCGCTTGCGGGGCTTTGCCCGCGAGGATTTTGCCCGACTGCACCCGGCGGGCAACCTTGGCCTGAAACTGAGCAAAGTCCAACAGCACATGCGGTCCTTGGAGCAATGCCGGCTGGCGCCGCAAGAGGAGACGGTTCGCCAGGTCCTCGTCCGCGTGAGCGTGCCGGGAAGGCGGACAGGGGCCACGATGCTCATCGACGCCGACGGGCGGCTGGCCGGCATCTTCACCGACAGCGACCTGGCGCGGCTCTTCGAGCACCATCGCGACGATGCCCTGGACGCGCCCATCCACACCGTGATGACCCGCGACCCGTTGAAAGTGTTCCACGGATCGCTGATGTCCGAGGCCGTGGCCCTGATGGCCCAACGGAAGATCAGCGAGTTGCCGGTCGTCGACGATGATGGCCGCCCCGTGGGATTGATCGACGTAACCGACGTGGTGGGGCTGTTCCCTCAGGTGGAAGGGGAAGCCGCGGCACGGCCCCGTGCGGCGGGTTTCGGCATCGTCGGCGATTGAGTGGCAGTCGTAGTCCCGGCTTTAGCCGGAATCCCGGGAAAAAATCCGCCGCCGGCCGCATGAAGGCAGAACTACGAACGCCGGTATATAATGGAGTCCCGTGACCAAGAACAACTGCACGATTCCGGATTCGCACATGTTCAAGACGTCTTTGGTTCTCCTCCTGCTGCTTCCAGCCCCTTCGTATCTCCGCGCTGCCCCGCAGGTTTCTTTCGCCGACCTTCAGACCGCCCGGGCAGCGATCGTCGACGACCCGGCGTATTTCGATCGCTTGCAGCCGATGGAAATGGAGGCTAAGAGCGGCCGCCCGCTGGCTGCCGCCACGCTCGTCCAACAGCGGACCGAGTTCCGCCGCCGCTACCAGGCCGGTGTCCGCGGGTTCAGCGACGAAGAGAAGACTGGCATCCGCAACGTTGTGGCGATCGTCGACCGTGCCGTCCGCCAGAATTATCCCCGCTACGCCGACACGCCCTGGAACTTCCTTAAGGTTACCGACAATATCGAGGGTGGCTTCCCGCACACTCGCGGCAAGTACATCATTTTCTGCGAAAGTGTCTGCCGCTGGCTGGCCGCGGAACGCGGTGGTCCGGCGGGTCGGCGCGTGCCCCTGGACAAAATGGAGCTGCTGCTGCACGAGCAAATGCATGTTTTCCAAAGGGCCCACGCCGAGGAGTTCGACTCGCTGTACGCGGGACTGTGGGGCCTCATTCGCGCCAAGGCGATCGCCACGTGCCCCTGGATCGTGGAGCACCAACTGGTCAATCCCGACGCGATCGATTGCCCCTGGGTCTTTCCCATCCGTCGGCCCGACGGTATTCGCTACATCTGGCCGCTGTGCTCGCTGCCTGACGGGCCGGGCCCGAAGCACATGCGGACCGATTTCTCGCAGATGGCCTTCTACGTAACGCCCGTCGGCGACGGCTTCCGCGTCGAGCAGTCGTCCGACGGCCGGCCGAAGTACGCCCCGCTGCTGAGCGTGCGGGCGTATTGCGACGTCTTTCCGCTTTCGACGAACATCTACCACCCGCACGAGGCCGCCGCGGACCTGTTTGCCAAGCTGGTCTTATTCGACGCTTACAACTCCGCGCGGATGTCGCCAGCGCAGCGCGCTGTGGAGGAGAAGTCTTTCGCTCCCTTGCGGCAATGGTTCCGCCACAAGGAGTCACCCTGAACGTCTGCGTTGCAATGCCGCTGGCGGTTGAGCAACGGCGGCGCCCATTCAGCCCACTACTCCGTAAGTCCTGCCACGGCCTCGGCCTGGCTAAATGGGACTCCAAGATTCTCGGCCATGATCTCCCAATTGCGTTGGCTTGCCAGGCTGTGCCGTTGCCTGCTGAGTTCCGCCACGGCGGTCCACCAATGGTCGATTTTTCGGAATACTGTCTCAATGGCCTCGACCAGGGGGTCAAAGTCCGTTAGCGGCTTAAAGATGCAATACTCGGCTCCCCAGCGATAAGACTGCAGGAGAGTAAATACCGAGACCAATCCTGTCAACATGATGACCTGGCTTCCGCCGTGGGCATGTTTGATTTGCCGCAGCAATTCGAGCCCATTGAGATCCGGCATATCGATATCCAGCAGCACGACCCGGTGCTGTGATTCGCTCAACGCACGGAGAGCGTGTGCCGGGTTGTTGAGGCTGGTCACTTCATAGCCTCGCTGCCCAAGATACTGGGCGACCAGGCGTGTGACCTGTGGGTCGTCGTCAATGTGCAGAATGGTCTTCTGGTACTTCATGATGATTCGCTCCATTTGCTGTCCGCGGCGTCGGTTCCGGGCCCAAACCGAACGAGCACACAGGCGGCAATAAAAAAAGCACAAATGAGGCCGCCCAAGACGCATGGGGCAGCTTCAGTTGTGCCTTCAGCCGGCAGGTCTCAAACCTGTCTACTAAGGTGCTTCACTCTTCCAGTGAAGCTGCTTCGCGACGGTCGCCGATCGCCGAGCCTCGCTACGATACTCTAGCACGTGTTTACGGTAGAGGGGGAAGACAGTTGTGAATGTTGTGAATGGTTCAATTCCTCGGCGCTTGCCGTCTATGACGCGGCGGTTGAGGAATTCCCCTGCTCCAACGGCAATCTCGCTGTAATTCGTCAGCGTTTTGCCCGCCGCAGTGTAAATGGCGTCTCCAGCGTTACCGGTTCGGGCCGCGCCAGTGGGAGCGAATCCTCGGTCCACGACAGCCGATAGCGCGTCCGCGTGCCCTCGGCCGTCAGCCGCAGTGTGACCGCGCCGTCCGGTACGGTAGCCAGGTCCAGTTCGGCCCGGTCGCCCGCGGTCAGCCGCGCCGCCAGCTTGCCGTTCAATTCGCGCCGGAACGCCGTGGCCGGGGCCCCCGCCGTCACTCACCGCACCGCTAACCGGTTTCCCGCGGCCACCTCGCTCCGCAGCGGCTGGGAGATGGCGACGACGGTGGTCTCGGGCTGCGGCTGTTCCAACCTGGAAAGGCTCCTCAAGCGGCTCGGCCCCGACCTTGAAAAAACGTCTCGGTTCCCCAACATCGAACTTCTGGAAACCGACGAGGACTTCGTTTACTTCGATACGCGTGACAACTTGGCTGCATCCCCGGTTCAGGCATACCTGGAGTTGATGCAGGGCGACAAGCGGGAGCAGGAAACCGCCGAGCAACTGCGCAAGGCAATTCTCCAGCCCCTCCAGAAGAAAGGATAATCCGCCATGGAATGGATGGACCCGCTGACGGCCAACTTGCTCGACCTGCTCTTTGAACTGCGCGAGCACCCCATCCCGCTTACGATCGGCGGCGGATTTGGTCTTTACCTCAAACGCATGCGGCTCGAACAGACCCGCGAAAGGACACTCTTCTCGCAACTGCCGATGCCGCGGGCCACCAACGACCTTGATCTTTTTCTCCGCGCTGACGTGCTCTGCGATCTCGAAAGCATGAAAATCGTCGCAGCCACCCTGGACCGACTCGGCCGTAACGATTTTGCCGAACCGACGAGCATCGGCGCGATTCGCCTCCGCGAACATCCGCTGTTTCGGCCGGAATTTCCTATCCCCGACTTCCTCGCTGTCCTCAGTGAGATATTTCAAGCATAACTCAGTGGATGGGAACAAGTTGATTCTGCTGATCGACAGCCATTCCAAACGCGTCAGGAATCGCACCGTCACCTGCGCGACGACTGTCTGCCGCCATTGTGGCTCGGATGCTGCCGCTCGCCGCGCCGCTTTCACTTTTCACGGTACTCGCCCACGCCGATTTCTCGTCCTGGTCGGCTTCTATGTATCTTGAAAGGTCAAGCATGGACATACCCGACATCCTGGCGATGAAAGACCGCCACTACATGTTCCGGTGAGTCTCCAAGTATCGATCCCGCAATCCGGCCAAAGTGAGGACTTCGCTCTCGGAAGTTGCGTGGGGTGGCTTGCCATCGAAGGAGATAAAAGTCACAATATCTATACCGTTAGGCAGTTGCAGCAGGTTCTGCTTCAACCGCATGAGCAGATAATTGACTTGGTTGACCTTGTTTTCCGCTTCGTCCTGGGTGACCTTTCCGAGACTGAAGGTATGGCGTTTTCCGTGGAACATGAACTGACAATGCCACGCTTCGCCCTTGTGGTGAATGGAAGCCATTGCTGCACTTGGCGGCGATGCATCTTCCCTGCGACCCAACGCAGGACCAACATGGTTATGTCGCAAAGCAAAGGTGCTACAAGGGTTACAACGCAAAATCAATGCAACTAAAATGCAAGCCGGAGTGGCGGAATGGCAGACGCGCTGGACTCAAAATCCAGTGTCCGCAAGGACGTGCGGGTTCAAGTCCCGCCTCCGGTACTCGTTGGAGCGTAAGGGGTTAGGTGCGGTCTGCCGTCCTAGCCCCTTCGGTCGTTTCGGGGGCGATGTTGCCAGTTTTGTTGCCAACGGGGGCAGTTTTGCTGTCTGCACTCCCCCAAGAGGACCATAGATCGGCCGCAATGTCCGCCGCACTCTGCGCCACGTAGAACGTCAGGGTTGTGGTGATGTTTGCATGCCGCGCAGACGTTGCAAGGTTGCCGGCATTACCCGTTTGGCCCAACGGGTGCAAAACGACCGCCGCAAGTCGTGAGCGGTGGCAAATTGGCCGTCATCCTTGGAAATGACCACTTTGGCCCGCTTGCCAATCCGGCCGATTAACCGCCCCACCTGTTGCACAGAAAGGGGCCTGCCCGTCTTGTGGTCAACGACCTTGAAAACCCGCCCTTTCCGCTCACCCTCCGGGAAGGTTGTCGATACCCACTCACAGAAGTCCGGAGTTGCGGGGGCCAGTTCCGCGCGGCGAGACTTCTGGCCGCTGGCCTCAATACGAAAGACCGGATGCTTGCCCGACAGATCGAGACAGAAAAGCCCCTCCTCCCAGTCAAGGGCCAGGGCTTCCGACAACCGCAGCCCCGACAGCCACAGCCCGTTTAGCAAGTTCTTCCATGCGGCGGCATCTTGCGGTCGAACCTTTTCCACGATGGCCAACATACGGTCGAACTCTTCCGCAGTGATCGGCCGTCCCTTCATGAACGATTGCCCCTTGGGCAGTTTGGGCATTTCGATAGCGGGGGCTTTGGTCATCATGCCTTGCCGTTCAGCCCAACGCAGACACGCCTTGACGTGCCGGAGGTGTCGTGCAATGGTCGTGGCCTTCATGCCCTCTTGCCGCAGATCAGCAACGAACCGACTCATTACCCGAGCCGTCAGCTTGCACAGACGGTCAGGAGTAACGACGCGGCCGAGGTGATCCAGGGCCACGGCGTAAGCCACTTGACTTGACTCCGGCATGCCCGCCAGCTTTTCGGACTTGCAACGGTCGCGGAACTCTTGCCAAGTGATCTTGGAGGGGGCCGCGAACCGACCGGCTTGCAGTTCGCTTTCCAGTTCCCCGGCCAGTCGCTCCGCAGTCCGCCAGTCCATTGCCTCTTCCGCGGTCAGTTTGCCGTATGCTTTGACCGACTTGGCGACTTTCTTTCCGGTTACTGGGTCGATGTAGACCAGGGACAACGCCCGGCCTGCGCCGTAGGAATGGACCTTGACGCGAATCTCTTCAGACATTGCTTTTTGCTCCTTGGGTTATGCCCGGCCGCAGCCAGGGCGAGGGTTTTACTTTCCGGGTTTCCGCTTCGTCGCCGTCAACCGGACGCCGAAGAACTTGCACAGCCGATCCGCGGTGTCAATCCGCAGATTCTCGCGAACGCCTGACGCGAACCGCTGCAAGATGGGTTGCGCCACGTCCGTAGCGTGAGCCAGGGCATAGATTGAAAGCCCGCTGTCTCGCATCAAGTCGCGGAGTTGCGTTGCCAGGGGCACGTATCCGCTATCGTTTTCCTTGCTCTTTGCCATTAGGCGTTGCTCCCTTTTTCCTTGTCTCGTTGGCTTACATACCGAACGGTCATTAGTCTTAAGTATACCAAAAGGTTCTTATGAGTCAAGCGCCGTGTGAAGAATTTTCCCGACGCTTGAATACATCGTCACACCGCATCGGAACCTTTCAGGGAATCGGATCAGGAATCGCCTCTTAAGGCGCGAGGTTCCCGGTATCCTGCTTCGTCCACTTTCCGCAAAATGTCGGGACACGTCGCAACCCACAGCAGCAGCTTGGCGGTAGAGTCATGGCCATGAAAGCGAACAGACAAGACCAACTTGCCGCAGACCGAGAGCCCCAGCGCGAACTTTTCACCGTAGGCGTTTCGCCCATCGTCCGTCACTTGATCGAGAGCGTACAGCACGGCCGCCGCGGCATCGTGTAGCGACATCCGCACGAAGGCTTTCCCCGAGCAGCCAGTCTTGGAATTCCTCCAGCGCAGCACGGTCCAGGGCAACGATTGCGACACGCAAGAAACTGACTTTTGAACGATCATTGAATGCTCCATTGGAATCTTTCTTTACGGAGAACGCTTGTTTCGCCCGTATCTCTGACCACCGTTTCGGCCGCTCCCAGGCAAGTTCAAAACTCCCTTTCGCCCCAACAGCTAAATCGCGTTTCGCTCGGGTTCCAGTCCAGTAGCAGCCGCCCAATCTCCCCGCCGCGGTTCTTGGCGATAATCAACTCCGCGGGCCAGGGCCGCACGATGTACTTCTTGTTTGCCCGTCCGCCGTTGGTAAGTCCTTCGTCGTCAACAACGCCATCAGGCGGACGATGCAGCAACAGGATGACATGCGCGTCATGCCCGACCGCCGCACTCTCCCGCAGGTGGCGAATCTCCGGGCGTTCGCGCTCTTCATATTGCCGGTTCAACTGCATCATCGCGATGATGGGCACCTTTAGCTCCTTACTGAGGTTCTTCAGTCCGCGGGAAATCCTCGCCACCTGTTGTTCGCGAGGCACACGGCAATCTTCCGGTTGGATTAGTTGCAAATAATCGATGACGACCAGGGCCAGACCGTTGCGCAAACACCGCCGGGCGGCGCGGCGAATATCCGCGACGGTCATTCGCGGCCGATCATCAATCCGGATGGCGCGGGTAGTAGCGAACCTTTCCCCGGCATCGGAGAGCTTTTTCCGTTCATCGGGCGTCATGGTGCCCGTGCGGACCGCACGCGAATTGACGCCGGCCATCGCACACAAAAGGCGAAGTGTCAATTCCTCCCGCGACATTTCCAAAGAGCAATAGTAGGTCAACCTGCCGCGCTGCGCAGTTATGGTCCGCAATCTGGCCCGCCAGTGCGCTTTTGCCCGACGAGGTTGAACCCGCCAGGATAACGAACTCGCCAGGATGCAAGCCGCCGGTGTCCCGGTCGAATTCAGGCAGCCCAGTGAACACGCCGGAAGTCTGACGGCGATCCTGCATCGCATCGACGTATCCGTTGACCGCCAGCACTGCGCCCGCGGCATCGGCCGGGCCATCGCTGGCCCTTTGCTCCCCGATCTTCGTCAAAGCGCTTTCCAACGAATCGGCTACGTGCCCAATTTCCGCGGTTTGGTCGTAGGCATCGCGGAGGGCCATCTCCGCGGCGCGAATCAGCATCCGGGCCTCGGCCTTGCTCCGCACGATTCGCGCGTAGTGAATCGCATTGTGGGCATAAGGGACCGACCGGGCGACCTCCGCCAGATAGGTGAGTCCGCCGATCGCCGCAAGCTCGCCGGCATCCCGGAGTGATTCAACCAGTAGTGCGACGTCTTCGACCGCGCCCCGCTTGCCCTTCGCGTCTAAATCAAGAATATGGGCAAAAAGTCGGCGGCCCGCATCGGAGTAGAAATCTTCCGGCCTAAGAATTTCCGCCACCTGGTCAACGACTTTCGCATCGCAGATGATGGAGCCTAAAACACCCTTTTCAGCCTCCGGGCTGTTTGGTGGTTCGCGGTCTAGGATTTCGCCGTTCATTGTGGTTGCCCTCCGATGATTCGTGGCAGGCGTTTCGGCGGCATGCTTTCAGCCGACTCCCCCGGTTTTGGGTCGTATTTCCCTTCCATGATCCTCGTAACGGTGTCCGGCCGAAGGAACCAGTCGATATCGGCTTTCCATCCACGCGAGCCGGCACCGAGACAGAATGGCGAAGCGGCCGCTTTTGCAAGGGCTTGCTCCCACTCCCCGAGCCAATCAGGGTCACGTAGCCGGGCCTTGAAGGCTTGTAGTCGTTTGCCGGTAATCTTCCGGCAGGACGTGAAACCTGGAATGATGTTCCATCTTTGAAGGAAAGATTCAGGAGACAGACACGACACCGGGCGATTGCGCCTGTAGGTGTAGGTGTAGGGTTAGGGTATAGGTAAGGAGGATCCCCCTCACGATCCCCCTCACGATCCCCCTCACGATCCCCCTTTGCCGGATATTGGCTATCGAGCCTATCTCCCTTTTCCGGATATTGGGTTTCGTCGCATGGAGCATCGGTCAAGTCACCCAGGCCCGGCGGAACAGTGACCCAATACCGACCGGGAAGTCGCTTACCCTTGTTTCCCGGTTCGTAGTGCAACCATCCCGCCTCTGACGCGCGCTCCCTCGCGCTGGACAGCGCCTCCCATTTGCAGACGCCGATCAAGGGCAGTAATTGCCCGTTGTAAAAAGTCACCGGGCCCTTATACCGCTTGCTGTCCTCCTGGTGGACAATGACCACGCAGAGCCACGCCGCTGTTGGTCCAATCTCTTGAGCGGCGCACGTTTTGGCTAACATCCGTGTGTACCAATGGGCGAAGTGCGATGGACGCCGCGGGTATTCAGTCGTCACCGCCAACCTCCTCCCCGACCGCTGCGGGCTGTTCGGGGACAATCCCCTTCAAGGCGAGTAATTCGGCCAGCACGTGCCGGACATGCATCCGGTCGATTTCGGCATCCGTAACCACCACTTCGCGGCGATCCGTGCCGCGGTCGAAATCCTTTTCCGTCATTCCCCACCCCCATTTGCCGCGGCAACGCTTTCCGCTGGTATCTCGGCGCCGATCCATCGCAAGCCGCGGGGGTCTGCTGCCGAAAGAACGCGACGGCAGCCGCGCCGTCAACGAAGGCTTGTTTTCCGCACCGAGTGACCGGGAGACCACGCTTGACCAAGGCAGTCCATGCCTTCACGCCGAGTCCCAACCGGCGGCAAAATTCGCGGGCTGGCATGACTTCATCAGTGCGAATGCTGCCCAAGGCGGAGGGGCCCGGTCGATGGCCCCGAGCTTGGTTAAGACGCCTCATTGGGCACCTCCTGCCGTTGACGGCTCTTGGTTGTCGGGTGGCACCTGTTGCCGTCGCAATAGTTCGGCTTTCAGTACCCGAATGGCGTAGGGGTCAGGATCGCTGGATTGCTCCGAGATTTGAATCAACCTCAGCAGTTTTCCGGTGGGTATGTCGTTGATTTTCATGCCCGCATTTTCCGACCAAAACGAAAATGCGGATTGTCAGCGGAGGTTCGCCGGAGGAACGGAACCGCTCCTAACCATTGAAAACAGGCATCAAATCGGCAAAGAATTTTTTCGCCGGAGATTGGCTGGAGCTATTCGAGGCGATTCATGTCCGCAACGAAAGGCCACACCGTTCCGATCAGATACAAGAACCTTGGTTCTCTCGGCTTGGGGTTGGGAGGTTCAATCCAACCGCCGCCCATGTTTTTTCTTCTCCAAGACTCCAACCGTTTGCGGAGTGCGTCTTGTTGCCGAAAATCATCTTCGGAAATCCCAAGACGCTGTGCGATTTTCCTTGGCCCCAATGGCGTGTCTGGGTCATCGTCACCCCAAGGGTGCTTGGAGCCTCGCTCAATGCAAGGCCGGCCCACCCCCCCAGCCAGACCGCATGATTCGATAGCCAGTGCGGAATCCTCAAACGGGGAAATCGAGATCAACCGCCCTTCTGGGCGATCTTGCACCCCATGGAGCCGCCAAAGCAGGCTATACCACCAAGAGCCAGCATCGAGAACGCCAGGGCCTTGGGGAATCTCGCCCCTGACCTCCGGCGGCAGATGCGCCCCGGCCCTCTCCGCCAGGGACCGAAACGACGCCAGGGCATCGAGAGCAAACGCACGGATACCCGCGTCCAAGGAACACCGGAACGAGCCCCAGACCCAAAATCCATTCTCAATGACTGACGAGCCTCTCTTGTCCCACCAGGAGACTAATCCGAGTCGCATCAGGTGGCACTCCTTTGCCGCTTCCGAGAGCCTGAACCGCTCCCGATCTGCAAGGCCCACAAGTTCCACAGGGGCCCGACTGAACTTCGCATATCCATCCCGGAATTGGCGCAGAAGTTCCCGATAAACGTCAGAGTCATGAGCTTCCAAAGCAAACCTGTCTTTCTAACCGGGCCAGACCGGGCAAGCGCCGCGAAAGACAGGTTGACGGCCGCCTGCCCGGTCCGCGTTGAAGACCAGGTATGTTGCAACAGACCCGGCCGTCCCGAAGTTCACGCCATTCTACGGCAAAAAGCCTCTTTCGGCTTACGCCCCCGCGCGCGAACGATGACCAATGCACACACGCACAGGATAAACTCCCTCCCCCTTTTCCCGTGAGGAACGTATTTTCAGAATTACTATTTGGGCTAATTAATTCTCTGAGGGAAAAGCAGCTTCGGGAAATTTATCCCGGCCGATTTCCGCAAGTACCTCTTGGATCATTTCGTTAATTTCCGCGACCTGCCGCTTCGTCTCGGCCCGCCGCGAATCGTTTGCGGGTTGCCGCCGACTCTCGCCCGACCAGGCGGCAAAAAGTTCTTTCCTTGATTTTTTGCCCCACTCAAACGCCGCCCATGCCTGCGAACTTGGCGCGTCGGACGTGGCAACAACTTGCCCTTGATCGGCAAGCCCGAGCGAAGAGACGGCCCAACTCAGGGCTTCCCAGACGGTGGATTCCGTGCCGGACGCCGCAGGGGACTCGCCGGCATCAGCAGGGGGCAGGACTGCAGGTCGATCGAGTTCCGGCCCGGGCGCGTCGACGAATTCCACCAGGGCACCGGAAACGACTTCCGCGGCGGGGGCGGCCTCGGGGCCCTCCCCGAGAAACTTCGCTTCCACGGCCGCCCAGGCTCCATCCACGGCGGCTTGCCGGTTGGCCCCTAATCCTTTCAACCTCAGCCGCTCTTCTTCCTTGAATCGCATGGCCGCGCGATAAAGGTCCGCTCCTTGCGCTCGCAGTTTGTCCATCAACTGCCTTTTTTTGGGTCCGCTTAATTCAGACATTCGTTACTCCTTGAAATTCGCTGTTCATAAAGGCACGGGTTAGCCAACGTCCCTCGCGACTTATCCGGGGGGAGGGACGGTCAAAAAACCTTGGGCCAGGGGCCCCCCGGCCTTGTCTCGTACCCTGCCGACCTCGTATACGACCCGCAGACGCACGCCGGGCCCTTGGCATGGCTTCCGGGTCGTCTAAGCCCCGATCCGTGCAGCACACACGCAGCCAGGGCCGTCCATCGCTGCGCCGAGCAATTCCGCTTGCCCGCTTGGCGACGATCCGAGCTTGCGTCCATTCTCAGTTACGGAGTGAACGGCGTTAGCTGGTATCCTTGCGTTGCTGCCGAGTGTTGCCGGACTTGTTGCCAGGGGCGTTGTCGAACTCACGATAGGAGAGCAACGGACAGTTAACGGAATCCATAGTTTGCCGCAGAAAAGGCCACAACCGGAGAACAAGAGGATACTGAACGGATGCATATTTAGGACTCAAAATCCAGTGTCCGCAAGGACGTGCGGGTTCAAGTCCCGCCTCCGGTACTCTAAGCAGGAAAAGGACTTACGGCGATTAGCCGTGAGTCCTTTTCCTTTGATGCAATGCCATCCGTATGCAAACCGTATGCAGATATTTCGCCCCCGCGGCCCGGTAATGGCGGGTCAACACCGACGCCATGCCGCCGCCCGCTCCAATCCCGCCGAGACCGCCGCTGGCCCCGTCCCTCCCGTCGCGTTCCCGTCCCATCTCACCCCCGGTGATCTTTCTCGACCACCCTAGACCGCAGCCGGATTGCCCAGAAGTCTAAAAGTCTAAGGGTTTTTTGGCTGCGCCCACGCACTCTGGGCCACCCGCCGCCCACGCCCCAACTGCCCTCCCGCCCGGCGTCCCGATTCGGTAAACTTCCCGCCGAAATCGCGCCCACCCCACCACCGGAGAAAAAGAAATGGTCCGCTTCGTTTTCGCCTGCCTGCTGATCGGATCGTGGTGTCATGCCGCCGTCGCCGCCGAATCCGGTCCTTCTGCCAACGCACCCCGCTACGTAGTGAAGGTCAGATATCTTCGAATTGATGGCGGCAAACAGACCATCTCCGTCGATACCGAAGTCACCGGCACCAAAGGCACGCCGCTGAAGACCAATCTCGGCAGCAAGGACGGATTGGTTCTCAAACTCGAAATTCGGGATTCGCCGGGCGGCACCCCCACACAGTACCTTTCGAATTTCAAGCTGATCGAGGTGAAGAATGGCAAGGAGATCGAGCTATCCGCGCCGATGCTCGTAACCACCGCAGGCAGACCCGCAAAGCTGATGGTGGGCCAGGAGAAGGGCGACCGGATCGAGGTCGATCTGACAGTACGGGAGGTTGCGGCGGCAAGTTCGGCAGTATCAGGCCATCCGAACAAGTCTCCAAGCCAGATCATCATGGGCGGTGTCACCCCTCGGATCATCATTCAGGACGAGGAAGAGGAAAAGATGGGAATCCAGCCCTCACCTTGACCTTGGACATCGGCTGCACCTTCGATTTCGCAGTGCGGAAGATCTCGGCGGGCACGAATTAGAAAGCGACAGGCCCCGAGGCCCAACAAGTTGAACTAGCCCCGCCCCGGCGATGCCGGGGCGGGGCTTCTTATGTCCGCTCCCTGCCACGATGACGCGGTTCCCACGCCGCTTCTATCGCCCGCCACCAAGAAACCCCATCCTTCGCTTGCTCCGGCGATCAATTCCTCCAGGCCAAGACGCCACGATCACCCCTCCCTGCCCGTGGACAGCCCTCATCTCCCATTCGCAGGTGGCATTCGCTAGAATGGGGGTTTGAGGGTAATGGGAGACGCACGACTCCCCCAAAATCTATTGTAAACCACCAATCGTTGCTTTGGAGGCATCATGGACCAGGAAGAACTGATCCGCCTTGGCTTTCGCTGGACTCGCGCCACGCCAATTGTGCTAAACGATGGTCGCCATGCCACCGTCACGCCGAGCGCGTATTCCCCCAGTAAGGACATGCCCGATTCCAGTGAACATGCGAGGAAGGCTGCGCGTCTTTATTCGTTGACTTGCAATGATGGGCGGAGTCTTAGCGACGTGACCGAGATGGAAGTTGAGCATCTGCTTGGCGAAACGTCCTAGTGGTATTGATGTCCATTGCAGTGACGCGGATTTGTGAGGAAGAGCTATGCCGTACACTATCAGATTTGCTTTGTTGCCGATGGGGCACGCTGCCGGAGCCGCCAAAGACGGCGAATCGGTCTCGGTTCAGCCCACGGACTTCACTTCGACAGAAGACGGGCAGCGGTTCATCAAGTCATTAGAAGCCTTCCCAAACGATGTCCTCCAATTGTTGTCCCAACAATGTGGCGTAGCGGTTTCTCCGTCGCAAGTGGATAACTTGCTAGTCATCGTCAACAAGGATCTCACGGCAACGGTCTACTTGAACGAAGTACGGCAAGTGCTACGGGTTCGAGCATCACGCACAATCAATGCGGGCGAGCCGGTCGCCAAGAACGACATTGTTGCCGATATTGACCGAATGGAGTTGGGCGATATAAGTATTGCCCCGGAAGCCGGTGTGCTGTTTCTCTTTTCTGTCGGCTGGAGAAAGGGACTGTTCTACGATTTCGCGCCATTGAATCCCATAACGGTTGTTCGCCGGACATTCGATTGCGCCAAGGTTTTTGCTCAACTTTATGCCCATGTTCTCTTTCAAGAGCGTTTCAGCATTCTCGAATCCGAATGGGACTTGCTATTCCGTGCCAAATTGTTCCCGTTCGCGGGCTTCAAGAATGAGACCATTGAGAGCATCCTTTCCTATCTTCGCGCTGGCTGGGATCTTTGCGAATTGTCCGATACCATCGTCAACGAAGTGAAAGAAAAGCTTTGCGGCTTCCTCGATAGTTGCGCGTCCATCCTGTTTTTGCCCCTCATTTTGCAATCTTGGAGTGCGCTGCGGAACGATATCAGAGCCGCGATTACATCAGTTGCGTTGGACTGGTGCTGCCGAGGGTTGAAGGCATTTTGCGTACTCATCACGTTGATCTTGGACGGACGGATAAGCCGGGGCAATCGAATCTAGCCGACTCCGCTGTGGCGTCGAAAGTCGCAGCAGAAAAGTGCTTACTGCTGCCCGAGAAGTTCAAGGAGTATTTGAAGAGCGTGTACTTTGCAGGCTTTGATTCCACGTCTGTACCCTGCGATTCGGGAATAGCCCTTTCTCGCCACAGTGTTGCGCACGGGGTTGCCGCACCCAACACCTTCACGCCAATCGAAGCCGCGACCACTTTCCTGGTGCTGCATCAATTGTTCTACTGCTTTGAAACGATGGCCCCAGTAAACAATCCAGCACCATGATCTTCCGCCTCTCGCAAGCACTCGCCACGAAGATCAAGGTTGCGCCGAAAGACTGCCTTCCACTCGAAATCAATCCCTTTGCTGACTGGTCTGCCCACCTCTTCACGGCAGGCAGGACGCAGTACATCATCCTCACCAACACGCCGTCGCTCTACACGCTCGTCATATTCGGACGCGGCATCGCTAACGATAGCCAGTTCCTCGATGCCGCGCTGGCCCAACTGCGCGAGCGCCTTCCTCCTGATGGGCACGAAGTCGTCTTCAAGAAGTTCGTGGCACCGGCGAGCAGGGAAGTCCGGTTCTCAAAGGCCCTGAACCGGGGCGTGACGGGATCGATGAACGATATGATCTCTTGTGCGAAGTTCCACTTGGTCCAGCGTGAGATGTCGCCCGTCGAAACGGCGGCTTCATTGAACGACATGCCGATGTCGTATCTGGATCACAAGAGTCCGAAGGAAGCGTTCAAGGGACTGAAGATGGGCGAAGGCGAGTAAGGGCTTCGGGAATGAATGACGATCTCATGAAAGCTATGGAGCGGTTGGCGATTGCCGCCGAGCAGATTCAAGAACAACTTCGGCGTATCGCGGATCATTTTGATCCGCCGCCGCCCGACATCGTTGATTCCCCGTACATCGCGGGTCGGTTGGGCATCACCACGACCAGGATAGCCCAGATGGTCAGGGAGGGCACGATCCCCAAAGGCTGTGTCGTGCCCGGCACTGGCAACGGACGACTCTGGAAGTTCTATCGGTCACGGATTCAAAAATGGCTGGAAACAAGGTAGGCTGTAAACAGATGCTCGACTCCCGCCGCTGTCGCAGAGAACCATTTACCACAGATGCAAATCGACCCTTCCATTCTCAGTAAAGCCGACAGCTACAAGCTGATGACCAATTTGGTGGTTCCACGTCCAATCGCTTGGATCACCACTCTGAACGAAAACGGCGTCATTAACCTCGCCCCTTTTAGTTTCTTTAACGCAGTGGGCAGCGATCCGCCTTATGTCGTCATCGGTATTGGTCGCCGGGATGCCGGTGGCCCCAAGGACACCGCGAACAATATTCAGACAAGTGGCGAATTCGTGGTGAATATGGTGACGGAGGACTTGTTCGCCGCCATGAATGTTTCGGCGGCAGAATTCCCTCCCGATCAGAGCGAGATGACTGCCGCCAATTTGCGAGCCACGCCTTCTGTTCACGTCAAACCGCCGCGATTGGCTGAGTCGCAGGTGGCTTGGAGTGTAAATTGTTTCAATCACAGCCACTCGGAGCCAACACGCTGTTCATTGGCGAAGTCGTGATGTTTCATGTCGCGGATCATTTGCTTGGTCCGAGAATGCACATCAATAAGTTTGCACCAATCGGGCGACTCGGTTCTCCATCGGTCTACTGTCGTACTACTGATCGGTTTGACGTGCCACGGATTACTTATGCCCAATGGCGGCACGACAACGAATGACAGGGCCAACCGCATGACCGACCAAGATCCGTCCGACACCGAAATCCGACGAGTGTGCGCGATCCTTGAATCGATCTCCAAGACGTACCCTGCGGATTCCGGCGAAGCGAAGGCGATCAAGGATGCGGCGCTCGCTTTCATCGTCGTTCACCAGCATGAAAACCTCAAGAAGAGATACCAGGACTTTCGCCTTGCCGTTGGCGGCGACCTGACCGCCGAGATGAAAGCCGATCTTCGGCGTCATGGGATCGAACCTGACGACCTGGAAGACGATGTTCCCCTGGACGGGACGGCATAAAAGGCGATGCCATGACCATCATCAAGATTTCCTGGTATCTTTGTGCCCTCTTCGTCCTGGCTCTGGTTGCCGAATCCGCTATCACCGTCGCCCCTGGCGGGGCGGCGGTGATCCATGTCCTCATGGGGGCCTGGGCAGGGCTGGCGGTCCTCTTCGCAGCGGTCGCCGTGGCCTTCAGGTGGTTCCGGCTTCCCGAACCTAAATGGCTGGTCCGCGTATTTTGGGCGTGGCGGTGCTGGCGACGGTCGGCATCTTGCTGCTGACGGTCGCGTGACGCCCCTACGAAATCTGGAATCCCGGCATAGTCCCTAGATCCCGGTGATCCTGCCGTGCCTGACGACCCTTGCCGATCTGCCGTGCCTGTCCCGCGACACACCCCATCTCCCCTTCGTGGGTGGCGGTGGCTAGAATGGGGGTTTGTGGCAGGGCAACGACACCCCGCGCCCCTCGGCATGAACGACCTAACCTGCTCGCTGGTGCTTCGGCTCGCGGCAGGGACAACAAGTAAACAAGACCGTTGAGAAGGAACTGGACTCCAATGGATATCTGTTTTCCACAGGGAAAATTGGACGGTTTCATTTCATTCTTGGAAGATGGCCTGAGAGCGTTGAAGAAAACGCCCTACCATCGTGTGATCGGGCGGGACTTCCTGCACCACACCCGTGCGGCAGCGGATTACCTCATTGAGTTTCATGAAAAAGCTTCAAAGAAGAAGATCGCTGCCCTCTATTTCGAGATGAACGGATTCACGATCAACACCGACCGATGGTTCTTCTCGGGGTTCGGGTACAGGAAAGCGGGCACCATTTGGGACTTGGACTGGCTTGCTTCGTGGGATGCAGAAACGGAGAACGATTTCACGTTGGAGGGTATGGAGCCTGTCCAGGCGGTGTTCGAGAGCCTATTGCACGATCATAAGCAGCCCCTCGGGGTCTTGCTTGCAGAGGACGTTGCGGAAAAGCTCGTTACGGCTCGCTTCATGCAATTGATCGCCGCCGCCCACCAATTGGCAAAGCGACGGTCCCCTGCACTGAAGGGCCTGCCCATCCTTGCGACGGCTCACGACTGGGACGAAATCCACCAGTCTGAGTAGAGGAGCCGATGTGAACTACTTTTTCGAGTGCGCTGTCAGGGTTCGTCGAGGACCGGGGTGTGAAATGCTGTCGCACTTCGCGGGTGCAATCGTGGTTTGCTACATGGCTGCTCCAGACTATCAAGAAGGGCTGCGTCAGGCAGTTGCGAAATTGAAGTCAAAGGGATTCCTTTTTGAAGATCTGATGGATGGCAAAGTCCAGCAACTCGATCCATCTCAATGGGATCAGCATATCGCATCGACTTGGCCCGAATTGGTCGGTCACTTTCCGCCGCAGACCGATTTGGCCCGGTTCATCGAGAATGGCGGCGTGTTCTTTGGTCCGTTTTGCGGCTATGAAAGCCAGTAAGGGTTTTTGCGGCAATTACCGTGGCATTCAGGTAGTTCCCTCTTCACGAACCTAAACGGGTCGTCGTCCGCGTATCCCTGGACCAAACACCCCTGACTGCCGCCAGCGCAATCCAGACCGCAGACGCTACGAAGAACGCGCCCAGCATTGTGTGTCTGATGCCGATGGGATCGAGGACTGGGAAGATGTATCGAGCGTGGGTTACGATTACAACTAGATTTCCCAATCCCCGAATGCCGAACGAGATTACCAGAATCCATGCCCCTGCCACGCGCCCTCGGCATAGGAGAAATATCGCCAGAACCGGCAGCACAAACCCCAGCACCAGGAGGACGACCAGAGCCGGAATCGCGGTATGCTCCCAGTCACGCCAGAGATTGAAGGCATTAAGCCCGAAGCTCGCCATGACCAGGGCCAGAAGGATCGACCATCGGCGTTTCGCGGAAAACGATGTCATTGGAAATGCCTCGGATTCTCAGCGGCAAGTGGTTTTGTTCAACGGCTATCTGCATGTCGCCCGGCGCGATTCCCGACATTATGCCTTCAGACCAGGGCGTGCCGAGACCTGAAGTTTCTTCTTCCACCCGCTCCCCAAATAGTACCGCCCCCAGAACGCCGCGATCTCTTCCATCATGGGTGCGGATTCGGGAAGCAGCCCTGTCCCGAACCGCGAGTTGTACCGTTCGGCGTAGCGTCGTGCCAGCAGGTAGCCAAAAGCCGACGAATCCAACGGACGCAAGACGCATTCCAAAGCCGTCTCTACCACCAGCAGATCCATGCTGTGGATGATCCTCACTGGCCCCCAATGCTGGCGATCATATTCATTCTGGGCGTCCTTCGCTTGCGAGAGCAGTTCGTAGAGGGCTTCTTCCGTCTTCGTTGACCGCCGCTTCACGTATTCCGTCATTCCGCGCACGGCACCCGCGACGATCTTCTTGTACAAGCCGTTCTTCGTCGGCTTTGCCGGACCTGGGCGGCGACGGCTCGCCATCTTCTTCTGCGTCAGCGTGGCGATGTGCAGGGCGAACTTTGCCGCAGCGTCGGGATCGGCGCAGAGACTCTTGAGGACGGTTAGGCGGGTGATCGAGAAGTCCTTCCCTTTGTGGAGATCGGCGGTGATCTGAGCCAGGGTTTGGATCTTCTTCGTGATTGCGGGTAACGGTTGGTTCATAGGGGTGCAGCAAGGCCAAGGCCACGCCTGGGGTGTGGCCTTGGCCCTCTCAAGCTGAAATTTCGGTCGGGTCCAAGGCCATTCTACGATCTTGAAGGCGAGGGGAACAGCCGCACGATCATCCCCTCATCCGCCGCCGCCCAGGCTCGCCATGATCCTTCCCATCCCTGCCCGCCCCTTTCATCCTGCCCAATCCAATTCGTCCAGATCGCATGGCCCGCCGTTGGCCCGGTTGCCGCCGCCGAGATCGCGGCACCTGCCGCCCCGTCGATCCCGCCTCGCAAATTCGTTCCCGTTCCGAGACGCAAGCCGGTCGCCGCCCATACTCCAGACAGTCTC
Organism: uncultured Planctomycetia bacterium; assembly: GCA_963709175.1. GTDB lineage: Bacteria > Planctomycetota > Planctomycetia > Pirellulales > Thermoguttaceae > JANXQG01. The sequence goes on from CAVPVK010000014.1 coordinate 368,564, forward strand.
CGTCTCCCATTCTCAAGTGGCAGTGACTAGAATAGGGGTTGAACGATGGATCAATAGACTTGCGAGGTTTGGGAATATGGAGCGTTACATCGAAGTTGTTGGCGAAGGCGAATTCCTAGAAATCGCCACACGGTTCATCGCAGAGGTTGTCCTTGAAGTTCGTGCTGCAAAGGACGAAACCGCCCTAGCGGAGCTTCCAGAGTTGTTTCGGGATGCTGTTGCTGCCCTGCGAGACGCTGGGATCGCGGACGAGGAAATCGTGGAAGGCGGCACAAACTTTCGCCAGCCCTGGTTCTGGAAAAAGCAGGTCGGGCAGAACGCGGCAAGAAAGATTGTCCTCAAGGTCAAAGACTTTGTACGTCTCAATGGTGCCCTTGACAAGCTCGAACCGTTGCAGTCCCGAAACAAAGAACGGAAGACGGTGCGGGTAGAAATGCGGCAACCTGAGTTTGACGCTTCAAGCGGGGCAAAGGCAACTGCACTTGCGATGGCCTTTCAGGATGCCCGTGAGAAGGCCCAAAAGCTCGCAGCTACGATGACTGGCAAGCTCGGCAAGGTAATTCATTGTGAAGAGGGTGCATGGGCAAAACGCAACTCCGGCTTCTCGGGCGATGAAGATTGGGGCGGCGATTACTCTCGTTTCGCAATGGGCGGCGGTATCATAATGGCTGGCCCCGCGGGTGCTGCTGCCGAACCGGAAGCCGAACTTCAGAAACCCACTCGGACGATTTTCGTGAAATGCCGTGTGCGGTTTGAACTGCTCGATACCTAGCGACAGGCGAACCAGTAGCCGCGAACAAAATGCTCGATTCAGACAAGTTAGACTGGATTGTCTTTACTCCGCTTCCGGTTTCGGTGAGGCTCAATTATTCGGACCCAACAGGTTGCCATGCGCTCACGCCATCCGCAGTCCGCGAGCGATACCGCAAACAAGTAACGACTTCAGCACTCGTTGTCTGGAAAGATGAGCGCCAACGGAGTGTGCGGTCTACAAGCGGGCATCGATGAGGTTGCTTGGAGACTCGCCGCCATCAAGGGTATTGAGCTTCATTTTCAGAGACCAGCGAAGGGTTCCGGGTGTGTCGTGCTGCGTGTAAGGCTTGCGAATAGGCCCGCCGACTACGCTATTGGGGCATCACAATTCGATGAAGAACTGCTGACTTGGTTCCGGCAATTGGGCCTGTTGTTGAGCGAAGCGATCCCATGTCCGTCGCAGGAACTAGACGAGGGCTACGACGTGTAGCCGTGACAGCAAATGGATAAGTCGATTATTGCCAATGTGAACTGGCCTAAACCTTGGCGGGCGCTGGACGACGACCACGCTGCTCTGGCACCTGGACGCCGTTGGGCGCGAGAACAAATTGCGGACACCGTTCTCGGGGAGTTGCAGCGCGAAATCTGCAAGGAACATCCACTCTTTGGTCGTGAATGTGTAGCCGTTGCATACGACGCAGACTGCCCAAAAGATTTTCTGTTCTTGACCGACATTCCTGATGCACCCGTAGTTCTCGTACACCTCACTTGGAACCAAGAACCGAAACCCGATTGGCCCTTCATTAAGCGATACGAAGGCATCTTGGACTTCATCCGACAAGAAAGACGATACCGAAGACGCTGGTGGCAGTTCTGGGTCTGGTGACGGCTAAACGCTTTTCGACAAGCCCAAGGCCACGCTGGAAGCGTGGCCTTGGGCCTCTCAATCTGGATCGGATCTTCCCTTCAAATCCCCTCTCCCAGCTTCAACCCTTCCTTCTCAGCCCAGTCCTCCATGACTCGCCGGGCTTGGCGCGACGGTCGCTTATTCCCTCGCCCGCGTGCTTGGACGATGGCCCGAGTCTCCGGGTTCACCTCGATGGTGAGGACTCGTTGGTGCCCGCGATGACTGTGGCAAATCATCGACCAGATGGAGCTTTTCTGCTCGGCGCAGCGGGTCGCGTAGCTGGCAACGCAGTGCCGCATCGCTGCGCCTTCCGCCGACAATTCGGTGCTGGTCAGTAGTTCCGAGATCGTCCAAGTCCAGTTCTGGTCGGCGTCTTCCTGCCAAGTGAACCCATCGATCCCGATGGGTGCCCAGGCCAGCGATGGCCTCTGGCAGTCGGCAACTGCCGGTGCCTGGACCTCGGCAACCTTCTCCAGCAGGCAACGGATGTCCGTCCATGCGAGCTTCTTTGCCGGAAGATGATGTCGGTGAACGCGAAGGTACTCGACAATGGCGGCGACGTGGGGAAGGACCGCTTCCTGGTTGCAAACCAGGAAGCGGATCGCTTGCGCCCAGTAGGCTTCGTGTTCAAAGGTTCTTCCGAGACGGGTTGAAACCACGGCGTCCACAACCGGTTTGTCGCCGCCCCAACCACGAATCTGCCCCCAACGAAGTGCCTGCTCCACCGTGTAGTGGTCGGGAGCCTCGGTGAAAAGGCGCGCCATCCTCTTGGTCAGCCGGATCGGGATGTCGGTTCCCCGGATTCCGTAGCCCAGCCCCAGGTGCTTGAACCACTTCTGCTGTTGCCGCGAAGTCTTCGACGGCTCTTGAAACCACGCCCGATCCATGAAGGTCGGCACGGGGCATCGTGCCAGGAGATGGCGTGCCAAGCTGCCGAACTGCCTTGAAGGGCTTGTATCGGTCGGCTTCCACGCTTCAATCTCCCGCAGCCAGTCCGCATGATGATGCGATAGCCCGACCAATCCGGTCAGGAAATGCTCGGCTTGGGCGCAGGACGGATGCCCGCCCAGAGGCGTGCGCCGAAGGAGATCGGCGCAGCCCCGGACGTGCAGCAGCAATCGTATGAACGCCTGCTTGACGCCTAGATTTCTTCCTATCGCCGTCAACGTCTGTCGGATGGCGGCATCGAGGGACCGCTTCGCGCGGTCCTTGCGCAGTCTGTCTCGGTAAAACATGGTAAACGCCGTTCAGAATGAGAGAAGGGTTCGCACGGGGAACGCATGGGCGCGGTTTCCCTGTCCGAACTAGAACGGCGAGATCAGATCAGCGCCGACCCTTCAGGCGAAGCGGCGAAAGAAAGACGGGATCTTCATGGTAGGTCTACCTGAAATGAACCAGGGGTCTATGGAGCGTGTCCTACCGGAAGGACACGGGAAATTGGCGAAGGTTCGCAGGCGTTCCGGGCAGAAAATGCCGACAGCGGACGAGCAAGCATGGCGTCGGCGGCAGAAAGGCGGGCGTGCTGGCCTTCGGGCGCAAGTGGCGACGACGACATGCCGCCTTGACACCAAGCCGGGTTTGCGACCCGCTCGGAACAGCAGTAGAATAATCAACCATGAACATCATTTTCTGCTCCGATGATCTCGACCGGCGAAAGCCCGACGAAGCCTATGCCGCCGAGGTCGCTGCCGTTGGAACGTGTCGGTGGGCAGTATTTCCTCGTCAATTTCGACGCATTGGTCAATGACGGGGATACCGTCAAGGCTGTTCGCCGCGTGCCCGAGCAGGCAGAACCGGGTCTTGCCATGTATCGCGGCTGGATGCTCAAGCCAGCCACCTACAGCCGCTTGTACGAGGCCCTTGCCGCCAAGGGATTGCGCCTTATCAGCGATCCTGCCGCCTACGTCCATTGCCACCATCTCCCCGAATCGTATTCGGTCATCGAGAAGTGGACGCCCAAGTCCGTCTGGATGAAGATCGGGGGCGACGTGGACATGGACCGGATCATGGATCTCTTGCAGCCCTTTGGGACGGCTCCGCTGGTGCTGAAGGATTTCGTGAAGTCCAGAAAACACGAATGGAACGAGGCTTGCTACATTCCGTCCGCATCCGACCGGAGTTGCGTGGAGCGGGTCGTCCGTCGTTTCCTTGAGCTTGGTGGACGACGATCTCAACGAAGGCTTGGTCTTCCGCGAATTCGTTGACTTTGAGCCGCTGACCCGGCATTCCAAGAGCGGGATGCCCTTGACCAAGGAATTCCGACTGTTCTTCTTGGACGGCAAGCCGGTCTTCTGGACCGAATATTGGGAGGAGGGCGATTATGCGGGCATGGCCCCGCCCGTGGATCGATTCACGAAGATCGCTGCCGCCGTGAAGAGCCGGTTCTTCACGATGGACATCGCCAAACGCCGGGATGGGGACTGGCTGATCGTGGAACTTGGCGATGCCCAGGTCGCCGGGCTTCCTGAGAATGCCGACGTGGATGGGTTCTATCGGGCGATTGCCGGGATCGCATCCGAAGGAGTGTATGAAGACATTTCCGTCGTCATTCCCGAAGGGGACCAACGAAAACAGATTGGAACCAACAATGCATAGGCGGCATCTGCCATAGAATTCGGTATGGAACAACATCCAAGCAACTTTCGAATAGATCTCTCTCCTCCACAAAACGGCTGGATCGCTATCGAAGTCCAGGCTGGAGAGCAGCATTTCTCGGAATCCGTGTCTTACACGCCAAACGACTTCATCGCGGAACTGGTTTCTGCCCTTTGCCTCCTGAGCAAAGGGTCTCCCGAAGCAGCAGCACTTGCATTCTCCGAGCCGACAACGTATCACTTCCGATTCTGGAGGCAGGCGAATGCGAATCTTGTACAATTCGAAATTCAAGACGCACAAACGCCCGCGAAGCCTCTCTTGACGATGTGCATGGCATCGGAGGAACTTTGCAAATCGTTCTGGAGGGCCTTTCGCCGGTTGGCGTCGGTCGCAACCCCGGACCAGTACCAGACAGCCATGCGGCGTCCATTTCCATCATCAGGAGTGGAGACATTGGGGATTCTGAGTCGAAGGCTTGCGCGAACATGATCCTCCTGATTGCAATCGTGCTGATAACATTCGGCGGACTCATCGCCATTGGCAATTGGTGGAGCCTCTATTGGTCCTACCACACCAAACGGTTCCACTCCGCCGTTCCCTTGTTTGGTGCGGCACTTCTTGGAACAGGCATGTTCATCCTTCCTGTGACCCGCGATTACTGTTGGGTTGCACTGATCTTGGATTATGGCACTCTTGCCCTCTTGCTCGCGTGTCCACGACTTTTTCAAGAACTATGGGGCACTAGCCGGTTCAATCTGGTACACGAATATGTCGGAAAGGCGGGTATGAAGACAGCTTACTTACGGCTTTTTCGACGCGGCATTTTCACTATTCGGCTAGAATTGCACCGTCCATCTGGCGAGTGCGGTCTTGCTGGTGCCGGTACGATTGGGACTTGGCAACGCGAAGGTGGGCGACTGACGCTGAGTACCGGGCGAGAATCCGCAGTGTTCGACGTGGTTCGTGATGCGGCGACTGAGATGCTACGGCAATCGACCGGATTTCCGAGTTGGGAAAGCGATCATGACCATTCGCTCGCGGAAATTGACTTTGCTCAGAAGTAGATGTGCTGTGTCTTTCCGGTGGCTGTGAAAAGCTTTTTCGCCGCGGCAATCGCGAGGGCGGATAGTGGCCGATGATTAAGGGGTAGTCGCGGAAGAACCCGCGGCAGCCAGGGTCTGCCGGAAGTTCCAAGGCATCCAGTTCCCCGGATTCTCGGCGGCTTGTTGCGAGTGGCGTTCCAACTCGGTGAGGTAGTCAAGGGGATTTGCCTCGCAGAGCCTGCAGGTGTGGATCAGGCTCATGAAGATATCTCCCACGTGGGCGCCACGCGGAGTCTTGTAGAACAGGGAGTTTTTGCGATGCCGGATCGCCATCTTCAAAGCGCGTTCGCAGATGTTGTTGTCCAGCGGTGCTCCGGCCACGCGCAGGAAGAGCGTCAGCGGCTCCCAGTGCCGAAGCATGTAGGCAATGCTAGCACCCAGCGCGGAATTGGGTTCCACACGCCGCTCATCGAATTGTCGGCCCAGCCAGGCATGGAGTTCCTCCATGACCGGGCCGCTTTGGGCCTGATGGAAGATCAGCCGTTCCTGGGGCGACATATTCCGCTCTTTGGCGATCGTATCGTTGCGATAAACCGCCGCAAGCGACTCCAACACACGGCGGCACTCCTCGGGAAAACGGTCCGCCACGTCGACGAACTTCCGCCGCCCGTGGGCCAAGCAGTTGGCCAGAATCGTCTTCAACTCCCCGGGCAGATTCGCGCCAGAGCATCGCACATCTGAATCGGCGAGCCAAGCTCTGCCGCGCGGCGGGCCAGCACATCCGCCAAATTCTCGCCGGCGTGCTGCCGCCCGCTCAGAAACAGGACAATCTTATTTCCATCCCGGGTTTCCGAAACGATGCCCGTCGTGAACATCCCCTTGCGGGCGACCGCTTCCTTCGCGGGCGACGGCGGCTCGCTGCCCGTCCCCTCGGCCAGGTCGTCCTCAGAAGCGTCGCCCGACAATGGCTTCGCCACGGGGCATGCCGCGCCGGCGGCCTCCGGGCGCTCGCAGCCGGCGCCTGCCGGCCCATCATCGCCAGGATCCTGACCGTGGTATCGTCGTTGTAGACCACGTCACCTTGGGCCGCCTGTCGAGCCATCTCATCGAAGACCGGCTCGGCGTGCTCGGCCTGGGCCGCAACAATGTCCCATTGCGTCGCGGCGGGCAGGGGAACGCCGACGTCCTGCTGGAACGTTTCGTTGCGGTTGAAAGGCATGCCCATCCCGTATTTCAGCAGAGCGATCATGCTCCCCACCGTGGCGTCGCGCTTTCCCTCGGCATCCACCCCTGCTGGCAGATCTGCGGTGATGACCACGCCGCACAGGCCGCAGCGCAGCTTCTGCAGATAATACACCTTGCCGCCCACCGGCGGCTGGCCCACCAGTCGCATCACCACGCCGGGGCGACCGGTGTCGTAGAGCGTGCCCTCCGCGCACTGTGGGCAGGGATCGCCCGGCTGGAACGACGAGTGGGGGACCTCGATCTTTTCCGCGGCGGTGTAGGCATCGGCTCCGTTGTGGCCGTGACCCTTGGCTCGAACGGGCTCTGTCGCTTGGGAATCGATCTTGACCTCGGGAGCGGCGGCCGACGTCGCGCTGGCCGGCGACATGCCTTGCGACGGGGAAGCGTCGCTCGCAGGCGACGCCGCAATCGCTGGACCTGGCGCGCTCTCTGCTGGGCGCTGCCCGACCACTTTCGCGGTCTTCTCGGTCTTCATCCCGAAGAGCATTTTCCGCAACCGCGCGATGGTCGTATTCTTGTCGCCCACGGCAAAGAACAGACCCACATAGGACTCGATCACGGAGTGGAGCGTGCCGTAGTCTTCCGCATGGAGATCCTGGGCGTCGATGCGTTTCAGAAGGTCTTCCAGCTTGCCCATGTCCAGCTCGATAACGGTCGAATTGGCGAGGACCATGACAGCGTTCCACGACGCCCGGCAAAATCCCCCCGCGGCCTACTGGTGAAAGCGGCGGCGACTTTCCCGCCGCCGCCCGATTCCTAGGAACAGACCATACCCAGATCCGCAGAAATCAGGAAGATCAATTTGCTTAGGTTTGCCAGGAATACAGCCCCAACCACGTCCGCCAGGCAAACGTCGGCATGCTCTGCCGGCGCCCCGTTACGCCGCCCCCGGCTGTGCCGGGTATCCGACCGATCGCCAGACGGGCGCCGCACGCGTGGCTTCCGGGTTCCCGGCCGCCAAGAGGACCTGCAGTTCGTGGGCCGCCAGGGTCCGTGCCGCTGCGCCTCGCGCGGCCACCAGGCGAACTTCCCTTTGGACAAGCGTTTGTGGCAAAGCCAAAAGCCTTGGCCGTCATAGACCAGGATCTTCAAGGCCGTGGCCGGCCGGTTGCGGAACACGAACATGCAGCCGCTGAACGGATCGCGCTGCAGAACCTCCTTGCAGACGCGGGCCAGGCCATCGATGCCGCGGCGAAAGTCGCTCGGTTCGACAGCCACCAGAATCCGCATTTGTGGCGTGATCTGGATCATGAGGTCGAGGTGCGGAAGCTGCGGCAGAGCACGGCCAGATCGGGCGGCACCATGGTCTTCATCTGCAGCCGCATGGTGACTCCCCTCACGTCCTCCATCTCCAGGATGCAGTCGCACGTGCCAGCCGGCAGAGGCGGAGGCAGTTCCACAAATGTGGCTGTTGGCCCCGATCTGTCTCTTCTTCGCGCGGGAGTGGATCGCTGCTCCATCCGTTTCTTGAGCGAGTAATAGTCCACTCGCAGTGCCCGCGCCGTGCAGTTCAGCCCGTACTTGCCGGCCATCTTTACTGCTGCCAGCCAGAGCGAACTCGCCAGGGGCGAGCGGGCTCTATGTGTTCTTCGCCACTCCGTAAACCGCCGCTGGACATTCTCCAGAGATACTGGCAGCGTGCGTGTCTTTCTGGCATTCATTGACCGCCCTCCACAACACCGTGAACCGACAATCAACCATACCACGCAGCGCAACACAACTCACACACGCTCGCCGAAAGCACACGTTCTTTGCCTTGTTGACGCCACCAGACTTCGGCTTGGTCTTCGATGGTTTCAATTGGTCTCATCGCTGCCGAGCGTCTTTTCAAGGTGTTTCCGCACGTGGGCGAGGATTTCGATCTCGACCTTCAAGTCGCTGATCGTGCTGTCCACGTTTGAAACGATGCGGGGAATGGCCTCGGGCTTCTTGATGCCCACGCCTGTCGCAACGTCGGCACGACCTGTTATGGCCCTCCCCCCGCCCCCTCCCGCCGTGTGCTGCCCGTGGCTGTGCCTTCATCGCACTGCCCTTTCCTCCAACGCCCTCTTGTAGCGGAAGAACGACGCCCTGGACTTGCTCCGCTGACGGCACCACTCGATTTGTGCGGCCAAGGTGCTGGGGAATTGGGCAAGTGCCGCTTCGAGGGTTCGCAAATCCTCGTCCTGCTGCCGATCCTTGGGGGCAATGACGGCCAATTCATCCCGCCGACCATCCAAACGAGTGGCGACCAAGGTCTGCCAGTGGCACGATGAATGTCCCTCTCGCCATTGCAGATAATCACGAAAGGCATTGTCCATCAGCCGCATGTCGAGATGGCAGAGCTTGGATTGGCTTTCCAGTATCACGAATTCGCAGACGGTCTCAGCCTCATCGGACCTCATGGTCTTGCCGTCGTGGGTGTAGCCACCCGCACCCCTACGAGCCCGGCGCAACGACTGCGCCGGACGATGGCGGCGGCCCGCGTCAGCATCCAGTGGTTCGGGACCAGGAAGACCCTCACCGCCGAACAGCGGGCCGAGGCAGCCGAGCCGTTCGGCACCGACGCCCGCTTCCTGAGTGCGGGCAAGCGCCTGTTGGACATTTCTCACCCAGCCTTCAAGGCCGTTTCCGCCGTGAAGAACAAAGTCGTCTCGTTCTGGAAGTCGATGAGCCTGCCGTATCCCGAGCCGGGCATCCGGTTGATCCGGCAAGACCGCATCGACGAGTTCACCGCGAAGATGGCGGAGTTCCAGGAAGAGCTGGCCGAGACCGTCGCCAATCTCGACCGGCACTACAACGACTTGAAGGCGATGGCCCGCCAGCGGCTTGGTTCGCTGTTCAACCTGGGGGACTACCCGGAAACCCTAGTCGGCGCGTTCTCCATCGACGCCGATTTTCCCAGCGTGGAGCCCCGCCACAACGCCAGCCAAACAGCCAACTAGCGAGACAATCTGTGCGATGGCCAATTTCGTTCCAGCGCCGGGGATCACGCCCGTCGCTGTGGTGACAGCCAAGCGGATGTAGAAATAAGCACCTGGGATAGCTCCCAGCAGGCCAGCAAGCACGAGGACGAATAGGCTGGCGATCAACCGTCTCGGGGCGTAGCCACGCTGCAAGAGGATGATCCAGGCCAAGATTGTCCACGCCAAAAGCATGGCCAGTCCGAGGAACATCATATTGCGCCGAAGGCGAAGGGTACGATTGCGAAACGACAGGCAGCTACCCAATTCAACGTCCGCTTGCCAGTCGTCGCACCCGTCGCCGCCTGGATGCCGTCGAGGAAGCACGACTGCGGCGGTTGAGCCAGGGGGCCTTCACACGTCACTTCGACATCGAAGTAACCTTTGGCACCGACCGCATTACGACCGATCATGCCCATCCGGGCACCGGCGACGACCGAAGGACCGAGATGGCCGTGAAGCTGGACGACCTCGGCCAGCCACGCGGGATCGGAGCGCTGCCGGTGGCAATCGGGCGTGGGCAGGTTGTCCTCGGCAACTGCAAGTACAGGCAGGACCAGGAGAAGGGTGGTGGCGATGAATCGTGGCACAGCTGAGGCTCCCAGTTGCATGATTACCGACTCGCTCTTGATAGGCCAGAAAACCGTCTATTATCCCGGTATCCTCCCGGACAATCAATCAGGTCGCGCCTGGCAACACGCCAGCTTACGGCTGCGCGGCACATACGGCCTCGTGAACTTGGTTCGCGGTCATCTCTGCCCACCTGGACCGTAAGAATGATCGCGCCCTGTCGCCGGTAATGCTCCACGAGCGGGGCGCTTGCGCGTGGTAGATCTCCAGCTTCTTTTGCACTGCCGCTGGATCGTCGTCCGTGCGGTCGGCACGATCGCCGCCGACATTGGTTCCAATTCGCGCCAGCACAGTATCCGGGGAAGACTCAAGACGGATCACCGTCCGCACGTCAACGACGGCGTCCATCGCGCGGGCCTGCCCCAAGTGACGCGGCAAACCGTTCAGTACCAACCAGGCATGGTCGCCGCTGCGGACCATGAACCGCTTGAGTATCCTCGCTGCCAGTGGAAAATGCTCGTCCTCCAGCAGCGCCCCCGACTGCAAGACTTGGCGGAGGAACTCCAGATCCTCGCGACTTATATGTTCATCGGGATGATTGCGGGCGACCAGTTTGCGCAGGTTCGCCCCGAAATCGAAGTGCAGGCAGGGCTGCCCTCGCCACCCACGGACGGCGAGCACGTTCCCCAGCGGCGTCTTGCCGGTTCCCGTAGGCCCCAGCAAGAGGATGGCGGCATCGCGTGGTGTGGGGGCTTCCCGAGCGTCTGTCCTAGAGGTATCATCCCACGACGGCGGGTCATTCTCAAGCCCTCATGCCATCAGCCTGCTTCCCTGCCCCTATCCTTTGACAGTCTGCACGATTCGCCTATGAACGAAGAGAACACGCCAACCCCCGCGCTCGTGATTCGCTCCCTCGGAGCAACCCTGCTGTGCGCCCTGCTGGTTGCGGTCTTCCTCACGGGATTTGACTAGCGAGCGAACCGTTCCGTCCGGGCCGACCACGCGTATGCTATTCTCCTCGTAACTGCAAACGTAGAGGTTTCCTTTCCCGTCGCAGAGGACTCCCGAAGGAGTGTTGAAGCGGGCCTGATGGGCCGGTCCGTCAACCGTCCCTTTTACTCCGCTGCCGGCAAAAGTGCTGGCGATGCCCTCGGGCGAAATCCTGCGGACACAATGGTTCGCACTGTCGGCCACATAGAGATTGCCTTTGCCATCCATGCACATGCCAAATGGCTGATTGAAGGAGGCAAGCCTCCCGGCTCCGTCCTTCAAGGCCGGTTGGCCACTTCCGAAGACGGTTTTTGCCTCCGCTCCGGTCGTCTGTACTGGGGCGACCGCAATCGAAATGGCCACTGCAGCCCAAATGGTGGCAATTACAGGAAATCGTCGTTTCACGGGAGGTATCGATTGAGCCAGCATTAGAGCCCCTTTGGAAAATGAGGATGGAACCACACGCACTCTCCATGATATGGCAGCCAGGACGTTGGCTCAATCGTGTTGGCCGGATCCTACTGTTTCACGCCACGTCCGCCTACTCGTCTTCCAGGACAATCTCATGGGCGGTAAGGGCTGCCGCTAGGATAGCTGCGGCAGGATTTTGCTCTTCATGCGGTGAATCCAATCTGCACTTCCATGCGAACAATCTTCCATAAGACAAACCACAGGCCGTCCCCCACGACGTGCCGATCACCCCAATTATGGAGATTCCAATGAAGAACACTCGATTCACCGCGTTGGCCGCTGCCACGCTTCTCACCGTCGCCCTTTCCCCCGTCCTCGCTAAGGCCGTTTGCCCGCTGGAAGCACTCTTTTGCTGCCACTCGACCACGACCGATACCAAAGCTGCGAACGTCGTCGAGACGGCCGTTGCCGCCGGCAAGTTCAAGACCCTCATCGCGGCTGCCAAGGCCGCCGGCCTGGCAGAAACCTTGCAGGGCGAAGGACCATTCACCGTGTTCGCCCCCACGGATGAAGCCTTCGCCAAGCTGCCCAAAGGCACGGTTGAGAGCCTGCTGAAGCCGGAAAATAAGGATAAGCTGGCCGCCATCCTGAAGTACCACGTCGTGCCCGGCAACGTGAAACTCGCCAAGGCCCTTGAAATCGGCCAGGGCAAAACCGTGTTGGGGCCGAGTCTGCCGATCAAGTTCGAGGATGGCCAGGTGAAGATCGGAACCGCCAATCTGGTGACTGCTGACATCTCCGCGTCCAACGGCACGATCCATGTCATCGACAGCGTGTTGCTGCCGCCGGCACCGCCCGCCGAAGCATCCGCTGGTCCCGCCAAGGCCCGCAATCTGGTTGAACTGGCGATCGAACGCGGCGTGCCGCTGTTCAACGCCGGCCAAACTGAGGCGTGCAAGGCGGTCTACGAGGTCACGGCCGAGGCACTGGTAAATATGCCCGCTCCGACGATGACCGCGGACAGCAGGGAAAAGCTGACGGCGGCGTTGGCGAAGGTCAAGGAGCAGACTTCCGCAAAGGAGCAGGCCTGGACTTTGCGGCATGCCTTGGACGACGTGTACGATATTTTGGATGCAGCAGATTAGTACGGCTGAACAAGGGAGAGGCGAGGAAAGACCACGCTGTTTGGGCGTGGTTTTTTCGTTTTCGGAGGCAGCTTCCAATCGCAGCCCCGGGGGGAACAGGTTACAACCGCGATTTTGTCGGCGAGTTTTTCGGGTCGTCGATGAAACCGAGTGCCTGCTGCTGGCGAATAGTCTATTGGCAATTCAAAAAACACCCCTCATATTTCAGGAGAAAAAGACATGTCGCAGTCTATTCGGGCCTTTGCCACGTTGTCGCTTTCGACTCTGGTTGGTGTCGGGCTACTGGCTTTCCGGGTCACAATTCCCTCGCGGGCATCGGCTGAGGAGTTTCATCCAATCAAGGAGGCCGAAATGCCCAAAGGCTTTCCCGATTACACTCCGGTCGGCCAGATCGAAGTCAAACATTACCCCGCATACCGAAGAGCCACTGCCTCGGGTATGGCAGAGTTCTGGACGCTCTTCAAGCACATCACGCAGAATCATGTCGCGATGACTGCCCCGGTGGAGATAGACTACGGCGACCTGCTAGCCCAAAAACCTGCCGAACGGTCCATGTCATTCCTTTATGGGGAAGCCGACCGAGGAACCGCTGGCAAGCAAGGTGCCGTATTGGTGAGCGACGTGCCGGCAATGACGGTTGTGAGCATAGGATGCCGTGGCAATCGAACTTCCGCGTCAGTAGCCGAAGCCCGGGGGAAGCTTGTGGATTACTTGGCAGATCACAAGGATCAATACACTGCTGCGGGCCCGGTGCGGGTGATGGGTTACAACAGCCCGTTCGTGCCACGTGACAAGAACTTCTTCGAGGTTCAAATTCCGATAAGGGTGGTGAAGGCCGACTGATCATCGCCATCACTGCTCGTCTATCAACTCGTAACTGTTCGTCTGTCAACACTTTCAAAGGAGCTTTAGAATGAAAACTGCATATTGGATCGCTTTGGCGTTGGTCGTCGTAGGGGCCGTGAACTGGGGGCTAGTAGGCCTGTTCCAGTTTGATCTCGTGGCGGCTTTGTTTGGGCCGGCCTCGGGCCTCAGCCGGTTAGTCTACTCTCTCGTGGGTCTGGCTGGCGTGGCTCTGGCCGGTATCGCCGCTATGGCTACTCGGAGTCATAGTTACGCCACCGCGGCGACCGCCGGCCACTGAGCTCGTAGGCCATTTCCGAGCGTGCTCGCAGGCAACGAGGACCTGCGGGCCGCTCGGAATTCCCGTTTTCGATGCTGTTTGCAACAAGCTCGTGGATGCAGCGGACAGCTCTTTAGGGGACTAACGCGATTTGGGGCCCAGGCCAACAAGCTCCCTTCCTCTCGTTAGGGCTTCCATGACATTTGCTGCAAAGCCGTCGGCACCAAGCGACAGGGCAGTCTCGCCGTTGCCTCTTATTCCCCTGCCACCAACAAGTATTTTCACAATTCCGCCTCGGCCGCCGGCCCGAATCGCAGCAATAGCCTCTTGCATCGTCGGCAACTGGGTGGCAAGCGAGACCGAAATCGCCACCAGATCTGCGTGAAAGAACTCGACAGCCTGGGCAAGGTCTTCGATCGGCACATTTGAGCCGAGTGGAATGGCTCGCCAACCATCGCTCTCGAACAGATCGGCGATGAATTGGATGCCTAGGTCGTGCTGATTGCCGGCAACGCTTGAAGCCACTATCGTCTTACCGTTTGCGGGGTCACATTCCTCGCGAGCATGAAGCTGGGCCGCGATCAAGCGAGTGGTCGCTGTGGCAAAGTGCTCTTCAGCGACGTTGATCTCGCCGAGAACCCACATTCGGCCCAGTTCCTCCTGAGCCGGTTGAAGGACATTAAGGCATAGATCGGCCGCAGTCCGCCCCTCTTCGGCTACCTTTAGAATAAGGCGACTTGCCTTGCGGCGATCGCCTTCGAGAACGGCAACTAGGTACTTCGCCGCCAACTCGCCGCCCGGAGTCGCCACGGTCAGTCGTGGCGTTAAACCAACCGGCTCGCCCTCGAATTCTGCCAGGGCCCGGTCAAGGCAGTCCGTTGCCAGAGGCGACAGTTCTGGGGAGAGTTGTTCAACCAGCACACCCCGCAGAGCTGCGAGCTTCGTCCGGAGCAAGTCGGCAGGAATGCCTCTGGCCGCAAGCATGGTGCGGGTCCAGCGAACTTGCTCGATGAAGTAATCCGGCTGTCTTGTTGAGATCGCGACGGCCAGCTCTTCCAGTCGAACGGCCAGCACGTTCTGCCAGCCTATGCACTCAAATCCGACTGCGGATTGGGTTTGTCCCCCGTCGATATTCGACGTTTCGCACGCCGCATAGCCGGCCAGGGCACGGGCACTGCTCTTGAGAATTCCGACGAGCACTTGTTCTGGTTGTGTCATGGTTGTTTTCCACAATTTGGTGAGTGCGAATCAGCCTTGGAACTGGCCTCAGCCGAACTAGTTTCGAGGAGTTGGCGAAGCCGCATCAGGCCTCGACGCGTGTGCGTCTTGACGGTGCCCAGCGGCAGCCGCGTTGCCTCGGCAATTTCCTGTTGCGACATCCCCTCGTCAAACGAGAGTTCCAACACTTGTCGCTGTTCAGGCCGGAGTTGCGTGAGCAACCCCCGGGCACGACGGCCTTCCTCAGCCGTTTCCAGACGTTCTGCTTCGGATGGGGCGGCTACTGCCGGTTCGACCGCCAGCGAATGGGTCCCCGGCCGTCGTGCTCGGCGACGCTGCCGGTCGATGAGCCGCCGCCGTGCGACCAGCGAGACAAACGTGCTCTCGGCAGCCATCGTCGGATCGAACCGCTCTGCATGTCGCCACAATTCGATGAAGACCTCTTGGACTGCATCCTCTGCGTCTGCATGATTGTGGGTGAATTGCCGAGCGATGGACCAAACCAGCCCGCGGTACTTCGTTATACACCCTTCGACGGCCAGCGGGTCGCCCGAAGCAATGCGTTTGAGAAGAGTTGGCTCGACGGTGTTCATTCTTAAACGGTTTCGCGATGGAACATGCAAACCGGCATTGTCGTGTCGATGGCGGCGGCCACCAGCAGGATTACGGCGATGGGCGGCACGCTGCGGGCAAGCCAGGCACCGCCCAAGGTCACCAGGGTGAAGGCAAACAGGACGTAGTGCCAGCGGCCGGGTTGGGTGTGGGTGTAGGCCATGCCCGTGATTGTAAGGACTGGCGGCGTGGTGGGCGAGTGGCCGGGGCATCGGTCCGATTTCGAGAGCGGGGCCAGGACTACTTGCCGCGGATCACGAGAACAGGGCCTTGAATCTCTTGGGGTCGATCCTGGGACGTAGGTTTGCAGCGGGTGGCCAGGTCGAGCAGATCGCGTTGCAGAGACGTGATATTGGCCGGTTGCTCGGCCGGCTTGGCGGTCGTGTCGCTCATCGGTGGAGTTTCCTGGGTGTTGGCAGACAGGTAAATCGGCAAGTTCGGCGGGCTGGTTGTGGTCGGTGGTGCCGGCCAGCAAGGTCTCGCAGGCTTGCCGATAAGAACCAAAAGGTGGTGGCGATGCGGAAAATAATGGCCTACGGCTGAAGCAGCCCACGGTCACCCCCGCCGGGATCGGGCAGGCCGCAAGGCACGGGTTGCTTCAGGCTACTGAGGTTTGGCGGCGCGCGGTCAACACGGCCTTGGAACCAGAGCTTGACCGCCTTCGAGCAGGCTCTTGAGGTTAGACAGGACCGCAGGCCAACCGCCGCTGATGCCCGTGTAGAATTTGACATCGTTCTCGTCGAGTTCGTCGTGCGTGAGTGTCAGCTTCACCACCGGCCCCTTTTGTTCAAGCTGAAACTCGACACGGGAGAAATGCTCCGCCCCTCCCGACACTCGAAACGTGTAGGATAGCAGGCGGGGCGGGTCGCATTGCAGCACTTTACCGAGCCAGTCCTTGCCCGCGACCCCAGTGTGGATCTTGAATGGCGAGCCAGCTTTCCAATCAGACTCAACGCGACTGCCGAACCAGTACTTCTCCGTGAAGTCGCCGTTCGTCAATGCCTCCCACAGCTTCTCCGGCGTCGTGGCGATGTAGGTCACGTAAACGAACTTCGGTTTATTCGTCGATTCCATTATCTTTATCCTCCAGGATTCGTTTGAGTTGATGAAGCGCCGCCAATTGGTGACGCTCGAACTTGCTGATCCATCGCTCATGGATTTCGTGGATCGGTACGGGGTTGAGGTAATGCAGTTTTTCACGGCCCTGTCGTACCGTGACGACAAGATTGGCCTTTTCCAGCAAGACGAGGTGCTTTGTGACCGCCTGTCTTGTCATGTTCAGGTGTTCGCACAAGGCCCCCAAAGTCTGCCCGTTGTCGGCGTGAAGCCGGTCGAGCAGCTTTCGTCGGGTTGGGTCGGCCAAAGCCTTGAACACGTCGTCCATGCCGCGATTCCTCGCCTTCAATTATGCAACCAAATGGTTGCATGTCAAGGGCGGTCGGTGACTTCTCGACAGATTTTGGCAATGCGCTCTCTGGTGCGGCGG
>CAVPVK010000015.1:0-420768 GCA_963709175.1 uncultured Planctomycetia bacterium
GATCCGGTGGTTGCGGGTTCGACCCCCGTCGCCCTCGTTTTTAGGACGGCCGGCTCATGTCGGTCGCTGAATCTCCCATTGGAGGGGGAATCCCATGATTTAACGAACGGAGTCGCAAGAAGGCATGGATTGGCTGTCTGGAACCGTCGTCGGGCGGCTTCTTCAGCATTTTACCGATTGGGTAGTCAAATGGACGACAGAGCCCTTTCGAGAAAAGAAAACTGAACCGAAGCCCAATGGCAACAGGAAAATTCTGACCAAAGCTGATTTGAAAAAAATGAGCAACGCGCAACTGACCAGGCGCATTCAGACCGCAGACGATCGCATCGCGGGATGGACCGAGGAAATCAGGCTTGAGCGTCGCCAGAAGGAAAATTGCAAGACCGAGTTGAAAAGGCGGACAGCCTGACGCCGGGAAAAAGTACGTGAGAGGTTGGAATGTTCTACCTCGCTCTGATCCTGATCGCCGCGATTGCACTCCGTTTGGTGTTCCGGAAAAAGAACAGCAGACCGGAGCCGTCCAGATTGACGCGCTGGGAGGAAGCCGAGAGCCGCGATGTTACGAGGCCCAGCGATCCGCGAACCAAGTTCTGCTTCGCCAACATTGGTTCGTTCGTGACCATCAAGTACAACGGTTCGCGACGGACGATTAGGCCTATCCGCGTGTTCACGAAACCGCAGTTCCACAAGACCTACGTTCTCGCGGAAGAGCAAGGAGAAGCGCGGACCTTCGACATTGACGACATGGCGCTCTACTCCAAACAGATGCGCGACTTGGTGCGGAGCGAGTACAAACTCGAGAAGGAAAAAGCGGCCAAGAAACGCGGCAAAAAAGCTCTGCCGAAAGTCGAACCACCGCCTTCTTTTAGCGGGCAGAAGGCCACCGATTGACTTGTAACGCGAATCCGGTTAGCATGGAGGTATGGACGAAGTGATCAAAGATCGAGAACGGATCGCCAACTTGGCGGAAAACGTCCGCCGCAAGATGATCCGTGAAAACATCTCCCAAAGCGAACTGGCGGAGGCTACGGGAATCCCGCAAACGTCGATTTCACGCCTTTTGCGATGCGAAAACGACCCTGCCGTCAGCGTGGTTTGCCGGCTGGCTGACTACTTCGAGACGTCCGTGGATAGACTTTTGGAGACGCCCGCAAAAGCAGCCAAAGAAAAATCGGCAGTCCCCGCTTGACATCAATAACCGAATCCGGTTAAATGGCCGTGTGAGGCTTGAGAACCTCATAACGGCTGTTTCTTTTTAGGGGCCGCGGCCCCGGCAACGGTCGACCCAGATGAGTTGTTGCAAAGCCGCCGGACGGGGAAATCCGAACTCGTCCGGCGGCCACAACCAAGCGGCCGATGAAACTGACCGAGAAATACTCTTGCGGCCACCTGCGGACCGAGAAGGGCAAACACCTCTGCCCGGAATGCCGGCTCGAGCGTGAAGAGCAGCGGAGGAGTCGCAGCAAGAAGGACGCCGGGGCCAAGGTCCCGGTCCATCGGCCGCGGAAAGTCGTTTCGGTCGAAAGGAAGGCTGCAGCGCTGGAACGGATCGGCAAGGCCATTGACGGCGCGAAGAGCCGGAAGGAGATCGCTGATAGGCTCGGCAAGAACCTGAGCCGCCAGCGAATCGCGCAAATGATCCGCTTTTGGGAAAAGGCCACGGGACAGACGTTGCTGCCGCCGATCGGCACGAAGCCCGGGATCGCCCGCAAAAACCGGACCCCCAAGCCGCCGAAGGCTCCCAAGACATGCGGCGCGCCGCTGCCGGAGAGTGGCCGCTTTTGCCGCCGCCGCAAGGGGCACATCGGTCCGCACGGCCATTGGGTTTCTTGGAACTTCGGGCGGTGCGGTCATAAGGATGAGGGTTCGGGCTGGGTCTGCAATCGGCGCGAAGGTCACGTAGGCAAGCACCGCTACGTCGCGGAACTGTCGGACGGTCCGCGATTGCTGGAATGGTTCGAGTGCCAGGAATGCAAGGACAGCAAGGTGCTGAAGTGCTACGTCGCATTCGAGTTGTGCAACAACTGCCCGCCGAACGCGCGGCCAGATTTTCTGGTGGCGATGAAGCGGAAGATCGTCAAGGCCCTGTCGATCGACAGCGAACGAATCGAAGTTACGGAGATCTCGCAAGCCCGACTTCATTTGGCGTGCGGACTGCCAGCGGAGAAAACGGGATAATCGCCCGCAAGAAAAAAGACCAGCCGGCCGCTATTCACCACGCGACGGCCAGCTGGTCACAGGCACTCGGAAAGCAGCCTTGTGCCGTTATTGTAACTCGTCGCGTGGTGAATATCCACGGAGGAAAAGTCATGTTGGTGTTCCGGCGACGTATCGGCGAATCGTTTCAGGTAGGGTCCGCGGAGATCATCGTTTTGGGCTACGAGGGCGGCCAGGTCAAAATCGGCATCGACGCCGATCGCACAATTCCCGTCCTCCGGAGCGAACTGATCGAGGAGGAAACGCCCGAGGGCATGGATCTGGTCGAGGCATGAACCACGAGGAAGGATGATGAAGAAAACCACACGGGACCTGATTTGCTACTTCAAATCGCGAGACTCCGGATTCGAGCCGGCGGATCGAATCTCTTTCACGGCCTGGCATCTCGACATCAGAAGGCTTTACGGACGCCAGGCCGTGCTGAAGCAGTTGCTGAAACGTAAGCGCAGGGCCGTCGCCGGCCTCTATAGCCAACTGGTCGGCATGGAACGCGACATGAACCGGCTGACGCGGAAGATCGCCGGATTTTGGGCGGGGCCCCCGGTCGATATCGCCCTGAGCGAAGTCGACGAAGCCATGCAGGAGGCCCGCCGCCGACTGCGAATCGCCGTGGCCCTGGCGAAGGACGTCCTGGCCAATTCTATCCCAGCCAAGGATTTGGCCGAGGAACTGGCTGCGGAGGCGACGGCATGATCACCGGTCCACTCGAACCACGCCTGCAATTCGCCTACGGCCTGCTCTACGACGCGGGCCGGTGGCTGGAGCAGATTGTCGACGATGTGCCACAACTGCGCGACACGCTCGATCAGGCCGTCGACGCCATCCGCCAGGCACAGGGCCACGTCGAGCAGGCCAAGATGGACGCCCGCCTCAAGCAGGCCATGCAATCCGTGATCGTGCTGGCTCTCGACGAGGATCTCGCCACCGAGGAGAGCAAGCCGTGAAGAGTCAACTCGAACTCCTCCAAGAGCTGCATGCGCACCTGGCCGACGCCATGGTCCTGGTCGATCAACTCAATCCGTTCGAACCAGAGATCTTCGAGATTGATGAGCGTCGCACATTGGCAAGTCTCGCACGGATCGTTGAAAACGCGGTCCACGAACGTGTTGCCATGGAAGCAAGAAAGCGGAGGCTCGAATCGTGACGAGCGAGCGATCGGGGTTGATCGTAGCGGATCGAGTGGAACCCGGGCGTAAGGCCGTCCCATGGGGAAGGCGGAACCGGTTCCGTCGGCCGATCCTGTCTCTCAGCCCCGATCGCTCGCCCGCCAGCGGACCGCGGCCCGGTGTGCGCGATGATTCCCAGCGGATCTACCTGCCGGGCTCGGTCCGTTCATTTGAAGAGTGGACGGTGGACGGTGGACGGTGGACAGAATTCCTGCACTGTCCACCGTCCACCGTCCACTTTCTTCCCCCCTGCCCTATTTTACCACTGGCCGCATATTTTGCCGGGCCGATTGTGACGGTAATAGGGCCGCCCCCGCGAATCCGACAACGCCGCGTGAACCGTCGCGGCCGGCACAACCGATACGCGGCCTGCGGCTTGATCGAACCACGGCAGGGATGCCTTTCCATGACCGCACTTCTCGTGAAATTGCCCAATGTAGGCAATTTGTACCAATATGGGCAGGGCAGGGGATGCACCCCCGGCCCGCGCTCACGCCCTGGCGACTGGCCTCTGGCAACCCTTGTCGCCAGGGCGTCTTTCATCCGCGGTGGAATCAGTCCCCGCCGCGGTCCCCGCCCGCGCGGGCGTGTCTGTCGGCGACCGCCGGCGCAGGGGGTTTTCGTCAGTGGACAGTGGACAGTGCACAGTGGACGGAATCGCTCACTGTCCACCGTCCACTGTCCACCTTACCACCAACCCAGGAGAGATCATGAAGATTTTTCGACTCAACCCAGAGATCCCCGTGCTGGACTTGGCCAGAGCCAATGTCGGCGACGGCAGTTTGTTTGCCTTCCACACGTTTGGATTGGCCCAACGGCTTTCTGCGGGCAGGAAGACGCTCGGCGAATTGCTGAACGATCAGGAGGCCCGGCAGCTACTGCTGGAATGTCCACTATTCGATCCTACATGGAATGATGCTGCTGGACTGGGTTTTGTGCGAAGAGGATCAAGAGGCGAATCTGATCATCGAGCAGACGCTCCGCGAGCATCGCGAGACCACCGCGCCTTTCGTTCGTCGCCGCGTGACAGTGAAGTGGACAGTGGACAGTGAACGGTGGACGGGATTGCTCACTGTCCACTGTCCACCGTCCACTAACTGAAAGGAGGCTTCATGGAGCATCGTTAGTCGGAACGAACAGGCGGGCGGCCGGCAGCAGAAGCAGCAAACGTGATTTTGCCGGCCGCCCCTTTTCGAGTGGACCGTGGACAGTGGACGGTGAACAGAATCTTCACTGTCCACCGTCCACCGTCCACTGCCTTTGTCCATCCACCCCTAACGTCGCAGATTCACTTCACCGGATAGACCATCCGGTGAACTGAGGCCCAACCACCGTATGAATCCACAATTAGAATGGCGTTTTCGTCGGCCCGCAGCGTGCGGCCCGACATGTCGTTTCCCTGTGAAAGGTGTTTCTCACTATGCTGTTTCAAACGAGCGTGGGAACGACACGGACGTCGCCTGTAGTTCCCATCACCACCTCGGCACGCACGGCCCAAACCTTGCACGTCAGCGAAGCCATCGGCCAGTTCATGCAGGCCGAGGCGGCGCGGGGCCTGTCGCCCCGGACCCTCGACGACAAGCGGCCGCACTTCTGGTCATTCATCGAGTTCCTCACCTGCGATTGCCCAGTCCGCGAATTGCCGGAGGATACCGCGGCCCGCTACCTCGATTGGCTCCGCCGGACGCCCAGCGCGGGGCGCAAGGGCCGGCTGCCCAAACTGTTCAACGCGGCCAACGTGGGCTGGTTCCTGGCCCATCCGCCGCGGCGATCGCCGGCGGGCGAGCTGCGGGGCGAGCAGACCATCGGCAGCTACTGGCGGGACGTGGGGCCGCTCTTGGCCTGGCTGGGCCTGCCCACCGGCCTGGATCGCCGCGATCGGCCCAACCTGGCCCTGCCGCCGCCGCTGGTCCCGGCGCGAAGCACCGTGGCCCAGTGGTGGCTGGATTGTCTGCGCACGGTCGCGCCGTCGCCGCAGCGTCGCCGCGTGGTGCTGGTGCAGGCATTGATCCTCTGCACGGGGATGCGGCTGGGAGAGGCCCTGGGGGCCCGCCTGAGCGATCTGGAGGGACATTGGCTGCTGTTGCCCAAGACCAAGACGCACGCCCCGCGGATCCTCTACCTCTCCAGCCAGGCGGCTGGGGATCGTGGCGGCCCTGCATGCCGGGGCGCAGCAGCGGACGTTGTTCGACGAGGCCCCGCCCGGCGCCGAGATGCGGCTGGCCGGCTGGCCCTATTCCAAGAGCCACTGGCACGAGCTCGTGCGGGAGTGCACGCCGAACGAACACCGCGATCCCAGCGAGAAGCGGCACCAGTCGCTGCGGCGGCTGACCTCCACCTGGCTCTACAAGCGGGATCCGGTGGCGGAATCGGCCCAACTGGGCCACGGCGGCGGCGTCGTCTACAAGCACTACCTCGACGTCCTGCGGCGGCTGCCGCGGCTGTTGGAGAAATACCGCCTTCCCGCCGTGGAAGGTTTCGATTGGCCCCCGCCCGTGGAAGCGGAGTTGCGGAGGCCGGAACGATTGTACGCGGAGTTCCGCCGGATCGTGAGCCGGCGGAGAACCTGAGTGGACGGTGGACGGTGGACAGTGGACGGAAAGAGGGTGGGCAAAATCTGTCCACCGTTCACCGTTCACTGTCCACTCTTTTTCAGCAAGGAGTGTGCGATGGATGCGTTAGCGAAACTGAAGGAATCGATCAAGAAGTTTCTGGGGGTGACCACGGAAACGGCCCCGCCCGCCGCGGTGAGCAAAGAGGAGGCACTGCGGCTGGTGGAATTGGTGAAGCTGGAATTGGAAAAGCAGACCGGCAAGAAGATGGTCGTGCTGCACGTGGGCCTGGTCGGGGTTAAGCCCTCCGCGTGCCAATGCGTGGCCTGCAAGCTGCGACAGCGGCACAGTGGAACTGAGGGGGAAAGTGGCCAAGAGAGAAGAAAAGCGGCGGTTTCAAGATCAACCCGGACGACTCGCGATTCGCCTTCGTCCTGCTGATCGTCTTCGCGATCGTGATCCTGGCGATGTTATGGGCGAGATTTCGTTGAGGGACTTGATCATGGGAGCCAAGCGAGCGGGCAGCGCGGTGAAAGCCAAAGAGAAGGCGGCCCGGGAACAAGGGCTCGAGATGCACGGAAGAGTATCGAAACCGCGCTCTACAACTGCAAACACAGCCCGGAACGGATGGCGACCATCACGGCCGAGCAATGGCAAGAGTTCTTGCAGGGACTGCTGGAGAACCTGAAATGAACGGCGATGAAGCATACCTGCGAGCGGAAATCAAACGGCTCGCGCCGAGATCGTGGCGATCGCCGCGATCGGCGGCGAGGCTCGACGCCATCGTCGCCAATCCCTGGGGCCAGGCCGCTGGAGTTATTACCGGCAGGATCCATTGCCGAGAAGGCCACGACCAGCCGGGCCAGAAGACGCTGTTTTGAGGATGATTATGGCAAACTGTACTTGGGCATCGACGCCACCAACTGGATCTGCTGCATCTGGCATGCCGCAGAGCGGCCACGGCGTGCTAGAAGCCATCTGCCGACGGATCGAGGCGGTTACGGACTATCTCCAGCCGTCGCACATCGTGGCTTGCTTCGATCGCCGCAGTTTCGCCACGATCTCTATCCGCCCTACAAGGCCCATCGCAAGCCCAAGCCTGCCGGCCTGCAGGCGGCTCTCGATGAAGCCCCGCAAGCCGTCGCCAGCCTGGCCGTGCCCTGTGCCGTCGAGGGATTCGAGGCCGACGATTGCCTGGCGACGCTGGCCCGCTATGCCGTGGTCGCCGGCGGCCGCGCCGTGCTGGCGAGTCCCGACAAGGATCTCAATCAGAGCCTGGTGCCCGAGGCGGTGGTGATCCTGCGGCAGTTCACGCTGGGCGCGGACGGACTGCGGGCGCTGGATTGGTGGAACGCCGCGGGCCTGGAAAAACACTACGGGCTGAGGCCCTCGCAGTGGGTCGATTTTCAGACCCTGGTGGGAGACAGCACCGACGGCGTGCCCGGCTGCCGGGATGGGGCGAGAAGACGACCCTGCCGGCGATGCAGGCCAAGGGATCGATCGAGGCGATGATGGCCGACGTCTGGGCGCTGAAAATATCGAAAAAGCAGCAGGCGGCCCTGCTGGGCTTCAAGAATCAAGTCGGCCTCATGCGCCGCCTGGTGACCCTCCGCAATGACGTGGAAGAGGTCTGGGACGCTTTGCGTTAGAACGAATTTTTATGGAAGCAGTCACGTCCAAAGCAACGCATGCGAAGCACCGATTCGAAGCGGTGAAAGCGTTGCCCCGCGCGGTCTTTGCCCGCCGAGGGGACGTGGTCAGTGGCGCGGTCGCTAATACTGCGGCGGCGAGCGCGTAGAGGCGTCCGGGCGGTGCCGCCCGTCCGGACGCCGTTTTTTGAGCGAAGGAACGCAGCAGCATGGTTCGAGACCGCATCGACGAGTTTTATGCCGACCCCCGCTACGCCAAGCTGGGCACCGCCCGGATTGCCTTTGAGCGGCTCTGGCACGAAGGGGCCAGGACCGAACAGGCCCGGCTCATGTCCCGCATCCAGGCGGCCGCGATCGCCGAGCCGCACTTGCCGAGGCCGTCCAGCGGCTGATACAATTTGAGCAAGGGGGCCCTGTCCCCCTCAATAGCGACTTCGCTGCCCTGGTTACGGCGCGAGTGATCAGCCGCTCACAGGCCGATCTGCTCATCCGCCTAATCGACGGCCGCACGCGGTATCTCGTCAACGAGATCCGGATTACCGAATCCTGGCTGGCGGCCCGCTGCGGCAGCCTCCAGTCTAGGACCGCCTGGGGCTGGATCAACAGCCTGATTGAGCACAAGCTCATCGACGTCATCGATCGTAACCGCGGGGCCGGGACCTACGACCTTCGCATCCACGACCCGACGCCCGAGCGTGCCGACGAGCCCGATCCCAGCCCCCAGCGGCCCCTGCCGTTCCCCGTCGAGCAGGACTTGCAATCGACGGGGGACGGCGGGACCATTTCTCGCTCGCAGGAACCGCGCAGGTTGTCGCGGGAAACCTGCGCCCCTGGTCCGGCTGCGCAGATCTCCGCACGGAAACCTCCGCCTGCCAACGCGGCAAATGCCGACGGCGGTTGCCTATCTTTCCACGACGCTTCCCGCAGCCCCCCAGATTCCCAAAGCGGCGCTTTTGCCGCGCAGGTTTCGCGCGCGCAGATCTGCGCATTCCCCCAATGATATCAATGAAGAACAAAGAAGTATTTCCTCAAAGCATCAAAGAGGAACTTCTTTGGAGTCTTTGGGCTCTTTGGATTCATTGGGGGCCGGCACGCGAACCTCCGCCGGAGCCGATCCCGGTCGCCGCGGCCGTCGCCGAGATGCTGCAGGACGCGACCCGGCAATTTCTGGCATGCCAGGATCCCAAGCAACGCCGCGAACACGTCCGCAAGCGGATCAACCAGGCCGCGGGACTGCCGGCCGATCGCGACTGGTGGGTGGCCGGCAAGACGGCCGACCTGGTGCTCCAGGACCGCATCGAGCTGAGTTGGCTGGAAAAGCAACTGGCCAATCTCGCCCGCCGCCGCTGGCTGCCTCCGGGCGACGCCAACCACGTCGGCAAACCGGAGGCCTGGCTGCAACGGGTCGTCGCCAAGTTCTGCGACAAACGCGGCCTGCCGTTCCACAAAGGCGATTGCGAAGGGCAGACGGAACCCGCCGCGCAGGAGGCGCGGTATTGACCGTCCCGCGGCAGGCGCAGGGATGCGGCCGCCGCGGGCAAAAGGAGGTTTTCACGACCGTGCTCACCAAGGCGAAAAAACCCAAGGCCATGAACTGGTCGCGGGCCAAGGAAGTCAGGATCCCGATCCCCCGGACCGGGACGAAGTTCAGGCAATATCCCGACATGCCGGCGAGGCCCTGCGAGGTGACCGCCTCGTTCCAGTTCGTGCCGCAGGGCGAAGGCTGGCAGTGGCGGATCAAGCTCGATGCGCCGATGTTCAAAACCGATGACCCGGATCCCACCGGCAAAGGCGGCCCGCCGCATCCAAAAGCCAACAGCCAAGAGAACGCGATCCGGCGGGCACTGGCTGAAATCCTGCGACTACTGCGATCCGAAGTGGAGATCCGCCGCCACCACAAGCAAGTCGAGGTCGCCTCGGCCTGCGCCCAGGCCGTCTGGCACGTGGAGCAATTTTTGGAGTCCTACGACCGCAAGGGAATTTTCCTTACCAAGCCCATCGATCCAGCCGGCAAGAAACCGCACATCCTGCAGTTCAAGCTCAGCAAGATTTGGGGCCTGCACCTGGCCGGCACGATCACGCTTTCCATCCCGGACCGGGTCTGGCTCGGCAATTTCATCCAGGGCGGGTTGCGGCTTGAAACTCACAGCGAGATCCAGAGGGCAATAGCGATCGCCCAAAGCCATGCGATTGTGAAGCTGTCCCGCGCCGCGGAGCCGAAGACTAAAAACCCGAAGCCCTCCACGGCCATCGCGGTCGTCACGCCGATCGAGGTCAGCAGCCAGGCGGTGGAAGTCATCGTGCCGAAAGCCAGCGCCACCGAACGCAAAAAGGCCCTTCGCGACTATCACAACGCGCAGGGGACGCTGCAGCGCGGATGGCAGAGCCTGGGCGAGGCGGCGATCCGCGTCCAGGAAACTGGGGCCTGGGCAGATGAGGGCAAACAGAGTTTTGAGGACTGGATCGTCGCAGAGCGCGGACATTCGGTTGTTCGCCAGGCGATGCTTGCCGTCCGGCAGAAACGCCGCTTTCTCCCTATCGCACAGCGCTACGGCCTGCCGATCGACCCTGACGTCGAAGACCATTTTCGACCCCTTCCGGCCGCCATCAACGGTGAGCCCATCACAGACTCGGACATGGAAACAATTGCCGAAGAAACCAAAAAGCTGCTCAAGGGTGGCGTGCCTCTCACCGGCAAGGTGCTTCGCGAAGCCGTAAAATTGGTGAAGATGGATGGCGAAGAACTCGCGGAATACAAGCGGCAGAAACGCCATGAAAAGGCTGCCGCAGCCAAAGTGAGTCACCAGGCACCCCCGGCGGAATCGCCGATGGCGGATCCGCTGCAGATCGCCGAATTGCACCGCGGCGTTTTGGAACGGGCCGATCTGAATGCCAAGACCCGCGCCGCCTGGCCCTCGCTGGTGAAGCCGGACACGCTGGCGGCGATCGCTTCGCATGAATTCTGGTGGAAAATCTTGAGCCAAGATCCCTTGGAAGGGCTTTCCTCGATCGTCTATCGGCTGCAAGCCCTGCGGCTGGGCCAAAGGGACGGCGAATTTAGCAGGGATCTGGCCGCGCGACTCCGTTCGTTGGCGGCGGAGATCATGGGACCGGAACGCTCGCACGAATCCCGCGAACACTCGCGGGATGAATTCGACGCCCTGCATGCCAAAATCGAATCCCTGAAGGGAGGCAAGGCCAAATGACGGCAGCCACGCTCAAGGAATGGCCGCGGCAGAGCCTGGTCATCGTCTGCGCAGCACCAGGCGAGTTTTGCCCCGAACAGATCGAAGGCGTCGCCGTCGCTCGCCGCTGCTTCGATTGCGGCGGCTACGTGCTGGTCGATTCCTGCAGCATCGACCAGGCCCTCGACATGCCGGAGCGGCGGGAGCGGCCGGTGAGCTTCCTCTGCACCGCCTGCGCGATGGGATACGATCGCCGCAGCATCGACATCCTTCGCGACCGGAGGCCGCGATGACTCACCAAGGCTTTTGAAGAAAGGACTTTTTATGGACATTCCAAGTGAACTGTTAATCGACACCGTTACTGCCTCCATGCGGATTTTTTTGCCTTATCAGCAAAGAGTGATCGCCGAGCGGCGCGAAGTCAAAGACCGCCTGACGAAGCTGCATGCGTTCATTTGCAGCGAAGCGTGCATGGATTTGGCGGCAGAGGAAAGAGACCGTCTCGCCAGACAGGCTGCCATCATGGGTCTCTACGCGGATGTTCTTTCGGAACGGATCTACGCCTTTCTCCCAAAATGTGACCCCTGAATCATGAAGTACCCCGGCGGCAAGAATCACGGCAGCAGTTATCCGCGGATCATCAACCAGATCCCGCCGCATGAGCTGTACATCGAGCCCTTCGCCGGATCCGCGGCCATCCGCCGGATGATGCGGCCGTGTCGGCAATCGATCCTTGTGGACCTTGACCCGGGCGCACTCGGCAGACTTGCCGAGTTGGTACCACCAGGAACTGAATTGCTGAAGGCGAATGGGCTGGATTGGCTGATGTACGACCGCCTCTGCCTTGAGAAGAACATGCCTCCCACGGTCGTCTACTGCGATCCTCCCTACCTCGCCTCGTCTTGTGCCAGCCGGCTGCGTTACAAGCACGTGCTAAGCGACGGGGACCATACACGGCTCCTCTGCCGATTGAAGCAGCTTCGCTGCTACGTGCTGATCAGCGGCTATTGGTCGGGCCTCTATGCGAACCTGCTCAACGATTGGCGACTGATCCACTGGCCCCAGATCACGCGCGGGGGGACCTGGGCGGAAGAATGCCTGTGGATGAATTTCCCCCAGCCGGTCGAGCTGCATGATTACCGGTACTTGGGTGAGGGCTTTCGCGAGCGGCAAGACATCCGCCGGATGCAACAGCGTTGGAGCCGCAAGCTGGCCGCCATGACCACGCTCAAACGCCAGGCGCTGCTCTCGGTATTGGCCGATCTAAAAGGACCTGGTCCCATCGGCAGCAATGCCGCGGAGATATCTGCGGACCAGGGAACATCGGCAGCAATGCCGCGGAGGACCCAGGCGGGAACGCCGAAAGCCGGTCGACCAGCGGCGGAACTGCCGATACAGGCCTCCAGCGGCGGAACTGCCGAGGCCGGCCGAGCTAGGCGAAAAAGCCGAGGGAGTACTCGAGCCTAGGCAATTCTGCCGAGTGCCGCGGCTAGCGGCAGAAACGCCGATGATGGCCATCACCACGCGGCAGGAATGCCGCAGCGACGTCACAGCATGGAAATCGTTATCTCCCTATTTCCCGGACTCGATCTCTTCGGTACCGCCTTCACCGAGAATGGCTTTACCGTCTTCCGCGGCCCCGATCCTCTCTACAATTCCCGGATCGAAGATTTCCATGTTCCGCCTGGTTGCGTCACAGGCATCATCGCCGGGCCGCCATGCCAGGACTTTTCCCTGGCCCGCCGCTGCCCGCCCTCGGGCTACGGCCTGAAAATGTTGGGGGAGCTGCTGCACGTCATCGATGAGTCACGGCCGGAGTGGGTGCTGATCGAGAACGTGCCGCAGGTCCCGGACATCTTGCACCCCGCGTATTCGCACCAGCGCTTGGACATCACGGATTGTGAATGCGGGGGGACGCAGTTGCGGCGGAGGCACATCCAATTCCTCTCCACGTGCGGTCACGTGATTCGCCCCCAGCGCCAGCGCCGCCGGCATCGTCACGCGGCAATCCTTACGGCGGCCACATCAGCTCAGTCACACACGTTTGCCGAAATCTGCCGCCGCCAAGGGTTTTCCGAGCCCGTCACGCTGCCGGGCTGGAGCCGGGAGGCCAAGATCCGCGCGGTTGGCAACGGCGTTCCCCTGTCAATCGGCCGGGTTTTGGCGATCGCAGTGTCACAGCGATCCTCTCCGGACCGACACGATTGCATTTGCGGCTGCGGCCGTCGGGTCACGCCGCCGGCGATGCAGGCCGGGGCCGCCTGCCGCAAACGCATGGAGCGGCGGCGAAAGTTCACCGCCGCAAAAATGGCCTGGTCAGTCACACTGGGAAAAGCCGAATATACGCCGCTGCTCATGATTGCCACGGAGGGCACGCGAGAAGGACCTGTCACGCACGTAGTCACGACCGCGTCACGCGGAAACGCCGCAGCGTCGTCACGCCAGCAAGATTCCCCGGGCCCGACACGCGGCCAGGACCTGTCACGCACGTAAGCCACGGCCGCGTCACGCGGAAACGCCGCAGCGTCGTCACGCCAGCAAGATTCCCGGGCCCGACACGCGGCCAGGACCTGTCACGCACGTAAGCCACGACCGCGTCACGCGGAAACGCCGCAGCGTCGTCACGCCAGCAAGATTTCCCCGGGCCGGCACGCCAGAGGGTGGACAGTGGACAGTGGACGGTGGACAGAATCACGAATCACTGTGCACCGTCCACTGTCCCACTGTGCGTCCGAATGACTTGTTCCGATTCGGAACAACGGCTTCCAAGCGGCTGTAAGCCAATGAGTTAGGCGACCTGTGAATCCGTGGGCCGCATCGCCGCCAGGCGTTCCTGGATGATGTTGAGGGCCTGCAAGAGGTCCTCTTGGCTCCGCCAGGTCCTGAGCTGCTTGAAGAGCTTTGCCGCGGCGCCAGCGCGGCCGTGGATCTTGGGGTTGCTCTTCGCCGGCCGGATCCGCTCGACCTCGGCCCTCACCGCGGCCGCCGACATCCGCGTGCGGACCATGCGGGCCCACAGCGCCCGGGCCGGCCGCTCGCACTGCCGACGGAACTGGTACTCGCCTGTCGCCACGCTGAACGCCACGAGTCGCCGCAATTGCTTGATCGCATCGAATACCAGAGATTGGGCATCGTCCCAACCCAGCGTCCAGCAGACAAAATAGGCGGCCAGGAAGCCGTCCAGGCGGGCGGCGGCGGACAGGTAGTGCTCGCGGACCATGTCGGCCCGCAATTCCTTGAGGGCTTCCAGGCGATCGGGCTGGGTGGCAGCCCAGAGGTGGGCATAGCGACCGATCCACAGGGGGCGGAGGTCGGCGCGGCGGACCTCCTCGAGTACTCGCTCCTTGGTGATCTGCTTTTCGGAGGCGGCAACCTCCTTGAGCTTCACCTTGCCCGTGCTGCCGGCCAGGCGGGTGACTTCGTAATTGACCTGGGCGCCGATCGTAGCGAATTGGGCAGGCTCCGAGAGTGGAGCGGAAAAGGCCCCCGCTTTGGCGGGAACATGCATAGAAGCAACGATCTGGGCATCACTGGCCATCCGATGCACTCCACATCAGCCGCCGCCGGCGCTTTCCCGGAAGGATTGGACCAGAGGAGAGGGTCCTATGCATCGGTGCGAAAGCGCCGGCGGCGACCGCCGGGTTGTTTTGGAGCGGAAAAAAGGTCATGAAAGAAGCCGTAACTTTCATGACCTTGCGTTCACCAAACGCTCCCCGCGTTGCATTTCGGCATCGTGCGTCTAGAAACTGTGCAGCCGCCGCCCAAATTCCACGCAGAGGGTTTGCACGTTGCGAAACGGCAACCTAGAGTTTTCCCGTAGGGCAAATTGAGCCGCCCCCGTAATCGCTTCAACCCTAGGAATTGTTTCCATGCTCACAAAAATCTTGATCGTCCAGCCCGTCGCCAGCTTCGACGTCGACACGCCGGACTGCCAGGAAGGCAAGCCCGCCTGCGCGGCCAGCTCGAGCGCGTCCCCCGTCGGCGCCAACGGTGCGATCATCGCCGCCCTCGCCGAGGCCCTGACCAAGCTGGCCCGTCGTCCTGGAATTGCTGGCGGCCTTCGGCGTGACGCCGACCACGCCCGCCGATCCCGCCACGACCTGAACCGCGGTTTAGCGCCGGTGGCTCATCCGCCGGCCGATTGTCCCCGCCCCCTGTTGTCTCGGAGAAGCCGCAGTTAAAGGCGTCCGGCCAGGGGGCACAAACGGAAGTCAGAGGTCAAGAGATCAGAGGTCGAACTCTGACCTCCGACCTCTGGCCTTTATAGCCCATGCAACCCTCCACGCTCTTTCTGATTGGCCTCGCCGGCCTGGTGCTCCTGGCGGCCTCGCTTCTGATCGAGGACCTGGTGGGAGAGCTCCTGGGCCTCTTCGGCTTTCGCCGCAGCCCGCCGAAGTACTCCGTGCCCCGGTCCGGAAAATGGCCGGCTTTGCGGCGGAAGTTCTTGACCCTGCATCCGCACTGCGCGGTCTGCGGCAGCAGCGAGGAAGTCGAACCGCACCACGTGGTGCCCGTGCACGTCGACCCGGCCAAAGAGCTGGATGCCGAGAACTTGATCCCCCTCTGCAACAAGCACGGCTGCCACCTGGCCTTCGGGCATTGCTTCGATTGGCGGGCCTGGAACCGCTACGTCCGCGAGGACGCCGCCATCCATGCCCAGCATACGCGGCAGAGGAGCTACGAATGATGGAGCCGCTCAGCGACGCCGAACTCATTCAACAGGCGTACGAATCAGCAATCTTGAACCTGCTGAACGTGTTTTTTCTCGACTTTGTCACCGACGCCCTCGGGGCCGGTAAACGCCTGCAACGCGGCATGGCGCTGGCCCGCCAGGCCCGCAACGAGGCAGCCAACCTGATTGAGACCTGAGATGCAAACGGAAGACGGCGGGCGAGCTTCAGGCCAGTTTACTGCAAGCAAGGCTCCGGCAACGCCGCCTGCCGCCTTCCCTTTGCCTCTCAAATTTGGAGAAACCATGAAGAAACGAAAAGACAGTCCGTTGCCGATCGTCGTCATCCTCTCGGTCATCATGCTAATTGCCCTCTGCTGGTGCTTTGCGGCCCGCGCTCAGACGCCCGGCCTGGTAGTATCGGCGTCGGCCTCCGGCCTGACGCCGAGCCTGGTCATCACCAGCAACTCCAGCATGCCCTGGAAAGGCTTTACGGTCCTGAATCAGTCCAACGGCACCGTCGGCGTGCTGTGGGCAGAAAGCGACGGTGCCTCGGGCGGGATCTACTACGGGAACGTGGCGTTGAGCGTGACGGCCGCGGGCAGCTCTGTGGCGCCCCGCCCAGCCCCAGCGACCGATCTGCCGCTCAGCACCCTCAGCCAGGCCACCGTGGCGGCGATCGCCGGCATACCGGCCGACGAGGTGACGAAGATGGCCGCAGGCTATGAGGCCCTCGCCACCCAGGTCGACGCCGGCACGATCGTCAGTCCGCTCCAATTGCAGCTCGCCACCGGGACGCATCTCTTGGCCAGTTTTGACGCCAAGAGCCTGGAAAGTTTCAAGGGATTCACCGCGGCTGTCGCCGGCTGGATCGACGCCCAGCAGTGCGCGGGCAAGCTGACGCCGGAGCACATGGAGAAATACGCCCTCGTCTATCACGCCATCGCCTCCGGCCTGCATCCTGGGATCGCGCCGCCGCAGAAAGTTGGCACCTCCAAGCCCAACCCTCCGGCGGCCGGTCCTTCACCGTGCGCCAATGGCCATTGCCCCAACCCGGAAACGCCACGGCGACGATTCTTCGCACGTTGAGCGGGCGACCGATCCAGTTCCTTTCACCCGTTTTCCCTTCCATCCGATGAACGTTCGTGCCAAGTTCAAGCTCAGCCGCATTGTGAGGACCGCCGGCAACCCGGAGGCGGCCGAGTTGTTTCTGGAACCGGTCTGCGCCGACGGCAGCATTCCCGAGAACCAGCTCTTCCACCGCTACACGCCTTCAGGCGAGTTGCGGATGTACGTCAACAACCCGTCCGCGGCGGAGTGTTTCGAACTGGGAAAGTCCTACTACCTCGATTTCACTCCGGCGAGCCAATGAGCAAGAACAAGCCTGGGAATTATCGCATCGGGATCGATGGCTTCGGCACGCTGGAGATCACGACGCACGCCCGGCGCGGCGGTCTGCCGGGCCCGGCGTCTGCTCAAGGCGCGGACTTATGCCATGTCGGAGACAGGCTGGTGGAAGAACGTCCATTGCCAATACAAGCCGTAGAAGCAGCCGAGTCGTCGGGCCGCGCGATCATGCGGGCCCAGCGCGGACCGCAAGCGACTGGTGCCGCTGCAGCATGCCCAAGGAAATCCACTCCGCTACGAGCGGAAGTTGACCCACGAGCAATACCGCACGCTCCGCAAGCAGTTCAAGAAGTTTATGCGGAGTTTTACCTACCGCGCGAGATTCCTCTCGACCCCATCCCCAACCAGCGAAGAACATGCCCACGCCCCGCAAGAAACGCGTTGATCCCGCCCACCCCACGACTCCCGCCGCCCGGCTCGCAGCCGACGTAGCCGCCATGCTCGCTTTGCGGGCCAAGGCCAGCGGCCTCTACAAGGAAGCGGCCCAGCAGGAGGAAGAATTGATCGCCCGCATGGAGCACGCCAACCAGCGGACCGTCGAGCTGGAGGGCGGAGTATGTGCCACGCTCGTCGACAACTTCGCCACGTCGAACGTCGCCTGGAAGAGCGCCAAGAGCCAGCGCAAGGAAATCAAGATCGTCTGAAAAAAGGTGGACGGTGGACAGTGGACAGTGGACAGCTTCCGTCCACTCTTCACTGTCCACCGTCCACCGTCCACTATCCACTTCTCCCACTGTCCACCGTCCACTAACCCCCACCTCTAATATGACCCCGACTGCGTTCCCTTACCTCATCATCAGCGATGCGAATTACAGCCTCTACGCCTCCGCGCGGCCTGGCCACGAGCTGCATCCCCGCCACGAGTTGGCGCCCGTCCTCCGCGGCAGCACCGGCTACAAGGGCTGGCGGCGGCCAGGCCACGAACGGCTGGGCGGCCCGCGGCCGCTGGCGAACCTCATCCCGCGTAGCGAGTGGACCCAGCGCATCCAGCAGGGCCAAGGGAGTTTCCTTTCCGACCTGATCAAGCAGCGGGGCATCAAGGCCCTGGACCAGGACGGGCTGAACTACTGTTGGGCCTACGGCTCGACCCGCGCGGCCCAACTCTGGCGAATTTTGAGCGGCAAGCCCTGGCTGGACCTCTCGCCCGAAAGCGTGGGCGGACCGCCGAGCCGATGGCGCAACGAGGGCGGTTATGCCTCCGAGGCATTCCAACAGCTCCAGAGCTACGGCGCCTGCCAGAGCAGCTTCCTCGATAGGCAATGGTCGCTCAACCCGCGGCGGTGGAAGCCCGGCTGGCAGGACGACGCCTTGCAGCACGAACTGCCCGATTGGTACGACCTCGAATCGACGGACGCCAATCCGATCTTCGACGAGGTCATCACCTGCCTGCTCAGCCGCGTTCCCGTGGCCGCCGGCATCGCCTGGTGGGGCCACCTGGTGTGCTTCCTCGATCCGATCCTCTTGCCCGCCGGCGTAGCACCGGCCAACACGCCCGATGGCTCGACCGTGGGCGTGGTCTTCGAGAACTCCTGGGGCTTGGATTGGCCGACCCCGGCCGCCAACGGTCTGGCCTGCCTGACCGAGAGCCGGGCCACTCCGGACGGAGCGGCCGCTCCCGTGGCTGCCGGCACGCCGGCGTGGAACCGTATGGAGCTGTCCGAATCGGAGGCCTTAGAAAGCTCCGCCTCCTGAAACCTACGTGGCTCATCTAAGCGGTAGGACCTGCCTTGCCGGCGGGAATCCGGGTTCGAATCCCGGGCCACGCATACGCCTGAAAAGAGGTGGACGGTGGACAGTGGACAGAGTCTTCACCGTTCACTGTCCACCGTTCACTGTCCACCGTCCACGCTTTCATCATGCGATTCACAGAAAACAAGCTAGTTGCCTGGGGCACCGTCGCCGGCGCCGTGCTGATGGCGATCAGCCTGGTCTCGAGCGGCGTGATCTACCAGATCCGCATGAGCGGCGACGTCGACGCCAGCCGGGCCGTCGACGTGGACCATGAATCGCGGCTCCGCTCGATCGAAAGCGGCCTGGGCGACCTCCGCGGCGATGTGAAGGTCACCCGGGAGGACGTCGCCTGGATCAGGAAGTTCTTGGATCGGCCGGCTTGCCCGCAAGTCGCGCCGCAGGCGGACAAGGATCAACAAACGGCCAGCCGCTGAAAATTGGGACGAGGATGAGTTACGTGGTCGGTTCCGATTCCTTTGCAAAGTTGAGCGAACAGGCCACGAACAGCCATGGCTGTCAGTTGCCGTATCATCGCGATCCGCGCGAGAGCCTGGCCGTCGTAACCTGCGTCTTCAATCCAGTCGGCTTCGGCAGCCGCTATCGCCTGTACAACGAATTCGCCAAATACGTGGCGGATTCCGGCTGCCGCCTGGTGACGGTCGAGGTGGCGTTGGGCGACCGGCCCTTCCGCGTGACCGACCCCAAGAACCCAAACCATGTGCAGCTCCGCACGCCATGGAATCTGTGGCACAAAGAGCGGGCGTTAAACATTGGCATCGAGCACGCCGTTCGTACGCAGCGCGTGGAATACGTGGCTTGGATCGATTCGGACGTGACGTTCGCCCGGTACGATTGGGCCGCGGCGACCTGCGAGATGTTGCAGCACTACCACGTGGTGCAGATGTTCTCTCAGTACATCGATCTGGGGCCTAACGAGGAGATGAAATGTTCGGCGCCCTCGATGTTCAACGTCTTCGCCAAGCGCGGCTTCTGGGCGGCCCGCAAGCCCAAAGAGCCGTTCAACCGCGGCGGCCATCCCGGACTGGCCTGGGCGGCCAGGCGGGAGACGCTCGATAAGCTCGGCGGCCTGCTGGACGTGTGCATTGCCGGCAGCGGCGACCTGCACATGGCGAACGCACTCAAAGGCGATCGCGATCGCGGGGATCACCTCACTGCAACCCTCGACGGGTTCTCCCTGGGATTCCGCCGCAGCATCGGCGACTGGGCTGATCGCTGCGATTCAGTGGTCAAGCAAAACATTGGCTTCGTGCCCGGGAGCGTGATGCACCACTGGCACGGCCGCAGCGTGCAGCGCGGGTACCGCGACCGCTGGTTCGTGCTGGAAAAACACCAGTACGATCCGCACCGCGATCTACTGCGCGACTGCTCTGGCCTTTACCGCCTGGCCCCAGGCCGGGAGAAACTCGGCGACGACATCCGCCGCTCCCTGGCCCAACGCAACGAGGACTCGATCGACGAATGACTTACCTGAACCTTGCCACACGGGTCGTGGTGCTCGTCGTCTGCCTTTTGACAGCCGCGGTCACGATCTGGGACACGGTCGTCCTCGCCCGCGGCGATTCCGACAGCACGATCAGCGAGGCCGTCCGCGTGCTTTGTGCGCCGACCAACGGCCTGGCCCAGTGGCTCGCCCTGGGCATCGGGCTGGCCTTGTGGCTGCATGTCTTCTATGGCAATGCCGGAGGGTTGACCAAGTGAAAAGACTTTTTGCCATCGCGGTTCTTCTTGCCCTGATTTTTCCCGCCGCGGCGACGGCCCAGCTTGTGACCTCGGCGACCTTCGCCGGCGTCAACGGCGGCACGGCTACGATCAACAGCACCAACTCCACGC
Organism: uncultured Planctomycetia bacterium; assembly: GCA_963709175.1. GTDB lineage: Bacteria > Planctomycetota > Planctomycetia > Pirellulales > Thermoguttaceae > JANXQG01. Next base: position 20,428 of record CAVPVK010000015.1, read on the forward strand.
TGCTGGTGGTGCAGACCGCCTGCCAATCGGGCGGTTCCTGCGGCATCACCGTCAACGATTCGCAGAACAACGCCTGGAGCGGTGCCTCGTACCAGGGCCAGCTCGATGGGCAATACACGCAGCTTTGGTGGTGCCTCTATCCGACGCCGTCGTCCTCGCAGTGGATTGGAGTACATTCGCAGAATTCCGCCACGCTCTATTGTTCATGCCAGGTGCTCGCCTTCAGCGGGAACTGGACTTTGGGCGGCATCAGTGCCACGCAACCGCTCGTATCTTCAACGGCCTCGACAAGCCCCGGATCGCTGTCGGCTTCGGGCACAAATACGCTTTTCATTTCAAGCTGCCTGGCGATCAACAATGCCAACACGCTATCGATTACGCCGTCGAATTACTCGATCCTCGCCAAGTACTATGCCGCCGGGACTAACTATTGCTCCGCCATCGCCTGGATGACGTCGGCCTCGGGCTCGCAAAACCCCATCTGGAGCTGGAGCGGAAACCAGTCCTATCCGGCATCCGGCGCCATTTGCTTCTATTCGGGCCTAGGCAGTACTGCGCTCACGGTCTCTCCGTCGTCGGTGCTTGTGGGCACAAACTATTCCACGGGTGGCACCACGGCGACGGGCACGTTCTGGGTACCGAACACCAGCGGCACGGGATCTAGCACACTCGACAACACGGCCGTCCGCTGGGGAGTCCAGTACGGGCCCAGCGGCGGCAGCGTCGGGATCTATGCCGGTCATGGGCCGGTGATGGGCCCGGACCAGCAACCGCCACATCCGAGCGCAAGCGGCTCCGCATTACAAGCGAGAAGGACAAGTAAATGGCTTACGTATGGGACACCAATCCGATCGCGACCGCCGTGGGCGTCGCCTGGAACAGCATCGTCCAGGGCGGGCAAGCGACCCTCGCGCATCTCGGGGCATACCTCGATAGCGACTATAACGCCTTCTGGTATCCGCCCGCGCCGGTCACGCCGGCGGCCTTGGCCGCCGCGGCCGGCACCAGCCTGCTGGGAATGCTCGATACGCATTACGAGCTGGGGGCCATCGTGATCGCTCAAGAGGCGATCAACGGCCTGGATTCTTCGATCCATCCCTGGGCAATCCGCCAGGTGGGCGGTGGCTATGCCCCAGGCGTGCCGCGCGGCACGCTCGTTATTCCCACCCTCGACGGCAGCGGCAATTCCACGGGCGCGGGATCTGTCGTCAACCAGGTGCTGACGACCATCACCCTAACGCCGAGCACAAGCACGCTTGCCCCCGGCGGCACACAGGCATTCACGGCCTCCGGGCTCGACCAGTTCGGCAACGCCATGGAGCTGCCGCCGACGTTCGCCTGGGCCGCGGTCTCGGGCGTCATCGACCAGGCCGGCAACTACACCGCCGCTGCCACGGCCGGCAGCGACACGGTGACCGTCGCCAGCGGCAGCGTGACCGCGACGGCGGCAATCACCATTTCCTGATTTTCAAGCAAGGTTGAACCACCATGCCGCAGACTGTGCCTTTCCTCGGCTATGCGCAGCAGTACACCAGCGCGACGCTCACCTGCGACGTCGATTTCCAGGACGGCAGCGGCAACCTGGCCACGGTCAGCAGCTTTAGCGGCGGCTTGTACCAGGCCGGCACGAGCACGCAATACACCACGGGCGTAACCATATCCCTCACGCCCTTGGCCACCGGCGTTTACGGGCTGAGCGTCTCGGTGACCGGCAGCGGCACGCACGTGCCGGCGGGCAATTATTCGATACGGGCAACTGCCGGAACAATCGGCAGCGGCGGCAACCAGATCGCCCTGGTCGGCAACAGCCAGCCATTTGGCGTCACGATCGCCAGTTTCACCGTGACCACCAGCGGCATGATGGAGGTCGACGCCCTCGACGTGGGCGGGGCGAGTGCGATAGGGGTGCTGCCCTCGAACTACGCCCCGGGCACGCCCGGCGGGCTGCCGATTCTCGACTCCAACAGCCACGCCCCCGAAACACCCAACACCTATCAATCTCTGCCGGTGCCCTATTTCATGCCGGACAGTTTCACCGTTAGCGGGGCAGTCTGCCAAGGCACTTTCGTGCCGGCGGGATTCTACTCGACTTCAGGCACGCCCTACACGTTCTTCCGCAACGGCGAAAATTGGGTCTGCTGGACCACCAACGGCTCCAACTGGTATATCAGCGCGGCCCTGGGCAGCACGACCAACGCCTGGGTGTATGCCTACAGCGGATCGAACCCACAGGTTTTGGTGCCCTACGGCATGACCTTCACAGGCCAAGGCAGTTACAATGGCACGACCGCCGTCGCCTCCTCCGCGCTGGCGAATTCGGTGCAGATTGCCAGCAATCCTGCCCCCGTGCCGGTCAAACTCAACGGCAACTACGTCACGCCGACCGACGCCGGTGTTCTTGCCGGCAACGGATTCTGGGCCGGGCAGATCGTGGTAACGCAGGGGACCAATAGCTACACATTGGAAATCTGCGGCACCAGCGCCAGCTATCCGGTCTGGGCGGGAACAAGCGGTGCCGCGCTGAGCACATCCAACGGCACGCTATGGGGCTTTCAACTTCCCAGCGGCGAGACCTGGACCGCACCGATCGGCGAGACGGAAAGCAGTCCGCCGGATACCTTCCCTTGGGATAGCGGGATCACCTGGACGCATTACAGCGGACCCAATAGCGGGACGCCGTCGGTGTCGGTGGCATCGGGCGGCGGCAGTAGCGGCGACCCGCTGGCCAAGACAGTGCCAGGCTCGTATACCGCGGGGCAAGCTGGCTACGCGCTGGGAACGATTCTCAGCCGCGTCAGCACCACGCCGATTCAGACGATCGTGCTCGTCCAGCCGGGCGGTGCGATCACGCTGGAGCAATACGCCAGTTACCGCGCTGAGCGCGGCAACCCGCTGCCGGTCCCCAATCCCGGCGGCTGGCCGGATCTGACGGGCGCCGACGTGCACCTGTGGATCGCGCAGCAACAAGCGGGCACGGCCATCATGCCGCCCGTGATCGATATTTCTGGCGGCGCCGTTCAAGGCGCGCCGAGCGCGGCGACCGGTGTGAACTTCGATATCCCATCCAGCGACACCGCGGAATTGACGCTCTTCACGCAAAATGCCTACGCCTACTGTTTGGTGGCATACTACTCGAGCAACGGCGACCAGGTGCCTCTCACCGATTGGGCCAACTGCACGGTGCGGCCTGGCAAGGCATTGACCTCATGATTGGGATACCCCCCCGGGGCATCGGGTCCTTTCAAGCCTTCAAAAAGGCAACCTGTTCCCGCCGGGGGCGCGGCCAACCTATAGTCCGTCCGGCCATGAAGCAGACCCCGGCTGCCAGCGAACGCGAACGGGACGCCGGCCGAAAGCGCGAGTCGCGAGCGCGGGCCAAGATCGTCGTCATTCCAACGTGCGCCAACCGCCGGCGACGCAACCGGCTTGAAAAAGACGATTGTGCCTGGCTTCGGTATTACTTCCACGACCTCTTTTGGTACGACTTCACCGCTCAGCAAAAGGCTATGATCGAAGCTATCGGCAAGAAGATCCGCGAAGGGGGCGACAAGGCCCTGGCAGCTTCCCGCGGCGAGGGCAAGAGCACGATCGGCGAGTGCTTGGCAACGAAGTACGTGCTGCAGGGCATCATCGGTTTCGCGCTCTTGTTGCACAGTACGGGCAGCAAGGCGGAAGACAGTCTCGACGAGATCAAGCAGGCGATCGAGAGCAACGAACGCCTGGCTGCCGACTATCCCGAGGTCTGCACACCCGTGGCGGCCTTGGAGCAGACACCCAACCGCGCGCACTACCAGCTGGTTAGCGGCAAGCGACATGACAACAAGAAAACCTTCGAGGCCATCAGCTCGAAATTCTCCTGGTGCGGCCAACAGGTGTTCTTCCCCAACGTGCCAGGCTCGCCGAGGCGCGGGCGCGATCATCGCCACCCGCGGCCTCGATGCCGAGGTCCGCGGCGTCAAGAAGATGGGCCGCCGACCGGACCTCATCATCATCGACGATCCGGACACCGAACAGACCGTGAACTCGGAAGAGCAGGCGGCCAAGCTGGAAAAGCGGATCGATCGCGGGCTGGCCTTCGCCGGCGGACAGCAGCGGGCCGTAGCGAGGATCATGCTCACGACGATCCAGCGACGCAACTGCCCCTCCGCCCTTTACACGGATCCGACGCAAAAGCCCTCCTGGCAAGGCCAGCGCTTTCGTTTCCTCGTCAAGAAGCCCGAGCGAATGGACCTCTGGGATGAGTACGTCGCCATGCGGATCGAGAACCAGGTCGCCGGCGATGAGCATGGCCGCGGTGCCCACCGGCTTTACCTGGAGAACCGTGAGGCCATGGATCGCGGCGCGATAGTGGCCAACGCGAACCGCTGCAACCCGGCAAAACTCCCCGACGGCTCGCAGGTCGAAGTCTCGGCGCTCGAGCGGTATTTCAATGAAGTGGCCCGCGTGGGGCAGGAGGCCGTTTCGACCGAGTACGACAACGATCCACCGGAGGAGTCCGGACCGCAGGACAGCGGCCTCACGGCCTTCCGCATCCAACGCCAGGTCTCCGGTTACCCGCGGAAGATCATTCCACCCGGCTGCACGCTCCTGACGCAGGGCATCGACTGCGGCAAGGTGATTCTGCATTGGGTCGTCCGCGCCTGGAAGGCCGACGACGCCGGCCTGGTCACGGGCTACACGATCGATTACGGATTCCAGGACGTCATGGGAACCACGATCGGCAGCGACGAAGGGCTCGATGAGGCCCTGACCCGGGCGCTGTTTGCCCGGCGGGAGACCATGGCCGCGGCCGGCTACCGCACCGAGGCCGGCGAGGTCCGTGAGATCGATCTCAGCCTGGTCGACGCCGGCTACCGCACCGACGCCATCTACGCGGCCTGTGCCCAGCTGGGCCTCAGTTTCCGGCCCTACATGGGCTTCGGCAAGTCCAACGGCTGTGTCAAGACGTCCTTCACGGCGCCGGTCCGGCCCAGCCCGGACAAGAAGCCCGGCGATCGCTGGTTCCTCTCCCGCCAGCCGCGCGGCCATTGGCTGGTCTGCGGCGACGCCGACTTCTGGAAATCGTGGGAACACGATCGCTGGCTGACCGATCCGCACAAGCGCGGCAGCCTGGTGCTTTTCGGCCAGCCCGGCGAGGGCAAGCGGCTTAGCGACGATCAGAAGCGACACCTGGCTTATTCGAAACACATCACCGCCGAAATCGAAGTGGAGGAAGTGGTCAAGGGGCAGCTCAAACGGCACTTTCAGATCAAGAGCGACTCAAACCACTTTCTCGATGCCAGCTACATGTCCGACGTGGCCGCCAGCATGAAGGGCGTCCGCCTGGTGAAGGGACCCGCGCAGCGCCTCCATTGACGCCGCGGAATGGTTTGGAGCCAAGACCTGACGTGCACACCTTGCCCTACGAAATCGACTGCAAGTGGTGCGGCTGTCCCGACGTGGAAGTGGAGCGGGCGCCGAACCCCAAGGCCTGGTTTGCCGACGGCGTGGCCCGCTGCAACGAATGCGGCGGGGCGTTCCACTTTCAGGGCAAAGAAGAGCCCGAGGAAACCGCCGGCAAGGCCGTGATTTTCCACCGGCTGCAATGTCCCAAGTGCGGATCCTGCGACGTGCCCGTGCAGCGCACCGCGCCGCCGGTCCGATACCATAAGTGCCGTACGTGCGGAGAGACTTTCAAGAGCGTGGAGAAAACGTAACATGAATCAATGCAAGAGAACGTCGGAAGTTCTTCAGAGAAGCGTCTGTCCGAGGGACATAACCAGGCTGGCTGCGGACAATCTAATTCTGGCCGCTTGTCTGCAGGCGTGGGAGATCGGGGCCGTTACTTGGGAATACGCCTTGATGCAGGCGACGGCGTTGCTGGTCGAAGAGAACCGAGAGTTTTCCAGGCGAGCGCTACTCGCTGAAAACCGCGTCGAAGCGTGCCGCATTCCCGAACCCGTGGTAAGGTCCGATGGTGCCGTGTTCGTCTACACCGGTCCGTGTCCGGTTTGTGGACAGAGGGTTGTCCCCAAGGTTCCTGACAGCGGACCGAAGTCTCCTTAACCTCGAAAGCAAAATGAACCAAGAACGTTCGCGCGTCGATCTCGTCGACGTGTTCACCCTGGATCGCGATTACACCGGCTATTGCTCGCTCCACTCTGCGGGCAAGACCACAGAACCTCTGGCAAGCCTGGTAGCCAGTGCTTATAGCCAATATCTGACGAACATTCCAAGCGGCGGGCGGCTCCGGCTCACCCTCCGCATCGAGCATCTGCCTCAGGAAAAGACGCCATGACCGCGCCCAAAACCGTACTCACCGCCGTCGTCAGTGAAGCCCGCGCGGAGCTGCGGCTGATCAACCCCGACTATCGCCGCGTGGGCCTGATGCTCGTCGACGGCCTGGAGGCCCTGATGCTCGCGGCCCCTTCTTTGATCATCGAGGAGTCGATCGAAGTCTCGTCCCGGACGCAGGCATCCAGCGAGCGGCCGGCCCGGGCCAAGAAGAAATCCGGACGAGAATGAATCCTGAACACTACGAGGCGGAACGCATCCCCGCCGCAGCCGAGCTGCGGGTCGCCGTGGAGTGCGAATTCCTCGGCCGAGAGCAAGAGCAATCGAACCATGCAGAACACGAAACTGGGATTCCCCTATGCTCTGTTCGAATGTGCCAACAAGCACCGCTGGCCGATGCTCATCGCCCCCTGGTGGTTTAACCTCCGTGAGGTTCGTTGTCCTAAGTGCCAAAAGCGGGCTGTGGCAATGAAATGGGGCGGTGTAGCAGAAAACCTCAAAGACGACATCCCGGTCGAGCAACCTGACGGATCCGTGACTTAGGTCTCTTAGCCTGTTTTCCAGATCCTGGAAACAACTTCTCTGCCCTTCGGTTGCCGCGACGTAAGAACTCCTTATGTCGCAAGTCGATCTGCTGAACTCCTACATGACCACGGCGATCAACGCCCTCGCCGGCGGTGACTACGCCACGGCCCTGCAAAACGCCCTGGCCGCCCAGGGGCTGATCGCCTGTCTGCCCAAAATCTCCCGCTCGGCCGGCGTCGGCGGCGGCGACATGTCCGCTTCCTGGGACCCCGCCGGCATCGACCAGTTCATCCGCCGCCTGCGGCAGCAATTCGGCGCGTCTCTCGGCATGCAGACCGTCCCGGTCACCATCCAGGAGCCCATTCCCTATGACCAGGGCGACGAATATGCCGGCTCCAGCACGGGGGGAATCCAGTAGAGGATTTGTCAAACATGGGGCTCCTCTCTCGGATCCAGTCCTTCGCCCGCTCCGCCTTGGGCATCCGCGCGGCCGAGCCGCCGCGGACCGTCGACGCCAGCGAGGCCCTCCGCGGCCGCTGGGGGCGATGGGACTCCAAGGTCACCGACCGCATGAACCAGGCCCACTGGTCCAAGGTCACCGGCCTGCCCATCAACGCCGAGCTGGCCTATGCCAGCAACTGGCTGCGGGCCCAGGCCGAGTACGAGATCAGTTCCAATCCGGTGATGGAGGGGATGGTCAACACCTACATCACCGACGTCGTGGGCCCGGAAGGGCCCGACCTACCGCGTCACAGTCCAGCGATCCGGAGTACAACAAGCAAGCGGGAAAGGATCTGGCGGAAGTGGTGGCGGCAGGCCGGGGCGAACCGCCAGCTCTCCGGCGTCGAGATCCTGCATGGCTGGGTCCGCTCGCTGTGGAAGGCCGGCGAGTTCGGCACGCCAGATGATCAACGACCCCAAGGCGCCGAAGGGCCGGTCAAACTGCGGCTCCTGCCGGTCCACCTGCACCGCCTCTTGACGCCGCCGGAGATTCTTGGGCGATCCGGAAGTCGCCCTGGGCGTCCGCCGCGACGAAAACCGCAACCCGATCAGCTACTACATTTCCGAGCCCTACATCTTCGGTCCCTTCGAAGTCTATACGGGCGAATTCTACGAGGTCCGTTACGAGGACTTCGTCCACGGCTTCGAGCTCGACGGAGGAGGACCAGGTCCGCGGCGTGCCCTGGCTGGCCTCCTCGCCTGGACGTCGTGGCCCAGCTCCGCGACTGGGACAAGGCGATGCTGGATGCGGCCGAGTGCTCTCCAAGACCGGCGTCCTCTGGCAAATGAAAAATCCCGACGGGCACGCCACGATCGTGCAATCGGGCACGCCCCATGGAGCGCGGCCAGCACACTCTTCGGGCCGCCGGGCTACGAGGCCGAGCAGCTCGCCGCCCACGCAGCCCTCGGGCGACCAGCAGAGTTTCCGGGCGGAGAAAAAAGGCCGAGATTGGCCGCGGCCGCTGCATCCCGGCGATGCTTAATCAACCTCGACTCCTCCAAGACAACTACTTCGAGCTGCCGCTTCGACAACCAGCCTTACTGGCGGCTCGGTGGGCGGCGTGCAGGGCTGGCTGGGACGCATCGGCCTGGACCGCATCGAGGCCACGGTCATGCGCGAAGCCGAACTTGGCCGGCGAGCTGGAGGAACCGCCCGCAGATGCCGAGCATCATTGGGGTTGGATCAAGCCGCCGCACGTCGACCCGACCAAGGAGGCCACCGCCGAGCGGACCTACCTGCAAAATCGGCACGCTCCCCTGGAGCGAGGCCGTCATGTCGCATGGGCACGATCCGGACCAGGTGTTGGAGATCCGGAAACGGGACGCCCTGCGGCTGGAACAAGCCAAGCTGCCGGCGATACCCGGCATCCCCGATCCGAGCAAGGCCGCGGGCGCCGGGGCGGGAGGAAAGCAGCCCGCAGCCGTCAGCCCTCAGTCCTCCGCCCCAGACGCGGAGACCGCCCGCAGCCTGCCGGCCGATCCCGGCCTGCCGCCCGCCCCGGATTATCAAGAGGTGCCCGCGCCGGACATCGTGCAGCACGACCATTATTCCTGCGGCGCGGCCCAGGGCATGACCGCCGGCAAGCTCCGTAACGTGGGGCCGCGATCGTTGGACGGCTGGAAAAAAGCATTGGGGACGGACGTGGAGAAATCGACGTCCCCGCCGGCGATCGTCGCCTACCTTTCGAGCCTGGGCCTGGAGATCGAGGCCCGCCAGGGGATGACGATCGACGACCTGGAGGCCTACACTCGCCGCGGCTGGTACGTCATCCTGCCCGTGCAGGACTATGGGCCGTCACTGCCGGGGAAAGCGAAATTCGCCTACGGCCACTATTTGGGCGTGGTGAAGGTCGACTCCCAGTATGTCCGCTGCCAGGATTCGAGCGAGGACAACGTCACGCGGGTGCCGGCTCGGCGCAGGCCCCGGGCCGCATCGAGATCCCACGGGACACGTTTGACAAGATCTGGCACGATCGCGACGAGGCCGGCAACCAGTACGAACACTACGGCATCGCGGTCGGTTTCCAGCGGGCCGCGGAAAAGGTCTGAAATACGCCCCGCGCTGGTTTTCTCTCTGCTCTTTTCCAGATCCTGGAAACGAGTTGCTGGCGTGGCCGCGGAGGCAACGTAGGTTGCCTGTATGCGAAAGCGACCGTGGACCGCCAAAGACGCCGCCAGCCATAACGCCGCGCTGAAGGGCAAGGCCAAGCTGGCCAAGCTCTGGGCGGACACCGCCAACGGTACGCTCGCCAGTGAGCTGGCCAAAAACACCGAGCAAGGCGAGGCCGAGGGCATCGCCATCGCCACGGCCAACAAGGCCGTCGCCAGGGCCCTGCGCCAAGATGGGCAACAGCGGCAGGCCTCAAAAACCGGTCCGCACCGTCACGCCGGCCCCCGCCGTGCTCCGCACGGAGGAGAGCGACGTCCGCATCCGCTTCGGCGAGTTGTCGCCGGGCTCGATCGACCTGGATGAACACAGCGTCGAGGGCGTGCTGGGCAGCGAGTCCCAATGCCTCTCGATGGACCTCAAGACGCGGAAAACGTACTTGGAGGTCTACCTGATGAGCGGGGCCGAGTTCCCCGCGCAGGTGCCGATCTGCGACACGCACAGCCGCGACAGCGTGGACAAGGTCCAGGGCAGCGTGCGGCAGATCCACGTCGACGCCGACCAACTCGTCGGCCGGCTCTATTTCGACAGCAGCAAATACTCCACCTGGTCCAAGGTCCGCGACAAGCACATCACTGACCTGTCCTGGGGCGTGCAGCCCCTGGCGACCGTCGAGATCAAGGCCGGCAAGAGCCAGGAAATCCAGGGCCGCACCTTCACGGCCCCCAAAGACCGCTCACTTTTTGTGCACACCAAGTGGAGGCTTCGCGAAGTCTCCGTCACCCCCATCGGCTCCGACGAACGGGCCAAGATCCGCTCCCTCCTTCAGGACATTCAGGACACCACCATGAAACTTTCGATCCGCAAGTGGCTCGAAGGAAAACTTTGCCGATCGCCTCCGCGCCGACGCCAGCGAGCAAGAGGCCCAAACCCTCTGGGATTCGCTCTCCGCCGCCGACCGCACCCGGGCCGAAGAGGCCTGCCGCGACGACGACGATGACGACGACGACGATGACGACGAGGATGAAGAGGACGAAGACGAGGGCGAGGAACCGAAGCCCAAAAAGACCATGCACCGCGTCACCCGCAACTCGGTCGTGACCGAGGAGAGCCGCGCGGCCGAAGAGGCCGAGCGGATCCGCGAGGAAACCCTGGAGGAAGGCCGCCAGGCCGAAATCAAGCGGCAGTCCCGCATCCGCCGCCTGGCCGGCGAGGACGTGCCCGCCGAGATCGTGGACCGGGCCATCAACCAGAACTGGAAGATCGGCCGCGTCCGCAGCGTCTTCCTCAAGCGCGTCCGCGCGGTCCGCAGCGAAAGCGTGGGCGGCGGCGGCAACGTCGACACCGTGGAGATGATCCGCAGCTTCGGCGCGGCCCCGGCGGGCCACGTCCGCGGCCACGAACGGGATTGCACGACGGTCGCCATGGGCGCTGCCTTGTTCGCCCGCTCCTGGAAGGGCAAGGCCGATCCCTGCGACATCCTCGGCGGCTACCAGCCGGGCGCAAGCCTGCTGGACGAGAAGGGCCGCCGCGAGGCGGGCGAAAGCTATTTCGTCCGCTCCGACGTGACCCGCATGATCGAGGGCCGCAGCCAGCATGCCAGCGAGGCCCGCCGCAAGGCGGCCGAGCAGATTCTCGACATGAGCGACCGCTACCGCGGCATGAGCCTTATGGACCTGGTCGACGAGGCCAACCGCATCGAAGGCCGGGCCCGCACCAGCTACGACGCCGAGGAACGCGTCCGAGCCGCAATGAGCGGATCGGCCCTCTCGGCCATTTTTACCCAGAACGTCTCCGCGCAGTTCCTGGGCGGCTACATCGACGCCGAGGACACCACGCAAGGCTGGTGCTCGGAGACCGACGTGCCCAACTTCCTGCAAAACGAGCGGGCCATCTACGGAAAGATGGGCCAGATGAAGAAGCTCGGAAAAGGCGGGACGGCCGAAGACCTGGACACCAGCGACTGGAACGAGGTTGCTACAAGTTACATCGCTACGCCCCCATATTTTGGCCTTTTCCGCGGCGGATTTAAGCAAAGAAGGGGACCCAGCAATACTCGCCACACGCCAACAGCGGGTTCAAGCCGCTTTCGAAGGCGCGCCGGCAGAAGATTATCGCCTTAGTGCGTAACAACCCTTCGCTAAGCCAAAGAGCGCTTGCGAGGCACCCGTCTTGCACGATTGGACCCAACCACTTTAGACCGGCTTTTGACTCTCTGGTAGCCGACGGCATTTTGCAGAGCAGGGAATTTGTCGGCGCTACTGGAAAGTGGCAAGTTTGGACGTTGAACGAAAACCATGAGCAGAAAACCGAACCAACCCGCCGCGGCCTATATCCGAATGTCCGGCCGGCAACAGGACAAGTCACCGGCCGAGCAACGCGCCGAAATCTCCAAACTGGCAGCCCGTGAGGGTTGCCGGGTTGTCGAGTGGTACAGCGACGAAGCAATTACCGGCAACAGCACCACCGACGACCGGCCCGGCTTGGCGGCGCTACTGGCAGGGGCAAGGGCCGGCCGGTTCACCGTGGTTCTTGCTTGGCACACGAACCGCATAAGCCGAGAAGATCCGATGGACGCCATCGGCTTCTATAACAAGCTCCGCAAGGCCGGCGTCAACCTGCATACATGCTCCGAAGGAGCGATTGACCTAGACGACTTTACAAAGCAGTTGCTTCTATTCGTCAACCAAAAGGGCAGCAATGACTACCTTAGCGAGTTGGCGGCAAAGTCACTGCGCGGCCGAATCGCCACCGCCAAGGCCGGCGACTGGACCGCGGGCGGTGCGCCCTATGGTATGGATCGCGGCGAATTCGACCCGAGCGGTAAGCTTGTCCGGCGACTTGGACGCGGCGACAAGCGAAGCAAGGGGAACCGCTTGCGCCTGTTGCCCTCTGAGGATTCGCAAAAGGTGGAGGCAGTCCAATACGCTTTTCATCGCGCCGATACGGCCCACGTATCCGACCGCCAACTAGCACGCGAATTGCAAGCCAGGGGTTACCCGTCCCCCGGCGTCAATGGCTGGACAGGAAGCAACGTCCAAAAACTCTTGACCAACTTTGCTTATGCCGGAATCAACCGATGGGCGCAACGGCAAGCGGTTCTTACTACCAAGCGCTGCGCGAGGAAGTTATTCCATCCGGCAAGCGCCAGGGTAAACCCAGGTGGCACCGCAAGCCCGATGAAGATGTTATAGCGGTAGGCAGCGCGCATGAGGGTATTATTCCCCTGGACCTTTTCAAGCGCGTCTACCGGAAGTCGAGCCCGGAACCGTCGAAACAACGGCGTAGGGCAAACAACCTTTATCCGCTTTCCGGCTTGCTGGTCTGCGCATTGTGGGCGGAAGATGGTAGCCCATACGTTCCAGATCAAGAACGCCAAGGGAGAAACCCGCTACAAGTACCAAAGGTACGTTTGCGGTTTGTTCACGATTCACGGGCGAGACAGGCTGAGCAACACGACTTGCGGCTATCAATCCCTCAACGCGGGGCGCGCCTTGGAATGGCTGGTCTGGAAGATCAAGGAAACCTATCTAGGACCCGGACGCGAGGCACTGGAAAAAAAGATCAAGGCAAAGCTCCAAGGGCGCAACGAGCCAAAGGCCGGCGACGGGGAACGGTTGCAAAAGCGACTTGAAGACCTAGACCGCCAGGTCAACCGGCTGGTTATGGCGATTCGCACAACGGACGCGGCCGAACTGCGCAAGAGTTGGCAACCGTCAGGGAGGAACGCGACACCCTTAGAGGCGCGATAGCCAGCGCCAAGAAGCCCACCCTTCGCAAAGCATCGGAAACCGAACCGGAACAAATAGCCGACCAACTCCGGAGGAAATCGCAACAGTTGACGAGCGCTGACCCGGCACTACTGCGCGAACTTCTCCGGCGATTCGTTGCCAAGGTCGAATGTCAATGGAGTTGCAAGCCCGGCAAGTGCAATCGCTACCAGTTGCGTGAAGTGCGGATAGAACTTCTTGCAAACGAGCGCGGCACAACTTCCCGCGAGTGGGTCAGCGATTGCCCGGCCGACATTGAAAGCGGACTTGTTACTTTCCACATCGGCACCGAGGCCCCGGAAGCCGACTGCGCCGACGTTCTTGCTGATTTGCTCGTTTCAATTTGGGAAGAGCGAAAAGGCACAAAGCGAAAACGGGAACACCAATTTTCCAGTTTCGCGTAAGCATCCACACCGGCCCGCTACAGGACTAGCCCAATTATGGACGATACGCCCGCTTGCGAGCATTGCCGGTTTTGGATGAAAAACGCCGAATGGGAAGGAACCGGAAATTGTCACCGGCATCCGCCAACCGCGCATGGTGTAATCGGCATCTTTCCGCTAATTGCAGCAAACGAAGTTTGCGGGGAATTCCGAGAAAGAGACCGAGACGAGAGGCCAGCAGCGCGAATCGGTTTTGGATGATCGGCACGACGGGCATCAGCTTCCCGCCGTGGGGCACGACCGCGGCAAGGTCGATGATCGACACGGCCGGCACGACTCGGCACCACGGGCACCACCGCGGCCGTTGCCACCCGTGGCCCTGGATGATCGGCACGACGTTCCCGGTTGTCGATCGACACGGCCGGCACGATGGGCACCAGCTTCCCGCCGTCGATCATCGGCAACAGGACCGGACCGCGCAGCCAGGTCGATAATCGGCACCACCTTCCCGCCGTAGGGCACGACCGCGGCAAGGTCGATGATCGGCACGGCCGGCACGACGGGCACCACGGGCACGACCGCGGCCGTTGCCACCCGCGGCCCTGGATGATCGGCACGACGTTCCCGGTTGTCGAGGCGCGGCACGACGTTCCCGGCGTCGATCGGCACGGGCACCACGGGCACGACGTTCCCGGCGTCGATCATCGGCAACAGGGCAGGACCGCGCAGCCAGGTCGATGATCGGCACCACCTTCCCGGTTGTCGATCGACACGGCCGGCACGACTCGGCACCACGGGCACCACCGCGGCCGTTGCAAGCCGTGGCCCTGGATGATCGGCACGACGTTCCCGGCTGTCGATCGGCACGACGGGCACCACGGGCACGACGTTCCCGGCGTCGATCATCGGCAACAGGGCAGGACCGCGCAGCCAGGTCGATGATCGGCACCACCTTCCCGGCTGTCGATCGGCACGACGGGCACCACGGGCACCACGGGCACCGTTGCGAGCCGTGGCCCTGGATGATCGGCACGACTTGGCACCACGGGCACGACGGCGGCCGTTGCGAGCCGTGGCCCTGGATGATCGGCACGACGTTCCCGGCTGTCGATCGGCACGACGGGCACCAGCTTCCCGCCGTCAATCATCGGCAACAGGGCAGGACCGCGCAGCTAGGTCGATGATCGGCACGACGTTCCCGGCTGTCGATCGGCACGACCGGCACGACGGGCACCACCGCGGCCGTTGCCAGCGCCGGCACCACTCGGCACCAGCTTCCCGGCTGTCGATCGGCACGGGCACGACTCGGCACGACGGGCACGACGTTCCCGGCTGTCGAGGCGCGGCACGACGTTCCCGGCTGTCGATCGGCAACAGGGCAGGACCGCGCAGCCAGGTCGATGATCGGCACCAGCTTCCCGGCGTCGATCGGCACGGGCACCACGGGCACGACGTTCCCGGCGTCGATCGGCACGGCCGGCACGACCGCGGCCGTTGCCAGCGCCGGCACCACTCGGCACCAGCTTCCCGGCTGTCGATCGGCACGGCCGGCACTGTTGCGAGCCGTGGCCCTGGATGATCGACACGGGCACCAGCTTCCCGGCGTCGATCATCGGCAACAGGGCAGGACCGCGCAGCCAGGTCGATGATCGGCACCACCTTCCCGGCTGTCGATCGGCACGGCCGGCACGACTCGGCACCACCGCGGCCGTTGCCAGCGCCGGCACCAGCTTCCCGGCTGTCGATCATCGGCAACAGGACCGCGCAGCCAGGTCGATGATCGGCACCACCTTCCCGGCTGTCGAGGCGCGGCACGACGTTCCCGGCGTCGATCGGCACGGGCACCACGGGCACGACGTTCCCGGCGTCGATCATCGGCAACAGGGCAGGACCGCGCAGCCAGGTCGATGATCGGCACCAGCTTCCCGGTTGTCGATCGACACGGCCGGCACGAATCGGCACCACGGGCACCACCGCGG
The DNA here is from genome assembly GCA_963709175.1 of uncultured Planctomycetia bacterium. GTDB lineage: Bacteria > Planctomycetota > Planctomycetia > Pirellulales > Thermoguttaceae > JANXQG01. Next base: position 35,966 of record CAVPVK010000015.1, read on the forward strand.
CCGTTGCAAGCCGTGGCCCTGGATGATCGGCACCACCTTCCCGGCTGTCGATCGGCACGACTCGGCACCACGGGCACCACCGCGGCCGTTGCCACTTGTGGCCCTGGATGATCGGCAGGACCGCGCAGCCAGGTCGATGATCGGCAACAGCTTCCCGGCTGTCGAGGCGCGGCACGGCCGGCACGACGGCGGCCGTTGCCACCCGTGGCCCTGGATGATCGGCACGACGTTCCCGGTTGTCGAGGCGCGGCACGACGTTCCCGGCGTCGATCGGCACGGGCACCACGGGCACGACGTTCCCGGCGTCGATCATCGGCAACAGGGCAGGACCGCGCAGCCAGGTCGATGATCGGCACCAGCTTCCCGCCGTCGATCGGCACGACGGGCACCACGGGCACCACCGCAGCCGTTGCGAGCCGTGGCCCTGGATGATCGGCACGGGCACGACGTTCCCGGCGTCGATCGGAAACCGGCCCGGACCGCGCAGCCAGGTCGATGATCGGCACCACGTTCCCGGCGTAGATCGGCACCACGGGCACCACGGGCACGACGTTCCCGGCTGTCGAGGCGCGGCACGACGTTCCCGCCGTCGATCGGCACGGCCGGCACGACCGCGGCCGTTGCCAGCGCCGGCACCACTCGGCACCAGCTTCCCGGCTGTCGATCGGCACGGCCGGCACTGTTGCGAGCCGTGGCCCTGGATGATCGACACGGGCACCAGCTTCCCGGCGTCGATCATCGGCAACAGGGCAGGACCGCGCAGCCAGGTCGATGATCGGCACCACCTTCCCGGCTGTCGATCGGCACGGCCGGCACGACTCGGCACCACGGGCACCACCGCGGCCGTTGCAAGCCGTGGCCCTGGATGATCGGCACGACGTTCCCGGTTGTCGAGGCGCGGCACGACGTTCCCGGCGTCGATCATCGGCAACAGGGCAGGACCGCGCAGCCCGGTCGATGATCGGCACCACCTTCCCGGTTGTCGATCGACACGGCCGGCACGACTCGGCACCACGGGCACCACCGCGGCCGTTGCAAGCCGTGGCCCTGGATGATCGGCACGACGTTCCCGGCTGTCGATCGGCACGGCCGGCACGACGGGCACCAGCTTCCCGCCGTAGGGCAGGACCGCGGCAAGGTCGATGATCGACACGGCCGGCACGACTCGGCACCACGGGCACGACGGCGGCCGTTGCGAGCCGTGGCCCTGGATGATCGGCACCAGCTTCCCGGCTGTCGAGGCGCGGCACCACCTTCCCGGCGTCGATGATCGGCACCACCTTCCCGGCGTCGATGATCGGCACCACCTTCCCGGCGTCGATCGGCACGGGCACCACGGGCACCAGCTTCCCGGCTGTCGAGGCGCGGCACGACGTTCCCGGCGTGGCCCTGGATGATCGGCAACAGCTTCCCGCCGTCGATCATCGGCAACAGGACCGCGGCCGTTGCCACCCGTGGCCCTGGATGATCGGCACGACGTTCCCGCCGTCGATCGGCACGGGCACCACGGGCACCAGCTTCCCGGCTATCGAGGCGCGGCACCACCTTCCCGGCGTCGATCATCGGCAACAGGACCGCGGCCGTTGCCACCCGTGGCCCTGGATGATCGGCAACAGCTTCCCGGCGTCGATCGGCACGGCCGGCACGACTCGGCACCACCGCGGCCGTTGCGAGCCGTGGCCCTGGATGATCGGCACGACGTTCCCGGCTGTCGATCGGCACGGCCGGCACGACGGGCACCAGCTTCCCGCCGTCAATCATCGGCAACAGGGCAGGACCGCGCAGGCTAGGTCGATGATCGGCACCACCTTCCCGGTTGTCAATCGACACGACCGGCACGACGGGCACCACCGCGGCCGTTGCCAGCGCCGGCACGACTCGGCACCAGCTTCCCGGCTGTCGATCGGCACGGGCACGACTCGGCACGACGGGCACGACGTTCCCGGCTGTCGAGGCGCGGCACGACGTTCCCGCCGTCGATCATCGGCAACAGGCCCGGACCGCGCAGCCAGGTCGATGATCGGCACCAGCTTCCCGGCGTCGATCGGCACGGGCACCACGGGCACGACGTTCCCGGCGTCGATCGGCACGGGCACCAGCTTCCCGGCTGTCGATCATCGGCAACAGGGCAGGACCGCGCAGCCCGGTCGATGATCGGCACCACCTTCCCGGCTGTCGAGGCGCGGCACGACGTTCCCGCCGTCGATCGGCACGGGCACCACGGGCACCAGCTTCCCGCCGTAGGGCACGACCGCGGCCGTTGCGAGCCGTGGCCCTGAATGATCGGCAACAGCTTCCCGGCTGTCGATGATTGGCAAAATGAGTTTATGTGTCATACACTCATTTCCCTTTGCATCGGCACCACCTTCCCGGCTGTCGAGCGGCAACAGGGCACCACGGGCACCAGCTTCCCGCCGTCGATCATCGGCAACAGGACCGCGGCCGTTGCCAGCGCCGGCACGACGTTCCCAGGTCGATGATCGGCATGACTTGGCACGACGGAAGAGAGCGCCCAGCCCTATAAAAGAACCCTGCCCAGCCCTGCAAAACAGCCCTCTAAACAGCGCACAAACGCCTATCAGCACGACAATTTAGGGGCGTAACAAGCCTCCGTTAGCTGGAAAATAACAAACCACCCCTTTGGAATGGCAAAGGCTTTTTTCCTTGCATGGGCTTCGCTCGTATACCGGCCCGGCATACGCGCCAGACCGCTACTAATAGGGCTCTGGCCCGTATACCGGCCCGGCCCACAGGCCACCCCCCCCGGTATCGCGGGTCCTTCCAGAAGGCGCGCTAGGGGCCCTGTTCCCGGCGGGGTCGCGCGGGCTAGATATAGTCCGTCCGTGTAACAGCCCCACCAAGCCCCTACGCTTGCGCCTGCGGCACGACCGGGGGCAAAGTCGATGTCTAGGCCGTCCGAGCCTAGCGTCAAACAGCGTGCGAATTGGAGAAGATTTTGAAAATCAGCCCTGCGCCCCATACCGCGGCTGGCCCGTATACCGGCCCGGCACACACGCCAGACCGCTACTAATAGGGCTCTGGCGCGTACACCGGCCCAGCCTACGCCGGAAGCTTGTAAAGGTTTTTTTGTAAATCTACGGATTAGCAGGGGAGGGGCGGTTGAACCCCGGCGACTTATAACGCCTTGTTTATGACGAATTGCAACCTAGATTTTAGACGAGTCTCCCCAACCAAAACGCAAGGACTTGAAACCATGAAACGAAATGAACCATCCCAATCGCCCGACGCCATCAGAAAACGTGAAGCGCGCGAACCTGAGCGAACGCGAACGCAAACGCACACGCAAACGAGACGCCAGCAGGAAACGTGAGGCGCGGCGCAAACCTGAGCGAACACGAACGCGAACGCGAACGCGAACGAGACGCCAGCAGGAAACGTGAGGCGCAGCGCCGCAGCCAGGTCGATGATCGGCGCGGCCGGCACGACGGGCACCACAGGCACGACGGCGGCCGTTGCGAGCGCCGGCACCAGCTTCCCGCCGTCGATCGGCAACAGGCCCGGACCGCGCAGCCAGGTCGATGATCGACCGCGGCCGTTGCGAGCGCCGGCACGGGCACGACGTTCCCGGCTGTCGATGATCGGCACGACGGGCACGACCGCGGCCGTTGCGAGCGCCGGCACGGGCACGACGTTCCCGGCTGTCGATGATCGGCAACAGGGCAGGACCGCGCAGCCAGGTCGATGATCGGCACCAGCTTCCCGCCGTCGATCGACACGGCCGGCACGACGGCGGCCGTTGCCACCCGTGGCCCTGGATGATCGGCACCACGGGCACCAGCTTCCCGGTTGTCGAGGCGCGGCACGACGTTCCCGGCTGTCGATCGGCACGACGGGCACCACGGGCACCGTTGCCACCCGTGGCCCTGGATGATCGGCAACAGCTTCCCGCCGTCGATCGGCACGGCCGGCACGACTCGGCACCACGGGCACGACGGCGGCCGTTGCGAGCGCCGGCACCAGCTTCCCGCCGTCGATCATCGGCAACAGGACCGGACCGCGCAGCCAGGTCGATGATCGGCAACAGGGCAGGACCGCGGCAAGCTCGATGATCGACACGGCCGGCACGACGGCGGCCGTTGCGAGCGCCGGCACCAGCTTCCCGGCGTCGATCATCGGCAACAGGACCGCGGCCGTTGCCACCCGTGGCCCTGGATGATCGGCACCAGCTTCCCGGCTGTCGAGGCGCGGCACCACCTTCCCGCCGTCGATCGGCACGGCCGGCACCACGGGCACGACCGCGGCCGTTGCCAGCGCCGGCACGACGGGCACGACGTTCCCGGCGTCGATCGGCAACAGGGCAGGACCGCGCAGCCAGGTCGATGATCGGCACCAGCTTCCCGCCGTCGATCGGCACCACGGGCACGACCGCGGCCGTTGCCACCCGTGGCCCTGGATGATCGGCACCAGCTTCCCGGCTGTCGAGGCGCGGCAACAGGGCAGGACCGCGGCAAGGTCGATGATCGACACGGCCGGCACGGGCACCGCGCAGCCAGGTCGATGATCGGCACGACGTTCCCGGCTGTCGATCGGCACGACGGGCACCACGGGCACCGTTGCCACCCGCGGCCGTTGCGAGCCGTGGCCCTGGATGATCGGCACCAGCTTCCCGCCGTCGATCGGCACGGCCGGCACGACTCGGCACCACGGGCACCAGCTTCCCGGCGTCGATCATCGGCAACAGGACCGCGGCCGTTGCCACCCGTGGCCCTGGATGATCGGCACCAGCTTCCCGGCGTCGATCGGCACGACGGGCACGACCGCGGCCGTTGCGAGCCGTGGCCCTGGATGATCGGCACGACGTTCCCGCCGTCGATCATCGGCAACAGGGCAGGACCGCGCGGCAAGGTCGATGATCGGCAACAGCTTCCCGCCGTCGATCGACACGGCCGGCACGACGGCGGCCGTTGCCACCCGTGGCCCTGGATGATCGGCACCACGGGCACCAGCTTCCCGGTTGTCGAGGCGCGGCACGACGTTCCCGGCTGTCGATCGGCACGACGGGCACCACGGGCACCGTTGCCACCCGTGGCCCTGGATGATCGGCACCAGCTTCCCGGCTGTCGAGGCGCGGCAACAGGGCAGGACCGCGGCAAGGTCGATGATCGACACGGCCGGCACGGGCACCGCCGCAGCCAGGTCGATGATCGGCACGACGTTCCCGGCGTCGATCATCGGCAACAGGGCAGGACCGCGCGGCAAGGTCGATGATCGGCACCAGCTTCCCGCCGTCGATCGACACGGCCGGCACGACTCGGCACCACGGGCACGACGTTCCCGGCTGTCGATCGGCACGACGGGCACCACGGGCACCGTTGCCACCCGTGGCCCTGGATGATCGGCACCACGGGCACCAGCTTCCCGGTTGTCGAGCGCGGCACGACGTTCCCGGCTGTCGATCGGCACGACGGGCACCACGGGCACCGTTGCCACCCGTGGCCCTGGATGATCGGCACCAGCTTCCCGCCGTCGATCGGCACGGCCGGCACGACTCGGCACCACGGGCACGACGGCGGCCGTTGCGAGCGCCGGCACCAGCTTCCCGGCGTCGATCATCGGCAACAGGACCGCGGCCGTTGCCACCCGTGGCCCTGGATGATCGGCACCAGCTTCCCGGCTGTCGAGGCGCGGCAACAGGGCAGGACCGCGGCAAGGTCGATGATCGACACGGCCGGCACGGGCACCGCGCAGCCAGGTCGATGATCGGCACGACGTTCCCGGCGTCGATCATCGGCAACAGGGCAGGACCGCGCGGCAAGGTCGATGATCGGCAACAGCTTCCCGCCGTCGATCGACACGGCCGGCACGACTCGGCACCACGGGCACCAGCTTCCCGGTTGTCGAGTGCGGCACGACGTTCCCGGCTGTCGATCGGCACGACGGGCACCACGGGCACCGTTGCCACCCGTGGCCCTGGATGATCGGCACCAGCTTCCCGCCGTCGATCGGCACGGCCGGCACGACTCGGCACCACGGGCACGACGGCGGCCGTTGCGATGCCGGCACCAGCTTCCCGCCGTCGATCATCGGCAACAGGACCGCGGCCGTTGCCACCCGTGGCCCTGGATGATCGGCACCAGCTTCCCGGCTGTCGAGCGCGGCAACAGGGCAGGACCGCGGCAAGGTCGATGATCGACACGGCCGGCACGGGCACCGCGCAGCCAGGTCGATGATCGGCACGACGTTCCCGGCGTCGATCATCGGCAACAGGGCAGGACCGCGCGGCAAGGTCGATGATCGGCAACAGCTTCCCGCCGTCGATCGACACGGCCGGCACGACTCGGCACCACGGGCACCAGCTTCCCGGTTGTCGAGGCGCGGCACGACGTTCCCGGCTGTCGATCGGCACGACGGGCACCACGGGCACCGTTGCCACCCGTGGCCCTGGATGATCGGCACCAGCTTCCCGCCGTCGATCGGCACGGCCGGCACGACTCGGCACCACGGGCACGACGGCGGCCGTTGCGAGTGCCGGCACCAGCTTCCCGCCGTCGATCATCGGCAACAGGACCGGACCGCGCAGCCAGGTCGATGATCGGCAACAGGGCAGGACCGCGGCAAGCTCGATGATCGACACGGCCGGCACGACGGCGGCCGTTGCGATGCCGGCACCAGCTTCCCGGCGTCGATCATCGGCAACAGGACCGCGGCCGTTGCCACCCGTGGCCCTGGATGATCGGCACCAGCTTCCCGGCTGTCGAGGCGCGGCAACAGGGCAGGACCGCGGCAAGGTCGATGATCGACACGGCCGGCACGGGCACCGCGCAGCCAGGTCGATGATCGGCACGACGTTCCCGGCTGTCGATCGGCACGACGGGCACCACGGGCACCGTTGCCACCCGTGGCCCTGGATGATCGGCACCAGCTTCCCGCCGTCGATCATCGGCAACAGGACCGGACCGCGCAGCCAGGTCGATGATCGGCAACAGGGCAGGACCGCGGCAAGCTCGATGATCGACACGGCCGGCACGACGGCGGCCGTTGCGAGCGCCGGCACCAGCTTCCCGGCGTCGATCATCGGCAACAGGACCGCGGCCGTTGCGAGCCGTGGCCCTGGATGATCGGCACGACGTTCCCGGCGTCGATCATCGGCAACAGGGCAGGACCGCGCGGCAAGGTCGATGATCGGCACCACCTTCCCGCCGTCGATCGGCACGGCCGGCACGACTCGGCACCACGGGCACCAGCTTCCCGGCGTCGATCATCGGCAACAGGACCGCGGCCGTTGCCACCCGTGGCCCTGGATGATCGGCACCAGCTTCCCGGCGTCGATCGGCACGACGGGCACGACCGCGGCCGTTGCGAGCCGTGGCCCTGGATGATCGGCACGACGTTCCCGCCGTCGATCATCGGCAACAGGGCAGGACCGCGCGGCAAGGTCGATGATCGGCAACAGCTTCCCGCCGTCGATCGACACGGCCGGCACGACGGCGGCCGTTGCCACCCGTGGCCCTGGATGATCGGCACCACGGGCACCAGCTTCCCGGTTGTCGAGGCGCGGCACGACGTTCCCGGCTGTCGATCGGCACGACGGGCACCACGGGCACCGTTGCCACCCGTGGCCCTGGATGATCGGCACCAGCTTCCCGGCTGTCGAGGCGCGGCAACAGGGCAGGACCGCGGCAAGGTCGATGATCGACACGGCCGGCACGGGCACCGCGCAGCCAGGTCGATGATCGGCACGACGTTCCCGGCGTCGATCATCGGCAACAGGGCAGGACCGCGCGGCAAGGTCGATGATCGGCACCAGCTTCCCGCCGTCGATCGACACGGCCGGCACGACTCGGCACCACGGGCACGACGTTCCCGGCTGTCGATCGGCACGACGGGCACCACGGGCACCGTTGCCACCCGTGGCCCTGGATGATCGGCACCACGGGCACCAGCTTCCCGGTTGTCGAGGCGCGGCACGACGTTCCCGGCTGTCGATCGGCACGACGGGCACCACGGGCACCGTTGCCACCCGTGGCCCTGGATGATCGGCACCAGCTTCCCGCCGTCGATCGGCACGGCCGGCACGACTCGGCACCACGGGCACGACGGCGGCCGTTGCGAGCGCCGGCACCAGCTTCCCGGCGTCGATCATCGGCAACAGGACCGCGGCCGTTGCCACCCGTGGCCCTGGATGATCGGCACCAGCTTCCCGGCTGTCGAGGCGCGGCAACAGGGCAGGACCGCGGCAAGGTCGATGATCGACACGGCCGGCACGGGCACCGCGCAGCCAGGTCGATGATCGGCACGACGTTCCCGGCGTCGATCATCGGCAACAGGGCAGGACCGCGCGGCAAGGTCGATGATCGGCAACAGCTTCCCGCCGTCGATCGACACGGCCGGCACGATCGGCACCACGGGCACCAGCTTCCCGGTTGTCGAGGCCGACGGCACGACGTTCCCGGCTGTCGATCGGCACGACGGGCACCACGGGCACCGTTGCCACCCGTGGCCCTGGATGATCGGCACCAGCTTCCCGCCGTCGATCGGCACGGCCGGCACGACTCGGCACCACGGGCACGACGGCGGCCGTTGCGAGCGCCGGCACCAGCTTCCCGGCGTCGATCATCGGCAACAGGACCGCGGCCGTTGCCACCCGTGGCCCTGGATGATCGGCACCAGCTTCCCGGCTGTCGAGGCGCGGCAACAGGGCAGGACCGCGGCAAGGTCGATGATCGACACGGCCGGCACGGGCACCGCGCAGCCAGGTCGATGATCGGCACGACGTTCCCGGCGTCGATCATCGGCAACAGGGCAGGACCGCGCGGCAAGGTCGATGATCGGCAACAGCTTCCCGCCGTCGATCGACACGGCCGGCACGACTCGGCACCACGGGCACCAGCTTCCCGGTTGTCGAGCGCGGCACGACGTTCCCGGCTGTCGATCGGCACGACGGGCACCACGGGCACCGTTGCCACCCGTGGCCCTGGATGATCGGCACCAGCTTCCCGCCGTCGATCGGCACGGCCGGCACGACTCGGCACCACGGGCACGACGGCGGCCGTTGCGGACGCCGGCACCAGCTTCCCGCCGTCGATCATCGGCAACAGGACCGGCACCGCGCAGCCAGGTCGATGATCGGCAACAGGGCAGGACCGCGGCAAGCTCGATGATCGACACGGCCGGCACGACGGCGGCCGTTGCGAGCCGGCACCAGCTTCCCGGCGTCGATCATCGGCAACAGGACCGCGGCCGTTGCCACCCGTGGCCCTGGATGATCGGCACCAGCTTCCCGGCTGTCGAGGCGCGGCACCACCTTCCCGCCGTCGATCGGCACGGCCGGCACCACGGGCACGACCGCGGCCGTTGCCAGCGCCGGCACGACGGGCACGACGTTCCCGGCGTCGATCGGCAACAGGGCAGGACCGCGCAGCCAGGTCGATGATCGGCACCAGCTTCCCGCCGTCGATCGGCACCACGGGCACGACCGCGGCCGTTGCCACCCGTGGCCCTGGATGATCGGCACCAGCTTCCCGGCTGTCGAGGCGCGGCAACAGGGCAGGACCGCGGCAAGGTCGATGATCGACACGGCCGGCACGGGCACCGCGCAGCCAGGTCGATGATCGGCACGACGTTCCCGGCGTCGATCATCGGCAACAGGGCAGGACCGCGCGGCAAGGTCGATGATCGGCAACAGCTTCCCGCCGTCGATCGACACGGCCGGCACGACTCGGCACCACGGGCACGACGTTCCCGGCTGTCGATCGGCACGACGGGCACCACGGGCACCGTTGCCACCCGTGGCCCTGGATGATCGGCACCACGGGCACCAGCTTCCCGGTTGTCGAGGCGCGGCACGACGTTCCCGGCTGTCGATCGGCACGACGGGCACCACGGGCACCGTTGCCACCCGTGGCCCTGGATGATCGGCACCAGCTTCCCGCCGTCGATCGGCACGGCCGGCACGACTCGGCACCACGGGCACGACGGCGGCCGTTGCGAGCGCCGGCACCAGCTTCCCGCCGTCGATCATCGGCAACAGGACCGGACCGCGCAGCCAGGTCGATGATCGGCAACGGGCAGGACCGCGGCAAGCTCGATGATCGACACGGCCGGCACGACGGCGGCCGTTGCGAGCGCCGGCACCAGCTTCCCGGCGTCGATCATCGGCAACAGGACCGCGGCCGTTGCCACCCGTGGCCCTGGATGATCGGCACCAGCTTCCCGGCTGTCGAGGCGCGGCACCACCTTCCCGCCGTCGATCGGCACGGCCGGCACCACGGGCACGACCGCGGCCGTTGCCAGCGCCGGCACGACGGGCACGACGTTCCCGGCGTCGATCGGCAACAGGGCAGGACCGCGCAGCCAGGTCGATGATCGGCACCAGCTTCCCGCCGTCGATCGGCACCACGGGCACGACCGCGGCCGTTGCCACCCGTGGCCCTGGATGATCGGCACCAGCTTCCCGGCTGTCGAGGCGCGGCAACAGGGCAGGACCGCGGCAAGGTCGATGATCGACACGGCCGGCACGGGCACCGCGCAGCCAGGTCGATGATCGGCACGACGTTCCCGGCTGTCGATCGGCACGACGGGCACCACGGGCACCGTTGCCACCCGCGGCCGTTGCGAGCCGTGGCCCTGGATGATCGGCACGACGTTCCCGGCGTCGATCATCGGCAACAGGGCAGGACCGCGCGGCAAGGTCGATGATCGGCACCAGCTTCCCGCCGTCGATCGGCACGGCCGGCACGACTCGGCACGACGGGCACGACGGCGACCGTTGCGAGCCGTGGCCCTGGATGATCGGCAAAAGCTTCCCGCCGTCGATCGGCACGACGGGCACCACGGGCACCAGCTTCCCGCCGTAGGGCAGGACCGCGGCAAGGTCGATGATCGACACGGCCGACACCGGCACGACGGCCCCCCGTTGACGAACCGCGGCAACTATGCTCCAATGGCCGGCCGTCGGATTCCCGTGAATTGGTTTGGTCGAAACGAAAACCCCTTGGTTGACGAAAAAGTCGGCAGTCTGCCTCGTCTAGGGAGACTTCCAACGGTTGGGCCGGTGGCCGAGTGGTTTAAGGCACCCGATTGATAATTGGGCAATCGTCCTAACAACGGTTCATGGGTTCAAATCCCATCCGGCCCGACTTTCTACTTGACTTTCGGCGCCGTTTGGCCGATAATAGCATTGTTAGGACGATTGCCCGATTTTCAATCGGACGAAACCGCCGCAACCTTCCGAGTGTTGCGACGGTTTTTTTCTGCGCACGGCAGCGCGGCCCGGCGACGATCGGCACGACGGGCACGACTCGGCACCACCTTCCCGGCGTCGATCGACACGGCCGGCACGACTCGGCACGACGGGCACCAGCTTCCCGGCGTCGATCGGCAACAGGGCAGGACCGCGCAGCCAGGTCGATGATCGGCAACAACTTCCCGACTGTCGAGGCGCGGCACCACGGGCACCAGCTTCCCGCCGTAGGGCACGACCGCGGCAAGGTCGATGATCGGCACGACCGCGGCCGGTTGACGGTCTCACTCAAAAATGCCGGCACCCAACATGCAACCGCCGGAAGGTAACTTTTTGATTGCCTCGCGGAGCCCTGCGCAAATATCCGCCGCGGCACGCCAGACAGCCGCATCTACGCGCACCGTTTCGACACCATCCGCAAACTTGGAAGCGGACTCGTCAAACTTTTCAATGAACGCCGTTTCATTGGCCTTCAACAGAGCATCGAACGATTCCGCACGGGTAACGAGAAGCGTCAACGAACCGCCATGATGATGAGAACGCATAACACACCTTCCGTAGAAAAAGAGGAAACGCCCCGGAAGACACCGGGGAAACCGGGATTCTAACTGAAGATACTTGCGGGGACAATACAACACGACGGCCGGCACGACTCGGCACCACGGGCACGACGGCGGCCGTTGCGAGCGCCGGCACCACCTTCCCGGTTGTCGAGGCGCGGCAACAGCTTCCCGGCGTCGATCGGCAACAGGCCCGGACCGCGCAGCCAGGTCGATGATCGGCACCACCTTCCCGGCGTCGATCGGCACCACGGGCACGACGGCGGCCGTTGCGAGCCGTGGCCCTGGATGATCGGCAACAGCTTCCCGGCGTCGATCATCGGCAACAGGACCGCGGCCGTTGCCACCCGTGGCCCTGGATGATCGGCACGACGTTCCCGGCGTCGATGATCGGCAACAGGGCAGGACCGCGGCAAGGCCGATGATCGGCGCGGCCGGCACGACGGCGGCCGTTGTAAGCCGTGGCCCTGGATGATTGGGAATTATTTCAGATGAAATAGAAGGGCACCACGTTCCCGCCGTCGATCGACACGGCCGGCACGACTCGGCACCACGGGCATTAGCGCGGCCCGTCCAAAGCCGTTTGCATCGGCTTGACGGGTTGCAGTTGGCCCTGAATCTTTGCAACGTCTTCGCGCGTCTTTACGACGTTTTCGCTAATGCAATCGAGGCGGTTTTCAAGCCGATCGACAGCGCGCGTACAGTGACTTATTCCGCCTTCCATCCGCACCGCATAGACAACTAGCGTAGTGGCCAGCGAAAGGCCCACAAGAACGGAACCTATCAAGGTTCCCCAACCCGTCATTGCTTCATAAACGCGGCGCATGGCAGACAGCCTTTCAAAAGAATTGAACCGGCGACAATCCGGGGTTAGTCCTTAATTTGGGCTAGCTTGTCGGCCAACAGGCCCGGCAATTCGCCAACCTCTTCCGCAAGCGCCGGCCCCATGAAAGGCCGTTCGGGAAAATCCTTCCCGTTGAAGTGGCCCCCGATTTCATGCGGGACATACTTTTCTGTCTTGAAGCCCCGCGACAAGGGAGCGTTGCTAATCAGCTTCTTTTGGAACTTGTCCGCCTTGTCCAACCCTCCAAGACGTTCCGCCATCGTAAAGGCCGGCCCCGCAATCATCCGCGCCGGATCGTCTTCCGTTGTGTAGAGAATCGACTGCGGTAGATTCTGCCCACCCGCGGCGTGAGTGTGGGGCGGGGTTCCCGGATCGGAAACGCCCTTTTCATCCTTGATCGAGGCCCGCGCGTCCCTTACGACCAAGTACCCGAGGCGGCGCAAAGCGTCAAAGCCCGCCTTGCGTACAGCGCGCGTCAGCTTCTTGGATTCATCAACATACTTGCCGAGACGAAAGCTTACCGTCATTGCATAGCCTTTTAGGAAAAATCCGATTGGAGCGGTTCACGACCAAACCTTAGCTTACCCCCGCTACTTGCAAGACCAATCGTTTCCAGAATCTGGAAAACAACGGGCACGACGGGCACCACCTTCCCGGCGTCGATCGGCAACAGGGCAGGACCGCGGCAAGGTCGATGATCGACAACAGGGCAGGACCGCGGCAAGGTCGATGATCGACACGGCCGGCACGGGCACCGCGCAGCCAGGTCGATGATCGGCACGACGTTCCCGGCTGTCGAGGCGCGGCACGACGGCGGCCGTTGCGAGCCGCGGCCCTGGATGATCGGCACCACCTTCCCGGCGTCGATCGGCAACAGGCCCGGACCGCGCAGCCAGGTCGATGATCGGCACGACGTTCCCGGCGTCGATCATCGGCAACAGGACCGCGGCCGTTGCAAGCGCCGGCACCACGGGCACGACGTTCCCGGCGTCGATCGGCACGGGCACCACAGGCACCACCTTCCCACCGTAGGGCACGACCGCGCGCACCAAATGGAGCGCGGCTATTTTCGACGGCGGCAAGGTCGATGATCGACACGGCCGGCACGACGGGCACGACGGCGGCCGTTGCGAGCCGTGGCCCTGGATGATCGGCACCACGTTCCCGGCGTCGATCATCGGCAACAAGCCCGGACCGCGCAGCCAGGGGGCAAAAATGCGCGTAACCCTCCCCTGCCCTATTTTACCTAACCGGCACGTTTTTCTAGGCAGTATCTACCCCCCCACAATGTAGGGGGTACGGCCCGGCCCGGAAAATCCGGCCGGCCGGCCGAACCAAAAAAAAGGCCATACCCCACACAGCAGGGGAGGGGCGTTACCGTGGCGACTTATAAGACATTGCTTATAAGGCAACGACAAGACCGAGGCGACGGGAAAATTTCCCGCGCACACCGACGGGAAAATTTCCCGCGGCCGTTGCGAGCGCCGGCACAACGGGCACGGGCACCAGCTTCCCGCCGTAGGGCAGGACCGCGGCAAGGTCGATGATCGACACGGCCGGCACGACTCGGCACGACATTCCCGGCGTCGATCATCGGCAACAGGCCCGGACCGCGCAGCCAGGCCGATGATCGGCACCACCTTCCCGGCGTCGATCGACACGACGGGCACCACCGCGGCCGTTGCGAGCCGTGGCCCTGGATGATCGGCAACAGCTTCCCGGCTGTCGAGGCGCGGCCGGCACCACGGGCACCACCGCGGCCGTTGCAAGCCGTGGCCCTGGATGATCGGCAACAGCTTCCCGGCGTCGATCGGCACCACGGGCACCAGCTTCCCGCCGTAGGGCACGACCGCGGCAAGGTCGATGATCGACACGGCCGGCACGACGGGCACCGCGCAGCCAGGTCGATGATCGGCAACAGCTTCCCGCCGTAGGGCAGGACCGCGGCAAGGTCGATGATCGGCACGGCCGGCACGACGTTCCCGGCTGTCGAGGCGCGGCACCACCTTCCCGCCGTCGATCGGCACGGGCACCACGGGCACCAGCTTCCCGCCGTAGGGCAGGACCGCGGCAAGGTCGATGATCGGCACGACTCGGCACCACGGGCACGACCGCGGCCGTTGCAAGCGCCGGCACGGGCACCGCGCAGCCAGGTCGATGATCGGCACGACATTCCCGGCTGTCGAGGCGCGGCACGACGTTCCCGCGGTCGATCGGCACGACGGGCACCACCGCGGCCGTTGCAAGCCGTGGCCCGTGGCCCTGGATGATCGGCAACAGCTTCCCGGCGTCGATCATCGGCAACACGACCGCGGCCGTTGCCACCCGTGGCCCTGGATGATCGGCAACAGCTTCCCGGCGTCGATGCGGCACGGCCGGCACGGCCGGCACGACTCGGCACCACCGCGGCCGTTGCGAGCCGTGGCCCTGGATGATCGGCACGACGTTCCCGCCGTCGATCGGCACGGCCGGCACGACGGGCACCAGCTTCCCGCCGTCAATCATCGGCAACAGGGCAGGACCGCGCAGCTAGGTCGATGATCGGCACCACCTTCCCGGTTGTCAATCGACACGACCGGCACCACCGCGGCCGTTGCCAGCGCCGGCACGACTCGGCACCAGCTTCCCGGCTGTCGATCGGCACGGGCACGACTCGGCACGACGGGCACGACGTTCCCGGCTGTCGAGGCGCGGCACGACGTTCCCGCCGTCGATCATCGGCAACAGGCCCGGACCGCGCAGCCAGGTCGATGATCGGCACCAGCTTCCCGGCGTCGATCGGCACGGGCACCACGGGCACGACGTTCCCGGCGTCGATCGGCACCACGGGCACGACGGGCACCACCTTCCCGCCGTCGATCGGCAACAGGGCAGGACCGCGCAGCCAGGTCGATGATCGGCACCAGCTTCCCGCCGTCGATCGGCACGACGGGCACCACGGGCACCGTTGCGAGCCGTGGCCCTGGATGATCGGCACGACGTTCCCGCCGTCGATCGGCACGGGCACCACGGGCACCAGCTTCCCGGTTGTCGAGGCGCGGCACCACCTTCCCGGCGTCGATCATCGGCAACAGGACCGCGGCCGTTGCGAGCCGTGGCCCTGGATGATCGGCACGACGTTCCCGGCTGTCGATCGGCACGGCCGGCACGACGGGCACCAGCTTCCCGCCGTCAATCATCGGCAACAGGGCAGGACCGCGCAGCTAGGTCGATGATCGGCACCACCTTCCCGGCTGTCGATCGGCACGACGGGCACCACGGGCACCGTTGCGAGCCGTGGCCCTGGATGATCGGCACGGGCACGACTCGGCACCAGCTTCCCGCCGTCGATCATCGGCAACCGGCCCGGACCGCGCAGCCAGGTCGATGATCGGCAACAGCTTCCCGCCGTAGGGCAGGACCGCGGCAAGGTCGATGATCGGCACGGCCGGCACGACGGGCACCACCGCGGCCGTTGCCACCCGTGGCCCTGGATGATCGGCAACAGCTTCCCGGCTGTCGATCGGCACGGGCACCACGGGCACGACGTTCCCGCCGTCGATGATCGGCAACAGGACCGCGGCCGTTGCAAGCGCCGGCACGACGTTCCCGGCTGTCGATGATCGGCAACAGGACCGCGGCCGTTGCAAGCCGCGGCCCTGGATGATCGGCACGACGTTCCCGCCGTCGATGATCGGCACGACGTTCCCGCCGTCGATCGACACGGCCGGCACGGCCGGCACGACGGGCACCACCGCGGCCGTTGCCACCCGTGGCCCTGGATGATCGGCACGACGTTCCCGGCTGTCGAGCGCGGCACCACCTTCCCGCCGTCGATCGGCACGGGCACCACGGGCACCAGCTTCCCGCCGTAGGGCAGGACCGCGGCAAGGTCGATGATCGACACGGCCGGCACGACGGGCACCGCGCAGCCAGGTCGATGATCGGCACCACCTTCCCGGCTGTCGATCGGCACGACGGGCACCACGGGCACCGTTGCGAGCCGTGGCCCTGGATGATCGGCACGGGCACGACTCGGCACCAGCTTCCCGCCGTCGATCATCGGCAACCGGCCCGGACCGCGCAGCCAGGTCGATGATCGGCAACAGCTTCCCGCCGTAGGGCAGGACCGCGGCAAGGTCGATGATCGGCACGACTCGGAACCACGGGCACCACCGCGGCCGTTGCACCGGCACGGCACCGCGCGCCAGGTCGATGATCGGCACGACATTCCCGGCTGTCGAGCGGCACGACGTTCCCGGCGTCGATCGGCACGACGGGCACCACCGCGGCCGTTGCAAGCCGTGGCCCGTGGCCCTGGATGATCGGCAACAGCTTCCCGGCGTCGATCATCGGCAACGGACCGCGGCCGTTGCCACCCGTGGCCCTGGATGATCGGCAACAGCTTCCCGGCTGTCGATCGGCACGGCCGGCACGACGTTCCCGGTTGTCGATCGGCACGACGGGCACCACGGGCACGACCGCGGCCGTTGCGAGCCGTGGCCCTGGATGATCGGCACGACGTTCCCGGCGTCGATCGGCACGGGCACGACTCGGCACCAGCTTCCCGCCGTCGATCATCGGCAACAGGCCCGGACCGCGCAGCCAGGCCGATGATCGGCACCAGCTTCCCGGCGTCGATCGGCACGGGCACCACGGGCACGACGTTCCCGGCGTCGATCGGCACCACGGGCACGACGGGCACCACCTTCCCGCCGTCGATCGGCACAGGGCAGGACCGCGCAGCCAGGTCGATGATCGGCACCAGCTTCCCGCCGTCGATCGGCACGACGGGCACCACGGGCACCGTTGCGAGCCGTGGCCCTGGATGATCGGCACGACGTTCCCGCCGTCGATCGGCACGGGCACCACGGGCACCAGCTTCCCGGTTGTCGAGTGCGGCACCACCTTCCCGGCGTCGATCATCGGCAACAGGACCGCGGCCGTTGCGAGCCGTGGCCCTGGATGATCGGCACGACGTTCCCGGCTGTCGATCGGCACGGCCGGCACGACGGGCACCAGCTTCCCGCCGTCAATCTCGGCAACAGGCAGGACCGAGCTGGTCGATGATCGGCACCACCTTCCCGGCTGTCGATCGGCACGACGGGCACCACGGGCACCGTTGCGAGCCGTGGCCCTGGATGATCGGCACGGGCACGACTCGGCACCAGCTTCCCGCCGTCGATCATCGGCAACCGGCCCGGACTGCGCAGCCAGGTCGATGATCGGCAACAGCTTCCCGCCGTAGGGCAGGACCGCGGCAAGGTCGATGATCGGCACGGCCGGCACGACGGGCACCACCGCGGCCGTTGCCACCCGTGGCCCTGGATGATCGGCAACAGCTTCCCGGCTGTCGATCGGCACGGGCACCACGGGCACGACGTTCCCGCCGTCGATGATCGGCAACAGGACCGCGGCCGTTGCAAGCGCCGGCACGACGTTCCCGGCTGTCGATGATCGGCAACAGGACCGCGGCCGTTGCAAGCCGCGGCCCTGGATGATCGGCACGACGTTCCCGCCGTCGATCGACACGGCCGGCACGGCCGGCACGACGGGCACCACCGCGGCCGTTGCCACCCGTGGCCCTGGATGATCGGCACGACGTTCCCGGCTGTCGAGGCGCGGCACCACCTTCCCGCCGTCGATCATCGGCAACAGGCCCGGACCGCGCAGCCAGGCCGATGATCGGCACCAGCTTCCCGGCGTCGATCGGCACCACGGGCACGACGGCGGCCGTTGCCACCCGTGGCCCTGGATGATCGGCACGACGTTCCCGGCTGTCGATCGGCACGGCCGGCACGACGGCAACCGTTGCGATGCCGGCAACAGCTTCCCGGCGTCGATCATCGGCAACAGGCCCGGACCGCGCAGCCAGGTCGATGATCGGCAACAGCTTCCCGGCGTCGATCGACACGACGGGCACCACCGCGGCCGTTGCGAGCCGTGGCCCTGGATGATCGGCAACAGCTTCCCGGCGTCGATCGGCACCACGGGCACCAGCTTCCCGCCGTAGGGCACGACCGCGGCAAGGTCGATGATCGACACGGCCGGCACGACCGCGGCCGTTGCCACCCGTGGCCCTGGATGATCGGCACGACGTTCCCGGCGTCGATCGGCACGGGCACCACGGGCACGACGTTCCCGCCGTCGATGATCGGCAACAGGACCGCGGCCGTTGCAACGCCGGCACGACGTTCCCGGCTGTCGATGATCGGCAACAGGACCGCGCAGCCAGGTCGATGATCGGCAACAGCTTCCCGCCGTAGGGCAGGACCGCGGCAAGGTCGATGATCGGCACGGCCGGCACGACGGGCACGACCGCGGCCGTTGCCACCCGTGGCCCTGGATGATCGGCAACAGCTTCCCGGCTGTCGATCGGCACGGGCACCACGGGCACGACGTTCCCGCCGTCGATGATCGGCAACAGGACCGCGGCCGTTGCAAGCCGCGGCCCTGGATGATCGGCACGACGTTCCCGCCGTCGATGATCGGCACGACGTTCCCGCCGTCGATCGACACGGCCGGCACGGCCGGCACGACGGACACCACCGCGGCCGTTGCCAGCCGTGGCCCTGGATGATCGGCACGACGTTCCCGGCTGTCGAGGCGCGGCACCACCTTCCCGCCGTCGATCGGCACGGGCACCACGGGCACCAGCTTCCCGCCGTAGGGCAGGACCGCGGCAAGGTCGATGATCGACACGGCCGGCACGACGGGCACCGCGCAGCCAGGTCGATGATCGGCACCACCTTCCCGGCTGTCGATCGGCACGACGGGCACCACGGGCACCGTTGCGAGCCGTGGCCCTGGATGATCGGCACGGGCACGACTCGGCACCAGCTTCCCGCCGTCGATCATCGGCAACAGGCCCGGACCGCGCAGCCAGGTCGATGATCGGCACCACCTTCCCGGCTGTCGATCGGCACGGGCACCACGGGCACCAGCTTCCCGCCGTAGGGCAGGACCGCGGCAAGGTCGATGATCGACACGGCCGGCACGACGGGCACCGCGCAGCCAGGTCGATGATCGGCAACAGCTTCCCGCCGTAGGGCAGGACCGCGGCAAGGTCGATGATCGGCACGGCCGGCACGACGGGCACCGCGCAGCCAGGTCGATGATCGGCACCACCTTCCCGGCTGTCGATCGGCACGACGGGCACCACGGCACCGTTGCGAGCCGTGGCCCTGGATGATCGGCACGACGTTCCCGGCTGTCGAGGCGCGGCACCACCTTCCCGCCGTCGATCGGCACGGGCACCACGGGCACCAGCTTCCCGCCGTAGGGCAGGACCGCGGCAAGGTCGATGATCGACACGGCCGGCACGACGGGCACCGCGGAGCCAGGTCGATGATCGGCACCACCTTCCCGGCTGTCGATCGGCACGACGGGCACCACGGGCACCGTTGCGAGCCGTGGCCCTGGATGATCGGCACGGGCACGACTCGGCACCAGCTTCCCGCCGTCGATCATCGGCAACCGGCCCGGACCGCGCAGCCAGGTCGATGATCGGCAACAGCTTCCCGCCGTAGGGCAGGACCGCGGCAAGGTCGATGATCGGCACGGCCGGCACGACGGGCACCACCGCGGCCGTTGCCAGCCGTGGCCCTGGATGATCGGCAACAGCTTCCCGGCTGTCGATCGGCACGGCCGGCACGACGTTCCCGGTTGTCGATCGGCACGACGGGCACCACGGGCACGACCGCGGCCGTTGCCACCCGTGGCCCTGGATGATCGGCAACAGCTTCCCGGCTGTCGATCGGCACGGCCGGCACGACGTTCCCGGTTGTCGATCGGCACGACGGGCACCACGGGCACGACCGCGGCCGTTGCGAGCCGTGGCCCTGGATGATCGGCACGACGTTCCCGGCGTCGATCGGCACGGGCACGACTCGGCACCAGCTTCCCGCCGTCGATCATCGGCAACAGGCCCGGACCGCGAGCCAGGCCGATGATCGGCACCAGCTTCCCGGCGTCGATCGGCACCACGGGCACGACGGCGGCCGTTGCCAGCCGTGGCCCTGGATGATCGGCACGACCTTCCCGGCTGTCGATCGGCACGGCCGGCACGACGGCAACCGTTGCGAGCGCCGGCAACAGCTTCCCGGCGTCGATCATCGGCAACAGGCCCGGACCGCGCAGCCAGGTCGATGATCGGCAACAGCTTCCCGGCGTCGATCGACACGACGGGCACCACCGCGGCCGTTGCGAGCCGTGGCCCTGGATGATCGGCAACAGCTTCCCGGCTGTCGAGGCGCGGCCGGCACCACGGGCACCACCGCGGCCGTTGCGAGCCGTGGCCCTGGATGATCGGCAACAGCTTCCCGGCGTCGATCGGCACCACGGGCACCAGCTTCCCGCCGTAGGGCACGACCGCGGCAAGGTCGATGATCGACACGGCCGGCACGACCGCGGCCGTTGCCAGCCGTGGCCCTGGATGATCGGCACGACGTTCCCGGCGTCGATCGGCACGGGCACCACGGGCACGACGTTCCCGCCGTCGATGATCGGCAACAGGACCGCGGCCGTTGCAAGCGCCGGCACGACGTTCCCGGCTGTCGATGATCGGCAACAGGACCGCGCAGCCAGGTCGATGATCGGCAACAGCTTCCCGCCGTAGGGCAGGACCGCGGCAAGGTCGATGATCGGCACGGCCGGCACGACGGGCACGACCGCGGCCGTTGCCACCCGTGGCCCTGGATGATCGGCAACAGCTTCCCGGCTGTCGATCGGCACGGGCACCACGGGCACGACGTTCCCGCCGTCGATGATCGGCAACAGGACCGCGGCCGTTGCAAGCCGCGGCCCTGGATGATCGGCACGACGTTCCCGCCGTCGATGATCGGCACGACGTTCCCGCCGTCGATCGACACGGCCGGCACGGCCGGCACGACGGACACCACCGCGGCCGTTGCCAGCCGTGGCCCTGGATGATCGGCACGACGTTCCCGGCTGTCGAGGCGCGGCACCACCTTCCCGCCGTCGATCGGCACGGGCACCACGGGCACCAGCTTCCCGCCGTAGGGCAGGACCGCGGCAAGGTCGATGATCGACACGGCCGGCACGACGGGCACCGCGCAGCCAGGTCGATGATCGGCACCACCTTCCCGGCTGTCGATCGGCACGACGGGCACCACGGGCACCGTTGCGAGCCGTGGCCCTGGATGATCGGCACGGGCACGACTCGGCACCAGCTTCCCGCCGTCGATCATCGGCAACAGGCCCGGACCGCGCAGCCAGGTCGATGATCGGCACCACCTTCCCGGCTGTCGATCGGCACGGGCACCACGGGCACCAGCTTCCCGCCGTAGGGCAGGACCGCGGCAAGGTCGATGATCGACACGGCCGGCACGACGGGCACCGCGAGCCAGGTCGATGATCGGCAACAGCTTCCCGCCGTAGGGCAGGACCGCGGCAAGGTCGATGATCGGCACGGCCGGCACGACGGGCACCGCGCAGCCAGGTCGATGATCGGCACCACCTTCCCGGCTGTCGATCGGCACGACGGGCACCACGGGCACCGTTGCGAGCCGTGGCCCTGGATGATCGGCACGACGTTCCCGGCTGTCGAGGCGCGGCACCACCTTCCCGCCGTCGATCGGCACGGGCACCACGGGCACCAGCTTCCCGCCGTAGGGCAGGACCGCGGCAAGGTCGATGATCGACACGGCCGGCACGACGGGCACCGCGCAGCCAGGTCGATGATCGGCACCACCTTCCCGGCTGTCGATCGGCACGACGGGCACCACGGGCACCGTTGCGAGCCGTGGCCCTGGATGATCGGCACGGGCACGACTCGGCACCAGCTTCCCGCCGTCGATCATCGGCAACCGGCCCGGACCGCGCAGCCAGGTCGATGATCGGCAACAGCTTCCCGCCGTAGGGCAGGACCGCGGCAAGGTCGATGATCGGCACGGCCGGCACGACGGGCACCACCGCGGCCGTTGCCACCCGTGGCCCTGGATGATCGGCAACAGCTTCCCGGCTGTCGATCGGCACGGCCGGCACGACGTTCCCGGTTGTCGATCGGCACGACGGGCACCACGGGCACGACCGCGGCCGTTGCCACCCGTGGCCCTGGATGATCGGCAACAGCTTCCCGGCTGTCGATCGGCACGGCCGGCACGACGTTCCCGGTTGTCGATCGGCACGACGGGCACCACGGGCACGACCGCGGCCGTTGCGAGCCGTGGCCCTGGATGATCGGCACGACGTTCCCGGCGTCGATCGGCACGGGCACGACTCGGCACCAGCTTCCCGCCGTCGATCATCGGCAACAGGCCCGGACCGCGCAGGCCAGGCCGATGATCGGCACCAGCTTCCCGGCGTCGATCGGCACCACGGGCACGACGGCGGCCGTTGCCACCCGTGGCCCTGGATGATCGGCACGACGTTCCCGGCTGTCGATCGGCACGGCCGGCACGACGGCAACCGTTGCGCCGGCAACAGCTTCCCGGCGTCGATCATCGGCAACAGGCCCGGACCGCGAGCCAGGTCGATGATCGGCACCACCTTCCCGGCGTCGATCATCGGCAACAGGCCCGGACCGCGGCCAGGTCGATGATCGGCACCACCTTCCCGGCGTCGATCGACACGACGGGCACCACCGCGGCCGTTGCGAGCCGTGGCCCTGGATGATCGGCACCAGCTTCCCGGCTGTCGAGGCGCGGCCGGCACCACGGGCACCACCGCGGCCGTTGCAAGCCGTGGCCCTGGATGATCGGCACCAGCTTCCCGGCGTCGATCGGCACGACGGGCACCAGCTTCCCGCCGTAGGGCAGGACCGCGGCAAGGTCGATGATCGACACGGCCGGCACGACGGGCACCGCGCAGCCAGGTCGATGATCGGCACCACCTTCCCGGCTGTCGATCGGCACGACGGGCACCACGGGCACCGTTGCGAGCCGTGGCCCTGGATGATCGGCACGGGCACGACTCGGCACCAGCTTCCCGCCGTCGATCATCGGCAACCGGCCCGGACCGCGCAGCCAGGTCGATGATCGGCAACAGCTTCCCGCCGTCGGGCAGGACCGCGGCAAGGTCGATGATCGGCACGGCCGGCACGACGGGCACCACCGCGGCCGTTGCCACCCGTGGCCCTGGATGATCGGCAACAGCTTCCCGGCTGTCGATCGGCACGGCCGGCACGACGTTCCCGGTTGTCGATCGGCACGACGGGCACCACGGGCACGACCGCGGCCGTTGCGAGCCGTGGCCCTGGATGATCGGCACGACGTTCCCGGCGTCGATCGGCACGGGCACGACTCGGCACCAGCTTCCCGCCGTCGATCATCGGCAACAGGCCCGGACCGCGCAGCCAGGCCGATGATCGGCAACAGCTTCCCGGCGTCGATCGGCACCACGGGCACGACGGCGGCCGTTGCCACCCGTGGCCCTGGATGATCGGCACGACGTTCCCGGCTGTCGATCGGCACGGCCGGCACGACGGCAACCGTTGCGAGCCGGCAACAGCTTCCCGGCGTCGATCATCGGCAACAGGCCCGGACCGCGCAGCCAGGTCGATGATCGGCACCACCTTCCCGGCGTCGATCATCGGCAACAGGCCCGGACCGCGCAGCCAGGTCGATGATCGGCACCACCTTCCCGGCGTCGATCGACACGACGGGCACCACCGCGGCCGTTGCGAGCCGTGGCCCTGGATGATCGGCAACAGCTTCCCGGCTGTCGAGGCGCGGCCGGCACCACGGGCACCACCGCGGCCGTTGCAAGCCGTGGCCCTGGATGATCGGCAACAGCTTCCCGGCGTCGATCGGCACCACGGGCACCAGCTTCCCGCCGTAGGGCACGACCGCGGCAAGGTCGATGATCGACACGGCCGGCACGACGGGCACCGCGCAGCCAGGTCGATGATCGGCAACAGCTTCCCGCCGTAGGGCAGGACCGCGGCAAGGTCGATGATCGGCACGGCCGGCACGACGTTCCCGGCTGTCGAGGCGCGGCACCACCTTCCCGCCGTCGATCGGCACGGGCACCACGGGCACCAGCTTCCCGCCGTAGGGCAGGACCGCGGCAAGGTCGATGATCGGCACGACTCGGCACCACGGGCACGACCGCGGCCGTTGCAAGCGCCGGCACGGGCACCGCGCAGCCAGGTCGATGATCGGCACGACATTCCCGGCTGTCGAGGCGCGGCACGACGTTCCCGCGGTCGATCGGCACGACGGGCACCACCGCGGCCGTTGCAAGCCGTGGCCCGTGGCCCTGGATGATCGGCAACAGCTTCCCGGCGTCGATCATCGGCAACACGACCGCGGCCGTTGCCACCCGTGGCCCTGGATGATCGGCAACAGCTTCCCGGCGTCGATCGGCACGGCCGGCACGGCCGGCACGGCCGGCACGACCGGCACCACCGCGGCCGTTGCGAGCCGTGGCCCTGGATGATCGGCACGACGTTCCCGCCGTCGATCGGCACGGCCGGCACGACGGGCACCAGCTTCCCGCCGTCAATCATCGGCAACAGGGCAGGACCGCGCAGCTAGGTCGATGATCGGCACCACCTTCCCGGTTGTCAATCGACACGACCGGCACCACCGCGGCCGTTGCCAGCACCGGCACGACTCGGCACCAGCTTCCCGGCTGTCGATCGGCACGGGCACGACTCGGCACGACGGGCACGACGTTCCCGGCTGTCGAGGCGCGGCACGACGTTCCCGCCGTCGATCATCGGCAACAGGCCCGGACCGCGCAGCCAGGTCGATGATCGGCACCAGCTTCCCGGCGTCGATCGGCACGGGCACCACGGGCACGACGTTCCCGGCGTCGATCGGCACCACGGGCACGACGGGCACCACCTTCCCGCCGTCGATCGGCAACAGGGCAGGACCGCGCAGCCAGGTCGATGATCGGCACCAGCTTCCCGCCGTCGATCGGCACGACGGGCACCACGGGCACCGTTGCGAGCCGTGGCCCTGGATGATCGGCACGACGTTCCCGCCGTCGATCGGCACGGGCACCACGGGCACCAGCTTCCCGGTTGTCGAGGCGCGGCACCACCTTCCCGGCGTCGATCATCGGCAACAGGACCGCGGCCGTTGCGAGCCGTGGCCCTGGATGATCGGCACGACGTTCCCGGCTGTCGATCGGCACGGCCGGCACGACGGGCACCAGCTTCCCGCCGTCAATCATCGGCAACAGGGCAGGACCGCGCAGCAGGTCGATGATCGGCACCACCTTCCCGGCTGTCGATCGGCACGACGGGCACCACGGGCACCGTTGCGAGCCGTGGCCCTGGATGATCGGCACGGGCACGACTCGGCACCAGCTTCCCGCCGTCGATCATCGGCAACCGGCCCGGACCGCGCAGCCAGGTCGATGATCGGCAACAGCTTCCCGCCGTAGGGCAGGACCGCGGCAAGGTCGATGATCGGCACGGCCGGCACGACGGGCACCACCGCGGCCGTTGCCACCCGTGGCCCTGGATGATCGGCAACAGCTTCCCGGCTGTCGATCGGCACGGGCACCACGGGCACGACGTTCCCGCCGTCGATGATCGGCAACAGGACCGCGGCCGTTGCAAGTGCCGGCACGACGTTCCCGGCTGTCGATGATCGGCAACAGGACCGCGGCCGTTGCAAGCCGCGGCCCTGGATGATCGGCACGACGTTCCCGCCGTCGATCGACACGGCCGGCACGGCCGGCACGACGGGCACCACCGCGGCCGTTGCCACCCGTGGCCCTGGATGATCGGCACGACGTTCCCGGCTGTCGAGGCGCGGCACCACCTTCCCGCCGTCGATCATCGGCAACAGGCCCGGACCGCGCAGCCAGGCCGATGATCGGCACCAGCTTCCCGGCGTCGATCGGCACCACGGGCACGACGGCGGCCGTTGCCACCCGTGGCCCTGGATGATCGGCACGACGTTCCCGGCTGTCGATCGGCACGGCCGGCACGACGGCAACCGTTGCGAGCGCCGGCAACAGCTTCCCGGCGTCGATCATCGGCAACAGGCCCGGACCGCGCAGCCAGGTCGATGATCGGCAACAGCTTCCCGGCGTCGATCGACACGACGGGCACCACCGCGGCCGTTGCGAGCCGTGGCCCTGGATGATCGGCAACAGCTTCCCGGCTGTCGAGGCGCGGCCGGCACCACGGGCACCACCGCGGCCGTTGCAAGCCGTGGCCCTGGATGATCGGCAACAGCTTCCCGGCGTCGATCGGCACCACGGGCACCAGCTTCCCGCCGTAGGGCACGACCGCGGCAAGGTCGATGATCGACACGGCCGGCACGACCGCGGCCGTTGCCACCCGTGGCCCTGGATGATCGGCACGACGTTCCCGGCGTCGATCGGCACGGGCACCACGGGCACGACGTTCCCGCCGTCGATGATCGGCAACAGGACCGCGGCCGTTGCAAGCGCCGGCACGACGTTCCCGGCTGTCGATGATCGGCAACAGGACCGCGAGCCAGGTCGATGATCGGCAACAGCTTCCCGCCGTAGGGCAGGACCGCGGCAAGGTCGATGATCGGCACGGCCGGCACGACGGGCACCGCGCAGCCAGGTCGATGATCGGCACCACCTTCCCGGCTGTCGATCGGCACGACGGGCACCACGGGCACCGTTGCGAGCCGTGGCCCTGGATGATCGGCACGGGCACGACTCGGCACCAGCTTCCCGCCGTCGATCATCGGCAACCGGCCCGGACCGCGCAGCCAGGTCGATGATCGGCAACAGCTTCCCGCCGTAGGGCAGGACCGCGGCAAGGTCGATGATCGGCACGGCCGGCACGACGGGCACCACCGCGGCCGTTGCCACCCGTGGCCCTGGATGATCGGCAACAGCTTCCCGGCTGTCGATCGGCACGGGCACCACGGGCACGACGTTCCCGCCGTCGATGATCGGCAACAGGACCGCGGCCGTTGCAAGCCGCGGCCCTGGATGATCGGCACGACGTTCCCGCCGTCGATGATCGGCACGACGTTCCCGCCGTCGATCGACACGGCCGGCACGGCCGGCACGACGGACACCACCGCGGCCGTTGCCACCCGTGGCCCTGGATGATCGGCACGACGTTCCCGGCTGTCGAGGCGCGGCACCACCTTCCCGCCGTCGATCGGCACGGGCACCACGGGCACCAGCTTCCCGCCGTAGGGCAGGACCGCGGCAAGGTCGATGATCGACACGGCCGGCACGACGGGCACCGCGCAGCCAGGTCGATGATCGGCACCACCTTCCCGGCTGTCGATCGGCACGACGGGCACCACGGGCACCGTTGCGAGCCGTGGCCCTGGATGATCGGCACGGGCACGACTCGGCACCAGCTTCCCGCCGTCGATCATCGGCAACAGGCCCGGACCGCGCAGCCAGGTCGATGATCGGCACCACCTTCCCGGCTGTCGATCGGCACGGGCACCACGGGCACCAGCTTCCCGCCGTAGGGCAGGACCGCGGCAAGGTCGATGATCGACACGGCCGGCACGACGGGCACCGCGCAGCCAGGTCGATGATCGGCAACAGCTTCCCGCCGTAGGGCAGGACCGCGGCAAGGTCGATGATCGGCACGGCCGGCACGACGGGCACCGCGCAGCCAGGTCGATGATCGGCACCACCTTCCCGGCTGTCGATCGGCACGACGGGCACCACGGGCACCGTTGCGAGCCGTGGCCCTGGATGATCGGCACGACGTTCCCGGCTGTCGAGGCGCGGCACCACCTTCCCGCCGTCGATCGGCACGGGCACCACGGGCACCAGCTTCCCGCCGTAGGGCAGGACCGCGGCAAGGTCGATGATCGACACGGCCGGCACGACGGGCACCGCGCAGCCAGGTCGATGATCGGCACCACCTTCCCGGCTGTCGATCGGCACGACGGGCACCACGGGCACCGTTGCGAGCCGTGGCCCTGGATGATCGGCACGGGCACGACTCGGCACCAGCTTCCCGCCGTCGATCATCGGCAACCGGCCCGGACCGCGCAGCCAGGTCGATGATCGGCAACAGCTTCCCGCCGTAGGGCAGGACCGCGGCAAGGTCGATGATCGGCACGACTCGGCACGACGGGCACGACCGCGGCCGTTGCAAGCCCGGTACGGCACCGCGCCAGGTCGATGATCGGCACGACATTCCCGGCTGTCGATGGCAGGCGGCACGACGTTCCCGGCGTCGATCGGCACGACGGGCACCACCGCGGCCGTTGCAAGCCGTGGCCCGTGGCCCTGGATGATCGGCAACAGCTTCCCGGCGTCGATCATCGGCAACAGGACCGCGGCCGTTGCCACCCGTGGCCCTGGATGATCGGCAACAGCTTCCCGGCTGTCGATCGGCACGGCCGGCACGACGTTCCCGGTTGTCGATCGGCACGACGGGCACCACGGGCACGACCGCGGCCGTTGCGAGCCGTGGCCCTGGATGATCGGCACGACGTTCCCGGCGTCGATCGGCACGGGCACGACTCGGCACCAGCTTCCCGCCGTCGATCATCGGCAACAGGCCCGGACCGCGCAGCCAGGCCGATGATCGGCAACAGCTTCCCGGCGTCGATCGGCACCACGGGCACGACGGCGGCCGTTGCCACCCGTGGCCCTGGATGATCGGCACGACGTTCCCGGCGTCGATCGGCACGGGCACGACTCGGCACCAGCTTCCCGCCGTCGATCATCGGCAACAGGCCCGGACCGCGCAGCCAGGCCGATGATCGGCACGACGTTCCCGGCTGTCGATCGGCACGGCCGGCACGACGGCAACCGTTGCGAGCGCCGGCAACAGCTTCCCGGCGTCGATCATCGGCAACAGGCCCGGACCGCGCAGCCAGGTCGATGATCGGCACCACCTTCCCGGCGTCGATCGACACGACGGGCACCACCGCGGCCGTTGCCACCCGTGGCCCTGGATGATCGGCAACAGCTTCCCGGCTGTCGAGGCGCGGCCGGCACCACGGGCACCACCGCGGCCGTTGCAAGCCGTGGCCCTGGATGATCGGCAACAGCTTCCCGGCGTCGATCGGCACCACGGGCACCAGCTTCCCGCCGTAGGGCACGACCGCGGCAAGGTCGATGATCGGCACGACTCGGCACCACGGGCACGACCGCGGCCGTTGCGAGCCGTGGCCCGTGGCCCTGGATGATCGGCACCAGCTTCCCGCCGTCGATCGGCGCGGGCACCACGGGCACGACGGCGGCCGTTGCAAAGGCCGCGGCACGACTCGGCAACAGCTTCCCGGCTGTCGATCGGCAACAGGGCAGGACCGCGAGCCAGGTCGATAAACCCGCGGCCGGCTGAAAACAGACAAGCCGGCGCGAATGACGCGCCGGCTTGCCCAGGCATGGAAACGGCAGAAGCGCCGTAAGATTTCCGTAGCATAGCACGGCCCGGCCGAAAGGACAAGCAACGACGATCGGCACCGCGGCCGGCCGTGGCAAGGTCCTGGACACCCCGGCCGACTTCCGCAAATGCGGAAGTTTCCCCCCGGCCCGCGGCCCGGAAAATTTTTCAGGGGGCCTAGTTGACGGAATCCGTAGGGTTGCTATCATTGCTAGCAGTTGCCCGCAAATGGGCGACAAGAGTTTCAAAGCTCTCACAAGGTTCTAAGATGGTTTCCCGACATCAGGCCGTAGGCCGTGGCATCCGTAGGCATGTTCAAGCGTCGATCCGCATAGGCGGGGAGCAAGGCATGTCTAGGCGACTTGTGTCGCCGTTTGAAACGGGTGTCACGGCTTACGGTCTTTCTTGAGGGAGGCCCCCATGCTTGCACTGGCTACCGTCGTCGAGATTGACAACCGTTACACCCGGCAACGCTTCACGGTCATTCTTCCCATGCCCCGGCCCCGGCTGATTGCCCGGCTGAAAAAGTACCTCACCGCGGTTGACCCGGAAACCGGCGAAAGGGTTTCCACCAATAACGACCCGTTCGGAGTTGACCCCCTTGAGGGTTGCCTATTCATCGACCCGCGCGGCCCGATACGACTTGTAATCTACGCCACCGGCGAGACAGACACGGCGGCGACGCGCGGCGAACTCGACAACGGCCGGATGATGGAACCGAACCCCGCGGCGCTTGAGGCAAGCGAAGAAGGCCACATAATCGACAATCTGGCCGAGAACTTGCGCCGTCTTATGGACGCGGAAAGTATCACCCTGGACACGTTGGCGGGACTTACCGACATGCGCCCGGAGAGGCTAGCGGAGATTCTCAACAAACAAGGCCCCGGCGCGTTGTTGGATGAGGTTTGCAATCTGGCCGAATGTCTCGGCACAACGACTGAGGCCCTTATGCGGCGGCGCAAAGATCAAAGGGCGGGAGAATGACACCGCACGCGCACAACTGGCATAAGCGCCCCGCCGATT
Organism: uncultured Planctomycetia bacterium; assembly: GCA_963709175.1. GTDB lineage: Bacteria > Planctomycetota > Planctomycetia > Pirellulales > Thermoguttaceae > JANXQG01. The sequence continues at coordinate 66,850 of CAVPVK010000015.1, forward strand.
GCGGCAAGGAAGATCCTTGCGCGGTTTGCAGTTGCCCGGCAGCGGGAACCCGCAAGGGCGGGACTTGGCACCGGGCGACGTTGGACACGGAAGGCTTTGCTTATCGCTTCATCCTTCGGAGACCAGGCCGCAGCGGGTGGGAGCATAAGGGAATCGTTGCCCGGACTTCGGCACGGAACCCGGCCCGCGCGAATCGTGACTTAGAAACCTTTGCCCGGCAGCTATTCGGATTCGTCGATGACACCGCCGCACAACCCGCGGCCCGTGGGGAAATCCCCACGCCACCGGAAGCGGAGACAGACAACCCGCCACAACCCGCGGCCCGTGGGGAAATCCCCACGCCACCGGAAGCGGAAACAGACGACACGGCGCAGCCCGCGGCCAATGTCAGCGAATCATCGAACCCCGGCCAAACGACGCTAGACCTCATGGCGCGCGCGGCCGTTCTCTTCAAACTCGGCAAGAAATTTTCGACGATCGAAACGGCCATGAAGCTCAAGCGCCGCACGGTTGCCACTTGGAAAAATCACTGGCCGGAACATTGGGAAATGGCTTGCCATACGGCCGAGGCCCAGTTGGTCAAGATGGTTAAAGCCCAGATCGGCACCCCGGCCATTCTTGCCGACGTGGACGGACACCTTGAGCGCGCCAAGCGGCCGAGCGGCTTGGAACCATCATTCCCGAATCGACCAAACCCACGCTTTGCACGTTCTTTGAAACCTACGTCTTGCCAACTTGCTTCTATGACGACAAGCCCCGCACCATTGAAAGCTACCGCAACGCGCTGAAGCTCTGGCGACTTATCACCGGAGACCCGCCGATTGAAGAAATCACCGCGCAGACGTTGGGATTCTTCCGGGATGCACTTTCCAAGCGCCGCGGCAAACTGGCCCACTTGAAAGCGGCAACCAACACCGTGGCCGGCCGGTTGAAGTTGGTGCAAACGATTCTGGACAAGGCCGGCCCCCCGGCCCGCCGCAACCGGGATGCAAGCGGGCTGATTGCTTGCCCGCCGTGGATTCGACCGCCGCGGCTTGAAACCAAACTCCCGCGCACCGTTGACCCGGCAGTCTTGAAGGTCGTTTACGACGCTACCGCGGGAATGGACTGGCCCGACGTTGACGGCATCAAGGCCCCGGCATGGTGGAAATCGCTTCTTGAAATCGTCTACAACACAGCCCTAAGACGGCGAACGTTGTTTGAATTGCGGATGGATGAAATCGACTGGCAAAAGAACTCCCTCCGGTTGAAAGGGGAGCGGTTCAAGAGTGGCCGGCCGATGATCGTACACCTGAACCCCGCGGCAATGGAGGCCCTGCGCAGAATCCGCACGCCCCACCGGGAATTGATCTTTCCCACCAACGCCACGACAACCACCTTTTACACCTACTTCCATTACTTGCAGTACACGGCCGGCATTCCCAAGAAGGAACATTTCGGCTTGCACATTATCCGCAAGACGGCGGCGACGGTCCTAGCGGCAGTCTCCCCTAAGACCGCACAGCTTGCACTACAACACGCTTCCCTATCGACAACCCTGGATTCCTACATCGACCCCACCGGCATTATTGGAGCGTCACTAGACGCCATGCCGCAACCGTTCGGACTTTCCACCCCTTGACCCCATTTCCCAAAGGAGAAAACCAGTATGGACCCCCGGATTCAACAGGCCCTCGAATTGATCGAAACGGCCCAAAGCCTAATGCTCGAAGCGGCGCAGACACTTTGCCCGGTTGACGGACTCGCCAAAGAGTGGAGCGCAACCGGCGCAATGTATGAGAAGATCAAACAGCACTGGCATAAGGTCAACCATCGGCGCATTGACTTGCAAGCCCGGCACGGCCGTGCGCCACGACACGCCAGCAATCCGCAACCTTTTTTTCCTACCCTTGACCAGAGGACGAAACCCATGATCCGAATTCCCAAGCAAACCCTACATGACGAAACCGACCCCGCGGGCGACACCATCCGCAGTCTTGCCAACTGGCCGGACTCTGACCTATTCCGGCTTGCCCACGGTTTGGCCGGAGAGTTGAACCAACGGCACGCAGCGACCCCGGCAGCCTTGCCCGTGGCGCTTGCGGCTTACGCGACGATCGAGACGACAGAACTTTTCTTTTCCCACCATTCCTAACCCCCAGGACGAAAGACCATGATTGCTGAAGCGAACCGACCCAAGACGGCGACGGCTTACCGGAGGATGAGCCAACAGCTTGAACGCGCGGCCGTATCCGCCGAGATTTTGACGGATGAAGAGCGCCGCGAACTGCACGACAACGAGGAAACGATTCAACGCGGCAAGCGCGCTTGGCTGGAAATGGGCACGGCCCTTGCCAACATCCGCGACAAGCGATTGCACCGCGAAACGCACCCCAGCCTTGAACTCTACTGCGCGGATACATTCCACTTAGAAAAGACCATCGTTTGGGGGCTGATGGCAGCGGCCAAGCGCTACGAGCTGGTTGCACCCATTGCGAGCAAGGTTAAGATGCAGTTTACCGCGGAATCCCAAATGCGGGAGTTGGTAAAATGCAAGGCCGTTCACTTGCCCGCCGTGGTCAAGCTGGCGGCAAAGAGGATCGAACCGGACAGCGAAGGGAACCTTATTCCCACCGCCAAGATTTTGCGGGAAGCGGTTCACCAGGTGAAAGGCCGCGGCCCCCACGAGGCGGAAGGGAACCGGAAGGCCGACAACGGCGACGAGTTGAACCCGCGACACGGCGACCCCGCCGCGGAAACCATCCACGCCATGAAAGCATGGTCCGATACCGTTCTAATGGACGTGGCCCGCGCCATGGCCCGCGAACTGCAAACCCGCGGGCTGATTAAAAATTTCAACGTCGGTTGACCGGCCCGCGCCCTTACCCTTCACACCCGCCGCGGGCTGGACAACCGGCCCGCGGCTTTTTTCTTTAGAGAGGACTTTGACCCATGATCCGACAAGCGAACACACCCCGACCGATGCAACCCGCCGCGGCCTATATCCGAATGTCCGGCCGGCAACAGGACAAGTCACCCGCCGAGCAACGCGCGGAAATCACCAAACTGGCAGCGCGTGAGGGTTGCCGGGTTGTCGAGTGGCAAAGCGACGAAGCAATCACCGGCAACAGCACAACAGACGACCGGCCCGGTTTGGCGGCACTACTGGCAGGAGCAAAGGCCGGCCGGTTCACCGTGGTTCTTGCATGGCACACGAACCGGATAACCAGAGAAGACCCGATGGACGCCATCGTCTTCTACAACCAACTCCGCAAGGCCGGCGTCAACCTGCACACCTGTTGCGAAGGGGCGATTGACCTCGACAACTTCACAAGCCAGTTGCTTCTATTCGTCAACCAAAAGGGCAGCAATGACTACCTTACGGAGTTGGCGGCAAAGTCGCTCCGCGGCCGAATCGCCACCGCCAAGGCCGGCGACTGGACCGCGGGGGAAGCACCCTACGGAATGGACCGCGGCGAATTCGACCCGAGCGGGAACCTTGTGCGGCGACTTGCCCGCGGCGACAAGCGAAGCAAGGGGAACCGTTTGCGGCTGTTGCCCTCCGACGATTCGCAAAAGGTCGAGGCCGTCCAATACGCTTTTCAGCGCGCCGGCGCGGCCCACATGTCTTATCAGCAGATCGCGCAGGAGTTGCAAGCCAAGGGCTATCCGGCCCCAGGTGGCAAGGGCTGGACGAAAGGCCACGTCGAACGGCTATTGAAAAATCCCGCGTATGCCGGCACGAACCGATGGGGCGTAACGGGCAGCGGTTCCTACTATTCCGTTCAGGGCGAGGAAGTCACTGTTCCGAACGCGGCAACGCACAAATGGCGCAGGAAGATTGTAGAAGACATGATAATCGTAGCCGGCGCACACGAGGGGATAATCTCCCCGGACTTGTTCAATCGTGTCAATCGAAACGTCCAGCCAGGAAAGAAGCGACGGCGCACGGTCAATGACCGCTATCCCCTCTCCGGCTTGCTGGTCTGCGCGCATTGCGACAAGAGCATGGTTGCCAACGAAGGAAAGGTCAAAGACAAGAAAGGGAAAGTTGTTCGCACGCATCAAACCTACGTTTGTTCAAGCTACATCTACTATCGGCGCACAGGCATCTTGAACACCACGAATTGCGGTTTTCAATCCGTGCGCCCGACCGCCTTTTGGGGTGGCTGGTCCAAAAGCTCAAGGAAACGTATTTAGGCCCCGGCCGTGATGCTCTTATCAAGAAGCTTGCGGCGAAACTGAAGAGCGAAGCGCAGCGCGAAAACGTGCAGGAATTGAAAAAGCGAGCGGCCGAATTGACCCTCCAAGCGAATCGCTTGGTTATGGCAATTCGGACAACCAACGCGCCTGAACTGGTCGAAGAATTGGCAACAGTCAGGCAGGAACGGGACGCAATTCAAACGACACTGGCACGCGCCGAGAAATTGGGCGACGGAAAGACCATTGACGTGGAAGCCCGGAAACTGGCCGACGATCTTTTGACCACGTTGCGCAACTTGACGACCGAAGACCCGGCAATACTACGCCAGGTCATCCGGCGCTTTGTTACCAAGATTGAATGCCGATTCGATCAGAACCACGAAAAACATAGCCGCAGCCCATTGCTTGAGGGGCGGGTTTTTCTCGAAGAAAACGCCTTTTTTGAGGCTGCATCCGCTTGTAACTGCCATCAAACTCGTACTGGAACGAAGTCTACAAGATCTACCGCTATGCCGGGCACTTCGCCATCGACGAGCAGGATTTCATCAACGACCGCTTTGGCGCACTTGGAGCAGATGTCGCCGCAGGACATGGGCCTCTCGGCCCGCCAGATCCGCGGCAACCTGGTCTACGCCCAGCTCTTGAGCAACCCGGCCCTGAACCAGGACGGTTATAACGTCTTCAACTCCACCGTGGTGGGCAGCCGCTCGCAGCCAAACCTGATGACCGGCGGCCCGATCACCGACTTCAACGTCACCTCGCCGGCGGTCAACGCCGGTCCGCTGCAGGACGGCACCTCGGCCATGTACAAGCAGCGTCTGCGGAACCGCGTCTTGAACCTGCGGCCGCGGTTCGTCGTGGCCGGCACGGACCTCATGTGGGCGCTGGACGTGCTCTACAAGAGCCAACAGCGGATCATCGCCAGCGGCTCGGGCGGCACCTACAACCCGCTGCAGGCCGAGGGCGCGAACGTCGAGATCCGCCTCGACAGCCGTCTGGACGCCCTGGGCGTCTACGACAACAACTCGGGCTACACGTACTATCCGTACGCCAACACGGTCAACTCCCAACTGCGCTCGGGCACGGCCTTCCTGATCGCCCGCCCGGGCGAACAGGTCGCCAAGACGATCGAAGTCGGCTACCGCATCGGCACCGGACGGCCGCGGATCCGCTCCAGCATGATGCGCGAGGGGGAAGGCCGCTACGGCTTCCAGTGGGACGTCAACCTCGACATCGGCGTGAAGATCCTCGATTACCGCGGCATCGTCTGCCTCACCAGCGGCTACAGCCAGGCCGCCGCCACCGGCCCGACGTAAGAGCCAAGCGTTTAGAGCGGGGGGCCAAAAGCCCTCCGCTCTTCCCGCCGTTCTTCGCCCTCTGCCCCTAACCAACCAACCACCGACAATTGAGAACCTGAAATGACCGCTTACGCACAATACTCCGCGATGGCCTTGTTCCGCTATCCGGACGGGCAGATCCACCAGATCGCCACCCAGGCCAACAACGACGGCGACGTGATCCAGTTGGCCGACGGCCGTTTGGGCGTCGTCGCCGGCGTCGGCGGCGGCGTCGATAACATTTCCATCGGCGACCCCGAAAACATCTGGAACGCCGGCGTTTTCGAGATGCTCAGCAACGGCGCTGCCTTCACCCAGGGCCAGACCGTCTACTGGGATCCGATCCTCAAGCAGATCGTGCCCACCTACAACGCGGCCGACGCCACCTACCTGGCCGGCTTCGTCACCAAGGCGGTCTCCGCCGGCGGCACGACCGTGCTGGTGGACATCAACGCCGGTTTCAACGTCAACAACGTCCTCTATCTCAACGCCGCCGTCAGCTCGGCCTCCGAGTCGGGCTCGACGGTGACCTACACCTCCTCCGTGCTCCACGGCCTGGTGGTGGGGCAGACGGTCTGGATCTCGGGCATGCTGCCCGCGGCCTACAACGGCTGCTTCGTGGTCACCGCCGTCGGCAGCAGCACGACGTTCAGCGTCACCAACTCCGTAAGCGGCATCGGCGCCAGCACCCAGGCCGGCACGGCCACCTGGGTGAGCACGGCGCAGGCGGCGATCGTCGCCGCCGCGGGCACGACCCAGGCCACGGCCGCGCCGATCATCTCGCAGCAAGTCTTCGTGACCGGCGCCTCGGGCACCAACGGCGTGCTCCTGCCGCCGCCGGCCCTGACCCTGCAGATCGTGGTGGTCAACGAGTCGTCGGCCAACGCCCTCCTGGTTTACCCGCACGGCACGGAGAAGATCGACAACGGCACCGGCGGGGCGGCCAAGAGCCAGGCCCTCTCGACCACGGGTGTCTACCGTTGCGACGGCACCAACTGGTGGGAACAGACCTCGACTTGATGAGATGAAGTGGACGGTGGACGGTGCACGGTGGACGGAACCTGTCCACTGTCCACTGTCCACTGTCCACTGTCCGCTATTTACTGTCCGCCATCGATGTCCACCGGACTTGCCACCTCGTTCTTTGACAGTTTGATCGAAATCGACGTCCGCAATTGCGGACGCGGTCTTCGGCAAGCAGTTCGCCATCCGTTTCGACGGCTGGGTCTGCCCGTTGACCGCGATCCTTTCGGCCCACCCGATCCTCACCGAGGCGGAAGGGCAGGACGCGGCCACGAGCACCCACAGCCACAACTTCGAAATCAATGCCGCGGACCTGGTCGACCCCAACGGCAACCAGGTCGATCCGCAGGCGGGGATGGAGTTCACCGAGGCCATGTCCGACGGCAGCACGAACGTCTACGAGGTCCGACCGCTGCCCAGGGGCAGGGCTTTTGATCCGCTGGATGCGGAGGAGACCCGCCTGCTGGTCTACGCCAATTACGTGAGAAATGAACCGGGCTAAGCGATGCCGCTGCAAGACTACGTCATCCAGATCGCCGACGCCATGGCCGATGAGCTGAACGCGGCAGCCGGCACCTTCAGCCAGCCCTTCACAGCCACGCGGGTCTACGACTATACGCGGCTCTTGGAAGACACCAATCAACTTTGCGTCGACGTCGTCCCCGAGACCCACGAGGACGATCCCTTCACCCGGCAATCGTGGAAGGGCATCGCCACGGTGTCGATCGCGGTCCGGCAAAAGATCCAGCCCGAAGATATCGCCACCATTGATGGCCTGACCTACTTCGTGGGCCAACTGCGGGACTTTTGGACCTGTCCGCCGCGGCGGCTGAACCTGATGCCGGCCGTGGCCCCCGTGCGGCGAAAGATCGTCTACCCCTACCTGCAAAAGCCGCTGCGGAGCCCGGGGCAATTCGTCTCGGTCTTGCAGCTCGGCTTCATGCTGGTGAGCCAATGATCGGATTCCAGCCCGGCAAATATGTTGACGAATCGGCCCAAGTGGCCAAGGCGGTCCGCAAGGCCGGCTGGGACGCCCTCCGCCGTTTAGGGTTTTTGATCCGCGGCTATGCCCAGCAGGAGATTGCCGACGAGCCCGGGCCCTCGACGCCGCCCACACCGCCGCACACCCACAAGCACCAGCTCGGCAAAAAAGGAAAACCCCGCAAGCAAGGCCAACTGCCGGCTTCGATCCTCTACGGCACGCCCGATGAAGGACCTCCCAGCGTGATCGTTGGGCCCAGCGTCAACGTCGTCGGCACCGTGGGCAAGGTACTCGAGGAAGGCGGCCAGCGCGGGGCCGACCGCTACCAGCCGCGGCCCTTCATGGGTCCGGCCCTGGCCGCGGAGGTGGGCGAACTGCCCGGACTGCTGGCCGAGAAACTCCAACAGCTTTAATCATCAACCGACAGGAAAAGCCATGGCTGCTAACACCACCGTCAAACTGTCCATCGTCGACGCCGTCTTCAAGTACGGCACGGTGAACACCGTTGCCCTGCCCGCCACGACCCAGGACAAGAGCGTCGCCGACGTGAGCCTCAAAGTCACCGCCGGCGAGGCCAAGGCCAATACCCGCATGAGCCGGCACGAGCAATCGCTGCCGTCGATGTTCGCCTCCGAGGTGGAAGTGAGCATCCCCAGCGACTCCGCCTCGGGAGCCCTGACGGCGCTGATCTCGGCCTTCACCAACGCCTATCCGATCCCAGTCTACGTCGCCGACGGCTCGGGCGTCCTCGGGCTGAATTTCGTGGCGGGCGTATTCGGCTGGGACGACTCTCAGACGCTCAACGACGTGCCCGTCGACAAATTCACGCTCAAGCCCTATGCCGTCGGTCAGGGCGGCACGTTCCCCTATTTCGGCTGAGAAATGCGGTGGACGGTGGACAGAAATTCCCCCCGTCCACTGTCCACTGTCCACCGTCCACTAACTTAGGAGCCTATCAATGCCTAGCGGCAACAAAACGGGCAGCCTGCAGACGATCGCCAGCCTGGGCGGCGTCACCGGCAACACCAACCTTTCCTTGTCGGGCTCCAATAACCCGGCTTACGGCGTCACGGCCCCGGCGGGCCTCGTGGGCACAATCACCACGCAGTCCGCCGGCACGCTCAGCGTCTCCGACCCCAACCTGCAGCTCACCGCCGGCAACTATGCCGGGGCCTTCGTGGCCCTTTTCTGGCTGACCGCCGCCGGCACGATCCTCAACGCCTGCTACGACTGCACGATCAGTTCCTTCTCCGCGACCTCCGGGACGGACTCGATCACGCTCACCGGCGGATCGAGCACGCCCACCGGCGCCAAATACTGGGCCTCGTCCGGATCGGCGCCCGGCAGCATTCCCGCCAACGCCACGGCCATCACCCTGGCCGTGAACCAGGACATCACCGATGGGGTCTCGATCCCCGGCGGTACCGGGGCCAACATCCAGCAATTGCTGGCGACCTCGACGCAGTGCGGCTTGATCGAGTGGCTGAAGGCCTCCGGTTCGACCCAGGAGCGGCTCTCCGCTTTCACCGCGCCCGGGCAGTTCGACACATGGCCCACCACCGCCGCGCAGTTGGGCAGCCTGCCCACGGGCGGCAGCGGCAACAACTGGACCAGCAGCGACACCGTCACCGACATCCGCTGTTACAACGCCGGCTCGACGATGGCCAACATCGGCGTCAGCAGCGCCACGGCCTCAATGAACATCGCGGCGTTGCTGGCGTAACTCGGTGGACGGTGGACGGTGGACAGTGGACAGAGTCTTCACCGTTCACCGTTCACTGTCCACTCTTCCCCTTTTTACCGTCCACTACGATGCACACCTTTCGCGACTCCAAGAACCGCACCTGGTCGATCGATGTCAATTGCGACACGATCGAGCAGGTCAAGGCCGTCACCGAGGCAAACCTCCTCGATCTGCTTGACGGCCTATCGACCCTAGCCGCCGAGGTGGCCGCCTTTCCGCCCCTGATGGCCAAACTGATCGAGGCGGCGATCGCCGAGCAGATCGCCGCGGCCAAGATTGAGCCGCGGGAATTTCGCCGGGCCATGGGCGGCGACGCCTTGAATGACGCGACGGACGCGCTCTTGGAGGAACTCGTGCTTTTTTGCCCGAGGCACCGCCGGCAGGTAAGCGCCGCGGTGCTGGAGAAACAGCGGGCAGTGGAGAAGGCGGCGACGGAGCTGGCCCTGGAACGGCTGGCGGATCCGGACCTGGGACGGCAGGTGCAGGCGGCCCTGGAGACCCAACTGCGGCGGAAGATGCAGACGGCGCTGGAGATGCTGGGGGCGGAGAGCGACGAGAGGCCTTCGGCGATCGCATCCTCGATCGCTGCTGGCACGCCGCCGGGTTGCTCGGCTTCCCCAGCCCCGGCCCTTTTACCTGGCGACGATTGAGCCGCCTGGCGGCCGGCCGCTTCGAGCCTTTCGCCCTCCTGGCCCGTCTCTGGACCGGCAAGGAAGGCCAATCGATCGACGATTTCAATCCTTACGCCATTGCCAAGCGGCCGCCGCGACAACGTGCGCGGAAAGTGACGTTCGAACAGGTGATGCCGCTACTGAAGCAATGGGTCCCCGAGAAATAGCATGTCCGGCACCGCTGGCGCAATCAAGGGAGGCATGGCCTACGTCCAGGCCTACCTCGACGACAACCCCTTGACCAAGGGTTTGGCCAAGCTGCAGGGCAAGCTCAAGGTCTGGCAGGCGTCTCTGTCCACGCTGGCGGCGGGGACGATGGGCGGCGGACTCCCGGAGCCGTTCGCCGCGATCGCCCGTTTCGCCGCCTCCCCCGCCGGGGCCTTTGCCGCCTTGACCGGCGCGGCCAAATACACGGCCGACGCCCGCGCAAATGCTCCGCCTCTCCGAGGTTACGGGCGTGGGCGTGGAAAAACTCTCGCAATACGCCTACGCGGCCCGTCGCGCCGGAGTCTCCAACGAGGCCCTGGCCGGCGCCCTGCGGAAGATGCAGTCGCGGGAGTTTCAGTCGGCCCTGGGCGGCGGCCGCATGGCGGTGCTTTCGGGGCCCTGGGCAACGGCGACGCGGCCGACAAGCTCCGCGAGTTCATCCGCCTGGCGGAGAACATGCCCAGCGAAGAACGGATTGGCCTGGCCCGCAAAATGGGCCTCTCGGAACTCCTGCCGCTGATCAACCAGGGGGTCGATGCCCTCGACGCGTTTACGGCCCGGGCCCGGCAGCTTGGCCTGGTCGTTTCCCAGGAAGACGCCGAGGCCGGCAAGCGGTTCCAGCAAGTCTGGGGCGATCTGCACGACGTGCTCATGAGCAGCGTGCAGGCGATCGGCGGCGCGTGGTCCCCGTCATCAGCGGGCTCACGAATCTCATTGTCCCGGTTGTCGCCGCCGTGCGGGATTGGATCAAAGAGCACAAGTATCTGACCGTGGCCCTCTTCGCCGGCACGGGGGCGATCGTCGCCGGCGGCATCGCCCTGAGAGGTCTGTCCATCATCACGTCAATCGCTGCCAAGGGCCTCACCGTCCTGCAATGGGCGCTCAAGGGCGTGCAGCTGGCCTTCAGCCTCCTGGGCACTGCCCTCGGCTGGTTGCCGATGCTGGCAAACCCCTGGGTACTGGCCGGCTTGGCCATCGCCGGAGTGGTGGCTTGGATCGCCAAGCTCAGCGGGGCCTTCGACGGCCTCTCCGACGTTTGGCATGGCCTAAGCGCCGATTTTGCCGACTCCTTCGGTGCGATCGCCAATGCCCTCGGCCGCGGCGACATCCAAGCCGCTTGGAATGTGGTGACGGCCTTCCTCAAGACCGAATGGGTCCGCGTCAGTGAGTACTTGAGCCAGGTGTGGGCCAACTTCAGCGACTATTTCATGAACCTCTTGGATCATTATGCCCCCTGGGCCTCGACCGCCTTTCGAGCGATCGGCAAGGCATGGGACTGGATCGAGGATCATTGGAGCGCAGGCATGCAATGGCTGCGCGGCCTGTGGTCCAAAGTCTGTGATTCATTGAGCCATGTTTTTGGCGCTGCCCTGAAAAAGGTCTCCGACGCCTGGAACGGCTTCATGGACAAGATCGCCCAGTGGGAAAAAGAGCACGATGAAAAGGGGCTGCGTAAGGCCGCCATGCCCAGCGAGGAAGTGATCCGCATCGTAGCTCAGAATGAGCGACCGCAGGGAATGACCAAGGTCACCGATGACCAGGCCGTCGCCAATGCCAAGGCCAAACAAGCCCTGGGCACGCGCACCGACACATCGGACGTGATGAGCGCCGCCGACGTGCGACAGAAAGACGCCAAGGATCTCGCCGACAAGGAGAAGTCCGAGTTTGAACAGCGGAAGCGGCAGCGGGCATTGGAAGCCGACGCCCGCTTGCAGGCGGCGCACCTGGAACTGAAAAAGGCCATCGACGCCGCCAGTGCGCCCGGGCCCGGCACCAAGGAAAAAAAAGGTGGCGCGTCGGCACTGGACGCCTTTCAGCAAGGCGCCGTCGCCGGCACCTTCAGCGGCGCCGTGGCCGGCATGCTCAGCGGCGGCGCCGACCTGGGCGGCAAGCTCGATTCGCAGATCGACATCCTGGGACGCATCGAAGTCAACACCAGCCGCGGCAGCCAGCTCGCTGCCGTGATTTAAGAGTGGACGGTGGACAGTGAACGGTGGACAGAAGAAAACATTCCCCCCGTCCACTGTCCACCGTCCACCGTCCACTTTTTGCTAATTCACCATGCCCATCATCACCTTCCCTCAGCCGATCCAGATCTACGAGGACATGCCCGGCGCCAAGGCCACGGCCACGAGCTTCTCGATCGACTACAACATCATCAACGCCCCGGTGACGGGTAACCCGAGCAACGATTACACCACCGTCCGCGCGTGGTCCTGGCCTACGCCCCGGTCAGCAACGCACCGCCCGGGGCGACCTACGCCTGGCCGCGGCGGGGCATGGATCTCACGCGAGGCGGGCTGGGGCGCCTGGAAGGCCACGGTGCAATGGGCCTCGCTTGAATTACCAGTACGCCTACAAGATCAGCGGCTCCAGCCAGCAGATCCGCAGCGACAAGCAGCTCACCCAGATCTACAAGGATTCCGCCGCGCCCTCCGGCAGCATACCGAGCTTTAACGCCGGCGACTACGGACGGCCGATCGGCTGGGACGGCCGCAGCGTGCACGGCTGTTCCATCTGGGTGCCGGAAATTTCCTGGAGCGAGACGGTAGAAATCCCCAGCAGCCAGTACAGCTTCGATTACGAGGCCCAGGTGGCCCAAGTGGCGCTGTCGCCGGTGAACAACGCCTCCTTCCGCGGCTATCAGGCAAATCAGGTGCTGTTCCAGGGCTATTCCGCGAGCGTCTCGACGCAGAACCCCGACAGCGTGATCGCCCAATTCGAGTTCAAGGCGGGCGACGTCTACAGCACCGCCAACGGCAACGCCATCACCATCGACAACATCTCGGCAATCGCCAAGAACCCCTGGGACTGGCTCGACGTGCATTACACGCCGCCGCTGATGGCAAGCGGCCAGACGGCCGCCTATCCGCCCAAGGCCGATTACGTGCTTACGCATCGCGTCTACGACACGAGCAATTTCGCGCTGCTGAACATCGGCACCAGCCAGGCCCTGCCGATGTGGCAAGGCCCCGTGCAGTAACTCCACTCCGATCTGACCATGCCCAGCGATTTCCAACGCCTCCGATCCGGCGATCCGTGGCGGATCACGCAGCCCACGTGCGACGCCATCATGGAAGTGGCCGAGAACTGGAACCGGCACAAGTTCGACGGACAACCGCCGGAGCCGCCGGAGTATCTCTTTGAAGGGCAGGTCGTCCGTGTCTACAACGGCACGGCCACGAATTTTCCCGCCTTTGCCGCGGTGGGCCTGGCCAGCGGCGGAGCGATGATCGGACCCTCCGCCAACCTGGCCGAGTTCCAGGCCCGCATCAGTTTCAACGCCGAGGTCCCCGCGGCCGCCGACGTGGGATCGTTTGGCATCGCCATCGAGCCCATTGCGGCCGGGAGAATGGGCCGGGTGCTCATCAGCGGCGTGGCGCCAGTGCAGATTTACCTGGCCTCGTCGAGCACTCCGACGCCGGTAAACGCCGACGTCTGCGTCGGCCAGACGTATCTCCAGGCCAACACGGCCGGCAGCCCAGGTGCTCTATTGCCAGTCGCCCAGCGGCGCCGGCACGGTGTGGGCCTATGTGCGGATTCCCGCGCCCCCGGCTGCTTCGAGGCTCTTGTTTGGTCTGACCACCGGCGCGCTGAGCGGATCCAACCCCATCGTCAACAACATCACGGCGGCCGACGGCGGCGTGCCGCCCACCACGCATGCCTCGGATCTGATGACCGTCGTCAACTGGTGCGGATGGACCTGGAGCGGCGCCAGCGGGGTGAGCATCATGTTCACGCCCACGGCGATCACCGGCACTGCGGGCAGCGGCGCGAACATCGGCAGCGGGAACTTCGTGCAGGCCCCCTGCGGAGCGTAAAGGCATGGCCCTCGGCACGACAGCCCCCAATTGCTGTTGCACGATCTTCTCGGACGGGTTCTACGGCACGTCGTTGCGACCGTTGACATGGAACGTCGATTCAGGAACGTGGACGGTTGCTTCGAATGTCCTCAGCACCAGCAGCGCCAGCGCCCAGATCAACCTTCTGCCATCGGCCGGGGCGGCGCTGAATGCGCTCAAGGCTCCCTTCTTGATGCAGGCCTGCGTTTCCTTGGCGGCCGGCTGCGATTATCGCTTCTATTGCGGAGGCAACTACGTTGACATCCTCTGTTACAACATCTCCAGCAATCCGTACGTCACGATCAAGCTCGTCGTCAACGGCGTCACCGTCACGGTTCCGCTGGCGCTGGCCGGCGGCTTTGGCACGTACACGATCGCGATCTGCTGGACCACCAGCGGCGTCGTCGTCAACGCATATCTGAACGCCAACAGCAATGTGGGTTTTGCGGCGAGTACCAATGAGGGGTTGTCGTCCTCGGCCACCTGGGGCCCCGGCGTGGGCACTGGCCCAAGCAATACGGCCACCTGTAACTTTTACGGGTTGATTGGAGTGGGACCAGAAGAACCGGTTGTCGGCTTCTCTCTCAGCCGCATGGGAATTGCGGGCTACAACACCAGCGGCATTCCCATCACCTGTCCGGGGTGTCCCGGCTGCACGGTGTGCAGCGGCACCACGCCGGCCGAATGGCAGGCAGTGGTGAGCGGCACGAACCTCCACGACGCCGGCTTCAATGGCACCTATATCCTCGTGGGCGGCGCTAGCTTCGCCGCCGGTTCTCCCTGCCAGTGGAACTACGATCTTGCCGACGGCACCGGGGGTGTCCAGTTCCTCCTCGAACCGCCACCGGCGGGCGGGGCAGGAGCCAGCTTGGCCTATTTTGAACTTGTCGATGCGGGGGCCGGCCTGGTGTCTCACCTGGGGTCAAATGTCCTGGGCGCAACGATCAATTGCACGTCGTCGACACCAATTGTCATCAGCCTGAGCAACGGCGGTTCGGTCAGTCTTACGCCCATCGTCACTTAAAGAGTGGACGGTGGACAGAAAGTCACTCCCCCCGCACTGTCCACTGTTCACTATCCACTATTGATCCATGGATTGCATCATCCAAAACGGTGTCTGTGTGCGTTGTCGCCGGCCGTGGGCCGGTGACCCGGATATCCACCGCAATTGCCGCCAGCCCCGCAGCACGGACCAGCAGGCGGTTGTGTTGGCCATCTGCCGCGATTGCGAGCACTTTCAGGCGACCATCGGGAATTGCTCGCAGTGCGGCTGCCGACAGATCCGGGCGAACCTCTTGAGCGAGCGGCTACTCCACGGGAATTGCCCGATCGGCAAGTGGTGAGCTAGCGGACTTCGTCCACGGCGCGACCGGCGGCGGTCCCGATTCAAGGCTTTCAGCGGGGGACCAGGTCCCGCGGCTTGCATCCAGCGCGGCGGAGATCGCCGGCAGCCGGTCCAGTGGCAGGTGTCTCGCCTGCTCCCAGTGGTACCAGGTCTGCACGGGCACGCCGGCCGCGGCGGCCGCCTCGGCCACGAGCAGTTTCTTTCGCTCTCTTCTTCGTCGGATCTCGGCTGCGATCCGCTCGACGAATGTGTTTCCCTCAACGGGTTTGCTTGGCCTAGCCATGGGAATTCTCCTCGCACCTGGTTGCATCGCCGTGCAGGGCGTCGGTCTGGTCGATCGCCACCGCCAGAAAAATCTGTGTGGCCTTCAGGACGTCGACCAGCTCGCCGGCGGCGGCCATCACGGTCTGGATCCGCTGGCCTTTAACCCAGATGCTCCAGCGCACCTTCTTGCCCAGCGGTTCCAGCTCGATCTTGTCGATTGGTGTCAGCCGGCCGTCGGCATCGATCAGGATCGACGCCAATTCTTGAATTCGTTGTTCTTCGCTCATGATGTTCTCCTCGATTTCGTTCGGTTGGTTTGCCCCAGCATCCTGGGGCCATCAGATAATGACGCGTTGCCATCGGAAAATTTAGGTGTTCCCGGGGCGGATTTCAGAAAAGACGCGGGCGGGCTCTGAAACAATGGCTGTCTTCCGCCCGCGTCTTTTCTGAAATCCGCCCCGGGAACCCTTGCGCAGGGGGAAGGAAACCAGCCCCTCCGTGGGCTGGTTTTTCCCGGCTTAGGCGTGAGCCTTGATCCAGGATTCGAAGAGTTCTCGGCGGATTTGAGCTACCCGGCTTTCGGACACCTTGAGGATTCGAGCGATTTGTTCGTTTCGCTCTCCGACCCCCATCAGCTTAAGCGCCGTCCGCTTCAAGGGCGAAAGGTTCTCAAACCAGACAGGGAAGTCGATCCGGAAGATGGCCGCTTCCGCGGGGTTGTCCCGTTGGGAAGCAAGCCCCGTCACGGTGAAGGCTACCCGCCGGAATTGGTTCCGGCTGGCCCGCTTCTTGCTGGGGATGGCCAACAGGTCGCGTTTCGATTCTTGAAACTGCCTGCGGATCATGACCCGCCGTGCCGCGTACTGGCAGAGGGTGTTTATCGTCGCCTTGTCGCCAGCCGTAAGGCTCAGCTCCCAAGCGGTGCTCTTCACATCCTCTATCCGCTCCTCCACATCCGGGTATTTCCGGAAGTGGAACTTGGCCACCTCAGTGGCCACTTTCAGAAGCTCTTTGACATCGATCTCCATGGAAAAGACTCCTGTGAGAGTTGCCCGGCAGAAAGTCTAACCGGGTTGTCGTGGACTGCCGCGGCCGTGTGGATGGTTCCCATCCCGCATCAACCGCCGATCAATTGTCAAAGAGCAACATCACCAATCGTGATGTTTTCATTGTATCGGAAACCGATAAAACTGTCAAGCGATTGACGGCTGAAATTCCGCGAATCCGAAAAGATTTTTTCCCGGGCAGGCGGCAGAGGGGCGGGGCGGAAATCCGGCGAGGGGCCGGTTCTCACTTCACGCATTGCGGCCCCTCGCCGAATTTCCGCCCCGCCCCTCTGCCTTAGAGACGACGATCAGAAGCAAGATGAGGGCGAGCAAAAGCAGGGCCAGGAGACGAGCAGAGGCATCCGCAATTGCGGACGGAAGATCTAGCGCCAGCTCAGGTATACTCTTCCCATTCGTAGCCGCCGGCGTTGATGATATCGGCTGCGTCCTCACAAATCGCCACGATCTCCAAATGAGAAAGACCGGCATGGGCCTTCGCGCCCACGACCTCCCGGATTCCGCTGGGGTGAACGATTTCATGCCGGGGCGTGATGTAGGGCAGGACTTGAAAGAACTTCGCCAGTGCCCGCCCGCACAACGTCGCATCGTTTTTGATCTCTTCCGGGTTGCGCATTTATACGGCCACCTCGCTGCCGATCGGAGGGCAGCTTCTGACCTGGAAGTGAACGTGTGGCCATACAGGAGTATAGACGCGCCCGGGTTCACTCAAAAAACGATGGCCCTGGCTTTACGTCTGCCGCACACGGCGCACGATGGCTGATGCCCAGGACCTTGGATCCGCCTGTCGCTCTCGCGCAACGCCAGGCGGTTTTACGGATGATCCCTAGCATTGGGGGATGATTTGACCGCTCTGTCGATCCGGTGGTTGCGGGTTCGACCCCCGTCGCCCTCGCTGATGTAAGTTGAAGCCTCGCAATCAGTTACGGTTGCGGGGCTTTCTGCGTTCTTGGCGGAAACTGGCCCATTGTTGCCAAAAGTGTTGCCAGCCGCGGGACTCTTGCCGGTCGCCGGCCCATGGTTCGCCCACAGTTCGTCCGCCATCTCGTCGACGTCCAGGTCGATGTAGTAGCCCATCGTGGTCTGGATGCTGGCATGCCGCATCAACTTCTGTAGGATGGCGGGGGCAACACATTCCACTGGATCGGTGGGCATGTTCTCGGGCACGGCGGCGATCATCCCGTCGAATTGCTCGCCCACCACGGCACCGCCCTTCATCTTCCGGCCCTTGGCCCCCTTGGGCATATTGATCTTCGGAACGGCCGACAACATGACGGAGCCCGCCCAACCCAGGGCGGCTGCCGTAGGCGATCACTCACGAAATGCTTCAGTTTGGACGCGGCCCCTAGGTCCGCAAGCACAAAGAGGACGCCGTGTTGCGCGTCAGGGCTTGGTGCTCATGCTGGCCCCTCCACCAATATATATTTGACTTCGTTGTTAATGCGGAAAATGTACGGCGAGCCACTTGTAATCTCGGGCGAGTCGAATAAACTGGGTGCTATCGCTGTCCCTTACTAGAAAAAGGGGTGTCGTATGCACGAGGTCACCCGCATCCTCTCTGCTGTTGGCCAAGGCGATTCCCAGGCGGCCGAACAGCTCTTGCCATTGGTCTACAAGGAACTCCGCCGCTTGGCCGCTGAGAAGATGGCCCAGGAAAAACCTGGGCAGACGCTCCAGGCTACCGCACTGGTTCATGAGGCTTATCTTCGGTTAGTGGATGTTGAGAAAGCCCAGAACTGGAACAGCAGGGGACATTTCTTTGCCGCCGCCGCAGAAGCCATGCGGCGGATCCTTGTTGAGCGGGCCAGACGGTGTGCGCGGAAGAAGCATGGCGACGGTTGGCAACGCCACGCACTTTCCGCGGTCGGTGAGATCCCCGCTCCCAATGCCAGCGATAACCTCCAGGTGCTTGACGCAGCCTTGGACCGGCTGGCCGAGGCCGACGCCCAGTCGGCAGAACTCGTGAAACTGCGGTATTTCGCCGGTCTGACCATTTGCCAGGCGGCTCAATCGCTCGATATGTCCCCCCGTAAGGCAGAATACCTCTGGGCCTTTGCCCGCGCCTGGCTCCGGCGGGAACTCGAGGGTCCATAGGTCCGGCTTGCCGATCCGCGCGAAATCGGAGGGATTTTTTGCGCGGTCAGCCGCAAAACGTCGCACTTATTTATAGAGGGTCGTTTTTTCGGCTCTCTGCGGAGGCGTGATCCATGCGGGAACGCGATATCTTCATCGAGGCATTGCAGATGGGCAGCTCTGCTGAGCGAGCCGCGTATCTCGACAGCGCGTGTGCAGACAGCCGCGAGCTCCGCCATAGTATTGAGTTGTTGATCGCCGAGCACGAAAGGCAAGACAGTTTCTTCCTGGACTCCCCACCGCCGGGCCTGGCCGACACCAGCGACGTGTCTTCCATCGCCGAAGGCCCCGGCCAGACCATCGGCCGCTATAAGCTCCTGGAAGAACTCGGCGAAGGGGGCATGGCTGTGGTCTTCAAGGCTGAACAGCACGAGCCGGTCCGCCGCCTGGTAGCCCTGAAGATCCTCAAGCTGGGCATGGACACCCGGCGGGTAATCGCCCGCTTTGAGGCCGAGCGCCAGGCCCTGGCTCTCATGGACCACCCCAGCATCGCCCATGTTTTCGACGCGGGCACGGCCGAATCGGGTCGGCCCTACTTCGTGATGGAACTGGTCGAGGGCTGCTCCCTGACCGACTACTGCGACAAGCAAAGGCTCAATACCCGGCAACGATTGGCACTATTCGTGCAGGTCTGCCAGGCTGTACAGCATGCCCATCAGAAGGGGATCATCCATCGCGACCTCAAGCCTTCCAATGTTCTGGTAACCGTGCTTGACGGCGCGGCGGTGCCCAAGATCATCGATTTCGGCATTGCCAAGGCCATTCACCGCCCGCCCGGCGAAGCGGCGCTCACCACCGGCCTGGGCCTCATTATGGGCACGCCCATGTACATGAGCCCCGAGCAGGCCGGCACCAGCGGCCTGAACGTCGATACCCGCAGCGACGTCTATTCGCTGGGCGTGATCCTCTACGAGCTTCTGACTGGCAGCACGCCATTCGACCAGGAGCGTGTGAAGGAAGCGGGCTACGACGACATTCGCCGTATGATCCGCGAGGCCGAACCGCCGCGGCCCAGCGCCCGGATCAGTACCATGGGCGGGGCGGCTGTTGTCACGGTTTCGACCTGTCGCCAGGCCGAACCGGCGCAGGCTGACTCGCCTGCTCCGCGGTGACCTCGACTGGATCGTCATGCGGGCCCTGGAGAAGGACCCGGCTCGTCGGTATCAGGCACCGGCCGATTTCGCCCAGGACATTCAGCGTTATCTCGCCAGCGAGCCGATCGAGGCCCGGCCCCCGTCCCTTGCCGACCGCGTGGCGAAATGGGCTCGGCGACATCGGCCGCTTGTCGGGTCGGCTGCGATCTTCCTTGTTTTGTCCACGATTGGCCTGGCAATCAGCACGTTGTTGATTGCCGGCGCGTATAAGGAGAAGAATCAACAATTAACCGCGACGGAGAAGGCGGAGCAGTTGGCCAGAGAGCAAGAGGGACTGGCCAAGCAGCAGGAAGAGGCCGCCAAGAAGCAGGCAGCATTGGCAAGGGAACAGCAGCAGTTGGCCAGAAAGCAATCGCAGATAGCCGAGGCACAGAAGCGGGCGGCAGTTGCGCAAAGGGAAGAGGCGACCGTGCAGCGCGACGCTTCTAACCGGAATCTGTACCTTGCGCATATGCGCCTTGCGATGGCAGATTGGCGCACGGGGCAGATTGGCCGCTTACACGAAATGCTCGATAGCCACGTTCCGCCGTTCGGACAAGCCGATCTCCGCGGCTGGGAGTGGTACTGCTTCTTGTCTCTCTGCCACCAGGATCTCGTCACGCTGCACGGACATACGGGCTGGGTGACGGCCGTGGCATGGAGCCCAGACGGGCGACAACTTGCGTCTGCGGGTCGCGATGGCACGGTTCGAATTTGGGATACGGCAACGTGGAAAGGCGTCCGGACGCTAACGGCACATTCCGATTACGCTAATTCCGTTGCTTGGAGCCCCGATGGTCGGCGTTTGGCATCTGGGGGTCTTGACAAGACGGTCAAGATCTGGGACCCGTCCACTGGAGAGAGGCTCCGGACGCTCGCTGTCGACACCCGCGAAGATCTGGCGGTGGCATGGAGCCCCGACGGGCACAACGTTGTGACGGCGGGCGAAGATCCGACCGTGAGGATTTGGGATGTGGCCACGGGGCAGGTCACCCTCAAGTTAGTCGGACATTCCCAAGCAATTCAAAAGGTCGCCTGGAGTCGAGACGGTAAGCGAATTGCTTCCTCGAGTTGTGACGGCACGGTTAGGATTTGGGACGCGACCACGGCGAAAGGAATCCGGGCAATACCATGCGGTGGCCAGTACCCACACCCGTTCGGCTGGAGCCCAGACAATAGCCGACTGGCGGTAAAAACTGGCGAGCATGAGGTCAAGATCTGGGATACGGCGACGGGGAACGAACTCAAAACGATCCCTGCCCCAAATGGCTTGCTCGCTTCGATCTCTTGGAGCGCCGATGGCCGGCAGTTGGCCTTCGGAAGCACCGATACCACGATCCAGGTTTGGGACACAGCGACGTGCCAGGAAGCTCGCCTTATCCGCGGCCACACCGCGTGGGTCGTTTCGGTAGCATGGAGCCCGGACGGCAAACGTCTAGCTTCCGCCAGTTGCGATAATACGGTGAAGATCTGGGACGCAACCGCGGGACAAGAGTCGCCGACCCTATCCGGACACACAGGCCGAGTAACTTCAGTAGCTTGGAGCCCCGATGATCGGCGGCTGGCCACAGCGAGTGAGGATCGGACAGTCAAGATCTGGGACGTGGCCACCGGGAAGATCACGTCTACGCTTGTTGGGCACCTCGGCGGCGTCCACCAAGTCATCTGGGCGCCCGACGGCAAGCGGCTGGCTTCCCGTGGTGCGGACAACATCGCGAGGATATGGGATGCAAGGACCGCCAGCGAAGTCGTCACGTTCCAAGGTCATCACGATTACGTCAGCTCGATTGCTTGGAACCCGGATGGCAAACGTCTCGCGTCGGCGGGCAACGATCGTAATGTCAAGATCTGGGATGCGACGACCGGTAAGGAAATCCTCGCCTTTGCGGGAGGGGACGGATTGATTCAATTGGCATGGAGCCCGGACGGCAAACGTCTGTTCGCAAATACCGGAACAGTTTGGGACGCCGAGACGGGCAAGAACACTTTACTGGTCCATGGCATCAGGGCCTGGAGCAGCAGTCCGCCGGGGGGGTGGAGCCCTGACGGGCGGTGGTTGGCCTGGGAAACCACTGAAGGCGGCGTGATCGGGGTTTGGGATGCCGCCGATGGCCAACAGTCCCAATGTCTTGCCGGGCACGTAGGGTTTATCAAGTCAGTGAATTGGCATCCAAGCGGGCGCCGCCTAGCATCGACGGGCGGGGATGGCACGCTTAAGATCTGGGACACCATCGCCGGTCAAGAGCTCCTGAGCTTACAGTCAGCCGAAACGTTTCAAAACGCGGCCTGGAGTCACGATGGCAGTCGCCTTGCCGCTGGAAGTGGCAGTAACATTCTGATCTGGGATGCCTCAATCGGTTACAAACTAGCAACTAACCCCGCCTACCGCTTTGAGGTGGCTGTGCGCCACGGGCAGCTCGATGAGGCCATGCGGATCTTCAAGCAACTGGCCGCTGACTTTCCCGACCGACTGGAGTGGCGTCATGCGCTAGCCGAAGCGTACGGCATTCGTGGGCTTGCCATTTTAGATGCCGGCGATCACGAGCGGACCGTGTCTGACATCGAAAAAGGCGACGCCGACAAGGCTATCGCGGACCTATCGGAGTCCTTGGAGCTACAGCCTGACGACGCGACAATCTGGTACTTGCGTGCCACGGCACGATGGGATGCCGGTCGGGGCGACGAGTACCTCAAGGACTGCGCGACAATCTTAAAGCGGTTTGGCAATACCGAGGACGCGGGGACCGCTTGCTGGACTGCCTGGACCTGCGCCCTTGCGCCGGATGCGGTCGCCGACTGGTCGACGGCACTCGCCCTGGCCGAGAGGGCTGCTCGAAGCGATCCCACTTCGAGCCAATATGCCAGCACACTCGGAGTGCTCCTTTACCGCGCCGGGTCGTACGAGCAAGCGGTCAAGCAGTTGACCGAGGCGGATCGAATGATCCGCGATCCGAGCGAACGCTCCGGCAGATTCTCGCCCGCATATACCTGGTTGTTTCTGGCCATGGCGCAGTACCGCCTCGGGCACGCGGCCGAGGCAAAGGCGTGGTTGAACAAAGCCGGGCAATGGATCGAAATAGTGACCCGCGAATCTCAGGCAGGTATTGGGATGCGGCTTCCCTGGAACCGCCGATCCACTTTGACGCACTTCCGGCAGGAGGCCGAGTCCTTGCTCAAGACGAAGGCAGCTCCACTCGCCGACGTTTCGCTCCCAGAGTCGGCCCAGGCCCACTACGACCGGGGACGGGGCCTTATGGACAAGAACCAAACAGCGCAATCGATTGCCGACTTCAGCGAAGCAATCCGCGTGGGGCCGGCAATGGTCGAGCACTTCGTCGCGCGCGGCGAGGCGCATGCGATCCTGGGTAATCGGGATCAAGCCATGGCCGACTTCAACGAGGCGATTCAGTTCGACGGGACCTGCGCGGAAGCTTTGGTCGCGCGCGGATCGCTCTACTTCGATCAAGGCCAATGGGACAAGGCTGAGGCCGATTTCAAAGCAGCGCGTCGCCTCAATCCGTTCTGCGCAAAGGCATTCCTCGAGCGCGGCGAGGCCTGGCGAAAGGCGAATCATCTAGAGCGCCTGCTGACTGAGTACCGCAGTAAAGCCGTTTGGCTCGACCCGCAGTATATGGAGATTTGCCTCCGGCAAATGGCGAATTGGCCCGACAAGCGGGCGCTGGACCAGATCCTGGCCGACCTCTGGCGAATCATGCGACTGAGAACCGAAATCGACCCCGCTTTGCTGCACTGGGTGTCATGCTGGCTCCCAGTGGCGACGCGCGGTACGGAGAGGCTTCCTGGAGTGATTTGGGTATCGGACATGCCCTGGGTTCGATCGACGTGCGGGTATGGACAGCCGGAAGCTACGAGAGATGGCTATCTCGGGGGGCACTGGCTTTGCGTCGCTGGTCTCCCGAGCGTCAAAGGGATCGGAACTCATGCCTTTGAAGGCGAGACCCCGGCTGACGTCGTGCTCGATATTTCAAAACTGAAGCTCGCCACCCTCAAGACATTAGCTGGCCTGAACGACAATGGCGGTGTGCAATTCCATGTGCTCATCGATGGAAAGGTGAAGCACGAGACCCAGGTGATGCACTACGGCGCCGTAGAACCGATTTCCTTGGACGTGACCGGAGCCAAGCAGATCGTACTCCGAGTGCTCAACGACGGCAGCGGCCGGAATTCCTTCGATTCGGTCGCATGGGGCTACCCGCGATTCATTCAGGCCGGCGCGAAAGACCCGCTGGAAGAACCCCCGACGGAACTCCACTCGGCGACCGACGCCAACGCCGCGCTGCTGTTGGCCGAGGTCCATTGGCGATTGGACCATAAGGAGCTTGCCCGACGTTGGTACAACAAGGCCATCGAGTGGATGGAGATGAACAAGACAGATGCGGAAACGCTCCGCGATTACGAGGCAGAAGCTGGAAAGTTAATGGGAATTTCCGAATCGCCGCCACCCGCAAAGCAGCAACTGGAGAAAGCAAACAAGCAATAAACGAGTCCTAGCGGCCAGAATCTCAAATCGAAAACCTAGAATCTGAAACTTGAACCGACAAAAACGGCCGGTGAGTCCTAGTCGCCAAACAAGACACTCACCGGCCTGGCATCTCCCCGGGCAGAATCGGTCTGCGATCCCGGGGCGATGGTATTCTTATTATACCGCGGACCAGCTTTGTTTGGAGCAGCAAAACATGCCTGCGCAGTGTTTTCCTCTGCAGGCTTTGCCATACAGCGTGCGTTAACTCGCGATCCGAAAACCGAACCCAGTAATTTCCAGCAACCAAGAACCGTTACCGGAGGTCTTCTCATGTTCGCCTTGTCGTTCAAAGGTCCGCGATCCAACCCTTCTCGTAAGCCAGTTAAGCCGCGTGCGAATTCCACGCGTCGCCCGCACCAAATGCTCAGGTGGCTGCGTTTCGAGCCGTTAGAGGATCGGCGTCTGCTGTCGGTCATAGCGTGGGATACGGCAGATGATCCTAACGGTGGCGACTGGGATACCGCGAGTAACTGGGTCGGGGGCCAGGTTCCGGGCCCAAGCGACGCGGTACAGATCGGCACCCTGAACCCGGGGGCCAGCGTCACGCACGCGTCGGCCGTTGCCGACTCGGTCTACAGCCTTACCAGCCAGGCGCCGATTGTGGTTTCCGGCGGCTCTCTCGCGCTGGCCAATTGGTCGCTGATCAACAACACGTTGGTCGTTTCCGGCGGTACGCTAAGTAGCGCCGCCGGCCTGACTGTTGAGGGAAACTTCACTTGGTGTGGGGGAACACTGAGCAGCGGTGGCGCCGGCAGCCTGACGGCCCAGGGAGGCATGACGATCAACGGCGGCTTGGCGCTTGCCGGAGTGACCTTGAATAACCAAGGTATCGTAGAAGCGAACGGCGGTGCGACATTCACTTTGCAGGACGGCGCTACCATCAACAACCTGCCGGGTGCGCAGTTCCTGGTGAACACGTCGGTCTTCTTCAACTCGGGCGACAGCACGCCTGTGGTCTTCAATAACGCTGGCGTCTTCACCGACGCATCCGGAGTATCCGTTCAGTTCAACATACCTTTCAACAACAGCGGCACCGTGGAATTGGAAAGTGGGGAACTAAATCTGCAGGCCGGCGGCAGCAGCGCCGCAGGGACATTCACGGTGTTGGCGGGGGCAACATTAGGATTCAGCGGCGGTCCAGTGTTCGACGCGGCCAGCACAATCAGCGGCGCGGGGGCCGTCACCTTATCGGGATCGATGACCATTCCGGGCACGTACAACGTGAGCGGAAGCACAACGATCTATGTCGGCGCCCAGGATGTGGTGGACTTCAGTGGCGCGGTGGACATTGACGGCAGTACCCTATCCGTGGGCACCTTAGCGAACGGGGGCGGCCTGGTCACGTTCCATGACACGCCGCTCGACGTTTCCTCGATAACTTTGAACTACGCGACCCTGACGACCGGACCAATCGAAACGGCCGACCTCAGCATCGGGGGCACGGCAACCTTGGACGGTTCGGGCACGGTCACGGTCACCGACAGCCTGTTGCTATCGGGCAATGAAACGAACATCACGTTAGACGGGCGAACACTGGATAACGCGGGAAATGGGGTTTGGAAGTACGGTGCCTGGAATATGAATCTGATCGATGGCGCGGTGATCAACAATCTGGCCGGCGCCACTTTTCAACAGAGTGACGTGGGGAATACGTGGATGCTGGGAGACGGCGCATTTAACAACGCTGGCATTTTCACGGTGGTATCCGGGCCGGGCGACAATTTCAACATACCCTTTAACAACAGCGGCAGCGTGGAGGTGGAAAGTGGGGAACTAAATCTGCAGGCCGGCGGCAGCAGCGCCGCAGGGACATTCACGGTGTTGGCGGGGGCAACATTAGGATTCAGCGGCGGTCCAGTGTTCGACGCGGCCAGCACAATCAGCGGCGCGGGGGCCGTCGCCTTATCGGGATCGATGACCATTCCGGGCACGTACAACGTGAGCGGAAGCACAACGATCTATGTCGGCGCCCAGGATGTGGTGGACTTCAGTGGCGCGGTGGACATTGACGGCAGTACCCTATCCGTGGGCACCTTAGCGAACGGGGGCGGCCTGGTCACGTTCCATGACACGCCGCTCGACGTTTCCTCGATAACTTTGAACTACGCGACCCTGACGACCGGACCAATCGAAACGGCCGACCTCAGCATCGGGGGCACGGCAACCTTGGACGGTTCGGGCACGGTCACGGTCACCGACAGCCTGTTGCTATCGGGCAATGAAACGAACATCACGTTAGACGGGCGAACACTGGATAACGCGGGAAATGGGGTTTGGAAGTACGGTGCCTGGAATATGAATCTGATCGATGGCGCGGTGATCAACAATCTGGCCGGCGCCACTTTTCAACAGAGTGACGTGGGGAATACGTGGATGCTGGGAGACGGCGCATTTAACAACGCTGGCATTTTCACGGTGGTATCCGGGCCGGGCGACAATTTCAACATACCCTTTAACAACAGCGGCAGCGTGGAGGTGGAAAGTGGGGAACTAAATCTGCAGGCCGGCGGCAGCAGCGCCGCAGGGACATTCACGGTGTTGGCGGGGGCAACATTAGGATTCAGCGGCGGTCCAGTGTTCGACGCGGCCAGCACGATCAGCGGCGCGGGGGCCGTCACCTTATCGGGATCGATGACCATTCCGGGCACGTACAACGTGAGCGGAAGCACAACGATCTATGTCGGCGCCCAGGATGTGGTGGACTTCAGCGGCGCGGTGGACATTGACGGCAGTACCCTATCCGTGGGCACCTTAGCGAACGGGGGCGGCCTGGTCACGTTCCATGACACGCCGCTCGACGTTTCCTCGATAACTTTGAACTACGCGACCCTGACGACCGGACCAATCGAAACGGCCGACCTCAGCATCGGGGGCTGGGGCGCAACGTTGGACGGTTCCGGCGCGGTCACGGTCACCGAAAGCGTGTTACTATGGGGCAATGGTACGGAAAACACCTTGGACGGGCGAACGTTGGATAACGTGGGAGAGGGCCTCTTAGAGAACGGCGGCTACGTTTTCAATCTAGCTGATGGCGCGGTGATCAACAATCTGCCCGGTGCCACTTTTGAATGTGGTGGCAGCTGGGGGATGGTGGGAAACGGCATATTCAACAACGCGGGGACGTTTATCGCCGAGGTTGCCCCAACAACATTTCAGGTCCCTTTCAACAATTCCGGCAGCGTGGAGGTGGAAAGTGGGGAACTAAATCTGCAGGCCGGCGGCAGCAGCGCCGCAGGGACATTCACGGTGTTGGCGGGGGCAACATTAGGATTCAGCGGCGGTCCAGTGTTCGACGCGGCCAGCACAATCAGCGGCGCGGGGGCCGTCACCTTATCGGGATCGATGACCATTCCGGGCACGTACAACGTGAGCGGAAGCACAACGATCTATGTCGGCGCCCAGGATGTGGTGGACTTCAGTGGCGCGGTGGACATTGACGGCAGTACCCTATCCGTGGGCACCTTAGCGAACGGGGGCGGCCTGGTCACGTTCCATGACACGCCGCTCGACGTTTCCTCGATAACTTTGAACTACGCGACCCTGACGACCGGACCAATCGAAACGGCCGACCTCAGCATCGGGGGCTGGGGCGCAACGTTGGACGGTTCCGGCGCGGTCACGGTCACCGAAAGCGTGTTACTATGGGGCAATGGTACGGAAAACACCTTGGACGGGCGAACGTTGGATAACGTGGGAGAGGGCCTCTTAGAGAACGGCGGCTACGTTTTCAATCTAGCTGATGGCGCGGTGATCAACAATCTGCCCGGTGCCACTTTTGAATGTGGTGGCAGCTGGGGGATGGTGGGAAACGGCATATTCAACAACGCGGGGACGTTTATCGCCGAGGTTGCCCCAACAACATTTCAGGTCCCTTTCAACAATTCCGGCAGCGTGGAGGTGGAAAGTGGGGAACTAAATCTGCAGGCCGGCGGCAGCAGCGCCGCAGGGACATTCACGGTGTTGGCGGGGGCAACATTAGGATTCAGCGGCGGTCCAGTGTTCGACGCGGCCAGCACGATCAGCGGCGCGGGGGCCGTCACCTTATCGGGATCGATGACCATTCCGGGCACGTACAACGTGAGCGGAAGCACAACGATCTATGTCGGCGCCCAGGATGTGGTGGACTTCAGCGGCGCGGTGGACATTGACGGCAGTACCCTATCCGTGGGCACCTTAGCGAACGGGGGCGGCCTGGTCACGTTCCATGACACGCCGCTCGACGTTTCCTCGATAACTTTGAACTACGCGACCCTGACGACCGGACCAATCGAAACGGCCGACCTCAGCATCGGGGGCTGGGGCGCAACGTTGGACGGTTCCGGCGCGGTCACGGTCACCGAAAGCGTGTTACTATGGGGCAATGGTACGGAAAACACCTTGGACGGGCGAACGTTGGATAACGTGGGAGAGGGCCTCTTAGAGAACGGCAGCTACGTTTTCAATCTAGCTGATGGCGCGGTGATCAACAATCTGCCCGGTGCCACTTTTGAATGTGGTGGCAGCTGGGGGATGGTGGGAAACGGCATATTCAACAACGCGGGGACGTTTATCGCCGAGGTTGCCCCAACAACATTTCAGGTCCCTTTCAACAATTCCGGCAGCGTGGAAGTGAAAAGCGGGGCAGTAGACTTTGAAACTGGTTACACGCAGACCGGCGGCGAGACCAGACTTGACGGGGGCAACATCGCTTCCTTGACTCCACTCGATATCGAGGCCGGCACGCTCACGGGGTCGGGGGTCGTCGACGGAAGCGTTTTGAGCGCAGGCCAAGTGAGCCCCGGGCTAGCGACTTCTTCGCCGCCGGTGGGCGAGATCCAAGTCCAGGGAGATTACTCCCAGTGGTCTGCCGGTGCCCTGGACATTGGCATCGGTGGGCCTTTGGCCACTCAGTACGACCAACTCGATGTTACCGGGGGCATCGCCCTGAGCGGCGCCCTGAACGTCAGCTTGCTCGGGTCTTTCACCCCGAACCTCGGCGACCAGTTCACCATTGTCGAGAATAATGGCACTCAGCCAGTGTCTGGCGCCTTTGCCGGATTGCCCGAGGGGGCAGTTTTTTCGGTCGGCGGGTTCTGGTTCCAAATCAGTTATGTCGGTGGCGCGGGGAACGACGTGGTGCTGACTGCCGTCAGCTCGCCAACAACGAGCTTGGCTAACGGCTCGCCTAACCCCTCAATCTACGGTCAAGAGGTCACCTTCACGGCCACGGTGCAGGGAGTCTCGGACGAGGGCACGGTCCAGTTCCTCATCGATGGCAGCAGTTTTGGAGGGCCGGACGCGCTCAATGCGAACGGCAACGCCGTATTGGCCACGTCGAGCCTTGACGTGGGCACGCACACGATCACCGCGGTGTACCAGGGGAGTAACTACACGCTGCTGATCGGCCCGGTGACACAAACGGTGAATCAGGCGACACCGGTCATCAACTGGTCCGCCCCATCGAATATTACCTACGGCACGGCCCTGAGCAGCGCGCAGCTCGACGCCACGGCCAACGTGCCGGGTACCTTCGTGTACTCCCCGGCCGCCGGTACCCTGCTGACAGCGGGTGCGCAGAAGCTCTCAGTTACCTTCAGTCCCACCGATCCCGACTACACCACCGCGTCGGACAGCGTGACCATCAATGTCAACAAGGCTACGCCCGTGATCACCTGGGCGACCCCGGCGGGGATCACCTACGGCACGGCCCTCAGCGGCACGCAGTTGGACGCCACGGCGGCCGGGGTCAACGGCGGCGCGAGCCCCGGCAGCCTAAGTTACAGCCCGGCGTTGGGCACGGTACTGAACGCCGGGAGCCAGACGCTTTTGGTGACGGTGGCGGCGACGGCGGACTACACCGCGGCTAGCGACACGGTAACGCTGCTTGTGAGCAAGGCTTCGCCCGTGATCACCTGGGCCACGCCGGCGAGCGTCACCTACGGCACGGCCGTGGGCAGCACGCAACTGGATGCCACGGCCAGCGTGCCAGGGACGTTCGTCTACTCGCCAGCCGCCGGCAAGGTCCTGACCGCGGGCACTCAAACATTGTTGGCGACCTTCACGCCCACGGATACGACGGACTACAGTACGGCAACTGCCACGGTGCAGGTGACCGTGAAGCCGGCCACGCCCACGATCACGTGGGCGACGCCGGCAGCCATCACCTACGGCACGGCCCTGAGCGCTACGCAACTGGATGCCACGGCCAATGTGCCGGGTACGTTCGTCTACTCGCCAGCCGCCGGTGCCGTTCTCAAGGCGGGCACGCAAACTCTGTCGGTAACCTTTACACCCACGGATACGACCGACTACACGACGGCAACCGCCAGCGTACAGCTCCTCGTCAGCCAGGCCACGCCCACGATCACCTGGGCCACGCCGGCAGCCATCACCTACGGCACGGCCCTGAGCGCTACGCAACTGGATGCCACGGCCAGTGTGCCGGGTACGTTTGCCTATAATCCGCCGGCCGGCACTGTGCTGGCAGTGGGCACGCAGACCCTGTCGACGACTTTCACACCCACCGACACCACGGATTATACTACGGCGACCGGCAGCGTGACCATCGTCGTGACGCAAAGCACCACCATTACCCCGGGGTCCATTTTCGTCCTCGACCCCACGGCCGGCGGGGCATTGTCGCTCTCCGGCAACGCCGAAATCAATACCTCCGGCAACGTGGTTGTCGACTCCAACTCATCTACTGCCATCTCGGCCAGCGGCAATGCCTCGGTCACCGCCGCCAGCGTGCAGGTCGTCGGAGGAGTCAGCAAGAGCGGAAACGCCAAGGTCACCAAGACCGGCATCCCATCGTCGACGAGCAACCCCCTGGCCGGACTGCCCGCTCCCACGATCCCCAGCTACGCGGGCACGCCCGTCTCTGAGAGCCTCAGCGGCAACTACTCCGCGACGATCAATCCGGGCCTTTATAGCCAGATCAGCGTCTCCGGCAATGCCACCCTCACGCTGAACGCCGGCGTTTATGTCATCGGCACAGGAGGCGTCACCGTCAGCGGAAACGCCACACTGAAAGGCTCGGGCATCACCTACATTATCGAGGGAGGCGGCTTTTCCGTCAGCGGCAACGGCGGCCTTAGCGGCAGCAATGTGCTCATCTACAACACCACCAGCGGCAGCACCGCAGGCAGTATTAGTCTCAGCGGCAACGGCACCTTGAGCCTCAGCGCCGCCACCACGGGAGCGGACGCCGGGATCCTCATCTATCAGCCCAGCGCGAACAGCAAGGCCCTCTCCCTGAGCGGCAACGCCATGGCCGGCCTGGCGGGCACGGTCGATGCCCCCGCCGCGGAACTGGTCCTCAGCGGCAATGCCAATCTCAACGACACGCTCATCGTCGATACCCTCTCGATGAGCGGCAACGCCATCGCCCAGTTGACGGCAAGCGATAGCGGAACTGCCTTCAGCCCGGCCCAAATCCGCACCGCCTACGGCATCAATAGCCTTTCGCTGGACGGCACGGGCGAGACCATCGCCATCGTCGACGCCTACGATGACCCGCAGATCTACCAAGCCTTAGATGCGTTCGACAACCAGTTCGGGCTGACCAGTTCCAGCCCGACGCTCTACCAGCAGTACGGCCCGGCCACGTCGTTCCTCACCGTGCTCAACCAGGGCGGTCAGGGAACGTCGCTGCCGGCGACCGATCCGGCGGGCCAGGGCGCCGACAATTGGGAGGTCGAAGAAGCCATGGACGTGGAGTGGACCCACGCTATCGCCCCAGGAGCCAAGATCATCCTCGTCGAGGCCAATAGCCAGTCGCTTTCGGACCTGATGGCCGCGGCGGCCACGGCGGCCAGCCAGCCGGGCGTGTCCACGGTGTCCATGAGTTGGGGCTTCGCCGAGGGCCAGGGCGTCTCCGCCGCCCAGGAGGCGGCCTACGACCAGACCTTCGACGTGCCCGGCGTGACCTTCGTGGCCAGCACCGGCGACTATGGCGCGGCCGATCCGGTCTATCCGGCCTTCTCGCCCAACGTGCTGGCCGTCGGCGGCACGAGCCTCTCGCTCAACGCCGACAACTCCTACAACAGCGAGACAGGCTGGGGCTATCTGTCCAGCTCGGCCGGCGAGTTCGTCGGCTCCGGCGGCGGACTGAGCCAATACGAATCCGAGCCGGCATACCAGGAAGGCGTGCAGTCCACCGGCAGCCGCACCACGCCCGACGTTTCCTTCGTAGCCGATCCGGCGACGGGGGTCTGGATCGCCGACACGTATAATCTCGACCCCAGCAACCCCTGGGAGGTGGTGGGCGGCACGAGCCTTTCGGCCCCCGCCTGGGCCGGCCTGGTCGCCCTGGTGGACCAGGGCCGCGCGGCCGCCGGGCAGGCAGCGCTGAACAGCGCCAGTCCCACCCAGACCCAGCAATCCGTTTACAGCCTCTCGCAGAATGACTTCCATGCCATCACCAGCGGCAGCAACGGCTACTCGGCCGCGGCCGGCTACAACCTGGTGACCGGGCTGGGCACTCCCGTGGCCAATCTCTTGGTGCCGGACCTGATCGCCGGCAACTTCCCGGTGGCGGGGCAAGTCGCACCGGCCACGGCGGCCGCCTTGACGGAATCCGCCTTGCCAGGCACCGCCACCGCGAGCACGGAGAACGTGATGAACGTCTTCAGCGCGCTGACGATCGGCGTGCCGGGCTCTTCGCGGGCCGCTGTGACGCATGGGAAAGGACTCGGAAGCGTGCCCGCGGCCTCGCCGGGCGATGCGGCGAAACGAGACGCCGCCGCAATGGTTGCCCTGCCGCCGGCCGCGGGCTTTGTGGCAGCAATCACTGTGGACGCGCCTCCCGTTTCAGGGACTGCTATTGTGGCCGGCGGAAGTGTCCAGGGCACGCTGGACAGCCGCGACCTGCTCTTTGCCGGACTTGCCGCTTCAAATGGCATCGCGCCGGTATCGATCCCTGCGACAAGCAGCCAGGATATGAGCAAGCTTGTCTTTGGCATGCTCCCGGCCGAAGGCGAGGGCCCCGGTTTCGACAAGATCAGCGCCAAAACCACGCTGGGGCACCTCGCCCTCGATCGCGTGTTGGCGAACTTCGCCTAGCCCGCGCAAAAGTTGCCAAGGGCGGATCGAGCTGCTTGAAGCAGTTTTGCTCCGAGGTAAACCTAGAGCATCTGCCCGAGATTGCTCCGCGCCTCCGGCAGGCCAAGGAGTTCTACACAGAGGCCCTTCGTCTGCAACCGCGGCAGGCGGGCGGGACGTTTGTCTTTGATCCGAGCCAAGCCGGGACGGGTGGCGCAGCCACTGGAGTTGCCGCGCCCGCCGCGGCGTCCCAGACTCCCCCGCCGATCGTTGCGGCCGGCATACGCACCAATGCACCGGTTGCCGCTCCCGCCATTCCGACCTTTTCGCCGTTTCTTCAAGGACAGGTTGAAAACCTATCCTACAGGCCGACAGTCATGTCGATGACCACGATCGATGCAGTTATCGCATCGCATCGATCGGCCTTCGATCAGACCGTTTCGCCAGGCATCCCGCACTCCGCGGGTTCGTGTGCATGGCTGGCGGCGATCGAAAGCTCTGGGATTTCCCCGGACCACAATAAGACAACCGCCTCCAACGGCGAGGCCCTAGACAAGGTCCTTACCCGGTTCGGAGTCTGATGGAACTGGGGAAATCGAGACCTGAGCAGTATCCCGCGGCCGTGGCAGGGCTTCCCAAGCTCGAATCCGAATTCTTAGCGTTGACTCAGTGCCAACGGCTTCGATCCATTTCGCACGGCTCGGTCCAGGTCAAAGCGATCAAGATTCATTACCTTGTTCCACGCTGCCACGAAGTCTCGCACGAACTTCTCCTGTGAGTCGTCGGCGGCGTAAACTTCCGCGATGGCTCGAAGTTGCGAGTTCGAACCAAACACGAGATCGATGGAACTGGCCTTCCATTTGACTTTACACGTCTTGCGGTCCCGTCCCTCGAAAAGGTATTCGCATTTGGGCGACGGCTGCCACTGCGTGCCCATGTCGAGCAGGTTCACGAAGAAGTCATTGGTCAACGTCCCAGGTCGCTTGGTGAAGACGCCAAGCTGGGAGTTCCCGGAGTTGGCGTTCAGGACCCGCATGCCGCCGATGAGAACGGTCATCTCCGGAGCAGTGAGCGTGAGCAGCTGCGCTCGGTCAATCAGCAACTCTTGGTCCGGTCTATCGAGATCGTGGCCGTGGAAGTTGCGGAACCCGTCCGACTTCGGTTCCAGCACGGCGAATGACTTTACGTCTGTCATTTCCTGCGACGCGTCGGTGCGGCCGGGCGTGAAGGGAACCTTCACGTCATGCGCCTCCCTTCTTTGCAGCTTCCTCGACGGCGGCACACCCGCCCAGAACGATCAGGTCCGCCAGTGAGACCTTCTTGCCGCCGGACTGCATGCTGTTGAAATCCTGTTGGATTTTCTCAAGTGTCTGCAAGACCTTCGCCAGTTCTTCCGGATTGTTGACTTCCCACTGTTTCTGCGGGGCGAGGCGAATGCGTGCTCCATTAGCACCACCTCGTTTGTCGGTCCCGCGAAACGTGGACGCCGATGCCCAAGCGGTCGAAACCAGTTGAGAAGTGGAAAGCCCCGAGGCGAGGATCTTGCCCTTGAGGGCGACGACGTCCTCATCTCCGATCAATTCATGATCGACAGCAGGAACAGGGTCCTGCCACAATTGCGGCGGGGGAACCAGTGGGCCGAGGCATCGCGAGACAGGCCCCATGTCCCGGTGCGTCAGCTTGTACCATGCCTTGGCGAAGGCCTTTGCGAACTCGGCCGGATTCTCGTGATATCGTTTCGCAATCGGCGCATAAATCGGATCCATCTTCAGTGCAATGTCTGTCGTGAACATCATCGGGGCGTGAGACTTCGACGGATCGTGAGCATCCGGCACGGTCCCCTTCGCAGACGCATCGGCAGGGGTCCACTGCCACGCGCCGCCCGGCCCCTTCTCCACTTTCCATTCGTAGCCAAACAGGTTATCGAAGTACGCGTTTGACCAGTGTATCGGGGTGGAAGACCAGGCCCCTTCCAGGCCGCTGGTGATCGTGTCGCCAGCATTGCCTTTTCCAAAACTATTCTTCCAGCCGAGGCCCTGCTCGATGAGGCTGGCTCCTTCGGGTTCGCGCCCGACGTATTTTTCCGCGCTGGCAGCGCCGTGGGCTTTTCCGAATGTGTGTCCGCCCGCGATAAGGGCAACTGTCTCCTCGTCGTTCATCGCCATACGGCCAAAGGTCTCCCGAATGTCTTTGGCTGCGGCGAGCGGATCAGGTTTACCGTTCGGTCCTTCGGGGTTCACGTAAATCAAGCCCATTTGCACGGCGCCGAGGGGATTTTCGAGTTTCCTGTCGCCGGTGTATCGCTTGTCGCCAAGCCACTTGGTCTCAGGCCCCCAGTAAATGTCCTCTTGCGGCTCCCAAACGTCTTCGCGGCCTCCGGCGAACCCAAATGTCTTCAGACCCATCGACTCCAGGGCACAGTTGCCAGTAAAGACCATCAGGTCGGCCCACGAGATTTTCCGGCCGTATTTCTGTTTGATTGGCCACAGCAGACGACGCGCCTTGTCGAGATTGGCGTTGTCCGGCCAACTGTTCAAGGGCGCAAAGCGTTGCGTGCCGTACGACGCGCCACCGCGGCCATCAGCGACGCGATACGTGCCCGCACTGTGCCAGGCCATGCGAATGAACAGCGGCCCATAGTTCCCGTAGTCGGCTGGCCACCAATCCTGCGACGTCGTCATCAACTTATTGATGTCCATCTTTAAGGCATCCAGGTCGAGTTTTTTGAACTCCTCGGCGTAATTGAAATCCTCGCCCATCGGGTTGCTCTTAGCCGAATTCTGGCGGAGGATCTGCAGGTTCAACTGATTGGGCCACCAGTCCTTCGTCGTCATGGCCCCAGCCGCCGTGGGTCTGTAGGTTCCGGGCGTTCCGCCCATCACCGGGCATTTGCTGCCGGTCTCAGAGTTCTCTTGAATCGTTTTTGTGGTTTGCATTTTCTGGTCTCTAGCAGGGGTGGGGCGATTCTGGGCGAACGCGGACGTGGCGATACACAGCACCGCGCCGCTCGTTACTACCAGAGGGAAGCAAGTTAATCTCGTCATAATGTCATGTCTCCAGGAATTGTGGTTGAGATTTGATGCTCACAATACGATCCGGCCAGTCGGCAGTCTATTCTTCTGCCGCTCGCCGACATTCCGAACATGTCCCGATCAGATGCACCGAGAAGTCTTCAACGTCAAATCGTTCGTTGCTGACATGTGACACGCGAGTTCGATCGAGCTTCTGGTCCTCCAGATCAATGACTTTATTGCATACCTTGCAAATGAGGTGATGGTGGCGGTGAATCTTCCCGTCGAAACGCGAAGATGCACCGGCGTGGTGAAGGCGGCGAATGAGTCCCAAATCTGCCAGCGTGTCGAGAGAACGGTAGACCGTCGTGCGTGAGATTCCAGGAACACGGTCCTTGACCGCCTCAAGGACCTGATCC
Source organism: uncultured Planctomycetia bacterium (assembly GCA_963709175.1). Taxonomy (GTDB): domain Bacteria; phylum Planctomycetota; class Planctomycetia; order Pirellulales; family Thermoguttaceae; genus JANXQG01. Next base: position 103,771 of record CAVPVK010000015.1, read on the forward strand.
GCTGTCGGATGGTCATCGTGCGCAAGGACTTCTTGTAGCACGACACGTCGCTGTACCGTAAGGGGAAAGCCCCTTTCGCGGCACAGCTTCTCGAACGCACTAAATCTCTCAGCGATTCGATCGGGGTCCAGTCCCATGATGCCTGCGATATTATTCTAGTTGGTAAGTTGTGTCAACCAGTGATTTGCAAGAATGAATCACAAACTCAGGCACGATAATGCTTTAGGAATTATTCATCCATGTAGCCGCCGTGCATTGAACATTCGTGGGGGCCTTCGGTTGATAACACGTCCCGGCGGCCTTCGCCAACCGGGGGGTGTGAATCGGAATGTCCAGCACGACGACTTCCGCCAGTCGAGGCGACGCCATCGTCGCCAGGAGTCGTTGCGCCGCCGCGAACTTTGTGATCTCCCCCACGAGGTGCGAACAAACAAAGAACGGTTGAACCCGGCAGTTGCGTTCCAGGAGCGGTCCGAGCAAGATGGCGCTATCCAATCCGCCACCCAGCAGAAGGCCGACGGTCGATTCGGCTGGGATGGACATAGGCACGATGCGTTTGTGTTGAGGCAGGGACTTGGCAGGGCATATTTCGTGCCCGTTGGAGTCCCGGCCGGGCACCTGTGTATTCATGTTCGGCAGTATAAATGAGTTCCGGCTACGATCGATCCGGATAGCGCCTACTTCCCCGCGTCGGTGGTGTTGAATGCCCGAACCTCGACCAGGTGACCGTGATTGTTCGTCGTGTTGCCCATCATATGGAACCGCAGGCAGCGGATGCTCATCAGGTCGAAATTGTGTTTGTAGCCTTCGGGGCTGGAGCCCTTAGTATTCTGGCTCATATCCACGATTCGCTTCCAGGTCTTGCCGTCCGCGCTGGCCTCGACAGTGTAGCGATACGCCCGGCCGTCACCCCACCACGTGACGACCTCCAACTCGTTCATCTTGCGCGGCATGGCCATCTCGATCGTCAGGTGGCAATCGCCAATGCCGTTCCAGTGGGTGTCCGGGTTATCGGCATAGCCGTCGCAGACGAGGCTCGGGTCGCCGATCTGGTTCTTGGCATCGGTGGTGATTTTCACTCGGTCCATCGTCAGCATATTCGGCCGGAACCCGTCATCGCCGACCGTGGTCTGCAGTGGATAGCCTTCCACACCCGCAAGGCCAACCCAGAAGGCGGTGGTCTTGTGGATGGTGATCGGGCCGGTGTATTCCAGGTCCGGTTGGGGCGCTGGGCGGCGTGGTGCGGTAGCGCAGCTTCTTGCCTGTGAAAGTGGAGAATTTCACTACGGCCTTGAGGTGAAATGGCCGCCCCCGAGTACGTCCCAGCGAGTCGTATTTCTCATCCGCGCCATCGACCGAAATCAGGATGGGACAGTACTGGAAAATCTTGACGTATTCGCCGCCGACGGGTTTGCCGGACGCACCGAAACACTGGGCGCGGAAGATCCCTTCAACGTCCTTGATTGGGCCTTCGTAGAGTTTGCTTCTCGTGTTGGCCGGTCCCGGGCGATCCGGACCCCAAATGAAGTACGGATCCTGCACGGTGTAGTAGATCTTCACGCCCGGAATGCGCGGCTTCATGGTGATGGTTACCGGGCCGCCGTGGCACACCGTGCCGTGGTACCAACGGCCGTCCACAGGGAGGAAGGCGTTATCTGCGATAGGTCCATCCACGCTGACGCCCATGGGAAATTGGATTGCCTCCAGCCGCGCCATGATTGGTCTCAGGCGGCGATTGAAGTCGTCCCATGTCTTGCCGGCGTGTCTCGTTCCAACACCGTTCGGCCATGGCTGCGCCGCGGTCTGTCAGGATCTCCAGGTGCCCAATTTCCGTGCCTTCCCAGGTGGACAGCAGCGGGCCGAGAAAAAGATCGCTCTTGGGCAGATGGATGTTGATGTTCGCATCGCCGTTGTGCCGCACGATGTTCGGGCTCCAGGCGTAGATTTCCCGCGCCGGATACCCGCCGCAGGTGTAGAGCGGCCGCCAGGCGGCATTGAGCACGCGATAACCGTCGGCGATCATCTCGTTGGAAGGATAGTACCAGGTTTGGTAGGCGAAGAAGGCCACCTCTTTGGGCAGCTTTCACCTGGGCGGCGGCACTGCGGCTGACGCCCTCGAAGGCCATGGTCTGCTTGCCGTGCCTCTTGTTGATTTCATAGAGCCGCTTGAGCAGCCAGGCCCACACCTCGCCCGAGCCATGGAGCTTATGGGCCTTCATGAATTCCTGATCGGGCTCGGTTTCCACTGCCCGGTCTCACCGTCCAACGCACCGACGTGGATGTATTCGGCGGTGGAAAAGACTTCCGCCACCTGCTTGCTCAGGTCGTCGATGGCTTCCCAGAATTTCGGGTTATCCAGAGAGCGTTTGCCTGGTCGGATCGAAGGCCTTGTAGTCGCCAAATTGACGGGCCTTGTAGAACCACTGCATCATCTCGCCGGGCATGGCGAAATCGGCCGGGCCCCACTCGGGCAGGATCGCCACGCCACGCTGGCGGGCATATTCGACGAGGTCCTGCATTTCCTCGCGAGAATAGGTCTGGCCGCCGTCCCAGCCGCCTTTCGGCAGCGGGTTCTCGCGAAATGCCGGACAGAGCATCCAGAGCATTGGTAGTTGCTCATGTGCAGGGCCAGCGTGTTCAGTTTGAACTGGCGGCAGAGGTCCACGCCCTGCTTGATCTTGCTGATCTGGTGGACCTGGTGCTTGATGCACATCTGGATCGCCCTCATGCGGTAGTCGGGCGCATCCTCGATCCTCAGGGCTGGGCACGAACAGCTTGCCGGGGCACTGCTCGATCGCCTGCGAGAGCGTAACGGTGCCCATCGCCACGGCGGCGTAGTTCCCGCCGCTGACGACGGCCCGTCTTACCGACCATACAGCGCGTATGCCTCGCCCTTAAGCAGCGGATCGAGCTTGAGCACGATGTCGCCGTCTTTTGCTTCGCCCCGGGTCACGGCGGATTGTTGGCCGAAGACCAGGAAGAGTTCATCGGCTAGCACCTTCGCCAGCGGCTCAAGCGGCGGGATCGGTCGGCCACGATCCGGGCGTCTTTCGCGAAATCGAGCATCGAATCACCCACCTTGACCGTCTTGGGCCAGGGAACCAGGATGGAGATCGGCAGCCGGGGCAGTTTTGGCGGCAAGCAAGCATGCGGTCAACCACACCGGGCCGAAAAAACGGACAAGGTGGGGTTGCCTGGAGATTACGTGGTTCAAAGGTCGAGGCTCCTCGCGTTTTTACCTTAATAGTGTAATAGTGTGACCGAAACTGGCGGGTTTCTCAAGGCGATCTCCCCAGCGTCGCGGGCCCAAGGGTAGCGGCCCGATGCGACGATGGGCCGCCGGCCGCCTTAGTTGGCGTGCCACCACAAGCCGCTGTAGGCTGGCCGAAGGCTCCATCGGCTCACGGCAACTGGTTCCGCACCGCCCACACCGCCACCTGGGTACGATCCTTCAGGCCCAGCTTCCGCAGCAGGTGCTTAACGTGCGCCCTGACGGTACTGTAGCTGATCTTCATCGCTTCGGCGATTTGCTTGGTGGGCATGCCGCGAGCCATGAGCCGAAGCACCTCGGCTTCGCGTTCGCTCAAGGAAACGTAAGAATTGCCAGCAAATTGCGGATTCGTCAATGCCCCGCTCACGCTACGAAGCCTTTCACGGCTCCAGAGGTTCTCGCCGGCCGCCGCTGCCCGGATCGCCTGAAGAAGTTCATCGCGAGTGCAGCATTTCAATAAGAACCCGCTGGCTTCCAGGGCAATTGCCCGGGCGATGGCGGCGGGGTTATCGAAGGCCGAAAACAGGAGCACGGGCAGATCCGGCTTATCGAGTTTGATGCGGTCCAAAGCAGCCAAGCCGTCGCCAGCGGCCAGGCGAACGTCCAGGAGCACGACGTCGATGTCCTCTTCCAGGGCGAGCTTCACGGCGGTCGATTCGGTAGTGGCTTCCGCGACGACATTGATTTCTGTGCGGTCCAACAGGGCCCTTACCCCACAGCGGACCGCTTCGTGGTCGTCGGCAACGAGCAGGCGGATTCTGGGTTTGACGGGCATGGGCTAGCTCGGGCAAAAGCCGTCAGATGGACCGGGGAACGTGCAAACTTCTATTATGGGCAGCCGAACTCGGCATTGGCAAGGTCGTTCCCCCCATCTCCCCGCGCAGCAGGCGGGGGCCGTCACGCGGGATTACGCGGCTTCGTTCCCTCTCTCAAGTCTGGAGCGCCTTGCCGCGGAGCAGGCCTCAATATAATGTATAGGAACTGCTTGGCACACCTGTCGCCGAAGCGCAGGAACTATGCACGTTGACCTTGGAGCCGTCGCAGGCCCAACAATCCCCTCATGATCTACTGTAACGCCCACCTTACGGCAGACGCCATCGCCGAATTAAAAGCGGGCGTCGGTGCGCATCGCTTGCTGATCAGCTCTCAACCCAGCGGCAATCTGGGCGCCGGCGCCGTCGATCCCCTGCTGGATCAAGCGGAAATCGCCTTCGGCCAGCCGGATGCCGTCCAGGCCATGCAACTCGCTAGCTTGAAATGGATCCAGGTGACGTCGGCGGGCTATACCCGCTACGATAATGCGGCGTTTGCCTCCGCGATCCGCCAGCGCAAGGGGATTTTGACCAACAGTTCCAGCGTCTTTGCCGAACCCTGTGCCGAGCATGCCCTGGCCTTCCTGCTTTCCGCCGCCCGCCAATTCGGCTATTTGCAACCGCGTCAATGGCCTGACCGGCAGATGCGGACCCGATCGCGGCTCTTGGTTGGGCAGACTGCGCTGTTGGTCGGCTACGGCGCCATCGCCGCGCGCCTCGTAGAATTGCTCGCGCCATTGAGAATGACGCTCGTCGGCGTTCGCCGTACGCCCCGCGGAAATGAAGCCATCCCGGTCAGGCCGATGACTGAGCTCGATGCGCTGCTTCCGCAAGCCGACTGCGTCCTTTGCCTTCTTCCCTCTAGCTCAGAGACCCGGCAGTTCTTCAACGCCGCCCGTTTTGCGAGCATGAAACCCGGCGCAATCTTTTTTAACATCGGCCGCGGCGACACGGTCGATCAAATCGCTTTGCGGTCTGCCTTGGATTCCGCACATCTTTCGGCGGCCTGGCTCGACGTGACGACGCCCGAACCTCTTCCTCCGGATGATCCGCTGTGGAGCGCCAGGAACTGTTTTATCACGCCTCACACCGCCGGCGGTTTCGACAACGAGTTTCTCGCCTTGGTCCGCCATTTTCTGGCCAATCTGCGACGCTACGAGGCGGGGCAGCCGTTGGTCGACAGGGTATACTGACCCCCGTGCGAGAGCGAGCAAACGACTACCTGCGAAGCCTTGCTCCTGACGGAGGAGGGAGTTGAGAGGTCAATAGCCCCAACAGGCCGGTTTGCACCTGTGATAGCAGTTGCACCTGATACGTCGTCAGCTTTCCGCCCTGCGATGGCAACGCGTCTTGCAAGGACACGGTCTGTTGCAGTGCGCCCTGCAAGGTGTTCAGTTCCCGCAGGGCCAACTGGCCCAGCCCACTGTTCTGCCGGTAGCTGGATTGCAACAGGGCCGTCGTTTGCTGGATGGCGATCTGCAAGACGGTCTGCTGCTGCTGCAAGATGATCGTGTTCGGCGTTCCGGCCTGCTGCGACGCGGAATTGGCGGCTTGCAACGCGGCCGTCGCCTGTTGCACGGCCACCTGCACCGCGTTCTGCTGTTGGAGGAAGGCATTCTGTTGCTGCAGGGCCACCAGCCGCCGCTGGTGTCTGGGCGGCTGGCCCGATGCCGGTCCCGCGCAGAGCAGTGCTCCTGCGATTATGGCGGCGACGTAAGTTCTCGGCATAGGAAACATATCTTTCTCCTGTCTCGATAGGACCGGTGAAGCAATTCGTGCCGCACCGTGCCGCCCCCGCTGGGCTGGAGTTCCAAATATATCATGAGCGTTATTGGACCGGCTCGACTTTTCGGCCTGCCGCCAGGGTGTCGCCCGGATGAACGATCACCGTTTCGCCACCCTCCAAGCCCGACACCACTTCCACTTCGGTGCCGAAGTCGCGGCCCAAATGCACTTTGCGGTATTGTACGGCTTGGTTTTTGTCCAGCAGCGCGACTTCCGTGCCGTTGTTTTGCGTGACCAGCGCCGCACTGGGAATCAGCACCGCCGGCGCGGCGCGGGCGGCGACGAACTTCACCTGCAAGTACATCCCCGGCCGCAGGGCGTCGTTGGGATTAGGAACATCGACCTGGGTTAGCAGCGTCCGCGTGTTGGGGTCCAGCGCGTTGGCCGTTCGCTCCACCTTGCCCGGGAAGTGCCGGTCCGGGTCCTCCTCGCGGTAGACGACTGCGTCCTGCCCCGCCACGATCGACGTCGCGTAGACCTGCGGGACATTGACGAAGACGCGGAGCGTGTTGGTCTGCATCAGATGGAAGAGGGGCCGCGTCTCGCTGGGATTGTCGGCCGTGACCAGCACACCCGGGTCCACATTGCGCGACGTGATCACGCCCGGGAAGGGGGCGATGATTTTCTCGAACGATTGCAGCACCGCATACTGTTGGACGGTCGCCTGGTTGACTTGGATGCTGGCCCGGGCGGACTCGACTTGGGCGGCCGTCGTCTTCACCTGGGCCCGATCCTGGTCGATCTGTTGCAACGAGGCTGCTGTGCCGGGCCCGGAACGGACGTCCCGGTCAAGGGTAGTTTTTGCCAACTCCAGGTTGGCCTCGGAGACCTGCAGGTTGGCTTTGGCCAGGGCGAGGTTCGCCTGGGCCTGGGCCAACTGGTCGTCCACGTCCGGGGCGCTGATCTCGGCGACGAGCTGCCCCTCCTTGACGTGGTCGCCGATGTCCACCAGCCAGCGCTGCAGGTAACCCGTGGTGCGGGCGTAGAGCGAGGCATCGCGGTAGGGCAGCGCGCTGGCCGGCAAGGTCAGGTCCGACGTTGGCGGGGCGCGGCGGGCGGTCGCCACGGTAACCCGCGGCGGGCTATTGGCCGCGACCGTCGCCGCATCCTTCAGCTCTTGCTCCTGCCGCCATCGCCGAACCGCACTGGCGGTAACCGATGCGGCGAGAGCAAGGATGATCAGCACCCCGATGGCCATCATCCAGTGTCCCGAATGGCCGCGGCGCGGCGCGGCCGGTTGGCTTGTTGCCTCGGGGGCATCCATCAGTTCAATCGAAGTCATGAGGATCTTTCTCGCTGAAGTCATCCCGCCGCCCCATCGGCTGCCGCTTCTGGTTGGGCGCCGTCCGGATCGGCGCGGGCGGCTTGCGGCGGAGCAGGCTGTACATGACGGGTACGAAAAGCAGGGTAAAAATGGTGGCTACCAAGAGGCCGCCGATCACGGCTCGGCCGAGGGGGGCGTTTTGCTCGCCTCCTTCGCCAAGCCCCAGCGACATCGGCAGCATGCCGATGATCATGGCCAGCGCCGTCATCAGCACCGGCCGCAGCCGAATTGCCCCCGCCGAGAGGGCGGCGCTGCGGGCATCGTGCCCATCGCGCCGCTGATCGTTGGCGAAAGTGATCAGGAGGATGCTGTTGGAAGTGGCCACTCCGATGCACATGATCGCGCCCATCAGGGCGGGCACGCTGACCGTCGTTCCGGTCAGGTAAAGCATCCACACAATGCCGGCCAAGCGCTCCAGGCAGGGCGGTGAGGATGATGAACGGGTCGAGCCACGACTGGAAGTTCACCACCATCAGAAAGTAGACCAGCAGCACGGCGAACAGCAGCCCGAAAGCCAGGCCGCGGTATGAGTTGTTCATGCTTTGAACCTGGCCGCGGAAGGCAAAGGTGCTGCCGCGCGGCAGTTCCGGTCGAAGCGCGTCGATGACCCGCTGCGCATCCGCCGACACCGCCCCCAGGTCACGGCCCTGCACGTCCGCGTAGGCCTCGAACACCGGTTGTACGTTGTAATGGCTCACAACCGCTTCGGAGACCGTTCGGTGCAGGCTCGATATGTTGCTCAGCAGTTGCGGTTGCTGCCGCGTCGGCAGTCCGGGGATTTGCTGCCCCGGATCGCCCGGGCCCGGCGTCCCCGGAATGACAGAGCCCAGGTAACTCGTGGCTGCACGAGTTTCGCCGGCGGAGGCGATGCCGTTGATGATCGGCGTGCTCATCAGCGCGTCCACCGTGGTGACGCGGTTCGGGGGCGTCTGCACGGCCAAGACGTAGTTGATGCGGTTTTGCGGGTTGACCCAGTAGTTGGGCGTGACTTGGGTTGTACCGACCAGCGACACCAGGACGCTGCCGGTCACGGCCTGTTGTGTTAGTCCCAATTCCGAGGCCATCACGCGATCGACGTCTACGCGAAGGGTGGGGTAGTCGGTAATCTGATGGATATGCACATCAGCGATGCCGGGGATTTTGGCCATCTCCTGGCTCAACTTCTCGGCGACCTTGAGGTTCTCCTCGCGGTGGACGCCGACCACCTGCACGTCGATCGGCGCCGGCAGGCCGAAATCGAGGATTTGGCTGGTGATGTCGGCCGGCTGGAAATAGAACGTGCAGTCCGGGAAGCGGCGCGGCAATTCCTCCCGCAAGCGGGCGACATAACCCGCGGTGGGGCTGTGCTCTGCCTTGAGAGAGACGAGGATTTCGCCGTCGCCGTCGCTGACGGTGCCATTATCGACGTAGGCCCGAGTCGTAAACGACGGCGTCAGTCCCATGTTATCGAGGATGATGTCCCGTTCGTTCTCCGGTACGATCTCGCGGATCGCTTCCTCGACCCGGCCGAAGACCCGCTCGGTCTCCTCGATCCGCGTGCCAGACGGCGCCCGCACGTGCAGGCGGAATTGGCCTGCATCGACGGCCGGGAAGAAGTCCTCGCCCAGGCGAGGACCCATTAGCAGCAGCGATGCTGCGACGAAGGCCAGGAGGACGACTAGCGTGACCAGGCGATGCTCCAGCGCCCAGTCCAAAAGCCGCTCGTAGGAGGCGCGAAAGCGCTCGAAATGGCGATCGAAGTGCCTGTGAAAGCGCCAGATTGGACCTGGGTCCGTGGTCGAAGAGCCGCCGTCTGGCTTCTGATCGCTGACCTCTAACCCCTGACTGTCCTGCTCGCTTTCGGTGTAAAGCTTGACCTCGCTGGGCAGCATGTACAACACCATCGTCGGGACCAGGGTCCGCGAAAGCAAGTACGAGGCGAGCATGGCGAAGACGACGGCCAGGGCCAGCGGGTAGAAGAGCGACGCTGCGGGCCCGCTGAGGAACAGCACCGGCACGAAGACAATGCAAATCGCCAAAGTGGAAACGAATGCCGGCGTGGCGATCTGTGCGGCGCCGTCGAGGATCGCCTGGCGGATCGGCTTGTTGAAACCGAAATTGCGGTGGACGTTCTCCAGTTCCACGGTGGCGTCATCGACCAGTACGCCGACCGCCAGGGCCAGGCCGCCGAGCGTCATGGTGTTGAGCGACTGGCCCAGTGCCCAGAGAACGATCACGGAAGTGAGGATCGATAGCGGGATAGAGACGGCAACGATCAGGGTGCTCCGCCACGAACCTAGGAAGACGAGGATCATTAGCGCGGTCAGTCCGGCCGCAATCGCTCCCTCCTTCAGCACCCCTTCGACCGCGGCCCGAACGAAGACCGACTGGTCGAACAGCAGATCCATCTTCAGTTCAGGCGGGAGTTGGGCTTGGATGCCGGGCAGGGCCTCGCGGACTCGGTTGACCACGTCCAGGCTGGAAGCGCCTTCCCCTTTGAGAATGGTCATCAGCACCGCGCGGCGGCCGTCGCGGCGGACGACGTTCGTTTGCACCTGGTAGCCCATGTGGACGTTGGCCACGTCCTTGATGTAGATTGGCACGCCATTGACCGTCTTGATCGGCATGTTGTTGAATGCGGCGATCACTTGCGGGCTGCTGTTGAGCTTGACGTAATACTCGCGGTCGCCGATCTTGTCCGTACCGGACGGCACAATGAGATTCTGGCTGTTGATCGCGCTTTGGACGTCCGCCGGTGATAGGCCGCGGGCATAGAGCTGCCGGGGATCGAGATCGACCATGACCTGTGGCCACTTGCCGCCCCAAGGCTGCGGCACGCGAGCGCCCTGGACGACGCCCAACCTTTGGATGATGAAGTTGGAGGCGTAATCGTAGATCTGCTGCTCAGTGAGGGTGTCGCTGCTGACGGCAATCTGGACGATAGGCACGCTGGTGGCGCTATACTGAACGATGTACGGCGGGTCGATGCCAGGCGGCATGACCTTGAGGATCGCCTGGCTGGTGGCGGTCACCTGGGCGACGGCCGCCTCGATCCGGGCGTGCGGATAAAAGTAAATGCGAATAACGCCGACCCCAAACAGCGACTGGCTCTCGATGTGTTCGATGTCGTTGACCGAAGTGGTGAGCACTCGCTCGTTGACGAGGATGATGCGCTGTTCGACCTCGTCAGCCGGCATTCCGGTGTACTGCCAAACGATGCTGACGACGGGAATGTTGATCTCCGGGAAGATGTCCGTTGACATGCGGTTGACGGCCACCAGGCTGACCGCCAGGATCAGCATGGCCATCACCACGAAGGTATAAGTGCGGCGGAGGGCGAGACGTACAATCCACATGGCCAATTATATGCCCGCCTGACAAGCGACAAGCTACAGGCGGTTTTCGCATAGCTAGATCGATGCGCGTGGTGGACAGATTTTTCTGGCAGAAATGCCGTGAGGGTGGCGGCCGACGGGGTGGCCACAATGAGTGCATGGTGCCTGCTCGGCCACTGGCCACGCCAACACTTGCCGGAATACCTTGCCGAGCATGATGGCGGCCTACTGACCATGTGCCCCGATTTTCGTTATACTGTTCGCGGGAAGAAACGAATTTCAAAGGAGTCCCGGCTTTAGGGAATCCGCCGCCCGCCATGAGCACACGGTGACCCCAAGTCGACAAATCAGGATTCGGAACAAAAAGGGGGATGTCTATGCGCATTAGAAATGACCGACTTCTGCGAACCTTCCTTCTTCCGGCGCTTGAGCTTGCGATGTTTGCCGCGGCATGGTCCGCCTTCGCCGCCCCCGCAGCCCCGCGGCCCAATATCCTGTTCATCATGGCCGACGACCACGCGGCACATGCCATCAGCGCCTACAGCGGCGGCATCAACCAGACTCCCCAGATCGACCGCATCGCCCACGAGGGCATGCGATTCAATGCCTGCTTCTGCACTAACTCGATCTGCACGCCTAGCCGGGCCTGCATCATCACCGGCAAATACAGCCACAAGAACGGCGTGCCGGTGTTCAATCTCTTCGACGGCTCGCAACCGACCGCGCCCAAGTACCTGCAGAAGGCCGGCTACTACACGGGCATGATCGGCAAGTGGCACCTCGGGGGCGAACCAACCGGCTTCGATTCCTGGACGATCCTCCCCGGCCAGGGAGTGTATCACAACCCGGTCTTCTGGGACGCCAGCGGTGAGCACAAAATGAAAGGTTACGTGACCGACATCATCACCGACCTGGCGATCGATTTCATCAAGAAGCGGCCCAAGGACCGGCCGTTCTTCCTCATGTGCCACCACAAGGCCCCTCACCGGCCATGGAGCCCCGACGACAAGCACTTTGCTCTCTACGATGAGGGGGACATTCCCGAGCCGGCCACGCTCCGCGACGACTACACCACGCGGACCGACGCTGCCCGCGAGGCCACGATGAGAATCGATAAGAACCTGAATCGCACCGATTTGAAGGCCGATCCGCCGCCGGGCCTGAGCGGCGACGCCTTGCTGAAGTGGAAATACCAGCGGTTCATCAAGGACTACCTCCGCTGTGTGGCCTCGGTCGACGACAACGTCGGCCGGTTGCTGGACTACCTCGACACGACGGGACTCAGCGCGAATACCGTGGTCATCTACACCAGCGATCAAGGCTTCTTCCTCGGCGACCATGGCTGGTTCGACAAGCGGTTCATGTACGAGCAGTCGATTCGCATGCCGTTTATCGTGCGATGGCCGGGCGTGACCAGGCCCGGCTCGGTACAGGACGCAATGGCCTTGAACGTTGACTTCGCGCCGACATTCCTGGAGTTCGCGGGTCTGAAAACGCCCGCCGACATGCAGGGCCGCAGTCTCGTGCCACTGTTGCAAGGCCAGCGGCCGGCCGACTGGCGAAAGAGTTGGTACTACCGCTACTACCACGATCCGGGCGACCACAACACGCGGGCCCACTATGGCCTTCGCACCGAGACCCACAAGCTGATTTATTTCTGGAAGAAGGACCAGTGGGAATGCTACGACCTGGTTCACGATCCAGACGAGTTGCATAACCTGGCCTCTGATCCGGCTCACGGTGACCTGGTGGCAAGCTTGAAAAAGGAAATGTATCGGCTCAAGGCGGAAGTGCAGGACAACGACGAATTCGCCTACGAACAGCCGAAGACCTCGTCGGATGGCCCGCCGCGAAAGGCTCGACCAAAGGCGGAGAAAGCGGCTCGCCCAAGGGCATGAAATGTCCCGCCCCCCGGCCCCTCTCCCGAAGGCGAGGGGAGACATCGTATGCACCAACCAATACGCCTTGTCTTACCTGTCACCCTGGTCGCAGCCATCATCGGTTGCGGAAGTCCGCAGCCGGAAAGATCGGGCAAGGAGACCGTCACGATCTTCGCCGCCGCCAGCGCCACCAACGCGATGGACGAAATCAAGACCGAATTCGCGCGGCGCACGGGGACTGAAGTCCGCACAAGTTACGCTTCCTCATCGACCCTGGCCCAACAGATCGAAAACGGGGCCGATGCCGACCTCTTCCTTTCCGCCGACGTGAAATGGGCCGATCACCTTGAAGCCAAGGTGCCCATTGCCAGGCGGCGGACCCTGCTGGGAAACCGCCTGGTGATCGTTGTACCGGCGGTGTCGAAGCTCGCACTGACCAGGCCCGACGATCTGCTCTCGGACCAGGTGCGGCATCTCGCCCTGGGCGACCCGCAAGCGGTCCCGGCAGGCATCTATGCCAGGCAAGCATTGACCAGGCTGGGGGTCTGGGAGAAACTCAAGGACAAGGTCGCTGCGGCCGATGATGTCCGCCACGCCTTGCTCTACGTGGAAACAGGGGCGGCGGAGGCGGGAATCGTTTACGCCACCGATGCCGCCGTGAGCAAGAGGGTGCGCGTCGCCCTGGAGCTTCCGGCCGGTCTGACCGACGCCATCCGCTACCCCCTGCTGTTGTTGAAGCACACGCCGGAAAAGCAGTCGGCTACAGACTTCTTTGATTTCCTCGGCTCGCCCGAAGCCAGCCGGATATTCGAGAAGTATGGCTTCACCATGATACAATGACTTCATGCTCACAATCCAAGAATGGTCCGCCCTGAGGCTGAGTTTTTTGGTGGCGACGTCCGCGGCCCTCGTTGGACTGCCGCTTGCCGTGGCCGTCGGTTACTGGCTCGCCCGGTATCGCGGTTGGGGCAAATGGGCGGTGGAAGTGCTGGTCAATCTGCCCTTGGTCCTGCCACCCGTGGTTATCGGTTACTTGCTGCTGATCGGTTTCAGCCCCCGCGGCCCGATTGGTTCGCTGCTCCTGGCCTGCTTTGGCTTCACTATCGTGTTCACCTGGTGGGGGGCGGCCTTGGCTTCGCTGGTTGTCAGTTTCCCGCTCATGGTCCGGGCGATGCGTCTGGCCTTCGAGGCAATCGATCCCCGCTTGGAAACGGCTGCCCGGAGCCTGGGCGCCGGGCCGCTGTGGAGTTTCTTCTCCATCAGTCTGCCGCTGGCGGCCCGCGGGTTGATTGCTGGGAGCGTGCTCGGCTTCGCCCGCAGCCTGGGTGAATTTGGCGCCACGATCATGATCGCCGGGAACATCGAAGGACAAACCCAGACCATCCCTTTGGCGATCTATTCTTTAGCTGGCCAGCCGGGCGGCGTCGAGCGCTCGTGGCGACTGGTGGCCTTGGCGATAGCGCTGGCATGCGGGGCGCTGGGCGTTAGCGAGTGGCTCCAGCGGAGGCGACCCACCGATGCCGCTCGTTGAAGTTCAGTGCCGGCGCCGTTTCCCCGGTGGTTTTGAGCTGGCAGCCGATTTTGCCTCGGACCATCGCTTCACGGCCCTCTTCGGGCCTTCGGGCGCAGGGAAATCGACCATCCTTTCGATCATCGCCGGTTTCATGGCGCCGGACTCGGGCTACGTGCGGGTGGGCGGCCGCACGCTCCTGGACACGAAAAGCCGCGTCTGCGTGCCGATCCATCGCCGTCGTGTCGGCGTGGTCTTTCAAGACGGCCTGCTCTTCCCGCACCTGACCGTGGGCGGCAACCTCCGCTACGGGCGGCGGCGAGCGCGAAAGCGCGCCATAGAGTTGCCTCGCGTTATGGAGATGCTGGAGATCGGCGGGCTGCTCGATCGCTATCCGCGGAATCTATCGGGTGGGGAGAAACAGCGCGTTGCCCTGGGACGGGCATTGCTCAGTGGGCCGGACCTGTTGCTGATGGATGAGCCGCTCGCTTCGCTCGACGCGCCGCTGGGCACGAAGATCCTCGCCTGCCTGGAGCGCGTGGTCGCCCAGTGGGATATTACCGTCCTCTTCGTCACGCATTCGCAGCTTGAAGTGCGGCGGGCCTCGCAGTGGGTCGTTGTTCTGGAAAAGGGACGTGTCGTTGCCGCCGGCACGCCCGAAGAGGCCCTCGGCCAACCCGAATTGCTGGCTTGGAGTAATGCCACTGGGCCGGTGAATCTACTTCGCCTGGACCGCATCGAGGCGGTGGATGGCGGGCTGCAAGGATGGATCGGGCCGCAACGTCTGGTGCTGCCGCCGCGGGCAAGCTCGCTACCCCCGCCGCGTTTCATCCAGTTTTCTCCCCGGGAGCTGATCTTAAGCAGGCGCGACATTTCGGGGATTAGCGCGAGAAACCATCTTCGCGGACAGCTTTGCCGCCTTGTCCGCAGCCACCAGGCGGTGTTTGCAGCCATCGACATGGGCCAAGTAATCTGGGCGGAGGTCACTCCTGCGGCGGCGGGAGAATTGGACCTCCAGCCGGGGATAGAAGTCGTCTGCCTGCTGAAGACGCACAGCCTGGAGTACGTGGAGTGAAAGTCCGTGGGAGTTCCGGCTCCTTGCAATGGTTCAATTAGTCGAGCCAGGGGTCCCGTTCTGGCGGTTTAGCCTTCCGCTCCACCGACGCGAGGCTAGTGGGTGCGGTACGAGATCAAACGATAAGTCTCGCCCGCAAGCCCGGGCTGGGGTAAGTAAGGTCCCAGCCACATAATCGTGGTTGCCGGATATGGCGTTGTCAATGTGGTCGGTTTGCGCGACTGACCCGCGCATGGGATTGAATCAGCGGCATTTTGCACCCGCTGGTGCGGCAGCTAGCCGATCGTCCTTCCACCGTCCACGGGCAGGCAAACGCCGGTGAGGTAATCGTTCTCGATGAAGAATAGCGCCGCCTGGGCGACGTGCTGGGGAGAACCCGGCCGTTTGAGCAACGTGGCTGCCACCGCACCGGCGACCTCGGGCTGCGTTGCGTCGTCGGGCACCATCACCGGGCCAGGCAGGATGCAATTCGCCCGTACCCGCGGGTTCCGCCGCGCCAGCTCGACCGCCAACATGCGGGTCATCGTGGGCAGCGAGCCCTTGCTGATGTAATAGGCCGCGTAGTCCGCGCCGGGCCGACGACAGGCCCAATCGCCGATGGTCACGATCGCGCCGCCCTCGGGCTGGGCGACCATGATCCGCCCGGCCTGCTGACAACAGAGGAAGGTACCAAGGGTGTTGATGTCGAATTGGCGGCGAATGTCGGCCGCGGTCACATCTTCGAATCGCCGCGGCTCCCAGACAGCGGCCGCGGTCACAAGCGCGTCGAGGCGGCCAAAGCGGCCCATCACCTCGGCGAACAAGCGGCCGACTTGCCGCTCATCGGCCACATCGGCGGCAAAGGCAGCGGCATCATTCCCTTGGGCACGCAGTTCTTCCGCGGTTTCTTGGGCCGCCTCGGCCGAGTGGTGGAAATGCAGGGCGATGCGCCAACCACGCTGGCCCAGCGCTCGCGCCACAGCGTTGCCTACCCGCCGCTTTCCGGCGCCCGTTACCAGTGCAACTTTCATAAACGATTTCGGGAGACTACAAAGAAGATTGCGGATCCTCTCGGGATTTCGTGATTACCTGCGTGGCGATGGGTTTCGTCATTGGAATTCTGTATTTTGTGTTTGTTTCGGATTTTCGATATGCGGATTTCGGTTTTATTCCTTCCTTTCGATTTTCTTCAACTCCTCGAAATACTCATTGAGCGCTTCCTTCCAGTCGGGCATTGCTGGGCCACCGAGGCGATGATAAGCGGTCGTATCGAGGACGCTGTATGCCGGCCGCGGCACCGGCGAGCCAAACTCGGCAGTCGTGATCGGCTCTACTGGCACGTTCAGCCCGGCAAGGCGAACGATCTCGCGCCAGACCGCACCAGGTAGTGTCACCGCGATTGGTCACGTGGTAAATTCCCCACGGCGCCGCCGCGGCGCCGCCGGCCCCCAGCAGATAGATAATGGCGCGGGCCACGTGTGGGACGTAGCTCGGCGTGCAATGCTGGTCGTCCACTACCCGCAGCTTTGGCTGCGAACGGGCCAGTCTCAAGATGGTCTTCACGAAGTTGCGGGCCGTGGTGTGCGATGGCCGGGCGTAGAGACCGCAAGTCCGCACGATAAGATGTTTGTGCCAGGCGGCCGCCGCGTGCTCGCCTTCGAACTTCGTCACCGCGTAGACGCCCTGGGGAATCGGCACGTCGTCTTCCCGCCAAGGCCTTCGCACCGCCGTGCAGCCCGTAAAGACGTAATCCGTGCTGAGTTGGACCAACGGGCAGTCGAGCCGGCGGCAACCCTCGACAAGCGACCCGACCGCGCCCACGTTTGCGGCCCGGCAACGGGCGGCGTCGGTTTCGGCCTGATCGACCTGAGTGTAGGCCGCGCAATGGATCACCGCCCGCGGGGCCAGACGCTGCAGGGTCTCCTGCACGGCCGCATGATCGGTAAGATCGAGCGAATCGATATCAATGCCGATGGCGTCGGCCCCCAGCAGGCGGCAAAGCTCGGCTCCTAATTGCCCGGCCGCGCCGGTGACAAGAATGCTCATAGACGATGGACTTTGTTGCGTCGGTTTGGGGGGTTGACAATCAACCGTAACCCACGTGAAATGTAGGTTTTATTATATCAGGAGCCGGAAGAGATGAATGTAATGGTTGCCGGGGGGGCGGGCTATATCGGCTCGCACGCGGTGAAAATGCTTTTCGAGGCAGGGCATCGCGTGGTAGCGGTCGACAATCTCTTTCGCGGCCATCGCCAGGCGGTGCATCCTAAGGTGGCATTTCATCAGACCGATCTGGCCGAGACCCGCCAAATGGCCGATCTCCTGGAACGCTACGAGATCGACTGCGTGATGCACTTTGCGGCCCTCGCCTATGTCGGCGAGTCGGTCACCGATCCCCTGGCCTACTACGACAATAACACCGCCGGCACGATCAGCCTGCTGAAGGCGATGAAAAGCAAGGGCGTCGAGCGGCTGGTTTTCAGTTCGACCTGCGCCACCTATGGCGAACCGGACGCAGTGCCTATCGTGGAAACGATGGGGCAATCGCCGATCAGCCCCTACGGCTGGTCAAAGTGGTGCGTGGAGCGGATCCTCCGCGACTACGGCGCGGCCAACCCGGAATTCGCCTTCGTCGCCCCACGTTATTTCAACGTGGCTGGCTGCGCCTGTGACGGCAGTTTGGGCGAGGATCATCATCCCGAAACCCATCTTATTCCGGTGATTCTCCAGACGCTGCTGGGCCAACGCGAGAAACTGGTCGTCTTCGGCACCGACTATCCCACGCCCGACGGCACCTGTATTCGCGACTACATCCACGTCGAGGACCTTTGCGAGGCGCATATCGTGGCCATGAACGCCCTGCGGCCGGGCGATGCACGGTTCTACAACCTGGGCATCGGCCGCGGCTACTCGGTGAAAGAGGTGGTTGATTCCGCCGAGCGGGTGACCGGCAAGAAGGTGCCGGTGGAATACGGCCCTCGCCGGCCCGGCGACCCGGCCGCGCTGTACGCCAACGCTGGGAAGATTCGCGACGAACTCGGCTGGCAGGCGCGTCACACGGAGATCGACGAGATCGTGGCCACGGCGTGGAATTGGTTCAGGAGCCACCCGCACGGCTATGCGGAATGAGGAAACCCTCACCCCCACTGCCCCTTGATTTTCCCCCGGATCGCCTTGCTCACCAGCCCCAGATTCAGCGACCCGATTCCCCCCTCCTCGCTGCCTACTATTGCGGCTATCTGGCGGTCAAAATGCTTGAGCAACGCTTCGGGCAGGAACCGCGTCCGCTGGGGCATGCCGTAACGGTCGCCCGCGCCCGGCCGATAGGCATGGTAATACCGCAACGGGCATAGCACGTAGAGCCAGGTTTTCGCGCGGGTCAAGGCGACATAGAACAAACGCCGCTCCTCCTCCACGCCCGCCGTATCGCCAGTTGACATGTCCGAGGGAATATTGCCGTCGGCGGCGTGGATCACGTAGACGGCGTCCCACTCCAGGCCCTTGGCCGAATGGATCGTGCTTAGGACCAGGTAATCGTCGTCGAGCACCGGCGGCCCGGCAAAGTCCTGTGTCGAGTTGGGCGGATCAAGGGCCATCTCCATTAGCATTCGCCGCCGCGAACGCCAGCGGCCGGCAATCTGCTCCAGTTGCTCCAGGTCGCGGAGTCGCGGCGGAACGTGGTCGTAGATGTTCGCCATGATCAGCCCGTAAAACTTGCGGATGCGATTGACTTGACTCGGCAGGTCCTCGTGGCTCGCCGTCAGGGCTTGCAAGAGGGCGACCATCTCGGGCCAAAGCTTCTCAGCGCCGGCCGGTGGCTTCCAGGCTGCCCAGGCGGAAAAGTCTCCGCCGGGATACTCGGTACTGCGGGTCGCGGTCAGCATTTGCGTCAATTGCCGTCCCTTGACCGGCCCAATCCCAGGCAACAAGGGCAAGAGCCTGGCGGCGGCCACCTCGTCGCGCGGGTTCTCGGCCAGGCGGAGGAACGCCAAGAGGTCTTTGACGTGGGCCGTCTCCACGAATTTCAGCCCTCCATACTTGTGGAAGGGAATGTGCCGGGCGGTGAGTTCGGCCTCCAGCAGCATGCTATGGTGCGACGCCCGGAACAGCACCGCCTGCCGCCGGAGGTCGATGCCCGACTCGCGGTGCGCCAGGATTGAGCGGATCACGAAATCGGCCTGCTCGACCTCGTCATCGCAAGTAACGAATGCCGGCCGCTGTCCTTCCTGGCGATCGGACCAGAGGTTCTTGGCGTGCCGCTCGGCCGCGAGGGCGATCACACCATTGGTGGCTTCCAGGATCGGCTGCGTGCTGCGGTAATTCTGCTCCAACCGGACAATCTTCGTGTCGGTGTAATGCTTGGGCAAGTCGAGGATGTTGCGGACTGTGGCCGCGCGGAAGGAATAGATCGATTGGGCGTCGTCGCCGACTACGGTCACCCCCCTGCCTTGCGGCGACAGCCCGTACACGATCTCGGCCTGCAAGAGGTTCGTGTCCTGGTACTCATCGACCAGCACGCAATCGAACAATCCGCGGACGATCGGCCCGGCTGTAGGGTCTTCCAGGAGTCCGTGCCAGAAGAGCAAGAGGTCGTCGTAGTCCAAGACGCCGCAGGCCTCCTTGCGATCGACGTAGGCGCTGAACAACCGCTTCAGTTCCGCGCCCCATTCCAAGCACCAGGGAAAGTGCCGCACGAGGGCATGCTCGAGCTTCTCGCGAGCGTTGACGCAGCGACTGTAAATGTCCATGCAGGTCCCTTTTTTGGGGAACCGCTGGTCGGTCTTAGAGAGGCCCAACTCCGTGCAAACGACCTTCATCAGATCCTCCGCATCAGCCCGATCGTGGATCGTGAAGCCAGGCGGTAGTCCGATCGCCTTGCCGTAGCGGCGGAGCAAGCGGGCAGCGACGGCGTGGAAGGTCCCGCCCCAAATGCGTGTGGCGTGAAAACGAGGACTGCTCCCGCGCTTCCCTGACCCTTCAATTCCTGCTCGCTCACCCCCTTCCCCATCTCCCGAGGTAGCGGCAAGATTAGCGCCCGCTTCCAGATTCCGCAGCAGGTTCTCCACGCGGCGCAGCATTTCTGCCGCCGCGCGGCGAGTGAATGTCAGCAGGAGCAAACGAGCCGGATCGACTCCTTGGGAGATCAACCAGGCGACGCGATGCACGAGCGTGGCCGTTTTGCCCGTTCCCGCCCCGGCGACGATAAGCAAGGGCGAATTGCCATGCGTGGCGGCCTCCCGCTGCTGCGGATTCAGCTTGTGCAGAAGATCTTCGATCGTAAGGGGTTGCGTCATGCGCGTGGCGAGATTCGCTCCATTCCCCTCATTATCCCGCTTGCCGCAGATCTCGGCAAGGTGTAACCGACTTTGACGAACGCGCCGCCAGTGCCGCCGCGAGAGCGGGAAAATGGGCATTTTCGTCGCCAGCCGGCCAACTTGCCCGTTGACATTTGCCGCGTTGAATGCCATTCTGAAATGAAGCAATCTATCTTATCCGTCGAAGGAGGCACCTCATGCCGCTCGTTTTTTGTCGGTCGTTCCTTTGCTCCGCTCTGATCTTGGCGGGAGTGCTCACCCTCACGGTGGGGTGCTCTTCCTCGCCCGACAAGGGGAGCCCTGCTGCCACCAGCAATACCGCGAAACCGGCCACCTCGGCAGTGAAGCCGGTGGAGCCCGCGGTCCCGTTGGAGCCGGCGAAGCCCGTCGAATCGGCCAAGCCGAGCGAACCCGCCACGTCCTCCGTGCCAGCCAATCCGGCCCCATCCGCGGCCCCACCCATCTCGCTTGACAGCGGCGATATCCCCACTCCCCCGCCGCCCGTTCGGCCCGACGCCAGCAAGTAGGACGGCGGGCCGTTGCCATCGCCTGCCCCGATATGGAGCACCGATATGGAGCAGCGTCCGCGAAAGCCCAGTTGCATGTTGCATAACCCACCGTTTCTCGCGGCGCTTATGCCAGGCACCCTGCGTTCATGACGGGCGATGATACTCTACGGCCTACTCATCGCTTACGTCTTCCTGGGCTGCGTCTATTGGCTGTGGATGTTGGTCGGCACGGTGCGAATAGTCCGCTCCGTGCCGATGCTGTCGCAATCCGACGCCCTGCCGCTGTCGCCGTGGCCGCGAGTCACGATCGTCATTCCTGCCTGCAATGAGGCAGCCACGCTGGAATCGGCATTGGGCTCGGTCCTGGAGCAGGACTATCCCGACCTGGAAATCATCCTCATTGATGATCGTTCGACTGACGGCACGGCGGCCCTTGTCGACCGCATGGCGGCTCGCGACCCCCGGATATTGGCGATCCACGTCGTGCAGCTTCCCGAGGGCTGGCTTGGCAAAGTGCACGCCTTGGCCCTGGGCGCGGAGAAGGCCAGCGGCTCCTGGTTGCTCTTCACGGACGCCGACGTGCACATGCACGCGGGGACACTCCGCCGCGCCGTCGCCTTTGCGGCCCAACGCCAAGTCGATCATTTGGCAGCGGTGCCCGATCTCTGGCACAGTTCGCTCATGGTCGATGTCTTGCTGGCGCTTTTTGCCCGCACGTTCATGGTTGCCCTGCGGCTGTGGTCGGTGGCCGACGCGAAGTCCGACGCCTGCATCGGTATTGGGGCCTTCAATCTCGTCCGCCGCGCGGCTCTCGATCGGACCGACGGCTTCGCCTGGCTGCGGATGGAGGTGGGCGACGACCTGGGCCTGGGCATGATGCTCAAGCAGGCCGGGGGCCGCTGCTGCCTGGTGCACGCCCGAGGGCTGGTGGGCCTGCACTGGTATCGCACCGTGCGCGAGGTGGCCCTTGGGGCCGAAAAGGCCTATTGCTCGGCCGCAAAATGCAGCGTGGTCCGCCTACTAGTCCTGTGCATCCTCTTGGTTGCCATGGAATGGGCGCCGCTGCTGGCCTGTGGGTTCGGTCTTG
The DNA here is from genome assembly GCA_963709175.1 of uncultured Planctomycetia bacterium. Lineage (GTDB taxonomy): Bacteria > Planctomycetota > Planctomycetia > Pirellulales > Thermoguttaceae > JANXQG01. The sequence goes on from CAVPVK010000015.1 coordinate 125,632, forward strand.
GACCTGGGGCAATCCCCGGCCTGCTGTGGTCGGGACTGGCAATGCTTGCCGCAGCCGTCGGCAGCGCAGCGATCATCGCCCGCTGGTCGACAACGCGATTGCTGCCGGCCCTGCTTGCGCCCCTTGCCGCCGTGCTGTCGGCGGGCATCATGTTGCGAAGCGCGTGGCTGGGATGCTGCCGCGGGGGGATCGTCTGGCGAGGCACGCTTTATCGCAAGGATCAATTGCTGGCCGGCCGCCGACTGCGGATCTAGCGCCCCAGATCCAATACCTTAGCCCGAACAACGGCCCTTCCCCGCCACGGCCGCATGTCGTAAAATCCCGGCTTGAACAAAAGCCAGTGAACCACTTGCCAAGGAATTGTCCACCATGGAGAGAACGCTAATTCTGTTGAAACCCGATTGTGTGCAGCGCCGCCTGGCCGGGCGGGTCATTGCCCGTTTCGAGGAAAAGGGGCTGGAAATTGTCGCCATGAAAATGATGCTAGTCACGCCCGAATTGGCCAGGCGGCACTATGCCGAACACGTGGCCAAGGGCTGGTATCCAAGCCTGGAGGCCTTCATCACGTCCGGACCGATTGTCGCCCTGGTGGCGGAAGGGCCCGAGGCGATCCGCGTCGTTCGCGAGATGGTTGGCGCCACGAACGGCCGCAATGCCGGGCCGGGAACGATCCGCGGCGATCACGGCATGAGTCGACAGATGAACCTTGTTCATGCCTCCGATGGTCCAGAAGCGGCCCAGCGGGAGACGCAGATCTTTTTCCGCCCGGAGGAATACTGCCGGCAAACGCCCGCCCTGCAACCCTGGTCGTTGGCAGAAGACGAGAAATAATTCTTAGCGCGTCGTGCAATTAACGGCCTGCAGTTGTAGAGTTCTCGCCAAGCTACCACAATCCATTTTTATTGCTTATCGGAAATTGACTCGCTTTTACCAATCGGTTAGGCTGAGGATAGGGAAAACGACGTCGAATTCACTGAATTCTCCGTCACGTCTCTTCTGAAAAGGTGAGGAAAATGGGACTGCGCTTCAAACTCGTGGGGTCTTTCTTGCTTCTTGCTTGTTCCGCGGCGGCGCAGGGGCAACCGCTCGTGGTCAGCGCTAATTTCGGGGCGGAAAACGGATCATTGGCCCCCACCGACCAGGCGGGCGTCGTTCCCGCGATCAACTGGAACAATCTCAGCGCACCGAGCGGCACCCAGTCGCTGCTAGCTAATGACGGAGTGACCTCCGGGGGCAGCGTGACTTGGGGCGGTCCAGGCGATGATTGGCAAGCGGTTGGTACCACGACTACGCCCGACCAGACGATGATGTACGGCTACGTCGATGCAGGCAGCGGCGGCCCCTTGACGGCAACTTTCTCCGGTCTGCCCGCCAACCTCAGCAACTATTACAACGTCTATGTATACACCGCCGGTGACTCTCCGGCGCGAGGACCGGCGATTACACGATCGGCGGGACGATGGTTCTGGCCACTCAGGGCTCCAACGGCGGCAACGGCACTTCTCCCTATTACCAAGCCGGGTATGGAACGGCCGGGAACTTTATTCAGTTCATGGGGCTCAGCGGCAGCAGCGTTACGCTTCTGGCTTCTCAGTATAACTTCCGTGCGCCCGTTGACGGCATTGAGATCGTAGCCACACCGAAACTCACTTGGACCGGCACGCAGAGCGGCAATTGGAACACCGCCGATGTGAACTGGCACGACATCAACAGCAACCCGGCCGTTTATGCGGATGGGTCGGGCGTTGTCTTCGACGATACGGCGACGGGGACGACCACGGTGGACATCTCGGGGAGCAATGTCGCGCCGGCCAGTGTGACGTTCAGCAATAGCGTCCTGAACTATACGCTGCAAAGCAACGAGGGCTATGGCATCACGGGGATTACGGGGCTGAACAAGTCGGGCACGGGCACCCTGACGATCAGCAGCGTGAATTCGTTTACCGGCCCTGTCACGCTCGGCGGAGGCACTATCCAAGTTGGCTCCGTTGCCAACGCTGGCGCGAACAGCCCTCTGGGGGCCGGCACCGACCTGCTCTTTGCCGGCGGTATCCTGGAGTACACCGGCACGGATGCTACTCCCTCCACGAACCGCGCCATAACGCTGGGTGCAGCCGGGGGCACGCTCCAAGTGGACAACCCCAGTACGGTCTTGACGTTCAGCGGCAATGTCATAGGAACGGCGACCGCCGGTTCGACCGCGGTCCTTACGCTCAGCGGGAGCAGCACCGGTAATGCGGCTTCCGTCGGTGCCGGTGAAAGCTACGTGCAAAGCGCGGCTTCTCCGGTGTCATCGCCGACGGCACCAGCGGTGGCACCGTGGCGGTTGTCAAGACCGGCGTGGGCGGTTGGATGCTGACCGGCAACAATACGTATAGCGGCGGCACCCAAATCAATGCCGGGAATATCGAAATCACCAATCCGGGCGCCTTGGGCAGCGGCACGGTCAACGTCGCGGCCGGCGCACAGTTGGCCTTTAATATGAACGGCCAGACCATCAACAACAACATCACGCTCAACGGCGTCACGACCAACCTCAACGACCTCAGCGGCGCCCTGGTCGGCGACAACCTGGGCGGGGGCGGCGGAAACACGCTCAGCGGCACCTTGACTTTGGCCGGCAGCGGAATGAGCAATGTAACCACGTCCTGGAGCGACAAGAACCTGAACCTCGCCGGCCAGGTGACTGGCCCCGGCGGCCTCCAGGTTGACCAGTACCGTGCCGGAAACAGCCCGCCTTGGATCGTCTTGTCCAATCCGGCGAACAACTTCGCCGGCGGCATCATTATCAACGCCGGCGAACTGCAGACGAACGCCGCCGGCGTCATCCCCTATGGCCCTGGCATGGGCGACGTGACCGCCAACACGGGCGGCACATTGAACCTGAATGCTACGACCCAGAACATCAATGGCCTATGGGGCGGGGCGCAGTCAGCGGGGCCCTCGGCGGCGGCACGGCTGGTGTGGCCGGCGCGGCCTTGCTGATCGTAGGGAACAATAACGCCACGAGCACCTTCTCTGGCAGCCTCCAGGACGGCACAGCCACCGGCGGCCTTTCGCTGGCGAAAGTGGGTAGCGGCACGTTGACCCTCAATGGCGCCAGCACCTTCTCGGCAGGCACGACGATCAACGCCGGCACGGTGCAAGCCGGCAATGACAGCGCCCTGGGCACGGGAAACCTGACGCTTGCCGGCGGCGCCCTGACCTCCAACGGCACAACGGCCTATTCCCTTCCCAACCCGCTGGTACTCAGCGGCGGCGCGACTTTGGGGGATCCGGTAAATAACGGCGCGCTCACATTCACTGCTTCCAGCGGGACGCTGACCGCCAACGCGCAGCTCACGATTAATAGCCCGGTTACAATCAATGCCAACCTGAGCGGCAGCGGTTTCGGTCTGACGAAGGCTGGTTCGGGAACGCTAACGCTAACCGGCGAGAGCACCTATACAGGACCGACGGTGATTGCCGGCGGCACGCTGCAGTTGACGGCCCTGTCGCCGTACGTGGGCATCAAGTTCGCCACGAACCGTGGCGGCGGCGCCTACCAGGTCACCGGTTCCGCCGGGGCCGTGCCCATGAGCAACTGGAACAACCTGACCGGGCAGAACCAGCCGGTGCCGCAATCGCTGCAAACGAGTTACGGCGTTCCCAGCGCGGCTACCGTCTCCTGGAGCGGCGTGAGCGACAACTGGGACGTATTCAACGCCAACCAGACCGATCAAAACGCCCAGCTCCTCAACAGCTACCTCGACAACACCAGCAGCGGCGGCAGTGAATTGATCAACGTGTCGGGCGTGCCCTACAGCCAGTACAACGTCTACGTCTACTTCGGTTCGGACGGCAACGGACGACAGGGGCAGGTGACGATCGGCGGCACGACCTACTACTATTCGACCGCCGCGAACAATAGCACGGTGCCCTATCCCTTGACCCAGACGACCGACACCAGCCAGACCTATCCGGCGGCTAATTACGCCGAGTTCACCGACCTGACTGGTTCGAGCTTCACGGTCAACCAGATCGAGTCTTCCAACAACGGCATCACCGCAGTGGAGATCGTCGGCACAAGCGGGAGCTATTCCAACGAACTGCCCGTCACCACGGCCTTGACCATTGCAGCCGGCGCCGCACTCGACCTGGGCGGCCTGAGCCAACAAGTGGCCTCGTTGTCGAACTCCGGTTCGGGCGGCGGCAGCATCATCAACCGCGGCCCAGTGGCGGCCGTCCTAACCCTGAGTGCCACCGGCGGCTCGAGCACGTTCAGCGGCACAATCGACGGCACCGTGGTCTCGCCGATCAGCCTGGTGATGAGCGGCAGCGGCAGGCAAGTCCTGACGGGCTCGCTGCTTGGCCAGGGGAGTGTGCTCGTTGACTCGGGCACGCTCATCCTCAGTGGCAGCGACAGCTACACAGGCGGCACGGCGGTCAGTGGCGGCACACTGGAGGTAACCAGCGGCAGCGCCTTACCGGCCGGGCAGAGTCTGGCGGTGGGCGCCAGCGGGACGTTCATTTTTGATCCGACGGCAACCGCCGCGCCCTTGACGGCCTCAGCCGGTCTTGCGGTCACGGCCGTGCCCGAACCATCGACACTCGCTCTGTTGGGGATGGGTGCTGTCGCCCTGCTCGCCTACGCTCGACGACGGCGAAAGCAAATGGCATAGCAGACACGCCGAGCGTGCAAACGCACGACGGGCCGTCTCTGCGGGGCGGCCCGTTTTTTTGCAGGGAGGCCCTGTATAGTTTACTCGCCTCCCAGTTTTCCCGCCGGCGTTTCCGCCCGAAGCTGGGCGATCATGTCCTGGGTGGCGGCTTCCACGGCTTCTTGCCATCTTGCTCCCCTGAAGCGATCTCGATAGGCCTTGCTGGAGTGGGCGAAAATGATGCCGCGGGAGTTGTTGACGATGGCCCCCCTGCCCTGCTCGTCGAAGGCCGCAGCCACGTCGCCCGCCGTTCCCCCTTGGCTGCCGAAGCCGGGCACCAGGAACCACGTGTGCGGCATGACCGCCCGCAGCTCGGCCAATTGCTCCGGCCACGTCGCGCCGACAACGGCCCCCACCGCTCCATATCCATTGTCTCCCTCGGTCCTCACGGCCAGGCATTCCACGAACTCGGCTACGTGCCGATAGACTGGCTTGCCGTCGGCAACGAGGTCTTGGATCATCCGTCCGCCCGGGTTGGAGGTTTTCACGAGGACGAACAGCCCAGCCATCTGTTCGGCAGCCACGGCGACGAAAGGTTCGAGGCTGTCGTCACCCAGGTAGGGGCTGACGGTCAGTGCATCTGCTCCCCATGTGCTTTCACGTCCCAGCAGCCCGTGCGCGTAGGCCGTGGCGGTCGAGCCGATATCATTGCGTTTGCCGTCGAGGATCACGATCAGGCCCTGACCCTGGGCGTAGCGGATGACGTCGGCCAGAGCGGTCATGCCGGGCGGACCCAGTTCCTCAAAAAAGGCCGCCTGAGGCTTGACGGCGGGCACCAGTCGCGCGACGACGTCGATGATATCCCGGCAGAATCGCTGGTAGGCGGCGGCGACAATCTCCGGGTCGGGGGCGTCGCAGGCGGCAAGCAGTCCCGGGGGAAGGCTTTCTGCTCGCGGATCAAGCCCCACGAGCACGGGGTTCTGCAGCGCAGCACGGCCGCTTCGAGTCGATCGGAAAAGGCGAGCACAAGCACTCCTTGAAAAATCGAGGTATTATGGGGATGGAGGAGGTGCAGGCCCTTCGGATTGCGGCGATTTATCGCTGCTTTCCCCCTACGTATTTTGAATCGCACGATTCAAAGCGGTGACGACCATAAGTACGTGGTGGTGCCCGCGCCGCACTCCGAAGGGCCTGCACCCAAAAACCGGGAAAACCGTTTCAGTCTAGTATTGATTGTCTTCTAGCCGCAGTGATCTCACGGTGGAAACGCAAAGTATAGCCGATTTTGTTCAAACCGGGGGCCGCCGGGACTTGGTTTGAACCGGGCCAAAAAAACTAATATCGCTACTATCTCTTTTTCTCATCCTCGGGGTCCTGTTGCAAATTCGCCGACTTCCGGTAATACTTATAAAGTTGGTCTGCGGTTCAGGTCAGCGGTACGGGGCGTGGCGCAGCCTGGCTAGCGCGTCTGAATGGGGTTCAGAAGGTCGCAAGTTCAAATCTTGTCGCCCCGACTAAATAAAGGCTTACGTGACAACGAGTTACGTAAGCCTTTCTTTTTTGGGTTTTGTAAGGAATTGCTTTTGTAAGGGATTTTGTAAGGGGTTGGTAGGCTGAATGGAAGGGCAAGAAGGCAGGCAACGGTAATGCACCAAGCAACATCGCCGGACGGGCAGATGCGTCCGGATGCCCCATAATCGCTCGGGGAATATATTGATTGCCGCGAGGTTGTCCGAGATCGCTCGCTAATGCCGTTGCCATGCCCCCCCCACGAATGGGTTTTGTCTCGGCCACTCCATCGCCTCTGTCACCCCCTGCCCCGATTGTGCCGACCGTTCATCACGGGCACAAAATTGCCCGCCCTCAAGCCACCCTGGCCCGATCTCTCGTCGCGGGTATCGCCCTCCACCTACGGCCACCAGCCCCGATCCCGCCCAGGACGCCCGCGAATCAGGTCCAAGGGCTGCTCCCGCCAGCCGATCCATGGCATCATCCACGACAGCCTCGCCTCGGTGAGCAAGAGTTTCGGCCCGCAGCAGGCCCTTGAGCGGCTTGGTCTACGTCCCCAACCGCACGGACTTATTGAGTCCGATGCCCTTGGGCGGCGAACCTTCGTGGACACGGGCAGCCTATTTTTTCAAAGGGCTGGTCGCCCTGGCCCACAATCAGTCTCATTGGCTTCGAGACGATTCCACCTGGGAACGGAGCGGGACTTCACCGAGACGGCAGTTTGGAAGTCTGCCCCGACATCTGCTCGCAAACCATCCGGTCCCCAACTTCATGGACCTCGTATGGTTCATCGATCCATCGAAGGAGGCTCGCCGGAAACAGAAGTGGTTTCGGCATCTTGGCCGTGGCGGCGGAATCAACGGCACGGACATTCCCGTGCGACTGACCAAGCTGATGGTCCATCATTTCATGCACGCTCCCGAACATTACACGGTCGAGGAGGCATTCCGCTGGGGCCAAATCCGTGGCTTCGGCGGCGAACCGGCACTGGTGCAGGCCGTAAACGCCACCCGCCTTGTCCGCGACTTCGACCATGAAGCCTACTGGGCAAAGGTGTCCTGACCATCGAGATCGATCCTGGCACCCGGACCATCGTGCAGGCCAAGGGCAAGCGGAACTCGTATCCGTCGCCGGAAGGTCGGAAAATCATGTTGCGATGGGCACGGCAGGAGGGTTTGAAGGTGGCCGACCACGTTTGAGCGAACCTCACGCCGCCTCCGGTGTCATTTAGTCTACAGAAGATCGTTTCCCAAATTCTGGAAATAAAGGAATCCGTAATGGACAAACTTCAACCCGCGTTGACGAGTCGATGTGCCACGCACGTCGGGCCGCTGTCCCCGTGCGAATACTGGCTCCACATCCACAGCACGGGTTTCCTCATTTTCAGAAACGATGGCACGAAAGCGAACCAAAGGTATTTTGAGTCCGGTTGACGAAGAAAAAGAACAGGCGTTGCGGCAGCATCTCCAATCCCTTGGCTTGGAGAACGTCGATGACTATAAAATGTGGTGCCGCAAGCATAGTTTCAGCGGTCGCCTCGACAAAAGCTGGCCGCAGCGGCAGCGGGAATATTTGGTCGCCACCCGGGAAGTGGCCGCCGCCCGGTTAGCCGAATACAAGAAGAAGGCCAAATTCCCGGACGCGATCACCGACATCTTCGACGGCAAGCTGCGGCATGCCGACGCCCGATCTCCCTCTTTAGCAGGAATCCAGAGGGCAAGCGAAGCCACCGGACACGACCATCTGGTTCGGGCAAAGCTGCTCTCCCTGCTTCTTCATGTCCAGCCCATCACGAACTTTCTGGACGCCTCACCAGCACTGCCCCAGTATGGTCGTCAGGCGGGAAATACCTGGATCGACGCCCTGGTTGCCCTGGCCCATCATTGGCGTGACTGGTTGAGGCCGGTTGAAGACTGGCGACCCCGCACCCACAACACACGTCGGCAATTCGCCAGCTTGGCCCGGCATCTTTTGGCGGAATATTCCGTTCCAATCTTCATGGATTCAGTTTGGTTCATGGGGACTGGTGCTGCCGCCCTTCGCCGTCAGCGGTGGTTCACGCATGTCGCAAGCGGCCACAATCTCCGCACCGCCGACGTGCCGATCCCGTTGACCAAGCGGATGGCCCACCACTTCATGCAGGCTCCGGATCATTTTACCGTGGATCAGGCATTGCGGTGGGGGCAGGTTCTTGGGGTCGGCGGGAATCCGAGACTGGCCGAGGCCCTTGCTGCTACCCGATTGGCCGAACATTTCGAGCATGACGACTTCTGGATCACCGTCATCCGGTTCTTCATCGACAATCCGATGCTGGACCTCGTTCACGTCGGCCCGATCATCGACTACTTGCAAGATCAACGGTTTGAGCAGAGGGAGGAGTTCCAGGTTGCGGGCGTGATTCAACGTCTTCCGCCACCGCAGCCGAACCTTACGATGAAGGGCCGCAGCCCGGAGGCCCTCTTGCGTCAGGTCGAACGATGGCACCATCAACTGGCCCACGAGCGAGTCGATCTCAAGGCCCAGTGGCCGCTTTCGGGAATCAATGGTTTTGACTGGATTGAAGGCCGGGAAGGAACGCCCAGCCTTCGTCGCTGGACGATTCGGGAGCTTCTCACCAGCCGTGCATTGGTGGCCGAAGGCCGGGCAATGCAACATTGCGTTGCCACGTATGTCCGATCTTGTAGTCGCCGGGTGACTTCGATTTGGTCGCTCGAAATGCAGAATCATGAAGGCTGCCAACGTGTCTTGACCGTTGAGGTCCGGTTGCCCCACAAGATCATCTGTCAAGCCCGTGGCAAGCGGAACGTGCTGCCGGATGAAAAATCTCGGGGCATCCTGCGGCGGTGGGCGGGCCAAGAGGGACTGCGGCTAGTCATTCCGTGATCCGATCCGAGGGATCGCCAGTGCCCCTACCCCTCCACAAACTTGTGGGTAAGGAAAATTGACCGCACAGTACCTCAGCCAATCTCGCAGACTACGCGAAACCCGTAGGGAGTGAAAAGGAAGTGGAACAAGGGATCGCCGTCCATATCGTCTTCTCCCTCCGACTCGAAATCTGCACGCCGCATTTGGCGGGCTGCACTACGACATACGGTTTCGGCGGCGGAACACCAGCCACCCCGTACAACACGAAATGCCTGCTTGTCCTCGCCGTAAAGCCACGCACTCCCATCGACGGGCGACCCTGCGTAGTTATCGTGCCAAACGTCCTCGCACCATTCATTGACATTGCCGTGCATGTCGTACAAACCCCAGGCATTGGGAGGAAAGCTGCCGACCGGCGTTGTGGTCCGATCTTGTCTCGTCCCGCTCATCATCTCCTCCATAGGCGTGAAGGTCGCCTGACCCAGCAATAGCTTTTCACCGAATGCGAAAGCCGTCGTCGTCCCTGCACGGCAGGCGTACTCCCACTCCGCTTCGCTCGGCAACCGGAAGGGTTTTTTGAGCCGCTTGCATAGCTGGTTGCAGAACTCTTGACAGTCCAGCCAGCCCACCCGGTCAACGGGAAGGTCAAGGTCATTGTTAATTCGGGATCGGGCTTTCCCCGTGATCGCCTTCCACTGACCTTCGGTGATTGGAAACCGCCCCAGGTAAAAGGGAGACCGAATTGTGACGACGTGCTGCGGCTCCTCATTCTGGCCGTGGCCGTCTTCGGATGCAGGCGACCCCATTAGGAACTCTCCCGCTGGCACAAGGACCAGTTCTAAGCGGGCATCACCCGTCAACTCGATGTCGAGGCATCGAGGCAAGCCATCGGTTGCTGGGATCGACGGACCTGGAACGCGAAACGTCTGCAACGTAGATCGGCGTTTCCTTCTCATGGCCGCCACCTGCCGCAAGATCGGGCCGTTTTCCTCGTTGTCCACGATTTCAGCAATCTGCTGACTGGAACACCCTTCATGTTCCAGAAACCTCTTCACGAATTGATCGTAGGAAGCCTCACCGAGTTGCCGCTTGAGAGATTGCGACTCAAAATCATAATCGTCCTTCGTGGCACTGTGGTTTTCGTTCGGGATGAAGGTATTGCCGCAAACCTGACAGATGTGCGGTTCGCTCGGATACTCCGTCTTCCAGCGACCCACGGGGGCGTTCGCTTTGCAGCGTGGGCAGTGGGGAAACACCGTATACCAGCCGAAGTCAGTGTGGCCCAGCGGAGCCAGGGCGACATGGAGCGGAAGCTCCCAATCCAACGACTTGCGAAGGGCGGCAAGAAAGTGATCCACGTTGCACTTCTTACGGTCCTCGTCGTCGAAGGTCGCATCAAGAACATCAAGCAGCAATTCAACCTGCGGTCGCTTCAGGGGAGAATTCATCCAGAAACCAAACCAGAGGGGCGTTGTCACCGGGAAGATTGTCTGAAGACGTGGCTCGAATCCTTGCTGGTCAATGACCTTCCACAGTTGCTTGTCCAACTCGGGCGATTCAGGCCAAACTTCAAGATAACCGTGACAACCCGCGTGCATCCTATTCGGGTCATCAAGTGCGTTGGCCTCGCATCCCGCACAGACTTTGGCCGCCTCGATAATCCCGCCGTCCTTGCCGAACCGATCCTCGATACGAAACCCCGAATGCGGAATCCGGGCATAGTGCTGGAAGTTATCCCTCCCACTCGTCCAACTGGTCACGCAGATTCCGTCAACGATTCGTCCGTCTTGAACCGCATCCGATATTGTGCGAAGGTCTGACAACTGGGAGAAGGTCGTGCTGGGCAGGAACCAGCCCGCCCCGTGTCGAAATCGGCACGCCCTTTCAAGCGACCAACTGACGATTTGCCCAGTATCCGCCATTTTAGCAGTCCTCAGTCAACAGGTTGCGAGGTCATCACTCTTGCGTGACCTGGAACTTGTACGTTGCCCCCAATGCTCCACCTTCGGCACTGATCGGGTAGGGAAGGCCCAACTTCTTCATAAAATCCACCAATTGCCAGCAATCACCGGCGGCATATTCGTCGTTTCCGTAGGCTTTGCCGGGATTGTCGTCATCCAAGTCCCATGAAGCGAGGTAATTGCAGATCGCGTCTTCAAGAACATTCGGGCAGAGTCGGGCAATCGTTGCCGCATCGCCTGCCCAACTTTGCCGTTCCTCGTCAGAGAGGCTGTCGTCCCAGTAGTCAGGAATTGGATTGAACTGGTCCACCTGCTCGCCTGCGACGAAGAGGACGTACATCCAGAGATCGTCGTCATGGATGTGAAACGAGAACACCGGAATGTCTAGCGATCTCGATAGATGAGCGGCAGCGTCATCCCATTCGAAGAACTCGCCAGGGTAGACAACGGTTGTATTGCCACCCGATTCAGCGAGAATGAGAATCTCCCATGAAGGAGACTTCTTCGTTGTCGGCTCGAAACGGCCCGTGCGAGAAGCAGTATAGTCCTTTAATGCCATTTCCACGGCAGTCCGTTTGGCTCCGATGATCCCCGACATCGACAGGAAAAGCCCCATTTTGATTCTTCCGCTGGAACATTATCATATTCTGATTGCCATCAGCCATTGTAGCCGTTGGAAAACCAGCATAATAGAGTGGCAGCACCATGCCCAACCCCATCGCCAGCATCACCACGCCCCGCATGTGTGCCGAGGCAATCACGCCACTGCACTTCCACGATCTCCATCGCCTCTATACTGATCCTCTGGTCGTGAAGACCCTCGCTTCAGCACGAAAGCCGCTCCCCGAAGAAAAGCTCGTGGAGACCATCCAACAGGCCGCAGACCACTGGCGGCAGCACGGCTTCGGGTATTGGGTCTTTCATCTGAAAAAGGACGGTGAGTTCGTTGGGCGAGGCGGTTTAACGATTCACCAGTTCGAAGGGAAGGAAGCTGTGGGTCTGGGCTACGCGGTCATGCCCGATTACTGGAACCGGGGCTTTGCCACGGAGATCGCAGCGGCCAGCTTGGAGGGTGGCTTCGGGCACCTGGGTCTGGCCGAGATTTGGTCATGGGCATTGCCGGAGAATCGGGCATCACAGCGGGTCATGGAGAAGCTGGGATTTCGGTACGAGCGGGAATTCGACTTTGCCGGGATGTTGCATCGGTTCTATCGGCTGGTGAAGGGGGAGTGGAAAGTGTAGGATGGAACTGAATGAGGAACGACTTCTTCGAGAGGAATGAACCAATGAGGACGATCTTAACTTGCATCGTAGCGATGGTCTTAACAGCATCGCTTCGGGCAGCAGAAGACGTAACGAGAATTTCTGCTGCCCCGATCAACTTAGGCTTTAAGTCCTGCGGCGAAGGCTGGCGGGAGTGGAGAGGCATTGCAAATCCCACCGGGGCCGTTGGGTGGCGAGAACGCATCACGGCTCTGTCGGTTAGCCCATCGGGCGACCTGTGGGTTGGCACGAGCCACGGACGGCTCCTCTCGATGGCGAACCAGAGTTGGACGCTAGAAGCCCATTGTGATCGCATTCAGATTACGGGGATTGCCTGCGATGGAAAAGAAAGGGTGTGGCTCAGTACAAGCGATGGCATCCGCTGCCTTGACAAAAAAGAGGGTGCCTGGAACGTGAAGGCGTTTCGCACCTACTACCAGGGCCATCCCGCCTTCGCAAGTGGTGGTTATATTCCTGGGGAGGATGCCGAACGACTTTTTGGATACGTGGACGGCATTTACATTCCCCCAAAAGTAAAAGCGTATGCCCCTTTCGCTATTTCTACTGAACACGGGTTGTTTTCCTGGCAGAGCTTCTATGGTATCTGGCACAACTTCCTGCCACACTACTGGGGAGCGAATTCTCCTTGGCTAGACACCGGCGAGCTTCTTCCGAACCGTAGGCCGACGTGCATGGTCGAGGACGCCCAGGAGAATCTATGGATCGGCACAGAACGGGACGGTATCGTTCGGCTCAACGCTCGCTCTCGTCACTATCACAGCCATTCGCCCGGCGACAATCAGAAGGAAGGCGCCGAGTTTTCCCGAATCGGCTCGAAAGAAGTTGGCTGGGCGATTGACAAGGTAGTGGACCTTGTTTCGGGGCTTGACCGAGGTATCTGGGCGGTACTGGAATCGAAGGACAAGGGAAGAGTCCTGGCTCGCTTCGATGGCAATTCTTGGGCGACAATGCCATTGCCTGATACCCAAATGGCAAACTGCGTTGCCGAAATCAAGCCGGGTACGGTCCTCGTCGGCTTAGAGGACGACCACAGGCAAACCGATGGTTTGATTGAAGTGGACTGGAAATCTCGGAAGACGAACAAGGTGTCCGGGCCGATGCCCACCATCCGTTGGATCAAGCAGACTCCTGATGGCCGGGTCTTGGCCGCGTCTTCGTTCGGCTTCTACGAAAGGACTTCCAGGCCATAGCGAAGCCAATGCTCATCCTCTTCCTCCACGGTTGGCACTCGACTCCGGGCGGCGTGAAACCGACCTATCTCAAGGACCACGGCCACGAAGTCCTGAACCCGGACCTGCCCGACGACGATTTCGATGCCGCCGTCCGCATCGCCCAGGCCGAGTTCGACCAGCACCAGCCCGACGTTGTGGTTGGCTCAAGCCGTGGTGGTGCCGTGGCAATGAATATCAACGCGGGTTCGACGCGGCTTGTCATGCTCTGCCCGGCCTGGAAGAAGTGGGGAACGGCCACGACGGTCAATCCCGGTACGGTCATCCTGCATTCCGGTGCGGATGACGTGGTGCCATTTACTGACAGCGTGGAACTGGTGCGGAACAGCGGATTGCCCCCCGAATCGCTGATCGTCGTCGGCCACGAACACCGGCTGGCCGATCCTGAATCGCTGGCGAAGATGTTGGACGCAGTGGAGGTTGTGACCGCCCACAGATAGAATGGTGAATCTCCGGTTCATTAGAGATGCAGCGGCGTATCAACGAAACGATGGCTGGCGGCAAGGGCGAATAGAGTACCGAGATGACGAAACCCAACGATATCGACGCCTACATTTTGCGGTTCCCGACCGACGTGCAGGAGATACTCCGAAAGGTGCGAGAGACGATTCGCACCGCTGCACCGGAGGCAAAGGAAGTCATCAGTTACCAGATGCCCGCCTTCCGGCAGCACGGAATCCTCGTCTATTTCGCTGCCTGGAAGAAACACATCGGTCTGTATCCGCCGATCTCCGGCGATGTGGCGATTGAAAACGCCGTGGCGAAATATGCCGGTCCCAAGGGAAATCTTCAATTCCCGTTGGATGAGCCGATTCCGTACAATCTAATCAAACGAATCGTGAAGCTGCGAGTCAAACAGGACCGAGAATAAGCCGATGCGAAACGAGACAAGCGGAAGAAGAAATAGCTGCATTCGGCAGGCTACGAATCAGGTGAGGGCAAGCCATGAGAACCGAAATCATAGAATCACCGATCCAGTTCCATCTTCACGGAATGTCAGCCATCGTTCCCAACCACAGCTATGGCGAAGTTGGATTGCGGTTGATGGGCGAACTGTGGAAAGTCGTCAAGCAGACCGGCACAGCCACGACCGGCATCAACCATTGGGTGTATCTGCCGGATGAGCGACTGTTCACGGGTGTCGAGTTGCTGCCGAACACCCTGGCTCCGGTCGGGTTGGAGCCACTTCGTTTCGAATTGCAGCGTTACCTGAAACACGTCCATATCGGCCCATATCAGGCGTTGCCGGAGAAGTGGAAGGCGTTGATGGACGAGCTTGCCGCTCGTGGCGAGACCATCGGTTCACCGTCGTTGGAAGTCTACGGGCACCACTGCGACGACTCTTCCAAGCTGGAAACAACGATTCTAATCGGGTTGCAGCGGACACACGGTTGAGGACGATGACCGAGAACACTTTCACCCCTGGTCCCGCGCCGAACACCGTTCGAGCAGCCGATGGAAAGATTCTTACGCCGCCCGAGGACTGGACACTGCTTCCACCCGGAGACGCCGCCCTGACCCGCCGCGTGAAGGCTGCTGGGGATCATTGGGTCGTCCAAGAGAAGAAGGGCCGGAAGGTCTTCTCGCGGGGCGTATGGGCACCGGCAGCCACAATCGACAAGTTTCGGGCCAAACTCGAAGCCGAGCGATCCAGCGAAGGCTACGCGAAACGCAAGGATGCCGATGCCCGACGCCGCGATAAAGCCCAGACCGAATACGTTGAGGATTTCTACGGTGCGATCGTGGCGTTCCTGGCCTTTCATCCTGTCTACGCCGACTTCGCTGGGAGGCTGGCCCGTGCGGTTGCGGATCACGCCACGCCGGTCGGCAGCGGCACCGTTGCGAGGACGAAACGAATTCCAGTCGAGCAACGGGCCGAGGCCGCCGTGATTGCGTGGTTACGGCACCAAACCACCAGCTACGACTCGATGAAGATCGCCAGGATCAAGGGCAAGCGGCGGGAAGTGCGACGATTGCTCGCCCAACGATCCAAGGAATTGCTGGGGCGGTATCGCCGGGGAGAATCGGTCGCGGAAGAGTGTCCGCTCATGAGGGCGTTGGCGGGTAAGCCTTGATGGCAGTCGTTATGTGCGAAACTACTTTGGCAGAGGGAACCACACGGCCGGTAGCACGAGGATTAAGAAAGGTCGTCTGTGAGGCATCGCATTTCTTCGTAGGCCGACTCCAATCGCCCCGCTAAATCGAAGTCCCGTGAGCATTTCATCTCAACGGTGATATTCTGGATCACCAACTTGACATGCTTGGATAGCACTTTCGCCGTCCCCTCGTCCAACGACGACTTCCGCAACATGGACACGACTCGCCGCTGAAAACCAGCCAATGCCTCAAGGATATCTTCTTCTGCCAAGGCGAAACTGGGCTTGTCCACGTCTTCGGCCTTTGGTGCTTCCCGATCAGTGGGAATCCAGGGGATCAAGCCCATGCGAAACGCCTTCTCTTGCTGTTCTCTGGATTCCTTCCGAATATCCACAAGCTCGTCGTTGACCCAGACCTTCCAGACCACGGGATTGTCGCCCAACCGGCTTGGCAGGGTCCAATCAACATTGAGCCGCCCGATGCCGAACATCCTCTTGATAGCCATGCATTTGCCTTGGCCGGTGCTATTGGCTACGCCAAATTTGGGATCGATGTCGATCAGTTTCATGTAGGGAGAACTCGTGGGATCATCCAGCACGTTTGCCCAGCCGATGGTACGGACGATCCCGCACGCCCAGACCTCGGCCCTGCCTCGGATACCCGTGCCGCACCAAATTCGGCCCGGTCAGCCCGAACGTGCTTCGCTGTCCGATTTCAGCAATCTACGAACGTCTCGTTCCACTCCTTCGCATTCCTTCTTGTCTTGCTCGTTGAAGAACGCCTCGCCCGGTCCTTGAATGAAGGGAGTCAATCGCACGCTGCACTTCTTACCCAGAACGTTGGGAATGTGGTGTAGGGAGTCCAATAGTTCTTTGGAAGTGCCAAGGGGCTTGCTGTCCTTCGGTTGGGGATGCTGGTGATCGTAATGCTCCTCAATACTTCGATTGTCTTCGATAAGTTCATCAATGTCCGCTTTCGACATCGGTGGGAAGAATTCCAAGACAATTGTGTAATTCCCCGAATGGACGAACCCTTGGGCCTTCAGGTCCGCTAGGCCGAGGGGAGGCAGGCTAATCGTGCCGTACCATTCAATGGGTTTGTCCCGCCTGACGGTGACGATGTTCTTATCGCTTTTCACGGACCAGCCGCTTGGCAGTACAGATTTGATCTTCTCCGAGAATTCCACAGCAGTTTTGTTTGACCGTTCGGCAACATTCTTGTTCTTGGATTTCCCTGAATCAAGGAACTCACGAATCTTCTTCAGAATCGTGCGGTGCTCTTCCTCAGCGGCAGCGTTGTCCTTGGCCTGCTGGATTTCCTTGATGGTTCTCTCCACAGTAGCCTTGAGTTGCTTGTCTTGGGTGCCGAGCGTCTCTCGTAACGTGGGAAGAACAGATTCGGCCTTCTTGCCGAAGACCGCCAATGACCCTGCCGCATTCAGCCGCACCCAATCAACTTTGTCATTGAGCAACTTGGCGATGGCCGTCATGTTCTCGGCATCGTAAGGATCAAGATGTGCCAACTCGCCCGTCGCCCAGCCACGAACCGTCTGGTCCTTGCTCGCAAAGGCTTCACGATAGCGACGGCTCAAGTCGGCAATTTCAACGATGGACACGTCCTTGGGAATCTCGATCTTCTCCAAGTCGATGTCCTTTCCGACACAGATCGTCATCGTCGGGGTTTTGCTCCAAACCTTGCTTCCCAATTCCAAGGTCGTCATGTGCCGAGCGATTCCACCAACGATGTGCAGATTCCAGTTGTAGGGAATCGTCTTGGTTCGATCAAAGGTCTCCGCTATGCAGGGGCCGGGCCGCAGAAGCACTTCATGGAATTCGGCTTTGCTCGCGGAGAACTTCCGGAGGGCGTCGTTCAGGGCCGCAGTGTTGCCTTCGTAGTAGAAGTGCTCATTCCCGTTGACCCAAGTGTGATAAACCCGGCTCGGATGATTGACCAGGGGCATGATCCCCGGCCAGTCCCCGAAATTTGCTGCATTGAGGGCGGTGTTGCCGAAATCCTCCTCGCCCATCGCCCATATTTTGCCGTTGAGAACAAGGGCCACGAGAGCGAAGGTCAGAAATGCGAGTGTCTTCTTCATATCGGGACTCCTTCATGCGGAAATGGTGGTCTTGAATTAGACGAACGGGAATGGATTTAGTTCCCCAGTGCCATTCCGCATTGGCTCACTTCATTTGCCCTTCGTTCTCGGGTAGCCATTCGCCGCCGCCGAACCAGAACCCAGATGCTCACGCCGATCCCACCAAAGAATCCAACTCCGTAGGCCGCGAGATGTGCCCAGAGATCGGCCAGAAACGCAACGTGTTTTGCCGCTGGAACTCGGTAGGCCAGGGAACCAACTAGCTGTACGGCACCGGCCTTGGCAACGAAGTAGCCCGATACCCCGGCCACGAACGACGAGCAAGCCATGCCGATCAGCAGGCAGCCGATGGGGCGAACCAGATGAGCGGCGTCGAATTTCGGCCACGATCCGAGCCGCGAGGCAAGCACGGCGGGAACGGCGAGAATTGCACCCATCCACCACGTCGCAATCACTCCCCAGCCGAACGCCAGCAGGATCGGATCATCGGTGTGAAATATAGGCGGGTGCCCGATAGTAAAGTACTCCACGCAGACCCTTGCCGTGACCTGATCGTGCAGGATGCCGTAGATGATGGCGGCGACGATGCACAATATGGTGATTTTCAGGGATTCGATTGCGGTCTTCATGGTCCAGAATGCGTCTTTCCCGATGAACCTTGCCACGCCCCGGCGATTACCTGAGCCACGGACAATTCAATCCGGCTTGTCTCCCAGCAACCATTCCTTCGCACGCTCGACCAGCAGTAGATCGCGGGTGCAGTCGCGGATATCTTCCTGCCTCAGTTTTTCGATGGTCTCGGGGTCTTCACCCTCGTAACGTTCGATGCCCCCGTAATCTACCCCAGGCACGTCGGGTTCATCTGGTTCGTAAAGAGAAGGATCGAACGGCTCCGTCAACCGGGCCTTTTCCAAGCACTCACGCAACTGCCACGGCTCGAAGATCGTCTTGATCTCGGCCACGAACGCGGGAATCTCCGCCCGAAACTCGGCGTTGGTCTCAGCGGCTTCGAGGAAATTGATGAACTTCTCCTCAACCAAGTATTTCAGGGCCTAGTCGGTGCCGAACTCATCCTCAATGCCCCTTGCCGCCTCGCATTGCTCGATCCAGATTTTCTCGAAGCTCCGAGGCGAACCCTCGCTCTCGGTAACATACTCATCGTACAGATCGGCATCTGTGGCTGGATCGTAGTGGGCGAGGTCGGGACTTTCATCGGTCGTCACTCGAACGAGGCAAGTTTCAGTGCCGCCCGTCTGGATGATATGGAACTTCCGGCCCCGGAACTCCGGGTGGCGTTCCAGCCACTTCTCCAAAATGGCGTCGATGTCCGGCTCAAACAGCGTGCCGTCAGGGGCGAGTTTGCCTTGGATGAATGGGATGATTACGATCCGGCCTGTCATTGTGGTTCCCTTCTTGCGGAAAACGAATCTTAGCAAACATTATTCATCGTCCAAATGCCCCTCACTATAGTTCAAAATAACCTCGGCTTCCTGCTCGTTCAACAGATTAAGGGCGAGATGGGCACCCAAGTAGCAGAGAACGAAGGCCAGCAAGGGCCGGGACTCCAAACCATGCTGATCGGAGTTCGCCACGTAATTCGCCAGGGCCGTCTCGATCACCCGTTTCGCCTCCGGTCCCCTGGTCTTGCGGCCTCGAAACTTGAGACAGATCAGCGGGGCCAAATGGAACAAGTTGGCCTCGGTGATCGGATGGCCGGTGAGGATGCCAAACGGCTCGGTGTCGCAGGCATCGAGCATGGCGTCCCGAATTTCTTCAATCCATTCGACGGCGTTTTGTGGAAGGCGGCGAGGCATGGCCCTTCACTCCATGTCGCAGCTTACGCCCTTGTAGGTAGCAGCCGGTTTTCCTACCAGCCGATACCAGAGAAACTTCCCAGCTTCACCGGATGTACTCCCGGCCTTGAGTTCACGGGACAGCCGCACGACAGTATCAAGCGGCAAGACACCCTCTGGACTACAACGGAATTCGGACTCCTTGGTAACGGGCAGCTTCCTGAAATCAATGTGCTTCACGCTGGTCGAGTTGTCCACCAAGTCGATGCGAATCAAGATTTTGCCCTCGAATGTATTGCCAAGCCTCGCAGTAGGCGTTCATTATAGCTCATTTCGTCGTGCGTAGAAGTTTCACCGATCCCCACGAATCGCCCGCTGAACCGCTTCCAAATACGCGGTGCCATCCTTGGCGGTCGGGGTCAAGTACCCGCCTTCGCCGTTCTCATTCCAGGCGTAAATCAGTAGGAGCCGCTCAGGCGTGGCTTTATCAGGGTACTTGTCCAACCACCGGACGCCCACTTTCACGAATTTCTCGACCATCTTCGGCGTGCGGTCAGGATACCAAACGGACATTTTCTCGGGCGGCAACTGGCCCTGTTCCCAAGGCCGACGATCCCATCCAGCCGTAATGACAGGGACGTAGGGAAGCGGCGTAGTTTCGGCCATTTGCTCGAAAATCTTGCCGCTGTCCGCGATCAGTTTCCGGAACGGCTGGCTGCCGCCCCCATTCATCCAACCGCCATTTATATTGTAGCCAGTGAAGATCGAGTAGCCCGAGCGGGCGAGATCGGCCAGGTGCTTGCCCGGACCCGTACACCCGGCAATGGATACACCCGGCAACCCCGCCTTCTTGGCCTTTTCCCGCAATGAGTCGAATGCCTTGCGAACTCCCTCCACGCCGCCGAAGGCTTTTTGCAATTCGCCCGGCGAGAAAAAGACCAAGAGCGGCTGACCGTCCAGGCGAAGATGGGTGGGCTTTTGGAAAAGTTCGATCCATTTGTTACAGCAGGCATCCCATTCCTTCGACCCGATGTAGAAACCCGCGTGGTTCACGGCCAGGAGGCAGAACTTCAATCGGTGGCAATTCGGGGCCTTGAGGTACAAGTCCAAGGCGTTATTGAGGGGCGAGGTCTTGGTTTTGCCCTCGGGGTAGTACCAGTCGAAGGCCCAGAAGGCGATCTCGTGGTCGGCACAAAAGTCGATCTGCTTCTGCATAATCTCCAAGGTATCGTCCCGCCAGCCCCAAACGGGTTTTCGGTCGGCATAGTCCGTTTGCAGCAACTTGGTGAGATGGATCGCTTCGGTCTTGCCGCTCCACCCATCGAAGTAGTAGGCTCCAACCGTGGCCTTGGGCTTGGCCTGTTGGGTATGGGCGGTGGCTGGGATGAGGGCAAGGCAGAGGAACGCGATGGACCAAACGAGTCTTTTCATGGCAAATGCTCCTGGGATCAGTGTCGATCTCGGCAGTATAGCCTACTCAATGCTCACGGTCACGCCCTAGCCGCTGGTAGCCAAGTCCTTCGCCACCGTGCCGTTGTGTCCTATTTGCTGTTTCGGAAGGACTGGTTTCCTACCAAACCTCAAGCTCGCCATCCTCGTTCCGGACTACCTGACGGTCAATCCGCACTTCCTGGTCATTGGCGGCCTCATGGCCGACAAGACTAACCATGCAGAATTTGAGATACTCGTCGTCCTCGTTGTCCCATTCGTTCTCATCCGCGATTATCAGTTTGCTCAATTCGTCAGCGGTTGCGTCGGACGGACCTTTGACCGTGACCGAGTACCGCTCGTCAAGCGACCTTCTGAGATGAACCACGTAACATTTTGTGCCGTTTTCCATTTTCGTTTCCTTTATTTGTACCCCAAAAGTCTTTCGGATAGCCGTCGTCTTCATTCACCAGGAAAGCCGTTTCCGATAGGTTCATCTCCATTGCCACGTTTTGGAGCCAAGCATCATCCGGCCACGCAGTTAACGGCACGACGGCGGCTGGATTGCCTGCAAAGGGTCGGTTGGTGAAGGCATCGACCACGAAATAGCGGAGCGGAGACATGTCATCCTTTGTCGTTCAAGTCATTTCATACAAGCCCTCGGGCGAGAGTTTTCCGCTGCAATACCTTGAGGTCGCTACGGGCCGTCCACCCGCAACGGCTCCAAAACTGCTCTCCCGATTCGTTGTCAGCATAGAGGAAAATGTTGCATTTGAGAATGCCCACGGCTACCAATGCCCCAAGGCACTTTTCGACCATCTGCCGTCCCAGGCCACGACCTCGATACTCGGGCAGGACAGCCAAGTGATTCAGATAACCACGCCGACCATCGTGGCCGCAAAGGACGGCAGCTACCAACCGCGTGCCGTCTCGGGCGATCAAGCTCAGGCCAGGATTCCGATCCAAGTAGGCCTGAAGTTGATCGGGAGTGTCGGATTCGTTCAACCCCACGCCGTTCGTCTGGCTCCAAAGAGCCAGCACGGCATCGAGATCGTGGGCCGTCATGGCGGATATGGCAATATCCATACGATCATTCCTGCTCACAGTTGGTCCTTTTGGCCTCATGCGACGAAACAAAAGGAGACTGCGGGACGCGGCGAAAGGTTCGCTATCCGACGAACTTGTACATAGCCAGCGTATCCACGTATCGTTCCGGCCCGAACTTGATGTCTTTGGGCCGCAAACCCTCTTCGACGAAGCCGAGCTTTCGGTACAGCCGAATTGCACCCGCGTTCGTGGTGAAGACTTCGAGACAGACCTTTTCGATCAATGATGAGGGCGAAGGCGGCGACCGCCAGCGGCTTCGTGGGTGCCCCAACCAAGGTCAGGTTGCCGTCTCTGGCAAGCAGGTTGAGGTAGGCGTTGATGTCGTGCTCTGCCGAGATGGTATCAAGGATGAAATCGAAGCTGAAAGCGTGCTTCTTCATCTCGTCCGCGTTGCGGGACACGACAACTTCATCGGCTCCCAGGCGAAGGGCGTCCTCCTTCTTGTTGGGCGAAGTTGGCAGAGGTTTGCCCTGCGGCTTCGTCGCAGGGCAAACACGAGCCACAATCTTGATGAGGCCATGACGGCGAACTACCGTGAAGGCCGAGCCAGGGAGTTACGGCATCGCTCTCATCGCTTGGCTACGTGCTCATGCTCGTGAAACGGGTCAAGACGCTAGCGAGATTGAACCAGGCCAATAGGCCAGGAACAGGATTCCCGCCACCGTAGATAGGGGTTTTGGGAGGCATGGACTCCGGCGACTCAGGGCTTCAGGTCCAACGCCTTGAGTTTCTTCGCAGCCGTTCCGTACTGGCCTAAATGGTAAACCGACACCCCAACTGGCGAAAACGTAAACGTCTCAAACGGTTCGGCCAGCATTTTGTCGAGATATTCTTTGGGGGCGAGGCCGGTGGTGACGTGTGGCTCGTAGTGCTCGCCGGAATGTTTTGGCACGAACACCGAAACATACTCGATCAGCAGCGGGTTGATAATAGGGTCTTCGGGTGTGGTAACGAACGCAGCCGAGGTTCCAGTCTTCACCGCAAACGGGGTCACGGCATCGATCATCTTTTGTTCCAGCTTGAGCAATTCGGGGGTCGGCTTGACGACAATCCCTGAGAGGCCCAGCGACTTGTCGGGGATGTAATAGTATTTGTAGGCTTCCAGCTTCAGGCCGGATACATTGGTACTGGCGACGACTTTGCCGACAGCGACATAGACCTTATCCAGGTCTTCGGTACGGACAAAACGCTGCACCATCGTAATGTGCGGGTGATGCGTGGCATCGAGGGAAAAGCCCTTCGGGAAGACTTTGAGCAGGCGGGCGTTGACAGCCTCCGCGTGCTGGATCATCGTCGCATCCGGCTCCAACAAGATGTCAATGGCCGTGACCGGGTTCTTCTCGGCAGACGGTGACGCTGACTGCGATTGAGCGTTCGCTCCCTGAATTGCCAGATAGAGCATCGCTCCGTTCATCAGGAGGAGGCCAAGAGTTTTTACGGTTAGTTTCATGGTCGTTCTCTTTGGGGGTTAAGTGGTGGCTATTGCTCGAACGCAAAGATGCGTTTCCAATCGTTCTGCATGCTAATAACGATCCAGCCGTCCTTCTTCGCCTTATCGTAGAGGGCCTGAGTGAATGTACCGAGTTTCGTGGCGGGCAATCCTTGTGCTGGACCATACGCGTATTCGCGTGTCGCGTCATCGTGCAGGACCAGCATGGCGAGCCTCGCACCGGCACCGGCCTTGGTATATTCAAGCATCTGCCGGTCGCCGTCAGAATTACCAAATGCGGCGACCGGGCGGCGACCGATCATTAGGTGGATACCTTCGGGTTTGCCTGCCTTGTCATCGTTCAACAAGAGTTTCGGCTCCTTGGTCAGAATCGGTTTGCCCTCCTTATCGTAGCCGTATTTCGTTCCGCCCATCGAGCCAACCACCTGCTCAGGCGGGATGCCGTAGGTCTTCTCCGCGTACACTCGCACGAAGTCCTGCCCGCCACCCGTGACGATGTAGGTCTTGTAGCCGTTGGCACGGAGATAATGAAGAACCTCCTGCATTGGCTGGTACGTGAGTTCGGTGTAGGGCTTTTTCCAGCGTGGATGTTGGGCGGCGGCGAGCCATTTCTTCACTTCGGCCTGAAATTGATCGGTCGTCATGCCGGTAAGCGTGGCAGCGAGGATTTTTTCCAGGTCAGGCATCGTGAGATTCGCCATTGCCTCGCGGTTCCCCGAAAGCACGGTTTTGAACGGCTCGACGTTCTTGAGTTCCGGCTTCTTTTCCACCAGTGCCGGTACACGATCCAAGCAGAAGATGACCTGCGTGTACATCGGATGTTCAACCCATAGCGTGCCGTCTTGATCGAATGTGGCGATGCGTTCGGCGGGCGGCACAAACTGCGGACTGGCATGATCGGTAGTTGCCTGGACGAAGCCCACGATGGCGTGCTTGGCGGGACCGTCGTTCCAAGATGGGAGTGGATCGGTCTGGGCTTGTGCGGGAGCGACAATGAACCACGCCGCGAATATGACGGCTGCAAACACGCAACGATTGATTTTCTTTCGAGTTATAGTCACTCTTCTGCTCCTTCGTCTGGTCATTTGATTGAAATGTCTCGTCGTGGCTCCCCGGCTGGGCGAGATAGTAACCCGTCTTCTGCGTGGCAGAGGCTTACTAATCCGCACAGCACGATGAAGGATAGCCAGCGATTCATTTTTGGGCCAGCACTTTTCTTTTTTCCTCAATAAACTGAATATGATGAGGGATGTGGGCGGTCATTTTCTGAACCAGCGTTTCCAGCGTTAGCGGCCCGGCCTCGGAATGGATGCCCCGACGTTGGAAGTCTTCGGCCTTGAGCGTGCGAAGAATCCGAGCGATTTGCTTGCGGATCGTCTCGACGAGCAGGAGTTCCTCTTCGGCAATCCGGTCGTGGTAGGCCAATCGTGCGGCAAATAAGTCCGGATCGCCGCTGGAAAACGCAGGCTCATTTTCGGCTATCACCCGCTTGATCCGGTCGCCGCAGACGATCTCGAAGTCGGCCAGATGGCAAACGACCTCCAAAGTGGACCACTTGCCGGGAATGGGCCGGGCCACGAGTTGCCCCTGGGACATCCCGGCCACGGCCTTTCGCAGTAATTGGGGGCCATCAAGGTAGTTGTCGATCAAAGTGGTCGTTTCCATTGGTCTATTGCTCCGTAATCCAAGTCCATCAAATGAAACGCCCCCAGTTTACCTCTTCCGCCCTGGTGTGAACATGAACCCCGGTGGTGATTCCAAGTCTTAAAGTCATTCAGGACGACGACCTACCTGCGAGAGTATCCGATGGCGATCTTCTTGGATGGCTTGCCGGGCCGCCATAACCTGTTGCACGATTTCGGTGTGGGCGGTCTTGGGAGAGCCTGCGTGAAATGGTGGAACCGGAGCGTACTCCATCATCAGTTGGATTTCTTGGGCAACCTCGACGCCGTGAAGAAGCGAAGCCAAGGTGAGGCCGAGATCAATTTGACCTGGGTATTTGGCAACCGGCAGAAAACCTCGTAGGGGCCGGTCAGGTCGAGTTGCGTCAAGTTTGAGAAAAGCACCATGCCAATCGTGGTCATGTTTTGGTCGTTTCCTATGCAATCGCAGTTTCCGGCACCCGTCTATAATGATAATGAGCCGGTGCATTGATGCCAGCGGCGGAAAGGAGTTGGCATGATGGGCAAGTGGATTCTAATATTCGGCGTCCTGCTGGTTGTGGTGGGTGCTGTGGTCTGGCTGATCGAGAGCTTTGGCCTACCGCTGGGTCGCTTGCCCGGCGACATTCGGATGCGAGGCCAGGGCTGGTCGTTCAATTTCCCCATCGTGACCTGTATCGTCGTCAGCATCGTGTTGACCGTGGTGGTGAATTTGCTGATCTGGTTCATGAGGCGGTAGTGTCCCGCGCGATGGACGCCATGCACTCGACGTGTTTCCTTCGTTGATGCCGAAAGGCGTTGAGCACGTGACCCGCGCGGGCGGATTGGCGGGGGCTGCTGGTGTTTCCTTCGTTGATGCCGAAAGGCGTTGAGCACCTGCTAACCACCACCACCGCCGCCGCCGGGGAAGCTGCCGTTCGCACCGCGCGCGATATATCCGCCGTTGCCGCCGGGACCGTAGCCATCGCCCCCGCCGCCGGCCGAGCCGCTGTTTACCCCATTCCCGCCTTGACCGCCTGGCGAGCTTGGGCCGCCAGAGCCGCCGCCGCCGCCCAAAGGACCGTAGTTGCTGCTTCCACCATCGCCGCCCGAGTTCCCCGTTCCGGCGCCGACCGTGCCGCCGCTGCCGGTGCCGCCGCCACCGACGCCGCCACCAGCAAAAATGTCTTGAGCCCCGCCGAAATTCCAAATCGTATTTCCGCCGCCGCTGCCAGTACCGACGGTGCCGCCGGGTCCCCCCGCGCCGACATAGTAGCTATACGCCCCGGCGACGAGCACTGTGTAGGTGCTACCTCAACCTTTCCCCCTGCCCGTTCTCAACCGCGTACCAGATCGGCCAAAACCGAGTTGGAAAAGCCGCCCGGAGTCCCAGAAAAGGCGGGCGGCACTTGGTTCTCCCTGGCGGGGGCAGATGGCCCCTGCTCCCAGGTTTTTGGAGGATCAGCGAAATTCCGAAACAAGGTCGTCGCCAGAACCGTCGTCGCCACGCGCTGTCCCCGACCGATTTCCGACGCGGGCCATAGGGGGTTTATTCCGGGCCATACGCAGTCTCCCCGGCCCACCCCCAACCACGAGCGATCTCGGTTCGGGCCAGTGATGCTGGTCAGGCTTGACCCGGGCAGCGAAAGGGCCAAGCGGCCCTCAACCCTGGCGACGGCGGCCCGGAAACTCAGCGGTTCGGTTGGACGTTTCGCCTTGGCGACCGGGAAATCCAGACGGAGAACGACTATAATCGTGATGTTTTCAACGGCGATCTCGGCGCGATCGAGTCGATCAACCGGATCGAGCAGGAAAGGGTCGTGAATTTCGAGGGTCGTTCGGTGGCGTACGATTTTGGCGACCTGGACGAAATCGCCCTGGCCTTCGTTGGCAGTGCGGCGGCAGGATACGTCGCAGAGGTTCACAGCGTTGAGGTAGAGATTGCAAGAGGCAGGCAAAGGTGACGCCAGGCAAGGAGTTAGAATGGCATGATGACTGTGCCGTTGATTTTTTCTTTCTGGTTCATGGTTGCTGCCTACGTGATCCACGTAATTGACGAATCTCTCCTTGGCGGCAGCTTTGTAGAAAAGGTCCGAGAGCACTGGTGGCCGGAGTATTCATGGCGAAAGTTCTTCTGGTTCAACGCAGGATATTTTGCCATCATGATATCCAGTGTTGTCCTGTACGACGTCTTCGGTGGAAGTTTTGTCGTTCTTCCGTTGGCGTGGGCGATTGAACGCACTTGTAACGGCTTCTGGCATGTCTGGTGGACTATCCGCTATCGAGAGTATTCTCCAGGGCTGGTAACAAGTGTTCTGATTTGGATGGATTCCTATTTCATCTTACGCTACCGGCCCGGCTCAGAGGCTGTGTCTCGGGCAGAATGGTGTTCTGCTGCCATCATCGGATTACTTGCCGCTATCTTCTTGGCCTTCTTCATCCCGCTGGTCGAAGGCAATAAAGCCCGTCGATCCGCCTGAACCACCGGAGTTACGAGTTATCATGGACCCTCAACTATTCGAACAAATGTATCAGGGCCAAGCCCCCTGGGACACCGGACGGCCACAGCCAGCAATCGTGAAATTGGCCGAAAAAGGCCAGATTGGTGGCAGTGTTCTCGATGTGGGTTGCGGCACCGGCGAGAACCTCCTGTATCTGGCAACCAGAGGCCACGAAGTCTTGGGACTCGACTTCGTACCGCTCGCTATTGAGCGGGCCAAGGCCAAAGCCGCCCAGCGAGGCATTAACGCCCATTTCATCGTCGGGAACGCCCTGGAACTGAAGAAACTCGGGCGGAAGTTCGACACGGTGATCGACTGCGGGCTGTTCCACACCTTCGCTGACGAGGAACGCCCGGCGTTCATCAAGGGGCTTGGCGACGTGCTTGGGCACGGAGGGGTGCTATATATCCTCTGCTTCTCAGACGAAGAACCGGGGACCGAGGGGCCAAGGCGGATTAGCCAACGGGAAATCCGAGATTCGTTCCAAGGTGGATGGACGGTTCAACAGATCGAACCAACGCAGTTCGAATCGACTCCAATACCGGGTGGACCGATATTCACGCCCGGTGGCCCGAAGGCGTGGATGGCGACGATTGAACGAATTTGACATGGCAGTTTACGCGGGATTGCCATATTTGCCGAAATTACGAAGGAAAAGCCAATGTCGCCCGGTCCGTCTCTCGACCCTGCGGGAACGGCCAGTGATGTCAGTCAACGAACCGAGCCGAGATGTGTGTTGACGAAGACGCTTGCAACCGACCCGTTTCGCTAGATGAAAGAGTTATTGCGGTCGAGTACGCCCCCTTCTCGCAGTTGTTCCCGCGGGCCGCCGCTATCGTCCACCAAGGCGGTATTGGCACGACAGGACAAGCCATGCGGTCGGGCCAACCGATGCTGGTAGTGCCCCACTCGCACGATCAACCGTGTCAAGCCCATCGAGTGGTACGGCACGATCTGAGCATTTTTGGCGTTTCAACCGCTCTGCTCGACGGCCAGGACCTTCGCCAAGCGGCGAGCGTGGCGCTGCGGCGCCACTGTAGCGGGCGGCAAGAAAGGTCTCGACCAATTCCCAGGCCAGCGAGAAACCAATGACCCGCGCTCCGAAACAAAGCACGTTCATGTCGTCGTCCTCAACGCCTTGATGGGCCGAGAAAACGTCGGTAATCATAGCCGCACGGGCCCCGTGAACCTTGTTGGCCGCCACCGTCGCGCCTACGCCACTGCCACAGATAGCAAGACCGCGCTCGACTTCGCCGGCGGCCACTGCCCTGGCCAGCGGCACTACAAAATCGGGATAATCATCCTCGGTATGGCGTTCCGTGGCGCCAAAGTCAACCACCTCGTGCTTGGCTTTGCGCAAGGCATCGGCCAATGGTTCTTTGAGCGAAAATCCAGCGTGATCGGCGGCAATACCTATGCGCATGGGAGATTGGAGATTGCGATTCGAGATTCGAGTAAGCCAAGTCGCTTGGGGCAAGACGGCCCCTATTATCACCATCCTTGCGGCGGAAGGCAAGAACCGCTCAAAACAGAATGTCCGCCGCTAACGCATGCTCAGCCAGCAGACCATCACGATGACGACGATACCCAAAACCCATACAGGCATCTGCGGCGGAAGTTGGACGAGAAACAGCCGCCGACAGGTGGGGCAGAAGTTCGGGCCCTCGGGATTTTGATCCTGATCGAATCGCTGGGAACAAAACGGACAACGAAATCGATGACTCATGCCGGGCAGAAGAGCTGGGGACGGGAAAAGGGTGACAGTTGCCATTTGCCGCAACGGCCCGAAGGCGGGCACCATCCTTGCATGGTCGTCGCTCAAATGGCGCCTGCGACCTTTTTCCCTTCAACGTCATTAGTGAAAAGAGGTATTCTCCCGAAGTAACCATAGCATTTATTATTCGACGGTGACGCTCTTGGCCAAATTCCGCGGCTTATCGACATCACAACCACGGGCTACCGCGATGTAGTAAGCCAGAAGTTGCAACGGCACCACGGTGATGATCGGCTGCAAGAACTCTTCGACCGCGGGGACCTCGATCAGGTCGTCGGCCAATCGCGCAACCTCCGTATCGCCCTCGCCCACAATGGCGATCACCGGGCCGCCGCGGGCCTTGATCTCCTCGACGTTCGACATCACCTTGTCATAGGTGGGGCCCTGCGGCATAAGGAAGACGCTGGGAGTTTGGTGATCAACCAGGGCAATCGGCCCATGCTTCATCTCCGCCGCGGGATAACCCTCGGCGTGTATATAGCTGATTTCCTTGAGCTTTAGAGCGCCTTCCAAGGCACTAGGAAAGTTGAATTGCCGCCCGAGGTAGAGAAAATTGTTGCAGCCGGCGTACTTTTCGGCCACACGCTTCACTTGCTCGTGGCATTGCAGTGCGTGACGGACCTTGCCGGGCAGGGCTCGCAGTTGCTCAATGATTCGCGTCCCGGCCGAAAAGCTCAAATGTTTCAAACGGCCAAAATACAGGGCCATCATCGCCAACACAGTGCATTGAGAGGTGAATGCCTTGGTCGAGGCAACGCCGATCTCCGGTCCGGCGCGAAGGTAGACGCCTCCGTCCGACTCCTGGGCGATGGTGCTGCCGACCACATTGCAGATTCCCAGCGTGGGATGCCCCTTGCGTTTCATTTCCCGCAGGGCAGCCAAGGTGTCCGCAGTCTCGCCGCTTTGAGTGATGGCAAAGACCAGCGTGTGATCGTCCAAGGGCGGATTCTTGTAACGCAGTTCGCTGGCATACTCGACTTCAGCCGGCAATCGAGCCATGGCCTCGAGCATGTATTCGCCTACCATGGCCGCATGCCAACTGGTGCCGCAAGCCGTCATGACAATCCGCCGCACCCCGCGCAACTGCTGCGGCGAGAGATTCAGGCCGCCGAACTTGGCCGTTGCAGCGTCAAAGTCCAGGCGGCCGCGCATGGCGTTCGCAATGGACTCGGGCTGCTCGAAGATTTCCTTCAGCATGTAGTGGGGATAGCCGCCCGTGTCGATGTCGCCCGTTTTGAGTTCCAGCGTGTGGATCCGCGGATCGACGTATCCGGCGTCGCGATGATAGATCCGCATGGAATCGGCCGTAAGCACGGCCAGTTCATGATCGGCAAGGTAGACAATCTTGTCGGTATAGCCCGCCAACGGCGAGGCATCACTGGCGACGAAGTGCTCGCCGTGGCCAACGCCCAGTACGATAGGACTGCCCAAGCGGGCGACGACGAGCACTTCCGGCCAATCGCGGAAGAGAATCGTCAAACCGTAGGTTCCCTGGAGTTGGGAGAGGGCCTCTTTCACGGCGGTGACCAGTGGACGATATTCGTCGGCCGCCATGTCTTCCACGGGAGCCTGCCGCTGCAGACAACTTGCGATCAAGTGGGCGATCACCTCGGTATCGGTCGCGGAATGGAACCGATAGCCCTCGGCAACGAGGCAACGCTTGAGGGAATTGAAGTTTTCAATCACGCCATTATGGACGACGGCGACCTCTCCGGAGCCACCCAAATGGGGATGCGCATTGACGTCACTTGGGGCACCATGGGTAGCCCAGCGCGTATGTCCGATGCCCGTTCCGCCTGCCGTAGGCGCGGCTGCGAGGTTAGCCTCTAGCCGATCGATCCGGCCGGCCGCCTTGCAGACGGTGATATGCCTGTTTGGAGTCGCAAGCGCAACGCCGGAACTGTCGTAGCCACGATATTCGAGTCGCCGCAGGCCGGTGATAAGGTATTCAATGGCCTCACGCGGACCAACGTATCCAACGATCCCGCACATGCATGGTTCCTCATTTTGAGTGATAGGACAATCTAGCATATCGTGCCCGTCGAGTGGGGAAAAGCCTGCACTGTAAATGATACACACAGGCCTAACGCCGTGTTGTATAATATATCGCGGGCTGGTGGACGGGGCGTTGAATCGTCCATCCAAGACGACCGTGGGCGATGCTGCAAGAAGATGGTGGCAACATGGGAAGAGAGGCTAAACCATGCCGGTTTTGACGAAGGAGACTAGCGTATTCCCAGAAACCCTGTTTGACTCGTTTGAGTCTCCGTCGGCCGATAACCAGTGGATGGTGCTCTATACCAAGCCCCGTCAGGAAAAATCGGTCGCGCGAGACCTGCTGCGGCGTGAAGTACCGTTCTATCTTCCGTTGGTGAAGAAAACGCTCCAATACGGGCGGCGGCGGATAACCTCCTATGCACCCCTGTTTGACGGTTACGTGTTCATACTCGGTTCCGAGGCCCAGCGCGTGTTCTCGCTGATGACCAACCGGGTGTTGCGGGTTTTGCCGGCCATTGATGAAGGGCAACTTTTTGCCGATCTTCGCCAGATTGAACAACTGATCCGGGCGAACGTGCCCCTTACGATAGAGAGTCGCCTGCAGGCGGGCATGACCGTACGAGTTCGCAGCGGAGTCTTGGCGGGCGTGGAAGGGACGATCTTGCGCCGGCGAGGCGAGACCCGGCTCTTGGTAAGCGTTAATTTCCTGCAAAAAGGGGCGTCAGTGGAAATTGAAGATTTCCGCTTGGAACGATTGAGCTGATTTGCGGCAGTGGCTTTCGCCCGTCCGGATACGCGACGGCACGGGCAAATGCCTATCGCACCATCCGGCAAGCAATGCACAAGCCCATCCGGGCGGCGGAATGTCTTCCGTCGTCCTTTCTTTTTTCTTGTCCACTGCTTGCATTCGCGCTGTGATTCGTCGAAAATGAATTTCTGGCAACCATGCCCGCGTTGCCGTTTGTCAACGAACACGTTGCCAAATGAGTTTTTTGTGAAAAATTTCAACGCCTCCGAGCGATGTCGGTCAGCGGGCAATCTGCCGTAAACCCTAATCACATAAGAACCTACGCAAACGCGCCCGGACCGGCAACCGGTGCTGGCACATCCTTTGCAAAGGAAAACGGCTGGCAAGAACCATTTTTGGGCGGCAACAGTCTCCTGCCGGTTGAGTAACCCGTAAGAAACGAGTTTTATGAGCATAGGCACGGTCCCACCCCTGGCCCAATGGAAACGATGGCAACCGACACCGCCTGTACTGGCCGCGTGGGGTGTCTTGTTGGTGGCGTTTCTTCTCACGTATTGGGAAACGCTGTTTCATATCGTGGGTGTCTGGTGGCGTACGCCCGACTACCAGTATGCGTTCTTCGTGCCGCCGTTCGCCGCCTTCCTGCTGTGGCAGCGGCAAGAGATGGTCGATCCCTGGCCGAACCGGGGTTCATGGTGGGGAATCCCTTTTCTCCTGGTGTTTGCCCTGGTTCGTTGGCTGAATCTCTTCCTCAACTACGAGAGAGACATCGATTCGCTCTTGTTCTTCCTGGCGGGCATGACGCTGATTATTGGCGGATGGCGTGCGTTGCGGTGGGCGTGGCCTTCGATAGTTTTCCTTTTTTTCATGGTGCCCTTGCCAGACTCCGTTGCCCAGCTGTTGGGGCTGAAGCTGCAACGCGTTGCCACGCTGATGAGCGTCTACGTCCTGCAGACCGTTGGCATACCCGCGATTTCGCTGGGAGATGCCTCCAACGTCATCCAGCTCACCAAACCGGAAAACCAACTGGAAATTGCCAGGACTTGCAGCGGATTGCGAATGATGACTCTCTTCTTCGCCCTTTGCGTGGGGGCGGTGTTCGCATTGCGAGAGCCCATCTGGAAGAAGATCGTCCTGATCTTCAGTGCCGTACCAATTGCTATTATTTCCAACGTCCTGCGGATCGTGGTGACGGGCATGTTGATGGAGTGGTGGAGCAACTCTGCCGGAATGTTCTTTCACGACGAAGCGGGCTGGGTGATGATGATATGGGCAATGTTGATGATTTGGGGCGAGATGTCGCTGCTCTCGGCCTTGCTGATCGAAACGCCCACGGAAGGGCCACTTTCGTTCGGCGGACAAAGGGGTCCGCGACCGCGGCCGAGCTTCCCGCTCGGTCCCATGGCGCTCGGTCCTCGACCTGAGAAGCCGCCGGAGGCGCCGCCGGCGTAAGTCAGCGCTGGACGTTGTCGTAAAACTTGACTGCGGCCAGCTCGAAAGGGCCGCAGAACCGTGTTCAAAACCCGTTCTTCTCTGTAGCACTACTTTTCTGAGGCACACCTCATGTCTATCAACGAGAATCTGACACAGCCCGACGACGAAACCCCCGAGCAAGCCATCACCGTCCAGCCGTCGGCCATGACGGCCTACGCGGGAGCGGCCGATTGGACATCCAACGGTGAAGATGCGGAGCAGGCCGCAGTAAGCCCCTTGGCCCTGCTCCACGCCGTGCGGCGGCACTGGCTGGTGATTTTTTCGACGGGCCTGGCGTGTGCGGGCCTGGCCGGTACTGCCCTCTTCTTGGCTCTTAGGCCCCAATACAAGGCCGAAGCGACTTTGGAACTGAGACCCTCCGATCCCAGGCTTCTTACAGCCGGTCCTGACGAAGCCCAGCGCGGCGTGTCTAACGAGTTCGAGATCTTCCGCGACACGCAGCAGCACTTGGTGAAGAACTACAACGTGATTAAGACGGCCATTAACGATCCAAGATTGAAAACGCGCCCGTGCATCGCCCGCGAGGACGCCAGGCATAACGCCATCGCCTGGCTGACTGAGGCGGTCAGTGTCAGTTTTCCCACCAAAGCGGCCGGCGTCATGCTGGTCAGTTCCACGCAACCGGATAAGGATGACGCCACGGCCATCGTCAACGCCGTGGTGGAAGCCTATATGACTCAGGTGGTCGATAAAGATAGGATCCTGCGGCGCGAGCGGCTCGCGCAACTCACCGAGATTTCGATCAACAAGGAGGACGAGGTCCGAAAGAAGCGAGAGCAATTAAAACAGGAGCTTGCCAACATGGGTTTCGGCGACGACGAGACCATGAAGACCCGAACCGCCATGGCCGCCGCCATGTACTCCGAGTTCGAACGGCAGTTTCAGTTGATGCGGGCCGAGCACCGGGTGGTTGCGGGTAAACTTGAGGATGCCAAGGCCAGCTTGAAGGATATCGAATCACCGGATGCGGAAATTCCCCAAACGGAAATCGTCATGCTCCTCAATACCAATCCGCTCTATCGCGAATTGCAGACCCGCCTGGGTTACCTCGACCAACTGGAGAGGATGCACACTGTGACTGCAATGCCGGGAGTTAAGGAGCCCCCTGTTTACCAGCGAAGCAAGGCAGAACACGCCGCGACGAAGGCCCAGCTTGATGACTTGGAATCAAAATCGCGTGATATGGTTAGAAATGCCAAGCGGATTGGTTTGCAATCGGACATCAAGCACTTGGAAAGGCAACTGGAGGTTTCGACCGACCAAATCGCGAGCTATGAGAAGGAAGTCGAGAAGAAAAGGGCCGAAGCCGAAAACGTGGGCCGCAGTTCGGTGGCGGCGCAGATGTCGCAGAACGAAGTCAATAATTTGCAAAAGATCCTCCAGGACGTGGCCGAGGAGAAGGAGCGGCTCCGTGTGGAACTCGGCGCGCCAAGCCGAGTGCTGATTATGGGCGAGCGCAGCGCGCCCGCCGCCGTGCCGGAAAACGAGACCAACGCCAAGCTGCGATTGCTGTTCATCGTTGCCGGAGCGTTGCTGGCCGGACTCCTGCCGGGCACGGGAATCGTGCTCTGGGACCTCAGCCGGGCAAAGATCAATGCTTCCAGCGACGTTTCGAAAGGGCTGAAGGTTTCCGTTATCGGAGCGGTGCCGCGTATCCCGCCCGCCGTCATGCGGCGGCTAGGCGACGCCACGCAGCGCAGCCAGATCTGGAAAATGCGATTTACAGAGGCTGTCGACGGCGTGGCGGCCCGCTTGTTGCGAAAGGCCGAGCGCGACCAGGTGCGTGTAGTCCTGGTAAGCAGCGCGGTGGCCGGCGAAGGAAAGACGACGCTGGCCACTCAAGTGGCAATGAGCCTCGCACGAGCCCAACGGAAGACGGTGCTCGTCGATTTCGACTTGCGGCGGCCCACTTTGGACGGCGCCTTGGGACTGCCATCAGGACCGGGAATCTGCGAGGCCCTCCGCGGCCAGGGCGACGTCATTGACATGGTCCAACCAACTGAGACACCCTATCTCTCGGTGGTTACGGCCGGGTCTTGGAATCGCCGTGTGCCGGCAGATCTCAGCAGTGGCGCCGTAGGAACCCTTCTGGAACGGCTCCGCGTCAATTTCGATTTCGTCGTCATCGACAGCAGTCCCCTCCTGCCGACGGTCGATGCGCGGCTGGTTTGCCAGCACGTGGACTCGGTGTTGCTCGCCATTTTTCGCGATGTCAGCCAAAGCAACAAGATCAAGGCGGCCCAGGAACTGTTGGATGCCTTCGGTGTCCGCGACGTCGAGGCCGTGGTCACGGGCGGAGAAGAGCACGCCAATACCAAGCATTTGGCCTACCACGCGGCGCTGTTCGAGGATTCCGCCGACGTCGCAGGCAATGCTGGGGAAATCAAAAGCTAAACTAGATTGGGAGTGGAAAGATGAATCATATCTTGATTCGCATGGGAGTTGTCATCGGGACTTTGGCCACAGTGCAAATGGGGTTGTGGTACGTCGGTTTGGTTACTCACCCCACGGTCGTGGATCCGCGGATTCCCATCACGGACTTTCCCCGCACGATCAATGTGCCGACGGGCACTTGGGAAGGGAAGGACGCGCAACTGGACGCCCGTACGTTCAACGAGACCCAAGCCGAGACCGCCGTCTCGCGGAGCTACACGAAGCAGAACCTGAGACTGTCGTTTCTCCTCGCCGAGTACAAGAGTCCCCACGATGGGCTCTATCACAATCCCATGAACTGCTACCACACCCACGGATTCACCCTCGAGGACGAGACCAAGCTGCCCCTGCAGGCCCCCAATCGCCCCGACAGCGTTCTCAGCGTCTCGACTTGGTCCGGCAACGGTGAGCGGGTGATTGTCGCCTACTGGTACGAAGTGGGCGACCATACGATGTTCGAACGCCAAGACCTGCTCAAGACCCAATGGGCCATGCGCGGCAAGTCCCGATGGCCGATCATGTTCAAAGTCCTACTGGAGATTCCGGCCGGCGACTCCGAACAGTCGAAGGGCGAGGCGAAGGCCGAACTCCTCGGCATGGCGCAGTCCGTGCGGCAGTGGTTGGGCAACGCCCAGCCCGTCGTAAATTGACCTTGAGCTAAGCATCTGTAGAACGGATAGGCAACCGATGAATCCCAGCGATCGAATGGCGGCGGCGGAACCGCTTGCCGAGGGGCAACGTGCCGCCGGCCGGGTGGACGGCGGATTCTGGAGAGGCTTACTGCAGGCGGCACAGCGGCAGGGAAAGAGCTACTTCAAACTCCGCGTGGGTATGATGGCCAGCATGCACCTTGCCGTGTTCGGACTGGTCTATGGGACGGCTTTCTTGCTCCGCTTTGATTTTGCCGTCAAGCCTGACGATATGCGGATCTTTTGGGCAACGCTTCCCTCGGTCTTGGCGATCAAGTTCATCGTATTCCTGATTGCGGGCCAGTACGAGGGCTGGTGGACGTACATAACTTTCGCCGACCTGGTGGCCCTGGTGCGGTACTCCTTGGCGGCCACCTTCTTTATCGCCGCGGGCCAGTATTTCCTCGGGTTGGGCTTTTACATCCCGCGAGCGGTCATGGTCATGGATTGCCTGGGATCGATCGCGGTACTGGGCGCATTGCGCGGCGCCTGGCGTCTTTACCGTGAGCAGTTCTGGCCGATCCTCAATCCGGGCGATTTTCGTTGGGCCCTGTTGGTGGGCAACGATCATGCCACGGGCCTGCTGGCCAGCCAGATGCAAACGTATCGGGAATTGCCCTATCGCGTTCGCGGCCTGCTGGCCATGGACGAAAGTTCTGTGGGTTCGCGGCTGGGGCAGGTCCCGGTCCTGGGCCGGTTGGAAGACGTTCGCGAGGTCGCCGCCCGTTGCTCCGCAAGCACGGTGCTGGTGACGGCGGGCAACTTGGCGGGGCCACGCTTGCGGAACCTCATGGACGCGTGCAAGCACTCGGGGTTAGAGCTGAAGATCATTCGAGGCATCCAGGACCGCTTGGACGGCGACCATCGCATCCCCATTCGAGACATCGAAATCAGCGACCTTCTTCGCCGGGCGCCGGTGCAGTTGGACATGAACATCATCGGGCGGCTCATCGAGAACCGCACCGTGATGGTCACTGGGGCCGGCGGCAGCATCGGGTCGGAAATCTGCCGCCAACTGCTCCGCTTCAATCCCCGCCTGGTGTTGCTGGTGGGGCGGGGCGAGAACCGCATCTTCAAGGTCGAGCGCAAACTGCGGGCAGCCTACTCCACCGCCACGCTGCAACCCTGCATCGCCGACATCACGGACGAGGCCCGCGTGCGGCAAATCTTCAGCGATTTCCGCCCCGAGGTCGTGTTCCATGCGGCGGCGCACAAGCATGTTCCGTTGATGGAAATAAACGTCGGCGAGGCAATCCGTAATAACGTGGTCGGCACCAAAACCATGGCCGAAATGGCCCATGAGTTCGGCGTGCGGAACTTCGTTTTCATCTCCACCGACAAGGCCGTGCATCCTTCCAGCATTATGGGCGTCTCCAAGCAGCTTGCCGAGCGCTTCGTGCATGCCATGTCGCAGGTCTCGTCGACCCGATTCACTGTCGTACGCTTCGGCAACGTGCTGGGATCCGATGGCAGCGTGGTGCCGATCTTTCAGGACCAAATCCGCCACGGCGGCCCGATTACTGTAACCGATCCACGCATGACCCGCTTCTTCATGACGATACCGGAGGCCTCGCAACTGGTATTGCAGGCGGCGGCAATGGGCCAAGGCGGCGAGATTTTCGTCCTCGAGATGGGAGAACCGGTCAAGATCGTCGACTTGGCCCGCGACCTGGTTCGCTTGTCCGGATTGCCGGAAAACTCCATCGAGATTTGCTTCACCGGCGTCAGGCCCGGCGAGAAGCTCTACGAAGAGCTTTACTTCGACGACGAGGAAACGCTCCCTACGGCGCATCCCAAGCTCCGGGCGGCCTACCATCGGCCGTTTACGCTTTCCGAAGTACGGCAAACGATCGCCCAATTGCAGCAATTGATTCACGCTCCCGAGGTGGAACTCCGCGACAAGCTCTGCGAGCTAGTTGAGGAATACGCCTGGCAGGTCCGCAATGTCGCTTCCGCGGTGGCTTCCCTTGACCTCGAATCGCCATTGACGCACCGACCCACTCCCGGCGCACATCCACAGAACGGCTCCGCGGCGACCCTCGCGCACAACAACGGCGACGGCGACCAACACGAGCCTGCCCCGCTCCCCGTTTCGGGCGATTGAAAGAGCCGGCTTTCCGAAGGCTGAATTCCGTGTGGCGGCCGTCACGGCGGGAGTAAGAAAGAGCATATAATTGATTATTTCGTAAGCTACCTTTGGATAAGGCTCTTCGGTCGAACCGGGCGAATCCCGCTGGTTGGCCCGTGACGCGAGTGGTCAATGCATTCATGAGGAAGGGTGGATCCCGCGTCGAACTAGCTTGCCAACAGCCCGCAATCGACCGTCGATTCCGCAAGGTCGGTATGATCTCCACGTTCCCTACCATCGGCAGCGTATCCGAATAGCGATTGCGGCCCGAAACATCGGGCGATGAACCGTCAATCTGGACCTTTACGGCCGGCGAAGGCGGACTGATAACAACATGAAAGTATTTTTCAAAGGGGCCTTGCGCAACCCAGGGGAACGGAGTGCGCGCCGAGCGAACGTCGGCGGCTCGATATTTATGGCACTTCGAGGTATTCAATGAACCGGCAGCTCTGGCAGGAAACTTCCGTCCTCATTACCGGCGGGACCGGTTCCTTCGGCAAGAAGTGTATCGAGATCCTCCTCCGCGATTACGCGCCACGCAAGATCGTCGTCTTCAGCCGCGACGAGTTAAAACAGCACGAAATGCTCACCGGCGGTTTCGACCATCCCAGTCTCCGCTACTTCCTGGGGGATATCCGCGACGTGGAACGTATGCGGCGGGCGATGCGCGGCATCGACATCGTGATCCATGCCGCCGCCTTGAAGCAAGTTCCGGCCTGCGAGTACAACCCGGGCGAGGCGGTCAAGACCAATGTCGACGGGGCCCGAAACCTTATCGAAGCCGCGATCGATTGCGGCGTCAAGAAAGTGCTGGGCCTGAGCACCGACAAGGCGGTCAACCCGGTCAACCTGTACGGGGCAACCAAGCTTTGCGCAGAAAAACTGCTGGTGCAGGGTAACGCCTATTCGGCGCCCGGAGGGACCCGATTCAGTTGCACGCGCTACGGCAACGTGCTGGGCAGCCGGGGAAGCGTTATCCCCGTCTTCCGCGCCCAACGGCCCAGCGGCCGAATCACCGTAACCGACC
Organism: uncultured Planctomycetia bacterium; assembly: GCA_963709175.1. Lineage (GTDB taxonomy): Bacteria > Planctomycetota > Planctomycetia > Pirellulales > Thermoguttaceae > JANXQG01. Next base: position 165,522 of record CAVPVK010000015.1, read on the forward strand.
GCCGCATGACGCGGTTCTGGCTGACATTGGACCAGGGCGTTCGCTTTGTCCTTGGCAGCATCGAGCGGATGTGCGGCGGCGAAGTCTTTATCCCCAAGATTCCCAGCATGCGGATTCTCGACTTGGCCGAGGCAATCGCCCCCGAATGCCGGGTCGAGTTTACGGGCATCCGTCCCGGCGAGAAGCTGCACGAGCTGATGATCTCGCGCGACGAGGCCCGGCACGCCGTGGAGGCCGAGGACCGCTACGTCATTCAGCCCGAGCATCCCTGGTGGGGCTCGTCGAATTGGGCCGAGGGAAAGCCCCTGGCGGACGGCTTCGAGTACACCAGCGACAACAATACGCAGTGGATGTCGATCGACGAATTGCGGACGATCATCGGCGAGCAATGCTAGATTTGGAGTGCGAGGCTGAACAGCAATATCAAAACGCCCCCACCGACCTCGCGTCGGTGAAGCGCGAGGCTGAACAGCTAACCATGCCTCTCTATGTCCGGTCGTTTTTTTCCACACCCACCGGGGTAAACGCGGTGGGGGCGACACCTTGATGAATACCGTATCAAGACAAAAACTCGCCATTGACGGCGGCACACCCGTCCGCGGGCGGTTGCTGCCTTATGGGCGCCAGACGATCGACGAGGATGACGTGGCCGCGGTCGTCCAGACGCTGCGGTCCGACTGGCTGACCACGGGGCCAAGAGTAGCCGAGTTCGAAAATGCCCTGGCTGCCGTTGCCGGCACGTCCGAGGCGGTCGCCGTGAGCAACGGCACGGCCGCCCTGCACGCCGCGATGTACAGCCTGGGAGTCGGCCCCGGCGACGAGGTGCTCGTGACGGCAATGACCTTTGCCGCCAGCGCCAATTGTGCCGCCTACTTGGGTGCGACGCCCGTCTTCGTCGATGTCGATCCGGATACATTGCTCATCGATCCCGACAAAGTCGAAGCTCGCATCACACCCCGCACGAAGACAATAGTGGCTGTCGATTATGCCGGCCAGCCTTGCGACTACGATGCCCTGAAGACCATTGCCGACAAGCATGGCCTGACCTTAGTTGACGATGCCTGCCACGCCATCGGCGGTTGCTACCGCGGCCGGCAGGTGGGATCGCTGGCTTTGCTGAGCGCCTTCAGTTTCCATCCCGTAAAGCATGTCGCCACGGGCGAAGGCGGGGCCGTGACGACCGACGACGCGGAACTAGCCCGGCGGACGCGGCTGTTTCGCAATCACGGCATTACGACGGATTTTCGCGAGCGGGCCGCGCAAGGGGCCTTTGCCTACGAAATGGTCGATCTGGGGTTTAACTACCGGCTTTCCGATATCCAATGTGCCTTGGGTCTGAGCCAATTGGCCAAGCTGCCGGCGTCAGTGGCCCGGCGGCAGGCTATCGCGAGGCAGTACGACGAAGCCTTCCGTCGCCGGCCGATTGTAAAGCCGCTTGCTGTCCGCAGCGACGTGTCCCACGCATATCATCTTTACGTCATCCGCCTGGAACTCGAGGCATTGACAACCGATCGCGCGACCGTCTTTCGCGCTTTACGGGCCGAACGCATCGGCGTGAACGTCCATTACCTTCCGGTGCATCTGCATCCGTATTACCAAAACAACTTCGGCACCGGTCGGGGAATGTGCCCCGTGGCCGAGGCGGCTTATGAGCGAATTCTCTCGCTGCCGATGTTTCCGGCCATGAGCGACGAAGACGTCAGCGATGTGGTGGCAGCAGTGGAAAAGGTCGTGTGCCACTACCGTCGATAGGATGCAGCGAGTATAATGGAAATGCGCGAACTCTGGGGGCGGGCAGTCGCCGATTCGGCGGCCCACAAGGATCGGCAATACCTCCGACGATCGATGAGAGGATTCAAGCGTGTTGCCTGGGATCTCATGTTCGGGCCGGAACTCCCGTCCGGCTCTGCTGGCCATTTTCTTTGCCCTGACAGGAATTTTGAGTACTAGTCGCGTCTGCCGGGCGCAGGTGGTTCTAACCGGTTCCAATAGCGTCACCTATACGACTGAAAACGTTTGGAGCGACGGCACATACAACGCCTTCACGGACCTCACGCGATATGACGGCGATTGGTATCTGGTGTTCCGCACGGCATCGGGCGTTGACACTCCACCGCCCGGTCAGCAGGGAGGCCAGATTCGCGTGCTTGAATCCCCCAACGGCCAGAGCTGGACATCGGTCGCGCTTTTGAGCGGCAGCGGAGATCTCCGCGATCCGAAGATCAGCGTCACGCCCAACAACCAACTGATGATAATCTCTGGCGATACAGTGCAATCCGGTTTGCAGCCGGTCCAATCGGCGGCGTGGTTTTCGTCCAACGGCACGAATTGGGGAAACGAGAACCCGATCGGCGAATTCGATTATTGGATGTGGCGCACGGTCTGGTACGACGGCGTGGGATATGGTATCGGTTACGGCGCAACGACCGGCCCGAGCGATCAGCTCACGACACGTCTTTCAACCACTACCAACGGTCTGAACTACACGATCACAGTGCCCACGCTCGCCCCAACCGACGAGGAAGCCGACGAGTCCGCTCTAGCTTTCCTGCCCAACGGTACGGCCGTGATGGTGACGCGTTGCGATTGGGCAAAGACCTCCACCATCGGCGTGGCAACCGGTAATTACACGAATTGGACGTTTTCTAGAACCAACATACAGGTGGAGTCGCCCGATCTGTTGACGTTGCCCGACGGCCGCATCGTCTGCGCAGGGAGATTCTATGCGGCAAGCACTCCGTCTAGCCTGTTGGATCCGTATACCGGCCTGGCTTGGGTGGACCCCGCCACGGGGACCATTACTCCTTTCTTTCAGTTTTCGAACAGCTACAACACGGACACGGGCTACCCTGGCCTGTATTATTACAACAACCAGCTCTGGGTCAGCTACTATTCCTCCACGCTTACCAATAACAGCATTTACGTGGGTCAAGTCTCGATTCCTCCAGCACGCTGGGTATCGGCCGTGAGCGGAAGCTGGAGCACGGCGAGCAACTGGGGAGGCGCCGCGCCGGTGCGCCGGGCGCCGTCGTGGCGTTCGATGCCCCAACCCAGTCGCCGCTGACCATCACCCTCGACAGCCCGCAAACGGTGGGCACGCTCCAATTAAGCAACTCCGCCGGCGCGGGTACGGGCTATACCCTTAGCGGGGGCGGGTCAAACACTTTGACCTTCAATAATTCCAGCAGCGGCGCCACGATCGTCCTTGCCGGGGGCACGCACGTCATCGCTGCACCGGTGGTCCTGGCCGATAATCTCGTCGTGACTGGCAGCGGCACGCTCGACTTCAATTCAGCAAGCAGCATCACAGAAACCAACGGCAGCTATTCGTTGACCATGAGCGGCGCGGGCGGCAAACTGATCCTGAGCGGATCGGACACGTATGCTGGCGCCATGGCCGTGACGGGCGGCACACTGCTGGTGACCACGCGGACCGCCCTGCCCAGCGGGACGGCATTGATTGTCGGCGCGGGCGGCGTCTTCATTTTCGATCCGCTCACGCAGTGGGCAACCGCCGTCAGCGGGAGCTGGAGTTCCACCGGCAACTGGACCGGCGGCGCGCCCGACTCCGCTGGCGCTGTGGCCGCGTTCAATGCCCCGACTACTACCCCGCTGACGATCACCTTGGACAGTTCGCAGACCGTCGGGCGCTGCAATTCGGCAACACCGCCGGCAAGCGCACAGGCTACGCGCTTAGTGGCGGCGGTTCAAACACTTTGACCTTCGATAATCCAGGTAGCGACGCCACGATCGCCCTTGCCGGGGGCACGCACATCGTCAATGCGCCGGTGGTCTTGGGCGATAACCTTGTGGTGACCGGCAGTGGGACGCTCGAGTTCAGCAATTCCAGCAGCATCGCGGAAACCGGCGGCCAGCGCTCGCTGAACATGAGCGGTGCCGGCGGCATATTGATTCTGAGCGGGACGGACACGTATTCGGGTGGTACGATCGTGACCGCCGGGACGTTGGCGCTGACCTCCGCCGCCGCCTTGCCCGAAGCGACCAGCTTGACCATCGGCGCCGGTGGGACGCTGGTCTTCGACCCGCTGGCTGTCGTCTCTGGGCAGCAATCCGCCGCACAGGTCGTCAGTGCCGTTCCCGAGCCAGGAGCTCTGGCTATGTTGATTTCAGGTGTGGCGGGGGCCCTGATCGCCACACAAAGGGCAAAGCTGACCACCATCCAGCCTCTGCGCCGCGAGGCCGGTTTGAGCAGAGAAATTTGAACGTCCGATGACGGCGATCACAATTGGTTTGACCAGTCCTTGCCTGGGCGAAGATGACTTTCAGGCGATGGAACAAGCTGTGCGCTGCGGAGCTGTTGCCGAAGGTGCGATGACTCGGTCGTTCGAGCAAGATTTTGCCCGTTTCCTCGGTGTCGCCGGGGCCGTGGCCACGAACTCCTGCACGTCCGCCTTGGTGCTGGCCTTGGCCGCCCTCGATATCGGCCGCGGCGACGAAGTGGCTTTGCCCAGCTACACGTGCCTGGCCGTGTTGAATGCCGTGGTTCAAGCCGGCGCAACGCCCCGGCTAGCCGACAACGGCTACGATGTCGCGAAAATGGACTACAACGTCACGGCGGAAGCGTTGCAGCGGGTCATCACGCCGCGGACGCGGGCGATTATCCTGCCGCACATGTTCGGTTGTCCGGCCGACGTGGAATCGATCCTGAAAATCGGTTTACCGGTAATCGAGGACATAACGCTCAGCTTGGGAGCGATGTATCACGACAAGCCGGTCGGAGCCTGGAGCGATGTGAGCGTCTGCTCCTTCCACGCATCGAAGATGATTGCTTGCGGAGAAGGCGGCATGCTGGCGGCCGCAGATCCCGTGCTGGTGGCGAAAGCCCGCTATTTGAACGGCTGGGCCGAAGAGCAGCCCGCGGCCCGTCTGAACGACCGCGTCAAGCCGTTTCGCCTGCGCTATAATTTTCACCTCAGCGACGTTGCTGCCGCGCTAGGAAGATCCCAACTGCGGAAACTGCCGTCATTCATCGGCCGTCGCCGTGCCTTGGCCGAGCGGTATTCGGTGCGACTCGGCCGCCTCGCATGCCTGCGGGTACCCGAGGTGACCCACCGTGCAAATGTATTCCACCGCTACCTGGTTGCCGTCGAGCCTGAAACGGCCGTTGGCCGGATCAAGCGATTTACCGAAGCCGGAGTCGAGGCCGGCCGGGGGGTCTATCCGCCGCTTCACCGCTTCCTGGAGCAACCTGCCGACGAGTTTGCGTTCGCCGAAGAGGCGACGAAAACGCTCGTCTCGATTCCCATTTATCCGAGTCTTACCGAGCAGCAGGTGGAACGCCTGTTGCAAGTTAGCGAAGAAGTGCTTCAGCCGTGACCCAGTGAGACCCGTTGCGATAATCCAGGCCCGATGCGGATCGACGCGGCTTCCCGGCAAGGTGCTGAAGCCGCTGGCCGGCCATACGGTGTTGCGTTATGTCATCGAGAGGTGCCGGTTGAGCCGGTCTCTGGCCGACGTCATCGTGGCCACGACGGTCGAGCCGGCCGACGATGCGATCGAGACCTATTGCCAATCGCTTGGCGTGCCAGTCTACCGTGGAAGCCAAGAGGACGTGCTGCTGCGATACGTCGAGGCAGCCGCCTGGTCGCATGCCGATCCCATCGTGCGGATCACCAGCGATTGCCCGCTGATCGAGCCTTCGCTCATTGAGCAGGCGCTGGCGGCGTATCGCGGCAATCCGGCCGATTATCTTTTTATCGAGGGATACCCCCGGGGAACGGGAGATATCGAATTGATGACGCTTCCGGCGCTGCGTCGTGCCCTGATCGAGACACAACCGGATCAGGCGTACTACCGCGAACACGTGATGACCTATCTGACGGACCATCCGGAAGCCTTCACGTTGTCCATTTCGCGCGCGCCGGCGAGTCTTTCGCGGCATTATCGCCTGTGTGTCGATGAGCCCCAAGACTTTGAGGTTGTACGATTGATTTGCGAGCACTTCGCTCCAAGCGTAGACTTCGGCCTAACGGAAATTATCGCCTATCTCGATCGGCACCCAGAAGTTGCGGACCTGAACCACAACGTCAAGCAGAGGCATGTATGACTCAGCGCGGCAAGCGAACTCTGATCGTACGTGCGGATTGTGGGGCGGAAATCGGCATGGGGCACGTAATGCGATGTCTGGCGCTAGCCCAAGCCTGGCAGGATGGTGGGGGACGAGTCATTTATGTCATGGCAAACCGATCGCCAATTGTCGACCTTCGGCTCAGTAAGGAAAACATCGAGATCGAGGTATTATCGGCTTTGCTCGGAAGCCCTGCCGATGCCGCGGCCACAGCCGAAATAGCCAAAGCGATAGACACCGCTTGGATCGTGCTTGACGGCTACTGTTTCGACGGCGAATATCAACGCAGGATCAAAGACGCCGGCTTGAAGTTGCTCGTCTTAGACGACTACGGACAGGCAGATCATTATTGGGCCGACTTGATTCTCAATCAGGATCTCAACGCGGATGAGGCATTGTACGTTAATCGCGAAGCATACACTCGGATGCTGCTAGGTCCAGCCTATGCGTTATTACGAAGTGAGTTTCGACGGTTTGCGCCGATTTGCCGCAAAACTGCAAAGGAGGCTCGCAAGGTACTCGTGACGATGGGAGGATCAGATCCGAATAACGTCACCCTACAAGTGGTAGGTACACTCGAGCAGACGCCACTGAACGATCTGGAAACCATTGTCGTGGTGGGACCAGGCAATCCGCACTGGGAACAGCTCGCTGCCAAGGTTCGTGGCAGCAGGGCCGCGATTCGGCTCTTGCGAGACCCTCCGAACCTTCCCGATCTTATGGCATGGTGTGATATGGCGGTGACGGCCGGAGGAAGCACCGTATGGGAGCTGGCGCGATTCGCGGTTCCCTGCCTTGTGGTGACCTTGGCCGATAATCAAGAATACTCGGTCCGTCTGTTGCATGGGTGCGGAGCGTGCCGATTGCTGGGGAAGGCCAGTGACGTGACCGGTTCGGCATGGGGCGAGGCAATACTATCTCTTTCCATTGACTACGAAGCCCGTGCGGCGCTGAGCGCGCGAATCGGCGCCATGATCGACGGACTGGGAGCCGAACGCGTCTGCGAAATGATGGGCGGCAATGGCTCAACGCTTAACCCGCTCACCGGTTACGTTGGCGTCGAATGACGATATGGCCGCCGACTTCCCTGATGGCGGGAAGCCAATGAAGATCGCTATTATGCAACCGACCTACTTGCCATGGGCCGGTTACTTCAACTTAATATCCCATGCGGATGAGTTCGTCATTCTCGACGACGTGCAGTTTGCGGCCCATTCGTGGCAGCAGCGAAACCGCATTGTTTTCCAGGATGAAGCGTATACGTTGACGGTCCCCGCGATGGTCAAGGGGCGACCCGAACAATTGATCCGCGAAGTTCAGACCGATGAAACGCAGAAGTGGCGGCCGAAACACCTGAACATCTTGCGACAGGCCTATTCGCGTCATCCCCATGGCAAGGCCGTCATCGCCCTTGTAGAACGGGTGCTGAAGTGCAAGTCGCTGTCGCTGGCCGACATTACGACGGAGCTGATTGCCACTTTTTGCAGAGAAATGGGCATGAACGACAGCTTCACGCGCAGCTCGCAGCTTGATCTCGGCGGTCGCAAGTCGGAGCACGTGATGGCGATCTGCCGGCATTTCTCCGCCGATACTTACCTCAGCGCTGCAGGCTCGCGCGAATATATCGAGGAAGAAGGAGTGCTTCGGGCGGGTGGAGTGTGCGTGATCTACCAGGCATTTGATCCCCCATCTTACAAGCAATTGGGAACCGCACAGTTCATTTCGCACCTGTCGATCGTCGACGTGGCGGCAAACCTGGGATTCGACGGGGCGAGAGAGTATGTCAACAGCAGCGGATTCTAGGCGAGCCAATACGATGCACATCAACGGACGACTCATCGGCAATGGTGAGGATCCCTTTGTGATTGCCGAGATGTCGGGCAACCACAACCAGTCGCTCGACAACGCTATGGCGATTCTCCAGGCTGCGGCCGACGCCGGCGCTGACGCAATCAAGTTGCAGACCTACACGGCCGACACCATTACTTTGGACGTTCGCACAGGCCCGTTCGTCATCACGGACGAGAACAGCCCTTGGGTCGGCCGCAAACTCTATGACCTTTACCAGGAAGCGCACACACCCTGGGAGTGGCACAAACCGCTGTTTCAGCGCAAGAGACCTCGGCCTGCTTGCCTTCAGCACACCGTTCGATCCTACGGCGGTAGAGTTCTTGGAGGAACTTGGCGTGCCTGCCTACAAAGTCGCGTCATTCGAACTGGTTGACCTGCCGCTGATTGAGAGGATCGCCCGTACGGGCAAGCCGATGATCATGTCGACCGGGATGGCAACGCTGGCCGAGATCGACGAAGCGGTCGAGGCCGCCCGCAGTGCAGGGAGCGGGGAAATCGCACTGCTCAAATGCAGCAACGCTTATCCGGCGCAAGCGGAGGAAATGAACCTGGCCACGATCGCGCATATGGCCGACGCCTTTGGCGTACCGACCGGTCTGTCCGATCACACGCTCGGTGTGGCGGTTCCGGTGGCCGCAGTGGCGTTAGGGGCCTCAATCATCGAAAAACATCTGACGCTGACGCGAAGTCTTCCTGGCCCAGACGTCGCCTTCTCGCTCGAGCCGCATGAGTTCGGTTCGATGGTCGAGGCGGTCCGTACGGCGCAACGGGCCGTCGGCTGTGTGGACTACGGCATGAGTGCTCGCGAGGCAGCTTCAAGGGCACACCGCCGCTCGCTGTTCGTAACGAAAGATATTGCCGCCGGAGATCACTTCACGCGGGAAAATGTCCGCAGCGTCCGCCCGGCCAGCGGGCTCCCGCCGAAGTATCTCGATCAGGTATTGGGAAGAACGGCGAACCAGGACCTCAAGGCAGGCACGCCGCTGAGTTGGAACGTCCTCAGCTAAGCCGTCAAGTAATGCTCGACGATTTTAATCTGCAAAACGGAGAAGCAAGCCAGGCGGAATCCTCGAACCGCACTGCTATTCCCGCGGCGCCGGCGCATTCGTCGCCTAGTCCGATGGCGGCCGTGGCCCCCAAGCCGTCTTTTGTTTACCTCGTGAGTGCTCTGGCCGGCGGAAACGTGGTTTCCTCCGTCCTCCGCATGGCCGGCGGACTGCTGCAGGCCCGCTACGCTGCGCCCGACGTCCTGGGCTTGTTCAACGGCATCGGGCTGGTTCAAGGCTATACGCGTTTTCTCCAGCTTGGCATACTCAACGGCCTGAGCAGGGAATTGCCCTATTACTATGGCAAAGGCGATCATCAGCGAGTTAAGGCCCTGGCGTCGGTAGCCCTAGCTTGGGCGTTAGTACTTGGAACCACGGTCACTTTGGCTTTGTGCGGTGTCGCTGGTTGGTGCTTTATGCGGGGCGAGGGCTGGTTGGCTGCCGCGTGGCTGGCAAACGCCGTGCTGGCATTCCAGTTTTTCTACGGAACGACCTATCTGCAGTCGACCTACCGCACGGCCCACGACTTTGCGCGCCTTTCGGTGGTGAACGTCATTCAGAACGCGGTGGCACTCGGGCTGGTTGCCCTGGTGGCGCTGATGAATTTTTATGGCCTTTGTCTTCGTGCGATCCTCACGGCCGTGGTAGCCGGTGTGCTGCTCTACGCGTGGCGCCCGATCCGCGTATTTCCATCGTGGAACTGGCGGGATTGGCTGCACCTGCTGATTATCGGGCTGCCGATTTTCATTGTGGGAGAGTTGACGCAGTTCTGGACGACCTTGGAGGGCACCTTCGTCTTTGAGATCCTGGGGCGACGCGACATGGGGTTCTACGCGATGGTCGTCGTCGCCGGCACAACCTTGGAGATGCTGCCTTTGGCCGTTTCCCAAGTGATTTATCCGCGGATGGCGGAGCAATACGGCCGCACCCACGAGTTGGGTGGAGTGTTGCGCATGGCATTAAAGCCAATGCTGGCGACTTTTGTCGGAATGTTGCCCCTGGTGCTGTTGGGTTGGTGGCTCGCCCGGCCACTGACCCAACTCCTGTTGCCCAAATACGTCGGCTCCGTGCCAGCGGTGCAATGGGCGTTGCTGCCGCCCCTCTTGAGCAGCCTGTTTCCCATCCACAACGTGTTCAACGTGGTCCGCCGCCAGGATCTTGACGTGATCGGAACGCTCATCGGCATGTTGGCCTACTTCCATGCCTTGACGCTCCTTTTCCAGGATGGCGCCGCGGTCATCCAGTTTCCGCGGGCGATGCTCGTGGGTCGCGGCGTTCACTTGATCGCCTGCTATGCACTCCTGATTCCGTTGACCGTCAGCGCGAGTAGGCATAAAGTTCAGGGTTCGCAGTGATATTCGCAACGTGGAAACAATCACCAAATCCACTAACAACGAGGTTCCGTTGAGCGACGCGCTGCCCTTATCGCGGGCCGATGCCGACGTCTCGACTCCTGCCGCCAAGGGCAAGGCAGAGCCTTGCTGGGAGATTCGCCATGGCGAGGACCGGCCGTCGTCGCTCGACGAGTGGAACCAGGCCGTGGAGAAGTCCGCCGACGCGTGCCTCTACCACAGGGCTGATATCGCGACGTTGTTCCTGGAGCCTACGGCCCACAAGTTGATTTTCGTCGAATGCCGACTCGATGGCAAACTGGCAGGCGGCGCGCTGCTCGTCATTACGCGGCACCGCTGGCACCGGTTCTTCATGAGATGCAACATCCGTGCGTCATTGGGCCCGCTCAGCGTGCCGCCATTCGTTGTGGATGGACTTAACGCGAAAATGTCCGAAGCGGCCTTCGATCGCCTTGTCGACGGCTGTGTCGCGGTTGCCGAAGAATTGCGAGCCGACTTCCTCGTACTCTTCGACGCGCCCCTCTCCCAGCGCGTGATGGTAGAGCGTCCGATTCAGAACCGCTATTACAACTCGACGCATTGGTCGAGTATGGTGATGTACGACTATGTGCTCGATCTTCGCCAGGACCAGGACACGCTTTGGAAGAACATTTCATCAGGCCAGCGAGGATGCGTCAAGAAAGCCCGCGGATTGCTTCACGTGGCCACCGGCGCTGATATTCCCGGTGGCCGCGAGGTTTTTGCCGACCTGATGGAGAACATGTACGTTCGCGAACACTTCCGGCTTCTCACGCGACAGCAACTGTGCGGCGTTTTCGACTCGATTTATGAGGGGGACCGCGGCCAGGCATTCTTCTGCCTCGCCGACGGCAAGCCCGTCTGTGTCTCCGGCATTGCGCCAGCGGCAAGATCGCGAGCTACCTGCACGGCGCACGTACTGACGACGCCATGAACGGCGCTTCCTCCTTAAGCCTGTGGAGCGGCATCGAGTGGGCCAAAGCGATCGGCTGCGAATGGTTCGAGCTGGGTGGAATCATCCCCGAGAAGGACCGCGAACGATTGCGGGCCATTCGCGAGTTCAAGAAGAGCTTCGGCGGCCAGGTCATCCAGGTTCACGGCGGCAGGCGGGAATTTGGGCGCTTACGCAACGCAACGTACCAGTTCGTCGACCTTTGGGGAGCAGAGGTCAAGAAATGGTTTGGCAGACTGAACTTTGGGCGCAAGTAGCTGTCATGATTTGATGTCCCATTCATCGCTCCTATCGTTTCAGTCGGCTGATTGCTGGAAAGACCTCGTGCGGGCCTTCGATACAGAGCTCGCCCAACCGGAGATTGAAGGCATACCGATTGGGTCGACCTTGACCGACTTGCTGATGATAGAGTTTGTGAATGGCGGCGGTCAATGGAGCATTGCCCAGCGTTGGCTTGACCGGCTGCGCTGGCTGCGGAGATACTATGGGGCGTCCCACCTCAGTAAAGAAGCCGCGCAACCCAAACCCGGACGGATCCTGGTGACTTGGAGGTCGTCCACGGCACGGATCGACGGTCTGATCCTGCCCGTGCTCGAGGCGCTTTCCCTGGACTGCTGCACGGTGCTGTATCAAAATCCGAACGTCCTGCAACGGCTGCCATCGCCGGCCGATGCAGTGAGTTGGGCAAGTGCGGTCCCGCACGACCGTGGTCGGTGGCTTCCTGCCTTCCGCCGCTGTTGGCCGCTGTGGCGGCAGCGCCTGCAGGGGTTGTGCAGGTCGTTCGGCTTGCCGCGCGGCGCGCGGGAGCGACTTGAGCTGAGTGCTATCGTGAACAGCCAATTAGCTGTCGGATGTTTGGGGCTGCTCCAGCGATTCCGCCCCGCGGCCGTCGTCACGGAGTACGACCGCGCCGCTTTAGCATCGTCGCTCGTGCTTGCGGCAAGACGGCTGAGAATACCGACCTTTACACTCCAGCACGGCGTGCTTGGGGAAGACGCCGTGGGATATGTGCCCGTTATCGCGGACCGGATGTTTTGTTGGGGCGAACTGCATCGGCGGATCATGATCGCGGCCGGCCAGGATCAGGCAAGGCTGGCAATCGGCGGATGTCCGCGTTTGACGCGCGAAGTGTCGGCCGAAAGTGAGATGGTTCGCGGCCGATTGGGCGTTGCTTCGTCGCAGCGAGTGGTCATGCTGGGCACGTCGCCCGTGCTGCCCCTGCAGCGGCGTCTCTTGGCGGAATGGTTCTGCCAGGCCGTATCTGGGTTTCAAGGGGTTGCAGGCATCGTTCGCTTGCACCCCTCGGAAAAAGTTGACTTTTACGCCGAGATTGCCGGAAAATACCCCCACGTTCCGTTCCTGGACAATACGAAGTTCACGCTGGACGAGTCGCTTTCGGCCGCCGACGTTGTTGTCGTGCAAGGCAGCGGCCTGGGAAGCGATGCCCTGGTCAAGCGCCGATTGGCCGTTGTTGTCGAAATTCCGGACGCTCCTTTGGGCCATGGTAAGGACCTCGTCGTACGGGCGGGCTGCCTGCGGGCCGCCAGTGCGGACGACTTGGCGGCCGCGTTGCGATGCTTGCTCTTCGACGAGGAGGCCCGCCGCCGCCACTTCTCCTCGGCGGATCGCTTTGTCGGCGATTTTTGCGGCTACTTCGGCCAGGACTCCGCGAGGCGGATCGCCGCGTACGTAAAAGAGCATATCACACGCGTGGCAAGAGATGTTGTTAGTCAATCACGGTGCGCAACGGCGGCCAATTAACGGTGACTGACCCTTCTATCCGCGATGGTGTTGCGGAGACCATTCGCGGTGTGCAGTGTCCCATTTGCGACGGCGATGCCAGCGTCGCCTTGACGGCCGAGGACAACCATTACGGTAACGAAGGGACTTTTAGCATTCACCGATGCCATGATTGCGGTCACATGTTTCAGAGTCCGTCACCCGACAATGAACAACTTTCGCAGTATTATCCGGGGAGCTATTATTCGTTCCAGGCACCTGAGGCGGACCTGCGACCGAGAGGACTACGACATCGTGGAGTGTGGTTGACTGCGCATTATGCCCGCCTCTACCGCGGTTACAACCACTTGCCTTTGTTCCCGAACCCGTTTCTGGCCATGTTGGGCTGGTATCTGGTTCGCAAGCGAGTGGACCTGGCGCTGCCAAAGTACGTGGCCAGCGGAACGATTTGTGACTTCGGTTGCGGAGCAGGGGCGCAATTGGCAATGATGCAGTACCTTGGATGGGACGCATCGGGAATTGACGTTTCCGAAGCGGCGGCAGCCGCCGGGCAACGTTCGAAACTCAAAGTCATTCGAGGCTCGGTCGAAGCACTGGAATCCCGCCCTGCGGCGTTCGACGTGATCACTGCTTCACACAGTGTCGAGCACGTGGCCGATCCGGCGAGGCTCTTTCGCGCCCTTTTCCTGGCCTTGAAGCCGGGCGGAACGCTCGCAGTCGAAGTCCCAAACGCCGCCGCCGCGGCCCTGGATACTTACGGCAAGTACTACTACTACCTAACACTCCCGGTGCACTTGAACATTTTTTCGCCACGATCGCTGGAACTGATCGCACGCAGCCAGGGGTTTTCGCAAATAGCTCTGCGGACTGCGAGCTATTGGCGCGCCCACGCCGAGTCTTGGCTGCTGCGCCATAACAGCCACCGCGGGCACAGTACGGTACAGTTCAATTCCCACGGGAAGTTGGCGGGCGTCTCAGCGCGAGTTCCTTCCCTCTTCGGATTTCTCCGTTCCCTTGTCAAGCTAAAGGGCGACTGCGTGCAGTTGGTGTGCAGGCGTCCCGTTGAGTGATTAGATGAAGAGATCCTCAAGCGTCCTTGAAATCTGGGGGCGGACCTGTTTTCGGAAAAAGGCGACTCATAACTGGAGAATTAAGTGATGCTTAAGAGTTTAGTCACCGGTGGGGCCGGCTTCATCGGATCCCATGTCGCGAGTCATTGCCTGCAGCTGGGGCATGAAGTTGTCGTTCTCGACGATCTGAGCGGCGGCTTTGAAGACAACGTGCCGTCCGGCACCGTTTTCCGCCGTGGATCGATTACCGACGCCCCTCTCGTCCAGGAGCTGTTCACGCAATATCAGTTCGACTACGTTTACCACTTGGCGGCCTATGCGGCCGAAGGGCTTTCCCACTTTATTCGACGCTTTAACTACGAAAACAACGTTGGCGGCACCGTCAACCTGGTCAATGCCGCGGTGAATGCGGGAACCGTCAAACGCTTTGTATTCACCAGTTCGATCGCTGTCTACGGGGCTGCCCAGAATCCGATGACGGAATGTACCACGCCCATGCCCGAAGACCCCTACGGCGTCGCCAAGTATGCGTGCGAGATGGACTTGCGGGCGGCTCACGAGATGTTCGGCCTGAATTTTACGATATTCCGTCCCCACAACGTCTATGGAGAGCACCAGAACATCGGCGACCGCTACCGCAACGTGATCGGCATTTTCATGAACCAGATTATGCAGGGGCAAGCGATGACCATTTTCGGCGACGGGCTGCAAACGAGGGCTTTTACTCACGTGGACGACGTGGCTCCGCTGATCGCCCGCTGCGTGGATGTGCCGCAATCGAACCGTCAGATATTCAATATCGGGGCGGAAACACCCACTTCGGTGCGAGAATTGGCCCATGTCGTTGCGAAGGTGCTTGGAGCCGAGCCGAACATCCGCTTCCTCGACGCCCGCAAAGAAGTCGTCCATGCGTTTTCCAGCAGCGATGCCCTGCAGCGGGTCTTCGGGCGACAGGCTTTCGTCCCGCTCGAAGCGGGCATAGCCAGAATGGCCGCCTGGGCCAAAGCGAGAGGGCCTCGACTCACGAAGCCTTTTGCTGGCATCGAGGTTCTCAAGAATCTCCCGGCCTCGTGGAAGGCCGATCTGACACGATGAAAAAAACCATGATGATATCAGGAATTCTCCGCCTATGACGTCACAACCATCGCAAGGGCTGACGCCAGTCAACAACCCGCCACACGACGGTCTTTGCGTGGAGATTGCCTGCGGCCCGCGGTGCCGGGTCGTACTGTGGATCGTATTCGTGGCGTTTGCCGCTTACTATTTTGGTTTCAGCGCCTTCCCCATGGGACATTTCAAGGGCGACGGCACGTCCCTGGCAACAGGTGCGCGGCAAATCCTCGAGCAGGGCTGGGAGGGCCCGAAAATCGATTACGGCCGCGAAACGCGGCCCGGCGTTATCTGGATGCTGTTATTCGTCCGTTGGCTGACGGGGGCCGACACCTACCTGGCGTTCAGTTTCCTGGCGCTGATCGCCGGAATCCTGAACGTCGTGTTCGTGGCTCGTTTCGCCGCCCGTTGGGCTGGCCTGCCGGCGCCGCTGTGCGCTATTGGAACGCTCGTTCTGTTTCCCGATTCCGTGGTCTGGGGTTGTTACCCTCAAGGCACCGTGTTGGCCGGTTGCTTGGGCATGGCTTCGTTATGCCTGTTGGCGCGGCGGGGCGAGATCTCGCACGGACGATTGATTGCGGCGGGCGTATTGGCCGGCTTGGCCGTTCTGCCCCGCGTCGATGCCGTCTTGCTCGGCCTGGTGAGCGTGCCGCTGCTTGTCGCACACGATGCCCGCAAGACCTTAGTCCGCCTTGGCATCTTCCTCGGCGTCGCCCTCGCCGTGGCCGGCGGCGGTCTTTATGCGTCAGGATTCGACGTTCGCTATGTGCTGCACCAGACTCATACGGTGCTTGCCGATGCACCACCGCCAATCGCGGCGGAAGCGCCGCCGCCCGTCAAGTCCCTCTTGCTGCGATGGGCCGACAGCGAGACGTTCGTGTCGTGCCTGGCGTTCTTTCCCCTGGTGACTGCACTTCTCATTCTGGTGGGGACCGTCCGTTGGTGTCTGGAGCGAAGGTGGCGAGAACTGGGCATGGTTGCGGCGGGGGCTGGCCCCATCCTGTTCGTTTATTGGACCCAAGTCCGGCTCAGCCCGCTCTACTACCTGACCGGCCTCTTGGCCTGCCTCGCCTTTGCGGGACTTCGGTATCTTGTTGCTCCGGCAGGAATGGGAATCGTTGCGTCGCCAGGGCTGGCTGCCGATTCCTCCCGCACGACCCCGGCCGCCGACGGCGATCGTTCGTGCCGTAGCGGCACGGCGGGCGGTCGAGGCGTCAGGACCGGTTTGGTGGCCGTGGCGGCCGTGTTTTTCCTGGTGCAGTACCCCGTGGGCATCAATATCGTCGTCCGCGAAAAGCCCTGGTTCCGTTGTCCCGCAGCCCCATTGGTCCGCCTTTGGCACAAAGATCTTACCACGGGTCCGATCGCCGAAGTCGAGCTCGATATTGGGCCGGGCGGGGCCGTTGCCAATCTGGAGCGAGTGCGGTTTTGCAGCGGCCTACTCTTCCATCCTCTGGCCTATCATGCTACCAGGGCAGTGATTCTCGATTGCTTTGCAGCCATGAAGGACACGATCGGGTCGCGCGCAAGCGGAGGGCCCTTGCTCATCTATACAAGCGAGTGGGCGAGCTGCAGCCAAGTCCAAATGGCGCTGCAGGACCTCGGTTATACTTGCGTGGAGCGGACAGCGGTCGGCGATGCGGCAGCGCCGGGCGATCGTTTCCTCTGGAAGCGCGGCGACCGCACGATCGTTCAAGTCGGCGCATCGACGATTTTTGAACCGTGGAAGCACCCTGCCTTGCTCGGCGATGCATTGCAACGAGTGTCGCTGCTCTATGTCACCGGTGGCGGTCGCGAGCGGAAGGCGGTGCTCCACGGCGGCCGCGTCGCGAAAGTCCTAGTGGACAGGGAGATCCTGCCCTCCGAAGCGGTCTGCGTATTCGAGATAGGCCTGCGGGACGCCCGTTAGAAAGCCAATCGCCATGTCAAGACGTGTGCTCGTCTCCAGTTGGGTGTTTCCGCCGATGAGTTCCGGCAGCGGGTACATACTTTATCAGCTCCTGCGTCATCTTCCCCAGGAGGAACTGCTGGCTGTGCATGGCATCGGCGAACCGGCGCTTTACCAAGGGCAGTCATTGCCGATGCCGTGCAGTTCGGTGACCATGCTCGGCAGCAGCGTTTGGAGCCGGCGCTGCATGCGGTACCTGCCGGCGCTCTACATCGGCATGATCCGCCGTCGCATCGTGAAGCTTGCTCGCCGGCATGCCGTGCAGAGGATCTATGCGCATTATCCCGACGGCTGCTTTACGGTGGCCGCATGGCAGGCTGCCGAGCAACTTGGTCTACCCTTGACGGTTTATCTGGACGTGCTCTGGGAGGAGTCGGGATGTGACCGGACCTCGCTGGCCAGAAAGTTCGAGCACAAAGTTCTCGAGCGCGCCGAAAACCGGTTTGCCATCACTGAGTTCGCTGTCGAGTATTTGGAGAAAAAACACGGACTCAAAGTGGAACTGCTGCCCCATACGACCGATACCGATCGGTTGCCCGACGCGATCCGCCGGATCCCGCGAAACGGACCACCCGTCGTGCACTTTGCTGGCGGTATCTTTCCTGTCATGAACGCGGACGCCGTGGTACGGCTGGCGCGAGCGGCCGCGATAGCCAAAACGGCCCCGCGACTCGACCTGTGCGCGCCGGAGTCCCCGCCGAACTCCGTCAGATGGGAATCGGCAGCCGCTACGTCGACCAGGCGGCGCTGGCCGTCGCGCAAGCCGGCAGCACGATTCTGTTTCTGCCTCTGGCATTCGAAAGTCCGCAGCCCATGATGATCCGGCACAACTTCCCGACAAAGGCAATGGATTACCTTCGTTCGGGCCGGCCCATTCTCGTGCATTCTCCGGCGGACAGCTACCTTACATGGTTGGCCCAGCGGGAGGGATTTGCGCTGGTGGTCGATCGCCCGGACGTGTCCGCGCTTGCGGCGGCCATCGATCGCCTGGCGGAGGACGCGAATCTGCAAGAGGAACTGGTGCGGAAGGCATTGGCGTTCGTGCGGACGCGCGACAGCAGAGTGTGGGCAACCAAGCTCTGGAGTGCGATTTGCAAGCCCGCGTGAGAAGCATTGCCCACCTGACAACAAGCGAGTCAAACCGACCGTGAGGCTCAACAACTCGCTTTACCTGTTCCTGAACAACCTGCTCAACCTGCTCCCGGGGGTCGGCAGAGCCAATACGTTGCGCGGTTGGCTCGCGGGCATGGCGCTGCAGCACTGCGGCCGAAAGCTGCAGATCAGTTCCGGTGTGAACATCTTCGACGCCAAAAAAGTGACGGTTGGCGACAACGTCTATATTGGATGCAACTGCTATTTCGGCGGGGGCACAATCGTGCTTGAGGATGAAGTGAGCATCGGTCCGGGCGTGACTCTCGCCGCCGGCAAGCACACCATGCTCCGCGGTTCCTATCGATTCGGGCCGTACGACTACGGGCATATCCACGTCGGCCGGGGCACTTGGTTGTGCGCCAACGCGGTCATTGCCTCCGGCGTCACCATTGGCAGGGGGTGCGTGGTCGCGGGGGGAAGCCTGGTCATCAAGGACGTTCCTGATTACAGCGTGGTATGCGGCGTGCCGGCAAAACTGATCAAGACGGTTGCACCAGATTTTGCCGACGCCCTGCAAGCGTCCCTGGATCTGGAAGCGGGCACTGGAGAACTCGGGCGACGGTCTACAGGTCGCGGTTCTGCGACGTAGACATCTTTCGCGGGCGCAAAAGCAGCATGATGGAACTCGGACAGGATAACACGACGATCGCCGACGGCGTTGCGTCGGCCGCAAGGCTCGAACCGCTCTACGCCAAGGCGATTTTGATCCGCACCGTCGAGCAACGCTTGCTCCATCTGTTCTCGCAGGGCAAGTTGTTCGGGACCGTCCATACGTGCATTGGCCAGGAGTGGTCGGGCATTGCCGTCGCCGAGCACTTGCAAGCGTCGGATCTCGTGTTCAGCAATCACCGCTGTCACGGACATTTCCTGGCACGAACCGACAATGTCGATGGGCTGATCGCCGAGATTATGGGCAAGAGGTCGGGCGTTTGCGGCGGTCGCGGAGGCAGCCAGCACCTGTGCTGGAAGGGCTTTTTCAGCAACGGCGTCCAGGGAGGAATCATGCCCGTGGCGGCAGGCCTCGCGCTGGCCCAGAAGCTGACAGGATCCGGCGGCATCACCGTGGTGTTCATTGGCGACGGCACCTTGGGCGAAGGGGTCGTCTACGAGACCTTGAACGTGGCCTCGAAGTGGCAATTGCCCTTGTTCGTTGTGCTGGAGAACAACCTGTATGCGCAGAGCACGCACCAGCGACAGACGCTGGCCGGCGACATTTGCATGCGTGCCGAGGCGTTCGGCATCCCGGCGCGTTTCGGCAACACGTGGGAACCGGAGAGACTGCTTGCCGAAGCAGGCCGCTGTATCTGCGCCATGCGGAGCGAAAGCCGCCCCGCATTTCTGCGGATCGACACTTTCCGTCTCATGCCACATTCCAAAGGCGATGACGATCGGGCGGCTGAGGAGATCCAGTCCTTCTGGGCCAAAGACCCCTTGACCCGCTTTGCCCGCGAGAATCCCGAGGAGACCGATCGCATGGCGCGCGGCCGAAGCGCGGGTTGCCGCGGCAGTCGAGTTAGCCGATAGGACGCCTTTCGCAGATGACAGCGATGCCGCGCTCGCATCGCCGGCGACCTGGCATCCGGTCTCCTGGCGGGCTACGAAGATCGACCGCCCGCAACGCGCCGTTACCTTAATCCGCGAAGCGTTTCACCGCGCTCTGGAGCAAGATCCACGTGTCGTGCTGATCGGCGAGGACATCGAGTCGCCCTATGGCGGGGCCTTCAAAGCGACCAAAGGGCTCAGTGAGGCCTTTCCCGGCCGCGTCCGCAACACGCCGATAAGCGAGGCCCTGATCGTCGGTCTCGGCAATGGGCTGGCCTTGGCCGGATTGCGGCCCGTCTGCGAGATCATGTTTGGCGACTTCCTCTCGCTCGCCGCCGACCAGTGGCTCAATCATGCGGCCAAATTCCGCTACATGTACAACGAACAGGTCCGGGTGCCGCTCATTCTTCGCACGCCCATGGGCGGACGGCGTGGCTACGGCCCGACCCACAGCCAATCGATTGAAAAGCATTTCCTCGGCGTGCCCGGCACACGCGTGCTGGCCGTGAACCACCGCAGCGACCCGGGCAAGATTTACCACCATCTTTTCGCCCGCGTCGAGGAACCAACCCTGGTGATCGAGAACAAGCTTCTCTACGCGCAGCGAGTGAGCGATGAGACGCCAGACGGGTTTGTCCTGGAGCACGACGATGAGGCAATTCCTACGATACGCTTGCGGCCCGAGGCGGCGGCCGACGTCACGATCGTTTGCTACGGCGGCATGCTGAAGGAGGTCGAAGCGGCCATTTTGCCGGCCTTCGATGAACACGAGGTAGTCTGCGAGGTCATCTGTCCGGGGCAGTTGTTTCCCTTGAACGCCTGGCCAATCGTCGATTCGGTCGCCCGCAGCCGCCGACTCCTGGTGGTCGAAGAGGGGGCCGGTTTCGCAGGCTTTGGGGCCGAAGTGATCGCCCAGGTGCAGCAGAGGTTGCCCCGGCTGACGGTCCAGGTAGGCCGCGTCGCTTGTGCCGATCACCCCATTCCTTCGTGCGCACCTTTGGAGCAAAAGACGTTGCCGGGGCCCGATGTGGTCCTGCAGGCCGTGCTGGAGATGATGAAACATGCCTGACATCGTTCCCGTGCATATTCCTCAGGAAAACGTCAATGACGAAACCGTCAAGATCATTCAATGGCTCGTCAGCGACGGGGCAGCCGTCCGCACTGACCAGCCCCTGGTAGAAGTGGAAACCAGCAAATCCACGTTCGAAATCCAGAGCCCGGCGACGGGCGTCATCCAGCGTATCGCCGCGGAAAACGTCGAAGTCCCCGTCGGCAACGTGCTCTGTTACATCGGCGAAAGTCTGGCAGTTATTGAGGCATTCCGCGCAGCACAGTCCGCTCATTCCGCGGCAAGTCCCGCGTCCATCGCGCCACTTCCAACCGAACCGGAAGGCGGAGCCCAGCGGTCTTCGACGGATCTCTCGTTTCCTATCGATTCACCGCCGGAGCCCCCCCCTGCCGGCTTGGGTTCCCCGCCCTGCGAGGGTAGGCTTACGGGTGGAGGTCGCCGCATTAGTCGTGCTGCCTTGGAAGTGATCCGCAGCCAGGGGCTCAGCGAGAGCGATTTCGCCGCCGGCGGCCTTGTCCGCCAGGCCGATGTATTCGCCCACTTGGGCCAGCTCGTCCCGCGTAAACCCCTGGAGTCTCCAGCAACCGACCCCGCGCCCGCGGGGCCGCCGGGGTCCCGATCCGCAACGAGCCGCTGCCACGGACCAAGCGGCTGGAAGCGCGGCTGCTCTCCTGGAGCCGCCATGCCATCCGCAGCACGGTGACGGTGGTCGTTCCTACGTGCGGGCTGGACGAATGGAAGCGACGCGAGCCTGCGGTTGCCGAGTTCATGTCGGCCGTCGTGATCTTCGAGTCCGCCAGGCTCTTGCGGAGGTACCCGCACCTGAACGCCTATGCCACCGACGACCAGGCGCATTTTTACGAGCAAGTCAACATTGGCTACGCCCTGGACGCAGGCCGTGGACTCAAAGTTCCCGTGCTTCGCGAGGCCGACAGCAAGTCCCTGCCTCAACTCATCGGCGAACGGCGCCAGTTTTTGGTCGACTATCTCGGCGATTCGATCCGGCCGGCGGCCATGGCGGGGGCGACGTTCACTGTCACCGACCTGTCGGGCGACGGCGTGTTCACATTCGATCCATTGCTCGTGGAGGCACAGTCAGCGATCCTGGGTGTGGGCGCGGAGTTCGACCTGCCTACATCGCAGGCCGGCGCATACAACCTCGTCCTTGCGTTTGATCACCGGCTGGTCGAAGGGCGGATGGCGGCACAATTCCTCGGCGAGTTGAAGGGACGACTGCAGGCTCACGAAGAGGCGGCGCCAGGGCATTTCGCGGCGAATCCCGCCGCCGAGCCGTGTTGCTCCCGCTGCCTCGTTTCCCTCACGGAAATCGAGCGGTTGCAAGGATGTCTCTTGCACATGGCCGGTCGCTCAAAACGTGAAATCAAGCTGATTTGCAGCTTTTGCCTGGCGGGCTTTTGACTCATGGACATTCAATCCAGTTTGCGACAGACGGTGGCCGACTTCTTCCACATTGCGCCGGACCAGGTGACCGCTGAACTCGACTTCCGCGGGCGGATGGGCGGTTCGGTCGCTCGCGCCCGTTTCGATGTGGCAATTCGCGAGCGACTGGAGATAACCTGTCCCCAGGTCTATACGGCCCGAACCTACGGAGAGCTTGAAGCGGCAGTGCTCGGCAAGCCGCTGCCGGCATCAGGTCCCATTGCCGCGGTAGTCGTTTCCGGCGGTCTCCAGTTGGCAGCGTCCGCGACGGCCACGCCAGGCCAGGTCACAGCCAGGGAAAACATCGCCTGCGGCATCGACCTCGAGTCGCCCGAACAATTCCCCCTTGAAACCGACTACTGGGAGAGCGAGTTCTACCGGGCAAATTTCAGCCGGGCTGAGATCGCCTACTGCGCCGCTCAGGCCGATCCGCGTCAGCATTTCGCTGCCCGCTGGTGCGCGAAGGAATCGCTAAAGAAGTGCGACGGCCAGTACCTGTCGCTGGCGATGAACCACATCGAAGTAGTGCTTGACGACTCGGGGCGGCCGGCCTTGCATCGCCGCTCGGCGGAGGACGGAAGCAGTACGCGTCTGCCGGTCGCGGTAAGTCTGACGCACTTGGGCACCCTGGCCGCGGCCGTCGTCGTCAAGCTCAACGTCGCCGCCGCGGCGGTCAAACTGTGCGAAGCCGGGACGGCGCAAGACGCATCGATTTCCCGGCCGTCCGGTGCTCCGCCCCGCAAGCGCTGGTGGAAACGACTCTTTGGTTGAAGCACTGAGTAATCAATGATGGGTGAAATTGCTTTCTTCCTGCCGAACCTTGAAATGGCGGGGGCTGAGCGGGTCACGGTGCTCCTGGCCAACGGCCTGGCGCAACGCGGCTACCCGGTCGACGTCGTTCTTGTGAAGGCGATGGGGCCTTTCCTCGCCGATCTGGTCGAGCAAGTTCGCGTCGTGGATCTCAAGTCGTCGCGGACACTCCGCGCCATCCCTCAATTGGCTTCCTATATCCGCAAGCAGCGTCCCGCCGTGTTGATTTCGGCCCTGGATCACGTCAATGGCGCGGCAATCGCAGCCGGCTGGCTGTCGCGGACGGGAACGCCGATCGTAACCGCCGTACACACTTCGCGGTCGACGCCGGCACAACAGCGGTCCGGACTCAACGGCAGGCTGGCAGGTTGGTATCTCAACTGCTCTTACCGCCGGGCGAGTCGCGTCGTTTGCGTTTCTCAAGGAGTGGCGGAGGATATGATTCGCATCGCGCGGGTGGCACGGCAGCGGATACGCGTCATATATAACCCGGTCATACCGCCGGACTTGGCGGAATTGGCCCGCCAACCGGTCGAGCATCCCTGGTTCTCGCCCGCATGCCCGGCGGCGCTGCGCATGCAGGGGTGGGAAATGGCCGGCTGTTGTTGGCCGCGGGGCGTCTCACGCCGCAAAAGGACTTTTCCACGCTGTTGCGGGCCCTGAAAATCGTGCGTCAAAACTGCGACGTTCGACTGGTCATTCTCGGCGAGGGGAAGCAACGGGCGCACCTGGAAAGCCTGGTCAAGGAGTTGGGCCTTGAGTCGTATGTGAGCATGCCGGGGATTACCAGGAATCCTTACGCGCACATGGCCCGCGCCGACCTTTTCGTGCTTTCCTCGGCATGGGAAGCGCTGCCGACTGTTTTGATCGAGGCCCTGGCGGTCGGAGTGCCTGTCGTGGCTACCGATTGTGTAAGCGGTCCTCGCGAGATCTTGCAGGACGGCCGCTGCGGCGGCTGGCGCCGGTAGGCGACGCCACGGCATTGGCCGAAGCCATTTCAGCAGCGCTCTTGGCGCCGCGACGAGATCTGCCTGAAGGAGCCCTGCTGCCTTACACCACGGATTACGCTGTAAACGAGTATTGCCGGCTGATCGAGGATGTCGTGCATGGATAAGATGACCATGTCGCGAGTCCTGGGCTCTATCGTATTGCTGGCTCTGGCCGCTGTGTCCCACGGGGCCGGTCCCGACAAGATCAACACCGACAAGGCGCAGGCGGCGGCGCGCGGAGGCAACGCCGCGTTTCTCCGCGGAGACCTGGACGAGGCAATCCGTTGCTACGCCGAGGCTATCCGCCTCGATCAAGGAGATGCGACGGCGCGGAACAACCGCGCCTATGCCTGGTTGAGCAAGGGCGACGCCGACCGGGCAATCGCAGACTACAACGAAGCACTGCGTCTTGATCCGAAATTTGCCAAAGCCCATTTCTTTCGCGGCAGCGCCTACGAAGACAAGGACGACTGGAACAAGGCCGTCGCGGACTATACTGCGGCCATTCGGCTCGATCCGACGTATGCCAGGGCCTATTGCAGCCGAGGGAACACGGCCAAGACCCCGCCGCTTTTCGACGACGGCCGCGGGCAATCCATGTCCCTGGCCAAGAGCGCTGTACCGGGCACTAGTTTCTTTGTCGCCCCTGGCGGCGACGATCGCAATCCCGGCACGATCGAGCGGCCTTTCGCCACGCTCTACAAGGCGCTCGAGTGGGTCCGCCCGGGCGATACCGTCAATCTCCGCGGCGGTACATATCAGGCAATGGTAAATTGGAACAAGAGCGGAACGCCGGGGCGCCGATCACCATCCGGTCCTACCATAACGAAGACGTGACGTTGCAATCCTCCGAGCAGTTGAGCTGGACGTACGTGAGTGATCCCTACTTTGGCGACTGCTGGAAGGCCGCGATCCCGTACCGACGCATTCAGTACTCGGGATTGCAACACGCGATCTGGGAGGATGCCGTCACTGCCGCGGGAAATCCCCGCATTGGCATCTCGGCAATCGTCAAGGGCGGTTACCCGTGCGCGGCAATGCATGCGGCAACCGATTTCGCCCGTCCCCAGGCGGCGGCGGGCCGGCCGCTGACCGACAAGAGCGGCAAACTGAAATACGACATCACCTGGTACGACCGCGAGTCCAAAACGCTCTGGTTTAAGCCCGGTCCCTCCGCGGTCACCAACCCCGACCGGCAGCTTTACGTGATCAGCACCTCCTGCGGCCAGTTCAGCGTGGGCGGATCGTACGTGCGATTCAGCGGGTTGAAGTTCGAGTATCTTTCCTTTTTCCACCAGCAAGGCAACCCGATTGGTTGCGATATCAGCAACTGCGAGATCAAGCACTGCGGTGGCGGCATCTGTGGCGGCGGCCGGCGATGCAGCTACACGTCGCTGTTCATCGACAAAGTTGGAGACTGGCTGGTTTGGAGAAACGGCGGATACGACGAGGCCTATCTCTCGCACTGTTTCTACTTCAACGGTACGCGCTGCGTGGTGGCAAACTGCTTCTTCGGGCGGAGCAACAAGGGCGGCCCGATCCAGAATTACCCCGATGGCGTGACGGAGAACCTCTTCGACGGCAACATTCTCTACCACAGCGATGGCGGCAGCATCTTCATGGGCACCGGGAGGAATTGCATCACCAACAACATCAGCCTGCAGACGGGGCACGGCATGGGGCCGTATGTCGCCATGCGGGGATTCACCTTCGCGCACAACTACAGCGAGGCGGCTTATCCTTTGGATTTTGCCGCCCAGGAAGCCAACGGGAATTATTCGGAAACGTTCGAGAAGTTCTCCGTCAACGGCAATGTGCTGAACAACACGGGCGGCTGCGTCGACTATCGCGGCAACATGGTGGATGCCCGGCAATGTCGAATCGACGACAACGTCTATCTCGGCAGTCGGCATTGGCGTCTGGGACTGACGCAGGCCGTTCCGCCGGCGGCGAAACACCACGACTACACGACTTTTGCGTCCTATGCCGCGGCGCTACAAGCGATGCCGCACTGCGCCGCTTGGGAAAAAGGGTCGAAAGCCGTTGCGGCGGCGCCGCGATTCGACTTCGCCGTCATGGACGCCTACCTCGATTCCGAGCCGCCGCTGGCATCCGTGTTTGTGAAAATCAGGAGTTACGTAAAGGGCCTCACCGCGCCGTTTGCCGGAGAAGGTCCGGCGATTGACACATCCGTGACCGGAGGTTGAATCCGGCTTAGCGGAATTGCTTGAAACCGACTTTGGACGATCGGCTTCTCCTGAAGCGAGATACTTATGCAACAAATCAGTTTCTTTTTTCTCTGGCTTCTGATCCTGATCCTGCCTTGGGAGGGCTTTTTCGCCGTTCAAGGTTTGGCAACGTCGTCTCGGATCCTCGGGCTAATCGCCTTTCTGTTGGGACTGGCGACGGTGGCTCTGCGAGGCTTGCGCTTCACGTGGGCGCTGGTGTGGATGATACTCTTCACCGGGTGGTGCGTCCTCTCCGCGCAATGGGCGTCCAATCCCGAAGGGTCTGTCGATCGGGCCATCACCTTCGTGTTGCTCGTGACGTTCGCATGGCTCACGTATCAGCTTGCCGATAGCCCCAATCGGCTGAAGTGGTTGATGCGGGCCTTCGTTCTGGGAACGGCGATTACGGTAATTAATATGTACGTCGGCTACCGCCAAGCAGAAGCGCCTCGCAGCAGCGACGATTGGGTCCGCTTTACGGCGGAAACCACCAACGCCAACGGTTTCGCGTTCTATTGCAGCCTGGGCATTCTGTTTGCCTTCTACCTGATCACGCGGCGGGAAAAAACCAGCTTTGAGTTTCCCGCATGGCTCTATTGGACGTTTATCGTCGCCGCCGGCCTGGCCATCCCGCTCACTGGATCGTGCGCCGGCGTTGCGTCGGGCGCAGTCGCCGCTGTTGTGCTATTGAGCCTGTTACGGTCAGTTTCCTGGAAAATCCGCATAGGGATGGTTGTTGCTGCGTTGCTCATCGGCCTCTTGATCTCGCGGTTTGTCGCCCATTCCACTTTTGACCGCATCGCGGAAGGTACGAGCAGCAACACTTTCCTGGAGCGGTGGGACGCTTGGGTCTACGGGCTTAAGGCCTGGAGGGAGACGCCGGTCTTGGGTATCGGGGCGGCCAGTTATCAGGACGCCATGGAAGCGCAGGGACACCGAAGACTGGTTGCGCACAACACGTTCGTCAGCGTATTGGTTGAAACTGGCCTCGTCGGCTTCACCCTCTATTTCCTTTTCTGGGGAATCGCCGTACGGCGCATCTTGCGCTTGCCCAAGGCGGATCGTTACTTCTGGCTCAGTGTAATTGCCTGCTACATGCCCATTTTCTTGACGGGAAGCATGGAATATCAAAAAGTGTCGTTCTTGCTTGTCGCCATGATGCTCAACCTGACTCCCGAATCAAAGGCGACTGGGGCGGAGAAACGAAGGACCGCTCCCGCGCTGATTCGTAGCTTGTCCCTGCGTCCACCTCGGCCGCGTCCGCGGCCGTCTTAGAAACTCGAGCTCTTTCCATTTATTTCGCCAGTCCTCTTCTTGTGGAAACATATTGTGCCGGTTGAAACGCTCGATGAAGGAGCCGGTCGGATGGGAACGTGGGCATGGTTGCTCTTGTTCTGCCTCCTCCCTGCCGCCGCAGTATTCGACCTGTTCGTACCGGATCGCCATGAGCAGCCAAAATCGGTTCGACTCTGGGGAATGCTCAACTATTCGTATAACGGCGATTCCAGCGAATATGCCATGCTGGTTGCCGAGTTTCCCCGTGGATTTCAGCAGCACCGCCCCCGCGTATTGCGGCCGCTTTATCCGGCCCTTGGCTTCCTGGTCTACCAACCTCTTTGCCCCCTAAAGCCTTTGCTTCCGTCCGACTTCTGCCGCCGGGCTGAGGACGTGATGGCGAAGAATGGCGGTCCAGAGGTCTGGAAAGGCGTTGATGTCCGCAATGTCATGCTCGCCTGGGCCGCGCTGATCATTGTCAACTTCCTCCTGTACGCCGCGTCAATCGCGCTCATTGTCCAATCGTTGCGGCGGATATTCCCGCCTCAAATTGCCATATTGCTCGCGGCCGTTCCAGCCCTGCACCGCGACACAGTCGACTACCTCCTGGTCCCCAGCGCCGAGCCGTTCAACTTGCTCTTGCCCGCCATTTTTTTGTACGCGGCCATGGTACTCTGGCCGGCAAAGCGTCCGGCGTGCGGCGCGGCGGCGGCGATCGGGCTGGGTATGTTGGGAAAAGGCAGCGTCTTTCTCGTGGGCAACTGGCTCTACGAACATCTGGTCATAAGGAACTGGCGGTGCGGGTGGCGGTACGCGGTCGTCTGCGTCACATTGTTCGTTGCCCCCATGGCGATCTATTTGGCGATGCTCCACGTTGCCGGCGTGCCCGCCTACAATCATGAAATCACCGTCTACAGGCAGTTCGTCTGGATGGGAGATTACCTCCGCCAAGGCAGGACGCTGGAAATCCCGCTGCGTTGGCTGACTGGCCTGGCGACCCATGTTCGCGGCGCGGCGGTGGATTGGGCCGTACCCTTGGCCTTGTGCGGGTTCTTGGCGCTGTGCAGCGACCGCCAACCGTTCCGCCTCGGCCGTGAGTTGAAGCGGCATCTTGTCGTGTACGTGCTCTGCTCGGCGGCATTTTGGGTCGTCGGGTCGATTCTTTTCCAGCGATTGAACGTCTATTACTACCCGGCAGTGATCGTCGCACTGGGAGCGCTGGCGATGCGGAAGTTGGCGCAGCCAAGGGCCATTCTATTAGTGGGTCTGTTGGCACAGATGATCGTGCTCGGCCTCGTCAATACGTTTCTCTGACGCCCCGCCTCCAAATAAATTTAAAAAAGTATGCAACGCCGCGGAACACGATTCGAGAAACTATCCGTCCTGATGCCGGTATACAACGAGCGTTGGACCTTCAGCGCCATCATCGACAGAGTGCTTGCGGTGCAACTTCCCGTGGCCGTGGAACTGGTATGCGTCGACGACGGCTCGAGCGATGGCTCCTGGGAAGAGTTGCAGAAGTTGGCCGTTGCCGACACGCGGGTTCGTGCCTTCCGCCAGGAGCGGAACTGCGGTAAAGGGGCTGCCATCCGCGCTGCCATCGAGCATATGACCGGCGATGTCGCTGTTGTGCAGGACGCCGATCTCGAATACGACCCGGCCGACTACATGGCCCTGCTGGGGCCGATTCTCGACGGCCGCGCCGACGCCGTTTTTGGCTCGCGTTTCGTCGGCCACCCGCGGCGGGTCCTATACTTCTGGCATCGCGTCGCCAACGGTGCGCTCACGCTCCTCTCCAATATGGCGAATGACGTCGACCTCACCGATATGGAAACGTGTTACAAGATGGTGCGGGCCGACGTCCTCCGCGAACTCCGACTGCTGAGCGACACTTTCACCTTGGAGCCGGAGATCACTTGCCGCCTGGCCCAATGGGGTGCGCGGATCTTTGAGGTGCCCATCAGCTATTCCGGCCGCACCTACGACGAAGGAAAGAAGATCAGGGCCCGCGACGCCGTCAAGGCTCTGGGCGAAATTCTACGCTGCCGGCTCCTCGACGTCCGTTTCACGCGGCACAATGGCTTCTACGCCCTGAAATCCATGTCGCACGCCCGCCGCTACAACCGTTGGCTGCTGGGGCAGTGTCGTCCCTACCTAGGGCGGCGGATTCTCGAGGCGGGGGCCGGCATCGGCAACTTCAGTTCCATGCTTCTCAACTGCGAAAGGCTGGTCCTGCTCGACCGCGACCCGCTCTACGTCAAATACCTGCGCAGCCGCCTGGAAGGGCGAGAGCACGTCTGCGTGATGCAGGCCGATCTGGCCGAGGGAGGCAGCTTCGACTTGTTACAACAGGAGCGCCTCGACACCGTCCTGTGCATGAACGTGCTGGAGCACATCGAGGATGACGAGCAGACGCTGCGGCGTTTCCACGACGTGCTGACTCCCCAAGGGCACTGCGTCATCGTGGCCCCTGCCGGCAGAGAACTCTTCTGCGGACTGGATCGGGAATTAGGGCACTTGCGGCGTTACGATCCGCGGGAGTTGCAAGAGAAAATGCAACGCGCGGGTTTCGACGTGGTGGCCTCCCGTCGAGTATCCCGAGGGGCGGCCATGGTCTGGTGGATTTTCGGCCGCCTGCTTGGCAGCCGGCACATCAGCCCTCGCATGACGGGCTGGTTCGACCGGCTTTTTCCCCTGGGGCGCTTGCTCGACCGGGGCGTGCCGTTTCCCGGCATTTCGGTCATCATGGCAGGGCGCCGCAAAGCCTGAGCGAGCCGCTTCGACCAGGCAACGGATGAGGATGGAATCGCCAGTAAAAATCGAATCGGAAAATACCCGGCCGAGCCGTCGTTTTGCCCTAGGCTTAGCGATTCTGATCGGCCTGCTTCTTGCCAAGACGGGTTTCTTTATCGCCGCCGGTCAGGGACCGCTCGAGGCCGACGCTGTGGTCTATTGGAATGGCGGCCAGCGCGTTCTCGAGGGAGATTGGCTGCTACTGAACGACCCTCCCGAGGTCAGCCGAACGCCCGGGTATTTCTGGTTCGTGGCTTTCTTCCAGGCCACCTGCGGCGCTCGGCGCTCGCCGCGACGGTTGTTGTCCAACAATTCCTGCCGCTCGCCAACGCCTTGCTTGTCTGTTGGATGTGTTGGAGCCTGACGAAAGCCAGGTCCGCGGTGCTGCTCTGCCTGGCCCTGTCGCTTTTGTGTTTCTCCTCGCACGGAGTCGCGGTCCGGCTGCTCAGTGATACGCTGCTTTCGTTCCTGGTTACGCTTTCTGTGGCGATAACCGTGGGCTGGTTCCAAAGACCGTCTGTAGGCAGGGCCCTGGCGATCGGGGCCGTTCTGGGCGCGGCGATCATGGTCAAGCCCGTGGCGCAATGGGCCTGGTTGCCCATCGTTGCAGCGATGCTGCTCAAGGCGGCCTGCGATGTTCCCTGGCGGTGGCGGTTGGCACACGCGGCTTGCGTCGTACTCGCCGCGGGGCTGGTCGTGGGGCCGTGGGTCGTTCGCAACGAGGTCTGCTTTGGCAGTCCCTTCGTCACGAAGTTCGCCGGTCGCTCCCTCTGGTGGTCTTGTTTTCGCGGCGATCCGGCCAGCCGCTTCAACGCCCCTATTCCTTTTGCCGAGCATGGTCGGGCGACGTTGGCCGTGCGACAGGCCGTACCCGGCGTCGATCTGCACAACACCTGGAAAACCTACAAAGAACTGCTGGTGCACGGCTATTCGCAGATCGCTGCCGACGAGGTGATGTTGTGCAGCGCCAAGGAGGCAATCCAAGAGAATCCCGGGAAATACGCGCTCAGCCGGTTCTTTCGGGCCGTCTGGTTCTGGATCACTCCCAACGGTACGTGGCGGCCGCGGACAGCGGACTTCGATGTTCGGGGCTCCCTCGCCGAACAGGACAGTCCCGATGTGCTGCCCCAAGCCGACGAATACGCGGGGCAGTCCGTTTGGAAATCGGACTGGTACTTCACACAGGGAAGACTCAACGTCATTTGGCGTCCCCATCCGTTGCTCTATGCGGCGGCGGCGGTCGCCACACTGGTGGGGCTGATCTTCCTGATTCGCCTGCCCGAATGCCGCGCCGTGGCGATCTTCCTGGCGTTGTGGCTGGGTTACTTCTTTGCCGTGACCGTCATGGTGGCCAGTCCCGAATATCGCTATCGCATGATTCTGGAGCCGACGATGATCATGATTGTCGTGACCGCCTGCCAGCGATTTCGCAGCGGATCATGCGCCGCGTGCGGCGACGCCGTGCCCCAGAGCCAAGTGCCAACGCCCGCGCCGCCGCCCGACCGATGAGAAAGTAAACATGGATCAGCAGACCGTTGGACCTAGGGAAACCACGAGTCCCCAGACTTCCGACACCGTGGAAGTGTCGATCGTCATGCCCTGTCTCAATGAAGCCGAAACGGTGGTTCGCTGCATCGAGAAAGCCTTGAGCGCATTCCGCGCCAATGCGATTTGCGGGGAAGTCATCGTGGCCGACAACGGCAGCAGCGACGGTTCCCAAGACCTGGCCCGCGCCGCCGGAGCACGCGTCGTGCCGGTCGCCGCCAAGGGGTATGGCAGCGCGCTGATGGGCGGCATAGCGGCCGCGCGCGGCAAGTACATCCTGATGGGCGACGCCGACGACAGCTACGACTTCAGTCACGTGCCCCGCTTCCTGGAAAAACTCCGCGACGGATTCGACTTGGTCATGGGAAACCGCTTCCTGGGCGGGATCCAGCCGGGCGCGATGCCTCCGCTGCACCGTTACCTCGGCAACCCGGTGCTCTCCGGAATCGGCCGGCTGTTCTTCCATAGTCCATGCGGCGATTTTCACTGCGGTCTCCGCGGGTTTTCCAAGGATGCGATCGATCGACTGGATCTCCGCACAACCGGCATGGAGTTCGCCAGCGAAATGGTGGTCAAAGCCACGCTGCATGGCCTGAGGATCGCTGAAGTCCCCACGACGCTTTCGCCCGACGGGCGCACTCGGCCGCCGCATTTGCGGAGTTGGCGCGACGGCTGGCGCCATCTACGCTTCCTGCTGCTCTACAGCCCTCGCTGGCTGTTCCTTTATCCCGGAATGACGCTGCTGCTGGCCGGCCTGGCGATTATCCTCTGGCTCTTGCCCGGTCCGCGGAAGGTCGGCCCGGTGGTTCTCGACGTGCACACGATGCTCGGCGGCGCGACGCTGGTTCTCATCGGCTTTCAATCCGTCGCCTTCGCTATCCTTGCCAAGGTATTCGCCGTGAACTCGGGGCTGATGCCCTGGACGCCCGGTTTTCGCCGGATATTCGACTGGATTACGCTGGAAACCGGCCTCGTCGTGGGCACGCTGCTGATCCTCGGAGGGCTTGTCGGTATCAGCGCAATGTTCTTGATTTGGGACCAATACGGCTTCGGGCCGCTCGACCCCCAAAAGACTCTCCGTTGGGCCATACCCGCCGTGACGGCGACCGCACTGGGTTTCCAGATCGTGCTTTTCAGTTTCTTTTTCAGCATGCTAGGGCTCAATCGGAAATGACGATGTCGGAATTCGATTCCTATGCCGGGAGCTATGCCGCGACGCTGAACCGGTGCTCGCCGTTACGGGGGAAAGTGTTGATTACTATGCCGAGCAGCGCGTCGTGCATCTTGCCCGACGCTTGAAAGAGCGATCGGTTTCTGTCGCCAAAATTCTCGATTTTGGTTGCGGAACGGGCACTGGCACGCCCCACTTTCTGCGGCACCTCGGCGTGACCTCCGTGACTGGCGTCGATGTCTCGAACGAATCGTTGCAGGTCGCGTCATCGCAGTTTGCCGACCTGCCCGCGCACTTTGAGAACCTTGCGAGCTTTCAACCGCGGGGAGATTTCGATCTGGCTTTTTGCAATGGCGTTTTTCATCACATACCGCCAATGGAACGCCTCAAGGCGTTGGGAATTATCCATCGTTCTCTGCGCCCCGGGGGGGTTTTTGCGTTCTGGGAAAACAATCCCTGGAATCCAGGGACACAATGGATCATGCACCACACGCCTTTCGATCAAGATGCTGTCAAAATCTCTCCCCTCGGAGCGCGTCGCTTGCTGCGGTCGGCCGGATTTTGCGTGCTGAACACCGATTCACTGTTTTACCTTCCGAGGGCGTTGCGCTGGTTCCGCCCTTTGGAGAAGCTTTTGGTCAAGATTCCGCTTGGCGGTCAATATCTCGTTCTTTGCACAAAAGAGGCAGGCCGAGAAATGCAAAATGAACCGCGTTCTCAGTGAGCGATTGTTGACAAAACGCTTTTTCCCGACTATGCTCTGACCATGCCAAAGGCGAGGTTGGCATAATACGTGCGACGGGGTGAAATATTCACGGTCGCTGCGCAGACGAATGCCGGTGGCTTCTCACGAATAACATGTCATGGGATGCCACCTAAGGGGCTATAGACCATGTGTTCCGACCGTGGACGCTCGGAATCCAGTAACCACCATTCAGGCAAAATCCTCTATGTCACGGCGACTTTGCCTTATGGACCGGGCGAATCCTTCTTGATTCCGGAAGTCAAGGAACTACTACGAAAGGGGTATGATTTACGAATCGTTCCCCGTTCTCCGTCCTTTCAGCTCATCCACCAGGATGCAGCCGGGTTGGAGGCCCATTGCCTAGCCCGATCGTTGTACTCGTGGGAGGTTCTCGGCGGTGCTCTGGCAGAAATCTGCCTGCGGCCGCGCAATGCGTTTCGGGCGTTGGGAGTGCTATTCCGTGGCAGCGGCTGGGGCGACTTGGTTAAAAATCTGGTAGTGTTCCCTAAAGGGCTCTGGCTAGGACGCGTGGCCCGGGCCTGGGGGGCGGATCACATCCACGCCCATTGGATTTCCACCCCCGCCACCATCGGCCTGGTGGCCAGCATCGTATCGCAAACACCCTGGAGTTGCACCGCGCACCGCGCCGATATCGACCTGGACAACTTGCTCGCAGAAAAGCTGCGGCAAGCGACTCTGGTTCGCTTTATTTCTCACAGTGGTTGGCGGATGTCGACCTCGCTGGGCGCGCCGCCCGAAGCGCGAAACGCCGTCGTCATGCACCTGGGCGTCAGTATCCCATCCGACGCCGAGATGCCGACGACGCCCGGACCCCTGGATACTATTCTTTGCCCGTCCAATTTGTACCCCGTCAAGGGGCATCGATATCTCATTGAGGCCATCTCGCTGCTGCGGAGCCGGGGAATCGCCTGCAAGCTTCGCGTGGCCGGCGGCGGTGAGTTGCGTAGAGAGCTCGAAGCCCAAGTCCGGACCCTCGGCCTGGCCGATCGCGTTACCTTCCTGGGACAGCTTTCCCACAGCGATATCACCGCCATGTATCGTGAGGGTCGCGTGGGCCTGGTCGTCCTGCCCAGCGTCGATCTGGGACACAACCTCCACGAAGGTATCTCCATCGCGCTGGTCGAGGCCATGTCTTTCGGCATTCCTGTAGTCGGTACACAGACGGGCGGGCTGCCCGAACTGCTCGAAGGCGGCGTGGGCCTGATCGTACCCGACAAGCATCCGACGGCTTTGGCCGATGCCATCGAGCGCTACGTTCGCGATCCGGCTTTTGCGGCCGAGACGGGCCGCCGCGGACGGCAGAGGGTTTGCGAAGCGTTCAACGTGACCACGGTGGTTTCACAGCTTTTGGAGCGTATCTTGCCGGCCCACAGTTGTGCCGGCGACGTCTGCGCGCCGCGTGCGGCAAGCCCAGGGGAGTAGCCGGTGGCGGATCGCCAACCCCTGGTCAGCGTAATCGTTCCCTGCCGCAACGAGGGAAAATGGATCGGCAAATGTCTGCAATCGATTCTCAACAACGACTACCCTCGCGATTGCCTGGAAATACTGGTCGTCGACGGCATGAGCGGCGACGACACGCGCCGGGAAGTCGAAGCGGCGGCCGCCCTGCATTCCGGCGTGCGATTGCTCGACAACCCAAGACGAATCACGCCTGTGGCCATGAACCTGGGCATCGCAGCCGCCAGCGGCAGCGTCATTGTCCGCATGGATGCCCACGTGGAGTACCCGTCGGACTACATTTCGTCGCTGGTGGCGCTGCTGGAGAAGAGCGGGGCCGACAACGTGGGCGGCGTCTGTCAGACGCTTCCCGGCGATGGCACGATCATGGCCAGGGCCGTCGCCTTGGGCATGTCGCACCCTCTGGGCGTGGGGAATTCCCATTTTCGCATCGGCGCCAGCCAGGACCGCTGGGTCGACACGGTTCCCTTCGGCTGCTATCGCCGCGAAGTTTTCCAGCGCATCGGCCTGTTCGACGAGGACCTGGTCCGCAATCAGGACGACGAGTTGAATTTGCGGCTCATCAAGCATGGTGGGCGAATCCTGCTCTCGCCGCGAATCGTCTGCAAGTATTTCGCCCGCGAGTCGTTGGCCAAGTTGTGGCGAATGTACTACCAGTACGGTTACTTCAAGCCGTTGGTCGTGCGCAAGATCGGCGGTGTCATGACACTTCGCCAGTTGCGCCTCCCCTGCTCGTACTCGGCCTCCTTGCGACAGGGCTAACGGCCGTCGTGGGCTTCGCGGCGCTGCCCTTTCCCTGGAAACTGCTGGCGGCAACCGCTTTCCTGCTCTTGACGGGCAGCTACATGCTGGCCATCGGCGCGTGCGCGGCCGGCGCGGCGCGGCGAAACGGCCTGGCTGTGGCCGCGGCGTTGATGGCCGTGTTTCCCACCTTGCACTTCAGCTACGGAACGGGGTATTTGCGCGGGGTTGTCGAGTTCCTGGTCTTGCGCCGCAACGGCGGCAGCCACGCCGGCGCTATTCCCCTCACGCGTTAGAGGCGAATAGCAGCATGGCCAAACGTTGCTTTGACATCGTAATCTCCGCCGCGGGCTTGCTGTTGCTCTCGCCGTTGCTGCTGGTGGTGGCCTTGCTCGTGCGCTTTTCCTCGTCTGGGCCGGTCTTTTTCCGCCAGGAGCGAATCGGCCGCGGGTTTCGCCCGTTTCGCATTTTTAAATTCCGCTCCATGGTCCAGGATGCGCCCCGCAAAGGCAGTCTGGTGACCTTCGGCGCCGACGCGCGAATCACGCCCTTGGGACGATTCTTGCGGGCGGCCAAAATCGACGAGCTGCCGCAACTGATCAACGTCGTTTGGGGAGATATGAGCCTGGTCGGCCCTCGGCCCGAAGTTCACAAGTACGTGGAGATGTTTCGCGAGGATTACGCCGAAATCCTTCGCGTTCGGCCCGGAATCACGGATCCGGCCTCGATCAAGTTCCGCCACGAAGCGGAGATCCTTGGCGGCGCGGCGGATCCAGAAAAGGAGTATGTCGAGCGGATTCTGCCGGAGAAGATCCGCCTGGCGAAAAGGTACGTGGAAACATCGTCACTGTGGCTCGATTTCCTGATCATTCTGGAAACCCTGCACGTGGTGGGCAGCGGAGGCCATGAAACCCGCTAGTCGAGGAGAATCGCTTGGCTGATCCAACACCGCAAGATGCGGGCATGAGATTGCAGGTACCCTTTTTTCGCCCTTCGCTAGGCGAGGAGGAGATCGAGGACGTTGCCGCCTGCCTTCGCTCAGGCTGGCTGACCACGGGCCCGCGCACCAAGGAATTCGAAACCGCTTTCGCCCAAGCAGTCGGCGCAGAGCATGCGCTGGCGGTGAATTCCTGTACCGCGGCCCTGCACCTGGCCGTCGAGGCCCTGGGACTTAAGGCTGGCCAGGCGGTACTCGTGCCCACCATGACCTTCGCCGCGACAGCCGAAATTGTGCGCTACCAAGGGGCGATGCCGCTGCTGGTCGATTGCCAGCCCGATACGCTCAACATGGACATGGCTGATGCTGCGCAAAAACTCGCCGATTTTCGTGCCGGCCGCACGCCCTTGGATCCCGCATTGGACGCTGTCGGCATCATTCCCGTCCACGTCGGCGGCCTGATGCTCGACATGGACACGGTGCGGAACTTTGCCGAGCAACATGGCCTGTGGGTGATCGAGGACGCCGCACATGCCTTTCCGGCCGCGTACCGCGGGGCCGCCGGCAAGCCTTGGCGGCGGTGCGGCGAGGACACCGCGGCAGTCAGTTGCTTTTCCTTTTACGCCAACAAGACCATCACCACCGGTGAAGGCGGCATGGCTGTCACCGACGACGACGAACTGGCGGCGCGAATGCGGCTGATGTCGCTGCACGGGCTGTCGCACGATGCCTGGAAACGCTATAGCGGCAACAACAACTGGGACTATCGGATCATCGCCCCCGGCTTTAAGTACAACCTCACCGACATCGCCGCCGCGCTGGGCAATGGCCAGCTTCGCCGTGCAGAGGCCATGCGCAGCCAGCGGGAAGACATCGTCTGCAGTTACCGGAAGGCATTCGCCGATTGCGACGCGCTGGAGTTGCCGCCGGAGAACGCCGATAGAATCCACTCCTGGCACCTTTTCCCCGTCCGCCTGAAGCTGGAGAGGCTGAGTATCGATCGGAACGCTTTCATCGAGGAAATTCGCCGCCGGGGAGTGGGATGTTCCGTGCACTGGCGGCCGCTGCATTTGCATCCTTATTACGAGCAGTCGCTCCGGTGGGAAAGCCGACATCTGCCGGTCGCCTCGCGACAATGGACGAAAATCATCAGCCTTCCGTTGTTTCCCGGCATGACGGCGGAGGAGTGCAACTACGTGGTCCGCGTCGTGAAAGAGACCTGCAACAAGGGCTCATGACTAGCAAGCTTCCCCGCGTGCAGTGGCCCGACGGTAAACATTTTGCTTTTACGGTGTGCGACGACACGGATTTGGCGACCTTGGACAACGTGAGCGAAGTCTATGCGTTGCTCAGCGACCTGGGTTTCCGCACTACGAAAACTTGCTG
This sequence comes from uncultured Planctomycetia bacterium, assembly GCA_963709175.1. GTDB lineage: Bacteria > Planctomycetota > Planctomycetia > Pirellulales > Thermoguttaceae > JANXQG01. The sequence goes on from CAVPVK010000015.1 coordinate 203,999, forward strand.
GCCGCTTCGCGGCGACGAGTCCCGCGGCGCGAATGCCGGCCAGACTTGCGAGGACCAGGATTACTGCCGCTGGCTGCTCGGGCTGCAGGCCAAGGGATTCGAGATCGGCTGGCACGGTGCCACCTGGCACAGCTCTCTGCGCGAGGAAACGCTGCGGGGACTCGACCGTTTCGCTGCGGTGTTCGGAAACGACCCCCGTGTCGCGGCCAATCACACGGGCGTGGCGGATGGGATTTATTGGGCCGAGAAACGGGTGACCGGCATCCACGTCGCGCTTTACCATCTCCTCAGCCGGATGCGCCACCGCGGCATCTACCGCGGCGACGTTGAAGGCGATCCGCATTACTGGGGCGACGCCTGCCGCCAGCGGATCAAGTATTTTCGCAATTTCGTCTTTCAGGAGACCAACACCCTCAATGTCTGCCCGCTGATGCCTTACCACGATCCCCGCCGGCCGCTGGTGAACTATTGGTTCTCGGCGTCCAACGGCGTCGATCCCCGCCGCTTCAACGACCGCCTGAGCGAAAAGTGGCAGGACCAACTCGAGGAAGAAGGCGGGGCCTGCATCATCTACACGCATTTTGCCTTCCACTTCCTGGAGCAGCGGACGCTCGATGCCCGTTTCCGATTCCTGATGGAGCGCCTGGCGAAGAAAAACGGTTGGTTCGTGCCGACTTCCACGCTGCTGGATCATTTGCTGGCGTCGGGCGGCGGGGGCGAGATCACCGATCGGGAAAGAAACCGGTTGGAACGCAAATGGCTTTGGGAAAAAATCGCGGTGGGAACGACGTGAACAACGAACTGTTCGTGGTCTGAGCATGGCGATCCGCATCATCCCCTACGAAGCGGCGATGGAGCCCGCCGTGGTAGCTTTCAACAGGCGCCTGGCCGCCGGCGGCGTAGCGCAGCGTTTTTCGGAAAGCCATGTCCCCGGCTGGTTGCCGCCCGCGCCGGGACGATCTTTGTTCTTCGAGTATTTCCTCGCCGTGGAGGACGCTACGACCGTGCGCGGCTGCTACGCCCTGAAGCACCAGGATTACTGGGTCGGCCGGCAAAGGGAATCGATCGGTTTCATCGCCCTGCCAATCTCGGAGGGGATCGTCAACCGCGCTTTCGCCGCCACCGGCGCCCAGTTGCTCTTCCACGCCATGCGGCGACAGCCGCTGATTTACGCCCTGGGACTAGGTGGGGAAAACGAGGCCATCGCCCGCATCGTCCGGGCGGCCGGCTGGCGACTTTCCAGCGTGCCGTTCTTTTTCCGCGTGGTTCGTCCCGCCGCCTTCCTGCGAAACATCCGCGCGCTGCGGCGTTCGCCGATGCGGGCAGCAGTCCTCGATGCGGCGGCTTTCAGCGGCTTGGGCTGGTTGGCCTTCCGGGTGTTGGATGCCAAGCGAAGACTTCGCCGCGGGGCCTTTCCCAACGTGACCGCGGAAATCGTCGCTGAGTTTTCCGACTGGTCGGACGTAGTCTGGCAGGCCTGCGCCGCGGATTATGGCTATTGCGCCGTGCGCGACTCCCCGGCTTTGCGACTCCTGTATCCGCAGAGCAACGCGCGGTTCCTCCGCGTGAAGATCAGCGAGGCCGGTCGCGTAATTGGCTGGGCCGTGCTTCTGGCGACCGATTTGAGGAACCACAAGCATTTTGGCAATATGCGTCTTGGTTCCATCGTGGATGCTTTCGCCCGACCGCACGACGCCGAAAAGATCGTTGCGGCCGCCGAGCGGTTGCTCCGCGAGAAGAAAGTTGATCTAATAGTTTCCAACCAGTCGCATGGCAATTGGCGCCAGGCCTTGCGGAATCGCGGATTCCTCAGCGGACCGTCCAATTTTCTCTTTGCCACTTCCAAAACACTGACCGAACGTCTCGACAGCCTAAGCATCGCCGCGGACGAACTTTACGTGAACCGCGGCGACGGCGACGGCCCCATCAATCTTTGAGGTGACTGAAAAATGATGTCCGAACCGCAGGATGAAATCGCAACGACTTTCCGCACGGCCATGCGTTTGGATGAGAGTTTTGCCATCGACGACCGGATGGGCTTCGACGACGTGCCTGGCTGGGATTCGGTCGGCCACATGAATCTGATCTCGCAGTTGGAATCGCGTTTCGGCGTGATGCTGGAAATGGACGAGATCGTCGCCCTCGATTCCGTCGGTGCGGTGCGGAGGCTCATCGCCGGCAAGGTCGTGCGCACCGCATGACCGAAATCCTGGTGGAAACGTTGTTGCAGCGAGCGGCGAGCCAACCGCAGCAGCCGGCCTTGGTCGCGGCGGGAGAGACTTTCTCCTACGGCCAACTTGCGACGATGATCCGAGCGACTGCCGCGCGGATCGGACGGGCTATCGGCGGGCACGGCGCCGGGTCGCGCTTTGCGGCCCCAACTCTCCGCACCTGGCCGCCGCGTATTTCGCCGTCCATCTGGCAGGCGGCGTGGCCGTGCTGTTGGACGCCGACGCTTCGCTCGATACGGCCCGTTGGATCGTCGCCGACGCTGAAGCGCAGTTGACGCTTTCCGCCCGGCCGCTTTCATTGCCCGGGCGCGTTGAGGATCTTGTCGCCTGGTGCCAATCGGGAGACGACCTGTCGATGGACTCTCCGCCCTGCGACCCCGAGGCAGGGGCTGACCTGATCTATACGACCGGCACAACGGGGCGCAAGAAGGGAGTATTGCTGAACCATGCAAACATCGTCCAGGCGGCGCGGAACATCAACGAGTTCGTCGGAACCCGTGGCGACGACCGTGAGATCATGCCGTTGCCACTGTGCCACTCCTTCGGCTTGGGGCGGCTGCGGGCGATGGCCCTCACGGGACATTGCCTGCTGCTTCTGCCGGGCATGCGCAATCCGCCTGCGGTCGTAAAGCTGCTGCTGGACGCCAAGGCCAGCGGAATGGCCCTCGTTCCGGCCGGAATCGACCTGATCCTCCGCATGACGCGAGACCGCCTCGGCGACGCCCGCGAGCACCTACGGTATATCGAAATCGGCAGCGCGGCAATGCCGTTGGAGACCAGGCGGAAACTGATGGAGTTGCTGCCGCGGACGCGGATCTGCCACCACTACGGCCTGACCGAGGCCTCGCGGGCGGCGTTCCTTGAGTATCACGCCGACTGCGAGCATCTGGCCTCCATCGGTCGCCCCAGTCCGAACGTGGAAATGGCCGTGCGGGACGACGATGATCGCGACGTGCCCGCCGGGCAGGAGGGCCAGATCGTGGTTCGCGGCGGCATGGTCATGCAACAGTATTGGAAGGAACCGGAACTGACCCGCGATGCCCTTCGCCACGGTTGGCTGCACACGGGCGACCGCGGCCATTGCGACGCCGACGGCTATTACTATTTGAGCGGACGGCAAGGCGACGTGGTAAATGTCGGCGGCCGCAAGGTAAACCCGGAGGAAGTCGAGCAGGCCCTCAACGGCCATCCGGCCGTGGCGGAATCGGCCTGCGTGGGCGTCGCTGATCCGCAAGGCGTGCTGGGACAGTGCCTGAAGGCATGCCTGGTCCTTCGCAGCGACGTTCGCGACGAGCAACTCATCGAGTGGTTGCGGTCGCGCGTGGAGGAATACAAGATCCCGCGGGTGTGGCAACGCGTGGAGGCAATCGCCAAAACGCCGTCGGGCAAGATCCAGCGGCACTTGATGTGAAGGCCATGCAGTCCGCGACCGACCAACTCTTGAGCCTCCCGCCGTACGGCCTGCCGCCGAAAGCCAAGCGTGCGGCCCTGCTGGCGGCGGTAAAGGAGCAAATCGCCCATCACGCCCAGTATTGTCCGCCTTATGCGCGATGGCTGCAAAACGAAGGCCGCGACCCTCATGCGCCAATCGAGGACCTTGCCGACGTGCCGTTTCTGCCGGTCGGCATTTTCAAGCGAGTATTCCTTTCCAGCGTGGCCGAGTCCCAAGTAATTCGCGTGCTGGCGTCCAGCGGCACGTCGTCGCAGGTCCCCAGCCGCGTTCCGCTCGACCAGACGACGCGGAACCGGCAGATGAAAGCCTTGGCCACAATTCTCGCCCACCGCCTGGGTGGACAGCGGCGGCCGTTCCTGATCCTCGACACCCCGCCGGAGGAATCAACGTCGGCGGATCATGAGCTTTCGGCCCGCGTCGCCGGCATGCGCGGCTACTTGATGGCCGCTAGCGAGCGAGACTACGCCCTCCGCCGCGACGGCCAGCGCGATGGCCAGCATTTGTGCCTGGATCGCGAGAGGGTTCTTGCGGCCGTGCGGCGATGGACGGCGGACGGCAAGCCGTTCTGCCTGCTGGGCTACACCTCCATTCTTTACGAGCACGTCGTGCGGCCCTTGCGCCAGGAAGGCGTCCGCATCGAGTTGCCGCCGTCGAGCTTCGTGGTCCATTTTGGCGGCTGGAAGAAACTACGCCAGCAGGCCGTCTCGAAGCCTGTTTTGACCGAACACGCGGCCGCCGTCTTCGGATTGGATGCCGGTTCGATCGTCGATATCTACGGTTTCACGGAACAGCTTGGGGTCATTTACCCGGATGACTCCCGTGGCGTGAAACACACGCCGACCTACGCGGAGGTATTGGTCCGCGATCACCGCACGTTGGAAGTCGTGCCGGACGGCGACGTCGGCCTCTTGGAGTTCGTCTGCCCGCTCCCTAACAGCTACCCCGGCATTGCCGTGCTTCTGGACGACATGGGGTGCATCGTGCGGCGCGATGGCGAGTTGGGAACTGCCTTCGAGGTCGTCGGCCGCGCCGAACGGGCCGAGACGCGGGGTTGCGGTGATACACTACCGGAGCTGAAATACGAAATTCGAAATTCGAATAAAGAAAACAAAGAATGACAGAGTCGGCCGGCAAAGGCAGAGCCGCGCTCCCATTTGAGTTTTTGCATCGGGATTTGTTTAGGATTTCGATATCCGGATTTCGGATTTCCTGCTTGATATGACATTTCACTTACTCTTTGACGCTGAAGGTCCTCGTATCGGCCCCGACGACGGCCACGAATCGGCGCCGACGCTCGACCGGCTCGATGTGCTGGCCGAGAGTCTGCGGGCTGCCCAGGAGCGGCTTCGGGCTGTGGCCTTCGATGACTTGATCGGACTTTGCGACTCTGCCGCGCGAGCCTGGACTCAGCCCGGTCATCCACTGGCCGATTTCCTCCGCGAGCATCGCCTGGGATTCCTGCCCTTATGGCTGCGACGGAACCATCTCCAGACGCTTGCCCGACGCTCCCTCCGCGGCCGGCCGGAGGCACTGGACCATTTTGTGCCGCTGGCCGAGAACGATCCCTTGATGGTCCGCGCCCAGCCGCGTGGCCTGGCGGTGCACTGGGTCGCCGGCAACGTGCCCGTCCTGGGCCTGCTTTCCGTGGTCCAGGCCATGCTCGCCAAGAACGCCAACCTGGTGAAGGTCGCACGGAACCGGCCGGGCATGCTGCCATATTTGCTCGCTGCGCTGGCGGAAGCCACGTATACAAATGCCTGCGGCGAGACGCTCAGCGGCCGCATCTTGACCGACGCCGCGGCGGTAATCTATGCCGGACGTGAGGACCACGAAGCGGCCTGCGAGCTCTCTCGCGTGGCCGACGTCCGCATCGCCTGGGGAGGCCGCGAGGCGATCGAGGCAATCGTCAATTTGCCCCGGCGTTACGGCACGGAAGACATCGTCTTTGGGCCAAAACTCTCGCTGGCCATCGTTGGCGCCGAGCGCCTGGCCGATGACGACTCCGCCCGACGCGCCGCAGCGGCCATCGCCGCCGACGCCTCCGCCTTCGACCAGCAAGGCTGCAACTCGCCGCACACGGTCTTTGTCGAGCGGGGCGGACATGTGACGCCGGCCGAGTTTGCCCGCCGGCTGGGTGAGGCGATGGAAGCCGAGAGTCGCCACAGCCCGCTGGCGGAAGTCGGTCCGGCGGAGGCCATGAATGTCCTGGCCGTCCGCACCGAATATGCCATGCGCGGCCAGTGCCATCACAGCCGCGGCATCCAATGGGCAGTCGTCTATAGCGACGACGACCACGGGCTGGCCGAACCCTGCTACCTGCGGACGCTCTTTGTCCGCGCAGTCGATGACATCTTTGACGTGGCCGCTTTCTGCTCTTCGCAGACACAGACGGCCGGGCTGGCGGTGGACGCCCGCCGTCACGACCTGGCCGACGCGCTGACGGCCCGCGGTGTGGAACGCTGCCCGGCTGTGGGGGCGATGCGGATCTACGACGCCCCCTGGGACGGACTGTTCGCTATGGACCGCCTCGTCCGCTGGGTCAGCGGCTGAATCTCTGGCCGGCCGCCTGATTGGCGGCGGCAGTTTGGCTGATTCTCAGTCAGACACCTGGCGCCGATCGTACGGCTGAAGCCGTGCTGCTAACGCCGGGTGCACAGTCCCGTTCGGGCAAAACGTGTAATTGTGTACCGGCCCTTATGACGCACCAAACCGCTCGGCGAGGGCATACTTCTCGGTCACGCCGATCAGCTTGTTGAATTCCGCGAAGGTCATCTGCGGCTCCACTGCCCGTAGTGCCATCGCGACAGCCACGGTACACGAAGCGTATTTGCGTTTGGTCGGCGATCAGCACTTCGATAGCCAAGGCTACTTCTACCGCGCCCCGCCGGACTTCGCCGCCCGCAGCCGCATCAGCAGCACGCCGTGCCGCGGCACGACGGCCTTGATCTTCCCGTCCACAACCGGCAGGTCCTTTTGCCGCCACAAATCGCGGACTTGCCGCGGACCACTGAGACCCAACTCGGCCCAGTCGACGGCAAGGGTCCCCTTCGTCTCACTCAGATTGAACAGTCCCAGGGCCTTCGAACCATCCTCCAGGTCCTTCACGAGGACGAAATCGTTAGGCGTCTTGCGGATGACGCGGGCCTGGCGGCCCAAAGCGTCCTGATCGACGTCGATCACCTCCGCATTGCACAACACGTTGAGCGTGAACGGATCGAGCCGAGCCATGTCGCCGCTGAAAACCAACGGCGCCGCCATCAGACACCATAGCGACATGTAGGAATATTGCTCGCTGGGCGTCAGCGGCGTCTTGTGCGTGGTTCCCGTGCACATCGGATCGACGTAGCCGATGAGCACGTAGTCAGGGTCGTTCCAGCATCCGGGCCGGGCGTATTCCCAATGCACGGCGTTGCTGAAGGCCACGCCGTAGAAGCCCGGCAAGCGACGGTCGGGCTCGGCCCCCAGGTCCCCTGTGGTCCGCCAGCACTGGCCGACCTCGCCTCCCCACTTCCAGACCTCACCCATGCCGTACTGGCAGAGATTGAGCACGATGTCGCGGTCCTGCTTCTTCAATTCGGCCGCAATGACCTGGTAGGGCTTTTTCATATGAGCCAGGCCGTTTCCCCCCGCCACTTCGCCATACGAACACCAGTCGTATTTGAGGAAATCGAAGCCCCAGCGGGCGAATCGCCGGGCGTCGGCCGCTTCGTGCTGGTAGGCGCCGACGCAACCGCCGCAGGTCCACGGGCCAGGCGACGTATATAGCCCTGCCTTCAATCCCGTGACGTGGATTTCGTCTACCATGCCCCGGATATCGGGGAACTTCGCATTGGGCAGCACCGCGCCTTGGGCGTCGCGATAGGGCTTCTCGCCCTGGTGCTTGATCCAGCCGTCGTCGATGTTGACGTACTGGTAACCGTAGTCGGCCATGCCCGAAGCGATCATCTGCCGGGCCGCCTCGCGCATGTGGACTTCACTGACGCGCATATTAAGAATGTACCAACTGTTCCAGCCCATCGGCGGTGTCAAGGCCAAGGTCTCGCCGCAGACGATCCGCAATGACCGCTGGTCGGCGCCGCAATCATTCTCCGCGCGGAGCTTTGCGCAATACGTGCCCTTGGCGGCAACGGACCCGCGAATGATTCCCGACGCCGGATCCAACGACAGGCCGGCCGGAAGTCCCGCAGCGCTGAACCGCATGGGCCGCCGGCCCGTGGCAGGGATGCGGTAAAGGAAAGGATGCGCCGGGCCGCAGGCATAGATCGTGGGCCCGTTAATCTTCGGTGCAGGGCCCGGCGGCGGGGTCAGCAGCGCAGCGTCTTCCTTGGGCGGCAGAGGTGGATCGATAGCCCGGGGTGCCTGTCCGCGATAGGTGAAGTGCGCCTCGGCCCAATCGGCATGATCGAAATCGATGCGGTCGCCAGCAGCATCGACAAGAAGCACGAGCGTCTTGACGCCGCGGAGATCCATGTCAATTCGCTTGGCCTTGTCGCCGGGTTTCATCACGCCCGAGTTCCACAGCTCTTTACCGTCGCCGACGATGCTGAACGCGATCGCGCCGGGCCGCCCGCGGCGTCGTCCATCCCGACGAAGGACTGGAAACGCTCGGCCTGGCCGTCGAGTTGGATCCACAGTGCGCTGGCGGCATGGGTGCCAACGCCGTGGGCGAACTTTTGGCCGCCGATTGCCAGCGGCTTTTCGCGGATACTGCGATCGATCTGTGGTTCACCCCAACCTTGTGCATGTGCGTGAGGTCCAGCTTTTGCAACGCGATCGTAGTTTGGGCCGCGGCGGCCGTGGCAAGCAAGCAGAGAAACGTGAGAGAGGCGAGAGACGTGCGGAGTTTCATGGCGGGACCTTTCAGGTTCGGAAAGGGTGTGGTGGGCAAGAATTGTTCACCAATGCGGTGCATTATGCTCGTTCCAAGCAGGCAAGTCAAGCTAGGAACGATTGGAAGAAATGGCGGGCACTGCCGTGAAAACGCCGGGCCTAAATTGATTGCTTCGGAACGCTCCAATAACCCCTAACACAACCGAACATGCTCGGGTTGTTTAGCCGCCGGCGAAGCGCGAAACCGATTGTAGCAAAAAGTCATTGACAAAAATACAAATCGTGATACCTTGAAAGTGCTGATCTTGTCGTCTTGTCAAATGAACTGGGATGGGGGGTTATGGCTTCGGCCCCGCTCAGTGCTTCTTCTTGACGCGAAAGGGTAGTTGACATGGCCGCGCACACGATTCTTCGACGGCGAGTCTTGATGGTTGCCTTTGACGTGTTCGTAGTTCTCATTTTCGGCGGCCTACCGGGCGCCGCCCAGGCCCAAATCACCTGGGGCACCGCCATGAACATCTCGGCCGATAGCGATGTCTATACCATAGGCAGTCCGGTCTATGCCTACGATTGGAATGATATCTATGGTACGACAACGCTCAACGGTGTCAACTTCATCGGTGCGACAGGCTCAACCAGCGACGGCAATGTCACAATCGATGCGGGAGCAGTGAACTATTCGGGCATTGCCAACCCGATGGCTCCCGCAAGCGGCCTCGATCCGACCTACCAGGCAGTCTTGGGCGGCGTCATGTACGCCACATCCGGCGGCGTGCTGAATGGCCTGACCGCGGGCCACACGTATGACGTCGAGGTCTGGTCTAACGACTCCCGCAATGCCTGGCCCTTAGGCTATGCGACTTATAGCTCGGCCGGCGGAAATAGCGTGTCACTTCAGTACAACCTCAGCAATGGCGTGGGCGGTACCGGCCAGTATGCCATCGGCACGTTTACCGCCAGCGGCGCGTCCCAAACGTTTACGATGTCGGGCTTCGGCGACTCGTATCTCAATGCCTTGCAAGTCCGCGACGTGACGAACGTCGGCTACTGGACCGGTACGGCTGGGCCTACGTGGGACGCCTCGACCACGAGCAACTTCGCCGTAAACGGCCGTACCGATCCGTTGGCCACCGCAACTTTCAACTCGGCCCAGGCCCTGGGCAACGGCGTGACTTTCGCCGATTCTTATTGGTCCAACGGCGGAACCGTCGGCGTGACGCAAAGCAACATCACGATTGCCGGCACGGTTTCCACGGGCAACGTGAACTTTTTGAACAACGCTGTCTCTTACACGATTTCCAGTTCCGGCAGCAACGGCATTGCGGGATCGACTGCGGTCAATATTGGCGGGGGCGGCACGGTGACCTTCAACGGCCCCAATACCTACACGGGTCCTACGTCGATTGTCTCGGGCACGCTCATTTTGGGCAACTCGGCTGCCGTGCAGAACAGCACCGTCAACGTGACTGCGGCCGATGGATTGCAATTCGGCGCGGGCCTGGGCACTGCCGTGATGGGCAGCCTGGCGGCGCAGGTAATGTCGTGCTCGATGACCAGGCCGTCAAGCCCGTGACGATCGTCGTTGGCGGCAACAACGCCAGCACCGTCTATGGCGGCGCGATAAGCGGCGACGGCGGTCTGACCAAGACCGGCAGCGGTACTCTCACGCTCAGCGGCGTGAACAACTATGGCGGCGGGACCACGGTCAGCGGCGGCACACTTGCCTTTGGGACGGTTCCCGGCGGTGGAGAGGGGAACATCGTGGGCAACCTCGCCGTCAATCCGGGTGCGACGGTCATCGCCGGCGCCAGTTGGAACCTCGGTTGGAACAGCGGCGTTTCGGTCAACACGGTCAGCATCGACCAGGGCACCATGATCTTCAGCGCCAATCCGGGCGCCGGCGGCATTGCGGCCAGCATCATTACCATGACGGGAGGAACGATCAGCGGCGGCGGGGGCAGCAACACGATGGATTGGTATTACGGAAATTCGTATAACCCCACACTGAACACTCTGGCAAGCTCCGTTCACGCCGTGATCAGCGCCAACATCAACCTCCGCCTTGCCTCCGGTGCGAACAATCTTACTTTCAATGTGGCCCAAGGCACGACTAGTGATGGCGTCGACCTCCTGGTCACCGGCAACATCATCTCAACCGGCCAGGGGGATTCCCAAGGCGGCATCATCAAGACGGGTTCCGGCACGATAGTCCTGGCCGGCAACAATACCTACACAGGCGCCACCAGCGTCAATGCGGGCAATTTGTACGTCAACGGTTCGCTCTCGACCAGCAGCGCCGTGAGCGTGGCCGCCGGCGCGACCCTGGGCGGGCAAGGCAGCGTCGGGCCCACCACTGTCCAGCCCGGCGGCATCCTCGAAGCCGGCCAGAGCGGAGTCGGGAGTTTAACCCTCGGCAGCCTCTCGTTCCTTGGTCCTGCCACGATCAATGTCACTCCCAACGGCAGTGTCCCCTCGCTGAACGTGACCGGCAACAACGGTCTGACCGTCAGCGGCGGCAACTCGGTGGCCATCAACATTGGCACCACGACCCTCTCGGTCGGCGGGTATCCTTTGATCGGCTACTCAGGCGCGATTCAATATGGCGACAGTTCTGCGTTCATGCTGGGCACGGAACCGAGTGGCGACGGCAACATCTACACCCTCAAGAGCATTGTCGGCAGCACGTCGTATATCGAGCTGTTCGTGGCCACGAATGCCCCCTATTGGACTGGGGCCAAAGGCACGGCCTGGAATACGAGCACCCAGAATTGGCAGATCGGCGGGGCGGGCGGCACGCCGAGCACTTATTCCAATGGCCTGCCGGTGGTTTTTGACGATTCGGCCAGTGGCGGCACGGTCGCCATCAACGGCTCCAACGTTACTCCGGCCAGCGTCACTTTCAGTAATAACAGCCTGGCATATACGTTGCAGGGAACCAGCGCCATCACTGGCAGCACCGGCTTGACCAAGAACGGCATGGCGACCCTGACCATCGCCAACGTCAATAGCTTTACGGGCCCCGTCAATTTCAACGGTGGGGCGGTTGCGGTCGATTCCATCGCCAACGGCGGTCAGAACAGTCCGCTGGGCGCAGGCACGAGCCTGGCCTTCGGCGGCGGGACGCTGGAATATACGGGCAGCGACGCCACGCCTTCGACCGATCGCACGATCACCTTCAATAACGGCGGCAGCATCGTGCGGGTCGATAATCCGGGCACGATACTCACGCTTTTTGGTTCCATCGGCGGTGTGTCCGGACTGGCCAAGGCGGGGCCGGGCGGCCTGACTCTGGGCAATTCGGCGAACAGCTTTGGCGGCGATGTCACGATCAGCGGTGGCAACCTGGCCGTTCTCTCGATCGCCAATATGGGAGTCAACAGCCCGTTCGGCGCGGGCAGCGCCATCCACTTGGACAACGGGGCCCTGGAGTATGCCGGCACGGACATCGCTCCCGGCACGGATCGGGCGGTGACACTCAGCACGAGCGGCACGATCCAGGTCGACAATGCCGCGACCAATCTCACGTTGTCCAGCGCGGTGGGCGGCACTGGCGGCCTTTTCAAGAATGGTCCCGGCATGCTGACGCTCGTGGCAAACAACACTTACGGCGGCGGCACCGTGGTCAATGGCGGTACGCTGACGTTCGCCGGCGTCTCGCCCCCGGCTGGAACTGTCAACACGGCCGCTGGGGCAGTCACGCAACTGGCGACGGGCAATTCCCAGGTCAACAGCAATGTGGTCACGTTTACCGGCGCCGGGACCGTGGTCAAAACCGGCACCAGCAACTATTACGGCAACGGTAGTTCGCAGACATTCACGACCAACATGTCGGCCGGCGGTTTGCTCGACATCGAAGCAGGGAATTGGACCGCCAATAATTGGTCCAATATCATTGCATCGACTAACCTGGGCTCGTTGAAGATTGCCGCTGGCGCGTCGTTCTATACCGATGGCACCAACGGCAATGGCTTCATCGTTCCCTTCGATGCGCTGGCGGGATCGGGCACCTTGCTGGCTCCTTACGAACAGGGCGACACGCTTGAGTTGGGCGCCGCGGGCGGCAGCGGCACCTGGGCCGGAGTCATTTCCAGCGCGGGGGCTGGCCAGCAATGGTCGATTAATAAGACGGGCACGGGCACACAGGTTTTCAGCGGTTCGAACAGCTACGGCGGCGCCACGACGATCAGCGGCGGCGCGTTGGTGATCAATACCGACGGCGAGACCGCCAACGATATCAACTGGTCGAGCGGCTTTGCCATTTCTGCCGGAGGCACTCTCCAGCTTGATAGTAACAACGGGACGTATTACCGCTGGACGCAGACTTCCCCAGTCATTACCGGAGCAGGAACGTTCCTCCGCACGGGATCCGCCTCGATCTATTTTGCGAACGGCGGCAACGCCGTGACGTTCAATCAGTCGGCCGGAGGGCTGGCCGACTTCGAAGGCGGGTTGAGCAGCTACTTGAAGACCGGCACCGGCAACCTCGGCTCTCTGACCATTAACAACGCAACCGTAGGCAGCCAGGGGGATGTCTACTTTGACGCCTTGAACGGCAACAGCGGCGGGGTTTTCAGCAATAACGGGGCCGGCACGATGTATCTGGGCGTCAATGGCGGCAGCGGCGCGTTCGCAGGCGAAATCCAAGACGGCAGTGGGCTGGCGTTGGTCAAACTGGGCGCCGGCACTCAGGTTCTTTCCGGCGATGACACCTACACAGGCAGTACGACGATTGAAGGCGGTACGCTGATCGCGGCTTCCAACACCGCCCTACCCGACGGGACGAGCTTGACCGTCGGGGCGGGCGGTATATTCGTTTTCGATCCCACGGCAGCCGCCGCGCCGGCGGAGGTCGGCCATCCGGCCGCGATTGCAGCGGTTCCGGAGCCGGGCGCGGCCGTTCTGTTGCTGGCGGCCCTTTGCAGTGCAGGAATTTATTCCCGTATTTGTCGGCCGAGGGCCTTTGGAACTTGTATCAGAAAAAAACGCCTCCGCCGACCACGACGATGATTACATGGCGCCCAACGTGGTGCTCGAACTAACGCGGCGATTAATCTCCGCGCTCCAAATCGACATGACCACACGAAGTTCGACCAACGCAGCCCACTTCTCATCGCACCGGTCCCTGCACGGTTTTACCCTGGTCGAGCTTCTCGTTGTCATTACGATTATCGGCATGCTTGTCGGCCTGCTGCTGCCTGCCGTGCAGTCGGCGCGAGAGGCGGGGCGGCAAACCCAGTGCAAGAACAATCTCAAGCAGCTCGGCATTGCCATGCTTGCCCATCACGAGGCTAACGGCTTTTTTCCCTCGGGCGGCTGGGGATGGTACCTCGTCGGCGATCCCGATCGTGGCACGGGTCCCAATCAGCCCGGTGGCTGGTGTTATACGATCCTGCCCTACCTCGATCAGGATCCTCTCTTCCGCATGGGAGCGGGCATGACCGATGCGCAAAAGATGGTGATCAACGCGGAGAGGATCGCCACGCCGATGCCGATCTTCAACTGTCCCACGCGGCGGCGGTCGGTCGTTGAAGTCTCGACCTCGGACGCCCCCTATAATTCGAATCTGGCAGCGCATGCGGCCAAGACCGATTACGCCGCCAATTCCGGTTATCCCTATCCCTATTACCCCTACACGGTGCAAGGGCCGCAATCGATCGCCCAGGGCGACGCGTGGACGGCTCAAAACGCCTGGCCCGATCTCTCGACCGTCTGCCAGGGCATCAGCTATCTCCGCAGCCAGGTTACGTTGGCGATGATTTTCGACGGTCCCAGCAATACCTACATGCTCGGCGAGAAATACCTCAACCCCAACGCCTATTTCAACGGCACCGATCCGGCCGATAACGAAAGCCTGTATTCCGGCTACAATAACGACACGAACCGGTCGGGCAATGGCTGGCAGCCGTTTCGGGACATGCCGGGCTACACCAACGCCGACACCTTCGGCAGCGCCCACATCACCAGCTTCGACACGGTGTTCTGCGACGGTTCGGTGCGCGCAATTTCTTATGGCATCGACCTGGAAACCCATCGCCGCCTGAGCTGTATCAACGACGGTCAACCAGTCGATGCTTCGACCTTCTAGTAATAGCAATTCGTTCGTATCGCCCTGGGGATGGACAATCGCTGCGCTGCGCCTTACAAAGGTGGTGGTAAAGTTAAAGGAGCAGAATCTTCATGCGCAACAATTCCCCAAGAACCTGGCGATTCGCTGTTTCTACCAGCCTTATTGTGGCCGGTTTTCTTATGGGAGGTTGCGACCGCTCGCCGCCGATGAATCCGGATATTTCCATCGACCAGCACGTCACCTGGCTGGTGAGGGACATCGACGATCGCGTTTCCTCGCCGGGCGAGTTGCCACTTGCCAAGAAGATCTTTGCCCAGGGGCACGAACCCTCAAAAGAGGCGCTCCAGCGCTACACGGCGTACCGCTACCAGGCCAAGCAACCGGTCCAAAACGGCGATTCGGCCAAGGTGACCGTCGTCGTCAAGGACGCCAAGACGGGCCAACCGGCGGGCGAGGTGCAGTGGTCGGCGACGAAGGTCGGCGACGTATGGAAACTGACTGACGCCCCTTTGCCGGCGAAGTAACGACCGATTATACTCACCTTGTCCGCGGTTATCCTCCCGTACCACCTGCCAAGGAGATCGGTTCCATGTTGCGCCCGCCGTGCGTCGTGCTACTCCGTAATATCGTATTGGCGACCGCGGTCCTGCTGCTGCCAGCCTGGTTGGTTGCCGCGGACCGCCCCGGCTATACGGACACTCCATTCTTGCCGGGCTCGCCGTGGCGGGTTCATGACCGCGACCGTCCGCAGCCGCCGCGGGTTTCCCCCGGTCGAGAGCCGGGGCAGCCGCCAGCCGACGCCATCGTGCTCTTTGACGGCCGCAATCTCGACCAGTGGACCGGCGGAAACGCCGCGGGACTCGAGGACGGCGCAATCAATATCCTTAAGACGGGCGAACTGCGGACCAAGCGGTCGTTCGGCGATTGCCAGCTCCACGTCGAATGGGTCACACCCGCCAAGGCCGACGGCGATTCCATGAACTGGGGAAACAGCGGCATCCTCTTCCTCGGCAAGTACGAACTGCAAATTATCGAGTCGCACGACAGCCTGATTTATGCCGACGGCATAGCGGGCGCCATCTATGGTCAAACGCCGCCGATGGTCAACGCCGCTCGCAAGCCGGGCAAGTGGCAGACCTACGATATCGTTTGGCAGTCGCCGCGGTTCGAAGGCAAACGGGTCGTGCGACCGGCCTACTTCACGGCCTTTTGGAACGGCGTCCTGGTGCAACTCCACAAGGCCTCGCTGGGGCCGATGAAGCATCGCGCGGTGGCCACCTACGACTCGTTTGAATCGAGCGGTCCCTTGGCACTGCAATATCATAATTCGGCCGTCCGCTTTCGCAATATCTGGATTCGGCCGCTGAAACTGGAGGAGTAGCCATGATCGATCTGCGCGGATCCGCGGTCGGCATTGCGCTGCTGTTGGCTTGGCTTCCCGCGGCATCCGTCGCGGCCGTGCGGCCTTTGGTTTGGATCGATGCTTGCCAGGGTGAACCGGTCGAATACGCCCGGATGATCGACGACTTGCGCACCGCTCGGGTGGTCTATCTTGGCGAACGGCACACCATCCAGCGGCATCACGACACACAGGCCCGGCTGATCGCCGCTCTGGCCCGCGAACCAGGAGTGCCGGGTACCCCAGCGGCCTTGGTTGTGGCCCTGGAACCACTGGAGAGTTCCCAGCAGGCGAGCATCGACCGTTTCAACTGCGGCGAGATCGATTTCGACGGACTGGCAGCCGCCATCGATTGGGCCCGGCGCTGGCCCAACTACAAGCAGTACCGCGGCGTGCTGGAGGCGGCCCGCGACGCCAAGGCTCCGGTGGTCGGCCTCAGTCCCGCTCTGGCGACCATTCACGCCGTGGCGCTGGCCGGCATCCAGCGGCTCGAGCCGAAGTTCCGCCGGCAACTTCCCGCGGAAATGGATTTCCACGATTCCGCCTACGAAAGGATCCTGACAGCCCAGATGATGGTGCACATGGCGGCTACGCCGGAGCGATTGCGTCCGATGATCGAGGCCCAGATCTGCCGCGACGAAGCCATGTCGGCCGTGCTGGCGGACTATCTGCGTTCCGCGACGGGCCATGGTCGCAAGGCGGTTGTAATCTGTGGCTCGGGTCACGTGGCCTATGGACTGGGGACGCCGCAGCGGTTGCGCCGCCGCCTGGGCGACAGCAACGATCGCATCATCGTGCTGGCCGAATGCGGCGATCTGCGCCTCTCGGACGCCGATAAGGCGGCAGCCAGACCCGTGGAGATTTCCCACCAGCAGTGGCGCGAAGCCGCCCGGCCCGTGGCGGATTATTTGGAGATTGCCTGCCCGAAGCCATAAGGCAAGGCGCAGACGTGCCCCTCGCAATTCTGCCATACAATCGGTTTCCGCCCGTCGTTGTTTGTCGTAAACGGCAACCATCGATATATTTATCGACACCGACAACCCCCACGATAGGCAATCCGCTAGATGCGTCGCGTCCGCTGGGAAAGGAGCCTTGACCGACATTAGTGGTCCGGAAATACTTAAATGGAAAAGGTTGATTCGTACCAGGAACGACGGAAGGCAGCGCAGTGCAAGAGAACGGCCCGCATCCCCAAGGTGCCTTGCGCCTGTCGGACGGCAGCGTCGTGTGGCGCATCTGGGCGCCGTCGTCTACAGCGGTGTCGTTGGTGACTTTCCCATCGGGCGGGCGCCAAGAACGCGCTACGACGCCCGAGAGCTGCGGCTATTTCACCCATCGGCAGTCGCAGGTCGAGGAAGGATTGCCGTATGTCTACAAGCTGGCCGACGGTCGCGAATATCCCGACCCGGCATCGCGCTGGCAACCGGAAGGGGTTCATCGCGCCTCCGCAGTCTTCTTCCCCGAATCGTACCGCTGGTCGGACGCGGCTTGGCGCGGTGTTGCCCGCGAGGAGCTGGTGATCTACGAATTGCACGTGGGGACTTTCACGCCGGAGGGCACATTGGAAGCGGTTGCAGCCCGTCTGCCGCAACTGGCGTCGCTGGGCGTTACGGCGATTGAGCTGATGCCCGTTGCCCAATTCCCGGGCGAGCGCAACTGGGGCTACGATGGCGTCTATCCTTACGCCGTGCAGAACAGCTATGGCGGCCCGCGGGCCCTGCAACGGCTCGTCGACGCCGCCCATCAGGCGGGCTTGGCCGTGATCCTGGACGTCGTCTACAATCATCTGGGGGCCGAGGGAAATTACGTTGCTAACTTTGGACCCTATTTCACCGACCACTATCGTACGCCCTGGGGAACGGCCGTTAATTACGACGGGCGGCAGAGCGATGCGGTGCGGGACTTCGTTGTTGACAACGCGCGGACCTGGGTCCGCGATTTCCATGTAGACGGTCTGCGGCTCGATGCGGTTCACGCCATCTACGACTTCGGCGCATGGCATATTCTCGCGGAGATCCAAGCGGCGGTGCAGGACGAGGCGGCTCGCGCGCGGCGGATCGTCCATGTCATCGCGGAAAGCGATCAGAACGACGTCCGCCTGGTCCGTTCGCCGGCGCAGGGCGGCCTTGGGCTGGACGGCGTTTGGAGCGACGATTTTCATCACAGCATTCACGCGATGTTGACCGGCGAGCGGGACGGCTATTACCTGGATTTTGGAGAACCGGCGCAGCTTGCCAAGGCACTGAACGACGTGTTCGTGTACGACGGCTGCTATAGCCGCTTTCGACTCCGCCGCCACGGCAATCGTGTGGGTGCGACCGACCGCACGCGATTCGTCGTCTGCCTACAGAACCACGACCAGATCGGAAACCGCGCTCGCGGGGATCGCCTGAGCACTATCCTCGGCCCCGCCTCGCAACGGCTTGCCTGCGCTTTGCTTTTGCTCTCGCCGTGCGTGCCGTTGCTGTTCATGGGCGAAGAGTATGGTGAGCAAAGACCTTTTCCCTTTTTCTGCTCGTTCGACGATCCGCTTATTGTCGAGGCGGTGCGTCAGGGCCGCCGCCAGGAGTTCGCCAGTGACTTCCGCTGGGGAGCGGACATTCCCGATCCCTTGGACTCTCGGACCTTCCTCGCAGCCAAGCTTGCCTGGGCATGGCCGGACGGCTCGGCGGAGGCACAGCTTCGGCAGTTGTATCAGGATTTGCTGGCGGCCCGCCGGCGCTGGCCGGCCCTGCGCGACCGGCAGCATACGGTCGCCCAACTGGTGAACGACTCGCTTTCCGACCATCCGTCCCTGCTGGTTGTGCGGCGGGGTAGAGACGAAGCGATCTTGGCCGCGGCAAACCTTACGACGCAGGAAGTGTCGATAGCCGCGCTGCCGCTGGAGGGCAAAGACCTGCTGCTGAGCACGGAAGATGCTCGCTACGGGGGGGATCGTGTTCGAGGTCGTCCTTTGGATCACGCGCTGCCCCACGAGTTGCTGGTCTTCGACGACGGCGGAGGGTCCTCATGAGCGATGTTTCCGCGTGGGCACAATGGATCGCTCAAACCGTGGCGCAGACGGCCGCTAGCCGCCGTTGTCGGCCCACGGCGACCTACCGCATTCAGTTCGAGCCGGGAAAAGTGATGTTCCGCGACGCGGCAGACCTCGTACCCTACCTGGACGATCTGGGCGTCAGCCACCTCTATGGCTCGCCCTACTTAAAGGCCCGTTCCGGATCTCCGAACGGATATGCGATCGTCGACTACGCGCAGTTCAATCCGGAGTTGGGCGACGAGAACGATTATCGGGCGATGGTCGAGGCTTTGCAGGGCCGCGCGATGGGCCAGATCCTGGATACCGTGCCGAATCACATGAGCGCGACGCCCGGCGAAAATCCTTGGTGGAACGACGTGCTGGAAAATGGTCCCGCTTCGCCGCACGCGGCCTACTTCGACATCGATTGGCGCCCGGTCAAAGAGGAGTTGCGCAACCGGATCCTCTGGCCGATCCTCGGCGATCAGTACGGACGGGCCCTCGAATCGGGCCAGTTGAAGCTGGAGTATCGAGAGGGAGCGTTCTTCCTGCGGTGCTACCAGTCGCTGCTGCCGCTGGACCCCCGCACGTATCGGACGATATTGGCGCCCGGGCTGGATGCGCTCAAGGAAAGCCAGCCGCCGGACTCCGAGGAAGTTCGCGAATTGGAAAGCATCATTACCGCGCTGGAACACCTGCCCGAGCGGACGGATGTCAGCCCAAGCAGCGTTGCCGAACGACAGCGTGAAAAAGAAGTCATCAAGGATCGGTTGCGGGCGCTGACGGGTCGAGCGCCGGCCGTAGCGGAATTCATCGGCCGCAACGTTCAGCAACTCAACGGAAAGCCCGAAGACCCGCACAGTTACGACAGCCTCGACAAATTGCTCGACGCCCAGGTCTATCGCCTCTCGCATTGGAAGGCGGCCGCCGACGAGATTAATTACCGGCGTTTTTTCGACATCAACGAGTTGGCAGCCGTTTGCACGGAGGCCCCCGAAGTCTTTGCGGAGAGCCACCGCTTAGTGTTCGATTTGCTCGTCCGCGGCGATGTCAGCGGTCTCCGCATTGATCATATCGACGGACTTTACGATCCGACGGAGTACCTGAGGCGCTTGCAGAGGGAATACCTGGTGGCCCTCGGCAAGGACCTGTACCAACGCATGTCGGACCCGGCCCATCGGCCGCCCGACGTGCTGCCCGAACAGGCGCCGTCATGGAGCGACATTGAACCGGCGTTCGTGCTCAGCGTGACGGAACTGACGTGCACGGAGCGCGCGGCGCTTCCGCTCTACGTCGTCGTGGAAAAAATTCTCGGCAGCGATGAGACGCTTTCCGACGATTGGCTGCTGGCAGGCACTACGGGCTACGATTTTCTGAATTCTGTGGGCGGGTTGTTCGTCGATCCGGCCGGATTGGCCGAGCTGACCAAGATCTACAGCCGCTTTATCGACGAGCGGCTCGACTTCCACGAGGTGGCGCACCAGTCGAAGCTGCTGATCTTTCGCGCGGCCATGTCGAGCGATCTGCAATTGCTTGCCCACCGGCTCAACCGTATTTCCGAGCGGCATCGGGGCTCGCGGGACTTCACCCTCAATTCGTTGCGAGCGGCACTGCGAGAGATCATTGCCTGCTTTCCCGTCTACCGCACGTACATTCGCGAAGGCCACGTTTCCGACCGCGACCGGCAAGTCGTTTGCCGCGCGGTGGCACAGGCGAAGCGCCGCAACCGCGCCACCGACGCCGCTCTGTTCGACTTCATACGAGACGTGCTCCTCCTGGAACGCCCGCCCGACCTGGACGAAGCGGGCCGCCACGAGCGAGATCTGTTCGTGGGGCGCGTGCAGCAAGTGACCAGTCCCGTCATGGCCAAGGGAGTTGAGGACACGGCATTTTATCGTTACTTCCCCTTGCTATCGCTGGACGAAGTCGGCCGCGATCCGCTCCACGGAGTCAGTACGATCGAAGACTTCCATCGCCATAATCTCCTGCTGCAAGCTGCCTGGCCGTGGTCGCTGACCGGCACATCCACGCACGACACCAAGCGCAGCGAAGACGCTCGGGCGCGGATCAATGTGCTCTCGGAAATCCCGCACGTGTGGCGCAAAGCGGTCAATCGCTGGGCGCGTCTGAACCGGCGGCGTCGCCGCGAAGTGGAGGGCCAGCCGGCTCCGAGCCGCAACGATGAATACCTCTTCTACGAGAGCCTGGTCGGCGTATGGCCGCTGACGCCGCCCCGCGGCCAAGACTTGCAGGAGCTGGCCGGTCGCATGACGGCTTACATGGAGAAGGCCACCCACGAAGCGAAGGTCCATACGAGTTGGATGAATCCCGATTTGGAATATGACGCCGCCGTTCGTGAGTTTGTCGCCGCCGCGCTTAACGACCATCCTAAGAACCGATTCCTGTCGGACTTCCAGCGTTTGCACAACCAGATCGTCAACTGGGGCCTGTATGGCGCCCTGTCGCAAACGCTGTTGAAGCTGACCGCGCCCGGCGTGCCCGATATTTACCAGGGTCAAGAGTTATGGGACTTCAGCCTGGTCGACCCGGACAACCGCCGACCGGTGTGTTATGAGCTTCGCCGGAAACTGCTTGAGCAACTTCGTCAGGAGGTCGGCTGCAATGAGCGCTCGCTGCAGACTCTCTCCCGCCAGCTTGCCCAGGACCCGCGCGACCCCCGCCTAAAACTCTTCATTATCTGGAGGGTTCTCCAACTCCGCCGACAACATCCCGATCTCTTCCAGGGGGGAGACTATCTGCCACTGGACGTCGACGGCCCGCGGGCAAAGCATATATGCGCTTTCGCTCGGGCCTGCCGGTCACGTTCAAAGTCAGGACGGAAAGTTGCCATAGTGATTGCTCCATGCCGAATCGCGGCATTGACGCTGTCGGCGTCGGACTCCCTGCCGCCGCCACCCCTGGGCTCCGTCGTCTGGGAGGACACGCAAGTCCCCGTGGGAGACGTGACATCCTCCGCGTTGACGAACTTGTTTACTGGTCAGGTTATCTCGCTCGAGGATTCTCGTATTCCGGTGGCCAACGCTCTAGCGGATTTTCCGATCGCCGTGCTGACGACTGTCGAGTTGGCGCGTCCCTGAGGAGAACGGAATAGACTCCGTTCTCCTCAGGGACGCGGCAACTCCGCGTTACTCCGCAGGCCAAACGCCCTTTTTCTGCAAAAACTCCCGCGCGACCTTCATCAGCGCTGCGTCGGTCCTCTCCAACCCCTGCGCGTTGACGTGGATGTGATCGTCGAATTCGTCGTCCGTCAAGAGCTTGCTGTAATCGATCAACGGCACGCCGTTGGCCTTGCAAAAGTCCTCGATCATGGCGCGATACTTGGGCGGATAGGGCAACGGGCGATGCCAACTGGCCAGCGGCAGCAGCACGATAGCGAACTGCATGTTCTTGCCGTGCACGTAGTCGTACCATTCCTGCAGCTCGCGGCGATGCTGCTCGATTCCCTCCTCCCAGTTTTCCCCCATTCGCTTCTTGTAGTCCGCGGCATAGACGGCCGCGTTCTTATTGGTGTTCCGCCGCCGCAGGGCCTTGGGAACGGCCAGCCGCCCGGCGCGATCGATCAGCCCTTGCACGAAACTCGTCGCGCGGGCCTTTTCCAGGATGTACGTGTCCCATGGCCGGCTGATAAGCACCGGTTCGATGCCTTTGCGGAAATCGTAGTCATAGAGTCCGTAGCGCCGCCACATATTGGAAAAAACGGTCGTGGGGCTGTCGTTGGCCGGCTTGGCGTTGATGAAACTCGTGCCGTACACGATCAGGGTCTTCTCCGGCCCGGCCTGCAGGATTCGCTTGTGCTTGACCAGGTATTCGGTGAATTGGCGATGAAAATGGGGCGAGCCCTCCCCTGCCCCGAAGTTGTGGACGAGCTTTCGCTGACCCTGCGGCAGATCGGGCGCACGCATCGCCCACTTCATGTTCGACGCGCCGAAAAAGTAGACGCCGCCCGAACTGGGATCCAGATCGGCAACGTCCTCAAGCACGACGCGATCCTCGGTGTCGAGATATTGCCGCCGGTATTCGTTGACCGTATCGTTGGCCTTGGACCATTGGATGTCCATCCAGACGCCGAAGGCCTCGTCGTGAACGGCCGTCTCCACTAGGACTGCCGAGAGGCCAATGGCCGTCAGCAGGCTCACGCAGACCAGCGGCTGCCAGAAGCGGGCGGTTGTCCAGGCTTTTGTTTGCAAGTCCATTACGTCTCAGAAATCCTTGTAAAGCACGGCCGTCGCGTGGTTGGCGGCGATCATCAGCGGACCGGTCAATAGCCCTACGACCAACAGCAGCAGGAAATAAAGAAACGGATGCTTGCGCGTAAACGATTCCCAACGTTGGGCCAGAGTTCGCCGTTCCGGATTCATGGTTTGCCTCGTTTGCCTCAGTAAGAATGTCCCGTCAGGGTGAAGAACAGATTTCGCAACATCAGCCACACGTCGCCAACGTCCCGCTGCGAAAAGATCAGCATCGAGACGCATTGGAACTGCAGGTTCAGGAAGATCGCCGCCGCGCGGATCCACGACGAGTGCAGGTATTCGCGGAGCCCCTTGCGGCCGAATCGAGCGAGCAGCCAGTTCTCGTACACCTTTGTTGCGGAGCAGCCCATGCCCTGCCAGGCGCCATACAAGAGGTAATTCAGCGTCGTGCCGTGCCAGGCCCCCGCCACGACGAAGGCCAGGAAATAGAAGATCCAGGCTAGCGACGGGGCCCGCTTCGGCCAGCGCTCCACCACCGGCTTGTACATGGGCATGAACAGGTAGTCGCGGATCCACGTGCCCAGCGTAATGTGCCAGCGGGTCCAGAACTCGATCACGTTACGGGCCAGATAGGGCCGGTTGAAGTTCTCCGGCAGCTTCATGCCGAAGAAGCGGCCGGCGGCGATCACGATGTCGCAGTAACCGGCGAAATTGAAATAGAGATAGAGCGGATAGAAATAGAAAACGACCAGGAACTCGACGATAAATCTCCAGCCCGCCACGCGATGATTGACCACTGCGACGAGGACTTCGTCCCAGCCTTTGTAGAAGAACGGCGCGACCAGCCCGATCTTCAACACTCCCAGCAGAAGCCGCATGCAGTTTTGCAGCAGCTCCTGCGGATCGGCCAGCGCCGGCTCGAGTGACCGCCATTGCTCGTCGAAATCCTGGTAACGCTGGATCGGCCCGGCAAGGATGGTGAAGAGGTTAACCTGGTAATTGAGGTACGACCAGAACGAAGGCCGCTCGATCTGACCCTGCGCGGCATCGACCAGAAAGTGGATCTGGCGGAAGAGCATGTAGCTCAGCCCGGTAATCCGCACGACGTGTTCCAGCACGCCGTCGCGGATGGGAATGCCGAGAATTACGAGGGGCGATCCCAGCAGCGCCGGCGGCAGCACCCAGTCGAGGACCGGGTAGCGCTTGAGCACCAGAAAGGCCGCCACCAGCAACGTGAGGTAGCCCGACAGCAGCCATGTCGAGGGCCGCCTCCGCAGCAGCAGGGCCATGGCGTAGCCGCTCGCCAGAAAGATCGGCAAAACGAGCAGCGAAGTCTGGTTGGGCAGCAGCAACCAGACGACAAAAAGATTGCCGCAGGACCAGATCGCCTGGCGGAACCGGACTGTCGGCAGCCAGAAGAAAAACGAGGCTGCCGCCAGCACGGCCGCGATGAACTCGATCCCGGCGACATTGAACTCGACGGCTGAGGGATTCATGAAGCTCGCGCGGTTTTCTTGCCGATCAGGGCCAGCAGCGTGCCGACGTTCTGGCCGGGCTCCTTGAGCCGGGAGATCTCCGCCGTAGCGAACTTGATCTTGAACCGTTTTTCCGCGGCCACCATGAGATTGATGTGGGTCAGCGAATCCCAGCCGGGAATGTCGTCTGCCGTCATCTCGTCGCGGAGCACGATCTCCGGATCGTCGAAAACCTGGCGGAAGACCTCCTGGGTCTCGGCGCGGATATCACTCATGAAATTCTTGCTCCTCGATCAAAACCGGCTGCGGCCGCCAATCTGCCGATAGCCGCAGTTCCCAGCGGGTCCGCCCGGCGCCGTCGTCGCAGGTCTTGGTGTATCCTAGTCCGGCATAATGCTCGCGGACCAGATCGTTCTTTGATGTAGGAAGGTACTCGCCGCAAATTCGCTTCAGCCCGCGGGCGGCTGCCCAGCGGCAGAGGTTGTTGTTCAAGAGCGTCTCCACGCCGCGTTTCAAGACACGACAGCTCATTAGCCATGTGTCGATGACCAGGTCGTCGCCCTCGATCTTGGCCAGCAGCACGCCGATCAGGCCATTGTCACCAAAGCGGTCGGTGAGCGACACGGTGCGGGTAAGCCACTGGGGATCGGCGGCAAGGGCCGAGACCTCGGCCGCCGACCGCCGTCGCGTGGTGAGATTGAATTGGTTCGACTTGTTGATCAACTGGGCGGTCCGCTCCAGCGACATCGCCGTGACCGGGCCGATGCGGGCCGTCATCGCCAGCGACCGCAGGTACTCCTCCACGTTGGCCGAGCCGCTGAGAGCCTCCTCGCGCCGGGCGTTGCTGCGATAGTACTCGGCCCGCTGCAGGTCTTCCTGGGCGATCGCCAGCGTCTGGAAGTAGCAGTAGGGCTCGATGGCCTCGATGAAGCTGGCCGGATCGTCGGGCACTTCTGGCACGGCCACTTCAGGGGCCAGTTGTCGCACCAAGGCCCGCTCTGCCGGGTTGTCGTCGACGAAAACCAGGGAGTTCAGGCCGATGTTGAGCCGCCGGGCGATCTCGCGGAGGTTGGCCGCCTTATCATTCCAATTGGCGACGAAACAGGCGATGTCATCCATCCGCAGCACCATCTCGGTGTGCTTCTCGAAGACCTCCCTGGCGATCCGCTCCTCATTCTTGCTGCAAACGGCCAGCAGGACGCCGCGTTGCTTCAACGCCTTGGCGTACTGCTGGAAGGCCACGAAGGCCTCGCCCTCGGCGTCGCCTTGCCCCAGGCGGATGCCGCCCAGGCCATCGTCGCCGATGACGCCGCCCCAGCAGGTGTTGTCCAGATCGAGGACCAGGCACTTCTTGGTCAGGCCCAATCGCGCCGCCAGCACCGAGGCCACGCTGAAGCCGTAGTCGACGAGGTGATCGGGGCGCAGGGCAGCTTGGCGTGGTAGAAGAAGCGGTCGTCGCTCCAGTTTCGCCGCCCGGCGACGGTTGCGAGGCTATCGACGTCATGCAGCACGACGTAAGGCGGGGCGTTATCGGCCATGGCGTCGTTTACGCGGCTGATAAAACGCCAAAGGCCGGCCGGATGCCGCATTTCGTGGTTATCCATTTGCCGCCATGCCGGACGATCGAAGCTATTTTGCACGACCAGGCAGCCGCAGCGGTCGTGGGCCGTCCGCCAAAGGGTAGACCAATCGGCCAACTCCGCATCGACCAACGCGGCGACCCCCGCTTTTCCCAAGTCCAAGGAGGGGCGGTGGATCAAATCCCGCCAACTGGTGGCCAGGTAGACAACATCGGGCTGGAATCGATAAAGCGCCGAATCCGGGTCGAGAATCTCCTGCCGATAGACGCCATAGTCGGCTTCGAGTGTTTCCACCCCGCCGCCCATAGAAAACGAGGCCAGTTCGATGGTCTGGGCAAGCTGAGTTGTGGTAAAACCGCCCAGGATGGCAAGTTTCGTGGCGGGCCGTTGCGGGAGATGGCCTTTTAGCCGGCCGTAGATGCGGTAAAGCGACTGGAGCGCGGTGAAGTCGCCACGGGGCGTGACGGCCCGTTGGAGGGTCGAAGCGGCCTCCTCCCATGCTTCCTCTGCAATCAGTTTGCGCAGGTCTCCCAGCAGCCGGGCGAGCGCCTGCGGCTTGTCGTCGTCGGGAGCGGCGAGATACTGCTCTAAGGTAGTAAACGTATCCAAAGCCGTCGTCAAATTCGCCAACCTTCCATCACTGCGAAGAGCCACAGGAGAACTTCATTGAATCACAAGGACCTTGGTAAGTCAAACGACAGTTTATCAACTATACGTCAGTGGCAGTTTCCTGTCCCTGGCTACCGTTAGGGGGGATCGCCAGGAGTGCCACGAATCCCGTTCTCTTCCTGACAACGGGCTCGCTGCCGATGCTGGCAGCTTGGCTGTGCGCCGCCGATCCAATCGTCGCCAGCGTCCGCAATGTCTCGCCTCAGGTCAATGACTGGAAGAACGTGGTGCATTTGCCCGGCCGCGCCTGCGCCCGTCACAACCGTCAAATACGGCACAGGCGATAATCTGCCGGTGAAACGAACCAGGCAAATTGGCGATAACGAAAAAATGTGAAGCACTTCCGCCGCTGCCGACGATAGCGATTTTTAAGATGGTAGGCTTTGTTCCGTGAGAGCTCGATAGCAACGAAAAAAGCGGTGCGCCACCTCCCAACTACAATCGTCGCGATTGGGGCCTTGGTCTGTGTCGCTATGTGCCATGCTTGGGCGGGGGCAATCGAACCATTTCCTGACAATTGGACCCCGCTCGACCCGGCCGCCTTCGCTCACTGGTTTCCGGAGTCGGCTTGCGGCAGCACCGGCCAAGGCACACTCGGCACGCCGACAACCGATGCCGGCGCAAGCCGTCTCTCCCCGTCCGACCTTTCTGATGCCGACGCCAGGCCGCGGTTGAATGTTTTCTGGGACAACGGCGCCGTCTTGGAGAGCCCGGATAAAGCGTTCCGCCTGCACGTCGGCGGCCGATTTGACTTCGATAACACCTGGTACCAGCAATCGGACAACCTGCCCTTCCTCTTGCAGGACGGCGCCGATATGCGCCGGGCGCGTTTGCGAGCCGACGGGACGATCGGAAAGAATGTCGACTTTGTCACCGAGGTAAACTTTGCCAACATCCAGGACGTGTCGAACGAGGACACGTCGACGCAGGTCGGCAGCGTCGGCTTGACCGACTTCTTTGTGACCTTTAAAAACTTGCCCATTGTGGGAAACGTCCGGTTGGGCCATTTCAACCAGCCCATTGGCCTGGAGCACTCGACCAGTTCCAACAACTGGTACTACATGGAGTACTCGCCCGGCAACGACGCCTTCTTGAACCCGTTCAACTATGTCGACGGAGTGATGGCCTTCAACACGTACTGTGACGATCGGATAACGGCCGCGATCGCGCTAACCCGTGTCGGCAAGGAAACGATGACGCCCTTTGCCTTCGGTTCGGGCCCTGGCGAATACGCGGCCACGGGCCGGCTGACGTGCTTACCGGTCTACGAGGACGAAGGCCGGCGGCTGTTGCACCTGGGGATCGGCTACAGCTACGGCGGCACCGACGACAATAACTTCACGACGGCCAATCGTCCCCTGGTGCGTGCCGGCGGCGGCTCCTCAGAGATCCCGAACATTATCGCGACCGGCCAGTTCTATACCTCGGATCCGATACAGATCGTGGATACCGAGATTGCCATGGTACAGGGCAGGTTTTCCATGTCCGGCGAATACCAGCTTGCGCGGGGAACCAACGTCTACGAGCAGTACAGTGGGGGAGTCTTTTCCGATCCCCGCGGCGACGTCACCTATCAGGCCCTCTATGTCGAGGGTGGGTTTTTCCTGAATCCGGACGATCATCGCTGCTACGACAAGAAAGACGGGACTTGGCAGCGGCAGGTCGTTCAGCCCTCGGCAGGGCAGCCGGGCTGTCCTTGGCTCTTCGACCACACTCCCGTGCAGTTTATCTGCCGCTACAGCTACCTCGACCTGGCTTCCGGGAACCCAATCCTAACATCGTCGTCCGGGACGCAGGCCGGCTGGGAAAACGACATCACGGTCGGCCTGGACTGGTATATCAATCCCGAGGTCCACTTCATCGTGAACTACGTCTACACGCACTTGACGTACGTGAACAACACGGGCGGGGACATCAACGGGCTAGGCTGCCGCCTGCACTTGGATTTCTAACCGAACACTGCCAAGAGTGCCGCGCTTTGCGGGGTTCCCGCTACGTGAGGCTGAACGAGCAGGAGCGTGAGCAGGTTCACCAAGGGAATCGTGAATTTCCAGCGATAAAGGCTGTTCATCGGAGAGGATCCCATTCTCCAACAAATGCCTGCGACTCGCGGCGGTCGCGGGCCTGCGGCCACTTAGGCCCTCCGCGTCGATCGGAATCACGTTGATGCGGAAATCGGGGGGGAAATCATCGGCTGGGGCATTTTGCCCCGCCGTGGAGTTTTGTCCCGAAGCATCTCAATGCTGCGCAGTCGCGAGTTCCGTGTTGAAGCCTTATTCCCGGGCATGGTAACCATTTCGGCATTCCTCGCAAAGTTCGGTACGCTTTGTGCTTTATGCCGGTGCTAACGACTTTTCCCGCGTGAATTCAACGCAAATATCGAAAGCAGACTCATGAAAGATTCCCGGAACCTTGGACGGCTTAACGGCATTGGTGCCTTCCTGCCCTGGCCGTTAGTGATCGTACCCACCTGGGTCGCATTGACATCGCTAGCGGCCGGCACCGTTCTGGTGTCGACAGTCAATGCGACCCTTTTCGTATTCGCCGTCTTTGCTGCGTGCTGCTGCACGAATTGGGCCATGCGGTGGCAGCCCGCCGCTATGCGCCAGGCAACGTATGACGGGACTTTTCACCATTGCTTTTCCCCCGTTCGCAGCAGGCAGTTTCCCACGCGTTGTGGGACGCTGGCGTGCTGTAATCTGATCTGAAAGGAGATTGCTGTGAGTAGTTTTCTAAGTGTGTTCTTTAATGGGCGGCTGACACGCGTGGCCGCCGCCTGCGGGCTTGTGCTCGCTGTATCGCTGGCGAGCATCGCAGCCGTGTCGCCCCAGGCAAACAAGAGCCCGTCCGCCGAACCGGCCCGGGCGTTATCGGCAAGTTTCCGCGAGGTGGCCAAAGCCGTGCAACCCGCGGTGGTGATGATCAAGTCGGAAGCTGGCGTGCCCGTCAAGCTTGACGGCACGCCCGGCGAAGATCCGATGCAGCAGTTCGGCACGCCCTTCGGCAATGCCCCAGACTTGCGGAAGTTCTTCAAGGAGCTGCCCCACGGGCCGCGACACGGCGAGAGCGGGCTAGGCTCGGGGGTAATTATCGACGCGTCGGGAGTCATCCTCACCAACAGCCACGTGGTTCGCGACGGCCGCGAGATCACCGTACGCCTGCACGACGGTCGGGAATTCAAGGCCATCAAGGTCCACACCGATCCCAAGGCGGACCTGGCCGTGCTGCGGATCGAAGGGGCAGATCACCTCACGGCAGCCCGTCTGGGTAACAGCGACGATGCGGAAGTCGGCGATTGGGTCCTCGCCCTGGGCAACCCGTTCGGATTGGAAGGCACCGTCACGGCCGGCATCGTTAGCGCCAAGGGCCGAGGGATTGGCTTGAACGAGCGCGAGAATTATATCCAGACCGATGCCGCCATCAATCCGGGCAACAGCGGTGGACCGCTGGTGAACCTGGACGGCGAAGTTATCGGCATCAACACGGCGATTTCCTCCAACAGCGGCGGCAACGAAGGCATCGGCTTCGCCATCCCCATTAATCAGGCGAAGTGGATCGCCAAGCAACTGACCGACGGCGAAACCGTACATCGGGCCCGACTCGGCGTGATGATCCAGGCTCTGACCCACGAGTTGGCCCAGCAGTTCGGCCTGAAGACCCGCAACGGCGTGCTTGTCTCGGGAGTCAGCCCGGAAAGCCCGGCGGCCAAGGTCGGCTTCAAAGCCGGCGACGTAATCATCGAGTATGCCGGCAAGGTCGTGAACCGCCCGCAAGACCTGCAAGAGCTGGTCGAAGAGTCGCCCATCGGCAAGGCGCAGACCGTGGTTGTCGTTCGCGACGGCAAGCGCGTGGAATTGAAGGTCAGCCCCACCGAGCCGACCGGTGATGCGGTTGCTGTCGGCGACGATACGGTCAACAGCTCGACGTTGGAGAAGCTCGGCATCGAGGCGCAGAATCTCACGCCCGATCTGGCCGCCAAGCTCCAGATCAAGGCGGAGCAAGGCGTCGTAGTTACCGAAGTGCAGGCCGGCAGCGCCGCGGAACGAGCGGGCCTGGTCGGCGGCGCGGTGATCGTCGAGGTCAACCGTAATCCCATCAAGACCGTCGATGAATTGGCGAGAGTTCTGAACGAGAAGTCCCTTGCCAAGGGTGTCCTGCTGCTGGTGCGTACGGCGCAAGGCAGCCGCTTCATCGTGCTTCGAAGCTGATCGCCAAACCCCTGTTTGAAAGGACCATGAACCATGTTGGAAGAGGATACCTCCGGCGCGTCACCCAATAGCAACTTGCCCTCGCAACCCGGAAGGGCGGCGCCCGGAGGTCCTTCTTCAAGCGGCCAATCCCCGTCGACTGCGGTCCCAAAGGCTTCCGGGCCGTCACATCAGTTCACGCTTCAATTGCTCATTGCAGAAATCAAGAAGGTCAACTCGCGGAATGGGCCAAACGAGTCGGAGAAAACCCAATAACCACGGGGCGAACTCCATGTTGTCAAGCGTTTTCGACGCGATGCGAGATGGATGGCGGCGCTTGACAATTTGATGAAACACAGCTAGACTTCGTAGCACACTCATCATGTCCTGGATGTGCCGCACGCGGACAGGCGGCAAACGGGACAACAGGCGAATTGGTACCATCTTTCAAATCGTACCCAACAGTTTATTTGGCCAATTTGGAGGGGCCGGTACTATGCGAATAGCGTTCTCTTGCGTTGCCGTCATCGGAGGCCTTTTCGGCTCTAACTTCTGGGACTCAGGCAGATTGCAGGCTCAGGAGACTGCATCCTCCAAGGAATTGTCACGCGACGCAGACCGCGAGGCCATCCGCCAATCAGCGCGCGATTTCACTGCGGCCTTTGAGAAAGGCGACGCCAAGGCCGTCGCCGACCTCTGGACCGAGCAGGCCGAGTACGAAAGCGATGATGGCACGATCCTTCGTGGCCGTGCCGCTATTGAAGCAGCCTTTGCCGCGCACTTCAAGACCCGTCCGGCCGAGAAGATGGAAATCAAGATCGAGACCATCCGCTTCCCGTCGCGCGATTGCGCAATCGAGGAGGGACTCAGCTGCACGACGCCCAGCGGCACGCTGCCGGACTCGTCCTATTATCGCGCGGTGCATGTCCGCGAGGATGGCAAGTGGCGGATGGCGCTCGCCCGGGAATGGGCCGCCGGCAAGGACCGCATGGCCGACTTGGAATGGCTTATCGGAACCTGGCGCGGTCAGGCCAAAGACCGTGAAATGGTCATTTCGTTCGCGCGTGAAACGAACCAGCCGTTTTTCGTGGGCGATTTCACCTCGGTCGCCGGCGGCAAGACCGTCCCCTTGGGAACTATGAAAATCGGAGTCGATCCGGTATCGGGCCAGTTCAGGTCGTGGCATTTCGACCCGGACGGTGGAAATGGGCACGGTTTATGGCTCCGGGAAGGCAAACGCTGGGTAATCGATTCCCACGGCGTTCAAGGCAATGGCGACGAAACCGCCGCGGTCAATGTGCTGACGCGCTACGGCGACGATGAAGTCGGCTGGCGCTCCCTCGATCGCATGGTAGGCGGCCGGGTACAGCCCGACTCGGAGCCAATCCGACTGAAACGCGTCACCGTTACCCACTAGGTCATCAGAAGGAACAAATCATGCCGATTCGATACTCATTCGCGATGCTCGCCCTTGTAGCAGTTTTGGCAGCCGGGAGACTGGCCGAAGGCCGCGGCTTCGGCGGCGGAGGCACTTATTCCGCTTCGCGTTCCTACGGCGGCACAAGCGGTGGTCGCTACGGCGGCGCCAGCGAGTCGTACAATCGGTCCTATGAAGGATCGCACGGGGCTTCCTACGATGCCAGCGGGACGCGCGGCGCAGCGTATGGACCGCGGGGCGCCGCGGCGGGAAGCACCCGCGACGTGTCCGCCAGCGGACCAGACGGCCGAAGCTACAACAGCAGTGAGGAGCGGGGCGCTGCTGCCGGCCCCTACGGCGCCGCCGCCGGTGGTAGCCGTAGCACCAATGCCACGGGTGCTTATGGCCAAACGTATTCCGGCCAGCGCTACGCGGCCGCGGGAGCGGGTCCGAATGGCACCGCAGCTACAGGCGGCGCAAGGGCGACCGGCACCGGTTATAACGGTCAATCCTACTCCGCTCAACGCTATGGGACTGCCGTCGCAGGTTCGGGCGCCTATGGCGCCTACACTGCCAACGGCGCGATTGCCGCGCGAGCCTACGCTTCCCCGGCGCCGGTTTATGGCGCACAGCCTTACGCGGCGCCGGTTGCTGATGCACAATTCGTTGCACCGCCGGCCTATGGTGCGCAGCCCTACGTGCAGCCAGGTTACGGAGCGCAACCCTTGCCACAATCCGCTTATGGTGCGGCCACGCCGATCGTCGACCGCCCGGCCTACTTGCGGGCGCAGGTTGACGCGCTTCGCGACGATTGATGGTCGCGCGGCTCAAGAACCGTCCTGAAGCTTTGGGCAATGGCGGAGCGTCATGATCAATTTTCGCGGTGGCGGAAGAGGTCGGGAAGATCGTCTGGGCTGGATGCCCGGAGCGCAGGAGGAGACCCCGTGAACGAGTACGCCGTCACATTCACGAACGGAGAAATCGTAGAAGTCGAGGCTTTGACGCCGGAGGTTGCCAAGGCTATTGCCCTTGAGGACGCGGAACTCGAGGGCCGAACCGATCTAACGGTTGCGTGCGTTGAATTGCTCAAGGCCGGGTCGTGGGAATTGTGATCAACGCCTGGAATCCGAGAGTTTTGGCACCGAGTGTCTCGGGCTGCCCTTGGGCTTTCTACGCCAAGTCGAAGAGCATTGCTTCCGATGGTTCACTGGCCCGAATCGCAAGTTCCGGCTCGTCGGTTGTTTTTGCCGCCGACATTTTGAAAGAACGTCTGGCGAAACGAAGCGGCCCTGGCTTCATTCCTTGGCGAAAATCACCAGTTCATCTCGGATGACGGCAGTAATTTGCTCTTGGTGAAACCGCTTCATCAGCACGGCAGCGAGATCACCGGCCCACTGGATGATCTCCTCGTCCGAGTCCTCTCGCAGAGGATAACGCACCACGGCGATTTCCCAGCCATCTTCCACGTAGTCCTTGCTCACGAATGTCGTCGCAGCAAGACGGACGGGGATCGGGGATTCATCAGCCTTGGCGCTTGCCTGGAACTCAGAGATGGCCCGAATAACTTTGTCGGCTGAATATTGTTCCTCGCCATAGCCCTTGCGGGAGCCGACATAAAGACGGACCTCGAAGGTGTTCGTTCTCTTCAATACTCTCATGTTTCCGGCCTCGCCATTGTTCATCGTACAGCCAGGTTGTCACTTGCCGATCAGTCGCACCGTTCTTTTTCTTCGACTCTCCACGGGCTGCCCGACCTTGACGGCCAAAGAACCATCCTTGGCCGTCACGTCGGCATAATCGGGGACATCTTTCGGGTAAACGGCATCTGCCCACGCTACCTTGACCGGCTTTGCGTTCACCTTGAGGTTGCCAAAGGTCACGGTCACTTTGGGAATTTCGCTTACTGGAATCCGCCCTCCGTAGACCTCGACAAAACTGGCGACTTGCCGGGCCAGCACGAGGTTATCGCCCTTGAAGCGCAAGGCTCCCGCAAATACGTCCTCGCCCTTGGCGTGGTTATAGACCAGCACTCCGACCCAAGTGAACGGCTTGCCGTCGATCTCCTCCTTGTCCATCCGCACTACCTTGTAGGTGTACTTGCCCTTCTTCCACTCATAGGGCCGCCGAACGCTGACGAAGTCGCCCTCGTGTCCGGAACTCTGGCAGAAACCGCCAACGGATGGCCGGATCGCATCCACGCTTCGCTCGCCCCACATGGAAAAGATGAAGCCGGGGCCGATCTGGCGGAGGTTCTGGTCCCGCTTGGTATAACCGTCCATCTGCGTCTGGATGCCGCCATAAAAGTCGGTTTTGCTGAGATGGGCCAAGCCGACCGGCGAGATGTACAGGTTCTTCGTGGCGGGCACGTCATCGCTGATGTCCACGTCAACGCTGTAGCTTTGAAAGGGCATGTCCTGGCCGATGTCCCACCAAACATCGACGAGGTGCCACGGTGGCGGCGGGTAATCCGGCTTGGGCTTTTGGGCCAGGGCCTCGGCGGCGATCAGGACGACAACGGCGAACAAGGTGGTTCGGATCATGGTTTTTTTCCAAGCAATCATTTTGTTGTGCTGACTGGCCGCTTGTACGCCCGGTCATACGGTCCCATACCCACGTCACCGGGCAACAAATCAACGTGCTTCTTCGGAGCAGCGGAGAAAACCTCCCGCACTGCATCCAGGTAGCCGAAACCAAACTCCCTGTGGGGAGCGATGTAATGGCCCTCGCTCCACTCGTTCCAGTTGTCCAACAGGAGCATCTTGCTTCCAAGCTCATTTGCCGGAAACGTCCGGATAATTGCCTTGGCCTTTTCCAATAACTCCTTGTACTGCACAGGTGGAATCTTCCAGATGCTCCCCGCGTCCTGCCAGCCGCTCCATCCTTGGGAAACGGTCACGACTTCCG
Source organism: uncultured Planctomycetia bacterium (assembly GCA_963709175.1). Taxonomy (GTDB): domain Bacteria; phylum Planctomycetota; class Planctomycetia; order Pirellulales; family Thermoguttaceae; genus JANXQG01. The sequence continues at coordinate 239,438 of CAVPVK010000015.1, forward strand.
GCAAGATGCCCATGCGGTGCGTCTTGTTGATGTAATCCAGTTGTGCGGCAATGGCCTTCTCCGGGCTGGGGTTTCCCGGGACATGCCAGCAGTAGGCAAAGGTGTAGTCCAACCCCAACTGCTTCATTAACTTCAACTGCGTGGGGTCAAGTCCTCGATACTCGCCCAGGATATACAAACCGGCAAAACCGGCCTTGCGACAAGCCGCCCGCATTTTGTCGAGTGCCGTACGTACCTTGTCCACACTTCCCAAGTCTTGGACGAGAAACTCGGGGCGGTAGATGAACAAGAGCGGCTTGTTGTCGATCTTGAGATAGCTCGAATGGCGAAAATAGTTCTCGGTCCAAAACGGCAGCAGATAGTCCATCAGGTCGGTTTCGTTCGAGACGCCAGCGGTTCCTCGGAGCTGGTTTTCCCACATGATGGCGAACTTCATTTTGGACACGTAGCGGGACTTTAGCAGGGCATCGTGTATGGCACTTCCGAACCTCATCTTCACTGGCCCACCCTGGCCGTTGCGATACCAGCAGTAGACGAAGAAAGAAACGCCGTGTTCGACCGCCCACTTGGTTTCCCAGTCGGCAACTTCCGGGTTCTCCTGAGAGTAGAAGCCAAGGGCGGGAGTCCGTTCCGGGTGCTTCAGAACCTGATCCCACATTTGCGGCTTATCGGCCTCCCAAAGCGGACAATTCTGGGCACCGACGAGGATTTCGGCATGAACCGGCTGCGGCTCCGGGACGTAGCCTTTCGCGGCAATTCGTGCGGATGGCGTGGTGGCCTTAACGGTTGGATGCTGAGGTTCCTGTGCCGCTAACGGAAGTCGGTCGGCCAAGACGAGAATGCAGATGCATGCGATGATTGCTCTCACGGCTTGCTTTCTTTCGAGTAAATGGCGGGGCGATTGCGGCCCTACCGCGTCAAATTCAACCCGGCCTGGACATTCCTCTTGGCCTCGTCCGCAATTTCAAATCGCTCGCCCCCTTGGAGTCGGCAACCGCTGATCGTCACCCCTACGGCCTTCGCATCCACCCGAAGTTGCGGTTTCCCCGCATCAAAGAAATCGCAGGCTTGGATCAGGGCCGCTCCACCCTGGACATCGACGCAGGGCGAATTTGTTCCGTTTCGACCCCATCCGGCGAAATGGCAACCCACGAAGGTCGTTGTTCCCGTGCCACGGAGAATTGCTTGGCTGCCGGTCTTCTCAACCGGCCAGAACCCACAATCATTAAACTTCACCGGCCCACGGTTCTCAGGCCCGATCTTCACCGTTGACATGAATTGGCAGTTCGTGAAGGCTAACCCGGCATGGCTCTGGCTGGCATCGACTTGCACGCCAAGCGGGCTGATATCGGAGCCGCACTGCGTCAGCACCACGTTGGGATCGCCATTCCCGGTATGAACGAAATGCAGGCCGGTCTTGGCGAAGATCACAAAACACCCTGACATGTACTCCCAATCCGTCTGGCCGATTCTGAACCCCTCCAAGTTCTGTTCCAGGTAGGCACACAGCTTCGTCCAACCTTCGCCCTTGGCCTTGTCATTGAAACTGCATCGTCCCCAAGAGTGCGGATTGAAATGGACATTTTCGATCCTGCCAATGTCGGTCGTGCGGTTGACGTAAATCCCGAGCTTCAATGGGCAGCCGAAGACGTTGCGAATGTAGTGCAACTCGTTCGGGTGCGTACCGAAGTCGATCCCCTTGTAGGGGTTCACCAGCGTCACGTCGATCACGCTGCCGTGCATGCCCCTGCCCTGAATGGCCCACGGGTACGGTTTCACTGCGGCAGGGTCTTGATTGGGATAGAAGATCGTGATGCCCTTGATGGCGGAACTCTGCCCGAGATTGATGAGGGCTGGACCGTCTTCTTTGCCAGCGTGGCCAACGGCAAGGATGACCGTGCCATGCTCCGTATTGGCATGGTGCGGTGCCTGCCACTCGCCCGTAAGGCACACGCCGGTCGGAATCACCAAATGGTCCTCAATCCGGTACAGACCCGTGGGCATATCCACGACACCACCGCGACACTTTGCCGCCGCATCCAGGGCTTTTTGGATAGCGGCGGTGTCATCCGCATTGCCGTCTGCCTTGGCCCCATAGTCCAGCACGTTGACTTTCGCCATCGAAATGCCGGGGGCCAAGACAAGCACAATGAAAACGATCTTTTTGCAGTTCATGCTGATCTTCCTTCGGTCGCTCACTTCTTCGAGTTCTCTACGTTCTGGGCCGTCCGTTTCTGTTGGAGCAGCCACTCGTAAAGCTCGGGGGTATTGTAGGCTTGGGTCCACGAATCGTGTCCGGCCTCTGGATAAATTGTGAATTTTGGATCGCCACCGGCTCTTTTCAGGGCCTCGACCATTTTCTTCGAGTTTTCAATCGGCACAGTCCGGTCTTTTCCCCCGTGGAAAACCCAAGTGGGAATATGGGCGATTTGCTTTGCGTTGGACGGATCACCGCCACCACAAATCGGTACGATGGCGGCGAATCGGTTCGGCTGATAGGCGGCCAAGGCCCATGTGCCAAAACCGCCCATACTGAGGCCGGTCAAGTAGATGCGGTCCGGATCTACCTTGTATTTCTTGGCAATCTCATCGAGTAACGCCGTTAGCTGAACTGTCTCCCACCAGTGCCCGTTAGGGCATTGCGGTGACACGACGATGAAGGGGAACTGCTTCCCCGCCGCAACCAACCTCGGTGGGCCGTGCTTCTTAACGAGGTCCAGGTTGTCGCCCCGCTCTCCGATGCCGTGCAGAAAGAGCAACACCGGCCATGAATCCTTCCGGTCGTAATTCTTGGGCAGATAGATCAGGTACTTCAACTTGACCTTGCCGGTTCGATCCAACTCCGCCGGCTTCTGCTGACCGGCATCGGCCTTGGAATCGGCCGCCAAAGTCGTACTGGAAAGGGCGAAGAGAACGCCCGCAGCTACGAGGCTCAAGAGGCTTGGTTTCATGATTGGTTCCTTATAGAGACCGAGAGGGGCTACACCTGCGACCATTGTAATAACCCTGTCACCGTTGTCGAGAGAATTGTCCCGCGGTGCGTTGTGACCCGAGGCAATTCCGCTTGCCGAGTTCGCGTTGCTTCTTTCAACGAGCGAAGCATACTGCCCTCTTGCCCCGCTCAGAGACCGCCTAAAGCTCACCTTGAGATTCGAGTATTATTCCGAGGAAGAACTTACGTTTCTGCTTCGGCATCGGGCCAAGGCACTGGGTTGGCCGGCGGACGAAACGATTCTCCCACCGATTGCCCGGCCGTCCCGGGGAGTTCCACGTCTTGCACCGCGGCTGCTCTGAACCGACGAGAATCGTTCCCCGCTTGTCGGTAGTGCGAGGCCGTGCAATAATCGACGGTTCGTCCCATTCCAATGGACATTACTAACGATGTTGCTGACACTCACGACAACGCACCGGCCCGCTACGGACCTTGGTTACCTGCTGCACAAGAACCCGGCCCGTTGCCAGAGTTTCCCGCTCAGTTTCGGTCAGGCCCACGTTTTCTACCCGGAAGCGGCCGAGGATCGCTGCACCGCCGCCTTGCTGCTGGACGTGGACCCGGTGGCAATGGTGAGAGGCCGAGGCGGGGTTTCGCAGACGGTCTTGGCCCAGTACGTCAACGACCGTCCCTACGTGGCTTCTTCGTTTATGAGCGTGGCGATTGCCCAGTTGTTGGGGCCTGCCCTTGATGGGCGATCCAAGGAGCGTCCCGAATTGACTAGCACGCCGATCCCACTGGTTGCCACGCTCGAAGTATTGCCTTGCCGTGGCGGCGAGAACTTCGTCTACGAGGTCTTTCAGCCGCTCGGTTACGAGATTGAGGCTGTCCGCTATCCGCTTGACGAGCAGTTTGACGAGTGGGGCCAGAGTCCCTACTACTCGGTGACGCTCTCGAAAACTACGACTGTGAGCCAACTGCTCACGCACCTGTACGTTCTGATTCCAGTCTTCGACAACTTCAAGCATTATTATGTCGGCCAGGAGGAATTGGAGAAACTGCTCAAACACGGGGAAGGCTGGCTGTCGTCGCACCCGAAACGGGAAGCGATCACGCACCGTTACCTCAAGTACCGACACAGCCTGGCCCGAGAGGCCCTCGCACGGCTTGCCGAGCAGGACGATCAGCCTGCCGAAGGATTGGTCGAAGCCCGCTCTGGTGGCCGGGAGGAATCGCTGGAAAAGCCGATCAGTCTCAATGAACAACGTCTGGGCATGGTTGCTGCCGCTTTGAAGGCAACGGGTGCGAAACGGGTGGTGGACCTGGGTTGCGGGGAGGGGAAGCTGCTGCGGGAGCTTCTCAAGGAGAAGCAATTCGAGGAGATCGTCGGCATGGACGTGGCCTTCCGGTCACTGGAAATTGCCAAGGATCGGTTGCGGTTCGACGACATGCCCGCTCGGCAACAAAGCCGCATCCGGCTCCTGCACGGCTCGCTGACGTATCGGGACAAACGATTTGCCGGATTCGATGCGGCAGCGGTGGTGGAGGTCGTTGAGCATCTCGATCCGCCCCGCTTGGCTGCCTTTGAGCGGGTGTTGTTTGAGTTCGCCCGGCCCGGAACCGTCGTCCTGACCACGCCTAACCGGGAATACAACGTCGTTTGGCCGACCCTTGCTGCCGGTGCCTTGCGTCATGAAGACCATCGATTCGAGTGGACTCGGGCCGAGTTTCAGGCTTGGGCGACGGGATTGGCACAGAGGTTTGGTTACACAGTTGAGTTCCGTGCCGTTGGTCCGGAACACGTCGAACTCGGATCGCCGACGCAGATGGGAGTTTTCCAGAAAGCCGTGGCCGATTATGGGTAGCTCGCACGACGACTTTATCAAGTACCCCAGGACTCCGCACTTGTTCGGCTCCAAGGGGACGGATGACGACAAGCATCTTGGCGAAATGGAGTCGAATCACTTCATTGCCGATGAATCGCTGATTGTGGAGGAGAAGATCGACGGCACGAACGTCGGCGTCCATTTTAGCACGGACGGTCAATTGGTTCTCCAATGTCGAGGCCATCTGATTACCGAAGGAATGCATCCCCAGTACGACTTGTTCAAGCAATGGACGGTCGTAAAGCGTTCCGTATTGGAGGAATGCTTGGAAGACAGATACATCCTCTTTGGCGAATGGATGTACGCCCGGCACTCGGTCCATTATCAAAGACTTCCGCATTACTTTTTCGAGTTTGACATTTATGACAAGAAGATTGAAGCCTTTCTCAGCCTGGAACTTCGGATGGCCTTGCTGGAAGGAACAAATATCCAGACCGTGCCGGTCCTTCATCGGGGAGCCGTCACGCGAGATGAGCTTGAGGAACTGATCGGCCCCTCTTTGTTTGGCAGTCGATTCGAGAATCCGGCAACGAAGCGTGTGGACGACTTGATGGAAGGGTTGTACTTGCGAACGGAGGGAACGGAAGGAACCGTGACCGGACGGGCCAAGGTCGTCAGAACCGAGTTTGTGGAGAAAATTAAGCAAAGCACGCACTGGCAGCATCAAGCGATGGTGCCAAATCTGCTGCGAGATGGAGCCGACATTTGGTTATGATGTGGAACGCTTTATCCCAGGCATCCTTCGACGAGGTCATGGCATGGGCCAGTGACCAGCCGTGGCGTCGGGCGATGGCGGACTGCCAGCAGGACGATGGATGGCATGGCGAAGGAGATGTCTGGACCCACACGCAGATGGTCTGCACCGAATTGACGCAGCTTGATGAGTGGCATAAGCTCAGTCCACACGAACGCACGGTCCTCATCTTCACTGCCCTGTTTCACGACTTTGGCAAAACCGTCACGTCGGAAGTCGATCCCGGCACAGGACGCATTACGTCGCCCAAGCACGCAATCAAGAGTGAACACTTCGTTCGGTCGGTTTTGCGTGACCTGGCTTGCGATTTGACGGCACGGGAAGAAATTGCCCGGCTGGTGCGGTTCCACGGACGCCCGGCATTTCTGCTCGAAAAGGCCGATCCCAATTACGAAGTCATTTCGCTGTCCTGGTGGGTCAATAATCGGCTGCTCTACCTATTCGCAATGGCCGATACCCGTGGCCGCATGACCTCTTCGATGGGGCGACCCGAAGAGAATTTGCACCTCTGGAAGCTGGCCGCTGACGAGGCTGGTTGTTTTGAACAGCGTTACCCGTTTGCCAACGATCATGCTCGGTTCTTGTTTTACCGGCAGCGGGAGCCGAATCTCCATTATGTTCCTCACGAGGAATACCGCTGCACGGTCACGGTGATGTCGGGGCTTCCTGGCAGCGGCAAAGATACTTGGTTGGCGGCACACCGTCCCGGCCTCCCCATAGTTTCACTTGACGATATTCGGGCGGAACTCGACGTTGAAGCGGTCGATAAGCAGGGTGAAGTTATTCAACTGGCCCGGGAACGTTGCCGGGAACTGCTCCGCTCGGGGCAGTCGTTCGCATTCAGTGCCACGAGCCTATTGCGCCAGACCCGGAGACGGTGGATCGATCTGTTTGCCGACTACGCTGCTCGCATCGAGATCGTGTACGTTGAGCCTCCTATGCCCGTCATCATTGCCCAGAACAAGCGGCGTGAACGGTCGGTTCCCGAGAACATCATTCGTGAACTGGCCGATAAGTGCGAACCGCCGACTTGGGCCGAGGCCCACGATCTTGTGGTTCATCCTGTTCATGTTCCTCATTCAGACAATGAGCCACCAGGAAGTTGATAATACGGGTCGCCTTATGTCCATCTCCATTCCCAACCTCTCCTTCGTCATCCTCATCGGCCCTAGCGGCTCGGGCAAGAGCACCTTCGCCCGCAAGCACTTTCGGCCCACCGAGGTATTGTCTTCGGATTATTGCCGGGGAATAGTCTCGGACGACGAAAACGAGCAAGCGGTGACGAACGATGCATTCGAGGTGCTGCACTTCATCGCCCGCAAGAGGCTGGCCCTTGGCCGTCTCACCGTCGTCGATGCCACCAATGTTCAGCCCGAATCCCGCAAGCCGCTGATCCAGCTTGGCCGGGAGTACCACTGCCTTCCGGTCGCCATCGTATTCGATCTGCCGGAAAGGGTCTGCGAGCAGCGGAATCAGGGGCGTGAGGACCGGGACTTTGGCCCGCATGTGATTCGGCAGCAGCGGTCGCAACTGCGGCGATCCATTCGGGGGATGAAGCGAGAAGGCTTTTCGCATGTTTTCATCTTCGAGACCCCGGAGGAAGTCGAGGCGGCTGTCATCGAGCGGACCCCGCTCTGGAACGACAAACGGGAAGAACACGGGCCATTTGACATCATCGGGGATTTGCACGGCTGCTGCGACGAACTGGAAACCCTGCTTCAACAATTGGGCTACATGCCGGTGCAGCAAGCCGACAATCCAGTGTGGGGCAATCGGACCTTTCAGCATCCCGGTGGTCGGAAGGCGATCTTCCTTGGCGACCTCGTGGACCGTGGCCCTCGAATTCTCGACACCTTACGGCTTGTCCGAAACATGGTTGCCAGCGGTTCGGCCCTCTGCGTCCCCGGCAACCACGATATGAAGTTCCTGCGAAAGCTCAGGGGCAAGGATGTTCAAGAACGGCACGGCATGGCCGAATCCGTGGCGGAACTAAATGCTCTGCCCGACAGTATTCGAGATTCGTTCAGCCGTGAAGCCGCTGAGTTCTTGGATGGGCTGATTAGCCACTATGTCCTCGATGGTGGCAAACTAGTCGTGGCCCATGCCGGGATGAAGGCGGAAATGCAGGGCCGAGGATCGGGCAAGGTGCGGGAGTTTGCCCTTTACGGCGAAACGACTGGCGAGACCGACGAGTTTGGGTTGCCCGTGCGATATAACTGGGCGGCGGAATACCGAGGCCGGGCGGCAGTGCTGTACGGTCATACGCCGGTGCCGGAGCCTGAATGGCTGAATCGCACGACGAACATCGATACCGGCTGCGTTTTCGGTGGTAAACTGACGGCCCTTCGCTGGCCCGAGCGGGAATTCGTTTCGGTCTCTGCCGCCCGCACCTACTGCGAACCCGCACGTCCCTTCCTGCCCGAGCCGGTTCCGGTACGCGCATTGACAAGCCAGCACGTCCACGACGATCTGCTCGATGCCGAGGATGTTGTGGGCAAGCGGATCATCTCCACTCGGCTGCGGTCCAATGTGACGATCCGGGAAGAGAATGCCGTTGCCGCCTTAGAGGCCATGAGCCGATTTGCGGCCAACCCAAAATGGCTTATTTACTTGCCCCCAACCATGTCGCCGTGCGAAACCAGCAACCTGGATGGTTTCCTTGAATACCCGACCGAGGCGTTCTCGTACTTTCGCTCCAACGGTGTCGCCCGGGTCGTGTGTGAAGAAAAGCACATGGGTTCCCGTGCCGTGGTGGTCGTGTGCCGGGATGAGCAAACCGCTTTGGAGCGATTTGGTATCGTCGGTGAGGCCGGGATCGTCTATACCCGCACGGGCCGCCGTTTCTTCCCAGACTCCGCCCTCGAAGTACAGTTCCTTGCCCGGATTCGGGCGGCGATGGAAGCAAGTGGCTTCTGGTCGCAGTTCAACACGCCTTGGGCTTGCCTCGACTGCGAGTTGATGCCCTGGTCGGCCAAAGCACAAGAATTGCTCCGTTCGCAGTATGCGGCTGTGGGAGCCGCAGGCCGGGCAGCATTGCCGAAGGCCGTGGACGCTCTCCAACGGGCCGCTGACCGGCTGGGCAGTGAAACGTCATCCGGGCAATCGACCTATTCATCCGATGTGGATGAGATTCTCGGTCGTTTTCAGAACCGGGGCAAGGCGATTGATCGATTTGTCACGGCCTATCGGGAATACTGTTGGCCGGTAAGGTCGATTGACGATCTCAAGCTGGCCCCCTTCCATTTATTGGCAACCGAGGGCAAGGTTCACGCCGATCAAGATCACGTTTGGCACATGGAGACTTTAGCTGCTATTTGCCGCCATGATCCGCTACTCTTGGTCACGACGCCGTTCAAGGTGATCGACCTTGGCGATGCTGAAAGCGAGGCGACGGGTGTTCGCTGGTGGCTGGAATTGACCGGGCGGGGCGGCGAGGGAATGGTGGTCAAGCCATTCCAGTTCATCGCCAGCGGTTCCAAGGGCCTGATTCAGCCCGCCGTGAAGTGTCGTGGGAGGGAGTATCTACGAATCATCTACGGCCCTGAGTACACTTTCCCGGAGAATCTGTCGCGGTTGCGGAAACGTGGTCTCGCCACCAAACGCTCGTTGGCCCTTCGGGAGTTCGCCCTCGGGGTTGAGGGCCTGGAACGATTCGCAAATTGTGACCCGCTGCGGCGTGTCCATGAGTGCGTCTTCGGCGTACTGGCCCTGGAGAGCGAGCCGGTCGATCCGAGATTGTGACGACAAGCCGGTAAGCGTGCGTCGATCTGCCGGGCATTTATTCAACCGGCTATTTGAATTCGTCGTCCACCGAGACCTGGTATCCAGTCGCCAAGCAATTGGTCAGATTGGCAACCCCGACGATGCTCGTCAACCCGCCGTATACCGTTTCGGTCATCCCTTTCGCGACTGCCACGGCCTTGTGCTTGTCCGGCAGCTTGGCCGCACCAATCCGCAACACTGGCAGACGGGCAGCTCATAGGCAGGGCTGGGCCGGTGGCTGCGGTCCTAGCGGCCGCCATGCCAAACTGAGCTACTGGAGATGGCTCAGTTCCCAGCGAGCAACGACAAACGTCGTCGCTCATTTTCTGCCCGAAGAGGTGGAGCGGGAAGCCGACGCAAGGGTCTTCGCTTGCAAACGCCGAACGTATTGCCGGTCCGCAGCACTCAGTTGGGCCAAGTCCACGTGCAGCCGATGTCCATCGGCTTTCTTAAGACGTACCAAATCACCGCTAAGTTCGACAAAGGCGGCCTCCACGTGATACCTTCCGCTTATATCAGTCCACCGCCGCACCGCAGTACTCGTCGGTACCAGGCTTTGCAAACCAAAGATGAGCCAGCCGTCCTGGACGCCAATGTCAGCGAGTCTGGCGGCCTCGTCTTTGGGAATCAGAAGGGCTTGCAAAATCTCTTGCCGAGAAGGTATCGGCAACGCACTGTTTCTGGAATCGACTAGGAGTTTAGCTATTTGGCCGGCAAGCCCCGTAGAGCAAACCGCGATCTCAATGGGCATCTGCGTTGGGCAGCGGGGTGGAGTGGGGGTTAATCTCGCAGGACCACCCTCAGGGCCGACGCCAACGTAAATACAGTCCTCCGTCGACCGGGCGGACAGGTGCAAGGTGGAACCCTCAACCATCAGAAGCTTCACAAGCCGCGCGACGTTCGCAGTTTCATTCATCGTCGCCAGTTGGGCGTTTAGCCGTTTGTCGAAGGCTTGCAGCAACTCGTGCTCGGTGTCGCGCGCTGCGATTTGTCGAGCCTCCTCCTGTGAGCTGTACGCCCGCCGCTCAGCAATCCGGCTGATTAGCCGCGAGCCCAGTCGGCCGCCAGATGAGCAAAAACCGTCGTAAACAAGTCGCGTGTCGGCCGTGAACGCGCTGGGTCGGCTAACAAATCCCTGCCGCGGATCAAAAGTGATCCGGCGCGTGCAGAGGAAGTCGGTGTCGCTGTGACTGTAGATTAGAGCAGGTCCATTCGTACCTACCGTACACACGTGAACCCGTCCTCGGAAGCTGAGATCGAATGATGCGGCGTTGGAGTTGGGAACCATGCGCACGGAGACTTTCCCCTGCGTGCGGCTTTGGCCAACCGCGTGAGTCCCCAATATGACACGATCGACGCCCCTGCGATCGTCGACACTGCTCGCCTCCAGGGGGGCAAGCGCCGCGTGGTCAATACGGATCACCAGCGGATACGCGGGATGATCGGCGAAGTCCACCGACGAACCCTCTTTTCGCCCCGCCACGGCTGTCTGGACCACCAGGCAAAGGACGAATGAAGCGGACACGATGCTCAATGAGTTCCGTAAAGGCGCCGCGGGTCGAAAGCTGCCTCTTGGATCGATCGTCATGCTGCGGCTCCCGGTCTTGACGACACTCTGCCTCGTTGTTCTTGCTGTCGCCGGCGACGGCCACAGGCTGCTCTATCGTGGATGTTCGACAAGTCCATCCGTTTTGGCCGACGGTTGGGCCCTCTCGCTCCGTCACGGAACGGTGTTGGATTGGTTTACAGGCTGCCTCGCTGGTCGAAGTGGAACCAGCTTGTTTCGGATCCGGCTGATACGATGTCGGCAATTTCATTGCCGATGAGCTTTCGAGCGCCCAGCAACATGGTCTGATCCTCCGTGCAACTTCGCGGCCTTTTGTGGTTTGCAATCCTCTTATTTCGGGCTGATCGCAGAAAAGCGACCGAACTAGCCCGAAGTTCCGTCATTTCAGGCGACGGTAGACGCAACATAGAGCAGAATCCGCGCCTTCCCTGTCCGAATAAATGCGAGAAGACCGGCTCAGCAACCGAATAGTTGCGGTCATATTCCAAGGAGCGGGTTTTTCCGCGACAGGATCGGGCCTCCTTGATCGCCTGTTCGACCCAGCGGAAGAGCTGCTGCGACAACCGGGAGCCCGCTTCATCATTGATCGTACCAAGTTGCAGGTGGATGCCCAGCGATAGTCTGCTGGCATGCGTTCAGCAGTCGTTTTCATCATCGTTAGCGGCCCGGCACGGAACGTAGGCATTTTTGTCAGCTTGTGCTTTCAGACTTCTGGGGGGTGTGCCATAACCTGAGATATTTTTACGCGAGCCATTCCACCCGCTTGCGTTACTGGCAGGCGGGTAGTATAGTACCGGATGTGGCGCGGATCTTTCCCCGCGTAGTTCTGAAATTCCACGAGGCAGCGCCGTCGCCGCTCGGATGATCAGGTTGGCCCTGGTAGCCCAGCGGGCGACTCTCTAAACGACGGTTTTGCGATCGACGGGCTTGTGCCCGTGCGGTCGCTGGTTTCTTGCCGTCGTGTCTCCGTTGTGGCGGTCGTGCGCGTGCAGTGGCGTGCCGGTAGGTTTCGTGGAAACCAAGACCATTTGTGCACCTGGTGAATGTGGATGTCCAAGATTCAGATTCCTGGACGCTGGGAGTAAGTCAATCATGACGCCGTCTCGATTTGTTCATGGTTTCAATCTCTTGAAAGGCCTAAACATGAGATACTTTGCATGTACGCTTGCCATTAGTTTTGCCCTTTGCGCAAGCAGTGCCCACTCGCAGACTTTCAGAACGCTGCTTGCCTTCACCGGCACCAGCGGCGCGGCAATCGGCGCGGAGCCGCAGGGCAGCTTGATATCTGACGGGACAACGCTTTATGGCATGACGCTGTACGGCGGCGTCAATAGCTACGGTAACGTCTTCAGCGTCGCAACGGACGGCTCCAGCTATCACAATCTTCTTTCCTTTACCGGCACCGGTGGCGAAGCAAGCGGCGCGCTTCCATACGGCAACTTGACATTGAGCGGCACAGTGCTTTACGGCATGACTTCAGAGTACGATACCGGCCAGTATGGCAACATCTTTAGTGTTGCGACGAACGGCACCAACTACCAGAACATTCTTTCCTTTACCGCCAACGGTGGCACGGCAAGCGGTCAGTCGCCGTTTGGTGGCTTGACACTCAGCGGCACCACGTTTTACGGCGCGACGTTTTACGGCGGCGGAAGCAACGGGGTCAACTCTGACGGCTTCGTCTTCAGCGTGGGCACCAACGGGACGAACTATCAACACCTTGTTTCCTTTAACGCCGGGAGCGGAGGCAAGGACCCACAAGGCAGGGCGATTGCGCGAATCTAGGCAATCTGCTACGATTGGGCGAGTGCGATTCCAACCGCTTGCTGACGAACAGCGAGGGTTAGAGGAATCGTTTAAGACCAAAGGAGTAGAGACGCATGCCGCAGATGAAGTCAGCAAGGATTCAGGACCACTTCGCCGATCTCACCGATCCCCGTTGCCGCGAGGTTGTTTACCCCCTGATCAATGTCGTTGTGATTGCTATATGCGCGGTGATCTGCGGTGCCGACGATTTTGTGGCCATTGCTGAGTTTGGCAGGATGAAGCGTGAGTGGCTGTCGCGTTTTCTCGATCTGCAAAAGGGCATTCCGTCACACGATCGCTTCAACGCGATCTTGGCGGCGATCAAGCCGGCGGAGTTCGAGAAGTGTTTGCTCAGTTTGATCACGGCGTTGCATGAAATCACCGACGGGCAAGTAGTCGCCATTGATGGCAAGACACTTCGCCGGAGCTTCGACACGGCCAGCGGCAAGGCGGCGATCCACATGGTCAGCGCGTGGGCGACAGCCAATCACATCAGCCTGGGACAAGTGGTGGTGGACGCGAAGAGCAACGAAATCACAGCCATTCCGAAATTGTTGCAAATACTGGAGATTTCCGGCTGTTTGGTGACTATCGACGCCATGGGTTGTCAAACCGAGATCGCGCAAGAAATCGTTAACGCTGGGGCAGACTACGTTTTGGCCGTGAAGGGAAACCAACCAACGTTGCATAAAGGGATCGAAGCGTTTTTCGACGACCACCTCGAAGACGATTTCGTGCGAACGAAAGCACGTCGCCATGAAACGCAGGAAAAGGGACATGGCCGGGAAGAGCTTCGTTCTTACATTGTCTGTCCTGTACCGGAGGATCTGCCCGATGGTTCACGCTGGGCAAAACTGAAGGCAATCGGAATCGCCATCAGTGAAACGCAGCGTGACGGTAAGAACTGTTGTGAGGTGCGCTACTACATCCTCAGCAAGTATCTATCGGGTCGTCGCTTCGCCGGGGCGGTACGCGACCACTGGGGTATCGAGAACCGTTTGCATTGGCAACTCGACGTGACGTTTCAGGAAGACCAGTGCCGGGTCCGCAAAGGTCACGCGGATACGAACCTCAGTATCCTCCGGCGCACGGCGCTCAGCTTGCTGAAGAACGAGTTAACGAGAAAGGTCGGCATCAAGAACAAACGTCTCGCTGCCGCCTTGGATGACACCTACCTGGAGAAAGTCCTTACAGGAACGTGAGTTATGGTGCAATCGCCCTGACCCACAAGGTAGTTTGACACTGGGCGGCACGACGCTGTATGGGCTTACTGAGTACGGCGGCAATGGACACGGTACGGTCTTCAGCGTCAACACTAATGGCACGAACTACAAAACTCTCCTTTCCTTCACCGGCACGGGTGGCGTCGCAAGCGGTGGGTACCCGGGCGACGGCTTGATACTCAGTGGCACAAGTCTCTTTGGCATGACGCAAGAGGGCGGCGTCGGAGGCTACGGCAACGTCTTTAGCGTTGGCACAAACGGCACGAACTACCATGATATTCTTTCCTTCACCGGCACGGGCGGCGCGTCGCCAGGCGCGTCTCCGTTAGGCACCCTCTTACTCACCGGCACAACTTTTTTTGGTATGACGGCAGATGGAGGCCCCGACAGGGTCGGCAATATCTTCAGCGTCGGAATTGACGGTTCGGACTACCAGGACCTATATGATTTCACCGCTGGTATCGACGGAGGGTATCCTGCCGGCGGTCTGACACTAAGCGATGGCACACTGTTTGGCATGACTTCTTCAGGCGGCCCAAACGGCGACGGCACGGTTTTCGCGCTAAGTCTGAATGCGACCCCTGAACCTTCGACCCTCGCCCTTTGCGCCGCCGGTGCAATTGGCCTAATTGGCTATGGTTGGCGGCGTCGCAGGCTAGCGAGAACCGCGAAGCCAACGTCTTCCCCTCGTATTCGTCCCCCAGCGAGCGCGGCACGACGAGCAGCTTGATCGAGTGGCCATGCCGGCGGTTTACCTCAACTGGGCGGAGATGGCCCCGCGATAAGCCGCAACCGCTAAAATAAAAGCCTGACCGCGTGCCGCCTTTCGGCAGGCAGCAGGCGTAAGCGTCATTGACGCGATGCCAGCGGCCGCCTTCAGTTCGCCGATCGGCCCGCATTTACCGCCAGCAAGACCATTGCCTTTAAAGCGCGGACTCAGGGTCTTCGAGGGCGACAAACTGCTAGCCGTCCTTGCGGAAGCACCGCCAACCGTAGTGGTTTGCCAAGTCGCACACGGTGCAAGCGGCGGCGGCCGACGGACGCGGAGTACGGCCTGCCAGCGGATCGACTTTCTCGGAATTCCATCGGTCTAGCGCACGTTCGCCCTGCGGATCGTCGTCGACCTTTCCGAGGTAGTGCAACTTCCCGCGGATTTTTTTCGCCCACCAACCATTGCGGTGTGGAAACCGGGGGAAATCGGGCCGCCGTTTCTTGGCCTTCTCTGTCTATGGAATTCGTGTCTTATCGTGCCTGCCGGAACCCCGCAACGGCGGGTGAATTGCATACTAAATGCTGGAAGAGGGCGTGTCAAGTATCCGAGAACAGTTCTCCGACAGGTGACGCTTTGCTCCGGCGCAGGCTGACGGCCTTAAGGGGTTCCGACGCCGCCTACCAGCGAGGTTTCTCGGGCGTGTCCATGCCCGTAAGTATACCGCGCCGCTAGGGGCCCTACCAGAATGGGGCCCTGAGCAACGCCGCTGCATGCCCGCGTTCTGGCCGGTTGCCCGCCGCACGAAGGGTGCCGCAGGGTCGTTTCCAGCCGGGATTGCTGTACGAGATGGCCAGCGGCGGGGTGCCGAAGGTGGCCCGCATCCGGCGGCTGAGCCAGTACGTGATCAACCGCGAGTTGCGTTTCAAGGGCGACTCGCCCGGCTGCCGCCTGCTGGTCGATCAGCTCATGGATTTTCCCTTGGCCGAGCACGACGACGGGCCCGACGCCCTGGAGATGTGCATGCGGCTGCCGATGCAGGCGAACCCCCCGCGGGACGAGATAATCTTCTACCAGCGGTGGTAGGTTGTCGCGGCGACCGAAAGGGCGCGGCAGGGTCGCCTTACGCCTTGTGTCTTGAAAGTACAAAGAAAGCGTAAGCCTGGCCCTGCTTTCGGAGCGCCCAAAGAAGACCCGCGTCCTTGTACGACGATACGGAACGTCCCGCCACCATCGCCTCGGGAGAACCCCACGAAAGCCGTCTACTCGTCGGTGGTTGGCGACAACTCGGAGTACTTCAAGCCCGCCTACCGAATCGCCGACGTGACACGGCTCCCGCGACCACATGCCCTGGCTCCAAATGCCCGTGCAAAGCCCGCCAATCGGAATGCGAGCGTGGGCTAGCACGAATTGGTGCCGCGGCAGCAAATGACCTTTTGGCCGCCCGTCGCTGCGTTTGGCTCCTGACATGGCCGGCTTCCAGCCGGCCTGGCGAACCCGGACGATTTGTCCGGGTTCACGTCCTCGACGGCCTGCGTGGCAGGCGGGGTCGCGCTTGGTTGCAACGGCCTATCATGCCGCCTATACTGGCGATCGTGGAGGTCAAGTTACGGCTGATCCAGGACCACGGGACGCACATGCCATCCGCAACCATCAAACTGTTCCTTCCCCTCGGAGCCGCGAAAAGCCTGCGCACTGCAGAGATCTCTAATTGGACCGGAAAGGCTGTCGCCGCTCCACGCACCGAACTCGATGCGCTTTTGGCTCGTGAGGAACTTGACAAGGCCGGAGTCTACTTGCTCATTGGCAACGACCCTCAAACCAACGCACCTCGCGCGTACATTGGCGAGGCGGAGGTCATTCGTGACCGACTCAAGCAACACAAGACAAAGGAGTTCTGGGTTTCGGTCGTCGTCTTCGTCAGCAAGGACGAGAACCTGACCAAGGCCCATGTGAGGTACCTTGAGTGCCGACTCCTCGGGGAAGCCGCTGAAATCAACAGGTTTATCGTCGAGCAGAATCAGGCTGGCGGCGCAAAGCTTCCCGAGTCAGACCGCGAGGACATGGAGGTGTTCTTGGACCGCATCCGGCAGCTCCTCCCGGTCCTCGGATGCGATATCCTCACGCCGATCGCCCAACCCGCTGTAAAAGCTCCGGGAGGCGTACTCTCTTGCCGTGTTAAGGGCGCCGAAGCCCGTGGTCAGCGCACGGCCAATGGATTCGTAGTCTTTCAGGGATCTACGGCCGTCTTGGAGGAGCGTCCAGGTGCCGGGAACTATCCCTATGTCATAGCCAATCGCAAACAACTCGTCGCCGAGGGAGTTCTCGTCGAAAACGAAGGCTTCTTGCTCTTTACAAAGGACACGGAGTTCTCCAGTCCGTCAGCGGCAGCCGCTGCCGTTCATGGCGGGAGCGCAAACGGGCTTCTCGTCTGGAAAACTGAAGGTGGCAAAACGCTCAAGCAACTTGACGAACAGGCCTAGTATCATGGCGGTCTGCACAGTCTGTAATAAAAGGCAAGGATTCACGGCAATCGGCGGCCTGTGTCCCGAATGCCATGAAGCCAAGACTCGTCCTGCTGCTGTTGGAACTCAAAAGGATCAAACTGAACGAAAGTCGCTCGACAGATCCCATGATTGGCGGGCACGCCATTCGATCTATGCGGTACTGCTGATGGCTTTTCTGAACAGGTTGTTCCAGCATCAACTGCGCGATCAGCCGCAGTTGGCCTCTTACGCGATGATGTACTTTTCAATCCTCGTGATAGTGCTCGTCTTGGGACTGGTTTTGGGCGTCATGGCGTTGCGCTCGGGGATCCAACGCAAGGCTTGGAGTCGGATCGTCTTTTCGATGGTGGGCATTCTGCTGAATGGCGGAATCCTGCTTGGTTGGCTTCACTTTGCCCTCGGTTCGTGGATCCAAGATCATTCACCGAGAAATGGGCAAGGGTGGATCGCCAACGACCAACGCGTATGCAGCTTTCTTAATTCAAACAACCTCAAGTCGCTTAGCACGAAATACGAGGGATACGAGTCCTCACCGGAAGAATCCCTGCCTGCCCAACAATTCCTCGCGTACCTTCTGGCACTGAAGGACGCAAAGGAGGACGAACGCTATTCCTACGCCGAAAAGGGTGGCATAGCAGACTCGACATTCACGTATTTTACGCCCGGCGACTCGAATCCCGTTGCACATGTTTTGGTCTATGACTGGACACCTGGACCGGGGTCGGTCGCCATATGGTTGGGTAGGCATGGCACGGACCGCATTTGTATTGTGCTGACTCCAGACGTGTTGCGAGCGTACGGAACCGCAATTAACGCAATTAAAGGAGGGGAGAAGCGGTGGAGGATGAGGCATGGCCCGTGGCGTCCTGCTCGCGCGGTCCCTGACAATCGATGAGACCAACACGCGATCGCGCCTAAACGCGATGGCTTCGTCGTTGGCTCCCGGCGACGGCTGAACTGCGTCCCGCTCCCTCGCCCCTCGACGCCCTCGCCAGCGGGTTCCAGACGGCGGGTACAAAGAGTTGGCAGGAGGGCGATCCGTCGTTCATCATCGGCTTCGCGGTGCCGCTGAAGATCGAAATAAGGACGGCCAGGACGTGGGCGGAGTGCATTTGAGGGGCGGCGTCGACTGGTTGCAGACGCGCCGCCTGCCCCGCATGCCGCCTGCTTGTGCAGCCCAGGCTCGCGACGGATAATTGAGGAGGCTCGACGCTGGTTGCCTTGGTAAGGGAGACGGAAGGCAGGTGAAGCGTCGGCTTAGGGAGAACGTCGCCATGTCCATACACCCCGCTGCCGGATGTGCTACCGTCGTGTTTCTGATTGCGGGAATCGCCGTCGCCGTACGTGGAGAGCGGCAAGCCCGAGAATTGGAGCATCTCCACGCTGACATCCTTTTCGCTTTGCCAGATCGTGCTCGTGAGATTGAGCTGCAACTTGCGAACCCGTCATTGGATGTAAAGTCCAGGGAGGAGCTAGAAAGTAAGCTCGACGATTGCAAGAGAGGAGTTACGAGGATACGCCTCTACGAAGCTGGCAACTACCGCAGGAACGGTTATGGATGGGGTGTGGCGTTGGCTGCAATGGGACTCGCATGCCTCTGGTACAAGCCGAAGACAACTCTTGCGGAACCAGTAGCCAAGTCAGAACCTCCAGATGGTCCGCCGCCCGCTGGCTCGGGACCGTCGGTAGAATAGCTGGAGTTCTTCGTGAAAGCACGGGGCTGCGACGAGGGCCTCGGTTGGCGAAGACAGCAACACGAAAGAAGGTAACCTATGAGCCCGGCGTTGGCTGCCATTTGGGCGTTCTGGTTGCTCTTGGCCGTAACGGCTCCAGTGTTCTTTATTGCCTGGGCACTGCTGGGAGTCCGCCGGAAACCGAAGAACTTTTGGCTCTACCTCGCGGCATCTATTCCCGCTTTGGTTCTTCTCGTCCTGTTACTTATCGCTATCGTCGTGGGCCTAGCTTTGATAAGCTACGGCGTTGGTCAACATGGCCTCACCTGATGTCGCCCGCTTGTGCAGCCCGCCCTCGCGATGGATAATTGAAGTGGCTCGACGCTCGTTGCCTTGGTAGGGACGGCGTCGAATCTGATTCCGTTAGTACGCATAGTGTTCGCAAAATGGCTCATCGGACCGTGAGGGCGTTTCGTGCTTATCTTGAAGGTGGCGGCAGTTCCATCATTGGACTGTCTGGACGGCAGGTCCGAGCCGCGATTCAACGTCATTGGCTCTCGAAAGCCAGCAATGCCAGTTGGACCGTTCGGTCAACGAAGGATCAAGTTCTGGCTGTCGGCGGACAGGTGATGCCGTTTTCGGAAGGCTCAGCGGTTCGCTGGACGTGTCCGCTTTGCGGACGCGACCACGAAGATCAACTGGACGAATTCGACGAATCCGCAAAGCTCTGCTATTGTGAAAGAGGAACGGGAACTGCCGTATTAGTCGAGTGGCAGCCGCCGGTCCCGCCCTCCCGCTAACCACCATCGGGCATGCCCCAGGGCTGTGCAGGCGGGCGGTGTGGCCTAGAATTGCTGAAAATGACTAACGAATTGCCATCCCTGAAAGAACTGGGCGACGATCTGTTGCGCACAGGTCCGATTCGCATCGGCATGTCGCTGCTTGCCCCATTCGCCGCAGTCGGACTTTACTTCTGGCTGGCCTTTCACGACCACTGGGTCCCGGCGTTTCTGTGTGTCGTTTATCTTTCTTTCTGTACCTACGCGTCAACTTCCCATGACCTAGTACACGGGGCATTCCGATTGCCGCGGCTGCTGAACGATCTGCTGCTGAGTACGATCGAATTGCTTTGCCTGCGGAGCGGCTTCGCCTACCGCAGAACCCATCTGCACCATCATCGGTACTTTCCCCGCACCGACGATGTCGAGGCGAGCATTGCCTATGGCTCGCTTTGGAAGATGCTTCTGCTGTCGCCCTTCCACCAGGCTCGGCGCTGGTTCTGGAGTTTCCGGAATGCCACGGTGCGAGGAAAAGCGATTCTCATCCTGGAAGCTTCGCTGGCCGGTTTGTACTTGGTACTTGCCGTCGTCATACTGCCACAAACGCGGGTCTTCCTGGTCTACGCAATTCTCGTTATCGGCGGAAGTTGGTTTTATCCCTTGGCGACGATCTATATTCCCCACGATCCCCACCGCACGGGCAAGATCACCGAAACGCGCATGTTCCGCGGCTGCCTTGTCGACACGCTCTCGCTAGGCCACCTCTACCACCTCGAACACCATCTTTACCCTGCAGTGCCGCACCAGAACTGGCGAGAACTCGCCCGCCGCCTCGATCCGTATTTTGCCCGCCTCGGCGTGAAGCCAGTAACCATCCGCTGGCCAGGATGGTTTCGTCGCCAGCCCAAGTCGACCACTAACCCATGATCGTCCTTCCGGCCATTGACGACCACCTGTTCCCGAACAACTCTCGCCAAGCCATCGTCCGCTTTTGGCTTTGGTACTGGGGCTATTTCTTTCTCTTTTTGCCCTGGATGCTTTTACGACAAGCATTCCTTTCCCTACGAGACACCCTTGGAGCACTTTGGACCTGGAACCGGCAGATCACCCTACTTGGTGACTCGTTACGGATTGTTTCCATGAACAGCATTTCGTCACTGGCGATCACCGCGCTGTTCGGCGAGCGATTCACTGCCATCCACTACGAAGACGTGCTCATCGACCCAGGCCCCGTATTCGGCCGCAAGCGGCTGTCGCGATACTTGAAACAATCGAGCAAAGCCGTCCACGCAGTCTTTGCGACGCATGCGCATGAAGAACACGTCGGCAACGTGGTCTTGAGTTCGGAACTGACTGGCGCGGCAATCTACGGTACCCAAGTCACGCTGAACGCCCTGCGGCAACCGGAAATGCTTACCTGGATGCGACGCACCTTCATCGGGCAGCCGCTTGCTGCCGTCCACGCCGACCTGCGGCCAGTCGAGAACGACCTTGAGACGCCTTGCGTACACTTGACCGTGATCGAATCACCCGGCCACTGCGCAGGGCACGCCTCGCTTTTCGACACCGCGCGGCGAATCCTCTTTGCCGGCGACTCGTTTCTGCACACGATTTTTACATCGCCCAACAAGGATGTCAGCGGCGAAGACTGGATTGCCACGCTAGAGCGCTACGAAGCGCTCGAAATCAAGACGATGGTTGGCACGCACGGAAATGTTTACTCGGTTGACCCAAACGTAGCGTGGCGGCCATTTATCGTGGAGCGAACCGCGCCCAGCGAGATGATCCGCGATAAACTCCGCTTCCTGCGCTGGGCGCGGGACGTGGTTGCCGCGGGAGAACGAAGATCGTTACCGTACGGCGTCATCGAGGCCTGCCTGTTTCCTTGGCAGCGCTCGTGGTCATGGCAGAACTGGTTTACGGATGAATCCGGCCGATTGTTCAGCGGCGGCGAATTCTCGCGCACACATTTCGTCCGTAGCTTATCGCGGACACCCCAGCGAGTGCCGCCACGATTTCCGGCCTTCGTGCGATGGACACGCCGATTACGGCGGCTGATGTCGGGACGATCTGCATAGGCCCCACCCATCTCGCCGCCCTTCGCCTCCGGCAGCCGCTGGTGCCCTGGCGGGATTGCGAGGTGCCCGGTGGCGAGAATGCAGGCTGGAGGTGGCAGGCGGTCGAATCAGCGTTCAATCTGGCAGTTCGGCAATGCCTGCTGGAGTTTCTTCAAGCCGTCGTCTGTGACTTTCGTGCAACAAAGCCACAATGACTGAAGTTGGTGTAGCCCCTTTAGGTTTTCTAGACCAGCGTCCGTGACTTGAGTGTCGTACAGCAATAACTCTTGAAGTTGGTTCAGTCCCTTAAGGTTTTCCAGGCCAGCATCCGTGATTTGGGTATTGCCAAGGGACAACCGCCGGAGCTGGTTCAGCCCCTTGAGATTTTCTAGCCCAGCGTCCGTGATTTGGGTGTCGTTAAGGTACAAAGTCTGGAGTTGGTTCAGCCCCTTAAAGTTTTCCAGCCCAGCGTCCGTGATTTGGGTATTGTTAAGGCACAACACTTGGAGTTGGTTCAACCCCTTAAGATTAAATAACCCTGCGTCCGTGACTTTGGTGAGGGGCAACATTACGATTTTAACATGCCTACAGTAATCATCCCCCAACAGACTTTGCAACCAAAATGGCCCTGATGTTTCCGACCACCGGACTTCCCCGTCCCATTCCTCAATTGCCGCCGCCGCTTCCTTTTCTCTCTTTGCCTCTTGCCGTCCCAGGGCCAGCCAACTGCATGGCAAGGCCACGGCCACCGCCATAACCACCAACGACCGAAGCGAGAACTGGAACCGCCACCGAAAGGCGAGGGCGACCAGCCACCAGAGCAACATCACCGCCAGCGCCACGCCCAGGCCAGCGACGGCGGCCAGCACGGCGTAGCCCTTGTGCCACTGAGGCCATCCCAGCCAACTCGACAGCCAGAGCAAGCCGGTCACGGCCAGCGAGCCGAGCACCAGCCATCCAGGCGTGGGGCAATACCAGCGACGTTTCTCCGGGGCGTCCATGCCCTCAGTATACAGCGCCACCAGCAGCCCCACCAGAATGCGGCCCTGAGCGGTGCCCCTGCGTTCGCGTTCTGGCCGCTTTTTTCAGCCGCACGAAGGTTACCGGTGAGGCGGCGTTGGACGGCGTGCCGCCTTGTAGTGCAGGGTGTCGCCGCGCGGTAGAATAGAGGCCAGACGCTGGGGGCTCCGCGTTGGGGCGGCGTTGGGCTTATCCACGGTGCCTTGACGCGGACAATCGCAAATAGATCGATCATGAGTGCAGAAAGCGACGACAGGGATTGGGTTGAGAACACCATACGAGCGTTGCGCCTTGTCGAGCCCAGGATCGGCTGCGGTGCGTTAGAGGCGCGACGTGCCCGAGCGAGGTTGCTGGTCGCGGAGGTTCCGCCGTCTCGCCGACCCGCGCTGGTCGTCGCACTGTTCGACCTCTACGACGCGTGCAAGGGCGACGGGTTCTTAGAGTTGATGTACCTGGTTGAGGCGTTGTACGGGGCTCTGCCAGAGATCTCGGAAGAACAAGCATGTGCTATTCTAGCAGCGACTCGCCATAGCTGCGGGCACGGCGGAATTGAGGAACCAATCGATCTTGCCAGTTCAGCTTTTGCAGACCGTCCTTATACGCCGTTGTTCTTCGACGCCCTTCGTACTTATCGGGACCGCCTCTCGCACATCCGTTCAGCGGCGGTCACGCGTGCCCGCGGAAGGATTGCGATGTTATTATGGCAGGATGCCGCTGAGCCACTGCGCCCGCGTAACTGCCTGTCGCAAGGCCTACGTGAGGGCTACTTATCCGTTCCGAACGAGTGTCGCGGACCGTGGGCACGGCTGTTTCGGCACCTGGACCGCTCGGCACAGCGGCGTCCCGACCGGCCGTGGCTCCAGGCAGCAATGCCGGTGCTTAGGGATCTCGGCCATGAGCGGTTCGCGGAATATCTACAAGTCTGGCTAATGCCTGAGAACGCCAAGGTACCGGTGCCATTGAGTACGGGCGGACGACACGTCATTAAGACGCTGATCTGGTTTGCCGGTCTCGCCCAAACGGACCACCATTTGGATGACATACTTCCCCGCCTAATCGACTTACACTATGCCGAGCCCAAGGCTGCTGTCCATCTGATTTACGCAGTTGCTTACTGGCTTGAGTCCCGGCCTGTGGCAATGGCTGAGGCCCATTACGCGCGGTTGCGTGAGAAGTGGCCGCTCGTTGGCAAACGCATTCGCAAAAAGCCAAATGGCGACGCGCCGTGTCCAACGCTCTTCTGACTGTTCCCGCAGCTGGCCCAACCTCGCCGCCCTGGCCGTGTGGCTGCTCTCGGTCGGCACGCTGCTGGTCGGCGCGGTGCGGGGCAGGAAAGCACGGCCTGCCTGAAGTCGCCACGGGAGGCAGCCGTGGCACGGAAAGCCCCCTCGTGTGGTGGGTGGCCCGAAACGCGGATTTGGCCCCGAGATTGCCGTAGGTATCGGCGTGGCGTTATACTACGGCAAGCGGCGAAAAACCTGGTGTCAGGTAGAACACCGTTGGGCGAGAGGCGTCGATATGCCTGAACGTGATCCCCTAGCAATGACCGACGACGACGACGACGAGGACGAGTCGCTCAAGCATTTCTTCTGGCTCGCCCACCCAGGAGTAGCACGCCCACACGAATGCTTGCCGTCGCAGGAATGGATTCGTGATCACCTTCCGAGCGAGATGCGAGAACAGTATTGGTCCCACGTCCTGGAATGTCATGCGATCAGCGAGAGAAATTCAGAGTGGGCGAGGAAGCGCCGCGAAGAGACGGGGGAAATCTGGGATGTCCAGGATTCATATCCCGCACTGAACCCGCAGGTGGTCGAGCTTGTTGTGGCCCTCGTTCGGGATTTTGAGACTCAACAGGTAAAGGAATTGATGGCGGCGCATGGCGTGCAAGTCCAGATTCCTCGCTGTCAACGGTGTAATGAAGTTTTGAGGACCCCCAAGTCCCAGCAGTGTTTTCGGTGTGGTTACGACTGGCATGGTGATAATACGCCCAACATGGCGTAGCTCGCAGGGTCCGCTGCGCGGACCACGCTGCGCGTGGCGAGTACGCTTTCCGTTGGGGATCAGAAAATCACATGAGCGGTAAGCTTCCACAACTTGATCTGCCTGCCCCAAGTCTCAGCGATTTCCGTGGAGCACTCGAGCGTCAAGGGATAGCCATAATCGACGATGAACCCGACTTGGGCTTCCTTTCGTTTCGTTGGAACGAACTATTGGCCTACGTCGGTACGAGGCCGCATGAAGCGTACATTCCGTTGAAATACGTCGATGAGACAGAGACGGAAGAACGAGGCCCACTTGACGAGGCATATGGGTCAGCCATGAAGGAATTGATCGCCGCACTTGGGCTTCCTGAAGATCAAGGAACCTTCACGTACAGTCATCGCGACGAAGGCCAGCACTATCATTATTGCTATTGGCAGTTGAAGAATTGCCGGTTGGTGCTCACGCAGGACGAACGTGACATTCAGTTTGGTCTCGATCTCAGCGTCCGATACATTTATGACGACGGTCCTCTTGAACCTCTGATCTTTGGAGCGAGCGGGTGAAATCGGCAGTCGCGTCAACAATGCCTGCCCGCTGAGGCCCTGCGGGCACGCCTTGCCGCTGCAACCTGCCGTGGCTTTCCGCAGCCCGATCCTCGTGGCCGCCGGAATTCTCCGGACGTCCGGAGAATTGGCACGGCCTTCGCTGCCTGAAAAGTCCGAACGTTCGGACGATTTTCAAAGCGGCATCGGGCCGTGGTTTCCCTTGCTGGCGGACGACGGTACGGAACCTCGCTGGCAGTCGTGGTACGGCAAGACCCCTCGTGTGGCGGGGTGGCCCGAAACGCGAATCTGGCCCCTTGATTGCCATAAGTATGGGCGTGGATGTACAATACGGCAAGCGGCGAAAAACTCGATGTCAAGTAGAACGCGGTTCGCCATTCCGAGTCAATAACGATGAGCTACGACTTGGCTTTTTGGAAGCAGGCACCTGACTGCACCGATACGCCCACGCACATACATGGACTCCTCCTTGACGGCGAGAAGCCAAGCGGCGTGGAAGAGATTCCCGTCGAGAAGTTTCTGGGCCGCGTTCGGGAGACGTTCCCAGGCGTAATTGACGGTGGTGGGCTTTTGCTCTGGGACGGTGGTGATCGCGGCATGTTTGAGGTGAACTGGTCGCGCTATCACGTCCACTTCTGCTGTCGGGAGCTTGGCGCTGAGGAAATGAACCGGCTAATAGAGATCGCCCATGAGTTCGACTGCACGTTGTATGACCCGCAGGTGGATAAGCGATTTGCTGTGCAGGGGCCGTGAACACGCCACGGCTGCAAAGTCGCTTCGCGACCGCCGCCTTGTGGTGCGGGCCGTGGGAGGCTGGTACAATAGAATGAAGTTCAGACACGATGAAGTTAGAGGCTGCGGCGTCGGCCAGCCTGCCCGTTGGCAGAGCAGTGGAGATGGGTGATCGAAAGATTCCAATCAACGAACTGTGCGACACCTGTCGCCAGCACCGCGCGATCGTCCGGTTCGTAGACACGGAAATGGGTTCGCCGCGGAATCGCCAAGTGTGCGCCACATGCTTCTCAGGCTATCGTCCGGCTTCGGCAGATAAACTAATCGACATGGGTAGGATCCTATTGCTTCAAGGCAAATGCGAGCGGTGTGGCAAGCCTGCGTTCTGCGCCAGCGGCATCCCAGGCCCGACCGACACGTTCTCTGCAAGGGTTGTGCGGACCAGGCGTGGGGAGGTAATCGCGTTGAACAATAGCAGATGCGACGCTTTTAGTCCTTAGGCCCAAAAGTGCCCCGCGATCAGGAAGGTGACCAATGAGCCGAGAAGCAGAAGCGAAGGGCGTCTCGCGCAAGGAGTCGTCCGAACTCCACGATTACAGGGTTTGTATCGGTTTGTGCTTTCCTATCGCTGTGAGCGTTGCTGGCTGGCTACTCGTGCTCTTGTTCCCGAAGGCGGGAGATGAGTTGCCGGTACTGGCATGGACAGTTATCGTTGTGATTCTTTGTGGTTTCGGGAGCTCGGTTCTTGGTCTTTTCTATTCAATACTAGCCATGGTTTTGGAACGATCCTTCGGCAGGAAGCGATGCTTCCTCTATTGCCTTTGTGTTTGCCTCCTAGGCATTGCATTCTTTATTGTTGGAATCTTAACGCTTGTTGGCATCGCAGTGAATTCAATATGGTAGTCAACCAGAACGCGAGACATCTCTGGAGTGGCGCCACGCCGATCTTCGCGCACCACAACACCAAGGGCGACTCCAAAAACTACGAGCCGCCCGAACTCGAAGACATGGCGTGGGCGGGCTTCGCCGAGTTCGCGCGGCAGTGGTTGTTGATCGGCCGCAGGGAGCTTTATGAGATCGGCAGCGGCGTGCACAAGCTCTGGATGAACATCGGGTCGAGCGCCGGTTTCAACGGCTGCTACGGGGTCGATGTCGAGGAAGGGACGGCGGACGGCGAGCTGCGGGGCCGACGATGGCAGGTGTCGGTAAGGCCCCAACGGGACATCATAACGCAGAAAATGCAGCTCAGGGGCGAGAAGAACGCCCAGAATGCCTGCGAGGTGGTGGTGCGGGCCCTCGGCCCTTCGCCTCTTTCGGACTCGTGGATGCGGGGCTGGTCAGTGGTGGACCGCTCTTGAATCCGTAGTTGTGCGCGGTAGAATTGGCGCAGCAAGGGTCCGTCCGATGGGGACGGGATCGTCGCGAAACGTGCGACGGCCGACAGGGCCCGGTTGAGAGCCCCGTCCGCCACCAGGAGCCAGCGATTTATGGATCAAAACGCAGTAATTGCCGGGCTACAGACGCTAACCGATAAGAGAATTGTCGAATTGTTTTACGAGGCTGTCAAGGGGCGGCGTACCTCTGACATCAAGGAATGGCGAGGCCATCTTGTGCTTGCTGATTGGCAAAAGGTCGAGAACGAGCATTGGGAAGTACAGTTCGTCGCCTTGGCTGATAAGTCTGCGTATGACGGACCTTGGGCGGACGATGCACCGATCTCCCAATCGGGCGAGTGCATCGAGTGCGCGAACTCTGTTTGCAGTTGGGCAAAACATGCTATCTGCCCGGTCTGCGGTAACGGCGTCAACTGTACTTAATCGCGGCGAATATGGCGTGGTGACAGAGCAACTGCGCCATCGCCGCTTGGCAATTCGGGCTCCGCGGAGATGGTGACGTTACTGGAGTTCAACCCTACCACGAACACGGCGCGCGGCGACGATAGGACAGGAAGCAGGAGCAGGACGGGCATGAGAACCTTGATCGGAGTGGTGAGTGTAATCATAGCGGTTGATACATTTGGCATTCTGCTTGCTGAGGTTCTCCCCGCTGTTCGTTCACGTGTGCCTGTGGATTGGGAGACTTTGAGGGTGTTAACAGGTCACGGGCTCGTTACCGCTTTATTCATTTTCCTGGCTTGCTGGACGTGTTTGAGTGGACGAAGGAAGCAGAAAGCAAACCAGACAGTTGACGAGTAATCCGCCGCCAACACCGGCCAGCCGCAGGGTCCCGCTTCGCGGGATCAGCTTCGCTGACGGATTGGCCTAACCGTCGGGAGTTTGCGACATGTCCGAGTTCGTGTTAATCAAGAGATTCCAAAACACTGTCGAGGCTGAGATCGCGAAGAGTTTCCTCGAACAACAGGGAATACATGCCGCAGTTGCGGCGGCTGACGCGGGCGGCACTGTATCTGGATTTGCCGCATGGGGGGCCGGTGAAGGTGCGCTCTATGTCCTAGGTAACGACGTGGACGACGCGCTGGCGCTCCTGGAATCGGTAGCGCATGGCGACGTGGCAGCGGAAAGTGAAGACCCAGATAGTTGAAGCGTTGTTCTACCCAACACGGCACGGCGGCAGCGCACGTCGCCGCCTGGTCGTGCGGCCCGTGAGAGGCGGGCAGAATAACGGACATTAGAACCTCAAT
The DNA here is from genome assembly GCA_963709175.1 of uncultured Planctomycetia bacterium. Classification (GTDB taxonomy): domain Bacteria; phylum Planctomycetota; class Planctomycetia; order Pirellulales; family Thermoguttaceae; genus JANXQG01. The sequence goes on from CAVPVK010000015.1 coordinate 268,035, forward strand.
AAGTAGGAGGCTGCGACGGTTGCCGTGCCTTCCGTTGGAGTGAGAGGCATTTCGCCATGAAAGAGGTCCATTGGACGAGTCAGCGGGGCGATGAATGGTGGTGCGGCGACGCGAGTGCCGATTACGCCTGTAGCGCGTTCACGATCGCATCGTTTGGGAAACGTGCGATGGCAGGACGTGCTTATGCGTTGATTCGTGACGCTCAGTCTAGGTTCCCTGAAGCCATGCTTTATGTCCACCTCGACGCTGGGACTCGCCCGATCATGAGCGAGCTTTGCAATCGTGAGCAGGTAACATGGACCGAAATCGAGATCAGCCCTCGAACGCGGATGGCAAGGATTGAGAGCATTTCCGAAGTAGCACCAACACCGCCTGCCCGCTGAGGCCCTGCGGGCACGCCTTGCCGCTGCAAACTGCCATGGCCCTCCGCAGCCCGATCCGGGCCCGCCGAATTCACCGGACGTCCGGAGAATTGGCCCGCCTTCGCCACCTGAAAAGTCCGAACGTTCGGACGATCTTCAAAGCGGCATCGGGCGTAGTTTCGCGGCGGCCTGCCTGAGGTCGTCGCGTGCAGCACGTTCCCTGGATTGCCCCTCCAAGCGAGCGTTCACGGGCTTAGCGTTGGGTGCCGGCGGTTGGGATACGGGCTCTGCGGGGCATACTCGCCGCCCAAATTGGGCATGGCCCGCGTCTCGCCGTTGACGGACGCACGGCATGGGGCTTATTATGGGAGAGCCCTGCCCGAGGATTCCGTGTCCACGGCACGATACCGTAGGCGGGACAGAGGACCGTTCATTGGGACACCCTGGCCGCCAGAGTATTGTTGGCCAAGCGCACAAGTCGATATGGGATATACTCAGAGGCGTGAAACCGAAACAGGGTTCCGGCGCATACGCTGTCTCCGCGCATCGCAACTGGCGCTGTTCGTAGGTTTAGTTCCCTTTTTTGCTTTGGTCCAATGGCTGAAGGCTCCAGATTGGTTGTTTTCGATTCTGGCCCTTATTTGGTTTTCTACCTGGACTGTTCTGCTCTTGGTCCACGCTTTCGTACGTTGCCCAAACTGTCACAAGCTGTTCAATATCAGAGGGCTTTATGGAAACCCATTTACGTCGAAATGCTTGAATTGTGGGACCACGTTGAGACAATGTTCTGTGGCCAACACGCCGCAGCCGCAAAGCGGGTCGCCGCCTGGTGGTGCGGGCCGTGGGAAGATGGTAAACCGACTGACAGCTTGGACTTTTGAAGGTCGGAAACTGCGGCGTCGGCTGCTGCATCCGTTGGCCCTATCCGGTAGTTGTTTAAGGAGGTGACTGTCCGTGACCGAAGATGATGCCGTCACAATCGCGACAGGGTACATGGCTGCTTGTGGAGTAAGCTATGAGTGTATTCTCTCTGTTCACCACATTACTGACGACTTGTTCGACGATCTTCGCAGAAAAGCCACGGAGGCAGGCGGCGCGTCCCCAGACAGCGAAGAAATCGGCCAGCGCATGCAGGCGAAGGTTCTGAGCCGGAGCTATTGGGCGGTAAACTTCAAGAGTCACTGGGCACCCGGCACGGTTGAGAGTCCTGCGGGCCCGTCGGTCACTGTTTACGATGACACAGGAGAGGCCGAGGTTTTTGACGCTCTGTAGGCATCCAGCACGGCGCGGCGGCAGCGCACGTCGCCGCTTGGTGGTGCAGGCGTCCACTCTCCGACTGTCTTCAATCGCCTTCCGGACCGCCCCAGCGCCCCTCTGGCGGCCCTCGCCGCAGGACCACTTCCTGGACCTTGGAGCATCGGCAGGCCCCGCAGCGAGCGTCCAAGAAGCCCCCAAAGGGAGCTCAGATAATCCTCGGGGCGGCTGTTGCAATCAAGCGGCGGAAATGCTACATTGAATGCTGCCTCGTGTGACCACGGGCATAGCTTCTGACCTTTCTGCCTTTTACTTCTCGTTGACCGCGTGACGGCTCTGGCCGTCGTCTGGGTCGTATTCCTACCTCGCCGCAAGGCAACCATTCACTTCGCCGCTGCGCCCCTGCGCCGCGGCACACCTGGAGAAAATCCCATGGAACAGATCAGCTTGAAGGACGTCGCAGCCCTGCTGGGCGTCCGAGCTTACCGCATCGAATACCTACTGCAACATGGCCTCGTTCCCGAGCCCAAGCTTCGAATCGCGGGCCGTCGCGTTTTCGGCCCCGAGGACGTGGCCAACATAAGAGCCCGCCTGGCGACGCCCAGGGCGGGGAAGCCCAAAGAAACTGCGGGCCTATAGAAACAGCACGGGCCGATCGTGATCGGCCCGGCAGTTTATTCCATTTCTTTAGCCGTCGAGCAGGAATCGGCGGCCAACAACAGCATCACGGAGATGCCTCACAACAATGGTTAGTTTAGCAAATCAAAGAACACTAAGCAATATCCCAGCACGCCATAGTCTGACGATGCTGGACCTTACGGGCAACGCCTGGCAACGAGAAGCCGGGCGGCTAGCACAATGGACGCTAGAGCGGCTCGTCAACCGGACCGACGTTTACGGTTCCTACCTGCCGCTCGGCATTCGCCAGCCCGGCAAGAGCAACAACTACACGGCCCCGAGTAAAGCCCTGCGAGCGCCAGGGGCTCTTACCACCGAGATCATCGAAGATCACTACCGCGGCTACGATCAGGGCTCGCTGATCGGGCTGCACGCGATTTCGCCCGATTGCACGTGCCGGTGGTTCGTCGTCGATATCGACCAGCATGGCGACGGAGACCATGCCGCCATCGCCGCGGCAAACGCCAAAGCGGCATTCGCGTGGCTTGCAGAATTGCAGCAGCGAGGGTTCCATCCGCTCTTGCTCGACAGCAACGGCCACGGCGGCTATCACCTTCTCGTCGTGCTGGCCGAGCCGGTGTCCTCGCAACGGGTTCACGCCTTCGCCACGAATTTCGTGCAGGACTATGCCGCACGCGGGCTTACGCAGGCTCCGGAGGTCTTCCCCAAGCAGCCCGACGTCAACGAGCAGCGCCGCTATGGCAACTGGTGGCGGCTGCCTGGCCGCCATCATACGCGGGAGCACTGGACGAAAGTCTGGGACGGCTCGCATTGGCTCGAAGATCAGGCCGCCGTCGAGGCGATCCTCAGCGTGACCGGCGATTCGCCCGAGCTGATTCCGGTCGTGTGCAATCGTCGCGTCGGAGTCGGCCCAGCGCGGCCACAATACGTGTCGGCCTACGGCACAGATGATTGGCTGGAGATCCTCCAGGGCACAGGACCGGGCAATCGGCACGACAGTTTGCTGCGGCTTGCAGGCTTCCTGCTGGGCAAACGGTTGCCGCCAGCACTGGTCGAAGAGCTGTGCGTCATCTGGAACGAAGCCAGAAACGACCCACCGCGCGAGGAAGAGCACGTTCGCCAGACGGTGCGGGACCTTGTGCAACGGGACATGGCGGCCGTGACAGCGGTGCCGCAAACACGGGTCTATCGGGTATAGGGATGACGGCAATGAGCAATACAACAGACACCATGCCGGAAACCACCATCCGTATCGACCCTGTGCCAGGCCGCGGCCAACGCCGCGTGCGCGTGGCAGTGATGAGCGGCGAGACCGCCGTCCACCTGGATACCGTGCAGATCGATAACGCCCGTAGCCGGGCTGCCTTTATCGAAGAGGCAGAACGGCGGGCTGAGAGCCTTGGCATCACGCTGAATCGCGTGAACATCGAGAACCGCCTACTAGAGGACGCTATGCAAGCCCAGCCTGCCGCGGCTGCGCCTGCTGCCGAACAACCCGACAGCTGCGAGGTCTTAGGGGCCTTCGGCATCGACGTGCTCGGTGAAATGGACGACCAGAGCATCGTCTGCTGGATACCAGAGACGGGCAAACGCTGGCGAGTGAAGAGCCCCGCCAACTGGAAGATCGAAGAGATGTTCCAGGCGATGGGACGACGGGCTCTGGAAGGGCTCTGGCGTGAGCAAGGGCGGCCGCCGGAAGGCAGATACACGCCCGACGCCTTGAAACAGGCGGTGGCCATCGTGGCAGCGACGGCGCCGCGGTTGACCGCGAGCAGGTTCGTCGGCCAAGGCGTATGGCGGCACGAAGATCGGCTGCTGCTCGTCAATGGCGGCGAGGCGTGCCTCTACGACGGGTGCGAGTTTGAGGCCGTCGGCCATCCGCGGCTTGGCAATAAGATCATCGATTTCAACGCCAATGCCGCCTGGAGCGAGCGAGCTGCAAGCAGGACGTGCAGGCGCATGACGCAGGAGGTCGCGCCGGCGGCCTTGCAACGATTGCAAGGCATCCTCGGCCACTGGAACTGGACCCACGCGCGCGATGCCGAAGTCGTGGCGGCCCTGGTGCCGGCCACGTTTATCCAAGCGTGCTGGACCTGGCGGCCGTTGGTCTCGATCATCGGTGCCAGCGATCGCGGCAAGAGCACGCTGCTCAGCCAGGTCCTTGTGCCGGTGCTGGGCGAGTGGACGATTGCCGCCGATAGATCAACGGAAGCTGGCCTGCGGCAGCGGATAGGCTGCAACGCGGCTCCCGTCGTCATCGACGAGTTTGACTTGTACTCGCAGCGGCAGAAGGTGCTTGGAGCTGTTCAGGACTTCCAGCCGCGGCGGCGAAATCCTCCGTGGCACGGCCGACCAGACGGGCATCAGCTACGGTGTGCGGCATATCGCTTGGTTTGCCGCCATCGAAGTCGGGCGACATCTGGGGCCAGGACCGCAACAGGTTCATCAGGCTCGAACTGCGGCCGCCGCAGAACCGCGGCGAGCTGGTGTTGCCTGGCAGCCGCGAGCTGAGCGAGCTTGGGCGGCAGTTGATGCTGGCAGCCATCTGGGCGGCACCGCGAGCGGTGGAGTTGGCGGAGAGCATCAGGAATACGGCGGTGCGACGGTGTGCATGGGCGGCTCGTGGAGTCGTTCGCCGTGCCTGCAGCGATGCAGGCGGTGATGCTGCACGGCAGGGAGGTGACGCGAGAAGTGGCCGTGGAAACCCTGCGGCGCATGATCGGCGGCAGGGCAGCGTTGATCGGGCAGGGCGAGCGCGACGAGGTGCGGCTGTTGCGGGACATCCTCAGCAGCACGGTACGGGTGCCAGAGACGGCCCCAGGCGGCAACACGGTCCACGTCGATCGCACGGTGGGCCAGATCCTCGCCACTTCGATACGGCCCAACGGGCGGCCTGTCCTGGGCACGCCGAATACGGCGGCACTGGCGACCGTGGCGGCCATGGGCGTCAAGATCTGCAAGCACCACGGCAGCGACCAGCAGCGGTTGTTCATCGCCGACGAGGTAGTCCGCCGGCAACTGCTCGGTGACACGCGTTGGTCCCAGAGCCGGATCGACCAGATTTTGTCACGGCTGGCTGGTGCCGAACGGGACCAGCAGCGGCTGGACGATACGGTGCGGAGCCGCGGTTTGTCACTCTCTTGGGCTGATTGTCTCAGAGAATTGGGCGAGTGTGACAACGGTGTGACAACGGAAGTGCCTGAAAATACGGGAGTTGGAGCCCAAAATCCCTAAATGTCACAATGTCACAGTAAAAGAATAGATACTATAGGACTACTAATAACGGCTCCACGCCTCCGTTCCATTGTGTGTTCGTATACGTATCTCTTCTCGCGACTGTGACTGGGACATTGTGACAAACGGCGTTGCGGGCCGTTTTGCCCGCGTAATACGCCACTTTTGCTGTCACAGAAGGCCCTCTGGCGGCCCGGAGAGCCGTGACAAACGGCATCGTGCCCGTCACAACGGAGAACACGTGGCCCCGTCGTCCTATGCGCTGCCCCTAGCCAACGGCCCCGCCCGGCCCTATGCTGCCAAGCCCAAGCCCAGCCAGAGCCCGCCCTCGCCCAAGCTGGCCGAGCGAGTGGCTGAGGTCCTGGGGCCGCTGGGATCGCGTACCGAACTGGCCGCCGTGGTGCTATGCGCGGCCGCTACCATCTTCACCGCGGCAGCCCAGCCCCTATGCGTGACCGTCCTGCGGCTTGACTGTGTGCGATTGCGGCCCAAGTCGCCCCGGCCCCAAATCGCCGAACGGGCCCAGAGTTTCACGCGCTGGCAGAGAAGGGTAGAATGGCGGCATGGCTACTCGATATTCGGCCACCACGATCGGCAGTTCATTTCTGCCAACGGCGATCTGGAACCTTGAACTATGAACGCGTTTCACCGCCGAAGCGGTCATCTCCCAGTAGTCGTCTTCGGCGTGACAATTACGCTGGCAGGCTTGGGACACGCCGCGATCGGTGTTTCGAATCGCTTTCAGGAAATCGAGGCCCTGGAAGCAAAGACCGGCATCGGCACCCCTGCAGCGCTGCGGCAATTGATGGAAACTGCTCGCCGGATGACGCTGCACGGCACGGCGCGGCGCTACGCGCGGGCATTGATAAAGCTGACGCCCGATGACGAGACGGCAAGGGAATTGCTTTATCACAGAAAGTTCTTTGACGCCGCCACGAAGTCGCTCGTGTGGCTCGATTGGTTCGATGCTGGGATGTGGGAATCGTACAAGCTCGTCCGCGACCCAACTTTAGGTTATTGCCTAGCGGATGATCAGGTTCCGTTTCAGAAAGGCATGATTCGGACGCCTTCTGGCAACTTGGTCGCCATCGAGGAGTGGGACCGGCAACATTCCGAGTGGGCACATGCACACGAAGTGGATTCGCGGTTCTTCCACATCCGTTCCACGCTCCCGTTGGCCGCGGTGTGGTACGTGGCCGACGACCTGGATCATCTTGCGATGGCGTACCTCGACTACTTTGAGATCGAGCGGCTGCCGGCACGGCGATTCACGACGCACCTGTACCGAACTGCCGAGGAAGCCGCGGCGGCAAAGGCTGACGCTACTCTGTTATCCCGGTATGGGGCTTACTTCTCTCCGCAGGACAGCATTTTGCACGTCGCGTTCGATACGCTCGGCGGCTTGCCCGCGGTGCGGCACGAGGCGGCCCATGCAATGAACCGCGAGTTACTAAATGACCCGAATCCGCCGCAGTGGTTCGATGAGGGCGTCGCCGTCATGTGCCAATTCGCCCGACCCCAGCAAGATTATTCCTTCGAGTTTGGACGCTTTCCCAAACATGGCTTCGGCACGCGATTTGTCGAGATGGTCCGTGAAGGTTCCCGCGAACGCATGGCGGACGTGCATGCGGTGGCCCACGTGACCATGACATCTGAGTATTACTCGAAGTTCCGCTCGATGGTGGCGTTCTTCATGGAAGCCGACGGCAAACAATACCGCACGGCGTTCATCAATACGATGTTTCGCCGTCAAGGCGACGTGCGACAATTGTTGTCGCTGTCCGACATCGACAACGCGTGGATGCGATACGTGCAAACGCTGCGGCCGGAGCCCGACTATCCGTACCTGCCACCTCCCGAAAAGCGTGCCGCCGACATAAGGAAAGTCCTCAAGGCAGGCACGTCGGCCGTGCTTTATTCGCTCACGAAGTGAAGCCCGCAACCGCACGCTGCGGGTTTGAGGCCCTGCGCAAGTTCGGAATGCGGCAGTTGGTCGAAGAACCGCAAGCCTTCGGAGGCAGCGGTCTACCTGCAGCCACCCACGCCTCTCGCCGCCCTTCGCCGCCGGTAGCCGCCATGCGCGATCGCGCCCTAGCCGACAGTTGCTCGCGTGCCCGGAAGGGAGTAGACTGGCTTGCAGGGCGATCGAAGGACAACCGGAGTCGAAACGATGGATGGGTTGAATCGGTACGCAGATCCGAGAGCGGATGCGACGACGACGAAGCCCAGAAGGCAAGATGTATTTCATTCCAGAGCCTTCGCCGTTGGCATAGTGCAGTCGGTGCTCTGGGGCGCCCTGGGCGTGGCTGCGTTGATCGTCGTTCCCAAATTCGAGAAGGTTTTCCGGGACTTCAACGCCAAGCTCCCGGATATAACCGTCAGCGTACTCAACGCCAGCCATTTTCTCGGCTGCTACTGGTATCTCGCTCTTCTGCCGGTGCTATTGTGGCCTTTCGTGAACCATGGAGTCGTTGCTCTCTTGTCGCCACGTCCCGATGTTGTGATTCCAAAGCAGCTTTGGTATTTCGCAACGTGGATTGTGATCCTCTTGGCGGTCATGTTTGCGGTGGTCACTTTATTCGCTCCGCTTATCGTAGTAGTCGGTCCTGGCCTTTCGGGCGGTAAGTAGTCGGTGCCCGAACAGGCTGCCTGGCGCGTAGGACGCTCGCTGGGGCGTGTGGAGAAGCCGGGGCGGGATTTCTGCCGGGCCTGAAGCAGATCGCGTCAGGCGGGCGTGTAGGAGGCCTCATGGGCAAGCGAGCGGCGATCGGCGTGGCCCCAAGGTTCTGACGGCGTATGCGCCGCCGATTCTCTCTTTCTCGTGGCCTCGCCCAACCTCGGTACGCGTTTGATTTTAAAGGTGCAGGTTTGGCCCGCATGCTCATCCGCCAGCCAACACTCGTTTACCGCACTTAGTACAAACGCCGGTCTGGCTGGTGGATTTCCAATCCTGGCCCAGCCAATTGCCACACTCCGGGCAGCTTATGAACCTCGCATAGCGCGTCTGGTAACATTTTATCAACAAATATGGAAAAATGACAATGTATGCAATGGCAAGGCCGACAGACAGGACTTCTGCCAGCCAGAATCGCCAGGAGCCGCTCTGGAGAACTTGGAGAAAGGCACGAGCGACCCAGGCATAGAGTGCCATGCCTGATAGGTAGATTACGTGAGGCCACAAGCCACACAAGCCGTCGCTTTTTCGCCAGAAAGCGGCAAATTCTTCGGGCTTTGGTAGCTGAGTTTGGTTGTTCATTTCTTCCACGGCTCGTTCTTGGAGCCCAGAGCCTTGCGAAGAGCATACACGTTCCATCTGGCCCATGCCCGTCATTATACGATAGCGCGATGCGGGCTCATACACCGCGACGAGCAACTTGCTCCGGCACCAGAGTTGGGCTGCGACGGGCACTGGCGGCCCTTTGATGGTTATAACCTCGATGCGATTCCGATACCATCATTGCCGCAGGCAACCTCTACGCGCCACCGCGACCATCTTCCTAGCGGCCCCGTTCAATCCTACGCGCGGCCGCTTGCCCTTGCCGTAGCCCAGCCCCGTCGTTCACCGCGTACATCCACGAGGACCGACGAGGCCTGGCGAGGTCTTGGGTCAGCGTAGAGCAACGACGCGACAGGGCAAAGGGACGCGCATAAGGGCATCCGGGGGCGCATAGTGCAACATGGGCCGCATGGGCGCACTGGTCGAAGGACGGTGCATCGTACAGGGCTTCCGGCAATCGGTATGGAGACGCTAAGGGCCGATTTCGCCGATTAAGCGTTTTCGCTTTTCCAGCGCCTCGTCGAGTTGCCGGCAGACTTCCGGATCGGGCTTATCTCGCGGAGCCGTCTCGAAAGCACACTTCAAATAATAGAGTTCGCAGTCGCCGTACGTAATTATGGCTGACATGCCCTCCCGGTCGAGGATTTTGCCGCAAGCTGTGGCCAGTTGGGTCAATATCGGCACGTCCCACGGATTCGCCGCGAGGGCCGTCAATCCAGTCTGGATCGCTTCGTCCCAATCGCTTTCAGACATCGCCTTTTTCAGGGCCATCCGCGTCCCGCGTCCCGCGAACATGGTCATCGGACCGATATTCTTACTGCTGCCGAGCTTCTTGCGAAGCGCATCGACGAAAGCCTGAACATAGGCCAGCTTGCCGGGATCCATTCTCACGCACACAGAAAGGAGGTCCGTTGCGTAGTCGTAGTTTCCAAGGTCTGCCTGCTTCATTGCCGCTTCAAAGAGTTTGCTCGCCCGTCCCTGCGCCTCAATATCCTTCGGTACGTTGGGATCGAACCAAAGCAAACTCCCGCAGTGCGGACAAGGTGCATCGCCCGGTGGCCGTGACGGTTCAATTTGCAGGCGCTTGCCGCAGATCGGGCAAAGGTTCGGCTCGCCTTCAGGTGTTCGTGTCGAGGGTTCCATAATTCGATTCAACGGTTCTCCGGCCCACCACGTGACCGCAAAGCCGTGTCTGAAACAGTGCCGCAACGCCGACGGCTGGAATGATCAGCGGCGAACCGCGTTCTATTGTAGCCCGTCACGGACGCGTCAACCACGCCAGCCAGTCCGAAAGCGCGGCCAGGCTACCTCTATGCGCGACCCTTCTCCGGCTTGGCCTGGACGCACGCGGGATAACGGCTGGAAAGGTACTGCGGGCATGGCAATCTGCTAGAGCAGGCCCTGGTTGTCGCGTGGGCCTTGATTGGCTTCCCGCGTGGACCCGCCCCATCTTCTATATGCGCGGCCGCTACCGCCTTTACCGTTGCTCTGCCCAGCCCTCCACGCTTCCGATACCATCACGTTTCTACCGATCGACTGGCGTCAAGGACCGGCAGCAGGCATCTCAGCGGGTGATTTTGCAGTTGGGCAGGGCCTTCTGGAGCTTGGCGACGCCAGCGGCGGTGACCTGCGTTTCCTTGAGTCCTAACACTTGCAATTTGCTCAGGTGCTTGAGCCGTTCCAGCCCAGCGTCCGTGACCTGCGTGCGGTTGAGATCCAGTTCTTTCAGTCGAGTTAATCGCTTGAGGTGTTCAAGCCCAGCGTCCGTAACCTCGGTGTCGCTGAGACTTAATGTCTTGATTTGGGGCAGACTTTCAATATGTTTCAAGCCAGCATTCGTGGCCTCGGCCTTGGCGCCGGCAGGAACATACACGATAGCGACCTCGTCAAAGAAATCGTCTCCAAGAAGAGTCCGTAGGCATGCTGCCCCTGGTGGTTGGTCGTCGAACGAGGGCAGGCCGTTGGCATCAACCCCTTGCCAATCATAAATCACGAACTCCCCCAAACCCTCACTTACCTCGACCGCGTCCATTTGCTCCCTCGCCTTCTTCATCTCGACCGCCAGCCAACTACATGGCACCGCAACGACCACCGTCAGAACCAGCAACGACCTGATGCTGAACTGGAATCGCAGCCGCAAGACCACCGCCACGCCGAACCACACGAACATCCCCAGAACCACGACCCCGACGCTTGCCACTGCGATCAACACCGGCCAGCCCTTGGGCAGCCAGCGGAACCACTGCGACAGGAACAGCAGGCCCTCGACGGCCAAGAGGGCAAGCAGGTAGTGGCCGGGCGTGAGGCGGAAGCGGAGTTGAAGGTCAGGGGTTGGCATGTCCGAGGTCCTCGATCATACAGTAGGGCAGGGCTAGCTGGAGATTCCTGACGCCCTCATCTGTGACGTTCGTCCTGATCAACTGAACCCGCCTGAGTTTCGTTAGACAGTAAAGATGTCTGAGCGTGTCGTCATCGCATTGTTCGCCACTATAGTGCCAATATTCAGGAAAAGACACCTCGACGATGTCGTAGAACAAGTCATCTCCCAGCCAGTTCGTTACCCATTTGGGAACAGGGGGCTTTCGCGTCGGCCGCCCCCACCGATCCCTCGCACTATAGTGCTGCCAATCGTACACAATATCGCCATCTGACCTCCAAATCGCCTCCACCGCCGCCTTTTGCTCCTTCGCCTTCTTCATCTCCACCGCCAGCCAACTGAACGGCACAGCGACTACGACGACGAGTACCAACAACGACCTGATACTGAACTGAAACCGCCATCGAAAGATCAAGGCGACAGCGAACCATCCGAGCATCAAGAGCATCGCCACGCCGACGTTTGCCACCGCGGCCAGGACGGCATAGCCCTTGTGCCACCCCAGCCAACCGAACCTATCCGACAGCCACAGAAGCACCTCGACGGCCAGCAACGCCAGTACGAAGCGGCCAGGCGTGGGGTGGAACCAACGGGCTCGGGTGGTGGCGTCCATGCTGGTCATTATAGCCGATTCTGGGCACGTATCGAGGGCAAGAGATAAAACCGTGCATGAAGGCCGGGGACCGCGTCGGCGTAGGGCAACTGCCCATCCCGCCGCCCATCCACTGCCAAAAGCTTGCAGTCGTTTGCCGCAATCGCCATGCCTTTGGCCCTCGACCGCCATGCCAAGCTGAGCTACTCGCGGCCGACCTCAATTACGGGCAGTGACCGTGGTCAGCCTGGCCTTCGTGCGATCTGCTTGACCGCGAGGCGGGGCCGTTGTTTACAATTGTAAACAATCGGGCATCTCCGATTTTGGGCTTGCGCCGCCGCCCGATCTCTATTAGCGTGATGGTAACGACGGCACTCTGCTCGTCGTTTTCCTCTATACCAAGGTCATTCACGATGTCCGACACTTTACCAGACCATCCAGCCACTCCGCCCGTTCCTGCGCCGCTGCCCATCGATCTCGTCTTCCAGCAGGCAATCCAGGAAGTCCACCGCATCGAAGCCCGAACCTACGGCGGTCCCTACGTTTACACCCTCAGCAGTACGGCCAGCTTCTCGGGTCTGCCTGTTTGGAAGCTCCGCAGGCTTTGCCGCTCAGGCGAGCTTCAGGCAGCCAAGCACGCGGGCTGGTGGTTCATCCACCACGACCAATTCCATCGGCTGCTTGATCCTGCCGCGACGCTACGCTGGCGATCCAGGGAGAGCCGACAACAGCTCTTCCTCGACAGCCTGCAACAGCTTGCGGCCATGCTCCATACCGCACGATGCGTCCCACGTTCTGCACGTCCTGCTGCACGACCTCCGCAGGGCGGTGATGTTCCGCGACGCCGGTGCCTGCTACGAGGACGCCGAGGGCATGGTCTGGGCGCGTGCCAAGTGGCGGGTTGAAGACGGCATTATTGACCCCGATCAAACCGAGGATGCCTTGCGGCTCGTGCAGCTCATCATCCAGCTTGGAATGGAGTTGCTCAGGAACATAGACTGGCGTGACGGCGACTCCGATCTACCCTCGACGACCTCGCCCCAGACAGGCGTTGAACTGGCAGTTTGACGTGCTGCTCTTGGTCGTGGGTTCGCGGCCGCCACGATAACCGCCTTCGGCTCGATGCCTACGGGCCACCTCACACGAATTTCCAGGGCTGTTTTGCTGGGGCATGAAGTCACGAATGAAGATCGACGCATAGGGGGGCCTTCGCGGCACGACCATGGGCGTCTTTAGAGCTTCGGGTGAATTTGCCCATGCATTTGCAACGCGAGTCCCGCTCCCCGTGGGTGCTAGCACGACAGCATCCAGGGCCTGCTCAGGGCCCTCGCGCGGCAACGGCTTGGGACCGACGTTCCGCGGCGCGGCACGAAGGGCAACCCGCACTGCCAACGGCTAAAAGAAAGGCCCACCCGCTTGCCGCCTCCAACGGGCGGCAAGCATGACACGCTCGGCTGATAGCTAAAGCAGGCTAGAGGCCGTCGTCGCTGCCTTCTGGCCTTCGCCGATCGGGCTGGCCCACTTCACGGCCAGCGACCAGCCGACCTCCGCATAAAGGGCCTTGAGCACGGTTTCGGCGGTGAGCTTGGCCTGGCTGATGTTCTCGGCGGAGGCAGCCGTATGGGCAACGAGCTTCTGGGCCTCCAAGTAAACAGCATCTCGCAGGGCATCTTGGTCCGCGTGCCAGGGCAGCCAAGCCACACGTTCCACAGACCATGTGCGGGTGCGGGAATGATCGACACGCTCTTGCAGCACCTGTGGCTCAGGCAGGACAATCGTCGCCTGCTTGGTGCCCTCTTGCTTGTCGATGATTTTGACCTGAGAGAGGTTGACGGAGAGCAGGGCATCCCCCTTGATCAGCCAGCTGCCGCGACAGCCTTGCCCTTCGGCGACAAGGACATCGGCAACCTGGACGCGGGTAGTCACGAGTTGCGATAGCCTTTCCAGCTTCTCGATCGTGGGTCCTTGGCTGGTGATGAGTGGCTGATCGATTCGGAGTTGACGGCGGTAAACGATGGCGATGCAGACTGCGAGCACGACGAGCACGAGGATGATTCTCATGGTTCCTTCTTGGGTGGGGTCTGAGAGCGAAAACTGCCGTCCGCCGCCGACCACTGAATAGGCTGCGACTTCGGCGGGTCCGCGGGCTTGGAGCAGCCGATGCAGACCGCCGTGGTAGCTGCCAGGACCATGCCCAGCAGTCGATGTTGCCCCCTGGCTGCTATGAGGCAAACCAGGCACAGGACCTCGAAGACCAAGCTGACGACGGCGACCACAACCAGCGAGGTCAGCAGGATGGCGACCTTGATCGGCTTGGGGACACGGCGGCGGAACAGCCAGATGAGGGTGAAAGCGGCGAAAATCGAAGAGGCGATCAGTATGAACGTGATCATGGAGTTTTCCTTTCGGGTTGGAGGACGTTTGGGCAGCAAGAAGCCCAGCCCTGGAAGCTGCCAGGGCTGGGCTATGGGGCGTGGCTCGAGTGCCAGTCAGAGACAGGGCGATCAGGCAGCGGTGGCAGCGGCGGGGCCAGGGTCGTCGCCGATGAACCTCTGCCAGTTGGCAGCCAACTCGCGGCGAATTTGGGACACTCTGCCTGCCGAAATCTTGAACTTCCTGGCGGCATTGCTGGTGCGATTGCCAGCGCCGAGGTACCGGGCGAGGCGGCGGTAACGAACGGGCAGCGAGGCCAGCCAATTGCTGACGTCGATCCGGCTAGCGGCAAGCTCAGCAGGCGTGCAGTGCTTGTCTTCGACAAGTACCTCTTGCCACGCTTCGTCATCGGCGTCGTACCGATCCAATCTTTCCATTACGACGCCCTTCACACGCTGGCAATAGGGGCTGGACACGTCCTTGCAGTTCATTCGGCCGCCCACCATTCGCCCGTCGTTGATCTGGGCGATGGCATACTTGGCGAGCACGGACGGGTAGGCAAGATCCGTCTTCTTCAGTTGCACCAGGCGGCGGAAGGCGACCAGGGCATTGGCCACGACCTCTTGAACTTTGTCTTGCCTGTCTTGGCCACGAACGTGGCGGAAGGCGATTTTGGCGTGGCGGACGATGGCGGGGAGCATGGCAAGGAACAGCTTCTGCCAGCGGCGACGGGGAGCGGGGGACGGGGATGCTGGTGCAGGGGACGCAACCATGGGGGTGAACCTCCAAGAAATAGTGCAGGCCACCCCTTTGGCCGGAGTGGCCTTGGGGATAAGGTGGAACAAGGTGCCGTCGGTCGATGCGATAGGACGCCGGGAGGGCGAGGATCGCGGATGCACCCTTTCTGACGGCTAAGATCGGCGTGCAGGTTATGATGCCGCGAAACTGGCTAGAATTGACCTAGCGGCGCGGAGCGCAAGACAACGGCCGCACGGATGTGCAAACGTGCGGGGTGTCAAAGAAGCTGCCGAGGATGGCATGTTGGCTTCATTGCGACGAGTCACTCTGCGATTCACTCGATCCTGCTGGCGCCTCGCCAAATAGCCACTTGCGGACATGGTTGGTGACGGCGGTGAGCCGCTCGTCGTCAATACGTTCGCGATATACAGCCGACATGTCCGCGGAATTGGGCGCATGGCCCATTATGGCTTGAACTGCTGCTAGGTCCCGAGCGCCCTCCGCAATCGTCTGGAACGTGTGGCGGAATGCGTAAAAGGAAAGCCCTGGCCGACTCACTTTCGCTTTTTCGAGAAGCGGCTGCAACACCTTCGCAATGCGATGGCCGCTACCTTTGCTGATAAAGGACTCGCCACGAGGACTGATGAAAACGAGGTCCTTATGGCTCTCGTTTGTTGGCGAGCGACGCGCGGCCAGCACTACTTTCAAAGCGGCAATCGTCTCCAGCCACAACGGCGTTCTACGTTCAATTCCTGTCTTCGGCCGCGGATATACCAGCCAGCCCCGCTTCAAGTCCAGGGCCTGCAGGGGGAGCGTCGCACAATCGTTATTGCCTAGCCCTGCATTTACCGCTAGCAAGACCATTGCCTTCACGGTTGGCGGAGCTACCGCAAGGAAACCGGCGGAAATCGGGCCGTGGTTTCTTGGCCTTCTCTTTCGCTGAAGGCGGCTTTCGGCTAGTCTTAGGCATAGAGTGTTTTTTAGGGGTTCCTGGCTTCTCGGGTGTCGAAACGGGTGTCGAAGCAATCCTGACTGATTGTATCCGTGGCCTCGAAAACGTCAACTACCCCTGGAAAACACGGCAAAAACGCAAGTCCGGAGGTGACTGGCATCTGGTGGTGCCCCTGGTCTTCAAAACCTGTGTAGGGCTCGAAAGGGTCCTGGGTGGGTTCGATTCCCATTCGCCTCCGCCATTTTCACAATAACCACATGCCCAGCCGCTTGCTTGACACAGTTCTCTTGCCTTTCCGCCCGGCGCGATGGTCCGTCGATGGCTATCGCTTCGTGCCGCTGTTGCTGTTGGCGGCCGGGGTTTGGGCAGTGGTTCAGGGCAGCCGTTGGCATCGCATTCCCGTCAGTCAGACGCACGAGGAAACGATCTCCATCGCCGTCCCCGTCGAACGTCCGTTTCCGCCGCCGATGCCCGCCTTCTCGGGAACCGATCCGTTTGGCCAGCCGACCGATGGCTCGCAGCCGCCCCTCGATCCGTCCGCAGGCCCGCCAGTTGCCTTGGGCACGCCGGAGGCATTGGGACCGCCGATAAAGTTCATTCAGGCCACCAAGAGCGTGACGACGACAACCGACGAGGGGGAACTCTCCGTGAATCGGGCCGTGAGCATTCGGTGGAATCATTCGCCGGCAGGGGCAAATCTTTCGCGTGAGTAGCGCCGCCGACGGCCCCGCGTTTTGCCCTTCCTGAGTGAAGTGAGGCCCGGATCATGGCGTCCATGGTCGACAAACCGACAAAACGCAAAAGATGGCCCCTGGCCCGCTGGCGGATCTGGGTGCAGGCGGGCTTCCTCCTGGTCTGGCTCGACCCGCTTAAACTCTCGCTGCTGGGGATCTGCTCGCCCGTCTTCCATTGTTATTCGTGCCCCTTGGCCACCTTCGCCTGCCCGATCGGCATTATGGGCCAATACGCCGGGCTGCACGCGTGGCCGCTGCTTGCCATGGGGACTTTGCTGGTCGTGGGGTCGCTGTTCGGCAGCCTCGTCTGTGGTTGGGCTTGCCCCTTCGGACTCCTTCAGGACCTGGTGGCCAAGATTCCGACGCCGAAGCTGCGTCTGCCGGGCTGGCTGGGGATAACCCGCTACGCGGTCCTGATCGGCCTGGTGTTCCTGGTTCCCTATTATTGGGGCACGGGCGATGACAATCAGTGGTTCATCTGCCGGGTCTGTCCGGCAGGGGCCCTGGAAGCCTCCGTGCCGTTCAGCGTGCAGCAATCGCTCGCCCAGCACGCCATCATTTGGCCAAGCTTAACCAAGGCGATCATCTTGGTCGTGTTCCTGGTTTCGATGCTCTTTCTGCGTCGCCCGTGGTGCACGCTGTTTTGCCCGTTGGGGGCGATCTTTGGGCTATTGAACTACCTGTCCGTAGTGTTCTTGCGGTTCAAGCCCGAGCTTTGTCACGACTGCGATCTGTGCCGGGACATGTGCAAGTACCACGGAACTTCGGAACGGCGAGGGAGCGATCTCCGCTGCATTCGTTGTTTGGAATGCACGAAGTGCCGAGCCCTTTCGATAACGACGGTGTTCCACCGCGAGAAAGCTGCGGAGACGGGCGATTTGCCGATTATTGAGCGGTGAACGGTGAACGCCGCGCCCTTGTAGTTTTCGCAGGAATCGGTTATACTTTTGGGTTGAGTTGTTGGAGTTCCGGCTTTAGCCGGGATTTACCGGCTGAAGCCGGAATCGGAACGAACCTCAACAGCATCGATTCTTATTGAACGGGAGGGCTAGGCAATGTCGCTGCTTCGCCGCTTGCTCCGCGTGTGCACCGGAGTCGCATTCCTGTTCGTGGCGGTAGTCAGCAACGCCTCAGGGCAATCGTCGCAATCCGCCGGCAGCGAGGATCCCAACAGCCCCACCTACCACCTGCCCGCGCAGAAACCGCAAACGGGGGCCGACCGCGGCGCCCTGCTGGCCTCCGTCATTGAGAAGCTCAACGAGTTCAAGCCGGCTGGGGCCAAGAAGGCCGACGACGACTTCTTTGTCGTCGGCACCATTGACTTGAAGGACCATCACGCGGCCGTCGATTACCTGATCAAGCAGGGCGTCCAAAAGACCGCCGATTTCATCGTCGAATTCATGTCCGGCAAGGCGCCGGGCACCGTGCGGGAATGGCGGGTATTTGCCCGCGCGAACAACCTGAAGGCCGCCCAGACCCTGGTGGCCAAAGCCAAGTCGGAATCGATTGAAAGCCGGTTGGCGGCTTTCAAGCGGAACCGGCAAGGCAAGAAGTCGCCCGACGACTTCTTTGTGATCGGCACGGCCGACATGAACAACACGACACTGCACGCCGATATCCGCTTTGAGATCCTTGCCGGGGTGAAGAACGCGGCGGACTTCCTCATCGACTTCATCTTTAACCGGCCGAAAAACCACAAGGGCGAGTGGCACGTGTTCTACCGCGGCGGCACCGAGGCCGAGGCGACCGATTATCGCCAGCAGATGCGCGACTGGTACGACTCGATGGAGGCCCAGCGGCGCAGCTTGCCGCAATCTACAACGCCAAATCGACAGCCCGCTGCTGAGGGCGTTAGCTCCGGCCGTGGTGTCCACGGCCAACGGATGGAAAGGGGTGGTTGCGCGCAGTCTTCAAGAGATCCGGAAATCCAAGGTTACTGATAAGGATGACACGCATGAAAACAACTCGTCGAACGATAATCGGCGCGATTGCGGCGGCGATTCTTCTGGCCACGGCGGCGGCCGCCATTGCTGAGACGTTCCCGTTGGCGCTGAAACGGCGGGAAACAAAATCCCCATCGACCTTTGAGGGCACTTCGTACCTGCTCTGGTCCGTCCGGCCACAATACTCCTTCGTGCAGATGCAATTGGGCGAAGACGGCCATTGGCAGCAGATGGACGCGGGCAATGGCCAGGCCGAAGCATTTAAGCGAATCGTCAGTAAGGAACCCAAGTACCAATCGGCAGCTCCTTTCCGCGGCGTGATCAAGTTGGGATCGCAAGAGTACGCCTTTGCCCTGGACACCGCACCGTCCAAGCCGGCCCCCACCAAACCGGCCGCTGAAAAGCCGAAATCCAAGACTAAGGACTCTGAAGGCAGGCGATCCGCGTCGGCGCTCTTCAATCTCCTCGTCGGTTCTACGGCCGACTCCGCAGACAAGGCAGCGGCCGGCAAGCCTGCCGAGAAGAAAACTGCCGAGGCAAGCAAGTTCCAGGAGCTTTCCTATTGCCGCCTCTACTTCGATGCCAATCACAACGGCGATCTGACGGACGACAAGGTCCTGGAAATCCCCGCGGGCAAGAACCAGTTCTTGAACCTGCCGGCGGGAATGATTTACCAGCGTTTCGAATTTCCCCGCATCGATCTGACCATCGACGTCGATGGCAGCAAGATCGATTACTCGCTTTTCCTGCAGGGATACGCCAACGGTTCGGCAAAGAACTGCACGGTAATGGTCTCTGTCAGTTCCGCCGTTTGCCGCGAAGGCGACATCACCCTGGAGGGCAAGCGGCACCACGTCGTCCTCTTGGACAACAACAGCAACGGGCGGTTCGACGACGAGACCAAGATCGCCGAGAACGTCCGCCTGGCCAGCGGGCAACTGTATCCCGAGGTAGGCGACATGCTCTTGATCGATCCCAAGTTCGCGGCGGGAGGCCTTGATTCTCCCTACGATCCAACGGGAAGCGATTATCGGCACTACGTCGGCAAAATGATTGCCATCGACGGCAAGTGGTACGACATGAAGGTCACGCCGTCCGGCGACAACCTGACCCTTACTCCTTCCACCGTCCCGTTGGGCAACCTGAAGAATCGGAACCAGGCATTCAGCGCCTTGATCTACGCCGATGGCAAGGGATTCCTCAAGATTCGCGGGAACAAGGACGCGCCGATCGCCGTGCCCGAAGGCGAATGGAAACTCTTGTCCTATACGATCACCGAACCGGCCAAGGCGGTCAAACGGGCCGCTTCGGCAGAACGGAAGGCCAAGGCGGCCGACAAGACGGCCAGGCCAGCGAGCAACGGGTCGCTGCTGGCCTCCCTCGATCAGATTCTGGGCGGCAGAATAACCACGGGTCCATCCTATGTCGCGGCCACGGCCACGGACAAGTACCAGCCCGTCACGGTTCGCAAGGGCGAAACCGTCGAGCTACCCTTCGGTCCTCCCTATACGCCGAACGTGACGGCTATGTCCTACGGTGTGCCGAACGGCCAGCAGCAGACGTTCCTGGAGATGAGCCTGGTCGGCGTGGCGGGCGAGCAGTGCACAAACATGCTGGTCAACGGCGGCCGGCCCGACAAACCTCGGTTCACCATCACCGATCCCGACGGCAAAGTCGTCCAACAAGGCGACTTTGAGTATGGCTGAGGCTTCACCTGCCGGTACTCGTGGCGAGTACCATCGGACAAAGCGAAAGAGTATCACGTCAAGGTTACGATGCAGGCCGGCCCCTTCGAGATCGACCAGCACAACGACAGCGTCGTGCATCCGTAGAACGGTTCCAGGCCGCAGGTATTGGGTGGGACGAGTTCGCTTCTGGCGAGCGCATGCCCACCAAGCCAACAGTTGGTGGGCCACGGTTCCGGCTAAGGCCGGGACTGCGAGTGCTGCTTTTTCGGCTCGATCCACGGCCATGCCTCGCAGCGGCGGATCTCGGCCTTGATCTGCTCCGCCAATCCGACGCCCTCCTTGTCTTTGGTTGCCAGCGACAGGGCCTTGCGAAGCCCTCGCAGGGCCTCGTCGATGGCCGGTTGGTTTTGAAGCCGCTCCAGGGCCACGGCCAGGTTGTAACGCACGGTCGCGTCGTCCGGATCGATCGCCGCTGCCTGGCGGAAAACCTCGACACCCTCGGCGTACTGTTGCCGATCCACCAGGGCCTTGCCGAGATTGCGAAGGCCCTCGACATAGCGGGGATCGATCGCCACGGCGCGGCGGAAATGTTCGAGAGCCTCTTCATGCCTGCCCTTTCGGTCCAGCGCGACGCCGAGATCCGAATGGGCACCCGCCAGATTAGGGTCGAGTTCCAACGCTTCCACGAAGTGCTCGATGGCCTCGTCTGTGCGGTTGCGCGAGGCCAGGAGTACGCCAAGGCTGTAGTGATTCGGGGCGTCTTGGCGTTCTAAATCCAGCGATTTCTGGAAATGGTCGATGGCCTCGTCCACCTGTTTCTGCTGCAACAGCGCCAACGCCAACAAGGCATGGTCCCGTGCCTGCTCGCCCCGGTCCGCCTTCTGCCATTTCCAGGGAATCAGGTGCAATCCGCCCGTCTTCCAGCGCAACGTTCCGGCGACATTGGAGAAGTCGTCGGTCCAGACCGGCTCCTCCGTGCGGGCCAGCGGCTGCCAACGGAGATCGACCGCCAATGGATCGAGATCCTCGCTGCGGACAGCCATCGCCACCCAGGCGGAGGGAAACTTCCAAAAGGTCGGCAAGCTGCCGTCTGCGCCACAAGCGGGCGGTCAGCCCGGCGTCTTCGGCCAGATTGCCCAGTACCGGTTCCAGGTCATAATAGCGGCTGGAAATATGGATTGCCAAGAGCCCGTGCGGGCGGAGCCGGTGGCGGTAAATCTCAAATGCCTCGCGTGTGATGAGGTGCACCGGCACGGTGTCGGAGCTGAAAACGTCCACGATCAGCAGATCGAACGTCCGCTGGGGCCCGTGCTCGAGCGAGAGCCGCGCATCGCCCAGGACGACATCGACCTTGCCGCGGCAATCCGCCAGGTAGGTGAAATAATCGGTATTTCGGGCAATCTGCTCGACGGCCGGGTCGATCTCGAAGAACGTGAACCGCTCGCCGGGCTGGGCGTAGGCGGCGATGGCGCCGACGCCCAGGCCAAGCACGCCCACCTCGGCCAGCGGCCGCCGCGGCTGAAGGGCCGCGAAGATCGCCCCCAAGGGCCCGCTACGGTGATCGTACCCTTGCGGTTCCCGCCGCTGCGATGTCTCGAGGCTCTGCTGTCCGTGGTTGGTCGTGCCGTGCAGCAACTGGTTGGCGTTCCAGGCCGTGTCGCGCTCGACGCGGAGAATGCCAAAGAAACTCCGCTGAGCCAGCAACAATTTCGTGCCTGTTTCCAGCGACCAGAGGCTGGCCGCCGCTAATGCGGCGACAGCAAAGCAAAAGAGCGTCGGCCGGCGGCGGAGCAGAAACGCGGACAAGGAGGCCAATCCCAACACGGCAACGCGCATCAACATGCTATCGCTGAACCGCAGTCCGGAGAGAAAGCCGTCGAAGCGGAGCCCCCAGGCCACGACGAGGCAGAGCAACAAGGCTACGGTGGGAAGGATCAGGCCTTCTCGCCGCCAACGCAGCAAGCGGTTCGCCGGCTCATTTGCGGCGGTTGCGGGACTTCCCGCCTCCACGAGACCGCGCGGCCGCAGCAGGCAGGCGGCGGCGAGCATGAGCGGGTATTCCAGCACGCTATTGAAAATCAGCGGCGCCACCAGGGCATTGAACAGGCCGCCCAGCACCCCGCCCAGCGACATCCAAAGATAGAACTCGGTCAAACGGCCCGGCTCGGGACGATCGGCCGCCATTTGGCCGTGGCAGACCATTGCCGTGACAAAAAAGGTCACCAGGTGCAACGTCCCGAAGAGAACCACCTCCAGCAAACCGGAACCGCTGCACAGCAGCGTTGCGGCAACTACCACAATCAGCGGAGGTTGCACAGCGACCATCCACCGCAGGGGCAGAATGGTCCTCGGCGCGAAGACCAAGACGAAGGTCAACAAGTACAACGCCAGCGGAACGACCCAAAGCAACGGTTGCGGCGCAATTTCGTTGGAAATGTAGGTCGTAACGCCCATCAGCAAGCTGGAAGGCACAAGCGACAGGGCCAGCCAGCGGAGACGGCGCGCGGCGGTCGGCGTTCCCTTCTCCGCTCGTTCCGCCAGAGGAGCCCGGCGTAAGAACTGCTTCCTTTCCGCGCGGTCTCTCGAAGGTGCCGAGGGCCTTAGCCATAGCCTCGCCGCGCAGGCCGCGATCAGCGCCATGAGCAGGCCGTAGCCGATCGCCCAACCAATGGTCTGCTGCGTTAGCCTGATGCTGCCCTCGATCACCAGGGGATACGCCAACAAGGCCGCCAGGCTGCCCAGGTTGCTAGCGGCGTAAAGAAAGTAAGGATCGCGGCGGCCCTGCCCACGGGTTTGGGCAAACCAGGCCTGGAGCATCGGCGCACTGGCCGAAATGGCCAACAGCGGCAGCCCCAGAGATGCCGTCAAGAGCATCCACAGCCAGGGAGCAGGGAAAATCGAGGGGGGCGGAAGCCAGCCCGCCGCCACACGGATCGGCAGGGCGACCCATGCCAGTCCCAGCACCGCCAGGTGCAAGACTGCCTGCCGCCGTGGCCCGAGCCATTTCAGCGACAGGTGAGCGTACAGATAACCGGCCAGGAGCGTCGCCTGGTAGTAGACCAGGCAGGCGTTCCACACCGCCGGGGCCCCTCCCAGCAGCGGCAACACCATTTTGGCGAACATCGGCTCGACGGTGAAGAGCAGCGCCGCGCTGAGAAATAGTGCCAGCGCGAAGAGGGCCATTTCTCCGCCCCCATAGGGTAACGCCGCGTCCGGCCTCTCGAATGTCTCAACTGGACCGCTCGCCAGCTTGAGCCTTGCGATACGTATCGGTGCCCTGCCCATGAGGAAATTGCGACTATGCCGTCGCCGCTCTATCGATAATCGCCTTTGGATTTGGTATCCTGCCTACGCTAACGGGATTTGCCACGCCCAGAGTCTCGTCGCGCCAGACCGTTATTTTATCATAACATGATATCCGTGCGAAGAGTTGTCTTCCCATTTCCGGAGGAGGCTCCATAATGGAGGGTTCTTTCTCCGCAAGCCGCAACAATGTCCAACGCCAATTTACGCGAGATTCTGATCGACCGCATACTGCCCCGCGTGCAGTCTCCCGGGCAATACATCGGCGGCGAGTGGAACTCCATCCGCAAGGACCCGGCGCGGCTGCGGGGACGTCTCTGCCTGGCCTTCCCCGAGCCGTATGCGATCGGCATGAGCCATTACGGCCTGCAGGTGCTGTACACGATCATGAACGCCCGCGAGGGCTGGGCCTGCGAACGGGCCTTCGCGCCGCTGGCCGACCTGGAGACACTGCTGCGAGAGCAAAGCCTGCCGCTGGTCAGCCTGGAAAACTTCACGCCGCTGAAGGAGTTCGACATCGTGGGCTTCAGCCTGCAGCACGAGCTCAGCGCGACGAACGTGCTGACGATGCTCGACCTGGGCGGAATCCCCCTGGCGGCCGAGGCCCGCAGAACGGCCGATCCGCTGGTCCTTGCCGGCGGACCGTGCTGGGCCAATCCGGAGCCGATGGCCCGCTTCATCGACGCCTTCGTGCTGGGCGATGGCGAGGAGTCGCTGCCGGCAGTCTGTGACCTCTGGCTGGAAATGCGGCAGTCGGGGCTCGACCGGGCGGCCGCGCTGCTCCGCATGGCCTCCGCCCTGCCCTATCTCTACGTGCCGCGCTTTTATCAGCCGCAGTTCGACACCCAGGGCAGGCCGGCGGGAGTGTTGCCCGTGCGCGACGACGTGCTTGCGATCCTCGAACCGGCGGTAGTTCAGGACTTTGATGCGGCTGCGGTGCCCTTGGCCCCCATTGTGCCGCTGGTTGAGTGCGTTCACGAGCGGGTGGCCGTCGAAATCATGCGCGGCTGTCCATGGCGATGCCGCTTCTGCCAGGGCCGTGCTTTGAAGCAACCCGTTCGCTTCCGCCGCGTGGAAACCATCGTCAATGCGGCGCTGGCGGCCTATCGGGCTACCGGCCACAACGAAGTGGCCTTGCTGGGGCTCTCGTCAAGCGACTATCCCGAGATCGAGGATCTGCTGGGGCGGCTGCACGCAGTGTTCCGACCTTTGGGTGTGAGTATCTCGATGCCGAGTCTGCGGGTGAACTCCCGCTGGCGGTGGATCAGCGACCTCCTCGACACCGATCGCGGTGACGGCCTGACCCTGGCCCCCGAGGCGGCCCACGACGAGATGCGGCGGCAGATCGGCAAGCCATTGAGCAACGACGACCTCTTCGCCGGCTGCCGCCGGGCCATGGAAAACGGTTTCTCCCGCGTGAAGCTCTATTTCATGTGCGGGCTGCCGGGAGAAGCGCCGGCCGATTTGGACGGCATCATCGAGATGGCAGAGGAAATCGCTCGGATAGGCATTAGCGCGATGGGCCGCCAGGCGACGGTAGTGACGAACGTCTCGAACTTCATCCCCAAGCCGCAGACGCCCTTTGAGCGCCGCGGGATGCAAAGCCGCGACTACTTCGAGGAGGCCCACGAGCGTCTGCGGCGGCGGAAACACCTGCGAAGCGTGGCCCTCCGCTTCACCGACGTGGAATCGACCTTGATCGAGGCGGCCCTGTGCCGCGGCGACCGCCGCTTCGGGCCGGTGATCGAGACGGTCTGGCGGCGGGGGGCCCGCATGGACGCCTGGGCCGAGCGGATGCGGCCGTGGCTCTGGCAAGAGGCGATCGCCGAAGCGGGCATCGATCTGGCAGCGATTCTGCATCAACCGTATGCGGAGGCGGCAACGCTGCCGTGGGCACATGCAGGCGCGGCAAGGTCGGTGCCAGAAGGAGAGTGAAACGCCGGAGGCATGCGAATAATGGCAAGAACACGTCCCATAAGTCCTATAAGTCACATTGGTTTAAACCTGCTATAATCAACCTCATGTCCCCCTACCGCCTCCTCGCCATCGACGTCGACGGCACGCTGCTGAACAGCAACGACCACCTCACGCCCGCAACGTGCGCCGCCCTGCGAAGGGCCGCGGCGGCGGGCATCCGCGTCGTGTTGGCTACGGGCCGCCGCTACAGCCACACCTTGCACCTCGTCGAGCCGCTGGGCCTGAGCGCCGCCTTGATCACGGCCAGCGGTGCCTTGGTGAAGGACCCCGCCGACCACCGCACGCTGCACAAGACCGAGTTCGACGCAGCGGTGCTCCGCGACCTGATGACAATCCTCGATCGGGCCGGCCACGATGCCCTGCTCAACGCGGACACATTCGCCGAGGGGTTTGATTACTTTCAGCCCGCCGCGCCCCGCGAGAATCCTTATCTGGCGGAGTATCTGGCGCTGAATCCGGGCTGCGGCCGAGCTTGGCCCGATCTCTTTGCCGCGCCCCCTCCGGGGGTCTTCGCCGGCTTTGCGATGGGCACGCGTGAAGAGATGGCGGCATTGCAGCAGCGGTTGCAGACCTCGCTGGGCGGCGCGATCAACACCAATGTGCTCCGCAGTCCGCGCTATAAAGGGTACATGTGCGAACTGGCCCCAGCGGGAGTGACGAAGTGGTCAGCCGTCCGCCGACTGGCCCGCGAGTGGAATATTGCGGACGACAAAATCTGCGCGGTGGGCGACGACGTGAACGACATTCCCATGATCCGCGCCGCGGGCTTGGGAGTGGCGATGGGCAACGCGGTGCCCGAGGTCAAGGCGGCCGCCGACCGCATCGCCCCCACTCACGACCACGAGGGGCTGGTCGAGGTCGTCCGCTGGCTGCTGGAGTGAAACGATCTGCAGAAATGCCGTCGAAACGGGCTCTCTGCCGGAGTCAAGCTCGCAGCCACTTATCGGCGGCTGCCGCCATGAGACGCCCCTGGTTGATGGCGTGGACCACCAGCGACGCCCCGCGAACGGTGTCGCCGCCGGCAAACACGCCCGGCACGCTCGACATCCAGTTGTCAACGACCACGTTGCCGCGGCCATCGATCTTCACCCCCAATTCCTCCACCAGCCCGGACCGCACGACGTGCAGGAAACCCATGGCGATCAGGACCAGGTCGGCGGGCAGAACGAACTCGGTCTCAGGAATCTCCTTCATCTCCCAGCCCTTGGCGCCGGGAAGCCAGTTGACCTCGATGCCGAACAACTCGCGGACGCGCCCATCGTCGCCGCGGAGCTCCTTGGTAAGCACGCTCCAGCGGCGCTCGCAGCCTTCCTCCTGGGAAGAAGAAGTCCGCATGATCTTCGGCCAATAGGGCCAGGGCGTTTCGTCGTTGCTGCCCTCGGGCGGGCGCGGAAGAATCTCCAATTGGGTGACGGAGATCGCGCCCTGGCGGATCGAAGTGCCTACGCAGTCGCTGCCCGTGTCGCCGCCGCCGACCACGATCACGTGCTTGCCGTTGGCGGTGAGGACGGGCCCCTTGCCCGCGGCCGGGTCGTCGCCCGCCACGCGGCGGTTCTGCTGGCTGAGGAAATCCATGGCCAGGTGCACGCCACAGAGGTTCGATCCGGCCACGCTCAAGGGCCGGGCATGACCGGCGCCCATGCAAAGGCACACGGCGTCGAACTGGCTCCGCAGCTCCGCGGCGGTGATGTCGCTGCCGACATCCACGCCCGACTGGAATCGCACGCCTTCGCGCGACATCTGCTCCAGCCTTCGGTCGATGATTCGCTTTTCGAGCTTGAAGTCGGGGATGCCGTAGCGCAAAAGGCCGCCGATGCGGTCGTCTTTCTCGAATACGACGGTCTCGTGGCCGGCCCGATTAATCTGCTGGGCGGCGGCAAGGCCCGAGGGTCCGGAACCGATGACCGCCACCCGCTTGCCCGTCCGCGTGGGCGGCAAGATCGGCTCGACCCAGCCCTCTTGAAAGGCCCGCTCGGCGATCTGGTACTCGATGTGCTTGATGTTCACGGCCCGGTCGTTGATGGCCAGCGTGCAGGCCGCTTCGCAGGGAGCGGGACAGACCCGCCCGGTGACCTCGGGAAAATTGTTCGTGGAGTGCAGGTTGTCCGCAGCCGCCTGCCAATGTCCGCGATAGACCAGGTCGTTGAACTCGGGGATGCGGTTCTTCACCGGGCAACCCGCGCCATGGCAGAACGGAATGCCGCAATCCATGCACCGCGCAGCCTGCTCGTTGAGCACCTTTTCGACCAGGGGCTGGTCGATTTCGTACCAGTCCTTGATCCGCTCGGAAACCGAACGGTGGGGAATTTCGCTGCGGGTGAATTGCTTGAAGCCTGTGGGGTTGCCCATGTTATCGGAACACTTCCTCTGTGGCGGCTGCGCCTTCGCTCTTCAATTCGCGCTCGCGGAGCCGGACAAGCGCCTTGCGGTAATCGATCGGCATGACCTTGACGAACCGGCCGGACATCTCCCGCCAGCGGTCGAGGATCATCTTCGCTTGTGAACTGTTCGTCCAGCGGCAGTGCCGGCGGATGATGTCCTGCAGCCAATCGAGGTCCTCCTGAAGGTGGACGGGCTCGAGATCGACCATGTCCAGGTTGCAGAGCGTGTCGAACAACTGGTGATCGTCCAGCACGTAGGCGATGCCGCCGCTCATGCCCGCGGCGAAATTGCGGCCCGTGCGTCCCAGCACTACCACGCGGCCGCCGGTCATGTACTCGCAGCCGTGATCGCCGACGCCTTCCGCCACGGCGATCGCGCCGCTGTTGCGAACGGCGAACCGCTCGCCGGTCAGCCCGTTGATAAAGACCTCGCCGCTGGTGGCCCCGTAAAGAAGCGTATTACCGGCAATGACGTTGTCCTTGGGAATAAAAGGCGAGCTGGGCGGACCCTCGACGATGATCCGACCGCCGGAAAGGCCCTTGCCCAGGTAGTCGTTGGCATCGCCGATGAGCTTCAGAGTTACGCCCTTGCCGAGGAACGCCCCAAAACTCTGGCCGGCCGAGCCGGTGAAAGTGATATCGAAGGTCCCGTCGGGCAGCCCTTTGCCGCCGTGGAGCTTGACGATGCGATTGCTGAGGATCGCCCCCACGGTGCGGTGGATGTTGCGGATGGGCATGGCCAGCCGCGTCCGCGTTCCGTCCTCCAGGGCGGAACCGAGCTGCTCGATAATCTTCCAGTCGAGATGGTCCTTGTGCACATTGCTCTGCGGCCGCACGCACCGCAACGCGCAGCCGTTGGACTGGTCCGGCCGCGCGAACACCGCGGAAAAGTCCAACCCCTTGGCCTTCCAATGATCGATGGCCTTGTTGAAGCTCAGCCGCTCGACGCGGCCGATCATGTCCTCGAACTTGCGGAAGCCCAATCGGGCCATGATGCGGCGAATGTCCTCGGCCACGAAGGTGAGGAAGCGGACAACATACTCGGCCTTGCCGTGGAACCGCTTCCGCAGATCGGGATCCTGGGTGGCGATGCCCACCGGGCAGGTCCCCAAATGACACTTCCGCATGAGGATGCACCCCAGCGACACCAGGGCCGAAGTGCCGAAGCCGAAACGCTCGGCCCCCAGCAGCGCGCCGATAACCACGTCGCGGCCCGTCCGCATCTGGCCGTCGCACTGCACGAGAATGCGGTCGCGAAGGCCGTTGAGCACGAGCGTCTGTTGGGTCTCGGCCAGGCCGATTTCCCAGGGTGTGCCGGCATGCTTGATGGAAGACAGCGGGCTGGCTCCCGTGCCGCCGTCGTGTCCGCTGATGAGCACCTCGTCAGCGTAACCCTTGGCCACGCCCGCCGCCACCGTGCCCACGCCCACCTCCGAGACCAGCTTCACCGAAACCATACCGCCCGGATTGGCGCACTTCAGGTCGTAGATCAACTGCGCGAGGTCTTCGATGGAGTAAATGTCGTGGTGCGGCGGGGGTGAGATCAACGACACGCCTGGCGTCGAGTGCCGCAGCCGCGCGATTTCGTCGGTCACCTTGTAGCCCGGCAGTTGGCCGCCCTCGCCCGGCTTGGCACCTTGGGCCATCTTGATCTGCAAGATGCGGGCGTTCGCCAAATACTCGATGGTCACGCCGAAGCGGCCGCTGGCCACCTGCTTGATGCCGCAATTGAGCGAATCGCCGTTGGGCAAGAGCTTGTAACGGACGGGATCTTCGCCCCCTTCGCCCGTGTTGCTGTTGCCGCCCAGCCGATTCATGGCGATGGCCAGCGTCTGGTGGGCCTCGCCGCTGATCGAGCCGTGCGACATGGCGCCGGTGTTGAACCGCTTGACGATCTCGCTGACGGGCTCGACTTCTTCCAACGGCACCGGCTCGCCGGGCACAAACTCGAACATGCCGCGGAGCGTGCAGAGGTCTTGGGCCTGCTCGTTGACGGCCTTGGCGAAGTCATCGTACTGCCGCGGGTCATTTTTCAATACGGCGTGCTGAAGCAAGGTGACGGTCTCGGGGTTCCAGAGGTGGCGCTCGCCATCGAGGCGGTACTGGTACTCGCCGCCGTGATCGAGGTCCAGCAACCCCGGGTCGCGGCGGCCGAAGCCCGAGCGATGCCGGGCCAGGGCCTCGCGGGCAATCACGTCCAGGCCCACACCGCCGATCCGCGAGGCCGTGCCCTGGAAGTACTTGCCGACGAACTCGCGGTTGAGGCCGACGGCCTCGAACTGCTGGGCGGAATTGTAACTGCGGAGGGTCGAGATGCCCATCTTGGACATCGTTTTCAGGATTCCCTTCTTCACCGCCGAGATAAAATGGTCGATGAGGTACTCCAAGGGCTCGTCCTGGGGCAAGTCGCCGTCGGCCCGCAGCTTGTAAATGCCTTCGAAGGCCATGTAGGGGTTGATGGCGTTGGCTCCGTAGCCGCAGAGCATGCAGAAGTGCATAACCTCGCGGGGCTCGCCGCTTTCCACGACGATGCCCGTCTCGCTCCGCAGCCGCCGCTCCAGCAGGCCGTGGTGCAAGGCGGATACGGCCAGGAGGCTGGGGATGGCCACATGCCGGGGTGAGATATCGCGGTCGCTGAGGATCAGCAGCGAGGCCCCCTCCTGGATCGCCCGCACGCCCGACTCTACCAGTTCGGTCAGGGCCTCGGCCAGCCGCTCGCCCGGGTCCTCATCACTATTGGCGAAGACGGCCGGCAGCACGGCTACCTTGAAGTCGTTGCGTTTCACCGTCCGCAACCGCTGCATGTCGTCGTTGGTGAGAATGGGGTGCGGCAACTGGAGCTGGCGGCAATGGTCGGGCGTTTCGTCCAGCAGGTTCCGCGCCTTGCCGGTGAACGTCAACAGCGACATCACCAGCCCTTCCCGCAGAGGATCGATGGGCGGGTTGGTCACCTGGGCGAACAACTGCTTGAAATAGCTGAACAACAGCTTGGGCTGGTCCGAGAGCACGGCCAGCGGCGTGTCGGTGCCCATCGAGCCGACCGGCTCTTGGCCGTTGACCGCCATGGGGCCGATGATCAACTGCAGGTCTTCTCGCGTGTAGCCAAAGGCCCGCAGCCGCTGCGCGAGCTTGTCGCCATCGACCGCCGCCGGCTGCGCCGGCTGAAACAAGCCGCGGAGCTCGATGCGGTTCTCCAACCAGCGGCGGTAGGGCTTCTGCCGGGCAATCTTGCCCTTGATCTCGTTGTCTTCGACAATGCGGCCTTCTTCGGTGTCAACGAGGAACATGCGGCCCGGCTGCAGCCGGCCCTTCCGCTCGATCTGCTCGGGCGGAAACTCGATCACACCCACCTCGCTGGCCAGCACCACCAACCCTTCGGTGGTCACGATGTACCGGCTGGGGCGCAGGCCGTTGCGGTCCAGCGTGCCGCCAACCAGGCGGCCATCGGTGAAGACCATCGCCGCTGGCCCGTCCCAAGGATCCATGATCGCGCCGTGGTACTCGTAAAACGCCTGTTTATCGAGCGAAATGTGATAGCCGGGCCCGAACGCCTCCGGGATCATCATCATCAAAGCATGCGGGGCCGATCGGCCGGCACGGACCAACAATTCCATGCAGTTGTCGAAGCAAGCCGAATCGCTTCCCCCCGGCTCGACGATGGGAAACAGCTCCGTGAGGTTCTCGCCCAAAGCGGGCGACGACATGATCTTCTCGTAGCCCGTCAGTCGGTTGAGGTTGCCGCGGAGGGTGTTGATCTCGCCGTTATGGGCGATCATGCGGAAGGGCTGCGCCAGCCGCCAGCTCGGGAAGGTGTTGGTGCTATAGCGTTGGTGAACGACCGCCAGAGCGGTAATCATGTCGCCGTCGGCCAGGTCGGGGTAGTAATCGAATAGCTGCGGCGCCAGGAACATCCCCTTGTAGCAAATCGTCTTGCAGGAGAAAGAAGGGATGTAAAAGGCGTCGGGCGTGATTCCCAATTCGACTCGTGCCCGCCGCTCGGCCCGCTTGCGGACGCGAAACAGCCGGCGCTCGAGCAACTCATCGCTCAGTCCCTTGCCGCTAATGAGGATCTGCCGGATGATCGGCTCGGCGCTGCGGGCGATGTCGCCCAACGTGCGGTTGTCGCAAGGCACGTCCCGCCATCCCACCACCTCCAGGCCCTCGATTTCCACCGCCTGGACCAGCAGTTCTTCGCAGGCGCCGCGGAGGGCCGAGTCGCGGGGCAGAAAAAGCATTCCCACCCCGTATTGGCCGGGAGCCGACAACTCGAATTTCAGGCGATCGGACTCGGCGAGGAAGAACTCATGGGGGATCTGCAGGAGGATGCCTGCCCCGTCGCCCGTCGATTCGTCGGCGCCGGAAGCGCCTCGATGTTGCAGGTTCAGGAGGATCTGCTTGGCATGCTCGACAATCTTGTGACTTTTTGCGCCCGAAATATTGACCACCGCGCCGATACCGCAGGCATCGTGCTCGAACTGGGGGTCATACAATCCTTGCGCCGCCGGGGCATTTTGCATCATGGAACTATCGTTACCTTGCCTTTCCTCGCGCTCCGCTCACGGCCCGGCTCCCAGCCGAAAAGCGGGCAACATAATCCTATCGTAACATTAGGGAGTCTTATGTCAATGGATTCGCAAAATTAGAAGTCCTGACAGTAAGGTAATTTTACTTGCTAAATGATGATTTTGCTATTTGACAAACAGCTTGAGGCGTGCGTCAGTCTTTCCAGCTGACGAGCGTCTCATCCTTCGGAGGAATATTCGGCATCTCCGTGCAGATGATAAAGGTTACCCTGCCGCCAGGCCGAACAGTCTCGATATGGCCATCTTCCCTAAGAAGCCTCTTCGCCCCCGGCCGCCGTCGGCGGAGACGATTTCGAAATCGTACCTGGAGTCGTTCGTTGCTTACGTTGCCGGCGAGTGTCATTTGGCCGACAACACGGTCGCCGCCTACCGCCGCGACACGACGCGATTCTTCCAGTGGCTCCAGGCCCGAGCGGTCACGGCCCTGACCATCCGCGATTTGGCCGACTATGTCGCCTGGCTGCATGAACAGAAGCTGAACCCCACGAGCATCGCCCGGCATATCGCCTCGCTGCGGGTTTTCTTCCGCTACCTGCAACTGGAGGGCGTGCTGGTCGAGAGCCAGGCCGAGTTGTTGGGCAGTCAAAAGCTCTGGGAGCGGGTTCCCAAGGTCCTGACCCCGGCCCAGGTCGTTCGCATGTTCGAGATGCCCAAGCCGGGCGACCTCTGCTGGCGGCGGGATCGGGCCCTGCTGGAACTCCTCTATGCCACCGGCTGCCGGGCCTCCGAACTCTCGCAATTGGGGCTTGCCGACATGCACCTCGAGGAAGGGCATTGCGTCTGCCGCGGCAAGGGCGACAAGCAGCGGGTCGTACCGCTGGGTTCGAAGGCGGTGGCGGCGGTGCGGGCGTACCTCGAGCATGAGCGCGGCCCACTGGCGGCACAGGTCTCGCCTCCGCCAGAATGGGTGCTGCTTTCCTATCGCGGCCGCCGGCTGCGGCGGGAGCGGATTTGGGAACTGCTGAAACGCTATGCGCTCCGTGCCGGCGCCCCGCCGGAGATCGGTCCCCATACCTTGCGGCACTGTTTCGCCACGCACATGCTGGCAGGCGGGGCCGATCTGCGGAAGGTGCAAGAGATGCTCGGCCACGCCAGCATCGCCACCACGCAAATCTACGCCCACGTCGATCCCACGCGTCTGAAGGCCGTGCACCGCAAGTACCATCCGAGGGCGTAAAAGCTCGTCCGGAAACAATTCTATTCGGCCCGTGCGACGCGACCCGGTATAGGTCAAACTCGTCCCTTTCTTCGCCGCCACCACGCACGGCCGGCAAACCCAATCGCGCCGGCCGCTAGAAGAGCGATTGTGCCCGGCTCGGGCGTCACGCTGATCTGTCCGGTCGTGCCCAGGTTACTGGTATCCCAACTTAAGCCGTCACTCAAAGCCGGCAAGGAAACCTGATTGAACGTGCCTGACAGATTGCCCGCGAAAACCGCCGGCCGAATTGACCGACAGGGCCCCGTTCGGTACGACGTCGCCGACAAAGGTCACGGCAGCTCCGCCGTTGACCGGCCCGTCCCGAAGCTAAAGGCGAACATTCCTTGGTTCCGATGACGGGACTAAATCTCGTCATCGAGGGCCCGCGACAGCGCTGCCTCAAGTGAAAGCTGAAGGGAATGACTGGAAGGAAATCCACCAGCACTCCTGCCAGTCTACTGCGTCGCAGCGGATAACACAAGGAGGTGGGAACAACTCTCGACAACTATAATGGGTTATCGCATTACCACCACAAGGCTGAAGATGAGAGCAGACAAAAATACCTATATGGTGGCTGTCACCTGGCGGACGCGAGACGATCGACCGCGACCTCATACCACAACGTCTTCCACTCAGGGCCGATGGCAATTACTGCACGGCCGCCCGGCCCCGCCGGGCACGGTACGCTCGTCCGTCGTTGGCCGCGCTCGTCCAGTGCCCAGACGTGCACGTGGTCGGCCTTAAAGGGCACGGTGAACCTGGCTAGAATGCCTTCCGCCAGCGTCGGCGTCTTGCCCCAATTGTTGCCCACCGAACTGTGCGCGGCGTCCTTCCAAGCCATGTCGGTGTTCTCCACGTAGCCCGTGGCGGTGATCAGCCAACGCGACGGCGCCGTGGCCAGGTCACCCTCGATGGCGGTGAGCGTCAGGGCGATCCACCCGTCTTGGCGGGTCTGGCCGGGCTCGATCACGAGTCCGCCCAGGTCGTAGCGCCGGCCGGCGCCGTAGCCCACCACGGCCTTGCTGCGCGGGGTGTCAATGGTCACCACGCCGTGACTCGGGCGGCGCAAATCCCACTCCAGTTGGCCGGTGTCGGACACGAAATCGTCGGTCGGCAGCTTGACTTGGTCGGGCCGCAGGGAGCCGGCCGGCACCGTCTGGCCTTCGACCGCCAGTGCCACGCGATGGACCAACGTCGCCTCAGGCGCGATGCCTCGCGGGCCGAGGTCAACCAGGTTCCATGCGTACTGACGAGGCAGCAGTTTCAACTCCTGTTGGAGGTCGAGGGCGGCCACCACTTGTTGCTTCGCCGGAGCCACATCGCCGCGCAGGAACATCGCCGCCGCGGGTATCAGCGTAATCATCTTGGTCGGGTGCTGGTCGATGTCGAACCACTGCCGGATGCGCCGCAAATCAAAGTCGTTGCACTGGGCAAACCGTGAGGTAGAGAGGTAATCCCAATCCTGCAGGCCGGCGTAGCGCCGCGCAGCAGGCTGCCCTCGCTGCACGACGTGTTCGGGGCCGGGTGGCCATATTCCGTGATGCAGAACGGCTTGTCCAGTACCCGGTGCAAGGCCAAGCCGGGCAGCAGGCCGCCGCGGGCATTGACCATGGAAACGTTCCGCACGTACCAGTTCGATGAATCCCATGGCTGGCCAGGGAAGATTGGGTGTTGCCAGTAGGCATGGCTGTCGATGCAGTCCAGCCGGGCCATCAGGTTCGGTGTGCTGCAACCAACAATGGTGCCGATCACCAGTCCCTGCACCTTCAATTCGTTTTTCAGGTAGTGGTAGAGCGTCTGCCAGTAGGCGTCTTCGGCCGCCCATAGGAATTCCACCCAGTCGCGCGTGGCCGACGACGAGCGCTCGTCAAGCGTG
Source organism: uncultured Planctomycetia bacterium (assembly GCA_963709175.1). Taxonomy (GTDB): domain Bacteria; phylum Planctomycetota; class Planctomycetia; order Pirellulales; family Thermoguttaceae; genus JANXQG01. Next base: position 303,516 of record CAVPVK010000015.1, read on the forward strand.
TCATGGACCAGGCTTGCAACCGTATCAGCGTGCAATGTCTGACCGTCGGGCAGGCCAGTCACGCCACCGCGACGCAGACTGATGCCGGCCAGCCAGATCCGCCCGGTCTGCATTGGCGGGTCGAACACCAGCCGGGCATTCTCCTCGGCGATGCCCGGACGCACCACCAAGCGGTATGCCTGCCACATGGTGCCGAGCTTGACGGCGCTTTCGCGACCGAGGGTCTGCCACGGCGCTCGTCCCATCGCCAGGCTGACCCGCAAGATACTCGGCGACTCAGCCTTGGCCCACCAGGTGGCGGTGTAGCCCTGCTCCGCCCGCAGCTTCAGGCCGAACTGCTCGAACCTCACGTGCCAAGGCTCGGTGCCGATCTTCTGAACGCCGACACAGACCGATCGCGCGCCGCGCAATCCGGTCGGCGCCTCGTCGGTCACGTTCGCGGACGCGGCGGCCGGTGGGTGCAATTCCAGTGTCCAGCCATCTTGGCCGTGCGCGAAGTCAGCATTGTTCAACAGTTCATCGCCCAATGGCTCCGCGCCTTCGCCCCACGCCCGGCGCAGCCGGTCGGTGGTGGCGTAGCGTCCCTTCAACCACTCGTTCCACTTCCCCCGCAACTCGGTCTGGAACACTTCGGGAAGCCCGTCGAACGTCCCGCCCAGCCAGGCGTGCAGCAGGCCGTTCTCGTTGTTGATCTCGACCATCGCCACGGCTGGATCCGCGGCGTAGGTCTTGCCTGTGTAGGCGTTGCGGTGCAGCAGCATCTTGCGATCGTACTCCTGCTGCAGCTTGATCTCGGTGGGATCGAAGAACCCCACCACGTGTCGCCCCTGAAAGGGCGCGCCCAACTGCTCGATCGCCGGCGGCAGGCCGTCGGCGGCGTTGAAGGGGCGGTAGTTCAGCGTGCAGAGGTAGAGATAGACACCGTGCCGGATGAGCTGCGCGGTAAAGTAGTCGAGACGATCGAACGCCTCGGGATCAAAGGTACGAGTGTCCTTGGCATCTTGCGCCAGCAACCCGTTCGGGAAACGCTGCATGTCCATGATATGGAATCGCACGATGTTGTTGCCGAACTTAGCCAGCCGCGCAGCCACCTTGTCGGCCTGGTGATGGGTGGGAAAGGCCGCGCTGAAGGCCAGATCTACGCCGTTGAGGCGAAGGCGTCGATCGCCGGTGTAAAGATGCCCGTCCCGACCGACGTGCACCGGCCCGAACTTGCCGGCCGGCTTCGGCAACCAGCCGCTGAGGTCGGTGATGCCGGGCGAAGCGTCATCCCAGGGCAGTACGAACGGGAACAACGCCGCGGGGTCGGCGGCGGCCACGGTCGTCACCAGACAAAGCCCCCAGAAGATGACAAAGGTGCGCGCGCTCATCGTTCTGACCTCCCCAGTATGTGATGACTGATACGGAACTAACCCGATTTTCCCACGGTAGTGATTCTAACCCGAATGAACAGGCGAATCAAAAAGAATACCGTCGAAGCGAACGAGGGCTTCGCGCCGTTGCTGCCGCTGAAGCGACCACCGTTGCTACTGCTGCAGCAAGTAGGCACTTCTCTTGCGGTCGAATTCGGCTCGGCGTCTCCGCAGCACTCTCTGCAGACGCCAGCCGGACAACAGGCCCGCTTTCGTGCTCTGAATATCGATCCACTCCAGTTCCGGCAGCCGCTCCGGAAGCCCTTGGACGCCGCGGGCTGTAATTTGCGTTCGGGCCAGATCCAGCTTCTTCAAGTCCTCAAACGCCGATAGCGCTTCCAAGCCGGTGTCCGTAACTCGCGTGCCGGACAGGTTCAGCGTGAGGAGGTAAGGTGCACGCGCGGGCGGGCCGGCCAGGAACGACATGAAAACGTCGTCTGCCATGGTATCCTGCAGCCAGATCGGCGCAGCCGCTCGGCCAACTGGGCGAAGCCTTCACCCAGCGAATGCTTCAGCCAGTCGATCTCTTCCATCTCGACCTTGCCACCGAGCCGCGCGACTTCGCCGGCCGCCTCCTGCTGCCGGAGGTAAACCTCCACCTGCGCAGCAATCCAGCCGCGCCGGTCACCGTGGAAGCGAACGTACTCTACGGCACGTTCGTAGGCCTCCTGAACGACCAGGAAATCGGCAACGTTTCCCCCCCTATCCGGATGGACCTTCAATACGCGTGATCGGTAGGCAGCCTCTACGTCCACAAGCGCATACGGCGGAAGGAGACCAAGCGTTACCATAAACGCGGGCCGGTCGGGATCGCTACTTTGCTGGTTGTCCATAAGTTCCCAGACAAAGGCCCGCGCCGCAGACGGCTATCGTGAGCAACAGCAACGTGCCCGGCTCGGGCACAGGAATGACCTGAGAGGCCGCCGCCGAGGTTGCCGGCCAGGCGGCGACAGAGGGATCGAAGATGAACGTGCCGCCCGCGCCGATGGTCAAGCCGCCGCCGCCGGGTATGGCCGTCGGATTCGTCGCAACCAGCGTGCCGCTATCGACGAATGTGCCGCCGGCGTAGGTATTGCTGCCCGAAAGCACGAGCGTGCCCGGACCAAGCTTTGTAAGCGCGCCGCTGCCGCTGAGATTTCCGGACAAGAGGAGCTGGTTCGTCAGGTCAGGCACGACAATATCGGCCGCATCGATCGTCACGGGCGTGGCCGACTGGCCCGTTCCGGCGATGCGTCCGCTGGAGACAACCAGACCGGGCAGAATAGGGCTGGCACTAGGCGCGATGGCCAGCGTGCCGCCCTGAAAGACGTTGATCGGACCGAAGCTGCCGGAGCCGGAGACCGTCGCCCCGTAGTAGACGTTCGTTGTGCCGGTGATCGTGCCGTTGTTCACCAGCAGGCCGTCTTGCAGATCCAGGGCAATACCTTCATTCTGACTGTCGGCATTGAGGGTGCCGCCTGGATTCACGTAGATCTGACCACCACCAAAGCTGGTGAGGCTATTGGCGTGGTTGTCGAGCAGACCATCGTTATTAATGGTGATCACGCCGGCGTTGGTCCAGTCGCTGACGTCGCTGGTGCCGTTGACCGTCAGGGTTCCGCCGCCGTCGTTGATGCCGCCGCTGAAGGTCAAGTAGCCGTTGTTGCTCAGTTGGCCGCGATTGGTGACATTGTTGAAGGTATCGGTTCCGTACTGCACGACAACCGCGGTTGGGTTGATCGTAGCGGCATTGAAGGTCGTTGCACTGCCGGCGGGCAAAATGTGCGTGCCGGGGCCAAAGAGGAAACCGCCATTGACCGTTGCATCCTGATAGGTGACCGTGCCGCCCGCGGCGGCATAGACGGAACGCAGATCCAGGATTAGCGTAGCACCCAGAAAGAGCAGCGTGCCGCCGCTGCTGGCCGAGAAGTACGACGTCGACGGAATATCCGTTTGCACGACAAGCGTTCCGCCGCTGACGCTGGTTGGCCCCGTATAGGTATTCGTCCCGGCCAGGAACGTCGTTCCGGCGCCGACTTTTTGCAATCCTCCAGGACCGGATAGATTCAACGCGAGAGTTGCCGAACCGGCCCCCGTGTCGAAGTTGGCAATACCGCCGGCGACATTGAGGGCGATCGGAAGACTGGCAGCAAAACTGCCGCCAGTCCGCAGCGTCCCGCCGCTGAAGTTGAACTGGGCTGTTCCGGAACCGACGCTGAGTGTGCCGAGTTCCAGCAAACCGCCGATGAGGTTGTATGTGCCACTGGCGTCGTGGCTGCCGAGCGTCAAGCTGCCCACGTTGTTGGTGCCGCCGGTTTGCGTCAAAGTGCCGCTGCTGAAGTCACCGACGGCTTCGGTCGGCGCCGCGAGCGAACCGCCGCTTAAAGTGTACTGGCTCGCTGCACCGCTGCCCACGCTCAATTCGCTGGTCGCGTTGTTGATCCCGCCCGTTTGCGCGAAAGTGCCGCCATCGCCGACGCCCACGAATTCGGACACCGCGGTAAGCGAGCCGCCGGCGAGGGTGTACCGACTGGGACCATGGCTTCCCACTTCCAACTGGTTTGTCACCGTGTTGGCGCCGCCCGTTTGCGTCAACGTTCCGCTACTAAGATAGCCCAAGAACTCGTCCGGCGCAGTGAGCGAACCGCCGCCGAGGACGTACAGACCGGGTGCAAAGTCTCCCACTGCCAATTGGCTTGTCACGTTGTTGGCGCCAGCCGTTTGAGTTAAACTGCCGCTGCTGGAGCTGTAGCCCAGTAACTCGTACGGCGCAGTGATCACTCCGCTGCCGCTAAGGTTGTACACCCCCGGCGCATAGCTCCCTATGATCAATTGACTTGTGATGTTGTTCGTGCCGCCGGTTTGGGTCAAAGTGCCGCTGCTGAACTCGCCCACGTAACCTACCGACGCAGTGAGGGAACCACCGCTTAACATGTACAGGCCCGGCGCACCGCTCCCCACGCTTAATGTGCTGGTTACGTTGTTGATGCCGCCGGTTTGCGTCAACGTGCCGCCGCTGTTGACGCCCACGAACTCGGACGGCGAGGTGAGCGAGCCGCCGCCGAGCGTGTACTGGCCAGGACCAGCGTCCCCCAATCCCAATTGGGTTGTCGCGTTGTTAACGCCTCCCGTTTGCGTCAACGTGCCGCTGCTGGAAGAGCCCACGTATTCGCCCGGCGAGATCAGCGAACCGCCGCTTAACGTATAAAGGCCCATCGCCCCGCTCCCCACGGTCAATTCGCTCGTCGCGGTGTTGATTCCGCCCGTTTGAGTCAATGTGCCACAACTGTTAACCCCCACGGACTCCAATGGCGAGGTCAGCGAGCCGCCGCCGAGCATGTACAGGCCGGGTGAATTGTTCCCCAGGTTCAAGGCGCTGGTCGCGTTGTTGGCGCCGCCGCTTTGCGCAAAAGTGCCCGCAGCGGCGCTGCCGACCGAGACGGTGCTCGATTGCAACTGTCCGGCCGTCATTAGCAAGCTGCCGCCGCCGATTGAGGTGTTGCCGGTATATGTGTTACTGCCAGCAAGCGTCAATAGGCCGCTGCTTTGCGTCAGCCCGCCCCCGCCGCTTATTGCACCGCTAAAGGTCTGGGCGGCACTGCTGTTGTAGCTCAACGCCGCGCCGCTGGCGATGGCGATGTTCCCAGCGTAAGCGCCGAGGCCGAGTGAGCCGCCGCCGCCTATCGACAACGTGCCGCCGCTGATTGTCGTGGGGCCGCTGTAGGCGTTTACCCCCGACAGCACCTGGTTGCCGCTGCCGGCCTTGGCGAGCGCCAGCGAATGCCCATTGTCCATGACACTACCGGCAAAAGAGCCGGAGCCATTGCCAATGCCCACGGTCAACGTGTCGTCGGTACCGCCGGAATCGAAGCTATTGCTTTGCACGGTGCCGCCGCCGTTCAAGGCGTTGATCGACGTGTTGCCAAAGACGATCTGCAAGATTCCGCCGGCGTTGACGTCGACATTGTTGCCGGCGGCCGCCGTCAGGTCGCCGCGGGGTTCAAAGATCGCCCCGTTTTGAATCGTAATGTCGCCCGTAAAACTCGGCGAGGCGCTGCCAGTGAGAATCAATCGCCCGGTGTTCGTTGTCCCCACGATGAGCGCCCCCGTGCCCGAAAGGACCGGCGCAAATTGCAAATAGGCGCCGGCCGTCAGATTGGGCACCGTCAATATGGCGGGCTGATTCAAGGTCCACGTCGCCGTGGAACCGTAGGTCAACGCACTGCCGGAGAGCAGGTAACTGATTGTGGCGGTGCCCGGGCCGGGATTCGCCACGGTCACTCCATTGGCAACCGCAGGATCGTTGATATTCAATTGGACGTTGGCGCCGCCGGTATTGGCATCGCCCAGCGTGATCGTGCCGGCGCCGGCCGCGGCAGAATTATTCAGTTGCAGCGCACCCTGGCTGATCGTCGTGCCGCCGGCATAGGTGTTCGCGGCCGTCAGCGTCAGCATTCCCGTGCCGGACTCCGTCAGCCCGGTCGTGCCGGCAAGCACGGAGCCGATGGTGCCGCCGCTGGCGTTGACGGTGATCGTCGGGGTCGCGCCCGCCAGATTGAGCGTACTGCCCGATAAACTGTACGCCTGGCTCTGGAAGATAATGCCGCCGGCGTTGGCCGGTCCGCTGAGGGTAACCGTGTAGGCCGTCGAACGGCCACTGTAGCCGCCGTTACCGAATTCCGCCGTGTCGGTGGTATTGGCCCAGAGTTGGTCACTGCCGCCATTGAACCAGTTACTGCCGCTCAGGCTCCAGGTCCCGTCGCCGTCGGTGATGCCGTTGCTACTGTTCGCATCACTATCCCAAGTGAGCGTGGCCGCAGCAGCGGAGCGGCCGATCACGGCCAAGGTCGCCAGAAGACCGATCTTGATGCAAGAACGCCCGTAATCGAACATTGCCCTGGTCCTATTTGAAAAAGGTTGCCAGGTCGGGAACTTGTGCGAATCTTGCAATGATACTGGGTAATTACTAATGCCGCCTGGAGTTCTCGAAATACTAGGGAGGGCATCTCCAGGAGTCAACTAACTACATTGCCTCTTCCTTGTCGGCGGTTTGATCCAGCTTCTTTTCCAGCGCCCGCTTGGCCTGATTGAGGGGATCGAGATCGGCGTCCGACTGAGCGTCAACCGGTCCCTTCGCCTTGTGGCCGCCGATCAAATCTCCCACTTCCAACTCCTGTTCCACGCGGGACCTTTCTCGATTCACCTTCTCTTGCAACTGCATGTAATACTTGTTGATCATGATCGGGTCTTGCTTCTGCTGGTAGCACTGCAACAAACGCTTGTCGATTTCGTCGCTGTTGGGCCGCAGTTTCTCGGCTTCTTCAAAGTCCTTGATGGCCGCATCCACCTGGCGGTTATTGAAGAAAAGAACGGCCCGATTGAAATAGGCCCTGACCATCCGGGGATCCTCACGGATGGCCGCGTTGAAGTCGGTAAGGGCCTTTTCCGGAAGGCTCTGGTTGGCCAGCCCGCGCGTTAGATAGGCCCGGGCCAGGTGAGGGCTGGTCTCGATCGCCCGCGTGGAGTCATCAATGCAGTTCTGCCGGTATTCGCTCGCCTTTGCCAAATGGGAATTCAGGTCGATCCGGTTGGCCGCCTTCTTCGCTGCAAGCAATTCCGCCACCGCCATCTGCCAGCGAACCTGGGCACGTCCCAAGTACGCCTTGGCGCACTTTCGATCCAGTTTTACGGCCAGCGTGAAGTCGTCGATGGCCTTGGGGTAGTCTCCACTCATCGCGTAAATAAAGCCGCGGCCGCTATAGGCTTCCGCCCGGGAACTGTCGGTGTGAATGGCCCTTTCACAGTCGTACATGGCGCCCGCGCTGTCTCCTCCGACCGACCGGGCGACAGCGCGGCCCAACATGGCACTAATCAAGTAGGGATCGAGTACAAGGGCCTGCCCGTACTCGGTCAATGCCTTGGGCGTCGCCCCCAGGGCATGGTAGATGGCCCCGCGCGATTCGTGGGACTGGCCGCGCAGCGTGCGAAGCCGCCGCATAGCATCGGCATCACCATGGAACTTCTTGGCCAATTCCAGGGCAGCGTGGCAGTCGTCCGCCGCCTGCCCACACTCCTGCACTTCGGCCACCGTCCGCATCAGCGAAGACTTTTCGACCCGGGCCTTGGCGCGAACCACGTAGGCCTCGAGCAGGCCCTTGTCCAGGCCGATGGCCGCATCGCAATCGGCGAGGGCTTCGTCCAAGTTGCCTTGCTCGAACTTGCCGCGCGCGCGGATGACGCGGGCATCGGCCAAATGGGGATCGGCCTTCAACAAGGCGTCGCAGTCGGCCACCGCGCGGGAGTAATCGCCCGTGTCCAAGCAGATCGCCGCACGCTGCAACCTTGGCGCTAACGGCTGCGAGTCCAGTTCAACGGCCCGATCGAAGTCCCTCTGGGCTTTATCGAGGATCTGGGCGGCCTCGTCGGGCTTGCCCACGGCCTTGGCCATGGAATAGTAGATCGCGCCACGGGCGGCCAGGGCATCGGCCTGCGGGTTGCCGGCCTCCACGGCCTTGGTGAGGTCTTCGAGGGCCTTGTCGGTTTCTCCCAAGCCCTTTTCCGCCAGCCCGCGCGTGACATAGGCCGGAACCAGCTTGCCATCGATGCGGAGGGCCTCATTGCAGTCGGCGACGGCCTTGTCGAACTGCTTCATCTTCAGCAAGACGGCAGCGCGGCGCTGGCGAGCCTGGGCCGAATCGTTCTGGGCGTCCACCGCGCCAGTGAAGGCGGCCAGGGCCGGTTCGAGATTCCCGGCCGCCAGTGCCTTATCGCCGTCGTCCATCAACTCGGCGGCCGATTTGGCGGGACCCGTCGATGCCGTCGGCGTGCCGCTGCAGCCCGCCAGCCCTAGCAACAGAATGGCCAGCGACCAGGTTCGTGGAAGATTCATCGTCGTTTCTGCCGATCCCAAGTCCGAAAAGAGCCGTCCCAAACCACTTCATTATAACTCCACGCGGCCTCGGTTTGCCATTGGTTAAGAGGGAGGAAAGAGAAGAGGAGGGGAGAAGGGTGAGTGGAGCAGGGAGACAGATGAGGGAAGAGCCATTGGAGCTTGCCTTCGCCGCTCCCCCTTCACCGGTCACCTCTCTCCCCTCGTTTCCTCATTATTCTCCTCTTCTTCCCCCTCCACCTCTTCCCACAGTGGGTATCCGCCGCCGCGAACGGGGAAGCCCAACCGCTTGTCGACCAGGAAGTTAATCAGCGGCCTTCCCTGTTTCCAGCGAACTAGATTGCGGCAGAACAGATCGGTGATCTTGTCGTTTCGCCAAGCCGCCTGGCCGCCCACGTGCGGCGTGATGATGACCTGGGGAAGATCCCAGAGCCTGCTCGAATCGGGCAGCGGCTCTTGCTCGGTCACGTCCATTACCGCCCCGGCCAAATGCCCCTCCGTCAGCGCCGCTACCAAATCGCCCTCTACCACCAACGGACCGCGGGCCACGTTCACCAGCACGGCCCCCCGCTTCATTTTTCGAATCATTGCGGCGTCGATCATGCTCCGCGTGGCCGAGTTCAGCGGCACGCTGAGAACGAGAAAATCGGCCAGCCCCAACAACTCGTCGAGCCGATCGACGGGCCAGAGCGACTCGACGGCGTCGGGCTTATCGAAGGGGAACATGTCGACGGCGAGGATTCGCGTCTCGAAGGGCCGCAGCAAGCGGGCCAACCGCCGCCCTACCCCGCCCAGGCCGACGATGCCAACCGTGGCCCGCGTGAGGTCGCGGGTCGGCCGGCGAACGAATTCCTTCTTCTGTTGAGCGCGGAAAAAAGTCGGCAGGCTGCGGGTCCAGGCAGTCACCAGAGCGATCGTGTGCTCGGCGACCTGGTCGGCCAGGGCTCCCGAGGCGCTAGTGACCAGGATGTCGGAATCGATCACCGCAGGCACGAGGCAGTGGTCCATGCCGGCCGCCGATGACTGGATCCACCGCAACCGCCCCTGGCGAACCACGCGGTCCCAATCGATAGGCACCTTGGCATGCCCGCAGAAAACATCGGCGGAGAAGATTTCGCGGGCGATTTCCTCCTGGGAGGCATCGACGATCTCTGCCCCGGGCATGACGGCGGCGATTTTCTCGAGGTGATAAGGCTTGGTGACGTAGCAAAGGACAATGCGCATGGGACAGTTCCGGCGGAGGGAAATCCCCAATTGTCGGAGTTTCCAGAACGGCGGCAAGGGCGGCACGGCCCTTCGTAGAACGGAATCAGCAAAATTTTCCCACCTCTAGCAAGTCTGCAAGAAAGCGGCTACAATGGACCGTATCTGGAGTGGTCGGATTATATTATATAGTGTCGTCCCACCTGCGATCCGGCGGCCCAACTTGCCACAATACCGGTCGGTTTCCACACAACTTCCAGCCCCGCCCTGCCCTCTTAATCAACTCCCCGGCGTGAAGGAGGCATCCCCTGAATACCAATAAATTTACCATCGGCGCATGTACGGTCGTGATGCTGGTCGCCTTGCGAATAGCATTGGGCTGGCATTTTCTCTACGAAGGTATTTGGAAGATCCGCAATGCCGACGCATTTGTGGGCGAGACGGAAGGGTTCTTGTCTGCCGCTCGTGGACCTGCCGCCGGCCTGTTCCACCGCATGCTCCCGGATTTTGACGGCCATCAGCGGTTGGAGGCGGATCTGCCGGATTTGAGCAAAGGACCGAGTCTCGACGCGACCAAGTCCTGCAATCGAGCCAAGTCCTGGGAAAAGCTGCAGGAACAATTTGTCGTTTTTTACCGTCCCCTTGACGACAAGGACGGGTCGGGAAAGCTCTACGAGCAGTTCAAGGCGGCCGCCCAAAAGGTCTATGACCGGCACGTAAGTGGCTTGAACGACTTCGTCAAGGAAAACGGCCAGAAGATCAAGGCCCATTTCGAATCGCTCCAGCGCTATAAAGAGGGGCGCAAGACCGATCCTCGCACCTCATTTCAGACGCAACGCCGTTGGGATGAGATGCAGGACCTTCGCAAAGAGGCCAAGGGCTGGATTTCCGACTTGGACGCTCGGGAGGCCGCGTTGAAGGCGGACTTGCTCGACCTGATCCGTGAAGATCGGAAGGCCGAATTAGTCGCCGTATCGAACGCCGGGAAATCGGATTCGACCGCAAAACCTCCGTCGCAGCCGGAACCAGCGGCGGCAAAGCCTTCTTCCACGAAACCGGCGGATCTTGAGACGCCCGCAGCCGGCAACACCAAGACCTCCGCAAAAGTAAAACCGGGCGACAAGCCGGCCGATCCGCCCAAGGATCTCTCTCCCGCCAAGGCCGCGCCGAAAGCTGCTGCCAAGGCAAAAGAACTCGACGACGCGGGCAGTGAGGAATCTAGCGATAAAGGAGAAAAGCCGGCATCGCCTGCGGCCAAGCCCGCCGACGAGCGGGAAACGCTCAGGGTCGAACTCAACGCCCCCCCGCGAATAACCATTTCCCAGCCGATCGAAACCATCAATTTCAGCCCCTTGGCCAAGGACCGCCCGGCGGCCGGGCCGTTTGTCCATGACCCGAATTTCTTCAATTGGAGCCGCATCGAGCAATTGGCTTTCCTCCTCACCTGGTCGCTCGCGGCCATCGGGCTGTGCCTGATGCTCGGCCTGTTCACCCGCCCGGCCGCACTGGGGGGTGCATGCTTCATGCTCTTCGTGGTCCTCAGCCAGCCGGCGTATCCGGGCGTGTATCCGGTCGATCCGCCGCAAATGGGCCATGCCTTGCTGGTCAATAAGGACTTCATTGAAATGATCGCCTTGCTGGTGATCGCTTCCTCTTCGCTGGGGCGATGGACCGGAATGGACTTTTTCATCCACAACTTCTTGATCAAACCGTTCTGCGGCAACTGCTGCCGGTCCAATTGCGAAGGAGGAAAAGCATGAGCAACCCCCAGGATGTTACTCGTCGCGACTTTATCAAGACCGGTGTGGCGGCTACCGCTGTGGCCGGCGTCGGGCTGGGTGGATTCTACTTCGGGTATAACACGGCTATTGGTTCGCCTGTCCGCGTGGGTGTGATCGGGACCGGTGACGAAGGCAGCGTGCTGATCGGGGCCTTGAAGCCGGAGTTCATCGAGGTCAAGGCGATCGCCGACATCCGCCCCTTCAACCAATTCCGCGCCTTCCATGGCGACTGGACGAACAAGGGCGGCAAGCCCTCGCTGCTGCCGGTTCGCTCGGGTTTGATGTCGATCTATGGCTGGAAAACCGAAGACGAGGCCCGGCAACACGTGCAGGTCTACGGCCCCTACCAGGATCTGCTGGACAACGCCAAGAAGGACGGCATCGAGGCGATCATCATCGCTACGCCGCTGCACCTGCACGCCCCCATCGCGCTTGCCGCCATGGAAAAGGGCCTGCACGTGATCACCGAGAAGCTCATGGCGCAGACGGTCGAACAATGCAAGCAGATGACGCGCAAGGCCGACGAAAAAGGGCTCTACCTGGCGATCGGTCACCAGCGGCACTACAACGTCAAGTATTGGCAGGCCAAAGATTGGATCCAACGCGGCGTGCTGGGCGACGTCCATTCCATCCGGGCACAATGGCATCGCGGCAACCTGCCGCCCCCCTCGAACGACTCGTGGAAAATGCCCCTGCCTCCCGGCGCAAAACCTTGGGACGACATGCCCGTTTCGCTGGAAAAGGAACTTGCGGTTGCCCGCAAGGCCCTGGACCAGTCCTACGGCAGCGAGACGGAAGGGTGGATCAAAGTGCTGGGCCAACTCGATGCCCAGATCGACGACGCCCTGCTAGTGGCAAAAGACAAATCGAAAAACAAGATCGATTTGAAATCTGCCGGCTACAAGGGGAAGTCGGTCTACGACGCCAACGGCAATAGCGTCTACGATTGCACGCCGCTGGAGGAGCTCATCCGCTGGAGGCTGTGGGACCACACCGGAGCGGGCATGATGGCCGAACTGGGCAGCCACCAGCTTGATGCGGCGAGCATTTTCGTCTCGGCACTCTACCCGGAAGGGCATCCGCACCCGCATCCCCTGCGGGTCGTGGCCGCCGCCAACCGCCCCATCTTTGGCTTCGATCGCGATATCGAAGACCACGTCTGCTGCGTCATCGAGTTCCCCCTGCCCGACTATGACGCCAAAGACCCAAAGCGGAATCGCAAGAAGATTTCAGTGCAATACGCCTCGATCAACGGCAATGGCTACTTGAACTACGGCGAGTTGGTCTACGGCACCAAGGGCACGCTCGCCTTGGAAAAGGAGCAAGACCTCAAGCTTTTGACCGGCAGCGGCGACGAGGGCGAGGGGGAAACGGCCGTCAAAATCACCGGGGGCGGGACCGGCCCGTCGTTGGATACCCAGTCGAGCGGACCCGTGCGGAAAGGCGGCGGCGAGGGCGGCGGTCCGCCAGTTAGCCGCGGCTACGCCGAAGAACTGGAGCACTGGGCCTGGTGCATCCGCCATCCCGCTAAGGAAAACCAGCCCCGTTGCGGACCGCGGGTGGCCATGGCCGACGCGATCATCGCCCTGACGACCAATCTCGCCGTGCGTTCGGGGCAACCGGTCCATTTCCGCCCCGAGTGGTTCGAGGCGGAAAAAGACGACACGCCGGAAAAAGACTTGAAGACTTAGGAGAACCGTCGATGTACCTGCATGCCAGTGACAAGGCCTGCGGCGTGGGAAATTTCCACAGTGCCGTCGGCAGCAAGCTGATCCGCCGTGAAATGGCAACCAAGGCCCTGAAGGCGGGACTTACTCCGCGCCATGGCCTGGGCCCGTTGGGCTTCAAGTACACGAAGCCGCAGGGAGGTCCGCTGGCCGTCGGCGTGCTTGGCGCCGGCCGACAGGGCCAGCGCTTGCTGGCGGCCATCGATCCTGCCTATATTACCGTGCGCTCCATTTCCGATCTCCGCAACTCGTGCCGAGATCGCGCAATCGAGGTCCTGATGGGCGTCTACAAAGATCGGAAATGGTCCACGGGCGACGACGTGCGGAAAGACATCCACGTCTACCCGGGCTATGAAGAGCTGCTGGCGACGGCCAAGGCGGACGGGCTGGAGGCGGTGATCATCGCCCTGCCCTCGCACTTGCACGCCGCGGCCACTCTGGCGGCGCTCGATGCGGGCCTGCATGTCTTCGTCGAACCGCCCATAGCGCTCACCGTGGCCGATGCCAAAAAAGTGGCGGTCAAGGCGGCCGACAAGAAGCTGTGCCTGGCCGTGGGCCAGCAGCGGCGCTACAACTGGCTTTACGACAATGCCCTGGAGATGGTCCGTCACGACCTCCTGGACCAGGTACACTACCTCCGTTCACAGTGGCACCTCGCCAGGCCAGAAAAGCAGGCGGAAAAAGGGGAAACGGCCAAGAAGGACGACAAGAATAAGGCGTCCAAGAGCGCCAAGGCGCCAGTCAGGCACCCGCTGACATTGCCATCAACTGGTGGCAGGACGTGCCCGCCGGTGAAGCCGGGCAGAAGTTCCCGGGCTACGAGAGCCCCGCAGAATTGATCAACTGGCAGCTTTACGAGAAATTCAGCGGCGGCCTGTTGGCCGAGTTGGGCAGCCAACTGTTCGACACGGCCGCGGCCATCGTCGCCGCCAACCCCCACCGTGATCCGCAGCGGCCCTATCCGCTGAGCGTAACAGGCACCGGCAGCCAGATCCTTCGTAATGCGGCGGGCGACATCGACGATCACGTCCACTGCATCTTTGAATATGCCATCGACGGCTATGTCGAGGCCCGCGAGGTCCCGCCCAAGGCCCGCAAGAAGATCGCCTTGCAATTTGATTTCGTCATCGGCAATGAATTTGACGGTTACGGCGAAACGGTGCTGGGCCGCAAGGGTTCGCTGGTGCTGGAGGATGAACGGAAAGCGATGCTCTTCCACACGTCGGACGTGGACAAGCCCCTCCGCGTGACATTGAAGAAGAATGCGAAGCCGTCCGACCCGCCGGTGATCGAGGTGCCCAAGGACGGCAAGGGCGACGAGGAGTCCGAGGCCTTTGGGCGGCTTGTGCTGGTTGGGGCCGACCAGGGCTTCGCCGCCGAGTTGCAACATTGGGCATTCTGCTGCAAGCCGGCCGGAGACAGCAAAGCGGACTACGACCTGAAGCCCCGTTGCGATGCCACGGCCGGCCTGTACGCCACGGTGCTCACGGTGGCCGCCAGCAAGGCCGTGCGGTTGGAGAAAAGGGTCGATTTCGAGAAGGAATGGTTCGACGTGAAAAGCGAGAAAACGCCAGACAGCCTATAGCAAGTCCGACATCCGAATATTGATCCCGCGCTAGTCGCAAGGAGCCGATGATGTGGCCTTTGGGAGTCTTTGCCAGCATCGACGCCGGTTTTGGCGTCCATCTCGAGGTGGCCCACGAGTTGGGCGTGCCGACCATCCAGCTTCACGCCCCCCACGCCGCCAGCCGCACGCCCCAGAGGGCACGTGAGTTCCTGGAGCGAGTGACCAAGCTGGGCATGAAAATCACCGTCGTCTTTGGCGGTTTTGAAGGCGAGAGCTATGCCGACATCCCCACGGTGAAACGGACCGTGGGGCTGGTCCCGCCGGAGACCCGCGCGGCGCGGCTTGCCGAAATGAAGCAAATCGCCGACTTCGCGCGTCTGCTGGGCGTTGACGCCGTGGGCTTGCATTTGGGCTTCGTCCCCCACGAGGCCGCGGACCCGGTCTACGGCCAGGCGGTGGCCGTGGTCCGCGATCTTTGCAGTCACTGCAACGGGCTGGGGCAGCGGGTCCACCTGGAGACCGGCCAGGAGTCGGCCGATACCCTGTTGAGATTCTTGTCCGATACGGGCTGCGGTAATCTGTTCGTGAACTTCGACCCGGCGAACATGATTCTCTATGGTTCCGGCGATCCGATCGAGGCATTACAGAAGGTCGGCCGCCACGTGCGGAGCGTGCATTGCAAGGACGGCCGCTGGGCCGCCCGGCCGGGTGAGGAATGGGGCGCCGAGACGCCCTTGGGCCAGGGCGACGTGGGCATGGAACAGTTCCTCCGTACGCTCAAGCAGATCGGCTACGACGGCCCCTTGACGATCGAGCGCGAGATTCCCCAGGACCCCGCGCGGCAAAAAGAAGAGATCGGCGCGGGAATGCGACTGCTGGAAGAGTTGAAGGGGAAGATATTCAAGTAGGTCCGAAGAGGATCTTAATGGACGGACGTGACGGCCCCGCCTACAATCTCGATGGAGGCAACTCATGTGCACCGTTACGCCATTTACTTCCCTTTCGGCAAGAGGGAACTACCGCAGAAAAAGGCTATACGTCAGCACCGCCAACACGAAACCGGTAAAGAGCGAGTACTTCCAGTTGCGTTCCACCAAGGCGAAGAACGCCAGTGACGCAGCGACGCGCAAGTAGGGCGTCAAGAGCAGCGCGGCGATTCCCAGCCCGACCAGGAGCCGCGGGCGAAAGTCGTTGCCGATGCCGCGAAGTTCCGCCGCCACGAACTCGAAGAGGTTCAGCCTGACGATCTTGAACTTGACGCCCACCTGGCCCGTCTTGATCCAATGCCATATCAGGCCGGCGACGAGCAAGGCGACACTTACCAGCACGCCGCCCAAGAGCACGTAGCCGATCACGGTATCCATCAAGACCGCGCGGCTTTCGGCAGCGTTGGTGGTTGGCGAAGGTTCGGTTTGGCTCATAGGGCACCCATGATTCCGCGTACGATCATCTCGACGCCCAGCACCAGCAAGACGATCAGGAAGAACCAGCGAACGGCCTGGTTGGTGAGGCGGACCAGGACCTTCGTGCCGACGTAGGCGCCCAGGAGGATGCCCAGGACCACGGGCGCGACCCTGCCGGGATCGATCTGGCCGGCCGCCAGGTAGACGCTGGCGCCGGCCAACGCCGTGACGCCGATGATCAGGTTGCTGGTGGTCGTTGAGACCTTGGGCGGCAGTCCCATGACGAGGTCGTGGATCAAGACCTTCAAGGCCCCCGCGCCGATGCCCAGCATGCCGGCGACGAGCCCCGCGCCGAACATCAGCGGTCCGCCAAAGTAGGCCCGGATGCCCTTATACTGGATGGTCGTATGGCTGGGTTGGTCGTAGTAGCTGCCTTCAAGTTCCAACCAGCGTGAAAAGGCGTCCTGCCGGGTGGCCGGCTGCCACTGGCGGTTTCCTTGCACAACCAGGGCCAGCCACGAGAGCAGCAAAACCAATCCGAAGAGGATGAACAAGAAACTTTGCCCGGCAACCAGGGTAATGGCGGCCCCCACCAAGGCGCCCACGATGGTGAACATTTCCAGGAACATGCCGACTTTGAGGTTAGTGATACGGTCGCGGACGTAGGCCGATGCCGCTCCGCTGGAAGTGGCGATGACGGAAACGATGCTGATGGCAATGGCCTGCTTGATTTCCATGTCCGCCAGCGTCATGGCAGGGATGAGCACCACGCCGCCGCCCATGCCGCTCATGGCGCCGACGAAGCCGGCGGCAATGGAAATCAAGAATAACCAGTGGAAGGCCATGTGGAGATTATAGGAAAAGCGCCAAGTGGCGACGGCAGGGTTTCTTCCCGTCCTCTTGAGCCATGCGAGGCAGGGCGCGATGCCGTAACCGCTGCCGACGGAGTCAAGCCCATCCTGCCTGTGCTGCCTGCGAACCGCTGGCCGTTGTCAGTGTCCCTTCGACGCCACGGTTCCATACAGCGACTCCGCGCCGGCGAGCTTAGGCCAGAGGAATCCGTACAGGGCCACGAAAGCGAAGCATATCATCGGCACGATGAACGAACGCGACATGTCATATTGATCGGCGACGTAGCCCATCAGCTTGGGCAGGATCGCTCCGCCCATGATGGCCATGACGATGAACGCTGATGCCTTCTTCGCACGGGCGCCGAGGCCGAAAATGCCAAGGGCGAATATAGTCGGGAACATGATCGACATGAAGAAATAGCTCAGGAAGACGCAGCCCATGGACAGCCAACCGAGCTTGCAAAAAATCAGGAGGCAGACGGCGACGTTGAGCAAGCCATACAGCGCCAGGACTTTGTGGGCCGAGAACTTCTTCAAGAATCCGGCCCCGCTGAAGCGGCCAATCAGGAAGCAGACAAATCCCAGAGACGCAAGGTTCGCGGCCCCCTTATCGCTAATACAGAGAACGCCGTCGGTGAAGGGGATTTCCTTGGGATAGGCGTCCGCCAGCAACATGCGGTTCATGCGATCGCGATCGTCGCCTTCGAGTTTCGCTTGAGTCGCGAGTTTTCGCGTCGTTCCCGCAAGTTCAACGCCCTTGAATCGCTTGGCGTCGAAGATAGACTGCTTCTTGAGGATGCTATTGAGGTCCTGCAAGAGCGCAGCCTGGAGCGACCGTCGCTCGGCTGCGGGCGTGTCCTGGTAGTCGGCCAAGGCATGGACCGTGTCAGGCGATAATTCACCGCTCAGATAGGTCGATACGGGATCTGACTTGTGCTTCAGTTTCGTGAGGAGCGACGGCAGGTCCTTGACGTCTTCCGCCCCCAGAACCGTACGCGTCTCGAACCAGCCGTTCAACCATCCCTGAATGAAACCCGGCGAGCTGTCGGCGAGTTTCGTCATAGTGGAATTTAGTGAGTCCGGAATGGGTGGAACTTCCAAAGTCATATAATTGATGAAAAAGCTGAATATGCCTGCCTGGGCCGCCACGTACAGAAATTGCGCGGCGACAGCCATCACAAAATGGGGGTGCGTCCAAATCGAATGGGTGACGCTGGCGGCGGAATCGTCCAGGTGGTAATCGTCTTCGGCGCGAATATCCGGAATGTAGGCAAAATAAAAGACCACCGAGAGCACGATGACGACGCCGGCAATCACCACGTACGGAATATAAAGCGTTTCGCTCCCCGTGCTGTTGCCCGCCGCGTCCTTGCCATAGAAGAACAGGCTGCCGATGATCGGACCGAATATCCAGCCGACACCGTTGCAGGACTGGGCCAAGTTGATGCGCGTGGCGGCATAACGTTGAGGTCCCAGCACGGTCGTATAGGGATTGGCTATCGTTTCCAGGAAGGTCAGTCCAGCGGCAATCGCACAGACTCCCGTCAAATAGGCCACGAAAGCCGTGGTCGCCGACACCATCCCCGTATGAGACATGGCGTTGATGCGTGTGGCGGGTAAGAACCACAAACCTCCGGCCGCCACCATCAGGAGTCCAACAATGATACCGCCCTTGTAGCCTAGGCGGCTCGCCAGCCAGCCCGCAGGAATCGCCATAAGGAAGTAGCCGAGATAATGGGCGAACTGCACCCACGCCGACTGTGACTTGCTCAAGTTCAGTTCCGTCTGGAAGTGCTTGTCCATGACGTCAATCATGCCGTTGCAGATTCCCCAGAGGAGGAACAACGAACTGACAAGAATGAACGTGAACATCAAGTTCTTTCCGTCGTCCATTACGAAGAGACTTTTCTTTTCCGTACTCATAGTGCGACGCAGGGTGCTGAGAGACGATATTGGCAAAGAGGTGGAGGAAACCCCGATTCTGTTCGCCCCCGACAAGGTTGTCAAGGTATTCGCCCTCTATTCTCGGCAAAATCGCTTGACTTCCGCCGCCGTTTGGGCAAAATAGGTGCTGCCAGAGCATTCCCGAGGCGCTTCCTAGGGAATAGAATGGGAAGCGATGATGCCTGGGCGATGTGCATACTTCGCCCACCCCTTGGGATCGCTCCGAAAAGGACTAACGACTGATGCCTCGAATCACGATGCAGATTCCGCACAATCTCGGTCGCGAAGCGGCGAGCAATCGCCTCCGCGAGCAACTTCCGCGGTTCGAGGACAAGGTCTCCGATCTGGAGCAGCAGTGGCAGGACCACACGGTGACCTTCAAGTTCAAGGCGGCGGGATTCCCCGTCAGCGGCACCATGGCGGTGGAAGATGCGGCGACCAACGTCGACGTCAATGTGCCGCTGGCAGCCCTGCTCTTCAAGGGCATGATCGAGGAAGGTCTTCGCCGCGAGCTTACGACGATCTTGGCTTAGAAGCGGCCGAAGGCGACTACCGTGGGCCTGCGCTTGCTACGCAATCTGGTCCCACCCTGAGCCTGGACTTCCCTTGCCGCTGCGCCTAGGATAATTGAGACAGCAGTTCTGGCAAATATACCCGCTCCCCGGGCAATCTGACCGGCGAAGCAGGTTCTTCCGCTCGGATTGCTGCATCCCTGGACTTCTCCTTCCCTACCTATCCTTTCTTCTATTGCGCAGGTGATCCATGTCCACCGTAGTGGCAGATAACATACTCAGCGAGGCAACCAATCGCTTTCTCGACCGTACGGGCAATCTATGGATTGGAGGTCAATGGCGGGCAGCCCGATTGGGCGAAACCTTTGAGGTCTACAATCCGGCCAGCGGCGAAATCATCGCCCATTGCGCCGCCGGCGGCAAGCCCGACATTGACGCCGCTGTCCAGGCGGCCCGTCGTGCCCTGGAATCGGGCCCATGGGCGAATATGACCCCCTCGCAGCGCGGCCAACTGATCTGGAAGCTAGGCGATCTGCTGGAGGAGCACGCCGACGAGTTCGCGGAACTGGAAACGCTCAACAATGGCAAGCCGCTGGCAGTCGCCCGGGCGGCCGACGTCCCGCTGGCCGTCGATCTCTTCCGCTATATGGCCGGTTGGACCACCAAGATCCACGGCCAGACCTTTCCCATTTCCGTGCCGTACCTGCCCGGCAGCGAGTTCTTCAGCTATACGGCCCGGGAGCCGATTGGCGTGGTTGGCCAGATCATTCCCTGGAATTTTCCGCTGCTGATGGCGGCCTGGAAGCTGGGCCCTGCCCTGGCGGCGGGCTGCACCATTGTGCTGAAGCCGGCCGAGCAAACGCCGCTCAGCGCACTGCGGCTAGGCGAATTGATCGAGGAAGCGGGCTTCCCCGAGGGCGTCGTCAATATCGTCACCGGCCTGGGCGAAACGGCCGGCGCGGCCCTGGCCGCCCATCCGGGCGTCGACAAGATCGCTTTCACCGGCTCCACCGAGGTCGGCCGCCTGATCGTTGCGGCCGCCGGACAAAGCAACCTCAAAAAAGTCACGCTGGAACTGGGCGGCAAGTCGCCCAACATCGTGCTGGCCGACGCCGACCTGGACGCCGCCGTCACCGGCGCTGCTGACGCGCCATTTTCTTCAACCATGGCCAATGCTGCTGTGCCGGCTCGCGGCTCTATGTCGAGAAGCCGGTCTACGACGAGGTGGTCGAGGGCGTTGCCCGTCACGCCCGCGAGATCCGCCTGGGAAGCGGATTCGATCCGGCAACGCAAATGGGGCCCTTGGTATCGCGGGAACAACTGGAGCGGGTTTGCAGCTACATCGAAACAGGCCTCGGCGAGGGCGCGCAATTGGTGACGGGCGGAAAGCGGGCGGGCGAGCGGGGCTACTTCGTCGAACCGACCGTTTTCATCGACACCCGGCCCTCGATGAAGATCGTGCGGGAAGAAATCTTCGGACCCGTCGTCGCCGCTATGCCCTTCGACGATCCCGACGAGGTCCTGGCAGAGGCCAATGACAGCACGTACGGGCTGGCGGCCGCCGTCTGGACCCGCGACGTCAACAAGGCCCACCGCCTCGCCCGGCGGTTGAAGGCCGGCACGGTCTGGATCAATTGCTACAATGTCTTTGACGCCGCTTTGCCCTTCGGCGGATACAAGGAATCGGGCTGGGGCCGCGAGATGGGCCAGGCCGCCGTGGAGCTCTATACAGAGACCAAAGCTGTGACGACCCGGTTGGCGTGAGGAAATAAATGACGAGGGAGCCAGGCAATTGCCACCGCTTGACTGTGGCGCAGAGTCCTGCCGGACGAGGCCTTCGAAGACCACTCCGCAATCTGCCCTCAGCATTCGCGCGGCGGCGCCGGGCGGCCGTAGAAATAGCCCTGCCCCAGATCGAAACCCAGCTCCCGGCAGACCGCGTCTTCACGCGCCGTTTCCACGCCTTCGGCCAGTGCGACGATGCCCAGATTGCGAACCATCTGCACGAGCGTGCTCAGGACCTGCCGGCGTTGGGAGGTGGCTGAATCGATGCCGCGAATCAACGACATGTCGAATTTCACGTAGTCCGGGCCCATTTCCGCCAGATCGCCCCAGCGCGACTCGCCCACCCCGAAGTCGTCGTAGGCCAGTCGGATGTTCAGCCGCTTCAACAGCCCGCGCAACTCGGAAAGCTCGACGCCCTGGGTGACCGCCGCTTCGTGGATCTCCAGGGTCAGGGCCTGCTCCGGCCAGTTCTCGCGAAGCCGCACGAGCGACTCGCCGAGCTGCGGGTCGGGCAGCTCGCGGGGATGCGTATTGAGGAATAAATGCGGTGGCGGAGACATCCCTTGCGAGACCCGCACCCCCTCCCAGCGCAGCATCGCGCTCAGCTCGACCTCAAGGCTCAACTGCTGCGCCACGCCGAACATGTCCTTGGGCATCTCCAGGCCGAAGAGCCGGCTGCGAGCGAGGACTTCGTAGGCCGCGATGCCGTGGTCCTCCATGCGGACGATCGGCTGCACGAAGGGCGTCACGGCGCGTTCCGACATCAGCTTGTCGAAGAGCACCAGGGCCAATGCATGATCGCATGAGCTCTCATGCACGGTGTTGGCGTTGACTTCGGTCGATTGCACGCGTACCCGGAAGGGCAGGTTGGCAAACTGTACCAGGTCATCTTCGGCCAGGGTCACGGGCTCTCGGACGCGGCGACCATTGACAAATGTGCCGTTGGTGCTGCCGAGATCGCGGAGCACCATCGTGCGGCCGACCTGGTTGATTTCCGCGTGCGTGGAGGAAATCGTCTTGCAAGACAGGGCCAGCGTCACATCCGGCCGGCGGCCGATGAGAAAGGGAAAGGTGTAGATCGGCATATGGCGGAGCGTCTCCGCACTGTCGAACGGTCCGACCAGAAACCACACGGCGTTACCTGAGATGACTGGAACTGGGGGCATACCATTATCTAGCATGCGTTCCGCCAAGGAGACGAATTGCAACCGCAGTCTCCGCGTCCACAAGACAGTTTTGTCGCCGAAAAGAAATCGCTTGGCAACGATTGTGCCGAGGCGTGAGGATGCTGACGGTTGTAAGGTCCGCGCTGCGCGGATGGCTCCGCCACCCTCTGGAGAATCAGACCCGCGCGGCTTGCTCGCTGCGACTTTGACCTACATTTGCTTCAGAATCTATCCGCGAGCCGCAGATCGGGCGGCGATGCCCACCGGCCTCGGCTCGGCATGCGGATAGGCTCTCAGCGGCGAACCGGCCTGCAGGACCTGAGAACCATGACATCCTCATCAACCTTGGACATCAGCGAGACCTTCCTGGCCTCGCTGCTTTCCGACGAAAACTTTGTCCCCGCCAAGCCGGCGACTATCGAGGAAACCGGTCTGGGCGAGGAATACATCGAGCAGGCGATCTGCAAGTACCTGGCCGTCTTCGGCACGACGAAGGGCCGTTCCATCGCCGACCACCTTTGCCTGCCGTTCAATCTCATCGAGCCGCTGCTAGGCACGCTGCGTACCAACCAGATCGCCGTCCACGCCGGCTCGGCGCCTTTCAACGACTATTATTACACCCTGACCACGCAGGGTCGCAGCCGGGGGATGTCCTTGCTGGAGGCCTGCGCCTATGTCGGCCCCGCCCCCGTGCCGCTGAGCGACTATGTGATCTCCGTCGAAGCCCAGTCGATCACGGCGGAGGCACCGGGCCCGGAAAAGCTAGTGGAGGCGGTCCGCGGCATCTCGGTCGACCCGAGCCTCTTCGACAGTCTCGGCCCCGCCATCAACTCGGGTGCGGGCATGTTCCTGTACGGCGCACCGGGCAACGGCAAGTCGACGCTCGCCAAGCGGGTCACGCTCTGCTTCGGCCAGGAAATCTGGATTCCGCACGCGCTTTACGAGGACGGCCAGATCATCAAGTTCTACGACACGGCCTATCATAAACAGGTCGTCAACGACGATCGCAGCATCACCAAGTGCGGCGATCACGACCGCCGCTGGCTGAAGGTCTCGCGGCCCACCGTGGTCGTCGGCGGCGAACTGACAATGGACAACCTCGAGTTGCGGCACGACCCGCGGAGCAACGTCAGCGAAGCTCCCTTGCAGATGAAAAGCAACTGCGGCTGTCTCTTGATCGACGACTTCGGCCGCCAGCGCATCGAGCCCGCACAACTCTTGAACCGCTGGATCGTGCCCCTGGAAATGCGGCACGATTTCCTCACGCTCCCCACGGGCAAGAAGCTGCAGGTGCCTTTCGACCAGCTCGTGATCTTCTCCACGAACCTGGAGCCGCGCGACCTGGTGGACGAGGCCTTCCTGCGGCGGATTCCCTACAAGATCGAAATCGGCGATCCCAACGAGCAGGAGTTCCACGAATTGTTCCGCCTGTATGCCGCCGCATTCGGCTGCGAATACCGTAGCGAAGTGATTGAAGACCTCCTCGAACGCCATTTTCACAACACCGGCCGGCGGCTGCGACGCTGCCAGGCCCGCGACCTGCTGCTGCAAATCCGCAGCTACTGCCATTACACCGGCAAGGCGATGGAATTCCGCACCGAGTATTTCGATCGGGCCGTAAAGACCTACTTTGCCACGGTGATGGGCGAGATTTGACGGGCCAAACCGCATGAGCACTGCCCAAGCCACGATGTTTTCCTTGTCGGAGCCGATCCCAGGCTACCTGGTGCGAGAGCGCCTCGGTGCGGGCGGCTACGGCGAGGTCTGGAAGGCTGATGCGCCCGGCGGGCTAAGCAAGGCCGTCAAGATCGTCTACGGCTGCCGCGACGATGCCCGCGCGGCAAGGGAACTGGCCGCCCTGAACCGCATCAAGCAGGTTCGCCACCCCTTCCTGCTCTCGCTTGAGCGGATCGAACTGATTGAGGGCCACCTCGTAATCGTCATGGAGCTGGCTGCCTCGAACCTGAAACAGGAATTCGAGAGGTGCCACCAGGCGGGACTCGTGGGAATTCCCCGCAATGAGTTGCTGGCCCACCTGCACGACGCCGCCGACGCCCTCGATTACATCAACCAGAAGCATTCCTTGCAACACCTCGACATCAAGCCGGAAAACCTTCTCTTGGTGGGCGACCGCATCAAGCTCGCCGATTTCGGGCTGGTCAAGGACCTGCACGACGTCAATAGCTCCGCAGTCGGCGGGATGACCCCGGTTTATGCGTCGCCGGAGTTGTTTGACGGCCGCCCATCGAGCCATAGCGACCAATATAGCCTGGCAATCGTCTACCAGGAAATGCTTACCGGTTCATTGCCCTATGAAGGCCGCACCACGGCACAATTGGCCGCACAGCACCTCCACGGCCGGCCGCGGCTCGATCGATTGCCGGCCTCCGACGAAGCGACCATCGCCCGTGCGCTGTCCAAAGACCCTGGGCAGCGTTTTGCGACTTGCGTCGATATGGTTGAGGCCTTGCTGGCGGCTGCGTCCACTTCACGGATGCGGACTGCGCGGCCGCCGCTGCGGCCAAAAGCGGAGAGCGTGTGCCCTGCGCCTCAAGGCGAAACCGAGGTCATCTCGCTCGAGGCGATGACCGCGGCTGGCGCCGCCGCGGGAACCCCGCTCAGCAACCTGACACAAGTTGCCGACCTGCCGACGCCCATAGAGGACATGCCGCCGCTGGAACTAGGGTCGGCGGAAACCGAGTTGCGGCCCACGCTCTTCTTCGGCATCGGCGGTCTGGCCGTGCAGACTTTGCAGGCCCTCCATCGGCGCATCGAGATGCAGTTCGGCGATCCGGACGCGCTGCCGGCACTACAGTTTCTGGTCTTCGAAACCGACGCCGAGAGCCTGAAAACCGCTACCGACGGCGAGACGGCGCCGTTGAAGAACAACTCGGCCGTGCTGCTGCCATTGCGGCAGTCGACGGACTACCGCAATGATGCCGACGGGCGATTCCATTGGCTGAGCCGTCGTTGGATCTACAACATCCCCCGCAATGCCCAAACTCAAGGTCTCCGCCCCTTGGGTCGCCTGGCCCTGGTCGACAATATGGAGCGGGTCATCGCGGCGGTGACGCGCGTAGTCCGAACGGCTATGGATCCAGCGGGCATTGCGGCCACCGCCGCGATCATTGGCAGGCCGTTCCATCCTTCCGTCCCCCGCGTCTTCATCGTCTCCTCCACTACGGGCGGCTGCGGCAGCGGTACCGTGCTGGATTTCGGCTACATCGTCCGCCAGGTGTTGCGCAAACAGGGGCTGGCCGACGACTCCGTACTTGGCGTGTTGGCCCATTGCACAGGCCGCAACCCCCAGACCCGCGATCTCTCCACGGCCAATACCTACGCCCTGCTGAGTGAGTTGAATCACTATGCCGATCCGCATCGCCCCTACCCGGGCGACCCGGCGGCTGGCCTGAATGCCTTCGGTGTTGACGATTCGCCTTTCAGCCAGACCTATTTCGTCCACCTGGGCGAGGAACTCGATGCGAACGGGCTTGCCGCGGGGATCGACACCTTAGCCAGCTACCTGTACCACGGTGCGCTAACCCGCGCGGCGGTGTTTTTCGATAAGTGCCGGGGCACGTGCTCGCGGGTCGCAGATTCGGGCAGCCAACCATCGACGGATGTCATCCCGGCCCTGAGGACCTTCGGTGTCTGCCGCATGGGATTCACGCCGGAGGATGTGCCGCCGGACGCCGCCGACACATTATGCCGCGTCCTGCTCAGCCGCTGGCGCGGCAATGAAGTAAGGCAGTTCGACTCGGGCGAAGCTTCCCTTTCTGATCCCACGAGCCTGCTGGCAACGCAGTTCGCGGAGGGAATTTCCGCCGAAAAACTCCGCGCCGCGGTTGTGGCCCGGACTGACGCCGCCGCTCTTGCCCTCGATCGGGTCGTCACCGGCTTCCACACCCAACTGTCGGAGCAGATGGGCAATGATCGCCAGGCCTATCTGCTGGCTGCCTTGGGCAAGATCGTCAACCACCTCAACCCTCAGCGGACATTGCTCGCGCGGATTCCTCCGGGCAAAGTGATCGCCGAAGCCCTGGACGCCGTGGTTTTTTGCCAAGGCGTGCGGGAATCGCGGCGATTGTGCCTGGAATCGGCCTTGGAGACGCCGATCTCCCAGACCGCCGTTTCGGCGGGCAACGAATTGCGGCAATGGCTTCTGGCGCTGGTCAACGATCCGGAATTCCGAATAGCCGGGGCGCAGCGAATGGCCGACTGTGTGGCCGAGCATCTCCGGGACCTCAGCCGCCAGGCGGGCGAGAGGGTCCTCGCGCTGAGCGGACAATTGCAAACCCTCAAGGAATTGTTGGGCGACACGAAGCGCAGCAAGAAATGGCTGCGGTTCCGGGGCTGGTTTTCCGCGCCGACTCGTGGCCGATTCCCGTCTGACGGAATATTTCGAGTTGCGGCTCCACGAACTGATACTCAACGCCTATAGCCGCCTCGTCGGCCAGGTGCTGGCGCAGGTTGCCACCGTGGGCGACAAGTTACGGAACCTGGCCGCCGATTTCAACCGCTTGATCGAGCACTTTTCCGTCGCGTCTCCCGGGGCGGTGGAATCCAGTGCGCGGACCAATGCCCTGCAGCGGGTTGCCGCTGAGCAGATCGCCAAATGCAAGGCGGAATTGCTCACCGCCATGGAACAGGCATTGGAAAACGAGCTTCACCTGGCGGCGACAGGTGAAATCCGCGATGTTCCCGGCAAGTTGGCCGGCATCATCCGGCGGACGTCGCGAACCCTTATCTTGCAGATGCTCAAGCAATTTGCCCAGGACCAGGCGGCGGCAGCCCTCGAAGGCCGTCCCCACGATCCGCTCTTCGAGATTTCCCAAGGGCTGAGAGAGGCGATCCCGCAGCGGTTGCCCGGCTGTGGCGGGCGACGGCGGATGCTGGTGACGGTGCCTGAGCGCCTTGCGCCGCGCGCGGAGGAACACCTGGCGAGCGAGGGTCGATTGCCCCGTCCCACGATCCTAGCCGACGACGGCAGCGACATGCTGGCCTGCTGCGAGGTGGAGGATCAAGCCTTGCCGCAGGTTGCGGCGGCGGTGCTCGATCGGCGATTTCAGGCCGTCGAGGCCGCCGCGCGTCTGCACACGCGGACCGACGTCGCCTGGGCGCCACTTTGAATTTGGAATGCGGCGATTTATCGCCGCTTTGCCGCGGAGCAGCCTTTGTCCGCCGCGCACCTTCACTATCCCTGCGACCAATTGCCCCATCCCCCGATCCTGGCCGACGACGGCAGCGACGTGCTGGCCTGTTGCGAAGTGGAAGATCAATCCTTGCCACCCCCGCTGGGCTTGCCGCAGCGGAGCGAGGAATTTTCACGTTTTCCCCCGCCGCCGCTCGGCCCTCCGGGCCGAGTGCCGGCGAATAACGACTCACCGCACTTCCAACGCCACCTCCAATTCCTGCCCGGCGCCGATCGTCACGTCCGATGTAAACTCCACCGTCGCCCGGCCGTCAGCCAGAGTCAACCGCGCGCCCACCGGCTTGCCGGTTAACGTGACAACCGCTTCCGTAGGCTTTGTGCCGGCAATCGGCAGTAAACCCAACGTCTTTAACGCCAGCTTGCCCCATTTCACACTCACCAGCGCCTTTCGCCGGCCCGACGCGTCCTTCTGCGAGAAGGTTCCCCAGCCTTCGGCCGTTGTAAAGGCGGCGCGAAAGTTCTCGGCCGATAACCGCGGGGTAAGCGCCAGATGGCGATTGGGACCATGATACTCGTAGCCGCAAGCAGCTAGAAAAACGCCGTAACTGGCCATGGAACGGGCGTAGTGGTCGCCGCACTCAACTTCGTTCCAGGGATTGCGGCGCGAGGGATGATAACGATCGTGGATCGCACGGGCCACGGCCAGACCCTCTTGCACCATCCCCTCCCAGATCATGTGGCCCGCCGCCTGGTATTCGAAACCGTTCATGCACTCGTTGAAGTAGAAATCGAAGCCCTCTTGTACGCGAGACGCCTCGCCTTGCGGCCAGGTGCACATGATCAAGCCGGCCTCGCCCGCCATAGCGTACCAGCGGCCGGGCTTGTGGGCCTTGCGGAAGGGACCGACATCGGGAGCGAAATTGTACTTCCACAGAGACGCGAGAGCCTTCTTGACGTTGCCCTCCGGCAGTACGCGGCCCAAGGCGACTTGGAAGGCCCAGCTTTGCCCGAAGACCTGGTCGATCTCGCAG
This sequence comes from uncultured Planctomycetia bacterium, assembly GCA_963709175.1. Lineage (GTDB taxonomy): Bacteria > Planctomycetota > Planctomycetia > Pirellulales > Thermoguttaceae > JANXQG01. The sequence goes on from CAVPVK010000015.1 coordinate 331,918, forward strand.
CCGTTGTACGAGCCGACGCTGTGGACGTGGTCCTTGTCGGCAACCTGGTAGTAGTATTCGCCGTTGAACAGCTCGCGATCGAGGTTGCGGCTGCCGCGGCGGAAGATCGCGCCGACGGTCTGGGCGAACGCGGCGTCGCCCACTTCGCGGGCCATCTCCTCGCAGGCCCGCAGAGCAGCCAGGTACAACGAACTGAGCCAGGAGATTTTGCCGAACCAAGGTTGGTCGAGCGTGTTGTGCTGCCCGCCTTCAACGAGCCCCTCGCCGCGGTCCATGTGGATCAGGGCCTCCATTGCCAGCTTGATTCGCGGCCAAAGCCCCTTGAGGAATGAAGAATCCGCCGACATCTGGTGCTCGCGATAGGCGCGGAGAATGCAACCGGCCTGGCCGTCGACCGCCAGGCCCGCCCCCTCGCCGCGATGATTGATTATGCCGCTGCCGGGGTCTTGCGCCGTGCCGAAATCAGTCCGCTTGCGGAGATCGCGCTCGAACTCAGGGAAGAGCCGGGACATGGCATGGGCGTAATGCCAGACGTGCGTGCACGTGCCTTCACAGCAGCCGACACCCTCCCAGCCCCAGAAACGGCCGGTGGCAAAGCGGTGCGCAGTGCTCGTGGCCAAGATCGACGTGTTCAGATAGGTGCGATCGAGGAACCAGTAGGGAAGCGTCGAATCGTACCACGTATCGTGCCAGAGCCGTGTCTGACCATGGAGCCGGGCGAAGTTCGTTGCCACGTAGGTGGCAACGGCGGCCGCATCGACGTAACGGGTAGCGTAAAAGCGACCGCCGTCTTTCAGCGCCAACCGCGGAAAGTGCCAGGCAATAACGAACGTGGCAGTCACTTCTTGGCCGGCCTCCAACGTCATTCTCCGGACGATGGAACCGACGAGTTTGCGTCCAATCGGCTGCGCGGCTTGGGGCTGCGAATCGCTGGCGAAGGCCGCCGCGGGAAACTCGCCGCGGCCGACGGCCGGCGCGGTACGGTCCGCCGCCGCCGGTTCCAGCAGGGCCAGCGCCAATGTACCCACGTCGAACTGATCGTCGCCCTTGACGGGCCGGTGATCGCTGAGGACGATGGGACCAACGCCGATATTGCCCCATGGACCGGTCCCCTTATCGACGATTTCCAGTCGTGCCGTCTTGCCTTGGAGCTTCCGCACGTCAAAACAGTCCTGCCGCATGCGGTTGCTGTCGTGGCCAGTCGCCGTACGTGCGACGTTGCCGTCCACGAGCAGGTTGACGCAGGTTCGGCCAGGGTGATTACCCCCGCCGATCCAGAAGCAGAGGTAGTTGCGGTCGATGACGAACGGCTTGCTGGTGAGCGTGCCGGTGCGGCCGTCGCGGTCCTCGACTGTCGTGCCGGGGGCCGAGGCGTGCGAGTTGACCACCCGCGGGCCTTCGGTTCCCACGTCGCCCTGGTAAGCGGGAATGTCGCTCTTCAATATCGGCCCCTTGCCGAAGGCATCGCCGGTCACAGTCCAACCTTCGTACGTCTCCTTCTGAAAGTCCTCGAACGTCTTGTCGCGACGATCGGATTTCTCCGCTGCTTCGGGGCTGATGTCGCCGTGGATCGCCAACATGGCCGGCGTCCGCAGCACGCGGTTCCGCCGACCAGAAGTACCCGGTGCCTTGGCATCGCCGGGCACTGAGTACAGGCCGACGGCGTTTTCCAGCCAGCCAGCCAATTGCACTTCGATCTTGCTGTCGCTCGTGTTCTTGACCGTGTACCGCATCACGCTCGCCGGCAGACTCGACGCCTCCACGTCCAGCGGTACGTGGGGCGAGAATGCCTCCAGCGATACGGCAACGGCCGACTGCGGATCGCGATATTCAACGCTGGCAATCGGATACTCGCCGCAAAAGGCGATGTCGCTGAACCCCCGATGGTCCAATGCCCGCACTTCCTTGCGGCCGCCCGCGACAATCTCGACGGCAAAGCCCTGTTCCAGAGGCGACGAAGGCTGGGGCGGATAGGCGTAATTATGGTCGCCGGTTCCCATGGGCTTATTGAAGATGTCCCAGTGCCAGAGCTTGCCATCGCCGCCAAGATAGAGTTGCCCGGCACAAAGCCCGCCGACCGGCATGCCGATTTTCTCCAGGTCCTTGCCGCGATAAACTTCACGGGCACCGCGGTCGAAGAGCGACTTGACCCACTCCGGGGCAAGCTTCTTGTCGGCAGGCACGAGTTTCTCTTGCTCCGCGGCCTCGAATGGACCTGCCATCACCGGCATGGCCGAACCAGCGAAAGCCGCCGCGCCCACGGTCAACGTCTTGATGAAATCGCGGCGGGCGATACCGCAATGGCCCGCGGGGCAGCAGGGCAAGTCTTGCTCGATGGGTTGATCGGTTGGATGTCGAGTAGACATAATATGGTCTTTCAGTTAGGTTTGCTTTGTATTCCCTGTTGCTCCGCTCTTTCGATCAGCGGAGTGTCACAATATTCAACCATGTGAGAAGACTTCAATGCCCCTCACAGAACCGGACTTGTAGATTTCCCACATCCGGCTCTTCAGTAAAGTTCACCTCCCAGGCGAGAGGGTGTTGAGTTTGTGGACTATCCGCGGCGTCGGCAGGGGATAGTGCTTCAGGTACACCCAAAAGCCTTCCCAGGAAAACGACTGCTTCTGGCTGCGGCGGTTAAGCCACTTCATGGCCAGTTGGACTACCCGCCGGTAGTAGCGACCCAGCGAGCGCATATTGCCGCTGATCCCATAATACTGGTAGTGTCCCGTCAGCTTGGCCTTCAAAACCGACCACCATTCCTTGACCGGATAGCGATTCCGCACCGCCTTGAGCCAATCGTTCAACTCACGGCACTTCTTGCGAAACTTCTTCTGGCTGGTCTGGCGGCCGACCTTGAACTTCCCCCACCGACTGCTGTCGCAGTAGTGAGTGAAGCCCAGGAAATCGAAGGTATTGGGCCGTCGTTTCTGCCGTTGGGCGTTCTGTCGTTCATACCGCCCAAAGCTGATCACGCGAGTTTTCTCTGGATGCAACACCAGATCAAACTGCGTGAACCGCTCACGCAGTGCCTCCAAAATGTGCTGCGCATCGTCCTGATACTGGACCAGGCAGACAAAATCGTCCGCATAGCGCACCAGAAAGCACGCGCCCCGAACCTGACGTTTGACACGTTTTTCAAACCACAGGTCAAGCACATAATGCAGGAAGATATTCGAAAGCATCGGGCTCAGATTGCCCCCTTGCGGTGTTCCTTGCTCGGTGGCCACGACCTGGCCCGCCTCAAAATACCCTGCCTTCAGAAACCGCTGAATCAGCAGCAGAAAGCTCGGGTCCTTGATGCGGACTTGCAGGCATTTCATCAACCCGGGGTGCGACACGCTGTCAAAGAAAGCTTTGAGATCCGCATCGATCACATGGTTGATGGGCTGCGTCATGATTGTCGTGCTCACCGCGTGGAGCGCCTGGTGGCACCCTCGCCCCGGTCGAAAACCGTACGAGCAGCCGAGGAAGTCCGCTTCGTAGATCGACTCCAGAATCTCGGCGATCCCTTTCTGCACGATCTTGTCTTCAAGAGCGGGCAGTCCCAGCGGCCTCTGCGAGTGCTCGTCCTTGGGAATGTAGACCCGTTTGGCAGGCAGCGGCTTGTACCGCTTCGCCTTCATCCGTGTCACCAGGTCCCGCAGGTTCTCGTCCAGATGCTCTCCGTACTCCTTCCACGTCACACCATCCACGCCACTGGCCCGGTCCCTGCCGAGCCGGTGGTAACATGCCGCCAGGAACTGCTCGTCCAGCAAATGAGCTAAGCTCGTGTACTGGCATTGCGGCTCCTCGCGAGCCCGTTTGGCTATGAGGATTAGTTTTGTCCACGTAGTGACTTCCAGTTCTGTGTCTGGCATACGCTTCCTCATTCCTCTACACTCTACTGCCAACCCCTTCGAGTGGGCCATCGACCCGCGCCGGGCATTGCCCCGACTACGCCTCTACTATGAGTTGGTCCGACTGCCATGCAGTCATACTTCCGCCTCACCTCTTCGGCTTCGTTGGAAGCTTCCTTTTGGGAACGGCATGGCTCTCCCAAGTTCCGATGTAAACCGTTAGATGACCTGCCATGGACTCAGACCCCGGCACGGCGTGCCGCACTCACCGTATCGCGCGTCACGCTGCTGGCTTCCAGACCATGAAACCCTTGGCCCTGTACAACAAGGAGAATTTCGGGGCTCAATACCTTCACTTGCGTTATGGCCGATCATCCGCCCTCCCTTTGGCCTCACGTGATTTGTTGTCTCCTCACGTGCAAAGTTCAGTTCCGGCCTGATGGTTAGTCTTTGGCCGGGTTGGATTGTCCAACTGATTCACATCAGCTTTTCTTGGCACACTCATGGCACAATCCTTGAGTAAAGCGTAGGCCGGCACAAGCTTGCGCAGTTCCGGCAAAATACGAACCAATCCTTGCCGGAACTGCGCAAGCTTGTTCCGGGCTACCATGGGATTGCGCACTCAATTCTACTACAATGACAACCTCCGCACCACGTCGCCAAGGTGAATCATGACCCCGACCACCGAAAGCCCCATAGCCGCCGGGCGACCGACACGAGTCCGTTTCGCAGTCGTCGCCATGGCCATTCTCTTGGGCACCGTGACGTATCTCGATCGCGGCTGCATCGGCACGCTCGAGCAGCCGATCATGCACGACCTCGGCTTGCACAACAAGTATCAACTCGGCTACGCGATGACGGCCTTTGCCGCGGCCTACTGCGCCTTCGGAATCCTCAGCGCCTGGTGGGCGGATCGGGTCGGTACGCGGATCATGCTGACGGCGGTTGTTGCGGCATGGTCAATATTCACCATGGCGACCGGGACCGCCCAGGGCATGGTTTCACTGGTTGCAATTCAGTTGTGCTTTGGAGCGGCAGAATCCGGGGCCTGGCCAGCCATCACGCGAACGCTCTCACGCTGGATTCCCTACAGCGAGCGGGGCCGAGCCCAGGGCATCGTCTGGATGGGCGCGCATACCACGCTCGCCGTGACCCCCCTGCTGGTCAACGCCATGATCCATTATATATCGTGGCGAAGGATCTTTTTCCTCTTCGGCCTCACTGGCCAGATTTGGGTCGCTGTGTGGTATTGGTGGTTCCGCGATGAACCGTCGCAGCATCGTGGCGTCAATGAGGCGGAACTCGCGCATATTATGGCCGGCCGAACCATCGCGACCGCCCCTGCGAAACGCCAGGATCAGCAAGGCGGCGTTCGGGTTTGGCGGCGATTGTTGACGCACCGCAACATGGTGGCACTGTGCCTTATGTACCTGCCCAATTCCTTCATCTTCTACTTCTGCATCACTTGGTTTCACAATTATCTGGAGCAAGGCCGCGGTCTGCGGGATTGGGAATTGGCATTTTTCACCGGACTGCCCTTAGGCTTGAGCGTGGCATCCGACCTTTTGGGGGGTATCGCCACCGATTGGGCCGTACGCCGCTTTGGAACGCGTTGGGGCCGCACGGGCGTGGGGGTTATTTCGTATCTGATCGCTGGGTGCAGCATACTCTTGGCCGCGTGGGTGCCTGACCCGCGGCTGGCCGCCTTGCTTTTCGCTTTTGGCACGGCCGCCAACATGTTCCCGCTTGCCTCCGCCTGGGGGACGTGCCAGGACATTGGCGGCGGACGGGCGGGCGTTGTTAGCGCCACCATGAATACGGCTGGTCAGCTTGCCGCCCTGACCTGTCCGCTGCTCGTGCCCTTCCTGGAGGACCAGTATGGGTGGACTGCGGCCCCGACCGTAATCGGCCTGAGTTTCCTTCTGGGCTCGCTGTGCTGGTTCTTTATTGACCCTCGAAAGCGCATTTTCGACTAATCTACATCTTTTGACTAGTTCTTGGTTCACCACGAGGGTGTTCGTTAATTGCTATTATAACCATTCCAGCGATCTGCAACTCTTGCCCATCAATTAAGTACTTTTACAAATGAAATAAGATCGCAAACCATTTGCTTTTTTTGTAGAGATCGATCATAGTGGGGAGGTCGGAGATAGGTCGCCAATAGGAAAGTACGACCTGCTGAGTATTGCTTCAATGGAAGGTGCGATTTCGATGTCGAGCTTGCTCTGTTCTGCCGCCCCGGACGTGACGATGGCCGGCGCGGCCGCTTTTGCAGTCTTTTGTGGTATAGTACTAATGGGTGGGCGATCGGTAGTAAGCCGTCCGTTGCGCTTGCTTTCGAATCTTTATAGTCGCAGCCCGCGTAGAGTCGCGAGCAACCTTACCCCCTGTCGGGTGGTTGCTGACGACCAAAGCAATAGGGAGATGCAGGATCTCTCAGGCCCTATGCAACGCGCTGCCTGAAGCCTTCTGATCACCGCCTGGTCTCGTCTCTACCAATAACGCGCATTCCAATAACGCGCATAATCGTCGCGCTCGAAGCCCGACGCGCAAGCGAGGGTAGCCCTCAACTCCTTACATGCCCGTCGGGATCCGATCGGTTTTTCACCGGCACAATCTCGCGCTGACTTTTTATCATGACGCTGTCTTGACTTTCCTTACAACCCGTAACAGTATGGTAAATGACATATCCGGAGCGATGTCGCGGGGCCAGGGCAATGAGCCCAAAATCAAGATGTTAGGCAACTTGTAGCGATCATTCAGTGGGCTGGCCTCCGGTTGAAGAATATTGACAAAAACACTCGATTTCTGTGTAATGTGGTGAATCGGGTCAAAGTCGACTTAGCGTGCGACTCGGCAAGGGAGCGCGCGGCGTCTGGCTTTGTTGAACGAGGGAGGCTGTATAATGTCGTGGTTTCGCTTCGCCGGAACGTCGCGCGGGGGAAGGGATAATCTGGATCTTTGGAGTCAAATTTTTTCCCGGCCGCGGGCACGGTCACGCAAGCCCGGTTTCGATCGGCAGAATTGCCGCCGTTTGAGGATTGACGAACTCGAATCCCGCTGCCTGCTCAGCATCACACCGGCCGATCTTTCGGCAGTCATCGTCAACCAGACTTTCGGCGCAACCCAAACTACAACCGCGGCCCACTCGGTCGCTTCCGACAACAGTGGCGACTTCGTCGTCACGTGGACCCGCGAGGATTCGGTGCTCAATATCGCGGGCCAGCCCATTATAAACCCGGCAACAGGCAGTCCGTATGAAGTCTCCGACGTCTACGCGCGTTATTTCACTGACACGGTGGAGAAGATCACGTTGCCCGCGGGAACGACCAGTTTCTCGCTGAAGGACAACGACCAGACGATCGAGCAGATTTCGATCACCGCCGGGAGCGACCCTACGGGCGATCCCAATCCGGTCAACCCCGACATCGAGGGAACATTCACGCTCTGGTACGACGCCAACGGCAATGGCACGATCGACACGAACCTGGTTGGTGTCGACGGCCAGCCTCAGAGCGAGTTGCTGACGGTCAATTACAGCGAGTTGGACCCCACGGCGGCCGCGCAACAAGTTCAAACCTGGTTGAACAACTTCCTTCCTGTGACTGGCACGAGCGACGCCACCCACGCGACAGTCAACGCCATTGACCCGCACACGTTCGTCGTCGACTTCGGTACGGCCACCCAAGGCCTCGACCAGTCGAGTTTGTTGCAGTACCTCAGTCCCCAGTCGACGGCCCCCATCGCCGACAGCACGCAAACCGGCGGCACGCTGGCCAACACGAACTTCACGGGCGGCTTCCTGCCCGCGGTGCAGGTGACAAATCTCGACCGGCCCTTCACAATCGAGAACATCCCCGTTTCGACAACCAATCCCGATTTGACGGCCGAGGCCATCGCCAGCTATTTTTCGCCGCCGACCACTCCGGGCGATACAGCCGTCGCGCCGATAAATTTCCCCACGCCCAACGAGATTTCGCAAGCCAACACACTCGCGCCGTACTCGGAACCGGTCTCGACCAACGGCACGGTCAATACGACGCCGCTGCCGTTCGTAGAGGCCCAGCCGGTCGTGAGCGCCGGTGGCGCTTCGAGCGCAACGCAGTTCGATATCACCTTCACGGGAATTTCCGGGACGACTGTCGATGCCCCGGTCGTCGTCACCGACACCACGAATGCCGTCGGCGCCGTAAGCTACTCCGCATCGTTGAACTCTGAAGGCGTGGCCTACAATGCAGCGGGCGCCGCCGCCTATTCCGAGATCCTCAAGCAGACGGGCAACGAATTCGAGGTAAATCCGCCGCTGCCCACAAGCATTTACACCGAGAACATCGCGGCCGCCAACAGCATCGAGCCGGCCGTGGCCATGGACGGGGCGGGCGATTTCATCGTCACTTGGACCGAGCAAATCCCCCAGGAAGATCGCGCCCAAGGACGTCACCAACATCTACTTCCGCCGTTACGAGCCCATCGGCGACACCGATTCCTTCTCCGGCGTGCAGATTCCGGGCGAGGTCTTCAGCGACGTCCCGGACTACTCCGATCAGTTGCTGAGCCTCGATTTCTCGGCAGGCAGTTCGAGCGTCCCCACGGGCAACACCGACACCTTTGAACTGCAGGTGGGAACGGTCACCACCGGCCCCATCCTCTTCAACACGAACCCGGCAACTACGGCGGCCGCCATCCAGTCGGCACTGCTCACCGCCGGCTTCACGGGGGCGACGGTCAGCGCACAAACGACAACGAACTCGACCACCGATTTCGATTTCCACGTCAGCTTCCTGGCCGACAGCGGCATCAGCAGCAGCATCCAATACGTGGCCACAACGACCAACGCCTTGCCGTCAACGGTGACGCTCACGACCACTGCCGCGCAGGGTGCCGCGGACGTACGGTTGTTGACCAATCCCACGCAGCAACTCCTCTTGACTTCAACCACGGCCAATCCCGGCACGGGCACGTTCGAACTGCAGATCGGAACCGTGACCACCGGCGCGATTGCGTTCAACAGTGCCGCCCTGCCGAGCACGGCTTCCGCCATTCAAAGCGCGATCCAAAGCGCCGGCTTCATTGCGGCCACGGTTTCCGTCGATTCGGCCAGCACGGCGACACAGTTCCGCTTCGACATCGAGTTCGCCGGGGCCACCGCCGGCGACGACCTGCCGGCCATCACCTTCGTGCCGGTGTCGCTGCCTTCCACCGTCACCGGCTCTATGTATTATCCTACGGGCGACCCGTACACCGAGTTGGCCAACGTCAACTACACCAACCCGCAGTACGAGCCCGACGTGGCCATGAACGTTGACGGCAGTTTCGTGATCGTCTGGGCAAATCAAGGCCCGGACATCAGCTACTTCAACAACATCTCGATGGAGCGGTACGACAAGAATGGCAATCCCATCGCCTACGTCTCCTCGGTCAACGACGGGGCCCTGACGAACGATGATTTTGCCCCATCGGTGGCCCTCGGGACCGACGGCAACGTGGTCGTGACCTATTCGGAAACCAACGCCATCGGCATCGCCCAGAACCCGACCGCCACCGCCACCATCTACGCCCGCGCCTTCTCTTCCCAATCGACTCCGCTGTGGAACCAGATCGAGATCGCCGCCAATGGCGCATTCAGCACCGTGAGCATGGACGGCCAGGACAATTTCATGGTCTCGTGGCAGGCTAATACCGACGCCGACGTCAACGGGCAGACGAGCGAAGGGGTTTACGCCGCCGAGTACGAAATCGAGAATTATGGCATCTCTGGGGCGACCTTCGGGAATTCTGCCGTGTCGTCGTCTGCGGCGCAGCAATTAACCTTCTCGGTGACGAACGTGCCCGTTACCGGCACCTACCAATTGCAGGTGGGAACGGTCACCACAAGCACGATCACGTTCAACAGCGCGACGCCAGGGGCTGCCGCGACCGCCATGCAGGCGGCGCTCGTGGCCTCGGGCTTCGCTGGGGCGAGGGTCGTCTATGCCCCGTCGCCCGCCTCGGCCGACACGTTCATTTACAACGTGTCGTTCACCACCGCCATATCGCCCGTGAAGTACGTGGCCAACGGCGTGCTGGCGGCGCCGACAACGCTGCGAAAGACCTACCGCGTCAACAGCACCAGTACGAACACCGGGTCTGAGACCGTATGGCCCTTCGACCAGTCGGCAGCCGACGTGCAGATGGATGTCAACGGAGACACGGCCTTCACCTACCAGGGCAACGGGCCGGCCGTCTCGGAAAACGTTGCTATCCCCGCGGCGTTCTTCGAGAAGTATTTCTCCTCGACGATGACCCAAGACCTGTCGTTTGATTTCGCGGGCGGGGTGCCCACCTTCACCTCGGCCAACGACCAGTTCTACCTGCAAGTCGGAACGACCACAACTGGCGAGATCACCTTCAGTTCGAACGCCACGACCACGGCGACCAACATCCGCAAGGCCCTGGCGACCGCCGGCTTTACCGGCGCTACGGTGACCGGCACTCTTGCCGGCAGCACGTACACGTTTGTCGTCACCTTCACCAACTTGACCGCGAACGAGCCGACCATCCAGTACTTGGGGGCTTTGCCGTCTACGGTCACATTCGCCAATTCGGTCACCGCGGCTGCCGCCAGCCAGCAGCTGACTTTTACCGCCACCACCGTTCCGGTGAGCGGCGGCATCGAGTTGCAGGTGGGCACAGTCACCACGAATCCGATCTACTTCAATAGCGCAGATCCGACCGCCACCGCCGCCGCCATGCAGGCCGCGCTCGTGAAGGCCGGGTTTACGGGTGCGACGGTCACCGTCGACGCCTCGACCACGACGAACTCCTTCGTCTTCGACATAACATTCACCGCCTCCGAGGCGCCCATCCAGATGGCCGCGGCGATTCCCGCGCTGCCCAGCACCGTCATCTTCACGGAGACGACCACCACCCAGGTACAAAACGCCGACCTCCTGCAATTTTTCAATCCCTATCAAGGCTTCGGACTGGGGTCCGACTTCCCGTTTCTCGTGCAGGATCCGCTTTACAAGGCTCAGAACGAGAACGTCGACACGGCCATTGGCCAGGCCCTGTTCTTTATTGAAGGGGAAGGCGCCACGAATGAGCAACTCGGCCGACTCCAAGCCATTTTTAACGACGTCGCCGGCCTGCTCCGCGGCGACTCCAACGGCATCCTGATGACGCAGGTCGACGCTAATTCAGAGGATTCCTTGGGCCAACAGCAGGCGACCTATTCAGACAACATCGTCAGCACCCAGCGCGACGGCCAGGACCAGCGCTACTACATTACCGTGCCCACCGACGTGCAAATGGGCAGCTTTCAACTCCAACTCATCGTCAGCCCTAGCGGTGGCACACAGCCGGCCGACGTGGTGTCATTCCAAATCACCACCGGCACCATCAACATGCCGTCTACCGCCCCTGGGGCGCCCGGCGGCCCCATTAACACGACGACGACGATGGACGACATCGCCACCGAAATCGACGCGGCACTCGGAACGATCTGGCCGGGAACGATTCCTACGTCCGGCGCGGTTGACGTGCGGCTTGTTCCCGCAAGCGAAATCTCCGCCCGCAACGGCACTATATTTCAGCTCCCCCAGGCTACGATCCTGGCCGAGAAGCCGACGGTGACTGTGCCTGGGACGACGGCGACTCCGCCGACCCTTGTGAGCAAGGAACCGCCCTTCATCTTCGAGCTGCTTTTCCAAGGACAAGCCAACGACGTTAACATTGCAGTGAACGTGGTCAACGCCAACGACGAGCAGTGGGTGGACGTGCCGACCGTGAGCAACAACACGGTCACCTACACAGAAACCTTGGAAGCCGCCAGTCCGGTGGTGGCCACGTTGGGCGACTACGCGGGCGAGCAGGGTTCGAACCAATCCAACGCCGCCTTGGCCATGGATTCCGAGGGCGACATGGTGGCCGCCTATACGAACCAGCCCTTGCAGACCGATGGCTCGAGTCCAATCGACGCCAACGGAGACATTACCGACCAGGGCATTTATGCGGAGCAACTGGACGAGACGACGAATATCGCCGGTCCGCAGGTCGTTGATTGGACCGACTCCAACGGCACCGACCTGCTCAAGGGCGGCACCGCCGTGGGCGTCGATTCCCAGTACTTCGTGCTGACCTTCGACCAGGCGATGCTGGCCGACAACCCGGCATTGGACTCCGACAGCGTTTTCGATCTGGCCAACTACCAGCTCTACAATGCCAACGGCACGTTGATGACCAACGCCTTTACCACGGCCAACTACGGCCTGAGCGAAGTGGCGGCGATGGCCACCAGCACTCCCGGCTTCACCACCAACCTCGATTCCTACATCCCCGATAACAAGTTTGAGGTGGTGCTGACCCTCAACAGCACGCTGCCCAACGGCACGTACACCTTGGAGGTCCTCAATGCCATTCGGGCCACGTCGACCAGTGCCGGTCAGACGGGCCTGGCCAACATCTACGGTTCGCCGCTGAACCTCACGGGTTACAACCCCTCCGGATCGGACTTCATCGAGACGGTGACGATCAGCGGTTCTTTGAACCCGGGCACGGCCGCCGGTTCCACCGGGATTGACGGCGACGGACACTCCCGTCAACGCCATTCGCGGCGGCATGCAGATCGATCCGTCGGTCGCCACCAGCGCCAGCGGAGACTACGTCGTCGTCTGGACAAGCGTCGTCGGCGGGCAGACGAACATCGTCGGCCAACTGTACAAGTCGTCGGGTACGGAGATCGGCACGGAATTCACCGTCAATCAGACCGCGTCGACCTCGTGGAGCAATCCTTCCGTGGCTATGGACTCCGACGGCGCCTTTGTCGTCACCTGGTCGGGGGCTGGACCGGGTTCCAACGCGACATTCGACCCCTCGGATGTTTACGCCCGGCAGTTCAACGCCTATGGTCAGGCCGTCACCAGCCAATTCCTTGTGGACCTGTACGTGGCTGGCGCCCAGCAACCCGGCACGCAGGCTCAGTCGACCGTAGCGATGGCCCCCGATGGGACTTACGTCATTGCTTGGTCCACGACGCCGATCACCGTAAGCAATGAGAACACGCCACCGGAGGCGATCTACGCTCGGGAATACTCCTCTGCCGGCGCGCCGTTGAGTAACGAGTTCCAGGTCAGTTCGAGCTCGGCTGGCTACGCCCAGAGCCTTCCCGACGTGGCCATGGACGCCAACGACGATTTCGTGGTCGTGTGGGAGGGCGATGAGGAAAGCTCGCAGTGGGGCGTTTACGGCGACTACTTTACCTCCAATGGTTCTAGCACGTCGCCTGCCTGGAGTTCCACCGGACCTAAGCTGCTGAACAATTCGCCCAATACCCGCAGTAGCTTCTCGGCCATGAAGGCCATTGATCTGCACGACACTGGACCGCGGGTGGCCATGGATTTGGCCGGGGCCTTTGTGGTGACTTGGGCCAATTTCGTCAACCCCACCGAGGGCTACGACATTTTCGCCCAGCAGTTCGCGCCGGCGCCTCGGCTACCAGTTCCGTCTTCCAGGTCAACGACGTCAGCAAGACCAACACGAATATCGGTTGGCAGGTGATGCCCTCCGTGGGCATGGATGATTCTGGCGACTACACGGTTGTTTGGACGAGCTACGGCCAGGACAACGCCGAAGACGGCCAGCCAAGCGTACTTGACTACGGCATTTACGCCCGCATGTACAATGCCAACGGTACTCCGCTGGCAATCGCTCCGACTGAATTCCGGGTCAACGCCACGACTGCCGGCAACCAGGTGGCCCCGGCGGTCGCCTCCAACGATCCCGACGAGGACTCGATCGTGGCCTGGGTCGGTCCGGACACGAAGGCCGCGGGAACCACTGCGGTATTTGTCCGCAATATCGATCCGCCCTTCGGAACCGCGTCTGCCGTGGTGACCAAGAGTGTCGCGCCGGCGATATCGGCCAACCCCGGCAATCAGTCGGTCAGCGCCGGTCAGACGGTCAACCTCACGGCCATCGCGACAGGCACGCCCGCCCCTACGGTGCAGTGGCAAAGCAGCACCAATGGCGGCTCTTCGTTCACTAATATCTCCGGAGCTACGTCAACCACGTACTCGTTCACGGCGACGGCGACGCAGTCGGGCGACGAGTATCGAGCCGTATTCACCAACAGCGTCGGCACCGCCACTTCGTCGGCGGCCACGTTGGTAGTCAACAACGCACCGGCAGTTACGACCAATCCGAACAACCAGACGATCGTTGCCGGCCAACCGGTGAGCTTCACGGCCGCCGCGTCGGGCACGCCCGCTCCCACTGTGCAGTGGGAGGTTAGCACTAACGGCGGTTCCACCTATACGAACGTGTCCGGTGCGTCATCGCCCACATATACCTTCACGACGGCCGCCACTCAATCGGGCTATTGGTACCGCGCGGTCTTCACCAACGCTGCGGGTTCGGCCACGTCGCCGGCCGTCATGTTGACAGTCCTCGTGCCGCCGGTCGTGACCACCAACCCAAGCAGCCAGGCAATCACGGCTGGCCAGGCGGCCACCTTCACGGCCGCGGCTTCGGGTTCGCCCGCGCCGAGCATCCAGTGGCAGGTGAGCACCAACGGCGGCACGACCTACACAAGCATCCCGGGCGCGTCGTCGGCCAGCTACTCGTTTACAACTTACGTCTCCCAGGCGGGCTACATGTACCGCGCTGTCTTCACCAGCGGCGCTGGCACGGCGACCACCAGCGGCGCCACGCTATCGGTAAACGTTCCCCCGGCCGTCACCGGCAGCCCCAGCAGCCAGACCGTTGCCGCCGGCCAGACCGTCACCCTTTCGGCGGCCGCCTCCGGCGCGCCCGCACCGACCGTGCAGTGGCAGTACAGCATAAACGGGACGACCTATTCGAATATTTCCGGCGCCACGTCGGCGACGTTCTCGTTCACCCCAGCGGCCAACCAGACTGGTTACCAGTACCGCGCGGTCTTCACCAATGCGGCCGGATCGGCCACCAGCGGGGCGGCCACGCTAACGGTTTACGTCCTGCCTGTCGTGACGAGCTATCCCAGCAGCCAGACGGTGGCCATAGGCCAGACGGTCAGCTTCACGGCCGCCGCCACTGGCACTCCCACTCCGGCCGTGCAGTGGCAGGTCAGCAGCAACGGCGGCACGACCTATGCCAACGTGTCCGGCGCTACCTCGACCACATATTCCTTTACATCGAGCGCGTCGCAGTCGGGCTACATGTATCGCGCGGTCTTCACCAACGCTGCGGGCGCCACCGACAGTACAGCAGCCGTATTGACGGTCGACTCGGCGCCGGTCGCGACCACCAATCCCGCCGGCCAGACGGCTGTCTACGGCAATTCGGCGACCTTTACGGCGGCCGCTTCGGGCTCGCCCGCACCTACGGTGCAGTGGCAGGTCAGCGCCAACGGCGGTGCGAGCTTTATGAACATCTCCGGCGCTACGTCCACCAGCCTGACGGTGACGGCCGTACAAACGGGTTATCAATATCGAGCGGTTTTCACCAACAGCGTAGGTACGGCAACCACGACGGCGGCCGCGTTGACTGTTATTGTGCCGCCGGTTGTTACCACCAACCCGGCCAGCCTGTCAGTCACTTCCGGCCAGACGGCCACTTTCACGGCCGCCGCCAGCGGCACACCGGCGCCCACGGTGCAGTGGCAAGTCAGCGCCAACGGCGGTGCGACCTATGCCAATGTTTCCGGTGCGACGTCGACCACCTATAGCCTCACGCCGACGACTGCACAATCGGGCTACCGGTACCGTGCCGTCTTCACCAATAGCGCTGGCTCGGCAACGACTGCTGTCGCCACGTTGACGCTAGTCGGAGCGCCGGTTGTGACGGCCAGCCCCGTCAGCCAGTCGGTTACTGCTGGCCAGACGGTTGCTTTCACGGCCGCCGCCAGCAGCTCGCCATCGCCCACGGTACAGTGGCAAGTCAGTACCAACGGCGGTTCGAGCTATGCCAATATTTCTGGTGCGACGTCCACGACCTATAGCCTCACGCCGACGACTGCACAGTCGGCCTACATGTACCGCGCCGTCTTCACCAACAGCGTAGGCTCGGCAACGACTACCGCCGCGACGTTAACGGTAATTGGCTCGCCGGTCTTGACGACCAGTCCCGTCAGCCAGTCGGTTACTGTCGGCCAGACGGCCACGTTCACGGCCGCCGCCAGCGGCTCGCCATCGCCCACGGTACAATGGCAGGTCAGCACCAACGGCGGCACAAGCTACATCAGTATTTCTGGGGCGACCAGTGTCACGTACGCCTTCTCGGCCACCACTTCGCAGTCCGGTTTCCTGTACCGCGCGGTATTTACCAATAGCGCGGGCTCGGTGACTACCAGCGCCGCCAAGTTGACCGTCAATCCTTTGGTGGTTTCGATACCCAAACTACCGACGATCGGCGGATCGATATCGAGCTCGTTGACCGCAAACACCAGCGGCACTACAGGCGGGTCGACGACCAGTTCATCGGGCACCTCGACAACCGGCGCGACAACCACCACCGGTTCGACAAGTACAACCGGCTCAACAACCACCACCGGTTCGACGAGTACAACCAGCTCGACAACCACCACCGGTTCGACAAGTACAACCGGTTCGACAACCACCACCGGTTCGACAACCACCACCGGCTCGACAAGTACCACCGGTTCGACAACTACAACGTCCAGTACGGGATCAACAAGGACGCCGGTCCTGAATCTGCCCCCGTCAATACACGTGACCAGCGGCCTCAACCCGGAAGCCGTTGACGTCGTGCTAGTCAAGGGCATTACCTGATATAGGACTTGCGGGAAGAATTGCACGGCGTTCGTGGTCCCGGGTTCAGTCGGAATCCGGGGATTCTGGCTGAAGCCGGGACTACGAGCGCTGTCTTCTTACTCCTAAATTCTGAGCTTTGGTGGACGCTTCCGGCTAGTTTCGTTCGTCCTTTTCACTACGGCTGGCTTCGTCACTAAGTCTTTGCTATATTATCCAGTCTATCACAGCATCCCAATCTGCTGCGTTGCAACCGTAATTTTCCGCAAGGTTTGCCTTTCTTACTCAACTGGAATCGCCAGTACATCCGATATATTCGTCACATACAGTACCAGGATGCTCCATTGGGGCAGAATTCTGGGTCATACTCCAATCCGTCACGGGAGTACATGTGATGTTGTCGAATCGGATCAGCTTGGGACTCGCGGCCTTTCTGTTGGTGGTTTCGGCCGGCATTTCGGCCTATGGTCAGGACCACGAGGTTCAGGGTCTGGATTTCTTTGAGCCCGCCGACTTGGCGCCCTATGACAATTGGGCGGAGCCGCGGCAGGGACTTTTCTTCACCTTCGATGGCTTGTACTGGCACATTTCCCCGCCAAACAAGACGACGATCGGCGACCCGACGCTAGTGCCCACGGTCTACTACGGGAGCCTGGCGAACGCCGTCACGGAGACCAATTCGCTGGACACTAGCGCCGAGAACCTTTGGAAGTGGGGCGACCGCACGGAAATCGGCTACATGATCAACGAGCACCACGGATTCATGTTCACCGGCTTTCTCACTGAGAGCCAGACGAGCGAGACCTCCGCCGCCAACGTCAACGTCGTCTTCGACGATCCCCTCACTGCCAATGGAAACCACCTCCTCAACACCCTGCTGCCCGATGGGAACATCGGCCGCACGCCCGTCACCTTTAGTAGCATGTACGTGCAGGACAAACCCCGCATGGGCGGCGTAGAGGCTTTGTACATCTACCGCATGACCGAATGCCCGCTAGGCGGCAATCTGGAGTTTACACTCGGCGGCCGCTACCTGGAGATCAAGGACCAGTTCTGGGTTGACGCCCGCGGCGGCAACCTGACCGACTCGGACTGGAATACGACGGCCCATAATGAAATCTCCGGCCCGGAACTCGGCATGAGATACTACCAGCCCTGCGGACGGTTCGGCATCTCGGCCGAGACCCGCTTCACCGCCGGCATCAACGCCCAGTCGATTCTCCAGACTGGCATCCTCGCCGCGGGTCTGAATGCCCCCAATCCCACGGAAGCCCAACAGGCGGCCGAGGGTCTTTCGCCCAGCTACCAGTATCCAACGCTGATGAGTGCGACGAGTTTCATCCACTCCACGCACTGGGTCGAATTCTCGCCCGTCGTCGAGTTGAGGGTGGAAGGTCACTTGCAGTTGACCAACCTGATTTCGGTGAAGGCCGGCTACACGGGCTTGTTCGTCAACAACGTGGCGCGGTCGGCGGACATGATCCTGTACCAGGTGCCGAGCATGGGCATCACGCGAGACTTGAACGGGAACCTGCAGCCAATTTATGCCCAGGGTTTGAACTTGAGCATCGAGTTCAACCGGTAAGGAGCAAGGGGAAAGGGCTCCGCATGCGAAACCAGCGGGGTCCGCGACGGCAAGCAGCGGACTTTGCCACGGTGGAAAATGGCGGGACACCCGCTTGCGGGTCGATGCCGTTCCAGCGGCTCCGGAACGCCCCCGCAAGCGGTTGTCTCGCGGTCCTGGCACTCTTATGGTCGTGACGGACGTCGGGGCAGCAGGCCTTTTGGGCTGCTGCCCCGATTGTTTGGTATCGTGACCCGCAGCTACTTGCCGTGGGCCGCTTGTTTCCTCGCGCTTGCTTTCGGCGGTGCAAGCTTCTTGGTCTGGATCTTTCGCAGTTCGGTCAACTCTCCGTCCAAACGATGCCGCAAGGGACTTTCGGGCCGCAGTTCCTCGAGCAGGGCCTCAGCCCGGCTAAAGGTTTCTTCATTGATCTGCTGATCGCGAAAAAGAGCTCGCCACGTCCGCTGGATTTCATTTTCAGTAAGCAATCTTTCACCTCGTAAGTGGGCTGCTCGACAACAAGACTTGCTACTCCACGTTCTGCCGTCGGGCCGTCTTTTCGTCGCCGACGGCGGACTGACCGTTGCCGGAGACACTGTCGTGGAGCTGCATTCGTTCCAGCTCCTCCGCAAGCACATCTACAGTGTACCGAATCTGCTCGCTGGTGTGAAGCGAAGTAATGAAGAATCGCAGGCGAGCCGCACTTTCCTCGACCGCCGGATGGACGATTGGCTGAACGTTCACCCCCCGGCCAAACATGGCCTGCGACAGCCGCAAAGAGGCCAGCGAGTTACCCACAATCACCGGCACCACGCCCGTATTCTGGCTCGTTCCCGTGTTCATTCCACGCCGGTTGGCCAAGGTGAGGAAAAGCCTGGCGTTTTCGCGGAGCCTTGCCACCCGCTCGGGCTGGGTTTCGAGTATACGGATGGAGGCTAAGGCGGCGGCGGCCCCGGGCGGCGGCAGCCCCACGCTGAAAACAAAGCCCGGCGCCGTGTATTTCAGGAATTCGACCAGTGCGCGGCTGCCCGCGATATATCCCCCGCAACTTCCCAGGGCCTTGCTCATCGTGCCCATCCAGATATCGACGTCGCCGCGATTGACAGCAAAGTGTTCGCCGATTCCGCCGCCATGGTGACCAAGAACACCCAACGAGTGGGCCTCGTCGATCATCAGCAGAGCCTTGTGCCGTTTTTTCACCTCAATGAATCGCGGCAGATCGGGGAAATCGCCGTCCATGCTGTAGACGCCCTCGATCACCAGCAAGACGCGACGATATTCACGCCGCAACTGCCCGAGCAACCGGTCGGCGGCCTGCCAGTCGTTATGGGTGAACGGACGTCGCCGGGCACCGGAAAGAAGCGCTCCCTGGACTATACTGTTATGGGCCAAGGCATCTTGAAGCACCAGGTCACCGGGTCCCACGAGGTGGCCAATGACCGATTCATTCGTGGAATGCCCCCCCACGAAGGTAACGGCAGCCTCTGTGCCGAGAAACCGCGCAATCGCACTTTCGAGTTCACCGTGGATGACCTTTTCGCCCGACGCCACCCGGCTGGCAGACACGCTCGTGCCATAGCGGTCGATTGCCGCCTTGGCCGCGGCAGAAACTGCCGGATCGCCCGAAGTCCCCACGTAGTTGTAACTGGCGAAGTTGATCAACTCCCGACCGTCAATCATCGTGCGATCATTGGTGATTCCCTGGTGTACACCGAAATAGGGGTTTCCCAATCCGGCGGTCTCAAGCATGTCTAATCGCTGGCGAAGTTGGCGATATTCGGGGAACTGGTCGAAGCGGTAGGCTTCGGACGGAATTTCCGCGGCCGCTGGAGTTCCCGATTCACTGGCCCCGCGTGGTTCGCCACCCAAATACTTCTTCACGGCCGCGATAACTTGCCGGGTAGTCTCTAGCTCCGGCAGAATCTCCGGTGGGAAGCGGCCGCCAAATCGCTCCTCCAGGGTTGCCAGAATTTCCATGCGCTCGATCGAATCCATGCCGGATTCGCGAATCGCCGAGTCCAGCGTCAGGCCGTTTGCCCGCTCCTTGGCCACACGCCGGATTTCCTCGATGACGATCTGAGTAGTCATCATTTCCCGCTTGACAGGATCTTTCTCAGCGGAAATCGGAACGGCGGGCCCCTGAGCTTGGAGCGAACGTGACTCGGTCTTCCTGGCAGCCCCCGCCGCCTGCCCGTTGCCACGTTCCGCATCGCGGGCCGAGTCCGCAGCAATAATGCCTTCGGCCCAGTGTCCGTTGCCAGAAGCCAAATCGGCGAGTCTAGGCTCCGGCGCGGGCGGCGGCACAGCAGCGGTTGCCACTTCCTCTACGCCCCCCTGCTCCGGGTCGCCAACTTCCCACCGCCCCACTACGTCGAGCGTACCGTCGAGGTAGCTTTGGCGACAGGCATGCCGCTGGATCTTGCCGCTGGAGGTCTTGGGCACCGTGCCGGCGCGAATCAACACAATGGCATCGACGTTCAGGTCATGCTCGCCGGCAACCGCACGGCGGATCGCCTGGAAGACCTCGCCAAACTGACCTTGTTTGTGCCGCTCGACCTCAAAGACCACGATCAACTGCTCGCGACCACCTTTTTCCAGGGCGAATGCCGCCCCACAATCGGTCCGCAAGCGCGGATGGCAGCGTTGAACGGTAAGCTCGATATCCTGGGGATAGTAATTCACGCCGCGGAGAATGATCAGGTCCTTTAGCCGTCCGGTCACGAACAACTCGCCGTCGAGCATGAAACCGAGATCACCTGTGCGGAGGAACGGCCCCTCGCCGCTGTCGCGGAGATGGGCGTGAAAAGTCGCCTCCGTCACTTCGGGACGCTTCCAATATCCTTGCGCCATGCTCGGACCACTCACCCAAATCTCTCCGATCTGGTTGGCCGAACAAGTGGTCATCGTCTCGGGTTCGGCGATAACAATCTTCTGGTCCGGCAGCGTCTGGCCACAACCCACGAGGTCCCGGGCCATGGGGCTTCCGCTGGGCATCTGCCGGGCCTCGCCCTCCGTGAGAGCGACCGCGTCGAAACTGCGGATAATCGGCGGATTGGCCACAAATCCGCCGGAGACGATCAGCGTGGCCTCGGCCAGCCCGAAGCAGGGATAAAACGACTCTGCCCGGAAGCCGCAAGGGGCGAATTTCTCGGCAAACCGCCGCAGCGTCTCCGCCCGCACGGGTTCCGCACCGTTAAAGGCCAGCTTCCAATGACTCAAATCGAGCTGTTTCATCTGCTCGGGTGTGACTTTTTGAATGCAATGTTCGTAGGCGAAGTTAGGACCACCGGCCGTCGTGGCGCGAAACCGCGTGATCGCCGAAAGCCAGCGGAACGGTTTCTGCAGAGAACGTCATCGGCGACATCAGCACGTTGGTCCGGCCGACGTAAATCGGCTGCAAGATCCCGCCAATAAGCCCCATGTCATGATAGCTGGGCAGCCAGAACACTCCCAGGCTCGTCCGCGTGTGTTCGAAGGCGTGGGCGATCAGCGCCGAATTGTGGACCAGGCTGGCATGGTTGAGGATCACGCCCTTCGGCGTGCCCGTCGAGCCGGACGTGTATTGCAGGAAGGCCAGCGTCTCGCCGTGGATGTCGGGCGAGAGTTCCCATTGCTGGTCCATGCCGACCGGCACGCGGCAGGTATCCAGCCATGCAAGCTGCTCCAGGTGCGGAGTCTCATGGACCAGGTCGGAAATCCGCGAGAGAACCGCCCCGGTGGTAAGGGCCACTTTGGCCTCGGCGTCGTCGGCGATAGCCTGGATTCGCTCCATCGACCGGTTGCGGCGGGGCGGATAGACGGGCACTGCGACCACACCCGCATACAGGCAGCCGAAAAACCCGGCAATGAACTCCAGGCCGGCCGGATACAGCAACAAGGCCCGTTCGCCCGACAGGCCGCGC
Source organism: uncultured Planctomycetia bacterium (assembly GCA_963709175.1). GTDB lineage: Bacteria > Planctomycetota > Planctomycetia > Pirellulales > Thermoguttaceae > JANXQG01. The sequence goes on from CAVPVK010000015.1 coordinate 353,945, forward strand.
GACATCAACCAGGCCCCGATCGCCCTTGCCTGGCGGTCGAGTTCCTCGTAGGTCAGATCGATTTGCTCGAGTTCACCATCGACCAGGTAACGGAAGGCAATGTCTCGCGGTTGGGTACGGGCCCGATGGCGAACCATTTCCACAAGCGTGGACGGACCAAAAAAAGTTCCAGGCAAATAGTCGAGATGCACCACGGGAAAAATACCCTCACAAGAGTTGCTTGCCCGACGAAAACGTGTCGGCGCGGCCGACGGCACTTCATCTATCGATTCGGCCGGATTTGCGGGCGAGCGCAAACCGATCTCAGGGGCATAGCAAATCTTCGCCGAACCCCGGACTCGGTATATTTTATTCCCTGGGAAGGGTCAACGCAATCGGCAGCGGCGCATAACAGAAAAGACGCCAATACCCCCAATCCGGTGGTTTTCAAGCCGCCAACGCGAGGCAAACATACAAAAAGAAGCACACCCAACGGCCGTCAATAAGAGGGCCCATTCACCCGGTTCGGGCACCGCCGCTATTCCGGAAGCATGCGCCGGCGACATACCATCCGCAGGAGCCCCGCTAGCCGTTGGGTCGAAGAGGAATATCCCGTCCGCTCCCACTGTCAGGGTCGTTCCGCTCGGCAGCGAGTTGTTGGTTGTCACGACCAATGTTCCCGCTGCGGCGGTCGTGCCTCCCTCGTAGGAATTTGTGCCGGAAAGGATCAAGATTCCCGAGCCGGTCTTGAGCAAGGCACCCAGTCCAGTACCGGAGTTGTCTACAAGATTGCCGGAGATCAGCGTGCTGTCGCCACCGGTGCCGGCGGCCACATCGATCTGGCGGGTTTCGCCGTTCAGGTCGATGCTGTCGGTGAAGTTGACTTGGCTGTTGGCCGTCGGCGAACCGAAGGTCAATACACTACCGTCGGGAACGAAGCCGGCGGTGCCGTTGTTCAGAGTATTGTTGTTCCAAATGAGCGCAACGCCGGGACTCATGCTGACCATGAGCGTGCCCCCGTTGGCTGCGAAGCCGCCATCACCGGTCCACTGCACTTGGGCCGGATTCGTGCCCAACGAGCGGTCGAAAGTTCCGCTTGACTGCAAAACGGCCCCGTAGCTGTTGGTCGCCAGGCTGCCGCCAAAATCCAGGTTCGAACTCGATGGTAGACCGACGCCGTCGTTGGCCTGCAGCACGCCGCCGCTGATCGTTGTGGTGCCGAGGTAGGTGTTGCTTCCGCTCAGTGTCAGCGTACCCGGACCGATCTTGTAGACAGGCAGCCCGCCGAGGCCCGGATAATCGGCGATCGTGCCCGAAACGGTGAGGTTCGCGCTGGCGGCGAACGTCAACGATTCGCCGCTGCCGGCAACCAGCCACATGGGGGCCGACCACGTGGACGGAGCTCCAACCGTGCTGATCACTCCGCTAGAATGCCCATAGCCCCAGCGGGGGCCAGAGTAGCCGTTGCTCGTGACCGTGGCGCCGTCGAGGAAGAACTCGCCCATGTAGGGGCCGTCCCAGCCGTCGCTGTTGGAAAGCTCGAAGTTCAGCATGCCGCCATTGACGACGATCGTGTTGAGTTGCGAGGCCCCGATCTGATTTGCCGTGCCGTTGACGCCGCCAATAAAGAGGGCCGCCCCCGCGTCGACGGAGACGGTGTTGTTCTGTCCCAGGGCCGTATTGCCAACAATATTGCCGGTCGCCGAGGTCAGCGTGCCCGCAGTAACCGTCACGTTTCCGCTGAACGTATTAGCGGCGGTCAGGAGCAGCGTGCCCGGACCGGTCTTGACCAGCGGCATGCCGGCCAGGCCCGGATAATCGTCGATGACGCCGGAGATGTTCAGCGTGTTGCCAGAGCCCGTAAAGACGGTGGCGGAGTAACTCCCTGCCACCAGGCGAAGTTCGGCACTCCACGTGTTGGCAATGGAACCGGTGCTGTTGATCGTGCCCGGCCCATTGACGTAGCCCATTCGCAGCCCGCTGCCGTTGGGTGAAACGACCGCCGCAGCGGTGCCCGCGGAACTATCGAGGTTCACCGTGCCGATATAAGGTTCAGCGTCATAGGCGGTAGCCCAGGTGACATCCATGCTGAGCGTGGCGCCGCTGAGACTGATGGTGTCGGCGGCACTTACCGGATAGTTGGCGTTCGCATAGCCGGTGATGCTTAACGTGGCGCCAGGATTGACCGTGACGGTGCCGTTGGCCTTCTCGCCGGTTCCATTGATCCACACAAGCGTGCCGCCGTTGACCGTGGTCCCTCCCGTGTAGGAGCTGGCGCCATTGAGCGTGAGCGTCCCGCTGCCGGTCTTGACGAGAGCGAAGTTGTTATTACCGCCGCCCAGGGTGCCCGAGAACGTACTCGTTGCATCGCCGGCCCCCACGACCAGGGTGTTGTTGCCCAAGGTGCCGCTTCCCTGGAAGACCGATCCGTTGCCGTTCAGCACGGCGATCGTGTTGACCGTCGAACCCGTGTCGCTAAGCCTCAGGGAACCGTTAAGCAGGACCGAAGCGGTGCTGGGAATGACATTGCTGCCATCCAGTTCCAGGAACGCGCCGGCGTTGACCGTAACATTGCCTTGAAAGTTATTGCTGGAATTCGACAGCGCCAACCCAGGCGTGGAATCGCCGCCTAGGGTGAATCCGCCGGGCCCGGTGATCTGCCCACTCAGGACCTGGTAATAGCCGCTGACATCAATTGTATTGGCCGAGTTGGCCAGGGTGATCGTGCCGGTCGCTCCACCCGGCCCGAGATAGAGCGTGCCGCCATTGATCGTGACGTTGTTTGCCGGGCTGTATCCGGCAAAGTTGGCCGTGGCCCCGCTGCCGATGGTAATTCCGCCCGAGCCCAGGGCCGTGGCGCTTCCGAGGACGATTGTGCCTCCGCTGACCGTGGTGCCGCCCGTGTAGGTGTTCGCGCCGCCGAGGATCAAGATGCCGTTTCCCACCTGGACCAGGCTGCCGGTCGACGCCGCGTTGACCGCGCTTAGATCGCTGATAGTACCGTTGAAGGTGCTCGAAACGCCGTTGCCACCGAGCGTAAGTACGGTGGCGGAACCAATGCCGGTCGCATTGCCCAGTACGATGACCGAAGTGCCCGCCGCGCTTTGGGTGAGCGTGCCGACGATCGAGGGGGTCGCACTGGTGAATGCCAGGACACCCGTGCCTGAGGCGGGTGCCAACGTCACTGGGCCTGTGCCCAACGCTCCGTCGGCGGCGACCGTCAGCGTTCCCGCCGTGACGGTCGTCCCGCCCGAGTAGGTATTAGCGCCGGAAAGCGTGATCGGGCCGCCCGGCGCATTGACTGCCACGGCGAGGTTCCCTCCGCCGCTGCCGTCGGCGATGACGCCGGGAACCAGGCCGCCGCCGCTGCCCGACCCGCTGAAAGTAAGCGTCGTCGTATTGCCGAGTCCGGCCGAGCCACTGACGTTACCCAGAACCGTCAAGAGGCTGTTGGAGTTATTTATCCAATTCTGGCTGGTCGCCGGAATCAACGTGCCGGCGCCGATGTTCAGCGCCCCGCGCCGGGCGGCATAACGATGCCGGTCCCCGTCGCGTAACCCAGGTTGCTGCTGCTGGCGGCCGCGTTGATGGTCAGGCTCTGGCCATTGCCGCCGATCGTCACCGCCGCTGTCGTGGTCACGGTGAGGCTGTTGATGGCATAGGAGGCATCTAGCACCGAATTGATGGGACCGGCTGCCGATGTCGCGGCAAAGACCACGTCGGTGACTCCACCGACAATCTGGCCCGCGTCGACTGTGCCAGCGGCATTCGTCGACCAATTAGTGACGATTCCACTGGCATTGTAACCGCCCCAAAACGGATTCCCACCGCTGGAATGGGCGTACTTGCCCGACCAGTAGGCGAGCGTGGGCGTCGCATTGCCGGACACTTCCAATTCCAGGGCATTATTCGAGTTGATCAGCGAAAGAGCGGATAAGCCGATATGCGCGTCGGCCGAATTGAGGGCGAAATAGCCGGTTCCTGCGAGTGAACCGAAAGTGATCAAGGGATACATGCCGGGCGACAGCGACGCCGCGACGATATTGACCGTCACGCCGCTGGGGTTCAGGGTCAAGGTGTTGGCGCCCAGATTGATCTGGTCGGTGGCGGGCAGGCTGCTGGCGTTGACATCGAAGGTAAGCCGGGCCGGATTGGCCGAGTTGTCGCCGAGGGTCAATCCCTGCAGACTGAGCGTGGAAGTGACGCCCGCAGGCAGGCCATTCTTGCTGAAGTCGATCGCACCGCCGCCGGCCACAGTCGCCGAACCGGCGATAATGCCGTCACCGGCAGTGGTCAGAGTGGCCCCGCTGGCCACGTTGACTGCCGTGCTGGCCAGCGAGCCGCTGACGTTCAGTATACCGGCGTTGATGCTGGTGGCGCCGGTGTAAATGTTCGCGCCGCTGAGCACTAGAGTGCCGCTTCCCGCCTTGGTGAGGCTGCCGAAACCAGCGCCGGGGGCCGGCCCAACCGCCCCGGCATATATGAGCACGCCCGACACCACGTTGATCGTAGCGTCGTTATCGCCCAGACCGATCCCGCGGTTGGCCGAGAGCGACACCGCGCCTTGTGTCTGGAGGACGCCACCCTGGATCACAAGGCTATTGGGCGTGGGCGAAGCAGGCGCTGCGCCCAGGTTGGAGTCGGCGGCGATGACTAGCGTTCCGCCGCTGACCGTAGTCGAGCCGCTGTAGCTGTTGGACGTATTGCTGAGGACCAGCATGCCCGGCCCGCTCTTGGTCACGCTCCCCGCGCCGCCAATGGCGTAGGCGGCGTTCTGGCCGCCGGCAAGGTCATAGACCAAGGCGGTACTATCGATGATGCCGCTGGTGGCCAGCGAGCCATCTTGCCCGCTCTGGCCGGTGCCAAGCTGGAGCGTGCCGCCGTTGATAAAGGTGGCGCCAATGTATGTGTTGCTGGCGGTCAGGATCAAAGTCCCCGGGCCGGCCTGGTAAAGCGGCAGTCCCCCCAGTCCCGGAAAATCGGCGATTACGCCGGAAACGGTGAGGTTCGCGCTGGTGGCGAAGGTCAGCGATTCGCCGCTGCCGGCAACCAGCCACATGGGGGCCGACCAGGTGGACGGAGCACCCACCGTGCTGATCGTGCCGCTCGATTGTCCATAGCCCCAGCGGGGACCGGAGTAACCGTTGCTGGTAACCGTGGCGCCGTTGAGGAAGAACGCGCCCATGTAGGGGCCGTCCCAGCCGTCGCTGTTGGTAAGCTCGAAGTTCAGCGTCCCGCCGTTAACCACAATCGTATTGAGCTGCGAGGCACCAATTTGACCGCCGCTGCCATTGGCGCCGCCGATGTTGAGGGTCGCCCCGGCCGCCACGGTGACGACGTTGTTCTCCCCCAGGGCCGTATTGCCGACTAGATTGCCGGTTGCCGACGTCAGCGTTCCTGCGCTGATCGTCACGTTTCCGCTGAACGAATTGGCCGCGTTGAGGGTCAACTGGCCCGTACCCATGGTGATCAGGCTGCCGCTGCCGCTGATGACATAGCTGGCGGTCTGGTTGCCGGAGAGGTCATAGACCAGTGTCGCGTTGTTGGTCAGGCCGCTGGTATTGGAGATCGACCCGTCTTGCCCGCTTTGGCCGGTGCCCAACTGCAGCGTACCGCCGCTGATCGTTGTTGGGCCGGTATAGGTATTCGACGCTGTCAGCGTCAACAGGTTGTTGCCGGATTGCGTCAGGCTACCGTTGCCGCTGATCGCGCCGCCCAGAATCTGGTTCGTCGTGGTATTGAAGACCAACGCACCGTTATTGGGAATCGCCGCGGCATAGGAGCCGCTCCCCAGCGAGCCCGCCCCGGCTATTATCAGGCTGCCGCCGCCAATCGTCGTCGGGCCGGTATAGGAATTCGTGCCAGAGAGCACGACGGTTCCGCCACCCGATCCAAACGTGAGCGTGGTGTCGGCCGCGCCGTAACCTGGATCGCCCGCGGCTGTGGCTATGGAGTTCGGCGTGGAACCGTTGGTAGTGAAATCGGTTCCCAGGTAATTCGTTCCGACAATGTACTGCGCAGACAAGGCCTGCGCGTCGATATTGTTGCCCACCTGCGTCAACTCCACCACCACGCACTTGGCGTAGGGGCTGTCGACCACCTGCAACTGATACGTCGCAGTGCCCCCGCTATTAGCGAGGAAATATGCGGTTCCCGGAATGGCCCCGCCCGTGATGTACAGGCCGCCCATCGTGCCACCCGCAGAAGTGAGGCTGGCCAGCGACTCATTGCTGGCGATCTGCGTTGGAGTGGTTTGCAAGTACGAGGAGTAGGCCACGGTGGCCAGGTTACCGAAGGTGATGCCAAATCCGCCGGAGATATTGCCCGCATCGGTTAGCGTCGAGCCAGTGGCGGCGTTCCACGCCTGGTTTGCTCCGAGCGCTACGGCCGCGTTGATCGTAGCGTCGGCGTTGGCCGTAATGCCGCCGGCGCCGACAGTAAGAGTGTTGCTGCCGCCGGCAATGGTGAATCCCGCGTTGTTGAAAGTGACGCTATTGGCGTTGATGTTGGTTCCCAAGTTCACGGGGCCGACGCCCAAAGTGGCGAAGACGGCGTCGCTGCCGTCGGTCCAGGCGGAGCCCGACCAGTTCAGCGAACCCGAGGAATTACTCCAAAAGGAGTCGCCCGAGCCGTTGTCCCAGGTCAGCGAGAACGCCATGACCGGTCGACCGAAGCTGGCGAGCGCCAACGCCGCAGCAAGGACGGCAAACAACCCATTTCGAACGATTGCAACGCGACGAAATTGATCTTTCATGATACCTTCGCAAATTGTTGACGGAGTTGCATTACCGATCATGATTCCCTTCGGGCCCCTACGGCGGGACATGAACCATCATGTCCTGCGTGTCCGATTATAGTCGCGTACAAGTGCTCGAGCAATGTGCGAACAAATGAATTCAGTTTAATTTGTGGTCCACAGGGAGAGGAAGGAACAGAAATGTCGCGCCTCATCCACTATGTGAAGTGCCATCGAGTCGGCGACGGCCGCACGGATGGGATTGAACTGGACCGTTGCGTCCCCATATTAACGCCTGTTATGCTAATCTGCTGTAAGCACTCCAACCCGTAGGGGAGGTTTGATGATGAAAATCAGAACCGCGCTATTCCCATGGTTGCTGGCGTTGACCTTCCTCGTCGCGACAGATGGTTTTCAGCCCAAAACCGTTCGTGCCGAGACCCACACGGCCTCAGCGTTGACACCGGGATCTGTCTGGGACGCCATCAACGCGGCCAAGGACGGCGACATTGTGCAACTCCCCGAGGGGACGGCGGTGTGGAAGCGCGGATGGAACTCCGGGCATTGGGCGAAGATGAAAGCGATCACCGTCCGGGCGCCGGAATCGACAAGACGATCATTCGCACCGATACAACCACAGCCCCTGGAGACAAGTCGTTCGTGTTGAACGGAGCGGAGGGAAAACCCTTCCGCATCACGGGAATTACCTTCGACGGCACCGGGTTCGCCAACGCGGGAACGTGGGTCGGCGAAGTCGTGATTAGCGGGAATTGCAAGAACTTCCGCGTCGACCACTGCAAGTTCCTGAATATGGACCAGATGCTGACGATCAGCGGAGACACCTACGGCCTGGTTGACCACTGCTGCTTTTACGCCCTGAAGAAGAACCGCCTGGCTCAGACAATTTACTGCCAGGGCCCCGGCAAGGTCGCCTTCACCCGGCCCCTCACTCTGGGCACGGCCAAGGCCGTCTACTTCGAGGACAATGAGGCCCACTTCAGCCCGGCGGTCGTGAACACCGATGGCAACAACCCGTGGATCGTGCCCTACAACGGCGCGCGGGTCGTGATCCGGCACAACAAGATCATCAATAGCCAACTCGAAATCTACAGGGTCCGCGCGGGGGCCTATGGGTCCCAGAGCGCCGAGATTTACGACAACACGTTCTCCGCAGAGGGCCTGAAGATGGGCCGACCGCAGGGCTTCATCTTCATTGCCGGCGGCGTGGCCATGGTCTTCAACAACACAGTGATCGGAACGACCTACAACACCTGCACGATTCAAGTCAGCCACGAAAGATCGTTCCAGGCCATCGGCGAGTTTGGGATCTGCGATGGCACGAACCCGATCGACGGCAACCAGATTCCTGCGGGCCAGGTAGGGGCCGGCTATCCGGCTTTTGGCCAACCAGGTCGGGCGACGGACGCCGACGGCGACGGCGTGTTCGAGCCATCGCCCTGCTACGCCTGGAACAACACGCTCAATGGGGCGAAGCTCAACATGGTACTGCGCCCTTGGGCGGATCCACAACAAACAGCGCGACAGGCAGCGCACGTCAAGGAAGGGCGGGATTTCTTCAACGAGGCGCCCAAGCCCGAGTATTACAAGCCGTACGTCTATCCGCATCCGCTGCAAAGCGGCTGGGACGCGCTGATGAAGAGCGCCGCGGCGGCTGCCGCAAGGCCGTAAATCGGCGGTGAATCGCGCCGCACTCCAAAGTTACGGCGCGGCGATCTCGACGATCAGCGGATGGTCACTCAACGTCAGCGGCACCGCGCTGACGTTGGCGAAGGTCCGCAGGGCGCAACGCCGACTGTCGGATCGTATACCTTCACCGCCGCCTGCGAGGCGCCAAACTTCACCGCGACGTCGTCGGAACCCTTCGCCCGCTCGCCCCATACGGCCAACTCCAGCGTCCCGTCGCTCTTCTGGATTAGCAGGTCGTGCACAGTCGTCGATCGGTCGGGGATGGTGTAATCGAGCTTGCGCCGGGCGAAGCTGGACGATCGGTCCGCAAGAATCGTGGTGAGGTTGTGGAGGTAGCTCGCCGAGGCCTTGTGCGAGTAATCGTCGCGGACAAAGCCCCACGCCCCTTGACCTGAGGAATCGTGCAGCATGTAGACGAAGGTGTAGGTCCAGCCCCGCTTGAACGCGTCCAGGTAGAGGTTGAGGAAAAGCTTCCCCTGCTCGACCTCGGAAATCGCATCGGTGTGACCGCCGCCACCGGCAAGCGTGCTCCAGCCGGTCTCGGTGGTGACCCTGGGCAACTTCTCGAGTTCGGCCTTGGTATAGCCGTTAAAGCCTCCGCCCCACCAGGTGTGGCCGTACTCGCCGTACAGCCCGTCCCACTTGCCTTTCAGCGCCGGGTCTTCCGCGTTCCAGGCGATGTTGTCCTCCGTAATGCCCTTGAGATGGTCGCAGACATAATTGTGGGGATTGGCGTAATCGGCGTATTTCGTGCCGTCGGGCATCAAGGCCCCTGCGCCCTTGGGGATGGTCAAGAACTGCAGCCCGCAATTGTCCGGTTCTGAGCCGCCGGCCTCGCTGGAATGAAAAACCGGAATGCCGGCCAGCTTGGGATCGGCTTTCACGGCGGCATATAGATCCGCCTGAAAACGGGCGATCGGCAGAGACGTCTTGTTCGAGGAGGTTGCCCCCTTGTAAGTGACGTGCCAATTGTTCGGCTCGTTGGGCCCGTCGACGGCCAGCAGGGCGCCCGCCGCCGCCAAGGTTTCGTACTCGGCCAGGCTGGCCGCGACGTCCCCGTTGATAGGCAGCAGGACCGCTTTGGCCCCGGATGCCCGATGAATGTCGATGAACGATTGCAGGGTCTTGGGATCGGTCGTGCCGTCATCGCGGATGGCGCGGATGCCGATGTAACTCAGGCACTCCGCAACCCTGGCAGGATTGTCCTCGCCTTGCCGGACATGCGTGCACGCGCCGATCGAGTTAAGGAAATCGTTGGCCTTCACGGCGGTCGTCGGGCCCTTGACCGGCGTTACCCAAAGCTGGAATTGGCGGTCAAAGAATGCCGCTTCGCCCCACGCCGGGTTACCCGCCATGGCGAACTTCATCCAGCGGCCCGGACCGGACTGGGCATCCGGATTGCTCTTGTCCCGGCTATAGCAACGGAGGTAGAGGTCCCGGGTATGCAATCCACCGAACATCATCCTGCCTTCGACGAAATGGTCGATGATCAGCGGCTGCACTTTGGCTTGGTGGAGTTCGCGGATGGTAGTCCATCTCTGGCCGTCCGTGCTAAATTCGACGCCGCCGACCGAACTGCCGCCGGCGTCCCATTCGCTCCAGCCCGCGTCGAAGCGAAAGCTTCCGATCGGCCGGTCGAAGTGCAGCTTGAAGACCAGCCGGCCATTGGCGTGGCTATCGACGGTGAGCACAAGGGGCCAGCCCGTGTCGGAGCCGGGCTCGGTGAATTTCACGCCGGCCGTCTCGAAATAGTCGCCCCGGTTCCCGTAGGGCAGCCAGATGTGGGTTTCCTCGGTGCTCGGATCGAATTCCTGCTTGGGGCCGTAGGCGTAGCCGGCCTGCTTTAGGTCATTCCAGGAGCGAGGAATATCGGCCCCTAACTTGATTTCCAACGTCTTGCCGGTCTCGGCAAAGGCATTGCCGGGGGCCATCGCCAGTCCGACCATTAGCGCGGAGAGAGTCAGTTGTTGCAGTAAGGTCAATGGTGCGATTTTCAATCGTGGACTCCCGTGAGATCGAGGTGGGAATTGCCAGGCAATGGCTGGCGGGGCGAGGATTGGGGCGGGACCGGCCTGCGATGGGGCCGGTTATGGCAGCATACTAACACAGCTCTCGAAGCCAAGCAAGTAAGAAAGTCACGTCTCGAACTTGCCACTGGGTTGCAGGTCAGAAATCGAAGGTCAAGTTCCGCAAGTCGTCTCGACGCACGAGCGCCGTCGCGGCAAGCTGGTCAATCTCGGCGTGCAGGCCGCTATCGGGCCGGTGCGCCAACCTCAGGGCGTGCAACTGCCGGCTCAGTGCGGCCAGAGCCACGTGCCGGCCGTCGCTGGGATCGAACTTCCGCAAGGGCAAGTAGTCGAGGATGCTGGGCGAACCGAACCCCTTGCCACCGGCCACGCTGTGGGCGACCACCAGGTCGCCGACGAGCGAACTGTTCAAGAGCGAACAAAGGTAATGGGCCTCGTCGCCGCTGAGGCAAGCGATGAGCACGCATGTTTCCTGGGGAATCACCGGCCGCGGGCCCAAGAGCGGATCGTCCCAGGTCTCCACAACCGCCGCGCGGATCTTGTGGTCCATCCGCCGCCAGATCACCTTGGCGGCAGAGAGCGTATAGGGGCCAACGTTGTACATCGAATAGAACGGTTGCCGATCTTGATAGCGGCGATAGGCGGCACGAGCCGTCAAGAGCGAGTGGAACTGCCGTAGATAGGCCAACGTTTTCGGGCATTCGCGGCCCAGGCGATCCTCGGGGATGCCCGACCGCGTTTGCGGGTCCTGCACCAGGAGTAGGTGGGCCGAAGGCCGGGCCGACCAGCGATCGACGTCGGTCCAGCGGACCAGCGGGTAAATCAACTCGGGCTCGATTTCCGCCTCGACGATTTCCACGCGGCGTTTCGCCTTGCCAACAAGATTGCGGACGCGAACGCCGCACTTCCCCCTGCCCTGCACCTCCAGCCAGTAAACGGCGTTGGCCCCGCCGCTATTGGCGCCGAGATGGGCCGTGTAATCGGCCGACCCGATCAGACGGTCCATCGCCTCTTGTGCCCCGGGCGGCAGAACGATCCACGGGGACGTGGGACAGGCCGGATCGATGGGCTGGGCGAGGAGGTTGGTCCGCAGGAAGCTGGGCTCAGCCCTCACCCCCGGCCCCTCTCCCGTCCTACTGAATACAGCAGTCGGGCGAGGGGAGACGAAACTCTCAACCGCCCCCTGGCCTCCGACTTCCGACTTCAGACCTCCGACCGCCGACCTCTGGTCCTCGTAAGTCCACTTGACATACGGCACGGGATAGGTCGTTGGCTGGCCCTTTTCCAGCACGACGACGCTCGTCCAATTGGCCGCCGGAGCAAAGGGCCGAACCGCGACCAGGTCGTCCACCTGCAAGACCCGCAGCGGCAGCCCGTCGGCACCGAGGCGAAATCGGCGGAGACCGTCGCCGGCGCCCTTCGTCTGAAAAAGCGTTTGCGTGATCACCATGCCCAACCGCCCGCCGGATGCCAGGTATCGATCGGCGGCCGAGTAGAGCACGAGCATGGAAAGGTCCTTCTTGCCACCGCCATGCCGGGCTTCGTTGCCAGAAAGCGAAAAGAGCCCGTAGCGCTGCCAGTGCGGCTTGGTGCTCTCGCGGTACTCGGCGGGCAGGTTGTCCCAGGCGATCCAGGGCGGATTTCCGACGACAAAATCAAAGGCGGGTTCATCGGCCCGCTGATCCAGGATCGCGTCACGGACGAAGACTGGCAGGTCGATGGGCGATTCCGGCCGCCGCAGATCGGCGATCGCCAGAAGATAATTCGCCCGCGCCGAGGCCACGGCGAGCGGATGCAGATCGAAGCCGACGATGGGAGGTGGAAGTCGCAGCGGTGATGCCGACGAGGCCGCGGATTGCCGCCAGCGGCGGAGGGCAGCCAAGAGAAACGTGCCCGAGCCGCACGTGGGATCGAGCACTCGGGCGCCAGGCTGTCCATGGTAACCGACCGCGTCGAGTACATGCTCTGCCAGCCACGCGGGCGTGTAGTACTCGCCCAAGCCGTGGCGGACGGCGCGAGGAAAGAGCGACTCGTAGAGCGACTTGAGCAGATCGCCGCCTCCCGCAGCATGGGCGACGACGGCCCCGGGATCGTAGCCAGAGACCCGCGCGGCGGCGCGAACCATGGCCCGCTCCAAGTCGGGCGAGCCGATCGGCAACATCCAGTCGAACGGCTCGCCGCAGTAGAGAGGGGCCGCTACGGTCGGCTTTAGACCCAGCGATGCGAGCACGTGGTTCACCAGGAGTTCCAGCAGGAGGATGTACCACGATTGCAGGGCAAATAAGACATGCGGAAATCGCGCGGGATCGCATGCAATTTCGTAGTGCTGGGCCAAGCGGTCCAAACGAGCCTTGGGCCTCGGCCAGTCCTGGCCGCAAGTCTTGCGGAAAAGGTCAGTCCATCGGGCCAGCGAACTCGCGGAATTACCCTCCGTGCGTTCGATGGCGGCGGCCAGTGCGCGGACGCCCTGGCGCGCAGATTCAGCCTTGCCGCCGAAATCGCCGACCACCTGCTGCGCTAGGGAGGAAACGGAGTGCATTCCGAAACGGACCACTTATACCAGGCAGCGGCCGTTGGCGCAGGCCTGCTTGACCAGCGTGACCTCGTTGCCGCGGTCATTGAAGGCGACCTCGTCCATGAATGCCTGCATGAGCAGAATCCCGCGTCCGGAGACCTTTTCGAGATTAGCCGGATCGGTGGGGTCGGGCAGCGAGGAAGGATCAAAACCCCGTCCCTCGTCGCGAATAGTGAAAACCGCCGATCCGCGGGCCAGGCGGACTTCGATCTCGATGCGGCGATCCCGATAGGGCGACTCGCGGCGACGGGCTTCGGCGAGCGCATGGTAGGCGTCGCCGTCAACCTCGCGGAGCGACGAGTTGAGTTCCAGGTTCCCGTGGAACATGGCATTTGCCAGGGCTTCACCCAGCCCAACGCCCATCCGCACGCGGTCGGCGTCGTCGCAGATGCCCAAGGCAACGCATTCTTCTTGAAAGTGCACGATGAGCGGATGGAAGTAAGCCGGATCGTTGGGCACGGAGTAAACCCGCTCGCTGCTGGCGAGACATTCCATCGCCTTCTGGTAATGCGACCCTTCGAACGCCGCCTCGAGGACCTTGCCCACGGCGCCTCGCAGTGTGTCGTGCAGAAATCGCTTGGGCACGTAGCTGGCCGCTCCTACCTGCAAGGCGCGGAAGGCGATCTCCTCGCTGCCCTGGGAGGTCATGAGAATGACCGGCACGCGGCAATACTTCTCGCGGATGGCGGAAACCAGTTGCAGGCCGTCGATCGGGCGCATTTGCAGGTCGGTCAGCACAAGATCCGGCGCTCTCTCCTTGGATGCTCTGCAGGGCCTCTTCGCCGCTGGCGGCATAATCGACGACAAAATTCGCCTCTCTCTTGAGGATTTCGCCGGCCATCATGCGATCGACGGCGCAGTCGTCAACAACCAACACTCGCGTCATGGTGACACCTCCTGGGTTTGAGCGGTCGCAACGCAAAGATCGGTCCGGCCGTGCCGAGCCAAGCAGGCCATCAACGGTTCCGCAGAACCGTCCAGCGCCGCGAGGGCCTCGTCCACTTTCTCAAGACAATGGTTCTGACCCATAACCTCCAGGCGGAGCGCCGTTTCCAGAACGCTCTGGGCCCCGAAATAACGCACGGATCCCTTGAGGGTGTGCGCCGCCAGGCGGAGCGATGACGCATCGCCTGCCGCAGCGGCACGGTGCAGTTCCGCAAGCAGACGGGGAATCTCCTGCCGGGCGGCATCGACGATTTTTTCCAGCAGTTTTTCATCGCCGCGAACCGCGTGCAGGGCCATCGACCAATCGACGGCCGCTTCGGCCGCCTGCGGACGACTGCCAGAATCGGCAGAGGCCGGCGCGGACGGATAGGCGTAGCGATCGATCGCCGCGAACAATTCGTCGACGTTGATCGGCTTGGAGGTATAGCCGTCCATGCCCGCCTGGTGGCAGCGCTCCTGGTCGCCCCTGAGGGCGTGGGCGGTCATGGCGATAATGGGAAGATGACGGCCGCTGCCGCGCTCGCCGGCACGGATCATCGCCGCGGCCTCCAATCCGTCCATCTCCGGCATCTGGACGTCCATGAGCACAAGGTCGAAACTGCACGACGCGACGGCCGCTACGGCCTCGCGTCCATTATTGGCGAGGTTCACCCGGTGGCCTTCGCTTTCCAGCAAGGCCACCGCCAGTTGCTGGTTGACGAGGCTGTCCTCGGCCAAAAGGATATGGAGGCTGCGGGGCGGAGAGCGTTGCGGCTGGGCCGTTCGCCCACGGCGGAGAGGCAGAATACCCAAGGCCAACTCGATGGCCTCTAGCAGTTCGGACTGCTTGATCGGCTTCAACAAGTAGGCGGCAATCCCCAGGCGATCACACTCCGCCGTGTCGTTGGGACGATCGCCCGAAGTGAGCATCATGATCACGGGATGTTCCGTGGGGCGGTCCTGCCGAACTCGATTGGCGAGCATGAAGCCGTCGATCTCGGGCATGTGGGCGTCGGTAATCAGCAGGGGGAACGGCTTGCCGGACTGCTCGGCTTGGCGCATGATTTCCAGGGCCTCGGCAGCGCCGGCAACGCAGGTAGGCAGCATTTGCCAACTGCTAAGGACCTCTTCGAGAATGCGACGGTTAGTGGCGTTGTCATCAACCACCAGAACTCGCAGGCCATGCAGGCAGAGCGGCTCGCCGTCGGCAGTGCCGTCGGAATCGGCATCCGCCCGACCCAAGCGAACGGTGAAATGGAAGCGGCTGCCGCGGCCGAGTTCGCTTTCCACCCAGAGACGGCCCCCCATCAGATCGACCAGGCGGGAAGCGATGGCAAGGCCCAATCCAGTTCCACCATGCCGCCGCGTCGTCGAGCTGTCGGCCTGCTCGAACATGTCGAAAATGGTGGCCTGCTTGTCGGCGGGAATGCCCATGCCGGTATCGCTGACCGTGAATTCCAACTCCACGTCTTCTGTGAGTTGGCAAGGTGCTTGCGCAAGGCCGGACGCCATCGCCGCGGTCTCCGGGCTACACAACGTGCAAGGCGCGGCCGCCGCCGGCTCGGCGCGCAACGCGCCGTTGTTGCAGGCAACTTCCAGCACTACCTCGCCGCGCTGGGTGAACTTGATGGCATTGTTGACAAGGTTCACCACGACCTGCCGCAAGCGATGATAGTCGCCCAGGACCCAGGCGGGCACGTCGCTATGGATATGGCAGGCCAATTCCAAGCCCCGCTGATGGGCAAGGATGGCGAACGACTTCATCGTGTCTCCCAGGCTCTCGCGGAGGTGGAACTTCAATCGCTCCAGCACCAGCTTTTCGGCCTCGATCTTGGAAAAGTCGAGAATATCGTTGATGACGCTCAAAAGAGCTTCGCCGGAATCGTGGACCGTGGAAAGAAACTCATGCTGCTGAGGCGTAAGCTGGCTTTTCAGCACCAGTTCGGTCATCCCGATCACGGCGTTCAGGGGCGTGCGAATCTCGTGGCTCATGTTTGCCAGGAAAGTGCTCTTGGCACGATTGGCGGCCTCCGCCGCCTCCTTCGCAGCCCGTAACGCCTCGGCAGCCCGCTTCTGGGCGGTAATGTCCTGCGAAATGCCGAAGCTGCCGAGGATCTGCCCCTGGTCGTCGTACAAGGGAAGCTTGGTGCTGGCCGCCCACGTCGAGCGACCGTCGGGCCAGGTCTCCTTCTCTTCTTTGTCGATGACGCCGTGGCCGGAGCGGACGATCTCCTGTTCGTCGGCAAGGGCCTGCATGGCATGTTCGTCGGTGAAGAAGTCGTGGTCGGTCTTGCCGATCGCCTGGCGGGGATCCTGCAAGCCGAAATAGCGGGCCATCGCCTGGTTGACGCGGAGGAATCGGCTTTGCAAATCCTTAAAATAGATGTTGTGCGGCAGGTAATCCATCAGGGCGTTGAGCAGGTTGCGTTCCTGCCGCAGGCCCGCGTTGGCGGCCGCGAGCTCGGCGGTGCGATCGCGGACGCGGCGTTCCAAGTCCTCACGGGCCTTCCGCAATTCTTCTTCCGATCGGCTGTAGGCGCGGAAAACGGGGACGATCCCTACCAGTCCCACAAACAAGAAAACGGAAATCGCCAGTCCCAAGATCTCCAACGGATCGAACGCCGTGCCGGGGTTACCCGCCACTAAGGCCGCCAAGAATCGGTAAAGCAAGTAAAGACGCCGGGTCGCCATGAGGCCTAACCCCGCTGCCACCAGGCCCCAGGCCCACCTCCAGCCCGTGACCCATACCAATCGGACGGCAATTGCGGCCGCCGCGACTTGCAGTGCGGTTGAGACGACAAGGATGACGAGGGCAACCGACATAATCCTACCTGATGGAGGGACTCACACGATCGAGGGCCTCGCTCCATACCAATACTTAGCGCGACACGTCACTCTTATTCTAGAAAACCCGTCCACTGCGGTCCACACGTGCGGTGTCGCGCACCATCGGGCCTACTGAGAATCTTGCGGGGCGGCCGGGGATTTTTTGACATCAGCCGGGCTTTCCCAGAGGCGAAAGCCACCAACGAAGGCGTTTTCGTTCTTTCCCAAACGGGAATTGGAAGGCAGTTCCTTGAGCAATCGAGCATTACCCCCACCAAGGACTACGTAATCGGCGACGAAGGCCAACCGCAATCGCGTAGCCACGTCGTCGACGAGACGCCGCCAACGTTTTTTCCCAAACCGGTCTAGGCCACGCTGGCCGACGTGGTCTTCGAAGGTACGCCCCTTGCGGTAGGGCAAGTGGCCGGCCTCCATCGGAACCACGATTCTGTCTTCCAAAACCAGCGTAGTTCCCAGGCCGGTTCCCAATCCGAGGAACAGCATGCGGCCGCCCTCATAACTGCCCAGGGCCTGCATAGCGGCGTCATTCACTAATTTGACCGGATGCCCCAAACTGGCCGTGAATTCGACGCCGATCCAACCCGTTCCCAAGTTGGGCGGCTCGCGTTCTGGCTTGCCAGCGACGACGGGACCTGGGAAGCCAATGGAAACGACTTCATAATTCCAGTCCTTGGCAGCCTCCAGCACGTCGGCCACCAACCGCTGCGGGGTGAGGTCGTGGCCCGATGGAATCTTGACGACGTCGCTTCGTCCCGTTGCCAGGAGTTTCACATGGCTGCCGCCGATGTCGATTACGAGTACATTCATAAGTTTGCCTTTTACTGCTGCTGATGTTGTTCGTCGTGGCCGCGAATGGGCACCGGGCGAGGCGTGCCATCGATCATTTCGACGGCGACATACGTCACTTCCGCCTCTGTAACACGGACAAGTTCTCCCTTGCGATCGGCTTCCACGAGGATGTCAATCGTGATCGACGTGCGGCCCACCCGCTGGAGCACGGCCCAAAAGCTGACAATATCGCCCACCAATACCGGCCGGTGGAACTCCACCCGGTCCATGCCCACTAGCATGGTTTGCCGCCGGGGCCAATTGGCCCGGCGCATCTCATGCTGGGCGGCCACGGAACCAGCAAGATCGATATAGCTGAGGATTACTCCCCCGAAGATCGTGCCGTGGGGATTGGTGTCCGCCGGCATCATCACGACTTTGATGGCCAGAAAACCGCGTTCACCAGAAGGTGCATTCTTGTCCGCGTCCATCCGCCTATTGTAAATCAACCTTCCGGCCGCCACAATTCTCGCAAAAGCGAGTTTTTTTGAAAACCGGCGATTTTGGCAGAGAACGGCCCGGCACCGGCATGCAGTTCGGCGCCATTCGGCCCGGCCGTTCCCGGGTTGGCGGAACGGCGCCGACCGACACGTGGCGGGCCCGTCGTTCTCCACGGCATCCGTTCGCCGCTTTCAGAAGCGGTATTCCAGCCCCAAATTCAGCCCTTGGGCCCAAAAGTCGCTGGTATGCAGGACAAACTCCGGCCGTTCGCCCGCCGTGGTCGTGGGGGGCGGGATCTCCTTGGGATTGACATTCAGATCGATCTGGTCACCCGGCCGGGCTACTCCCGACCAATAGAGCAGCGAATAGCCCAGCGTGGCCTTCAGCCGCGGGGTCAGATCGTAACCCAGGGTCAGGTCGATCTCAGGAAGCGTGGAAAACTGCCACGAGTCGTGGGTTCCCATGTTGCTCGCCAATGCCAAGAGGCCGCCGTTGTAGCGAGCCGTGGTGGTGCCGCCGGTGATCACTGACGTCCAGCCATTGATGAGAACATTGGTTTCCGTCGCTCCGATGCCCATTTTCAACGTGGTGTCCACGGTCCAGCGTTCGTGCCGGCACTGCATGGCAAAGCCCAACTCGCCGCCGTTGAAATTGTTGCGCGTATGAAACAGATCGGTCGTGTTGATCGTCGTGCCAGCCGGTGGAACTGAGGAAGTGCCGGAGGTGGTGATCGAATCGCCAACGGTGAGGCCGTCGGTGAGCCTCTGGTAGCGATAGCCGAGGAGGAGATCGGTTCGCCCATCGCCTCCGCGCACCAGCGCCCGCCGCCAGAGGGCTTCGGCCCCCTCGAAGTTCTCGACAGAAAGGGCGTTGAACGTGCCGTTGAACGCGTTGGGATAAGCGATCAGCACAGCGTCCTGGGCGCCCGTCGTGACATTGTAAAAAGGCCGCGCCAGAATGGGATTACCCATGCTCTGATTGCTGTAGGCCTGCGTATTCTGCCCCAGGATCAAGTAGGAAAACTCGAGCCCCGACTGTTCGTATTGATCGAGCCAGACCCCGAACGAAAGACGGCCGCCGGCATGCAGGTTGTTGTTCAACGGCTGGTCGCCGAACAGTATCGAAGTATTGGCCTGGCCGAGCACGCCCGCGTTGGGTTGGGAGGTGGAGGCGGGGCTTGTGGTCAGCAAGGGCGGCGTCTCGCCGCCGCGGGTCCACCAGAGCAAGGCCTCGCCCTGGAACCACAAGCGGTTACCGAGAAAATCGCGCATTCGTCCGCCGGAATAGCCAAATCCGCTGGCGTCGTCGTTGTCGTCGCGGTTGCCGAAGGTGTCGTCGCGCATCGGCGGTCCCTCCTCCTCAACTGCGACCGAACGTCGCGGGGCAGGCGATCCCTGCGGGGCCGGAACCACCTCTTCGGCGTCCACCACACGCGTCGTCGCCGTGGCTTTATGTTTGGGCGGCTGGTTCGATGGCGAGGCGACCGTTCTGGGCGGGATCCTGGTGGGAGCGGGCGGTGTATCTTCGCTTTGCGCGTCGGTGCTCGTGGGCAATTGGTCGTCGGCATAATTGGTCGCCACGACCTGCGAATGCCGACGCGGAGGGTCCTGCCAGGAGAGTTCCTGCCCCCAGGTGGCCGAAGTCGCTGCTGCGCTGACCAAGAGGGACAGATTGACAAGTAATGCGGTCCGAGCCATTGGGCAACCGGTACGGACAGCAATTCTCGATAGAGATCCGCGGCGAATACGGATCGCTTCGCGTGAATTGTCGATGGTACTCATGGAAATGCCTCCCCTGGACTAGGTTTTTCCGGCGCAAGCTGAAGAATCATTCGCCCCATACTTCTTTTCGGTTAAAATCGCTACAACCGTCAATCTTTTCTGAATCAGAAAGGACAACATTGCCTTCCCAGGTTGACACGATCCCCCCACCGCCACCTGAGGAGGGCATAGTGGCAGGTTCTTGCCTCCGCGCTGGGGGCCAGCCGTCGGCGGTTGGCAACCCGGGCAGACAAATTGCAAGTCATCGAGAGGCGCAGCCGGACACCGCGTACTCGTGGTCGAGGGAAGACACAAATCCGCCCGGCAAACTTGCCGTCCTCGTATCTGGGCCGCGGCGTGGATGAACAACCAATGCTAATTGAGCCATCAACTGATATACCCTCTTATGCTATGCGATAATCACAACGTTCTGCGCCGCCGCGTCTCGCAACGAAAAATCAATATTTAGTAACTGCTTGCGATAACACGACTTGCGACGACGGAACGGCAAATCTGCTTGTGACACAGGTCCACAACCAAAGGCCCCGGCGGGTCGAAAACTTCCGTCGCAAGCCATTATGGATATGCATCTTACGTGGATGAAGCGCGAGAGATTGGCGCGGGGCGTGCGCGAATAGGTGGGAATGGTTGTCCGTGACGCGCTACGTCCATCTCAACGCCGTGAAGATCGCCGGTTGTCGACGGATGTCGCCTGCGTTATGAGCAGCGTTCGGGTTAGTTCTTCGAGTTGTTCGACCACGCGTCCGGGCTCGTCGCCCCAGGTCGCGCACTCGTTCCAAAATGTCGGTGAACTTGGAATTGACTCGTCAGCGAAATGTCGATAATGTTCAAGTTCCAACTCGGGGATGGTTGCCGATGAAACGATACTTGGCGATTCTTATTCTCCTGATGCCGATTGTCGCCAGTGGTTGCGCCGGCTGCACGATACACGAACGTGGCCAAACGTACGACAATTCGTACATGGTCGGTTCTGACGGGCAGGTGGTACCAACGAACATCGAGACCCCGCGAAAATAATAGCGGGCATGGGGTCCACCTACGTTAGACACTTATCGTTTGACTTGCCGCGTGGGCCAACTACCGGCAGGAAGTTTCCCAGCCCTGATCCCCTGATCCCCTGATCCGCCCCTTCTTGCCACCGGCTCCCTGAAGACGTAAGATGACGGCAACTTCCAGACCATTTCATGCGCAGAAGTCATGTCCGAATCCTTGCCAGAGAATCGGACTTCCGATAAAACCACCTCGCCAAGGTTCCCAAGCTGCTGGATGGCCTTCGTGTGAGCGTGATCGCGGTACATGCGGGAGAATTGGCAGATTCGGAACAGGTTGTCTGATGTTTTAACAAAAATTCCCTCGGAAAGCCTGGGCAATCGGGAAAGCGATCAAGAGCTTCCCCAGTTGCAGCCCTTGCGAGCCAAGCCTGCGCTGGAGCGTATCTGGCGCGGCGACGCTATGGATACTCGTCGGCGGAGATCGCGGGGGTGCTTGGATACCGTGGCCCTGGTAGCGTCGGGGCGGCCGTGGCCCGCATCGAAGCGGCCGGGAAGGATGTTGACGCGACACTTGCCAAGCTGCCGAAACAACTCACTAATGGCTAACGTAGGTGTGACCCCATACTTTCCCTGTCGACGAACAACGGCGGAGCGTCACAGAAGCAGACGGCGGATTGGAGCCGTACTTTGCGGAGGACGAGGATGACAGGTTGAAAACCTATCCTACGCGCGATCCGCGACCGCTACCATCGCATGCAGTGGCCCGGTGTAATCCTCGGCTAACGACTGATCGTGATCGCCTTTTCGCAAGTTCGCCTTTCCCAACGCAATTCAAGGAGTCGTCATCATTCGGCTTGAGGTCCAGTGCTTTTTGCAGGTGGATGATGCTCCTCCCCTAATCCTTCATTCTGCAATAAGCGATTCCCAAACGGCTCTGGTTAAGATAATCCTCTGGGTTCAATTCGCCCGCCTCTTGTAGATGGTCGATGGCTCGGTCGTACTGACCAGTTCCGCCCATCAGCCGGCCACGCCCTCGGTGCCGCGGGAAGGTAGTAGGTCTTGGCTCAAGGGACTTAGGTCTTGGGTTATCGGCAGACGAATGGTAAAAACAGCGCCGCCGCTGGGAGGGCTGGCGACCTCGATCCGGCCCCCGTGCTGGGTCACAATCCGCCAGCATTTCGAAAGCCCCATGCCAACGCCACGACCGGCTTGCCGCGCCGAATAGAAGGGCTCGAAGATGTGCGGCCGCTGCTGCGGCGTGATTCCCGGTCCATCGTCGGCAACCACAATCGACGCACATTGCCCGTTACCATCCATGGCGACCTCGACCCGCCCGCCGTTTCCCAGGGCTTCCAAAGCGTTCTGACAGAGGGCCTTGACCGCCACGGCCAACTGCACGGGATCGCCATCGATGAGAATTGCGTCCGAGCCGGCGTTGACGACGACGCTCGTGCCCTGCTGCGCCGCCAACGGCCTCATCTCCTCAAGTACCTTGCCAAGCAAAACCGTCAAATCGAGGGACTGTCGCTCCAACTCGGGCGGATTGGCAAAGAGTCGCAGATCGGCGATCATCTCGTAGATCCGCATGGCCTGGGAGTTGATCAAGGCCAGATCGCGGCGTCGCTCCGGCACCGTTTCGTCCCGCAAGAGGAGCTGCGCGCGACCGGCGATAACAGCCAGCGGGTTGTTGATTTCATGCCCGGCGCCCGCGGCAAACTCGGCCAGCGCCGCCAGCTTTTCCGATTCCGCCGCGTCGCTCATGGATTTTTTATGCCCCCACCCGACCGATCGCCGGGCGAGATTCGGGGCGATCACATCGAGTGAACGGATTCAATATCCAAGTGGTAGCACATCCGCTCCACGAGTTTCTCGACCTCGAACGGCTTGTGCATGAAGTCGTTGGCCCCCACGGCCTTCAACTCGGAGATCTTGTCGTCCTCCACCATGCCGGAAATGCAGATGATCCGCACATCGTTCATGTTGGGGTCGGCCCGGACCCGCTGGCAAACTTCCTTGCCGTTGATGTCGGGGAGCATCACGTCCAGGACGATCAGGTCGGGATGGTACTCCTTGACCATCATGCCGGCGTCGAAACCGTTGTTGACCGTGCGGATCTCGAACCGCCCGTCCCGCTCCAGGACGTCGGTAATCAATTCCACCAGTTCGGCGTCGTCGTCGACAATCAATACTTTCCGTTTGCCGCTTTCCAGGGCGTCGGTGGGAATGCCATTGTCGCGCATGAAACTGAAGAGTTGATCGCGAGGGATGCGGCGGAACCGGCTGCCGGGAACCCGAAAACCCTTGAGCTGGCCTGAATCGAAGCAACGAATGATCGTCTGCTGACTGACTTTGCAAATCTTGGCCGCTTCTCCGGTCGTAAAAACTGTTTTCATCTGCACTATTCCTTTAGCTGGGCTATTGCCAGCCAGTATCAGCGAGGCCCCTGGCCGAACCGCCGGCAGGCACTTCCGGAGGCCTCTGGTCCTCCATGTTCGTGGCGTTGAGATCGCCGTATACGCAAAGCCCTTACATCCCGAAAACCGGCCTAATCGGCAATATCATCCAGCAATGCCGACATTACCGAATTTGCCAACGGACGCAATTATAGCTATCTCCCCAAGTTAGTCAATACGAGTATCAATTCCCTAAGTTACTATACAATAACAGTTTAGAACAGCTCATCGAAGTTAGACATTGCCCCCAAGAGCACTACAAAAATTCTTGGCGACGACCCTGTTTTATATTGCCTATTTCCCGCCTCCCTCCAGGTGGACCATCAAAACGGCCAAGTCGGCAGGTGTGATCCCGCTTATCCGGCCCGCCTGGGCCAAGTCGGTCGGCCGTACGCGTGCGAATTGTTCGCGGGCCTCAGCGCGAAGATGCGGGACATGGGTAAAATCGACATGGGTGGGAATTTTCCTCGCTTCCAGGCGTCGCTGCCGCTGGATTTCGACCTCTTGCCGCGCGAGGTAGCCTTCGTATTTTGCATCGTAGGTCACCTGTTGGGCAACTTCAGAAGAAACATCGCCCAGCTCGGGCAGCCGGGCGACCAGATCGGACCACCGGATTTCGGTCCGACGCAGCATTTGCGCCAGTGACATCCCATCCGAGCGATTGTGCTCGATCAACTGCTCCATGCGTGCGATTTCCGCGAGCTTTTTCTGAAAACGCTGCCAGCGCTGCGGACCGACAAGCCCCAAGGAATTGCCGCACGGCGTAAGGCGGCGGTCGGCGTTGTCGCCACGGAGAGAGAGACGATACTCGGCCCGACTGGTGAACATACGATAAGGTTCAGCGACTCCGCGGGTCACCAGGTCGTCGATCATTACACCCAGGTATGCCTCCTCGCGACCGAGAACCAGGGGCTCCTTGCCGCGCAGGCCGAGGACGGCGTTCGCCCCGGCCAGAAGGCCCTGGCCGCCAGCCTCCTCGTAGCCGGTCGTGCCGTTGACCTGTCCGGCGAAATAGAGGCCCGCTACCCGCTTCGTCTCCAGCGACGGCTTTAATTGATCGGGGGGGGCATAGTCGTATTCGATCGCGTAGCCGTAGCGGACAATCTCAGCCCGATTGAGCCCCGGGATCATGCGGATCATCTCGTCCTGGACCTCGCGCGGCAGGCTCGTGGAGAGCCCGTTGACATAGACCTCGTGGGTCCGCCGTCCCTCGGGCTCGAGGAACAACTGGTGCCGGTCCTTGTCGGCGAAGCGGACGATTTTCGTTTCGATCGAGGGGCAGTACCGCGGTCCGGTCGATTGGATCTGACCGGTGTACATGGGGGCCTGGTGCAGGTTGGCCCGGATCAACTCGTGGACTTCGGGCGTCGTCCAGGTGATCCAGCAAGGGAGTTGCACGCAATCGATGCGATCGTTGAGGAAGGAAAACGGCTGCGGCTCCGCGTCGCCGGGCTGAAGCTGCGTTTGATCGACATCGATGGTGCGACCGTTGAGCCGCATGGGCGTGCCGGTCTTGAAACGTTCGAGTCGGAAGCCGAGCTGGGCCAGTGCTCCGCTGATGCCGTGCGTGGCCCCTTCGCCCATGCGTCCGCCGGACATCTGCGCGGGGCCGACGTGGATCAAGCCTCGCATAAACGTTCCGGCGCAGAGGACGACGGCCGCGGCGCGGTACAGCGTGCCATCGGCCACGCGGATACCGGCGATGCGAAGCCCGGCCCCCTGCCCTTCCGTGACCAGGTCATCGACCGTTTCCTGCCGCAGGCAGAGATTGAGTTGTTCTTCGCAGAGGCGTTTGATTTCTATCTGGTAAGCCCGTTTGTCGGCCTGTGCCCTGGGGCCGTGCATGGCGGGGCCTTTGCTGCGATTGAGGACACGGAACTGGATGCCGGTAGCGTCGATGGCCTGGCCCATGGCCCCGCCCAGGGCGTCGATCTCGCGAACGATTTGCCCTTTGGCCACGCCGCCGATGGCCGGATTGCAACTCATCTGGCCGATCGTGTCGAGGTTGGTGGTCACCAGCGCGGTCTTCGCGCCCATGCGGGCGGCGGCTAGCGCCGCCTCGGTGCCCGCATGCCCGCCGCCAATGACGAGGACGTCGAAGTCGTAGATAGTGCTCATGGAATTATCATAAGCGGAAGGCGGGCGGTGGCATAGCGGATTTCGTAGCGCAGGCGTCGCTACCATGAAATTCCATCAATGACTGACGGATTTTCTTGGTGTATCCAAATCAATAGCGCACTACCCTTCGCAGCAGCCAGAAACCGCCCAGCGCCAGCATGATGTTGCCGGCCCAGACGAAGAGCGTGGGCAGATTGCCGTTCTTGGCGCCGTCGGCCCCGTAGATCATCAGCGGGTAATAGATAATCAAGATCGGCAGGAAGCAGAGGAAGAAGCTGGTGAGAAAGTCGCGGTTGCGGAGGCAGATCGCCATGGGCGCGCCACCAAGGCAAAGCAGAGGCAGGCGAAGCCGCCCGCCCAACGGCGCTGCGGCACAGAGAGCAGGCGATAGTAGTGCGACGACCGTTCGCCCTTGTCGTATTCGTAGGCCCGCCACTGGTCGCTGGTAAACTCGTCGAAATCCCCGCAGGTCATTTCGCAGGCGGCTAAGGCGGCCATCGTCTGCTCGAGTTGAACCACTTCCGTCCGTGCGGCCGCGATGGCATCGGAAAGACTCCGTAGCGAGAGGTTCGTCCCCGGGCCGCCGCTGCGGGCACGGCTGGCGTCGGACAGGGGTATCTCCCGTTCCTGCACGTCGGGCCAGACCATGCTGATCCCGCCCATATCGACGACGCTGTTGCGGAGGAAGACCTTGAGCACGCCTTCGCCCCGGTCGCAGCGCAACACCGCCTCATCGGCAGTGATGGTCATCTTGGGCGAGTTGCCGCGCCCCATGATAACCAACGTGACTTGCTCCAGCTTGCGGTCATCGACGTTCTTGACGTTGATGGAGAAGGAGTTCGAGTTGTAACGCCGCTGCGACTGCAGCATGCTATAGATGATCTCTTCAACATCCTCGACGATCTCCCGCTGGATATTGGTGCGGCCCCAGGAATCAGCCAGATCGTTTAACCAAACGGTGACCAGGCTCATGACGAAGGCGAAAATCAGCACCGGCCAGAGCATGACCATCGGCGAAATGCCCAATGCCTTGATTGCCACGATCTCGTTGGCACCGG
The DNA here is from genome assembly GCA_963709175.1 of uncultured Planctomycetia bacterium. Taxonomy (GTDB): domain Bacteria; phylum Planctomycetota; class Planctomycetia; order Pirellulales; family Thermoguttaceae; genus JANXQG01. The sequence goes on from CAVPVK010000015.1 coordinate 380,411, forward strand.
AAATCCGCGAAAAGACCGTGGTGCAAGCCAGCAGAAGGGTCATGGGCACGGTGACCCGCAAGGTCTCCGGCAGAAAATACGGTATCAGACGGAGTGTCGGCAGCACCGGCAACCCCTGCTCCGTGGCCTCGCGGCCGACAAAGCCCAACACCACCATCAGCGTCAAGGCAATGACCGACACCGCGAATACCTTGATCACTTCGACGAGGGCGTAACGCGGCAGTATTGCCATGGACGATTTCGACGCAGTGGTTGGCAAGGACACGGGCGGAATGCCTGCGAGCCCGCCAGAGGACGTAGTATCCGGGGCTGGTAGTTTCGTGCCCAATCGGGCCTGGGTCAAGGGCAATCCGCCGTACAACCGTTTCCCCCGTTTCCCAACCCCTATCCGGATGGGTAAACGTTGCCTGGAGCGGGATAGCAGGCAGCTTCCTCTCATCGACTCCCCCTGAGGCGTGACTTTACAGATTTCCAATGATTCTCCATACTAGGATTTCTCTTTTTTCCGGAGCCGACACGGATGGCAGTATTGTCCCTGAACGAAACGACAACCTTTCGCTGGCCGCTCGAGGTCGATGTGGCCGAGTACGCCGCGGCCGGTATTGAGGCCATTGGCGTTTGGCGGCAAAAGCTCTCCGACTGCGGCCAGGATCGCGCATTGGATTTGATTCGGCGGCACCGCCTCAGGGTTTCCCATCTTTTTTGGGCCGGCGGGTTCACTGGCAGCGAGGGGCACAGCTATCGCGAATGCGTGGAGGACACGGCCGACGCTTTGCGGACGGCGGCCGCCCTGCAGGCCGGCTGCCTGGTGGTGTGCAGTGGCGCCCGGGCCGGCCATACTTTCAACCATGCCCGGCGGCTGGTGCAGGAGGCCCTCAAGGAGTTGTTGCCGCTGGCCGAGAGTCTGGGCGTGGTAATGGCCCTGGAGCCGATGCATCCGGGCTGCGCGGGGCAATGCACGTTCCTCAATAGTCTCGACGACGCCATGAGCATCATCGAGGCCATCGACCGGCCGCAAGTGAAACTGCTTTTGGACACCTACCATTTGGGCCAGGAGCCTGGGCTTGTGGAGCGGATCCCGCACATCGCGGGGCAGATCGCGATGGTGCAACTGGGAGATGGGAAACGTCCCCCAAAGGGCGAGCAGAACCGTTGTCTTTTGGGTGACGGGATCTTGCCTTTGCGGCAAATAGTCTGCGCGTTGCGCGGGGCTGGCTACGACGGCTACTTTGACGTGGAGTTGCTGGGCGAGGAAATCGAGGCCGTCGATTATCGCTGCTTGCTGGCGCATGCCAAGCAAGCGTTTGCCGAGTTAATCGAGCAGGCGTGAGAATGGTTCCGATGCTTACGATCACCTCTCACCTGCAAATCCCCCTGGAAGAGTTCGTAATCACCTTCGCCCGCAGTGGCGGACCGGGCGGACAGAATGTCAATAAGGTCAACAGCAAGGCCGTCTTGCGGTGGGCCGCCGGCCGCAGCCAAGCGCTGCCGGAGGCCATCCGTCAGCGGTTTCTGCAGAAATTCGCCCATCGGCTTACGAACGAGGGCGAGTTGCTGGTGACCAGCCAGCGCTATCGCGATGCGCCGCAAAATCTGCGGGATTGCTTGGAAAAACTCCGCCTGATGGTCCTGGCCGTGGTTCAGCCGCCTAAACGCCGCCGAGTGACTCACCCGACTCGGGGGTCTGTCGAACGCCGCTTGCAAGGCAAACGCCGCCAGTCCGCGGCAAAAAAGAATCGTCGTTCGACCAGTGATGATTGAGAGCCCGTTCGAGAGCTCCACTTGGGCTGCGATTCTGTTGGCCTTGGTCCGGTTCCCGGATAGGTTCTAAGGGCTACGGACCGGTCATACCTGTTTTATCGCCACAAGTTATAATAGGTTCAATCATGAATTTCGACTTCGTTGAACAAAGTGTGTTTCATGGCGCAGAATCAGGATATTGACTTCATTCTTGGCGACTGGCGTTACCAGCCGGGAGTGATTAGCGCACGGATTGTGCGGGCCGCCGGCCGACGCAAGGTGCTGCAAATGCGGATCGAACTGGGATTGCTGCAGATGGAGTTCACCGGTCGGCCCGACGGCGAACGGCCTGGCGACAAGGAGACGTATCTCGAATTGCTACAAAGCCAGTTCAGCGACGACGCAGACCTGCCGCAACAACTTACCGACGAACAGTGCTTTGAGATCGACCGCGAATTCGTGCAGTACTACCACCGGCGGATCTGCTGCCTCGCCCTGCGGGAATTCGACCGGGCCGTGGCTGACGCCGACCACACCCTTGCGCTAATGGATTTCGTTGCCGTCCATTCACCCAATGAGGAATGGACAGCCTCCCACGAGCGCTATCGGCCTTTTGTCCACTTCCACCGTACGCAGGCATTGGCACTGGCGGTGCTGGAACGTTCCGGGCCGGAACCGGCGATTGAAGAAATCAATAGCGGCCTGGAAGCTATGCGACAAATCTTCGTCCGCGCGGAAGCCGAGGAGCAATTCGAGTCGGATGAACTGGCCAAACAGCTTCGCGAGTTGAAGGAATCACTCCGCAAGGAATACAAGGTCGGGCCAACGCTGGCCGAGCAGTTGGCCGAGGCCGTGGCCGCTGAGGAGTATGAACGGGCGGCCCGGCTGCGCGACGAGATCGCACGGCGGCATGTGCCCGGTGAAGAGGCGAAGTAGACGGCTGGCGGCCCGATGTTAGCCGCAGATGCCGGTTACTCCCGGAACTCCAACTGATGTTGGTTCACGGCCCCCTTTCCCTGCCCATATACTTAAGCGACAAACAAATGCCATGATGACACCATCGCAGTACCGCAAAGGCATCGTTCTCGCCGGCGGGGCCGGAACGAGGCTCCACCCTGTCACCCGGGCGATCAGCAAGCAACTGCTGCCGATCTACGACAAGCCGATGATCTACTATCCGCTGTCGACGCTCATCCTGGCGGGAATCCGCGACATCCTGCTGATCTCGACCCCGGAGGACATCGGGGCCTACCAGCGGCTTCTGGGCGACGGAAGCCAGGTCGGCATTACCATCACCTATGCCGTGCAGCCGCGGCCGGAGGGACTGGCCCAGGCATTCATCATCGGCCGCGATTTCGTCGGCCGCGACAACGTCACGCTTGTCCTCGGCGACAACATCTTCTATGGCCAGTCTTTCCGTAAGACCCTGGAAAAGCACTACTGCCAGTCCTCCGGCGCCACGGTCTTCGCCTACGTCGTCAAGGACCCCGAGCGCTACGGCGTAGTGGAGATCGACGCGCAGGCCAAGGCCCTCTCCATCGAGGAAAAACCCAAAGAGCCGAAATCGCCCTACGCGGTGACGGGGCTTTATTTCTACGACAACCAGGTACTGGACATCGCCGCCAACCTGCGGCCCTCGCCCCGCGGCGAGTTGGAGATTACCGACGTCAACCGCGTCTATATGGAACGCGGTCAGTTGCAGGTCGAGATCCTCGGCCGCGGCTTTGCCTGGCTCGATACCGGCACGCACGAGTCGCTGCTGCAGGCATCGAACTTCGTGCAGATGATCGAGCAGCGGCAGGGTTTGAAGATCGCCTGCATCGAAGAGGTCGCCTGGATCAAAGGTTTCATCGACAACGAGGCCCTCTTGAAACTGGCCAAGTCGCAGAAAAACGCCTATGGGCAGTACCTTCATGATTTGGTGGAGAAACCGGCAGTAGGGGCCAAATGACGCGCAGGCTTAAGCGCAAATCCGAATATCGAATATCGAAATTCGCAATCCGAAACAAGTTCCAAGTGGGAAAATCCAGAGGTTCAAAACGATCCACCACACCGCAGGTTGGTTTGGCAGCGCACCGGGTAGGAAAACCCTGCCTGCGCACGGTCCGTAGTAGCTGCCCATTAGGCGTTTCGGTCATTTGTGATTCGTATTTGGATTTGTTTCGGATATCGATAGTCGTATTTCAGATTTCATAATTGGATCGACTCATGCAGAACATCCTCGTCACCGGCGGCGCTGGTTTTATCGGCAGTTGTTTCGTGCGGACTGCGATCTCCCAGCGGAAGGCACGCATCGCCAATCTCGATGTCCTGACGTACGCCGGCAACCTCGACTCGCTTGAGCCGGTGATGGAAAGCGATGCTCATACCTTTATCCAGGCCGACATCACCGACCGGCCGGCGGTTGACCGGGCTTTTGCCGAACAGCGGCCCGCGGCAGTCGTGCATTTCGCCGCCGAGTCGCACGTCGATCGCTCGATCGACAACCCCTCGCAGTTCGTGGTGACCAACGTGCTGGGCACGTTCCACATGCTCGACGCCGCCCTCCGCTACTGGTCAAAGCTTCCTGAGCCGGAGAAGAGCCGCTTCCGCTTCCTGCACGTCTCGACTGACGAGGTCTACGGTTCGTTGGGACCCACCGGACTTTTCACGGAAACCACGCCTTACGATCCGAGCTCGCCATATTCCGCGTCCAAGGCGTCGGCCGACCACCTGGCACGGGCCTACCATCACACCTACGGCCTGCCGGTGCTGGTGACCAACTGCTCGAACAACTACGGGCCCTACCAGTTTCCCGAGAAGTTGATCCCGCTGATGATCCTCAATGCGGCTGAAGGCAAGAAGCTGCCCGTCTACGGCGACGGCATGAACGTCCGGGACTGGCTTTTTGTAGAAGACCATTGTCGGGCCTTGTGGCGGGTATTGACCGACGGCAAGGCGGGCGAGACCTACAACATCGGCGGCAACTGCGAGCAGCCGAACATCGAGATCGTCCGCCGTGTCTGTGCCCTGGTCGACGAACTGCGACCTGGGTTGGCGCACGCCCCTTGCTCCTCGCTGATCACTTACGTAAAAGACCGGCCCGGCCACGATCGCCGCTACGCTATCGACGCCGGCAAAATCTGCCGCGAACTAGGCTGGAAACCCGAGCACGATTTCCAGTCCGGTCTGCGGCGGACGGTAGCGTGGTACCTCGAGAACCCACAATGGGTCGAGCGGGTGCAAAGCGGCAAGTACCGCCGGGAGCGGTTGGGGTTGGGGAAAGCGTAGTACGTACTCGGTGCCGGATACATTTCTGCCTGATAGTCACGCGCTGTAGTCCCATGGCTCTGCTACAAACCCAAAACCTGAAGAAGACCTATGGCGAGGGCGAGTTGTGCGTCGATGCCCTCCGCGGCGTCGACCTCAAGGTAGATGCCGGCGAGTTCGTGGCGATCATGGGGCCCTCGGGCTCCGGCAAGAGTACGCTCTTGCACCTCCTGGGAGGCGTCGATCGTCCCACCAGCGGCCAGGTGCTGCTGGAAGATACCGACTTGGCAGCCATGAGCGACGACGCCCGCACGATCCTCCGCCGCCGGCGGATCGGCTTTATCTTCCAGTCGTTCAACTTGCTTCCCACGCTCACCGCCGAAGAGAATGTGACGCTGCCGCTGGAGCTTGGCGGCGAGGCAGCGGCCAAGGCCCGAGTTCGGGCCGAGGTCGTCCTGGAATTGGTGGGCATGCTGCCCCGCCGCGGACACCTGCCGGGCATGCTCTCCGGAGGCGAGCAGCAGCGAGTGGCCATCGCCCGGGCCCTGGCCATCGAGCCGGCCCTCTTGCTGGCCGACGAGCCAACGGGCAACCTCGACAGCGCCTACGGACGACAAGTGACGGCCCTGCTGCGCGACCTGGTCGATCGGCAGCGGCAGACGATCGTCATGGTCACGCACGACCACGACGTCGCCGCGCATGCCGATCGCCTGGTCTGCTTGCACGACGGCTTGATCGAAAGCGACAAGCGGCAGACGCCGGCGCGGCCGAAATCTGAGATCTGAAATCCGAAATGGCGGTCGTCATCAACAGCACATGAGTGCTATTTCCATCTTCTTGATGACATCCATCCTACGGCCGAAACCGACATTCCGCCCAGCAAGTCCCAAAGATAGTGCTGCTTGAGCGTCAGAATCGATACACTGCAGAGCAGCACGCTCAAGGCCAGGAGATACCACAGGCCGCCGAGTCGTCCGTCTCGCCTCAATGCCATACATGCCACAAAGGGAACAATCACGTGCATGGATGGAAAACAACATTCGGGCGAGTCAAATTCCAACAGGCTGCGATAAGCGGCGCTCGACCAGGAATCATCGCTGGGCAGGGGAGGCCGCGGATAGTGCGTTGGCCAAACGAGAAACGCCAGCGCCGCCATGCCCGCCGAGATTCCATAGGCCCGCAGCAGGCGGCGAAACACCTGCCGCTGGCACACGCCCAACGGCAGGAGGATGGCCATGGCGATCAGAGCGAAATAGGCCCAAACCGTCCCGATCCAAAAGGGCGTCGCCCGGTCGAGCCAGGTCAGCGGCAGTTTTCGCGAGCGGAAAAGCGGGTAGTGGTTCAGCAGCCAATAGACGACGATCTGCGTAATCGCCAGCGGCGCCACGTAGCAAAACCTCTCCACGAATCCGATCGTCCCTGACTGGCTCGGAAGTTCGGCCGCGCGAGTCCGCGAAGCAGCACCCGTCATGTTTCGTGCTTTTCCGCCTTTTCCGGCCAACTTTCCAGGATCAGCGGCGAATCGGATTCCGGATCGCCGATGCGGATCGACGTTGCGCCAGAAAGCAGATCCTCCAGTAGCCGGCCCACAAATTCCGCCCGCCAACCATAGGCCAGCTTGGGCCGTCGCCCTGAGGCGGCAGCCCTGTCGTCCGCACGGCCGCTTGCGGGAGCGGCCAACCGCCAGGCAATCCAATCGCGGATGTCATTTGGTCCGCCCACGAGGTTCGGGGCCAGATGGGCGTCGCGACAGACGCTGCCCAAGGCCGCGAAAAATAACTGCCCCAACACGGAGAATTGCGGCGCGCTTTCGCGCGGCGTTTTCGGAGGGCATTCGTCGGCCGGCAAGGCCAATGCCCGCTGGATGCAAGCGGCGATGTCGTCGATCCGGCGAGCCAAATCGCCACGATCCAAACCGCGGACAGCGCGGATCCGCTTTGCGTCAGCCGTCTGCCGCCGGGCCAACTCGATAATCAGGTCGTCGCGGAGCACTCGCCGCGCCGGTTGATTGCGATGTTGCGCCTCGGCCTCACGCCACTTCCAGAGCTCGTGGACGACCGCTAGCGTACGGCGGTCGAGGCCGGCATTGCCCGAAACCCGCCGCCAACGCTCGTCCGACGTGGCGCGGCGCAGCTCCTCGCACCAGGCCGCCGTCTCTTCTTCCAACCACCAGAGCCGGTTCAACTCTTGCAACCGGGCATGAACCCGGTCGCGGATCAGGCCGAGGTAGTAGACGTCTTGTGCGGCATAGTCGAGTTGCCGCTGCGAAAGCGGCCGCTTCCGCCAGTCGGTACGCGTCTCGTGTTTCTCCGAGGTTTCGTCCAGCAGCCGGGCTACGAGCGTCTTGTAGCTTGCCGGATACTCAAGGCCCGCCAAACCGGCGGCAAGCTGCACGTCAAAGAGGTTCTGCGGCAGGCGATCGACGGCGTGGAGGCAGAATTCCATTTCGCCGCGGGCCGCGTGTACGATAGTTTCGTGATTGCCCTCAACGACGGTTTGCCAAAAAGGCCGCACGTCGGGCACGACCAGGGCGTCGATGATCGCCAGGCGCTCCGGCGTGCCGACCTGGATAAGGCAGAGTTCGGGCCGATAGGAATGCTCGGAGACAAATTCCGTATCCAAGGCAATCCAGGGAGCACTGGCCAGATGCTGGCAAAACTCTCCCAAGTCGCTATCCGTAGTGATGCTCTCGTACTTCACGCTGCCGCCATCGGGTCGCAATTTTTACGCAATTCCTACAATAAGAGCAGTCTACTCTCTGGCGATCCGTTTGGGTAGATTAGAGCGACCACTGGCTCACAAATTCAGTGATCCAATGCTTGACGTGGGCCGGCAATCTGGGATAAAGAGATAGAAGACGAAACCCCACCCCGTTCATCCGGCCCGGTGAATCAAATTGATGGCTCCGCCCGTCAGTTCACAGCCGTCAATCTGCTTCACCAACCCGGATGAACCGGGTGCGGTTGTGACAACGGGTCGTTGAGGAGAGTGATCATGGCAAATTCCTTTCTGGAAGCGCTGAAGATCGGGCTCTGGGAGTTCCGACCGCACACGGTTGATTGCGACGAACTGGAGGCATCCGAGAACTCTCCGGGCACGCGAGAAAAGCTCGATGTCCTCGCCGAACACCTTCGCCGCGAATTCCCCCTCGGGCGCGACGACGAATCCTTTGCCGGTGACCGTTGGCGTCCGCGCAGGCCCCGATAGGCGCGGACTACCTGGCTTGCCCCGGCTTGCCGAACAGGTTGATCGAAGGCAATTGCCGCCACAACCAGCGGCCTTCCACCGCCGTTACGAATGTCGCGATCTTTCGCCGTTGATCCGGATTGGCCCGGTTGACGCATTGCTGCATCTGATCGATGACCTGCTTGCTGCTGGCCGCCTCAGTTCCCTGCCCTGCCGCGCCTTGGCTCTTGGTGCAAGCGGCTCCGACCTTGCTCCACTGCTGGGCACAGTCCAGGAAATGATCGACAAACTCGTTCCTTGCTGAAGTTGGCAATTGCGCATATTGTTCGGCCTTGCCGAGCAACCACGGCTCAAGCAGCACAGTCACGTTGTGCCAGAGCATTTGGCGGTGGGGTTGATCCAGGTTCTCGATCGTAGCGCTCATGTCGTCCACGTTCTGGAACTCCGTATCGACCCGTCCCAGAATCTTCCGGCGGATGTCGTCCGATTCCTTGCCAAGGTCGCGGAGAACCAGCCAGCGAAACAGGTCATGACGACTAGCCACCGCAGGATCGGGCAAGGGTGAATAGACCATGAAAAGCCCTGCCCCGGCGGCCGCGCCCAACATGGCAATAACAACGACAACGGTCAACAGCCCATAACGTCCTCGTATCAATTCCCGGCTCCTTCTTCAGCTTTTGGTTCGATCTTGATGCGCGTAGCCCCGGCTTCAGCCGGCAAAATTGGACTTTCTCGCCCGATGAGCATCTCGCCATTTCTCAGGGCGATCGCTCAATTCTCGGTTCATTCTATGGCTCCAGGGCAGAGAGATTATAACGCGATTCGTCCGTCTGTACCAGATTTTACTCTTTCACACCCCCCAATTGGCCCATGGTCCCAATTGACGGCCATGCAAAAAAATGTCAGGCTGATGGTGTCAACCATTCCTGCCTACGGAGATCGCGTGATGCCTATCTGTGCATGGCTCTTGAGTTCCCTGCTGGTTTTGCAAACCAACGGTGGTCCTTCCGATCCGGTGACCGTGGCGCCTCCCACTGCTAGTCCCGCCGCACCGACAGGTCCCATCGTGCCGGCGGCCCCCACGGCCCCCGCCGCAACCTTCCCGGGAACTCCCTCCCCAGGCAGAACGCCGCTTCAGCACCCGGCCCATCAGGCAGCCGCCGCAGACAGTCCGATTCCTTCCGGTCCGACCCACGATCTGCCCAATCGGACCGTTCAGCCGTCCACCGCGCCGGTCACGCCCGGACGGGCCACTGCCACGCAACTCGTGGCTGATGCCCTTACCTTGCCGCCAGGTAATACGATCGGCGGCCGGCCGGTTTCGCTTTTGTCGGTAGTGGCCACAGCGCCCCAACGAGCGCGACAAATCGAGGCCGTTCACGCCTACTGGCGTCTGGCCGAAGCCGTCGGCGATTACCATTTTGCCTTGGAGCGGCAACAGCGGCTGGCCAAATTACAGGCCGCCAGCGACGAAGCGGCCGATCTCCGCACGGCTCGGGCGGTCGCCGCCGCCGATCTGAGCGAGGCCGTGGTCGCGGTCACCTCCGCACAGCACGATCTGGCAGAAGTCCTGTTGCTCGCACCGAGCACCCCCCTGCCCTTGCCCGCCGATCCGCCGCTAGTTGGCCCCTATCGCACGCTCTTCAGCACGTTGTTTGCCGGCAAGGCGGCACCACAACGGGCGAAGATGCTCGACCAGGCGCTGCCCTTGCGCAACCAGGCAATCGAAGATCATGCCGCAGCCCTTGCGGCAGCCGAGGACGTCCTCGATACGGCCATTGAACTTCAGACCGCCGGCCAGGGACGTCTGGCCGGCGTCGTGTCGGCACTGGACGCCCTGGTCTGTCAGCAACGGGCCTTTCTCGCTGCCGTTTGCCGCTACAACCACGATATCGCCGACTATGCCCTGGTGGTCGTTTCGCCGCAAACCAGGCCCGAAGTCCTCGTTGGCACCCTCATCAAGCAGGCTCGGCCTTCTGGCCAGACGGCTTTGCCGCTGCCCACCTCTACCACTGTGCAAACCACCTATGAAGAACCGATTAGCGGTGGGCCCACGCACACGTCCCCTCTACCTCTACCTCCGGGAGAGGGGCCGGGGGTGCGGGCTGCGGACAGTTCAACTCCCGCGGTTGTTCCTTCCGGATCGGCGCCAAACGACGACTCGCAGGAACCCCGACTGGCGCCGCCCCAAGAAATGGCCATTCCTTTGATCCCCGACAAGCCGGCAACATCCAACTCCGGCGCCGTGTCGCCGGCACCGCCGCGCCCGGTCAGCCCCGACCCCTCGGCGACAGAAATTCCAAGCCATCCCAAGCCGCATACCGCGCAGAGACCAATCGGAGAGCCGGCTTCTGCCGCGCCGATATCTGCATTGAATGAAAGGGACTCGCGTTCAGGGCAGGATACCTTGTCCCCGCTCGTCGGCCTTTCACCGGCGGAGCAAACCACCAGCCTGACGGCCACCCTGTTTTCGGCACGCAATTCTCCCGCGGGGGGCTCTGACAAGGCCGATGCGCCAATGCAACCACTGCGCCTCGTCGACTGCTTACTCCCGGTGCCGATAAACGATCGCTCGAAAGCAATCGACGCCTATTGGACCGCTCGCCAGCTAGACGTACTACGTCAGGAATTCGTCGAGCAGATCAAATGGCTGCAAGCCCTGGGACCAACTCTTGCCGCCCAGAGCCCTCCGTCGCCCACGGCATTGCTCAACGTCCGTGCGGCTCGCCTCGCGGTGTCGGCGCAAGAGGCCGACACCGAGGCCGACTTGTTGGTGGCCCGATTCGGTCTCGCTGGCTTGGCCGGCCGTGCCACTGACAAAACCCTTCCTCAGCCGATTGCCCTTCCATTCGTCGGCCGCCTGCCGATTGAGGCTGCATCCGCCGCCCAATCCTGGTCGCGCAGGTGCCTGGAGGCAACCATTCCCCAACGCCAACAGGCCGTAGAAAACCAAGCTAGCGCCGTAGTCCAAGCCGATATCGCCAGGTCCGCGGCAACGGCCGATTTCCTGGCCGGTCGGGCTGGCATCGAGCGCGTGCTCGCGGAAATCGAGTTGCAAAGCCGCGAGACCTCAGCTTTCCTCACAGCGGTGGCGGAATATAATCGAGTTATCGCCCACTATCAAACTCTGGTCCTCCCCGCCAACATTCCTCCGGAGACACTCGTGACAGCATTGAGGGTCGAATGACCGCGTAAATCCGAAACACGAGTGTCGAAATCCAAAGCAAATCCAAAATTCCAAGAAACTGGGAAACCCCGCAGTTCTGATCATTTGGGTTTTGGCATTTGAATTTGTTTCGGATTTCGAGCTTTCGGTTTTGGATTTTTCCCCTATGGTTCGTCCTCTGGAAATCGGCCCGCTGGTCATCGATCCGCCGCTGCTCCAGGCTCCCATGGCCGGGTTCACCAATTATGCCTTCCGGCAGGTCGTTCGGAAACATGGCGGTGTGGGACTGCCGGCCACCGAGATGTTCAGCGCCCGGGGATTTATGCAGATCGAGTCCCATGGCGCCGGACGCCAGCCCGAGCGACTGTGGGGCGTTCTCGACGAGCCCCGTCCACTGGCAGCCCAGATCTGGGACAACAATCCCGCCGTGATGGCGGAAGTCGGGCGGCGGCTGGCGCGGGATTTTCGCGTCAGCGTGGTGGACATCAATTTCGGCTGCCCGGTCTTTGAGGTTACCGAGAAGGCCCACAGCGGATCGTACCTGCTGCGTTATCCGGACCGCGTGGGCCAGATTGTGGGGGCGGTGGCCAAGGCATGCGCCCCGACGCCGGTGACGGCCAAGATCCGCTTGGGAGCCTGCCGAGACTCGATCAACGCCTGCGACGTGGCCCAGGCCGTAGAAGACGCCGGGGGAGCCGCCCTGACAGTCCACGGCCGCACGGCCGCCGACATGTTTCGCGGCTCCGCCGACTGGGAGGAGATCTCCCGCATCAAGCCCTACTTGTACCGCATTCCCTTGATCGGCAACGGCGATATTGCGACACCCCAGGACGTAGTCGAAGCTTTTCGCCGCTACGACATCGACGGCGTAATGGTTGGTCGAGCGGCGCTGAATCGGCCATGGTTGTTCCGCCAGGCCCAGGCCGCTTTGCGCGGCGAGCCGATTCCACCCGATCCGGACCTGGCCCAGCAGCGGCAGATGATGACCGAGCACTTCGATCTGCTCATCGGGCAATTCGGTCCACAGAAAGCCACCGTGTTGATGCGGAAGTTCGCTTGCTGCTACGCCAACGGGCGGCCTGGCGCCCGCGCCTTCGCGCGAACGTGGGCAAGGTCGCGACGCCTGACGAATTCTATGCAGCGGTGGAGCAGCATTTTCCACGCGACGATGCGCCGATGTCTCCCCTCTCCCTTCTCGCTTCGGGAGAGGAACAGGGGGTGGGACCCGCGGGGTAAGGGCGGAAGACTGCTCTCGACGTCCGCTCCGGTGACGATCTGGATAGATCGGATCGGCACGGTGAGTTCGTTGTTCGCCCACAAGCTCTGGGAACTCTGCTTCCATCGGCTCGTCGGCCTGGCCCGCGGCAGAGATAACAGGTCCTGGTCGGCCAATCTTTTCAGCGCTACTGCGGATGTTGACTTTGCTCCGACCAAAAGCCAAAATAAAACTTGCCCGCACTCCCCCCTTCCCGTTCCTCCTTTCTTCCAGGACCTTTTCGACATGAAACGCCGTCGTTTTCTGCAAACCGCCGCCGCTGCCGCTCTTGGTGTCCAGATCGTTCCCCGCCACGTGCTGGGCGGCGATGGCCATACGCCCCCTAGCGAGAAGTTGCAACTTGCCTCGATTGGCGTCGGGGGCATGGGAGGATCCGATATCGGCAGCCTGTCCGAAGGACCGATCGCCATGGTGGCCGTGTGCGACGTGCATCAGGGCAATCTTGAGGCCGCCGCCCGCCGCTTCCCCGGGGCAAAGACTTTTGCCGATTGGCGGGAACTACTCGACCGGTTGGATAAACAAATCGAGGCCGTGAGCGTTTCCACGCCCGACCACATGCATGCCCCTGTCAGCATGTCGGCCATCCGTCGCGGCAAGCACGTTTACTGCCAGAAGCCCATGACGCACTCGCTCCACGAGGCCCGGCATGTTGCCGCCGCCGCGGCGAAGGCCAAGGTCGTCACGCAGATGGGCATTCAGATCCACTCCTCGATCGAATATCGCATGGCGACCGAACTCATCCGAGGCGGGGCGATCGGCAAGGTCAAGGAGGTCCACTCCTGGTCGGACCGGCCCGGTTGGCCGCAAGGACAGTCGCGACCCAAAGGCGAGAATCCCGTGCCCAAGGAACTGAATTGGGACCTCTGGCTCGGCGTAGCGCCCCAGCGTCCGTTCGTTGCCGGGGCCTATGTGCCTTTCACGTGGCGGGGGATTCTCGACTTCGGCTGCGGGGCCTTGGGCGACATGGGCTGCCACATCATTGACCCGCCCTACACCGCCTTGAAACTCACCAGTCCCAACGTCGTTTGGACTGAAGGGCCGGGCTGCACCGACGACATGCACCCGGCCTGGGAGATCATTCACTACGAGTTCCCCGGTACGGAGTACACCGCCGGCAAGACGCTGCATCTGACCTGGTACGACGGCGGCCACCAGCCCGACGTTTCGCACCTGCCCCTGGGCAAGGACCAGCACCTGCCCAGCAACGGCTCGATATTTGTCGGCGAAGATGGGACTATCTTGCTGCCGCACGTGGGCGGGCCGCAGTTGCTGCCGCGCGAGAAGTTCCTTGGTTACAAGCGACCCAAGTTGGCGGGCCACAACCATTACGTGCAATGGGTCAACGCCTGCCTGGGAAAGGACCGGACGTCCGCTCCTTTCGATTTTGCCGGTCCTTTGACTGAGACCGTGCTACTGGGCGTGCTGGCGGCCCGTTTCCCTGGCAAGAAGCTCCAGTGGAATGCGGCCGACCTCAAGGTGGCAAACCTGCCCGAGGCCAACCGGTATGTGCGATCGAGCTATCGCCAAGGGTGGGACATCAAAGGGTTCTGATTCTCGTCAATGACAAACCAGCACATCGGTGAGTGGGCGGCCCTAGCCACGGCCATGCTTTGGACCCTTTCTGCCTTGGCCTGGACCTCGGCCGGCAAACACATCGGAGCCTTGGCCGTCAGCTTTCTGCGGCTACTGATGGCCGTCGGCATGTTGATGGCATACGGCTACTGCCACCGAAGGTTGGCCTGGCCCTCTGACGCCGACGCTCGGGTCTGGCGGATGTTGAGCGTGTCGGGCTTCCTGGGATTCTTTGTCTCAGACTTATGTCTGTTCAAGGCATTCCTGATCATCGGACCGAGGCTCTCGTTGCTGGTGACCTCACTCACGCCGCCTGTGGCCGCAGTGATCGCTTGGGCCTGGCGGGGCGGCACGCTCGGGCCGATCGCCTGGCTGGCGATGGGAGTCACTTTGGCCGGCGTGCTGTGGGTAGTTTTGGAGCATCGCGAGCCTGACGAAATCTGCACCTCGCCGGAAGCGGCGGGGCTTGTGCCAAAGCAGCCTCCACGCCGACCATTTCCGGCCGGAATTGAGCAACTCCGTTACGGATTGTTTTTGGCCTCCGTGGCCACTGTCGTGCAGGCCTTCGGGATGGTGCTGGCTGAATACGGCATTGCCGACTACGATCCGGCCGCATCGGCATTGATTCGCATCCTGGGCGCCCTTGTCGGATATTTCTTGCTCATCACCGTGTTGGGCCGCTGGCGGCCGATAGTCGGTGCGGCCCGGCGTCCCAAGCCGATGCTTATCCTGTTGGGCGGCGCGTTCGTGGGGCCATTCGTCGGTGTCTCAACATGCATGCTGGCCTTGCAACATAGCGCGGCTGGAATTGTTGCCACCATCCTGGCCACGATCCCCGTTATGATACTGCCGTTCTCCGTCTACCTGTTTGGCGAGCGCGTCAGCCTGCGAGCGGTCGCCGGGGCGCTGATGGCCGTGGGCGGCGTGGCCCTGCTGATGTGGCGGTAGCAATCTATCCGGAGTGTTGTTACTGTATATGGTTGTAGCCGTCATTTGGCGGCAGTGTTCCCGGCTGCACCTTCCCTCCCACGGAGACCGACCTCATGTTCAGGCCATTTTCTTACGTAACCGCAATTTGCTTATCGACGGCCGTTTGCCTCCAAGTAGCGCTTGCCGACGGCGTGGGGACCAGCAAGTGCTACCATGGCCCGACCGGATTGCAACTTTACAGCCTTCGCGACATGCAACAAAAAGAGGGCGTAGCAGCCACACTCGACAAGGCCCAAGCGATGGGCTTCAAATACGTGGAAGTTGCCGCCCTCGGCAACCTGACGCCGGCGGAATTCAAGGCCCAGCTTGACCGTCGCGGCCTGGTCCCGATCGGCATGCACTGTGCTTATGATCGGTATTGCAACGATGTCGAAGGTGTGGTCCGCGATGCCAAGGCCCTGGGACTGCCTTACGTTGGCTGTGCCTGGATCCCGCACGAGGGACGATTCAGTGAGAAGGCGTGCCTTGAAGCGGCAGCCGTGTTCAATAGGGCGGGCAAGGCTTTGGCCCGGCACGGCATCAAGTTCTACTACCACACGCACGGCTACGAATTTGAACCGTTCGGCCAGGGGACACTATTCGATCTGCTGGTGAAAAAAACCAATCCCGGTACGGTCTATTTCCAGATGGACGTGATGTGGGTCGTGTTCCCCGGTCAAGATCCGGTTCGCTTGCTGGAAAAATTTCCTGGGCGTTGGTTGCTCATGCATTTGAAGGATCTGAAGAAAGGCGTGCCCCTGGGTGGCCTCTCGGGCGGTACCGCGGTGACCAATGACGTGGCGATCGGCACAGGCCAGGTCAACTGGCCCAAACTTCTGCAGGCTGCGCAGAAGGTGGGCGTGAAGTACTACTTCATAGAAGATGAATCGCCTACGTCCGTGGAGCAGATCCCCCACAGCTTGCGATACTTGGAATCGGTGGAGTGGTAGCGGTTTATCCCACGATGCCGAAGGCTAAGAGCCGATAATTGGAAATTCCAGTGTGCCTGCAACCTCGCCGACAAACTATAATTGTTGGATAGGCCGACGGGCGGCCTATCTTTAGTTCCGCGATTAGCAACAACCTATGTGAGCATTCCTCATGAGCAGTTCCTCGCTCGAACAGGCAATTCAAGGCAAGACCGCTAAAGTTGGTGTCATTGGCTTGGGCTATGTCGGTCTGCCACTGATCCGGGCCTTTATTGGGGCTGGCTTCGGTACCATGGGATTCGACGTCGATGGGGCCAAAGTCACGCAACTCTTGGCCGGGCGCAGCTACATCAAGCATATTCCCTCCGAGTGGATAAGCCGGTATGTCGCCGACGCCACTTTCCTCCCCACGGCCGACATGCGGCGGCTGTGCGAGCCGGATGCTTTGTTGATCTGCGTTCCCACCCCGTTGAATGAAAGCCGTGACCCCGACCTGACGTACATCGAGCAGACGGCCCAGCAAATTGCCGCGGTCTTGCGGCCTGGGCAGCTTGTGGTCCTGGAAAGCACGACCTATCCCGGCACGACGCGGGAGGTCGTGCTGCCGATTTTGCAAAAGGGCGGCCTGCAAGCGGGCAGCGATTTCTTCCTGGCCTTCAGTCCTGAGCGGGAGGACCCGGGCAATCAGAACTACACGGCCGAGCGCATTCCCAAGGTCGTGGGCGGGATCGACGCGGAGAGCGGACGGCTGGCCGAGTTGCTCTATGGCCAGGCCATGGCCCAGGTTGTGCCGGTCTCCAGTTGCGAAGTGGCCGAGGCTGCCAAGATCCTGGAAAATACCTATCGCTCGGTCAATATTGCCCTGGTCAACGAACTGAAGATGCTCTTCATGCGGATCGGCATCGACGTTTGGGAAGTGATCGACGCCGCCCGAACCAAGCCCTTCGGATACCAGGCGTTTTATCCCGGTCCGGGGCTGGGCGGCCATTGCATTCCCATCGACCCATTCTATCTCACCTGGTTGGCGCGGCGGAACGGCATGACGACGCGTTTCATCGAGTTGGCCGGGGAAATCAACACGGCCATGCCCGAATACGTGATCCACCGGCTGGTCGAGGCGTTGAATGAGTTCAGCAAGCCGTTGCGGGGCAGCAAGATTGCCCTGCTGGGCGTGGCCTACAAGAAGGACGTCGACGATCCGCGGGAGAGCCCTTCCTTCGAGTTGATGAAATCGCTGCTGGCCGGTGGCGCCGCGTTGACCTATAACGATCCGCACGTGCCGCGATTACCGCGGATGCGGCACTACGAGTTGCCGGAAATGGCCAGTTGTCCCCTGACGGCCGAATACCTGGCCGCGCAGGATGCCGTGTTGATCGCCACAGACCATACGGCCTACGACTACGACTTCATTGTCGAGCACGCCCGGTTGGTCGTCGATACGCGGAATGCTACAAAGAAGGTGGTGCACGGGCGGGAGAAGATCGTCAAGGCGTGACATGGCAAAAATCCTCGTTACCGGTGCAGCCGGCTTCATTGGCTTCCACACTGTCCGGCGATTGCTGGCCCGCGGCGATGCAGTCGTCGGGCTGGACAACGTCAACGACTACTACTCGGTGCAGTTGAAGCTCGACCGCCTCGCGCAGTTGCAGGCCGAGCCGGGTTTCCGCTTCGTGAAGCTTGATCTGGCCGATGGTCCCGCGATCGCCCAACTGTTCGAGAAGGAGCGATTCGACCTGGTCGTGAACCTGGCGGCACAGGCGGGCGTTCGCTATTCCTTGGAAAACCCCGCGGCCTACATCAACAGCAACCTGGTTGGCTTTACCAACATCCTGGAGGGTTGCCGGCATTCGGGCGTCATGCACCTGGTCTATGCCTCTTCAAGTTCGGTCTACGGGGCCAACACGCTAATGCCTTTCTCGGTTCACCAGAACGTCGACCATCCCGTGAGCCTCTACGCGGCCACGAAAAAGGCCAACGAGCTGATGGCCCATACCTATAGCCACCTCTTTCGGCTGCCGACAACCGGGCTGCGGTTCTTCACCGTTTACGGGCCCTGGGGCCGGCCTGACATGGCGCTGTTCCTCTTCACCCGGGCGATTCTCGCCGGAAGGCCAATCGACGTTTTCAACCAAGGACAGATGCGGCGCGACTTCACCTACATTGACGACATCGTCGAGGGCCTGCTCCGCGTGCTGGACCGCACCGCCCAGCCCGATCCGCAATGGAGCAGCCAACGGCCCGATCCCGGCACGAGCAACGCGCCCTATCGCGTTTATAACATCGGCAACCACGAGCCGGTGGAGCTGCTGGAAATGATCGCCTTGGTCGAGCAGTGCTTAGGAAGGAAGGCCGAGAAGCGGTTCCTGCCCATGCAACTAGGCGACGTGCCGGAGACCTATGCCGACGTGGAAGATCTCGTCCGCGACACCGGCTTTTGCCCGCGCACGCCCTTGCGAGAGGGGATTGCCAGGTTCATCGAGTGGTATCGGGCGTACTATCAGTAGAACGGAATTCCTTCCGTTTCCGCGTAGAATGGAATTTATTCCGTTGATTTGCATGACAGAGTCAGGCCTGCTAATATCATCGGAGGATCCGCGCCGAGTAATCGGGCGCCTCAACCGCTTGACTCGCCAGTAATGACCGCAAGAGGAACGGAATGAATTCCGTTTTACGCACGGAACGGAATGAACTCCGTTCTACGAAGGAGAGCCGCAGCCTGATTGCCGCAGTCTGCGGATTGCTGGTTCTCGCCGTGGTCTTGGTTTTCTGCCAGACGCTGAATTACGATTTTGTCAACTACGACGATGACAACTACGTCTACGACAACGATCATCTAAATCAAGGATTTACCTGGCACGGATTCCAATACTTCGTCTGGCACTGGCACGGCTACACCTACCACCCGCTTACGACCTATTCGCATATGCTTGATTGCCAGTTGTTCGGGCTGAGGCCCGGCTGGCACCATGCGGTCAATATCCTTCTGCATGCGCTGAATGCGATGCTGCTCTTTCTGGTGACGCGGCGGATGACCGGGTGTCTCTGGCCCAGCGCCTTGTTGGCCGCGGTCTTTGCCGTCCATCCACTACACGTCCAATCGGTGGCCTGGATCGCGGAACGCAAGGATGTGCTCAGCGGCTTGTTCTTCTTCCTCACGCTGGGGGCCTATGTACGATACGTGCAGTCGCTGCCGCCGCAGCGATGGGTTCGAAGTGAAAGAACATGCTCCCGATCGGTAGTGCGGACCATCCATCAGGCACGGCGAGTGGCGGCAGTCTACTTTCGTTATGTCCGCGGCGCTCGGGCGAAGGGACGATATGCGACTGTTTGCCTTTTGTTTGCGCTGGGATTGCTGGCCAAGCCGATGTTGGTGACGTTACCGATGATTCTGTTGCTGTTAGACTATTGGCCGTTGCGACGCTGCAAATCACCGCGTTGTCTGATGATGGAGAAGCTTCCCTTGCTGATGTTGTCGCTGGCAGGCTCTGCATTGACCCTCCATACGCAGGTCGGCGCCATCCGTTCGCTGGAGGAGGTTACTTTTCCGGCCCGAATCGCCAACTCCGTCATCGCGTACGCCAATTACCTGGGCTGTTCTTTCTGGCCGCAGCGACTGGCCGTTTTGTATCCACTTCCGAGCGGCGGTTTCTCTCCGAGCGAAGCCTGGAAGAAGGCTGGCATCCTTCTAGCCATTTCGGCCGGCCTGTTTCTTTGCCGCAGACGGGCCCCATATTTACTCATGGGCTGGCTGTGGTATCTTGGCATGCTCGTCCCCGTAATCGGACTGGTGCAGGTTGGCGGGCAGTCGATGGCGGACCGCTATATGTACTTGCCGCAGATCGGCCTGGCATGGGGCCTGGTTTGGGCCGGAGGGGGTTTGGCGGATTGGCTGGTCGGTCCTAATGCCGAGGCACCGAAGAGCGCCACACCCACGGTCGGCGAAGGCTCCTCGCCAACCATGGGCCCATGGCGCCCGCTTCCGGTTAGTGTTGTCGAAGGGGCAGAAGGAGCGTACGGCAAGGACGGGCTTGGAGGGCTCTCCTGCGTCGAAGCCTGTGGGCAGCCGCCTTGCGAGGACAGTGTGCCATTTCCATCCGATGGAGGGCGGGTAGTGCGGCTCTTGCGGGGATGCCTGGGGCTTGCGGCGGTCGGAATCGTCGCGGCGCTGGCCGTCGCAGCCTGGCAAGAGGCCAGTTATTGGCGCAACAGCGAAACGCTATGGAATCGCGATATTTCGATGTATGCCAACACCGTCGCCCACTTCAACCTGGGATTGGCCCTGGCCGCCGCCAGCCGTCATCAGGAAGCCGTCGAGCAGTACAAGGCCGCGCTGGCTATCGAGTCCGGCGACCAGGATACGCACCAAAACCTCGGCGTGTCCTATGAGGCATTGAAGCAATTCGCGGCGGCCGCAGAACAATATCAATGGGTCCTGACGAACATCGGCACGGCCGACACGTCGCAACAAACGCTGGCCGAGCAAATGCGGGACAGTTTGCGGCGCTGTCAGGGCTCGGGCAAAGCTCCCGGCTCGGCCCCTTGAAGTTGCCACTGCGTGGCCGCTCGCACCAGTTCAACCTGGTTGTCGACGCCGATCTTCTGAAAAATGTTCACCTGGTGACGCCAAACCGTCTGCACCGAGACCTTGCGGGCCCGGGCGATTTCCTTGATGCTCTTGCCATCGATCAAGGCCTCCAGCACGTCGGTTTCCGTAGGGGTGAGCAGGCTCAAGCGACGGCCGAAACTCTTGTCCGCCGCGGCGTCGCCGCGCTGGCGCTGCCGGACGAAAAGTCGTTCGATGTGGTCCAATAGCACTTTGTCGTTGACCGGTTTTTCCAGAAAATCGACCGCCCCCTCGCGGAAGGCTCGGCGCAGGAAGGCACATCGCCATAGGCCGTGATGAAAATAATCGGCAAGCGAACCTTGCGGTCGCGGAGGGCCTTCTGCAAGGCCAGACCGTCCATCTCCGGCATTCGCACATCCAGCACGAGGCAGCCGGTCGCCTCTCCTTGGTTGCCGTCGAGGAACTCGCGGGCGGAACCGTAGGCTTTGACGGGAATATCAGCCTGCTCGAGCATCCACCGCAGCGATTCCAGGGCGCCGGGGTCGTCATCGACGACGAAAACCGTGGGATTGGCGACCATACTTCAAAACTCCTCAGAAATCGGATCAAGTATCGTTTCCATCGGCCCGCTTTCCGAGGCCGGCCGCGGTTGGGCCACCAACCCCTCGGCGACAGGCAGGGTGAAGTGGAACGTGCAACCTCCATCCTCGTTGGCACTAAACCACAGGCGACCATCGTGGGCCTGGATGATCGAGCGGCTGATGGCCAAGCCCATGCCCATGCCTTCCGGTTTGGTAGTGAAAAATGGCTCAAAGACCTTGCCGCGCTCCTGCTCGCCAATGCCCTTGCCACGATCGCACACGAAGACCTCAACGGTCCGATCGTCGCAACAACGGGTGCCAACTCTCAATACCCTCTGCCCTGCGGGCGTCTCCTGCATCGCCTCCAACCCGTTGCGAGCGAGGTTCACTACGACCTGCTCGATCTGGATCGGGTCTGCCCTTACGGGCGCCAGTTCGAGCCCAGGTTCACAGACAACGGTGGCAAGGCTTCGCTTCCGTTCGAGGTTGATAATTGCTACAGCATCCTGAACGAGATCGCTCAGCGAAACGGCGGAGACGTGCGGGCCAGTTTTTTGCACGAAGTCGCGAATGCGGCGGAGAATTTTGGCGGCGCGATCGGCCTCCTCCCCGATCCGCTCCAGTACCGCCATCAGTTCCGCGTCATGCTCAGGGTCTTTGAGCAAGCGGCGAATGCTCCCACGGGCATAGTTCTTGGCGGCATGCAACGGCTGGTTCAGTTCGTGGGCCAGGCTCGCGGCCATTTCGCCCATCACGCTCAACCGCGACATGTGGGCCAATTCCATCTGACGCAATTGTAACTGCTCCTGGCTTGTCCGCAAATCGCGTTCGACCTGCCGCCTCCGTGCGATGTCGCGGGTCAACCAATCGATCAAGTAGGCCAGGTAGACGCCGACGGCCACATAAACCGTACAGGCCACCTGGTTGCGGAAGGTATAAACCGCCAGGTGGCCTCGGGTACTGTCGAAAAGGTAACTCGCCAGGCACCAGCCAATGGCAAGGGCCGCTAGTGCGGGCCCGAATCCGCAACACCATGCTGTGAAGATGATTGCAATATAGAAGATGGCAAAAGCGGCGGCGGTGCCCAGCACGGGGTCAAGATACCATCGCACAACCGCGACCAGCAACGTCGCCGCAGCCGCAATTAGATAGCGGTCCAATAAAGAACGCCGCACTAGCCGTATCCCGGCGTATTCCGGCGTTGGATCAGTCTGTGACGGGGCGGTGGACATCGTCAGTAAGAGCTCTTCAAAGATCTTGTGCGTGTACTCTATTCAAGGTACCATTCTATACGGAAACCGTCAAATACTCATCGTGGGGGGTATTTTAATTCGTCAGGGGCAGATTGTGCCTCGTTATTGCACGTCTTCGTTGCCCTGCGGGGGTATGCAGTCTGTGCAGGGCATCTGATTCTCGAAATTATTTCTCGTCAGCGGCTCAAAGTGCTTGACAAAATGGTAGGGTTGCGGTTTAATACGAGGAGTTTCCGATGGTAGCGCACTCGACTGGCGCTGAACACCGAGCAGAAAACCATACTACGAGGCAGCGTTAGCGCTTTAGGTAAGAACACCATTGTGTGGTGGGAGGCCTGAAGTGCATTCTTTAAGATAGAGAAGTCTCAAGCGTTGTAATGGCGCGGGGGAGGTTCTCTATTCTTGTACCCGTGCCTGGGTAAGCTGCAGCATATATTTGCTTCCTTCGGCCGGGGATTGTTTCCGATGTTTCGTTTTGTGGTATTGGATTGGAATAATTGCAATCAGGTGTTGGTTTTCGACGGTTCTGGCTTCGGGGAGGTTTATAACGTGAGTTCTAGAGTCTTTTGTTTTGCAGCGTTGGTAGGCATAGTTGTCGGCGCCGAGGGGGTTGCCCGTGCGGATATGCTTCAGGTCTCTGGGAGCTACGCGGCTGCTACGGACTGGTCTTCGAATACGGCAAGTGTCTCGGTGCCGCAATTTGACCCCAGTCTTGGAACGCTCACTTCGGTGGTCGTGACCTTTACCGGGAGTGAGAGTTCGACGCTTACTGTGGGCAATATCTCCGGCCAAATCGGTTCGCCAAATAATTCCAGCGGAACCGCTAGCACCAATACGACGTTTGACATCTCATCGGGATCCATGGGCCTGACCATGCCCACGCTCACCGTGAGCGCTGGTTACCCATTCGCGAATCTGCCCTATGTATCTGGCAGCAACACAATTACCGGCGCGACCGGCTCAGGTTCGGCTTCCACCACTCCATACGACGTTCCTACCGCCCAGATCGGTGATTTCGTCGGGACCGGAAATGTTTCGTTTCCTGCATCGACGTCAACAGTAACTGGTATCATGTATTCTCCACAAGACGCGGTGACATATGCTTTGGCAACAGGAGATCCATCTGCTTCGTTGACTGCGACCGTGACCTACAACTACACACCAGTGGGGGTTCCAGAACCGTCCTCGTTGGCGATGGTCTGTGCCGGTTTCGCGGGTCTGATTGGGTTTATCTGGCGGAAGCGAACGGCTCGGCTTAGATAGGTTTCGTACAGAACGTCCCCGAAAGCGGAGGGCCATCAACAATCGGTGGCCCTTTTCTCTTTCTTGGGGGCGGGAGAAACGCACCATTGAATCTAGGAAAGAGCCGCTATCTGGTTAGAATGCGGCCGGTTTTTCGGTTATTCCGGTTATGCCGGCGCTCGGCAATTCTCTGCACCCGATCGGAAAAAACTGCCGATCCTGAGATTTTGTATGCACTAGGCAAGAGAATCCTACCGATCCTCATATGCGGATCAAGTAAACGGTAGGGGGTGCAATGCCGATGCGTACTCTTCTTGGTGGCTGCGCGTAGCCATGCTCTTAGTAGCGTGTATCGTTCCGCTCGAGGCTGCTGATGACGCTAGCTCGCCACGGACAGCCACTGGTAGTCGTGTTAGCCCAGAGCCGGCGATCGTCGACCCGATGGTTAAGCCGGCCCCTGAGCCCAGCGACGACGGCTGCTGCCAGGACGAACCGACGCCCGCATGCCCGGCAAACCGCCAGGACAGCTGCCTCGGCTGCCTGACCTGCCGGCCCTGCCCTTGTTTCTATGGCGAGGTGGAAGCCCTCTTCTTCCAGGAGGTCGCCAAGATCCACGACCAGCCGATTCTGGTTGATGCCAACACGGGTGTCACGTATCAATCAACCGGCGATGTGGACAGTGGTTTTGACCCGGGCCTACGAGTGATGCTCGGTGCGCGGCTATGCAACGGACTGGCCGTTGAGTTCACCTACTCCGGTTTCTTTCGGGACGCTGAGGACGTCACAGACAAGCCCGCCACGACAAGCTTCCTGACCTTTCCCAATAATTTGGTCGGAAACGTCTTCGTCAACCAGGACCATACCGTGAGCGACTATTCCTCGCGGGTGAACAGTTTTGAATTGAATTTCCCTTGTTGCTGCTGTTGCAGCCACTGCGATTGCTGCAGTGATTGTGGCCAGCCCTCCTGTGGCCGGTCCGTGTGCGCGAGTATCGAGTGGTTTGCCGGCATCCGCTTCATCAACATCAATGATTCGCTGAACATCGGCGTCAATCGCCGCGAAGCTGGCGGCGTGGAAAGCGGCGACTACGATATCCAGGCCAGCAACCACTTGTGGGGCGGACAGGTCGGCGCTCGCCTGCGGCGCACTGTGAACCGTTTTGGCTGGGAACTGACCGGCAAGGCGGGCGTTTACAGCAACGACGCCGGCCAGACCCAATCGGCGACGGATTTTCCGAACTTCGCCTTGCGGCCGAGCACTTCGGCCTTTGGCGTGACCACGGCGTTTGTGGGAGAAATCGATCTTTCGGGCATCTACCGGCTGAGCGATGCCTGGAGCGTCAAGGCCGGCTACGACGTGATTTTTGTCGATAACCTGGCGCTGGCACCCGATCAACTCGATTTCAATTTCGCCGCGAGTCCCAGCGGCAACCATCTCCATAGCGATGGCGGCCTGTTGTTGCACGGAGTTAACCTCGCTTTGGAAGCGCGATGGTAGGTGTCCGGACCTAAGCGTCAGCCAGCATGGCGAAGAACCAATCGGGCAGTTGCGGCGGTGCGGCCGAATTCTGGTCCGGCGTTGTCGTTGATAGCATTGCGGCGGCCGCCGTTTGATTCGGGATCTGTGCGGACGCAACCGGCGTCGCCGACGACGGCCGCAATTCTTGGCCAAGAGATGGGCTACCGCTCACGGCCACGGTTTTTGGCGTAGAAGAACTAGGGGGCGTCGCGGCGGCGAAAGTGCTGGCGTCGGCCTGCGAAGATGCCAAGAACCCCTGAAGCGAAATACCCAGCAAGTTCGATATCGTCGGAACCTGCACGGCATTGGCCTGTGTTTGTACCACCGCTATCGCTGGTACCTGCGTTGCTAGCGTTACCCTGTTCGCTGGCGCCGACACCGACGCGGCCGGCGTTGTCGCGGCGGGGCTCGCCACACCAGCCGTTGTCGCTGTGAGGATGATCGGCTGGTTGACGGCTGCGTTACCAGTCGAGATACTCGCCACCGGAGCCGCGACGACCGCCGTATCGTCGGACGATGACGACGGCTGGCTCGGACGAATGGCAAGGAGACTGAACATGCTAGGGACTTGCACCGAAGCGGTCGATTCTTCGTCTTCGCCGGTCACCGGGGCCGCTGCGTTGCTGGCGATCTGAACCACGCCGGCATCCGCCGCGGCGGACTGCATGTCAGATTGGCTGCTGGCCGCGCTAACATCCGTCGCGGCCGAAATCGGAGTTGAAGAATTCGCCGACGTTGCCGTTGTCGTGGTCACGGAAGAAGGAGCAATCGCCAGAAGGCCGGAAATTCCCGGCAGGGCGGTCGATGTTGCACTGATCGAGGTCGGCGGGTCTGCATCGGCCGTGCCGGACGACCCGTTGCTCGTCGACGAGCTGGACGTTGTGAGGTTGATGGCAGCCACGGTGTAGGGACCGATAAATTCGCCAGGAACCACCTTGGCCGACGAGAGGGTAAGCGGCGAGCTGCTGAGGACATCGAACTCGACGACTTGATTCGTCGTTCCCCCAGGCCCTTGCACAACAACAATCGCATTCGCGATGCCGTTAGCATTGCTGAGGGTCGTGAGCTGGATGGGTGCATTGGAACTCGGATCGGTAAAGGCGGCAAAGCCCTCGCCGGCGCCGGCCAGCTTTGCTAGCGTGTCGGTCCCGCTGTTCCAGCCCCAGACCTCCACCATGGATTGGCCGCCCGCGCCCGCCCCCACCACGATATCGGGCAGGGAATTCGCCGTGAACTGGGCCACCGCCAGCGACACTCCGCCGTAAAAGGTCATCGTGGACGTACTGAACGGATTGAACGTTGCGAGGGGCGTCGCTTGAACCGCCGGGCTGGTTGTGGTCAGGCTGCTGACGTCGAAAACCTCGACTGTGGCCGCCATTCCGGCGCCGCTGCCGACGATAATCTCCGCGTCACCATTGGGCGTGCTTCCGACGCCGGCCGCGGCTATCGACGCGCCGCCAATAAATGAGGAGGGGAAGGCCAGGAAATCCAGGTAGGGGGTGCTGTCAAACGTAGGCACACCGTTCACCAGGCCGAGATTCTTGAAAACCCGCACCTCGGCGGGACCGTAGCTAGGGACGGTAATGATGTCGGGCAATCCGTCGCCCGTAACGTCGGCCACGGCCACTTGCAAGCCGCCGTCAACCGACGACGGATACGCCTGGAACTCCGTCAGCAGGGTCCCCGTCGCACTATAGACGTGAACGACGGGCAGGCCGCCCCGGCCTGGCACGGTCACGATGTCGTCGATTCCGTTATCGCCGAGGTCCCCAGTCGCGACGCGAACGCCTCCCTGAAAATTGCTGCTATAGGGGACGAATTGCGTTAACACCGTGCCGGTGTTGGGATCGATAACCTCGACGGATTGCGAAGTCAGCGGACTCTTATCCATGCCAATCACGATAGCGTTCGACTGGACGTTCACCGCCTCCGCTGCCGGGCCGCTGCTGACGGCGGCGTTGTTCGTGTCGCCGCTGAAACTCGCCACCCAGTAGTCCGTGCCTGCGGCGGTGGTTGTGTAGCCGGGCGCGGTCGCCGTGGCCGTGCTGCCGTTGATGGTCACCGTCACCGGCGACGACGTGTACAGCGGCGTGCCGCTGGCGGTGTTGTTGTCGTATAATCGGAAGGTTACCGTATCGCCGCTGTCGGGGCTGACCAGCCCGGTCACCGTGGCGGTGTCGCTGATCGACTGGCCCACGTAAGCCGCGGTCGGCGTCTGGCTGGTGCTGATCGTGTCCACGTTCACCGCCTCTGCCGTCGGGCCGCTGCTGACGGCGGCGTTGTTTGTATCGCCGCTGAAACTCGCCACCCAGTAGTCCGTGCCCACGGCGGTAGTCGTGTAGCCGGGCGCGGTCGCCGTGGCCGAGCTGCCGCTGATGGTCACCGTCACTGGCGACGACGTATATAGCGGCGTGCCGCTGGCAGTGTTGTTGTCGTACAACCGGAAGGTCACCGTATCGCCGCTGTCGGGGCTGACCAGCCCGGTCACGGTCGCGGCGTCGCTGATCGACTCGCCTACGTAGGCCGCGGTCGGCGTCTGGCTGGTGCTGATCGTGTCCACGTTCACCGCCTCCGCCGTCGGACCGCTGGTGACGGCGGCGTTGTTCGTGTCGCCGCTGAAACTCGCCACCCAGTAGTCCGTGCCCACGCTAGTAGTCGTATAGCCGGGCGCGGTCGCCGTGGCCGTACTGCCGCTGATGGTCACCGTCACCGGCGACGACGTATATAGCGGCGTGCCGCTGCCAGTGTTGTTGTCGTACAGCCTGAAGGTCACCGTATCGCCGCTGTCGGGGCTGACCAGGCCGGTCACCGTTGCGGTGTCGCTGATCGACTGGCCCACGTAGGCCGCGGTCGGCGTTTGGCTGGTGCTGATCGTGTCCACGTTCACCGCCTCTGCCGTCGGACCGCTGCTGACGCCGGCGTTGTTCGTGTCGCCACTGAAGGTCGCCACCCAGTAGTCCGTACCCACGCTAGTAGTCGTATAGCCGGGCGCGGTCGCCGTGGCCGTACTGCCGCTGATGGTCACCGTCACCGGCGACGACGTATATAGCGGCGCGCCGCTGCCAGTGTTGTTGTCGTACAGCCTGAAGGTCACCGTATCGCCGCTGTCGGGGCTGACCAGCCCGGTCACCGTGGCGGTGTCGCTGATCGACTGGCCCACGTAGGCCGCGGTCGGCGTTTGGCTGGTGCTGATCGTGTCCACGTTCACCGCCTCTGCCGTCGGACCGCTGCTGACGGCGGCGTTGTTCGTGTCGCCGCTGAAAGTCGCCACCCAGTAGTCCGTGCCCACGCTGGTAGTCGTATAGCCGGGCGCGGTCGCCGTGGCCGTACTGCCGCTGATGGTCACCGTCACCGGCGACGACGTATATAGCGGCGTGCCGCTGCCAGTGTTGTTGTCGTACAGCCTGAAGGTCACCGTATCGCCGCTGTCGGGGCTGACCAAGCCGGTCACCGTGGCGGTGTCGCTGATCGACTGGCCCATGTAGGCCGCGGTCGGCGTTTGGCTAGTGCTGATCGTGTCCACGTTCACCGCCTCTGCCGTCGGACCGCTGCTGACGGCGGCGTTGTTCGTGTCGCCACTGAAGGTCGCCACCCAGTAGTCCGTACCCACGCTAGTAGTCGTATAGCCGGGCGCGGTCGCCGTGGCCGTGCTGCCGCTGATGGTCACGGTCACCGGCGATGACGTGTACAGCGGCGTGCCGCTGCCAGTATTGTTGTCGTACAGCCTGAAGGTCACGGTATCGCCGCTGTCGGGGCTGACCAGCCCGGTTACCGTGGCGGTGTCGCTGATCGACTGGCCCACGTAGGCCGCGGTCGGCGTCTGGCTGGTGCTGATCGTGTCCACATTCACCGCCTCCGCCGTCGGGCCGCTGCTGACGGCGGCGTTGTTCGTGTCGCCGCTGAACGTCGCCACCCAGTAGTCCGTGCCCACGCTGGTAGTCGTGTAGCCGGGCGCGGCCGCCGTGGCCGTGCTGCCGCTGATGGTCACCGTCACTGGCGACGACGTGTACAGCGGCGTGCCGCTGCCAGTGTTGTTGTCGTACAGCCTGAAGGTCACCGTATCGCCGCTGTCGGGGCTGACCAGCCCGGTCACCGTGGCGGTGTCGCTGATCGACTGGCCCACGTAGGCCGCGGTCGGCGTCTGGCTGGTGCTGATCGTGTCCACGTTCACGGCCTCCGCCGTCGGACCGCTGGTGACGGCGGCGTTGTTCGTGTCGCCGCTGAAAGTCGCCACCCAGTAGTCCGTGCCCACGCTGGTAGTCGTGTAGCCAGGCGCCGTCGCCGTGGCCGTGCTGCCGCTGATGGTCACCGTCACTGGCGACGACGTGTACAGCGGCGTGCCGCTGGCGGTGTTGTCGTCGTACAGCCTGAAGGTCACCGTATCGCCGCTGTCGGGGCTGACCAGCCCGGTCACCGTGGCGGTGTCGCTGATCGACTGGCCCACGTAGGCCGCGGTCGGCGTCTGGCTGGTGCTGATCGTGTCCACGTTCACGGCCTCCGCCGTCGGGCCGCTGGTGACGGCGGCGTTGTTCGTGTCGCCGCTGAAAGTCGCCACCCAGTAGTCCGTGCCCACGCGGTGGTCGTGTAGCCGGGCGCGGTCGCCGTGGCCGTGCTGCCGCTGATGGTCACCGTCACCGGCGACGAGGTGTACAGCGGCGTGCCGCTGGCGGTGTTGTTGTCGTACAGCCTGAAGGTCACGGTATCGCCGCTGTCGGGGCTGACCAGCCCGGTCACCGTGGCGGTGTCGCTGATCGACTGGCCCACGTAGGCCGCGGTCGGCGTCTGGCTGGTGCTGATCGTGTCCACGTTCACGGCCTCCGCCGTCGGGCCGCTGGTGACGGCGGCGTTGTTCGTGTCGCCGCTGAAACGTCGCCACCCAGTAGTCCGTGCCCACGCTGGTGGTCGTGTAGCCGGGCGCGGTCGCCGTGGCCGTGCTGCCGCTGATGGTCACCGTCACTGGCGACGACGTGTACAGCGGCGTGCCGCTGGCAGTGTTGTTGTCGTACAGCCTGAAGGTCACGGTATCGCCGCTGTCGGGGCTGACCAGCCCGGTCACCGTGGCGGTGTCGCTGATCGACTGGCCCACGTAGGCCGCGGTCGGCGTCTGGCTGGTGCTGATCGTGTCCACGTTCACCGCCTCCGCCGTCGGGCCGCTGCTGACGGCGGCGTTGTTCGCGTCGCCGTTGAATGTCGCCACCCAGTAGTCCGTGCCCACGGCGGTAGTCGTGTAGCCGGGCGCCGTCGCCGTGGCCGTGCTGCCGCTGACGGTCACCGTCACCGGCGGCGACGTGTACAGCGGGGTGCCACTGGCACTGTTGTTGTCATACAGCCGGAACGTCACCGTGTCATTGCTGCTGGGGTTGGCCAGGCCGGTCACCGTGGCAGTGTCGCTGATCGACTGGCCCACGTAGGCCGCGGCCGGCGTCTGGCTGGTGCTGATCGCTTCGCTAGGGCCAACTTCCCCTTTGGCGCCTCCGCTAAAGTCACTTCCAAAACTACCGGTGAAGTTGGAGTTCTCGCTGTCCATCGTCACGCCGATATCCGCGCCGACGTAGTACGACTGTAGCAGGCCACCTGTGAACTGGAAACGGAAGTCGAATTGCGGAGTGCTCGTGCCGCTGTTGTATTGGTAACCGAATTGCAGGACATTGCCTGTGAGAAGTGTGCCGGAATCGGTGTTGCCGTTGATGACGACAGTGCCCGTCACTTGGAAATTAGGGTTGCCGTTGCCGCCGATGAGATTGCCCGAGTTGTCAACCAGGGCGTTGATGTCGAGAGCAGCGTTGCCCGTGATAGTAGCCGGCGTAGAACTGGCGCTGAGCAAGAGCGAGAGCGGGGTGGCGGTAACCTCTAGCGCATGGGTGGCGGCCGTGTACTGAAGATTGCCGGTGCTATCGAAGAAAATCAACGGATAACCGGGGGCGACGCCCAGCAACGTGAGAAGCCGCCGATTTTCCAAGGGCTCTAGGCGCAATCGCCTTTTCACCGCTTGCGGATTGCGTCTCGATCTCTCGTCCGCCGCAAAAATGCTGCGAAATAGATTTGAGATTCCAAAGCCTTTTGAACGACGACGATTTAACTGGGAGGGAGTGAACGCGCGCAACATGAAACTCAAGAAGTCCCTGTGGGCAGCCTGCTGCCCTTACGCAATCCCACCGAGATGCAAAAACCACGATGTCAACTCAATTCATGCATCTTAATTAACTGGGAAATAATTGTCAAACCGCGGCTATGAAGCGCAAACGAGGAGCTGCTCGCTTCCACTTCCGCTCAACGTGCGAATCGCCGCTTCTCAGCGACTCGCAAGCGTGCGCCGAGGGAGAAAGAAGAAGCGAGGACGCGCCAAGCACTGCGGCAATAAGCAAGAGGGCCGCACTGGACGGCTCGGGCACTACGGAGCCATTGTCCGCGATACTCAAGACGGGACTGGAACTGAAGCTATTGGCGAAGCTGCCGTCAAACTCGGAATTCACCGCATCCAGGACAACGTCGGTGCCGCTTGGGTAATACCGTGCCAAATCGCCTCCGGTCGGGTCGAAAACGAATTCAAAAATGTCTCCCCCAACCGGCATAAATCCAAACTGGGCAAGTGTACCCGTTAGAAGCATTCCACTCGTCGCCAATCCGGGGATTGTGCCAGTAATGTCCAAATTGCCCGAAACAGCCTGGTCGCCCAGGCCAAGTTGCGTGGTCAACGTATACTGGCCGCCGTCGATCATCGAAGAATTGCCGTTCAGATCGAACGAAATGGGCCACCCATCGGCACTGAAAACGCGGGTCGTCGCATCGAAGCTGGCAGTGAGAAATCCCGCGGAGAGATCTGGCTTGTCGATTGTCAAATCCAGGGTTGCCGCCAGCGCAGGAAGGCTTGCCAGGGCCAAGATGCCGACAAAACTGACCGCCCGGAAAAGCCATCCCAGCGGGCGGACGTCGGCGACGATCCCCGCTAAACTGCGGGGCTTTGCCTTTATATGTTGCTCTAATGTTGTGTATATCATTGGTTCTCACCTCGCGCGAGCGGGTCTCGAACCTCGGTCGCCAAAATCACAGTTGCCTATACAAAACCATCAAATCTCCCAATGCGCGCAGCACGTGCCACGGGCATGAAACCAAGGAAAACGCACCCAGCCAAGAACGACGCGCAGACTCACTCGTTCGCTTGCGAGCGAGCGGAAGGCGTCAACGGCTTAGGAGAGAAAACGCTGCCTCGAAATGGGTGTGCGCTAAAATGCGGGTTCTTACAGGAACGCTATGCCAACTTGCACAGCTATCTCATACGCTACAACAATATTTTACCAAGCCGCAACCAACTTAGCAAGTATTTTTTCCCCACATTCCCAGGACCCACAGTAGCTACCCCCGGCGGAAAAGTTGCCGTCGCACCTCAGCAAGCCATGCCGGGGAGGGAAGGCCGTAGGGACGGAACTTCTCCATCTGGCCGCGGCCGCCGTCATAAAAAATGGCTCGGTGCACCCCCAACCGGGCAGCGTCGGGTGAATCCATCAGGCTGCTGCTGTCACCGGCATTCATTTGGAAGAGTACTCGCAGGTCAAAATCGCGGAGTCCCTGGCGGTCTAGCAGGCGGTTTACCGTCGCGTAGGAATCGCACCAAGCTATCGTGTGAATGCCGCAGGCCGGCCCCTCGCGAAGAATTCCCGCAAACATCTTACCGGGCGTGGCAGGCTTTTGTTCCTCACGTCCAAAGGAAAAATCGTCGTCTTTTCGCAGATCGCGGAATCGACCCAGGTTATAGAGAAAAAGATAGATCGGGGGCAGGCCGTCGTTGCCCTCTTGTTGCCGGAAAGACAATTCTGCGAAGATCTCGCTGAGGATCTCTGGTGCTTCGCGAACCTGCCCGACCACCACGTCATGTGGCAATACCTCCGCAATCCTCTGCCAGTAGCCCGCCTCAGGGGCCTCCGGTCGTGTCCCATCGAGGATGCGGAAGCGCACTGCTGGTACGTCAGGCTTTCCAGGTGCGTCAGGCTTTCCAGGTACGTCGGCCCGACGTGCAACGTGTTGCGCGGCCAATGCAATGAGTCCCGTCGACATCACCCCCAGGCTGGCCTCCTCCCGATGCCCGGCCAGGAGCAGGTTGCTGCCGGCCTGGCGGGAAAAGGCTGCAGATGTCGGCCCCTTGATGGCTACGGCGGAACCCAGCCAGAAACGCGGCTCCGTCACTGCGGCGGCGGGCGTCTCCCCCGCGGCGTCAGGCGATACCGGCGAGGCACCCGTGCCATACGCCGCCAAAGCGGCCTGCAACTCAGGATTTTCGCCCTGGTCGGCAGGAACATTGCCTTCAAAGACAATTGGCGGGGGACGGCGGACGTTCCGGCGTTTTCCCAGCTCGGACAGACGGTGAAGGTAGTCGTCGCGCTCGTCGTCCGAAAGCCAGACGATCTGGAAAGGATGGTTCCCCTCGAACAGCCCGTTGGCATCGTTATAAATTGCCTCGCCCGGCCGGGTGAGCAGACGGGCGGCTGTGTTCTCCTCACTAAGGATCAAATGAGCGTCGGCTTCACTGCACTGCAAGGCGATCCGCACCGCCATCTGGCCGATGGTGCTGCGGGCTAGCGAATAGGCCCCGCCCAGCGTTTGCGAACCCAAGAGCACGTGGATGCCGAAGGCACGGCCTTGCCGCACGAGGCGGTCCAAGAGCAACGCCGATTCCTGGGCGATGTGGTCGTCCTCGACGAACAACTCCTGAAACTCATCGATCATCAGCAGGATGCGGGCCAGTTTCTCGTCGGGCAGGGAATTGCGGAACCCCTTCAGGTCCTGCACGCCCAGCCGGCGGAACTGATCGCCGCGGCTCCGCAGCTCGGCGTCCAGCCGCTGCAACACGCTCAGGCCGAACTCCCGCTCGCTCTCGATGGCGATCACGCGGGCGTGCGGCAACTGGTGCCGTGCGTAAGCTTTGAACTCGACGCCCTTCTTAAAGTCGACGAGGTACAATTCGATCTCGTCCGGGCTATAACGGAGGGAGACGTTGGTGATCAGGACGTGGAGCAACGTCGACTTACCTGAGCCCGTCTTGCCGGAGATGAGCACGTGCTGCGATGTGCCGCGACCGAGTTCGAGGTCCTGAAGTTTCATCGCCCCCGCGCGGCCCAAAGGCACATCGATGCCGCTGCGGCTGTCGCCGCTCCACCAGGCGTCTTCGGCGGGGATGATGCACTTGAACGGCACTTCCACGCGGCCGGCGTCGCGGACTTCGTGGCCCACGGCCCGCACGATTTCAGTGAATCGTTCGGGCGCCGGCGGCTGATCGAGAGCGACGGCCGCCGCACCGTATTCCGGGTGTTTCCAGACAAACTGGCCCTTCTCCCAGCGCAGCAGCAGGGCGCCGGTGTCCAGGTCGGAGACGCGGACGTTGTGCGGCGGCGTGAGCGTGGAATCGACGGAAAGCAGCACGAAGACGCCACAGCGGGCGCCGCTGGCGACAATGCTCTTCAGCCGCTGCACGGCTGTCTCCGTGAAGTTCGCGGGAAAGTTGGCGATGACCAGGATGCGGTAGGGCTCGGCCATCTCGCCGGCGAAGGCGTTGTAATCGAGGATCGACCCGAATTCGTTGCGCAAGTAGACCTGGATCACATTTTCCATGTGCTGGGTCAAGTCGGCCAGTCGTTGCTCGATGTGGTCCGAGTCGGTCCAAATACGGCTGGAGACGAGTTGCTCGTCGAAGTCGGCCAGATGCATGAAGGCGGAAAAGTTCTCGCCGAGACCAACGGGGTCAAAGATTGTGAAGCGGACCTTGCCTGGCGGCATCGAAGTCAAGAGCCGCAGCATCGAGGCCTGGAGCGACTGGACGGCCAGGCTGCGGACTGTATCGCCCGCCTTCAGCAACAGCAGGGAGTGGGCGGGCAGCGGCAAGAGCAACGGCAGGCTATACTCGGCGGCGGGCGGCCGCAGACGGGGATCGTCGGGGATTCCACCGCGGATCTTCGCCAGTTGCACGGTGATTTGCCCGAAGCGGACGGCAGCCGGCATTTCGCTCGGCGGCGCCCAGGACGGGGCATCGGCCGCGCTGAAGTCGAGGAAGAGTCGCTGGCAGTTCTGGCGGATGGTCTCCACCGCTTCCACGAAACGCGCGACGCCTGCGTTCCAGTGCTGGGCCATTTCGTTCCACTCCCGTTCGTATTGGGCTTTGCTGGCGGCCAGCGCCTGTTGGCGGACCTCGCGCAAGGCAGCCGATTGGGCCTGGTAGCGGCATTCCATTTCGTGGAGGAAGGAGGGTACTTGGCGTCGGCCTGCTGCAGGACATGGTCCCGGGCGGCCTGAATCGCCGCCATCCGCGGCGGGTAGGTGGCCTCGATCTCGGCGGTCTCCCGCTCCCGCCGGCCGAGGCTCGCGCCCATGGCGGCAAACAGCCGCTCGTTGGCCAGGCCGATGTCGGCCCGCTGGCGGCTGTCGATGGCGTCGATCAATCGCTGGCAGTCGCCCTTGGCGATCTCGAGCGTGGAGTTGCGGTCGAGCCCGGCCTCCAGCATTGTCCGCCGCAAGGCGAGGTAACAGTCGGCACATCGCCGCCGCGCCAGGTAATTGACAGGCACGCCGATGGAAAGGAAGAGAAAGATGGCGGTCGCGGCGCTGGCCGGAAGCCAGTACAAGATATTATTCCAGCCGAAAAAAACCCCCGCAGGCGGCATCATCGCGAGCCACAGCAACAACATGATGCCCATCGGCCGCAGGCCCTGGACGAATCGCGGCAGGAGCAGACTCGAGAGGGCATGGAACTGGGTGCGGGCCATGTCCAAGGCATGGCAGAAGCGGCGCACGGGATGCCGTTCCAGCAACATGCTGACCGGCTGCGGGTCGACAAAGTCGTGCCACTGCCCCCAGCGATTCAGGAGTGCCACTGCCTGGCGATGGATCGTCTGCAATTCCTGCCATCGCGATTCCAACTGCGATTGCAGGTCTTTGAGGTTCACGCCCGATCCGCCGCGGGCGGCTTCGGCAATCGTGCTGGCCTCCCACTGGGCGTTTTGCATCTCCTGCTCGGCGGCGGCCTTTTCGTTCTCGAACCGCTCGGCAGCTGCCCGGCGGGCCTCATCATACTGCCGCTGGGCAGCGGCAAAGTCGCGCTCGAAGCGGGCACTGGCCTCCTTGCGCAAGGCCGCCTCTTCGGCCTGGGCCGCGGCTTTCTCGGCCTCGTAGCGGGCCGTCAGGATCTCTAGTCCTTCCCGGCAGGCGTTTTCCGCGGCCTCGTTTCGCGATGAGAACCCGGCTGCGATAGCCTCCTCCGCCGGCACGCGCTCGGCTGCCGCCTGGCACAATGCGTGAAGGATCTGCTGCGGTCCGTCGGGAGAGAAAGGGCTCGGTCATCGTGCGGTATCACGCCGGTTTCTTATTATTCATTCTCGTCGCGACACTGCCGCTGGGCCGTATTGAGCACTTCCGCTAGCCGGTGGATAGCCTCGATCATCGTTTTCAGCCGCGGCTCGATCGGCTCGAGATAGGTCTCCCGGAAGCGCTCGTTGGCCTCGTCGCTCCAGGCCTCGCTGATTTCGGCACTCCTCACCTGCAGCGTCTTCAATGCCAATTCTAGCTTGGCCGTTCCCCCCGTCAGGTCCCAAAGCCTCATGGTTCGCCTCCTGCGGGATTGGCTGGACTGTTCGTAGCGGGATTGACGGTAGCGCCGGGAGGAAGACGGGGAGCAGGGGAGAAAGGGGGAAGGGGAGAAGGAGGCGAAGCGGATGGGCCTTCCGGAATGGACTCTGTGATCTCCCCCTGTCCCCTCTCCCCTGCCCCCCCTCCCGTCTGCCAACTCCCCGCCTGCTGGGCCAGGTAGTCCTCGAGGTTGTCCATCATCCGCCGCAAGGCCGCCATGGCCTTGGGCGTCTCAGACTCCAGCCAAGCGGCAAAGGGGGTCTTTGCGCCGCGATATTCGTCCACCGCATGATCGATCGCGCGGGCGGAATGCCGCACGGCCTCGACCTTTTTCTGGGCAAGCTCCAGTCGCCGCTGCGCCCGCGCCAGGGACTTTTTCTCGTCGATGCAGGCCGGCGCGTGGTCGCCGACTCGCCGGGCGGTCATCGCTTGCTGCAAGGCCACGCGGGCCGCGGTAATCCGCTCCCAACTGCGGCGGACCTCGTGATTCCAGTATTCGTACCGATCGTGGTGGATCCACTCCAGCGCGCGGCGGACCTCCATGTCGAGGCCCTCCACGGTCGCCATCGCCTCGTTGCGAAAGGCATCGACCGCTGCGGCCATTTCTGCAACCGCTTCGATCCGGGTGAGTCGGGCCTGGGCCATCGTGTTTGCCTGCTAACGCTGCTGGAGATATTCGTCGATGATCTCGGCCTTGCGAGTCAAGTAGGGAACGTGGTGCTCGATGACCTCGACGAAGCGCGCGATCGTCCGCATGTGCTGCTCGAACTCCTCGGAGAACTTCTTTTGCTCCTGGTCGCGCCACGTGCGTTCCAAGGCCGCCATCTGCGACCCCAGGGACGTGACGCGATCCTGGACCTCGTTGCTGAACTTCCTCAGGTTCTGGGCAAACCGCCGCAACTCTTCCGGATCCACAATGGCTTGAGGCATAGAAGCTCCTTCACAGAACGGAATTCATTCCCTTCGACGGAAAATTCATAGAACGGAATAAATTCCATTTTACCAAGCGACGGCGGGCGGTTCCGGCACGCCAGCCATGGTCTGGATTCTAAAGCGCCGCGGAGAAGTTGTCAAATCGGGGGAATAGGCAGTAGAATGGGTGCTGCGATTGAGCCGCTTAGGGTGGGACCAGCAAACCGGACGTTATGGTGGGCCTGCGGTCGCGGCTTATCGTCAATTCCACTATTGACCTTGAATAAAGGCAACTCGGTTTGCGCAGGCGCACCATGGCCCGCGCAACCCTGTCCCGCCCTATCCCTTACGTCTGAATCGCAGAAAATGGGTGGCGTGACTGTTCGAGCCGCTGGAGAACCGGTTGTGGCAGAGGGAATCCCTGTCAACATTCTGGAATATGATTGGCTGCGGCATTTCTTCCGCTTCGTTGGCGTTGTCGCCCTGATGACGGGGATGGGCCTGGCCTCCATGGTGCCCAACGCCAGGCTGCCGGGAGTCATTGTCTGCCTGGCCGGGATCGTCGCGTTGGCAGTCAACGAAGTCTTGTTCGCCCGCTGGCAGGCGGCCGCGCGGACCGTGATCGACACCGGCAGCGGATTCCGCTGGCTCGGCGGTCCTGTGGACGTCGACGTAAGAGACGATCAGGTGGTTGCCGTCCGTCTCAAACAGACGCCGAAATTCTCGGCCGGACTCCTGAAGGGAAAAGTCCGCCGCTTTGAGGTCTGGACGGAGGGCAGCGAGCCCATGCAGATGGTCAACCGCCTGAACGTGGCCGCCGTCGATCCCCTGGATCCGCTCATCGTCCGGCTGATCGAGGATCTAAAGCAGCGGACGGCGGCGGGGCTGGCTGCCGGCGCCGTGCTGGAGGGCGACGACTGGAGATTGGCTGCCGCGCAATTCTCCATCGGCCGCGGGAGCAGCACGCGAATTTTGCCCTTCGCGGAAATCGACAAGGTGGGAGTCTATGACGGCAAGATCTGCTTGTGGCGCACCGGCCAGGACGAGCCGGCTGCGCGGATCAAGCCCGATACCAGGAACGCCCCGATTCTGGCCGCCCTTATCGCCGAGTGGAACGCGCACAAGCGGGAAGGCGCTCCGCAACTATCCACGACGCAAAACGACACTACCGGCCTGGGCCGCCTGCTCTTCGAGCGACGCAAGAAACGATGGTTTATGGCTGGCCTTGGTATTGGCGGTCATTAGCGGGGCGGTGGGAATCTGCCTGCTTTTCGACCGTGATGTGATGTCGCTGGGCGTGATCCTCCTGGCAGCGGCGGCCGTGTCAATGACACTGGGCCTGATCTATCGGGCGATTCCGCCTGCGTTGTCACGAACGGGGGCTGGTCCGCCGCCGCGGTCACAACGAACTCCGCCTGCGGCACGACGAGATCGAGGAGCTGACGTACGCGGCCACGCGGATGTTCTACAAAGGCAGCTACATCGGGACCCGCCTGGCATTGACCTTCCGCGGCCCCGCGGGCGGCGATCTCCTATTCCGCCCGCGTGCAGAACATGGACGCCGACATTGATGAGCTCCGCGACACGGTTGCCCAGATCATTTCCGCCCGCATGCTGGAGGACCTCCGCTGCGGCCGCGCGGTGCCGTGGACGAGTGACGTGAAGTTGCTCCCCCAAGGCGTGCAGTTCCGCCGTGCACGGATGCTGGGACTGGTTAGCGGCCCCGTGGAGGTATTGCCCTATGGGCAGATCCGCGATGCAACTTTGAAAGACGGCATGTTCTATCTTTACGGCAATTCGGAGGCCAAGCCCTTGCTCAGCAAACCGGTGGGCTCAGCCAATTTCTTTCCCGCCTACTATACCCTTGGCGAGGTACTGGGCTCGGCGACTCTGGGCGGTCAGGGGGCAATCCCTGCGGAAGCGGTAGCGGAGAAGACGGTATAAGAAACGCTGGCCGGTCGAGAGACGGCCCGGAAAGGAGGGGCTATGCCGATTCACGGTTGGACACGAATTTCCTCTGGTACTATTCAGAACTTTCACCGGCGCTGGGTGATCGCGATTTGCGATACCCTGAATGCCGGGCGATTGCCCGAAAACTGTTTCGCGACGGCTGAGGAGTACGTTGGCCGGCTTGAGTACGAAAGGGCGACCCGCATGCGCGAACTTCTTGACCGAAAAGAACAGTAAATTCGATTGCGTCAGGGACAGGTCAGGCCGGCCCAACCCCGATCCGTTCTTAGCGACACACCGTCATTGATCGCTGCTAAAGTCAACGCCCTGATAGATCGCAGCCAGCGGCAACTCTGCGTTGATTGCCTCCAACGGAAGGACTTGGTCCATGCCTTCATACTCCCGCAGACTCCAGCTTCCGTCGCCCTGCCGCACGTGCGTCTCGACGCGGGTCTCGTCCTGGGATACCAGCAAGATGGTTTTGAGCGTCTCGATGCGACGGTAGTGCATGGGCTTCGTACCGCGATCGTATTGCTCCGTACTCGGCGAGAGGACCTCGACCAGCACGGTCGGATTGACGTAGGTCTGCCCGCACGGATCGTCGGGATCGAGTTCGCGCTTGCCGCAGTAGACGGAGACAT